>CAVRAI010000017.1:0-28394 GCA_963718915.1 uncultured Chloroflexia bacterium | reverse complement strand
TCACGCATGATATTGCCAGTGCCCGCTACTTTGCTGAGGAGACGATGATTATGTATGCGGGCCAGGTGATGGAGGGCGGGCCGAGTGACGCGGTCATTCAGCAGCCGAAGCATCCCTACACGCAACTGCTCATTTCCGCCGCGCCCGATCCTGACCGCCCCGAGGAGGCTCCTTTCCAGGCGCGCGGCGAGATTCCCAGTCTGATTACACCACCCAGCGGCTGCCGCTTTCATCCACGCTGTTCGCATGCCATGCCTGTCTGTCGCGAGCGGTTCCCCGGTCGCACCAACCTGGGCAACGGGCACTGGACGCACTGTTTTCTCTATGGCGAGGGCAACGACGCCTCCGCGCCCGCGTCGCCAACGGCGCCCACATCCGCAAATCATTCCTGAGACTGGAGTTGTATCCCATGGCACGCATCAAACTGGCCTATGTCGGCGGCGGCAGCACGCGCGCGGCAGGGACAATGGCGAGCTTCATCTGGCAGGGCGCGCAGTTCAACGGCTCGGAAGTCACGCTGATCGATCTCGACGCCGACCGACTCAATATCGTCGCGACCATCGCACGCAAGATGGCGCGCGCCCGTGGCCTCGACCTGACCATCACCACCACGACCAATCGGCGTGAGGGGCTGCGCGACTGCGATGCGGTGTTGACCAGCTTTCGTCCTGGTGGATTCGAGGCGCGCTATCTCGACGAGAGTATCCCGCTCAAATATGGGGTTATCGGCCAGGAGACACAGGGGCCGGGCGGCTTCTTCATGGCGCTGCGCTCGATTCATGTCATGAAGGGCATCATCGAAGATATGGAGGCGGTCTGCCCCAGCGCGCGCCTGTTCAACTACACCAATCCGGTCAACATCGTCTCTGAGGCGGTGACACATCACACGGCGATTCCGACGGTCTCGCTCTGTGAGGGGCCAATCGTCTCGAATCGCGAATATGTCTCGCTCGTTGGGTTGGACCCTGACAAGCTGGACGCGGTCTCCGTCGGGCTGAATCACGGCTCGTGGACGGTGCGCCACCAGTATGACGGGCAGGATGTAATGCCGCTGCTGCGTGCGGGCTACGAGCGCCTGCGCGCGGACACACAGACCGACATCGCCAGCGAAGAGTTGCGGCTGCTGGAACTTGCCTGTCGCATGGATTCACTGCCCAGCTCCTATTTTCAATATTACTACTTCAAAGATGAGATACTGGCCGAGCTACAGCAGAAGCCGACGACCCGCGCGCAGGACATCATGGCAAACGTCCCCGATTACTGGGCGCACTATCGCGAGCAGGCCGAGCGCGACGAGCCAGAGCTTGACCCCGCACGCTCGCGTGGCGGCATCCACGAGCTGGAGCTGGGCATTGACGTGATGGACGCGATCTTCAACGACCGGAAAGAGGTCTGGTATGTCAACGTGCCAAACCACGGCTCGCTGCCAGATTTCCCCGATGACCTGGTCGTCGAGACAGTGGGTTTCGTGGATCGCAACGGCGTCACTCCGCTGGCGATGGGCCATCTGCCGCGCCATGTCGTCGGGCTGGTCAAGATGCTGGGTGAGTATCAGGCATTGACCGCCGAGGCCGCCTGGAGCGGCACACGTACCGACGCTATTCGCGCGCTTGCCAGCCATCCACTGGTCTATTCGCTACACACGGCCGAGACGATCTACGACGACTTCGCTACTGCCCATCGGCATCTGCTGCCTGAGCGTCTGCTCGCCTGAGCGCGGTAACAGCCGGTCTACATTCAAAAGTCACAGTCACCATTGTGGAACATTGAGAGAGATAGTATATGCGCTGCGTACTGGCCGTTGATGGCGGTAACTCAAAAACGCTTGCCCTGGTCGCCACGCTTAACGGCACAATTCTGAGCGTAGAGCGCGGCGCGTGCGGCGATATCTATAACGCGACACCGTCCGAGACGGCGCCCGACCCGACGAGAGCCGCGCTGGAAAACGTGGACTTGACTGTAGCAACCGCGCTGCGTACGGCCAATGTGACGCACGAAGATATCGTGGCCAGCGTCTTCAACATGGCTGGCGCCGACTGGCCGGAGGATATCGTCTTCTGGCGGGACAAGATGACCGAACGCGGCATCGGTGAGCAGGTCATCGCCCAGAATGACGCTCTTGGCGTGCTCTATCTTGGCTCGCCAGACGCGGTCGGCGTCTCCATCGTCTGCGGCACCGGGGCGGCTACCGGCGCGCGCTCCGCCGATGGACGCATCTGGCACAGCAGCTACTGGCAGGACGAATGGCACGGGAGCACGCATCTGGGCCAGAAGACATTGCTCGCGATCTATCGTTCTGAGCTAGGACTCGAACCGCCTACCACGCTGACACAGCGTGTGCTGGCTCACTTTGGCGCGGCGTCAGTTGAGGATGTTTTGCACCGCTTCCACAACCGGCTGCATGAACCGCCCGATGATATTGGGAGCCTTGCTCCCATTCTGCTCGATGAGGCTGACGCTGGCGACGATGCCGCGCTGAGGGTCGTGCGCGCGCATGGCGCTGGATTGGGGAGCATCGCATGCGTGGCCATGCGCAAGGTAGGGCTTGAGAACGCCGCGGTTCCACTGGTGCTGGCGGGCGGTGTCTTTCGCCATCCGACGACCGTCCTCGAGGACGCGATCGTTGCCAGTGTTCGCCAGGCCGCGCCTGATATTCGCCCTACGCGCAGTCCAGCCGAACCGATTATCGGCGTCATGCTCCAGGCGCTCAGTGCGGCAGGCGTCGCGCTCGATCCCTCGTTTCTCGACCGACTGCTGCCCAACATTCCCCCCGTCCTCTTATTGCAACGCGCTGGATACACCAAATAGCCGCACTATTCCTTCTTGCGTCCTCGCGGCTTATACGCTATTCTACGGGGGCCTTGGAGATACCATCAGATTCTCTCCTTCCCGAAAGGAATCTCATGGAGCGGCACGCATCCGCTACAACGGCGACTGCACGCCAGCGGTCTTTCACCATTCGGCAACGTCGCGGATTCTGGCGGCTGCTCCGCGCCAATCTCTTCGATCTCGCCCTGTTGCTGCGGCAGTCCTGGCTCACCCTGACGCTCTTCGGCATTGTGCTGGTGGTGGGCGCTGGCTACGAATTTCAGCATGGTCATCCTGAGGCGACCTCGGCGCTCTATAACACCCTGCAGCTGCTAATTTTCCAGAGCAGCGAGCCATTTCCAGGCGATGTGGTGGGCCAGTTGCTCTTCTTCCTGCTGCCGGTCCTCGGCCTGCTGGTCATCGTGCAGAGCACGCTCAACTTTGGCCGCCGTGTGCTCAACAAAGGCAGCCGCCAGGAGGCATGGCAGGTCTCGCTGGCGACCACCTTCAGCAATCATGTTATTGTCTGCGGGCTGGGACGCATTGGGGTGCGCGTCGTTACCCGGCTGATCGAAGCTGGCTATGAGGTCGTCGTCATCGAGCAGAGCTTCCAGTCGCGCTTCGTCGCTCGCACGCTTGGCATGCATGTTCCCGTCATCGTGGGCGACGCCAGTGAGGCGCTATCGTTGCGACAGGCTGGTCTCACACGCGCCCGCGCCGTCATCGCCGATATCAACAACGACCAGCTCAATATCGAGATCGCGCTCGCCGCCCGGAGTGTCCGCCCGGGGATGCGCGTGATCCTGCGCGCCTTCAATGAGGATCTGGATCGCAATCTGGAGAAGATATTTGGCCCCGATTCCGCCTTCAGCCATTCCGCCCTCGCCGCGCCAACCCTCGCGGCAGCAGCCATCAGCCGCGAGATCAGCTATGCGCTGCCCATCGGCAACGACCTCGTCGGCGTCGTCAAACTCACCATCGCGAAAGGCAGCCAGCTCAGCGGCTCCGTGCGTGACTTCGAGGCCAGCAGCGGCGTACTGGTTCTTGACCAGCGAACCAGCGCGGGCAGGCGGCTACGCGACGACCCGAACGCTGTCTTCCACACCGGCGATCACGTGACGTTCATCGGCGCGTTGCCCGCACTCGAAGCCACACGCCTGCGCAATGTTGTCGGCGATGCTGCCATACCGCCGCAACATCCCGCGCCCGGCCACAACACCGTCATCGTCTGTGGCATTGGCAAAGTCGGCTATCGCGTCGTCGAGCGGCTGGCGCGCCTTCAGAATCCGCCAGAGATTGTCGCGGTCTCCCTCTCCGACGACGATAGCGCGTTTCTGCGGCGCGTCTCCAGCCTCCCCGGCGTCACCATCATCCAGGGCGATGCGCGCGACCCGGAGACCCTCGTTCAGGCCAGACTCGACCACGCCTATTCTGTGGTTGCGGCGACTTCCGATGATCTGACCAATCTGCAGATTGGGCTGGCGGCGCGCGGCATCCGGCACGATGTCCATCTCGTCGTCCGTGTCTTTAGCGACGCATTGGCCGATGAGTTGAACTCGGCCTTCGCGATTCGCACGACCTATAGCACGTCGAACCTGGCCAGCCCCACACTCGCCGCTGCGGCTGTACTCCATGGGCTGGACGATGGTGGTGTCAACCGCGCCTTCACCGCCACGGGCCGGATCTTCTCCAGCGACGAATTCACCGCCCTGCCCACGGGTCTGCTGAACGGCCTGACCGTCAAGCAGATTCGCGCGAAGTATCGCCTGCTGATCCTCTCGCTGGATCGCGACGGCGGCCACATCCTTCTGCCACCGCCCGATACCACCATCCACGCCAGCGATACGGGGACGCTGGTGTCCCCGCTTGAGGCCATCGAAGCGCTCATCCCCCGTGGCCGGGGACGGTAGCGATGAGCGCCCGTCCCCTCTATGCCTCAGTTGCCTATTCCGGCTTTTTCTCGACGAGCTCGCCCTCCAGCGAAATCTGTATCTCGTCGCTGACGACAAACTTGCCATCGAGCACTGGATTGAAGTTCATGCCGAAGTCCTTGCGGTTGATTTTGGTCTCGCCGCTATAGCCGATACGGTGTCCCATCATCGGATCGTTGAACTCCCCAAGCCGGTTCATATTCAGCGTGACCGGTCTCGTGACGCCTTTGATGGTCAGGTCGCCAGTCAACGTATATCGGTCCCCACCGACATGCTCGATCCTGGTGCTCTTGAAGGTCATCGTCGGATATTCGTCAATTCCGAGGAAGTTCGATGATCGCAGATCATTGTCACGCTGCGGATGATTGGTGCGGATGCTCGCCGTCTGGATAGTGACTTCAATCGAGGATACCGCGTGCTGGTCGGGATCGATGATCCCAGTCACGCTCACCTCGGCGAAATGTCCGCGCACCGTCATCATGCCCAGATGTTTGGCGGCGAATTCGACCTGCGTATGGAAGGGATCCGCCTGCCAGATGCCCTGAACCGCTGCCGTTCCTGTTTGTGTCCCCGCCTCTGTTGCCTCTGCCATCGAGTAGACTCCTTTGCCAATCCTGCTCATCTTGCCAGGCTTGCTGGCTCATGACATCGTTGCTCGACCATCAGCTTTACGCCTTGAGTTCCGAATGTCATATTACTTCCCATGTGGAAGTAATAGTAGCCATGGAACTGACTTTTGTCAAGTACAGCGATGGAGAGGACACTAGGGAGTCCTGTGGTATGCTGTGGACATGAGTATCCTCGAACCGTCACCTGAGCAGATGGAAGCGTGTGCGACCCATCCTATGGGCCGCGCCTTGCGTTTGCTCGGAGATGCCCCGACGCTCCTGATTATCTTTACTCTTTTGCACGGCACGCGACGATTTGGGGCGCTGCGCACGGCTATGGAGGATGTCAGCCCCAAGACAATTGCACATCGGCTCAGGCTGCTCGAAGAACTGGGCTTTGTGCGACGCCGCGCATTTGCTGAAATCCCGCCGCGTGTCGAGTATGACCTGACGGAGAAAGGCTTCGCGCTCGCGGATATCATGGCAGCGATCAAAACGTTCGGCGAACGCTATCTCGCCGATGTCCCGCTTCCCGTCTCGAACGCTGATGTACCCGACACTCTCACACATCCTCTGGAGGACGAGCCGACCCATACGGATTCCGCGCAGCCGTCATAAGTGATCGTCTCGCGGTAGGCTGACCCAACGCTCTATTGCCAAATTGCCAAATGAAGGCCATCAATGTGGCAGCCTGCTTGCCCTCCATGTCATGCAGCGCCTCTACCAACGCTGAATAGGCATGGCATCTCTATCTGAATGGGCCATCCTGCCTGTTGCTCTAGCATACTGGCGGGGCGTGTGGTAGTATAGCGCAGTCCAATTACCGGGGCCGTAACCGTCCAAATTGAGCAGAAGACCCTGGATTTGGCGCACGGCCCGGAGGAGAGCGAAATGCCGGAGAAGCATGGTTGGTCAGAGGCGGAATTTCTCGATATCGTAGGCTCGCTGGAGACCGGCGAGATGCCAACGGTGGTCGTGAATGCCCCCTTTGATAAAAGCTTTGCTCGTTCCGGCTACGGGTCTCGCGGGCACTGGCCTACGATTACGGTGGTTATTCCGGCGCACAATGAGGCGCGCAACCTGCCCTATGTGCTCCGGGAGTTGCCAGATCTTGTCACTGAGGTGATTCTGGTTGATGGCAACTCGACCGATGCAACCGTGGATGTGGCAAAGGTGCTGTGGCCAGATATCGTGATAACGGGACAGCCTGGACGCGGCAAGGGCGACGCATTACGCGCGGGGGTAGCTCTCAGCCACGGCGAGATCATCGTCCTGATGGACGCGGATGGTTCAACTCGTCCCCAGGAGATCGAGCTGTTCGTGGCGGCGCTCATTAGCGGCCATGCCGATTATGTGAAAGGCTCGCGCTACCTTTCTGGTGGCGGGAGTGAAGATTTCACGCCAATACGCAGACTGGGAAACTGGTTCCTGAATGCCTGTGCGAACCTGCTTTACCATACCCACTTCACTGATTTTTGCTACGGATTCAATGCGTTTTGGCGTGAATGTATCCCCGTCATTCCCATCGAATGCGATGGCTTTGAGGTCGAGGCCCAGCTTAATTGCCGCGCCGTGCGTTCGGGTCTGCGCATTATCGAGGTTCCCAGCATCGAAAGGCCGCGGCGACATGGGGAGAGTCATCTCATGCCCCTGCGCGATGGCTGGCGTATTCTCCGCGCCATTCTGCGCGAGCGCCACTGGAAGCCGAAACATGCGCCCGTTCACGATGCGCAGGTCGCGAAGGCGAAGCGTACAAACGGCCAGCGCACGACCGCGGCCTATCCGCCCGCGGGCCAACGCACTCGCCCGAACGCGCCGCGCACCAGACCACGCTCGGCCACGATAACCCCCGAGGTGCAGCGGGAGATGGATCGGCGCAAGGGCGCGTCTCCCCATTGATACGAATTGATACGAATTGATACGATATCAGCATCAGATCAGCGGGACATACTGGAACGGTGGCCCCTATGGCGACATCAAGGGTGGCGACATCAACCCGGTTGGACCCACATCTGCGGGCTAGCACAGCGCGTATTCGCCTGCTGCTGATCCACCTTGGGCTGCTCCTGCTCGCGCAGGCATTGTTCGCGTCGCTGTCCCTCACGCGGATCCCATCACATGCCGCATACGCCAGCGTAACCACCGGTCGGCCATCCAACATCACGACTCCCAATGCGGCCGATACGTTTCTGCTTCCATACCCTGCTCGCACCACACCCTCGCTGACCGGCTATTTCCGCGGCGTCAACTTGTTCGGCGCATGGCAAAGCGCGTGGGGTCAATCAGATGCCTTCCCGACCACCGCCCAACTGGACTACTACAGGAGGAAGGGACTTACAACCTTCCGCGTGCCACTTCTCTGGGAACATCTGCAGCCCACCCTCCTGGGGCCGCTAGACCCGACCTACCTGGGCAAGATGGACTTGCTGGTCGCCGAAGCGGTCGCGCGCCACGAGTGTGTGATTTTTACGCTCATCAACCATGGCATCTATCCCGCGCGAGACGGAAGCGCGGTCGGGTCAGACGCGGCGCCTGCTAAAGCTTTCTCGAATGTCTGGCAGCAGCTCGCGATTCATTACCGTGGCAATGCTGGCGTTCTGGCCTATGACCTGATGAACGAGCCTTATAGCGATACCGAGTGGCCTGTCCATGCTCAAGAGGCCATCTATGCGATTCGGGCAATTGATATCAGCAAACCCATCATCGTCATGCCCGAGGACGAGAGCAACACGGGGTACGATCTTCAAAACGGCTTCCGGGGTTATCATGATCCGGTAAACAACCTTTGGTATGAGATTCATATCTACTTCGATCACGATGGCTCCGGCCAGTACGTTGGCAGCTACGACGACGAGGGCGCATATCCTATGGTGGGCGTAGATCGAGTCCGCCCCTTTGTGCAGTGGTGTCAGGCCTATGGCTTCCGCTGCTATGTCGGCGAGTACGGCATTCCAGGCGGCTGGACGTCTGGGGACGCACAGACCACGTTCGGCTCGCCCACGAACGATCCACGGTGGGATGTCGTCCTCGACAACTTCCTCGCCTATCTCGATCAGCATCAGATCAGCGGGACGTACTGGAACGGTGGCCCTTATGGCGACATCAGCTCCGTTGAACCCACCAATACCGGCCAGGATCGTCCCCAAATGGCTATCCTCGAACGCCACCTCGGGACGTGGAAGCCAGGCGACTAGCCGATGGTTATACCAAATTTGCGTGAGATGGTGTCGTTTGGTGTCGTTTGGGGTATGTCCTGGAGTCCTGGAGTATGAAGGCCCCGGCGAGTGGGGCGGGAAATTCGCCGTAGCGTAATGAACGTTCACTGTCTCTTCCGAACACCGCGCGTTATGGCGGGCGAGGCAGACCGTAGCGTCAACGCTACGGCGAATGGAGGAGTGATTCGGAGGGGGAAATTCGCCGGGGCATGATGTAGTTTTAGAAATTACCAGGGACATGCGCTGGGCAGCGCGGGCGGTTCAAACCGCGCCTTTGGGGCCTGCGGCCACGAAGTCCGCCGTCGCGGACTCCCAGATCGTGTCCCAACGCGCTCCCCGCTGGCGAGCGGTTCTGGGCAACCCGCGCAGGCGGGTGTCGTGGCGGAGCGTGCGCAGCAGGCGCAGCAGGCGAGGCCCTTCAGGCGCGACTTCAGTCGCCAGCCGCCGTGGCGGTCCGTCGTAATTAGTAAAACCACATCATGCTCCGGCATGCCCACCCCAGCACACTGTTCGGAGGTATTTCTTACACCTCATCACGCTACGGCCAACCGCGCCCTACAACAACATCTCATTGAGAGGCGCCAGATGCGGACGAACAGCATGCCTGCTCATGCTCATTGGCGCCCGGACAGGCTATGGCCATCTTGCTCAACGGCGATGTCGGAGGCTTTCATGTCTTGCTGGGCTATGGTACTGGCGCCTGCTTCGGTCTTACCCGCGCGGGGCTTTGGCGCCAGATAACCCGCAGTGGTCGTCAGGAGTCCAGCCATAATCGCTCCGGCTCGTGCGAGACCAGAAATGTCCCCATGCAAGAGCGTATCACCCAGCCCTTTGAAGATGCCGTGCGGCAGGACGCGCGCCGTGTAATTTCGCTCTGTGCTCAGGCCTGTGCGAGCGCCGACATAGCGCGCTATCAGCGCTTTCGACTTCCCTTCCTGATAGCAGCGCTTCAAGAAATAGCGCCATCGCGCGCGGCTCAGCGGGACAAAGTGATGGATACTTGCGCGCGGCTCATAGATGAAATACCCCTGGGGCATCATCTCAGCCAGACGGAGACAGAGTTCGGTCTCATCCCCGCCTGTCGGAAGTGTCCCGACGCGCGCCAGATCATCGCGAAAACCACCCGCGCGCACGAGATAGTCACGCCGCGCGCAGAGGCAGGCCCACACGTTCCGCACAGCCTCGGCCTGCTCTGGCATTCCTGTATACGAGCAGCCGACGACCCAGGCAAACTCCATCGGGAACCAGCGCGGTTGCTTCTGCTGCCAGACTGGAATAGAACTTCCCCCCGCGGCAATAACGTCGCGGTTGCTCACGTGTTCGGCCAGGCGCTCCAGCCAGTCGGGGTCAGCCGTTGCGTCGTCGTCGAGCAGGGCGACCAGCTCGCCCTGAGCCAGGGTAATTCCCGTATTGTGCGCTCCAGATGAGCCAGGTCGTTCAAGGTTCTCGGACGCCACAACATCGGGAAGCTCCCGGCGGATGCGCTCAAGCAGACCTGGATTGCCATCGACGACGACAATGATCTCGCGTACGTGGAGTGTCTGTTGTCGTAGCGATTCCACCGCGTTGACAAGGTGCTGCCAGCGTTCCTCGGTATAGGTGGCGATAATCACGGATACGTCGAGTTCACCTTGGCTCATTCCAGCTCCCATCTGACTCCTCATACATGACGACGTACTATCTGGCGGCTCCGTCGCACACTCTCCCAGGCTGCGGACCGCACGCGCAGATAGGTCGCCTCCGGTTGTCGCCCGCCTGACAGCAGCAGCTTCTCGAAGGATGGCAGGTCGGTATCTGCGGTAACGATCAGGCGGGAGAGCGCGAATCGGTCATCACGCGGCGAGCTGAGCGCATAGCGGACCGCGCAGGCTGAGGTGTAGCCAGCCTGTTGTACCAGCGCGCGCACCGCGCGTGAATAATAGCCAAACGGATACGCAAAACTGTGCGGAGGAGCGACGTTCTCGGCTAACAGGCGCTGGGAAAGCTCGATCTCCTCGCGGCAATCGGCGGCGGCCAATGCATCGAGCGGGCGGTGTGTATGGGTGTGCGCGCCACACTCAATTGCGCTTGACGCGATCTCGCGAATCTGACTCCAGGTGAGGAGCGCGCGATCCGCCTCGCCTTCCTGCTCCAGCCACCTGCTGGTCTCGCCTACGTAGCCAGTGACGATATAGAGCGTAGCGGTGACATGATACTTCCGCAGGAGAGCAAGCGCCGCCGTGTAGAAGTCGGCGTAGCCATCGTCGAAGGTGAGCAACACAGGCCGCGGCGGCAACTCGCGCTCACCCTCCATCCGCCGCGCATAGTCGCTCACCGTGAGCGGCGAGTATCCATGGGTAGAGAGATAGTCGAGCTGCTCTTCAAATCGTTCGGGCGTCACCGTGAAACGGCGAAATCGCGGGTTCTCGCAGCGTGAGATGCTGTGGTACATCAGGATAGGGACGCGGGTCGTCCGTGCCGTTATGGTCATGCGGCCATATCCTTCTTCTGTACCAGGCAGCCGGTGAGAGACGCTGTGATGTGGCTGGCTGATTTCCCGCCCGCTGAAGCGATCCGCCCCATATCAAGCTGGCGAGCTATGGCCACTCGAAGATTTTAACGCGGGTACTGGCGATGGGTCACTCACCTGGCCAATCGTATGTCGCCCGTGATGCTGCCCATGAGGCCCACGGCTGGCAATCATACCAATTCCGGCTGGGTTGTTGTATGTGGGGAGCGTGCCGGAAGCCCAAAGGCCCCGGCGAATGGGCCAGAGCGGGATGGAAATTCGCCGGAGCGTTCACGCTCCGGCCTGCCTCCGTATGACAACAGTCCAACCGGATGTAGTAACACAGGAACCAGGCGTGACTGGGATGATTATCCCAATCTGCCAGTCCCTGGTTCACCCCGCCCGTTATACGTGATACGGCGACCCTCAGACGTGTATGCATCACAGGAGTCCATTACGAATGCGGATATACCAGACGTTCCTCACGCTGGTCGCGACCTGCTTCTACTTCAGCGGATTGACGCCTCTGGTGCGTTGGGTTCGTCGGCGCGGGCGTCAGGGCCAGCATGTCGTCATTCTCAATTATCACCGGGCGGCAATCGGCGACCTGAGCGCTCACCTCCGCTATCTACGCCGTCATTACCGGGTTATCTCGCTCGATCATGCCCTGGAGGAACTCTATAGATTCCCCTCACATGATACAGTGAAAAGCACGTCAGAAGCGCCATTTTCTCAGCAGCGCGATCATCGTACCCCTCTGGTGATTACATTTGACGACGGCTACTACGACAACTATGCCCACGCGGCGCGGCTTGCCGCCGAGCTTCGCGTGCCGATCACGCTCTTTCTCGTCCCAGGATATATGGAATCACGCCAGCGATTCTGGTGGTACGAGGCCGAGGCGATGGTTCGCGACGCGCGCGACAATGCGGTGACTGTAGAGAAACATACCTACTCGCTCGCCCGGCCAGCGGATCAGCGCGCCCTGCGTCAGTGGATTGACGCCCAGGTGCGCACGGCGAACGCGGTCAGCGCGCGCGAGAGCGTCATCACGTCAACTCGCGCCGCACTCGGCGTCGCTGGTGGCGCCACCAGCGACGATCCTGATACCCTGCCGTTTGGATGGGATGAGGCGTACGAGCTGCTGGCGAATCCCTTCGTGAGCTTTGGCGCGCACACGATGCATCACCCAATCCTTGCCTGCTTGAGTGACCCCGCCGAAGTGCGCGATGAGGTCGCCGCATGCCGCGCGACCCTCGAGCAGCGCCTGGGGCGTCAGATAACCGCCTTCGCGTATCCGGTCGGCAAGGGAGAAGATATCGACGAGCGAGCGATGATGGCCGTGCGAGAGGTCGGCTATCGCTGGGCGGTCACGACGATCCCAGGCTACAATACGCCTACCACTGAGCCGCACCTGTTGCGGCGCATCTCCACCGATCCCGATGAGCCTATTTCCGTGCTTGCGGCCCAGGCAGCGGGTATCTGGCACGTCTTCGCCCTGTCGCGTCTGCGAAAACTCCCCGGCGTGCTTCGCGCAACAACCATACGGCACGGCGCGCCCTCGCATTATTGACGCGCATGGTACGCTCGATGATGATTGAGCGCCAGGCGATAGCTGAGAGAGTCGAAAGAAGGCGCGCAACGATCATGAACCCGTTACCCCACACAACCTCCCAGGAAAGGTCACTGTGACAAAGAGCACCGCCAACAAGCCCTATGACGCGCTCATGCTCGACGCGCGCGCGCGCCAGGCTCTGGCTACCGTTCGCTCGCTTGGCCGCTGGGGCTTGCGTGTTGCCGCCGCCGACACGATTGCGACGGCCCCGGCCTTTTCGTCACGCTGGTGTGTTGACCGATTTGTCGCGCCACAGCAGGGCGACGACCCCGATGCCGACCCGGACGCCTACGTCGCGTTTGTCGAAAAGTTGCTGGAGACGCATCGTGTACGGGTCGTGATTCCGGCGGCTGATGGTACCATCGAGGCCCTGCGACGCGCGCGCGCGCGGCTCCGTCCACATGTCGGGCTTGCCCTCGCCAACGAAGCGGCGCTTGAGCTTGCGGTGAACAAAGAGAAAACGCTTGCTCTGGCGCGGGAGTTAGGGCTGTATGTGCCGCGCAGTGTGATCCTGCATGGCGTGGATGAACTTCCCGCAGCGCTCGACGAGGTCGGATTGCCAGCGGTCGTCAAGCCGATGCAGTCGTGGGCTGAGTCGTCGCAGGGCAACCAGCGCGTCGTCTCGGAACTGGTGGTTTCCAGAGACGAAGCCGCAGCGGCCGTCGAACGCCTGACTGGTTTGGGCGCCACGGTCTCCTTTCAGCAACTGCTGCTTGGCCGCCGCGAATCAGTCAGCTTCATGTACGCGCACGACACGATCTATGCGCGCTTCGCCACGTGGGCGCGCCGTATGGAGCCGCCGCTCGGCGGCACGTCCGTCCTCTGGCAGCTTATCGAGCCGCCCGACGATACCGGAGCGCAGGCTGAGCGCCTGATTCGCGCTATTGGCCTCGATGGATTCTGCAAGGTTGAGTTTCGTCGTGGCGATGACGGTCATCCATACCTTATGGAGATCAATCCCCGGATGACGGCAGATGTCAACCTCGCCGTCAGCGCTGGCGTTGACGTGCCATTCATGTTGTTTCAGTGGGCGAGCGGCGACAAAATCGACCCCATGAAGCAGTACCGGCCCGGCGTGTGGATGCGCTATTTGGGCGGCGACATCCGTGCCACATTCGACCTGGTGACGAAGCCGAACCGGCCCGGCCAACCACGACCGGCTCGCGCGGTGGCCGACTTCTGCGCCTCCTGCCTGAAGCCGTTGCGCTACGATTACATGGACTGGCGCGATCCAGCCCCGGTTTTCAAAGCGGCTCAGGGTTTCGTCGGGCATACCATCTCGAAATACGTCTTTGGCAAGACGACGAACTGAGCAGCGCCACCGGGCTACTAGGAGCTGCGGGTGTAGACGCGCACGTAATCGAAATCAGTGTACTGGGGAAACGCGGTCGTGCGGTCTGGCGGGCCAGGCCAACTGCCACCGACATACGTGTTCATGATGAGATACATCGGTATATTCGGCACCCCAACAGTGATCAGACAGTGCTGCACGCCATCAACCAGCCACACGATCTTGCCGGGATCCCACTCCATCGTAAACGTATGGAAACCCGCCGAGAAGTCAACGCCGGTCGCTGTGCAAAAGCTCCGTGGATACCCCGCCGAATGCTGAGCGACATAGGCAGTCGTCGGATCCTGTCCGAGCAGCTCGAGGATATCGGTTTCGTAGCTAGCGATGCCTACCGCAGTGTTGTGTACTGGAAGTGTCCAGATCGCGGGCCACATGCCATCCCCTTTTGGGACGCGGACACGGACATCCACCCGCCCATACAGGAAGGAATATTTGCCCTGTGTGGTGAGCGCGCCTGAGGCGTAGTTATGGCCATCTACGTTTTGTTGAGAGCTTGTGAAGCGCAGCATGCCACCCTGAACGCTCACCGCCTTTGGTGTCCAGGCCTGCAAACCGTCATGTAAACTGCTAATGTAATAGCCCCCTGGAGCATCGTCAACGACATTCCACTTCGTCGTATCCACCGTAGCGCCATCGAACTCATCGTGCCAGGCTAACGTCCAGCCTGCCGGAGCCTGGATAGGGAGCGGCGTTGCGGTTGGGATGGGCGCTGTCGTAGGGATTTGGACGGCGTTTGCGGATGCTGACGAAGTGGTAGCGGCCAACACCACGTTATCAAGCCAGATTTGGCCGGGCGCGCTCGCCAGATTGAATACCAGGTTGGCTTTGGGATCAGAGACGCTCGGCTTCAGCGTAAAGCTATATTTCTGCCAGGTGGAGGTCAGATGCGCCGTTCGGTCGAAATAAATCGCAAAGGGATCAATCGCCTGTTGCAGCAGGGGTTCGATAGCTGTTCCCGCGTCGCCTTTCGCATAGAATGATAACTCCAGCGCATGCCCGGCTTGCAGCGGAATGCTGCTCTGCAGAACCTGGATGTACCAGGCGTGGGTCGGCGCGGCCAGCATGACGTCGATGTTGAGCGAATAGAGTCCGTCTTCCTGCTGGGTGTTGTCCTGGTTAAACGACGCGCTTGATCCAGGGCGCACAACGTAATTCCAGCCATCGAGATGCTCGAACGAGCCGTTTTGCACCAGATTTCCGCTGCCTGACCAGGGGAGAAGCGCCCCAAGTCGGCCAAAGAGTTGCGCTGCGGGGATGCCGAGTACCAGCCCGATCAATAGCCCTATAGAGAGATAGAACTGCCAGCGTTGTCGTAAATTCGCCAGCACGCTGTGAGTTTGCGCTCCTGGAGTGGATGTCTCTATCATGCAATCAGTCTCCCCCAATTGCGTTCCGCTTTATTCTGAATTGGCCCTGAATGGAACGGTCTGATGCGGTCAGGCCTCCGCGTGTTCCGTACTCTCGTGCCCGAAGCGCCCAGATGCTTGCGGACTGAGAGCAGGCGAGCCTGCCGCTGCGCGATAGACGGTCGGAGCCATGAATATCACCTGGATGCTGACGGCGATGAGCCAGGCGATGCTCAGTCCCTGCAGTCCACCCAGCACGGCGCCCAGTGTTGCTCCACCCACTTCCAGAACGCCACCGAAAATCATGAGTGGCACAGTCTTTCCGACAGTTCCCCGAATCCGGTGAATCGCCACATAGTGGCCCTTGATGATGAACGGAAGGACGGCCAGCCCGAAAATGCGCAGGCTCCAGGTCCCATGCGCGCCATAGGAGGCGCCGAAGACAGACAGGATTGGATCCGCGCCCGCGAACAGAATCACGTTGGCTACGATCACAGCGAGGAACGAAAGCGCGAGCGAGAAACGCATCTTCTGCGCTAGCGCGCGTGGGTCCGTCGCGCTCACGGCGTAGAGCGAGATGCTCAACGTGACAGGCACCGTTCGCACGAAGCCCGCAATCATCCATGCGGTATAAAAGTAGGCGTTGGTGGTTGTGGAGAGGAGCCATGCGACGACCACAGGAAGCAGCAGCCCAGATGCCAGCATGGCCATATTTAACACATGGTGTGCGGCGGCGCTTGGCCCCAACGACCTCAACAGCGACCAGTTCGGGCGACGGCGCCACGCTGCCGACGGCCTTCCCTGGACGATGAGTAACACAATAACCAGCGAGATGACATTGCCAGCCAACCAGGTCGCGTAGATGCCGTAGAGCGCCAGCGCCGAGGTCTGCGCCCCGCCAAGCGCCCAGACCCCCAACCCCACTAATGCGATGAGTTTGGTCGCCGCGAAGATGGTGTTGCGTACCACCTGAAGACGTTCGCGCAGCAGGCCCAGAACCGCCTGATCCACGAGAATAGTAATAGCCGTCAGGCTCACACCTGCCGCGAAGAGCAACGCGGTTCCCCAATTCGCGGCAAGTGGGCGCAACGCATCCGAGAAGAGTGGCGCGGCCTCAGCCAGCGCAAGGCCAAGCGCTCCCGCCACGGCGCCCGCCAGCAGCGCGGACGAGAGGATTAGCGGGCCGCTTTCTCGTGGATGGCCTGGCAACTCCTTGATGAGCATGGTGCCGAGGCCCGAGACACTCAGCGTGCCAAGCAACATCATGGCCGAGGTCGCCGCAGCGCTGAACCCCACGATATCTGGCGCGAAGAAACGCGCCGCCGCCCACCAGAAGACAAACCCCAGCGCGGAGGTAACCGCTGTCGCGCCCACCTGGGCCGCGCTGACCGCGATGATTCTGCGCCCGATCTGAATCCAGTGCGAGACCCAGTGTATCCCCCTGCGAACCCCCGCGGTGAGCCTGCCGCGTTGCGGAGATGAGTCAGTGCCCCTGGAGCGCACGTCGCTGGCGGGCGACTCCGCTGCTGGCGGTCTCGGCATGTCTTCTCCTCAACTCATCACACAGACACGGACATGGCAGGCAAGGCAATTGGCTGGTTCGTTCGCGGGCGCGGATCATGTCCGAGGCGCATACGCAGGTTGCCGTCTCTCGGGCAACCGTACCATAGCATGACGCAACGTTTCTGTCTCACCTGATGGCACAATCAGGCCTGTCGTCTATCCCTTCTCAGTTCGCTGCATGCGCATACTCTCATCCACGACACGTTCATAGATGGCAAGCAGCTCGTCGGCGCACTCCTGCCAGGTGGGGACGGCGACATCAGATGGAATCAGTGGATCGCGCAGTTGCTCGACGATTGCGCGCGCGGTCTCGGCGGGCGGGCTGCGCAGGGGAATTGCCCGCGCCAGCTGAGCGTCGGCCAGTTCTCGCAGCCCAGAGGTATACGCCACTAGGACCGGACGGCGCGCCGTCAGCGCCTCCATCACCGCGACTGGATGCGCCTCATACTCGCTGAGCAGCGCCACCACATCCGCGGCGGCCAGTGTGGACGCCATGCCCGCGCGGTCGGTTGGGTGAATCATACGGATCTCAGTCACATCGGCCACGCCCAGACGCTCCGCCAGCCGCCGCAATGTCGCTTCGTAGGGGCCGGAGCCCAGGATGAGCAGCCGCGCGTCTGGATAGTCCCGCCGCACATATGGCAGGGCAGCGAGTACCCGGTGATGCCCTTTGTAGCGTTCCAGTCTCCCGATGGAGATAATCAGTGGATAGGGCCGCGACTGGTTGGCAGCCTCTCCCGGCGCGACTGGCGCATCGTCGTGTGTATCGCGTGAGTCCTGAGTATTTTCGAGGGATGGTAACTGGCCGCCATTCCGAATGACGACGAAGCGATTCGCGGGCAATCGTAGCGCGCGGCGAAAGGAGTCCGCCTCGAAGGTCGAGACGCCGATGAGCACCCTGGCCCGCGCGAGCAGCGGGCGTAATGTCGCCCATTGCAGGGAGCGCACCGCATTTCGCATGCGAGATGAATGACCGCCAGTGTGAAATGTCAGAACGAACGGGATTCTGGCGCGCACCGCCGCGAGCATAGCCAGTGGCGCGACGAGAGTATGGATGCCCTGGCAGTGGATGAGATCCCAGGGTTCTCGCGCGATGACACGGGCAATGTCTGGGGCGAAGTAGTAATCTTTACGAGCGGGCCAGGCGCGCACACGCCTGATCGTGACCTGGGCGATGTCTTCCCGCGCGGGAAGCTTGCCACTGGGGTCCGTCGTCAGCACGGTCACATCAACGCCAGCGGCAGCCAGTCGCTGAGCAACCTCGTGCACATGCGTCTCGATACCGCCCATGAATGGAAAGTAGCGAGGGGTCACGAATAATACGCGCATTGGCCGCTGCTGCGTCGCATGCGCTACGTCGCGTCGTTCTTCCGTTCGCTCACCCATGCTGTTGGCCACGCTCTCTCAAGCCGGCGATATCTTGCTCATTCACGGCTTCGCTCCCTTCGTTGGCGCTGGTGAGGGCGATGCTGTCGGCGTCGGCGCGGCGCCACCGCTGAGGGCGACGCTGACGTGGCGCAGGATCGTCGTGGGATGATCGGCGCGATAGAGATCGGCCTCGACCTGCTCAACATCCCCAGGCGCCGGGGCTGGCATCGTCACGCTCACCTCCCAGGTGTCGGTAGAGGTCAGAAAAATCGGGTTCCACGACGAATACGCAACGCCGTTGATCGAGAGCGCGAGGCGATACTCCGTGGGTGTCGCCGCCTCGGTGTGGATGCCAAGATGCAACGTGGTGGGCGCTTTGTTATCGGGCAGCATCCAGAGTTGTGTCACGGGTGTCGCTGTCTGTTGCGCCACGGCTCCATTCACCGCGATAACAATCCCCGTCATGAAGACCGCGAAGGCCAGCCCGCTAATGAGGATCGGGCGATATGGCACGCGCCGAAGAATCCGCTGGAGCGCCCGCCGGAGAACCTGGGCGAGATAGACGACGCTCTCTCGATTCAGCCCGAGTTGCGGCGCTTTCTGGAGCGCTTCCGGTGCAGGGAGCGCAATGGGACGCGGCGCCAGGATGCGCGTCGCGCTTGCATGTCTCGTGCGTCTCCAGAGCGCGACCACCGATGCGCCGACCGTCACGCCGCCGAGGAGAAACAGCCAGGTCTGCGTCTCCAGGCCGCCCGGCAGCGCGTCCAGCACCAGGCCGCCAAGGACCGCAACCGAGAGACTGATTCCCAGGGTAAGGGCGGCCCGCTCAGCGGTGCGCACGCTACGCATCCTGAACGCCGCCGCCGAGAGCGCATAGCCGGGCAGGACAAGCGCCAGCAACACGCCAAAGATGATGTTGACTGGACCACTGGTTATCCCGGAGCCAACCAAAATAAATTCGCCCGCTACGATCAGCATGATACCGAGCAGGTCCAACGACTCACGAACCATTCAGGAGCGCTCCGGTGTCGTAGATGACAATATTGCCGCTGTCGAACACGCGGTCAACATTGCTCAGATCATCGAATTTGGTAAGCGCCGCTCGACTAATCGGAGCGGTATAGTTGAACGCGTCTGGCTCAATTTCGCTGAAGTAAAAGCCTCGACGCGGCAATCCCGTACTCAATCGCAGATCCACGACCAGATATTCGATATGCGCGTCGCGCAGGATGCCAAGATCAGTATCATCGAATGTCAGCGAGGTAAAGATTGGCGATGGGTCAAGATTGTCATCGAGGCTCGTAATCACACGCTGGCGGCCGTAGGTCGCCATCAGCATCGAATTCACGCGGTCAGTGGCGACACGATGCCCCGACCCCAGACTGACGCTGGCCCATTGCGCGGCAGAGATGCCCTCTTGGGTGAGCGATCGCTCGTCAGCGGATACCAGGAAGGGGCCGGGGAAACGCTCCCAGTCAGGGCCAGAACCGGCGACAATGCCGCCGATGAAGAGTATGGTCATGCCTATGGTCAATCCCCAAATGGCAAGCTGACGGTTCAGCAGGCCTGGCTTCAATTGCGTCATGCTGATCGCGATCACCGTGGCGATTCCCAGGAAGACGAACTCTGTGGCGCGGTCGGCCACCTCGATGCCGGCCTGGCTCAGGCGTAAGGCCTGACTGGGAATGTAGAGCAGCGCCCAGACCGCAAGCGCGAGGATGCCCGCATTCACGCGCTTGCGCCAGATCCAGTAAAGCCCTGGCATGATCCCGATAAGAATCAACCCAACTGACCCCGATGCCACGATCCGCTGCCACAACGGCGTGACCTCGCCGCCATAGTCGTGAAATAACTGTCTTGTCGCCGCCTCTCCTGCGAGAATCATCTGGAGTTGTAGCACCGCACCGGCGACAACAGGGGTCAGATAGGCTAACGCGCGTGACTGCGTGTAGACGAGCCAGAACGCGACGGAAGCCAGACCAAGGAGGACGAAAATACCCAGGGAGACCGAATCCCAGGTGCGACGACTGCGCAGGAGCGATGCGAGCATCCACAGCAGCAGAAAGCCCATCAGCGCATACGATGTGAGATGATGCATCACCACCACGGTCCATACGCCAACGATGGCCGCGATGATGAAGCCGAGTCGTGTGCGTAGTGGATCGCCCAGATGAACCGCACGCGCGGCCACAAACAGCACGAAGATCGCCATCGGCAGCGCGATGGACTCGTAGGCGTATTGGGCGTCGAAGAAGACGTAATGTGGATTGGTCATGTAGAGGGCCGTCGCGATACCCGCCAGCCGTGCTGAGCCGCTCACGCGCTCAAAGAACAGGTAGAGCGCCAGCACCAGCAGCAGATGTGCGACGCCGACCACGATGCGCCCCGAAAGGTAGAGAGATAGGCCGGTGAGAGCGCTGACGGCGTTGGTGACCATTTCCAACCCTGGATAGACAGGGCTGATGGTCAGTAGTGAATTATCCTGGAAGAGATGGCCGGTGGCCGCGATATCCTGCGCGGTGCGCCAGTGAGAGAACTCATCGAATCCCTTGAAGGCCAGAGGATATTGCAAAGACGTGACGAAGTAGAGCAGTACCTGGAGTACCAGTAACAAGCCGAGTCGCTCGCGCCTGTCCAGTGTCTGCAGAATGAAGAGGCGGAAGACGATCGGGGCAAATATGATGACCAGTCCCCACCAGAAGAGTGGTTCCCCCCAACCTTCCGAGGCGCGCGAACGGGTATAGCCAACGGCGACCATCAGCAGCCCAACAGCGCCAAGCAGGCTCAGCTCTGGCAGATATCCCCAGCCGCCAACACGAGTCCGCGCGCCGAGGCCTGAGGGTGGAAGTATAATGACTTCCATTGTCGCCTGGGGAGCCACCTCCAATGACACTGTTCAGGTCCCTCCCCACTCCTGCCCGACTCATCACTCACACTCTACCATTCGCGTTGGCTTGTTTCCTACTTTTGCCCCGATGCTCCCACACGCCCACACGCCCACACGTGGTTCCAGCGAGCGCCTCGCGAAGAGCGCCACTCCACTTTAGAGAATGACGGTAGAGAAGGGTCCCCGTAACGTCAACCTGATTTCCTGGTATGGTTCGCGCGCCGTGGCGCCACGTGGATGTGATGTGCATGAAATGCGCATGTGATGCGGATTGAACACGGAAGGGATAAGGTACTCATCGCTGCGCAGTTGACCATCCGCGTGATCCCCTGTATCCTCAAGCAATGCGCCGTTAACGGGTGTCGCTGCTGTATGAATGCGTAGCTCGCGCTGCTCATGGAAGGTTTGGAAGAGGGAGTTTGCCTGTGCGCATTCTGATGCTGGCGCAGTTCTATCATCCAATCATCGGCGGCGAAGAACGATATGTCTATGACTTGAGCCATCAACTGGTGAGTCGCGGCCATGATGTCGCCGTCGCAACGCTCAGGCTGCCCGATACGCCGCCATATGCCATCGAGGACGGCGTGCGGGTGTATCGTATTCGCTCGACGACCCAGCGCCTACCAGGGATCTATAAGGAGACCGCGCGCCAGCATCTGCCGCCATTTCCCGATCCTGGCGCGATGCGCGCGCTCAGGGAAATCGTGGAGCGCGAGCGCCCCGCCATCGTCCATGCCCACAACTGGATTGTCCATTCCTATGTGCCGCTGAGCGCGAAAAGCGGCGCGCGATTGGTGCTGAGCCTGCACGACTACAGTCTCGTGTGCGCGACGAAGACGCTGTTGTATCATGGCGCGCCGTGCTCCGGCCCTGCATATCGGAAATGTCTCGCGTGCGCGCGCGAGCAGTATGGATGGGCAAAAGGCGCGGTAACCGTCACGGGAGTACGCACCCGGGCGCACGCCGAACATACCGCCGTTGATCTCTTTTTGCCCGTTAGCAATGCTGTCGCGAGTGGATGTGACCTCGTGCGGGCGAAGGCCCCGTTTCGGGTGATTCCCAATTTTGTCCCGGATGATCTGGTGGATAACCGGGATACAGAGACCTCCGATCCGCATCTCGCGCTGCTCCCGCAAGAGCCATATATCTTGTTTGTTGGCGACCAGACATACCAGAAAGGGGTACCAGTTCTGCTGGAGGCGTACTCCCGTCTCAAGGATGCGCCGCCGCTTGTGCTCATCGGTCGGCAATTCGCGGAGGTACCCTACAAACGCTCGCCAGGGGTCATGCAATTCGACCTGTGGCCCCACGATGCGGTGATCGAGGCATGGCGTCGGAGTATGCTGGGCGTGCTTGCATCGGTCTCAGACGAACCATTTGGCATCGCGATGATCGAGGCGATGGCGGCGGGCAAACCAGTTGTCGCCTCGCGAGCGGGCGGGCTGGCGGATATCGTGCTGCACGAACGGACGGGCCTCCTCGTGACACCGAATGACGCGGAGGATCTCGCCCGCGCGCTCCAGCGGCTTATCTCCGACCCGGAATTGCGCGCGCGTATGAGCCAGGAGGCGTCTCATCGCGCTGAAAACTACACGGTGAGCAACGTCGTGCCTCATATCGAGCAGGCGTACCATGACGTGCTGGATGGACAAGCCGATCAGGGGCGCCAGGCATAGATGATGATGGCATAGTCCTTGCCCGGAATCACCGGGAACGGGGTTTCGCGCGCATCTCCACCCGTCCGCGCATTGAAGAGGGAGAGCTGGAACCCCGCCTCCATCAGCTGCCGCCACATCTCGACGAACTGACGCTGGGTGGATTGATTGCCATGTACCTCGCAGATGAGCGTCTTCACCTGGGTGATCCGACCGCTCTGGCTCAAGTCGGCGATGACATCATACTCGCTCCCCTCGATATCCAGTTTCAGCAGGTCCACTGGCCCATTGATCATCTCACTGAGGCGCACTGCTGGTACGCTGATCGCCGTCGCCTGTGGCGCTGCTCCAGGTGACGCGACGACATGCCCATCAACGGAGCCATCGGGCTGAAATAACACCTGACCATTGACCCCACCCACCGCCTTCGCCTCGACGGTAACCTCGGTCAGACCCAGGGTCTTGATGTTCCAGAGCAGCAGAGTGG
This sequence comes from uncultured Chloroflexia bacterium, assembly GCA_963718915.1. Classification (GTDB taxonomy): domain Bacteria; phylum Chloroflexota; class Ktedonobacteria; order Ktedonobacterales; family JADMIN01; genus DAHUXT01. Next base: position 5,072 of record CAVRAI010000017.1, on the reverse strand, counting down.
CCAGCGCTGGATCGGCCTCGAAGGCCAGAATGCGCGCCTGGGGATAGTCTCGCTTAAACGCGATCACACTCAAACCAATATTGCCGCCACAGTCAATAATTGTTGGCGCGTCGCCCAGCCCATCCACCTGATAGATACCCTGTACAAAAATCTGGTGGTAGGTGGTTCGCAGTGAGTCAGCATCCACATAGCGTATGCGGCCAAATGGCAATCGTATCGTGCCAGGGGAGAGGCGGGGTCTGGTCAGTGTGCGCCATACCATGCGTGGATAGACGAACGTCCGGGTCTTGACGATTGCCTGGGTGGCATAGGCGATTTCCCGTGCCAATCGTGCGAGCAGTGATAGACCGCTTATCCGCTGCCGCCGCTGATGTCTAGATGAGCGCCGTTTCATCGCAATAGTTATCCTGATAGTGGTAGATGTCGTGTTGGCGGGAGAAATCCGCTTCGTCAGCATAGAGGCTCTACATGAAAAACAAGTGAATAGTGGTTCACCATCGCGGCATGATTTTGGGGGCAGTTGTTTGCGATGCGCGGTGGTTTGCTCCGGTCACTATGCTGGAGGATGCTATGGCGATACCCATTGCGGAAACAGATAAGGCCCCTTGCTGTTTCGCAAGAGGCCAAACCTTATAGCGATTTGAGGTGTTTGGTGAGCCCCGTCGGACTCGAACCGACAACCCGCTGATTAAGAGTCAGTCGTGGGACATCGGCTACTTGCGCGCTGTCCCACATCGTCTCTCGCCTGCGTTGAACTCCGGCTCAGACCTGCTCTGCCAATTGAGCTAGAGGCAAGCTGACACGTCTACATTTTAACGCAGTCATCTGGTGAGAGGCTGTAATCAATTGATGACTCAGCGCCTCACTGAGCAGATAACCTCGCAACTAGTGTAGCACCTCTCACAATCGGAAACAAGTCATTACGCAGTCTTTTAGTCTACATCCTCGTCATCGGCATTTTTTCGGCGGCCTATTTCGCGCTTGGCTCCGGCGTTTGGGGAATAGGTGTCCACGATACTATCAACTCGCCACTCTCTGCATTTGTATTCAGCGTTACATCGTTTCACGGACGTTGTTTCTTCCTAAGGTGGTGGATTGGCCCTCGATGCCCCCATAATAGCGTTAGCCGCCGCCGAAGCCATCGTCGGCCCGCTGATCGAAATAGTCTTCATCGCGACTTTCACGCAACGCTTCTTTGCACGTAAAGAAGACGGCGGATGTATTGACCTGCTCCTAACCCGATTGACACCTGGAACCCAAACCACTACTATGGAGTCTGGTCGGTACAGAATATCATTCAACAAGGGAACGTTTCATATGGCAGACGCAGGGATGACACAACACAGATGGAAAGGCAGTAACTCAATACCTTTAATAAGAATCCCGAAGTAGTCAAGGGCACTACAAGCAGGAAGCCAGGGCGGCAAACCGCAAACACCAATCTGACATTTATTTTGTACAAGTCGCGAATAGCACATCTCTAGAAGGGACGCCGAACTCTATGCCAACCGAACTAGATAAATTTGCGGCGCTATTCAAAGTGCCCACAGTGGAAGCGATATATGCCTTGACCCCAAAGGAATTCGAGCGCTTCGTTGCGTATGTATTGGGCCGGGCTGGTTATCAGACTAGGGTGGTTGGGTTGCACTTTCTCAGAGGAGTGGACTTGGAGGTTCGCTCGCGGGGAAGCAATCGTATCGTCGCTGGGATTGAGTGTAAACGTTATGCTCCCGAACAATTGGTAACTACGTCAACCATCAGAGGAGTACGAGGCGCTCCAGCCGTTGACCGGGCAGGCGCAAAACCGTTTGTGATCACAACCAGCGACTTCAATAAGGCCGCTCACCAAATGGCTGAAACTGGGGCACGGCGCGTCTACTTGATGAACGGAATGCAGCTTGTGCGCTACATCGACTATGTGAGGAACTCGCGGAATGACGATGAAGAGACCATCGCCACGATTTCGCCAGAGCACTTTGCTGGGAGAGAAAGTGTTCGCCCGCGTCGGGTTGGCGACACACGGATTCTCACTATTGCTAACAACAAGGGCGGGGTAGGTAAGACAACGACAGCATATTACTTGGGTGTTGAATTGGCGAAGAAATATGGTAAGCGAGTTCTCCTCATTGACCTCGATGGACAAGGAAACCTGACTGAGCGATGTCTACCTGATCAAGTAGAGAAACGAACGATTGAAGGTGAACTGTTTCCCAATATCACCCACTACTTTGCAGGTGAGCGGCACCTCGTGGACTTGATCACGCCAACCGCGACTGATCACCTGAGCATCATCCCCGCAGACCCATTCCTTACGCTACGTGACTATGGCGGCAACGGTCGTCCGAATGTTGAATTGCAGTTCGTTCAGGATGTTCATAAGATTTGTACTAGGCAGATCGCTAGTTTGGGAGGGCCGCCTGATTGGATTATTATCGACACACCTCCAGCTATGACAGTCTTTACACGCAGTGGGTTGTGTGCCGCCGAGTACGTGATTGCGCCGTTGCGCCCTCGCAGGTCGTCTGAGGCAGGTACAAGGAATATGCTAACGACACTCAGGACGGTTAGTGCGCTTATGGGGACTGAGGCGGACTTTATGGGGGGCTTATCACTCATTGGGATAACCTAGAGCTATCAAAGGAGGTTGTATTGAATAGCCTGAGTCCGATGATCGTGCGGAATGGTGGCCGAATACTTGAACACCGCGTCCCAATCGACAATCAGTTGGAGATGTTGCAGCCTGGTGCGGGAACCAATGGAGCCAAAGCTTACAGCGCGCTCGCCGAGGAGGTACTAAACTATGCCAAGTAGGTGAACAACACGACCAATCAGTACTCGTCCGATGACCTTTGCTCAACGAAAGAAGCTAGCGAACGAGCAGTTATTACATGCCATCGATGCGACAGACAAAGATGCGGCATCGACAGCAGCGATTGAAATATCAAATAATGGCTTCCATTAGATGTGGAGATGGGTCGAAGACTACGTGAACGATACACTGAGCTTGAAGACCTGAAAGGGAAGAAGCTGGGGGCAGAGACGACTCCAGAACCTGTACCTATTACCGGCCCTGATCTTGATCACCACAACCCATATGCCAAACCAGACCCATATAAGCTGCTTGAGTGGTACGGACACAGCCAGTTCCGCGCGGTGGTGACCAGAGAATCTCTGAGAACGCTGGGAGTGTTGGTAGATGCCGTGCTGGCGCGCGAGCCGGGCGCAACACCCCCAAGCCGAAAGCCTAAGAAACCGATGATAGATTTTGTCGTCGAGCATGTGGCTGGGCCTGGGTACTAGGGACAGGATTCACTACCTACTCCTATGAGTGGCCACCGCAACCTTGGCAGGGGAGAAGGTGTAGGTGTAGGGCTAAGTGGCACGGGTGGTGGTGCAGAAAGAACCGGGGTTGGAGTCGGCTACGGCATCTTTCGCCGTCCCACCTTCAATCGACACACGGTCCCATCGGAGCAACAGCAAAGTTGGGGGTTTCGGCGATTTTTAGTAGGGACTACCTCGCCACGTCACCCTCCCACTTGAGCGCCGACGCATCACCTTGTTTCTGCTGCTGGCCACGTCTCCTGCCTCACGGAAAGTACTCATTTGGAACTGCTACTAATCACGGTTTAGTTGAAGTATGAGATAGTCAATAAGCACATCCGAAGCAGCGAGAACCACACAAAGTGTACACAAGACACAGGGGAGGTAGCCAGCAAGATTGGGAAGGACTAGCTGACTCGCTTCTACGTTCTGGTGATGTGTGTCACGTAGTACATGCATGTTCTTGCGTAGTTTCGGTAGGTTCTTGGAGGTCCATTCCTGGTATCACCGTGGCTGGCAACCTCTTGGCAACCTCATAGGACCATCGAAAAAGAGTGCAGAAACATCCCGAAACCTCGATGAAACCTCGACAGAAGATGAGGTAAAGATCAAGGCTATCGCAACCTCCAGGCAACCTCTCCGAGACCCCGAGAGACGTGCGGGGAAGGTGTGAAGAAGGTATGAGAACTACCGGCTAGGTTCTCGTGAGGTTATCAAGAGGTCCCCAACCTCCGCGCCAGGTTCAGCTATCCTTCTTGAACCTCTCGATAGATGCTCTTCCTTCACTAACCACCTTCGCCAAACCTGCGTGCTATCGGGTTTTCCAGTGGGCTTGGTGTAATATCTTTGTCTACTTGCTTTCTTTCACAACATCAGGTACACCGTCTCGTAGGGCGTCGTGTTGTGCGGGGCAGATGTAGCAAAGGAGGGAAGACCTGATGGCATCCAAACTCGATCAATTGTGTCTATTAGCCGATGCGGAGGCGTGGGTTGCGGCTGGGAGAGATGTGGTGGATGGAACACTGCCAGACGCACCAGAAGACGAGACTGCAACAGGGTTAGCAGCGATGTTTGTGGAGGAATTGAAAAGAGGCATCTCTTGCCGTGAGGGATGGCGTGTGTTCCAGGCGTATGTGACAGCCTTCCTATATGCGTCAAAGGCATTCCAGGCGGCATAGGGCTAGTTGTGCAGTGCGGTAGAATGGCGTCAGGCAAACAAAACGAGCCAGAGGAGTTACCCCCTGGCTGGCTGTGACCCGGATTAGTGAGTCAACTGGATCAGCGTCACAATCAGGGTGGTGAGTCCGATGAGAACCGTCACAGATTGAAGAGACGTTGCTCCGTTTCTTTGGACATCAGGAAGACCCTCTCGCAAGGTGAGGGCTGTGATGTTGCTGCTCATCCCCTCACGAGTTTGGGTAGGTTGCTGCTAGCGGGACACGGCCCACTCTCCCCACGCCCACTATATCACGGGCACTGGGCAAGCTAGGACTATTAGTAATCGCAGATACGCCAAGTCGAGCGCCGAAGGTTGTTTTTCATGTTCCGGATTGGCAGGGTCGAGGCGGGGATGACTCTGCATTTGGTTGACGTCTGTTCTTCCTTGCCCATGACGGACTCGCCGTGGCGGCTCGCTGCGTCTTCCATTGCTTGGCTGAAGCCTGCGCATGGAATCCGGTTGGGTGGTTCAGAATTTCAGATGGGCCCGATTTGAGGCGAGTGGTGGGCATTTCACTACATCGAGGGAGAAC
>CAVRAI010000016.1:0-17093 GCA_963718915.1 uncultured Chloroflexia bacterium | reverse complement strand
CGTCACGGTCGAGTAGGGCAATTGTCGGCTTTTGACGGTGGTTTTGTCACAGTTTTGGCCAACACACGCAGTAGTGGCCAATATCCCAGGTTGGCCATAACTGATGATGTTGGCCATGATTGCTTTATCTTCACCAAAGGCGATCAACGTTTACCGAAGGCAGTCACTCTCTGAGGATGATTGCCTTTGATGAGGATGATCGTCTTCGTGCGTGGTGGCTCTCTCCCCTCCCTTTTTGGGGAGGGGGAACCAGAATATGCGCTAGTGGCGTGGGATTTAGTCGCCTCCGGCCTCTTCCTCCTCGTCACCCTCGTCGTCCTCCTCGCTATCGAGCAGGGCGATGTCGAATGTAGCCGCTGTATCCGCTGGCGCGCTGGCAGTGGCGGCGCTCGTCCACAGGCCGGGCATGGTGGCTGCTGGATTGAACCACACCGAGCGCGGCAGGGCGGGAGGTGGTCAAGCGCGGGGGAGAGGACAGCCCATCAAAGGCGATCAATACGCTCAAAGACGATCATCCTCAGAGAGTGATCGCCTTTGGCGCCGTTGATCTGCCTTTGATGCCAGCGGTCTCGCCACCTGTCCACATTCCGCAGGCAGCCACCCCAGCGGAGATGCAGCTTTCAGTTGTGGCCAACCTGAGATATTGGCCACAACAGACGCCGCTGGGCATCCCGTGCGCCACATCCCCCGTCACACGCTCATCACGGCTTGCCAGGAGAAGCCGGAAGAAGCCAAAATACAGGCTCAGACTGGCTCAGACTGGCTCAGACACCCGATAGACCTGTCCCACGGGGACGAGATGGGAGGTATCGCCCTCACGCACCGCGCGGATGACGGCATCAATCCTACCCGTCGCCACTGGATCGAAGACGCGCTCGCCACAGTACGAACACACGCCCGCGCGCACAGACACCTGCACCACGGTACTCCCCACTGTAAGCGTCTCCTCCACGTCCTGGGCTTCTAAGGTATGCTCATGCCCACAGCGCGGACAACGCCGCGCCGCAATCATCTGGTCGAGAGTCATTGTCATATTAGAAGCTCCTGTTCCGGTTCCAGTTCTATTCGCGTTCTCGTGCGGTTCCGACCCATACTACTCATGGCCACGGCCACGGCGATGGCAACTACCGCCACTGTAGGAGCGTCGCGCCAGTTGTGGCCAACAGCATCAGTTATGGCCACCCTGGATATTGGCCACAACTGAACGATTTGGCCACAACTGGAGCCGCTGGGGATCCCTGTGCGCCACATCCCCCGTCACACGCCGACAGCCACAGGTGACGCCATTGGCTCTGCCGTCCAGATCACTCCCCTCACCGGTACGCCTCGGCCTGGAGCGAGAACAGCTGGGCATAGCGGCCCTCCAGCGCCAGCAGCTCCTCGTGGGTGCCGCTCTCACGGATGCCGCCGTTCTCCAGCACCAGGATGCGGTTCGCTAATCTGACGGTGCTGAAGCGGTGCGAGATGAAGATGGCCGACTTCCCCGCGTCAGCTCGCGGAAGCGCGCGAAGACCTCATACTCGGCCTGAGGATCGAGCGAGCTGGTCGGCTCGTCCAGAATCAGCAGGCTCGCGTCGCGCATAAAGGCCCGCGCCAGCGCAATCTTCTGCCATTCGCCACCGGAAAACTGCTGGCCCGTGTCGAACCACTTGCCCAGCATCGTCTTATAGGCATCGGGCAGCTTTTCGATCACCGCGCTCGCGCCGCTTTTGCCCGCCGCCGCGCGCACGCCCTCCTGGTCGTCTATCTCCTCGATATTGCCGACGCCGATATTGCGCGACGCCGTCAGCCAGTAGGTGACGTAATCCTGGAAAATGACGCCGATCCGGTCGCGCAGCGCCGCCAGATCGTACTCGCGGACGTCGTGGCCGTTGACCAGAATCTGCCCCTCGTCGGGATCGTAGAGCCGTGTCAGCAGCTTGACGATGGTGGTCTTGCCCGCGCCGTTGCGGCCCACCAGCGCGATGGCCTCGCCCGGCTCGATGCGAAAGCTCACATGACGCAGCGCCGCGCCCGCGCTCTCGCGTCCCGGATAGGTGAAGCTGACGTCGCGGAACTCGATGGTCAGGTCGTCGCCTTCGGGCTTGAGGCCGTTGGGCGGGCTGACGATGCGCGGCTGGTAGTCCAGGAACTCGAAGAGCGTATTGATGAAGAGGTTGTTCTCATAGGTCGAGGAGATGCCACTGAGCAGCGACTGGAAGCTGTTGCCAACCGAAAGCGCCGCCTGGCTGTAGAACGTCAGTTTGCCCAGCGTGATATGCCCAGCGACGGTCTGGAGGGCGATGTAGAGGTAGATAAAACCGTTGACCACCAGGCTGCCCAGTCCCCAGAAGAACGCGGCGAGGTAGCGCGGGACGATAATGCTGCGCGCCTCGATATAATAGCGGTTGGAGAGCGTGCGATAGAGCCTGATGAAGAAATCGCCGAGCGTGAAGAGTTTGATCTCTTTGTTGTAGGTGTCGGTGGTGAGCAGGTTGTTGTAATAGCTCATCTCGCGCCGGAGCGGCGACTGCCGCCGCATCATCTGATAGCCCCACCAGCCATAGCGCATGCTGGCGAAGAACGCGGGCAGCGGCGCGATCAGCGCGACCAGCGCCATCCACCAGGCGAGCTGGGTCAGCACGAAGATCATCGAGAGCAGTGTCACGATGGTCTGGCCGAGGCCGAAGGTCTGCGAGATCATGCTGGTGGGCCGCGACGCCGCCTCACTCTGCGCCCGCTGCAGCGCATCATAGAATGTCGCGTCCTCGAAGAAGGAGAGGTCAAGCGTGTTGGCTTTCTCCATCACCAGTAGCTGCACCTGCTGCGTGACGCGCTCCTGAAGCAGTTGCTGAGTGATATTCGAGAGGGTGCTGAGCAGGCTCGAAAGCCCCTGGATGCTGAACTGCGCCACGACGAGCCAGACGACAACGGTGGTCGTGCCATTGGCGCCGCGAAACTGGATCGCGTGGACGACGGCGTCGACCAGTGTGCCCGCGATGAACGCGGTGGCGGCTGGCAGGAAGCCCTGCAGGATATACAACACGCCCAGCAGCACCGTGAAGATGGGCGAGATACGCCAGACGAGCCGCAACACGCGCGGCAGACTCGCGAGCGCGGTGAAGACTTTCTTCGGTGTCAGCCGATCTTCTTCGCCATTGGGCGATGGCCTGCGCCCGTGAAAGGAGGAGCGCCGCGACGAGGGGAATATCATCGAGTCTAGATTTCCTCTATTTTGTACGAGACAGACAAACGGCACAGGCGGACACTGAATCACATGGCGCGCTGTGTCTTGGGTGTACCAGCGGCAGGCTAATCCCCGTCGCTCAGCGCCCTTATTGAGGGCGAGCGGGTATGCTCATTTCAGGATGAGCCCTGGCCTGATGAAGTTCAAGAATGACCTCCAAATAGCGTGCCAGGGTGGACGTGCCGGAGCATAATGAAGTTTCATGATTTACTCCGAACAGTGTCGTAGGGCGAACCAACCGGAGCCTGAAGGCCCCGGCGAATGAACCAGAGAGCGCCAGCGAAGCGGCGGGAAATTCGCCGTAGCGTTCACGCTACGGTCTGCCGCGCCCGCCATGCGCGGTGTTCGCAATCGCGGGAATGTTGCCGCCAGCACACTATGATACAGCATTCCCGCCATCTTGTGTCATTTGCTGTCATCTTTGGGACGATATCCGCGCTTACAGGATGAGCAGGCCGCGCCGAGCAGCCATCGTCACCGCCTCGGTCCGGCTGGCCGCGCCCAGCTTCATCAGGATCGAGGAGACGTGGAACTTGGCGGTATGTTCGGTGATGTGCAGCCGCGTCGCGATGATCTTGTTGGGCAGGCCCTCCGCCAGCAGTTGCAGAACCTCCAGCTCGCGCGCGGTCAGCGGCTCTTCTGGCCCGGTGAGCCGTTCCGGCGCGGGCGCCAGTGTGATCGTCGGCTGGAGCAGCAGCGGCGCGAACCGCCGGTCGAGCGTCAATAGCCCACCCGCCACCGCGCCAAGGGCGGCGGCAATCTCTTCGGGCGTCGCATCCCGCCGCAGCGCGCCAAACGCCAGGCCACGATCACCCACGACATGCGCCAGTTCGTTGAGCAGCATGATACTGGCATTGCGCTCGCCACGCCGTCCCTGGGCCTCCGCCGAAAGCGCCACCAGCCCGGCGGTGGGGCGCAACGCCTCCAGCCAGCCATCGACCATCGCCGCGTCGGTCTCGTCGTCGAGGTCGGCCAGCACAACATCGGGCGGCTGCGGCAGAACCGTGCCACGGTTGGCATCGCCGCCGGGGAGCGCGGTCAGGCTCTCAGGCGCGCTCTGCCCAGCGACGCTCCAGCCCGGCAACGCGCCGACCAGTGTCGCCAGTCCAGCGCGCACCGTCGGGTAGCTCGCGACGACGTAGACCAGCATGCGGTTCCCACCTCAAATCCGATCATTAAGCGATAAGTATCCAGATCAGGCGGATCCTCTGACTGCGGCCCCTCCCCTCGAGGGGAGGGGGTAGGGGGAGAGGTTCGCCTACGCTGCCTCAGCCGTCGCCGGGGTGACGGTGAGTGTCTGACGCTCGCCCCCACGGACGATGGTCAGTGTGCGCGGCTGCTCGCGCGTGCTCGTCCGGTTGAGGACGCGTCCGAGATGCTCGGCGGCACGAACCGCCACATCATCCACCGCCAGCAGGATGTCACCCACCAGCAGCCCGGCCCGCTCGCCCGCGCTGCCCGTTTCAACCGCCGCAATCAGCGGCGCCGTTTCCTGCTGGATGCCGAGACGCTGGCGCAATGCTTCGGGCAGTTGAGCCGTCAGGACCTGGACTCCCAGCAGGACTGGATGCTCGATGCCATCGGCCTCTGCCACGAATTGTTGCACTGTGCGGCTGGGAATGGCAAATCCCAACCCACCGCCCACCATCGCGTTGATGCCGACAACCCGCCCGCGCGCATCGGCGAGTGGGCCACCAGAGTTGCCGGGATAGAGTCGGACATCGGCCTGAATCAGCTCGATACGTCGTGGCCGCCAGACTCCCCAGGCGCGGCGTGGGTCGCGCTCAGGCGGCTGCTCGGGGACATTCTCATCCTCGGCAGGCTCGAGTTCCAGGTCGGGATCGGCGGGCGCGCGCGACTCTACCACACCGACGGTGACCGCGCCCTCGCGTCCCCACGGATTACCCACCGCCAGCACCAGTTCGCCGACCCGTAGCGCCGCCGAATCGCCCTGTTCAGCCGCGCGCAGGCCCGATGCCTTTGTGCGTAGCAGCGCCAGGTCATGTGTTGGATCAACCGCCGCGACGGTGGCCGTGAGCTCACGGCTATCGTGCAGGCGGATGGTCAGCGTCTGCGCGCGGGCGGCGGCAACGACATGGGCGTTGGTGATGATGTTCGCCTCAGCCTCGCCCGTCGCATCTGGCTCGCCAACGCTCCAGATGACGCCGGATCCCATGCCGCGCGGCCCCGCCTGCACCTGCACCATGCTCTCACGAACGCGCCGCGCCAGAGTGGCCAGTTCGTCCGAAAGCTCAGATGCAACGAATTGCGTTCCCATGCTCTATGCTCGCTTTCGAGAAGTGTTTATATGCAACCCCCTCTTTGCCTACTCTGGTTCCCCCTCTCCTCGCGAGAGAGGGGGTTAGGGGGTGAGGTGAGGTCAACTATTGTCGCTCGCCGAGGGTGATGGTCAGGTTCTGCACCTCGCCGCCGCGAATGATACGCACCGGGAGCGTCTGGCCGAGCTTGTCGCTGGTCAGTTGCGCGCGCAGGCTATCCACGTCGATGATCGGCTGATCGGCCACCAGCGCCACCAGATCGCCCAGCATCAGGCCGCCCTGTTCCGCCGGGCTACCCGCCTCGACATTCACCACCAGCAGCGCAGCCTCCTGCGTCAGGCCAGCCTTCTGCGCCAGCGCCTCGGGCAGCGGTACCTGCTGGGTGCCAATGCCAAGATAGCCACGGCGCACCCGCCCATGCGTCAGCAGTGTCTTCGCCACGCGATCCACCGTCACCAGCGGGATGGCGCTGCTATTCTGGCGGGTGAGGTGCGAGCTATTCAACCCAACGAGCTTGCCCGAAAGGTCAACCAGCGGACCGCCGGAGAAGCCGGGATAGAGGGTCACATCGGCGAAGATGACGCCCTCGATCTCGCCGCCATGCCACGAGCGGCGCGGCCCCTCAATCGCGCTGACTGCGCCGAACGAGACGCGAGGGCCATCCTTGCCGGGGCGGCCAATCGCCAGCACCAGATTGCCAGGCCGCAGGGTCGCGCCAGCGTCGGCGGTCGGGGCGCCCGCGCCGAGGGAATCGGCAGGGAGCCGGAGCGCCGCCAGGTCGGTGCCAGGGTCGCGGCCAATCAACTGCGCCTTGACCTCTTTGCCATCCGGCAGCACCACTTTGATATCATCTTCGCGCTCGACCACGTGGTCGGCGGTCATCACAATCACTTCGTTTTCGGTCTTCCACAGGATGCCGGTCGCGGTCTGCCGGGGGCGCGCCACCACCGTCACAATCCAGCCGGCCGCCGTGGCAACCACATCGGCCAGTTGGTCGGAGAACGCGCCCAGCGTGTTGGTTGTCGTCTTATCTGCCATCTCGTCCTCGCTCCTCTGAATAGCTCTGAGGCTTCGCCTCGTTTATATGCTCGTCACCCGGCGCTCACATCGGGTGGCGTTGGATAACAGGAGCATACGTCGCGCGTGATGTGGCCAGCACCCGCCGTTCGGCGGGCAGCTTGACTAGCCGTTCGGGTAGGCGTGGACGCCGACTATTCACGGGTCGCGTATTCAGGGGGAATCTGTTCCTGGTGTGAAGCCGCTGCCGCCCTGATACACGTCTTCATAGTGCGGGTAAAAGAGTAATGCTACAATAGGATGATGAAAGCACGGACTGCGCAAAACTGGCTGTCGGAGGTGCGGTATGTCACACTGGCTCGAAATTATAGGTCTTTTGTTGCTGGCGCTACTGGTGTTTGGGCCAAAGCGGATGGTTGAGATGGGATCATCGCTTGGCAAAATGTTTAAAGAGTTTCGCGAGTCGACCAAAGACCTCAATCTCTCGCAGATGCTATCTGGCACAGAGAGCGACGATGAGGATGACAACGTCCCCTCGCGGGTCACACCGATAACGCCCGTCGCGCCCACGACGCCACATATCGTCGAGGGGAGCATCGAGCGCCCCGTCGAGCCGGACGGCGCGACCACGAGGGATACAATGTAGGCGAGCAGTAAGAGGCGCTAGGCGCTAACGCCGCTATGGCAGGCGCAACAGTTGCTCGAATGTCTCGGCATCCTGATGCGGGCCGATGAGCGCCAGACGCAACCACTCCTCGACGAACATACGTTTCGCCACGCGCTGGATATCCTCGCGGGTGACGGCGTCAAAATAGTCCAGTTCTTCGTCTAGTTCGTGAATCTCGTTCAGTTCCATTTCCTGCGCGCCATACCAACCCGAGACGGCGCTGGTATTTTCCTGGCCAAGCGTAAATCGTCCGCGTGTATACTCCTTGGCGCGCGCCAACTCCTCAGGCGTCACCGGTTCGTCGCGGATGCGCGCCACTTCGCGGAGAATCGCCGTCAGCGCCGCCTCGGTCTGCTCTGGGGCAACCCCCGCCGTAATCGCGAACGCGCCCGTATCATGATACTGAATTGGCGCCGAGCCGACATCGTAGGCCAGCCCCTGCCGCTCGCGTACCTCCAGGAAGAGCCGCGAGCTCATGCTGTCGCCAAAGATTGTGTTCAGCAGCGAGAGCGCGTAACGGTCAGGGTCGGCGTAGGATAGTCCCGGCATCAGCAGATCGAAGTTCGTCTGTTCGGTATCGCGTTGCTCCAGCCGCACGCGCGGCGCGTCCGCGGCGGGCGGGCAGGGAGTCCAGACGGGAGCGGGCTGTGACTGCCAGTCGCCCAGCAGTTGTGTCGCCACCTGCTCGACGCGCTCCGGCGTCACGTCGCCCGCGACACTGATGACGAGGTTGTTGGGCAGGTAGTGGCGCGCGTGATATTCGCGAATGGCAAACTCCGGCATCTTTTGCACCGTCTCGCGCGTGCCCGCGATTTCGCGTCCCAGCGGCGTATTCAGCCAGAACTGCTCGTTGGCCAACACGCTCACCCACGAGCCGGGATCGTCCATATACATGCCGATCTCTTCGGAAATCACGCGGCGCTCGCGTCCGATTTCGTCCCGCACGAAGAGCGGCTGGCGCACCATATCGGCCAGCATATCCATCGCCTGCTCGAAGTAGCGGCTGGCAATCCGCGCGGTGTAGATGGTGGTCTCGCGGTCAGTGGCGGCGTTGAGCATGCCGCCGACGCCCTCGATGGTCTCGGAGATGAGCTGAGCGGAGGGATAACGCTTCGACCCCTTGAAGACCATATGCTCGATGAAGTGCGAGACGCCAGCGATTTCGTCTGGCTCGTAGCGCGAACCGACGCCAAAGAAAAACGCGATGCTTACCGAGCGTACGTGGGAAATGGGGGCGGTTACCAGACGCAAGCCATTTGGCAAAGTTGTGCGAACATACATGCGGGCCATACCTGTTCATGAATCACGGATACACACGCCGACTCTTTGTTGAGACAACGACGAGTCCGGCATAGCATTATACGCCATAAGCCACAGCCTGTATGATAGGGTATGTTATGAGGGGCTCTTGAGAAGCAGCTACTATCGCTGGCTGGCAGGGAGGAATGTGGGGCATGTTTCTATCAATGGCGCCGCTCATAACGCCACGTCTCACATTACGCCCACTGGATCCGGCGGACTGGCCCGCGATTCATGCCTTCACCAGCGACGCCGACGTGCAGCGTTACATCTCAGGCGCGCCGCTCTCCGAGCAGGAGACCCGCGACCTGATCGAGATGCTGCGCGATTGGGAGCAGGAGCGCCCCCCACGCGCCCGGCCATTCGCATTCGTCCATACCACCCGGAACGAGTTGATCGGTTTTGGCGGCCTGTATTGGGCGGGCGACCAGAAACGCTGGCAGGCGGAACTGGGCTACACGCTGCACCGCGCCTGGTGGGGTCAGGGCTATGCCACCGAGGCGGGCGCGGCCCTGCTACGGCTGGGGTTTACCAGGCTGCGCCTCCACCGCATCTTCGCCGAGTGCCATCCCGCGAATACCGCCTCCGCGCGGGTGATGGAGCGGCTGGGCATGACATATGAAGGCCGCCTGCGCGAGGTCGAGTGGGCGGGAGATGGCTGGTGGGACATGCTCCACTATGCCATCCTCGATCACGAATGGCAGGATATGGAGCGCGCCCAGACTGATGGTGGGTGACGTTGCTAACACGCCAATGCTGGCAGATGCCTGGCGCGTGAACGCGCGACTACGGGCCTCGCTCCGCTCCGCCGCGAAGCCTGCCTACGCAGGCTCCAGATTAGAGTTCCGAGTCAGGGAGGCCGCGCAGGCGGCCTTGGCGGCCGAAAGGAATGAGGCTCTTAGGCGCGGCTTATGTGGTTTTACTATTTACGCCGAACACCGCACGTCGTTGTGGGCGAGGCAGGCCGTAGCATAATGTGCTTTTACTTATTCTTCCGAACACCTTACGTTGTGGGAGGCGAGGCGGACCGTAGCATCAATGCTACGGCGAATTTCCCGCCTCCCAGGCCCATGCGCCGGGGCCTTCATCGGCTCCGGCCTGCTCACCCCACCGCAATGCCCGTGTCCGTCGCAATTTCTAAAAGTACATTAGCCGCCAGCCGTCTTTACCGGCGCGCGGCGGCAGCCGACCGCTGGTAGATGTGGATCGGGCGGCCCTCTGCGGCGAGCACTGCTTCGCGGAGCGCCTCGCTGTAGGTCGGGTGCGGATGGACGGTCGCCATGATCTCATCGACTGTCAGTTCAGCGCGCATCGCCAGCGAGTATTCCGTAATCAGATTGGTGGCGTCCGGCCCGAAGATGGTCGCGCCCAGAATCTCACCATACTCGCCGATGATGACCTTGGTGAAGCCCTCGGCCTCGTTCGACGCCAGCGCCTTGCCATTGGCCGCCCACGGGAACTTGCCCACCTTGATGTTGGCGTTGCGCTCGCGCGCCTGCTGCTCCGTCAGGCCGACCGAGGCAATCTCCGGGAAGGTGAAGATTGGGCGCGGGATGACGTTGTAGTCCATCTGCGCCTCATGGCCGGTGGCGTTCTCACCCGCGACCTCGCCCTCGGTCTCCGCCACGTGCGCCAGCCAGGTTCGCCCGACCAGATCGCCGACGGCATAGACGCCTGGCAGATTCGTCTCCATCTTCTCGTTGGCCACGACGCAGCCGCGTTCCATCTTCAGGCCAGCCTTCACCAGCGCATCCAGCCCAACCGGATTCGCCTGGCGGCCCACTGCCACCAGCACATACTCGCCATCGAAAGTCGCCTTGCCGTCGCTCGTCGTCGCCGTCACGCGCTTCTTGCCATCGGCGTCCTCGATAGACTCGACCTTCGCGCCGGTGACAATCTTCACCCCGCGCTTCGTCAGCGACCGGGCCAGCGCATTCCTGGTCTCCTCGTCTTCATTGGCGATGATCGCGGGCAGCATCTCGACGATGGTCACCTCGGTACCAAAGGCGTTGAGCATGCACGCCAGCTCGACGGCGATGACACCCCCGCCGATGCAAACAAGGCTGGATGGCACCGACGACAGGGTCAACGCATCATCGCTGAAGATGACATTGCGCCCGTCGATGCCGGGGAACGGCGGGCGGGCCACCTTCGAGCCGTTGGCCAGAATGAGCTTGTTGGTGCGCAGATCCTGGACTGAGCCATCCTTGAGGGTGACACGCACCTGCGTCGGCGATTGCATCTCAGCCGTCCCCTCGAAGATGGTGACGCCGTTGGCCTTGAGCAGTTGGCCAACTCCACCAGTCAACTGCTTGACAACCTTCTCTTTATAGGCGACCGCAACGCCCATGTCGATTGTGGGTTTGCTCGCCACGATGCCCATCTGACCCATCTCGTCAAATGTCGCGTAGAGATGGGCGACGTGTAGCAGCGCCTTCGATGGGATGCAGCCGACGTTGAGGCAGGTGCCGCCGATGTACTGCTTCTCGACGATGCCCACGCGCGCGCCCAGTTGCGCCGCGCGAATCGCCGCCGGATAGCCGCCGACGCCCGTGCCGATCACCAGCACGTCGAACTCTGTTTGTCCTGTAGCCACGCCGTCCTCCTCGGACTATTCAAGCGCAGCCTCAGCCCCGCTCGCCAGTGAGCGGTGGTCTCCGTGGGCCACGCTGTTGCAGACAGTTCACGCCTACAACAGTATACAGCGGGCCACGCGGCGCTGCCTACGCCGACTGTAAGCCCATCCGATCCGCCAGCGTCATTTCAGGCGAATCGACCGTGCCATGATGCAATCCAGCGCAACGATCCCACGGTCATGTGGGGCACGCCTGGTAGCTATCGGTTACAATAGAGATAATCGCCGGGCCTTTGCCGTCGTCTCGCCATCAGGTGTTAAAGAGGATGCCACCGATGCTGAACAGTCCACCGCAACTCTATCTGAGCGCCTCGGGCCAGGATCGCCCGTTTGTCGATAGTCTGTGCGAGCGCCTGCGATTACGCGGTTTGGCGATCCACGAAGGCGGCGATCTGAGCGGGCCAGCGACGCGCGATCAAAGACAGCGCGATATCGATGCCTGCCAGGTCGTCCTTGTCGTCGTTTCACGCGCCAGCATGCGCTCCGCTGAGGTGACGGCGGATTATCAGTATGCGCTGGCCCACAACCAGCAGGTCATTCCAGTGATTGTCTCGTCGGCTAACGATCTGCCTGCCGATGTGAGCCATCTCCAGGCGATTGACTTTTCCGCGGGCGAGCAGGCGGGCTGGGCGGCGCTGCTGATCGCACTCGATACGCTGGGTATCGCCCGTTACCCCATTGCGACGCCACCTGATCTTGATGCCGAGGTTGTGCTGGCGCGCGCGCGTTCCGGCATCACGCCTCCGGCATGGTATGTGAGTCGGCTTCCGGTTCGCGCCGGTCGGCGGCTTTCGCGCTGGACGATCTATGGGGCGACGATCACCGTCGTGCTTACCATTCTGACGTACTTTGCCACAGGCCGAAATTTGCTCGTCGTGGCGCCAGCCCTGTACATCATCTATCAGCTCTATATCAAATACAGCCCCACCGCGCTCCGTTCGCTGAAGAACAGTCCGATGGTGATATTGACGCCGGATGGCTTTATCGTGACGACCAAAACGGGCGGGGCAGTCTCGGCGGCGTTCCGCGACGCGACCACAGACATCCCGATTGCGCAGGCGCGCACGAGTGACGTGCGTCTGAAGGTGGACCCCAGAAACGGGCGACCATTCGTTGCAATGACGCTGAGCAAGTTTCCGGGCGAGGGCATTCTGGGGCAGCAGGCGCTCGCACAATACCAGGCATACGTCGCGCGCTATCTATCTGGAGAACCAGGCCTGGCGCCCACGGTTGCGGCGGCCCCCCTGCTCTTTATCAGCTACTCGCGCAAAGACGCCAGCATCATTGACCGGCTTGAGCTGAGCCTGCAGCAGGCGGGGTACAACGTCTGGGTGGATCGAAGCAATCTGCGGGCCGGGCAGGCCTGGTCGGCGCAGGTGGGCCAGGCGATTGATCAATGCGCCGCGCTGGTCGTCGCGCTCTCGCCAGCTGCGCTCCGGTCGGCGGCCGTCAGGAACGAATATCAGCACGCACTGAAAGCTGGCAAGCCGGTACTCGTCGCCAAGATTCGCACGACCCGCCAGCCTTCGTCCGAGCTTCGCCAGTGCCCGCGTAGCGACCTCCGCGACAACCTCTTGCTTGGCGTCCTGAACCTGGCCGAGGCGCTCGATCAGGCGGGCGCGCATCCAGCGGCGACCTTCGGCGCGCTGCCCGGCGGACGGCTGCCGCGGAGCTCCACGCTGGTCATGGCGCAGGCGCTTCGTGGGATAACTCCGCCCGATGGCGCCGTCTACCGGGCGAGTCTGCCAGCGCGTTTCATCTATTCGACGATTATTCTGCTGGCGGTTGCGGCGTTTGGCGTTCTGTTCGCGCTGGCGATTGGCAATCTCTATCCCCTCTTCATTGCCAGCGTGCTGCTGTTTGGTATCGGCGTGCCGAACCTGCTCTTTACGCGCCGCCGGTTACGCTATCCAGACACTATCATCACAGTGCCGGAAGGCTATATCATCTTTTTTAACTCCGCACGTCTGTCTGAGCATCCCTACGACTCGCTGAGCACGGTGACGATCACGGCGTCTGACGCCTTCAGCGGCATCACGCTTGCCAATAGCGGGATCGGGTCGAGCAAGCCCTATACCGTCCAGATTCGTCCAGGGTTTCACCAGAGCCGCGACATCGCCGAACGGATCGTCGCCGATTTCAACCGCTACAAACGCTTGAGCGTAGACCATTCCGCCAGCGATGCCAACGCGCTGGATATCGACACGACTTGCTGAACGGGATCTGACTCAACAGCGAGGGGCCGTGCGGTTCTGGCCGTTCCATTTTTTCGGCGAGCGTATCGAAGAGTGTCGACATCTCGACGCATGCTATGCACACGACCAGTAATTTGCGCAGCTGAGAAGCGTCCTTGCTTATGACACTGGTTACTCCGAGCGATACCTATGGGTATCTTTGCTGGTTGCTGGATTCAACATATAAGGAAGTGATACGCGCCGAGATTATGAACCCGGCAACAATTGGCGTGTTCATGCTCGTGTTACTCGCGCATTGTGGCCGAATGTTTCGCCGCTTGACGGCATGTAACGGTAGGTCTATATTCAGGCTAGCGCCACCAGCAGAGATGTGTTATGGAATGTGGCGGAGAAGGCAGAGCGGCTGGTTTTGGGTAAGGAGGCTTCCTATGCGCGTGGCATCCTTCTCTGCGCGAAGCGGATGGATCGTTGGCGGCATCGCGCTGTCGCTGACGCTGATTGGCGTCTGCGCTGCGGCGCTGGCGGTGGCGGCTCTGGTTGGTGGCGCGCCCACGGCGCTCGCCAATAGCCCTCACGTCGATGTGGTCTCCTTCGATCAGGAGGTAGATACCGCGTCGGCGCGCTTCTTGACTGGCGCGATACAGACGGCGCATGACGATGGGGCGGCGCTGCTCATCATCGAGATGGATACGCCCGGCGGCGATCTTGACTCCATGAAGGCTATTTCGCAGGCGATTCTGGCCAGTCCGGTGCCCGTCGCGGTCTACGTTACCCCCGCAGGCGGGAGAGCGGCCTCGGCGGGCGCGCTGATCGCCTACTCCGCACCGATTATCGCGATGGCGCCCGGCACCCGTATTGGCGCGGCCAGCCCGGTGGATAGCGCGGGCGATAACCTGCCCTCAACACTGGATGCCAAGGTCAAGAATGACCTGCTGGCGATGGTGCGTTCGGTGCAGAAGGCATATCATCGCACGATAGCCCCGGCGGAGCAGACGGTGACTAATGCCGCCTCTTTCACCGACGAGGAGGCGCTCGATAACGGCCTGATCAACCTCCGCGCCACCTCCCGCGATGATCTGCTCAGCCAACTCGACGACACATCGGTGGTGATGTTCAGCGGCAAGACTGTCTTGCTGCAGGTCGTGGGGCTGCCAGTGACGGTGCTGGAGCCGACATTCGCCGATCAGGTGCAGGCGTTTTTCCTCGATCCCACCGTGCTCTTCCTGGTTTTCATCGTCGCGGCGGTCTGTATCTACCTCGAACTGGCGCATCCCGGAGCTATCGTGCCGGGAACCATCGGCGCGATTGCGCTGGTGCTTTTCCTGCTGGGCGCTGGAACGCTCGACCCCAACTGGGCGGGGCTGGCGCTGATGCTGCTGGCGATTGTGCTGCTGGGGATAGACGTGCGCGTGCCGACTCATGGCGTCCTCTCGATAGGGGCATTGGTCAGCCTGGCGCTCGGCTCGTTTATCTTCTTTGACACTGGTGTGGACCGGGGCTCGCAACCACTCAGTCCAGTGATCATCGGCGGGGTGGTAATTGGCGTCGGCCTGATCGCGCTCATCGTACTGCAATTCGTGATCCGCTCGCAGCGCTGGCCGGTGCGCACTGGCAGCGCGGGACTGGTTGGCCAGCAGGCGACGGTGCTAACATCGCTAGCGCCAGAGGGCCGCGTGCGTGTCATGGGAGAGGATTGGAGCGCTCGTCTGACGCAGGTTGATGCGCCGCCCATCGAGGCGGGCGCGTCGGTTCGGGTGGTGCGCGTGGAGGGACTAAAAGTCCTGGTTGAGCCAACTTCGGATGTGGTGGGAGTGTCACGTCGTCATAAGTAACGGCGGACGTGATAACAGAAACGAGGGGACGAGGTGGATCCAGTTACATTAAGTGTAGCGGGCGCTATCATTGTGGTTTTGCTCCTGCTGTTCCTTCTGGCGGGGCTGCGCGTGGTGAATCAGTACGAGCGCGGTGTCATCTTTGTGCTCGGACGTCTGCGTGGCGCGAAAGGGCCAGGAGTCTTCTGGGTGCCGCCGTTCATCAGCACAATGCGCAAGATTGACCTGCGTATCGTCACCATCGAGCTACCGCCGCAAGAGGGCGTCACCCGCGATAATGTGACGGTGCGGGTGAGCGCGGTCGTTTACTTCTACGTGGTCACTCCCAACGACGCCGTCAATAACGTGCTGGACTACTACCGCGCGACGGTGCAGATTGCCCAGACGACGCTGCGCAACGTAATGGGTCAGTCAGAACTGGATCAACTGTTGGCCAACCGCGAGGAAATCAATCGCGCGGTGCAGCAGATCATCGATGAGCATACCGAGCGTTGGGGCATTAAAGTGACCACCGTCGAGTTGAAAGACGTCGAGCTGCCACAGACGATGCAGCGCGCGATGGCGAAACAGGCGGAAGCCGAGCGCGAGAAGCGGGCCAAAGTGCTGCTGGCGCAGGGCGAATTCCAGGCGGCGCAGACGCTCGCCGATGCGGCCCATCTGATCTCGACCGAGCCTGCGGCGCTCCAGTTGCGCTATCTGCAGACGCTGACCGAGATCGCGGTGGAAAAGAATTCAACGATCATTTTCCCCCTGCCCATTGATCTCATCGAGCCGCTACGCGAGTTACTAACGGCGGCATCCCATCGGATCGCACCCAACGGCAATCCTCCAGCGAAACCAGCTTCCGCACCGACTTCGGGCACGCCGCCACCGGCGATCTCCGAGCCGTTTGGGCAACCACAGCCACCAACCACGCCGCTGCCTCAGGCGCCGCGCACCCTCGATCCTGATATTCAGCAGTAAGTGAGGGTCGGCGACACCTGCGACTCTGGTTCCCCTTCTCCTTCGCGGAGAGGGGGGCTGGGAATGAGGTCAGTCCTCCTACTCAGCACTCGGCGCGCGCGAGGGGGCGTTGAGTTGCGCGTAGTCGACGTAGCGCTGGTAGTCGTCTGGGTCGATCAGCCCCTGTGAGGAGTAGAATTTCATCATCACCTCCAGCTTGAGGATGCTGATGAGATTGATGCTCTGCGCCTTCAGTCGCGCATGAGCGCCCATGTCGCGGTCGATCAGCACCAGCGCGTCGTGGACGACAATATCGTGTTCTTGAAGAAATTGCGCTGTCTCCAGAATATTCCTGCCGCCGGTAATCAGGTCGTCAATCAGCAGCGCGCGCGCTCCCGGCTGGAAGCGCCCCTCGATGCCGCGCGGGCCGGTGCCTTCGGGCTTGAGACGCGGATAAATCAGTGGAACCGATGATTCCAGCGAGAACGCCGTAGCGAGCAGCAAGCCACCAACCGGCACACCAGCGACGACATCGTAGGGATGTACCCGCGCGCGCCGCAACGATTGCGCCAGCGTGACCTCCTGGTGCATCAGTTTGACCGCGACCCGAAGCGCCATTGGATTGCTAATGAGCAGCTTGGGATTGATAAAGACGGGTGAGTTAGTGGTGCTGTCGCCCAGGGTGAAATCGCCGAACGAGACAGCGCCAAGGTCGTACAATGCGCGTGCCAGCCACAGGTTATCCAGCGCCTGATTTCTGTTCATGCTCAACCCTCCGGAAATCCTGTCCATTTCATCCGCGCTGGCAAGCGAACACCCATGCGCATGCGGCAATGCACAGCACTGTCCGACGGCATCGTCGAGTGGAGTACAGCGAGCGCCAGGAGAACTTTCCGCCCGCATTGTACCACGTTGTCAGGCAATGGTACGCCATTCGGTTGATATCCGTCCAGGGACGGCGCTGTCGATGTCTTGACGACGCTGGCCTACGCGAATTATAG
>CAVRAI010000015.1:0-1044980 GCA_963718915.1 uncultured Chloroflexia bacterium | reverse complement strand
CCAACTCGTCCAAGATGAGCTGTGTCACCGCTCCTGTACCCGAGGCCAGGTCAACGACGCATACGGGCTTGCCCTTTGGCCGGGCAGCATCCAATCGAGCGATGGCGCGCTGGACCAGCGAGTGGTTAATCTTGGCATAGAATGGGTGTTGCGCAAAGGGATCAAAGCTATACATGTCAGTGCCCGTCCGGCGTCTCACCTGGTTGCGTCTTACCCGTTAGTAGTTCCCCCACAGAGGTATCTCCCTTCCTGTCTGGTGAGCCGCACTGCCATCAGCAGGTTCGGTTGGTGCAAAGCACCTCTATGATGTACCTCAAAAGCAGGCAAGACTCGCGTCACCCCCCGCACCGCCAGCAGCTCCTACTCAAGGAAGCGCCTGATTCAAAGTTCTCAAGTGAAGTCGTAGACAGAGGGTGTCCCGACTATACCACGAAGATCTACAACATATCAACCTCAGTTGTCTGCCTGCCAGGTCATCCCATCAATGGTCGACTGTATCAAGATAGGTCGGATGCATCTGAGCCAACTGCAATGCATTCCGACGCCCTATGCGTTCTATGTTACGATTGAATCTTCTGATTGAATCTTCTGATTGAATCTACACACCGCAAGTCTACTTTGGGTTTTCCATTTAGTGTGCTATACTGAGAATAGGTTTTCGGGATCAGCGCTGGAATACTGTGTCAGGGCCCACATGAAGGTCTCCACAAATCTAGCGCATCGCCTGGTCGTGTGTTTGGAGGGCGCTCCACTCTTTGGAACGCTGCAAGCAAGATACGCTGTCCCCCTTCGGGGCCGATCACGCCGGTTCTTGAACCAAGGACGAAAGGCCCAGCAGTGTTGCAATTCCAAAAGAGTATGACCATTCACGCACCAGTGCAGCAAGTCTTCGACTACGTTGCCAACTGGTCCAACCTGGCGACGATCTGGCCGAGCTTGATCGAAGTCAAGGATCTCACGCGTCCGCCCAGCGGCGGCGGCACATTCAAGTATGCCTACAAGATGGCTGGTCCTGCACCTGGAAGGTAAGGGTGAGGATACCAAGTACGTGGCCAAGGAGTGCATCGTGACTCGGATGACCGGCGATCTGGAGGGCACGATCATCTTTCGCTTCGAGCCGCAAAGGTGCTACCACGAAGGTGCAGTTCGCGTTTGAATACATGGCGCCTGCTGCGTTGCTGCGCAAGGTTGGTGAGCCCTTCGTCACCAAGTTGAACGAGCACGAGGCCGCACTGGTGTTGCAGAACCTCCAGACATATTTCGAGGTCGCTGCCATCGCCCCGACAATCCGCTAGGGGATGGCCCGTCAGGCATGCTGATTGGCCACTGTGCTTGACGACCCGCGGATATCCAGGCGGCCCATTCCTCAGGGATGGGTCGCTTTCTCGTCCATTGCTTTTCTCTACTAACATCAACAGGTGCGCATTGCCCGCGCGAGTTCATACCAAATCTGTTTTGGGATGTCGTCGTTTGAACGACTGCTTGTAGCATCTGCAAACATCAATAACCCCGGCAGCTTACGTATTCAACGACATCGGGCTCAGCGGCTCGCTTGTGAGTTTATTCTCTATTCTAGAAAAATTTGACTTTTATCGCCTTTTCTGCTATACTCTGTGTAGCCCCCAACAACATCACTCCTCTGGGCACTTGCCCAGCCACTGTGACGTGTCACGCCTTGCTGCTCTGCCAACCACGAGGCGAGGTCCCACCCTGGAGTATCGTGTGATGTATGGGTCGACCACGATGGACGCGACCATCTGACCACCCCGTCGCAACGAGCAGCCATCTGAAGATGGCCTCGTGTGGGTCAACTCCATATGACGTGCTCCTAAGGAGGACTTTCTATGTCCGAGCAGAACAAAGCGGCCTTTCGCGCCATTCCTGAAAAACTGATCAACCTGGGTAACTTCGATACTGCCGACCAGTATTTTGCCCACGACTATGTGGACCACGCCCTTCCCGCTGGTCTCCCTGCGGGCGTGGCCGGATTCCAGGCGTTCTTCACGCATGCTGCGCACGGCCTTCCCAGACCTGCAATACATCGTCGAGGATGTGGTGGCGGAAGGGGAGAAAGTGGTGGCACGGGTGACGGCGCGTGGGACGATGAAGGGGGATTTCCAGGGGATGAAGGCAACCGGCAAGACGGCGACCTGGACGGAAATCCATATCGGTCGTTTGCGGCAGGCAAAGTGGTGGAGCATTGGGCCACGATTGACCAACTGGGGATGCTGCACCAGCTGGGCTTCGCCACCACTCCAGAACAGCAAGTGGTCGCCCCTGGCGGGATCGAAAACTAGCAGCCAGCACTGCGCAGAGAGGCAACGACGCCTCCCACCGCTCCTCTTCACTGCAGGGCCTTTTGGGGCTGGAGTGAGGAGGAGCGCCATGTTATCTGAGTACCAGTATCATATGGAATCCGCAGGGACTGTTGGAGTCTTAGGGCATGATACGAATTCCGCCTCGGTAGCTCGGTAGTCGTAATTGGCCATCATGCCAAGTCCTATGAATCCAGGGTTTGATCGGTGCTGAATATGATGATCGTGGCGAAGTTGATATGAGACAGGTCAAGGCGTCTCCCCATATGAGTGTATGGGAAGATTCAGAACGACGAGACAGGGCGGTAGCAGCCACCACGTACCGGCATATAATGGCAGGGAGTGGCAGGGGATGGTGCAAGCGAAAGGCAGATGGAGTCCGATGACAAACGAGGCAGGTGAGTTGCTCGGTGTTCTGCCCTCATATCGGCGATGGCAGACCGGGCGGCGTTCAGCGCGTTCAGCGCAAGGAGTACAGGGTCGTTCGTGATTTTGGGACAGATTACTTTGACGGCTACGCCGCACTCTGTCCGTGCGCGGCAGGCGATCACTTCCTTGCGCCGTGGGGACCAGCTCGCAGCATTGGCGAATATACCGCAGGCGCCACAACGGCTGTCTACCAGTTCCGCGACCGCTACCGACGCCGTGGCCGCTATCGAGGCGTGGCAGCGCCAGCTCTAGGGCTAGGCACAGCGCCAGGCGGCGAGTGGCGCGCCCGAATAGGCGTGTGAACGCTGGCAGATGAGGATGTCTGTCGGCGCTATGGTAGCAGCCGCATAGGCGAGGGCAATGGGCGGCCAGAAGAGCAGCATACGGAACAAGCAGTATGATACACCAGTGAATCTAGCGAGTGCGTGATGGAGAAGAGGTCTACGAAAGAAGAGGAATATGAGAAACGACGAATTCAACAAGTGGCTCAATCAACGCACGCCCAGCGGAGGGAATCCCTAGAACATGGACATTCACCACGCGACCGGCGGACAGTAGGAGCCCAGCGTGGAGTGGCGCGTCGGGTCCAGAGGAGTATGAATTACTGGGGTATGACGATCTCGGGTCTGATCGTCATACGCCTTGGCGATCCGGACGACCAGAGCATATTTTACCCCTGGGCCTCCATCTTCAGGATTGAGTAATGGGCGCATCTGAATGCTCGCAAACACAACAATAGCCCCCGGCATCGCCGTATGCGCCAGGGATGGCGAAGGCACGGCGATGCCGGGGGCAACTGATAATCATGTTGCTGACGTCTGCGCAGCGCGGCATCACACCTGTGCCTTATAGTGACCCTGCTTATACAGCCCACCACGTGGTCAGAGGTTCGCCAGCATGGGCTGTTGAATCTCCTCGCCCGCGCGACGCTTAAAGTAGAGTATGGTGGTTCCGCCGACCTCGTCACCGTCCACATTATAGGTAGCGGTGCTCTTGCCATTTCCCAGCCATCTCGGCCGAGTTGACCCACCGCCTGCGCTCCACGCCTTCGGATCAAACCCCTCCGTGAAGGAATGCGTGCCATAGTACACCAGCACTGTTGTTTCTTGATGCCCGCCCCCCTTCGTGTTGCTGGTGCGATGTTCCAGGCTGCAATGCTCCCATCGAACGTCTCTACCATCCGCCATATATGTCCTCCTCAATCCCACGGACCTGGTCACTATGCCGCGATCATCTGTTGTCATCTATGGGGTGGTCACACTCCGCTGTGGTGTGCGCCTCTATCTAGCGCTGCTCAAAGAGGAAACGCTGCTGCCATACGTCATCACCTGTGTTCCGCGCATACGCGGTCGCAGAATCTATATAAGCCTCGCTACGACCGAGCCGACGCAATTCCTGTTTGGAATCCCACTCGGCTCCTGATGTGCCGCCACCCTCACTACCACTGTAGAGAAGGGTGTGGATATAGCGGCTCACGACTGCCCGAGCCTCCCGTGTTGCCGTTGCGGGATCAAAAATCGTGTCATCCAAAGTCTGCATTCCCTTCTTGCATGGTGGCTGAGGCAATGAGCACGAGTCTCATCCCGGCTTGCTGTCTTTCTCGGCGAAACACTGCCCGAAAGTTACCTGGTGGAGTGACCAAGTGAGTGTTAAGCGCGGTGGAGAGGATGATTCGTCCTTGGCGCGTAGCCCGGCTAGCCACGCACCGTCTGGACAACTGGGCTCAATCAGTTTATCGCCTCGGTTGCTGACCGAATCTCCTCCATCCACGTGTCATGCACCAGTTGACAGACCCACACCCAGTCATGGCGCGCCTGACCATCCAAATGCGGCCATGCCTCCAAAGCATCACGAGTGGATGCGCCGAAGAGCGCGCGTGCTGGCTGCGCGCGTATAACGGCCCAGGCTGCTTCGGCCCCCGTGGCATCGCGCTCCGCGAACTCATCTAGCACCGATTGCCAGAGGAGATCGCGCCATCGACTTACCAGTTGACGCGCCTGTCGTATCTCCTCAGCGTTCGTCATGATACCATCCTCCAACTACCGACCAATCCACCAACACTTGTATGACTGGCTGCTACCAATTCACTCACTCGCTAGCGCACTTCCGGTCGGGCGGACGATGCTACTCGGCGTGCTCGCCCCGCTGGGCAACAAGTTCCTCAAGTTCTCGTGTTCTCGCCTGGAGATCGTCGTTGGTCGTGCGCAACTCCTCAAGCGTTGCCTCCAATTCCTCATTGAGCGTCTCGAGCTCTTCGTTGGTGGCTTGCAACTCCTCGTTGAGCGTTTTCACTTCTTCGGCCGAGGCTTGCGCCTCTTCCTCGCGTAACCGCAACGCTTCGTTCTCATAGCGCAGCTCTTGGTTGGCGTCACGCAACTCCTGGTTTGACGTAGTTAGTTCACGCACCAGGGTGCGGGCTTGCTCAAGTTCTCGCTCGCGAGGGTCTTCACGCGCCGTGTGTTCCGATGCCAACGGCAGTCCCCTGCGCTTGCGACCCCGGCGGAGGGGCGCCTCTGGGAATGTGTCCATCTTCCTCTGCTCTTCAGCAGAGCGCTGTTCCCGCTGCGTATCCGTGGTATCCGAGATCATAAGGATCACAGCGTCCACGTCGCCAGGGACTTTGTTGCGCGCTGTCTTCGGTCGGTGCGGAATGCAGACCATCTCGAGCGAGCGCAACGCTCCAGGTGTAAGCTCAAGGGTGACGGTTAGGGCACGTCCTTGGGAGGGTGGCGCACGAAACGCTGCGTCAATAGCCGCGCGGAAGGGTTTCGTCGGTACTCGACTAGCGAGATGGAGCAGATCCCTCCCTATCGCCATGCGGCTGATCTCGAGTAGCGTGTAGGCGGCGTCATTCGATCGCTTGCACGTCATAGTTCCTGTCGACCACCACGACGCCAAGAGGTAAGTCAAGAATCTGTTCGCCAAGCACTGCGTGCGCAGCCCGAGATTGCCCACCGCTCGCTGTTCCCCGCGCTATTGCGGACTCCTGCTCCGATTCAGGCAGCGCGAACCAAGCTGGCAGCGCCACTGCGGGCAGCAGCGAGAGTTCGCGCATGATTGGGGGAGGCTGGTTTGGACACGCTCAGCTTATCGAGGGACGGCGACAATCCGCCGCGCTGGCGGCGAAAGACCTTGAGATGCGGTTGGGCTGGAACGAAGTAATCCGGTAATGGCTTCGTCGTTTCGGCCATCCCCAACACGAGATAGCCCCCGTCATGCAGTGAGAAGGAAAGAGCTGGAGGCTACGCCTCTGGAGCTCCGGTGTGAAATAGATTAAGACATTGCGGCACACTACCAGGTCGATATGCGGAAACGGAGCACGCTGCCCGAGATCGTGCTCCCCGAAGATAACCATGCCACGTACCCGTTGAGAGACAGCCCATCCGTTGTTGACGGGCGCGAAGTAGCGGTCCCTGTAGACTTTGGGGACGGTGGCGAGTGCGGCAGCTGAATACACCCCGCGACGAGCAAATGCTACAGCATCTGCGTCGGCATCGGTGGCGAAAATCTGCACGGTGAAGTCGTCCAATTCATCGCCCAAATGCTCGGCGATGAGAATGGCCAACGAATAGGCTTCCTCGCCGCTGGCGCACCCAGCTGACCAGATGCGGATTCGCTTACGTTGCTTCCGCGCCCGGGAAACGATCTCAGCCATGACCTCTTCGCGCAGGTAGTCAAAGAGTGCTCGATCGCGAAAGAACCCGGTGACCTTGATCAAGAAGCTGGCAGAGAGCTGGGTGTATTCCTCGGGGTGGTGATGCAGATACGCAATGTACGCAGGCAGAGTCGCTGTACCAGTTGCTGTCGTCCGCCTTTGGAGGCGCCTGAGGATCGTTGGCTGTTTATACTGGGAGAAATCGATCCCGCTGTAGGCGCGTGTCTCCGCAAGTAGCGTTGGTAAGATATCTTCGGGCGCGGAAAGCACATGTGCGCCAGTTAGCAGGTCGTACAGCATCGGTCCGATCCGCGCCAAATCCAGGCTCATGTCTACGCTTGATCGCGCCACAGAGGCAGGCATGGCAGGATAACTGGCTGTATCCGGATTCTCAATGATCACCGTTCCGCCAGCGGCTTTTACCGCTTGCGCTCCAGCAGTGCCATCAGAGCCAGTTCCTGTGAGAATTACGGCAATCAACCGCTCGCCATAGATTTGAGCGGCGCTCGCAAGTAGCAAGTCAATGGATGGCTTGGGAAGCCCAGTTGACTGCGTCTGCAAGACGACCGCGTGATCAGTGATCTCCACGTCGCGATCCGCCGGGACAACATAAACCATCCCCGCCGCCAGGGTTTGCGGTGCGCCCTCGTCCACAATGCTCACTGGCAGTGCGCTCTGACGTGCGAGGATGTCAGCAAGATGGCTGGGCCTGTCGGGGCCGAGGTGTTGCGCGAGCACGATTGGGGAGGGGAAATCGGTCGGCAGCGTGGATACGAGCAGCGAGAGCGCCTCGATGCCGCCCGCCGAAGAACCTACGACGACGAGGTCATAGAGCGTTTGACCCCCTGGCATAAGCCTACCCTTCCCAAACGTCGTCTTTATTCGGCACACGTGACTCGGCTCACGCGCCGGGCCTGTGGGCTACGGTCATTTCCATGTCACGCTGGTCGGCATTTCATGGTCATCGTAGTGGAGCAGGATATCCAGCGACAACACCGACGGAGCAGCCAAATTCAACGCCGCTCGCCAGGGTAATCGGAAGGTGCGGCCTTGCAGCGTGACCATCACGCGTTCAATACGCGACGGATGCGAGAAACGCCCCCAGAAATTAGGGACGAAGCAGTGTACGGCGCGCTCGGTTGGGCTTACCTCGGTCTCAGTCATCTCCATACTATCGACCGCGCGATCTTTCCACAGGTAGTTGCTGTCGCGGTACGTCACCGCGATCTGGTAGTCGCCCGATGTGAACATGATGGTCTCCTTCGCCGGTGGGGGCCGTTCCTCGCGTATCGCCGTGTCGGCAAGCAGACACAACAGAGGAGAGGTGGGGTCTTGCAACGCGCACTTCAGCGACCGGCGCCTTATTTAGGAGGCGTTCACTTCCGATGATGTACGCCTGCGGTGAAGGAGGCGCTGCCGACGGGCTAAGGTCGGTTGTACCCACTCCCGAGCCCATTGTGAACTTCAGCAAAAGCAATCCATTGCACCTCGGAGTATAGCATGTTTTCAGCCTGGCCACGCGCTTCGCCTCTTGCTTTACACGTTCCTGACGGCGCGCAACAGCCGAATCGTCGCTGAATCAACCCGCCAGCGAAAGATGTTGTTCCGGGTTCGCACGCGCGAGCGGCTGAACAAGGTGGCGAAATCTGTTGGTTCATCCGCATGCCAACCGTCCCGCGCGGCATCGCGCAGATATGTCTCAATGATCGGTTGTACCCTTATCGCCACCGCGCCGACATAATCGGGAGTGTGCCAATGACGAATGGAGATGGCCAGTGGGATCACCAGATCGCGGCCCTCCCAGTCCATCATGCCTCGTGACATGGGCATCCCTCCCTGTCAGCGTATGGTTGTCTGCCTGCACGGCGCCAGCAGCGCTTAATAGTGCTATTATAAATCGTCCCCTCGCCTGGCCGATTCACTATCTGGTATCTCGCTTACCATCTGCCTCACAAGTACTTCTCGATAAACAGCAGCAGTTCATCTTCCGAATGAATCGACGCCGCCAGCGTTTCGCGGCCGTCGGAGTCGGTAACGATCACAGTTCCAAGCTCGTCGCTTTGGTCTTTGCCTCGGTAGAGACGACCACGTTCCTTGCCGAGTTCGAAGGTCGCCACTGGGATTTGTTGCCGCTGATCCCAGCCTAGGGTGAGTTGCAAAGCATCACGCATCTCTAGTGATAGGGCAGTCTGTATCCACGCCTGGAAGTTGTCTGCTGAGCGTCTGTCTTCGGCTTCCTGACGCTCCCGCGCGCGCTGGCGCACCGCCTCGGCCATCTGCTTCAGCCTCTCGACATCAGCCATTGCCTCACCTCCTGTCTGTGATCCTGTGTATTGGCTGCCATAGTAGAGACGCCAGCCGATGCGGCGCTTGCTGTATCCTCGCTATACCTAGAAGGTCTCCTCATATGCACGAGAGAGATGTGTTGCCCAAGTTTGTCAGTGCCAGTTCAGCAGGACGCAAGAGCACGATGGGGATCTCGCGGGCAGTGTTCCGCTGGTAACGGCCGTATTGCTTGTCCTCGGTCGCTAGCCGCACACGGAGCTGTGCACGCTCGGAGAACGTAGCTGTCGAAGCCACCATTTCCCGGACACGCTCCTCGATCTGTACGCCCACCAGTGGGCGTGCGTGCATATTGCGATACCAAGTGGGATGCTGGTCACTCCCGTAGTTCGACGCTATGACCACGAGATCTGGACCATCCTCGAAATAGCCTATAGCGACCGTCTGGGGTTCGCCTGTGTCATCTCCAATGGTAGTGAGCAAGAGAATGCGAGGAGATTCCATACGGGCGCGAATCCGGCGCTGCATCCAACGATAGACCGCCGCAGGGAAATAGCTAAGCGAGCGGGCAATGCCAGAGTCCGAATCCATGGAGGAGATATCCATGCGTGTTCCTTCGTAAGAGGGTCCCACTCACGAGCACAAGCAGAGGCCACTCCTTCTTCAATGTACCACAAACTGTGCAGTTCCACCTGGTGCAAGCAAAAGATGATCAAAAAGAGGTATGCTCATTAGTGTATGGAATGCATACGAAAATATCCATAAAGCGATGAAGTGAGCACCAGATGCCAGTTCCATCTGACGCCCATGTGGCTGCTGAACGGCGGCTGTGGCGATGCGATGGTACACCAGCACTATGGTGACGATACAAACAGGCCCCTGTTCCTGATATCCTCTCCCACCTGCGCTCGTGTCCCGCCCTGCCAAAGTATGTAAAGAGGTGGCACGATGACGGCGCAGGTCTTTTTCATGGGCGGCGGTGACACGTCGATGAGGTCGGCGCCGCGCTCAAAGCTGCTGGCTACAGCCACCATAAGCATAGCTGACTCCATGAAGGGCTCTGCATGTACGTCTCATGGCAACCTCTCTACGCCCCATAAGCTCTAGTCATCACAACCGAGCAGTCAGCTGCATCGGAGATGCTGATTGAGTACCTCATGGCTTTACTTGAGAAATGTTGAAACAGTCAGGCAAATGAGAGAACAGTGACCAGAGCGGCTGCTATGAAAAGGGCGACGAGACAGAAGGACAAGACAATGACAGCCGGACAGGATCAACACGCCGAGGTGGTATGGCTCGGAAGCACGCATGCTATGCATGCCTGCGCCATGATGCACACCAAAGGAATGGTGGATGGGCACATCGCGGCATCGGCTCACGCGCCTGAATTTCTGAGCACCCGTGCCCTGCTACAGGAAGCATGGGAGGTCTCGTGCACGCAGCAGGAGTTGCTTCATCCTGCTCAGCAGGACGAGTATTTCGTGGGTTGGGTGCAGGGCTACGGTCAACGTATGGACGAGGCCACCGACGAGACTCCGGACCCGCTGGACACGGCGTGGGCAGTTGATGGTGGAGCATCGGCTGTGCCGTGGTTCGATGCATAACTCCAGATGCGACATGTGAGACAGCAACAATGACGTCGTCCGCGGAAGCGTGGAAGTTTCGCCTCGGCGCGGACATCTGGGCCAGTGACGGCACGGCCGGCAAACTAGTAGCGGTAGCGGTCGTGGCTGATGAGCAGGGACAGACTCTCACTTATCTTGGCATTCGCGTGCGCCTGTTCAGCCGCCACCACTATTTCGTTCCAGTGGAGGTCGTTACTGGCGCCGACGCCGAGAGGGTCACTTTGAATATCGCACTCGCCGAGATAGAAAAGTGGTCCTGGATGCCTTCAGATAGCGGTATCGTGCTCTCCAGCTCTACACGGATGAACACCATCGACGCTCGTGACGCGCGCGAAAGGGGTGACGTGGCCGGAAAACAGCTGGGGCGTCTCGTTCAGATAACGGTTGATCCCGTGACACACGCGTTACGTAGCCTTGTCGTGGATCGCGGATGGCGGGGGGAAGTACTGGTACCAGCGCGCGCGGTGACCAGTGTCGCCGCCCAGCAAGTCACGGCGCGCCTGGGCATATCGCCGGATCGCCTGTTGCCCTATCGCCCCGATGAGCAGTTGCGCCAGGACATCTACGACCAGTTGTTCGATCATGCGCCCTTGCGCCTCGACCTCGCGGCGATCGAGATCCGCCCGCTCGACGGGGTCGTCCAGTGCGAGGGCACGTCTCTAATGACCTTTTGCGGCGCATGGCCGAGGATCAGATCCAGGGCATCACAGGAATGTCGGAGCTACACAACGACCTCGTGGCAGACAATGACCTTGCCGCGAGGGTCTCGATGGCCCTCGCGCTCGACTCGCGAACGGCCGGGCAACACATCGGCGTCTACCCACGCCTCGGCGAGATACGTCTGCGCGGAAGTGTCGGACGCGCGCCGCCTACGAGGAGCGAGCAAGGTTGCCAGGGCCGTTCCAGCCATGACGCGGATCATGAACGAACTGCGCATCGATCCTGAAGCCAATGAGATTCCGGTGCTGGCTGGCATCACAAATTGCGAGGATATGGTCCCTGGTAGCAGATAGCTGACCCTGTCGAGTTGCCGTTAGCCCGGACTTGCTTCCGTGCTCTCTGACTCCGAATCTACACCGTGACCATACTGGCGCAGCCAGGAAAGCAGCGTGCGCACGCTTGCGGTAGCAAGCGCAATGCAGGTGTCGGCTGCCCCGTAATACATATACAGGGTGTCGCCATCCTCTCCAATCGTGTATCCACACGGGAAGACGACGTTGTCGACATCACCGGCGCGCTCATAAGGAGCTTCTGGCCCGAAGACCCACTCATCTCCGCGAAGCAGACAGTGTTCCGGCTGCTGGAGATCGAAAAGGGCCAAGCCGAGTCGATAAAGTGCTCCTGACGCAGTGATGTGCACCCCATGGTAAATCATGAGCCAGCCGTCAGACGTCTCGATCAACGGACAGGAGAGGCCGACTTTGTTGGCGTCCCACCACGCCCCCTCGCGCGCTGCCAATATGCGCCGATGATCGCTCCAATGCTCCAGATCCGACGAATACGACAGCCAGATATGCGCACTGTCCGGTCTCATGGGCCGGTGGATCAGCGCCCAACGGTTTCCGATGCGATGGGGCATCAGGGCTGCATCTTTGTTCTCGGGCGGCATGATGGCCCCGAGCCGTTCGAACTCAGCGAAATCGGTGGTCCTGGCCAATGAAACCCCCGGACCAGTTCGCGAATACGCGGTATAGGCGACGTAGTACGCCTGGTGTTCGGGCACATAGGTAATGCGCGCGTCCTCGATGCCCCAGAGTTCCTCAGGATGGCCGGTGGGATCCGGCTGCAATGTTGGCTGTGGATCAATCCGCCAGCCATCGATGCCATTTTGAGAGCGCGCGGCGCAGAAGTGAGAGAACCCTCGGCGATCTTCCACGCGGCAGAGCAGGAGCGTTGAGCCATCTGAGAGGCGCGCTACCCCTGGATTGAATGCTGTGTTGATAGGATACGGCCAGTCCGATGGCCGCAGAATGGGATTGCGTGGATGCCGGTGGAAGAGGACTTCGTGCAGCGCATTCTCAAAAGGCATTGATGTGCTCCATCAGCATTGTAATCCTGCGAGGGCGTAGTCCCTCAAAGCCGGGCGAGGTGCGGTCACGCATGAGCGGACACTCCCTTCGCCAGCACGAGTCGCTCAGCCTCGCGCGCGGCTTCCTCCGCGAGGAGTTCGGCCTCCGTCGCGCGCAGCTCCAGGAGCGCAAGCAGGAACGCCAGGGTCGATTCGGCGCCCTGATTCTGGTTGACCCAGTCAGGCTGGAGGCCGTCGTAGCATGCCCCAGTCGCGGGATCGACGAGCGAGACGCCGAGATCATTGCGTCCGAGAAACCAATCGAAGACAGCTTGAGCCTGTACGTGCCAGTGTAGGTCTTCCGTCTCTCGGAAGGCAGCTAGGCAGGCAGCGATTGACGCGTAAGCTTCAATCGGCTGCTGATCAAAGCGCGCACGCTCTTCGCCACGCCGGTAAAAGCCGTGGCAACCGATGGGTATAAAGTGCCCGTCCTCGCCAAACTGGAGTTCCATGAGCCACGTCAGCGCAGTGACACCTGCCTTGGTATAGTCAGCATTGTTCATATCAACGCCGGCGAGCAACAATGCACGGGGCAGTGTTGCATTATCATAGGTCAGAATGTCCTCGAACCATGGCCAGCCCGGCTCACCGTTGACGATGAATACTTGCATCAGCTGGTCAGCGAGATCGTCGCGGGCCCGTTGCACACCGCGATCACTGGCGAAGCGTTTGAGGTATTCGTGGATGCCTAGCAGTGCAAATGACCAGGCACGCGGAGCGGTAAACTCAGTGACGGCGAGAAGCGCACGATTGAAGAGTAAGCTTGCTAGACCCACATGCCCCTCGTCGGTCGAGCGCCCAATAACCATGCCAAGCGCCCACAGAGTGCGCCCGTGACTATCCTCCGAACCGACATCCTCCAACCAGCGGCGGTCGAAAGACAGCAGGTTGCGAAAGCGGCCAGCGTCTTCGTTGAACGCGTGCGCAATGAACGCCAGATAGCGTCCTGCCAGCGCGGCAACCTCTTCGGCTGAACCCAGCCCAAGTTCTTCCATCAGAACCGTGGCAATCAGTCCACGGGCATTATCGTCGATGGAATATCCTTCTCCGTAGTTTGGGACAGAGAAGGTGGCATGCTGGAGAAGACCCGTGTCGTCAGTCATACGTTGGAGATGACTCAGACTAAGCGGAGGAAGCGAATGCGGGCGCAACAGGCGCCGCGAGACACTCCCGGCTTGAGGCACAAGGAGGCGTTGCTCACGCACCTGGTCGAAGAGTGACATGTAGCATCGAGCGACCTGCGACCAGGTCATCTCGCGGCCAAGTTCGTACCCGCGCTTGCGCATAGCATGACGCTCAGCGTCGTGATCGAGCAGCCAGATGACTTGCTCCGCGATCGCGGCGGAGTCGCGGAAAGGCACGACAATGCCTCGCCCCTCGCTGAGCAATTCTTCGGCGTGCCAGTAGGGCGTGGAAATGACTGCCTTGCCCGTGCCGACAGCGTAGGCGAGTGTGCCAGAGACGATTTGCTCACGGTTAAGGTAGGGTGTGACATAGATATCGGTCGCGCCGATGAACTCCACCAATTTCTCGAGCCGAACAAACTGGTTGTAGAAGACGACCGCGTGCTCGACACCGTGCTCTCGGGCAAGCCGCTGGAGCATCAGACGATAGGCTTCGCCATCTCGCCGCCTGACGTGCGGGTGTGTTGCGCCGAGGACAAAGTAAAGGGCGTCGGGATAGCGCTTCAGAATGGTCGGCATGGCGGCGATGACGTGCTCAATCCCTTTATTCGGTGAGAGCAGCCCGAAGGTCAAAAGCACCACCTTCCCCGCGGCATCAAACTCGTCCTTGTAGAAGTTAGGATCAACGAAGGGAACATCGGGAATGCCGTGGGGGATGTAGCTGACCTTCTCACGCGGCACCAGGTAAAGGTCGTGCAGCACGTCGAGGGCGTGGTGGCTCATGACCACCAGGCGGTCAGAGAGACGCGCAACCTCGTCTAGCACCTTGCGCTGGTTGCGATCAGGTTTGTCCAGAACCGTATGAAGTACGGTGACAATCGGCATGCGTAGCTCACGCAGTAATTCTAAGATGTAGCTGCCAGAGGGTCCGCCGAAAATGCCATATTCGTGCTGGAGCACAACCAGATCCACACGATTGATGTTCAGATAGTCCGCAGCCTGACGGTACGACTCGATGTCGCGCTCAGCGATCTCGAACTCCACACGAGAGGGATAGGGATAGCCTTCGCTTGTATCGTTCACCGGGATGGCACAGATCGAAGCATCCGGGTATTGGGCGCTGAGAGCCTCGCAGAAGTCGGTGGTGAACGTGGCCACACCACATTGGCGCGGCATATAGGTGCCGATCACCGCAATCTTGTCGATTTGGAACTTCTGCACTCGGTTCATCCTTATCTTGCATAGCCATACAAGGTCATGCACAGCTATGGCAATGTGCGGCCAAGCAATCGCTCAGCGCATGGGAAGGCTGGAGTCATGGCCTGGGACACAGCATTGGGCACTGGGCGCATAGACGCCAATCAATTACGTGTAGCAGGCTGCCTAAACCGCAGTTGCATCTGAGACTTGCTGTCATGTGCTGCAAAGCGACGTGGGTCATGTCGCTCGTGAAAGACGGCACTGGTTCAGTGGGGAGGAGGGCAGGCTTGTAAGAGCTACGCCAGCGCCAACACCGAAGAGATGCATACGTGATGAACGGACAGGTGGAGCATACCACATTCATGTCCACATGCGGAGCGATGGTGGCCAGTTACGGGAGGGCGATTTGAACATCACCATACGCTAAGCTGGCGTTGACAAATATGAGTTGCCCGCCGCCGAAGGGCAGGCAGCGCGCAGGCCGTATCTGGTGGAATGTTTTTAGTGACTGGAACAACATGCCGCAAGAGTGCTGGATCTTCACGATCGGTTGCTATCCTGTCATCCACAAGTCGCTAGACTATCGGCGCACCGATGACATCAGCGCCCACCAACTCGGCAAAGAGTCGCTGCCACCACTGGCGGGGATTGTGTGGTTCCGTGAAGAAGTTCGTGATCGCCCCACATCCAGGTGACCGCCCTTGGGCTACTTCGAGGCTGCGTCTCGCGTCTGCATGTCCAGCCTTCCCCCACGTCCTCTAGTCCCCGGCAGGGCGTCTGAGCCGTGTGTAGCTGTTTGTAGCTTTGTGTTCAGTATACATTGCGTAGGGCGCAACGGGTTAAAGCGCCATGTTCTACGTGTCGTCTCAATATTAGGCAATACGCTGTATCCAAGCTGAAGGAAGACGTGCAGTCAAGACAGATTCGACGATGTGAAACCTGCTACCCGGACACCACACCCCCCCAATGTTGTGCTCCCGATGCAGACAAATGAAGAATCAAGGCAGCGACTGCAGCCTTCTTGGGAGCAATCTCTCGTTTGTACATGCTTGCTATACTGGTTCACGAGATGCCCTTGATGGCACTCAGAAGCCGCAAGAGACGCCGCATGGCTATGACGGGAAAAGCTGGCTTTGCGGGACGATCTGCTGCGCCTGGCTCTGGCTCTGCCAGTACAACTGGATAACAGCGGCCCCTCCACCCTGATAGTACTGGACCGTGATGGCGTAGTGCTTGCCCGCCAAAAGTGTGATGGAACCAGAGTTCGACGTAGCGCTATGATCAGTCCAGTTGTCGACGATAGGTTGGTTGTTTATGATGACTTCCACCCCATCATCGGAGAGCGTCGTGAAGGTGTAGGTCTCGGAGAAAAGCGGTACCACGAATCCCGTCCATCGCACGGAAAAATTGCTCGCAACTCCTGGGATCGGTGGAGAGGAACCCCACGTGGTGAAGTTGATGGTCGCGTCCGTGCGCGTCATCGCGGGACTTCCGGTGAGACCCCTGTTCGAGAAATAGGAGCCAGTGAGGCCCGTGCCCACGGGTATCGGTGTCGCGGTTGCCGTCGGCCGCGGTGTCGCGGTTGCCGTCGGCCGCGGCGTAGCGGTGGGCTGTAACGTCGCCGTGGGTTGCGGCGTATCCGTCGGCAGCAATGTCGCCGTCGCCGTTGCCGTTGCCATCGGCAGGATAATCGGCTGACTCTTCGCCAGCCACGGCCATTCGAACCCCGTCCGGGAAGCCAGCGCGCTCCCCGCGAGCGAGCCAATCAGCAGCAATACAACTGCCATAGCGATGAGGAGCCAGCGACGCCCGCCGCGCCAGGGCGATGAGCCAGCGCCTACGCCATTTCGCCCGCCACCGGAGGATCCCCCGCGACCCCGCTTGCGCCGAGAGGGCGCCGCCGCCGTCGGCACTGCTTCAAAACGATATGTCTTGCGCGGCCAGGCCCCTACTGTCGGCACTGAGACTGTATCTGGCTCGGCGATTGCCGCTGCCAGCGCCTCGGCAAAGCTGCGCGCATCGGGGAAACGATCCTCTGGGTCGCGAGCCAGCGCGCGCATGACTGTCGCCTCCAGCTTGCGGCTGATATTCGGATTGTGCTTCGAGGGCGGTATCAGCGGCGCGGTGAGAACCAGCGCGGCAACCTCATAGGGGGTTTCAGCCTCATGGGGAACTACGCCCGTCAACAACTCATAGAGCACCGTCCCCAGCCCGTAGATATCGGCGCGCTGATCTACCGGCCCGTTCCGCAGTTGCTCTGGCGCCATGTATTCGGGCGTGCCCACCGGCAGGCCTGTCGCCGCCAACGTCTGCATCATCCCCGGTCGTCGCAGGAACATCGCTTCGCGTGCGATGCCGAAGTCCGTCAGCATCGCCTTCCCTTTTTGGTCGAGCAGAATGTTCTCAGGCTTGACATCGCGATGAACCAGTCCCATCTCATGGGCGGCCTCAAGCGCGGATGCAATCTCGACGACAATGCGTCCAGCCTCGACGAGCGGCAAAGTCCCCTCACGGTCAAGTCGGTCACGCAGCGATTCGCGCAGGATTGGCATGACCTGGTAGAGCAGCCGCTGACGTTTTACCATCTCCTCGCCGTAGTGGTAGACGGGAACGATGTGGGGGTGATTAAGTGCGGCGACGCGGCGAGCCTCTGTGCGAAAGCGTGCGACATAGTTGGGATCGGCTGCCAGAATTGGCGGCAGTACCTTGACGGCGACCATGCGATTGAGGCGAGGGTCGAAGGCGCGATACACCTCAGCCATCCCGCCGCTCCCCAGCAGCGACTGAAGCACGAATACGCCCAGTTGCTGCCCTTGCAGTTCGCCACCTCCAACAGCCACGCTATCTACCTCCCGCCACATCATCGCTCAGTCGTCGTGGGCTGAGTGTAACAGAAAACGCACTGCTCTCATAGAGAGGAATATGTCGCTCCTGGCTCAATGGTATCTACACTCGCCTGGTACAAGGTATCCATTCCAACAATCTGGCCCCGTTTTTGCGGACAGCGTGTATTACCGTAACGCAATGAGCAGAGTGTCTACACGCGGCGTGGGTAGTATCGCCGCATAAATGGAGGCGCGGAGATGGCGGGCACAGGCGGAACAATCTATAAAAAGACCGAGCTTGTCGGAACCTCAACCATCGGGTACGACGACGCCGTGAAAGCGGCAATCGGGCGCGCACAGAAGACGCTGCGCCATGTCGACTGGTTCGAAGTCAAGGAGCTGCGTGGGCGGATTGATAACGGCGTGATCGTCTATCAGGCAACCCTCGAAATCGGCTTCGCACTGGAAGACACTACTCCATAGGGCGACGCGCACCGTCCTCGGCCACATTCCAGGTTTCTTCACATATCCCGACAAATCCTGCCAGCAAAATTGGCCAGTATCCCCCATTATTGTGGCGCAGCCGCCCGTTGTCATTTGCCACCTGGATGGCATAGATTCGGGCGATTTCTACGCGTATGAGCGCCACAAGTCCTGCCCGGTGATGTTGTCAACAGCTCATCTCCTCGCTCTACTGCTCGCATGTTATGATTGGACGCAAACGACATATGACTCATGCATAATATTGAGGGAAACTCGATGGCAGGATGGTTCCGCAAACGCCCGGCAAGCGACAACATGCCAGCAAAGTATGACGATCCGATTGGAAATGTTGCATCCCACGTACTAGTTGACCGGGCCGAGCGGCGACTTACGCGCGCCGAGAAGACGTTACTCCGTAAACCAGGAAACGTTCAGGCATGGAATGAGAAAGCGTGGGCGCTTTTCGATCTACGTAGGTACGATGAGGGCATCAGCGCGGCAGATCAAGCACTCGCTATAAACCCGCGGTACGCCTGGGCATGGAATAACAAGGGCATTTCGCTCGCAGGTCTCACACGCTACGAAGAAGCGCTCGCCTGCTATGAGCAGGCCCTTTCTCTCGACCCACGTAATTCTCTCATGTGGAGAAACAAAGCAAACGCCCTATTAAGATTCGACCGCCTGCAAGAAGCGCTTGAAGCGGGCGGTATCGCCGCTCGCCTCAATCCGCAGGATGCCAACCCCTGGTGGATTCAGGCGCGCGCCCTGCGAGCACTAAAACGCTATGACGCGGCCCTTTTGGCGCTCGACGAGTTCCTGGCTCGCGCGCCCAGTTCCAGCGAAGGTTGGGCGGAGAAGGCGGCCATCTATACGGCCGATCTGAGGCAGTATGTGGAAGCCACCGCCTGTTGCGAAGCCGCGCTCCGCCTTGAACCCCACAGTGCCTATGCGCTCAATGTCACCGGCCTTATTGGGCTCAACACAGGCCGCTGGAGTGAGGCGCTTGCGTTCTTTGACCAGGCTCTCGTGGAGCAGTCTGGGTTTGAGTCGGCATTGTACAACAGGATCCGCGCCCTGCGACGTCTGGAGCAATTTGCCGACGGGTTCGCCGCAAGTGAGCAGGCCCTCCAGTGGCATCCGCAAAGCGCCGCCATCCGCCGCCTGCAGGCGTCAACGCTCGCCGACATGCAGCGATTCGATGAAAGCCTGGCATGCTGCGACCAGTTGCTTACGGACGCACCGGAGGATGCGTACACATGGATCACGAAAGGGGCGATTCTGAGTCACATGAAGCGCTATGCCCAGGCGTTGGAATGCTACGAACATTTCCTACATGTGGCGCCCGAGAAGGCAGTCGGCTGGAATAATGCTGGCTCTGCTCGCGTGCGGATGGGCCAGCCGTCGGAAGCACTGCCGCTCCTGGAGAAAGCCATCGCAATCGAGCCGACGTATGAGTACGCCTGGATCTCGAAGGGAGAGGCCCTCTACGCGCTCGAGCGCTATGAAGAGGCGCTGCAGGCGCTCGAATACGCACGAAGCCTCGATCCATGGTCATCGGCGATCTGGACGTATCTGGGTCTGGTGCATACGGCGCGCGCGGACTACGAAGTGGCCATCGAAGCGTTCCGCGAGGCGACCACGTGGGAACGCACCGCGCCCGAGCCATGGGCAGGCTTTGGCGCGCTGCTCATCAAATTGGAGCGGAATGAAGAGGCGCTGCGTTCGCTCGATCATGCGCTCGCCAATGACATAGATCCCAAAGAGCCTCGTACCTTCAAACTGAAAGCCGAAGCGCTTCAGGCGCTTGGACGTACCGCCGAGGCTGAGGCCGCGACTGCTGAGGCGGCAAGACTACAGGTGATCCACGCGAAGGCTCTTAACGATGACACCCCAGACAAACGCACAGATCAGGATAACAACGCCTGAATGAACGTTAACCTGGGATCCATTGGTTCCAGGATCCTATAGCGCCACGCCCGAGATGCTGAAGAACCAGGCAGCCGAGGTGATCCACAGGCCCAGCAGAATCGAGAAGAGCAGCCCGCCCGCGACCGGCAGCGTCCAGGCGGGGAAGCGGTTGACCCGCACGAGCAGCACCTTGGCGATAAACGCGCCATAGAACGCCGAGCCGAGCAGCGAATGGATGTAGACGCGCGTATCAGTCATCTCGAAGCCCAGCAGGAAGATGCAGTGGTAGGCGACAGGCACCGTGAGAGCGATGGCAACGCGCCCCGACCAGCGATGGACGATATTATAGAAGCGACCCTTCGGCGGGAAGCGCAATAACTCGTAGATCCGCGAGGCTGTCAAAAGCTGGAAGAAGCCGAGGACGAGCGCCGCCGTCACCAGCCAGACTTTCATATGGAGCGTATCGCTGAAGAAGAGATGGAAGAATGGCACGCTATACGGCGAGCGCACCGTCTGATGCGCGACGATGCCGACGGTGAGCGCGATCAGCGCGAAGACGAGCAGCGGCAGCAGCAGCCAGGCGCGGCTGGGATGAGACGGTTTGCTGTTCATCGCTTTCTGCATGGTTGGCCCTCCCCTGATGGCAGACAATACCCACTGTCGCAGCCGACAGCCCATTTGCTGTTCTCTTCGCTGGAGGTTACATCAGACGAGCGGTATTGCGACTGAGACACCCTGAGACAAGGGTTGGGATCCACGTGAGGAAAACGACTAGAGACGCCGGTGTGGGCGTCTCCAGCGATGTTTCGGCAGTTCAGTAGCGGCAAATCTTGCCATCATCCTCCCGCGTTGAGTGAGGCGCTTCCGGCGCTCACCCGAATCGTGATTGTACCAGTCGGATTGGGATTCAGATCACCACTTGCCGAAGTATTCGCGGCATCGTGATTCTCGGGATATTCCAGCCATTTACATTCAGGCTGCCTGCCGAGGCGGTTGCATCGAGATGAGCGCTCGTGGCCTGAGGCAGCGTTACATCCGCCGACCCCGCGTTGACCTCCACCATGAGTGAGGCGCCGGACTGGAGCGCGCCATCCACCGTCAGGCTGCCTGCATCGACGCTCAACGACGACCCCTTGGCCATCGTCATGCTACTCAGCGTCGCGCTACCCGCGTTGACTCGCGTCGTGAGCTGGCCCGTGAAGCCCGTAGCGTCGAGTGTTCCGGCATCCTCGGTGACGTTCAGATTGGTGTTGGCTGGCGCGGTTACGGTCAGGTCGATCTGAGCGCGCTGGAAGCCATTGAAGAACCACCCGCCAATGTCAGCATTGTCTTCCTGGATATTGACCTGATTGCCACTCTGTGTCGTCGTAATAGTGATCGCATCCAGCGCGCTCTGCGCCTGCGAATGGGTCAGCGCGCGCACCCGCTTGGTGGCATGGAGAGTAATCTGTCCATCGGTTCCAGGGTTGACATGCACGCTGCCAGCGGCGCCATGAATCACGAGTGTCGGGATGCCTGTGACGCTGAACGTCTTATCAACGGTCGCGGAGGCTGGCGTGCTGTTGAACGCGATGGCCGCCAACACCGCGCTGATACCACCACAAGCCAGCGCCAGCGCCACAAAAACGATGAGCAGGCCAGCAATCCAGCGGACATAGCCTGGTGGGCGATGGCGCTCGCGCGGTGCGTCGCCGCCATACGCCGGAATCTCTCGACCATGTTCTTCATCTTCACGCGGGAGTACGGGTGGTGGTCCGTCAACACCATAGTTGTCGGCGGATGGGCCACCGGAATAGGTATCGTTCATCATGATGTCGGCTCCTCGACGATCTGCTCTGTCTTCTCTAACTTCTCTAACTTCTCTATCTCCAGCGCTCATTCAGAGATTGTTCCTGCGGCGCTGGAAACAGTATGACGCCAGCATGTGTGCGAAGTGTGTCGAACCTGTGACGGTCTCTCAGCGTGTTTGTGACGACTGGTGTGGCCGAGTTATAAGAAGGTATGGCTGGAAGTTACAGACTAGAGGACGAGACGGTAGCCGACACCCCAAACCGTGATAATTTTGTCGCCAAGGGGGCCGAGTTTCTTGCGCAGCCGGGTGATATGCGTATCCACCGTTCGCTCGAAGCCATCGTACTCATAGCCCCAGATACGCTCGACCAGAAACTCGCGGCTAAACGCGCGACCGGGATGCTCGACAAAGAGTTGCAGCAACTCGAATTCCTTGGGCGTAAGGTCTAGCTCCGCGCCATCCAGTGTCGCCACATGCATGGCGGGATCAACACGGAGCGGGCCCTGCACAATGGCGGTGGGCGCTGCATCGGCCTCTGCTGGCGCAGCGTCAGCTACCGGCGCGGGCGTCTCTGCCGCTTGTCCGCTTGCAGCGGGACTCAGCGCATCGAGGGTGACACGCCGCAACAGCGCGCGGACGCGAGCCAGCAACTCGCGCATGCTGAATGGCTTCACCACGTAGTCATCCGCGCCGACCTCCAGGCCAAGCACCCGGTCAATCTCCTCCGACCGGGCGGTCAGCATGAGGATGGGCATGAGATGGGACTGGCGCACGCGGCGACAGACGGCGAGGCCATCCATGCCGGGCAGCATCCAGTCGAGGATGATCATATCGGGACGGTGTTGCTCTACAAGCGCAAGCGCCGTTGGGCCGTCGAAGGCC
The DNA here is from genome assembly GCA_963718915.1 of uncultured Chloroflexia bacterium. Taxonomy (GTDB): domain Bacteria; phylum Chloroflexota; class Ktedonobacteria; order Ktedonobacterales; family JADMIN01; genus DAHUXT01. The sequence goes on along the minus strand of CAVRAI010000015.1, from coordinate 1,022,391 downwards.
TGTAGAACAGCATATCCTTCGCCCTCAAGATGTCCTTTGATGAGGTTGCAGAGGTCTACCTCATCCTCGACGAGCAGAACCGTCGCCATCGCCCGTGCTCTCCCATACGGCGCGGAACCAACCACGCCATGGGGAGAGTATACCACTCACGCGGTTCGCAGCACGACGCGGAACTGGCTGCCTTCCCCTGGCGCGCTGGCGGCGCTGATCGTGCCACCCATCGCCTGCACAAGGTCGCGCGCAATCGAAAGCCCCAGACCAAAGCCGCCAGATGCGCGGGTGCGCGAGGCGTCCGCGCGGTAGAAACGGTCAAAGACGCGGGCGAGGTCTTCAGGAGGGATGCCGATGCCGGTATCGGCGACGGTAATCGCGAGATGACTCGCATCCTCACGGCTCAGGCTGATGGAGACGATGCCACCAGAAGGGGTATAGGTGATGGCGTTGCGCACAAGGTTGAGCAGCACCTGCGCCAACCGGTCGCGGTCTGCCAGCGCTGGCGGTAACTCAGGCGCGACGCTACGCACCACCTTCACCTGGCGGTCGCGCATGGCGAGCGGCGCAAGCGACTGGTACACCTCTTCGACAACATCGCCAGCCGCGATGGGACGCACATCTAGCTTCAACTCGTCGGCATCGGCGCGGGCCAGCGCGAGCAAATCGTCTACCAGCGAACTCAGCCGCTCCGCCTCCCGCGCCACGATCTCCAGATAGTGTCGCGTATTCTCCTCGTTGGCGCTCTGGCTCTCGGACATCAACAACGATTCGACATGGCCGGAAATATTGGCAATGGGCGTGCGCAGTTCGTGCGAGACATTTACGATCAGCGCGCGCCTGCTCTGGTCGGCGCGTTCAGCGCGCGTCCGTTCGCGGACCGCCGTCGCCTGAGCCTCGGCCAACCGCTGCGCGTTGTCGTTCATGCCAAGCATCAGGCGGGCAAACTGGCCCCAGACAAACGCCAGGCCATTGAAGGCGTAGAGCGCGCCAATCAGCAGGACAAAGCCAATCACACTCAACACGAGGGTCATCAGGAGCGCCACTGGGAAGGGCAAGCCGCTGATGACATACCCCGAACCCCACCCAATCACGAACTGATCACCCATGCCACTATCCAGCGCCAACCGCGCCAGATACGCCAGTGGACTCACGATGAGGCTGATCGCCAGCGACAAGAGCGAAACGACACAGGCGAAGCTGAAGACTCCGAACGGAAACTCGACCAGCAGATAGGCGAGACTCTTCCAGGTGACGGGGTTGCGCAGCATGCGGACGAAGCGATTCCAGAGCGAGGTATCAGGCTGCGCGGGCGGGGCCATCGGCGCGATGCGTACGTTGAGCCACCACATCACCAGTTCGCGCTCGAACGTCGCGAATCCCCACGCGACGAGCAGCGTCGCGATCAGCAGCACGAAGTCCTACGCCGATGATGGCGGTGCCGACGCCGACGGAGAAGCAGTTCACGAGAAAGACGAAGTAGAAGAGACCCAGCGGAAACGCCGCGATGAGGTACGCCAGGTTGAAATATGTCTGGCGGCGTGTGGCGACCTTGAGTAAAGAGAAGATAGATTGGCGGCGCATCACGCTGTGGCCCTGTATCTCATCATAGCGGAAGTCCATATGTTTCTCTCCATCGCGCGCTCCAGGTTATTTCTCGCCGAAGTATAGCGCCACGATGCGTCAGGCATGTGTCAAAAGTGTTACAGAATAGCCCGTAAAGCCGCTATGCCTTCAGGCCATGCGGATGAAAGGGCTTCCTCTGCGGCTTGAGCCAGAAGTCCCGCCGCTTGCCATACTGTAGATGTTATCGTAGAATATCTACAGGAGAAACAACGCTATTGAGCACGCTGGACTACCAACGCGACGAACATCAGGTGCATCTGATTGTCTACCATCTCATCTGGTGTCCCAAGCGCCGAAGAAAGGTGCTCGTGAATCAGATTGGCACACGCTGCGAGGAGTTGATTCGCCAGAAGTGTGCTGAGAAGGGCTGGACCATTTTGGCACTGGCGATGCAGCCCGATCATGTCCATCTCTTGGTGCGGGTCTGGCCCTCGGTGAGCGCGGCGGATGTCGTGAAAGAGTGCAAGGGCTTCTCCGCCTTCACCCTCCGCAAGGAGTTCCCGGAATTGCACCGGCTGCCTTCGTTGTGGACACGTTCGTATTTTGCCAGTACCGCTGGCAAGGTCAGTAGCGAAACCATCCAACGCTACATCGCGGCGCAAAGTCGCCAATAGGAGAGTTGCGTGAGTTGCGTGAGCACCGAGAGCACCGAGAGCTTGCGCAAAGCCTACAAGTATAAGCTCAAGCCAACGCCTGCACAGGAGCGGAGGTTGGACGAGACGCTCTGGCAGTGTCGCAGGCTCTACAACACCGCGCTGGAACAGCGCATCACCCTCTACCGCCAACGCGGGGTCACCCGCACCAGCTATGAGCAGCACGCCGAATTGCCCGATCTGAAAGCGGCGTTCCCTGAGTACGCAGCCATCCACAGCCAGGTCTTGCAGGATGTGTTGACGCGGCTCGACAAGACCTATAAGACGTTCTTTCGCCGGATGAAAGCGGGCCAGACACCCGGCTTCCCGCGCTTTCAGGGGCGCAACCGCTACCACTCCTTCACCTACAAGCAGTACGGCAACGGCGCGCGGCTGGATAACGGCTTTCTCGTCCTGTCGAAGATAGGCCGTGTGGCCATGCGGTGGTCGCGTCCATTGGAGGGATCGCCCAAGACCGTCACCCTCTCGCACGAAGCCGATGGCTGGTATGCCATCATCTCGTGCGCCGAGGCGCCAGCGCAGCCGTTGCCACCCACCGGACGTGAGACCGGCATTGACGTGGGCTTGAAGGTGTTCCTCATCACTGCCGAGGGTGAAGCCGTGGAGAATCCACGGCACTACCGCCGGGGTGAGAAGCACCTCGCCAAGGCGCAGCGGCGCGTCTCCAGGCGCAAGAAGGGCAGCCACCGCCGCAGAAAAGCCGTCGGGAACCTGCAACGGGCGCATCAGACGGTCAAGCGCCAGCGGGCGGACTTTCACCACAAGACGGCGTTGAAGCTCTTGCGCCAGTACGACACGATCTATCTCGAAGACTTGCAGGTCGCCAACATGGTACGGAATCCTCGCCTCGCGAAGAGCATCAGCGATGCGGGCTGGGCGCAGTTCCGTACCATCCTCGAAGCCAAAGCAGCATATGCTGGGCGTCGGGTCGTCGCCGTGCCACCTGCCTACACCTCGCAAGACTGTAGCGGCTGTGGGGAACGCGTGCCCAAATCTTTGAGCGTGCGCACCCACGTCTGCACGTCCTGTGGACTCGTCCTCGACCGCGATGAGAACGCGGCTAGAAACATTCAATGGGCCGGGCAGGCCCTTCGGGGACTCGCGGGGTAGCCTGCGGGGACGAACCGAGCATCCGCTAAGGCTTTAGCCTATGCGGAGTGTCAAGAAATCGGCTGGCCGTGACCGCACATATGTTCATGCGAGGTAAGCCACTGATACACTCGTCGCACCGTCTTCACCATCAACGTGTGTTTGAGACTGTGAGACGCGCCGATGGCGATACCAAAGGTACCGAACGAAAGACCACGAGCGGATCGTGCAGGCTGACACTCTGCTCTTTGCCGAGCATGGCTATCATGGCGAGCATGGAATAGCGCGTCTATATCACAACGCCGAAGCGCTCGGCCAGAACCGTCCGATACTCGTCTTCGGACGACAGTATCCGCTCCTCGCGATTGCCATCCAGCGTCGTAATCAGGCGAAGATCGCTGAGCGAGATACGCCCATTCGGCAGGGCGAGTGAGCAGATGCGCTTCTGGGTGAAGTGCGATTCGGGCGAGGTCTGCTGAAATATGCAGCGCCCCGTAAAATCGGCCAGCGCGTGTGGCTGAAGCGTGAAGCGATAGACTGGCTCCCACTGCGTTTCTGGATCGTCGCGCTGCTCGACAAGCCAGTAGGAGAACTGTTGCTCTCCCATAGGCGCACTATCAGCATGTTCGCCTTCCCGCAAGCGATAGATGCGCCCATCCGCGCCATCCTGCTCCACATCGGCTTGAAACCGCAGTGGTTGGCGGAACGAGTCGCCGAAGCCCACGTCGGCCAGCCAGTCCGCGCCATCCACCTGGTGCGCCAGCAATGTCAGGTGGTCATATGGAGCGCTGAAGATTCCACCCGATTCGGCGACCTCCGCCGAGAGCAACGTCACCTTGAAGCTTAGCTGTCGCAGCAGCCACGCGAACATACCGTTCAGTTCGTAGCAGAACCCGCCGCGCCTTCGCCGCACAATCTTGTCGTAGAGTAGCTCGTTGCGCAGCACGATGGGCTGGCCATAATGGATGGAGAGGTTCTCGAACGGCGCGGCCAGCATATGCGCCTCGTGCAGATCGCTCAGTAACTGATGTGACGATTCAAGAGAGCCAGATCGCTGCGTAAAGCGGATACGCTCCAGATAGCCTTCTATATCGCGGACGGACAATGCTGTCGGAGTATCCATGAGCGCGCTCAGCCCCCTCTACTGTATTCCTGCTGGCATTCACGTGTACACTACCATGCGCCCCAAAGGTCGTTCTGCCTGAATTCGACGACCAGACGATTATTCACCGGTTTGTTGTTGACGCCAGGTGGAGTTCTGAAACGCACGCTTTAACGCTGTAAGACCCATCATCAGCGCCGACTGTTCCTCGGGTGATAATCGGTCAAAGAGTTCGGCATGCCGTTCGTGCATGTGCCGATGCATCTGTTCGGTCATTCGCGCGCCCAGTTCAGTAAGCCGCAACAGGCGCAGACGATTGTCATGCGCATCGCGCTCGCGCAATACCCACCCGCGCTGCTCTAACTGCTGAACCAGCCGGGTGACACTGCTCTTTTCGAGCAAGAGCGCGGCGCCCAGATCCTGCTGTGAGATTGGCGCGCGCTCCGCCAGGATGTTGAGCGCATAGATCTCCGAGAGCGAGAGCGACCAACCGGGCAAGACCTGCTCAGGCCGTAGCACGCCCATCTCGCGTATGACATCCATCAAGAGCTGATCGAACGATGCGTCTTCCATACTCACTATCTTCGCACACAGGGGTTGCATCGCACAACTAAATAGTTGTATTATACAACTATTATATGGTTGTAACTTGCAACTATATTAGCGTGGGCAACTGCCTGCCAACTGACACCACTGAGTGGCGTCACGAAAGGAACACGGTGCGATGGATAGCACGCACACCACTGCGCGCCAGCGCTGGATAGCGCTGGTACTGCTCTCGGCAATCGAGTTCATGATCCTGCTCGATACCTCGATTGTCAATATCGCCCTGCCTGCCATCAAGACAGGATTACACTTCTCCGAGGCGGATCTGCAATGGGTGCAGAACGCTTACATTCTCGTCTTTGGCGGCTTTCTGCTGCTCGGCGGACGCGCCGCCGACCTCTTTGGGCGACGGCGCTTTTTTCTGATCGGTCTGGGACTGTTTACCGCCAGCTCCCTAGCGGCTGGTTTCGCCCCGACTGGCGGCGTCCTGCTGCTCGCGCGCGCGTTGCAGGGGGTCGGCGCGGCGATTGTCATCCCCGCCGAACAATCGTTGCTGGTGACCATCTTTACCGATACCGACGAATTCAACCGCGCATTCGGCATCTGGGGCGCGATGGGGGCCGCCGGAGGCATCTTCGGATTGCTGCTGGGTGGGGTGTTGACTCAACTTGCGGGTTGGCCGTGGATATTCCTGATCAACGTCCCCATCGGCGCGCTCGCGCTATCGCTTAGCCCGCGACTGCTTCCTGAAAGCCGCGCAACTGGGCAGGGGCGGCGACTCGACGTTCTGGGCGCGCTGGTGGTTACGATGGCTGTTGGGCTGCTGGCATACGCGCCAATCGCTGGCCAGGAATACGGATGGAGTTCGCCACTGGCGTTCGGCTCGCTCGCGCTGGCTGCGCTGCTCCTCCTCGCGTTCCCGGTCATCGAGGCGCGCTCAGCATCGCCGCTGGTACCACTGCGTATCTTCCGCATCCGCAACGCCAATGGCGCAAACATCGTCAGTTTTCTGGTCGGAGCCGCCCACGCGCCGATGTTCTTCCTGCTCTCGCTCTACCTCCAGCAAGTGCTTGGCTACAACGCCCTGATTGCGGGGCTAGCGATCCTGCCAGTTGGCGCCGTAAGCCTGGTCTTCTCATTGCTGGTCTTGCCCAGGGCGCTGGATCACCTTGGCTCAAGAGGAGTGCTGGTCGCGGGGATGCTCCTGCTGGCGATTGGCCTGCTGCTCTTTGCGCGCGTCCCCGTTCCCGGCAACTATCTCCTCGACATTCTGCCAGCCAGTATCATCGTCGCCATGGGGCTACCCTGCGCCTTTGCCGGATCGAACATCGCCGCCGTCACCGCTGTCAAAAAAGAGGAGACTGGCCTCGCTTCCGGGCTGATGAACACCATGCAACGGGTTGGTAGCGGCATTGGTATCGCGGCGCTCACTGCTGTTTCTGTCGCGCGTATCGGATCCATGCCCCCACAGACCAGTCTCACAACGCTGGCAACCGGCTTTCAGGCGGGCTTTCTTGGCGCTGCGCTCTTCGCGGTCCTGGGCGCTGTGCTGGCGCTGGCGATCCTCCGACAGCCCAAACCGGCGCCCGCCGACGCAGCAGGGACGAAAGAACCGGCTCCGGCGGGAGCGCGCAAGTTGCACTTCCACCACTAATCCACCACTACAGAGAGGATTTCGCTTTGATGAGTCTCTATACACTCATCCTGTTTGCCCACCTGGTCGGTGTGCTCAGCCTCTTCATCGGGATGGGGCTGCAATGGACGGTCATCCTTGGCTTCCGTCGGGCGCAGTCGATTAGCCAGATGCGCCTTTGGAGTGGCCTCTTAAGACCTGTGGCGATACTCGGGCCGCTCTCCGCCGCCCTGATTCTGCTCGCTGGCGGCTACATGATGTTTACCACGTGGGGCATCGACACACCGTGGATTGTCGTCTCGATAGGCGCGATGCTGCTGATGGCGGCGCTCGGTATGGGAATTACGGTCCGCAAGCTGCGCGTCGTCCAGCGAACGGCGATGGCATATGGAAAGTCCGAGGTGATTTCACCAGAACTGCGCCGTCGCATCTATAACCCAATACTGTGGATTTCCGCGCATCTGGCGAATGGCATAGCGCTGGGTATCGTCTTTCTGATGACGACTAAACTGGGCTGGCTGGCTTCACTACTAGTAATGGCCGTAACCATGACGATGGGAGCCATTATTGGAGCAACAACGGCGAAGCCTCGCCGGAATCCAGCGACTGTAGCTTCACAGCCCGATTTTGAGGTTACCACGTCACTTCAGCATTCGTTGGCCAACGAGGCCAGCATCACTCGCTCCAGTCACTAGCATTTTCACTGGCCGGGCCAATGGCACAGTCTTGACCCGGCTAGCATACGTTAAGGAAGGTCCATATGACGATCACAGAGTCATCGGCGCGCTATGCAGAGCAGCGCCCAAGTCACAGCAAACGTCGCTCGTCCCGCATGCCGGGGCCGTCCAGGTATACGGCGGTTGGGAACACACTTCGTTTCTTACGTCATGCGCTCGACTTTAGTCAGGCAATGCGCAATCGCTACGGAGATGTCGTTTCCGTCCCGACGCTGATGGGTCGGTTGACGCTCGTTTTCCACCCGGACGGCGTGCGCCGCGTCTTGCAGGAGAATCATCTCAACTACAACAAGGACATCCCCGACTATCGGATTCTCAGCCTCGTTCTGGGTAAGGGTCTGCTGACCAACGATGGGGAATCGTGGCTCCAGCAGCGGCGATTGATGCAACCAGCCTTTCACCGCGACAGAGTCGCCGCATTCGGGACGCTGATAACCGAGGCCACTACGGCATGGCTCAACCAGTTGGAAGCGGCTCGGGCTATAGGGAGTGGCAGTCCGCTCGACATCCCGCAAGAGATGTCCCGACTGACTTTGAGCATCGTTTGCAAGGCTCTCTTTGGAGCGGACCTGCCCGCCGAAGCGCTGGAGCGTGTCAGCCGCGCCCTCACCACAGCGAATCACCTGCTAGCGGAGGCATTTTACCTGCCGGGGATTCTCTCGCTTCCCACACCACAACGTCATCGGCTACGTGAGGCCCGGCGTGAGCTACACGCGGTCGTCGACACGATCATTCAACAGCGCCGTGCGTTGAGCGAACCGCGCAGTGATCTGCTCGCGATGCTGCTCGACGCGCGCGACGCCGAGACTGGGGTAGGTATGTCGGACCAGCAGATTCGCGACGAAATCCTGACCTTATTGCTTGCCGGACACGAAACAACTGCCAACACGCTATCGTGGACGCTCTATCTGCTGGCGCAGCGCCCAGATATCGCGGCGAATCTCCAATCAGAGTATCGGCGTGTGTTGCGGGGACGGCCACCGCGCATGGATGATCTGCCACAGCTCTCGCTCACGCGCATGGTCATCGACGAGTCGATGCGCCTCTATCCGCCCGCCTGGGCATTGGGACGCCACGCGCTGGCGGAAGACGAGATTAGCGGTTACACCATCCCCAAAGGAGCGTACGTTCTGGTCTTTGAGTATGTGACCCATCGCCATCCCGACTTCTGGGAACGACCGGACGCCTTCGATCCTGGACGGTTTGAGCCCGAACGTGCGACTGGACGTCATCGCTTCGCCTACTTCCCGTTCGGAGGAGGACCGCGCCTGTGCATCGGCAACCAGTTCGCTCTGATCGAGGCGCAACTCATCCTGGCGACGCTTCTGTCCCGCTATCAGTTGCGCCTCGCACCCACCGCGCGCGTAGTCCCGGAGCCGTTGGTAACACTGCGTCCGCGCGGTAGCCTGCTGATGACGGCGCATCGCACTGCGGATGGGGCGGTATACTCCGGAGGGAAAGGAGATGCGCAATGACCGATAGTGATAAAACCCAGGCACGCGCGCGACTGCGGCAACTCGCTACAGAGTCTATCGAGAATCGTGATCCCACCGGCTGGTTCGAGAAACTCTATCGAGGCGCCGAGGGCGACACAGGGGCGATCCCATGGGCGCATCTGAGGCCCAATCCATTCCTCCTCGAATGGGTGACGAGCAACCAGCCCAGCGGTGAAGGCAAACGGGCGCTGGTTGTTGGCTGTGGCCTGGGCGACGATGCCGAGGCGATGGCCCGCTATGGTTTCGACGTGACCGCCTTCGATATCTCGCCCGAGGCGATAGCGTGGTGTCGGCGGCGCTTTCCCGATTCGCAGGTGCGCTACACCTTCGCGAACGCACTTTCGTTGCCAGAAAAATGGAGCATGCAGTTTCACTTGATAGTGGAAATCTACACGCTCCAGTCGCTGCCCTTCCAGGCGATGCGGGAGCGGGTCGCGACGAACCTTGCGCGTTGCATCGCGCCTAACGAGTCACTGCTCGTCATCTGCGCAGGACGCGACGAGAGTGATGGGCCAGGATCAATGCCCTGGCCCCTGACGCGCGCCGATCTCACCATGTTCGAGCATTTGGGCCTGCGGGAAATGTCGTTCGAGGATCTTCTCTCTCAGGAGGAACCGTTCTTCAGGCACTTTCGCATTCACTATCAGAAATGACTGAGAATAGCTGAGTCGGTGATTGGCTCCATCAGCCAGCCGCCACGTGTGCCATCTCCGCCGCACGCACGTACTACCCATGAAGGAGTCGAGGCGGGTATACTGCGCTTGAGTATGGCATCTATGCTGCACATGAGAGGCGCGAGGCGGGCGAGACATGATACGGCTGCTGCTGGTAGAAGATCACAAGACGGTGCGCCAGGCGCTCAAGGCTGGCCTGGAGGCGACGGGCGAGGTTCAGGTGGTGGCCGAGGCTGCCACGGCTAATGAGGCTATCGCCGCCGCCGAGGCCAACCCCGATGCTGAGGTCGCTCTGATGGATGTCGAGCTACGCGACCCAGAGCTTGGCGCTACCGCCGCCAGTGGCGTAGGCGCGGCGGTAGCCATCCGGCGCGAGCGGCCACGCTTTCCGGTCGTCTTCTACTCTATTCAGGACGACGACTCCTACTTTCGTGAGTTTCGCGCCGCTGGCATCCTCAGCCACTATGCCTACGTCCGCAAGAGCAACTATCTGCTTCCGGCGATGCTGGCGCCGCTTCTCAAAGACGCCATTGCCGGGCGTAGCTTCATCGACCCGGAGATCGAAGACCGTGTGGACGAGGTACGCGAACGCGACGCGACCTCACCCCGCGCGCTGCTGGAGCCGAACGAGTTGCGGGTCGCCGAATTGCTGGCGCAGGGATTGACCAACGAGCAGATCGCCGCCCGCCTGGGGCTGCGCGACGCCCGCGCCGTCAGCCGAACCAACGGCCGCATCTACGACGCCTGGCGGCTGAGTGAGAGCACCACCGACGAGAAGGTTGCCCGCGCCCGCGCCGCCTTGATCTTCGTCTATGACCGGCCGATTGTCTGGGGAGAAGATGGCCGCGCGCTCGTGCCTGATCGCAAGGGTGGCTGGTCGCCGCTCTTCGGTGAGACCCTCGGCGCGGGGGAGCAGTAGCCTATGGATACCGTGCTTCAGGTTGGGCTGGCGCAGGTCGCCATCGCACTATCCGCCTTCAATCTCATCACGTTTCTCTGGCTTGGCCTGATGGTGCTGTTACTCGGAGATCGCCGCAACCTGATTACCTGGGTCGGCGGCATCGGATTGCTGCTGGCGGCGTTGTTCTTTCTCTGCCACGGTGCGCTGGTGGGGGCGGGCGTGCCCGAGGGAGCATCGCCGTCAGATGTCTGGTGGCGCGTCTCCTGGCTTCCCGCATTCGTCGCGCCACTTTTCTGGGCAGCAACCGGCCTCCATTACGCCGAACTGGCGGGTATATCGAAGAATCTGCGCCTGCCGGTACTCACGGCGGTCGCAAGCCTGGGGCTGCTTGCCATGCTGCTGGCATTCGTCTACTGGCCCGCGCTGTCCCATTATGGCGATTTCATCCGCCTGCTCGACGCCTCGATACGCCTGCGCCAACCTGTCCCACACCCACCCAATGTCTCGCCTGTCTTGCCCGCGCTGGGGCTAGCGTTCGTTGTCTATATCGCCGTTTGCGCCTGCCTGCCGTGGATCTTACTCGTGGCACGGCGCCTCCTGCCCGATACGACTCACCGCGTTCAACATGCCGAATCGGATGAGACGCTGCTCTGGGATGCTGGCGACGCCTGGAGCCGCGCGCGTCCCGGTCTGCTATGGGCCTCACTCTGCATGATGGCCGCTGGCGCGGTTGTCGCGATCATCGGCGCACTGGTGCTGCTCTCGGAACATCGCGCGTCGCTGACAACGGTTACAGGACCCCTGCCCATTCAGGTGCCGGTGACACGCCCCGGCCACGTTCCAACCATCCTGGTTGGCGCCGATCTCCTGGTGCAGGTCGCGCTGGCGGGATTGGGCTTGACGCTGGGACGCGCCGTTCTGCGCCAGGGCATCCTGGTTGAGCGGCGATTGCCACAACGTGGATATCTGAGTCACTGGCGAGGCATGGCCCTGATTGCGGCCGTGCTGGCAGCGGCGGTCGCCTGGATGACGGGAGTCGAAGCTGAGGCGCTGCCGGATTTGCTGTTATTGTTGGCGCTCATCACGGGCGCGTATGCTATCGTCACCTGGCAATCCTTCGCGGCGCACGACCGCCTCCTCGACCAGATGCGCCCCTTCATTGCCAGCCTGACCACTGGGCAGACGAACTGGCTCGCAACCGATCCACGCGAGATCGAGCGCAATGTGGAGGCGCTCTTTACCAGCCTCTGCCGTGACGTGCTGGGCGCGGCGCGTGGCAGGCTCTCGCTCACCGCCGGCCGTCTGCATCGGACGTTCAGCTATGAGGCGCCTGCCAGTGAGGTGAGCTATCCGTTTGATCGCCAGGAGTGGGCGCTGCCAGTCAGCGATGAGCGCGGCGTGGTGGCGCGATTGGTGCTTGGCCCACGAGTAGATGGCGCTGGCTATACGTCCGCCGACCTAGAAATCGCGCGTGCCTGTGGCCAGCGTATTCTTGACGCTGTGGGCGAGTTTGTAGCCGCCCAGGCGATTGCTTCGCTGGCCCGGAGACGTGGGCTGGAGGCCGAGCTGAGCGCCGCCCTGCCACGCCGCGTGCTCCATGATGAGGTCTTACCTCGCCTGCATCTTGCGATGTTGCGGCTGGAGGCGCTCCGCGCGCGGCTGCCCGCCAGGCGTGTCGCCGAACCCGCGCACGCATCCACGTCATTTACACTACAAGAGCAGCCCGACCCGGCCAACGCCGCGCCTGAGGCGTCAGTCGAACTGGAGGCCGTCGTCCATGAGCTAGGCCTGGTCCATCATGATCTGGCAGCGTTGATGCGCGCCGCTCCGATTGCGAACAAACGCCATCTCGAACACGGCCTGGTAAGCGCTCTACACTCCGCTCTTGATGGCGAGTTCCGCGGCACGTTCGACGAACTGGCGTTCGACGCGCCGGATGAAGCACGCCACGCCGCCGACACACTTCCTCCCATCGTCGCCGACTTGCTGCTTGGCGCGGTGCAGGAGGCGCTACGTAATGCGGGTCGCCATGGGCGCGGGGGGGACATGCACCGTCGGCTGGGAGTGCGACTGGCGCTCGCCGCTGATGATCACACCGTAACAGTCATGGTGCGGGATGACGGCGTTGGTCTGCAATCAGAGCGAGCACGCGCTGGCCACGCTGAAGCGAAGGTCACGTCATTCGTCGTTCAGCCAGTCGATTCCGGAGGCGCCCGTAGCGGTTTATTGACGCACGGCGCCTTGATTGCGCTCATTGGTGGCACATTGACAGTACACAGCGCTCCCGCCCAGGGGACAACCGTCACGATTCGCGTCCCGCGCGTAGAGCCTGGGTCTGACGGCGCGCTCGACCTTCCACCGCACTAAACCTTACCCCAAATGTTGCCACGCGCGTGCCACAACCGTCTGGTACAATGGGATAAAGGCGTCGCTGAGTCATACCATGCAGCGCCCTCACTCTCTTCCAGCGGCGCTCAAGCCGCGCGGAAGCATTTCTGTCGTTCAGGAGGAGTCTGTGGCGAACCAGAACTATCAACCCACGCTTGGTGAACGCTGTCTGGGTGAAGTGGTGGGAACCTTCCTGCTGGTGTTCGTTGGATGCGGCGTTGTGGCGGATATTGCCTTGCTGCATCGCAACACTCACGGTAGTGCGATACCAACTGCCGATTTACTGTTGGTGGCGCTCGCGTTCGGCCTGGCCTTGTTTATCATCGTCATGGTGACTGGCAGGATTTCTGGCGCGCACGTCAACCCGGCGGTAACGCTGTCGCTCGCCTTCATCGGTCAGTTCAAGTGGTCAGACGTACCCGGCTATCTGATCGCGCAGTTCGTCGGGGGAATTCTCGGGGCGCTGGCAATCATGATTCCTTTTGGACGCGATATCGCGTCGGTTGGGCTTCTGGGCCGCCCAGAGCTGGCCGCCAACACCAACCTCATCGCTGGGCTGCTCGCCGAGGCGCTGGGCGCGGGCATCCTGGTGATCACCATCGTGGCCCTGGCGGCCGACAGACGCTCCCCCGCTGGCTGGGCCGGGCTGGGCATCGGTATGGCGCTGGCAGTCGCGATCATGATCGTCGGCCCGGCGACGGGCGCCTCAGTCAATCCAGCGCGCGCATTCGGCCCCGATATCGTTAGCATTTTCTTCGGCGCTCCATCCGTTGACTGGGTTGCCTTCATCGTCTGCTACCTGGTTGGCCCGATCATCGGTGGCATTGGCGCCGCGTGGCTCTACGCCCGTATGTCGCGTCTGCCTCGCCCCAGCAAATAGCGCAAACCTGGCCAACATACAGTAGTTCGGAGAGGTCGGCGCCTCTCCGAATTCTCTATTTCCGAGAGAACGGTGGCTCTCATACGGGACGGTCGTGCACCTGCACCCCGCCTACCCCCGCGATGTAGACACGCTCGGTCATGCCCACAAAGAGGCCATGATCGATGACGCCGGTAATCGCCTTGATCCGCGTCGCAATGCTGCCCGCATCCACTATCGGGCCAAACCAGCAATCGAGCACATAATTCCCGCCATCGCTGATAAAGGGCGCGTTGAGCGTGTAGTCACCCGAGGCCATGCGCCGCTGCACCGTCGCGCCCAGCGTCGCCAGCCGACCAGCAGTGTGACGCCAGCCAAAGCGATCAACCTCGACGGGGACGGGATGTTGAGAGGCAAGTGCGCTGACTACCTTCGACTCATCGACGATGATAATCCGCCGCTGACTGGTGACCGCTACCAATTTCTCGCGCAGAAGCGCGCCACCGCGACCCTTGACCAGATCAAGCGAAGGCAGAATCACTTCATCAGCGCCATCGATGCTGAGATGCAGAGTCACCACATCATCCAGTTCGACCAGCGGAATATTCAGGCGTTGCGCCTCGCTGCGTGTCCGCTCGGATGTGGCGATGCCAGTGACACGCAGTCCCTGGCGCATCCGCTCGGCCAGCGCTTCGAGCATCAGGTCGGCGGTCGTGCCTGAGCCAAGGCCAACCGTCATGCCATCGGCGACATCATGCTCGACCGCCGCCTGGGCCGCCGCACGCTTCCACGCCTGCCGTTGCAGTTCGTCCTGCGTTGGTTGATCTGCCACGCGCCCTCCTCATCGCTCGCTCTCGCTTGCGCCCACATTCCCGCCTGTCACTATGACGTAGCGCGCTCAAACAAGGGGAATCTGCCGCCCGCGGCCTTTGCCTGGAGGCATCCCCGCGCGAATACGCCTGGCCATGACCCGGTCATTGGCCGCTTCGGTCTCCAGCAACGGAAATGCGCGGTGGAATCGCTGATCGAATTCCCTCGCGCGCTGCTGAATATAGACGGCGCGCTGCTCATGCGCAAAGGCATAGAGTTCGCGCTTGCGCTCATCCTGGAGCACGCTATCTAGCAGATAGGCGAGCACGAAATCAGGCTTGCCCTTCTCAGCATAGCGCTGCGCCTGCGCTTCAGCACTAGCGCCCGCCGCCAACTCCTCAGCCACGATATCGAGGATCACCTGGCGCGCCTGCGAGCGATAGAGCGCATCAAACGCTGGCAACGCATCGGGCGAATCATCAGCCATACGCATTCCCGTCCTTTCCGCCATCCTCCCCTATTATAGCGACGAGAATGATGGAACGACGAGATACCTTACCGTAGCAGCCGAATTCATCACGGACGGCGAATCAGGAGCGCACCCGGCAGAATCCGCGCCTCGAAGCGCTGCGCGGTGAAGACCTCGCCGTCGCAGTGGGCGTGAATCGGCTGGTCGGACTCCAGTTCGAGCGAACGGGCGAGCACTTGGCGCACCTCGGGCTGGTTGGTGTGCTTGCCTTGCTTCACCATCGGCAAAAGACGCAGCGCCCGCAGCTGCCCTGGCTTGACGATCAGACAGACATCGAACATCCCGTCGGTCGAGTCGGCGTTGGGATTAATGCGGAAACCGCCGCCGTAGGTTGGCCCGATTGTCACGGCGGCCACTGTGTACGGACGCTGATCCTGCGCCGCGCCATCGAGCGAGACGCGCAGTTGCGGGCAACGATGATACTGAAACAGCACCTCGTAGACGCTGGCAACCTGATAGAGCGCTTTGCCGCGCACCAACGGTACCCGTTTGAGCCGCTCGGCCCGCGCGGCGATATTCGCGTCCAGCCCCACGCCCAGCGAATTGATGAAGAAACGGCCATTGACCGCGCCAGCGTCCATCGGCGTTGGCGTGGCATGCAGGGCGATTTCGAGCGCCTGAAGCGGGTCGCGCGGGAGCTTCAGCGTCTGACAGGCGTAGTCGTTGCCGCTGCCCGCCGGAACGATGCCCAGAGGCACGCGCTGCCCAGAGGCAAGGATGCCGTTGGCGACCTCGGAGAGCGTGCCGTCACCACCCACCGCGATAATGGAACGGCCAAAGCGCGCGGCATCCTCGGCAATTCGTTGCGCCTCGCCGGGGGCGCTGGTCAGCGCCAGCTCGCCATGTCCTCCCGCCAGCGCTTTTTCGAGCGGCGCGCGTAGTTTTGCGCTCCGTCCACGGTTGCCCGCTGGATTGAGAATCACTATCGGCGGTTCGGAGGAAAGCGCGGCTGGCTCAGGCAGTGAAGAGGCATCTGGCCCACCCATGAGCGGATCTCCCGTCTTTGCGAAGCATCCCGCGGTCCCCAGCGCTGCGGAATTGGCCCACAGTGTACCGCGTTTTGCCGCGATGGTAAACCGTTCTCCAGAATCTACCGTTTTATGCCGAAGCACTCAACGTATCTGGTTCCTGCTTCACCGGGGATCGTTTCACTTGCCGCTCACGCGGCAAGCCAGCGCGTTCCTCTCCACAGGCGTTTTGACTGTCCGGCGAACTGTCGGCCAGTATTTTTACTGCTGCGAGATTGATGGCGGCATTGATATCACGGTCTATGGTCAAGCCACACACCTCGCAGTGGTAGGTGCGTTCAGAAAGCAGCAGTTCTGCCTTCACCTGCCCGCACCGTGAGCAGCGCCGTGAGGATGGTTCCCAGCGGCCCACGACCACGACGCGACTGCCATACCAGGCTGCTTTATACTCCAGTTGCCGCCGGAACTCGGCAAAGCCCACATCAGCGATGGCTTGCGCCAAGTGATGATTTGTGAGCATCCCCGACACGTTCAAATCTTCGATCACGATCACTGACTTGGTTTTCGCCAGTTTGGTGGTCAATTGATGCAACGTGTCTGCTCGTTGGTTGGCAACGCGACGATATTCCTGTCCGAGTTTGGCGGCGGCCATCTTGCGATGCTTGCTGCCTTGCTCTTTGCGTGTGACCGCTTTATGGAGTCGCTTGACTTTCTTCAAGCCACGCTTCAGATGCCTGGGGTTGGTAACGGTTTCATGGCGCGTGCCATCTGAGATCGTGGCGAGTGTTTTGAGGCCCAGGTCTACCCCACCACTGGGCCGCTATTCATAGGAATATCCTGTTCCTGCTCCACCTGAACGGAGACATACCAATGTCCGCCATGTTCAGAGATCGTTGCGGAGAAGAGCTTCACGCCTGAGGCACCGCTCACGGGCAAATAGTTCTGCTCCTTCAAGCGCAAGCGCCCCAGGCGTGGCAACTGAATGGCAGCGGGAAACACCACGATGCTGCCGGCGAGGCGGAAGCTGCCCAGCCCCTTCTTCTTGCTCTTGGGCTTCGGATAGCCGCGTCTACCGCGTAACGTTCCCGCCCTGTTCTGCTGACAGCGCCGGAAGAAGTGGGAGAACGCAGTATCCAGGTTGCGCAACGCCTCTTGGGGCGCGCATTTACTCACCGCATACATCCAGGGGACGTCGGTCTTTTTGAGCAGATTCAGGTCGCGATGCAGGTCAATGGCCGTTGGCGTCTTGCCTGTCTGCTCATACGCTTCTTGCTTGCGTCGCAACCCCCAATTGTAGGCCCAACGCGCCGCGCCCGCATGTTTCTTACAGGCGGTAATTTGTGCGTTATTCAAGGCCAATTCGCCTTTATAGGCGCGTACAATCCGCATGAGTCCGTCTATGCTTCCTCGTGCTCGGCGTGCTCGGCGTGCTCGGCGTGCTCGGCGTGTATGACACGCTCAACACACGCCTTAATTTGCGCCGCACGACGTTTGCTGTTGCGGCGGCCATAGATACGAGCCGCCATACTCGTGATGACCGCCACAAAATCCTCGACCAACCCGTCGCCAGTATCCGTTGGGAAAACCGCTTCTACACGTCGCCCTTGCGTTTCCAGGAGTGTTGCAATGTAGCCATAACCAAAGCGCGTTAATCGATCCCGATGTTCCACCACAATGGCGCCTACTTGCGGGTGGGTCAGCAGTTTCTTCAGTTTGGGCCGCTCATCATTCAGGCCCGAGGCAATTTCCATCACCTCAGCTACCACCTGATAGCCCCGCGCCGCTGCATATTCCCGCAACCGCTGCAACTGGCGTCGACCGTCAGCCTTCTGGTCAGCGCTTGCTACCCGCGCGTAGAGCGCTACCCCAGACGGAGCCGAACGCGGCTCGCGGACAATCACGGTTCCGGTGGGCAACTGATAGGCGTCTAATCGCCCATCTTTCCACCACTGCCACGCAGTTTTGTAGGTCACGCCGACCTGTTTCGCGTAGGTACTGAGCTTCATACTCAGAAAATACCACTAAACAGGATAAAAGACAATAAAACTAGAGTTTAGTTCTCACCCTTACGCTTATCACCCCACACCCAACGGATGTCTCGTCGGCGCGCCAGCGGGCCGGGGGTATTGTGGCGGGCAGCGGCGCATCTGGTCAGCAATCACCAGGACACGCCCATCGTCAAGTGGTGGAATGGTGACGGGAATCGGGTCATGCAGAAGCGCGCCCAGAGCTGTCGCCGCGCGCTGACCAGCGGCAAGTTCCTCGATCAAGTCGCCTTTCTTAGGCATCACCATGCGGCAACTGGTGTAGGTGAATGGGCAGCAGTATTCCAGCAGCGTCGGCAGCGCCGCGACAGCCCGCGCTGTCACGAATTGATAGCGGCTCCGCTCGCCAGGTTGTCGTATCAGATCTTCTGCCCGTCCATGTACTGGGCGCACATTGTCCAGGCCGAGTGTAGCGACAACTTCCTGCTGGAAGCGAACCTTCTTGCCGGTAGCGTCGAGCGAGGTGACCCGCCAATGGGGAAACGCGATGGCCAGTGGCAACGCGGGAAAGCCTGCCCCACTGCCGATATCCAGCACGCGCAGGGGACGGGCGCGCTCATGCTGCGGGAGCGGCAATACGCAGGTGAGCGAATCCAGGAAGTGGCGAGTCTCGATCTCCACCGGATCGGTGATGGCAGTCAGATTGATGCGCGCGTTCCATTCCAGCAGTAGCGCGCGCAACCGCACGAACTGCTCGATCTGCCCCTCGTCGAGCGGGATGCCCATCGCGGCTACTCCCGCTCGCAAGACCGGCAGATTGTTGGCTTCGTCGGTCACAAACAATCCATTTCGCTCATCTGGCTCCCCCTCTCCTTGTGGAAGAGGGGGCTGGGGGTGAGGTAGGTCAGCTGACTCGTTTCTGTTTGTTGCTCAGATAATCGAGCAGCACGTATTCGCCCAGGTCGTCCGGGCTAGTGAAGAACGCGCGCCCCCGATTGATCGTCGCCATCTGGTTAACGAAGTGCTTCAGCGTGGGATCATCCCACAGCATGAACACGTTGATGGTGATGTTTTCGCGGGTACAGCGCTTCACCTCGCGCAGCGTCTGAAGCATCGCCTCGGGAGGTGGCGGCCAGTCGAAGACCCAGTGGCCGCCCATCTGATAGACCGATGGTCCGCCATCGGTAATCATGATGATCTGCTTGTTGACGCCGCGTGATCGCCCAAGCAGCTGGCGCGCCACCATCAACCCATGCACCATGTTCGTGCCCTGCACATGATCCCACTCGCCGATCTCGATCAACTCCTCCGCCTTGAACTCGCGCGCCATGTTCGAGAAGCCGACGAGATGGAGGTCATCGCGCGGGAACTGGCCGCGAATCAGACTCTCCAGCGCAATGGCGACCTTCTTGGCCGGGTGCCAGAGATCGTTGAGCAGCATGCTCCAACTCATATCGAGCATCACGACGGTGGACGACCGCGTGACCAGCTCGGTGCGGTAGACCTCGAAGTCATCGCGATCCAGGCGGGCGGGTGTGCCTGGCCCGTTACGATTGACGCTATTCATCAGCGTCTTTTCGAGGTTGAGGTGGAAGGGATCGCCGAAAGTGTAAGGCTTGGTGTCTTCATCGCGCTCGCCACCATAGCCACGCTCCGGCAGTTTATGATGGCCGAAGGCGTCGCGCTTCAACTTGGCAAAGATATCTTCGAGCGCCTTCTGTCCAATCCGCCGGATGCCGCGCGACGTCAATTCAAGACGCTCGCCACTATGGCGAACATATCCGTCTTCTTCAAGCTGGCGCATCATCTGCTGCAACTGGTCGAGCGCCTGGGCCTCCTCCTCGCCGACGAGGTTGCGCATCTGCTCGGGGTCAAGCCCCTCGATATCGCCGGAGCGGCGCGCGGCCCGCAGGCTATTCTCAAGGTCATCCATCTCCTGGAGCATGCCCATCAGGTGCATTGCCTCGGCCAGCGACACTGGTTCGTCGCCACTCAGCGGGAAGTGGGTGCGGCGGCTCGAAGGCGCAAGCTGCTCCATGTTCATGGCAAGCTCGGCCAGGTCCACACGGAGCCGATCATCGCCAATGAGGCTATCCACCATCTCTTGAAGCTGCTGGCGCTGCTCCGGTGTCATGCTTTCCATCAACGCCTGCATCTGCGCCTGGCGCTGCGCCATCTGCTCGATCAGATCATCGAGCGAATTGACGCCGGGGAAGAAGTCGCCATACTTCTGCATAAAGCTATCGAAGTCCGGCTCACCACCCTCGGCCCGCTCGCGCAACATCTGGTTCAGCTCGCGCACCATCTCGCGCATCCGTGCCATATCCTCCGGAGTCATGCTGGAGAGCGCCTGCTGCATCCCCTGGAAGTATTGCTGCATGACCTGTTGCTGAAGCTGCTGAAGCAACTCCTGGAACTCCTGGCGCGCCTGGTCGTCCATGAAGTCGTAGTCCGAGAGCGACTTGATCTGGCCGCCGGGATCGTTGGGGAGGTCATTCAGGAATTGCAGCTTGCGGTTGGTGATGTTTTCCAGCATGCGGCGCAGGGTATCGGTATCGAGATCGCCTGAACTACTAGACTCGCCCGATTGCCCCTCCTGACCTGACTGACCTGACTGACCTGACTGGCCAGACTCTCCATTTTCTCCGCGCTGGCCGCTCTGCTGCTGGGATCGCCCACGCTGCCCTTGCTGGCCTGGTTGCCCTTGCTGGCCTGGTTGCCCTTGCTGGCCTGGTTGCCCTTGCTGACCCTCAGTCTGCTGACCATCCTGCCCCTGGGCGTTCTGAGCTGGCTCGCCGGACTGCTCCGCCCCAGACGGATCCGCTTCGGGCGAGCCAGACTGCTGCCCGCTGGCGTCGTCCAGCCGCCGCTGAATACCATCTCGCTCAAGTTGTTTGATATGCTCGAGCTTCTTCATGATGTCATCCATGACACCGTTCAGGTTGTAGCGCTGCATGCGTTGCTGGCGCATTTGCTTCAAGCGCTCCATCATATCCTTCAGGCCCATGCGGTGTTCGCCGTTGCGCCCCATGAAGCCCTGCTGCATCAGCCGATTGAGCGCCTGACGCAACTCGCCCGATTTCATGTACTCGTCTGAGAGCGCATCGAGCACACTCTCAGAATCCAGATCGTCGAGCCGCTGCGTGCCATCCCAACGCGAATAACGAAATGGCCGATGCGAGCGGAATCTATCGAACAGTGCGGACATTTCGCACTCCATCCTAACGCCGGTAGCGTGTATGTCCGGCGACCTCGTCTTTGTTGAGGCGCTTGTTGACGTGCAGCCCTTCGAGGATAAACTCGACGGCTGCCGCGACCGTGGCCGGACTGCCATGCGCGTTGAGCTTGGCGACAGCCGCCTTCAAGCCTCCTACGCGCGACATCTGATTGACATATTCCATTGCGGACTGCGTATCCGAGGCGCGAACGCTCAACCCTTTCTCAAAGCCAGCAACCAGTTGATCGAACTCAGCCACATCGAAGTACTGACGGAAGACGGCGATGATCGCCTGTCGCACCAGTTTCTCGATGACGGTGTCTTCGCGTACCTCGCCAATGGTATCCAACTCGATCTTGCCCGCCGTCGAGGCAATCACCGCGCCCAAATCGCTGATGCGCGGCACGGCCTGGCGCTCTTTGAGCCGGATGGCGCGCCGGACGGCGTTGCTCATCACGTTCTCATAGTTGGTGATCGAGACGCGCACACTGACGCCAGACTTCTGACTGATATCGGGGCTGCGCCGCGCGAGATGGGTAATCTCCGCCAGAATCGCGCGCATGTAGTCCGGGTAGATCGTCTCGATACCCTCCAGATCAAAGGGACGACTCTCCGCCTCCATGATCGCGATCTCGTGTTCGGTGGTACGCGGGTAGTGGGTGCGAATCTCGGAGCCGAGACGGTCTTTCAGCGGCGTGATAATACGTCCGCGATTAGTGTAATCTTCGGGGTTGGCGCTGGCCACCACAAAGACATCCAGCGGCAGACGGATCTTATAGCCGCGAATCTGCACGTCGCGCTCTTCCATAATGTTGAGCAGACCCACCTGAATACGCTCGGCAAGGTCAGGCAGTTCATTGATGCAGAAGATACCGCGATTGGTGCGCGGAATCAGGCCGTAGTGAAGCGTTAATTCGTCCGAGAGGTAACGCCCTTCAGCCACTTTAATCGGATCAACCTCGCCCACCAGATCGGCGATGGTAATGTCAGGCGTTGCCAGCTTCTCGCCATAGCGGCTCTCGCGCGTTATCCAGTGAATCGGCGTCTCGTCGCCTTCCTCGGCCACGCGGTCGCGGCAGACGCGACAGACGGGATGGAAGGGATCGTCGTTGATCTCACAGCCGACGATGGTTGGTGTCTCTTCGTCAAGCAGGTTTATCAGGCTTCGTGCGATACGTGTCTTGGCCTGGCCGCGCTCGCCGAGCAAGATAATGTCTTGGCCGGAGAGGATAGCGTTTTCGACCTGCGGAATGACGGTTTCTTCGTATCCAACAATACCCGGGAATAGCTCATCCCCGGCGCGCATCTTTCGCATCAGATTCTGGCGCATCTCGTCCTTGACTGTGAGAACGCGATAGCCACTGTCTCGAAGTTGTCCAATGGTTGCGGGCTTGCTGCTATTTGGCATGCGATTGAAAGGCTCCTCGGTATGCTAGCCCATCCGCTCTCGTGCGTACACGGTACATCGACACGGGTGTACTCATTCGGCGGGGGAAACAAAACAACATCGGATTGTGTGTCGGGTGACGGTTGTGGCCCGGTTCATAGATGCAGTTCGCTGCGGACATCATTGATTGGGGGCAGAATGAAGATGCCTCCGTGCCCTGCATTCTATGCCGCGCAGAGCGCGCGATGCAAGGGCGCCGCTGCGGAGACGGCGGTGAGAGGAGAGATGTTGAGGAGAAAAGAAGTTGGCTGGCAGCTGAGGTGGGGATAAAAATAGAACCCCTCCCCGGCGCGGGGAGGGGAGCCAGATAGCGAGTAGCTTTATGTTACTGACTGGTTACTGCGTGGGAGGCAGCGCGAATGTCAGGATGTTCAGCCCGATGTACAGGAAGATGAAGAGGACGGTAAGCCCCAGGCTGATGGCTGAGAGAACGATGCCTGTCACCGCCATGCCATGCCTCGTCGCGGATTTTCGCCCCAGGATACCCATGACTAACCCAATGATGCCTGTAACCAGGGAGATGAAACCAAAACAAGGGATAAACGCGAACACGATGCTGATGATCCCCAGCACGAGGCTTGTCACGGCCTGCCCCGCGCCCGGATCCGGCGGAGCGGCGACGACATACGGATAAGGCGCTGGCTGCACATAGATATTCGGCGCGCCATACATGGGAGTCCCTGGCTGCTGCCCCGGCGGCGGCGGATAGGGCGCCCCGCCGTATGAGGGAGGCGGAGGATTAGCGCCAGGCTGCGCATAGCTTGGATACGATGGGTCAGGCGGTTGCTCTGGCCACGGCTGATTCTGCGGGGGATAGTTGCCATATGGCGGTTGGCTGCTCATACTTTCTCTCCTGACCCACTTGCTGGCACTGAACCTGTAGCGCCAGGTTCCTGTTGCCTGACCGCTAGTATACCACTGCCATCTACGCTGTATATAGCCTGACGGTTGCTATTACGGACGTGCGAACAGCATCGTGAGATATGAGAGTTATCAGAGTTATGAGAGTATAGAAAAATTGCGCGTGAGCGACGCGGGAAATGCAGCCAAACACCAGCGAGAAAACGGGCTAATCGCGTGGCATCCGGCCAGCGCAGGTCCAGCAGCGTGTCATTGCTGGATGCAACGACAGGTGGCGGCGTGAGAGCGGCTGGTGGCATACTTCGCAGACGCCATATGTGCCCTGCGACGCACACTGAAGGGCATGTTGTGTCTGACGCAACTCCTCTCGCAATAGCTGGTTTAATGCGCTATGCAACACGGCATCCTCGCTCGTCGCGGACGAATCTTCCAGCTCGCACAACGCCAGCAGCAATGCGACATGTTCCTGTTCAAGGCGATTGATTGCCGTGACCAGCGCCCGTGCCCGGCTGTATGGCGTCTCGAGACGGACGCTCACGCCGCGCATTCGTCCGACTCGCGCGCCAGACCTGCCAGGCGTTCGTTGATGGGGTTCGCCGTCGCTGGTGGCGTCCGTCTCACTCTGATGGCCCATGCGATCCACTGTAATGCTCCTTAAAACCTGCACATCCCGCCTGCATTCGACTCCCATTGCCCAGCGGTTCTACCCGCTACAACGAAGGCCACGACGCTGAGGAACGCCATCCCCACAAAGTCGTCCCTGACCCGACCTGACACACAGACTTCTGGGGACTTGGATAGCTTTGACCACCCGCATAGTATCACGTGCGCGGTCGTGCCTGCGCACTTGCTTTGTCCATAGTGTGATACGCGGTGTGATACGCGCGAGGACATCCGTGGATGACGAGGACAACTCACAAGCTACTGGTGTGTTTGTTTGACAGGTTTTTATTGGTGCGCCTATACTGCCAGAGGTAATGCTGGCGAAAACTGGCCAGAAATTGGCTTCCGCGTGTGTTTCCCAGACAACCTCCAGTGGCTGAGACCGCGCATCCAGAGCCTTGAATAGATGAGATATCTGAACCGGCGGCGCATTTCGATGCGCTCGGCATACACGCATAGCAAATGAGGATGGGAATGACGACACACAACGGCGACGCAGAGGATACCGGCGCAATGGAATTCGAGGAACAGCCAACCACGGACGCGAACGCCACCGCGGGCGGTACGGGCGACTTGCGGGCGGCCCTGGCAGCAGCGCGCGCCGAGGCAACAGAATACAAGGACAAGTTTCTCCGCGAGTATGCGGAGCGCGAGAACTTCCGCAAGCGCCAGGAGCGCATGATGCAGGATCGCGAGCGTCGCGCCAAGCGTGATGTGCTGCTCGCAGTGCTGGAGACACTCGATAACGTGGAGCGCGCCGTGGCGCACCAGGACACAATGGACCGCGACGGCTTACAGCAGGTCGTCCGCATGCTGCACTGGCAGTTGAACGAAATGATCAAGAACGAAGGCCTCTCGGTCGTGCCCACGGTGGGCGAGCCGTTCGACCCGTATGTGCATGAGGCCATCGAGCAGGTGGCGTCGGATGCCTATGGCGAAGGAACCGTCGTCGAGGAAGTGCGTAAAGGGTATAAGCAGGGCGATGACACCCTTCGTCCGGCGCGCGTGAAGGTTAGCTCAGGCACAGACGCCTGAGCCTGAGCGATTACTGGAGCAGCGGTAAGAGCGCATGGACTCGAAAGACTATTACAAGATTCTGGGCGTCAGCAAGTCCGCGGATACCGAGGATATCAAGAAGGCCTACCGGAAGCTGGCGCGCAAATATCACCCCGATGTCAATCCGGGCAATAAGACCGCTGAGGCTCGTTTCAAAGAAATCAACGAGGCGTACGAGGTGCTGTCCGATCCAGAGAAGCGGCGTAAGTACGACTCTCCAGGATTTCAGGATATCTTCGGCGGGACGGCCCGGCCCGGTGGAGCCCGTGGCCGCACCACCACTACCGTACCACCGGACTATGCGGACCCGACGGGCTTCTCCGACTTTTTCGAGACGCTCTTCGGGCGAGGCAACAGACGCACCTCAACGGATACCGGCGCGCACCCAAACACGGCACGGCGTCCCGAAACACCCACCGCACAATCCGGCGAGAACATTGAGCAGCCCATCGAAATCTCGCTGCGCGATGCCTTCGCTGGAACAAGTCGTTCCTTCACCGTAGAAGTGACCGAACCGTGTCCGGTCTGCCACGGCACGGGCTTCGTGGGCACGCGCGTCTGCGCGACATGTGGCGGTATAGGCACAACCAGCCGCACGCGCAAGCTGGAGGTGCAAATCCCGCCAGGGGTAGACACCGGCTCAAAGGTACGTGTGAAAGGGGCGGGACAACCAGGCGTAGGCGGCGGCCCGGCGGGCGATCTTTTTTTGCTGGTGACGATGGCGCCTGATCCCAATTTCGAGCGGAAGGGCGATGACCTGCTCACCGATGTTCAGGTGCCGCTCTCGATCGCGGTGCTGGGGGGCGAGGCGCGTGTGGAGACACTGGACGGCAAGCGGGTAATGCTCACCATTCCGCCAGAGACACAGAATGGCCAGACTTTCCGTCTGGGGGGCAAAGGGATGCCTAAACGGCGCGACGGCGGCTTTGGCAATCTGCTGGTGCGAGTGCAGGTCGTGCTGCCTCAGCGGCTCTCCCCGCAAGAGAAGCAACTCTTCGAGCAACTGGCGCAACTACGCCCAACTGCCTGACGCTACCTGACGTTGCCCAGCATAGAATGGTCATGTATCCGCCCCTTTGCGTAACGGGGCGGGTATTCTTTTCTTTGACCCTCCCCACGGCTGAAGCCAGGGGGGATTCCTGGGCTGCTCACTGCCGACTTGGGCAAAAGCCTCATCACCGGTCTTACACGAGCATTGGTGGCTTGGTTGTCACCACCGCTCCACAGGCGTCGATTTCCGTAGGCCCTACGGTATGTTGCATGTATATCACAAACAAGGACTCGCTGCAATCCCCGTGCCTGAAGGCAGGGGGTCTTCCGCTCGGTTGAGATAACTGACATAAAACAACAAGCTGGTAACGCTTGCCAGAAGTTATTGCGGCAGACGCGATATAATATGATAGTCGGCACGTCTGAGGATGATTCTGCTTATGGGATTCTCCGGGCAGGATACTGGCGCTCTCTCGTGCGGAAGACATGTGGCATCGCATACGATGCACATCAGCAATGATTGGGCGGCGGTGGCATTTTCATCTTCATTTATTCTTCTCAGCCAGCAGCGCACCACGGTAACTCCGGGCGCGAGCGGTATGGAGCTATGCTACAACGGGCGCAAAACGTCCAGGTGAGCAGGAAAGAAAGGCAGAAAGGCAGCCCTGTAGATGAGTACTACAAGCGTGCAACGTGGCCCGCAGGTCACGGACATCGAGGACAGTCCGGCGGGGATCAATAACTTCGTCATCGTGGCCGCGACCGTGAACGGTTCAGGCAGCCAGACCGCGAACAACTGCCTTCTCCGTGCGCTCTTCAAAATGGGCATTCCGGTGACGGGCAAAAACCTCTTCCCCTCCAACATCCAGGGTTTGCCGACCTGGTTTCAGATTCGCCTGAGTGAGGATGGATTCGTCGGGCGGCGCGATACCTGCGAGGTGCTGGTGGCGTTGAATCGCAGCACCGCCGCCGAGGATATTTCCAAGGTCTCGTCTGGTGGTGTGGTCATCCTCCCCAGCGAGTGGAAGCACCCCGAAGATCGCAGCGATGTCACCTACTACACCCTGCCTGTACAGCAGATGGCTAAAGACTCAGGCGCGAACGCCGACCTGCGTCCCTATGTCGCCAACATGGCCTATGTGGGCGCGCTCGTCGAATTGCTGGGCATCGACGCGGATGAGATCGAGGCTGCGCTGATGAACCATTTCGGCGGCAAGCGCAAGGCGGTCGATCTCAACTTCGGCGTGGTCAAGGCGGCCATCGAGTATACACGAACAAATATCACCAAGCGCGATCCGTTCCGGGTGCAGCGGTCAAACAAGACAGCGGGCAAGATTCTGGTCAACGGTAACTCGTCCGGAGCATTGGGCGCGGTCTTTGGTGGCGTGAGTGTCGTCGCCTGGTATCCGATTACCCCCTCCACCAGCCTGGTGGATGCGCTGACAGATTACGCGAAAGACCTGCGCGTCAATAAAGAAACAAGCGAACATACGTACGCTATCGTCCAGGCGGAAGACGAGATTGCCGCGATTGGCATGGTGGTCGGCGCGGGCTGGGCTGGCGCGCGGGCGATGACCTCAACCTCCGGGCCGGGCATCTCCCTGATGACAGAATATGCGGGCTATGCCCACTTTGCCGAAGTGCCTGCCGTCATTTGGGACATCCAGCGTATGGGGCCAAGTACCGGCCTGCCAACGCGCACCTCGCAGGGCGATATCCTGATGGCCTATTACCTGGGCCACGGCGATACCCGCCATGTGCTGCTGCTCCCGGCGAACATGGAGGAGTGCTTCGAGAGCGGCTGGCGCGCGTTCGACCTGGCTGAGCGGCTTCAGACGCCGATCTTTGTGCTGAGTGACCTCGATTTGGGCATGAACCTCTGGATGAGCCAACCGTTTACCTATCCCGACAAACCATTTGACCGCGGCAAGGTGCTGAGCGCGGAAGAACTGAACAAGCTTGGCGGATTCCATCGCTATGAGGACGTGGACGGCGACGGCGTCGGCTATCGCACCATTCCTGGCACTGATAGCCCGTACGCGGCATACTTCACTCGCGGCAGCGGTCATAATGCCGAGGCGCAATACACCGAGCGCGCCGACGAATGGCAGGCGAATCTAGCCCGACTGCACCGCAAGTTCGAGCACGCGAGAACGCTGGTACCGAAACCGGTTCTCGACGAAGTCGCTGGCGCTGAGATAGGCATCATCTCGTACGGCTCAAACGACTCCGCCATCGCCGAAGCGCGGAGCATGCTGGCGAGCCGTGGGATCCAGACGAGCTATCTGCGGCTACGCGCCCTGCCCACCACCGACGAATTCCAGCAATTTGTTGCGAAGTATCCGCGGCACTACATTGTCGAAAACAATTTCGATGGGCAGATGGCGAAGATCCTGCTGACCGAGGCGCCCGCGCACGCCGCCCATCTGAAATCCGTCAACCAGTGCGATGGCCTGCCGCTGACAGGTCGCTGGATCGCACAGTCCATTCTCGAGCAAGAGCGATAGGAGCGATAGCGATGGCAATCCAGGAACCTCCGGCCCAAGGCACGAATCTGATCGGCCTGACGAAAAACGACTACAAGGGACGCGCGTCTACGCTCTGCAAGGGCTGTGGCCACGACTCGATCTCGGTGCGCATCATCTCCGTCGCCTATGACCTGGCGCTGAAGCCATCGCAGGTCATCAAGCTGAGTGGTATCGGCTGCTCCAGCAAGACGCCAGCCTACTTCCTCAATCAGTCTCATGGCTTCAATGGGCTGCATGGGCGTATGCCTTCGATGGCCACTGGCGCGTTGCTCGCCAACCACACGCTCAAGGCGATTGGCATCAGCGGCGATGGTGATACTGGCAGCATCGGCCTCGGCCAGTACATCCACATGGTGCGCCGTAATGTGCCGGTGGTCTATATCGTTGAGAATAACGGCGTCTATGGGCTGACCAAGGGCCAGTTCTCGGCCACAGCGGACGAGGGTCAGCAGCTCAAGTATGCCGGGCTGAACGAGCTACCTCCCATCGATGTCTGTATGGAGGCGCTCATCGCCGACTGCGGCTTTGTGGCGCGGTCGTTCGCTGGCGATCCACGCCAGGTAGAGTCGCTGCTGAAGGCGGCTCTCAGCCACCGCGGAACAGCGATACTGGACATTATCAGCCCCTGCGTTTCATTCAACGACCATGAGGACTCCACCAAGAGCTATGCGTGGGGCAAGGCGCACGAGGAGGTCGTCTCGGACTTCAGCTTCATCCCGTTCCGCGATGAAATCACCGTGGACTACGAAGAGGGCGAGAGCGCCGATGTGACGATGCACGATGGCGCGGTCATCCACCTCAAAAAGCTCGATGCCAGCCATGACCCGCGCGACCGTATGGCAGCGATGCGCCTGCTCGACGAGGCCAAGGAGAAGCAGGAGTTCATCACGGGTCTGATCTACATCAATGAGGAGCGCCCGTCGCTGGCCGAACTTGAGCGGCTGCCCGAGACGCCACTGGCGCACATGGACGCGGACAAGCTTCGCCCCTCACGCAGCGCGCTCGATGCACTGATGGCTGGGCTGATGTAGAAGATTCACAGGGTTTGCACAGGCAGAGTAGCCGATGGGGTATCATGCCTCGTCGGCCTCCGCATTTTCCGCGCAACAGCCTTGTTTCATCGCGCTCGTCAGGAATGGGCAGATATTCTCCGCAAGATTTCTGCCTTGTGGGGCATCCTGTTCCTGGTGATACAATGCCGCTGTGCTTCCAATTCTCGTTGGCGCAACAGCTTTTTGGGGAGGAACCGCTTACGGCAAAAAACGAACGCGTCATCAACCTGCGCGCGGAGCAACGTCCAGAACGCGCGTATCTCATCGCGGTAGACAACGAGAGCGAGGAGTCGCTCTGGAGCGCCGATGATTCGCTGGAGGAGCTGGCAGCGCTGGCGCGCACGGCTGGTGCGGAGGTTGTCGGCTCGGGAGTTCAGCGGCTGAAGTCGGTGAATCCGACCCTCTACGTCGGTAAAGGACGCGCGCAAGAACTGGCACTGCTTCGCGATGAGTTGGACTTCTCCCTATTGATCGTGGATGACGAACTTGCGCCAACGCAGCAGCGCAACCTTGAGAAGACCGTGGGCGCGCGCGTGATCGACCGCACCGCGCTCATTCTCGATATCTTCGCGCAACACGCTCGCACCCGCGAGGGACAGCTTCAGGTTGAACTGGCCCAACTCGAGTACCGTCTGCCACGGCTTGCCGGTAGCGCGCGCGGCGAGTTGTCGCGCCTGGGCGGTGGCTCGCGTGGGTCTGGCGGTGGTGGCGTTGGCGGCGCGATTGGCGTACGCGGCCCCGGCGAGACAAAGCTGGAGATTGACCGCCGCAGAATCCGCGCGCGCATTGCCGAACTGCACCGGGATCTTGGGTTAGTCCGCCAGCAACGCAGTCTGCAGCGACAACAGCGCGAGGCACGCGCCATTCCAGTCGTCGCGGTGGTGGGCTATACCAATGCGGGCAAGTCCACGCTCTTCAACAAGCTTACCGCGGCGTCGGTGCTGGCTGAGAACAAGCTCTTCGCCACCCTTGACCCGACAACCCGTTACCTTACGCTGCCCAGCCACCAGGAGGTGCTGCTGACTGATACCGTCGGCTTCATCCAGAAGCTGCCGACGACGCTCGTCGCGGCGTTCCGCGGGACACTCGAAGAGGTCGTCGAGGCGGATGTGCTGCTGGAAGTGGTGGATGCCACGCATGAGAACGCCATCGAGCAGAGCCAGACGGTAGACGACGTATTGCGCGAGCTAGGCGCTGCCGAGAAGCCGCGTATTACGGCGCTCAACAAAGTCGACCTGCTCGATAATCCCGACGAGGTTGACCTTTCGCTCTATCCCAATGCTGTCGCGGTATCAGCGCGCACCGGGACGAATCTTGATCTGCTCTTGCGCAAACTCAGCGAGGTGCTTGCCGACGAGATGGTACGCTACACGGTGTTGCTACCCTACGACCGAGGCGATATGGTCGAGGTGTTTCATCGGCGCGGCCATGTCATGCGGCAGGAGGCCCAGGAGACAGGCACACTGATCGAGGGCACGCTGCCACGGCAGATTGTCGCGGCCTTCGCGCCGTGGCGTGTCACGCCCGTAGCTCGCCGACGAGCAGCGCACCGCCAGCGGGTACGCGATCAGCAGGCGACGCCACAGCCACAGCAGACGAATATGAAACGCCACCAATCGCCAAAAATAGTGTGAATTTGCTCCTTTTCGAGCGAGCGTTGCGCCTGTACAATGTCTTCAACATCCACGGCCAGTTCATTAGCCTGGAAGAGGAGAGATTCTATGGGCGCTATGATGCTGTTCGCATTCCCATTCCCCATTGACCTGCCCAGCCAGATGCAGGGATTCTCTACCCCCGTTATCATCGCAATCAATATTGCTCTGGCGCTGATCCTCACACTGCTCGTGCTATTTGTGGCGCGCACGATACGTGTTGGGCGCCGTCTTCGCAGTGTCGGCCGCGAGGGCCGCCGCATCTCCGCTGCTAAGCAGGATCCGCTACCACTCACCAGCTTTCGCCGCAACGGCGTGCCTGGCGACCCCTTGAATGTGCGCGTGGTGGCGTCCGAAACGCAGCTTGGCGCGGCTTTTGCCAACGCTGGCTGGTACCGCGCCGACGAAATCACCTTCATCACCGCATTGCGCATCTCGATTGATTCGCTGCTAGCGCGCAAATATAGCACGGCGCCCGTCAGCAACCTCTATCTCTTTGGCCGCCGCCAGGATATCGCCTTCGAGCAGCCTGGCCGTAGCGTGCGCGAGCGCGATCACGTCCGCTTCTGGAAAACGTCCGTCCCCGACAAGAATGGGCGGCCGCTCTGGGTTGGCGGAGCGACGAAAGACATTAGAGTGGCGCTCTCACCACGCACCCACATGCCCACCCATCTGATTTCGCCTGATGTGGATATCGAGCGTGACTTTCTGGTCGAAGATCTCTCGGCGACGGGCTGGGTCGTACACGTCGAGTATGCCCGTGGCTTCGGGCACGAAATTCAGCGCGATAACGGCGATGGCGGCAGATATCATAGCGATGGCACGGTCGCCATGATGCAATTGGCCGACGTGCCGGTGTTGCCATTCGCCGCGCAGATCCGCGGGCCAATTTCGGCACAGTTCGTCAAGAATGTGATCGCGCCAGTCTTTCGCAACCGGCTTCCCAAGATTGGGCGCGAGCGCGCGGCAAAGGTACAGGCGGAGCGCGCGGCTAGTTCCGCTCGGTTAAAGAAACCGGGTGGATCTTGACCTTCTCCATAGCCAAAGCCGGGAGATTCCTGGGCCGACCACTGCCACCCGAGATACCCGAAGGCAAGCACGGTTGGTCTTACACGGTCGTTGGTGACTTGGTTATTGCCACCGCTCCACAGGCGTACATTTCCGCAGGCCCTGCGGTATGCAAACAATCTACCACAATTATGTAGAGCAAGCAAGAAAGGGGTACCAAGGCATGTCAGAGGGTGGCTGAAGGCGCGTGGATCATGAAATCGAGCGCCATCCAGAAGCTCTTGGAGTGGCGGTAGAACAGGAACGGCATGGCGATCACCAGCGGAATTCCGATGCCCATGACCAGCAGCGGCGATACTTGCATGATCGCCAGCGGGATAGCGCCTGCCGCCGCCAGGAATTCCGCCACCACCAGATTAACGGCAACCGCGCCGGTCCAGTAGCCCTCCTCGCGCTCGAATATCCAGCCACAGTTCGAGCAGTGATCGTTCATGGTGAAGCCGTGGCTGAACAGCTTACCCTGCCCGCAATAGGGACAGCGCAGGCGCAGCGCGTGCCAGAACAGGCGATGCATCGGAACCTGATACTGATACATGGACGACCACTCCTTCCCTGCCGCGACATCCTTGCGCGGCGTCATTATTCACCCCTTCATTATACCCCAAGAAATCAGGAATCGCCGCCTTCCATCGCCTCCGCAGCGGAGTGCGGAGACGACTCAGCATGGTCGGGTATCTCGCGGATGTGGTAGTCGTCGTTGTAGTGTACCAGCCGCCAGCGAGACGGCCCGGTCGCTCGCTCGCGAAAGCCATCGCTTTGCTCCAACTCCCACTCAGTAATCGCGGTGTTGTGCGTGTAGAGCGCAAACGGCGGCACCGTAAGCGTATGGATCTGGAAGAAGATCATGATCGAGGCGTCAATGACTCCACCGTGCGTCACCAGCGCCACTGTCTGGTCGGCGTATGCGCGCGTCACCCGGTCGAACATCGTGCCAACCCGCAGGATGAACTCACCCCAGTTCTCGCCGTCGGGAGCAATGTGCGCATAGGGCGTCTCCCGGTAGTCGGGGATCGTATAGCGTTCCAACAGGTCGCGCTCGGTCATGCCATCGACCTCATCGCCCGCGCGCATCTCTTGCAGGTCGTCGTCGGGAATGATCGGCAGACCAAACGCGGGAGCGATGATCTCGGCGGTCTGCCAGGCGCGGGGGAGAGTGCTGGCGAGTAGCGCATTGGCACGAATCTCGCCGCTGCGGGCCAACCGGTCGCGCAAGCGCTCTGCCTGGGCACGTCCGCGTGGGGTTAGCCCTTTGTCGCCGCGCAGCCCTGGCACCGTGCCGTTGCCATCAAGCTCGATGTTGGAGTATGCCTCGCCGTGGCGAATGAGGTAAAGATGCGTCATGATACCCCCTGGTCATGTCTGTCATGTCATATACCGCTGCTGATCGTTCAGGTGCGACGTGTCATTATAACGCAGCAGCGTCCAGACGGACGGCTGATTGCGCCAGGGACGTTGCTCCCAGCTGGTGATACTGGCATTTTCGGTGGCGAACCATGCATGTGGCGGCTGAAGCGATGGCAGGGCGAAGAAGACGAGAAACGTCGCATGAATGACGCCGCCGGAGGTGATAAGCACGATGGTCTTGCCCGCGTAGTCGCGCGTAACGCGGTCGAGCATCGTGCCAACGCGCAAAACGAACATGCCCCAGGTCTCGCCTCCGGGCGACTTTGGGCGATAGGCCCACTCCGCAAAGTCGGTATAGCCATAGCGCTCGCGGGCCACCGCGACCGGCAGGCCATCCGACTCGCCGGGACGTAGCTCGTGCAAGTCGTCGTCGGAGAGGATAGGCGAGTCCCAGACGGGCGCGAGAATCTCGGCGGTCTGCCCGGCGCGCGGCAATGTGCTCGCCAACACAACATCGGCGGCAAGCTCATCCGTCGCCAGCAGCCGGTCGCGCAGCCGCTCCACCTGGGCAACGCCGTGAGGTGTCAGCCCCTTATCGCCGTGCATGCCCGAGACGACTCTGCCTTCGTGCGGCACATTGGAGTACGATTCGCCGTGGCGAATGAAATGTAGCCGCGTCGTAGACATAGAATAACATCTCCTGTGCGCATGCGGGTGAATAAGGTTTACCGCCCTGAACTACCTGGACGTGGTAGCCTCTTGTGAAAACGTCGCTTCACACTTTGGAGATTCACGAGTAACATGTCAATGAGTCTCAGCGGCATACTCACTACACCGACTCACAAATGCGCAACAGGAGTCTATCGTCATGAACCAATCTCACCCGCCAGCCGATCTCGTTATCCAGCATGCTCGCGCGTACACCCTTGATTCTACGATACCCTGGGCGCAGGCCATCGCAATCCGTCATGGGCAGATCATCTGGATTGGCGAGGATGAGGGAGTCGGCGAACACATCGGCGCGGAAACCACGGTGCTGGATGTCGCGGGGCGATTCGTCATGCCAGGCTTCATCGACAGTCACAATCATATTCGGCTTGGCTCAGACGCGGACTGCGTTCAACTGGCGGGCGCCACAAGTCTCGAAGATATTCGCGCGCGCATCACCGCCTGGCTGCGTGAGCATCCGCAGGCAGACTGGGTCGAGGCTGAAGGGCTGAGTTACACCGCGATTCCTGACGGGCGCATGCCGACCGCCGCTGACCTCAATAGCATCACGGGCAGCCACCCCGCGCTGGTCTTCACCTATGATGTGCACAATATCTGGCTCAATTCCGAGGCGATGCGACGCCTGGATATTCATGCTGGCGGTCAGTCGCTGCCGTTTGGGGTCGCGCGGGCTGATCCGGTTACTGGTGAGCCTACTGGCTTCGTGACTGAATTCGCGGTTCGAGGACTTGCGCGCGACGGCCAACGCGCGCTCAGCGGCCATGTGCCGTGGGCCAGCGAAGATCGGCGCTATCGCCGATTGCTCCACAGCCTGCGCCTTGCCGCCGCCTGTGGGATAACCACTATTGTGGAGCCGCAGAACTCACTCGACGATCTACCACTCTTCGAGCGCGCCCAACGTGAGGGTGTCTTGAAATCGCGCCTGATAGCGGCATTGTTTCATCCGCGCGGCACGACCGCCGCTGACCTGGATGCCTTCGCCGACGCGGCCCATCGCTACGACGATGACCGGTTTCGTGTTGGACCTATCAAACTGTATATTGACGATGTCGTTGAACCGCATACCGCCGCGCTTCTGGCTCCCTATGCCAACGATGCCAGTGGCGACCACGCGGCGCATGGTGCGGCGTGGAGCGGAGAGACCTTCTACACCCCTGACGAATTCGCACACTTGGTGACGGAGCTGGATCGGCGCGGCTTCCAGACGTTTACCCATGCCACCGGTGACCGTGGCATTCGCACCGCTCTTGATGCCATCGAGTATGCCCGCAACGCCAATGGCCCGCGCGACGCGCGCCATCAATTGGTTCATGTAGAGTGTCTGGCTCCCGACGATATCTCGCGCTTCGCTGAGCTTGGTGTGGTGGCCTGCATGCAACCACGGCACTGTGCGCCTGATATTGCTGGGCCGGGGCACGATTGGGCCAATGCCGTGGGTTCCGCGCGGTGGAGTCAGGCATGGCCATTTCGCAGTCTCCATGCGGCGGGCGCTCCGCTGGCGTTTTCGAGCGATTGGAACGTCGCCGAGATGGAGCCGCTGCTCGGCATCTACACCGCGCTGACACGGCGCAGTCTCGATGGCGGCGCCGTATGGACACCCGAGCAGACGATAGATCTGCCAACGGCGCTCTATGCCTACACGATGGGAGGCGCCTACGCCAACTTCTGCGAGCGGAACCGTGGATCGCTCACTCCAGGCAAGCACGCCGATCTGGTCGTGCTTTCGGACGACCTGTTCCACCTGCCTCCAGAAGCGATAAAGGACGTGCAGGTGGATCTGACCCTCGTCGGCGGGCAAGTCATCCACGAGCGGGTATAGCCATACGCAGCACCTGGTTTCAGCCTACTGAGCTTGTCACCCGTTTCGCGCCGACGACCAACGGCAGCAGCTCGTGGAGTTGTTCCAGCCAGGCCAGCGGCTCCGTCGGGAAGCGGTGGCGCGAGAGCCGCACCTCGCCCAGTTGCATGTGCGCGTCGCGTCCGTAACGCTTGGTTAGCATGACGCGGTCGAGCGAGGTGGTGCGCCTCACCTTGAAGATAATCTCGTTGCCGCGCGCACTGACCGATTCATAGCCCAGCGCCGCCGCCTCGGTCTTCAGCCGGACGATGCCAAGCAGCGCCGCCACCGGCTCTGGCGGTACCCCAAAGCGATCCACCATCTCGGTCTGCATCGCCTCCGCCTGCTCTGGCTCGGTCAGGTTCGCCAGCCGTGAGTAGAAGCTCATCTTCAGCGCGCGGTCGTTGATGTAATCGTCCGGAATGAACGCGCCAATCGGCAGTTCGATGCTGACGACTGGCTGCAAGACCGGCGCCTCTTTGCGCGCGCCCTGCATCCGCGCAATCTCTTCCGCAAGGATGCGCGAATAGAGATCGAAGCCGACAGCGTTCATATTGCCCGATTGCTCCGCGCCCAGCAGGTTGCCCGCGCCGCGAATCTCGAGGTCTTTCATCGCGATGCGGAATCCCGCGCCCAACTCGGTCGCCTCGAAGATCGCGCGCAACCGTTTCTCGGCGACTGGCGTCAGCTTCTGCTCCTTGTTGTAGAGGAAATAAGCGTACGCCTGCTGCTGTGCCCGACCCACGCGGCCACGAAGCTGATAAAGCTGCGAGAGGCCAAAGAACGCCGAGTTGTTGACGATGATCGTGTTGGCGTTGGGAATATCCAGCCCATTTTCGATGATCGTGGTGCAGACCAGCACATTCGTCTCGCCAGCCGAGAAGTCGAGCATGACATGTTCCAGCGCATCCTCAGGCATCTGGCCGTGGCCCACCGCCACCTTCGCCTCGGGCACGAGCCGCCGAATCTTGTCGGCAATCGCCTGAATGCCGCGCACGCGATTATGGACGAAGAAGACCTGACCGCCACGATCAATCTCGCGCAGAATCGACTCGCGAATCAACTCGTCGTCCGACTCACGGATGAACGTGCGGATGGGCAGCCGCTCCTGTGGTGGCGTCTCGATCACACTCATATCACGGACGTTCGAGAGCGCCATGTAGAGTGTGCGCGGGATCGGCGTCGCCGTCAGCGTCAGCACGTCCACCTCGGTGCGCATCTGCTTGAGCCGCTCCTTGTGCGCCACACCAAACCGCTGCTCCTCGTCAATGATGAGGAGACCAAGCTGCGCGAAGGCGACATCCTTCTGCAACAGACGGTGCGTGCCGATGACGATATCCACTTTGCCATTGACCAGATCGGCCAGCACCTCCTTCTGCTCCTTCTCCGAGCGGAACCGGCTGAGTAGCTCAACACGCACCGGATAGGGACGCAGCCGCTGAGCGAATGTGTTGAAGTGTTGCAGCGCCAGCACCGTCGTTGGCACCAAAACGGCCACCTGGCGCTGGTCCAGAACCGCCTTAAAAGCGGCGCGCAGGGCCACCTCAGTCTTGCCATAGCCAACATCGCCGCAGACGAGACGATCCATCGGGCGGGCGCGCTCCATGTCCTCCTTGACCTCGGTGATAGCCCGTAACTGGTCAGGCGTCTCCTCGTAGGGAAACCCTTCCTCAAGCTCCCGCAGCCAGGGCTGCTCGTCGTCAGAAGGAAACGGATGGCCCGTCACCGATTCACGAATGCTATAGAGGCGCAGCAGATCGGCGGCGATATCGCGGACACTCTCGCGGGTGCGCTGTTTCGCGCGCGCCCACTCCGCCCCGCCAAGCTTGCTGAGCGCGGGCACGGCGTCGCCCATGCCGATGTAGCGTGTGATGCGGTCGAGTTGGTCGGTCGGGATGTAGAGCCGGTCGGCGCCCGCATAGTGGATGAGCAGATACTCACGCGCGACGCCGTCGCTCTCGATTTTCGTTAGCCCCTCGAAGCGGCCAATGCCATGCTCCTGGTGGACGACGAAATCGCCGGGATGCAGCTCCGCCAGGAAGGAGGCGGGCGTTACCGCGCGCCGTTGCTCGCCACGCCGTTTCGACCAGCCGAATATCTCGGCATCGGTGAAGACGGTGAGCGCCAGCGAGCGGCTATGCCAGCCTTCTGGCAGACGCCCATGCACCACCTCCAGCGTGCCTGGCTCCGGCGGATCGGGCAAATCTACCTCTGGCGAGACCATGACGATGCCGTTATGGCCCAGCAGCGCCTCGTCGCCGAACAACTCGGTCAGCCGCCGCGCCTGCATGCTCACCAGCACCACCCGTTGCCGCTCGGCCAGCATCTTGCGCACATCCTGTGCGAAGGCGCGGGTACGCCCGCCGTACGATGTCGCGGCGGTGAGGTCAGGCGCGAGCGCGCTGCCATTGGCCGCCTCATCAATCTCGGCGTTTAGACTGGCGAAGTGGGCCTGTAGTGGCGTCGCAAGCTTCGAGGCGACCTTGTCTGGCGTCAGCACGACTGGCAGCAGCCCTGGCGGATTCTCGCCCCCACGCTCCAACTCGTCGCGAAGCTCCTGGCCCAGCGCCACCAACTCTTCCACCGCCTGCTCCGTCTGCTGCGCGTCATTGAGCACGACGACCCCACCCTCAGGCAGATAGTCCAGCAGGGAGGCGGGAGTATGCAGGTAGGGCAGGTAGAAGGCGATATCCTCGAACGACTGGCGCGCCTGAAGCGATTCCATATCGCTATGCCAGCGCTCGCGTGCGTCGGGGTGCATACCAGCGATGCTGAGCTTTTCGAGCCGCTGCGCCGCCGCCGGCCCGTGCAGTGCCAGCGCCTCGCGCGCGGAGCCGACAACTACCAAGGGCTGTGGATTGAGCGAACGCTGACTCTCGGCGTCGAATGTGCGGATGGAGTCGATCTCGTCGCCGAAGAATTCGACGCGAATCGGGCGCTCCATGACGGGCGGGAAAAAGTCGACGATACCGCCACGGTGACTCATCTGGCCGACCTCTTCGACCTCGACCACTGGCTCGTAGCCGACCGCCATCAGATGCTCCAGCAGCAGTCTCGGTGGGAGTTCCATCCCAGAGCGTAGCTCCAGCAGAGCAGCGGCAAACACATCCGGCGGCAAAACTGGCTGGGCCAGCGCGCGCGATGAACAGACGACGATGACCTGTTCGCGTCGCGCCAGCGCCGTCAATGCCCGCATGCGCGTCTGCACGGTCTCAGGGTCCGGCATCAGCCGCTCGTAGGGCAGCGCGTCGCGGTCGATCCACGGCAGCACTGTCGTCTCGCGTCCGAGCAGAGCGCCGAGCGTCTCTGCAACCTGCGTGACCCGCTCGTTGTCGCGCACGACGTAGATGAGCGGCGCCTCTTGTGTCGTGGCCAGCGCGGCGATCAGATACGGACGCGCCGCCTCCGTCACGCCGGTAAGCACAGGCGCGGCTGTGGCAGGCGCCAGATGCTCCCGCAGCCGCCGGAACTCAGGCCGATGTATCAGCAGTGGCAATAATCCACGTAGCGCCATCAGAACCTCTCCCCCGGCCCCTCCCGTTGGGACGCTGGCACTACGCGCGCTCTTCGCGCGCTCCGAGGCTAACGCCTCGCATACCAGCCCCCTAGCAAGGAGGGGAGAAATATCAGCCGTTGTAGGTGTTCATGGCAGCATCCGCGCCTTCGGTGAGCCAGCAGAATGCGGCGTCCGCGGCGCGGTCAATCGCGGTATCGAGCATGATGCGCTCGTCACCACGCGGCATGCTCAAGAGAAAGTCAACGTTCTCATCGCGACCGTGCGCTGGCCGCCCAATCCCAATTTTAATGCGCACGAAGGCGCTTGTTGACAGGTGCTCGATGATAGACTCCAACCCATGCTGTCCCCCTGCGGCGCCACGTGTGCGCAGGCGGATACGCGCCAGCGGCAGATCGAGATCGTCGCAGATGACGAGCAGATCATGCGCTGGATTGAGCTTGTAGAAGCGGACGAGGTCACCGACAACAACGCCGCTATTGTTCATAAAAGCTTGTGGCTTGGCCAGCAGCGCTTTCTCATCCCCGATCACACCACTCGCCAGCCTGGCATGGCTGCGCGTCGCGTCGAAGCGCCACCCCTGGCGATCCGCGAGCACATCAACGGCATCGAATCCAACGTTATGGCGCGTGCGGGCATAGCGAATGCCGGGATTCCCCAGTCCCACGATCAGTTTCACACTCGTCCCCCGCTATCACCAACGATATTCGCCGTCACGCGCACAGCACAAAGGGCGGCCGCCAGCGCGACCCCCCTGTGATTGTCTGCCGCCGCTTCACCAGCGGACGACAAATGACCGTTTTGT
The DNA here is from genome assembly GCA_963718915.1 of uncultured Chloroflexia bacterium. Taxonomy (GTDB): domain Bacteria; phylum Chloroflexota; class Ktedonobacteria; order Ktedonobacterales; family JADMIN01; genus DAHUXT01. Next base: position 981,641 of record CAVRAI010000015.1, on the reverse strand, counting down.
ATTATACCACTTCTCGCGTGGAATCCTTAGTTGTAGTGCTTGACGGTTTTCCAGGCGTCAACTGGCGAGGCATGGGGCTGCGTGCAGAGATAGACCGGCAGATTGTTCTCCTCCGGCTGGCAGTCTTTGCAGGTGATCGTCGCCACCTGACGCACGGTGTCGTAGCCCTTGAGCATGTCCGCCTGGGCAAAGCCCACGGTCAAAATCACCTGACCATTACAGTTACCTGGCCCCCAGATGTAGTAGTTGTTGTGGCCGCTGATAGATGGTGGTAGGCCGTATTTCGGGCCGAGGAAGTTGAGCGCGCTTGCCTCACCGTAATTCAACGTGAGAATGCATGCCTGCGCGCGCTGGTCGGCGGGCAACTTATCATAAGCGCTCGCAACAGTGGCAGTCATTGTATCCCAGCCGAGCCGGTCACCCAATATCTGCGGATACACCTCTCCGCCCGCCGACTGATTGGCGCCGGATACCGCCGCCACCCAGCCATAGTAGCGGCTATAGGTCCGCGGTCCCAGCGCGGGCATGACACCCAGGCCAAAGAAGATGCCGCTGGCGACCAGCAGTGTCACATAGGCGATGCCCACGTAGCGCCGCGATGGAACGCGAGTGAACGCCTGACCAAGCACGATAGCGCCGCCCGCGAACAGGATAGGATAGGACGGCGAGAGAAAATACGACTTGGCGCGGGTCAGCGTGAAGAAGACAAAGAGGAAAACGTAGAGCCAGCCGAGCGCGCGATATGGCTTGCCTTCGGGTCGGCGGAAGTAAAAGACGAAGCCCGCGATGACCAGCGGCAGGTTGAACAGGTTCATCGTGAAGAGCTGGCTGACGAGGAAATCCAGCGGTGAGCCAGAGGCGAATCCACCGTAGTTGCCCCAGAACTCTTTTGTTGGCCAGCCGTTGGCGAACTCCCAGATGAGCCAGGGAACGAGAAAGGCAAAGGCTATCGTGCCGCCGAGCCACGGCCAGCGCGTGCGAAAATCGTTGCGCCGGGAGGTCAGTAGCATGCCCACGACCAGCCCCAGGCCGAAGAAGAGCATCGTTAGCTTGGTAAAGACGCCTATGCCCGCGATAAGTCCAAAGAGCAGCCACAATTTTGGATTCTGTCGGCTGACCAGCAGGATGAATACGTAGGCGGCGAGTCCCCACCACAGTTCGTCGAAAACATCCATCGTAAAGAGCGAGCCGGTTGCCAGGAAAGTAACCATCACCGCCGTCCCCAGCGCCGCCAATCCCTGCGCCACGCGCCCGCCGCCCATCTCGCGCGCCATTAGCCCCGTCACGACGACCAGGGCCGTCCCGGCGAGCGCGCTGAAGATATGCAGGACCACCAGATTATCGCCGACGATCTGGAGGACACCCGCGAGCCACGCGATGAATGGCACAAAGTCTACGTAGCCAGTCTGAAAGTGCCGCCCGGACTCGATATAGTACAATTCATCGCGAAAGTAGCCGAAGTTGCCGACCACCAGCAGGTGCGCCACCAGCTTTACGAGCGCGACGAGCGCAATCAACGCGGCGCCGCTGGTGAGCGTTTCGCGCGAGAGCCATTGCTTTGCCGAGACTTTGCTGAAGGGTGACATGTGTGGGGATCCTCCCATTGTCAAATAGCGATAAAGTCATCGAAGTAGTGCAGGTGTTCTATATTCTCTGGCTACTACGCCATGAGGCTACACATATGTTACCCTGAGAAGCAGGCGCTGCAACAGTGAAAAATCTCACCGATTTCGTGCGGGATCGCTCAGCCGGACCCGCCGAAATTAGCGGACATCACAGGGGGAGTTCTATGCCGCTCGATCCTTCACTCGTCGGACACGAGACATCGCCACAAAGCGATGTCATAAGCGCGACGGCCGTCCAGCAGTTCGCCGACGCCATCGCCGATAGCTCGCCCATCTATCGTGATGAAAGCGCCGCCCGCGCCGCCGGATACACCACGATTCCCGCGCCACCAACCTTCGTAACACGCTTCATTGTCTCGTTCGCCGAGGCTGGTCTGGATACCGAGCACTCGCAGGTGCTACACGGCGAGCAGGAATATGTGTACGAGCGCCCGATTGGCGTGGGCGACGCAGTGACAGTACGGCACCGCATCGCCAGCATCCGCCAGTCTCGTGGCATGGCGCTGATGACCATCGAGCAGTTATGCGATACCGCCACGGGCGAGCGCGCGGTCACGGGGAAGGCGACGATCATCGTGCGCGACATCGTGCCGGGGAAACCGCCGCGACCGCAACCGCAGCCAGCAAACCGGCGAAGGAGCGCGAGGGCGAGCCATTACCAGCGCTGATCAAGACGGTGACGCAGGCGCAGATTGACGCCTATGCCGATGTCAGCGGCGATCACAACCCCATCCACATCAACCCTGATGTTGCGCGTTCGGTTGGCCTCGACGGTACGATTGCCCACGGCATGCTCAGTATGGCGTTCGCGGGGCAGGCGCTGACCGACTGGCTCACAGCCGCTCCAGGCCACGGACGGCTGGGGAGGCTGCGGGTGCGCTTCCAGGCGATGGTGCGTCCAGGCGATACGCTCACGTGCAAGGGAGTGCTGCGAGCAGCCGAGCCGGACAAGCCGCGACAGGCCGATGTGTGGATCGAGAATCAGCGCGGCGAGCGCGTGCTGACTGGCGACGCCGATATCGTGTGAGGGGACGCAGAGGCGTCGTGATGGCGAGCGGGGGCGGGCGGTTGTAGGAGCGCGGGCGTTTTATTCCGAACACCATGCGCCGTGGCGGGCGCGGCAAGCCGTAGCGTAAACGCTACGGCGAATGAGCAGAGCGTCACTTGAGGGCGGAAATTCGCTGGCAGGCTCCGGCTGGCTCACCCCAGCACGCTGTTCGGAGTTAATCGGTACGCTTTGATGGCGCGGGGTGTACTCCTGGTGAGGTGGATCGCACAAGGAAAAAGCGTCTGCCCCGCGCATCGCGGCAGGGGTGACACACCACACAGCCGTTATTGCCGACGTTTTCAGTCGGTTGCGGGAGGCAGGCATATTTTATATTTAGCTGGCCACATGGACGTGTACGGCGTCATCTGGCCTCAGCCGGGACAAGACCGCGCTGGTTCAGCATATGGGGCCGCGTCCGTCGATCTCCCGCAAGCGGGACTCGTGCGGATTTACTGGCCGGAAACGCTGGATCATCCCCCGCACGCGCCAGAGCGAGCCGAAACCCTTCGTTGTTGTTGAAGTTGTCCGGCCTGTTGTCGTTGCGGTAGGCCGCGCGCGCGTTCCTGGAGTTGTTGTTCCACGAACCGCCACGAAGCACTGGGTTCGGTCTGCCCCACGGAGCGCGCGCAAGGAGGAGCGACCTCCCGCGCGCTCACCGCAATCATTACGACGAGGCGGATCGCTCCGCAAGTTCATGGGCAGGACTTTAGCGGGGCTTTACAGCGCGCATGCGCAACGAACATACCTTTGAAGAGCGGCTTTTGGTATCCCTGTTCACGCCACCAGCAATACATTGCTTGGCTTTCGCCTGATAGCGAGCTGTGAGATTTCTCCAAATTTTTCCGCGCTGCGCGCGACCAGAAACACATTCCACCTCTCTACTTCTACTATCATGTTCATTCTATTATAAATGGAAAACAGAAATCAGAACCAGAGGATTATGCTGAACCAGCCCCCGCACGCGCCAGAGCGAGCCGAAACCCTACGTCGTTGTAGAAGTGGTCCGGCCTGTCGCCGAGGCGGTAGGCCGCGCGCGCGTTCCTGGAGCCGCCGTACCACGAACCGCCACGAAGCACTCGATTATCAGTAGAATTTGGATTCTCTCGTCCGTCGTTTTTGCGGTAGGGATAGGGCTGGAAGAGGCTGCTTGTCCACTCCCAGACGTTGCCCGTCATGTCCTGGACATGATAGGGACTCTCGCCGTTGGGATAACGCCCGACGGGCGTGGTCGTTCCGATGCCGCTCTCGTGGGTGTTGCAGCGCGCTTTGTCGAATTCGTCGCCCCAGGGATAGATGCGCCCATCTGTCCCGCGCGCCGCCTTCTCCCACTCCGCCTCGCTCGGCAGCCGCCAGCCCTGCCCCGTCGTCTTCGCCAGCCAGGCGTGTAGGCGAGCGCATCGTTCCAGGAGACGCAGACCACCGGATGGTCAGGATGCGTCTGCTGCTTCGCCCAGTCTACATCGATGTTCCCATTGTCGTGCGGCTCGCGCACTGCTTTCGCGCGAACGGCGCAGGCATACTCGGCGACGGTGACCGGGTGCTGACCGATAGCGAAGGCGTCCACTTCGACCGGATACTGCGGCGTCTCGTTGTCGCGCGCCTCTTTGTCGCGGGTCTTGTCGCTGCCCATAGTGAAGACGCTGCCAGGCACGGGGCAGATGGGCGGCAGGATGCACTCAACGCCGGCGATGGTGTAGCCGCGAAAGCCGAGGGTGTAGAGCGGCATTGGCGTCAGGTGGTGGGCGGGCGCGCTGTTGGCGGGCGCGGGCGCCGGGCCGAGCGGCGGCAGGGTATCACGCGGTGGTGAGGATACCGGGAGAGATGGATCCTGCGCCCCTATTGCAAGCGCCTGAACTACCTGATCCACCACATCATTCGGCGCGAGATCTGTAGCGTCCACCCACCAGCGCGCCGCCAGACGTGGCGGCAGTTCACACGCCTCCAATTTGATCGGGATAAGCAGCCGGGAGGGATCGCGCGCCATGAGGGCGAAGAAGATGCTGATCTCTTCGCGCACCCAGAAGGAGGCAAGGGCAGCTGGAGTGACCATGACGATCAGCGCCGTGGCGCGCTCGAGTTCACGCTCCAATGCTTCGCCAAGGTCGTGGCCAACCTGTGGGTCGGCGCGGTCGTAGTAGAGGCTAACGCCGCGACGCTGGAAAGCAGCCACAAAGGGATCGCACTGAGCATTATTGGCATGGGCATGGCTGACGAAGGCGTTGCGATAGGCGGTCATCGGCTTTTCCTCCAGCGTATCGGCGTGATGGCTTGCAGGCACAGTGTAGCCCATCGGCAGCTAGAAGGGAAGGGTGTTGTTTGGCGCGTGCCGCGGAGTTTGCGAGACGCACGGGTGAGAAGCGCGGGCGGTTGATGAACTGTTACGCATAAACCCCGAACCGTGTAGTAGGGTGAGCCTGCCGGAGCCTGAAGGCCCCGGCGAATTGGGCAGACCCCCGGAAATTCGCCGTAGCGTTTATGCTACGGCCTGCCCCACCCCCACCTCGACGGGGTGGGAAGAAAACGTGAACGTTCATCACGCTACGGCGAATTTGCCCTTAACCACCTGCCGCTATATCCGCCGCGCCACGATGAAGGACGCCAGCGCCAGCACGATCCCGCCGAAGAGCAGTACGAGCGCCACCGTGCGCAGAATATCTCCGAACGTCGGGCTGGGCGACGGTGAGACCAGCGTCGTCGCTGGAGTTCCCGAACTCTTCGCGGGAAGCGTTGGCGAAGATGTAGCAGTAGCGGCTTTGTCTGTCGATTGAGTCCCACCGCTGGAAAACGTGTGCGTCGGCGATGGAATCGTCCCGCCATTGGCAGTCCCGCCACCGATAGCGGGATTCGGCCCGCCGTATTGCCCGGAGTTTGGCGCGCTAGTGCTGTAGTTGGCTCCTTGGTGAATGAGAAGCGTACCGAGGAAGAGCGCCATGCCAAGTACGGCGGCAATCGTGCCGATCCAGCGTGTCACCTGGAGCGTGCGCGTCGCGGTGCGTGTCGGCTGACGCAGCGGCGTAATGTTCGTCGCTGGCGTGCGCTCGGCGGGGCGCGTGGGGCTACGGGGCGCCACCAACTCGCCCTCGGTCGGCAGCAGGAACGAGCGTGGCAGGGCTGGCTCTGGCACAGCCCGCAAGAGCAGGCGCACCTGACGTAGCTCCTCCAGTTCGCGCGCACACGTTTCGCAGCCAGCCAGATGCGTATCCAACGCGGCCTGCTCATCAGGCTCCAGCATCCCATCCAGCGCGGCGGAAAGCTGTTCCTGCCGGTACTCTGGCGAATCGTGTAACCTGCGATTGATGTCTTCAGTCATCTCAATATCTCTGACTCTGTTCTCACATGTATGGTCTGGCTATGCTGGTGGCCTGAGCAACGCGAATAACGTGAATAACGCAAACAACATGCGGTCATGTAGAACGCTCTGCGTCTTGACGTTGTGTGGGTGGTGAAAGTTCCCCGCCGCGCGTGAGCAGCACCCGAAGCTGAGCGCGGGCGCGCGCTATACGCGATTTGACGGTGCCGAGCGGAGTCTCCATGATACGCGCGACCTCGTCATAGGCCATTCCCTGAATATCGCAGAGCACAACGGCCAGGCGCTGCTCCGGCGGCAACTGCAGGAGTGCTGATTCGATGGAATGAACCATTTCGGCGCGCAGCATCGATTCCTCTGGATCCCATGAAGGGTCAACCATTGTGGTAGGCAGGCGCGAATCACTGGATGAGGCATCGTCGTGTTCGAGCATCGCTTCGAGCGAGGTCACCGGCTGTCGTCCGCGCGCGCGGAAGACATCGTAGCAGCCGTTGCTGACAATACGCAGCAGCCAGGCGCGGAACGAAGATCCATGAAATGCGCCCAGCGCGCGATAGGCGGAAAAGAACGCCTCCTGCGTCACATCAGCCGCCGCATCGGGATCGCCGAGCATGCGGAACGCCAGCGCGTACGCCGCGCCCTGATATTTCTCGACCAGCGCATTGAAGGCGGCGCGATCACCCTCCTGACCGCGCGCAATCAACCCGCGCTCGCGCTCCTGCTCATCACTCCGCGCATCCAGTGACATCTGCTCTGCTTCGCCTCCCGCCACCGCTGCCTCTGGCGACTCCACAATCACAGTGTATCGCAGCGTCACAAGTATACGATGTGCTATTATCGGCGGCAGAGAATCCACATCGGAAAGGATCACTCGCGATGCCCGCACATACCGAGACCACCGAACCCGCTGAGCCTGCCAGCTCTAACAATACGCCTGACGAAGAGGCCGAGCGCCGCGCCGTATATAGCCGCTGCGAGCGATTCCTTGGAGGGCATGGGCCATCGCGCCCGCATGCCATGCTGGCGGCGCTGGCGGCGGCAACCGATCCCGATGAGCTGGCCGACCGCTATGGCGAGGGCGAACTCATCGAGCGATTCGAGCGCGAGGTCGCCGACCTGCTGGGGAAAGACGCCGCTGTCTTCATGCCCAGCGGCACGATGGCGCAGCAGATTGCCCTGCGCATCTGGAGCGAGCGCAAGCAGTGTCGTACCGTCGGCTTCCACCCCACCTGTCACCTGGAAATTCACGAACAGAAGGCGTATCAGGCGCTGCACGGGCTGACCGGACGCCTGGTCGGCAATACGCGCCAGGTTATCACACTCGACGACGTGAAGGCGATCCATGAGCCACTGGCCGCGCTGTTACTGGAGTTGCCGCTGCGCGAAATCGGCGGTCAGTTGCCCAACTGGGATGACCTGGAGGCGCAGTCGGCCTGGGCGCGCGAGCACAACATCGCGATGCACATGGATGGGGCGCGGTTGTGGGAATCGGCGCCGTATTACGGGCGCTCGTATGCGGAGATCGCCGCGCTCTTCGATACCGTCTACGTCTCGTTCTACAAGGGCATCGGCGGCATCGCGGGGGCAGCGCTGGCTGGCCCGGCTGACGTTATCGCGGAGGCGCGTGTCTGGCAGCGGCGACACGGCGGCAATCTGGTGCAGCTCTATCCGTATGTCATCGCGGCGCGTGAGGGATTGCGACTGCGGCTGACACGTTTCGCGGGCTATCACGAACGAGCGGTGCGCATTGCCCAGGCGATGAGCGCGGTTCCAGGCATCATCGTCAAGCCGAACCCGCCACAGACCAACATGATGCACGTCTACCTGCGTGGCGACCCTGAGCGCCTCAAGGCTGCGGCGCTCGCGATTGCCCGCGAGGAGAGCGTGGCGCTCTTCGCGTGGCTGGCGCCGACTGACTTGCCCGACTACTGGATGTTCGAGTTGAGCGTTGGCGATGCGGCAGAGGCGCTGACTGACGAGGAGATTACCAGCTACTTTCGCCGTGTGATGGAGCAGTGAGCGGCTCCAATTGAAGCACAACCACCGCCTGCGTCGTCGGCGTCAGGCGGACGCGGTCGTCGATGCGCAGACCAGCTACCCAGACCAGATGGTCGGCGTTGAAGACAAGCGGCAGCCGCCCCCGTAGCTCGCGCGGCGCCTTGGCGTCGCTGAAGTAGTCTTGTAGCTTCTTCTCGCCACGCATGCCTAGCGGACGGAAGCGGTCGCCGGGCTGCCACGCGCGCACGGTCAGCGTTTCGCCGATAGTCGATGCATCCAGGTAGACACGTGACTCAGCGCGGCCAATTTCGGCTGGCCGGTCAGCAAACGAGAGTGACGGTAGTGCGGGCGCGGGCGGCAATCCACTGGCATCTTCGCTTCCCGGCGCGCCCTCGATGCGCCACGCGCGGATGCGCCAGCCAAGCTCCGGCAACGCGACGGCGCCCGGCACGGGAAGCTGCCACGCCTGCGGGAGATTTCCAGCGCGGGCGGTTGAAACCGCGCCTGAAGGGCCTGCGGCCACAAAGTCCGCCTTCGCGGACTGCCCAGAGCCAACTCGCGCGGAAGTTGAAGCGGCATCTTGCTGGAATACCAGAGCGTCATACTTCATGATGGCGCTGATTCCTCCGGGAAGACGCCGGAAGCTACCCGTATGTCCATCCAACAGTTGCCTATCAAGCCCCGTGATATGGCGCGCCTCCAGGGTGACTTCGCCATTGCTCACCGTGCGGACGGCGGCGCGATAGAGCCGGTGACGTAACGCTGGCGGTAGCTCAGGCGTCAGCTTCCGGTCCAGTCGAACGCCGCCCCGGTATGGCCTCTCCGACACATCAGCCCAAGCTACCTGAGTCTGTGCCTCCAGATACGCTTCATCCTCCGCCAGCAGTTCACCATTGCGCGCCAGGCGTTCGCGGATGCCTGGATTGTAGGTTTCGAGCAGCGGCAGCAGTTCGTGGCGGATGCGGTTGCGCAAAAAGCGCGGATCGGCGTTGCTGCTATCCTCACGCGGCGTCCACCCAAGCGCGGTGCAGTAGGCCATCGTCTGCGCGTGAGTCACGTCGAGCAGCGGACGCGCGATATCGCCGCGCAGGGGCGCCATGCCCCGCATGCCCGCCAGCCCGCTGCCACGTAGCCAGTGCAACAGAATCGTCTCGGCCTGGTCATCGTGCGTGTGGCCAGTCACGATGCGCTCGGCCTCATACTCCACTGCGACCCGCCGCAGAAAGGCGTAGCGCGTTCGCCGCGCCCAATCCTCGATCCCGACGCGCAGTTCGGTCGAGTATGGGACGTCAGGTTGTCCAAGAACGAATGGAGCGCCAACTTCGGCGGCAACCTGTTGCACAAAGCGTGCGTCCGCGCTGCTTTCTTCGCCCCGCAGCCCGTGATCGAAATGCGCCACGATGATCTCGCCCGGCGCGAGACGATGCCCACGGTCGCGCAACGCCAGCAGCGCGCCAAGCAGGCACAGCGAATCAGCTCCACCTGAGACCGCGACGACCAGCCGCGCGCCCGGCGTCCAGAGCGCGTGTCGCTGCGCCGCCCGCGTGATTGCTCGCTCGACTATCCTGCGCGCATCCGCTGCCACTGAATTCTCCCAGGGTCTATAGCATTCCACCAGACATTCCAGCGCAGCATAGCACAATTGGTGGTGGCGAACTGCGCAGTTTTCTTGCGATAATTCCAGGTATGGCGCTCAAGAGCCTCGCTGCGGAAGCCGTGTGGACGATGGTATAAAGGAGATCGCTTGTGACACTGGCCAATCAACGGAATCTGTTCGATATTCCTGATGAAATCGCCTATTTGAACTGTTCGTATATGTCGCCCCTGCCACGTGCCTCACGCGAAGCCGGACAGTCTGGGGTGGCGCGCAAGTCGGAGCCGTGGAAAATCTCAGCTCAGGACTTCTTTAGCGAGTCTGAGACGGCGCGCGGCCTCTTCGCCGAATTGATCGGCGGCGACCGAGATGGGGTGGCGATTATCCCATCTGCCAGCTATGGTATCGGCCTTGCGGCGGCAAATCTGCCCCTCGCCAGCGGACAGACCATCGTGCTACTGGAAGACCAGTTCCCCTCGAACGTCTATCCCTGGCGCGATCTCGCCGCACGCGCAGGAGCCACCATCGTCACGGTATTGCGACCGCCCGACTTCGACTGGACGGCGGCTCTTTTAGCGCAAATCGACGAGCGCACTGGTATTGTAGCCGTCCCGCATTGCCACTGGACCGACGGCAGCCTGATCGATCTGGCGCGCATCGGCGAGCGGGCGCGGTCGGTCGGCGCGGCGCTGGTGGTGGATGGCGCGCAATCGGTTGGGGCGCATCCCTTCTCGGTGGCAGAGATCCAACCCGACTTCCTCGTCGCCGTGACGTATAAGTGGCTTCTCGGCCCGTATAGCCTGGGCTTTGTCTATGTTGCTCCCCGCTGGCGAGAGGGTGTGCCGCTGGAATCCAACTGGATCACGCGCGAGCAGAGCGAAGACTTCAACGGACTCGTCAACTACCGTGATACATTCCAGCCTGGCACGCGACGGTATGACATGGGCGAGCGCTCCAACTTCGCGCTGATGCCCATCGCCATCGCGTCACTGCGGCAACTGCTGGAGTGGCGCGTTGAGGAGATTGCCGCGACCCTACGCGAACTGACAGCGCATATCGAAGAGGGCGCGCGCCGCGTTGGCCTCGATCCTGTGCCGGGCGAGCGACGTGTTGGCCATCTGATTGGCCTGCGCTCCAGCGCCCCATTACAGCCGGACCTGAGCAAGCAACTCGCGGCGGAGGGCATCTATGTCAGTTTTCGCGGCAACGCGATACGTGTCTCGCCGCATCTGTACAACACGCATGAGGAAGTTGATCGCCTCTTCCAGGCGCTCGCCAAAATGTTTTGAAAGGAGACCGCATGACGACGTTAGAGACGGCGCGCCTGACGCTGCGCCCGCTGGAGACGGATGACCTGCCCGATTTCGTGGAGATGATGTCGCATCCTGATGTCTTTCCCATGATGGGGTTTGGAAGGGCGCCAGACGGCGGCAAACGCGCCCGTACCCTGGAGGAGTGGCGTCCGCGCTTTGCGTATCGCATCGCGCAGTTCGAGTGGGAGGGCTTTGGTGAGTGGGCAATCGTGTTGCGTGCCACGGGCGCATTCGTCGGCATGGTTGGATTGCAGTTCTATCTGCTCGATCAGGGCGCTCTAGCCACACCGGAGGTCGAGCTGTTCTATGGTTTGAAGCGCGAATGGTGGGATAAAGGCATCATGAAGGAGGCGACTGACGCAGTGGTGCGCTATGCCTTCGAGACGCTGAAAGTGCGGCGTATCACCAGCGTCTGCTTCCGCGAGAATGAACGCTCGGCGAATGTCATGCGCCGGGTGGGGATGACCGTCGGCCCGCATCCCGGCAATCCCGATGGCGAGATGTTCGGCTCCCTCGCTAATCCGACTGCGAGCACGTAGCGGGCAAGCTCACAGGGTAACCAGGGTCATTGCGGCTGAGGCGTGTTGGTGAGTTCGTAGAGACGCACCCAGAATGTGGGGTGACCTTCGCCCCGATACCAGGAGTACCCTTCAGTGGCGCCAAGTGGATACTTGACCGAGAAATACATACAGCCAATCGCATCATCCGTTGCTTGAGCCGTCACTATGTCCCAGCGAAAGAACGTTAACTCGTAACGATAGTATGGCCGGTTTTCTAAGATGATTGGACAGGAGGCGGGCATGTCGGGGAGAGGTCCGCCGGTAACCAGTTCCGCATACACCGGTGCTGCCTGTTGCGAAAACTCGTGGTCGAAGATGACCGATCCGTGTTGATCAGAATAGTTGTTCACCCTGCTCACGACAATATGTACGCTATCAGGTTGGCCGATGAAGACAGGGGCGACGAGGAAACGAACACCAAGAGGAACGACCACAAGCGCGCAGACGGCGATACCGATCTTGAGCCAGCGACGGCGCATGACTCCCTCCCTCGCAGCACACCATAGACGAATCGGCAGGGGAGCAATATACTCTCCTGCCGATTAAGACGTATATGTGGCTCTGGCTGTTCCGCCTACTTGCCGAGCAACTTTTTCACCGCTGTCACAATCGCGGGTGCGTTGATGCCAGCCTCGTCAAGCTCCTGGTCGGGCGTGGCAGAGTCGGGCATGTGATGCACCGCCAGCTTGACGACCGTCGGCATAGCCGAGGCGGGCGGTTGCTCGTCGGTTCCGGCGAAGGCATCCAGCACGGCGGCGCCCAGGCCACCCTCGCGCCAGTGGTCTTCCACCGTCACGATACGCCCGCCCGTCGCGCTGGCTGCGTCACGGAGCGTCTTCACATCCACCGGCTTGATACTATACAGGTCGATCACGCGGATGTTGATGCCCGCACTCTTGAGCGTATCCGCCGCCTTGAGCGCCTCATGCAGCGTGATGCCCGCGCCAACCACCGTCACCTGGTCGCTCTCCGACTGCCGCAGCACCCGGCTGCCGCCAATCGGGAAGCGCTCATCCGGGCCGTAGAGAATTGGCGTCTTTTCACGCGTCGTACGCAGGTAGACGATGCCCTTCTGGTCGGCCATCTCAGCCACCAGTTGCGCTGTCTGGTTGGCGTCGCTGGGATAGAGCACGGTGCTGCCGTACACTGCGCGCATCATCGCCAGGTCTTCGAGCGCCATCTGCGAGGGGCCATCCTCGCCAATCGAGACGCCCGCGTGCGAGCCGCAGAGGCGGATATTGGCGCGCGAGATCGCCGCCATACGGATGAAGTCGTAGGCGCGGCTGAAGAACGCCGCGAAGGTCGAGGCGAAGGGCACATAGCCACGCACCTGGAGGCCAATCGCTGCGGCGGTCATCTGCTGCTCGGCAATGTATTGCTCGAAGAAGCGGTCGGGGAAGGCCTTGGCAAACGTCTCGGCATAGGTCGAGTTGCTGACCTCGCCATCCAGGGCGACAACATCCGCGCGCGCCACGCCAAGCGCCTTGAGCGCGTCCCCATAGGCGGAGCGTGTGGCGACCGGCGTGCCACTGGGATATGTCGGCAATTGCAACGGCTCCGTCTTCGGACGGGCCGTGGGCTGAAGCGCGTCGGGCGCGTGTACCTTGACGATGATATCGCGCTCACCGCCCAGACCGGCAATCGCCCGCTCAGCCATATCCTTTGGCAACGCCTTGCCGTGCCAGCCATTCTGATTCTCAATCTCCGGGAAGCCTTTGCCTTTGACCGTTCTGGCGATGATGAGCGTCGGCTGGGTTGCCTGCTGGAGCGCCTCCTGGTAGGCGTCGTTGATCTGGCTCAAGTCATGGCCATCGATCTCGATGGTATACCAGTCAAATGCCTTCGCGCGCGCGGCATAGGCGTCGCCATTCCAGCCGAGCATCGTCTCGCCTCGCTGGCCTAGCCGGTTCATATCGAGAATCCCGATTAGATTGTTGAGCTGGTAGTGCCCGGCGAGTTCCAGCGCCTCCCAGATCGAGCCTTCGGCCATCTCGCTATCGCCCAGCACGACCCAGACGTGATACGGTAGCTTGTCGAGATACTTGCCCGCAATCCCAACGCCAACGCCGATAGGCAGACCCTGGCCGAGCGAACCGGTGGCCACATCCACCCACGGCAGCACCGGCGTCGGATGACCTTCCATGCGGCTGCCACGCTGGCGGAGCGTCATGAACTCCTCATCGGAGACGGCGCCCGCAGCCTTGTAGATTGAGTAGAGCAACGGCGAGGCATGCCCCTTCGAGAAGATGAGGTGATCGTTGTTGGGATTGTGGGGATTCGCAAAATCGTAGTGGAGATACTCGCTCATCAACACGGCCATCAGATCAGCCGCCGACATGGATGAGGTTGGGTGCCCAGATCCCGCCTGCGTGCTGCAGCGGATGCTATCCACGCGCAATTGTTGCGCCAGTTCGTGCCACTGGTTCAACGTGGCGGGGTCGGTCTGTGCGGTAATACTCATCGCTTCGGATATCCTCCTGAACTGCGAAACAATCAAATCAGCCGAATCCAGCAGATTCAGCGATAAACGATAGATGACCGTAAATAGATCACGTCTCGGCGGATGGCGCGGAATCGGTTCTGGGGGATGACGCTTGCAGTGTCCGCGCCACGATGCCAGGGAGATCGGCGGCCAGCTTCGAGTTCGCGATAACGCGCGTAGCGCCAGCATCGCGCGCCGCCTGCTGCGTCTCCAGATCGACATGCGAACCGAAGGCGATCACCGGGAGTCTCGCCTCACGCGCTGCCACGATTGCCGCGCGCCAATCGACGCCAGCGATAGCGGTATTCACCAGCGCCAGCACCGGAGCATCCGCCGCCAGTCGCCGCGTGAAATCGGCCAGCGAACGCGCCGTACGTACGTCGTAGCCCGCGTGCTGGAGCGTCGTGCGCACCTTGACGACGAAAAAGAGGTCGGTATCGAGCAGTATGACCGGTTTCAACGATGTCGCGGACTCACCAGGCTCCCGCATACCGATTGTCCTCTCAGTTAGCCATACGTCGTCAGCATACACGCTGGGCCATGCGTCACGCTGTTAGTCGTCGCTGCTTTCTTGCACCGGGCGGCGGAACTGCTCCGCCAGCTCTTCGTTGATGACACGTGGATCGCGCCACATATCCGGCGGATAGCTGTGGTGACCATTGGCGCAGACGCTCTTGCCGCAGGAGCGCTCGTGGCTTGTCTGGAAGACAAGGTTATCGCCTTCGACGGTGATCCAGATGTGTTTCCGCGAGTAGCCGTCGCCCCATTTGAGCAACAGCCCCCCCGCATACTCGTCGAAGCGCCCCTGGCTGTAGAGAAATTCACGATTGAACTTGCGTAGAATGTCGCGCACATGGCTGGCCGCGACGACACGCTCGACCTCGGGCCGCATGCTAGTTGTGGCACTCTCGGCAAGGTCATCGGCGGGGATCGTCTGCTGGCGGGCGGAGTGCTGGGCCTCCTGGATCATCTGCGAGATGCCCTCCGCCTCGTCATCGGTCATCTCGTGAGGCACTCCAAGAATCTTTGGCTTGCCACCAGCCGCGTGATTGCCATCTGCCATCTCGTTTGCTCCTTCCGTCGCCTTCCGGTTGTCCACAGGCCAGCGACGGCTCTTGCATACTGGCCCATGCTGACCTCTCTAGACATTGTAACTCTATCATTCACCCGCTCGCCGCTGCCAGCGACGGAAGAGACGAGAGAGGCGCAACGGAGCGCTAGCCCCACATTTCCGTCTGCCCATTGGGCAGACCAAGCGCCAGCACGGGGTGCGCAACGGGGGCGAAGGAAAGCGCGGTGAGTGGCGCGGTCAGTTGCCAGTTCTGCAGATGCTGGCCGGTTCGAGTGTCCCAGAGGTCAAGGCGCTGCCCATGGGCAAGCGCCAGCAAAGCGGCGTCTGATGTCAACGCGGCGAACGCATCGATCGGCACAGGGCCAGTCGCTACACTGCGGCGCACGCGCCCGTCGAGCGAACGAATCTGCATGTGACCCAGGAAATCCGCCAGGGCAACGACGGCGAGGTCGGGCGTAGCCGCCAGTGGGAACAGCAATCTGCCGTCAGGCTCGATCACCTCGGCAATGCGCCGTGGCTCGACGGTTCCCCGGTGCGAGCGCGCCTCGATATCCCACAGGCGCAGAATCTGCGAGCGGGGCCTGCCCTCAGGCCGACCAGTCGAAAACGTCAAGAGCCGACGGCCATCAACTGAGAGTACCCGTTCTCTGATCTGCCAGGGAACCGTCTCGGGATGCTTTTGTCGACCAGACGCATCCTCGTAGCAGCAGAGCGGAGTGGCCCATCCCGGATGGATCGGCCCGCTAGCCGGCAGCGGTCGGGTATAGATGGCAGTGCCGCCCCGCCCACGATCCGCCCAGTAAAACGGATCGCTATCAGCCAGCGCCTGAGGAGCGTCGGGCAGCGCCAGCCGCAGCAGTCCCGCGGGATGGGGCAGAAAGACGGCATCCATCAGACCCGACGGCGCATTCATCTGGCTCGACCAACGCCGCGCCCCATCGCCCACATGCCAGACGGCGAGGCCCAGCGCGAATCCCCACGCCATCACCAGCGCCGCGTCAGCCGAGAGACGCACCTCGCTCAGCGTGCCTGCTTGTCCGGGCGCACCCAGCGCCAGCCGCGCCACCGGGCGATCCTGCGTGCTGTTCCAGAGCGCGATCTGGCCATCAATATGCCCCACAGCCGTCACCGCGCCACCCTGCGCCAGTGCGACCGAGACGACGGCGCCCGCCTGGCCATCGTTGAAGACCGCGAGGCGACGTAATGGGCCAATGCTGGCGGTCACCGATTCGGAACGTCGGGCAGTCTGTGTCGGTGGGCGCGCCTGTTGCGGTGGCCGTTCCAGTGGCGGTGGCGCGGTATGGAGCGGCTCTAGGTCGCTCACTGGCAGGGGAGGGGGGCGGCTGGCGTCATAGAGACGACGGCGCTCCGGGTCGCTCAGTGTCCGATACGCCTGATTGAGCGTCTGCATCAGATGCAGGTTCTCATCTCCGGCAATATCTGGATGGTAGCGTCGTGCCAGACGGCGGTAGGCCAGCCGGATCGTCGCGTCGTCAGCACTTGGAGGAAGTCCCAGAACCGCGTAGTAGTCTACTTCTTCAGCCATGGACCGTTTCTATTCCCCACCTCGCGCAGTACATGAAATCTCTGGCATATCTACGGCTCACCGACGCCGCGTGTTGCCACAGCTTGCCATAGACCGCGCGACGCATCGAGAACGGCCACATCGCACACCCAACGAGAGCTTCACGACGCGGCAACGTAGTGGGAGATGGTGTACTTGCTGACGTAGTACAGCATCGGATCGAGCCACAGATTGTTCCACTCAACCATGAAGTGCAGGTGTGGGCCGGTTGAGTTACCTGTCGAGCCTTCCAGTCCAATTGGCTGGCCCTGCGTGACATACTGGCCCACAGAGACGAGCAGCTTGTCCATGTGGCCATAGACCGTTGAGAGGTGGTTGCAGTGGTCGATCTTCACAGACCACCCCAGGCCGTTCGTGGCATCATAACCCGCCCAGATGACCTGCCCCTGCTGTGCGGCGTGGATTGGATTCCCCTCCGCTGCCGCGAGATCGACACCGGTATGATAGACCCATGTGCCATAGACGATGTAGCCACGCACCCAGTAGGAATTCCAATTTGGCGAGGTCAGCTTGTAGGCAAGCGGATCGCTGCCACCGTTCGGCCCACAGAGCGACTCACTGGGGATATCGACACCAGCGTTCGAGTCCCACCAGTTCGGGCCGAAACGCGTGGTACCGTAATGGGCCGCCTGGAGGTATGGAATAGCAGACGGCACATAGCCTTTGCCATAGCTGGGGTCTTCGGCAATCTTATAGGCGACACCGATGCTGATTTCTTCACCGGCATAGAGAGCATTCAACTCGTAGAACCCACCGATCTGCACCTTGAATTTCTTGGCGATGCCTTCAGGTGTATCGCCCTGGATCGTAGTGTAGTAGAAATACTTTGGCTGCTGGTTCCAGATCATGGAACTGGCCAATGCCTGGAACGCGGTTCCTCCGCTCGCCTGGCCTGTGCCGAGAGGATAAATGGCAAAGATGCCTGTGATCAAGATGCATGCCATCAGCGTCAGCACCGCAATGCGCAGTGTCAGCGGACGCTCGCGGCGCTTGATGAACGGCTTACCCATCGAGACACCGCTCCCGCGGACAATGACGGGCGCTTTTTGCGTATCACTAATCGCGGGCAATCGGCGCGTTGAAAAATCCTGCGCGACTACCCCCCGGATAGAGCCATCGCCTGCTCCACTGCCGACGGGTAGCTGGTCGTTGGCCGCATCCGCTGCGTCTTCGTCCCAGAATTGCTGATTATCGTTGCCGTCTGATGTCCAGCTCATGCTCCACCTCGTACAACACCCACCGGCCGGGGTGGCCGATGAGCATCAGAATTGTCACCACTCATCCATAGGGGTTCCTCATTGCAGAGGTTCTCATAGTTACGCGCGATATGCATGCACGCGGGACAAAAGTACCGGACGCTGGCTCTGATCGATGGTCAATCGCCGAGCCAGAGGCGCTCGTAGTCTTTCCATTCTGCCTGGCTGGTGGTCGCCAGGCGGTAGATAGCCACGCCGATAAATGGGGATGTCTCGCGATTGCTATTCAGCCCGGCAGTGATGCCCTCCAGGCCCGAAGACATATGCTCCGCCGAATCGTGATACCAGAAATCGCTACCACTGTAGGTTGGCACACCCATCAAGACCTGAGGGACATGATGAGCGGTGCGCACCGCATCCAGAATATTGGCTGTTTCCTGCTTCACCGCCAGCGAATAAAGACTCGCCGTCGGCATGGCGGTATTGTAGGTCATGACAACAAGCTGATCGACGTATTCCGCCACCCTGGAAAAGTAATACGAGGTCCACCATGCGCCCGCTTTGCCAACATCATGCGCCCAGTCGGCAATATGCGCGTTGGGCGCCCACTTCTGCGCCGAGATCGAGAGCATCGCTCCAGATGGTAGCGCGGCGCGGGTCTCGCTCAGCAGGTCGAGGAAATGGCTATTGTTATTCGTGATCGGTTCGATGTCGTAGTGGACGCCGTCGAAGCCGAAGTCGCGCACGAAACGGACAGCAGTCTGCACAATGCCCGCGCGCACCTGTGAGTCGGCGAGGTTCACCGTCTCATTGTCCGGCTCACCACTGGCCACCTCCAGCTGGCCAATCCACGCCAGCACCTGGAGGTTGGGGAGTCGCACATGCAATTGTTCCGTGAACGCGGCTGCTTGGGGCGCCAGCGAGTCTGGGATGCTCCCATCGCTCTTCATGGGGCCGACGTGGGCATAGACATAGTGTATCTGCTCGCGCTCGAGCTGGTCGGCCAGGGCATCAAAGTCCTCGCTACCATGGACATCGCCAACCCATGTATGCTCCAGCCAGACCGCATTCTTCCCCTGGTTGAAGTGCGAGCCAGGGTAGCTGGTCACCGTGGCATTCAACCGTGCGAGCGTAAGACCGACGATGCTGAGCAGCGCTACTAGCACGACCAGAGCAACGATGCCGAGGCGGCGCAATTGGCTGAGGCGGGTTGCTGGCTGGACGCCTTTGCGAGGCGCGGGCCAGGTCGGCGTCGCACTGGCAGGTGCTTGTGCCATACACTTCCTTCCGGTCGTCGCAATTCGGCGCGCTCAGCAGCCGTACTAATAATGCGCGCGTCTTTGCTCGTTCAGCGCCTGATTAGCCAATCGGTCTGCCAGTGCGTTTTGGGCGCGCCGTATATGGGTGAAGGTGACGTGAGGCAGCGCCTCTACCAGCGCCATTGCTTCTCGATAGAGCTGCTGTAACGTCGCGTCGCGTACCCGATACACGCCGGTCATCTGGCGGACAACCAGCTCACTATCCATGTAGATATCCACCACAGCGGGCTGATAACCGGTCACCATAGTCAGCCCCAGAATGAGCGCGCGATACTCTGCCTGGTTGTTTGGCATCTCACCCAGATACTGCCCGAGTTGTGTGAGGATGGCGCCATCCGCGCGCTCGATGACGATCCCGGCAGCTGCTGGCCCAGGGTTGCCGCGCGACGCGCCATCAGTGCGCAGCACCAGTCGCTCGCCTGTTCCGGCGTCTTTCGTCGATTCGTCGCTCACCAGTGTACTCGCGCCTTTCCGAATAGATTTGATGCAAATTTGATGCACATCAAGTACACACAAGTGTGCCCAAGTATGATACCATGGCTCACTGAAACAGGGCAGACTTGCCAGCGCCTCTGGGAAATGTGTCTTGCAACTCTGGCAGCTATTGTAGACATGAGGAAATGCGACAATCGTGGCGCCGTCGGGCGTTGTGATCGCGGGAGGGCAGTGGGGAGGATGGACGCTGTGGCGATTCGGACCATTGATGATTATCTTCTCGCCATGAAAACAGGCTTTGAGCCTACCGCGGCAGGCGACCGTTCACTGGTACTGCAATATGAATTTTCTGGTCGAGAGCAGGGCATCTGCCATGCGGTCATTGCCGCGGGCGAGATTCAGGTGGCGCGTGGGCAGCACCCAGCTCCATCGGTCGCCGTGCGAGCTGACTTTGACCTCTGGGTACGCATTATCGCGCATGATATTGATGGCCTGATAGCCTACCAGGATGGCCTGTACATCGTTGAGGGTGATTACCTCGCACTGATGGATTCCGACCTCTGGTTCACCCGTACATAATGCATTCGCTGAATTGACCGAAATGTGCGAAAGTGATAATAGCGCCAGGCTGAAATCCGTGACAAAGGGGCAATGGCGCATGATATGAGCGCCATCCGCTACGATGTGTGGCGGCTTGCCTGGCACATTACTGAATTTAGAACTATCGCGGATTGAGTAGATTAAGACAATGGGCACTGAGGGGCGGAAATCCTGGGATGCTGCGCGTTCGAAACCTACGCGCGAGCGGTTGGATGTGCTGCTGGTGGCGCGTGGGCTTGCGCCAAACCGCGAACGAGCGCGGGCACTCATCATGGCGGGTGAGGTGCGCGTCGCTGGCCAGATGGTGACAAAAGCCGGAACGCTTATCGCCGCGGATGCCACCATTGAGCGGGCCGCCACCGCCAGCGAGTCACGGTTTGTCAGCAGAGGCGGCCTCAAACTGGAGCGCGCGCTCGATGCCTTTCACCTCGACCCCACCGGCTATACCTGTGCGGATATCGGCGCCTCGACGGGCGGATTCACTGATCTGCTGCTCCAGCGCGGCGCGGTGCGCATCTATGCGGTGGATGTTGGGCATGGCCAGTTGGCATGGACGTTGCGCAATGATCCGCGAGTGACAGTGATGGAGCGCACCAACATCCGCCATCTCGAGGCACTGCCAGAACTCGTCGATTGCGCAGTCATCGATGTGTCATTTATCTCGTTACGGCTGGTGTTGCCGCGCGTCTTGACGCTGGTGAAGCCCGAAGGATGGGTAGTCGCGCTGGTGAAGCCGCAATTCGAGGCTGGGCGCGCTGAGGCTAATCGTGGCGGCGGCGTCATTCGTGAGCCAGCGGTGCATCGGCGAGTCTTGCGTGAGTTGCTGTCGTGGGTGACGGGTGATGCAACGGCCGCTACAGATGGAAGACGCTTGATACCCTGCGGACTGCTTGCGTCGCCCATCACCGGGCGCGATGGCAACCACGAATACCTGCTGCTGCTCAGACTGGCCGCAAGGGCAAGTTGCCAACCGCTGGACGAACAGGATATCGAAGCGGTAGTACAGCAGGCATTTGCTGGAACGATACAGGTACGACAGGTGACAGCAACAGAAGATTGAGCGACGGAAATGGTAGATGCCCGGGAGGTCGGCATGCGCTATGTCATAGGCGTCGATGGCGGCGGAACGAAGACGAACGTGGCGGTGTTTGGTGAGAATGTCGGGGTCGTCGGCGCCGCCACCAGTGGACCCGCCAACCAACGTTCTGTTGGGATGGAGGCTGCCAGCACAAATATTGCGCATGCGATCAACGGCGCGCTGCTTGCCGCCAACATGCCGCTTGCCCAAATTGCGGCGATTACGCTGTGCCTCGCCGGATTCGATACCGACCTGGATCTGCCCGTACCACAACGCGCCGCACGTTCGCTGGGCTATACCGGCCCAACCATCATCGAGAACGATGTCGTGGGCGCGTGGGCCGGAGCTACCGAGGCCCAGCCGGGCGTTGTCGTCATCGCGGGTACCGGCGCGACTGGTCTCGGCATGAACGCCCGTGGTCAGCTCTGGCGCACCGATGGGTGGGATTACGTCCTGGGCGACGCGGGGAGTGGCTATGCGATTGGGCTGGCTGCGATTCGCGCGGCGATGCGTATGCTCGACGGGCGCGAAGAGCCGTCGGCGCTGGTACGCGAGATGCAGGTTAACTATGGTGTGGATAACGCCGAGGAGATGCGTCGACTGGTAGATAGCACGCCATTCGGCAAGTTCGAGATTGCCAGTTTCGCCGAGAGAGTGTGGGAGGTCGCGGAGCAGGGCGATCCCGTCGCACAGAGCATCTTTGCCCAGGCAGGCGTTCGTCTGGGTGAGAGCGCGGCGGCCATCATCCGCATGCTCGAAATGCAGAAGGATACGTTTCCCATCTCGACCGTCGGCAGCGTCTTCAAGGCTGAGCCGTGGGTCACCGACCCGTTCCACCGGATCATCAAGCAGACGGCGCCACACGCGACATTTCGCCCGCCGCTACATTCACCGGAGGTGGGCGCCGCGTTACTGGCGCTGAGACGTTTGGACGACGACGACATCGGCTCGTGGACTCTGGGTACTGGCAAGCGGCACATTCGCCGCAGCCTGGCAATCAGCAAGCTATTCACCACATGAGCACGACACCCATGGTGCGCCTGATTCTGGCGCGGCACGGAGCAGCCGAGGGCAGCCTTGAGTTTCGCTTCAATGGATCGAGCGATGTCCCGCTGACCCCACATGGCATAGCGCAGGCTCGGTTGCTGGCGGATGCGCTCTACCCGCTTGCCCCTGCTGCCATCTATTCCAGTCCGCTGGCGCGCGCCAGAGCAACCGCCGATGCCATCGCGACGCGGGCGCATCTGACGGTAGACATCCAGCCGGACTTGCGCGAGCAGTCCTACGGCGCGTGGGAAAGGCTCACCGCAGACGAGGCGCGCCAGCGCGATCCCAAACGGTTCGCCGCATGGTCCGCTGGGCAGCGGATCGCCCCTCCATCGGGTGAGGCGCTAAGTGCGGTTCGCCAGCGCGTCGTGGCATGCGTCTGCGAGTTGGCGCAGCGACACGCGGGCGAGACGGTGGCGCTGGTCGCGCACGTCGGGCCAATCAAGGTGTTGCTCTGCGCCGCGCTCGGTCTGCCATTGAGCGGCGCTCGCCGTTTCTGGATCGATCCTGCCAGCTACAGTGTGCTGGACTGGCGCATAACCGCCGACGGGCGGCAGCTCTCGCTGGTGCGCCATATCAATGTCGTCAGCCATCTATCTGAGTTGCCGCGCTAGCCTGGACGCATGAACACATGCGACCATACTCGTACCAAATCAACGTTGAGTAGTGGTCGCCGAGCCTGTACTGGCATATCTCAGTTTTGTCCAGATGAAGCTGTGGAGTTTTCGCGGCAATGGTATCAACTGAGGAACTTCGGCCTGGTACTTCTCATAGGTCTTGCCAAATTGCCGCCGCAACGCGCGCTCCTCAAAAGAAATTCCGACCAGGATATAGATCGTCATTCCCAGGGTAAAGATGAGCCGGTCAACGGTCATGGTAGGGGTGGCCCAGAATGCCAGCAGGAATCCGACCATCATAGGGTGACGCACGATACGGTAGAGGAACGGGCGTTTGAACTCCGCTGGCCTCGGGGACTGGTGGCGCAGAGCCTGCCACATTTGACGCAGGCCAAATAACTCGAAATGGTCGATTTGGAATGTAGACAACACGACGATGACCCAGCCTGCCAGGCATATGCCATAGACAATGACGCGGATTGGCGATTCGTTGATCTGCCAGATGACACCGGAAATCGGCTGCCAGCACCAGAACATGACCAACAGGATGCAACTGGCAACCAGCACGTAGAGGCTGCGCTCCAGAGCAGGCGGTATAATTGTTGTCCATCGCTCCTTCCAGCCTGAGCGCGCCATGACGCTATGCTGGATACCAAAGATGAGTATGAGGCCCACATCCACCAGCAGACGCGAGAACAGGTGGGGCATGGGGAATGGAGATAGGATCAGGGAGTAAACCTCCTAACGTAAATGACACCCCATAGAGCGCCGCGACCAGAAACAGCACGTAACTGATGATGCCGACGATGAGTGTCGAAAGATGTTTCATGGGATGCCTCCGATGGCATTGGTGTAGAACAACTGCCTTCGGAGAGGACTATACTTATGGGGCGTTTGCGCAACGTCCACAGAGGCGTCCATATCATCGTCAACATGGCGTACCGTGAGCGTGGAAGGTCTATATTGCCGTGGATGGCCGCGGAAAGCTCATGTATGGAGGTAGCCAGCGTTGAGCCAAATCTCACTGTACCTGCTTGGATCACCACGGGTCGAATACGCCGGGCGCCCCATCACGATGCGCTTGCAGAAGGAGATGGCTCTCCTGATTTATCTCGCCGAAACGTCTCGCGAACACACCCGCATGGCGCTTGCGACGCTGTTCTGGCCAGAGTTGGATCAAAGTGGGGCTTTTGGCGCGTTGCGACGTACCCTGTATCAACTCAAGTCCGACGTTGGCGAGAATCTCCTGGATATTACGCCGCGCACGGTGAGTCTCCGTCATGATGTCGCTGTCTGGCGAGATACCCAGCATTTCCTGAATATGGCGCGCCTATGCGCAGATCACGAGCATCCGCCGAATGCTCCAATAGCTTCCTGCCTCGCTACTATGCGAGAGGCCATCACTTTCTACACCGACGATTTCCTGGCGGGATTCTCACTGCCCGGCTGCCCGATGTTCGATGAGTGGCAGTTTTTCGCGCGGGAAGAATTGCGCGCGGAGTATCTACGCATCCTGGCATTGCTTACCGCCTCCTATGAGCGCCTCGGCGACTGGGAGCACGGTATTGAGATGGCGCGACTCTGGCTCAGCCGTGAACCTGACCACGAACCGGCCCATCGCGCCCTAATCAGGTTGTATGCAATGGGTGGTCAATTTGCCGCAGCCAGACGCCAGTACGAGACATGCAGGCGCATGCTCGCCGAACTCCTGGGCGTGCAGCCAGGCGAGGAGACAGAGAATCTCTATCGCACGATTGAGGCTCCGTCCTACCAGACGCCAACCCGATCTCAGACGCAGTACGTTCGGAGTGGAGATGCTTATTTAGCCTACCAGACCATAGGAGAAGGCCCGATTGATCTCTTGCATATTGGCGGATTCATCTCGCATATCGAGCAGCTCTGGGAGGAGCCGGAGCTCGCGCGCTTCTATCACCAGCTTGGGAAATTCGCACGCATTATCGTTTATGATAAGCGAGGGATGGGCTTATCTGATCGAGTCCGTGCGCCAGTCACATCCGCTCAACACGTCGATGATGCGCAGGCAGTCATGAGGGCGGTGGGAGCATCGCGTGTGGTTGTATTTGCTGTCTCCGAAGGGGCAACCGTCGGCATCATCACCGCGGTACGGCGCCCTGAGCATGTCGCGGGTCTGGTGATATACGGCGGTCAGGCGAAAGGCTCTTTTAGCGTCGACTATCCGTGGGGGGTGACGGCGGATCAGTTTCAGCGCTGGGTGGAGAAGTTAGTGAAAGGCTGGGGCGGGCCAGTTAATCTGGAGTACTTTTCGCCGACGCGAGCGCACGATGAACGATTTCGCCAGTGGTGGGCGCAGACACAACGTCTGGCCGCAAGTCCCGGCGCGGTGCAAGCCATTCTGGAGGGCATTCGAGACACTGACGTTCGATCCGAACTGCCATACCTCCATGTTCCCACACTGATTCTCCATCGCCGTGGTGACAGGAGCGTCCCAGTGGAGGCTGGACGATATCTTGCCAGTCATATCCCACAGGCACGCTATGTCGAACTGCCTGGCGACGACCACTGGTGGTGGGTCGGCGACACGCAAACGCTTCGGGACGAGGTCGAGCGTTTCATACGTCAGTCGTGCATGTGATGCTATCAAGAGACAGTGGCGAGACAGTGGCGAGGCAGTTCAGCATTAGAACAGGTTACTTCATGTTACGGACGGTGATCGCAACCCGCTACGTGGAGCCGTTGCGGGAGGGCGGCTCGGTGCCAGCGATTATCGAGGCGGACGACGAGGGCATGTACGTCGTCAAGTTTCGTGGCGCGGGCCAGGGGCCGAAGGCGTTAGTGGCGGAGCTACTTGGCGGCGAGATCGGGCGAGCGCTTGGTCTTCCTGTTCCTGAACTGGTCTTCGTCGAGCTTGATGAGGCGTTTGGGCGCGCCGAACGCGACCCTGAAATTCAGATTCCCATGAAAGCGAGCGTGGGACTCAACCTCGCGCTGGACTATCTGCCGGGATCGTTCATGTTCGATCCAACGGTGTCCCGTGAGATTGACCCAGTACTCGCGTCGGGAATCGTCTGGTTCGACGCCTATATCACCAATCCTGACCGCACCGCGCGCAACCCCAATATCCTGTCCTGGCATGGCAGGCTCTGGCTCATCGACCATGGCGCGTCGTTCTATTTTCACCATGCCTGGGATCGGGCGACACTGCAGCGGGAACGGCCATTCCCCACGATCCACAACCAT
Organism: uncultured Chloroflexia bacterium; assembly: GCA_963718915.1. Lineage (GTDB taxonomy): Bacteria > Chloroflexota > Ktedonobacteria > Ktedonobacterales > JADMIN01 > DAHUXT01. Next base: position 955,546 of record CAVRAI010000015.1, on the reverse strand, counting down.
GTGTTGCTTCAGTGGGCAACGCGACTGGCTGAGGTGGACGCGGCCCTGCGAGCGCGCCTGTCCGATGAAACACTGGCCAATATCGTCGCCGAGGTTCCCACCGACTGGCTGGCCGATGATCCGGCCATTGGAAACGCCGACGAGCAGCGCGCCGCTTATCTGGGATACCTTACCGCGCGCCGGGATGCGTCTGAGCTTTTCGTCGAGGAGGCGCTGCATGCGCGGACGCAGCTCGTTTGAATATGCGGTCATTCGCGTCGTGCCGCATGTAGAACGCGGCGAGTTCATCAACGCCGGCATCATGCTCTATTGCCGCGCACGGTCATTCCTCGATGCGCGAATATCACTGGATGAGGCGCGGCTGCTGGCGCTAGCGCCTGGCGCCAATCCTGCCGAGATCACGAGCTATCTGGAGGCTATTCAGCGCATCTGTCATGGTGGGGCAGGTTCCGGGCCAATCGGGCAGCTGACGCAGCGCGAGCGGTTCCACTGGTTGGTCTCGCCGCGTAGCACCGTGATACAGACCTCGCCCGCCCACGCCGGACTGTGCCACGATCCCACGGCGATGCTGGAGCACCTGATGGCAACCGCCGTTCACATGGCCGCATCATGAAGCCATCGATCCATAACAGGATGCGGGCAGTTTCGCGTTCCGCATGCCAGGTGATACAATAGGCCGTGCTCAAAGTGCGCTAAACTCTATGCTGGACATCAACCAGGCATGGGGTGGTGATATCAGTCTCGCGTCGTGCAGACGGGGTAAGTCGTACGGTTGGCTACCGTGTCGTAGGGCAAGGGCAGCTTGAGGGGCAAGCTGCGCGGGATTAGCCTGGAAAGAAGGGCGGCGGACTTATGTCTGGACACTCCAAGTGGCAGCAGATTCGGCGTCAGAAGGGCGTCAACGATTCGAGGCGTGGCGCGTTATTCACGCGTCTTGGCCGCGAACTGGTCGTGGCAGTACGTGAGGGTGGCGGCGGCGATCCAGACGCCAACTTCCGGCTGCGCATGGCGATTCAGCGCGCGCGCGACGCCAATATGCCAATGGACAATATCGAACGCACCATCAAGCGCGCGACTGGCGCCGAGGGCGGAGCCTCATTCGACGAGATCGTTTACGAGGGCTATGCGCCTGGCGGCGCGGCGATCATGATCCAGGCGATGACCGACAATCGCAACCGCACAGTCGCCGAGGTGCGCAACGCCATGAGTAAGAACGGCGGCAACCTTGGCGAGGCCGGCTGCGTCGACTGGATTTTCGAGCAGACGGGCATTATCGAGATTGCGCTCGAAGGGCACAACCCCGACGAGCTATCTCTGATGGCGATTGACGCGGGAGCACAGGATGTAGATGAGCCAACAGATGGCGATGAGGCGCTGGTGGTCTACACCGAGCCGTCCGACCTCGACACCGTGCGCAAGGCGCTCGAGGCGCAGAAGCTCAATCTGACGCGCGCTGAGACGGTTCTCAGGCCCAAGACCAAGGTGGAGCTGGACGAGAAGGCGTCGCTACAGACACTCCGGCTGATCGACCGGCTCGAAGACCTGGACGATGTGCAGACGGTCTATACCAACGCCGACATCGCCGATGAGTACGCCGAAAAATATGAGGGCTAACGCGCGACGCCTGCCCGCGATGGAGTGTCTTGATGAGCGGTGATGTACGTCGGACGGTTGGTATCGATCCGGGTACCGCGCGACTGGGCTACGCCATCGTTGAGATGGAAGGTGGAAACCCACGGCTGCTGGCCTGTGGCGTCGTCACAACTCCAAAGACTATGGAAATGCCCCAGCGGCTGAGCAGCATCTATGATGAACTGCGTGAGATCGTGCGTGAGCATGATCCTGCCACCATGGCGGTAGAAGAGCTATTCTTCGCCAAGAACGTCACCACCGCCGTCAGCGTCGGGCAGGCGCGTGGCATCGCGCTGCTGGTGGCGGCGCAGGCAGGCATCCCGGTCCACGAATACAAGCCGATGCAGGTCAAGCAGGCGGTGCATGGCTATGGGCTGGCGTCCAAAGAGCAGGTCGGCGAGATGGTGCGCGTGCTGCTACGGCTCGACGCCGTGCCCAAGCCCGACGACGCCGCGGACGCCGCCGCCATCGCCATCTGCCATCTGAATACGTTTCGGTTTGGGTGAAGATGCTCGGTGTGGACGGGCCGTAGCGTAAACGCTACGGCGAATGGGCGTATCACTCGGGCATGGAAATTCGCCATGGCCTTCAGGCCACGTTGGGCAAATGGACGACAGAGCGTAAAGGAGCATTCATGATCGCGGCGGTTCGTGGCATTCTCGCGGGCAAGACGCTCGATAGCGCGTTGGTGAACGTGGGCGGCGTCACGCTGCGTATCTTCGCGCCACTTAGTGTGCTGAGTCGCCTCAACACTGGCGAGGAGATCACACTCCACACCTGGCTGCTGGTGCGCGAGGATGCGCTCGCGCTCTACGGCTTCGCCTCCACCGATGACCGCGACCTCTTCGAGCAACTGCTGGCCGTAGGCGGCGTTGGCCCACGCATTGGGCTGGCGCTACTCTCCAGTATGTCGTCACAGACCTTCCGCGAGTCCGTATTAGCCGAGGATGTCACGCGGCTGACAGTGGCGCCGGGAGTCGGGCGCAAGCTGGCGAGCCGGTTGGTGCTGGAACTTCGCCCGCGTTTCGAGAAGGCTGGATTCGGCGGCGCGCCGGTAATGTCCGGCGTCAGCCCCAATGTACGCGCGCAGGTGCTCGAAGCGCTAACCGGCCTGGGCTACTCCGCAACCGATGCCGCCGCCGCCGTGCGCACCCTACCCGAAGACGCCAGCGGCAATATCGAAGACCTGATCTTGCAGGCGCTGCGCTCCCTCGCCCGCGACTAATTCGTGCGCGCCTCTCCGTTAAACGTGTCTGTCCAGCCAGGTATCAATGTCGCTCAGCGCCTGTTCGTACATCGTGTCGCTAAGAAGATTGGTGTGCGCATCAGGGTATTCACGCAGCGCTTTGTCAGTGGTACCCACTTGTTCAAAATATGTGTCGGACACTTCTTGAGGGGATGTGCGATCCGCACCGCCTAGCCGAAACAATAGCGGAACGTGTAATTGAGGGGCGGAGGCACGCACACGGCGCATCAATAGCTCGCTCTCGACCAGCCAGCGTGGCGTCACCTTCCTGTTGCTCAGGGGATCTTCGAGGGCGAACTTCACGAATACCGGGTCGCGTGATACCAATTTGAGGCCTGCCTCTACCCTGCGCTGGACGTTGATGGTGAGGCGTGGCGCAATGCGCGCGAGCATATGGAGGAGCATGTGCAGTGGGGCAGGCACAGCGCTCGATGTATCAAGCACGGGCGAGACGCAGAATACCGCCCGAACGTTTTCTGGTTGCTGGACAGCGTATTCGAGGACGATGGGGCTGCTTCCTGTATGGCCCATCAAGACGATAGGTTGGCCCGGCTCTTCGGCGTGCACGAAATGCATGAACGCATCTAAATCGCCAAGATTCTCATGCCACGAACGAATGTAGCCACGTTGCCCAGAAGAGCGTCCCCACCCCCTGCGGTCATAGGCGTAGACCGCATAACCACGTGGCGTCTCGTGCTCTGGCAGATTCATGTACCAGCCGCTGTGCGCGAAGTCGCCATGCACCATGACAACAACCGCCCGCGTGTCCGTGGACTCTGGTCGCCAGCGTTGATAATAGAGCAGCAAACCGCCATCAACCGAGATTCGGCCCTCGTCGTGATCCATCGGTTGGCCTCACTTACTGGCGGTCGCCGCGATGCCATCGCAACGCAGTCACAATGGCTCAGACCTCAGACACATCACTATCTGGATTTTCGCTGAGGATACTATCGCCATTGCCGCCATCGGATTCTTCGCCATTGCTCGCCATCAGGCTGGTCAGCGCGGTCTCCGCAACCTGCGCGATGAAAGATTCAACCTCATCAGGTTTGTCTAGCTCACGCGGCAGCCGGAAGAATGCGCGGGCGTCATCCTCGCTGTGGTGTGAAATCCACCGGGCAATGATGTTGATCTGATCTACCTCGGCGCGTCCGACCCGCGAGGGTGGCGTGCCCAGCGCCGCCGCCTCATCCACCAGCGCGCGGAGTTCCTCGCGAACCGGGTCGCCTGCCTGGCCGACGCGCCGTTGCGCCAGCAGCCGCCCATGGCGGATGAGAAAAATCTCGATATGATCCGGCTCTGCCGAGGGATAGACGATCAGCAGATTATTCGACTCGACCGCGCCCGTCACCAACCGCTGGCCCAGCAGCACCTGATCGGCGTCTTTGAGCGCGTCGCGCAGTCGCGCTGCCCGCTCGAAATCCTGGCGTGCCGCCGCCTCGAACATCTCGCGCTTCAGCCGGTCAATCAGATCGGCGCGCTCGCCGCCCAGAAAAGCGCACGCCTCGGCAATCGCCTCGTTATAGGCCTCCGCCGCCTCGCCGATAACTCGCCGCGACAGGGGCCGGGGCAGCGTTTCAGGTGATAGCGCAGACACGGATCGCTTGGCTTCGCGGCGGGCGGCAGGCTCCGAGTGCAGGTGCGTATGGGAAACACTTTCTGAATAAGCTCCAGCGTCGCGTTGACAATGCGCGTGCTGCGAAAAGGGCCAAAGTAGCGCGCGCCATCGGCGCTGACATCGCGGGAGGCGTAGAAGCGCGGATACGGATGCTGGATATCCAGCTTGATGAAAGGATACAACTCGTAGTTGCGTAGCTGGACGTTATAACGCGGCTGTAGCTCTTTGATCAGCCGCGACTCCACCAATAGCGCCTCCAGTTCCGAGCCAAGCACGCGCGTCTCAATCTGCTGCACGCTCTGCAGCAGGCCGTCCATCTTGCGCGTGTAGCCAAGCGGCTGATTGTAGTAGGATGCCAGTCGATCACGTAACACTTTGGCCTTGCCGACGTAGATGACCTCGCCATCGGCATCCTTCATCAGATAGACGCCGGGCTTTGAGGGGAAGTTCTGCCGCCAGGCGGGGTTGAGATACATGCTGCCAGTCGGGCGACCAGCGGGCAGGCTTGACCGTACCGGAGCGACGCCGCTGATCGCCTGGCGCAGATCATCCAGCGTCTCACAGCCCTCCTCGCGGGCGCGCGCCAGCAGCAGCGCGAACACCTGCGCCGTGAGCAACGCATCGGGCAGGGCGCGGTGGCGGGAGTGAATGGGCAGATGGAGGGCAAGGGCGACACGGTCGAGGCTGGCGCGTCGCATGCCGGTCAGATAGCGACGTGCGAGCGCGATAGTATCTATCCCTTCCAATGGGAAGTCAAAGTCGAGTGAGGCATGCTGAGTCTCATAGCTGAGGAAGCCAAGGTCGAAGCCAATGTTATGCCCAACGATTGGGCGGCTGTCCACAAACTCGTGCAGCCGCGGCAAGACGACGGCGGCGCTGCCCGCCCGCTTGACCATCGCCTCGCTAATACCAGTGAAGCGCGTAATGAACTGGGGAATGCGCCGACTGGGATTGATAAGCCGCTGAAAGTGCGCGCCCGGCTCGCCACCACGTACGATGACAGCGCCGACCTCCAGCAACCGATGACGTCCGGGAGCCAGCCCGGTGGATTCCACATCCAGCGCCACAAACTCGATCTCTTCGAGCCGCTGTATCGTGGCGTCCCACACAGTCAACCGCCAGTTTCCGGCGCTATCGCAGGCAAAGGCTGAAGACGCGCTCAGCAACTGGTTGAGTAGCGGTATCCAGACGCCCCCTGAAGTTCCCTCGCCCGTGGCAAACACCTGCTGGGCGAGAGCAGCCGCGGACATCGCACTGCCCTGCTCGCGGAGCACGTCGCGCGCGCGCCTCAGCAACTCGCGGTGTCGCTGGGGGATAGCATCGTCGGCGGAATTGTCTGTCTCGTCCCTATCTTCGCCATCAACATCATCGGTGGCGTCGGCTGAGGGCGCAATCAGGCGCTGAAAGCTCTTGAGCTTCCGTTCTTCGGGCGTCGTCATGGGCCACCTCGGCTGATTCAAGTGGGAGTTGTAGTAGGCGGACAATAGCACAAACGTTCCTGGCCGTCAAACACTTCTCCCGGTTGTATTGTACCCGGTCGCAGCACTTATCCAGCGGTATACTTGTCGCCCTTCGTATGCTATGATTAGTCGCACTGCGATAGACTTTGTCGGCACAAATGCATAGGAGATCGGGAGAGTGAGACTACGATGACGCTACGGGTGTTCATCAGCCATTCCAATGTGGATTCAGCGTTCGCCGAACGGCTGGCGGACGATCTACGCAGCACAGGGGCGGATGTGTGGCTAGACGCGACGCACATCGGCTCAGGCAATTTCGTCCAGAGAATCAATGAAGCGATCAACGCGCGCGATGTGCTGGTGCTTGTCCTGACCCCGGACGCGCTCACTTCTCGCTGGGTGCCCGACGAGATGGATGCGGCGCTGGTTCGCTATAAGCAGGGGTTTATGCGAGCGCCGATCATTGTGCTGGCGAGGCCGGTTCCGCTCCATGATATTCCTGCCCTGTGGACCACTTACAATCGTATTGACGCCACCAAAGACTACGCGTTTGCTCTTACCAACATCGCTCGCGTGCTTGGGCTGATGCTGACACCAGCCGCTCCGCCGCCAGTACTGCCAATACCCCCGTCGCCTCAGCCGCAACCTGTTGCGCCGCAACCATCTGCTGCTCCCGCCCACGATGCAAAACCCAGCGGCCATGCTGTGCCGAAGGATCAGCCAGACAATCAGCAGGCAAAGAGTCCGAGTCATAAAGCCCCTGGCGCAAACGATCCAGCGCAAGAGAAATCCACGGAGTCAGACGAGTCCGCGCCGCCTGCCAGACGCGGAATATCACGGCGCAATTTTCTGATAGGAGCGGGCGCTGCTGTGGTCGGAGCGTCGGCTATTGGCGGTTTTGCCTGGTATTCGCATGCTCAGGCTATCGGCACATTTCGGCTGCGTTGGCGCTCTCCAGTGGGAGGTAAACCATCCGCGCCAGCTGTGGCGAACGGAATGGTCTATGTCGGCACAGATGTCTCCAGGGTGTGTGCGCTCGACGCACAAACCGGCGCCAGACGTTGGACATTTCAGGCAGATGGCAGGGTCTCCCAGCCTGCGGTAGCGGACGGTGTCGTGTATGTCAGCACCGGTGGAGGAATGCTCTACGCGCTCGACGCTTCTGCTGGAACCAAGCGATGGAGTTACCACGTCGGCGGGGATGAGAGTGCACCCAGTGCCATTACGTGGCCAATGGCGTCGTCTACCTCCAATCGAACGATGGGAACCTCTATGCGCTTGATGCTCAGCGCGGCACGAAGCGATGGACCTTCGCTACTGGCACACAGCCAGTCTCGTATAACGTGCCAGCAGTGGCGAACGGTGTCGTCTACGCCTGTACAATGAATTACGAGGTATGCGCCATTGACGCCAACACCGGCTCGCAGCGATGGATCTTTTCGATACCCTATGACTCAGTCTCTGTATGGACTTATTCCCCAGCAATCGCTAACGGGATGGTGTACTTCGGCTCGGAAGATATGAATTTCTATGCGCTCGATGCATTGACTGGCGTTAAACGGTGGAGTTCCCAGTTGGCGTCAGGTATCCTCACCACATTTTCTATGCCATATGTGGTGAACGGCGTAGTCTGTGTCGGCATGGAAGCATTCAACGAATCTATCTATGGGCTTGATACCCAGACAGGCACCCGGCGCTGGAAGTATGGCGCTAGTGGCGATGGAGTACCCAGGTTGACAGTGGCCAATGGAGTGCTCTACGTCTCTGAAGCTGACAACAACGTTTTCGCGTTCGACCCTGCCACGGGCGCGAAGCAATGGACCTTCCAGGTAAACGGCAACCTGATGTACGAGTACCTGGACGGCGCATCCCCTCCTGTGGCAGCGAACGGCTTGGTCTATGTTGGCGCGGACGACGGCTATGTCTACGCCATCGAGGCGTGAGTTTTCACTCAACCAATCCGACTCTATAATCACTTCTCCCGGTTGTGTTGCGCGGCTCCCGCTGGCGGCGTATGCTGGATGGGCGTGTGCGGCTGGTTGACCGCCCTTCCGATACGAGGAGGGGAGTTGTCATACGGGGCGTGAAAGGCGGGCGAACGTTGTCTGGAGCGACGGTGCGTATTGGCGAGGCGCGTGGGCGCGAGGAGTGGAATAGCGCGCTGGCGCGTGCGCCGCGCAACGACCTGCTGCAAAGCTGGCAATGGGGCGAGTTCAAGCTGCACAGCGGCGGCTGGCGGCCCACGCGGGTGCTGGTCTGGCGCGGCGATGAGGCAGTGGCGGGCGTGCAACTGCTCTCGCGGCGCGTGCTGGGGGTGCAGTCGGTCTATGCGCCACGCGGGCCGTGGTGGCAGGATGACGAGGCGCTGGGCGCGCTGGTACGATGGCTCCGACGCTCGCTACGATTCGCCGCTCCGTTTCTTCGCGTTGATCCACTGATCGAGGACGCCACTCCGCTGACACGCCTGGACTTCCGGCTGGCTCCGCGTCAGGTGCAGCCACGCGCAACCATCGTCGTCGATCTGACCCGTCCAGCGGATGATATTCTCGCGGGCTTCGATCAGCAGGTGCGCTACAACGCCCGCCTTGCCGAGCGTAAGGAGGTCGAAGTGCTTCAGGGCGGCATAGAACTGGTGGACGACTTCTATCACTTGCTGGCCGCCACCGCCGAGCGCAAGGGTTTCGCCGAGCGCGACATCTCCTACTTCCGCCAGCTCGTCACCGACTTTGGCGACGATGCGCCCGTTTTCCTCGCACGCTACGACGGCAAGATTATCTACGGGGCCATCGTGGTGCAATTCGGCGCGACGGCCTATTATCTCTATGGCGCATCAGGAGGCGAGCGCAAAGTGAAACCTTCCGAGCTGGTGCAGTATCGCTCGATGGTCTGGGCAAAAGAGCGTGGCGCCACACGCTATGATATGTGGGGCATCCCGGCGCACCCGACACCTGATAATCCCCTCTATGGCGTCTATCGTTTCAAGAGCGGATTCGGCGGCGTCGAGCAGCGCTACTGCGGCGCGCTCGATCTGCCACTTTTGCCAGCGGTGGGTCGCGCATCGCCAGGGCTGGAGGCCACCGCGATCAAACTGCGCTCGCTGGCGGCTGGTAAAGGCTTCCGCATCGAAGACCACCTCGCCTGAGCGCCGGGGCGCTCCTGTACATGGCCACCCAAGAGCGGTGAACGACGAGGGAGTGGCAGAGGCCATGGGCAGTGACACAGTGCGCGTGGCAATCAATGCGCAGCTCGTCTCCTTCGGCGATTCATACCGCAATGCGGGCATCAGCCGCTTTATCTATACTTTGCTCGAAGGGCTGGCGGCGCTCGATTTCGGCCAGGAATATACGGCTTTCATGCATCCGAAGGAGGCTGATCGGGCGTCTGATTCGCCGCTCGCGCGCGCTGCTCATCTGCACCTGATGGGGTCAGCCATCTGGGGAGCGGATGGTCCCGTGCGCCGCATCGCCTGGGAGCAGTTCGCGCTGCCCAGGGTACTGCGAACGCTAGGTATAGATGTCTTTCATGCGCCCGCGAACGTCCTGCCCGCGCGACTGCCGTGCCCCTCGGTTGTCACCGTGCATGATCTCGTATTCATGCGCTACCCACAGTTTCTCCGCCCCTCGCGCCGACTCTACCAGCGCCGCTTTACCGCGCGTAGCGTCGCCCGCGCCACGCGGGTGGTAGCCGTCTCCGAGAGCACCAAACGCGATGTGATCAAATTGATGCGTGTCCCAGAGGAGCGCATACACGTCATATATCCAGGGATAGCGGCGGACTTCCAGCCTGTCGGCGACCCGGAGACACTCGCCAGATTTCGCGCGAATCATGGGCTACCTGAGCGGTATCTACTCTACCTTGGCGCCCTTGAGCCACGCAAAAATCTGCTGACATTGATCGAGGCGTATACACGTCTGCGTGGGCAGGTGTCGGATGCGCCGCTGCTCGTGCTGGCAGGGCCAAAGGGCTGGTATTACGAGCCACTTTTCTCGCGCGTGCGTGCGCTGGGGCTGGAACGTGTCGTCACGTTTCCGGGCTACGTAGCCCGCGAAGAGCAGCCACTGTGGTACGCGGGCGCGGAGGTATTTGTCTTTCCATCGCTCTACGAAGGCTTTGGCATTCCAGTTATTGAAGCGCTGGCCTGTGGAACGCCGACGATCACGTCGAACGTCTCCAGTTTGCCGGAAGTGGCTGGCGACGTCGCCCGACAGGTCGATCCGCGTAGCGCGGAAGAGTTGGCCCGTGTCCTGCGAGATGTGCTTGCCGATGGCGATGCCAGAGATCGCATGGCGCGGGCGGGACCGCAGTGGGCGCGCCAGTTCTCGATGGCGCGGATGGCGCGGGCGTATGCCGAAATCTATCAGTTGACGAGTAGCAGCGCGCGAACATTGTGATGCGGGCAGAGGCGGTAACACGATGGACATCAAGCAGCAGCGTGTCGTGGACGGAGGCGCCGCTCTACCCGCTCTCTCAACATTACCGAACACAGGTATCCTCGCCCACACGCGATCCCAGCAGAGGGCGTTGCGCCGCCTGATGCCACGATGCTGTCTGCTGGCGCTGGATACCGCGATGATTTCCATCGCGTTTGTCGCCGCCTACTTTACCCGCTATGATGTGCTCAACGGCGTCCAGTTCACTACACCATTCCTCGAAGAACAGCTTGCCAGCTTCCGCGGGCTGCAGGTCGTCGTCACCATTGGCATGATCCTCGCGTTCGCGCTCAAGGGACTGTATGGACTCCGGGTTGCGGGGAACTCGTTCAAGGCGTTCTGGGCCATCGCCGCGGCAACGACCGCCGCATTTGCCGTCTTCTCAGCCTACGACTACCTCGTCCGCAAGACCGATGTCGCCTTCGATTCGCGCTCGCGTTCGCTGGTCATCTTTGCCTGGCTCTTCATAATCCTCTTCGTCAGCCTGGCGCGGCTGCTCGTCTCGCTCGGCGTCACCTACCTGTATAGCCGTGGCATTGGTCTGACCAATCTGCTGGTTGTTGGCTCCGGCCGTCTCGCCAAGCTGATGATGCAACAAATCGCCGCGACACCCAACCTGGGCTACCGCGTGGTGGGCTTCATCTACGAGCAGGAAGGCCCGCCCGGCGACTTTGGGCGCTTCAAGGTTCTGGGCGAACTTGGCGACCTCGAACGCGTTCTTCAGCAGGAGCGTATTGGCGAGGTGGTGGTTGCGCTGCCATCTCAGCAGCACGAGCAGATCTTGCAGGTCGTCGCAATCTGCGAGCATGTCGGGGCCGCATTCAAGCTGGCGCCTGATATCCATGAACTGAGCCTGGCCCGTTTCGACATCGACACTCTCGAGGGTATTCCGCTGATAGGGCTGAAGCAGAGCCTTACCAGCACGTGGCGCTATCGTATCAAACGGGCGGTTGATATCATCGGGGCAGCATTTATGCTGATCTTCGGCGCGCCGTTCTGGCTGCTGATCGCGCTGGCTGTCAAGCTCGACTCACCGGGGCCGATACTCTATCGCCAGCAACGCATCGGCTATCGTGGCGCGCGCTTCAACTGTCTCAAGTTCCGCTCGATGGATGCCGACGCCGAAGCATTGCTCGATACCATGCGTGACCAGTCGCCAGCCAATGAACGCGGCAAATTCAAACTGCCGAACGACCCACGCCGAACGATGGTCGGCCGTTTTCTGCGGCGTACCAGTCTCGATGAGATTCCGCAGCTTCTTTGCGTGTTACGCGGCGAGATGAGTCTGGTAGGGCCGCGCCCACCGCTAGTCGTGGAATACGAACGCTACGAAGACTGGGAAAAAGGACGACTGGAAATGCGACCGGGCCTGACTGGACTCTGGCAGGTGCGCGGGCGCAGTGACATTGACTTCGACGAAATGGTGTTGATGGACCTGTACTACATCGAGAACTGGAGTCTGCGCCTGGACTTCCAGATTTTGCTGCGCACCATCCCAGCCGTTCTGGCCAGCCGGGGCGCTTATTAGCTCATATTGTCGTGTCGGAGAGTGATCGTATGCGCGTCGCGTTAGTTCATGACTATCTCAATCAGATGGGCGGCGCTGAGCGCGTCTTACTCGCTCTTCACTCGCTCTATCCCCAGGCGCCTATCTATACCGCGATCTATGATCCTGAGCGGGTGGATTCACGATTCCGCTCGATGGACATCCGTACGAGCTTCATGCAGCGGCTCCCATTCGTCAAACACCACCACCAACCGTTTCTGCCGCTTTACCCATTCGCCTTTGAGTGGATGGATCTGCGCGAGTACGATCTAGTCATCAGCGACAGCAGCGCCTTCGCCAAAGGGGTGGTGACCCGCGCCGATGCTCTGCATGTCTGCTACTGTCACACGCCGATGCGCTGGGCATGGAACTTCGAGGAGTATATCGAGCGCGAGCGTCTGGGCCGCATTTCCCGCGCGATGCTCTTGCCCGTTATCACCTGGCTGCGCCAGTGGGATTATGCCGCCGCGGCGCGTGTGGACGTCTTCCTCGCGAATTCGCCCAACGTCGCCGCGCGCATCGCCAAGTATTACCGTCGCAGCGCCACCGTGCTGCCGCCTCCGGTCGATGTCTGGCGCTATGCTGTCGCCACGACCCCAGATGACTATTTCCTGATCGTCTCGCGCCTCGTCCCATATAAACGCATCGATCTCGCCGTCAAGGCGTTCACGAGGTTGCGTCTGCCGTTACGGATTATCGGCACAGGGCGCGACGAGGACCAATTGCGGCGCATGGCCGGGAAGAACGTCGAATTTCTCGGCTGGCTCCCCGATGAGGAGGTACGCGCCCAGCTCATGGCCTGTCGAGCGCTGATATTTCCCGGCGAAGAGGATTTCGGGCTGACTCCGGTGGAGGCACATGCATGTGGTCGCCCGGTTATCGCTTATCGAGAGGGCGGCGCATGCGCCAGTGTCGTCGAAGGCGTTACCGGTCTTTTCTTCGACGAGCAAACAACCGATGCGCTCGTTGGCGTGGTGAAACGCTTCCGCGATGACCAGTTCGACCCAAAGGTAATCCGCCGTCAGGCCGAGCAATTCGATACCCGGCGCTTCCTCGACCGGTTCCAGCATTTCATCGAAGCTCGCATTTCCGAACATCCGCGACTATCGCGCCATGTGAGCGACCGCCCCGAATTAGCGGATGACCAGGAGCCGTCTGCCGCAAGGGGCGAACCGTGAGCAGACACGACGCAGTCATCATCGTCAGACGGTGGTGGTGGGTCATGGCGCTGGTGACACTGCTAATTGGCAGCCTATCGTTGATCGGCTGGCTGCGCACACCAACTATCTATGTCGCCACACATGCTGTCACTATCGTCATACTCCCCGCCGGTACGCCATCGGCGCAGGAAAGCTTCTTCGCGCAAGAGCAGGCGCTCGCCACCGCTCGCCGTATTGTCTCGCCTGGCTTCCTCACCGCGCCCGCGTTTGGTCGGGCTGTCTCACACGCGCTCGCATCCGCGACCGACCACGCGCTGCGTGAGGCATCCCCATCGGCGCTGGGCCGCGCGCTCTCGGCGTCACACGCGGGCAATACGATTACCCTGACGGCGAAATGGGGGAGCGCAACGGGCGCTGATGCTCTTGTCATCGCGGCGGCGGCTGTATTGGCTTCAGGCGATCTGGCGATTCTCGACCTCTTTGGAAGCCGTGAAGCGCCAAGCTTCCTGGTGGCGCCGGGAGGTTCGCACGCAATGGTGGACGAGGAGACAGCGGCCGCGGCGCGCGATACGCTGCTGCTGCGGCTGGCGCTGGCGGTGCTGGCGGGCATACTCGTCATGGGGACTATGGGCTTGCTGGAGCGCGGGAGATACGAAACGATGTCCGGCAACGGTGAAACTTTTTGGACGCGAAAATATCCGCCTTCTGGCAGGCGGACAAATTGAGGACGCTGTGGAAACCATCATCACCCGCCGTGCGTAACTGGCACGGCGGGCCACAGCGACGATAAACTAATTTCCCAGCACGCTGTACGGAATCGACGGCTTCTGATGGCGTACGACACCCTCAACCGCGCGGCGCGCCCGATTCACACGCTCGCCACCCACCTGGAAAGCGATCATTGAGCCGAGAACCACGCCACACAAACCACCAAGAATGATTCCCTCAAGGAAGAATCTGTTCCGCAACGTCGCCATTGCCGTCACCCTTTTCTACGTGATCCGCTATTGCACATACACCACGGAAGGCGCATTGCTCCACAAACGTTCCAGGCGATAGAATTCGCGCTCCATTGGGCCAAAGATATGCACGATCACATCGCCACAGTCGAGCAGCATCCATCCGTTCTCAGCATTACCCTCATAGCCTCGCGTCCACACATGCAACTCCCCCAGCCGGTCTTCGATGGCATTGGCGATTGCCTGAATCTGTCGGGGATTTGAGCCAGTACAGACGACGAAATAGTCGGCGATGACGGACTGTTCCTGGATATCCAGCATGACCACATCGGTCGCTTTCTTATCCACAGCAATATCGGCGATGAGCCTGGCGAGTTCGGCGGAATCCAGCTTGCGGCCTCCTTAGGTACTCTCGATGCCAGGACTATTCCCTGGCTCTCCCCGAATTATACCGCAGGAACACTGCCGTTGAAAACGCGCGCTATCCGCCAAAGCTCAACTGATATTACTTTACACCGTCTTCATGATCTACTACGTGAGCAACCGCTATTTAGTTCACACGCCACACGAAATTCCTACACACCTATCCCCTAAACGTACCGCCCGGTATGAGACTTTCGTCTGTGTCCAACCCATCAGGCGGTGGCGCTCCGTGGTTTATGCGAGCGTTTCCAGGCGTCGGCGCGCTTGATCAGGTCGGCGGCGTTCGCCTGCGATGCGCTTGTTCGCGCGCCACCAAGCATCTGCGCCACATCCCGCGTCCGCTCGGCAGGTGTTAGCTCTTCGACCCGCGTGGACGTGCGGTCGGCGGAAAGCGCCTTGCTGACGCGGAGATGCGTATCCGCCAGCACAGCAATCTGCGGCAGGTGAGTGACGCAGAGTACCTGATGGCTCTGCCCCAGCGCCCAGAGCTTCTCGCCCACGACCTGCCCGCTCCGCCCGCTGATGCCAGCGTCGATCTCGTCGAAGATGAGGATGGGCACGGCGTCTGCCCGCGAGAGGATCGTTTTGAGGGCAAGCATAATACGCGAGGTCTCGCCGCCAGAGGCGATGCGCGCCAGGGGCTTGAGCGGTTCGCCCGGATTTGGCGCCAGCAGGAACTCGACCGAATCTATGCCCGTCGCGGTGAAAGCCCACGACGCTGTCTGGCCATCTAGTGTGGCGGGCGCTCCCTGTTCGTCGCCGCGCTGACTGATTTCGGTCAGGAAGCGTGTCCGCTGCATGTTGAGGTCGTCAAGCTCGCGCTCCATCGCCGTGCCAAGCGCCAGCCCAGCTGACTGGCGGCGCAGCGAGAGGTCGCTGGCAATGGCGCCAATACGCTGGCGGATTGTCAGTTCTCGCTGCTGAAGCTCGGCAATGCGCTCTTCGCGATGGGACAGGGTATCCAGTGAGCGGCTGGCCTCCTCGCCAAACGCCAGCACTTCGTCGATGGTCGCGCCATACTTGCGGCGCAGTTTCGCAAGCAGATCCAGTCGTTCTTCGACCTCTGCCTGGCGTTGGGGGTCCGCCGCCACTTCTTCCTGATACACGCGTACCGAGGCTGCGACATCTTCGACAAGGTAGAGCGCCTGCTCCAGCTCGCCCAACTGCTCGTGCAGGCTGTCATCCAGCCGCAGCAGATCGCTAAAGGCGCGTTGCGCCGACGCCAGCATATCCAGCGCGCCGCCTGTCTCGCCAGTCTCGTCGCCTGCCAGCACGCCATGAATTGTGGCGCATAGCTCGCCCAGTCGCTCGGCATTCACCAGGATTTTGCGGTCGCGCTCCAGGTCGCCTAGCTCGCCGGGACGGAGCTTCGCCGCCGTGATCTCATCCACCTGGTATTGGAGCAATTCACGCTGCCGCTCCAACTCACGCTCATCACGCTGGAGGCGGTCGAGTTCGCGACGGGCAGCGCGCCACTCACCCACCAGCGCGGCCACCTGCTGGCGCAGATCATCGGTCGCGGCGTAGCGATCCAGATAGTAGACGTGCTGTTCGGGGCGCAGAATGGTGAGATGGGCGCTCTGGCCGTGAATATCGATCAGGAAGGCGGCGATACGCTGTAGCGCCGAGAGTGGTGTTGCCCGCCCATTGGCGCGTTGGATGCCACGGCCCGTCCGCGCAATCTCGCGTGACAGAATCAGCATCCCATCCTCGACCTCGATGCCGAACTCGGCCAGTGTCTCGGTCAGCGACTCCGCCTCGGTCGCTCCACCCTCGCTCACTGGCGCCATTCTGGCAGGCGCCGACAGGGCAGCCTTCTCACGCGCGAGCAGATGGCCGATATCGAAGACGCCTTCGACGACGGCGCGCTCACTGCCCGCACGGACGACGTCTCCGCTCACCCGGTCACCCACCAGAGCCGAGATAGCATCGATGATGATAGATTTACCCGCGCCCGTCTCGCCCGTAAAGACGTTGAGGCGCGGGCCAAAGCGCAGGTGCAGGGCATCGATGATGGCAAAGTCGGTAATCGTCAGTTCGAGTAGCATATCCGTCGCTATCCTGAGAGGTTATCCTGCAATTTCGCCGACAAAATGCGGTAGAAATAGGTCGGAGGGCGCCGCCGCAGAAAGCGCGTGACGTATTGAGAACTGCGAATCGTCACCTGCGCGCCAACATTCAGCGTCAGGTTGATCTGGCCATCCGCAGAGAGAATCGCTCCGTCGGATCCGGGCTGCAGCTCCAGGGTGGTGACGGCATTCGGTTCCAGAATCAGCGATCGGTCTGTCGCCAGATGCGGCGCGATGGGTGTCAGCACGCTGCTGCGTACCTGCGGATGGAGAATCGGCCCGCCAGCGGCGAGATTATAGGCGGTTGACCCGGTGGCGGTGGAGACGATGATACCATCGGCCACCGTCGTGTTGTAGAAATGGCCGTCGAGCCATACTTTCATGCGAATGACCCGCGGCAACGCGCCTCGCACCACCACCATATCATTGAGCGCGATGAAGCGGTGCTGGATATCGCCCGCATCCACCTCCGCCTGGAGCATCGCTCGCTCGTCGATCCAATAGTCGCCGTTGAAATAGAATGGCAACTTCTCGTCAACTTCGCCCGGTTCCAGTTCGGTCAGAAAGCCGACCCGGCCAAAATTGATGCCGAGCAGCGGAATGCTCGCCTCAGCGCACATACGGGCGGCGGAGAGCAGAGAGCCATCGCCGCCAAGCACTAGCACGATATCCGTTCCGACAAGCTGGTCATTCACCTGCGCGTCGTGCCGTTGCAGCGCCTCCTGCCAGACGGCGCGCCCCTCAGCCCGCAGGCGCGCGGCCAGAGTCTTCGCCAGCTCACCAGCGCCCTCGGAATGTTCCTGATACAGGATGCCGACGGTCTGCGCCATCTGACGCCCGCTTGTGTTCATCACGAAAGCTCCCCCTGGAAGAAAGCCAATTCCTCACCTGTATCATGGTACCGAGGCAACAGCGGCAGTGTCAACGATGACACAGGATGTCTGTTCTCACGAGCGACCGGTAAAGCGGTCAAGCCGGAAACGCTCCCACGGAGCAGGCGCCTCCACATCCGCAGCGAGCGCCAGCGCAGCGAGCATCTCCCCAATCAGGATGCCAAACTTGAAGCCGTGGCCAGAAAATCCGCTACCCACAATGACGCCGCCGCCTCCCGGATGTCTGTCGAGAATGAAGTCCTCATCCGGCGTCACATCATACATACAGCGATCCACCAGTTCGAGCCTGGCCTCAGCGGCATCGGGGATGACACGGCGCAGGAAATCGCGCACCGCCTCTACTTCTTGCATGTCTGGCTCATAGCCCACATTAGGCTCGGCCGTCTCGCCGAACGCGTGCAGCCCAACTTTGATCCAGCCCGGCCCGTGCAGCGGGAAGCCATACTGGTTCATGCCGACCAGAAAGACCGGGAATCTGCCCACAGCAAACATCTCCGGACGCCGCAAGCCGGAAAAGTAGCAGACTTGCTGGCGTGTTGGCCGAACTGGCAACGCTAACTCAGGCAGCACGTCGTGCACCCATGGCCCCGCCGTCACGATCACGCGATCAGCCGTCAGCTGCGTGCCGTCCGCCAGCGTCACACGGCCACCATCGCCCTCCGGCTCGACGCGCATCACCTGCGCGCCCTCACGGAGTATGCCGCCACGCGATTGCAGCCGCTCGCTGAGCGCGATCAGACACTCCGAAGCATGCAGCATCCCACCCACTGGATTCCAGGTGATCGCGTCGTACTCGTCTGGCCGAAACTGCGGGAAGCGTTCGCGACACTCGGCGGCGGTCAACCGTTCGGCTGGCAATTTGAGCGCCCGCATCATGTCAAGCCCTGGGAGCGTGTGACCATCGTCGGCCTGGCCAAAGCTCAGCACACCTGTCTCGGTGTAGAGTGTACGGCCGGTCTCGCCCGCCAGCTCTTTCCACAGGAGCAGACTGTTCGCGACCATGGTAGTGTAGACGGCGGCATCGCCATATTCGTGGCGGATCGCGCGCGTCAGACCATGCGACGAGGCCCACTCGTGTCCCACTCGAAAGCGTTCGAGGACCGTCACTTCGATATCGGGCTGCGCCGCCAGCGTGCATCCTGTCGCCAGACCCATTACGCCACCGCCGACGATCACCACGCGCTGTTGTGCCACAGATTTCGCCCTCCACCCTATAGTCTCTCAGCATGAGCTGACTGTTATGCCTTCAGGTCGTTCGATTCCACCGTCAGATAAACCGGATCGTTATAGTCACTGGCCAGCACCGATACCGGCAGCGGCGGCAGTCCGGGGCGTTCGACGGCGCCCTCGCGGCCAATGTGTGTGTGCCCGCTGATGACGCGCCGTAGCTTACGCATCGGGAGTAGCCGTTCGCCAAGCGTCATGTTGCCGAAGTAGGCGCTACCAGTGCCCCAGCGCAGGTCTCCCGGCTTATAAAACATCTGGACACGATAGAGCGGGACATGCGTCACGACCAGCACAACCGCCACACCGGGATCATCTTCGAGCGTCCGCATGCGTTCGACCAGCGCATCGCCAAGCACCTGCGCAAACGCTGGATCGGACCACTGCCAGTTGATATAGTGGGCGTCGTAGTTGTATCGCCCCTTATACTCGGCGAACCACTCCGGCGTCTGCGGCGGCACGATTGGATCGACGGCGGTGTAGTCATACCAGGCCATTGAGCCGACGACCGCGACGCCATCGTCGCGCCATATAGTATCTTCCAGCCAGATCATACCCGCGTCGCGTACAGCCTCTGGCAGTAGCCTGTCCCACAACTCCTGGCTATCGTTGCCGCGCCCCCACAGATCGTGGTTGCCCATCAGCACGGCAACCTGTCCCGGCAGATGCTCGAAGAGCCGCAGGCAGTCACGCACATTCACCAGCCCCTCGCCGATGTCACCCGCGAGAACCGTCAGGTCGGGCTGCTCGGCGGTAATCCGCTCCGCGAGCGCGCGCAGCTCCTCTTCGGTGGTGATGCCCAGATGTAGGTCACTGGTGACGACGATGCGAGTCATGTGCAGCCCTCTTTCGCGACAGTAGCGCATTAACGCGCCCAGCGCCCTTTTAGGACATTGTACACGCAGGCGCACCCCTGTGGTTGACCGGCAAGCGGCAGATAACGCATACTGCTAAGTGGCCCTCCGTGGGCCGCGGGCGCGCGCTTGTGCAGCGCGAATGCCGCAATAATGGGAAGGGTATGCATTCGTGGACACGAAACGCGGCTTTTCGGGCTGGTATGTGGTGCTGGCCGCTCTCTTTGTCACCTGTTTGATTGCGGCGAACATCATCGCGGTCAAGATTCTGGCGCTGCCATTCGGCCTCTTCGCCCCAGCGGGCGTGGTTATCTTTCCGCTCAGCTACCTCTTCGGCGACGTGTTGACGGAGGTCTATGGCTATGCGGCGGCGCGGCGCGTTATCTGGCTCGGCTTCTTCTGCAATCTGATTGCCGTGGCGGCGTTTCTGCTGGCGGGCGCCTTGCCCGGCGAGCCGTTCGGCGCCAGCCCGCAATCATATCATGATATTCTCGGCCAAACACCACAGTTGCTGATTGCCTCATTTTGCGCTTATCTTCTGGGCGAGTTTCTCAACTCGTTCGTGCTGGCCAGGTTGAAGATCGCGACCGGCGGACGCTGGCTCTGGACACGCACCATCGGCTCGACCCTCGTCGGCGAGGGAGCCGATACCATCGTATTCATTACGCTGGCGTTCGGCGTGACGGGCATACTCAAGCCATCGCAGCTCATAACAGCGATTCTGACGCAATGGGCTATCAAGGTGCTCTATGAGGTGGCCGCGACACCGCTGACCTATCTGATCGTCAACCGGCTCAAGCGGGCTGAGGGATTCGATCACTTCGATACCAACACGAATTTCAGTCCAATCGCGTTCGGGCGCAAGGGCGCGGCATAGCCAGCTCACTGGCCGCAGCCGCGCTCTCGTCCTTGACACAGTGATCGCCCGGCGTATGGCCGTTCATAACGCCGGGGCGGCGCGAGGAGGCGCATGAATATGGCTGACAAGGCTCATCGGGCTGAATCAGGTAGCTACCAGCATCTCCGGGTCGAGCGGCGGGGTTTCTCGGTCTGGGTGACGCTCGCACGCCCCGCAGTACACAACGCTTTCAACGCCGAACTGATTGCCGAGCTACACGCCGCCTTCGACATCCTGAGCGGCGACGACACGCTTGGCGCCATTGTGCTGGCGGGCGAGGGCCGCAACTTCTGCGCTGGCGCCGACCTCAACTGGATGGGCGCCAGCCTCGCCTATACGCGCGACGAGAACGTCGAGGACGCGCTACGCATGTCGGATATGTTCCGAGCGATTGACCGTTGTCGCCATCCAGTGATCGGACGAATCCAGGGTGCGGCGCTTGGCGGTGGCTCCGGGCTGGCGGCCGTCTGCGATATTGTCATTGCCGCCGAAGATGCCCGCTTCGGCTTCACCGAGCCGCGACTGGGCATCACACCAGCCGTCATTTCGCAGTTCGTCGTGCCCAAGATTGGCGTGGGAGCGGCGCGAGCGCTCTTTGTGACAGCGGAGCGGTTCGACGCGCAACGCGCCCTGGCAATCGGCCTCGTCCACAAGATTGCGCCCGCCGATGAACTGGACAACGCCGTCACCGCAACACTTAGAGATATCGGGCAGAACGGACCTGCTGGCGTGCGTGCGGCCAAATTGCTGGCCCGAGACATCCTCGATCTCAGCCGCGATGAGGCGCGCGCCATGACTGCCGCGACGATTGCCGACCTGCGGGTCAGTCCAGAGGGGCAGGAGGGCATCCGCGCCTTCCTGGAGAAGCGCCGCGCTTCATGGGTGCGTAGCGATGTTTAACTCAGTCCTCATCGCCAATCGCGGCGAGATTGCCGTGCGTGTCATCGCCGCCTGTCGCGAGATGGACATCCGCTCGATGGCCGTCTACTCCGAGGCTGACCGCGACGCCCTCCATGTGCGGCTGGCCGACGAGGCGTGGCTGCTCGGCCCAGCGCCCGCCCGCGAGAGTTATCTCAACATCGAGGCAATCTTGCGCGTGGCGCGCGACCACGGCGCGGAGGCGATTCACCCCGGCTACGGCTTCCTCTCCGAGAATGCTGACTTTGCTGAGGCGTGCGCCCGCGCGGGGATCGTCTTCATTGGACCACCACCCGAGGCGATACGCCTGATGGGGTCGAAGACGGCGGCGAAACGCGCGGTCGTGCAGGCGGGCGTGCCAACCGTTCCCGGCTACATGGGCGATGCCCGCGACGCGCGCAAGCTGGAGCGTGAGGCGACGCGCATTGGCTATCCCGTGATGCTGAAGGCGGCGGCGGGCGGCGGCGGCAAGGGGATGCGCGTCGTCCAGTCGGCGGCGGAGTTCGCGGAGGCGTTGGCGTCGGCGCAGCGCGAGGCATTGGCGGCGTTCGGCGACGATAGCGTCTTTCTCGAAAAACTGGTTATCGCGCCACGTCATGTTGAGTTCCAGATTCTCGCCGATACCCACGGCAATGTCATCCATCTGGGCGAGCGCGACTGTTCGATTCAGCGACGCCACCAGAAGGTGGTAGAAGAAAGCCCCTCGCCTGCGCTCACACCTGAACTGCGGGCGACGATGGGCGAGGCTGCCGTGCGGGCGGCGCGAGCCGCGGGCTACGTCAACGCGGGCACCTGCGAGTTTCTGCTGGATACGGACGGCGCTTTCTACTTTCTTGAGATGAACACTCGTCTCCAGGTGGAGCATCCGGTGACCGAATCGGTGACGGGGCTGGACCTTGTACGCCACCAGTTGCGTATCGCCGCGGGCGAGCCACTGGGGCTGGCACAGGAAGCGATGACACCGCGCGGGCATGCCATCGAGGTGCGCCTCTACGCCGAAGACCCCGCCAACGGCTACCTGCCCTCGACCGGCGAGGTGCTGGTCTTCGAGCCGCCGCGCGCGCCTGGGGTTCGCGTGGATACGGGCATCACCGCAGGCAGCGAGGTCTCGGTTCACTACGATCCGATGCTGGCGAAGCTGATCGTCGCCGCCGAGAATCGTCGGTCGGCCATCGAGCGATTGCGGGCCGCGCTGGATGCCTTCGCGGTGCTGGGCGTCGCGACCAACATTCGGCTGCTGCGCGCCATCGCCGACGACGCCGACTTTCAGGCGGGCAACGCGACCACCGCTTTCCTGGAGACCCACGACATGAGCGCGGCGACGCACGCCATTCCTGCCACGCCCGCGATACTGGCGGCGGCGGCGCTCTGGGAAACGCTGGCCACGCCGAAACAGTCCGAGAATGGGCGGCCGTTCAACCCCTGGTCGCGCGCGGGGATGAATGGCTCCGCTGGCAGTGGAGTCCGGCGCTTCCGTTATAGCGTTGGCGCAGACGATCACGTCGTGACGCTGACATCCGCTGCGGATGGCTCAGGCTATCTTCTCAACGTGGACGACACGCCTTTCGCCGAGAATGCGCCTATCACCGCGCGATTGGATGCGGCTGCGAATCGGCTTACGCTGAGCGTTGGCGGCAGACAGGAAAACTACTTTCTGGCCCGGCGCGGCTATGATGTGCTGGTGAGCGCCCACGGCACGAGCTATTCGCTCGCCCGCCCGCGTCCGCTGACGGTAGAGCGCGCGGCACATCACGGCGACGACGCCTCCGGCGCACAATCGCTGGTCGCCCCAATGGCTGGCACGATCATCAAGGTGAATGTCGCGGAGGGCGATGCGGTCTCGGCTCAGCAGACACTGGTGGTGCTGGGCGCGATGAAGATGGAGCATGCCATCGTCGCGCCATACGCGGGCCACGTGCGCAGCGTGCGCTACGCCGCTGGCGATGTCGTGCCGGGGGGCGAGGTGCTGGTTGAACTGGAAGCGGCAAAGGAATAACGAGTATGGCAACCAAGAACAATATGCCGAAGCATGTCACGGTGGTGGAGGTTGGCCCACGCGACGGATTGCAAAACGAGAAGGGCGTCATTCCCACTGAGGCGAAGATCGCGTTTATCGACATGCTCAGCGCGGCAGGCTTCTCTGTCGTCGAGGCTACCTCGTTCGTCAGCCCGAAGGCGATCCCACAACTGGCCGACGCGAGCGAGGTGATGGCTGGCATCACGCGGCAGCCAGGAACCCGCTACACCGTGCTCGTGCCCAACGAGAAGGGGATGGAGCGCGCGCTGACCGCAAAAGTGGACGAGATAGCTGTCTTCACTGGCGCGTCGGAGACGTTTGTCCAGCACAACATCCGCACCTCCATCGCGGGCAGCATCGCCAACTTCCGCCCGGTGGTGGATATGGCGCGCCAGGCGGGCTTGCGCGTGCGCGGCTACATCTCGACGGCGTTCGGCTGCCCCTACGAGGGCGTGGTGGCGCCGGAGGCGGTGGCTCGGGTCGCGCGCGAGTTGGTGGCGCTGGGCGTGGACGAACTCTCGATAGGTGATACCATCGGTGTGGCGACGCCGAATCAGGTGGGCGATGTCGTCGGCGCGCTACGAGAGGTGACAAGCCTCGACCGGCTGGCGATGCACTTCCACGATACACGGGGCACGGCGCTGGCCAATGTGCTGGCCGCGCTGGAGCTTGGCGTCACGATCTTCGATGGCTCGTCTGGCGGACTGGGTGGCTGCCCCTATGCGCCGGGCGCGTCGGGTAATCTGGCGACCGAAGACCTGCTGTACCTGCTGCATGGCATGGGCATCGAGACGGGAATCGATCTGGACGCCGTTGTCGCTGCCAGCCGCTATCTGGCGGGTGTCCGCGGTATGGCGCCCGCCAGCCGCTACTATGCCGCTGCGACCGCGACAGTGTGATGCCAAGTCGTGCCTTTTGGGGGGTCGCGTTGCGGTTGAGCTAGTCCCAGGCATATGCTTCCTTCCGGCGGCAAGCGCAAGTAACGGAGAAGTCCCGACGGCGCAGGAAGGCTGGGAGGCATGGGCAAAGGGCAAAATAACGGACGGCGACCGCAGAAACGCGATCTACCTTCGTGGCAGCGGCGCAACGGCGAACCCGATGATTTTGCTCCATTTGCCTCGTGGGACGGCGACGAATTTGGCCGCGTCTATGGCGACCCCGACGACGAGCCTGAGGACACCAGGCGCGCGACCGTCGTCATCCCGGCGATTACCTTGCCCACAATGTCTTCGGTACAGCGCCCACCAGATACCCGCCGTGGCGCTTACGATGACCACGACGAATACGACGAATACGACGAAAGAGAAACCGCAGCGCGGCCTGATCCGCCGTGCCCGCGAGTCAATGCAAGTTGAGCCAGCGCCCGCGCGCCAGAATCGTGCCGTCGTACGTGCTGGCAAAAAAAAGCCGAAGGTTCCGCCGGGGGTCGATGTGGTTCTGGTGCCCGGCAACGAGCCATCACAAAGCAGCGTACGGCACAGTGCGCGCCGTGTTAGTCGGCGATTTGTTGGCCCATTGCATGTCTTGAGCACACATCGCAAGGCGCTCACCGTTTTCGCGCTGGCGGTCATACTTATCGGCGTGCTCGTGAATACGACCGGGCTGCTCACGACATCGGGACTGGCCCCAGGCCAGTGGATCGCACTGGCGAACTTTGGCGGCCCGGCGCCAACGCCGACACCGCCGCCCGCGCCAGATTTCACTGACCCATCTCACTATGTCGCCAAGTACGGCTTCGATTATCCGTCAAATCCGCTCTCTATCGGCAGCGCGGAGTTCAATCGGCTGGTCTACATGCTGCCATTCGCCTATAAGGCAACGGCTGCCTATGATCGACGGTATCACGAGAATATCGAGCCGGAAATGCTGGTCTGGTGGACGCATTCAGAGGGCATTCGCGGGCGAATCAATTACAGCAACTGCGCGAACTATCCGCCACGCGCTGGCTACAACTATTTCTCTAATATCCAGAACTGCCCACACGCGAGCTTCTGGCAGCTTGGCTATGGCAACCAGTTTTCAGTCATCTATGTGCTGAAAAACGCCTTCGCCGACCTCTACGGCAACCCCAATGATACACAGATGGTGCAGAAGGTCGGCCAGAGCGTGCTGGACTACGACCGCAGCCAGGGGACGGTACCAACATGCGGCGGCTATAGCTGCGCCTTCCCCGCGAGCACGATTGACTCGATCATGTCGGGCATCGATACGACGACAGGCGTGCAGACGGCGGATAACTGGTGGGCGTCGGTGCTTTCGCGCGATCCGGCCATCAACTGCTATATGATCGCCCACGCGCTCACATACTTCAGCCACGACGCCACCAGGCGCTGGATTGGCTGCTACTATGCCGAGCCATGCTGGGGAAACGAGTCGAACAGGCTTGGCGATGTCCTCTCGGCGTGGCCCGCCTTACGCCGTGCGGCCCATCTCTAGCGTGTCGCTCTTCGGTGACGACTCAGGCCGCTCATGGCGTCGCGCGCGCAATTTGCGCACGTCATCCTGGCGCACAATATACTGGTCGCCTACCCGCACAAATGGCAGTCGCTTCTGCGCGATGGCTCTGGATAGGTCAGCATTCGTCACCTGGGTGGACTGCTGTTTCTTCGTATCCTCACGAGTCTCGTCATATCGTTGCATCGCAATCACCCTCGTCCTCATCAACCGCGACGTCATCTCCGCCCATAGCTCTGCCATTCCTCAAAGCCCATCCATAGCACAATCTGGGCCACTCCGCGCATCACTTCCTACTGAGAGTACGCAGAACGGGTCGGTTTGGTTCCTTCACGCCCCAACACGTCGTAATTATTCGCAATACTTTAAGGACGCGGTGGACACCAGCTTTTTTACGTCAGTCGCCAGCGCCTTCATCCTCTGAATCGCTCTCCGCATCGTCGGACGATGCTTCCTGTTCGGAGGCAATCAGTGCATCAACCGCGTCACGCATGCGGCTGGGGCCGACACCACGCCCCTCTGATAGCTGCTCCAGCAGAAGCTGGCGGCGTTCGAGGGCGGCGCAGAACTCGCCCAGCGGCATCCCGACGACAGCGGCGACCTCAGCTAGCGCTTCCTGCGTTGCGGGGGTGAAGGTGTCGTTGCTCGCCTGCCACTCGGCCAGCGAAATCAGCCGGACATCGTTCGGCGCACCATCGGGCGACTGGTGCGCGAGGAAGTTAACGGTGAGAAAGCGGCGGCGCGGCGGCCAGACCCGCCCCACAATGCCAATGTTGATGATGACGCCCAGCCCGCGTACGTCGTCGGCAGGCAGCCGCAGATCGCGCCGGAGCATCGAGAGGACATCCTGTATGGTGTCGGCGTGGCACGAGGTGGCGACGGCGTAGCCGTCCCCAGGCAGGCGCAACAGCGCGCGCGCGACATCGCCCCACATGTAGATGCGCAGATGGTTGCTCACTTCGTTGGCCAACACGCAGGTCGTCGCGGGGTCTACCTCGTCGCGGAAGCCGAAGTCCTCATACATGCCTGTCGTGTAGACCAGCGTGCTCCCCGGAGGCAGAAAGCCGAGCAGCGCGTTGAGGGTGGTCGTCTTGCCGATACCTGGCGTCGGATCGGTTGGCCCCGAGACGATGACCGACTGATGACGCTCAACCAGCAGCCAGAGCAGCGCAGCCGTGCGGGCATCCAGGCTGCCGAACGCAATCAACTGGGCAACCGAGAGTGGCCGGTCAGAATCGTAATGCCACATGCGGCGCTGATAGGGAATGCGGGGATCAAACATTGGCAGTACTCGCTCTCGGATTGCCTGTGCCTTGGTCGCTCAGGAAGTTGGCGATGTCATATCTGCATAGTACGCACGAATTTAGCCATTGGTCGAGGTCTCCTGGCCGCCATCCGCCGTTTGCGGCGTCTCAGGAGCGTCCTGTGTCGGCTGAAGAGGCGTGGCGGGCGTGGCGGGCGTGACGGGCGTGGCGGGCGCGACCAGCCAGCGCGGATCGGGCGTCCAGTTGGTTGCCAGGATCTGCGGCGGCGAGTCGCCCGTGAACGCCATTCCGCTGATGGATGCATTGCCGATGGCCAAAAATGGCACACAGCGAATCGGCGTATTCATATACTGCGCCAGGATGAGCTTGACCACGTCGCCATGCGCCACCAGCACAATATAGTCGCCATTGTCCGGATTGGCCAACGCCTCTCTGGCCACCGCGACGGCGCGCGCCTGCACCTCGGAGAAGCTCTCGACGCCCGCTGGCGGCTCGTCGGGATTGGCGACGAAGGTTTTCCAGGCTGGGTCGGTCTTTGCGATCTCGTCGATTTTCTGGCCCGCCCACTGGCCCACGTTCGTATCCATCAGGCGCGGATCGGTGCGCACCGTCAGCCCCCAGCCCCTGGCGATGATCTCCGCCGTCTCGGCAGCGCGCTCCAAAGGGCTGGAGATGATCGCACTCAGGGGCAGCGCCGAAAGCGCGACCGCGGCGCGATGCGCCTGGCGTCGTCCCTCGTCGGTGAGAGGAATGCCGGGCAGTTGACCGGGATGCCGTCCCTCGACGTTATACGTCGCCTGCCCATGGCGGACAAGCAATAGCACGCGCGTCTTCGGCGGCGTGGCGGGTTTGCCGGACGTAGACGTATCGGCTGGTGTGTCTGGTGTGGGTGTGCTCATGAACCTCGTCGCAAACTCGGCGGGCGTCTCTCGTTTCAGGCGCCGCGCAATCCGCTGGCGCAGCATGCTGCCATACCAGCGGACAACAGGGCGCAGGCAGCCCGGATGCAGCAACAGCCGCGCGATATCCGCGACCGGCAAACGCCCGAGCAACCTGCGCTTCTTCACGCTCATATACCCAATTGTAGCAGTTACAGTCGCCAACTTACTCAGCGGCGACGCTGACAGGCGGCGTGTTGGCGGCAGAGGCCGGGCCAATCCAGACCGTCTGGATGTTCACGAACTCGCGGATGCCAAACGATGAAAGCTCGCGTCCGTAGCCGCTCTGCTTCACTCCGCCAAAGGGCAGGCGCGGGTCGGAGGCGGTCATGCCATTGATGAAGACCGCGCCCGATTCCAGCCGCCGCGCAAGCTGCCTCCCGCGTTCGATATCTCCGGTCCAGAGATTGCCGCCGAGGCCAAACTCCGAGTCGTTGGCCAGCTCCACGGCATGCTCCGCATCACGCGCGCGAATCACCGCCGCCACCGGGCCGAACGTCTCCTCGCGGAAGAGCGGCATCTCCGTCGTGACGCCCGTGATGATGGTCGGCGGATAGAAAGCGCCTGCGCCGTCGCCTGCCTTGCCGCCCAGAACCACCCGCGCGCCCATCGCCACCGAGCGCTCTACCTGATCCGCCAGTCCATCGCGCAGGTCAGCGCGCGCCATCGGCCCCATCTGCGTCTGCCCATCCAGCGGATCGCCCATGCGCAGCTTGCTGGCCTCCTCGGCAAATTTCTGGGCGAAGGCATCGGCCACCGGCTCCTCGACGATGAAGCGTTTGGCGGCGATACAGCTCTGCCCGGCGTTCTGAAAGCGCGAGCGCACCGCCATCGCGGCGGCGGCGTCCAGGTCGGCATCTGCCAGCACGATAAAGGCATCCGAGCCGCCTAACTCCAACACCGATTTCTTGATGGCGCGCCCAGCCGCCCCAGCCACCTGCATGCCAGCGGGAGTGCTGCCGGTCAGCGTGACGGCGGCGATACGCGGGTCGGCGATAATCCGCTCGACCTCAGCGCCTGGAACCAGGATCGTGCTGAAGAGGCCGTCGGGCGCGTCGGCATCGCGGAAGATACGCTCGATCTCCAGCGCGCAACGCGAGACGTTCGAGGCATGCTTCAAGACGGCGGTGTTGCCAGCCATGATGGCGGGCGCGGCAAAGCGGATTACCTGCCAGTAGGGGAAGTTCCACGGCATGATCGCCAGCACGACACCAATCGGGGTAAACTCGACGTAGCTCTCGGCGGCGTTCGTGGCGATATGCTCAGGCGCTAGGAAAATCTCGGCGTTCTCGGCGTAATAATCGCAGTTCCAGGCGCACTTCTCGACCTCGGCCTCAGACTCGGTGAGTGTCTTGCCCATTTCGAGCGTCGCGACACGCGCCAGTTCGGCTTTCTGGGCGCGCAAGGTGGCGGCTACCCGCCGCATCAGGGCTCCGCGCTCGGCAAAGGAGGTGGTGCGCCAGTGGAGATAGGTCTTGCGCGCACGCGCCAGGGTCTCGTCAATTTGCTGTGCGGTAAACGGTTCAAACGTCTCGATGACCTCGCCCGTGGCTGGATTGATCGATTCGATGCTCATGAGACTCCTCAGTTCGGAACTAACTGTCCGCGGACGTATTCGGGCGTGTGTGTGCCTCGGTGCTTCACGCGCATCGTATCATGTTCCGCAGTCAGATTGATATAGACGCCGTGGCGAATCTTCACTGGCCGCGGCGCACGCCAGAACGTTTGTAACGTTTTGTCGCAGTGACCGATTGGATGGTATAGCGGGAGAATAATATTGTATCCACATAAGCCACTAGGGGCCGATATGATACACTCGGGCAGGTCGGATTGAAAGCCATATGCAGGAGTAATAGCAGATGAGCGCGGATAACATCGGAGACGACGACCCACAGGTAGCCGCCCGCATCGTCGAGTTGCGCGAGCGTATTGTCGCGGCGGATCACGCCTACTATGCCCTCGATAATCCGCTCATCTCCGACGCGGAGTACGACACGCTGATGCGCGAGCTACGCGCGCTCGAAGAGGACTATCCAGCGCTGATTACGCCCGACTCGCCAACACAGCAAGTCAGCGGTGAGGCCGCTGTAGGATTCGCGAAAGTACGCCATCGCACCCCCATGCTCAGCCTGGCAAACGTGCGCGCCCCCGATGAGCTACGCGCCTGGCAGCAGCGCGCGCAGCGGCTTCTGCCTAATACAACGTTCTCCTATGTCTGCGAACCGAAGATCGACGGCCTGAGCATGAATCTCACCTATGAGCGTAGCCGCCTCGTGTCTGGCGTCACTCGCGGCGATGGAGCGGTGGGCGAAGAGGTGACCAACAACGTGCGCACCATCGGCAATATCCCACACCAGTTGAAGCAGGTGGATGCGATCCCCATCCCGGAGCGCATCGAGATTCGCGGCGAGGTCTACATGCGGCGGGAGGACTTCGAGGCGCTCAACGAGCGACTGGCTGCCGAGGCCGAACAGGCAGGCACAACA
Source organism: uncultured Chloroflexia bacterium (assembly GCA_963718915.1). Classification (GTDB taxonomy): domain Bacteria; phylum Chloroflexota; class Ktedonobacteria; order Ktedonobacterales; family JADMIN01; genus DAHUXT01. The sequence continues at coordinate 925,056 of CAVRAI010000015.1, read as the reverse complement.
CCGCGCCTCTTTGCCAACGCCCGCAACGGGGCGGCGGGATCACTGCGCCAGAAAGACGCTAGTGTCACGGCAAGCCGTCCACTTTCGTTCCTCGCCTATCAGATTGGTCAGATCGACGGCGCCCCGGAGCCACGCTCCCAGGTGGAGGTGCTGGAATGGCTGCGGGGATGGGGCTTTCCGGTCAGCCCGCGCGCCAAACATGTTGAGACGCTCGAAGAGGCGCAGGCGTACTGCGACCAGACCGCCGCGGAGCGCTTCACCGTCGGCTATGACATCGATGGCGCGGTCATCAAGATCAACGACCGCTGGCAGCAGGACGAGCTGGGCGCGGTCAATCGCGACCCGCGCTGGGCGATTGCCTACAAGTTCGCGCCGGTCGAGGGTAACACGCGCCTGCTCGATATCGTCGTCACGGTTGGGCGGACGGGCAAACTGACACCGAACGCCCGACTGGAGCCGATACCACTGGGCGGCGTCACCGTCTCGCGCGCACAGCTTTTCAATGAGGACGAGATTCGCCGGAAGAACCTGATGATCGGCGATATCGTGGTAGTCCAGCGCCACGGCGATGTCATTCCCGGCATCGTCAAGCCGCTGGTGGAGCTGCGCGACGGCAGCGAGAAACCGTGGACGTTCCCGACAACCTGCCCAATCTGTGGCTCCCCGGTCTTCCGAGCCGACGGCGAGGCTGACAACTATTGCACCAACACTGACTGCCCAGCGCAACGCACCGAACGCATCATCCACTTCTCGGCGGTGATGGATATTCGTGGCCTGGGCGACGCCATCGCGGAACGGCTGGTCGAGCAGCATCTGGTGACCGATGTCGCCGATCTCTACTCACTGACCGAGGAACAGGTGCTGACGCTGCCAGGATTCCAGCATAAGAGCGCCACCAATCTGCTCAATTCCATCGCGGTCAGCCGCGCACGTTCATTCGCGGATGTGCTCAACGCCATTGGCATCCGCTACGTCGGCTACAAAGCCGCTGAGACGCTTGCCGAGGGGCTGCGTTCGATGGAGGCGCTGCTCGACGCCTCACAGGAGCAGATCGCCGCGCTGGCGGGCATTGGCGAGAAGATCGCCGAGAGCGTCTATAACTGGGCGCAACTCCCGACGAATCGCGAGTTCGCCGCGCGGCTGAAGGCGGCTGGCCTAACGCTGACGGTTCCAGAAGGTACCGAGGCTGACCAGGATACGGCAAATCGTCCGTTCGCTGGCGAGACGTTCCTGCTGACCGGCTCACTGGGGCAATTGACGCGCGGCCAGGCGGAGCAGGCTATCACCGCGCTTGGCGGCAAGATTGCCAGCGGCGTCAGCAAGTCGCTAAGCCACCTGATCGTCGGCGAGGCGGCGGGCAGCAAGCTGGCGAAGGCAGAGAAGCTGGGCGTGCCAATTCACGACGAGACGTGGCTGGTCGAACGCCTGCGCGAGCATGACTCCATGCCCGGCGACCGCCACCGTCTGACCTGAATACGCGATCAGCCGCCCGTTTACTCCATTCCCCCGATAGCATATACTAGTAGTGATGAGGGCCGTATCTATCGAGTGAGAGCCATCTCTATCGAGGGAAGGGCAAGACCATGGGGACGCTGCAACCACAAACCTTCGCGGCGTTGCTCAGACGTTTCCGGCGAGCGGCAGGGTATACGCAGGCGGAACTGGCCGAACATGCTGGACTCAGCCCGGAGGCTGTCAGCGCGCTTGAGCGTGGCGTCAATCGCACACCCCGGCGTGAGACCGTCGACCTGCTTGCCGAGGCGCTCGGCCTTGATGAACAGGAGCGCGCGCGGTTCGAGCAATCTGCCCGCCACCGGAGCGCGCCGCTTGTCGCGCAACCGGTCTCACTGGAGCCAGCGCACGCGGGCATTCCGCTGGTTGGTCGAACTAATGAACTCGCCTTGATCGAACACCTGTTGTCGGATCGTTTGCCGCCAGCGCTCTTTCTTGAGGGCGAGCCAGGCATCGGCAAGACACGGCTGCTACACGAGGCAGCCTCTCTTGCAACGGGGACTGGTTGGGCGGTCCTGATGGGAAACTGTCCGCAAGGCAACTATCAGGATCCCTATGCCCCGCTGCTGAATATGATCGAGCGCGACATCGCCAGGCGCTCTCCCGCTGACCTGAAGTCCGCGTTGCAGGGCTGCGGCTGGCTGGTGCGCCTGCTGCCGGAGCTGGCCGAACGTGAAGCTGTGCAGCTGCCGCCATGGACACTAACTCCAGAGCAGGAGCGGCGGCTGATGTTCGCGGCGGTGGCGCGCTACATGGCCAATATCGCTGGCACGGCAGGCATGCTGCTAGTCTTCGATGACCTGCAATGGGCTGGCTCCGACGCCTGCGATCTGCTGGAGGCGCTCGCCCGCAGCTCAACTATGACGCCATTGCGCCTGATTGGCGCCTATCGCAACAGCGAGGTGTCCGCTGGAAGCCCACTCGCCCAGACAATTACCCACCTCGAACATGAGGGGCTACTCCATCAGCATACCCTCAGCCCTTTCACTGAGGAGGAATCGGTCACGCTCCTGCGGCAACTGCTGCCCAACGGCGATACAGTCAGCCGGGAAGTTCAGACGCATGTCACGCAACAGTGTGGCGGGATTCCGTTCTACCTCGTCGGATGGGCGCACGCGCTCGCAAGTGGAGCATTACCCACGGGACAGGAGGACGCGCTCCCGTGGGACGTGATGCAGAGTATTCGTCGGCGTATCGCCATGCAAACGGAGGTTGCGGGCGAAGCCATGCAGATGCTCGCGGTGGCAGGTGGCAAAGCGTCACTTCGATTGCTGAGAGATGTGCTGCTCTCCAGCGGGCGGAGCGAGGATGAGGTGGTCGCCGCGCTGGAAACCTGCGCGCGCGCGCGGCTGCTGGACGAAACGAGTGACGATGCGTACCAGTTCACCAACAATGTCATCCGCGACGTCGTGGCGCGCGATCTGAGCGCGGCCCGACGCACGGCGCTCCACCGTCGCATTGCCGCGGCGCTCGAACATGAACCGGGCGAGATTCCAGCGGAAATGCTGGCCTTCCACTACCTCCGTGGTGACGAGCCAGTGAAGGCGGTGACCTATCTCGAACGCGCGGGTGATCGCGCCGTCACGATGCAGGCATATGCCGCCGCCGAGACCGCGTATGGGGAGCTGGTCGAACGGCTGGATCGCCTCGGTCGTCCGCTCGACGCCGCTCATGCCCGCGAAAAGTGGGGCAGGGTACTCTGCGCCACGGCACGGTATGACCAATCGCTCACAGCCTTCGAGCGTGCCCACGAGATATACCACAAGGAAGGTGACAGCGAGGCGCAGGCGCGCGTCCTGACGCAGATTGGCCAGGTTTACGCCGACCGTGGATCCGCCCGCATGGGATTGCAACGACTGGCGCCCGCGCTCACCCCTGACGCGGCACGTGGAGTCGCACCTCAGACGCTGGCGGCACTCCACGATATCTATGCCCAGCTGCTGCACCTTGCCGGACGATATGGCGAGCAAATGACGGAGACAGAGCAGGCGGCGGCCTACGCTCGCGACGCTGGCGATGAGGCGCTACGCTGCCAGATCGAGATGCGGCGTGGCAATGCCCTCCGCATGCTGGGGCAACTGCGCGAGGCCAGCCAGACCCTCGAAGACGTAATCCGTGTGGCAGAGACACTGGACGACCCACGCATCCTCTCGCAGGCGCTGGACAATGTCAGCGTCGTCTACCTGCTGCAAGGCAAGTTTGCCCGCTCCACGCGCGATGTCGAGCGTGCGCTGGAACTGGCGGAGCAGATGGCCGACTCGCTAGCTACTGAGCTTATGGTGCTGCGGCGCGGCCTGAACTCATATGCGGCAGGTGACTGGGCGAAGGCGCACAGTGACTACGAGCAGGCGCAAGATATGGCCCTGCGCCTCGGCACATCGTGGGTCTCGCCCTACATTGCGCTTGGCCCCGGACTGCTACGGCTGGCAGAGGGCGATCTTGACAGCGCGAACGAACTGATCGAGGAAGGGGCCGCGCTGGCCGAACAGACAGGCGATCTTCAGGCGTTACGCCTGGCCCAGGCCGCGCTGGCCGAACGCGATTTGCTGGCGGGGCAGCCCACGGCGGCGCACGCTCGTCTCATACCGCTGCTCGACCGGCCCGGACAACAGGAGGGGCTGGTCACCTATCTGCTGCCGTATCTGGCCTGGGCGTCGCTCGACCTGGGCCATGCGGATGAGGCCGCCGCGCAGTTGGATGAGTGCCTGGCACGGGCTACAAGCGAAGATATCCGACTGGCAGAGGTGGACGCGCTGCGGGTGCGTGTGATACAGGCGACGCGACGGGGTGATTTCGCGGCGGCGGAGCAAGCGCTTGAGGATGGGCTGCGCATCAGCCGCGAACTCCCGTATCCCTACGCTAAAGCGAAGCTGCTTTACGTCGGCGGCCTGGCAGCGCGGGCTGCAGGCGACGATCCGCTGGCGCGCGAGCGGCTCTTTCAAGCACGGGACGCGCTGCTGGCGCTGGGCGAGGGATTGTATTTGTCACACGTCGAGCAAGCGCTTACCGAGCTGCCATGAACTGGATTACTTGGATCGCATTCTCGAGAAACCGAAAGTAGCGAACCACAAGATGGCGCAGATGGTCTGGCTGGAATAGTGTTTACTCGCCGCTACCGTGGCATGCGATAATAGCCGCAACTGAAACACGCGGGCACACGTTCGGCCCGTTGCAGCCAGAGGATAACCAGTATGCCACACCGCACGCTCCTGCTCGGGATTGATCTTTCGACCACCGGAGCCAAGGCGCTATTGATTGACGAGCAGGGTCAGATCGTCGCCAGCGCATCGACACCACTCACGCTCTCCACACCGCGCCCACTCTGGGCTGAGCAGCAGCCACGCGATTGGTGGGAGGCCACTGCCACCAGCATCCGGGCTGCGCTGGCGACGGCGGAGGTGACGGGCGCCGAGGTGCGCGCTGTGGGTCTGACAGGCCAGATGCACGGGCTGGCGCTGCTCGATGGGCAGGGCGAGCCGCTCCGCCCGGCGATTCTCTGGAACGACCAGCGAACCGCCGCTGAGTGCGACGAGATTCGCGCGCGCATGGGGAAAAGCCACCTGATCGCCGTGACCGGCAACGACGCGCTCCCTGGCTTCACCGCGCCCAAAGTGCTCTGGGTGCGCCGCCACGAGCCAGAGATCTACACCCACGCCGCCCACATCCTGCTGCCAAAGGACTATATTCGCTACCGCCTGACCGGCGACTTCGCGATGGATAAAGCCGACGGCTCCGGCACGCTCCTCTTCGACCTTGCCAGGCGCGACTGGTCGCTGGAGGTAGCCGCCGCGCTCGATATTCCATCGTCGTGGCTGCCGCCCACACACGAAGGGCCGGAGGCAACGGGAGCCATTAACGCCGAGGCTGCCGCGCTCACGGGGCTGGCCGTGGGAACGCCGGTCATGGCGGGTGGCGGCGATCAGTCGGCGCAGGCGGTGGGCGTCGGCGCAATCGATCCAGGTATGGCGGCGGTGACACTGGGCACGTCGGGTGTTGTCTTCGCCGCGACCTCCGCGCCACTCTTCGAGCCAGAGGGACGGCTGCACGCCTTCTGCCATGCGGTACCGGGACGCTGGCACCTGATGGGTGTGATGCTCTCTGCAGCGGGGAGCCTGCAATGGCTGCACGATACGCTCGCGCCCGATGTCAGCTTCGACGCGCTGATGGACGAAGCGGCTCAAGCGCCCGCTGGCAGCGAAGGGCTACTCTTTCTACCGTACCTCTCTGGCGAGCGGACGCCTCATCCTGATCCGCTGGCGCGTGGCGCGTGGGTCGGGCTGACACTGCGGCACACGCGGGCGCATATGATCCGCGCCGTGCTGGAAGGTGTTGCGTTTGGCCTGCGCGATGGGTTTACGCTGCTGGCTCAGGTGGGCCTGGGTGAGATGGCGCGGGCGCGTGTCTCGGGCGGTGGCGCGCGCAGTCCGCTCTGGCGAGCGATTCTGGCGAGCATGCTGGCGACGCCGTTAGAGACCGTCGAAGCGAGCGAGGGCGCGGCCTATGGCGCGGCGCTGCTGGCGGGAGTCGGCGCAGGCGTCTGGCCAGATGTCGCGACAGCCTGCTCGGCCACCATCCAGCCAGGCGCGATAACGGCTCCCGACGCGGAGTGGCAGGCGACATACGACCATCTCTATCCAGTCTATCAGTCGCTTTATCCAGCGCTCAAGCCAACCTTCAGTGGCGCGGGGTAGCGCTCTCCTGCTCTGTGGCGGATTCAACTGGATGCAGCCCGTTGCCTTCTGTTGGCGCTATGTCGCCGTTTCTGAATATGCGCGATGCGTTGTTGACAGGTTCGGCGGGCGGCTCATCCGCCACTTCCTCCTCTGGCGTGAAGAGCGGCAACTTCCGCGTGAATCGATCATAGAACGTCTCGCCGACCGCCGCGAAGACCGCGACAATTGGCCCGGCGAAGAACGCGCCCCAGACGCCGCCCCACTTCGCACCCAGCAGCAGCGCTGCAAACAGGATGAGCGGGTTGATGCCCAGTGTCTTGCCGAAGACCCGTGGCGCGATAAGCTGGAGCGCGATCTGCTGCGCGACGATCAACAGGAGCACCAGCACCAGCACCTTGCCGACCAGTTGGTCGTTCGGTGTTTGCAGCAGCACCAGCAGCAGCGGCGGCACAAAGGCGCCAAACGAGCCGATGAAGGGGATCATCATAATCAGGCCCGCCAGCAACGAGGCCAGAAAGCCGTTGGGCTGGCCAAGCACCAGCAGGACAAGCCAGGTAAACAGGCCATAAATGAGCGCGATGATGATCTGCGCGCGGAAGAAGCCGCCAAACGTCTCATTGACCTGCCGCTGGAACATGCGGAAATCAGGCTCCCAACGGGGCGGCAGCTTCGCAACGATGCTCTTCACCAGCCGCTCGCCGTCGAGCATCATATAGAACGAGATGATAATGACAAGCGCCGCATCGAAGAGGAGGGTCAAAATCGACGTCACCAGCGTCGTCGCGAAGTTGACTGCATTATTTGCCAGCGAGCCAGCCCAGCCGGGTACCTGCTGTGAAATTTGCGAGACGATGTGCTGCGCATCTTTCGCCGAGAAGCCGAAGCGCAGGAGCACATCTACAGCACTCTGATTCAGCGTTGCCAGCCGTTCCGCCGAGAGGTCAGACTTGATCTCGTCCGCCAGTTGGGTCACCTGCGCCTGGATAGCTGGCACCATCAGCACTATCGCGCCCGAGATGACGACCAGTAAGGCGATATAGACCAGCGAGACGGCCAGCACCCGTGGGAATTTGCGGCTGATAAGGAAATTCGAGACGGGGGCAAGGATAAACGTGATGACCCAGGCCAGGAAGAAGAGTAGCAGGATATCTGCAACCGAAGCCAGCACCGACCATACGACGCCGAGAACCCACATGGCGACGAGGACTGTCACCAGGCCCAGCAGTAGGCGCAGTACGCGGTGTCGATCCAGGATATCGCGCGTGTCTCGTCCATCCACGAGGGTCGTGCCTCCTTGAACATGGTTCATCACACAAGCTGCATTTGGAATAGGAACCATGTCGTTTCAGTGTATCACGACACGGTTGTGTTGAGGAACTTTGTCTACGATTGTCCCCCTCGACACTTATCCCTGAAGCGCGCCCATCAACAGCGGTACCATGCCGACGATATTCTTCTCCAAATCAGCGGGGATGCCATAACGCGCGCCAAGATATGCAGGATCGGTGTAGGTCACATACGCCTGCCCCCTATCATTCTGCCAGACGAGCGCCTTCAGTGGCAACTCGAGCGCGAGCAAAGGTGATGCGATCATGAGGGGAGTACCTGCGCGCGGGCTGCCGAATAGAAGCACGTGGGCGGGCTGCATTGTCAGGCCAACCGATGCTGCGGCAGTTGTGTGGTCAATGTGCGCAAATAGCGTCAACCCGTGGCCAGCGATTGCTTTCTCGATGCGCGAAATCGTCTCGGGGACGCTGAACGGGCTTGCCAATGAGACAACACCTTCCGGCTCATGCGGGATTCCTGTGGTCATACGTCCTCCTTCAATGGCCATCTGAGAGCTTGCGCGGAAATAGCGCCTGAGAATCATTGAGCGCACATCCGCCTACTACTGTCAGGGGATAGCCGCATTTTTGTTCAGCGTTGCTCTCCATCAACGTCATCATCAGCAGCATTTCCAACGGACTAAGCAATGCACTCCATCGCTCTTCCCAAGCCAGCGATCCTAGTAGCCAGGGGCGCCATCCGTAAACACCGTCACGATTGAGGGATGTGCGCTGCCAGCAGTTCGCGCAGGCGGTCGTGTGGCAGCGCATGGAGCACATGGCCCTCGCGTCCGCGCATCGTCGTCGCCGCCAGCAGCGCGTTGATGACCGCCTCCTCGGTCGCCTCTACCACAGCCTCAAAGATAGAATTTAGCCCACGATTGTCGTAGCTGCCCTCGCCGAGGATGTCGATGGTGAGCCGACCGCCAGGCGCCCTGTAGGGGATACGTTGCGCCGTCGAGAACGCCAGGATGATCTCGCCACTGCCATCACCCGCAGTCGAGCCGGTCCGTGCCAGTCCCAGCCCGGCGCGCTTCGCCACTCGCCGAAGCGTATGGGCGTGGAGCGGCGCATCGGTCGCGACGACAACGATACATGAGCCGTCGGCGGTTGGCTGTTCTGGCATCAGGTCGGTGATGACCCGGCCAACGGGCACCCCCGCGACCGTCAGTTGAGGTCTGCGGCCAAAGTTTGTCTCCACCAGCACTCCCACCGTGAATGTGCCCGCATCGATGGCGACGACGCGCGACGAGCTACCGATGCCGCCTTTGAAGCTGAAGAGCGCCATCCCCGTGCCCGCGCCAACACACCCTTCCTCGACAGGATCAGTATTTGCGCCATCGAGCGCGTCCCAGACATCCTGCTCGGTGAGCGCGAAGGTGAGATGGTCGTGCAGAAATCCGTCGTCACACTCGGCGACGACGGCAATCGGGATCTCGTCGCGCGCCTGCTCGGGATAGCGCTGGGCCAGGTAGCGCGTGGTCGCGTGCAGCGCCATCCCCACGCCAGATGTCCCGGTGAGCACAATCGGCGACGAGAGCAGCCCCCACTCATCGATCACCGAGCGGCAGGTCATCTCGCCGTAACCGTTGAGCGCGAAGATACCCGCGTAGAGGCGTTCGGTCATGGGGTTGCCGTCGTGCGGCCAGATCGCCGTCGCGCCCGTGCGTATATTGTCGCCGCGAATCAGCGTCGTATGCCCGACTCGCACCCCCGGCACATCGGTCAGGGTATTCGATGAACCCACTGGCAGTGTGCCGATGGCAACGCCCAGGTCGCGCAATCGCTCTGTTGCTGGCATCACTTCACTCTCCCTCTCAAAGCTCTAGACGGTGATACAATGCCTGCTGCTGGCCATCCAGGTAAAGTCCAGGAGGACGAACATGGCGCATCGATATATCAACCCTCCAACGCTCGCGCACCCGACCGGATACACGCACGTCGTCGAAGCGACCGGCGCCCGCACGGTCTACATCTCCGGGCAGGTGGCGCTTGACCCATCAGGCAACATCGTAGGCCATGGCGACATGCGCGCTCAAGCGCAACAGGTCTTCGAGAATCTCCACATTGCGCTCCGCACTGTGGGCGGCGGCTTTCGTGATGTGGTCAAACTCACCTATTTCATCGTCGATATGACCCAGATGCCGGTTGTCCGCGAGGTGCGTGACCAGTTCATCCACCCTGAACAACTGCCCACCAGCACTGCTGTCGAGATTCGACGTCTTGCCCGCGAGGAATTTCTGCTCGAAGTCGAGGCCATTGCGGTTCTTGGTGGATAAGCAGCGCTCGGCCATCCTCGCCGACATGGGAAGGATAACCGAGCGTACGTGCGGCCCGATCTTCGGGGTCGGCGGACTTTATCGAACTGGGTAGAGTTCGAAGACCCGTCGCCCCTCGGCTGCTGCCACCGGATCGTTGAGATCAACACCGTCAACGAAGTGGATGAACCAGATTCCGAATGGGATGCTTCGCGCGAGAGGACCGAGGACGTCGCGGAAGTACTCAACGCGCTCCGTTGGATCCAGCTCGGTCGCAGTTACTTCTTCTGTCTGGCCGCGCACCGCGATGGTCGCGCGGCTGGCCGCGCGCATGTTGCGCACCCATTGGGACTCGCCCCAGGGGGACCAGACCCAACGCCTGCCTCCTACCTCAATGACCGCCAATGGAGTGGTGCGAGGCTGGCCGCTCTTCCGGCCGCGAATGGTGACGAGCCTGTTAAAGCCCAGCGGAACGCCAGCTTTCATTAGGAACTTCAAGATGGCGCCGAAGAATAGAACCCGCCGTGGAACCCGTAGGGTAGGCGCCACTGCGACCTTCCGCATTTGATCACTCATAGTTGGATTGCTCATGTACGCAACTCCTTATTCTTGTGACTTCTTGCGCCAGTTCGTTCCGGCGCTACACAGAAGACCCGCATGAAGGTGCGGACGTGACATGACGTGACGTGAGAGCCGCCTAAGAGACTTGGAAGGCCTCGAACCCTCAGCCAGCGACTGCGGTGAGGTCCAGTTGGCCGAGTCGTTCCGGATCCGCGAGCACTTCGATCTCGACGATCCTCCCGCCGTTGACGGTCAGGGCGAGGATCGCAAATGGACTCCCATCAGGCGCCCAGGCGACGCCACCGGGTATCCCATTCACGAGGATCCGCGTCGCCGTTTCCGCAAACCGGCGGAAGGTCATCGCCTGCTCAGCGACGGCCCGCGCGCCGCGCACGAGGGAGATCAGATCTGGACGCGCAACCCCGCCATCGGAACGCAGCACGATGTCCGGATCGAGGACGGTGAGGAGACGTTCGAAGTCGCCGACGCGCGCCGCGGCAAGAAAGGCATCGGCGACGGCCCACTGGCCAGCGAGATCCACGTTGGGCACAGGGGCGTCCTGGACCCGGCGACGAGCACGGCTCGCCAGCTGCCGGGCCGCTGTCGGCGTTCGGCCAACGATCGGCGCCACCTCGTCGAACGGCACGGCGAAGATGTCGTGCAGCACGAAGGCGACCCGTTCAGCGGGCGCAAGTGTGTCGAGGACAACGAATAATGCAAGCCCGACGGAATCGCCCAGCAAGACTTCCTGCTCGGGATTTATTCCCTCCTCCGGACTCACAATGGGATCCGGGACGTGGGTCTCCAGGGACACTTCGCGGCGCGTCCCGCGCAAGCGCAACATGTTGAGACAGACCCGCCCGACGACCGTCGTCAACCAAGCCCGCAGATTGTCAATCGCGCCTGAGTCGGCGCCGCTGAGGCGGATCCACGCTTCCTGGACTGCGTCGTCCGCATCGGATAGGGAGCCGAGCATGCGATAGGCGACGCCGCGCAAATGGGAGCGGTTTGCCTCGAAGCGTTCGGCCAGCCAGGCATTCTCATCCATGTGCTCATCCATGTGTCACATCCTCTCATTGGGCGGCGCCATCCAGGGAACCCCACATATATGATAGAGGTGACACAGGAGACTCGTGGAGGTTTGCCGACCTCTCGAGGTCATGTCTTTGACAGGCGCTACACGGCGGCCTGGGTTGAGCGACCGTAAACGACAGTGGGATCGGTCAGCACGTTGACGCAGGCAGGCTTGCCCGAGGCGAATGCGCGCTCGATGGCGGGCCGTATCTGATCCGGCTCTGTCACCAGTTCGCCATAGCCGCCGAGCGCCTCCACCATCCGGTCGTAGCGCGTACCCGGCGCAAGGTCGGCGGCGGTGCTGTGGCCAAGCATCGCCTTCTGCGGATGCTTGATCTGCGCCCATTGACCATCGTTGCCAATGACCGCGACTACTGGCAGGTTGTGTCGCGCCATCGTCTCGAACTCCATGCCATTCAAGCCAAACGCGCCGTCGCCAAAGAGCACCGCCACCTGCTTGTCTGGTCGGGCGATCTTCGTCGCAATCGCGAAGCCGGTCCCAGCGCCAAGCGTACCCATCGGGCCAGCGTCGAGCCAGTGGCCCGGCTCCCAGGCGTTGATAACGCGCGCGCCATAGCTGACGATATCGCCGCCGTCGCCAATCACATAGGCGTCGCGGTCAAGCGCGTCACGCAGGTCACGGCAGAGGCGCAGTGGATGAATCGGCGCGGAGTCTGACGCCATCAGCGCCTCCTCAGCCGCACGCGCCTTCTCTTCCTGCTCGTGTAGCGTACGCAGCCAGGCTTTTGTTTTGCCCACTTTGCCAGATTTGCCGAGCGCCGCGCTCAGTTGTCCGAGTGTCGCGGCAACATTCCCCGCGATGCCGACATCGGCGCTGCGATTGACACCAATCTCGCTTTCGAGCCGATCCAGCCAGATAACCTTCGCCTCGGCAGGAATGAGCGGCGGCTGGCCGTAGTTCAGGCGGAAGTCCAGCTTCGTGCCGACCACCAGCAGCAGATCGGCGTTGCTCAGCGCGGCGCGGCGGGCGTAGGAGAAAAAGAACGGATGGTCGGGTGGCAGACTGCCTCGTCCGCTGCCATTGAGGAAGACCGGCGCCTGAAGCTGCTCGGCGAGCGCACGTAGCGGCCCAGCGGCGTCATCCCACCAGACGGTCGTGCCCGCGAAGATGACCGGTCGCTCGGCCTTCGCCAGCAGCGCTGCCGCCCGCTCGACCAGTTCAGGATCACCCTGTGGATGTCCTTCAGTGCGATAGCCAGGGCTGGGAATGCGGCATTCAGCGGTTTGAACGAAGTTGTTGAGCACATCCATCGGGCATTCGAGGAAGACCGGGCCGGGCCGCTCCGCCGTCGCCTCGCGGAAAGCCATCGCGGTGTATTCGGCGAGCCGGTTCGTCTGCACAACAGTACGCGCCCATTTGGTGATGGGCCGGACCAGTTCCACGTGGCGCAGCTCCTGAAGCGCGCCCTGATCCCAGTGGGAGACGGGGGCCGCGCCGCCAAAGACCAGCACCGGGCTGCCCGCAAGATAGGCGTTGGCGATGCCCGTGACGCCGTCGGTCACGCCCGGCCCCGCCGTTAGCAGCGCGACACCGGGCGTGCGAGTGACCTTCGCCCACCCCTCGGCGGCATGTACTGCTACCTGCTCGTGACGTGTATCCATCACGCGGATGCCCTCGCGCACACAGCCATCGTAGATGGCGGCGATATGGCCACCGCTGAGTGTAAAGACGACCTCGACGCCCTCCTGCTTGAGCATCTTCGCCACCAGTAGCCCGCCGTGAAGCATCACCTCGTCCATCGCATATTGCCTCGCCTTCTCTGGCATGTTCGTGTCCGTTACGATCTCGTCGCCAGCATACCACGGCTGCACGGGCGCGGTCAGGACGTTAGAGGACCATGTGAGATACTTGGATACAGAGGTCAGACGGAGAAGGTGGAACATGCTGGACGGTTTCAAGAAACGCGCGCGTCGGCTCAAGGCGGAACTCTATGCGCTCTACCTGGCATATCGCGATCCACGCGTGCCATGGTATGCGCGAGCGTTTGCGGCGGTCGTCGTCACTTATGCGTTCACGCCCCTCGACCTCATCCCCGACTTCATCCCAATTCTTGGCCTGCTTGACGACCTGATACTTCTTCCCCTCGGCATTGTGCTGGCGCTGCGGCTGATCCCATCGGACGTGATGGCGGAGTGCCGCGAGCGCGCCAATGACGCGCTACGCGAGGGCAGACCAACGAACTGGGTTGCGGCTGGCATCATCATCGGAATATGGCTGTTGCTCGCGGCGTTCTCAGTGTTTCTTGTTCTGCGTATTCTGCTGCGGTAGCCCTTCGTCGAACGGCAACACGCGCAGGAGAGATAAGGGGCTGTATGGTACAATGCCCGTATTCAGAAGGTGAAAGGAGTGACAAGTGATGACGGCATACGTAGAATCCCGCGAGGGCAATCTGTACATTGGAGATAGCCGCGTCACATTGCAGACACTCATCGAAGCATGGCAATCCGGGCGCACTCCTGAGCAATTGCACGATAGCTTTCCCACCGTGCCGCTGGTCGCCATCTACGGTGCGATCACCTACTACCTGGAACATAAGGGGGAGGCAGACGCCTTCTTCGGCGAAACCGATGAGCTAGATGCGCTCCGCCAAGCTTCAGATGAAGCAACTCATAGAGCATTCCATGATGACATGCGCCAGCGGTTTGAACAGGCTCGCGACCGCCTGGGAATTCAGGCGTCATGAGCGATGCGCCGGGCGAGATGATACAAAGCCGGGTGCGATTTCTTGCGGATGAAAACTTCGATTACGTCATTGTGCAGGGTCTGCGTCTCCGACAACCTGGGGTAGATATCCTGACGGCTCCCCAGGCAGGCATCCTTGGATTTCCAGATCCAGCCGTTCTTGCCTATGCCGCTCAGCACGACCGAATTCTCATCAGCCACGACAAGCGCACTATGCCCTATCACTTTGCGGCGTTTATCGCAGAAGGCAACCAGAGTCCCGGCATCATGCTCGTCTCACGTAAGGTGGCCATTGGACAGGCGATAGAAGCGCTATTACTCGTATGGGAAGCCAGCAGCCATGAGGAATGGCGCAATCTCATTACACGGTTGCCTCTCTAGGCTAGATGATTACACACTCACCAGCGCGATGCCAACGAGAATCGCGCCGACGCCCGCCCACTGCCAGCGCGCCAGCCGCTCGCGCAGAAACACCCACGCCATCAGCACCGTCACCGCGCTGAAGAGCGATGAGATGACCGAGACGACGGCGATCAGTGAGACCGTGATGCCGAGGTTATAGGCGACGTTGGCGGCGGTATCGAGCAGCGCCACCGGCACAACCCACAGCCAGAACGAACGCGCTGGCCTGCGGATCACATACCACGGCGCGCTTCCGCTCCTGCGCTCGCGGCTCCCTCGGCTGCGGAGGCGGTATAGAACCAGCCCCACCAGTGCAATGAGCGTCAGGACTACCATATCGGCGACCTTCGAGATGAAGACCGTCGTCGTGCCGCCAAGCGCCGCCACTGGAAAGCGCAACGTCCAATAACAGATACCAAAGACCAGCATCGCGCCGAGCGCCTCAACCAGCCCTGGAGCCAGCCGCCAGCGACCCACATGCAGCGCAGCGGCCTTCGCGCGCTGTTCGGCGTTGTCCGTAGTGGAGGCAGGCGCCGTGCTAGCAACCGTCACGCCTGCCACCGTCATCACGATGCCGACGAGTTGCAGAGGATTCGCCTGCTCGCCATTCAGCAGCGCGAGCAGGGCCGTGACAGCGGCGAAACTGGCGGCAATCGGCGAGACCAGCGAGAGCGTGCCGATGGCAAACGCGCGATAGAGCAATGCCGCGCCACCCAGAATCGCCAGATTGATGACGATCGCAAGCGCCACATTGCCCGGAGTCGCGTGCGCAAAGGAAATCAGCCCAAGTGGCAGATTGAGCGCCAGCATGCCCAGCGTCGCGATGATCTCGACATAGAACAGCGTAAGGAACGTCCCACCTGTTCGTGAGGAGCCGCGCGCACAGAAATCGGCGACGCCCCAGCAGAGCGCCGCCACCAGACCAAACACAATACCAGCGCCAATATTCATAGGCCGCCTGATTCATATCCCTACAGCACCCTCTCCTAATAGGAGAGGAGCTGGCCGCGGACCGGGGGCGCGGTTACAGTCGCTCGATGATCGTCGCCGTACCCAGGCCGCCGCCGCAGCACATCGTCTGGAGTCCATAACGCGCGCCGCGCCGCTCCAGCTCATGTAGCAGTGTTGTCATCAGCCGCGTGCCAGAGCAGCCGAGCGGGTGACCAAGCGCAATTGCGCCGCCATTGACGTTGACGCGCTCCATATCGGGCTGTAGCTCGCGCTTCCACGCCAGCACCACTGGAGCGAACGCCTCGTTCACCTCGAAGAGATCAATCTCGTCCAGCGTCAGCCCGGCCTTCGCCAGCACTTGCCTCGTCGCCGGGATTGGCCCGGTCAGCATCATCACCGGATCCACGCCCACGACCTTCTGCGCCACGATACGCGCGCGTGGCCGCAGCCCCAATTCGGCTGCCTTCTCCGGCGTCATCAGCAGAACCGCCGCCGCGCCATCGCTAATCTGGCTGCTGTTGCCCGCGGTAATGACGCCATCTTGCTTGAATGAGGGCTGCAATGTCGCCAGCTTCTCCAGCGTCGTATCGCGCCGAATGCCTTCGTCGCGCGTAAAGCTGGAACCGTCGGCCAGCGAGACAGACATGATCTCACGGTCGAAGTAGCCGTTATCGGTAGCTGCCGCCGCCAGTTGATGGCTGTGCAAACTATAGGCGTCCAGCTCCTCGCGGGGGATTTCCCACTTTGTGGCGATCATCTCGGCGGATATCCCTTGATGCGTCAGCGGATACATCTCCAGGAGTGATGGCGGGAACGGATGGCCGCCCGTAGCGGTGGATGAGCCGATGGGCAGGCGCGACATACTCTCGATGCCCGCGCCAATGGTGATGTCACAAACACCCGCCGCGATCAGATTGGCGGCGAAGTGGATGGCCTGCTGGCCTGATCCACACTGGCGATCCACGGTGGTTGCCGGTACCTCGATAGGAAAGCCCGCCTGCAAGACCGCGTTACGCGCGATGTTGAGACTCTGCTCGCCGACCTGGCTGACGCAGCCCATCACCACATCTTCGACTAGCGCCGGATCAATCTTCGCTCGCTGCATCAGTTCCCGCAGCGCCATCGCCGCCAACACCACCGGATGCACATCTTTGAGCGCGCCATTGCGTCGCCCAATCGGCGTGCGCACCGCCTCGACAATCACGACCTCACGCATGGCTCCATCGCCTCCATTTCCGCCGGGAACGGCGCTCGATCACCACATCTCTTCGCCCCAGATCATCTCCATCTTACCAAAGTAAATTACGTCGCCGGGCTCGACACCGGACTGCTCCAGCGCGTCCAGCACGCCCATCTTGCGCAGCTGCTTCTCCAGCCGCTCCATACCTTCCGTACTGTCGGGATTCGTCATCGCCGCCATCCGCTCGACTCGCTTGCCGCGCACGCGGTAACCGTCTGGCTCGGGGACGATGGTGAAAGCATCCTCCGGCTCTGGACGCAGAACGGGCCCGCTCGCTGGGGCCAACGCCGCCTCGGCAATCTTGCGCTCGGCATCCTCCTGCCGCAGTTCGCGCAGCCGCTCGGCAGCGAGGTTCATCAACTCTTGCGTGCCGTCGTGCGTGGCGGATGAGATCGCGATCGCAGTCAAGCCAGCCGCTTCGGCCCTTCCACGCACAATCTCCCAGCGCTCTTGCGCGTCGGGCAGATCCATTTTGGTCAGCACGACAATCTGTGGCCGCTCAGCCAGGTCGGCGCTATATTCGGCCAACTCGCGGTTGATCGCCTCGAACTCTTCCCACGGATCCTTCTCATAACTGCCGCCATCGATCAAATGAAGCAGCAGCCGCGTGCGCTCGACATGGCGCAGAAACTCATGCCCCAGGCCAACGCCCTGCGCGGCGCCCTCGATCAGACCGGGGATATCGGCCAGCACGAAGCTGAAGTCGTCCCCGTGCGAGGGGTCGCCGATGACGACCACGCCCAGGTTGGGTATCAGCGTGGTGAAGGGATAGTCAGCAATACGTGGCGTGGCGGCCGTCACCACCGAGAGCAGCGTCGACTTACCCGCGTTGGGATAGCCGACCAGCCCCACATCCGCGATCAGCTTGAGTTCGAGCAGCAGCGTCGCTTCTTCGCCTGGCTCGCCCAGTTGCGATTCACGCGGCGCCTGATTTGTCGATGTCTTGAAGTGGACGTTGCCCAGGCCACCGCGTCCGCCGCGCGCCACCATCACCACCTGACCCGGTTCGGTGAGGTCGGCCACCAGCTCGCCGGTTTCCTCATCGCGTACGACGGTGCCCGCAGGCACCTTCAAATAAAGATCCTGCCCCTTCGCGCCATGCATCTGTTGCGCGCCACCGGCCTTACCGGATGTGGCGCTATGGTGTGGGCGATAGTGGTAGTCCACCAGCGTATTCATGCCCGCATCGGTCTCCAGGTAGACACTGCCGCCACGGCCGCCGTCGCCGCCGTCAGGCCCGCCCTTGGGCGCAAATTTTTCGCGGCGGAAATGGGCGGAGCCGTTGCCGCCTTGTCCGGCCTTCACATAGATTTTGGCGCGATCAAAGAATTGCATATGTCTCGCTCCATACGTTCTATTGCTGTAACGCGTAACCCGACAGACACAGTGCGGCGGGGCGACCGCGTTATAGTCACCCCGCCACGGATGTTGCCAGATTCATACCGGGTTTTCCGTTTCGATTGAACACAGGTGGGCCCAGCAGGATTCGAACCTGCGACCAAGCGGTTATGAGCCGCCCGCTCTGCCGCTGAGCTATAGGCCCGGCATGGCTCAGTGTACCACAACCTGGCCGCCAATTGCCTACTTTACCCGACTCTAGCCATTGCCGTCCGCTTGAAGAACGGCCCCGCTCCGTTGTATACTGAAAACAGCGTCTCCCGTGAGTCCTGACCGGGAGCGCGAGGAGTACTCCATGATCTTCAACGTTGCTCAATTGCTCAAATCTCCCGTCGGAACTACGTATGACGTCGCACTCGACGACGAGGACAAACTGGAATTACAGGATGGCGAGGTTGAACTGGCCGGACCAATAACTGGACACCTGCGTCTCCACCGCACCAACCAGGGTATCTTTGCCACTGGCAACGTGTCGGCGCCCGTCCATATGAACTGTACCCGCTGCCTGAAAGAGTTCGATACCGCTCTGACGTTCCCGCTTCGCGAGGAATATTATCCGACAATCGACGTCGTCACCGGCGCCCCAGTTGCCGCACCGGACGACCCGGAACTGGCTTTTCCAATCAATCGCCGTCACGAGATAGACACCCGCGAGGCGATTCGCCAGAATCTGGTGCTGGCGCTGCCAATGCGCGCGCTCTGCAGGGAAGACTGCGCGGGCCTCTGCCCGCAGTGCGGCAAGGATTGGAACGAGGGGCCATGCGACTGCAAGCAGGAGGTGGTTGACGAGCGCTTTGCCGTGCTGCGCGAGCTGCTCAACGGGGTAGACGCCACCGAGGCCGATTAACCTGACGTCTTCCAGCGGGCGGCGACCATCTCGCGTGTCGGGATGCCCTCGCCGCCCACCGCCTCCACCGAGCATGCAGCCACCTGATTGGCGAAATCTATGGCGACAGCCGCGGCGCCAGTCCGCTGCAACTCGCAGAGAAATGCCGCCGCGAAGACATCTCCTGCCCCAGTTGGGTCAACCTCAATCGCCGGATAGCCCGCGAGCAGCCCTGACCTGACCCCATTCTCCCAGATGTACGCGCCATCGCGGCTACAGGTGACCGCAATGAGCGGCACGATCCGCGCCCATCGACCAACTTCCGTGTCGGCGGATACCCCAATATCTTCACGACTGAGGATCAACGCTCGCACGTGGGGCAGCAGCGTATCGGCGCTGGTGAGCGGCGAGGGTGTGACGGCGCCGTCGACGTCCCACTTGCGCAGCCAACCCTGTGGCGTCGCGCCAACCAGTGATTGCGAAAATGCTGTCACGATGTTGGCGTCAATCTCCTGCGCCACCGGCCCCAGAAGCACGATTGGCGTGTCTCTCCAGGCGTCGGGCACAGATGAAAGCGCGAGCGGCGTGGCGCGTCCACGCAAATACTGCTGGCGACCTTGTGCGCTATAGTGGTTCTCGAAGGTGGTCGCTTCAGCGGAGGGAATAGTACTCAAAGGGATATCAGGCAGCACAGTGTTCAACGCCGCCAGCACATCTTGTGGCGCGCTGGTAACGATAGCCGCGCGCAATCCCAGGCGGACGGCGGTCAGCGCGGCATAGGTGACAGAGCCACCCAGCCGCCAACTTCCATCGGGCAGCAGGTCGCGGGTGATATGCCCAATCGCGAGAAAATCGGGGCGCATTGACGCATGACGTACGATAGCCACTCTTGGTGCTTCCACAAATGCAAGGTCGCTAGCGCCGCGCGCTATGTTGCAGGGAAACCACCACGCGCCGCTGGTCGCCCTCACCCTCGCTCTCTGTGGAGATATCGTCGAACTCGGCCAGCGCCATATGCACGATACGCCGCTCGTTGGGCGGCATCGCCTCCAGCATGACAGCCCGGCCAGAGGTACGCACCTGCTGCGCAATGCGCTGCGCCATCGAGCGGAGATTTTCCTCACGGCGATGGCGGTATCCCTCCACATCCACGATCACACGTTCACGCGTGTCGCCCTGCCTCGAGACGACCAGGTGCATCAGCAGTTGCAGCGCCGCCAGTGTCTCGCCGCGTCGTCCAATCAACACGCTGAGCGCGCTCGAAGATCGCTCGTCGGCGCCGCGTATGTTGAGGACCAGCGGTTCCTCACCCTCGGCAGGATGCACCTCAATGCCGGCATGTACGCCCATATGCGCCAGGATGGTATAGAGCGCGGCGACGGCGATATCCTCCATGCTCGCGTCTTCAGCCATGACATCGCTGAGCGCGTCGGTGGTTATCTCTGGCTGTTCCAGCTCCTCCGCCGGGGGAAAGTCCAGCTCGCTGCCACCATCTGGCGGGCGCTCAGCAGGCGCGAAATCGCCCGCAATTTCGTCAAAGTCGTCGGCGAAATAGGGATCCGCCATCTCGGGAGCTGCCGCCGGGCGCTGCTGCAGGACGGTGGCGCGCACCCGTGCCTCACGCGCGCTGGCGTCACGCGAACCACGTGCGGGCCGTTGCAGCACCGTGATCTCCACTTCATCCCGGTTGCGTCCTAACCGAGCAAGCGCATTGATGATCGCATCCTCGATTGATTTGCCGGAGGCCTCAACACTCTCCACGCCTACCTGCCCTTCTTGGAGCGCCCATTACCGTTGCGCGACTGCGCCCCCGATCCACCCTTCGCAGTGCTCTTGCGCGCGCCGTTGCCCCCACTGGTCGTCGCGGATCGCGTTCCATTCGCACCCGCACGCGCGCCATTTGAAGCTCCATTCGCCCCGTTCCCGTTTGGTATTTTCGCCCCACCAGTTCCATTGGAGGACTTTGCCGCCATAGCGCCGTTGGCTCCTTTAGCTCCTTTGGCTCCTTTGGCTCCACTGGCTATTTCCTGCTCCGGCAGCACCGTCTGATCGGTTGCTTGCTGAATCGCCACGTCAATCTCATCACCACTCTGCGTAGCCTGCGCGGTCATAGTGGTTGGCTGTGGCGGCTTGACGAGCGTCGGACCCTGGCGCGATGGACGCTGGCGGCGCGCTGTCGCTGAGGCGCTCTTGCTTCCAGATCCTTCATCGGCTGCCTGTTGATTTGCCTGCGCTCTGGACGCTTCCAGCTGCTTGCGGGACTCCTCGGTGCGCTCCATTGCCTGTGTCTGGGCGGCAGACATGCTATCTCTCATCCGATTCCACCAGCCACGCAGTCCACTCTCCTCGGGCGCTGAAGTGACTGCCGCTGTCAGCGCGCGCGCGGAGCCGCCACCCGCGACGGCTGAGACAGTGGCTGGTGTGCGCGTAGTGGTGGGCGAGAGGTCTCGTGGCGGCGGAACAAGGTGCTCCATCCCCGGCACGCCGACGAAGAGCGAACCCCAGTTGCCATTGATGAAGTACTGCTGCGCAGCCGAAAACCCAGTCGAGATACACCAGTAGAGCGCAAGGCCAGCGGGGAAAGTCCAGCCGATGAAGAGCGTGACCAGCGGCATGATATATTGCGTCGTCGCCGTCGCCTGCATCGTCGCATCGGGGTTCTCACCCGGCTGGCGGGGCTTACGCACCGGCATCGCCATGCGCAACTGGATGAACGTCAGCAGAGCCGCGAGTACAGGCAGAATGTGAAGCGGATCGGGGTGGATCAGGTTAGCCCAGAGAAACCACGTCTGCGGGAAGGTTGTCAAATGCGGGACAAACGAATAGAGGTCTTTATTGATTGCCGCGACGCTGGTTGCATGGATGACGGTCAGGAAGGCGCCATAGAGGGCGTAGATGAACGGCATCTGCACCAGCAATGGCAGACAGCCACCATACATGCTGACGCCATTTTCCTTGTAGAGCCGCCGCTGCTCGGCCATGAGTACTTGCGGGTCGCCGCGATGACGTTGCTGGAGCGCCTTCAATTCGGGCTGAATCAACTGCATTTTGCGGGTGGATTGAAGTTGTTTGCGCGTCAGCGGGATAAGTGCGGCGCGAATCATCAAAGTAAGAATAATGATGGCTATCGCGAAGGCGCCACCGGGAAAGATATTATTCAATCCCTCATAGATGACCATGAGGATGTTATAGACGGGCAGATAGAAGACATAATGGAAGACCTGTCCTATCGGCCCGAAAATAGTCCCAAAGAAACTCAGAATCTCTTGCACGCGCTCTATCCTCCCCGCAGCGTCCGGTTGTTCTGCCCCGTCCGGATACCGTCACTCATATATCAATCAGGTCAAACTGGTCAATTCAAGTGGCCCCAGGCGCAGCCTCGGCCTGGCGATCCTGGTATCGTCGTATCGTTTGAATTACGGCACCGGGTCGTAGAGATTGCCGTTATAGAATGGCTGGCAGCGTCCTATGCGCTTGATCGTCATCCATCCGCCCCGTAACAATCCGTACTTCTCGATTGCCTCGTAGCCATACTGCGAACAGGATGGCTCGAAGCGACAACTCGGCGGTAGCACCACGGAAAATGTCCGCTGGTACACGCGAATCAGCCCCATCCCCAGATATTTCATACCTCTGCGCCTCGATCTGTGTCTTGAGTATCTTGAGCGGTATCCATTATCAAGAGTCGTGCCCGCGCCAGCAATACAGTCACATCCTGTTCGAGCGTTTCCATGCGGGCGTCCGCCGCGCCTGGCCGGGCCGTAATCACGAGATCATAGCCCGGAGCAATCCTCGCCAGTTTTCGGCGTATCACCTCGCGTAGCCTGCGCTTCACGCGATTACGCACCACCGCGCCGCCAACACGACGACTCACCGAGAAACCGATGCGCGTGCCGCCGGAGCTGTCCGCCTCATTCCGCGCGGCGTACCCCAGGAGAAGCACCGCCCCTGAAAGACGTCTGCCTTGCGCGCGCACCCGCTGAAAATCACGAGGCGAACGAAGCCGTTGCATCCGTCGCAGCCGCTCACCAGAAAGTGTACGTTCGGGTGGCCTTTGCAGTTTTAGCTGATCCCCAGACATGGGGGCGCCAGCAGAGATACTGTCCTCTTGTGCCACCACGCTTCATCCGTTCAGTGTAGGTTCACTACGCCAATTGCACGACGCTCAAGCTACGATGCTATAAAGCACGCAAAATGCGCCTCGTGCAGCAAACGACCCGGCACCCCGGATGCGCGTTTGGCATGAGACGCACTCGACACAGAGCCTGCCCAATCTTTAGACGACAGTCAGGCGCCAGCGCCCCTTGAGACGGCGGGCTTTGAGGACCTTCCGTCCCGCCTTCGAGCTCATCCGTTTCATAAAGCCATGTTCGCGCTTCCGCGGAATGCGCTTTGGCTGCCAGGTTCGCTTCATATCAGTTGTATCGTACCCTTTCCACAAGATATGCTGAATTATTATACCCGCGCGGCCTCGTGCCTGTCAATCGCGAGCGGGACTGACCCATCGTCTTGTTTTCTGCGTTCTTCAGCCGCGTTTGGCCCGCTTCGTGGCCCGCAGAATCAACGCGCGATACTTCGCGTCGTCGTTCTGCCCCGCCAGCTTGCCCGACGGATCAAGCTTGTGCTCCCGGACGATGGCTCGCAATGTCCCCAGCCGCAAATCCGCCAGCGCGTCTCGCAGACCATCCTCACCCGACTGCTCGCGCAGCGCGAAGGGATCCGGGATTCCGGTTCCGAGCTCCGGGGCAGCGCCAACCACCAGCCGCGGTTTGAACGCTTTGCCCGCGCGCCGTGCTGTCCGCGACGGTTGCGATGGCTCCTCGCCCATAGCGTCGGGCACAACGTCCGCGATTACTGGTGGCCTAGCGACGACCGGCGCGCGCATCGCGCCCGCGACTCGACGAGCCAGCGCGGGATCGCGCTCTAGCTCGGTTGCCATCGCCCGCAACGCGCGAGCCAACTCTTCAGGGCTGAGCATCTCCCCGGTGTCAGACGAGTCACCCGTCTGTGCGGTCACTGGCGTCGGTTTCCGCGCGGACTTTCGCGATTGCCTGGCAGGCATGATCTCCCCTACTCCGCTTTCAACGCGAACCCCAACCCTCACTATGCGTGGCGGCGCGCGTGGCCACGCGCATGAGCCGAGGCCAGCTTCTTCACCTCGCGGGCAAGCTGCGCATACGCCTGGCCGCCGCTGCTGGCGGGCGCGTAGCTCAGGACGCTCTCATTCGCCCGGTGCGCCTTCTCCAGATCAAGGTTCTTGGGAATGCGCGTCTCCAGCAGCCGCCCCTCGAACTTCTTCTCCAGCAGGCTCCAGGTCTCGCGTGAGGTCGTTGTATCCTCGTAGAACGTGGCAAAGACGCCGAGAATCTCCAGGTCGGGCAGATTCAGTCCATCACGCAGGTCGTCGATGCTGGATTCTAGTTTATCCATGCCGATCACGCTGAATTCGGTCAACCCGATTGGTATCAGCACGTCGGTCGCGGCGGCCAGCGCGTTCTGAGTGAGCACACCAAGCGACGGCGGCGTATCGATGATGATGTAGTCGTAGTCCAGCCCGGAGAGCACCCGCGCCAGCCGGAACTCACGCCCCGGACGCGCCGCCAATTCGACATCTGCGTGTTGCAGACGGCCATCGGCGGGAACAAGCCAGACGTTCTCTTCGTTGGTCTGCCAGAGGACGGTATCGAGCTGGCGTGTGCCAACCAGCACATCGTAGATCGACGGCACGGGATGCACCCGGCCGGTCAGCGCGTAGGTAGCGTTCGCCTGCCCATCCAGATCGATCACCAGCACGCGCTGATTGAGGCGCGCCAGGCCAGCGGCCAGATTGACGGCGGTCGTCGTCTTGCCGACGCCACCTTTATTATTGGCGATACAGATCGCGATCATAACCGATCCTCCAGGGCAGATGTGTCTCGCTGCCGCGCCAGATACTCCAGCGCCGGGCGCCAGTGTAGCATGCGAGAGGCGGCCCGTCAAAGTCAGACGACCATTCGGCCACTGTTGCCCGCTTTTTCTGCTACAATGCAGCTAACGGGACTATCCACTGGCACTCTGACGCATGGATGCACTGAAACGTGGAGGCGTTCAGCACAGGAGAGGGTCCTATGACAGAGTCGGAAGGAAAGGTCACGACACAGGCGACACAGGCGACACAGACAGCACAGGCGACGCAAACGGGCGGCATGCGGGCGATCACCGTTGCGCGGCTCTATGGCAGCGGTGGCGGCGAGGTCGCGCAACGGATCGCAAAGCGGCTGGGCTGGCGGCTGATTGACCACGAAGTCATCGTCCAGGTGGCCCACGAGCTGCATATTACTGAGGAAGAGGCCGAAGACCTCGACGAACATACCGAGGGATTCATTTTGCGCGCGCTCAACAGCATGTCGCTGATGTATCCGAGCATGGTCGAGAATGTGCCGCCCTCACCGTCGCCCGCCACGCGCGAGCGGCTGTATCAGAATGCGCTGCACCGGGTGATCGAGTTGGCGGTTGAAGAGGGACAGTCGGTGATCGTTGGCCGGGGCGCGAGCGCGCTGCTCGAAGGCAGACGCGACGTGTTGCGGGCGTATGTCATCGCCCCGCTGGAGCAGCGTATCGCCTACGTAGCGCGGCGCGAGGGGCTGGACGAGGCGAACGCCCGCAAGCGCATCACGTTGAAGGATAACGGCCGCAGGCGCTACGTCCAGACGCAGTATCACCTCCAGCCCGACGACCCCGTCCGCTATGACGTGACAATCAATACCGCGATTCTCTCGCTCGACGAGGCGGCGGAGCTGATCTGCCACGCGCTCACTTGCAAGGCGGAGCGGCTGGCTGCGCCGGAGTCGGAACTTGGCCCCGCCTCAGGCATGGGACTCTACCCCGGCGAGGCGGAAGATGTGCCCGCACCCGAACAGCCCGCCGACGCGGAACAGGCAGGCGGAGGCGTGAAATGATGGGCTACTTCGCGGCATGATGTCGTTTTCGCATGTGCGACGGACACGGGCATGGCGGTGGGGTGAGCAGGCCGTAGCGTGAACGCTACGGCGAATTTCCCGGCCTCTCTGGCCCATGTGCTGGCAGGCTCCGGCACGCCTAGCCCAGCACGCGGTACGGGGGTATTTCTAAAACCACATAATGCCGCAGCTAATCCTGCCCCGACGTACTCACACACCATGAGCAAGTATACTTAACGACCAGGATTAGCCGCAGGTCTTTAGCCTGCGGCCCGCGAATCCCAGAACACACGTTGCCAACTACTCCGACGCGGACGTGCCGAGCATCTCAGATGCCGTGCCGCCAATCGCCGCCACATCGCGGGCATAGAAGCGACTGCCCCAGATGCCGACGACGCCCGACGCCACCAACACCAGCGGGCAGGTCAGCAGCATCGCCAGCCCAATCTGCTCGCCGCCGAGCGATTGGTTGAGCGCCACGGCAATCGCGCCGATGAGCGCCGCCGCATAGACATCGCCGAAGAGATGGGCCAGCGTCAACTCGGTGCCGCCCGCCGCGCCACGCTCAGCAGCGGGCACGACATCCAGCAGCGCCGCGCTGACCGGGCCGTTGTAGATGTTGAGAAAGAACGCTGCCAATAGGGCCGATACCGTGAAGACACTGATACCAATCGTGAGCTGCGTACTCACGCTCGCACTGGTGAAGAACGACATCTGACGCAGAACCATCGGCGATCCAACGGCGACGATGACGCACGGCGCCGCCAGCAGGAAACCGAGGCCGCCGGTTAGCACGCGCGCCCCTTCGTGACGACGGCTCAAGCGGTTCGCCCAGGCGCCGCCCGCAAGATTGCCAAGAATACCTCCTACGAGAACGACCGCGCCTGCCAGAATCGGCACATACCCGGCTGAGAGGCCAACGCCAGGATAAAAGCTTCCGTTGCGACCGTAGGTGTCGCTGAGGAAGATGGCGAGATAGGTGGTGACACCTGTCAGCGCGAAAAAACCGAGCGCATGCAGCGCGATAATGACGCGCACTGTGGGAATGCGCAGATAGGCGGCGAAACGCGCGAAAACCGACTGACTCCCCTCGCCAGCCAGATGTTCGGCGGGCGGATCATCCTCATGCCGCGTCTTCTCGCGAGTACGCCAAACAAGAAACGCGAAGATCAGACCAGGGATGCCAGTGAAAAAGAAGGCATACCGCCAGGCGCTTGGCGTGGAGAAAAAGCCAGCCAGCAGGAAACCAGCGGCGGCGCCGATCAGGGCGCCGACACTCCAGCGCGCGATAATGGTCGCGCGGCGCGAAGGCGGATAGTACGCAGCCAACATCGGCGTTCCAGCGGGATAGTAGCTGCCCTCGCCAACACCGAGGAATGTCCGCACGGTGAGCAGTATTGGGAAGCTGCCTGCTAGCCCTGTCAACGCTGTCGCCACACTCCAAACGGCCACCCCCAGCGACACAATCGTCTTCCGGGCGATGCGGTCGGCCAGGAAGCCCAGCGGCAGCGCGACAATGGTATAGACCAGCAGGAAGGCGCTGCTGAGCAACCCAATCTGGAAATCGCTGAGATGCAGGTCTTTCTGAATGATTGGGCTGAGGCCTGTGAAAATCCAGCGGTCGAGATAATTGAGGAAGTTGATGATGAACATCAGCCAGAAGATGTAGGCGGCATAGCGCCCCGCGCGGGCAACCGCGCTGGGTACGGCTGGCTGGCTGGCTGGCTGCGACGAAACCTGGCCCACGGCGTGCTCCTTTGCATAAGGCGTGTCGTGACCGCGTGAGCCGCCCGTTCAAACGCCCCTGGCGCCGCGAAAGGCTGGCACTGCGCCGTCTGTCAGCGCATCATAACATGGCGCCAGATGCCCTACAAGCACAAGATTTGGAGGTATATCGCGCTCTGAGCTATTCCCAGCATGCATGTGTGTGATACATTACCACCACATCGCGAACAGGCTTCCGTTAATGCCACATGGCTGGTTTCCGGCATTCCAGCCCACTGGACGCATGGGTAGGTATTGTCTCGGCAGAAATGTCGCCTTTACAGCGCGCCAGATGGGCGGTATCATTCTGTATAGTACGGGAAATTAGAATCGATTCGTGAACCGTCGCGGCACACCGAGCAGCAGCCTGCATAGACCTGCACAGACCTGCACAGATTACGATAGCGACGGAGGAGAAGAGACATGGCACGGCGAAGCTCGCTGGCAGACGACACCACGACTGCCGCCAGCACGAGTGAGCAGGACGACTCGCTGGTGTGCCCCGTCGCCCGGACGGCAAGCATCGTCAGTGGGAAATGGACGTTGCTCATTATCCGGGATCTCACCACGGGCACTAAGCGTTTCAGCGAACTGGAACGCTCGCTGGTCGGCATCAGCCCGAAGACACTCTCCGAGCGTCTATCCGTGCTGGAGAGCGAAGGTATCTTGCAGCGCAAGACCTACGCCGAGGTGCCACCAAAAGTGGAGTATTCGCTGACCGATAAGGGTCAGGCGCTCTTCGTCCTCATCGAAGACATGCGCGCCTATGGCCGCCACTGGCTGGGCTGCAAAGGATAAGCGCGGCCTCACCGTTACATTTGCGTGGCTGGGCGCGAGATAAGCGCCACGGCATAGCATGCCACGCCCTCAGATCGTCCGGTGAATCCAAGCCGATCGGTCGTCTTGCCTTTCACGCTGACGCAATCAACCGATAGCTGAAGTGTCTTCGCCAGTTCGGCGCGGATCGCAGCCACGTGTGGGCCGAGGCGCGGCGCTTCCATCACCACCGTCGCATCCACGTTTTCAACGCGCCAGCCACCCTCAGCCAGCAGCGTGACCGTATGCGCCAAAAAATCGGCGCTGGATGCTCCCTGCCAGCGAGCATCACTGGAAGGGAAAGTAGGTACCAATATCGCCGAGCGCCGCCGCGCCCAGCAATGCATCCACGACCGCATGCAGCAGGACATCGGCGTCGGAGTGGCCAGCCAGCCCCCGGTCATGTGGGATGGCTACGCCGCCGATCATCAGCGGACGCCCGGCCTCCGGCGGCGCGAACGCATGCACATCGTAGCCGATGCCAACCCGCATGGCGCGCTCGCCCATCGTGTGATCCTTCCCCGTACGGAGGAGCAGGCCGTAGCGTAATGAAGTTTAAGAATTACCTCCGAACACAGTGCTGGGGTGAGCCTGCCGGAGCCTGAAGGCCCCCGGCGAATTTCCCCGTTCCGTGACGCGCGTCCATTCGCCGTAGCGTTTACGCTACGGCAGGCTCGCCACAGCAGGCTGTTCGGAGGTATTTCTCAAAGTTCATAAACCGCCTGCATTCTCCTCACACGCCCAGATACGCCCGCAGGATCGCCCTGCTGACAGGCAGCGCATACTTCTCGCCAAAGTCCGACCGCTCCACCAGCGAGCCAATGGCGATCTTCGGCGTGACCGCCGGGCCGCTGGCGGGCGTCGCGGGCGCATAGCAGGCGAACCAACCGTTCGGGAGCGACTGCCCGGATTCCGCCGTTCCTGTCTTGCCCGCAACCAGCACCGGCACGCCCTTGAAGTCGCCATAGGCCGTGCCATGCGGATCGTAGAGCGGGCCAAGCATCGCCGCCTGAATCGTCGCCAGGTTATCCACGCTCAGGGGCAGCGTCGCCCGTTGCGTCGGCGCGAACGACGTGACCGTGGCTCCGGTGCTGGCAACCACCGAAGATACCAGGCGCGGCTGCATGCGCACGCCATTGTCGGCGATAGCCGCGGCGGCAAGCGCAATCTGCGCGGGCGTCGCCTGGAAAAAGCCCTGTCCAATGCCCAGGTTTGCCGCGTCGGTCACCGACCAGTTGCCGTGGTTGTTCGCCTTCATCCACTCTGGATCAGGTACGATTCCCGGATTCTCGTCGCTCCTTGGCACGCCGACTATATCAGTATAGGTGCCGAAGCCGAACGACTTCGCCATATTCGGCAGCAATGTCGGGTCTTTGCCGTTGAGCATCACGGCAATCTGCCAGAAGACCACATCGCACGACGGCGTGAGCGCGTAAGGCGCGGTAATCTTCCCGTGGCCTTGCGGCAGATCATCCTTGCGGGGTTTCGCCTCGCCCGGCACCTGGTAGGATCCCGTGCAGGTGAATATCTGCGCTGCGCTTACGTTATTCTGCAGCCCAGCGGCCAGTGTAAAAAGCTTGAAGACCGAGCCAACAGGCTGCGCGCTGGCCATCGCCCGATTGAGAAACGGCGCGTTGAGCGCGTTGAGCCGGGCGTAGGCATTCGGGGTCAGCCCAAGCGCGAGATCGGTCGGATTGTAGGTCGGGTACGTGCCCATCGCCAGCACCTCGCCCGTCGACGGATCCACCGCCAGCGCGCCGCCGTTGTGGCCCGCCTGCTGGCTGAGGCTCGTCATCGCCGTCTGCTGCGCCTTGAGTGCGATGGTCGTGTGGATATCGTCGCCGTTCGTGGGGATGCGCGAGGCAATCGTAAAGACGACCGCGCCATCGGAGCCATCGGCGTTGGTCTCGAAAATCTGGAGCCGCCCGCCATGTTGTGGTCGCAGATACTGCTCGCCCCAGAGTTCAACGCCCGCCTTGCCAATGACATCCAGTGGATTGTCATAGTAGCCTGATTTGTCATTCTTGATATCGTCGGCAGTCACCGGAGCCACATAACCCGTAACGGGCGCCGTCGCCGTCCCATAGGGATAGACACGGCCAGTCGTCTTCTCCGCCGAGACGCCAGCCAGCTTATCCAGATCGCCGCTCACCTGCTGGTAGAGTTGCGCGGTGATTGTCCGTATCGTCACCGACTGGTCGGCAGGCACGCTGGAGATTTTCTGGTTCAGTTGAGCCAGGGTGAAGTCGAGGTCTTTCCCAAGGGTGGTCAGCTCACCGGTCTTATCGGTCAGCTTCGCGGCCGTGAGATTGATGTCAAAGACCGTGTCATCCTTCGCCAGCACATTGCCATCCCGGTCAAAGATCGTACCGCGCGCGCCGTCGAGGGCAACCAGGTCTACCTTGCGCGAGTAGTAGGGATCGCTGGAGTCGTCGAGTTGTGTGAAGATCAGGCCGGGCGTCCAGATGACACGCCAGTGGCTATTTTCATAGACGAGCGGGATGGAGATGTCCTGCTCGAAGGAGCCGACTCGCGAGCTTTGAAACTCGATGCGCGCGGGCACAGTCGCCGTAGTCGCGCTGGTCTTCTGGGCAATGTCGGGCGAGGCGGTGAGAGACGTAATCTGCGCCCGCGCTAGGATATCGCTGGTACGTGTGGTGATATAGTCGTGCGCATCCTGATAATTGCCACGAAGAATCCGTGGGTCGTCAAACTGCTTGATCGTCTGCTGAGAGACGAGGCTATAGAGTGCGTCGTTTTTGCCCGCGACATAGTCGGCGAGGTAGCTATCCGCCACCTGGCAGGGTGTATTGTCGCCACAGCCCTCGAAGGCTGGCCCGTTTCCCAGCACGCCGCTCCCGCGCCCACGTGTCGCCAGAAAAAGCGAGGTGACGAGCAGCACCGCCAGCGCAACTACAGAGCCGATGGCGATCAATTTGGGACGGCGAGTAGCCGGTATTCGTGGGATGGGGCCGCCTATCAACTCTGGAGGCAGGTCGCGCGTCTTATCTTCGCTATCGTCGCCGATGTTGGATCGCATAGCGCCAGGCGTCGCGGGTATAGGCGATGGCTGGTTCGCGCGCCGCCGGAGATCCGGGTCGGTGTCGTCGTCTGACCCTGGGCTCATATCGCCGCCCGGCCGATTCGTACCCATACGATGCTCCTTCCTGGCTCAGCGTGTACAGCGAGCGCGCCGCGTCGTCATTTCCGCCGTATTGTACACCCATGAGCGGGCATGCGAAAATGGCTCGCGTCACACAAGCCGTCATTTGAGCCAGTCGGGCATCTGATCGTGGTCAATGCCAAAGTGGTGCGCCACCTCATGCAGCACCGTGCGCCGCACCTGCTCACGAATGCGTTTGGGGTCGCCGTGGCAGTATCGCTCGATGGGGCCACGATAGATCGTGACAAACTCGGTTCCAACGGCCTGCGCGCCCTGCGCCGTCAGGGGCACACCGGTATAGAGGCCGAAGAGCATGCCACCTGGGCCAACTTCCATGCGCCGCAGCTCCTCCTCGGTCGCCTCACGCTCGACCCGCACCAGCACATTGTTCATGAAAGGCTTGAACTCTTCGGGGATCGTCGCCAGCGCCTGATCGACCAGCCGGTCGAACTCCCGCGCGCGCTCAGCATCGTCGTCGCTATCCTCGCTCGTACCGGCGTCATCGCTATTTTCGGGGGTATGGTACACATAGCTCGAAGCGCCAGTCCGCACTGGCTGTTCGTAGAAGCCGCGCGGCTCGCCTTCGGCCCAGTGTGTCGCGATGCGCGCCAGCGGCGAATCGCCGGTAAAGAAGAAGCCTGCCAGCGCCGCTAGCCCAAACACCACAGCCGCCATCAGCACAACCTGCCAGGTCTCGCGCAGTGAGCCGCTCAGCAGGTTGATCAGAAACGGCAGCGCCAGGATGACACAGAGCATGCCCGCAAAGACCCCAGCCCCGTTATCCATCTCCTTGCCCATCTCAGGCCCCGGCGTAACGGTGGCCCATGGGGCTGTGTGGCGGCGGCGGTCGTAGGCGTGACGACGAATGGGGTCGCCCAGCTCGGTCCAGGCGCGCGAGATCGTACGCATCCGGCGTTCGGCGCGCTCGCGCAGCCCGGCTGGCGCGTAGGTGTAGCGGTCGGGATGCCAGAGCTTGGCGAGACGCCGATACTCCTGGTGGATTGTCTCGTGGCTGGCGTCCGGCGCGACCCCGAGGATGGCGTAGTAGTCGGCCTCGCCATCCCGATGATGTTCTCGATCATCTTGCTTGTCACGCCAGGTCTTTGTCTCGGTCACGTTATCTCCACTGCCAGCGACTCGTTCGCCAGGCGCTCATCTCGAATACGCATACGACGAACGGCTACACGTAGCCTGCCCACGTATCAGCCTCACGATAGCACGAAATAGCCGCTACATCACGATTGGGATGTTGCAATGCACGCTACAATAGATGAAGCATTGTTAGCAACGCCCGTTTGCTAATAGAAAATTACACCGTATCGAAAGGACACTAGTTTCGTGGAATACCGGCAACTCGGCGCATCCGGACTGCGCGTCTCGGTGATTGGTCTGGGCGGCAACACGTTCGGTCGCTATGCCGACCAGCAGCAGACGACAGCCATCGTACGCCAGGCAATCGAGAGCGGCATCAACATGATTGATACCGCCGATACCTATGGCAACGGCGTCTCGGAAGAACTGCTCGGCGACGCGATTCAGGGCCACCGCGACGAACTGGTGATCGCTACCAAGGTAGGCATGCGCATGGGCGACGGGCCGAATGAGCATGGCTCTTCGCGCCGCCGGATCATCGCCGGATGCGAGGCCAGCCTGCGCCGCCTGCGGATCGAGACGATTGACCTCTACCAGATCCACGCGTTCGATCCTGAGACGCCACTCGAAGAGACGCTTGGCGCGCTCGACGACCTGGTGCGCGCGGGCAAGGTGCGCTACATCGGCTGCTCCAACTACGACGGCTGGCGCATCGTGCAGGCGCTCTGGGTGAGCGACCGCGCCCAGCTGAACCGCTTCATCTCAGTTCAGCCGGAGTACAACCTACTGAAACGCGAGGTTGAGCGCGAGATCATGCCGGTCTGCCAGGAGTTCGGGTTGGGCATCATCCCCTTCTTCCCGCTGGACGCGGGCGTGCTCACCGGCAAGTATAAGCCCGGCAAGCCTGCGCCCGAAGGCACGCGCGGCCACGAGAACCCCCGCTTCGCGCCACGGCTGCGGCAATCCACGCTGGAGGCTGTAGAGCGACTGGACGCCTGGGCGCGTGAATCCGACCACACCGTCGCCGAACTGGCGCTGGCATGGCTGGCGACGCGCCCAGCCGTCAGCACTATTATCGCGGGCACAACGCGGCCAGAGCAGGTCGCCGCGAATGCGCGCGCGGCAGACTGGAAACTCACACCTGACGACCTGGCCGAGGTCGAACGGTTACTGGCTGGTTAGCCTGCCGTTCACCATCAGCGTCTCGCCCTGGTCGCGATAGGTGCGGAAGAAGCTCCAGAGCGCATCGGCGGCGGCGGAGAGATGGCGGCCAGCGCGGCGCACCAGATACCAGTAGCGATGGACGGGGAAGCCCTCCACGTCCAGGGTAATCAGTCGCTCGGCCTTCAGCTCAAGCTCCAGGGCGCTCTCCGGCATCACCGAGACGCCCAGGCCCGCCGCCACCGCCTGCTTGATCGCGCCGCTGCTGCGCAGTTCCATTCCGATCTGCAACGGAATATCGCGCGCAGAGAACATGCGCTCGATATCGGTGCGCGTGCCCGAGCCTGCCTCACGCAGGAGCAATGTCTCCTCAACCAGTTCTTCGAGCGGAATGTCGGAGCGTCCCGCCAGGCGATGATTGGGCGGCGCGATCACCACAAGTTCGTTCGGGAGGAATCGCTCGACCTCAAGCTCGTGCGTGTCCTCGATCAGACCCATCACCGCCAGGTCGATCTCGTCGTTGAGCAGATGCTCCTGTACCGTGATGCGGTTAACGACATCCAGTGTCAGCTTGACATCGGGATTGAGGCGGTGGAACGCGCCCAGCGCCGTCGGGACCACGTAGATGCCCGCAGTGGTGCTGGCGGCAACCTTCACCATCCCGCGCCGGGCGCCGCTCAACTCCTCCAGCACAAGCTTCGTCTCATCTAGCAGCGCGAAGATGCGGTCACTGTAGGTCAGCAGCTCGCGTCCGGCATCAGTCAGGCGGAGCGTGCGCCCGCTCTTCTCGAAGAGGGGTAGGCCTATCGTTTTTTCGAGCGCTCGCACCTGCAGCGAGACAGCGGGCTGGCTCAGATAGAGCGCTTCAGCGGCCCGTGTGTAACTGCGGTGTACGGCGACCGCCTGAAAAATCTGAAGCTGGTGAAGATTGATAAGCATCGCAAAATCCTCCTCATAAAGGGACGCTAATATATTTACTACGATAAATCACTTCCCAAAGATATTTTACTGGCAATTATAGTGACATTTCCAGTATGCTCTCTCTAACTGACGTTGCATGGGCACACGGTGAGGCCCATGGCGCGGATCGCACGATGCAGTGCGCCGTGTCCGGGAGGACACTGGAAGGAGAATCATGAGCGAACATCAGGCTCAGACACTGGCGAAAAGCTGGCTCCATGACACACGTTGGGCTGATATCATCCGGCCTTATACCGCAGACGACGTTCTACGATTGCGCGGCTCGGTCACTATCGAATACACCCTCGCCCGTATGGGAGCAGATCGCCTCTGGAAGCTCCTCCACTCCGAACCCTACATTGCCGCGCTCGGCGCATTGACAGGCAATCAAGCGATGCAGCAGGTGAAAGCTGGACTCAAAGCGATTTACCTGAGCGGCTGGCAGGTCGCGGCAGATGCGAATCTGGCGGGCCAGATGTACCCCGATCAGAGCCTCTATCCCGCCAACAGCGTTCCCCAGGTCGTTCGCAAGATCAACCAGGCGCTCCAGCGCGCCGACCAGATTCACCACGCCGAGGGCAACGACGACACCTACTGGTTCGCTCCCATCGTCGCCGACGCCGAGGCAGGCTTTGGCGGCCCGCTCAACTGCTTTGAGTTGATGAAGGCAATGATCGAGGCGGGCGCGGCGGGCGTCCACTTCGAGGATCAGCTTGCCTCCGAGAAAAAGTGCGGGCACATGGGCGGCAAGGTCTTGATCCCCACCCAGAATGCCGTGCGTAATCTGGTCGCCGCCCGGCTGGCAGCCGATGTGATGGGCGTGCCGACGCTGGTGGTTGCCCGCACCGACGCCAATGGCGCGCACCTCATCATGAGCGACATCGACGAATATGACCACGAGTTCCTGACTGGCGAGCGCACCCCAGAGGGCTTCTACCAGATGCGCGGCGGGCTGGACGCGGCGATTGCCCGTGGCCTGGCCTATGCTCCATACGTCGATCTGATCTGGTGTGAGACCGCCGAGCCGAACGTCGAGGAGGCGCGCCGTTTCGCCCGAGCCATTCACGCGAAATTCCCGGGCAAGTTGCTGGCGTATAATTGCTCGCCGTCGTTCAACTGGAAGAAAAAACTGGACGAGGCCACCATCGCGTCCTTCCAGCGCGAGCTTGGAGCCATGGGTTACAAGTTCCAGTTCGTCACGCTGGCTGGCTTCCACGCGCTCAATCACAGTATGTTCGCGCTGGCGACTGGCTACCGGGATCGTGGCATGGCGGCCTATTCCGACTTGCAGCAGGCAGAGTTCGCCGCTGAGAAGCAGGGTTATAGCGCGACACGCCACCAGCGCGAGGTGGGCACGGGCTACTTCGACGAGGTGGCACAGGTCATAGCGAGCGGGCAGTCTTCGACGACCGCGCTCACTGGCTCGACGGAACTGGCGCAGTTCGCGCATCACTAATTGCAGTATGAATCCGCCTCGGCAGCCCGCGTGTCCCTGGCGATACGCGGGCCGTTGTCATGTTGCGAAGGATGGACATCCATGACGGCTGCTCAAACATCCACATTTACCGACGGCATGCAGGTCATCGGCCCGATGGCTCCCGGATACGACGAGATTCTCACGCCTGAGGCGATGGCCTTCGTCGCCACGCTCAACCGCGCGTTCAACGCCCGCCGCCTTGCGCTGCTCGAACGACGCGCTGAGCGGCAGGAGGCATTTGATGAGGGGCAGATGCCCGACTTTCTGCCTGAGACCGCTGAGGTACGCGCATCCGCCTGGACCATCGCGCCGATTCCGGCGGACCTGCAAGACCGCCGGGTAGAGATTACTGGCCCGGTTGACCGGAAGATGGTCATCAACGCGCTCAACTCGGGCGCGAGGGTCTTCATGGCTGACTTCGAGGACGCCAACACGCCCACCTGGGCCAACCTGATCGAAGGTCACATCAACCTGCGTGACGCCATCCGCCGCACCATCAGCTTCAGCAGCCCGGACGGCAAAGAATACCGGCTGAATGAGCGGGTCGCGGTACTGTTCGCCCGCCCGCGCGGCTGGCATCTGCCCGAAAAGCATGTCTTGCAGGACGGCGAGCCGATCTCCGGCAGCCTCTTCGACTTCGGACTGTATGCCTTCCACAACGCCGCCGAATTGCTCGCGCGCGGCTCTGGCCCCTACTTCTATCTGCCCAAACTGGAGAGCCACATCGAGGCGCGGCTCTGGAACGACGTCTTCACGCTGACGGAGCGGACGCTTGGCATCCCGGCAGGATCGATCAAGGCGACCGTGCTGATCGAGACGCTGCCCGCCGCCTTCGAGATGGATGAGATTCTCTACGAGCTGCGCGACCACTCCGCCGGGCTGAACTGCGGCCGCTGGGACTACATCTTCAGCGCGATCAAAAAGCGGCGCAACGATGCCGTGTTCATTCTGCCCGATCGCGTCCAGGTGACGATGACGACGCATTTCATGCGCTCGTATACGCTCCTCTGCATCCAAACGTGCCACCGCCGCAGCGCACATGCGATGGGCGGGATGGCGGCCTTCATTCCGGTTAAGTCTGACCCCGAGGTGAACGAGCGTGCGCTGGCGCAGGTGCGCGCCGATAAAGAGCGCGAGGCGACCGATGGCCACGACGGCACCTGGGTAGCGCATCCAGGACTGGTACCCATCGCCAGCGAAATCTTTGACCGCATGATGCCACAGCCGAACCAGATCGAGCGCCGACGCGAGGACGTGCGAGTGTCGGCGGCTGATCTGCTGGTTGTGCCAGAGGGAACGATTACCGAGGCGGGACTGCGCACCAACATCAGCGTCGGCGTCCAGTATCTGGAATCGTGGCTGCGCGGGCAGGGCTGTGTCCCCATCAACAACCTGATGGAAGACGCGGCCACCGCTGAGATTTCGCGCGCGCAGGTCTGGCAGTGGATTCGCCATCCGCGCGGCGTTTTGGAAGACGGGCGCAAGGTGACGGTCGAGCTGTTCCGTGCGATGATGGGCGAGGAACTGGCGCGTATCGAGCAGACGCTCGGCGCGGAAGAGTACGCGGGACGGTCCTTCGCGCAGGCGAGCGCCGTCTTCGACCAAATCACCACCGCCGACAAGTTCGTAGACTTCCTGACGCTACCCGCCTACGAATACCTGCCATAGACCTCACTCCCTGCCATCGACGATCTCCGGTGTGTATTCTTGTCGTCTGGCTCTGCTCTCTCTGTGGGAGAGGGGCGGGGTGAGGTTCACATCTGGTAGCGAACAACGTAATACGCGATGGGGTTCGACGCATCGCCGCTGGAGCGGAGCGCCATCGTGATTGTGTCGCGCCCATTCGCGCCGGGCGTCACGATAATGCTCCCTGGCGCTGTCACCTCGCTGGGAAGCTGTGGCAGGCGTTGCCATGCGCTTGCGCCCGGTGTCCAGACATAGGGCGTCAACGGCGCCTCGGGAGCATCAAACGGCATGTACAGGAGCGAGCCATCGCTCAAGACGGTCGCCTCGCCGATAGGCAGCGGCTGTACCGCGTCACAGATAGTTTCTGGGGATGCGCAGGTCGGGATATCCGTCGCGGCAGGCGTCGACTTCCAGGTGACGCCGCTGTCCTCGCTATACCGAAAACTCGTTCCAGCCGCAGTGACATAGGGCTGGTTGAGATAGAGCAGAGCCAGGTGATCCGCTCCCGGCGCGGTCAGCACAGTGCTGCTTAGCAGCGTAAAGGACTGCTGCGCCAACGGTTTGGGGAGGAGTGGCCCAATCGGCGCCCAATGGACACCAGCGTCGTTGCTACGCCAGAGTGACTTTGTGCTGGCAGGCTGACCACACGCGACCTGCGAGGCGACAGCATACACCGTCTGGCCAGTTGCTGGCGCGGCGAGATCACAGATGTGCTGCCTCGCGGCTGTTATCTGATCATCCACCACATGCCAGGTCAGGCCGCCGTCGGCGCTGGTGAGCAGATGCACGCACGAATCGCCGTTACAGGCGTTGCTCGCGAAGAGCCTGCTGCCCTGGGCGACGATAGCCCCTTGGGTATCGAGAACACCAGACACCGTAAGGGTTTGCGTCTGCCATGAATCGCCGCCGTCAGTGCTCACGTAGCCCCGCAGGCAACCCCATTCTCCCATAACGCCCGTGGCTGGATCGCACACTGTGCTCGACCGATCCCAGATGGACATGAAGACCGTCCTGGCATTGAGGGG
The DNA here is from genome assembly GCA_963718915.1 of uncultured Chloroflexia bacterium. Taxonomy (GTDB): domain Bacteria; phylum Chloroflexota; class Ktedonobacteria; order Ktedonobacterales; family JADMIN01; genus DAHUXT01. The sequence goes on along the minus strand of CAVRAI010000015.1, from coordinate 886,050 downwards.
GCTGACACGAATTTCAATGATGGAGATATAATCAAGTGGCAATGGCAACGGAAGGTTGTGCCAGGTTTCGCCTCCATCCTCAGTGCGACGCAGGCTGGCATAGCTCACCGCTTTGCTGGTCTCTGCGGAACCATTTTCCAAATTTGTCACTTCATAAACAACCTGCGGATCACTCGGTGCGATGATAGGAAGTTGCTGTCCCAATGGGGTACGTTTCCATGTCAGCTTGTCGAGGATTTGCCACGTTCCTGTTTGTTTATTCGTCGGCCCGGTGTTTCCCCGGCCCGCAAGCGCGCCTTGAAGCACAAGCGCCAGTAGCGCGACGACAACAACAGCGGCAATGGTCCCGAATATCCACTGCCGCCGATGCTGGCGAACCGACGGAGACGCTGTCACTCCTGCGGGCGTCTCGATAGCACTCGCAGGCGCAGACCTATCAGACGTTACGTCCGTGGCTAGCGAGCTATCCAGCGCCATCCGCTCGACATCGTCTGTCAGCAACTGTGCCAGCGACGCCAACCACTGAGCAGACGCCGCCCGCCAGGCGTTACCATCATCGGTGAGACGCCGATAGAGTGGCTGGAGGTCGGAAGGCAGCGCCGCCAGATCATGCGCTATCTCGGCATCAGGACGCTGATTAGCCATTGGAAGCACCCTCCCCGCGTGCTATTTTGCTGGTCATGCCGGAGTCGCCATGCGCCAGTCGCTCGCGTAGCAGTTCCAGCGCGCGCCGAAGGCGAGTCCGCACCGTTGCCGCTGGTATTTCGAGCACCTCGCCGATCTCAGTCGAATTCATCCCAGCATAGAAACGAAGCCCGATGACATGGCGCAAGTCTTCAGGCAATGTCGCGACTGCCTGGCGCACATCCAGCGCCTCGGCGTCATGTGGTTCGCCGCCATACTGCTCTTGCGCGGTGTCATGCAATACGCGGTCGAGTGGCTCGTTGAGGCGACGGGTTGTGCCAAAGTGTCCTGCCTGCCAGTTATGGCAGACGTTCACCGTGATCCGTAGCAGCCAGGCACGCACCGCGCCTGTTTCGCGTAACGAGGGCCAATGTTGCCATGCCCGCAGCAACGCCTCCTGAGCGGCGTCTTCGGCGTCGGCCAACCCTACCAGCGCGGCGGCCACCCGGGCAAGTATGGCGGTATGGGGAGCTACTAACGACGAAAAACGCTCGTATTCCATCCGCATATCCCCATATCGCTCATCCCACTCGTTGCGCAACATTGTCCTCAACGTTGTTCTATAGACAGAGCGAATGGAGCAAAGTGTTTGTTCCGGCTTGCCGAATCACATCCCGACTGGCACAATGAGTGCGGAAATATCCTACGAGCGTGGCTTCGCTCCATATGGCGGCATATGGTAGCGCGCTTTTCGACAGGTATCGAGATGGCAAACTTCCAATCACCCGATGCAGACCCAGCGACGAACCAATCCGACGACACTCAACTCACAGTAGAGACGATGGCGCATGCTGGCCCGCAACGCCCATGGGCGCGGCTCTGGCGTGCGGGTGGTCTCACGGAGCAACCGCTCACCATACGCCAGAAGGTGTGGCGCACTGGTGGCCTCGTACTGACGCTTGCGCTGGTGGCGGCGCTCTTCGGGCAGAGCCTCGCGTCTTTGGCGGGGAACGCGTGGAATCGGGCGTTTCCGCCACCGCCTGGCCCGATAGCTACCTGCCTGCATGATGCGCAATGGTCGCCATCGGGCAATCGTCTGGCGGTGCTGGGTTACACCGGAAACTGCGGCGAGACAATGGAGCACCTTTCTGGCGTGCTGGATATCTATGACGGCACAGGCCAGCGGCGAACACGTCAGATCGCGCTCGATGCATTGCTTGAGCCTGCCGAAACGACGCTGGCTCACGCCTTCGATACCGACCATGTCGCTTTGGGGCAGGTCCTCTGGCTGAACGGCGAGAAACAGCTTGCCGTCACATTCTCCTTGCCACCGCGCACCGGCAGCGGCCAGACGACCACACAGTTCGGCATCATAGTGATTGACCCCAGCAGCGCGAATACACACCCGAATGTGCTGTTCGAGGAGATCCTCAATCGCTATGGAACCTCGTACCCAATACCCGGAATCAGTCTCGTCTGGGATCTGGCCACGGGCCATAGTCGTATGATCGCCAGCGCGACGCAATATTTCTACGAGAACGCGCTTCCCCTGGCCTATCAGTACGCGTGGGCGGAGCAGGGGATAGACCCCAGCAGGCAGGTAGCGACGCCTGTCGGCAATCCACAGGGGGACGAGTCGTTTGCGCTCTGGCAGGCGGGTTGGCTGACGGGCCTCTCGCCAACAGATGCCACGAATCCTGGTACCAACGGCGACGCGCATGTCTTCTTTCAGGCAAACTTCGCCGCCGCCTCACCCGATGGCCGCTTCGTGATGGCGCCTATCGCGATGCAGACGCTGGTCGCGCCACATCTCTCCGGACCAACACCACCCCAGCCTGATAATCACGGCGCGCTCCCGATTCTGCTAGCGCGCGACACGGCTTTCCTGCGGGTTCTTCAGAGCATTCCCACAAATACAGCCGCTCAGCCTGTTGTCTATATCACATGGCGAGCCGATGGAAAAGAACTGGCGACGTTCAATCTCCACAACGACCAGAAAGTGAACATCTACGATAGCGCCAGTGGTCGTTTGCTCAAGGCCGTGGCCGAGCCGCCGCAACCCTCCACGTTCAGCGGAATCCTCAGCGCGTTACGCTGGTCTCCCGACGGCAAAAGGCTGATGCTGCTCGATGGCGCTGTGCTGACGGTATGACAAAGTGCTTGTGGGGGCTGTAATGGCCGCGAATCAGGCGCCGATATTCAGCCAGATACTCGCATACAGATCAGTGCCACGAGTGACTTGAAGCTGCCAGCAGCCCAGCGTTGGGAAGATAAAGTTCGTCTGCCACTCGTCGCCGGGACGCTGCCAGTTCGAGCCTCCTGGGTGCGGGTCGGGACCATTGACGGGAAGCAGTCGCGCATTGTCAGGCCCACTGGCGTAGACCTGGAATGCTCCTGAGCCAGTTGCCCGCCAGACAATGTGCGTGGCGCTGTTCGCAGAACTCGTTGGCCCCGACAGCAGGAGCGCCCAGACATCGCCATCGCCGACGATATCGGCATGCATCTCATTCCAGCCATTCGATGTAACGAGTGGTGTCACCGGGCACATCGTAGCGGGTGTACCTGACGCGCCCGACGATGTACCACTCACGGTAGTAATGCCGCTCTGAAACTGCGAGCGCGACGTGATGCCTCCTCCTGTTGCGGTGGCCGCCGGGGCAAGTCGAATCGCGGAAAAGACACCTTCAGATGAGATGGCGGGCCAGAGCAGGACCAATAGAGCGCCGATAACCACGATGACGATGACAGCTGCCCGGCGTCTGCGCTGCTCAGCAGTGAGCGGGGGGCGCAACCCTTCGATGATCATCCCTTCGTGAGATGCATCATGATCCGGTGAACCGTCCCGCGTGCCGCCAGGGTCGTCGCCGTCATCCATCGCAGTCTCCACAGACGAAATCTATAACCCCTCGCTACAAAGAGTGGGAGTTGGAGGTGAGGTCACTGCTGGGCAATCGCCGCTTTGCTGCCGCGCAGGACGAACTTCTGTATCTTGCCGGTCGCTGTCTTGGGCAGTTCCGCCACGAAGTGGACGGCACGCGGCGTCTTGAAGTGCGCCATGCGGTCGTGCACAAACTGGCGTAGCTCCTCGTCGGTCGCGGTCGCGCCTGGCTTGAGCACGACGAACGCATGCGGCGACTCGCCCCACTGCGCGTCGGGCATGCCCACCACCGCCACCTCCTGCACCGCGGGATGCCGCAGCAGCACACCCTCGATCTCGATAGAAGAGATATTCTCGCCGCCGCTGATAATCACATCCTTGATGCGGTCGCGAATCTCGACATAGCCATCCGGGTGAACTACCGCTGCGTCGCCTGAGTGGAAGTAGCCGCCCGTGAAGGCCCTCTCCGTCGCCTCGGGGTCGTTGTAGTAGCCCTCCATCACAACGTTGCCGCGCGCTACGATCTCGCCAATCGTCTTGCCATCGTGTGGCACCTCGTTGCCGTTATCGTCCACCACCAGCAACTCGCCCGAAGTTATCAACTCGACGCCCTGGCGCGCCTTGATGGTTGCCCGTTCCTCTGGCGTATAAGAGTCGTGAAGCATACGCGGCTCGCAGATGGTGATGAATGGCGCCGTCTCGGTCAGGCCGTAGACTTGCGTGATCGTCCAGCCCAGCTCACCCTCAACTCGTTCGATGGTGGCAGCCGCCGGGGGTGCGCCAGCCGTCAACACCTGCACGCCTGTCGGCGCGTTACGGCGAAGTTCTTCCGGGCTACTCGCGATAGCGATCAGCACTGTCGGCGCGGCACAGAGCATCGTCACATGCTCCTGGCGAATCAATTCAAAGATGGTGGCGGGGTCTACCTTGCGCAGACAGACATGCCTGGCTCCGGCGGCGGTGACGGTCCAGACGAAGGTCCAACCGTTGGCGTGGAACATCGGCAACGTCCAGAGATAGGTGTCGTCGGGCGTCATATGGACGTGAACCAGCGTTCCCACGGTATTGATGTAGGCGTTACGGTGGGTAATCATCACGCCTTTGGGGCGCGAGGTGGTGCCGCTGGTGTAGTTGATCGTGAGCAGGTCGTCTTCACTGATGTCCGGACGCGCAAAGTCGGCGGGCGCGGACTCAAGTAGATGCTCGTACTGTTGCCAGTTGGGCCGCGTGCCCTCCAGCGCGATGTAATGCTCTACATTAGGCAACTGGTCGCGGATACCATCGACGGCATCCAGATAGTCCTCATGGACGCAAACAATTTTGGCGCCAGAGTGGTTGATGATATAGACAAAATCGTCGGCAATCAGGCGATAGTTGATTGGCACCAGCACCGCGCCCAGTTGCGGCACGGAATAGAACGATTCGAGTTGCGCATGCGTATTGGGAGCGATGTAGGCGACGCGGTCGCCCTTGCCAACGCCCAGCGCCGCCAGCGCCGCCGCCCAGCGGTCGCAGCGATCAAAGAACTGCGTGTAGGTAAGACGAAGATCGCCGTCAACGACGGCCTCCTGATTGGGGTAGAGGCGACGGCTTCGGCGCATAAACTCTAGCGGGGTCAGCGGCGTTTTCATAGCGAATCCTCCTGACGGGGCGATGAACACAACCCAACCCGCTCATGGCGCGCCACGTTCACGTGCGTTCAGAGTCACCCTCAAGGACTCAGCGCGCGAACGACGAGCGCCAATGATTTCCGGGGCTACTAGCCGTTATATCGCACGCATGACGCCAACGTCTACTGCCTGTGTCGTGGAGACGCCATTCGATGCGCACTGACATGCGGCCCATAGTATACTGGTCTGGTTGTAGATATTTGTTCGATGTTCTCGATGATGATACAGCGAAAACACGGAGTAAGACGCATGGCACAGCGAAAACATGATAGTGAGCCGTCGGCGTTATCACGCGCGACTTCGCATCACACGCCGCATGGGCAGACAGCGCCGTTGCGCCTGAGCATCGACGAGGCGCGCGCGCTGATGCTGGCGGCTCAGGGATTGCTCCATCCACCGCCCGCTCGCCCGACACGAGCCGATGTGCTGGCGATGATCGAACGGCTTGGCGTCGTGCAGATAGATACGATCAACGTGGCGCGGCGCTCGCAGTATCTGGTGCTGTGGAGCCGCCTCGGCCCCTATGATGAGGCACTCTTCGACCATCTGCTCCATCCCGAACGCGCGATCTTCGAATACTGGTGCCACGCCGCCTCGATTCTGCCGATGTCCGACTATCCGATGTACCGAGCGATGATGGCGGAAGCCGAACGACTTCTCTACGACGACTACCGTGACTGGGCAAAACACCACCCCGACATCGTCACGACGACGATAGAAGCGATCCGCGAGCGCGGGCCGCTGGCATCGGCGGATTTCGAGCGCCCCAATGATGGTCGCCGCGCCCAGGCGTGGGACTGGTATGGCCTGAAAGAGACCCGTGTTGCGCTCGAAGTGCTCTGGACGCTCGGCGACTTGATGGTGCATAGTCGGCGCGGTGGCCAGAAGGTCTATGATCTGCGCGAACGCGTGGAGTTGGAAATGAATGGCGACGCCTTGAACGGACACCACAAGCCGCAGGACGAGCGGCTGGCGGCGCTCACCCAGCGCACCATCCAGGCGATGGGAGTCGTAGCGCCGTCGTGGCTCTTCGACTACTTTCGGATGGTCTGGCCGCGCAGCGTGACGAAGGGCGGACGAACACGCGCGCAACACCTGCTGGAGGCGCAGGTCGCATCGGGCGGCGCGTTACGCTCCGAGGTTGAGGGGATACAGGAGCCAGTCTACCTCGCGCATGATCGGCTGCCTGATCTGGAACGCTTGCGTGCTGGCCTGCGCCCGGAACGCACCGTCTTTCTCTCACCGTTCGACAGCCTGATCTGGGATCGCGCCCGTGCCCGCACACTGTTTGGCTACGAAGTCGTCTTCGAGGCGTATGTCGTACCGGCGAAGCGGCGCTATGGCTATTACTCGCTGGCGATTCTGCATCAGGGACGACTGGTGGGGCGGCTCGACCCAAAGATGGATCGGGAGACTGGCACGCTCATCGCGCGCGCGGTCTTTCTGGAGCCTGGCGTGACCATCGATGCCGCGCTGGTGGATGGTATCGCGGGCGCGTTACGTGACCTAGCGCGCTTTCTCGGCGCGCGGACAATCACCGTCGAGCGGTCGGAGCCAGCGAAACTGACGGAGCGTCTGCAAAGCAAGCTGCAAACCCGCGCACGGCGGCCCAATGCTGGAAAACCCGAGTGACCGCCCAGTTGAATCTAGAGCGATGTAGTGGCATGAACATCGCGGACACGCGATGCGATGCAGCCCGACTGTACCCTTCCGGGCTGTTGCCACGCGAGTAGGGTAGCCCTCACGTCCCTTTTCTCGCCCTACTCTGCGTTGAGCGGAGCCAGGGCGGCGGCGACGAGCGTGTCGCGCAGCGGGCTGAGGTCCGGCGCGTCGAGGGCCACGAGCGGACGCATCAGGGCGCCAACTGCCGCCGCCACCCGCACCTGCCCCGCCAGGCTGGCGTCGGTCCCCGCCAGAAGGCGCCGCAGGTGCGCCAAGTTTGTCGCGATGCGGTCGCCGATCCCTGGCTGCGCCATGGCCGTGAGATCGCGCGCCAGCCAGGCCAAGACGGGGCGGTGGGCCAGCAGCAGATCGGTCAGCTCACAGACGAGTTTCCGCTGGCCGTGGGCCGTGAGCGGTCCGTCGGTATAGGTGTCCAGCAGCGTGTGAACCCCGTCAAGTAGTGGGTCTGCCAGACTATGGAGGAGCTGGGCTTTGGCGGGAAAGTAGAAGTAGAGGGCGGCTTTAGTCACATCGAGCGCCGTGGCGATCTCTTTCAGCGAGGTGAGGGCGTAGCCCTGCGTCGCGAACAGGGTAAGGGCCACGTCCTGGATGCGGGCGCGGGTGACATTGGTGGCGCGGCGGGCCATGATGGGTGCTCCTTATGGTCAGGGGTTAGTGCAATAATTAACTTGACGGCAGGCTAATTATATGATAACGTACGCGCAAGTGAGTATCAACTCACCCCGTGGATGCCTCGATCCGCCGCTCTACGCACGGCTCGACGCCCCAGGGATGGCGCGTCGCCTGCGGGCATCGCCCCTCCGTGTGACGCCGATCGTCGCCTGGCCACCTGCAGAGCGCGGGGAGCAACTGGTGAAACCGACCACGCCCATCATGGCGTGCGTCGGTTTTTTGGTGTCGCGAGGCATCACGGACACCGGACCTGCGCCACACGTTGGCCACGCCATGCGCGGTGTGGTGTGACTGCGGAGGTTCCTATGGCCCAGTTCGTGACCCCTGACCACATCCAGGACGATAGCCCTCCAGCAAGGGGGACTGACATGATGAAGGCGATTGTCCAGCACACGTACGGCGTACCACGAGTGGTCCTCACGCTCCAGGACATCGGCCAGCCGCTGGTCAAGAATGACGAAGTGTTGGTGCGCGTTCACGCGGCTTCCGTCCACGTCGGTGACTGGCTCCTCGTGCGAGGCGTGCCGTATGTCCTCCGCATGGCGTCTGGGCTGCGCACGCCAAAGAACCGTGTTCCGGGAACGGATATTGCGGGGACGGTCGAGGCCGTTGGCACGGACGTAACGCAGCTCCGACTCGGCGATGAGGTCTTTGGCTGGTGCACGGGCGCCTTTGCCGAGTATGCGTGTGCTGGAGCGGACCACTTCGTGCCGAAGCCAGCCAACCTTACGTTCGAGCAAGCCGCTGCCGTCGGGGTGTCCGCATCCACCGCCCTCCAGCTGCTTCGCGATCAGGGGAAGGTCCAGCCAGGTCAGAAGGTCTTGATCAATGGTGCGTCAGGAGGCGTCGGGACGTTCGCCGTGCAGATTGCCAAAGCGTTCGGCGCCGAAGTGACCGGTGTGTGCAGCACGAGGAACATGGACATGGTGCGCTCGATCGGCGCTGACCATGTCATCGATTACACCAAGGAGGACTTCACTGAGGGTGGACAGCGCTACGATTTCATCCTCGACAACGTGGCGAACCATTCGTTGTCAGCCACCAGACGCGCCCTCACCCCCAAGGGGACACTGTTTTCCAACGGTGGAGGACATGCGAGCGGCCGTTGGGTTGGCCCACTTTGGAGCGTCATCAAAGTGGCCGCGACGTCACTTTTCGTGCGCCAGCAGGTTGGCCCCTCCGTCAAATTTCCGAACCGAGCGGACCTGGTCGTTCTGAAGGGACTCATCGAAGCCGGGAAGGTCACACCGGTCATCGACGGGACGTACCCACTGAGCGGAATCCCCGAGGCGATCGGTCATGTCGGAGAAGGACATGCGCGAGGAACGGTCGTCATCACTGCCTGAGCCTTCCACCAGCCCTGGGGAGACAAAGTGAAAAATGACGCGCAGAAGAAGGCGCCACTCATGGCCTTCAAGGTCGTCCTGATCACCGGCGGCTCCGGGGAATCGGCAGGGCTACCGCAACCGGGCTCGCCCAGGTCGGCGCCCAAGTCTGCATCGCGGGTCACGACCTCACCTCTCGCGCCGAACAGGCCGTAGCCGATATCCGTGCCGCTTCATGAACCTCGGCCGTTGAAGCGTTTACCGCCAAAATGATCTGCCAGGCCGAGGTGTGTCAGATTGGTCGCTATGACACCGACGATGACTTTCCGTGATGCCTGTCGAATGACGAAACGTCACAACTGACCTGACTGACTCGATTGACCTGCGCTTGGCTGGTCAGCCTCCTCACACGCTACCTGTTATCAACCGTTCATCAAGGGAGTTCTAAACCACGGCTGCATCGCCCGCCGTAAACGGTGAATCCGGCCGACTCGACCCAGCTCCTTCGCAGGACAGCATGGTGACCTCATCCAAGCGTCTCGCGCGCATCGTCGGTGGCCTGGAAGGGGTTACCGTCTGGTGCGGAGCGCTAATGTACAGAGACCGACAGCCATGATGTGCCCTAGGGCAAGGACGATGCAGCAGGAGGAAGAGCGGAGGTCGCCCTTGTAGACAACGGCATGACACTGTTCACCAGCCGGATGGGTTCACCATCGAGCCTCGATAGGTACTAAGCGATTCACAAAAGGAAACTGACATGACAACCGCCGTTCGCACCACCGCAACGAAACGAACTCCCATGACCTCACTGAGAAAGACTGCGCTCGTTGCAGGCGTGCTTTACCTGCTCACCTTTGTCTCGATCCCGACCCTGTTTCTCTACGCTGCGGTGAAGAGTCCGAACTACATCGTTGGCCCTGGCCCGGACACTGGCGCCATCGTCGGCGGCATCCTGGAGATGATCGTGGCCCTCGCCGGCATCGGCACCGCCGTCGTGCTGTACCCCGTAGTCAAGCGGCAGAACGAAGGGGTCGCACTGGGCTTCGTCGGCTCGCGAACCCTGGAAGCGGCCACCATCTTCGCTGGCGTCGCGTGCCTCCTAACGGTCGTGACCTTGCGGCAGACCGGAGCCGGAGCAGATGCGTTGGTCACTGGCCACGCGCTGGTCACTCTGTATAACCGGACTTTCCTGATCGGACAAGGCTTCCTTCCGGCCGTGAACGCTCTGTTGCTAGGCTCCCTGTTGTACCAGTCGCGCCTGGTGCCGCGCATTCTTCCCCTGATTGGATTCGTCGGAGCGCTCGTGCTCGTCGCTTCCGACATCGGCACGTTGTTCGGTCTCTGGGGACAATTCTCCGGGGTGGCGGCGCTCGCCACATTCCCGATCGCGCTCTGGGAGTTTTCGCTGGGCGTCTGGCTGGTCGTTAAGGGCTTTACGCCCTCTCCGATCCTCTCCAGTGAGAGGTGAGATGCCAAACTGGACAGATCACTTGTCCCAGCGGAGGCTGCTCGATAGTTCTTTTCTCCGCTCGACGCCATCGGAGCCTGGCTTCAGCCCAGTTCCAATGACCACGATTCGGGCGACATCTCGCGGATAGGGATCCGAATAGGCGTCCACGGTCTATGGCCAGGAGTCGTGACGACTGGGCTGACGTGAGTGACAGAAGATGCTAGATAGAGCTTAGGACTCTTCTTTCGCTTACCTAGCGTTCCTTGAAGTAGCCCTGCTTTATGAGGCTGCATGAACACCCTATGCGCTTCCCTCTCATGCTCTGCTATTAAAAAGGACACATCAAGATGACACAGACAAGCGACAGTACGGAAGGCTCCACCTCCACTTCTCCACGCCCACGTCGGACGATCAAACGGCGTCTCTTGCGCCTGCTGATCATAGCCAGTCTGTCCCTTGTGGGACTTCTGCTGATCGGACTGTCCTTTCAGGCCATTACGAGCCGGGCTGACGCTGCTCACTATCCTGCGCCGGGCAAGCTCGTGGATATCGGGGGCTACAAGCTCCATATCAACTGCACCGGCACAGGCAGTCCAACGGTGATCCTCGATGCGGGACTGGGAGGAACCTCTCTTGATTGGAGCAAGGTTCAACCAGCAGTGGCACGCTTCACACGTGTCTGCTCCTATGATCGAGCGGGTTACGGTTGGAGTGAGAGCGGACCAGGCCCGCGCACCAGCCAACAAATAGTGAAAGAACTGCATCTCCTGCTCGCGCATGCACAGATACACGGTCCATATCTTCTGGTTGGACACTCCCTGGGCGGATTGAATATGCGCCTGTATGCCTACCGTTATCCTGGGGAGGTGGCTGGGATGGTCTTGCTCGACGCCACGAGCGAGCATCAGTTCGCTCCGTTTGGAACCCATCCGGCCTTCTTCCCTCCCCAGGCTGTGAGTGCGGGGAAACTACTCGATCAGCTGCTTCATGGCGCTGCCTACTTTGGCGTGGCTCGCCTGGCCTTACAAACGGGTCTCGCTCCCTTAGAAGACGCTGCCGCCTACCCAGCTGCCGTCAAGCCCATCCTGCTGGCTCAAGCAGCGCAGACCCGGTACTACAACACACAATATGACGAATTGGCGGCCTTGCAGGAAAGCGCTGCCCAAGTGCGCGCGGCGCGTCTAGCGAGCCCTTCCTATGGGAAGCTTCCGCTGATCGTGCTGTCCCAGGATTATTCGCAAGATCGTTCAGCGCAAGGAACACAGATGGCAGCCACGTGGGACGCCTTGCAGCAGGATTTGGCTTCGCTTTCTTCTAACAGTCAACACAGCGTTGCCCAGCACAGTGGGCACTATATTCACCTGGATCGACCCGATCTCGCCATCGCGGCTATACAGTCGGTCTGGCAACAAGCACGGTAGTCGAGGCACTCATTGCTGAGGCGGTGCGTGCGAACACTTCGTCTTCGAGGTGTTCGTGCATGCGCTACCCTGACCTGAGACCACTGTGTGGCTGCAGGAGCGCACCGCCCTCCTGCAGCCACACCGGCGGGGGACATGTCATGACGAAACCAATGATGAAACCGATTCTGATGGCCGTTGACGATCGTATCCAAGATCTGGAGGCGATCCAACGGGAACTGCTCAAGCGCTATGGCGCCGACTACGACGTTCTGGCTGACCATTCGGCGGCGGCGCTGCAGCGACTGGACGAGGTGCGGGCGGCGGGTGCGCAGGTTGCCATCCTCTTAGCGGCTCTTGAGATGAGCGCGATGACGGGCATTGACTTTCTGGAGCAGGCGCACGAGCTGCATCCACATGCGAAGCGCGTGCTGCTCCTCACGCACAGTGTCCGTTGGGGTGATCGCTCCGTGTCTCAGCCGATCGTGACCGCCATCTCCCTCGGGCAGATCGACCGCTACACGACCAGGCCAGGCGCATCTCCAGATGAACAATTCCATCGCCTCATCACTGAACTCCTGCACGAGTGGCAGCGACCGGGGCAGGGACAACGGGAGATGGTCACCATCGTGGGCGAGCGCCTGGGTGAACATTCCTATGAACTGCGCGATCTCTTCGAGCGCAATGGTCACCCATTCAGGTTCTACGAGAAAAACGCGGACGAGGGACGGGCGCTCCTGCAGCACGTCGGGCGCCCGGATGGTCCGTTTCCGGTAGTTATTTTGCGTGATGGGCAGGCGCTTACCGATCCAACCAAAGAAGAGATTGTGGTCGGCTTTCTCGGCGCACACGACAGTATCGAGGGAGGTCCCTATGATCTCACGATCGTCGGCGCTGGACCAGCTGGACTTTCTGCGGCGGTCTACGGCGCATCGGAAGGATTGCGCACGCTCGTGGTGGAACGAGAAGCGATTGGTGGGCAGGCCGGCGCCAGTTCACTCATTCGCAACTATCTGGGGTTTCCGCAGGGCATTAGTGGGGCGGAACTCACCAACCGGGCATTTGACCAGGCCTGGTTGTTTGGCGCTCAAACCTGCATTATGCGTCAGGCAACTGGTCTGCGAATGAAAGGACTCGACCGCGTCCTGGCACTCTCCGACGGCAGAGAAATCGTGAGCCGTGCCGTGGTTCTAGCAATGGGGGCGAGCTACCAGCGGCTGGGAGTCGCCAGTCTCGATGCGCTCGTTGGAGCAGGGGTCTTCTACGGGGGCGCCGTCACCGAGGCGCGGGCGATGAGTGGCCAGCAGGTCTTCGTCGCTGGCGGTGGTAACTCGGCGGGGCAGGCCGCTATCCATCTGGCGAGCTATGCGGAACGGGTGACAATGCTCGTGCGCGGCGAAGCACTCGCCGCCAGCATGTCCGATTACCTAGTGAAGGAGATTGCCGGGAAGGACAACATTGCCGTACGCACACACACCAAGATCGTCGGCGGTCGCGGCGATCAACGGCTGGAGGGTCTGGACATACAAGACAGCTCTTCGGGGGAGATACAGAATGTGTCGGCGTATGCGTTGTTTGTCCTCATTGGCGCGCAGCCGCACACGGAGTGGTTACCAGCGAGCATCCGACGTGATCAACAAGGCTTCATTCTCACCGGTCAGGATCTCATATCTGTTGAGGACGCTAGCGGAGGAGCGCCGCCTCAGCGGCCTCCTTTCTTGCTTGAGACCAGCATGCCGGGCGTGTTCGCTGTAGCTGATGTGCGTCATGGTTCGGTCAAGCGAGTGGCCTCTGCGGTCGGGGAAGGTGGGATCGCGATACAGATGGTTCACCAGTATCTGTCGCATGGCAGCTACTAGGACGAGATATGCGCATTTTCGCCTTTTCAGTTCTTAAATGCGCGTCGGAGTCGGTCGCACTCTTAGAGCAATCCACGCCGGGCCAGCGCGGCTAGCAGCCCTGGCTCAACCTGCGCGCGGATGGCGGCGTTGGCATAGCCCACCCACGCGACATCGGTGTGCGTATCGAGTGGCGCATCGAGCGGTTTGCCACGGCCATCGGTGAGCAGCACGCCCGCCTCCTCGGCAATCAGTGATGTCGCCAGGTCGTACGGATGGCAGGCAAGCCCAAGCGCGCGTCCCTCGCGTGCCAGCAACGCCTCGACGACGGGCCGCAGGTCCGCGACAAACGCATCGTGGCCAGCGATCAACCCATACAACTGCCCGCCACTACAAATATACTGATCCTCGAACGACTGCGTCTCGCCACGCTTCACCGGCCCCAACGCCGCCTGCATAATCTCTTCGTCAATCGCTGAAAGCTCGACGCGCGCGCCCGGCACAAAGCGCGCCACGGTGGCAAAGTGGTGGGCAATCGTGGTGGTGGAGTCAGGGTGGAGCGCGAGCGGCATATACTCGCCGGTAAGTCGGTTGTAGCGCGCGGCGCTGAAGCCATCACCGCGCATGGCCCAGAGCGTATCGGCGAGATGCTGCTTGACCAGTGGAATCTCCGTCTGCACCGCCAGCTCGATATCGCTCAGGGACGTATCCGGGCCGCAGTTAGGCGCGACGCCGGTGAGAATCCACGCGCTCCGCTTCTGGAACATCAGGCCGCGCGTGCCGTCAATCGGGTCCATCAATACGCGCACTTCAGCCTCATCGGCGCTGATGCCACGCGGCAACGCCAGCATACCTGGCCCATTGCCGCTATCGGGCAACCCCTCAGCCACCAGCAGCATCGGCCGCTCTGGAGCAACCTCGCGGGCGAACCAGTCGACGAGATAGTCTTCGCTGATACGGTCGAGCGCGTAGATAGTGTCACTATCGTCGGAATCGGCAACTACCGCCGCCAGCGCGCCAGGGGCCGCTCGCTCCGTCGAGACGACGACCGCCCGTTGAATGGCTTCATGCAATTGGCGCAGCTGTTGCAGCAAGCGGTTCTGATCGCGGATCACGGCGTTTCTCCCACCGGCTGCTTGTAGGTGTGACAGCAACAGCATCTGAGTGTATCATACGTTCTTGCGAACCAGATTCTTCCATATCGAAACGCACGCACGAGAACTGATAACAAAGAGACATCATCATTCATCGCGGCCTGCCAGGCTATACAGTGCGGCTGCTGGTGTGCTATCTTGCGAATACATGGTGTGGCTGGGTCAGTGACTACTCAACTGAGGGGGTAACGACATGGCAGTCGAAGATGTGCTGGAAGAGGTCGCGGCGGAGGTGCGTGTCTGTACGAAATGCGATCTGTGCAAGAACACCAGAAACGGCGTCCCCGGTGAAGGTAGCCCCCACGCCGAGGTGCTCTTCATCGGCGAAGCGCCCGGCTTCCACGAAGACCGCCAGGGGCGTCCGTTTGTTGGCCCCGCGGGGCAGTTTCTCAATGAACTGCTCGGCTCCGTCGGCCTGGATCGCAGCACCGTCTTCATCACCAACGTTGTCAAGCACCGCCCTCCCGAGAACCGCGACCCCCTGCCCGACGAGATTGCCGCCTGCTCCGACTACCTCACCCGCCAGATCGCCGCACTCAACCCCAAAGTGATCGTCACCCTAGGCCGCTTTTCGATGGCGCGCTTCTTCCCCGGCGCGAAGATCAGCGCGATTCACGGCCAGGCGAAGAAAGTGGATGGCCGCGTCGTCGTGGCGATGTATCACCCAGCGGCGGCGCTCCACCAGCAGTCACTACGTCAGACCGTGGTGGACGACTTCAAGCGCTCCATCCCGCCTGCATTGGCAGAGGCGCGTCGTATGGAGGCTGAGGGCGCGCCGGGCAGCAAGCCAGAGAAGAAGGACGACGACGGCGAACCACCAAAGCAGCTCTCCCTTTTTTAGAACCACCGCCCCATCCTACTGAGGCGCGGAATAATCTCCCTCATGCAAGAGGGAAGCTTCAGCGCGTTTCTGGCTCCCCTCTCCCTGCGGGAGAGGGGCTGGGGGCAAGGTCGGTTCAACTCTCGACGACACTCCACACACCTTTCTTGAAGTGAACGATCAGCGGCGTGACATCCGCCAGATAGCCCGTGCCGTAAGGAGTGCCAGTTGACGATATACAACTGCCAACGCCCCACAGTTCATTAGATGAGGTGACACTCACCTGGCTAATCGTCGCAAACCGTTGCCCATGAATCAGCTCTGCTGGTATCTGCGTCCAATGGCCGTTCTCCAACTGGAATATGGATGGACCCAGATAGGTCGAGTCATTGGGGGCGATTGTCTGAGTTTCAAACGAGGCGAACAACCACCCCTGTGTCGCAGTGACCATCCTGATGCTTTCAATCTGGCCAACTTCTGGATAGTCCACAGGCTGTTCGGATGCCCGTGGGATACCGACCTCGACCCACTGGCCGTGGGTATAGCGCCAGAGCTTCGGCGTATCGGTCTCGTCAGGGGACTGTGTCTGCGGCAACTGGCCTGTTTTGGAATAGGTGACCATATTGCCACCAACCCACCCGTCGCTAGCTGATCCCATAGAGATCGTTTGCAGGTTCATGGCTGGAAGGGTCTTCGCCATGCGCCACGTACCGTTGACGTAGCGCAGAATCGCGCCTGTTGGCGGATACCATCCCTTGCTGCCATCAAGCGTGGCCGAGCCGACCGCCCATCCCTCAGTCGGCGAGACCATCGACAGGCTGGTGATGCTGAAGTAATCCGCCAGCCTGGGAGTAGCCTGGCGCGTCCATGTCTTGCCGTCATAATGCAAAATGGTCGCGTTGCCATCAGGCGGATAGGCGTACGAGCCATCACCTGCGATCCAGATATCAGTGGGCGAGACGGCGGCGATAGCGTTGAACTGTGCACTCACCGGCAGGCTCGCTTCGCGCCACGATACCCCATCATAGTGATAGACCCGATTGCCAATCGCCCAGCCATCGGTCGGACTCAGCATCTTGATCGCGGTAATCCAGGCATGTATTGAGGTCTGCGCCTGAACCCACCGCCCACCAGTATAATGCAGCACGTACGCCGGATCATCGCTACTCCCGCCGTTCTGGCCCGGCGGTATCTGGGTTCCCATTGCCCACCCATCGGTCTCTGATGACATGCCAATCGCGGAGAGGCTCGCCTGCGACCCCGGCGCGATAGCTGGGGTGGCTGTCGCGTGTTTGTTCGTGGCGGATTGCGGACGACCGTGCGAAATGAAGATCAGCCCAGCCAGCAGCGATATAACCAGGACGGCGGCAAGTGAGGCCGCGCCGGTAGCCAGCCGCCAGGAACGACGCGCCGGGCGCTGTGGAATAGGCAGCGGCGAGACGGTGAGTTGCAGCGCCTCCTCATCCCGATCATGCTCATCAGAGGGAATAACCGTCGAAACGTTGTCGTGTATATCCGGCATAGAAAACTCCATGACGTGTATTGGAAGGGAGGGCATCACGTCCGGCGCGAAATGCAGGCGCAATGCCTCGTCGAATCGGTTGTAGGTTGCGCGTTGGGCGCGGCACCAGGCGCACCCCTCCAGGTGCGCGCGCGTATCAGCGACGAGGCGGGCATCCGTCAGATCGTCCAGCACGGGCAGCGCGCGCGCGTAGCTACTACACAGTGGCCCTGGAACAGGTGGGCGATACTTGCCATTCAACATCAGTCTCGCTCCTGGCTGGAAGGTGGATTCTGCCCGAGATACGCCGCGCGCAGTCGTTGCCGGGCGCGCGAGAGCCGTTTGGTAATCACCTCAGCCGATGCGCCTATGATTTCGCCGGTCTCGGCGGCGCTAAAGCCATGTACCACTCGCAAGAGCAGGCACGCGACATCCTGCGATGGGATTTCCGCCAGTGCGGCGCGCAAAGCCTCGCCTTCGATCACCCTATCCTCGAATGGCGCCTGGTCGCCCGTCTCCATCTCAGCGATGGGATCGAGCGTCTCCCAGCGCACCAGCTGCTTGCGGCGCAGCAGATCAACTGCTCGACGATACGCGATACGGTAGAGCCAGCGGCGCTGCTCCACCTCGGCGCTATCCGCGAGGAAGGGCGCGATGCATGCCTGCGTGGCGCGCCATGCCGCGGCAAACGTATCCTGAACCAGGTCGCGCGCCTGCTCGCCGTTCTCAACGAATCCGCGCAGGAAGGCATAGAGCGGCTGCTGGTAGCGTTCCACCAGCGCGCTAAACGCATCCGCCGAGAGCAGCTGGCTGGTCACTGTGGTACGTTCGTCATACATGGCGCGCCCGCGACATACCCAGCTCACTTTCACCACGCACCCACAGGACAACAATCAGGCGGTAGCTACCAGGTAGACATCGTGCCTCACCCTTCAGAAGCTCTATCGAACCAGCGCGCAAAACCTGACCAGACGTATCCGTCGGCTATATTGACTCAGCCATATCTATGCGAGCAGGGCTGCTACGTCGTGCTGGAATGTCGAGGTGTTGATGGGGCCGGTATAGACGGCGCGGATGACACCGTTGCGGTCAATCAGGTAGGAGGAAGGCGTCGCGCGCACCTGATAAGCCAGCACGGCCCGCTGGCCAATGTCGCGCAGGATGGGGTAGGTGATACCCAGCCGTGAGGTGAACTCCGAAATGGTCGAGGCATCATCCACCACGTCCAGACCAACGACCTTGAAGCCCTGCGACTGATGGGCAAGGTATGCGCGTTCGAGAGCAGGCATCTCGATCTGGCATGGCGGGCACGAGACATACCAGAAGTTGAGCAGGACAACGCTCCCGCGCAAACTCGACAATGACGTCAGATGGTCGCGCATGTCATGCACGGTAACATCTGGCGCGGGATGCCCAATCAGAGGATCAGTGGGGGCGGCCGTCGAAGTGGGTCCGGCGCCCGAAGTCGCCCGTCCGGGTGTCGCGGCGCTGGGCGTGGCGGGCGTCAGCAGCCCATGCGCGAGCAGCGCGATTGCCGCGACAACCAGCACGCCAGAGACAACCTGAAGCATGCGGATACGGCGGCGCGCACGCGCCAATTCCGCAATGGTATCGGCGCTTTCACTGGTATTTGGTTTGGGAGTATCAGCCATTGGCGCTGTGCTTCCACATTGGTCTGCTGAGCGCGTTGCTCACAGCAATGCCTGTTGGGCTACATCGTGCCCAGGCCCATGATATGGAAGCCCGCGTCCAGGTGGATCACCTCGCCTGTCAGGTTGCGCGCCGCCGGACTGCACAGAAATGCGGCCATATCGCCGATGTCACCCTGCTCGATGTTGCGGCGGAGTGGCGCCACCTGATCCACCAGATCGAACATCGCGTTGATGTTGCCGACACCTCGCGCCGAGAGCGTGCGTAGCGGGCCAGCCGAGATGCCGTTAACGGTGATATTTTGCGGGCCGAGATCCCACGCCAGATAGCGCACCGAAGCTTCCAGAGCTGCCTTGGCGATGCCCATCACGTTATACCCGGGAACCACACGCTCGCTACCAAGGTACGTCATCGAGATAATGCTGCCACCGCCACGCTGCTGCATGAGCGGTTCGGCGCGCTTCGCCATCGCCAGCAGCGAATAGGCGCTGATATCGAGCGATGCGGTGAAGCCAGCCCGTGAGACGTGTGAGACTCGACCCCTGAGATCGTCAGTCGGCGCGAACGCAACGCTATGGATCAGGATATCCAGCCCGCCAAAGGACTTGCCGACCTCGTCAAAGACGGCGTCCAGGTCTTCGTCGCTCTGCACATCACAGGGTAACACCGGCGCATCCGGCATATTGGCGGCGGTGAGTTTGCGCACGTTCTGCTCCATCCGCCCCTGATAGGTGAAGGCGAGGCGAGCGCCCTCTTCAGCCAGCTTCTGCGCAATCGCCCAGGCGATGCTGTTATGATTGGCTACCCCAAAGATGAGACCGGTCTTCCCGTCGAGTGTTCCCACCGCAGAATCCTCCGCACACTATTCACAGTCTGGCCCCATCTGGCGGCCACACGACCCGCGTAATGACGCTCGCATTCTAACATGCGCAAGATGCGCGGGCAAATAACACCCCTCCCCGAAGGTCGTTGAGGAGGGGTGAGTGGCGAGAGGCCGCCAGCAATTCACAGGGTTTAGACGAGGCTATTCGTCGAGGACGGGTCGAAGAAGTGCATATGGCTCGTATCCACACGAAGCGAGATGCGCTCTCCTGGAGTGACCTTCACGCCCGCGCCGAGCCGTGCCGTCGAGCCTTTCGTCTCCGACGCTTCGGGCACATAGGCGCCGGGCAGCCGCACATAGACCAGTTGCTCGTTGCCCAGATGCTCGACGACATCCACGACACCTGAGATGGTGGTTCCATCGCCGCTTTGCGCACCATCCAGGCTGAAATCTTCGGGGCGGATGCCGACTATCAGCGGACGCCCATCTGAGGTATCCCCCACGCCGGGCGCCTGCCCAGTGGCCACCTCCGCCGCATGCCCCTGGAGCGTGAGCCGTTGCGCGTCATCCCCTTTGCCCACCACGACTTCAGCCTGGCCGTCACTGGCGCGGTGAAGGTTCACCTCGAAAAAGTCCATCGACGGCGAGCCGATGAAGCCCGCGACGAACAAGTTAGCAGGGTGGTCGTACAGTTCCTGTGGCGTACCCAATTGCTGAATGATGCCAGCGTTCAGGACGGCGATGCGGTCGCCCATCGTCATCGCTTCTACCTGATCGTGCGTGACGTAGACGAAGGTGGTTCCTGTCGCCTGATGCAACCGGCTGATCTCCGCCCGTGTCTGGACGCGCAGCTTGGCATCCAGATTCGAGAGCGGCTCATCGAGGAGAAACACCCGCGGATCGCGCACCAGCGCCCTCCCGAGCGCCACACGTTGCCGCTGGCCGCCGGATAGCTCGCGCGGCTTCCGCTTGAGATACGCGGTAATGCCCAGCATCTGCGCCGCCTGCTCGACACGCTGCTGAATCTCCGCCTTCGGTGTATGCCGCAGCGTCAGCGCAAAGGCCATATTGTCGAAGACCGTCATATGCGGATAAAGCGCGTAATTCTGAAAGACCATCGCGATATCACGATCTTTGGGCGCCACATCGTTTACCAGGCGGTCGCCGATGTACAGGTCGCCCTGCGAGATGTCTTCCAGACCCGCAATCATACGCAATGCAGTCGATTTGCCGCATCCAGATGGCCCAACCAGCACCAGAAACTCGTGGTCGGCAATCTCCAGGTTCAGGTCGGTAATAACCGGTGGGTTGTCGCCATAGCGCTTATACACGTGATCGAACCGAACGTCAGCCATTGCCAACCTCTTTTCCGCGGTAACTGTTCATTTGATCGCAGGCCCATCCGACAGAGTCACTCATGCTGAAAAACTGCCACATCGCCCAGGCGTGCGTCCCGACACACGCCGTACGAGAATCATCGTCCGCATTCATCCCTTATTTTTTATCACACCTACGCAACCAGGGGCATTGCAAGAACAAGACCTTCACTCACCTCCACAGTCGCGGACGAGCGGTTGCGCCAGGTTTCTCTGCAACCCGGCAACGGTGAGCGCTGGAGCCACGGCCCCCGGCGCAAGCATATGAGCAGCGGAGGTGAGCGCCAGCAACACGCCGCCCATGTAGAGCCAGATAGCCACAGAGTGGCCGTCAGAGGCATTCGGCGCTTGGCGCGTGCTGGTGCGTTGCGTCAGCACGACTCCCGCCGCCCAGGCCGATGCGCTGGAGAGCGGCAGGGCAGTGATCGCACCCGCCACCAGGCTCTGGCTACCCAGCCAGTCGGAGAGTGCGGTACGGGCAGTCAGCGCCAGCAGGTAGCCTGGCGTGGTGGGTGTAGCGGCGATATTCGGCGCAGTAAAGATGTCTGCCGTGGGGTTGAGGGCATATGGCTTCGTGGCCGTCCAGTGTTGTGCGCCGGGACGCAGTGAGAAGGTCACGCTGGCGCGCGATGTGTAGAGTACAGGCATGCGCCGTTCGAGCAGCGGCGTGGCGTCACAGCTATCGTAGATGGTGACATGCTCTTGCACCACCGCCGCGACACCAACCATCCCCAGCTCTGGCGCAATGGGACGCTGATAGGTTGTCTCGGCGTAGAATGGCTCGTACGCATCGAGCGCAACGGCTTCGAAGCGCTCATGCACGACGAGCACTGGCCCCGAAGGCGCCGCGCGTAGCCCAAGGGCCTGCCAGAGTGAGGCTGGGAGCGTAACCACCTGTTCATAATCCGTGGCAAAGAAGCTATTCACGGCATCGAGCGCATCGGCGGTTCCCTGGGACGTCAGGGCAAACTCAGTCAGGTAGAGGCCAGGCGTGCCCGCATGAGCGACGATATAGATTGGATCGGGCGCGAAGCCGTCAGCCATCGCCAATAATGTATGCTGACCAACGCTCACCGACAGTCGCGCCATCGGAAGCGCGCCAGCAATCCCCTGATGGCAGGAGGTCGCGGCCCCACGGCCATCCACCCGAATAACTGCCCATGGCACATCGCACACCACGGTGATGGGAACCGGCGCGTCGTTTGGCGTGCGATGAAAGAACGCCGCAAGTTCGGGCTGCCCAGCAACCGCCAGCAGCAGCGCCGTCAGCAGGAGCACCGGCAGTGTCCGCACGATGGCGCGCCGCAGTCGCCGGAGATGCCGACCACTCAGGGTCGAATCGTCGTCGAATTCGAGGATTGAACCATCCTCATCGTCGTCGGCTGAGAACCCATCGCGCATAGATCTACCTCATTCTGGCGTCGCACGATTTCTTCCCGCTCACACTGTACTCCGCTGGGAAACGCAATGCCAGTTTCACCTGTCGCGTTGACGCCACCCGCCCGGAGCGATAGACTACAGCGAGTTTCCGCCGCGTCTATCGTTTCGCGGCCCAGGTTCCATTCCATTGCTAATCAGGAGTATCTCGCGGTATGAAATGGCCTCGGGCCAGTGGTATCCTGGCGCATCCTACATCGCTTCCAGGTCGGTTCGCGGTCGGTGACCTCGGGCTGGGCGCCCTTGACTTCCTCGATTTTCTCGTCGCCAGTGGCCAGCGTATCTGGCAGACGCTGCCCCTTGGTCCGACAGGCCACGGCGACTCCCCCTATTCGCTGCTCTCGGCATTCGCGGGCAACCCGTTGCTAGTCTCGCCGGAGTTACTGATCAACGAGCAGTTTCTTCCCGCGGATGCCCTCGATGACGCTCCCGCGTTCGACCCCACGCGAGTAGATTATGAGACCGCTTTCCCATGGAAGATGGCGCTCCTGCGGCGCTCATATCAGTACCTGCAGCAGCATGGTCGGCCAGCGCTACGCGAATATTTCCGTGGATTCTGCGAACAGGAGCGCGACTGGCTCGACGATTACGCGCTCTTCATGGCGCTCAAGGCGCGCTTCGAGGGCAAAGCCTGGACGGACTGGCCGCGTCCGTATGCGGTGCGCGACCCGGAGGCGCTGGCCGATGCCCGCACCTCGCTAGCCGATGAGATTGCCTTCCACGCCTATGCTCAATTCCAGTTCTTTCGCCACTGGTCGCTGTTGCGCGCCTCCGCTCATGCCCGCGATATCCACATCATGGGTGACCTCGCGATCTTCATTGCCCATGACAGCGCCGATGTCTGGGCGCATCAGGAACTCTTTCAACTGGATAACACCGGAGGCCCGGCAGTGGTTGCGGGCGTCCCACCAGACTACTTCAGCGCGACGGGACAGCGTTGGGGAAACCCAATCTACGACTGGAACGCCCTGGCGGCGGATGGCTACCGCTGGTGGATCGCGCGAGTCCGGCAGGCGCTCCAGCTTCAGGATTACCTGCGGCTCGATCATTTTCGCGGCTTTGAGGCGTATTGGGAGATTCCGGGCGAGGCCGAGACGGCGGTATCAGGCCACTGGGAGCCGGGGCCGGGCGAGGCGCTCTTTACCGCGATCCACGACGCGCTTGGCGATGTGCCTTTCGTCGCCGAAGACCTCGGCGTCATTACCCCAGAGGTAGTCGCGTTGCGCAAGCGGCTCAAGCTTCCGGGCATGCGCGTGCTGCAATTTGGCTTTGGCTCCGACGCCGGCAACGGCTTCCTGCCGCACAACTACACACGCAACACAGTTGTCTATACTGGCACGCACGACAACGACACTACCCGCGGCTGGTTCGCGTCGCTCGCGCCATCCGAACGCCACCACGCCCTGGAATACCTGCGCAGCAATGAGCAAGATATCGTCTGGGATATGATCCGCGCCGCCGAGGCATCGGTGGCACATCTCGCGATACTGCCGTTGCAGGATCCGCTGGAGCTTGGCAGTGAGGCGCGCATGAATTATCCATCAATACCCGAGCACAACTGGGCATGGCGCTGCCCGCCAGATCTGCTGACGCCAGCGGTCGCCGCACGTCTCGCCGCGATGGCGACTCTCTACGGGCGCGCATCAGCTGATAAACAGCAGCATAGCGATGAGTGACGAAATGAGCGCACCCCGCGTTTGACGCCTGCCGCCCGCATATGCTATTCTTGATGGGCATCCATGGGCTTCCGCAGCCCATGAGGCAGACGCTCGGGTGATTAGCTCAGCCGGCAGAGCGCGTCGTTCACACCGACGAGGTCACTGGTTCAAGTCCAGTATCACCCACCAGACGATCCAGACGATACCGAATCCCCGACAACGCATCCGACGCAATTTCTCCCCGTCCATGGCAGCAACACGCCGCTGTGTGGTAGAATCATAGTCGTATTCGGTGAAGCGCCTGTGCAGGCGCACTCTCGATGCTGGTGATGAGGCTCACCACCAACCGTTCCGCCCACGATGGCGGCGCTGATGGCTTCTACGCTCGACACGCAAGCTGTTTTGCGGGGTCGTGAGTAGGAGTTTTTTTGTGCCTCAAAACGGCGCTGACTCCCCACGAACATCCCCAGTTCCAGACGAGGTAATCGTACCTATGCGCAACATCGCACTCGTGTTCGCGGGTGGTTTCTGCGGCACACTGGCGCGGGCGCTGCTCGCCGCCCCCATCACATCGTTGACCCTGACCCTATTCCCACACGCCTCGGCGCAGTTCCCGTGGGATATCTTTGCCATCAACCTGTCCGGCGCGCTGGCGCTTGGAATGCTCTACGGTCTCTGCGAGCGCGGCGTGGCGATCCCCCATGACGTCCGGCTGGCCGCTGGGCCTGGATTCCTCGGCGCCTTCACGACCTTCAGCTCCTACATTGTTGGCGGCGAGATGCTGGCGCGCACAGGATTACCCGCACTGGCCGCCTTCTACTTCATCGCGAGTCTAGCGATGGGCGTTGGCTGCGCCTGGGTCGGCTACAACGCGGCGGGCACGCTCATCCAGCGGCGCGTGGTGAATACGGGCAAGCCGCTCATCGATGTCGTGCCGAGCCTGGAAGAAGAGATGGAAGACGAGGTGCTGGACTGATGCCGTCCGTAGGAGTGATGGTTCTGCTAGGGCTGGCCGGAGCCACCGGCGCGGCGGCGCGTTTCGCGTTCTCGGAGTGGGCGACGAAGCGCTGGCCGGGCACGTTCCCACTGGCGACGCTGTTGATCAATGCGTCAGGAGCCTTCGCGCTGGGTCTGCTGATGACGGCTGGCGGAATGGGCAGCGCGCTAGCCCAGGCGCGGCTGCTGCTGGGCACGGGCTTTCTCGGCGGCTACACCACCTTTAGCACGCTCAGCTACGACACGCACAGCCTCTATCGGAGCGGCCAGGTGCGCGCCGCATGGCTGAACGCGCTCGGCTCGGTGGGAATCGGCCTCGCCGCCGCCGTGCTGGGCATGCTCTGTGGATCACTCGTGTGACCGATTGTTCTTACCAGGCGAGCCAGCCGCCATCGACAGCAACGGTTGTCCCCGTCATATAACTGCTGGCAGGCGACGCCAGGAAGACCGCGATACCGGCAAGCTCTTCAGGCTCAGCCAGACGGCCCAGTGGCGTTCGCTGCACAAGCTCGTCGAGGAATGGTTGCGTCTCCGCCGTCGCGTGCGTCAGCAGTCCGCCGCCAATATTCGTTCGGACGAAACCAGGCGCAATCGCGTTCGCGCTGATGCGCTGGGCCGCCAGGCTGATCGCCGCTGTGCGTACCAGATTCGTCACTCCGCCCTTTGCCGCCGTATAGGCCTGCGCCAGGCCCGCGAAATCACCGACCGAGCCATAGATCGAGGAGGTCGCGATCAGCCTTCCGCGCAGACCGCGGCGCTGTGGCTCAGGGTTGCGGAGCATGGCTCGCGCCGCCTCGCGGAATGTCAGGAAAACCCCGGTGAGATTGACATCAATCACCTGGCGCCAGGCTTCAAGCGACATCTCCGCCAGTGACGCGCCTGTCCCGCCGATGCCAGCGTTCGCGAAGGCGACATCCAGCTTGCCAAAGGCCGAGACGGTCTTCTCAACCATCGCGCGGACCTCATCCTCCCGCGAGACGTCGGCACGCACGGCGCTCGCCTCATGGCCAGCGGCGGAGAGCGACTGCGCCAGTTGCTGGGCGGCCTCTTCGGCGACATCGGCGCACATCACACGCGCCCCCGCCTCAGCCAGGCCGGTGGCGAACGCCCGCCCGATGCCACTGGCCGCGCCCGTGACCAGCGCGACTGTGCCAGTTAGCTTGAATTCATCGAGCACGCTCATCGTCGAACCTTCCTTTCAGGTGATCTCGCAGTTGTCTGCTGTCACCAACGATCCTTGCATGTGTTTCAGATGGTAGCACCTGGCACCGGGGCGCATGTCACATGCCAGTTACAACTGCGCCGCCATCCTCACATGCCGGTCACGCCTACCACGCGCTGGCATAGCGTCTCATACCGCCAGGGCGCGCATAGCTGTCGAACGATGTCTCGGCCGCTCCGATTCAGGCGTCATGGGCATTCCGCGTGCCTGCTGTCTGCGCAACTTCTGCGCATTCCCTGCTTGTTTTCTGCGAGTTCAGCGTTTGCTCGCCCTAAGAGCGCAATGTCTCGCGCGTCATACGAGCGCCACAGCCGCGTGGCCGTTATCTTTGCTGGCCATCCTGATCGCTTCATCCGGGAGGAGACTACCCATGAAGACGCGCGGAACACTGCCCTTGCTCGCGATGCTCATGCTGCTCATGCTGCTCATGCTGCTCATGCTGCTGCTCGCCGCCTGCGGAACATCCACCACCGCCACACGCTCGCCGACGCCCGCTCCCACCGCGACGATGACCATTCCCAGCCATCCGCAGGTCTTTTCCCTCAATACGAAAGGCCCCATCCTGCCGCATGGCTCGGCGGCCGCGTGGGATTCGACCTATATCGATCCTGGCGCGATGGTCTACTACCATGGCAAATATCACATGTTCTATAACGGCATCATCAGCTACCCCGCGCCCGTCTCGGTCGGCTACGCGACCTCAACCGATGGCCGCACCTGGACCAAGGTGAGCAAAAGCCCGGTCTTGCTTTCTAGCCAGGTGAAGTACGCGCCGCTGACCATCTTCGTCTCCAGCGTGCTGGTGCAGCCCGATGGCACGTGGGTCATGTATTTTTACACGCTCGATAACAGCGGTACCCCATTCGGCGGACCCGCCACCATCGGCCGGGCGACCGCGCCCCAGCCCACCGGCCCATGGACGCCCGACGCCGCGCCCGTCTTACAGCCAGGCAGGGCGGGATCGTGGGACGCGATGAGCGTCGCCAACCCTAGCGTTGTCCGAACCAATACCAGCTATGTGATGTATTACAACGGTGTCGCCTCGCTCAACGATACCCATGGCGCGATTGGCATGGCGACCTCCCCAGATGGCATCCACTGGAGCAAGTACAACAATCCGGAGACGACCGATCCACTGTATGCCGAGAGCGATCCCGTGCTGTTGCCGGGCGCGAATGGCGCATGGGACTCACAGAGGATGGTCGACCCCAATGTGGTGCGGACGGAGAATGGCTGGGTGATGGTCTATCTCAGCGCCGCGCCTCCCGGCACCGCGCCAAAGAACTACTGCGCCTTTGGCTACGCGACGAGCAGCGATGGCATCACATGGCATAAGTCTGCGGCCAACCCCGTCCTCTCGACGCTCAACGTCTCAGACTGGCTTGGCATCTATCTCGCCAACCTGCTCTACCAGAACGGCGCACTGTATCTCTACTTCGACGTTGGGCAGCTCGGTTTCACAAACGTCTGGATGGCCACGCGCCAGGAGCTGCTGAACAACTGAATCACGCGCGAGGGGCGAATATCATTGCGTGCCGTCATCTGGGGAGCCGTGGCGGCCGCGCCATCCACGAAGCGCCGCGCTCCCTCCGCCGCGCCCGCCCGCACTACGCGCATGCCGTGCTGGAACTCATTTGCCAGCGCCTGCTCAAACGACAGATCATCCTGCTCATAGGCCGAGAGCCGGTCGCTACGCAGGCACAGCTGCGGTAATTGGGCGAGTTCGCGGGCCAGCGCCTCAGCAGCCTGGCGCGCTGTCCCCTTCGGGACGACACGATTCGCCAGGCCCATCGCCAGCGCCTCCTGCGCGTCGACCGCGCGGCCTGTGAGGATGAGATCCAGCGCGCGGCTCAGCCCAATCAGCCGTGGCAGCCGCACAGTCCCGCCGTCGATCAGCGGAATACCCCAGCGACGGCAGAAAACGCCGACAATCGCGTCGTCGTCCATCACGCGCAGGTCGCACCAGAGCGCCAGCTCCAGCCCGCCCGCCACCGCATAGCCGTTAATAGCCGCGATCACTGGCTTGCCCAGCAGCATGCGCGTCGGCCCCATCGGTCCATCGCCGTTCGGTTCGAGCCGATTAGGCTGGCCAACCGCGAACGCCTTGAGGTCCGCGCCCGCGCAGAAGGTGTCACCCGCGCCCGCCAGCACCCCCACGCGCAGGCGCTCATCGGCATCAAAGTCTCGGAATGCCTGGGCCAGCGCATCCGCCGTCGCGCGGTCAACCGCGTTGCGCGCCTCGGACTGATCCAGCAACACCGTGAGCACCGCGCCGTCACGTTCTATGCGAATTGTCATTGTCCGCCTCCCTGGACGTTATACTCGATGTGGACGACTGTGCTGGCGATGCGCCAAGATCGCCATGCGTTGAGAACGAACTGCCTATGAATCGTATTGATCGCTTGACAGGCATCTTGCTGCTGCTTCAGCGCCGCCCGCGCACGGCAGACGAGATCGCGCTGCGCTTCGAGGTCTCGAAGCGGACGGTTGTGCGCGACATGTGGGCGTTGCGTGAGATTGGTGTGCCTATTTTCGCACAGGAGGGCGCGAAAGGTGGCTATTCGCTGCCCGCTGACTATCGCCTCGCGCCACTGCCGCTCACCCCGCGCGAGATGTTTCTGTTGCTGCTGGCGCTCGATGCGATTGACAGCCACGCCGATATGCCATTCGCACAGGAACGGACGACGTTACGCGGCAAGCTTCACGCGCTGCTGCCCGATGAGGAACTGGCGCAGGTCGAGCGCTGGCTGCGGACCACGAGCATCGCCGTCCCCAGGCGGCGGCAGCATGCGCCGTTTCTCGACGCGCTGATCGAGGCGACCAGACAGACCGGACAACGTCACTGGCTGCGTATCACTTATCAATCCGTACGCAGGCGCACCTTCTGCACGATCTACCCCCGCGAAGTCTTCGCGCAGCAGGGCTTCTGGTACTGCAACGCATATGTCTATGAGACGGGCGCCGAACGCATGTATCGCGTCGACCGTATCGTCGCGCTGGAGCCAGCCGATGACGAGAGTCTGCCGGAGCAGCCGCCGCCCGCGCCGCCCTATGACGACGACGCCCACCCGCTGATCGTCGCGACACTCACCGCCAGCGGAGCCGCGCGCCTCGAAAGTGAGCCGCACCTGGGGCAGATCCTCATGCGCCAGGAAGACGGCGGCGCCACGCTCTCCTTCCGCTGCCCGCCCGGCGAACTAGACTTCTACACGCGGCTCTTCGCCATGCTCGGCTGCGACGCCGAAGTGTTCGAGCCTCCGGAGCTTCGCGAGCAACTTCGCGGATTGGGCGAACAAATTGCCGAGCACTATCGCGAACGGTGACATAGGAGTGTCACCATTGTTCAGGTATGCTGTCAGAAGTGATGAAACCCGTTCACTCAGTGAGCGGCGAGCGACAAAGGAAAGTAGGCGATTTGCATGGCTGTACGTCCTGACATGGTGGGTATGGTGGTGCGCGATATGGCGGCCACGCTGCGCTTCTATCGGCTGCTGGAGCTTGAGGTACCCGAAGGCGTGGAGGGCGAGCCGCACGTCGAGGTCATCACGCCCAACGGCTACCGCATCGCCTGGGATAGCCTGGAAATGATAAAGGGCATCTACCCCGATTTCGTCGAGAATCCGGTGGGGCAGCGTATCTCGCTCGCCTTCAAGTGCGACACCCCGGCGGAGGTGGACGCGCTGCATGAGCGTATCGTCGCGGCGGGCTACACCAGCCACAAAGCGCCGTGGGACGCCTTCTGGGGCCAGCGCTACGCCGTCGTCGTCGATCCCGACGGCAACACCGTCGATCTCTTCGCCGCGCTATAAAGCCTGCAAGTCTGTGATGTATCCTCTCCTCTCGCCGTATGCTTCAACAAAGGCGCGCGTTTGCTGCCATCGGAGCATATGAGCGGGAGGACACCTCGATGCGCCACGAAGAACAACATCCCAACCGGCGAGACTGGCAGCTTGTGTTCTTGTTGGGCCTACCGTTAGGACTGCTCGAACTCGGCCTCTTTGCCGTCGCCGCGACACAGCCCACCGCGCTACCCCTATGGAACGCCGCCTTCTTTGACTGGCTCCTCTATTTTCCTCATCGCCTGGCGTTATCGAATACCTGTTTCGTTGGCGCAGACGGCGCGAAGGCTGGGACACCAGCGGGACAGGATTTATCGTTGCGCTGGTCGGATGCGCCTGTTTCATGCTGTGCGCCGCCGTATTGATGATCGTTTCGCTTATTATCTCTGACAACACACCTCATCCATACGATCCGCGCCTATACGGCTCACCTGCCTTCGACCGTTCAATCGCATTGATAGCGCTGCTATTTCTTGCCTTTCTCAATGTTGTTGCCCTGGCGTTCAGCGCGGGCGGCGTTCGCCTTGGCAGAGCACTGGCGATCTGGCGCGTAAAGCGGCGTCGGGCACGCGAGCAGCGCTTCAGCTAGACGGCTACACTGTCAATGGACGACAATACGTGCAGGTCCAGGCGCATCTGGAAGAGGAGACAGTCGAATGGAGCAGACTATCCCATGGTCGAAATGGCGAAGCTGGCGACACGCCCTCATCTTTGGGTTACCGCTGGCGCTTCTTGAAGTCAGCCTTTTTGGCGTCGGCATGTCGTATACCAGTCGACTCTTACCGCTGCAAGCCGTCCTGGTTGGTTTGCCACTCTATCTTGTCATTCCTGCTGTCGCGGGCTACTGGTTCTGCCACCAACGGCATTCTGAGGGCTTGAAGGGCGGCTCGATTGGCTTCCGTGTGGGATTTGTTGGCTTCGCGGTCTTTATGCTTGCAATTGCGCTGATTTTCGCTGTCATCTTTCTACGTTATACCAACACGCCCCATATCTTCAATCCCAGAGCACCCCATGAATGGGGGCTTTATGACCCTGCCGAAGAGCTTAGAACACTGGCCACTATCCTGGGCACACTTGCCGTGCTCAATGGCGCTGGCTTGCTACTCAGTGTGATAGGTGGTCGCATTGGCAGCGCGCTGGCGCAGTGGGCGATGACAACTCATGAACATCCAGGGCAGCCACAGGCTTAAAAGCGAGGAATCGTATGGCCGACTACGATGTCATCATCATCGGCGCGGGCGCGGCGGGGCTGGCCGCCGCCGCAACGCTGGCCCGTGCTGGGCGCACAGTGGCGCTGGTGGAGGCGCGCGACCGCATCGGTGGGCGCGTCTACACCATTCGCCCGCCCGGTGCGACGCTGCCTATCGAGCTTGGCGCTGACTTCGTTCATGGGCGACCAGAAGAGACCTTCGCGATAGCCGCGGAGGCGGGTCTGCGCCTCTACGAACAGACCGGCAACTCCTGGGCCGCACGCGACGGGCGTCTGCACAGCGACGACGATGAAGCGGACGACGATGACAACGAGGCCGATGAGGGTGATGTTGGCGCGATTTTCGCCGCGATCCACAACTGGCAGGGTGAAGACCGCACCCTCCAATCCCTGCTCGATGAGCGATTCGCGGGCGAGCGCTGGGCCGCCGCACGCCAGCAGATCCGTGGCTACGCCGAGGGATTCGACGCCGCCGAGGTGGATCGCGTCAGCGTCGCCTGGCTTCGGCAGACCGAGCTGGCATCAGACGCGATAGACGGTGACCGCCAGTTTCGCGTGCTGGATGGCTACGACCGCGTGCTGGCATGGCTTGGCGGCTCTCCTGGCGCAGCGTCCGACCTGCGATTGCGGACCGTTGCCCGCGAGATACGCTGGCAGCGCGGCCACGTGGAAGTGCAGATGGAATCGCTCGCTGGCGCGCCCCTTGGCGAGATCAGCGCACGCGCCGCCCTCATCACGGCGCCATTAGCCGTGCTCAAACGCTCGTTCGACGATCCAGACTCGCCGGGCGCGCTACGGCTGCTGCCGGAGCCTCCGGGTAAGCGCGACACATTCGCGTATCTGGAGATGGGCCACGCGATGAAGGTGGTACTGCTCTTCAACGAGCCCTTCTGGGATGCGCTGCCGCAGGCACGCCAGGCCAATCGCGAATCGCTTGCATTACCCCGCCTCTCGTTCCTCTTCTCCAATGATCCGGTGATGGCGACGTGGTGGACGTCACATCCGGTCGTCGCGCCGATGCTCACCGGATGGGCCGCGGGACCACGCGCCGCCAGGATGGCCACATTAACGAGCGACGAGATCGCCGACGAGGCGGTTGCCGCCCTGTCACGAGCGCTTAGTATCGGCCGCGATGACCTGAATGCCTTGCTGACAGGCAGATTCGTGCATAACTGGAGCGCCGACCCCTTCAGCAGCGGTGGCTATAGCTACGTCTGCGCGGGCGGGCTGAACGCTCCCGGAGCGCTGGGGGAACCAGTGGAAGATACACTGTTCATCGCGGGCGAGGCCACCAACACCCAGGGCGAGACTGGCACCGTGCATGCCGCACTACAGACAGGCTACCAGGCAGCGGCGGCAATCGAGCGAGTGCTGGCAGGGAGTCGCTAGCCACCGAGCAGAATCGATGCGCCACGAATCAGCATCGAGAGCGCGATGAAGAAGAGAATGGGGACGAACAGCTTGCGGATCGAACGGTTCGAGAGACGCGTTAGCGTCCGCGCGCCAATCGTCGCGCCCACCAGCACTCCCAGGGCAACGGGCGCCGCCACTACGGGATTGATGTCGCCGCGCTCGAAGTAGATGCCTGCGCTGGCCGCCGCCGTCACGCCGATCATGAAATTGCTGGTCGTCGTCGAGACCTTTACCGGCAGGCGCATCGCCGTATCCATCGCCAACACCTTGAACGTGCCGCTGCCGATGCCCAGCAGGCCGGAGATGGTCCCCGCGACATACATCATCGCGACGCCCAGCGGCACATGCGTCACCTGATACGGGATGGTGCGCCCGAGCCGCTCATCACGATAGCTGCTCGCCAGACTCAGCCGCTCTGCCCAGCGGTCATTCTTCACGCCTTGCGGCAGTTCCTCGCCGAAGCGCATAATCAGTGGCGCGGCAGAGAAGGCTAGCACCAGGCCAAAGATGAGAAAAAGCAGCCCGGTCGGCGCGATGGCGGTCAGGAATGCGCCTGTGATGGCGCCCAGCGTCGTCGCAATCTCCAGAAACATGCCAACACGCATATTGGTGATGTGGTCACGCAGATACGCGGCGGCGGCTCCGCTCGACGTGGCAATCACGGAGATGATCGACGCGCCGATGGCCTCCTGGAGTGGCAACCCAAACACCAGCGTCAGCAGCGGCACGACGAAGACACCACCACCCAGCCCCACCAGCGAACCAATCAGTCCGGCGGCGATAGACGCGGTGAGGACCAGCAGAAAGAAGAGCAGATGTGGTGGCGCTGCCATCTCATGCGCCTCCCCGACCAAGTAGCAAGCTGACGAGCAGAATCAGCAGCACCACCAGCGTGATGACGGTGTAGAGCCAGTCGCGCTCGATGGCGAAGATGACGATAGAGATCGCCACGCGCAGTATAGGCGTCAACAGCAGGATCAGCAATCCCAGCGTAACGAGAGCCAGCGGATCACCCTGGGCAAGCTCCCGCACAACGTCGGAGACCGAGCGCGGATAGGTGAGGGTTGCGTGTCCGATCACCGCCATCTGGAGGTAGAACCAGACGACACCCAGCAGGATAATCGCCGCGCTGATAAGCACACCGCCGCGCAGCACATGGCTTATCGCCAATTCGGCCTGACGGAGCCGTCTATCTTTGTCTATCGTACTTGCCGTGGCATCATCCGCCATATCCCACCACTTCAAAACGGCGTCATCGCGAATAGTGAGGAGAATCCCTGTTGCAGACTATAGCGTCGTGATATGTCTTTGCGTCAACCAGGCTTAGCGGCTCGCGGACGAGCGTCGAGCGGCTTTCACGGCGCGCGCCACTGGTTCAGCCGCGCCATGCGCCATTGGCTTGCCATGCCCAGGCAGGCTGATATCAATTGCCAGCGTGCCGAGCGAGGCGAGTGAAGCGAACGTCTGAGGAGTATCGCGGTTGAACATTTTGAAGGGGATGGCTACCTCGCCACGTCGGGTATGACGGTACGTATCGCCCGCGAAGAGTAGACGACGCCCCGGCAGATAAAACGCGATCTGGCCAAGCGTATGGCCTGGCGTCTCAATCACCTGCAAGCCGCCATCCTCCGCCAGAACTGGCAACGTCTCGCCTGCCCGCACCTGGCGTGTCACCGCGACGGGGCGAAGCCGTGGCAGCAGCATGGAGCGGAAGACGATGGCCAGCGGGCCTGACGGTATATCGCGCGGCGCGGTTCCTTCGATGGCTGGCGTATCCAGCGGATGAGCAATCACCTCCGCCCCGCTGAGTGAGGCCAGCTCAGCCGCGCCGCCAACGTGGTCCACATGCTGATGCGTCAGCAGAATTCGGCTCACTTGCGACGGAGCCTTACCCAGCCCGCGGAGGTAGGCCAGGATCTTCTGGTCGCTGCCGGGCAGGCCGGAATCCACCAGGGTCAGGCCCGTTGGCTCGATAATCAGATAGGCGTTGGAATTCACCCCGTCGATCAGGTGGATATCGGGAAGCAATTCCATACCACATCCTTCCGTCGCTATCCGTTAGCTTTCGCGCAGCCACTGGGGCAGGGTGGGATGTTCACCGTCCGGCTGTATAGCTGGCCACGATTGCGGCGCGCCAGTGTTGCCTCCAGTGTTGCCGCCGTTGTTGCCCGGAGTACTTCCCTGGGATGGGCCAGACACTCTCCACGGAGGCGGAGGCCCAGGTGGTGGCACGCTCGTCTGGCTTCCGGAGCCACTCGGCCAGCCGGGAACGCTCCCCTGACTCGGCGCACTCGAGGTCGGCGGCCTCGAAGTCGGACGCACAGTGCGCAGTACATCCAGCTCCATCAACACTTCATCGAAGGAGGTGCCCGTAAAGGCAGGCGGCGAATACCCATCGCCAAGCCGTAGCCGCCGCAATGCCTGCGCCAGTTCATGGGCCGTGCGATCCACACGCTGGCGCTGTTCCTGGTCGCGGGTAAGCCGTGAGATACGATCCAGCAGCAGGTTCAGGCTGACTGCGACGGGTATTAGCTCGGTAGCCTCCACCTGCGCGCGAGCATCCCACTGACCGTGCGCGACAGCCGAATGCACCTGCTGGATATGGGCAATACCGCGTTGCAGCCGCCGCTGCTGATCTTCGACTTGCAACTTCGCAGCCGAGATTTCCTCCACCTGATACGCCTGGAGCAGCGCCCGGCGAACGCTATCCGCGCCGAGCCAGGCCGCTACCGCTGCCAGCCCCTGCAGGACTACCGGCACTATGACGACATCGTATGACGATCCGAGCGCATACGGATACGTGCCATCCCAGTATTGTTGCAGCGTAGGCGACTTAGGAAGCAGGATGATCGAAGTGATGGTAAAGGCGATGGAGACTAACGCGACGATCACCGGCCCTCGCCGCGTGACCAGGATCGCGGAGAGGATGATCGGCAGCACAAAGAGGTCATAGACGCGCAGGTCATTCAGATCAAGCCCACCCTGGCGCAATGACTGCGCGACGACTTCCCAGCCAAGCGCCAGCATGCCACCGACTAAGACCGAATAGCCAGCCGCGTTGACCAGCCGCATGCGGTTCAGCAGATACCCCGCCCCAGCGCCGACGAAGACGATCAGCACGGTGATCAGGGTAACGATATCTGGCGTAGGAATCAGCGATGTCGGAATCAACAGCCCCATGGCAATCAGCAAGCCAAGCGAGACGATCCGTACAAGGCGGCCTCTCCGCTGCCGTTCGCTCGCGGTGAACCGCTGCTGCGCCGTCTGTTGTGTCACGCTCGCCATCGTGTTCATCCCGCGCCCTTCGCTCGGTGGCCACGGACGGTTTGTGCTGAAATTGGTTCCCGCGTTCATGGTTTCGCTGACCTCCACAATGGGGAAGTTTCAATCGTATCGCTCGTATTGCCTTCCTCGCCTGCGCCAGGAAAGCTCTGATAGTGCTGAGATGCTCCGGGACATTCGCGGATTCCTCTCATTGTACAATTCGCGTGCCGCCCCTGCACAGTGCGCCGTCAAATTCACGTCAATGCCGCGCGGGCGCTTGACCGCAACAATAGCGCAAGCCTACAATCGCCGCAGGGGCGGGCCAATGTCGTACAACGTCGCATCAGGCGATCTGGCGAAGTGATGGCCCACGCGACGCGCGAGATTCGGAGCATCTCATGGTAAAAGCAGAGCGCTCTCTGCTACTGGCGATAGATTGTAGCAACACGGGAATCAAGTTCGGACTCTACCCGCACGAGAGTGATGAACTGCGCGCGCGCTGGCGGGTCGCGACGGTGCGCGAGAAGACCGTTGACGAGTACGCCGCACTGCTGGCCAGTCTCTGCCAGCAGGCCGGGCTATTGTTGGAAGATATCGGCGATGTCATCCTGGCCAGCGTCGTACCGCCACTCACGCCAGTTTTCGAGGCGCTCGCGAGCCAGTATCTCGGCTGCGAAGCCATCGTCATCACCCACCAACTCGATCTGGGCATCCGGCTGCTGGTGGATAATCCCTGGGAGATCGGCGCCGACCGCATGATAAGCACACTGGCCGCTCACCGCATCTACGGAGGCCCTGCCATCGTCATCCAGTTTGGCACAGCGACCAGCTTCGATTGCGTCTCTCCTGAGGGCGACTACCTCGGCGGAGCGATTGCGCCGGGGCTGGGCATCTCCGCCGAGGCGCTGGCGAGCGCGGCGTCGCGCCTCTACCAGGTGGAACTGAAGCCACCACCACATGCGCTCGGCAAGAATACCGCCACCAACATGCAGTCGGGCATCGTCTTCGGGCATGTCGGGCTCGTGGAGGGGCTGGTGGCGCGACTGCGCGACGAGATCCCCGGCGGCGCGCGCGCGAAGGTGATCGCGCACGGTGGACTGGCCGATGTCATGGCCGGAGTCACCCCTTGTATTGATATCGTGGACCCTAACCTGCTGCTGCGCGGCCTGCGCATTGCCTTCGACCGGCTGCGGGCTCAGCATTCGTGATAGACCGAATAGTCGCCTGAGGAGATAGCAGTGACGAACACCCGAACAACCGCAGCGAACGAGGGCATGCGCCTGGAGCCAGCGCGCGTGCCAGCCACATCAGCGAGCATACGACAGACGCGCACCCCCGACGACGAGGCCATTCACCCCGATGGCAGCCGCGCCGCGTTCGTGCTGCGCGACTGGGCCGCGGACCAGCCAAAGTCAGTCGCCCGCATCTGGACCGTCCCACTTAATGTCGGGCAAGCCACCGCGCTGACCGCAGGGCCGGGCAACGACACCCATCCGCGCTGGTCGCCAGATGGCCAGCAACTTGCCTTTCTCTCGACGCGCGATGGTGAGCAGGGCGGCAGCAAGGCGCAAATCTACGTCATGCCAGCGGGTGGCGGAACTCCGCGCCGCCTCTGCATACTGCCCAACGGCGTCGAATCGTTCGAGTGGTCGCCCGATGGCAACCGCCTGGCGCTGCTGACGTGGGAAGGAGACGAGCCAGCGAAAGATCCCGTGGTGGTCGCGCCCGACCGACACCGCCGCCTCTGGATCGTGGAGCTGACGAGCGATCAGCCCGCGCCTGTGACGCCCGCTAACATCACCATCTGGGAGTACGCCTGGTCGCCTGACGGCCAGCAATTCGCCGTCTACTATTCGGCTGGCCCCGGCGAGACCGACTGGTATCGGGGCCAGGTCGGCACAGTTCCAGCAGAGGGTGGCGCTGTGCGTCGGCTGACCCAGCTCACCCGGCAGGCGGCGGCGCTCGCCTGGTCGCCAGATAGCAGTCGCATCGCCTACCTATCAGGCGAGTGGAGTGATCGCGGGCTGGTGGGCGGCGAGGTCTTCGTCATCCCGGCGGCGGGCGGCGAACCGCGCAATCTCACGCCGGGGGTGGAGTTCAGCCCAAGCTGGGTGCGCTGGTTCCCTGATGGCGCGCGCATGCTCTACGCGGGCTGGGATGGCGTGGCGCACCAGGTGGGGCTGCTGGAGGTGGCCAACGGCGCGCTCACCCCACTCTCGCGCGACTTCATCATCGGCGGCGGTGGCGGCCCGAGGCTCTCGACGACACCTGACCTGCGCCGCTGTGTCACCCACTCCTCCGACCGGCTGCACCCGTCCGATGTCTGGGTAGGCGAGCTTACCGACGCCACTGGCGCGGACGCGCGGCTGGAATGGCGACAAGTCACCCATCTCAACGCGCTGATCGAGGAAACCACAGTGCTCGCGCCTGCCGAGGTAATCACCTGGGAGAGCGCCGACGGATGGCGCATCGAGGGGCTGTTTATCCGGCCGCTCACCGCGACGCGCGGCTCACCGCCGCCATTAGTGGTGCAGATACATGGCGGCCCATCCGCTGCCTGGCAGACGGACTGGCGCGGCGGAGTCATGTGGGGTCAGATCTGCGCCAGCGCTGGGTTCGCCGTGCTCCAGCCGAATATACGCGGCGGCCTGGGACGTGGTATCGCCTTTGCCGATGCGGTGCTGGGGGATGCGGGCGGCAAAGACCTGCAAGACATCCTCAGCGGCATAGATTATCTGGTCGCCCAGGGGCTGGTCGATGGCGAGCGAGTCGGCATCATCGGCTGGAGCTACGGCGGCTTCATGACGGCGTGGGCCATCAGCCAGTCGCGGCGCTTCAAGGCGGCGATGATGGGCGCGGGCGTCTGTGACTATCACAGCTTCCACGCGCAGACCAATATCCCCGACTGGGATATGCGCATCCTTGCCGCCGATCCGCTCAAGCAGCCAGCGGTCTATCGCGCCCACTCGGCGCTCACCTTCGCGGACGAGATCACAACGCCCACGCTCATTCTGCATGGCGAGCAAGATCCGTGCGTGCCCGTCAACCAGGCCTATGCGTTCCACCGGGCGCTGCTCGAACGGCAGATACCGACGGAGCTGGTGATCTATCCGCGCGAGGGACACGGACCCGCCGAGCGCGAGCACCTGCGCGACATGGATGAGCGAATCCTGCGCTGGCTGACGACGTATCTGTAGCCACGATTCCTGACGATTCCTGGCGCCGGTTTTTGCTCATCTGTGACTGCGGCGGAATGCGGGCCGTCTAAGGGGCAGGCCCGCACTGCAACACATTGCAACAATTGGTATGACTCCAATACGCCCCACATGAGATACTTGACTCATAGACGCATAGCAGATGATGCACTGTCGGCGGACAACAGAAAGACACGCACAATGACAGAGCAGGATCAGGTTAAACAGCCAGCCACCACACCATCCGAACAGCGCACAGACACCGTGCGCCGCGCGCGCCCACGCCCGCGCACCCAGCGAACGCCAGCCAGCGCTCCGGCTAGCGGGGTCACGCCGCAGAATGACACGACGGAGCAGCCGATACTGCCAGAAGAGGTGATCGACGCCGCGACGACGAGTGTGCGCGAGGTTGCTATTGAGCCCGCGACCCCTGGTGTCATCGCGCGGGGCGGCGGCATCTCGCCGGAGAACACGATCTTTGTCTCACTCTGCTTCGAGGGGCCAGATATCTACTCGATGGCGGGGGGACTTGGCACGCGCGTCACAGAGTTCACCGAATCGCTGGCGCATCTGGGCTATGAGACTCACCTGATTTTTGTCGGCGACCCCAACAAGCCCGCAGCGGAAGATCTGGTGAATGGGCGGCTGCATCTGCGGCGCTGGGGCCAGTGGATCAGCCAGCATTACCCCAACGGCGTCTATGACGGCGAGGAGCACAAACTCTACGACTACAACGAGTCGGTGCCCTATTTTGTCTATGACGAGATTGTACGGCCCGCCGTGGCGCAGGGGAAGATTGTGGTCATCATCGGCGAAGACTGGCACACCGCCGAGGCGATGATCCGCACCTCCGATATGCTGCACTGGCACAACGCCCGCCACCGCTGCATCCTGATGTGGAACTGCAACAGCCTGATGTCGCTGCATCGCATCAACTGGAGCAAACTGAACTTTACAACCTCCATCACCACGGTCAGCCGCTACATGAAGCATCGGCTGTGGGAGTATGGCGTCAACGCGCTCACGATACCGAACGGCATCCCCCAGCGCTACCTCAACGCGGTCACCCCTCGCTCCGTGCGAGCATTGCGTGAGGCGGCGCAACGCGGCAATCCCGACCGGCTCTTTCTCTTCAAGATTGGCCGCTTCGATCCCGACAAGCGCTGGCTGATGGCCATCGAGGCGGCGGCGCGGCTGAAGTATAGCGGCCACCCGCTTTCGATGGTGATTCGCGGCGGCATCGAGCCACACGGCGGCGATGTGCTGGGTCGGGCGCGTTACCTGGGCCTGACGGTGCGCGACATCGAGGCGCGCAAGCCGACGCCAGAGGAATGCATCAAGCTGCTGCGCGACGCGGGCGAGGCCGATATCTACAATCTGCGCTTCTTCGTGCCGGAGGAGTTCGTGCGGATGTGCTATGCCGCCAGCGATGCGGTGCTGGCCAACAGCGGCCACGAGCCGTTCGGGCTGGTGGGCCTGGAGGTGATGGCTGCCCGTGGCATCGCCTTTACCGGCTCAACCGGCGAAGACTATGCCGTCTCGTTCGAGAACGCGGTAGCACTGGAGACCGAAGACCCGGACGAGATCGTCGGCTATCTGCTCCATCTGCTGCATCATCCTGAGGAGAAGGAGAAGATTCGCTCCGCGGGCTGGCAGACCGCCGCCGAATTCACCTGGCCTGAGGCCATCGAGAATCTCGCGGGCAAGCTGGTCTACCTCGCCCGCAAACAGAGCATCGTGCTGGAATAGACCTTAACCCCTATCCCCCTCTCCTGCGGGAGAGGGGCAACCAGAGCGGGCTACCGATCCAACTCATCGGCGTGTCGCTCCGCCTCCTGCGCCTCATCCTCACGGCCAAGTACGCGCAATACTTCGGCTTTCTTGCGCCATACTCCGGCTGAATCGGTGCGGAAGGTGAGAGCGCTCTCGAATACCACTAGCGCCTCATCGCAGCGTCCCAGGGCGGCGAGTGCAGTGCCTGTACTTACCCAGCTCAGAAAGTCATCCGTTGGGAAGGTCAAGACCGTCTCATAGGCTACGTGCGCCTCGTCGTCACGGCCGAGTGCTTGTAGCGCATCGCCCTTGATAGCCCAGATGCCGCTAATCGAAATGCCGCGCACAAGGGCCTCATCGCATATGTAGAGCGCGTCTGCGTGGCGTTTAAGGCCGTCATTCAGTGTGTCTGCCAGGTTATTCCAGGCGATCGGGCTGTCTGGATCCAATATCAACGCCCGCTTAAAGGCGGTTAACGCTTCCTCGTACCGTTTGAGTTCCGAAAGAACGTGGCCTTTATTGAGCCAGGCCGAGGCATAATTCGGGTCGAGTGAAAGCGCCTGCTCAAACGCATCCAATGCCTCCTGCTTGCGTCCGAGGCGTAAGAGAGCAAAGCCTGCACTATGTAGGACTCTGGGGGCATTGGGGGCACGTCGCAAAACACGATCATAACTTGCCAGGGCTTCTTCATAACGGCCCATTTGGCTCAGCGTGCGACCCTTACCATACCGGGCGTCCAAATATTGTGGATATAGCTTTAGCGCTTGATTGAAATGAGCCAGCGCTTCATCATAACGCTCACGTTTCCTGAGTTCGTCTCCTTGCTTATGCCAGACACCCGCGCGATTTGCACGGACCTGCCACCAGACGAGATAGCTCCAGCCGATAATAAGCAGAGCAGGTGCGCTTAATGTGATCCAATTGACGGCATGGTACACAAGTAGCGTGATAACGATAGTGAGTACCACGATGAAAATTGACAGCCATGTGAAGAGTGGAGTTAAGGTCTTCTGCCTCGCAGGTTGCAGCTTCTCCAGCGTTGACATCGATACCTCGCTAACCAATGAGTGAACCGAGACAATACAACCAGCCAGCCGACCGCACCATTCTACCGTATCGCGGCGCGATGGTCTACGGCATAGTTGCCAGATACGACGAAGCGGCGACCACCTGCAATGGTGAATCGCCGCCGTGAATGTTTGGTGTTTGTCGATGGCTTACGGGTAGATGCCGCGCACCTGGGTCGCCTCGGCGACACGCGAGACCGCCAGCAGATAGGCTGCCAGCCGATAGTCGCAGTTTTGCTCCTCGCGCTTGGCCTCCACCGCCTCGAAGCTGCGCATCATAATGCGCTCCAGCCGCTCGTTGATCTCGTGCTCCGTCCAGAAGAAGTGCTGGAGGTCCTGCACCCACTCGAAGTAGCTGACCGTCACGCCGCCCGCGTTGGCGAGGATATCGGGCACGACCGGGATGCCACGCTCGTGGAAGATCGCGTCGGCCTCGTTGGTTGTCGGGCCGTTCGCCGCCTCGATGATCAGTTTTGCCTGAACGCGCGGCGCGTTCTCCTCGGTCAACTGACCCTCGAGGGCCGCCGGGATGAGGATATCGCAGGGCATCTCCAGAACGCCTTTGCCCTCGATATGCTCGGCATGCGGCAGGTCTTTGAGCAAGCCGCCATGCTCCTGCGAGTAGCGGAGGGCAATCTTTACATCGATGCCATTCTTGTTATAGTAGCCGCCCGTCACGTCGGCCAGGCCCACCACTTTGCAGCCCGCCTCGTGCAGCAGCCGCGCCGTGATCGAGCCAACATTGCCGAAGCCCTGCACGATGACGCGCGCGCCCTTCAGCGGGATATTGAGTACCCTGCATGCCTCGCGCGTAATGATATAGACGCCACGTCCGGTCGCCTCCATACGGCCCTCGCTGCCGCCCACCGAGAGCGGTTTGCCAGTGACCACGGCAGGCACCGAGTAGCCATGATGCATCGAATAGGTATCCATAATCCAGGCCATGATTTGTGGATTGGTATTGACATCGGGGGCGGGAATATCGCTCTCAGGGCCAATGACGCCCGCGATTTCAGTCGCATAGCGGCGGGTGAGGCGCTCCAACTCGGTGCGTGAGAGCGTGCGTGGATCGACGATGACACCGCCTTTGGCGCCACCAAATGGGATATTGACCACCGCGCACTTCCACGTCATCCACATAGCCAGCGCACGGACCTCGTCGAGAGACACATTGGAGTCGAAGCGGATGCCACCCTTAGCTGGGCCGCGATTGACATTATGCTGGACGCGATAACCCGTATACATTTCAATGCTGCCGTCGTCCATCCGCACCGGGAAGTTGACGATCAGCTCGCGCTTGGGCATACGCAGAATCTTGCGCAGCGACGGCGAGAGATTGAGGCGTTCGGCGGCGGCGTCGAATTGCGCGACCGCTTGAGCATACGGGTTCATGACTTCAGGTTCTTTGATCGCCACAGGTACATATCCTCCTGCAAGGTAGCCAGCGCTGGCCAGAGTGGAGCTCCATTGCTCACGGCCGGCAGAGCCGGTTAGGGCCGAATTTCGGCCATCCCAGCACATGAGTGACACATGCTCATGTACCAGATACACACAACAACGTTGGAAAAAAGTGAAGGTTCAAAAACACTTTGCGACGTGGGAGAAAATGACCACTGCATCTGGGATAGCACGTGCTATACCGGCGGGGAAAGATCGCTTGATGGATGGATACGTATATCCAGCGTGAAGAAGGCGGTCTGC
This sequence comes from uncultured Chloroflexia bacterium, assembly GCA_963718915.1. Lineage (GTDB taxonomy): Bacteria > Chloroflexota > Ktedonobacteria > Ktedonobacterales > JADMIN01 > DAHUXT01. Next base: position 842,412 of record CAVRAI010000015.1, on the reverse strand, counting down.
ATTTCTGTCTCTTCAACGCCAACCTGAATGCGGTCGAGCTGCTCCAGTTTATTCGCGTCCCGCAGCTGGTCGGCGATGCGCCGGGCAAGTTGCTGGGCCAGGCGTTCGGCAGTAGCGTTGTCAATCGGCAGCGCGACCACCGCCGCCTTGGGCAGCAGATAGCGAGTGACTCCGTCGGTGGTGGCTGCGCCATGGGTGAGCGGCCCATTATACACCACTTCCCAGGCATTCTCGTGCTCGGTCAGGCGCAAATGTGGATTGTTCAAGGGCAGCAGGAAACGATGATCCCACTCTTTGCACAGCGCGCGCACGATATTCTTGAGGACAACGAAATCGAGCACATAGCTGTCGGGCGTCAGTTCCCCCGCCACCTCGACACGCACCCCATAGTTGTGCCCATGCAGCGGCTCGCACTGGCCCTCAAACGTGATAAAGTGCGCGGCGCTAAAGCCCAAATTGCCGCGCTCGATCAGAACTTTCCAGGACATCCGCGCCTCACGGACACGTTGCCGGTCAAACAGCGAACCGGAATCAAGTGACAGGTGATAGTGACGTTTACGAACGATAGTTACGCGGAAAGAGAAACCCATTCCCCTTGCGCGATGTACGCGATACTGGCCTCACCACGGCTCAGACTCCCAGCGCCAGCCAACGAGTCGGCGGGATACGGCCAGCGATTGGGGGCGGTTATCCAGCGCGAGCGTTGGATCGTCTCCGGAGTTTGGTGAGCGGAGGAGATGCCAGGCGGCACGTTCCCCAGCTAACGGTTTCCGCGCCGCGCCTAGATTATAGCATGGTCTCTGGGCACAGACAATGCATCTGGCCACTCTTTACAGGCTATTCCCTCCAAAATCAGCGGCACTGGCCTGGTTAGCCTTATCTGGGCACAGCAGTCACTGCAGGTCGCCAAACTCCACCAGCAGCCGCGCCATATGCTTCGTACCTAGCAGGAAGTTGGCGATGGACATGCTCTCGTTGGGCGAGTGCGCGTTGGAGAGTGGGTCGCCAGGGCCGAGCGTCACGATGGGCGTGCCCAGGAACGCACGGAAGGGATAGACCGGGCCAGTTCCGCCAACCAGCGGGTCGATCACCGCGGGCTTGCCATAGACCTCCGACGCCAGCCGCGCCGTCAACTGGACAAACGGATCGTCTCCGGGTGTGGTCGCGGCCCGCTCGCCGCCTAGCTTCACCACCTCGACATCGCCGAACCCGCCGTCGTCGAGATGCTTGCGCAGCTTCGCGAAGAGATCCTCGGGATCCTGATCAGGCACGAGGCGGAAGTCCATCTTGGCCATTGCATAGGCCGGGATGACCGTCTTCGACCCCTGCCCCTGCCAGCCCGCGCCGATGCCCGCGATATTGGCCGTCGGCTCGTAAACCGCAGTCCGGTAGTCCATGCCGGTATGGCCGTTGACGAACTCCTTGACGCCAAAGTGCTCGTGATAGAACTCTTCAGAGGAAGGCAGCCCCGCCAGCAGTTGCAGATCGGTATCTGTTGGCCCCTGGACCGCGTCGTAGAAGCCAGGGATCAGGACACGCCCATCGGCTCCCTGGATCGTGTTGAGCGCGCGCACCAGCCGCCACGCGGCGTTTGGCAGATTGTGGGCGCTGCCGGAGTGCGCGTCGCGCGAGAGCGTTCGCACGCGATACTCGACGTAGAGAATGCCGCGCAGGCCCAGCACCACCTCAGGCCGCCCGTTGGGATCGACACCACCGAACTCCCAGACACAGGCGTCGGCGGCCAGCAGGTCGTGTTGCTCCTCGACGAATGGTTCGAGGCTGGGGCTGCTGATCTCCTCTTCGCCCTCGACCAGAAACTTGACGCGCTCCGGCAGGCCGCCCGTCACCGCGCGCACCGCGCGAATCGCCGCCAGCCGCGAGATCAACTGTCCCTTGTCATCCGAGACGCCACGCGCATAGACACGGCCATCGCGCTCGGTCAACTCGAACGGCGGTGACTCCCACAAATCCAGCGGCTCGGCGGGCTGGACATCGTAGTGGTTATAGCAGAGCAGCGTCTTGCCGCTACCGCCAGAGTCGGCGTAGACAACCGGATGCCCGCTCGTCGGCATCACCCGCGCCTCGAAGCCAGCAGCCGCCAGCAGCTCGCGCACGAACGCCGCCGCATCGTCGATGCCCTCATGTTTGCTCGATACACTGGGGATAGCGGTCAGTCGCCGCAGATCCTCCAGGGACTCCGCCAGGTGATCCTCGATATACTGTTCAAGCTCGCCCAGCACATCCGCCATGCGTCACAGCCTCCTGTCAAAAACACCCGCTTCTGCCTCGGCGCAGAATGGTCTCTGCTCATAGTCTACACCGCCGAACGTAGCAGACAGAAGCCAGAAACGAGGCAAATCGTAGCAGATTGCGCCAGGAATCAGATGGCAGCCATAACATTTCACCCTCACTGCGCGACTTCCTCTGTGACATGTCATGTACAACACACGTCGTCGCAGGGCGCCCGCGAACGATACACCGCACACATGGTGCGCAAAGGAATCGGGGAGGAATCGAGACGTTATGCCAGGGAGACTGACACACCTGCTCCGTAATAAGATCGCGGTCGCCATCGCCGGGGCAGTCCTGATTGCGAGCGCTGGGAGCGCCGCCGCGTTGGCGGCGAATGGCAATGACCTCCATATGCCGTTCGCGTCCCAGACACCATCATCACAGCATACTGGTGGTCAGCAGAACAATGTCCAACATGATAACGACCAACATGACGGCCATGAGGCCGAGGGAACCATCAGCAGTATTGACCCCGGCAACTCACGTTTCGTCGTCAAGACCGAACACGGCTCATCCGTAACGGTCGTCGTGAACTCGGCGACGGTCTTCACCGATGGTCCGCACAGCTTTGGCGACCTCAAAACCGGAATGTCTATCGAGGTTGATGGTAACCCGCAGGCGGATGGTACACTAACAGCCACCAAAGTCCACGGTGACAACGAGGACGCGGACGACGGCAGCAACGATGGTCATGGCGGCGACAACGATAGCGGCTCAGGCAGCGGTAGCGCGACACCCAGCGTTGACGATCACAGCGGCGATGGTTCTGGTGGGTCTGGTCACGGCGGTCAAGACGACGGCTCGCCCCACAACTAGCCGACTAGCTCGACCTATCAGCGCGATGTTCGTCCAGAGAGGCTTCCTATTCTTGGCTGATCGCGGCTCGGCGATACCCGGCAGGGTTGACAACACAACATGGGGTATGGGAAACGCGGGGACAGGCATGACCTGGCCTCCCGCGCTTCCATTCAGCCTTGCGCTCGAACGCGCGCGGGCGCTTGACCAGTCGGCGCTGGGGATGCTCTACCGTCGCTTTCTGCCCGTAGTCTATCGCTTTGTGCTGGCGCGTATCGGCGCGGTGCAGACAGCCGAGGATATCACCTCCGAGACGTTCATTGCGGTCATTAATAGCATCGGAACCATGCGCGCGCACGACGAACTGACCTTCGCGGCCTGGGTACTTGGCATCGCGCGCAACAAAGTCGCCACGCACTACCGACGGCAGCGAACGCGCCCGGAGGCGTCCCAACTCTTCCCGGAGAGCGAGCAACCGTGGGCCGTCGCCGAACAAGGCGATCCCCTGACGATTATTACAGCGCGGGAAAGCTGGTCTGAGGTCGTCGCGGGACTCAACCGGCTCACCGAGGACCAGCGGGCGGTCATCCTTTATCGCTGCGTGCTAGGCTACTCCACCGAGGATGTCGCGCATCTGCTCGAGAAGCAGCCGAACGCCATTCGCGCCCTGCAATTCCGTGCTCTGGCATCGCTGGCGCGCTATCTGAACATCGCGGATCGTACTCAAGTCCCCGACGATTCTGGACATGCGACAGCACGGAAAGGAGGGAAGGGCAATGCTACCCGAAGATAGGCTCGACACCCTGCTCACCCTCCGTGTGGACGCGCGACGAGGGCGAACTGAGCGGCCATCGGCCAATGGCACTGGCGTAGCTGGGGATCTTCAGCCACTGCTTGACGCCGCGGATCGCGTCGCCGAGCTGGGAGATGAGGAGCCATCGCAGGCCTTCGTCGCTCACCTGGAGGCGCTGTTCCTTGCCCGCGCCGCATACCTGCGAGAGCGCGATAGTATTGCTCCAATGCCGCTCACGGACGACACAACTCCTCTTCCACTGATCGAGACACCGCCATTCCTGGGAAACGACGACCCTACGCTGCCAGGCATTGAGTGGGGCGCCGCAGCGAATGACGCCACGCTACCAGACATCCCATCAATAGCGCGTCCGTTCGCCACGCGCCGCCGACCCGTGTGGAGACGGCTGCTCTGGCCCGCACTGGCAGCGACTCTGCTCTTCACCATTGGCATGACAACCTTTACGGCTGCGGCGTTTGCCGGACCGGGTTCGCCTTTCTATGGCCTGCATCGGTGGGAGCAGAATCTTCAGGCGAATATCACTGGCAGCGCAGCCGACCGCACGCAACTCCATATCAGCAATGCGCAAGATGCCCTGCTTGCCCTGAACTCCGCGGTCGCGAACCGCCAGACCGGCGCGACGTATGACGACGCGCTGGCGACTTTCCGGGATGAGGCGCGCGCCGCCGCGACCAATCTGGATAATGTGCCCGCTGGCGACGCACGGGACTCTCTCTCGTCACAACTGGAACAACTGCGTACCACGGGAATCGCCGACCTGCATACCGCGCTCGCCATTTTGCCATGGCCGGAGCGCATCGAGACGACGGGCGTGCTCGCCGAGATTGGCGACCAGGTGCTAACGGTCACGCAGGCCAATATGGTCTATTCCGAGCATGACCAGCATCTCTGGACAGTCACCGTCTCTGGATCAGGCTTTCAGCAGGGCGCCGTGCTGCTGGTGAATGGACAGCCCGTCAGCGCCACTATCTCTGTGACACCAACGAAGCTGGTCGCGCGGATGTCGGGCGACGATGACGCGCCACGGCCAAGCACAATCGGCGTGGGCAACCCCGACAATACGGCGGCGGTCACGACGAGTATAACCAGCCATGAGGAAAACGACGACGATACGCCTGGCGCTCAACAGACTCCTGAGAACGACGATCACGGCGGCGATCACCACGGTTCGCCGGGCGGTTCAGCTACCCCTACCGGTACGGTCGGAGGCGACAATTAGCGGCTTACCCCGCGTTGCTCGCCGCCGCCTCGCGCACGGCGAAGTAGACCGAGCCGGGGTGCGGCACAATAATCGCGGCGGCGGCGCATCATTCAGCGTCACCTGGAAGCTCAGCTACCCCAGACACATACCTTCTACACGCTCGTTCGGTGGAGACAGCTAACACATGGCATCCTGTGCGCTCTTCTGTTCGGGATGTCGTATTTTATAGTTGCGCCAATTTTCTCTGGCCCATATCCAGCAGACCAACCAAATGGGGCATCTGCATATAGAGCCTATAATAGCAATGCCACCAGCGCAACGGAAACATTTAGTGCACTGGTCACTGGCACGGTTTCCGTTTCGATAAACGTGAGTGCGACAGTTGATGCAAGCGTGATCGTTGCAGGTGTAAACGCTACGCTGGGCATCACGGTTACCACCTCAATTTCCACCACTATCGGGCACAGCATGGCCATATCAGTTCCGGCGCACAAGGCAGGCTACGGGCAATATGGAGTCCTTCAAAAGGTGACCACCGGTCACTACTACTATCTCGCGAGCAATTGCGCGATAACAAACGACAAAGGTACAGTTACAGCGCGTAGTCCCTGGTATCCAAATTGGAATACCTGAATAGGCTCCTAATCAGGGCGACCCAATCAGCCATGACGCATCCTGACAGGATAATGACGCTTTTTGGTTCCTGACAAGATGCTGAGAACGTCTCAGACGCACATCATGCACACCAGCATGGGTATGAGATGGATTGTCTCACACTCATGCTGGTGTCCTCCATAGTATGATCGAGAGGATGATACGAGTGTCTTATATTTCCCAATCGCGATGCGCATCCAGGATGTGTTTGCTTGTGACAACATTGCTTGTATCGTCGCTTGTTACTCTTTTTATGACAGCCTGTGATGGCTCAACCGCTATCAAGACACTAACTCCAACGCCGACTATGCCCGCATCGCCAACCACAGTAGCAACGTTGCCACCATTGACAGCAGAGAAAGGGTGGCATATCGTACTCACGCTTGGAAACACGTCTGCGACATCTCAGACGTTTGCTGGAAGTTTTGTAGCAACCAAATCCTACAAACTTTTCTATACCTGCAAAGGATCGGGCACTTTGCATATCACCTATCCCCAGGCGACAGAATCCAGTCCATGCACTGCAACGCCAGAACTGAACGGAACCTCCGTATTTCAGCCTCCGTCGGGTAATCATTCAGTGACAGTTAGCGCCACCATCGAAGGCACGGTAGAGTGGCAAGCAATTGTAGAGATGCAAGACTAGCATGATCCACCCAATTGCTGTGAACTTCCCGGAGTCGACATGAGCCAAGAGAATGTGCCTCCAGAGAATGCCAGTTGGAATGATGATGTAGCGCGCAACCAGCGGATCGCCGCCATGCGCAAACTCGCCGGGGCCACACAAGCCATGCCCGATTCTGGCAATCCTGCTCCGATGCGTATTGCAAATACACCATCACGCAGACGGCCGTGGCCAACGTTGTTGGCGATACTCGTGGCGGTCGTGGTCCTCGTCTCGGCAGGGGCCGCGTGGAAGGGGCTGTTTCCCTGGCAGCAGCACGCAAAGCTCGCCAGCAACGTCACCAGCATCAACCTCGCTGACGGTAACCTTTTCTGCCCAACCTTTGCGGCATGGTCGCCCGATGGTCAACAGGTCGCGGTACTCGCGAAGCTCGGGGCCTGCAGCAATCCTGACGCGGGAATCGTCACGCAAAATGTGGTCGCGATCCTCGATACCCGTGGCAATCTGGTCCGGCAGATCGACATAGATACGAGCATTCCTGGATACACGAAGGCCGACACACCATCATCTCTGGTCTATCCTCAGTTTTGGGGACTCGTCTGGGCGCTCGATGGCAAGCGGGTGATGCTGCCATTTTGGATGATGGCTGGCCCTGACAATACCTCATTCCTTGCCGTGAGTGGCGTAGTGGTGGCTCCAGTGGACGGGCAAGCAGTGAAGGCGATCACCAGTGCAGCATTCTACGGTTATGACTATTGGGACATTCAGGCAAATCATGTGATACATAGCAACACGAATCTGCCAATTGCGACTGCCTATCGGTGGAGTTCCGATGGCAAACTCGTCGCGGCGCCTAATCCCTCAACCACTACGCCTGTAGGTACCCCATCCGGCGGACAGTCGTTCACCATGTGGCAGCCAGGAATGGTGTTGCTGGATCGCAAAAAGAGCGTACTCTCTTTCAATGAGAATATGACAATTTTGTCGCCTGATGACCGCTACCTGATACCAGTGTTGGGATCTGGCGGCGAACTCGATTCTGCCGCAACAGACTATGCGCAGGGAAGCGATGGGGAGTATCATGTTGCCCCGCGTGACAAAGGACTGATGGCGGCGGCCATACGGCTCAAGGATCCTGCTGATCCGTACGCGTCGCAGACCTCGGTGGCCTGGCGCGCAGACGGTAAACTGATCGCGGCGACCGACCCGAATCCATTGATCGATCAGATTGTCGCGAATCTCGGATCGGATATTCCCGCCGCAAGCCAAAGTGTCACCATCTTCGACTAGCGCGACCGGCACGAAGTTGCTCACGCTGAAGACACATCCGCTAGCGAATCGTCTGCGGACCTTTGGGGGTCTCACGCCCCAGCCTGCGCTCGCCTGGAACGCGAAGGGCAACAGGCTCTTCTTCCTCGATACGAACTTCGACACGCTCACTATCTGGAACGTGAATCTGAACTGACCCTACCCCGCCGTTGACTCGCCGCCGCCTCGCGCACGGCAAAGTAGACCGAGCCGGGATGCGGCACGACAATAATCGCGGCGGTCGATTGTTCGGGCACAAGCTGATACGATTCGGTGAGCGTGACCTCTATCGCCTCAGGCACACCCATCATCCGGAAGACGCGCTCGTGGTCCGCCAACTCTGGAATCGCGGCGTAGCCCCAGCTATAGCGGCGTCCCGCCTCGCCGGTCAACTTCAACTCGTCACAGATACGTCGATTGACATAGTCGGCCATCGCTTCGGCCATCTGGACGCTCAGCCCATGCAGGAAGTACGCCTCGGAGTAGTCGCCTGCCGCCTGCATGCGCTCGGTCTCCTGTGAAGCGCGGTTGCCCATCGTCACCACCTGGAAGGCGACGGCGGTTGGCTCGCCGCTCTCGGTGGCGAAGTAGTCCGCCAGGCAGAGGCGCTGGCCGTCGGGCTGCCGGGGGAACGCGAACCGCTCCAGCACGCTTGTCGGGTCGGATGGATCGAGCACCAGCAGCGTATCGCCCTCGGCGCGCGCCGGATAGTAGCCGTAGACAGCGCGTGGACGGAGATATTGGCGCTGACGGGCCTCGCGCAGCAGTCGCTCCAATCGCGGCTCGAACTCCTCGCGCACCAGCCGTTTATACTCCTCGCCGTGCGCCACGCCACCCCAGCGCCCACGATAGAGAGCATTTTTATCGAGATAGTTCGCCACGTCTTCGACGGCGACGCGGTCCAACACACGCGGCCCCCAGAACGGCGCGACGATTACCGGGGCAGGCGTCACCGGGGCATGCTCCTGCACAACTGTTGGAGCAGACGCACGCGCCGCCTCGCGCTCAGCCTGGAGCTCACGCGCCGACTGCGCCTCGCGCTTCACCCGCTCGACGAACGTCTCGTGCTTCTCGCCATCGGTCAGCGCCTCGACAATTTCAAGCCCCTCGAAGGCATCGCGCGCGTAGAAGACGCCCGGTCCATACGGCTGCTCCTGGCCCGGCTCGCCGACGTAGAGGATGCGCTGGCCATAGGCGCGATTGATCGCCGCGCCGCCAACCATCACCGGGAACGACAGCTTCCGCCGATCCAGCTCCGCGACGCATGCGGGCATCTGCTTCGACGTGCTAACCAGCAGGGCCGAGAGGCCAATCACATCAGCCTTCACCTCAATCGCCTTGTCGATGATAGTGTTGAGCGGCACCTGCTTGCCCAGGTCATAGACGGTATAGCCATTGTTGCTCAGAATCGTATTGACCAGGTTCTTGCCGATATCATGCACGTCGCCAAAGACGGTAGCAAGCACCACGCGCCCCTTGGTGTAGCCCTCGGTGCGCTCCAGATAGCGTTCGAGCCGGGCGACGGCCTTCTTCATCACCTCAGCGGATTGCAGCACGAACGGCAGAATCAGCTCGCCCGCGCCGAAACGGTCGCCGACATCCTTCATCGCGGGCAGCAGCACGCCATTGAGCGCCTCCACCGCCGCCTGCGAGAGTTGCGGCGTCGTCTTCCAGTCGGGCGCGTCGGGATTCGCCTCAGACCCCGGCGCGTCGTGGTGATGGCGGTATCTACCAGCGCCTCGATGCCCTCCTTGTGCCGATGGAGAATCTGATAGTGGATGCGCTCATCCACACTCATCCCCTCGGTGGGGTCAGCCTTCTCCTCTTGCGGTCGCTCGCCACCGTGCTGCTCGTAGTAAGCGATGAAGTTCGGCAGGGCATCCTCGCTCCGATTGAAGAGCAGGTCGTCACACAGCGCGCGCTCGGCCTCCGGGATTTCCGCGTAGGGCGTGATATGCGCCGGATTGACGATGGCGGCGTCCAGCCCAGCCTGCACGGCGTGATAGAGGAAGACGCTATTGAGCGCGGCGCGAGAATGTGGTGTAACACCGAAAGAGACGTTGCTGACGCCAAGGATGGTCAGCGCGCCCGGCAGCTCCGCCTTGATGCGGCGGATGCCTTCGAGCGTCTGCACGGCGCTATCGCGTAGCTCCTCCTGCCCGGTGGTGACTGGGAAGGTCAGCGCGTCGAAGAGCAGCGCCTCGGCGGGCAGTCCATACTCGCTGGTGGCGATCTCGAAGATACGCTGGGCGATGGCCAGCTTGCGCTCCGCTGTCTTCGCCATGCCCTCCTCGTCAATCGTCAGCGCGACCACCGCCGACCCATGCTCGCGCGCCAGCGGCAGCACCGCATCCACGCGCACCCGGCCATTCTCCAGGTTGATCGAATTGATAATGGCCCGGCCCGGATAGGTCTCCAGCGCGGCCTGAATCACACCCGCCTCGGTGGAATCGATCACCAACGGCGCCTCAACACCCATCTCCAGCTTCTTCACCGACCGGCTCATCTGCTCCGGCTCGTCGGCGCGCTCGGTCAGCGCGACACAGACATCCAACACATGCGCGCCGCCATCCACCTGTGCCCGCGCCACCTGGAGCAGCGTGTCGTAGTCGTCGGCCAGCAGCGCCTGCTTCACCTTGCGGCTGCCCTGCGAGTTGACACGCTCACCCACTAGCAGCGGCGCCGGATCCTGTTGCAGCGAGGTGGCGCGCATGGCCGAGGCCACCAGCTGCTGGGTGCGGTGGCGCGTCTCATCGGAGAAGTCGTTCAGCCGCCGCACGGGATGGCTGCGATGGGCGGAATCGAGATCGTCCAGATGGGCGACGATGCGCGCGATGTGTTCGGGCGTCGTGCCACAGCAGCCGCCGATGATGTTGACCCCCAGCGTGCCGACGAACTCGGCGAGGGCCGCGGCGAACGGCTCCGGCTCCATCGGATAGATGGCGCGTCCATTGACGTTGAGCGGCAACCCCGCGTTGGGGATCGTCGAGATCGGCAGCGGGATATTCTCGGTGAGGTAGCGCACCGGCTCGCGCATATGCTCCGGGCCGGTTGAGCAGTTGAGGCCCACAACATCCACGCCCAGGTGACTCAGAATCGTGGAGGAAGCGCCGATATCGGTGCCCAGCAGCATCCGCCCGGACGTGTCGAGCGTGACCTGCGCCTGAATCGGCACGCGGCGGCCCGTCTCGGCCCAGGCGCGGCGTATGCCGGTAATGGCAGCGCGCACCTCCAGAATGTCCTGGCTGGTTTCGATCAGCAGCAGATCAACGCCGCCCTCGATCAGCGCCGCCGCCTGTTCGCGGTACATCTCGGCAAGCTGTTGATAGGTGATATTCGAGAGGGCGGGATCATCCGAAGACGGGAGCATACCAGTTGGCCCCATCGAGCCAGCGACGAAGCGCGGGCGTTCGGCGGTGCTGAACTCATCTGCGGCGGCGCGGGCCAGCCGGGCGGCGGCAGTGTTGATCTCGTGCGTGCGCGCGCCTAGAGCATAGTCGTCCAACTTAAGGCGCGTGCCGGTGAAGGTGTCGGTCTCGAGCACATCGGCGCCTGCGGCCAGATAGGCGCGGTGGATGTCGCGGATGGCGTCAGGGCGGGACAATACGAGAATTTCGGGGCAGCCATCCAGGCTTTCGCCGCCATAGTCAGCCGCTTCCAGACCGAGATTCTGGATCATGGTGCCCATCGCGCCATCGAAGACAATCACCCGCTGCCGAACCGCCTCAAGATACCGACTCACCTGGGTCATAGCACTTCCTCATCTATTTCGGGCTGACGACTAGAGCCGCGCCTAAATGGCCCGCGGCCACGAAGTCCGCCTACGCGGACTGCGGAACTCTGCCAGGAGCCTACATGACATCAGGCATCTATCCGCAATAAATTGCACCATAGAAGGTCACTAATGCAGAGCATAAAACAAGCCTCTGAGTTTCATAGAAGTATATCACCACAGGGATTGCCACTCTGCTAGAAAAGTCACAAGGCGCCGACCGTGCTATACTCCGACAGGTGTGTCGACAACGAAGTTGGACGCGCTACGGACAGCATTTCCCGGAGAATTATCCCCACCAATAGCCACATAGGAGTGATGAAGCGATGAAGCTGGTGACATATGTGCAGGCGGGCGCGGCGCATCTGGCGGAGGGGCGCGCGGGCGTTCTTGTCGGCGAGCAGGTGTTTGATCTGGCGGCGCTGGGGACGTGGGCGGCGCGCAATGGCATCGTGCTGCTGGATGTGAACGGCGTGCCGGGGTTGCCGACGACGACGCTGGCGCTGCTGCAGCTTGGGCCAGACGGCATGGCGGCGGTGCGCGCGGCGCTGGCGGCGGCGGATAAAGGACGACCGGAAGATGTGGCGCTGGAGCCGGGCGAGCCGGTGATTACCCACGATCTGCGCGACGTCGAGCTACGGACGCCCGTGCCGAATCCTGCGACCCTGCGCGACTTCTACGTCTTCGAGCAGCACGTCAAGGCATCGCGGGCGCCGGCGCGGGGCGGAGATGATCCCGGCGTGGTATGAGTTCCCGGTCTTCTATTTCTCTAACACCTCGGAGTTGTATGGCACGGAGGAGCCGGTGCGCTATCCGCAGCGCAGCCAGGAGGTAGACTTCGAGCTGGAGATGGCGGCGGTCATCGGACGCGAGGGACGCGACATCGCCGCCGACGACGCGCCGGGCTACATCGCTGGCTACATGGTGATGAACGACTGGAGCGCGCGCGACCTCTGGCGCAAAGAGCAGGTGCTCAATATGGGGCCAGCCAAGGGCAAAGATTTCGCCACCTCGCTTGGCCCCTATTTGGTCACGCCCGACGAGTTGGACGACCGACGCACTGGCTCCGGTAAGGACGAGCGCTACAACCTGGAGATACGCGGCTGGATCAACGGCGACAACCTGACCCACGACAACACGCAGAACATGTATTACACCTTCCCGCAGATGATCGAGCGCGCCTCAGAGCATGTGAGGCTGCGGCCCGGCGATGTGATTGGCTCCGGCACCTGTGGAACCGGCTGCATCCTCGAACTGGGCACTGAGCGCCACCGCTGGCTGCTGGCGGGCGATGTGGTGGAGATGGAGATCGAACGGCTGGGGATGCTCCGCAATACGCTGACCGACAGTGCAAGGAAGGGGCAATAGCCATGCCGATGCCAACGCCGCCGAAAGCCCGGCGAAGAGCCGACGAACGAGTCGGAACTATATCGCTACCATCTGCGGCGGCTGATTACCTGGTATATTGAGGCGCTCGACGCGATCAGTGAAGAGGCGTTCGCCTGGCAGCCGCCCACCGCGCAGACGAACACGCTGGCGGCCATCTGCTCGCACGCTATCTCGTCTGCCGAGTGGTGGGTACATCAGCTGCGTCGGCGATGGCCCCATCGAGCGCGACCGCGACGCCGAGTTCGCCGCGCTGCCCACCTGGGCCGAACTTCGCCCGCGCTTCGTCAGCTTCCTGGCAGACGCCGAGACGCTGCTCACCGGCATGACCTCGGAGCAACTGGCCGCCATCAGCCGCCATCCCGCTGGCGACCGGATGAACCGCCGCTGCCTGACGCACACCGTCGAGCACCTGGGGCTGCACCTCGGCCACGTCGAGGTGACGATAGACTGGTGGAAGGCGACGAATTCGTAAGGGGTACAGACCGCAGGCTGAGAGCTAGGCGGCTAATCCTGATTGTTCAGATCCCCTGCTGGCCGCGCCTTGCGCTTCTGTACAAATCCACGTACAATTACATGTGCATCTGATGGTGAAGAGTGGTCATCGCGCTTCTGATGTCGCATGGAGTGGCATGTTGCGCACTGGGAAGTGATTCTCAGCATCGGAAGGGAGCAGGCGATCAATGGGCAATACCATGTCCATCAGCGAGGCGCGAGAACAATTGACGCGCCTCCCTGACGAACTGGCGCGGTCGCACGAGGCGGTGACGGTGACGCGCCGGAATGAGCCAGTGCTGGCAATACTTCCGTGGGAGCTGTATGAGGTGATTATCGAGACATTGGAAGTGATGGGCGACGCGGATCTGATGGCCGCGCTGCGCCAGAGCGCCGAAGATGTTGCCGCGGGACGTACGCTCTCCCTCGACGAGTTCGAGGCGACTCTGGAGTAGCCTCGTCTGATCGTTTCGGCGGGAAGGCGTGTTGTTATGCCCGAAGAACAGACGTCGGTCTGGGAAGTGCGTATTACCCAGACGGCCGCGAATATGCTACGTAACATCACCGATGCCCGGATACGACGCAAACTATTCGATACTATCACTGAATTGAAGGACAGTCCCGACGCGAAAGGGAAGCCGCTCATCGGTGAGTTGGCTGGATTTCGCAGCGTCCGCGCGGTCGGCCAGCGCTACCGGATTCTCTATCATCTTGAAGCGACTCAGGTGATTGTCTACGTGGTAGCCGCTGGTATCAGAAAAGAAGATGATAAAGGCGATATCTACAAATTAGCGCAACGCATGATGCGACTCGGGCTACTTGGCTCGGAGTCCACCCCGCCTGAGAAATGATAGCTATCTTGAACCCCGTTTCAAGACTGTGCGACTTCCAGCATGGGGCACCGTGCTATCCATCCTACCCGCTGACGACTCCGCCTGCCCGCATGCTATACTTTTCCTGATACGCCGCCGCTTGCGGATTCGTCTCCATAGATGAGATTTACGGGATCAAAGGCTGGGTAAGGTCTATTTCCGCTTTTCGCGCTGGGTGAGGAATATTCTTAGTTGAACACTTCTCCCCATTGCGCGGCGTCCAGGCGAGCGTATTGATAAGGCAAACCCGTGCGAATCAACAGCGTCAGACTCGAAAATATCAAGAGCTATCGCGACACGCGGATTGACCTCGCGGCTGGCGCCACCGCCATCCGTGGCAGCAACGGCGCGGGCAAGTCCACGCTGGTCGAGGCCATCGGTTTCGCGCTCTTCGACGCGCTGCCCTACAAACAGGCGCAGTTCGTCCGCGAGGGCGAGAGGGTCGGCGTCGTCACCGTCATCTTCACCTCGGCGCTAGATGACCGCGAGTATCACGCCGTGCGCCGTTGCGGCTCCTCGTCCGACTGGTACATCTACGATCCCGACCTGGATGAACGGGTCGTGGAGCAGAAGACCGACGTCATCGCGTTTCTGCGCCAGCATCTACGCATCGAGAGCGACCTCAACCTCGAAACGCTTTTCAACGACGCGGTTGGCGTGCCGCAGGGCACCTTCACCGCCGATTTCTTGCAGACGCCCGCCGTTCGCAAGAAGAAGTTCGACGCGCTGCTCCAGGTGGAGGACTATCGCACCGCCTCCGAGAAGCTGCTGGCCGCGAAAAGCTACCTGACCGATCAGCAACACCAGCAGGAGCGCCATATCGACGCCCTTGAACGCGAGACGGCGCAGTTGGATGACTGGCGCATGCAGTTCGAGCAGGGGCGGGCGCGCGAGCGCACGCTGACGGAAACGCTCGCACGGCTCCAGCGCGAGACCGAGACCCTTGAGGCCGAACGCAAAGCGCTGGAAGAGCGCAAGCAACAGGTGACGGCGCTACAAAGCGCGGTAGATGTCGCCCTGGCGGAACATCGCGCGGCGGAGTCCCAGCGTATGGAGGCTGAGCGCCAGCTTGCCGAGGCCGCCGAGGCCACGCGCATCTGCGCCGAGAGCCGTCCCGACCATGAATCGTTTCTCGCGACCGAGAAGCAGCTTGCCCAGGCGCGCGCCCGCGAACAACAGCGCTCGCAACTGCGCGAGGAGCGGGCGAAAGTGGCCCTGGCGCAGGAAGGCGCGCGTAAGGAGCTAGCGCACAGCCAGGAGCAATTGACGGCGGCGGAACAGGCTGCTCATGAGCTGGAGAAGGTCGAGCCAAAAGCCGAACGGCAACGAACGCTCGAAGAGGAGCGCACGGCGGCCCGGCAGCGTGTCACCCGGCGCGACGAGATGGCAACGGCACGGCGACGCATCGAGGGCGAGTGGCAGGCGGCGCAACAGGCCTGCACGCAGGATGAGCAGCAGATCGCCCGGCTAGAGCAGCTTCGCCCCGAGGCCGAGGAGTTGAGCGAGCGGCGCGGCCAGCTTGAAGCGGCGCAGGCGGCCCAGGCGACCTGGGAGACGAGCAGCGCCCGGCTCAAAGCAGTACGCGAGCAATTGCCCGAAAAGCAGACGCAACGCGAGAAAAAGGCGCAACTTGAGCAGAAGGCGACGGCGAACCTGCGCAAGATTGTGGCGCAGCAGGCGGTGGTCGAGAGCTTCCCCGCCCTGGAGGCGGAGCAGAAAGCTCTCGACGGCAAGATTCGTCAGGTGCAGGCGCGTATCGAGCAGCATCGCCTTTCGCGGCAGCAGTCCGGCGTGGGCAACTGCCCCTTTCTGCGCGAGCCGTGCCTGAACATCCAGAAGCGCGGCGAGAACAGCCTCATCACCTACTTCGACCGCATGATCGCCGAGGCCGAGCAGGAGCTTGCGCCGCTGGAGGAGGATGCGCACGAGCTGGCGGCTCGGATAGATCACGCCCGCACGGTCCTCTCCTACTGGGACCGTCGCGGTGAATTCGAGGAGAAACAGCGCGAGGCCGCCGAAGACCGCGAGCGACTGGAGCACGAGATTGCGGCATTGACGACGGAACAGCGGCAGATCGAGGTGACGCTCGCCAACGGCCACGACGCCCGCACGCTCGAACGTCTGCGCGCCAGCTATGACCGAAGTAATGACGCCGCGATGCAGTGCAACCGCCTGCCCGACATCCAATCGCATCTACGCGAGTCCAGCGACCGGCGCGATACGCTCAACGCCGAGCTGGAGCGGCTGGCGCGCGAACTGACGGGGATGGAATCAGCCTCTGCCGATCTGCAACGCATCGAGACGGAACTCGCCGCCCTCGGCGATCCGCGCGGGCTGGCGGCATCGCTGCGCGCCACCGCCGCCGACATCTCGAACAGGGCGAGCGCGCGTCAAACACGCGCAAGCGGCTCTGCGTGATCACGACGCCCAACTGGCGGAGTGCGATAAGCGGCTGGCGCCTTTCGCCGCGCTGGATGACGAACTGGCCCGACTGGAAGACGCACGGACGCGCACGAGTGATGGCCATCTGCGCTATCTACACAACGAGCAACTTGCGGCGCAACATGGCGCGCGCAAGAAGGCGTATGCGGCAGCGGAACAGGTAGCGCGCGCTGCGACCACCAGACACCAGAAGGCCACGCGCGACTACGAGCAGGCGGCGGCGAAGTTCGATAGCTCCAGGCTGGCAGCAGTAACCGCGCGCGGCGATGAGGTGCGGCGCGCGCATGGCGAGTGCACGGCGGAGCTTCGGCGGACGCAGCAGGATGGCGCGCGGCTCGCCGACGAGATTGCCCGCGTCGAGGCGCTGCTGATCGACCTGAACGCAGCCCGCGAAGAACGCCAGACGCTCGACGACCTGGACAAGATGCTCAAGCAGTTCCGCGACATCATCAAGGAGGCTGGGCCAAATATTCTCCGCGCCCAGTTACATGCCATCTCGCGCGAGGCCAACCGCATCTTCGGCGAGATCCTGGGCGACCGCTCCGCCGAACTCGCATGGCAGGATGATTACGAGATCGTCCTCCGGCGCGATGGCCGCGAGCGCACCTTCGCCCAGCTTAGCGGTGGCGAACAGATGAGCGCGGCGCTGGCGGTGCGACTGGCGCTACTCCGGCGGCTCTCACGCCTCGATATCGCCTTCTTCGATGAGCCAACGCAGAATATGGATGGCGAGCGGCGCGGCAATCTGGCCGAGCAGATCCGGCGCGTGCGTGGCTTCGATCAACTGCTCGTCATCAGCCATGACGATACCTTCGAGCAGGGACTCGACGACGTCATTCATCTGGAGAAGCGCAATGGCCAGACGGTCATTGCCGAGCATGAGACATTACTCCCCGCTTAGGCTCCCGCTTGTTTGCCGCTGCGGTACAATACAGATTGTCAGCCTGCCCGGGCCATCATGGCCGCGTGCGCGGGTCTTGAGCGATGCGAAGAGGTCATGGAGGGGCCATGGACGAGCGACCAAACGAGCGAAGCGATCAGCCAGCGCAGTCTGCGCCTGGCGCCCCGGCACATAAGCCTCCGCCGTTGACGCCCGTCCCACGGATGCCCTACTACCCCTTCCAGCGCCCATCCCCAGCGGTTCGGGATCGCGGTATCAGTCAGGCTATGGCCGCACGAAGAGCGCCATCTCGGCCAAAGATGCCCTCGCAGCCGTCCGCATCTGGACGATTGGCCGTCATTTCCTCGCGGATTCCCGAACGCAGCCGCGGGCCGCTTGGCAACCCCTTCCCGCTCTCGGTCTCGCTGCTCGTCGTTGCGGGAAGCATCGCGCTGCTGGCGCTCGTCTTTGGCGTGCGCGTGCTGCTGCTCGGCGGCGACTGGGCCGACGGCGCGGTGGCTATCGGTACCGTCGCGCTGGCGCTGGCGGTGGTCTTCGGGCTGATCGCGCTGCTACGGGCAGCCGTGGGCCGACGCTCGCTCATCTTCGCGTTGCTGACATTCGTGCTGGTGGCTGGCCTCGCCGCCTCTGGCGTGGTCGGCCTCGTCGGCAGCGCGCCGCTCCATCTGGCGCAGGCGCAGGCAATGGAAAAGAGCGGGCAATGGGCCGTGGCCATCCGCGAATATGGCCTGAGCGGACAGAGCGGACCAGATGCCCCCGACATCGCGCGCGTGCAGAACGCCTGGGGCGAGCAATTGCTCCAGCGGGGCGATTACCAGGGCGCGCTGGACGCACTTCCAGAGCGTGCTCAACGATTATCAGAAGAGCGGAGACGCCGTTCCAGCGCGCGCAAATGGGCCAGTTCCAGGCGTACGCGGCGTGGATGAAGAAAGACGCCAGCAGCGTACCCTATCGCGACGCCATCACCGCCTTCGCCAACTTCGTGTCCAGCCCGGCCTGTAACAGCGATTGCCAGGCGACACTGGCCAACGTCACGCCTGAGGCATACTATCTCTATGGCGCTCAGTTGTTGCAGCAGAAGCGTTACCAGCAAGCAATCACCGAATTCAGCACGTTGGAAGCGCAATACGCCTCCAGCGCGTACGCCAGCCAGGGGCACGCCAAAGCCGCCACCGCCTACCTCGCCTACGGGCAGGATCAGATCAGTGGTCAGCAGTGCACTGGCGCGGTCAGCACCTTCACGACGCTCGTCACGAGCTATAAGGACACGCCTGAGGCCAAGACGGCACAGAACGCGCTGAATGCGCCACAGGATGTCACCGGCTTCATCACCGGCGCGCCGACCAATCCCTCGCCGACGGTGCATCTCTCGAAGCACATGAACTTCAACACGCTTCTTACTACTCCGATGAATACTCGACCACGCTGGATGCCACGACTGGAGGGTATACCTTTAAGCTGGTGGCGCAGGGAACATATTACGTTTCCACATCGCGTCCGATCTCTGGCGCGACCGATTACGTGGTGCTGGACAGACTACGCCCAAACACCGTATTACTCCATCACGGTCGCGCCGCTCTGCCCGGTGAAAGTTCAGGCTCGTTCTCCATGAATAGCAATCAGGCGGACATGCCACCGGTCGAGCGCGTAGGAGGGCTTCGCGATGCTTTACACGGAAAAGCTCGTCGCCGAACTGGAGCGCAAACGGGCGCTCTTCACCTCCTACGACGAACGCTATGGCCAGCAACGTGATGCCTGGCGCGAGGCGCTGGCGACCCTGGGCGCGCGCTATCCCGACGCGGCGGCGCTACGGCATGCGCTGGATGCCGCGCTGACGAATGCCGAACGATCCCACACGCCAGGCGCGCTCCCCACGAGCGAGTACGACCGCTGGCGTCAACTCGGACGATCCGGGCCGCCCGTGCTGCCGTTTGGCCGCGCATTCGCCCATCACGAGGAGTCGCGCGCATGGGCCGAGGGTCTGCGCGGCACGGCCACCTTCGCCGTGGACGGCAGCCAGTTGCTTCCCTGGCGCGACGCCTCGGTGCCGGTGGCGCTGGTGCAGGCGGGCATCTACGAGAATCCACACCAGCCGCCCGCTCCCTATCTCAAAGATGTGCGCACCGAGTTGCTACCGCCGGAAGATTTGCTGGTGAGCGAACCGGACATGATGAACGCGCGCACGAACGAGGCGGCGGGCTACTCGGAGCGGATCGTTCATCTGCGGCGCTTCGAGCTTGAGGTGGAGACGCTGGTCGAGCGACTGGAACATCACATGGCACGGCGGCAGGCGGGTGAAGATAGGCCAGTCGTGGCGCTCTTCGATGGCAGCTTGATCGTCTCGTTCGCGATCAAAATGCCGCCGCCATATCCTGTGCGCTATGCCGCCGCCGCGCAACGCCTGCTCGACGCCTCGCGCCGCACCCGCATCCCGCTGCTCGGCTACATCGACACCAGTTATGCCCGCGATACGATCACGATGCTGCGCGCGCTCTCGGGCGATGGCGACGAGCTACCCCCACCGCGCGGCATCCACGACGCGCTGCTCTGGGGCGATGCGCTGGCCTGGGGAGACCGTACGCCCGCCTTCATCTCGGCGCGCGAAGACCTGACGACGATGGGCTATCGCGGTGGCGCGGACGCGGTGGCGTTCGTTTACTTGCGCGCCGCGAGTGACCGTCCGCCCGCGCGGGTGGAGTTTCCGGCGTGGCTGCTGGAGGATAACGATGGCCAGCTCGACCGCGTGATGGATGTGCTGCGCGGCGAGATTATCACAGGCCAGGGCTATCCCGTATTCCATCGAGGCGGCGGACGCTGTGGCGGTCATCTCAACGGAGGACCGCGCCCGCTTTTACGCGCTCTTCCAGCAGTTCGCCGAACGCGAGGGCCTCGACTTCACCTTCTCTCGCAAGGCGCTCAGCAAGAGCCGCCGGAGAGTGTAAGGTGGACCCACCAGTCTATTCCACGCCCTCATCACCCAGCCGCGCGAGGATATAGTCCACGAAATCGCGGATATGGTGTTCGAGCGGCGCATAGTTGCCGCCATGCGCGTATGCTCGCGAGGTCATCCCCTGCTGCGCCAGCGCACAGACCACCCAGTCCTGGTGGTTCACGAGATCCAGGATCGCCACCGCATCCATCGGGTCGAAGTCTGGGCTTTCCATCGCCCGCGGATCGAAGAGCCATTCAGTCGTGACGCGCGTCTGGGTCGGCCCCAGCGGCTCCAGCCAGTCAATCGCCACATGGTCGCCGAGCAGGTTGATGAAGATGCTGGGCAGGCCGAAGAAACCGGCATAGCGGTGTGTATCTTCAGGGAGCAGCCCCGGCAGCGGCGGACGGCTGGCCTTGCCTGAGATGGTGAACGCCTCGACGCCATCGGCAAACGTCGTGCCGTCGTTGCCATCGATGGCGCCCGTCTTATACTCCGGCAGGAGCGCGCAGAGTTCGGGGTGCATCGGGCCGCAGTGGTAGCACTCGAGCGTGTTCTCCATGATGAGCTTCCAGTTGGCCGCCACATCATAGGTGATGGTCTTCGCGACCCGGAGGTTGGCGATACCATAGCGGTCGAGCGAGGCGTTGCTGCCGAAGTCGCGCACGATGGGGTCATCCATCTGCTCGGCGAGCGACGGTGGATTCTCAGAGAGGTTGATCCAGATCAGCCCCTGCCAGACCTCCAGCGCGACGGGATGCAGACCGTAGAGGTCGCGCTCGAACTCGGGGCGATTGAAGACGTTTGGCGCGCCAATCAGCCTGCCATCCAGCCCATAGGTCCAGGCGTGATAGCGGCACTGAATCGAGCCGTTCAGGTGGCCGGACGCCTCGGGGCAGAGCCGCGAGCCACGGTGGCGGCAGACGTTGAGGAACGCGCGCAAGTCGCCCTGTTTCGTGCGGACGACGATAACGCTCTCATTTGCGATGGTCAGCGTGCGATAGTCGCCAGGCTTCGCGAGGCTGTTCGCTACCCCGCCGTAGACCCACATCCGCGAGAAGATACGCTCTTGCTCGCGCGCGAAAATCGCCGGATCGTAGTAGTATCGCCCTGGAAACGTCGAGAGAAACGGAGACTTCGCATGTGTCACCGTATTGGCCGTGCTCATAGATCGCCTAACACGAGGCCGGGTCGGTGGGCGTTTCTTCAAATTCAGCGGCGCTCACATGGAGATGGACCCGACGAACGGTGAGGAACTCCTCCACACGTCCCCTAGAACCAGCATACCACGCGAGCGCCCAATTTTCCCGCGATGCGCGGTGTACACGCTGGCCAGCAATGCTTAGCGCGCATGGCCTATGGCTGATTTCTAGATCCCCATGACGCCAATCAATTCGCGTACGGCATCGGCTGACTTTTGCAGCGCGGCGCGCTCGCCCTCGGTCAGATCGAGCTGGATGACCTCTTCGACGCCCTTCACTCCAAGCTTCGCGGGGACGCCGACGAACAAGCCGTTGATACCATACTCGCCCTCAAGGTAGACCGAGCAGGGCATAATCATCTTCTTATCCAGCAGAATCGAATCGATCATCTGAAGCACCGAGGCGGACGGCGCATAGTAGGCGCTGCCCTGTTTCAGCAGGTTGACGATCTCGGCGCCGCCATTGGCCGTGCGATCCACAATCTGCTGGAGCCGCTCGGCGGGAATCAGGTCGGGCAGCGGCACACCCGCCACCGTCGAGAGACGGGCCAGCGGCACCATCGTATCGCCGTGGCCGCCCAGCACGAATGCCTGCACATCGCGCACCGAAACATTCAACTCCTGCGCGATGAAGGTGCGGAAGCGCGCGGTATCCAGCACGCCCGCCATGCCCAGCACACGCTGTTTGGGGAAGCCACTCACCTTAAACGCCAGCTGCACCATCGCATCGAGCGGATTCGTCACGCAGATCAGGATCGCGTTGGGTGAATGCTTCGCGACCTCCTGCACGACCTGTGTCACGATGCCCTGGTTGGTACGGATGAGGTCGTCGCGGCTCATGCCGGGCTTGCGCGCGATTCCTGATGTGACGACGACAATATCCGAGTTTGCCGTCTCGTCATAGCCGTTTGTGCCGATGACGAGCGAGTCATAGCCCAGCACCGGGCCAGCCTCCAGAATATCGAGCGCCTTGCCCTGTGGCATATCCGGCACGACATCCATCAACACGACATCGGCGTAATCACGCTCCGCGACACGCTGGCCAAGCGTCGAGCCAACAAACCCGGCTCCGATGACGGTTACTTTGCTACGCATGATCGTTCCGCCCTTCTTCTGCTATCTTTCTACCTCGAAATCACCCATCGTGTCGCAGCGAGCCATCCTGCTGCCGCGACTGCTGGGCTGGTGGCATACCACAATGTATTCCGGGCGAATTGTACCAATCAGCGCGCGCTCGCGTCCAGTTGCGCCGGGATGCGCCGCTTGGTACAATCGGACGCAACTGCCCGAATAGAGAGGTTCCACAGCACGAGGGAGGCAATAGATGGCCAGCGAGTGGTACAACGATGTGCGACGCTTCACCGAGCGGCTGGTGCGCGTGAACAGTATCAGCCCCGGCGCTGGCGAGATCGCGTGCGCACAGGAAATTCTGGCGCTGCTTACTAAGGACGGTTTTGCCGAGGCCTACACCGCCAGCGGTCTCGATTCGGTCGAGGGCGACCATTTTAAACGGGTGAACGCCTATGCCTTTGTCAAAGGCGCCAGCGCGCGCGCCATCGTGTTGCTGGGCCATTTCGATACCGTCGAGACGGGCGACTATGGTCCGCTCGAACCGTGGGCGCGCGACCCGGAGGAACTGTGGGCGCGGCGCGAGGAACTGGCAGCCTTCACCCCAGGCCTGGCCGAAGACCTTGCCGCGTATCCCGACGACTGGATGCTTGGCCGTGGCACGATCGATATGAAGTCGGGCGTCGCCGCCAATATCGCCATCATGCGCCATCTCGCCGCGCGCAATCGCCAGCGGCCGCTGCCACTCTCGGTCGTCTTTCTGGCAACCCCCGACGAAGAGAACGAGTCGGCGGGCGTGCTACAAGCCGTGCGCTTTCTGCAGCGCCTCCGCGACGAGCACGGCCTGGAGTACCTCGGCGCGACTCAACACCGACTACACCGCCGCCCGCTACAAAGGCGACACGCACCGCTACATCTATACCGGCACAATTGGCAAGCTGTTGCCGAGCTTCCTGGTGGTTGGCCGCGAGTCGCACGTCGGCGAGCCATTCAGCGGCGCGGACGCCAACTTGCTGGCCGCGGAACTGATCGGCGACCTCAGCATGAACCCCAATCTCTGCGATCATGTGCGCGGCCAGAGCACGCCGCCCCCAGTCACACTCCATGCCGCCGACCTCAAGGCGCACTACGACGTACAGTTGCCGTTCGCCGCCTACTTCTATCTCAACGTGCTGACCTTCTCTACCACACCCGACCAGCTGATCGAGACGTTGCGAGAGCGAGCAACGGCGGTGCTGACCCGGACGCTTGCCCGCATCGACTCCGCCGAACGCGCCTGGGTCGCCGCGCAAGATGACGCGAACTGGCAGCCACGAGCCACGCCGCGCACTGGAGATGTGCTGACCTGGCGGGAGCTACGGGCGGGATGTGTCGCGCGACTGGGCGAAGAGGCGGTCGTCGCGGCATTAGATGACGCCTGGAGGCGGCTGCCAGAAGGCATCGACAGTCGCGAGCGCAGCATGCGCATGACGCACGCGCTCTGGACGCTGAGCGGACGCGAGGGGCCTGCCATCGTGCTCTACTACTCGCCACCATACTATCCGCATATCGCCGCGGCGCCCTGCGAGCTTCATACTGCGGTCGCGGAGGTTGCCGCCGCGCACCCTGACCTGCAACTGAGTGTCGAGGAGTTTTACCCATTCATCTCAGATATGAGCTACTTGCAACTTGATACCACCGCCGACCTGACCGCGCTGACCGCCAACATGCCAGTCTGGCGCGAGGATGAAGCGTCGCCAGTGGCAGGCGATTACTCCCTGCCATTAGCGGAAATCGCGGCGCTGGGACTGCCGGTAGTCAACTTTGGCCCGTATGGCGCAGGCGCGCACCAGCGAGGCGAGCGCCTGCTGATGTCCTACTCGTTCGAGACACTGCCCCGTCTGCTGCTCGAAACCATCGAGCAGTTGAGTGAGTAGTGCGCTGAAAGCCCTGAATGGCTAATATCTTCCTGGCTCGAACATGCCGCAGGCTGAAGCCCTGCGGCAAATCCCATGTATGAAAGGAAATCGCATCATTGAACACGCGCTAATGCTATGGCGTAGCTGGCGCAAACCGACCGTTTACCAGGTTATAGGGATGCCAGTTTGCGTTATTGGAGAACACCACCTCAAAGACTTGGGGCAGGATCAGGGTATGTAGCTCTCCCTCATTTGCCATACGATAGACAATCTTGACCTGAAATGTAACGTCTGCGGGGACAAGAGAGGACATTTGAAGGTCAAGCGCGTCAGTCTCTTGCGGCATGAGTTGTACAAACCCCGCCGGAGCAGTAAGATACTGGGCACGCAATACACCTCCTTGGAGTTCGCCCCGATACATGACTTGATAGGGATTGCCATGATATACGAGATTGGATCCTGGCTGCCACACATTGAGATGGCCGGTTAACCCGGGCACATCACGGACAATTACATATACCTGCTGGATCAATATGTCATATCCGCTATCTCGCAAGCTATGAACGCCGATAAATATGCTGCACGACGTAGTTTTAGCCGACGTTGTTCCAGAAATGACGGCTCCTATGCGTTGATCAGGCAGATCGTCCAGGTTGTAGCTGTTTGGATTACCCGTAATAACGTAGAACTTGCTTTGATATGCGGTGAAGTACATCTCCATCGCACTATCGTGGATCCCGTTCGGGTGGTAGGTTATTGGACAGAAAGGTGACCCTTGGCACCAGGCGGGCTGAAAAAGCACTGTTGCTAACAGCGAAAGAAAGAGCGCTGTGCTGAGCGTTGCGAGAGAAAACGCAACAATAATGGAACGTGATTGAGCGCCAGCGTTGGAATTAGAGTTCCGGCCCATTACCAGCGCCGTTAAGGTGATGGCTATAAAAAGACCGCCCGCAACGAGCGAAAAAAGTGGATGAAGACGTATCAGTTCTACTATTGGGGCGTTTCCATTGAATACGTTGAATCCAAATAGAATCGCAAGGATGCTTGCAAAAATCAGACTAGCAAGGGCAAGTGCGCCGCGTATCCATAGCTGAGCTAACCACTGCAAATGGCCAAGAACCTGCCCACGAGTATCTGACCGATTCGCATCCATTACGCCCCTCCGTACCGACTCAACGAGTCGGTAATTGTGACCTTATAACCACACGTTTCTGGCGCTATATACAGCTCGGTTTAACCGCCGACGCCTCACGAGTGAATGTATTGCCGTGAAGCCCAAAGCATGAAAACTGACTTCTACTCGCGAAAGCGACATTGCTGTTGAACACTGAAGGGAAGGTCAGGCGTCTGCTACCCGTCGAAGTAACGATATCGGCCGCTAAACCCAGATGATAGATCTGACTAGCATCTACAGAACGTAGTTCTAGCAGAATTACCACGCTCTGACCTGGTGTAAGGGTGGGCTGTACACGGCCGCTACCGATGCAAGAATCAGAAGTATCTACCACGATAGGCGCATCTACCTCTTTACCCAGAGGACCGCTCGACAAAGTGAGCGATGAGAATAATGTGCAGTTGAGACCTGCTCCGCATGGACAAGGTCCACAGCTTTCAACCGTGCAGTAATCTACCAAGTGATATGCAAAGTTATTGGTGGTAGACGCGCTCAGATAAGTCACGCCCATCTTGCTCAACTGGATGCTATCTTGGCTCGTGTTCGTAAGTGTTAGCGCTGTTGCGCAACCAAAACGGTTCATGGGTTCAACCTGATAGATGCGTACCGAATACGAGTTGTCCGTATCAAACTCGTTGCCCATACTGCCCAGCACCACATCCGCCGAAGATGGCGCTGCTGGCAGTGGGCCGGGCAGGTTCAAAATCACATGAACACCATCGTCACTAAATACCTCCTTGCCAAGGTAATCTTTCAATTGTGACAGGGATCCCACATCATAGGTAGCATGCTCATCCTTCAAAACGATCCACGACTCACACTGCACGCCATCGCTTGAAACATGCAACCCACCAATATCTGCTGAAGCGGCCTGATTTAATGAGAGTTGCTGAGCTGTTGTTTCTGGGGTAGCCGTTGGCTTCGGGGCCGTTGTGGAAGTTGGATGTACGTGGGTCAGCGCTGGCTGTGCGCTAGTGACTCCGCATGATGACAACAGCAGTGCGAGCGATAGTTCCAGCAACACGATAAAACGCCGGGAACGGTGGGTTTGCATAGTTTTCGAACTCCTCATCCTCAGTCCGAACGAGACTATACTTGTAAGCACATCAAGCAGGAGGCAGTTGAACAGCCCGCTCTAAAAATCACACGCAAGCACGCCAGCAATCACCTGACCGATTGTTGTTGTGAAGTAGCTTGATGTGTGCCTGATTGTATCCTAATTCATATCATAACGCAAGCGATAGCCAACGATGAAGGAGGAAAGAGTGCAGGCCTTGTTCCCTTTATTGCAAGTTAATATGTAAGCACGTATTTCAAGCGTCATTGCTTTTAGATGCTACTATTCGGATCTAGCTGAGATGTTGATGTATGCAGGCACAATTCCAGCATTCATGCCGCGAAGCCTGGCGTATTCTACCAGCCGCCAGCTTGATTTACACCTGCGCGCCATCCGCGCCGGGCAGGATACGCAGCGACTCGATTTCGAGCCATTCGGAGCTGGTGGCGAGGGTGTCGAAGCGAAATTGGCCGCGTGGCGTGGCGATGGCATACTGGTTATCGATCCACGCGACGAAGCCCAGGGGGCCGGTTGGCGGGTTCACCACAGAGAGCGCCTCCACACCATCTACGGCAAAGCGGACGCGGTCGTGTCGCCAATCGATGGTATAGGTACGCCACTCGCGCAGATTGGCCTCCAGCGCCGCCTCATGCGTCCCGCTCAACCGCTGCACCCAGCGCGCCGCCATCTGCTCCCGGCGACTGACTCGCGCCCAGACCACCGCTGCCGCCGTTGGCAGCGCAGCGAGCACGGCACCGGGTCGATGCGCATGAACAACCTGCGCCTTCCAGCCCCAGCCAACCGATCCGGGTACCAGCGCCATATTCGAGGGTGGAGACGCCGCGAAGAACCAGACAGCCTCGGGCAGACGAAGGACCGCGCCCGTCAGCGAGAAGGGGTAGTTCCAGAAACCGAAACCCGCCGTTCCCCGCAGCCACTGCTGGTCCTCCAGTCGTTCTGGCGGCATCTCACGCGACGGATGGGCCGGGTGCGACGCGCGCGCGCGCACTTCCAGATGGAGCGGCGGACGCCAGGGAAAACGCGACGGCGGCAGCGTCCCGTAATCGTCAATCTGGGCATCGCTATAGACGCCGGCATGCGTGCCATCAGGCAGCGCGAGCCGCAGACCGGTCGGGCTGGTTTCGAGTGTACCCCCATTGGGTGTGGTGCGTGTCCACCGAGCGCTCAATCCCTCGCCAAAGCGCTCGCTCACGCCCGCACCATCGCCGCGTTCCATGGAACGATCCTTCCTGCGCCATTGCGTGTCAGCCAGTATCTGCACTCCATGATACGCCGCCGCCAGGTCGCGCTGGAAGGCCGCATGCTCATCATCTTGGGCCAGAGCCAGCTACGCGCAATTGACTACTTGACATGAGCAGGATACTGGACTTAACACACTAACCCCGCCTGAGCACAGATGTCATTCGAAGAAGAAGTTATCTGGCTGAGTTCAGGCATGGTGGCCATCTACGCCGCGCACGAGGCGTACCTGCTGGATGGTTGCGCATGCTGATGCTCGAAACGAGCGGAGGGAATGCGCATGAGCTCAATGCGGCATGCAATGACGCTAATGATTACGACCGAATCACTGGCATTTGGCACATTTGTGGTGGATGATACGCACCGGATTATCTCCTGGAACGAGATTGCCTCGCGCACGCTTGGCTTTGACACGGACATGGCTCTGGGGCGCACCTGTGAAGAGATGCTCACGTTGCTCCATGCTCAGGATGTGCCAATATGTCCTGAGGTCATCGATACCATTGAGAACGCCGATTCTGCCGATACACGTTGTCCCAGCGAGTTGCACTCATCCGATCCACATGCGCATACCTTCCGCCAGAGTGAAACACCCTTGCGCGTTCGCGTCGTCACCCAGCACGGCGCGGCGCGCTGGCTGGAAGTGAGCACCCTTCACGCGCGCAAGCTCGATGGTTCTGCCTGTATTATCCATATTTTCCGGGATGTGACGGACGATGCCGAGCGCCAGAAGCACAGCGCGGTCGCTGCCGACGTCTTTCACCATCCTGGCAGCATTCTCCACTTGCCAGTAAGGCATTCGGAGAGTGCGGACAACGATAGCGCCCCAACATTGACCCTGGAGCATCTCACCCCGCGCGAGCACGAGGTGCTGGTGTTGCTGGCGCAGGGCATGGCTACCGTCGAGATCGCGAACGCACTCGGCATTAGCCGGGTGACCGCACGCAATCACGTCACACGTGTCATCGAAAAGCTAGGGGTCAAGACCCGCCTGCAAGCGGTACTGGCAGCTTCGCATCTCGGCCTGATCTAACGAACACCTGGTTTCCGATTCTCTAGTTCTCTAGCATGCATCATCATGGACTGCTCAACCAGTAACGACGCATTCGCCGTGCTCTTCACAATCTTTACAACTGCACTGCGCCAGATTTCTGACCGATACCTATCCGCTTTACGAAAATATAGTGAGTTTGCACCATGCTACACAGGCCACAGGTGAGGTAAACCTGCATATAGCCGCCGTGCGCGTCCATACGACCAACAGGCAGCGTGTTTCTCAAGCAGGCGGCATGACGCTCTCGCCATCCCGGAGGCGGAGCACCATGCCGGATGCTCTCGGACACGCTTCTGTGCGTATCGGGACATCATCGCGCCGACGCATACCGCATGGCCTGCGGAAATTCACGCTTGCGGAGGTGGCCTGAAGTTTTCGGGTCACGACATGACGACTGCACGCGCACCATCACTTCGATTGTTAGCGTGTGTGATCGTCAGCCCAGGAATCCCCGGAATGCGGACATGCATCCGTGGGAATGGTCAATTGCAATTGTCGCGAGTGACCCGCATGGCGCTTCATCGTGCGGGCCGCAGAGGAGCAGGAAGATATGCGCAGATATCTGGGCGCACTGGTGACAGTACTTGTAGGGGCTGCCATCGTGGCGGCAGTACTGGTGACTCTTATCAACACCGCCCGCATTCCAAAATTGATGGCGGCTTCAGACACCGGAACCTACAATCTCGACGCGAAAAACCTCAAGCACGTCACTCTCCACCTTCAGACCTTCCCAGCCAGCCCCTACGAAGACCCTGACTGGATATCGAAGACCTACCCTGACGGCATGGATAACGGCACGCCGATTCCACCGGCGGGTGACAATCAGGACTGGGTAACCTACTGGCCAACAACCACATTCCAGGTTCCTGCCCATTCGGTCGTCACAATCATTCTCGAGAACTACGACGGCAAATCGACTCTGCTCAATGACTTTTACAACAAGGCGCAGGGGACGCTGGGCAATACCATCACGGTCGATGGCCAGACGGTGAGCGGTATCAAGTCCGAGGATGCATCACACACTTTCACCATCCACTCGATCCCCAGCTCGGCTCAAGACTGGCTCTACGTCAGCGTACCAATAACAGGCGTTGACGACAGTGCCCCCACCGACGATTTCGGCATGCCGAACAAGCCCGTCATCACCGAGTTCTCCTTCGTCACGCAAGGCCCAGGCCATTACATCTGGCAATGCTTTGATCCCTGCGGCTCTGGCTTCGATGGATTTGGCGGCCCGATGTCTACCAAAGGCTACATGTCCGGCACCATTGATGTCGTGTGATCTCGTTGCCTGAGGCAGCTACAGTCGCTGAGTTCACAGCAAGCAGTAGAGAGGCACGGTAGAGATACAATATGAACGAACCAAGACATTTGCTACGCGCCGCGATCATCTGGCTCATAGCCACGATTGTGGGCCTGGCGGTCGCCTGGTTCATTGGCCCACAACTCGTCAGTTGGGGATCAATACCAGCCGTCGCGTCCAATCGAGCCTCGGATGTCGATCAGGTCCTGGGGCTGTTTACGCTCCTTTCGATTCCCGTCTTCATGATGGTGGTCGTCTTCGGAGGCTACGCCGCGTTCGCATTCCGGTCGCGCGGCCGCCCAGATGGTGATGGCCCAGGAATTCGCGGTCACATGCCATTACAGGTCACCTGGTTGCTCATTTCCATTGTTCTGGTGATCTTCCTCTTTGGCTATGGTCTGGCTTTCTATAACCAGATCCAGACGGTTTCGGCATCCGCGCAAGACACACTGGTCATCAAAGTCAACGGCGAGCAGTGGCTCTGGGACTACTACTATCCACAATACGGCAATATCTCCTCGAC
This sequence comes from uncultured Chloroflexia bacterium, assembly GCA_963718915.1. Classification (GTDB taxonomy): domain Bacteria; phylum Chloroflexota; class Ktedonobacteria; order Ktedonobacterales; family JADMIN01; genus DAHUXT01. Next base: position 811,388 of record CAVRAI010000015.1, on the reverse strand, counting down.
AACGCTGGTTCTGCCCGTCAACCGACCGGTACGCTTCGACATTACCTCGACCGACGTGCAGCACTCGTTCTGGATTCCAGCGTTCGCGGTCAAGCAGGACGCCGTTCCCGGACAGACGACTCATATCAGCGCTACACCAACACAGGTCGGCAACTATGAGGTACGCTGCGCGGAACTCTGCGGTGTCTACCACTCCTACATGGAGACACCGGTACAGGTTGTTACTCCCGATTTCTTTGATTCCTGGGTCGCAACGCTCCAATCTGGCGAATCGGCGCGCATCTCTGGCCAGGGAAATACACTGGCCTGGATGGCACGGGATGCCGACGCGCGATCCTATAGCATCCGGGAAGGGTGGGTTGCATAATGCGGAAACTCGTTCCCAGTTACTTTTCTGGGGCCGTCCTCGGCGCGATTGGCTACATCATCGGCAACAAATTTGTCACCGATTTCATCCAGAAGGGTGGCGTCGGTAACGATGTTGGCGGCATCAACTTCGACGAACAGGCGCTGATTATCGGCTTTATCGGCCTGCTCCTCGGCTGGCTGATCGGCATCGGCGCGCTCAAGTATCCGTTCACCTGGCTACTCGCCCGCAAAGATCCTACCCACGAAGAAGAGATGCGTCTGGCCGGGAAAGACGGCGGCGCCATGCGCTACTTCCGCTTCACCACCGACCACAAGGTGGTGGGCATCCAGTATCTCGTCGTCACGATGATTATGCTGGCGCTAGGCGGCCTGGGAGCCATGCTCATCCGCACCGAGTTGATTACGCCAGGCGCGAAGGCATTCCCGACAGGCACCTATAACACCATCGTCACCATGCATGGCATGATCATGATTCTGGCGACGATCTCGTTCTTCATTGGCCCGTTTGGCAACTTCATCGTGCCGATCATGATCGGCGCGCGTGATATGGCCTTCCCACGGCTGAATGCCCTGAGCATCGCGTTGCTGATTCCCGGCCTGATTATCTTCTTCTTCACGCCTTTCCTTGGCCTCGTTCTCATGAACGGTCAGGGTGGGGGCGTGCAGACCGGCTGGACGCTCTATGCTCCACTCGCTGACCAGACAGGTGTTGGCATGACCTCGCTCGCGGCGGGCGTCCTACTCATCGGCGCTTCCTCGATCATGGGCGCGGTCAATGTCATCACCACCGTGCTGACGATGCGCACGCGGGGCATGACCTGGACTCGCCTGCCAATGACGGTCTGGGGCATCTTTGGCGCGGCGTTGCTGGCGGCCATCGGCACCAGCTCCTTCTCGGCCGACCTGGTGTTGATCCTCCTGGATCGCGCCTATAAGACCAGTTTCTTCTACTACCAGGTCGGCGGTGACGCTGCCGGCGCGGGTGGTGGTAACGCCTGGCTGGCGCAGAACCTGTTCTGGTTCTTCGGCCACCCCGAGGTCTATCTGATCGTCTTGCCAGCCTTTGGCATCGTGATCGACATCCTCGTCGTCTTCGGTCGCAAGCCGCTCTTCGGCTATAAGACCGCAGTGCTCGGCATCATGGGCGTTGTGGTCTTGAGCTTCCTCGTCTGGGCGCACCACGAGTTTGTCTCGGGCTGGGCGCCTGAGATTCGCCCTGTCTATATGGCGACCACGGAGATGATCTCCATCCCGACCGGGCTGGTCTTCCTGGTGGCGCTGGGCACGCTCTGGCGTGGACGCCTCTGGATGACCACCGCGATGCTCTTTGGCCTCTCATTCATCTGGAACTTCCTGATTGGCGGCATCACGGGCATCTTCCTCTCTGATGTGCCCGCAGATGTGCAGTTGCATGGCGGTATGTTTGTCACTGCCCACTTCCACTATACGATGGTCGGTGGCGCGCTGATGGGCTTCTTCGCCGCCGTCTACTTCTGGTTCCCGAAGATGACGGGCCGGATGATGGACGAGAGGCTGGGCAAGATTCACTTCTGGGGCACGCAGATTGGCTTCAACGTCGCCTTCCTCGCCATGCTCTACGCTGGCCTCCAGGGAATGCCACGCCGTGTCGCCGACTACTCGCCGGTCTTCGCGGGCGCCAATTTCGTCACCAGCATCTTCGCGTACCTCCTGGCGGCCTCGATCATCGTCTTCTTCTACAACGTGATCGCATCCTGGGTCGCGGGTGAGAAGGCGGTGGCCAACCCGTGGGGCGCGAAGTCGCTCGAGTGGTTGGTGCCAACACCCGTACCGCTCGAAAACTTCGAACAGATGCCCGTCGTCACCAGCGGCCCATACAACTACGGGGAACCGGTTGGCAGCGGCAAAGATATACCAGCAGCCGGAGGAGGATCAGCCGGGCAGGCAGTGAGCTAATATCCTGCCGCTGACGCGCCTGGCTTAAACCGATATCGCCACCCGCCAGCGCCCTCCACCACACGCGAGAGCGCTGGCAGAATACCTCACAGGGAGACGTTGATGGCTAGTTCGATTCCTGCCTCCGGACACGCCGCATCACACGACGACAGTGTCGATCACGACCTGAAGTTGCGGCGAGGCATGCTGTTTTATGTGCTCACCGATGTCTTGTTCGTCATCTTTCTGCTGGCGACCTACATCTGGCTGCGCGCCTACCACGCTCCGGGATGGTTCCCTGAGGGAACCAAGATGCCCGATGAGCAGACCGTCTACATCCTGACCGGCCTGTGCGTGCTCAGTGCGATCTTCTTTTTCATTGGGTTCATGGGCCTGCGCGCGGGCAGCAAGACGACGCTGACGATTTGCATGGCCGTCGCGACGGTGCTGGCTATCGCAGCGGTCAGCGGGCAGATTCGCTTCATGGGACATCTGCCCTTCACGACGGGCGACGGCTCGTTTGCCAGTGACTACATCTTGCTCTCAGGCTATCATGTCTATCACCTGCTGCTTGGCATCTTCCTCGGCATTGGCGTGACTCATCGCGCGATCCGCGGACGCTATAGCAGCGAGCGAACGGCTGGCCTGAGCGCTATCGGCTACTACTGGCTCTGGATGGCGCTGACTCCAGTGCTGATTACGCTGATGATGATTGTGCTACCGCCGAACGGATAAATATCCTGTGAGTGAGCCTCGCTCTGTGCAGGGTGGTTAAGCAGGGCAGGGCGAGGTTCAGCTCGCGGGCTACATGAACGAGGACCGGTATGTGGAGTGTCTTGTCCGACTGGACTCTGGAGCCAACCGTTATCGCCGGGCTGGTGGTGGCGGCGCTGCTCTATGGACGCGGAGTGATCTACTCGCGCCAGCACGGCCAAACGACTCGACTGCACTGGTGGCATGTGCTTTCCTTCTTTGGTGGCCTGCTCGTCCTCTTCATCGCGCTCGAATCCGCGCTCGACGACTACGCCGAGCAGTTTCTCTGGGCGCACATGATCCAGCATGAGTTGCTGATCATGGCCGCGCCACCCTTGTTGCTGCTGGGCATGCCCACGCTCCCAATCTGGCGGTCAGTGCCGCTATCCGCGCGTCGCGCATCGCTGCAATGGCTGATGCGCAAACGGAGCACCCGACGTACGATACACGTGATAGGGCGCTTCTTCAGCGCGCCAGCGACCTGCATGGGCATCTATCTCATCATTGTCTATGTCTGGCATCTGCCCGCGCTCTACGATGCCGCGCTGGGAAACGATACCATTCATGCGTTCCAGCACCTGTGTTTCCTCTGGGCCGGGCTGTTCTTCTGGTCGCAGGCGCTGCCGTGGCGCCCGGGCAGACCGCGCCTGAGCTACCCGCGACGAGCAGTCTACCTGGTGCTGGGAGGGCTGGCCAGCAATATCCTCGATACCGTCTTTATGTTCTCGACGGGCGTAATCTATCCCTACTACGCCGCAATACCGCGCGCGCCGGGCAGCATCACTGTATTGGAAGACCAGCACATGGCTGGCGCGCTCATGAGCGTCTCAGGGACGCTGGTCATTACGGTCATGGTCATGGTGATGCTTGGACTCTGGCTCCAGGCGACCGAACGCCTCGATGAGGCGCCGGTGCGTCCGGGTCAGGCGCGCGGCTGACCGGCGAGACGCAATAGACCGATTTCTCCAACTCGACCGATAGATGTGAAAGGTCTGCGAGTATGCAGAACGTGACGAGTGCCCGAGTATCTTCGCTGCGCGCCAGCGTGAATGCGTATATCGGGCTGATGAAGCCGCATGTGACGGTCTTGCTGCTGGGCACGACGCTGGCGGCGATGGCGGTGGCGGGGATGCCGAGCCTGCCCGTAGTGCTGGCGACCCTGCTCGGTGGCGCGCTGGCGGCAGGCAGCGCCAACGCCCTCAACTGCTACTGGGATCGCGACATCGATCAAGTGATGAGTCGCACCCGCAGCCGCGCCCTGCCCAGCCACAAGGTGGGCGAGAAGCAGGCGCTCGTCTTTGGGATCAGTCTGGGGATCGCCTCCTTCCTGCTGCTGAGCCTGGTGGTCAATCTGGTGGCGGCGCTCTTGGCGTTCGCGGCGATTGCCTTTTATGTGGGGGTCTACACGATGTGGCTCAAGCGGACGACGCCGCAGAACATCGTGATTGGGGGGGCAGCGGGCGCGGTGCCGGTGCTGGTCGGCTGGGCTGCCTCCACGGGGCGTGTGGGACTGCCCGCTCTATGCATGTTTTTGATCATCTTCTTGTGGACGCCGCCGCATTTTTGGGCGCTCTCGCTGGTGTTGCGCAAGGACTACGAGCGGGCAGGCGTGCCTATGCTGCCGGTGGTGCGCGGTGATGCCGAGACCCGCAAGCAGATTGTGATCTACATGGTGGCGCTGCTGCTTGGCTCGCTGACGCTGTTTGCCATCGGGACGCTGGGGTGGTTCTATCTGGCGGTGGCATTGCTTTCTAGTGGGGCGCTGCTCTACTATGCTATTCGTCTGATGCGTACTCGCACATTGGCCGACGCGCGCGCGTTTTTCTGGTTCTCGAACTACTATCTGGCGCTGCTCTTTGCCGCGATGGTCATTGATCATCTCTGGCATTGATCGCGTGAATGCAGCTAGATGCCACGGCATCGACAGAGCATGCGCTGGCCGATCTCACCAAGGCGAATAAGTCATGCTGCAGAACATCCGTGCGGTGATGATACCGAATGGCAAGCCCAGCTTTCGCAGCTTCGTCATTACCGCACTGGTTCCGGCAATTCTGGTGACCGTGCTGGTGATACGTATTATTCAGGCAAACAGTCTAGTCACGAGCAAACCACCAGGGGGAGTCAACGCCAACGCCGCGCCCGACTTCACCGTCAGCATCTGGAACGGCGCCGCGGGCCAGCGTATTCATCTGGCGGCGCTCCACGGCAAGCCAGTTGTGGTGAACTTCTGGGCGTCGTGGTGCGAGCCGTGCCAGTCCGAGGCGCCCGTGCTCTCGGCGGCTGCCAAAATCTATGCCGCGCAGGGTGTGGTCTTCATCGGTATCGCCTATCAGACACCAGTGAAGGATGGACAGGCGTTTATCAAGCAGCACGGCATCAGCTATCCATGCGGCCCCGACCCTGAAGGCGACATCGTCACCAACTTTGGCGTCACCGGGATACCCCAGACGATATTGATCGACCGCTCTGGCATCATCGTGAAACGGTTCCCTGGCCAGATTACCGCCGCCACCTTCGATCCTGCCATGCAGGCGCTGGTGAAAGGTGCGCCACAGCCCGCCTCATCACCCTCGCCGACAGCGGCGCCAACGCCGCTCCCATCCTGAGGTAGCGGATAGTCGTGCTGTTCGCCTGTGAAGATCATCGTATGGGTATGGTCCTGAGGGCGGCCTGAACATACCGCAAAACATCGGCATACACAAAACTACGCGGAGTTGTCGTCTCGATTTCGATGACCTGACGACCAATGGCAAGCGGAGCCAGCCGCCCGCCCAGGAGTCGCGCTTCGTTATGTTCCAGCCACTCCCGGTCTAGATGGCCCCGGTGGCGCTCTTCAGAGGCCATGCGGGCAAGGAAGCGCTGCAACAATACCTGCCCATCCGCCTTGCAGAGAATCTCAAGCGGCTCAAAGTCATGGTCTTGTCGCAGATGTTGAAACTCGGCGCGCCGCAGGTCGGGGCGGCCAAAGAAGCCCTCAACGATCACTGGCTGGCCCGCCGCCAGCACAGCCCTCGCCACATCGTAGAGTAGAGCGTAAGCCGCGGCGCCCATCTCGGACGGCAGCCCAGCTGCGCCACAGTCCAGCGCATCGTAGAGGGTTTCATACAGCCCATCGCGCGAGAAGGCCGGGAGTCCTACATCGGCGGCGAGTCGCCGCGCAAGGGTTGTCTTGCCGGTTCCGGGCAGCCCATTCACGATGATGAGCAGTGGCTTACCCGTCATGATGCGCTCACTTGCCTTGTGAAAAGCGCGCCTCTTCCAGATCGCTAACCTGCGGTTTCATGGAGTCTTGCGGTATGTGAATGATATCAGTTTCGCATTGGGTGTGGTGGAAAAGGGCTCAAAATCCGAGTTCATGGGGCGGAACTAGATACCAAACTACCTTGGCCGAGACGAAACTGGTAAGGGCATCAGGGCAACTCAGCGCCCGTACTCGGTCCAGAGGCCGCCAGTGTAGTGCAACAGCACGTAGTGGCTGACGCTCGCATCACTCGAAGTAGTGCCATCGATCGTATGTGTCGTGACCATATAGACGCCAACAGCCCAGATGTCCGTGCTGGAATCTGAGACGATGCCGATGGATTGCAGATCCTTATAGGGTATGCTCAGCGCCGTCCACTGACCGTCTGCGTTGGAGTAGATAGACGCAATATGCCCCTCACCAGTGGGGATTGGCGTTGTCACCTCGACGCTAGCGAAGCTCCAGGCGGTATTGCTCGCCACGATGCCGATATCCTGCACACCGTTGGGCACATGCAGGTTCACAGTTGACCAGGTGGCGCCATCGAAGTGATAGACCAGCGAACTGTCGGCGATTGCGACGTTCGTTGGGGCGTGCAAAGCGCCCTCGATCCAGATATCGTTCGGCGCGAACATGCGCAGGCGGGTGAAGGTACTATTGCGCGGACCCGTCAGTACCACCGCCGCCGTCCCACTTTGAACATGCACGAGCGAACTGGAGCCGTCCGAGTTCCAGCCGACGACCCACGCCTCGCCATCGGCAACCGGTGCAATGTCGGTGATGAAATGCAGGGGATTGTTTACCAGCGACCAGGCGCCAGCGGTGTAGTGGAGCAGTGACGTGTTCGCCCCGCCTTGCTCGCCTTTCGGATTCAACATCGCCATCCAGCCCTCGTCTGGTGTCCGCATCGCCATGACGCCGGGCGACCCCCGCGGATCAACTGCGGGCGGTGACGCCTGCTGCCAGCCGCCGTTGCTGATATGAAGAAACAGACTCTTACCGTTGCTGTCCTGTCCCATCACCCATCCTTCCGAGGACGAGACCATGTAGATTCCGCTGAGGAACGAGCCGGGCAGCGTGGCGCCAACCTGTGTCCAGGAGCCTGCGGAATAATGCAGCACCATGCCACGATCCGGCATGCCATACAGTGGGTTTATATTAACCCCGCCGGTACCCCACCCCTCAGCGGTTCCCGTCAGCTCGAAGGTGATCACCTCTATCCCATGGGGCAGCCCTGCTCCGCGCCTGGGCGCTCGCAACGGCGACACTCCAATGGTCGGCGCAAGAGTCGCCTTGGGCGTATCCGTCGCTGAAGTCCCAGGCGCTCCCCCCACAGGTCGGTGCGTGCCCATCGAGATGAAGATCACGACGCCCAGCGCCACCACCAGCAGCACAGCCAGGACACCTACAGCGGCAGGACGGCGATCGGTCGATGCGCTCGGTTGCCCAGTATACTCGTGGAAGTTGCCATCGAGATCGCCGGTCGGCATGTTGCGCCGCCTCATCAGTCACCCTCCTGCTCGCGCTCTCAACTCTGGCGTCTGCACTTCCATAGTACACTGCCTGCCAAGAGCGCACGCATGCAACGATCGGGAAGTATGCTCTTCGCGGCAGCCAAGTGTTCCCGCCCCCACGTCGGCTCGAACACACGCCAAAACACATCCACCGAGCAGCGCCACCAGTTGAGTGTACTCATGCTGATACCTCCTCAATGGGAGCTGACGAGTCGTGATAGACCGCATCATAACCCAGTTGAAGGTGACTCGCTTATCCCGAATTCACGTCACGTGAAGAAGACGGCAGAGGCTACTTCCAGGAAGTAGCCTCAAAATGGATTGCGACACCGGTCACATGGTGTTGAGATGCAGATGATTTCTGTGAAAACTGTCTATATTCCTAAAAGCGCTGAAAAGAAGCCTCTCCACAGTAGGGAGAGGCTTCTAAATAATCAGTTGTCTATATCTAGCCAGCGGGATTGGCCGGAGGCTGCTCACCTGATGCACTCGTCGATGGAGGCGTACTGGCAGGCGGGACACTCCGCGCTGGCGGAGGTGTCTGTGTCTGCGCACTGGCGGGCGGCGGCAGTGGCCCCGAGTCGCTCGTGGTCGCCTCAGGCAGACGACGGCCATCCTGCTCGGGTGGATAACCCATGCGCGTCCGATAGTAGTCCGCGCGCATCTGATAGCGTTGCGCGCGCCGCTCATTCCGGGCGCGATGGCGGTCATTATTGCCCCACCAGCCGCCGAAGATGCCGAACAGTGGGAAGATCAGCCACCAGCCCTGACCACCTGTGAATACCATGATCGCCACAAAGATAGCGGCTGTCGCCAGGATGCCTGTGATAGCCACCGCTGGATGCGTCCCGGCCATCACCCCGCCAGATTGCTGTTGCGGAACCACGGCGTTGCCATTACCCTGCACCTTCGCCTTGGCTCGTTGTTCCGACGCGCGCCTTTCCGCATATGAGTCGACCAGCGACTCGTCCATTTCAGGCGAGAGATCGCGCCCCGCGGCGATCATCGCCCGCAGTTCAGCGCGTTCGTCATCGCTCATTTGTGACTTTTCCGGTGTGTTTGCCATATCCTCTGCTCCTCGGGCCGAGCGCCGATAGCCTGGCGACGGGGCTACAAATCCGTTCTCGCTTCATAGTATACGTCCAGCGGGCGACAAAGTGATGTGACGAAAGGAATGTCTCGTCTATGACTTTTGTCGTATCTCGATATATCGAATATATACTATACGACCTTATTCCGCCAATGGAAATATCTCCCCACTTGCCGGGTGATACCTTCCCCTGCTAGACTGGCGACACATGCCTTCATTTGGAGGGTACACGGTTCGCGCATGCCAACGATAGTGAAGTGATATCTGCCATGAGTTCAATTCTCCCCACCGGCCAGCCCGTTCCCGTAGCGCCAGCGACCCCCGCCCCCGTGACCCACGGCGCTCCTGTTCGCCGACGCAGGGTTGGCCGTATCGTGTTTCGCGTGCTGCTCGGCATCGCCATCGCCGTAGTGATATTAGCCGCGCTCGCCGGAACCACGTCAGTCTGGTTCGTCCAGCGGACGCTGCCGCAGACGACCGGAACTCTGCAGGTCAAAGGGCTGGACAGTACGGTCTCGGTGCTTCGCGATTCGTGGGGGGTTCCACATATCACTGGCGACGATGTGCATGATGTCGCCTTTGCCGAAGGCTACGTCACAGCGCAGGACCGGCTCTTCCAGATGGAGTTCAACCGTCGGGTCGCGCAGGGACGACTGGCCGAGATGTTCGGCGCGGGCGAGGATGACAGCATCCTCGATACCGATATCCTGCTGCGCACGCTTGACCTGTATGGCGCCGCTCGCTTCGAGGAGGCGAATCTCGACGCGCGCACGCTGGAGATGCTTACCGCATACTCGGATGGCGTCAATGCGTTCCTGGATAGCCACCAGAATAGTCTGCCGCTGGAGTTCACCATCCTTGGCATCACGCCGCAGAAGTGGACCCCGCTGGATAGTCTGGCCTATGGGCGCGTGGTGGCGCTCTCGCTCGATAGCACCTGGGGCACCAAGTATTCGCGCGCGATGGTCACCAACAAGGTCGGCCCGCTCATCGCGTCGGCGCTCTTCCCACAATATCCGTCCACCAACCCGACGCTATTCGCCAGCCCAGGAACCGCCGCGCCGCCACAGGAGTCCGGCGCGAGCAGCAAGGCAAGCTCGCCTGACGCGGTCGAAGAGACCGTGGCGCTCTCGCCCAATCTGCTCGAAGGGACCGCATTCCTGCGCCAGATTCTCGGCGATGTTCGCGACGCGCTTGGCAGCAACGACTGGGTGGTGGACGGCACCCATACCACCACTGGCAAGCCACTGCTGGCGAACGACCCCCACCTGGGCATTCGTATGCCATCCGTCTGGTACGAGGTTGCGCTACGTGGTGGCGGGCTGGACGAGATCGGCTTCACCTTCCCCGGTGAGCCGGGCATCGTCGTTGGCCACAACGACTATATCGCCTGGGGCGTAACCAACGTGGACGCCGACAACACCGATCTCTATCTCGAAAACCTCGACCCGACCAACCACCCCGGCCAGTATCTCTACGACCGCGCCTGGGAGCCATTGCAGGTGCGCCAGCAGGTCATCCACATTCGCGGAGGTGGCAGCAAGACCATCACCATCAGCAGCACCATCGACGGGCCAATCATCAACAGTGGACTTGACGATCTGAAGAAGTATCCGCCAGTCTCGCTAAAGTGGACGGCGCTCCAGCCAACCTACAGCTTCCGGGGATTCTTCCAGCTCAACTTCGCGCGCAACTGGTATGAGTTCCTCGACGCGATAGCGAATATCTCGATCAGCCAGAACTTCGTCTACGCCGATATCTACGGCAACATCGGCTATCGCATGTCGGGTGTGCTGCCAATCCGCCCGGCGGCCAATGGGCTGCTGCCTGTCTCAGGCAGCACCTCGGATCATGAGTGGCAGGGTGTCGTCCCGCAGAACGAGATGCCGACGCTCTACAATCCCGATACACACCTGATCGCGACCGCCAACAACCGCATCGTGCCGAGCGATTATCCGGTCTACGTCACCAACGACTGGGACTGCGGCTATCGCGCGCGGCGCATCGACGACCTGCTCACAAGCAAGGCCAAACTCAGTGTAAGCGACATCGAGCAGATTCAGACCGATGTCTACTCCATCCCCGCCAGCCAGCTTGTACCCGCGTTCATCCAGGCGGGACAGGCGGCGGGAGGCGACGCGGCGAAGGCGGCGGGTCTGCTGCAAAACTGGGACTACACGATGACCCGCGACAGCACCGCGGCGGCAGTCTATGAGGCGGCGGCGGGCACGTTGCTGCGCGAGACCGTCGAGCCGATGCTGGGCAAAGACCTCTACGGTATCTTCCAGAGCAATGCCACGCCAAGCTGTCTCTTTACGACGCTGGTGAACAGCCTGAACAATCCGGCGCCGCTCTTCGCCAGCAGCCAGGCGCGCGATGCCGCTATTGGCAAGGCGCTGGCAGACACGGTGCATTCGCTCCGCGCGCAGTTCGGCGACGACACCAGCAAGTGGCAGTGGGGCACGCTGCATACCGCCCATTTCGAGCATCCGCTGGCGACAGTCAGTCCGCTCAACCTGATCTTCGACGTAGCGCCCGTTGCTCGTCCCGGCGACAGCACGACCATCAACGTCGGTGGTAGCGGCGGCTTCAGCGATGACCCGGCGAACTTTGACCAGCGCACGGTTCCCTCGATGCGCCAGATTATCGATCTCTCGAACTTCGACAATTCGGTCTGGGTGACGACGACCGGCGAGTCGGGCCAACCATTCTCCGCCCACTATAGTGATCTGGTGCCGCTGTGGGATCAGGGGCGCTATCAGAAGATGCTGTTCACAGCGTCGGCCATCGCGAAAGATAACCAGGCGCTGCTCATTATGCAGCCGGAGAAGTAAGTGAACCGCTCCCTACCCCTCCTCGATACGGGGAGGGAAAACTAGCAGAGCAGGAGGTCACTTCGCGCCATCTTGTCAAATATGGAGAAATGGTGTGCATTTATCGCCCACTACTCAGAATATCGTTTCCTTTATGCTGATGGCCATTTGGTTCACCGGGGCATATGTGCTATTTTTGCGTTTGCGCGCGAAACAAGTAGCCTATCTGAAGCACTTTCCGCCTGTTGAGGGCATTCCACTTCACATGGCCAATAGTGGCAATCCATTCGGCGCTGTCTCGCGCGCAATCTGGCATGTGACAGTGACACGGCAGACTGATAATGAATTGGAGCAACTACGACGAGAGATGTGGCGGCGCTTTCTCTATCAGATTCTATGGACCTTCGGTTTCCCGCTCCTCGCAGTTGGAGTAGCTGCTCTCCTAATCCTGACCGGCATGATTAACGTCATGGCAACGTAGCATCATGCTTTAGCGTGGCTCAGTATATGCCAGGAGGGTGCTATGTTGAGCGAACGGCTAGTGCGCGCCCAGCCCGACCGCGTCCGCGAGGGGTTGCGGCGGCGAGGGTCCGCGCCGGAAACGTACGACGCGCTAGAGCGCTGGCTGGCGCTGGATGGCGAGCGGCGAACGCTGGCGAGCGAGCATGATACGCTGGCTGCCAGCAAAAGCGAGCCATTGGCGCTCCGTGCAGACACGGGCACGGCTCAAGCCGCTCGAAGAGGAGCAGCACGGCCTGCTGACGCGCATCCCCAACCTACCTCGCGATGACGTTCCCGATGGCCATGACGCATAGGGCAATTTCGAGTTGCGCCAATGGGGAACGCCGCCAGTCTTCGATTTCTCGCCAAAGCGTCACGACGAACTGATGACCGCGCTGGGCATTCTCGATCTGCCACGGGCGACGAAGCTGGCCGGGCCACGCTTCCCGCTGCTCGTGGGCGACGGCGCGCGGCTGCTACGAGCGCTGGCAACACTATTCCTCGACATGCACCGCGAGCGTGGCTATCTTGAGGTTGCTCCGCCGCATCTGCTCCGTACGACCATCCTGGAAGGCACAGGCCATCTGCCGCGCTACGCCGACGACCTCTATCAGCTCTCGGCGGACGCTCTGGCGCTCAGCCCAACGGCGGAGACGCAACTGGTGGCGCTCCATGCCGACGAGACGCTGACAGAAGAGGCGCTGCCGCTGGCCTACACCGCCTGCACGCCCGCCTTCCGCCGCGAGGCTGGCTCGGCCGGCGCACGAGAACGAGGGCTGATTCGCCAGCATCAGTTCGATAAGGTAGAACTGGTGCGCATCGCGACGCCTGAGACGGCAGATGCAGCCTTTGCGACGCTGCTGGCCGACGCGGAGGCGACCCTACGACAACTGGCGCTGCCATATCGTGTGGTGGCGCTCTGCGCGGGCGAACTGCCTTTCGCGGCGGAGCGGACGGTTGACCTGGAGGTATGGATGCCGGGCGAGGGCCGCTATGTGGAGATATCGTCGGTGAGCGACTGTGGCGCCTTCCAGGCGCGCGGCCTGCATCTGCGCTACCGCCCGAAAGGCGGCGGACGCGCGGGCTATCCGCACACGCTCAATGGCTCGGCGCTGGCGCTGGGGCGCACGCTGGCGGCGCTGCTGGAGAACGGGCAGCGCGCGGATAGCTCGGTGGCGCTCCCTTCAGCCCTGCACGCATTTATGGGCATCGACACGCTGCTCGGTGAACGCCACCCCAGTTAATTGCCAGGTATAGTGGCTGGATCAGCAATCTCAACTTCAAGATACTCCGCGACCTCAGCAGGATCAGTGAAAGGAATGTCTTCACCATCAGCGCGCATGCCTTCCAGATGGAATGCGATGGCCTCGCGGATATGTTCGCGCGTCTCGCCTAGCGTTGCGCCGGTAGATACACAGCCGGGGAGATCAGGCGCATAGGCGCTATAGTTGTGTTCACCTTGCTCATAGACCACCAGAAAACGGTACCGCATATGATCATACCCTTCTTCTAGAATCAGCTATCGTCGTCCCTTAGGCCAGGGTATTTGCGCTTGTTTGAATACACTGCGAGCCGTCTTAGGCAGCAGGTCATCGCTCAACTTTCCCGGAATCGTTACACGCCCTTTCTTCGACGCATGTTTGTATTGGCGATGATCGCCTACCATAGCAACCTGAAACCAGCCGTCACGTTCAATATACTCTATCGCCTCGCGCACCTTCATAGCTGCCTCACATTGTGGATGTCCCTCTCATGTGATGCAATTCTACCCGATTGCCGCAACCCAATGGATCCATACGACCTTCCAACCAGCATAGATGAGCCACTAGTCCACATGGCAGCCAATCATCGCAGGGAGGAATGGCCTAGTAGCTTGCCAGAATCGTGGCTCTCAGGCAGGATAGACCCCTATGCGCGAACGGACGACGCGCCAGAGCGGGCGCTAAGCCTGAGAGAGTTGCGTGAAGCACAATCGACTGAAGCGTGTGGGCGATGCGCTACCGCATGGGTTGCGGCACGTGTGGAGATGGACACAGCGGCAGGTGAAGAGCGCGCGCCCACTCCGAGGGTGGATCATCTGGTTGCTGCTGGTAACAGTTGTGGCCAGTGGGTTACTTGCTATTTCCTCGACCCATCTGACAAACATACAAAATGCGATCAGCGGCATCACCCACGTACCAGTGGAACATGCCACTTCGAGTGACGCGACATCGGGCGGCGAGGCGCTCGCGCCAATGGCATTGACACAATACGTCAATCCCTTCATCGGCAGTGATTGGGCCGGACGTAGCTTCGGCGACGGCGGCAGCAGCGGCCAGACATTCCCCGGCGCGACGCTGCCCTTTGGCATGGCGCAGTTCAGCCCTGACTCAGGCCCGACACCATCATGGGCGCTTGACCCCAGCGGCTACACCTACAGTGATCACCGCATCGAACGTTTCAGCATGACGCATATCGACGGCGCGGGGTGCAACGTTTCTGGTGATATCCCTTTCATGCCGACCACTGAAGCGGTGGACTCCGCGCCTCCCACCAGCGGCGAGCGCTACAGCGCAACCTTTACTCACAGCCACGAGGCCGCGGAGCCGGGGTATTATAGCGTCTTGCTGGGCAATGGGATCAACGTCGAGCTGACGACCACGCAGCGGAGTGGCTTTGCCCGTATTCGCTATCCCGCGGGACAACGGCAGACGCTACTTATCGAGACTGGCACAGATATCCAGACGGTCTACGATGCCCAGGCCCAGCTTGTCGGCCCGAACGAGGTGGCTGGCTGGGTCAGGGGCGGCCACTTCTGCAATGTGTTGTCATCCACCTATACTATCTACTTCGTAGCGCAATTCAGCCGACCGGCGAGCGCATTCGGCGCGTGGCACGGCAACGTGGCGCCCGGAGCGCGTCAGGCGCGCGGCTCGCAGAGCGGGCTATACCTGGAATTCCCACCCGCCACTGGGAACGAGTTGCTCCTCAAGGTCGGGCTGTCGTATGTGAGCATCGCGAACGCTCAAGCTAATCTGGCGGCGGAGAATCCCGGCTGGGACTTCGATGGGGTGCGCGCCTCCGCGCATGCCATCTGGAATGCGATGCTGAACCAGATTCAGGTCTCAGGCGGCGCACCCGCCGATACCCACACCTTCTATACTTCGCTCTACCATGCACTCCTCCAGCCCAACACCTTCAGCGATGTCAACGGGCAGTACCGTGGCTTCGATCAGCGCGTTCACACGGATACCAGCCACACGCAGTACGCCAACTTCTCCGGCTGGGACATCTACCGCACCCAGATACCCTTGATCGCGATGATTGCGCCGAAGCAGGTGAGCGACATGATGCAGTCGCTCGTGTTGGACGCGGAGGAGGGTGGCGGTCTGCCGCGATGGTCGCTGGCAAACATTGACACTGGCCTGATGGTGGGCGATCCCGCCGCGCCGATCCTCGCCGAGGGGCTGGCATTTGGAGCCGACACCTTTGATGCGGAGGCGGCGCTGCGCGTGCTGGTACGAGGCGCTACTCATCCCGGCGTTGGGGAGCCAGGAGCGCAGGAGCGGCCCGGTCTTGCGCAATACCTGCGCATGGGCTACGTTCCGCTAGACGCGAACGTCGGAGCGCCAGCCGCGACATCGCTCGAATACTATACCGCTGACTACGCGATTGCATGCTTCGCCACGCGCATCGGCGATACCGCCACGGCGCAAGCCTTCGCCGCCAGGGCATCGCAGTGGTCGCGCCTCTTCAACCCCGCGACCGGATTTATCCAACCGCGCACCTATGACGGCGCTTTTGTGGGCAACGGTGCGAGCATGGACGGCTTCATCGAAGGCACCGCCAGCCAGTACACCTGGATGATTCCCTTCGACATTGGCGGCCTCATCGCGCGAATGGGGGGACGCGCGCATGCTGAACAGCGGCTCGATGCGTATCTCGCGAACATCAATGTCGGGCCACGTGAACCTCAGGCGTGGATGGGCAATGAAGTATCGTTCGGCTCCCCATGGCTGTATGACTACGTTGGAGCGCCATGGAAGACGCAAGCGGCAGTTCGTCGTGTCATGAATGCGCTCTTCAACAATTCACCCACCGGCCTGCCGGGCAACGATGATCTTGGCACGATGTCGTCATGGTATGTGTGGGCCGCACTCGGACTCTATCCGCTGATTCCGGGGCGCGCTGGCTTTGTGCTGGGCAGCCCACTCTTCCCGCGTGTGACGCTGACACTTGGCGGCCACCGCGTCAGCATCGTCGCGAATGGGGCCAGTCAGAAGGCTCCATATGTCCAGCAATTGCTCGTCGATGGCTCGTCATACAGCTCGCAATGGCTGCCGCTTTCAACACTCGCCGACGCCAATGTGTTGACCTATACCATGGCGTCAACGCCCAATCGCGCGTGGGGTAGCGCTCCAGTCGATGCGCCGCCATCGCTCGTAATGGAGGATTGGAAGAATACCCTACCGAATGACGGCGATGTAGAGGTTCGTGGCTGTCGCCGTGGCAACGATTCTTGTCGCTCATAGCCAATCAATGAGGGCGAAAGTCCCCACCAACATCACCCCTCATAATGTGCAGTTGATGGAGACGGTCTGAGGCGAATTGGCGGCGCCAGGGGCGGTAATCGTGACACGGCCGCTCACCGAGATGCCGCTGACCGTCACTGTCTGCTGCTGTCCGCTAGCCAGTGAGCCACTTTGCGGCGACATCTTGTAGGCCTTCTGCGACGCAGTCGCGCTCCAGGCCATGGCGCCGTCACCGCTATTAGTTACCCTAAGCTGGACACTGGACCCAAGGCACACCAGGCTACTGAATGACGCAGGCGCAACAGTCAGCGCTGGCTGACCGGGCGCTGGCGTGACAGTAACGGTGGCAGTCGCGTCAGGTGTGGGTGTGCCCGAGATGGGGGTACCAGAACCAGGTGTGCCAGCAGACACCGATCCAGTTGGCGAGGCGAGCGGTCCAGACTGCGCGCCTTTCGTCGAAGCAGCCTGCGAGGCGGACAGTGTGGCTGTGGGCTGCATTTCGCCAATGCCACCAGCCGCCAGCCCCGGCAGGGGAATCCGCCCGCCGGTGGCGCTATTCAGCAGCAGCGCGGAACCACCGATGAGTAAAGCCGCCAGGGCGCCCAGCGCCAGCAATGTCGGGAGCCTCCTGGCGATCCGTCGCGAGGGCGCAATATGCGTGCGTGTATCGGTATAGCCATGTTCAGGCAATGTCGGCAACGCGGAGAAGCTCACCGCATCTGAGCCACTGGATGGTTGATGTGACGACCCATCAAACGCATGGGCAGATCTGGTATCGCCCGTATGGTTGATAGGCGCGCCGCATGATGGGCAGACTCTGCCCACAAGCGTGACCGGATCGAACGAGGCGCCGCAATTGCCGCAGTAGCGCATCGGCTGTTTCCGCTCCCTGACTATTTCTGATCGCGTACCGCCGCATCCCTACAAGTGAGTCCTGCCATGTCCTGTGGTCGCTTAAGTTCAGGGTAACAAGTCGTGTCAAGCGAAAACAGACGCGCCGCCGTTTGCTATTCTTACGGCTGCCCCGGCAGCGGCACGTTCTGGAGGCGTACCTGTCCCTGCGCGACGGCTTTCCCATCCTCGCGCCGTGTGATGGTGACGCGCCAGAGTTGCTGCACGCGCCCCTGGATGACTGGCTCGGCGACGATATCCACTGTGCCCTCGCGCATCGCCCGCAAGAAGTCCGTCGAGTTGTTGACGCCAACGGCGAACTGCCCCTGCTCGAAGACCGCCGCCGACGCTCCGACGCTGGCGACGCTCTCGATGGCAGTAGTATAGACGCCGCCATGGACGACACCCCACGGCGTGTGATGCCGGGCGCTCAGGTCAATATGCGCTGTGACTCGCGTTCCGCTGATTTCGTCGAGCACGAGGCCGTGATCCTGGAGCCACGCTCCTGCGGGCGGCAGGCTCGCGAAAGCGGGATAGCCCTGCGGCGTCCCCGAGGCTTTATCCTGATCGCTCATCATCGTCTCGCTTTCGCTCACTTCAACTCGTCGTCCGCTGCGGTCATACCTCGATGGCGTAGCGCACGGTGACACGGCGCGTGTTGGCTGGGCGCGCAACTTCGACGAAGCCAGCGGCGCGAAAGACCTCGCTCAGGCCCATGTACGCCGCTGAGTTAGAGGGTGGCTTCATCCCCGGCTCATTCAGGGTGGGATAGGCTTCGAGCATTGCGCCGCCACGGCTGTGCACATGCTCAATCGCTGCGTTGACCAGCGCCGTGCTGACCCCTCGCTTACGCCAGCCGCGCGCCACGTAAAAGCAGGTGATGGACCAGACTGGTTGGTCATCGATGCGCTTGCGGGTTGTCGAGCGTTCGAGTGCGGCATATTCCTCGCGTGGGGCGATGGCGCACCAGCCCACTGGCTTTCCATCTGCATAGGCGAGCAATCCCGGCGCATCTCCGTTCATGACAACCCCGTGAAACGCTGCCTTATTACCCGCGCCATCATGGGCGCACTGCTCCCCAAATTGCGCGCGTGGCGCCCGCCAGAACATGCACCAGCAGCCACCATAGGCGCCGCGCGGCCCAAACAGCGCCTCCAAATCATCCCAGCGGTCGGGGGTCAGCGGGTGGATCTCGAAGCTGGTGGTGGTTGGCGGCATTGCTGGTCCTTTCGTGGAGGTGCGGTCACACTCATTTCGTGCGGCTCTTGCCGTTTTCCAGGCCGTAGCGTAAACGCTACGGCGAATGGGGCGGAGAAATTCGCCGGGGCATTTATGCTCCGGCATGCTGGCGCCAAATCCCAACCGATCCCATCTTTCTCTCAAAGGTATTTGTGGTAAAGAAAGGATTGGTTGCTCCAAGAATTCCGCGAGCGCCTGCCTAACTTGGAAGCACCTCGTAGAACTCGACGCCGCCACCCGCCGCGCCAGTATCGCCAGTACGCGCATGGCCCGCCGCGAACTCCGGACTGCTGGCCCAGCGGTCGAAGTCTTCGCGCGTCTCCCAGCGGGTCAGCACGATATACTTGCCTGGCGTATCGCCCGCGCGCAAGCACCTCCAGCCCGCGAAAGCCCGGCATAGCGTCCACTTTGCCCGCGCGCTGCTGCCAGCTTCGCTCGAACGGCTCCATCGCCTGAGGCGGTACCGTGACGTGGAACATGCTGACAATCATTTTCGTTGCTCCTTCACCCTATTCTTCGTCGCCACGCCAGCGCATCTCTGGGGGCAGCGCCTCCTCGATGCCAAGGACGGCCAGGCAGCGGCGCACCATCCGGTCGACGATCTCGTCCGCCGTCTGCGGGCGCAGATAGAATTGCGGCATCGGCGGCACGATACGCACGCCCAGCCGCGCCAGCTTGAGCATATTTTCCAGGTGGATCGCCGAAAGTGGCGCTTCACGCGGAACCAGCGCCAGCGGTCGCCCCTCTTTGATCACCACGTCGGCGGCGCGTTCGAGCAGATTGGACGAGAGACCCTGCGCGATGGCCGAGACGGTACGCATCGAACAGGGGATGACGAGCATCCCGGAGGTGAGGAAGCTGCCACTGGACATCGGCGCGCGAAAGTCCTCGGAATTGAAGACGCGCGCGCCAAAGCGGCGCTTCCAGTCGGCCAGATCGTCGTTGAAGGAATGGCCAATCTCGTCGGGCCAGACCTGGCGGCATGCCTGGGTATAGGTGATATGCATCGGAATGCCCAGCTCGCCCAGCACCTCGATGGCTCGACAGGCCATCACCACGCCGCTCGCGCCGGTTATGCCGACAATCAGCGGCGCGCGCGTGGACGCCGGTCGTTCCGCCTTCGCTGCCATGCTCTATTTCCTCGTGTCGCACTTAGTCGTGCCTTTACACCTCGTCCGTCTGCTCCAAACTCTACCGCATCGCGCGCGCGCATGCCAGCCACCGTAGCGGCGTACCTTTCGCCCGCGTCATTGTCGCACCCTGGCGCGGGCGACTATACTGCGACGGAGTTATCCCAGCCAGGAGGAGCGCAAGCCGCATGAACGACCGCCCGACCGCAACGATCATACCAACACGCCGGAGCACGCCGCGATGGCTACCGCTAACGCTGGGCGTGGTGGCGGGCATTATCCTTGTCATCCTGGGAATCACGCTCCTCTCGCGAGTGACCGCGCCGCCCACGAACAGTCCAGCGGTTGGGCCGGTCGCGCGCCAGATTTGCAGCGACCTCACCGCACAGCAGTATGGCGACCTGTATGGGCTGCTCTCAACCGCTGAACAGGCCCTCGGTACTCAGAACCAATTCGTCGCCAGCCAGCGCCAACTTGACGCGCAACTGGGCACGGCGCGCGCGTGTAGCTCTACCGTGGCGGGGCAAGGCGCCAGTAGCGCCACACTCACCCTCACGCTCGCGCGCGGCACACTAATGGCGACTTCAGCACAGGCGCAACTCACGCTGGAGCAGAATCGCTGGCGCATCGCGGACTACGACTCATCGGCAGTGTGAAAGAATGAACGAAATACTCTGTCATTCAGCACTTCCATTACCCAGGCCACTCAAACGAACCTCACGAATTGCTTCGGCGACAAGCCGGTTCATCAGTTCCGCGAAGTTCAGTCCAGTACCTGCTGCCCATGAGATGACAAGGTCCAGATCGCTCTTATCATCCGTGATAGATGCTGGACAGTATAACGCCACGCGCGATGCGCGCCTATCATCAAGTCGCTCCCAACCCATGGTAATACTGAATGGGTTGGCCAGAGAGTCATTTCTGTCTGGCAATAGCGTGTCATCGATCTCATGTCGCTTAGAATACAAATAGTCGAAGATACGCTTGTTGCTGGCTTTGTCACTCTTGTCGATATAGAGCTCGATGCGGAAGCGCTGATTGCGTGCAAACGAAAATGCGAATGTGGCAACCTGCGGGCCTTGAGTCGGTATTCCCGCGACGGTAATCCAGCTTTGGCCATCGGGAGAGACGTTCCGTATTGGAAATGGCGTATGCTCCCGTACCGACGCCAGCAGTGCGCTAAAGAAGGCGATATACAGCTTCTCGCGCTCCTTGATGCGGGTGAAGACAATCACCTCGCTCGACATATCAACACTTGACACCCGCCAATCGACATCCAGCCATTGCCGCGATTGCACATGGCCAACGCTGTCGTTTGCCCAGAAAGATCTGTGCTCTCGGGCAGTTGGTGGCAAAGGTTCTTTGATGATGTTCTCAATCTCCGAAAAGGTCAGCGTCACCCGCTCGCGGTCGCGAATCTGCCCTTTCAGGAAGAGGGCGAGTGGGGCATATCTACTATCTCGTGGCTCGATAGCTTCCTCAGGGACCTCTCCGTTTTGTTCCAGATCTCCAGCATCGGCAACATCTGCTACGGCGCCACTACTCGCGTGACTGACATGAACCACCTCATCAGGAAGAGCAACCCTGCTAGATTGAGCTAGCTGGCGCTTTTCAAAAGGGGAGAGGTGATACGTGAGCCATCGGGCGCAGTATTGTAGATGATCGCGCTGCATGGCTGAGATTTGACCGCGGAAATGTGCTAAATCATTGCGCGTCCTCCGCACTCTATCCAGCATTTGTCGCACTGCTGCCGTGTCGAGGTTGAAGAGGCTGCTGTAGCGATCCCACTGCGACCTGTTTACAATGAGTTCGATGAACTCACTCAGGGCCAGTTGATCGAACGATTTGGTAGGTACTCGATCAACCATGCGACCAAAAGACTGCGCCACCCATTCTCGGTTGAGCGATACTGGCTTACCATCAAGATTCTGTAGGTTCAGGTATTGGCGTAGCCCTGTCTCAAAGCGATCAGCCAGTCCTCGTGTTGGATCGGTGACCATTTCGATGGCCTCATCCAGTTGCGACTGCTGCACAATGCCGTCGCCGTCGGTGAATGCCGCGCGAATGAGTTCACGTAGCATAAGTTCGATATCTTCGACGAGCATCGTATCCTGGGCACGTCGTCGAAAATACTCCATCGCGTCGTAGCTGGTCACAATGCCTTGCAAATGTCGATGACCATCCACGATCAAAACAGCGTATGCCTTACTAAGATCGTCAAGGACATCAAATAGATCGTCCTCTGCGCGAACCTCAGGTTTACGATCCAGCGCATCGGCAACATGGAGCGCAGAAAGTGGAACACCCAAATTATTGACGGCACGAGCCAGGGAATCGCTTGTGACAACGCCGAGCACAGTATCGTTGTCATCAACGACAGGCAACTGACTGAAATCTTGCTCAATCATTCGCTCTAACGCTGCCGAGGCGGATTCTTCTGGTCGCGCTGTAACTGGTGCAGCGCGTCCTTCAATAAGGTGCTGGACGGTAAATGGCATCTTTGTCTCCCAATTTTCAAGAATGACACAGCTACCCACCGACGTTGTTACTCATGCGTCCAGCACGACACAAGAGCTCAGTCACACGATCTTCTGTCGCTCAGGCATTGTACGTGCAGCCTACACGTTGATATATGTTCGAATCTCTGGTCTGTAGCGGACTCAAATACCATATCCGCCCCCGATATCGCTTGCTCGCTTTCATTAGCCTCTGCCATGCCCGCTTGTCTTCCCACTCTATCATGACACGATACGCTCTCTGTGATCACCCCCTGGACAGGTTGTACTATCGCATCATCTCACATGTCGGCGCCAATGCAACGCAAGCACTATTGGTGTCAGACCATTTGACAAAATAGACAGTAGAGTAGAGACATGAACAAGCTTCGCGACAGCAGGCAAGAGGCTAGAGTCAATTGAGGGAATCGTGGTCGCCATCTTCGCTCTGACGCTCCAGCGCTTCAATCTCGGCGCGCAGGCCATGGATGCCTGCGGTGAGTCTGGCCGAAATCGAGGTGATTTCCAGTATCCGCTGCTTCTGGTCGTCATCACAACCGAGACAGGTGGCGATGAGATAGGAGAGGTCGGCGGCGTCCTCAGGCACCGCGATGGCGCGTTCCTCGCTGCCAAGCAACGTCAGCACCGTGCGTAGATAGACCGCCAGCGCCTCATGCGCCTCCGCCGCCAGATAGGCCTGTTCGCGCGCATCGGCGTCGGGCACGTCATCCAGTGGCTCGACCCTGCCCATCAGATAAAGTTGGTTATCGCGCGACGCCTCAACGATGCGAAAACGCTGTGTGCCAATGGTGAGCAGGTTATAACGGCCGTCGGCCAGCCGCTCGTAGTCAACGATGCGCGCGAATGTCCCCACGGGAGCGGGAATCTCGTGGCCATGGATGCTTCCAGGCATCGCCAGCACAATGCCTATCGGAAGATTGGAATCCAGACAATCGCTGGTCATACGGCGATAGCGAGGCTCGAAGATGTGTACCGGCAGCGCCATTCCCGGAAAGAGCACAACGTGAAGTGGAAACAGCGGTATCTCCAGCAAAGCGCCAGCCACGGTATACCCCCCTTTGTTACCACTTCAGCGATCGTTGCAACCATCCATTCCAGAGCCGTGCACGCACCAACAAACGGGGTATCATGATGATACCAGCCACAACACATACAATACGGCTGTATGATGTGCGTGAACAACTGGTTCGCAATCGTCGTCGAGAGGAGGCCGGGACATGCGTGCTGTCTATGGCAATCACCAGGCGCGGGCGCGTCTGGAGCGCGCTGCGCTGGGCGACGCCGTGAGCCACGCATGGCTATTGACTGGCCCTTCAGATATCGGCAAAACGACGCTGGCGCTCGAATTTGCCCGCCTGCTGCAATGCACCGGGCGCGCTCCCACCGACAGCGATCCATGCGGCGAGTGTCTGTCCTGTCGGAAGATCGCCCACGCCAACCATCCCGACGTCACACTGATCGAACCGAAGAAGGATGAACGCACGCTCAAAGTCGAGCTCGTTCGTGACATGATCCGAATGACGAGCCTCGCGCCGACTGAGGGACGCTGGCGCATCTTTGTGATTCCCGACATCGAGCGGATGGTACTGGCTGGGATGAATGCGTTGCTGAAGACGCTGGAAGAACCCGCGCCACAGGTCATCCTGCTGTTGACTAGCTCCGAGCCGGAGACGCTGCTCCCCACGGTTCTCTCGCGCTGCCAGATCGTGCCTATGCTGCCGCTCTCCCCGGACGAGGTGGCGCGCGCGCTTTCCGAGCGGTGGCGGGTACCCGACGTTGAGGCGCATACGCTGGCGGGGCTGGCGAATGGGCGGCTCGGCTGGGCTGTGCGCGCCGCGGAGAAGCCTGAACTGCGGGAGCAGCGCATCCATGAACTCGAGGAGCTTGCCGGGCTGGCAACGGCCTCACGCGATGAACGGCTGCGACGGGCAGGCGCGCTCGGCTCGGATGTGGAGTCGGCGCGGCGCGTGCTGGAACTGTGGACACTCTGGTGGCGCGATGTCGTGCTGGCGGCGGGCGGGGCGAACCATCTGGTGACTTCAGGCGCGTTGCGGAAGCAGGCGGAGCGACTAGGCCGCGCATTGGGCGTGGAACGCGCGCAGGCGTTTCTGCGGACGCTGCTCGACGCGCAACTGGCGCTGGAGGCGAACGCCAACCCACGGCTGACGATGGAGGTGCTGGCGCTCGACCTGCCCACGCCACAAGGAGGCTTCCGGTGAACCTCACGAACTACACCGAGAAGGCGCGTGACGCACTCATGAACGCCCAGCGCACCGCGGAGGAAAGCGCGCACTCCCAGCTTGAGCCGGAACATCTGCTGCTGGCATTGCTACGCCAGCCAGAAGGCGTCGTGCCGCGCCTCTTCGAGCGGCTGAATGTTCCGCCCGCCACCATCGCGAGCGAACTGGAAAGCACGCTGGCAACCTTCCCGGTGGTAAGCGGGTCGTCCTCCAATCAAGTTACCGTCTCGACACGGCTGCGGCAGACGCTGGAGCGCGCGCAGGATGAGATGCGCAACCTGAAGGACGAATACCTCTCGACCGAGCATATGCTACTGGCGATGGCGCACCCGAAGGTGGGAGGTGCGCTACAGCGCATCTTCTCTGGGCATAACATCACTCATGACGCGATTGCTCAGGCGCTGGTCGGCGTGCGCGGCCACCAGCGGGTCACGAGCGCCACACCCGAAGCCTCCTACGAGGCGCTCGAAAAATACGGGCACGACCTGACGAAAGCGGCGCGCGACGGCAAGCTCGATCCGGTGATTGGGCGCGATGATGAGGTGCGCCGGGTGATTCAGGTGCTCTCGCGCCGCACCAAGAACAATCCCGTGCTGATTGGCGAGCCAGGGGTAGGCAAAACGGCTATCGTCGAGGGGCTGGCGCAGCGTATCGCGCGCGGCGACGTGCCAGAGGCGTTGAAAGAGAAGCGGATCGTCGCGCTGGATATCGGCTCGCTGGTGGCGGGGGCAAAGTATCGCGGCGAGTTCGAGGAGCGCCTGAAAGCCGTCCTGCGTGAAGTGCAGGAATCCAGTGGCGAGATCATCCTCTTCCTCGATGAACTCCATACCGTCGTCGGCGCGGGCGCAGCCGAGGGCGCGGTGGACGCCGCCAATATGCTCAAGCCGATGCTGGCGCGCGGCGAGCTTCACATGATCGGCGCGACAACGCTGGACGAGTATCGCAAGCGTATCGAGAAAGACGCCGCGCTGGAACGGCGCTTCCAGCCGGTCTACGTCGGCGAGCCGAACGTCGAGGACACCATCTCAATTCTGCGCGGCCTACGCGAGCGCTACGAGCAGCACCACAAGGTGCGCATCAAAGACACCGCGCTGATCGCCGCCGCCGTTCTCAGCCATCGCTATATCGGCGACCGCTTCCTGCCGGATAAGGCGATTGACCTGGTGGACGAGGCCGCCTCGAAGATTCGGATGGAGGCGACCAGCATGCCCGCCGAACTGGACGAGGTGAACCGGCGCATCATGCAACTGGAGATCGAGCGTGAGGGGCTACGCAAGGAGAAAGACGCCGCCTCGAAGACGCGCCTCCAGGCGATTGAGCGCGAGCTGGCGAACCAGAAGGAGCATGCGACACAATTGCGGGCGCGCTGGCAGCGCGAGGTGGACGAGCTGAACCGCGTCGGCAAGCTGCAGGAGCAACTTGACGCCGCCCGCACCCAGTTTGAACGCGCGCAAACCAGCTACGACTGGGAAAAAGCGGCGGAGATGCAATATCGCGTTGGCGCGTTGGAGCAGGAAATCGCCGCCGCCATCCAGCAACAGGAGGCGCAGCGCGAGGACAGACACAAGCTGGTGCGCGAGGAGGTCGAGCGAGGACGATATCGCCGAGATCGTCAGCAAGTGGACCGGCATCCCGGTGACGCGGCTGATGCAGGGCGAGGTTGAGAAGCTGGTGCATACCGAGGAAAACCTGCGCCACCGTGTCGTCGGACAGGATCACGCGCTCGCCGCCGTCGCCAACACTGTGCGGGCCGCACGCGCTGGCCTGCAAGACCCTAATCGCCCGCTCGGTAGCTTCCTTTTCCTGGGGCCAACGGGCGTCGGCAAGACCGAGACGGCGCGCGCTCTGGCCGAGTTCCTCTTCGACGACGAACACGCGATGGTGCGCATCGACATGTCAGAGTATCAGGAGCGCCACACGGTTAGCCGCCTGATTGGCGCGCCCCCCGGCTACGTCGGCTACGAGGAGGCGGGGCAACTGACCGAGGCGGTACGGCGGCGTCCCTACTCCGTCATCCTCTTCGATGAGGTGGAGAAGGCGCATCCCGAGGTGCTCAATGTGCTGCTCCAGGTGCTCGACGACGGGCGGCTGACCGACGCTCAGGGGCGGACGGTGGACTTCCGCAACACGATCATCATCATGACGTCGAACCTGGGCAGCCAGTACATCATGGAGCCAGGGCTGACATTCGCTCAGATCGAGGAGCGCGTGATGACGGCGGTGCGCGAGAACTTCCGCCCGGAGCTACTCAATCGTATAGACGAGGTGGTGATTTTTCAGCCGCTCGGGCGCGAGCAAATCACGCAGATTGCCGAGATTCAACTACGCGACCTGCGTCGGCGACTGGCCGAGCGCGATATGAAGCTGGAGCTAACGCCCGCCGCCAGAGAACGACTGGCCGACATCGGCTTCGATCCGGTCTACGGCGCACGCCCTCTTCGCCGGGCAATCCAGCAGCGCATCGTCCATCCACTGGCGGTGCGGCTGCTCTCCGGCGACTTCCACGATGGCGACACGATTGTGGTGGACGCCACAGGCGAGCAGTTCACTTTTGTCAGTGCCGCACTTGGCAGAAGACAGAGATGGCGAGATACCAGACTGAGATGGCGAGATACCAGACTGAGTGGCAGCAGTGGAGAGATGATGTCAACAAGGCGAACGCTCTTTGGAGGCTTCAAATGGAAAACTGGGACATTGCGTACTACTGTCACCGTAACGATGTTGTCTTCTTGAACCGTGAGAACTCTAAAGCGGCTGTACCTCCTAGCCAAATGATGCTGCTTTTGTCCGAGATGTTGTAGATTGTGGAAGTGTTCCGGCGTCTGAATGCCTCGGCGAATCGGTGAATGAGCCAGGAAATTCGCCGTAGCGTAAACGCTAGGGCTTGCGTAAACGACAACTCAAAACGGATAAACTCCACAAGGATTGAAGAGCCTGAGCGCAATTGCATTGGCGTAGAGAGCGTATTTTCGCAATCCTTCAATTGAACTGGCGTCACCCGAACCATACTGTCTTCTAACTGCTGTAGCAAGGCTTCTCGGATCCGGCACGATTGTCTCGCGCCTCAATACTGTCCGTCACCTCCAATATAGGTGATGCCGAACCCCAAGATGGGTGTTTCCGCCGATGAGATATCTCCTCTCGCTCGGCTACTCTATGGCTGCTTGAGTAGTTGGCTCGCGTCGTTTTTGACCCTGTGAGCGCCACTGGTAAGGCGCAAGAACGCGAGTGAGAGACAGACGGAGATTGATGCTATGCAGCTATCACATCAAAAGGCGGGCCGCCGCCACCCAATGCTGTTGGGCAATATCGCGGCGATCGCAGTTGTCTCCATCTTATCTATCCTGCTTGTGGGATGTGACGCGACAGCTGTTCAAGGTTTGGCGGCTGCCAGCCCGACGGCAGGCAAAACAGGGCAGACGCCTACTGTCTCAGCCAGCCCAACTTCGACCTCTGCGACTGTCAAAGTGCAGCCGACGCTTCCATCCGGAACCATCTCCAGTACGACGCCATCTATCCACGAGGTGGCTCATACGGTGGTACCAATCACTGCCGTTACTCCTCCCGTGGCGGCAAGCTGCCCCACTGGCGAGATCGCGCTTGGCGGCGGATGGAGCGTCCCCCAGACCAAGCGGGTCTTCAAGGCGCTACTCACCGGGAATACCTGGACCGTCTATACGTACACTCCGGCTGCTGTCAATCAGCAGGTTGCGGGCGCTCCGCAAGACGATACCAGCTTCACCGCCTACGTTGAGTGCCTTGCGGGCGCGCCGGGGGCCGTCATCATGCAACGCGAGGTTGACTCCACGGTGCAACCCAATAAGACCAATACGCTAACCCAGTTTTGCCAGGCCAATGAGGCTCCGGTAGGCTTCGGATTCGATCTCGGCGCATCGCCTGGCAATCTCGAACTCCAGGCGACCAATCCCGAGACATTCGAGCAGGCGGTGTGGTGGAACTTCTGGGTGAAGAACCACGACGTGACGGCGCGTGTCGCTATCGGTTACGCCGAGTGCCTGACGGGCGTCCCGTTCTTTGCGAGCTATCCCGGCCAGGCGGGCAGCTACGTCTATGCGAGCGCAACGGGAAGCGTCACGGTGAACTGTCCCACTGGGACGACGGTGGCTGGTGGCGGACTCGACTACCGTGCTGGTAATGGGACCGCGCCCAACATTGGCAATCTCTATACGCTCCATGGGGCGACTGGTGGCTGGCAGGGCGCGATCTATGGCGTTACCGGCTACGGACTGATTCCCCTGGTTCCGACTGTATGGGCCGCCTGTGTCGGCTTCTCCTGAGCACAGCGTGAGGGGTATTGAGCCAGTCTTGCGCATCCCATGTTGCGAGACTGGCTCGTGTCCGCTCCGCTGGC
Source organism: uncultured Chloroflexia bacterium (assembly GCA_963718915.1). GTDB lineage: Bacteria > Chloroflexota > Ktedonobacteria > Ktedonobacterales > JADMIN01 > DAHUXT01. The sequence continues at coordinate 782,294 of CAVRAI010000015.1, read as the reverse complement.
GGCGCGGCTGCTTTCCGGCGACTTCCACGATGGCGACGCCATTCTGGTGGATGCCGACGGCCAGCAATTCGCCTTCTGCTCAACACCGCCACAACAGCAGACGGGCAACTATCAGCGCCGATTCAACGCGCTGACGCTGGTTGGAGCAGGTTGGCCTGTAGCTGGAGCAGCAGGGCCTTTAGCCGCTCAATCTCGGACTCGTTAAGCGACGACCACGGCGCATAGAAATAGCTGTCAGTCTGGCGCTCCACCGACGCGCGAATAGCCAGGCCCGCGTCGGTCACACGGTAATCACCATCGGCGGATGCTGACTCCAGCCAGCCCCGCCGCGCCAGCGACGCCAGCGACGCGCCATACTCGCTCGGCGAGTAGCCACGGTGCGCAAGCTGTGACGCAATCGCCGCAACCGAGGTCACCTCACTGCCACAGACGAGGGAAAACGCCTCCCAGGCAGCGCCACTCTGTTCGTATGGCCGCCACGCCGCCATATGCGCGTCATCGCGGAAGGCGTTGAAGTCGCTGACGTACTGACTCAGATGGGCGAGTGGAGGCGCGCTGGCATCCGGCGCGCGGTTGCGCGAGTGGGCAAGACACCAGCTTCCCGGCGGCGTGGGACTCGCGAGGCTTGCGGTGATAATCTGCTCGATCCGCGTCAGCAGGTATGTCCAGGTCAGCGGGAGGGAGCGGTTCCAGGCCCGCCAGCAGGCTCCGCGTCCGCTCGCGCGAACGTCTGGACATCGCCCATCCCATCTCGGTCAGCGTATACGTATCGCCGATACGCTCAAGCCAGCGCTCGCTCGCCATCATCTCCAGCAGCGCCTGCGCGATCCGCTCGGAGGCGTAGATATCACGCACGCGCAGCCGTTCGACGGTCAATGGTTCTGGCGCGAATTCGACCGCCTGCACGAGATACCAGCCTGGGCTTTCCGCCAGCCCGCCGCGCAGTTGGAGCAGAGGTGGCGGTGGCTCATCCTCCACCCCTAAACGCGCACGCATATCGGCCACTGCCTGGAAGATCGCGCCACCTGTTTCCTGCAACAACTCATAGAATGCCTCGTCCAGCATGCTCTTCCCCTCCCATTTCGCGCTCCGGACATATCCCCCGCTAGAATGTATCCACTTGCCGGGACACTCGCCAGAGCCATTTGCCGCGATTTCAGGAAGTCCACTTCCTTCGCCGTCAGTGGCTGGGAGGGTAGCCCACTGGACGGGCGTCGTTCTTTCGCGAAGCCCATGCGCGCTAGCTATTGACCTCTTCATTCTCGCCGTCAGGCCAGCCCTCCTCGCCGTACCATTCCGGATCCTGCATCTCGGCGCTGGGCTTGCCGTAAAAAATGAGCGCGGCATGCTGGCGCAGGCGCGACTGATAGCGTTTGTCGTCGTGCAGGGACTCATACGTATCGAAGTCGAGGTCGAGCAGGCCCGCCAGATCGGCCATATAGACATCGAAGCCGGGATACATGATCGCGGCATAGGGGACATCATCCTCATCTATCACCATCACCGGATATTCCCCCAGTTCGTCCGGCTCGGTCACGGCGAAGATGCGGCGCGAGTCGGAGCCTTCGGGCAGCAGGAAACATTCCGCCAGCCGCTCATCCAGCCCGGCGTAGAAGTTGAGGTCGCCTTCTGTCCCTGTAATTTGTTTGATCAATTCGTAGTCGCGGCCAAATTCATCGTCGGCAATCTGGCCAATGCTGCGCGGGGAGAAGGTCGGCGGCTCCAGCGACGAGAACCAGCCGAAGCGTTCGAGCCAGCCCGCATCGAAGGCAAGCCATCGTTTCAAACTTGGCGGCAGCGGCTTGCCACTCGGAAAAGCCAGTTGGGCGATGACTTCAGGCGCGAGCGGCTGTGGATGCGGCAGGGGATGGTCGCCGCAGAACCCTGAGATGCAGTGTGGGTCTTCGCGGACACGAGCGATTACCAGATCAATCAGGTCAGCGCCCTGTGTGGTGAGATGCCTGCCAGATGCGCGTTTCATAGAATCTACCTCGTTTGTGTGGAGGATCAATCAATGAGAATGAGATATGTGACTCACCTGCTAATTCTCCGCCAGGCTGCCCCGATTGGAAGGCTGGCTAGCGATTTATCTCCACGAGCAGCACCCACGCCTCCTCAATGGCAAATACATACGAGAGTGCGACACTCACGACCAGCCAGGCGATGCCACCGAAGCCGAAGAACAGAACCGCTATCCCGGCAACCGCAATGAACGCCGCGGCCAGCGCCCCGACGCTGCCAACTATCGCGCCGCGCACGCGGTACTGCTTCTCGATGGAACGCCAGCGTCGCGCCTGGTTAAGAAGCTGGTAGCTCACGGCGACTGCCCCAATGACGAGCAGTCCTACTCCTGGAATCGCCGTCGAGGAAGTTGGCACAAGCAGCAAAGAGGATGCGAGAAGAATACCGATCAGCGTGACCAGCGCGCCGAACGCCCGGTCGGCAAGCCCGCTATTTGACTCCTGGTCAAGCTTGAGAATGCGTGTCAGGTTGATGGAGACCGCGACGAAGAGCAGCCCCGTCAAGGCAGCCGATGCGCCCGCCTGGGCGACAAAGAACGGTTGCCACGGTTCCATGTCAGCCTTCCTCAGTCAGAGACCGCCGACTCGGGGCGTAGAAGCTCCTGCGCCAGTTCGCCGACCAGGTCGTAGCGGCCAAACGATGGCATGAGATAGCAGCCCTGGATTAATCCGCGCGCGCGCGCCGTTGAGATCACTTCATACGCCAGTTCGATGCCCACCTCACGCGCGCGATCTCCCGCCGCGCGCAGCCGGGCGCGCACCTCTTCGGGAATATCGAAGCCAGGCACTTCATTATGTAGGTATTCGGCCTGTTTCGAGCTATGCAGCGGGATCATCCCCAGCACGATGGGTACCGGCACCGGCCCAAAGGCGGTGAAGAAACGCTCCAACGGCTCCAGCGAGTAGATCGGCTGCGTCATGATGAACTGCGCGCCCGCATCCAGCTTATGGCGCAGACGGCGCATTTCCAGCTCCGTCTCGGTGATCCATTCGCTCTCAGTTGAAGGATCATCACGCTCTAAGGTGTCGTCAGAGAGCTTGCGCCGGGTGCGCTCCTGCTCCACATCGATCAGTTCATCGCGCATATTCGGATTGAAGGCCGCGCCGTAATGGAAGCGCGCGGGCATCCCAAGCGCTGCGCCGCCTGCATCAAACCCCTCGTTCATCCCGCGCAGCATGCCAATCAGTCCAACCGAGTCAACATCCCAGACGCCCGTCAGGTTCGGATAGTTGCCCGCATGCACGGGGTCGCCGGTCAGCGCCAGGACGTTATGGAGGCCAAGGGCATGCGCGCCGAGCAAATCTGACTGAAGCGCCATCAGATTGCGGTCGCGTGTGGTCATGTGCAGGATCGTTTCGAGGTCGAGCGTGTCGCGCAGCAGGCGGGCCAGCGCGATGCAGCTCATGCGCACGCGCGCCATTGGACTATCGGCGATGTTGATGAACTCCAGGCCGCGTGCCTTGAGATAGGCGGCGCCATCGAGAATCTTCGACGGATTCAGCCCTTTGGGTGGATCGAGTTCGATGCTGACGACGAACCGCCCAGCGCGCAACGCTTGCTGGAAACGCGTCCCTTCATCGGCGCCTTCCGCGACCTGCGCGCTTGCGCCAGAAAGCTCGTTTTCAGCCAGCGGCGTCGTGATCGACCAGACGCGCGTGGCGCCCTGCGGCTGATAGCCCGCGAGCGCATCGCGCATGGCGGCAATATGCGCGGGCGTCGTGCCACAACAACCGCCAATCAGCCGGACGCCGCTCTCGGCGAAGCGACGGGCATAGTCGGCAAAATAGGCGGGCGTCGCGCCATAGAAGAAGCGGTTTTCCACCCGCTGCGGCAAGCCAGCGTTCGGCTGGGCCGAGAGCAGCAGGTCATCCTCCGCATCGGGCGCGACCTGCCGCAATGTCGTCGACATCCGCTGCACCACATCCTCGATGCCAGCCGGACCCTGGCTACAGTTGCTGCCAATCACCGCAACGCCGAGGCCTGCCAGTGTGCGTGCCGCTGCTTCAGGGCTATCACCTGTCAGCGTTAGCCCTTCTTCGCTAAAGGTCAACTGAGCGACAATCGGCAGATCGCCCGCTTCACGCGCAGCCAGCACCGCCTGGCGCAGTTCGACGAGGCTGCCGAAGGTTTCCAGGATCAGCAGCTCGACGCCACCTTCCATCAACGCCTCTATCTGCTCGCGGAAGGTAGCGCGCAGGATGGCCAGCCGTGGTTCGCTATCGGCAAGATCGGGTATCTGCATCTGCCCGGACGGGCCGACCGCACCAGCGACGAAGACCGCCTGCCCTGAGACTTCACGTGCCTCGCGCGCAAGCTGGGCCGCCCGGCGATTGATGCGTTTCACCTCATCGCCAAGGCCATACGTCGCCAGCTTGATGGCATTCGCGCCGAACGTATTGGTCTCGATAACCTGCGCGCCCGCCAGGATGTACTCGCGATGAATCCGCTGTACCAGATCCGGGCTGGTCAGCACCAGCTCATCAAAGCAGCGGCCATGCATCTGGCTTTCGCTTGCCCGCGCGTAGAGCATCGTACCCATTGCGCCATCGCAGAGCAATGGCCCCTGTCGGAGCCGTTCAATAACCAATTCACCCATTGTAGCTTGACCTTGCGGAATCGCGAACGCAGGCGCAGACTTCGCCTGATTGATGGCACTCGCTGGCATCTCGCACGATTATAACACTCCCGATACGCCGGAAGAACCCACACTGCCCAGAAATCGCGGCAAAGGGCACACGAGGTGGGATGAGAGGTGGGATGAGAGCTGTGAGGCGCCTCATATTGAGTCAGGCACGTATTATGCTAAGCTAACGGCGAGTCCCCAGAGAGCGCATACTACGGAGACAGACTGACATATACAGACGCGGAAACCCGCCTTGCCGACCTGGATTCGCAACAACTGAGAGCTTCCTTCGTATACCAGGCAGAGTGTTTAGCATCGGCGTCATGCGGATGAAAGCCTGATGAGGTCACATTAAGAGCTACATACGAGTTGGTCATGGGGGAATGACAAGGGTGCGGGTGGAGTGCGTATATTATGCTGGCGGCAAAACCACTTCCCATGTCGCCAGTAGATAGCAGGAGCAGGCAAATGGCATTGTGGCAACGATTCGTGAGGATGCAGGGTGGTACGCGAGGGCAACGGGTTGGCATCCGTCTGGCGTTTGCCGCAGTGACGCTGGCAGCCGTCGCGATGCTCACGCCAATAGCGACCGCGCACGCGGCGCAATTGACTAAAAGCGAAAGCGGTTTTCCTGGTTCGTTTGGTGTTGATAGCTGTACGACATTGACGGCGGCCACCGCCGAGATGATGCCAACACAGTTCTACGTGGCCGAACTAGGCGCGGGCGCATACAGTCTGGATTGCGTGCAGCAGGATGTTATGGGCTACGTCGGCCAGGATTACGTGCACGGCTACTGGGGACTGAGCGGCCCCAATGGGACGACGGATCCCTATACCTACGGGCAGCAACAGGCCCAAGCCGCGCTGGACGCCTGGCACAACACACCTGGGGTCGCCGGAATCACGATCTTTGCCGATGTCGAGTATGGATTCGGCGGCTGGGCACAACAGCCAACCCCTGAGCAGCAGCAGCAGAATGTCCAGTTGCTCAACGGCTTCCTCACCACCATTGCCGAGGCGCAATTTGTACCGGGCGTCTATATCAACAACAATAACAAGACAACCTGGTTCCCGGCTGACTACGTCTCGCAGGCGCCATTTGTCTACTGGGTCGCCGGTGGCCCACTCTCTGGCACAATGCCCGCGCCATGCGATCCAGTCGGCTTTACGCTGCCGCCGGTGGTGCATAGCTGGCAATCAACGGTGTCGCAGGCCACTTTCGCCGGGCAGAAAGCGGAACTCTGGCAATACTGGCTGAGCGACTTTGGCTGCAGCGGCGACTTCAACTACACCCTGCAGACCGGCTACCATGCCTTCCTGCCGAACATGTAGCGTTGGCAGTGACTGGAGTGAATCGACCCAACCCCTCCCCAGATCAGGGAGGGGTTTTTCGCCGCACGGCGCATCCACGATTGGCCTGCCCAATGTCACTGCTCGACGCGCACGTGAAGAGGCATTCCACCATCGCATGCCGTCGCAGGAGAGGCAGCCCCCAGATATGGTTTGGAGCCGCCTCCGCCCCGCTCACGCCCGCTGGCGCGGCAGAAACAGGATGAGCGCTGCAACGCCTACTTCGAGCGCTATCAGGTATATCAGGCTGGCGTCGAACGCGTGAGGGTAGGCGCTTACCGGGTTGGTTGCGCCAAGCGCGCCGTAGAAGATGATGCCAATGAGGGCCACTCCCAGCGCATTGGCAACCTGCTGCATCGTCGCCAGCACACCAGCCGCCGCTCCGGCATGGCGCGGGGGCAGCCCAGCAAGCACGATCGAGGATAACGGCGCAAGCACCAACCCCATACCAGCGCCGTCGAGTAGTAGCGCCGGGGTGAGCCATGCAATGGAACCACCGCCGCCGATGTCCGCAACCATCAGAAGCATGAGCGCCAGCCCAGCGGCCATCCCTAGCACGCCTATCGCGAGCGACAGATGGCCAAGCCAGCGGGTCAGCCGTTGGGCATAGAGCGACGCGACCAGGTAGCCAACGCCAAGCACCGAGAAGGTTAGCCCGGCGGCAAGCGGACTCAGGCCATGGCCCTCTTGCAGGTAGAGCGAGAGTACCAGGAAGAACGACGCCATCCCCGCAAAGAATACCAGCGTTGTCAGCAAGCCCGCAGTGAAGACCTGCTCGCCAAAAAGCGAGAGATCGAGCAGTGGAGATCGCCCGCGCAAGATGCGGCGCCGCTGGTAGACGATGAAGCCCAGAAGCAATGGCGCGGATGCCGCCAGGCATAGCCAGGTCCAGGCAGGCCAGCCAAGTTCGCGCCCAACGATTAACGGGAATACGATGGCGACCATCCCCAGCGTGACCATAAACGCCCCGACAAGGTCAAGTTGGCGCGCGCCGTCTGAGCGAGACTCCCGCAGTACGCGTGGGACAAGCGACAGCGCGATGACGCCCACCGGGATGTTGATCAGGAAGCATGAGCGCCAGCCAAGGCCCACCACGTTGGCCTGAATGAGCAATCCACCAATCAACTGGCCACTGACCGCCGCGATACCCAGCGCCAGCCCATAGACCGTGAAGGCGCGCGCGCGATCCTCACCCGTGTAGATGATGCCGACAATCGCCAGCACCTGCGGCGAGAGCAACGCCGCCGCAGCCCCCTGCAAAACTCTGGCCGTCACCAGCACTCCGGGGTTGGGCGCCAGCCCACAGGCCGCCGACGTGAGCGTAAAGAGCGCCAGTCCCAGAGCGAACATTCTGCGCCGCCCGTAGAGGTCGCCGAGCCGCCCCGCAGTGATCAGTCCCGCTGCCAACGCCAACCCATAGCCCGCGACAACAAGCTGAATTGCGCCCGAGTTGGCGTGCAGGCTCTGTTGCAGCGATGGGATTGCGACATTGACGATGAAGAAATCAAGGGTCACCATGAAGGTTCCAGACAATACGACGAGCAGCGCCGCCCAGTGGATGACTCCCGCCCACAGGGGCTTCACGTCGCTCTGTGTGTGCGCTTCTGGCATTGGATAGGTGGTAGTCACGTATGATACTCTCCATTCGTTGAGTGTAGACCTGTTTTGACCTTGTTTGTCTGTGGTGTCTTCACCTGCCAGGGTAGTGGTTGACGACTGTCATCGTATCGGCGGCGCTGCGGCGGCGCAATTACCTCTGAGGTAATGGCCGACCCGCCATCGGGCATGCGATGATGGGAGCCGGTATCGGGTAGCGATGAACTTTGTGGCATGAGTGGCAGCGCATCATACGAGGAGGGACAGCGTGCAGGGCGCCGTAGATTCAGCGCATAGCAGCCAGCGCGGGGAACAGGTGGATGGCGCGATACGTCCGTCACTGCGAACGGTGGGCGACCTGTTGCGCGAATGGCGCGAGAGTCGGCGGCTCAGCCAGCTGGAATTCTCGCTTCAGGCTGGTGTTTCCGCCCGACATCTCAGCTTCGTCGAAACTGGGCGCTCCCAGCCGAGCCGCGAGATGATCCTTCACCTGGCTGCGCAGCTCGATGTGCCGCTACGCGAGCGGAATCATTTGCTGCTGGCAGCGGGTTACGCGCCCGCATATGCCGAGACTCCGCTGGCATCGCCACAAATGGCGGCGATGCGCGCAGCGATACATCAGGTGCTCACAGGACATGAACCCTATCCCGCCATCGTCGTGGATCGGATCTGGAATATCGTCGACGCCAATGCCAGCATCGCCATTTTTACCGAGGGCGCGGCGCCAGACCTGCTGACGCCAGTGGCCAACTGCATGCGGATTGCCCTGCACCCCAACGGCCTCGCCCCGCGTATCATCAACCTGGGCGAGTGGCGCGCCCACCTGCTGGGCCGCTTGCGCCGCCAGATTGCGCGAACCGCTGATCCTGCGCTCGCCACACTCTACGACGAGTTGGCGGCGTATCCCTGCGACCAGCCTGAACCAGAGATCGAGCTTCCAGGTTCCGGAGAGATATTCGCTCCGCTGCGGATAAACCACGCAGGGCAGGCACTGTCTTTCTTCAGCACAGTCGCCACCTTCGGAACCGCGCTCGATATCACCGCAGCCGAGCTATCCATCGAGTCGTTCTATCCCGCCAATGCCGAGACCGCGGCTGTGCTGCTAAGCCGTAAGTCATAGATAGCCAGGGAGACACCGCGTATGGCGACGATCACTCCTGAAGAAATCGTCTATGTCGCAACCGAGGATAATGTCCAGCTCGCGGGCCTGGTGATCTTCCCGGCTGAAGACACCACTCGTCAAGCCACGATTGTCTGGATTCATGGGAATGCAGCCAGGTTCTATGATCGACCATACGTGCTGATTGGCCGCGCACTGGCGCGGCTCGGATATACCGTCGTGCTGGGCAACACACGAGGACATGACATCGCGACGGTGCTCTGGAAATCGGACGATAACTCGCCAATGGCTGGCGGCGGTGGCAGCGGCTGGGAGCGGATGGAGGACGCGCCACACGATCTGGCGGCATGGGTAGATTTCGCCGCGACGAGAGCAACAGGCGCGGTCCTGTTGGCGGGACACAGCAAAGGCGCACAGAAGGCGCTGCTCTATGCGGCGGAAAGACCCGCATCCCCATTGAGCGGTGTCGCGCTGATCTCGCCCGATCTGCATGGATTGCGCATCCCCGGAGACCTGGAGGCCGCTCGCGCGCTAGTCGCGGAGGGGCGTGGCATGGAGGTTATTCCCGCGCAGCCCTGGGCGCCCTGGTATCGCCAGAGTGCGCTGACCGTCGTCAGCCATGCCGAGACGGCGGATCGGCTGCTCAGCGCCGAAAGCGGCACGCCGATCATAGCGGCTGTCCGCGTTCCGCTGTTCGCCACATTCGGTGGGGACGAGCGCAATGCGGCGACGGAACTGGCGACCATTCGTGAGAAAGCGACTACAGCGCCCCATGTGACCACCGAGATCATTGTGGGGGCCGACCATTTTTACCGCGAGCACGAGGCAGATGTGGCGCAGGCTATCGCGCGGTGGGCCAGCGTCCTCTAGACCGTCCTCAACGCGATTCGCACTTCATGGGAACCACATTGGACGTGCTCAAAAGCATGTGATATGCTCACCAGTGTATCTCTATTATGTGTTTTTACGCGATGTCATGCACGGGCAATGAAGCACTTTCTGGGGAAGTTCGCGCGCAAAACATTGGAGTTTCGACCTGTCGCTTCTGGTTACGTCGTGGTGTGGGGGGTTGGTTTCTCCGAGGTTGTGTGTCTACCTGAAGTCATCGTATGCCTGCGTATGGCTGTAGCGCCAATTGTCTCGCTAAGAGCAGGAGTACTGCTGTGAACGACGAAATAGCTTTGTTTATCGACTTCGAGAACATTCGGTACAGCATGATCAATGTGCAGCATCGCGAGCCTGATCCGCAGGAACTGATCGGCATTGCCCGGCGATTCGGCACGATTATGGTGGCTCGCGCCTACGCTGACTGGACGCGCCAGCCAGAATTTTTCAAGGGCAGCCTGATGGCGGCAATGATCGATCGTGTGGATTGCCCGGCGAAGGTTCGCGAGCGGTTCCGCCAGAACAACGGCGCTCCCTACAATCCCCAGGGCAGCTATTACGACCGGCGCGATACCCATCAAGCTGATGATGAGAGCTACGCCGACGACGAAGGCGACGAGGTGAATCACGAGCAGCCGATGGACATCTATCGTGATGAGCCGATGGCGTCCACTGAAGATGACGCGGAGTACGCCGACGAAGAGACACCCCAGGACGAGCAAGAGATGTCCCTGCAACAGGACGGCGAATCCGATGATGACATAGACGATGGCGAGATGGACGACGGCGAGATGGAAGGCGACGACCAGCGCGAGCGCCTCGATCCCGGCTACAACTACAGCAACGGCAACGGCAACGGCAACGGCAATGGCAATGGTGGCAACTTCTATCAGCCACAGCAACAGATCATAACCCAGAGCACCGTTGACCTGAACATGCTGATGGATATGATCGAGACGGTATTCGACCGGCCCTCCATCAACACCTTCATTCTCATGAGCGGCGACCGCGACTTCACACGCATCTGCGCCCGGCTCAAGCTGCGGCTCAACAAACGGGTGATTGTCGTCGGCATCCCCGGCACGGTCAGCCGCGATCTGATGTCCGCCGCCGATCAGTTCCTGCCACTTGGCGCGGGCGGAGCGGTCTTCTCGCCGCAGACATCGAACCATCGCGGCGTCGTGCCGCACTCGGCGAGCTACGGTCCAGCGTTCACGATGCCCAGCGGCCCGGTCATGCCGGACGAGCAAGGCTTCATCCAGTTCCTCGACTATATTGACCGCCACTGGTCGTGGCGCACCGTCAGCGGAGTCGCCAACTTCATCGGCGATCCCTATAACCCGAAGAACCGCTTCCGTGGTCGGCTGACACGCGACTCTGCCCGCGAACTGCTGCGCATCTGTGTGGATGATGGCATCCTGATGCAGACCTCTGATCCCATCAACGGCGAGAATCTGCGCCTGAACCGGGATCATCCCGTCGTCGTGGGGGGCCTGGGCGACGCGGTCGGGCACTAGCCGTGGCGCCCGTTGCGGGCTGGGGTAAGCGCAAGCGTGTGCTGGCGGTAGACGTTGGCACCGGCACGCAGGATATTCTGCTCTTCGAGAGCGACCGCACCATCGAGAACTGCTTTCAGATGGTGATGCCCTCGCCCACAGTCATCGTCGCCGAGCGCATCCACCGCGCGACGGCTGAGGGACGGCCTGTGCTGCTGACTGGCCGGACGATGGGTGGTGGTCCCTGTGGATGGGCAGCGCGCGACCACGCCCAGGCGGGATTCGCCTGCTATGCCACACCCGACGCCGCTCGCACACTTGACGATGACCTGACCATGGTCGAACGCGAAGGGCTAATCGTCGTAGACGCCGCCGAGGCGATACGTATCCGCGAACGAGAGGGCACGAGACTGGTTGAGGTGGCGATGCGCGACTTCGATGGCGCAGCCATCTACACGGCGCTCACTGCGTTCGGCGTGGACCCGGCGGTGGACGCGGTGGCCGTCGCCGCCTTCGATCATGGCGCCGCGCCGCCCGGCGTGAGCGACCGCCGCTTCCGCTTCGACGCCATCACCGAGCGCGTCCGCGAGCGTCCCGATGCGCTGGCTTTCGCCTACCGCGCCGAAGACCTGCCCATCGACCTCACCCGGCTGGCGGCGGTGGCAACAGATGCCGCGCTCTATGGTGATGGTAATACTCCGGTCTTCGTGATGGATACCGGCGCGGCGGCGCTGGCGGGCGCGCTGGAAGACCAAGTGGTGCGCGGCCACGAGGAATGTCTGGTCGCCAACATTGGCAACTTCCATACGCTGGCGTTCCATCTGCGCGATGGACACATCCTCGCTCTCTTCGAGCATCACACTGGCATGCTCGACCGCGCCAAGCTGGAGGGCTACCTGCGCGAGCTAGCGGCAGGCACACTGACCAACGAGCGCATCTTCGACGACAGCGGCCACGGCGCGCTCACGCTCGCGTCACACACCCCCGCAACGGGCGAAACGCCCTTCCTGGCCGTCACCGGTCCCCGCCGCGAGTTGCTACGCGGCTCAACGCTCGCCCCCTATGAAGCGACGCCGCACGGTGATATGATGCTGGCGGGCTGCTTTGGGCTGCTGCGCGCGGTGGCGGCGCTCGATAGCGACTTCGCTCCGGCGGTCGCGGGCGTGCTGGGTGGCGGTAGTCAGCGATTGCTCACGCGGTAGGCCGCACCATCGTCTTGCGCGAACGTTGACACGCAACACCTCATTGCCTGTAGACAACGCGTGGGAATGCATGTACACTCTGCCCACCAGTGAAGCGCAGTGGTGAGTGAAAAAGGCGGGGTGTAGCGCATGCGATTACGGTATAAGCGTATCCCAATACTCGCACTTCTCTTCTGCTCACTGGCTATTCCTGGATGCACGCACGCAGAGGCGCCACCCACTCAATGTCCCATAGACGTCTGTCGCGTGGTGATTCCGCCATGTCAGACACCAGCTCTCCCAGGCGAGGGCATACCGAGTGACGCCGCCGCTCAACTCGGCTTTTCGCCCTATGTCGCGACGTGGATCCCGGATACTGTGTACTGGTATAACGCCCAACCCTACTCGTCCGATCCGTCCGCGATCCATCCGCTGCCGTGGATGCGCATCGAGTATAGCTATAACTTTCCCCGCCCTTACAATGCGTACGCTCCACATGCGGTAATTGCCTTCGATGAAACCACACAACCGCTCAGCTTCACCACCAATATCAGGGTTCCTGGCCAAACCCTCGCTGTCACATCGAAATCGTCGGCGGATATCAATGGGCGGACAGCAACGCGCTTTGAGCTACACAGTTCAGGCGCAACCAACGCTGCGAACGAGACGCGGGTGATTGGCGTGCAATGGCAGGCCGGGGCGCTGTGGGTGCGCGTCACAGCGGTCGCCAGCGGGCGTTACCTGTTCTCCATTGGAGACGGTGATGATGTCGCCGCGTGGGATGGGACAAACACGGATGTATTACTGCGCGTGGCACGTAGCGCTCAGGTCTATACCGGCTGCGACACGAAAGCAACTGGCGATCATGCACCCAACTAACGCCGTAGCCAGCATCATGGCCATGTCAAGTACCAGAAAGGTGGCTCCATGGAGCGATATCTGCGCCCGCTGGCTATTGCGGTGGTGATTATCGAGATGTGTGCAGCGGTTTTCACCGTTCCCGTGCTCATTGTTTACCTTATTCTCTTTAACGAATTCCGAGGGTTGGCTGCCAACATCCTGACTACCCAGGCGCTCACAATCACCGGAACGACACTCACGTTTGTCATGGGAATTCTGGCTGCCATCAGCGCGGCGCAACGCGGCACCCGGCACTGGTCAATCGCATTCGTGCTCTTGCTGGCGCTCTTCGCCTATAGTCCGCTCTTGCTGACCGGGGTGGCGCAATCAGAAACCTATATCGCTGACGCCGCCAGCTTCAACCTGAATATCCCCGTATATACATTTGTCGAATTGTGCAATCATATACTGCCAGCGATCATCCTGGCTGTGGTTGTGTTCATTTACAGCCTGCGTAATCGGCATGTGAGTTCTCAGGGGCATGATGTCGCGTTAGAGATCGAGCGTAGTCAGATAAAGTAGCGCAATGCTGGCGACGCATATGCCCGAAATGGTGAATGGCCAGGAAGGAGACAACAACGCTATGACCGCCAACCAGTTATCCTTGGCGCGCGTGCGAACGAACATCGGCATCGTCCCGTTTGTGCTGGCCACCGTACAGACGGTGCTGCTCTACCTCACAACCAGCTCATCGCCCATCCTCAATACCATCTATGGCTGCTCGTCGCTCTGCGGGTCAGGCGGGCAGCGCTATGTGCCGCTGATTGCCGCGCTCTTTGGTATCGCCATGTTCACGTTGCCAACCTTCACTGGAGCATTCAGCCGCACCTGGCGGAGGGCGCTCGTGCTCGCGGCGCTGCCGTGGTGGATCGCCGTGATCGCCCACGCGGGGACACTGCTTACGCCTTACATCGGCCTCGGTAGCAATGCGCAGGGCGGTCGCTTCGACGCGCCGTTCTGGCTGAGCGCGGCCCATCTCCCGCTGTTGCTGGCCTCGCTGGCGCTCTTCGCGGCGCTGGGGATCTTTGACTGGCTGGCGCGGCGCGTGCTCGCGGGCGAATAGCGGGAACGCTGGCGATCATGCAAAAAGCCCCGTCATCCAGAGGAACGTGACGGGGCTGCTGAATATATCGAGGACCATCGCAAGCGCACGGATGACGAAGCCGCAGCGCTAACTCTCCGATTTGGAACTATGGCTCGTGGAACCACCTTTGCGCCCGGCGACACGCGCCTCGTCACTGCTCCACTCGTGGGCCGTGCCCTGCTCGTGGGCGGCACGCCCGCCGCGGCTGGCGATCTCGCGTTGCTTCTCGCGATCCATCGAAGCGAATCCACGACCGCGGCCCTTACGTCGTTCCGTCGCAGCACGTTCTGACATACCGATTATCCTCCTGTATCCTCCTGTTTGCGCGCCCGCCTTCGTCGTTGCATCTGCTCGTCGGAATCGGCGGCAACCGCGCGCTCCTGCTTTACTGTATGCCTGTAACCCTGTAGAACGATAATAGCATTTTCCGGGCCAACCTGTACCATTCGCACACACCAACACCGCAGCCACAGATGCATCACCTCGGGCACGCGCCCGGACACGCGCCCGGACACGCCACGCGCCGCCACGCCGATTGACCCCTGTGCGGTGAGCGGACTATACTTGGCATGTAACCGCCACATGAATATTCCCCGGCGGAGTGGCGCGCCGGATGCCCCTGGGAGGTCATTGCCATGGCGCAAGCTTCATCCAGCACGGCGGGCAACCCCGCTCAAAGCCTGCCAGAACAGTATAACGCGACTGCCGTCTTTCTCGATAGCGCCCTTGCCCAGGGATGGGGAGACCGCATCGCTATCCGCACCCAGACGGAGGCACTCACCTACGCCCAACTGGCGGAACAGGCGAATCGCGCGGGCAATGGCCTCGCGGCGCTGGGTGTAGAGATGGAACAGCGCGTCGCCCTGCTGCTCTACGATTCCCCCCAGTTCGCCGCCACCTTCTTTGGCGCGATACGGCTCGGCGCGGTGGCTGTTCCTTTCAATACGCAACTGCGTCCGCAAGACTACCTGTATCTGATCAACGACTGCCGGGCGCATGTGCTGGTGGCGGAGACTGACCTGTGGCAACAGATCGCCCCCATGCGCCGCCAGATGCCTTTCCTTCGCCATATCATACTGGTGCATCGCGACAACGAGGGGTCTGGCATTGACCCCAACACCGTGAACTTTGCCGCACTGCTCTCCGGCGCATCCGCGACACTGGCGACCGCGCCAACCACCCGCGACGACGCCGCCTTCTGGCTCTATAGCTCCGGCAGCACTGGATTCCCCAAAGGCTGCGTGCATCTGCAGCACGACATGGAATACTGTGTCGAACACTACGCGAAACCGATCCTCAATCTGACACCTGATGACATCACCTTTTCAGCCGCCAAGCTCTTCTTTGCCTACGGCCTCGGCAACGGGCTGTACTTTCCGCTGGCGGCGGGCGCGAGCGCCATCCACTTTGCCGGCCGTGTCACCCCGGATGCCGCCTTCCAGGTGATCGCGGAGCAGCGTCCCACCATCTTCTTCGGCGTGCCCACGCTCTACGCCGCCATGCTGGCGATGCCGGACGCCGCGCAGAAGTACGACACGTCGTCGCTGCGGCTCTGTGTCTCGGCGGGCGAGTCGTTACCCGCCGAACTGTTCACGCGCTGGAAGGAGCGGTTCGGCGTCGAGATCCTCGATGGCATCGGCAGCACAGAGATTCTGCACATTTTCATCTCGAACGTCGCCGGGCAGGTTGTGCCGGGCAGTTCGGGCCGAGTGGCGCCAGGCTACGAGGCGCAGATTGTCGATGAACAGGGCCAGCCGGTCGCCCAGGGCGAGATTGGCAACCTGCTGATCGCGGGCGACAGCATCTGCTCGCAATACTGGAACAAGCATGAGCGCACCAAAGCGACGATTGCGGGACGCTGGATCGCCACTGGCGACAAATACTATCAGGACGAGCGCGGAAACTACTGGTACGGCGGACGGTCGGACGACATGCTCAAGGTGAGCGGCCAGTGGGTCTCGCCGGTCGAGGTCGAGGCGGCGCTGGTGGCCTACCCCGCCGTACTCGAGGCGGCGGTCGTGGGCGCCGAGGACGACGATGGGCTGGTGAAGCCTTATGCGTTCGTCGTGCTCAAACCGGACCAAACACCTTCCGAGGCAATGAAGGAGATGCTCAAGCAGCACGTCAAGACGACGCTTCAGCCACACAAGTATCCGCGCTGGATCTCGTTCGTCGCGGAGCTACCAAAGACGGCAACGGGTAAGATTCAGCGCTATCGTCTGCGCGAGCAACTGGCCGAATCGGGGACGGCGGAATAACGGAGATAAGACTCTTCGCGGACGACTGAATCCACCTGCCTATTCCAGCGCGCGAATGACACGGCAGGGGTTGCCCGCAGCGAAGACGTTGGCGGGAATATCGCGGGTGACGACACTGCCCGCGCCAATCGTCGTGTTCGCGCCGATGGTGACGCCGGGGCAGACGATCACGCCGCCGCCGAGCCAGACGTTATCACCAATGGTGATTGGCGCCGAAAGCTCCGGCCCAGCGATACGTTCCGCCGCCGCGAGTGGATGGGTCGCGGCGAGCAACTGCACCGAGGGGCCGCACTGCACATTCGCGCCGATGCGCACCACATTGCAGTCGAGGATGATGCCGCCGAAGTTCATGAAGAAGTTTTCGCCGATAGAGATATGTTCGCCGTAGTCGCAGTAGAACGGCGGCTCGATAGTCACCTGACTGCCCATCGCACCCAATAGCTCCCGCAGGAGCGACGCGCGCAGATCGTCTTCATCCTCGCGTGACTGGTTGTAACGGCGTGTCAAGTGGCGGGCGCGCAGCCGTGCCGCCGACAACAGCGTATCGCTGGCGTCGTAGAGTTCGCCTGCCAGCATCTTCTCGCGTTCGCTCCGCTCGGTCACACGCCGCCCTTTCGTGGGATGCCAGCCACATTATTTGCCGGAGCCGTCGTCCTCAACGCCGCCAACCTCGCCGAACCGTCTGCGCAATGCCGCCCGCCAGTCATCCGCCGTCGGGGAATCGCCTTCACCCTCGTCGTCGCCAACCGATGTCCAGCGCTTCGGTTCGCCCGCGCCACCTTCACGCATCACCACCTTGCTCGCCGCAGCAGACGCGCGATGCTCCAGCGCGTGTTGCGCCGCCAGACGCACATCCTCGACCGGATCATGCGTCAGAGACTGCAACGTTGGCCGTGCGTCGGCGTCGTGCAGACGTCCAAGCGCTCTGGTGGCTGTAGCGCGTTCCTCGGAGGCCTGCGACGCTAGATATGGGCGCAGATCATCGGCCATCCCCTTCAGCCCCAACTCGCCAATGATTCGGAAGAGGCGCGTGCGCTCCGCTGGATGGCGCGCAATCGCCAGCGCGGAGCGCAGGTCGCGGGTCACAATCTGCGTCTTGCCACTCAGGCCCGCCTCCGCCACCGCCATCTCGACCGACCTGCCCCGGCTGCTTTCCAGGAACGGGCGCAGCCACTCCGCTACTGACAGTGCGGTCTCGTCGGCGGCAACCTCGTGGAGATTCAACGCCCAGGGATAGTTATCGCTGAGCCAGCCGTAGAGCACATACGTCATCTGCGCATCGCGCGCGGCATAGGCTACCATTGAAGTCGTCAGCGGACGCCTGCCCCAATCCGCGCGCTGCAGACTCTTATCCAGCCGCACTCCGCAAGCACGCAGCAGCATCGCCTGCAAGCCAGACTCGCTCTGGCCAAAGATCGAGCGACTGACGGCTTCGAGGTCAACGTAATGGCGGGCAACCAGACCGCGCGTAGCGAGCATGCGCGCATCGGCGCTGATACCATGGAACAGTTTGAGAGTCCCCACCGACTCAAGGGGATCACGCAGTGGCGAGAGATCATAGAGACGGAGCGCGTCAACGACCCACGAGGTGCGGTGGTCGTCGTCGATAGCGAACTGGAGGAGCGAGAGACGATGAGCGGGATCGCCCGGATGGTGGATGCGCAATTGCACGAACTCAGCGTCAATAGCAAGTACGGCGGCCTTGCTCAGTGTCTTGGCAAGCTCGCGCAAATCCGATGGACGATCAATGTACAGCCGACTTCGCCACTCAGGGGCCACCACTGGCGGCGCGCTCGTCCCACGATAGCCCGCGTCAAGATCGGCCGCTCCCCGGCCCTTGGCCATCCCCATCCAACCTTTCACCCAGCCGAACCGATGCTGCAACCCCGTCCTGCTCTTGCACACGACCCTACATCGCATCTGGCGGGTGTTCATCACCTACTGCGGCACTGGCATATTCCATTCTCAGTATACGAATTATTGCTGAGAATCGCAAATCAATCGTCCGCTGGCCAGGCCCGGTCAGGCGCTATCCCGCTTTCGACAACGTGACAGCAAAGCCGGAGGCAGCCAGCGATAGCCGGGCATCCGCTCGATGAGCGCCGGGGTGGCCAGTGGTTCGGCGATACGCTCCACACGCAGCCCGGCATCGCCAAGCGCGTTGAGATAGCTGCTGAGCGTGCGATGGTGCGCGCCTACACGCCCACGGACGCCAGGCGCGCCCGCTGGCTGCCAGAACCCTTCGGCGAAATAGTCGCCCGTGCCACGAATGGTAGCGCCATCGGGCCGCGTCATCCAGGCGGAATCGGGCATCTGAATGCAGGGATGTGTTATCGAGAAGACAAACCAGCCGCCAGGCCGCAAGATACGCGCGACGGTCTGTAGCGCCGCAGTGAGATCGGGAATATCCATCAGCGCCATATTACAGACTACGCCGTCGAAGCTGACATCAGCCAGAGTACGACCGGCCTGCGCATCATCGTGCCGCCAGCTGATGGCATGCGGCGCCGCGACCGGCTGGCTGCGGGCAAGTGCGAGTAATCGCTCGGAAATATCAATGCCCGTGACATGCGCGCCCCGGAGCGCCAGCGCGCGCGCGACGATCCCCTGGCCGCACGCAAAATCGCAGACGATGGCGTCTCGCAGGGGTCCAGCCTCCTCGATCAGCCGCAGTGTGGCCGGAATGACTACCTCAGCGAGTAGCGGCTCTGTGCGCACATACTCATCGTACCATTCGGCAATCGCGTCATAGGGGGCATCTGGCGCGTTCGTCATCGCTCTCCTCCTGGAAATCCGCCGATTCGCTTTCCCAGATTGTACGCGCGATTGCCGGGCATGTCACGCTTCCGGCAGCTGCATGTGCGCATCGAGCAGCGTAAAGTCCGGGACGGTGAAGATCACCCACGCGGGCAGGTGGAGATGCCACCAGAAGTCCATCGGCTTGATGATACTGTGCGCGGCGACGAAGAGGCTCATCACCGTGCCGTGGGTGACGATGGCAATATCCCCGTCGGGATGGCGCGCCAGCGTATCTTCGACCGCCCGCGAGAAGCGCGCAAGCGCCTGGCTGGCCGTCTCCTCACCAAAGACGAGCGCATCCGGCTCGGCAAAGAAGCGCGCCATCGTCGCCTGAAATGTCGCGTCGTCCAGATAGCCGACAGTGCGGCGCTCGTGCTCATGCAGATCCGCTATCACCTCCACCGCCAGCCCCAGGCGGTCGGCCAGCGGCTGCACGGTCTGTTGGGCTTTCAGCTCATCGCTGGCGATAATCGCTGTTGGCGCAAAGGGCGCCAGCATCTCCGCCAGCCGTTCGGCGTCGGCGCGGCCAGATGGCGAGAGCGCCCATTCGCGCGCTGGCGCGGCGCGTTCCTTTGCGGGCGCGGCATGGCGAATGAGGCACAGTCGGCGCATATCAGGTGTTCCTTACGGCGAGACTCTGACACATGACATACTGCATCAGGAGGCGCAATATGGCCGTTATTCGCCCGCTATCCAGTATAGACGCAACGTTGCTCGAACGCCTCATCACTGGCTACACATCGACCGAGATATACCGGGTGACCAGAGAAGAGACGCCCGACTCGATCCGCTTCGAGCTACGGCTCACCTCGCTGGAGCAGCCGTTCGTCAAGCGCTACCCGCCGCTCGGTTCATCTGAGATTGAGCGCTACCGTGACCTCGCGGCGGCGGGCCAGTCGTTCGGCGCGTTCGATGGCGAGACGTGCGTTGGCATCGCCCTCTGCGAACCGCAGCGCTGGAACAACAGCCTCGCTGTCTGGGAGTTCCATGTCACACCGGAGTTCCAGGGGCAAGGCATTGGCCGCGCGCTGATGGGCGCCGTAGAGGCCCACGCCCGCGCCGAGGGGATGCGTTGCATCGCCTGCGAGACGCAGAGCACCAACGTACCCGCGATCCGCTTCTATCGCGCGCTCGGCTTCACCGTTGACGCGGTGGATGTCTCGCTCTACACCAACGAAGACATCGAGCGCGGCGAGGTCGCGGTATTCATGAAGAAGCGCATCTCCCCTGAGGCATGAGGCGTCAGTCCTTCATCGCGACGAGTAGCTCCCAGATTATCGTGCCACCTGGCGAGGCAGTGACGAACGCCTGGTCGCCGGGATGCGCTGGAATGATCGTCTCGGTGCGATGAATCTTGGGGATCCCCGTACACTCAGCGCCATCTATTGTCCCTGGATACAGGACTTTGAGCGCGCCGCTCCCTTTGCAGCTATAGAGAATGACGTACGTTTTGCTGGCGATGAAGCTCTGCTCCGCGATGTCATCGCCATGGGCGCCCGTCGTATCGCTCAATGTGAGGACGGTGTGCCATCCAGCCGCCGGAGCCAGAGTCGGTAGAGACGATTTTGGTATCACGGCAACCGTTGGTTGCGCGGTATTTGTAGGGACCACGAGAGTTGGGGTCTCCGTCGGAACTACCGTAGAAACGGCGCCGGAAAGCGTCGTCCGTTGCCCCGCTGGAGTCACCCCGCACGCCGCCAGTATTGTACCGACCAGCAGCAGCAATACAGCGACGAGCCAGAGCAAATGCCGTGATGCTACATAGGATGGCGAAGTATTCCGCAGCAAGCCGCACCTCCTTCCCGTTGACAGCGCCGCACTCGACAGACCGCTCTCTTCCTGACGCTTGAAGCAGGTGACTCTGTACAACTTGCCGAGAATCCTCAATCGCTACCATCAGCGCACCTCACGGCTTTTGCTGCTCAGCCCACCAGGCCTGTGCGGCGTACAGGAATGCGACGCCGCACTCAATGACAGCTAGTCTGCCTTCCACTGTCGCCTCGTCGGGATAGTAGTCACGTACAGCGGCATAGAATGCGCGAATCGCACCGCAAATCTCCGAATCTGGCGGCAACAGCGCAATAACATCCTGCTTGGGCAGGTTCCAGATGGCAATAGGATCGCCGCGCTGAAGCGTCGCAATGTAATAGAGCGTTGGCCAGACCTCGGTGCAGAGCAGGCGCGTTTTCTGTTGCAGACGCTCCCCACCACATGACGTTAACTCCGATGCCAGCGAACGCGAGAGCGGTTCTAAACGGGCAAGCGCCAGGCGTGCGGAGTCGTATAGTTGCGCGCTGGTCGCCTCGGCGACTGGTAATCTCCCGGCCAACAGGGCGTATGCGCCGGGTACCGGCGGCGTCTGTCCCGGCGGTGTGGCGCAGGGCAGCGCGTAACACTGGACATAGCGAAATGGCGATGGATCAATCGGCGCGAGGTCGTGGTGGATGGCGGTGAGCAGCGGCAGGGGCAGCGTGCTCGCTGGCGTAAACGCGGCGGGATCGAGGTAGAGCTGGAAGTCGATGTCGCTGCACCCCGCGATATAGCCGCCCTTGTAGGCGCTGCCGTGGGCTAGCAGCCCCACGAACCATGGCGCGGTATGCTCCAGATAGACGGCGGCGACACGAGCCGCGATGTGCTGAGCCTCCGGAACCAGGCGCGTAACATCTACCGCCACGGTTTCTCTCCTCATGCTGTCCTCATGCTGTCCTCATGCTGTCCTCATGCTGACCCATTGGCCAGTTGCCGCGCGCTTTACGCTGCGCATATACTTTCCTATTGGAAGTATACTGGACTACGAGGACGCGCATGATAACTCCGAAGCAGAGAGAAGACGACGAGACGATGGAAGCCGGCCAGGCGGATTTTCGCAAGGTGCTAGGGCGATTTGCGACTGGTGTGACCGTTGTCACCACCTGCGATGGCGAGCATCGCCTCGGTATTACCGTCAACGCCTTCTCGTCCGTCTCGCTCGACCCTCCCCTCATCCTTGTCTGCATCGAGAAAACATCCTACTTGCATCAAGTGATGCTGCGCAATGGCTACTTCGCCGTGAATGTGCTCGGTGAGGATCAGCTTGATCTGTGCAAGTGCTTCGCCGGACATTCCACTGCGCGCCGCAACTTCTGCGATGCTCCCTCACATACCGCCGTCACAGGCGCGCCGGTACTCGATCACTCGCTCGGCTGGATCGACTGCCGCATTGTCAATGTCTACCCCGGCGGCGACCACAGTATCATCGTCGGCCATGTCGAGGCGCTCGGTCGCGGCGAGGGCCGCCCGCTGCTCTACCATCGCGGCAAATATCCGAGAATCAAAGACCCAGCGGAAGACTGATATGCTTGATATGAGTGATGTGGTTCATGTTTGCGCGTGTTCTCCCACATGAATAAACGCAATCCATCGTCATCCCTGCCGCCAATCATCTCCGTACCGCCGCCGCTGGCCAGAGAAGACAACTACGCCCGGCGCGTCCGGCAGCTGGCCGAATTGCACGATGAGATACGCATCTGCGAGAAGTGCGTGATGGCGGGCTATCTAGCACAGGCCAATACCGTCGGCGCAACCCGCGGCCGCATCGGCGACGCGGTGATGGTGGTGGGGCAGGCGCCGGGACATCTCTCGGTCGAGCGCGGCATACCATTCGCCGGGCCAGGCGGCATAATCCTCGACCGCTGGCTGCAGCAGGCTGGATTTGCCGCGGGCGCGCTCCATCGCAAGGTCTATCTCTCGGCGCTGACCCGCTGCGATCCCGGCAAGAATCCGCGCGGCACTGGCGACCGCAAGCCCACCCCACCTGAGCTGGCGCTCTGCCGCCCCTATCTGCTGCGCGAGCTGGAGCTGGTGCGCCCGCAGGTCATTCTACCGGTCGGCGGGATGGCCATCGCCGCGTTTCTGGGGCCGCAACGACTGGAGGATGCCATCGGCGAGACGTTCGAGCAAAATGGCGTATTGCTCATGCCACTGCCCCACCCCTCCGGCGTCAGTCGCTGGCTAAACGATCCCGCCCACCAACAACTGCTTGCGCGTGCGCTGGAGCGGCTCTCAGTATGGCGAGCAAGCCGCAATGGCTAGTTCGCGAATTTTCACCAGCATTGAACCGGCTAGCTGTGCGGCGCTCGGTCAGTGGAGACTAGCGTGCCGTACCATGCCTCGTCACTGCCCAGCGTCTTGCGCCTCTTGGGACGCTCGCGCCCACTGAGGCTGTAGAGCAGTGCGACAAATGGCAGCAGCAGCGGCGAAACAATACGGAGCATCACGACCCACTCTTTGGACGTGAAGACCGCGAGCGCGTTCCTTCCGAGCGGAAGAATGACGAGGATTGAGGCTGCCAGCGAGCCGAGCAACACGACAAACACGACCAAGAACCAGAGCCATTTACCGCTCCTGGCAGCGTCGAACAGCGCGAGAATCGGCGCGACGAAGACCGCGAGGACGCTCACAGCAGTGAACACTCCCATGCTGAAGTAGGCTGGGAGCCCAAGAGTCTGCGCGCATGCCTCGGCGGTCAGCACATTCGTGCAATAGGGGGTCGCGGAGACGAGGAATGAGCCAACCAGCATGAGCAGCCCTGCCAGCACAGAGGCGACGAAGATGAGCGACCAGACAAGAACCCGGCGTTTCCCTACAGATGTGACACGACTACCCGCCGCTAACGCCCGAATGCCCGCGATCTCACTCGCCGCCAGAAACAGCGGCGTCACGAAGGCACTAAAAAACGCCGCGTCCTCTGACCCAATCTTCACGGCGACATATGGCGCCAATGCTATCAGCAGGAATAGAACGGCCCAGAACGACCAGATAATCACCGTACGTTTGGTGGAGCGCATGATACACCTCACGACTTCGTAGGCCATCAGCGCCTCATAGCGGATCCTCCACCTTATCGTTCGCTCCTGAAGCATCGTCGGAGAAAACGAGACGCCGTACCTCCATTCTACATGCCAGGTACAGCGCCCCAAAGCGGCCACAACTCTCGTTCAGCCTCATGCTCCACGCGCGGCAGACAGAATCTTGTTGACCTCGTCCGCCTCGTCGCGGCTGACCGTATGGCCGAGGCCGGGATACAGGCGCATCGTCACCGCCGCACCCAGCCGTTCCAGCACTGAGGCGCTCTCACGCACACGCGCCGCCGGGATGTGTGGATCCACGTCGCTGCATCCCAGGAAGATAGGGACGCCAGCGAGCGAGCCAGGATAGTCGCGCGGCGCGCCATCCGGGCCAATCAACGCGCCCGAAAGTCCCGCGACACCACCGTAGCGCTGCGCATTGCGAGCGGCATACTCCAGTGAGAGACATGCGCCCTGCGAGAAGCCGAGCAGAACCGTCCGCTCCAGTGGGATGCCCGCGTCGGCGACCTGCGCCAGCACGCTGCCCACCTTCGTCAATGCGGACGAGAGATACGGCTCGTTCTGCTCCGTTGGCGCGGTGAATGGATACGGATACCATTGAAATCCAGCGGCCTGCGGCGCGAGCAGCGCGTAGCCCGCGACATCCAGCACATCCGCCAGCGAAAGAATATCCTCCGCCGATGCGCCACGCCCATGTACCATCACCAGCGCCGCCCGCGCGCTGGCAAGCGACTCGCCCGCCACCATTACTGGCGTCTGCGCATGTGGGTCGGTGGGTCTATTGTTCTGCCTGTCGCTCATCTCTGTACCTCCGATGGTTGCCACGCTGGCACTGTCAGCGGCTTTAGCCCACCGGCGATTTCCGCGCGGCTATCCTCCAGCCACGGCGGCAACCGCAGCGAGCGCCCCAGCTCGGCGGGCGACTCATCCACCGCAAAGCCTGGGCCAACCGTCGCCAGCTCGACGATATGCCCATCCGGGTCGGTGGTGTAAATGCTCTTAAAGTAGACGCGATCCAGCACCGGCGTCACCTGTAGTCCCGCCGCCACCAACTTCTCGCGCCACGCAAGCTGCGTCTCGTCGTCGGCCACCGCCAGCGCGAAGTGATGTGTCTGGCCCGCGCCCATCCGTCTGCGCGGCTTTTTGGCGGGATCGTGCTCGAAGTAGGTAATCAGCGTGCCGGGGCGTCCGTCACCTGTGCCCCAGTACCAGTGGGCTGAGTTCGGATCGTCGAAGTTGTTGGTCATCTTGACACGCCGCATACCGAGCAGATCGCCGAAGAACGCCTGCGTCCGCTGGATATCCGAACCAATGGCGGTGATGTGATGCATTCCCTGCCGTAGCGCCATCTCTGGCGTGATAACCGGAACCGGCTCCGGCCAGGTCTCGGCGGCGATACGCTCCTCATCGCGGTTGCGGATGAGCATCGCGGCGGGCGGCGCATGAAACTCCATGCCGAGGGCGTCGGGCGCCTCGTCAATCGTCCAGCCGGGGCCGATGGTGGCAATCTCCAGAATCGCGCCGTCGGGGTCGTTGAAGTAGATCGAGGTGAAATAATGGCGATCCAGCGGCCCCTCAACCGCGAGGCCCACGTCGGTCAGGCGGCGCTTCCACATCAGCAGCGTCTCGCGATTGGCGGTCTGGAGCGCGAAATGGTGCGTGCCCCCGATGCCGGGCCGTCCCTTCGCCGCGCCGGGCCACTCGAAGTAAGTGACGATGGAGCCGGGCGCGCCCTGCTCGTTGCCGAAGTAGAGATGGTAGCTACGAGGATCGTCGAAGTTGACGGTCTGCTTGACCAGCCGCATACCGAGGACATTGGTGTAGAAGTTGATGGTGCGCTGGGCGTCCGCGCTGATAATCGAGATGTGATGCAGCCCCAGAACCGACATAGTCTGTTCTCCTTTTCTGGAGGCACGACGCGATCAGATGCATTATGACACCTTTCGTCCGCCACAAATAGTTTATCTATAAACCATTATCCTGTCAAGGACACTCATTACGCTCTGTAAGAGATAGCCAACCGCTGTTTTGGTGATACGGGTTGCCCGCCAGCGACGCACCCTGCTACAATGCGCAGGCAAGCGTGGTCTGCGCACGATGGAGCTTACCGCCTCGGTGGTGCAGGAGCCGTCGTCGGGTGGTTTCGCGAAGGAGTGTACCTATGCAGTCGGGGGGATCAGGTGGGCCGCGCATCTCGCGCACGTCGAAGACATCAAACACCTCACAGATATCGGGCGGCCCGCGCCGTCAGAGTGGCGCGCCCGCGCCTGGCTCGCAGACGCCTTACGACCCAAATCAGTACGGGCTACCCGATCTCACCGGCCAGTCGTCACGGATGACGCCGCGTGTGGCCTCGTCGGCGGCCAGACCCACCGCGCCGCCATCTCAGCCTGGCCAGCCACGTACACTCGGCGTCAGCGACAGAATCGCGCGCGGATGGTCAACAGGATCACCCTCACTGCCGCAGACGCCCGCCAGAGGTGTCACCATCACACAGCAGATGCGCGCGGTCGCGCCCCCAGATGTCGCGCGCCAGACGCTCGACGAGCAGAAGATGCTGGCGCACGAGCTGATCATCCTGCCTGACGCGCTCGAAACCTCTGGGCTGGCGAAGTCGCATGCCAACAGCTACATCGAGACGGTGCGCGCCTATGTCGATCTCGCGGACAGCACCTGGATCGCCGTCGCCGAGGAGCGTCTGGAGCAGAGTGGCGCCGAGCAGGCGTACCGCCAGAATGCCATCGCCATCGGGCGCCGCATCCAGCGCATGCGTGATGAGAGCCAGATGGCCGCCAGCAATACACAATTTCCGCTCCCCCGCAGACGCCCCGCCCTCTGGCGGCGTAGAGTGCGATTGCAGCGCATCGGGCTGCGCGACTGGCAGGCGCATCTGAGCGTGCCCGCCAATCCGCGCATCATGGGGAGGTCGCTGGCCCGCCTGCGTGGCGCGACGGCGCTGGCCCGCGCGAGTGACCTGGAGCTGCTGCTCTGGACGTCGTTTCCCGCCATCGTCGGCGACATGGTCATGGTGCTCTGGCTCGGCCTGATGGTGACGCTGATCGCCATGGTGGCGCAGGGCGCTTTCGCGGCGGCAGGCACGCTGGCGCTGGCGGCGGTGGCGACGCTCGTAGCTCGGGTGCTCTTCTCACTGCTGGTGCGGCGCGGCCCGGCGGAACTGGATCACCTTTTTGCGATCTCGGTCTTCTCCACGCTACGTTCCCCGCGCGCCAGCACGGCGGGTTCACGCGTTCTCGCGGGACTGCTGCGCGCCTGGGGTGTTTTGTTCACGGCCGCTGGTCTGCTTGGCATGCTCGCCGCGCTTGGCTATAGCGCCTGGCAGCTTTTCCTGCAAGCGTTCGTCTTGCCGACGACGGCGCTCGGCTGGGTGGAATTTGGGGGTTCGGTGATTGCCCGCGGAACCTGGCTGCCCGCGCTGGTCGGCCTTGCGACGGTGAGCGTTCTGACGCTACCGCTCCTGCTGCTCTCGGCGCTACGGTTCATCGGCGAGCTTGGCGGGAATATCGCCTGGGTGCCCGTGGCGCGACGCTATGCGCTGGCCCCCGCGCTGCATGTGCTGGCCTTTCTCGCGACAGGCGCGGTCGCCGGGCTGGCGGGGTGGGAGGCATTTGCCCCACAATATAGCCTGAGCCAGATCGCTTTCACGCATGTCACCGTTGGCACGCTGACCCAGGCGCTCACGCTGCATACGGTGGCGCTCTTCGCGGCCCCGGCGCTGTTGCTGCTGGCTGGCCTGGATATTCCCTACCGCGTGGGCATTGCTCGCTGGCGGCGTCACTGGCTGAACGAGCTGACGACGCGACGGGCCGATATCGACGCGGATGTGCGGCGGCGCTCGGCGGTTGACCCTCACACTGGCATGCAGGACAGCAGCGATGAGAATCTCCAAGTGATGCAGTATAACCTGACACTCTTGCAGTTCTACATCACCCGCACCGACGAGACACGCCGCGTCTCCAGCGCGCCCTATAGCCTGTTCGCGAGAATCGGCATCGTGCTGTTGCTGGCGGTAGTGGCGCTGCTGGTGGATGGCCTCGCCCAGCAGCTTGCCCATATGACGTTCAGCATCGGGTTCTAGCGTGGAATAAAGTCCAGGCGCGGGCGGTTGAAACCGCGCCTCTGGGGCCTGCGGCCACAAAACCTGCCTGCGCAGGTTGCACAGAACCGCCCGCCACCGCGTATCCTCCTGGAACACGCTCTCTGCAACCCGCGACGGCGGGTTTTGTGGCGGAGCGCCAGCGAGGCCCGCAAGGCGCGGTTTCAACCGCCCGCGCTCCGACGCGGCGGGAGTACTCTGTCCGTCGCAATTCGTACAGGTGCATTATGCCGCGACGTTGGTTCGCGCTTCGCCCCGCCTTCGGCTACGCATCGATCTGCGCCCGCTGGAGACGACCGCTGTAGTCCACATAGATCGCCTTCCACTCGGTGAAGAACTCCAGCGCACCCAGCCCCGCCTCACGATGGCCGTTGCCCGTGCCGCGCGTGCCGCCGAAGGGAAGCTGTATCTCCGCGCCGATGGTGCCCGCGTTGATGTAGACGATGCCAGTCGTCAGGTCGCGCATGGCCGTCTGCGCCGCGTTGATGTTGTTGGTGAAGATGCTGCTGGATAGCCCGTAGCGCGTGTTGTTGTTGACCGCGATGGCCTCCGCCAGCGACTCCACCTCGATAATCGAAAGCACAGGGCCAAAAATCTCCTCCTGCTCGACGCGCATACCCGGACGCACATCGCCGAGCAACGTCGGCGTGTAGAAGTTGCCGCGCGCCAGCTCGCCATCAGTCGCGATCTCGCCGCCCGTGAGAATGCGCGCGCCCTCATCGCGGGCCACCGCCATGTAGCTATGGACGCGGTCGCGCTGGCTCCGGCTAATCAGCGGACCAACGTCGGTGGTCTCCTCCAGCCCAGGGCCCAGCCGCAGCTTGGTGGCGCGCTCCAGCAGGCGCTGCTCCAGCTCAGCGCGCACGCCTGTCTGGACGATCAGGCGGCTGGCGGCGGTGCAACGCTGGCCGGTGGTGCCGAAGGCGCTCCAGACGATGCCATCCACCGCCAGTTCGAGGTCGGCGTCGTCCATGACGATGATGGCGTTCTTGCCGCCAAGCTCCAGCGTCACCCGTTTGAACTGGCGCGCCGCCTCGATATTCACCTCGCGCCCAACCTCGTTCGAGCCGGTAAACGAGATGCCCGCGACATCGGGATGCTGCACCAGCGGCGTCCCCACCTCGGAGCCGGTTCCGCAGACGAAGTTCAGCACGCCCGGCGGCAATCCCGCGTCGGCATAGACCTGGACGAGCAGCCGCGCCGAGTTGGGCGTATCGGTCGCGGGCTTAAGGACGACGGTATTCCCGGCGATCAGCGCGGCCATCGTCTTCCAGCTGGGGATGGCGACCGGGAAGTTCCACGGCGTGATGCAGGCGACGACGCCGAGCGGATCGCGCACGCCATAGGCGGCCTTATTCGGTAGCTCGGACGGGACAATGCTGCCAAAGAGGCGGCGTCCCTCGCCCGCCATGTAGAAGGCCATATCAACGCCTTCCTGCACGTCGCCTCGCGCCTCCACCAGCACCTTGCCCATCTCGCGGGTGAGCGCGCGGGCAATCTCCTCTTTGCGTTCGGCAAGCAATTGGCCGACGCGATAGAGAATCTCGCCACGTTTGGGCGCCGGAGTCAGCCGCCAGCCATCGAACGCCTTGCGCGCCGCCGCCACCGCCCGGTTCACATCCTCAGCGCCTGAGCGCGGGAAGAGGCCGATCAGCTCGCCCGTCGCCGGATCGTGATTCTCGCTGGTCTCGCCGCTCGCCGCATCCACCCATTCGCCAGCGATATAGTTCTGGTAGGTCGTTATCTCGCTCGTCTGCGCTGCCATTGCCCCGTGCTCCTTTGCATCTGCTGTCGCTTCACTGGATGAGCCGCTGCTGCCATGCTAGCACATCGCCGCCAGCGCACGGTGTATAGGATTCTCGTGCTATGGCAGCTTCCACTACTCTGGTATCATGGCGCCATAGCAGATGTAGCACAGCAGTGTCGCCTACATACCTCGCGCACGGCATCTGCTCGATAGAAAGGCATGCGCTTGTGATTCCTCTCAGCGACGATCCCGGACCACGACGGCGCTTTCCATTCGTCAACTACACGCTGATCCTCATCAATATTGGCGTCTTCATTGCCGAGATGGTCTACGGCCAGTGCTTCCAGTTCGCCTATTCGACGATCCCGTATGGCATCACCCACAACGCCGAGGTTACGTTCCAGGGTTGCGCCTATGGACAGCCGCAGCCGGTCTATATCACACTGCTCACCTCGATGTTCCTGCATGCGAATCTGCTACACATCGGCGGCAATATGCTCTACCTCTGGATCTTTGGCGATAACGTCGAGGACCGGCTGGGCCACTTCTGGTATCTGATCTTCTATCTCTTCTGTGGGCTGGTCGCCTCGGCGGCGCAGATTTTCGTGGACCCCAACTCGCAACTCATCAACCTGGGCGCGAGCGGAGCCATCGCGGGCGTCCTGGGCGCATACCTCATCTTCTATCCCGGCGCGCGCGTGCGCTCGCTGATCTTCCTCGGCATCATCATCACGTTTACCACTTTGCCCGCGCTGGTGGTCATCGGCCTGTGGTTCGTGCTGCAACTGGTCTCAGGCTTGCAGAGCCTCAACCCGCAACTGGTCAATAGCGGCGGCGTCGCCTATTTCGCGCACGTCGGTGGCTTCGTCGCGGGGCTACTCATCGCGCTAATACTACGGCCATTCATGCGGAAGCTCCCGCCGCCAAAGTCGCGGACGTATCCCGCCTGGCCGCAACCGCCGCAATATCGGGGGTATTGAGGATCTCTACTGCTTTCTGGGCGAGGCGGGACTATGGGAACGCTGGCCGCAGGCTGAGAGCCTCTGCGGCTAATCCTGGCCGTTCAGTACCGTAGATGATTGCGAGCGGACGCTTGAGGAACCCGCGACAGGCGGGTTTCGTGGCCGCAGGCCCTTCAGGCGCGGTTTCAACCGCCAGCTTATCGCGCAGGAAAAAGCGTCTGCCCCGCGCATCGCGGCAGGGGTGACACACCACACAGCCGTTAGTGCCGACATGTTCAGTCGGTTGCGGGAGGCAGATCTATTTTGTATTTGGCTGGCCAAAAGGACGTGT
Source organism: uncultured Chloroflexia bacterium (assembly GCA_963718915.1). Lineage (GTDB taxonomy): Bacteria > Chloroflexota > Ktedonobacteria > Ktedonobacterales > JADMIN01 > DAHUXT01. The sequence continues at coordinate 750,979 of CAVRAI010000015.1, read as the reverse complement.
ACGGCGTCGTCTGGCCTCAGCCGGGACATGACCGCGCTGGTTCAGCATATGGTGGCCGCGTCCGTCGATTTCCCGCGAACGGGACTCGTGCGGATTTACTGGCCGGAAACGCTGGATCATCCGCCGCACGCGCCAGAGCCAGACGGAACCCTTCGTTGTTGTTGAAGTTGTCCCATTGGTTGTCGTTGCGGTAGGCCACGCGCGCGTTCCTGGAATTGTTGTTCCACGAGCCGCCACGCAGCACTGGGTTCGGTCTGCCCCATGGAGCGCACGCAACGAGGAGCGACCTCCCGCATGCTTCCCACGCTTGCTACGACGAGGCGGATCGTTCCGCAGGCTCAAGGGCAGGACTTTGCGGTAGGCAACGGCCATCAGCGATCATACAGGTGACGAGCGGCTTTTGGTGGCGAGACGTTAGATTTCCCCCAATTTTCCGCGCTACGCGCGGCCAGAAACACACCCCGCCATTCCATTTCTGCTGTCAGTGTTATTCTATTGTAAATGCAATTCAGAAATCAGAACCAGAGAATTATGCTGAACCAGCCGCCGCACGCGCCAGAGCCAGACGGAACCCTCCGTCGACGTTGAAGTTGGCCGGACTGTAGAAGTCGAAGCGGTAGGCCGCGCGCGCAACCCTGGAATTGTCGCTCCACGAACCGCCACGCAGCACTCGATTACCAGTAGAATCTGGATTCTCCCGTCCGTCGTTTTTGCGGTAGGGATAGGGCTGAAACAGGCTGCTCGTCCACTCCCAGACGTTGCCGGCCATATCCTGCGCGTGATAGGGACTCGCGCCGTTGGGATAACGACCGACGGGCGTGGTCGTGCCGATGCCGCTTTCGCCCGTGTTGCAGCGCGCCTTGTCGAACGTATCGCCCCAGGGATAGATGCGCCCGTCCATCGCCACGCGCCGCCTTCTCCCACTCCGCCTCGGTCGGCAGTCGCCACGGCTGGCCCGTCAGTCTTTGCCAGCCATTTCAGATACGCTATGGCGTCGTCCCAGGAAACGCAGACCACCGGATGGTCAGGATGCGTATGTTGCGTCACCCAATCTGGCCCATATTTGTTGCCACCTGACTCGTATTGTGGCGGCTCACGAACTACTTTCGCGCGGACGGCGCAGGCATACTCGGCGACGGTGACGGGGTGCTGGCCGATGGCGAAGCTGTCCACCTCGACCGGATACTGCGGCGTCTCCCTATCTTGCGCCTCTTTATCGCGGCTCTTGTCGCTGCCCATGGTGAATACGCCACCAGGCACGGGGCAGAGCGGCGGCAGAATGCATTCAATGCCGCCGATGGTGTAGCCGCGAAAGCCCAGATTGTAGAGCGGCATCGGCGTCAGGTGGTGCGCGGGTGCGCTGTTGGCGGGCGCGGGCGCCGGGCCGAGCGGCGGCAATGTGTCGCGCGGCGTGGGGTAACGGTGGCTTGCCGACGGCGACGGAGTACCGTTCAGCGCGGCTGCGATAGCGTCAATCGCTTTCTCGAACGGCATCGCCTGCGCATCGACCCAGAAGAAGGCGTTGAGCATTGGCGGCACGGCGCAGGAGCCAATACGCACGGGCAGCAAGAGGCGCGAACGCTGTTGCGCCATCAGGCCAAGCCAGGTCTGCGTCTCCAGGTCAACCCAGAATGAGGTGAGCGACGCCTCGGTCATCAGCAGCACGAACGCCGAACGGCGCTTCAGTTCATCCTGGATCGCTGAGCCGAGCAGATGGCCGTTCTGCGCGTTGTCTCGGTCGTACCAGATATCGATCCCGCGCGCCCGCAGCGCCGCGACGTAGCGGTCGCAGAGGTCGTTATCGGCGTGGGCATGGCTGACGAAGGTCGTATGAAATGCGCTCATGGCCACTGCCTCTCCGCTACGCGACATACTATGTCTGGCTGCCCTGTCAGTGTAGCATCAGCGGCGGTAGCGTTCAAGATAGAAGTCTGCTATCAGTTCGTGCCGGGCGTTGCGCTGCGCTGGGCAAACTCCTGGGCCACGGCATCCATACGAGCGAAGGTGGCTCCCAGCCCTTCGAGTTGCTCGATCAGCCGCTCCAGCATCAGCATGCGATGCCCGCGCCCGATTACCTGCGGATGGAAGGTGAGCGTGAGCACGCCCCACTCCTGCGTGCGCGCCATGTAGCGGAAGTCGTCGAGCCAGTTGGCGAGCACGTCATCGGCGCGGCGTAGACCGCCCTGCAAATGTGTCGCCGTCCAGAGATACTCGAAGTGGGGAAAGTCGTCCAGCGACCAACTGACCGGTAGCTCGATCAGCCGCGTCGTCTCCCCAAACTGGGCTGGTTGGTCGAGCGGAATCACGTCCCCGTGTCGCGCGTAGTACGGCGTGTAGTCGTTCGCCATCATGCTGCTGTCGTAGATGAAGCCGTGGGCCAGCAGCAAATCGACCGAATGCGGGCTGAGATCCCAGGCGGGCGAGCGGTAGCCGGTCGCCGGAGCGCCCGTAAGACTGCGAATCGCCTCGTTCCCGCGCACCAGTACCGCCTCCTCCGCCTCGCGCGCGAGATTGACCGGCGCTTCGTGCGCGTAACCGTGGTGGCCGATCTCGTGGCCCGCGGCGTGGATACGCCCGCACAGGTCGGGATACGTCTCGATGGTATGGCCGGGAATGAACCAGGTGGCGTGGATGCTGTGGCTGGCAAGCAACGCCAGGATGCGCTCCGCGCCAACCGCGCCAAACTCCCCCTGCGAGATCGGCGTCGGCGAGGTGATTCCCGCGCGCGAGCCAGAGCGAGAGCGCGTCAAAGTCGAACGTCAGGCAGACCAGATGGCGTGGCATGGGCAAACCCTCCTCGCATGTCGTCTCATATGGTTGCAGATATCGTACCGGACGTCTATTTCTGAGCGGATTGCAGGCCAAGCAGCGCACGACCCGCGCCCGGCACGCCGCGCTGCTGGATCAGCGCCTTGAAGCCGCCGAGTCCCGCCGGATTGAGCAGGGCCGCGAGGGCGTTACGCTCCGAGATACGCCGCAGATGGTCGAGCTGGCTATTGCCCACGATACCACCGCGTCCGATAGCTGGCGCGCTCAACGCGGCCATCCGCTCGCGCAGACCCAGGGCCGTCAGAAACGCCGCCTGGGTGGTCAGCCCCGCCAGCCGCAGACCGTTCTCGCGTCCCGTCTGAATGAGCGCGCTGAAGTTGACGTGCGCCGTCAAATCCTGCATGCCGGGCTGCGCCAACGGTCGCTCGCCAAACTGATGCTGGCTATAGACGGCGAGGGTGCCGCGCCTACGGTCGCGGGTATAGAGCCTGCGCGCGGTGTCGCCATAGTCTATCGTCAAGACGAAGCCGCGATGGATGCCCGCCGCGACTCGCCGCATCCAGTCGCGCGCCTCCAGGCAGACCTCCGCCCGCCAGCCATCGGAATAGCCGCGCCAGGGAACGTGGTAGTCATCCAGATACGCCGCCACTTCGGGCACAGAAGGCGGCCCGGCACGTTCGACGAATCGCCCCTGTGCTTCATCCACGTCCACGAATATCTCGCGGAGCGCGTCGCCGTGCTTCTCGACGATATGCACCGGGAGCGCGTCAACTAACTCATTCGAGACGAGACAGCCGGTGATGCCAGCGGCGAGTAAAGCCTCGTCCATCCCCGCCGCCCAGGATAGCGCGTGCTCCGGCGCCCCCAGCCGCGCCAGTTCCTCACGCAGTCGCGCCTCGCGGGCGGCATGCAGCGTCGTTCCGCTGGGTGTACGGTCATCCAGCGTATAGCGCAACGCCTCGCCCCACTCAGGCGCGCGCTTCAGCGCCCAGCCCCAGACATCGCGCGCCAGCAGGCCACGTCCAGCGCCCGACTCGACCACGTCGAAGCGCGCGGGCCGCCCCAGTAGCTCCCACATCTGGTGAAGTTGTCGGGCGATAGATTCGCCCCAGAGTGGATGCAGGTCGCCGCTGGTGAAGTAGTCACCCTCCCAGCCGACCGGCTCGCGCCCCTCGCCGCCACCGACATAGTAGCCGTACGTTGGATGATAGAGCGCGACCGCCATAAAGCGGGCGAAGGTGATCGGGCCATTCAGCCTGATCTCGTCGGCCAGTATCCGTGAGAGTTCGCGCACGTCGCCACTCCTTGCGTCAGTCGCACCCTAACGGCGGTCGAATTCGCGCTCGAGCGCGGCGAGGCTGAGATGCACCATCGTTGGGCGGCCGTGGCAGCAACTCTGGTGCGCGTCCACCCCTTCAAGCTGGCGGATCATCTCACGCTGCTCCTCGGGCGAGAGCGGCTGGCCCGCCTTGATGGCCGCTTTACAGGCGACATTGGCGAGCGCATGCTCTTCCCAGGTTTCGCCGTGGCTGGCCGCCTCGCTATCGGCGCCGACCAATTCTAGCAGTAGCTCGCGCAGCGATTGCGGATGCGCCTGCGCGCTGAGCGTCGCGGGGACGGCGCGCACCAGCAGCGCGTCGCCGCCGAACGGCTCGATCTCGAAGCCGATGCCACGCAACTGCTCCAGGTGATCTTCGACTGCCTCGCGCTCGGTGGCCGCCAGTTCGACCGTCTGCGGCTCCAGCAACCCTTGTGATGCGACGCCACGGGCGCGCCATTCAGCCACCATCTTTTCCAGCAAGATGCGCTCGTGGGCAGCGTGCTGATCTACCATGTAGACGCCATCCGGCCCCTCGGTGATGATATAGCTCTGCGAGACCTGCCCCAGCACGCGCAGCGCCGGAAGCTTCCTGCCGCCGACCGCGCCATCCGCCGCGACGCCGGGCACCGCGAACCCGCCCGCCGCGCCGCGCGCAGACGATTGGCCCGCCGCAACACTTTCTCCCTGCCAGAGCGAGTCGGGTGTAGCCGACGGTGGCGATCCGGGGAGCGCACCTTCCCGCGACGCGAATGGCGAGTCAGGCGACGGCCACGCGGGGGGGCTGAACGCCCGCCCGGAGAGTTCCGGCGTCTCGGCGGTGGCGAGAACCGCCGCGCGCACGGCCCGCTGGACGGCGGCGTAGACCAGTCGCTCGCGCAGGAAGCGCACCTCCGTCTTGGCCGGATGCACATTGACATCCATCTCCGCCGGATCGAGCGCGATATTGATGACCGCGATGGGATGTCTGCCGGTCAGCAGCAGCGAGTGATACGCCTCCTCGACGGCGTAGTTGAGCGTACGGCTCTGCACCCAGCGGCCATTGACGAAGAACGAGATGAACTGCCGCGTCGCCTTGTAGCATGAGGGACGGCTGACGTAGCCGCTGACCCGCGGGCGCTCACTGGCCGTGTGCGCATGTGGTGGTTCGTTCTCGGTTTCGTCATCCAGCGCGACCATCTGCTCGGCGACCCGCAGCCCATAGACGGCGACGATGGCGCTCAGCAGCTTCCCGTCGCCTGGCGTACTGAAGACCTGCCGCCCCTCGCTGATGGCGGTGAAGCGGACGTTCGGCCACGCCAGCGCGTACTGCTCCAGCAGACGCAGACAGTGGGCGGTCTCGGTGGCGCGTGTCTTGAGGAACTTGAGGCGGGCGGGGACGGAGGCAAACAATCCGCGAATGGTAATGGTAGTCCCGGCGGGCGCGCCAGCGGGCGTTACCTCTCCCAACACGCCCTCGTCGACACTCACCTGCGCCCCGGCGGTGGCCCCGCGCGGGCGGCTGAGCAGCGTGACACGAGCGACGGCGGCGATACTGGCCAGCGCCTCACCGCGAAAGCCGAGGGTGGCAATGTGTTCGAGGTCGGCTAGCGCGCCGATTTTGCTGGTGGCGTGACGCGCGAACGCCAGCGCCATCTCATCCGCCGCGATGCCGTTGCCGTCGTCGCTGACGCGAATCAAGTCGAGGCCGCCCCCGGCGATTTCCAGCCGAATCGTGCGCGCGTCGGCATCCAGCGCGTTCTCGATCAACTCTTTCACCACCGAGGCTGGCCGCTCGACCACCTCACCGGCGGCGATCTTGGCGGCGACATCCCGCGGCAACTGGCGAATTGGCATACACGGCCCCCTGAGGCAATAATGCGCTGGCGGCTCAAGCCGCGCCTAAGGGATGCTGCGCATCCGCAAAGCCCGCCTTGCGCGGGCTACCCAGACGATGCTCCACCGTACACACGAAGCGGCGGAAGGCCTGCCCAGGCTCAGTGGGCGGGGGCATCGCCAGACAGTATTGTACCCCAGAATGGGGACGCAAGCCGGGGGCGCGGCGTCAGCGCGTCCAGGTGATGTTGGCGGTCACGTCGCCGCCCATTGTGGCGCTGGCGGCGGCGAAGCCTCCCTGATCTGGCGCGATCTGCTCCGCGATGCTGATTTCGATGCTGCCCGGTCCTGGCAGAAACGGGGCATAGTCGCCGGTCAGCGCGACAGTCGCCACGCCGCCAGTCTGCGTCACCGTCCCGTCGAACTCTGGCGCCGTCGGGGTAGAGCCTGGCGGTGGCGTTGGGGTGGGCGGCCCGCGATTTTCGTAGACCGTCGCGGTGGGCTTGCTACTGCTCGGCGTCGGCGTTGGCGGACCATGGTAGACGAAAGCCGTGGGGCTGGGAACCCCCGTGAGTGGCGTGGGCGTCGCCGCGATAAAGAAGTTGTTCGCAATCGAGTCACATGAGGCGCTAGATGTCCCCTGACACGCCGCGATCACTTCGAGCAATGTGATGCGGCTGTTGGGAGGCGGGATGGGGAGGGTGAAGCGTACGGCGAGCGCTCCATCCCTGGGGATATGAACCGTCGAGCCAGCGCGCGGCGACAGGACGGCGTACTGGCCAGCGGGGACGGGCACGACGACGGTTGTTGCAGCGCCGTCCTCGTCGGTAAATGTGAAGCGGTACGCCCCGCCGGGCGGCTGGCGCGGACATGCCGGATTCGCGTTGTTCGGATAACTATACTTTACATCGCTGCCATTGCAGGTCAGGCGGGTCTTGTCGGCCAGGGAAACCTCCTGGCCGCTCTGCGCCTCATAGACGTGGATCAGTGTCTGCACAGTGGGCGCGTCGGTATACTGCCTGAAAATCTGGATCATCAGGCGCAACTGTGAGGCTGGCAGGTGCGTAACAGGCGGAGGAACGGGACGCCGTGGGGTAATGTTTACGGCGGAACAGGCCAGGATGGCCAGCGCCAGACTCACCAACGGCAACAGCCACAGCAAGAGACGCCGAACCCGGCCAATAGGAATACGCGCGTTGACCATCAGGCTACACCTCCTCTCACCGCGTCCAGGTGAATTGGGTGTGAAGGGTATCCGTGTAGGTGATCGACACGGAAGAAAAGTCACCGGGATCAGGCGTCTCATGCGCCTCGACGGTCATCGAAAGGAAGCCTTTCGCGGGTTGAAATTCGGAGTAATCGCCGGACAACAGGATGGTTCCCGTGTCTCCGTGCTGTGTCACGACGACAGTTGGAGTGGGGAAGGGTGTGGTCGGCGTTTGCGTTGCGCCTGGCGACGGAGTGGGAGGCAAAGTGGGAATAGGGACGCCTGTCGGTGTTTTCCCCGGCAGCGGCGTCGCGTTCCCTATGCCTTCACTGAGAGGAGCAAGTGCGGAGATCCCACGACCCTGGCCCGGCGTCGCGGTTGCGGTGGGGCGCAGATTGGCGTAGACCGCGCCGCACGGCTGGGCATCCGAGACGCTGCATGCCGCTGTGACATTGTCTATGGCGACGCTGCCGTCGGCGGACGCCATCGGGACCGTGAAGCGTACCGGAAGCGTTCCACTCGTGGGGATCGGAACTGCCGCGCCATCCTGCGGTGAGACGATGGCGAACGTGCCAGTAGGAACAGGGATGACGACAGTTGTCTTCGCGCCATGCTCGTCGGTATAGACAAGGCGATACGCTCCCCCTGGCGGCTGGCGCGGGCATGGTGGCGAGAAGCCGTAGGCGTTCCGTTTGATATCGACACCGTTGCAGGTCAACGTTGCCTTATCGGCCAAAGATGACTCGCTGGCTTTCGTTCCCTCAAGGACACGCACCGCGATCCCAACGGTAGGCGCGCCACTCGGATTACCATACTGTTCGTACTGGCCGCCGATCTGGATCTCCAGGCGCAGTTGCGAAGCGGGGAGGTGTGTCACGGGCGGGGGATGATACCCCACGTGCGAGCCGAAACTTATGCCGCAAGCAAGTGTGGCCAGCGCCAGGCTCAGCAATGGGAGCAGCCACAACAGGGAACGTAGCCGTTTCTTCGCCATCCATCCAGCAAGTGACATCATACGCCAAGCCCTTTCCTCGCGCTGGCGGCTCATACTCCTACCGCAATATACGGCGATGCCCGGCTGATTCTCTCCATCCGCAAAGTGATTCCCAGATAGTAGCTTTCGATTCGGAGGTTGCTATACAATGGGACTCGCCCATCGAAACAGATGAGGTACACAGGGGACAGGGATACTTCATGACACTTGAAACGGCCAGCGCGGACGAGCAGAGTGACGCGACGGCGGAAAAGCCGCAGCGCCACGCGAACCACTGGATCGTCTTGCTGCTGGTCTTCACCATGGCGGGCGTCGTCGAATCGCAGGCATTTGGCCACCTCAACGCCTTCCGGCCACTCTATTTGCAACAACTCGGCGTGCCTCTCCCCAACATTGCCACCTGGACAGGCGTGCTGGCGGCGTTGGGGTTCGTCATTGGGCTGCCGCTCCTCCCGTTCTGGGGTGTCTGGGCTGATCGCTACTCGCGGAAGCTCATCATCGTGCGGAGCGCCTACGTCGAGGGCATCATGTTCACCGTCGCCGCGCTGGCGCCCAATGTCTGGGTGCTGGCGGTGGCGCAGCTCTTCAGCGGCTTCGTGCTGGGCAATACCGGCGTGATGCTGGCGATGCTGGCGGATGTCACGCCACGCAAACGTCTCGGCATGGCCGTGGGTATCGCCAGCGCGGGCTTCCCGATTGGCTCGTCCATTGGCCCATTCTTTGGCGGGCTGATCGCGCAAGGGCCAGGCATCCGCGTACTGCTAGGGGTAGACGCGAGCCTCTCGGCGCTAATGGGACTGGTGCTGACGATCATCGTCCGTGAGGAGATCCACAAGTCCCGTACCGGCGAGACGGTGGGACGGATGCTGCGCGCGGCGGTGCATGCGATTGTCTCGTCGCCAATTGTGCTACGGCTATTCATCCTCTACTTCCTGGCGATGTATGGCTACTCGCTCGCCTCGCCCTTCATCCCGATTCTGCTGCAACATTGGTATACCGGCGATCCGCGCGAACTTGCGGGGGTGATTGGGTTGACACTGACGCTAGCGGGCATCGCGATGGCGATCATGACACCCATCTGGGGACGTATCGGCGATACGGCGGGCCGCTGGATTGTGCTGCCGATCTGTCTGGCTGGGATCATGGCGGGCCTCTCGGTGGCCGCGTTTGCCCACTCGCTTTTGCCGCTGCAACTCGATATCATCGGCATGGGACTCTTCCAGGGCGGCATCGGCACGACGGTCATCGCGCTGCTGGCGCTGCTCTCGCCACCGGAGCGACGCGCGCCCATCCTCAACTTCTCGCTGCTACCGTCGCAACTCTCATGGTTCTTCGGCCCAATTACTGGCGCGGCGCTCTCACGTGTGGCGCTGACTTTGCCGTTCATCGCGGGCGCGGGTTCGATAGCGGTGGCGCTAGTGTTCGCGATATTTCTGGCCTGGCGGGCGCGGACGTTGACCTCACCCCTCACCACACATGCATGAGCCATTGTGGGCACTAACCGCTTCCGCGGGGGCGGAGTGATAGCTCTCACTGAGAGCGCACAGGCATTAGACGAAACGCAACTGCGCCAGGGTGAGGACTTGATAGGATAATCCCGGTACCCGGCTGAAATCGCCATCGATCGTAATGACCGTCAAGCCATGAGCAAGGGCAGTTGCCGCGATCATTGTATCTATGTCCCCGATCAGTCCGACGGGTTGGCCAGTCGGGATACGCATCTGGCGCATAGTGCGCCGGAGCGTCGCGTACTGCTCACAGACGGCGTACGTGGGATAGAGCCGCTTCACCTGGTCATGCAAGATGCCCCGCAACTCTGCTTGCAACTGCCCAAATGTGGCAAAGGACTGGAAATATTCAATCGCCTCCGCATAGACCAACGAACTGGTGGCTGCCTCGCCATGGTGAATCAGCGCATCAAGACGTGCGACAGCTCCCTGGCGGCCAAGGAGATAGGCCGCCAATGGTCCGGTGTCCAGGAGATACTTCAATTCTCCTCTCCCATAGGAGAGGGGAGCCAGATACCTCGCAACGACCCCCGCCCGCGCTTCTTCACATCATGTATCATGGTTATAGCCGAGTATGTGGGCAAGTGAGCGAGGACGGAGGCCGCAGATGCCGGAAATGACGACGGTGCGCGTGGGCGACGCGCGCGTGACCCTCATCAACGCGGGCGATATGCGCCTGATACTCTCGCGGGAACTGGACGTACCTGAGGCGCTCTGGCGTCCCCAGTATGCCGACATCTTCGAGCGGCCAGACGTGTCTCCGAGTCTGAGCGTCTACATCGAGCATCACGACGCCCGCATCCTGGTGGACGCCAACGATTATCGGGCGACGATGACGCCTGATTCGGAGTACGCGCTGCCCGACTATACGCCGCCTCCCGCGATTCCTGACCAGCTTGCCAGCCTCGGTGTCCAGCCGGACGACATCACCCATATGGTCATCACCCACGCCCACTGGGATCACTTCGCGGGCGCCACCTCGCCCGCTGACGGCGGCTACGCGCCCACTTACCCGCAGGCGCGATACTACCTGGGCGCAGGCGATTGGACGAATGCCGAGATGCAGACCGCGTTACAGGATGCGACATCGCTGGAGGCGCGAACGCTGGGCGTGCTTCACGAACGAAACATGCTGCATCTGGTCGAGGGGCCAGAGCAGATCGCGGAGGGAATAGACATCCTGCCAGCGCCGGGGGAGACACCGGGACATCAGATCGTGCGCGTCCAGTCGGCGGGCGAGACGCTCTACATTGTCGGCGATGCGTTCCACCATGCCATCGAGGTGGTGCATCCCGACTGGATGGTGGGCTGGGCCGACGCCGAGGTGATGCTGGCGACGCGGAAGTGGCTGCTCCAGGACGCGCTGGCCGAACACGCGCTGCTGACCGCCGCCCATATCGCCAACTTTGGTCGCGTCACCCACGCCGATGATGGTAGCCTGCGGTGGAGCGCGGAGTAGGAGCACATGGCTGAGATGAATGGCAGACGGCGGCACTGCTGGTGAGGCGCACAGGCCGCAGGCTGAAGCCCTGCGGCTAATCCCGCGATCTGAGGATTCTTGCAATGGCACAGCTTCGGCAGGTCAGCGCTTTGAAACCCGCGCAGGCGGGTTTTGTGGCCGTAGGCCGTTGAGGCGCGGTTTCAACCGCCCGCTCTCGGTCGCCTGCGGCCCTAGTACGGCTAAATGGCTCGCTACCCCCTGTTTGCCAGCATACGCTCCAGCGCCACCTTGGCCCACTTCGCCGTCTCGTCGTCCACGCGCACCTGGTTCACCACGCGCCCTTCCACCAGCTCCTCCAGCACCCAGGCGATATAGGCGGGATGGATACGGTACATCGTCGAGCAGGGGCAGACGACAGGGTCGAGACAGAAGATCGTCTGGTCGGTATGCTCTTTCGCTAGCCGTTTCACCAGGTTGATTTCCGTGCCGATGGCCCAGATTGTCCCCGCTGGCGCTTCCGCCACCGCCTTGACAATATACTCGGTCGAGCCGTTGAGGTCGGCGGCGGCCACCACCTCGTGGCGGCACTCCGGATGCACCAGCACGCGCACGCCGGGATAGTCCCTGCGCGCCTGCTCGATCTGCGCGGCGGTGAAGCGCGCATGCGTCGAGCACCAGCCCTTCCACAGGATCACCTTCGCCTGCATCAGCTTCTCATCGTCCTCGATGCCGCCGAAGTCCAGCCGCTGGTTCCAGACGGCGATCCGCTCCTCAGGGATGCCCATCTTCAGCGCCGTATTGCGGCCCAGGTGCTCATCAGGGAAGAAGAGCACACGCCGCCCACGCGCGAACGCCCACGCCATCACTTGCGCCGCGTTGGAGCTGGTGCAGACGATGCCGCCGTTGCGCCCGCAGAATGCCTTCAGGTTGGCGGCGGAATTCATATACGTGACGGGGATGACCGATTGTGACTCGCCCTCTTCGCCCGTCGTCTCGTCGCCGTAGAGCGCGTCCAGCGCCTCCCAGCACTCCTCCACCTCGGCGATGTTCGCCATATCGGCCATCGAGCAGCCTGCCGCCGGGTTCGGCAGAATCACTGTCTGGTGCGGCCCGCTGAGAATATCGGCGCTCTCGGCCATAAAATGGACGCCGCAGAAGAGGATGTAGTCGGCCTCTGGGCGCGCCGCCGCGAACTGCGCCAGCTTGAATGAGTCGCCGCGCGCGTCGGCGTACTTGATGACCTCGTCGCGCTGATAGTGGTGGCCGAGAATCACCAGCCGCGTCCCCAGCTTTGCCCGCGCCGCCATAATCCGCCGGTCAAGCTCGTCGGCGTCCATCAGCGCGTACTCGCGGGGGATGGCGTCGGCGCGTTCCGATCCGGAGTGGCGCGGCTTGTGTTGCGCCAGGTTGCCCGACTCGCGCTCGCGCCACTCGTCCAGCGAGGGCAGGATGCGCGCGTCACGGCTCTCGACGCAGATTTCGCCCTGCGGAAATGTCTCCAACTTGATAGCCATATGTAGGTTGCTCCTATCCGGCGCCATTGCCGTGCGAAGAATATGGGCTAGCTCTCGAAGTCCAGTGCAACGTCGAAGTTGGGTGCGGAATGGGTCAGCGCGCCAAGCGAGATCAGGTCAACGCCGGTCGCCGCCACCGCCGCCAGCTTACGCGGATCGGTTCCGATATTGCCGGACGCCTCGATGGTGATATTTGGCGCCTGCTCGCGAATCAGCGCGACGGCGCTACGCAGCTGGTCGGGCGTCATGTTGTCCAGCAGAATCGAGTCGGCTTCGGCGGTGATCGCCTCGCGCACCTGGGATTCGCTCTCGCACTCGACTTCGATTTTCAGGAGGTGCGAGGCATGGGCGCGCGCCCGCTCGACCGCCAGCGTCAGGCTGCCCGCAGCGGCGATATGGTTGTCTTTGATGAGAATGCCGTCATCCAGCCCCGCACGGTGATTGCGCGCGCCACCCATGCGCACCGCGTACTTCTCCAGCAGACGCAGGCCCGGCGTCGTCTTGCGCGTATCCACGATACGCGCGCGCGTGCCCGCTACCGCCGCGACACAACGCGCCGCCAGCGTGGCGATGCCGGAGAGGCGACCCAGGAAGTTGAGCGCCGTCCGCTCGGCTGTCAGCAGCGCCGCCGCGTCACCCGAGACGCGCGCCAGCGTTGTCCCCGCCTCCACAGATGTGCCGTCGGGTGTGAGTGTCTCGAACTGGACGCCGGGATCGAGCTGGGCGAAGGTCAGCGCGGCGATGGGCAGCCCAGCGACAACGCCCGCCTGGCGCGCGACGATACGGGCGCTGCTCCGCGTTCCCGGCGCAATCGTCGCCTGGGTGGTCACGTCGCCCCGACCAACATCCTCAGCCAGCGCGCGCCGAACCAGGTCGGTATCGAAGATGGGATCGAAGGCGGCCCCCTCCCCTGACCCCTCCCCCACGGGGAGAGGGGGCTGTAGGAATGGATTGGATGTGTTATCAGGCATGGGCCGCCGCCTCTTGCTCTTCCCACGGGGCAACGACCGTCGCGGCATGCAGCAGCGAATGGACGCCGTCGAGTGCCGTATCACGGTTGGGGAAGTCCTCGCGGAAGTGGCCGCCGCGGCTCTCCTCGCGTGCCAGCGCCGCCGTCGCAATCAGTTGCGCCGCCAGCAGCATATTCGCCGTCTCTGGGTCCACCGGGCCGGACGCCGACAGTCTGCGCAGCGTCTCACCCGCCTCAGTCAGCCCCTGCGCGTCGCGGCGCAGCGAGACATCGCGCCACATCGTCGCACGCAACTGCTGGCGTATCGCCTCGGCGACATGCGCGGTCAGCGAGCGTTCGGGCAGCACTATAGCGGCAGTGTCACGCTGGACGCCGGGCAGCGGTGAGGTCGTCGGCCAGTCGCCCGGATTCGCCACGCCCGCCAGCACCGATGCGACCCTGCGGCCAAAGACCAGCCCCTCCAACAGCGAATTGCTGGCAAGCCGATTCGCGCCATGCACGCCGGTACACGATACCTCGCCGACCGCGAAGAGGCCGGGAACGGTCGTCCGCCCCCAGGTGTCCACCGTCACTCCGCCCATGAAGTAGTGCGCGGCAGGTGCGACGGGAATCAGATCGTGGGCAAGATCGAGGCCGTCTCTGCGGCAGGCGGCGGCAATCGTCGGGAAGCGCTCGTAGACCTCGTGTTCGGGCAGATGGCGCAGATCGAGGAAAGCCGATGGCGCGTTCTCGGCCAGCATCTCGCTGAGGATGGCGCGGGCGACGACATCGCGCGGGGCCAATTCAGCGTCCGACGAGTAGCGCGTCATGAAGCGCTCGCCCGCCGCGTTACGCAGCCAGGCGCCCTCACCGCGCACCGCCTCGGAGATGAGGAACGTCTCACCCGACGGCGAGACGAGCGTGGTGGGATGGAACTGTACAAACTCGACATCGCTGACCACCGCGCCCGCGCGCCACGCCAGCGCCAGGCCGTCGGCCGTCGCCCCCGTTGGATTCGACGTGCGCAGCCAGAGCTGGCCCGCGCCGCCATTCGCCAGCACAACGCCGCCCCGCGCCAGAATGCGCCGGGTCTCGCCGCCATGGAACACGTCCACGCCAACGCACGCGCCATCGCCCAAGGCCAGATCGAGCGCCTGCGTATCTTCGAGAACCAGCGCGCCGGGCCGGGCACGAATCGCGGCGACCAGCGCCCGCTCGATCTCGGCGCCAGTAGCGTCGCGTGCATGCAGCACCCGGCGGCGGCTGTGCGCGGCCTCGCGGGCCAGATCGTAGCGGTGGGCCAGGTCGTCCCGCACTGTCTCTGTGGCGTTCGCCTGCTCGTCGAAGCGCGCGCCCTCCGCGATCAGCCAGGCGACGGCGTCGCGCGCCTCGCGCACCAGCACCCCGGTTGCCGTCTCGTCTACCAGCCCCGCGCCTGCCGCCAGCGTGTCGTGCAGGTGCAACTCAGGATCGTCGTCGGGGCCAACGGCAGCGGCGAGTCCACCTTGCGCGTAGCGGGTATTGCTCTCGCCGAGCGCCGCCTTGGTCATCAGGACGACGCGCAAGCTCTCAGGCATATTCAGTGCGACAGTCAATCCGGCGATGCCGCCGCCGATGATGGCGACATCACACACTACAGGAATATCTTTCTCCGTTGGCGCGGTCATCTATGACTCCTCATTCAGGCAATGAACGGTCTTCACTGCCCTCACGGACGGCGCCAACAGCGTGCCATCCGTCACCGTTAAACATCTGTTAGTGTTTAGTGTACGTGATACACTAACTCATGTTGGGAATTATACCACGGCGATGGAAGGGCGACAATGGACTATTTCACAAAAAGAGGATGAAGGCGGTGTGTCGCTGTATTAAGGTGTGCTAATATAGCTCTTCCAGTTGTTTCGCCCGTTCCTCGGCGGCGCGCGCCTCATCCTCACGCCCAAGCTCATCGAGGATCGCGGCTTTTAACTTCCAGCCATTGGCGTCTTGTGGGCCAATTCAATCGCTTTGTCACAGGCGATAAGCGCCTCATCGAACTGTTCCTGTAGAGCCAGCGTAACACTCTTGTTACGCCAGGCGCCTGCACTGTTGGGATCGAGTTTGATGGCTTCCTCGAATGCTTGGAGGGCCTCGGCGTAGCGTTCGAGCGTATCGAGGGTCGTGCCCATGTTGTTATAGGCGGTGGCATAGGTCGGGTTGAGGCGGATCGCCTGCTCGTAGGCGGCGAGGGCCTCGGCGTAGCGTTCGAGCTTGCCGAGGGTATTGCCCATGTTGTTATAGGCGGTGGCATATGTCGGGTTGAGGCGGATCGCCTGCTCGTAGGCGGCGAGGGCCTCGGCGTAGCGTTCGAGCGTATCGAGGGTATTGCCCATGTTGTTATAGGCGGTGGCATATGTCGGGTTGAGGCGGATCGCCTGCTCGTAGGCGGCGAGGGCCTCGGCGTAGCGTTCGAGCGTATCGAGGGTCGTGCCCATGTTGTTATAGGCGGTGGCATCGGTCGGGTTGAGGCGGATCGCCTGCTCGTAGGCGGCGAGGGCCTCGGCGTAGCGTTCGAGCTTGCCGAGGGTATTGCCCATGTTGTTATAGGCGGTGGCATCGGTCGGGTTGAGGCGGATCGCCTGCTCGTAGGCGGCGAGGGCCTCGGCGTAGCGTTCGAGCGTATCGAGGGTCGTGCCCATGTTGTTATAGGCGGTGGCATATGTCGGGTTGAGGCGGATCGCCTGCTCGTAGGCGGCGAGGGCCTCGGCGTAGCGTTCGAGCTTGCCGAGGGTCGTGCCCATGTTGTTATAGGCGGTGGCATCGGTCGGGTTGAGGCGGATCGCCTGCTCGTAGGCGGCGAGGGCCTCGGCGTAGCGTTCGAGCTTGCCGAGGGTCGTGCCCATGTTGTTATAGGCGGTGCATCGGTCGGGTTGAGGCGGATCGCCTGCTCGTAGGCGGCGAGGGCCTCGGCGTAGCGTTCGAGCGTATCGAGGGTATTGCCCATGTTGTTATAGGCGGTGGCATCGGTCGGGTTGAGGCGGATCGCTGCTCGTAGGCGGCGAGGGCCTCGGCGTAGCGTTCGAGCTTGCCGAGGGTCGTGCCCATGTTGTAATAGGCGGTGGCATCGGTCGGGTTGAGGCGGATCGCCTGCTCGTAGGCGGCGAGGGCCTCGGCGTAGCGTTCGAGCTTGCCGAGGGTCGTGCCCATGTTGTTATAGGCGGTGGCATTGTCGGGTTGAGGCGGATCGCCTGCTCGTAGGCGGCGAGGGCCGAGGTAAATAGATCGTCAAAGTAGAATCCATTACCCAGATCGAACAGGGCATCGTCGTCTTTGAGCGATACCAGCACATTCAATAGGCCAGCGCGGTGTTGCTGAAGCTGGTAGTCCTCCGGATAGTCGTCCACGACATATTTGAAGTAATCATCCTTGAGAATCGCCACCCGCACGTCGCCATCATCGGTCGGGGTAATCGCGACGAACTCCAGGCGTTTCAACTCCTCAAGCGCGTCATCCCATGCTTCGCCCAACACTGCCAGCGATGACCTGTGCAGCATCTGGTCGCAGACGGCGCGCACGCGGCTTCCCGTCAGATCGAGGACGCCACCAATGGTCAGCAGCTTCATCGCGCGCAGCACGGGGACGGCAGGATTATCGGGATTATGCTGAAGCACCAGGTCTCTATATTGCTGGCGTTTGCGGCCCAGGCCGAGCACCAGCGAGCCGAGCGTGCCGTTCCACTCGTCGCGAATCGCGCCTTGCTCCGCGAACTCGGCGATGATTTCCCGCGCCTCCAATGACCCTTCATCACGGTTGAACGTGGGGATCGCTACTTCGTCGAGCTTCTCGAAAAACCAGCCCAGGCTACCCTCGGCGGCTTTCTGGTCCTCATGGCGACAAGTGGCGACGATGACGACATGAGCGGAGTCCTGGCAGACGCGCTGATAGAGTGTCCGCAAGGTCGCCCCTGGGCCAGCGACCGACGATTGAGCTGATCGCCCATCCGAACCACTCGCGATGTCGCCACCAGCGGCGTAGTTCTGGATGTCGTCGAGGAAGACGGCGACGCTGCGCCCTTCCAGTTGTTTCGCCGATGGTATCCTGCTCTCGCCATCGCCAACATTCCAGACGAGTGTATCCCAGTCGGGCAGCGCCGCGATGAGCGCTTCGAGTCCCAGGCGGGTCTTGCCCGCGTTGGCCGCGCCCGTCACCAGAATGCCCTGCTTCGCCCCGATATACTGAGCGGCGTCATGCAGTGTAGCCGTTGCCTGGTCGAAGATAGCGCGCACCGGCCCATAGACATATCTGAAATTGGCGGCGGCGCGGTCGCCCATCCTGAAGCTGACGCGGTCGAGATCGCGGACGAGCGGCAGCGGCGCGCTCTGCCCTTCTTGAATCAGCGTCTTCACATCACGGCTGGTCTCGTCCACCGTGGCCCCGATGTTGTCGAGTCGCGGATTGACGTCATGTTCCATCGTCTGGGTGAAGGCCGCTGCCTGCTGGGCAACGTTCGCCTCCACCTCCTCCGCCGCCTGCCGCTGGCGATGCTGCCAGGCAAGGTACGTCAGCCAGCCCATCAGCGCAAGCAATGCCAGAATCAGGATCGCCAGCCCAACCTGCGCGGGAAGCGTCAGCGCGCGCGCCCAGGCGACGACCTGCGGGATGATCGGCAAGACCAGCGGCCCGGCATGGTTGCCAAGATACGACGCGACGCCAGCGGCCAGCGCGACGACAAAGACCCACCATAGTCCAAGAAAGCCACGCGCCAGCGAACGCCAGAAACCCGGCGATTGCGGCGGTGGTGGTTTCGGTGCTGGCGAGTCGGTCGCCGGAGTCATAGTCGTCTGGCTCATAGAGCGCGCCTCCGTGCGGCGGGGGAGCAGTGTCGCCGCATGCGCACAGTATGCATGGAAATCAGTAGAGAAAGCAAGAAGATGCTACCATGCCAATCTTTGCCATCCAAAGCGGTGCGCTCGCCCCAGGATTAGCCGCAGGCTGATGAACTTTTAGAATGAACACCGTACAGTGTGCTGGGGCGAGCATGCTGGAAGCCCAAAGGCCCCGGCGAATGGGGTTGAGATGCGGAAATTCGCCGTAGCGTTGACGCTACGGCCTGCCTCGCCTCACGACAACGCAATGTGTTCGGAGTAATAAGTGAATGTTCATAAGCCCTGCGGCGCGGCGCCCATCCACCAACAGTCATAGTCAGCGCCAGTCATATAGCCCATGCTTGCCGCCACTGTGCTTGACATCGCGGCTCGTACGTGATATATCACTAGAGAGCATGTCTCACACCACTGGCGCGTGGAGCGTGCGTTGGCTTGCTGGCAGATATCTCCGTGTACATTTGCTCCTGGCTATTGGGGGGCAACCCCCTCCCCACACATGCAATGCTCGCCGTTTCATGATGTTCCGGCGGTATGGCTGCATAGAGAAGTGTGTTGAACGACGCCCGTAGCAGTGTCGTATTCCCTATCAAAGAGATCCTTCAAAACACCCCAACAATTCGTTCACTGAAAGGAGACAGAGCCGCGATTCAGCGCTATCCGCCCCTGGATACTGGCGCGTGAACCACCACACCCCGGCTCTCGAATGCACATACCATGAATATTACCGAACTAGAAACGAAAACTGTCGGCGAATTACGCGACATTGCCCGCGACCGCGACCTTTCTGGCTATACGGCGCTCCGCAAGCAGGAACTGATCTTTCGTCTGCTCCAGGCGGAGACCGAGCGCCAGGGCAACATCTTCAGCGCGGGCGTCCTCGAAATCGTCGAGGAAGGCTTCGGCTTCCTGCGGCGCGGGCGCTTTATGCCCGGCGGAATGGATGTCTACGTCTCGCAGACGCAGATTCGCCGCTTTGGCCTGCGCACAGGCGACATGGTCTCTGGCCAGGTGCGCCCCCCAAAGGACAACGAGAAGTTTTTCGGCCTGCTGCGCGTCGAGGCAGTCAACGGCATGGATCCGGAAGCCGCCAAGCACCGCCCCAACTTCGATGGCCTGACGCCAATCTTCCCGCGCCAGATGTTCGATCTGGAGACCGACGCCGCCAACATCACCGGGCGCCTCATCAACCTGCTCTCGCCCATCGGGCGCGGCCAGCGCGGCCTGATCGTCGCGCCGCCCAAGGCAGGCAAGACGCTGCTGCTCAAGACCATCGCCAACTCGATCCTGGCCAACTATAACGACGTGCAGTTGATGATCGCGCTGATCGGCGAGCGGCCCGAAGAGGTGACCGATATGCGCCGGAGCGTCAAGGCCGAGATCTATAGCTCGACCTTCGACGAGGAGCCAGAGGCGCACGTCCACGTCGCCGAGATCGTCAACGAGCGCGCCAAGCGACTGGTGGAGGGCGGCAAGGATGTGGTGGTGCTGCTCGATAGCATTACCCGGCTCACCCGCGCCTATAACCTCGCTGTCGCGTCCAGCGGGCGCACGCTTTCTGGCGGCCTCGATCCCGCCGCAATTACGCCGCCCCGGCGCTTCATCGGCGCGGCGCGCAACGTCGAAGAGGGCGGCTCGCTGACCATCGTCGCCACCGTGCTAGTAGATACCAATAGCCGCATGGATGACGTCATCTATGAGGAGTTCAAGGGCACCGGCAACATGGAGGTCACGCTCGACCGCAAGCTCTCGGATCGGCGTATCTTCCCAGCGATTGACATCACCCGCACCGGCACGCGCCGCGAGGAACTGCTGCTGGACGAGAACGCGCTCCGGGCGGTCGTGGTCATGCGCCGCATGTTCGCCACCCTGGCCGAGCAGCGGGGCATGGAGGCGATGGAGGCGATGCTGGCGCAGATGGCCAAGACGCAGAACAACGAGGAGTTCCTGGCGAACATCACGAAGAGTATCCAGCCGTAACGGGTGGAAGTGCTGTAGAGCACAAAGGATGCTACATGTACTTTCATCCGTGGCCGCTCTTGGTGGGAATGGTTCTTCTCGGCCTTAGCCTATACTCATGGATGAGTCCGTTTGTGATGGACGGACCTGCGGACAAAGGACTCGATCAATTCCTCGGGCGATTCATCCAGCCGATTTTCGTTGTTATTTTCATCTTTGGAGCCTTCTTTGCTCCCAAAGAATACTTGCCGGATAGTGTTTGGCTACACCTCGCGCTGATCGTGGCGCTGTTGCTAGAGATCTTCCTGTTTATCAGACTCCGACGGCAGCGACGCCAGTGGAAGGCCGCCGTGAGTGATGCCGCATGAATGCCAGCTCAGCCCGAGGACTGACATCGCGCTCATGAAAACGCCGTCTCGACATCTGGGCGATGTCTTGATTCTCGGCCTATAATTGATAGTGATATGTATTCCGGCAGGCGACGACGCCTGCCACTCATTTCGGAATCGTTCGCGAAAATCGCGACAACATATCTCAGGTGGACAGCGTTGCCCGTCGGACCCCAGGCGTGGGTCAGGCGGGCTTTTTGCGTCCATTCGCCAGGTTTTTCACACACGAGGGGAGTACTCTTTTTCATGCACATACAGGAACTACAGCGCCGCTATCAGGCGGGTGAGCGCAACTTCGAGAACGCTGACCTGCGCGGCGCGCAACTCAACGATCTGACGCTGACAGGCATCCGCCTGCGTAACGCCGATCTGCGCGGCGCGACCCTGAACGGCGCGTCGCTCTGGGGCGCAGACCTTTCTGGCGCAGCGCTGGAGGGCGCATCGCTCCGGGCAACCGATCTGCGGCGCGCGTCTATGGTCGGAGCCGATTTACAGTGCGCGGATCTCACATACGCATTGTTGATTAGCGCTGACATGACAGGCGTCACCCTGCGCGGAGCCAACCTTAGCCACGCCGATCTCTACTGCGCGCTGATGAGCGCCGAGCAGCACAACGCGGCCATCGGGGCAGGCGCGCTCGTCTACGATCCAGCGCTGAGCGAGCTGCGGCATTCACTGGCGCTCCGGTAAGGCCGATTCATACCGGAGGCCGGATACATATCCACGGACACACATCGCCGGGGTGCGGGCATCGTCGCCGCATCCCGGTTGTCATTATCTGGCACGATCCTCAGCGGCGCGGAGGCGCATTCATGTGAGAACTCACATCGATTCTCCACCGTTCTTTCACCTGCCCCACCTACACTTTCGCCTGTCACTGGTTCGCCAACACGGCAGGCAGTGGCAAAGGCGTGGCGCGCCCGCCTGGCAGTGTGCGTGACGCGCCCGCGCTACCCGTTGCTGGGACATTCACTTGGAGAGGAGACATGCCGATGAACCCGTACGATGAGCCGGTGGCCATTCCACCACCACCGCTGGAGGCTTCTCCGCACAGAAGCCGTCGCTGGCTGGTTCCCGCATTGCTGGCGCTCGCCTTTGCGCTCACACTGGGCATGGGGCTGTTTGCGGGCGCGACCATGCTCAAGACAGCGCAAGCCGCGGCGGGCGGGCCAGGCATTGCCCAATTCTCGCTAGCAAGCACACCGGGGTCTGGCCCTCATGGTGGACAGGGCCAGTGTGACGCCTACACCGTATCCAGTGTCAGTGGGCAGACAATCACCGCCAAAGCCGCGGATGGCTCGACGGTGACCATCCACACATCATCGAGCACGAAGTACACCAAAGGCGGTCAGTCGGCGTCGGCGAGCGCCGTCACCACGGGCAGCCAGATTCACGTGCAGGGCACGAAAAACAATGATGGCAGCATCAACGCCACGCAGATCGACGTGCGCTAGCTCACGCTGATCACACGACGAAGCGCTTGTAAGCTCGCTCACCTCCGGGCGGCGGGTCGGAACAACACCCGATCCGCCGCTCGTTGTGTTCGCCCCATGCGATCTTCCCCAGACTGGACAATGGCAAAAGAGCAGCATATAATCAACAATACGCAGCTTTGCTTGTTCCCCGGCAGATTTCCCCGCGAATCCCCAGTGGTGTTGTAGTGCGGCTGATTTGGTGGTTTGGGCGCCTTGCCCTCATCTCACTTTTCACTTTCGTGCCGATCCATGTGGATCGAATCTGTGCGAATGGAAAGAGGCCCCCGCATGAAACGTCGCCTGCGTCTGTTCCTGCCACTGATGTTGCTGGCCTTGTTGAGCAGCCTCGCTTTCAATGTCCATCTTGCTCGCGCCACCGGAGCGCAGACGCTCACCGGCGCCATCGACGGCGCCGCCTATCTCATCCAGGTGCCTGAGAACTGGAACGGTACCCTTGTACTCTACAGCCATGGCTACGTCGCCCCCGGACAGGCGAATCCGGCGCAAGATGTCGGCGATCCCGTCACTGGGCAGTGGTTGCTGAGTAATGGCTATGCGCTGGCTGGCTCGTCGTACAGCCAGACCGGGTGGGCGATCCAGCAGGCGTTCCACGATCAGATTGCCCTGCTCAATTTCTTCGACAAGAATGTCGGCCACCCAACACGCACGATTGCCTGGGGACACTCGCTCGGCGGCATCATCACCGCTGGCCTCGTGCAGCACAATCCCCAACGCTTCGACGCCGCCCTGCCGATGTGTGGCGTACTGGCGGGAGGCGTGGGTACCTGGAACCAGGCGCTGGATAGCGCCTTCGCCTTCAACCTGCTGCTGGGGAGCGGCGCGCTTCAGGTGGTCCATATCACCAATCCCGGCGGCAACCTGACCGCAGCTGAGGGTGATCTTGCCACCGCACAGGCGACGCCTCAGGGTCGGGCGCGTCTGTCGCTGGCCGCCGCGCTGGGTGATCTGCCCGGCTGGTTCAGCTCCACCTCGCCAGAGCCTGCCGCCGACGACTTTGCCGCTCAAGAGGCGAACCAATTCCTCTGGGAGCAGCAGGTAGACTTCCCGTTTGCCTGGGCATTGCGCACCGATCTGGAGGGCCGCGCCGGTGGCAATCCGTCATGGAATACCGGCGTGGATTATCGCGCGCAGTTGGCCCACTCGGTTGACCAGAACGAGGTCATTGCCCTCTACAAGCAGGCCGACCTCGACCTCAACGCTGACCTGCGGACGCTGCAAAAGGCGCCGCGCATCTCCGCCGATCCGGGTGCCGTCGCCTATCTGAACCAGTACATCACCTTCAACGGTGATATCGACATTCCCGTGCTGACGATGCACACTACGGGCGATGGCCTGGTGGTGAATGAGGATGAGCAGGCGTATGCCAGCGTCGTGCGAGAGGCGGGCAACAATAGCCTGCTACGCGAGACATTTGTACATCGCGCGGGTCACTGCGCCTTTACGCCAGCCGAGACTATCACCGCATTCCAGACACTCATCAATCGGCTGGATACCGGCAGGTGGAAAGACAGCACTGATCCCAAGACGATGAACGCGGAGGCCACCGCGCTCGGCCCCACTGCGAACATCCTTCCCGCATCGTTCATTCAGTTCCATCCAGCACAGTTCCTGCGTCCCTTCGATGCGCGATGATCGACGGGATGATCGACGCGATGATTGCGAAACCCATCGTACTCGACATATAGCCGTTCAAGGCCTCCTACACCAGGAGGCCTATTCTATTGGGTCCAGCACCACGATGGGGATGTCGCGTTGAGCGCGTTCAGCGTAGCCCGCCCATGCTGGCCAGATAGTGAGCGCCACAGACCAGATGCGTTCGTGTTCCTCAGGCGTCGCGGGCCGCATGCGTACGACCCAGCGCCGACGCTTGAGCTGTACCGTCGCCTCGGGGTGCGTCTGCAGGTTGCGGTACCATTGTGGCGCGGTGCGGCTGCCGAAGTTCGAGGCGATGAGCGCCAGCAGCCCATCCGCGCGGATATAGGTCAGCGCGGTTGTGCGCGGCTTACCCGTTGTACGGCCAGTGGTGGTAAGCAGGAGGTTCGGCAGCGGCCCGACGCGGTGGCCAATGAGGCCGCCAGTGGCGCGGTAGCTCACGATGTGCAGCGAGGTCAGCGAACGCTGGAGCCAGCGCCGCCACCGGACGCGCCGCCAGGTAGTCGCGTTACCCGATTGTTCAACATGCGCCATCGTCAGCACTCAACACCTTTCACCTGTCCCGCCGCAAGCCGACTTCAATCATGCGCCGATGCCACTATATCATCCACGTCTAATTGCGAGTGTTCGTTCTGGGGATAGTGTGCGCCTATCATAACTGTTCGCCTGGGAAGTCATGACTGGCGCAACCATGACGAGGAGTTTTGCGCCGGTAGCGCGGACGTTCCGGCCGGCCCGGGAGTCGGGGCGCCGTATCCAACGGGTAGAACCGCGAAATTGATGGTTGCCATCAGCGCCGGATCGGTGGGATTATTGCCATCGTCGTTCGCCGGGCGATCCCAATAGACTTTCACCGAGCCTTTGCCCGGCGTGGGATACTGGAGCGAGAAGCATGCGTCAGCGGTGTTATCTCCCAAGGTCAGCGTTGTTTTATCGGCTGAAGGCGGGCTGACATCGGTCTCGTTCGCGAACCAGCGGACGCTTATCGTGTGTCCCTGCGCCGGTTGCTTGAGAATGACGAAGACCCACACCGCATCGCCAACATGGAAGTACGACGACGGGTCAACTGGATTACAATTGCCCTGGCGATGGAGCGCGGTAACTACCTGGGCGAGCGTCCTGGAGGCTAGTCCAGGGGTCGCGACCGGCGTCAGTGGCACGCCGCTCAGATCAATAACTGGCGGTGTCTGGTGCGACGATGGATCTCCGGATCGTAGTCTCGCGTTCACGGAGAGGGCTGCGACAAAGGCAATGACGACGGCCACGGTCGCCAGCACTGCCACCCAGCGGCGCATACTCGTATAGCGGGACGCTCGATGGGTGATCTCTATCGCATGGGGAGCAGGAGTCGGCGCGTTGATCGTGGCGAATGGCTCAGGCTCCTGGTTGGCTGCGATGTTGGCGGCGATCTGGGTGGCGCTGAACTGGGTGATACGCTTCTGAAGCCGCTGGTTGATTCGTGCGACACTGTCCCGCGAAACGGCTCCTTCCTGCGTTAGCCAGTGATACACCTCTTGCGCATCCGCTGGCAGATTGCTGATATCGTCATCGCGCGCGTTATCCAGCTCAAACTGAGTGGGCATTTAGGCGTCCTTTCTGGCGTGCGTATCATGGGCTGGTATCGTCTGACGCCCGTCATCGAGCGCGCGCCGAAGCTGTATGAGCGCTCGTCGCAGCCGACCGCGAATCGTCGCTGGGGGTTCACTCAGCAGCTCGCCGATCTCCGTTGAATCCATGCCGATATAGAACCGCAACACGACTATCTGGCGCAGGTCAGCGCTCAATGTCAACAGCGCCTGCCTCATGTCAAGGGCGTTGATGTGGTCGTTCGCGCCCAGCATGACGGATGGGGCGCCCTCTATAGGAATCATGGTATCGAGATGATCGATGTCGTCGTGGCTCTGGCTGCGCGCGCGCCAGGTGCGACAGATGTTCACCGTGATCTGTATGAGCCATGCGCGTGTAGAGTCGGCCTCTCGCAGCCCAGGCCACGCACGCCACGCGCGCATGAGCGCTTCCTGTGCGGCGTCTTCGGCGTCGGAAATGCCTACAAGGGCTGCCGCCATGCGTGTCATCGTTGTGGTGTGAGGCGTGACGAGCGGGGCGAATCGCTCATAATCCATGCCACGGTAGTCCTTTCGCTTCTGGCGCATACATTGCGACGTTGAGAAGTCATGCGGATGCGGACGCCATGCTTGTACCGGAGATAGCCGTCATTGCGATGGCTTATGCTAGTGAGACTCGTCGTGGCGAAAAAGTGTTGTCGTCGAGTACAACCAAATTGTCAGATGAGCGCCTGAATACGCTCCGCGACCTTCCGCACGTCGCGTGAATCCAGCCCACCTCGCTCGTCGTCACGGGTGGTGAACAATTGCGCTCCCTCAAGGTAGCCGTTTCTCTTGTACCAGAGACGCTTCTCCTCCCAGCCGCGCGCATAGTCGGGGAGCGTGAGCATGCCGAGGTGCTCCCAGATGATGCGTCTGCCAGCGGCGGTTGCGAAGGTGAAGTCTGGGAAGCGCCGTCCCGGCTCGGTCTCCCCAAAGAACGGCTCCTCGTATTTGTAGGGGATATCCATGTGTTCGAGCATATTCGCGATGACCAGTTCCGACTTACTGCGCACGAGTTGACCGCCGGGGGTCCGGTGAATGAGATATCTGGCGTTTGGATAGTCAGAGGCAGGGTCGCGAACCGCTGGGGTAAAGAGATTGGTATTGCGGCGAGTCGTGTCGGACGCGCCGGGCAGGCTGTACGCATAGAGGCGGCTCGCGTCATCCCCCTGCACCAGTAACACCAGACGTTCACGCGAGCGGGTGAGCGCCGTGTAGAGCAGTTCGCGCGAGAGCCGCACGCTCTGCTCAGGAATGATGACGAAGACAATATCAAACTGGCTGCCCTGCGCCTTGTGAACCGTCAGCGCATATGCGAGCTCCAGGGGGCACTCACGATCCACATACGGCGACGCGATATAGCCAGTGGTCTGGTGCGCGTGGCCAGAGAACGCTACATCCATGAAGTCGCCCTGACCTCTGGCGATTATGCCAATCTCACCGTTGGCAAGAGCGCCTCTCATCTTCAGGCGGCGCTGATGGTCATACATCCAGCGCCATTCGTTGCGAACCTGGATAACCTTGTCCTTGTGAACAATCTCCTCCTGGCCGAGGCTCTTTCCGTTGCTGTAATGCGCTCTGCGTAGCTCGTCGGCGCGGAATCGTCGCTGCAACCAGCGATTCAGGTCATAGACGCCATGTGGCCGCATGCGCGTCGGCGAAAGTATCTGGAAGTGTTCGACGCCGTCTGGCGCATCGAAGCGCACCCGGCCACCCTCTCCTATGCCAAGGGCGCGGTCGAAGCCCGCGATGTCGCTGCGATGCTCCAGTCCCAGGTACGTCTGGAATTTCTCCAGAATGCGCGCACGCAGATCTTCAGGCGTTTGCCAGAAGCTGATATCCAGATCGTTGAGTTGCGCGCCCGTAGTGACCTGATCCAGTACGCGGTCGGCATCGACGGGTTGTGGCCCACGAGAGAACCAGGAGGCGAGTCGCAGCGCATCGGAGGGCGCGTCTCCGCTCCGTGTGCGCACCTCGATACTGAGCTTGCCCAGCGCGCCAGCGGCTGTGGTATCCGCCGTATCAGCAGCGCCATCGCCGGTGGCTAGCGCATCGAGATATGACACCAGATCCGCGAACGGGCGGCCTGCACCAATGGGCGGCAACTGATTTGGGTCGCCGACCAGAATGATCCGCTGCACATGCAGGAGATCGAGGGCGAGAAGTAAGGCAGCGAGGTCATCCAGCGTGAGCATGGATGCTTCGTCGACGATGATGGTTCGCGCGTGCCTGTAGGTGGCGTCTCCGGTGAATAGCGCACGCTGGTGATCCCCGTCGTACCGCCCAAGGTCATAGAGGAACTGGGCGATGGTGAAGGCGCGAATACGTGGTGTTTCCGCATTTTTCCCTGCCGTCTGCTCCAGCCGCACCCGTGCCTTGCCCGTCGGCGCGAGCAACAGGATGCCCTCCTCGCGTAGTCGCTGGCAGCGCAGGAGCGCGCCCATAACCGACGTCTTGCCAGTGCCCGCGTGTCCAGTCAGTGCGCAGAGCTTGCGGGACGTAATGCGTTCGAGGGCCGTCGCCTGTTCGTCCAGGGCGTCGTGATGGCGCTTGTTCCGGGGTTGGTAGGCGTCGCCAATAGCCTCGATAAGCAGCGACTTCCAGTCCACCCGGAGCGATTCGAGCGGCGCGGCGGCTCTCCCCTGAAGCGTTTTGCGCACGAGGTCTTCGCGTTTGCGCAACTCGGTGAGTTGAACAACGCTGATTTCGACGTTGTCATTATCACCAGATGCAACGTTATAGACGGCGACAGCGTCTGCAAGCGGGTCGCGGTAGGCAGTGAGCCAATCTACGCCAATATTGCTTGGCGGTGGGATGATTGGGAGCTTGCGCAGACGCTCAAGGGCATCTACTGCATTGAGCAGTGTGTCGCCCGACCTGGCCGTCGCGCGCAGGACAGTTACCAACGCGCCACGGATTCGACGGATGTCGTTGTGATCTTCAAAGGCGGCTGACAGAGGCGGTGGGTCATGCACACGGATGGCATCGTCGGGGAAGAGACCCCGGTCGATAATTTCCATGGTGATGGCGGGTGAGGTGTCGTCTCCCAGGTCGGCTTCTGCGATACGGTAGGGATTCGCCAGGATATCGCCATCGCTACACGCGGTGAGGGTTATCTTTGCGCGCTCAGATGGCTCATACCAGCGCCGCGCCTGTTCGGGTGAGAGGTCAAATCGCGCAAGCAAATAGAGTAGGTTGCGGCGCTCGTCGGGCAGATTTGCCCAGACCAGACGTACGGGGGCGAGGTGCGGCTCATACGAGGGTAGTGGCGCTGATTGCGTCCCGCGTAAAATGGCGTCCACGACAGGCCAGGGATTGCTCTCTGGGCGAATCATGCCGAGCCGCGTCAGGTCCAGCATCAGGGATGTTCCGATACGCAAGCCGAGCGCTTCCAGCGCGGATCCGACGCCCGGAAATTCGCCACGGTCGCGCCATGTGGCGGCGATCTGGTCGTTGACCCACTGTTCGCGCTGATCCCACGTCCCGTCTGCGATGCCGTGCATGCGAATAAGGCGAACAGCATCCAGGCAGCGCATCAGCGTCGCGAGGGCGACATCGGATGAAGCCAGTTCCGCCGAGTACGAGAACGCCGGGATGTGCGCAGGGTCAACCGCGATGGCGATTGTTTCCAGCAGGCTGCGGCGGCGCAGATCCTCGTCGGGATCACCAGTAGGCGTGAGGTAGTCGTGATAGGGCAACAGAAACCCATCGTCGTCATCAGGCCGGATGGTATGGTGAATTTTGCGGTCCCAGATTGGATAGCTCACTTCACCGTCGCTATCATAGTAGCTCTGTAGCCCGATAGCCTGGATGCGTCCAACGCCGACGACCAGCCGCGAGATGCTGTCGCCAAGGGGTTGACCCTCTTTGCAATAGAAGAAGACCAGTGACTGCTCCGGTGTGAGTTGCCCGAAGAACTGGCTGCCAATCGCTTCCTGTCTGATGCGGTTGAACACCCATGACGTGTGGAGTGGCGGTGTTTCGTCGGCGGGGAGTGGCTCTGGCAGCCTATCATCAATCCGTCGCTGATGCTCGCGTAGCATCCAGCGAAAGGGAACGGCAAGCGCGGTATACGGCTCGACGCGCATGGTCGTCTTGCGCAGAGCGCCATGGGTTGCTGGTAAGGTGTTCTGGAACGGTGGATCAAATGAGCGTACCC
The DNA here is from genome assembly GCA_963718915.1 of uncultured Chloroflexia bacterium. Lineage (GTDB taxonomy): Bacteria > Chloroflexota > Ktedonobacteria > Ktedonobacterales > JADMIN01 > DAHUXT01. The sequence goes on along the minus strand of CAVRAI010000015.1, from coordinate 721,339 downwards.
ATTCGTTGTCGCTCATGAAGCCGCCGGATTCAGCTACACATGGGGGCAACTCGCCGCGCCTGAGGCTCCGCCATGAACGCCCCGCCAGCCGATCCTCTTTCGCGTCATCGCGATCCTTACGTATACGCTCCTGCGCCAGACAATAGCCATTGAGCGATGGCGCGTTACAAATCCGTCCATTCCACCTGTTATCGTGCCAGACCACGCGGATCGTCAGATGCTGCACAGTAGTGCATCCCTTCCCAGCTTGTTCTCGCCTCCTGATGCTGGGAACTCACTCCGGTGGTTCTGGCATCGGATACTTCTCCCAGGCAGCGCCCAGTATAACATGACCGGTCGCTGACGTCATCGGTCGCTCGCGTCATAGCTGGACAGCACAGCCATCAAGAGATGAATTGCGAAAGCTCCGCTGCTTATTTCTTTGGCGCGGGTAGGAATGCAGAAGCGTGTAAAACAGGCGTTACTCGAGATTATGCCGTGCTGTGGCCAATTCACGCTGGATGAAGGCGAGTAACTCTTGCCCACCGCCGTAGAGGGGGGCAATCTCAAGCGCCTGCTGAATATGCGCCTCGGACTGTTCCAACCGCTCAACCTGTGTGGCAGCGGGAGTTCCGTCCACGCGCGACCAGCGCCAGTAAAGTACTCCCAATTGGCGATACGACATGGCATCGGTCAGATCGACCTCCAGCCCGCGTCGAGTGGCATCCAAAGATTCGGCATAGCGTTGCAGATCACCGAGCGCGGCGCCCAGATTGAATGGGATCGACTTCGCGAGATGCGAGTAGCGCGCCAGCCATTCCGGGGTCAGCAGCGCCTCCGCCTCCTGGAAAACGCCCACCGCCTCCTCCAGGCGTGAGCGTGCCTGTGCAGCAAGCGCCTGCGCCCTGGCATGGTCTCCTTGCTTAACAGCCTCCTCTGCCGCGTGCTGCTCGACCTGAGCCACCTTGCCCAGAGCATTGCCCAGCGTCTCAAGCCGTTGGGGATTGTCAGGCGTGAGCGTGATCGACTTCCGCAGCAGGCGCAACTGCTCCTCATGCTGCCCCATCTCACCATAGGTGATGCCCAGGTTGCCCCAGAAGATTGCCTTACTCTCGTCGGTATGTGGATACACCGGGATAGTCAGTGGCTCCAGGCCTGCCTGCTCGGCCAGCGCCGCTAACCGCTCCCGCACCCGCTGCGCCGTCGGGCGCGCCGTGGGCGCGAATGCCAGACAGTCGCCAATCAAGGCATCCAACCCCGCGAGCACCTCCTCCGCCAGCGCCTGCTGCCCGTCTTGTCGCAGCTTCACCAACGGCCCATCACTCAGCGCCGCCACTTCGGGAGCGGAGAGACGCCGACTCGGCCCACTCGCATGCGCGGCGCACCACGCGGCGAACGGCCCAACTGTCAAAACGAGCAACGGGTCTGGTGTGTGCGGATAGCCTGAGCGCCCTCCCACCCCAGCGAAGAACTCGAAGAGCAGCACCCCCAGCGCATAGACATCGCTCGCCGGTTCCACCGCCTCCAACCCGAGCCACTGTTCGGGGGGCATGTACTGTGGCGTGCCCGCCACCTGCCCACGGCTGCCCATCCGGGCAATCACTGCGGTTGCAGTGGGCGGCAAGGCGGGGAGCGCAGACGAGACGTGCACAAGAGCCGCTTGCTGCGCGGGCGAGACACAGATGGTGCGCGTGCCGTAGAGTGCTCCATCGGGCAGTGTGGGGGCTGCGGGCGCCGTCGCGTTCGGGGGCAGGGCGACTCCCGCCTGGGCCAATAAGCGCCGCATCTGCGCCACCTGCGCCTGCTGTTCCGCAGTTAATGCGCCCGCGCCAGTCATCCCAGTTATTCCATTCGCGCCATTGCTACTATCGAGCGCGGGTGAGGCAACGGTGGGCGCCTGGGACGCGGTCTCGTCGAAAGAAGCGAGAGAGGCGAGCGCGCGGGTGAGGCCCAGATCGGTCAGCATCGCCCAGCCCTGGGCATCGACTAGCACATTCTCCGGTTTGAGGTCGCAATGTACCAGCGGTTCAGGCCGTTCAAGATCAGGAGCGGGCTGGTGAATGGCGGCCAGCGCCACGGCGATCATCTGCCCCCAGGTGAAGACCGCTTCCAGTCCCAGTACCTGCGTGCTATCTGGATGATGGACGATGTTCAGTCGGTCGCGCAACGAGCCTTCGGACGCATACTCGAGAAAGATAGCAGGCAGATCCCCCAGCGCGCGCAACCGCAGCAAGCTATCAGCGGAGATGATACAGGGATGCGCCCAGAGGTGACACCAGGTCAGCGCCTCTTGCTCAAAGTCCGCCAGGATCGCGGCGCGCTTCTTCGGGTCGGCGGCGGCCAACCGATCGGGTTTAGGCAGTTTGACAGCTAGCATCTGGCCCCCACGAGCGCGGTTGGGCCCCCAGGCGACCAGCCCCATCCCGCCCGAGGCCATCCCACTACACCGTAATATCGTAAGCGCCAAAGTTGGTGATGCGCGTGCCAATGGTGATCTCGGGTAACTCGCTGTGTGCGGCGTGCGAACCAGAGTCGCTCATAGTGGTAGGCTCCTCTTTATCCTCTCTCGTCTCTCGTCTCTCGTCTCTCGTCTCTCGTCTGTCGTCTGTCTCGCGTTCGAAATCGCGCTTATCGACGGCGTGCCTCGGCCAGTTCGCGCTGGATGGTCTCAAGCAACTCCTGCCCACTACCATAATAAGGGGCAATTTCGAGCACATGGCGCATGTTCGCCTCGGACTGTTCTAACCGCTCAACCTGTGTGGTAGCGGGAGTTCCGTCCACGCGCGACCAGCGGAGGTAGATCAGCGCCAACTGACGATAGGACATGGCATCGTTGGGATCGGCAGCCAGCGCCCGTTCAGTCGCCACTATCGCCTCGGCGTAACGCCTCAGATCGCCGAACGCGCCACCCAGGTTGAATGAGATCGAATTCGCGAGATGCGGGTAGCGCGCCAATTGCTCAGGAGTCAACAGCGCCTCCGCACCCTGGAAGGTACGCACCGCCTCCTCCAGGTGAGCATGCGACTGCGCATCGAGCGCCTGAGTCCTGGCATGGTCTCCCTGTGCGTCTGCTGCCCGCGCTGCCTTCTGCTCAGTCCAGGCCAACTCGTTGAATGCGTTGCCCAGCGTCTCACGCCGTTGGGGATTGTCAGGCATGAGATCCACCGCCTTACGCAGCAAGCGCAGTTTTTCCTCATACTGGCCCATCTCACCATAGGTGACACCCAGATTGCCCCAGAAGATCGCTTCACTCTCAGCCGTACGGGTGGGTTCGGAGATGGTCAGTGGCTCCAGGCCTGCCTGCTCGGCCAGCGCCGCTAACCGGTCCCGCACCCGCTGCGCCGTCGGACGGGCTGTGGGTGCGAATGCCAGACAGTCGCCAATCAAGGCATCCAGCCCCGCGAGCACCTCGTCCGCCTGCGCCTGCTGTCCATCCTGCATCAGCTTGAGCAAAGGCCCATCACTCAGCGCGCGCACCTCTGCATCGGAGAGACGCCGACTTGGCCCACTCGCATGCGCGGCGCACCACGCGGCGAACGGTCCTGCCGTCAGTACCAGCAACGGGTCCGGTGTGTGGGGATAGCCCGCACGCCCACCAACGCCAGCGAAGAGCTCGAAGAGCAGTACCCCTAGCGCATAGACATCGCTCGCCGGTTCCACCGCATCCAGGCCGAGCCACTGCTCCGGGGGCATGTAAGGCAGGGTGCCCGAAACCGGCCCACGGCTGCCCATCTGGGCCATCATCGCCGTCGCGCTGGGGGAAAGCGCGGGTGCGTTGGGCTGATCCATCGCCGCACGGGATGTCAACGAAGCCGCAAGAGCCGCTTGCTGGGCAGGCGAGACACAGATGGTGCGCGTGCCGTAGAGTGCTCCATCCGGCAGTGTGGGGGCCGCGGGCGCCGTCACGTTCGGGGGCAGGGCGACTCCTGCCTGGGCCAATAAGCGCCGCATCTGCGCCACCTGCGCCTGCTGTTCTACGCTCAACCCATGGGCGCCATCCATCTCACTCATCCCACTCATCCTGCTTGCGTTGCTGCCGCCAGCAGACGGGGATGTGGCAACGGGGGACGCCTGGGGATCGGGGTCGGCGAGGGAGGCGAGCGCGCGGGTGAGGCCCAGGTCAGTGAGCATCGCCCATCCCTTCGCGCTCAGCAGCACGTTCTCGGGTTTGAGATCACAGTGTACCAGTGGTTCGGGCCGTTCGAGATCAGGAGTGGGCTGGTGGATGGCGGCCAGCGCAGCGGCGATCATCTGCCCCCAGGCAAAGACCGCTTGCAGCCCCAGCACCTGCGTGCTATCTGGATGATGGACGATGTTCAGTCGGTCGCGCAGCGAGCCTTCAGGCGCATACTGAAGAAAGATGGCAAGCAGATCCCCCAGCGCGTTCAATCGTAACAGACCTTCGGAAGCGACGATGCAAGGGTGATACCAGAGGTGACACCAGGTCAGCGCCTCGCGCTCGAAGTCCGCCAGAATCGCGGCGCGTTGCGCACGGGAGGCGGCGGCCAATCGGTCGGGTTTGGGCAGTTTGACCGCCTCCATCTGACCACCACGAGCGTGGTTGGGCCCCCAGGCGACCAGCCCCATCCCGCCTGAGGCCATCCCCGACACGATAATGTCGACACCTCCGTAATTGGTGATGCGTGTGCCAATGGTGATCTCAGGAATCCCGGTCTGTGCGGCGTGCGAACCAGAGTCGCTCATGGTGGTAGGCTCCCCTTTATCTCTTATCTGTCTCTTGTCTCTCGCCCAGAAATAGCGCTTAGCGACGGCGTGCCTCACCCAGCGCGCGTTGGATGCCCGCGAGCAACTCCTGGCCGCCACCGTAATGGGGAGCTGTTGTGAGCGCCTGCCGCATGTAGACCTCCGCCTGCTCCAGACGCTCAACCTGTGTAGTTGTAGGAATCCCCGCCTCGCGCGACCAGCGCAAGTAGATCAGCGCCAGATTGCGACAGCACACTGCATCGTTCGGATCGACCTCCAATGCGCGTTGAATCGCGACCATCAGATTCGGCATAGCGCCCCATGTCACCGAGCACCGCTCCCAGGTTATAGGGGATCGACTTCGCGAGATGCGGGTAGCGCGCCAACTGTTCCGGTGTCAGTCGCGCCTCCGCCTCCTGGAAAATGCGCACCGCCTCCTCCAGGCGTGAGCGTGCCTGTGCATCAAGCGCCTGCGCCCTGGCATGGTCTCTCCGCTCGGCTGCTCTTCGCTGCCTCTTCGCTGCCTCCTGCTCAGTCCGACCCAATTCGTTGAGCGCGGTGCCCAGCGTCTCAAGCCGTTGGGGGTTGTCAGGCGTAAGCGTGATCGACTTCCGCAGCAGGCGCAACTGCTCTTCGAGTTGCCCCATCTCACCATAGGTGATGCCCAGATTGCCCCAGAAAATCGCCTTCACTCTCGTCGGTATGTGGATACTCTGAGATAGTCAGTGGCTCCAGGCCTGCCTGCGCGGCCAGCGCCGCTAACCGCTCCCGCACCCGCTGCGCCGTCGGGCGCGAAGCGGGCACTGATCGCCAGACAGTCGCTAATCAGCGCATCCAGCCCGGCCAGCACCTCGTCCGCCTGCGCCTGCTGTCCATCCTGCATCAGCTTGAGCAAAGGCCCATCGCTCAGCGCGCGCACCTCTGCATCGGAGAGACGCCGACTCGGCCCACTCGCATGCGCGGCGCACCACGCGGCGAACGGTCCTGCCGTCAGTACCAGCAACGGGTCCGGTGTGTGGGGATAGCCCGCACGCGTCCCCCGACGCCAGCGAAGAGCTCAAAGAGCAGTACCCCCAGGGCATAGACATCACTCGCCGGTTCGACCGCATCCAGGCCGAGCCACTGCTCTGGGGGCATATAGGGCGGCGTGCCCGCCACCGGCCCGCGACTGCCCATCTGCGCGATCACCGCCGTCGCACTAGGTGAGAGCGCAGGCAACTGAGGCGCACTCGATTGGGCAGGCGAGCCTGGTGTGGAAGCGCAGCTCGTTGGCGAGGGCGGCTTGCTGGGCAGGGGAAATACAAATAGTGCGGGTACCATAGAGCACACCATCGGGCAGTCCAGAGGTGGATGTGGTAGAGAGGGCAGCAGCCGTGACGTTCGGGGGCAAGCCGCCTCCTGCCTGGGCCAGCAAGCGCCGTAGTTGTGCTACCTGCGCCTGTTGTTCCGCGCTCAACGCGCCCAGGTCTGCTCGCGTGACTCCCTTCATCATCCACTACTCCACTCGCACGTGTCGCGACGGGAGAGAGCAGTATGGTATCGGCGAGGGAGGCGAGGGCGCGGGTCAGTCCCAGATCGGTCAGCAGCGCCCAACCCCGTTCATCGAGCAGGACATTCTCGGGTTTGAGGTCGCAGTGCACCAGCGGGTCTGGACGTTCAAGCGCAGAGTCGGGCTGGTGGATAGTGGCCAACGCGGCAGCAATCATCTGCCCCCAGGCAAAGACCGCTTGCAGCCCCAACGCCTGGGTACTGCCCAGACGATGGACAATGTTCAGCCGGTCGCGCAACGAGCCATTGGGCGCGTACTCGAGAAAGATGGCAGGCAACCCTCCCAGCCCGCGCAGCCGTAGCAGACTTTCAGCGGCGACGATGCAGGGGTGCGCCCAAAGATGACACCAGGTGAGCGCCTCACGCTCGAAGTCCGCCAGAATCGCGGCGCGTTGCGCACGGGAGGCGGCGGCCAATCGGTCGGGTTTGGGCAGTTTGACAGCGAGCATCTGGCCCCCACGAGCGCGGTTGGGTCCCCAGGCGACCAGCCCCATCCCGCCAGAAGCCATCCCCGACACAGTAATATCGTTACCTCCGTAATTGGTGATGCGCGTGCCAATGGTGATCTCAGGAATCCCGGTCTGTGCGGCATGCGAACCAGAGTCGCTCATGGTGGTAGGCTCCCCTTTATCTGTCTCTCATCTCTCTATCCGTCTCTCGACCAGCGCCGCACTTAGCGACTACGCGCCTCGTCCAGACCGCGCTGGATAGCGGCTAGTAACCCCTGCCCACCACCGAAATAGGGGGCTATTTCGAGCGCTTGCCGCATATTGGCCAGCCCCTGCTCCAGTCGCTCAACCTGTATGGTTGTAGGGATCCCAGCCTCGCGCGACCAGCGGAGGTAGATCACCGCCAACTGGCGATAGGACATAGCATCATTTGTATCAGCAACCAGTGCACGCTGAGTAGCCGTTATCGCCTCAGCATAGCGCCCTAAATCGGCGAACGCACCACCCAAGTTGTAGGGAAGCGAGTTGGCAAGGTGCGGGTAGAGCACCAGCTGTTCGGGAGTCAGGTCCGCCTCTGCCGTCTGGAAGGTGCGCACCGCCTCCTCCAGATAGGCCTGTACCTGCGCCCTGAGCTGCTGCACCGCGGCATGATCTCCCTGCTCTGCTGCCTCCTGCTCGGTCCGCGCCAACTGTTTGAGCGCATTGCCCAATGTCTCACGCCGCTGGGGATTGTCAGGGGCGAGATCCACCGCCTTACGCAGCAGGCGCAGTTTCTCCTCATACTGCCCCATCTCGCCATAGGTGGTCCCCAGGTTGCTCCAGAAGATCGACTCACGCTCCGCGGTGCGCGAATACTCGGGAATGGTCAGCGTGTTCAGCCCTGCCTGCGCCGCCAACCCCGCTAACCGCTCCTGCACCTGCCGCGCCGTCGGACGCGCCGCAGGCGAGAATGCCAGGCAGTCGCTAATCAAGGTCTCCAACCCGGCCAACACTTCCTCCGCATCCGCTTGTCGTCCGTCTTGCCGCAGTTTGAGCAATGGCCCATCACTTAGTGCGCGCACCTCCAGGTTGGAGAGACGGCGGCTCGGTCCGTTCGCATGCGCCGCACACCAGGCGGCAAACACCCCTCCGGTCAGCAGGAGCAGCGGATCAGGCGTATGCGGATAGCCCGCCCGTCCTCCTACTCCGGCAAACAGCTCGAAGAGCAGCACCCCCAAGGCATAGACATCGCTCGCTGGTTCCACCGCATCGAGTCCCAGCCACTGCTCAGGAGGCATGTAGGGTGGGGTGCCTGCCACCGGCCCGCGACTGCCCATCTGCGCGATCACTTCCGTGGCACTGGGCGAGAGCGCGGGAAGTACTGGCTGCACAGGAGGCGATGGGCGCGAGGACTGAGCCAAACGGCCCCCCGCAGCGGCCAATGCCGCGTTGAGGGTGGCTTGCTGCGCGGGCGAGACACAGATGGTGCGTGTGGCGTAGAGAGCCTGCTCTTGTGTCACGTCTGGCAGCACCCTTGGGGCAGGGGATGGCAAAGCGACTCCCGCCTGGGCCAGTAAGCGACGCATCTGCGCCACCTGCGCCTGCTGCTCCGCGCTCAACCCGCTCACCCTGCTCGCGTCAACTGTCCCACTCACGTCATTGCTGCTATCTAACGCGAATGTGGAAACGGCAAGTGCCTGAGGAGCGGTATCGGCGAGGGAGGCGAGGGCACGGGTGAGACCCAGATCGGTCAGCATCGCCCAGCCCTGGGTATTGAGCAGCACGTTCTCGGGCTTGAGGTCACAATGCACCAACGGGTCTGGCCGTTCAAGCGTGGGATCGGGCCGGTGGATGGTGGCGAGCGCTGCGGCCACCATCTGCCCCCAGGCAAAGACGCCCTCCAGCCCCAGCGCCTGTGTGCTATCCGGATGATGCACCGCTTGCAGCAGATCGCGTAGCGACCCTTCAGGCGCATACTCGAGAAAGATGGCAGGCAGATCCCCTAGCGCGCTCAACCGCAGCAGACCATCGGCGGCGACGATGTTGGGATGTATCCAGAGGTGACACCAGGTCAGCGCCTCGCGCTCGAAGTCCGCCAGGATCGCGGCGCGTTGCGCACGGGAGGCGGCGGCTAGCCGGTCGGGACGGGGCAGTTTCACCGCCAGCATTTTATCGTCACGACCGCGGTTGGGGCCCCAGACGACCAGTCCCATCCCCCCCGAGGCCATCCCGCTCACGGTGATGTCGTGCGCTCCGAAATTGGTAATGCGCGTGCCAATAGTGATCTCAGGAATCTGATCGGCCATGCGGTACTATTCCCTTCTCGTAGAGTGCGCGCCGCGAAACGGAATTCGAGTAGACGATAACTACGAACACCACAAACGAATTGGCGCATCAGCTAACTGACTGGCACTGCATTTATACTGTCCGTTCGGCTATCGACAGACACCTGAACGACATGCGCCGGGCCAGACGCCAACGCCAGGAGGGTCTGGCTGAGCGGTGGCACGACCAGACGCCGGATCGTCGAGCTAATTTCCCTGGCGCCGGGTCCAGACGCGAGGGCTTGCTCAAGAACGAGCCGTCCAACGCTGGGGTCGAACCGAATCTCCACATGCTGAGAGGATCTGGCCCGCTCGGCAAGCTCGTTCAATCGAAGCGCAACAATCTCCTGGAGCGCCGAGGTTGGGAGTGGCTGGAATAGCACGATCTCATCGATACGGCTGACAAATTCGGCGCGTATGAACTCCACCAGTTGGGTGCGGATCTGTTGATCGCTTGGCGAATTGTGTCCCGATGACACGAATCCCAGCGGTCTCGAGAGCGATGCGAGATGCAGTGGGAAATTCGCCGTCAGAATAAATATGGCGTCTCTGCCAGAGACCTCGCGTCCGCGCCCATCTGTCAGTCGTCCGGCGTCCAGAAGACCAAGGAGCAGATCCATAATGCGCGCATGGGCCTTATCTACCTCGTCGAGCAGCACCAGGCTATGCGGATGCTCGCGAAGCCAATCCGTCAGCTCACCGCCGTGCTCATGGCCAACGTACCCTGGGGGTGATCCGATCAGGCGCGCATCAGTGTGGGCTTCACCAAACTCAGCCATATCGAGCCGCAGAAACTGGCCGGTTCCGAAGAGAACCTCGGCCAGCGTCGCAGCCAGTTCGGTCTTGCCCACACCTGTTGGACCAATGAAGAGCATGACCGCGCGAGGACGCTGTGGATCATAGAGACCAGCAAAGGCTGCCTGCGCTGCCGCTGCGACACGCGAGATAGCCTCCGGTTGGCCCTTGACTCGCCCGGCCAGCAGAGCGGGTAATTGCGTGAGTGCCCGCTGAGGAGTGGCGTCAGCGGAGACCGGGATACCAGTCATTGCGGTGAGCGCCTGAGCGATATGCTCGGCCGTCACGAGGGCAGGCAATTCGGATTGCATGCCAGGCTGCGCCCCCGGCAATGCCGCATCCATGTTAAAACTGAGCTGCGCGCCGCCTACAGTCGCGAGGACACGGGCATTGTCGAGAACCTTGAAAGCTTTCTCCGGTAAGTGCCGGTTCGGCAGATAGCGAACCGATAGGCGGATGGCGGCGAGCAACGTATCATCTGGCAACGAGACAGAATAGCGCTGTGTATAGGTAGGCCGCCAGCGTTTGAGTATCTCGAACATCAATTCGTCAGATGGTTCCGGGACATCAACACGCTCGAAGCGCCGCGCCAGCGCCTCATCACCCGCAACAAATCGGTCAAACTCGGCGGCAGTGGTAGCGCCAATACACCGCAGAGTACCCCGCGCAAGCGCGGGCTTGAGCATTTGTGCGGCATCCAGCGCAGAGGATGACCCGGCGCGCCCAGCGCCGACAAGCGTGTGCAGTTCATCAAAAAAGAGGATGACATGCGGATCCGCGCTTGCCTCGTCGATGATACGTTGTAGCCGCTGCTCGAACGCGCCACGATACTCCGTTCCCGCCGTGAGCCGACCAACACTGATCTCGATGATACGAGTATTCTCAAGACGGTAATGCGGATGAATCGGGCGGTCGGATTGAGCAAGACGCCAGGCGAATCCTTCCACGATCGCGGTCTTGCCAACGCCAGCCTCGCCGACAAGCACTGGATTATTCGCAAAGTCATGGGCCAATACCTGCGCGATGCGAACGAGCAGATCCTGTCGACCATACGCTTCGGAGAGACGCCCGGCGCGCGCTTCCGCAGTGAGATCGCGACCGAACTCTTCGAGCGCGGACGCGCCCCTGCGTCGCCCACCCGGCCCACCAGCGTCGGGAGACGCGGCGACATCCGCTGGCTCTATACGCTGGGCGGCGGCGAGATGTGGTGGCGCCTGAAAAATAGCGAGGACAGCAGCTGGCTCAATAAAACGGGATGTCTCTGGACCACTATCGGCGGCGACAAGATCGCGTATCGTCGCAAGTGACCAAACCTGCGCGTCACACAGCAAGGGGAAGACGCCTCCATCATCGCCTAAGAGGGCGAGAAGACACGTTTGCTCATCAAGAGGTTGGCCCTCTCTTCGCGCTAGGGCAGCGCTAAGCGCACGATGGAGCCGTGGGGTAATCGGCAGCGATTCACTGGGGCGGCCAATGCGTGGACCACCCGCAACCTTCCGGAGCAGCGCGCGAAATTCTTGAGGCTCGATCCCAAGCTGCCCAATCATGCGAGCGGTGAAGCCATCCTCGCAGCGCGAGAGCACGATGAGCACATGCTCAACGCCGACATAGGGATGTCCGCGGTGGAGAGCTTCCAGAGGAGCCAACGACCACGCGGCCTTCAAGGCCGATGACGACCAGGTGATCTCAAGTGGTTGCATGAAGTGCCTCCTTCGCTCATGTGAAACGCGGAATCCGAACGCGCCGCGTGCAATCGTTAGAGCGAATACTGCTTTGCCATCTCCAGAATTTCGTTTTCACTGAGCGGAGCGATGGTCGGGGCGTCTGGCAGTGGCGGCAACGTCGACTGAACAGTCAACGAAATGTGGGTATCGTGTACCCCTGATGTGTTGAACAGGCCACCCCGGGCATTGATTGCGCCCTGCAAGATGCGCAAGCCCAAACCTGGCTGCACCAGTTTGCGTGAACGTTGCTCCGCAGCCAGATGAATAGCTTGCTCAGGAATAGGTACTCCTGACTTCCTGGAGAGTGTCGGCGCATGAGCAGCAAGTAGCTCGTACGCGAGATCGGCGGCCGCCGGCGGCACATTTATCCGAGGGAACTGGACTGAAAGACCAGGCATGAGCTGCTTGACTTGATACAAGCTCGAACTGGTAATCACCAGCCGGACATTCGGATTGGCAAGCGCTTCCGCCAGTGCTATGCTCCAGTCGCCTAGCGCAATGGTATCGCGCTCGTTGAGCAACTCCGGCAGGTCGCGGAGGGCCAGAATTGTTGGCGCCCCAGCCGGTGGCTGGCGCAGAAATTTCTCCAGCGGGACAGACCGCGAACCTTTCAGCGCCTGTGCCCTGGCGCTGTCCGCGGCGATCAGGCTGGCCTGTGCGAGCGCGGCCACTTGGGGCGGCAATGGCCTTATCGAGAGCGCATACGCAAGGGCTTCCACCAATGTCCATTTGCCACTGCCATGAGCGCCAAAGACGACGATAGGTGTCCCGGTATGCTGGGAAAGCGCAGCCACAAACGCATCAAGACTCGCGGCGCGTGGATCAGGCGCCTCGTGGCCCTGTGCTCGCGGGGTCCAGCCACAGACGTAGCCCAGGCCGCCACGTCGCGCTTCACCGATAAGATCGATACCAATGACGGCACGCTGCGCATCCACTTCTGGAGCGTGCCCATGATCCTGGCCAGCGACGCTTGGCGGCGTGGCGGGAGCGGACGCGCCGCTCGAATCTGACACGCTAGCCTGTCGGCGTGCCGCCCCAAGTTTGGCGACAATTGGTGCGCTATCCAGTACCAGCATCGCGAGGGCTTCTTTGAGCGTCCCATGCGGTTCACTAAGAAGCGCCTCGATGAGATCGAACGTCGTAACAACTGACCTGCCAGCCCCCTGCGCGAGATCCGCGGTTGACTGGAGGGCGTCAATCAGGCCACTCGCAATACTAAATGCCTCTGGCTGTCCGTCGTCACGTTCATCAGCATAGAAGAGCAAAGCGATCGCGCGCAGCGCGAAGATACCCGCATCAGCAGACCGCACTCCCGCTGCGGTGTTAGCTGACATCATCCCCAGCGCGAGCATATCCTGGGCAACGGGTGAATCCCCCAACGCCGCCAGCACACTGGACGCTTCCACATGTGCGCTCAGGGCAACCGCACAAGCGCTCGTGAGCAGATCAAGCGCATGGATCCCGTGACGATGCTGCCTCAAGCAGCTACGAATCGCCAGATCCAGGGCAGCGTTCGCGTCGGGCGCAAATTGCATGGCGCGTCTGCCAAATAAACCCTTTTGCAGCTGCTGCGCAACATGCTCGGGTAACTGTGGGTAGCCACCGCTCGGTCCAGCAGGCTGACCAGCGGCGTCATTCTCTGGATGGCGCAGACCTCCCCGCTCGGCTGGAGAACGCGCGCCAGCCGGTTCAGGCTGGAGGTGAGCATTTGGCGCCCCCTGCTGTGTACGACCTTCGGGTGGATGAATCACCACACCGTGTCCGGCAGAGTCATCGACAGCAGCATACAGCCGCTCGTCAGGATTGCCGTAGAGCACGTACACCGCCCACGTGGGATCTCCTGGACGCTCAAGAGCGACCTCACTGCGAACAGCGAAGAGGGCCTCGCCGAAGGGAACGCCCTGGGTGAGGAGACGATAGAGGCGAATAGCGAAGTCAGACGCATAGCCATCGAAGACTGGCCACAGCGGGGCGAGGAATGTACGCGCCCCACCGCGCGCGAATTCGATACCAAAGCCTTCCGCGCGTCCGCCAGGAAGAATAATCTGGTGCGAATCAGGAGAAAACGTGGTTGTTTCAGCGCCGCCCCAGCATGCGTTGAGGAAGACAGCGGCGCCGGAATGATCTCCCTTGTGGAGCGTATTGATAGGAAGCAACTGATCATGCCAGAGTACGAGGCCGCGGTCCCCACCAGAAGTCGTATCGAATTTAGCGTGGCCCGCATAGTGAATGATGTCGAAATGCTGGTCGAGATAGAGCAGAACATTTTCATAGTTCGCTTCAGCTTGTGCCAGGCGCACAATCTCCACGGCGGGATTCGTCGCGCGAATGTACTGTTCGATCGCGTCGCTTTCTTTCCGGGCATACTCTCGATCTCCCGTTGGATCGGCGATCAGGAGCGCACGCAATCGCCTATGCGCATGGGGCGCTGGGTGTTGCGGCTGATTTTCACGATAGGAAATCATCGCGCGGATGCCGAGCGGCCGATGAAGGCCAAGGAATGTATTCCGCACGCGAACGAGATGCCATGGGAACGCGGGATCATTGGTCGTGATCAACAATGGGTCGCTGGATGCTTCCAGGACGTCTCGCAGGATCGCCGCCGGAATGCAATGATTGGTCAGCGAGTCACTCAGGTTGCCAAACGAGAATTCACCAACAGGTCGCTGGTTTGGCGTATTCGAGACACTGTCAACGAACTGCTCAATGCGCATGACAGTGTCTGCGAGCGCATCCAGCACGATCTTGCGTTCGCCAGCACGGAGCGTGTGACGCACGACGTAGTCGGCGGCTCCGCTGAAGCGGTAGGTGAATTCATAGCTATCGCCATCTTGTTCCTCGCGATGGTTTACACGAAGTTCATGTACGTGAGCAGCCATGTAGGAAACACTCCTTCATTGAACTGGGCTAGTCTGCCACTAGTCTGTCACAGGCTGGTAGCGCATCTCCAGCGGAATTTCCCAGGACTGCGCGCCTCTGGCAATGGTCAGCTCATAATGACCGGGGTCTGGCAACGGAAACGAAGCGATTCCAGCGGTATCGGTCGCGCCGCGTCCGGCGAGGCGGCGTGTGGCGCCATCGATCAACTCAACCCGCCAGGCGAGCCCGGATTCTGGCACACCTGACTGCTCAGGATCGGGGAGGATATCTTGCAGAGCCGTCACCGATTCTGCATGCAGCGTCACTTTCAAACGGCGATCATACCGGGCGCTGAGATCCAGGCTGACACGCAGCCAGTTCGCTGTTTTGAGCATCCCATCAGACGCCGCGCGAATTGTAAATATCAGGCGTTCTTCACGACCAACCGCCAGTTCGCGAGACAACAGGGCTGGCTCGACCGGAGACTCGAAGGTACGAATACCTGGTATAGCGCTCACCACCGCAACGGTCAGCTTGCCAACGAGAATAGTCAGCTCTTCCCTCAGCCGGAGAATGCCTTGCCCGCTCGGTAGCCAGAGTGGATCGGTCACGGCTTGTTCCTGAGCGGGAGCGCTACTTTGAGCTGTGGCGATCGGGGTCGCTTCAAAGAAGCCTAGCGCCTGCGCTTGCCCAAGCAGGTTCACGAATCCCGCAAGCTCCTCGCGACACTCCTGGCAACGATCCAGATGTGCGGCGAAGACAGGAAAACGCTGGTGTGCCGACTCTTCATTCGCCGATATCATCATTTCCTCGGCGAATGCGGCAAGCGCTTCGGTATTGGCGACAGGGGTGGTATGGACAAGCCGCGCAATGCTATCTAACATCGCGCCAAAGCCGCTTCGGTCGGTATCCGAGAGATCGCTTCGTTCCGCCTGAGCTTTCAGCAGAAGCGCAAGACCAGCACGACACTGTTCGCATGCGACGAGATGAGCGCTGAGACGCTCTATATCTATATCAGGCCGATCAGATGTGCCTACGACAAGATCAACGAGAAACTCTAGAATGTGCTCGTTTCCCGCGTCAGTGGTATGCGTCGGGAATGTAGGGATCACAGATAGCCTCCATCACTTGAAATGCCGGACGTATCGAGACGTTGAGCAGAGTCGCTCTCACGGGATATCGTTCCTCAGTCGATGTCTGGAGGATCTGGGGAATTAGTCTCCCCGAACCATTCAGCTGCGAAATGCTGCAAATACCCTCGCAGGAGATACAGCGTATTCGAGACGATTTGCGGCCTAATGCCTAACAGGTCGGCGATTTCCGCTGGCTTGGCCCCCTCGAGCCAAAGCTGAATAATGTCAACCGCTCGTTTGGGATCCTTTCGTGTCAGGGCAAACTTGCGTGCCGCTTCCAGAACACGGCGCGCCAGATCACGGTAGAATTCGTGTTGACTGACGTGGTCAATAGTGATGAACTCAAGATGCCCATATTCCTCCTCGAGCGCCTCAAGTGAGGCCTCATTTCGCCGGGGCTTACCTCGCCGGTAGAAATCAATCTTCTCGTGATTCAGGATGCCGAAGATCCATGTCGTTAGTTTGCTGTGGCGCCGGAAGCCCGGAAGGCCGGTACGTACCTTGTGCTTCACGTTGTTCGCGATAACGTCTCGGTCTGACTCCTGCAAGTCAGACAGAAGTGCGGCAACTATCATTTCAATCCACAGATCGCAGTCTGCCCAACCGGGTGAGTCAGGCTGAGCGATCATCTCGTCTATTGTGCGGTTCTCATCAGGGCCTAGCCAGCCAGACGCGGAATCACTCACAAAGGCTACTTCCCTTCTGCACTATATCATTACCAATCGAGCCAGTATGCGCGCTGGCGCCTCGCGTTTACGCGTGTTCTTCTGTGAGCGGGTGTTCCTCGGATAATCGGATAATAGGTAGGTCAGCGCTTCCTGCTCGAAGTCGGCCAGACGATCTGGACGAGGAACATGACCGCTTGCATTTCGCCGCATTGGGCTCGATTCGGTCCCCAGGCGACCAGACCCATCTCGCCGACCATCCCGCTCACGATAATGTCGTGACTCCCAAAGTTGGTGTTGCGCGTGCCTATTTTGATCTCAGGTATCCCGACATGCGCGCTATGTGAACCAGCATCCGTCATCGTCCAGGTTCCCTTCACTACTCTTCAGCATTCTTCCAGCATCTCCCAGCATCATTCGGTCGGCCTCACATCTCGGCGCGCGGCAACCAACTCGCGCTGGATGGTAGCCAGCAGATCCAGAGCGCCGCCAAAATGCGGGGCAATTTTGAGCACATGGCGCGCATGCGCCTCCGCCTGCTCCAACCGTTCAACACGTGCCACAGGCGTGGTGTCCGCCTCCTCAACCCAACGCAGGTAGACGAGCGCCAGACCGCGATAGGACATGGCATCATTGGGATTAGTGGCCAGCGCGCGCTGGCGAGCCGCTACCGCCTCGGCGTAACGCCCCAGATCCGAGAGCGCGGCGCCCAGGTTATAGGGAATCGTGTTGTCCAAATGTGGGTAGCGCGCCAACTGTTCGGGAGTCAGGTCCACCTCCGCCTCCTGGAAGGTGCGCACTGCTTCCTCCAGGTGCGCGCGCGCCTGCGCTCCAAGCGCCTGCGCTGTGCCATGGTCTCCCGCGGCTCTCGCTTTTTGCGCCGATTCCTTCTCAGTCCGACCCAACTCGTTGAGCGCGTTGCCCAGCGTCTCGCGCCGTAGGAGATCATCAGGAGTAAGCGCTACCGACTTGCGCAGCAGGCGCAGTTTCTCCTCATACTGCCCCATCTCACCATAGACGATGCCCAGGTTGCCCCAGAAGGTGGCCTCAGCGTCAGGAGTGCGGGGGAAATCTGGGATAGAGAGCGAATCCACGCCCGCCTGCTCGGCAAGCGTCGCTAACCGCTCCCGCACCCGCTGCGCCGTCGGACGCGCAGCGGGCGCGAATGCCAGACAGTCGCCAATCAAGGCATCCAACCCCGCGAGCACCTCCTCCGCCAGCGCTTGCTGGCCATCTTGCCACAGCTTCACTAGTGGCCCATCACTCAGCGCCGCCACTTCGGGATCGGAGAGACGCCGACTCGGCCCACTCGCATGCGCGGCGCACCACGCGGCGAACGGCCCAGCCGCCAGCAGCAGCCCAGAATTGGGTGTGTGCGGGTAGCTCGCGCGTCCGCCTACCCCCGCAAACAGCTCGAAGAGCAGCACTCCCAGGGCATAGACATCACTCGCCGGTTCGACCGCATCCAGCCCTAACCACTGCTCCGGGGGCATATAGGGCGGGGTGCCCGCTACATGTCCGCGACTGCCCATTTGGGCAATCACCGCCGTCGCGCTGGGCAAGAAAGCGGGCGCATTGGACAAATCCGACGCAACGTGCGACGCGACCTGTGCGAGAGCGGCTTGCTGCGCGGGCGAGACATAGATGGTGCGGGTGTCATAGACCGCTCCCTCGGCAAGAGCGGGCGCCGTCGCGTTCGGGGGCAAGGCGACTCCCGCCTGGGCCAATAAGCGCCGCATCTGCGCCACCTGCGCCTGCTGCTCCGCGCTCAAGTCGCTTGCTGTTCCGCTCGCGAGTACCGTGGCAGACGGGAGCGGCGCGGTCTCGGCGAGGGAGGCCAGCGCGCGGGTCAGCCCCAAATCGGTCAGCATCGCCCAACCCTGTGCGCTGAGCAGGACGTTCTCCGGTTTGAGATCGCAATGGACCAGCGGATCTGGCCGTTCAAGATCACGAGCGGGCTGGTGGATGGTGGCGAGGGCGGCGGCGATCATCTGTCCCCAAGCGAAGACTCCCTCTAATCCCGAAGCCTCTGTGCTGCCTGGACGATGCACCGTATGAAGCAGATCACGCAAGGAGCCATTGGGCGCATAATCGAGGAAAATGGCAGGCACTCCACCCAGTGCGTGGAGCCGTAACAAGCTATCCGCAGTGACGATGCAAGGGTGGTACCAGAGATGACACCAGGTCAGCGCTTCCTGTTCGAACTCGGCCAGGATAGCAGCGCGTTGCTCACGGGAGGCGGTAGCCAACCGATCGGGGCGCGGCAACTTGACCGCCGCCATCTGACCGCCCTGGGCCCGGTTGGGTCCCCAGGCGACCAGTCCCATCCCGCCCGAGGCCAGCCCGCTCACCGTGATGTCGTGACTCCCAAAGTTGGTAATGCGCGTGCCTATCTTGATCTCAGGTATCCCGACATGCGCGCTATGTGAACCAGCATCCGTCATCGTCCAGGTTCCCTTCACTACTCTTCAGCATTCTTCCAGCATCTCCCAGCATCATTCGGTTGGCTTCACATCATGGCGCGCGGCAGCCAGCTCGCGCTGGATGGTAGCCAGCAACGCCTGCCCATTAACGTAGTTGGGAGCTATTACGAGCACTTGCCGCATATTTGCCTCCGCCTGCTCGAGATGTTCAACACGTGCCGCGAGCGAGATTCCCGCCTCCTCAGCCCGACGGAAGTAAATGATTGCCAGACCGCGATAGGACATGGCATCGTTAGGATCAGAGGCCAGCGCGCGCTGACGAGCCGCTACCGCCTCGGCGTAACGCCCCAGATCACCGAGCGTCGCGCCCAGGTTATAGGGGATAGAGTTAGCCAGATGTGGGTAGCGCGCCAACTGTTCTGGAGTCAGCAGCGCCTCCGCCTCCTGGTAGATGCGCACTGATTCCTCACGGTGAGCGCGTGCCTGCACTTCGAGACGTTGCGCGCCAGCGTGGTCTCGCTGCTTAACAGCCTCCTCTGCCGCGTGCTGCTCGACCTGAGCCACCTTGCCTAGAGCATTGCCCAGCGTCTCCAGCCGTTGAGGATTGTCAGGTGTGAGCGTGATCGACTTCCGCAGCAGACGCAACTGCTCTTCGTATTGCCCCATCTCACCATAAGTGATGCCCAGATTGCCCCAGAAGATCGCTTCGCTCTCGGGAGTGCGGGGATTTTCAACGATGCGCAACGGATCCAGCCCCGCCTGCTCGGCCAGCGCCGCTAACCGCTCCCGCACCCGCCGCGCCGTCGGACGCGCAGCGGGCGCGAATGCCAGACAGTCGCCAATCAAGGCATCCAACCCCGCGAGCACCTCCTCCGCCAGCGCTTGCTGGCCATCTTGCCACAGCTTCACTAGTGGCCCATCACTCAGCGCCGCCACTTCGGGATCGGAGAGACGCCGACTCGGCCCACTCGCATGCGCGGCGCACCACGCGGCGAACGGTTCCATCTTCAGCAGCAGCAACGGGTTCGGTGTGTGGGGATAGCCCGCACGTCCACCCACCCCAGCAAACAGCTCGAAGAGCAGCACCCCCAGCGCATAGACATCGCTCGCCGGTTCCACCGCATCCAGGCCGAGCCATTGTTCGGGCGCCATGTATGGTGGAGTGCCCGCCACATGCCCACGGCTGCCCATCTGAGCAATCACCGCCGTCGCGCTGGGCGACAGGGCGGGCAACTGGGGCGCACTGACTTGGGCAGGCGAGCCTGGCGTGGAAGCCAGCTCATTGGCAAGTGCCGCTTGCTGCGCGGGCGAGACACAGATGGTGCGCGTGCCATAGAGCACGCCATCGGGCAGTGCGGGTGTAGCGGGTACCGTGACGTTCGGGGGCAAGCCGCCTCCTGCCTGTGCCAACAAGCGCCGCATCTGCGCCACCTGCGCCTGTTGTTCCGCGCTCAACGCGCCCAGGCTGCTCGCGTGACTCCCTCCATCGTCCATCACTCCACGCGCACCTGTCACGACGGGGGAGAGCGGTGTGGTATCGGCGAGCGAGGCGAGCGCGCGGGTGAGCCCCAGATCGGTCAGCAGCGCCCAGCCCTGCTCATCGAGCAGCACGTTCTCCGGTTTGAGGTCGCAGTGCACCAGCGGATCTGGACGTTCAAACGCTGGGTCGGGCTGGTGGATGGCGGCCAGCGCCCCCGCAATCATCTGCCCCCAGGCGAAGACCGCTTGCAGCCCCAGCGCCTGGTTACTGCCCACATGATGGACGATGTTCAGCCGGTCGCGCAACGAGCCTTTGGGCGCATACTGGAGAAAGATGGCAGGCAGATCCCCCAGTCCTGGCAACCGTAGCAGACTTTCAGCGGCGACAACACAGGGATGGGGCCAGAGGTGACACCAGGTGAGCGCTTCACGCTCGAAGTCCGCCAGGATCGCAGCCTGATGGTGTGCATCAGCGTTGGCTAACCGGTCGGGTCTGGGCAGTTTGACCGCCTGTATTCTGCCCCCACGACCACGGTTGGGTCCCCAGACGACCAGCCCCATCCCTCCCGAAGCCATGCCGGATACGCTGATATCCTGAACTCCGTAATTGGTGATGCGCGTGCCAATCGTGATCTCAGGTATTCCGGCTTGCGTAGCGCGTGAACCAGCATCCGTCATAGGTCGCTTTCACTTTCTTCGTGTGATGCGCGATAGCATGATCCGATAGACGGCGCTACGCGACGAGATATCTCACGGCAACGCTGTTCCTTCGATCGGCAAAGATCTGACAGGAGTATCAGGAATTTTCGCTGGAAGGGTGTGATTCAGCAGGCGCGTACGTCAGGCGCAGATAGGTATCCCCAGCCCGTACGACATCTCCCGGCGCAAGTGGGTGATTTGTCTCCGCAGAGATTCGCTGACCAGTAGCAGAGAAAAACGTGCCGTTGGAGCTACCGAGATCGCGAATAAACCATTCATCGCCCTGTTGCAGCAACAACAGGTGAGTGCGCGAAAGTCTTGGGTCTGATGGAATAGCGACCAGCGCAACATGCTGACGCTGCCCCATCTCCCCTCCCTCGGCGCCGGAGGCATCACCATTACCGCTACCGCTCAACGGCAGAGACAACGCTCGTGCGGCTGGCTCGCGCCCAATGATCGTGTATGGCGTGGTGAGTGTAAGAAGTGTGCCGTCATCTGGGCCGTTCAGTAATTCAATAGACGGCGCCCCGCGTTCCGTATGATCTGGCGCCTCTTGAGGTTCTGGAACTGGCTCTCCCGCTGCCTCTGAGGACGGTGAGCGCTTCTTTGTCTTGCGCCTTGAGCGAGGAGGCGCTTCTTGCTTGACTACCGGCAGCAACTCAGTAGGATCATCAGGAGGAGTTAATGGGTCATCATTCTGGCGTGCCGCTGGATTCCTGGAAGAACGCCGTGCCTTGTCTGAGCGGAAAGCCATGAGATACTCCTTTTCTCTACCAGCCGAGCGTAGTATCAACCACATACTACGCTCGGCCTGAGATAGCTAGTTGCTAGTTGCTAGTTGCTAGTTGCTTGATGCGGTGGCTGCAAGGAAGACGGTATACGCAGCAGTAATTTCTGCCGGGGTCGCCGTCACCCCGGAATTTCCCATCCAGGCGAGCAATCCCCGCCGGAGCGCCTCGTCGAGTTGACCGTCCGTCTGAGCGAGGAGCATTGCTGCCAACTGGCGCTGCTGGTCGGTGGGCGGTGGCACAACCAAGGAACTCGCTGGCGTCACGGGATGCATGGGCGTCGGCTGGGCCGTCGGCATGGGCGCAGATCGTTGGATTGAGGGGTGCTTTGCCTCACGGTCGGCCTGTATGCGATCCAGCAGATCGGCGAGTTGCTCCAGGTGACGCGCAATCTCCTCGCCGTGCTCTTGTGTCGTATCTTGCCGCGCGTGTGTGGCATTGTAGCGCAGGATGCTCGCGGCTTCCCCGGTGAGCAACTCCTGCTGGTGGCGTTCGATGACCGTACGAAGCGCGGCTTCATCACGCGCGCTGAGCATCTCTTTGACCGCTGCCTCCAACGTGGAGGCATCCTGCGATGCTTGTCCTGGCACATTCCTTTGCTGTACATCGCCGTTGCCGTTGCCGCCTTCCGCTTCACGCGCTTCGTTGGCCGCCTCGGCAAGGATGTCGTTGGCATGTTGCTGTTGAGCGGGCGAGAGTTGATCGAAGGTGCGCTGGAACTGACCGGCAGCCTGTTCGGGGGGCAGATCAGCTAACTCCTTCATGGCAGCGTTGAGCGCGGCGCGTGCTTGCCGTCGATCCTCCAGCCACTCCCAGGCGGTTGGGATATCGCGATCATAGGCAATGAGCAGAAGTCGGGCGCAGGTGCTGAGTATGCTGCGATTATGGGCGCTGGATGAGTGGCCAACGCGCCGAATAAGGGCCAGACAGGCATCGAGCGTGAGGAGCACATCCTGCTGCTGCTCCAATACCTGGCGGGTCAGTTCCCAGTCGGGCGCTTCAATGAACGCATCGAGGGCCTTGCTGACCTCAGCTGAAGTAGGGGGAGTGGCGTTGGTTTTCCCCTGCTTCGATGCTGCCGAAGGATCGGGGGATCCACGGGAGCAGGTGGAGTCGGTGCGAGATTGAACGCGAGAGCCGGACGCGATTGTTCTGGCTCATCATTACGACGGCGAAACCAGTCCATGCTGAACCTCCAGGCACAAGTCAACTCAACTCAACTCAACTCAACTCAAAACAATCAGATACCAAGCCGCACTCTTGCGCGCACTCATGCGCGGCGTGCGGCGGCCAACTCGCGCTGGATGGAATCCAGCAACGTCTGCCCGCTAACGAAGTGCGGAGCGATCGCGAGCGTTTGCCGCATTTGCGCCTCTGCCTTCTCTAACCTCTCCACCTGTAAAGCAGCAGGAGTCTCCGCCTCCTCGGCCCAACGCAAGTAGACGAGTGCCAGGTGGCGAAAGGACATGGCATCGTTGGGATCAGCAACTAGCGCCCGTTCGGTCGCCGCCACCGCCTCGGCATAGCGTTCCAGATCGCAGAGTACTACACCCAGGTTGTAGGCAGTCGAATTCGCCAGATGTGAATAACGTTCAAGTTGCTCAGGGGTTAGTAGCCCTTCTGCCTCCTGGAAGATGCGCACACCCTCCTCCAGATGAGCACGCGCCTGCGCCTCGAACGCCTGTGCTCGGGCATATTCGCCCGCTATTCTCGCTTGTTGCGCTGATTGTCGTTCGGCTCGTCCTAACTCGTTGAGCGCAATCCCCAACGTCTCAAGCCGTTGGGGATTGTCAGGCGTGAGCGTAATCGACTTCCGCAGCAGACGCAACTGCTCCTCATGCTGTCCCATCTCACCATAGGTGATGCCCAGGTTGCCCCAGAAGATTGCCTTACTCTCGTCGGTACGTGGATACACTGGAATAGACAGCGGTTTCACTCGCGCCTGCTCGGCCAGCGTCGCTAACCGCTCCCGCACCCGCTGCGCCGTCGGACGCGCCTGTGGTGAGACCGCCAGACAGTCGCCAATCAAGGCATCCAACCCCGCGAGCACCTCCTCCGCCAGTGGCTGCTGCCCCTCCTGGACTAACTTCACCAGCGGCCCATCGCTCAGCGCGCGCACCTCTACATCGGCGAGACGGCGACTCGGTCCACCCGCATGCGCGGCGCACCACGCGGCGAACGGCCCGGCCGTTAGTGTCAAGACGGGATCAGGGGTGTGCGGATAGCTCGCGCGTCCCCCCACCCCGGCGAACAACTCGAAGAGCAGCACCCCCAACGCATAGACATCACTCGCCGGTTCGACCGCATCCAGTCCCAGCCACTGTTCGGGGGGCATATAGGGTGGCGTGCCCGCCACCTGCCCACGGCTGCCCATCCGCGCAATCACCGCCGTCGCGCTGGGCGAAAGAGCAGGGAGCGCGGGCAGCGAACGTTGCGCGGACTGTGCCGAACCGTCCCCTGCAGCGGCCAGGGCAGCAGTAAGAGCCGCTTGCAGGGCAGGCGAGACACAGATGGTACGCGTGCTGTAGAGCGCTCCATCAGATGGCGACGCCGTCGGTGTGGCGGGTGGGGTGATGTCGGTGATACCTGCCTGGGCCAATAAGCGCCGCATCTGCGCCACCTGCGCCTGCTGCTCCGCGCTCAACTCGCTCAATTCCATTGCGCCACCGCTGCCATCGGACGCAGGTAAGGTACCAGCGGATGGCTGGGGCGCGGTGTCGGCGAGAGAGGCGAGGGCACGGGTCAGCCCCAGGTCGGTCAGCATCGCCCAGCCCCACTCATCGAGCAGCACGTTCTCGGGTTTGAGGTCGCAATGCACCAGTGGCTCCGGACGATCGAGATCAGGCTCGGGCCGATGGATAACGGCGAGCGCCTCGGCGATCATCTGCCCCCAGGCGAAGACTCCCTCTAATCCCGAAGCCTGTGTGCTGCCTGGACGATGCACCTTATGAAGCAAATCACGCAACGAACCTTTGGGCGCATACTCGAGAAAGATCGCAGGCAGATCCCCCAGTCCGCGCAACAGCAGCAAGCTATCGGCAGTGACGATACAGGGATGGCGCCAGAGATGACACCAGGTGAGCGCCTCGCGCTCGAAGTCCTCCAGGATAGCAGCCCGATGTTGGGGATCGGCGGCCGCCAACCGGTCGGGGCGCGGCAGTTTGACGGCCTCCACATTGCCACCACCTCCGCGGTTGGGCCCCCAGACGACCAGCCCCATCCCGCCCGAAGCCAGCCCCGACACGGTGATATCAAAATTGCTAAAGTTAGTGATGCGCGTGCCGATGGCGATTTCGGGAATATCGGCTTGCGCGGCGCGGTGAGGCTGAGTGCCCGCGTTGCCAGCCTGGTTGGTCATAAGCGCCTCCTCCTACAGCTCTCATCATTGAGCGCGTATCTTGCTGGTTGTCTACGTGGCTCGCTGATGCCTTGCTAGATGCCGTATTCCGACAACCGCATCCCAATGCTGTTGTTGATCGTGGGCCAGGCATACACCTGGGTGAGTTTATTGGCCCAGTAGACCGGATCGACGTTCATCTGATTAAACAGCAGACGAAGGCTACCGCTACAGGTGCAGTAGCGGTCAGCCACAATCACCAGGATGCCACGCAGCAGATGGCCATCGTCGACAGTCTGCGCATGCTCTTCAGCGGCACGCGCCTGGGCTTCGCCAAGCAACGTTCTGATGCCCGCTGATTCCGCAGGTTCCACGGGGCTATTTAGCTGCCCACCTTCTTGCCGACCACTGAGTGGAAGAGTCCCTATCGCTGTGAGGATTTGCTCTGGACTCATCCCCATACCCCTTGTGCCAAGAATCTGCTGAGGGGAACTGAGCGGTTGAATGCTCGCAAGCCCATACATGAGATGCGCTGAAGACACAAATGCATATCCGTCGGCGCGAGCGCGGTCGCGAGCACACTCGCGCACTTTGGCAATTCGAGGCCCAAGTGTTGGTTGAGGTCGCCGATGAGCTTCATCCCACATGAGGACAGCTTGAGCAAGATCCTGCAGAGCTGGCGCGCTCAGCGTCGCCTGTAAGATGCGATCAAGCAGATCGCGAGCGGCGTCACGACACTTTCCAAGCGTGGCGCCGCTATGCAATTCTGTGAACCAGGTCGCGAGATACTCCTCCACATCGTGGCGAGTAATGGGACGTTGCAGCGCTTCGAGGAGTTTAACACCAACAAGAGTTGGCAGGTGATCCTGCAGATCGCGCTTCACTGCGGCAATAATAGCATGCTCGTGGCTGTGGGTGAGCCAGTACTGCCACCCCTCCTGAACAGCATCCGTCATGAGACTCGGCAAGTTGGGGCTCGTGCGAAGAGCCTCGATGCGGCGCGCTATATCCTTTTTGTCGTGATACTTGAAAGCATCTGCGATACCCTGGACAACGAAATCCCAGATGCGCTTAGTGATAGCCTCGGGCACAGCGGGAATACCAATGGGGAGACCGGGCATAATGAGTTCACCTTTCTCTCAACAATGGATCGGGCTAATCTACCCAATAGGTCCCTAAGCCGCCAGGTTGGGTCTGCCAACTGTTGATGTACTTCAGTTGGTCTGCTTCTCTACAGACTTTGACGCCAGTAGACCTCACTTTTTCTTTGACTGGTCTGTCGCCGCTGGAGTGAAAACGTACAATGTCCGGTGTCTACGCCTCACGATTCATCCTGGTGTCGTCGAACCGTACGTGATGCTGGTTGGGTTGCCTGCCAGATACCTGCTACAAGACCGCCTTATGAACGGCGCTCCTGGACGGGTAGGTAATGGCAGCGCCGGGCAGCCGTTCTGGTAAAAAGGCGCCGAATCCCCATGGCGAACGCGCCTGAGTGTCTCCTATCGCCTGCTGTAATGTCCAGGCGCGGGCATAGTACATTTTGTTGATGCCGCCCGAAAGGTCATACCATGATACGAAAGCGAGGTAATAATAACGCTGACGCACTCCTCAGGAGCATCCCTAGTATAACTGCTCGCAGGGAAAATACAAGTCATCAACGGGATGAAAATGGGCGGTAAAACACAGCCAGCGTTTGCTCAGATACTCGAATGGACGTCCGCGATGTATATTCGTATATTTATTGCTATAGATTATTAGTCCACTTATTTTATTAATGGCAATCCGATCATATAAAAGCAAGAGCATCGCGCAAGCTGCAAGCGGGGAAACCTGATACACGCGAGCGCGGGGCAGTCAAGCCACCTTCACCAACGAGGAAACGCCGGGATGAAATGTGAGGCGCGTAAAGATATTTCACGGTTCCGATGCGATAAGTGTGCTGAGTGTTGTATGTATTTTGGGTAGGGCGGGAGGGACTCGAACCCTCACGGGAGTTTCCTCCCAACGGATTTTAAGTCCGCTGTGTCTGCCATTTCACCACCGCCCCAGGCTGGCGTCTGTCCGCCAGCATACCACACCAGCTCCCATCTGAACCAGCTACATACTGCCCGCTTTGGCGTGACGGCGCCCTGCTGTTGGCATCCCAAAGCGGCCCGCACATCTCCCGGCGTCTTTCGCATGCTATGCTACAGATATATACCGCGCGCTCGAAAATACCCTAACGCGCGCCAATATCACGATTTCCCCACCGTCCCAGGAGGTATCTTGCGTGGCTGATTCAACATCCGAGGCTGCTCCGTCGCCGATGCATACTCGTGTCACCGAGCTATTTGGCATCCGCTATCCCATTGTCCAGGGCGGGCTGGCGCACCTCGCTTTTTCCGGGCTGGCCGCCGCTGTCTCTGAGGCAGGCGGGCTTGGCCAGATTGGCATGGCTTGTTTCGAGACGCCAGAGGAGATGCGCGCCGATATCCGCAGGCTGAAAACGCTGACCGCGATGCCGTTCGGTGTCAACTTCCCGCTGGGCCATATACCCGTCGAACCATTCGTCGCCGTCGCGCTGGAGGAGGGCGCGCACGTCATCTCGATCACCGCTGGCAATCCTGAGGGCGTGCTGCGCCAGATTGCCACCAGCGGTGTGAATCCGCTACCGAAGACGATGGTACTGGTCGCCGGGATTCGCGCGGCCCGCAAGGCGCAAGACCTCGGCGCGGATGCGGTGATCGCGGTAGGCTATGAAGGCGGCGGCCATCTCGGACGCGACGATGTTGGCACACTCGTGCTGACGCCGAAGATTGTCGAATCGGTGAGCATCCCAGTGTTGGCGAGCGGCGGCATCATGGATGGCCAGGGGATGGCGGCGGGTCTGGCGCTGGGCGCGGAGGGCGTGGAACTGGGGACGCGCTTCATCGCTGTGCAGGAGTGCATCGCCCACCAGAACTACAAGGATGCGCTGGTGGCCGCGACGGAGGCCGACACGGTTATTATCGAGCGCACGATGGGCCGACCCGCGCGTGTCCTGCGGCGCGGCCCACTGGTGGAGCGCATCCTCGCCATCGAGGAGGATCTGACTCGGCGTGGCTCCAGCCGTGAAGAGGCGTTCGAGGCGCTCCATCCATTGATTCGTGGTGAGGTGAACAAGGTCGCGGCCATCGAGGGGCGGCTCGACGAAGGCTTCATCTGGGCGGGCGAGGGCGTTGGCCTGATCCATGATATTCCAACCGCCCGCGTGCTGATCGAGCGGATGGTGCGCGAGGCTGTCGCAGCCACTGAGCGTACGCGCGGTATGTTTGGGTGAGGCTGCTGTTGGGCCAACGTCGCGGCATAAATGCGGTTTTAGAAATTACGTGGGGCAGAGTAATCCCGCTGCGTCGGAGAGCGGGCGGTTAAAACCGCGCCTAAGCGGCCTGCGGCCACAAAACCCGCCTGCGCGGGTTTCAACGACTCTCCCGCCCACAAGCGCGCTGTGGGGCGCGATCTGGTGAGCCTGCGCAGGCAGGCTTTGTGGCGGAGCGCCAGCGAGGCCGTTCAGGCGCGGTTTTAACCGCCAGCCGATATGGCTGTCCCCGGTAAATCGTAAAACTGCATTAAGGCCGAGACCGTCTGCGATTGGCTCCAGCTTCCTGCCCGTCGAACTGGCCCGCTCATCTCAGGATTAGCCGTGGATCTTCAGTCTGCGGCAGGGAACCTCAGACACACCAGCGCCATCACATATCTTGCAGCCCGTCGAGTTGATAGACCTGGAGCGGCAGCGTCTTGCCCTTGACCACCAGCGGATCGAGCGCATGGGCGACAACCAGTGGGGCAACCGCACCATAGGTCGCGGCGCTGAGGATGATCTGGTCGGCGGCGCCTGCCTGAAGTCGCTGGGCAATATTCACCGCGTCGCCAATGGCGGTGTAGTTCTGCAGACGCTCACGCGAGCCAATGTTACCAACGACCGCCAACCCGGTATGCACGCCAATGCCATAGTGAACCGATTCGGCGTCGGGTGGCAGCGCCGCGTGGTGTCGCTGGAGCGCCGCGCGCATCGCCCAGGCCGCCCGTACCGCCCGCGTCGCATGGTCCGCCTGCGGCAGTGGTGCGTTGAAGATCGCCATCAGCGCGTCGCCGATGAACATCGTCAGCGTGCCTTCCTCGTGCCAGATTGCCTCCGTCAGAATGTTGAGGTAGTCGTTGAGGATTCGTACCAGTTCTCCCGGAGCGATCCGCTCGGCGAGTTGGGTATAGCCGCGAATATCGGCGAAAAGCACGGTAATCTCGCGAGTCTCGCCGCCAAGGTTGATGGCGGACGAATCAGCCAGCAACTGCCTCACCACCGCCGGATGCACATAGCGCCCAAAGAGCCGCTGAATCTCCTCGGTCTGGCGCTGGCTCAGACGCAACTCAGTCAGGTCATCCACCACCATCGCGACACCCAGCGGCTCGCCCTGGCCGTCCCCCGCGCGCAACGGCGAGACATTCAGCCGCAGGCTCACCTCACCGCGCTGGGGTAACGTGCGCGTCACCTCATGCCCCAGCGTCGCCGCCGTGCCGTTGATCGCCTGGAAGAGAATATGGGCAAGTGTCGGGTCGCCGATGCTCGCCAGCACCTCCTGATACGACCGCCCGATAGCCCCGGACGCGACGAGGTTAAATATGCCCTCAGCCGCCCGGTTGAAGGTCGTCACCATGCCAGCCGTATCCGCGGTAATGACGCCACTGGCAATGGAGGCGTAGATATTCTCCATGTAGGTCTTCATCGCGGTGATTTCACGCACATGGTGGCGCAGATCCTCGAAGAGCCGGGCATTGTCTATGGCGATGGCGGCCTGATTGCAGAAAGCGGCGAGCAGATCGAGATGCGCGTTGTCGAAGAGCGCGCGCTCCGTCCGGCTATCCACATAGACGACGCCCACCGCGCCACCGCGCACCCGTAACGGCGCGCACATGACTGAGTGAATACCCTGAATCACGACACTCTCGTGCTGTCGCAGCCGCTCATCCATCTGAGCATCGATGGTCAGCAGCGGGCGCTGGCGCTCCCAGACGTCGCGCACAATATTGCGGCTCAATCCAAAATCACCCTGGGCCAGCGGATGGCCATCGGCTCCGCGCGCCGCCGCGAATTGCAGATCCCCGCCTGAGGCGTCGCGCAACATCAGGAAGCCGCGCTCGGCATGCACCACGTCGATGAGCTGGTCGAGCACACGGCTCAGCACGTCGTCAAGATCGAGCGAGGTATTGAGATCCTGCGCAATCTGGTAGAGCATCGAGAGCCGCTCGCGCTCGTTCTGGAGCGCCGCGACGTTATCCTGTGCGGTCTGCACCGAGGAACTCAGCCGCTTGAGCGCATGCTCGAGTTGCGCCAGGCGTAGATCGGCGGCGCGCGCGGTCTCGAGCGCTTCCGCCAGCAGGCGGGTGCGCGGATCGCTCAGATTAGCCGAGAATTGCCCTTCGGCGGCTGGCTCAAGCGAACCGGCGAGGCGGTGCATGGCGGCGGCGATTTCCGAGAGGCCAGCGGCTATCGAGGCAACATCCTGACGCGCGCGCGCCTGAGCGGCGCGTGCCACGCCCGCAACGTGAGCCGCCTTCGATGGCTCGCCCAGATGCGTGACCAGCACGCCATCGCCGTCAAGCGTTGGCGTGGGAATCGGTGGTGGCGAGGAGATCCCTTCGGGCGGCGTCAACTCTCCCGTGGCCGCATCCGAACCGGCGCCCATGCCCAGCACCACCGTTGGCTCCTCGTCGAGGTTGGGAGATTCGTTGGGAACTGGCCCAGACTGCTTACTGTCTCCAGAATCTTGTGATGTCGCCATAATATTCCGATCCGTGTGAGCGTATGTGCGTCAGCGCGGCGTAGCACCATCACCCGCGATCATTGCGTGGTGACGTATCGTAACACGCGGGGCGCATCCATCGGCGCGGGCGCATGTCACCGGGAAAGCAGTATAACGAGTATATCATGAAGGTGAGCGTCCTGTGTATCCCGGCATCTGATGTGAACCAGCGAGCCGGGGCGACTATACTCTGGCGCATGGCAGGATGCTCTGGTCTGGGAGCCTGTGGAAGCAAACATCCCAGACCAGTTCTCGTATTGGGGGAGTAGTTATAGCGCTTCGAAGATGGCGGCAATTCCCTGGCCGCCGCCGATGCAGAGCGACGCGGCGCCATAGCGCAGGCCGTTGCGTCGTAGCTCGTTCACCAGCGTCATTGCCAGGCGTGTACCACTGGCGGCGAGCGGATGACCCAGCGAGACCGCGCCACCATGCACGTTGGTCTTCTCGCGATCCAGACCGAGGTCTTTCTCGACAGCCAGATACTGCGCCGAGAACGCCTCATTCACCTCCACGCGATCCAGTTGATCCAGCGTCATATCGGCGCGCTTGAGCGCCTGGCGAATGGCCGGAGCTGGCCCGATGCCCATGATGTCCGGCTCCACGCCGACAATACCCCACGAGACAATGCGCGCCAGGGGTTTCAGCCCGCGCTCTTTAGCCACCGCGCCCGTCGCCAGCACGACCGCCGCGCCCGCATCGTTGATGCCGCTGGCGTTGCCCGCCGTCACCACGCCGCCCTTCTTGAAGCGCGCGGGCAGCTTCGCCAGCGCCTCCATCGAGGTCTCGCGAATGCCCTCGTCCTGATCGATGACCGTCTCGCGGCCTTTGCGGTCGGTCACTGTCACTGACGCGATCTCATCAGCGAACAGGCCGTTCTGCTGGGCCTTTCGCGCCTCCACCTGGCTGCGCAGGGCGTAGGTGTCCACCTGCTCGCGTGAGAGGCCATACTTCTCGGCCAGATTTTCGGCGGTAATCGCCATGCCACAGCCAATATAGCTATCGGTGAGCGCCTCCCAGAGGTAGTCTTCGAGCGGATGCTCGCCTAGGGCAAGGCCGGTGCGCGCGCCACGAATGACGAACGGCGCCTGCGTCATATTCTCGCCGCCACCCGCCAGCGCGATGGTCCCCTCGCCTAGCAGCAGCGACTGCGCCGCCGAGACGATAGCCTGCAAGCCGGAGCCACAGAGTCGGTTGACCGTCAGCGCGGGTACCTCGATGGGCACACCCGCTTTGAGGGCGACGTGACGCGCGAAATAGATGGCGTCGGCGCTGGTCTGCATGACGTTGCCAAAGACCACCTGATCGATGTCGGCGGCATCCACCCCGGCGCGCTCGATGGCGGCTGTGGCGGCTGTGGTGGTCAGATCAATGGCGGAGATATCCTTGAGTGACCCCATGAACACGCCAAATGGCGTGCGGGCGCCGCTCAGGAGAACGATGTCGCGATCTTCGAGAGTCATAGCTGTGCCGTTCCTGTTCCGGCGCCCAGGGAGCGCCTGGTATAGCTGTCTGGCGCCGTTGTGATAATTCGGGCGCCTGCCGGAGCCTGAAGGCCCCGGCGAATGAGCGGGAAATTCGCCGTAGCGTAAACGCTACGGCCAGCGCCAACAGCAACGCTAGCGGACACTACTGTTAGCGCTTTTCGGCGTATTCGCGGAAGCCCTTGCCCGTCTTCATACCATAGCGGCCTGCCTGCACCATACGCCGCAGCAGGGTCGGCGGCGCGTAGGCCGGGTCGGGATACTCATGGTAGATCGCCTCAGCGGCGTAGAGCGTGGTATCCAGGCCAACATAGTCCAGTAGCTCGAATGGCCCCATCGGGTAGCCGCAACCCAGCTTCATGCCCGTATCGATGTCGTCCATAGTGGCAAGGCCATTCTCATACATGCGCACGGCGGAGAGCATATAGGGGATGAGCAGGAAGTTGACGACGAAGCCCGCGGTATCCTTGGCGATGATTGGCGTCTTGCCGAGCGATTGCGCGAACTCGCGGAGCGCCTCGGTCGTCTCGTCGCTGGTGGCGATGGTGCGCACGATCTCGACCAGCTTCATCACCGGCGCTGGATTGAAGAAGTGCAGCCCAGCGATGTTCTCCTGCCGTTTCGTCACCGACGCCATCTCGATGATGGGCAGCGACGAGGTGTTGCTGGCGATAATTGCTCCCGCTGGTACGATGCCGTCCAGCGCCGAGAAGAGTTTCTTCTTCTCATCCATGTTCTCGATGATCGCCTCGATCACCAGATCGCGGTCGGCGAAGTCGCGCATATCCAGTGTGCCACGAATACGCCCGCGATACTCGCTGGCCTGCTCCTCGGTGATCCTGCCCTTCTTCGTCAGCATATCCCACGCGCCGTTGATGCGACCCATGCCGCGATCCAGTAGCTCCTGCGACACCTCGGCCAGCAGCACATCATAGCCCGCCTGCGCCGCCGTCTGGGCGATGCCGCTGCCCATCAGGCCGCCGCCGACCACACCAACTTTCTTGATCGCCATTGATCTCAACCCTCCTCGGATATCTGCTCGTCATGATTGGGCGCGGTGCGCGCCAGACAGTATTGTACCGCGAACTGAGTCCTGTGCAAAATCATGGAAAGACGACGTATATCACTGTAGAGGGACACTTCAGGAGGCGCACAGGACAGCGCCAGAGCATGTAAGCAGTGCGTAGCTCGTAGTACGTCTCCCCTTCCAGTCATGGTATCAGGCATGCATTTTGCTAGGAATCAGCATACGGGCCAAGATGCCCCCGCTCAATGTTTGAGCGTCTCTGTAGCGCGAGGGTTGCACCGGCTTATCACCTGAATGGACTGAAAGCCGTGTACAGAGAGGGAAACCGATGGCACACATGGATGAACTCGAGGAGAATGCCTCACAGGAAGCAGCGATTGAAGGTCTCGTCACGGATTATCAGAAGCACGGCCTCAGCAGGCGCGCATTTATCCAGCGTGCCGTGGCGCTCGGACTCTCGCTCAGCGCTGTCTCAGCGCTGCTGGCGGCCTGTGGAGGTACCACCAGCGCCAGCAGCATCCCCACCAACAGCACAAAGACGTTAAGCCTCTTAACGACCTGGGGTGGCGAAGAGCAGGCCTCCTTCAAGGCAGTGGTTGCGCCCTTTACCCAGTCGACTGGTATCACAGTCAATATCACCGCGACCCGCGACGTGAATGCGCAGTTGACCATTCTGCTCCGTGGCAACAATCCCCCGGATATCGCCATTCTGCCGAACCCTGGGAAAATGCAGGAACTCGCCGCCCAGCACAAGCTGTTAGCGTTAGATAGTTTCCTCGACATGAACCAGATCCACAACGACTATGCATCGTCGTGGATTGACCTCGGCTCCTACGGCGGGAAGCTGTACGCCATCTTCTTCAAAGCAGCCAACAAGGGGACCGTCTGGTACAATCCAGCGCAGTTCACGAGCAACAACTACACGACACCCGCCACATGGCAGGATATGATTACTCTGTCCAACACCATCGCCTCATCGGGCAAGTATCCCTGGTCGATGGGTGTCGAAAGTGGCGCGGCCAGTGGCTGGCCATCGGCGGACTGGGTAGCGCAAATCTTCGCCAACCAGTCTGGCCCGGCCCAGTATGACAAGTGGGTCGCTCATACGATCCCCTGGACCGACGCCAGTGTGAAGAACGCCTTCCAGTATTTCGGGCAGATTGCTCACGGCAACCACTACATCAACGGCTCGCCACAGTCTATTCTGGCGACCAACTTCCAGCCTGCCAGCTACGCCCCCTTCCAGTCGCCACCGACAGCGTACATGTACTATCTGGGCGACTTTACCGAAGGGTTCATCACCACTCAATTCCCGAAGCTGCAGCCGGAGACCGAGTTCAACTTCTTCCCGTTCCCGACGATCAACGACCAGTACAAAGGCGCGATTACCGTCGGCGCTGATGTGGTAGTCGCTATGAGGAATGGGGACTCCATACACCAGCTGGTGAAGTATCTGGCGACGGCTGATGCGCAGGCCATCTGGGTGAAGCGCGGTGGCTTCACGGCGGTGAACAAGAACGTGCCCATCAGCGACTATCCTGATGCGGTATCGCAGGCGTCGGTCAAGATGCTCACCAGCGCGCCAATCGTCAAGTATGGCGCGGGCGACCTGATGCCCGCTCAGGTGCAGACGGACTTCTGGAAGGGCCTGCTCACCTACATTCAGGATTCGAGCCAACTCAACACTGTGCTCGGCAACATCGAATCCACTGCCGTTACGGCGTATCACTAATTCCCCCAACTGTTACCAGGCATCGCGGACGTGGGCCAACTTCCCACGTCCGCCTGGGAAGGGGCCACGCTATGGCTATTGCTGCCACCCACGAGCCACCGGCTCAAAGTAACCGGTCGCCATTTGGAGTCAAAATACGCAACGCGCTCATCGCCTGGATCTGGATTGCCCCGGCGGTAGCGTTTGTCGTGGTGTTTCTACTCTATCCTGTCATCTCCACGCTCTGGACCAGCCTGTTCAATTTCGATTCGAGCCAGTTCGTCGGCCTGGAGAACTTCCAAAAGATCTTCACCAGTCCCAATACGCTGATCGTGCTGCGCAACAACCTGCTCTGGCTGGTACTGGGCACCGCGGCGACGGTGGCGCTCGGGCTGATTATCGCTGTGCTGATGGATCGCGTGCGCATCGAGAGCGCCGCCAAGGCAGCGATCTTCATTCCCATGGCGATCTCGTTCGTAGGCGCTGGTGTCATCTGGAAGTTTGTCTACGACTACAACGCCTCTGGTGATCAGATTGGTCTGCTCAACGCGTTTATCACCCGCCTCGGTTTCCCGCCACAGGCCTGGCTCGTCGGCGCCGGTAACAATATCGCGCTGATCGTCGTCTACGTGTGGATGTGGACCGGCTTCTGCATGGTGATCCTCTCGGCGGCGCTCAAAGGCGTGCCCACGGATGTGCTGGAGGCGGCGCGGGTGGATGGCGCGGGCGAGCTGTCGATCTTCTTCCGCATCATCGTACCGATGATCAGCCCGACGATTGCCGTGGTCGCGACGACGATGATCATCAACCTGCTCAAGATATTCGACATTGTGTATGTGATGACCGGAGGCAACTTCAATACCAATGTCATCGCCGTCGAGTTCTACAACCAGCTTCTCATTTTCAATGATAATGGCATCTCAAGCGCGCTGGCGGTCGTGCTGCTGGTGGCAATCGTGCCGATTATGATCTTCAACATCCGTCGATTCCGCATACAGGAGGCGCAGCGATGAGCGGCATAGGCAAGAATCCAGCCTCCCCGGCGGATATTACCACCGATATTGATCTGTCAAGCGACAAACCGAGCGCCCTGGCGCAGCCCACTATACGCACGCTTACTCCGCGCGAGCGGCTGATACGCAGCGTCAATAGTGGGTTGCTGACGTTCCTGGTCGTGCTGATCGCGCTACTATGGTCAGTGCCCACCTTTGGGCTGTTCATCAGTTCATTCCGCACTCCCGTCGCCATTCACAGCAGCGGCTGGTGGGAGGGTCTGATACCACCCTGGCATTTCACCCTCGAAAACTACCAGCACGTGCTTGAGACGCAGGATTTCGGCACGGCCTTCATCAACAGCCTGATTATCTCCATCCCAGGGACGATCATCCCGGTGCTGGTGGCCGCCTTCGCCGCCTATGCCTTCGCCTGGATGCATTTTCCGGGACGCGACTGGATCTTCCTGGCGATTGTGGCGCTGCTGGTCGTGCCGGTTCAGATGACGCTGATTCCGATCTTCCAGCTCCTGACCAATGTTGGGCTAACGGGCAGTTTCGTGGGTATCTGGCTGGCGCACACGGCGTATGGGTTGCCGTTTGCGATCTACCTGTTACGGAGCTTCTTTGGCGCGCTGCCAGGCGACCTGATGGAGTCGGCGCGAATCGACGGCGCGTCGCATCTGCGCATCTTCTTCCGGATCCTGCTGCCGCTGGCGATACCGTCGCTGGCCTCGCTGGTGATCTTCCAGTTCATGTGGGTCTGGAATGACCTGCTGGTGGCGCTGGTGTTGCTGGGTGGCTCTCCCGATCGCGCACCGATGACGGTGGCCATCGCCAACCTGGTCAACTCGTTCGGCACCAACTACGAGGTACTGACCGCCGCCGCCTTCATCTCGATGGCGCTGCCGCTGGTGATCTTCTTCAGCCTGCAACGCTACTTCGTGCGCGGCATCCTGGCCGGCTCGGTGAAGGGATAGTGGAACGAGCGCGGGCGACTAAAGTCGCGCCTGAACGGCCTCGCTCGCGCTCGGCCACGAAGTCCGCCTGCGCGGACTCGCCAGAGTGCATCGAGGCAATTCGGCGTGGGCGCGGCTGACTCGCATAAGGAGAGCGGGAACCAGGCGGGTGTCTCCTACATCTGCCACAGGCGCACTGTTCCATCAGCGCTTGCGCTTGCCAGCCACTTCCCATCGGGCGACCACGCGACTTTCTGTACGTCGCCTGTATGGCCCTGATAGGTAAGCGCTAGCTCGCCCGTTGCGGCATCCCAGATTCGCACCGTCTGATCCATGCTCGCGCTTGCCAGCCGCGTCCCGTCAGGCGACCATGCCACCCCTAACACGTCCTTAGCATGGCCTAGGCAGAGGAGCAGCGGCGGTTGGTCCAACCTTGCGTCCCATATTCGCACTGTGTGATCCGCGCTTGCGCTCGCCAATCGCGTTCCATCAGGTGACCACGCTATCCCAAATACCGCTTCGCTATGGCCCCGACACGTGAGCAGCGGCTCGCCCGTTGTGGCATCCCATATCCGCACCGTGAGATCCAGGCTTGCGCTCGCCAGCCGCTTCCCATCAGGCGACCACGCGACTCCAACGACAGCCTTCGTATGGATCCAGCAGGTGCGGAGAGTCGCTCCTGAATCCGCGTCCCAGATTTGCACCTTCGCATCTTGACCTGCGCTTGCCAGCCGCTTTCCATCGGGCGACCACGCCACACTTTGCACACCCACTGGCATATGGCCGAAAAAGTGGTTTTGGTAGGTGAGCAGCGATTTCCCTGTATCAACATCCCAGATTCGGGCTGTCGAATCTCCGCTCGCGCTCGCCAGTCGCTTCCCGTCCGGCGACCATGCTACCTCATGTTCTGACCCTGTATGACCTTCACAGGTTACAAGCGATTTTCTCGTTGCCACATCCCAGATCTGTATCACTACCTCACTACCCCCAATTGCCAGCCGCTGACCATCGGGCGACCACGCGACCGCAAGTTCATTTAACATGTCACTCAGGCACACCTTAAGTATGGTTGCAGCCGAGTGAACTAAGGGTGTTGAACTGTGGGAGGTACTGGGGTCGCTATAATTAGATTGAGCTAGAGGATCGTTAGCATATGGCTGGGGAGTTGGAGCGATGTTGTGTGCAATCGTGGGTGTCGATTGCTCTGGTTCGACTGCGATAGACTGCCCGCTGAGGCGCAGCAACCGGAGGCGCAATTGCTGAACTCCCCGTGCTTCATCTGCCTGCATGTCGATGTATTGAATGGCAGCCAGCAACAGTGGAATGCGCGCTACTGGATGCAGCAGTATCGGGATGATTGGCTTGCCTAGTTGCTGCGCATAAAACAGTTCATTGGTCACCCAGGGTGAATTAACAGCGTCTGGCGAGAGACAAACCACAACAACATCGCTCATCTGGATGGCGCGCTCGATCTGCGCCGCCCAACGGTCGCCGCCCTCCAGATGTTCACGGTCAACCCAGGTTATGAAGCCGAAGCCGATCAGTTCGGCTTCCAGACGGTCTATGGCGGCGCTGTCGGCGCGCGAGTAGCTGATGAAGACGTTGGTGGGACTATTCGCGGCTGCACTCATGCCACGCTCCTGCTTGCGCTACTGAGGGCGAAAGACGCTTTTAGTGTATAGCGCCAGCGCGCAATCACATTTACATCTGTTTCTGCAGCCCGCGCAGGCGGGCTTTGCGGCCAACGGCCCATAGGCGCGGCTTGAGCCGCCAGCGCATCTCTTATGCTGCGGCTAATCCCGCGCGCGCCGCTTATACTCGCCACACCCGCGCGGCGCCACCAGCGCTACCAGTGGCGATACGCTCGCCGTCCGGCAGACCAGGCGACGCTAAAAGTCACCTCACTTTGACCCTGACAATCGAACAAGAGTTTACCAGTACTAGCATTCCACACGTGTACATGATGATCGCAACTCACAAGTCGATAGCTGTCGGGTGACCAGGCTACTCCAAATGCCATCTTGTCAGCATTCTGCAGGGCGAGAATCTGCTTGCCGCTATTAGCATCCCATGTCCGTACGGAGTAATCCCAACCCGCTGTAGCCAGATGCTGGCCATTGGGCGCCCATGATATGTCATTCACCGTTGCGGTATGGCCCTGCAGGATGTTCGACTGTTTCCCAGTAGCAGCCTCCCAGGTGCGCGCGGTTTTATCCCCGCTGGCGGTGGCAAGTCGTTGCCCGTCGGGCGACCAGGCTATACCAAACACTGTTTCGGTATGGCCTTGCAGGATATGCAGTGGTTTCCCAGTGGCGGCCTCCCAGGTGCGCGCGGTCTGATCTACGCTAGCGGTGGCGAGTCGCTGCCCATCGGGCGACCAGGCGACACTACTCACTCCACCAGTATGCCCCGAACAGACGACCAGCGGGTTTCCTGTCGCAGCTTCCCAGACGCGCACGGTTCTATCCGCGTTATCGTCACATGAACTGGCGAGTCGCTGCCCGTCGGGCGACCAGGCGACACTCGTCACGTAACCGGTGTGCCCCTTGCAGACGATAAGCTGTTTGCCAGTTGCTGCTTCCCAAATGCGCACCGTCTGATCTTTGCTGGCAGTGGCAAGCCGTGTTCCGTCGGGCGACCAGGCAATGCCCGCTACCGCATTGGTGTGTCCCGCTAGAGTAAGCAGCACAGCGCCACGTACATATTCTGGTGGTACCAACGCGAATACCTCATCTGGATCGCCATAGAACGGAGCACGTTCGTGGAGCAGGCGCCACATTTCCTGGAAGGCAGACCAATCGCCCTTCTGCACCAGGTCACGCGCGGTGGAATAGAGCCAGCTGGCATCCCGGTTCTGCTGGTCTCGTTCCAGCGCGGTTTGCGTTTCGACATCATCAGGTACTCGCTCAAGCAGAGCCTTCCAGGCGCCAATCGCCTCAGCCCATGCGCCCTTTGCTTCCGCCTGCCGTCCCTGCTGGCGTAAGCGGGCAAGCTGCGGCGGGAGCAATTGCTGCCGCGTCTCTTCCAACTGTTGGGCGGCAACACCATCGCCGAACCGCGCATCGCGCTCGACTACCTGCGATAGCAGCGCCTCTGCCTGTTCGAGATCCCCATGTGCTTTGGCCGCGAAACCCTGTTGAAACAAGTCGTTGAGATCGGCGGTAGGCGCGGCGGCTGGCAGCGCCACCAGTTGAGCGGCTGGCTCACCGCTATGCTCCTGGGCAGTAGAGGCAATGCGATGGGAAGATGTCTGCGAGAACGCTGGATGCGCTGATCCTGTCGTTGTCGCATGCTCGCCGAGACGCAGCAGGCGCAGGCGCAGTTGTTGCAGGCCCTGCGACTCATCCACATGCATACTAATATACTGAATAGCGACGATCAGCAGAGGAATACGCTTCACTGGGTGTAGCAAGACAGGAATGATCGTCTTTTCCAACTGCTGGGCATAAAACAGTTCATTGGTTACCCAGGGAGACGCGACAGCATCCGGCGAGAGACCCACAACGACGGCATCACACTCTTGAATAGCCTGCTCAATCTTCTCTGCCCATTTGTCGCCACCCTCCAGATGCTGGCGATCAACCCAGGTCTTGAAGCCATAACTGATGAGTTCAGCCTCCAGGCGGTCTATCGTGGCGCTGTCGGCACGCGAATAGCTGATGAAGACGCGCTTGTGGTGGGTTCTCGAAGTTGCCATACTACACTCCATTTGCTCTACTGAGGGTGAAGAGTGCATTCAGTATAGCACGAGCGAACAGCCGTTGTGTAGTGACAAGCAAGTGGATACAGCAGGGCCAGGATGAGTCGCAGTCTTCAGGTCGCGAACCGTTCACCAACTACCTGCGTTGCCGCTTGCGCGGGATGCATCATCAGTCTGCGCCTTCTTGCATTGCTCGTGCAATCCCGAAGTACTCGCGCCAGGCGGCGGCCAGCGCGCGCATCTTCTCTGCGCCCTGCATCTGACGGAGCGCGGGAGGAATCCACGACGCGGTCTGCGCGGTATGAGCGCGGAGTGTGCCCATGACCTGGAAATAGACCTCCAGGTCGGCGGGGAAGAGCAGCGGCTCGCGCGTGCCTGAATCTCCCCGCTCCGTATCAAGGTAGAAGTAGTGGCCCTGCTCGGAGTACCATGCGCGCAGAGCGTCTGGCGAGGGGGCAGGGCTTCCGATGCCGCCAATCTCCGCGACGAAACCCGGACTGGCCGCGCCCAGGGGCAGCGCGTGCAGGTGCGCGTGGAAGACTGTCTGACGGAAAACACCGTGCTCGAAGTAGATTGGCGCGCGGTAAGCAGCCGTCAGAAAGTCGGTAACGCGCGCGCGCAGTTCACGCGCCTCGTCGTCGAACTCCACTGGAAGCGCGCCGTAGCAGGCGTAGTGGTCGCGCGGGACGATCAGCAGATGGCCCTCGGCAAGGGGCGCGTGATCGGCAATGACCAGAAAATGCGTCGTCTCCTCCAGTACCACGTCTAGCGCGGCGTGCGCGCAGAAGACGCAGCGGTGATCCGGGAGCGGATAGGCGCGGGCAGTATGCGATGACATCCAGACTTTCCTTGCGGCTAGTAGCTACTGGCTCGAGCTTGTGCGCGCCATATCGCCGAACAAATTGCGCAACTGCCCTCCGGTCGGGCGCGTCGGCTGCCACGGCGGTAGGTCGGAGGGCGGCGGTGTTGCCGCGCTCGGAATCGCCCCGCGCTGGCGTGCGGGCGGCGCAATCAACGCATTCGCGGCGGGGTTGCGCGCGGGCGATTGCTGGTCAACGGGGGAAAAATTCGGCCATGGCACGGGACGCGCATCCGAGAACGGCCAGGGCTTCGAGACCCGCAACACCAAAATCGCCAGTGGGATGCAGAGCAGGAAGACAATAATCGCGGTCCACTGCGCCTGCTTCAATCCGCTGATGCCGAGGAAGGGCGTGGTCGGCTCCGTTGCGCGGAAGAAGAAGACGGAGAACTGGCTGATGGCATAGAGCGCCAGATAAAGCGTGAAGAAGAGACCTGCGCGCACCTTCGGCAAACGATGGCGAAGCGGCCAGAGCAGCGCCAGCGCCACCAGATTGAAGAGTATCTCGTAGACTTGGGCAGGCTGAAATGGCACGCCCAGTGGGACAAAGCTGTTGTTGGGGTTGAGATAAACTAGCGCCCATGGCAGGATATGCGGGTCGGGCACATACGCGAAGCATGGCGCGCTGAGATTGGCGCAGACGCCCGACGGCAGAGTGACGGCCCCGCCAGCAGCCTTGCCAAGAATATCGCCATTGACGATGTTGCCGAAACGCCCGAAGATTTGCCCAACCGCCGCGAAGAGCGCGGCGCCATCCAGCACAATCCAGCGGTCCAGCCCGTAGCGCGGCGCCAGGATGAAGAGTATCGCTGACCCGAGGAAGATTGCGCCAAAGAACGCCATGCCACCGTTCCAGACGGCGATGATGTTGATGGGATTGAGCAGATATTTCTCGACCAGATCAGGCTGTTGCAGGACAAAATAGAGTCGCCCGCCAATCAACCCGCCAATCGCGGCCCAGATAAACAACCCCCAAATCTGGTCGTCGTGAATGCCCTCGCGCCGCGCCCAGCGCAGGATCACAAACAACGCGACGGCGATGGCGACGACATAGGCGATGCCGTACCAGTGGACGGCGAACGGGCCAAAGCGCACCAGAATGGGGTCAAGATTCAGAACGAAATATGCCAAAGGGAAGTGACTCATCCCTGCAATTCCTCTCCCTGCGCGGCGCGCCATCGCTTCCCCCACGGGACGCTCCTCCACGCCTGTCATCTCACATTATCGGAGAGCGAGCCAGCCGCTGTCAACGAGTGGGACGGCCCACGCACATAACGCACACATAACACACGCATGACGCATACATGACGAGCATCGACGATATGCCATACAATGCATAACGCGCGACGATTGCCAGACCGTCGGCTGCCGTCCATGATGTACCAGCGCCAGATACCATCACACCTTGTATCCGTTCATGATTTTAACCCGACAGGAGCATCCCATGGGAGACGACTCGATGATCGAGGGGTTCGCCGTCGGCGAGCTGGATGCGAACTGCTATCTGGTCGTCTGCCCGCGGACACAGGCGGCGATGGTGGTTGATCCGGGCGACGAGGCTGAGCGGATTCTGGCGCGGATTCGCGAACGCGGCGTGTCGGTGGTAAAGATTCTGCATACACACGGCCACTTTGACCATATCAGCGCGACTGAGGCGCTGCTAGCCGGACTGGATGCGCCCGTTCCAGTGCTGGCGCATCCAGCGGATGAGTACCTGTACAGCCGCGAGGCGCGCGGTTGGGGCGAGCAGTTCGGCTATCCGCTCCCGGAGCGCCTGGCCCTGCCGGATAGTACTATCACAGAGGGTATGTTGGTCGAGGTGGGTACACTAAGGCTGCGGGTGATTGCTACACCAGGACATACGCCCGGCAGCATCTGTCTGTTGTATGAGCCGCGGGACGCTTCGGACGCACCGGATGCTGAGGAGGCGCAAGATAGCGCGTGGTTGCTTTCGGGCGACACGCTCTTCCGGCGTGGTATCGGACGAACCGATCTGCCTGGAGGAGATGAAGACGCAATCTACGAGAGTATTCTGACACGTCTCTACCCGCTGCCAGCCGAGTTGCTGGTTCTCCCAGGTCACGGCGAGGCCACCACCATCGGCGAAGAGCGGCGCATGAATCCGTTCGTGCGCGGAGGCTGAACCGGCAGCCTTGTGGATATCATCGCGTGGTCGCGTCGTACCAGCGCCGTTACCGGGCTGGGGGTCGCTGGTTTCACCTGATGTGAGGGATAAGCTGACTCCCTCGCCGTTATCCTGTTGTACACTGGAACGTCTTTGCGGCATGCGAAGTAAGACGCTGAAGAGGTTGTTGAGGAAATAACTGGAATGAGCAAAATCTGTGTTGTTGGGACAGGGTACGTTGGCCTGGTCACTGGCACATGTCTGGCCGATCTGGGCAATCAGGTCACCTGCCTGGATGTAGTTGCCACGAAGATCGAGCGATTGAAGGCCGGTGAGCTTCCTATTTATGAGCCGGGCCTGCATCCAATGGTCACGCGCAACGTGGACGCAAAGCGGCTGCGCTTCACTACCAGCTACGCGGAGGCGATGAAGGACGTCGAATTCATCTTCATCGCGGTCAAT
Organism: uncultured Chloroflexia bacterium; assembly: GCA_963718915.1. Classification (GTDB taxonomy): domain Bacteria; phylum Chloroflexota; class Ktedonobacteria; order Ktedonobacterales; family JADMIN01; genus DAHUXT01. The sequence goes on along the minus strand of CAVRAI010000015.1, from coordinate 677,319 downwards.
ACGCCGACGGTGCAGGGTGGCGACGGCGCCGACATGTCGTTCGTCGAGCTTGCGGCGCGCTCGATTGCCGAGCACCTGCGTAACGACGCGATCATCGTCAACAAGAGCACGATGCCAGTTGGCAGCGGCGATCTGGTCTCGGCCATCATCCACGAGCATCTGGTGAATACATCGCTCAAGGTGTCGGTCGTGTCCAACCCCGAGTTCCTGCGCGAAGGCTCTGCCGTCCAGGACTTTCTCCAACCTGATCGCGTCGTCCTCGGTTCGACGGATCGTGCGGCGGCTGATAAGGTCGCGCAGTTGTATCATCCGGTGCGCGCGCCGATAGTCATCACCGATCTCTATACCGCCGAGATGATCAAATACGCCTCGAATGCCTTCCTGGCAACCAAGATTTCGTTCATCAACGAGATGGCGCGCATCTGTGACCGCCTGGGCGCCGATGTGAAGGAAGTCGCCGCCGGGATGGGCTACGATAAGCGCATCGGGCGCGCCTTCCTGGATGCTGGCCTGGGTTACGGCGGTTCGTGCTTCCCGAAAGACGTGAAGGCTCTGGCGCACATGGCAGGCGAGGCGGGACTGCACCCACAGCTTCTGGACGCAGTGATGAAGATCAACGACGACCAGCGCCACGTCGTCATCGACAAGCTGGAGCAGGAGCACGGCGGCCCCGGCAGCCTGGAGGGCAAGACGTTCGCCGTCCTGGGGCTGGCCTTCAAGGATAATACCGACGACATGCGCGAGGCGCCCTCAATCCTTATCATTCGCTGGCTGCTGGAGGCTGGCGCAAACGTGCGCGCCTTCGACCCGGTGGCGACCGAGACGGCGCGGCAGGTGCTGCCGGGCGCGGGGCTGACCTTCTGTGAGGATGAGTATGAGGCCGCGCGTGGTACGCATGGTATCCTCGTCATCACCGAGTGGAAGCGTTTCCGTGACATCAACTTCGCGCGACTGCGTGATGAGATGCTCCCGCGCGAAGAGGGGCGCGTGCTGATTGACGGACGCAATCTCTACGACCCGACGGAGATGCGCCGGTTGGGCTTCCGCTACCATGGCATCGGCCACGGGGTAGAGCGCCGCAACGGCAATGGACACAGTAATGGGAAAAGCCACAGTAACGGCCAGGGCAATGGCGGGATCGCGGCGCAGGCAAAGACTGCCGTTGCTACTGCGCGAACCACACGCTCGGTGAGCAAAGCCAAAGCTTCGAGCAGTAGTAATGGACGGGGCAAATGACCACGGGAGACGCCGAGTCTTCCGATGCGCCAGCGCAGTCTGGCGCACCTGGCGAGCCGCTTCAACTTCCAGCAGCGCCCCTGGCGGTGACCGTGGGCGTAGACCTGGTGGAGGTGGAGCGGCTCGTCCGCACATGGGAGCGCTTCGGCGACCACTTTCTCCACAAGGTCTTTACCGAGACCGAACTGAACCAGGCAAAGGGGCGCGTCCATCGGCTGGCGGGGCGCTTCGCGGCCAAGGAGGCATGCGCCAAGGCGCTGGGAACTGGCATCGGCGCGATTCACTGGCATGATATCGAGATCATCCGCCTACCCACCGGCAAACCCGGGTTGCAATTGCACGGAGCTGCAGCCGACCGCGCGCGCCTGCTGGGACTCGTCGCCTTCGACGTAAGCATCTCCGATACCCACGAGCATGCGATGGCGGTGGTCGTCGGCGTGGGAGTTGCCACATGATACAATGCCATGGAAGCGCTTTGGAATCGTTGAAAGCAGGGTAGAACTGTGGCGATTGACGATGCTATTACCATTACCATCCATCTGCCGGATAACCTGTATCGCCGCCTGGAACGACTTGCCTCTCTGACGAGCCAGCCGCTGGAACGACTCATCATAAAGACACTAACATCCAGCCTGCCACAGCTTCCCGACGACCTGACACCTGCTCTCCGTGATGCGCTGCTAGCCCTCGAATCGCTGAGCGATGATGCGCTTCAGCAGGTCGCGCAAGCGACAATGCCCAACACCCAGTATGAACAGCTTGCCACGCTCCGCGAAATGCAGCGCGAACGCCCACTCACAACTGACGAGCAGGCGGACCTTGACCGTCTGCTGCAGGACGCTGATATCCTCGTCTTGAAGAAAGCATACGCTGCTGTGCTCCTCAAGTGGCGCGGTTTACCCTCGCCATATACAATTACCGACTCCTCAGAGCCAAATACTGGAGCGACAAGGGAGCCTTGAGACGTGTCGCGAACGCATATTTCCGCTGAGCTACGTCGACAGATCCGCGAGGATTCGGGGGCGCGTTGTGGCTATTGCCATGCGCCAGAGGCCTTTCTGGGTATGCCGCTAGACATCGACCATCTCATACCCGAAACATTGGGCGGCGCAACAATCCGCGAGAATTTCTGGCTGGCATGCTCGCGCTGCAATGACTTCAAAGGAGATCGCGTTCAGGCCTCAGACCCTCTTACGAGCGAAAGCGCACCACTCTTCAATCCACGGACGCAGCGTTGGATCGAACATTTTTCTTGGTCGGCTGCGGGCGAGCGCATTTTGGGCCGTACGCTGATTGGCCGCGCTACAGTCGAGGCGCTTCGTCTCAACAATGGATTTATCGTCGCCGCTCGCCAATTCTGGGTTGAAGCAGGGCGTTGGCCTCCATCAGACGATTTGATTGCGGATCTCACATAAACCTTGTATCACAGCCAAAAACCTACTCCGGTTGGCGGTTGTCATCCTGATCGTCCTGTTTGGGGACGGGTGGATCATTGGTGATCGAGATGATGACCGCGCCAAGCGTCGCCACTGTCAGTAGCACGATGGCCACGCCCCATGGTGTATACGCGCTGGCGGCGTCCGATACCTGCTGCTGGTAGATACGCAACCCGGCGAAATCGAGGCTGTTCAGCTGGTCCTGCGAGAGGTTGAGCGGCGCCCAGGCTGTCCACGCCTTGAAGGCAAGCACGAGCGCCGCGACAGCCAGCACAATCGGCGCGATAATCCGCTTGCGCTTCCACCATGGCACGCCCGTCGGCCGGTAGAGTAGCGCGATGCGCCAGGCGGCCAGCAGCAGCGCGACGGCGCAGACTAACGGCGAGATCACCCACAAGAGTACGCTGTTCGCTGCCATGCTAGTCCGTCCCATCATTCGCGAAGAATGCGCGCACGTCTTCGATATCGGTGGTCCGACGGGCGGGCGGTAGGGCTGCCAGCACCTCGCGTCCGTAGCTCTTGCTGTAGAGCCGCTTATCGAGAATCGCCATCACGCCGCGGTCGTCGCGCGTGCGCAACAACCGCCCAATGCCCTGTTTCAGCCGCAGAATCGCCTGTGGCAGCACATACTCGCCGAACCAATTGACACCCGCCTCTTTCATCTTCGCGACGCGCGCCTCATGCACCGGATCATCGGGCGGATCGAAAGGCAGCTTGTCGATCACCACCAGCGAGAGCGCCTCACCCTGTACGTCCACGCCCTCCCAGAAGCTCTTGAGGCCAAAGAGTACCGCACGCGGACTCGTCCTGAACTCCTGAAGCAGAGCGATGCGGTTCAGGTCACGTCCCTGCACCAGCACGGTATAATTGTCGTCACGCAATTGCTCCTCGATACGCGCCAGCACGCCCTCGAGCGCGCTGAAGCTGCTAAAGAGCAGGAACGCCCGCCCCTCCGATGCCTCGACCAGCGCCGCCATCTCGCGCGCAAGCTCATCCAGATAGGGGCCGCTGGCCGCGCCAAAGGCTGGCTCCTGGCGCAGTCGCGGCGCGTAGAGCAGCGCATGCGTACGGTAGTCAAAGGTATGCGGCAAGACGATTTCGGGTGACTTGGGCAGCCCGACACGCTCGCGGAAGAAGGTGAAGCGGCTATTGACCGCCAGAGTCGCCGAGGTAGCAATAGTCGGAATGCGGTCGAAGAGCTTCTCGCGCAGCAGGTCTGCGACCGAGAGCGGCGCGGCCGATGCGGCAAGCTGAACCTCGCGACGGCGCGTGCCGCCCACCTTCTCCAGATAGTAGACGCGCTCATCGGGCGACTTGACGCCGAAGACGATACGCGCATCTTTGGCGAGGCTGCGGGTGCGCTTGACCAATTTCTCGTAGAGCTGCTCCTCTTTGCCCTCGACGGTGATGGGACGGTTGCGCAGCAGACTGGTCGCCAGATCATCAATCGCCGAGGCGAGCGCGAGTCCCTCTTCCAGCGGCTCGCTCAGATGCTGGCGTCCCTTCGCGTCGGGCCTGGCAACGCGGGCGAGCGCATCCCACGCGCGCTGATGGGCGGCCAGTGTCTCCTGGACGACCAGTGGATCGGCATGCGCGCGCAATCGTTGCTGCGCGAGCAGGCTCTGCACGCGGCCAGGGGAGACGGTGACGGTGAAGGCACGGGTGGCCTCCTCCTCCAGATGGTGCGCCTCGTCGATGACGATGACATCGCGCTCGGGCAGCAGAAAGCCCTCCATCGCGGCGTCGAGCAGCAGCAGTGTGTGGTTGACGACGATCACCTGCGCCTGCCGGGCGCGCTCGCGCATCTCGCGGATGTAGCAGTCGTGGAAGTGCGGACAGTTACGCCAGGCGCACTGGTCGCTATCGCCCGCGATACGCCCGCGCAGTTCGTTGCGCAATGGGATATCCAGCAGATCGAGGTCGCCGTTCCACTGATCGAAGTCGCCCATCTGTCCAACCATCGCCTTGAAGGCAAGATCGCCGGTCAGCTGCTGGAACGATTCCTCCTCGGTGAAGCGGTCGAGGCAGAGGTAGTTGCCCATGCCCTTGACCAGCGCCGCCTCGAATGGGGCGACGTGCTTCTGGACAAACGGGATGTCTTTGTAGAAGAGCTGCTCCTGGAGGGCCTTGTTGGCGGTGCTGATGAGGGCGACTCTGCCGGAGCGGATGATGGGTATGAGGTAGGCGATTCCCTTGCCAGTTCCCGTTGTAGCCTCAGCTATCAGGTGGTCGCCCGATTCGAGCGCATCGGCGACGCGCTGCGCCATCGTCACCTGCGCGGGCCGCTCCTCGTAGCCCGGCAGCGTTTGCGCGAGGATGCCGCCAGGCTCGAAGTCGCCCCGCACGATCTCGCGCAGCGCCTCGTCGGTCTGTTCTTCGCTCGCCATCGCTCCGCCTGTCTGCTGGATCTACGTGGTTGGGCTACATCCACTTGCTCGGCTAGTGTACCACGACGGCAACTCACTGCGGGCATGCACCACGTCATTCCACTGGCGAGAAGACGAAGTGGAAGCGAATGGCAAGTAAACCACCCGGGCTTTATGAGCTTGCTTGCTGACTCACGATGTCGTAGAACTCACGAGCCGTGAGAATCTTTACGCCTTCATATTCACCTACCGCCAGGACTCTCTTGTCGCCCGTTACAAGGTATTGACCCGAGCGCTTGTGGCGAGAGCGATTATTGGGTCATCATTTGGGTCAGTTACTATGCCAGAGATTACGCGGTGCGGCGTGATGAGCGTTGCCACCGCTTCAAGCCGCGATAGATATGTCTCTCGATCTGCCTCTGTAATGCGATCACGAAAATATTGCTTGCTAGTAAGTGTACGCCGCAATTCTTCGAGGATGTATGGCGAAATTATCAACTCAATCTGTCCGCGGACTACAGCATTGATGAGGAGGGCAATAGGATCTTTTGTGGCGACAATGCCTGAAACCAGAATTGTGGTGTCATAGACAGCGCGCACAGCAACGTCCACTATTTATCAGCCTGCTCTGTCAAGCGCTCCGCACGCATCTCAGATCTCGTCTCCAGTGCGGCGCGTTCAGCCTCGGCTATTGCTTCATCTTCTGGAAGATCGGCAAATCTGGCGCGCACCTGTTCAACGATATCGCCCAGTTCAGCGAGTGCGCGCTTACGAGCCATGAGCAATGCGAAATCGCCTGGACTAATCACCACGCCAAGAACCTGACCGAAACGTTCGATGACCACCGGCTGACCTTGCTCAGCGGCTTCCTCGACCATCTCCTGAAAGGATTCTGGCAGCGTCGCGCCATCTATCTTGCGCTCTACAGCCATAGCTTTGCCCTCCATGAATTACTGCGGCATGGTTACTGCCTGATTATATCATCGCAGATTCCTGTTAGTTTGGCGCATACGTGGTCGATAGCGCAGTAGCTATGGAGCGGCGAGCTGGCCGAGCGGATTGCGCGCCGCCTAACTATCGTATGCGCCACAAGGGATAACGGTTTGGCAAACCCTGCCATCACAGCCGGTCAGAACTCGCCCAGGGCGAGCAGATTGCCCTCGCTGTCCTTGAACCAGGCGCCCTTGCTTTCGCCAATCGTCGCGACACCGTTGACGGTCTTCAGGCCCGGCAAATCATACTCTTCAAAGACGACGCCACGCGCCTGGAGAGCAGCCACCTCAGCCTCGATGTCGTCCGTCAGCCAGGTCATCTGCGTGTGAGTTCCCGAAGAGGGCGTCTGTGAGGGAAAGAGCAGAAATCGCGTGCCGCCGCAGCGGTAGAACACACCATCACGCGGGTCTGGCAATTCGGTCTCCGGGGTCATGCCGAGCTTTTCGGCATAGAATCGGCGGGCACGCTCCATGTCTGTTGCTGGAAGTGGCGTATGGATGGGACGATCTGACAACATGGTGTCTCCTCCGTTGAGCGCGAAAGTGAATGGACTTACGAACGTCAGCCTCAACTTCTCCCACACACCCCGCGCCATCAACCGAAGTTGTACGTGCCCATGGTCGGCAGTGCTGCGCATACCCAAACGCAAGGGAGTACCGTAGCAGTGAACCTGGAGTCAACCAAACAACAACGTTACATGTCCGGCACAGCCTGGACGCAGTGATAACGCGCTCGCAGCGATTCCGTCTGCTCGTTCTCGTCGATGTGCAGGCTGGCGATGCCCGCGATGACACCGCCCTGGCCCTCGATCTAAGACGCCACCTTCTCTAATGGGAACGGCACGAGTCTACTCTGCAACCCGCGTAGGCGGGTTTTGTGGCCACAGGCCATTCAGGCGCGGTTTTAACCGCCCGCCTCGTTTATTCCGGCAGCCCGCGCCGCAGCACCCGCAGCCAGTTGCCCCCAAGGATGCCCTCGACATCGGACGCGCTATAGCCTCGTTCGCTGAGCGCGTCGCCAATGCGGCCCAGGTCGGCTACGGAGTCCAGTTCTACGGGGGTAGACTCGACGCCCGCGCCGCCGTCGAAGTCGCTGCCGATGGCGGAGTGGCGGGCGCTGCCGGTCAGCTGGCAGACGCGGTCGATATGCTGCACGACGGCATCCAGGTGGACAGGGACACCGGAACCGCGGACGTAGCCGCCGACGAGAAAGGCATTGTGCAGCACCGCGCCAATCACGCCATCACGCTCGGCCAGCGCGCGAATCGTCTCGTCGCTGAGCTGGCGGTCGGTGGGGACGTACTCGCGGCAGTTGGCGTGGCTGGCAATTACCACGCCATTGAAGACATCCAGCGCATCCCAGACGCTCTGCTCCGCCAGGTGGCTGATATCCAGAATCATCCCCAGCGCCGCCATCTCGCGCAACAGCCCCCGACCAGGGTCGGTCAGCCCGCCCGGCATCCCCGTGCCACCAGCGTAGCGTGTGCCCCGCCATGCTGGCCCGACAATCCTCAGTCCCTCGGCGTGCCATGCCGCCAGTTCGGAGGGACTGCGCAGGGGATCGGCGCCCTCCAGAAGCAGAGCGAAGCCCACCGGGCGCTCGTCAGGCGTTGGCGCGACCTGCCAGTCGCTCACCAGCCCATCCAGCGCGGCGCGGTTCGTGATGATGCGCACGCCAGGTGTGGACTCGGCCAGCTCAGCATAGTAGCGGAGTTGCGCCAGGCCATCGTCCACCATCGCCTCCGCCTCACCAGGGAAGACGAAGATCGTCGCACAGACCAGCCCAACGCCACCACGCCGCAGATCGGGCAGGCCAATCATCGCCGTCTCGGAATGATATGTTCCCGGCTCCCAGGTAGCGGCCTGCTCGATGGCGCGCGTCTCGGCGACGCTCCGGCGCACATCGCGCCCGTGGTGCAGCACATTCGAGGCGATATCTTCATGCGCGTCGACGATGAACACTGGCGATTTTCTCCTTCAGGATTGTGCGATATCGCGGCCAAGGACGAACCCGCGCGGCTCGATCAACTGGAATCCGAACCACTCGTAGAGCGCGTGGGCGCGGTAATTCTCTTCCTCGGTGTTGAGGACGATCTTCCAGACACGGCGCTGCTGGAAATAGCGCACCGCCTCGGCCATCAGCCGCGTGCCGACGCCTGTACCCCATGCGCGCGGATGCACCGCGATGCGCACCAGATAGCCCGTGACGGCATCCACAGTATTGAACTGATAGCCAACGATCCCATGTTCATCCTCGGCGACGACGAAGTAGGGGTACGTTGCGGCTACATCGAGTATATCAGCCGCGTCACGCTGCCAGAGCGGGGCAAAGCATGCCTGCTCTACAGCCACCACGCCCGGCACATCATCAGGAGCAAAATGGCGCACCCGCACCTGTGTATTGCCCTCCGAGGGGATGGCAAAGTCGCTCTTGTCATAGGAGCGCAGCAGACTGGTTAGCATAAAGCCGCGCTTCGATAGGCTCTCGCCGAGCCAATCGTTGTCGATGTCGCCGCCAGAATAGTAGAGCGATTGCGCGCCACGCGCCACTATCCGCCGCGTTATCTGCTCCAACAGCGGATCGAGATACTCCTCGAAGCGCTCACCCTGGCTCCAGGTGACGCCAAAGCCGCCCAGCCACGCGCTCGGCGGCGCCAGCCAGTTAACGAGCAGGAAGGCTTGTAGCGTTCCCCCCGCTACGCGACCGAGTGGCCCGGCAGGCACACTGAACGCCCCGACGGCGGGGTAGCGCTCGACCAATCGTGAGAGTTGGTCGAGATCAAAGTGAAAATGCACATACTCCGAGGTATCGAGAATGTGCCGGATGCCGCCCTCATCGGAGGCATGCAGCTCGCGCAGAGCCATCACATCCTGCTGCGTCATGCGCATACCTCCTCTCATACCAAGCCTGGCAAACCTGTGTAGCGAGGAAGCATGCCGTAGCCTGAAGGCAACGGCGAATTTTCCCGCCGCAACGCAGCATTCGCCGTAGCGCTCACACTACGGCCTGCCTCCTTGATGTGACAATGACCCAAAGGGATTTGGTATCATATGCCGCATTATCCGCTAACTGCCACGGCGCGCGTGACGGCCACCATTGGCGCTGGCGCGTGCGCGCGTTGTCTCGGCTGGCCCGTGTATATCGTTCGTGCGTGGCGACCCCGTTCCGCTACTGTAGCCATTGGTGATGGGCAGGCGGCGATCACGTCCAAACGCCCGCTCGGTAATCTTCACGCCTGGAGGCGCCTGACGCCGTTTGTATTCCGCCCGCTCCACCATTTTTATGACACGCTGCACCGTTACCGCATCGTAGCCCATATCAACAATCGCGGCGGGCGAGCGGTCATCCTCGACGTACGCCTGCAAGATGGGATCCAGCACCTCATAGGGCGGCAGCGAATCCGTATCTTTCTGGTCGGGACGCAGCTCCGCCGAGGGCGGCTTGATGATCGTGTTTTCGGGAATCAGGTCGCGACCCGCCTGAGCGTTACGCCAGCGCGCCAGATCATACAGGAATGTCTTGAAGACATCTTTGAGGACGGCGAATCCGCCCACCATGTCGCCATAGAGCGTCGCATAGCCAACGGCCATCTCCGACTTGTTGCCCGTCGTCAGCACTATCGCCCCGGAGCGATTCGAGAGCGCCATCAGCAGATTGCCCCGGATGCGCGCCTGAAGGTTCTCTTCGGGCAGGGTAGACGACGAGGGAAATAGCTCGAACGGTCCCCGCAAGACATCCAGCATGTCGGCAAATACCGGCTCGATGGGCAGCGTCAGATAGCGAATACCAAGGTTGTCGGCCAGCGTCTTCGCGTCGTCGCGGCTGCCATCAGACGAGTAGCGCGACGGCATCGAGACGCCCGTCACGGCGTCGGCGCCCAGCGCGTCCACGGCAATCATCGCCGTCAGCGCCGAGTCTATACCGCCGGAGAGCGCAATCACCACCGAGGAGAAGCCATTCTTGCCCACATAGTCACGGACGCCAAGCACCAGTGCGCGGTAGGCCTCCTCCTCGCGTGAGAGCAGCGGCTCGATCCGTGCGGCGATGGGCGGCGGTGACAAATGGGCATGAGCCGCCTCGCCGCCAATAGCCAGCGGCGCGGGCACGGCGCTCTGCCGATCAAGCTTCTCTTTGCGACGGCGCGGGTCGTGCAGGCGAGTGCGAAAGACATCCTCGATATCCAGGTCAACCAGCAGCAGATCCTCCTCGAAGGCTTTGGCGCGCGCGATCAACTCGCCCTGGCCGTCGAAGACGACGCTATTGCCGTCAAAGATCAACTCATCCTGGCCGCCGACAAGATTACAGTAGGCGACGATGGAGCCGGTATCCGAGGCGCGCGTGGCCAGCATCCGCTCGCGTCCGGCCTGCTTACCCACGAAGAACGGCGACGAGCTGAGGTTCAGCAAAACCTCCGCGCCCGCGTATGCCTGAATCGTCGGCGGGCCGCCCGGATACCAGATATCCTCACAGATCGAGATGCCCACCATCACGCCATCGATCAGATAGCACGGAGCGCTCTCGCCGGGCTGGAAGTAGCGATCCTCGTCGAAGACGCTGTAGTTGGGCAGGAAGTGTTTGTGGTAGACATCCAGGCAGGCGCCCTCACGGAGAATCGCCGCAGCGTTGTAGAGGTCGGCGCCCCGGTCGGCGAAGCCCACAAGGACGGTCATGCCGGGCAGGTCGGCAGTGGCGCGGCAGACGTCATCCAGCGCGTGGAGATTATCCGCGACGAATCCTGGCCGCAGCAACAAATCTTCCGGTGGGTAGCCGGGTATCGCCAGCTCGGGGAAAATGGCTATCTGCGCCCCTGCCTTGCGCGCCTCGCGGGCCGCGCGAACGATGCGCTCGACGTTCGCCGAGAGCGCGCCGACCGTCACGTTGATCTGCGCCAGGGCAATGCGCAGACGCCTTACGCCGTTCGATGCGCCATGGCTGTGTGTCCCGGATTGCGCATACATATGCTGCCTCCTGACTATGGCAGGCTGGCGGACGCGCCATCGTCTCTGTATGGTGACGCCGGAGCCTCGATGTGTTTACGCAATGGAGGCGCCTTTGTGCGGGCAACTCCCATCTGACACTGTAGCACGTGGCACAGCTTCAGGCGAGAGCGTTCCAGGCAGCGTAGAGTGCGGCGAGCGCGGCGGGAATCGTGGGGTAGGTGCGCAGCGCCAGCGTGCGGTTGTCGCGGAAGAGCGAGAGGAAGAAGATGGCGCGCTCCTCGCCGGGCAGATTCCAGCGCGAGGGATCCCAATGCTGGACTCCCAGATACGCCTTGAAGGCGCGATGTGTATCCTGCGCCTTCGCCAGCCGACGGCTCCGACCAACGCCGACGATCCCCGCGTCCACATAGGCCTGAGGCGTCTCGTCCCACTCCGGCTGGTAGACAGGCGACCAGCGAACGGTCAGCTCATCAGGCGCATAGGGGAGCATGAATCAGCCGCCAACGCGCTTGATTTTATAGCCCAGCGCTACCAGCCGCGCCTCCAGCTTGTCGCGGTGATCGCCCTGTAGCTCGATATTGCCGTCTTTAAGCGAGCCGCCCGCGCCGCAGAGCTTGCGGAACTCCTGGGCAAGCGCGGTCAGTTGGGCGAGATCGCCAGGGAGGCCCGCAATAATCGTGACGGCCTTACCTCGTCGCTGCTTGCGGTCAAGCGAGAGCCTGACGAAGCCATCGCGCGGGGGGGCAGATGCGTTGCCCAGGCGGCGCTCCTCACGGCAACGGCACTCGCCCTCAGGCTTGCCACACCTGCTACAGTAGCGAATCTGCCCCGCGCCCGTCGTCCAGACTACCCGCTCATTGCCCACGAATATATTCCCCTATCGCCTGGCTGATTGGGCGAGCGATTTCGCCAGGAAGTGGCCGGTGAAGGACGCCTCCACACGCCCGATCTGTTCCGGCGTGCCCTCGGCCAGCAGCTCGCCGCCGCGGTCGCCGCCCTCCGGCCCCAGGTCGAGCACCCAGTCAGCCGCCTTGATGACATCCAGATTGTGCTCGATCACCACCACCGTATTGCCGGTATCCACCAACCGCTGCAAGACCGCCAGCAGTCGCTCGACATCGGCAAAGTGCAGGCCAGTCGTCGGCTCATCCAGAATATACATCGTCCGCCCGGTGGCTCGGCGCGATAGCTCCGTCGCCAGCTTGATGCGCTGCGCCTCGCCGCCCGAGAGCGTCGTCGCGGGCTGCCCTAATCGAATGTAGCCCAGGCCGACATCGTTGAGCGTGCTCAGCCTGTTGGCGATAGATGGCACCGACTCGAAGAACGGCAGCGCCTCCGCCACCGTCATCTCCAGCACATCGGCGATAGACTTGCCCTTGTAATGGATCTCCAGCGCCTCGCGGTTGTAGCGCTTGCCCTTGCAAACCTCGCACGGCACGTAGACATCGGGCAGGAAGTTCATCTCAATCGTCAGGATGCCCTCGCCCTTACAGACCTCGCAGCGGCCACCCTTCACATTGAATGAGAAGCGGCCCGGCTGATAGCCCCGCAAACGAGACTCCGGCACCTGTGCGAATAGCTCGCGGATGGGCGTGAACGCGCCGGTATACGTCGCCGGATTCGAGCGTGGCGTCCGTCCAATCGGCGACTGATCGATATCAATCACCTTGTCCAGATACTCCACGCCCTCGATGTTATCGTGATCGCCGGGCCGAGCATGCGCCCGGTTGAGCTGCTGCGCCAGCCGCTTGTAGAGAATCTCGTTGATGAGCGAACTCTTGCCCGACCCCGAGACACCGGTCACCACCACAAAGCGGCCCAGCGGAATCGTCACATCGATGTTCTTCAGATTGTTCTCGCGCGCGCCACGCACAACCACGTATTGTCCGTTGCCGACGCGCCGCACCACCGGTATCGGGATGGAGCGCTTGCCAGAAAGGAACTGGCCGGTCAACGACTTCGGGTTGGCCGAAATCTGCGCTAGCGTGCCCTCGGCGACGACATAGCCGCCATGCTCGCCCGCGCCCGGCCCCATGTCGATGATATGGTCGGCGGCCTCCATCGTCTCCTCGTCGTGCTCGACGACGATCAACGTATTGCCCAGGTCGCGCAGTCGCACCAGCGTGCGAATCAACCGGGCATTGTCGCGCTGGTGCAGGCCGATGCTCGGCTCATCCAGCACATAGAGCACGCCCATCAGGCTGGAGCCGATCTGCGTCGCCAGCCTGATGCGCTGCGCCTCGCCGCCCGAGAGCGTCGTCGCCGAGCGATTCATCGTCAGGTAGTCGAGGCCGACATCCACCAGGAAACCCAGCCGCGACCGAATCTCCTTCAGAATCTGTCGGCCAATCAGTTGCTCGCGCTCGGTCAGCGGCTCGATACCGCTCAGGTCGTCGGGACGCAGCTCCTTCAGCATCTTCAGGTTTACCCGTCCGCTCGCCTTGCCGTTGCGCCCGTTGCCGTTCACACCGTTCGTGCCGTTTACCCCATTCGCCCTGTGCGCTCCATACGTATCCGCCGCGTCCGCAAGATCGGCGGTCAGCGCATCGAAGTAGCGCAGCGCGTTGATGATCGAGAAATCGCCCACCTGCACGATATTACGGCTACCAATCGTGACGGAGAGGCTTTCGGGCTTGAGCCGCGCGCCCTTACACGCCGGGCAGGGCCGCGCCGACATATATTGCTCGATCTCTTCACGCCCATGCTCCGAGGCGTCCTTATAGCGCCGTTCCAAGTTGGGGATCACGCCCTCAAAGTTACTCGAATACTGCCGCCGCACCCCCTGGCGATTGCGATAATAGAACGTCACGGCCACATCCGAGCCACGCAGCACAACCTCGCGCGCCTCGTCGCTCAGGTCTTTCCACGGCGTATCCAGGCTGAAGCCATGCTTCTCCGCCACCGCGCCCAGCAATGTCGTATACCACTGGCTGGTGCTGGCAAAGCGACTCCATGGCAGAATCGCGCCCTCGGCGATGCTCAAGTCGGGGTTCGTTACCACCAGGTCAGGATCGATCTCCAGCTTCGTGCCAAGGCCGGTGCATTCCGGGCAGGCGCCATGCGGATTGTTGAAGCTGAAACTGCGCGGCGCCAGATCCTCCAGGCTCGTGCCATCATAAGGGCAGGCGAAACGCTCGGAATACATCCGCTCTTCGCCATCGATGATTGAGACCAGCAGGACGCCGTTGCCCAGCTTCAGCGTCGTCTCAACCGAATCGGCCACGCGGGTGCGCTGGCTTGCCTCGGGGTCGGTCTCGGTCTGGGCGCTCTCATGCACGTACGCGACGGGCCGTTCGGCCACCAGCCGCAGACTCCCACCAGAGTTATTCGCCTCGTCGCTGGAATGACGGATGACCAGACGGTCTACCACCACTTCGAGCGTGTGGATCTTGTACCTGTCCAGCTCGATCTCGTCGCTCAGGTCGCGTACCTCGCCATCCACCCGCATGCGCACATAGCCCGCCCGCCGCATCTCCTCGAAGACGTTGTGGTATTCGCCCTTGCGTCCGCGCACCAGCGGCGCCAGCAGCATCAGCCGCGTGCCATCAGGTAGCGAAGTGACGGCGTCGATGATCTTTTCCACCGACTGCTGCGTGACCTCACGCCCACAGACCGGGCAGTGCGGATGGCCGATACGGGCGTAGAGCAGGCGCAGATAGTCGTAAATCTCGGTGACTGTGCCCACCGTTGAGCGCGGGTTGTGCGAGGTGCTCTTCTGGTCAATGGAGATGGCGGGCGAGAGACCATCGATATGATCTACGTCGGGCTTATCCATCTGTCCGAGGAACTGTCGGGCATAGGATGAGAGTGACTCGACGTAACGTCGCTGACCCTCGGCGAAGATGGTATCAAACGCCAGGCTGCTCTTCCCTGAGCCAGAGAGTCCGGTGATGACCACCAGCTGGTCACGCGGAATCACCACATCTATGTTCTTGAGGTTGTGTTCGCGCGCGCCGCGCACGACAATCCGATCCTGAGACATGGGCGCCCCTCAATGATGTTTCTAACAGGGAATAACACGAAATAATGCCAGAGTGTTTCAGCATGTGCATACAGACGGAAACCGCCCGGTGGGAGGGCGTTGTATGGCGCCTCCGGGCAGGATGACAACCTGTATATTATAGAACGCCTGTACGAAAGAATCAAGCTGAACCACACGCGCCGACCACCCCAAAAGAGGCTTGTCTAGAGCATTCTCATGGTAGCAGCGCAAAAAGGAAACGTTACCAAAAGTCCTGTCATCAGGCGCAAGTAGATGATGTCAGTCGGCAAGCTACGCTGGTATCCAGCACAAACTGTCGCGGTTCATAATACCCTCGCTGAGTGATGAGCTCCATCGAGGTATGCTGAGACCAGAACTGACGCCCAATGTGCCATGATGTTCATCGGACGTCGGGCGGTCGCAGCCGAAGACGACGGCAGGAGGCACGCTAATCCCAACAGAGGCTATTCGTTGCGCCCAGACGGGATTCCCGCAGCCGAAGTTGCTTATTACCTGTGCGGAGTCGCGAACCAGATACTGGAGATGATCCGCGAAACTGGTGAACGGGACGACGTATACAGCGCTGTGCCCTGCCGCATTGGAGACAAAGGACAATGATCGCCCATCCGGCGACCATGACGGGTTCCACGCCGGAGTGTACCCATTGAGAAAGCGCATCTGCTCGGAGGAATGAGCATCGGGCAGGCAGTCCATCGTGGGGATCACGACAATGCCATGCTGATCGCGTTGATAGGCGAGGTAGTGGCCATCCGGTGAACAGGCGGGCCAGCCATCTCGGCCATTGGTGGTGATGGTGCGTGTGCGTGTGCCATCGTTTGCGACAGCCATCAATCCCCCAGGGCTGTTATAGAGAAGCCATTGCCCGCTGGGTGTCCATGTCACGGCGCCGCAGTTACACTCCACGAGCCTCTGTGGACCAGTTCCGGCAATCGTTGGCCAGCCATCCGACCCTATCACCAGCGTCGCCTTATAAATGGCCGCAACCTGATTGTTATCCCTGGCAACGAATGCAATCTGGTTGCCCCTCGCTGTGAATGCGGGCGCGGTAACTGAGTTGGTTCCTGGCAAGAATTGAGTGACCTGTGTCTGCCCGTCTATGACACTTTGAGGTGGCCAGAGCGCACGCCAGTCGCCACTGCGTAAACTTACCACCGCAAGGATCGGCGGTTCGCGCGCTATCCCCTGACGAGCTATCAGCCAACCAGACAACTCTGCGCTTCTCCATGTCAGGGTACTGACGAATGGCGGCGCCCCTGTGGTGATGAGGCAGGCAAAGAGAACAGCGATAGCGCCAATGACTTGCAACCAGAGTCGCCACTGCCGCATGAATCGGGGAGGGCGGAACGTGCGTGGCAGGGTTGTAGCATCCCGCCCTGGGATGGTCGTTTCGTCTATGTAGAGAATTGCCGGAACATCGCCGGAATATGCTGGCGCTGGATCGAGGTTTTCCAGTGGTGAAGCAGATGTCTGGCTTGGCGACGCCACATCCAATGAGGATGAGGACGCGGGCAGGGTTATCTCCTGGCGGACTGCCACCAAAGCAGGCGGTGTCCCCGCCAACGCCCTCAGCGCTCTGCGGATGATCGGGTCATCGGGATCGCACAGATGCTCATAGAGTGCGTCGAACACGGCGGCCTTGGCGCTGCCATATGTTCTCTCGCTGTATCCTTGACCCACAAAAGGATCGTCAAATAGTGACTCATCGGGCGTCCGTCGTTTACCTGCCGGGTTGCGGACCCGCTTGCGCTCCGCTTTTGCGCGCTTGCCAATATTGTAAAGCTCTTTGATACTCTTCGGTCGCTGCAAACCCGCGTTATCATCCCAGGAATAGAGGAGCGCCATGAGATGCCATTGGCGCAGTTTCGTCCATTGCGCGCACTTCTCATTAGCGCACACTGATTTTGTGGACCCTTTGATAAACTGGCGGTTATGGTCCTCGATCAACTGCCATGCAACCGCACGGAGTGTGCGTCCCCGTACCGCCGCAGAGTCTGGTCGGAGTGGTGCGCTAACATCGCTGGAGAAAAAATCTTCAGTGATGAGCCAGGAGCCGACTTCCTTGTCACTGACTGTCGTGTTGAAAATGCGAGCAAGTTGCTTGCGCGGATTCTCTGACTGCTGACGATAGTCGGCCATTATTCGCCTTACCAGTCCTGCTACGGATGGAGAACAGCGTGCGGCTAGAGCATAGCGAGAAAATGCCCGGACGCCAGAATTGCCTCTTTTTGAAAGCTTGTGCCACTGTATTTTTGGCATACAAACAGCTCGGAAATCAAGCGTGATACCGTTTCTCGTCAGCGCTGGGGAATTTGCTGCTTTTCATAGTACATTTGCCGCTTTTCCTCGCGAAATGGCGCTGTCGAACCTGGAATGCACTCCGTCTGTCGGTATCCTGAGCATGAGGGCAGGGAATGCCCGGACATCCGCGGATCACGACATCTGGACAGGCGCGCGCTCTTTTATGTGCGGCGCAGCTCACGAGAACGGCAAGGGTAGTAACATGGTGGCAGATGAGGGCGAAAATGAACGCTGGCACAGCCAGCATATCTGGCAATGGAACAATCAGTTATCCGGAAGATGCGGATCCAGCGACTCCACCTCGAACACGCTCCCTGAACTTCAAGGCGCGCATGTGCGCCTACGCCCACTCGAACAAGGTGACAAGGTACAACTGCACGTCTGGGCAACAGATACACACGAAGTCTCGCTGTGGCGCGAGGATTCCCGAGTCGAGGGTCTCAAGACGTTCGCCCGGCAGTTGCATGGCTCACTTGCAGCAGGCGAGCCACACATGATTGTTGAAGGGTTGCACTCTGGCCGGATGATCGGCTGGGCCTACGGTGATCAGTTGTCAACCACGCACCAACGCTGCCGTATGCATGTCTATGTCATCCCTGAAGCGCGATGCTATGGCGCGGGCGCAGAGGCAGGCATTCTCTTTCTCGACTTCCTCTTCGGCTGGCTTGGAATGCACAAAGTCTTTGCCGAGCCGCTGCTTGAGCAAAGGGGCACGATTCAACTTGCATCTAACTGGGGCTTTCGGATAGAGGGAATACTCAGAGAAGAACGACGTGCGGGCTGCCAGTATCATGACGTGGCGCGATTGGCGATTCATCGCGCTCGCTGGCAAGAAACACTTGCCGACGACAGTGATGGCGCGGGCTACCGCTTGACGCAGGCGAGGCGTCCGCGCCAAACGAACGGGATGTTTATCCCCAACGCAAATGATCCCGAGTGTCTTTGAGATGCCGCCAATCCCCGCTCTACACATGAGTGGGGGTTGGTCTATACCGCCGACAAGGATTGCGCATTGATGGGGTTGCTCCGATTCCGCCCGGCGTCACTTCGCATCTCATCAAACTTCATCGCTGGCGCATGGCTACCAGCGGCCATTCCACCAGGCCTGCAACAACGGCTCGTGTAGCCCGTGTACATTGGCTATGAAGGGGTATGCCTTCCAATCTTTGACAATACATATGGCGAAGCTGGGATCAACTATCGCTGTGACGGCCGATCCAGAAACCTTCACCACTCTCACGCGCTTCTCGTGCCTCGCGGCGCATATTTGCGATTTCACCGGGGAGTATGAATGCAAAACCAACGCAAAACGAAACAGATGTGAGGCAGATCAATATGATGGTAACTATCCAAAACCAGGGAGGAATAGGCACTGCCAAAACTTCTAGAAACAGGAGAGACAGCGAATCTACAAGGAACACTGATAACATAGCGTTTGCCGTGGCTATGGACACCAGGCGCTTCCCGATTTGGTATTTTCTGGGCTCACTCGGATCGCCATATCGTTGAGCGCGATAGATCGCCAGTATGCTAAGCACTAACTGACGACCCCAGAAGACCAGTACAACAGCTGCGGCGATGCCAAAGAAGATTGTCCAGCCGAAGTCCCAATGCACTTGCTACTCCTCACCAAAAACAAGTCAACCGCGTATCCTGGTTCTACCCGAGTGGCATCACGATACTCAATGCACATCAAACGAGAGGAGACAGATCAGCGGTCGGTGGTGTTGCGGTAGCGTCGCCGCATCTGGCGCATGCGGAGACTGGTGGTCAGCCGGGAGAGTGGGTTCGAGCGAACGGGCCTGATCCGTACCACATTATCGGAGCTGGGCGAACGACGCACACGGCGCGTGGGAACACTCACGCCGCGAAACCGCGCCCACCAGCCAAACGCGACGCCCGCTACAAAGAGCAGGAAGCCGCCGAGTCCAATAAGACCACTGACCAGCGTTGCTTCGAGTTGGTAAAAGGCCAGCCCAGCGCCCACGAGCGCCAGCGCAATGCCCACCAGCATCAGGGTGACTGGTAATTCAAGGCGAGGGATCCACGAGACGCGAGGGCCACGCGGACGGCGCGTTGCGGGGCGTTTGAACGGGCGGATGCGTTCCCCGAGGTCCTGCTGAGACTCAGTACCCTCGAGGTTGCGCAGGATCTCTTCGATTTCTCGCATATACTTATCAGGCATAGCGATACCTCCCGTAGCAGCCATTCGCGGGCCGACTGCGACTGGCCACTGCCTGCACCCTGGTACGTAGTATAGCCCGTGAAGCTACCCAGGGCAAGCGCCATCTTACGTATCCCCGAAGAGTTGTGGGAAGAGGGCGGATTGATCAGGTCATCAGCGCGTGCATCACCGAGGACTTCAGCAGGAAAAGCGCCATCAATTCCACGACGGCAAGCACCACCAGTCCACTGAACAATGGGAAGAGCTGACGCCAGGTATTGAACCGCCCAAGCTGGTTGGTGAGGCCGAGCGCAAAGACCAGGTTCACCAGCGTGAGCGCGATCACCAGCCCCGCCGAACTCACTATCGCTACTGGATAGAGAATGATCGGCGCAATCGAGATGACCACGAAAAAATCGATGGTGAGCAGTGGCAGCATCAGCGCCAGCTCGCCCAATGAGTCGAATGACGACCGTGGATCGTCCGCGCGCCAGATCAGCCCACTGGCCGTCGGAATGATGATCGCCGCCATCGCCGTCCCCGCGCCGAGACCGGACAGCAGGCGCAGCCAGTTCTCTGGCTGGTAGAGATGCGGCAGGCCCAGGTCGAGGAAGAGTGAGTTGAAGCCATCGACGGCCATCAGCAGGACGGCCAGCCCCAGCACGATCATCACCGACAGGCGCGGCAGGCGCGAGACACGCAGCCGACGAGACGCCGCCAGGTAGAGGAAAGTCGTGGCGAAGCCGAGATAGATGCCCGTATTACGCGCGCAGAGGGGTAGCTGCTCACCGCCGGGGAAGAACGAGTGGCCGGGCAGTTGCGCGCAGATACCGCCGTCGAGGGCGCGCAACCGCTCGATCAGCGTTGCCCCTGGAAAGACCGCCAGCCCTACCAGCGCCAGCGCGTAGCCTGCCAGCAGCCCCGCCAGCAGCCACCACGGCGGCCCACCCCTCGCCATACGCTCCGCTCGCGCAGGGGCAATACTCATTCCACACTCCTCACACCAGCCACGAGGGCACGGGAATCCACGAGTTCACGACTAACAGCCAGTTCATGAGAATCATAACACCCATGACGACCAGCAATAGCCCGGTTAGCGCTTCGATGAGCCGCGACCAGCGCCGGAGCCGGGCCAGCAGCGGCGTCAGACGGTCGAAGGCGAGGCCCAGCGCGAGAAACGGCAGGCTCAGCCCCAACGAATAGACCGCGAGGAGCAGCACGCCCGCGCGCAACGTGCCGCCCTGCGCTGCCAGCGCCAGAATCCCAGCGAGAATCGGCCCAACGCAGGGTGTCCAGCCGAGGGCAAAGATGACGCCCACGACGAATGATGTAGCGTATCCCGGCTTGCCCATACGCAGCGGAATGCGCCCGGTGCGGTCGAGCCAGGGCAGTGGCAACAGCCCGGTGACATAGAGGCCCAGCGCGATCAACACGAAACCGCCGACCTGCCGCAGTAGCGCCGAGTGAGCGACAAGCAGGTTGCCCAGCTCGCTGGCGGTCGCACCGAGCGCGATGAAGGCCAGCGAGAAGCCGCCGACAAAAGCCAGCGCCGTGGCAAAGGCGATCCGGCGGATGCGCAGGCGCTCGGCCCGCTCAACCGTTGCAAGCTGCCAGACGCTCGGCCCGACCAGTTGCGCGATGTAGATGGGCGTCAGCGGCAGCACACACGGTGAGACGAACGAGAGCAGCCCCGCGAGAAACGCGCCCGCCAGCCCGGCCCAGCCAATCATCGCGCCACCCTTCATCACACCGACGCGCCTATATCACACCCATCCGATATATCAATTGTCGGGCACTGTCGCTTTGAGAATATCAGGCGCGCGCGCGAGCAGTTGCGACGCAGCGATTCGAGTGACCACCTCGTAGAATATGACGGCGTAGAGCACGGACGCGGGCAGGGTGACGACCAGCCATTCCGGGTGAGACAGAATCAGCGGCAGCAGCAGCGCCGCCGCGACCGGGGCGAGCAGCGCATAGGTTGCCATGGTCGCGAACCCCATCAGCAGCGTGCGCAGGCAGCCATTTCCCGACGCCGCGAAGTTGCCCTGGCCCATACGCATCCGCCGGACACGCATTGGAACGAAGACCGAGATCAGATTGCCGCAGCCCAACAGCACCAGAATCGCCGCGACGGCATAGCCTAGCGCCATCGGCACATTCGACCACGCGCCACCCAGCGCCGCGATCAGCACCGTCATCAGCACCGAGACGCTCCCTGCCACAACCGCGACCGCGAGATTCTTCCCTCTGAGAATATCCAGCGGCTTGACCGGAAAGAGGAAAAGCGTCTGCAAGCCCTCACGTTCCAGCCCAAACGCATTCTGGGCCAGATTGAGCGTGATGAGCAGCGATGGCAGCGGCGCGATGAAGACCTGCCACGGCGCAATCGGGATACCTAACCCGCCGTCGGGGCTAGTCAATTCCATGCGCCGCCCACCAAAGATGCTGGGAAGCAAGACGAAGATCAGCAGGACGAGCGTGCTGACCAGCGACGCCTTGATCTGCGGGTCGCGCCAGAAGTAGCGGCGGTCTTTATCGGCGATGGCCAGCGCTGGCCCTGAGAACGGCCCCCAGCCACTACGCCCCGAACCTGCCCCAGCAGCCGCTCCAGCTACCGCGACACCACCGTTGCCTCCAGCAACCGCGACACCTGCCCGCCCGCGACGCGAGCGACGACGCACACCAGCGCCCGCCGACTCCGCCGTGGTGATACCACGCTCCAGCACCCAGGCCCAGACGACAATCATCACCACCACCAGCGCCAGCATGGCGCCGAGCCATGGCAGGGCCGCCACGTAGCTACCCTGATCGGCCAGGATGATCGCCCGCGCGCCGAAGCCCGTCGGGAACCACTGGAGATAGCGTTCCAGATGCCACGAGGCGAAGTCGCCAGGACGGAAGCCGATCATCGCGCGACTGACAAACTGATTGATGAGCGCGCAGGAGACGCCGAAGAGCGCGAAAAAGACCACCATCAGGTCGCGGAAGCGGCGGCTGCGCAGAATGCCCATCAGCGCGGCCAGCAACAACTGGCTGGTGGTGACGATCAGCACGTAGACAAGCGCTAGCGCTACGACCGTTATCAGTACGGCGGGCAGCGAGGCATGCCAGCCGACGATGACAGCGGCCAGCAGCGCCAGGATGATGATGGTGCTCATGTCGAGCAGCGTCGCAAGCAGCAGGCTGACCATCTGCTCGCCGCGGGTCAGCGGATAGGTCTGGAGCTTGGTGACATCCAGCCCTTCGTTCAGGGTATATTGCATCAGCGGGAACGCCGCCCAGGCGGCCCAGAGGCCAACCAGCACGATGTAGAGCAGTTGCGCCGCGTCGGGGCGGTCGAGCAGCAGATAACCCGTGGTGGTACCGAGGCCGAGCGCCGCCGCCAGCCCCAGCAGAAAGATGGCGGTAAAGATGAAGCTGACAATCTGCCGCGCCGAGCGGGTATAGCCACGCACCGTCAGCTTCCAGCGGAGCCAGAGCAGCGTGCGGATGTGATCCCAGCGCAGGCCGAAGCGGCGGGTCAGCGGGCGCGCGCCCTCCTGGGACTGCTGTGGCGCGGTGGCTATTCCAGCCATTCCAGCCCTCCCTCGCGGGTATTGGCGCCGACCAGATCGAGGAAGACGTCTTCCAGCGAGTCGCCGCTCGCCCCCGCGCGTTGCCGCAGGTCGGCCAGCGTACCCTCAGCGATGAGCTGTCCCTGCTTGACGATGCCGACGCGGGTGCAGAGCCTCTCGACCACAGCTAGAATATGCGAGCTGAAGAAGATGGTCGTCCCGCTATTCGTGAGGTCCCGCAGAATGTCGGCGATGACCCGCGAGCTGACGGGGTCAATCCCCTCGAACGGCTCGTCGAGGAAGAGCACCTCTGGCCGGTGGATCAGCGCCGACGCCAGCGCGATTTTCTTGCGCATGCCAACCGAGTAGTCGATCACCAGTTTATCGGCGTCGTCGCCCAGCATCAGCACGTTGAGCAGCGACTCCGTCCGGCGGGCCACCTCATCGCGCGGCATGTTGTAGAGCCGCCCGGCGAACTGGATCAACTCGCGACCAGAGAGGCGGTCGTAGAGATTGAGCTGTTCGGGCAGCACGCCCATCTGCAGCTTGGCGCGGATGGGGTCGCGCCAGACATCCACGCCGCCAACCCAGGCTCTGCCCGCCGAGGGACGCAGCAGCCCTACCAGCATCTTGATGGTGGTCGACTTGCCCGCGCCGTTGGGGCCGAGAAAGCCAAAGAACTCGCCGCGTTTGACGGCCAGCGTCAGCCCGTTGACGGCAACCTTCTTGCCGAAGGCGCGTGTCAGGCCGAGCATCGCAATGGCGGCGTCCGGCGGCGGAAATGCGGCTGTGGGATAGGGCGTTGGCGCCGTTGCCTGCACGGCGGATGTTTCCGCTGGCGGCTGGTTGTACGGTGGTAGGCTCATGAGCATCCTTCGCATGTTACATCTGATGTCTGGCGGTTGGTGTCCACAGGAGCTATTGTAGACTACGATGCCCAGGGTGCGCTGGTTGCCTCACGGATTCTTCCACCGCGTTTCCTTGCGGCAGGCGGGCGCGTGTGCTACACTTCAACCGCTAACATCGCTACCACTGGCCCCCATAGCTCAGTGGATAGAGCACCGGCCTCCGGAGCCGGGGGCGGGCGTTCGAGTCGCCCTGGGGGCACCACAACGATTGAGTATAGCTCGCGCACTGAAAAGCCTGTGATACGAAATCTGTCTGCGTTGTTGTTGGTTTCGAGGGCAGGCAAGCCGTAGCGTAAACGCTACAGCGAATGGGTGGACGAGGCTGCGTCCGAGGAAATTCGCCGTGGCCTTCAGGCTACGGTGGGCGCCTGAACCACAACAACTCACCCGAAATCAGTATGATCCCTTTGCGATGACCTCGAACAGCAGTCAATTTCTCGTTGCACTGGCATAACACCCGCATGTCAGATCAGATGGGTCAAACTTGTACGTTCATTGGACATCCTTCTTGCAGCAGGTCCATTTTCCGATCATTTGCTTTCCTGCTTTACCAGTTTTAAAATAGCTTCTGTAAGTGATAACAGAGTCTTGCCCTGCTCCCAATCCCTCATTGCTGTCAAAGGCCTGTCTGGCGAGCCGTGCGGCAAATACCCTCTCAAACTACTTCCACGGTATAGACAAGGTGAGACAATCAATGGAATGATGGTTGTCCCATTGGCATGAGCGATTGTAAGAAGGCTATAGAGTCTTTGCTGTAAAGCAAACTCCGACGCCAGAAAATCGGCACTTACCAGAATTATGACTGCGGCGGAAACGTCGAATACACGCTGAAGCTCGTCTGCCCATTTGGCTGTCGTTTGAACGCGCGTATCACTCCACAACTCAAGATCCGCATCGTTAACAGCGGGCTTAAGATGGATTCTAATTTTTTCAAGCCATTCCGCATCCACATGACTATACACAAAGGTGAGACGTTTACGAATTTGGGGTATATACTTGCCTGCTTCGTTCTCTAATTGAGCAAAGTTAGCATTGCTTAGATAAAAGGTAAGCTGAGGATCCTCTGCAACAAGCGCCACAGCACTTTCATCGAAATAAATGAAATCAGCGACTTCCGGATGCCTGGAATATAAGGATTGCATCCAATTCCCATCGACAAAAGAGCTAATACCGATCGCCAAGGAAGGTCGTCTGTCAGACAACGTCAAGAGAGGCAAGAATCCGTCATGAGTATGGGGTAATTCTTTGAGCAGTTCGAGGCACGTTGTGTCAGTACGTGGGCCAAGTGCGGCAAACTGGCGGATGGGGCCGTGGAATTTTGACGACAAATCCCGAACTACTCTTGATACGGCGGAACCCAGGTCTGTTCTGATATAGCGACGGGTAGGAGCCGTTTGAAGTATATGCTCCCTCTCACAAATTTCGAAACCAAGGTACTGAGCAATATTTAGGCTTCCTGAAGACGCCATTGCAATCTCAACCTTCCGATCAAACTCAACATTTAGCGCATCTTCTCCCTTGCGTATGAGGCTTAACACCAGTTGATCACTGACTTTGCCGAAACGAAACAAGTCAATGCGGGTTGCTACATCATGAGATATATCTACGAGCCGTTGTCCTGTACCAGGAATACCTATGAGTATGAGTTTCTTGTCACGTGGCTGCTGATCAGCTAGCCGCTTGAGGTAATTCACCAACTCAAGTTGGAGAGGTGCATTAAGGCAATGGAAGTCGTCGATTACAACTGCGCCAGTATGCCACTTCTCGATGTGGGACAGGGATTTTACGTCGTCTGGACTTTTCGCGGTCAAAATATGCTCACCAACCTGGCTATATTGGTGGCCGCTTTGGCCAGCTTCTGCTAGCGCCTGCCGAACAGCAGTCGTCTTGCCAACTCCTGATGGCCCCTCTATTACTACGCCACGTCCAGGTGTAGCGATAGCAATCTTGAGTGAGTCAAACTCATCCCTCTCTACCAGGGTTATATCTGGCATACCAGATTTGACGAAAACTTCGTGTAATTGATAGCTCATCCCTCCGTGCTGTGTCAGTTGCACAGTCCGCTCTGTAGTATCAATATGCCGTACATCAGCCTCGGCGACTATCTCTTCACACAAAAGGCGGATTGTAGTGGCAATACTCGCCCATGCCTCTTCTGGATCGTCCCACCCAGTCACAGGCTTTGCATCCCGTGGGAGCACCTGTAGCTTTGCAAAAGGCGCGGCTTGCCAGTCAACTGGCCGTAGGATTATCGGAATAACCCGGGCAGATCCCTCGTCAAATCGTTGAAGCGCCCGTTGCATCTCAATTCCGTAACAATAATCTGAGGCCATAAAATCGGCGCTTACGAGCATCAATACTATATCTGCTGACTCCAGATGAGCACTGATCTCGGTTTCCCATTTGACGCCAGCGTCAATTTTTCGATCATTCCAGTTGCTAATCGTCCCATTCCTTTGGAGAAATGCAAGGTGCTTGTCGAGTGTCTCGCGAAGTAACTCATCTCGATGGGAGTAGCTGCAAAAGACCTTAACAGTTTTCTTGCTCACTTTCGTCATCGTCTGACTCCTCCTGTGATTCTCCATATCTCCTGTACCATCAGATGCCAAATTCGACACACTCATAACAGTTGAACCCTCACGGCAGGGCGTCCCATGAGGCAGGCTGACGCAATTCGTCGAGATCAAGAACCGTTTTGATGAGCGCGCACTTCGCTGAAATCGGCATCGAAACCTTCCGCTATTGCCTTCAGCGCACCGCCGCTCCAAGGATCGCTGTGCAATTCGAAACCTGGAAAATATTTCTCCGTCGATCTCAAGATCTTATACTGGCAACCACTGTAGAAATAGGGGCAAAATCTATTGGGTTCAATCAATCCAAACTGTCGTAAATACTCCTTGGCTTCTGCAGCTCTGCATCCGACAGTGCATGCAGTACTGTGCAGAACGAGGGCTGCCTCCCCATGATTACCACGCTCTAGCGACAGCGCGAACTGAAAGACGCCTGCTACTTGAAAATCCAGCAATCTAGATTCTATCGCTCGATGGACATCCATGGTGCATCCTTTCTCCGGCTCTGGAAGAAACGACCAGACGATAGGCATGATGAAGTAGCTTCCAACGACTGTTATTGCTTAAGTTGGCTGCTCACTGATGGTCTAACCTTCTTTCTCATTGTCGACGCCCGGCTTGCGAGCGAGTCGAGGAGTTGATCGACTTTAGCATCAGCTTCAATCAAGGACATGTGTTCCGGGTTGATAAATCCACAGCGTGCTGCATGCTTGATTAGGTCTAATAATGGGTCGAAGTATCCGCATGTATCAAGGATTCCGATGGGCTTGGAGTGAATTCCTAACTGCGCCCATGTAACTACTTCGAATAGTTCATCGAATGTTCCAAACCCGCCTGGCAAGGCAATAAACGCGTCTGAAAGATCAGCCATGAGCGCCTTACGTCTATGCATGCTCGCAACTACATATAATTTTGTCAATCCAGAATGAGGCAACTCGGAAGAGAAGACACTCCTTGGCGTGACTCCAATGACTTCGCCGCCAGCAGCGAGCGCGGCATCTGCAAGTGCTCCCATGAGCCCCACGGATGCTCCACCGTAGACAATGCCCCATCCCCGGGCAACGATAGCGCGGGCAAGTTGAGTAGTAGCGTGCAGAAAATCAGGGTCTATCCCCCTCCTGCTGCCAGCAAAAATACAAATTCGTCTCATTAACTACCTCAGATCTAAAGATGCTACGATAGATAAGTCCATGTGCGTGACGTTGATGCGTTCACCCGCGTAGCAAATGTGTGGGGAGTATTCTCGCTTGGTAATTAGTCATGACTTATTGGACCGTAAATCTAATCGCCGCGATGCCAGCACTTGCTTTTGTTGCTTGAATCGTACTTGCAATGGCCCGAACCGAGCGCCTTTACCCCTCAGTTTCCGAACAATTCCCAGGAGAGCGGCCACAGCGGCATCAAGGTCGTCATTGACAAGTTGATAGTCGCACTTTCCAGCCTGGGCGATTTCTATGGCAGCTCGGTCGATTCTCATTGCAAGTTCCTCATTTGACACTGGCCCTCGCATCAATATGCGCTTGCGCAGGACATCAGGCGACGGAGGTAGCACGAAAACAACTATGACTCCAAATGGATGTTCTTGTTTGAGATTCAACGCTCCCTTGACATCTACATCTGCTATGCAAATCTTTCCAGCAGCTAACAGGCTATCTACTGTTGAGCGAAGAGTGCCATAGCGATTACCATGAATCCACTCCCATTCAAGAAACGCTTGATCTCGCACATGGGCATCGAACACCGCTTCGGTAACGAAGAAGTGTTCCCGACCTTCTTTCTCGCTATTACGCGGAGCGCGAGTGGTGACTGTTGGCATCTGATGTACATTCTTCTCGACCTGCAAGATGCGATTCACTAGGGTGTTCTTCCCTACCCCTGATGGCCCACTGACTATCAGGAGCGCCCCCTTTCGTTTGGCCAATCGAGTACTCCCTCCTCTAGTTTCCCCATATTACCTGGCCTCAGGGATGGTACGAAGATCAGGGGACTTCAACATTCACTTGTCGTATATCGGCACGCCACTTTTTGGGCTTACGATGCCCAAAAAAGACGAAATCGCCTGATACTGGCAGAGAAGATATCTGGTCGGAACGTTGAGCATTAGCCAGGCGCTAGGATGTCCGTTCTTTTGGAGGCTGCTTGCTGCCTAGCACTTTTAAGTCTGGCTGCTTATTAGGTTGCGCGGAACCTTTGTCGGTTGTTATCGTTTGTGCCGCGCTTGGAGAAATCAGCTTCAGTGGCGGCCACCGCTCGAAGAATCGCTCCAAATCCACCCGATAAGGCATAGCCTGGATATTGCCTGCCTTTTGAGTTGCGAAGTAGCGAGCCGCTGATGCGGTCGCGATCCGATTGGACTCTGGAGTTGAGTCGGCCAATGCCCACTCGACTTCAAAGGGGTCCACCAAAGCAACAGCAAGGCCTGCGCAGAATGCCGACCTCGCTCCAGTTCCACCCATAGGTGTTCCGCCGGTATATGCTTCATAATGTCGGGAACCTAATGAGTCAACCACTATACAGCCATTATCGTCCAACGTTAGAATTACGGTCTTTGCGCCCGACGCCAGGATCTTACGGGCAACTGATTCTTCCGCCTTGCTCTCCAATTCGTCGGCTTGAAGATGTCCTTGCAAGCGTAGCCACTCCCATGCCTCTTTATGAGTCGCAACCACAAAGTCTGCGCCTTGCACAACTGACAAAGGCATCTTCTCATGAGGTGGAGAGGCGTTGATGACGGTTGGCTTACCTGCAGCACGTGCAAGTGAAATGACCTCCTTCGTTGCCTCCACCGCAGCATCAAATGTCACGAGAACAACATCTGCGGCCTGAATCACAGCTGCAGCCTCGGATCTGACAAAGTCAGCGGATAATCGATCTGTTGCATTCCGACACCCTATGTATGAAGTAGTCTTCCCAGGAGTTACCAGCATGCACACAACATCGGTTACACTTGTCTCTCTGTCACCAAGATCCTGATTTGCTATGCATTCGTGAATATGCTCCATCGTGAGAATATCGCGAACTTGGGCTCCAAACTGGTCATTTCCAATGGAACTTATGAATGTCGTTGAAGACAACTTCGACGACAGGCGAGCACACGCAACCGCTTGATAGAGCCCTTTTCCACCTGGGGATGCCTCAAACTTGCCAGGTATTGATTCGCCTTCTTTCGGAAGGGATGTCCGTACAGTGAAGGTCAAATCAACAACTGCACTTCCGAAGATAACAAGCTTGGACACTTTAGTCCCCCTATCTACTTTCGGATAACACCTATACTCGCCTTTGGTTCTTTTGTCGATTGCTTCACTATACTATACCCTCTACTTTGTCACGAAGCATGCAATATTGCAAATTGGAGTGCCCTGGACACAGATAAACAAACAAGGTTCGTCCTGTGCAGATCCCTCCGTATCATCGAGACGGCATTTAGCGTGTTGCGAGACTCAAAATTCCAGTAGGAACAACATTGTTGACGGTCATCGCGGCGCTTGCATCGTCCAAATGTGCAATGTACACACTCACTCATGTCACTCTCGATGCAGGTGTTACCCTGTCGCCTGTCGCTACACACCTCGTTTGTTGCCGACGGGACATGGTTGGGGGTATGTTGCCGACAAGCTGGGAAGCGCAGCGTCGTCGCGTAGCTGTGTGACATGGGGGTGGAGGAGAGGGGCAAAGACATGACGGCTGCTCAGACAATGCCTCAGAAGACGTCTCCGAAGAGGCGGCTGACCAACTGGGTGCGAACGCAGCCCATCGTTGCCGCGTTGATGGTGGCGCTCGTGCTGGTCGCCATCGGCGGTGGAACCGCAGCAGTGTCCCGACTCATCGGCGGTGAAAACGCTGGCCCGCCCGCCAACTGGGCGCCGAAGACACCGCCACCACTGCTGCCCGGCGAGACCCTCTGGCATGGCATCCCCTCGATGCTCTGGGGCACCAATGACACACAGAACTGGGACGCCGAGAAGAATCTCATCACTATACCGGCGATCCAGAAGCAGGTGAAGGCCGACCATCTGGCGTTGATCCGCACCTGGCTCTTCCAGACTGACCTCGTCACGAGCCAGCCGGTGACAGACGCCTATCAGCAAAGCAAGGTGCAGGCGGCGCTCAACACCGGCGCGCAATTGCTTTGTGAGCTGCCGAGCGGGAACAGCATGGCCTACGACGAGCATATGGTGACGCTCTTCAAGGGCAAGTGCTCGTCCTACGAATTCATGAATGAGCCGGATAACGAGCAGGTTCTGGTTGCGACCTACATCTCACAGTGGGCGAGCGAGATCCCCAGGCTGCGCGCGATTGACCCTCATGCGCTTTTCGGCGGGCCAGCCGCCACCACGCCGCAGTATAGCCAGTGTACCTACACGTTCGACAGTACCGTCTGCTACATGCAAAAGGCGCTGCAAGGGATGGCGCTGAGTAAGGTAGTGCCGGACTTCGTAACCTTTCACTGGTATCCCTGCTGGCAGGAAAGCGCTGACTCGTGCATGGCGAAGGCGGATAGCTACGGCGATCAGGTGACGATGGTGCGCGGGTGGCTGACACAGTACTTCGGCGCTGCGGGCGCGCGTATCCCCATCGGCGTGACCGAGTGGAACGCCGACCCATCGGCGCCGATGCCAGACTACACAAAAGATGCCTGCTGGATCGCGCAATATAGCGTCACCGCGCTGAAGAGCATGGCCCGCGCGGGCGCCTCATTCGCCAACCAGTTCGACCTCGCGAATGTCGGCGGCTACGGAACCGATGATATGGTGGATGTCGCCAAAAACGGCGCCGCCAAACCGCAGTATGTGGCGCTGCTCCGGCTGATGGAGAGCGTCAGCCCCTATGGACAACTGCCCATGCCACCCCTTGCCTTCACGCCGCCAGCAAACTGCCCCGCTCTCTCGTAGCTCCCTCGACACATGCCGATGGCCGAACTATCTCCGCTCACTACCCTGACAGGGTAAGCATCGGGTATGATGAGCAAGGGAAGTCTTTCGCGCTGTGGGCCGTTTTATGCGAGATGCTATACAAGATGCTAGATAGTAGGTGCTGTTGGGTCGCTTGGACGTGTGAGGTGGTGCTATGGATAAACTCAGCCTCGTCGTGATTCTGGGCGCGTACCTCATCGGTTCGATCCCATTTTCCCAGATCATCACAAAATGGCGCACAGGTCTGAAGCTCTATGAAGTGGGCGAGGGCAACGTCGGCAGCCGCAACGTATGGCACGTCGTCGGCCCGCAATGGGGAGTCCTGGCTCTTCTGCTCGATTGCCTGAAAGGCTACCTGATCTACTGGGCAGCCACCGCGATTGTTCCGCCGGTGAGCGCCCTCATTGCCGGGGTGGCGGTTGTGCTTGGCCACCAGTTCTCCATCTTCCTGCGCGGACGCGGCGGCAAAGGGCTAGCCCCGGCGCTCGGCGTGCTGCTGGCGATCTCGCCGCTCTCCACCCTATGCGCGCTCATCATCCTGGGACTGGCGTACCTTATCGTCCGCGATTTCAACCCCAGCGTGGCGGTTGGGATTGTCGCCATCATCCTGCTACCCCTCCTGTTTCGCCAGCCGCTCTGGGTATCCGCGTATACACTCGGCATCGCTCTGCTGGCCGCGCTGAAAAAGCGGCTTGACCACGCCCATGATACGCGCGTTTGGAACAGTCATCCCTGGCAGGGGGCGGCAAACCCTGGCTGGCAACGTCCAACGAACCAAGCAAGTGACGACTCTTCTCCGCCGGACACTCGCCCGCGCTGATACCAACCACCCCGCAAGGTAATTCCAGCATTCTCTAGATGAGGCGCTCATGCTCATATATCAGGTTTTCATCACAGCTATTCTGGCGGCGTTGCTGCTCAACACCATCAATAATCTGCGCCTGCTCAGCGCACCCAATAGACAGGCGCTCATGAGTGATGGTGACGTAGATGACAGCGCAGAGACGGCGCTCGTCTCCATCCTCGTGCCCGCACGCAACGAGGAACGCTCGATTGCGCAGTGCGTCGCATCGCTCGCGCAACAGGACTATCCGCGCTGCGAAATCATCGTGCTCGATGATCAGAGCGAGGACCAGACGGCAGCCATCGTCGACGATCTGGCGCGACGCTATCCCAATGTGCGGCTGCTGCATGGCGGGGAACTGCCGCCCAACTGGCACGGCAAGGCCAACGCCTGCGCGCAACTGGCCAAAGCGGCGAGTGGCGAGTGGTTGCTCTTCGTAGACGCTGACACCGTGCTTGCTCCACAGTGTGTCTCGGTCACGCTGCGCCAGGCACGCGAGCGACGCGCCGACCTGCTGACGATGATCCCGACAACCCTCGTCGGCAGTTTCGGTGAAGCGCTGCTCTTGCCGATCATCCCCATGACATTCGCCGCATTCTTACCACTGGGCCTGGTAACGAACCATCCATCACCAGTATTTGCCGGGGCGCTGGGGCAGTTTTTGCTCTTCCGCCGCGAAGCCTATCTGCGTATCGGCGGCCACGCCGCAGTGCGCACCGATATCGTGGAAGATATCCAGTTGAGTCGGCTCATCAAACGCCATGGCGGGCGGCTCGTCTGGATTGATGGCACGGCCCTGATGCGCGTGCGGATGTACCACAGCTTCGCGGAGGCCTGGCGCGGCATCACCAAAAGCGCCTTCGCCGCGATCAATTATTCGCTCCCTATTCTTCTGCCCGGCGTCGCGGCCTGCGTCGCGCTGTTCTGTGGGCCATATGTCTTTCTGGCGGTTGGATTGATCCATTACCCAGCATCTGGCCCGTGGTTCTGGCTACCGCTCCTCCAGGTCGCCTTTCTCTGGACAACCCACCTGCTGGTGATGCGGCGCTTCCATCTGCCGCCCGCCCTGGTATTTCTCCAGGCCGGAACGATGCTGGCCATCATCCTGACAACGCTGCACGCCGCGATCCAGACGGAGTTCGGCGCGGGAATCGTCTGGAAGGGTCGAACCTATCAATTCGGCGCGCAACGCGAGGGGTATACCCTGGGTATGCTGTGGGGAGGCGGGTTGGCGAGAGTGCGCCTGCTCATCGCGGTGTTGCTGGTGCTGTCGTGGGGCGCTGGAGAGCGGCTGGAAATCGCCGAAACGCTGTTGCTGCTGGGATGGACAACCGCCCTGCTGGAATTCGTGGCCAGAAAGGGCATCACGAGCCGCTGGACCATCGCGGCGGATCTGGCGGTGGGTCTCGCCTGTCTGGGTTACCTGCAACTCAGCGGGGTATTCTCTATCTGGCTGACGTTGCTCAGCGTGCTTGTTATCGCGCTCTGCGTGCGCTGGTTTTCCTGGCCAGTCGTCGCGACGATGACTTCGGCGCTGCTGGGCGGTATCTTGTTCATCACCGCGCAGATGCGGGCGCCCAATCAAACGTTGATGGGCTGGTTTGTGCTTATCGCGCTCGCCGTGGTAAGTCGCTCTTTCATCCAGGTCATCATCCCCTGGCTGCAGCGGGTCCGCTCTTCGTAATCATCTCTACGCATTATCTCTACGCCAAATTATGGATCGGCAGCGGCCCGCCACGAAGTCTGGCGTGTGCTATACTCCATTCCATGCCAGGCGTCATTCAGAGAGCATGAGACAATGGCTACCAGGAATCACGCTACTGCGCAAACCCCGCGAATTGCTGATCGGCTGGTCGCAGCCCGGCGCGGACGCTTCGTCGGACGCTCAGATGAACTTGAGATGTTCTGCGCAGCGATCCAGACAGCCGAGCCGCCTTTTGCTGTGCTCTACGTCTATGGCCCCGGTGGCATCGGCAAGACCACCCTGCTCCACGAATACGCCCGCCGCGCGGCAACCGGCGAAAAGATCGTCGTGCAGGTGGATGGGCGAAATATCGACCCAACGCCATCGGGGTTTCTGTTTGCCCTGAGCCAGTGCCTGGAGCTTGAGGACGTGAGTCTGGCGCATGTTATCGCACACTGGCCATCGGCTGGCGTGCTCCTGATTGATCGCTACGAAATCCTGACCGCGCTCGATGGCTGGCTGCGTGAGACGTTTCTGCCGCAACTGCCAGCGCAGAGCCTCGTGGTGATCGCCAGCCGCAACCCACCCACGTCACCCTGGCGTACCGATATTGACTGGGCAGAGTTAGCGCGCATCGCACCGCTCCGCGATCTGCGCCCGGACGAGTGCCAGACCTATCTGGCAATGCGCGGCATCCCCGATGATCTGCATACTGACGTTCTGGCCTTTACGCATGGGCATCCCCTGGCGCTGGCGCTCGTCGCCGATGTGCTGGGCCGTGGGGGAAAGTTGCCATCGCGCGCGTCGCTCTATGAACCTGAGCCAGATGTGGTGCGCGTGCTGCTGGAGCGCCTCGTGCAGGATGTGCCCAGCGCCGATCATCGTCTGGCGCTGGATATCTGCGTGCGCATGTGGGCAACTACCGAGACTTTGTTAGGCGATATGCTTGAAGGAGCCAGCGTTAGTGATGCGCATACGCTCTTCGAGTGGCTGCGCCAACTCCCCTTCATTGAAGACGGCCCCTTTGGCCTCTTCCCCCACGATCTGGCGCGCGAGGTGCTGGATGCCGACTGGCGCTGGCGCAATCCCGAGAGCTTCCGCCGTCTCACCCATCGCCTGTTTGCCGCCCTCTACGCCAGATTTGTCCAGGCCTATGGCATGGAGCAACAGCGCATCTGGTTCTCCCTGCTCTACCTGTGTCGGCATAGCCCCGTCTACCGCCCCTACTATGAATGGTCGGCGCTGGGCAGCGCCTACGCCGAGGTGGCATCGGCACACGACCACCCTACCATCCTGGCGTTGATCGCGCGCCATCAGGGGGAGGCCTCGGCGAAGATCGCGGCTTACTGGCTCGAGCGCCAGCCGCAGGCGTTTCGCATGCTCCGCAATGTGGGCGGCGACGTGTTCGGCCTCCTGGCCCATCTCCTCTTGAGGCAGCCCAGTCCAGAGGATATCGCGACGGATCCAGCGATCCGGTCGGCGGTAGATTTCATTGCGCGTCATGGCCCACTGCGGCAGGACGAAGAAATCCTCTACGCGCGTTTCTGGATGACCACCGAGGGTTTCCAGGGCGTCTCGCCAGCTTTTAATCTCGCGGCGATCAATACAACCATCGACCTTATTACTCATCCCAAGCTGGCCTGGAACTTCATCCCCATCTTCGATCCTGATTTCATCGAACCCCATTTTACCGCCGTCCATTTCTGGCGCTCACCGGAGGCCGACTTTGTGACTGATGGGCAACGCTTCGGTGTCTTTACGCACGACTGGCGCGTGGAGCCAGCCATGGATTGGCTCAACGTCAAAGCGACCCTGGCCGCCGACCCGAATCTCACGACACAGTCACCAACCCTCTCTTCTGCGCCGTCACTGCTGGTGCTCTCGCAGCCAGAGTTTGCCGATGCGGTGCGTCAGGCGTTGCGCGACTATACCCACGCGAGCGAGCTGGCGGCGAATCCGCTGATGCAGTCACGGTTGGTCGCGGATGTCGCCCGGCAAGGCCCCTCACCCGAAGCGTTGCGGGCGCTCATGCTCGAAGCCGTGGCCAGTCTGGCGGAGAACCCGAAGGAGATCAAGTTTCACCGCGCCATCTGGCATACCTACATCGAACCAGCGCCTACGCAGGAGCGAGCCGCGGAACTGCTCGGCCTCCCCTTCAACACTTATCGCTATCACCTCGCCAACGGAATCGAGCGTATCACCGACTGGCTCTGGCAGCGCGAGCTCAACGGCGCCAGCAATTAAAATCTCCCACGCCATCCCCTCCCACTTTTCGGCAATAATTCGGCGCCAATTCGGCAGCGCTTCGGCTGTCTATCCAGCACTATCTACCGGTAGGCTAGACCCATCAACACTGAACGCGATTGTTCAGCGAGAGGGGGATAGCCATGACGAGGATTGGGATTATCGGCGCGGGGATCGCGGGCCTACAACTTGGCCTGTTCCTGCGACACGCGGGCTTCGAGGTGACGATTCACACGGAGCAAACCTCTGACCAGTTGTTATCCAGCCGACTGTCAAATGCCGTGATACGTTCCGCGCCAACGCGCGCACGCGAGCGCATGCTTGGGGTGGCTCACTGGGACGACGAAGAGGTCGCATTGACACACCTTGCCTTGCGTATCCATGGCGAGCGCCCGCTATTTTTCAGCGGCGCGTACGATGAACCATGTATGAGTGTTGATATGCGCATCTACTGCGCGCGCCTGCTCGATGACTTTGCGCGGCGTGGTGGGCGTGTGCGCGTTGGGACACTCCAGGTGGAGGATGTAGCGACCCTCGCCGAAGAGTACGATCTGGTGGTCGTAGCGACCGGGCGTGGAGCGCTTGGCACGCTCTTCCCGCGCATTGCCGAGCACTCACCATTCAGCGCGCCACAACGCCTGGTCGCTGGTGGCTTCTATCGCGGCGTTGCGCTCGGCTCACCACGTGCGCTCGACGTCATCGTCGTTCCAGGTCAGGGAGAAATCCTGTCGTTCCCCGTCGTCTCGTTCGAGCCGGGGCTGACGGCCATCGCCTTCGAGAGCATCAAAGGGGGAGCCTTCGAGGCGGTCGCACACATGCGCTATCTGGACGATCCCAGGCGCTTCGAGGCGACCGTGCTCGATCTGCTGCGGACGTACGCCCCAGCGATCTCTGCGCGTATCGACCGTGACGCATTCACGCTCAGCCGCCATCTTGATCTCTGCCACGCCGCGATCACGCCGACTGTGCGTGCTGGGTATCGGCGCCTGGAGACGGGCCAGTATGTGGTGGCGCTGGGCGACGCGCACATCGTGAACGATCCGATCATTGGCCAGGGGGCCAACACCGCTTCGTACGCCGCCTGGGCGCTGGGCGAGGCGATCCTCGACGCCCATAGCTTCGACGAAGAATTCTGCCGCGACGCCGAGCAGCGCGTCTGGGCCTTCACGCAGCCCGTGACCGAGGGAACCAACGGGCGTCTGAGGCCACCACAACCGCACATGCTGGAGGTGTTGCGCGCCGCGACGCAGCATCAGACGGTTGCGGACGCCTATGCCTGGGGCTTTAACCATCCTGAGCATTTCTGGGCGGCGATGTCCACCCCCGAGCAGGCCGGGATCTTCCTGGCCGATGTGACCCAGCTGGAGATGGCTCCAGCGCTGGCACGTGGCCATTAGGCCAATAATGAGACGAGGAGAATAGGATGAATACCGCAACGATTGAGCGACCAATTGAGCGACCATCTGAAGCGCTATCCGAGCAGACACAGCGCGCCGCGATGACATCAACACGACCCTACTGGCCGCTTCCTGCTACGCAACTGCCCGACGCGCACTTCACCTGGCCGGAGTGGGTTGCCCGGCTGGCAGAGCGACTCGCCAGCGAGCGTGCAGCGCAACAGGAGCTGTGCGCGGCGTAAGCGTGCTCCTTCTGACGCACGGAGTGAAAGCGCTTTTCATCTCAAAATCAGCACAGGCTCCTGCCAGTCGTATCGTGCGATAGGCAGGAGCTTCATCGCGTTAGAGGCTGGTGAGTGCAATCCCGCCGCGCAGGCGCAGGCACTCTGTCAGATATCTGACGGCGATCCCAGGCATGCTGGCCGTACGATGTGGTTGGCTCATGTATGGGTCGAATACCACCATAGAGGGATCCAGCGGGAGACGATGCGCTATGCCAGAGATGCCCGACGAAGCAGCGGTGTTGGAGCGAGTTGTGTGGTGGGCTGAGAGCCATCCGCTCATCCGCGCCGTCATATTGGAAAGCTCGCGCGCCGTCGAACAGGCGCCGCTCGACCGCTTCTCCGACTATGACATCCTGCTGGTCGTCTCGGATACGCGCCCATTCGCCGAGAACAACGACTGGCAGCGCTTCTTTGGCGAGCCACTGGTGCGCTTTGGCGACCCGGTTGCGGTGCTGGGTGTCGAGACCCACATGCGCCTGGTGATGTATCACGACCACACCAGGATAGACTTTGCCATCTGGCCCATTGAGCTACTCCAGCGTCTGGTAGAGCAACAGCTATCCACTGACTTTCTGGACTGGGGCTATCGCGTTTTGCTGGATAAAGATGGGCTGGCCGCGCGCCTGCCAGCGCCCACCCGTACCGCGCATATTCCGCCGAAACCCACCGAACAGGCATATCTGGCGCTCATCGAAGAGTTCTGGTGGGAATCCACCTATGTCGCCAAAAACCTCTGGCGCGACGACCTTGTCTTCGCTCGCTATAACCTCGATGTCGTCATGAGAAGCGAATTATTGCTGCCCCTGCTCGAATGGCGCATCGAGCTTGATCATGACTGGGCATGGAAGCCGGGCGTTGTGGGCCGAGGACTGAAGCGCGCACTGCCGCCCGACCTCTGGTCGGCGTTCGAGCATACCTACGTAGGGCCAGGCATCGCGGAAAACTGGGAGGCGCTCTTCGTCATGACCGCGCTCTTCAGACGGCTAGCGATTGAGGTGGGGCAGGCGCTGGGATACACCTACCCTCAGGAACTGGATGATGGCGTGACCGCTTATCTGGAGGAGGCGCGCCGCTTACCCCGATAGGTGACCCGCCGTTCCCCACTCTCAGCCATTTGTCGGAGTCAGTTCCCGTCCACGCTATGAGCACGGTTCCATTGACGTCCTGATAGCCCGGCGAGGGCGCTCCCAGCGCATACTCGTTGAATGTCACTGGCGCTGACTATAGCCAGGTTGGCGCCGTTCTTGGGCTATGCCGGGCGTGTAACGATTGGGCATGCGCGCGGTACTGTGTTACGTGGGAAGATGTCCTCGCCTGACAATGGCGTGATGGGCCAGTCTGGGTGACGGCGTCTCGCGCTATTCTAGCGGACGAGAGCAGTAAGGGCTTCATAGGTGATCGAGATGCTTGAGGAAATGCGGTTGCGAGAGGGCGTCTCGGCGGTCGGCCCGGATGACTTTGTCCGTGTGGTCGAGGTGTGGGAGGCGTCCGTACGGGCGACGCATACGTTTGTCACCGAGGCCAATATCGAGGTCATCCGGCCGCTGGTGTGGGATAGCCTGCCTCATGTATCGCATCTGCTGTGCGTGCGTGAGCGCGCTGGTCAAGTGGCAGGATTCATTGGGGTGGAGGATAGGACAGTCGAGATGCTCTTTGTGGATCCGGAGTGGCGCGGCCAGGGCATTGGGCGGCGGCTGTTGAGCTATGCAGTGACGACCCTGGGCGCGGATAAACTGGATGTCAATGAGCAGAATCCGCAGGCGATAGGCTTTTACCTGCGGATGGGTTTCGAGGTCGTGGGACGCTCGGCGGTGGATAGCATCGGCAAACCGTACCCGCTGCTGCATATGCGCGTTCGCCGCGCCTGACCCTATCGCAAGGCGGTTCTGTCTATTAGATACCTTCTAGCGCGAGGTGTGCTTGCGCAGCCAGGTTTCCACGGAACCAGCGACCATTTCCCATCCTGGCTGAGCGATAAGCCAGTGTGTTCCGCCAGGGAATGCCTGGAATTCGGTAATCGCCCCCGAGCGCTGGTTGTATTTGCGAAAGGTGACTCGCACCATCCCCGCCGGGATAATATGATCCTTTGTCCCCGCGGTAATGAGCAGCGGCGCACGGCGGCCATTGTTGAAATTGACCTGCCCAGGCGTGCGCGCATTCAGCGGAGAAAGCGCATTCTGGAAGAACAGTCGGCCCGACTCCGGCACGACGTATTCATCGTAGGCGCGTTTCTGCTCCTCGGGTGGCAGCGTGTTGACGAAGGCATAGGCGAACTCACCCAGAGACCAGTGGAAGACCTTGCGCCATCCGCCCGGCGTCGCGATGATTCGCAACAGCGCGCGCGTCGTCGTGGGATAGGCGGCGGCGAGGATGCCACGCGGCGGGGCGGGATCGAGCGCGACCCCAGCCGCGCCCAGCCCGCGGTCGAGCAACACCTGGGTGACAAGCCCGCCGAAGGAATGGCCAATGAGAATCGGTGGCTCTGGAAGCTGCTGGATGATCCGGGCATAGTGGTCGATGATCTCACCAAGCCCAAGCTGTTTCAGGCCGGGATCGGGCCTGGCGCGAAGTTCATCGATTGGCCTGTCGTGATACGGCCACGCCGGAGCCTGACAGGTATAGCCGCGCGTTGTGAAAAACGACTCGAACGGTTCCCAGCATTTGGGTGTCATCCACGCGCCGTGAATGAAGATGATGGTTTGATTCATGGTGCTACCTCAGGCGCAATCGATGATAGTCTGGCGTCATTGCCCGACACTCATTGTTCGCTCTGAGGTAACAGTGGCTCACAGCAGCTTGTCGAGCGTGATCGGCAGGTCGCGGGTGGTATGCCGGTCGCGTGATAGACGGCGCCCAATAACATTTGGAATATGACAGTTGAGATGCGACATCGAACGGAGATAAACCATGATCGCTCGCACCTGGCACGGCGTTACACCCATTGCCAAAGCCGATGAGTACCTGGATTTGATGCGAACCGTCGCCGTTGCCGATTATCAGGCAATTGCTGGCAACCGTGGCGTCTACGTGATGCGGCGCATTGAGGGCGAGGTCGCCCACTTTCTGCTGCTCACTCTCTGGGACTCCGAGGACGCCATTCGCAGTTTCGCTGGAGAGGATATCGAGAAGGCGAAGTACTACGACTTCGACCCGGACTATCTGCTGGAGCTGGAGCCAACCGTCACCCACTATGAGGTCTTTGCCAGCCCACACGGCGACTGAGTAGTGCTATTTTCGCGACTTCAGTGCGCGTTCTGAGCGAACCGCATCGCCGCTCGCGCCTAGCCGTGTAAAGATGGCACTGGCCTCGCGCAGCCGTTCCTGGCTGGCAACATCATCTGGGGCGAGCAGCGCCCAGTCAAAGAGCGCCTGCGCTTTGGCGTAGGGATAGCCGATGGCGTCAGCCAGCGAGACGGCCTCAGCTAGCGTCGTCTCCGCCGTGCCGCGGTCGCCCTGCCGCTGCGCCACCATCGCCTGTATTCGTAGCGCATTGACCAGCATGACACGCATCCCCATCGCTCGTAGCAGTTGTATCGCCTCCGCCACGATACTTGTAGCGCGCTCGATCTCGCCCATTTCCAGGTGAGCCCATGCGAGCAAAGGCAGCACGGCGACCGCATCTGGAACGTGCGGATTCGCTCCCTCGACGAGAGGTAGCACACGGTCACGCGCGGCCTCTGGTCGCCCGCTGAGGAGTTCACGCTCGGCAAGGGCGCTCTGGGCATCGTACATGGTCTGAGCATCTGGCTCCCCAAGCGCAAGCCCCTCGGCAATGACGCGCGCCGCGTCACTCGGCCTACCCTCGGCGAGATACAACCGCCCGCGCAGAACAGGGAGGGAGGCCGAGAGTGCATTGATGCCCATCTCCTGAGCGATCTGGCTGGCGCTGTTCAAGTCGGCATGGGCGCGCTGCCAGTCGCCCAGCAGGAAGTTGGCGTAGGCGTGATTCACCAGGAGTAGCGGCAACAACACCGGGGAATGCAGACGCGGCGCCAGATCGAGAGCGCCCGCGAATGTGTCTCGCGCGGAGTCGAGGGGACCAATCAGCAGATACGAGTGCGCAATGTTGTTGAGCGCCAGCACCTGCGTCTCCAGAGCATCAGCCTCCTCGGCGAGACGGACGACTTCGTGCAGACTGGGCAGCGCCTCATCGAAACGTCCCAGCGTCGCCAGAGCGGCGCAACGCCTGCCTTGCGCCTCGGCAAGCAGGCGCGGATCGCTCGCCTCACTAGCAAACTCCAGCGCGCGTTCAGCAATCGCCAGCAATTCATGATACAAGCCACTGGACAGATAGAGATAGGTCAGGGCGGTATAGACCCGCGCCAGCGCGCCCGCCGATGTCTGCGCCGGAAGTTGCTCCAGGTACGGTCGCGTCACCTCGATGCCGGTTTCCGGCGTTCCATGATCATTGTAGACGCGGGCCATGAGCGCGACATCCTGAGCGAGCGCCTCATACGCGCCAGCCGCGCGATCCAGATCGGCCGCCCGCCGTAGGGCCACCAGCGCCTCGTCCCAGCGCGCGAGTCCTGCCAGTGCTGTCCCACGCCGCGCCTGGACTACCGCCTCCTGGGCTGTATCTTGCAGACTGCGAGCAAGTTCGACTGCCGTCCGGTAGCGATTTTCGGCGGCGGTATAGGCATAGATCGCCTGCGCCTGGTCACCTGCCTGGATGACATATGGCAAGGCGCGCGCCGGTTCGTCCGCCTGGAGAAAGTGCCAGGCCAGTTCGCTGGCATGCCCGGAACGCTGGCTCTGAGGTAGCCGCTCAAGCGCGGCGCCAGCGGCCAGATGCAGTCGGCGGCGGCGGCGGCGCGAGACGCCGTGATACAACGCCTGCTGTGTCAGCACATGGTTGAAGTGGTAGCTGTCTGGGCCGGTCTCCTGCACCAGCGCCGCCCCAATCGCTGCTTCCAGCGCCATCTCCACCTCGTCTTCATCTCGCTCCTGAAGCGCGACGAGATCATCAAAGACGAAACTCTCACCCAGGATGCTGGCTTCTTCCAGAAGTTCCTGCGCGCCCGGATCGAGTCTTGCCAGCCGCTCATCTATCGCTGCCTGGACACTCTCCGGCACCAGAATTTCCTGCGTGCTCCGCCATTCCCAGCGGCCATCAGCGGATCGCATCTCGCCACGCTGTTGCAGTGCGCGCAGCACCTCAACAGTGAAAAAAGGGTTGCCATCGGTACTGCGGTGAATGGCCTCGATGAGCGCCGCGGGCGGCTCGGCGGGAGCATTCACGTCGTTTCCCACGTTTTCCGCAATGATCGTGGCGATAAGCGCCGCTGTACCTCCTTGCGAGAGCCGCGTGACGGTCAGACGGTCGGCCAGTCGCTCGCGGGCAAGATCGTGAAGGATGCGACGTAACGGGTGGCGACGCGAGAGTTCGGTATCGCGGTAGGCGCAGAGGATGAAGACCCGCGAGGCGCGTGTGTGTTGCGCCAGATGCTGTAGCAGGCTCAAACTGGCGTCGTCAGCCCAGTGCAGATCATCAAGCAGCAGCGCAATTGGCTGCTCCAGGGCCAACGCCTGGAAGAAGCGCGTTATCGACCAGAAGAGGCGCTGCTGTTCCTCCGCTCGCCGGTAGGCGCCGCTCGCCTCGCGATCCTGTATGGAGCCAGGCAGGAGCCGCTGCACCTCGGGCCAGGAGCGCGGCAATTCTTCACGGATGGCGGGCGCGGCATGCATAATGGCGGCCAGCAGCGCCTCGACAAAGGGATAGTACGGCATCGCCTGGTAGGGTTCCTGGCACCGCCCAGTCACCACCAGATAGCCATGTGCCTGCGCCACCAGCGTTGCTTCCTGGGCCAGTCGCGTCTTGCCCACGCCCGGCTCGCCCGCGAGAAACACGATTTTAGCCGAGCCGTGAAGTGTCGCATCGAGCGCATCGCCGATCTGACGTAGCTCAGCCTCGCGGGTGACGATGAGACGGTCGGGCAGCGCGCCCAGAAACCCGCCAACCGCCTGCAATGGCGCTGCCAGCGATCCGCTGCCATTGCTGTTGGAGCCGCCATCGTCAACAGGTGGTAGCGTGGGATTCAGTGCGGCCCCTCCTGGTCGTTTGCGGGCAGCGGCAAGAAACACGGCGTATTGTTCCGGCGGGAGTTCCAGGGCGGCGCAGAGCAGCTCAACGGTGGTTTTGTGGGGCGCCCGGCTGATGCCCCGCTCAATCGCGGTGATGGCGCGCGCGCTCAGCCCAGCCCGCTCGGCCAGTTCCTCCTGGGTAAGTCCAGCGTCACGGCGAGCGCGCCGTAGCAGATCGGCGAAGTCGGATTGTGTGTCCTGGTCACGCGCCATAGTCATTGTGGCTCACCTCACCCCCTAACCCCTTCTCCGCGGAGAGAGAGCCAGAACCAGAGTGACCCCCAGCTCTACACCTTCTAACAGGGGGAAATCAGCGGCGGACGGCTCCACACCACATGGTAACACGCGCGGGGACGCCTGTGCAGGGGAGCGGTTCACAATGAGTTGAGATTTTATCACCAGATTTGTCAGTAGCTATGTCAACGCGCATGTCAGTTTTTCGTGGTATTGGCAACTGAACTCAGGCACACTGGAACCCAGAACGACATGGCGATCTCACGCGCCAGGGCACTTGTAGCGATGCGGTGATACGCAGCGGAAAGGCAGCGAGTCAACTATGACAACAGAGACATCCAGTGTAACTGATAC
Source organism: uncultured Chloroflexia bacterium (assembly GCA_963718915.1). Lineage (GTDB taxonomy): Bacteria > Chloroflexota > Ktedonobacteria > Ktedonobacterales > JADMIN01 > DAHUXT01. The sequence continues at coordinate 632,816 of CAVRAI010000015.1, read as the reverse complement.
GACGCGCAATGATGAGGAGAACACGGTGGACGGCAACGCAAACGAGAGCCAGCGCCCCACGATTCATGCGCAGCCATGCCCGGAGACAGGCGCGGCGTTTCTATTAGCCGCCGCGCTTGGCGCTTTCACCATCAACTGGAAGTAGTCGCGCCACGAGCGAGTACGAGAGGACAGATACCATGAACATCATCACTCTGACGATTCGCGCGCGGGTCGCGGCGCAAGGGGTGCGAGCCTGGCCGCGCCAGGCGGTTGGCTGGACGCTGCATCGGCAGCCACTCTGGCGCCGCCGCAACTATCTCACACTCTGGGGAGGCAAACTGGTCTCAGCCACTGGCTCGCAGATGACACAGATCGCGTTTCCGTTGCTGGTGCTGGCGCTGACGCAATCGGCAGCCATCGCTGGGCTGGCGGGCGCGCTACGAATGCTGCCGTACCTGCTGTTCTCGCTGCCCGCCGGGGCGCTGGTGGATCGTTGGGATCGTCGCCGCGTCATGATTCTCTGCGATAGCGGGCGGGCGCTTGCGCTTGGCAGCATTCCACTGGCGCTCCTGCTTGGCCATCTCAGTGTGCTTCAGATCTGTCTGGTCGCGGTGATCGAGGGGACGCTCTTCACCTTCTTCGATCTCGCGGAAATTGCCGTGCTACCGAGCATCGTCACACAGGAGGAAATGCCCGCTGCCGCCGCGCAATATCTCAGCCTGACGGACGGGGTGACGACACTGCTTGGCCCAGCGCTGGGTGGCGCACTCTTCGCCATCGGGCGGATGGTTCCGTTCCTGCTCGACACCGTGACCTATGGCGTCTCGGTGCTAGCGCTGTGGCGTATCCAGCTGCCGAAACAGCATGCGGCTGATGAGCAGGCGCATCCGCTGAACTGGCGGACAATGCGTGACGATATCGTCGCGGGAGTCGTCTGGCTCTGGCGTCACCGGGCGCTACGCGCGCTGACGACTCTGATCGCCGCGGGTAACTGCCTTGTGGCGAGCGAGGCGCTGCTGGTTATCGTGCTGGCCGAGCGAATGCATGCGTCCACCCCGGAAATCGGACTAATGCTGGGACTGGGTGGCTGCGGAACCGTACTCGGCTCACTGCTGGCGGAGCGGGTTGTGCGGCGGCTCTCGTTTGCCCAGGCGTTCATCGGCGGCAACTGGCTGGTGGCGCTGATCTGGCTGCTCTATGCGGTCGCTCCAACACCGTTTGCGCTTGGCCTGGTGATGGCGGCGCTCGGAGCGGTCTATGCCGTCATCAACGTGGCGCAGTTCAGTTACCGGATGTCTCTCATCCCCGATGCGCTCCAGGGCCGGGTCAGCAGCATTATCCGCCTGCTGGTGTATGGCAGCCTCCCCGTTGGCCTGGCAGTCGCTGGATTCTTCATCGAGCATGCGGGCGCGGGCGCGACAGTGGTTGCGCTGGGCGCCGGGCTGGTGATGGTGGCGCTGGCGGCGAGCCTCAACCCGCGGATTCGCTGCGCGCGTATGTCTGAATCCGCGCGTATGTCCGAATCTGAGAGGGAAACGCACGACGAGCAGCTATTCCCGGCGGCGTAGCGAGCGACCTCTCCTCACCACTACCCTCACGGTGTCGGGGAGAGGAAATCGGTTCGATTGCGCGTCTGGAGGCGGGAGAGGATCGAGGCATAGGCGGCGAGGCCGAGCGCCAGCACCGAGGGGAGATAGATGATGCCCGCGCCACCCGCCGCCAGCGCGCAGCCACCAAAGACCAGCACCGTCGCCGCCCAGAGCGGTATCGCCGCAAATCGCCGACCCGTCCGCGCCTCGATTATGGCGCCTATGCCGCCCGCCAGCGAGAGCGCCAGCATCGCCAGCACGAAGAGCCAGCGCCGAACGCCAGACGGAGCCTTGCGCCAGTGACTATAGCGGGCAGCATGCGCGGGGCAAGCTTTGCGCCGTTCGCTACAGAGCAGACCGGCACGATAGGCGCGAAGACCAGAAAGGCGAAGGCGAGCACGCTCAACACGCAGGCCGCGATCCCCGCGCCAAACTCAATCCGTCGCGCCCTCATCTCGCCTCCATTGTACATTGTGACTAGCGAATTGTTCGCTAGTCATCCGTAGAGACTGTTCGCTGCTTGCCCGCCATATCCTGTGGGAGCCCGCGTAGGCGAGCTTTCCGGCGCAGCCCATAGGCGCGGCTTCAGCCGCCAGCGCATGTATGGCCTCGCCACCGGCAGATCGGCCGGTGAGGAGTTCGCTCCACCATTGTATCAGAGTGGCAGCACGCGGGTATTGGTCAGGTAAGGCGAGTCGAAGCGTGTCATCTCGCCGGGTTGCGCGCCTGGCACCAGGAAGAGCCGCGCTGAGAGCGGTTTGCGCAGGCGCGCCGCCAGCCCCGCCACATCCATCAGCAGCGCCGCAACCCGCTCGACCGGGGTATCACCTGGGAGCGGCACGGTATCCAGCCCGGCGCCACAGACCGAGGAGAGGCTGAGCAGCGACGAGACGCTCAGCAGCCCCTCCGCGCAGCGCTCGCCCAGCACGCGGTCTTCGAGCGGCGGCAGCATCAGCCCGCAGTAGCCGCAAAGTGGCAGCCTCACACCCTTGATTCCCCGTGTGATGGCAGCAGCCAGCGCCAGCGTCCCCGTTTCGCCAAACCGGCCCAGGCCCGCCACCTCGAAGGCTCCAGCGATGCTATCCTCGCCCATCGGCGCGGGCGAGAGGTCGATGCCAGAAAAACCGTACCGCGCACGCGCAGCCAGTTCGCGTACCAACTCAACGACTGGCGTCGCGGCAGTAGCGAGCGCATCTGTTACCGCAGCGCGCACGCCAGGCAGTAGTGCTGCGCCCGGTCCCACTCGCTCGACCAGTCTTTCGAGCGCCGCGCGTACCAGTCCCGCGCCCTGCAAGCCCACGCTCACCGTCCAGGTGTCGCCGCGTTGGTACGCCTGCGGGAAAAACGGCCCGCCCGGATCGCACAGCGCCAGCGCCGCGAAGCGAAAGTTCGGCATGCCGCTATCATAGGCCGCAAGCCGATGCATCACCTCCGCCGTCGGCTGCGCCGCCTCATAGCGCACACCGTGAGCCACACTCGCCAGCTGCACGGTCGCGTTCAGCGCGGGGTGAGAGACGAGAATCTCCGGCAGCAGAGCAAGACGGTCAAGCGGAAACTCAGGCCTATCGGCTGGCGCGGGGCCAAGCGAACAGAACGCGATACCCTCGGCGTCACAGAGCATTTGCAGACGAGCAGCATACTCCACGATGGCCGCGTCGTCCCAATCGGCTAGATCAGCCAGAAGTGGGCGAGTGGCGATGCGTGTCGTCTGGACGAGATAGCCCGCCTGCTCCATCGCCGCCTGCGCCTTGCGCAGAAATGCGCCCGCGCGGCTCAGCGTTACCCCGGTCAGGGGGTGGGCCGCGCCGATACCTAGCGTGATGGTGCGGACGGTAATTGCGGTCATAGCACGTCTCCTCGTTCCCATGGTCATTTCCCTGTTCCAAGCATAGCATGCCGTGTCGCCGCCACCTGCTCTCACCCGATGGTCCTGTTGGCATGACCTCGAATGGCTGCTATAGTAGTCCGGCGTTTGGAAGATTCGGACTCGGAGGGTAGTATGGCGAACACATTTCAGGACCAGGCAAACGATAGATTCGACAAGGCAACCGCGTTTCTCTATAGCTCGCGCAGGCTGTTGAGCAACGATCTCATCTACGTCTCGGCGCTGGCAGATGCTGTCTCGGCTATCAAGAATATGGTGCAGGGCTATCTCTATACGCAGATCGCCCAGAAGCCAGCGGGGACGGCGCCACAATCCTGGCAGGAGGCGGCCGCAAGCAACAGCATGCCCGACCTGCTGCGCGCCGCCGCGGAGGCTGGCCTGCGCCTGCCCAATCTGCTTGGCCCGCGCATCAATCAACTCAACCGTGACCGCAACTCGCGCACGCACGACGACCCCAAGCGCCTGATTGACTACGCCCGCGCGCAGGAAGCCATCACCATCGCCGAAGAGGTGCGCCGGACAGTTCGCGCCGCGCTGGGAATGAGCACTGCTCCGGCAAAAGTTCCAGCCGCCGCCGCATCTGTCGCGCCCTCCGCCCCTGCCACATCGGCGGCTGCCGTTGCGACCGCGACCGCGCCATCCGCTACCCCGATTGTTTCCGCGCCCGCCCTCGCCAACGATGAACTGGAGGAGCGCGATGACGACGTCTCACCAGAGTCGCCAGGCTGGGGGCGTCGGTTGCTACGGACGCTGGGACGAATCGCCGCGGTGTTCCTGCTGCTGGTGGTGGGGATCGCGGCTGGAGTCGGCATAATGATTCCGGTGGCAAGCGGCAATGCGCCCTCGTGGCTCAGCTTTGCGACGCGGCTGCTGCCGACGCCAACCACCGCCGTTCAGACGGCGACGTCCGTTCAGACGGCGACACCCACCGCCGCGCCTTCCGGGCCGATTATTCTCGGCACGATAACAGTCAGCCCACCAGTCTGTGGCGCTGGCGGCGTGAGCTTTCAGATGCACAATGTGGGGACAGCTCCGGCGCAGTGGGCCATTGGCAGTCCTGGCGCGATGGAGCCGATGTTCGCGCTGACGGCGGGTGGCGCGCCGCAGGTGGCGCTGTTTGGCTCGCTAGCCAGCACCAGCGAGGACACGGTGTACGTCAGCGGGCGGACGCCGGTCGTCCTGACCACCGACGGCGGCGCGGTGCAACTGACCCTCCCAGCATGTTAAGATAGTTCAGGTTGTCTTCGGTGAGAGAATACGCCGCGCATCCGTGAGAGATGTCGAACGCGCCGGGAATGAAGGGGAATAGAAGTTGGCTGCTGAAGTCGGCAAGAAATACGTCATCATCGGCAATGGTATCGCGGGCACGACCTGCGCGCAGATGTTGCGCAAGAATGATGTCTCCTGCTCCATCTGGCTCATTACCAACGAGCCGCACCCGCTCTACAATCGCGTCTCCCTGCCGCGCTACCTCCAGGGGCTGCTGCCAGAACAGAAGGTCTTCATCCGCAACCTGGAATGGCACGAGCAACAGAACATCCAGCTGCTGACGGAGACGCTGGTAACCTCGGTGGATACCGAAACGCGCGTGGTCTATCTCGATCACGGCGGGCCGCTGCCCTACGACGCGCTGCTAGTGGCGACGGGCGGCTGGGCCAACAAGCTGGATGTCCCCGGCGTGGTAGGCACACAGCACATCTACAACTTCGTCACGCTGGACGACACCCGCGAGATCATCGCCCGCGCGTTGGAAAGCAAAGAGGCGGTCACGTCTGGCGGCAGTTTCATCGCCTATGAAATGACCGAGGGACTGAACGTGCGCGGCGTCCATGTCACCTGGCTGATGCGCGGCCCCTACTGGCTACGTAGCATCCTCGACGCGGATGGCGGCCAGCTGGTGGATGACATCGCCACGCGCCACGGCATCACGATTGTGCACGGCGACCAGATCGACCATGTGGTCGCGGACAACGGCGCGCCGAAGGCGATTGTCGGCGCGACAGGCAGGGAGTATCCCGCCGACGTGATTGGCGTGGGCCTGGGGCTGACACTCAACCACAGCTTCCTGGCGAATACGTCCATCGAGCGACAGACGGGCATCATGGCGAACGAGTACCTGGAGACGAACGTGCCTGGCGTCTTTACCGCGGGCGACGTCGCCGAGTTCTACGATCCGATGATCGGGCGGCACACGGTGATGGGCACGTGGGATAACGCGCTGGCGCACGGGCGTATCGTGGCGATCAATATGGCGGGCGGCCACGAGCCATACATAGACGTGGCGACCTATACCAGCCCGCTCTTCAATACCAATATCGCGGTGATGGGCATCGCCGAGTCGACCAATCCCACGCTGGAGTCCTTCATGAAAATGGCGCCGGGCGACAAGGGCAACACCGACTATCGCAAGTATTTCTTCAAGGATAATCGGCTGGTCGGCTCGGTCTTCATCGGCAGTCCGAAGGGGCGCAAGAAGCTGGTGGAGCTGATTCGCGACGGCGGCAACTATCCCACCCAGGCCGAGCGTGAGGCGCTGTTTGATGTGCGGTAGCAGGCTGGCGGTTAAAACCGCGCCTGAACGGCCTCGCTCCGCTCCGCCACAAAACCCGCCGTCGCGGGTTTCAACAGCCTAATCATTACCCGGTGTGCGAGAACCGAACGAGTAGGATTAGCCGCAGGGCTTCAGCCTGCGGCATGGGACAACCAGACAAAACAGTGCCATTCAGTTGATATGTCTCTTATCCCCCACAGGGAGCCATCTATGTCTGACCAGCGCGAGCAGCGCGACCTGGCGCGCGAGCTTCAACGGGTGCTCCATCACGAGATTCCGCTGAGCCGACAGATGGGTCTGACGGTGCACCAGTACGATGGCGTCTGCCTCGCGCTACGAGCGCCACTGGCGCCCAACATCAACCACAAGGCGACGGCCTTCGCGGGCAGCCTCAACGCCGTGATGACGCTGGCGGGCTGGGGGACGGCATGGCTCGTGCTGGCAGAGCGCGACCTGCACGGCACGATTGTCATCCAGGAGAGCGCGACCCGCTATCTGCTGCCCGTCGGCAATGACTTCACCGCCACCTGCCATGTGCCAGCAGCCGAGGAGACCGAGCGGTTCCTCGCGGGGCTGCGGCGCAGGGGCAAGGCGCGGCTGGCGCTGAAGGTGGATATTCTCGACGGTGACGGGCGGGTCGCGGTCGCCTTCACCGGCATGTACGTGGCGTTCGCGCACGCTGCCGACGGGCTGGGGGTGGGAATATGAGTAATCCCCTGGAGACTCTGCGGGCATTTGGCGCGGCCATCGAGCGGGGCAAGGCAACAGTAGCCGCCGATCTTTTCGCGCCCGACGCGACGTATGAGGAGCCGCCAGCGCCGACGCGACGCGGACGCGACGCCCTGCACGCCTTCCTCACGGACTTCGCCGACCGCCACAGCGACGTCAGCTTCACCATCAGCCGCGCCTTCACCGACGCCGATAACACGCGCGTGGCGGCCGAGTGGCGCTTCGCCTACACCCGCACCGAAGACGGCGCCCAGCGCATCTACGAGGGCATCAGCATCCTCGAATTCACCGCCGACGGGCGCATCGCAAGCTGGCGCGGCTTCTCAGCACTGTTGGGGTGATGTTACCCTTATATCGGCGCCAGGACAAGCGCCTCCCAGGCCGCCGCGTAGACCATCGTGCGGTCACGTTCTCGCGCGCTATTCTCCCACCCACTCGGCGATGCGTTCGGTGATCTGCGCCAGCGACTCCTCGTACTGCTCACAGCGTGGCAGCGTTCCCAGAATCGCCGGGCCATAGCCGCGCGTCTGTATCCTGCGGTCGAAGAGGACAACCGCGTTACGCCGCTGATGGCTCCAGGCGAGGCCATTGAGCGCCTGGCGCAGACGGAGCGCCCCCTGTGGCACGACAAAGCCGCTCTGCGGATCGGGCCAGCGTTCGGCGCGCGCCGCCACCGGTGGATCGCTCAGCGCCGGGAACGGCATCCGTGTCACCACGACGCAGGCAGGCGGATTCACCGTACGAGCGGCGCCATCCCAGAAGGCGCCAGCGCCCAATAGCACCACCCGCGACTCCGTCTCGAAGGTACGCCAGAGCTGACGCGCCGAACCGTCCTGTCCCTGCGCCAGCACCATAATGTCCTTCTGTTCCAGTTCGCGGCGAATCCCCATCCAGGCGCTCCGCAGCGCGGCATGCGAAGAGAAGATCGCTACTAGCCGCCCCTCAAGCGCCGACGCCAGCCCAATCAGCGCCGCGTTCAGCCGCTGCTGGTAGTGTGGCGAGTTTGGCTCCGGCACATCCACTGGCAGGCAGAGCAACGTCTGCGCGCTCCGATCACTGGAGAGGCTGCGAAAACGCACGCCGTCGGGCAGCCCAAGGCTTATACGAATCGTCTCGAAGTCGCCCGCCACAGTCAGCGCCGATCCCGCGAGCGCCAGCGACCGGCCCGGCGCGCTCAGCGGCTGCAGCAGCGGACCGATATCAGTCGGCTCGCCATGTAGCTCCGGCGTCGGCTCAACTTCTTCCGCTGGAGCAGGCGACACGCCCTCAGTCTGAACCTCGGCGGGCGCTTCCTGTTGGCTCTGGACCTGAGACTGGCCGCCGTTTTCCGACGACTTGCGCGGCCCTTTGCGTCCATTCCAGCGGTTGCCACGCCCACCGGCATCGCCGCGGTCATTGTTTTGTGGATACGGCAGCCGCAACCAGACCACCATCGGCTCGATGGCGCCCTCATCCAGTAACAGGCGGGCGCCGTCATCGCGCATCTGGTTCAGCCGCCAGGCCACGGCGGCAAGCTCCGAGGCGAGGCTATCAGGCTCCTGCTTATTCTTCCCGCCGGAGAGCGCTCTAGCCGTCTCACTGGCGACCTTCGCCACCGCCGCCAGCCGGGCATCGGTCGTGCGCCACGCCGCCGCCACATCATCCCATGCATCGTTCTGGCGTGCGCGCGCATCCAGCCGGAGCACCCGCTGCTCTTGCGGCTCGGCATGGCCCTGTTCGCCGCTGCCATGCGCATGAACCTCTTGCAGCAGCCGTCGCAACGCCACAAAGAGGCGCTCGCTCGCTTGCCGGGCCTGGGCTACCTGGTCATACCAGTTGCGCAGGCTGGCATGTTCGATACGGCCCGCCGCCTGACGCAAGAGTCCGCCACCGAGCTTGCCATTCGTCTCCCGCGCCAGATCGTCAAGTACGCTGCTCATCCGGCGCTGGTCCAGGATCACCTCGCGCGCCTTGCGTACGTTTTCCTCGAAGACATGGGCATCCAGCACGAGAACGCGCCTGCACTCCGGCAGGCTGTCGTCATCGCCACCGGCCAGGTACGCCACCAGCGCATCATGCGTGATGACGAGCACGCGCGCATCCTGTGCGGTCTGGCGGGCTCGATCGAAGAAGCAGTAGCCATCGCGGCGATAGTTGCACGTAGCCATCGCCTCGACGTGTTCAGCGCCGCCACGCACCCGGTCCCACGCGCTGTTCTCAGGGCCGGAAAGTGCCACATCCACCCGCGCGCCCGTTCGCGTTGTTTGGAGCCAGACGGCCAGCCGGGCCAGCCCGCGTGTCATCTCGCGCGAGAAGCTCTCGCCGTCAGGGATCCGCGCTTGACCGAACCAACGATGCAGGCAAAGATAGTCGTCACGGCCCATCACCTCGGCTATTGGCAGTGATACCCCAATGCGCCGGAATAGCGCCGGTAGCGTTGTACGCGCCACCTGCGCCAGCCGCTCCTGCGTGGCGACAGCCACCATTATGCGCTCATCCTTGTGGGCGACCAGCCAGCGCGCAATCGGCTCGAGCGCCGCATCGAGATCGTTCGGCGCCGCCTCTACCAGCAGTGCGCCACCTTCGTCGAGCGTGGCGACCATCTCCCGCGCTAGCGAGTCTACGGCGGGCGCGAGCGCTTCCGGTGGCGCTGGCGCTTCGGCGCCTGCTGTGGATTCACCGGCTGTGGATTCGGCGGGTGGCGCTTCCTGGGCAACCGCCAGCGCCAGGACATCGGGATCAACGCCTAACTGGCGCGCGAACTGGTCTCCCAGCGATGCGGTCAGCGCGCGACCAAAGGCATTCGCGGGCTGCTCCCGGCGTTGATTTCCCCCACGCAGGAAATAGCGCGGCGTCCACTCGGGAGCGGCGGGCAGGTCGCGCAGGGTGCGGGCTAGCGACGCCTCGATGGTCTCGATGCGTTGCAGCAGGAGCAAAAACAGCTCGCGGGTCTGTTGCGCGTCGGCCAGCGCGCGGTGGCGCACATCAGCGGGGATGCCGAGCGCCTCACCCAGGGCGCCCAGGCTGTAGTTCGGCTGGTTCGGCAGCAGCAGCGACGCCAGCTCCCACGTATCGATCAATGGATTGCGGCGGGCCAACCCCACCTTCTGGAGGAACGCGACGTCGAAGCCAACGTTATGCCCCACCAATGGCGCATCGCCCAGAAATGTCCGCAGTTGCCCATGTAGCGAAGAGAGCGGGGGCGCGGAACGCAGCTCATCCGGGCGAATGCCGGTCAGCCGCTGAATACGATAGGGCAATGACATATTGATCGAGACGAGCGAGGCGAAGGTATCGATCACCTCGCTTCCGGCGAATTTGACCGCGCCGATCTCGATGATGACATCCTGCTCGTGGTACAACCCGGTCGTTTCCAGGTCAATGGCGACTCGCACTGGCTGAGAGCGCACCATTCTCTCCGTTCCATTCCTAGGCGCCCCGTCGGCGCTGGCCGGTGACGTTCGCGTGTGCCCGTCAGTTTCCCTCGTCTGGCTGCGGCGCTTCATTGGCGGACGTCTCCGCCAGTTGTTGCAGCAATTCGCGCGCCGCCGCGGCAGCCCGCGCCCGATGGCTGATCAGATGCTTGCCCTCTGCGCTCATCTGGCCTACGGTGCGCTGCTGTTCTGGCACGAAAAAGATGGGATCGTAGCCAAAGCCACCGCTGCCCGCTGGGGCAAAGGCAATCTGCCCCTCCAATGTTCCCTCGAACAATCCCAGCACGCCCACTGGCGCCGACCGGGCTATCGCAATCGCGGCACGGTAGCGGGCGGTGCGCCGCTCGGCAGGCACATCAGCCAGCCGCCCCAGCAGGATGCGAAACCGTTCCTCGTAGGAAACATCTTCTCCAGCCCAGCGGGCAGAATAGATGCCCGGCTCGCCGTCGAGCGCGTCGATCTCCAGCCCTGAGTCCTCCGCAAGTGTCAGCATGTCAGCCGCATCGGCCCAGGCGGTCGCCTTCAGCATCGCATTCTCGGCAAAGGTCGCCCCAGTTTCCTCAACCTCCAGCGGCAGTCCAATATCGTTCGGGCTGACCAACCCGTAGGGAAGCCCCGCAAGAATCGCGCGAAATTCTTCGATTTTATGGGGATTCGTGGTTGCGAGCAGCAGGCGGCGCGGCCCCGATGGCATCGCGGATTCTGGCGAGATGGGCACGATGGCGAACGACCTTCCTACTGGCGGCAGACGTGTCCTACCACGCAAAAATAGCGCGGACTGGTCTGAAAGACGAAGGCAATCCCTCTCAGCGAATCAGGCTATAAATGCAGGCACATGATAGCACGCCCGCAATACGAGCGTCGAGGGGAGGCGCTTCGTGGCGCATGCGTGCGGGAGATGAAGCACGACGGAGCGTTCTTCCCATGCGTAGAGACCGGAACATCCCGAATCAAGTGACCTGAAATACATACGGTGAATCTGCGTATAAACCCTCTTGCCAACGCAAAATGTGTCAGGTATTATTGCTGAGCATCGTACTTACTGCCATATTGCTTTAGCGTTTTGAAAAACTGCGACCAGAACCTAATACCTTGCTCGATCATACATGTGAAGGAGACTATGATGCGCAAAAACCGCTATTCCCGCGTGTCAGGGATGGCAATAGGAGTGATGTTGCTAATATTACTCGCGGGCTGTGGCGTGGGAGATGTCAGCTCGTTACCATCGGCCACCACAACACCGCTCACTCAGGCTACCGCGACGACACAGCCAACCGCGACGCCGTTCACGGTCGGTGGCGTCTCGTACAAGCTGGTCACCGATAGTATGTTCGGTTTCAGTTTCGCGATTCCTGCTGATACTCGGCAGCTCAGTATAAGTCCTCAGCCACAGGTCGGGGGTGATACAAATACGTGGTCCGACCGCGATACCGGAACATCAACGGTGCTCAACGTCGACTTTGGTGGAGCGACCACTGGTTATACCGCTAACCAATGCCCTCAGTCAATTTCTGGCGCCAAACAGGTTTCTGTTGGGAAAGGAATCACTGGGTACGAGCAGGATGACCTCGTCATTGGATCAGCACCACAAGGTGCAGCAGCAATACCAGAAATCAGTGTATCGTTTGTCTCCAATGGCAATGTTATCTTCATTACGCTCACACCACAGACACAGGGGAACTTGACGGAGCGGTATGGTGGCATCTGGCAGGAGATGCTGGCGTCGTTCCAACCCGGTACCTTCACCAATCCAACTCCCATCTGCGACAGTTGAGATCGCCCCACAGCGAGAGGCCTGAACACCATGCATCGAAACCGCCATCTAGTCGGGCTGCTGACAGGGTTGGCGCTACTCGTGAGCCTGCTGGTGGGCTGTGGCCAAAGTACACCCAGCACGTCTGTTGCGGCTGCTCCGACACCAACCCCAACATCCCAACCGACCGCGACAGCATCGCCAACCGCGACGCCTTTTTTCGTGGACGGCAAAGCCTATCAACGAGTCACCGATAGCATGTTCGGGTTTACCTTTGCGATTCCCGCTGATGCTCAGTACCTCAACCCAAATCCTCAACCACCGGGGTTCGTGGGCGACTCTGTAACATGGTCTGATGCTGACTCCAATCCGTCAAATGGACTCGACGTTGAATTCGGTGGCGCTACTAGCGGCTACGCAGCCAATCAGTGTCCGCAGGCGATTCCTGGCGCCATGATTGTTACTGTCGGACCGGGAATCAAAGGATATCAATCCAACAACCTTGTCCTCGGTTCTACACCTCAAGGCACAGTAGGACTCCCGAGTATCAGTGTCTCATTTGTCTCGAATGGTATCGTGGTCGGCATTAAACTTCTCCCCGCGACGCATGGCGATTCCAGCAATATTACTGAACGCTATATGGGTATCTGGCAGGAGATGCTGGCATCCTTCAAGCCCGGTACTGTTGTCAACCCAACCCCGCCCTGTGGCAGTTGAGATCGCCTCACGTCGTGTGTTCATACTCCACCATCCCTGGCGAGCGCTCCTTCTACTTTCGGAGGGAGCGCTCTTTGCGTTTCCCGCCGCGATTCCCGATTTTTACCTTCCTGTTGACAGAAATTTAACCATGCGCTATTCTATTTTTAGACCTCTAAAAATTAATGGGGGAGGGAGGAGTCACCTATGACCGAAGAGTCGACTGCGGAAGATATACGCAAACTGCCGAAACGCGCTGTGGATTGTCTCAAGTACATCTACAAGCTGCGCGAACGCGGCGAGCGGGTGACCACCTCCGCCATGCGCGAGCGGCTTCAGGCGCAGGAGCCGGATGGGCAGTTGAGCGACGCGACGGTGACACAACTCTTCAAGTCGCTTGCCGAGCAGGGGTATGTCGACCATACGCCCTATCGCGGAGTGGAGCTAACACCCAAAGGGGCGGCGGCGGCGGCGGAGCTGGTGCGCCATCATCGGCTGCTCGAACTCTATCTGGTGCGCCATCTCGGCTATAGCTGGGATGAAGTGGACGCTGAGGCAGAACGCCTCGAACATGTGATTTCCGAGCACTTTGAGGATCGCGTGGATGCCCTGCTGGGCCATCCCACCGAAGACCCACACGGCGATCCCATTCCAAGTAAAACCGGCGAAGTCATCCCACAGCACACGCAGCGGCTCTCGGCACTCCAGCCGGGAGATCAGGCGATTGTGCGGCGCGTGAACGATGACAATTCTGATATGTTGCGCTACCTCGCTTCCCTGCGCCTGCTGCCAGGCGCGCGAGTCACACTGCTGGAGCGCGCGCCATTTGGCGGTCTGCTGCGGCTGCGCATCGAGGACGCCGACTCGTCGGCTGAACAGACGGTTGGCGGCGAACTGGTTGATGCCGTGCAGGTGGTCGTGGCATCCAGATGATATCAGGTGGGGGCGAGGATAGTTCTATGGATTTTGTACGGCGTTCGTGGATGGATCGGCTCCGCTCAACACTCAATGTGCATCGCAGAGTCGCCTCTAGCAGCGCGCGCACCGTTGCGGCCGCTGAAAAGTCGCTTGACGCGCCGCAGCGTTTCAGTCTGCGCAGTGTTCTCCCTTTTCTGGGGCAGGCGTTCATCGCCGCCATCGCCTATATCGATCCCGGCAACTTTGCCACCAATATTCAGGCGGGCGCGCAGTTTGGCTACCTGTTGCTCTGGGTGATCCTTGCCAGCAACCTGATGGCCATCCTGCTGCAGATGCTCTCGGCCAAACTGGGTATCGCCACCGGCAAGAACCTTCCCGAACTGTGCCGCGAGTACCTGCCCCGTCCTGTGAGCATGGGCCTCTGGGTGATTGCCGAGATCGGCGCGATGGCGACCGACCTGGCGGAATTCCTGGGCGCGGCCATCGGCTTCAATCTGCTCTTCCATATTCCGCTGCTGGCGGCGGGCGTTCTGACAGGTGTCACCACCTTCGCCATCCTGGCGTTGCAGCGGCTGGGTTTCCGCCCGCTGGAGGCCATCATCGCCTCGCTGCTGGGGGTTATCGCCATCAGCTATCTGATCGAGACATTCCTGGCGCGACCGAATGGCGGGCAGATCGTCTACCATGCGTTTGTGCCTCAATTTGCCGGGGCAGGCAGTATCCTGCTGGCTGTGGGCATCCTCGGCGCGACGGTGATGCCGCACGTCGTCTACCTGCACTCGGCGCTCACACAGAATCGCATTAAGCCGCGTGACGAGCAGGACGCGAAACGTATCCTGCGCTTCGAGCGGCTTGATATCATCATCGCGCTTGGGCTGGCCGGGCTGGTCAATGGTGCGATGCTCATCATGGCGGCATCGGTCTTCTTTGGCAGCGGCCATAACGAGATCGGCTCTCTGGAGACCGCGTTCCATACACTGCGACCGTTGCTCGGCAATGCCTCGTCCATCATCTTTGGGGTGGCGCTGGTGGCCTCCGGCCTCTCGTCGTCGGCGGTGGGCACGCTGGCAGGCCAGATTATCATGGAGGGCTTTCTCGGCTGGAAGATTCCCACCTGGCTGCGCCGTGGGCTGACGATGCTGCCCGCGCTGGTCTTCATCGCGCTCAACGTGAATCCCGACCAGACGCTGGTGATTAGCCAGGTGGTGTTGAGCTTCGTCCTACCGTTCGCCATCGTGCCGCTGTTGATCTTCACCAGTCGGCGCGGCATCATGGGTGGGCTGGTCAACCGGCGGATAACAATGATCGCTGGCTGGGTCGTCGCGACGATCATTCTGGGGCTGAATATCCTGCTGATTGGGCAGACACTCGGCATCGGCCTGTTGCGGTAGGTGGCCCATAAATTGCGTTCGGTAGCCCATACGAAGGCGTCGGCGTGACGCTATCGCGTATAACCTCTTTTGATGCTCACCACAAGAGGAGGGGCCATCGTGAGGCGTCAGATTACCGTCGTCGCGGCAACAGTCGCTGTCGCACTGGTTGTGGCTGTGATTGTCCTCGTCGTCCAGCAGGCGCAATCTGCCCCCGCATCGCTGACCAGCCACACCTGGACGCTCACCCAACTGATCGTCGATGGCCATGATCTGCCACTTTCCGACGCCAACCCGATCACGTTGAGCTTGAAGTCACAGGATCGCTCGTTCAGCGGAAGTAGCGGATGCAATGCCTATGGTGGCTCCTACTCAATTACAGGCAATCAGATCCACTTCGAGGACTTTCGCGGCACGCTGAAGTTCTGCGACGAAGCCGGTGTGATGGAGCGAGAAGTCGCGTACACGCAGGCGCTCTCCCGTGTGGACAGTTATCACATCGACAGCGCCACCCTGACCCTCGAAGGCGACAACGGCGCGGTTCTCATGACATTCAAGTGATCCTCCTGTCATGAGGCTGGGCGACGTCTGGTAGGCACGGGCTGAGCGCCGTAGCTATGCGGCCTATAGGACGTTCAGATGCTTGACGCCTTCAGGCGAGCATGCCTATACTATTTTAGTACGGCTTTTGCGGGGTGTAGCGCAGTTGGTCAGCGCGCATGGTTTGGGACCATGAGGTCGCCGGTTCGAATCCGGCCACCCCGACCGCGACGCCATCGGGTTTCACAGGCGTCGCCACGACCCGCACTCTGTATCGATTCCCCCTGGTCATTTCATCACCAGTCTGGGGCGCAGAGGCGTGGGTGTTTCTCCCGTACGAGCATGCGCCTGGCATACACTGGCATACACCGTGCATATGAAACGTGTGCAACGTACGGAGAGGAGGACAATGTTCGATGGACGCTGGCTCAAGTAGTCGTAGCCAACTCGTGTCGCTAACCTGCCGTCGCGTTCCAGCTTTGCCAGCCTGATTTTGGGCGCTCCGCACCCTTCCGCAGGCCGACCTGGAAAGTGTCGGCCATAACACCATTATGCGGGAGGCCCTTCGTGGAGCAGCCAATTCCAACCCCAACCGATGTGCTGACGCAGCGTACGCTTCTCGCGCGCCGCGCCGCTGAAGTCACCTTTCGCCGTCCCCTGGCCTATCTGCGCCGCTGGCGTTCTGGCCGCTTCCCCAAACCACTCTTCTTTCTCGCTTTTCTTGGTCCCGGCCTGATCGCCGCCAACGCGGGTAATGACGCGGGCGCCGTCGCCACCTGGTCGAGCGTAGGCGCGCGCTACGGCTTTGGGCTGCTCTGGGCGCTGGTACTTGTCACGATTGCGCTGGCGGTCGTCCAGGAAATGTGCGCGCGGATGGGCGCGGCTACCGGCGAGGGCCTCTCCGACCTGATTCGCGAGCGTTTCGGCGTGCGCGGCTCTGCCTTCGCGATGTCAACACTCTTCTTCGCCAATGTCCTTATCACCATCTCCGAATTTGCTGGAATTGCCGCCGCATGCGAACTCATTGGTATCTCCAAATACATTACGGTGCCGTTGGCCGCCATAGGTATCTGGCTGATTGTCACGCGCGGCTCGTATGAGCGTGTTGAAAAAATCTTTCTGTTCATGGCGTTCGCCTTCTTTGCCTATCCTATCGCCGCTATCATGGCGCATCCCGACTGGGGCGATGTGCTGCACCACACTTTCGTTCCCACGGTCTATCTCAACGCCACCTATTTTCAGTTGCTCGTCGGCGCGGTCGGCACGACGATCACACCGTATATGCAGCTCTTTATCCAGTCCAGCGTTGCCGAGAAGGGCATCCAGATGGAGGACTATCCCGCTGAGCGGCTCGAAACCTATGGTGGATCGATCTTCGCGGGTATCGTCGTCGCGTCCATCGTCATCGCGACCGGCGCGACGGTCTTCGCCGCCAGCCATGGCGCGGGGGTGCAGATCAACGACGCCACTCAGGCCGCGATGGCGCTCGTGCCATTCCTGGGCCGCTTTGCCCCAGTCCTCTTTATGGTTGGGCTGCTCGGCGCGTCGCTGCTGGCGGCGGCGGTTGTACCGCTGGCCACGGCGTACTCGGTCTGTGAATCGTTTGGCTTCGAGCGCGGTGTCTCGTACTCGTTCAAAGATGCGCCCATCTTTCAGGGCCTCTTTACCGGCATGATTATCCTGGGCGCGGTCGTCGCGCTCATCCCTGGCCTGCCGCTGATCCCGCTCATCGTCGTGGCGCAGATCATCAATGGCATGCTGCTGCCGATTCTGCTGGTCTTTATTCTGCGACTGGTCAACGACCGGCGCATCATGGGCAAATACGTCAACAGCGTCCTTCAGAACACTATTGCCTGGGGCATTACCAGCGTGTTGACGGTGCTCTCATTCATCATGATTCTCAGCATCGTGCTCCCTGCCGTCGGCATTCCGTTCCTGCAATGACGAGACACTTTTCGCTACGATGACCCGCGCTGAATTTCGTGCCGATATGCCGATAAAGGAGCGTTCCAATGCCCGCACTCACAGAATTCCTCGGCAAACCCATTCGTGACCCGAACGGCGAGGCGGTGGCGGCGCTGCATGATCTGGTGGTACGTCTGCCCCAGACCGAGACGCCAGCAAACCCTATGGATATCTATCCACCAGTTGTTGGATTGGTGGCGCGGGTCAAGGGGCCACGCGGCTCGCGCGACATCTTCATCCCCCTGGATGAGGTGAGAAGCCTCACTCCGGAGGGCGCGGAGCTGGCAACTCAGCAAATGAACCTGCGTCGGTTCCAGCGGCGCGAGGGTGAGATGGTGCTGCGAGAGGGCCTCTTCGACCGCCAGGTGGTAGACCTGGAGGGGCGACGTGTTGTGCGTATCAACGACCTCGATCTGTCCCGTCGTGACGAGACATGGCGGCTGGTCGCGGTGGATATCGGCCCGAGCGCACTGCTGCGCCGGATGGGCTGGGCGCGTGTCGGCCAGGCGGTGACGGCTGCCTTCGGGCGCGATTTCGCCCGCAAAGCGCCGCTGATCGACTGGTCACAGGTGGCGCCTGTCGCCAACGAGGACGAGGGTGAGGGTACGTTGCGATTGCGGGTGCCACGCGCCAAGATCGAGGTGATGCGCCCGGCGGAACTGGCGCGGCTGCTGGAGCAACTAACACCGCAACAGGGCGCGAAACTGCTGGATGATCTGGACGAGGCGCAGGCCGCCGACACGCTGGAGGAGCTAGAAGACGAGCAGCAGGGGCAGATTCTGCGGGCGATGGATCCCGAACGCGCCGCCGATCTGCTGGAGGAGATGGAGCCAGACGAGGCGACCGATGCCCTACAAAGCATCACCGCCGAGGAGGCGCAGGAACTGCTCAAGCGCATGGACCGTGAGGAGGCGAGTGAGGTGCAGGAACTGCTGGGCTGGCCGGAAGACAGCGCGGGCGGCATCATGACGACTGACTACATCTCGGTGCCCGATTGGGCCACCGTTGAGGAGGTCATCGAGGCACTGCGGGCGCGGGCGAAGGCGGCGGCCAACGATCAGGATGATCCACTGCCGGAAGGGCTGTTGGAAATCTACATTGTCAGCGGCGATATGCCCGCGCCAGTTCGGACGAACAACGGAGCGAAGGCGCGCGCAAAGGGTCGTCCCCGAACTTCTGGAGCGCCAACGGTGGCCGCGCCTCACCCCGGCATCTCGCTGGAGGCGGAGGGTATGCTGGAGGGCATGGTGTCCCTACGCGACCTGCTGCTGGCGGACCCCGACGCGCGCATCGCCGACATCGCGCACCCGATGCAGCATATGGCGCATCCGCTGGACAACGAGCGTGTCGTGGCGCACACCATCGCCGACGACGATCTGCTGGCGCTGCCAGTGGTGGACGACCAGGGCGCGCTGCTGGGCATCGTGACGGTGGACGACGCGATTGACGTCATCCTACCGACCGCCTGGAAGAAGCGCATCCCACGACTCTTCCATTGAAGTTCGGAGCCAGGAAGGGACAATTGCGTCGATGAGTGGCGTGCCTGAACAATCACATGCTGAACTGCGCCTGGATGATCTCCCGCCACTTGCCCAGTCGCAGGCGATTCGCATGCTCGCGCCCAGGCTCTGGGAGAACAAACAGGTTGTGGCGATCTGGCTTGGCGGCAGCCTCGCCGCTGGCACGGGCGATCCCTACAGTGACATCGATCTTCGCGTTGCCGTCTCGCCCGACGACCTACCCGATTGGGAAACCTCAGACCTCCACACCATACTCGATGGGCCAGCGCTGGCCAGGCAATTGGTGAAGCTTGGAGATGGCGCGTTCATCCATCACATGATTCTGCAGAGCGGCGATATTCTCGATCTGCTGGTGCAGAGTAGCGAGACCGCGCCCGGCAACGAGCCTGTGCTGATTCTTGGATGTCGCGATGACACACTCGCCGAGCGGCTTAACGTCAGCAATCAAGCGCCAGAGGCCGTGCATACGCCTGTGACCAGCGATGCCGTGCGCGAACTGGTCGTGGCCTTCTGGGTCAACAGCCACAAGCATCGCAAGGTGTTGCATCGCGGGCTTGATCTCATGTTCCCGGCCGCGAGCTACGCGAACTGGCATATGCTGATGCGCATGTGGTACATCGATGCGACCGGCTGCGATGCCAGCTCATACCACTTCTCCGGTATCCATGGCCTCACCGAACTGGTGCATGCCGTTGAGTCGGTCAACGGGGCCGAGCCACTGACCCTATGTGGCGCGCCGACGCAAACCCGCGAGGAGATTTGCGACGCGATTGAGCGCTACCAGGAGACTGTCTCACTGCTGGGGCGGCGTCTGGCCGAGCGCTATGGCTTCGAGTACCCGGCGGAATTAGAAAATACCGTGCGCCGAGACTGGCGAGCGTTTCGCGCCAGCGACGCCAAGTGAGCGCGATTCGCGATATACTGAAGGCGAGGAGTGAGACGTAGGTGGCGCAGTGGGAAAAGACCTTACGGCGGGTTATGAGTGGACGGGCAGACGCGAACATAGACTTTCAAGAGCTATGCGCTATGTTGCCGCATGTAGGGTATCAAGCGTGGCGACAACACGGCTCGCATCATATCTTTGTTCACACTGGCCGCCCGGAGAATATCAACATTCAGCCCGGCAAGAGCGGGAAAGCGAAACCCTATCAAGTCAAGCAGATTCGTGAATTGCTGCAAACGTATGGCCGCTAGAAAGGTGAGGCGCCTTGTATAAATACCGGATGTACCTGTATTGGAGCGAGCCAGATCAGGCATGGATTGTCGATATACCAGACCTTCCCGGGGCGATGGCCGATGGCGAAACGCCGGAAGCTGCGGTTGCGATGGCGCAGGAAGTCATCGCTCTGTGGATTGAGACCGCACGTGAACGTGGGCAGCCAATCCCAGAGCCACAGGCAGAGCCAGTCGCTCACTAGCGCCCTTGGTTTCATCGAAGTCTATTCCTATTCTCTCAACTCTCATGAGAAGGAGAGAGGGCGGACGCTATGACCGCAACATTCACAGCCATCTTTGAGCAGGATGGCGACTGGTGGGTGGGCTACGTCGAAGAACTGCCAGGCGCGAATACGCAGGGCGCTACCCTCGACGAGGCTCGCGAGAACCTCAAAGAGGCGGTCGAATTGATTATCGAAGCGAATCGCGAACTGGCGCAGTATTCCGCTGATATCTCCACTGCTGTAGCATCACATTTTGGGCAGATGCTTCTCGCGGAACTCCTCGACGGTCATTCCATACATCACTTCATCGTGGAAACCACCGTCGGTATAGACCGTGCGGCGCAGGCGGCCCTCAAGTTGGAAACCCAGGCTTTCGTGGAGACGCATTGACGCCTCGTTGAAGCTGTAGACCTTGATGGTCACTTTCTGGTAGCGGCGTTCCTGGAAGTAGTAGCGGAGCAACAGCCGAATAGCCTCGCTCGCGTAGCCCTTACGCTGCTCCTCGCGCTTGATGTTGATGCCATAACTGAATGTGCCGACACGTGGGTCAGCCTCATGCACGCCCATGTCGCCCACCACTGCGTCATCTTCAAGGCGGGCAATCG
Organism: uncultured Chloroflexia bacterium; assembly: GCA_963718915.1. GTDB lineage: Bacteria > Chloroflexota > Ktedonobacteria > Ktedonobacterales > JADMIN01 > DAHUXT01. The sequence continues at coordinate 611,861 of CAVRAI010000015.1, read as the reverse complement.
TGAAGCGGATGTTATCATCGCCGATTGGCCGCGTAGACTCCTGCTCGGCCCAGCGCCGCACCGCCTCGCGTGACTGCGGGGGAGGGATGAAGTAGAGCGGGCGTGTTTGTTCGTCGTCGAAGTTCCAGGCGAAGTACGTCTCCCAGTCGCCCGGCTCGATGGCCCGCAGCCGTATCAGCTTCCCCTGCCAGAGCGAATGCGACTCATGTGTATCCATACCCGGCACTATAGCACAGCATCATATCAGAACTGGTTCTTACGGCTATATCACGTAACCGATGGCGCTCAAACAAACACCACTCTTCATGCTGCTTCGCCATGATATTCACAAGCTCGAATATGATCCGGCGACGCAGGGTCGGTTTCACTTCGCCCTGACCTGGGTGTGGTTTCTGACGATGGTTGCACTTCCCTTCGTGCCACGGCTGTAGGGGAATAACGTTCCCGCACTCATCATCCAGGGAATCAGCCTATGGGCCAACTTCGCCACGCATTTTTGAGTCATGTCCGCAGCATTGGCCGCCAAGCACACGAGCCAAATTACAACGGCTAGTTTTGTGAAAAAGCCGCAGCTGAACAATATAGCTACTCAAGTCCGAAAAACGATTCTAGGTCGGTTCCTGAAGGCGACAACGCGCCTTTTGATGCCTAGTCACTAACTTTCATGAATTGCACGGTTCGAGACTTCTGGCCGGTCACGTTGAATTGAATCTTCGGATTATCCGGCAATGTGTGCAACTCCAGTCGCGGAGTCATGCAATGATACTTGGATATAGCTACTGTTATTTGGCCGTTCTTGGCTCTTAGGATCATATCGCGTCTCCTTAAATGCACCTTGACCAGTTGCTCGGCTGGCATTTCTTAATGGTATCACGGTTCACTTGGCAAGTTGGTGAAGGGTGTTGAGAACTGTACCGTTCTGACTTCTTGCCTACAACATGACATCTGAACGAAACAAACGTTGACATTGATAGGGGCCAGCATCGGGATCGAATTGAAAGGCTGCATGGTATGAAATGGGAATATGGGATGCTCTTTCACCTGCATAATACCTCGCCCGGGGTGTCCGGTTACAACAAAACGCGCTTTACGGGGCCTGATGGCGATCACGATTTAGGAGATATCAGACATATTGAGGCGCTGAATCACCTGGGTCTGGAAGGATGGGAAGCTTACAGCGCTCAGGTTCGTCATGCAGGTAACGCGTATTTCGAGTACTACTACTGGCTCAAGCGCCTGGTCGAGGGCTAAAAACACAGGCCAGAACGCAAAAGATGCTCAATTACCCGCGTTCGATGCCTAAACTCGCTTCTAGGTACCTAGATTTGCGAAATTCGGCCTATTCGGCAAGTCTCTACACACAGTCTTCGCGGCAATCCCCGGTACTTTTGGCACATGCGACTAGTACGTTGGGATGTTGAGAAGTACCTCATGCCGACTCAGGAGATGATAATAGCCATACAACCGACCTCGCGACGCGACTGGCCCGCGACAACCCCGATCAAAGCAGAAAGGCGACGAGAGCATGAGCATGGGCATCGATCCAGCCCTCGCTTCAATGGCAACACATCTCGCAGAGCTTGCGATCCCGAGCATGACCGCGAGTATCTACACCAAGGTAGAGACGATCACCAAAGGAAGGGCAAATGAACAGACAGTCAATGAACTCAAGCAGGTCATCACTGACTTAGTAAAAGACAGAAACGATCTGGTCGCTATTGCCCAATCGTTTGAACAGGAACTCATAGGGCAGCGGCTCCAGGACAAGGACATCAAGTACATCATCGATAGCGTCATCCCTGTCCTCAGAGATCTGGTTGACAAAATGCCGACAACCGAAGCATCAAAAGCACAAGCTGAAGAGACTCTCGACATCCTGACACGATTACTCTCCGTCGAGATGCTAACTGTGTTACAGCTCATCGGTTTCAACTACAAGCGAGCCATTGGCGAACCCCTCACGCTCCTCATTCAGCGACTCATTGGTTCACAAATGCGCGAAGACCAGCAAAGCGCCACGGAGGGACGTCGCGTCGGCATGGAACTCGACCTCGCAATGCTTCAAATAGCCCAAGATGAGGAAGCCGCTGAACGGTTGAAGCAGCTTCTGGCAATCTGGAGGAATCCTGGTACAAACAATTGATTCAGATGAATAGGCGACAAAAGTCAGGTAGCCGGAGTCAAAGACACAATAAAACCACCTGCTTGGAACAAGTGGTTTTGGTGCGCCCATTGTTTAAGCGTCGCTTTGGGTTGGGTCTCCGCGAACACTGAGCGCCAGCGCCACCGTTACCAATTGGAGCACGCCTGTACCGACGGACAGCCGCTTTGGCATCGGCACCACGCCACTGCCCACGGTCGTACAGTATCGCTACTGCATCTGAACCTACAGTGACGGCTCGACCCAGCAGCAAACCTACATGACCAAGTACAGCGTGGTAAGCGGAACCAGTCGATCCTCACCGACCCTGAAGTCACCTGCACAGTTGCCACGGCACCATAGGCGTATAAAGCATAGAGACTGTTAGTTTTGTGGCCGCAAGGCCCTTCAGGCGCGGTTTTAACCGCCCGCGCCCATCTCGCCACCATCACCTACCGTGCCCCCATGGCGCGGACGGCGGCCGTTGCGGCCTCCAGATTCGCGGCGGAAGTGCGCGGCGGAATCGAGCAGCCCGGCGCGACCAACACCCGGCGGCCCTCTGTTTCCCTGATCGCCGCCCGTACCTCCTCGTCCACCTGTTCTGGTGTGCCATTGGGCAGTGTCGTCTTCTCGCTCACGCCGCCCATCACCGCGCGCGTCGTCCGCTCCTTGCCCTCGCCTAGCGACGGATTGCCCGGCAGCGTCGCCGCCCAACTGATCGCCTCGACGGGATAGTCGGCCAATAGGTCGAAGTAGATATGTTCGCCGCAGTTGTGCAGCACGTTGAACGGCGCCTTCCCGGCGAACACCTCAACCACGCGCTGGTCGTACTCGCGCCCGAAGCGGCGATACTGCTCCTCGGTGAGGAGGTCGCTGCTGGCCCAGCCGGTCGTCGCGAAGAAGATGCCGCTCGCGCCCGCCTCAAGCGTGGCCTGCACATAGTTGGCGAACGTCTCCGCGATGACATCGAGCGCGGCCCGCAGCGCATCGGGATTATCCTGGATCGAGGTCAGCACTGGGCCGGGCTGGTTGCCTGCCAGATATTTAGCGACCGAGAGCGGCGAGAAGACCGTCTGCATGAAATACGCCTCGCCCGCCAGCCCGTCGCGAATCTGGCGTAGCGCGGCAAGCTGCTCGCCCAGCACGCCACGATCCGGATCCAGCGGACGCAGCCGCCGCCAGTCGCCCGGCTCGCGCACCGGCCAATCGACGAAGCGCGGGCCGTGGTTGGGATCGTGGCTGCGTTCCAGTTTCGCGCCCCAATCTTCCACATGGTAGCTGGCGCGCGGGTTCACCTTCATGTAATCCCAATCGTAGGTGCGATAGTTCGCCAGCATCGCCTCGGCCAGCTCCTCCGCGCTCCACTCCTTCAGATAGCTGTGGCCCCAGAAGCTGATCGGCACGCGATCCACCGCCGCGCCCTTCAGCGCCGCATCCACCCGCTCGATCTTATTCATCGCTTATCTCTCCTTCGCTCGTGAAGACGGCTGGCGACTAAAGTCGCGCCTAAGGGATGCGCTCCCGCGCATCCGCGAAGCCTGCTTGCGCAGGCTCCAGAGGGCGAGAATGTGCGCTCGGTCTGGAGGCCGCGCAGGCGGCCTTTGCGGCAGCCCACGGGCTGCCCTTAGCTGCGGCTTCAGCCGCCAAGCACAATCAGCCCACATCCGCCGTCAGATGATAGCTCGCGGGCGTCTGCGTCGTCGGCGCCATCGCCGAGACTGCCAGCAGCACGCGCGTCACCGCGTCGCCGAAGCCAGCGAACGTCGCTTGCCCCACGCCGCTCGCCGCATCCACTGGAACCTGGACAATAGTTGGCGTCGTCTGCCCGGCGGTATAGACGACCGCCTGCACGAGATACTGTTCGGGCAGCACATTGTTCGAGCGTATCCAGCCGTTGGCCTGCCAGCCGTTATCGGTCGAGACGTTATCGCTGAAGTTCAACTGTGGAATCGAGAGCGCGTCAACCGTCATCCCGGCGAAGTGAACCGCGTCGTCGGTGATCGACTCGAAGCGCAGCAGAATCTTCTTGCCCGCCCATCGGCTCAAATCCGCCGACTCATTGACCCACTGCGGCGTCTTGCCTGCGCCGCTGATGCCCGTCATGCCGTTGCCATAGTTGCCGCCGTTGGGGTTGGTGCTGGTGGATGTAGTCGTCGGTAAGGTCGTCCAGTTCTTGCCGCCATCGTCAGAGACGGCGACATAAGCGTAGTCGTAGTCCGTCTCCAGCTGATACCACGCCGCGAAGTTGAGCGTCACCGGCTTGCCCGCCAGCGCGCTCAGATCGAAGGCGCGGGTCAGCGTCGAGTCCATCTCGTTGCCGCTGTTGCTCCACCACTCCGCCGCCGCGCCCTGATACGGTGTATTCGGCACGATGCCAATCGTCGGCTGGCCGTTGAAGCGCAGCGTTAGCGTCCCCGAACTCGTCCCCGGTGTGAAGTCGTAATACTGCGCGGCATATTGGGCCACGGTAGCTGGCTTGTCTCCTGAGCCATCGGCATAGGGATAGCTCGACGTCTGATGCTGCACCGTAGCGCGCTTGCCCGGAATCTGTGGATAGGCGTAGATGCCATTGGCGATGGCGGGATCGTTGAGCAGATTCGCCAGCACGTATTTGCCAAAGACATCGTTGAAGCGGTCTTTCGTCCCTGTCGCCGCCAGCGCCGCGTCGACATCCAGCGGCTCCTGCTCCGGGCTGGTCAGCAGCTTGCGCAAGATATCGTAGCCGCCGTAGTGCTGGGCGAGATACGAGAGGAAGAGATAGCCCGCGCCATAGCGGATGAAGTCGGTCTGGTTGTCCCCCGTCCACCCGCCGAGCATGGTATCAGGATTCGCCAGCAAGGCGTCATCCATGCCCTGGACGCTGTAGTTGTTGAGATGCTGCGCCACGACAGACATCCCCTCATTCTGCCACGAATCGTCGCCCGGATGCCAGAACCAGTGGATCATGTGCTGGAACTCATGGGCAATCGTGCTGTTATACGCTGAGGTTCCTGGCTGGCCGATGGTGCTGGCGAGGTTGATGTAGATCATCTGGCGCTCGTTGGAATACGGCGAAACGGCGCGCGGAAACTCATCCTCGGACGAGAAGTAGCCGCCGAGATACTCGCCGAGGTAGCGGGCGTTGAGCACGGTGATATGCGGATCATCATCCGGGCCGGGGAACCACTGCGAGCCGAAATACTTGCGGTCGGTGGGATAGGTTTTCGTCTCGAAGAGACGCGCCGAAGTGGCGATATTCGCCTCACTTACATTCGCGCCATCCTCGACATACATATACAGGTGCGGCGTGACGACGGTCAGCCGCGCGCGAATCTGGTGATAGCCGCCGGACTGGTCGGGGTTGACGATCCAGAACGCGCGCTCGTCGCCGACCTTCTCGTTGCGTGGCGAGGTGCGCACGCGGCAGGGGATGGCGCCGCCATGGGTGACGAAGCGCTGGGCGATGCTGTAGAAGTTGCGGACAGGCCGGGGCGTCTCCAGCACGCGCTCGGCGTTATAGGCGGCGATGGCCAGCGCCGAGGCATTGGCGGGCGGCGCGACGCTCGCGGGCGCTTCGGGCACGGTCCACGTCGGGCAGGCGGCGGTGAGCGGGTCAGTGGCCGGGGCGAGCGTGGCCGTCGGCGCCGCGGGTCTGACGCTCCAGATCGGCGTGCAGCCACTGAGCAGCAAGGCCAGCGTCAGGAAGGCTAACCCTAGGTGAACCAGGGGTCGAAGGCGTCGCATTGGTGGCATTCTCCTGCATGCTTTTGGAACCGGCGTGCCTGCCGCGTCCCCCATTATAGCAGCGGTTCGGTTGAGGCTGCCTGCGCCATTTCGCTGGAATGCCCGCGCGACTCGTTACTGCTGAGCATGCAGAAGTACTACCAGGGGTTGCGAGATGCCAATATTTCCGCGACTGTTTGATACAATAGGCGCCGATACGGGCCTGATTTCCACGGAGCGTCGTGATGAAGCGGCGTCACGACGTGTGTTGCGCGGGCTGGTCGCGATGAGCCAGCATCAAAAGTGGCAAGGGGTTAAGCGCCGGTGAAGCGACGAAGAAGTGGGCTGGACCGCCTGATATATCGATTTCAGGATCGGTGGGAGACCGATCGCCAGTTCCGCGCGATGGTGAGCGGAGTGCTGGGACTGGTGATGATCATCGCGCTCTGCTCATGCATGGGAGTCGTCACCACGATAGCCAACAACACCGTTGCCAGTGTGAATGCCTCGCGTAACGTGGGTGTCGCCGATAGTCAGCATGCCGATACGGGCATTGGGCAGATTAAGGGCGTGCCCACCTTCCCCACCTCAACCGTCCCCGCCTGGCAGCCGGGCAGCTCGCCCTCGGCTGGTGTCATCCCCAATTCTCAGACACCGCTCCCCTCGCCCACACTCGCGCCGACGGCGACCCCACAACCAACCGTGCCATGCACCGGCAACTGCGGCGGTGGTGGTGGCGGTGGTGGCGGCACATGGGTAGTGACCGTCACCGGCTATGGCACACCGTCCCCTTGCATTGCAGGGAGCGCTTGCAGTTTTACCGTCCACACCAGCATTTCTGGCGCAAACACGCCGGGCGTCGGGCTGGCAGTTGTCATTACATTCCCTGGTGGTGGCACATACCTGGATGAGAATGGTGAGATGACCGATGGCAGCGGCAATTACACCGCGCACTTCACCGTGCCAGGTGGCGCTTCGGCGGGAAACGCGGATGTCTGGATTCAGGCACACTACAATGGGATAACGAACGACAGCTTTCATCTTCCAATGCCCTGCAAGTAATAGAGGCTATTGTGGCGCACAGGGAACTTCTGATGTTGTAGAACAGTTGATAGTAGGCAAGGATTTTAGAAGAAGACTGACTGAAGGAGGAAGAGCGGCATGATGCGACGTCCGCAGTGGGCAGGTCCCCGTATCAGCATGCTGGAGCAGGCTATCCGCCGATTTCAGGATCGGTGGGAGACGAATCGCCAGTTTCGCGCGATGGCGAGCGGGGTGATAGGGCTGGTAATGATCGTCGCCCTCTGCTCGTGTATGGGTGTCGTCACCACCGTCGCCAATAGCGCCCTCGCTGGGTTCTCCGCCGCACGCGACTCCGGCTCCACCGGGAACACCAACACCGGTACCGGTCTGATCAAAGACGTGCCTACTTTCCCCACCGCAACCGTCCCTGGCTGGCAGCAGAGCGGCGTGCCTCCCTATAGTATCATCCCCAACTCCCAGACGCCCGTTCCTGGGCCCACCCAGCCGCCCACCGCTACACCGGGCAACGGTGGCCCTGGTGGCCCCGGCGGGCCAACCACGTGCAACGGCAACCATGGCCAGACCACGTGGGCGCTGACCCCATGCCCGCAGGTGCATGGCCAGGTGGGCACGCTCACTATATCCTCGCCGAACAATCCCAACAAGTCGCTCAACATTCTCCTGAGTTTCGGCTGTGATAGCTGCACGTTTGACTACACACCAGCACAGGGTTATAAGTTGGATGCCAATGGCAATTTCAGCATCAGCTATACGGTTCCGGCGGCAGCGGCAAATAGCCAGGTGCCTATCAGCGGGATGATCAATATTGGCGGCGGCCCTTCATTTGGCTTCGCGGCAGCGCCCGTACAATAGTGCAATAGTTGAGAAGGCAGGCCGATGCCTGACGGCGATACGGAGGCTGACTGGCGCCCCTCAGCGCATATACGCCGCTATATCGCATGGCGAACTTTAGCGGACGTTACTTCCCCCGGCCACTGTTACGCGCCACCTGTTATCCGTCGCTCTGGTCGGCCCGTGCCAATCCCAGCCGTTGGGCGCATATCGCCTCTATCCGAGCGACTGCCCGTGCTGGAGAATCTTTCAGGTCGCTGGTCTCGCGGATAGGTTCATACGCCCCGTTGCCACCAGTTGCTCGCGAACAGGTTCTGGAGCCATTTCGCCAGGGCGTGCGCGGCTTCGCGGCGGATGTCTGGGTCTGCGACCATCTCTGGGGATTCCGTCCAAATGATATTCATGGCGTCGAGGTTTATCTGTGGCACGGCGAGCTAGACCCAATTGTGCCTATCTCGGCGGCGCGCGCCCTGGCCCAAGCCATTCCGGGATGCCACGCGACCTTCTATCCAGACGAGAGCCACGATGTATACAACAGGCACATACGCGAGATTCTCACGGCGCTGATTTCCGGCGCGGAGAGCGAACAAAACGATCACAAGACCGCTGATTCGCCGCGTGTGTGACACATTACCACCTGCATTCTGGGTGCGTCGGATACACTGGATGGTGAACACATTCGGTCCACTCTTCGTGAACAATATTCCTTTTTGCCTGTTGCCATTGCGAGTGATGCCCAGACATTGCTATAATGGGGCGCGAGTTACCACAACACACCCATCACAAGCGATCAGCAGGTAGTGTATTGGCGGTGTTTCTGAGGGGAAGGCGGCGCGGGTTCACGCATGCTCGGACGAGTTCTCAAAAATCGCTATAAGCTCATTGATGAGCGCGGCCGTGGCAGTATGGCGACGGTCTATATCGGGAGAGATCTCGAATCAAACCGTCTCTATGCGGTCAAGGTACTCAGCCGTGAGGCAGCGGCGGATTCTGAGCTGGCCGAGCGTTTCCAGCGCGAATTCGAACTGCTCAAGCGGCTCTCGGGGCCACATGTCGTCAGTCCGGTAGATTCTGGTGAAGATCGCGGCAGCCTCTTTATCGTCATGGACTACGTGGATGGGCATAATCTCAAGCATGCCATCCTGACGAACGGTCCCTTCCCGGTGCGGCGCGCCATCGACGTGGTCGAGCAATCCGCCGCCGGGCTGGTGACCGCCGCGGAACAGGGCATCGTCCATCGCGATATCAAACCACAGAACCTCTTGTTGAGTGTGAACGGTGTGGTGAAGCTGACCGACTTCGGTCTGGCGCGGAGCAATGAATCGCGCGATATCACCGTCACCGGCTTCTTCGTCGGCACGCCGTTCTACGTCGCCCCCGAGCAGGTGGAAAACAGCCGCCGGGCCGATACGCGCGCTGATCTCTATTCGCTGGCCTGCGTCTTTTTCGAGATGCTGACCGGGCGCGTCCCCTTCGATGGGGAGCATGCTTGGGATGTCGTCATGCAACACCTCAACAATCCGCCACCATCGGCACGCGCCTTGCGACCAGAACTGCCAGCGGAGTATGACGTATTCTTTCTGCGGGCCCTGGCGAAGAAGCCCGCAGAACGTTTTCAGTCGCCGCGCGCCTTTCTCGACGCCATCGAAGCGATGCCGATTCCAGAGCGTGGAACCACCGCGCCATCCACCGAGCCAGCGCTCGGCGTGATGATTGCCGGAAACGGCCAGACGTTTATGCTGACGGCGCCCGAGATGGTGCTTGGGCGGAGCGATCCGCAACGGAACACGCGACCCGATATTGACCTGCTGCCGCTTGATCCGCAACAAACGGTCTCGCGTCAGCATGCGCGCATGAGTTTCCGTCAGGGGAAGTTCTATCTGGAGGATCTTAAGGCGTTCAACCGAACGCGTCTGAACAACGAGCCGCTAGTCCCGTATCAGGAAGTTGAAGTGCATTCCGGTGATATGATGCGGCTTGGCAACGTAGAACTCCGCTTCGAGGTACGCACCCGCTGACGTTTTTGGAGAGCGGCTGGGCGAAGGGATTAGGCATTATGAATCTGACACTTGAATCCGCCATACTACCAGTGGTTGCCGCCGGTGGACTGGGAGGCCCCGTCCTCGTGGCCATTGGCGGACTGGTCGTCATCATCGCGATCCTTCTGGTGTTCGTGATGGTGCTGCGCAGCAATGGTGACGCGAAAAAGACATCGCGCGGCATTGGCTACGATGCGAATCAGGGGCCATACGGCCAGTCGCGCGCGCCTGTGAGCCAGCCCGGCCGTTCGCGTCCAGGCGGCGGCTGGGGCGAGGACTACAGTGGCCCCGCGAGCCGTCCGAATGCCGGACCGGCCGCCTCTAGCGACTGGGCATCCTACGGGAATCAGGGCGCGCCAGCCGCGGCGAACGCTGGACGTGGTAGCGCTCCAGGCGGATGGGGACCACCATCAGGCCAGGGATGGGGCGAGCAGCAGGGTACCGTTCCCCAGTGGGGCGGCCCGCCAGATAGTATGGGCCAGCAGCCACAATGGAGCGGTCAGCCAGCCGCACCGGCGCCTGCCGGGTGGGGCGGGGGCGCTCCCGCCGCGGGCAGCGACTGGAATCAACGTCCACCAGACCCGCAACAGGGGTGGAACCAGCAGCCCGCGCCACAACAGGCCTGGGATCAGCCCGCGCCGCAGGGCGCCCCCAACTGGAACAATCCGCCCGCCAGCCCGACTGCTCCCAGTCAGGATTGGGGCGCCGCTGCTCCAGCTGGCGCGTACAGCGGTCAGCAGGGCTATGGCAATGGCGCCTACACCGAGGACCAGCGCACCTATGTCGTGCGGCCACAGACGGGGCAGGGCGAGCCGAAACTGGTCGTGCAGGAAGGCAAAGAACAGGGCCGCTCCTACGACGTGCGCAAAGACCGCATCACCATCGGGCGCAGCCGCGAGAGCGATGTCTTCCTCGAAGACCTGGCCGTCTCGCGCACCCACACGACGATCAACCGGCAGCAGAATGGCCGCTATCTGCTGCGTGACGAGCAGAGCGCGAACGGCACGCTCGTCAATGGCCAGCGCGTCTCCGAGCACATGCTGGAGGACGGCGACAAGATCCAGGTGGGCCAGACGTTGCTGGTCTTCGTCTACCGCTAGCGCGGCCGGGCGTTCTCCGCAAGAAGGGCAGCGCGGGTGGCAGAACAGGTTGATGACCAGGGCGTTGACGAACTGATTGGCAAGACGCTCGGCCATTGTGTGATCGAGGAGTTGATAGGCCAGGGCGGCATGGCCCGGGTCTATCGCGCCTATCAGGCGCACCTCGACCGTCGTGTCGCTGTGAAGGTGCTGCCACCCTACTATGCCGCCGATCCTGCCTTCGTCGAGCGCTTCAAAATCGAGTCGCGGGCGATGGCGCGGCTCACGCACCCCAATATCCTCGTGGTGCATGATGCTGGCCGCGAACTGGGCCACCTGTTCATTACGATGGAATATATCGCTGGTGGCAATCTGAAAGATTACATGGAGAGCCGCCCGTTCACCTTCGCCGATATTCCGCCCATCATCCACGACCTGGCCTCCGCGCTCTCATATGCGCATGCGCAGGGCATCGTCCATCGTGATGTCAAGCCGGTGAATGTGTTGATGGATACCCAGCGACGGGTGGATGGCAACGGCAAGGAAACGGCCAGCCGCCGTGTCGTCCTTAGCGACTTCGGCATCGCGAAGATGATCGCCAGCTCGAATGTCATCACACATACCGGCGCGGGCGTCGGCACGCCGGAATACATGTCGCCGGAGCAGTGTCGCGGCGCGATGGTGGACGCGCGCAGCGATATCTATGCGCTCGGCGTGATGCTCTACGAGATGCTGACGAGCCATACCCCCTTCGAGGCCGACAACTACACCGCGCTGGCGCACTCGCATATCTACGAGCCAGCGCCGCTACCCTCCACCCGTAATCCGCGCGTCTCGCCAGCGGTGCAGGCGGTCGTGATGAAGGCGCTCGAAAAAGACCCCTCCGAACGCTTCCAGCAGGCGACCGACATGGCGCTGGCGCTCTCGGAGGCGATGGACTCCCAGAAGCCGCTTCCCGTCCCGGCGCCACGTGTCACTGGCGGGCGCGGGCCTGCCTCGATGGTCACGTGCGCGAAGTGTGGCGCGCCCAATGCCCCACAGCAGCGCTTCTGCACGACCTGTGGCGCACCCCTGGGCACTGGCTCGGTTTCCGTTCCGCGCAAGCCCGCTCCAGCCACTGGTAACCCGGAGTCGTGGGTGACGTGCCCCAACTGTCACCAGCCCAATCGCGCCATCGACCGCTTCTGCACCACCTGCGGCAATTCCCTGCTCACCGGAGTTGTCGGGCGCGCTTGCAGCCGCTGCGGCACACGCAATGCGGCAGGAGTCCGCTTCTGCACCAAGTGTGGCAACTCACTTGGGTGAAGCGCCAGCCGCCAACACCGTTGCTACACCCCTCAGCGCCTACTACGCCGATGCGGAGCGCTCCACCGTATAATGCGTCAGCACGACCCCGGAAGGAAGGGAATGTGCCTCGACGAGCCGCAGGTTGAGCCGCACCCCGTCTGGGAACACCTTCTTGCCGCCGCCCAGCGCCAGCGGGTAGACGACCAGGCGGTACTCATCAATCAGGTCGTTCCGCGCCAGGGTATGGATGAGGACGCTGCTGCCATCGATGATGATATTCTTGCCCGGCTGCGTCTTCAGGGCGCGCACCTCTTCCGCCACATTGCCGCTGATGAGGGTGGAGTTCCGCCAGGCCGAGGTATCGGTCAGGGTGGTGGAGACGACGTACTTCGGCATTGCGTTCATTGCGTCGCCAAATGGGTCGCCCGCCGCCATCGGCTCGAAGGCGCCGCCGTGGATCTGCCACGTCTTGCGCCCCAGGAGCATGGCATCGCTCTCGCTCATCACCTCGGCAAAGTGGGCGCCAATCCCGTCGTCCCAATAGGGCCACGTCCACCCGCCATAGGCGAACCCACCCTCGGTATCCTCATCCTTGCCGCCCGGCGCCTGCATGACCCCATCCAGCGTCACAAACTCTGAGACAACGATCTTGCGCATCTGTCTGCTCCTTCTTCTTCACTTATGTATGGTCGTCGCTGGGGCGCTCGCCCCCTCATGCACTCCACGCGACACAGTGTACTATCTGAGAGCGCCGCACAAAATCGGTCATTTATAACGTGGGCAATGGCCTGGATTGCTACGCCAGATGAATCGGTGAAGCATTGTGGACGCTGGCCGAGCCGGTGCTGGCGTGAGGTTGGAAGTACAATGTCGTCCCACAGGTTAAACAGATACCTATGATTCACGCGCCGCAGGCTGAAGCCCTGCGGCTAAGCCTGAACACGCCATATCCCGCATCTGGCAAAATTGAAGCACAGCAGGCAATGTTATGGTTTCCATCATCATAAAGCGGCTGTGAACTAAAGCAATTCCATGCTATACTGATGGCACGCTTGCGGCCCCTATGAACGCGCAGGAGCATATGGTATGGTGGCACCTGTGAATCAGCCAATCAGCGTCTTCATCAGCTACGCCCGCGCCGATAGCACGACCATAGATCGACTGGAGGCGAAACTGATTAGCTATGGCTTTCGCACCTGGGTTGATCGTGCGCATCTGGAGGGTGGCGACAAGTGGGTGGCACAGATCGAGCTCGCTATTCAAACGAGCGATGTCGTTGTGGTTGGCCTCTCGCCCGAGGCTGTGGCCTCGCCCTGGGTGAGAAGGGAGTTGTTCTTTTCGCAACAATTGGGTAAGCCCATTATTCCTGTCTTGCTGCACCAAGTAGAGCGGATCCCGATGCTGCTGGTGGAGCTACAATATATAGATATGCAGGTTGACGAATATCATGGTCTGCAACAATTACGTCAACGGTTAATGCGGCAAGGTGAAATAGCCGGTAACTTAGTAGCTCACTCCGCACTTGCGCCTTCTAAGGCCGATAGTGGAGGAAGCGGAATAATCGAATCTGATTGGGATGAGCAGGACTTGGATGACGAATTGGATGACGAATTGGATGACGAATTGGATGACGAATTGGATGACGAATTGGATGACGAATTGGATGACGAATTGGATGACGAATGGAATTGGATGACGAATGGGAAGAAGACCAGCCTCCGTCACCAAGCCGGGGGTGGGGCGACCAGCAGGGGTCTGTTCCCCAGTGGGGCGGCCCGCCAGATACCATAGGGCAGCAGCCACAGTGGGGCAGCCCGCCAGCCGCGCAGGCGGCCGCCGGGTGGGGCACTCCCGCTGTCGAGTTGGCGCCCTGAATGATGCTGACGGAACGAGCGCTCCTGCTGCAGGCAATGACTGGAACAATCCACCCGCCAGGCCGACTCCGCCCAATCAGGATTGGGGTGCGCCTGCCCCTGCGGGCGCGTACGATAGCTGGAAGGGCTTTGGCAATGCTGCCTATGCCGACAACCAAAGCACCTACGTCTTGCGGCCGACGTCCAATCGGGGCAAGCCGAAGCTGGTGGTCAGAGAGGGCAAAGAACAGGGGCGCTCCTACGACCTGCGCAAAGACCGCATCACCATCGGGCGCAGCCGCGAGAGCGACGTCTTCCTTGATGACTTGCAGGTCTCACGCATACACGCCACCATCAACCGGCAGCCCAATGGCCGCTATCTGTTGCACGACGAGAACAGCGCCAATGGCACAATAGTCAATGACCAGCGAATCAGTCAGCATGTACTGGACGAAGAAGACGAAATTAAGATTGGGCAGACATTATTTGTCTTCGGCGGCTTCTAACATGATTAAGGATTAGCCGCAGGGCTTCAGCCTGCGGCGTGGTTGCCCCAGAGTAATCTAGCCCTCCCGCGCCATCCATAGCCACTCTGGCCGCCACTAGCGTAGTCTTGCCTGTTCCGGTATAGTGTAAGTGATTTTGCTTAACCTGTGCGTTAACGTGAAAAGATAGCCAATGGCCCAGAATATCACCACCCAACGAACCCAGCGGCCTCAACGATCACAAAGCGCGCCTGCCGCCGCGCCAAAGCCCGCCGCGCATCCGAAGCCGACGAAGCGCCAGTACGTTCGTTTCGCCTTCTACACCATCGACCCACAGTGGCGACGTCTGCCCGCCGAGCGCCAGAAGCAGCAGAAGCTGGAACTGGTCGAGACGATTGAGTCGTTTCATCGCCAGATGTTGATGCGGCCATATAGCCTGATGGGCACCCGCGCCGACGCCGAACTGCTGCTCTGGCAGGTCGCCGAATCGCTCGAACCAATCCAGGAGCTGGCGACGGCGATTCTCTCAACCACTATCGGCGGCTACCTGCGCCTGGGTTCGTCGTATCTCTCGCAGACCAAACGCTCGATCTACGAGATTCGCGACAACCCCGACGAGGATGCCGAGCGGCTGGTCATCTCGCCCAGCGACGCCAAATATCTCTTCGTCTACCCATTCGTCAAGACACGGCCCTGGTATCGCCTTCCGATGGAAGAGCGTCAGGCGGTTATGGATGAGCACATCCGCATTGGCCGCAAATATCCGGCGGTCAAGCTGAATACCACCTACTCGTTCGGGCTGGACGACCAGGAATTCGTGGTTGCCTTCGAGACCGATGAACCCTCCGACTTCCTCGATCTGGTGCAGGAACTACGTGATACTGAGTCCAGCATGTATACCCTGCGCGATACGCCGCTCTATAGCTGCATTCGCATGACGCTGGCGGAGACGCTTGATGCGCTGGGCGGGCCAAAGATCGCGAAGCCGCGCCAGGCCGAGAAGTACGTCGAGGCGTGGATAGATGTCGCGCCCGTCGAGGATATTGCCGAGGGCACGACGCGGGTGGTCTATCTCAACGGCCAGCAGGTGGCGCTCTTCCACGCGGGCGGACGTTTCTACGCCATCGGCAACCGCTGCTCCCACGCGCGCGGGCCGCTGAGCGAGGGCGAGCTATCCATCGGCGACGGCGCGTGCATCGTCACCTGCCCCTGGCACTTTGCCCAGTACGATCTGGAGACGGGCAAGGTCGTGGATGGCGTCGCCAGCGCTCCGGTGCCGACCTATCAGGTCGAGGTGCGCGATGGCGTCGTCTATGTCGGCACAAAGCCGCCCAGCGAGGTGAGCAGGTAAGCTATGACAGAGTACGCTGCCACGGACGTCAGCGCGATATCTGCGCCCTACGATGCGATTCTGGTCGTCGCGTTTGGCGGCCCCGAGGGCATGGACGATGTGATGCCCTTTCTGGAAAACGTCTTGCGCGGGCGTAATGTGCCGCGTGAGCGTATGCTGGCGGTGGCGCATCACTACGAACTATTCGGCGGGGTCAGCCCGATCAACCAGCAAAACCGCGACCTGATCGCGGCGCTGCGCCAATCGCTCGACGCGCATGGCATCAACCTGCCGATCTACTGGGGCAACCGCAACTGGCGCCCGCTACTGCCCGATACCCTGCGCGAGATGGCGCGCGACGGCAGACGGCACGCGCTGGCATACATCACATCGGCCTATAGTTCGTATTCGGGCTGTCGCCAGTATCTCGAAGATATCGAGCGCGCGCAACACGAGGTTGGGCCTGACGCGCCAGTGGTGAGCGCACTGCGCAAGTTCTACAACCATCCCGACTTCATCCGCGCCAACGCCGACCGGGTGCGCGCGGCGATGGCGACGATTCCCAAGCCGCGACAGTCGGACGTCGAAGTCGTCTTCACAGCGCACAGCATTCCGCTGAGCATGGCGCGAAACAGCCGCTACGTCGACCAGTTGCGCGAGACGGGGCGGCTTATCGCCGCAGAGTTGGGACTTGGTGCCCGATGGCAGTTGGCGTACCAGAGCCGGAGCGGCTCGCCGTCGCAACCATGGCTGGAGCCAGACATCTGCGATACCCTGCGCGTACTGAAAGATGAAGGCGAAGAGACTGTCGTGGTTGCGCCGATTGGCTTTCTGTCCGATCATGTTGAGGTACTCTATGATCTCGATGCGGAGGCGCGGCAACTGGCGGATGAGTTGGGGATAACGATGGCGCGCGCGCAGACGGCGGGGACACATCCGGCATTTGTCGATATGATCCGTCAACTCATCGTCGAGCGTATCCAGCCGGGAACGGAGCGCCGATTTCTCGGTTCGGAGGGAGCCAGCCCCGATACGTGCGGAATCGATTGTTGTGGCGGCATTGCGACCGGAAGACATGAGACGGCGAAACACGAATGAATGATGATTGCGGCACAATGAGATGAATGAAGTACATATGAGGCTTATTCTTGTCGGATTAGACTACCGCACAGCACCGCTGGAGTTGCGCGAGCGGCTCCAGGCGGATGACACGCACCTGCTACCACTGCTGGCGTCGCTGCGACATGGGCTGCTGGACGAGCTGGTGGTTCTCTCCACCTGCAACCGCTATGAAGTCTTCGCCACCTGCGACGATCTGACACTTGCCCAGGATGCGATTGTCGATTGCCTGCTCAACGCCGAAAGCATCCCGATGCGTCCCTTGCTCGATTCGCTCTATCGCAAGGATGATGCTGATGCGGTACGCCATCTCTTCCGCGTCGCCGCCGGGCTGGAATCGCTGGTGCTGGGCGAGACACAAATCATGCGCCAGCTTACCGAGGCGCTCGACCAGGCGCGACAAGCGCGTACGAGCGGCGCGCTGCTCAACCGTCTCTATACCGCCTCGCTGCACACCGGCAAACGCGCCCGCACCGAGACGGCCATCAGCCAGCACACCCTCTCGATCAGCCACGCCGCCGCCCAACTCGTTCAGCGCGAGACGGCGAACATGGAGCGTCCGCATATCGTTGTGGTGGGCGCGGGCGAGATGGCAACCCTGGCGGTGGGAGCGCTGGCGCAGCACGCCGCCGACACCGGCAGCACACTCACCGTCATCAACCGCAGCGCTGATCGCGCTCAAGCCCTCGCTAATCAGCTAGGCATCCAGGCTCGCCCGTGGGGGGAGTTGCGGCGGGCGATTGCCAGCGCCGACGCCGTCATCACAGCGACCAGCGCGCGCCAGCCGATTCTGCGCACGGACGAGATCGCCACGAGCGCGCGCGACTTTGTGGCGAGACCGCTGTTGCTGGTGGATATCGGCGTCCCGCGCAACATCGCGCCTGCGGCAGACCTGGCGCCCGCGATTCGCCTGCATGATATCGACGACTTGCAGGCGGTGGTCGCGCAACACCGGATATTGCGTGAGGCTGAGGTGACGTCCGTCGAGGGGATTATCGAAGGCGAGGCGGTGACATACGTCAACTGGCTCAGGAGTCGCCGCATCGTTCCTGTCTTGACCGAGCTACGAGGCCGGGCCGACACCATTGCCGAGGCGGAGCTTGAACACGCGCTGAATCGCCTGCCCGACCTGGATCAACACGAGCGCGACGTGGTGGCGCAGATGGCGCAACGCATCGTCAACAAGCTGCTGCACACGCCTACAGTCAACCTGAAGTGGCGGGCAGCCCATGGCGATCACTTCGACTACGAGCATGCCATCCGCAAAATGTTCGCCCTCGATGCGCCAGCTGAGGCTGAGCCAGACACTGAAACGGACTCTGACGATGACTAGCCTGATAAGTCCGATGGATGCGGTGCGCATTGGCACGCGCGGCTCGGCGCTGGCGCTCTGGCAGGCGCACCACGTTCGCGACCTGTTGCGGCAGGCCTGGCCGTCGCTCGCTGTCAGCATTGAGGTGATGAAGACACAGGGCGACATCACACTGGACTCGCCGCTGCCGCAGATTGGCGGCAAGGGCGTCTTCACCGCCGAACTGGAGGCGGCTCTCCGCAATGGCGCGATTGATCTCGCCGTCCACAGTCTGAAAGACCTGCCCACCGACAACAGCGAGGGACTCATCATCGGCGCGATCCCACAGCGCGGCAACGCGCACGACGCGCTCATCAGTCGAGCGAACCACACGCTGGACTCATTGCCCGCACACGCGACAGTCGGCACGAGCAGCCGACGGCGCGCGGCGCAATTGCTCGTGCGGCGGCCCGACCTGCGCCTGCTCGATATCCGCGGTAACGTCGATACACGGATGCGCAAGGCGCTGGCGGCGGATGGCCCATATGACGCCATTGTGCTGGCAATGGCGGGACTTGACCGTCTGAAGCGAGCGGGGGAAATCAGCCAGGATCTATCGCTGGATGAGATGTTGCCCGCGCCGGGTCAGGGCGCGCTTGCGGTGCAATGCCGTGACGAGGCGGCCTCACGGGCATTACTCGCGCCCATCATCCACCGCCCAACGCTGCTGGCGGTCACGGCGGAGCGCGCGTTTCTGGCGGCGCTCGGTGGCGGCTGCGCGACGCCGGTCGCGGCCTACGCCGAGATCAGGAATCGGCGACTTGTGTTACGCGGTCGTGTCACTGCGCCGGATGGCTCGCGTCAAGTGGATGTCACGCTCGAAGGATCCGCTTCTCCCAAAGGCGCGGCAACCCTTGGCCAGCGGCTGGCGGAGATGGCGCTGGCGCAGCATGCCGACGAACTGCTGGAGGACGAGTCATGAGCGCGCTGGCGGGCAGGGTGGTGATCGTCACGCGGGCCGAACACCAGGCGGCGGCGCTCGAATCGCTGCTCCAGGCGGAGGGCGCGACGGTCTACCGCTATCCCTGCCTGGCGATTGCGCCGCCCGACCATCTCGGTCCGCTGGATGACGCGCTCCGGGCGGCGGTGGCGGGCCAGTATGACTGGCTAGCCTTAACCAGCGCCAATGCTGTGGATGCCGTGGCGCAGCGGGTGGCAGCGCTTGGAATGCCATCGGGCGCGCTGGCGGGGCTGCGGGTGGCCGCCGTCGGCCCATCTACGGCGCGGGCGACTGAAGAAGCGCTGGGGCTGCGTGTCGAGATGATCCCGGAGAATAGCTACAGTGCGCTGGATATGGTGGCGGCTTTTCCAGACATCACGGGCGCAACGATTCTGCTGCCACACTCCGCTCTCGATAACAACGAGATGGCGCGGGCGATGGCAAAACGTGGCGCGCGCGTCGCGGCAGTCGTCGCGTATCAGCCGGGGATGAGCCGCGGCGGTGTTGATCTGCCCACGCTGCTCGCCAGGGGCGCGGTGGACGCTATCACGTTGACGAGTGGCTCGACGGCAAACAATCTGGTGCGGCGACTACAATTGGAGGATGGCGACGTGCAGACGCTACAGAGTGTCTGCCTCGCATGCATCGGCCCCAGCACCGCGCAGGCAGTTGAGGCGCTGGGCCTGCGGGCGACAGTAGTAGCATCAGAGCACACACTGACCGGGCTGGTGCAGGCGCTTGTTCCATATTTCGGGCAAGCGGGATAATCACAAGAGAGCACATGGTCGGTTATCGCAATCGGAGGAATGCGCCTGGATGGCACGTGACGCAGTGTGGCGACCGTCCGCGACATGAATGCCGCGGCTAATCCCGAAGCGCAACGCCGTGTATAAGGGCAGGTGACCGCGCCCGCGGCGGGATTAGCCGTAGGTCTTCAGCCTACGGCGAGCGCACAACCAGACGAATTTTGCCATTCAGCGCCCACATCCTCACGAAATAACAAGATGGCTTCGGCTGCCAGCATTGACACACAGACAACCTACGCCAACAAACGACGATAAGGAGCGGATAACGCGATGGTGACTTCCCGAAGGCGGACAAGTCCGCAACAGACCGCCGAGACATCGGCGGGCTTCCCGGTCGCCCGCCCGCGTCGGCTGCGTCTAAGCGAGACGATGCGCCGGATGGTACGCGAGACGACGCTCAGTCCATCGGACTTTATCTATCCGCTGTTCGTGCGCCATGGCGAGAACATCAGGCAACCAATAGCATCTATGCCGGGCCAGTCTCAATGGTCGGTGGATCGGCTGCGCGACGAGGCGCGCGAGATCGCCGCGCTGGGCATTCCGGCGGTCGTGCTTTTTGGCATTCCAGCAAGCAAAGACGCGACGGGCAGCGAAAACTACGCCGCCGATGGCATCGTGCCGCGGGCGATTCGCGCCATCAAAGAGGTCACACCAGAGATGGTCGTTATCTCCGACATGTGCTTCTGCGAGTATACCGACCACGGCCACTGCGGCATCATCAACACGCCGGGCGCCAGCCACTATACCAATCGGCTGCCTGAGGGTTACGTGCTGAACGACCTGACACTCGAACTGCTGGGTCGCGCGTCGGTGGCGCATGCCGAGGCAGGGGCAGATATCATCGCGCCATCGGGCATGATGGATGGCATGGTGGGGGCGATTCGCGCCGCGCTAGACGAACACAGACTCGATCACGTCGCCATTCTCAGCTACGCCGCCAAGTATGCCAGCGGCTTCTATGGCCCATTCCGCGACGCGGCGGAGAGTCCGCCAGCCTTTGGCGACCGCAGCCAGTATCAGATGGATCCCGCCAACCGGCGCGAGGCGCTACGCGAGGTGGCGATGGATGTCGCCGAGGGGGCAGACATGCTGATGGTCAAGCCCGCGCTGCCTTATCTGGACGTGCTGAGCGAGGTGCGCCAGTCATTCTCGCTGCCAGTCGCGGCGTATCAGGTGAGCGGCGAATACGCGATGCTCCACGCGGCGGCGGCCAACGGCTGGCTCGACCTGAAGCGATGCGCGCTGGAAAGCCTCGTCAGCATCAAAAGAGCCGGGGCCGATATGATCCTGACCTACTTCGCCAAAGACGCCGCACGCTGGCTGGATGGAGCCGAATAGATGACCGCCGAGAGCCGCTTTCTGAAGGCCTGCCGCCGCGAACCAACCGATGCGACGCCGATCTGGCTGATGCGCCAGGCGGGGCGTTACATGCCCGCATATCGTAAGGTGCGGGAGCATCATCCGCTACTGACGATCATCAAGACGCCCGAGCTGGCCTGCGAGGTGACGCTCCAACCCATCGAAACGTTCGACCTCGACGCCGCCATCATCTTCGCCGATATCCTGCCGCCGCTCGAAGGGATGGGGTTGCACCTGCGTTTCGCCGAGGGTGAGGGGCCAGTGATTGGCAATCCAGTGCGGACGGTGGACGACATCACGCGGCTGCGGGTACACCCGCCTGAGGAGACGCTGCCCTTCACGCTGGAGGCGATCCGGCTGGCGCGCGCACAGTTGGACGGACGCAACATCCCGCTGATTGGCTTCAGCGGCGCGCCGTTCACGCTGGCGGCCTATGCCATCGAGGGAAGAGGCAGCCGCAACTACGCCCTGGCGAAGGGGCTGATGATGAGCGCGCCCGCCGCCTGGGATGAACTGATGACGAAGCTCAGCGAGGTGGTTGGGACGTATCTGCTGGCACAGGCGCGTGCCGGGGCGCAGGCGCTGCAACTCTTCGATAGCTGGGCAGGCCAACTCTCCGCCAGCGACTATCGCCAGTTCGCGCTGCCCTATACCCAGCGCGCCATCACGATTGCCCGCGAGGCAGGCGTGCCCATCATCCACTTTGCCACGGATACCAGCGGCTACCTGGAGGCAATGCGCGAGACGGGCGCAGATGTCATCAGCGTGGACTGGCGCATCGACCTGGGCGCGGCGTGGCAGCGGCTCGGAGAAGATGCGGCGGTGCAGGGCAATCTCGATCCGGTCGCGCTGCTTGCCCCATGGGATGCGCTCAAGCAGCGCGCGCAGGCGATTCTGGATCAGGCAGACGGACGCGCGGGCCACATCTTCAACCTGGGCCACGGCATCCTGCCAGAGACACCGACCGATAACGTCAAGCGACTGGTGGATTTCGTCCATGAGCAGACGGCGGCTGGCAATGGATGACCTCACCCCCCGGCCTCCTCTCCCGCGAGGAGAGGGGGAGCCAGAGGCTCTGGACGCGCATGTGGTGATTCTCGGTGGCGGTATCACCGGGTTGAGCGCGGCGTGGCATCTGCAACAGGCGGCGGCGCGTGACGGCCTGCCAATTACGTACACCCTGGTCGAGCAATCCAGCCGCTGGGGTGGCAAGGTGCGCTCGGAAGTGATAGAGCGCGACGGCGCGCCCGCCTGGGTGCTGGAGGCGGGGCCGGATGGGCTGCTGACGCGCAAGCCCTGGGCGCTCGCGCTGGCGCGTGATCTGCGCCTGGACGAGCATTTCCTCTTCGTCAACCGCGAGAACAGCCGCACCTTCGTGCTGCGTGGGGGCAAGCCGGAGCCACTGCCTGCCGGCCTGCAACTGCTTGCGCCGACACAGTGGCTACCGTTTCTGCGCTCGCCGCTCTTCTCGCCCTGGGGCAAAGTACGTATCACCCTCGATCTGCTGCTGCCACCACGACGACAGGCTGACGACGAATCGCTGGCGACATTCGTGCGCAGGCGCTTCGGCGATGAGGCGCTGCGACGGCTGGCCGAGCCGATGCTGGCGGGTGTCTATAACGCCGAGCCTGAGCGCCAGAGCATCCTGGCGACCTTCCCGCAATTTCCGGCGCTCGAACGCGCGCACGGCAGCGTCATCCGCGGATTGCGCGCTGCCAGCCGCCAACAGCCGCCATCCGAGACGCCCGCATTTCTCTCATTCGAGGCGGGCAATCAGTCATTGGTGGATGCGCTCGTAGCCAGGCTAACTGGCGCGCTGCGGCTAGACACAACCGTCTGTAGCATCACGCCGACTGACAATGGAAACTACGTGATACACCTCGACGATGGCGCGTCGCTGACCGCCGATGCTGTGATTCACGCCACGCCCGCCAACGTCTCCGCGACCCTCACACACGAGATTGCGCCGGAGGCCGCCGCGCTACTGGCTGGCATCCGCTATGCGGGTATCGGCGCGATCTATCTGGCCTACCGACGGGATGACATCGCCCATCCGCTCAACGGCACTGGTGTCGTCATTCCGCCGACTGAGGGCCGCCGCATTGACGGCATCACCTGGGTATCCTCGAAATGGAACCACCGCGCGCCGCCTGGGCATGCGCTGGTGCGCGTCTTCTTCGGTGGGCCGCATACCCGCGCGATGCTGCGCCTGGACGACGCGAGACTGATCGCAATTGTGCGCGAGGAGCTGGCCGACATCCTGGGCGTGCAAGCGGCCCCGCTCTTCACGCGCATCTTCCGCTGGCCCGACGGCTATCCGCAGTATGACGTTGGCCATCTGGAGCGCGTGGCGGCCATCGAGGAGGCGCTCCCATCAGGCATGGCCGTGGCGGGTAGCTCGTATCGCGGTGTAGGCGTGCCCGACTGCATTCACCAGGGCGAACTGGCGGCGGCGAAGATCGTCGAGAAGCTCAAGAACAGACGAACGGTGGCTAGGAGGCAACCCGTATGAATACCAGCGAATCGGCCCGGCTCTTTGCCGAGGCGCAGCAAGTGATCCCCGGCGGCGTGAACAGTCCCGTGCGCGCGTTTCGTGGCGTCGGCGGCGCCCCGCGCTTCATCGCTTCAGGCAGTGGCGCATGGATGACCGATGTGGACGGCAACCGCTATCTGGACTACGTGCTCTCATGGGGACCACTGGCGCTGGGACACGCTCACCCCGCCGTCGTCGCCGCGCTGACGGATGCGCTACAACGCGGCACGAGCTATGGCGCGCCAACCGCCTTGGAAAGCGAACTCGCCGAGCGGATTATCGCCACCGTGCCGTCGGTTGAGATGGTCCGCTTCGTCAATAGCGGCACCGAAGCCACGATGAGCGCGCTTCGGCTGGCGCGCGCCGCCACCGGACGCGACAAAATCGTGAAGTTCGCCGGCTGCTACCATGGCCACGCCGATATGCTGCTGGTACAGGCGGGCAGCGGTGTCGCGACACTTGGACTGCCCGATTCGCCTGGAGTTCCGGCGGCTGCTGTCGCCAACACGCTGACGGCGGAATACAACGACCGCGCCGGGATAGAGGAGTTGTTCGCGCTCTACCCAGACATGATTGCCGCCGTCATCGTCGAGCCAATCGCGGCGAATATGGGCTTCGTCCTGCCTGAGCCGGGCTTCTTACAGCAGCTCCAGGAGTTATGTCGGAACCGTGGCGCGCTCCTCATACTCGATGAAGTCATGACCGGCTTCCGTGTTGCGCCCGGTGGCGCACAAGGCGCCTGGGGACTCGATCCTGACATCACCTGCCTCGGCAAGGTGATTGGCGGCGGGCTGCCGGTCGGCGCGTATGCTGGCAAGCGCGAGATCATGCGACAGGTGGCCCCCGCCGGGCCGATGTATCAGGCAGGGACGCTCTCCGGCAATCCACTGGCGATGACGGCGGGCCTCGCCACGCTAAACGCCTGGCTCGAACCGGGTGTCTTTGAGGCTGCGGCAGAACAGACGGCTCGACTTGCCACCGGCATCCAGGCCAGCGCGGATGCCGCCGGAATACCGCTACAGAGCGGGCAGGCGGGCACGATGTTCGGCTTCTACTTCCTCAACAGCCAGGCGCGGCGATCACTGATTACGCGACCGCCCGCCAGTACGCCGATACCCAGCGATACGCGCGCTTCTTCCACTCGATGCTCGATCAGGGCGTCTACTTCGCGCCCAGCCAGTTCGAGGCGGCGTTTATGAGCAGCGCTCACACCGATGCCGATATCACTGACACGATCAGTAAGGCGGCGGCCACGATGGGGGAGTTGGCGGAGACGGCTGGCGGCTGAAGCCGCGCCTAATGGGCCTGTCGGCCGCGAAGCCCGCCTGCGCGGGCTGCAGACCATGGCACAGTGGCGCACATCAGCATGACATGCTCACGGCATGATATATACTGGCGTTAGGCCGCTAGCACAAATAGTGATGAATCGCGGGAGCCTGATGCACGACTCGCCTGATACAGATACACCGAATACCTCAGCGACAGCGCCACTCACTGCGAGTGAGCGCAACGCCATCGATGGGCTGCTCCGCTGGCAGCTTGGCCGTCGCATGACAGTATGCCTGCTGGCATTGGCAGATACCCATACCAGTGAGATCGTGGCGCTGATGGAGCGCTTCACGAGCATCGTGGAGATACGGGTGTTGCCGCATGCCCCAACGACTGAAGAAGGATTGCGCCAGGCAGTCCAGACCGATGCCGAGGTCGTGCTGGTCTGGCTGGCCGCCGATGACGAGCACGAACTGGCGGCGGCGACCGCGCTGCTGGAGCGCGTCGAGGCGCTAGGCCTGCGTGATCGTAGCTTCGTGGCGCTGATCGGCCCACACGTAACGCGCGACCTGGCGCATCGGCTCCTCTACGAGGAAGGCTATCCCGTGACCACGCCTACCGCCCAACTGCTCTGGAGCCTGGCGCGTGAGGCCATTGCCCGCGACGAGCTACGCCGCCGGGGCAGCAGCCCGCCCTGCTATCTGTAATCGCAACCAGGCCCCCAGCGCTTACCACAGAGTTTCCACACCGCTTTTTTGTTTGCTATGCGCGCTACCCATGCCAGCGGTGTTACCTGTTTTCAATCTTGCTCCAATCTTCGCGCGCTATAGTCTATCCAGACCACGTATGCGAATCGTGTGGGATCGATTGATGCCGCCCTCCGGGAACGGAGCGCATGGCGCATGGATATTGGATAGTGCAGATGCATATTCTTGTGGTGGAAGACGAGCAGCGATTGGCGCGGCTGGTGGCGCGTGTCCTCGGCGAAGAGCGCCATGTGGTGGATGTGGCGAACGATGGCGACAACGGCCTGTATCTGGCGCTGCGTGGCACCTACGACCTGATTATCCTCGATCTGATGCTGCCCGGCGAATATAATGGGCTGGATATCTGCCGCGAGGTGCGGGCACAGCACATCTCCTCGGTCATCCTGATGCTGACGGCGCGTGGCGCGGTGGAAGACCGCGTGGCGGGGCTGCGCATGGGCGCCGACGACTATCTGGTCAAGCCGTTCGCGATGGAAGAGCTGCTGGCGCGGGTGGATGCGCTTCTGCGTCGGGGCCGCGCCATCAACGAGGTCAAGGCGCTTCAGGTGGGCAATCTCTCGCTCGACCTCATGCGACGCGAGGCGACCCGCGACGGCAAGATGATCGAGCTGACCGCCAAGGAATTCGCCCTGCTGGAATATCTTATGCGGCATCCTGGTCAGGTGCTGACGCGAACGCAGATCATCGATCACGTCTGGCAGTACGATAGCGAGGCGCTCTCGAACGTGGTAGACATATATGTTCACTATCTTCGCGATAAGATCGACCGCGGATTCTCGCACCCCATGCTCAAGACGATGCGTGGGGTTGGCTACAAGATTGAACCGTGACATGCTCTCGCAACACCCTTTGTCACAACGCATCATGGCGGGCTACGACGCGCTACGCGACCGGCTTTCGTCCGGTCGGCGCAAGACATCCACCGACCCATCAGCCGCGATGTACCGGCGCATACGCCTGCGGCTGACACTCCTGTACGCCTCCGTGCTGGCGGTCGTGCTGCTGGTGGCGAGCGGGCTGCTCTACTTCAGCATGTGGCAGACGGTGATGGGGCCAGTCAATAGCGGTCTGGCAAGCGTCGCCAGTGACTATGCGGCCAGATGGCAACAGACTGGCCTGCAGCCCTGTTTCACTGCGCGCAGCCGCCCGGGCGACGGCGGTGGCGGAGTTCTCTTCGTCGCGTGTTATGATGGCACAGCAAACTTGTTCCCCGGCTTTCAGGGTCTGGTCAATCAAGCGCCCGGTTTCCTCGATACATCGCTGGCACGGAACGCACTCCACGACACATCCGCCAGTGACGTGGTCGATGGCGGCAGCACGAATGGTGGCTACGATCTTGGCGCGATCAGCCGCTATGCGCTGGTGGTGCGCGATCCTGATACACATCAAATACTCGGCGTCGTTCAAGTGGGTGTGCTGGTTGGCGGCCAGCTCGACGCGATGCATGCCTTGCTGACGTTGCTGCTCATCCTCGGCCCGCTGGAGCTACTTGGCGCGACACTCGGCGGATTCTTCCTGGCTGAGCGCGCGCTTGTCCCGGCGCGGCTGGCTTTCGAGCGCCAGCAGACCTTTATTGCCGACGCCTCGCACGAGTTGCGCACGCCCCTGACCTTGCTGCGCGCCGATGCGGAGGTGCTGCTGCGCGGACGCGCCCGGCTTGACCCCGACGATGCCGCGCTGCTCGAAGATATCGTCGTCGAGACCGAGCATCTCTCCGCCATCGCCAACAATCTGCTCACGCTGGCTCGGCTCGATAGCGGCTCGATGCGTCTGGAATCCGATGTCGTCGATCTGGCGACTATCGCCACCAACGCCGCCCACCGTGTAGACGCGCTGGCCCGTGAGCACGGCATCACTGTCCGGCTGGGCGCACTTACGAGCGTCGCAGTGCTTGGGGATCCGCAACTGCTGGCGCAGGCGACGCTCGCGCTGGTAGACAACGCGCTCAAATACGCTGGCAGTGGCAGCGAGATCTCGCTTTCCACCAGCCATGAGGGCGACCTGGCAACGCTCGCCGTCCACGATACTGGCCCTGGCATCGCCGCCGAACATCTGCCGCTGCTGGGTCAGCGGTTCTATCGGCCCGACAAAGCGCGCGCACGCGCCGCTGGGGGCGCTGGCCTCGGACTCTCGGTAGTACGTGGCATCCTCGCGCTGCACAACGGCTCGCTAGACCTGGAAAGCGCGCCGGGCGAAGGTACCACCGCCATCCTGCTGATTCCCGCGATCACGCCTACCGACCGCCCCACCGGCACGACTGAGCCTGACGCCAACGCCACCACAGCCGATACCACACATGAGGCGGAGCAGCACGCCTGAGCGCCCGGAGGAATGAGCGCGCCACTATGCGATTCTCATGGTTTTTCAATATTTGGGTGATACGTTCCAGCCACGACCGCCTCACGGACGACTCAGCGAGAGGTGGCGCGTAGGAACCCTCTGAGTCGAGAGGAGCCTAACGAACACATGCGCCCGTATCACTTTTTCCACCACCCTCCCGATGCATTTGGCGTCTGGCATGGAGGCGGCCTGGGGCTTGCCTCGCTGGCGCTGCCACTGCTGTTATTTGTGCTGCCAGTGCTGGCCGTGCTGGCGCTCTTGCTCTGGTCTGCCCGCCACAATTTCTTCGACCGGCTCGGCGGCTGGCTGCCCGCCGCACCCGGAGGATCCGCGTCGGCGCTGGAAACGCTGCGCCAGAGGTATGCAAGCGGCGAGATCGACGCGGACACCTTCGAGACGATGCTCGACCGCCTGAATAGCAGTGGCCGTGAACAGGCGAACCAGGACTCCGCGGGGGATATCGACAGGGAGACGCGCCAAGAAGAGCAGTATCGCCCGCGTCCGGATCTCCCCATCGACTGGAGCTAGCGCCCCTGACGCAGGTGGGCAATGGCCGAACGAGTGACCTCCAGGTCAGTCTGGAGCAGCGCCTGTTTGTACTCGCGAACAAGCATCTGATAGTGCAGCAGGCGCGGGCGACGGGTGGGGCGGTCGCCATAGTCACGCAGCGCCCGCTCCATATCGGCCAGTTGCGCGTGGAGCGCCTCCTCATGTTCCTCCAGATGGCGCAGCGCAATCGCGTCTGACGTCTGGCCGCAGAAGAAGAGCCGCGTCAGGAACTCATCCTTGGTAAAGCGCGACGGCACCGGCTCCGCCAGCCAGGCATCCAGCGCCGCGCGTCCCGCCGGAGTGAGCGAGTAGACACGCCGATTGGGACGCCCCTCCTGCTGGATAACCTCCGAGGAGACCAGTTTGCGCGCGGCGAGCGTCTTGAGCGTCGTATAAATCTGGCTATTCCCCGCATTCCAATAGGTTGCCAGCGAGCGGTCAAAGGCGCGTTTGATGTCATAGCCGGACATGGGGTGCGCGCCGAGCAGCCCCAGGATAATGTAGTGCAGCGTTCCCCTGCCGCTGGCGGCGCCTGCCGCCGATGAATCGTCAAGTTCCGCCGTCTCCGTCGATTCCAGGATGCGTGGCATAGGGCGACCTCTCCAGATAGCGCTATCTCCATCTCATCATAGCACTAGCCGCCATCGCTGGGAAAACAGGACACCGGCCCACCCGCAACACGCTCATGACGACGCGCAAAAATACGCGCTTCAGGAGGCTGCGGGCCTGCCGGTGTGGGGTTGACGCGAGCGATCACCTGCGAATCACATGCGCGATCAGGCTGCGTCGGTGGAATCCGTCGATTCCCTGGAACTATCGCTTGCCCGTTGATGTTCGTCGTCGTCGCCGTCTTCGCTGACAACGTTGAGGGCGCGCTCGATCTGAACCCGCCGGATGGCGCGCTCGCGGCGCAGCAACTCCCACAGCATCTCGATCTCGACGCTGATGGCACGAATGCGCGCGGCGTTGGCTGGCCCAAGCATGGGACGGCCGACCGACCGGGCGTAGAGTTTCTGGCGCTCACGGGTGAGATGCTGAATGCGAGCGAGGGTGCCGTTCTGCGCATTCCTGCGCGCCTCGTCACCCAGCGTGCCCTCGACAACGATTGCTTCGAGCGGCGAGAGTTCCGTTTTACGGGCTGCTGTTCTCATGCCGTCTCCTCTTAAACTGTGGCGTGAGTCTGCGAGTTCCCAGTGGGAGCCGCATGTGCCAGGCGCCACCCTGGTCACAGCAGTTAAGACGAACCGCACGACAAACGGCCACAGATAATACCATCTCCCCCTCCAAAAGCGCTGCTCGTCGCGATGGCGCTTTCGGGCCAGCCCATTTCTGCCCTCGTGACGAGCGACCAGCAACGAGTTCTCCTCCAGCATGTCCGCCGCCTATCCACAGGAGTGACACTCCATCCACATCAAACATGTTAATTCACTATTAATTTTGTTGAAGATGATATTGACTTTCTTTGGATTCAATGCTACAGTGAGATACAACACGAGAAACGCCCGGACAGCGCTGCTCTTGTTACCGCGAGCGTGCGATTTTCCGAACGTAGCTCGCGGGGCGCTCGTCAGGCGCGAGGAGGACTGATTCGCCAATGGTTCATACACATGAGGTTGATGGCTCGTGCCCGGTCTGTGGCAACGCCATGTATATCTCACGCCTGAGTTGTGATCGTTGTGGCAGCGCGCTCGAGGGCGCCTTGACCCTCACCGGCCAGCCCACCACTCGTCGCAATGGCGCGGCCTCTACCGGGCGCGAAGCCGATGAGCGCTTTGGGCGGCTGGCCCGACTCAACGATCAACAACTCGAATTCGTCGAGGTATTTTTGCGCTGCCGAGGCACCATCAAGGATGTCGAGGATATGCTCGGCATCTCGTATCCCACCGTCAAGTCGCGCCTGGCCAATGTGCTGGAGGCGATGGGCTTTGGCGGTGATGAGAAAATGACCACCGCGCCGCGTCACGCCCGCCGCGATATTCTTGGCCGCCTAGCGACAGGCGAGATCAGCACCGAGGAGGCTCACCGCCTGCTCGCGGAGGTGCGCGACGAGGATGATGACGAAGGCTAGTAAGGCTAGTAGCGTCTATCGGTGTTGACACCGATGGGCAATCCGGGGCGGGCGGCGCTCAACTGCCGCGGCGCCACTCGGGCCAGGAGCAGATGCGATGGACGAAGAGCATGGCGACGCCCCGGCGGGCGATCAGACATCAGGCCAACTGCCGGACCAGGAGACAGATCAGACACCTGCGGCGTCCGCGCAAGGGGCGCAACCCAGCGACGGCGGTAGCGTAAACAATAGCGCGGAAGCCAATGAAGCCAATGAAGCCAATGAAGCCCAAAGCGCTCCGCCACCTCCACTCGAACCAGATATGGAGAGTACGCACGCCGGAGGGCAGCCAGTGACAGACACAGGGGATTCAGGCAAACAATCGGCTCAGCCAGGGTCCGCTGAGCCTGCCGGGCCATCTGGGCCTGTGGGCCGCATCGAGATTGCGGTCGTCAGAGGCGATTTCTCCGTACGCGGCGGTGGCAGCGAAGTGGTGGTTGATACGCATGGTGAAGATACCGACGATCCCGTGGTGCAGCACGACGGCGTCGTACGGATCGGACGCCTGCCCGATGGCGCTGAGTTATGGGCGCCCGATGGCTTCGAGGTGATCGTGCGCAGCGTGGACGGTGACCTGCACGCCTCGCGCTTCGATGGTCTGCTCCAGGTGGAGCAGGTGGGTGGCGATGTCACTACCGGTAGTGTGAGCCAGTTGCGCATTGCCCATATTGGTGGCGATCTGCGCGCAAGCCGTGGAGATGACATCCGGGTGCGCGAGACCAGCGGCGATGCGCGTATCGAAGATTTCTCAGGGGCGCCGCTGCTCGGCGGGGTGCGTGGCGACCTCGACGTGCGCAACGTACAGGGACTGGAGGTACGCGAAGGCGTTAGCGGCGATGTCCATATCGAAAGTTGCCGTTCGGCCATACTGGATGGCGCGATTGGCGGCGACCTGCATATCGAGCATTGCGCCGGGGGCGTCTTTACCGATGCGGTTGGTGGCGATGCGAAACTGGTTGACGTGCAGGAGGCTGGCATCGGCGTTGTTGGCGGCGATCTGGAGATTCACTCCATCAGTGGCCCGCTGGAGGTCAACGTCGTCAGCGGCGATAGCGCATTGCGGCGCGTGCAGGGCCGCATTCGTGTCAATGTCGTCAGCGGCGATCTCTCAGTGACACACGCGCCGGGTGGCCTGTTAATCGGCCAGGTCGGCGGCGACGCCACACTGGAAACCGAACTGGGAGCCGCGGAATATACCATCTCCGCGGGTGGCGATATTACTCTGCGCACACGAGGCGAGGTCAATGCGAAATTTGTGGCGCAGGCGCTTGGTGGCGAGGTTCGGACACGATTGCCGCTGACGGTAGAACGCGGACGGCGGCGCAATCTGGTTGGGGTGTTGGGACGCGGCGACGCGACCGTCACTCTACGCAGCGGCGGCGATATCTTAATCGTCTCCACAGACCGATATGAAAGGGCAGATACGATGAGCGATGATACTCAGAAGAGCGGCGACGGGCAGAATGATCCCTCGACGAAGACCTACGAAGGCGCTTTTGGCAAGCATAAATTCCGCGTGCGCGTGGATCGCGGGCCAGATCGCGCTGGACTCTACTTCCAGGGTCCGTATACCGAAGACGAGACCGCCGAGGATGCGGGCGCTGGCTCGCGCGACTTTGGCTTCGAGTGGGAGCGTGGCCATGGTCCGCGCACCTACGGCGAGTATGAGGCCAAGCTGAACGAGCTACGTGAGAAAGCCGAGCAGGTAGCCCGCCGCGCCTCTGAGCAGGCCGCACGCTATGCCGAGAAGGCGACACAGAAGGCCCGCGACACCGACTGGCAGGCGATTGGACGCGAGGTGCGCTCGACCATCGAACGCGCTATGGGCGACCTCGAAGACGCCTTCGGCACGATGCGGCGCGACTGGGAAGGCCGCAAGCCCAGCGATGCCCCGTCTGGTGGATCCGGTGGGTCGCGCCCGTCGGCGCAGCGCGTGCGCATCGAACAGGACGACGCCAGCGACGACTTTGGCTTCTCGGGCATGTCTCAGGCTGATCGCGAGGCCGAGCGCCGCTCCATCCTGGAGCAGTTGCGCACTGGCAGCATCTCGATTGAAGATGCCGAGCGCCGCCTGAACGGCCTGCGCTAGAAGGCATGCCGTAGCGTAAACGCTACGGCGCGTTCCCAAACGGAAACAACTGAGGCGGATCGAGTGTAATACCACGGCTTCACGAAAGCCCACACGAGCGGTGTATCCTTCCGGGGATGCTCCGCTCATCATTTTCCCATTGCCAGACTGTCCCTTTGCTCCGTAGGGAGATCGTGTTAAAACTCTATAACCCGCGCCAGATAGCCACGCGAGCCAACAGGCGTCTACGCAAATCCAACGAGGCATATCCGCCCTGTACATGGTATCTTGAGGGTGCGTCGTCCAGCGATAACGTTGAGTTGTCATTCATCCCCCCAGAGAGGATAGAACCATGGTCACTCGCACCAGCTCACCAAAATCCGAGTTTCGCGCGATTGCCGAACGCGACTACGATGCGCTGATTACCATCATCGACAACGCCTATCCCGACTTCAAACTGGGTGCGCCGAACGAGCGCGAGAAGTACCGCGCCAGCATCGCCGAGCGGATGGCGAAGTCGCCGATGGCCTATGTTGGCCTCTATCGCGGCGAGACGCTGCAGGGCGCCGCGCGATTGCACGACTTCGTGATGAACGTGCGCGGGGCGCAGATCCCAGCGGCTGGCATCGGTATGGTGGCGGTTGACCTCGCCTACAAGAAAGAGCATGTGGCCCGCGACCTGATGCATGGCTGGCTGGAGTACTGCCGCAAACAGGGCGTGCCATTTGCCCTGCTCTACCCCTTCCGCCCAGACTTTTACAAGCAGATGGGGTTCGGCTATGGCACGAAGCTCAGCCAGTATCAGGCGCCACCCGCGGCGCTGCCCGCCAGCGGCGATAAGTCACATGTTGTCTTGCTCGATACGGACGACAGGCCACTTGTCGGCGACTGTTATGCCCGTGTCGCGAAACACACTCACGGGATGATCCTCAAGTCTGACGAAGAACTCAACCGGTTCTTCAGCAATCCCGCGAAGCGCGTGGTCGGCTATCGCGATGGCAAGACGCTGCGTGGCTATCTCGTCTTCTCGTTCAAGGCCGCTGCGCCCAATCAGTTCCTAACGTATGACATGCTGGTGGAGGAGATGGTCTATGAGACACGCGAGGCGCTGCTCGGTCTCCTCGCGTTCCTTCGCAGCCAGGCTGACCAGATCAGCCGGATCGAGATCAATACCCAGGATGAAGATTTTCACCTGTTGCTGAATGATGTGCGCGACGGCTCCAATGTGCTGCTACCATCGGTCTACCACCGCAGCAATGTGCAGGGTGTCGGCATTATGTACCGCGTTGTGGATGTGCGCCGCGCTTTTGAGTTGCTGCGTCCGGTGAACTTTGGAGGCGAGTCGCTGAGGCTGCGCATCAATGTGGCCGATAGCTTTCTGACGGAGAATGATGGCCACGTGACCGTGCGCTTCAACAAAGGACATCCAGAGGTGGAACAGGCCGCGACGCCCGATGTTGGCATTACACTCGATATCGCGGAGTGTTCGTCGCTGCTGATGGGCGCCGCCGACTTCCACAGCCTGTATCGCTACGGGCTGGCCGAGATTTCAGAGACGGCGCGGGTCGAGCAGATGGCGCGCCTCTTCGCCACCGACGAGAAGCCGATCTGCATGACCCACTTCTAATGGCGCGCCGCCCAGTTCATCGCGGGATGGCGGCGGTTGGTTGAATCGCTTGCCGCAGCCTACATACCAGGTTGCGCGGCCAACCGTTCTCCCAGGCGCGCCGCGCAATACGCGCGTAGCCCCGCCTCGCCTTCGCGCATGACGTGGTCGTGGCTGGCGCGGAAGGCCGACGTCATGACGAAGCCCAGCGCATTCATCACCGGATTCGTGACGCGCGTGTACCAGTGAAAAATTATGCTCGTGCCGCCATCGGGGCGGTCATAGAGCAGCGTATCGAGCACGCCCGCGAGGTCGCCCGTCACCACGGCGCGCGTGCGGCGATCATGCTCTACATCGGCGATGGTCGAGACGAGGATGAAGGGCGGGGCAAACCGGCGCACACTGGGCGCTTGCAGCACGCGATAGGTGATGATGCGCCCGTCCGGGTTGTCGGGGAGCGGCTCGACGCGCTCGACGACCATCGAGGGCCACCAGTGGCGCTGCTCTTCCGGCGTGCTCAGGATGCGGAAGACCTCGGAACGAGGCGCATCAATAGTCCACTCGGTGGTCCAGTCATAGATACGCACCAGCTTGCCGCCGCCAATGACGGCCCCTACAGCTAAACCCACAGCCGCGCCAGCCAGCGGCGCTACAAAACGCTTCCATCGCTCGCTGTTTTGCCCTGCCATTGCTCCGCCGCCCCTTCCTGTCTCTCGTCGCCTGTGCATTATATGCCCGTCCCAGAAACGGACGCATACGCACGAACACACACTGCGCTACCTCAACATACACGCCGCCGTCCCTTACGGATGATCGTGTCCGCTCGCATGCGACGCTTGCTCCCGCTCCATCGCCAGCCAGTCGGGAACGCCTCCACGCCTAACGGCGACGGTCTCGCGGCCAAGCGCGGCGACGATGCTCGCGGCCATTGCGGCGCGGTGGCCACTGCGGCAGATCGTGGCGACGGGAATATCACACGGAATCTCATGCAGGCGCTGCATCAGGTCGCCAATATGAATGTGCTGTGAGCCGGGAATGTGGCCGCTCTCCCACTCCGTCTCATCGCGAACATCCAGCACGGCAAGCTGCTCGTGTCCCACCAGACGCTGGCGAAACTCATCTACCGTGATCGCTTCAAGGCTGCCCGTTGCGAAGCCCGCGCTCTTCCAGGCGTCCACGCCGCCATCCAGATGGCCGCGCAACTGCTCGTAGCCGATGCGGATGAGTTGCGTGACGGCCTCCTTGCGCCCAGCTTCATCTTCGATCAGCAGCATCAGCGGCTTGTTGAACGGCAGCAGCCAGCCTACATAGGCGCCGAACGAACCATCCAGCTCGATGTTGAGCGAGCCGGGAACGTGCTCCTGCGCGAAGGCGCGACGCCGACGCCCATCGATCAGTGGCAGTCCGTGATCGAGGTTGCCGCGCACCAATGGCGCGGTCAGCGGCGGTAGCTCTGGCAGCCCGCCGAGGATGCGCGGCCCCGCCAGATTGATCTCACTCATGTAGCGGTAATAGGCGGGATAGACGCCGTAGCCCGCGAGTTGTCGGTGTACAAATTCGGCCTCGTCGTGGACGTGCGACGCCGGGCTTGCCAGGCGTTCCTGGCCAATCGTGCTCCTCCGCGCCGATGGCCCATCCATCGTCGCGCCACAGAACGAGCCCGCGCCATGCGTCGGATAGACCAGCACGTCGTCGGGCATCGTATCCAGCAGGCGTCGCAGAGAGTGATACTGGTCGCGGGTCAGCGTCAGCGTCATGCCAGGGCTGACCAGATCAGTGCGTCCGGCGCTACCGACAAGCATGCTTCCACCAGTAAAGAGCGCGGTGGGCGTGTCGCGCCCGGCTTCATAGAGCGCGTAGCTGAGGTGGTCGGGGGTGTGGCCAGGCGTCGCGAGTACGGCGAATGTCAGCGCGCCCACAGTGATCCGGTCGCCGTCGCTGACCCCCTGATGCTCATAGGCCAGTCCAGCGCGCGCCGCACTGACGATGGTGGCGCCGGTTCGCTCTCGTAGCTCGCAGGCGCCAGTGATGTAGTCGTTGTGGATATGCGTCTCGAAGACCCAGGCGATCTGGGCGTTGGCCGCGTCGGCTGCCTGAAGGTAAACCTCGATATCGCGGCGCGGATCGACAACCGCAGCTACATGGGCATTCTCATCCAGCACGAAGTACGACTGATGTCCCAGACCATCGATAAAGAACTGCTCGATTTGCATCTGACGCCTCCCGACCCCATTGTCCAATGGCCCTGACCGGCAAACGACGAACATCAACGTTCGCATGCCAGGTGTCTCATCACGAATAGTACAATGTTTACACATGGTCATGTGACTTTGATATGAATGACGAAATTGGTAGAGGATCGATCAAGAGACAGCTATGGACGCATCACGCTTCGACATGCGCAAATATCCCATCCGCTCCGTGCGCGAAGGCTACGGAGAATGGGCCGCCTCCTACGAGGATATCGTGCAGGATGTGATGGATCTGCGCCTGCTGGAGCGGATCCAGTCGGTCGCATGGAATAGCGTCCGGGCGGGAGCGGACCTTGCCTGTGGTACCGGGCGCATTGGGGTCTGGCTCAAACGGCATGGCGTCGCCGCGCTCGACGGCGTCGATCTCACGGCGGAGATGCTGGAACGCGCGCGCGCCAAAGGAGTATACCGGGAACTCGTCGTCGGTGACATGCGCGACACCTCACTCTCGGCGGCGTATGATCTGGTGACGGTCAGCCTTGCGGATGAGCATCTCCCCGACCTGCGCCCACTCTATCAAGAGGCCGCCAGAATCGCGCTCCCAGGCGGCTATTTCGTCCTCGTGGGTTATCATCCCTATTTCATTCTCAACGGCATGCCGACCCATTACCATAACGAGTCTGGCGAACCAGTCACCATCGAAACTTACGTCCACCTCACGAGCGACCACGTCCGGGCGGCGCTGATGGCGGGATGGTCGTTACGCGAGATGCACGAGGGGCTGGTAGACGAGGAGTATCTGGCGACAAAACCCAAATGGAGCCAGTATCGCGATTGCCCCATCAGCTTCGCGATGGTCTGGCAGAAGGAACATTAACGTAAGCGCGCCGCAGGCTAAAGCCCTGCGGCTAATCCTGGCCGCACCAGCCCTCTTTTGCTCGGGCGGCTGGTGCGGCCGTTTTGGAATTAGCCGTGGCCTTCAGGCTACGGCGCGCGGCACAGCCGCGCTGATGGGACAGCCTATCCCGAACTGATGTGTTATTAGCTTTCGGCGATTTCCTCCATGATGGTTGTCTCGCCACCGTCCACCTGATCGCCTGGCTGCACCTCTTTCAAGCGCGCGGCGCGGGCGAAGAGCAGCAGCGCCGGGGTGAGCGCGATGCCCGTGGCCACCAGTGCGGCGCGTATCGAGCGCAGCGAGCCAACGACGCCGATCACTGGGCCACCCGCAATCTGCCCGAAGGCATCAAGCTGGCTGCTGATCGAGAGCACCGTCGCCCGTACCCGCGCATCAATCGTCTGGGTCAGCCACGCCAGATAGATCGGCTGGCGCGTCGTGCGGAGGATGTCAGCCATCAGGTAGGCGGCGACCGCCAGCGGAAAGCTGACCGCCAGCCCGAAGACGATCACGACGACGATCAAGAGCGCATTGATGGCAAAGAGCGCCCGCGCCACCGAGACGTGATTCCGCGTGTTCACCTGTCGGCGGGCCAGTTCAGTCGAGGCGATGCTCAGCAGCTGCGCCGCGATCAGGATGATGCTGAACCACAGCACCGGATTCAACTGGCCGAGCGGCGGCAGATGGACATCGAGCAGGATATGGGCCTCCCAGAGGCGGTCGAATCCCTCGCTGGACATACCATAAAAAGCCGCCACGCCAAGCAGAGTCAGCAGGATTGGGCTGCGGCGCACCAGTCGCCCGCTCTGGCGCAGGGTATCGCCTGCCGCCTGCCAGGCGCTCCGCGATACTACGTCGGCGTGTCCCGCTGGATGAAAACCGGTCTCCGGCATCAGGAAGGCAGCGAAGATACCGAGCGCAAACATCAGCACACCCGCCACCAGCAGCGGCAAGTTGTAGCTGATGCTCGCCAGCAGGCCAGCACCCAGAATCCCGGCAATCCCGCAGAGCTGGCTCACCTGGGTGGCGCGAATGAAGATGTGTCCCAGGCGCTCGTCGCCTACCTCATCCGCAATCCAGGCCTCGAAGGCGCCATCCAGACACATCGCGCCGCCGCCCCAAAGCACCTGGGCAACCAGAATCGTCCCAAAATGCGGGATCGCCCCCTCAAGGGCAAAACCCAGACCTTCCAGCAGAAAGCCAATTACTACCAGCAGGCGGCGACTCAGAACGTCGGCGAGAATGCCTGTGGGCACTCCCACGACGAAGCACGCGGCCTCCAGCGCGGTTCCCACCAGCACCAACTGCAGCGGGTTGAGGCCAGCCGTGCGAAACCCGGTAGACAGCGGCAACAGCCCCATACAGATAGAAAAAGGCCGCCGATAATCCACTCAGGAGCAGATAAACAGTATATGCGTTACGACGCATCGCAGACTCCCCTACACACTTCTCGAATACCGCGGCGCATCAGCGCGAGATGGTACGGCGCAGTCAGGCACGGCAACGCGCGCGAGTGATCTGGCTGTGGTCGCGGAAGAGCGCATTTAAGCACACTGTATCGAGACGTAGGGGAGGCTGGATCGCGGTAGCGATGGGCAGCGATGAGGTACGGAAGCCAGCGCGCCATGGTAGCCATGGCACGGCCTGCGCGCCAGTTAGCGCGCGATGACTCCACGGTTGCGGATGAATCCCACAACGTCTCGTGGAGAGAAAGCTGGCATGTCCGATACCTCCTTAAAGTGGTGAATTGCGGGCTGTATTTCGGCGTACCTGTCAGCGGAGTCCAATCTCCAGGCGCCGACAGGTCTCCGCGACAGTGTAGCTGACAACGCGATGCGCGTCAACGGCGTGCGTGAGAGAGGCGCAGAAATCTGATAGGTGGCGCCCGAGGTACTGCTGTGAACAGGGAGTGTGGACAGTAGTGTCGGGGAATCGGAGTGCGTATGTCTGGCAGCAGCGGGAGCGCTTCAGGAAGCGTTGCGTCGGCGCTTGCTATCGGTGGCGGATGTCTTGCCACCATGCCGGGCCGCCTCGGCGATGCGCCAGCAGCAGGTGCGGCTGGAGAGACAGCGCTCTTGCTCTTCGGCGGTTTCAGGTGGGGTATTCATCAGGCAAAAGACCTGATAAAGTGGCTCGCCATCATCGGGATTGCTCAGCGCGAACCAACGCTCGCGGTAATGCGGGCAGCCTTGCCGGTGACGACGCCAATTGATGTTCTCGCGCGGATCTTCGGTCACGCCAAAACTCACTGCGATACATCTCCTTCCCTGCTCATCTCTGGTTCATCACGCGTCAGCGAAAAACACATCTCCTCGTCATGCAGCAAGTATACGCGGCATCAAACGGTCTCGCAAGCACATTGCCGCTGAAAGATCACGTGCTCGTCGCGCCTCTTTCACCGCTACAGCATATCCACGTACAATTAGGAGAGCGCCGAACGCACCGATGCGCCGTTATTCCCGGCCCGCCGCACAGGCCTGTGAGGTTGATGCCATGACATATACGCCTGGTCCCGCCTATGAGACACAGCCATCCAGTCCCCAGCCGCCAGCGGGCGATTCCGCGCGCTATGGGCAAGTGGGTCAGACACCCTGGACCTTCGCCCAGACGGTGCGGGGCACGGTGGCGACGCTGGCTCCGTGGCTGATCTTCATCATCGGCACGCAACTGCTGACCTCGCAGAGCGCGACCTCCGATCAGCGACGCCTCTCGCCAGCGGAGGATATCATCGGCGCCGTCTTCGCCTTCTTCATCACGGGAGTCGTCGAGCTGGCCTTCGTGATCGCACCCGCCTACTACGCGCTCATACGTCGCGCGCTGGGAATCTCCCCGCGCCAGGGACTCGCCGCGCTGGGGCTGCGCTCAACGCGCCTCGGCCCGGCAATCGTCGCGACGGTCGTCGGCTACGTGGTCATCATCGGCTGCAACGTGCTCTACAGCGTCCTTATACAGGCGCTCAACCTGCCGCTGCACACCAACTCGGATGCCCTGCTGCAACAGGCGAAATACGCCCCAATCTCAACGCTGGCGCTGGTCGCTGGCGCGGTGCTGGTGGCGCCCATCTGCGAGGAATTGTTCTTTCGCGGCTTCCTCTTCGGAGGATTGCTGCACCGGATGAACTTCTGGCCCGCCGCGCTCCTCTCGGCGTTCCTCTTTGCTCTGGCGCATGGCGATCTCGGCTCATTCGCGGTGCTGTTCGTCTTCGGGGTGGTGCTGGCGTATGTGCGCTGGCACACTGGCTCGATCTGGCCGGGTATCGTCATTCACGCGGCCAACAACGCAACCGCGGGGCTTGCGATTATCCTCGCGCTGACTGGCCACTGAGACGCGCCAAAAGCTGGACGCGGACGCAGGCATATAGGCAGGCATATAGGCAGGCATATGGGCAGGCATATGGCGGATAACGACGACGTGCGACGGTCGCGTGAGCGAGGCGAGAGTGGCTTCCCTGGCTA
This sequence comes from uncultured Chloroflexia bacterium, assembly GCA_963718915.1. Classification (GTDB taxonomy): domain Bacteria; phylum Chloroflexota; class Ktedonobacteria; order Ktedonobacterales; family JADMIN01; genus DAHUXT01. The sequence goes on along the minus strand of CAVRAI010000015.1, from coordinate 570,712 downwards.
TCCATGCCGGGGTTGGCGCGCCACTCACCGCCTGCGGAGAGCAGCCTGGGTCTAATAGATAAAGCTCACTCCCGGACCAGTGTGGACATAGCGGAAGCTGACACGTCCAAAGCCGCCACCATTCCAGTAGAAAGCCATCTCGGAGACCAGGAACCAGCCGTTGGCGTAGACTTTTTCGACATGGCCAACATGTCCCGCGCTGCTGGCGCCCTGCACGTGCGGCTGGAAGACGACGGTTGCGCCCACAGCGGGCTGTGTGCCGGTATGCAGCCCATGATGCGGAGCATTCCACGCCCAGGCGGCGGCGTTGCCCAGTTGCATCAGCGGCTCATTCTGCTTGCGATATGAGGCATACCACGTACACCAGCCGAAGTAACTGGGATACCAGCCATGTGACGACATTGCGTAGGAGTAGTAGCCTGCTGGCCGTACCCATGGCCCAATGCCAGCCGGAGTGGGCGATACCGAGCCACTCGTGCCGCTGACAGGCTGGCTGGTCGGGGCGCTACTGGCGCCACTCGTACCGCTGGTGGGCGTCGAGGCGCTATTAGGCACCCAGGCAGGATTGTCGGAAATGATCTGGCCATTCGCGGCGCGATGCCAGCGGGTTGTGCAGTGATAGGCGCCATTGGCCCATCCGTAGCAGTACCAGCCATTGTCGAGATAGTAGCCTCGCTGGTAATGCAGACTCGTCGAGGCGTGCGCTGCCGGGGCCATTTGCATCGAGGCAACAGCCAGCCCAAGCGCGCCAGCAAGTAGAAGCGCGCCGCGCCACAAGCGGACCGACCGCGAGGCACGCGCTGCCGAAGTCATCAGAATACCCAACACAGAGAACCTCCCTTACACCGACTCTGCACCCCCTGCAGAGCCTTCGCGGTTGCACTACCGCGTTCTCCTACCCTCCTCAGGGACGCTTCTCCAGCCGCATCCCCGTACTAGTGCCGCGCTTGCGCCGCGATGGACGCGAAAGGCGCGACAGCGGTCGCTCCAGATCACGATAACAGTCGCACATTGTCGTTTGCTTCCCAGAGGGAAGCACGGGAGAGACTGTACAAGAAACGCCGTTGCGTTGTCCAACGCCTGTGTAGCACATGACTTTAGTACCACTTTATAAACCGTAAAGTACTATTAGTTATGGAAAATATATCGCAGATGAGTGCAAATTCTCGAACAGATGAGCTAGCGGAACCGCATCGCCGGGCGTATGCTCTTCTTCGTAGAGCGTTTCCTTGTGACGTATTTCTATGCGGCGGCATGGCGATTGCTGATGTCATGTCATACACTGGCGGTGTCGCGACGGATTGGCCGCAACTCGCATCGCAGGCGAACATTCCCGGATCCGCACAACGGGTGATTCGAGGGGGGCTTCATGGGGGCCGACGAACAGGAAGCGCTGGAAGACAGTTTCGAGATCGAGTTCAGTCAGCTTCCAGACACTTCTCCTGGCACCACGGCGCCATGGATGCCCCTGTGGAGCGCGCGCCAGCCTGACGTGGCATCGACCGCTGGTGAGCGACTGCGGCGGTATAGTCGCGGCGCAATGCTGGTAGCCATCCTTTGCCTCGTGCTTATCAACAGCCTCGACCTCACCCAACTGTTCAACGCTTATCTGCCGCTTACTTCGTCGGCCATTTCAAGACCACGGTTGACAGCGCACACGACCGGCGTCGGCTGGTTTGTCCTGAGCCAGCAGCCACTGCACCTGCCGACGTTGCTCGGTCAGTCTTCTTGCCCGGTGACTCCGATGACGACGTTGAACGTGGGGACGCGCACAGTTACGGGTATCGGCGACTCTTCTATCTTCGCCTCAACACCGTATGCGGATGCAAACGGGGTGCAGCACCCGGAATGGAGCGACTTCTTTCATGGAAGGACCACCTGGCAGGGCGAGATCGTGACATGGTACCTGAACCTGCCATCGGTTGAGCCGGTAATCGTCCGCGGCGCGCAACTGGGTGGCCCAAATATTCTCCTCTTCGATGGGGGGATCCAGCAGCCCAACTTTGCCAATAACCTCATGAGCGGGAGCCTGCTGCCGCAACTGCTGATCTCCAACACATCAAACCACGGCTCGCCCATCGCGTCGTGGCTGACCATCACCCGTATTTCGCATTCGGGCTGCTACGCCTATCAGGTGGATACGCCGACCAGGAGTATGGTGTTGGTCTTCCAGGCTGTCGTCGCGCCATAGCGCTGTTAGCAGGCAAAGGGAAGCGCACAGGCGGACGATATCCGTGTCTCATCCGTCTACTCAATCCAGATGCGCGCTCACGCGGGACGGCAGACCTTGCATGGCCGATAACCCCGGACTTCCGCCTCACGCGCTGAGCTGAACATGACGCGGTGCTGCGACGCTACGCGGCGCGCGTGTCGGCAGGTGGGGAAACAGAAGACGTCGGTTGTATCGCTGCCGAAGAAGTGTATATGTTGCTCTGCCAGCGTCTCCAGCATCTCTGGCTCAGCGCCTTCAACTGACAGCAGCGCCCGCTTGACATCTGTGCCGCCCATGGCATACTGGCCGAGATGGCCATCGCTCAGCACGACACGGTGGCAGGGAATCAGCAGTGGGATGGGGTTATGCTTGAGCGCGCTGCCAACGGCCCGCATCGCGCGCGGGTGGCCGATTTCGCGGGCAATCCAGCCATACGGGCGCACCTGCCCGCGGGGAATTTCCAGCGCCTTGCGCAGCACAGCCTGCTCGAATTCGGTGAGGGTATGCAGATCAAAGGGCAACGGCGCCTTGCGCTCGCCCCGGATGGTGGCCTCCAGCTCGGGTCGCAGAGTGGTGGCGGTCCGCGCATCGCTTTCGATGACCCGGCGCTGATACTGGTGGGTGAAGTCAAGCGCGAACGCGGCGGCATCCTCCTGGCGCATCACCGCCGTAATGCCACGGCTGCTCCATGCGACGAAGATGTTGCCAACTGGCGTTTCGAGCGGCAGGTAGGTGTCGGCCAGATCGGTCAGCCGCAGGACCGCGGGCAGCAGCGAGGCGGGTGGCTCTACCGCGCTCAGGTCGCGCATGGCGCTTACCAGCGAACGCGGCGAAGGATGATCTCTCTTCATGTTCATAAGCAATCCGGCCAGGATACCCCAACTTTTGTGAGGAAGAAAGTGGCCGTCTCCTTTCATTATGGTATACTGGCTGTGTGCTTAAGGCACTCTGGCGAGTAGACCAGAGCAACGGTTCGCACATCCGCACCTTCCCAATCGATTGTTCGTGGGGTTCGGGCAAATAATCGGTTGCCCGGTAAAACGTTCGCCGTCTCTACTCAGTGGGCCGCAGTCAATCGGCCTATGGCGTCCACGGCTCTCACCGTGAGGCGCAAGCTCCAGGAGTTATCCGAAGGCAGTTGACATCGCGACCTCAACTCGTTCTCTCTGCAACACATCGCGCAACTGGCGCGTGCCGCGATGCACGTGCGCCTTGACGGTGCCCTCCGGCTGTTCGAGGAGTTCGGCAATCTCGCGATAGGTGAAGCCTTCGACGTAGCGCAACACCACCGCGACGCGCATATGCGCCGGAAGCCCTGTCAGCGAGGCTGCCACCTGACGCCCCAGCTCGGCGGATTCCGCCGCGATATCGGGCCGCATGCGCCGGTCGTCTGCAGGTTCGATGACTGGCCTGCCATCGGGCGATTCCAGCGGTATCACGTTCAGGGAACGACGAGCCACCCGATTGCGAAAGACATTGAGCGCGATTTGGTAGAGCCACGCCTTCATACGCATCGCGCGAATGCGTTCGGGCGGCCACTGACTAAGCGCACGCCACGCGCGCACAAACGTATCCTGAGCAATTTCCTCGGCGTCCTGTGGGCTGGCGGTCAATCGCAGCGCGAAGGCATAGACGCGCTGTTGCCAGCACAGCACCATCGCCTCGAACGCCTGCTCTGGATTGGCGGCCAGCGCCAGCAGCAGTTCTTCTTCCGGCACGGTAGGTATCCTCTCGTGAACGCGTCTCACACAGAGGAGAACATGGGTTGCAGAGAGATCGTTGCAGCAGTCGTTTCACTTTACAACAAAAGACCCCCTCCGCAATGTGGGAGGGGGTAGTGATGTGCGATTGTACGCAGTTTACACGAGACATGCGCCAGAGCGGCTGGCGGTTAATGCAGTTTTACAAAATAGGAGGGGCACGCCAGGAGGCTGGCGACTGAAGTCGCGCCTGAAGGGCCTCGCCTGAAGGGCCTCGCCTGAAGGGCCTCGCCTGAAGGGCCTTGCCTGCTGCACCTGCTGCGCACGCTCCGCCACGAAACCCGCCTGCGCGGGTTGCACAGAACCCTGCGCCAACGGGGAGCGCGTTGGGACACGGTCTGGGAGTCCGCGACGGCGGACTTCGTGGCCGCAGGCCCTTCAGGCGCGGTTTGAACCGCCCGCGCTGCCCAGCGCGTGTCCCTGGTTATTTCTAAAACTACATCAACCGCCCGCTCCTAGTGCGCTCCAGCCATCGTGCGCTGGGTACGACGCTCGGCGCGGCGCGAGATGAGCGCCAGCGGGTAGCACATGAGGAAGTAAATCCCCAGTTCGACAGTGTACAGACTGAGGCGCACGAAGATATCGGACGTCGCGACTCCCGCTGTAAAGACAACTAGTTCAAGGTCGTAAATGCCGACAACGGCCGTGGAAACAATAGCCGTATCCTGCACGAGCGTGATCAGGTTGTTCGTCAGTGGCGGGATCATGATGCGCAGCGCCTGTGGCAGGATGACGAATCGTGACGCTTGGAAACGGCTCATACCCAGCGAAAGCGCCGCCTCCGTCTGTCCCTGCTCCACCGAAAGCACGCCAGCCCGAATGACCTCGGCCATGTACGCGCCATAGTTGACGCTCAACCCAATAATCCCAAAAAAGAGTCCGCTGACTCCGGTCGTTGGCAAGAGCGTGTTCGAGTTGAGCAAGGTGAGAAAGTTGTAGACGAACTGGTCAGCATTAAACCCGAAGAGTGTGACTAACACAGTTTGTACGCCAAAGAACCAGACGAGCAGCTGGAAGAACAGTGGCGTGCCGCGAATCGTCTCGACATAGAACGTAGACAGCGCCCGAATGATGCGAAAGCGCGAGGTTCGTCCCAGACCGACAGGGATCGCAATCGCCATGGAAATGATGGCGCTGAAGACAAAAATCACGATCGTCACGGCTACACCACTCACCAGCTTGGGGAAGATGACGACCAGCGTATTCCAAAGGACATCCATAATCGTTGTTCCTTCCCCTGCTAGTCCGCACCGACGGCAACTGGCGGATTAATCGTTTGATCCGGTTTATCTGGCCGATTGAACAGATTGACCACACCGCCAGGAATGCTTATGATGCCTCCCAGCACGATCAGCACAAAGAGCATGATGAGCAGTATCAGCCCAACCGCGGCGATCCACTGGCCTATCGCGCCAAATATCGAGCCGAAGCCGAAACCAGCCGCCAGGACGCCCGCCAGCAGGCCGATCAGCGTCGAGACGCCCAGCACCTGCGCTGCCGCCACGAGGGGATCGGTGCGTGGAATATAGGTCACCGACCGGAGTCGTTCCTCAATGCTACGAGCAAACCGCGCCAGCGGCAGACTCAGCGCCAGATAGATCAGGCCGCCGATGAGGATGAACTGCCAGTAGTTGACGGGGTAGCGACGTCCCAGACCGGTTGTTTGCGCGGTCAGTTCTATGATGGTGATGACACTCAGCAGCGAAGAGTCCTTGAACATGTAGATGAGGTCGTTGAGAACCGGCGGCAAGACGACGGAGATCGTCTGAGGCAATACCACATAGCGCAGGCTCTGGAAAAAGCCCATGCCGAGCGACTCAGCCGCCTCGCCCTGGCCGCGATCAACCGCCGACAGCCCCGCGCGGATATTCTCACACTCATACGCGGTGTAATTCAGCACGAGCGTTGCTATACCAGCGGTAAACGGATTGAGCAGCGTGTGAGGCAGGAAGGTGAGACCCCAATAGATCGCCAGCATCTGCACAAACAGCGGCGTATTGCGAAAGAATTCGACGTATGCCCGCGCGGGAATGCGCAGCCAGCGGTTACGCGCACGCGACATCAGCGCCAGCGCCAGGCCAAAGACGATGGCCAGCGGCATCGAGATGGCGCAGAACTCGATAGTTAACGCTAAACCTGCCAAAAAGTAGTTTCGCAGAGGAACGCCGTTGGGTGTGGTCGCCGTTGTGAGGATCCGTATTGTTTCCTCCAGGAAATGCCAGACGTTACCTATAAGCACCGACGGGTCGAGCAGGCTACCAGACGTGTGAAAGTACGCTTTATCCATCGCACCCAACGTCAGCGAACCGCACGCGCCGAAGACAATCACCAGCACGGCGACAAGCGCCAAAAAGCGCACTGGAGGAGGGATTTTCTGCAACACTTTTTTGCCTCATTCGCCTGATGTGCGTTTTTTGCGTTGGTCGCAACGCACTATCTTGTCCGGCGTCGTACGCCCAGGACAACCACAAGCACAGCATTGCTGGCGAGGGAGATCACACCAGCACGAGCTAGCAGGGCCAGATTCAGTCATGGTGACAAATATGACATGACCGGAGCGGCTTGAGATAAACCACCCCGGTCAGGCTTGCTTGTGGCGTATGCCATCACTGGCAGGCTCCACAATTCAGCGCTCCTAGCTCGGCGGCAGCGTCGGGCAACCCGCCATATTTGTCGGGTTGGTCGGCAGGAAGTTGCCGATGCAGGCGTTGAACGAGTTCCACATGTCGTACTTCACGAAGACGGGGCTACCATCGGGCTTGGCGTTATAGGCGCCGCCATCCTGGTAGACCTTCTGCAGCGTGCCATCGGTGTACATCTTCGCGATGGCCTGGTTGACCTCGGCCAGCAGCGTCGCGGTGTTCGGGCCGGCCGGATCGAACGCGATGCCGTAGTAGCCGGGGTTCAGGTCGCCGCCAACAATCTTGTACTTGCCGCTGGGGTCGTTCGCGCCATACCACTTGGCGATTGGCGTATCGAGGAACTCGGCGTCAACACGGTGCGAGTCCAGGTCGGCGAACGGCGTCGGGGTGTCGGTGGTGATGATGTTGATCTTCTGGGTGGGATGAGCGGCGTTCCAGTCCTCCATGATGAACTGGGCCTTGTAGTCAGTGCCAGTCTCAACTGTCTTGCCCGCCAGGTCAGCGAAGCTGTTGATGGACGTATTGCTCGTCAGCACCACGATGGACTGGGTGTAGACATAGTAGGGAATGCTGAACTTGGCCGACCTCGCATTCTCCGGCGTGATCTCCAGGCCGTTCATGAAGAAGTCGAACTGGTGGGTCGAGAGGCCCTGGGGCCAGTCGGACCACGTAATCTGCGTTGGCTGCTGGGTGACATTCATCAGCTTGGCCATCGCGCTGGCAATGTCTACCTCGAAGCCGTAGTCCGCCGCGTTGGGGTTGTTGGCGTCTTTCGGCGCGATGTAGGGCATGCCGCCGGTAGAGTCTTCGCCCCACTTGAGGACGCCAGGAATGAGTGTTCCCGCGTTCCCGATCGGCGTCGTGCCTGGCGTTGTCTTTGGCGTGCTGGCGTTGCCCGCGCCACACGCGCTCAACACCAGAAGCGTCGCGCTCATCATGACCACTGAGGCGCGCGCCAGCCATGAGCGGCGTCTACCTGTGCCTGTACCTGTCATCTTCGACTCACCTCTCTACAAACAAATATGAAGTCCTGATCCCTCACCTCATGTGAGGCGCATTGGCCAGCCAATGCCTTCGATGGCAGCACACTGCTCCCGACTCGACATACACCCTACACTGGATGAAGTACGCGATCCAGGAAGCTACGGGTACGCTCATGCTGCGGATGGGCAAACACCTGTTCAGGATCGCCCTGCTCCACAATACGGCCCTGATCGATAAAGACGACGCGATCCGCCACCGAGCGCGCGAAGCCCATTTCATGGGTTACCACCACCATCGTGCGCCCTTCTTCGGCCAGCTCGCGCATGACGCGCAACACCTCGCTCACCAGTTCCGGATCCAGCGCCGAGGTTGGCTCATCGAAGAGCAGCGCCTTCGGATTCATCGCCAGCGCGCGCGCAATTGCCACGCGCTGCTTCTGGCCGCCTGAGAGCTGGCCTGGATACGAATCCTCTTTATCCGCCAGACCCACCTTTGCCAACAGTCTGCGGGCGGTCTCCTGCGCGTCAGCTTTGGGGATCTTGCGTACCTGGATTGGGGCGAGCGTGATGTTTTCCATCACCGTTTTATGGGGAAAGAGGTTGAAGTTGTAGAAGACCATACCCAGTTCGCGACGGACTTCGCTGAGTTCGCGATGTGAGAGTTCGCCGTGCAGCGTTTTGCCATCGATGATGATCTCGCCAGTGGTGGGCGTTTCGAGGTAGTTGATACAGCGGATGAGCGTACTTTTGCCAGAACCGCTCGGCCCGATGATGGCGACACATTCGCCGCGCCGAACCGAAAAATCGATCTCCTTGAGGATATGCCGCTCACCAAAAAACTTGTTGAGTTTGCGCACATCGATCATCAGAGCGCTCTGGGTCGGGTCCGGTGGAGCGCCGGATTGCGATGCTAGCGGGGGGGACTGCCATTCTGCGTTGGCCATGCGGTCCTCCAAAACTGGAATGGGCCTGGTGCTCGGAGCACAAAATCACAGCACAAAAGCGCGAAAGAGCGCGAAAGCCATGCGACCTCCGCGTTGTATAGGCGGATGTGTGCGTGTGCTCGAGAACGCGCTGTACCTAAAATGTACGCTCGAAGCGCCTTTTCGCTCACAGCCGCCACACGGCCCGTCGCATGCATGTGGTTGCCCTAGTATACTCGCATCACCTGTACCCTGCGCTAGTTTCCATTGGACAGTCTGTACGAATTCCCTTAGCCATACTCATCTCATGGTGATATATTCCCGGACGCCCGGCCAACAAGCGCTACCCATTGCGGCCGTAGGGAAACCACCACGACTTCGCGCCAGCTTCGAAATCCCAGTGCAAATGCTTGGTTTCTCGGAACTCGTCGAGACCCTCCTCGCCCAGCTCGCGCCCGTTGCCACTCAACTTCATGCCACCGAACGGCCCGGCGTCATTATCGGTGAGCGGATCGTTGACCCAGAGCGTGCCCGCCTGCACCTCCTCGTAAAACTGCTTCACTTTGCGGGCGTCGTGGGTATAGAGGTTCGCGCCAAGGCCGAAGGGACTGTCGTTGGCCAGTTGTATCGCCTCGTCGAAGTGGCGATAGGTCATGATAGGGATAGTCGGGCCGAACGTTTCTTCGCGCATGATACGCATCGAATGGTCAACGCCAGTGAGCACCGTCGGCTCGTAGAAGAAGCCGCGCGGCTGCCCGGCTGGCCGCTGCCCGCCCGCGAGGATGCGCGCGCCGTGCGAGCGTGCGTCCTCGACATGCGCCTCGACCTTCGCGCGATACTGCGCGCCGATCATCGGGCCGACATCGGTCTCCGGGTTCAGGCCAGAGCCAAGCCGCAGCCCGCGCGTGTATTCGACGATGCGCTCGATGAAGCGCGGCGCGATACCCTCGTGAACATAGACGCGCTCGGTGGAGGTACAGACCTGACCGGTGTTGAGCAGCGCGGCCCAGGCGACGCCAGGCACGGCAATATCGAGGTCGGCGTCTTCGGCGACGATGAATGCGTCTTTGCCGCCTAGCTCCAGGTGGAGCTTCTTGATCTGGTCGGCGGCGATTCTGGCGATATGCCTGCCAGTCTCCAGACTGCCAGTGAAGGCGATGACACGCACGCGCGGATCGAGCACCAGTGGCTCGCCCGCCTCTTTCCCGTAGCCCGTGATGATATTGACGACGCCCGGCGGCAGGTGGTCGAACACCTCAGCCAGGGCCAGCGTGGAGAGCGGCGTCATCTCGCTCGGCTTGATGACGACGGTGTTGCCAGCCGCCAGCGCGGGCGCGACCTTCCAGGTCATGAGCAGAATTGGATAGTTCCACGGGACAATGGCGCCAACGACGCCGTACGGCTCCTTGAGGACCAGCGCCAGTTGCGACGGCTCAATCGAGGGGATGACGCGCCCGCGCGTGTTGCGCCCCAGTTCGGCATAGTAGCGGAAGCATGCCGCTGACCAGCTCATCTCGTCACGGTTCTCGACCAGCGGCTTGCCGCCTTCGCGGGTGAGCAGTGTGGCCAGTTCTTCTGTTTTGGCGGTTAGCTTCGCCGCCACCTCGTGCAGCATCTCGGCGCGCTCGCCAGCCGAGAGCCGCCGCCAGTCGCGGAACGCCCCGCTCGCCGCGTCAACCGCCGCGCGCACGTCCTCGGCATTGCCCGCTGGCACATGATCGATGATTTCCTCGGTGGCGGGATCCTGCACCGGGATCGTTTGCCCGCTAGCGCCTGCCCGCAACGCGCCATTGATCCACATCTCGCGCATGGGTAGGGTCTCCTCTTGTGACTGGCTGGCGGGTAAACCCGCGCCCTTCCGACTGGCGGGTGAACCCGCGTCTAAGGGCCTCGCTCACGTTCGGCCACAAAGCCCGCCTGCGCGGGCTTGAATTCAGGAATATGTTCCCAGTCGAGATTGAGTGTATTATCCGCGTGATGTTCTTTCTGGCCAGCGACATACGCGCTCACCACATCGAGCAAGCCAGGACTAACCGAGACAGCGCCATACGATCCCTGCCACTTGAAGAATGCCCCGTCGGGAAGTTCCCTATGAGTAACAAGGTGAGAAGACGCGCCTTTCACATTGCCGACGAATTCCGCGAGAGATAGTGTTGCGGGCAAGCCCACCAGCAGATGCACATGATCCACTACACTGCCGAGAGCGATCAATTCAGCGCCAAGTTTCGCGCATTTTGCAGCGATTGCGCGATGAACCTGACGCTCAATCTCATCGGTGAGCAAGGGAAGGCGATCCCAGGTCGCCCATACAAAATGCACATAGACAGCGATGCCTGCCCGGCGCATGCTGTCGCCTCTTTCTCTTTTCAATCAAGGCCGCGCAGGCCGCCTTTGTGGCGACGCCCCTAGGCGCGGCTTTCAGCCGCCAGCGCTCCCCCAGCCAGTTCCGCGCGCTTGCGAATGCCCTTGACCAGCAGCACGACGCCGCCAACCAGGAGCAGCGCGCCCAGGATAGTGATGGCGACGGCCTCGACCATTGCCGGCTGGCTCCCGGTCAAGATGACGATCCCCTGCGCCAGGACTACACCACCAACACCGATCACGATAAGGCCAAGCCCAACCAGAATCTGGCGCATCACGCGCATCTCTTCCCTGCCTTCCCTGAATCGTCAGCGTCTAGCGTTCCCCGACTCCCTGCTTATCATGTACAAAAGCCCGGTAGTCCGCAATGGCCATGATAGTACCATAGTTGACACTTGTATGCCAGTCAGGCAGAATAGGTGGATATGGAGCACCAGAGCAGCAGCGTACGCAAAACCTATAAGTACCGGCTGACCCCAACACCAGCGCAAGAACAGGCGTTGGCAACGGTCTTGTCGCGCTGTCGCATGCTCTACAACGTCGCACTCGAACAGCGCAAGACGTGGTGGGCGCGCGGTCAGGGGAAGGCTGCCACCTACTACCAGCAGAAAGCAGAACTGCCGGATCTCAAGGCAGTCTGCCCTGAGTACGCCGATGTGAATGCCCAGGTCTTGCAAGACGTAATCCTGCGCGTGGAACGTACCTACCGAGATTTCTTCCGCCGCGTACAAGCTGGTGAGCAGTCCGGCTATCCGCGCTTCCAGGGCTGGGGCCGCTATAACAGCTTCACCTATCCACAGTATGGTGGTGGCGCTGTGTTGGATGGAGGAGTACTCAGCCACTCCAGAATGGGCGCATCCGCATCCGCTTGCATCGCCCATTGGAAGGTGTCCCCAAGACGGTGACACTCAGCCGGGAAGCGGATGGATGGTATGCATGCATCTCCTGTGCCGAGGTACCCACGGCGCCACTGTCCCCAACGGTCGCGAGACCGGTATTGACGTGGGGCTGAAGGTGTTCCTCATCACCGCAGATGGGGGGAGCGTCGAGAACCCGCGCCATTACCGCAAAGCTGAGAGGCAACTCGCCAAAGCGCAGCGGCGGGTAGCGCGGCGGAAGAAAGGCAGCAAACGCCGCCGCAGGCAGTAGCTCTCCTGAAGCGCACGTATCAAACGGTTCAGCGGCAGCGCGCGACTTTCAGCACAAGACCGCGCTGAAGCTGCTCCGTCACTATGACACCATCTATCTGGAAGATTTGCAGATCCGCAACATGGTGCGCAATCCCCATCTCGCCAAGAGCATCAGCGATGCCAGTTGGGGCCAGTTCCGCACCATCCTCGCAGGCAAGGCAGCATGGGCTGGCAGGCGAGTGATCGCGGTGTCTGCGCACTACACCAGCCAGGAGTGTAGCGGCTGTGGGGAGCGCGTGCCGAAAAGTCTGTCGGTACGGACCCATACCTGTCCCTCCTGTGGGCTGGTGCTGGACCGCGATGAGAACGCGGCACTGAACATTCTTCGGGCCGGGCAGGCCCGTCAGGCGTTAACGCAGTCCAGTGGGACATACGTCGCCTGAGAAGCCCCCGGCTTTTAGCCGTAGGGAGCATGTCACCTGATGGCCCGGGTCAGCGTCTCATGCGCATGCATGCCATAGCGCGCCAACTCGCGCAGAAACGCCGCCGGATCAAAGACCCGCTCGGCGCCGTGCGCGCCTGGCAGCCGTGCCTCACCGCTCGCCAGCAAGATACCGGCGATGGCCAGCGGCACGCCCGTATCCAGATCACCGGCGCCGATGCCCCACGGCTTGTAGGGTAACACAACCATCTCCTCGGTCAACTCCATTGGTACGCCACCCTGCGTACCCACGGCCACCACCCGCAAGACATCGCAGTCGTTCGGCTCGCCCGCGGGCAGCATGCTTGCGCGCTGCTGCAAGAGCGCCACCAGCACCTCGCGCGGGGCGACCTGGACCGTCTGCCCTTTCCGCGCGCCACGCACGGCAAGCGGCGCGGTGTTGGCGATGCCAAGGTCCACCAGCAGGCGCAGTTGATCGAGAAACTCTGGTGGGAAGGCAATCTTGAACGATGCGTGTCTCAGGCCGCGCTCGCCGAAGGAGACAGGGAAGAGCGCCACCTCCGAGTGGAGCGTATACATCGCGATCATCTGGCCAACAGGCGCGGGAAAATTGATAGTTTCCTGGCCGGTGAGCGGCGCGACGGCGTGTGTCTTGCCATCGGCGAAGACCATCGGTTCGAGCGAACATTCATCGAGGATGGTACGGATCGAGTAGGGCGGCGCGAAGGGGACATCGCCACTGCGTAGATCGGCGGAGCCAATACGGACATCCAGCCGCTCGACTGTACCGAGCTGATCGGCTGCCACGCGCGCCAAAACGTTCGTGATGCCAGGCGTGCTACCGATGCCAAGCGCCGCCGTCAGCCCTGCCTCGGCAAACGCGCCGTGCAATTCATACTGCTTGCGTGTCATATGGAAGAGTCCGCCGAGGTCAGCATAGGGGATTTTCGCGGCGAGCGCGGCGCGCATCACATCGAGGTTGAAGGGGTAATCGGTGGCGTTGAGGACGGCATCCGCCCCACCGAGCAGTTTCGCCAGCCCGTCGGCGTCGCGCACATCACTCGCCGTCCCCACTGCCTTCTCGCGGCCCTGCTCCAGCCAGTCTATCGTCCGTTGTGCCGCCGCCTCGCTCAGATCGGCCACTGTCACACGCTTCACCCGCGCGTCTTCGGCGAGCGCGCGCACGGTGATGCGCCCCATCGCGCCACCACCACCCAGAACTACGATATGCACTCAACTACCCCTTCGTTCGTCTCTTGTCTCGTCTATCATCCGTCTCGCCGCATCGGCGCATAAGAAAATGGTGAGGCGGATGCGGCATCATTCGACGCTTCTCCGCTTCACCACTCATAACCGCTCCGCCAGTCCACTACCGGACGGCGGTCTCGCTCAGGGTTCGCTCGGTTGTGCGCGTGGCGTGACGCGCGCCGCTTTTGGAGGATGTGCGCGCCCGTCCGTGCGCCTTGCCATGCCCGTTGCTAGCCACCGCCACCGGAGCAGCGGGGGGCACGACAGAAAACTGGAGCACCTCGCCCGTCACCGGCGCCGCGCTCATGTCCTGAAGCGTATCCTCGAGCCGGTCGAGAATCGCATCGATCTCGTCATACTCGATGACCAGCGGCGGCTCGATGCGCACAGTCTGCGCGCTCGTCAGCGTGCCCGAGATCAGCACGCCACGGCGGAAGAGACCCGCGGAAACCGCGTAGCCCAGCTCTGGCGTGCGGAAGTGCTGGCCAATGAGCAAGCCCTTACCGGTGATGCGGTCATAGATCGAGTCGTAGTGCTCGGCCATTGGTCGCAGCCGCTGCGAGCAGATAGTCGCCCTTTTCGGCGGCCTGGCGTGGCAGATCCTCTTCCAGCACGACATTGATCGTCGCAATCGCGGCGGCGCAGGCCAGCGGATTGCCGCCCGTCGTCGTGGTATGGTAGAACGGATCGTCGATGAACGTTTGCCAGACCTTCGGCCCAGCGATGAACGCGCCAATGGGCATCACACCACCGCCGAGCGCCTTGGCCGCCGTGATGATATCAGGCACGACGTCCCAGTGATTCACACCCCAGAGCGCACCCGTGCGCCCAAGGCCAGTCTGCACCTCGTCGGCGATCAACAGCACGCCATACTCATCGCAGAGCTGGCGCAGTCGCGGCCAGAAGTCATCTGGCGGAACGATGGCGCCTGCCTCGCCCTGCACCGGCTCCATCACCACCGCGGCGATATCGTTGCCGACCTCCTGGGCGATGCGCAGTTGCTGCTCGACGGCGTCGGCATCCCCATAGGGCACATGGTAGACGTTACTAAGCAAAGGCATCGCGGGCTTGCGGAACTTCGCCTTGCCCATCAGGCTGAGGCTGCCCGCCGTCTTGCCGTGGAAGCCGCGCACCGCCGCGATGAAGCCAGACTTGCCCGTCGCCGCTTTGGCGAACTTCATGGCGCCCTCAACGGCCTCGGTACCACTGGAGACGAAGAACGCATATTGCAGGTCGCCTGGCGCAATGGACGTCAGCAGATCAGCCAGCATGCCGCGCGGCCAGTCGAGCAACTCCTGCGTGGGCATCGGCGAGCGGTCGAGTTGGGCCTTCACCGCGTCAACGACCTTCTGGTGGGACCAGCCAAGGCTCAACAGCCCGTAACCGCCCAGCGCATCGAGATACGTCCGGCCTAGCGCGTCGACAAAAGTTGCGCCACGCCCACTCCATTCAACCGAGGCAAAGTCACCGCCCTCGGTGACTGACTTACGGTAGTCCAGAAATCCGGGATTGTAGTGTTCGGCAAAGTTACGCAGCGTCGTGCGAATCAACTCTTCCGCCTGCGCGCGCTCAAGCGACTTGCTGTGAATGACGTCCAGATACTTACGTGAGGTAGCGATAGCCTGCTGAATCTTCGAATCCTGGTGGGTACTCATAAACTCCCTTTATGCGCAGATGTGACATATTCGGCTATGGATGTGCGGCTCCCAGGAAATGCGGGAAACCAGGCGCGCTCTCATGGAATGCATTACCATTCGCTCGCCGCCACCGTGTGAGCTGATAGATACAGCAATACGACTGTATGCGAATACCTGCTCGATGGTGGCAATCGCACACATTACAGCGAACTGAGAGACTCCGGAGAACCGGAAAATGCGCCTCCGCGACCCGTTCTGCGTACACGGGCGCAACTATTGGGCGGAACACACGCCGAATCGAAACCTTGATGTGCCGACGATAATCACTGGTGCTATCCTGGCGCGAGATGCATCAATAGGTCAGGCGCGCAGGGAAGCGGTACGACAGGTAGGTGGTGGATTGTCCGTGTCAGCTATGCAGCCGAAGACCCGCGAATCCAGCCGGAGAGACTGAGCGGACCGTCTCTTGCAATGTCAGGGAGTGAGATGCGAAACGCCATGACACGGCAGCACTCAAGGTAGTCAGGGATAGCAGGTCGCGAGGTGGAATCCGCCGCACATGCGGTAGCGGCGCAGATACTCAGTGCGGTCACGCTGCGATAATGAGGGATCCTGGGCTTTCATAACGGGAAACTCCCACGTTGTGGTACAACGACCTGCGGCCAGTATACATGAGAGTTGTATAGTAATGCAAGGGGGGAAATTCCCCGATGCACGCTTCCTCGTGCCTGCGGCGCTGAAACATTCGACTGTCACGCCGCGTGCCATTCAGAACAACTCAGTATAGGAAAAGAGCAGCTTCATGACGGTACCTTCGCAGCAGCGTGAGCACGCGGAACAGAACTTCTATGTGGACCGGCTGGAGAACGGCCTGCAAATCCTGGGTCAGCGGATGCCCGATCTGGAGTCTGTCTCCGTCTGCTTTTTCGCCCGCACTGGCGCGCGCGACGAGCATGACGCCGCCCTCTATGGCGTCTCGCATTTCCTGGAGCATATGGTCTTCAAGGGAACTGCCCATCGCGACACCGAGCAGATTACCCTCGACTTCAACCGGATGGGCGCGGAGTTCAACGCCTTCACCTCGCTCGAACAGACGGTGTTCTATACCCGCGTGCTACGGGAGTATTTGCCCAACGCCATCGACCTGCTCAGTGATATGATGCGCCCCAGGCTTGACGCGGACGATTTCAATCTCGAACGCAATGTGATTCTGGAAGAGATCGCGCGCTCCGAAGACGTGCCGACGGGGCAGGCCTACCGCCGCATGATGCAGAGCTTCTTCGCGGGCAATTCACTGGGCCATGATGTGCTGGGCACCCGCGAGAGCATCGGCGATCTTCAGGTGGAGCAGATGCGCGCCTACCACGGTCGCCGCTACGCCGCCAATAACCTCATCCTGGCGGTGGCAGGCAACTTCGAGTGGGACGAACTGCGCGCGCTGGCCGAAGAGAAGTGCGGCGCGTGGCAATCTGGCGAGATGAGCCGCGAGGCGCCACCGTTTACCCCAGAGTCGGCGTCTACGGTCATCGTCAAGCCGCAGCAGAAACAGCAGATCATGCTGCTGGCGTGGCCAGGAGTGAGCGTGCAGGACGACGACCTCTATGCCGCCTATCTGGCTATGATGGTGCTGGGTGATGGCACTGGCTCGCGTCTCTTCTGGAACATCTACCAGAAGGGGCTGGCCGAGACCGCCGCCGCCTCGCTCTCCCCGATGGATGGCGCCGGCATGTGCGTCGCATTCATCAGCACGACGCCGGATCACGCGCCGGGGGTGCTGGAGTTGCTCCACGCCGAGCTGGCGAGCCTTCAGGCGGATGGCATCCATGAGGATGAATTGCGGCGCGCCAAAGACAAGCTCGTCAGCCGCACGGTGCTGGATGGCGACTCCGCGTTCAGCCGCATGCAGGATCTGGCCTACACCTGGGCGGCGAAGGAAGAGGTCCGGTCCATTCAGGACGAGATTGCCGAGATCGAGGCGGTCACGGTGGCGGATGTGCGGCGCGTGCTGGATCGCTTCCCCTGCACGGAGCATCAGGTGCTGACAACCTATGGGTCGCTGGAGGCATCGGCTTTTGGCATCACCGAATAGGATGCTCAGGGTTTGCGGCGAAATGAGCAGGCCGGAGCGTAATGTACGTTTAGGATGAACCCCGTCCATTGGGTGCTGGGGTGGACGTGCCGTAGCGTAAACGCTACGGCTTGCTTGCCCTCACTTCTCCACTTCGCCGGAGCATTGATATAGTCGTTCGCTAGCCGGAGCCTGAAGGCCCCGGCGAATGGGCAGGGAAATTCGCCGTAGCGTTCACGCTACGACCTGCCTCGCCCGCTACGACGCCTGGAAGCCGCGCCATTCCCGGAGCAGCCCGCGCGCCCATACCCAGAGCAGCAGCGGTAGCACGATGACCACGCGGCTGTTATAGGCGATGGCGCGGCGTGGATGGCCGTGCGTCGCGCAGGAAAGCGCGCGGGTCATGCCACAGCCGGGGCATGGCGAACCAGTGAGGCGGCGAATCAGGCAGAGCGACGGCCCCGCCTCGATGCGCGCGGTGGGAATCAGCCAGAAGATGAGGGGGAAGAGGATGTAGCATCCTATCTTCCCCACTGCAAGGCGCGCGTCGCGGCTCATGGCTTGCGCATGAGTGGGCGTCCGTAGGCGTCCTTATAGGAGCCGGTGGCGATCATGATGATGTCGACGAGCCACCAGATGCCGCAGCCGCCAAGGGTGAGAAGTTTCAAGATACCGAGGGTGATACTCCCGGTATAGAAACGATCGACACCATAGGCTCCGACGACAATGGCAAGAATCAGCGCGATGGTCCAGTCGTACCCTTCGGTTGGGACGCCCGGCTGCGCCTGCATCGGTGGTGGCGCATAGGGTTGCTGCTGTCCATAGTAGTTGGGTGGCTGATCGTAGCCCATTCTCGCCTTCTCCATCACATCTACGGAAGACCCGTATACGAACACGAGGCATGCCTGATGGATCCAGGCATGCGCTATCGTTTGCCCGTCTGTCCACTGCCCTCGCTTACAATTTGCGCACGAGTGGGCGACCCTGCGCGTCTTTGTACGATCCGGTGGCGATCAGAATGATATCGACGATCCACCAGATGCCACAACCGCCGAACGTAACCAGCTTGAGGATACCAAGCCCGATGCTGCCGGTATAGAAGCGGTCAACGCCCAGCTCCCCAAGCAGGATCGAGAGAATCAGGGCCACCGTCCAGTCGTAGCCCTGCGCGGGAACGCCTGCCTGCGACTGCATCTGTGGCGGCGGAGGTGGCGCATATTGCTGCATAGGCGGCGGTGGCGCATACTGCGGTGGGTGCGGCGCGGGTGGCGGCGCTTCGTGTGGCTGCATGGGTGGCGGCGGCATGTACTGTTGCGGAGGCGGTGGTGGAGGCGGATATGATGGCTCCTGCGGTGGCATGGGTGGGGGCGCATCGGGCGGCTGTTCCCGCGATGGCTGCTGGTCCTGCTGTTGTCCATACTCGCCTGATGGCTGATCGGTGCTCATTGTCGCATCCTTTCTGGGTTAGCGAATCTGGCGCCTGGTCTGGAGCGTCCGTCCCTCTCAGGAGTACATACGCACATCCCGTTCCCACGGTGACAACACGCTACACAGGCCGGGTGGAAAGCGCCCGCAGCCGCTCGACGATGGCGGGCAGGTGTTCCAGCACAAAGTCTACATCGCCGTTATCGCTGCTGTGGCCGAGCGTCAGCCGCAGATGGCCGCGCGCGCCACTCTCGGAGATGCCCATCGCCGTCAGCACATGCGATGGCTCGACGCTGCCCGTCGTACAGGCGCTACCGCTGGACGCCGCGACGCCGATCAGATCGAGATTGAGCAGCAGCGATTCACCCTCGACGCCCGCGAACGCGAAGCTGGCATTGTTGGGCAGCCGACGCTCAGGATGCCCGGTGAGCCGAGTGTCGGGGATGCGCAGGATGGCGCTGATGAGCCGGTCGCGTAGCGCCACCAGCCGGGCCGACTCCTCCGCGCGGACCGCCTGCGCCCGCTCCAGTGCGGTGGCGGCGCCGACCGCCCCCGGCACATTCTCGGTGCCGGCGCGACGGTTGCGCTCCTGGGAGCCACCAAGCACCTGCGGCTGGATGCGCGTGCCCTGGCGCGCGTAGAGGACGCCGACGCCCTTGGGGCCGTAGAACTTATGAGCGGAGAGCGTGAGCAGATCCACACCGAGGGTATTGACGTCAAGGTTGAGGAGGCCGCCCGCCTGCACCGCGTCGGTATGGAACGGGACGCGCCGCTCGCGACAGATACGCCCGATCTCGGCGATTGGCTGGATCGTGCCCACCTCGTTGTTGGCATACATCATCGTCACGAGCGCGGTCTCATCCGTGATGGCGGCGGCCACGTCGGCGGGATTCACCAGCCCTGCCTCATCCACCGGCAGATAGGTAACGCGGTAGCCCTCGCGTTCGAGTTGCTGGCAGGTATATAAGACGGCATGGTGCTCGATAGAGGTGGTGATGATATGGTTGCCACGGCGTCGTTTGGCGTAGGCCACTCCCTTGATCGCCAGGTTATCGGCCTCCGAGCCGCCGCCGGTAAAGATGATTTCCACCGGGCGACACCCCAGCACGCGCGCGACGGTCTCATGCGCGGTCTCCAGCGCATCCATGCTCTCGCGCCCCAGGCGATAAATGCTGCTGGGGTTGCCGAAGCGCTCGGTGAAATAGGGGAGCATCGCGGCGAGCACGTCGGGGTCAACCGGGGTGGTTGCCGCATGATCCATATAAATGACGCCATCGCTGAGTGGCATGCTATTTGCTCCGCATCCTGGTGGGTATGGTGATAGATGACATCCCGTCGTCTGTTCCATCATAGCACCAGGCAGGGACGGAGAACCAGCGCGCCGCGCCCTTGACGGGATGCCTGGCCGGTGGTAGCATGTATACGATACCCCCGTAGGGTAATAGCAACGTAGACGGGCCAGATTTCGCCCAGGAGGATTTCTCTCATGTCAGACGCTTATGTCGAAGTGACCGATCAGACATTTGGCGAGAAGGTGCTTCAGTCAGATAAACCGGTGATCGTCGATTTCTGGGCGCCCTGGTGCACTCCGTGCCTGCGGATGGCTCCCACATTTGAGCGGCTGGCTGGCGAGTACGCTGGGAAAGTCACCTTTGCCAAGATGAATACCGACGACAACATGACAACCCCTTCCCGCCTGGGCATTCAGGGTATTCCCACGATGATCATCTTCAGTGGTGGCAAGGAAGTTGACCGCGTAGTTGGACTGGTGCAGGGCGAGGTGCTCAAGCGCCACCTGGATGGCGTCAGCTCGCACGCATAAATTGGCGTACTGACCTGGAGTGAATGACAATGGCGACGCTACCGCCGAAAACCGAGAATGACATGCAGTTGCGCCTGCGACGCATCGAGGGGCAGATCCGCGGCATCATCAACATGCTCGGCGAGGGGAAGTCCTGCGAGCAAGTGGTGACGCAGATTCTGGCTGCTCGCGCCGCCATGGACCGGGTGGCCACGGAAGTCCTGAAGTGTCAGATTACCGATGCTCTAGGCGACGACACCTCGCCAGAGTCGCGGGAGGCGGTGCTGCGGGCCGTTGACCTGCTCAACCGGGTTCAATAGCAGACCGCCCATTTCTCCTGCCTCCGAATGCTAGCATGCCGTGTCATGAGATACTATCTCGTGGCGCGGCGTTTTTGTCGCCTGTAGTTTGGGCGCCTGCTCTACAAAATCCGTCGTAGTGGTTGGCGTTTGCGAGGGCAGGCAAGCCGTAGCATTTACGCTACGGCGAATGGGCAGATGATGACGACGCGGACATTCGCCGGGGCATTCATGCTCCGGCACGTTCCCCTAATGAATAACAACTCAGACAGCTTTGTTATACGAACTGAGAGAAACAGGTTAATGAGCACAGGGCAGATAGCACGCCGTCTGGGGCCGATTCAACTTCGCGCCAGCCTGCACGAGACGATCTGGGGCGGCGAAAATCTGCGCGCCATCGCGGGTAAGGATGTGCCGCCGGGGAAGCGCATCGGCGAATCGTGGGAGACAGCGCTTGACGCCATCGCGACTAATCCCCCCTATGCTGACCAGACGCTTGGCGCACTTACCGAGTACTACGGCGTCGACCTGATCGGCGCGCGGGCGGCGGCCGTCTTCGGCGAGCGATTCCCCCTGCTGACCAAGTTCCTCGACGCGCATGACCAGCTTTCCGTGCAGGTTCACCCCAACGACGAGTATGCCGCCGCGCACGAGGGCGGCAAGCTGGGCAAGACCGAGATGTGGTACATCCTCCACACGGCGCCGGGAGCGCGAGTCGTCTATGGGCTGAACCGGGAGACGACGCGGGATGAGATACGCCAGGCCATCGCGACCAACACACTGGAAGATGTGTTGCATAGCGTCGAGGTGAAACCGGGCGACATCATCTTCGTTCCCGCAGGCACCGTCCACGCGATCTGCGCTGGGGTCGCCCTCTACGAACTCCAGGAATACTCGGACATCACGTATCGCCTGTATGACTATGGCCGCTTGCAGGCGGATGGCCGCCCGCGTGACCTGCATATCGAGCAGGGGCTGGCGGTGATGCGCTACGCCCCGCAGACACTGGAGCGCGTGACGCCACTGGCGCGTGACGAGCGGCGGGTGCTGGTTGGCTGCCACTACTTCGTGCTGGATGAACTGACGCTGAACGGCAAGCGCGCGGGCACGGTTCGCCCGACAAGCTGCCAGATCGTGACGGCGCTGGCGGGTCGCTGCGAGATTGCGTCGGATGAGGGCAGCGTGCGGTTGGCGCAGGGCGAGACGGCGGTGCTACCCGCGACGATTGGCGCGCATACATTCATCGGCGACGACGAGACACGGCTGCTGCGCTCGTGGGTTCCCGAACCGGACGATGCCGACCTCGCCGCGTGGCGCGCCGCTCAATCATTCCCACTCGAAGACTGATCCATGCCCCCTCCTGACCTCCCTGCGGTCGGACAATCTCCCCTGTTAAGGAGAAGGATTCCAGACGCACCCCATCCCTAAATCCGCTGGTTTGGGGTTCCCTCACCTACTTTATGAGGAATAGATCAGGGGGAAACGGTCGCCTGCTTATCCCTTCCAGCCCAGTTCTCTGGCACGCCGCTCTGCTGCCTTAGCCTCGGAATTGCGCCTCAACTTGCGCAACACAATGCCTTTGTTATGCCACGCATTGGCATATCTGGCATCAAGGGCTAGCGCGTGGTCGAAGGCAACCAGTGCTTCCTCAGAGCGGCCCCAACGGAGCAAACAGGCGCCTCTGTTACCCCAGGCAAACGGATTGTTTGGATCGAGGACAAGTGCTCGTTGGTAGGCATCGAGCGCCTCCACAGGACGGCACAGTTCATCGAGTGCGTTGCCTTTATTGATCCAGCCCATTACAAAGTTCGGGTTGAAGGCTAGCGCGTGATCGAAGGCGACCAACGCCTCCTGATAGTGTCCCAGATTGTTGAGCGCAGCACCCTTGGTGTTCCAGAAATTAGGTTGCTTTGGATCAAGGGTTAGCGCGTGGTCGAAGGCAACCAGCGCCTCCTGGTACTGGCTGTATTCGTAAAGCGTGCCACCCTTGTTAAACCAGGCGATAGCATTGGTGTCGTCGAGAGCGATCGCGCTTGCATCAGCCGCCAACGCCTCCTCAAGGCGTCCCAGCTTCCGGAGCGCAACACTCTTGCTAGTCCAGGTCGCGACAGTAGGATCGAGAGCCAGTGCGCGATCGAAAGCGATCAGCGCCTCCTGCCAGCGCTCCAGGGCAGCGAGCTCGCTGCCCTTGTTAAACCAGGCATATGCAAAGCTTGGGTCAAGGGCCAGCGCCCGGTCATAGGCCACTAGCGCCTCCACCGAGCGATGCAAATTGCTAAGCGCAGTACCTCTGTTGGTCCAGCCAACTACCTCATTGCCGTCAAGAGCCAGCGCCCGGTCACAGGCAGACAGTGCCTCCTCGAAGAGACCTAGCTCGCCGAGAGTAGCGCCCAGGCTGGCCCAGGCATCGAACGCGCCGGGAGCGAGCTGGGTGGCACGCTCGAAGAGCGGCAGCGCCTCAGCGTACTGCTTCTGCGCGATCAGCGCCTTGCCGCGGGTCAGTAGGTCATCCGCGCTCTCGCTTGGCTGTGGAGTGAGTGGCACAGCCGTCTCTCCTACCGGAGTCAAGCCGAGCGCGCGCACGAGACGACGTGCAGCCTCGTCAGACGTGTATGGCGCAAAGCCATGAGCTTCGATGCGCTTGAAATCATCCAGGAAGAGCCAGCCCTGCTCTGGGTCGAAGTCGGTTGGTTCTATCTGTCCGGCCGTCACGGGCAGAATCACGCGCGTTGGGTCGCGGTCATATAGCTTATAGGCCCAGGTAGTCTCGCGCAGCACCCACCTCGAGGCGAAGGCTGCTTTGGAGAGAATGAGGATGAAGATGGCCCGGCGTCCTAACTCGCGCTGAATTTCCGCGTGCAATTCGCCCCAGCCCAGGCTGTGCTCGTCATACCAAACATCCGCGCCGGCATCCCGCAGCGCTGCCACGATGGCTTGGCAGAAAGCGTTGTCCTGGTAGCTGTGGCTTACGAAGACGCGCAGTTGTTCTGCCAATGGTTTCCCTTCTTTCACGCATGGCGGATTCTCTGGCTAGCCAGGGATAGGGATAGTGGTCGGTCGATTCATTGTAGCATGCCTGGCTCGTCGGGAGGGGTTTACCCTTGCCTCTTGATACGCTGGTAGTCCTCAGGCGCGTCCACGTCGAGCGCCTCGTCGGGCTGCGCCATCGCGACGAGCTGCACTGCCGCTGGCGACCGCATCAGCAGCGAGCGCCCGCCCTCATCGCCTTGGATGCTCTGTAGCTCTGCAAAGAGCGCGCGTGGCCAGTAGACCGGCGGGGTGGGCCTGCCACCCTGATTCATCGCGGCGATCCGCTCCGGCGCCTCACGCGCGGCGGCCAGCAGCGCCTCCACCGTCGCGGACGCTGTGAATGGCATATCGGCCAGCAGAATGAGTGCGCCGTCAACATTGCCAGGCAGTGCATCCAGCCCCGTCTGAAGCGAGGTGGAGAGACCATCAGCAAAGCGCGGATTATCCACACGTTGGTAGCGTCCCGGCGGCAGCGCGGCGGCAACACGCTCGGCGTCGTTGCCCAGCACCACCAGCACCACATCGGCGCTACTGGCGCAGGCGGTCTGCACCGCGCGCCACACCAGCGGATGCCCGTTGAGCGGCAACAGCATCTTATTCGCGCCCATCCGCGACGATTTCCCCGCCGCCAGCACAATCGCGGCAAGAACTGGACTTGTGTCCATTTCGGCCCTCCTTCGCTCGATAGCGTAGCACACACGGCTTCGTGCTATCGTGTCTCAAGACCAGAGCGCTCGCCCATTCGCCGTAGCATAATGATCGTTTAGAACGAACTCCAAACAGCGTGCTGGGGTGAACCAGCCGGAGCCTAAAGGCCCCGGCGAATTTCCTGGCTTGAGCAGCTCATCCGCCCATTCGCCGTAGCGTTCACGCTACGGCCAGCCTCGCCCGCCACGACGCGCGGTGCACGGAGTAAACGTGAAATTACATTACGCTACGGCCTGCCTGTCTCGACAGACGCCGACAGCCAGGAGAGATTTCGTATGACACAGACGCGCCGCTATCACGCCGCCGTGGCGCTGCTCGACGACTGCTCCCGGCTAGCGAGGCTGGCGCGTGCCGCCGCCGGTGTGGTCGCCAGCGACGCGCCGTGCGCGGTGGCGCTGACTGGTGGGCGACGTTTGCGCGTAGCCATGCGCGTAGGCGTCTTCGCTGGGTCGTTCAATCCGCTGACACGGGCGCATGTGGCGCTGGCCAACGCTGCCCATCGCGCCGCTGACCTAGATGCCCTGATCTGGACGTGCGCGGCAGCCTCGGTGGATAAAGAACAGGTGGAGCGGGCGGCGCTGGTGGACAGACTCGCGCAGATGCGAGCGTTCGTCGCGGGTCGGCGGCGCGATGCGCTGGCGCTGCTGAATCGCGGTCTCTATGTCGATGAGGCGCGGGCGATTCGCGCGTTGCTGCCCCCCTCAGCCGAGCTGACGCTTATCGTGGGCTATGACAAGATTGTGCAGATTTTCGACCCCAAATACTATGCCGACCGTGACGCCGCGTTGCAAACGCTCTTCTCGCTGGCGCGGCTGCTGGTGGCTCCGCGCGCGGGCGAAGGCGCCGAGGCGTTGGCCGCGCTCCTGGCCCAGCCGGAGAATCGCCCGTTTGCCAGGCACATGCGCTATCTCGACGTGCCAGCAGGCTATGCGCACGACTCTTCGAGCGAGGCGCGCGCCCTTGCTGCGGAGACGCCTCCGGACATCGCGGCGCTCTCACGGCTCATGCCGCCCGCCGGGTTGGCGCTGGCCCTCCAAACAGGCGCGTATCGGCTCCCAGCTCCAGCCGATGATGATCCCTACACGATACGCGAGCGCTGGCTAGACGCGCTGGCCACACTGCCACCAGACACCGTGCGCAAGCTGCCGCCACTCGCGACGCTGGCGCGGCAAACGTTGGTAGCCGATGACCGGGGAAACGGCCTACGCGCGTGGCTGGATGGCCCGCACACCACAGGGCAGGGCACGCACGCGCGGGCAGCGGATGCGCTGGCGACATTGCTAGGAGATCAGGCGTCGTGCTGATCGTGCGGCTGCTTTGGATTGCCAAGCTGATCCCAGCGATTACGCATCGAGAAGAGGATGGCCACGAAGAGCAGCGAGAAGAGCGCAACCGAGCCGATGGCGAGCGCTATAACGATGCCGGTCGTGGTGGAATTCATCATGGACGGAGTCTCCAGGGGCTATCCTGATCGAAGCGCCACGCGCGCCAAAAAAACACCCCTCTATGGGGATAGTTTAACACGCCGCGCTGGAGACAGTAGTGGTTGATGAAGGCAAGCATCCGATCATGCTCAGGCGCGCGTAAAAATGCCGGGCCGATGCAGCGCACCGAGCGCCCCGCGCGAAACCGCAACAGCAGCCAGTTGGCCGAGTGATCGAGCACTTTGATCTGGTTCCAGAGCAGTTCGACCGGGCTGCGACGCCAGGGCTGAATGATCGTCAGGCCCTCCGCGTTCAGGATGACCTCCTGAAGCAGCCAGATGGCAATGGCGATGCCGAGCAGCGCCAGCGCTACACCCAGCACGCTCAGCGCTATCGCGAACTCCAGTGGCAGCATGAAGAGCGCGATAACCGCACCAGAAATACCGGCCAGCGCCAGCACAAGTCCGCTGAAAGGCCAGCGCCCACGGGGACGGGCGCGGAGCATGCCCATCACGTCCGACTCTGGCGCGCCCATCTGATCCAGCGCCTCCATACGGAGCGCGCCATCGAGAATGTGCGGGCGCAGATGGCCAAGGATGATCGTGATCAGCCGGTCACCATCCGTCAAGAGACGTGGCGCGAAGGCGATGGAGGCGCCGCTAGAAGTGTAGATACGCAGGAACATCCCATTTCGCTCGGCGCGCGCAATCTCCTGCCACGGAGCCTCACGCCACCGTTGAAACGGCCTGCCGACGGCGATTCCCACAGGTGAGAGCCGCACACTCTTCATGAATAACCAGCTCACGATGAGCAGCGGAATGAAGACCAGCAAAATGACGACCAGTATGAGGAGCGGCATCCAGTTGGGCGCGTGCTGTTTCTCGTTGAGCAGCAGCACAGACGCGATCACAATCGCGATGAGCGGCAGCAGGATAGCGATGACCTCGAGATACGGTGCGGGACGATAGACCGGCATCGACTTGAGTGGCGAGGGCAAGGGAATGGTCCGCGATCGATCAGTGAGCGGTCTGGTCTTTCGGGGTCTCTCCTCTGGATACACCTTGCTCCCCTATCTCCATTGATGAGTCCGGCAAAAACGCCTATGTGCCGTGGGCGGCATTATAGCGCTTGCCATCTGGCAGCGCAACCTTGTTGGGACTTTCCAACCGGGGCTACTGGGGGATAAAAGGCGCATTCACGCGCTGAGTTTGCGATAATAGCAGCGCAAGGTGAACATACCCCAGCTGAACTATTGAGCCGGTCGAAAGAAGGCGCGCGTGCGGCAGAGTGACATCGAAGAGAAAAAGCGGCAAGATTTGTCCATGTCGCGTCGGATTGGCAAGCTACTGAGCGAATGGCCTCAACTGCGGCTGGCGGGGTACCTGCTGGCGGCTTTGGTTCTGCTGCTTATCGTCCAGAATGCGCTGCTGTCGCTGACCACCGAGCCGCTGCGCCTGGTGATTGCGCCCGCGCGGGCCACGCTCTCGCTAGATGGGCAGCAATTGACACTGCCGCTGCCACAGAAGCCGACCGCCATCGTCCTGGCAGCGCCCGATCCGCTCACACGCGAGTTTCAGATCGACGGAACCGACAGCGCGAACAACTTTTCGCTCGATCCCGCCTACATCGCCCGAATCGCGAGCACACCATACTACCGCTTTCAGGCGTGGATGCGCGACAGTTCGAGCTACAGCGCGTGGCGCGATGTGCGGGCAGGCGGGGCAACAGCCGCTCCCCAGCCGGATGGCTCGGCGTTGGTGACGCTCGATAGCGCCAGCACGGTGACGCTCGACGCGGCGCTGCTGCGCCCAGAGACACCCGCGCATATGTACCTGCGTTGTGGCGAGAACATCTGCGGCGAGATCATCATCGACCGCAACGACCGCTATGTCCTGGCGCATAACCTCGCCTCTGATGGCTCAACGGCCAACGAGCAGAAAATCTACTTCCCCGAAAGCCCGCTGCCGTTTCTGGCTGAGGTGGCTTATCTGCTGGCGCAGGTCGCGCTCTGGTCGCTGATGCTGCTCCTGGTCGCGCTGGTCATCTTTGGCGTGCTCGTTCCGTTCGGGCCACTGCTGGCGGCTGGCGTCGCCCGGCTTCCGCGCGGATTCGGAACCATCGCGCGCCGCGCGCCTGCCCGCATGACCGCGCCACTCCGCCGATTTGTGCGCGACCGGTGGGATGCGCTGGCGCTGCTCACGGGGCTCGGCTCGTTCGGCTACGTGCTCTGGGTCGCGCTGGCGCAATACCAGGGTCAGCCACATATCCTCGACGCCAGCGCCTATTTCTTCCAGGCGAAAATCTTCGCCAGCGGCCAGCTCTCCGCCCCTGTCCCCTCCGATCTGAGCGCGTTCCAGGGGCCGTTCATGATCGCCAGTGGCGGCCGCTGGTTCGCGCAGTATCCGCCGATGACCTCACTGCTGCTGGCGTTGGGCGTCGTGCTCCACACGCCGTGGCTGGTCGAGCCGCTGCTGGGGACACTCGCACTCTGGGGCATCTTTCGCCTGGGCCGCTATTTCTTTGGCGGCGGCGTGGCCTGGCTAGCGGTGCTGCTGGGTGCGCTCTCGCCGTTTTACACCTATCTGGCAGCCTCGTACATGAGCCACACGATGGCGCTGTTCTTTGCCGTCTATTTTCTGTGGATGCTGGTTCGCTTCACGCGCAACTGGCGCTGGTACGATCTGGCGCTGGCGGCGGTCTTTGCCGTCGGACTGCTGCTCACCCGCGAGTTCAGCGCGGTGGTGATTGGCGTCGCGGCGACGGCGTATCTGTTGGGTGGACAGTGGCGCGCCCTGCGCGAGCGCCTCACAATGATCTGGCCCGTCTTCGTCTTCGCCCTCAGTATCCTCCTGAGCGGTGTAGTGCTCTACCTGCTCTACAACCGGCTACAGACCGGCAGCGCCACGCTCTCGCCGCGCGCGCTCTTCTTTCCAGGCGACCGCTACGGCTTTGGCCAGGGAATCGGCTTCTACGGCCAGCACACCTTCGCCGCGGGGATGCTCATCCTCGACCAACTGCTGACCATTCTGCTTATCGATCTCTACGGCTGGCCATTCTACCTGACACTGGCGTTGCTCCCGCTCACGTTTCTGCGGCGCGACGCGGGCACGCGCTGGGATATTTTCTGCGCGCTGATGCTGGTGTTACTTGTTGGCGCGCAGGCGGGCTATTTCTATCATGGTATCTATCTTGGCCCGCGCTATCTCTTCGAGACGCTGCCATTTCTGTTGCTGCTGACGGCGCGTGGCGTAACCGGGCTGGCGAAGACGCTGGAGCGCGTGGGGCGAGCGCTGGGAGCGATCCGGTCAACACGAACGCTGGCAATGGGGGTAGCTGGCGCGCTGCTTGTCGCGCTGATTGCCTGCAACCTCTTCTACTATTCGCCGCGCCAGGCGCAGATTTACCAGGGCTACACTGGCCTGCCCGTCTCGATGAAGGTTGACGCCGCGACGCTCTATGGATTCCATCCGAACCAGTCTATTGTGCTGACGAACAACTGGTATATCTACAACTACATCCTCTGGCCGCTGAACGATCCGAACCTGCGCGGTGAGACACTCTACGCCTACGCGCCATCACCTGAAGTCCTGGAACAACTCCACGCGAGCTATCCCGACCGCACATTCTACATGGCCGAGGTCGCCCCCAACGGCGCGGTGACGTTTGTCCGCGTATGACGATATGTGGTGGTAGTAGTACCCATGTGTCCCCACTTGACGACAACTGGCTGCTTTTGGCATACTGGCGGCAAATTCTCCCCGACTTTCACCAACTCTCAGCCGAAGTAAGGGGTGGCGCCTGTGACAACTGTGCCCAATGGCAGCAATCCACCAGGTGGTGGTCGCCGGCCAATCGTGCCAAGAACGTATGTTCTACTCGCGCTGACGATTGTGCTGTTGATAGTCTTTGTGATCGGTCTATTCAATCGCTCAACCGCGGACGCGCAGTTAGGCGCTCAGCCAACGCCGACCGCGACGATCCAAACGGTGCTCACGGTTGTGCCTGACACAGAGGGTACACCAACCGCCACGGTCAAGGGCGCTTCAGGTGGCAGTGGTGGAGGCGGTGGTGGTAGCGGCCATCCCAGCCCAACGGCGACGCCGCAAGCCGTGCCGACCGCAACGCTCCCTCCGCCCGCAACACCGATTCCTACCGTGAATTCCGGCGGCGGTTGATAAACCGCGCGCGGGCATCAGCCTTTCTTACTTGAGCTACTCGAGCTTGAGCTTTGCTTCCGTATCAGCGAGTAAAACACGGCGATGATGATCGCGCCGATGAGCGCCGCGATGATACGCACACCCTCGAGGTTAAAGTCGAAAGGTAGCCGGACGAACGCGGCGAAGAGGTACGAGCCAAGCAGCGTGATGAGGACCGCCGTGAAGAGGCCCCCAGCCTTGTTCGACGTCAGCCTTTCGGTCACCGCGTTTGCGGCGAACGCGATCAGGACGATGATAATCAGCCCAATGAGGTTGATCTGAAAAGGCGGGTTGAGCAGGCCGAGCACCTGCAAGCTGAAGTAGGTCTGATGAAACAGGAGGTCGAAGAAGCTGCCTTTGGGAATCGGGAAATTGTAACTCGGAATACTGGCCGCCAAAACGATCATTACACACTCCTTCGCGGGTAATCCCGCATCCGGCGAAGCGCACAGGCTCGCCAACACAACACCAACCCAACACATCCCAACCTGGCGGCCCTGCCATGACATGACCAGTCCTTGCGACTGCCCGCCCATTGTATAGGAGGCAGGGGCTGCGCGCAACTACGGATGGTAGCAAATCGCATGCCAAACAGACAGCGTGTTTTGAGGATGGTGGATGCTCATGAGGAAAATCAGGCGCTCATGGGTATTTCGCGCTGGGCATAAACCTTGTCATCGTTGCCAAAGAGGTAGTTTTGGCCGTCGGATCCCGGCACAAGCCAGAGTGGCTCGCCCGGCCACAGACCGCCTGCCTTCCAGACCACCTTGCCCGTCTCGAGGTCGTACGCGTCTATCGGGAAGAAGGCAAGGTACGGCTGCGTGCCTGCTCGCATGGAGACGTGGCGCTGTACCTTGACGGCAGTGATAGCGGCGCTGGCAGTCTGCCGCACGATGCGAAAGCGGCCGTCGAAGCTGGTTGTCGCCGCAAAGCGCAGAGCGGTATGCGTTACGTTCAGCTCGAACTCGCCGATATCGGTGATGACGCCGTGTGCGTCCATGATGGGGAGCACGTAGTAGTCGGCGATTGTCGCCCCCTGGGGCGCCAGGCCGCGCACGAGGAACGGCGTTCCCAGGTGCGAGAGGTCATCGATATGGTCGCCGCCGTCGTTGAGGTCTATCTGAAAGATCCACGTCTGCTTCATCGCCGCGAGAACGGCGCCGGGAGAGGTTGAGGTGAACGTAATCCATCCCGGATCAGGCGTGGGACAATCCGGCTTTCCCGACACGCCACAGGTCGGACGGCTGACATCTCTGCGGAGTGGTGTTGGCGTCGGCCCTGCTGTGGCGGCGGCCAGGCGCCCAGAGCGTACCGCCGCCTGATGGCTGAAGACCTCGATGCCAGCGAAAGCGACGACGATCACGCCAACGGCCAGCGCAAGGATGCCCGCGCCCATCAGGATAGCCTTCAGCTGTATTGGCGCTCTCATGCGCAGCCGACCCTTCGCGCTCTCCGCTCCCACGCTCATCTGCTAAAGAAGACGATCCGGCGGACGGAGAGTGTGCTGGCTTGGTATGGTTACCGCATGCGAGCCATGCTAGACGGCGGCCCAGCCACCATCGGCGGGGATGATCGCGCCATTGATCTGGCGAGAGTCGTCCGAGGCGAGGAAGAGAGCCAGCCCGGCGATATCGGATGGCTCCAGGTAGGCTGGGGCGAGCGCTGCAAACGTCTGGGCGCGCTGGGCGCCAGCGAGGTCCAGCCGCTCCTGTGGCATTGATTCCCCGATGTTCGTCTTGGTCGCGCCCGGACAGATGGCATTGCAGCGAATGCCCCGCTGGGCATACATCCAGGCGGTGTTGCGTGTCAGGCCGACGACGGCGTGCTTGGAGGCGGTATAGGCGGCGCCCGCAGCCCCACCGTGGATTCCAGCGGTCGAGGCGATGTTGACGATGGAGCCGCCACCATGCGCCAGCATGTACTGCACCGCCTTGCGACTGGTGAACATCGGCCCGTCCAGATTGATGCCCAGGACGCGGCGCCAGATGTCATCCGATAGCTCGCCCACGCCCTGCATGTAGTCCATCACCCCGGCGACGTTGCAGAGCGCGTCCAGCCGTCCGTACGCGCTGATGGCTCGCTCGATCAAGCTTTCCGCCGACGCCTGGTCGGCGATGTTGCCCTGCGCGCTGGAAATCGTGCCGCCGCTCTCCTTGATATGCGCGACGGCGGCGTCGAGCCGTTCCGCATTCCAGTCGCCCGCGACGACGCTGGCTCCCTCCGCCGCGAAGCGCGTGGCTATCGCCAGACCCAATCCCGGAGGCCGCTCCGGTGACCACCGCCACTTTTCCTTGAAGTTGCATCGTCTTCCTCCCCGTGGCACACGTACTTCACCCAGACGCCTCGCGCCCAATCAGGCGCGTCTGCGCACCCACGAGATGCAGTATTGATGCCACTTCAGGCATTGTGTCATGCGGCAGTCACAAGCGCCTCTCAGTGTCGGCGCGCACGTCATAGCGGTAGGGATTGGTCCAGGTCGTCCCACTGCCGAAGTTCTCGGAGGCTGAGGTCAACTAGCCGAAGGTATCGTAGGCGTAGCTGGTGGCACTGTTGCCTTGGGCATCCAACAGTGCCACCACATCGCCATGGCCGTTGTAGACGTAATAGTAGCGTGGCGAACTGTTCGGGTCGTTGCCCACTCGGACGCTGACCGGCACGCCCATACTGTCATAGGTGAAGGTGGCGAGCACCGTCCCGTTCTCATCGGTCTCGTAGGCCAGATGCCCCAGCACGTAGATGTCAGTGCTGTGGCTCACCTCACCTCGACCAGCTTCCCGTCACGACCATCGGGATCGGGTTCGAGGTCAGGCGTGTGTATTCCGCGCATCGCGATGATGCCGAGCGTGACGTATACGAGCACTTCGACGACAGTCTCTGTGACGTCGCCAGAACTCGGGGTGTAGGTGATGACCGTGCCGTTGAGGGCAAGGAACGCAACAAAGTCGATCAATCCATGGATTATGATCAGCGGCAGGATGCTTTGGGTGCGCAGAGCTACGGCGGCGAAGAGGAAGCCGAGGGCCGTCGCCCAGATGGCCTGGGATAGCCGTTGCGACCAGATTCTGTCCTTCGATAAGATGTAACAGGTGCATCGCGCCGAATACAACGGACGAGACGATGGCTGCCAACCATGGCCCTCTCACCAGGAGAGTACGCAGTATCAGCCCAGCGAAAGTAGTTTTCTTCGACAAAGCCAACCAACATCGCAAAGATGGCGAAGAACAGGGCATTGTTGCGGCCAGGGAGATAGTCCCAATACTGGGATACAGTATTGGCATCGGTAACCAGGACAAAACACGGCGCTAGCAGACATAAGAAGGCCGGAGAATACCGAGGCATACGAAATCCGGCGACATGCCACCATTGGAAACGGCTGAGCAAGAACACGGCGACCAGGCCCAGCAAAATTTCACTGATAAGGCTGGCTGCGGTCACTGGCCAATGCCCGAGTGCGGTTACAGCGAATGTGATGAGGAATATACCGAGTATAAGAAACAGAAGCAGGCCGATAAAGAGCAGTGGCCGACGTTGCGGAAAAGGTTGGGACATCGGGTCGCCTTCCTGCTATTCGTTCTCTCCAGTGCGGCTATCGCCTGCTATGCGCGCTGGCTGATTATAGCAGAGCTTCGACGATGACACCATGCCACCGACATCGCTCCCCAGCGGCGTGCTTTTGCCTCGTCATCGCCCATGGGTACTGGCCCATAATGGGCACAAGATTGACGGTCGCCAGCCGCCGTGCCTACACTGCCTGCTGCCGGGTGCGCGCTACATGCCCGAACATAACGTGGCGCGCAGGCGGTACGAGGAGGCAGCACTCATGGTATTTCGACGTGGAAGGCAGACTGACGACGACCCGCGCGAGCGCCCGCCGATTCAGCCCGTAGTGGTGGATGTCGTCGCGCGCGCTGACCTCACGCCGGTCGGCCAGTGGGTCGAGGGCGGCGCCATTCCCGCGCGCCCAATGCCGCCGGGGCCAACATCCTCGCTCTTTTCCGGGGTCTGTCGCTACTTCCAGGACTGCTTCTCCGCCGACTCACGCGGAGGCACCCTCACCAACATCCTCGATAAGAACCAGGCGGAATATCTGGTCTTCGCCGATGGCGTCGAGCCGCTGGCCACCGGGCAACTTGACCGGCTGGAGGTGCCGCTGAGCACCGGCGTCACCGCGCAGAACGCCGCCGACGTCAATCGCCGCGAGAAGTACCTCATCTGGGGGTCGATCTTTCTCGTGGGGCGAGGCCGCCCAGAGACCGCGCGCCGCAAGGGCGAGGTCTTCTGCGCGCCACTGCTCTACTGGCCCGCGCGTATCGAGCAGGAAGGCTCCCACGCGTATCTGAGCGTCGATCTGGACGAGCAGCACATCAACTTCCCGCTGCTGGCCTCGCTGATCGACGCCGAAAACGACGAGCAGGCGCAGGCCTACGCCGAGGCGATTCTGGCGCAGGCGCCCACCGCGCCCTTCGAGACCGCCGCCATCCGCGAGTTCGCCGCCGTCCTCGCCGAACTGATTCCCGACCTGCGTACCGACGATTTGCAGGCATGGCCGGAGCTACAGACCGAGGCGGCCCTGCGCGACCTGATGGATAGCCCCGTGCAGTTGCTCTGCGCCTCGGCGATGGCGCTGGTGCGGCGACCCCAGGAGGCGCGTGGCGTGCTCACCGAGCTACAGATGATGGCCGGACGCGGCGATATGTCGGCGCCGCTCGCCGCCATCTTCACCGACGCCGCCCGCGCCGAGCGCGCCCCCGTCACCGGGATGCTGCCCGAGGTGGAGATCGAGCGGCCGATCCTCAGTGGCGCGGAGTTGAGCAACGCCCAGACGCGCGTGCTGCGCCAGTCCGAGCGCCGCCCACTGACGCTGGTGATTGGCCCTCCCGGCACCGGCAAGTCGTTCACCATCGCGCAGATCATCCTGGACGCCGTGGCGCGCGGGCAGACGGTGCTGCTCTCCTCCAAGATGAACAAGGCGGTAGATGTCGTCGTCGAGAAGCTCCAGCCACACCTTGGCAGCCTGACGGTCATCCTACGCGGCGGCGACCGGCGCTATCGCAACGAGTTGAAGAAATTCCTCGATAACCTCTTCGACGGCACTGGCGCGCCACCACGACCGCGGCCCGGCGAGATCGAGATGCTCGAAGACCGTCTACGCGCCGCCGATGAAGAACTGGCGCAGCTTGACGCCGAGATTCGCTTCCTGCTGGATGCCGAGACGCGCTGGACACAGCATGTCGCCGCGCTCCGACGCATCCATCCGCCCGCCTATAATGAGGCGGCAGCAGCCACGCTCGGCCCGGAGGCGCTCGAAGCTGCCTATGAGGAGATCCACCGCGACACCGGCAAACTGCCTGTGGTAAGCTGGATGGCCGGACGCAAACGCGAGCAGGCCGCCAGCGACATCGCCTCGCGGA
Source organism: uncultured Chloroflexia bacterium (assembly GCA_963718915.1). Classification (GTDB taxonomy): domain Bacteria; phylum Chloroflexota; class Ktedonobacteria; order Ktedonobacterales; family JADMIN01; genus DAHUXT01. Next base: position 535,012 of record CAVRAI010000015.1, on the reverse strand, counting down.
TTGGGCTGGCCGAGAGCGACCTGCCCCACCTGGAGGCGGTGCTCCGGCGCGAACAGCTTCGCGCGGGGCTGATACAGACCGAGCGCACGTTGCTGGCGCGGGACGATGTGAACGCGCTCTTGACGCGGCATGCCCGCTTGCGCGCGGACCGTGGCGCGCTGGTGGGTGAGTTGCTGGCGGCGCGACGGCGCGAGGCGCTTGCCGAGGCGCTCCGGCTCAATCGGCGCACGCTCTCGCTCTTCAAGACGGCGCTGGAGGCGCGCACCACCGCCGAGCAGGACAAAATCTTCGCCGAATTGGATTTCTCGGCGCTGCTCAACACGTTCCCCATCTGGGCTACGACCAACCCACACGTCGCCGAGATGCTGCCGCTCGACCGCGAGATGTTCGATCTGGTGATCGTGGATGAGGCGTCGCAGTGTGATGTCTCCAGCGCGCTGCCGCTGCTCTATCGCGGCCAGCGGGCCATCGTCTGCGGCGACCCGAAGCAGCTACGCCATCTCTCGTTCCTGCGCGAGGATCGCCAGGCGGCGCTCGCCTCGCAACATGGCCTCTCCGCCAGCCAGCGGTCGCAGTGGAACTACCGCACGCACAGCCTGCTGGATGTGGTGAACGGCGCGCTGCCCTCGCAGGATGACGTCGTCCTGCTGGATGAACATTATCGCAGCCTGCCGCAGATTATCGAGTTCAGCAACCGCACATTCTACGGCCAGGCGCTGCGCGTGATGACACGCCGCCCCGATACACTCGGCGCTCGTAGCGTGGAGATGCGCAAGGTGAACGGCAAACGCGGCAAAGAGGGCTTCAACCCGCAGGAGGCTGAGGCGATTCTCAAGGAGATCAACAACATCGCCAAAGCCGAGGCGAAGCTGCTCCCCAGCGAACGCTCGACCATTGGCGTCCTCTCGCCTTATCGCGACCAGGTGAACTATCTGACGCGGATGCTGGCGCAGAAGCTCAAGTCAAAGATTCTTCAGGACCACGACATCGCCATTGGGACGGCGCATACCTACCAGGGCGACGAGCGCGACATTATGCTGCTCAGCTTCTGCGCCGACCCATCATCACACCGCAGCACCGTCACCTTCATGAATAACGACAATCTCTTTAACGTCGCGGTGACACGCGCCCGCCGTCGCCAGGTGATCTTCACCGGGCTGGATGCCCGCCACCTGCCGCCCGAGCATTTGCTGGGCCGCTACCTCGACTATGCGGGGGAATGCCTGGAGCCGGATCGTCCCGAGGATCACACGGATGGTGGCACCGCCTTCGAGCGCGAGATTGGCCAGGCGCTGCGGCAGCGCGGCGGCTACGAGGTATATATAGGCTACCCAGTCGCGGGCTTCGCAGTGGACGTGGTGGCGCAGTACGGCGGGCGAGCGCTGGCCATCGCTTGCGACGGCGACCCCGAACGCCACGCGCCGATTCCCGGCGAGGTCTCGCTCGATACGGTCAACGGTCAGACGATTCTGGAGCGCGCGGGCTGGCAGGTGCATCGCCTCTCACTCCGCCGCTGGCAGCGCGAGCGCGAGCAGGCGCTAGCGGAAATCGACGCGATGCTCGGCGTCGAAGACGACGAAGGGGACGAGGGAAACGAGGGGGGCAAGGAGGACTTGGCGGAATAGCCATCCCACGCGAGTATCAGCCAGTGACCGTTTTCGCGCGCCGACGGGCGAACCAGAGCGGCATACCTGTCAGGATGCCCACAATCGCCGCGACGCTCATCGCTAAAATCGCGCCTTGTAGCGTCGGCTTGGTGGTCATCAAGTAAATAATGCCCAGTAGCCACGCAATCATAAGTAGCAGCCCCGCGCCCATGGCGGGATCGGCGATGCGTTGTTGGATTTCGCGCGATAGTGGCCCGTTGGGCGCTTCAGCGGCCAGGTTGGCGATAACGTGCAAACTTCGCTCAACCAGCAGGGGGCCAATAGGCGCTATCAATGCGAAACTGATGATCGCGACGAGCACCCACCCGGTAGCCAGTCCCCATGTTGTGATAGCCATGTAGAGGCCCGCGCCTGCCAGCAGCAGTATCCCACCCACGGCAACCGCGTCGGTCGCAAAGATCGCCTGGCACACTGTGCGTACCTGCTGCGCCTGACTCGCGCGCCGTAGCGCCAGCAAGCCGAAGAGATACACACCTAATGGCATGAAGAAACAGACGACGCCGACGATATGGAGAAAGAGCGCAAGTTGATACAGATTCATGAGCGGCGCTTCCCCTTCTGAGAAACTGGCCAATCATCAACCAGAGAGCGTCATGCCAGCGCGATGGCTGCTAGCGCCCAGAGCATCAGGGCGAAAGTCGCGGACTGCAGAATGGCTCGAACCGTCTGCCAGCGTTCAAATCTGTCGAAGATCGCCTTCAGTTTTGGTTCGTTCTCTACTGTCGCCGCAATTTGGCGCTGGGAGAGCATCGTGGGCGCGGCGCGTGACGTGGTGAACGAGTGCGCCAGACTGGCGGCGGCGGCGAGGTACAGCGGTAACGCGACGCTCGTAGGCACTCGCTGCACAAGCGCGACAATGGCCGTGACGATGGTGAGCAGCGCCGCGCCGATTCCGAGCGCAGCGTACCAGACGATACCCGTCCCCAGATCGGCAGCGCGCGCATAGACCGAGTAGGCGATTGCGCCGATGCGGCGACGCGCGGGCAATTGCTTGATAGATTGATCGAGACTGGCGCCCGCCAATATGCCATCCAGCGCCGTGGCGGCGATGGCCAGCAATAACAACGATTCAGTCGTGGACATCCGCATGACCCTCCCATCGCAGGCAACCCTCAGGTAATTGCAGCCATAGCAAAGCGGACAAATGTCGCCAGGGTTTCATGCGGCGGTTTTGGCGGCTGCTCGTGCCCCGCGATCAAACCATCGGCGAGTAGATAGGCCAGCAACGGCGCGACCACCAGCAGCAGCATCTCGTCTGTCGGCGGCTGTGCGATGATCCCGGTTTGATAGGCGCGAGTCAACAGTTGCGTGAGGGCGCCGCTCCCCTGCGCGATGAGCGTCGAGCGCATCTGCTCGGCAAGCTCGGGAAAACGTGGAGCCTCGGCGATGAGCACCCGCAGCATCGCTATGTAGGCAGGCGCAAAGAGGTACTCGCTCGCGCTTGTGATGAAGGCCACGAGCGCCGCCTCGAGGTCGGCGCTGCTGGTGAGCGGCGACTCATCCGCAATCGCAGGCGTCTCGCGCAGGAAGCTCCCCACCGTCATCTGCCGCAGGATGTCTACAAAAAGAGCATCCTTTGTCTGGTAGTAGCGATAGAGTGTCTGCTTGGAAACGCGTGCCTCGGCGGCAATCGCATCCATCGAGGCGCGCTCATACCCCCACTTCAGGAAAAGCCGTTGCGCGCCAGTGCGAATCTGTTGCCGTTTGGCATGTGGGCGGGCAGGTTCGTCCATCGAACACACCCCCTATAAAACATCATACTGTACTGTACAGTATGATGAAACATGTGACTGACAGTTGTCAAGATGCGAAACGCGCGTAGCGTCTAATTCTGTCCAGCCAAAAACTCCAGCACGACCTGGGTGAACTCGTCCGGCTCTTCCATGTTGGGCAGGTGGGCGCTGTGGGCAAAGAGATGCTTCCCAGCGCCGGAGATACCCTCGATCATGATGTCCGCCGCATGTATCGTGGTCGGATAATCGAGCGCGCCTGCCACGATGAGCGCGGGAGCGTAGATATCGGCCAGACGGCTGATTGCGGGCGGATCGAGTGGCTCGAAGGGCTGGAGATCGGCGGTGAAGAACGTGTTTCGCTCGACCGGAATGCGGTTCATCTCGGCGGCGCGCTGGCGCACAGCTGGATTGACCTGGTCTGGCTGGCGGGTCGGGCCATCGATCCATAGGCGCATCTGAAGCTCGGAGACGCGCGCAGTCTCGCCCTGCTTCGCCGCCGGGAACATCGCCATAAGCTCCGGCGGAGGGTCGCCTTCGGGCTGGTAGCCGCTGGGGGAGCTGGAAACGATCACCAGGGCCGAGACCATCGCCGGATGTTCCAGCGCGAAGTCAAGCATGATCGTGCCGCTCATCGAACATCCCAGCAGCGCGGCGCGCTCGACCCGTAGCGACTGCAGCAATTGCGCGAGATCGTTCCTCCGGTTGCGTGGCCCCGGAGCTGGATCAGACTTGCCGAACCCACGCATGTCGTAGCGGATCACGCGATATTGTTGCACGAACGCCTCCCACTGGGGATCCCACATGCTGCTATCTACGAAGCCAGCATGACCCAGTACAAGTGACTCTCCCTCGCCTGCCTCCTCGTAGTAGAGTCTGCCATCCACCTGTTCGATATATCCGGCCTTTGTCTCGGCCACAGTGAACGCCTCCCTTCGATGTTGACTTCTCCGGCAGGGTATCACACCGAAGGAACGCGATGCGGCAGGGCTGCTATGAAACGGTGACGCTAAATGTCATCGCGATTCTGTAGTCGGCGCAGGGCTGTCCCACCTTGCAGATCGCCTGACCAGAAAACGGCAGCGTCTGGGTTCCCTGCCGCGACGGCCTTGAAGGTCCAGACGCAGGCGTTGAGCGAGTGAATCAGGACGCCACTGGGCTGGGTTGGGCTGAGCGCGCCGGAGGATTGCGCGGGCGCATACGACCACTTCGAGGTGGTGGGCAACCGCACCTGCACGATGTCGCCGACGTGCGCGCTCCCTGCACGATCTGGTGTCGTTGGCGTCAGAATGAGCGTTGGATTACCAGGACCCTGGCTGCTCTCAGGGCATGCCACGGCGCTTGAGCCTCCAGTGGGGGTCCGGGTCGCGGTTGAGGCTGGCGGGGGCGCGAGACTTGGCGTAGCCGTGGCATTGATCGTCGGCGATGGTGTGCCCGTGGACGCCTCTCCGCCATTCGCGGTCGTGACGCCGCAACCCGCCACGATTAGAGCCAGCGCCAGCACAACACAAAAACACATCGCACGGTAACGTCCCACGCCTCTGCCGCGCGCTTCGATGTCAGGGTCGGACATAGACTCGCCTCGCTTTCCTCGCCGCCAGTCATTCCGCGTTGTCTGTCCCACATGTATTTTATCCGTGCGCATTATGGGTCACCAGGTCTACGACGCCGCAAACATGCAGTGTGTTCCTGGTCACGCCACGACATACCACGACATACCGCGACCGATGACATATCCGCATGACGAGAACGGCGAATCCCCCAAGGGCGCCTGGGGAATCCGCCGTGGTCTCGCCTGGTCAGGTGAGATGGCGGGCAAGTTGCCTCGCGCCGCCAATCTCATCCACCATTAGTGAACCAACTGGTTGAATGAAGCGCTACCTGGCAACGGGAGCTGCCAGACACCGCGGCCGTGTGTGGCGGCCACAATGCTATTGTTTGTTGATTGTACTGAAGCAGGTAAACCTCCGAGTGCGGCAGGTTGAAGTCGATGCGGAACCAGTGCTTGCCGCTATCGGGAGAGGCATAGACGCCGTAGTCCGCCGCCACGAAGAGCACGCTCGGCAACTGCGGGTCTACGAGCACGCTGTTCGTGGGCAGGTCGGGGATGGCGAAGAACGAGTTCCCACCATTCTGACCATCAACCTCGGTGAAGGTTGGCGCCGCTGCGCCGATATTGCTGCTGCGGAAGACATGACCCGGCGCCGAGGAGCCAGCGTTGCTGTTGAAGCCCGAGAACGTGATATAGATCGTGTTCTGCGAGCCTGGCGCGAAGATGATCTGCGTCGGGAAGCGGTTAGGCGTCGTCGCGTTGTTGATCGCCGTCCAGGTTGCGCTGGCCGAATCAGCGTTCGTGCTCTGCCAGATCTTCCCATCGCCGCCCGCGACAACCACCACATTCGGATTCACCGGCGAGACGGCGACATCCACGATGCAGTTGAAGCCGCAGTTCGCGGGTTCCAGCGCCGGGCTGATGGCCGTCCAGTCAGACGCCGCGCCAGTTCCGCCCTTATTGTCCGTCCGCCAGATGCGATAGGTGCCGTAGTAGAGCGTACTGGGCTTCGACTGCGCCAGCGCGAACGCGGGGTAGAAGGAGGCGAAGTCGTCGAAGAACGGAGCGTCAACCTCGTTCCACGTCTGGCCGTCATCGTCAGAGCGCACTAGACTCCCGCCAGCATAGGTATGGTAGATTGTGTTCGGATTCGAGGGGTCGATCTGCGTCAGGCCGCCGTCACCGCCATCCACGCTGTTCCACGTCTGGCCAGTTGACGGCTTGAATTGCTCCGTGCCGTTGTCCTGCGTGCCACCAAAGATCTGCCCGTTGGGGCTGACCGAGATGGCCTGGAACTGGAGGGTGCCAAGGCCAGGATTCAGGTCATGCCAGCTATGGCCGCCATTCGTGGTGTAGAACAGGCCGCCATCGGTGCCGGTATACATGATGTTTGGATTGTTCGGGTCAAAGACAATCGCGTGATCGTCTGGGTGCAGCGTGTACTGGCCCTTCGGGAAGCCGTTGGTCCCCACATCACCGAGGCCGATGTCCTGCCAGGTCTTGCCGCCGTTGGTGGACTTCGCGATGGTTGCGTTACAGTCGGCGGGCAAATTGCTCAGCGCGGCGATGGTCGCGCAGTCGGCTGGGTCAGGCGGTTCGCCAAAGAGCGTAAAGATGTACGAGTAGTTGGCGTTGCCACCAATGAAGACCGAGTTCGGGTCGGTCGGGCTGACGGCGATGGGCATGTCATACCAGCACTGCCCGTCGCAGACATCTGGAACACTCGTCAAATCCTTCCAGGTCGTGCCAGCATTGTTCGTGCGGAACGCCTGCATGTGTGTGCCAAGGAAAACCACGTTCGAGTAGGCGCTATACAACACATTGGGATTCGACTTCGCGATTGCCAGCTGGATGCGGTCGAAGCCGCTCTCAGGAGCGGGCATCCCACTGCTGGCGGTGTTGAGGTTCGTCCAGGTCTTGCCTGCGTCGGTGCTCTTGAAGATGCCCTCGATCTGCTCGGCGGCATAGATCACGTTCGGGTTAGACGGCGACATGACCATATCGCTGGTGCCCAGCTCAAAGGGGAAGTCCGCGGATGAGCCGACGCTGAGCGTCTCGGTGAAGCTCTGGCCGCCATCGTTGGAGGTGAACACCCCGTATGGTGGGTTCTGGCCAGCGGGCAGCGAATTGTCGCACGACTCGGTCGAGCTATTGGAGCGCCCGGCGAAACCCGCGCCGATAATCAGGTGCTCGTTGTTGGCGTTGCCCTCATAGCGGGGATCGAGCAAGATGTTGCCAATGCCCGTACCCGCGAAGAGACTTCTGCCCAACACCTTCCAGGTGTTGCCACCATCGGTGGAACGCAGGATACCCTGACCCTGATAGGAGTCGCACGAAAGGTTATCTTCGCCGGTACCCGCGAAGATGATGTTCGGGTTCTTGCCATCGATGGCGATGGTATTGATCGCCAGCGAAGGCTCGAAGTCACTGAGCGGCTTCCAGTGCTGGCCGCCGTCGGTGGTCTTCCAGATGCCGCCCTGCGCCGATCCAACATAAATGATGTGCGAGTTGGTCGGATCAAACGCGACAGCGAGCAGACGCCCGGAGACTGGCTCAGGGAAGTAGTTGCCGTTGTTGAGCGTCCGCGGGCCGACTTCCTGCCAGGGGAAGCCCGAACCAGCGCTGGCCATGCTGTTGGCCTGTTGCTGACCATTGATGACCGCCGACGGAGCGATATAACCACCGGGCGCGGCGCGCTGCGCATAGGCGAACTGCTCCGGGGTCTCCGCCTGATCATCGTCGCCGCCCTGGTCTGGATCACTCGCGACATTCGCGGCTGCGGCGTTCGTGCTTGCGGAAGTTTGATGAGACGCTTTCAGAAGACGATTGACCAATGCGTTGTCCCGCTGATAATATCCGGGACGAGCGGTTGCTGTGTTTGCCTGCGCGGTCTGCCCGCGCACCAACGCGACGGACGTGATGATGGCCGCGAGCGCTACGATAGTGACTACCGGGATCAACGCTCGTCGGGTCCATACTCTCGGCATACCCCACTCCTTGCGATCTCCACACCACACAATGCCTGCCCGCGTCCGTTCGAGCGCCCCAGGTGTCAACGCGCAAGCAGACAGCCCTCGTCGAGGACTTGTACGCCAAAAGTAACATGACAGAATGCGTAATGCAACCTGACACTAGTTAGTCCTATATGATGAATTCACTGGTGAAATCTTGCCCGCATGCGCTCAGCAGTGACCCGCAGGGCGCTGTGGGCCAAACGTGCCTCTGCCAGCGATTCTGCGAGCATGGAGAGCATGGAGAGCACTAAGCATTTGCAACGTTCGCAACATTTGCGGTCTGATGGGGATCGAGAGGGCATGGAAGGAGGACCATCCATTGAGCGCGTGGTTTGATGAGAACAGGAGAGCGCTCGAAACAGCGTATATAGCTGGAATCCATCCTTAGCAACAGCAGCTCATACCAAATCCGGCTAAGTTGTTGTCGTTGGCGAGCGCGCCGTAGCCTGAAGGCCACGGCGAATGGGCGGAGAAATTCGCCGTAGCGTTTACGCTACGACCTGCCCCCGAAGGACAACAATTCAAACGAAATTGGTATCAGATGCTACCCCGCCAGCAGCCGCTGGACGACGTGGAGATCGCGGGCGATGGCCGAGGCCAGAGCGAACTCGTCCAAAGGGACGCCGTGGGTCGGCACGGCGATGCAGAACACCCCAGCGCGGTGGGCCGCTTCGACGCCGCGTGGAGCGTCTTCGAGCATGATGGCGTCGCTGGCGGCGGCCCCTGTGCGCCGCAGAACCTCCAGGATGAGGTCGGGATGTGGCCTGCCGCACGTTACAACATTGGTGGCGCTGCGAGCCAGACCCACTTCTGGCTGGTCACAGGTAAAAATCAGTCGGATCCATGTCGTCGGAAGGACTGAATCTCAAGAACCTGTAAATCAAGAACAGCGCCATGTAAGTACCAAGCTGTGAGACGAGGTCGACGACTCCGGGCGCATCGAAAAGGTAAGCATTATTGGGCATATGTGCATGATGGCATCAGGGTATGTTACCTGAATATTCGCGGTAGCGCCGGGAGACAGTGTCCCTGACGAGGACGAACTGCGGGTGGCTGCTGGGGCTAAACTGACCAACTGCCAGTCGTATGTGTTGTGGGAAACCGCATCATTGGTAATGGTCACAGAACATGCAGTTGTGATTGGCGTCTGGCATTGTATTGAACCGCGCACCTGATCGGTAGTAGGCATAGATTGGCCGCGATTAGCAGCAAATATGCTATTAGGGTTTAGTACCAACCATGTCCCAGCGGCAATAACAATAACCAATGCAATACAAACACTGATTAGGAGGATCACCCTTTGTGTCATGCTCTCTGCTCCTTGTGTTCGCATCATAAGAGCCATCGCGGGAGGGCTCTTAAGGCGGATGGCACCTCCCCGCGACGATGGGGCGAATTGTCGACTTAGTTTACGGGTACAACGGGCCCACATTGTAGTACGAATCGTGGTCGAACACGGTACAATTTGAGCCACTATACATCCATTGCTCGTAATAGTAGCCCGAATTGTGCGTAGTATTAGGGTTCCAGCCCTTAGTACCGTTGGTCACTGGCGTACAAAGCTTCGGCGACTGCCATGAAGCATAAAGATCCCAACCCCAATAGAAGTAACTATGGATGTATTCTCCAGTAATGGCGCTGAGGTGGATGTAAACGCTACAATCGGAATGGGTGTCGTAGTCCACGTTCATGTCATACTTGTTCTGCGAATCCCAGGCGGTGTTGCCATTGTAGATGGCTAGATACTGGGTGCGTGGGGAGCAACTGCTCAGCGGAACAACTGAATTAGCAGACTGAAACGTTGCATTGGCTGCTTTTGCTAGTGCCTGAATATTTACCATTGCTGCATCTTGCTCGGCGCGCGAACTTGATTGCGAAGGCATTACCACATAGGCTTCGTGGTTAGCTTTTGCCTCGGACAACAGCACCTGCACAAGACTCATGCGCGTACCCGCTGGACAAGCGAATGTTGACGTTGTCACCCATGTAGTTCCCTGGAGTAGGCCTCGGCGCTCTAAACATCCAAGAGGCGTGGAATCGCGCACAACAACCACAGTAGGGTCAGGATTTGCTGCGGCTTGAGTAGTGCCCCCGGTGCTAATAATACCGAAAATAGCAATTACGCAACATCCGAGGCCGATAAGAGCGCGATACCATGTCCGCTTCATCAAGACAGCCTTTCTATAAACGCCGATTTCAACACATCCTGAACTGAATCGGCGGTTACCCAAAGCAACCTGATGTAAAATACATCGCGCTCTAGGTGGTTGTCAATCTTTCAGGTGATCGCCCATGCTATATCAAATGGAACGAGTATGGATATATGATGCCAGATAGACATTGGCTAATGCTGGGCTTTTGATCGCTACCCCACCAGCAGCCGTTGGACGGCGTTAAGATCGCGGGCGATGGCCGAGGCCAGAGCGAACTCGTCCAAAAGGACGCCGTGGGTCGGCACGGCGATGCAGAACACCCCAGCGCGGTGGGCGGCCTCGACGCCGCGTGGAGCGTCTTCGAGCATGATGGCGTCGCTGGCGGCGGCCCCTGTACGTCGGAGCACCTCCAGGATGAGGTCGGGGTGTGGCTTGCCGCGCGCCACGTCGTCGATGCAGACCACGGCGTCGAAGTAGCTGGTCAGGCCGAACCGCACCAGGCTCATGTCGATGTGCGAGCGTGTCCCGGATGTCGCCACCGCCAGCAGATCGCCGCGCGCTTGTAACGCATCGAGCAGTGGCGCGAGTCCCGGCATCGGGCGCAGGTCGGTATCTATGCGTGCCTGGACGCGTTCGCTGCGGAGCGTGACCAGCTCATCCATCGACAAACCGAGCGGCAGGTCGCGTAGATACATCGCCAGCGACTCCGCGACAGGCATCCCCAGCGACGTGATGTAATAGTCCCACGGAAACGCGCAGCCATATTCCTCAAAAAGCTGGACGAGCGCGGCGTAGACGACATCCTCGGTGTTGACCATCAGCCCGTCATGGTCGAAGATAATCAGCCGACGCGGGGGAACAGTGGATGTGGTAGACGATGGCAAGGACATAATGAGCAGGCTCCAGCGTGAAAAAACGGTGACAGGCTTGTATCATATCAGCAGTTGAGAGCGCAGTGTGGTCCCGGTATTCCAACAATGGTACAGCGTGTCTGCGCGTTGACCCATCTCGCAGGCCCATGTTACACTTACATGAGGGCATATATGCCCCCTTCCCCGGCATATCCGATGCGGAAAACGACACCGCCGCCAGCGGAAGCGCGCGAGACTCCCGGAATCATGTCGCGGCATCGTAAGCGACATATGGTGGCGGCATGTGGAACAGGTAGAATAGGAAGAGGATCTGTGCCTAAGGTCACCTTCGTCAACGAAAAGAAAACCGTCGAGGTCGAACGCGGCGCGTCACTGCGCTATGCCGCGCTCGAAAACGGCATCCCGCTCTATTGTATGTGGTTTGGCCTCTCGAAATTCGCCAACTGCCACGGCAACGGCCTCTGCTGGACCGACCGTGTGCGGGTCACCCCGGCCAGCGCCGTCACCGAGACCACCGTGCTCGAAAAGGCGATGCATCAGTTCGGCTCGTTTCCTCCTGGCAAGAAGGGCGATCCGCGTGTGCGGTTGGCCTGCCAGCTAATCGTGCTGGAGGACTGCGAAGTCACCACACGCTGCCGGACGAGGCGCTAGCCACCAGATCGCCGACGTGAGCGTGATGCCTGCGATGCGGAGGAATGGCAAATCTTATGCGGATTGATCGTATCTTGAATGAGGGCGAGGCCATCAACGCCTTGCAACGCCTGGGGTTCACCGTGCAGCAAGCACAGGGGCGCGCCGGGCTGTACCAGGTTGCGCACCCACAAGGCGGCGGCTCGCGCGTCTTTACCGTCGAGCAGTTGTGCAGCTTTGCCGAGGGCGCGACGGTGCTCGAGACGATGCTGAAGGCGCCTCAGCAGTCGTAGGGCTATCTCGCGCATTTCTACCTGGATCAGCGCCCGAACACGCGGGGAGACGGTTGAATGGCTATCATAGCGCGGTGGCGCGAAGTCTGGCGATGCGGGACGGTGCTCCGGGCGGTAGATGAAGACGCCGGGGCAACCGCTGAACCCGCCATAGCGCCTGCTATGGCCACGTTCGATGACGCCCGCCAGCAGAAGGCCCGCCGCTATGCGCGCCAGCGTCAGGTGTTGATGCTCATCAATCTGGGCATCAGCGCGGTGGTGATCGCCGTCCTGCTCTTCAGCGGGCTGAGCTTCTGGCTGCGCGATGCGCTACAGTTCGCCGCTGGCTGGCAGCCCATCGCGGGCTGGGAGCCGCTGCGCATAGCGCTGTATTTCCTGGCGCTGGGCGTGGCGGTTGCGGTTATCGATGCGCCGCTTACCTGGTATAGTGGCTATGTCCTCCCCCACCGTTACGGCCTCTCGACCCAGCGGCCCGTCGCGTGGCTGCTCGATGGGGTCAAGTCACTGGCGATCTCGCTTCCCATTGAGATCCTAGCGGTGCTGTTTGTCTACCTGCTGCTGGCTGTCTCGCCGAATGCATGGTGGCTCTGGACCGGGCTGGCGATGCTCCTCTTCACCGTCGTGCTGGCGAATCTCGCGCCGATCCTGCTGCTGCCGCTCTTCTACAAGCTGACGCCGCTGCCCGATGGCGATGTGAAGGAGCGGGCGCTAGCGCTGGCGGCGCAGGCCCATACGCGCGTGCGTGGCATCTATTCGATGAACATGAGCGCCAAGACGACGGCGGCCAATGCGGCGGTAATGGGGCTGGGCAACACCCGGCGCATCGTGATCGGCGATACGCTGCTCAACCACTACACGCCCGACGAGATTGAAGTTGTCGTGGCGCACGAACTGGGACATCAGGTGCATCGCGATATCCCCAAGCTGATTCTCGTGCAGTCAGTGACAATGCTTGGTGGGCTGTATCTGGTCAATCTGGCGCTACACGCGGTCGTCGGCGCGTTCCCGGCCTACCACGGATTGTCCGACCCGGCGACGATGCCGCTGGTGGCCGCTGTGCTGGGTATCTTTGGGCTGGTGGTGTTGCCGCTGACCAACGGCTTCAGCCGGGTCGTCGAGCGCCAGGCGGATGGCTACGCCCTCGAATCGACGGGCAAAGTCGCTGCGTTCATCAGCGCGATGACGCGACTGGCCAACCAGAATCTCGCCGAATTGAATCCCAACCCACTGGTCGAGTTCTTCCTCTACAACCACCCGTCGATTGGCAACCGGCTGGCCTTCGCCCGCAAGTATGCGGAGAAGACAGGGGCGAGCGCGTAACACTACCGCCGCCCGAATTGACCAGGTCTAGAGCCGCTCGATCCACGGATGTGATGGGTCAACCGCCGTCAAAGCCCATCGCAACCAGGCACGCCGTTCTGGCTCCAGACTCGTATATACGCCTTCGAAATCTCGCTGGTCTTTGATGCGCTCCCTGCCAGAGGTGTTGGCGCTTTTGAAGAGCAGCACAAGTTCAGGCGCGAGAAACGAGATGCTATCTACTGATCGAAGTCCGATGCGGCTCAGGTCGCGGATAATGGACGGTTCGCGCCGGTAGTGCCAGGCGCCATCGAGATCGGTCAGTAGGATATCGATGAACGCGCCATCGCGAAGGGCGTGAAACTGGTGGCGCGGCGGTTCGAGGCGAATGTACAGCGGCCATGGCTCCAGTCGCGGGCCATCAAGCGACGCTGTCACCAGTGACCAGCCTCGACCCGACAGGTGCTTTTGCATGGCAAGCTGGTCGGCGCGTGGCACGATCAGATCCACGTCGAGGTGAACACGTGACACCTGGTCGCGGAAGAGATCCAGCGCCCAGCCGCCACAGATATACCACGGACAGGGCATATCACGCAGATCCTCAGCCACACGCAGGAGAGGCTTGAACTGCTCCCGCTCAATCCAGAACTGGTGGGCATCACCCGCAAGCTGATCAAACCACTCTCCCTTGGCCTCGTGATATCCGGATGACTCGGTATTGCCGGCCCACTCCTGTTTGCGGGCGGAAAGAGCCTTCCGCGCCGCCTCATCGTGACGCAGGTAGTCGCGAACCAGCACGAAATCCGCCCACAATGGGCTTCCTGCCTCGGCCACGTAGAGTCGAAATGGCGCGTCCGTCTGCAGAAAACGCTGTTCCTGAGGACGTGAAAAGCCCGCGTCAAGCTCGTAGCCCAACGACTCGATGGCGCGACGTTCAGGCTCCTCCAGCGGAAAAGGCCACGCGGAGATAGCGATGTCGATAGATGGCTGTCCGAGAAGACCCAGCACGCTGGTCGCTCCCACCTGCTCGATATGCTCGACGATTCCGCCGTCCGCGATCATGCCAAGCGCTTCAATGAGGCGGGCGCGCTCCTGGGTGAAGAAGCCTTTCCAGCGGTCATCATCGTGTGTTCGTTCCATGTCTCGTACCAAATCTATCCACTTCTGGCCCTACTCTCGCGCACTTTGCGGCGCCCAACATGACATGGATGGCGCAAGGGGAGAACTGGCGCATTCCATTCAACACAAGCGACAATCGCCGATACGCATGGAGTATCACTCCAGCGCGCCGTGAACCATCTCGCCACCCACCAGCGTCGCCGCCACCTCCGCGCCCGCCAGACGCTCCGCTGGTAGCGTGAAGGGATTCTCGGCCAGCACCACCAGGTCGGCCAGCTTGCCGGAGGCGAGCGATCCCTGGCGCGCCTCCTGGCCGCCTGCATAGGCCGCGCCCACCGTATAGGCATAGAGCGCCTCTCGCAGTGTCAGCGCCTGATCTGGCAGCCACGGCGTCTGTTCCGGGCGTGTGTCATCGCGACGGACGATGGCGGCATGCAGGATGCGGAGCGGGTCGGCGGTATCCACCGGCACATCGGAGCCAAGCGCCAGCGGAATACCCAACTGGCGCATCGTCTGATAGGCATAGGCGCGCTTGTGGCGAGCGCCCCAGAAGCGTTCGGCGGAGAACCGGTCTACCACCGCGTGGAACGGCTGCACCGAGCCGACGACACCCAGCCGCGCCATCCGCTGGAGGTCTTCGGGCGCGGCGAGCTGCACATGCTCCAGCCGGAAACGTCGCACGGGTGAGCCGCCCGCCTGCGCCACCTGTCGCAGCGTCGCCTCGATGCCGTTGAGCGCGGTGCGCACCGCACGGTCGCCGATAGCGTGGATGGCGATACCAAGATTTCCCCCCGCTGCCATGCGTACTGCTTCGACGACATCAGGCTCCTCCAGCGCCAGCAGCCCACGGTTGTCTGGCTGACCCTCGTAGGGATCGAGCATCGCGGCAGTATGCGAGCCAAGCGCGCCATCCATGAAGAGCTTGACGCCCGCGAAACGCAGATGGTCATCGCCAAAGCCCGCCTCGATGCCCAACGCCACCGCCTCGGGCAGCGCGCCATGTCGTATGTAGAGCAGGATGCGTGGCTGCAACGCGCCCTCAGCATGCAGTGTCTGCATAAAGCGCAGGCTACGGGCGTCTTCGATGTTGTGGACGCCCGTGACACCGCGCGCGCGAAGCTCCGCCAGCACCCGCCGCAGTTCCGCCAGCAACAGGTCATCGTCAATCGGCGCCGCTACCCGTTCTACCAGCTCCGTGGCTGGCCCCTCGAAGAGCATGCCCGTCGGCTCACCGTCGCCAGCGCGCTCGATGCGTCCGCCCGCAGGGTCTGGCGTCTGCGCGGTGATGTTGGCCAGGCGGAGCGCGGCGGAATTCACCCAGGCCGAGTGAAAATCGTGGCTTGAAAGCATCACCGGATGCTCAGGCACGGCGGCGTCGAGCGATGCCCTCGTCGGGAAACGCTGGCCCGGCCACTCGTTGACATCCCAACTCTGCCCATAGATCCAGGCGCCCGGCGGCAGCGTCGCGGCGCGTTCGCGCACTCGGGCGACCGCCGCATCCTCCGAAGGGATGTGGCGCAGGTCAACATTCAGCCGCGCCTCCGCATAGTAGGCGAGGTGGGTATGCGCGTCGATGAAACCGGGCAGCGCCGTCCGGCCACCCAGATCAATTGTATCGGTCAGCGGCCCGGCCAGCGTGCGCATCTCGGCATCATCACCCACCGCCAGGATGCGTCCGGAGGAGCGATCAATGGCTAGCGCCGTCGCATGTGGGTTGGCCGCGTCCATCGTGTGGATATCGCCATTGAGCAGCAGCAATATCGGGCGTCGCGCAAGCGCCATAGTAGCACCTCCATTCCAGTAGGACGGTCAACAGTTTGCGCCATTCCTCTCATGCCTCAAGGAAGGTGTCTTCTGGTCACAGATTAAGGTAACCATATGAGCAGCCCTGACCAGCACGGCCAGGGCTTGTACAAATTGCACGCGAACTATCACGGACCTGGTCACTCAACGCCTGCTCGCCCTACTCACAGGGAAGGCCGAGCAGAACAGGGACGGAGATATCCTCATCAACGTCCTCCCAATGGACGCCGACGCCATTCCCCATCAGTCGCCAGTCGGCGCGCTGGGCCTCGCTGGCTCCGGCCAGTCGTGGAAACCAGGCGACGGGAGCGGAAATCTCGCGTCCATCGGCCAACCGCAGGATGAGCCGGTCAGCGGTAAACCGGAGGGCGACGGCGCGCGCCTCCAGCCTGGGAACCCGGTCTGGGATAGCGTTAGGATCAGGGATGAAAGTAGACATTCCACGCCTCCAACAATTCTTGCCGATGCTGCTCAACAATGCGGGCGATGGCGCTCACCGCTTTGGCACTGAAACCGCCCGTGTGGACGCATTGCACCGGATCGAGCCAGAACTTCGCCAGATGCTCACCCGCCTCGACATGAACATGGGGTGGCTCGTTCCCCTCATTCGAATAGAAGAAGAAGCGATATGGGCCAACCCGTAAGACTGTCGGCAAAGCGTTCCTCCATAATAACACCATAGTCAGAGATGGCGCCGCCCATCAACCCCGTCAATCCTGTCGCCACTGGGCTCGCGCCGCCGCTTCGTCGGGCAGCGTGGAGCTTGCGACCCGTCCCCCGGCCATGCGCAGCGCGCAGGTGAACGCCGCCGGATCGAACGACTGGCTGTGGGAGATGAGGAAGACCTGCGGGAACTGCTTCGCGATTGGCCCGCGCGTCAGCACATCCACCAGCGCCTGCGACCGCCGGTCGTCGAACGAGCTGAGCGGCTCGTCCAGGAAGATGAAACCGGGCATCGCGCCAAGCTCCTTGGGCAACGTCGCCAGCGCAAACGCCAGCCGCAGCGCCAGCGAACACTGGTCGCGCGTGCCGCCAGAGAAGAGATGCTTACCAACGTAGCGCCCCGCCTGCTCGTCCCAGACGCGGATGCGTAGGTCAGCCGAGTTCTCATCGCCGCCAAGTAGCGTCACATCGCGGTAGCGCCCATCCGTCAGATCAGGCAGCAGCGCGCGCATGTGCATCTCGGTCTCAGGCAGCACGCGCTGGACGATCCGCTTGAACACCTCGTCGGCCATCTCAGCCGCCAATCGGCGCTGGCGCTGCTCCCGCGCCAGATCGTCATACGCCTTCTGGCATTCCTGGACATCCAGCGTGTCGGCGTCGAATCCATATTGCTGGCACAGCGCCTCGACCTGCTGGCGCAACTGTCCCTCGACAGCGCTGGTACGCGCCAGAGTATCGGCAAGCGCGTCAGGATCGCCCACGTCTGCCAGGGCGGGCCAATCGGCAACCAGAGTCTCCGTCGGCTCGTCCCCGGTTGCCGCGATGCCAGTCTCTGCCAGTGCGTCCACCAGCCGCTGGCGGGCTTCGTCACGTTGCGCGGTGACCTCATCCAATTTCGCGCGCGTCTGCCGCTCGATCTCGCCGAGCGTACCGTACTGCTGCTGCGTCGCGGGAACATCCAGCCGCGCCATCTCAGTTTGCAGCGACCTCGCCATCGCTTCATGTGCCTGCCGCACCTCGTCTAGCGATGCCAGCGCGAGGCTATCCGTTGGGATGGAGATGCCCGCCTGGGAGAGCGATTGCGCCAGCTCGTGTAGCGCCGTGGCGCAACTGGCAAGGGCCGTCGTCGCCTTGTGCTGCTGAGTGGCGAGCGCTTCCGGCGGCGTCTGCCCTCCCGCGCCAACACCAAGGCCGCATAACGTCTCGTGCCTGGCGCGCAGCCCTATCATTGCGCGCTCAAGCGTCGCCAGTTTCGAGCGCCTTACCTCCGCCCTGAAGCGGTTTAGCATCAAGAGCGCTATCATTGTAATGGCGACGCCCGACAGGACAAACAACGGCAGAAGCAGCCATGGTAAGCGCAAAATAACGCTACCCACAACGACGGCCGCTTCAGCGAGGAACGTGACAAGAGCCAGCCATCCGGATGAGCGGGCGCGGCGCCGGGCCGCTTCAATCTCCGCGCGCTGCTCCCGCTCCCGCTCCTCGGCAGCCTTGATATCGCTATCCGCCTGTGCAAGCTGGCTCGCGATACCATCGACACTGACCGCGCTCTCCTGATGTGCGCGCATGAGCGCCAGCGCGTTCTCTTCCTGCGTGGCGTCGTGCAGCAGTTGCGCCGTCTCGTCGCTCCGGGCGCGCAACGCCTCCAATGTAATGGCACGGTGCGAGCGTTCGCGGAGTTGCGCCATCTCGCGCTCCGCCTCGTCCAGCTGCGTCTCCACCTCGCGAATCCGCGCCGCCAGCGAATCGCGCGCCGCCAGCGCTGCCCGCGCCCTCGCCGCACAGAGCGCCACCCGGAACGCGCTGCGCCTCAGTTCTGGCCTGCTGCGCCTCCATGTATTTGCGGGCCACGTCCAGCCGGGTCTGCGCCTGCGCCAGGGCATCGCTATCTTTTGTGGCGACTCTGAGATCATGCTCGATGCGCTGAATCGCCTCGATGCCAAGCAACTTGGCGATAGCCATCTCACGCTCGGACTTGCTCAGCGACTCGATGCGGTCGAGCGCCTGCTGCTCCATCAGGCACGAGTTGCGTAGCACATTGCTATCCAGCCCGTTCATCTCGGCCAGAATGCAGTCGTTGACCGCCTTCACTGCCGAAAGCGTCTCGACGGGCTGCCCAGGCCGATGAATACGCACGACGGCGTCATGCATGATCCGCTGTGGTCTGCTTGCCAGGGTGCGCGTAATCTCCAGTTCGGTCGCCCCTGCCAGAATCGTCAGTTGGACGCGCGCATGCGACTCGCCATGCGGTACCAGCGCTTCGAGCGAGGGCGCGCCCGAATCTTCGCCGACCAGCGCCTTGCCGTAAAGCGCGAAGTAGATCGCCTCGAAGAGCGTGGACTTGCCCGACTCGTTATGTCCCTCGATCAGGACGCTGCCCTGCCGGGGAAACCACAGGTCGATGTTGCGCAGATGCTTGAAGGCGTCGATGCGCAGATGCCGCAGGAGAATCATTGGCCGCGCTCCCCCTCCGCCGCGCTGATACGCTCCCTCAGGAGCCGCGCCGCCGCCTCGAGGTCGTCCGCGGTACCGCTGGCCGATTGCCGCCGCGCCACCACCAGCGCGTCCAGCTCATCGAGCAGCGAGATCGGCCCAATACCGCTCGTCGGCGCGAGGCCACCTGCGTCAGGGTCAAAGAGATACAGGGCGCGGGTATCGAGGTCGAGCGAGAAGGTGCGTTCCTGTCCCAGGCGCAGAATCTCGCGTATCGGCAGCTCGTGATATTGGTCGCGGGTCAGTGGCCCAGCGATGCGTAGCCGGGTGATGGTTTCTGGCGTGCAGCCCTCCAGTTCCCGCATGACCGTTTCAAGCGGCGTTGCCGCTGGCTTCGTCTGCGCCGTTTGCATCAGCGCGGCGTCTCTGCCGACAAGCGCGCCGGTGATGCCCGTCCTGAAAGCGCGGTTCTCCGGCCAGAGATTTTCCGTCGAGAGCGTGATGTCCTTCCGTGGCTGCGCCTCCAGATGGATATGCTGGATATGCTGCGCGCCATCGCGGGTCAGATCCAGCCAGACGAAGCCCGCGCCTCCCGCATGCGCGCCGAATTCCATCACCTCGGTCGAGCCAGAAACGACCACCTCGCGCCCGCCGATGCGCTGATGCGCGTAGCGGTGAATATGACCGGAGGCGACGACATTGAACCTTGGATCGAGCGCGTCGAGGCTGGCGAGAGCGACGGTGCGTTCACCCTCGTTGGGCATGCTCAGCCCTTCGATGGCGGCGTGCAGCAGCAGCAAGCCAACATCCGCCTGGGCCAGCGCGCCCTTCGGGTCGTCCACCCGCACCTGCGCCAGCGGATCGCTCCCTGGCGGCGAAACGGGATTATTGGTCAGCCCAGCGACGGCGATGCGCAGGCCGTTGATTTCGAGCAACTCTGGCCGTAGCACATCATGCGCGCCAAAGTAGCGCAGCCCATCCAGCGCGGCATAGACCCACAGCGGACCAGCGCCACCGTGCTCGGTCTGCATGCGCGGCGTATCGTGGTTGCCGCCAATGGCGACACAGATGATGTCCGCCTGTCGCAGCCGCGCCAGCGCTCCGGCGACGTACGCCCGGTCGCGGTTGGAGGGCGTCTGGTGGTCGAAGAGATCGCCGACGTGGGCGAAGATGCGCGCGTGATGTGTGATGGCATATTCTACGGCGGCGCCGAATGCCTGGCACAATCGCTCGCGACGCTGCTCGCGCCGCTGCGGTGTCAGCCGAGGCAGCCGTGGGGAGAGATGGTTGTCGCCTGTTACGACGACGCCGACGGATGGTAGGGATGCTAATGATGACGGTTCCAGGGCTTCGGCTCCTTGGTCTGTGGCGACACAAGCATGGGGACAGTGTATGCCGCGTCCTGGCTCACGTCAACGAAGCGCGCGCGTCGCCGGACCATCAGGCAAACGTCCAGCCCGCCGCAATGTGACGGAGCGCTCGTGCGCGCCACGTCGGACGGGGACGATGGTTCCCGCGAGAAACGCCTGCGCCCAGGCCAGCTTTGCCTGTGGATCGAGTGTCGCCACGAGTATCTTCCAGATGCGATCCCAGGAACCGTCAGCCTCCCATTGAGTGAGGCGACGCCAACACGTGACCCCACTCCCATATTCCGCCGGGAGGTCGTTCCAGCGGCAACCAGTACGCAGCACGTAGAGGATGCCCTCCAGCGTGCGGCGGTCGTCGGCGCGCGGGCGGCCCTCTTTGCGGGCGGCGGGCAGCAACGGCTGGATGCGCGCCCATTGCTCGTCGGTGAGCGCCAGATCGCAGACGAACCGCTGCTCCATCTGTTTGAGCAGGTCGGCAGGCAGCAGTGGGGAATCCTGAAGCAGGTGACGGTCTTCGTCGTAGTGCTGCACCGTCGTTTCCTGCACCAGCACGGCCTCGCCGGGCAGAATCAGCGGATGATCCCAGGTGTCGCCCGCGAATCCCTTGAGACTTTCGAGATCGGT
This sequence comes from uncultured Chloroflexia bacterium, assembly GCA_963718915.1. Taxonomy (GTDB): domain Bacteria; phylum Chloroflexota; class Ktedonobacteria; order Ktedonobacterales; family JADMIN01; genus DAHUXT01. Next base: position 513,793 of record CAVRAI010000015.1, on the reverse strand, counting down.
CCAGACAGAGACGAGGACGAACTCGTCGGGGTATTCCGGCAGTGGCCGCCCGACATGTAGCGTGACCATTCCCGGCTGCGAGCGCAACAGCGGGATGCTCACATCGTAGCAGAGCTTTTCGAACGCCTGGCGCGCTCCCGGCTTCAACCGCGCGCGAAAAACGCGAAGAATCATGATACGTTACCTCCAGCAGGATTTCTCTGCCCATATCGTACACCGGCTTGCGGGCTTTTGAAATGGCGACTTGACCGTATTCACTCCGCCAACAATACTTCATTGAACAATTGGCGAGTAGCGGCAACGATAGGCGGGCATCGCGATGAACCCGATGGATGAACCTGACTTCCAGGTGACTGACCTGCGCACAGGCCTGCCAGACGAGCGCGTGTACGCCCAGGCCGATGAGCGGCGGCAGCGCAGGCGGCGCCTGGGCGTCATCGTCACAATGCTGGCGTTGGTCGCCGTGCTGGTGGTCTCGTTCGTCGGCGTGCCGGGATTCGGCGCGACGATGCAACAGGCGCTCCATCTGCCAACGCCCGCGCCCTCACCGACACTCGCCCTCGCCGGAGATATCGTCTACTTCGAGCACGGCCTTCCCTGGGGTAGGCTGCTCATGGATGGCAAGCCGGTCACCAATGTGGAGTCAGAGCAGCCCTACACCGGTTTCGAGCAGCTCTATACCTCACTCCGTATCCCCTATGGACGACATCAGCTTGCATACAGCGCTCCGCCCTTCCCAACAGTACAGTGCCGGATCAGCGTTCCCGCGTCGCATAGTGACACCTGCCCGCTGGTTGATACACGTGGCATCCAGGATGTCATTCCGCCTTTTCCCGCGGAGCGCGTGCTCAATCTTAGTGGCGATCCCGCCTCGCTCTCGCCAGACCTGCTGTCCTCGCTGCAATTTGCGGCGGCGCGGACCATCGCAACCCTCGCGAGCAGCACGACCATCACGGCGGACGATAGCTTCGCCAACACTACCGGCGCGCCACAGGTGGCATCTGACCGTATGACCGCGACGCTGAGTTACTCAATGGCCACTGATCCCAAAAGCGACTACACGGTTCCCGGCAGCGCCCATAATTGCGCCATTTTATGCGATATCCAGCCCGCCTCCTACCTCAGCGATGCGCACGCGCTCTGGGTCGTGGCGGCGCACGTTCGCCCCGCATGGACGTATACTCAGGAGAACGTTGGCGCTATCCCCGGAAGCGCCGCACCGCAAGGCATTCTGCCTGATAGCATCGTGCCGTTGAGTGTGACGTGGGATGGCGCATGGCATGTGGGCATCGCTGATTCGCTGGCTACCAGCCCCATCTGCTTTGTCGCGCTCAACCTCTTCGCCGCGCTGCATCTGGCGGGCGCGCCGCTCTCCAACCTGAAGCTGATCTCCGCGCCCACGCCTGCCGATGGCTGTCTGGCGGCGGGCGATGCCGTCGATGTGACGGGAGTGGCGCGCATTCCCTTCACGGTGATGTATCGCTTCGGCCTGCTCTTCGCCGTCGATGACGAGGCGCACCAGCTCCTCCCAGGAATGCGAGTCGCCGATGCGCGTCTACGGGCCTTGGCGCGCGCGTGGCAGGAGTGATAGCTGTCTCGGCCATGATGTGGTTTTAGCATTTACGAAGGACAGCCACGTCGGCTGGCGACTGAAGTCGCGCCTAAACGGCCTGCGCTCCGCTCCGGCCACAAAGTCCGCCTGCGCGGACTCCCCTCCCCGACCTTGGCCTCAATGGGAGAGCGCGTGGCGCGTGTTCTGAGAGAAACCTGCGCAGGCAGGTTTTGTGGCGGAGCGTGCGCAGCAGGAGAGGCCATGGAGGCGCGGTTTTAACCGCCCGCGCCCCAGCCCTCAGTACTTTGTAAATCACCATCAAATCCGGGCCAGTTCCTCCCCTCACGACACCTTGGCAATCGTGCCGAGCAGCGAGCGGGCGATCACGATGCGCTGGATCTGGTTCGCGCCCTCGAAGATCTGGGCGACCTTCACATCACGCATGTAGCGCTCCACCGGCCAGTCGCGTACGTATCCGGCGCCGCCGAGCACCTGTACCGCGTCGGTGGTGACGGCCATCGCGCTATCGGTCGCGAAGCACTTGGCCATCGCGGCATACGGTGTGGCGTGCTCGCCCTCATCCATCTTGAACGCCGCCTGATAGACCAGCAGCCGCGACGCCTCAACCTTCATCGCCATATCCGCCAGCAGAAACTGGATGCCCTCAAACGCGCCAATCGGCTTGCCAAACGCGAGACGCTCCTGCGCGTAGCGGGTGCTGACGTCGAGCGCGGCCTGCGCGACGCCTGTGGCAATCGCGCCAATGTTGATGCGCCCACCATCGAGCGACGAGAGCGAAATCGTCAGGCCGTCGCCCTCGTTGCCCAGCAGATGCGACGCGGGCACGCGACAATCATCGAAGATCAGTTCGCCCGTTGGGCTGGAGTGCAGCCCCATCTTGCGCTCCATCTTGCCGATGGAGAAGCCGGGCGTACCCTTCTCTACGACCAGCGTGCTGATGCCGCGCGCGCCGCCATCGGGATCAGTTCGCACCATCACCGCGTAAATATCGGCCTGACCCGCGCTGGTCACCCAGAACTTCGTGCCGTTGAGGATATAGTCGTCGCTATCGCGCCGCGCCAGACAGCGAATGTTGGCCGCGTCGGAACCCGCGTGCGCCTCGCTCAGCGCGAACGCGCCCAGTAGCTCGCCAGCCGCCATCCGCAGCAGCCAGCGCTGTCGCTGCTCATCGTTGCCAAATTTGGCGATCAGCCCGCTGACCATGTTGTGGACGGCGAGCCAGACGGCGGTGGACATATCAGCCTGGGCAATCTGCTCGTAGATAAGTGTGCCCGTCAGCCGCGAGAGCTGCGCGCCGCCGTACTCCTCCGGGACGAGCGTGCCCGCCAGCCCCAATTCACCCAGCGCCGGGAATAGCTCGCGCGGGAAGTGGCTCTCTTCGTCCCATTCCTCGGCGTGCGGTGCGATTTCCTGCTGGGCAAACTTGCGCACCAGCTCACGAATTTCCTGTTGCTCGTCATCGAGGCGCAAGAACATCGGTGTTCTCCATCCTTTCAGGACAGTGCACGGCGCGAACGCGACAGTGCGTCCACCACGGTTGATCGTATGTATCCTCCGTGATTGTGGCATGCGCGACGCCACAAGGGCAACCAGGACAACTCACACTAGAGCAACGCACGCAGCTCCACCGTCAGCGCCTCGGCCATCTCCGGCCTGCCGTGGAACTGCGCGGGCGTGTTTTGCAGCAGGGCAATGCGCCACTCGCCCGCGTGCCGCACCGCCACCGTCGTCTGCATCGCATTGACCGCCGGGTTGATGTCCGCCTGCCCCGGCGGGATCATCCCGACCACCGCGCGCAGCAACGCAACATCGGGCGCGAGAAACCGGATGTCGCGAATCCTGGCAACGTACCTCGCGGTGACGTGGTCGGCGAATATCTGGCCCAGCGTCGTGGCAATCTCATCGCGTCCGCCCATCGGGCTGCCGTCGAAGCCGATGCTCTGCCCCTCGTCGTCGAAGAGCGCGGCAAATGCGCTGGCGTCTCGCCGATTCCAGCTGTCCAGCAGTCGGCGATAGAGTGCGGCTATGGTCGCGTCGCCAGGTGTTTCGGATGTGTTTGTCTGCGAAGATGTCATGACCAGATCCTCCTGCTGTTCAGTATAGAACATGCATTCAACCGCCGGACATGAGAAAGCCCCCTCTCCAGATGTGGAGAAGGGGCAGATGCGCTACCAGAGCCAGCGATTAGAGCGTCTCGACCGGCCCTTCGCCGCTCGTCGGCTGATCGGGCTGGTCTGGCTGCTGTGGTTGCCGCGGCTGTGACGGTTGGCTGCCAGGCCGCTCACTGACGAACGTGAGCAGGTCTGCGCGCACGCGATCGACGATGCCGCGCAGCTCTTTCAGCCGCTCAGGGTCGCGAGCGCTAATCATAACCGCTTCGCGCACCAGTCGGATCACATCATTCCGCTCGTGGGCCAGCGCGCGCAGTTCCGCGCCGAACTCCCAGCCGAACGGCCCCCATGGGCCGCGCCGCTGGTTACCCCAGTCGCCCCAGTCGCCCCGCCGTCCGCGCCCAGGTCGTTCCGGGCGCTCAGGCCGCTCAGGCCGCTCAGGGCGTTCGTGATGCCCGTGAGGCCCATGCGGACCGAAGCCCGGGCCACCAAACGGGCCGAAGCCTGGGCCGCCGAACGGGAAACCGCTGGAACGCTCCTGGTACTCGGAGAGCGCCTCTCCGCCTGCATCGGTAATCGTATAAATCTTCTTGCCTTCGTTAACTTCCACGCTGACCCAGCCGCGATCTTCGAGCAACTGAAGCGTGGGATAGATTGCGCCCGCGCTGGGGCTATAGAACCCGCCGGAGCGATCTTCTAAATCCTTAATCATCTCGTACCCGTGCTTGGGATGTTCCTGCAACAGGCCGAGCAACGCATACTTGAGGTCGCCACGCCCGAACATGCGGGCGCCGCCTCCAAAATTAAATGGTCCTCGTCGCATCATGTGGTGAAATGGCCTTTCAAAAAACGGCCCACCGAAGAATGGTCTGCCAAACGGCCCGCGAAATGGCGGGCGGAACGGTCGTGGTCCCCAGTGATAGCCAATCTGTTCATCAATCGTGGGGCGTTCCGACCATTCCCAATCGCCATCTGGCCCATCAGAGCCGCCCCAGGCAAATGCCGGGCGATCATGTGATCCAAACATGCTGCTCTCCATACCTTTCATCGTGTGAATCACCCTTTCTCCGGCGCGGAGGCCCCTACCTTCAGGTAGGGGGTAAGCGCCGCTCTCCCGCTTGGTGTGCTATACTGCCTGTGTGCTTAGGCACTCCGCTTTGGCGGAGCGAACGGTTTGCACATCGCACCTCCCCAATTGAACATTCGCGGGTTCCCGGCAGGAATCGTTGCCGGGGTAAAATGTTTGACGTACGGCCTCCGATGAGGCACACGCGGCAGGGCTTCGGTTCTGCCGGGCCGCCGTCAATCGGCCACACGCGGCGGCTTTGTCGTTCCGGGCTAGCTGCAAACCCCTGGGTTTACCCCTGGGGTAGTTGACTGCACTGAATTCGTTGTCACTCCCTTATGCCAGTGCCGCATATCGCTCGTCCTTATTTAAAGATATATCTTATTGTATCGAATATGTCAAGGGATGCGGCCAAAACTCGCGTCACATTTCTGTGAAGAGATTATCCGAGGCCATGTAAGAAGCCATGTCAAGTGTGCGACGCCGAGATGAAATAGCGATTGGAATGCAATGCGCAGAAGTGAGTTGGAGTCTGAGTGCATTACGGTTCGAAGCGGTAGCCTACACTCCATACGGTCACGATGCGGTCGCCGAACGGGCCCAGCTTCTTGCGTAGACGGGTAATGTGGGCGTCGACAACGCGGTCAATCCGGTCGAAATCGTCGATCCAGAGTTGGCTGAGCAGAAATGAGCGGCTGAACGCACGGTTAGGGTAGGTGACAAACAGCAACAGAAGATCGAATTCTTTTGGAGTCAGATCAAGGATCGCATCGTCGAGGGTAGCGCTACGGGCTGTCGGGTCAACGCGCAGTGATCCATGGGCGATGGCGCCTTCTGCTGGCGGCATGCTCCCTGTCCCTGTATATGGGAGCGCCGTCCGCGTGTCGAACGCAATCCGGCGAAGCATGGCACGCACCCGCGCCAGCAGTTCCTGCGTGCTAAACGGCTTGACCACATAGTCATCCGCGCCGACCTCCAGACCGAGCACGCGATCTACCTCACTGGCGCGCGCCGTCAGCATCAGAATAGGCATCAGGTGTTTCTCGCGGACCCGGCGACAGACCGAGAGGCCATCCAGGCCAGGCAGCATCCAGTCGAGAATGACCAGTTGCGGCTGCTGACTTTCGACCAGCGCGAGCGAAGACGGACCATCAAACGCCTGACAGACTGTATGCCCTTCGGCCTCGAGGTTGGCACGCAGGATGTCGGAGAGCGCGACCTCGTCCTCGACGATCAAAATGCGTGCCATCACCTATCCTTCCTGAGTCTCATTGCTCTCATCATGCGGATACTCCCGGCGCGGTTGGCAGGGTGACGGTGAAGCGACTTCCGCCCGCCGGGATGCTTTCGGCCTTCACGCTGCCCCCCATAGCCTGGATAAGATCGCGCGTGATCGAGAGGCCAAGGCCAAAGCCGCCGGAATGGCGCGCGCGCGATGCGTCGGTACGGTAGAACCGCTCGAAGACACGCGGCAGGTCATCCTCAGCCATACCAATGCCCGTGTCGGTCACGGTAATTTTCAGGGTATTCGGCTCGTCACTCAGTGCGACGTCGAGTGAGACGATTCCACCAGCGGGCGTATAGGTGATCGCGTTGCGCGCCAGGTTCAGGATGACCTGGGCCAGTCGCTCGCGGTCAGCCAACACCTCGGGTAGATTATCGGCAACCTGGCGCACGAGCGTGACCTGCCGCTCATGGGCGGCCAACGGCTCCAGCGCCTGAAAGACCTCTTCGACGACCGCGCCAGCATTCACTGGCTGAATGGTCAACTGCAGCCCGTCGCTATCAGCCCGCGCCAGCATCAGCAGGTCGTCCACCAGCAGGCTCAAACGCTCGATCTCGTGTTGGGTGGTGGCCAGATAGGCGCGCACTTGTTCGGGCAGATGCTCACCTTGCAGAATTAGCACCGAATCAATGTGGGCGCGAATCGTCGCGACGGGTGTGCGCAATTCGTGCGACGCATCCAGAATGAGCTGGCGGCGGTCCTTCTCGGCCTCATCCGCACGCGTTCTGGCAGCCACTGTCGCGGCCCGCGCCTGGGCAAGCTCGATGTCTTTAGGATTGATGCCAAGCATGTTTCTGGCGTACCAGCCCCAGCCAGCGCCAACGCTATGAAAAACGTGCAAGGCCGCCGCGCACAGTACAACGCCCACGGGAATAAGCACGAGCGAGATGATGGTGTTTGGAAAGCTCGAATGCACGTAAGGCACGATCTGCCGCGAGTACCAGATGGCAAAGTCGCCGAAGAAGTAACCGTGTGTCTGCAAGAAGGTTCCCACCGCGTACCAGTCTACGTTGAGCGTGGCGAGATAGGACAGTGGGCCAAGCAGGCAAGCGAGCGAGATGGTGAGCAGAATCGGCGTCAGCACAAATGCGAAGATGCCGAAAATGACGCGACTGACGAGATAGACCAGACTCTTCCAGGTGACTTGATTGAGCAGGTGTGCCTTGAAGTGGTCCCAGGCGGATGAGTTGGGGGGCAGTGGCCGCGCCATCGGTGTGAAGTTGACGCCGAGCAGCGCATGCGCCAGACCGCGCTCGACGAGGCTGAGCGGCCACGCAAACACCAGGAGGAGGATCGGCGCAAGCAGGGGAAGTGTACCCTGCGAAAACCCGATAATCTGCACAAAGAAAAACAGATAGAGCGAGGCGACCATAGGCGCCAGCAGTAGATACAGCAGAGCGCGGTAGCCGTAGCCACGGCGCAGGATGCCGAAAAATGGCCGCTCTGGCCTACTCGCCTCGATTGGCGCCGTCACACTCGCCATAGTATTCCCCTTCCGCCCCATGTCATGCCGTGTTGTCACATCACGATACACATGCCTTCCACGTAAGCTAGCATAGCAGCAAAGTGTGACGGAAGTATGCGGTTGGTGTTGCGGAAGGAAAACAATTCGTTCCGTATTCGTATTCCAGCAGGGCCTGGAAGCCGCTATTTCTTGGCTTCCAGCTCGCCCACCCCTTTGGCTACCTCTTGCTCGGCGTCGCGAACGGCGCCAATCGCCTCGCCCACCAAAACAGTCATGCCCGCGGCGTAGGCGGCGAGGATCGCGATCACAACGCATGCCGCGATGGTCAGTGTCGTCGGCGGCCAGGTGTCGGTGACGAGGAAGGAGATGAGTAGCGTCAGACCGGCGCCGATGATGGCGAAGAGCAGCGACGAGAAGACGATGCGGAAGAAGGCGCGGAAGAAGTACTTGATCAGGTTGCCGAAGATACCCATAGTGATTCGCCCCTTTCAACGCCTGGCCTTGAGCAGCGCTCACATGGCGCGCGAATAACCAGCCAGCCGCGTACCTGCCACTATACGCCTGTTCGCGGCTGTGGTGAAGGGGGAAGAAGAGAGAGGTACGACGAGACGCCGTTATTTGCTGGGATACTCCATCGGCAGACCAGCAGACTCCCACATCTCGGTGCCGCCATCCACGTTGATGGCCTGCGTATAGCCCTGGCGCATCAAATAACGAACAACATCCTCGCTGCGCGAGCCGTGCTCGCAAATTACCAGTACTTCCCGATCCTGGGGAACCTCGGCGATACGGGCGACGAACTCACTCATGGGGATGTTTACGGCGCCCCGCGCGTGGCGCGGCACGTATTCGTACGGCTCGCGTACGTCGAGCAGGATAGCGGTCGTCTCAGGCTCGGCCAGATGGCTGGCGGCCTCGCGCACGGTCATTTCGGGCAGGGATGCGCCTGGGAACTGGCGATATGTCACGTTGTTGTTCTCCACTGAGCTGATCTTGCGTTCTTTGGCGCATAGGTGTGCGCTGACCACCTCATACTAACACCTGGCGCCACACAGGTTCTCCAAATGTCCGACATTATTTCATCTTGCCCTCAGCCTGGTCTCAGGGAGGCTGGGTATAGTCTCGGCATCGAACCTGCGAATGTCGGTGGGGACCGCGCCGGAGTACGCGGCCAACATTGAGAAGGGATCGCCCATGGATTCCAGACAGGCGTTGATGTTGCTGGTTGTGACGGCGGGCGCGTTCATCGTGCCGATTATTAGCGAGCGAATTGGCTGGTTTACCGCGCCGTGCGAGATGATCTACGGTATTCTGGCGGCAAACCTCCTCCCCTGGATGCATGATCCCGGCATCTTCATCACGACACTGGCGCAGTTTGGCTTTCTACTGCTGATGTTCCTGGCTGGACTCGAAATCGACTTCACGATGCTGCGCCGCCGTGGCCCGGGGATGTTGCTCCGCGCCGGGTGCGCCGCGCTCGGATTGCAAGGGCTGGCGCTGGCGGTGGGCATCTATCTGCGTCTGCCCCCCATCTACATTCTGCTGCTGGGCGCTGTCTCGGTCAGCCTGCTGCTGGTGGTGCTCAAAGAACTGCAACTGGCGCAGAGTAGCTTTGGCCAGACCGTGCTGCTTGTGGGCGCGCTGGGCGAGTTTCTCACGATCCTCGAAGTGACGACCTATGACCTCGTCAGTCGCTTCGGCGTGGGGCTGCCGTTGGCGCTGGCGGCGCTGAAGCTGGCGGCGCTGCTCTTCGTTGGCTACCTCGTCCTCCGCTGGCTCAATACCTCCGTCGCCAGTTCGCCCGGACGGTTCATGCGGCTCTTCCATGCGCGCGATACGGCGGAGCTGGGGGTGCGCGCCGCTCTGGCGTTCATGCTGATGTTCGCGGCGATTGCGGTGCTGCTCGAGGTCGAGCAGATACTGGCGGCGTTCATCGCGGGCGCAGTGTGCAGCTTCGCGTTTCGCGGACACAATACCGTCGGGCGCAAGCTCAGCACGATGGGGCAGGGATTCTTCATCCCGCTCTTCTTCATCTCCGTTGGGATGAGCCTGCGACTGAGCGTACTTTTGAATGGCGACTCGCTGCTGCTGATCGGCGGGCTACTGGCGGGACTGCTCCTCCTGCGGCTGCTAGCAACGCCGCTGCTGCTCTTCGCGGGCGTCTCCTGGCGCTCGACCACTGGAGCGGTGCTGCTGCTGAGCGCGCCGCTGACCCTGATCGTCGCAATTGCGCAGATTGGCATCAACCTCAAGCAGCTTCAGCCGACGACCTATGGCGCGGTGCTGGCGGTGGCCATCCTCAGCTCAGTCATATTTCCACTCCTGGGACGCCCCATGCTGCGCCACGAGATGAACCCGGCGCGACGCGGACGCATCCGCCAGGTGATCCGCTCGGCGCGGGCGCGCATCAGCCTCGGCCTGAACTCGCCCGCCATCCCGCCACTGGACGCGGGCAGCGAGCGCCCGGCGTAGGTGGCTGTCGGTGCGGCGTGCTGGTGTCAGGGTTGGATGGGTTGCGCGACGTAATAGGTGCGAGGGTCGGAGATTCCCCCTCTCGAGATCGTGTATGGTTCATCGCAGGTTGGGACGCTATAACATCATGGCAAGCGTTAGGCCAACACTGCACAAGCTGAAACCTAAGGTGGCGTTACAGGTTTCCACTACCGAACAGACCAATTAACAGGAGACTGCCGATGAGTGATCCATCTCACCGTGAATTCATGCGCAACCTTAACATGCAGCGGGACAAAGCGTGGGCTGCAATTCGGGACGAGGTTAAAGGGAAGACCTTGGAGCAACTCACTCCCTATGAGAAGTATCTCGTCAGAAGAGAAGCCCACCGGCAGATAGAGAAACTCACAGAACTGGATGTAGGCCAGGATGGCCCAAGTACATTACATCACCGAGCGGAGGTCATGCATGAGGTCAATGCCCTACTTGGTGGCTATAGGAGAGCGCCAGACCTGCTGCTAGACCGAACCAAGGTCGTTCGGACAGCAGAAGCAATCCTCAACGGGCTCTTCAACTACGAAGAGGCTATTCGTCCTCATGAGGATTCATAGCCTCCTCCGCGATAAGTCGGTCAATCTCCTCATTGGTGGTATTGACCTTGCCGACGATGCCAGGATACTTGGCCGTCCCCGATAGGGCGAGAATGGCCTTGGAACCATCTGGATCATCGGGCGCGAAAGGAGCAGGGGATGGAGGGAGTGTCGAGCGCAGCAAGGCCTGCGCGATTTGCTCCACCGTCTCACCTCGTTGGCGCGCCAGTTCTTGCAGGCGCTCAGCGCTCTGGTCATCGAGTGGAATGGTAATCTCTTGCATATATTTGCGCTTTCTGCCCTTGAATGGACAAATAGTGATTCGCTATACCTCCAGCAGTGTATCACTACTACGGAGAGAGGCCAAAGGCGGGCAGGCGCGTTACTTGTGCGGGCTGGCCAGTAGAACATCTGTTTGCTACAATGGTGATATGTAACCGTTTCGCACCAGTAGCAGAGGATAGCGATGGAGCCGACCTTTTTTCGCTCGCCGGAGGAGTTTCGCGCCTGGCTGCGGGAGCACCATGCCAGCGAACAGGAACTCCTGCTCGGCTTCTACAAAAAGCGCTCCGGCGTGACGGGCTTCACCCAGGCGCAGGCGGTCGACGAGGCGCTCTGCTTCGGCTGGATCGACGGCCACGTGCGCGCGCTCGACGAGAACCGCTACACCGCCCGCTTCACCCCACGCACAGCGCATAGCATCTGGAGCGCGGTCAACATTCGTCGGGCCGAGCAGCTCATCGAGCAGGGGCGAATGGAGCCAGCGGGCCTCAAGACGTTCACCGGGCGCGATCCACGCCAGGCGGGCTTATACTCCTTCGAGAACCAACCGCAATCACTCGACGCGGCGGACGAGGCAATATTCCGCGCGAATGCGTCCGCCTGGGCGTTCTTTCAGGCACAGATACCCTCCTACCAGCGTACCGCCATCTGGTGGGTGATGAGCGCGAAGACCGATTCGACACGCCAGCGGCGGCTCGCCACCCTCATCCAGGACTCCGCCGAGGGTCGGCTGCTCAAGCACCTCGCATACGGCGGGCGCAAGCCCAGGGCGACATAGTCCACGAAAGAGCGCTCAATGACCGACATATCGAACCTCGCCCACAAACTTGGCATCGTGCCCGGCTGCTCGATCCTGCTGCTGGATGCGCCCGCGACCTCCGCCGCGCTGCTGCGTGCCGCCTGCCCGCCGGGCGTGACGGTGGACGATGCGGATGACGACTCGAACCGCTATGACCTCATCTTCCTCTGGCCCCAGGCCGCCGCTGGACTGGCCGAGCGATTCGCCGCGCTCCAGTGGCGCATCGCGCCCGATGGCGCAATCTGGGTGCTGCTGCTGAAGAAGCCGGTTGCCCGCAGGCGCGGCGTGACGCTCAACTGGGAGGCGATGCAGGAAGCGGCGCTCCAGACCGACCTGGTGGATAACAAGATTGCGTCATTTTCGGATGAAGAGTATGGCACACGCTTCGTCATACGCCGCGAGCGCCGCCCAGCGTATACGACGCCACCCTCCGACGGCTGACACGTACCCTCGACGAGATTTGCCCTCAACGCCCGCTGCCTGTGAACTTCCAACGAGCGTGCAACGTATTAACTTGGAGAGATACCGCTGCTCTGGTATACTGCGGACGAGCTACCGCGAATGAAATGACGGCTGGACGACATATACTACGCTGGAGGGCGCGATGTTGCATCTGGAAGGGCGTGAGGTAGGCGGCTGCAAGCTCGTGCGCAAAATCGGCGAGGGCGGCATGGGCGAGGTCTATCTCGGCGAGCAGATCCGGGTCGGGAACCGCGCCGTCGCCGTCAAAATCGTGCAGGCCGATGAAGATAGCGACGGCGATAGCGCACAGATTGCGGATATCGCGCGGCGGTTCCAGCGCGAGGCGGGGCTGCTCGGCAATTTTTCGCATCCCAACATTCTGCCGGTGCATGATAGCGGCGTGCAGGGCGACCTGCTCTACCTCGTCATGCAGTATGCGCCCGATGGCTCGCTGGCCGACGCCATCAAAGGGCGGACGGCGCATCCGCTGACGTTGCCCGCCTCGCCAGCCTTCGTCGCCGACCTCATCGGCCAGGTTGCCGCCGCCCTCCAGTATACCCATGATCGCGGCGTCGTCCACCGTGATGTCAAGCCCGGCAACGTGCTGTTGCAGCTGGAGCCGACCGGCCACTGGCACGCGCTGCTGGCCGATTTTGGCATCGCGCGCGGCGCCGACGCCAGCAGCCACCGCACCAAGGTATCGGGCACCCTCGCCTATATGGCGCCCGAGCAGTTCAGCGGCGACTTCTCGCCCGCGAGCGACCAATACGCCCTGGCGGTGATGACCTATCAGCTGCTCACCAGCCACACGCCATACGAGGGCGATATGGCAACGCTGACGCAGGGGCATCTCTATGGCACGCCGCCCTCGGTGCGCTCGTATAACGCGGCGCTTCCCGCGAAGGTGGACGGCGTACTCAGTCGCGCGCTGGCCAAAGATCCGACGCTGCGCTACCCATCCATCGCGGACTACGCGCAGGCGCTCCAGGAGGCGCTGGCGCAGAAGTCGGCCGCTGGTGATGTTGTCGCGCCGGTCGTAGCAGCGCCCGCGCCCGCCGCTGGCGGGAAAGTCTCGCAGGGACCTGCGCCGAAGTGGCCAGTGGGTAAGGAAAAACCGCCACGCCAGCCGGGGCTGGGGCGTGTCTGGCTCTCGCTTCTTGCCGCGATTGTCTTGCTGGTGGGTATCGTCGGCGCGGGCGGACTGATCGTGCAGCAGCAACAGAAGCAGCAGGCGCAACAGACACAGACAGCCCAGCAGACCGCGGGCGCGCAGGCCCATTCGACCTCGGCGACGCAGACCGCGATAGCAGGGTTGACGGCGACCGCGGCAGCCGCGCAAAAGACGCCCATCCCCACGGCCACCAGCAAACCATCGGGCATTAGCGCTGATGTGACAGCGCCGCTACCGCCTCCATCCGGCGTGGACAGCACCACCGCTAACCTGAAAATCTCTGATCCGTCACCGTTCTGCGGTCAGCAACCGACGACGCCATGGGAGAAGAGCAGCAATGTGACCACCGCCTGCCCGGATAGTGGCGGCGTTGATCTCACGGCGACGGACCAGACACACCTCGGCTGTATTCAGCGCAAAGATGTGACACAGGACGACGGCTATGTGGCCACCATTGCCCAACCGGGGACGACGGGCTTCGTCGTGCTCGGTTTCCGTCAGGACGAAGGGAACACGAGCGGCAGTCAGGTCAATATTACCGGCTATTATTTCCAGATTGATACGGTGGGGAAGACCTACTCAATCTCTAAAGTTGATGCCGATGGCAAATCGACTACTATAGCTGGCAACGGTCTCAGTGGCCCACTGGCCGCGCATTTCGAGGTTGGCGTGCTCTACCAGGGCAGCCAGATCACACCCTACATCAACGGCATCGCGTTGCCGTCTGTCACCGACGCAACCTACACCAGCGGATGGATGGCGCTCTGCACATCAGGCGAGACAACGTACACCAACGCGCTGATGTATCCGCTCGCCAGCTAGCCCGCGCTCCTTGACGCTTGCTGTCTCCGCTCTCTATAATCGGCGCGGAGCGTTGTATCATTGGATCAATGGGGATCTCAACGATACAACAGCGTATTCCTATGCGCCGCGAGAGGAGAAGCACGGGCATGACGATGCTGGGCGACGAGACGATCATCGAAGCGATTACCGGGCGCGAGGTGCTCGATTCACGCGGCAATCCGACCGTCGAGGTGACGGTGGCGCTGCTCGGCGGCGCGTCGGGCGCGGCGATAGTGCCGTCGGGCGCATCCACTGGCGCGCATGAGGCGGTGGAGCTGCGCGATGGCGACGCCGACCGCTACGGCGGCAAGGGTGTCTTGAAAGCCGTCCAGAATGTCAACGAGACGCTACAGGACGCCCTCACCGGCCTCGACGCGCTGGATCAGGTCGCGCTAGATGAGCGGATGATCGAGCTGGATGGCTCCGAGAACAAAGGCACGCTGGGCGCGAACGCGATTCTCGGCGTCTCGCTGGCGCTGGCGCACGCGGGAGCCGCCGCTACCAACGTCCCACTCTACCGCTACATCGGCGGAACGTCCGCCCGCACACTGCCCGTGCCGATGATGAACATCCTCAACGGCGGCAAGCACGCCGAAAACTCGACCGACCTGCAGGAGTTCATGATTCTGCCGGTGGGCGCGGAAACGTTCACCGAGGCGGTGCGCTGGTGCGCTGAGGTTTACCACGCGCTCAAGAAGGTGCTGCACGACCGCAAGCTCAATACCAACGTCGGCGACGAGGGTGGCTTCGCGCCGTCGCTCGGCTCGAACCGTGACGCGCTGGAGGTGATCGTCGCGGCCATCGAGGCGGCGGGCTACGAGCCGGGCGGCGACATCTTCCTGGGGCTGGATCCCGCCGCCAGCGAGTTCTACAACAATGGCAAGTACGAGCTGGCGCGCGAGGGGCGCACGCTAACCGCGAGCGAGATGGTCGGCCTCTACGAGCAGTGGATCGGCGAGTATCCGATCATCACCATCGAGGATGGGCTGGCCGAAGATGACTGGGCAGGCTGGGCGGAATTGACGCAGCGGCTGGGCAAGCGCGTGCAGCTTGTCGGCGATGACCTCTTCGTCACCAACACCACACGGCTGGCGCGCGGCATCCGCGAGGGCGTGGGCAACTCCATCCTCATCAAGCTGAACCAGATCGGCACGCTGACCGAGACGCTGGCCGCAATCGAGATGGCCGCGCACGCAGGCTACACCTCGGTCATCTCCCATCGCTCCGGCGAGACCGAGGATACCACCATCGCCGATCTGGCGGTCGCCACCAATGCGGGCCAGCTCAAGACCGGCGCACCGGCGCGCTCGGAGCGGGTCGCCAAGTACAACCGGCTGATGGCCATCGAGGCGGCGCTTGGCCCGGCGGCGCGCTATGCGGGCTTCTCGGCCTTCTTCAATGTGCCGACGCTGCTTGCCCGCGCCTGACCAACGGAATCATCGAGAGTTTAGGAAGAGATACTACCTGATGAGCGAGACACCGGAAAGCGAACAGACGCCCGCGCAGCCTGTACAACCCTCACAGCCACAGGATAGCGCCACGAGCGCGCCCCCGGCGAAGGCCAGCGCCCCAGCGGTCGCCACGCAGCGGGGCACGGCGCGTAGCATCCACTACAACCTGAGCTACGTCGTCGCCAATGAGGCGGCGGGGCCGCGTGGGGCAATTGTGCTGCTCCATGATCTGCCCGGCGGCGCGTTCGTCTGGGATGGCGTCATGCCGACGCTGGCCTCGACGGCGCACGCCGTCTACGCCTTCGATATGCTCGGCTATGGGCAGTCGGACCATCCCTGGCCGTCGGATACGAGCATCTGGGGACATGCCGACTCGCTGCTCTACGCTTTCCAGGGACTGAAGCTCAGCGAGGTGACGCTGGTTGGCATCGGTCTGGGCGCGGCGGTGGCGCAGGTGCTGGCCAATCGGCTCTTCCGCGAGAACGTCGCGAGACTGGCGCTCATCAACTCCTACGCCTTCGAGACGGCGTTCGCGCCCAACTGGCCGCTGCCCGAGATGGCGAAGCATCAGGATCCCGAGGCGCCGCATCACGCGAACATCGAGGATGTGCTCAACGATCTGCGCAAGACGCTGCCCAACGGCGCCGTCTCGAAGCTTGCCAGCGACCGTATCGGGGCGTATGTGAACGAGTGGAACGGCAACGTGGGCAAGCAGATGCTTTATCAGCACGTCCGCCTGATGAATCCGAACTACATGAACTCGGTCGCGTCTGATAACGCGAAGCTGACGGTTCCGGTGCTGCTGCTCTGGGGCGAACAGGATAGCGTCACGCCGCCCGCGCTGGGCGAGCGGCTGCGCGATGAGATTCCCGGCGCGCAGTTCGTGACGATCCCCAACGCGGGCCACCTGCTGCTGGAGGACGCGCCCGCCGAGGTCGGCAGGCGGCTGGCGGAGTTTGTGGGGTAGCTGAGGGGCGAGCCGTCAGGGCGCGGTGGGTGACAATCCAACATGGCGGCATTATGAAGGTTAAGCATGTGCGGCAGACACGGGCATTGCGGTGGGGCGAGCAAGCCGAAGCGTGAACGCTACGGCGAATTTCCTCTACCCATTTGCTGGCAGGCTCCGGCACGCCCACCCCAACACGCTGTTCGGAGGTATTGCTTAACGTTCATAATGCCGCGGCTAATCCTGGCCGGGTGTGATCGCGTTTCCCCTACAAGATAATGATGCGGCGCCTCTGCTAGCCCGCGTAGGCGGGCTTTGTGGCCGCAGGCCCGTAGGCGCGGCTTTAGCCGCCAGCCTACGAGGCGAGGCGGCTGACGGCTTCCTTACCGACATGCGCGCGGGCGCAGACGATATAGGCGTCGAGCGTGCGCAGATAGGCGGCGTACATCCGCTCGAGGACAGCGTTGGGCTGGCCGCGCTGCTCGGCGAGCGCGAGACTGCGCCACTGACGTTCCAGCGTCCGCTCGATCTGCTCCAACTTTCTGCGATTGCCCTGTGTTGCCATGTTATGCCTCCGGGAATGGTGGGTGTTTCTGCTGCCTGACTATTCTCGGCGGGCGCCTCCAGTCGGAAATGGGCGGCAGGCGGTTAAAACCGCGCCTGAACGGCCTGCGGCCACGAAACCTGCCTGCGCAGGTTTGCAGACCCACTTGTTGGGTGCTTCCGTGTCCCAACATGCGGGAACTGGGCGCACAGATTAGCCGCAGGGCTTCACCTTGAGTACATTGTTCCCGCAGACATCAGCGACCACTCGCCACCACGGGTTGCAGCGATCCGCTCGCCAGCGGGTAGCGCGTTGGGACACGGTCTGGGCAGTCCACGCAGGCGGACTTGGTGGCCGCAGGCCCTTCAGGCGCGGTTTCAACCGCCCGCGCTGCCGCGAGCACACGTATTACCCAATCACATTGTTAAACGACATTCACCCCCGCGTTCTTGACCGAGAGTATCCCGTCAAAACACCATCATCTACCCGTGCATCTCAGGTGTCTCCTATGCCACTGACGCGAGCGATACCCATCGCGTATAATTGTTCGCAGGGAGCCAGCGGCAAGGCTCTACCCCTGGGGAGGCGGACATGAGCGGCCCAAAGGATCGCTATCTCGGACAATATCGCGTCCTGGACCAGATCGGCGTGGGCGGTATGGCGCGCGTCTACCGTGGATACCAGGCGAAGCTGGAGCGCTATGTCGCCATCAAAACGATCCCCACGCATGGCAGCGACCGCCATATGATCGCGCGCTTCGAGCAGGAGGCGAAACTGATCGCCAAGCTCGCGCACCAGAATATTCTGCCCATCTTCGATTCTGGCGACGAGAACGGCTGGGCCTACATCGTCATGGAGTTCGTGACCGGCGGCACCCTGCGCGACCGCCTGGCGACCGCCGAATCCACCCGCACACTCGCGCCGCTCTGGTGGGTGCTCAAGATCTGCGAACAGGCGGCCAACGCGCTCGACTACGCCCACAGCATGAAGGTGATCCACCGCGATGTGAAGCCCGCCAATATGCTGCTGCGCACCGAAGAGCACATGCTGCTCTCCGACTTTGGCATCGCCACCATGCTCGCCGCCAACGCATCGAGCCACCGTGGCAGCGTCGGCGTCGGCACGCCGCAATATATGGCGCCGGAACAGGGTGTCCCCAACGCCGGAGTGGATGGGCGATCCGATATCTATGCGCTGGGTGTCGTGCTCTATCAGGCCGTAACGAATCGGCTCCCTTTCTACGCCGAGTCGCCCGCCGCCATCATCCAGAAACAAATCAACGAGCCGCTGGCCGCGCCAACCATGTTTAATCCTGACCTGCCGCCCGCCGTCTCCAGCATCATCGTGCGGGCCATGGCAAAAGACCCCCGCGCACGCTACCAGCGGGCTGGCGAGATGGCCGCCGACCTGGCCGAGGCGCAGGTCGCGTTCAAGCAGGGCAACCGCACCGCGCGGATGGCCACGCCCACCGCCAGGGTCGCCACCGTGGTCCCGGCCATACCTCCGCCAGCCATAGCGCCCCCGCCCGGAGATGGCCGTCCCGCTGACGCCTGTTACCGCTGTGGGACGGTGAGCAACCAGCAGAACCGCTTCTGCACCTACTGCGGCTATGATCTCTCCGGCGGGCGCGCCCAGGTTGATCGCTTCCTCGGCCAAAACGGGCACCCGTTACGCTGTCGGCTGACCTTCCTCAACGGGGTGCTGGCCGGACGCAGCTTCATGCTCCATCAGGATGTCACGACCATCGGGCGCACGACCGGCAACGATGTGCTGATTCTCGACGGCACCGTCTCGCGGAACCACGCGCGCCTCATCTTCCACAACGGCCAGTGGTCCATCGAAGACGCTGGCAGCTCCAACGGCACACAGGTCAACGGGCAGAAGATCAAGCGTCCGCGCGTGCTGCATTCAGGCGACCAGATTCGCATTGGCGACGAATTTGCCTCATTCGAGGTGGTCAGTTGAGGCGCGCGGCCCAAACCCCACACCAAATCATCTCGTAGTACTCTGCGGGCGCAGGGCCGTGGCATGATGTGGTTTTTGCATGTGCGACGGACACGGACACGGACAGTGCGGTGGGGTGAGCAAGCCGTAGCGTGAACGCTCCGGCGAATGGGCGCCTGCGACGATATGCGCTGGTGGGGGCGGAGTGGGGCAATTCGCCGGGGCATTTATGCTCCGGCAAGCAACTCCCAGCATCTATCTCAACGGACTTGCTGTGATACTGAGAGGGAAACAACCGCACACTCACCGGAAAGTGACATAACCCATGAGCATAGAGACCCAGACAGCCGCCAAGCCTTTCGACGAGATGCCCATCATTACGCGCCTCGACGACTACCCGTTCACCATGCCAACGCTGCTGGCGCGGGAGGCGCAGAGGCTTGGCCCCATCTTTCGCGCCGAGGTTGGCGAGGGCGGACGAGACATCTTTGGACGGTGGCTTGTCTTCATGGTTGGCCCAGACGCCAACCGCTTTGTGATGCACTCACACCGCGACCACTTCAGCCACGATCTCGGCTGGACACCTACGCTCGGCGGCATCTTCGAAAAAGGCCTGCTCAATACCGACGATCCGGAGCACGCCCGCCAGCGCAAACTGATGAAT
Source organism: uncultured Chloroflexia bacterium (assembly GCA_963718915.1). Lineage (GTDB taxonomy): Bacteria > Chloroflexota > Ktedonobacteria > Ktedonobacterales > JADMIN01 > DAHUXT01. Next base: position 494,146 of record CAVRAI010000015.1, on the reverse strand, counting down.
CCGGCGTTCGTCATCGCCTATATGAACCGCTATCTGCCCATCATGAATCGCGTGATTGCCGAGCGCAGCCGCGACTGGGTGGAGCGCGGCGAGGTCGATATGTATGCCGAGACGCGCAAGATCACCTTCGATGTGGCGGCGGAGTGCCTGGTTGGCCTGCACACCGGGGCCGAGGTAGACCATCTGCGCGAGCTGTTCTACGCGCTGATGAAGTCCGACCTCGAAGAGGGCGAGACCATGGCCGACTACGTCACGCGGATGATGGGTATCCGCGCCGAGCTGGATGCGCTGCTGGTGGCCCGGATCGCCGAACGCCGCCAGGAGCCCACCGATGATATTCTGGGCATGCTGGTCAAGGCGGGCGATGAGCAGAGCGCGCCTTTCAGCGACCGCGAGCTGTTGGGCCAGCTCCACATTCTGCTGGTGGCGGGCCACGAGACGACGACGACCCTGAGCGCGTGGCTGCTCTACCTGCTGGCGACACACCCCGATATTCTGGCGCGGGTCCATACTGAGATGGATGAGGCGCTGGTAGCCACCGACGATGAGATCACGATGGACACCATCAAGGCAATGCGACTGCTGGGCCACACGGTGGATGAGGCGGGACGGCTCTACTCGCCCGTCGGCAATGTGCCGCGTGGCGTCGTCAAAGATTTCGAGTTCGGCGGCTATCGCGTTCCCGCTGGATCGCGCGTGCTGCTCTCGCTGGCGGCGTGTCACCGATTGCCAGAGGTCTTCGCCAACCCCGATGTCTTCGACCCCGACCGCTTCGCTCCGCCGCGCGAGGAGGACAAGCGCACGCCCTACGCGCTCGTCACCTTTGGCGGCGGCCCGCGTATCTGCATCGGCATCAACTTCGCCCAGGTCGAGGTCAAGGCGATGGCCGCGCACATCCTGCGCCACTATATGCTGACGCCTGTTCCCGGAGACGAGATTCAGCATGTCTATTACAGCCCGGTCGCGGCGCTGCCCAATGGCATGCCACTGCGCGTCACGCCGCGTTTGTAGTCCGCGATTTACCTCTCAGGCTCAGTGCGGGAGCGGAGGAAGCACGTCATCCATATGGGAGAAGGCGAGTGCGGCCAAGTTTTCGACCTGTGAGGTTGTGTCTGTTCCCGCGAAGAAGCCGGTTGTGCCATCGGTGAGAGGCAGTGTGACTATGACCATGCCGTTCTCTTCGGCTATCCATCCAATCTGACCGCTCATCTGAATGGATGTCGCATCAGCTGGTCTCGTCGCTGGATCGTCGATGTGGCCAAAGACGAAGGTGCGCGACGATGAGTACCAAGCCGCGACGCTCGCTGGCGGATTGAGTCCCGTTGGTCCTGGCAGCCTAAGTCCGATGTAGGAGTCGGGAGGTAAGGGAAGCCACGAAGGCTCTTGTACATCTGAGACAGCCGTGGAACTTGACGGAACCAGTGTGCCTCCTTGGCTTCCAGAGTTGCGGGTACTCACAGAGTATCCAGTCTGAGGAATCCACCGTTGCTGATCATCGCGTCCAAGTGAAAAAAGCCAGATTGCATAAGGTCGCGCTTGATCTGGACAAGTGACGTCGATAAGGGCCAATCCATAATCGCGGCCCGCATCGAGCCACGTGGTAGTCGCTGTTTGAGGAGGTGCGCCGTTACCCGTGTCGGAAGACGTGCCGACACACGGCGTCAATTGCACATCCGTCGCGAACGCCTCCTGTGGTGTCTTGCTGTCAGACGCAGACTGGTGCGACCAAGCCCAGAGGCTTGGTGGCTTAATGCTCCTCTGGGAAGGAGCCCGGTTGAGTACGATCACGGTACCGAGCACTGACACGAGCAAAACCGCCGCAGCCGCAACCAGGCCAAGGTATCTCCACGGCTGGGGTAATGACGCCCGTGGTCTATCAATTAGAGGATCTCTAACTTTAAGCGCTTGTCCAGTTCGATGGAAACCGTTGTCACCCGCTTCCTGATCCATGAGTTGATCCTCCATCTCGCGCTCACGTTCACCATGCCGATTTGCCCAGTCTTTTTTAGCGGATCCATCAAGCCAAGTATGCATTCCCGACCACACATGGCGCTCTGCCTCCTCTACCATGAGAGCATGTTGCGCACGCCATTGCACCCCATCCAAAGTCAACTGGAGTTGACCCGGTTTGATGGACACTTGTAGACTTGGGGTACAGAGCCCAAGGAGGTGTGTCCATGACGACTCGAAAGTATCCGCCGGAGTTTCGCGCCGAAGCGATCCAGTTGGCGCGCACGAGCGGGAAGCCGCAGACCGTGATTGCCCGCGAATTGGGCATGAGTGTCGAGACGTTACGGCTGTGGCTCAAACAGGCTGACCTCGATGCAGGCACGCGCAGTGATGGGTTGACGAGCGAGGAACTGGAGGAGTTGCGGCGTCTGCGGCGCGAGAACCGCATCCTGCGCGAGGAGCGCGAGATCTTAAAAAAAGCCGCAGCCTTCTTCGCGCAGGAGAACACCTCGTCCCGGTGAGCGCCTATGCGTTGATTGAGCGGGAGAAGGCGAACCATGCCGTCCGACGGATGTGCCGTGTCCTGGGAGTCGCCTCCAGCGGCTACTGGGCCTGGCGCAAGCGACCGCCCGCTGCGCGTACCAGTGCCAACCAGCACCTCACCGAGCGCATTCGGACGATTCACCAAGCGAGTCGCGGAACCTATGGCGCGCCGCGTATCCATGCCGCACTGCAGGCAGCGGGGATGTGCTGTGGGCGCAAGCGGGTGGCGCGCCTGATGCGCCGGGCAGGTCTGGTTGGTTGTCACCGCCGTCGTACGGAACGGACGACAGCGCGCGACCCGCAGGCCGAGGCCGCGCCTGATCTGGTCCAGCGCCAATTCGTGGCGAGCGCGCCCAACCAGCTCTGGATCGCCGATATCACCTACATCCCGACCAGTCGTGAGGGCTTTTTGTATCTGGCGGTCATCCTCGACGTGTACAGTCGGCGCGTGGTAGGTTGGGCGATGGCGGCGCATCTGCGCGCCGAATTGGTCGTCAGCGCGCTGGAGATGGCGGTCTGGAATCGCCAGCCGGGGGAAGGCGTTATTCACCATTCGGACCATGGCTCCCAGTACACCTCGCTGCTCTTTGGCGAACGCTGTCAGGCGGTGGGCATCCGCTGCTCGATGGGCGCGGTCGGCGCTTGCTACGACAACGCCATGGCGGAGAGTTTCTTTGCGACCCTGGAATGCGAACTGCTGGCGCGCCAGCCCTTCCCCACCCACCTTGTGGCTCGCACCGCGTTGTTTGAGTACCTTGAGGTCTTCTACAATCGGCAACGTCGGCATTCGGCGCTCGGCTACCTGTCACCTGACGAATTTGAACGGAGGTGGATCATCCAACCAGCGGTTGTCGCCTAACCAAGAAACTGTCCACTAAACCGGGGCAACTTCAGTGAAGTTGTACTACCAATATCTTGGTTGTGGCACCTTGCGCATTGGTTATGTTGTACGTGACGGCGTAGGCATAGCAATGAGGACCCACTCCCGCACTCCCACAGGAGTAGAGTGGCCGTGCCTGCACCGTCGAAGGTAACGCCAGCGCGCATCCCATAGCAAGGCTGAGGCCGAGGAAAAGCGCCAGTAAGAGTCTCGGCCAAGCCGAATTACCTCAATCTCCAGGGTGGTTGTTTTCAAACGCCGATCCGGATACCTTAAATCTAGGCATGCGTACGATCCTTTCATGCTACAGTTACACGTCGCACTGCAGATCACGCGCTATATATAAGCGTGATATTTCGTGGGTCGTCCTGCGATGCGTGGGTCGTCCTGCGATGCGTGGGTCGTCCTGCGATGCGTGGGTCGTCCTGCGATGCGTGGGTCGTCCTGCGATGCGTGGGTCGTCCTCAACTCACTCCAAGCTTTTAACCTCCTTTCTCTGTATTGCAGAGTTTCCTTGGTGGGCAAAGCATACAGTCATTCCCTGGTAATGTCCATAGGTATTTACTCGTAGTCCATAATGCTTTCCATGACACGATGATGCAGAACTCGTCATGAATGCATTGCGTCTGCCAGGTAACGACCTCGTGCCAGCATGATAAAATGTCTATGCAACACCAAAATCCAGGGGAAGCGCCATTTCCGGGCATTGAGCTATAATAGCGTCCGGAGAAGAAAGGCGAGACGAGATGGGCGAGCAGGACGGCGCAACGATACACCAGTTGGTGATTGCCAAAGAGTTTCGCATTCGTCGTTCCGAGCTGGTTTGTCCAGGCAACTCATCGGCGAAGATGGCGAAGGCGGCGGCATCGGATGCCGACCAGGTCATCTTCGACCTGGAGGATGCCCTCGCCGTCTCGCAGAAGGAGGCGGGCCGCGCGACGGTCATCGAGGCGCTACGGACACTCGAATTCGGCGGCAAGATTCGCACGTTCCGCGTCAACAACGTGCGTACGCGCTTCTGCTACCGCGACCTGATCGAGGTGGTGGAGGCGGCGGGCGGCTCACTGGATGGCGTCGTCGTCCCGAAGGTCAACGGGCCGGAGGATGTGCTCTTCATCGACCGGCTGCTGAGTCAGATCGAGGAGCAGGTGGGCCTGGCGCGCGGCCATATCACCATCGAGGCGCTAATCGAGTCGGCAGATGGCGTCCTGCATGCCGAACAGATCGCGCGCGCGACTCCACGCATGAGCGGGCTGGTCTTTGGGATCGTGGATTTCGCGGGCGATATCGGCGCACAGGAGACCGGCGCGGAGCAGTTCTTTTACTACAACTATGCCAAGGCAAAGACGGTGGTCGCGGCGCGCGCGGCGGGCATCACCTGTGTGGATGGCGTGACGCTGGCGATCCGCGACCTGGAGGCGTGTCGGCGTGACGCCCAGATGGCGGCGCGGATGGGGTTCGACGGCAAGTGGGCGATTCATCCGTCGCAGGTTGCGATCATCAACGAGGCGTTTACGCCAACAACGGAGGAGATCGCGCGGGCGCAGCGCATCCTGGACGCCTACGCGCGCGCCGATGTGGAGCAGGGCGTGGGCGCGATGGTCATCGACGATGAGATGGTGGACGCCGCCACGCTCCGGCTGGAATGGAAGAAGCTGGCGATTGCGCGCAAGGCCGGGCTGGCGTAGCCGCCGCGCTAGCCGCGTGGAGGTCTGTCGTCGTGGCCTTTGCCCGGTTTATTCGCGTTGCCATATGCGCCTTTGGTCGGCGCTTTGCCAGACGCTTTGCCAGACGCTTTGCCAGGCGGTCCACCGCTGCGATGTGGTGGTTTGCCCGGTGAGTGTTTCGCGCCAAAGATCGCCTGCGCCTCCCCCGCGTGACCATGCGCCATCAACCACTGGCGGGCCTCATCGCGCAGGTTCGCCAGCGCCGGGCTGGTGGCGATCATCATCCACATCGCCGCCTCTGGATCGGTCGCGGTCTCAGGCGTCCACTGGCCCTCGGCAATCAGGAATGTGCGCAGGGCAGTGGGATCGCGCTGGCGCAACACGTCGTCCAGCCGACGGCGGAACTCAGGATAGCCTGACGTGGAATCGCTCATGGGTCACTCCGGGCAAACGAGCCGTCTCGCGCGGACAATAGCCGCCCCCTCCCCGAAGTGAGGAAGGGGCAGCGCTGACAGTATTTGGTGTCCGATGGGAATACGTGTTCCCTGATTCACCATCAATTTTACGACATCCGTTTGGATCGTTGTCATAGAGAGGCGTGCCGTAGCGTAAACGCTACGGCGAATTTCCCCGCCCATTGGCCGGGGCCTTTGAGCTTCCGGCGCGTTCGATAGACAACAATCCAGCCAGACTTGGTATTGCGCGCGCTAATTGTCAGACAGACCCGTCATCTGGCTGGCGTCCCAGCAATGACCGCAGCTTGCTCAGAATGCTGTCAAACATACTGGAAACCTCGGCCACAGCGGGATGCTCGCTCGGGCTGGATGCGGTAGGTGTCGCCTCATCCGCCGCGGAGGGGGTATCGTCGGCAGGCGCGGCGTCGGCGGAATCCGTTGCCACATCCGCATCCGCGCTGGCGTCGGCGCTCGCGTCGCCATCGTCTACCGCATCTTCGGGCGCATCTGTGGACACGTCGGAGCCAGCATCGGCCTCAGCGTCAGCCGACACGCCATCATCGGATGCTACGTCATCGGCGCTGGCCTCAGCCGAGGCGTCGTCAACCGGCTCTGACTCATCCACAGCCATGGCGCTGGATGCGTCAGTCGTGTCAGTCGCGTCGGAGGTGTCGGTCGCCTCGGCCATGTAGGAACCAGCGTCAGGTGTACCTGAGTCGCTGAAATCGCTCATCGTCTCGGGGGCAACCTCGTCGGATCCACCCATTGTCTCCGGGGCCGTCTCGTCGGCGGCGCCCATGGTCTCAGGCGCAACCTCATCCGATTCACCCATTGTCTCCGGGGCAACCGTATCAGACGCGCCCATCGTCTCTGGGGGCGAGGTGTCCTCTCCACCCATCGTATCCTCGGCGTCGGACGCTCCCGCGTCGGCTGCATCGGGCATATCGCCGCTGGCATCGGCGCCGCTATCGCCCGCATCGGCGCCGCTATCCGCCGAAACGTCATCACCAGCATCACCAGCATCACCAGCATCACCAGCTCACCAGCGTCGGCGCTCGACATCATGGCAGCAGTGTCGCCCATGTCAGAAAAGTCTGGAGCAACGTCGCTTTCCGCCTCAGCGGCGCTTTCGCTGTCAGCGTCACTCGCATCAGCCACAACGCCCGCCTCGCTGGCGCTCGCTTCGACATCGGCATCAGCACCATCGCTGGCATCATCCGACACGGCGGCGTCCTCCGCTGTATCCTCGTCCGCATCGGCGGCGACGGCGTCATCATCAGATGAAACCTCCGCTACCCCCATCGCTACTACAGTATCCTCGCCCGCGCTGCTCATCGCGGCGACGCTCTCGGTTTCGTCTGACGCCGCGCCATCGGCTTCTACCGCGCTGGCATCCGCTGCGTCGGGCGCGTCATCCCCGGCTACCACGGTATCCTCGCCATCGGAGGCGCTGTCCGCGGGTGTCGTCTCCTCGACACCCGCTGCCTCAACCTCCATAGCAGAGACAACATACCCGTCATCACCCGACCCATCCGAACTGGCTTCCTGTTCCAGCTCATCACTCGTTGCGCCATCCTCTGGCGACGCCCCCGCATCCACACCACCGTCCGTGTCGGCGCTTGCAAGCGACTCATCCGCTATGGGCAGATCTTCAGTCGGCGAATTGTCCATAGTGACGTCATCAGCAGCGCCCTGCGCCTGATCCTGAGTATCCACGATAGCCCCCTGTGTTCTAAACATCCACTAAAAGAACAACGACAGGTCGTCACTCCGGCCGTCTGTCGTGTGGCTACAGAACGGCCGTTTTGAGAACGTACAGGCAAGAACATGCGAGGGTCTGTGCGCGCTTGGGACATCAGCCATGCACGAACAATGGCTCTGTGCCCAGAGCTGTCCTCACGGCATCATCTCCGGGACAGCGACGGAAGGGTTGCGTCAAAACCAGACCAAGAGCGTGCCAGCGGCGCCGAGATGGAAGCATGCGGAGCGAGGGAGGGGTTGGCGCCGGTGTACCGACCCAGACGCGCGTACCACGACGCCATTGTCGGGTATGTCACCGGGCGGACAGCGGCGCACATCTCACAGATGCTCGCCATCCATCACAGACGATGGCCATTCATCCGAATCGTGACATCCGCGGACACCAGGGCGCCGGAGCGCGCCGACACGCAGCCAGACCCGACAAGCAGGACTTAGCCAAATGTGTGACGTTGCCCGGAGAACCACCAGCGACCAGCGAGGACGCATCCAGCACTATGGGGATGTGGGGGCTGCATGGAGGTTCGTGCGCTCCGGCAGGATTCCCCGTGACCCGCTGCGTTGGTTGCTTCCTACACGCGACAGATGCCACTACCCCAATTTGGCCACTCCCCCGGCTTGCGCCGGGGGATTCCTGGGCTGACGAACGCACATAACTACCCTGTAAAGTACGTGTCATGTGTCTAACACCGTCATGTCGTGATCCGGGGACCACCTCCACAGGCGTAAATTTCCGCAGGCCCTTCGGTATGCTCCCAGTATACCTGTTGCACAGGCCGTCGTCAATTGCCGCACGCTACGAAATTCGCGGAATTCCAGCGGCCAGACACCCACTTGAAGCGCGCGCGGTATGTCTGTTGCCATAGCCGCGATATGCTAGCCGATAGGTCCAGAAGAGCTTCGCGCATAGACGATAACCTGCCACAGGCCAACGGTATCGTAAAAGCGTCGCTCGAAACCCTGCCCGCGTACGATAGCGTCTACTGCCGCTGGCGCATGTACGAAGAAGCGCATCTGATTGCCCATGAGGCGCGCAAACCCGGCGTGTATCCTGGTGAAGGCGCGCAGCAACCAGAAGGCGCGCGGATAGACGAGGCCGTAGAGATGGGTCGCCCGCGCCGCCGATGCGCTCACCAGCGCCGTCATGTCGTCGAAGCAGCAGAGCACGCGGTCAAGCGTGACAATGTCAGCGGGTGGGATGTCTGGCGCAAGCTCGACGAAGTTGCCGTGCTCGAAGCGCATGCGGTCACTCAGGCCGCGCCGCTGCGCCTCATCGCGCGCCACATCGAGGTAAGCCGTCGAAGCATCCACCGTGGTCGCGGTATTCACGCCGTCGCGTAGCAACGCATGGGGAATGGCGCCCACACCGCCGCCAATATCGAGCAGCGTCATCCCGGCGACGCCTTCGGCCTCCAGCGCGGCGATGAGGCGGCGGGTTGATTTTGCCGCGCCCTTCCGCCGATAGTGGTTGAGTTCCTGGGCGGCGAGTCGCGGATTGAAACACGCCTCGATACCTTCACACTGACAGCTCGTCACAGTGATCTCCTCTCGTCACCGATTAGCTCCCCTGCTCAGCGAGTGTTTCCTGTCCCATGCCCAGACGGATACATTCCACACGGCGGTATCATACCCAATCGGCGCTCTATAATGTAGCTGCTAGCAAGCATGACAGGCTTACGAGCGGTAAGGTTTTGGCAATGAATCATTTCATGCCCGGTTTGGAACTCAACAGGCTTTTCTACCTTGAGATCATCCAGCCGCTACTGGCTGCCCGATTTCCTGATGTCATCTACTCGGCGGGGCTGATCGGCTACGGCTCCGATGTGCTCGGCTACGACACCGAATTATCCACCGACCACGAATGGGGGCCGCGTCTTCTCATCTTTCTCAGCGAGGAGGATTATCCAGCGCTTCATCACGCCATGAGCGAAACGTTCAGCCGCGAGCTGCCGCCTCGTTTTCGGGGCTACCCGACCAACTTTAGCGAGCCAGGTGGAGGAGGCGGTGGCGTCCGCCATCTTGAACCAGGGGAGCCAGGCCAGATCAATCACCACATCTCGGTGATGATGGTGGCCGACTTTCTGGAGTGGGAGCTTGGTGTCAGGTCGCTCGACTCTATGAGCGCGCGCGACTGGTTGACGTTTCCAGAGCAGAAGCTGCTGGAGGTGACGGCGGGAGCGGCTTACCATGATGGCCTGGGACAACTAACGCCGCTACGCCAGCGGCTGAGCTATTATCCCCACGATGTCTGGGTCTACCGGCTAGCCGCCCAATGGCAGCGTGTCTCGCAGGAGGAGGCGTTCGTCGGACGCTGTGGCGATGTCGGCGACGAACTGGGGTCGCGAATCGTCGCCACACGACTCGTGCGCGATGTGATGCGCCTCTGTTTCCTGCTAGAGCGCCGCTACGCTCCTTACAGTAAATGGTTGGGCACGGCGTTCACGCGCCTGGCATGCGCCGGGCAGCTTGGGTCACGACTCACGGCTGTCCTGGCCGCCTCAACCTGGCCGGAACGAGAAGCGCAACTTGCGGAAGCGTATGAAGCTGTGGCGAGATTGCAGAACGCGCTCGCCCTCAGCGATCCACTCGACCCAACACCGCGACGCTACCACGACCGCCCGTATCGCGTGATTCATGCCGAGCGATTCGCGAATGCCCTCTCGGCGACGATCCGCGATGAAGAGCTACGACATATCATTGCCGAATACGGCCTTGTCGGCGCGGTGGACCAGTTCGCGGACAGCACGGATATTCTCTCTCATGCTGGTCGTAGCCGCCGATTAGGACGTTTTCTGAGCGAAGGCTAGCGGGAGAATAGTTTCTGGATGAGGGTAGCCCAAATACTAGCTTGTCTCGTAGCTCCGAATCAAAAGAGGTTTGACACGCTCTAAATCCTCGTCAGAACGCATCTTGATCTCCAGTTCACCTGTACCAAAATGGCCGATACTGCGCACATCACGCGTGAATCCCGGTTCGAGAGTGATAGAATCGGGATCAACTTTGACGTAGACCAGGATTGTTTTGGTTTGAGGATGAATCTCAACACAGGCAAAGTTCTTGATACGCCAGAAGGCAAAGTAGTAGAGAAGGGCATTGAACTGTACATCGTCCCCCAACGCCATTAGGAATGTTTTGATCTCTTCAAAACGATCCTGCTGTTCTTGTCCAGCAGTGGCTAAGAGTTCAGTGACACTTCTGTACGATCCACTGCGCTGGCTAGATTTCTGTCCATTACCGTTATGTTCGACACCTTCTGCCTCAATAGGCTGCTCCTTGACTGTGTTGACCATTTCCAACAGGAGCAGTTCATCTCCATAACGGCGGTAGCGGATTAACTCAATATTACGATTGATCTGTTGAACGGCGTACTGATCATAACGAGTAAAATCAGCAGCAATGCATAGTAGGCGCGGGAATCGCCAATCAATTGCTTCGGATTCGGCCGCACCGAACTGGCGCATTACCAGCAACATAAACTCTGCCTTGTGATCCAATAGCCAATCCAAATAATAGAGACCCTGGTTGATAACATTTTCATTGATGGCACGCTTATATTCGATAATCACAGGTGAGTGATTTTCGTCTATACCGAGCGTATCAATACGCCCGCCGTGAGCTTTTCCTGTGGCGTATTCCGAAGCCAGAAAACGCACGGCAAGCAATGAATCAAGATGTCTCTCTATAAGGGACTGAAGCGTCTTCTCAATCGCAACTGAGGAGCCTATCAACTCTTGAGCGCTGTCATTGCCAACACGAAAGAGCTTTATATCTGTCATATCCCTGGCTCCTCAACTTACAGACACCCCTATACCGATGTTGCCCACCCGCCACTCATGCCAAGCATCAGCAGTATAGCAGGTAAGCGCGCATAGAAAAACCCCTCGCCGAATAGACGAGGGGCCAAGACTGAAGGGATGGGGCTTACTTGATGCCGTGGCGGTTGGGGCCATCGACCGCATCGACCACCGCGTCGATCACGTTGACGCCGCCGGAGAGCACATCCTTCACCACGTCGTCAATATGCGAGGAGGCAGCCGCCAGCCCGCGAATCAGCTCGATGAGCGCCGCCGTCATCGAGGCCGCGTAGCCCAGCGTGATGGCGAAGGCAGCCGTGGCCACATGCACAAAGAGGCTGGTGGGCCAGTCTTTGACGAGGAAGAAACCCGCCGCCTCGGCAATGATGATGCCGATAATCATCGCGATCAGGCCCGCGCGCATCATGTCCCAGATGGCGTGACGAATAAACCGTATCAGATCCCCGCCGAGCGTGTTCAGCATGCCCATGGCAGCGTGTCCCCTCTCCAAAAATATGTCATCATGTACTGGATATGCGGCGATATGCGCCTGCGCGCTCATGTTCGCGCGACCGGCCCCTAGTCTATATCACTTTCCTCATACCGTCTACGGGTGAAGCTACCGCCCAGTTGGAGAGTTGACGCCGCAATGTGGGCTACGACATCTACGCAGACATACGGGGAGTCGCTCACTGGCCCAGATAAATGAACATTGCCATCGCGTCGAGCTTCATCACATCCTCTTGCGACCCCAGCACCTTGATGGCCCCCTGCATGTAGTTGGAGGCAGGGTTCTCGTCGCCCCAGAAGATATTGGTCAGGTCTTCACTCTTTCCCTGAATCACCAGATCGGCGGCGCCGCGCAGACCATCCTCCACCGAGGCCACCGCACCGTCTTTCACCGTCATCGTATAGGTTGCGCCAATATCCGTCGCCTCCAGATGCATCACGCAGTCCCAGTTTTTCAGCGTGCGCCGCACCCGCTCGCTCGCCTGCGCGCGCACCAGGTAGTCGTCCAGCGCATCGCGCAGTTCCTCAGCCGTTGCCATATCATCCGCTCCTTATGCGCCTATTCGCCATTGCCTACGATTTGCCCAGCGCCGCTAATACCTCAGCGGCGGCGCGCTCGCCTGACTGCACCGCGCCCTCCATGTAGCCGTTCCAGACGGTGGCTGTCTCGGTTCCGGCCCAGTGGATGCGCCCATTCGGCGTACGGAGCGCTGTGCCATACATGCTCCAGACGCCGGGCGGCATGTAGCCCGCATAGCAGCCGCGTGTGTACTCTTCCTCCGCCCATGACTGTTCGATGTAGTCCTGCGGCTGGCCCGCCTGCTCGCCGAAGTAGCGGACGAGAGACTCCAGCACGGCGCGGCGCCGCTCTTCGAGGCTACGCTGGCCCCAGAGACGCCCCTCGTCGCCCTCGATGAAGCCAAGCAAGACCCCACGGCGGACATCTGGCGGCGAGTTGTCGAAGGTTACTCGCACCGCGCCTGTGTCGCTCGATGCCTGGCCTGTCAGCCCCTCGTCGCGCCAGAACGGCGTCGGATAGACACAATGAACCTTGATGACCGTGCCCATCGGCATCCGCTGCGTCAGTTGATCGCGCAGGCCGGGCAGCGCCGGACGGTAGCGCAGGCGTCCGGCCAGCGTCGGCGGCAGGGCCACGATGACTCGATCACAGGTGAGGGTTACCGCATCAGATTCGATACGCGCGCCGCTAGCATCCTGACTGATACGATGCACCGGCGCGTTGAGGATAACACGCTCGCCCAACGCCTCGGCCAGCCGATTCGCGATGGTCTGCGCACCCGTGATGAAGCGCGTCTCCTGCGCGCCGCCCGTCACGCCGATGAGATCTACCAGCCCGCCAGCGGAGCGGATATAGAAGAGCACATGGAGCAGCGAGAGATCGCGCGGCTCGGCGGAGAAGACCGCCTGAATCGCCAGCTCGAGCAAGGCATGCGCGCCGGGAGTCGTGACATTGGCATCGAGCCAGGTGGCAAACGTCTGCGCGTCCCATGTCGCCGCCTCGGGCGCGGTCCAGGGGGCGTCGGGCGGAACCTGCATCGCCATCATATTGAGGTTGAGCATCGCCTCCATCACATCGCCCGCCACCAGTCGGTCCGCCGTCGGGATTGCGCCGGAATAGACGAGCCGCTCGCCCGCGTGATACTGGACGTTGTTGCCGATATCCCAGGTCTTGAACGTCTCCGCGCCCAGTTCCGTCGCCAGCCGATACATCCGCTGTTGCGTCGGGCCGATCCACTGGCCGCCGAGATCGATCAGCGTGCCGTCGCTGGCGGGACGTGTCCAGGTGCGGCCACCAACACGGTCGCGCGCCTCCAGCACACAGACGGAGACGCCAGCCGCCACAAGCTGGCGCGCCGCCATCAGCCCGGCCAGCCCCGCGCCGACGATGCCTACCTCGGCGTGCCGCATCGTGGAGGTTTTCTCGTCCGTCGCCATGGGTAGTGAACCACCTTCGCGGCGCTGGCGGTTAAAACCGCGCCTGAATGACCTCACAAGCGTTCGGCCACAAAGTCCGCCTACGCGGACTCAAGAGAGCGCATCCCACCGTCATGATAACACGGCGCGAACGACTCGCTCAGCGGACGTTATCTCGCCAGTTTGCCCTTTGTAATGAGCAGCAGGAGCAGCCCCAGCGCCAGCCAGACCGCGACAATGATCGGGATATAGCTCAACGCCCCGGTTGCAGGCGAGGCCATTGCCGCAGCGACAATGCCAGCGGTGATAAGCAGCCCCAGCGCCGGGATGATGCCGTGGCGCAGCAGGCTGAACTGCGCCCGACGTTTACGCGCGAAGAAGAGAATGCAGGCGATATTCACCAGGACATAGATCAGCAGGACAAGAATCGCGTCAATCGTGCCCAGGAAGGCGAAGGCATCGAATGGCGACAGGAACAACCCAAGCACCAACCCTGTGACCAGCCCGATGCCGCAGAGCATGGCCACGCCCGCGACCGGCGTGCCGCGCGTCGGGTGCGTCCATGCGAGCCAGCGAGGCAGCGCGCCCTCGCGGCTGGCGGCGAAGAGAATGCGAGCGCCACCATTAACAATCGCCAGCGCGGCGCCGAAGAACGAGGCGATGCCGACGACATCGATCAGCAACGCAAAGGTTGGCCCGCCAAACGCGCGCCCGAGCGTATCGAATGGCGCGGCGTTATTGCCAAAGCCCGTCGCCATCTGTTCGGGGCCGTAGCCGACGGTCGCGGCATAGACCATCAGGACGTAAAAAACTCCCACGACAATCATCGAGCCGAAGATTGCGCGTGGGATGCTTCGATGCGGATCGCGCGTCTCCTCGCCGAGCGCCGCCGCTGTCTCGAAACCAATGAAGCTGAGGACGGAGAGCACGATACCAATTGAGAGGTCGCCATTAGCTGGGACGCCAGCAGTAGTGAAGGGCGAGAGCGGCAGACCGCTGGTCGAGCCAACATGAAACAGGATGATTGCCGCCAGCACCAGGCAGACACCGATCTCGAAAGTCAGGAATGTCATATCAATGCGCAGGGATTCGCGGATGCCCCAGTAGCAGAGCGCGAAGATCAGCCCAATCGCGACGACGAAGAAGACAGGCCATGGGATATTCACACCAGCATAGCGCAAGAGCAGTGTCTGAAGGTTCGCGCTCATCACGATGAACGAATAGGGCACCCCCAGCGCCAGCGCCGCCAGACCAATCCACGCGGTGAGAAAGCCCCAGCGCGAGCCAAGTCCCTCGGTGACGAACGTATACGCGGAGCCGCTGGAAGGCAATTCGCGCGAAAACTCGCTGTACTGGTTGGCGACTAGCAGCGCTACCACAAAGGCGATGACATAGCAGAGGGGAAGCGCGGCGCCAACCAGCTTTGCGGTCGGAGGGGTATTGAAGAAGATCGAGGCGGCGGGAGACATCACCGCCACAGAGATGACAATCGCATTGGGCAGGCCCAGATTGTTGCGGCGAAGTCCGCCGCCCGTCGGTGTCGCGGGTGTTGTCGGCTGCGCTGTGGACAGGATTTCGCTCATCGGCAGGTCTCCTCATTAGCTTTTGCAATGCACACTGAATGCGACTTACAGTGTGGGTGAGCTTTCGCTGGTTGGTATGCCCATCGCGGGCGCTACCAGCGTATCGGCGTCAAGCAATCGGCGCAGGTAGTCGTTCAGAAAGACACCGTTCGGGTCGAGCGCCGCCCGCACCCGGCGGAAGTCGTCCCAGTGGGGATAGCGCGTGGCGAGCGTCGCCGCGTCGAGCGTGTGCATCTTGCCCCAGTGCGGGCGCCCACCATACGGCTGATAGATCGGCTCGATGGCGCGGAAGTAGCGCTCATACGGCATGCCCTTGTACATGTGAATGGCAATGTAGGCCGACTCGCGTCCGTAGGCGGGGCTGAGCCAGATATCGTCGCTATGCACAAAGCGGCACTCGATGGGGAAATGGACGTTGAACTTCTCCCGCTTCATCACCGCGCGAATTTCCGCGAGCACCGCCGGGAAGTCTGCGGCCGGGATGTTATACTCCATCTCCTGGAACTTCACCGCGCGCGGCGTGGCGAAGAGGCGGTGGCTGTAGTCCGTCTCTGAGACAGATGCGATGCCCAGCGCCGAGACGCGGCTGATCGTCCGCGTGGTCGGGCGCGCGATGCGGGCCGTCTCCGACAAGACCCAATAGAGGCCGTTCTCCAGCACAATCTTGTTGAGCGTGCCGAAGAGATTGGCCTTCGAGGGCGGATCGTCGGTCTCGTTGAGGAACTTCACCTGCGCCCAGGGCGTATAGGGCATCCAGAAGAACTCGAAGTGGCTGTTCTCCCGCTTGTAGCGTTCGAGGTTGGCCAGCACATCATCCACCCGCTCGCGCCGACTGACGAAGCGCAATTGTTTCGCGGGCACGACCCGCAGCGTCACTTCGGCAATCACACCAAGCGCGCCGAGCGAGACCTGAGCCGCCTTGAAGATATCGGGGCGTTCGGTCTCTGAGCAGTGGATGACCTCGCCGCTGGCCGTCACCAGCGTCAATCCGACCACCTGCGTCGCGATGGAGCCGAAGCGGATGCCCGTACCGTGCGTCCCGGTGCTGATGGCGCCCGCGATGCTCTGCACATCGATATCGCCGAGATTTTCCTGCGCCAGCCCGCGTTTCAGCAACTGGTCGCCCAGCAGCCTGAGCCGCGTGCCTGCCTGGACACGCGCGGTTCCCTGCTCCACATCAATCGCGATGATACCCTGCATGTTATCCAGCGAGACGAGTACGTCGTCGGTCTGCGCCAGTGGCGTGAAGGAGTGTCCATCGCCGACGACGCGCACGTGGCGTCCCTCGCGGCTGTAGCGGCCCATCGTCTGCGCCAGCTCATCGATGCCGCGCGGCAGATAGACCGCCCGCGGCGTCCCACGGACGGAGTCCGACCAGTTATGCCAGCGCGTCGGTTTGCTGGCGCTTTTATGCGTTGCCATGAGATACCCCCGTCAGAGAAAACACTGGCCGTCGCCGCGATAGGTCGGCGCCTCATCCACAATCGCGCCCTGCTGAATGCAGGCGAGATGGGCGAAGCGCTCGCAGAGTTCGCCCGCCTTGGCATGACGCATCAGAATGGGATCGCCGAGCGAGAGCCGCTCTGGTCCGCGATAGTGGATTGGCGTCTGCACCTCGCCCGCACCCTCCAACGCATCGAGTCGCGCGCCCGCTGGTTGATAGACCGAGGGCAGGCGGTCTTTGCCCGCGCCACCCGACGCGCTATAGCCGCCGCCGAGACAGGTGTAGATACCCGGCGCCGGGATGCGCACAATCTCGATGGCATAGCCCGCCGCAGGGCGAAAGTGGAAGTCGCGGTAATTGTCGAAGAGCGCGGGGCTATAAAATCCCGACCCGACGGTGATCTCGGTGACGGCAGTCTCCTGCCGCGTGGTTGCCATACTGCCAGTGCCGCCACCGTTGACGAAGCGTAGCGGGCCGCAGAGCGACTCCGCCAGCGCCACCACCGCCGCCCGGCGCTCGGCATCCAGCCGCACCGAACGGCCCTTCAGACGACGCACCAGCGTATTCTTGGCAAACTGGCCGGGATAGTTGTCACCGACGCCCGCCACCTGCGCCTCGTAGCCCATAATGCCGTCG
This sequence comes from uncultured Chloroflexia bacterium, assembly GCA_963718915.1. Classification (GTDB taxonomy): domain Bacteria; phylum Chloroflexota; class Ktedonobacteria; order Ktedonobacterales; family JADMIN01; genus DAHUXT01. Next base: position 476,991 of record CAVRAI010000015.1, on the reverse strand, counting down.
AGGAAGACCTGCTCCGATCGGGCGATACGCTCCAGCACGGGACGCGCACGGTCGGCGTCTTGGAGGGGCGAGCGCCAGACGCCGAAGTGGAGGCCTGGTATCGCCAACGTCATATCGACCTCCAGGCAGAGCGGTAGCCGCACGTTGTACTCGCGCGCGACCGACTCGGCCTGCGCGACATGCGCGACGCTATCCACCATCAACGTGATATGCGCGCCATCCGCCGTCGCCCGCGCCACCGCCGCCAGATCGTCGCGATGCCAGGAGGGGTAGCCCATCAGCAGATCGTCGAATCCCTGACCCGCCAGCCAGGCAGCCTCACGTGCCGTAAAGCACATCAGCCCGCGAAAGACCGGGCTGGCCGCCAGGATGCGCCGCAACACCGCCACGCTGCGCACCGACTTCGAGGCGATGCGCACGTTTTTGCTTCCGGCGCGGCCCAGAATCGCGCGAATATTCTCATCCAGCAGATCGAGATCGAGCCAGGCGAACGGCATCGCATGCCCGGCGAACGCCTTGCGATAGTAGCTATAATCGCGCGCAGTGGCCTTGATGACTGTGGCGCGGGGCGCCTTCAGCGTATCGGCCGTCGGCGCGGTAATCGGCTGGGCCGAGCCGGAAAGTTCGTCATGCATGGGTTGCCTCCGACGAGGGCGGCGGCGCCATCTCATCCACCGGGGCGCTACCTTCGGCGAGGGCGATGACGGCGGCGAGAAGCGATTCGAGGTCACAGCGGGCGCGGGCGATGTTCTGGTCGCTCACGAATTGCAAGATCAGGCCATCCAGCCCCCCGACGATGAAGCGCGCGAGGGCATTCAGCGGAATCGCGCAGGTTATTCCCTGCCGTTCGCACGCGGCGCGCAAGACGCCCTCGACCACCTCGCAGTAGCCGCGGTACTGCTCGCGCGCCAGCCAGGCAGCGTTCGGATTGCGTAGCGCGTAGAGTGTCAGCTCATACTGCATCACCTGAAGCTCAGGTGTCGCCTCGACATGGCGCCAGAAGGCGCGCAGGCTGTTCGCGATGGCCTCGCGCAGCGGCAAATCTTCCTTGGCGGCGGCAACGGCAATCTCGCGCGTCTGGCGCATCATCTCCTGCAATACCGCCAGCAGGAGCTCATCCTTGCTGCCGACGTGATAGAGCAGCGTCGCCTGATTGATGCCCGCCTCGGCGGCCAACTTGCGCGTGCTGGCCTGGGCCAGTCCGTCGCGCGCCAATACCCGAATCGCCGCCTCCAGAATCTCCGTGCGGCGGTCGGAGCTAATACGGTCTATTGTCATAACGGATACTTCCACAAAGAGCAATCGTGCCTTCATTCAAGTGAATGAATGAAGTGTGACAGCATTGTGATGTCCTGTCAAGAGGGAGGGAGATATGAAGACGGTTCCGGCTATCCGTCTTTAGCTTCGCCGTGGAGGAAGAGACTGAGCCAGTAGGGCGCGGCGTCTTCATACTGCCAGCGGGCCGACGGCTCCTGGTTAGTGACGACACGGTACCATGTCAGCGCGCGGGTCAGCGGGGTCAGGCGCCACGCCAGCTGGTACGCCTCGCGCAGCCGCTCCGGCGAGCCGTAGGCGCTCCATTCGGAGAGGTAGGCGTCGCGCATGCCATCGAGCGTCGCGGCGTCGAAGCCAAGCACCAGCCGTCCCCAGCGCAGCGCCATCATCAGCGACTGGAAGGGATGGCCGAGACAAGTATCGCCCCAGTCGAAGAAGATCGCGCCATTCGCCCCCGCAATCCAGTGGCCTGGATGGCAGTCTTCCTGCACCAGCGTCTCCGGGATACCATAGCTGGCCAACCGGGACGCCAAATCCGCCACATCCAACGCCTGAAGTTGCGCGTACTCGTCCGTGGTGAGGCCACCTGGCCTTCCCACGAGCAGCCCATCGGTATCACGCATTGTCGACCGCGAAGAGCGCTGGGAGGGCCTCCAGCCGCCGATCCGGGATAGCGCTGGACTCCAGCCGAGGCGTATGCGGCAGAAGCGCCAGCTGGAACCGCGCGAAGGCCACCAGCATATCATGATACGGTTGCGGGTTGCGAGTCTCACGAATGCGGTCGCGAATCGGCTCGCCCGCGTCGGCCATCAGCAGCCAGCGGCGGGCGCAATCAACCGCCAGCACGCGCGGCGACTCTGCCGGAAGCAGCCCCGCCAGCAGCGCGGTCAGCGGCGGCTCGAAGGCGAACGGCTGCGTCACTGCCTTGAAATATACGTTGCCGCCCGTCGTCGGCAACCGCAGCACCGCCGACCAGCCTCGCGCGTGTAGCTGAACATATGGGCCGGTGCGTTGCCAGCCCAGACGAGCAAGCTCCTGCTCGATCCATTCCGCCGCCAGGGCAAACCAGCCAGCTCGCTCCCAGGGCGCGCGCTCAGTCGGGATGGCGCCGCTTTCGGCTTCGGCGAACCAGCGTTCGAGGGCCGCGCGCTGCTCGTCGTCGGCCAGGGCGATGCCCGCGCATTCAGCATGACCAATCCAACGGGCGTCGTCAGGCAATGGGCCGCCGCTGCCGCCATGGGTTTCCAGCGCGAAGATGAAGGCGGGATCTTCATGTTCGGCGTCGGTATAGTGGCCCGCGTAGGCGCCGAGCACCGTCACAGCCAGCCCGTAGCGCTGGCGCATCAGGTCGCGGATCGCTTCGGCTTCTTCGGTCTCGTGGCGAGGAAGTGTCCAGCGCTCGCCATCGGCGACCACGAGAACACGCGGCGCGGTGGGGTGGGGCACAATGCTGCAATGGCCAGCCATATCACGTTGCTCCTGCCTGCATCAACGCGTATGGCACGGCGCCATCGCTCGCCCCAGTCTACAGCGCGGGGCCGCGACGCGCGATGGAGAAATCTGCCCGTAGGTTTGATGCTTCTAGCCCCTCTCCTCGTAGGAGAGGGGTTGGGGTGAGGTCTCTCGCCAGGGAAGAACCTCTCCCGGCCTTCGGCCACCCTCCCCTAGAAGGGGAGGGCATAGGCGGCCATCCTGCCAGTGGGCGACGCGCGTACTCCCCTCTCCTCGTAGGAGAGGGGCTGGGGTGAGGTTCAGCCATCTCACCGCAACGTGGATGGCAGGATGCTCAACTGCTCGCGATATTTGGCGACTGTGCGCCGCGCCACCTTGATGTCACGCTTCTTGAGCAGATCGGCCAGTTCCTGATCGGTGAGTGGTGTCTTCTCGCGCTCCACCAGCTCTTTGATGACATCTTTGATGCTCAGGTTGGCGACGAAGAAGTTGCTGAAAGGAATTACCTCGCCCGTCGGCAACATCACATACTTCGATGCGGTCGCGCGGCTCACTGTGGACTCATGTAGTTCCAGCATCGTGGCGACTTTTGCCCGGGTCAGTGGCTTGAGCGCGCGCACACCATGCTCCAGAAAGTCGTGCTGGATCTCGACGACACAGTGGGTGATACGCGCCAGCGTCTGGCGTCGCTGATTGATATTGGCGATAAAGAGACGCGCGCGCATTACATAATGCTGGATATGCTGACGCTCATCGTCGCTCAATCCCGCCTCATGGTGTTTCGAGGCAAGGTAGACCTGGGCATAGCTCGGATTGACGCGCAGGAAGTATCGTTTCGACTCGATGACCTCAACCTCGAAGATATCGACACCACCAGCCAGCGTCTTGCGCGAGATGACCACATCGGGCAGGATGGGGGCCGCCGCTTCGCCGCCGCCCAGAAGATTGACGTCGAGATGGCCGCGCCCGGGGAAGGGATTGAGATTGCGCTTGATATACTCGCTTGCCTCGCGCACCATCTCGGTTGAGGCGCCCAACTCCAGCGCGATCTGACTATACTTGTGTTCGCTCAGGGCGCCCAGATGCTCGCTGATAATCTCCTGTACGAGGGGCTGAGGTGTATTTGTCTGCGACGTCACATAATCGAGCTGGATCAGCAGACACTCGCGCAGATCGCGCGCGCCGACACCAATCGGCTCCATCGCCTGAAGCGCGCGAATAATCTCCTCGACACGCTCTGGTGTAGCATCGAAGCGGTCTTTCGCCTCATCAGACGAGCAGCGCAGACGGCCATCGTCGTCGAGATTGCCCACCAGATATTCGATCAGAAGCGCGTCCTCCGCGGGAAATTGCGCCTGCAGTGAAAGCGTCAGATGTTCGGCGAGGCTCATCTGCGCGGCGACGCGTGTCGTTGGGTCAAACTCATCCTCATCGCCGCGAGTCTGCTGACGCCAGTTCGTGTCATCGCCATACTCATTTGCGCCTAGCGTGGACGACGACTCGAGGGTGGCATTCTGCTGGCATGTCTCACATGTCGGCCCGTGCAGAGGAAAGCCGCATCGCGGACAGACAGCGGTCTCCTCCATGTCAAGCGCCGGGTTCTCATCCATCTCCTGATAGATCAAGGACTGCAATTCGGCGGATGAAAGCGCCAGCACATGGTTCGCGGCTACCAGCTGGGGCGAAGGCACATGAACCTGCGTCTGCTGTGTGACCTGGCTTAATTCCATTGACATGGCGTCCGCATCCCTCCCGTTTATAGCAGTAAACACTACAATCGAACGATCGACACTCAACCATACTAAAGCAAGGTTCATGCCGAAACTCTGAGCATGGCTAAAATTCGGTGGTCAAACTCGTCAATAGCGCATATATCAGCTGATTGGGGTCGCGCTGCCGGGGGATGGTCAGCGCTCCGGGCGAGCCGACGCGATATACTGAAGAGTGGGGAGTAGAAGCCGGGAGATCACCATGTCAGAGCGACCAGCGCGGCGTTCCAGCGCTGCCGAGCTTCAGCGGCGCAACCGCGATCTGAGAATTCTCAATGCCATCGCCAGCGCGCTCAATAGCACAGTGGACCTGAACGAGGCGCTGCACGCGGCCCTGGCGCAGGTGGCCGCGCTCCTCGATCTGCACACGGGCTGGGTCTGGCTGCTGGACGAAGAGACCTGTCAGCCCTATCTGGCGGCCTCGCAGGATCTTCCGCCGGGCCTTGCCAACTTCCCGCACCGTATGGAGGGCACGTGCTACTGCCTGGATACCTACACCGCAGGCGACCTGAGCGGCGCCGCCAATGTCAATGTGGTCACCTGCACGCGGCTCAAAGGGCTGGTCGATGGCGCGAATGGCCTGCGCTACCACGCCAGTATTCCGCTCTACGCCCAGGAGAAGAAGCTCGGCGTTCTCAATGTGGCCAGCTCCGACTGGCGCGAGTTGGCGCCGGACGACCTGCGGCTGCTGCATACCATCGGCGACCTGCTGAGCATCGCCGTCGAACGCGCCCGGCTCTTCGCCCGTAGCGCACAGATGGGCGCGGTTGAGGAGCGCAACCGGCTGGCGCGTGAGATACATGACACCCTGGCCCAAAACATCGCGGGCATCGCGCTCCGGCTGGAATCCGCCGACGCGCTGGCCGAGGCGAACGCCGACCCAGAGCAGGTGCGCCAGAGCATTCAGAGCGCGCTCAAACAGGCGCGCCAGACGCTCGAAGAGGCGCGCCGCTCGGTGCTGGATCTGCGCGCCGCGCCACTGGAAGGGCGGACGCTCGCCCAGGCGGTCGCCACGCTCGCGGCAGCCACCGAGCCGGATGATCCACATATCACAACCAGGATCACTGGCGCCGCGCAGCCGCTGCCCGTGCGTATCGAAGTGGGCATCTACCGGATCATTCAGGAGGCGCTGGTCAACATACGCCGTCACGCCCACGCGCGCAATGCCACGATTCACCTGGAGATAACGCCGGACGCGCTGACGGCTATCGTGAGCGACGATGGCCGTGGATTCAACCCGGAGCGCGGATTGCATGGACACTACGGGCTGCTTGGCATCCGCGAGCGCGCGCGGCTGCTTGGCGGCGAGGCGCAGGTGCTCAGCACGCGCGGGCGTGGCACACGCATTGAGGTGCGCATCCCACTGACTCCACTGGAGAAACACGAATGAGCGGGCAGATTCGTATTGTTGTGACCGACGATCATCCCGTCGTCCGTGACGGACTGGTGGCCATCCTCGGCTCCCAGCCTGATTTCGCCGTCGTCGGCGACGCGGCGAGCGGCCAGACGACACTCGAACTCGCCAGAACGCTCCGACCTGATATTGTATTACTCGATCTTGAAATGCCCGAGATGGATGGTGTCGAGACGCTGCGGCAACTCCAGCATCTTGCGCCAGAGACGCGCGTCATCATCTTCACCGCGTTCGACACCGACGAGCGCATCCTCAGCGCCGTCCGCGCCGGGGCGCAGGGCTATCTGCTCAAAGGAGCGCCGCGCAACGACATCTTTCAAGCGATCCGCGTCGTCCATCAGGGCGGCTCGCTGCTGGAGCCGATGATCGCCCAGAAGCTGCTACGTCAGGTGAGCCGCGAATCGCCCGGCGAGGCGACACTCACTCCGCGCGAGCTGGATGTGTTGCGGCTGCTGGCGCGCGGCCTGCAAAACAAAGAAATCGCCATCGAACTGGGCATCACCGGGCGCACCACCAAGTTTCATGTTGGGTCGCTGCTGCGCAAACTGGGCGCGGGCAACCGCACCGAAGCGGTGGCCATCGCCGCGCAACGCGGGCTGATTCGCCTGCGCCCCGGCGAATAATAACACTGGGCGGTTATCGTGCTCTCCAAGCCACTTTCCACACAATCGACCTACAGGAGTTGCTTTTCCATATTAGGCCATGCTAATATCCGACTTGCACAGTTGGGAATGGCATCTCTGTACATCGCGCCTCACGCAAGGGGTCCAGTGGGAAGGGATTGGGCATGGCTTCCGAAGTCGCACAGGCCATCGCGCAGCCGAAGCGCTCGCTCGTCAAACGCATCGGTCTCGTTGTTCTGATCCTCGCGAGCGTGCTGCTCGTCAGTGTGCTCGTCTGGCAGGGCATCACCGCGTCGGGCAATCCCGATCCGAGCACCGGGCGGATCAGCCCGCAGGCCGCTATCGTAGATACGGGGCTGCTCGTCTTCCGCGAGGGCCTGGAAATGATTCTGGTGCTCGCCGCGATTACCGCCAGCATGCGAGGCGGGAATCAATCCTATCGGCGGCCAATCGGCGTGGGCGCGGGCTTTGGCTTCCTTGCGACGCTCATTACCTGGTTCATTGTGGTCGGCATCCTCAGCAACCTGGCGGATAGCGTCCCAGCGCTGAACCTTCAGGCGGCCACTGGCCTCCTCGCGATCGTCGTCCTGATCGTGATCATGAACTGGTTCTTCCATAAGGTCTACTGGACCGGCTGGATTTCGATGCATAACCGCCGCAAGCGCGCGCTCATCAGCGAGGCGGAACAGGCCAAAAACACCAGCGGCGCGACAACCGCCTATTCGCGGCTGCTCTGGGGGCTGATTATCCTGGGCTTCACCTCGGTCTATCGCGAGGGTTTCGAGGTGGTGCTCTTCCTGCAAAGCCTGCGGCTCCAGGTTGGATCGAGCATCGTCTTGCAGGGAGTGCTTGTTGGACTATTCTTCACTGCTATCGTCGCCGCGCTCACATTCGTCGCGCACCAGCGGCTGCCTTACAAGCGCATGCTCGTCCTCACTGGAGTGCTGCTTGGCGGCGTCTTCCTGGTGATGGTGGGGGAGCAGATGCAGGAGATGCAATTGGCAGGCTGGTTCTCAACCACACCGATTCACCTGCCTATCCCGGACTGGATGGGCCTGTGGTTCGCGGTCTTCCCCAACGTCGAGTCGCTGGCCGCGCAGGGAATCGCCGCCATCATCGTCATCGGCTCGTACTTCCTGGCGCAGTACCTCAAGGTCTGGCGCCCGCGCAGGCTAGGCCAGACGCCCGCCCATCGCCCAGACGCGCCGCCCGAGCCTGCCCAGACGCTGGCAACGTCGCAGATGGCTGTCTCGAATCCATTGTAGCGTGACGACCGGCTATGGCCAGCGATTGCCCGGATTGTTGTCTGAGGTGTCGTCGTCTGGTGGGAACACGCCGAACTGCTGGCCAGGCGGCGCATGTGGATCAAACGGGGGCTGCGCGAATGGCCCACCGGTAGCTCTCGAAGAGGTGGGCGGCATCGGTCCCGGCGGGGAGGGCATGGGCGTCAAGCGAGGCGCTCCTGTTGGCCGCATTGGCGCCGATGAGGGAGACGAATACGACGATGGCCGCGATCCGGGGCCGCGCAGCAGTTCGATGGCACGGTCAAGTGGCGTTCCACTCGGCTCCGGCCAGACAACCGGTTGCCCGCGAACCCAGCTCTCGAGCGATGCCGTCAGGCGCTCTACCTCATTCTGCAGCCGCTGGAGATAATAGGTCGCATTCATGACCGGTCCGAAACGCTCCATGTAGTTGTTGAGGTCGTTGCGTATCTGCTCCAAGATTTCGAGTGGCATAGCGGGTACACGGCCCGCGAAATTGCCCTGCGCCCACTGGGACAGCGTCTGGTGGAGATAGTGGATGCCTTCCTCGAGGGTGCTTGTGCGTTCCAGCTCCCGGAATTCGAGCAGAGCGATCTCTTCGGCTCGATCAGCTCGCCTGACTGCCAGGTCGGTACCGCGAACCCAGAGGAACGCCACCAGCGCCATGATAAACTGCAACGCGATTGGACGCACCAACAGCGAGATCGTCTGGACGGTCACGCTGGGATAGAGGGCCGCATCAAGCGCGACATTGGCGTTGTGGGGACGGATCACATAGTCGGCCACAATCATCATGGAGTTCAGCGCGGCGACGATGAACGCCGAGCGACGTGGCAGAACGCTCGCCGCAATCACGACGCTGACCGCAAAGGCGTCATAGTTGGGTAGTTGTCCCATCGTCAGGCCGAGCGGACTGCTCCACATGTAGGCGAAGATGGCGGCATTCATGCTGACAACGAGAATGATGCCCGCGATCGTGATATGACCAGCCCGGTTGAGGCTTATTGCCGCCAGCTGCAAGGCGAGGAAGCAGAGATACGTCAGCAGAGCAGCATTGTCGCCGATGGCGATGGGCGAGACGATCACCAGCCCACCAAGCATGCCCAGCGCCAGCCAGGCGATCAGGTCGCTGCGGCGGGCTAACTCCCGCTCTTGCAGAGTGCGCTGCGGATTGGAGCCACTGGAGCTTGCGAACTGGAGCCACTGGCTCGCCAACGATCTTCTCCGCCTATTTGATATATCCACAGTACCCCCCTGACGCCACCGAAAAAAACCTGTGCCACAGAACCTCTGGCAATTTCTTCGTAAACTCGCTATCGAGCGTAGATTCGCACAACTGCAGGGTATAGTTATACATATTAGATGTATAGATTGCAACACATCGCTGCGATTTGCGAGCGTTTTGTGATGGGTTAGCGCTTCTCACGCCAGGCCCCTTCGCATTTCTCTGGCCCAGGAATGAACTGAAGGTGGGAAGAAGCCTTCGAGTAGTCGCCCGATGAGCATGCGCTGGCAGAAAATCCGCCTACTGCCGCTTCGTCAGCGCAAGCGAGGCTCCCCAGCGAAGCGACGATCCGCGGGCGGTCGCCGACCACGGAGTCTATCTGATTCGCGCGGGATGGGTAATAGCTCACAGACCTTCGGCTATATGACCAGCTACACTGGCTTGAAGAGCAGGTTGCTCCTGGAGAACCCGCATAGTGGTCCTGCGTGGGAGGTGAGCACGTTCACTCAGCAATCCTCGTTCTTTTCATCCGGTATTGTCCGTGCGTCACAGGCCCTCTTTGTACTCTCTGTATTCTGTCTGCTCGTTCTGGCCATCGCGGGGTGCGCGCCAAGTGTGACCGCTTCCACCTCGACGACCACGTCGACAGCCACCACAAGCGCCCCCTCATCGACCCCATCGATGCAGCAAGTCTGCCAGACAACGCTGAATGGCGCTACACTGCAGCCCGCATCTGCCGGGTCAGGATTCAGCGACGTCCCGTTCCCACCGAACTCCTTCAGCACAGGCATCTCAAATTCGCAGGGCGGCGATGGGCGTTTCACCATCCAACAGTTTGACGTCTGTAGCTACGCGAGCGGTGTGCAGACGATTCACTCGTTCTTCGCGAGCGGGCTTCCTTCGGCGGGCTGGGCACAGGCAGCCTCTTACCCCTACAATGGAGCGTACCAGGCGTCGTGCGGGGATCCATATTGCTGGCGCAAGGGTTCCGCGCCGCGCTATGTCTCGCTCGAACAGGTAACCGATCGACACAATGGCTACGTGACCTATCACCTGCGCCTTGCCATACCGCCCACGCCTCCCACCTGTACGCCCGATGTCGCGGGCATTTATCCCACCCGCACCTATGACACTGGAAACCTACCGAACACCACTGACATTCCCACGCCGCCACTGACGAAAGACGGCCTCGGCAGCGCAGGAGTCAACGGCAATGTGTCGCAGGGCGGGTATGGTGGTGAGTGCAGCGCTGGCTCAGCCGCATCCATCAATTCTTTCTTCACAACGGAGCTACCAGTGCTCGGCTGGCATCACAGCGCGCCGCCGGTATTGCTGGCGCCCTGCGGCACAACGGGGACGCAATGGTGGAAGGGCAACCAAATCTTCAGTTGGAACACCTCTGGCAGCGCCGGAGCAAGCGGCATTTTCTGGGGCTACGGCGAATGCACCGTCTCGTGAGACTGACGGGACGCTGACAGTTCAACCAACTGGCTGGCGCTCGCGGATACGTCTCCTTACCCGGGGTCACGTTAAAGGGCCTCGGGCGTAGCACTGCGGGTATCACACCCAGCGCCTACACGCATGCGCCGCAGCACGCGGACAGGTGTTAACACCACCATCGGCCGCATCCTGGGGTACCATCGTGAACGTGGTCCGCACGCTGTTTTGGTGTCTGGCAGTTATCCGTCGCGAGTTGCCTCCTGGGGAATCGCGGTTGACCTGCTCTTGCGCCTTGTGTTCCCGGAAGATGCTGGAGTGGGCGTCCACAGTGGGCTGGGGGTAGATGTCGCGACAGGGGTCGGTGGGTTGCCGCCGGGCGTGCAGCCTGACAGGATAAGTACGCCAGCAACGGCGCCTCCTGCCAGCTTCTTCAGCGCCTTACGCCGAGGCAATACCTTACCAGTGGGGCGATAGGCATGTTGATCGGGTTCTTGATTCTCCACGGCATCGGTCACCTTTCGCCAGGCGACGATTCACTGCTCCATTGTCGCACATGGAGACACTATCGCGCTGTGACCTTCTGAAAGGATTTGGGAACATTTCAGAGCGCGGCTGGGTGCGGCTGGGTGCGGCTGGAAGGACGCAACCGCACAATTACGAGGAGATATCGTGGTGATCCCAGGAGAATTCGAACCTGCGACACATGGTTTAGAGGCACACGCTCTACACGCAGGTGCGGGAAATCTGAAGGATGGTCAAATCAACCCGTCTCCGAGACAGTGTGAGCGAAGGCCCCATTCCATATCCTTCCTGATCCCGCGAAACAACATGCAGCGACTACCTGCCCATCTGTGCTGGATGGTGTACTCTTGTTTTTGAAGAGGGGTATTGAAGAGGGCATGAAGGAGGATTGGCATGGGCGGTGATCATGCTAAAGAGGACTCAACTACTCTATCTCGTGTGGCGAGCGATACGCAGACATATGTCGTTGGTTCCATTGAGACGTTTCTCGACAAAGTCTATCTCGTTGAGACATTGAGCCAACTTGCGCGGACGCCGACTGATGTGCCGCTCGGCTTCCAGACACTGATTGAGCCAGACGACCCTAAACTCGTCTACTATGTGCAGCAGGTGTTGCGGCCAGAACTTGTCCGTCTGGGAATCTATGACCTGATCGATGCGCCGCGCAACAATCTGATAGCCCGGCTGGGATCAGGCGTCTCGGGCCAGTCACTCCTGATCCAGAGCTATACGCCAACACAGCATAACAACCTGATGGAGGATCCGTTCTCTGGCAGAGTGGGCAACGCGGCAACATTTGGCCACGACGAGCCTGTGGTCTTTGGTCAGGGCGTCAGTCAATGCAAGGCGCACCAGGCGGTGATGTTGACAGTGTTGAAACTGCTGCGGGATAAGGGCGTCGAGCTACGAGGCAGACTGTATTGGGCCATCAATAACGAGGGGCGCAGCAGCCATGCCTGCTCGGAGGCTATCTTAGCCGCGCTTCCGGAGAAGCCGGGATTTAGCATCCTGCAGCTTGACACAGGTCTGGCGATCTCTCTGGGAAATCGGGGGCGCGTCGACGTGGATGTCCATGTGCAAGGGGTCGCAACACATTCGAGCACGCCACAGAACGGCCTGAGTGCGATTGAAGGGGCGCACGAGGTGATCACACGACTGCGCCAGTTGCGCTGGACCGATACCCATCCGCTGCTGGGAGCGCGGCATGCGCTCGTTTACAAGATGCAGTATGCGCCACTAGCGCCGCATACTTTGCCATCTGACGCAATGCTCACAATTGATCGACGACTGCTACCTGGCGACGATCCCGACGAGGCTGTCGAAGAGATCCGAAAGGTGATTGGCGATCTCGCGCCGTACCAGGTAAGAGTCGAGCGTGGCGTCTACATGCTCCCGGCCTTAGTAGATTCGGAGCATCCTGGCGTGCGGGCCTTGCAAGCAGCGCACACGGCCATCCATGGATATCCGGCTGAGACCCACTATGGCCAGGGTACCTTCGATGCCGGTGGGCTTTGCGCGGCAGATGTGCCGACGGTGATGTATGGCGCGGGTGGAGGAGCGGGTCTGCTTGGCCCCGACTTTGTGCCGATTTCGGCAGTCATTGCCGAGGCGAAGGCGCTGACCGCGCTCATTGTAAGCCAACTTGCCTGAACGGAGGGGAATGATAATGGAGACAACCTCGACGCCTGAGCAACGCTCGATTCGCTTCGGCCTTAGCCTGCCCAATCGCGCCGTGCTCTTCGGCATACCAGTGGAAATGCTCCTTGAGACAGCGGAGCAGGCTGAAATATCAGGACTCTTCGATTCTGTCTGGGTCGGGGATAACTTTCTCTCCAAGCCACGGCTAGAAGCTATTGTCATGCTCTCAGCGCTGGCCGCGCGCACGCGGCGTCTGAAACTGGGCACGATCTGCCTGGCAAGCTTTCCGATGCGTCATCCGCTACCACTGGCGCTCCAGTGGGCGAGCCTGGATATGCTTTCTGGCGGCCGGACGATCCTGACGGTGTGCAACGGAGGCGCAGCATCGCTCGGGCCGCTCTTCGCCACGGAGCTGGCGGCCATGGGAGTAGCGTCACAAGATCGGATGGCGCGCGTGGAGGAAGGCATCGAGCTGCTGAGGCTCTTCTTTGGCCCTGATCCAGTAACGTATGCTGGGCGCTTCTTCTCCTTCGACCATGTCGAGGTCTATCCCAAACCGGTGCAGGCGCATGTGCCGATCTGCATTGCGGTCAACCCCGCAAAGGATGTGGATGCAGCGGTAGAGGAAAGGATCCTGCGTCGAGTGGCGCGACTGGCGGATGGCTGGCAGACGGATGCCATCGAGCCGGATGTCTTCCGCGAACGCTGGGCGCGCATTCAGGCCTACTCCGCCGAGTATGGGCGAGCGGGCCAGGTAGCCGACGCACAACTGCATTTGATGGTCAACATCAATGATGACGCCGCCGAGGCCCATCGCGAGTCAGTCGCATTCCTGGATAGGTACTACGGACAGGGAAGCGTTGACGACGCATTTCTGACCAATTGGCTGGCATATGGTCCACCCTCAACAGTGACAGATAAAATCAACACCTTCGTTGAGGCGGGTTATACCACGATTGTATTGCGATTCACCTCGCCCCATCAGCAGGCCCAGCTTCATCGTTGCGTCACGGAGGTGTTGCCCGCCTTTCAGCATATGATCGCCGTTCACGCAGCAGGCACAACCCCTGACAAGTAGTAAATATCGCTCGACGTTGGGCACACAATGCATGGCTCCAGGCTGAAAGTGATGCGAAAAGCCTACGAGCGATGTGTGAGTAGCGTTTGCCGTTATTTCACAGTTGCCAGGAGCGCCGACAAATACATACCAAACTGGCTCTGAAGGCGTTTCGATCTCCTTCGACATTTCGGACAATGATAAACCCTGCACGACAAGTTTCTACAGTAGTGCTATACTTCATTAATGAGTGGGTGGTCACCCACTTTTAAGCACGGAATCTCGGAAGGAACTTTCAGATATGCCGAAAATTGTGACGGAGGCGGATCGCCAGCAGAAACGTCGCGCTATCCTCGATGCCGCAGCGGCTGAGATTGCCCGCTATGGCTATGACCGAGCGAACATCAATACCATTGCGGAACGCGCAGGAATCGGACGTGGAACCATCTATCTGTATTTCGACAGTAAAGATGAGATCCTGGACGCGCTTTTGGATGCTATTGGCTCGCTCATCGACGATACCGTGCGTACATGCATGGAACTAGATATGCCCTGGCGAGAGCGTCTCCGTGCCCTCTCTCGGGCGTTTGTCACGTTAGCTGAAGGCCATCGCGATTTCTTTCGTGTGCATGTGAGCGCACTGCATGGGGTCAACCGTGATATCGGCGCGCCCATGGCACGGTGGCTATCCATCTCTGTGCAACGCCTCGCTGACGCCTTCCAACACGGGATGGATCAAGGAATGATTCTGCCGATGCCGACGGACACATTGGCGATGCTCGTCCTGGGTGCGCTGGAATCGCTGGCATTGCTGCCCGACATGCTCCAGCAAAGCTCTCTTGGAAATGGGGAACGAGCGGAGACGCTGGCAACGTTGTTGTGGAGAGGCATGACACCACTTCCGTATGACCAGGGCGCCATTTCATGATGCGATCACGCCTATGCGAGTGTGGTACTCACCAGACCAGTTGATCAGCTTGATATGCGCGCAAAGAGGCGCTTCTATCTTCCTACCTGGTGGGATACGAAGATATTTGGCGAGGAAAAGAGCTAAGCAGTGAGCAGACGGAGCATGGTGTTGCGGGAAAAGCGGCGAATTGTCGAGGTAGCCGGAAAGGTCTGCAATCGACTCTACAGCATCGCCGCACCCTGGATGATTTGGCGCCCGAGCCGTCGCCAGAGTCCCGGACATCATTCCGAATCGGGACTACTTGCGGCATTTGGGCGCTACAGTCGAGCCTATTTCCAGCGTTGGCTTGTCATCGGCGCGCTGATTGGCGTCGTCGCGGGTGTGGGCGCTATTCTCTTCGCGACGGCAATTGCCCTATGCACGCACCTCTTCCTCGGTGGGATAGTGGGCTTCACACCGCCCAATCCCGCAGGTGAAGGCACGACCGTGTTGACCCCAATTAGCCGCCTTTGGCTGCTGCCAGTGGTGACGACGCTCGGTGGTTTCCTGACAGGCTTGATCGTGTTCACGCTGGCGCCCGAAGCGGAAGGGCACGGCACCGACGCCGCTATCGAGGCATTCCACGAAAAGGGGGGCCGCATCCGTGGCCGCATCCCGCTCATAAAGCTGGTGGCCTCAGCGATCACGATAGGCTCCGGTGGCAGCGCGGGCCGTGAAGGGCCAACAGCACAAATCTCCGCAGGATTCGGGTCGTGGCTCAGCGACCTGCTGCACCTGGACGAGCACGACCGGCGCATTGCCATGGCCGCTGGCATCGGTTCGGGGATTGGGGCAATCTTCAAGGCGCCCTTTGGCGGCGCGCTGCTCTCCGCTGAGGTGCTTTACAAGCGCGATTTTGAGGCCGATGCGCTATTCCCATCGTTTATCGCCTCGGCGGTTGGCTTCGTGATTTACGGCGTCTGGGCAGGCTGGACCCCGGTCTTTGGGCCAGGGGCACATTATGAGTTCACGCATGTGTCAAGTCTCGTGGGGTACCTGATCCTTGGAGTCTGCGCAGGACTGGTGGGCCTGCTCTACCCCAAGGCCCTCTACGGCCTTCGCAATCTTTTTCATCGTATTCACCTTCCCAACTACTTCAAACCCGCGATTGGGGGCCTGTTGGTTGGTCTCATTGGACTCTTCATCCCGCAGGCGCTGGGTATGGGCTATGGCTATGTGCAATTTGGGGTAAATAGTGACTACACCCACATTGCCGCCTGGCTGATGCTGGTGCTCGTCTTCGTCAAAATACTGACCACCTCACTCACGATTGGTAGCGGAGGCAGTGGCGGGGTTTTTGGCCCCGGCATGGTGATCGGTGGATTCTTGGGTGGCGCACTTTGGGCAGGACTCCACACAGTGGCTCCCGGACTTGTTGCCGGGACGAACGCAGGAGCCTTCGTGGTGGTTGGAATGGGCGCCTTCTTTGGGGGCATTGCCAAAGCGCCCCTGGCAGTGATCTTGATGGTGGCCGAGATGACCGGCGCGTATGCCCTGATCGCCCCGGCGATGCTCGCGACCATGGTGGCTTATGTCGTCACCGGAGATGCCTCAATCTACGAGAGCCAGGTGCCAACACGACTGGATTCGCCTGCGCACAAGGATGATTACACCCTGCCCTTGCTGCAAAGCCTGACAGTGCGCGATACCATGGTCGAGGGACTCAGTGGCGCCCTGGCAATCGCCACGCCCGATACGCCGCTCGATCAACTCGCGCGTGTCTT
The DNA here is from genome assembly GCA_963718915.1 of uncultured Chloroflexia bacterium. Classification (GTDB taxonomy): domain Bacteria; phylum Chloroflexota; class Ktedonobacteria; order Ktedonobacterales; family JADMIN01; genus DAHUXT01. Next base: position 460,641 of record CAVRAI010000015.1, on the reverse strand, counting down.
CCGAGAGCGCCAAGCAGTCAGTATCCCCATCGTGGACGATGATCGGCTGTTAGGAGTCGTGTCCGCTGCCGACCTAGGTCGCATTGGCGACCAGGAGCTGCCGACGGCGCGGGCGCGCCAGGTGATGTCGCGACGCGTGCAGCGCGCCTATCCGGATGAGTCGCTGTATCAAGCGTGGCTTCGCATGACACGCAGCGGTGTGTGGCAACTCGCTGTAGTGAATCGCGCGGAGCCTGACCGACTTGTCGGCGTCTTGACCTCTCGGGCTATCGCACAGGTGCTCCGCCTACCCACCGTGCCAAAAGCTGGCGAGTCGGGTAAAAAACGGATACCACCTGCGGTCGTTGCCCAGCGCAATGGAGCACAGCAACCTCACACGCCAAGTGAGGAACCAGCGCAGGCGCAGGTCCCCAGCCAGCGCGATCTTCATCCCGATCCCGATCAAGAGCAGAGTGTGGGTGGGCGCATGTTGAAATCGTCTCGCGAGGGAGATCCGCTCACAACGACCCGTGTGGCCGAGGTGATGTTGGCCACGCCACGCCTCGTTCGGGAGTCTGATCCACTCTTCAAGGCTCGCTCATTACTCGATGAACGCGGCGCGGCGCTGCTGGTGGTGGATGATTTGGGACGGCTGGTTGCCATCATCACCCGCGCCGACCTCTTCGAGCGAAAAGACCGCGAACACGGCCGCCGCTTGATAGTCGGGGACGTTGCGGTGCGCAACCTCGTGACCGCCCGGCCCGACGAATCGCTCTACACAACAGTACGGCGTATGAGTCGGCTTGGACTTCGGCAATTACCCGTCGTGGATGCCGACCTTCCGACGCCGCCACTAGGCATGCTGCGCCGGAGCGACGTTTTGGCGGCCTATGAACAGAAACAGGAGGAATCACCTCACATCGAATCTCCGAAAGTGCCTATGCCGGACGAAGCCGAGGAGGACGAATGCTAACGAATAATGAGTGTCATGCGTTGGCAGCACCCGAAGAAGCGGTAGAGCGGCGCGGTGTGCGGCAGCGGGCGCAAGGTGTACTACAGACCTGCATGGTGAACAGGTTGAGTGAATAAAGAAATCGTTTCGATCGGGTGGCGGCCCTGGTTGCGGTAGCCGAGGTGGGGCGTTCACTGTTGTAGAAGGCCAGCCAGATCTCGGGGGCAAATCATTGAAGCCGTCCAGCACTTGAACTTCAAAGCGACGCTTGTACGCTTGTAGACGAAGAACTGGGTGTGGGTCATGCCGCGCTGGCGGCAGGTCTCACTCATGCTGCCCAGTGATTCGGCCAGTTGGAGCACGCTCAGCCGCTATCGCGCGACTTTCTCCGGCGCCTTCATGCTCATGCCTTCATCCTCCCTCTGCTCTCTCCAACGAGCAGACGACTCATTTATCACGGACGAAGGTCAGTAGTACACCACCGAATCATGGGAAGTTGTGTTGGTGGCCCCGACAGGAATCGAACCTGCGACACATGGTTTAGGAAACCACTGCTCTATCCCCTGAGCTACGAGGCCAGTAAACTAGCTTGGAATCCAGGCTCCTGCACTTTGCCTGAAAACGTGACCATGGCTCTACCTGTCTATAACCATTGCTGTACAGGCGAGCCTATAGAACAGGATATACCTTGGGCTTCTTTCCCGTCAAGGTGAAGCTCAGGGGAGCAGTGGGAGGATCGTAGGAATCCACCTCAGGTCACTTTCTTCCTTCTCTTGGCCAAAAGAGCAGTTAACCGATGGCTGTGGCGCGGGTCTGTCGGCAGTCTCACATAGCGTCCGCCACCACCAGGCCACTGTTGACGCCAACTCCTGATATTCGCTCCTGACGCCCGCTCCTGGCGGCAGATACCCAACCAGTCGCCTGTATGCATTCTCGCGACAAGATTGCGTTGGTTTCGACATATTGGCGACACAGGTGGCTGTTAGGATTTGGTTCGCAGCTCCAAAAGCTGTAACCCACCTCGGAATGGGTGTGTTAGAAGAGGAGCGTAGGTAAAGGAGCGAAGTATGTTTGCGCGATGGGGTCGTTTCGTCTACCGATGGCGCTGGGTCACCCTGGTCGTGTCCATCGTCCTGCTCGGCGGATCGATCTATGGTTTGATGGCCGGAGGTGCGCTGGGTACTGGCAACTCCACTAGTGGCATGCTCGAGGCGAACCGTGCAGCCACACTGATCAACAATCAATTGAGCACAGGCAAAACGGGTGGATCGAACTTTCTGCTGATCTTCAGCAGCCCGGATCGGCTTGCCACCGACCCGGTCTTCCGGGCGGAGCTCGAGAATGCGCTCAAACCGATCCAGCAGGATCCGCGCGTGACTGAGATCATCTCGCCGTACACCATCGATGCATCGACCGCCCATGCATTCATCTCAAAAGATGGTCACAAGGCGCTCGTCCAGGTCGATATCAAGAGTGAGGGTGAGCAGGCGCGCGCCGACTACACGGCGCTGCGGGCAGCGGTTCGCCCCAGCGGCCTGACAGTGGTCGGTACCGGGAATGTGCCGATCAACCGCGACTTTAGCGCTACACTCGAGAGTGACCTGACCCGGGCCGAGACAGTCACGCTACCTGTGACGCTGATCCTGCTGCTCATCATCTTCGGAACGGTAGTGGCTGCGGGCCTCCCGCTCGGGATCGGGATCTTCACAATCGCAGGTGGCCTCGCCGGAACATTCCTGCTCAGCCGCGTCACCGATGTCTCGCAATACGCTCTGAACATCGTGACATTGATTGGGCTGGCGGTCGCTATCGACTATTCGCTCTTCGTCGTCAACCGCTTCCGGGACGAGCTGGCCGCGGGGAAGGACCGCCCCGACGCGCTGGCTACCACCATGGCTACGGCCGGTCGGGCCATCACATTCTCCGGGCTGGCGGTCGCGGTCGGGTTGTCGGCCATGCTCTTTTACCAGGGCACCTTTCTGGCGTCATTGGGCGCCGCAGGCGCGATTGTGGTCGCAGTCGCCGTGTTCTATGGCCTTACTTTCCTGCCTGCCCTCCTTGCCATCCTGGGTCCGAACGTCAACCGGCTTTCGATTCCACTCGTGGGTCGGCGGCCGAAGTCCGGGCGCGGCGCCTGGCACCGGATGGCCACCTGGGTGATGCGCCGCCCGGTCGTCGTGCTCGTGCCGGCTCTGGGCTTCCTGGTGCTCGCCGGAACCCCGTTCCTTCACCTGCGCCTCGCCAATGCGAGTGTCGACCAGCTACCGCCACGGCTTGAGTCGCGCCAGGGCTTCGACACGCTGGTCAAGAGTTTTCCCGGGCAGGACCAGACCATCTTCAACGTGGTCGTGAACTACGCCAGCGGGAGCCCCACGACCGCCCCGCGCGTCCTGGACCAGACCGATCTGAGCCGACGCATGGCGACGATCCCAGGGGTGCTCCGCGTGAACCCGCCACAGGTCGGCACACATATCGTGCTGCTCGATGTCGTCAGCAACCAGCCAGCGTCAAGCGACGGCGCGCGCGCGACCCTGCGCGCGATCCGCTCCGAGTCGATCGGCAACGGTGGCCATCTACTTGTGACGGGAGCTACAGCCTTCGACATGGACGTGATCAACTACATCATCGACACAACGCCGTTGGCGGTCGGCTTCGTTGTCCTGGTCACCTATCTGGTTCTCTTCCTGCTCACCGGGTCACTGGTGCTGCCGCTGAAGGCCGTGGTGTTGAACCTGCTCTCGATCGCTGCGTCGTTCGGGGCTTTGGTTTGGATCTTCCAGGACGGGCACCTGAGCCAACAACTCGGCTTCACAGCCCAATCGATCGACCCAACCGTCCCGGTGATCCTCTTCGCGATCGTCTTCGGGATGTCGATGGACTACGAGGTGCTGCTCATCAGCCGAATCCAGGAGGAGTATCTACGGACGGGGGACAATCGGCACGCCGATCGCGGAAGGGCTGGAGCGCAGCGGTCGCCTGATCACCGGGGCCGCGGCCATCATGGTGGCGGTCTTCCTCGCCTTCGGTCTCGCCGAGGTCGTCCTCATCAAGTCGATCGGGATCGGCCTGGCGATTGCCGTCGCCCTCGATGCCACCATCGTGCGGGTGCTGATCGTGCCGGCGGTCATGCGGCTCATGGGCCACTTTAACTGGTGGGCCCCCGCGCCGCTGCGAACCCTCCACCGGCGTGCGGGGTTCGGTCGGCTCAGCCACGCCCCAGTGAAGAAGGTGGCTTGAGGCCGCCTACGCCGTGCGCCAGGGGAGTCAGATTGAAACAGTAGCCCCATAGGACGATGACCGATTTCGAAAGCCGCGGGGGTTGACCCTGATCGACGTCATCTGAGGGCACCTGTTCATCGGGGAACTGGGCGCTCCGCTCCCCTTCGCCGTTTGATAGCCTCGTCGTCCGATGCGAGTGCCGTATGGTATACTGAGGCATGCGCGGCTCCGGGTCGTCTCGCTCTGATTGGACGACGCAATGACGGGCCGCGCGGGGAAAAGCCGAGCGACATTCTATGAAATGCCCCTACTGCGGATATATCGAGTCGCGCGTAACGGATTCGCGCGACCAGGGCGGCTCCATCCATCGCCGCCGCCGCTGCGAACACTGCCACCAGCGCTTCAGCACCGTCGAGCATGTCGTGTTGCCGGAGCTGATGGTGGTCAAGCGCGATGGCCGCCGCGATCCCTTCAAGCGCGAGAAGCTGGAGGGAGGCCTGCGCCGCGCCTGCCAGAAGCGCCCGATTCCCGTGGGCGAACTCGAAGCCATCGTGGATGATATCGAGAACGAACTCTATAAGCTGGGCAAGGCCGAGATCGAGACGCGCATCATCGGCGAGATGGTGATGGAGCGGCTGCGCACACTCGACGAGATCGCCTATGTGCGCTTCGCCAGCGTCTACCGCTCCTACCCCGACATCCAGGCGATGCGCCAGGAACTCGACCAACTGATTCAGGGCGCGCCCAATGGCAAGACCGCAAAGAAAGCTTCCACTGGGGAGTAAAAGGGCTGGCGGTTAAAACCGCGCCTGAAGGGCCTCGCTCCGCTCCGCCACGAAGTCCGCCTTCGCGGACTGCCCAGAACCGCTCGGTATGCTGTTGCGTCGATGGTCGGCAGTGTGCGCGCCACAGGATTAGCCGCAGGGCTTCAGCCTGCGGCGCGCGACCACCAGAACACATTCGCCATGCGCTTGCCAGGCCGCAAGAAGCCCCCTCACCTTGTGGGAGAGGGGGCTGGAGGTGAGGTCAATCTACTTCACTTTGCGCACTGTCACCGTCGCCGCGTGTCCGTTGAGCTTCGCCGCCGGAATCTCCTCGGTGAAGACGCCCTTGCCAGATGGCGCGAGCGATGGGCCGTCGCTCTGCGCCACGAGCCGCTTCGAGAGCGTCTCCGCCTCGATATAGTCGCGATACTCGACGGCAACCGCCGCCAGATCGGCGTCGGTCATCAGCCACGTCTCGATGCTGTCTTCGATGGCCAGCCCGGCGTGCTTGCGCACATCCTGCACCAGATGCGTCAGGTCGCGCACCAGCCCCTCCGCCAGCAACTCCGGCGTCAGCGTCGTCTCGATCACCGCCACCGCTGCCGCGCTCCTCCGCCGCGACGTAGCCCTCGCCCGCGCCCGCCTCGATCTCCACCTCCTCTGCCAACAGCGTCACCGGCTGGCCCTCCACATCGAGCAGCAGTTCACCCTGCTCGCGTAGCGCCGCCGCGCCCGTCTGCGGGTCAACCTCCCGCAGCGCCGCCAGCACCTTCTGCGCCAGCTTGCCATGCTTCGGGCCAAGCGTCCTCATCTGCGGCTTGAGTGTGTAGATGAGCATATCACTCTCAGCTGGCAGCAACTCCAGTCGTTTCACGTTCAACTCCTCCAGCACCTGCCCCGCCAGCCGTTGCAGCGCCTCGGACTCCTGCTCGCTGCCGACGCGCGCGTAAAGTACGCCAAGCGGCTGGCGCACGCGAATCTGCGCCTTCTCGCGGGCCGCGCGTCCCAGGTTGACCATCCGCATCACCAGCGCCGTCTCGGCGTGCAGGCGCGAAGAGAGCAGCGACTCATCCGCCACCGGCCAGTCGCAGAGATGCACGCTTTCCGGCGCGGACGAATCCACCGAGCGCACCAGATTCTGGTAGAGCGACTCCGCCAGGAAGGGCGTCAGTGGCGCCAGCAGCTTCGTCACTGTCAGCAGGCACTCGTAGAGCGTCAGATAGGCGGCGCGCTTGTCGGCGTCCTCTCCGCTCTTCCAGAAGCGGCGGCGGCTCCGGCGCACATACCAGTTCGAGAGATCCTCGATGAACGCGGCCACCGCCAGCGAGGCCGATTGGGCGTCGAAGTCGGCCAGGCGCTCCGTCGCCCGCTGGACCGTCGCCTGTAACTCGGAAAGCACCCAGCGGTCCAGGTCGCTCCGCTCGGCCACAGCTAGCGAGCGGGTGGTTGGATCGAACTGGTCGATGTTGGCGTAGGTCACGAAGAACGAGTAGACGTTCCAGAGTTTGTCGAGCGCCGACCGCGCCTGCATCCACAGATCGCTGAGTCGCGGTGGCTCTCCCTTTGCCCGCGCCGCTGCCGCCTCCTCCTCGCTGGGGATGAGTAGGAAGCGCAGGTCCTGTTCCGGCGCGTGGGTGATGTAGAGCCAGCGCATAGTATCCGCGCCGACGATGTGGGCCGCCTCGTCGAACGGGATGCTATTGCCCTTGCTCTTATGCATCTCCTCGCCGTTCTGGTCGAGCAGCGTGGCGAAGCCCAGCACCGTTTTATAGGGCGCCGAATTGTCGAGCGTGGCGGCCATCACCAGCATTGAGTAGAACCAGTTGCGGAACTGCCCCGGAAAACCCTCGGTGATGAAGTCGGCGGGATACCACTCACGCCAGTAGTCGCGATTGCCGCGATAGTGCAACGTCGAGAATGGTACGATTCCCGCGTCCAGCCAGGGATTGCCGACATCGGGGATGCGGTGGGCTAGCCCACTGCACTTCGAGCAGCGCACCTTGACGGCATCTACCCAGGGACGGTGCGGCGTATTGCCGTCGAACGCCTCCCAGCCCTCCACGGCGCGCTCGTGCAGCTCCTCGCGGCTGCCGATCACCTCGAACTCGTTGCAGTCCTCGCAGACATAGATGGGCAGCGCCAGCCCCCAGTAGCGCTTCTTGGAGATCATCCAGTCCTCCATGTTGCGCAGCCAGTCAAGCTCGCGATCCAGCCCAAACGCCGGGATCCAGCGGATCTCGCTGGTGATGCGGATCAGCCGCTCGCGCAGCTCGTGCATCGAGATGAACCACTCAGCCACCAGCCGGAAGATAAGCTCCGTGCCACAGCGCCAGCAGTGCGGATAGACGTGCTGGTACGACTCGGTCTGGTAGAAATAGCCCTTCTCGCGCAGATTGTCGAAGATCGGGCGCGCCACCATGCCGACATACATGCCCGTCAGCCAACCGTAGCCGTCCACATAGACGCCGCTCTCATCCACCGGCGCCAGCACGGCGAGGTTTTCCTGCTTCGAGACGCCGAAGTCCTCGCGCCCACAGCCGGGCGCCATATGCACGATGCCCGTGCCCTCCGCCGCCGTCACGTCGTCCCACGGCGACCACACGATGCTCGGCGTTCGCCTCCTTCCAGGCGGGCAGCTCGTCGAATGGGCCGGTGTAGCGCCAGCCAAGCAGATCACGCCCTTGCAGCGTCTCGACAACCTTCGCCGCGCCGTGCTCGTGGCCGCGCAGCTTGTTCAGCTTGCCGACGACATCGGCGGAGAGATAGTAGAACTCCCCATCCTGCTCCACCTTGACGTACGGCAAATTGGGATTGACGGCGCAGGCGACATTCGCGGGCAGTGTCCAGGGCGTCGTCGTCCAGACGAGCAGGTATTCGCCAGGCCGGTCGCGCAGCGGGAAGCGCACGTAGACGCTGGTATGCTGCACCGTCCGGCGGCCCTCGTTGATCTCCATATCGGAGATGCCTGTCGCGCAGCGCGGACACCACGGCATTACATCGCGGCCACGGTAGATCCAGCCATTCTGCCAGCAGGTGCGTAGCATGCCCCAGATGGTGTAGTTGTTCTCGTCGGACATCGTGTAGTACGAGTCGTCCCAGCGCATCCACTCGCCCAGCCGGATCGACTGCTCCGCCTGGATTGCCGAGTAGCGCAGCACACGCTCTTTGCACTTCTCCACGAAGCGGTCGATGCCATATTCCTCGATCTGGCGCTTATTGGTGAAGCCAAGCTCTTTCTCGACCTCCACCTCGACCCAAAGTCCCTGGCAGTCGAAGCCGTTCTGGTAGCGCTGGCGATAGCCGCGCATCGTGTTGAAGCGCTGCCACAGGTCTTTGTAGGTGCGCCCCCAGGCGTGATGAACACCCATTGGATTGTTGGCAGTGATTGGACCATCCACGAATGACCAGCGTTTGTCGGAGCGCTCGTTGCGCGTCACATATTTCTTGAGGATGTCATGCTCATCCCACCACTGCTGCACATCACGCTCCAGCAGCGGGTAATCCACACGGGTTGGCGCGGGCACAGACTGAAATAGCTGCCCATTCGCCATTGACGCTTTCACGCTCTTCGCGGCGCTCTTGCCTGTTGCGCGACTTCGTCCATTGGCCGCCCCTGTCGCGCTCGTCTTCTTCGTGGCGCTGGATGCCCCTCCCTGGCGCGACTGCGTTTTCTTCGATCCGCTCATGCCGTATCTCCATCCGTCAACGCGATTTCCATGCGCTTGTTTTCTTTGCCTTTATTCTCGGTTCGCAGCACCTTGATGCCACCTACCTCGCGCGTGCTATGAACGTGTGTGCCGCCGTCCGCTTGCAGATCCACACCGACGATCTCGACGATGCGGATCCTGGTAATCTCTGGCGGCAGCAGATTAATCTTGGTACGTATCAAATCGGGAATTTGCAGCGCTTCATCACGGGGCAATTCATAGACCTTAATGGGATGATCCGCCGCGACCGCCTCATTGACGCTCCGCTCGATGCCATGCAGGAAGTCCGGTGTCATCGTGCCGAGGGCGAAGTCCATCCGCGCCCGGTCGGGGTACATCTGTCCGCCGGTCACCTGCGCGCCATATTCGCGAAAGATCAGGCCGCAGAGCAGGTGAAGCGCGGTATGCGTGCGCATCATGTGAAAGCGGAAGGGCCAATCAATCTCCCCAGCGACCACTCGCGCCAACGGCGGGCGGCTCGCCCGCGTCCTCGGCCAGCTCGTGCCAGACGACACCGTCGCGCTTGCTCAATCCCGCCACGGCGAGACGACGCCCATCGGTCAGCAGTATCAGCTTGCCACGGTCGGCCATCTGGCCGCCCCCGCCGGGATAGAAGGCGGTCTGGTCGAGCGCCACGCTCCTCCCATCGGTCGCGACAACCTGCGCCGTGAACCCGCTCAGATAGCTATCGGTCGCGTAGAGCAATAATGTTGTTGGAGATTGCACGTCCATCGCTAATTCCCCGCCTTCCTGGTCTCAGCCAGCATCTTCATCGTCGCGGTGACTGGAACGCTCGTTAGCGCGCACAATAAAAAAGGCCCTCACCCCAACGGGGCGAGAGCATCTCTCGCGGTACCACCCGAAATGACTGCTGTGGCCGCTCGTTCGTTTACATAGATGAGCGCGCGCAGCAATCCGCTCAATTGGGACACGTGTACATGTCCCCCCGTATGATAACGGACGGGATTCCGGCCACGCCTGCCCTCACACAGCGGAGAGTCGGGTGGCGGCTCAGGATTGATTTTCGGGCGCCAGCGCTATCCGGTCTCACCAGCCCCGGACTCTCTGAGAATACGCTCGGCGCGCCTACTCGTTCCGTCAGTGCCGTAACAAGCAAGTCTGTTGGTGTTATAATGCCTGGTACGTATACTGTGTGGCGATGCGATGGTAAGCGCCGAATAAAGCCAACACGGCATACTGCCAGATATCACTATCGCATAGACAGAAATCACTGTCAAGGTGGGGCGGCGCTCGTAGCGCCAGACGGTGCTGGCACAGTTCTCGCGGCGGGGTGGGGTGGAAGTGGTTCTAATGCAGGATGCGGGGCGGTCCAGGTCGACGCATCCGTAGCTTGCAGGGACAGGCGGGAGCAGGATGAGCAGGCAGCGACACGACGGCAAGCCGAGTGAGAGTCGCCCGGCGTCGACGACACCACGGAAGGGACAAAAACCTTCCACAAACGGCGCAGGTGGCACGGCAGCGACCCCATCGAACGCGCGCAAGAGGCGCGGAGCGTCGCGGTCGCCCCAGCTTATCGCCCCAACCAGCAAACCAACGACCGCCGAATCGGTGACTACCTCAACATCCACGGCATCCACGGCATCCGCGCCGAAAACCACCGCGCGCAAAGCCTCCGCTCCTTCCACAATGGCCGGGCGTAAGGCGACACCTAAGAAGACAACAACCAGGGCGCGCGCCGCGACGCCAACGACAGAGCCGACTCCGGCGAAAGCATCGGCCAATGAGGTCGTGAGCCTCGAAGCGCCCATAATTGCTCAGATGCCGGATGCGCCCCAGCCAGAGATTCCTGAGATTCCTGAGGCGCCAGAAGTCCCGGAGGAGCCGACTGAACCAACTGTACCAACTGAACCGATTGAACCAGCCGAGCGATCTGAACACGACAAACCGGCAGTGGCGGCACAGGATGGCCTGACGCCAGAAGCCGTGACCGGGGACAATGGCACAGAAACCAGCGAGGAACACATTGCCGAAGATGCGCCCGTGGCTCCGGCGACGGGTCGGCGCATGCCCACACTCGCGGTGATGGCGCACTTACAGCGTGATGACACAGCTCCGGTGGATCAGCCGCCGCCATCAGATACGGCATCGGATGCCACGCCTGACATCCCAGATACGGCGGGGGGCGCAGCGCACGACGTGGAAGCGTCCACCGTCGCGAAGGACACATCGCGTGCGGATGCTCCCATGAACGCAACACGACAGCGGCAGCGGCGTAGCAGGCTTGCGGCACAGGCGGCCCAAGCGGCGCAAGCAAACGCTCAGGAGGCGCGGGAGCATCAGGAACGCCAGGAGCATGAGGCAGACGCCAATAAAGCCCCGCAACAGACGAGTTTCATTACCCGCCCGGTTTCCGCCCGGTATAGCAACCGGCGTCGCAAATCGACATCCGCGCCCGACCTTGTCTGGGAAAACGATCCCCGCATGCCCTACCTTCCCTGGCCGATGCGCCGCAAGAGCAGAAATCGCCCGCAGCCGTTGCCGCCAGCAGACCTGCTTATGCCAGTTATTGTCTGCCATGTCTGCGTAGCGGCGATGCTGGGACTACTCGCGGCGTTGTATGGCCTGAACGGCGAACCGAGCGCGCCAGGGACATGGGCGCTGGTGGGCGTGCTGATCGCGGGCCTTGGCGGCATGGGCGCCTATCTATTGGTCGAATCTGCTACGCTGAAGCGCTTCGCGCCCCAGGCGCTGCTGGTCTCCCAGCTTGGACTGCTGGCGTGGGCCATGATGGTGCTTGGACCGCGTCCGTCGCTCCTCGCACTCGCCCCGACGCTTATCGCGATCATGCTGCTGCTGGGCGGCGCCTCGCTTGCCAGCGTGCTGGCCATTGGGGCGCTGACCATCTATGCCATCTTCGCGGGGCTATATGTTAGCATCGGCATCAACTCCGTCGTCGCACTTGACCCAACGACAACCGTGGTGCTGGATGTCGTCTGTATTGTCGTGGGACTGCTGGGGATCTTGTGGCTCCTGCTGGCGATCCAGGCTGGCCGCGAGCGCGCCCTAGCCATCGCGCGGGCACGGCGCCACGAGGCCGATGTGCTGCGTAATCTGGTGACGCAGTTCCGCCAGGAGGTGCAGGACGATACCGGCAAGCTCGAATCGGCGCTCCTCCAGGCCCTCAAAGGACACGGCATCGCCACCATTCCCACCGAGGGCATGTATCGGCTGCTTGCGGAGACCATCCTGGATACCGCCTCACGGCTGGAGGTGCTCCAGCGCGACCGCGAAGAGCGCTTGCGGCTGGAGGGCGCTCTTCGTGTTGTCATCCGCGCCGTGGAACGCCAGTGGCTTGGCATGGAGCCGGAATGGCCGGGCCACACCGGCACTGCGATTGACGATCTCGTTGCGCTGCTGCGCGCGCCACGGCTTGATCTGACCGACCAGAGTGAGAGCCAGTCGCCATCGATTACCCCGCGGCTCATTCCCATTCCAACGCTGCTGGTCGAGCGCGATACGCCACCACCAGCGCCGTTCTCGCGCCCGCTCAGCAGCGCGCCATGGCTGGCTCCGCGCCGTCGGATGCGTCGTCTCGACCTCTATCCCGTCCCTTCGGCGGAGGACGATCTGCCGAACCCTGCTGAGGATGACGATCAACCGAGCAGCGGCTCGTTCTGGAGCATGCGCGACTACCAGCCCACCCCAGACGAGCCATAGGAATTCGTTGAGCAGGGTCTACTCATAGCGTAGCGCTTCGATGGGGCGAATACGGGTCGCCCGCCACGCCACACTTCCCGCCACCAGCATACACAGAACCGACGTAGCCGCCGCGAGCGCGAGCGTCAGCGGGACCGAACTGCTAGTCCCCAGTGTCGAATGAAACGTCATCTGCGTCAGAACCGTTGCGGCCACGCTCACCACGAGCAGCGCGCTATACGCCCCAATGATCGCCAGCACGCCCTGCTCGGCCAGTACCATGCCCAGGATGCCGCGACTGGTGTGGCCAATCGCTTTCAGGATGCCAAGCTCGCGGCGGCGTTCGAGCATCGCCAGCGCCACCGTGTTGGCAATCAGCACCAGGCCGGCAAACATCGCCAGCGACGCGACCGCCTCGATCACCTGCACAATGTTATCGAGAATGGTATCGATCTCATTGAGCGCCGCCGCATCCCCCAGCGTGATAACCCCTGGAACCGCCTGCTTGATCGTCTGCAAGCTCTGGCTCTGCGTCGCGGGGGGCAAACGGACCGCGAATATCGTGTAGGGATGGCCGCCGCTCAGCGTCATCGCCACACCGCGGTCAGTGAGAGTCGCTGAAAGGCCCGCGAATGTGCCCAGACCCGTGTAGAAACCGACCACATGTAATGTCTGTGTCGTCTTGCCATCGAGACTGCTCATCATCACCTGATCGCCCAGTTTGAGCCTATAGGGAGCATCCGATTCACTCAGCGGGAAGACCGCGTTGAGTGTCCCGGCATCGCCAGGATTGAGAAGCCGCCCAGCATGTGGGTCCTGCGCGCCTTGCGTCAGAGTAGCGGGCGGCAGGCTGCCTGTTGCCAGATCGAAGCCATTGATGCCTGTGAGATTCGCCGTCTCACTCGGCGCGGGAGCCATCGGCGCGGGCTGCCCGTTGATGGCAAGGAGCCGCGCGGGAGCCGCCAGCGATACCTGCTCGTTGGAGGCGCCAGGCAACTTCCTCAGCTGCTCCGCCACCAGCGGGGCATCCTGGCTATTTGCCAGAATATAGGCGTTATCCTGGTTGACTGTGGCATTGCGCGAGGCGATGAAGTCTTTGAGGTTCTGGCCTAACACCAGTCCAAGACCGATAGCGAACACCCCGACGAAGAGCGCCACCAGCGTCGTTGCGCTCCGACCACGCGCACGTCCAATGTTGCGCAGCGCAAGTTGAGTCTCAGCCCGGGCTGCTCGCGGCAGGAACGCCACCAGCAGCCCAACGGCGACCAGCGCCAGTAACAGGACACCGAAGCCAGCCGAGAGGCGCAGGAGCAGCAGACCAAGCAGCAGGAACGGCACAAGCGCCAGCAGCGATGCGCCACGACGCAGGTTGGGCACTGGCCAGTGACTGATGACACCCGCGATGAGCGAGAAGAACGCGGTCAGCAGCCCGAGCGCGAGACCCGCTCCCAACACAACCGCCAGAGTCACCGTCAGATTGCCCAAAATGCTCAGCGCCAGCAGAAAGAAGAGCGCACTGAGCAGCAGCAGCAAACCAACAGTCGCCATGCGGCTGGCGCGCGCGCCTTCCACTCCCATCTCGCGCAGCACGGCAAGCGGGCGTACGGCGCTGGTGCGGACAATCGGCAGCAGGCCAAAGATCAACGTCGTGACGATCCCGATGGCAACACCGGAGGCAACCGTCAGCGGGTCGATGATGGTCGGAATGGTCAGGAAGAAGGCGCGCTCGACCAGCGCCTGCACCAGAAAGCTCAGGCCGATGCCCAGCAGAGCGCCCACAATGCCGCCAATCATCCCCAGCAGCATCGCCTCGATGCCGAACATCAGCAGCAGATGACGCTGGCGGTAGCCCTGCGTCTTGAGCATCGCGATTTCGAGCAACCGTCGCCGGAGTAGCACCTGCATCGTATTGATGATGCCCACGCCGCCGATGAGCAGCGCCAGCAGTCCAATGATGCGCAGGAACGTCCGTATGCCGTCGATCTCGGATTGCGCATGTTGCTGCGCTTGTGGAACCGTCGTGGTCGCCAGATCGGGAAACTGCTGGTGAACCTGCGCCGCCACCCGCGCCGCCGCCGCATCACTATGCCCTGGCACGTTGACGAAGACCCAGCCATAGGCCGCCGGGCCGCCGGTCAGGTTGATAAAGCTGGCGTAGGTCTGCCTTGACAGCAGCAGGTCGGCGCGGTCGCTAATCACGCCCGACGTAGCGATCTCGCCAGTGATTGTCACGCTGCCAGCCCGACCGGAGCTGATCGTCAACGGCAGCGTGTCGCCGACATGGAGGTGCAGCCGCTGCATCAGTATATCCGTCACGACAGCGCTTCCCTGACCCTGCAGGAGCGTGGCGGTCTCGCCGCCACTGGGTGTGATGACTGGCATCGTTCCGGCCAGTGGGAAGGTCGCGGGATCGACGGCCCAGAAGGACACGCGCTGCAAGCTGCCGCCCGCAGGCGTCGTCGCTTCGTCGATAATAGCTGGCGAATAGACCGTGATGGTTCCCTCGGACTGAAGCTGCGCGAAGTACACCAGTTGCCCGTCGCTGATACCTGTCTCGGAATGCATCGCCAGATCGCCGCCGTTGAACGCGCGAATGTTGCCCGTCAGCGCCGCATTGACCATCAGGCCAACCAACTGCAGCGCGACGATCACCATCACCCCAACCGCGACACAGAAGATCGCGAAGAGCGTATGCTGGCCGCCGCGCCCGAGCGAGCGTGTGGCATAGCGCCAGTAGATGCGTAGCCTCATGCCGCCACCGTCCCATCCAGCAGATGAATCGTGCGGTGCGCCGCCCCGGCCACCGTTGCGTCATGCGTCGCAATGATGAACGTCGTCCCCGTCTCGCGCTGCACATCGCGGATCATCTGGAGCACGTTCTCGCTATTGGCTCGATCCAGATTGCCGGTCGGCTCATCCATGATGACAATCGCGGGGCGTGTGACGAGGGCGCGCGCAATAGCAACCCGCTGCTGCTCGCCGCCAGAGAGCTGATTCGGCCGATTTTTGAAGCGGTGGGCCAGTCCCACCAGCGTCAGCATCGCCCGCGCCTGGCTCGTCGCGTCACCGGGATGCCTGCCGATGGCCAACGGCGCCTCGACGTTTTCCTGCGCGGTCAGCGTCGGGATGAGATTGAACGCCTGAAAGACCATACCGATCTTCTGGTTACGGACGCCCGCCAGCTGCGCCTCGCGCATGCTGGTAACGTCGATCCCGTCGATGAACACCTGGCCGCTCGTCGGAGTATCCAATCCAGCAATGATGCCGAGCAACGTCGATTTGCCTGAGCCAGACGGGCCGACGATAGCGACAAATTCGCCATGGTGGACCTCCATGCGGACGTCTTTGAGAATCTCGACCCGCTCGCGGCCCAATAGCAGCGACTTGCCAACATCAATGGCGCTGAGGGCCTCGGCTGTGCTGGTCTGCTGATCTCGTTGCATACGGCAAGCTTCCTTTCCTGAAAAAAGGCGCACGAATCCTGGCGCCCCGCAATCGGGGGGCGCCAATCAGGCAATAGGGGTTATCGGCGAACGGCTACGCGAGGTGCGGCGTGGCGTTTCGGGCCGCGAAGCCTTGCGTGAGGGCACGGATGGCAATGATCGTCGCGACCACCATCACTACTACCTGCACGACCATCCCGACCAGGGTGCTGGTGGCAAGAAAGCCTTCATTGCCCCAGAAGTACGAGGGGACGTTCTGCCAGAGCGTAAAGCTCCAGGCGAGATACGCCACGACCATGAGCGCCATCGCTACGGTCGCTACCACACCTGGGATCAGCGCGAACCGCAGCAAACCCTCGGGAATCTCGGCGCGGGCGATGGCATCCAGCACGGCGTACGTGCTGGCGATTGCGCCAAGGATAAACAGCGCGGCGAGTGAACCAATGGCCGCGAAGCGCGCGGGCGTATGAATTGTCGCGGCGGTATTGCCACCGATGTTGTAGCTGGCCACGATGAACAGACCGGCGATGATGACGAGCAGCGCAACGGGCGGCACGGCAAATCGCGCCAGGATGTCGCCGCGACGATGAGCAATCGCATAGCGGAGCGCGGCAAAAGCGATGGGGACGCCACCAACCAGGACGGCCAACAGTGCGATCACAGCGCCCACCATCATCGCATGATAGGCGACGGAGAGGATCGGATAGGTGTCTGGCAGCGAGGTCTTCATGATGTCCTCGTTTGCCTTCTGGAATCCGATGCCCGCGATGACAAAGGCAATAAAAGCGCCAAAAATGAAACTGGCGGACCGACGATACTGGACCATGAGGGACGATCCTTTCAAGGTTCCCACAATCAACAGAGCGTACTCGGCCAGCGCGCCGGAGAGCACATCGCCACATGCTGGCAGCCAGAGACGTATCACGCCGGGCGCGCCATTCGAGCGATACGCATCGAGGCTGGTCTGGCGGAACACCTGGGCAATGGACAGGCCATATTCGCGGCGAAAGGCCGGGGGCTGCGCCATAAGCAATTTCTGATAAGCCCACAGCGTTATTACCAGCAGCGTGGGCAACCCGCCAGACGGCCTCGATGGGCCAGATGATTCAGATGACAGGGCGGATGGGCGGCTCATAGGGCGCCTCCAAACGCGAGTCCGGGGATGTCGCCAGTGGAGATGACCCCTTTTTCCTGGGCCAGCGCCACCAGCGCGGCCAGGCGATTGGCCTCGGCCTGAAGCACCCGCTGCCCGAACAGCGTGATGCGATAGTAGCGGCGGCGCTCGTCGTCAAGCTCAGGGTCGGGACGCTCATCCATTTCTTCGATGAGGTGCGCCGCCAGCATCTGCTTGATGGAGCGGTAGAGCGTGGTGGCGCCAAGGCGGAGCTTGCCGCGCGTATACGCTTCAACCTCGCGCATGATGCTGTACCCGTGGCGCTCCTGTCCCACCAGCGCCAGCAAGATATGGAACGTCGCGGGCGTCAGCGGCAACAGGTCCTCGGGCGCGGGCGACGCGGCAAACGTATTAGTCATTCGTACCTCAACCGTCCAGTAGTACCCAATCGACTATAACCACAATGGTAATAGTAATCCATGATGTCCATCCCTGTCAAGTATCAGTCGAATGCGGACAACAGCATGTCTACGACGAAGGCGCTCCATGCAATACGACCGGGCTATTCTATGTCGCATGTTGCGAAGATATGCCAGCATGCTAAATTATGGTAGAGAACAAGTTCCTCGCTGTGGGTCACGATGTACGAGTGTATCCCTGGCAATAACAACGGCGTTAAGGAGTCTGTGATGGATGAATTCCCCACGTCTGATGTGGTTCGGATCGTGAAAAACACCGAGACACGCCGACGACCACGCCTGCGAGGCTATCTGGTGAGCCTTCCGCTCCTGGCGTGTGTCCTCTTCGTCGCCGGGTGCAGTATTGATTCGACCGGACAAACCTCTACCCCAACCGGCAGCAGTGGCGTGCAGATTGGCGGTAATCAGACGCCAGTGCAGGCGCCTCCTTCGGCCATTGACCTCCAACAAACGATCATCAATGTAATCAGCGCAGTCCAGCCTTCCGTCGTGGAAGTGCAGAGCAGCGGCAATGGAGGTCAGGCGATTGGCTCTGGCGAGATCATCACCACCGACGGCTATATCGTGACCAATGACCACGTCGTACACGGATTTTCCACCTTCTCAGTCGCGCTGGCGAATGGCAAGCAGCTCTCAGCGCGGCTGATTGGCGAGGATCCACAGGACGATCTGGCCGTGCTCAAGGTGGATGGGCAAAACCTACCGCCTATCGCATTTGGCGATTCCTCGAAGGTGCAGGTGGGGCAGTTCTCCATCGCGATTGGTAGCCCGCTGGGGCTGACACAGTCGGCCACGTTTGGCATCATTAGCGCGCTCAACCGCTCGGCGCAGGAGGGCGCTGGCGGCACGGCAAGCGTCCTGACCGGGCTGATTCAGACCAGCGCGCCAATCAACCCCGGCAATAGCGGCGGCGCGCTGGTGGATTTGCAAGGGCGGCTCATCGGCGTGCCCACCCTCGGCGCGGTCAATCCCGAATCGGGGAGCGCAGCGGATGGCATCGGTTTCGCCATCCCATCGAACCGGGTAAAGTTCGTCGCCGACCAGCTCATCAAGAATGGACATCTGGTGAATAGCGGGCAGGGCTTCATCGGCATCGAGGGCGTAGACGTTACGTCAGCGCTGGCGCAGGCGAACGGCCTGCCCGTCCAGCAGGGTGTGCTTATTTCTGGCTTCGCCAATGACGCCTCCGGCAAAAGCCCTGCCCAACAGGCGGGATTGCGAACCGGTGATATCATCGTCGCGGTCAACGACCAGCAGATAACGGGCAACGGCGACCTCGGCTCGGCGCTCATCAGCCAGCAGCCGGGCACGAAGGTCACGATCAGCTACGTGCGCGACTCAGCCACGACGCAAAAAGTGACGGTGACGTTAGGCGAGCGCCCTGCCAAACTCGGCGGGTAACAAATCATCTCCCCTACGAGGAGAAGTGGCGGAGATGCGCGTCAGGTGAGCGGTCGGCCCGGCCCTGATGTGCTATACTGCGGCAAACGGATTCCTGCCGTTTTTGCCCCGATGTTGTGGCTGATTTGGCGCGATGACGGCGCTATTCATCCCTGGACATTATTGACTGGGTCATCCAGGACGCCACACAACGGAGGGAGAGAGGCATGCCAACACGCATCATTCTCGCGGAAGATGACGCCGTCATCCGCATGGATCTTAAAGAAGAACTCGAGAAACAGGGCTATCTCGTCGTCGGCCAGGTGGGCGACGGTCAGAGCGCCGTCAATCTGGCGCGTGAGCTACGCCCCGATCTCGTCGTCATGGATATCCGTATGCCCGAGCTGGATGGTATCGCCGCCGCCGAGATTCTCACCCGCGAGAAACTGGCGCCGGTCATCTTGCTTACGGCGTATAGCGAGGACGATCTGATCGACCGCGCGCGCTCCGCGGGCGTGGTGCACTACGTCACCAAGCCCTGGCGACAGAGTGACCTCAAGGCAGCCATCAATATTGCTCTTGCCCGCTTCCAGGAGTTCCGCACCATCGAGGCGAAGGTGAAGGATCTGGAAGAGGCGCTCGCCACCCGCAAAGTGGTCGAACGGGCCAAGGGCGTGCTGATGGAGAAACACAACTTAAGCGAACAAGAAGCCTTCCGGCGCATTCAGAAGCTCAGCATGAATAATCGCAAGCCGATGAAGGATGTCGCGGAGGCGATCTTGCTCACCGAGGAATTGAACGCATAACGCTTATGTCTCAGACAACTGATGCGCCAGAGCCGACTCATCGGGTGGTCGGTGTGCGTTTCCGGCCCGCTGGACGGGTCTATTACTACGACCCGGCGGGCTATCAATTGAAGATCGGCCAGTGGGTCATCGTCGAAAGCGCGAAGGGGCTTGAATGCGGTCGCGTAGTCATTCTGCCACGGCAGGTGGAGATTGCCGAGCTTGGCGGCGCTGAGCTGAAGCCGGTGATCCGCCTCGCCGAGGAGGATGACTTACGACGGATGCTGAGCTTCAAGGGGCGCGAGAAAGAGGCTTTGCGCCGCTGCGCGCAACGCATCGCCCAGCATGGCCTGCCGATGAAACTGGCCGAGGCCGAATATACCTTCGACGGCAGCCGCCTGACCTTCTACTTCACGGCTGAAGAGCGGGTGGACTTTCGGGCGCTGGTGCGCGACCTGGCGGCGACTTTCCATACCCGTATCGAGCTGCGGCAGATCGGCGCGCGCGACCATGCCAAGCTGCTCGGCGGCGTGGGCATGTGTGGCAAAACGCTCTGTTGTAGCTCCTGGCTGACGGAGTTCAATGTCGTCTCGATTCGCATGGCCAAAGAGCAGGGGCTGCCGCTCAACACTAGCAAGATATCCGGTGTCTGTGGGCGGCTGCTCTGCTGCCTCTCGTATGAGAACGACAACTACATCGAGGCGAAGTCGCGGATGCCCGCCTACAACGAGACGGTGATGACCTCCAGCGGGCAGGGGCGGATCGTCGGCATCAATGTGCCACGCGAATCGGTCGAGGTGATGCTGGAAAGTGGCGCGACGGTGACGGTGCCCGTGCGCGAACTATCCGGCTATGAGCCGAGGACAGCGCCGCCAGGATTCACAGGCCCCGCAGTCGGCGCCGATGGCCATTTCAGCGGCTGCGGCACCTGCGCCCACAACACCGTCAATATCGCCGCGCGCGAGGCGGATGCTGTCGCGCCGAACGATACCCTGATGCCAACCAGGCAGGCCAACTAATCTGCGTCCCCACCATCATCCGCGAACGCTTCATCGGCGTCGGGTGATGCGCCGCGTGACTCTTCCCAGAGGGCGCGCACGGTCTCGCGGGCGATGCCATAGCTGAAGCCACGCCGCTGCAAGAACGCCGTCAGCTTTGCGCGGAATGTCTCGTAGTCGGCGCCACCAAGCGCGCGCAGTCGCTGGCGGGCGGCATCCAGCGCCCGTTGGCTGTCACGGTCGGCGTCTACTGCGTCATCGGCGATGGCGCGATCCACGCCGCGCTGGCGCAACTCCTGGGCAAGCGCATAGCTGGAACGCGGGCTGAAGCGTTCGCGCTGATCCACCCAGTAGTCGGCGAACTCGCGGTCATCCAGCAGATGTTTCTCGGCCAGGCGGTCGAGCACGCGATCAACAGCCTCCGCAGATGGTATGGGACGATTGCGGCGCGGCTGGAGCAACCGGCGACGCACCTCGGCACGGCTACGCGGGCGGGCCGTCAGGAAGCTGAGGGCAGCGTCCATCAGGCGGCTTTCCTCCGCCAGCACGCGCAAACGCGCCACATCCGCATCGGTCAGCGCAAGCCCCGGCACGAGCGACTCCGCAATGACGGTTGCGCCATCGAATGAGAATGCGTAGGCGCCGTCGATGCTGATGTGCCACCAGTCAGGGCGGCGCGGTGATGGATCAAGCGCGGTGATTTTCTTCATACTATGTCATTCTGTCGCACTGGGCGCGACCTGGCAACCTCCCGCCGCACCTCGGTAAGCAGCTGCTCCAGCCGATACGCCAGCGGCCCAAGGATGGGAAAACCGTCGCCTGCCCGGCCCAGCAGTCCGCAATCATCCGCAGCCAAAAGAACAACGCGCCGACACCCAGCGCCACAAAGGCGCCGATAAAGAGCAGGCCGAGCGCGAACGCCAGCGCGCCGCTGCCAACCATATTTCCGACGACGACCAGCGCGACCAACAGCACAACCTGCATCAGTGGAATCGTCACGAAGAAAATGAGAGACTGCGCCGCATGGAAGCGCACGAAGCGATTGCGACGCTCGCGCAGGAGCACCCATAACGCGACGACATAGGGAACGGCATAGCAGAGTGCGGCGGTGACGCGCGGGTTGTGTCGCCTGCGCTGGGTGCGGGACGCACTCGTAGTTTCCAGCGCTGGAGCGCCTGTGTCAAACTCAGTGGACGGCGGCTCAGGGCCGGAGCTGGATGGGTGGGGCGGCGAATCGCTCGGCATATTTACCTACGATCGGCAGTTGCAGATAGGCGCCGGTAAAAGCGGCGATCATCGTGCCCAGCCATGGGAGCAAGACAATGAGCAGCGAAAGTGCGGTCGTTCCTATGCACAATGTTTGCCAAAAATGCTGGTGGCTGCTCTGAAACGCGTCGTTAAGAAGGGCAGCAATCGTAAAAGCAAAGACGCTGAAGATGCTGAGCGCGCCAGTCAGCAGGATGGACTGTACCGCGTGGAAACGCACATAGCGATTTTCGCGCTCGTTGAAGTAGACCAGTAGCCCGGATACCCACCAGAACAGGTAGCTGAATCCAGCGGCGGTCTCGGCGGTGATGACGAACGTGGTTGGCCCCCAAGACGACGAGGTATGCCACGGCGCATGCGAGGGCTGCGCGAATCCGCCGGGATGCTGACCAGCCACCACTGGTACGACATGAGGTACTGCCCCCTGCTGCCACCCTTGCCGAGGCCCAGGATTGGGCGGCGGTGGAGCAGCCACGGCTGCTCCTGCGGATGGTGGCGGACCACTCGGTTTGCGCGGCGTGGCAGGCGGCGGCGTGAGCGTCGCCTGAGGAACAATCTGCGTCGCCACATCTTCTACCGCGATCTCATCGGCGACGACCGGCGCATCCGCAGAAGCAGGGGTTGCGTCTTGCTCTATCATTGGCTGGTCCTGTCCCTTGGGAGCAGCAGGCGGCTGAGGTTGCTGTGCGGAAACGTCGCCTGTTTGCCCCATCGGGACACCCCCCTCCCCACAAACATCCCGGAGCCAGGCAGCATTAGCCGCCTACGTAGCGAAGATATTCGTCGGCGAGTCCGCTAAACTGGCGATGGGGCGCATTGCCACCAAATTTCTCGCGCAGTGAGCTGACGTTCCCTTCGACATCCGCCGCTTCCGCCACCCCAACATCCTCGGCAATAATCGTGTTAAAAATCGGAGGATGGATGCCTGGAATCGCATCGCGTCGCATACTCAGAACCGTCTGTTTGTGCAGACGACTGGATGAGCGATAGCGCGAGACGACGATGCCAAGCCCAAAGATCTCGTGCTGAGCGCGCAAGGCAAAATCGGCCATGCGATCCAGCACCAGCGGGACACCCAGTGTCGAGAGAATATCCGGTACGACCGGGATGAGAAAATACCGACTGATGGCGATGCCATTCAGGGTAATGACACCCAGATTTGGCGGGCAGTCAATCAGCACGTGGTCATAGTGCGGAAGCACATCGCGCAACGACTCGCGCAGCGCATAGACCGGCCCATTGCGAAAACTATCGAGATCAGTAATTTTGGTGATGCGGTCCTGAATCCGGTGTAGACGGATGCTGGCTGGAAGCAAATCCAGGCCAGGCACGCCACCGCCGACATTCGAGACGCGCGTCAGAATAGCCTCTGGCGCCGAGAAAAGCCGGGTGCCATCGAGCTGGTCTTTGAACAGTTGAAAGAGCGTCTGGCCGGTCTGATCCCGCTCGCGCCAGCGTCGCTCGGTGACAAGGGCAATGGTCGCATTGGTCTGCGGGTCGAGATCAATCACCAGAACACGCTTGGCATGTTCGGCTGCCAGATAGTGAGCCAGAGCCAGCGTCAGGGTCGTTTTACCGACGCCGCCCTTCAGGTTGATAATGCTAGTGACGACAGCCATCCTCGGAAGTCCTCCCCCGCACCGCCGCTGATTACCGGTGATCCAAGAAGATGAAGGGTACAATGCACGGAAAATTGTTCCCCATCATCCTATCCGACAACGAAGGCGGCTGTCTACACGAGCACACCAATAGACGTATCACGCCCTCCGCGAGATCCCTCCCGCCGCGATTTTCGTGAAGGGAGACGCCTGCGAACGGAAACTGCGTGGTGTTTCGTCAATGGCTTCGAGCGCATGACCGAGTGCGAGAAGACTGTCCAGATTGTTCGCCGGAAGAAATGCGTCAATATACGGTAACGCGGCACGCATGCCTGCGGTCACAGGTTGGTAATCTTTATGCCCGAGAAGCGGATTCAACCAGATCAAGCGGTGCGAGTTACGGTGCAGTCGCGCCATCTCCTCGGCCAGCACTTTGACATCGCCGCGATCCCAGCCATCGCTGATAATCAGCACCACCGCTCCGCGCCCCAACACGCGCCGCGACCACTGGCGGTTGAAGGTGCGCAGTGAATCGCCGATGCGCGTGCCGCCTGACCAATCCTGTACGCTGCGTGTCACATGGGCGATGGCGTCGTCCACGTCGCGACGGGCAAGATGACGAGTAATCCGCGTCAGGCGTGTGCCAAAGAGGAACGTTTCGACGTTCTGCAGGCCATTCGAGACGGTATGCACGAAATGCAGCAGCAGCCGGGAATAGAGGCTCATCGAGCCACTGATATCGCAGAGGATGACCAGCGGGCGTGGCTTGAGGCGGGGGCGCCGTCGCGCCAGCACGATTGGCTCGCCATCCGTTCGCAGGGAACGCCGCAGGGTCTGGCGCAGATCGAGCTGGCGTCCATGCCGCGAGGGACGCAGGCGACGAGTGCGACGCTCGCCCAGGCGCCAGTGCATCTTTGCGATCATCTCACGGGCTTCCTGAAGCTCCTCATAGCTGAACTGCTCGAAATCCTTATGGCGCAGCACCTCGTCGGCGCTCCAGGTCTCACTGCGCTCGATATCTTCATCCTCTTCCTTGCGGCGCGGGTTGCGGGCATCGTTGAGGCGCGAATACGGGTGCCGCTGCGCCATATCAGGCTCCAGCGACGAGCGGTAGACGCGCTGATCGCTCTCCTGACGTCGGTGCTCGGGCACGGCGAGACTGCGCCGCTGCGCCGCTGCCTCAAGTTGCGCTTCCAGGTGCGGCGTCGAATTCGCGTTGGGACTGCGCCAGAAATAGGCAAACGCCAGGTCAAAGAGAATCGCCTGGTCGTGTTTCGAGACGAGGCTCACCTTGAGCAGGGTATAAAACTCGTCCTGGCTGGCGATATTGATCAGCGCGAGGCTCTCGGCCAGCTCGACGACGCGCCCTGGACCGATATCGAACCCCAGTTCCCAGAGCAGCCGTGTGAAGTCGATGAGGCGCGCCAGAATCAGGTCACCACGCATCATTTCTTCATCGGACAATGGCGATCTTGCGGGTGCGTTCATAATGGTATCTCTCATATTTTCGGCGCCTGCGCTACGAAGGCCAGTGAGTGGTAAAACCCACCGCGCCGTGGCCTGATGTCGTTTTAGAAATTACCAGGGACACGCGCTGGGCAGCGCGGGCGGTTGAAACCGCGCCTGAAGGGCCTTTGGCCACGAAGTCCGCCGTCGCGGACTCCCAGACCGTGTCCCAACGCGCTCCCCGTTGGCGCAGGGTTCTGGGCACCCCGCGCAGGCGGGTTGCGTGGCGGAGCGTGCGCAGCAGGTGCAGCAGGCGCAGCAGGCGAGGCCCTCAAGGCGCGACTTCAGTCGCCCGCCGCCGTGGCTGCCCGTCGTAATTAGTAAAACTACATAAGACCACGGCTAATCCTGAAATCGGACGATCCGCTTGCCTTTCCAACAGAAACCGAACGAACAAGATGAGCCGCGGCAATCATGCCGCGATGGTGGCGTAAATCCTCTTCTCACCCAATCGGCGTCGCGTCGGCCTTCTCGACAAGCCGGTCGATCAGGTCGCCGTTTGTCACCTTCTGGATGTCATCCTGGTATTTGAGCAGCGCCCCGAGCGCGTCACGCGCAGCCGTGCCGGTTAGCTCAGTCTGGCCCAGTGAGAGCAGCGCGGAGAGCCAGTCGAGCGTCTCGGCGATTCCAGGCGCTTTGAAGAGATCCTCCCCACGCAACGCCTGCACGAATCCCACGACCTGCCGCGCTAACTGCTCCGGCGCCTCTGGCACGCGGGCGCGCACAATCGCATACTCTTTCTCCAGCGTCGGGTATTCGATCCAGTAGTAGAGGCAGCGGCGACGTAGCGCATCGTGGATATCGCGCGTGCGGTTCGAGGTCAGCACGACGATCGGCGGCTGTGAGGCGATGACGGTGCCAATCTCGGGAATCGTGATCTGATAATCCGCCAGCAACTCCAGCAGGAAGGCCTCGAACTCAGCGTCCGACCGGTCCAGTTCATCGATGAGCAGCACTGGCGGTGTCTCGCCCGGCGCGCTGCTGATCGCCTGTAAGAGCGGCCGTTCGATCAGGAACTCCGGCGCGAAGACATCGCGGACATGAGCCAGCGCCGTCTCGGGCGTCTCACGCCCGTCGCGCGCGTTATCGAGCATGCGGATGGCGAGCAACTGGCGGGCATAGTTCCACTCATAGACGGCGGTGGCCTGATCGATGCCTTCGTAGCATTGGAGCCGGATCAATTGCGTATGCAGAATATCGGCCAGCACGCGCGCAACCTCGGTCTTGCCCACACCTGGCTCGCCCTCTAGCAGGAGCGGCTTCTGGCGCTTGATGGCCAGATAGAGCGCCGTGGCAAGTCCGCGATCAGCGATATAGGCGCGGGCGGCAAGCGCGCTGACCACATCGTCGATGCTGTTGAGCGAATCGGGTTGCCGCAGGGTTGCTGGGTTGGGCGCGCTCGTGGCGCCTTCTGCTGGACGCTGCTGGTCGGTCACAAGACTTCTCCTCCTGCGGACAGGTACAATAAATATGGGTATGATTCGGGAATATGCCGGATGTGTGGCATCGCTTCATGAATTGTAGCACGCGCCGCGACCCCGTTGTATCTCCGATTATATCTGGAATAGTATCCAGGTGTCGTAGGCCGGTATAGCACACCGGGGACAGAGGTACGTGGTGTTTGCACCCAAAAGGCTCTTCGCGACGTACTACTGTATAAGAGTTCGATACGCACCATGACACTCACGCCGATGCAGGCTGATATCGTGTGCGCTATAATGAGAAATACTCGTCTGCCGCCGCCCAGATGTGGGTAATAACGGCCAGACGGTGCTTCGCGCCGCAGGCGCGGGCGCTTTCCTTGCGAGAAAGCAGGTGCCAGAGAGCATGTTCAACAGGCCCACGAAACGGGCGCAACAGCAGCAGAAGGATGCGCGTCCTACGCCTGCCATAGCTGATGCCCTCCGTAATAACAATGATGGCGCGCCACCCCGGCCGCCGATGGAACGTCCACCCAATCAGACCCCCAATGGCACGAACCGACCCCGCGGCAATACCGGCCTCGGCTGGATTACGCGGCTGCTGGTTTTGCTGCTGCTGCTGATCGTCGGCTACCAGCTCTATGTCAACCTGGTGCCCAACAACAGCTCCAGCTCGATCAATATGGCCTATAGCGACTTCCTGAATCAGGTCAATGCTGGCAATGTGGTCTCGGTTACCATTGGCGATGACCACAACGTGACCGGCCAGTTCAAGAACAAGGTCGAAAACTATAAGCAGCAAGATGGCAGCGTCGTTTCATCCAGTTCTTTCCATACCTATCTGCCACCATTCACCGATGACGCGCAGTTACAGCAAGATTTGATCAATAACAACGTTCAGACCTTTGGCAAGCAGTCTGGCTCGAATGATCTGTGGATCGGCCTGCTGATCAATGTGCTACCTATCGCGGCGCTGCTTGGCCTGCTCTTCTGGCTCTCACGCCGGGCGACACAGAGCCAGCAGAACATCTTCAACTTCGGACGCAGCCGGGCGAAGCTCATCATGGAAGACCGCCCCAGCACGACATTCGCCGATGTGGCGGGCGTAGACGAGGCGAAGTCCGAACTGGAAGAGGTGGTCGAGTTCCTCAAGACGCCGGCGAAGTTCCAGCGACTCGGCGGCAAGATTCCCAAGGGCGCCCTGCTGGTTGGCCCTCCTGGAACCGGCAAGACGCTGCTGGCGCGCGCCGTGGCAGGTGAGGCGGGCGTACCGTTCTTCTCGATGTCTGGCTCAGAGTTCGTCGAGGTGCTGGTGGGCGTCGGCGCGAGTCGCGTGCGTGACCTGTTCGATCAGGCGAAGAAGGCTGCCCCAAGCATCATCTTCATCGACGAGATCGACGCCGTGGGCCGCCAACGCGGCACCAGCCTGACCACCAATGACGAGCGCGAGCAGACGCTCAACCAGTTGCTGGTGGAGATGGACGGCTTCGATTCGCGGCAGGCTGTGGTGGTGATCGCGGCGACGAACCGCCCCGATAATCTCGACGTGGCGCTGCTGCGCCCGGGCCGCTTCGACCGCCGGGTGACGGTGGACCGCCCCGACTGGAAGGGCCGCCAGGCGATTCTGATGATCCACTCGCGCGGCGTGCCGCTGGCCAGTGATGTTGACCTCCAGCAAATCGCGCGGATGACGACCGGCATGGTGGGCGCCGATCTGGCGAACCTCGTCAACGAGTCGGCGCTGCTGGCGGCGCGGCGAAACCTCGACCGCGTCAACATGAAGTGTTTATACGACGCGCTCGACCGCATTCAGCTTGGCGCGGAGCGTCCGCTGGTGCTTACCGAGGAAGACTTACATGTGGTTGCGGTCCATGAGGCGGGTCACGCGCTCGTCGGCCTGCTGACGCCGCACTCCGACCCGGTGACGAAGGTGACGATTGTGCCACGTGGTCAGGCGCTCGGTGTGACGCAGTATACACCGACGGACGACCGCTACAACTACTCGCGCGACTACTTGTTTGGGCGCATCATGACCGCATTGGGTGGGCGCGCCGCCGAGGATGTCTCTATCGGCAGCATCACCACTGGCGCGGAGAACGATCTGCAGCAGGTGACTCTGATTGCCCGCAGCATGGTCACCCGCTGGGGCATGAGCAGCCGCGTGGGTCTGGTCTCGTTCAGCGACCGGCCCAGCCCATTCGGTGGCCCAGGCGCCGACTTCGGCCAGAAGGACTACAGTGACGCGACGGCGGCGCTGATTGACGAGGAGACGCGCAATCTGGTGCAGTCGGCCTATCAGCAGGTGCGCAACATGCTCAGCGAGCACAAGATGACGCTGGAGCGGATCGCGCAGGAGCTGCGCCGCCAGGAGACCGTTGACGCCAAGCGTCTCAGCCAGATTCTGGTGGAGACTGGCGTCAGTCTGGCGGAGGTCGCTCCGCTCCCTGGAGCCGAGACGGTCGGAGTCGACGGGCATCCGGCAACGATTCCGGAGAGCAACGATGGCAACAATGGCAACAATGGCCAGAGTGGCAGCGGTGACGCCGTCAACGGCGTTGGTGGCGCGGGCACATCGAGCACAGCGCCCGGCACACCCACGACGCCAGACTGGCTGACGCCGCCACAAAACTGATCGCGTTCACCACACCCGCGGTCTCGCACACGGGCCGGATGCTGGCAACAGTTGCCAGCATCCGGCCCGCTGTGTTTTCCGAGTTGGCAGGCGGCTGAAGCCGCGCCTATGGGCCTCCGCTCCGCTGCGGCCGCAAAGCCCGCCTGCGCGGGCTAAAATTTGCCTCCTTGCCATATGGGTTGCTGGCAGCGATAATAGACACCAACAAATCGGCATTGGTCGACAGCAATGAAAAGTTGGCATTCCAGGGAGGTAATATGCAGCAATGGGAGTATTGCACGCTATCTTTGCAAGGGGATGCTCAATTCAATGATTGGATGCTGAACTATTACGGGGGTTCTGGGAAGATTGTGCGCACTATAGGCAAGGCGGGTGATGTCGCGATGGCAGGTTTGGGAAATACTGGATGGGAGCTCGTTGGGGTCACATCAGTTGCAACTTCAACGGGGGGAGCCACGACTTTGTATTTCAAGCGCCCTGTAGAGCCAAGAAGGCGGATTGATGATGACTTCTGAGGTGGCAGGCGACTAAAGTCGCGCCTAGGGGCCGTTGGCCGCTAAGCCCGCCTGCGCGGGCTGAAACGCGAGCGAAGGGACACCATATGCGTCAAGCAGGTACAGCAATCTACATACATATTGTATGGGCTACCTGGGATCGCCTGCCATTGCTTTTAGGAGAACTCGAGCGGCGAACACATCGTGCGATTGCCGCCAAATGCGCTGAGCTTGGTGGCAAGTTGGTAGCCTTGGGTGGCGTTGAGGATCATGTGCATCTCTTGGTTGGATTGCCTGCGACCATCTCGCTCGCCGAGTTCGTTCGTCAGGTGAAAGGCGCATCGTCTCATCTCGCCACGCATGAAGCGCATCCTACACATGGTTTCTTCAAGTGGCAGGGTGCCTATGGCGCTGGTTCTGTTAGCCCAGGTTCTCTCCCCGAGGTGAGCGCTTACATTGCTCACCAACGTGAGCACCACGCTGCCAATACTCTTCAACCTGAGTGGGAGCATCTCCCCGATTTTCAGCCCGCGCAGGCGGGCTTTGCCGCCGAAGGCGCTTAGGCGCGGCTTCAGCCGCCAGCCAGCCGTCTTGTCACCGCCTTGCCCGCCGTGCTATCGTGCGATGGCGGCGCTACACGCGCTACACGCGCCCGCAACGATGAAATGCCCACGGCTGCAATGAGGCAGCGAGGAAGGCGAAGGCGGAAAGATGACTGAGCAACAGCAACAACCTAGTGGCCCACGAGCCGTGCGCGCGCCGCGCGGCACTGAGATATCGTGCAAAGGGTGGCAGCAAGAGGCCGCCTTGCGCATGCTGATGAACAACCTTGATCCCGAGGTGGCCGAGCGGCCTGACGATCTGGTGGTCTATGGCGGCTCCGGGCGGGCGGCGCGCAACTGGGACTGCTTCGACGCCATCGTGCGCTCGCTGCGGTCACTCGAGGGCGACGAGACACTGCTGGTACAGTCGGGCAAGCCGGTCGGCATCTTTCGCACCCATCCCGGCGCGCCGCGCGTGCTGATTGCCAACTCGAATCTCGTGCCCCACTGGGCCAACTGGGACGAGTTCCGCCGCCTGGAGGCGCTCGGCCTGACCATGTACGGCCAGATGACCGCTGGCTCGTGGATCTATATCGGCTCACAGGGCATCGTCCAGGGCACGTATGAAACCTTCGCCGAGGCGGCGCGCCAGCACTACAACGGCACGCTGAAGAACACAATTACGCTGACCGCTGGCCTGGGCGGCATGGGCGGCGCGCAACCGCTGGCCGTCACGATGAATGAGGGCGTCTGCCTTGCCGTCGAGGTTGACCCGTCACACATCCAGCGACGGCTGGATACCGGCTACCTCGACGAGATGGTGACTGACCTCGATGAGGCGCTACGCCGTGCCGAGGAGTATCGCAGCCAGGGCGTCGGGAAAAGCATTGGGCTGCTGGGAAACGCCGCCGAGATATTCCCGGAGATTGTCCGGCGCGGCGTCCGCATGGATCTCGTCACCGACCAGACAGCCGCCCACGACGCGCTCAACGGTTACGTGCCCGCCGGGCTGATGCTGGACGAGGCCAATGCATTGCGCCAGCGCGACCCACAGGAATACGAGCGCCGCTCGCTCGCCTCGATGGCGGAGCACGTGCGCGCGATGCTCGACTTCGACGAGATGGGCGCGGTCGTCTTCGACTACGGCAACAATCTGCGCGGGCAGGCTTTGCGTGTCGGCGTGGAGGACGCGATGCATTTCCCCGGCTTCGTGCCCGCGTTCATTCGTCCGCTCTTCTGTCGCGGCATTGGCCCGTTCCGCTGGGTGGCGCTCTCAGGCGATCCCGCCGACATCCGTCGCACCGATGAGGAGATGCTGCGGCTCTTCCCGGAGAATGAGTCGCTGGCCCGCTGGATTCGCATGGCGCAAGAGCGCATCCACTTCCAGGGGCTTCCCGCGCGCATCTGCTGGATTGGCTACGGCGAGCGCGATAAGGCGGGGCTGGCCTTCAATGAGCTGGTACGGCGCGGCGAGGTCAAGGCGCCCATCGTCATCGGGCGCGACCATCTCGACTCCGGCTCAGTCGCCTCACCCTATCGCGAGACCGAGGCTATGCGCGACGGCTCAGACGCTATCGCAGACTGGCCAGTGCTCAACGCGCTGCTCAACACGGCCAGCGGCGCGTCGTGGGTCTCGTTCCACCATGGCGGTGGCGTTGGCATCGGCTATTCACTGCATGCGGGCGTCGTGGTGGTGGCCGATGGCACCGACGAGGCGGCGGAGAAGCTGGCGCGCGTGCTGACCAACGACCCCGGCACTGGCGTTATGCGTCACGCCGACGCGGGCTATGATATCGCCATCGACCACGCGCGCGCCACTGGGATGAATCTGCCAATGGTGGGCGAATAGACCTCACCCCCTAACCCCTCTCCCGCGAGGAGAGGGGAACCAGAGAGAATGCCATGAGCGGCGCATCATCTAACGCAGGCGCGCCTGACCGGGCGCGGCGGATCGCCGTCCGCGCCTTGCTGATTCTGGCGGCGATCACGGTCGTGCTGGCGGCAGCCACGGGCGTCTTTCTCTTCACGCGCCCATCCTATGCGGGCGAGTGGGTCGGGCCGGGCAACGCGCAGGGGTCGGACAGCCCGAACGCGGTCGTCGTCTCGCTCACGCTGGAGCAAAATCCGCTTGGCAATATCAGCGGCACGGGGAGCATTTGCGCCGCGACAGGCAATACGCTGACGCGCATTCTGGTGAGCGTTACCGGCAACCTCTCCGGCTCAACCGCCAATCTGACATTGTACACTCGCGAGAGAGATGAGACCGTCATGCCCGCGACGCTAGCCGTCCAGGGGACCATCAGCCAGGGACAGTTGACCCTGAGCGCGGGCGAGCCTGCCTTCCTACTCTTGACGCTGCAACACGGCAGCGCCAGCGACTTCAACGCCGCCTGCAATCAGCTTATCCAGCCCGCGCCGTGAAATTGGCCAACATAGAGAGGTTCGGATCATGGAGCATCGTGTTACCGTCGTTGGCGTGCCGCTCGATGAGAACTCTTCCTTCCTGCGCGGACCGGCCCTTGCCCCGGCGCGCATACGCACTGTGCTGCTTGCTGGCGCGATGAATCTGACGACGGAAGATAGGGTTGACCTCGGCGCGCGCACTGACTGGCGCGACATCGGCAATCTTGAGATAGGCACGGGCGACGCGGCGTTTGTCGATATCGAACGGCAGATGGTAGAGTTGCTTGCCACCGGTACGCGCGTGCTGGCGCTGGGCGGCGACCATTCCGTCACCTATCCCATCATGCGCGCCGTCGCGGGTGTCCACCCCAGGCTGACAATTCTACATATCGACGCCCATCCCGACCTCTACGACGAGTTCGAGGGCAGTCGCCGGTCGCACGCCTGCCCCTTCGCGCGCATCATGGAAAATGGGCTGGCGACACGGCTGGTACAGGTGGGCATCCGCGCGATGAACGCTCATCAGCGACAGCAGGCGGAGCGCTTCGGCGTTGAGGTGATCGAGATGCGCGCGTTCCGAACCGACCTTGCGCTCAACCTGAGCGGGCCAATCTACATCTCGCTCGATTTGGACGCGCTCGACCCAGCATTTGCGCCGGGCGTCTCACATCACGAGCCGGGCGGCCTCAGCGTGCGCGATGTGCTGCGGTTGCTCGCGGACATCGAGGGAACGATCATCGGCGCCGACATCGTGGAATACAACCCCATCCGCGACCACGCCGACATGACGGCCGCAGTCGCAGCCAAGTTCTACAAGGAGATGGTGGGCTACCTGCTGAAATAACTGCTAGAGGCCCAACGTCATGGTACGTCGCGATGCATGGTAATCGTGACGCTGGTGAAGTCGGTATACTTCCACTCGGTACTGATCGCCCCATACCTGGCGGTGTATCGCACCCTGTCGTGAGAAGCAAGCACAAGGAAGCTGGTTGGCCCGTCTGGCTCCCACCCGTCGCGACGCGCCGCCGTCACATATTGTCTGATG
Source organism: uncultured Chloroflexia bacterium (assembly GCA_963718915.1). Classification (GTDB taxonomy): domain Bacteria; phylum Chloroflexota; class Ktedonobacteria; order Ktedonobacterales; family JADMIN01; genus DAHUXT01. Next base: position 427,257 of record CAVRAI010000015.1, on the reverse strand, counting down.
ATGGGATCCGCCCTGACTGCGGCGGTCGGATGCCACCATCCCTCATAACCTCTGGTTTGTACCGGTGTTATCCGGATGGCGAGCGGAATCGTCAACTCCCTGTGCTCGGTATTCGCCATCGCATGATGCTCCTTATATCGACAGGCAATCGCTGAACAGGCGATAATGCCATGACTGCTGGGTGGCTAGGGCGCAAGGCGTGTGGGGATCTCCCAAAAGTCGTCGTCCTCATCCATGGCCGCAAACGCTGGGTGGCGCACAATGGGCCTATCCTCACGAACCGTGGCATCCTCCTTCTCAGGATCAGCATAAGCAGCCTGAGGATCCACTGGGTATTCTTCCGGCTCATCGGGCACAAACCACACAGCTCTCATCCTTACGCCTCTTTCTCGTTGGTTGTCCGTATCCTTACGCCTCATGCGCAACCACGAACCGACCGTGCACAACCGTATCGAGCGCCACACTCGCTTGTGCTACCGCAGGGCATATCCGACGGGGCAACGGTGCAACGCTTACGTAAGAAGGCACAAGAGTCCTGATGGTTACGCCATCTGGAGGGGAGTTTACAGGGCTAGTCTTACACCTAGCCCCAGGGAGAGGTATATGCTCGCAACACAGGTGTTACCGCGCATCGAGGCGAAACAAACAGAGGGACTATCCCGCATCACCAACCATATAGGCGGTGTAGCCGGTCTCATCATCCGCGATGAGCGCGCTCGACGGCAGACGACGCACCTCCGAAGCCGTCGCCAGATCGCCAACAGCGCCAGAGATATTGCCCGCGAAGCCAAACCAGAGCCACGTCGCCCACTGCGGCCAGAGCGCCGTGATGACGACGCCAACAGCGGTGAGCGCCACGAGCGGAGCCAGCGCAACCGCCATGTAGCCCAGGCGCGTAAATACCTGACCCGGCGCGGTGCAATACGCCGCAAATGGCAGCCGCAGCCCGAAGCGCGGACGCCCGCCCAGCAGCAGGATTGTCGCGGCGTGAATCGCCTCATGCAGCGGCAGCATGATGGAGTAGGCGACGATATTGGCGACCACCAGCAGGAAGAGCCGCACGAAGGTCGAATCTGGCCCCGGGAGTGAGGTGACGCCGTGTAAATCCCAGGCAACGATATTCACGATGGCGAAGAGCGCGCCGCCCGCGACCAGCAGCGTCAGGCTATCACGAGCAAGGCCCGGCAGCCGCGCGGGCGCCAGCAGGTCGGTTTGGGAGATGGTACGCAGGTCACCAGAGCGCAGTGCCGTCACCACTCGCCTGCGTCTGTCTCCGCGCAGCAGAAGGCTCACTAGCCGCAAACCGCTGGGAGCATACACCGTATCAGGCGCATTGGATTTCTCAGATATATCAGGCATGTCACTCTGCGGGGAAAAACTCACATGATCCCTCTATTCCTGGCGAAATCGGCTCGTTCTACCACGGATTCCAGACCCACGTCTGTTCGTCCATCAGTGGCGCGAATCCAAGCTGGCGATAAAGCGATTCCGCCGGATTGCCATGTTTGACGAAAAGGCAGGATAACCAGCGACCATTGTGCGCCAGATCGGCGATAGCGCGTTCGAGCAGTGCCGTCGCCACGCCATGCCGCCGGGCCTCCGCGACGGTGTAGACGCCAAGGATGGTTGGAATCTCCTCAAACAGGCTCACGTAACAACCGCCGACGGCTCGCCCCTGAATCGCGGCGGCGTAATAGCGGCACCAGCCATGCTCGTGTTCGCGCCAGCGCTCGCGGGCCCGCTGACTGACCGCCGCCTCGGCGGGATATTCTTCCTCGAAGAACGCCTGGCGGCTGCCATACTCGTATTGCCACATCGCCTGCTGTGTCTCGATGATCGAAATGGTCACCATCGGATTATGCGGCGCAGAAACAAATCCCTCATGCGCCATCAGCTGGAGATTTTCGTCAAGGCGGAAACCGGCTGTGTGTAATGCCTGTGGCAGCTGCCCCTCGCCCACGCGCTCCGGCACCACAATCCACTGCGTCTCGATGCCGCGCTGGTGGGCAAACCGCTGCACCTGGTCGATGGCAATGGCCTCGCGCCCCGGACGAATGCTGGCGAAGGCGACCCGCAGGCGGCCAGTCTCCTGGCGGAAACGAGCCGCGCCCGCGCCTGCCAGGTCTGGCCCAACATCAGGATAGCGATGCATCCGCTGTGTGAGAACGCGGCGTTTGATGTCCTCGATATCCATTCCTCGACCATCTCTGCGATACACTGGACGACAGGAACCATCTTCTGTGGCGCGTGTGACGCGCGCCACAACACACCGCAGCGTCTGGGCAACGCGCGTACATTATACCCCTGCACTCTAGCACATTTCTCCCGCATCGCCTCTGCATTGCTTCTGTATCGCCTCACCCGCCCTCGCGCATCGGGCAGGTGACCGCGGCGACCTCATTCTTCCGCGAGATCGGCGGAACAATTGGGCTGGCGATTCTTGGCTCGTTCATGACCAGCCGTTTCGTAGAGCAGTTCCAGCAGCATCTGCCAGTGGCGCTGAAAGCGACGATCCCACTGGGGCAGCTTGCGCAATTCGAGCACCCACAACTGCTGCTCTCGTCCGGCGCTGTGGCGCGCATCCACCAGGGATTCGCGGCGTATGGACCAGCGGGCGAGGCGCTCTACCGGCAACTGATGGCAACGATTCAGGTCAGCCTGGCCGATGCCGTCACGCGCTGCTTCCTCATCGCCACACTGCTGATTGCGGTGGGATTCGCCGCCACCCTTTTCCTGCGCGAGATCCCGCTCCGCAAGCGGCAAAAAGACGATGGCGACAAAATGACCTAGCGTTTGCGCACGGTCACACTCGCCTCACAGTTAGCACGGACGGAGAGAAACATCGCGGTGCATAGCGGTGTTTTGTGGATGGACACATCGGCGCAAAATGCTGATAATATCAGGGTTTATGCCGCCTCGTCGTAGCTCGGTTCCCGCTCTCAGCGCACGCCATAAGGGGCGATCCCGTCTTGTCTAAGACTTGACATAGGCATGGCGAAATGTTATACCAGAAGTACCTCCGAGAGGGGTGATTGAAGACACCAACTTCAATCCAGTGGCTTGAGGAACTAGGGAAGGAGACTGAACTATGTTCCCCATGAAGAAGCCGATTCGTGTGCTGTATATGGTGTATCAAGTTGACTAAGATCGCCCGTCCACTGGGCGGGCATGCAGGGTCTACTGAGGTCTGATTCAAATCCCATGCAGGCCCGGGTAACGTTAGTTACACTAGTACAGCCGGGCGTGGAGTTGCGACAGTGCTTCGCGGGTTGCTCGCAGGCTAACCAGTAGATCCGTAAAGTGGCGCTGTATGCGGAAAGCAGTTTGCGTCATTACGCTTGCCAATGCACCAGCGCCGCTTGATATATCGAGGACTGATCGCAAGGTCAGTCCTCGTTGTGTGTCCAGGATACAAGTCCCCCTGCGCCTGGGGCCGCTCTCACATATCCTCGTTGAGCGTGAGCACCGCCATGAATGCCTCCTGCGGAATCTCGACGTTGCCCACCCGCTTCATGCGCTTCTTGCCCTCTTTCTGCTTCTCCAGCAGCTTGCGCTTGCGGGTGATATCGCCGCCGTAGCACTTCGCCAGCACGTTCTTACGCAGCGCCTTCACCGTCTCGCGGGCGATGATCTTGCTGCCCACCGCCGCCTGAATCGGCACCTCGAAGAGCTGGCGCGGAATCAGGTCTTTCAGCCGCTCCACCAGCACGCGCCCCCGGCCATTCGCCTCGTCCTTGTGAGTGATGAGCGAGAGCGCATCCACCGGCTGACCATTCACCAGAATATCCAGCTTGACAAGATCGGCGGCCTCATAACGCGCGAAGGTGTAATCGAGCGAGGCGTAGCCCTGCGTCCGCGACTTCAGTTGATCGTAGAAGTCGATGATGAGGTCGCTGAGCGGGATCAGATAGGTGAGGTGGACGCGGTCTTCTTCGATATACTTCATATCCTTGAAGACGCCGTGGCGCGTCTGCACCAGGTCCATCAGCGTGCCGATATAGCGGGCTGGCGTAAAGATCGAGATGTCCATCAGTGGCTCCTCGATCCGCGCGATTTCGGTCGGCGCGGGTAGCTCCGCCGGGTTATGAACTGTGACCACCTCGTCGTTTGTGCGCGTGATGACATACTCCACGCTCGGCGCCGTCGCCAGCAGATTGAGGTTGTATTCGCGCTCCAGCCGCTCCTGGATGATCTCCATGTGGAGCAGCCCCAGAAAGCCACAGCGGAAGCCAAAACCCAGTGCAACCGAGTTTTCCGGCTCGAAGACGAGCGAGGCGTCGTTAAGGCGCAGCCGCTCCAGCGCGTCACGCAGCAGCGGATAGTCGTCGCCATCCACTGGGAAAAGTCCCGCGAAGACCATTGGTTTGGCGGGCCGATAGCCAGCCAGCGCCTCGGTGGCGGGCCGCGTCGCCAGCGTGACCGTATCGCCGACCTGGCAGTCCTTCACGTTCTTGAAGCCCGTCGCGACGTAGCCAACCTCCCCGGCGGAGAGCGACTTCAAGGCGACGAGGTTCGGGCTGAAGTAGCCCACCTCCAGCACCTCGGCGGAGCTATGCGTCTGCATCATCAGCAGGCGGTCCGAGGGGGTAATCCTGCCATCTACCACGCGAATATAGGCGATAACCCCCTTATAGGCGTCGTACTTGGAGTCGAAGACGAGCGCCCGTAGCGGCTTGTCATCCGCGCCATGCGGCGGAGGGACACGCTGGACCACCGCTTCGAGGATATCTTGCGTGCCGATGCCCTCTTTGGCCGACGCCAGCACCACCTCTTCGCCCGGCAGGCCAATGACATCCTCGATCTCTTTGGTGACCTTTTCCGGCTCGGCGCTGGGTAGGTCAATCTTGTTGATGACGGGGATGAGCTCGAGGTTGGCCTCAAGCGCGAGATAGAGATTGGCCAGCGTCTGCGCCTCGATGCCCTGCGAGGCGTCCACCACCAGAATCGCGCCCTCACACGCCGCCAGACTGCGCGAGACCTCATACGTGAAGTCGACGTGTCCGGGAGTGTCGATCAGGTTCAGCTCGTATTCCTGACCATCTTTCGCAGTGTACGTCATGCGCACGGCCTGCGCCTTGATGGTAATGCCCTTCTCGCGCTCGAGGTCCATCTGGTCGAGCACCTGCTCGGACATATCACGGCGCGAGATCGTGCCCGTGAATTCCAGCAGCCGATCCGCAAGGGTGGACTTGCCGTGGTCGATATGGGCGATGATACAGAAATTGCGAATGTGGCTCTGATCCATGCGTTTCTTTTTCCTGACCGGATTGCCGGGCGGGGCAGTCCCGACACAACCGGCGCGCTCGTCGTTGCTGACCCTGCTGAGAGAGCCTACGCCATTATAACGCCTGGAGAGCATACTTGGCGGAACTGGCTACTGCTTGCGCCATCGCGTGCGTAGCCAGACGCACACCGCGCCACTGAGCAGCGCTAGCGCCAGCAACAACAGCGCCAATTGTGTGAATACGGCGCCGGTAAATTGTGCGCCGTTCAGAAATTCGAGGGCACAATCGGTCGCCGCGGACGACGCGCCGGGCTGGAACCCCAGGAACTCTTTCAGGGTGGCATCCTGATACGCTGGCAGGATGAGCGCGAGAACCACCACAGCCGCCAGCAGCGCGATGGCCGCCAGCCCATAGGTAAGCGCCACCGGAATGCGCGTGCGCAAGGAACTAGCGGCGGAGACCACGCGCGGCGCCAACACAATGGCAACGACTAGCAACACCGCCAACAAAAGCCAGCTTCCCGGCGCCTGTATAAGACCAGGCCATTGCCAGTTCGGCGTGGAAATCATCGGACATGTATGCAGCATGCGCCCTCCACATTAGTCTTGTGTAGTATTGCGCTAGACACCAGGCGAACGATACACTACAGTCGGAGCATGACGGCGCTTTCATCCGAAAAGGGCCAGCCTATCACTGAATAGTAGGAGCAGGCGGCACGTGACCACAACGACCATCCTTCGACCGATGACCGAAAGCGAATACCAGCGTCTGCGGGACGCTATCTTCGAGGACTACGCCCGCGAGGTTGCCAATGTGAGCAGCATCTCGATGGAGGAGGGGCGAAAGGCGGCGGCGCACCAGTTCGACACGCTGCTACCCGACGGTATGGCAAGCAAAGGCCACTATTTCTGGAAAATCGTGTCGGGAAATGGCGACGCCGTGGGCGACCTCTGGGTACTGGTCGAGAGCGAGAAGGCGCGGGCCTTCATCTACTTCATTGGCATCGATGAGCAGTACCGCGGCCAGGGCTACAGCAAAGAGGCGATGCTGGCGCTAGAAACCACTGTGAAGCCACTCGGCGCCAATCACATTGACCTCAACGTCTTCGGCAATAATAGCGTGGCGATCCGCCTGTATGAGAACCTGGGATACAAGCCGACCGCCATCAACATGCGCAAGGAGATTTAAGAATCCGCCTACTACTCGATTAGCCCGCCGCCGAGCACCTCGTCGCCCTCAGCGCCAACATAGAAGACGGCGGCCTGTCCCGGCGTCACCGCGCGAATCGGCTGATCGAGCGCCACCTCGGCGCGCCCATCAGACACCGGCGTGACGAGGCCACGCACTGGCTGCGCCTTGTAGCGTACCTTGACCTCGACGCGCGCCTGGCCATCGGGCGGTGTATCGCGTGTCCATGTCGTCTGGTGAACGGTGAAGCGCTCGCGTTCGAGTGCGGCGGCTGGCCCGACGACGACGGTATTGCGCGCATTATCCAGTTGCAAGACGTGCAGCGGCTCGCGTGAGGCGATGCCCAGCCCCTTGCGCTGGCCGACGGTGTAATTCGCCAGGCCACTATGCGCGCCAAGCTGTCGCCCTGAGAGATCGAGTATCGGCCCAGGCTCAGGCGCAGGCTTGCCGCTTGCCTCGGCATAGCGGCGGACGAAGCCACGATAGTCGTTGGCGGCGACGAAGCAAATCTCCTGACTCTCCGCCTTCGTCGCCACCGGCAGGCCACGCTCCGCCGCCATCGCGCGCACCTCCGGCTTGGTGTATTCTCCCAGCGGGAAGAGCGCGTGGCTCAGTTGATACTGCGAGAGCACATGCAGCACGTACGACTGATCCTTGGCGACATCGCTGGCCCGGCGCAGACGTCGCTGGCCCGTAAGCGGGTCATCATCCACACGCACGTAGTGTCCCGTCGCCAGATAGTCCGCGCCAAGGGCAAGCGCCCGCTCCAGCAGGAGCGTGAAGCGGATCGTACGGTTGCAGCGCAGGCAGGGGTTTGGCGTGCGCCCAGCGCGATACTCGTCGTAGAAGTAGTCCACAATCGTCTCGCGAAACGGCTCCTCGACGTTGACGACGTAGAAGGGGATATCAAGCTGGGCCGCGACCCGCCGTGCATCGCTCATCGATTCGATGGAGCAGCAGGCATTTTCGCGCGCCTGGCCAGTGTCCTCGTCCGCGCCGTCCGTAGGTGGCTCGGCCCAGAGGCGCAGCATGATGCCGACGACATCGTACCCCTGTTCTTTGAGCAGCGCCGCCGCCACCGAGCTATCGACGCCACCGCTCATACCGACCACCACACGTGTCATGGGTTCGCCCGCTTTCCTGAGTCCCGTCGCCATTGGCCGCTATCGCGTCCATGCTCCTGACATGCAATGCTGAAATTATCGGCCATTCGACCTATTATATGCCACAGGCGCAGGCGCATCAAGCGTGCGGCTCGCGTGACGGAGACTCCTCCCGGCAGCCTGGCTTATCCTCCCTCTACTGCTGAGCCTCGCCTCATGGCAGGATGAAACGCAACCGCGACTTATGCGTACATGCCTCCGAGACAGGGCAAATCCGGGGTAACATCCTCTGTAATGCGCGTCTCGCACGGGCGGATTTCCGTGCGAATTCGGTCGCATACGCTGGCATGTGACCTGCTGGATACTGCGATGCATTGTGTTGCGGCGCACAGACGCTATTGCCTGTACTGTCTGGTAGAGAGGCGAGACAACTGTATGAGTAAGCCGTTGGGTGAGGCCCCCGTCACGCAGCTAGGGCCGATGGATATGATGTCTGGCGAGATGCCGACCCGCATAGCGCGGGAGGCCGAGCGCATCGGGCCGATCTTCCGCTGGCAGATGGCTGGCGGCCCGGATGCTGGCTTCGAGGTTCTCTTCCTTGTCGGCGCGGATGCCAACAAAATGGTCTTCAACACGCAACGCGAAGTCTTCAGCCACGATGAAGGCTGGACACCCATCATTGGCGACCTGATGGGCCAGGGACTCCTCAACCAGGACAATCCCGCCTGGGCCCGCAGCCGAAAAATGTGGAATCCGGCCTTCACGACCGCCTACATGGAGCGCTACATCCCACTCGTCCAGCGCATCGTCGCCCAGCATACCGCCAACTGGGCCGAGCGCGGCCAGGTGGATGTCTTTCAGGAGGCCCGTGAGATCACCTTCCATGTCGCCGCTGGGGCCCTCGCCGGCATTGACAGCAGCGACGAGGTCGAGCGGCTTCAGCGCCTCTTCTATGCCCTGCTCCCCCGCGTGCGCTTTGGCAACGACGAATCCGCCTATGAGGAGTACTATCGTGGCGCGATCGCTGCCAAGGAAGAGTTGGACGCCATCCTGCTCAACCTCATCGCCGAACGCCGCGCGATACCCGAGGACCAGACACGCGACGTGCTCGGCATGATCGTCCATGCCCGCGATGACCAGGGCCAACCGCTCACCGACGACGAAGTACTTGGCCACCTCTATATCCTGCTCGTCGCAGGACATGAGACCACTACTACCCTCGCCGCCTGGACGCTCTATCTGCTCGCAACCGAGCCGGAGCAGCGCGCCCGTGTCGAGGCCGAGTTGAACTCGCAGCTCGCTGGCTCGTCCGCCCCTCTTACCGTCGAGGCCGCCCGCAATCTACACCAGCTTGACCTCTTCATCCGTGAGGCCGGACGCCTCCACTCCCCGGTCCAGAATGTCCCGCGCGGCGTGCTGCGGGAGGTCGAGTTCGCTGGCTACACGATCCCGGCGGGCGTCCACGTGCGTCTCTCTCTCGCGGGCTGTCATCGCATGTCTCAATACTTCGCCGACCCTGACAAATTTGACCCCGACCGCTTCTCGTCGCCGCGCGAGGAGGATCGCAAAACGCCGTACGCGCTCGTCACCTTCGGCGGCGGCCCACGCCTCTGCATCGGCGTCAACTTCGCCAACATCGAGGTCAAGGCTATCGCTACCGACGTCCTGCGCAAGTTCGAGCTGGCGCCCGTCGGATCCGAGCGTCCCTTCGAGTTCGGCTTCATCACCGAAGTCATGCCGGGCGGAATTCCGATGACGGTCAAGCCACGCGCGTAGCATCAGAAAGGGCACGCGCCTCTATCCGTCCAAGCCAAGCAAGGGTTTCCCGCTGATCAATACCACTCAGCGCTGCATAGAGACGATGTGTTCGATGCTCAGGCGCAGGGTGACGCGATCTGCCGCGCCTCTACGGGTGGATTGTGCGAGCCATTGTTCAGCAGCCTCAGCGCCAAGATACCGAGTGGCAATCTGGCGATAGAGCGCTGCGCCGCGCTCTGGATCCTCGTCAATGGTCGTTCGCCCACGCACGGTAAGGTACCGTGGACCCTCGGAGACACTCAGCGATGCCCAGGAATTCGACCGGAGGTTACGGACCTTATAGGAGGTTGCTGGCGTTGACACGAGGATGTCACTCCCATCCAACATATACCAAACAAGCACCTGGGAAGGAATGCCCTGGGAATTCACGGTGGCCAGCGTACCAAAATGCACTTCGTCCAAGAAGGCGCGAACGGTAGTATTGAGAGGTCCTGGCATAAAATAGAGGCTCCTTCGCGCCACTCAGCGCTGGTGAACAATCCTTCAAAAGTTGAAGCGGACTCGGTGAGAGCGTAAAGCACTGCATGGGTGTTGTCAACGTGTGACGACCTCCATGAGCGCTGATCCATAAGCCTTCTCACACGGCTTCTCATATCCGTACCACACCTGGGCGCATCTCAGTGTCCTCCACGATGCGGCGTGTGACCATCCCAGGTACGCTGATGCTTGTGATCGGCGGCAGATTCTGCCGCAGGCGGTCGAAGGCGCAAGCTTTCACGAGAAGAGGAGATTTCTATGGGCACCCAGGACAGTATTGACACCACTACCATCACCACCCTGCGCCGCGCCATCGAACAAGGCGAGGAGGCGACGCTTGTCGGACTCTACACCGACGACGCCGAGATTCGTATCGTTGACCGTAACCGGCCGCCCAGCAAGCCCACCGTGCTGACCGGCAAGAGCGCCATCGCTGGCTATTACCAGGATGTCTGCTCGCGCGCCATGACGCACAAAGTGGACGATGTTATCGCGGGTGGCGATGGCGTGGCCTTCACCGAGGCCTGCCTGTACCCCGACGGAGTGCGCGTCCTCAGCGCCAACCTGCTGACCCTGCGCGATGGCAAAATCGCCCATCACACGCTCGTCCAGGCCTGGGACGAATAGCAGACACATAGCGCTTTGCCGCACCGTTCGCCGGAACCCGGATGCCCATCCGAGAATCCGGCGATCTTTTTGGGGAGTCATGGCATGTGCGAGAGAGAAAGCAGGCGATGCAAGCCGGAGTAACCGCTCGCGGTATGATATGGTATCTATGGTGGCTGGACACAACCAGAGTGCGTCAGTGCCGACGACATCCTGGTACACTAGCAAAGCGAATGAGGTGCAACGATGCAGCTTGCCGGACTTCGCGTTGAGGCGGCCCAGAATGCGGCGCGGCCTCGCTATCGGCCCATTGGCGACTATGGTGTCATCGGCGATTGCCGTACCGCCGCGCTGATCGGGCCGGACGGCTCGATTGACTGGTGCTGCATGCCACACTTCGACAGCCCCGCCATCTTTCTGAGGCTGCTCGACGCCGACAAAGGTGGTTACTTTCAGGTATCTCCCGCTGCGGGATTCGCCAGTCAGATGGCCTATCTGCCCGCGACGAATATGTTGCAGACGGTCTTCGACACTGGAACAGGCCAGCTTCGTCTGATCGATTGCATGCCGATTCGCTCGCGTCGGCCAAGCCCCGCGAACGTCGCATCTCAGGTGGACGAACGGCTGCTGCATCACGGGATGCACCGGCTGCATGCGGGCCTCGAACGCGAGATCGGCAATGATGTCGCCGCGGCCCATCGCATCCTGCGTATTGCCACCTGCCTCGAAGGGACGGTGGCTGTCACCATCACGCTGAAGGCCACCTTCGACTACGCCCGCTTATCGTCGCAGCTGGAAATGCTGTCGCTGGCAGGTGGGATGGTCGGAGCGATCCTCTCGGCGGACAAGCGCTATCTCGTGCTGATCGTACGCCCGCTGCCACCCGCCGCATCAGACGCCGCAGGCCCGCTCCACGTCGACGGCGATATCCTCAGCTCATCGCTCACGCTCAAGGCAGGCGAGCGAGTGGCCATCAGCCTCAATTACGCCCGCACGCTGGGCGAGGCGCGCGCGCTGGCGCACAGGCTGACCACGCATGACGTGGACGCCGACGTGCGCGAGACGATGCAGTACTGGCATACCTGGGCAGCCACCACCCGCTATGATGGCCCCTATCAGGAGCAGGTGCTGCGTTCTGCATTGGCGCTGAAGCTCTGCACCTTCGAGCCGACCGGCGCCATCGTCGCCGCCCCCACCACCTCACTGCCGGAGGGCATCGGCGGCGTGCGCAACTGGGATTATCGCTACACCTGGCTGCGCGATTCCTCCTTCACACTGGAGGCGCTCGGCCAGCTTGGCTATTACGGCGAGGCGCGCGACTACTTTCACTTTCTGCATGACCTCGACATCAAGCGCATCGATAACCTGCGCATCCTGTATAGCATTCGCGGCGAATACGGCGCTCACCTCGCCGAGCAGGAATTGACCCATCTGGAAGGCTATCAAGGCTCTCAGCCCGTGCGCATCGGCAACGGCGCGGCGACACAGCGGCAGATGGACGTCTATGGCGAGGTGCTCGCCGCGGCGTATAGCTACCTGCGGCAGGCGGGCTATCGTCATGGGCGCCGCATCCACGAGCCGACGCGCGACCTGCGTACGATGGCGGAACTGATCGCGGACTACGTCGCCAATCACTGGCACGAGACGGACCGTGGCATCTGGGAAGTGCGCGGCATGCCGCGAGCCTTTGTCTATTCGCGGGCGATGTGCTGGGTCGCGCTCGACCGCGCTTGCAAGATGGCCGAGCACCATAATCATTCGCGTCATGCGCCACGCTGGGGCAAGCAGGGCGCGGCCATCCGGGAAGAGATCGAGCAGAGTGGATACAATGAGGAGATTCATTCATTCACCCAGGCCTATGGAGACCGGGTGCTCGACTCCGCCAACCTGCGCCTGGCGCTTTCAGGATTCCAGCAGGCGAGCGAGCCGCAGATGCGCGACACCATCCTGACGACCGCCCAACGGCTCTCTGGAGATGGCGGCCTGCTCTACCGTTATCGTCCTTTTGACGACGCCGGGCAGACACAAGCGCAGAAATCCGCACGACCTCTCTTCAATCGATGGCCTGCCCGGAGGCGAGGGCGCATTTCTGGCGTGTACCTGGTGGCTCGTCAGCGACCTCTGCCGTATGGGCGAGATCGAGGAGGCCCAGCGCCGCATGGAGCATCTGCTGACGTTCGCCAGCCCGCTTGGCCTTTATTCAGAAGAGGTGGATCCGGCGACGGGGGCGCTGCTGGGTAACTATCCCCAGGCGTTCACCCACATTGGCCTGATCAATAGCGCCGTCACCCTCCAGCGCGCCCAGGAAGGCCGCAGCATCGACGACGAAGATGGGCAGCCCGCCACATAACTATCGGCTGGCGGTTAAAACCGCGCCTAAATGACCTCGCTCCGCTCCGCCACGAAGTCCGCCTGCGCGGACTCTCTAGAGAGCCGCCTCCGCAGAGTTAGTGTTGGGCAGCGGTGCGAGGAACCCGCGACGGCGGGTTTTGTGGCCGCAGGCCGTTCAGGCGCGGTTTCAACCGCCCGCGCTCTGCTGCTCGGCAAGCCAGCGCCGCACAGCCGCCGCGTCGCTCGCGGTTTCCGGCGTGGCTGGAAGTGAGACGTCTGGGTCGGACTCCGGCTGGCCATAGCGCGCCTGCTCGTAGACGTGGGTCAGTTCGGCCAGCGCTCCGGCTACCTCGGGTGGCGCGGCCGTCCCAGGGCGCAGCGGATCGTCGCTGGCGAGGCGGCGCTGATACTCGCGCGGCGTCTCGGCGAGTCGGCGCGCGTGTCCTGTGCCGACGGCAAGCGTTAGCGTATCGCGATAGACCCGGCGCACGCTACCCTCGGCAAGATCGTCCGTCACGAGAGAGTCCCCGGCGGGCTGGCGGCGGAAAGCGCCGAACAAGCGCCGAAGCTGACCGCCAAGGATCTCGCGGGCATCGAGCATCGTGCGTTCCTCAGTAAACGCACGCATCTGCCGCACCTGGGTGAAACGGCTCAACACGCGCGCCAGCACCACCAGCGCGACGACGATGACCAGAATCGCGGCTCCCCAGCGCATCACCGTCAGCCATTCCGCCGGGAGCAGACTTGTCGAGACCACATTGTGCGCTGGCGGAGCGCAGGTGGCGCCGGGCGTGGCGACATCCCCCGCGGGAACGGTGGGACTGCAAGGCGGCGTCGTCGGCAGCGTCAGCGGCTTTGGCGGGCCGAGCCGGTGAAAATACGCCGTCAGCCATTCGATGGGCTTGTCCAGAATCAGGTAGAGGACGAAGAAGATCGGTGTGAGGATAAACGCTATCCCATCAAGCAGACCATTGACGATATTGCCCGCAGCGATGGCAAGAACGCGCACCGAATCACGCGAGATGAGTGTCGCCAGCAACAGCGCCAGCAGCGAGAGGCCAAGGCTCAGGCCGACACTGGCCGCCAGCCAGGCTCGCGTGAAGACCGGCGGCATCTCCAATGGCTGATTGCCACGATACGCGCTACGCATCTCGTATGAGGCATCGCGCGCCTGCGACAGCGTTAGCCCCATCGTCCCCGCGAAGAGCAGCAACGCCAGCAGCAACGTGAGATAGCTCGCCGCCAATGGGCGCGCCGCTCCTTGAATGGTCGCCGCGCCTGCCAGGGCCGCGATGGTCACACCCAGCGCCGCGACGAAGCGGACGTATATCCGGCCACGAGTCAGCCGTCCTCGCCCCAGCAGCAGGCCGCGCCACCACAGCCAAATGATCAGCAGCGCCAGCGCCACCAGCCCGCTGGTATCGCCACCATTGACGAGCACGGAGCGGGCAGTTGGCGAGAGCAAGTATGTGGCGAGCAGAGAAAGCGTCCCCAGCCCCGCCACAGCGAATGTCAGCAGCAGCGTATGCTTGCGTCTGCGTTGCGGATCATCGTCGGTATCACGGGTGAATAAGACGGCGAGCCAGTGGACGCCGAAGACCAGCAGCCACATCCACCAGAACGGCATCACAGCGCCATTGGGGTCGTCTGCATTGTACGCCCCTAGCAGCAGCAGCCAGCAGAAGATCGGCAGCGTTTCCAGCACACAGGCGGATGCCACCACCAGTAGCTCGGCCAGACGCTCGACTCGTGGCTGTGCGGGCGGCCGAGTGTTGGGTGGTTGCGACGCGAGAAGTCTCATTGCAGCGCCTCCAGACTGACGCGCGGATGGCTGGCGGCGTCTTCTGGCATGGTATCGGGCGGCAACGGCTGCCCATCGGCGTCCACTCCACGCTCGGCCAGAGTCTCCTGGATCAGCTCATGCCACTTTGCCGACCCACCCAGACGTAGCGAGGGTAGCCGACGGGTCACGAGCGGTCTATCGCCCGTGAGCAGCAGCGTCACGCTATGCCCTGCCGACCGCAGCCGACTGAAGACCTCGACGCCCTCACCGCCAAGCGCCTGCGCGGCGCCGACGTAGACAACCGTACTGCCATAGGGCAGGCGTGGCGATTCCTCGACGACGATAGCGTTGATGGGGCGCGGGACGAACGCTACCAGCCGCGCCAGGGCATCCATCAGCCGGAGCAACTGACCATTATCACTGGCGGGCGCGATACGCAGACGACCGGCGGAGCGATGCGCGGAGATGGCCCGCACGCCGCCGATGGTCACGCCCGAACCCGCATCAGCCGACTGGCTCGATGTGCTCGACGCGCCCGATTCACCATCAGCGCCTACTCGCGGACGCCAGACGAGATCGTCGTGCGCCTGCATGGTGCCGTTGGCGCACAGCCCCACCGCGTATCCCTGCTCCAGTCCCCAGGAGGCCACCGAGGCCGCCGCGCTGATCGCCAGCTCGCTCAGATCGTGATCCACGCCGACGAACTGCCCATGGCCAAAGAGGCGGTCGTCGCGACCAAAGGTGCGCAGATCGAGAAAAATGGTCAGTGTGTGGTGCGCCGAAGGCTCGAAGACTTTGGTATGCAGCGCGCCGGTGCGTGCGGTGGCCTTCCAGTGGATGTGGCGAGGATCGTCGCCAGCTGCATAGTCGCGCACGCCCGCCACTCGTAGCGGATCGGCGAGCAGGCGTCGTGTGGTGGAGAGATCGCCGAAGGGCGCGCGCGCGGGCAGCCCGAATCGATCAAGGGGCATCACGAGTGGATGCACCAGCAGATATGCGGGCTGTTCGATCACCTGCTGGCGTGTCAGCACGCCAAGGGGATCGCCACTCTGCAGCAGCATCGGCCCAAAGGTGTAAGCGCCTCGCTCCAGGATGCGCATCTGGTAACGGCGTGTCACCCGCTGCATCGCCCAGAGTGAGAATGCATTCGTCAACGTGGCGCGCTGCGTCTTAAAGCTCGGTCGCACGATAGCGCCAGCGATACGGCAATCCTCGGGCACATCGTCTTCGAGGTCGAGGCGTGGCAGTGGCAGAATTTTGCGGTTCTCGATAGTGATGGTAAACGAGATTTCATCGCCGAGCCGCGCGCGATCCACCCCCAGGTGGCGGCGAACGATCACCTCGCTGAGGCAGAAGCGATACCAGATCTCAGGGATTGCGCCGAGTGCGATCACGGCAAGTCCAGAGACAAAGAGGATCTGATCCCGTAGCGCCAGGCTGACGAGTAACAGCAGGACGCCCACCAGATACCAGGGCCGTCGCGAGAGGATATTTTCGTCGTTGCCATAGCGCCGGAACTGTCTGCGCAGACGTTCCTGACGGCGACGGGAACGCTCCTCCAGGTTCGCTATGCGGTACATCGCTTCCTCTCTTCGTGCGGCGGCTCCAGCCTGCAAGGCATCACATGCAATGCGCGCTATGGCTGTTTATCTGGACGCCCGACGCGGATGGATTCTTTCACATGTAATTTCTACCGAATTCTCATATGGATGCGCGACACTATGAGTACGCTTGAGGCCGACAGGGATACGATAGCATGGAACTTCAGCGAGCGCTATCAGCGTCCTATCTGCATGGAGCTTTATCGCGCGCCGCGCCGCTAGTCAGGCACGGTTGCGCCGGTACGTACAATGGTGATTGAATATGCTGTATCGCGCGGGGGCTAAAACTACGCGATACACTACGGGCAGAGAGACCAAACTACATGATGACTCACCAGCAGAAGAGCGCCATGCCCGATACAACCGATACAACCGATACAACCGATACAACCGATGCGACTGATGCGAGCGACGCGACAACTGACGCGATTGAGCGCACACCACCAGCGATGCCGCTGACGACACGCGGCATTTCCGTGGTGTTGCCCGCGCATAACGAGGAAGCCGTGCTCACCGAGACAATCGAGAAGTGTATCGCGGCGCTGAGCGAGATCGCGCCCGACTACGAGATCATCGTGGTGGACGATGGCTCCTCTGACCAGACCGGAGCAATCGCCGAGGAATACGCCGCGGCCAATCCGCATATCCGTGTCGTCCACAACCGTCCCCAGCGAGGCTACGGCGGCGCGCTCATCGCCGGATTCAACGTAATGACGAAGCCGCTCGCCTTCTTCATGGATGCCGACGGCCAGTTCGATATTCGCGATCTGGCGCTGCTGCTGCCGCTACGCGAGCAGGGGCATCGCGCGGTGCTGGGCTATCGGCTGCACCGGCAGGATTCGCCGCTGCGCAAGGTCAACGCCTGGGGCTGGAAGTTGCTCGTCTCGACGCTCTTCGATCTTCGAGTGCGCGATGTGGACTGCGCGTTCAAGCTCTACGATACCGCGCTCGTTCGTGCGGTGGATGTGACGGCGGAGGGCGCGATGGTCAACACGGAGATGCTGGTGAAGCTGACGCGGATGGGCGTGCCCTTCGTGGAGGCGCCGGTGCGCCATTATCCCCGCGTCCACGGTCAGGCGAGCGGCGCTAACCTGCGTGTCATCGTCCACGCCTTCGGCGAGCTTTTCCGCCTGCACAGCAAACTGCGCAACTGGCACGCCGACGTTCCCCCGGAAGAATAAGCATGCGCCCTGTCAACTCCCTGCTGGCGCTGGCTCACCACCGGGATCGAGCCGCTCCTCGGCCTGCCGGACGGCCTCCACCAGATCGTCGATGTTGAAGGGCTTCGAGATAATGGGCACATCTAACTCGTCAATAGCCTCTTCGCAGTCCTCAATCGTCTTCGCGGGACTGGCCGACATCATGATGAAGGTATGGCGCTCGCGCAGGTCTTCATCTTGCGCCACGAGTTCCAGCAGGTCGCAGCCATCCAGCGCGGGCAGCCGATAATCGAGAACGACGATCAGCCGCCCGGCGCTGGCGTCGAGTATTTGCTTCCCCTCAAGGCCAGTAGCCGCCTCGATCACATCGTATCCTACATCGGTGAGCAGATCACGTACGATTTCACGTACCCCATCATCGTCTTCAATCACACATATTGTCGCAGTCGCCACTCGTCTCCACCTTTCCCTCAAGGTGCGTTCGGCCCATGGGTCCACACCACCCATCAGGCTCATCTCAGCCATATTCTGTTGCGCAATAGGCGTGCCACAACATTGAACTGAGGGTGAGCGAAGGGCATAACTGGAGACACGGAGGTTACCGTGCGAAGAAGCGTTGGGTGAAGGTCGCGATGAAGGTGATCTCGATCAGCAGCCCCAACACCGCCTCGCCCGCCGCCAGGATGGTTAGCGGATTGTGCAGGCTCACCGCCTCGCCGGGCGCGAAGCCGCGCCCGTGAAACGATGTGACGCTGAAGATCAGCGCATCCACTGGCGAGAGCGCCGGAGAGACGCTCTCGCGCAAGATGAAGTAGAGGGCGGCGAAGGCGACGATCACCAGTAGATAGGTGATGAAACTGCGCATCGGCTTATAGCCATAGCCAGAGATGAAGTCGAGCAGCCACGAGCCACCCGCACGCAGATAGTGGCGCTGCTGGCGGAGTACGCGCCGCTGGAGCGCCTGCGAGCGATAGGCGAAACGCGCGGCTGCGTCGCTCACCCCCTGCTCACGCAGCACAACGGCGAGCTGCTGATACGTACGGGCGGCGGCCTCCCATCGGCGCGGCATAATCGCCGACTGTCGGCCATGCTCGGCAGGGACGAATTGCTCCTGTATCTCATCGCCCAGGCGCGGCGTCTGCGACCAGTCGATCTGGGTCAGCGATGCGCCGTTCCAGGCGATATCGCGCAGGCGTGTCCGTGCGTCCAGTTGAACATCCCCCAGGAGTGTCGCGGCGTCCATGCGGGCGTGGGTCAGCACGGCGCCGCGCAGATTGCAGCGGGCGAACCCAGCGCCGTGGAGCGTGGCAAAGACGAGCCGGGCATCTGCCAGATTCGCCTCGCGCAGATGCGCGCCACTGAGATTAGCCCAGATGAGATTCGCGCCGGATAAATCCGCGTAGCCCAAATCCGCGCCGGAGAGATCGCTATCGACGAGGTCAATGGCATGCAGGTTGGCGCGCACCAGATTCGCGCCAGTCAGATTGGCTCGCCGCAGCACCATGCCCGACAGGTCGATCTCGGCCATCCATGCGCCGCTGAGATTCACGCACTCTACCGTCCGGCCCTGAGGAATCAACTCATACTTGACGATATACTCGGATTCCTGGCCCGACCAGCCGTGTTCGGCCATGATCCACTCGACTTCGCCACGGGAGTGAATCCGCACGCGCTCGTAGGGCGCTCTGCCCGCCGAGCTATTCGCCGCGCACGCCGCCCGTAACTCCGCCTGCCGCTCCGGCGATGGCATGTCGCTAGTTTCGGTAACGCCCAATACATCCTGCTCGCTCACTGGCGCATCCCTCCCTGCTGTATCACGTCGCCAGCTTCATTCTATGCGAACCGGTCAAACGGGAGAAGCGCGGGTTCCCGCGAAGATGTGACCCGTGTGTGCAGCGCGCCTGTGTTTCCGTGACCGATACGTGACCCCGGCAGCAGATGCTGGAAAGTGGGGGACATTGGGTTCCCCCACATGCGCCATCTGAGGAAGGAGGCGATTATTATGACACCTCAGGTGAAATTCGATGGAATGGATCGGGTCGTTGAGGCTTCCCCTATGCGAACAGAATCCCCGGCGCCGCACAAATTAACCTATGGTGAGCGCCAGGGTCTTGCGATGGGCTGGGTGGTGGTTGCCCTCGGCATTTTCCTGCTGCTTGGCGGTCTGGCCCTGTGGGCGGCTTCTGTCTTAAGCGCAGGCTTCGGTGGCTGGCTCATTAGCGTCGCGGTACTGGGCGTCGTTATGGTGGTGACCGTCATTGCCGTCAGTTACTTCGTCATCAGGCCCGGACGTTGAGTGATTGACCTACTGAGCGGATGGCAAGACGCGAGAGCGCATCCACCTGCTATCCGCTCAGTTTGTGTTGTGCCTTGTCCTCTCCAGCGTGCGCTTTGCCCAGCCTTCCCGTCAAGATCGCCTACCTGGCAAAGGCGCTGGGAGAAGGTGGGCCATGTCGGCAAATTGGAAAACTGCAACTGTTCATATCAAAGGAACATTACCCCCTCTGTCATAGACAGCGAGGGCGAGTATAATGGTCGAATCCTCAAGACGCAGGCGCCATCCCTCCATAGTATGGAGGCGCTACAGTTGGATGACTTTGAAGCCGATGACCTTCATGTACTGCGCAGAGGCGTAGAAGCTGACTTTGCCAGCCGACAGGTACTTCGCATCGCTTGCCGCAACGACCAAGCCTCCGTCAATATAGAATCGCAACTCGGTGCTGTTGAGGTCAAAGCGCAAGATATGAGTACCAATGCTCAGGTTAGAATAATCGTGTTCAGCCAGAGTATTGCAGCTATCGACGTCGTAGATGGAAGGGCCAGCAAGTCCACTGAGGCCCGCAGTGTATCCGATGATTTTACCTTGAGCGTCACCCTCGCGAGCTGTGAGGCCAAGGCCTTGGCCGTTAATTGGCCCTTGACCGTTGGGTAAATCAATAGTTGCAATGATTTCAATATTGGCTGATTGTGGTTGAAAAGGGATTGTTAGGCTACCTTCTACGCCGCAACTGAATCCGGGGCCAGTACCATCATTCAGAAGTACCCCGTTCACAACTTTCCACGGACCGCCAATATCCCAGCCGCTCCATCCCGTCGATTGGTCAGCGCGGTATAGTACAGTCCCAGGAGGGGCGGGTGTGGGAAGCGGCGTAGGAGTCTGTGTAGGAAGCGGTATGGGGGATGGGGTAGGTGACAAACTTGGAGTAGCGTTCAGCGCCAGAGCAGTGGCAGTGGCTTCGGAGGCTTGTGCGCCGGAGAGATTGTTCGCACTGGTCGAGGACGTGCCGTGGACAACAAACGCCAGAACCGTAGCGATGGACGCGATCATGCCTAAAATGAGGGCGACTCGACCAATCACGCGCCACCTGCCGCTATCTTCCTCGCTCATCTATTCGCTCCCTTTCTTCTCGATTAAAGATGCCCAGATTAATCGGTTCTCCTGGTTTGCGCGCTGCTCTGTTGAGAGACAAACATGATGTCTGCTCGGTAGGCTTATTATACACAGTATGGCAAGCGCTTGGAGTTGGTGTGTTTGCCAAGAATTCGTAAATTCCGTCCACCGTTAGGCGCATCACATTCGAGATCATGTCATGCCATTTCCGCTTAATCTACCACCCTCGCCAGTCGGTGGAGACGTGCTATAATAGTGGATACGGCAGACACTGTTTTTCGTCATCGCGACATCGACAGGGAGTACGCCAAGGGCGGCTGCTGGAATTGGCAGACAGGACGGACTTAGGATCCGTTGGGGAAACCCGTGAGAGTTCGAGTCTCTCGCCGCTCACCACCTGGCGCCGCGGCATGCGGGCGGCCAGCGCATGGGCGAGGTATTGACTACCTCGCCTTTGCCATGCCCATTACACAGGCTGCATGTGCGTGAGCGCATCCTGTGCGCACTGTATCCCGGCGAGGAATAGATAAAGAGAGGCAGCGCCACCTCTCTTCTGGAGGAACACCGTGAAAGTGACCGTAGAGCAGGGGGCAGATAGCGAGGCCGTCCTGAATGTCGAGCTGGAGTGGGACGAACTCGAAAGAGCTTCCGAGCGCGCCTATAAGAAGCTGGCGCAGCAATATAACGTGCCGGGCTTCCGCAAGGGCAAGGCTCCCCGCTCGATGATCGAGCGCATGCTGGGCAAAGACACCATCTATCAAGAGGGGCTAGAAGAGCTGGTCGACCAGAGCTACCGACAGGCCATCCGCGAAAACGGCATCCAGCCGATTGCCCGCCCCACTGTGGACGCGCCGCCCATCGAATACGGCCAGCCCTACTCCTTCACCGCGCGCGTGCCGGTTCTGGCGCCCGTCATCCTCGGCGACTATCAGGCGATCCGTGTCGAGCAGCCGCCCATCGAGGTGAGCGACCAGGAGATCGACGACATCGTCGAGCGCATCCGGCAGGACCAGGCCATCAAGACGCCCGTCGAACGCGCCGCGCAGCTTGGCGACTTCGTGACCATGGATCTCAAACTGACCGTCGGCGAGAAAGAGGTCAGTAACCTGCACGACAACGAGTTCGAGCTCGTCCTCGAACGTCCCGGCATCTTCGCGGGCATGGACGATGAGGTCATCGGCATGAAGGAGGGTGAGTCGAAGCAGTTCACGACCAC
The DNA here is from genome assembly GCA_963718915.1 of uncultured Chloroflexia bacterium. Lineage (GTDB taxonomy): Bacteria > Chloroflexota > Ktedonobacteria > Ktedonobacterales > JADMIN01 > DAHUXT01. The sequence goes on along the minus strand of CAVRAI010000015.1, from coordinate 405,358 downwards.
CATCCCCGAAGACTACTCGAACCCCGAGCTTGCCGATAAAGAAGCGCAGTACGATGTCAAGCTGCTGGGCGTGAAGGTGCGCGAGCTGCCTGAGGTAGACGACGAGCTGGCCAAGGCGTCGGGCGACTTCGAGAACGTCGAGCAGTTGCGCGATGCCATTCGCCAGCAGCTGATGGTACAGAAGATCAACGACGCCCGCCGCGGCCTGCGCGACGAGGTGGTGAACAAAGCCGTCGAGGGCGCGACCGTCGAGCCGCACCGGGTGCTGGTGGACGACGAGATTCACGCGATGGAGCACGAGACCGAGCGTATGCTCTCGCAGAGCCGCCTCTCCCTCCAGCAGTATCTCAAGATGATGCAGAAGAGTCACGAGGAATATCACCAGGAGCTGGAGCCAGAGGCGCGCGAGCGGGTCAAGCGCGACCTGGTGCTCAACGCCATCGCCGACGCCGAGGGCATCACCGCCAGCCAGGACGAGGTTGCGCAGTGGCTCGATAACATCAACGCCATCAGTGGCGACAAGCCCATCCGCATGAACCAGCTCACCGCCAACCAACTGGCCAATATCGAGGGCCGCATCCGCCGCGATAAGGCGCTTGCTCGGCTGATCGAAATCGCCACCGAGGGGCGCGGTGATATCGTGCTGCCCGACCTCTCCCAGTTCGCCGAGGCGGAAGACGCGGAAGACGCGGGGAAGACGCGGATAAGAGGCGGGCAGAAGAGGCTGAGGCGGATGAAGAGGCTGAGGCGGAAACGGTCGAGCGTGGAGCGACTGCCGCTGCTACCACGGGAGCCGAGATCGACGGCAAAGCCGACGCGGAAGCCGAGGTCGAGGCGGATATCAAGGCGGATACCGAGACGGCTGAGGAGGCCGACAGCCCGGCCAGCGCAAAAGCGAGCACGCCAGAAAGTACCGGCGATACAGAGGTACCAGAAAACGAAAATTAGTGCAGGGGAAATGGGTTTTCCGGGGTATACTGGCACTACCCGTTTCACACAATGAGTTACGTGTCGTGCGAGCGACACGGTACTGTGCATCGTACGTTATAATTGGTGGTACCCGTCGTTCATTCGACGGTGAGCATGTGACTGACAGCTAGATAGATAGCCACATGCTCGCCAACCGTCACAGGTCACGGTGGCAGAGGCATCTCGTCCCCACGCCCAAACCACGGAGGATCGTTCTCCGTAGTTAGTGTGGGAGGGAATCCAAACAGTTCAGGTCGGTTTTCCGCATTGCGCGGCATGTGCTGTAGAACAATGGCATACCATGGCATACCATAGATGTATCCTGGGTGTAGTTATTGTGGCATAACACATGCTGTTGGATGATGAAATCGGCCACAGTCCGGTGGCTCAGTGACCGTCGGGCAACGAGGGGATGGTGTTACCGTGGCAAATATGAAGGGGACACGTATGACCTACCGATGCTCCTTCTGCGGCAAGAGCCAGGATCAGGTACAACGTCTGATCGCTGGGCCCGGCGGCGTCTATATCTGCGACGAATGCGTCGAGCTATGCCGGGAAATCATCGAGGAAGAACAGTCCTCAACGAAGCCACGTGTCACCACGGGCAAAATTCCTACTCCGCGCAAGATCAATGAGCAACTCAATCAATACGTCATTGGCCAGGATCGCGCTAAGAAGGCGCTTGCTGTCGCCGTGTATAACCATTACAAGCGCATCAATTCCGCCATGCAGATTGATGACGTCGAACTCGGCAAGAGCAACATCCTGCTGATTGGCCCGACCGGCTGCGGCAAGACCTACCTGGCGCAGACGCTGGCCAAGATTCTCGATGTCCCCTTCTGTATCGCCGATGCGACCGCGCTCACCGAGGCGGGCTATGTCGGTGAAGATGTCGAAAATATTCTGCTGCGGCTGATTCAGATCGCCGACTTTGACGTAGCGCGCGCCGAGCGTGGCATCGTCTACGTTGACGAAATTGATAAGATCGCACGTAAAGCCGATAATCCTTCGATTACCCGCGATGTCTCTGGCGAAGGTGTACAGCAGGCGCTCCTCAAGATTATCGAGGGCACTATCGCGAACGTTCCGCCGCAGGGCGGACGCAAACATCCTCACCAGGATTTCATTCAGATCAATACCCAGAACATCCTGTTCATCTGCGGCGGCGCGTTTGAGGGTCTGGATAAGATCGTCGAAAAGCGTCTGGGCAGCCACAAGACGATGGGCTTCAAGGCTGCGCCCGAAGAAACGCTGGAGATGAGCAACGAGGCGCTGGCACAGTTGAATCCGGACGATTTACTCAAGTTTGGGCTGATTCCCGAATTCGTCGGGCGTCTGCCGATCACCGTCTCGCTCGAGAATCTCGATCGCGATGCGCTCGTTCGCATTTTGACCGAGCCGAAGAACGCGATCATCAAGCAGTATCAGAAGTTGATGCACCTGGATCGTACCGAGCTAGTCTTCACCGACGACGCACTCGAGGCTGCCGCCGACAGCGCGTTGAAACAGAAGACAGGCGCGCGCGGTCTGCGGACCGTCATCGAAGAAGTGCTGCTGGATGTGATGTTCGAGATTCCCTCGCGCAGTGACGTGAAAAAAGTCATCATCGATGGCGAGACCATCACTCAGCGGAAGCCCGCACAACTCATCACCCGGAGCGAGGCACGCGCGGTCGAACTCGAAGACGAATCCGCCTAGCGCGTCGTCTGAACCACATTCCCGACAGTATGCCGGGCGGTGATGCCACCTGTACAGGCAGACCAGCACCAGTTTCCCTACCGGAAGGTTTCAACCTTTCCGGCGGGACTGTATGATGAAACGCCAATTTCCAGGAAGGAGGCGCCAGTGGCGCCGGGCAACGAGCATAGAGATATCATTCAGCAATCAGCAGAGGCGCAACCCACCCCGCTCGTTCTGCTCAAAGATGCAGTTATCTTCCCGCGCATGCGTATGAGTATCAATATTGGCCGGGAGCGCTCGCTCATCGCGGTCAAAGACGCCCGGGCAGGTTCCGGGCGGTTCATCGCAGGCTCGCAGCGCCAGAGTTCCGTCGAGAACCCTGGGCAGGAAGATGCCTTTCCTATCGCCACGCTGGTCGAGATTCAGTCTTTCGAGCCGCGCGACGAAAACTCCACTGCTATCCAGATCGTCATCGAAGGCGTCAAACGAGTGCGCCTGCTCGACTGGGTGCAGCAGGAGCCGTACCCCACCGTGACCTGGGAGGCGCTCACCGAAGAAGCGGTCCCCGCAGCCCAGGGCAAGGCGCTGGCTCGCCAGGCGCAGAGCCTCTTTGATCGCTTCGCAACCCTCAGCCGCCGCATCGGCGCCGAGGAGCTTGAGAGCGTGCGCGAGATCACCGATGTCAGCCACCTTGCGGACGCAATCGCCTCACATGTCGTGACCGAGTGCGAGCAGCAGCAGGAGTTCCTGAGCACGCTCAACCCGCTGGACCGGCTGGAAAAACTCTGCGTCTCGCTTGGCAACGAGATCGAGATTCTCGAGCTCGAAAACAAGATTCGCCAGCGGGTACGCCAACAGGTGGATAAGAACCAGCGGGAGTATTACCTCAAAGAACAGTTACGCGCTATCCAGGAGGAATTGGGCAGCGACCAGGCCAGTGAGGTACGCGAGCTACGCGAGAAGATGGAACAGAAGCAGCTACCAGCAGAGATTCTCGCGCGGGCCAATAAAGAGATCGACCGTCTTGAACGCATGCCCGCGCACTCCGCGGAGGTCGGCGTGCTGCGCAACTATCTTGACTGGATTCTGGCGCTTCCCTGGCAGGAGCGCACCGAAGACCGGCTCGATATGCCGCATGCGCAAGAAGTGCTGGACGCCGATCACTACGGGCTGGAGAAGGTCAAGGAGCGCATCGTTGAGTTCCTGGCGGTGCGCCAGCTACGCATCCAGCAGGAGCAGCGGCGACACCAGGCGACGGCTCACAATGGCGAGGAGGCCGCGAAGAACGGCAATCACACCAACCATAAAGGGCCGATTCTCTGCCTGATTGGCCCGCCAGGGGTCGGTAAGACCTCGCTGGGGCGTTCGGTCGCCCAGGCGCTCGGTCGCAAGTTCGTCCGCATCTCGCTGGGCGGCGTGCATGATGAGGCCGAGATTCGCGGTCACCGCCGCACCTACGTGAGCGCGCTGCCGGGGCGCATCATCCAGGCGATGAAGTCGGCGGGTGTGCGCAATCCCGTCTTCCTGCTCGACGAGATCGACAAGCTGACCTCCGACTACCGAGGCGACCCATCGGCGGCGCTGCTGGAGGTGCTTGACCCGGAGCAGAACTCGACCTTCACCGATCACTACATGGAGCTTCCCTACGATCTCTCTGAGGTCTTCTTCATCTGCACCGGCAACAACCGCTATCAGATTCCGCGGGCGCTGGCCGACCGGATGGATATCGTCGAGATTCCCGGCTACACCGAGGAAGAGAAGATCGAGATCGCGCGGACACATCTGCTGCCGAAGGTGCTTGGCGAGCATGGGCTGGGCAAGAGCCAGGTGCAAATTCCCATCAACGTCATGCGTTTCATCGTCAACCGCTACACGCGCGAGGCGGGCGTCCGTAACCTGGAACGCCAGCTTGCGACCATCTGCCGCAAGGCAGCGCTACGCATCGTGCAGAAGCCTACTGTGCGTATCCGCCTGTCCGAGCGCAATGTCGAGCAGTATCTGGGCGTGACCCGCTACTCGCCCGATAAGGCGCTCGAATACGGGCAGGTTGGCGTGGCGACCGGGCTGGCGTGGACCTCCAATGGCGGCGCGTTGCTGCCAGTCGAGGTGGTGACGATGCCAGGCAAGGGCCATCTGATGGTCACGGGCCAGCTTGGCGATGTCATGCAGGAGTCGGCGCGCGCCGGGCTCTCCTACATCCGATCACGCGCGCCGGAGCTTAATCTGCCGGAGAGTTTCCCTGACGATCTGGATATTCACATCCACCTGCCGGAAGGGGCGATTCCGAAAGATGGCCCATCGGCGGGCATTACCATGGCGCTGGCGATCATCTCCGCGCTGACACGCCAGCCGATACGGAGCGACCTCGCGATGACCGGCGAGATTACGCTGCGTGGCCGTGTGCTGGCAATTGGCGGCCTCAAAGAGAAGACGCTGGCGGCGCACCGTGTCGGCATTCGTCACCTGATTATTCCGGAGGATAATGTCAAGGATCTCGCCGAGATTCCGGTGCGGATTCGCGAGGAGATGACGTTTACGCCTGTCGCCACGATGGAACAGGTGTTGAAGCTGGCGCTCATGCCCCACAAGCAGGAAGACAGAAAGGGGCCGAATACCAAGGCCTCCCAAAAGTCGCCACCGCCGCCAGTGCTTGTCCCGACGGAGGTTGCTGTCGAAGGCGAGATTCCGCCGCCCGCCGGGCCGGAGCCAGCATCGGAGACGCCCGCGCTCTAAGTCGCGCACCGACAATCAGGCTACTTTCTCGCTACCCCCTTCACACTGTTGCGTGGAGGGGGTAGTCTTGTCTGTGGAAAGCTGGTGTCCGTTGATACGAAATCTGTCTGGGTTGGTGGTGGTTCTAGGGCGGGCAAGCCGTAGCGTCAACGCTACGGCGAATGGGTGGACGAGGCTGCGGCCGAGGAAATTCGCCGTAGCCTGAAGGCTACGGTGGGCGCCTGAACCACAACAACTCACCCGAAATCAGTATGATCTCGTAGCAGCATCGGCATTATGGGGAGGCGTCCATGCAACAGTTGCCCATCCTCGAAGGTCAGATACGGCCAGCGGAGACCGAGACCGCCCCGCCCGCCCCACGCCGACGGCGCACGTGGTATGTGGCGCTCGTCCTCTGCTTCTTCGCCGCGGTAATTCCCGAAACACTCACCACGACAAGCACCTCAGTGGCAAAGATTATCGCGCAGCCCGGCGACCTGCTCTTCATCATGCTCTTCTACGGCCTGGCTGACTTGCTGATCCGCGAGGCGCTGGTGCGTCGCCGTCTTGGCTGGGTCAGCCTCATCCTCCTGGGTATCGCGTTCGGCTTCATCAACGAAGGCGTTATCGCCGGAACATGGTACACGGTCAAGTACAACGGATATGTGTATATCGGCCAGATCAACTACACCTGGGCGGTGGCGCTCACCATCTTCCACGTCTTCATCAGTGTGATCGCCCCCATCGCGTTTATTGAGACCATCTTCCCCTCGCGCGCGGGGCTGCCGCTGCTGCGCCGCCGGGGTATCATCATCAGTTCGGTGATTTTTCTGCTGCTGACATCGGTCTTCCTCTTCGTCGAGAGCTACCGTCCATATCGCATCGTCGTCTTCGCGCTCGCCCTCACACTGGCGATTGTCGCGATCCGGCTCCCGGCGGCGCGCTCGCGTCTCCTGAGCGCTACACCACCGCCGAGCCTTTGGCGGCTCCGCTGGGCGGGCTTCTTGACGATGCTGGGCTTCTTTCTGCTGATCTACGCTATCCCACCGATCACGCTGAAGCTCGCTGGCTCCTACGCCCTGGCGGCGCAGTATATTGACATCGTTTTCTTCATCCTGTTCAGCGCATTTATCCTGCGCATTGGGCGCGGCTGGACCGCGCGGGCAGGCTGGTCGCCCCGGCACACACTGGCGCTTATCACGGGCGTGCTGGCCTTCTCGACCCTGATTACCGTGGCGATCCCTTTCTTCTGGCCCAGCCTGGAGTTCCTCGCGACCGTGCCATGCTTTGTGCTGCTGATCGCGCTGGATCGCCGGTTGAAGCGGCGCGAGCGGGCACAAGCTATTTCTGCTGGCTCCCAGATCAGCCAGACCGCGACTGGTTGAAGGACATAGCCCGCGCCCTGATGGCGTAGCAGGGAGACAACCATGCCTGTGGTCGATGGCGCGATACCGCCCATGGAGACCGCTCCGACCAGCGCAAAGCGTCCGCAGCGCACGTGGTATGTCGTGCTGACGCTTTGCTTCTTCGCCGCGGTCATCCCCGAGACGCTGACGACCACGAGTACCTCGGTGGCAAAGATCATCACACAACCTACTGCTCTGCCCTTCATTATGCTCTTTTACGGCCTGGCAGACTTGCTCATTCGCGAGGCAATGATACGCCGCCGCCTGGGTTGGGTCAGCCTCTTGCTGCTCGGCATCGCCTTCAGCTTCATCAATGAGGGCGTCATCGCCGGGACGTGGTATCCCGGCAGGTATAATGGGGAGACGTACCTCGGTGGGATCTCATTTGTTGTGGCTGCGGGGTTGACGGTCTTCCATATCTTCATCAGCGTCATCACGCCCATCGCGTTCATCGAGACGATCTTTCCTTCACATGCGGGGATGCCCCTGCTGCGTCGGCGGGGTATCATCATCAGTTCGGTCGTCTTCCTGCTCGTGGTCTCACTGGTGGGATTCGTGCCAGCCTATCGCGCCTACCGCCTGAGCGTTCTCGCGATTGCCCTCGTGCTAGCGATTATCGCGCTCCGTCTTCCAGCGGCGCGCCCGCGTCTATTGACTGCCACACCGCCGCCGAGCCTCTGGCGGCTGCGTTGGGCGGGCTTCTTCGGGACGACTCTCCTGTTTGTCATGATCCTGCTCGTTCCCTGGATTATCCAGGCCATCGCCGGGAAGCAAATACTCGCCGCACAGGCGATCACCGTCGTCGTCCTTGCGCTGTTCATTGCCCTGCTCCTGCGCATCGGGCGTCGCTGGACCGCACACGCGGGTTGGTCGCTACGCCATACGCTGGCGCTCATCACTGGCGTGCTGGTGGCTCCTGGCCTCTTCATGCTGCTGCCGTGGGTCTGGCCATCGCTGGAGTTCCTCGCCATCCCGCCGCTGTTCGCCGTGCTGGTGATACTGGATCTGCGTCTGCGCGGGCGCGAGCGTAATCATGCTGACGGTGATACGGCTGAGCATCTGCTGGTGGAGGCAACGGCGTGAGCAGGCGACAGACTTCTTCCTCAGCGAGCTCGTATACCGAGGCCCGCCAGTTCCTCGGCTGGACCATCACAGTGGCCCACAACCGCTATCCTCATGCCTCCTGATGGATGGCGACGCCGCACATGATGAGCGCGATTCCCAGGATTTCGACCGGGGCGGGAATCTGGCGCAGGACGACCAGGCCAATCAGCGCGGCGGTAGCGGGGAGCAGTGAGAGCAACAGTGCAAACGTCGCCCGTGGCAACCGCGCCATCGCTAGCTGATCGGTGACATAGGGAATCACCGACGAGCAGAGGCCAACGCCAATCCCCGCCAGCAGCAATTGCGCGTTCGTGAACGCGGGCAGCGCCTCACCCAGCCCAAGCGGCGTAATGGTCAGCAGGGCGACGAGCATCGCCGCGCCGAGCCGGTCGATGCCAGCGCGCCCGCCATCCCGCGCCATGCGATGGCCGAGAATGACGTAGAGCATGAAAAACGCCCCATTGGCAAAGGCAAAGACGAACCCGAGTGGCTCACCGCCGAGGCGCACGTCGGTGAGGAGCGCGCCACCTGCCAGCGCCAGGCCGAGCGCCAGAAAATTGCGCCCGGAGCGCATGCCAATCGCCGCCAGAATGATTTGGCCGAGAAACTCGATGGCGCCCACGGTGCCGAGTGGCAGACGCGCGATGGCGAGATAAAAGCTGGCGTTCATGAGTCCCAGGACGAGACCCATGGCGACGAGCAGACGCCGCTGAGCCTGTTTGCCCGTGCGAAACTGTCGCCAGGGACGCCGCCAGGCCGCGAAGACGACCGCCGCGCTGGCGATACGCAGCCACGCCACCCCAAGCACGCCGACGTGCGCGAAGAGCAGCACCGCGAAGGCAGGCCCAAGATAGTGGAAGACAGCGCTCACGACAAAGTAAGCGTGAGGAGGAATCCAGGGCAGGTCAGCGGCTTTGCCGTGCTCATGGTGTACCATGTCTACTCCTTGTGAATCAGTGCGCCCTATCATGATAGAATGGGATTCGCGAAGTTTACATAGTGAAGTGAAGGGAAATAGGGCAGAATGACTCAACAACTCAGGAAGAATCGTCTCTTCACCTATAGCCCGGCAAGCGAGACACTTGACGAGGTCAATATCCAGTTACTGCGAGAGCTTCAGCGCGATCCGCGTGTGACGATGGCGGCGCTGGGGCGGCGCGTGGGTATGTCGTCGCCCGCCGTGACGGAACGTGTGCGGCGGATGGAGGAGGCCGGCATCATCACCGGGTATGCCCTCGTCGTTAATCCTGTCCCCCTGGGGCTGCCGATTGCCGCCTACATCCGCATCCGACCGCACGCCGGGCAACTGCCACAGATCGCCGAGCTGGCGCGCAGCATCCCGGAGGTGGTTGAGTGCCATCGCATTACCGGCGAGGATTGCTTCCTGATAAAGGTGCATATTCCCGCGATGGACCAGCTGGATCGTATTCTCGATTGCTTCCTCATCTACGGCTCGACAACCACCTCGATCATCCAGTCGTCGCCTGTGCCCCTGCGTCCGCCGCCGCTTCCTGGCGATGAGGTAGAATCGTGAGCGCATAGTTTGCGGCTATAGGAAAGGTTGCCATAGAAAAGGGCCTGATTCGTGACCAACGATGAGAAGCATGATGATAACGGTGGAGACGAGCAGGTCGATGCGCTCAGGCGTCAACTGCGCGCGACGTTCGATGAGGTAGCGGCGCTCTATGACGCGGTGCGCCCTGGGTATCCCGCGGAGATGTACGACGATATCCACGCGCTGTCTGGCGTGCCTGATGGCGGCGATATCCTCGAAATCGGCTGCGGTACTGGCCAGGCAACGCTCCCACTTGCTCAACGAGGTTATCGCATCACCTGCGTCGAATTGGGCGCGGAGCTTGCCGCGATTGCTCGCCGCAATCTGGCTGCCTATCCCAACGTCGAGGTGCATGTGGGCGCGTTCGAGACAGAGCCACTGCCTGAGGCAGCGTACGATCTGATCGTCTCGGCCACGGCGTTCCACTGGGTTGATCCAGCCAGTTATCCCAAACTGGCGCGCGTGCTACGACCCAACGGAGCTGTCGCCCTCTTCTGGAACGAACATATCGCGTGCGCGGTAGATGGCGGCTTCTTCGACCGGATACAGCCAATCTATCGCCAGCACGCGCCTGAGTTCACGGAAGACTGGAAGGGACTACCCACCGCCGATGAACTACCTCATCGCAGCGCGGCCCTCACGGATACTGAACTTTTCGGGGACTTCACTGTGCGGCGTTACCCCTGGGCTGCGCGCTATGATGCCGCGAGCTATCTGCGCCTCATCAACACCTACTCCAACCACCTCGCGCTGCCATCCAACCGGCGCCAGCGGCTCTACGAGGGTATCCGGACAATGATTGATAATGAGTTCGGCGGTGAGATCGCCAAGCAATATCTGACCGTCCTTTATGTAGCCCACCTGCGATGAACCTCACCTCCTGACCTCGTATGAGAAGCGGAAGTAGTAGGAGCGACCTGACGGTAGTAACACAAGGATGGCGCAGGCTGCTATACTGAGGGCAGTTGGAAAACACAATCGCGCGATGGGCGCTCGTCAGCATGGGCGGCGCCATCGCGCTTGCATACACAGGAGACGCTCATGGCCGATGTGAGGCCGCTGACCGGGATTCGTTACGCCGACGAAGCGCATCTGTCTGCGCTCGTCACTCCACCCTACGATGTGATTTCGCCTGAGGCTCAGGCTCGCTTCTATGAACGTGACCCACACAACATCATCCGCCTGGAACTGGGTCGCGACGAGCCAGGCGACGACGATCTCGACAACCGCTATACGCGCGCGGCGGCGGCCTTCGCCGAGTGGCGGCGCGCGGGCGTGCTGAAGCAGGATGAGCCGCCCTCGTTCTACCTCTATGAGCAGCGCTTCACCAGCGGCGACCAAAGCTACGCGCGCACCAGTCTATTGGCACGAGTGCGGCTGGAGCCATGGGACGCCGGAGTGATTCTGCCGCACGAACGCACCATGACCAAACCCAAAGACGACCGCCTCAAGCTGACCCGCGCCTGCGCCGCCACGCTCAGCCCCATCATGTCGCTTTACGACGATCCGGCGGGCGAACTGGCGAGCCTCCTGGGTATAGTGCGGACGCAGCCACCGCTGGCCGCATTCAGCGATGACGCGGGCGAGGAACACCGCCTCTGGATAGCGCGGGATGATGCCCTCAGCGCACAGGTGGCGGCGTTTTTCGCTGATCGCCAGCTCTATATCGCCGATGGACACCACCGCTACGAGACGGCGCTCACCTATCGCGACGAGGTCCGCGCGCTCCGCCACGACCTCGCCGAGGATGACGCGGTCAACTTCACGCTGATGGGCCTCTCCGCGCTGAACGATCCAGGGCTGGTCGTACTGCCAACCCATCGCATCCTGCGCGATCTCGAAACCACCCGGCTGGCGGCGCTGGACGAGACGCTGGCGGCGAACTTTGCCAGCGAGCCACTGGAGGGTGAGAGCGCCGACTGGATGCGGGCGCTCGCGGCGGCGGGAGAAGCTGGCGCAGCCATTGTGCTGGTGCGGCCAGATGGCGCGCGACTGATCCGGCTGACCGACGCTGGCGCCACGGCAATGCGCGATGTTCAGGGCGAGGACGTGGGCGCATCGGCGGCCTGGCGCACACTAGATGTCGCGGTGCTCCATGCGCTCGTGCTCGATGCCGCGCTTGGCGTGACCCCAGAGGCGGTGCGGGCCGGAGAACACGTCAGCTACACACGCGACGCCGAGGCAGCGACGGCGGCGGTACGTGCGGCCAGCAATGGCGCGCAATTGGCGGCGCTGCTCAACGCGACGCCCCCGGCAGCGATCCGCGATGTGGCGCGCGCGGGTGATCGCATGCCGCAGAAGTCCACGTATTTCTATCCGAAGTTGATTACGGGACTGGTGATTAATCCATTGTGGTGATGATAGCGGACGATAGCGGACGATAGCGGATGATAACGTAGGCATCGCGAAAGGGATGCGCCATGAACGACCGGCCTGATGTCCAGAGGGGATTGTGTCCTGTCTGCGGTTCGCCTCTCGCCGAGGGGGCGCAGTTTTGTGGCGCATGCGGAAGTCACGTGCCATCCCCGCTCAACCCATACGACGCGCCGACGACACCCGACGGGATGCCGTCCGAAGCCATCTCACCGACGATGCCCGGCATTTCAGGGATCGTCATCGAGACAGGCTATCCCTGCGCGGCATGCGGCGCAATCAATATCCCTGGCCTGGAACGCTGTGCGATCTGTGGCGCATCCTTGCTGGATGAGGCAACCGACTCACGCTGGCCCTCTGAGCCTGGACGCAATGGCAATCAGTCATAGCGCGCCTGGGATGAGCGTGCCGGTACCGCGTAGTTGAATTGGGGGCAAGATGATTCTGGTGGTTGGCTCGGGGCTGGCCGGACTTACATGTGCGAAGGCGCTGGTCGAGGCGGGACACGACGTGCGCATTCTCGAAGCGTCGGATCGCATCGGAGGGCGCGTCCGAACTGATGCCAGTGCGGATGGATTTCTCCTGGATCGTGGCTTTCAGGTACTCTCGACCGCCTATCCCACCGTACAGCGCCATCTCGACCTCAAAGCGCTCCGCCCGCGCCCCATTGCCCGGCGCATTGTCCTGATTCGTGATGGCAAATGGCATCAGGTCAGCGGGCGCTTCTCAATAGCTGGCCTTGTCGTCTCTAACCCTTTGATACCCTTCGGTGACAGGCTCCGTATGGGACGCTTGCGCCGCTATGCGCGTCATCGCTCGCTCGATACGATCTTCCACGGCAAGTTGCGCGGCCTGAAGACCGGCGACTCATCCATCCTCGACGAGCTGCGTCGCCGCCACTTCACTGAAGACGGTTTCATCGCGAACTTTGCGCGCCCGCTCTTCGGTAGCATCTTCTATGACCGCCCGCTCGAAACAAGCGCACGCATGATGTTGTTCGCCGTCAAGATGCTGGCAAGCGGCAAGATGGTCATTCCCGAAGGCGGCATGGGCGAGATCGCCGCACAACTAGCGGCAAAGCTCCCGGCGAACGCGCTACGGATGGAGACCCGCGTTGAGGGCATCGTCGAGGCGGATGATCGCGCCGTGGGCGTTACGCTAACCGGCGGTGAAGAGATGCAGGGCGAAGCGGTCGTGCTGGCCACCGATCTGCCCAACGCGGCCAGGCTGACCGGTGGCGACGAAAAGATCGAAGGCAGGTCATGCGTCTGCCTCTATTTCGCCACCACGCAGAGCCTCTACAACGGGCCAAGGCTGCTGCTGAACGCCGATCCCGAGGCCTTTGTCAGTCACGCCATCCAGCTCACCAATGTCTCGCCAGCCTACGGCCCCAAAGGGCAGCATCTGCTCTCGGTGACGGTTCTGGGCGACCCAGAGATGAGCGATGAAGAGGTGGGCAAACGCTGCCGCGAAGAAATGGCCGCCTGGTTCCCCGGTAAGGACCTCGCGACCCTGCGCCAGGTGGGCTTTTTCCGCATACGCTTCAGTCAGTTCAAGCAGACGCCGGGCATCTTCGCAACGCTGCCACAGAATAGCCTGCCGACGAAAGGGCTGTTTCTCGCGGGCGAATACACCGAGTCGAGCAGCATCCACGGCGCGATCACCAGCGGCGAGAAGGCGGCACAGGCCGTGCTGGCATTCCTGAAAGAAGAGTGACCTCACACAGAATCCGGGAGGCACATGTGAAGCTGCTCTACTGCGCCCGTTGTGGCGACATTGTACGGCTCTTTCCCGAAAAGCGCTTCTGCCGCTGTGGAAAATCCTGGGGACATTACCTTGAGGATAACGCGACAACGGTCCAGACATTTCCGGGGCTATCGCTGGCTCTTTTCAACCCGGATTTCCAACTGGCTATCCAGACATTCAGCGAGAATCCAGACCAGTTCAGCCCATTCTTTGCTATTCGCTGCTGGGTCAATGCGCTCTCTGAGCCAGATGTACAATTTGTTGCTGGCGAAACCTCCGAAGATACTGCCGAGGAGCCTGTAGAAGAGCCGGACGCATCGGGAACGTCATAGGGATGGGTGTATCCCATCTTCATGCGCAGGTGGTGATGGGGATTCAGCAATTCACATGCAAGGAGGTATGGTTTCCGGAGATGTCTACACCTTCCTGGTTTCTTGATGAGCTCGCCCATGCGGGCAGCGAGCATCTCGATCCCGGCTATGCGCCAGAGTACGACCGCAAGGCGGGAACGAATCCCGCCGACGACCTGGCCGTGCTACGCGATCTCGGCCTGAACGAGACGCACACGCTTGTTGACCTCGGCGCTGGAACCGGCGCATTCGCGCTGGCTGCCGCTTCGCTCTGTCGCCGTGTCATCGCGGTGGACGTATCGCCCGTGATGCTGGCGCAGTTGCGCCTGAAAGCCGCGGAATCAGGGGTTAAGAACATCGAGTGCGTGCAGCGCGGCTTCCTTTCGTATGAACACCAGGGCGCGCCCGCCGACTTCGTCTACTCTCGACACGCGCTGCATCACCTTCCCGACTTCTGGAAGGCGATTGCCCTCGCGCGCATCGCGGCCATGCTGACAACCGGCGGCATACTCTACCTCCGCGATCTCGTCTTCTCCTTCGAGCCACACGAGGCCGAGCGTGTCATCGAGACGTGGCTGGCCAGTGCGCCCGAACGTTCCGAGCAGGGCTGGACGCGCGCCGAACTGGAAACGCATCTCCGCGAGGAGTACAGCACGTTTAGCTGGCTGCTCGAACCCATGATCGAGCATGCGGGATTCGCGATCCAAAGCGTCAATCACGGCGCTTCGCGGGTTCACTCGGCATACACCTGCATCAAAGTGTGAGCAGCCAGTCGCGGAAAATGCCTGCCACCAGGTCAGCGCCCGCGTCGCTGAGATGCACTCCGTCACAGGTGAGCTGGTAGCCTGTGGGTGGTGAATCAGCGCGCACTCGAGCCGCCGCAGCCGCCTGAAACGCGGCGCGCACGTCAATCAACGCGCAGTCGCGCTCGTCCGCCACCTTCCGAGCCTGCGCCGCATAGCAATCCAGCATGCGCTCGGCGCGCGCATCAAGCGCTTCGCTGGCCGTCGCGGGGGTGCATACCGCAATGCGGGCGGAGGTCAGCGACCGCAGCATGTCGATCAGCGTCCGCAGCCCATCGCCGTAGCGCCGGGGAGTGACAGCGCGCCAGATGCCTTTGCGCCGGAGAAAGTAATACCCTGAACCAAGATTCGCGCGCGTGGGAAATGACCGCCGCACATACCATGTCCGGCAGTCGTTGACGCCGACGAAAATCACCACCCAGTCGGGCGCGTGGGGAGCGACATCGTGCGCCGCGCGGCGGGTCAGATGGAGCACGGTATCGCCCCCCCGACCCGCGTTGATTAGCGCGACGCCACCGGGCGGTGGATCGCTGGCGACCAATGCGCCCAACGCGCGCAGATATGATGCGCCATCCACGCCCTCCGTCAAGCTGTCGCCCAGAAACACGATCCGCATGCGCCTGGCCCTCTAGCCACCAAGATAGGCGCGACGCACCAGATCATTATCAGCAAGGTTCTTGGAGGTATCGCTCAAGACGATACGCCCCTGTTGCAGCACGTAGCCACGGTCGGCGACGTCGAGCGCCATGGAGGCGTTCTGTTCGACGACGAAGATGGTCACGCCGGTCTTGCGAATCTCCTGGATCGTGTCGAAGACAGTCTGCACCAGAATCGGCGAGAGGCCCATCGAAGGCTCGTCCATACACATCAGACGCGGACGTGACATCAGCGCGCGCCCAATCGCGAGCATCTGCTGCTCGCCCCCAGACATTGTGCCGCTCAGCTGTTTGTCACGCTCTTTCAGCCGGGGAAAGAGCGTATAGACACGTTCGATGTCGCTCTGGAGTTCCGCCCGGTTATTGCGCATATAGGCGCCCATCTCCAGGTTCTCGTGGACAGACATCCGCGAGAAGACACGGCGTCCCTCCGGCACGAGCGCCAGCCCCTTGCCAATGATGCTGTCGGTCGAGGTCCCGCTGATCTGCTGACCCTCGAAGGTGACAACGCCACGTCGTGGACGAACGATGCCGAAGATCGTCTTCATCGTCGTGGTCTTACCGGCGGCGTTCGCTCCCAGCAGACAGACAATCTCTCCCTGGTTGACCTGTAACGTGACGTCGTTCAATATCTGGCTTGGGCCGTAAAAGGTGTCAACGCCGTGCAATTCCAACATAGCTACTCCACCTTCGCCTTTCGCCCCAGATACGCCTCGATCACGCGCTCATTCTGCTGCACTTCCGCGGGTGTCCCCTCGGCAATCTTCTTGCCATAGTCCAGCACAGCGATGCGATCCGAGATGCCCATCGTCACCTGAAGTTTGTGTTCGATCAGTAGAATGGTCAGCCCAAACTCGGAACGCAGACGCTGGATATAGCGAATTGCCTCGGCGGTCTCCGCGTCGTTCATACCCGCGGTTGGCTCGTCCAGCAGCAGCATCCTGGGCGAGGAACCCAGCGCGCGCGAAATCTCGACTCGTCGACGCTCGGCGTATGAGAGGCTGGAGGCGAGCTCATTCTGGCGCGCGACCAGCGCTGGCCCGAAGAAGCCCAGCAACTCAGTTACCCGCTCGTTCGCCCGGTGCTCGGCCCGGCGATAGTTGGGGAGCTTGAACGTGAGCGAGGCGAGATCATGCGGAAACCTGACATGCTGACCAACCAGCACATTCTCCAGCACAGACATGTTGTTGAAGAGGCGAATGTTCTGGAAGGTGCGGGCGATGCCACGACTCAACACCCTATCTGGTGTTAGCCCGGCAATGCTCTGTCCATCGAGGAGAATCCGGCCCGCCGTTGGCTTGTAGATACCCGTGATGGCGTTGAAGACGGTGGTCTTTCCAGCACCGTTCGGCCCAATGATGCTATAGATCTGGCCCGGCATCACGTCAATATCCACACCGTCCACGGCTGTCAGGCCGCCGAAGCGAATCATCAGGCCCTGTATCGACAGCAATGCATTCCCTGAAGTTGCTGGTTGCCCCGTATGAACGGGCATTTCCTGTGCCATGGGTCAGTCCTCCCGTCCCTGCGCATCAGAGCCAGCGCCGGTAAAAGCGGTCTCATCTTCAGAACCCTCGCCGCCAACAGCTACTCCAGCCTCTTCCTCCGCCACAATGCCCACTGCGGAGAGCGATTCGGGAGCGGCGCCTACGCCATGCAGTTCACGCGTGCGGCGTTTGTCGGGAATCAATCCCTGTGGCCTCAGGAGAATCATCGCCACCAGAATCAGACCGTAGATGAGGTACTTCGAGGTGTTAAAGTCGACGCCCGTCAGGAAGTGGAGCGGCGCGTTGTTGCCCGCGACCAGGATGCTGTTATGAACCGCATCGTTGAGCTGGCCGAGCAGATAGACATCGAAGAAGCGCAGCAGAATCGCGCCGAGAATCACGCCGGGGACGCTGCCCAACCCGCCCAGCACCACCATAATAAGGATGGTGATGGAGATGTTGAAACTGAAGTCCTTCGGGGTGATGGATGTCGTAAACGCCGCGTTCATCACGCCGCCGATGCCGCCCACCGTTGCGCCGAGACCGAAGGCCAGCAGCTTGGTGCGAACCAGATTGATGCCAGAAGAGGCCGCCGCCGTCTCATCTTCGCGGATTGCGACCCATGCGCGACCCAGGCTCGAGCCACGTAGCGAGAGCACCGCCAGAACGATGAGCACGACAATTCCGAGCGCCAGATAGTAGAACGGCGCGGGGAACGATGGATCACTAAACGAGATGGGCCCAATATTACCCGGCGGCAGTGCGCTGATGCCAACTGGGCCATAGAAGTACGGCACATTGTTGAAGACAATTGGCACGATCTCGCCGAAGCCGAGCGTGACGATAGCCAGATAGTCGCCACGCAAACGCAACGTCGGCGCGCCCAGGAGCACCCCAAATAAGCCGGCCAGAAGCGCGCCCGCTGGCAGCAATACCCAGAAGGGGAAGGATGGCACCGCTTTTGTGTCGCCGTTGGCTAACTGGATGAAGCCAAATGAGCCAGCAGCCATGGTGTAGGCGCCAATCACATAGAAGGCGACGTAACCGAGGTCGAGCAGGCCCGCGTAACCCACAACAATGTTGAGGCCGAGCGCCAGCATGACATAGATGGAAACCGTGATCGCGGTCACCTGGAGGCTGGTATCCAGAACCCACGGCACAAGCGCCGCTATCACCAGCCAGAAGATGCCCATTCGCCAGCCGCTGAGATACCAGCGCAGGGGTTTCTGGCCAATCTTCGTGTTATCCAGTGTCGAGTTGATCTGCGTTTGCGCAGTCGCGCGCCATGACTGGCGCTGCCCTGAAGTCGGAAGAGACATGCGCGCAGCCTCCTATACTTTGTCCGGGACTCGCTGACCCAGTAATCCAGAAGGCCGGAAGACCAGAATCAGAACGAGGATGGCAAAGACAATCGCATTGCTCCACTGGAAGCCCGACGGAATGTATTGGATAGCGAGGGAGTTGATGATCCCAATCAGAAAGCCACCGAGCACTGCGCCGTTGACGTTGCCAATACCGCCGAGCACTGCCGCGGTGAAGGCAATCAGGCCAAGTTGAAAGCCTGTCAGGAACCAGACCTGGCCGATATACAGGTTATATAGCACGCCGGTCGCGCCTGCCAGTGCTCCGCCGATCAAGAAGGTGTAGACGATGGTGCGATCGATATTCACGCCCATCAGGGAGGCTGCCTCCGGATCCTGCGCTGTGGCGCGCATTGCCCTGCCGAGGCGTGTCAGACGGATAACGCGATCCAGACCAATCATCAGCCCAACCGCCAGCACCACAATGAAGATATCCAGGTAGTTGATGTTGACCGAGCCTATGGTGATTTTTCCTGGGGGAAAGATCGCGGGGAAGGCGACGAACGAACTGCCGCGCCAGAGCTGGGCGGCGTTTTCCAGAATGAACGATGCGCCAATCGCGGCAATGAGTGGCGCCAGACGCGGCGCGCGCCTCAGTGGCTTATAGGCGAGGCGCTCGATACCCACATTCAATCCAGCGGAGACTGCAACGCCGATCACGATGAGGAGCGCTAATACCCCTATCAACGCCAGCCCGGTCAGTGCGCCGGTGATGCCCAACGCCTGAACAACCACCAGCGTTACCAGTGTGCTCCACATAAAGACGTCGCCGTGTGCGAAGTTGATCAGCTCGATGATGCCGTATACCAGGGTATATCCGAGCGCCACGAGCGCATACATGGCTCCGAGGGTAACGCCGTTCTCAATCTGCTGAAAGAAGATACTGAAACCAGCAGTATCGGCCAACGTCAGCATGTGCATGACCTGCCTCCTTCCGGGGACACCACGATCTAGCAATGGCGAATGTATGGCGAGTATAGCACGGAGCAGGCCTCAAATGAAGCCTGCTCCGTCGTGTTAACTTCGCAACTTGCAACCGCCGGAAGGTTTAGGCGTTGACCAGCTTCGTGAAGGCCCACTTGCCATCGGCGCCCACACCGTAAACGCTGAAGACCTTCTGCCCGGAGTTGTCGCCGTTGGCGTCGAAGGAGATGTGGCCGGTGACACCATCATAGGAGATGCCAGCAACCTCATCACGGACATTGGCGCGCGTCACGTCTTTGCCCGCCTTGATCAGACTCTTGATCGCGGTGATCTCGATCATCGCCGCGTCATAGGACGCCGCGCTGTACGGCAAGAGGTCCTTGCCGGGGAACGCCGCCTTGTAGGCCGTGATGAACGCCTGCGCCGTCGCCGAGGTCAGGCCCGAGATGTCGGGGGCCGCGACTGTGCCGTAGGTGTTGACCGCTGCCGCGCCCGCAGTGGTGATCCAGGCGGGGTCATCGGCGATGCCATCGCCACCGACCATGGGCATGTTGCCGCCCTTCTCCACCAGATCCTTCTTCAGCGCGCCGCCGCCACCAGAGGTGACGCCGCCGTAGAAGACGACCGTGGGATTCTTGCCGACGATGGTCGTCGCCAGCTGCGGGAGGTTACTCACCTGGTCTGGAGTGATCGACGTGTTGCCTACGATCGTGCCACCCTTGCTGGTGAACTCGGTCGTGAAGACATTCGCCAGGCCCTTGCCATACGTGGTGTTGTCATCGACAACGTAGGCGCTGGTTGCGCTGACTGGCGCGGCGAGCGCGATGTCGGCGTCCACTTTGCCCTGGATGTCATCGGTGCCGCAGATGCGGAAGTAGGACGCGGGCTTGCCCGCCGGGTGCAGCAGATCAAAGTTGATGCCGTTGGCCTGGGCGAACTCCTGCTTGGTCAGGCCAGGGTTCGTGTTGGTCGGGCTAATAAGCGTGAAAGTATTCTGGTTGACAATCGGGATTTCCTGCTTGGCGACGCCGCTGTTGAATGGGCCGACCGCCGCCATGACCGAGGAGTCAGCAATCAACTGCTGGATGTTGGCCGCGCCAATCGACGGATCAGCGCCGCTGGTGCCTTCGTCGTTCTTGTGGACAACGTCGAGGGTGTAGCCGCTGCCGAGGTCTTTGTTCTGCTGTACTGCCAGATCAACGCCATACTGTGCAGGCAGAGTTACCGCGGCATCGGTGCCCGAGACCGGGAATTCTGTGCCGATCTTGAGGGCTTTGTTGCCGCTGCTGCCGCCGCTGCTGCCGCAGGCCGCCAGGCCCAACGACGAGAGCGCGACCGCGACGAAGATGCCGCGCGTCACAAGTTTCTTTACGCCGGAGTGGTGCATACGCCTTCTGCTCCTCCAATGGAATGGGTAACAACCGCAGAGTCCGCCGCCTCCATGATAAGGGATGGAAGCTTACGATAAAGATACCTTAACCTGTCAAGGTCTGACAGTACCCTTTTCGGCGACGCGACCGCGATACAACGAGGGTTTACAGTGTATTACGCAGCGTCCTGTGCAAATCTCACAGACGAGTTAGGGTCTCTCGGCGTACGTCACAGCCGCGTCAGCAAAAATGCCCAGTGACACAGGTTATCACGCGCGGTTTCCGTGAACGGTGTACACTGGATGTGATAGAAAACAGCGGCCATCAGCGCATCTCAGCGCGGACACGCGCTTGCTCTATGACAGACACATAGTCGCAGCAGACCAGCAGACCAGCAGACACAGGGAGGCACTATGACAGTTCGGCAGGCTCGCCAGCGAACGCAAGGGACAATAGCAGACCCACTCGGCCTGAATAGCGCCGTTGCTGGTGCGCCGGTCTCGGCGACGCTGCGGATGAATGAGGCGGTTGCCGCACGTCGTACCGCTGGTCAGCGGACAATTCATCTGGGCTTTGGCGAGGCGCCTTTCCCGCTACCGATACCTCTGCGCGAGGAGCTTGCGCGCGCCGCCACCAGCACTGAGTATGCGCCTGTGCTCGGCCTGCCCGGTCTGCGCGCCGCCATCGCCTCATATCTTGCGCGCACTCGCGGGCTTACCACCAGCCCGGCAACAATTGTCGTTGGCCCTGGCAGCAAAGCAGTGCTCTATGCGCTCATGCGCGCGCTCGTGGGAGATGTGCTCCTGCCAGCGCCATCGTGGGTGAGCTACGCGCCACAGGCGCATCTGGCAGGCAAACGTGTCTTTCCCGTGGCCACTGACCCCGCCGATTACCACCGGCTGACACGCGAATCGTTGGAAATGGCATTGCGGGCGGCACATGAGGCGGGCGGCGATCCACAGCTGCTGGTCGTCAACACGCCAAGCAATCCCACCGGCGGCATGTTCGCCACAGCCGATGCCGAACAGATCGCCCTCTGGGCGCGCGGCGAGGGCGTTACCATCCTCAGCGACGAGGTTTACGCCGAACTGGCGCACGGCTGGCGTCCGCATGTCTCGCCCGCGCGGTTCTACCCTGAAGGAACCATCGTGACCGGCGGAATGTCGAAGGCGTTCTCGGCAGGCGGTTGGCGGCTGGGATACGCGGCGCTGCCCACGACCTCCTCTGGCGAGAACCTGGTCGCGGCGGTGCGCTCGCTCGCCGGAGAGATCTGGTCGTCGGCGGCAACCCCAATTCAGCAGGCAGCCATCGTCGCGTTTACCTTTGATGAAGCGATGGAACGCTTCGTTCGCCGCTCGGCGCGGATTCATGCGCATGCGGCGGCACGGCTACACTCAGCGCTGGTGACAGCAGGCGCGCGCTGCCCACAACCGGCGGGAGCGTTCTATCTCTACCCTGACTTTTCCCCATGGCGCGATCAACTCGCCGCGCGTGGCGTGAAGACCTCCGCCGACCTGGCGAATCATCTGCTGGCAGAGTGGGATATCGCAACATTGCCCGCCAGCGACTTCGGCGAGGCGCCCGATGCCCTGCGCCTGCGGCTGGCCACCAGCATGCTCTATGCTCCCACGGACGCCGCGCCCGCCGACCAGGAGGCTATCTTGAACGGGCTGCTGGAGCAGGCGGATGATTTGCCCGCCGATGGCGCATCAGGGACAACGGGGTTGGCGCTGCCCGCGCTGGATGAGGCGGCGGCGCAACTGGCGAAGTTCGTGGCGGCGCAGGAACCACCCGCATAGGCAACATCGGCTCCGCGGGGTGGTAGAATCGGCAGTATGCTGAATTCCTTTATCAAGGCGCTGGTCGCGCTTTTTACGATTGTCGATCCGGTGGGACTTGTGCCAGTTGTTCTGGCGCTGACCGCCGGAATGCTGCCGCACGAGCGCACGCTGGTCATTATCCGCGCGACGATCATCGCCGGCATTGTGATCGCCATCTTTGGCGCCTTTGGCCGGTTCATTTTCACCTATCTTGGCGTCACCTCTGAAGCATTCAGCATCGCGGGCGGCGCGCTGCTCTTCGTCGTCGCCTTCGACATGCTCTTTGGACGTCCATCCGGCGCGCGCGAGACCCGGCGTGAGGCGCGCGAGGCGCTCACTCGCGAGGATATCTCAGTCTTTCCGCTGGCCATCCCCATGATCGCCGGCCCCGGCACGATCACCACCATCATCCTGCTGGTCAGCAACGCTGGCAGCGATCCCATTCAACTCTCGCTCGTCGGTCTCGCCGCGCTCATCACGCTGGCGGTGTCGCTGTTCACGATGCTGCTCTGCGCGCAGATTCAGAAGCGCATCGGCACAACTGGCATCCTGGTGCTCTCGCGCGTGCTGGGCATGTTGCTGGCGGCGGTGGCGCTCCAGTTCATCCTCAACGGCATCGCCGAATTCGTGGGGAACCTTAAGTAGCGCCCCGCTTTCCGCAACATCGCACGGCAGTAGAACCTGTCTGAAGAATGCCCCATGATGCGCTAAGTGTGCTAAGAGCGTGTTTTGTAGCCGATGCGGAGATGCGATAGGCTACATTGGACTGCATAAACACGACCTATCCAAGTGACCTTACCGATGCGGAGTGGGCGTGCATGCAACGATTCCTGCACGAGGCCCATCGCACCTGCCGAACGCGACGTCATTCTCTGCGCAGTATATCTTCAACGCGATCTTTTATATTCTCCATGCTGGCTGTCCCTGGCGCTACCTGCCAAGCAATTTTCCGCCCTGGCAGACCGTCTTCTATCATTTTCGGCAATTCTCTCGCAAGGGCGCCTGGGGTCTCCTCCTCGCGCCCTTCACAAGGCCGAACGCTTCCGTGTAGGCAGAGATGCCCATCCAAGCGTAGCCATCATGGATACGCAATCGGTCAAGACCGTCGAGGAATCAGCCCGCATCAGTAGATTCGACGGACATAAGCGCGTCAAGGCCCGCAAGCGCCATCTGCTTGTCGATACGCTTGGCATCCCGATTTCGTACTATGTCACCCCGGCAAATATGCACGTTACGCAAGGTGCTCGCAGGCTTCTGGCCGGACTGAAATACTTTGTCCCACGGCTCAAGAAGATCTGGGCTGACGCGGCCTACCGCGGCCAAGAGTTGGCCGACTGGTGCAAGACCGTGGGTGACTGGGAGTTTGAAGTGGTGCAGCGTACTTCCCGTGGCGTACGTGGATTCGCTGTGCAACCCAAACGGTGGGTCGTGGAGCGGACCTTCTCATGGCTGTCCCGGAATCGGCGCATGAGCAAAGACGACGAGCGCAAGGTGCAGACGAGCGAAACATTCATCAAGGTGACGATGATTCGGTTGCTCGTCGCTCGCTTGGGACGCCGAGCCTCTTCATGCGTTACGCAGTTCGTAAGAAATCTGCAAACACCGCGGCATGGCTTTCGGGTATCCTTGCTTGCATGACGAGGCGACAATGAGAAGGGTAGCAGCTAGCAATGGGCAGGAGAAATTATCTGATTGATGGCGTGTCCGGCTCCGGCAAAACGACGGTCTGCACAGAATTGCAGCGGCGCGGCTACCAGGCCATTGATGGTGACGATGAATTGGCGTATCAAGGCGATCCGGACACAAGTCACCCGACGGATGGCCTCAAGCACGAGCACTCAGCTACCTTCATTTCCGAGCACCACATTTGGGATGTCGAGAAAGTCAACGCCCTGGTCGCCAACCAGGATGCGGCGGTCACCTTCTTCTGCGGTGGTTCGAGGAATTTTTCCAAATACATCGCGTCATTTGACGGCGTGTTTGTCCTTGCGGTCGACCTGGACACCAGTCTCCGGCGGATTGATGAGCGAGTGGCACTGGACCCAACTGATTGGGGCGGAACACCAGAGGAACGGGAAATCACTGTGCGCATGTATCAGACGAAAGCAGCCCTTCCGAAAAACGGTACGATCATCGACGCTACCGCACCGCTCGCACGCGTCGTGGACGAGATCCTTCGTCAAAGCGACCCACATAAACCACGGTAGAGCGTTCTGCACGCAGCGAGTGCTAGGTAGCGCCCAGCGTGCCCGAGTCGTGAGGCGTTCGAGAGGCGTCCGTGAGGCGTCACATGTGGACGCGGCGGCCGGTCGTGGGGAGATCACCGGAGGGTGTGGATTCCAAGTAGCACCGGCCGAGTGCATTGCGTGGACGAAGACGAAAGAAGAAGACGTCGGCGACTCCCACAGCGCGGGAATCTCCTCGACAACCCCGTCGAAGACGATGTGCCGATCACCCGCGGACTCTCACTGCTCAACTCGACGCCGCCATGGCGTGGCAGATGCCAGACACGATGCTACAAAACACGCTTTAAGACGGCCATGGGGCGACTCGAATGGATGATCTTCTACGACACGGTGAGCGAGTGAAACACGGGGCGGGAACAGACAACCGCCCGCCGAGTTCGGCGGACGGTTGGTGACGCTCAGGCTTTTGCTTGAGCGCGCTCGTTCAGGAACATGCCAAAGTCAAAATCACCTGGCGACTGGCCGTAGCGGGTCAGCAGCACGGCGGCCTCGCTACGATGCTGCGTAGCATGGTTGATGGTATCCAGCAGGAGATGCCACACGACGTGCTCGCGCACCGCACCGGGGATGACATAGCGGATCTTGCCGTTCAGCGTCTCCTCGGTTAGTGTGTCGATATAAGCCCACATCTCCCGTTGTTCCGTCTTCCAGCGCTCTTGCAGCGCGGCGAGCGTCGGGAAGGCGTCTTCGTGCAGCTCAGTCGCGTCGTAGGCCGCCTCGTCTGCCAGGGGTTTCTCGTAGTACCCCTGGAGGGCGATCCGCGCCTGCCAGGTGCTGTCCAGCAGGTGAACCATCGTGGCGCGCAGCCCGCTGTGCCCAGTCCCGATGGTAGTCGGCGCGGCGTACTGCTCCGGGCTAACTCTGGCGCAGGCCGCCAGGATGCGCGCATCGGCCCAGTCATTGAACTCATACAGCAGCTTGATTTCATCGATTTTCATCGTCGTATCTCCGCCTGGTTGGTCGTTTGCGGCGCCCGCAATGGTCATTGGCAAGCGCGATGCAAACGATAGAGATGGTTTCAGGTGGAGGAATCCGCTCAACGTGGCACAACCGGCCTGCAGGCGCAAAACACCTGCGAATCACCCCGAATCAACCTCGGGTGGTTCTCACGCTATGCCAATGATGAGCTGATTCGTCCATGAGCCTGAACAAACCAACTGGATGGACAGGTGTCAGCTTGTGCGGCGCCTGTGCGCATCCATCGGAGATACTAGATAACCGGCATGAAAGTCCCCTCCATCGAGACCATTTCCGTCGGTCTCGGAAATCAACACAACAAACTATACGCGTATCCCGTTCATCCCGCAATCCGCGAGCCTATCCGCATTCGTCTGTCTCTTCTTCGGCGCCGCCCCACCCTATCGGCGCGATATTTCTGGGCCAGCCCACCGGCGATCCTATGGTTCGGCGAAGAAGCGGCGTAACTCCTGCGCCACGAGTTCAGGATTGCCACCACGGTTGGTATTGCTGACATCGCTCGATCCACCATGGTCGAGTCCGGGGAATTCGATGCGCCCGGCAACGTGCGGCAAGATCTTCTCCAGGGCGACAAGGGCCTTCTTCAGGTATGCCGGACTCTTGCTCCCACCGAGCAGCAACACCTCAGCGCGCACGGCTTTGAAGTCCTGAAAGTGACCGCTCATGGCGGTGACAAGCGCAAAGTCATAGTGAAGCGTTGGGGCGAGAGTCCCCATCGTGATATCGCCAGCTTTTGCCTTTTTTTGCTCGCCCTTCATGGCGCTGCCGGTGAGCGACTCCAGCAGCCAGCGAGGCATGGCGTTGAAAATAGGTGGCCCCATCTGAGCGCCTTTCATCGCCGTGACCATCGCTGCGGCCAGCCTGCCCTGGGTCATCTCGTGGTCGAAGCGCGTCAGAAAAGCACGCGGTTCCGAGGCATCTGCGAAGAGCGCTGGTTCATAGAGCGCGGCCTTCTGAATCGCGGGCAGCGAGAGCGCCGCCTGAAGCCAGATGTCGGCGCCTGAGCTGACGCCGAAGACGTTATGGGCGCCCGTTTTGGTGAGGAGGGCCTCCATATCGGCAACATCGCTCTGGATGGAGTACTCTTTGCTATAGGGGCCGCTGAGGCCACGTCCGCGCCGGTCGGGCACATAGATGGTGAAGGCGTCGGCCAGCGCCACGGCAAGCTGCATGTGGCTGCCCGCCGACTCCATCGCGCCATGGAGCAGAACGACCCCTGGCCCATGGCCAAGCTGGCGGTAACCGATGACACCACCATCCGGCGCGGTAACAAAGCCCGTCGCATACTGCTGCGCGGCTGCGGTCGAGTGGTTGCTAACGCTGGTTTTGGTTGCCATGCGCTGGTATCCTTTCTTGCGCAGTTGGCCGTTGAACGCTATACTACCTTTACGGTCAACTGTCTTGATGTTCGACTATCTTCATTATTAACTATCTTAATGATAAAGATTCAATTTGTCAAGAGGTAGCGCATGGCAAATTCTTCCACAGGCGACGCTGGCGAACAGGAACGCAGGCATCGAGAAGAGCTCGTTGCGCAACTGCAATTCCTTGGCGAGACATCGAGCACCGAGACGGCTCTGTTTCACCAGGCCGCAGCAGCTAAATATGGCCTGGGCATCACCGATATGAAGGCGTTAGGCGCACTGATGCAGGAAGGCCCAATGACGGCTGGTCAGATCGCAAAACGGCTGAGCCTGACGAGCGGCGCGGTCACGAACCTGATTGACCGACTCGAGCGGCGCGATTTCGTGAAACGGGCGCCGGATCCCAACGACCGCCGAAAAGTCATCGTCATCCCCAACCTGGCGACCCTCGCATCCGGCGAAAATGTGTATCTCTCGATGGGCGAGGCTTTTAATAGGTTGTATGAGACCTATACGACTGAACAACTTGAGTTTCTGGCGCAGTATCTCGCAGCGTCGATTGAGTTGAACAAACAGGAGACCGCGAAGCTGGCCAGGAAAGAGCAGATTTTGCCCGATGACACATGATTGCGGACGAGTGATAGCAACAGCGGACGATCATGCGTCTCGCGTGTTTCTTCCCGCAGCCAGCTACATGGCAGTTGGCGCAAGGTCTGTGCTATGCTGGCGGCAGATGGCGTCGTGCGAATCATGCGAATGAGACGTCGTTGAGCGAGTGACTCTCGCGCAGAGCAACAGAGGAGCAACGCATGGCCGACCAGCCCACCAGTATCGCCGACTCTTTCCCAGCCCTCCAGGCAGCGTTTCAGCCCGCCCGCGCGGCTGGATTGGATAAGACACTGCAGTTCGACTTCACCGGGCGCGAGCCAGGCACGTGGACAATGCACATCCACGACGGCACGATGGAGTACGCGCAGGGCGCGGCGCAATCCCCCAACGCCACGATTGCGGTGGACTCCGACGACTGGCTGAACATCCTCAGCGGCGCGCTGGATGCGGTGAGCGCATTCATGGGCGGCAAGATCAAAATCCAGGGCGATATGGGGCTGATGATGCAGTTCCAGAACTGGTTCGCCCGGTAGATACTAACCGCCTCCTTGCGGGATGTGTTTCATTGCAGGAACGTGAATGACATGAGCATCTGGTCAAAGTACATGGACTGATCCGACGTTGCGTTAGCGGTTGGCATCATGATGAAGAGGGCAAACGTACGATTGCCATACTCTGTCCTGTAAAGCCGTGCGCTCATCGCGGTATCATCCACTGTAGTTGATGCAGTCGCGACGATCCAGCTCCCGGATGGGTAGGTCTTCGTCGTGGTAGTATCATCTACCTTTGACCCGCTGAACGACGATGGGTCGCTGATCGAAGACCCCAGGATGGACTGCGTACTGGCCGTCGTGCGGAACGTGAACGGCTCGATGATAAACACGTCCTTGCTAGCTTCGTTGATGATCGACACAGCGCCGCTCGTAGAAGGAGCATCCAGCGCCTCCGTTTTCCAGGTTGCGGGAATCTTGATGGAGTAGGCGCCGTCGGTACTGGTGTAGGCTGTATTGACCAGTGGCGTTGCAGTCGGTGTTGATGTTGGTGTGGGGGTGGATACCGCTGTCGAGGAGCTGCCACAGGCGGCCAGACCCAGGAGACTCACCAGAAGCAGCGTCAGCAGCGAAGACCGTCGTGCCTGCACAAGGAACATCCTTTCAATATATGGGCCAGATATGGGCCAGAGCCGCAACATCAGCACACGCATAGCCGTGGAGCGCGCTGGATCAATAAGCAGTAGAGCGCCCACGAAGCGATGTGCCACGGCCACTTGTATGCTAATTTGTCCAGAGCAATCTGTCTTGGAAAAAATTGACATGCTTTGAGGTAGTCGCCTCACGCAGGGATGAAAGGAGTTGGCGCTCACACTGCGGACGCGCCGCCCTTTGAGAGGTCCAAAGATTTTGCCACAATCGTGGTAGGATAACAACCATGCTCGAACCCTGGAGTCCTGTGCAAGAACACATTGGCAAGTCGGCGAGCATGAAGCCCGTACGCGTGGCCACCGAGAGACGGGAGCAAGAGCCGTGTATCTCACCTATATTCCTGGGCCACCCTTGTCTTCCTTCGTCGAGCATTTCTGGCTTACGCAGGAGAGCGACCAGCCCTTCACCCGTGAAGTTGCGCTCCCGTCGGGAAACACACAACTCATCATCCAGTTAGAGGGTGATCCACAACGTATTGTCACACAGCGCGGTAGCCACCATGAGCGCGTATTCCATGAATCACTGGTCCGTGGGCCAGGAGCCGACTGGTATCTCCTCAGCGCAGGGCGTCGCATGACGCGACTTGGGGTTCAATTCAAGCCGGGAGGTAGTTACCCATTCTTTCGCTCGCCAATGAGTGAGCTACATGATGCGCACGAGCCACTTGAGGCGCTCTGGGGAGCGCCTGCAAGGGAGTTGCGCGAACGGTTGCTGGAGCTTTCCACCTCGGAAGAGCGATTCCACCTTGTAGAACAATTCCTGCTTGCACAGGCTGTCCGCCCTCTTACATATCATCCCGCCGTTGCCTATGCCCTTCACAAGCTCCGACCTGGAAATGGCACGCCGTCAATCGCGGAGATTGTCGAGCAGGTAAACTTCAGTCACCGACAGTTCATCGCGCTGTTCCGGGAATCAGTCGGCCTGGCCCCCAAGGAGTATTGGTGTCTCCGTCGCTTCCTGCTGACCGCACGGAATGCCTACGACGACACTCCAGTGGCATGGAATGAGCTTGCCCTCCGGTTCGGGTATAGTGATCAAGCACACCTTTGTAACGAGTTTCGCGCCTTTTCGGGACTGACTCCTGGTTCGTATCTGAAGCACCGGCACCCGCAATTTTCCACCTATATCCCTCTCCCCGCGGATGGTGACGCCGGTCTACCGAACCTTTCGCGCTAAATGCGTAGCGGATAACCACACAGGCGCTCTTTGTTTTCGGGCATACTGCACAAATGGCCTGCCAAGCCTCATGCTATGCTGCTGATGGAGCAACACTTCACACGGGGAGAGACTTGCCTATGAGTATCGTCATTCGGGTCGCGCGCCCAGACGACGCGGCGGCGATAGCCGCGATCTACGCGCCCTATGTTACCGGCACAGTCATATCTTTCGAGTTGGTTCCACCGGACGAAGACGAGATGGCACACCGTCTGGCGAAGACGCTGGCGCGGTTCCCCTGGTTGGTCGCCGTGTGTGATGGTGATGTGGCGGGGTATGCCTATGCCGGACAGCATCGCGAGCGCGCCGCCTATCAGTGGTCCGCCGATGTTTCGGTCTATGTGCACAAAGCGTTGCGTCGGCGAGGCATTGGTCGTGCGCTCTACAGCCCACTCTTCGACATCCTGGGCGCGCTGGGCTACTACAATGTCTACGCGGGCGTCACGCTGCCCAATGTGGCGAGTGTGGCGCTGCACGAGGCGATGGGCATGACACCCGTCGGCGTCTATCGTCATGTCGGCTATAAAGCAGGCACATGGCACGATGTCGGCTGGTGGGAGGGTGTGTTGCGCCAGCCATCCGCCGATCCGCCACCGCCACGCGCCGCGCTGGATCTCGCCTCCGTCGCCACCTGGGATAGATGGCTGGCCCATGGCGAGCTACCGGCGAGGGAACCGCGGGCGCAACCGTGAGCCACCTCCCGGCGCCTGCAAGCGCACTAGGTGAAGACAACGAGACAGACCTCACCGTTTCGCATGCGGCCGCCTGGAGCCAGGTGATAACACTCGCGCTGACCGAGATTACCAGTTGGGGGATTCTCTACTACACCTTCTCGCTCTTCCTTGGCCCGATGGAGCACGAGCTGCACTGGAACCAGGCCAGCCTGACCGGCGCCTATTCGCTGGCGCTGCTCGCCTCCGGGCTGATGGCGATACCCATTGGCCGCTGGCTCGACCGCATGCGCACACCACGCGCGCTGATGGCAGCAGGCTCGTTGTTGGGGGCAGCGGCGCTGGTGATCTGGGCAACCGTCACATCCCTACCAACCTTCTATGGTCTCTGGATCGCGCTTGGCATCGCGATGGCCGCCACGCTCTACGAGCCAGCCTTCACCACCGTCGCCGCCTGGTTTCCGCGACGCGAGCGGGCGTTGACCGTGCTCACCACGCTCGGCGGACTTGCCAGCGTCGTCTATCTCCCCGTCGCGGCATTGTTGGTGGAACACCTGGGCTGGCGAACAGCGCTTCTGGCGCTGGCGGCAATCCTGCTGATAGGCGCGGCGCTGCCACATGCCATCATGCTCCGCCCGTATCCTGCCGCTCCGAACGTCGCCAGCAAGAGAGAGCGGACGCCCACCAGGGCGCCCTGGCACGGATGGAGCTTTTGGCAGTTGGTGGCGGGATTCACGCTGACGCAACTGGCCATCTCCGCGCTGGTAGTCTATCTCATCCCCTATCTGAGTAAGCAGGGGCTATCGGCGCCTCAGGCGGCAGCGGCCAGCGCGCTGATTGGCGTCACCGCGTTCGCCGGGCGTTTCATCGCCACCTGGCGCGGCGCTCCCGAGACGCGCGCCGCGATTACTGCCGTGTTGTTTCTGGCGCTGGCGCTCGGCATCGTTCTTCTGACACTGGCGCATGGCGCGGTCGGACTGGCGGCGTTCATCATCCTCTTCGGCGCTGGGTTTGGCGTCTTCTCGCCTGCCCGCGCCGGGTTGGTGGCAGACCGCTTTGGCACGACGATTTTCGGGCGCGTCAACGGTCAACTCGCGCTGGCGATCACACTGGCGCGCGCGGCTGGCCCGGCGCTGGTCGGGGTACTGCTGTTCCGGGGGACGGCGTACACCACGATTTTCTGGCTGCTGGCGGCACTGGTCACCGTCGGCGCGGTGCTGCTCTGGCTGCCAGCGACACGCCAGCGGCATAGAGCATCGAGCGCTACACTGGCGTCAAATCCTCAGCCTCAGTCTCAACTATCGGAGTAAATACCCGTGGATGGCGGCGCGTATACAGCAGGCGATACACGACGACGCCCCCCAGCAAGACGAGACATGCCAACAAGATGACGACCGCCAGCGGCACATTGGCAAGCGCGCTCAGAATCGCGGGTGGCTCTGTCGCCTTCGCGCCAGGCGAGGTGAATGGCGGCGGCGCGGCGCTGCTGCTCTGCGGGGCGCCATGAGCGGCGGCCAGCACCTGACCCATCTCGCCTTGCTCCGCGCTGGTCAAGGCATACCACTTTCCGGTGCGCTGCCAGAGGTTCATCTGTTCTCCAAAGGTTCTGGCCTCGTCGCTGACCGGCCCCTCGTAGTAGATGAAGCCCGGCTGCCCCGACGCGCCAGGATAATAGCGCATATGGTCGAAGCCCTGCGTCCAGAACGACGCGGGGACGCCGGTGTTGTTGTAGTAGCGTGTCAGCTCAATGCCCTGTCCAGGGATGCCACGTCCCGTATGAATGGGCGTCTCGATGGGGGTGCGCTGCTCGAATCCCATGAACAGCGCCGGGCTGAACCATGCCAGCAACCCAGGGTCAGTCACAGAGGCTGTGCCGCTGACGCCATCGCCTGAGAGCGTGATCTTGTCAGGCGAAATACAGACGGGACAGGCCAGCGCCCGCGGCACATTTGCCAGCGTCAGCATCGACGCGCCGAGCAGCGCAATGAGCGCAACGATCAAAAAGTAATATCGCCGAACATTCCGGTGATGAATAACTGAAAGCATGCGCATGGGACGCGATCCTTTCTCCGGCGAAAGAGACGCCGGGACAAGAGATCAGCTCAGCCAGCACACCAGGAGGCTTTTTCGTTCAGACGACTACGCGCTCGTTGTTTTCACAGACTGTCATCATAGTGCATGGTCGCATGGTATCACAGAAATAGCATGACACCATACGACCACTGTAGCGTTTGCCCTCACCCGGCGCGCGCCTGGCGCTGCTCGTTCCAGTACGAGTAGCCGCCCTCGAAGCTCACCACCTCGCCGTCGCGCACCTCGACGACGCGGTCGACGATGCGGTCCAGGAAGTAGCGATCATGCGAGATGACCACCACCGTCCCGTCGTAGCGTTCGAGCGCGCCTTCGAGCACCTCGGCTGAGGCGATATCCAGGTGATTCGTCGGCTCGTCCAGAATCAGGCAGTTGGCGCCGCCAAGCATCAGGAGCAGCAATTGCAGGCGGCTGCGCTCGCCGCCGCTGAGCGTGCCTATGGGCTGGCGCGCCTGCTCATACGTAAAGAGATAGCGCCCCAGCAGCGCCACCGCCTGCTCCTCATAGTAGGATCGCTCAGCGCGAATGATGTCGATTGGCGTCGCGGCGGGATCAAGCGTCTCGTGGCCCTGCGCGAAGTAGCCGAGCGAGATACTTGGGCCGATCCAGCGCTGGCCGTTCGTCGGCGTCAATTCTCCGGTCAGCAGCTTCGCCAGCACGCTTTTGCCCGCGCCGTTTGAGCCGATGATGCCGAGCCGCTCGCCGCGCGTCACCAGCAGATTGGCGTCCAGCAAGACGATATCATCGCCAAACGCCATATCGGCATGGCGCAGTTCCAGCACCTTCTGCCCACCACGCGCCGCACTGCGCAACTCCAGCGCCATCGTCCGACGCTGCAGTACGGGCCGCTCGACCTTCTCCATTCGATCAATCTGACGCTGCTTGTTGCGCGCCTGTTTGATATGCCGCTCGTCGACGACGATGCTGGCCCAGAGCTTAAACCGCGCTATCGCCGCCTCCAGCCGGGCAATCTCTTTCTGTTGCGCCGTATAGACGACCTGTTGTCGTTGGAGCGCCAGCTCGCGCGCCAACGTATAGGCCGAGTAGTTGCCGGGCCACATCGTGATGGCGCCGCGATCCAGTTCGGCAATCTCGCTCACTGTCTCATCCAGCAGATAGCGGTCGTGTGAGACGATCACCACCGCGCCCGTGAACTCCTGGATCAGCGATTCGAGATACTCGCGGTGGGGGAGATCAAGGTGCGTCTCTGGCTCGTCGAGTAGCAGCAATTCAGGGCGCTGCGCCAGACATGCCGCCAACGCGACCAGTTTGCGCTGGCCGCCGCTCAGTTCCGTCATGGGCTGCTCGATGGCGGAATCCTCCAGCCCCAACCCGCGCAGATAGCTCTTTGCCTCGCCCTCGAAGCCTGGGCCGCCAATCTCCTCGAAGCGTCGCAGTAGCCGCTCCTGCCGTTCAAGCACACGCTCGATGCGCCGCATGTCGGCGGTCACATCGGGATCGGCCAGATCGGTCTCACAAGCGGCAAGCTCAGCCTCAAGCTCTACCAGATCAGGCCGCGCCGCCAGGACGAATTGCAATGGGGTACGCGCGTCGCCGGGTATATGCTGTGGCAGAAAGGCAGTGCGCAGCCCGCGCCTGCGAGCCACCTCACCCGTATCGCCATCCTCCGCCCCAGAGAGAATGCGCAACAGTGTGGATTTGCCACTGCCATTCGCGCCGACCAGACCAATGCGCGCACCAGACGCAATCACCAGATCGGTTCCACGTAGAATCGTACGGCCGCCAAACGACTTTTGCAGGGAATGCACTCCAACCAGCGTCATGGATGTCTCCGTTTCCGGCGGCAACGCCAGCACAGGGAGGATGCGGGTGTCTATCAATCAGGGCGCGTAACATGCGTGATGAGAGCGAGACACTGGCGGCACGGCACGCAAGAAGCTGCAAACGCAAAGCGGCCGTGGACCCCTCTGTACCGGGCCACAGCCGCCACATACTCTCAACTCTTCGGGAAAGGGTCAGATGCAGTGGCGCATCAAAGCAGGCGAGCTGCATTTGGGCGCAGTACGACAGGGAACCACAGCCAAATCGCTGTTGTTGACGATACCTGTCGTAATCCAATAGCCTGCTGGATGCATCGCGTGAAACACTCCTGAATCTCACCATGCGCGACAAAGCGCGCACTCCGCCGCCAGCGTACCATCTGCCACCAGATGTGTCAATGGCGCATATTTCTCCTTCGGCCTACCCTCTGGCGTGTATACCCATTCAGGATAGATGAGACGCAATGAAGAGTGTCACATCCACACGCGCGCGCTCGTCTCCTGGGCGTGACGCTGAAAAGGCGCACAGAGCGCGGAGAACGAAGAACGGAATCTAGAGAGGAAAACGATATGCAACATACGATACTGGTCACTGGAGGCACGGGTACGCTGGGAAGCCACGTCGTTGCGCGGCTGCGGGACGCCGGACGCGAGGTGCGCGTGCTCAGCAGGCACAGCCATAAGAATGGGAATGGGAATGGGAATGGGAACGAGGAAGGGATTGAGTATGTGGCTGGTGACCTGGCCACGGGCGCGGGGATCGACGGCCCGTAATGCCGGTTGCGGGCGAACTGGCCCACGACCTGGCCACGGGCGCGGGGATCGACGCCGCCGTGGATGGAGCCGAAATCATCGTACACTGCGCGGGCGGCGCCAAAGGCGATGAGGACAAGGCCCTGAACCTGGTTCGGGCGGCATCGCGTGCAGGAGGCATACAGCACGTGGTCTATATCTCGGTCGTTGGCGCCGATAAGGTTCCAGTCGTCAGCGGTGTTGACCGCGCCATGTTCGGCTACTTTGCGTCCAAGCTGGCGGCAGAGCGCGTGGTGGCTG
Organism: uncultured Chloroflexia bacterium; assembly: GCA_963718915.1. Lineage (GTDB taxonomy): Bacteria > Chloroflexota > Ktedonobacteria > Ktedonobacterales > JADMIN01 > DAHUXT01. The sequence continues at coordinate 369,832 of CAVRAI010000015.1, read as the reverse complement.
ATTCGGGCCTGCCGTGGACAACACTGCGCGCCACCCAGTTCTATGATCTGATGCTGTTGGTGGCGCGGCAGATGGCGAAACTCCCAGTGATACCACTTCCGTCCGGCTTCAGATTCCAGCCGATTGACGCCAGCGAGGTGGCGGCCCGGCTCGCCGAGTTGGCGCTGGATACGCCCATGGGATTGGCGCCCGACATCGCGGGGCCGAAGGTCTACGGCACGGATGAGCTGCTCCACGAATATCTGCGGGCCAGCCACCAGCGCCGACCGATCATCCCGCTCTGGCTTCCAGGCAAGGCCGCGCGGGCGGTTCGGGCTGGAGTCATCCTGGCCCCCGACCGGGCTGTCGGGCGCAGGACCTGGGAGGAATTCCTGACCGAACGGGTAGGTTCGCCAGACGTCGGCGCATCGAACGGATCGCTACAGCCGTCAGAGAGTGGTGAGCGGGGCCACGCGCTGAACCATCAGCAGCGCTGACAGGAATCATAGGGCGTTCGCAGCGCCTGCTCGTGCGCCATCGCGCCACTCGCGTCAGTCGCGCCAATTGTTCAGATGGGATCATCTCGCGAATGCCCTGCCCTTCCGTGAGGAACGTTTGCCAGGCATTCCCGATAAGATTTCTTCATGACATTTCCACCCGATACGTGTTATGCTGTTGGGCGATTGATTTGATGCATGGTTTGATGCGTGGAATGGCGCATGCTCTGGCATGTCGCCCGTTCAGAAAGGAGTTGTCGAGATGCCCAGAAGCACACACCGCGCGACATCTGTACCCAACGCGCAGGTAAGGGATGGAGTTTCACCGAGGAGTGCCCTGGAGGATTAACGCTGCGATTGCCTGATGGCGTTACGATGCTCCCGATTGCGCAAACCTCCTCCTTTCAACCTCCATACGCCTTGTCTCCGCCAGGACAATCCTGGCCTGCTCGTACCTCCCTGTGGTATTGATGCTTCTATTCGCGCCCCCTCACCCCTTATCTTCGCTCATTGGTTTCTGACGCGGAGTGAACTATTTGCGCCATCGGCGCGCCGCAATGACCTGAACACTACTTTGAGGGGCAACCTGTGCTTTCACCTGACTCGATCTCGAATGAACCGTCGGCGCTGCCAGCGGCGAACGAGCTTCCCCTGGCAAACGCTGACACGGCTGACACGTCGCGAAAGGCCGACGACGCAGCCAACACGCCCGCGCCCGCCTATTCTCGCGGGAGGAAGTTCCTCTCGTACTACAGACCATATCTGGGCCTGTTCTGCACGGATATGGCCTGCGCGCTGATCGTCTCAGCGATTACGCTGCTCTTGCCGCTGTGCGCGCGCTACATCACCAAGAACGTCCTGGAAGACGACATGCCGCATGCGCTCAACCAGATCGTTCTGACGGGCGCGCTGATGCTGGCGCTGGTGGCTGTCCTGACGCTCTGCACGATGTTCATTGACTTCCAGGGGCACATGATGGGCGCCAGGATGGAAAGCGACATGCGCGGCGAGCTGTTCGAGCATCTGCAAAAGCTCTCGTTCAGCTTTTACGATGAGCAGCGCACCGGTCAATTGATGACCAGGATCACCAACGATACCTTCGACCTGGCCGAGCTCTACCACCATTGGCCCGAAGACATCGTCGTGGCCGTTCTGACGGTCGTCGGCGCCTTCATCATCTTGCTGAAGATCAACGTTGCTCTCACCCTGATCGTCTTTCTCTTCTTGCCTGTGATGGCGGTCTACGCGCTCTACTTCAATAAGAGGATGAATCGCGCGTTACGCAGCAGCAAGGATCGCATCGGCGATATCAACGCGCAGGTCGAAGATACGCTCGCGGGCATCAGAGTGGTGAAGTCGTTTACCAATGACGAGGTCGAAACGAGAAAGTTCGCTCATGCTAACCGGCGCTTTCTCGCCAGCCGCAGGGATGGTTACCGGAGTGAGGCGTATTTCTCCAGCGGACTGATCGCGTTCACTCAGCTCATCACCATCGCGGTCATTATCTTTGGCAGCGTCGCCATCGTGCGCGCCTCCCTGGATTTAGCCGATCTGGTGACCTACCTGCTTTTTATCGGTATCCTCATCGATCCGATTCAGAAGCTGTCCAATTTTATGAGGCTCTATCAGGAAGGTATCACCGGATTCAACCGGTTCATGGAGATTTTGGAGGTGGCGCCTGACCTGCGGGATGCGGCGGATGCGGTTGACCTGACACACGTGCGAGGTCATATAGCGTTTCAGGATGTCAGCTTCAAGTACAAAGAGGATCACAACTATGTCATGAAGGATCTGTCGCTGGAGATTCATGCGGGCGAATACGTTGCCCTGGTCGGGTCTTCTGGCGTGGGCAAAACGACGCTTTGCTCGCTCATTCCGCGTTTTTACGAGGTGAATGCGGGGAGAATTCTGCTGGATGGGCGGGATATCCGAGAAGTCACGCTCCACTCGTTGCGCGGGAATATCGGCATCGTCCAGCAGGATGTCTATCTTTTTGCGGGAAACGTCGCGGACAATATCCGCTATGGGCGACTCGACGCCAGCAGGGGGGATATCATCGAGGCGGCCAAACAGGCGCACGCGCATGACTTTATCATGGCGCTACCTGATGGCTATGAGACGGATATCGGCCAGCGCGGCGTCAAACTCTCAGGCGGGCAGAAGCAACGGCTGAGTATCGCGCGCGTCTTCCTCAAGAATCCCTCGGTGATCATTTTTGATGAGGCGACGAGCGCGCTGGACAATGAGAGCGAAAAGGCTGTCCAGGACTCACTGGAAAAGTTGGCGCATAACCGCACGACACTGGTTATCGCCCATCGTTTGTCCACGATCCGCAATGCCCAGCGAATTGTGGTGCTCTCCGACACCGGAATCGCCGAACAGGGCACGCATGCGGAGTTGATCGCGTTACAGGGCGTCTATGCGAACCTGTATAACATGCAGTCGAAGATATAAGCTTGCTTGGCAACGTCAGGATGATTGGGTGGGCCAACCTTCCTGGCGTTGCTCATTGCCTGAGATAGCAGGACTGTCCAGGTTGTTGGCGTTCGAGCAGCTAGCCGTAGCGTAAACCTCCCGGCGAATTTCCCCCATTCGCCGGGGCCTTCAGACTCCGACACGCACCCAGGTACAATGACCCGACCGGGTCTGATACGAAATCTGTCTGGGTTGTTGTTGGTTTCGAGGGCAGGCAAGCCGTAGCGTCAACGCTACGGCGAATGGGTGGACGAGGCTGCGGCCGAGGAAATTCGCCGTAGCCTTCAGGCTGCGGTCGGCCCACTCCAACGGCAACAACCCAGCCTAATCGGGTATGATATCATCTCCGAAACACATCCGAGTTGCGATCGTTTCTGACGGACGACACGCCGTTGGTGGGTTTCACTGCCGAACGGCGCTCTCCAGACGTGGGGCGCCTGTTCTCATCGGCATCAAGGAGCAACTGGCGAAACAGCCCCCGCGTTGTGTCGAGGTACAGAATGGCGCCAGGCCCAACTTGCTTTCCCTGATTTAGTCCGGTGTCGAGCGCATTGGTGATGAGCGATATCACGTATTGAACCGGCTCGTCGACATGTTCGGGGATTGGGCGGCTACCAGCCACGACTGGCGCGAGCAACCTGCGCAGGCTATCGCTATCGTAGCTGATGAGCGCGATGCGCACGCTCACCTCATGGATCCGGAATTTCGTCACTGGCGCTGCCTGGGTTCCCGTTGCCCGCGAAATCTCCAGTGTGTAGTCCCCGCTGAGCAGATCCCTCAGATTCGCGGCATACAACTCGGCCTCTTCCCGCGAGAAGTTCTCTAGCAACAGGCAGAAGCGGTCGCCGTACATATGGTAGAGGTTCTTCCTGGTACGATCCGACGCGCTCATCAGCGTGCCGCTGGCCAATAGCGGCTGGCCAGCGATACGTCGTCCCACGGCGCGGAGCAGGTTGCGCGCGGTGTTATTCCCATATTCGTTGAAGATGTTCGAGTGGCCATCGATATCGATGGCAATCAACGTGATGGGATTGGTTGCCCTGCTGGCTGATGTGGAGGTGGACTTGCGCGTTTCCTTCGCTTCCGAGGCGCCCCGCAGCGCCGCCTCCAGGTCTAGCCAGAAGGCATTCGCGCTCTTAAACTCCTGAAAGAACCGGTCAACCGATCGCGGCTGTTTGATCATCTCGGCAAGCACATCGCGCGCCAGGTAGTTTCCCCGGTATCCAGAGACAATGCCGCTGATGATGTGGCCAATGACGCGCAGCAGCATCTGATCGTCCGCAGTGAATGTCTGGTAGGTGGAGGTATCTTTGTCGTATTTGGAGCGAATATAGAGAACCGCCAGCGCCCGTCCATACGCGCCAAGAACCGGAAGCGCGAGCGCCGGGCCAGGCTCGTCCTCGAATCCAGCGTCGGCCACGGCGGCATCGGTTGACTCGATTGCGCGACGCAGCAACATATGGCCGCTGAGCGCCGCCAGCGTCGACAGTCCTTCGTTCTTGCCGGGGGTGAGCCGTGTCATTCCCAGCGTATGCGGCGACTCTTCGCTTTGAGCCATGACCACCAGACTCTGCTGTCCCGGCGGCAGATAGAGATTATCTGGCATCAGGATGGCCGAGAAGATCCAGCGGCCACGCCGACTCGACGACGTGGCGCTCTCCGTATTCCCAAGTCGAATGACCAGCTCGGTAATCTGCGTGAGGAGCCTGTCGCCCGTCATGTCGCTCATGAATTCGGGCGAGCTATAGACCATGCCCTCACCGAGCGACGAATAGCGCTGGCCAGTAGAATAATCGTCCTCCTCGTCGCCATCGCCTGTGGTGGCATCAGGCGGCGCTTGTAAATAGCGCAAGAGACGGTAGGCGACCGTTCGTGGGTTGGGGAGCCTATCGCGCTCGGTATCCTCTGGCTGCGTCTCCGCATCAGCGCGCGCGCGGACGGTTGGAGCCGCATAGAGCAGGTGGGCAAACTCAGGCTCGATCAGGAGATATGCGCCTGTCGGGCAACTGTGAACGTTCGCGACTCCTGCCTCCTCGCACATCTCATCGATCGAGCGCAGTTCATAGCGTGTCGCGTCATCCATCCGTGGCTCGCGCATATAGAGGACACAGTACGGGTGGCTGCGCGAGTGCCAGCCGACGAGCGAGGGGCCAGCAAGCGGCAGATCGTCCGCGCGCGTCACGGGGAAGGTGGGACGTTCCTCAGCAGCATCCGTGGCAACGGGCAGAACCAGCGCAATCGAGCAGTCAACAACATCGCCCAGCAGGAGACACTGCGCAAAGTACAGGAGCCGGGGGATCAGCATCCGTTGGAGATAGGCCGACTCGGCTTTGCGAAGGCGGGCCGCCAGATCCGGCGCCTGCATGCTATCCAGAATAATATCGGTCGAGCTTCGTTCGCGTGATAAGAAGCGGGCAATATCGGTCATCGAAAAGCCATGCTCGATGAGATCACCCATGACGATGAGCCGATTCAGCTCGCTCAAACTGTAGCGCCGATGCGGGCTGCCTTTGTTCTCGTCAGTCTTGTGTTCACGGCTGCGAGCGGGGCTGAGGATGCCAATCACTTCCGCATAGCGGGCCTTCTCAGGTGAGATATTCGCCAGCTTTGCCGCCTCGCCAATCGTCGTCGTCAGTTGATTGCGAGCCGATGTAAAGCGCCCGTTCAGCCGTTGCCTGGTCTCGGTATCGCGCAAATGCTCATGTATTTTGTCGGAGATTGTCTGCCAACTCATAATTGCCACCTTTCACAGTCTCTGGGCGTCTGGAACAGGAGGACACTACTGGTTGAGATTTGGAGCGACACATTTCATATATATTGAGCAATTGAACAGCTATTCGCAGACGAATGTATTGTAGCGTATGGAGAGAAATGTATCAATACGCAAGAAGGCTAGTATTCCCACTCGATTTTACCCAATTATTTTAGATTTCCTAAAATGACTTGAGAATTAAATAGCAGAGTAGCGGTCAAAAGCGCATGTGAGGTGTTTAAAATTGATGATTACTTCACAATTTCGCAGCAAGTCTTGACAGGTGGCATGTCCTTAAGTAATATTTCTCTATCAGGAAAATCCGTCCGTCTAGTGAGTCAGCGACATGGTTTGGGCGTAAGCATTGCCGACGCTTCCGGGTTCGCTCTGGCTCGCCGCATCCGGCGTGAGACACATCACGCGACGATCACCGTCCCTGTAGCTATTAGTCGCTCCTACCAGCCATTTTCACTTACATGGGGGCTGGCGCGTGACAAGGCCACGATGATGAAGGAATCCTTCCACCTGGCATACAACGGCGACGGCGGGCCGGGCGAAGAGCGCGCCCAGCCCACTGACGACCCTGCCAACACACATGGCGGCACACATGGCGGCACACATGGCGGCACACATGGCGGCACACATGGCGGCAAAGCGCGTGACAATGAGCGCGCCAGTCACCTACCGCTGCCATTGCCACCACACGGGCGGCGCATTCTGGTTGAAACACGGCCGTGCGCTGGCTACTCGACGCACTACCCCCGCTATCCCTGAGTCTTTGAGTCTTTAAACCGCCCAGCCCACATCGCCGCTGTGAGCCTGTTACCTGCTCCGACGCGGCAGAGTGGTCGGCCCGCGAACGAACAGTTCATCGCAAAGACCATCTTTCTAGTGATCGTCGCATCGATCACATCGATCACGATGATCGTATCGCTTTCATTTCGTAGGTATCTACGAAGCCAGCGGAAGATTAGGGTGAAGCTGATGTTCAAACACCGCGCGCACACGCTTGATCGCGACCCCATCTACCTGCCCAGGCCGCAGGATGCGTCGTCTGACGCGCCGCGTTCCGCCTACGCGGCGTTCGAGTTACAGGGACTGGCCTCACTCGGCCCAAAGGCGCGCATTTCGCGTCAGGCGCTGATGGCGGCGCGCAGCAGCAAATTGATGACAGCGCCGCTGGGGGAGGATGGCGCATTCGAACTGCGCTACATCGTGACACCCTCCTCCGAGGCCAACGAATGGCAGGCTTCGATCAGCGCGTATCTGCTGATGCGTGTCAGTCGCTGGCATACCACGCCGGCAGCGTTGCGCCGCCGGGCGCAGCAACTTGCCGATGAGCTTGAGCAACTCCTGGAGGCAACGCTCCCCGAGTACCACTTTCTGCCAGTGACCGACAGCGCCACTGTCAAGAAGGCGCTCACGCCCTTCATCATCCGCGACACGCTGGAGGTGCGCCGCCGCTACATCGATGGGTTCGCTCAGGAACCGTTGCCGCTACCGTGGCAGGGGGCCATCGATATCGAGGAGGTGTTGGACGTGATGTTGCGCCAGCAGGGGCAGACCGCCCTTAGCTTGTGTATGGCGCCGACGCACGTCAACGATTCATGGGATGAGGGGATGCTGGTCCCCGCGCACCTCGGCGCCTCCACAAATGCCGGGCAGAAACAGCTATTTGGCGATTCGACGGCGGCCAATGGCGAGACAATGCTCTATCTGCGCGAGTGGCAGCAGCAGTTGAAGGTGCGTCGCTCGCTCGCGTTGAATATCGCCAGCTTCCGGCTGCGCATCCAGTTGAGCGGCGCCGCGCGCATCGGCGAGAACCTGGCCGCCACGATCACACGCGAGGTGGGCGGGCCGGGACTCCTCACCGCGGAAGCCGCCTGGCAAACGCCCACCCTCCCCGTGGCGGATGGCGCTGTAAGCATGCGCCCGCGCTCCGCAAAGCTGCCAGATCAGCCACAGACCGAGTTTGCGATTGCCTGTGCCAATATGCGCGCGATGGCATTCACCCCCTGGGCAGCCTTAGATACCCAGACCGAGCCGCTCTTCCTGGCGCATATGGGCGAGGTCGCCTGCTTGTTCGCGCTTCCCGATACGGGCCGCTGGCTGCCGCGCCAGGGCATCGTCGAGATGCTGCCGTTCCGCGCGCCCGTGCGCGATGGCATTCACCTGGGCGTCAATCGCGTGCATGGCGTCATGTCGCCCGTCACGCTACCCCAGGCCAGCAGGAACCACCACTGCTGGATCGTCGGGCAGACCGGAACCGGCAAATCAACCCTGCTGGAAAATATCATCCTGCAGGATGTTCTGGACGGCCGCTCGGTCATTGTGATTGACCCGCATGGCGATCTGATTGGGCAGATTCTCGGCAAGATTCCTGAGGAAAGAATGCACGATGTCGTGCTCTTCGATCCCGCGGATAAGGCGTTCCCCGTCGGCCTCAATCCTCTGGAAACCGGCGACGAAGATGAACGCGAGATGATGGTGAATGCCTTCATCGACCTGCTCATCAAGCTCTACGACCCACATCATACCGGCATCATCGGGCCACGCTTCGAGCATGGGGCGCGTAATGTCATGCTGACCGTGATGAGCGCGCCAGGGAATACGCTGGTGGAAGTCTTGCGGGCCTTCCAGGATCACCACTTCGTGAGACAGCATCTGCTGCCGCACGTCACCGATCCCATTGTCAAACGCTACTGGACCGATCAGATCAGCGCCACCAATGATTTTCACAGGAGCGAGGTTCTGGACTGGCTCGTGTCCAAGTTCTCGCACTTCGTCACCGACCGCACTATGCGGCGGATTCTGGGCCAGTCCACCAGCAGCTTCTCCTTCAACGAGGCGATGAATAACGGCAAGATCGTGCTGTTGAACCTGGCCAAAGGGCGGCTTGGCAGTGAAAACGCCAACTTCCTGGGGCTGATTCTGCTGCCTATGATTCTGCGGGCGGCGCTCTCCCGCGCGCAACTGCCCGACGCCCAGCGGCGCGATGTCTCGCTGGTAGTGGATGAGTTCCACAACTATGCCACCGACAGCCTGGCGCAGATGCTGGCGGAGGCGCGGAAATATCATGTCGGGCTGACGCTCGCCAACCAGCACGTGGGCCAGCTTACCGGCGAGATTCGCGATGCGCTGCTGGGCAACGTCGGCAGCATCATCTCGTTCCGCCTGGGAGCCACCGATGCCGTAGCCATGGAGTCGATTCTCGCGCCGTCGCCAATTGCCGCGCAACACCTGATTACATTGCCGGACTACACCGCCTACGGTCGGCTGCTGATTCAGGGCCACCGCACACCCGTCTTCACGCTGCAGACCCAGCCATCGCCCGTGGAGTTCGTCGGGCAGCGGGCGGAGGGCATCCGCGATCTCTCGCGTGAGGCGTATGGGCGGCCACGCGAGGAGGTGGATAGCGAGATCAACCGGCGCTCGAATATGGAGCGCGCGGATCATGAGAGCGAGCGCGGGCCGACCGGTTTTACCTTCAACTGACGTCCACCCCAGGCGCACCCTACACCCCCGTCGCCTGGAGCAGACGGGGGCTGCTTTCTGTGTCTCTCCGGAGGCGCCTCATGTGTTATGGTAGGACTGCGTATTGTTGATTGCCCTTGCTTGCGGATATACTGCGCATGGAAGGCGTGGTGTCATGAGTTCCCCGTATGATGTTGGCGATGCGTGCCCGTTCTCTAATACTCGTGAAGGGCAGATTGAGCCATGGCCGCTCCGCACTCTGCGATATGCCCAAGACTGATTGGCCGCATGGCGTATCTGGAGTCCGTCTCACTCCAACTGGGACAGATGCGCCAGGGACATGGGCATACCCTTTTACTGGCTGGTGAGGCGGGTATTGGCAAGTCGCGACTGATCGCGGAAATCAAGACGGGCATCCGCCGAGACGCGATGCTCACCCTCCAGGGTAATTGCTTCGAGCCAGATCGTTCCCTACCCTACGGCCCACTGATCGATGCCCTGCGGGCGCTGCTCGCCATTGTTACGCCGACAGAATTGATGCGCGACGCAGGAACATACGCCACCGAGTACGCACGACTGCTGCCAGAGCTGGTCGCCTATCTTCCTCCCGGCGCCATTGCTCCGTTGATTAGCCCGGAGCAGGAGAAGCGACGTCTCTTCGAGGCGCTGGTTCACCTGCTGTCCAGACTCAGCGCGCGCCAGCCGCTCCTCCTGGTCGCCGAAGATATCCACTGGGCCGATGACACTAGCCTCGAATTTCTCACATTCCTCGCGCGGCGGCTCCCGCAACTCCCGATTTTGCTGCTGCTGACCTATCGCAGCGACGAGCAGCACACACAACTTCAGCATTTCCTCGCGCAACTCGACCGCGAGCGGCTGGCGAGCGAGATAGCGCTTGCCCCACTGTCGTCAGCTGAAGTTGAGGAAATGCTCCATGTCATCTTCCAGTTACAACGCCCCGTACGCCATGAATTCCTCGACGCCATGTATAACCTGACCGAAGGCAATCCGTTCTTCATCGAAGAGGTATTGCATGCGCTGCTGGCCGACGACGAAATCTACTATAGCAGCGAGGGATGGGAGCGCAAGCCACTCAATGATCTCAATATCCCCCGCAGCGTGCAGGATGCCGTCCGCCGACGCAGCGAACACCTCAGCGTGGCGGCGCGTCAGATACTGGCATTTGCGGCGGTCGTTGGGCAGCGATTCGAGTTCGCGCTACTCCAGCATCTCTGTGGGTGTGAAGAAGCGGCGTTGCTCGATCTGCTTAAAGAACTGATCGCGGCGCAACTGGTCGTCGAACAATCCGCCGAGCGCTTCGCCTTCCGCCATGCGCTTACTCGCCAGGCCGTCTACTCCGAATTGCTGGAGCGCGAACGCCGGACGATGCACCGCACCATCGCAGCGGCACTGGAAGTCCTCTATGCCGACGAGTTGGAAAGCCATCTGAGCGAACTGGCATACCACACCTGCCAGGCGGGAGAATGGACGCGCTCACTCGAATACGCACATCAGGCGGGAGAACGCGCGCTGGCGCTCTACGCGCCACATGCCGCGCTCGAACAATTTACTCAGGCCGTCAACGCCGCGCATCACCTCGGCGTGCCGGTAGCTCCCGCCATCTATCAGGCGCGCGCCAGCGCCTATGAAACACTCGGCGATTTTGAGCACGCACGGAGCGATCTGGAGATTGCGCTTACACTGGCGCACGAGAACGACGATACCGCTACCGAGTGGGCTGCGCTCCTCGATCTGGGACTTCTCTGGGCGGGACGCGACTACGCCAAAACAGGCGAATATTATCAGCGCGCCCTGACGCTTGCGGACACGCTCGATGAGCCATTGAAACGCGCGCGCACGCTAAACCGGCTTGCCAACTGGCATCTCAACGTTGACGAGCCGCTTAAGGCAAAGAGCTATCACCTGGAGGCTTTAGGCATCTTCGAGGCTGCGGACGACGCGCGCGGCGTTGCGGAAACACTTGATTTACTGTGCATGGCTGGAATCCTCAGCGATGATCTGATCGACGCAGTGAGCTATGGGCAGCGTGCAATAGACATGCTGCGCGCCCTGGATGACCGGCAGCCGCTATCATCCAGCCTGGTGACGCTGCCATTTACAGCGGCGCTCCGCCAATCACAGACAATGACCCTCGCGCCTACGACACTGAGCGAGGCGACTCGTCATGCTGAGGAGGGCTTGCGTATCGCGCGCGAGATGGGATGGCGGGCAGGGGAGGCCAACGCGCTTTGGGTAATGGGTCTCTGCCTGGCTGCCAGCGGAGAGTTTGGCCGAGGTATGACGAGCGCCACCTCCGCATTGGCCGTTGCCAAAGATATCGAGCACCGCCAATGGATGGCCGCTTCGTATTGCACACTCGGTGAACTGGCATATGAACTCTATGCGTTGGCGCTGGCCCGCGAGCACCTGGAACACGGGCTAAAGCTGGCTCATGCGATCAACTCAACACACTGGATGCGCGAGCTAACCGCGGTACTCGCGGCAACCTGCATAGCTCAGGGCGACCTGGAAACGGCTGAGGCTGTGCTGGATGCTGGCGCTCCGATCGATATCGCCATGCAGACCGTGGGGCAGCGGTTGTCCTGGATGACACGTGGGGATCTGGCGCTGGCTCAGGGAATGCCCGACGTCGCGCTCGACATCGCCCGGCGCCTCACTGGAAATTCGTCTCCCGACGGACAGCATGGCATGCCTATGGTGGCGCTCCTGAATGGGAAGGCGCTGACAGCATTAGGCCGCTATGATGAAGCGGAGGCATGGCTGCACGCCGCTGAAATAGACTTGCGCGCACAGGGCGCACAGACGTCACTGCGGCGAGTACTGACCAACCTGGCGTTGCTTTATCAGCAGATGGGCCGTAGTGACGATGCAACACGCGCCGCGAACGAAGCGCGCGAGCTGGCCTTTCGGCTGGCCGAGACGATCTCCGATGCGGTGCTGCGCGCAGTCTTTTTACGACAGAGCCTCGCCAGCCTGCCACCTGAACCGAAGCGTTCGGTGGAAATCACACGGGCGGCGTCGCTGATGTTGACCGCACGCGAGCGCGAGGTCGCCGCGTTGGTGGCGCAGGGGAGGTCCAACCGCGCAATCGCCGATGAACTGGTCATCAGCGAACGCACCACCGAATCGCATGTCACTAACATCCTGGGTAAGCTGGGATTTAGTTCGCGGGCGCAGATCGCCGCCTGGGCCGTTGATATTGGATTGACTCAGCCCGACGCCACCCAGACGCTACTCAGCGCGCCACCCCATCGCGCGCGCCGTCCCGCCTCCCGCCGGTCGCGCTGATGTTTGGCGCTCTTCTGTCTCTCTGTCACCTCGTCCACCTCTCGTCCGCTCCGTGTAGCCGTATGTAGCGCGTTTCTCCGTACAGCCATGGCGCCAATCTCCGTACCATCCACGATGGCGCGCGCGCGCTTTCTGGGTACTCTGAGAGTGCGGATGAGAGGCTCCGCGCTCCAGGGTTAGCCTGGCGCTCCAGGTACATGTTCAGCGTGAGGAAAGGGCATTGACCTATGTATGGCACCGTCGCACGAATGCGGGCAAAACCAGGCGCGGAGTCGCAATTGGCCGAACAGATGCGCCTCTACGAGGAAGCGCATATCGCGGGAGCGGTCGGCTCCTACGTCTATCGGATGGATAGCGATCCGAATGAGTATTGGCTTGCGGTCATCTTCAGCAGTAAAGAGGCCTACGTCGCCAACGCGAATGCCCCCGAGCAGGATGCCCGCTATCGCCAGCTTCTCGCCTTCCTGGATGGGCCGCCCGACTGGCATGACGGCGAGATCATCTATGTCTCCCAGCCGAGCTAGCGCGAGCCTGCGCTAGTAAAATCACCGTTTGTACGACAGGCGTGCGGCGTATAGTGGCGCACGTCAAGGGGAATATTGCGTCCAAAACGGCGCAATAGGGAGGAGATCCCTTTCATGACAACATCGTCAACGACAGGGCGGCAAGCTCTCGATAGCAGCCAGCTCGATGCGCTGCGAACCACGATCCGTGGCGAGGTCATCCTGCCAGGTGACGCCGCCTACGATGAGGCGCGTCATGTCTTCAATGCGATGATTGATCGCCGTCCGGCGGTCATCATACGCTGCAATGACGTTGCCGACGTCATCAGCGCGGTCAATTTCGGGCGCCAGGCAAAGCTCAATGTCTCGGTACGCGGCGGCAGCCACAACGTGACTGGGTTCGCGGTGAATGATGGCGGTCTGGTGATTGACCTCTCGCACATGCGTAGCGTCTGGGTCGATCCTGAGCAGCGTGTCGCGCGCGTCGAGGGTGGCGCGACCTGGGGTGATGTCGATCACGCGACGCATGCCTTTGGCCTGGCCACACCGGCGGGTATCATCTCCACCACCGGCATGGGCCTGCTGCTGGGCGGCGGTATCGGCTACCTCACCCGGACATACGGCCTGAGCTGCGACAATTTGCTCTCGGCGGATGTCGTGCTGGCCAACGGCACGCTAGTGACGGCCAGCCCCGACCACAACCCTGATCTGTTCTGGGCGCTACGTGGCGGCGGCGGCAACTTTGGCGTGGTCACCTCGCTCTCGTTGCAATTGCACGCCGTGGATACCGTCATCGGCGGCCCTATCCTCTATCCCATCGAAAAGAGCCGCGAGGCGCTGCTGCTCTTCCGCGAGGTCATGGCTTCCACGCCCGAGGACTTCAACGCGTTCTTCGCATTCCTGATTGTGCCTGACGTGCCTGCCTTCCCGGAGGCGCTGCGCAACCAACGTGTCTGCGGCATCGTCGTCTGCTACACCGGCCCGCAGGAGCAGGCGGAAGGGTTACTCAAGCCATTACGGGACTTCGGGCCAGTGCTGGATGCCATCGGACCGCTGCCACTCCCGATGCTCAACAGTATGTTCGACTTTACTCAGCCGTCCGGCAAGCTCCATCATTACTGGAAGGCCGACTTCATGAATGATCTGAGCGACGCCGCTATTGATGTGCATGCTCGCTTCGGCCCACAGGTGACAATCGATTCGTCGACGATGCACATCTACCCCACCAGCGGAAAACCGCAGCAGGTAGGCCACGACGAGACGGCATTCAGCTATCGCGACGCACGCTTCGTCCATGTCATCCTGGTAGCATGTGAGGATCCAGCAAACCTGCCATCTGGAAGGCAGTGGGTACGCGACTACTGGGAGGCGCTGCATCCCCTCTCGGCAGGCGGCGCGTATGTCAACTTCATGATGGATGAAGGCGAAGAGCGTATCCGCGCAACCTACCGCGATAACTACGACCGCCTGGTAGCCGTCAAGCGCGAGTACGACCCGACCAACCTGTTCAGCCAGAACCAGAACATTCGCCCCTGAGAGCCTCCATCCCTGGCCACTCATAGCGAATCCGGCTGGGACGCTGGTATTTGTGCGGCGCACGCCGTAGCGTGAACGCTACGGCGAATTTCCTCTCCCATTCGCCGGGGCCTTCGGGCTCCGGCACACTCCCCCGAAAAGTAACATCCCCCTGGAGATATCACAGCCACCCTCCCGCACATTGGGAAGTGGCACGTTCGCCTGTCCGGCTGTTGTATGCTGCACCCACACCGAACGACGCCCAGGAGTTGGGCGTTTCAGCTTGATGGCATCTGCCGGGGAGAAAAGACCGTGGAGATTCTGCGCACGCCCGATGAGCGCTTCGCCAACCTGCCAGACTATCCATTCGCGCCGCACTATATCGACGTGGATGGCGTCCGTATCCACTATCTGGATGAGGGACCAGCGGACGCTCCGCCGGTGCTGCTGATGCACGGCGAGCCGTCGTGGTCGTTTCTCTACCGCAAGATGATTCCAATACTCACCGCCGCTGGCCATCGAGTCATTGCGCCCGACCTTGTCGGCTTTGGGCGCTCCGATAAGCCCGCCGCGCGTGAGGACTACACCTACCAGCGGCATATGGACTGGATGACCGGGGCGCTCACCGGGCTGGATCTGCGCGACGTGACACTCTTCGGCCAGGATTGGGGGGGGCTGATTGGCCTGCGGTTGGCGGCGGAAAACGAGGAGCGTTTCGCCCGAATCATCGCGGCGAATACCTTCCTGCCGACGGGCGACATTCCGCCGGGGCGCGCCTTCCTCCGCTGGCAGCAGATATCGCAGGAGACGCCAGACTTCCGCGCGGGCGAGATCGTCAAGGGTGGCTGCACGAGCGAACTGCCCGACGCGGTGGTTGCCGCCTACGATGCGCCATTCCCCGACGAGCGCTACCTGGCGGGCGCGCGCCAGTTTCCGATGATCGTGCCTATCGCGCCCGATGATCCCGCCGCCCCGGCCAATCGCGCGGCATGGGAGGTCTTGCGGCGCTGGCAGAAGCCGTTCCTCTGCACGTTCAGCGACCGCGACCCCATCACCCGAGGCGGGGCGCGCTACTTCCAGGAGACCGTGCCCGGCACGCAGGGACAACCCCACACGACGATGAGCGGCGCGGGCCACTTCCTGCAAGAGGATCGCGGCGAAGACCTGGCGCAGGTCATCGTTGGCTTCCTGGCGCGATAGGAGGATTGCCAGGTTGCTATGGCGCAGTTACGGCGCGGATGTCGCGTGCGATGGGTCGGTATCCGGCTCGTCACGTGATGCGCCACCAACCCCACTCGGCTCACTCGAACTTCCGCCTCCTGGTGATCCATTGATGGGAGGACGGTCATCCGGCTCCGTCGCGACGGGAACAACGGCAAGGTCATACGAGACCGTTGAGCCAGTGGGGAACTGTTCTGGATGGGCAAGCTTCCACTCGCGCCAGAAAGCGACGGTCACCGCCTGAACCACACCGGCAATCGGCGCGGCAAAGAGCGCGCCCCAGAGGCCAAAGAGTTCCGCGCCCGCGATCAGCGCGATGATCGAGATGGCGGGGTGCAGTCCAACGGCTGAACCGACGATGCGCGGGCCGACGACATCACCTTCGATGACATGGATGATGACGAAGACGGCCAGCACGATCAACGCCTTGACGACCCCTTGTGTCAGCGCGACGAGCACACAGGTCGCGCCAGAGATGAGCACTCCCAGGAAGGGTATGAACTCCAGCACGAAGGCTAGCAGCCCTAGCAAGATGGCATAGGGGATGGCCAGCGCGTACATACTCACCCCGACGAGAACGCCCACCAGCGTCGAGAGCGTCAGTTGGCCACGAATGTAGCCACCGATGACACGATTGGTGGTGTCGAGGATGAAGACGGCGCGTGGGCGAATCCGTATCGGCAGGCCAGTGCGCAGCCAAATGCCGACTCGTGGCGCGTTGGCGACGAAATAGATGCTGATGATGAACGTCACGATGATGTTGATCAACCCACCAGCCACGCCTGTGACGACGGGAATGATATTCTTCGCGATATCGGTGAGCGGGCCAATAAGAGCATTGCGAACATCGATGAGTTGCTGGTTGGTGATCCCAAGCTGGTGTTGCAGGTCAACCAGTTGCAAGTTGCTGCTGGAGCCTGGAGTGAGGAGGGACTCGATGAGAGTTGTGAGTGGTTTCGTCTGCTGTATAGCGGTATCAACAATGACGCTTATCAGCAGCAGCAGCAATCCCACGAAGATGAGGTAGACGATGGCGATGGCGATGGGCCAGGGCAACCAGCGCCGCAACAGCGCTACTATCGGGGCAAGCGCGTAGGCGATCAGCGCCGCAATCGCCAGTACTAGCAACGTGCCGATGATATGGCCCGCCCCCCAGAAGGCGACGAAAAGAACCAGCGCCCACCCAAGAATGGCAAAGGGAATATCGCGCGCACGCGTCCAGTTGATTCCCTGGCCGACATCCTGTGCACTCTCTACGACGGTCACGCCACGTTTTGGGTCATCCGACATGCTCGACCATCCTCTTCTACTCGCGCCGCACTACACACCTCAGGATAGCTGAAAGGTCAGATATGAAGCGGCCTCAGGGCTTCTATATGATATAATGAACAGGATGTGTTCCACACTGACACTCCATTCAGGGAGAGTTAATTCAGACCGGCTTTTCACTACATTCGAAATGTGCTTTCGCCGGTCGTCGGAACATTGCGGTGTATCCATTTTACCGCCTCCGCGGAAGAATAGATGACTAAAGTGCGTTAAAGCAGTGGATAATCCATCTGGTGTTGGGAGGTCAGTTAGTTCTATGGAACTTGGCATTGTCAAGCCAGTAGGCATCGTCGAGCAGATGACGGGCGCCTATCTGGACTATTCGATGAGCGTCATCGTCAGTCGCGCGCTCCCTGATGTGCGTGATGGCCTGAAGCCGGTGCATCGTCGCGTGCTCTACGCGATGGAGCGGATGGGGCTTCAGTCGAATAAATCGTTTCGTAAATGCGCCGGTATCGTCGGCGAAGTATTGAAAGAATACCATCCCCACGGCGATGTCGCCGTCTATGATACTCTCGTCCGCATGGCGCAGCCCTGGAATTTGCGCTACCCGCTGGTCATGGGGCAGGGAAATTTCGGATCTGTCGATGATGATCCAGCAGCCGCGATGAGATACACTGAGGCAAAGATGGCGGCCATCTCTAACGAACTACTGGCCGACATCGACCGCGACACCGTAGACTTCAGGCCCAACTACGACGGCCACAGCGAAGAGCCAGTGGTTTTGCCAGCGCGCCTGCCCAACCTGCTGCTCAACGGCGCGGCGGGCATCGCCGTCGGCATGGCCACCAACATCCCACCGCACAACCTGCGCGAGATCTGCGATGGCATCGTCTACCTGATCGACCACACCGACGCCACCACTGAAGACCTGAGCCACATCATTCGCGGGCCAGACTTCCCCACCGGTGGCATCATCCAGGGACGCGAGGGCATTCGTAGCGCCTACACCACTGGCCGTGGCCGTATCATCGTGCGGGCGAAGGTGCATACCGAAGAGAACGAGCGCGGACGCATCGCCATCATCGTGACGGAGTTGCCCTATCAGGTCAACAAAGCCGAACTGGTGCGCAAAATCAGCGAACTAGCGCGCGACAAGAAGATCGATGGCATTACCGGCGTCTCCGATGAATCCGACCGCCAGGGCATCCGCGTCGTCATCGAGCTACGCCGTGACGCGCGCCATCTCTCGGTGCTCAACCAGCTTTTCAAGTTTACCGCGATGCAGACCACCTTTGGCGCGAACGTGCTGGCGCTGGTGGATAACCAGCCGCGCACCCTGACGGTCAAGCAGATTCTGCAACACTACATCAACTACCGCGAGCAGGTCATCACCCGGCGCGCGAAATTCGATCTGGCGAAGGCCGAGGCACGCCAGCATATTCTCGAAGGCCTGACGACCGCGCTAGACAACCTTGATGCCGTCATCGAGACGATCCGCCGGTCACAGAACCGTGAGACCGCATCGAGCAACCTGCAGACACGCTTCAAGCTCAGCGAGGAGCAGGCGAAGGCCATCCTCGATATGCAGCTTGGACGACTGGCCGCGCTCGAGCGCCGCCGCATCCTGGACGAACTGGGCGAGGTCAAGAAGACCATCTCACACTTGCAGAAAATTCTTGCCAATATCACCGAGATTCGCGCGCTCATCAAAGAGGACCTAGCCGACCTGAAGGAGAAGTATGGCGATCCGCGACGCACCGAGATCGTCGATACCGAGGCCACCGACTTCACCGAAGAAGACCTCATCCCCAACGATGAAGTCGTTGTCATGCTGACGCAGAACGGCTACGTCAAGCGCATGGCCACCGGCCAGTATCGCGCGCAGCGGCGTGGCGGGCGTGGCAGTCGCGGCATGACGACGCACGAAGACGACGCCGTGGGCCACCTGCTGGCCGTACGCGCGCACGATTCGCTGCTCTTCTTCACCAACCGCGGACGTGTCTTCCAGCTCAAGGCCTACGGGCTGCCTGATGTCGGGCGCACCGCCAAGGGCGAGCATATCCGCAACCTGATCGGCATCGATCAGAACGAGACCGTCACCGCCGTCGTCAGCGTGCCGAAGTTCATCGCGCGTGACTACATGGTGATGGCGACCCGACGCGGCGAGGTCAAGAAGACCAGCCTCGACGAATTCGCCGTCGTGCGCAGCCTTGGCCTGATCGCGATGGATCTTGAGCCGGGCGACGAGCTGATTGGCGCGCGACTGGTTGGCGCGGACGATCAGGTGTTGCTGGCCACCGAGCACGGCCAGGCGATCCGCTTCGAGGTGCAGGAGCTGCGGTCGGCGTCACGCACAAGTGGCGGCGTGCGTGGCATCCGCCTGGATGAGACAGATAACGTCGTCTCGCTCTGCGCCATCATCCCAGACGCCGAGTTGCTCGTCGTCACCACCAGAGGCTACGGCAAACGTACACCAGTCGGCGAGTATCCGACGCATGGACGTGGCGGCGGCGGCATCATCACCGCGCGGTTGACCGAGAAGACTGGCAAACTGGCGGCGGCGCGCATCCTTACCGAGGAGGATCGCGACCTGATGATCGTCTCCGCCGAGGGCACCGTCATCCGCACCGACTGGCACACGGTGGCCCAGAGTGGCCGCCCCACCCAGGGTGTGCGGCTGATGAACATGGGCGGAGCGGGTGATCGTGTCGTCGCCATTACGACGATGAAGGGCGACGAAGACGAGGTCATGCCTCTCTCGATGTGGGACGGCAATGGCGATGAGGATGATACGGATACCAGCGGGAAATAGCCGCCCGCCGACGATGAATCCCCTTCTCCGCTCATTGGCGAAGGGGATTCGTCCTTTTGATCGCAAATCCTTTGCGACCAGCGGGAATTGTGGGATATACTCTCTCTGAACTCGTCGTTTTCGTGTTACGTGTTGTTATACAGAAGGGCTGAACGTTTCCATGATTCGGCATGAGGTCATCCTGCGCATTAAGCCGGAAATTACCCGTGAGGTGATTGATCGCACGCTGGGTGAGGTACGTGAACTGCTCATGAGCATCTCCGGGGTAGAGCGCGTGCTCTACGGCGTCAACAACGCGCCCGCTTACCGTCACGCGATGCTGGTAGTGGAGGTGTCGGACGAGATGGCCCTCCAGCGCTTCACGCGCCATCCACAGCACAGGCGCGCTGTGCAGCAAGTGAGCCGCATGGCGGAGTCCTCGGCGGCAGGCAGCTACCTGGTTGGGTCGGAGCATCAAACAAGCTGAGATTCATCGTGCTTCAGGCAATAGATGCATGACGAGAGCCGTGGCCAGCCGCCGCGGCTCTTTTCGTTGCATTGCGCATGATGCTGCCAAACATCTGTAGCCCGTGTCAGGTAACGTCATGAATCGTATTACCTGTGCTCGTGGCGGTCCATGGTATCCTGGGCCTGGGCGGGCAGCGGGGCCGTTATCCGATCCATCTCGCGCCGACTGTCGTCCTCCCACGTTCTGCGTTCCGGTACCGCCGGGCTGTGGCGAGCCTCCGCCTCCGCATAGCTCATGATCGCCTCGCGACTGATGATACCGACGACACGCCCATACTGTGCGACCGGCAACTGGTTCATATCCCCCCGGCCAGACACCAGCGGCAGCACGGCGTTCAGGCTCTCCTCAGGGGCAATGGCACGCAGGCGCGCCAGCGGAATCATGACATTACCAACCGGCATATCGTCCCAGTGGCTTCGAGGGATCCGCTCCACATCGGCCAGCGTAATCAGCCCAATCACCTGCTCCCGCTGCACCACTGGCGCCGTTCGCACGCCCGGCGGCAGCAAGACTTCCACCAGCTCCCGCAGCGACATGCTCGGCGACGCGCTCAACGTCACCGGCCGCATAGCATCCGCAACACGCGCGTTGCGGAGCAACTTTCCCAGGGCAAGCGAGCTATCGGCGCTACGCGCGGCGGTCAGCACGGACCAGCCTATGAAGCCGAGCCAGACTCCGCTAAAGAGATTCCCACGCAAGACCTCCACGATTCCCCAGAAGATGACGAGAAGCGCGATGATCTGCCCAAGGCGCGCGGTCCAATGCGTGGACCGGCGCAGGTCGCCGGTCACCCTCCAGATGATCGAGCGCAACACGCGGCCCCCGTCCAGTGGGAAGCCGGGCATGAGATTGAGCAGCCCCAGCAGCACATTGGCCAATCCTATATAGGTCAGAATCGCTGCCGGCAGCGCGCTATACCCCGACATCAGGAACGCCAGGAGCCAGGATGCGGTACCGATGATAAGGCTGATGACAGGCCCAATAGCTGCTACCAAAAACTCCGTGCCCGCGCTGTGCGGCTCGTTTTCGAGGTCAGAAACGCCGCCGAAGATGAACAGCGTGACACTTCTGACGGGCAGTCCACAGGCGTGGGCCACCAGGATGTGCGCCAACTCATGCGCCAGCACCGAGACAAACAGCAGAATTGCCGCGCTGAATCCGAGGATATAGTACACGCCCGGATCGAGGCCCGGAATAGCTGCTGGGAACCATCCGGCGGCCAGGGAGATGGTCGCGAGAACGAGGATGATGAGCCAGCCATAGTTGATTTCTATGCGCATCCCGGCAATCGAGCCGACGTGAATTGAGCCTTGCACCGAGTCCCCCTCCCGTCAATACTCAGAGCCGCCAAAAGGTGATCCAGAAGAGCACCTTCCAGGAGCGCAAAGAGCGTGCCGCCAGACAGAAGTGCCACTGAGCGCGCTCAGCTGCTGGCAGTGTACTATACTCGGCGCATGCGTAAACAGCCCAACAATACGACGCCTCATCACCCAGCGCTCACCCGGCGCGACCTTCTGCGCGCGGGCCTGGGAGTAGCTGGCGTGGGTCTGCTGGCGGGCTGTGGCCTCAGCACCGCACACTCCGAGCCACCAAAACCCACACCAACCTCAACCATCGTGCCTTCGCCTACTGCGGATACGCGACCGGTGAGCGTGGCCATCACGGGCGATATCATGATGGCGCGGTCGGTGGGCGCGCGCATCAAGACCACTGCCAGTAACAGCCTCTTCCCATTCGCCGACACCGCGGACGTGCTCAAGAGCCACGACCTGCGCATCGGCAATCTGGAGTGCGTCGTCTCGACGCTCGGCAGCCCCCAGCCCAAAACGTATACCTTCGAGGCGCCGCTACAGGCGTTTGAGCGGCTGCGCGCGGCGGGTTTCCAGATTGTCTCGGTGGCGAACAACCACAGCGGCGACTATGGGAAAGCCGCCTTCAGCGACATGTTGGCCCACCTGCCTACGTATGGTATCACGCCTGTCGGCGGCGGCGCGAACCGCACCGAGGCGCACCGACTGGTGACCTATCAGGTGCGGACTACGAGGATTGGCATCCTGGCATATTGTGAGATCGAACCATCCAGCTTTGCCGCGACCGCGACCACCCCTGGTCATGCCTGGCTGGAAGCCACCGCCATGAAACAGGATATCGCCGCCGCACGCTCGCAGGTGGACTTCTTGATCGTCTTCACCCATTGGGGCGTTGAGTACGTGCTCCAGGAGAATGCTCATCAGCAGTATATGGCGCGGCTCGCCGTCGATGCGGGGGCGGATCTCGTCGTGGGGGCGCACCCACATGTCATCGAGCCGTACGAGATGTATCACGGGAAGCCCATCATCTACAGCCTCGGCAACTTCGTCTTCGACGAGATGCCAGATGTGACCGCGTTCGGCAACGTCCTCTCCTTCACTGTGCAAGGCTCCCGCCTGCTCGACTGGAAGCTGCGCGGGACACGCATCGTGTTTTCCACGGGCGCCCCAGTGTGGAATAGCTAAGGATTGTGGCGCTTTTTGCCCTGACTGAGTCGGCCACTCTCTCCTTTTGAGCGGCCAACATGCTCCAGCATCTATCATCCACTGAACTACTGGATTGGGAATGCGGGGCAATCCTCAATGATGCAGCCGCAAAGAAGGCGAACGTCAACGCCAAACGGAGGCATTAGCGGTTGCCTCTTGATAGCTACGCCTTCGCGTAGATGACCGTGAATTTCGCTTTGGGCTTCACCACCAGTGCGCCGAGTCCCAGCAGCGCCACACGTCCCAATCCGGCCCGTGGCTGATAGGCAGACTGTGATTCCACTTTCCAGCCCAGCGCTGCCATGCGCTTGATGCCCGCCTGCATATCCTTCTCACCTTCATAGGTGCGTACCTTCTGCCGATTTGCCAACTCAGCTTCGGCTGCCTCAGTGCCGGGCCGCGGAGCGTAACACTCAGGGCACGCCTGCTTATTCGCGCTGATGTTCTTTTTCCCGCATTCGTCACATGCCCACGGCTTGTATCGATCCATAAACCCCATTGTCGTCCGCCTCGTTCCCTTCCGCATTTACCTCTCACCGCGATACAACATATCGCTTGTAACATCAGACGTACCGCTTGCACGCGGGTAACGCATCTAGCAGAGAGGCGTCATCATGAGCGGCCTGAAGAAACACGTGATAAAGCTACTCTCTGACTCCATCTGTATGCCAAGAGCATGCGGCATGCAGAGAAGGGTAACGGCTACTACAACAAGAGGTGAATGGCGGGAGGTATGACTCGCAAGGTGCGAACCTATTCGGGAAAACAGAGCTAGCCCGGCGGAGAATCCACCGGGCTAAACAGCATGGGCTGCTATCGCGCAATTAGTTCTAGTTCGTGAAGATACGGAAGATGTTGCGGCCCTTGCCGTCCTCTTCGTTCTGCTGCTGCTGGCCGCCCTGGCCGTTCTGATTCCAGCCCTGGCCGCCGCTCACGCTGGGCACTGGCGCGGTGGGGCTTTCCTCGGCGTAACCGCCACGGGGCGCGGCGCCACCGCTGCGATTCCAGTCGGCTGAGTTGCCGCCAGCATTTCCGTTCGCCGCGCCACGCGCCGGAGCGCCAGACTGTGTCGGAGCCGAACCCGACGTTGCGAGCCGCTCGTGATCGATCCAGTCGTATGCTCCACCAAGGGCATGCTCACACCAGGTCGAGTAGTCTTTCGGGGCGAGGCCCGTGCGCTCGAAGTGATCGAGCCGACGCATCGTCAGCATCAGCCAGTCTTCGCCCTGCTCAACCATCCGGTCGAGCAGATCCATCCCGGTCACGCCACTGCGCTGCAACCGCTCGATTGCGGCAAGCTCATTGGGTGATGGCCGGAACGAAGCCTCTTTCGCGTCATTTTCCCGCAATTCCGAGCGTAGGCCAGCCGTCGTCCGGTCCAGTTCGCTCGTGACGCGCTCCACATACCAGGACAGGTAGCTTTCTGAGACCTGCTGCATCGCCTGGAGCGGGATTTGCTCATAAATCTTGGTAACCGCTGTTGGATCGGAAGCCATTGTTCCCACAACCTTCGCTTCTCAGCCTAATCTTCATCCCGCTGACGTTGCCACCAGCCAGACACTGAATCGCTGGTGGACTGCGCCGACCCCGTGGAGGAGGCAGCGCCAGGCGCTTTGGCCTCACGCGCGCGCGAAAGTTCGCGCATCTGCTCCATCGGATCACTGGGCATCTGATCCGCCCGCGCCAGCAAACTCGCAACAACTTCCTCATTCCCGGCGGGAGGCGTGGCCACCGGAGTGGCGGCGCTCCCCGGAGCGCGTTTTGCGCTAGAGGCCGCCGCTGGAGCGCTAACCGCGGGCCGACGTTGGTCCGGGTCAGAATCCAGTGCTGGCATCGCAGCCTTGATGACGTCAATGTTGCTGAGCTTGTTGCCTGAACTGGTATAGCTCAACAGCGCCGTGACAATTGGATTGTCCAGGTCTGGCAGGGAGGTCGTTTTCGCGGGCGCCATTTTCTGGACACGCGCGCGCTCCTGCTCCAGCGTGTTAATCTGATCACGCAGGCGCCGGCCGATCTCCTGATGATGCAGCCATTGCTTGTACTTGCCCATGCTGTCTTCCCCGCTCGATCTGTTCGATCTGTTGGGAGCATGCCGGGCGCATTGCCCGATCTGCTCGACGTGCTGTGACCGGATCGGGCCGTGCCCGCAACCCCTGCCACCACATATGCACACGGAACTGCAATCTGCCAACGTTATCGCCGACAAGAAGTGCATGTCCGGCCACCCCGGACCGCGCCAGTATATCATAGCGTGCGAACTACAACAACAATTTGTCCCCAGGCGCCACCCGTTCAGGCTATAGCGCACTCACATCCGGACTCACCCGGCTCATCGCGCGGCGCCTCTCCGCGAGCGCGCATTGACACAAGACCAGGTTGTGCGCACAGAATGTCTCAATATGTCTCACTACGAGGCGGCGTCATGAGAGGGCATCGGGTCGGCGTCATCACGCACGTTATGAAGAATTGTGACAGTCGCTGGCCACAATAACCGTTGTTTTGCGGTTCAGGAGGATCCCCGGATGACACAGACACCACAGACAGAGCGGACCCAGAATGGAAGCTACGTCAGCGGCCCCAGCGAGACCCCGCTGCTCGGCATGACCATCGGCGACGCATTCGATCAGACCGTCGCGCGTTTCCCTGACCGCGAGGCGCTCGTCTCGCGCCACCAGAATCTGCGCTACACCTGGGCACAGCTACGCGACGCGGTCGATCAGGCGGCCCGTGGCTTCCTCGCCATTGGCATCAGCAAAGGCGACCGGGTGGGCATCTGGTCCCCCAACCGCGCGGAGTGGACCATCACCCAGTTCGCCACCTCCAAAATCGGGGCGATCCTCGTCAACATCAACCCCGCCTACCGCCTGCACGAGCTTGAATACGCGCTGAATCAGTCCGGCTGCGTGGCGCTGGTGCTCGCGCCCAATTTCCGCGCGACTGACTACACGGCGATGATGCAGACCCTCTGCCCGGAGCTGGCGCATTTCGCGCCCGGCCAGCTCGACGCGCACAAGTTCCCGCAGCTGCGCCATGTCATCCGCCTGAGTGACGAGCGCATCCCAGGCATGTGGGTCTGGGGCGAGGCGCTGCAACGGGGGGGCGAGGTCTCAGCCGAGACACTGGCCCAGCGCCAGGCCGAGCAGGAGTTCGACGATCCCATCAACATTCAGTACACCTCTGGCACCACGGGCAATCCCGAAAGGGGCGACGCTGAGCCATCACAACATCCTGAACAACGGCTATTTCGTGGCACGGCTGCAAAACTTCAGCGAGAACGACCGGCTCTGCATTCCCGTCCCGCTCTATCATTGTTTCGGGATGGTCATGGGCAATCTCGGCTGCATGACGCACGGCGCGACGATGGTCTATCCCGCCGAGACGTTCGAGCCACAGGCGGTGTTGCAGACCGTGCAGGACGAGCGCTGCACCGCGCTCTATGGCGTCCCGACGATGTTCATCGCCGAGCTGGCGCAGCCGGACTTTGACCAGTACGATCTGAGCAGCCTGCGGACTGGTGTGATGGCCGGCTCGCCATGCCCGGTGCAGGTTATGCGCCAGACGATTGACCGGATGCATATGAGCGACGTCGAGATTTGCTATGGCATGACCGAAACCAGCCCCGTCTCCTTCCAGACGCACCTGGACGACCCGCTGGAGAAGCGGGTCTCCACCGTCGGACAGATTCACCCATTCGTCGAGGTGAAGGTGGTCGATCCGGTGACGGGCAACGTCGTCACACGAGGTGAGCCGGGTGAGCTGCTGACGCGCGGCTACTCGGTGATGCTGGGCTACTGGGGCAATGAGGAGGCGACCGCGAAGGCGATTGACTCCGCCCGCTGGATGCATACCGGCGACCTCGCCACCATGGACGATGATGGCTACGTCAATATCGTCGGGCGGCTCAAAGACATGATCATTCGCGGCGGCGAGAATGTCTATCCGCGCGAGGTCGAGGAGTTCCTTTATACGCACCCCGCCGTCAGTGATGTGCAGGTCTTTGGTGTGCCCAGCGAGCGCTACGGCGAGGAGATCGCCGCCTGGGTGAAACTGAAGGAGGACGCGCAGGCCACCGCCGAGGAGATGACGCAGTTCTGCCAGGGCCAGATCGCCACCTTCAAGATTCCGCGCTACTGGAAGTTCGTGGATGCCTTCCCGATGACCGTCACCGGCAAGGTAACTAAATACAAGATGCGCGAAGAGGCGATCGCCGAGTTGAGCCTGCACTTCGCCGCCGATACCAAGACGGCGTAGCCCAATCGCACTAGCACGTTTTGCCCTTGACGAACACTTGTATAAGCGTCCATAACTAGAGCAGCAAACAATCACAGCGAAGCGGAAGGCGGCAGAGGCATGAGCCGAAAACACACCCGCAGACATAAGTCGCGCATACCTGGCGACTATCAGCCAGGTGAGCAGCTCGCGGAATCGTTCAGTCTTGGCGGGCGAGTGGTCAGAGACCCACGCCTGGCGCTGGACTGGTATCGCGAAGTCGATAAGCGGATGCGATCCGGTTCCCTGGACAGGCTCATTGCCCAGGTAGAGTCTGACTTCCTCTTCTTCCCTGAGGTGCGGGCACGGTGGGCTCGCGCATTTTCTCGTCCGCAAGGCAAGGATAACCTATCGTAGTCGTAGTTGATGTAGTGTAGTGTCGCCATTCTGGCGTTGCGCTGCTCGCTGGTTGAGCTGAAAACCCCGCCCGTCCCATCGGTGCGACCCCCGGCTCCCCTTGCACGCCGCCCTAGTCCCTCCATGTCGAAGGAGCGGATAGGTGCGGTGTGCGCATAGGGACCGGGATGGCATCGTCCGAAGGGACGGGCGTTTTCTATGGAACCCATCAGCATCCGCAAGCTGCGAGGCATCCTCGCAGAAAAGCAGATCAGCCACACTCACTTCGCTGATGTCTGCCGCCTCAATCGCGCTTATGTCTGTCGCATCCTCACCGGAAGCCAGGAACCTGGCGAACTGGCCAGCATCAAGATCGCACGCGGCATCGTTGCTCTTGGTTTAGACCAGGAGGTGATGCAGCATGCGAGCTAAGCAGAAAGAGCCAGTAGGGCTCACCCTCAGTGTGACTATCCATACCGCGCCGCGTACCCCTGCCTGGAGCGCCATCTGGCAGCGCCTCCTTGCGCCTCTGCCTGTTGAGCCATCCCGAGAAGCGCCAACAAGCGCTCCCGCTGATGTCGTGTCCTCCGCAGCCCGCGAAGAAGTGGAGGCGCGGTGATGGAGGAAAAAACAAACGCCGCCTGGCCCGATGGCGCGGGACAGAGCGGCAGCGATAGCGAAAACACTTCTAACAACATCATACCTCAGTGCGACCAGGCTTGCACAGCGGTAGCGCTACTTGCTCATGACCTCCTCTATCTTGCTGCGGTCACCCACGATGCGAACCTCGTGCGCCTGGCGTTGCACGTCACTCGCGTCGCTATCCAACTTCACGCAATAGCGCAAGTGCTGCCCGCCGCCGTTCTCTTGTCAACTGTGGGTACGGAGGTGGCCGCATGAACGCAATTCCAAACTCCGCGCTTCCACATGAGCGCACCGTTGAAGAAGAGATCGCCAACACCCTGAGCCTCCTCCATCACCCTGGCGACGTTTGGGAGATCCGTGCTCTCCGTACGAGACAGGGTACCGGCAGCGGCTATTATAGCGACCCGCAGCAGTGTGCACGCGATATCGTCGCGCAGATGGATGGTAAGGTAGAGGCGGTTTACGTCACCCTGAACCCTGTCAAATCGGACATACGAGCTCGAGCCAATGCGCGGCTACAAGGCCATGCCCGGGCGACTACGAACGATGTTGAGATCACTCGGCGGCGCTGGCTTCCGCTCGATGCTGACCCATCGAGGCCGTCTGCGATCTCCTCGACGGATAGTGAACACAACGCTGCGCTCAACAAGGCACGTGCTATCCGTGCCTATCTTGATCCACAGGGTTGGCCAGAGCCGATCTTCGCCGACAGCGGCAACGGCGGCCATCTCCTCTACGCCATTGACCTTCCCAATGATGATGAGGCGCGTCGGCTGGTAGAACGCATTCTAAAGGGGTTGGCGGCACGCTTTGATGATGCCGCCACAGAGTTCCCGTGCATCAAGTTGGACACCACTGTCGGCAACGCCGCACGCATCATCAAACTGTACGGGACACTGACACGCAAGGGAGACGTGCTCCCTGAGCGCCCGCATCGGCGCTCACACATCCTTGAGGCGCCCGATTCTATTGGGGTTGTCTCAGAGCAGCAACTGCGCGCGCTGGCAGATGCCTTGGCGCCAGTTGGCGCAACCGGGGCATCGCCTGATTCGCGCGCGAAAAGTTGGCCACGCGGCGAGCGTTGGATCATGGACGCCGAGCAATATCTCAACGCGCATGGCGTAAAGGTGCGGCGGACGAAGCCCGATGCGCAAGGTACTACCTGGGAACTCGATGAATGCCCTTGGAATCGAGAACATCAGGGCAGCGCATGGGTCAGGCAGTTTGTAGGCACAGGTACTATCACGGGCGGCTGCCATCACAACTCCTGTCAGGGACGTAAATTCGCAGATATGAGAGATGTCTGGGAAGCTGGCTGGCGGCAGTCACCGCCGACGATAACCAAGGGGCAGCATCCGCCAGCAGATACCGGGGCCGCGCGCGCCTGGGACGATCCGACACCCTTGTCTGAGTTGCTTCCCACTGTGGCGCCTTTTGACATGGACATGCTGCCTGCGAAGATTCGCGGCTTCGTCTGGGACATTGCTGAGCGGCAGCAAGTGCCGCCTGATTATCCCGCCGTCGCAGCAGTAGTGTCGCTGGGCGCTACTGTTGGCCGTTGCATCGGAATCCGCCCCAAGAAAGCGGATGATTGGACGGTGCCGCCTAATCTCTGGGGCGCAGTGGTTGGCCGTTCCGGCCTGGGTAAGACGCCCAGTATGACGGCTGCGATGAAACCCATCGAGCGCCTGATTGCCGAGGCAAGAACGGACCATGAGTCAGCACTCGCCACGTATGCCGCCGAGAAAATCTCTTATGAGATCGAGAAAGCTACCCTAACTGATCGCATCCGAGCAGCGGCACGCGCAGCCGGTAGAGCAACAAAACCGACCGACGAATCAGAAGCGGTCCCAACCGAGTCTATCGAGGAACTGAAACAGCAACTCGCTGTGCTCCGACCTCCCCAGGAACCCACAGCCCGGCGGTATCGGACGAATGATACGACCATCGAGAAGCTCGCCGAACTGCTGATTGCTAATCCGTCGGGCTTGCTCGTTCATCGCGATGAACTCATGGGCTGGTTGCGGACCCTGGAGAAGCAAGGCCACGAGGGAGATCGCGCATTCTACACCGAGGCGTGGGGAGGACATCCACCAATTACGAAGTAGATCGGATTGGCCGCGGCTCAATCATCGTGCCAGCCCTCTGTGTCAGTGTCCTGGGAGGAATCCAGCCTGGCCCGCTTCGGAGTTATGTGTACGCGGCCACGGACAGTATCGGCGCTGGGGCTGATGGCTTTCTTCAGCGATTCCAGTTGCTGGTGTGGCCGGATGCGCACACCCACTTCCAGATTGTGGATCGCTGGCCCAACACCGAAGCCAAGAACACCGTATTCGCCATTTTTGAGCGACTGGCAAACCTGAATCCATCCGACTATGGCGCCGCGTCCGATGATGAGACCGACCCACACGCGATTCCCACACTCCGCTTCAGCGACACCGCCCAGCGGTTGTTTTACGAATGGTGGCCTAGCTTAGAGCAGCGGCTTCGCTCTGGGGACTTGAGCGATGCGTTTACATCGCATCTCGCCAAGTATCGGAGCCTGATGCCCGCGCTTGCCCTGCTCTTCCATCTCATTGACTCTGACCCTGCTACTGAGGGTTATGTCGGTTCTGTCGGTGAGGCGGCAGCGCTTCAGGCGATTAGTTGGTGCGAATATCTGGAAACGCCTAGCCCGAAGGGTGTATGCCAGCGCAGCCAGTCCAAGCATGGAACGTGCCAGCTCACTCCTCAAACATATCAAGCGTAGGGAGGTTCTAGAGGGTGCTAGCGTCCGCGACATTTACGTGCACGGATGGGAACACCTTCAGACCGTTGAAGAGGCCGAGGACGCTCTACAAGTCCTTGAAGCACACGGATGGGTGCGTATCGAGCGTTTGGACGCAGGCCCGAAAGGCGGGAGATCATCGACTAAGGTTCACCTGCACACCTCTCTTCGCGCGGACTCATCCAAGGGAGGTAGCGACAATGGAGACGACTAAGCGCCCCTGGCTTGACCGCCTAAAGCATCACTTGTCTGCCGCGCCGGAAGTCGAGAGTGCCTATGCATCAGTTCTCGAAACAGCTAGGACACCCACCGACAAAACCGACATAACCCCGTCAGTAGATAGTTTTGTCGGTTTTGTCGGTGCCTCAGGTGATGCGCAAGAGGATGAAATTGCCTGGCGGGTAGCCACCTTCCGCGCACGCATCCCTGCCCGCGGTCCCATCTGGCCACCGCGCATATGTCAGACGGCGGAGTGCGATATGCCAGGTCACTGCTCGCTCTGTGGAGACGAACTGCCGACGGATTTCATACAACGCTTCCGCCGATGTCGGCGCTGCATCCAGGCGCTATGGCAGGCACTGAACGAGCGCCGCGAAGGTGTAGGCGTGTGAAATAGCGCACAACGTCCCGCAATGGGCGGGGCGAGAGCGAATAGCAGCAAAGGACAAGCAATCAAATGGCCAATCAGTATCCCAACAACGAAGACACGAACGACAATCCGTGGGTGCGTAAGCCCGCCCCGCCCGATCCGAAGTTGGTGCGTATGCAGCGTGCGTCGACGTTCGGCGCCGCCGTCGCTGGCCTCCCGACTGAAGCGCGCGACCAGATGCGTACCATTTTGAGCAGCCTCGCCAACATCGAAGAGGCGGGCAGTGGCATGGCTACCGCCTACATTCGCAATTTGACGACTGAAGATCAGCAGACGACGGTTGGCGGCGTCTCGACGACGCGGCGCATCCCCAAGAAGACCGCCACCAGCGATCAGATCGCCTCCGCGCAAAAGAGCCTCAATGCCCAGCGTGAGATCGTCGCCACGAGCAGCACAGCGGCTAAGGACGCCTTCACGGCCCTCAAGCCTGCGGTGCTCGCGGGCGTCATCAGCACGCCAGACAATGCGACCGACGCGCAGATCGCTGACCGCAAAGAGGATTTGGCGGTCGCTTTAGAAGCCGCAGGCAGGAACGGCGCGAACGCCAAGGCGCAAGCGCTCATCCACCAGGCCGTCAAAGAGGGCGACCAGTTGACGGCGTATTGCCTTTGCTCTGATCCCCTCAAGTTCCGGGCGGACAGCCTGGGCGTCAATCAGCAGACGCTGCAATCGGTGTATGCGAACGCGCAGATGGCGAAGGTTGGGCTGAATCCATTGATGGGCCTCGGCGCAGTGCCAGGTGGCGCGCTGATTCAGCTCTTCCCGGATATTCAGACACTCATCAGCGAGACGAGTAGCGGCGCGACACAGGCGCTTGACGCGCTCGCTAAGGAGTGCAAGCTGAACTAACGACACCATCTGTACGCGGCGTGTGAGGCTGGCCGTGCGCATGCTCTCAATGAGGCAGTCAGTCTGCACGCCGCAAAGCGTGTCAAGGGCAACATATCATAGACACAGTAGAGAGATACCATGAACAATGACCAGTCCCGCGACGATGACGAAGCGCAAGCAGCACCCGACCAGCCCGCCTTTGCGGTGTGGCTGCTCTGTGCCGCCGTCTGGTGCGCCCTCATGTGGCTCATGCTGGCGCGGCGGAAGTGAGTAGACGCGCGGTGTAGGATAGCGGTAGGTTGAAAGGAGGGCACATGACCAGCTTCTCAATTACCGGTCTACGAGGCGGCAAGCGTGTCACTGTCGCCTGGACGGATGGCAAGATCACCAGTGACGCTGAGGCGGTTGAGCGCTTGCATCTGATCGCCGAACTCTCCGAGGGCGTGTGTCGCGGCCAGCCCGGCGGCCCCTACACCACCACCGACCACCTCTCTAGCCCCTATACCGCCTGCGCCATGATGAAACTCCTCTTCGAGCCGCGCACCACCACGCAGACCGGCAAACTGCCCCTGCTCGATGTTCCGCCAGGAGCGATCCATTGAAGCACGATACTCCTGAAGACGACGATGACACGCAAGAGGGCAAAGACCTGCCTGTCATCAATCTAGACGAAGACCCTGACAACGCGAACTGGATTCGCATTCTTGAACGGCGTCGCCAGCAGCGCAACGAAGGCGACGAATAGGCGGTGCAGGCACTGGCACGTCACACAACACCATAGCAGAACTAGAGGAGATGCGCGCATGACCTGGGAGACCCGCCAGGGCAAAGGGCGCTACTACACTCGCACACACCGTCGGCCTGGCGGACGCCGCGTGCGTGAGTACGTCGGCACTGGTGCACTGGCGGAAATGATCGCCAGATTCGATGCGCAGTCGCGTGAAGAGCAGGCGCTGAAGGCAGCAATCGCGGCAGAGGAGCAGGCGGAACGCGACGCCTACTATGCGCGCCTCTTTGGCCCGCTGGACGTGCTAGAGGCGGCCAGCAGTGTGCTGGTGCGTGAGGCGCTGACAGCAGCGGGCTATGTCCAGCATGAGCGCGGAGAATGGAGGCGGCCACGTGGCAACCAAGAAACAGCAGGATAAGCCTGAGGTGCGCACCGTCGCGATGGTCGGCAGTGTCGTGCCGCGTGCAGGGGAGAAAACCGAGTGGACGCGCGAGGAGCGCCGGGTGCTCGTCCTGCGGGTCATGGATGGGGACAAGACGGCCGTGTCAGAGCTTCGCGCGATGTTGGCCGCCCATCCTGACACGGCGCAGCGCCTCTGGAGTCCCGCGCGCACCCAACGCTACGCCCTCGCA
Source organism: uncultured Chloroflexia bacterium (assembly GCA_963718915.1). Taxonomy (GTDB): domain Bacteria; phylum Chloroflexota; class Ktedonobacteria; order Ktedonobacterales; family JADMIN01; genus DAHUXT01. The sequence continues at coordinate 336,143 of CAVRAI010000015.1, read as the reverse complement.
CGGCGTACCAGCGCCTCGGGTGACCTGCTCACCCCGGAACTGTTTGTGGCACAGGCCGAGGCGCTCCAATGCGAACTCGAGGGTGAGCACCCGACGGCGCTGGAGCGGATCGTCTGTGAACGGGTAGTGACGGCGCAGATGATTCTCGGCGAACTGGAGATGTCCCCTCCGCCCACCGTCTCAGTGATGCAGCATGCCGAGATGGTGACACGCGCCCATGAGCGGCTCCTGCGCGCAACACTGACACTGGCGAAGGTGAGACGGCTGCTGCGTCCGCAGGTGGCACAGGTGAACATCGCCGAGGCAGGCGCTCAGCAACTAAACGTGTCTCAACTGCCACCGCTTCTGCCGAGTGAATAGGTTTGGACGCTAGGCAATCACATACCGGATGATGTACTCGACAAGCGCATCTTTTTTACTGCGATTCGTTGGCTTTGTGCCTGGATTGCGCTCCTCTACGATCGCTACGGCTTCCTTCAACCGGGCTGGAGTATACCCGTTCAAAATAAGGCGAAGGTTGTCGTCCCCATATGCATATTGGATCAAGTATGGGTCCAAGAGTTTGTCTGGGCCGAACCGTTTGGGGTCAACAGGATTAATAGGCGTTAGCCATGTCATTGGCGACTTGGTTTTGGATGCTCCACCACGAGTGCTGGCAGATTTGGGAGCTGCGTCAGCCTTCAAGTCCCCATAAATCTTGAGAATACAGGCGCGAAACGCAGTGTTGTGACCAGCTTCAATTGAAGCTGCTTCCATGAGCGCGGTCGATAGAAGTTTGAGATCCTTCGGTTTTAGTATACCGAGAGCGAGTTCGTCGCACAGTTGCCGTGTTGCGGCAACGCTTCTATCAACCGTTTCAGCGGTCGTTGATTCACTGGGGGCTGACATGCTTCTTTACCTCCTCAGCGAGTTTCCTGTATTCTTTCATCGCGTTGTGTGCTGCGATCGGGTTTGATTCAATCGCATTGGACATCGGGATCCTGACCTCAAGTACTCCACTTTCGACATTGCCGAGAATTACCGCAAGGTCGGTCTCAGTATCTTGTGAGGCGTTATCCTCTCCCCAGTGTGTGAAAAGGCCGCCGAGGACTTTCGGGGTACTGCCCATGAGCGCGCCCATTGCCTTGCGAGCCTCGAGCATATTTAGTGTGCCACGAAGTGATGACTTACGCGCTCTGGCTGGTACCAATATGTACTCACTGGCTGCCAGCGCCGCGCGCGTAAAAAGCGAGACGTTCGGCGGTGTATCGATGATGATCCAATCGAAGAGGAGATGTCCTTCCTTTGATCCGAAGGCGGCATTGACGGACTCCACAAAACGCAGCTCAAGGTCAGGGCGGCCAAAGCCGCCAGAGTCATACCGTGCGAGCAACGGGTGAGCAGGGATGATCGATAAGAGTGGCTGCTGTGGTGACGGATGGACTGCATCACGGAGAGAAGCGGCCTCAACGAAATAGTCAGCCAGTGATGGCGGTGTGAGGTCGTCCGGGCCTACGCCCAGGACAAACTCCGTTAGATTGGCCTGCGGATCCATATCAATCAACAAGACCCGCTCTCCGCCAGAGGCCAACTCTAAGCCTAAGAAGCGCGCAGTCGTCGTCTTGCCTACGCCGCCCTTATTGTTGGCTATGGTGACAATGTGTGGCATCTTGGCGGGCGGCTGCACCTGTATGCGATCTGCTCTGAGTACCACATCTGGCGAGATTGCGGTTAGTGAGTGCTTGCGTTCAGCGCCAGCAGATCCAGCCACATAGGTGATATAGCGCGTGAGCCTTTCGCCATCGATTAAGTGAAGGGTTGGGTGAGCAGCTGCTTCCTCTCGCGCTGGCTTGGTGAACGTGCTCGTTGTGATGAGATAGCCTGGCAGCCCCCCTTTTAGAGCGCGTGCACCGGCAAGTTTCTGAACAGGGTCTCTTCCGACCGGCTGTTGGCGGTTGTACCGTTTACACTCCACCCCGCCAAGGCGGCGAGCCTTCCCGTGGTCTACACGTTCCAAGAGTTCAACGTCGACGCCACCCTTGAATACTGGGCCAGTATGTTTGGCTTGGTAGCCCGCATGATCCAGTACATACTTGATGAAGCGCTCGAACTCGAGGCCGCGAGCGCCAAGATGTCTCATCCCCTCAATGGTGGGTTTCTGATATAACTCAGCGAACTGATCGTGAGGGGATGAGGGCGGAGGTGACGATACCGTTTCGGTTGCAAGCGCATCCTCATCATCGCCAGTGGACAAAGGCAACGTTGCGCCTTGATCAGATGAGACAGCCATAGAACATCTCCCGTTTCCTTGTGTCTCAGGACGCAGCAGGGCAATAGCAGCAAAGCTGTTACTGCGTATAACGAGCGGATGACATAGCGATAACACCTGAGACACGGTGACGGCATCATTGCCCATCGATCAGCCTACAGCGGAGGCAGACGCGCCGAGAATAGCTGGCCAGCTATTCTCGGCGCGTCGTGATAGGTTTGATGGGCTTACAGGCTAGTTGATCGCTAGATGGGCATGCTCGGGGCAGAACACCTGCGGATTCGGCTCAGGTGGATTGTCGATATCGAGAACGGCGCCCACTTTCGTGCCGCGTGCGCCTCGCACATCTCGTTTGAGCAGCCAGGGGCATCACACTTCGCTCCTGCGGGCTCACCGCAGGTATCGCACTTTCCGTTCATGGTAGTAACTCCATATTTTTACTTGTATTGCCTGTCTGTGCATGGAACCAACGTTCAAGCATTCATTGTACCACAAAGAAAACGAGCGCCGAGGCGCATAGCACAAGAGGGTAGCCAGGCGTGCAGTGTGTGATGGTATGCAGTACACTTGCCAGGGAAAGGCAGGTGAAGCAGCAAGTCCTGTGCGCGAGGCACGGCGCCACATCGAGCCGAAGGGCGCGAAGAGGCCGCTGCGGGACACGCCAGGCACCGCGATCCTAGAATTGGCGTCCATATCTCCCTACGCCATACCCTGATGAGGCATGGCGCTTTTGTCGTGTCTAGAGGAACGGACACAAAGCCCCAAGGAAGGGGGCAACCGGTACCGCTCTGGCGAGTCGATCACCGGGTGTTGCGTGCAGCCCCCGACCTTGAGGCGCGTAGGAGGTTATGAGGCATATTTCACGCAGTTGAGAGCGCGGCCTCGGACCAGTGTGAGCCTGGGCGCGTGGCTGCTTTTTTCTGCGGGTGAGAGCGCGCTCTCACGTCTTCATCAAACTAAACGGACGACTGCTCCTGCGCAGGGGCGCAGTGTCCCCAGGATGGCCCGGGCTATCTCCTACCATGCGGTCGAGCAGGAAGTCACGCACGACGGCCCGATGCACGCACGGCTTGTCGAGCCTGCCCGCCTGACAGGTGCATTGCAGACGTGTCACCAGCTGGTAGACCACATAGAGCTGCCCAGGCACGCTTCGACTCGTCACCAGATAGAACGGGGTATGCGTCTCCAGGGAATGCCCCTCGCCGATCACCGCAGGCATCGGAGGCTGATTCGGCGTTTCGCGCGCCTCGTCGGTTTCACGTGGGGAACGGGTAGCGACTACCCGTGTGTTTTGCATGCCCTCAGCCCTGACTGCTTGCCGCCCCATGGCCTAGCACCTCCCACCAACTAACCGCGCTTCACCCGTCGCTGTAACCCCGTTGCAACGTCATTGTACCATGACCGTTATAGCGTTGTCAATACCCAATTTGACATTCATTGTAACGTCGTGTTATTCTGCTATTATAGTTGTTGGGCCGTGGTTGTACGGCGTGTGAGAAAGCGAGAATGCGCATGATTGGGGACACGATCATGGCGGAGTACATACGTGGGAAGCCACTGCCCTACCTGAAGGCGTGGCGACTCGAAAAGCTGCTCGGGCAGGCCGAGCTGGCGCGCAAGGTGGGCGTGTCGAAGGGCACGATGGCGCGCGCCGAGCGCGGTGACGAAGTGGTGAGTTTTGCCAACATTCGCAAGATCGCCGAGGCGCTCGGGATCTCGACGGATGATCTACTAAACAAAGACCCGGAAGGGGGCGCATGATGGCGAGGCAACTTCACACCGTCCCGCGCACCGTCGCCCTCTATCTGCGTGTGAGCAGCCCACAGCAGGCTACTGACGACAAAACCAGCCTCAAGACCCAGGAAGCCGAGTGCCGGGCGTATGCAGCCTCTCAAGGGCTGACGATTGACGAGGCGCACGTCTACTGGGAGAGCTCCACCGCCGAGGATTATTACGAGCGCCCAGTCTTGCTCGATCTACGCGCGGCAGCGGCTCGTGGCGCCTTCGGGACTGTGCTGGTGCATTGTGTCGATCGGCTCTCGCGCGATCCGAACCATTTGCTCGTGGCGCTCACTGAGCTCGAGCGCGCTGGCCTCGATGTGAAGTTTGCTATTGATAGCCTCGAGGATACGCCAGAGGGACGCCTGATCGCCTACGTCAAGGGCTACGCGGCGCAGATGGAGAATCGCATGCGCAAGGAGCGCACCATGCGGGCGAAGCGTGCCCGCGTGGCATCCGGCCATCTGCTTCCCAGCAATCGCCCGCTCTACGGCTATGCGTGGGGACCAGAGCGCAATGAGAAGGGGTTGCCTGCCAAAGTGCGCATGGTGCCCGATCCTATAACCATGCTTATCGTGCAGCGCATCTTCCGCGACGCGGCCGCAGGGCAGACCTTGCGCAGCATCGCTGCGGCGCTGACGGCGGAAGGTATCCCGACGCCCGCGACCTATGCTGGCAACAAGAACGGCGCAGCGGCATGGGACCATGTTGTTGTGCGGCAGATCCTCAAGCACCCCACCTACTGGGGCAAGCCGCGCGCCTTCGTCAGCAAGGCGGTCCACCTGACCCCACAGGAACGCATGCGCGGCGGCTACAAGCACCGGACCATCCGCGCACTGCGCCCCGATGAAGAGCGTGTGGAATTGCCAGCCAGCGTCGCGCCCCCACTCGTCACCGAGGAACTCGCCCAGCAGGTACAGGATCGCCTCGCGCTCAATCGGCAACTGGCCAGCCGGAATAACCGCAACCCCGATGCGACACTGCTCCAGGGCGGCTTCGCGCGCTGCGCCTATTGTGGCGGTGCGCTCACGCTATCGGGCACCTTCAGACGCCATGAGGATGGCACCCCAGCCAGCAACTACCAGTGCAAGAAGCCCATCCGCGTGAAGGGTTCCTGTGTGACCTTCGCGATCAAGGCGCACCTGTTAGACGCCACCGTCTGGGAGAGCGTCCGCGCACTGTTGCTCGATCCGCGTGTGATCGCCTACGAGCTCGAGCGGAGTCGCACGGACCAGACAGAAGACCCGGCGCGCGCCGTGCTTGCCGCCATTGATACCCGGCTGGCAGAGATCGACCGCCAACGCGCGAATGTGACCAGGGCCATCACGCTCATGACGGACCCTGATGCGCTTGCCCCGCTGACTGAACAATTAACCGACCTCGCGCGCCAGCAGCGGATGCTCAGCAGCGAGCGCCAGATCGCCGCAGTCCACGCCGAGCAATCCATACGACAAGAGCAGGCGCTTGAGCGGATTATAGACTGGGCCGCGAACGTCGGACGTAACGCAGACGCCCTGACCATGCGCCAACGCCGGGAAGTCCTCGCGGCGCTCGGCGCGCAGGTGCGCGTCTGGAAGGTGGGGGATCGCGACCCGCGCATCGCCCTGGACCTGCATCTGCCCGTCTCCGGCGTGCTGCCCGTCATCACCGAATCGGACGGCAGTACCTCTGTTTGTGTTACAACTGTCACCGGCAAGATTCAAAAATTCATCATGCGTCAGCAGTCCGTCGAAGAGTGGGGGCTGCACACCGCAGCGGGGGTCCAGACCGCCTGATGTCCAACGCGCATGTCCTGGCCAACTCGAAACCGTTGCTTGCGGCGCTCACGCTGGTCGTGGGCGCTCTTCTCTGCTGCCTGCTGATTCCGCCAGTTGCCGCCTTCGAGCCAGCGCGGCTGCCAGCCATGCTGCTCTTCGTTGCGGGCGCGGCGCTGATGGCGCTATCACTGTCGCCTCTCCGTCAGCACTCGCGCCGCCGAGCGTGGCATGCGCTCTTCATCGCCGGGGCAGCGCTCCTTTGGCTGCTGATGGGCTGGTGTGTCTTCAGCCAGATCAGTCCAATCACCGAGCCGCGCAGTCTCACCTGGGGCCTGCGCGGGCTGCCGCTGGTGCTGGCGCTCGGACTCTGGCTCTGGCTGTTGTTGCCGCGCTCGTGGCAACGGCGCGCCTTGCTGGCGGTGATCGTGCCGTCGCTGCTGGCGCTGGCGCTCGTCGCGTGGAGCCGTCCGCCACATCCGCTCGATTTCCAGCCATATTACGTCGCCGTCGATAGCAACGGCACGTTCTACGTGACCGATGCCTACGCGCCCGTTATCCGCGTCTTCGGGCCGGACGGCTCGCTGCGGTATAAGCTGCGTCCCGGCCTCGCCAGCGTGCAGGGGCCTCCGGGACCAGGCTTCATGCCGCCTGGGCCATACAACGATCCCGATGGGCTGGGCGTGCCACAGAGCACACCCGGCGCGCGCACCATCTCCGGCGTACTCAACCCCATCCCGTACGGCGTGGACGATTTCTGGTTCTGCGGCATGGCGGTCGCAGCCAACCACGACCTCTATGTGACTGACTGGATGCGCGGGCGCATGCTGCATTTCGCTCCAAACGGGCGACTGCTGGCGCGCTGGAATCTGCCCCAGGGCTACGAGCCATCGCTCAACTGCATCGCGACGCTCGGAAATGACCTGCTGCTCAGCGATACACATGGCGCGGTGCTGCGCGTGGACACCAGCGGACATGTAATGACACGCTGGGCCATACCGGAACGTTTGTTTGGCGGCATCTCCGTCGCACCCGATGGCAAGACGATCTACGCGCTCGCGAAGTCGCGGGTCTACCGTATCAGTCCGGCGACGGGAGCGATTAGCTCATGGGCGCTGCCTGCGCCGACCACCGCGCTGGGGAATCCGTATCAGGCGGTGCTGGCGCTGGATGCGAACCGCATCGCCATTACTGATCTTGGCCTGCATCGGCTCGACCTGTTCGCGCCCGATGGCAAGCCGCTCGGCGTCTGGGGCAAGCATGGTATCTGGCCGGGCGAGTTCCAGCAGGTAGGTGGTCTCGCGCGCGATGCCCATGGCCAGGTCTACGTCTGCGATTTTGATGGCCGCGTCGTCCAGCGATTCAGCCCATCCGGGAAGATCAACGCCCTGTACTGGAGTCCCGATGACGACGAAGTTGATTGACGAGACAGAGACACCGCCAGAGCGAGGTCGCAAGGGGCTGCGGGCGATTCCCGGCGTCGTCTATGTGCTTGGCGCGGCCAGCCTTTTCACCGACATCGCCAGCGAGATGATTATGCCGCTCCGGCTCATCTTTCTGGTGCAGGCGCTGGCGACTCCGCTGGCGCTGGCGGCGTTGATCGAGGGGCTGGCGGAGAGCACGACCAGTCTGCTCAAGATTCTGGCAGGGCGGCAGGCCGACCGCTCGCCGTCTCGACGCGGGCTGGTCACCTGGGGCTACAGTATTTCCGCCGCCGCCAAGCCGCTGCTGGCGCTGGTTCCGAGCTGGCTGCCCGCGCTGGGACTGATATTGATAGATCGAGCGGGCAAGGCCATACGTGTCAGCCCGCGCGATGCGATGATCGCCGATGCCGTGCCAGCACGGAAACGGGGACGCGCGTTCGGCGTCCATCGCTCCGCCGATACGCTGGGCGCGGCGATTGGCCCGCTGGTGGCTCTGGTCATCCTCAACCGGACGGATGGCGATCTGCGCGCCGTCTTCGGCTGGACGCTGGTTCCGGGCGTGCTGGCGATTGTGGTGGCGCTGCTCTTCCTGCGCGACCGCCGACGACGTAACACTCCCACATCCTCGCCCTCGCCGGAAACCGCGACCGAGGCCGCGAGACAGCCGACCAGCGCTCAGCTATCGGCAACATTACCACTGGGGGCGCGCTTCTGGCTCTTCACCGCGATTGCCACCTGCTTTGCCCTTGGCAACTCATCCGATGCATTTCTCTTCCTGCGCACCGAGGGGCTGGAAAGCTCGCTGGTGGCCGTACCACTCGTCTATTTCGCTTTCAACCTCGTCTACGCGCTGCTGGCGACGCCGCTTGGCTCGCTCTCGGATCGCTGGGGGCGGCTCCCCGTGCTGGCGGGTGGCTACGCCGCCTTTACGCTGGTCTACCTCGGCTGGACCCAGGCGCACACGACCTGGAACATCTGGGCGCTCTTCCTGCTCTACGGCGCCTACTACGCGGCGACAGACGGCGTCGCCAGGGCATTCGTGGCGGATCTCGTTCCGCGTGTACGCCGCGGAACTGCGCTCGGCTGGTTCAGTGGGCTGACAGGCGCAGCGGCGCTCCCGGCGAATGTAGTCGGCGCGTGGCTCTGGAGCCAGTTTGGGCCGGGAGCCACTTTCGCGATGGGCGCGTGGCTCGGCGCGATCTCCTTCGGGCTACTGCTGGCGTGGTGGCCCTGGCTGAAACGCTCACCGAGGCCATGGCCTAACACCATCAATCTCAGTAACGCGACAGACAATCTCAGATAAGATGCATCCAGGTCAAACGCTACTGACATACTGTTGTCACTCGACTCTCCTACAATGAAGGTGGAATCGCGATGGTCGCGATGATGACAACACCGCAAGACAAGAAGGAGCACCGAGCATGAACCTGGGTTTCGTCATTCTCTACGTGCGTGATATGGACAAGGTGAAGACCTTCTACACTGATGTGTTGGGCATGGCCGTGGTGGATGCGATTTCTGGTCCGAACTTTGTAACACTACGACCCGCTGGCGGCTCCCTGGTTGCCTTACAGGACAAGGCAACGGCGCAGTTCCCGCCAAAACTCGAAGAACAGCCCGGAAGCGTGGAGCTTAGCTTCGAAGTAGAGGACGTAGACGGCACGTGGCAGCGCTGGAAAGAGCAGGGCGTCGACATCGTCTCCGATCCCGTAGACTTGCCATTTGGGCGCTATTTCATGGCAAAAGATCCCGAGGGGCACTATCTTTCCGCGTATCGCTTCGCCGCGAGGTAGTCCGCCACAGAGGTTGCGGCAGCGATCTCACTGCGCATCAGGCGGACGGACGCGCTGTTGTGGTGGATCATCCTCGTTCACCAGGCCACTCAGCGCGTCCGAATCAGTCGCCTCATCCGAGTTATCGTCATCGGAATCGTCGTCGCCGCCCTCGACCGCTTCGATCTTCTCCACCGTCGCCGCGCCTGGCCCGCTGACATTGGCGTGCATACCCGCGTTGAGTAATGCCTCGACCACCTGGCGCCCCGTCTCGGTAAAGTCGTGGGCTGGCTCATCCTCGCCCGTGACGAAGAAGGTGACGCGCACCTGATTGCTCCCGGCAATCGGCTCGATCTTCCTGACCGTTACCGTGTATGGGCTGATGGGCGTCTGCTTGCCAGCATTCACCAGCGAGGTCACCACCTGCGTGCTCGCCTCGGTCATGTTCTCCGCAGGCTCGCTCTGCCCAGTTGCGGGCTTACTCGACACCGCCACCGTTGCGGACATCATCACGCCCTTCATCATGCGGCAACACTCCCTTCAACACGACGCTCCGTGACGTCTCGCAACCTCGCTGATATCCCAGGATCATCAGTTATCGATGCTCTGCCAGCTCCCGCCCTGATTGACCTCGATATGGATGATCGGGTGAATCTCCCAGAGCGTCGCCCGCGTCTGCCCGAGTTGCTCGGGATGTTCCTGATCGAGCAGCAGCCAGCCGCTGATGCGCACCTGCTCTCCCTTCAGGCCCGAGAGCGCGCTACTCGTCCAGCCGGGGCGCTCGTCGCGCTCGCGTGGCGTCACCTCGACCACCATCGACTTACTCTTGGGATCGCTTGCATTTGCGGCAAGCCAGACATGGTAGTCGCGGTAGTCAACCGAGTGGCAGTTGGTGGATTCGGTGCCCTCGTGCTTCACATCGAGGATGTATCCGGTCGTGCGCACAGCAATGCCCTCATATTGGTCGACGGCGGCGACATCGCTCTGACTCCAGTTCGCGCGCTGCGTGCGCCCGATATCCTGCGGATAACTCAGGGCGACAAGGGTATCAAACGAGACATCCTGGAATGCGCCGTTGTCGCCATTGTCGGTGCGGTTCTTGAGCGTATTTAGCGCCTGGTCGCCACCATCACCACCGGGAGGGCATCCCTGAAACGAGGTGGTATTCGGCGTTGGTTGGGCAGCGTTGCCCGGAAACGCGCCAGGAGCGGCTGTGGGGCCAGTTACCCCTGTTGTGTCGACGCTACACCCCGCGATGACAACCAGCAGGAGCAGGGCTGGCAGCAGAACACGAAGTTTTTTCACGCGCTTCCTCCAAATCGCTGGCCACGGCGCTCGCTTCCGCCGCTCTCCGTGAAGTGCGCCAGGTCGCTGAGACGCTGGCTTGCAGCAGAAGCATACGCGATTTGGGAGCAGGGAACAAGAGCAAATGCACGGCCCGCTCGCCAACGGCGCTTGCGGACGCTCAGACACGCCCGGTCAGTCCTCGCCCAGGCGCAGCGCCTTGCCCAGCCCAATGGTTGCCGCGTACCGCGCCGCGATGACCAGCGCCAGCACAAACGCCACAACCAACGCGCCATAAAAGACGCCAAAGGCAGGCCAGTTGGCTACCAGCACATAACCGGGAACGCCCACCGCAGCCAGATCGACGGCAGTATCGCTGAACGTCAGGTAAGGCGTGGTCGCCGTGGTCAGGATCAGCCCGAGGAGCGTTCCCCCGACCAGCCCGAAGAGGTAGACCACCGTCTGCTCGCCGAGCAGCAGCCCCGTCAACTGGCGATTGGCCATACCGAGCGTGCGAAGGATAGCAAACTGCGTCGTTCGCTGGCGCGCCGCCAGCACCGCCTGTACCAGACTCCCCAGCACCGCCAGCAGCGCGGCGGTGACCGCACCAATCAGCAGCAACCCGCGCATGCCGCCCGTGACTGGATTATCCTGGGCCTGCTGAAGGTCCTGCTGGTAGCTCTCAACAGTGTTGAGCGAGAGATTGAACTGCTCGCGGTCGAGCGCCCGCCGCGTCGTTGCGCTTGCGCCTCCGCTGGTCCGCACCCAGAACTCATTGGGGCCAATGAGTGCGACGGAATCGGAGCGCGCCGCGATGGCAGCATCAAGATCGCCCAGATCCACGACGACGAACCCGCCGGGCGCGCTGGTGGGATAGAGAGTGGGAAACTCCTGCACGATTGCGCCCACCACAAACGTCGGTGAGTTTGACTCAATGTCGGGAAGATCGAGTTGGAAGCGCTCGCCGACACTCAACCGCAATTGCTGGGCAAATGTCGCGCTGACAAGCGCCCGCAGAGGATGGGCGCTTGTGCCTATCGTCGCCGGATCAGACACGGGCGCGGCCGCCACCTGACGCATCAGCGCGGGCAGCGATTGCGACGCATAGTCGGCGCGCCAGGCGTGGGAGTTGGCGGCTCCCGCGAATGTCGGAGTATCGACACCCAGCAATTCCACCGACTGCGCCCCCAGGTCAAGCGACGTTCTGCCTGCGGTGCGATAGAGCGGCGTGGCGGCTATGACCCCAGGTAGCTTCTTGAGTTGCGCCAGATACGAGGCCATGTTCTTCACGTTGATTGGCAGGGTGGTCGATAAACGGAAGTCGGCTCCCGCCGCATAGGCGGTACGATCCTGGACGTTCCGCGCCAGAGAGGCATCGAAGGTGAGGGCGAACAGCCCCAGACCCACCGCCAGCACCAGCAGCAAGGTCATGCGCGCATAGCGGTTGGGGGTGCGCTCGATCTGCGCGAAGGTGAGCAGCGCCGTGAGGCCGCGGCCGCGACTGGCGAGGCGCGATCCCAGACGGGCGGCGAGCGGAACCAGCCGGAGCAATAACAGTCCACCCGCCAGGAGCAGCAGAGCGGGAGTGAGGAGCAAGAGCGGGCTATTGGCCTGGCCGCCTAGCTCCAGCCGCGCGTTCGTGCCACCGAACTGACTCAAATCGAGATAGCCGACGAGACAGAGCAGCGCCAGGCCGACATCGAGGTATGTACGCCGCCAGAACGGCTGGCGCGATGGCCGGGCCATCTCGCGGCGGAAAGCCAGCACATCCAACCGCGCAGTCCGCAGGGCGGAGATAGTAACCACCGCAATCGCCAGCGCCGCGCCGACGAGAGCAGGTAGAATGACCAGGGATGGCGTGGCCACACGAGTAATATAGCCGATGAGAGAGGCGCTGGTGTCGGCCGTTCCGCTGCCGCTGCCCGATGCGGATTCGGGCAGGAACAGGCGAATCACCAGCAGGGCCAGCGCCACCGCCAGAAAGGGACTGGCGACAGCGGCGAGCAGCCCCAGGATAGTACTCTGCGTGGTGAAGATACCAAGCAGTTGGATACCACTGATACCGCGACTCTTCAGGGTAGCGATCTGCTGGCCCTGCTGCTCGATGAGGAGCGCCGCCATCGCCGCCACGAAGAGTAGCGCCACGCCGACGATCTGCGCGGCGATCACATAGAGCGGAAGCAAAATCAGGCTCAGCTGCTGCTGAACGCTTTGCATGATCTGGTCAAGCCCCCCCAGAGTCTCCACGCTGTTACGCCCGATACCGGGGTTACCGGGGTTGCCCTGGAGATGAACGGTAACCTGGTTGCGGAAGGTAATGACGTCGTTGGCGATGGCGGCCATGTTGTCCGTGGTAATGCGGTTCGGGTCGGCATAGTAGACCCACGTCTGCGTCATGCTGACGCCGTTGTAGGGCTGGTTGTGCGCCAGTGCTGCAAAGAAGCTATCCGGAGTTGTCAGAATCGGATAGATGGGCGGCACGTACGACAATGCGTCCTTTAGCGCCGATGGATTGCTGAAGCTGAGGCCATTCCAGAAGGGATCATGGGCGTTGACAGGCTCAAAGATGGCGGTGATTATGCCCTTGACGACGGTGCGAGTCGGGTTCCGGCCAAAATATTGGCTTGTCAGCGCCGAGACGAGGATCGGCTGACCCACGGAGACATGCCAATCATCGGCCATTTCGCGGGTAACCATCACCTGAATCGGCTGGCCCGCGTCTGCCGCTGGCGGCGTTTGTGGAGGGACTCCCTGGAGGATATGCAGATAGGGCCGTAGCGCCGCATAGTCGAAGCCTTGCAGATGCGCCTGAGCAGTGTTGTTGAAGCCGCCGAACGTGTGCGCCCCTGCCTGGTCGAGACTGAGAAGGCCGCTGGTGAGATAAATGGTCGGGTGGGGCGCGCTGAAGGGAGCAAGATAACTATCAGCCAGGAGCCGCACTCCGCGAGAGACTTCGTCGTTGAGCGCCTGGTCAACGGTCGAGGTGCTCATCATGACCTGCATGTTACTCTGCAGCGAATCGGCGCGCGCCATGGCGTTTTGCAGTTGGATGTTTGGGACGATGGTGTTGTAGAGCGGCACGGTACTGATAAGGACGTCGGCCACAAGGATGCCAAGGGCGACCACAAGCAGCAGCCAGCGCGTGTGTGACGCCCGCAGCAGCGCCAGCCGCACGGCGGAGAAGATGCCTGCCCGTTGTGTGCGCCAGGCCGCGTCAGACGATCCCGCCGTTGAGATGCCGCTCCATACATCGCTCGACGCGCTCCTCGGTCGACCACGCCGCGGAGCCTCATCCAGACGCATGCGCCACTCCTGTCATACCCGTTTAGGCTGGGTTGTTGCCGTTGGGGTGGGCCGACCGCAGCCTTCAGGCTGCGGCTAATTTCCCAGCCCCATTCGCCGTAGCGTTCACGCTACGGTCGGCCCCCAAGGACAACAATCCAAACGAAATCAGTATCACCACGCTAATATCGTGATCCCGCTACTGCCTGGGCTGGCCTACGCATGGCACGTGCAGGCGCGGCCGTCTTCACCAGCCGTGCCACGCCTCATACGAGCAGCCAGCCTAAAGCGGAGACGCACACGTTGATGCCAATTTTTCTCGTCATTCAGGTAATCTGTGCGGTGCGTCCGCGTCTCTGTCTGCTAGCCCGCGCAGGCGGGCTTTGTGGCCGTTGGCCCATAGGCGCGGCTTCAGCCGCCAGCCTGTTTTTCAGTGCGCGTCGCGCATTGGCCAACAGCCGGGAGGAATAGCGGCAGTATGACCCGCTGATGATGGCCCGGCGGAGCACAGCACATGCGCGCTCCAGGTCACTCAGGTCACTGTCGTGGCGGCGTATGCCCGTTCCGCTCCGGCAGACCGGCGGGCCAGAGTTCGATGTGATCGCCCGCCAGATGAAGGCGCGCCCGCCCGCCAAAGGGGATCGCTTCGAGCAGTGGGCGGGGAATTTGCAGGCGACCAACGCCATCGATGATGACCGTCTCCTCGGCTTCCTCTGCATGCACCACCTCGGTACTGGTGCGCCCATCGCGGATGGCCACCGAACGATCCATCGCAGACGCCACCATTGGATCATGTGTCACGATCACCGTCGTCAGATTCAGTTCGGCGTTGAGCTGGCGGAGCAGGAGCAAGACCTCACGCGCGGTGACGCTATCAAGCTCGCCAGTTGGTTCGTCAGCCAGCAACAGTTGCGGCTCGTTCGCCAGCGCCACCGCCAACGCGCCACGCTGCTGCTCACCGCCAGAGAGGCGGTCCGGACGATAGCCAACGCGGTCGCCCAGGCCCACCAGTTCCAGCAGACGACGCGCGCGTTTGCGACGCAGACCGGAGGGGTAGCCCGCCAGCACCATGGGCGTCAGCACGTTATCGAGCAAGGTCAGGTCGTTGAAGAGGTTGCGGCTGGTCTGCTGCCAGACATGCCCAACAATGCGGCGGCGATAGTAGATACGCTCGCGTCCGCTCAGGCGGGAGAGGTCGATTCCCGCGACGGAGCAGCGGCCCGCGCTTGGCTCGTCGAGTCCGCCGAGAATGTTGAGCAGGGTACTCTTGCCCGCGCCCGATGGCCCAACCAGCGCCAGCATTTCGCCGCGTGGCACATGCAGATCAAGCCCCTGAAGCGCGACCACTTCCAGATCCGCCGACTTGTAGATTTTGACGAGATTCGCACTTTCGACGAGCAACTCTGCCACGACTCTATATCCCTTCTGGCCAGTCATTCTCAGGATAGTACACCGAAGAATCCAGGAAGAATCCAGACGACCGGTTAATCTTCGCCCAGGCGCAATGCCTTGCCCAGTCCAATGGTTGCCGCATACCGCGCCGCGATAACCAGCGCCAGGATGAATGCCACGATCAGTGCGCCAAAGAAGATACCGATGGCCGGCCAGTTCGCAACCAGCACGTACGGAGGCACGCCAATCTTCGTGGGGTCAACCGTAGAATCGCTAAACGTCAGGTACGGCCAGGTAGCTGTGGTCAGGATAAGGCCTAACACGGTACCGCCAAGCAGTCCGAAGAGATAGACGACTGTCTGCTCGCCAAGCAATAGTCTCGTCAACTGGTTGTTGGCCATGCCCAGCGTGCGGAAGATGGCAAACTGCGTGGTGCGCTGGCGCGCGGACATCACCGCCTGCACCAGACTGCCCAGGACAGCCAGCAGCACCGCCGTAAACGCGCCGATCAGCAACAGGCCACTCATGCCACCATTGGTCGGGTTAGACTCCGCCAGATGCAGGTCGTCGCTCAGGTTGTCAACAGAATTTATTGAGAGGTCATTGCTCTGACGGTCGAGATCGTGCAGCAGCGCGGTATGCTGGGTCGCGTTGCTGGTGGTACGCAGCCAGAACTCATTCGGCCCGACAACCGCGCTTGGCTCCGCATTCGCGGCGATGACAGACTCCAGATCGTGCAGATCAAGCACGATGAAGCCCCCCGGCGCGCCGTTGGGATAGAGCGTTGGGAAGTCGTGTACGATTGCCCCTACGGTGAACGGTATGGTGCTGAATGGGATATCAGAAATCCCAAGCTGGAAGTGGTAGCCGACTTTCAGCCGTAGCTGCTGAGCCAGCGTATCGCTCACAATGGCCCAGGTATATGACGGCGCGCCGCCCCGATGCGCCTGCATCTGCGCCATCAGCGTGGGCAGTGATTGCGCGGCATAGTCGGAGCGCCATGAGACCGGGTTGGCGACGCTCGCGAACGTCGTCGAGTCAACCCCCAGCATATCGACCGCGAGATTGCCAACATTTGGCGACGTGCTGCTATTGGTGCGATAGAGCGGCGTCACATCGGTAACGCCGGGCATCGTCTTGAGATGGGCTACGTACGATCCTGTGTCTTTCGTATCGATCTGTGGGTTGAGCATCAGGCGAACATCCGCGCCCGCCGCGTAGGTCGTGCGGTCGTGGACACTCTGCTTCAGCGAGGCGTCGAAGGTGAGGGCAAATATCCCCAGCCCAACGGCCAGCACCAGCAGAAGTGTCATCCGTGAGTAGCGGCTGGGCGTGCGCTCGATCTGCGCGAAGGCAAGCATCGAGATGATGCCTCGTCCGCGGCCCGCGATACGGGCGCCCAGGCCAGCGGCCAGCGGAAACAGCCGCAAGAGCAGCAGTCCGCCGGAGAGCAGAAGCAGCGCTGGCGTGATGAGTAAGAGCGGGCTGTTGGCCTGGCTGCCGAGATCCAGCCGCGTCTGTGTGCCGCCAAATTGCCCCAGTTCGAGATAGCCGACGAGGCAGAGCAGCGCCAACCCAACGTCGAGGTAGGCGCGGCGCCAGAAAGGCTGGCGCGAGGGCCGCGACATCTCGCGGCGGAAAGCCAGCACATCCAGCCGCGCGGCCTGCCACGCCGAGAAGGTGACGACCGCGACGCCTAACACTCCGCCAATGATGGCAGGCAGAATAACCAGCTGCGGCGAGGCTACGCTGGTGATATAGGCCGGGCCAGCACCCACTCCAGACGATGTAGCGCTGGGAAGAAAATAGCGAATAAGCGCCAGCGCCAGCGCCACAGCCAGAAATGGCCCGGCGATCACCGCCAGCAGGCCAAGCAGCGCGCTTTGAGTGCCAAAGATACCAAGCAACTGCACTCCGCTGGTGCCACGGCTCTTGAGCGTCGCGATTTCCTGGCTCTGGTATTCGATCAACAGCCCCGCCATTGCGGCGACGAAGAGCAGCGCCAGGCCAACGATCTGCGCGGCGATGACGTAGAGTGGCAGCGCAATCAGGCTCAACTGCTGCTCGACACTCTGGATAATCTGGTCAAGTCCACCCAGTGTCACGACATTGGCGACACTGGTGGTTCCCTGTATATCGGCGGTCAAATATGTGCGAAAGGAGATGATACCGTTGACGATAGCGTCCATGTTGCTGGTGGTGATTTTGTTGACGTCGGCGTAGTAGATCCAGTTCTGGGTCATCCCGGCGCCAGTGAAGGCGCTGAATGCCTGGAAAAAGCTATCGTTCGTCGTGAGGATTGGATAGACTGTTGGCGCGCCGTCGCTCCGCTCAGCGGTGAAGCTCAGACCGTTCCAGAAGGGATCAGTGACATTGATCGGCTCGAAAATGCCAGCGATGATGCCAGTGCGAATGACGGACGAGTCGCCCAGGGCGGCGACCGTCACCTTCTGTCCAACCGCAAGATGCGAATCATCCGCCATCTCCTGAGTGACGATCACCTGTATAGGCTGGCCAGCGGACTCGGTTTCTGGAGGACCACCGGCGACGAAATGGACATACGGATGGATCGTGGGGTAGTCAAATGCCAGCATCCGCGCCTCAGCCAGGTCGCCGACACCGCCAAACGTATGAGAGCCAGCCTGCTTCAGGTTCATCAGGCCGCTCGAAAGGTACAGCGTAGGATGCGGCGTGCTGAAGGAGGTGAGATAACCCTTCGCCTCTTGCTGAACCGACTGGTCGAGATGCTGGTTGAGCTGCTGGCTGATCGTGTCGCTACGGATACTAATTTGCATATTGCGTTGCAGCGAGTCGGAGGAAGCAAGCGTGTTCTGAAGCTGAACGTCTGAGACGAGTGTATTGTAGAGCGGCACGGTGCAGATGAGGACATCTGCCACGAGGATGCCGAGCGCGACCACGAACAGCAGCCAGCGTGTATGCGCCGCCCGCAGCAGCGCCAATCGCGCGGCAGAGAAGAATCCCGCGCGCCGCGTCCGCCAGACCGCGACCGGTGGCAACGCCGATGGCGACTCCGTCTGCTGGCCACTACGCGAAGCCTCATCCAGACGCATGTACCACTCCTTGACTTGCAACTATGTTGGAGACCGGCGCAGCCTTCCACGCCCATGCGAGACTGGCGCGCATCAACATCCTGCCTGTGTCAGGTGTCTCCGAGCGAGCATGATACCAGTCTACGGTAGAGACGCGCAAGCAGCGACCGCTTTTCAGGCTCTTGTCTATTGTTCAGTGTACCGCGCCGTGGGGCGTCGCATGGGGGGAATGGGAGCGTTGTCTGGTCGGGGTGTCGCATCGACCAGCGCGGTAAAGCCCGGCTTGACCTGTGGCCATTGTAGCGCCACCAAATTGTTCAAGCCCCCTTCCCAGGGCGGGAGTGGGGCTTGAAGGACGCTGGTAACACACGAGTAGCACACGAGTAGCACGCGAATTCGGATACACGCGCCAGAGTCGCTATCCGGCGAGTACGGGGGAATGGCCGCTGAGTTGCCAGGCTTTCCTGAGCAGTTTCAGCGCTTTATCACCCTGGCCGCGCCGCTCAAGAAACTCGCTATAGCGAGCATAGGCGTCGCTCCGGGCCTGGATGGCATCGGTGCTATCAAGCAGATCCGTCGCCTGCTTGAAGTTCTTCTCAGCCGCCGAAAAATCTTCCTGTGCCTCCTCCACATTCGCCAGCATCAGCAACGATTCGGCAAGGTCCACGGCGTCGTCCAGCTCATGCGAGAGTGCCAGGGCATGGTTGGACGCCGCCGCCGCCTCTACGATACGATTCTGCTGGACGTAGACCGCTGCCAGGCCGCGCTCGGCTTCGGCAAGCCCTCGTGTATTCTCCTCCTGCTCAGCTATCCGATGGGCATCCTCAAGATTTTCGAGCGCCTGATCCAGTTGCCCAGACTGAGCGAAGGCGCGACCGAGGCGATTATGCACCTCGCCGATAATCCGAATGTTATCGGCTACTTTGTAGCTCTCCATACCTTGGGTCGCCGCAAGCCTGGCACGAGAGAAATCGCGCGCGGAGAGGTACGAATCACAAAGCGTGGCATAGAGTTCGCCCAACCGTGATGGGTTCACGACGCTCTCGCCCACCTCAGCCGCCTGCGTGAGTATCTCTATCGCCGTCGCGAAGTCGCCCAGGGATCGATGCTGGCTGCCAATACTGTAGAGTACGACAAAGCGAAACATCGGATCTTCGATCACGCCGCGATCGATAGCCTCTTTGCAGCTCTTGTAGGCATCCAGCGCCAACTGATATTTGTGCATGAGGCCAAACGCATTCCCTAGTTCTAGTCGGAGCCGTTCGACCAGTTCCTGGCTGTTCGCTTTTTCGGCCAGCGGGATCGCTTCGAGGGCGGCGCTACGCGCGTCTTCGGGGCGGCGAAGTTCGAGGTAACAGTAAGCCTTGCGCCAGAGCATCTCGGCATGCTGGAGCGGCGTGAGACGCGAGGTTGGCAGGTTCTGTAGCAATTCAAGCGCATCCTGCGGATGTCCCTGGCGCGCGAGAATCCGCGCATAGAGCAGCCGCGCGTCCATCTCATCGCGTTCTTCTGTCGCTGCACTTCGTTCTACTGGCGCTGTGTGTGGAATGTCGATGTCGCCATCATCTCGCAATAAGTCAGACAACGGGACGTGTAGACGCTCAGAGAGCTTTTCAAGCGCGCCAAGGCTAGGCCTGATCTGGCCTCGCTCGACCGCCGAAATATACGAAACACTGAAACGTTGCTGTGCCACTTCCGACTGGGTCAAGTTGCGCGCGAGACGCGCCTTGCGCAAACGCTGACCAAGTCGTACTGCTGCCGCATCGGGGGGCATACCGCTGATTCTCCTTACATACTTATTTATTGCATATGTAATGCAATAAAGTACCCACGCCTCCTGGCGCAGGCCCTCGGGGTTCGCGCGACAGAAGGCGCGTCTCGCCTCCATCTGCCGAACAATTGGAAAGCAGAAACAGCAGCGACCCATATGGACAATGGACGTTAGAAGCCACCCACCAGGGGCGCTACCGTTCTGTCTAGGCACGACACCACGGAGGATCGTACTCCATTTTGTCGCGCAGTTACACATGCGAATCGTGAACGATGCAATTGTATCAGAAATTGTAATGTCTGTCAACTGTGAATTGAGTTAACCTGCATAATGAATATATTTGCTGGGGTATCGCAGACCGGCAACACGATAGGGTGAGCTATCACATTTCAAGACGCGCGACGCAATAGCGGCAATGACATGGTGGTAGACGTTGTTACGATTCCGATACGGTATCGCCAGGACTCGCAGTCCCATTATGCCTGTTAGCCATACTCCAGAGCAGTCGCGGCATGCGCCTTTTCTCCTCTGCGCCACGCTTATGCCTGGCTACCATCTCCATGCAAGACACCGAAACAGAGTCTGTACCTCCTTCAATGGAAATGGCTCTCCAGGTCATTGCACCCGCCCTTCCGCAATCCGCTGTCCCACGTTCAGTTGTCGATAGAAGTTGACCTTGGGGCTCATACAGATCGCCTGCGGCTTCACCAGCAACCACAGGCCGGCTTGCTTCAGGCTCATCCACGGCTCCGCTCAAGCGCGAGCCGTGTCTTGTAGCGTCACGTAACCTCTGGCGGATTCTCCATACCCTGTGTATCTCAACTATCGCAATTCCATTTGCGAACGCACTACGTTCTTCCGCCCGTTTGCATGCATACGATACTGCGTGTCAATGGAAACTTGCGCGCTTTCGCCTGAAAGTCGCGCTCTGCGCGTTATATCTTTTCCAGACGCGCGAAATTAAGGTCAAGAGTCTTCTTGCCCACCTGATCGAACAACACTTCGGCAGTCTGCACGCCGTTATCGTCGGTCATCTTGAGCACCAGCCCGCGCCCAAATAATCGGTGGATAACGTGGTCACCCGCCTGAAGCTGCTGAGCGGGCGCATCACCAGACAGGTTGCGCTCGTCGGCAGGCGCGGTGTCATCCTGTGGGATGGCTGGGCGCATGCCCCTCGGCTGGCCAAATGCCGACGACGATGGCGCTGGCGCTGGCGACGCTGGCTCGCCTCCATTGGCGCCAGGATGCGCGCCGGTACGTGCGTTGCCCGCATCGCTACGGGTGCGTTGGCGAGAGAATGTCACTAACTTGCTTGGTATCTCATCGAGGAAGCGCGATGGTTCCTGCATAAGCGCGTTACCGCCGAAGAACGAGCGTCTGAACGCGCGCACAAGATATAACTGATGCATCGCCCGCGTAATGCCGACGTAGGCTAGCCGTCGCTCCTCCTCCAGCTCGCGCTGGCTCTCCATCGAGCGTGCGTGTGGCAGAATGCCTTCTTCCAATCCCACGACAAAGACCACTGGAAACTCCAGCCCCTTCGCGGCGTGCAGGGTAATCAGCGTGACGGCGTCCTGCCGCTGCTCTTCCGTGGCCAGCGAGCCATTTTCGCCTGTCTGCACGATATCTGATCCCCCGACCAGGGCGACATTTTCGAGGAAGAGTGGCAGGGCAGTCTCGGGATCCATCTCAGCAAAATCGCTGGCGACGCGGCGTAGTTCCTGTACGTTCGTCCAGCGGTCTTCGCCCTCGTCGGTGCCATCACGTAGCTCTTGCGCATAGCCGGTCTGTAAGACGATCTGGTCAATCACGTCTGGCAGCGGCTGCTCACGCGCCACCACGCGCAGACGATCCACTATCGAGGCGAAGCCTGTCAGGGCGCGCTTGCTGCCAGTCGTCAGGGTGGGGTGCTCCTCGACGCGATGCAGGGCATCGAGCGACGACACCCCTTGCTGTTCGGCCCACATGAGCAGTTCATTCACGGTCTTTGGCCCAATCTTGCGCGCCGGGACGTTGATGATGCGCTGGAGCGAGGCAGTATCCGCGGGATTGAGCAACAGGCGCAGATACGCCAGCATGTCTTTTATTTCTCTGCGCTCGTAAAATTTCTTGCTGCCGACGACAACGTAGCGCAGGCCGCTGCGGATAAATTGCTCTTCAAGGGCGCGGGACTGAGCATTCGTGCGATACATGACGGCGCAATCGCGCAATTCGCAGACGCCGCGCGCCACCAGCCGCCGAATCTCGTTGACGACGAACGCCGCCTCATCCTCTTCGTTATACGCCTCGTGCACGGTGATCTTGTCGCCGCCGCCCCGCTCGGTCCAGAGCTGCTTTTCGCGGCGGCTGACGTTGCGCTTCACGACACCCTGCGCGGCATCGAGAATGTTCTGCGTCGAGCGATAGTTCTGTTCGAGGACAATCACGCGCATGGTGGGAAAGTCGCGCTGGAAGTCGCGCACCACCTCGGGATTCGCCCCTCGCCAGCCATAAATCGATTGATCATCGTCACCAACCGCGCAGATATTCGTGTGGCCAGGCGTCTCCGCCGTGCCGCCAGCGAGTAGCCGCACCAGCTCATACTGCGCCGGATTGGTATCCTGAAACTCGTCCACGTGGATGTAGCGATAGCGACGCTGGTAGTCGCTCAGGATGTCTGGATTGCGATCCCACAGCCGCCAGGTCAGCAGAATCAGGTCGTCGAAATCTACCGCGTTACTGCTACGTAGCTCGTCGTCATAGCGTGCGAAGACACGGGCCGCGATCTCTTCGGGATAGCGGTTGACGCTCTTGGCGAACTCGGCGGGCGAGAGCAACTCGTTCTTGGCGCGCGAGATAATGCTGTGAATCATCCGCGGATTGAACTGCTTGGGATCGAACTGCATATCAAGCAGGATGCGCTTTACCAGCGCAATCTGATCGTCGTCGTCGTAGATGACAAAATAGCGATTCAGGCCGAAATCGCTCCGCTCGACCTCGCGCCGCAGGACACGCGCGCAGATGGCATGGAATGTACCCACCGCCACATCCCGCGCCGACGAGCCGATCAGCTTCTCCAGCCGCTCCTTCATCTCGGCGGCGGCCTTGTTGGTGAATGTCACGGCGAGAATATTCCACGGCAAGACGCCCTGTTCGCGCACGAGCCAGGCGATGCGGTGGGTGATTACTCTCGTTTTGCCACTTCCAGGGCCGGCGAAGACCAGCAACGGCCCTTCGGTCGTGGTGACGGCGTCACGCTGGGGCGGATTCAACGCGGAGAGCAAGTCAATCTGCCCATTGGCGTCTGGTGTGGAGGAGGTCATGATGCATCTATCCTCAAACGGCAACGTCTCTAAAGACCAATCTGTACAACCGTTCTATTGTACCGCACAGGCGCCTACCGGGCGACGAAGCCTGACCATTCACTTTTCGCTTTGTGGCATGCTAGCCGTGTCGCGGTGGATTCCGCAAGGGCGCCAGCAGCATCGCCGGATCGTCTTCCTTCAAGCCGAGCGTTCGCTGCAACCAGAGCAGCGCGCGGGTGACGGCGTCGAGTTGGTTGGACCGCTCCCCCGGCGGAACTGGCTGCCTGGCCAGCAGATTGAGCACCGTGAGGCAGAAGCCCATCGGCATCACATCGGTCGCTAGCCGCAGCCGCGCCTCCAGCATCGTATCACCCAGATCGCGCATGCCCGCGAGGTAGTCGGGCAGAAAGCTGGAGTACTGCTCTTTGGTGAGTGAACCGGCTAGCGTCGCCAGCACCGCCGCGCGCCCAACTTCGAGCGCCGGGTCGCCCAGGCCAAAGCCATCCCACTCCACCAGCATCATGCGCGCGCCATCGTGGATCAGACTGGACGGCGCCGGATTACCGTGACATGGCCGCCGTGGCGCCCCGCGCCACCGCTCCCGCTGCACGTCGATGTGGACACTCACCACTGCAGCCATCCGCTTGAGTGAATCGAGCAGCGGGCGATAGACGGGCGCCGCATAGGCAGTCTGACAGGCCAGCCACGGCGCCTGCGTGCGCTGCCACCAGGTGGCCGCATCCGGACTCATGCTGGAGACGACATCCACCCGATCAGGCGGCAGGTGGTGCAGGGTCAGCAGGAGAAACAGCCACCACTTTACGTCGTCAGCGCTCAACGATCCACTACCCCGCGAGCGCCCATGCGGCGCGGCATAGACGACCACCGGCGCGCCCAGCGCCTTGCCGCTTTCGTCCGCCAACAACAGCGCTGGCCCCAGCCCCATCTCGCCCGCGAGCCGTAGCCCGGCCGCCTCACGATGCGCCCGCTCGCGCGCGGACGGTGGGTAGCGCACCAGTATCATCTGCGACGTAGCTGTCGAGATGTGGAAGCGTTCCTCATCGCCATAGCTCGGCTCGCGGCGAATGGTGGGCGAACTATCCGCCCCAATAACCCCTGTAAGCTGCAAGACGGCGCGTATGGCATTACCATTCACGGACGACATGGTGCTTGATACCTCTGGCCCATACCTGTAGCTACCCATGAGAGAGCTAGCTGCTCCCACGTGGCTCGATTCACCGTTCAGCGGGTGATAGCATACGATAGCATACGTCAGCATACGCCATAACACGCGCGCAGGCAAAAGGGACGCGCACCCCTAATTGGATGACGTCCCTTTGATGTGAGTCCCGTCGCGAGTCCCGTTGGCCTCGTTCGCGAGCGCTGGTTGGCTAGTTCACCCACTCATCGCCAATACCGCGCTTCTCCAGCCGGATGGTGGCGTTGGTCTTTCGCACGACGTGGGCGGCGCGCTCCTGAAGCGTTTCCTTCTTCTCGCCCTTATCGACGTAGGATGGCAGAAGCAGCACGGCAAAGACAAAGGCGCCCGTCGCGATGAAGACCGTCTGCCAGTCCAGCGCAAAGGGTGGATGGGCGCGCAGCACCAGTTTGCCAATGAGAATCACCACTGGCAATGCCAGCGACACCACACCGGCGACAGTGCGTGCAAGAGCCGCCATCGGCTGATTGCGCCGGGCAAACGCGAGGGAGAAATTGATAATAGCCGCCAGAATGCCTATCCCGCTGATGACGTACCAGAATGCTGTCACGTAGTGCTCCTCTCAATGGTCCGGCGTCGAACCGCCCTCCTTGAACTATCCGCGCCGCGTCGGCCATAGCGGTCATCCGGTGAGCATCCCATCGCCAGCGCCGAATAAGTACGCTTCACGAGTCTACCATACTCCGACTGAGCGAACACCACAGCCTGTCCCGAACTAGGACTTCCGGGTACGCACGTAGGCGGGTCGCGCCACGCCGTGGCACGATAGCCGTGGCACACAACACGCGGCTGGCGCTTGCATGCGCGCACGCCTCAACCGTACAATGCCCCTGATACTGTTGGCTCCATCGGATGCGGTAGAGCGGAGCCAGATGCGCCATGGTGGCATACTGGCATGATGGCGGAATGTGGCGGGAGCGTATGGCTGGGGTAATTCTGGCGCTGGATGTTGGCACGAAGCGTATCGGCGTCGCCACGTGCGACGAGCTGGGCATGCTCGCCTCGCCGCGCACGGTGATATTCCGCCGCTCGACTCAGGCCGCGCTGGATGAGATCATGCGGCTGGTACAGGCGGAGGAGGCCACGCTGGTTGTGGTTGGCCTGCCGATCAGCTTCGACGGCCAGTTGCATGGCCAGGCGCAGACCGTGCAGCGATTCGCTGAACGACTGCGCAAACCGCTCGATGCGCGCGGAGTGCCGCTAGTCTACGCGGACGAGACGCTTTCGACGGTACGCGCGGAAGAGCGACTGCGGGCGGCGGGTGTGCGCCGGGAGCGCATGCGCGAGCGCATCGATGCGATGGCCGCGGCGGTGATCCTGGAAGAATATCTGGATCAGCGGCGACGGAGCGCGCACCAGGGAGAATTCCTGGAAGAGCGCCCAGGACGTGAGATTGAGGAGGATGAGCGCCGATGAAACGCACCGCACTGGTGGTGACTATCCTGTTCGCGCTACTGGCATTTGGGGTTGGCCTGGTCGGGACGACGGTAGCGCTGGATGTAACACGCCCGGTCGTCTCCGGCTCGAATGACACGATCAACTTCGTCGTCAACGATGGTGACACCTCGACCGAGATTGCCAACAAGCTCGAAAAAGCCGGACTCATCCGCAATGCGCTCATCTTCCGCCTGCTGGCGCGCTATAAGCATCTCGACAGCAACCTCAAGCACGGCACATACAGCCTCAGCCCCAACATGAACATGGACCAGATCATCACCGCGCTCGAAGGCGCGGCTCAGGATGAGCACATCGTTATCCTGGTTCCGCCCGGCTCGCGCGTCACCCAGTATCCGGACTACTTTACCAAGCTGCCCAAGTTCAATGCCGATAACTTCGCGCAGATCGCGAAGACGGGCATCCTGATGGATGACGCCAAGACGCCGCTCTGGACGAAATACTGGTTCGTGCAGCCGATGGCCAAAGGCACGAAGGTCAAATACGCGCTGGAGGGCTATCTCTTCCCCGACACCTACTACTTCACCAAGGATGATGACGAAACATTCGTGATCGAGGCGATGCTCGATAATCTGGGATCGAAGCTCTGTCCAGGGCCGGATAACAATCCGAAGGCGTATTTCGCCGACAAGACGCAATGCCTGGCCCACGCGGCGCCGGTTGGCAACAGCAACATCTTCGCTACAGCGGAGAAAGCCTATTCCACCACTGATCCCGTGGTCGCGCTGCATACTGCGCTGACCATGGCCTCATTGACGGTGCGCGAGATCAAAGATCCCAAAGACGCGCCAGGCGTGACCAACGTCTATTACACGCGCTACATGACGTTACTGCTTAAAACGCCCAACACAGGCGACATCGCCAGTATGGGCGCGGATCCAACGGCTCAGTATGCTCTCGAAAGCGCGACTCCGCCGACAGATGGTAAATGGTGGAAACCACTTACAAAAGCTGGTTCACAGGTTGCCACCACCGACCCATACAACACCAATGTCACCACAAATGGGAATCTGATGCCTGGCCCAATTGCCGCGCCACTCTGGGCGGAGATCGAGGCGGCGGCGAATCCCTGCCATCTCGAAGTACTTCTACTTCATCCAGGATTGCCATGGCACAACGCTCTACGCCACCACGGATGCCCAGAACGAAGCCAATCTCGCAAAACCGTGCAGCCGGCAGATAGCTGAGGTGGGTTACACTGTGCGCGAGGAGCGCCCATTGAGGAGAGTGGGCGCTCCTATTCTTCCAGGTCATCGTCCTCGAAGGCGCCGTCATCCTCTTCATCGTCCTCGTCGAGATCGGTGACGAGGTCATCCTGATCGGCGCGGAAGGTGTCGTTGAAGAAGCCGACTTCCTTGCCGCTATAGACGCTGACAAGGAAATCATCGCGCGGGGTATCGGCGGAGAGCACGAGGTCCTCGTCGATGCGTTCGATCAACTGGGCCAGCGCGTCGCGCTCCATCTCCTGCTCGATAATCAGCGTGCCATGCACCGTGGTCGAGGTGAAATGCAGGTCAACCATCCCAATGCGCGTCTGCCCGCGCACGAGGTAGTAGCCCTCCGAATTGGGAGTGCGGAAGTGACGGTCGAAGCGGAGATCATCCATCGTATCCATGCTGCTCCGCGCGGCCATTACGCCACGCGCCTCCTTCCCGGACGGGTACTCGGCGGAGGAGCGCATCGCACACCCCCAGCCCTATCACAGATCCACGCGCCAGACACGCAGCATCGCTGGATTTCCAGCGCTATGTTGCTGCATGCGTACGGCACAGTGTATCCGCTGAGACGAGGTGAAAGCAAACACAGGCGTTCAGGCGTTGTGGAGCGCCCTGTTGTTTGTGTCTTGTGTCGCGGCACGCGGCGGACAAGCGCAACAGGGCGGCGGTGATATCGTGAACGAGGGATACGAGATACGACGTTCAGGCTTCGCGCGTCACCTGCAGATCGCGCGGGCGTTCGATGCCCTTCAGGCGGAAGAGCAACCGGAGCCGCACGGAGAAGAGGCGGCTATCAACCGGCTTGACTACATAGTCGTCGGCGCCTGCCTGGAATCCCGCGACTTTATCCGCCGTGCTCGAACGCTGCGTCACCAGCATGATGGGCAGCCGCCTGCCGCCCGGCAGATCGCGAATCCGCTGGCACAGCTCAAGGCCGGTGCCGTCGGCAAGATCAACCTCGCTTACCAGCAGATCAGGCCGACGCTCCAGCACCATGCGGAGCGCCTCGCTCAGCCCAGCGACGAAGGTCAGCTTGTACTGCTCGCCAAGAATGGCTCGCAGCGCATCGCGGTGCATGGTATCACCATCTACGACGAGAACAGACATGCTACATTCCGGAGTTGGTCGCGCCACCACATTCCACCCCCAGACGCTATGCAGGGCATCTGCATCCCACCACCCACTTATGTAGAATGGGAACGTACAATACGTGCGCTCCGGGAGTCACACCCCCTATTTGGATGGTTCCTCATCATCTACCACCAGATCGTAGTCGAAATCCGCTTCGGCCAGATTCTCGATGCGATGCACGCGCTCTTCCGGCGTGATATTCATCACGCGCTCGAGGGTCGCGCACAACGCGCTCGGCTTGAACGGCTTGGCAAGATACTCATCGACACCGGAAAGCAGCCCAGTTAGATGGTCCACTTCCTCGTTGAGCGCGCTGAGAATGATGAGCGGTGTATGGGCCGAGGCGGTATCGCCACGGATGCACCGCACCACCTGATATCCATCCATCCGGGGCATCTTCACATCGACGATAACGCAGTCTGGCTGCTCTTGGTAAAACTTCTCCAGGCCCGCCACGCCATCGTATGCGACCACCACGTCGTATGCGCCAGTCATCGTGACAACGCTGCGAATCAACTCAACAATCATCGGGCTATCGTCGATGATTAGCACTTTTTTTGGCGCACCAGACGTTTTTTGCGCGTCCGCCGTTTGTGCGTTCATTACTGGCACCGCCTCTGCCATACACCACCGCCTCCCAGCGCCATCAGCGACCCTGCATGCTGCGCCCGGCAGCCCACCAGCACCGCGCCCGAGAAGATCAGGCATTCTGCGAACTTGTTGCGGACAATAGTAGCATAGCCCTGAATCTCCGCCAAGTCGCCACGCGAAAGGTACCAGCCTATCCTATGTGGCATAGTACTATTGGAATGACGCGGCGCCACAGGCAAATTTTTCGCGTCCGTCCACCCGTGCCGAGGCATATGCGCTACTGGCTGGTTACCACTATCAGTGGCGCCGCTGAGAACATGGGCTGAGACTGGTGAGAAACACATACCAACAACCAACATATTGTGAGCCTGGCTGCCGGAAAGAAGATGCCACAGAAGCTGCCAGAAACCATGACATCGGACTCACCCACCACCCGAGGAGGCGCCCCGCATGCTGCATTCAGACACCGATTCCACGGATACGTACTCTTTAGACGATACATCCGCGGCAAATGTTCCAGCTGAGGTGGAAATATCCCCATTTGCCGCTCACGGCCTCTCCGCTGAGCAACGCTACTCACGCCAGACCCTCTTCAGCGGCATCGGCGCGGCCGGACAGGAGCGCCTCAGCCGGGCGCGCGTGCTGATCGCTGGCTGCGGCGCGCTGGGCAGTGTGCTGGCGAACTCGCTGGCACGGGCGGGCGTGGGCTATCTGCGGCTGGTTGACCGCGATTTCGTCGAGGGGAACAATTTACAGCGGCAGGTGCTCTATGAAGAACAGGATGCGCTGGACGGGCTGCCGAAAGCGATTGCCGCCGAGCGCGCGCTGCGGCGGATCAATAGCCTGGTAACCGTGGATGCCCATGTGAGCGACATCACCGCCGATTCGATTGAATCGCTGCTGGATGGCATTGACGTCGTCCTCGACGGCACCGACAACTTCGAGACGCGCTACCTGCTCAACGACGCCTGCGTGAAGGCCAATATTCCCTGGATCTATAGCGCGGTGATCGCCGCCTATGGGGTGACGATGACCATTCTGCCCGGCGAGACCGCCTGCCTGCGGTGCGTCTTCCCGGACCGCCCACTCCCCGGCACAACGCCCACCTGCGACACGGCGGGGGTGCTCAACGGCATCGTCGGCGTTATCACGGGCATGGCCTCCACCGAGGCGCTCAAGCTGCTGGTGGGCAGCGAGCAGTTGGCGCGCGGGCTGACGTGGATCGATCTCTGGGAAAACACGTTCGAGCGGGTAGAGCTGCCGCGTTCGCCCGACTGCCCAACCTGCGGCCTCGGCAACTATGAGTATCTGGATGCGCCGCTGGATGAGAGCGGGGTGAGCCTCTGCGGACGGAACGCGGTGCAGGTGCGCCCGGCCCAGAAGGTGGCGTCGGCGCTCGATCTCGGCGCGCTGGCGGAACGGCTGCGGCCCGCTGGCGAGGTCGCCAGTAACGATTTTCTGCTGCGACTGCGCGTGGATGGCTACGAGGTGACGGTCTTCCCCGATGCCCGCGCCATCATCAAGGGGACCGCCGACCCCGCCGTCGCCCGCACCATCTACGCCCGCTATGTCGGCGCGTGATGGCGCTGGCGGCCGATGAACGTTTACGTTTTCGCCCGAACACCCAGCGCGAGCGGCGGAGCGAGCAGACCGTAGCATAAATGCTACGGCGAATTTCCCTATTCGCCGGGGCCTTCAGGCTCCGGCACGCCCACCCCAGCACACTGTACGAGGATATTTCTTAACGTCCGCTAGCCGTCTCTGGCTCTGGCGGCTCGATACGGCGGTCGAAACGGCGATAGATGGCGTGGCAGCGCGAGCAGACGCGGCCATTGACATCGCGGCAGTCGGCCTCGACGAAGAAGATCTGCTTGCCGCCGCTGAGCACATGCGCCTCAAAGGTGAGCGGCGCATCGTAGGCGGGATGCTCGAAGGCCATCTCCAGCGTCACCGTCACCTGCGGCTTCGTGCCGTGGGCCAGCGACGCCACCGCCGCGCCCGTCACGATATCGAAGATATAGGACTGCACCGCGCCCGTCACCGCGCGCCCGCCGATACCCGCCCCGCGATGGTGCTGGCCTGGCTCGAAGTAGACTTTGGCGTGGCCGTCGGCGCTCTCGACGATACGCGCACCCATCCAGGTCACAAAGTCCATCGAGTTCCAGTACTCATAAAACGCGGGCGTGCCTCGTGTATCTTCGCTGGCGTCGCCGTTCGTAGCGTCCGCTCCTGGCTGTTGCGCCGATGTATCGTCACTCATAGATCGCACCCTCTCAATACTACATCCCCCTTGGTTGCTGTCGTCTGCCGAGTCGTAGCGTAAACGCTACGGCGAATTGCCCAGCCTATTCGCTGACAGACTCCGCGCGCGTCGGCCAAATGACAACAATCCAATCAAACCAGTATTTCTCCAGGACAATATACACACGCTCAGCGTACACTACCCGGCCAGCACAGGGCAAGGAAGCGCAGAATCGTGTCAATCCTTTGAGGCGCGTGAGATTCCGGCCCCCATTTTTCCCAGCGCATTGCCATGCTGGCGTCCCAGATTCTACACTAACCCGGAGAATCTATACATGAGGTGGTCTTACCTGGCGTACGGTGACTCGCGAAATTGGCAGCTATTTTTGGATAACTGAGGATAGTTTTGGTGAGGGGGGCGCATGAGCAGGGATACGCGAAACAACAGCGGTGACTATGACGAGCGCGACCTCGATGGACGCGCTGGCCCGCCGCGCGGACGACGCCCCAATGGCGGTGGAGGGCGCGGCCCATCCGATCCTTCCATGCGACGGCAGAACAGCGATGGCAACGGCCAGATGCGCCAGCCCTACGGTTCGCGGGGCAGCGGAAGTGACACGCGCGGCAGTGGGCCGCGTGGCAATGGTTCACGTAGCTATGATGACGCCGACTATCCCGATCAGCCCTCGCGCCGCAGTCGCGCCGAGTATCGCGAGGGGCCGCCCTCGCGCGCTGGTGGTCGTTCGCGCGCCGGTGACAGCTATGAGATGGAGACATCGCGCGCGCCACGCAGACAGCGCCGTGGCTTTGGCGAGATGGTTGGCGACATGTCGCGCCAGTTGAGCGCGATGGTGCGAGGCACTGGCCGCGCGATGCAACGTGAGGCGGCCCAGATTGCCGCCGCAGGCAGCCGCAGATCCGCGCCGATAACGCCATCGCCAGAGATGCTGGCGCAGATACAGAGCGACCTGCCACGCTACCGCCGCTCGCGCATCCGCATGCGGGCGCGCAAATGGCGGCTGGAGCGCGTGCGCGCCAACCCCGTCGGCTATGCCATCGGCGTCGCGGCGGTGGTCGTCGCGGCGGTCTCCATCCTTGGCGGCGGCGGCGCTGGCGCGGTCTACGCCTATAACTATTACGACGTGCATCGCCCAGCGATCCAGAGCATCATCAACAACGCCGTTAGCGGACAAAATACGATTATTTATGACCGCAATGGCACGCCGCTCTATACCGTCCGCAGCGATAGCGGCTACAACTATTACGTGCCGCTCTCGCAGATCGGCCAGACCATCCAGGACGCGACGCTTGATACCGAAGACCACTCGTTCTACTCGCCGACCAACATCGGCGTGGACTTCCAGGGAACGGCGCGCGCGCTCCTCGCCGACGTGACCCACGGTGGCGCGGCTGACCAGGGCGGCTCAACCATCACACAGCAGCTCGTCAAGCGGCTGATTCTGCACGACCCCTCGAAGCAGGTGCAGCGCAAACTGAACGAGATGATCCTGGCCATCGGCCTCAACGCCAACTACAGCAAGAGCCAGATTCTGGAGATGTATCTCAATACCATTGACTATGGCGACCAGAATCAGGGCATCGAGGCGGCGGCGCGCAATTTCTTTGGTCTGAAGCAAAAAGAGGAAAACGGCAAGCTGATCCTGGCCAATCAGCAGCTCTCCATCGCGCAGGCGGCAATTCTGGCAGGACTGCCCAACAACCCGACCTATTACCTGCCCATCGCGTATTCCTGCGACAAAGCGCCCTGCGAAGACAAGGACTGGGCGAAGCCTTGCGTCAACGATCCACATGATGGCATCTGCGATCCAAGCGCTGACTATGTCAACAACTGGGGCCAGTTGGGTCACGAATGGATCGTCTGGCGGCGCGCGCGGGTGGTGCTGCAGAGCATGCAGACCTACGGCTCGATCACCAATGACCAGTATCTCAACGCGCTGAATCAGGTTCACGACATCCTGGTAAACCAGGAGATCGACCACTGGGCAGGCCTTACGAATGGCAGCGCCGTCGATACAACTAAGCGGGCACCCAGCTTCGTAGACTTTGTGATTGACCAGTTGCAGACGGAGTTTGGCGTTGACCCCACCAGCCTGGCGACCGCTGGCTGGAAAATCTACACAACGCTCGACCTCAAACTAAACGATTACGTCGAGCAAAATATCGACTATTACATCAACCAGTATCACACGGTGCCAACGTCAACTTATGGCGACGCCGTCCGTCCAACCAACCCTCCTCTGACGCAGAGTGCCAACGCACATGATGGGTCCGCGGTGGTGATTGATCCTTACACTGGCGATGTGCTGGCGATGGTTGGCTCTGCGAAGTATAACGACAAGAATCCCCTGGTCGCTGGTAACTACAATGTGGCCACGTCACCGCGTAGTCTCGGTTCCTCTATGAAGGGCATTGTCTATGCGACCGCGTTCCAGATGGGTTGGACGCCGAGCATCATGATGCAGGATTCGCCTATCTGCATGCCCGGTAGCGGAGGCTCCGACCAGGATTATTCGCTGGTGCCGGGATGCAAGGGGCAGTCAGTCTATGTACCGCATAACTATGGTACTGACGGCTACAACGGCTATGTGCCGATTCGGATGGCGCTCGCCAACTCTCTCAATGTTCCAGCGACTGAGGCGATGTCGTTCGTGGGCGATACGCCAGCGCTTGCTACCAACTTCATTACGATGGCACGGCGCCTGGGAATTAGCGACGAGATTCGGGATAAGGATGGCACACTTCTTAAGGCTGGTTTAACCCAAGGCGCAGTCGGCCCAACGACGGCCCTTGGCACGCAATCCGTCCCATTAATTGAACTGACGAACGCCTACGCCGCCTTCGCGGATAGTGGCAAGCACGTCCCCTACCGGGGTATTCTGCGCATTGAAGATTCGGCGGGTGACTCCTGGACCGCTCCAACTCCCAAGCCAGCGCAGGTGATCAGCCCACAGGCGGCCTATATGCTCACCTCGGTGCTCGCCGACAATAAGGCAAGAACGCCAGCTTTCAATGAGCCAAATCCCCTTGAGTTCCCCGATTACTCGAGCTTCCAGGTTGCCTCGAAGACTGGTACAGGCTCTGGTAAGAACGGGCCAAGTGACATCGTCACGATAGGCTACTCGCCCTACTTAGCGGTCGGAGTCTGGGTCGGCAATGCCAATAACGCCGATATGGCTTCGAATATCCTCGGTATTGCGGGCGCTGGCTATATCTTCCACGACGTCATGGATTGGGCGATGAAAAACTACAAGTGGACGGGGACGAGCACTTTCCCGATCCCGCCGGACATGGCGATGGGTGCCTTTGGCTGCAACGCCGGGCTGGCCCCGTATCAGGGCGAAGCAGGGTCTTCGGGCGGCAATGGTACCGGAAATGGCAATGGCGGCAACGGTAGTACCAGCAACGTGCCGATGTGTAACTATCGCGACGCCGTTCCCGGCCACTTTGTGAAAATCTATGGTAGTGGAGCAGGTAATCCAGCACCGGATATCGACTGGTACATCCAAGGACAGCAGCCGCTGAACTCGTGACCTCTCCCCTGCCACGACCTTTCCTTGGGGCGAGGTTTCGAGGCGCTTGGTTATTTGGCAAGAAGGCAGCCGTCTGGCTGCCTTCTTGCTTGCCCGCGCTTGACGTGAGTAGCTGCTAAATTGCTGTTGACAATCTATATGTTTCCTGCTATAGTTGCGCGGAGCTACGAACGGCTCAGCTTCGTAGCGTAGGAATGGGCTGTTAGAAAGCCTAATAGCCAGGAAAGTGAGACACAGTCTAGCCATGTTCAAGCTACCTTCACGCCTCGTTTCGCTCGTGCTTCTTGTCGGACTTGCCATCATACTCTCACCTGTGGCAGTAGCCAGCGCTCATGGCACTCCCCCAAACAAGCTGTCCCTAACATCGTGGTGACTTGCGTAAGTATGCCGAATGCGGATAATTGTAATGGCGAAGATCCCAATCGTACGGTGAATGGCAGAAGCTGTGCAACCGACGGACAAACAATTGCCTCGTTCGTCGTGCAGAATACTGGCGATGGTACCACCATAGAATATGTTGAACTTCGATGGTCCAACACATGTAAGTCCAACTGGGTTAGGATAACATCAAATGCTTGGATCAATCCAGGCAGCGTAAACGCCAAACTTGATAACTATTGCAGCGGTGATTCGAACTTTCAGAAGCCGACTTTTAGTGTAATTATTAATAACCCTCATGTGGGGGATGTCGCTTGGACACCTATGATATATGCGCCTAACAATCATGTGACCGTGACTGGCTGGGCGCTCGGCTATTATGTTGGGCCTCATTGTTACTGATTACGAGATTGTCGTAGGAGCAAGACAGGGCAGCCAGATGGCTGCCCTTGATGTATTGTGTGGCCCATCCGCGAATTATCGCGCGCCCGACTGCTCCGCGTCACGCGCGCGGGCACGTTCGTGCTGCGTCAGCAGGCGCTTGCGCAGGCGGACGTTCCGCGGCGTCACCTCAACCAGCTCATCATTGTTGATGAAGTCGAGTGACTGTTCCAGGCTGAGGTTGACGATTGGCGAGAGGCGCACCGCGATATCCGAGGTGGACGAGCGGATGTTCGTCGCCTTCTTCTCCTTGCAGACATTGACCGCCAGATCATCCGGGCGCGCGTTCAGCCCGACGATCATGCCCTCATAGACGGGCGTGCCCGGCTCGATGAACGTCTGGCCACGCTGCTGGGCGTTGTTCAGGCCGTAGGTGACGGCGACGCCCGCCTCCGAGGCGAT
Organism: uncultured Chloroflexia bacterium; assembly: GCA_963718915.1. Taxonomy (GTDB): domain Bacteria; phylum Chloroflexota; class Ktedonobacteria; order Ktedonobacterales; family JADMIN01; genus DAHUXT01. Next base: position 300,477 of record CAVRAI010000015.1, on the reverse strand, counting down.
CAGCGCGCCGTTGCGGGCGATGCCAATGGGGCCGAGCCACAGCGAATAGTCCGTCAGCATGCTCGACATCGCGCCGTTGCCCTGGGTCAGCGTCAGAAACGCATTGCGGAAGCCAATCAGGCCGCGCGTGGGGATATCGTACTCCAGCCGGACGTTGCCCTGGCCATCGTAGACCATGTTCGCCATGCGCCCCTTGCGGATCGCCAGCGTCTCGCTGATCGCGCCGATGTAGTTCTCGCGTGTATCGATCACCAGCCGCTCCATCGGCTCCAGCACCCGGCCATCCTCGTTGTGGGTGATGACCTCCGGGCGCGAGACCTGAAGCTCGTAGCCCTCGCGGCGCATCGTCTCGATCAGAATCGAAAGGTGCAGCTCACCACGCCCGGAGACAATGAACTCGTCGGCGGTGCTGCCATCCTCGACGCGCAGGCTGACGTTCGTCTCCAGCTCGCGATAGAGCCGGGCGCGCAACTGGCGCGACGTGCTGAACTTGCCCTCGCGTCCGCCGAGCGGGCTGGTGTTGACGCCGAACGTCATCTTGAGCGTTGGCTCCTCGATGGCCAGCGTCGGTAGCGCCTCGGGATTGTCGAAATCGGCGATGGTGTCGCTGATATTGGCGTCGGCGATGCCCGTCAGCGCGACGATATCGCCCGCGCTCGCCTCCTCGACCTCGACCCGCGCCAGCCCGCGCCAGGTGAAAACCTGGCCCACACGCCCGCGCTTCATCTCCCCCTCGCGCGAGAGATGCGCCACCGCCATCCCCGAACGGACACGCCCGCGGGTGATGCGGCCAATCGCGTACTTGCCCTTGTAGTCGTCGTAATCCAGCGTCGTCACCAGCATCTGGAACGGCGCGCCTTCCTCCACGACCGGCGCGGGCACCACGTTGACAATCGCCTCGAAGAGCGGCTCCAGATCGGTGTTGGTGTCGCCGGGCGCCCTGCGGGCAATCCCCTCGCGGGCGATGGCATAGAGCACGGGGAAATCAAGCTGGTCGTCGCGGGTCGCCAGTTCCAGGAAGAGATCCTGCGTCCAGTCCAACACCTGCTGGATGCGCGCGTCGCGGCGGTCAATCTTGTTGATGACCACAATTGGCCGCAGCCCAAGCTCAAGCGCCTTCTTCAGCACGAAGCGCGTCTGCGGCATCGGCCCCTCGACGGCATCCACCAGCAGCAGGCAGCCGTCGGCCATATTCAGCACGCGCTCCACCTCGCCGCCGAAGTCGGCGTGTCCGGGGGTGTCGATGATGTTGATCTTGATGTCGCGATAGGTGATCGCCGTATTCTTAGCGAGGATGGTGATGCCGCGCTCACGCTCCAATTCATTGGAGTCCATAATCAGCTCGCCGACCTGCTGATTGTCGCGAAAGATATGGCTCTGCTTGAGCAGTCCGTCCACCAGCGTCGTCTTGCCATGGTCTACGTGCGCGATGATCGCCACATTACGAATGTCGTCACGGACCCTTCGTCCGGCCTCAGTCCCTTGCATTTCCGTTGCCTGCATATTCCCTCAAATATCTGTCAAGGTCCGCAATATCCACAGTGATGATTGCTGAATTCACGCACGTTCTCAACATCCACAAAACAGCGGCTGGCGCAGAGCGCACCCTCAAGAGTATATCACTAATGGCCGGATGGACGCTTTTTCTTCTCGGGCTACCCTTCTGCGCCAGGCACACACCATCCCGTGATACCATGCACCGTATGAGCACATCCGACGACATCCACGACGAGTCACTGTCAACCACACCAACCGACGCATACACCGACGACACCATCGCCGCGATTGCCACTCCGCCGGGGGTCGGCGGCATCGGCATCATCCGGCTGAGCGGACCGGAGGCGTTCGCCGTTGGCCTGCGCATCTTCCGCCCGTCGCATCCGCTGGCCGAGGCGGAGTCGCCGCCCTCGCACCAACTGCTCTACGGCCACGTGGTGGACCCCGCCAGCGAAATCATCATAGACGAGGCGCTGGCGGCATTCATGCGCGCGCCACGCACCTACACCCGCGAGGATGTCGTCGAGATTTCGGCGCACGGCGGGCCGCTGGTGCTGCGGCGCATCCTCGAGGTGGCGCTGGCGGCGGGCGCGCGCTCGGCCCAGCCGGGCGAGATGACGCTGCGGGCCTTCCTCAATGGGCGCGTTGATCTGGCGCAGGCTGAGGCGGTCATGGCGCTCATCAACGCCGAGACCGACGCGGGCCACCGGCTGGCGCTACGCCAGCTTCAGGGTGAGCTTTCGGCGGAGGTTGGCGCGGCGCGCAGGCACGCGATGGACGCCATGGTGCGTATCGAGGCCAGCATCGACTTCCCCGAAGAAGAGGTACCACCACCCGACCCGGCTGAACTGGCGGGACTGATTGCCGAAGCGCGACAGACCATCGAGCGGCTGCTGGCGGGTGCGGATCGCGGGCGAGTTCTCCGCGAGGGGCTGCGCGTGGCGCTGGTGGGCCGTCCCAATGTGGGTAAATCGAGTCTGCTCAATGCGCTCTTGCGCACCGAGCGCGCCATCGTCACGCCGGTTGCCGGGACGACCCGCGACACGGTGGAGGAGAAGGCGTTGATTGGCGGGCTGGCCGCTCAACTGGTGGATACCGCCGGGCTGACGCCAAGCGATGATCCGGTGGAGCGTATCGGCGTGGAGCGGTCGCGCGCGGCGGCGCGGTCGGCTGACCTATTGCTGCTCGTCCTCGACGGCGCGGAGCCACTCTCGCCGCTCGATGAGTCGGTCGCTGCGGAGCTACATGAACTGACGGAGAGCGAGACCGCGCGGCCAGCGATTCTCGTGCTCAACAAGGCGGATCTGCCGCGCCAGGTCTCAGAGGAGACGGCGCAGGCGCTCTGGCCCGGCGCGCCACTGGTTGCCACCTCAACGCTCACAGGCGATGGTCTGGCCGCGCTCGAAGGCCAGATTGCGGCGCTGGCGCTGGGCGGAACGGCCCAGGCAGGCGATGTACTCGTCTCGAGCGCGCGCCACAAAGATGCGCTGCGCCGTGGGCTGGAGCATGTACAGGCGGCGGAGGTGACGCTGGCCGACGGCCTGCCGCTGGACTTCGTGGCAATCGATCTGCGGGCCGCGCTCGAAGCGCTGGGCGAGATTACCGGCGAGACGGTCACGGCTGATCTGCTCGACCGCATCTTCGCCGAGTTCTGCATCGGCAAGTAGCTTTCACCTGGGTAGGCTACAGACCACCCTGCCTTTGAGGATTTATCGAGTGCGACAGTCGCGGCAGCGACCAAAGAGTTCGAGCGAGTGGCCTTCCAGCGCGAAATCGGTACTCTGTGCGATGGCGCGCAACGCATCATCGCCGAGGCACGCATCCACCTCGACGACACGATGACACTGGACGCAGGTAACGTGGTGATGATGGCCACCGCTGCCACAGATGCGGTAGCGATGCGTGCCATCGGCGAAGGTCACGCGGTCAAGTATCCCCTGCTCGGTCAGCAGATCGACGGCACGGAAAACCGTCGAACGGCCAAGATCGGGATCCTCGGCTTTCAGTTCCATCCAGAGATCGTCGGTGGTGAAGTCGCGAGCAGATTCGGCAAGCGCGGCCAATTTCTCGGCGATCAAGCGGCGCGGCTGAGTGGTGCGCAGCCCCATCTGCTCGAAGACCGCGAGTATGTCATGCGCCGACATCGCCATCACTACTGTATCTCCCATCCTTTCACCACCATGTGCTCTAGAGTATACGTCATAGAAATTGATACCTTGTGTCATTGACTTTCCTCATAACCCTCTGCTATGCTTTGCGCAGTTATTGATACATTGTATCATTTGTTGCGACAAGTGTGTATGGAGAGAGGGAGCGGGATGCCACTCGGATCAATTCATCCACGGGGAATACGCCGAAGGGGAGCGCTGGCCGTCGTATTTCTGTTGCTGTGTGTCGTTCCCGTATGTGCCGGATGTGGCCTGAGCAACGGGAGCAGCGGGGATAGCGGAGGCAAGCTACGGGTAGTCGCCGCTGAGAATTTCTGGGGGAGCATCGCCAGTCAGGTGGGGGGCGCTCATGTGGAGGTGACAAGCATTATCGTTGATCCAAACGCCGACCCACACAGCTATGAGTATACGGCTCAGGATGCTCGCGCTGTCGCGACCGCACAGTACGTCATCGTCAATGGGGCGGGCTACGATCCCTGGGCCGATAAACTACTCCAGGCCAATCCGGTCAGTGGCCGCAAAACGCTGGATGTCGGCGAACTCAATGGCAAGCACGCAGGGGACAATCCGCACATGTGGTACAACCCCGCCTATGTGACCGCCGTCGCGGAAAAAATTCGCGATGACCTCAAGGCGCTGGACCCAGGCGATGCCAGCGCCTTCGATCAATCCACCCAGGCATTTCTGACTACTGGCCTACAGCGCTATCATCAGCTCATTGCCGACATCAGGGCAAAATACAATGGCGTACCGGTGGGCGCAACCGAGAGCATCTTCGCCTATCTTGCGCCCGCTCTCGGCCTCAATCTGATCACGCCATCCTCGTATCTCAAGGCAGTCTCGGAAGGTGAAGACATCAGCGCCGCCGATGAGGCGACTGTCGAGCAACAGATCACATCCAGGCAGATCAAGATATTGGTGTATAACAGTCAAAATACGCCGAACAACATCCAGCAAGTCATCAAGCTGGCACAGGCGAATAACATTCCCGTCGCCACCATTACCGAGACGCTGACTCCCGCCACCGCCTCGTTTCAAGACTGGCAATCGGCGCAGCTTCAGGGCATCGAATCGGCCTTGGCCCAGGCTACCGGCAAGTAACGCGCAATGGAGGCTATTCATGACTGATAGCGACGACGCCGTTACCTCTACCCACGGCGCATCCTCTGATGCGGTGTTCTCGCCGATCATTCAGGTCACAGATGCGACAGTCATCCTGGGCGGTCAGATCATCTGGGAGCATGTCTCGCTCGATGTGCGCCCCGGTGAGTTTCTGGCGATTCTCGGCCCCAATGGCGCGGGCAAATCAACGCTCCTCAAAGCTATCCTTGGACTGCTGCCGCTGGCGAGCGGATTCATCTCGGTGCTGGGCATGCCCGCGCGGCGCGGCAACCCCGCCATTGGGTATGTCCCACAGCGCCGCCATTTCGACGCCGATGTACGGGTACGTGGGCGCGACATCGTGCGACTGGGTGTTGACGGCAACCGCTGGGGGCTGCCAATCTCGTTCTTTACAGGTCGCCAGAGACGTGATCGCGTGCAGGAGGTCATCGAATTAGTTGGGGCAGCGGCATATGCCGACCGTCCCATCGGCGAGCTATCTGGCGGCGAGCAGCAACGGTTGCTGATCGCGCAGGCACTGGCGACGGAGCCACGCATCCTGGCGCTGGATGAGCCGCTCGACAGCCTGGACCTGCGCAACCAACAGGGAGTCGCTGGAGTCATTCGCCAGATTAGCCGCGACGCCAACGCAGCTGTCCTGCTGGTGGCGCACGACATCAATCCCATTCTGCCTGCGGTAGATCGTGTTGTCTATGTCGCAAAGAGGCAGGTGGCTATCGGCACGCCAGCGGAGGTGATTACGACCGAAACGCTCTCACGGCTCTACGCCACCCCCATCGAAGTGCTTCACGCCAGCGATGGGCGCATTGTTGTGGTCGGCCAGCCCGAAGAAGAGTTGAGCTATCATGCTCATCGCTGATCTGGTGCGGCCATCCTGGGATCTGGTCGCCGACCTCCAACTGCTCTTCGAGTTCCCTTTCATGCGCAACGCGTATCTCGCTGGCACGCTCGTCGCCGTGATCGCTGGCCTGATGGGCTATTTCATGGTGCTGCGCAGTCAGAGTTTTGCCGGACATAGCCTGGCCAACGTCGGCTTCGCTGGGGCGACAGGCGCGGTACTCTTCGCTATTCCTCCACTCGTAGGACTGTTCATCGCTGGCGTACTGGCGGCCATAGGCATCCAGACACTGCACGTTGGCGAACACGGACGTCGTCAGAATGATATTGCCGTCGGCGCTGTCTTTACCGCCTCGCTGGCGCTGGGTTATCTCTTCATTCACATCGCCACGTCGGAATATGCCGCGAATGTCTACAATATTCTCTTTGGCAATGTGCTCGGTATTAGCGCTGATGATGTGACCATCATTCTATGGTTAACACTGGCGCTGCTTGTGACGCTCACGGCGCTGGGTCGTCCGCTGCTCTTTGCTTCGATCGATCCCGATGTCGCGGCGGCGCGTGGGGTTCCGGTGCGGGCGCTGGGGCTGGCCTACCTGATGCTCCTGGCATTGGTCGTGGCAGTCGCCGTGCAGGTGGTTGGTGTGCTGCTGATCTTTGCGCTACTGGTAACACCGGCTGCCATTGCTCAGCAGCTCTCTTCTCGCCCATCCGTGGCGCTAGTTATTGCCGTCGTGCTGGGACTGCTCTTCACCTGGCTTGGCCTTGCCATTGGGTATTTCACCCCCTACCCTGTCGGTTTCTTCATCACTACGTTCGCGTTTGCCACCTATGTGGTGGTGTGTGGTGGTCTCTATCTTCGCATCCAGCTTGGGCGACGTGGGCCGAACGCGGCGAGACGCGCCCTGAGGGGCGCCGCATGATCGTAGCAGAGTTACCGCCGCTTACCATCAATCTCTGGCAGGACATGCAGAATATGCTCCAGTACGATTTCATGCGTCAGGCACTGCTCGCCGGGACGATATTGAGCGTCGTCGCCGGACTGGTTGGCTATTTTGTCGTGCTGCGCCATCAGGCGTTCGCGGGCGAGGCGCTGTCGGATGTCGCCTTCACGGGTGCGCTCGGTGGCGCGGCGTTCGGTGTCAATCCACTGCTGGCGCTGATTCTCACGACTATTGCGGTCGCCCTGATTATGGGTGGGTTCGGCGAGCGCCTGCGGGGCCGCGACATTGCCATTGGAACCATCCTGGCCTGGGTGCTGGGACTGGGTGTGCTCTTCTTGAGCCTTTTCACCGCGCATGTGAGCGGCTCTGGCACTGGATTTTCAGGCGTCACAGTCCTCTTTGGCAATATTCTGGGAATCTCCGCTGAACAGGTGAAATCCATCGCGCTTATCAGCGGCCTGGCGGTGCTGGCTCTCATCGCAATTGCGCGCCCGTTACTCTTCGCCTCGCTCGATCCCGACGTGGCCGCCGCGAGGGGCGTGCCGGTGCGACTGCTGGGTCTGGGGTTCATGGCGCTCCTGGCGGTGACTGTGGGCGAGGCGACGCTGGCGGTGGGCGCATTGCTGGTCTTTGCGTTGCTGCTCTTGCCTGCGGCGGTTGCGCATCAACTCACGACACGCCCATATAGCGCATTGTCGTTGTCGGCTGGGCTTGCCGTGCTGATGACCTGGCTGGGAATTGCGATTGGCTTCTACTCCGGCTTTCCGAGCAGCGTCTGCATCAGTCTGCTCGCGTTTCTCAGCTATGTCGCCATCGTTGGAGGGCGACATTTTAGACGTCTGCCTCCCGCAAGAATCTGAGCAATTCGGCGTTAACCTGCTCGGGAAGCTGCTGGTTGAGCCAGTGACCCGCCGTCGCGAAGCGGCGGACGCGCAGGTTTGGCGCCCAGCGCTCCAGGTCGTCGGCTATCCACGGGCCAAGATAGGGATCAAGCTCGCCCCAGAGGAGCAACGATGGCGCGGTAATCACGCGCGCTGGGGAGAGCGCAGCGGCGCCATGGCGCAGAAGCTGGCGATAGTAGCTGAGGGCAGCGGTCACCGCGCCGGGCCGCGCCATCGCATCCACGAACCGCTGGATGTCCTCATCGGTGAGCCAGGCGCGCCCGCGATCCGCCGACCGAAAGGTGCGCCAGAGCTGGCTGTAATTGTCGCGGGTTATGCTGTTCTCGGCGATGCCGCGCAACTGGAAGAAGCCGACATAGGCGCTGCGGCGAAACTGGCCGGGATGCCTCCACTCGCGGGTCAGCGTCGCGGGGTGCGGCGCGTTCAGCACGACCAGCCGCCGCAGATAGTCCGGCTCGCGCATGGCAAACGTCCAGGCGATCAGACCGCCCCAGTCGTGGCCAACGATATCCGCCTGCCGCTCGCCCAGCGCCTCAATCACGCCGCGCACGTCGGCGGTCAGCGTCGCCAGATCATAGCCGCTAGCGGGTTTGTCAGAGAGGTTATAGCCGCGCGTATCCAGCGCGACCACCCGACGAATCGCCGCCAGCGCCGGAAGCTGGTAACGCCAGGAATACCAGAACTCCGGGAAGCCATGCAGCAGAATCGCCAGCGGCCCACTCCCCGCCGCCACGTAGTGCAGCCGCACGCCATGAGCGACGACGTAGCCCTCGTCACAGCCGCCCGGCAGCGGGAACACTTCTTGTGGCGAGTTCATTGGCCATCATCCAATTGTGGTGAGTTCGTCATACCACTGCGAAAGTCTGGTCGCCATCTGGCTCGCTGATGTCGTTTTACTAATTACGACGGACAGCTACGGCGGCGGGCGACTGAAGTCGCGCCTGAAGGGCCTCGCCTGCTGCACCTGCTGCACCTGCTGCACCTGCTGCACCTGCTGCACCTGCTGCACCTGCTGCACCTGCTGCACCTGCTGCACCTGCTATCAGTCACTCTCCGCACGCTCCGCCACAAAACCCGCCTGCGCGGGTTGCCCAGAACCCTGCGCCAACGGGGAGCGCGTTGGGACACGATCTGGGAGTCCGCGACGGCGGACTTCGTGGCCAAAGGCCCTTCAGGCGCGGTTTGAACCGCCCGCGCTGCCCAGCGCGTGTCCCTGGTAATTTCCAAATCTACATTAGCACAGCGTGGTTGATGATTATTGCGCACAGGCCGTCGCGCAATCAAATACGACCACTCGAGTTCAATTGCTGTTCATGATACCGTGGCGGCAGCAACGAGGCAAGATTTTCTGCTTCAGCAAACCAATACCATACACAGACGCTGAACCCCCATTGCTGATCGTCTCGACAGATTGGTAGGCGACCTGAGCTAGCGCCCCATGCCTCCCTTTTCATTCCAGCGTTGAGCCACCTGGTGGATCCCTTCCTCCAGGTGCGCCATGCGTTCGATGTCGTCTTTGCCGACGACCGGAACCGCAATCTGTATCGCGTCGAGCGTGCGCCGTGTCTGCGCCAGTCCGCGTCCGGGGATCGGATCGAGCGCGGCAGGGATACGCCCGCTGATGAAGTTCCGCACTTGTTCGCGATCATTCATGTAGAGCACGATGCGTGTGGCCATACTATTGATGATCGTTTGTGGCAGTCCACTGTATGATGGGCGTGATGATGCCGAGATCGCTAGATACACCGCGCCCCGGTCGCGCCTTCGCGCCGCCAGATTCGCCATTTGGTGCAGATCCTCACCATAGATAGCGCCAAGTTCGTCGTAGTCATCCACGACCAGCAGCAACGCGGGCCGTGTGCTGGCATCCTGCTGGGCGGCGCGCTCAAATCTGGCTTTAAACGCGCGAAACTCCCCGTCATCCTGCCCATCGATGACATTCCGCGCCCCAGCGTCGCGGCTATCGACCGCGTGTGGCAGTTCCGCAAACGCCGTGAGCGAGCTATTGGGATTGAGAATGAACAACTGCAGATCGGCGGGACTCTGCGAAAGCGCCAGGGCAAAGAGCAAGGTCTGCAAGGTAGTCGTCTTGCCCGCGTCGCGATCCCCCACCACCAACAGTGGGCCGCCGTGCATGAGTCCGGCATGCCCCAGCAGATCGGCGATGAACCACTCCTGGCGTTGCTCCGTGGGGCGGTCAAAGAGGCCGAGGGGAATCTCCATCTTGCGTAGCGCTGAATGCTGCCCCTGACTCCACGCCACAATGTCGCTACGCGGAGTTGGCCCGGCAATCAGCGTCAGCGGTGTTGGCGCCTGGAGTGTCGGGATGGGCAGGGGAGCTGGCCAGCGAGTGGCGACCGGGCTACCAGTAAGCTGCGCCATCCGTTCCGCGATAATTCGGTCAAAGGTCTTCAGGTTCGCGCTCGCGCCCATGGTGCGCGAGAGATTCAGGTCAGCGCGTGAGATATGGACAGCAGACTGGTACGAGTTCACTGAGATGCGCGCTGACTGGAACAATGTCAACTCGTTGTCGCCACTCAGCAGATAGCCACGCCCAGGAATATCCACTGGTAGCTGCGAGGCGTCAGGCACATTGATCACCTCGCGACTATCTTCCGCGGTATTCGTGCGCAGGCAAATCCGATACTGCACATCTCCTCGAAGCCGCTGGATGATACTCCCTTCCGGCCGTTGCGCCGCAAACAGCAGGTGAACGCCTAACTCACGCCCCAGTCGTGTAATGCTCGACAGATTATCCATCACCGCTTCGTTCATATCGTTGGCAGAGCGCCGGTTCACCATCTCGGCGAATTCGTCGATGATGACAAACAATTCTGGCTGCGGCTCCTTACGCGCGCCAGCAGCCTGCCGCCGCACGATTTCGGCGTTGAGCATTTCCAGGAAGCGTGTTGTCTGGCCTGGGGTCACCATATTCGTCAGGTAGGCGACGGTGTGTGGCAATGTCGCAAAGGCTTCGAAGGCAAGTCCGCCCTTGTAGTCCACCAGCACGAAATTGACCCGGTCAGGCGAATATTGAATCGCCAGCGCGGCGATGATTGAGCGTAACAGCTCGCTCTTCCCCGAACCAGTCTGTCCGATGAGCAGACCATGCGGGCCGTCATTTACCAGATCAAGATAGACCGGCTCATTCCCGACCTTCAAGCCAAGCGGAATCACAAAGGCTGAGCGACCATCAGCATCATGAGATCGCTGCGCGTTATCTTGCCATCTCTGCTCGATAAGATAGTCTTCGGGCCGATTAATCTCCGGATCCATCAGCGATAACAGACCCTTCGTCCTTGGCAGGGCGAGCGATGCCTGAGCCTCGAGCTGGAGATGCCCCAGCGCATTGACCAGCGCCTGCCCATCGCCAGGGTCAAAGGTATCTACTGTCGTGCAGGTGGCTTCGGCATTGGGGTTCGGGCCGAAAGAGGTGATGCGCCGATGCGCGACATCCACCGCGAGCGTCACCTGCCCTGGGGACTGCGACCGCACCGAGTGGACGGAGACCACCGTCGCACCCAATGCCTTCCCATGCTGTAATGCAAGCGCCAGTGCGGGGGTCGTCAGCGGATCCATCTCGGCTGGACTATCCGCGAACGAGTCGACGACGATCAGCAGATGCGGCAGGGGAGCGCCTTGCTGCTCGCGCAGACTCTCACCACCACGCTCTTTCTGCGCCTGCTGGCGGCGGCCCAACTCGGCAAGCAGAACGGAAAGACGTCGCTTCCGCTCATCGGGCTGGATTGCCAGACCCTGCAAGGCGCCGCCAGCGGTTGGCAGGCTGGTGAACCACTGCCACGCCGCCTCCATGGATGGTGGCGCAAGGATGAGCATCTGCACATCATCAGGCGCGTGATGCAACGCCACCTGCCCGACCAGCGCGCGCGCCAGGGTACTGGATTTGGCAACCTCCTGCGCGCCGCTGAGCAGAGCAATAGCCGCGTGCTCGCGCACGGGTATCGTTAGCGGAACATCGCATGCCAGATGGTAATGGTCGGCAATTTCCCGCGCGCGCAGTTGTAGTTGCTGGATCGCCGCGTCTTTTGCCAGCGGCGCGAATGGGGTGGAATTATCCTCAAGCCGCACCTGTAGCCAGGCAGGAGTATCACCCATTCCAACGCGCGCCTCCAGAAAATCGGGGTCAGATGGGCGACGCTGCCACGCGCGCCCGGGGTGGCGCGAGAGCGTGTTGGCCATAACGGCAATAGATGGCGCGCTGTCGCGGCGCATGGCAAGCTCTTCGGCGGCGAGGTCGCTCATCGTCTTCTCGGTCGTAGTGAGGTAGTCCGTGTAACGCTTCACCAGTTGGCGCGCATCCCTGCTTGCGGACGCGCGCTGCACGAGGAAGACGGCCAGTGAGGCGATGAGCGAAAGGCCGCTCACTCCCAGAAAGCCGATCATCATCAGCGAGGACGAGCCACCAAGCTTGCTATAGGCAAACGCCGCGAGTAACAGCCCAATAAGGCTCGCGCCTGTCGCCAGCAGCGTGGTATTCGATGGCTTGTTAGGCGGCTGCACGGTCTGGATCGAGATCGGTTCGCTGGGGATGTAGGGCCACCGACGCGGCGCGCGATGCACTCGAATACTCGGTCTGGCGTCTGGCCTGTCGTTTGACATCTCTCTCTCCAATCCCAATCCGCGCGACTACACGCTTCCCGACTTTCCGCCCGCACAGGAGATTTTCAGCATGCGGGGAACACTATACCGGAGGAGCGACCATCCGTCAATGGGAGCCACGCAGAACAAATAACGCCCGGACCGTCTCCTCTTGCCACTGTAGCGTCTGAAACTCCCTCTGTATGATAGAAACCGCTTGACAGTATACATGAACCGTGTAAACTGTACATCCAGTGATACACTGGCAAACTGTTAACTCCGATTATGAGCGTGGCGGCTGGATCAGGAAGACAACAAGAAAGCGGGGGAATAATGGGGCCAGGCACTGGTGGACCGGCTACTTTCTATGGCCGTGAGATCGCTGGATATCGCCTCGAAAGCGTGCTGGGTGTCGGGTTAACGGGCGCCGTCTACCTCGCTCGGCTTATCGCGGGGGACGGGGAGAGCGCAACGCATACCGGCGATCCCCAAAAGCCGGGCGAGGTCGCGATCAAGATTTTACTGCCATCCTGGGAAATCTCCGCCGACGACGAGAAGCAGAAGGACTTCCGCCGCCGTTTCGACCGCGAGGCGGAAACGCTCAAGCGCCTGAAGCATCCCAACATCGTCTCCGTACTCGACTCTGGCGTGGAAGGGGAAGATAATCTCGCCTACATGGTGATGCCTTATCTGTCTGGGGGTACGCTCGGGGAGCATATGGCAGAGGGCAAGCTCCCATTCACCGAGGCCGAGCGCTGGATAAAACAACTCGCCGACGCCCTCGACTATGCCCATGGAGCGGGCGTCATCCATCGCGATATCAAGCCCCAAAATGTCATGCTCGACAGCGCGGACAACGCGCTTCTGGCAGACTTCAGCATCGTGCGCCTGATGAATGAGACGCGCACCAAGCAGACCACTGAAGGCCGCCTGCTCGGCTCGCCTGCCTATATGGCGCCCGAACAGATCCGGTCGGGTAAGGTAAGCGCCGCCTCGGATATTTACAGTCTGGGCATTCTCTGCTTCGCGATGGTTACTGGCCAGGCGCCCTTTGAACGCGAATCTACATCGGTCGCGGAGCTCCTCTTCAAGGTGGTTCAAGAGTCCCCACCGCTGCCACGCTCATTGCGGCCCGACTTGCCGGAGTCGGCCGAGGCGGTCATCTGGCAGGCGCTCGATAAGCAACCGGAGCGACGCTTCACGAGCGCGACCGCCTTCGCCGAGGCGTTCTCGGCGGGGCTTCAGGGAGTTCGGTTGCCGTATGTGCGCCCCATGCCCGTCGTGCAGGATCCCAGCCTGACTGACTGGAGCAGCTTAACCGTCTCAGAGAAGACCCCAGTACCAGAGGATCCACCACCGCTACCATCACGCGGTCTCAAAAAGCCCGGCCCGGTCCCGCTGTTGCTGGGCGCCGTCGTTCTCCTGCTTATCTCGGTTCTCGTCCTGGGCCGCAATGGGCTGGGCGCGCTGCTGACGCCGTCATCTTCGCCAGGAACGCCGAATATCGGGCTGAGCAAGTCCACGGCAACCGACGGGGAAGAACACCCACGCGCCGACCGCCACGCCCAAGCGCAGCACTGGCTCCGGCGGTTCCGGTGGCTCCGGCGGTTCGGGGGGATCAGGCGGCTCCGGTGGCTCCGGTGGCAAGCCAGCGGCGACTGCGACGCCCACGCCCACGCCGATGCACCCACAGCGACGCCCAAACCCGCGCCGACGGCGACGCCAATAGCCACCACCATCGAAAACGATTACGATCAGCTGGAGTCAGTGCGCATCCTACCTGGATCCGGATGACTTTCAACAACTTCCCGCCTGGTGGATACACCTATAGCTGCAATTTCAGCACTCCGCCGCAGAGCAACTCGTTCCACGATAACGGTAGCGACATCGCCGCAGACATGGGACAGCGCCAATACATGCTATGACGCACAACATGGCGACCATGTGTGGGTCATCGTCAATGGAGTATGGTCCAATACACTCACAGTGCCGTAGTCTGTCCTGACGAGCTTGGGCCCCATGTCCGTCTGTTTCATCCAGCAGTTGATGCGGCGTGTGGCGGCATGATAGTGCGAACGGATGGCGTGTGAATACAGCGCGTTTCGTGCGGCGCTTGACAATCGGACGCCGAGGAGTACACTACGCTCACCACGCTACCGGGCAATCGGCATTGAGTGGTGGTATGACTGGGCTTTACAGACATAGAGAGCCAGACAAGTGACGCGCTGGCGGCGGGGCGGCTGATACCGAGAAAGAGGGGAACGCGATGGGGCCAGGCGCTGAAGGGCCAGAGGCCCTTATTGGCCGCGAGATTGCCGGGTACCACCTCGAACGGGTGCTGGGTATGGGCGCGATGGGCGCGGTCTTTCTTGGCCGACGCGCCGCCGAGGAGGAAGGGAAACCCGCCGAGGTCGCGATCAAGATCCTCCTGCTGCCATGGCAGATGACGGCGGACGAGCGCAGCACATTCCGCAAGCGATTCGTCCGCGAGGCGGAAACGCTCAAGCGGATGCAACATCCCAATATTGTCTCGGTGCTCGATTTTGGCGAGCAGGACGGGCTGACCTATATGATCCTGCCCTACCTGTCAGGTGGCACGCTGGCAACCCGGCTAGCGTTGGGCAATCGCCCGCTGCCTGAGGCCGACCGCTATATGACACAGATCGCCGCCGCCCTCGACTATGCCCATAGTCAGGGGATCATCCACCGTGATATCAAGCCACAAAACGTGCTGCTCGACGCCGAGGGCAACGCTCATCTCAGCGATTTCAGCATCGCCCGGCTACTGGAGGAGACGCGAACCAAGCTGACCAGCACCAGTCGCATGCTGGGTACGCCCGCCTATATCGCGCCCGAGCAAATTACGACCGGGCAGGTCTCCGCCGCCTCAGATATCTACAGTCTGGGAGCTGTGCTGTTCGAGCTTGTCACCGGTCAGGCGCCGTTCGAGGCCGATTCCCTGATGGAGATGCTACGCAAGCAGAGCCAGGACATGCCTCCGCTTCCCCGCACGCTACGGCCCGACTTGCCGGAGCCTGCCGAGGCGGTCATCTGGCAGGCGCTTGCCAAACAGCCCGGAGAGCGCTTCGCGAGCGCATCCGAGATGGCGCACGCTTTTTCGGATGGTCTCAATGGGCAGTGGGACTCCTCTGTCCGCCCCATCGCGTTCGCTGCCCCGGCGTTCAGCACTCCCGGCTCGTTGCAATGGACGAATACCGTTCCTCCGGTCTCCTGGTCATCACAAGATCCAACACAGACTCGAAAGCGACGGAGCGCCGCTCCGGCGTGGCTGGCTGTCATCGCGCTCATCATCATCGCCGCGCTCGTCCTCAATCGGAATGGATTCGGCGCAATCCTGGCGGCGCTGATACCAGGAACGCCAACCGCTGGCCTGACCCAGAGCGATGGCGGTAATAACGGCGATGGCTCTACGCCGACCACTGGTGGCAAGCCGGGCAAGCCCACAGCTACACCACGCCACCACTCCAATCCAGTTGTACAGCCAACGGCGCCACCAGGCCAGCCCACGTATACACCTTTACCAACTTATACACCGATGCCCACACCCACGCCGACGCCCACACCAACTCCCACGCCGACGCCAATACCGATCCCAACGGCGACAAACACTCCCTGCCCGTATCTCAACGGAGGCAGCGGTGTCACGTTCTTTGCCGGCACGAATTATGGCGGCCAGAGCTGGAACTGGTCCGTGGCAGCGGGAAATGTTGATGCCTATGCCAATCTTCCGGGAGGTATCGCGGGCAATCTAGGATCATTCAGCGATAGCAACTCAGCATGGCATGTGGTGCTCTACCAGGGGCAGAATGGAACAGGCAATCTGGGCCATTACGACAACAGCAATCCTAATGTCGGCTCCTACTGGAAAGCCACGCAATCGGTCAAGATTTACCTCAACCGGTCGTGCTGAGTTAGTAGCGCCGCAGAGAAGTTAATGGAGAAGCGCCAGCAGCCGTGACTGGCTCGATCTGGCGCTTCCATAGTACAGGTAAAAACAGCTATACACGCTAATCGCGGACGTCGTCGTAGAGGACGGTGCTGAGGTAGCGCTCGCCAGCCGAGGGGAAGACCACGACAATCGTCTTGCCGTTGTATTCGGGGCGGGCCGCCAACTGAGCAGCCGCCCATGCCGCCGCGCCGCTGCTGATGCCGACGAGCAGCCCCTCCTCACGTGCGAGACGGCGCGCCATCTGCACCGCGTCGTCATCGCCAACGGCGATAATCTCGTCGATCAGCTTTGTATCCAGCACGTCCGGCACAAAGCCCGCGCCGATTCCCTGAATCTTGGTTGGCCCCGCCTGGCCGCCCGAAAGCACGGCCGAGGAAGACGGCTCGACCGCGATCATCTTCACGTCGGGCTTGCGCGCCTTGAGCGCCTCACCAACGCCTGTAAGCGTGCCGCCCGTGCCGATGCCCGAGACCACCGCATCCACCTGGCCCTCGGTATCGTTCCAGATTTCCAGGGCCGTCGTCTCGCGATGGATCTTCGGATTGGCGGGGTTCTCGAACTGCTGTGGCACCCACGAGCCGGGCGTCTGCTCTTGTAGCTCCTTCACCTTCGCGATGGCCCCCGGCATGCGCTGCGCCGCGGGCGTCAGCACCACCTCAGCGCCGAGCCGCTTCAGCACCATCCGCCGTTCGACGCTCACCGATTCCGGCATCACCAGGACGCAGCGATAGCCGCGCGCCGCCGCGACCCACGCCAGCCCAATACCCGTATTGCCGCTGGTTGGCTCGATGATCGTCATACCGGGCTTGAGAATACCCGCCTTTTCCGCCTCATCGATCATGCTGACGGCGATACGATCCTTAACGCTGTAGCCCGGCTGAAACGCTTCGAGCTTCGCGAGCACCGTCGCGCCGCCCGGCGTGACTCGATTCAGACGCACCAGTGGCGTGTTGCCGATCAGTTGTGTCGCATCTTTTGCCCAGTGTGGCATCGTTCTTTTCTCCTGCTCCCAACAAACCCAGAGGGTGACCCAGTAAACTGGCGCGGCTCATTCGCCGCCCGGTGATCGCGGGGCGGCATACATGCGCGCCACGACGCACTTCACAATGTATAGTGCATCAAGACAGTACACTTTATCAAGATTATCTGAAAATGCGGATCTTTTCATGTGCAGGCGCAAAAACGCCCAGCGCCTCACGTGACAGCAGTCAGCGGATGGGCCAGGCGAGATGGGCAGCGGATGAGATCAGAAGAAGTGGATCAGATGTAGTACATCGCGTCGCGCTCCTGCATGCTGACGTGGTGCTTGTGGGCAAGCTGCTCGAGGGTAGTATTGGCGAGCAGGTTCCGGGTGAAGTCGTCCACCTGCACCCAGATATCGCGGAAGCCACATCCAGGCGAGAGCTGGCACCACGCCGGATTGGGCACGCACTCCATTGGCGCGACCGTCCCTTCGAGCGCGTTCACAACATCGCCCATGCTGATGTTCGCGGGCGAGCGCGCCAGCATATGGCCGCCCTGCGGTCCGCGCGCGCTTTTGAGCAGCCCGGCGCGGCGCAGCGCAATGAGCACCTGATCGAGGAAATGTTCCGGCACCTGCTGGCGAGTGGCAATGTCCGCGCTGGGGACTGGTCCCTGGCCATAGTGCGCCGCCAGATCAACCATCGCGCGCAGCCCATAGTCGCCCTTCATCGTCAATCGCATCATGGAAATCCTCGCATCATTACGTCATTACAGCGCAAGCTCGGTCTGCCGAGCACGCTGTTGAGAACCGCAACCGCACGCGCTTCATACTGGCTGGTATCACGTCCATCTCACAGCATATATCTACGCCTGAGAAGTGTCAAACTGCGAGGTATTGGCGGCAAGACCTCTCCCCCAGCCCCTCCCCGACGCGGGGAGGGGAGCCAGAGGTCGAGAGCGCGCCCAGGCGGCCAACAACTGATATCACGCTCATCGCCGGAGGCTGGCGAGATACTGCTCGACGTTGGCGCGCATCTCGCGCAGGCTATCGCCGCCGAATTTTTCGAGCCAGGCGTCGGCGAGCGTCAGCGCCAGCATCGCCTCGCCGACGACCCCCGCGGCAGGCACGACGCAGACATCGCTCCGTTCGTAGCGTGTCACCGCGATCTCCTCGCCAGTGCGCACATCCACCGAGGGCAGGGGATGCGCCAGTGTCGGAATCGGCTTGACGGCCACCCGCGCGACAATCGGCGCGCCATTGCTGATGCCGCCTTCGATGCCGCCCGCGTTGTTGGTCAGGTGAGCCCATCCCGTCGCGTCGTCGTAGCGCGCAACATCGTGCACCTGCGAGCCGGGCAGCGCCGCCACCCGGAACCCCGCGCCGATCTCGACCCCTTTGGCCGAAGGGACGCTCATCAGCGCCTGGGCGATACGACCACTCAACCGGCGATCCCACTGGCTGTAGCTGCCCAGCCCAACCGGCACGCCCGTACCAACCACCTCGAAGACACCGCCACAGGTGTCGCCCTGGCGCTTGCCTTCCAGAATGCGCTCGATCATCCGCTGGGTGAGTGCGGCGTCGGCGCAGCGCATTGACGAATCTTCCACCCGCTCCCAGAACGCCACATCAGCCTGGCCGCCATCGGGCGCGCCATCGGGCGGATAGCCCACCTCGGCGACGGAGAGCACGTGGCTGTGAATGGCGACGCCAAACGCCTCCAGCAGCAACCGACAGACACCGCCCGCCGCCACCCGCGCTGCCGTCTCGCGCGAGCTTGCCCGCTCGATTACCTCGCGCACATCGTCGTGGCCGTATTTGAGCGCGCCCGTCAGGTCGGCGTGTCCCGGCCGCACCCGCGTCACCGCCTCGGTCGGCTCACCAATAGGATCGGCGCTCATCGCCTCCTGCCAGTTGGCCCAGTCGCGATTCTCGATACGCAGCGTCAGCGGCGACCCAAGCGTATGCCCGTGGCGCACGCCGGAAAGCACCTCGACCTTGTCGCGCTCGATCTTCATGCGCCCGCCGCGCCCATAGCCTCCCTGGCGGCGGCGCAGGTCGTCGTCAATGCGCGCGCGGACGAAGGGCAGCCCGGCGGGCAGACCATCCAGAATCACGGTGAGGCTGGGGCCGTGTGATTCGCCAGCCGTCAGAAAGCGCAGCATGAGACATCCGATCCTTTATTCAGTAGCGTGCGGGCAGCGGAACAGAAGTTGAGACAAGCGCGTCGGCTTCTCGTGCATGCATGGTAGCACAGGGCGAGCGCCCGTTGACAACGCAGCGGCGCGCGGTGTATACTTTAGCTCGCGTTACCGCCTGGCGTCTTGGGGTATCCCAACTGCTTTAGGTGGCGCGACAAGCCCCCGTGGCGGAATGGTATACGCGGCAGGTTGAGGGCCTGTGCTCGAAAGGGCGTGGTGGTTCGAGTCCACTCGGGGGCACCCAAAGGCGCTAGACGCGCCAGATGGCAGCTGACGTGCGGAGCAGCAACGCTTGCGCACGTCGTTTCTTTTGGCGGCGTCCTTCGTACGATCAACGGGCGGCTAGCTCAGCGGCAGAGCATCTGGTTTACACCCAGAGGGTCACAGGTTCAAATCCTGTGCCGCCCACCCATTCACCCTCTTTGTGTATTCAACCTCGCCAACAACACGCCGAATCATGACCAGCGCCCGGCGTCCGCGCCTGCTCGCTGTAACCCCCAGCGTAGTACTTCACGTCAAATCCGCTCGATTGAGTTCTCATCACGAGAAAGGGAAATGCCATGCGCACCCGTCTCAGCGCGATCATCTTCTCCGTCTTCCTGCTGGCGCTTGCCCTCGCGGGCTGCGGTGGCAGTTCCGCAAGCGGCGCGAGCAATGAACTCGACATGGGAGC
Organism: uncultured Chloroflexia bacterium; assembly: GCA_963718915.1. Classification (GTDB taxonomy): domain Bacteria; phylum Chloroflexota; class Ktedonobacteria; order Ktedonobacterales; family JADMIN01; genus DAHUXT01. Next base: position 280,603 of record CAVRAI010000015.1, on the reverse strand, counting down.
AGCCAGCTTCACGCAGACCAGCATCACACTGAGCACTGGCCAGGCGCTGCATATGGTTGATTCGCAGGATTCTGGCGGTACCCATATGATTTGCATTGGTCAGAATGGCAAGTGCGACACCAACGCCAGTGGCCCCTCCGAGCTGCAAGGCCCCGGTATGGCGTTCAGCCCCGGCACGACGAAAGATATTACCTTTACTACGGCGGGAACATACCATCTCACCTGCACGATTCACCCAAATATGAACGTCACCATCACCGTGCAGTGACGGGCGACAGGCGGGCACTCAGCCATCCGCCTCGGATGCTGGCAGCGGGCGCTGGAAGAGGCCGTGCGTCGCGGCGTAGTTCATCGCCGCCGCCACATCGAGTAGGCGCGGCCCCGCCCAGCTGGCGCGAATCGCGGTGGTTGGCTCGCCCGCCCGCAGCGCGAGCGACCGCTCGCCGTCGAGCGCCAGCACGCACGGGCGGTCGTGAATCTCCGCTGGATCACCAATTGCGAGCAGACGCCACGAGCGAACCACCGCATGCCGCACCAGGCCCGGCGCGATGGGCGCCAGTACCGAGACACCGTCAGCAGCGCTCCCTACACTATCCGCCGCGGCGAGATCGAGCAGCAGCGCATGTTCGGCTTCCGGCGCCAATGGATGCAGGTGCGCCCCAATGGCGGAGAGTCCGATAGCGCCGGGAACCGCCTGGGTGAGCCAGAGCTGGCGTAGCGGCGCGAGGTCGGTGATGGCCCGCGCGCCTAGAAAAGGCTGTGTGGATGCGGCGATATCCACGAGCGCGCTCTCGATCACCTCGCCGCTCCGCGTCACCTCCAGGCGTTTGCTCCGCTGTACAGCAATCTCCTGGGGTATCAGGCCACGGGCGAAGAGGCCAGCGACCAGCCCCGCCACCGTCCCCTCAGTGGGGCGCGGAATGACGTTGTTAGTGCCAGTGGATATCGGCAAGAGTGGGACATCGCGGCAGCCCTTCGCCACCGCGCGGCACGTCCCATCCCCACCCAGCACGACGATGCAGGCGCAGTTTTCCAGCGCCATCCACTCCGCCGCCAGCGTTGAGTCACGCTCATCGTGCGCCAGGGACATGTCCACGAGACGCACCCGCGCCTGAAGATCGCGCGCGTCGGCGGCGGCCAGCGCCAGCCCGTACGGGTCGGGCATCGCGAGCGCCTCGTTGACACCCACCGCCTGCAAACCAAACAGCACGCGCCGCAGAATACGCTCCTTCTCGTGCTGATCCACAATCGAGCCGTGGCCGCTGAGCCGCCGCACATCATGCGCCGCGGCTGCGTTGGCGATGAGGCCCACAAGCGGCTCCATCAGCGAACCTCAGTGTAGGTCTCTGGCGATTCGACGAGATGCTTCACGGTTTGCAGGAAAGCCGCCGCCGGAGCGCCGTCAATCGCGCGATGGTCAAATGTCAAGCTCAACACCATCACCTGACCAATCACGATCTGCCCCTCATGCGGCACAACGGCCTCATGGATCCGTCCGATACCAAGAATGCCCACTTCGGGGGGATTGAGAATCGGCGTGAACGCATCGATCTCGTAGAATCCAAGCGTCGTCAGCGAAAAGGTGCTTCCGCTCAACTCCGATGGAGCGCTGGTATTGGAGCGCGCGCGTTCGGTCAACTCCCGGCTCCTGACGGCAAGCTGCTCCAGTGTGAAGCCGCCTGCATCGCGAATGACGGGAACCAGCAGACCATCGGGAACGGCGACGGCCACCCCCAGGTGAATAGCGTCATGCACGCGCAGACGATCACCCTCAAGTGTCACGTTCATGGCTGGATGCTGCTTGAGCGCGCGAATCGCGATCCAGGCCAGCAAATCGGTATAGGTGAGACCCAGACTCGCCTGCGCGCGGTCGCGGGCGGCGACGAGCGCATCGGCGCGCGTCTCTGTGGTCAGGGTCAGTTGCGCGGACAACTGAATGCTCCTGAGCATGCGCTCGGCAATCACTTTGCGCCGCCCGGTGAGCGTCTCGCCAGTCCCAGCGGCGGGCGCGCCTGTGGATGTCGCTGCGCGGCGCACATCGTCCTCCGTAATGCGCTGTCCATGCGCCGGGGTGACGCGCGTGAGGTCAACGCCGAGTTCGCGCGCGATCCGGCGGGCAACTGGAGAGGCGGGCACGAAACCAGCCTCAGCGGGCGACGTGGCTGTGGCGGCAGCGGCATCTGTCGTCGCGGAGGCGGAGGCGCCGCCCGTCGCAAGCTCGACAATCACCATGCCCGGCCTGACGACATCCCCACGATGGACGTGCAGGTTCCGCAGGACGCCATCCTGTGGCGCGCTAATCTCGATGGTGGACTTCTCGACCATCAACTCGCCCAGCACATCGCCCGCGCGCACAGCCGCCCCTTCGCTCACAAACCAGTTGGCGATGAAGCCTTCCTCCGCCTCGCTTTCAGTCCACTCAGGAATGGTGATTTCGATAGTCATCGTCTACCCATCCTTCCCCCGTGAGGCGCGCAGCCAGGGCGCCGCCCATGAAGCGCCCAACCCCATGTGGCGGCATCGACGCCGGTTGGAGCCAGACGATTCACTATGACGGCGCTCCCGCGCTCCCGCGATGTGGCTAGCCTCTGACCAGCTCGCGCGCAGCCGCCGCAATCTTCTCGGCGTTTGGCAGCACAAACTGCTCCATGGGTCGGCTATAAGGGATGGGCACATCAGGCTCAGCGATGCGTCGGGCTGGCGCGTCAAGGTAATCGAGCGCGGACTCGGCCACGGTCGCGATCACCTCGCCAGTCATGCCATAGCTGCGATAATCCTCGTCCACGACAAGCAGGCGGTGGGTCTTCCTGACGGAGTTGACGATGGCCTCGCGATCCAGCGGCGTCAGCGTGCGCAGGTCCACCACCTCGGCAGAGATGCCCTCGTCGGCGAGCATCTTCGCCGCCGCCAGCGAGCGATGGACCATCATGCCCACCGTCACAATCGTGACGTCCGTGCCCGCGCGTTTGATATCGGCGACCCCGAATGGGATAGTGTACGCCTCTTCAGGCACTGGCCCGGCGGACGCTTCGAGCATGGTCATCCAGCCCAGCCCCATAATCCCTTTGTGCATGAAGAAGACGACGGGGTTGTCGTCGCGAATCGCCTGGATCATCAGGCCCTTCGCGTCATAGGGCGTGGACGGAACCACCACCTTCAATCCCGGCACATGCGCGAAGATGCTGTAGAGGCTCTGCGAGTGCTGGGCGGCATCGTCGTAGCCAGCGCCATACGCGGTAATCAGCGTGACGGGCAGGCGCACATGGCCGCCAGACATGTAGGTGTTCTTGGCCAGATGGTTGTAAATCTGATCCATGCAGACGCCGAAGAAGTCAACAAACATCAGTTCGACGATGGGCCGCATGCCCTCGGCTGCCGCGCCAATCGCCGCGCCAATGAAGGCGGTTTCAGAGATGGGCGTATCGCGCACGCGCTCGGGGCCGAACTCTTTGAGCAGGTCTTGCGTCGCGCCGAAGATGCCGCCATACGCGCCGATATCTTCGCCCATGATGAACACGTTCGGATCGCGCTTCATCTCGGTGGCGATGGCCTCGGAAATCGCGCGAGCGGTGGTTATCTGGCGCGCGGAAGCTGGTGCTGCCATTGTTTGCTCTCACTCTCTGAGTCGCGCTGGCCAGGGTCAGCCGACGGTAACGAAGACATCTTCGAGCGCCTCTTCCGGCGCGGGATAGGGACTCTGGCGGGCGAACGCGATGGCCTCATCCACGGTGGCCTGGGCGACTTTGCGCTCCTCGGCGTCCTGCTCTACGGTCAGCCAGCCCTGCGCCATGAGTTGACCGCGCATCCGGTTGATGGGATCATTCGCTTTGAGGCGCGTCACCTCCTCCGGATCGCGGTAGGCTTCGGGATCACCCTGGAAATGCCCCAGATAGCGGTCGGTGTGTATCTCCAGCAGCGTTGGGCCTTCCCCGCGTCGCGCGCGCGCAACCGCCTCCTCGGCGACCTCATAGATGGCGGCCACATCGTTCTCGTGGATGGCAACGCCAGGGATGCCGTAAGACTGCGCGCGATCCGCATTGGAAGGGATGGCGGTGGCGGCGGCTTTGGGAACCGAGATGGCGTAACTGTTGTCCTCGCAGACGAAGACGACGGGCAGCTTCCAGAGTGCGGCCAGGTTCAGCGACTCATGGAACGCGCCCTGATTGGCGGCTCCCTCGCCGAAGAAAGCCACGGCCACGTCGTCACGATGGCGCATCTTGGCGGCGAGCGCGGCGCCCACGGCGGATGGCATGCCCGCCGCGATGATCCCGGAGCAACTGAACTTCACGTCCGGGTCAAAGAGGTGCATATGGCCGCCCTTGCCCTTGCCAAGCCCGGTCTCCTTGCCGAATATCTCAGCGGACATCTTCTTGAGATCCACGCCTTTCGCGATGGCGAAGTGGTGGGCGCGGTGCGGGCCAGTTACGGTGTCCGTTGGGCGCAGATGCGCGCAGACACCGACGGCGACGGGTTCCTGACCAGCGGCAAGGTGCATCTCGCCGGGGACGGGGCCGGAGCCAATATCGAAGACAGGCGTCTTGCCCTCCATATAAATCTGTACCATTGTCTCTTCGAAGGCGCGGATCGTCAGCATCTGACGATAGAGCGACAGCGCTGTCTTTTGATCCAAGGGCATACCATCACCTCCTGGGGGAAGGGGATTCGCTACGACATACATGCGCCATCGAGCGCCGCTGTGTCGTGAGCGATACTTGGCTCGACATAGTGAATGGAGGTATCGCCTGCTCAGCGTGGAGTAGTCGCGCGGGCGGGCGTCGCCTGAAGGAAGCGCTCCGAAAATAGACTACGGATGGGCTACAGTGACACGAACACAGGCGAGCGCTACGAGGATGGCCGTTGGTTGGGGATTGGCCCGAAACCACCTTGAAACATACCACAGATACCACACGCCTATCTCAGCGCTGTCACAGGTTCGCGTCCAGCGATGCCTCCACCGAACCTGTAACGCGGGCGCTGGCAGGCGACCGATGTGCTACACTATCCCTGGCGTTCGTCGTGTTGTGAAGCGCTGGCGCATCCGCAACTCGCGCCTGGTAAGGAGTACACCCACCATGCCACATGTTGTCCTGTTCGGCGACTCAATCTTCGACAACCAGTCCTACGTCCAGCCTGGCGAGCCCGACGTCATCCGCCAGCTTCGCGCGCGCCTGCCCGCCGACTGGGAGACCACGCTTCTCGCGGTAGATGGCAACGTCACCACCGATATCGTCCGCCAGCTTGCGCATCTGCCCACGGACGCCACCCATCTCGTCATCAGCGTGGGCGGCAACGACGCGCTGGGCCACCTCGACATGCTCACCAGCCCCGCCAGCTCCGTCGCCGAGGCGCTCACCCGTCTCGCAGCAATCCAGGATCAGTTCGAGCCGACCTACCGGAGCATGCTTGCCACCGTCCTTGCGCGCAAGCTGCCGACCGCCGTCTGCACAATTTATAACGGCAACTTTCCCGATCCCACCTACCAGCGCATCGCCACCTTTGGTGTCACCTCCTGGGACGACACGATCATCCGCTGCGCCACCGAACGCGGCCTCCCGGTTCTCGAGCTACGCCTCATCTGCACGGAAGCCGCCGACTACGCCAACCCCATCGAGCCATCCGCTCGCGGTGGGGAGAAGATCGCCGACGCCATCGCCGCGCTCGTCACCACCCACGATTTCACACGCGCGCGCACCCAGGTCTACAAGCTGCCCTCCACCGACGTATAGCGCGGCCCCATGTGGGTGGGAGTAGCCTACTCCGCCAGTGAGCGTCTGGCTGGGCCGCCTGATCGTGGGTGACGTTGGCGTCCTCGATGATGACACTGATTCGCAGCATGTCGAACGCCAAAGCCAGACGCGAGCTCGGCTCGACACCCGGTTACGCGCCCTGGCGCGAAGGCTTCCGCAAGGGTCTGGGCTGATAGTTAGCCTGAACTTACGTGACGGTCTCCCGTTCGCCCGATGATGGGCGGGAGACGCGCCATCATTCTGTGCGCTGGCGCATCATCGTTGCAATAGGCATAAACTTCACGCGACGATACGAAAACGTACCTAATTCCGCTATACCTCAAGTCTTTCGGTTGACATCTTCAGCCATACAGGCTACAAGTGGAGGGGAGAATCGTCACGCAGTGAGGCGGAGGATCGTGCGGATGCCAGATCGCGAGCAGGAATTCGATGCGCCAGAGCAGAGTCACGGGGCATCCGCTACGGAGGAATCGCCTCCCTCCTTCTCTGAGACGGGCGAGGAACTTATCCGCCGAACCCCGGTGGGCTATGTGTGGAACCAGGCGGGCGCCATCTGGCTGTTTCTTTCACTGCTCATCTTCGAGGTTGTTATCCGCCGCTCGCTGACAAAGACCGAAACCAATACCTTCGATCTCGTCTCGACCATCGCCAATCTCGGCTATTACATCGCCTCACTGGGCCTCGCCAGCGCCGGAACCGTCTTTCTCCCGCGCGCTCTGGCGGAGGGCGGGCCAGCGCTGGCGCTCTCGCTGGCAAACCGCCTCGCCGCCATCCGGCTCGCGCTCGGCCTGATCGTCGGAGCCGCCATCATCTGGGGATTGCCCGCGCTCAGTCACAGTCAGTCGAAGGCGCGGGATGGGCCCAGGGCAACGCATTCGTCCACAGCTACGCGTGCATACGATCCTCGATCACCGCATCGTCATTGCCGCCTACGTTCTCTGCATCGGCATCTCGACGCTGCTGAGTAACCTGCTGATTGCGCTGGTCTATACGCGGATCGTCTTCATCATTGGGAGCCTCGGCCAGTTGCTTCTGCTGGCGCTGGCGTATGTCTTCGTCCATCCCCTCGATCAGGGGGTGGATGGCGCGATCGCGGCGCAGGCGCTCCCGGCGGCGATTACCGCTGTGTTCTTCGCCTTCACCATCCGGCATGTGCTCCGGGCAAAGCCAAACTCGAAGGGCCACCGCATGCTCAGGCCCACGCTCAGGCTGGGGATTGCCGCATGGCTGGCAGACCTGCCCAACTCGTCGCTGGTGCAGCCGGTGGCTATTGGCCAGCTGTCGGCGGTCGCGCCAACTGAGCTGCTCTACTTCAAGAGCACCTATCAGATGGGCGACGCGGGTGCGCGTTTCTTCACGGATGGACTCGGCGGCATCAGCATGGCGTCGATGTCGGTGTCGTACGAAGGCGGACTAAGCCCCCTTGCCATCAGTTGGCGCACGGTGAGCAAGTTGCAGGTCTTGCTGGCGGTGCCACTGATCGCCTTCTGCATCCCGCACGCTTCGTCGATCATGCGGATCCTGTTCGGAACCAATTACGAGCAGGCAGGCCCGCTGCTGGCAGTCTTCCTCTTCCTCAATGGCCTCACCCAGCTCCTTGGTGGCGCGACCCATGAATGGGCGCTCTATGTCCTCGGACGCCAGCAATGGGTGGTGGTCTCGCGCTGGGCAACGCTGGGAATCCTGGCGTTGGCGGGCATCTGGCTCGTGCCCCAGTTCGCTGCGCTGGGCGCGCTGCTGGCGGTGGGCATTGGCCGACTCGTCGCCCAGATTTTCCTGCTGGCGCTGGCGCGCTTCTGGGTGCGCCGCCCCTATCCAGTAGGGTTCATCGCCAGGTTGCTGCTGGCCCTCGCGATACCAGTAGCCGTGACCATATTCTTCCAGCCGATAGCGTTCGTTGCGTCACTGATGGCGGCGATGGACTGGATTCCCACCATTGCACAGCCGATCATCCAGCAAGGGCTGCTCCTCACGATCAATCTGGTCATCTTCACGGTCATCCTGCTCATCTGCCTGCGTATCATCCGGCCACTGGATGCCGAGGACATCATGCTCTTGAACCAGGTGCCTCGGTGGCTCCGCCGGGCGCTGCTGCCCTTCGCCAGTCGTCGGCGCAATCAGGCGCCAGCCGCCGTCAACGAATAAGCTGGCGCTTCCACGACATATTCACCGAGCGCTTTTCGCCTCAGAAAGGCAGCTATCCATGGCCGCAACCGCCGTCATCAACTCGCAGCCAAAGTCCATCTCGCTCAATGATTACCCAACGAATAAGCCGCCTCATCTCGACCGCGCCGCAATAGATGAGGAAGTCAGGACGCTGGAGGCGCGGATGGCGCGCCAGCAGGAGTTGCTGTATGGCGCGGCGACAAACAGTGTGCTGATCGTCTTGCAGGGGACGGACACCGCCGGGAAAGATGGCGCCATCAAACATGTGATGAGCGCGATCAATCCAATTGGCTGCCACGCCTGGAGCTTCAAGGTTCCCACCGCCGAGGAGCTGGCGCATGACTTCCTCTGGCGCATCCACCAGCGGACACCACTGCGCGGGATGATGGCGATCTTCAACCGCTCCCACTATGAAGACGTGCTGGTGGCGCGCGTCCATAAGCTCGTGCCACGCCCCGTCTGGAAGGAGCGGTATGGCGCGATCAACGACTTTGAGCAGATGCTCGCGCAGAACGGCGTCATCCTGCTCAAGTTCTTTCTGCATATCTCGAAGGATGAGCAGAAACAGCGGCTCCTGGCGCGCGAGGCGGATACCAGCAAAGCCTGGAAACTCACCGTGGACGACTGGCGGGAGCGCGAGCACTGGGACGACTACATGGCGGCCTATGAAGATGCGCTGGCGCGGTGCGGCGCATCCTGGGCGCCGTGGTATATCGTGCCAGCCGATACGAAATGGTATCGCGATTATGTGGTCGCGCGCACCATCGTCGAGCAGATGGAGCCATATGAACGCGCCTGGGAACGCACGCTGGCCGACCTGGGCAAGCAGCGGCTGCGTGAGTTGCAGGAGGCGCACATCCCCGAACGCAACGACAACAACTCTACGAAGGCGAAGAAGAATTGAACCCTACGCGACGTTGCGCTTCAGCCTGTTGCCCAACCAGACGAGAATCGCCCCGACGACCAGAAACGCGACGAAGATGGCAATGCAGTACAACACCACAGCGCCGTAGCTGCCCGCGGTGGCATGGCCAGGGATTGTGTTAGGGTTCAGGAACGGGTAAGGATAGAAGCCGGTGATCGCGCCGCGAATGAGCGTATAGACCAGATAGAGCAGCGGATAGATGAGCCAGTAGAGCGCCTGGCGCATGGTCAGTCTCGTCTTCGGTGGCTGATAGAGCCAGTCGGCTACGACTACGATGGGCATAATGTAATGGACGACGGTATTGACCCACGGCGCCAGCGTGCCCAGATCGGTGTCCCTGAGCAAGACGCTGAAGACGATGCCGACGATTGCCATCGCGACGACTGAGGCGCCGCGAACAAGGTCCTCGGTCACGGTTGGCTCGCGATTTTGCATCAGGTAGACGGCGCCGATGATGAAGACGACCGACGCGAAGATGTTGGAGAGATTGGTGAAGTAGCCGAAAAAGTTGCCTACATCGAAGCCGTGCTGAAGGTGGATGGCAAACTGGGCGATGATCGCCACCAGCGTCAGCAGGCCAAAGAACAGCCGCCCAACGATGAGAATGTCGCGTTTGCTCATGGCATCACTCCCCGCTCGCTCACCGTGAAGCGCATCACCTGATGCGTGCGGCCAGTGTATCGCGGCGAGGGGCATGTTGGCAACTTTTGGCTTTCACCACAGCGTCTCAGGGGCGCTGAACGGCCTATGGCCAGGATCATCTGACCTGTCTGGCGCGACCTATCTCTTCGCGGGCAAGCAGCGCAACACCGGCCAGGCAGATCACGATGCCGAGCGCGCAGACCGCGACGCCGAAGCTGGGATCCCATGCGCCCTGCATCTCATAGGTGAAGCGCGGTGGATGCGCGATGGTAAACTGGACACCATTCACGCCGCACATAAAGAGCACGGTAAGCAACAGGCTCCAGCTAGCCGCCAGCACCCATGTCGAGCGCGCCAGGCGTGGCAGCCAGATATCAATGGCGACATACAGGCCCATAACCGGCACGACCTCCAGGAAGAGCAGGGCCAGCCAGGTGTTCGATCCGATTCCAGCGGTAAACGCATCCCAACCATCGACTCCGCTGCATGCGCCACGCACAAAGTGATTCAACGAAAGGTGCAGCCCGGTGCAGCCGGAGGTTGCCCAGGGTATCGCAAATAACCCCAGCGCCCAGATAGCCACGCCAACGATCAGGACTCCCGCCCCCAGCAGGTGAAGCCGTGAGAAGCGCGCGGGCGTCTCAGAGCGGACAGTCGCCAGAGGCGAACGGCGCGCCAGCAGCAACCCAGCAAGGGCAATCCAGCCGAGCGCAAGTCCCCCAATTGCCAGCCAGATGCCCAGCTCTGGATGGCGGCTTGTGACCGGCACGGGGCCACATGTCTGCACACATGTGAGCGGCGCAAGGGTGGTCAGCAGCCCATACACCACGGGCGCCACGCTTGCTGTCGCGAGCACGAGCCAGACGCCGTAGAGGGCGGTCAGCGCTCGCGATCCTCGTCGCATGCGCAGGTGAAACAGGCTGATGAGCAGACCGAAAAGTGGCAGGAAAATCCAGAGCAACCCCAGCCACCTCACGGAAGGATGAGCCGAAGAAAGGCCGGATTGGCCGAGCAGCATTTGGAAACCGGCCAAGCCGCTGATCGAGGAGTCGGCGGTGATTTGCGCCTCCGGCCCAAACACGATACGAAGCGTCTCCCAGGGAAGCCATGTCGCGACAACCAGCATCAGCGCGCCTATGAGCGACAATACGCGCGCCAACCCCAGCGCTATCGGTGAGTTGAGCAGCGCCTTGCCTCGCATTGATCGCGATGGCGCCGCTGCCACTCTGGCGGATTGGCCTGACGGGTACGGTTGATATGGCTGATATGGCTGATATGGCTGATACGGATCGCTCTCGTCCATCGCCATCGCGTGGCGCGGCTCATCATGCACGGTTGGGGAATTCCCTTCATTCGCGGACGCCTGTCAGTGGCCCCTATACGCGCGCTAGCTATTCGGCAGAGTCGCCTTATAGCTCCACGCGCCTTTGGTGTCACATACATAGACGGAGAAAGAAGGGGACGCTGTGCTGTCGCCGTTCTGATCAAAGGCAATCGCGCCTGTCGCGCCATCGACTTTTGTCGCGGCCAGCGCGGTGGCAACCGCGGCGCGCGTCACCGTTTTGCCAGTGGCCGTCTTGATCGCCGCGATTTCAGCCAGCGCCGCGTCGTAGGCCAGCGCGGTCTGCGGAAGCGCCGCCTTGTCAGAGTATGCCGCCTGCCATGCCGCGACGAACGTTTTGGCTGAGTCGAGATGATCGAGGTCACTCGCGGGGAGCACGCCCGTCGTATGGGTTGAGATCAACGCCTGCCCTACCGCCGCGCTCCACCCAGGGTTATCGGCCACCGGGCCAGCGGCCAGTACCGGCGTCTGCGGCGCGCCAGAGAGTGAGAGCGTGCCGCGCAATTCGGCGCCAGCCGCCAGCCCGCCCGCATAGAAGACCAGATCGGGAAACGCCTCGACGATAGCATTGACCACCAGTTGCCCGTTATCATTCACACCCGTCGTCAGTGATTGCTGGCCCGCGACCGTTCCGCCCTTCGCCTTCAGCTCTTTGGCGAAGGCTGCCGTCGCCGCCTTGCCAGAGGCCGTCGCGTCATCGACGAGGAAGATGGAATGGGCCGCCAGCCCATGTGACGCGGTCGGCGCAACCGCCAGATCAGCCGCCGATTTGCCCAACACATCATCAGTGGGCGCCAGCCGGAAGAAGCTGAGCGGCTTGCCCGAAGGATGAATCGTGGCAAACGGCACGCCCTCGGCAGTGGCAGCGGCGGACTGCGTGAGACCCGGCAGGGTGGTGGTCGGACTGACGGTCGCGACGCCCGCCGCCGCGATTTCCGGCAGATAGGCCACCGCCGTCTCGCTGCTATACGGGCCGACGATGCCGACCACCTCGGGGTTGGCGAGCGCCGTCGCAAGCTGGCTTTCGCGGAGCGCACTGGCCTCGTCGATATGCTGGACGATCAGCGAATAGCCATTGCTGAGGGAGCCATTCTGCTTAACCGCCAGGTCTACCGCCTGCTGCAACGCCTGCCCAACGGCGGCGTCTGGCCCGCTGGTGGGGAAGATCGTCACCAGCGCAAGGGTTTTATCTTCACTGCTGCCGAGACTGCACGCGGGGAGGCAAAGGCTGAGACAGAGCAGCAAAAGCAGCTGTGGGGCGAGATGCCGCAGGCGGCGAGGCGCAACAGTCACCGGGGATACGCTCCTTTATGTCGGTTATGTCAGTTATGTCGGTCGTGTCCGATATCTCGGTCGTCCGCGCCGCCCTCTCCGCGGGCAAGCTCATCATGGGCTACGTCAGCTACTACGGAACAAGTTAAGCGGTTTCTCACAGGCTACTCATATGAAATGAAGAGCGGCTGCGGGTAGACCTGCATCACCTGCGCGGGTGTCTGCAATGGATTATCACCCGCGCCCGCGCCGGGGTACTGGAAGAAGAGCTTGTAGCCGCCATACTGAATCATGGCTTTCTGCACAAACACCTGATAGTCAAACAGTTTATCCGACGTTGCTCCGAAGCCATCCGACTGCAAGACGATGGAAACATCGGGATTGAGCTTGATCTTGTTCTTGTTGGTAAGCACCGCATAGTTCCACTGGTGAATCACCAGCACCTTGCGGGGCAGGTGATTTTGCAGCGAGATATTGGCCAGCGTATCAATCGTCCAGTTGATCTCCGTCGCGTCCATCCAGCCCAGGCAGCAGGGATAGCCCTGCGCCATCGCGTAGCCCTGGGGCGTGTTCGGGAAGTGGAACTCGGTATCCAGCGCCAGTTCGACGAAGGGATACTTGGACAGATACTTCATCAGATTGCTATTCACCGCGTCGGCCACCGGCTGGACGCCAAGCTGAAGATCGAAGAAGAGTAGCAGATTGTGCTTCTGGCAATAGTCGACATACGCCTGGAGCGTGGCATCATCGGCCCACGACGCGCAGAACTTGGGGAATGAATAGCACGGCTGGATGACATTGACCACCAGATCGAGCCCCAGTTTGACGGGATGGGTGGGATCGAGCTTGGCATACTGCTGGCCGAGGGCCTGCAATTGCGGCAGGTAGCTATTGAGCAGGTCAAGATTGGAGGCTGGCCCGTTGAAGGTGACGCCGCCGACGATGCCATACACCGCGACGATCCTGTTGGTTGGTAGTGGCGCGCCATCGGCGGGATCGAATGGCTTGCTCGATTGCCAGGTGGCGATGGCAAGGGACGCAGCGTTCCCCGTCGGCTTATTGCTGGCGCTCGACGAGGGGGCGCAACTGGCCAGCACAAGCGCCAGCATAAGCGCCAACAGCACTGGCGCGCTGAGTCGCGACATCCATCCACCCGACGCTCTATCCTTCACCCGCCATCCGTGCATGCTCACCACCCGCTCAACCATCCTGACCATGCGGCAACCGCCTGCTCACTGCTCAGATTCCTAAGCCTACCAGTGTAAACGAACGACGGTCAAGAAAGGGTAGCCCAAACAGCGGCGCGGGTGTGAGCGAATACCAACGGCCTCACTCATGCCCGCGCCTGAGCTATGGCGTGGCAGTTGCCCCAGGCGTCGCCTGCGTCCCACCAACGTGAATGCTCGTGTCGTTGAAGGCGGTCAATGTCACCACCGTCTCCTGCGTGTCGAGATAGGTCACCGTCACCGTGTCGCCGGGCTGTACCAGCGGTAGCTCCGGGCTGAGCGCGAGGCCCGCCTTGAAGATGCGCGTCTGGCCATCCAGCAGCATCGAGTAGACCGTCGTGCCGCGCTCGGTCGCCGCGTTGATGCGCGTGACGCGCCCGGTGATCGTCACCGGCTTGCCGGTTGGCGTCGGCGCGCTCCCCTGCACGTTGTTGTCGGCCAGCCACTGCGCATACTGCGCCAGCGCCTCCGACTTGGTGGACGCCATGATGACGTTCGCGCCGTTGAGGTGCCGCGCATCGACGATGCCGACCGCCTGGAAGCTGCCACCGTAGTCGTTCTTTTGCACGAAGGTCGCCACCCACGTCGGCTCATTGTAAATCTGGTAGAGCTGGACCGCGCCGACGTCGTAGTTGCGGATATTGTTCGGATTCGACTGGAAGGTGGACTCGACGTTGTTGGTCGCGCCAAGCCCGCTGAGCGGATAGAAGCGGCCCGTCATGTCTTTGGTGTCGAAGAGCATGACGCCTGTGCTGGAGTTGTCGCTGCCGTTGTTCGAGGTCATCGGCTCCAGCCAGACTGGCTGATCCACCTGGTTGTAGACCAGCTCCGGCGTATCGGTGGCGGGAACCTGCTGGCCCGCGCCCGACGGATTGAACCACGGCGCGCTCTCGTACTTGCCCCACCACGTCAGATAGTCGTCCACGGCCGTTGCCGGGATGATGCGATCGATCCACGAGGGCGCCTTATCCGGCGCATAGGGTGTGATGGCGCCGCTCTGAGGGTCCACCAGTAGCACCTGCTTCACCATCTCACCGGAGAAGCCGCGCGTCGGCTGCATCAGCGAGATCGTGAAGTAGGGCGTGCCGTCGTCGTTCACCTCCAGCGTGGGGTCGGCCAGGTCGCCGTTGGTATAGCCGCTGAGATAGACATGGCGAATCAGATCCTGATTGAGGATGGCATCGGGCAGGTAGCGCAGATGATAGCCGGTTTTGAGCTGCGGCGGCGTATTGGGATCCTCGGCGTCCACCTGCACATAGCCGGGCGTTTCCCAGCGTCCGATGTTCGCCCAGACGTTGTTGTAGACCAGCGGCGCGATCCAGTAGAGATGGCCCTTCACCGACTGGAGAGTGTACTCCTCCTGGTTGGTGTGATAGACCGAGCCAAGGTTCTGGCCGTTGCCCGCCAGCACTTGCTGCCCAAGATACGAGGCGACACCCTGCGTCACCAGCACGATATGGTTCACGTCGGTCGGCGGCAGCGGCGTGGAAGATGGCTCCTTCACGACATGGGGAATCGCGGCGAGCGCTTTGGCGTTGCCATCGAACCAGGTGGTACCGATGGTAATCAGGCTATTCACCACGATGACGACGATCAGCGCAATAGCAATCGCCGCGGACCCAGCCAGCGGACTCGCCGGAACGCTGGTTGTGGCGACAGGGGGATTCTCGTCCACCACGCGGAAGGACGACCGCCGTCCCTGTTGCGAGCCGCGAGGCGTGAATGTACTGGAGAATGTCCCGGTATTGATACGATGGGTGAAATCATTGATGGCCGCGCGCGCCCGGTCCACGCCGCCCCCGAAGAGCGCGAAGACGCCTGTGAGCAGCAGCGGCCAGATCAGCCACTGACCGCCCCAGTACGGCCCGGTGATGGCAGGCTCGGCCAGGTAGAGAATCGCCAGATTGAGGATGAAGGCGAAGATCCACAGCCGCAGCGCCCAGAACGCCAGCGCGCGCGGCGACGCCTTCGCCCGGCGGCCAAACAGCAGCGCCAGCCCCACCATGATAGCGGCTACGATAGTCGCGCCCAGCACGGCCAACCAGAAAATAATCATGATAACGCCCCCAACACGCCACATATCTCTCGCATCCACAGCCTGAGTAGTATACGCCTGGACGGGTCGGCAGGATAGGTGGTAGGGCGAATGAATGGCTGCGGCTGGCGACTGAAGTCGCGCCTGAAGGGCCTGCGGCCACCAAGTCCGCCTACGCGGACTCCCCAGACTCCATCTCAGCGGGATACCCACTGGCGAGCGGTTCTGTGAAACCCGCGCAGGCGGGTTTTGTGGCGGAGCGAGCGCAGCAAGCGAGGCCCTTCAGGCGCGGTTTTAACCGCCCGCGCAGAGCCGCCGCGCGGTGTTCCCGGTAATTTGTAAAACGACATCAACCGCCCGCGCTCTGACGCGCCAGGCGCTGTCCACCACAATTGCTTAAACCGCATGTATGCCGCGACGCCGCATTATCACCAGCGCCGCCAGTCTACTATAGCGTCTGAAAGCGCGTATGCTACTCCCCCGCGCCGTTGCTTCCCTGGTCGTTACGAACCACCTCGCCCTCGACGACGCGACCGGGCAGCGGCGCGTGGCCATTCCGCGCGACAGGGGCGGGCGACTCACCCGGCGTCACCACCGGCACGGAGCCGAGCGCGGCGGTGGCAATCTCGGCCAGCGCGGGCGCCTCCGCCTGGTTGATGAGCGCCAGAATCTCGTCGCTCTCCAGTTCCTCGCGTTCGAGCAGCGCCTCCGCCACGGCGATGACCGCCGCGCTGTGTCGTTCCAGCAGCACCCGCACCTCGGTATACGCCTGGCGCAACAACGCCTCAACCTCGCGCCGCGTGATTGGGTCGGTATAGATGCGCTCAGGCGCCATTGTGGCCGATGCGGAGAAGAACTCGTCACCCATGCCCCAGTGCGTTATGTAGTGGAAGGCAAGCTCTGTCGCCCGGTGCAGATCGCCGCCGACGCCGTTGAGCCGCGTATGCAGGAATAGCTCCTCCGAGGCGCGACTCGCCAGCAGCGTCTCCATCTCGGCGAAGACCTCATCCGCCGACTGCGTGACGATCTCTTCCAAGGGCTTATAGGCGACGAACGCCTCACCACTGGAACCCAGGCGCTTGGCAATCGTCGCGTGCGTCACCCGATAGCGCGGCACCAGCTTCACCTGCGCCACCGCATGCCCGGCCTCGTGGTACGAGAGGCGGCGCTTTTCCAGCATCGAGAGCGTGCGTGGATAGCGGATGCCGTGCTCGTGGGTCTCGCGCGCCTCGCAGATATCCTGATAGGTGATGCTCTGGCGGCCCGCGAAGTGGGCAAGAACCACCGCCTCGTTGATGACATGCTTGATGGCTACCGGCGTATAGCCCACCATATCGGTCACGAGCTTCTGTATCGAGATATCGTCGTGGCGCACCTTCTCCAGATAGTATTCGATGACCTCGGCGCGGTTGGCGTCGCTCGGCGCCGTCACGATGATCTTGCGGTCGAAACGCCCCGGCCGGAGCAGCGCCGCGTCCAGCGAATCGGGGATATTGGTCGCGCCGATGGTCAGCACTGGCTCACGCTGGTTGCGCCCGTGATAGAGTCCCGCCATGCGCAGCAGCTTCTTCCACCACGAGTGATCCATCGGCGGCGGATCCATCTGCATCAGCAGCTCGTTCAGGCCGCCGCTGCCGCCCATCATACCCATCATGCCGCCGCCCATCGCGAAGCCGCCCTGCCCCGCACCGCCACGCGCCATCCCTATCGCGTCGAACTCGTCCATGAAGAGGATGCAGCCGCCATACTCGCGGGCATAGCGCCGCGCCTTGCGATAGAGGTTCTTAATCATCAGCACGTCCATGCCGATGAACATCGCCCGGAAGCTGGCGGCGCTGGCGTAGGCGAAGGGCACGCCCGACTCGGTGCTGATGCACTGCGCCAGATAGCTCTTGCCGGTGCCGGGAGGGCCAACCAGCAACAGCCCGCGACTGATCTCGCCGCCCATCTCCTTGAAGCCCTTGACGCCGCGCATCAGAATGACGATCCGCCGCGCCGCTTCGAGCACCTCGGGATTGCCCTTGTAGTCGGCGAAACTGACGCCGCTCTCGCCGGGCATCACCCAGTAGATACGCGGGCGGCCCAGGAACCAGAAGAGCGCGATGAACTGGATCAGGATGAAGAAGATCAGCAGCCCGGTCTGCAGGACAAACCCCAGAATCGTGCCGGGCTGGGGCGCGGAGATGGTCGGCAGGATGTTGACGACGGCATACCAGCCGATCAGGATGAGCAGCAGCACCAGCCACCACTTGTGGCGCAGGAATCGGCCAAAATCGTCCAGCGAGCGGTCTATCGATTTATCGAGGTCTTTGTTGGCAGCCATTGGGAATACCCTCCGCGTTCTTTCGACGCCGTGTCAGGGGGAATGCGGCTCGCGCGCCTCAGCTCTGGGAAAGATCCTGAAACGAGTTGATCTGGCCCGTCGGATCGGTCTTGAAAAACCAGGTGAGGATGTAG
This sequence comes from uncultured Chloroflexia bacterium, assembly GCA_963718915.1. GTDB lineage: Bacteria > Chloroflexota > Ktedonobacteria > Ktedonobacterales > JADMIN01 > DAHUXT01. Next base: position 262,791 of record CAVRAI010000015.1, on the reverse strand, counting down.
CGCTGTGTATTGTCATGGGCAATGGCCTCGACGGTATAGGTCGCGGAGCCATCGGGGAACTGGAAGCTGCCGGAAACAACGTACTCGTCGAACTTCAGCCCCTGCGTGCGAAAGTTATCGAGCGTCTGCTGAAGGTCGGCCTGGGTGCTGCCTTGCAGTTGAAAGGCTGACTTGAGTTGCACGCTCATGCCGTTCCAGAGTTCCTGCGCGTTATAGGTCTTCGTCCCGTGGAGCCAGAGCACGACGCCGTTGGAGAGCGGTATCTGCGCGCCGTTGACGACCGTGAAGGGCGTATCAGGGATGTTGGCCGCGCCCGCGCCAGACGTATTGCCGCTGGTTCCCTGCGCATGGTCGGGGTTGAGCGCGCGATAGGTCAGCACGCCGCCGGTCACCATCGCCGCGACCGCGAGCAGCGCAATCAGGCTGATGATGCGGTGACGGTTGATTAATGACGCAACCAGATAAACGCCTTTGAGCAGCTGGTGAATCGGCCACTTGACGATACGCCAGAAGCGGGACGGCTTCTTCAGCGGCTCGGGGTTGTAGCTCGGCGGCGGGGGCGCGTCGTGCGGGGGAGCGACCTCAGCTGGTGGCTGTGGCTCCCGCGATGAGGGCGGCAGAAGAATCTGGCTCATGGGCCAACCTCCCGGAAGTGCTGGCCCGCGCCACTGCGGGACAGATACGCCTCGATGCGTTGACGGTGGATACGCGAATCGTCGCACCTGCTGGTGTGTTACACACGGCGTCACGCTACGGATATGGATGAGCGTTTGAGCGGATACTTCACTACTGAGTTTGGGCGGCATTGTATGCCGCAGCAGGCAGCGCGTCAACAAGGGTGCGCCGGTTATTCCCGGTTATTCTTCAGCATGGGAAGCATTGACGGCGCCACGCACCACGGCTTACACTGGAACTCCAGGCTCGGCTGTCTCAGTGAGTGGCCAATGATATCTGGGGCGTCCCGCGAGACCTCACCCCCCAGCCCCCTCTCCCACAGGAGAGGGGGAGCCAGAGCGCAGATTGTTTTGATGATGTAGACGAAGGACACCCTATGATGATTACGACAATCGATACGCCACGCATTGCCTTTGGGCTACGTGTCCCCATGCGCGACGGCGTCACCCTCGCCGCCGATGTCTATCTGCCGCCGCTGGCCGCGAATGCGAGCGATCGCTGGCCCATCATCCTGAACCGCACGCCCTATCTCAAATCCAATGAGGCGTTCCTGGAGACTGCCCGCTACTACACGGGCCAGGGCTATGCGCTGGTCGCGATGGATGTGCGCGGGCGCGGCGACTCCGATGGATTATTCGTGCCGTACGTCAACGACGGGCCTGACGGCTACGACGCCATCGAGTGGCTGGCCGCGCAGCCCTGGGCAACCGGCGCGATTGGCACGATTGGCGGCTCGTATCCCGGCTGCATTCAGTGGCTAACGGCGCTGGAGCAGCCGCCGCACCTGCGCGCGATGATCGTCTCCGTCTCGCCCTCCGACCCCTTCGTCGAGAATCCGACGGGCGAGCACAGCCCGATGGATCTCTGCTGGCTGCATTTCGTCAGCGGGCGGACGCTTCAGCCGATGGCCGCCGTCAACTGGGAAGAAGTCTACACCCACCTGCCGCTGCTGACGATGGACGAGCGCGCCGGGCGGGCCAACGAGCACTGGCGCAATGACCTCGCCCACCCACAGCTCGACGACTACTGGCAGCCGCGCCGCTACCAGCACGCCTTCGAGCGCGTCAGCGTGCCGACGCTGCATGTCTCTGGCTGGTACGACGACGAGCAGATTGGCACGCCGCTCAACTTCATCGGCATGACCACCCGTGGCGCGACCCCTGAGGCGCGCGCCAGCCAGCGGCTGCTGATGGGGCCATGGGGCCACCAGATCAACACCAAGGCGAAGCTGGGCGAGGTGGACTTTGGCCCGCAGGCGCTGATCGACCTGCGCGGCGAGCACGTCCGCTGGTTCGACCGCTGGCTGAAGGGCGAGGCTGACGCCGCCAGCGCCAGCGCGCAGGCTGAGGGCGATGGCTCAGACGCGCCGGTACGCATCTTCGTGATGGGCGCGAACGAGTGGCGCGATGAACGGGAGTGGCCGCTGGCGCGCACCCAGTGGACGCGCTACTACCTGCATAGCGGCGGGCGCGCGAATAGCCGCTTTGGCGATGGCGCGCTCTCGCCTGCGCTACCCGAGGCCGAGCCGACCGACGGCTATCGCTACGATCCCGCGCGCCCGGTTCCCTTCCTGACGGAGCCAACCTCGTCGCAGATCGGCGGCCCCGACGACTACGCGGCGGTCGAGCGGCGCGACGATACGCTGGTCTACGTGACGGAGCCGCTGGCGGGGGATGTGGAGGTCACTGGGTCGATCTCGGTGGATCTCTACGCGGCGTCTTCGGCGGCTGATACCGACTTCACCGCCCTGCTGACCGATGTCTGGCCGACGGGCTTTGCGCAGCGGCTCTGCGATGGCATCGTGCGGGCGCGCTTCCGCGACGGGATGGAGTCGCCAACGCTGATCGAGCCGGGAAAAATCTATCGCTATACCATCGACTGCTGGAATACGGCGCAGGTCTTCAAGGCGGGCCATCGCATCGGCCTGATGCTCTCGTCGAGCGCGTTCCCCAAGTTCGCGCGCAACCTGAACACCGGCGCGCCGCTGGGGCAGACGAGCGAGATGGTGGTGGCGGAGCAGCTCATCTACCACGACGCGGAGCATCCGTCGGCGGTGATCCTGCCGATCATTCCGAGGGAGTAATAGCCTTGGCGCGTAAACGCGCGGCTAAGGGCTACGCTGCGCTGCGCCGCAAAGCCTGCCTCCGCAGGCTCCAGAGCAAGAGAGCGACGCGGCAGACGCGCGCTCTGCAGGCCGCGCAGGCGGCCTTTGCGGCGTAGCCCCTAGGCGCGGCTTCAGCCGCCAGCCGCCGTGGCTGCATTACGCTACGGCACGCCTCCTATGACAACCGGGTTCTCGCGAAGGCGGCCAAATAATGGGAAGGCGGCCATATCCAATGGTTGGCAACCTTCGTGCGAGTTGGCCATCTTCGGTGTGTGGCTATACGCGGACTACTCCAGTGGCCAGCCACCATGGTCCTCGATGGTCTCATCTATCGCGGCCATCAGGCGGATGGTCTCGGCGAGGGCAGCGACGGTCTGCTGGTAGTGGGTGAGGTCGTCGTAGGTGAGGGTGCGGCCTTTGCGGTCTTTCAGCCACTTCTCGCAGACCTGATAGCCGCCGACGTGGAACTCCCACACCCCCGGCGTCACGCCCTCGAAATATTGGGTGGCGTTGATCCAGACGCGGCCTGGTTGCCCTGAGGCGAGCGCGTCGTAGCCTGAAGGCCACGGCGAATTTCCGCGCTCCACCGGCTCATCTGCCCCATTCGCCGTAGCGTTTACGCTACGATCTGCCCCGCCCGCCACAACACGCTCCATTCGCCGTAGTGTTGGTGGAGGAAATTCGCCGTAGCGTAAACGCTACGGTCTGCTCCCCGCGCTGGAATGCAGTCCTGGCAGCGGCTGCTTGACATCAGTATAGCAGGAAGGCTCAAGCGACGGGTGGAGGAGGGGATGGAGCGTCACAAGGCTCGCATCCGCCCAAGGGGTTCATCCTCAAATATATGGTCCCCTTCGAGAGCGGAGGCGCCCCACCACCCTCTCCCCTAAAAGGAGAGGAGCCAGAGCCAGACCTTGCCCCACCGTCGCACTCTTCGATTGCGGCCCCTCCCCTCGCAGGGGAGGGGGTAGGGGGAGAGGTCCGCCCCTGAGTGGCCGCGCCACCTCATCAATTGACACCACATACCGTCTGGCTCACAATGTCCGTACTAGAGCGTTGCGATGTTTTGGAGGCTCACATGCCACGGATCATGACATGCATGAGGCGGCTCGGTAGCCATCGTCGCCTGGCGCTACTCACGGTATCGCTCACACTGCTCCTGGCTGGTGTCACAGCCTGTGGCCCCGTCCAGACACAAAACACACAGCCCCAGCAGCCTACGCAGACGCCCGCCGCAGTCGCCAGCGCCACCGCGACAGTGATTCTGGTGGATGGGACGCCATTCAAGACGTATGCGGATCCCACCTTCGGATTCCATCTCGATATACCCGCCACTATGGTCGTGAACGGCTCGCAGCCAGACCCATCTGATGGTGGCGGCATTACCGCCTTCAATGGAACCTATCCCACGGCGCAAGATGCGCTGGTACTCCAGATTAGCACCGCGACGACCGGCCTCCCAGCAGCGAGTTGCAACGCCGGGACGCCGATCACTATAGGGTCGGGACTACCGGGATACGAGCAGGATATTTTTGCGCAACCAACGCCTGTGCCTCAGCCCAATTCAGGCGCTGTTACTTCGAGCGTCCTAGCGACGGTGGTCGTGAACGGACTCTTCGTCGCAATCCGTCTCGACGGTATACCGCCGGACGACACCTTTATGCAGCGCTATGGGGCAATCTGGCGACACATCCTCACCTCATTCACCCCCGGCGCATTCGTGAATCCACGCAACCCCTGCGGAAGCTAACCAGCCAGCTACCCGGAAACTACCCGGAAACTACCCGGAAACTACCCGGAAGCTAGCCAGCCAGGAAATAGCACCAGCCCCGGCGGGGAGTGACTCCCAACCGGGGCTGCATGTATGCTCAGGGCTATCGTGCGCCAGCGTGGTCAGCCTATGGCTCCCAGGCTTCTATGGTTCCTATGGCCGCGCGCCGCCCTGTGGATTGTTCGGATCGACAAGATCCTCTTCGACGGTCGTCACCTCTTCGGCAATCGGCGTGCGCTGACCCGTGCGTGGATCCACCGCGCTGATGTTGCGCTGGACGTACGCCTGACCACCGCCGCCCGCGCCACCAGCGCCCTGATTCGGCGAGACCACCACCGAGTCGTTCTCCTCGATCACCGCGGGCTCATCCTCACGGCGACGACGCGCCAGCAGCAGCAGCAACAGCAACAGCAACAGCAACAGCAGCAGACCGACCAGGCAGTAGACAACCGCCCATGGCCCGCTCGGCGGCCACGTTGGCGGCCAGACCAGACCATTCTCGCCCGGCGTGGAGATCGCCGGAACCGGGGTCAGGGCGGTCGTCGCCGTAGCGGTCGCGGCAGCCGTCACATTGAGATTCGCCTGCGCCTGGAGCGTCGGCGAGCCACCGCACGAGCCTTCCGGCACGACCGCCGTCACCACAAACGTGGTATTGGTCGTCACAAAAGGCGCGTTGAAGGTGAACGTGAACGTGCCATCGTTGTTGATCGTGGCATGACCAGCCGCCGTCGCGCAGCCATTGCTGCCACTGGCGCCGTAGAGAATCTGCACCGTGCCGGGAGGCGAACCAGGCTCGGTCGCCACAAAGTGCGCGCCCGTCACCGTCACCGGCTGGCCCGCGGGCACGGGGCCGGAGATCGTGATGCTCGGCGGATTGCTATCCGTGACCGTGAACTGATTGCCCGCGGCATGGGTCTGGCCGGAACTCGTGTCGGTGGCGCAGACCGTATACGCCCCTTTATCTGTCTGGGGCCAGGAGAATGAGAACGAGAACGTGCCATCGCTGCCGACGGGACCACCAGCGCCGCTGATCGTCGTCACCCCGCTGGAGCAGTCGCCGTTGCTATAACCAATCGTAATCTGATGGCCCGCCGGGAATCGCGTGCCGTTGACGGTCACGCGCGTGCCAACGCCGCCCTGAGCCGGCGAAACACTCACGCCCGCCCCGGCGCCAGTGGCTGATACGGTGGCCGGTAAGATCATCACCGCCATCACTGCCAATAATGCGGCCAGCGGAAGAGAGCCGAACAAAAACCGGCGCACGCGGTTTCCGCGCGCATCCAACGTCCCAGCTCTTCCGGTATTCTGCGTTTGAGCTATATGACTTTTCGCCATGACCAGCGGCGCCTCCTTTAGACTTCTCCCACCAGGCCCACCAAACCCTGAGCGCGTTGCCCGCCGTCTTCACAAAACATGCGAAAAACATGCGTACGACGAACGAGATGATACCGGGCGAATACTTTCCGCCCTGGGCAAGCATTTCTGTTCGCTTCCCAGAGCAGGGATACATGCCGGACGAGTGTATCATTGGCGGTGATACCTGTCAACGGGCGATTATTCCTATACCATGGAGTATTCGCAGGCGAGAGGACGCACTACGCCCCTCATGGTGTGATGACGAACAAGCGTCGTCAGAGTATTGCGAGGTATACCCAATGGGAGAGCCGGGCCATAGCGTGGCGCGCGTCACCGTGTGGTTATGTCGAGCATGTAGTAGCCATAGACGGTGACATCGTGGAAGCCAACACTGCGATAGAGCGCTTGCGCCGGGATATTGTCGGCGTCAACCTCCAGGCCAACCGCGATCCAGCCTTCGGCGAAGAGGCGTAGCAGAATATCTTCGAGGATCTCGCGGCCAAAGCCACGCCGCCGGTATTCTGGCAGGACGCCGAACGCATAAATATAGGCCTTGGGCTTATCGACGAAGACCTTGAATGCCCCCACAGGCTCATTGCCTTCATTGCCCAGGCGCGCCAGAAAGTACCGCTCGCCCTCCACCGTCATGTCGCGGACAATCTCCTCGGCCATGTGGTCGTCCGACTGCCCGAATGAGTCGGCGATGACACGGGCGAGGTCATGGGCCTCATCCGGGCCAGCCTCACGCAGATCGAGGTTGCGCGCCGTGGCGTCCGAGGCGTGCGCTGGCGGCATGGCAGCTGTCTCCATCCGATTCTCACTGAAACTGTGACTTCCGCCCGCCACCGCGACGAACGCGCGGCCAGCCACCGAGGCGTCTTCACAGATCATCAGCACGCGCAAGGCCGCCAGCCGTCGCCTGGCCGAATCAAGCGCGGCGCCGAGCAACGCGCGCCCGATGCCGCGTCGGCGATACGCCGGATGCACCATGCCGCAGAGTTCCAGTTCGGGATCGTCATCGCCAACCAGCGTGCAGAAGCCGACCAATGCGCCATCCAGCGTGCAGAGGAAGGCGTATGGCTCCGCCGATTGCGTCGCGAAACCCACCGAGATGCCCAGCTTGAGGTCCAGCCCATCGGCGCTGTTGCAGAGGTCGCGTAGTGTCCGCGCCTGCTCCGCCTGCTCCTCGGTCAGCTGGTGGACACCTACCACCGCATAGTTCTGTTCGTCAGTCATGGTAACTCTCTTCCTCCCAGGAACACTCAGATGGTATCCTGCTGGTGTTGTTCGCGACTGCGCACTTGGGAAGGTATTTCCGGATGACGCCGATGACACCGATGACACCGATGACACCGCCAGATGAGCCAGCGGATATTTGCTACTCCTGTCAGGCACTACGCGGCGAGCGACACATCTCTCCCGCCGACCATATCTACGACGGGCGCTAGGGGCGCTCTGCTGGCGCGGATGCGCGCGGCGATGGAAGTGGCGAGCGACGACACGCGGGCGGGGTGCGCGGCATTGTGAACGATCAGCATTACCTCCGAACACCGCGTGGTGGCGGGCGGGGCAGACCGTAGCGTTCACGCTACGGCTAATTTCCCGCCCATTCGCCGCAGCCTTCAGGCTGCGGTTGGCCCGCCGCAGCCACACGCGGGCGGTTGAAACCGCGCCTGAAGGGCCTCGCTGACGCTCCGCCACAAAACCCGCCTGCGCGGGTTGTAGCAACCGCTCGCCAGTGGGTGCCGCGTTGGGACACGATCTGGTGAGTCCGCGTAGGCGGACTTCGTGGCCGCAGGCCCTCAAGGCGCGGTTTCAACCGCCCGCGCTCTTCGCCGCGCTTATCTCTACGTACCCGCGTTGGCGGCGGCGATGAGATCGGGCAGCAGGTATTGCGCGTTGGGCGTGCCCAGCCCGGTGATCGGATCCCAGCCCGCCACGGCGTCATAGCCCGTGACATCCACGCCTTTATCATTCGTGCTGTTATTGCCGACGGTGATGTCGTGGAAGTCGCGCGCATAGTTGGCGCCCGCGGCCACCGCGTAAAGCGCCGGGTTGAGATACCCGAGCGAATGCCCCGCCATCTGGTTCGCGATAGCCGTCAGCCCCGCCCAGAGTGGCGAGCCAGCGCTGGTGCCGTTGCCGACAAACTCCTCCTGGAGCAGCCCACCAAAGAAGCAGCCCAGCCCGATATTTGGGTCAGCCGTCGAGGAGACGTCGGGCACGCCGCGCCGGTGATTGAGCTGCTGCTGCACATCAGGCGAGAGGTTCTGCTGGAAATTTGGCTCTGGATAGAACCGGCTGAAGCCACCGCCACTGGCATCCCAGGCAACCTCGCTCAGTTGCCCGCCATTCTGCTGAATCGTCGTACCACCCACCGACGTCACCCAGGGATCGCTGGTCGGGAAGCTGGTGGTGGGCGTCGCCGAGAGTTGCGTGATGTTCGTGTCAATGTAATCGGTCGCGCCATTGTCGCCGGATCCCGCGAAGAAGGTCATGCCCTGCTGCGTGGTCGCCGTGTGGAAGAACGTATCCCACTGCGCGATCTCCGCCTGGCCCGCGCTATTCGCCAGCGAGACCTCCGAGGCGGCCCAGCTCTGCGAGACAACCGTGCCGAGCTGATGCTGCACCGCGTATTGCTCCAGTTGCAGGAACTCCGGCAGGCCAGCGACCCCCTCCGTCTCGTCCACCGGACTCGTCAGCACGGTGATATTCGCGTCGGGCGCAATCGCATGGATGATCTGCACATCCTCGGTCGTCTCGATGGCCCAGCCGATCATCTGCTGGTCCGACGGGTCGAACGTCTTCGTGCCCCGCGGCGCGAGAATCTGGAGCTTGACGCGGGGCAGGCCATAGTAATCGCTGAAATTATCAATATCCTCTTGCAGTGTCGGGCTGCCAAATGAGTCAATCACCACCACCGTCTGACCCTTGCCGGTGTAGCATTGCTTCAGCAGCGGCTCGACGCCGTAGAGCGTCCAGAGTTGCTTCGGCGAGAGGTAGGTATTGAAGCCATCGTTGGAGCCGTTGTCGTGCTTTGTTTGCGGCTCGCAGCTTCCCTGCGCGCCCGCCGTCGGCGTCCCGGCGGCTGTCGTCGGAGCCTTGTCCGGTAAGATGGCGCTGCCGGGACTTCCAGCGCTGATGCTCAGGTTGCACGCGGAAAGCCCCAGCGCCAACAGCAGCATCGGAATGATAGCAAGCGAACGCCAGGAACGATGGCCACCACGCATACAAACGATCTCCTCGAATGGCTGCTATGATACAGCGATGAAGTATCTCCGGGAATCCGCGCGCAGCAGTAGACGCATAGCGCGTGCCTGTCGTGTATTGTATACGCGCGCATGCCCGTTTTGTCTCATCCGTGCGAGCATTGTCGTGAGTCTGGCTATCTCTGGCGCTTGCCGCATCCTTTCGCGGGCTGGTATGCTGGACAACGGCAAGCATATTTACGCCTGAGAAAGAGCCAGCGGATCCAGAGGATAGAGAACACGTGGAAGACATCAACACTACCAGGGGCGATATGCGCCCGCGCGTCATGGTCATTTTCGCACACCCCGACGACGCCGAGTTTATCTGCTCCGGCACGGTCGCGCGCTTCACACGTCACGGCTACCGCGCGCAGTATGTGCTGGCGACCAGCGGCGACAAGGGCAGCAATGATCCCGACGCGACACCAGAACAGCTTATCGCGACCCGCGAGGCCGAGCAGCGGGCGGCGGCGGATGTGCTGGGCATCGAAGAAGTGACCTTCCTGCGCCACATGGACGGCGAGCTTGAGGTCAGCGTTGCCTTCCGGCGCGAGATTGCCCATGTCCTGCGCAAAGGTAAGCCTGATGTCGTGCTGACCTTCGATCCCTGGCAGCGCTACCAGATTCATCCTGACCACCGCGCCATCGGCCAGACCACGCTCGATGCCGTCGCCGCCGCGCGCGACCGCCTCTACTATCCAGAGCAACTGACCGGCAGCCTGACGGAGCATCGCGTCCACAACGTCTACTTCTTCGCCACCGACGTACCCAACTACTACGTGGATATCACCGAGACCATCGAGCAGAAGATCGCGGCGCTGCTCTGCCATACCAGCCAGATTGGCTCACGCGACATCGGCGAGTTCGTACGGGCGCGTGCCCGCGCCGCCGGGGCTGAGATCGGCGTCGAGTACGCCGAGGCGTTCCACTATCTGCCGATGATGCGCCCGCCGGAGTTGTTGCGACACCCGAACTGGTGAAGGCGAGGACGACTATGCGTGTACTGGTGATTGGTAGCGGCGCCCGCGAGCACGCCCTCTGCTGGGCGGTCAACCGCTCGCCAGCGTTGACGAAGCTCTATTGCGCGCCGGGCAATGGCGGCACGTCAACCGTCGCCGAAAACGTCACACTCGACCCGGCGGACTCCACCGCCTGCGCCGACTGGGCGGCGGCCAACGCGATTGACCTGACGATCATCGGGCCGGAGAACTATCTGGCGGGTGGCTATCGCCGATGTCTTCACGGCGCGCGGGCTGCGTGTCTTCGGGCCGAGCGCCGCCGCCACACGCATCGAGAGCAGCAAAGCCTTCGCCAAGCGGCTGATGGTGGCGGAGAACGTGCCGACGCCGTACGCCGAGATCTTCGACAGCTATGACGAGGCCATCCAGTACCTTGATCGCTACGAGGCGGCGGGCAACAGCTATCCGCTCATCATCAAGGCGGATGGGCTGGCGGCGGGCAAGGGCGTCGTCAAAGCGGAAAACGGAGACGAGGCGCGCGCGACGCTCGACGATTTCATGGTGCGACGCACGCTGGGCGCTGCGGGCGCGACGGTGCTGATCGAGGAGTGCGTCACCGGCACGGAACTCTCGCTCTTCGTCCTCTGCGACGGGCAGCGCATCTATCCGCTCGCGCCTGCCTGCGACTACAAGCGCGCGCTCGACGATGATAAGGGCGACAACACCGGCGGCATGGGCGCGTATTCACCGCCCGCCTTCGCCATGTCGGAACTGCTGGCGCGCATCGAGGCGACGATTGTACGCCCGGTCGTCGCGGCGCTGGCAAAGCAGGGCGCGCCCTTTCGCGGCTTGCTCTACGCTGGCCTGATGGTACGCGGCGGTGATCCGCAGGTCATCGAGTTCAACGCGCGCTTCGGCGATCCCGAGACACAGGTGGTGCTGCCACGCCTGGAGAGTGATCTGCTGGGGCTATGCGCCGCCGTCGCCGATGGCGCGCTCGACCAGGCGCCTCCGCCAGTCTGGAGCGATGAGGCGGCCTGTGGCGTCGTCATTGCCGCGCATGGCTACCCTGGCCCCTATGCCAAAGGTTTACCGATCACCGGGCTGGATGCCCTCGACCCGGATATCATCGCGTTTCACGCTGGCGCCGCCCGCGAGCCGGATGGTCCGCTTGTGACGACCGGAGGACGGGTGCTGACGCTGGTCGCGCGGGGAGCCACCGTCGCGGAGGCGCGGGCGCGCGTCTACGCTAACATCGACCGGGTATACTTTGAGGGAGCGCGCTGGCGTAGCGATATCGGCGCGCGCGAGCGTTGAGCTGGCTGAACGCAAACACGGAAGAGAGGCGCTGGATGGAGGTTCGCCGCTGTACTGTGGGGATGGATCTCGGCACCACATCGCTCAAGGCGGTGGCCTTCGCCTTCGATGGACAGGAAATCGCGCGCGCGGGCCGTGAGGTCGAGCGCACCTCCAGCGAGGCTGGCGCGGCGGAGGAAGATCCGCGCGCAGTGGCGACGGCGGCAACCGATGCGCTGGCCAGTGTTGTCGCGGACGCGAAGCGCCAGGGCTATATAGTCGGCGGCGTGGGGCTAAGCGCGGCCATGCATAGTCTGATACCCGTCGCGGCAGACAATTCTCCACTGGGGCCAGCGCTGCTCTGGATGGATACCCGCCCCGAGGCCGATGCCGACGCGCTCTGGCAAACCCCTGAAGGGCGGGCGACCTACGAGCGAACGGGCACTCCAGTCTCGGCGATGTCACCGCTGGTCAAGTTGCGCTGGCTGCGGCGCGCGCACCCAGACATGTACCACCAGGCGGCGCGGTTCGTCTCGCTCAAGGAATGGCTCTGGCATCACTGGTTCGGCGTCTGGGAGGTAGATGCTTCGATTGCCAGCGCGACCGGGCTTTACAATCTGCGGAATCAGACGTGGGATGATGGCGCGCTCGGGCTTGCTGGCATCACGCCGGAAAAGCTCTCAACGCTGGTAGCGCCAACATCGATGCGTACGGCGGGCCAGTCCAGGATATTACAGGCGGTGGGTTTGCCGGATGATGCGGCTTTCGTCATCGGCGCGGCGGATGGCCCGCTGGCCAACCTGGGCGTTGGCGCGGTGGACGCGACACGGCTGGTGCTGACGATTGGCACCAGTTGCGCCGTGAGGATGGGTAGCGCAGCGCCGCTCACCGATTCAGCCTCGCGCATTTTCTGCTATGTCCTCGACGATGGCCGCTTCATCGCTGGCGCGCCGGGCAACAGCGGCGGTGTGGTGCTCGAATGGCTGGCGCATGCGCTCGCCGTCGATCAGCCGTCCGCGGGCGCGCAAACCCTCGTCTCACTACTCGATGCGGCGGCCACGGCGCACGATGAGCACCTGATCTTTCTTCCCTATGTCGCGGGCGAGCGCGCGCCATTCTGGAATGCTGACGCCAGTGGGAGCATCATCGGCCTGCGGTTAGAGCATACCGCTGCCCATGTGCTACGCGCCGCCGTCGAGGGCATCCTCTTCCACGCGCGCTGGATGTCGGAGCGGCTCTTCGAGCTGCTGGGCACGCCGACCGAACTCATCGTCTCAGGTAAGGTGCTGGAGGTGGACTGGATTCGGCAACTCGCGGCGGATATCTTCGGGCTGCCGGTGCGCTTCCCTGGTGGGGCAGACGCCTCCGCAACGGGCGCCGCAACGCTGGCGAATATCGCGACCAACCAGTGGCGTTGGGATGAGGCGATTTCACGGCAGAGCGGACGGAGCGCCGCGATCATTCAGCCATCAGCCGGGAGCAGTGACTATCTTGCCCGTTATCAGGCCTTTCGCCAGATAGCCAGCGTGCTGCTACAGGTTCCCGCCGCAGGCATGTCAGCAGGCGCGTCGTAGCCATTGCCATTGCCATTGCCAGGCAGGCAGGAGGCAGCTTGCCGCTACCGCTGGCCGATCAGCTTCAGCGCGGCGTTGATCTGGCGGATGCGCGCGCGCGAACCATAGATGATGACTGTGTACTCCGCGGGCAGGTCTTCGATCTCGACGAGACAATGGGCCTGCTCCGCCAGACGCCTGGCCACCGACTCCAGACGAGTCCGCTCCCGCGCTCCGCTGGTCTGCGTGCTCAGGACGATACGGCCCAGCTTTTCCTCGGGATCCAGCAACGATTCGACGAGCGCCATCAAGTCTTCGATCCCGAAAATCACCTGCATCGGAGGCGCATCGGGGGAGATACGTTTGAGGGCGTCATCATACGGCACGCGGCGGCGGATACGCGGCTCAACCGAACCATGTCGTCCACCCGCGGAAGGCTGCTCCAGTCGCTCGGACTCGGCGACCGCCTGATCGTAGACATCCCGCAGGTGTTCGAGGAGCTCCTCGCGCTCATCCTCGGGCAGATTGGCGTCTGGATGGACATAGGCGAAGAGTCCGCGCGCCATGTCGTGATAGATGAACGCCTGCGCGCTGACCGCCTTCCGCCCGCAGTTGGCGCAGACCGCCACATTCAGCGTACCGGCCAGCAGTCGATAGAGCAGCTCCGGCTCCATCGTAATATTGACGGTGGCATAGGTGGTTATATCAATTGATGCGCCACACGCGCACTGGAAGGTGCGAACGGTGGAGCGCGGCGTAATGTCGGACATAGGTGTTCTTTGCTCGCTCTTTTGTTCTGGACAGGGCTGACATCGCCAGAGCAACGTCTCCTGCCAAAAAAATCGGTGACTGCCCCTTTTGCAATACCAGCGTGCAATACATGCTCAATCAGTGTATCATACGCCTGAAGAACAATTAAAGGGACGGCCATCCACAAATTACCAGTTTGTGCGCCTTAAGCCTGTAGTGATTGCTTCCTCAATATGAAAGAATTGGGCACTGTGAAACGTAGTTCCGTAATGGAAGAGTGTACCAGTTTGCGTGGGAGGCGAGGATGGCCCGTGAGCGGCGGCAGCGCCCGCTCCTGAATTTAGGAACGGTATTACTGGGCGTACTCCTGATCGTAGCCGCAATCGGCACGATGATCTCCGTGGGCCGAACCAATCGGGTCGGCAGCACGGGCACGGGCACGCGCGGTTCGCTGGGCGCGCCGCTGCGCATCTCGACTATCGAGCAGGGCGCCATCAATTGCCCGTACGGCGCGGCTTTCTCGCCTGATGGCGCGCATGTGTCCATCATCGGAAGCCAGAGTACGTGCGCGCCAACCACAGCTACTCTGACGCCACACGTTGCCGCGATTTACGATACGCATTCTGGCGTTATGACACTCTATGTCCAGCTCGAAAAGCTGTTAGGCATCAGAACCGACATTCCCATCGACCAGCAACCGATTCGCGCGATACACTATTTCAGTCTTGGCTGGTCGCCAGATGGTAGCCGCATCGCCATCATCTTTACGGCCTTCGATTCAGCAGAGAGTCAAACGCCCGCCACTGAGCGCGACACCGGGCTGATTGTCATGGACGCGGAACACGGCACGGCGCGCGTCATATACGGCGATTCGGGGTATTTCGCGCTACCGGGAACGAATGGCGGCGGATTCCCCATCTGGAACGTCGCGGCGGGAGCCTCCGTGCCCACATACCTGCCTGATCCGGGCCTGGCCTACGCATGGAATAAGCAGGGCATGCCCTACCCCATCGTGAAAACACATGGCCCGATCACCCAGTTGCCCATTACCGCCGGGCCTCGCTATCCGGTCGGCAACCCCGGCAGCAATTCGACATTTACGATCTGGCAGCCAGGCGTAGTGCTCGGATCGGGAGCAAACATCAGCGCGGGGATCTTCACGACGGTCTTCCCATCATGGTCGCCCGACGGAAAATACGTGACGCTGATAGCCGCTGGCGCGCTACTGCCGCTGGCTCCTTCTCCCACGCCACAAAGCGCGCCAGCTTCGGGAGGCGGCGCGATAGCCTATCCGACGCCCTCGGCAATGCCCTCGGCGCCTGCTCGTGACAATGCGCTGGTGGCGGTGCAGCGCCGCGCTGGCACGCATGGCTGGGCGCTGGTGGCGTGGAATCCCGCGGGCAATCTGCTGGCCAGCATCAACTGCAACACACCCGGTGATGAAATGCTGGACATACGCGCGACCGACTCGGCGGTTATCCAGGGGTCGGCGGCGCTCTCGCTGGCAAAGGATGACACGGGCTGTCGCAACCTCTCAAGCGGCGCGTCGGCCTATCCCGCGCAGCCGATGACGCTGCTCTGGTCGCCCTCGGGTGATCGGGTGCTGGTCTGCGACCAGAAGGCCGGAATGATCTCGATCTGGCCCGTCAGCCAGCCAGCCGCCTGATCTTCAGAGAACGTCACTCCATGCCGGACACGCCTCAGTCGTCGGCCCGCGTAGCCTGGGCATAGGCGGCGTATGCGGCGGGGTTGGGCGCGGGCTGTTCCTGGTTCGCCGCCTCTTCGATCTGCGGCAGCAGGAACCATGCGGTGGTGACTCCAAAGATAGCGCCAGTCAGCAGGCGCAGCGCCAGGTTGCTTTCGCGCAGGCCAAAGAGCTGCGTGAAGCCGTCGAGCGCCATCGGTATCATGCCCAGCAGCCAGACGTACCACGGAATAGCGCGTAAGCGGCGGTTCTTGCGGAGGAAGACGATTGCCACGCCCGCGAGCAGTATCGAGGTGTAGATGGCCAGGCAGCGCGAGCAGAGACAGGTCTGGTAGCCCGCGATGAAGAAGGAGTGCGAGGGCGTCTGGGCGCAGAAGACGCGGTAGACATCGAAGACACCAGATGCCGGGCCGGTAAGCCCCGCGGCAAATGCCAGCGGCGCCACCAGTGCGATGCCAATGAAGACGGCCAGCACCGTGTTGATGATCGCCAACCAGTGGTCATGGACGAAGCCCAGCACGCGCTCAAAGTAAGGTGAGAAGCGTGCGAGACGGTTGCGGCGAGACGAGGTCAGCAGCGCGCGCGCCTCGGCGGGTGTCATGTACGGGTCGGGTTTATAGTCGCTCGGCGCCGCAAGGGCATCGTTTCCGGCGTCCCGCGATGATGCGCCTGATGCGTCTGACGATGAAGGAAGCGACATACCTTGCTCTCCTGCTTTCCATTCGCTGGCCCGTCGCGGATGACCCACCCCGCTCACCCAGCATAGCACAACCACAGCGCTGGTGTCTTGCGGGCCACTATGGCAGGCTAGTTTTGCTTGTTGTCGCTTGACGAGCGCACTTGGTCGGCCAGAAACTCCTCCCAGGTCCGCCGACCCACCGCTCGCTCGGGTGCGAGATTGGCGCCATCCCGAATCGCCCGGGCAGCCTTGCCTGGTACCCAGAGCGGAATGATCGGTCGGTGCCGGTGACTGGCCTGTAAGTATTCGCGCAGCAGTCCCGCCATGGTGTACACCCTCGGTCCAGCCATAGCGGGCGCCAACCCTATTGGTGTGCCAAGCGCAAGGTCGACGAGCTGGGCCGCCACCTCGTCGACGGCGATCGGCTGGAACCGCATTCCGGCCGCAACCGGCATCACCGGCAGCTTTGCCATCTGCCGCGCTAACATCAGGAATGACTCCTGGAACTGGGTAGCGCGCAGCGTTGTCCACGGAATGCCGGAGTCGGCTACTACGCGCTCGGCGGCCAGCTTGGACGCGAAGTAGCCGAACATAGCGCGGTCAATGCCGCTGACGACCGGAACCCGGTCGGCGCCGACAACCGAGATGTATACCAGGTGTCGCGTCCCAGTTCGCGACGCCGCCTCGACCAGGTGCAGGGCTTTCTCCCCGTCGCCCTTGCTGGTACCCGCGCAATGTACGATGATCTCGGCCCCCTCCACTGCGACTTCGATCCCCGTACCCGTGGTCAGGTCGCCTGCCACGAACTCGATTCCCTCATCAGCCTCGCGGCTGTGCCTGCTGAGCACCCGTACGTTGCGGTCTGCATTCCGCAGCCGCTGGACGACGTGGCGTCCGAGCGTGCCTGTGCCGCCAGTAACCAGAATAGTATGTTGCATGGTGATTCCTCTCTCGTTTCTCTGTGCTTTGCGTGACTCCCAGAGGAGCGCACAGGAGACGAGTCAGCACCGGCAGATGTGACATCCGCCCTACCAGGGCCTACAATTAGGTAGAGAGCGAGAAACGCCGAGAAACGCCGAGAAACGCCGAGAAGGGGACATGTAAGCAATGGATGCATCTATGCGCAAGGAGAACCAGGGAGAAGCGTTCGAGCAGTATCGCGTGCTGCTCTTTTCCATCGCCTATCGGATGACCGGTAGCGCGAGTGACGCGGAAGACCTTGTACAGGAGACCTATCTGCGCTATCAGGCGAGCGCTGACCAGGAAATCGACTCTTTGAAGGCGTATCTCAGCACAATCATTACCCGTCTGGCGCTGGATTATCTGAAATCGGCTCATGTCACTCGCGAGCAGTATATTGGTACCTGGTTACCTGAGCCGATCCTCACGTCGGGGGATGGCGGAGCACATCTTGAGCAACAAGAAGCGCTCTCACTGGCCTTTTTGCGCCTGCTGGAGACTCTCAGCCCGCCCGAGCGCGCCGTTTTTCTCCTGCATGAGGTGTTTGATTACCCATTTAACGAGATCGGCGGCATGCTGGAGAAAAGCCCCGCTAGTTGCCGCCAGATCTTTCATCGGGCCAGGCGGGCATTGCAGGATGAGCGCGTGCGTTTCGAGCCAGAGCCGCAACGCCA
Organism: uncultured Chloroflexia bacterium; assembly: GCA_963718915.1. Classification (GTDB taxonomy): domain Bacteria; phylum Chloroflexota; class Ktedonobacteria; order Ktedonobacterales; family JADMIN01; genus DAHUXT01. Next base: position 245,064 of record CAVRAI010000015.1, on the reverse strand, counting down.
GCGCCAGCTTCTGCTCCGTTTTCTTTCCGCCAGTCAGGCCGGAGACATGGTGGGGCTGACCAGTCTGCTGGCTGAGGATGCCGTCTCCTGGGGAGATGGTGGCGGCAAAGTGCAGGCGAATCTCAAGCCTATCTACGGCCAGCAAGCCGTGGCGCGTGTCTGGAGCCTCTGGCTGGACCTGCAGCGCGAAAATCCGCTGCCACTGACCACTACGCTGGCTGAGATCAATGGCAGCCCAGCCATCCTGTTCTGGGATGAGGGCAGCCTGGTCGGAGTCCTCAGCCTCACCGTGAGTGCCGCGGGCATCCAGGAGATCTATGCGCAACTGAACCCAGAGAAACTGGCCTTTCTGAAAGAACAGCTCTCCAGCACCACAAGACAAAGTAGCTCCGCCGACCCATCGCATCCAGCTTGACAGGAGATGGCCCACTGAGATATACTCTCTTTTGCGACGCGGGGTAGAGCAGTGGTTAGCTCGTCGGGCTCAATTCCGTGAAGTGAGGCGGTCGTTCAGTCGGCCAGCGCCAGCGAAGACCAAAATCTGCCGATTATCGCTGTGCGTGGGAACTCATTTCACAATGGGCTGCACACCGGGAAACTGATGTGCGAACACCTCACAAATTCGGGGAAGCCGTTGGCAGGGTAATCCCGAGCGAAGCTCTTGAGGATGATGAATCCGCAGGAGAACGTGTAGAGACTTGATGTGAGGCCCCTAACGGGTAACGCCGAGGGTGAAGGGAAAGTCCAGACTACAAACCGGTTCGCCGGGCAGCGAAAGCTGTAGTAGCAAGCATAACCCGGAGGTCGGCGGTTCGAATCCGCCCCCCGCTACCAAATCTCGCCCCCCGGCTTCGGCTTGGGGGCGGTTGATATGGCGAGGTAGCTCAGCGGTAGAGCAGCGGACTCATAAGCCGTCGGTCGTGGGTTCAAATCCCACCCTCGCCACCACACCACCTCACCAGCCATCACGAGCCTCCTCATACGCGGGAGGCTTTTTTCGTGCATTTCTGCATTGCTACTGGCGTCTCCGATGCAAAAAGGGAGAGAATGGAGAAGCGCATGGACGAGCATCAGGTGCGGATCGCCAGTGACTATGTCACACTCACCGCGACCCTGACCATGCCGACAGGGCCAGTTCGAGGAGGGCTGGTCCCGCTTCACCCCGCGAGCGAGCCGTCGCGCGATCAGTTCCTCTTTCGCCATCTTGCGGAGATCCTGCCACCTCGTGGCGTCGCCGTGTTGCGCTTCGACCGGCGGGCATATAGAGACGATAGCGATGTGCCACTGGCGCTCCAGGCGAAGGATGCGCTCGTCATGCTCCATGAACTACGGCAGGTTCCAGGGGTGAGCAATGCGCCATTAGGGTTGTGGGGCTTCAGCCAGGGCGCGTGGGCAGCTCCACTGGCTGCGAGCATAGCGCCGGACGCGGTGGCCTTCCTGACACTGATCGCATCTACCGGTGTCAGCCCCGCCCGCCAGATGCGCTATGGGATCGCCAAACAACTGCGTCGCGCAGGATATGGAGACGAGGCGCTCACCATGCTAACCGACCTCCGCGCCACCTACGAAGATTATCTACGCGGCCACGCTGAACGGGCGCGAACGCAGGCGCTGATTGATCGTATGGCAGGCCAGCCCTGGTTCTCGCTCACGTACGTTCCACGTGAGTTGCCAGAACCAGGCTCGTGGGAGGACATGGACTTCGACCCAGAGCCGATTTTCGCAGGCGTGCGCTGTCCGACACTGCTCTTCTATGGCGAGGATGACGAGTGGACGCCAGCGGACGAGAGCATCCAGGTGTGGCGACGCGCTGCAACTGGCGACGTCACAATCAAGCGCCTGCCCGGCGCGAGTCATCATCCTACGCTTCATGGTGGTCGCGATATGGCCGCGATCAGCCCACTCTACACGCAGACACTGCTGGACTGGATCGAGGCGCGACTATAGCGTCTGACGGTCAGAAGGAATAATGCATGGCTGAGACATACAAGCGCTGGATGATGCGCAATCGCCTCACCCAGCAGCCCATCAATGGACCGTGGAACGCGCGCGCCATCACCGGGCGCGACGCCACACTCCTCGGCGCGCTGATGTACGACGCCTACCACGACACCATTGACGATGAGGGCGAGACGTCAGAGGAGACGGTTGCAGAGATCGAAGGCGTCTTCAACGGCAAGTACGGCCCGCTGCTGGATACCTGCTCCCTGCTAGTTGAGGAAGAGGGGCGCGCGCTCGGCGCCACCATCATCACCGACTGGACCGACGAGCGTATTGGCCAGAAACAGCCACTGCTGGCCTTCCTCATGACACATCCCGACGCAAGCGGGCAGGGGCTGGGGACGTTTCTGCTCAGTACGAGCATCAATGCGTTGCTGGCGCGGGGCGAGAGCGAGCTGGTGCTCTTCGTCACCGTCGGCAATAGCGCGGCGCAGCACGTTTACCAGAAACTCGGCTTCGAGGTCGAGGAGGAGTTTGAGGCGTACCGCACCACCAGGCCGGAATAAACCAGATCACATCACATCGCCAGCGTGTCGAATTGCACGGGCGCCGCGCCCGCCATCTCGCGCACCTCATTGGCCGCATAGCGGAGCGGCGAGTGACGGTAGCCCACATCGCCAGGTGTGGCCGTTATCTCAGCCGGGCTACCCGGCGCCAGCACAATACTGTCGCCGTAGTGACGGATGATACCGTGCAGTTCGGCGTACGTCAGATAGCCTGCCACACAACGATGTACGCCCTCCTCTGAGAGCAGCGCCGGATCCACCTGTCGTCCTGCCGCGGCCAGCTCGCGCGCCCACGCCAGCACCCCTGCCTCCAGGCTGGTGATTCTCGTTGCGCGCTGCCCCTGCTCACAACGATACATCAGCAGACCCGATGCGAGTTGCGTACACGTGAAGCGCGCGACATCCAGCCAGGCGGCCCGTACCTGTCGTTCCAGCTCGTGATTTGTCAGGACCGCCCCTCCCTCGATGGCAGGCGCAAGGTCAATCCACATGCGCAGGCGGCCTGTAACCATGAAATCATAGATGATTGCGATAGGCTGCACGCGCGTATCCCGGGGCGCCGCGCGCAGCACTCGCGTCAGCCCGGCACGCAGGGGACTCAGGCGGCCATCGGTGGAAAGGAGGCCTTCGGGCGAGGTATAGAGCGATCCACCAGCGCGCAGCCAGTCCACACAGTCGGCCAGTTGCTCTTTCGCCGTCGCCAGCGCCCGTAGCTCCGCGCGCCGATGAGCCGCTGGCGTGAAGATTTCTGGCCCAGTCTCCTCCTGCAGGAACGGGAAATAGCGCCACTTGAGCAGCGAGGAGGCCGGCCGCGCCGCCAGTTTCGCGACGCGCGTTCCAGTCCGCGCGGCGAGCATTTCGATGGTTGCGGGCGCCAGCAGTTCGCCGATGGTCGTATCCCCATCGACACGGAGCGCCTCGCGGATCCAGATCTCCATGGGCCGCAGATGCAGGCTATCGAGCGGATGGACGCCGACTCCACGCAGAATCGGCCCGACATTGATCGGGCGCAGCATGTGCGAGAACCACGCGGGCCGCCGGACGATGCGCGAGAGGAATCCCATCTGGAATCCATCGCCGCGCATGGCGAAATGGAGTTCGCTGGTGAAGGCACGCCTGCCGCGGTGCGCGAGCAGCAGGGGAACTGGCACGAAGGCGTCGAAGTCGCGCTTATGGGTGATGACGTAGAAGGTACGCGGCGCGCGGATGTCGTTCGCGAGGCCATGGATTTTGACGGAGAGGGTTAGACGGGGAACAGTGGCGAACAGGCCTGCCAGCGCGAATCTGCCGAGCGCCGATACATGTCGTTTCATGCGCACGCCTCCGGGAGATGGACCAGCAACGAGGACACGTGGAGGACACGTGGAGGACACATGCGAGTGCGTTGTCTCTTCCCTATAAGCATAACATAAAGCTGGCACGCGCTCTAGCGCCGATGTGGACGCTAAAGACATGCCAGCCATGTTGTCCTATGCTATGGTGTATGTCGCGCGCTAACCCTGGCCGCCAGCGATACGCCGCCGCGCCACCTGTTCGGCCGCCGCGCCGGTTGTTATGCCCTGCTCATCGGCCAGCGCATAGACCTGGGTCAGCCCATCACGGACGCCGGTTCTGACGCGATCCAGCGTCTCTTGCTCAGACCAGCCCAACACCTCGCGCCCAATCAGATAGATTGCTCCGCCGCTGTTGACGACAAAGTCCGGCGCATAGAGGATACCGCGCTCGCGCAAGCGTTCCGCGTCCGCTGAAGTGGCCAACTGATTATTGGCCGCGCCCACCGCCGCACGACAACGTAGCCGGGGGATCGTCTCGGTATTCAGAACGGCTCCGAGCGCGCAGGGGCTGAAGATGTCGCATTCGGCGTCGTAGACCGCATCGGCAGCCACGACCGATACACCCAGTTCCGCCCGCGCCCGCTCGACGATGGTAGCGTCCACATCGCCGCAGGCTACCTCGGCGCCTTCATCGCGCAGCAGACGCATCAGGGAATAGCCAACCTTGCCCGCGCCCTGCACGACGATACGCCGACCAGCGAGCGCATCGCTTCCAAAGAGCCGGGCGCATGTGGTCTTGATGCCTGAGAATACCCCAATCGCCGTCGCTGGACTGGGATCGCCGGACCCGCCGTGCTCGGACGTCCGGCCAAAGACATAGGGTGCGCCGGTCTCGGCGATAGTATCCATATCATGCGCCGTGGTGCCAACATCGGCGCCGCAGGCGAAGATCCCGCCCAGCTGGTGGATGAGCGCGCCATAACGCCGCAACAAATCATCACGCGCGGCGGCATCCAGACCCGCGGGAATCGCGATCACCGCTTTACCGCCGCCCCGTTGCTGACCAGCGGCGGCGAACTTGAAGGTCATCCCCTCGGCCAGCCGCTGGGCATCGAGGACAGCCTCTTCGAGGGTGGGATAGGTTTTCATGCGCGTGCCACCACATGCTGGCCCCAGCCGCGTCGAATGCACCGCAATGATGATGGTGGCGCCGGTCGGCTGGTCGCGGCGGACAATAATCTCTTCGCCGTCCCAGGCGCCCATGAGCGTATCGAGCGTCTTCTCTGTTGTTTGTGTGTCCATAGTCATCTTCCTCGATTTTCCAGCGCGCAACGCTGCGGCGCCTCTCTCGCCAGTATCGCACGAATATGGACTCAGTGCTCTTTCACAACACCGCTCGAAGCAGACTGTGCGTCGGTCGTCTCGTCGCCTGAATAGATTACCTCAATCTCACCCTGGAATTCGCCAAACCAGACCCGACGACCATTCAACAGCACCTTATGGACTATTGCTTCAACCTGTACTTCATTCGTCTCCAGCAAGAGGACACGTTCACCCTCGGCGAGGGCAGCCAGGCGTGGATCATTTTCCAGCCCAATGTATACGCCTTCACCGAATGATGCGGGCTGTTCTGGCGGCCAGAGTGCTGTCTCGATGGTACGCACAGGCTTCCTCCTAGCGTTTCGTTCGCCTATACGGGTTAGTTACACTAGACATTGCACGAATGAGCGCGTCAAGTGCCTCATCTCGCAAGGTTGTCTCCATCAACCCATTACGTATGATAACAAGCGTGTGATGATCGGGAAAGCGTCCAACTGGCGTAATATAGAGCGCCAACTCGCATCCGACCGTTGCTAGTTCGTTGACAAGCCGCTCAACAATCGCGACGCTCAACCTGGCGTTAGGATATGCGCCTTCACGCGCCAATTCGTCAAGTGACGCACCAGGACGAAAAAGGCAGGAGAGTCCAGCGGCAAGGTCGGGATAGTAGTTATTAGGCTGTTCATACTGACCGCGCAAGCTTTCTCGCGAACGCGGATTGCTGAAATCGCCACCTCGTAGGACAATCTCGGCGAGCATGCTTACCTGGCGCAGATCGACCATAGGTGTTGGCATAGGCGCGTTCTCTCCTGTTCATCGGGTTCATCACAAAATAGTACGCCAGACTGGTCCGTATGTCTCACAACCGCCACTCTTGACAATTATACGTTTTCGTATTATACATATTCGTATGGATGACCACACCGCGCCGCCACTGGCGCCCGCACTGGAACACGCCACCCACGTGCTGGGGCTTTGGGTCGAGCGCGCCTTTCGCGAAGTGGGGCTGACGCAGGCCGAGGCGCACGTGCTCGCGTATCTTGCGCGACATCCCGACGCCGCCATCAACGACCTGCATACCAGCTTTGGCCACAAACGCTCGACCCTGACAAGTATCCTCGACCGCCTCGAAGCACGCGGCTGGGTTCGGCGGCTGCCACATCCAACCTCTCGCCGCCTCGTCGCGGTGGAGCTGACCGAGGCTGGCAGCGCAATCGGCGAGCGGGTCAGTAGCGCATTGGATGCCATCGAGGAACGGGTGCGCGCGCAGGCGGGCGAGGCAGCTATCGCCGACTTTTTTGCCGTCATTCACGCGCTGGAGGAGGAACTGACATGACCGACGACGAGTTTGTACAGGCATTCTTATCAGGTTCGCTGCCACCAACGCAATTTCACCATCGCGACCATCTGCGGCTGACGTGGACGCTGGTTCGCCTGACAGGCATCGAGGCGGCGATGAAACGGATCACCAGCGGCATCCGCTACTTCGCGACGCTGCACGGCCAGGCCGAGAAATACCACGAAACAATGACGCGCTTCTGGGTGCTGCTCGTCGGCCATATGGTCGCGGCGCGGCCCGACATCACGACATTCGACGACTTCCTGGCGGCTTTCCCGATGCTGCTGGATAAAGACCTGCCCTACCGGCACTGGCGGCGCGAGACGATGCTCAGCCCAGCCGCCCGCGCGCAGTGGATCGAGCCGGATATTCTGGCGCTGCCTGCGTAGGGTTGCATGCGACTCGGCCTGTGGAATGCGCGAGTGTGGGTCGCTAAGGGGCAAAAGAGTGGTAAACCGGCATCGCGGCATGATGTGGTTTTCCAAATTACCGAGGACACCGGGTGGCGATGCGCGGCGGTTGAAACCGCGCCTGAAGGGCCTGCGGCCACGAAGTCCGCCCTGCGGGCTGCTGCCGCTCCGCGCGCTCGTCGCGCGCTTCTCACCTTCGGCTCGCACGGCTGCCCTGCGCGGACTGCCCAGATCGCTCGCCAGCGGGTATCCCGTTGGCGAGCGGATCGCTGAAACCCGCGCAGGCGGGTTTTGTGGCGGAGCGTGCACAGCAGGCGAGGCCGCTCAGGCGCGGTTTGAACCGCCCACCGCCATGGCCTGTCCGTCGCACATGCTACAACCACATCATGCTGCGGCTAATCCCGTCCTAACGTATTCGCCTGCCATCAGCAAAGACACTGGACAGCCGTGATTAGCCGCAGGTCTTTAGCCTGCGGCACACTCGACTCAGACTCCCCGCGTCTGGGAGAGGTTATTTCCCCTTCGTCTCGCGCAGGCGCAGGTGTAGCTCGCGCAGTTGGTCGTCGGTCACTTCGGAGGGCGCGCGCATCAGCAAATCCTGGCCGCCCTGGTTCTTCGGGAAGGCCGTCACGTCGCGGATCGTCTCCGCGCCCGCCAGCAGCATCACCAGGCGGTCGATGCCCAGCGCGATACCACCGTGGGGCGGCGCGCCATACTCGAACGCTTCGAGCATATGGCCGAACTGCTCGGTAATCTGCTCGTCCGAGAGGCCGAGCAACTGGAAGATGCGCCGCTGGAGGTCGGGGACATTGATGCGGATGCTACCGCCGCCGATCTCGTAGCCATTGGCGATGATGTCGTACTGCCGCGCGATCACCTTCAACGGCTCGCTCTCCAGCAGCGCCTCCTGGCCCGGCTGCATCCCGGAGAACGGGTTGTGCGTCGCATGGTAGCGCACCTTGCCGTCATCCTCAATCTCTTCGAGCAGCGGGAAGTCCACCACCCAGCAGAGCGACATCACATCGAGATCAATCAGTCCCAGCCGCTCGCCCATGCGCACGCGCAGCCGCCACAGCACGTCGTTGGCGACCTTCTCGCTATCCGCCACAAAGAGCAGCAGGTCGCCCGTCTGGCCGCCCATCCGTTCGATGATCGCGCCAAGCTCCGCCTCGCTCATAAAGCGCGTCAGCGGCGACTTCGGCCCCTCCGCCTGAAGCGCGAGCGTCACCAGCCCCTTCGCGCCGAGCGTCTTCGAGAACTCGATCAACTCGTCGAGCTCTCTGCGCGTCGCGCCCGCCAGCCCTGGCACGCGCAGCCCCTTGACGATGCCGCCCGCCGCCAGCGCGCCGTGGAAGACCTGGAAGCTGCCAGCAGCCGCCAGATCGCTCACCGTCGTCAGCGGCAGATCGAAGCGCAGATCGGGCCGGTCAACGCCGTATTTTTCCATCGCGTCGGCGAAGGTGATGTGCGGGAACGGCGTCTGCTGGATGCGCTTGTTCGTGGTCGCCTGAATCAGTTCGATCAGCATCGTCTCGATCAGGCCCATCACATCCTCTTCGGCGACAAACGACATCTCGACGTCAAGCTGAGTGAACTCGGGCTGGCGGTCGGCGCGCAGATCCTCGTCGCGGAAGCAGCGCGCAATCTGGAAGTAACGGTCGATCCCCGCCACCATCAGCAGCTGCTTGAACTGCTGCGGCGCCTGGGGTAGCGCATAGAACTCACCGGGATAGAGGCGGCTCGGCACCAGATAGTCGCGTGCGCCCTCCGGCGTGCTCTTGGTCAGGATCGGCGTCTCGACCTCCAGAAAGGCCCGGCTATCCATGTAGTCGCGGATGAACTTGATGGCGCGGTGACGCAACTCCACATTCGCGCGGATGCTGTCGCGGCGCATATCCAGATAGCGATAACGCAGCCGCAGCGCCTCCTCCGCCGAGACGTGATCGGCGATGGGGAAGGGCGTCACCTTCGCGGGGTTGAGCACCTCGATCTTCTGCGCCTCCACCTCGATCTCGCCTGTCGCCAGCGCGGGATTTTCCTTGCCAGCCAGCCGCCGAGCGACGACACCTTCGACCCGCAGCACGTATTCCAGCCGTACATCTTCGGCAATCTTATGGGCAGCGGCGGATTCCGGGGTGCGATCCGGGTCTATCACCACCTGCGTAATGCCGTAGCGGTCGCGCAGGTCGATGAAGATGAGTTTGCCGTGGTCGCGGCGATGCCCCACCCAGCCGGTGATGATGACATTGCGGCCAACATCGGCGACGGTCAGCTCGCCACAGGAGGCGGTACGCAGCGCCGTCGCAAAGGGCGAGCGTTCCCCAGGTTCAGGGGTACAGATGATTTCTTTCGTGATGATGCAGCCACGCGAATATTTCTCCTCCCAGGTTGGGCAGTATCGAAACAGGGAAACACGTCCCCGACATTCTATTATAGCGATTTGGATGGCTGTTGTCGCCGTCTCAGTCCGTTCGCAATAGATTGGGCAGGCGACACACTACTCGTCTGGCAGGGGAGCGCCTGTCGCCTGCTGTAGCCACGTCCAGAAGTCCAAGCCGGGGCAACAGCGATCTAGAGTTGCGCCTGTGCCCGCGTCTTTGACCTGTATAAACTCGCAATCTGTCGCATCAATGGTGACGACTTCGACCAGCCTGGCGGTCTGATAGAACTTGAGCGTGTAGACGTAATATTGCATTAACCCAATTGGACAGTTGAATATCGCATTGGGAGGTACGACTTTGACTGACGCAATAGCCTGCCTGACCTGCGTGATAGTTGTTTCATCCCTGATAGTGCGCGTGTAGACGGTTGGATCCTGATACTGCGTTCCTCCGTGCTGTGTTACCTCGACGTACAACGCATCCGCGGAGAACAACGACGTGACAGCGGTTGAGGCTGGAGGACGACCACAGGCTGTTACACTCGCGACCAGCAGCGCGACCAGCCCAATCCCCAGCAGATAAGGTCGCCAGCGCCAGCAATGTCGTCCTTGCATGGAGCGCCTCCTCATCACGCGCATCTAACGCGCGTCGCCGACCCCGCGATGGAGTCGGCGATTTTTGGCATTTTTGGCAATGCATCCAAATTCCTGGCAGAGGCTATGCGCCTGCGGCGGTCTCTGGCACTGTGTAGGCGGCCAGCGCGTTATTAGCCCAGGTGTAGACGACCAGTTGCGAGCCAGCGGCCGGCGCCACGGCGACATGGGTGGCGCCTCGCAATGGCGCGTCGTAGGCGTATTGCGCCGCAAAGCCAAGTCCCGGCCCAGAGGCGCTGGCCACCAGCCGTACCAGCCGACTCTGCGTGGCGTCGCAGATCAGCACATTGGTTGGGAAGGCAGGATCAATCGCCAGCGTGCCGGTCTTGCCAAAGAGCGTGCCGGTCGAGGCCGATGGAGTCACTGGAACAGCCGTCGCCGTCGGAACTGGCGTCGCCGTGGCAGCCGCGAAAAACGCCGCCAGATGAGGCGATACACTGATCGCGCCGCTTGAAGACTGCGCCGCGCCACTCGCGGGCGTGGGTTCGGGCGTCGGCACCGGCGTCGCGACCGAGTAATCATCAGGCGAGACGGGCTGTAGTGGGCTTGGAATCCGTATCGGTAGCGCCGAAAACGCGAATTTGTCGTTCGCGTTGACCTGGCTCAGACCGCCCGCGCTATCCAGCATATAGAGGATGCCGTGCGAGAACGCTAACGAGACAGGGTCGCGCTGGAGCAGAACGGTCTGCGCGGGGCCAGTCGGCGGTTTTGGCGCGGGTGGAGCCTTCGCGCCAGGCTTCGCGGGCTTGGGCGCCTGCAACGAACTGCTATAGTGCCAGACGCCGTAGACACCATCCGTCGCGCGCGAATACGAGATATAGACATCCGCGCCCGACGCCGCGATCAACTCCGGTGTCTCACCACCCGCCGTCGCGACATTGAAACGGTTCGCGACCGTCGTTCTGGGTGTGCCATCGCCGTTGACGCCGTTCGTCGTCACCATCATCACAAGATACTGGCCACTCGGCTGCTCCGCCAGGATGTTGAGTGTCGTCCCGTCACCGGTAATCGCCACCACCGTCGCGATCCCGCTCAGCGAGATCTGCAAGCAGCTGGCGCCAGACTGTGGCACACCATTGTCTGCTGGAACAACCACCTGGTAGAGTTGGCCCGCGCTGACAACGTAGAGGATTTGTGAGGAGGCAAGCGCTGGGAGAGCCTGATTCATCGCGGTCAGCTGGCTCACGCTGGTCAGCGTCGTCGGCGTCCCGCCCGAGGTCTGGCACGTCAGCTTATAGAACTGCGTCGTGGTGACGTTGACAGGTGTCACCAGCGCCGCGCTGTTATACCGCTGGATTGCCTGCTGCACCGCTGGCTGAAGCTGTTTCGCCAGCAAATCCTCGCCAACGGCGCGATAGGACGCATCGAGATTAGGGTTATCCAGGTCATCGACCACCATATCCCGCGCACGCGCCAGCGAGGTCAGCGCCGTCGCGGGGTCCTGCTGCGAGGCCTGCGAAATCGCCTGCTGCGCCTGCGTGACATTGCGCTGAAACTCCTGGTTCGCCGCCTGCCGCTGACCATACGGTCCGAATGCGAAGTACCAGAAGCCCGCGACAATTGCCACGATCAAGACCGCCACCAGCGCGCGCAACCCATTCGTCACCAGCCGACGTCGCGACGACTCCCGCCGTTGCGCGCGTGCCTTCGCCGATCGCGCTGCCTTCGCCGTCTGGATGCTCTTTGATGCAGCGCGCGTGCCGACGGCTGGCAATGGCTGTGTGATGCCCTCGGCGGGTATCGCCGAATCGGGCAACATGAGCGCACCCTTCGGCTCCGGCACATCAATCAGATACACCAGCGTCGCGGAAATGTTATCCGGTCCGCCGTTGGCGTTCGCCATATCAATCAGTTCGTGGACGGCGGCATCAGGCTCCACATCGCCCGTCACCACCCGCTCGATCTCGCCTTCATCGACGTAGCCGTGCAGGCCGTCGCTACAGAGCAGCACGCGGTCGCCATTCTGCATCGTCTGGACGAACAGATCCGCGGTCACATTTGGCTGGGTGCCAAGGCTGCGGGTAATGACATTGCGATGGCTGTGGTTACGCGCCTGTTCCTCGGTCAACAGCCCAACGCGCACCTGCTCCGCCACCCACGAATGATCGCGCGTGACCTGGTGCATCTTGCCATCGCGAATAATGTAGGCGCGGCTATCGCCGATATTGACGACAAATGCCCGCCCTCCCGCGATCACCAGCGCTACACAGGTGGTGCCCATGCCGCCGTATTCCGCGTTTTCGCTGGCATGACGGAATATGGTGTCATTGGCGCGCTCGACTGCGGTAGCAAGCGCAGTGATCACGTCGTTCCCTGAGGTGTTGTAATACTCCTCAGCGATTGTCTTGACCCCAAGCTCAGACGCGACCTCGCCAGCGGCATGCCCACCCATGCCGTCACAGACGATGAAGAGAGCGCCTTTTTCATCCAGCACTTGCGGATCCGAGGGGATCCGTTGCGCAACATTGTCCTGATTACGTTCGCGCCTGCGACCCACATCGGATAATTCAGCGGCTTCGAGGCGGAGTGTTCTGGCCAACAAAATCTACCTCGCCATTAGTAAGCGGTCGTTCATATATGAACGGCGTAGACGAACGCCGCAATCATACACCGACCGCACTGAAAGCGCAACGACAGAGTACCACCTCTGGTAGAGCGCCGCGTACGACCGTCGGCATGAGCGCGACGGAATGTGACTACACTAACAAACGAGCGAAAGTCACATGAAGAACATTTTCCGCCAGTTTGACGAGAGATTCGCCGACTCTGCCGGAATAGTTGAGCCACATTGCCCTAGAAGCGCGCTATGACAGACCACACACATCAGCGCCAAACAATAGTACTGGCGACGCCGCCAGACGCCATTCCGCCAGATGCTATCGCGCTGGCGGCCAATCTGCTGCGCGCTGGCGAAGTTGTCGCTTTTCCGACCGAGACGGTCTATGGGCTGGGCGCGGACGCCACCAGCGAAAAAGCGGTGCGACGTATCTTCGCCGCCAAAGAGCGCCCGCTGAGCGATCCGCTGATCGTCCACCTGGCGGATGCGTCGCAACTGGCGGAGGTAGCCCGCGCCATCCCACCTGACGTGGAACGACTGGCGGAACGCTTCTGGCCCGGCCCGCTGACACTGGTGCTGCCACGCCTCGCACGCATCCCGGCGCTGGTCGCGGCGGGCGGCGACACCATCGGCGTGCGCGTTCCGGCGCATCCAGTAGCCCAGGCATTGTTGAGGGCAACACACCTTCCAATTGCCGCGCCAAGCGCTAACCGTTTCATGCATACCAGCCCCACCACCGCCGCGCACGTTCTGGCCGATCTGGATGGCCGGATCGCCTGCATTCTCGATGGCGGACCGACCATCGTCGGTGTCGAGTCCACGGTCGTCGACCTCACCACCAGCCCACCGCGCCTGTTACGGCCCGGCGGCGTCACACTGGAAGCCTTACACACTATCCTGCCGGATCTCTACGCGCTAGAATCCGCACAAATTGCGCCATCAGGTCGTCAGGACGATGAAAACACCGAGCCAGCCCATGCGCCGGGACAGATGGCGCGCCACTACGCCCCACACACCTGGCTGATCGTCTTCGACGCCACTGGCGCGGAGGCGCTCGCCGCCATGCTTGCGCTGGCCGCCGAGGGACTGGCGCGGGGCGAACGGGTGGGGGCGTTGGCAGCCGACGAGGAAGCCGCTACACTGGAAGGCGTTGGCGTGCGCGTCGCCCGGCTTGGCCCGATGGATGATCTCGCGGCGATCTCGCGCCGACTCTATGCGGCCCTGCGCGAGCTGGATGCCGCCGGACTGGACCTGTTGCTGGCGCATAGCTTCGGCAGACGGGGGCTGGGCCTGGCCATCGAGGATCGTCTGCGCCGGGCGGCTGGGGGGCGACTGCGTACCGTATAGTCTGAATAGATAAAGAGGATGGCAATCCCCAGGCTCAAGAACGGACCCAACCATGACGTATAAGCGCGCCGACCGGCCCGGATGGCCACGTCTGCGGGCACAGCGCTTCATCTGCCAGCGCATTGCCGACGGTCGAGTGAACGGCTACGCGACGCTGCTGCTGATGCTGGAGGTTGCCGAGCCGCTCTGGGTGATGCATCACGAGCAGCGCATCTGCATCGCCGACGCGGGCTATGCGTGGCTGCAACTCTTCCCCGAAGGCGCGAACTATACCCACACGACCATGTTCGACGCCGATGGCCAGCCCGTGCAGGAGTATATCGATCTGGTGGCCGAGCAGGGCATCGGTGAGGATGGCATTCCCTGGTACGACGATCTCTATCTCGACATCGCCTGGATTCCAGAGGGTACGCCCCTGCTGCTCGACCAGGAGGAACTGGAGGCCGCGCACGCGATTGGCGCGATCACCGACGAGCACTATGAACTGGCGCGTGGTGAGACGGCCCGCCTGCTGGTTGCGGTCGCGCTGGGCGATTACACGCTGCCAGAGGTCACTCGCGCCTGCTACCCCGCGCTACGAGCCGCCCTGGAGGTAGCTGAGATAAGCGGCGAGACGCCTCCAACCGTCGCCATCCCCAAGAGGGCGGAGACAGCAAGCGAACAGGAGACACCGCCGAAGATTCCAGAGATTCCGGACGGCGTGGCAGTTACCGATAACGTTGAGCAGGCTGAGTCAGCGGCGCAGCCAGTGGACGATGGAGAACAAGATGCCTGAGATACGATTCGACCGGTTCTATCGCTACGACGACCTGACGCGGCTGGTTCAGGCGTTCGCCGAAGAGAATCCCCAGTTGATGCGGGTTGAGAGTATCGGCAAGAGCCACGAGGGCCGCGATATCTGGGTTGTGGCGGTGACGAACTTCGCCACGGGCGAGGCTAGCGAGAAACCCGCGCTCTGGGTGGACGGCAACATCCACGCGACCGAGGTCTCGCCCTCGAGCGCGTGTCTCTATCTGCTCAACACGCTGGCCAGCGGCTATGGCAACGACGACGATATTACCCGCTGCCTCGATACGCGCGTCTTCTACGTCTGCCCGCGCGTCAATCCCGATGGCGCGGAGTGGGCGCTGGCCGATATGCCAAAGTTCATCCGCTCTAGCACGCGCGCCTATCCCTACGATGAGGAGCACACGCACGGCCTGCTGACCGAAGATATTGACGGCGATGGCCGTATCCTGGCCATGCGCATCCCCGACCCCAATGGCGCCTGGAAGGTCTGCCCAGATGAGCCGCGCCTGCTGGTGCGCCGCGAGCCAGATGAGACGGGCGGGCAGTATTACCGGGTGCTGCCAGAGGGTCAACTGCGCGACTTTGACGGCGTGGAGATTACGATTCAGCCGCCGAAGGAGGGTCTGGACCTCAACCGCAACTTTCCAGCGCTCTGGCGGCAGGAGCATGAGCAGCGGGGCGCGGGCGCCTATCCGACGTCGGAGCCAGAGGTACGCGCGCTGGTACACTTCATCGCCGAGCATCCCAACATCACGGGCGGCGTTGCGTTTCACACGTTTGCCGGGGTGCTACTCCGGCCCTTCAGCCACCAGAGCGACGAGAACTTCTCCGCCGAGGATCTCTGGACGTATCAGAAGATTGGCGCGAAAGGCACAGAGATCAGCGGCTACCCCAACATCTCCGTCTTTCACGACTTCAAGTACCATCCCAAATCGGTCATTACCGGCGCGCTCGACGACTGGATGGTCGCGCACCTGGGCGTCTTCGCCTGGACGGTGGAGATATGGAGTCCGCAGCGTGAGGCCGGCATCACCGACTACAAATATATCGACTGGTTCCGCGAGCATCCGCTGGAGGACGACCAGAAGCTGCTGAAGTGGAGCGATGAGGCGCTGGAAGGCAAAGGCTACATCGACTGGTATCCCTTCGAGCATCCGCAACTTGGCCCGGTGGAACTGGGCGGCTGGAATGAGTTCTACGCTTTCTCGAATCCGCCGTCGCAGTTCCTCGAACGCGAGCTGGCGAAGTTCCCGCGCTGGCTGGTCTGGCAATTGCTCATCTCGCCACGCCTTGAGCTTTTCGAGGCGAGCGCGGCGCCGCTGGGCGATGGAGCGTATCGCGTGCGGCTGGCGGTGCAGAATAGCGGCTGGCTGCCCACCTATGTGATGAAGAGCGCGCTGGACAATAAGCTGGTGCGTGGCGTGGTCTGCGAGATCGAGCTGCCGGAGGGCGCGTCGCTGGCATCGGGCCACACACGGCTGGTGCTCGGCCAGGTGGAGGGGCGCGCCTACAAGCCGTCGTCGCCCTTTGGTTGGGATGTGGGCGACCCGACGACCGACCGCGCCAGCGCCGAGTGGGTCGTGCGCGCGCCTCGGGGCGGCGTGGTGAAGCTGATCGCCCGCCACGACCGCGCCGGGGTCGTCCGCACTGATGTGACGCTTGAGTAAGGGGAGCAGGCCGAAGCGTAAATGCTACGGCGAATGGGCAAATGATGCAGACGGGAAATTCGCTGTAGCCTCTCCGCTCACACCAAGTCCGTCTGGGTTGTTGCGGTTTGGTGCGCGCGCCGTAGCGTTTACGCTACAGACAGGCGCCCAACGACAACATGCTAAACGTATTTCGTATCACAGGCTACGGCTCGCACTGTTTGGAGGTGTTGAAAAAGTAGACCTGAATCTTGCACCATGCCAAACTGGCTTTTGAAGAGGAACGGCGAATGGTATTGTGCCTTGGTGAAGACAAAACCCTGACTGCCCTCCGCTTTCAACTGGTTGATGACGGCATCAGCGGCGTTTGTCGCACGATTTGTCGCATAGCGATCATCCAGTGAAGGGGTGCCACCAAAGACAAGCACCAGCACGGCTCCACACGAATTGCATAGCCCTTCTCTGTCAGTCGGGCTTCAATCTGGTCGCGTACGATGCTGTAGCCGTGCTACCGTCTCCACTCTCCAGAGCAAAGTCATCAAACTTGATGGGAAATGCGAAATAGTTCTTGGTCGATGGCGGCGGCGGCGGCACAGGCGTTGGCGCCAACGTCGGGGTGGGCGTCATGATGGGCCTGACAGATTTAGCGATAGAGCCAGAGGCGTTGGCGACCAGAAAGATCACCGCCAGCGCAAGAAGCAGATCGGCAAACAGCCAGCCTACATTTGGCCCATGACTATCGCGTTGACGATTCAGCATGACAATCCTGCCTTACCCAGTACCCCAAAACACGCCCCGCTATGGAGCATCACAGACCATCTTTTGTTCTTTTCGTTATTGCGGACCAGCCGTCCGGATGGGTTGTTTCGCCGGTTTGATCCCACCCGGCTCGCCCGGCCTAGTGGCATGCGTTTGCGCCTGCGGGGTACGAATAATTTGGCCTGTAGCCGGATCGTACCGACGTACCACGTTGCCGCCCCCTACTCCGCCGGGGTTAGAGTCCTGTGCGCCGCCAGGGTTCAAGGGTGGCGGCGGCATCACACCTACGTGAGCGCCTTGCGGGGAAGGATTCGACCCACTGGCTCGCGGACCTCTCCCGCTTGCGATGTTCTGGCGGGTACCCATATCGAGACTAAACGTCGGCCACGACCCGGATGCAGCTGGACTGGGCAGGTAGGGCAGGTCTCTTGCCATGACGGCCTCCTCAGACAAACTTACGGCAACGCCTCATACAGTAGCCGACCAATAATGCCACCAGCAATCCAGACCGCGAACAGCTCCGGCGCATCTAGCAGGGTCGCGCGGCTATACCACAACCCAACAGCCGCCAGCAGGATCAGCATGCGGTCGAAGCGAATCAGGATGGTGGCCAGAACCACTCCACCCGCGAGATAGGCCCAGTGCCAATCGACCAGCCAGAACGCGCGATTGAGAAAGAATCCATAATAGATCGCAAACAAGGTAGCGCCGATCAGCGCACCCTTGGGGAAAGCGGCGAGCCATCCCAACACAACGCTTCCCGCGCCACCCGGCGATGCTGACAGCGGCGGCAGCGGTGGCGGGTTCTGTGTTCCCTGCGTGTGGCTCGGCGGCGCCGTGACCCTTTTTTGCGCTAAGGGATGGGTGGTCTTTCTCGACCCCGGCACGGGCGCGGGCGCGTGAGCAGGCGTGGCGATTACTTCGCGCTCGCGCGTCGAGATCGTAATCGTCGGCCACGGTTGGCGCTCATCTATCTTCGGAATAGCGCGCAATGGCATGCGTTCCCCCTTATGCCAGATGGTGCAGCACAACCCGCGCGCGATAATAAACGGGGCCGGAGCCGACAACAGGCCCAGGACCAAAGCGAAGCACCGTGCCGTGGGTCAGCGGTGTGGACGCTCCCCGCGCCACCGGGGTCCACGATCCTCCGCTACGCACCGCCATCTCCGGCAGCGCATCGTTCCGCAACTGCCACTCGTCGCTGCCGCTGTTATGTAGGAATGTAGCCTGTGGCGTGCGCGAGACCGGATGCTGCGGGTCGGTGTGCCAGGCGGGCTTGCCGATGATCGTATGCCATTCAAAGAGCGAGCGCTCCGGCCAGCCCACGATGTGATGCTTATCGCGGCCAATGGCCTCGTCATAGGCTTCGGGATCTTTGGTCTTGTTATGCGGCAACAGGTAGACAAACGGCAGCGTACGTGGCTCCCGGAGGCGCTGATTGCAGCAGGGACAGGTGAAGTTGTTCTGCGGAAGCGCGACAAAGCTGTGCCACCAGCACTGCGGCGCGGGCGTCTCGCAGGGAACAATCCGGTCAAAGGCACGCACAAGCGCCGGAAGCCACTGCTGCGGCTGCGGGCGAGCGGTAGGATGATGTAGCCCCGCGACAAACACCTCGCGGAAGAGTTCGTCCAGTTCTGTACCGAGCATGCTGGCAAAGATGCGCTGGTGTAGCATTCCGGTTCGACTGGTCGTTGGGGTCCTCGATATAGAGCGCCTGCGGGCCAAGGCGCGCCACATCGTCCTTGTCAGGATCGTCGGGGAAATGGACTTTGTCACCCTATCAGCGGATGATAGCCGACCAGCAGGTAGTAGAGCACCGTCGCCAGCGAGTGGCGGTCGCTCGTGACGGTGGGAATCTTCTGCTGCTGGCTCCACAGCTCTGGCGCCAGAAATTAAACGTGCCAATCACCTCCGGGGGCACGGTGCCCGGAACGGTAATACTGTCGCAGTCGATCAAGCGTCATGCGCCCGTCGAAGGCGTCGAGCATCACGTTGTTGAAGGAGAAGTCTGGATAGCAGATGCCACGCGCCGACATGCGCTGGGCGACGTTGGCGATCTTGATGGCGGCGGCCATGCGTCCCAGGAACCACCCCTGGTCTTTGGGGGCCATGCTGTTGAATGTTTTTGGGAAACATAATTCGCCATCGTCTTCATATTCGCGGCGAGGCGCATACGATAGCCTATCAGAGGGCTGACGACCAGTTTTTCGGGCCAGGTGAAGTAGTCTTGCCAGTAGGGATCATCCCTGGTCGGGTTCAGTTCATTGATGAGACGCAAAATAATTTCGGCACGGCGCTGCGCATCGGCCAGTGAGGTGCTAGGAGGGTAGAGCTTGACGGCGCTGCGGCCATCCCGCGAGGCAAGAATGATGCCCTGCGCGCCCTGCCCAATAACATCTACGAACTCTTCAGTGGTATTGTCAGCATAGGTCACAGTCACCGACGGCGATGGCATAAGCTTTCTCCTCTACGATCCCCGATATAGACAGACGAGCGTGCGATCATCGAACGAGGCGCGTTTCCGATAGCCCAGAAACTCGTATAAACCCGACGCGGGTGTGCGCGTGGCTATCGCCTCTTGCCTGATGCGACCATAGAAGTCCTCGATGCCCTTGAATAGCCCATTCTCATCGGGACCACCCTCGATATCGTCCAGTGTGCCGTCGGTCATGCCGACGATGAACTCGGGCGATTCCAGGTCGGTGACATGAATGAAATCGCGATCGCGGTAGTGACTGGGATCGAAACGCATGAACGGCTGCACCTCATTGTCGATGCCGTTGAGCTGCGGCTGCTCCTGCAACGTCCACTGTCCGCTCGATGTGGCGCGGCTGACCGACCGTATTGCGCCATCGCCCACCTGCGCGCTGGCGAAGAACATGAACTGCTCGTTGTGCGGCATCTTGTGCGGAATCGCGAGAAAGACCAGCAGTGTCGAGTGCAGCTCATCGACAGATTTGGATTCTTTATCCGCTTTCTGCCTAACCATGTCGCGCGCCCCAACTAGCATCTGCTCGATCAGTTGTTTCGCGAACTCATCACGAGCTTTATGCCTGTTAAACATTTCTTCGTCGAACTGGCGCTGTGCGGCTTGTGAGGCTTGTGCGAGCTGATGGCCGTCGCTGCTCACCCAGCTTTGCGACCGTGGTGGCGAGTTGCAGCACGCCACGTTCCTCAAGGGCGAGTATCGCGCCATTGACCGCCGAGCGAGCGCCCCAGCGGGAGAACTCCTTGCTGCCCAGGCCATCCGCGATGGCCACCGCCACCGCGCGCCCATTCCCAAACACCTGTACCGCGAAATCGTCATCGCGATATTTATGGTTAAGTTCGTGCCCGCGTCCGCGCCGACTGGCGCCGATAAGCCGCCACCCTTCGGCCAGTTGGAACGGCCCACCGTTTTCAGGAATGACCTTACGATGGTTGTGTTTCTCTTTCTCGCGCTCATAATCGGGCGGATCGCCCGGCTCAGGATCTGCAAACTCCGCAGTCGCGATAGGCCCGGCGGCTCCGCCCCGCTGCAACTGCGTGAGGCGCTCGCGCAACCGCTGAACCTCACGCTCCCGCCCCTGGTTCTCCAGCATCAGCGCCTGCTCGCGCTCTTTCGCGGTTCGTAGCCGCCAGGTGAGGTTATTACTGTCACCGCGCAGGTTCGCAACTTCACGGTTAAGGCTGGTCAATCTGCTGTTGCAGCTGATTCGATTGATCTCTTGTGCAGTTTGATAGGCCGTCTTGCGCGCGCTTAAAGTCGCTTTCTAGTAGTTGATAATCTTGCTTAAGCCTCTCATATTTGTCGCGGCTTACTGTTTTTTCCCTGTCGGCTTTTAGTTGATCCAGTTGTTGCTGAATATTATCCCGGTCGGCCTGTACGTTGTCCCGGTCGGCTTTCATGTTGTTGTACATTCTATTGGTTGTTCTGGGCATCGTCATAGTATTGCTTGCGATCCGCTCGCAATTGCTCTACATCGTCGGTATCGGGGAGCGTTATCGTTCATCATGGGAACCAGACCTCCTGCGCTTGTGCACTTGTCTCTTGGCGCGGACTCTTGGCAAAGAACACACGGCCCAATATCAGACCCAGCGATGATGCATGCCACCAGCCAGAACGATGGCGGCCAGGATAGCGATTCGATGGAATGCAGACGTCGCGCGACACCCTGCCATGACTGTCTCTGGAATGATCCGGTGAAGAAAGCTGAATGGCGCCGCTCCTAGGCCAACTGAGAAAGGCAAACGCGATTACAATCGCGATCACGCCTGCCATGAGCGCAATTCTCAGACAACCCGACCCGAACTTCTTCATGCCAGCCATTGTCCCTCCGTGGAGGTCGATAGATCGACGCATCACGCGCCGCCAGCCAGTGGCGGCGATTCGCGCAGCACAGGCGTTCGATTGAGTCGCGCAGTACGAGCACTACGACAGGAGTGTGATTCCCGCGGGATAGGCTGGCAGATTCAGGTCGTGCTCACCGCGCGCCTGCATCTCGCAGATAGCGATGACAAGTTCCCTGGCCCATGCGAACGCATTCGCCACAGTGTCGCCATCGGCGTGCGACATCTGCAGCAGATGGCCGCCCAGGAGCTTGAGCGCATCATGGTCACGCGCGGCGGTGATGGTAAAAAGCCGTGGCCGCCGCGCGCCATCGAGCTGCGCAAGGGAATCCACCGCCGCCCGCAGGTCATCGGGGTCGTCTTTGAGCGCTCCACCAACAATGACAAAGACGGTAGGGTGCAGATCGCGCAACTGTTCGGGCGCGTCCGCGACCACCGAGTCGTCAATCTCGCGTTGCACGTGCCGCAGCCCCGGAGTGAGCGAACACTCGCCCTGCGCCTGGAACGACGGCATGGTGAAAAGCGCGAGGGAGTTGAGCGGCGACGTGTACGCCTGTTCGCCCAGCAGGGAGACACTCAAGTAGACGCTGCGCACGCCAATGTCATGCGCCTGTACGTCTCGCTGAAACGCCTGCAACCCTTCAGAGGCCGCGACCGCCATGGCGCCGATCATGGCCGCGGAGTCATCGACGAGGAAGAAGACCGGCAGTCGTCTTGGGCGCACACGGGTTCCCGACATCGCTGAGCCTCTTCTCTGACTCCGTCGCGCATCGCGCGCTACATCGCAACTATCCGGGCCGCCAGAGCAGCCCGGTGAGCTTTATCATTTGGCGCGATGCATCTCATCCAGTGTCTGCGGTTCATACGACACATGCGACTCACGCAACACATGCGGCACATGCGCGGGCCGGGTAGAGACGCATCGCGGGCAAAAACGCCGGGAATTACGGCGAGTACTTGATGACGCCGGGAATCGCGTCTGGCGCCTGCATGCTGGCTTCGCCACCCGCCCCCGCCGCGCGTGACGCCGAGACGATAGACCCCGAGATGAGGCGGAAGAACGCCTTCAACTGATCGCCCGTGACATTGGCCATCAAATAGACTTCACTCGTGACCTGACTGAGCATCGGCGCGTTCACACCGCCGCCACAGCCCAGCGCGACAATGGCGGGTTTCTGCGCGCCGCTGAGCGCCTTCAGGTTTTGCACAGGGCCTTGCCAGTTATCGGTTGGGGCGCCGTCTGTCAGCAGGAAAACCAGCGGGCGATAGTCGCCGCGATGACTACCAGACTTGGCCGCCAGGTCCTGTTTGATGGAATCGACGAGGAGCGTGAACGCGCCGCCCATCGCCGTGCTGCCACTCGCAGTGACCGTCGGCGGAACAAATTGATCGATAGGAGTCAGCGGATCCTGCGAAGCCGCGGACGCAAAACGTATGAGACTGATCCAGACACTTTCTCGCGCCTGCGGATCTCGCATCAACTCTCGATAGACAAGCTCCAGCCCTTCATTGACGGCGATGATCGGCGCGCCTGACATCGAACTGGAACAGTCTAACAGGAGATACACCGGAAATTTTCGTTGCTGCCCACCCATGGATGGATCCATACGTCCCATGCCCCTTTCATGCCTGCACGGCTGAATCGCCTCATTGCCACTCGCTCCATTGGCGCATATACGAGCGAGCAGCGCCAGCCACTACTAATTGACTGGCGGAACCAGGGTATCCCGCGGCACTCCGCGCGACGACTGAATGATCGTCCGCGAGACAACGCCAAACGCTTGCGCCAGTGTCTCCGGCGTGACCACTCTTGTGTGAAATGTGAATGGATGAAGCGGCTGCAAAAACGATGTGTCGACCGCATCACCACAGGCCAGTACGACAAACGTTGGTCGACGCCCTGCTGGCAGCGCGAGGAGCGCGTTGAGATCGCGCTCGTAGGAGTCGGTTGTCGGCCCGCCGAGAACCAGGACCACCAGCGGACGCTGCGGACTGCGAGAACCAACCCGCAATGCATCGATATCATGCTGGAGCGACTCGACCAGCACATGCAGGGCCGCCCCGACGGATCGCCCTCCCGACGCAACCAGGGCAGGCGGGTCCAGTTCATCGATTGGCACAAACTCATACAGTCGCGCGACATCACTAAAAACAATCAGACTCACCAGGGCGTTCTCCAACGTCTGTGGAGACTCGACGAGCTGGTGTTTCAACTCGAGCAGAGAACTTCTCATCGAATCAATCGCAGCCCCACTCATTGCTGCCGATGTATCGATGAGCAGATAGATCGGCAACTTGCGTTCACTGCTAAGCGAGCGCATCATGGCGTACCTCCCTTTCGGACGCGACGCTTCGAGCCTCGCCGAAACATCCAGTCAAAGACGCTCCCGCCGCCGCCGCGACGGCTGTTATAGCCAGCGACCCGCAAGGCCTGTTCGAACTGATGGGAGGCGTCCTCGATCGCTCTACCTGAACGACTAAGCTCCTGGGCGGTGTCATAGAGCGATTGCCCTGTCGCCTGCAGGCTGCCGGTGGCGCCCGCGACGTGCCGTGACGCCTGATCGACCAGTTTCGAGAGCGTCTGTACCTCCTGGGTCGCGCTGGTGAACCCGTTGACCGCCGTGCTGACGCTTGTGGCAATCGTACCCAGATGCTGGGTCAGCTGCGTCTCGGTCTGGTTCAGGGTTGATAAGTGTTGCTTGATTTCCTGCCCCGCCGCGATATACTGTCCCGCGCTGCCCGCAAGTGAAGTTGCGCCCGACGAGAGTGTTGTCGCCGACGTGCCGAGGCTATTCGTCGCGGTCGCCAGATCCTTCATCTGCGTCTGGATGTCGGTGAGCCGTTGCGATAACTGATTCACCAGGGCATCAACACGCTTCTCGGCGTCGTCGATGTGTTTCCGCGCCTCATCCGCAATCTGCCTGCTGGCCTGAATCGCCTGCGTGCTGGCGCGATTGACCGCATCGGCCACCGTCTGGACGTTGGCGCCGGGAGGAAGCGCGATGCTGCCTTTTTCCGCGATGAAGCCGACCAGGCGGGTGGAGATCGCCTGAAGGTTATTGGCAAATACCGTGGCCTTCGTCTGCGCTCTCTGCTCCTGGCGCTGCACCGAAATCGTCAGGTAGAGGAAGAGAGCCAGCAGAACAACGTCGATTATCGCGGCGACGGAGAAAGAGTACGTTGGGCGGCCATAAAAGCTGTTCTGCCATAAGACGAAGAACGATGCCGTAGTATCTTGTCCCTCAAGAGGATGCTTAATGAAATCGCTGTAGGCGTTTGATGCCAGAAAAAGGGAGATCCAGGTCGCCAACAAGGGAAGGATGCTGGTAATGTTGCGCATAATGATCCAGAAAGGGATCCTTCTTTCATAGATCTGTTCGACCTCTTGCGCAAAACTGTTGGGATCCAGGATCAGGTTGGCCGCGTCGGGCGAAAGGTAGTCAAATCGCTGCACAACACTCTCCAGGCGGCCAAGCCCCATTTTGGCATCGCGCGGAATGCTGACAGCAAAGGTGTTGATTTCATGCGCAAGTGTTGGATCTACGGCCTCCAGCTTTTGGACATCCATCAATGCCTCCTGTTGTCGCCTGTTTTCCCCAACTATACCACACTATGCATAGTCGTTCTGTCGAACTCAGAATCGAGGATATCATGTTTTTGCAACTGGTCAAGTAGATATACAATCGAGGCGACAAACCGCGCTTCCATCCTCACGATGGCGCTGGCCATCGGCCCTCTTACGTCATTAGACGCTCTTACTCGGGCGAATATCTTACGCGCGATTGTGCAAATCATGATAGCAGAATTCGGGAAAGAATCAAGTCTCGTTTACTAAACTTACGAAGCAACATGCGGACTACGGCGGGCGAGCATAGATTTGAGGATGGTGAAGGCAAGTATTCATGGTCATAGTACGACGTGCGCGCCATCCTGGCCCTATGACCTGGCGGCGAGGCATTTGCCTTCTCTCGCTTGAGAATGCCCAGGTGGCGGTGTGTAGGGTAAAGATATCCGATTCAGTCCAAAGACTGAGAGACAACACATCATTTGCGCGATTTCGGATGCCTCATCCTGTACTACGATATGTCAGGTTGGCGGATACACTGGCCAACGTTGTCCATGTATTCAACAGCGCAGGAGGCAGACGAGATGGGCAAGGAATCTACCATTACGTTGCTGATTGCCGATAATTGCCTGGCGGTTCGCTATGGGCTGAAGCTCTGGCTGCGGCTGGAGCCAGATATGCGGGTCATCGGCGAGGCCGCAAACGGCGTGGAGGCGCTCACTCTGGCGCTGCAACTGCGTCCCGATGTGATCGTGATGGATGCGCGTATGCCGCAGATGGATGGCATTGCCGCGACTAAAGCGCTACGCGCCGTGCTGCCTGATACGCCAATTATCGTCCTCAGCATGGAGGACGACCTCATGACACGCACCCGCGCGCTCGCTGCGGGCGCCACCTGCTTCCTCTCCAAGTTCGAGACGCTGACCGCCCTCCCCGAGACGATTCGAGCGCTTGCCGAGACCGTGACGCTTCCCGCCACCGACGCAATGTAGTATCATGTGGTCAGCAGACGAGCATTCGTTAATGAGGTCTGGTTGACCATGAGCGAGAACGCCACCATTTCCATACTGATTGCCGAGGGCACGCAGGCCATGCGCGCCATTCTGCGGCGCGCGCTCGCGAGGCAGTCGGATATGAGCGTTGTCGGCGAGGCCGCCAGCGGGAGCGAGGTCATCGAGGCGGTCGAGCGCCTGTGCCCGGATGTGCTGCTGCTGGATATGGACATCATCACCGGAGACACGCGCTTCATCTCGAAACGGTTGGTGCTCAAAGACCTGCGCGCGCTGCTGCCCGATACCAAAGTGATCATCCTCAGCGCCTACGCCGACCCTAATGTGAAGGTGCTCGCGCTCAACGCGGGCGCAGCCGCCTATCTCGACAAGCCGGTACGCATTGCCGAGCTACTGGCCGCCATCCGCGCCGCCGCCATGCCCGAAACGCCGCCTGCCGACAGCGACGCGGGGAGCGCGGGCGGATAATGCGGGTTTGGATGAACAGGAGGGACACGCCACACGGCTGGCGACTGAAGTCGCGCCTAAATGGCCTCGCTCCGCTCCGCCACGAAGTCCGCCTGCGCGGACTCCCCAGAACCTGTCCTGATGATGAATCCAATGGTGAGCGGGTCTCTGAAACCCGCGCAGGCGGGTTTTGTGGCCAAACGGAGTGAGGTCAAAGAGGCGCGGTTTGAACCGCCCGCACCCTCTACCCGCCCAGTGCCTTCGCACGCGCCTCAGCCTCCTTCGCTTCACGAGTTCGTCCTAATCCGCGCAGAGCAATTGCTCTGTCTCGGTAGTATTCTAATTCTAGCTTGTCGGCCCCGGGATACAGAAACAGACCCCGACTCGCGTTCTCGATAGCTTCGAGCGCCTCTTTGTAGCGCCTTAAGCTTATGAGCGCACGCCCTTTGCCGAACCAAAGCCTATTGTCAACTCGGTAGTGGTCATCGCTCGCCAGCTGGCGATCGTAAGCATCCAAAGCCTCTTCGTAGCGCTGCAACTTCTCATAAGCAATAGCCTTGTGGTACCAGAGATAGACACGGGAAAACGGGTGTTTCGGAGCCTCTTCAGCCTCTAGGTTCAGGGCTAGTGCATGGTCAAACGACGCGAGCGCCTCCTCATAGCGTTGCAGACCGAACATACTCTGCCCTCGATAAAACCAGATATAGGGATCGTTGTCACGCAAGGTGAGTGCCCGGTCAATGGCATCAAGCCCCCGCTGCGTCTGTCCGTCCCACAGATAGAGACGACCCAGGTTTGCCCAGGCGTCGAAATTGTTTGGATCAATCTCGGTGGCCCGTTCAAAGAACCGCATCGGTTCTGTCACCTTGTGCTGTGCCATGAGCGCTTTGCCCTTGGTCAGTAGGTCGTCAACACTCTCGCTCGGCTGTGGAGCAGTTGGGGCAGGCGCCTCGCCTGCTGGGGTCAGCGCAAGTGCATGGAGCACGCGGCCCACCGCCTCGGCCTGCGGGTACGGCTGGTAGCCTGGCGCCTCGATCCGCTTGAACTCCTCCAGGTAGAGCCAGCCGGTCGCGCCGCTAAAGTCGTCGCGCTCGATGGTGGCAGCCGTCACGGGCAAGATGACGCGGGTGGGGTCGCGGTCGTAGAGCGAGTATGCCCAGCCCGTCTCACGCTTGACCCATTTGGAGGCGAAGGCGCGCTTCGAGAGGATGACAATGAAGATTTTGCGGCGATCAAGCTCCTGCTGAATGACGTCCATCAGATGGCCCGCGCCTAGATTGTGCTCGTCATACCAGACATCGGCGCCCGCGCCACGGAGCGCCGTCACCAGCGCCTGGCAGAAGGCGGCATCCTCGTGGCTGTGGCTGACAAAGATCGGCAGGGCGTTGGCCATGTGACAGCCTCCTCAAGAAGTGAATCAGGTGAAGCGAGCGACACGCGATATACCCGTAGTATACGCGAGAGCGGACGATTGTGGGAGGGGCGTGCTGGTAACCCCACGCCGCAGGCTGAAGACCTGCGGCTAACCCCGCTGGTTCGGCGCTCTCTTCCGATGGCAAGCGGGAATGGTTGCACCAGGATTAGCCGTGGCGCTTTAGGCCACGGCGCGGCGCCCCAACATGTCCGTCCAACATCCGCTTGTTCTTTCTGCCTCGCGTGCTATCATATCTCTGGCTACCCAAAGTTACCCAAAAGTGGGGGATACGATGACACGACTGCCAACCGTTCGCGATGGGATACTCATGACAAGCCCAGCCGACCCGCCAATACCAGTAGGAACGGCGGACTGGTTCGACTGGCTGGACGAGGCGCGGTCGTTCGCCTATCGCGGCGCGGCGGGACGCTTCACCGCGCGGCAGGAGGAGCGCTCCGGCAGCCACTTCTGGTATGCCTATCGCCGACAAGACGGCACGCTGCGCAAGACCTATCTTGGCCGCTCCGTCGAGCTGACCACCGAGCGGCTGGACGAGGCGGCGCGCGCACTGGCCGAGATGGCAAAGCTGGGCGCGAACGGTGACAAGCGCGAACGGGAAAACGTCGCGGACGCCTGGCTCTCGCCGCTGATCGCCACCAAAATCGCCACGCCGGTCGCGACGCCATCACTCATGGCGCGCCCGGGGGTGATGGCCCGCTGCCTCGAAGCCGTCGAGCGCCCCTGCGCCATCATCGCCGCGCCCGCTGGCTTTGGCAAGACCACCCTGCTGATGATGACGAGCGAGCAGGTCCGGCAACAGGGCTGGGGGGTTGCCTGGGTCAGCCTGGAAGAGTCTGAACAGGATCCCACCCGCTTCTGGCAATATACGCTCGCCGCGTTGGACGGCGCGCAGCCCGACATCAGCGCCACCGCCCGCCACATGCTCGAACTCCCCCGGCCAGCGCCCATCGAGCGGATGCTGACTGTCCTCATCAACGACCTGGCCGCCGCCAAGACGCCCATCCTGCTCGTGCTTGACGACTACCACCGCGCGGCGACGCCAGCCATTGACCAGGGGCTGGTCTTCCTGGTCGAGCACGCGCCGGCCATGCTCCATCTGCTGGTCGCGACACGCTCCACGCCCGCATTTCCGATGGCGCGGCTCCGTGCCCAGGGCCGCATTGCCGAGCTAGACGCCGCCGATCTGCGCTTTTCGGCGGACGAAGCAGGCCGCTTCATGCGCGAGACGATGCGCGTCACCCTGCCGCCGGAGCAACTGGCGCATCTCGAAGAGCGCACAGAAGGCTGGGTGGCTGGCCTGCAACTCGCCGCGCTCTCGCTGCGCAACCAGCAGGGTGTCCCCAATCTCGCGACCGATGGCTCCGCGACGCCACGCTACATCGCCGAGTTCCTGATAGACGAGGTGCTGGAGCGCCAGCCCGACGACATCCAGGCGTTTCTGCTGCTGACCTCGCCGCTGGAGCGCCTGACCGGCCCGCTCTGCGACGCCGTGACGGGACGTAACGACAGCGCCGTCTTGCTCGCGCAGCTGACGCAGGAGCAACTCTTCGTCACCCCGCTCGACGCCGCGCAGACCTGGTATCGCTATCACCATCTCTTCGCCGAGGTATTGCGCGAGCGGCTGGAGCGGCGAATGCCCGAGAGCGTGAAACAGTGCCACGAGCGCGCGGCAGACTGGCTCTGGCAGCATGGCATGCCCGACGACGCTATCCGCCATCTGCTGGCCGCCGGATTGTTCGCGGAGGCGGCGGCGCACATCGAACAGGAGAGCGACCGCCTGGTGCTGCACGGCGAGGTGGCGGGGATGGCACGATGGGGGCGCTCGCTGCCACGCGATGTCATCCTGGCTCATCCGCACCTCTGCCTGCTCTTTGCCGTGGCGCTGCTCTTGCAGGGCGAGGAGCCTGACGCCGTCGCGTGGCTGGATGCCCTGGAAAAGCGCTATGGCGGGAAGGATGGCCTACCGGCCAATATCCGTGGCGAATTTGCTGCGGTCCGCTCGTTTCTGGCGCTCTGGTCGGGTGACATTCTGGGTGGCGCGACGCAGGCGCAGGAAGCATTGCTGCAATTACCGCCGAGCGACCGACTGTTACGCGCTTTGACACTCTGGATTAGCCATGTTATTGGCGTCTTTGGTGAGGGCAATCTCGCCGAGGCTGAGCGCACCATTGGCGAGGTAGCCGAAGACAGCCGCCGTGGTGGCAATATGCTGGTGGCGTTTATCGCGCTGGTCACGAAAGCGAGCGCGCTCGTCTACCAGTGTCGGCTCCGCGAGGCCGCGCAGGTCTGCGCCGAGGCGCTGCGGATGCTGCCGGATGAGGATATACCGCTTGCTGCGATGAGCTATTGCATCCATGGCGAGATTCGCCGCGAATGGAACGAACTCGACACCGCCGAAACCCTGCTGCGGCGCGCGGTGGCCATCAGCGAAGACACGGGCAGCCCGGAGTACATCAACGATGGACTGAACTATCTGGCGCAGGTGCTCTATGCGCGCGGCCGCTATGACGAGGCGCTAACCACCCTCGAACGGATTCGCACGATGGTACAAATGAGGCAACTGGCGCCCTGGGATCTCAATCAGATGGAAATCGTGCGCGCCCGCGTGCTGATCGCGTCCGGCAAGCTGGACGAGGCGAGCCGCTGGGCCGAGGGGCGTCTGCGCAGCCGCCAGCAAGGTGATCCCGGTCCGACGGCGCCGCTGGCGTTTATGAATGACCTCGAAGACCTCTCCATAGCCCGTGTCCTGCTGGCTAGGGGGGAAATCGACGCGGCCAGCGCCCTCATGGAGCAAGTGGCGCAACGGGCGAATGACACCGGGCAGTGGCGCAATCTGATGGAGGCGCGGATGCTGCTGGCGCTGGCAAGCTGGCTGGCTGGCGATACCGAAACGGCGACCTGCATGTTACACGGCGCCCTTACCATCGGCGCGCCTGAAGGATTCGTGCGCGTCTTCCTCGACGAAGGCGAGGTCATGGCCGACCTGCTGGCGCACTACCTGGCCAGCAAGCCAGCGTCAATCGCATCATCACGCGAACGCGAGCATGCGCGCGGGCTGCTGGTGGCGTTTGGCCGCACCGTTGATGTTCCCACGCTTATTAGTCCGCTAGACGTCCTATCGCCACGCGAGGCAGACGTGTTGCGGCTGCTGGCGACGGGGCGCTCGAATGAGGAGATTGCGGGCGATCTGGTGCTCGCGCTTAGCACCGTCAAGTGGCACGTCGCGCACATCTACCGCAAGCTGGGCGTCCGTGGCCGGATGCAGGCAGTGGCGCGCGCCCGCGAGCTACGGCTGATCGCCTGAGCGCATAGCCCGCGCCTCGACCTCAGGAGCGGGGAGGGATCGCCTGCACTGCCCAACGATTGCCATCTGGATCGTTGAAGAAGACAAACTTACCCCAGGGGAAATCCTGCACGTCGCCGACCTCCACGCCACGCTCAAGCAGTTCCGTGCGTGCGGCGTCGATGTCTGATACCACGATCTGCATGCCCTGCACAGAGCCTGGCGCCGCCTCGGTGATGCCTTCGCCGATGGCAATCGAGCACGCCGACCCTGGCGGGGTCAACTGCACGAACCGAAGTCCCTCACTCACCTGATAATCGTGATCCGCATGGAATCCGGCCTTCTCGGTATAAAACGCTTTCGCCCGATCCACATCCGATACAGGGATCGCCACCAGTTCGAGCTTCCAATCCATGTTTGTCTGCCCTTCTCATGTGAATACAAATCTGCTACGCGCTGTCCCAACCATCTCTTAAATAACAACCGCATTGTCCGTTCCAACGTTGCGGTTGACTTATGCCGCACTCTCGTATGACCTCAACTCAGGGGCCAGCCCACCACACCAGCCCATCTTCGAAAACCATCCTCTCAACCATCCTTCCGCATGGGGACACCACCGCCTGAGGCGGCTACGATGCAGCTATGAACAGCTTCCACCGCAAGCCGCGCTACACTCCAGGTGGCGAGCGGTGCGTCATTCTAGAGGAGGGAGAACACTGCCATGAGGCGCAATCGCTATCTCATCGCCATAGTGGCCGCACTGGGACTGATTCCCGTCGTGCTGGACACCACCATCGTTACCGTCGCACTCAACCCAATTCGCGACGACCTACATACAGACATCAACACCGCTCAGTGGATCGTCACCGGGTTCTTTCTGGCAAACGCCTCCGTCGTCGCCGTCGGTGGCTATCTGGCGAGCCGCTTCGGGCGCAAGCGCATCTTTATCGCAGGCCTTTCCATCTTCACGATTGGCTCGCTGTTGTGCGCCATCTCACCTGGCATCGGCTGGCTGATCGCCTTCCGCGTAGTGCAGGGCATCGGCGGCGGCATGCTGCTCCCCATCGGGACGGCGGTGGCATTCGACCAGTTCCCGCAGGAGCAGCGCGCGCGGGCCAGCGCCCTGATCGCCATTCCAATCCTGTTCGCGCCGGTATTTGGCCCAATTCTCGGTGGCTACCTGACCGACACCTTCGACTGGCATAGCATTTTCGTCGTCAACCTGCCTGTGTGCATCATCGCGATACTGCTGGCGCTGCTGGTCTTGCCCGCTGATAGCGCCGCCGATCGATCCGTTGGCCGGTTCGACTACGTTGGCCTGGGCCTCTCGACGCTTGGTATCATCGCCATACTCTACGGGCTGAAGCTGGTTGCGACGACCAATCCCGACACCGTCACCGCGGCGAATCCGGGTGGCGATCTCTACGGCTGGGGCTACTGGCCAGTCTGGGCGCTCATAGGCGGCGGCGCGGTGGCGCTGGTAATCTTCGCCTTCTACTCGCTCCGCATCAGCCGCGATCCCGCGCTGGACCTGCGCCAGTTCGCCCGGCGCGACTTCCTGATTAGCAACCTGATCAGCTGGACGGCGGCGCTCATCACGTTCGGTCTGCTGGTCTTGCTGCCACTCTACCTCGAAGCCATTCACCTGCCGAATCTCTCGGCGCTCGATACTGGCGTGGCGATGGCGCCGCTGGGCGCGGGCACGTTGCTCGGCACCATTATTGCCGCCGCGCTCTACCGTGCCGTTGGGCCACGCTGGGTTGTCTTTGGTGGCGCGGCCATCTCGATTGCGAGCGCGTGGCTGCTGACCCAGATCATTCACACGACAGCGGATGGCCGCCAGATCCTCGCCTCCGTTCAGACTCATGCCGCGATTCCGGCGACCGCCGCCGCCGCGGACGTGCGCTGGCCGCTGCTCCTGATTGGGGTAGGGTTCGCCATGATCGCCATCTCGGTGCAGACGCTCGCGCTCGAAGCGCTGAAGGGCGAGGCGCTCGCCAAAGCATCGTCGCTGGTCATGTCCACCAAGTTCATCTTCTCGTCCATCGGCGTGGCCATCCTGACGACGGTGCTGATCGACAACACGCGCTCGCAGGCAACCAATCTTCTCACGCAGTTGCAGGCAGCGGCGGGCCAGGGAGCGGGCGCGCTCAACCCGAGCAATCCCGCGCTAGCGCCGATACTACGCGCCATCGAGACACAGATTGGCGTCCAGGCGGGGACTGCGGCCATCCAGAGCATCTTCTGGCTGATCTTCTTCGGCTCGTTCATCCTGCTGGCGATGTCGCTGCTCCTGCCGGGCCGTAACCGCCCGATGGCCACCAGCGAAACGCCCACGGAGGAACCCGTGCCCGCGACCGTCGGATAACACACCCAGAACACACGAAGCCTCTCCTTATTCTCTCGGCGTGGAGAGAGTGGGAGGGGCTTCTTTCTCTTCGCCGAGCGATATACACGCTACACCGCCTTCCTGTTGCCGATGGTGAGGAATTCCCGTAACGGTGCCGTAACGGTGCATCCGTATACTGAGTCACACAACACCCTAAACGCGGTACACTACGCGCAACTCACTGGCGAAGAAACGAGCGCACATCCGATGAAGGCGAGATTACTCCAGCGTTCGACATTCTGGCTGCACCTGGCGCAGATCGGCTGGATCGTGCTGGCTATTGCGACGCTCGGACTCACCCTTGCCAGCATTCCACCCTACTTCGCCGCGCTCCATCATGTGCTGCCCACCAGCGATGCGCCAGATTTCGGCGGCCAGCTGACCGCCAGCGCCAATGGCAGCGATCTCATCGCCCTTGGGCTTTCGCTCGACGCCTACGCGCATTTCACCGTCGCACTCTCACTCATCTCATGGCTCATCTTTGCGGTCGTCGCCCTCATCATTTTTCTGCGCAGGGCGGATAATCGCGTGGCGCTGCTGGTTGCCTATACGTTGCTGCTGGGGCCAATCGCCATCAACAACGTCAACCTGATAGCGCTGCCGACCTCGTGGCAATTCGCGGTCAACACGCTTCAGTTCGGCGGCGACATCTGCATCAGCCTGGTCTTCTATCTCTTTCCAAGCGGCAGCTTTGCTCCCCGCTGGATGCGCTGGGTCTTTGTCATCGGAGTCATCTACTGGGCAGCGGATATCTTTGCGTCGCCCGTCGTGACGAATGGCATACCGGTGATAGCCGTCCTGTCCTTCATCCTGTTTCTACTCCTGGAGTCCACCCTGGTTATCGCGCAGATTGTGCGCTATCGCCGGGTCTCCACACCACGCGAGCGCCAGCAGACGAAGTGGGTGGTCTATGGGATGGTTGTAGGTCTCGGCGGCGTCCTGCTTGAGATCATCGTGCTCTACGTCGTGCTGACAATCTTCTTCAAGGCAGGCGCGCTCGTCTATATGGTGGGTAACGTCATCCAGACAGTGCTGGTGGCATTTATTCCGCTCTCATTCGCGGTTGCGATTCTGCGCTCACAGCTCTGGGATATTGACGCCCTCATCAATCGCACGCTGGTCTATGGCCTTTTGACTGGCGTTCTTGCCGCGCTCTACTTTGGGAGTGTCGTGCTGCTTGAGACGCTGGCGCGCGACCTGACAGGCCACCAGAACAGCACGCCGGTGATCGTCGTCTCGACTCTGCTGATTGCCGCGCTCTTCCAGCCGCTACGCCGTCGCATTCAGTCGGTCATCGACCGCCGCTTCTACCGCCGCACATACGACGCGGCCCACACTATCGCCGCCTTCAGCAGCACATTGCGCGGCAGCGTCGATCTGAGCGAGCTTACCGAGCAGCTTCTAACCACGGTAGATTCCACAATGCAGCCCGCACACGTCTCGCTCTGGCTCTCTCCCCAGGAGCGCGCCCGACCTGATAATTCGCCGCATGGCTCGTAGCATATGGCGTCCGTTTCCGGCGACAGGCGAATCAGCGGCTGGCGACCGAACCTTTAACAATCACTCGATGGAGCGACCTATACAACTTGCCGAATCACTGCATTACTGCTAGAATCGAACGACCAGTTTATCAATTGTCGCGGAATGCATCTTTCAGCCAATGGCAGAGCAATCGCCTTACCAAGTCCACTGCCACCACTACTAACGTTGTCTGCTCTCTTCTCGGATTCAGGAGGTTGCGAACGATGTCAATGTGGGGAAATACTACCGATTCGATTTCATCATTGCCCTACCGCGATGCGTTGCTATTACTATTCTCAGCATCGACCTTCGATATGAGGTGCGAGATCATACGGATGAATCATGTCGTCTTGACCGCCCGCGCAACACTGGATGCCCTGGAGCAGGATATTGAACGATCCTGGGAGCAGGGCGACAGGACAATGGCAGATTTTCTCTGGCAAATGAAGAAACTATTGCAACGTGTGCGGGAGCATGGAATCGAGGCCACTATCGAAGTATACAGTCAGCCGATTGAGTACGTTCGCGATATCAGTGTCGCATTAGAGCGATCTGCTACTCCCCTTCAGACCCGGACAGGTGTATACGCGCTGTTGACTGCTATAAGCACAGGTGACGAACGTGCGATTTACCATGTACTTGCTGAGTACGTGGATCAATTTCGTCAGCCTGTAGCTCTGGAGTTAGTTCATCATCAAAGTCGGTTTCCCGTGGAATTGGCAACGGTTGGATCTGTTAACTTTGAGCATGCGGCTCGGTTGGTTGAGGCTATTGCTCGTGGTCAAGATATCCAAGACATTGTTTCTCAGTGGCGACCTAGCAAAGAGGAAGCGCTGCAGCACATGGGCGAGCCGCGACGTTCCATTGCAGAATTCCTCACGACCAGCAACTGGTCTGATGCGCAGCAGCGTGTTCGGGATAACTACAACATATTGCTCTCCAACTCAGCGCTTGATGCGCTTCGTAGCGCAACTCGGGATGCCTGGCAATCGGACAGGAGTCTTGGAAAGCATATGTGGAGACACTTGCGATTACTAGAACAAGCGCGTATGCATGGTATTGATGTAGCCTTTGATAGACTAATATGGGACTCCAACGCTGAACAATTTTGGCAATCTAATAGAGAACTCGGCATCATGGAGGCGGCAAATGTTCCCCTCGCGGATCTACGCGGACTTGATGCATTGCTTACCGCGCTCAATAGCGGGGACGAACGGACTTTAGCAGAATGGATAAAACGCTATTGGGATGATATCCAGCACCCCTGGATGGCTAACCATGTGCGATATATGGCTGAAATATCGGAGCTTCAAGGCGCTCCAGGCAGAGCGCTTTGGGAAGGCTTAGCAAGCTGGCTCGATGAGTTGCGAGGAGCGGAAATGCAAAGGCCAACGGAACCAATGAGATGGGAAGATTTGCCTAGCGTCGATGGGTTGACCATTCTATAGTAGGCCGAATACCATAAAATCTCAATATCATCCCATTTCTCAACGCTTGACGCTGGCGTGCTCGCAATGGTACACTTTCCCTGCGCGGGCGATTAGCTCAGTTGGTTAGAGCGCCACGTTGACATCGTGGAGGTCACAGATTCGAGTTCTGTATCGCCCACCAGAGTAACCAAGAGTGGCCACAGGAAAACGCCGTCGGGAGATAATTCCGACGGCGTTTTGTGTTTTTCGCGAGCGCGGGCAGTTGATTGGGGCCACCTTCGCGGCATAATGTACTTTTGATTTGTGCGCCGAACACCGCGCGTCGTGGCAGGCGAGGCAGACCGGAGCGTGAACGCTACGGCGAATTTCCCGCCTCTCCAGCCCATGTGCTTGCAGGCTCCGGCACGCTCACCCCAGCACGCTGTACGGGGTTCATGCTAAATGTTCGTAAATGCTGCGGCTAATCGCGTCCAACGCGCTCCCTCTCAGCATCTACATCGGTACCGAGCAAACAGGGTTAGCTGCGGGGCTTCGGCCTGCGGCGCGCCATGCCGAGACACCTGTCGCCCGCGCCTACCCACGCTCCTCGGCGAAGCGCTCGTAACTCTCACGGGTTAGCGGCAGATCGTTGGCCAAGCACCAGTCCCAGAACGGCACGTAGTGGGTGCGGGCGGTGCGGTGCTCAAGCTGCATCAGCTCGGCGGAGAGGCAACCGCCATCGAGATAGCCGCTACTGCGCCAGGCGGCATAGAGCGGCTCGTGGTCATACGGCACGCTGCAATGCTCGAAGCGCCATTCCTCGCCGTCCCAGGTGAAGAGGCCGTACTGCGCATTGATATCGCCGTTGAAGGGACAACCGACCGCCCCAATCACGACCACATGCGTGCCGTTGACATGGCGCTCCCAGGGGTAATGGATATGCGCGCCAATGACCGTGCGCTCCTCGACGGTCCGCAGCATCTCAGCCGCCTGCTCGTCGGAGAACATGCGGCCCATGCCCTCGCGCGCGTGTCGCGGGCTGCCGTGAACCAGCAGGGCGGGCGCCGCCTCCGGTAGCTCGATGCGCATCGTCGCGGGCAGCGCATCGATCCAGGCAAACATTTCAGGCGTCAGCCCGTCTATCGCCAGCCGCTGCGGCTGCCACCACAGATCATCCCAGTTCTCAGGGAGGCGCTCGCCGCGCGCCAGCATCGCCAGCCAGGTATCGTGGTTGCCGCTAATGGCAGGCAGCCCCAGCGCCATCGCCCGTTCGACGACGGAGCCGCTCGCTGGCCCGCGATTGACGAAGTCGCCCGCGATATAGATGGCGTCGGGCTTGACGACCGCAAGATCATCCAGCACGGCCTCCAGCGCGGGCAGGTTGCCGTGCATATCAGCGATTACCGCGAACGTGGGCATGGGCTAAATTTCGCGGATTTCGATGCTGTTGATCGCGTCGCCGGGCTGTCGGTCGCGTTGAGGGTCGCGCTCGCGGATGCTGTTGACCACATCCATGCCGCTGGTCACCCTGCCAAAGACGGCGTGCTTGCCGTTGAGGTGCGGCGTTGGGCCGTAGGTGATGAAGAACTGGGAGCCATTGGTGTTGCGGCCAGCGTTCGCCATGCTGAGGGTGCCCGCGCCTTCATGTTTGAGGGCCAGCGCGCTCGGCTCGTCGGCGAAGGAGTAGCCGGGGCCGCCGGTTCCGGTGCCGGTCGGGTCGCCACCCTGCGCCATGAAGCCATTGATGACGCGGTGGAAGGTCGTGCCGTTGTAGAAGCCGTCGCGGGCCAGCGCCACGAAGTTATTGACGGTGACGGGCGCCTGCTTCGCGAAAAGCTCGACGGTGAAGTCACCGCGCTGCGTATGAAAAATCGCGTCGTAGTGTTTGTTGGGGTCGATCTGCATCGCCGGGGCGCTGCTATACTGCTTTGCCACGAAAGAAGCCTCCTCAATCATGAACGGCCAGAATTGCGTATATTCTATCCTCTAAGAGTAGGCCACATATCGGCGGCTGTTAGCAAACCCCGTGCACCCCAGTTCATCATTGCGTATTTTCATGGGCTGTTTGGCCATTGAAAACACGAGCATGTCACGGGTCAGGCGGAACCTGATGGCACAGAGCTCGTTCACGAACCACTCCGCATTGGCCAGGAAATGGTGCAGCGCCTGGCGATCTGCCTTGGCGGTCTTGGCCAGACGTGGCAATGACTTGCGTTTGGTTTCGGCGAGCAGCCTCAGTTCCAGCTGGATGAACTGTTCGAAATGGCGCACATTGCGAAACACTGACCGATAGTGCGCGCAGTAGTCGTCAACGAAGGCCAGCGTGTGGCTTGGTTCCCTGGGTTTGGTCATGGCGAAGCGCTCCTTCCGGAGCGCTTCGTCAGCGGATGCCGTGCCCCACATGACAAAAGAGGGATCACCGGCTCCGCACACGCCACGCCACCAACGTCGCGCTGTCACGGCCGCGGGCATCGTGGACCGCGTCGAGCGCGCGGCCAACGCCGTCGTAGAGTTGCTCCTCGCGGGCGAGTTGATAGAGCAGTTGCTCCGGCTGGTCATAGAACTCCGGGATGGACTCGAAGACGCCATCGGTTGAGAGCGCGATCAGCGCCTCGCCGCGATAGAGCCGCTGCGTACCGGTCGAGTAGCACGGCACCGGCTCATCGAAGGTGTTGTGCTGGCCGATCCACTGGAAGAAGACGCGCTGATTGAGCAGATACTCGCCCAGCCGCGCCGTCTCGGGATGGAGGAAATACGCCAGGCAGTCGCCGACGGAGAACCACCAGAGATAGCGCCCTTGCGCGCGACGAACAGGCACGACGCCTCGCCGTAGACCTCGCGGCACTGCGCGCGAAAGTCCTCATCCATGAAGATCGCCAGCAGGGCCTCCTGGAGCGCGCGAAACGCCGACGTGACCGGCAGCGCCAGCGCGGCCAGCAGGCGCGGACGCTCGGCCTCCAGCGTGGCGAGGATCAGCTCGGCGCTCTCCGCCGAATAGTGGGCGTCCAGCAGCGCGGCGAACTCCCACGCGCCCGCCGCGTCGCACCAGACGAGCGCGCCATCCTCGTTCTTGTGGGCGCCCGCCTCGGTCCGGCCACCGTAGCGCCCGATGACGATACTGCCACACTCCGCCATCGTGGGCTGATTGAGATACGCCTCCTCGCTGCCCACCCAGCGAAACGCCACGACCCGCGACTCATCCCCGCCGCTCATATCCATCTTTGTGTCCATCCCTCCAGCATCGGCATCGGTATTTTCACCTGCTCCTATCATCGCATCTCTGGGAAAGATGGCGCTGGACATAACGAGAATCCTGAGACATCCTGCTCTATGGGAAGGTAGATCAATGCGCGCGTTGGGGAAGGGGACAGACCATGACTACCGATAACGTCGCCGATGCTGGCAGTGCCGGGCGTGGCGCGATTCCCGCCAGTCGCTGGGACGATGGCGGGATGTATGAGTCGTATGTTGGCCGCTGGAGTCGGTTGGTCGCCCGCGAATTTCTGGCGTGGCTGGCGATGCCCGCCGATGCCGACTGGCTGGATATCGGCTGCGGCACGGGCGCGCTCACCCAGACGATACTCGCACAGGCTACCCCCGCCAGCGTGCGCGGGATCGACCGCTCGCCCGACTTCATCGAGTTCGCGCGCCTGCATACCGCCGACCCACGGGCCAGCTTCGCGGTAGGTGACGCCCAGGGGCTGCCGGAGCCAGATGCCGCCGCCGATGTGGTCGTCTCGGGGCTGGCGCTCAACTTTGTACCGGAACCCGAACTGGCCATCGCCGAACTGGCGCGCGTTGTCCGCCCAGGTGGCGTCGTCGCGGCGTATGTCTGGGACTATGCGGGCGAGATGCAACTGATGCGCTACTTCTGGGACGCGGCGCTCGCGCTCAATCCCGACGACGAGGCGCTGGATGAGGGCAAGCGCTTTCCACATTTCGCCGCTGAAACGCTCGGGCGCCTCTTCACACAGGCCGGGCTACATCAGGTAGAGACCCGCGCCATCGACGTGCCAACGGTCTTCCATGACTTCGACGACTACTGGACGCCGTTCCTCAGCGGCCAGGGACCGGCGCCCGGCTATGTGATGTCACTTCCCGAGCAGCAGCGGGCAGAGCTTCGTGAATCGCTACGCAGTCAACTGCCCATTGCCAGCGACGGCTCGATAGCGCTGATCGCGCGGGCGTGGGCCGTCAAGGGGCGACGGTAACGGCTTTTGCATCAGCGGGCAATCGCGAGCGGATGAGCAACAGCATGCGGTTGAGATGGCCCACCTGGTCGAGTTCATCGTCCTCATCGGGGGTCAGCGTCCCAGCGGAGTTCTTTTCGAGCAACTCGCGAAGCCGCGCGACAGTCTCATCCGACAGGCGAAATGCCGCAATATCTTCGGGTGACGGGCTTCCCGCGAAAAAGCTGGCAATCTCCTCATAAGCGCGGAGCAGTGATGCCTGACTCATATGCTTCTCCCCATGGATTAGCAACATCTCAAGGTATGCCTGATTCCATGCTTCAGTATAGCACGGGCCACACGGATGAATCGGCGGACTACTCGACACTGACGCCCTTCTCCCATGTTCCGTCAGCGCGGAGGAGGAAGTTGTCGATCAGCCGGGCGGGGCCAACCTTCGCCGCGATGGCCAGCAGCGCGGGCGGGCGTAGCTCCGTCAGGGGCACGAAGGTGTCGGGGTCGCAGACGTCGGCGTAGTCAAGCTGGGCGCGTGGCTCACCTGTCACCACCTGCGCCATTGCGGCAATCACGGCGGCGACGCCCTCCGCTGGCCGCGAGTCGAAGGCTTGTGCGCATGCCTCAAGCGCGCGATTGAGGATGATGGCGGCGGCGCGATCTTCCGGGCCGAGGTATTTGTTGCGACTACTCATCGCCAGCCCATCGGCCTCGCGCACAATCGGCAGCACGCGCACATTCGTCGGCAGATTCAGGTCAGCCACCAACCGGCGGACGACGGCCACCTGTTGCGCGTCCTTTTGGCCGAAGTAGATGTTATCCGGCGTGACGATCTGCAGCAGCTTGGTGACAACGGTTGCCACGCCGCGAAAGTGACTGGGCCGCGTCGCCGCCTCCAACCGCTCGGCCAGCACTCCCGACGGCTCGACGTAGGTGGCGTACCCCGGTGGATAGATCTCGTCGGCGCTCGGGGTAAAGACGACATCGACGCCCGCCGCCTCCAGCATCGCCAGGTCGCGCGGCAGGTCACGCGGATAGCGCGAGAGGTCTTCGGTGGGGGCAAACTGCGTCGGATTGACGAAGATGCTGACGGCGACGTGCTCGTTCACCGCGCGCGCCTCCACGACCAGCGAGAGATGCCCCGCATGCAGAAATCCCATCGTCGGCACAAGCCCAACAGTCTCACTCATCCAGCCGCGCCGCACCGCCCGCATCTCGTCAATCGTCTCGATCACCCGCATAACGCTTCTAAACCTCCGCGCACAGAAAACGCCGCTCTCTGCCGCGATTGTACCACTGATGCGGAGGTATAGCGTACGATAGCTGAGCTTGCTGCGCGTCAGGCGATGCGGGTAGCCTGCGACCAGACGACCTGCCACCGACCGTCGCGCTGCTCGTACACGTCCACATGCCAGTAGCTGGCAAGCTCCATAGGCTCGCCGCGCATAATGCCTTCGAGCTGTGACTGATAGCGGATGACCGCCGCCTGGCCGTAGAGGCGTACCTCGATGGGCGAGTCAGGTTCCCAGCGCAGATAGTTGAAGACGCCAGAGTCCACCCTGCCGAGATACTCCTCTTTCGAGTACGTGGATCCACTTGGCGTGATGAGCTGGAAATCGTCGGCATGCAACTGGCGCGCGACATCCATATCCGCCGCGACCAGCGCGCGCAACCGCTCGCGCTCGATGGCGCGAATCGCCTCTTCATCGGCAGTGCTCATCACCTTCTCCTATAGCGATATTCGGACTCGCAAATCCGGCTCCCCTCTCCTCGCGGGAGAGGGGATGGAGGTGAGGTTCTCAGAACGCCGCCTCGGCCTTCGAGGGCTGATAGAGGCTCTCGTAGAGGTCGTGGTAGCGCGCGTGAATCTGTCGCCGCCGAATCTTGAGCGTCGGCGTCAGCAGATCGTTCTCGACGGTGAAATCTTCGGGCAGCGCCTCGTAATACTTCACCGTCTCATAGCTGGCAAGCTGCCGGTTGGCGCGCTGGAGTCCGGCATCCAGATATGCCCGGAAGCGCGGATCGCTATAGACGGCGGTGATATCGTCGCTGGCGATGCCCTGGTCGTTGGCCCACGTCTTCACCGCCTCCGGATCGAGGGTGACCAGCGCCACCAGATACGGCTTGCGGTCGCCATAGACAGCCACCTGCGAGACGCACGGCGCCGCCTTGAGCGCGTTCTCGACCGCCTGGGGCGCGATGTTCTTGCCAGAGGCGGTGATAATCAAGTCTTTCTTGCGGTCGCGGATATAGACATAGCCATCGGCGTCGATCTCACCGACATCACCGGTATGCAGCCAGCCCTCGCTATCAATTGCCCCCGCCGTCGCCTGAGGATTATCATGGTAGCCGCGAGTGACACATGGCCCCTTCACCAGAATCTCGCCATCCTCGGCAATGCGCAACTCGTGGCCCGCGTAGGGATGACCGATGCTGCCGAAGCGGTAATCTTTGACGGTATTGAGCGTGAAGCCGCCGCTCGTCTCGGTCATCCCCCAGCCCTCCAGCAGCAGCACGCCCGCCGCGTTGAAGAACTCCAGGATCGACTTATCGAGCGGGGCCGCCGCAGTGATCGAGAACTTGATCTTGCCGCCAAGCGCCGCCCGCACCTTCTTGAAGACCAGCCTGTCCGCCAGCCGATAGCGCATGCGCAGCCCCGCCGGGAGCGGCTTACCCTCCGCCTGTTGGGTCACTGCCTCGATGCCGACACGTGTGGCCCAGTTGAAGATACGCTGCTGGGTATGCGAGCCTGCGGCAGCCTTCGCCTGAATGGCGGCATAGGCTTTCTCATAGACACGTGGCACGCTGAAGAGCAGGTCGGGGCTGTTCTCCCGCAGCGCCTCCGCCAGATGGTCGAACGAAGAGACCACAACGGTTTCCAGGCCGCGATCATGGCCGGAGAGATGCTCCTCGCGGCCAAAGACGTGCGCCAGCGGCAGGAAGAGCACATCTACATCGCCGGGGTGGATCGTCTCCATCATCGCGCGGACGCCGTCCAACTGCGCCATCAGCGTGCTGTGGAGCAGCTCGACGCCCTTGGGCTGGCCCGTCGTGCCGGAGGTGTAGACGAGCGTCGCCAAATCGTCGGGCGCGATGGCGGCGGCGCGCTCGGAGGCGAACGCGTCAGCCTCGGCGGCGGTTCGGCTGCTCAGCGTCTGCAGCGCGGCGAACGAGATGACCCACGGATCACCAACGAGCGTTTCGGCGTCCTCGAAGAGGATCACCTTCTCGACGTTGGGTATCTGGTCGCGGATGCTGGCGAGCTTCTCGAACTGCGCCCGGTTCTCGGCGAAGACGAAGCGCGCGCGGGCGTTTCCAAGGATGTAGGCGA
This sequence comes from uncultured Chloroflexia bacterium, assembly GCA_963718915.1. Taxonomy (GTDB): domain Bacteria; phylum Chloroflexota; class Ktedonobacteria; order Ktedonobacterales; family JADMIN01; genus DAHUXT01. Next base: position 201,179 of record CAVRAI010000015.1, on the reverse strand, counting down.
CGGTCGCGGGCGTATTCGACGGATAAACCGTCACCGTCACCGCGCCCAGCCCCAGAATCGCCCAGTCCGCCGTCAGCCATTCCCAGCGCGTGTTGCTGAGGACGCCAATCACGTCGCCAGGACGCGCGCCGAGGGCGTCCAGCCCGGCGATCACTCGGTTGACGATAGCCTGGTTCTCGGTCCAGGTGGCTTTGCGCCAGACGCCGTTGCGCTGCTCGCGCCAGCGGATACGCTCGCCATAGGTCGCGGAGCGATTGCGAAACAGTTGGGCGAGATTGACTTCAGCATCCATGGCGGCGACCTCCGTTCATCCTGACGTACAGAGATACCCAGCAGATGTGCGCTATATACCCGTTCTACGGTTATGGTTGGAAGAAAGTGACGGTGAAGCGAAGCGAAACTGGCCAGACTGCGCGTAACCGCTGAATCGGCTCGGTGTGAATGCTTATGACGATGGCGATGGCGATGGCGATGACGATGACGATGACGATGACGATGACGATGACGATGGCGCCGCCGCGCGTACATCGAGCAGCACCTCAGCCGCGCGCACCTGATCGCCCGGCCGATAGTGGATGGCGGAGACGACGCCAGCATGCGGCGCGCGGATGGTGTGCTCCATCTTCATCGCCTCCAGAATCATCAGCGGATCGCCCGCCGCGACGGCCTGCCCCTCGCCCACCAGCACTCCGATCACCTGACCCGGCATCGGCGCGGTCAGCGCGTCGTTGCTCGCCCGCGACACCCCTGGCAGCGGCAGTGGCGAGCGGCGCGTCAGGCAGAGCGTCTCGCCCGCGAGGTGAACCCACCACTCCTCCTGCTGCGCCTCCAGCGCCATGATACGCAGCACATGGCCGTCTACCTCCAGCATGACGTCTGGCCCGCTACACGCGCGCACTCCCACGCTATACGCCCGGCTCTCGTCGTCAAATGTGACGGCGAACGCTCCGGCGCGCTCAGGGGTGAGGTGTAGCGCGATGTCGCCTCCGTCCGGCTGTTCATAGTGTTCGAGCAGCGGACGGCTGCGATTGTTTCGCCAGGTAGCGGCCGTCGGGGTGGCGGAGAGGCGTGTCAGGGTGATCGCCAGCGCCGCCAGATGTGCAGGCGCAAGGCCATCTATCAGCGCGGCGGGCGTGGTCGGCAGCAGATCGGCGACATGCTGCTCCAGAAAGGCGGTGCTGATACGTCCGGCGCGGTGGTCGGGATGAAGCAGGACGCGACGCACGTAATCCAGGTTGCTGCGGACGCCGAAGAGGATGGTTCGCCGAAGCGCGGCGTCCAGCCGCCGGAGCGCCTCATCGCGGGTCGCGCCATGCGCGCTGATCTTGGCGACCATCGGATCGTAATACGGCGAGATGGTGTCGCCCGTCTCGACGCCAGCATCCACCCGCACACCGTCGCCCTCCGGCGGACGCCAGAGCGCCACCATGCCCGCCTGCGGCAGAAATCCGCTCGCCGGATCTTCGGCATAGACGCGCGCCTCGACCGCATGGCCGTTGAAGCAAACCTCATCCTGCATCAAAGGGAGCGGATGTCCCTCCGCCACCAGAATCTGCCAGCGGACGAGATCGAGTCCGGTCACCAACTCGGTGACGGGGTGCTCCACCTGGAGGCGCGTATTGACTTCGAGGAAGTAGAAGGCGCCCGCGCGGTCCAGAATGAACTCGACGGTACCCGCGCCGATATAGCCAAGCGTCTGCCCGATGGCGACGGCGGCCTCGCACATGCGCGCCCGCAACTCTGGCGAAAGCGCGATAGAGGGCGTCTCCTCGATCACCTTCTGGTGACGGCGTTGAATCGAACACTCCCGCTCACCCAGCGCAATAACGTGGCTGTGGATGTCGCCGAAAATCTGTATCTCGATGTGGCGCGGCTCGACCAGCGCTTTTTCCAGCAGCAGCGTCTCATCGCCGAAAGCCGAGAGCGCCTCACGCCGGGCCGAGGTGAGCGCCTCGGGCAACTCGCTGGCGCGCGCGACGATACGCATGCCCTTGCCACCACCACCAGCCGACGCCTTCACCATCACCGGATAGCCGATCTCGCGGGCCGCCGCGACCATTCGCTCGTCGGAGGTATCATCGCCCTCGTAGCCGGGCACAACCGGCACGGCCGCGCCAGCCGCCAGCCGCTTCGCCTCGCGCTTGCTGCCCATACGCCGAATCACATCCGCCGATGGGCCGATGAACGTCAGGCCCGCCTCAGCACAGGCGGCGGCGAAGTCAGCATTCTCAGCCAGGAAGCCATAGCCGGGATGAATCGCGTCGGCTCCGCTGCGCCGGGCGGCGGCGATGAGCGCCGGGATAGCGAGGTACGACGCGCTAGCGGCGCTCGCGCCAATGTAGATCGCCTCGTCGGCCTCGCGGACATGGCGGGCGGTGGCGTCGGCGTCGGAGAAGACGGCAACTGTGGCGATGCCCAGCGAGCGGCACGCGCGCATGACGCGGCAAGCGATCTCGCCACGGTTGGCAACCAGCGCTTTGCGTATCAGCCTGGTTGGAGGCGGTGATTCATCCACCGGCTCGCGGTGGCGCGCGGGCTTCTCGGCGCGTATCTGTGTCATGCGTCCTCCGCGTCGTCAAAATCGTCCACCTGCTCGATGACCCACGGCGCCGGTTGCTTCCGCAAGAACGCCTGAGCGCCCAGTTGCGCGTCCTCACCCGTTCGCAGGCGTTCCAGTAGCGCGACGCGATAGGCGAGGGTGTCGCCGCCCGCCGCCACGGTGAAGAGCAACTCTTTGCAGGCGCGTAACGCTTCGGGCGCGGCCCGCAATACGTCGAGCATCACCGCGCGCACGCGGGCGTCCAGCTCGAAGTCGGCGCAGTAGTGCTGCACAAGCCCCCAGGTGTGTGCGGCGATCGCGTCGAACCGTTCGCCAGTCAGCATCAGTTCACGGGTGCGCGTGAAGCCCAGCCGCGCCAGCACATACGGCGAGATCAGCGCGGGCGCGAGTCCCAACTGCGCTTCGGGCAGCCCGAAACTGGCGCTATATCCGGCGATGGCGATATCCGAGACACAGACCAGCCCTAACCCACCGCCGAGCGCGGCCCCCTGCACGCGCGCGATCACCACCTGAGGGGCCTGATTGATGGCTTGCAACAGGGCGTCCATCTTCGACAGCGCCTCCCGCTGCTCTTCCGATGGACGTGTCATGTCGCGCAGATCACCACCCGCGCAGAACGTCTTGCCATTGGCGCAGAGCAACACCACACGCACATCGTGAAAGGCGGGATCGTCTCGCAGGGCAGCAAAACAGGTGAGCAGTTCCTCGACCATGGCAAAGCTCAACGCATTGCGCGCGTCGGGACGGTTGAGCCGGACACGCGCGACCGGCCCCTTGACTGAAAGGGCGATGGTCTCGAACCGTTTCACCTGCGCATCACCTGCCTATCTTACGTGTTCCTGCGTGTTCCTAATATGGCCCATCGGTTCACGACGGCTGGCGGTTAAAACCGCGCCTCAATGACCTCACTTCGTTCGGCCACAAAGCCTGCCTTCGCAGGCTCCCCACACCCGCCACCTATCAAGGAGGCATATATCGTACGGGTCGGGTTAGCCGCAGCATGAATGCCGCGAAATTGCTGCATTTACTTTGTATCCTCGCGTTGCTTGCTGCGCTCGCTGCTGAAGCCGTCGGGGTAGCGCTTGCGCCGCTTGGCGACATTCGCCTCCATCACCTCCTCGACGGTCAGACCCACGGTCTCGCAGAGAAAGACGAAGTACCAGAGGACGTCGCCTAACTCATCGCGGAGCGCGCTCGTCTCCAGCGCATGCCCCTGGAAAAGCGCCTTCTTGACGTTTTCCGCCACCTCACCCGACTCGCCGCACAGCCCCAGCGCGGCGATCAACAGCCGCTCGCGTTCGGGCGTCTCCGGGCGGACGGTGCGAAAGACATCCTGACGATACGTTTCAAAATCCATCGGTTGCCTCGAATAGTTCTGAGTGGCCTCACGCCGGATCAACTGGCATATAGAGCACCGCGCCCGCCAGCGATTTGCCGAGCGCATCCAGCCGTAGCGAGCGTGTCGCGCCGCCATCTAGCGCATCATAGAGCACGAAGTTCAGCGCCGCGATGTTGTCCAGCGCGTATCGCTCGACCCGTCCGCGCACGATGGGGCCGAGATGCGCCCGCACGCGCTCCGCCGTCAGCTTCTCTTTGAGTTCAGTATACGCGGCGGACGAGCGCGCGATGACGCTGACATTGGCAATGTTGCCCTTGTCGCCCGCGCGCCCATAGGCAAGCTCGTAGACGCGGCGGAGTGTGGTGTTATCGTTGGGCATTGGCAATCTCTCCACTTAGACGCTGGCGGTTCATGAACGTTAAGAAATACCTCCGAACAGCGTGCTGGGGTGCGCGTGCCAGAGCATGAATGCCCCGGCGAATTTTCCCCTTCCGGATCACTCCTCCATTCGCCGTAGCGTAAACGCTACGGCCTGCCTCGCGCGCCACAACGCGCCGTGTTCGGGGTAAAAAGTGAAAGTTCATAATGCTCCGGCGAATTTCCCGCATCCCCAGCCCATTCGCCGTAACGTGAACGCTACGGCTTGCCTCGCCCCACCGCAATGCCCGTCTCCGTCGCAATTTCTAAAACGACATCATGCCGTGAAACGGCTCCTACCACCACCTTCGCTCTTTATACCTCCCTCACCTCAACGTGAATCCTCGGCTCGATCAGCTCGCGACGCACTAGCGCGGGCCAGAGTCCCAGCAGTGGGCGCGGGTCGGCGCCCACCGACGTGCCCGAGACCGACATCCCCGCCGGGCCAGACAGGCCCAGCGCCATCGCGCGACGCACCGCCGTCTTCAGCGTCTCCTGGTCGTTGGCCGTGAACATGACGCGCGCTACCAGCTCCAGCGGATCAGCGGGCGGCGGCTCCAGCGGTCCATAGAGGCTATCGAGTCCCGGATGCGTGTACTCGACGCGCGTGATCGCCAGCCCCTGCCATGCCTCGGCCAGCATGCCGCGCAACTGCTCTTCTTTACGCCAGACGGTGGGCCAGCCCAGCAGAAAGAGCAACTCGCGGCTGTAGCCCTCCAACCGGGCGATATTCACCTTGAGTGAGTCGGTACGCGGATGCCCGCTCACGCCCGTGACACGCACGCGGTCGAGGCCATCGTCGCTGAGGTGGAGCGTCGTCACGTCGGCGACGACATCGGGCGTGATGTAGGCCGCCGGATCGTGCATCTCGTAGAGCAGCTGCTCCTTGACTGTCTCGACGCTGACACGCCCCGGTGTTCCCGGCGTTTTGGTGACGACAAAGCCGCCATCGTCCTCGACCTCGGCGATGGGATAGCCGGGATGCGCGAGCGCGGCGGGCGTCATCTCGTCCAGCAGCGCCAGACTGTTGCCGCCGACCACCTGCCCGGTGCATTCGAGCAGATGGCCACAGATGATGCCGCTGGCCAGCCGATTCCAGTCGTCCGCCGCCCAGCCGAAGCGTTGCAGCATCGGCGCGAGGTAGAGGCACGGGTCGGCCACGCGCCCGGCGATGACGATATCGGCGCCCTGACGCAGCGCCTCGGCGATGGGGAGCGCGCCCAGATAGGCGTTGGCCGTGACAATGGGCGGGCCGGAGAGTGTCAGCGGCTCGCCCGTCTCGATGTTGGCCAACGGCTCGCCACCCGCTACCAGCTCACTCAAGCGTAGCAGCACATCGTCGCCAGTGACAGTCGCGACTTTCAGGCCGTCCAGCCCCAGACGTTTCGCTGTCGCCCGCACGCGTTCCGCCGCGCCTGTGGGATTGAGGCCGCCGCCATTGGTGATGAGCGGGATTTTGCGTGCGAAGGCCAGCGGGAGGATACGCTCGGCGATCACGTCAATGTCACGAGTATAGCCGCGCGTAGGGTCGCGCATCTGGTCACGCCGCAAGATGGCCAGCGTCAGTTCCGAGAGCGCCTCGAAGCAGACGACATCGACATGCCCGCCCTCGATCATCGGCAGGGCGCGCGTCACGTCGTCGCCATAGAATCCCTCAGCGGAGCCGATGCGCAGCATGACTACCCCCTCACCTAACCCCTCCCCCACTGGAAGAGAGGAACCAGACACGCCCGGTGCTGGCGAGTATGATAATAGTCCGGGTTCGCGGCAAACAGGGCAAGGTGAGTGATAATCCACCTTCGCGGCATGAATGCCGCGGCTAATCTTACGCAATGCTGGAACGACCAGATTAGCGCTGGCGGCTGAAGCCGCGCCTAAGGGATGCTGCGCATCCGCAAAGCCCGCCTGCGCGGGCTGCTACAAGCATGCTCGCCATCGCCTACGGCGCCGAAAGGCCAGGATTAGCCGTAGGGCTTCAGCCTGCGGCGCGCCCATCTTACACGAAAGCGCCCCTACAGCCGTTATCCCTAGTTCTTCTTCTTGCCCGGAAGAATGCCTTCGAGCTTGGCGATGATGCCCAGCATCACCTCGTCGGCGCCCGCGCCAATCGAGAGCAGCCGCGAGTCGCGGAAGGCGCGCGAGATCGGCGTCTCCTCCATATAGCCCATGCCGCCATAATATTGCAGGCAGCTATCGGCCACCTCGCGGGCAAGCCGCCCCGCCTTCAGCTTCGCCATCGACGCCTCGCGCGTCACATCCTGCCCCGCCACCATCATGCGGACGCAGTGGTAGTTCAACTGACGCAGCAGCTCGATCTCGGTCAGCAGCTCGCACATGCGGAAGTGGATCACCTGGTTGTCGATCAGCGGCTGGCCGAAGGTCTGGCGCTCGCGGGTATAGGCGATGGTGTCGCGGACGATACGCTCCGACTGGTTGCAGGCGAGGATCGCGCCGACGAGCCGCTCGCGCTGGAACTGCTGCATCTGGAGGATGAAGCCCATCCCCTCTGCGCCGATGGTGTTGGACTTCGGCACGCGCACGCCATCCAGGATGAGTTCCGCCGTATCGCTCGACCAGTTGCCCAGTTTGCGCAATTTGCGGCTGACCGTGAAGCCCGGCGTCTTCGTTGGAACCATAATCAGCGACATGCCGCGAAAGCCGCCTTCATCACTGGTGCGCGCCAGCAGACAGACCCAGTCGGCCTGCGTGCCGTTGGTGATAAAGAGCTTGCGCCCGGTAATCACCCAGTCGTCGCCATCGGATTCAGCGCGCGTGCGAATCGCCGCGACATCCGACCCAGCGTCCGGCTCAGTCACGCCGATGCAGCCGACCATGTCGCCGCGAATACTCGGCTCCAGAAACAGTTTCTTCAACTCATGCGAGCCGTGGTGTGCCAGTGCGGGCGTACACATATCGGTGTGTACCGAGATGCCCATCGGGACACCCGCGCAGTTGATGCGCGCCAACTCCTCGCAGAAGACGGTGGTGTACCAGAAGTCGAGTCCCTGGCCGCCGTATTCTTCGGGGTAGGTCAGGCCGAGGAAGCCGAGCGGCCCCATTTTGGCGAAGAGTTCATGCGCAGGCCAGATGCCCGCCTCCTCCCACTCGTCCACATGGGGATTGATCTCCTGGTCCACAAAGCGCCGCACCGTCTGGCGGAACATCTCGTGTTCATCGGTGAAATAGAGATTGTTGCTCATGATTCATCCTCGCCACAATGGCTGGCGGCTAAAGCCGCGCCTACGGGCCGTTGGCCGCAAAGCCCGCCTGCGCGGGCTAGGAGGCGCTGCTATATCTTCGATAGATCATCTGGCGCGATGGTGCGCGCGTCGGTAGCGTCTCCAGTATTGACGACGGTCTTTGGCTCGATCAGCAGGATGTGCGCCTCGTCTGCGGCGACGGGCCGATGCTCGACGCCTTTGGGAATAACGACGAAGTCGCCCTCACTGAGCGTGATATCCTGGTCGCGCAGCTGAATGACCAGCCGCCCCTTCAGCACCAGGAATAGCTCGTCGTCCTCGTCGTGCTTATGCCAGACGAACTCGCCCTTCACCTTGACCACTTTGAGATAGTTGTCATTTAGCTCGCCGACGACCTTCGGACTCCAGTACTCCTGGAAAAGCGTCAGCTTCTGCGCCAGATTCACCGCATCGATCATCGCCGCCTCCTTATAGCATTACGCCATCACTGCCCATCTACTACATGCGAAAGACGCCGTAGCGTGGCGCGCCCTGCGACACCCAGTCGCGGTTATACGACATCGAGAGGCCGACCGTCAGCGCCATCCGTGTCTCGCGTGGATCGAGGATACCGTCATCCCAGAGCCGCGCCGTGGCGTAATAGGCCGAGGCCTCGACGTCGAACTTCTGCCGCACCGCCTGCCGCATCATCTCGATCTGCGCGCGGTCCGGCTCGACGCCACGAGCGCGCGCCGCATCCTCCTGCACGATGGCCAGCACGCCCGCCGCCTGTTCCGCGCCCATCACGGCGATGTGGCTGTTGGGCCAGGCGAAGAGCAGCGCCGGATCGTAGGTCCGCCCACACATGGCATAGTTGCCCGCGCCAAACGAGCCACCGACGATGGCCGTGAACTGCGGCACCGTGGAGTTGGCGACGGCGTTGATCATCTTGGCGCCGTGCTTGATGATGCCCTCCTCCTCGTAGGAACGGCCCACCATGAAGCCGGTGATGTTTTGCAGGTAAATCAGTGGCGTGCGCGAGACATTGCAGAGCTGGATGAATTGCGCCGCCTTCATGGCAGAGTCGGAGAAGAGCACACCGTTATTGCCGAGAATACCCACCGGGAAGCCATTGATATGCGCATGGCCGGTGACCAGCGTCGGGCCAAAGTCGCGCTTGAACTCCTCGAAGCGCGAGCCATCCACCAGTCGCGCGATTACCTCGCGGATCTCCAACGGCTGGCGCGGGTCGGCGGGGATGATGCCCAGCAGCTCCTCGGGGTCGTAGTGTGGCTCCTCTGGCGTCGCCATCTGCGCCTGTATCTCCTTGCGCCGGTTGAGCCGCGCCACGATCTCGCGTCCGATGCGTAGGGCGTCGGCGTCATCCTCGGCGAGGTAGTCGCCCAGGCCAGAGACACGGGTGTGCATCTCCGCTCCGCCGAGCGCCTCGTCGTCCACCTCCTCGCCGGTCGCCATCTTCACCAGCGGCGGCCCACCGAGGAAGACCTTCGCCTGCTTCTTCACCAGCACAGTATAGTCCGAGAGGCCGGGGATGTAGGCGCCGCCCGCCGTCGAGTTGCCAAAGACCAGCGCGATCTGCGGGATGCCCGCCGCCGACATGCGCGTCTGGTTGGCAAAGGTGCGCCCGCCAAGATCGGCGAATAACTCCGCCTGATAGAGCAGATTAGCGCCCGCCGACTCGACCAGATAGATACACGGGAGATGGTTGGTCGCGGCGATTTCCTGCGCCCGCAGCGCCTTCTTGACCGAGATAGGGTAACTCGCCCCACCCTTGGCGGTCGCGTCGTTGGCGGTGACCATACACTCGACGCCGCTCACCACACCGATGCCGTTGATGCCGGAGCCAGCGGGCGACTCGTTATTGTACATATCCCAGCCCGCCAGCGTGCTCAGTTCCAGGAACGGCGTACCCGGATCGAGCAGCATTTCGACGCGCTCGCGGGGGAGCAACTTGCCACGCGCGATGTGGCGCTGGCGGGCGCGCTCGCTGCCACCCTGGCGCGCCTGTCGTTGGCGCGCCTCGAACTCGTCCAGCAGGCGGCGCATGGCCTCCGTGTTCCGCTGGAACTCGGCGCTGCGGGTATCGACGGTAGTGGGCAGGATGGACATGGGTCAAGCCTTCTAGTAGCAACAGCTGTCTTTGAAGCCGCAGACCAGACAGATGCTCGCCTTGCCGCCCTTGAGATCGGGCATCGGCGCGCCGCAGACCGGGCACGGCATCTCGTGGCTATCGTCTGTCGCTAGCTGCTCGTCGCGCTGTTTCTCGGCGGGTCGTGTGTCTCGTTCGGTCGTCGGCTGCTGAGGCTGCATGGATAGGCGCTCTTTCTATTGGTCTTCAGGGAAGAGTGATGGCTGCATATCGGATATGGCACGCCGCTTCTCTTCGCGCTCAAGCTGCTTGATACTCTTGGGCGGCGTTGGCAAATCTTCCGGCATTGTGCCTCCCAACTCCTCAATCGTCTGGCGTACCTTCCGTCCAACCGCGAAGTGCGTCTGATTTGCTTCTGACTTTCCCTGAACATTCTCACGGCGCAGCTTTTCTTCGGTCTGCGTCGCGCGAAAGAGATTCGCGGCAAGCTCAGTGCTATCCATATGATCCAGAATCTGTTGGCTCTTCTTCAGTCTTTTGCGCGTGTGGATGTCTCTGGCATTCAGCCCGCCGTAGAGGCCCATATAGCCATGATCCTGGAAGATGGCAAAGTCATTCGAGGTGACGACTCCCGCGTCACTCGCCGTTGTCGCAAGCAGCCGATTGTGTTCCTTCAACTGCGCCCGGATATACAGGCGCTTCTGGTCATCGGTCAGTTCGGCGAGTTCATCGTCAGCGATTTCGGCACGGCGCGTTTGCACCGCGAAATAGGTCTGCCCAAGCGCCACGATCTCTTTGGAAGGGTCTGCGTTCTGCACGATCAAGTAGCAGGCATAGCGCGAGAGGAGAACGTCTTCTATCTCTCGGCGCGCTCCTTTTCCGGTCTCGATCATATTGATGCTAGCATCAAAATGATCCGAAGACTCATGATTACTATTCTCGCAGGCAATGCGTGCCTTCTCGATGGCATACTTGAAATTGCGCCAGTTCGTATACCCCAACACCCTGGATAGATCGCGCGCGGACCAGTATTCGTGGCCCTCATCGTCGGTGCGGCGGATGCTCTCGAACGGGGATACGTGGCCAGCGGCGGGCATCTGTTGATCGCTCATACATACTCCTCTTCTGGAAGTCAGTTCGTCGGGTGCATGATCACCTCTATGACGATATGCGCTACTCCTCCTCAGAAGCGGAAAATGCGCTATATGTCTCCCACGGCTCGTGGTCGGGGATGACATAGCCCTGGAGGCGATAGAGCGAGCTGGCGCCGTCCACCTTGAGCGTCGCGCCGGAAATATAGGCGGCGGCGGGCGAGAGCAGGAAGACCACCGACGCGGCGATCTCGCCCTCCGTTCCCATACGCCCGGATGGCGTCTCGCGGGCGATGTTGGCCAGCCCCGCGCGCACCGCTTCGGGATACGTCTTGAGGCCGCTCGAATCAATGATCCCCGGCGCGACCGCGTTGACATGGATGCCGTAGCGCGCCCACTCCAACGCCAGCGACTGTGTCAGATTGATGACACCCGCGCGGGCCGCGCCGCTATGCGCCATGCCGGGGAAGCCACGCCAGACCTCGGCGACGATATTCACGATAGCGCCGCCGTGCGACTGCATCCCATGGCGAAACGCCGCCTGCGCCATCAGGAAGCCGCCGGTGAGGTTCGTCTCGACGACAGCATGCCAGCCCTTCGGGGTAATCGCCTCCGCCGGGCTGATAAACTGGCCGCCCGCGTTGTTCACCAGCCCATGCGCGCGTCCCAGCCGCTCCTCGACGGTGGCAAAGAGCGCCTCAACGGATTCGGCGTCGCGGATGTTACAGGTCAGCGCCGTCACCGCGCCGCCCGCCGCCTCGATCTCCGCGCGGGTTGGCTCCAGATGCTCCGGCGAGCGCGAGCAGATGACGACGTGCGCGCCGAGCGCCGCCAGTTCGCGGGCGGTGGCGCGACCAATGCCTGTGCCGCCACCGCTGACGACAATCACCTGATCCGCGAAGAGTCCGGGACGAAAGATGCTCTGCATGGTGTCCTCCCTCACGACGACGTGAGCGCATCGAGAGACAATCTATTCCGGCAGAATCTGGCGATCAACCGTCGCCAGCGCGTCGCGCAATTCATCGCGCAGATCGGTTATATCACGCAGTTGCGCCTCGACCTGTTCCAGCCGCTCGGCGATCATCTGGCGCAGCCGCTTCCCCTGGCGTCTCTCATCGTGGGTCGCATCGTAAATCTCGAAAAGCTCGCGGATGTCTTCCAGCCGGAAGCCGAGACCTCGCGCCCGCAACAGCAGTTTGAGGCGCACGCGGTCGCCGGGGGTATAGAGGCGCTGCTGGGTGTTGATAGTGCGCTGCGGACTAAGGAGGCCGCGCTCCTCGTAGTAGCGGATGGTGCGGGTGGAGACATCCAGCTCGCGGGCGAGGTCGCCGATGGTGTACATCTTCGGCGTATCTGACGTGGCAGCGGCGGACGATAGCGCCATGGATAAACCTGCCTCGCTCTCGTATGGCGGCTCGTATGATGGACAGCCACTACGGCGAAGTATGAAATATGTTTACGTTCGCGTCAAGTAGCTGCTAAAAATTTCTCCGCGTCACGGTGTAAAGGTTGCGGGCATTGTGCCGTCCTATGACACATTATGTCCGCGTGACGTATCCTTCGCGAATGCATCGTCTCTCTGTCCGCCGGAAGGATGATGGGTATGCTCATACACAGGGTTCGTTCTCGGCTTGCCCAACTCGCACTGTTGTTTGGCCTGCTGACGCTGCTGCTGACTGGCTGCGACCTTCCCTGGCAGGCGAAGCAATCTGACATGACGAAAGACCAGACGCTGAAGATGGCTTTCGCATCTGCCGCATGGGGACAGTTTACTGTGTTCCTCGACCCAACCGAGGCCTATGACCCCTTGACTACGCAAACCACCAGCCTGCTCTTCGATGGGCTGGTGACACTCGACCGTAACGAGCGCATCGAGCCATGGGGAGCCAGTTCGTGGACGATCAGCCCTGACGGATTGAGCTACACATTCGCTCTCCGTCCCAACCAGCGTTTCTCCGATGGCACGCCGGTCAAGCCGTCTGACTATGCCTGGTCGATGGATCGCGCCGCCAGCCCCTGTCTGGGGACACCGCTGGCGTACTATCTCGCTGCCATCAAAGACGCCAGCGCATTCAGCGCGGAAAAGTGCTCCGATGGGCAGGCGAGTGGCGCCATCAAGACGCTGGAGGGCGACTCCATTGTGCCCAACGACAGCGCCAACACCCTCACTATCACACTGGCGCAGCCTGCGGGCTACTTCCTGGCAGCGCTGTCATACCCCCTATCCTCCGTCGTCGAACGTGGGGTTGTCTCGGGCGCTGACCTGGGCAAAGATGGCGCCTGGGTCAAGAATCTGACGACGGGAGCAACGGGGCAGGGTGGCAGCGGCATGTTTTATGTTGCTGGATTGCAGCTGGGTGCTCAAGATACCCTTGCTCGCCTGACACTGAAGCCCAATCCCAACTGGTGGGGACTACACGCTGGTAAGAAGCCTCACTTCACCGAGGTCGACTTCGTCACGTCAGGGGCAGAGACGAGTGATTCGAGCGTGTTCAGAAGCGACCCCACGATTGCCTGGACGGCGATCTCGTCCACTGACCCCGCCATGAGCCTGATGAAGAAACAGACGTATTACCACGAGCAACCCGCGCTGATTATTTCAGGGGTCGCATTCAACTGGAAGATTGCGCCCTTCGATGATCTCAACGCACGCAAGGCGTTTTGTCTGGCGCTCAATCGCGACGACGTCAACCAGCAAGCGTATCAGGGTCTCAACCTCCCGAGCTGGCATCTCGTCCCGCAGGGGATGGATGGCTACAACGCCCAGTTGAAGGGCGTTGACGGCGCGCCGACGACGGGGGACGTCCCATTGGCCCAACAATACTGGCGGCGCTATCTCGCGGCGCATGGTGGGAAAGCCCCCACGGTCAGGCTCACCACAGCGTGGGCGTCCGACATGACACGAGCGGCGCTCTCGCTCTATCAGCAGCAATGGCATCAGGCGCTTGGCGTCTCTGTAGCGCAGCAACCGCCGCCCGATACGATTTTTGCTGAGAGCATACGGAATCAGTATCAAATGTACCGCTTCTCCTGGTCGGCTGATTATCCCGACCCCCAGGATTTTCTCTCACTGCTCTATGCCAGCGACGCGCCTTATAATACCCTGAACACCAGCACAACCGTTCCCGCCGCCGACGGCCTCATGCGCCAGGCCGATGCGCTGCCTGATATGGCGCAGCGCGTCCCGCTCTATAACCAGGCCGAGCAGTTGCTGATCGACAACGTCGCCATCTGCCCACTGTATCAATGGATGAATCACTATGCATTGCGGACATGGGTCAAGGGCGATTTTGTGGAGGATGCGCGTGGCCTCTTCCCCAACGATGCCTGGGTGTCGGGCTATATCGCGAAGCACTGATAGCAGGCCCACGCCACTACGCGCGATAATCTCGTTATAACGGTGACATCAGAGCGAGGAGGCGTGGCGATGAGCGAAAAGAGCGAGGATACCCTGCGTGGTGGGCGGGATGACGGCTGGATCGAGGTGATGATCGAGATTCCGCGCGGCAGCCGCAACAAATATGAGTACGACCACGAGCGCGGCGTCATGCGGCTCGACCGTGTGCTCTACTCGTCGGTTCACTACCCGACCGACTACGGCTTCGTGCCGGGCACACTCTCCGGCGACGGCGATCCGCTGGATGTGCTGGTGGTGGTGGATGAGCCGACGTTTCCCGGCTGCCACGTGCGCGCGCGGCCAATTGGCACGCTGACAATGTTTGACGAAAAGGGGATGGACGAGAAGATTCTGGCGGTTCCTGTGGATGACCCGCGCTACAAGGACATCCGCGACCTGCCCGACCTGCCGGAACACTGGCCGCGCGAGATTGCCGCCTTCTTCCGTACCTACAAAGAGCTACAGGGTGTCCAGACGGACGTGCGCGACTGGTTCGACGCCCTAGCCGCGTGGAAGATCATCGAGGAGTGCCGCGACCGTTTCGAGCAGCATCGCTTCATGACGGATGACTACGCGGGCTAGCGGGTAGACGCCACGAACGTCCGCGCCTCACGCGCCAGCTGCAGCCATTCCAGCGGCGATGTTGGGGCGAGGGCCAGCCACTCTTTCATCACCCGGCCGTCGCGGCGCGGATCGAAGCGCTCGCCGTCGCCCGACGCCACCAGCGCGTCCACCCGCTGGCGCGGCAGCTTGACGACGAGCCGCCCCTGCGAGAGCATGGCGAAGATTTTGCCGCGCACCTTCAGCGCGTCTGACCCGAAGCCTTTGCCCGATTGCTCGACATCCTTCTCGCCGAGAAATTCCTCGACGAGCGCGGCATAGCGCTCTTGCGGCGTGATCGTTTGCTGGCCCATATGGTGGCGCCTCCCTGTGAGGAGATAGCATGAATCGCACTGCCAGATGATAGAACAAAATTACCAGTTCGATCAAGGCATCAGATATCCAGCCGCGAGAGGCGGACGGCAAGGGTCGTCGCGTAGTGGGAGAAGCCGAGGGCGCGGGCGATAGCCACCGAGGGAGTGTTCGCCGCCAGCGCCTGGTATCGCGGTACCAGGCCGACCCCAAGCCCATACGCGGCGATAGCGCTGACCACCGCGCGTCCGTGTCCTTGGCCGCGATAGTCGGGATGGGTGATGATGCCGATGTGCAGAAGGGTTGCGGCGAGCCGCTCGCCCATACCCGCCGCGACGAGGTGATCCCCGACGAACGCGCCGAAAACTACCTGCTCTGCCCTGCCGATGCCAACTTCCTCCCACTCCTGCTCGTCGCAAGCCTCTTCCAGCCATCGCAGCGCTGGATCGTCCGCATCGTTCAGTTGGCGCACGTTCGGCCGCGCAACTGGCCTGAAGTCGTCGGCCCAGAGGTAGCCCTGCCATGCTGGGCCGACGATTCGCGCGATGGCGTCGCCAAAGAGTCGTTGCAGCCGCGTAATATCGAAGCTAGAAGCTGCGGATAAACTCGATAACTGAGCGGTAACTATCGTAAGCAGCGGCGCGGGCACGGAAACGACGCACGAATCACCCCGGCGAAGCAGATACGCGCCCCTGTAGTCCGCAAGCCCGGTGTCGGCGTGCGGCCCAACCCACGTGCCTGACGTTTCCAGTTGCTCAGGCGTGCAGCCGAGGAAGCTGGCCCAGAACGCCGCGACGCGCGCATCCGCCGTTGCATGCGCGTCATTCGTCGCCATAGGGGTAGTCCATCTGCGCCTTGATGCGCTGCCGGATGGCTTTGCCCGCCAGCCTCTCGACCAGGTAGCAGCCCCAGGTCAATCGAGGAGGTGACGCCGCGCCCGGTGATGATACGCCCCTCGTCCACAATGCGCTCCTGCACCACCTCGCGGCAGAATGGGCGCAGATCCTCGTAGGCGCTGGGATGGGTCGTCGCGCGAACGTCCTTGAGCAGCCCCGCCGCGCCCAGCAGCAGTGAGCCAGTGCAGACCGAGGCGAGCAGCGGCGCCTCCGCCGCCGTTCTGATCCACGCGATGAAGTCGGCATCGTCCATCAATGCGCGCGTGCCGAAGCCGCCCGGCACGAAGACGAGATCGTAGCCAGTCAGCGGCTCGCCGACGAGATCGGGCACGAAGCGCAGGCCGCCGATATCGCGGACGGTCGTGGTGGTCGCGCAGACATGCCACGCCACGTCGGGCAGCAGATCCATCGTGTTCAGTCGCGTCAGCGGGTCATACGCGCCGATGAAGTCCAGCGCGGTCATGCCGTCATAAATCACGAATGCCATGCGCATCGGTAGTCGCTCCTCGTCAAGCCTGGCGTGTGATGTGTGAGTAGAGTATGCTGAAGCATAAGTCGAAGACGCCCGCAACGTCCAGCCTCTCAGCAGAGTGTAGCCGCGCCCGAGTTCTCGACGCCAGCAAGATCTCCGTTCCGCTTTACGCGAAGTCTTGAACCGCCAGAACTGCTTGCGTAACCGGCTGGCCCGCCCGCACTTTCTTATCCTCAGACGATTCCGTCCGGACGGTTACGGCCTGCAAGAACCCTGTCGAATACACTCCCATGACGACCTACTTGAATCCAACTCAGTCAATCTGGGTGTTCGGTGCTGACCACAAATATGAGTTGCTGGTAAAACGCCAGAAACCAAATGCTGAGCGTCCGACCGGTTTTGCGCGACGCCGTACACGCATTGAAAGGCGCTGCCGTCGCCTGCTTGCCGATACGCGCCACCGCCTGTAGCGATCTGTCGTACGGTCTCTTCAATGGACGTCGCGTCGTCCACTCGATTAATAGAGTAGCGCACCCCTTCAGGGATTCGGTTGTCAGTGTAGGCAGATGAGACCAGTGAAGTGTGAGATGATATGAGGGCATGGTACCGCTAATCTTCGTCGCCAGCGTTATATGGCTCGGGTGACGGATCCCTTCGCCCGATCTTGCTGCACCAGCGCGCGAAGAGGCCATGAGGAAGCCCGAGCACGCAGCGTGACCCCAGGAGGATCAGGCGCGTCAGGACTCACCTGCATTCGTTACAGCATGAGCAAGAAACTCGTCAGGCCCTTCAGATTGCACTCATAGCGCAGGAGATTGGGAGCCGGTGGCTCCAGCGAAGCCATTAGGCGTCACATTCAGGTAACCGCCCGACCATCGGTAGCGCATTGGCCTGTATTTCTTCGGTTTTCGCATTCCGTTTCCGCTTGACCGTCCGTTGGAACCGTACGCTTCTGGGGCCGTCGTCAGTAGGCTGGTACTTCTGATAAAAGGTATCTTGAGTATTTCGTCTACCGAGATAACTCGATCGATCCAGGCATACCGTTCTACTCGCGTCTGAAAACATACCCTTCAGTCATACCGATTGTGTTTTACCTCCTAGTATGCTATAGTCGCGCTACGCACCGCAACGCCCATTGGTCGCTGCATAAATGTTGTGGAGTATCTCAAATGGTGGTGAAGAACAGGGGGTTAACGCGTGGTGGCGAGCAATGTGGACCCCGCAAAGACGGCGCTATTCGAGGAACTCTTCTCTCACCCGTCCGTCCAGGCGATGTTAGATCTTAGCTGGCAAGATTTTGAGCAGTTCGTCGCACACGTCTTTACGTGCGCTGGGTACTCGGTTGAGCATGTGGCGCTGAAGCAGTTCCCAAATGGCCCTGGCGTAGACCTGAACCTCTACTCGGGCACCAACCAGGGCAAGCCCACGGCTCGCGTCGAGGTGCGACGATATGCGCCGACGAATCTGCTGGACTACCACAATGTGGCCGACTTTGTAGGCGTGCTGGCAATAGCAGGTAACGTCCCAGGCTTCCTCGTCACCACAAGCGGCTTCAACGACAATGCTTGGCAGGCCGCAGCTAATGTCGGTGACGGGTCCGCTGATTGACGGTTCCATGCTGATGCGCTATATCACCTATGTGGGTGGCTCACGTCTCAACGGCACGTTTGATGGTATATCACTTGCTCCTACGCAACCTACCTCACCAGTATGGCTCTTCAAAGGCAGTGACCTGGCGAAGGCGACGCGCCGTCCGCCTCGGCATGCACGCATCCTGGCGGTGGCAAATACCAAGGGCGGCGTCGCCAAGACGACTACGGCGCTTAACATCGGCTTCGCCCTAGCCGACCAACCACACAATCAACGTGTGCTGTTAATCGATCTTGACGGTCAGGCGAGCCTTACGCAATCACTTCCCCGGCCAATACCACCGGGTCTGTCGAAAGTGGAGGCGAAAACTGCTCCCCAGCCGCCTGATACCACCTATGTGACCGATTATCTGCGCACAGGGGTGCCACTCTCGGTATTGGTTCGCGAGACACGTTTCAAGAATCTGTCGCTCGTACCTGCCCAGGGTGATCTCTATCGGCCGCTATTCGCCGGTGTTGAACGCACGAAGGCCGAACTGCGTTTTGTGGACGATCTGCGGCACCTAGCGGTGCCAGCACCAGCACAGCAGAATGGTAACGCGAGTACCCTGCCATATGACTGGATCATTCTCGACACCCCAGCTGGTGACACATTTTATGCGCGTGCAGCACTGGCGGCGGCGGACTACATTCTGATTCCAGCGTTCGCTGAGACGTTTGCGGTCCAAGGTGTGGATAGATCTGAAATGGCAGCAACGATGGGCGCATTGACGGGTACCACAGAGGAGGCACACTCTCGCATCTTAGGCTGCCTCATTACCCGATGGAAACCGGGCAAGGCTGCCGACGAAGCACTCGCCACCTTACGCCTCTTCCTCACGAACGAGCACATCAACATCTATAACACGGTAATTCCAGTCGATGATCGCATTGAAGTAGCGCACCAGGCGACAGGTAGCGGCGGGTTGCGCGCTATCTTCCGGCTGACGGCCAAGATGGGCCCTGCGGCGACCAAGTACGATGAGTTTGTGAAAGCGATGGTGAGCGATGTCAGCAAGTAGCGTAACAGCACCGCGTTTGACACCAAGCGCGGCATCAAAGCAGGCGGCACAGCTCTTAGGTCTAAACGACGCCAAACGCCTAGAGAAGGCAATCCTCATCGCGGCAGCTGAGGAGTTGGAGAGTAACTCGACCTTCGCCAGGCGGGTGCGCGTACTCTATGGCGTGCTGCCGGAGCTCAGAAACGTGGCACGGCATCATCCAGCACAACGCCCAAAGCGCTCGCGCTAAACCTCTGCCTGTCAAGCATGTTGAGGGGTTCACGTTGAATACTTCTGCGCCCGTAGATCCCTACCTCGTCTACGAGGCGTACGGTGCAGACCAATTAGGCACTGTGCTTGACCTGTTCTCGCACGAAAAACTAAAGGATGCAGCGCGCAGGGTCGAGCAACGAAACCCTCAAGCACCAGCAGCAAACAAGCGATCAAAGGCAGCGACAATCGAGTATATCGTTCGTTATGTCGCTCGAAATTGAGCAACGTTCGGCAACTATCAGGACGTAATCCTTCCTGATCGGGTCTAGATAATACGTACACCCCTCCGTCTGCTGTCAACAACCCCACATGAAGTCTGACGGTCGGTCACAGCTTCGTGATGGGATATTGAGCAGGTCCAGCGCAGGCGGAAGGAATGGCGCGAGGATGGCGACCGAATTCTCCGGCCATCCCCAACCATATTTAAGTCCTCCGTGCTCACCAGTCCTCGACTGGGACTAGCTCGCGCGGCGGCCCGGAGTTTGGTGGCGGAGTTAGTGGCGGTGGCGCAACTGGGCCTTTGGTGGTCTCCTCGCGTCTACTCGACCGGGTAGGCGTAGTGGACTTCTTAGGTGTCTTGGGCGTCTTAGGCATCTTGGAAATCCTGGGGAGACGCGCCAGCCAGAGAATTCCCACCAGCGCGAAGAAGTCGCCGAGCAGGGCAACGGCTGGCCCGATCTGACGCATATTGGTCACAACGCCGGCATCAACGTAGGTAGTGCTGTAGAGCCAGACCAGCAGCACTGTGAACGCCACATTCGCGCCGACGAGGAGGAGGTAGAAGACCCGCGTGCGCAGCCGAGGCGCCCAGGTGCGCGCCAACAGGACGCTCAGGCCGAAGAGGATCAGCAGGAATGGCACGCCCCACATGGCGAACGCGGCCATACCGTCGTTGATGGCGTTACCGTAGGTAGCCACACTGTCTGGGGCATGCATCGTCTGATAGATCACGCCGACAAGATCCTGTGCCGCCGTGTGGCTACTGGTCGTGGCGGGCTTATGGCCGACGGCAGCCGTGGCACGCTGAATCCAGGGTAAAAACGACGCGATCCCGATGAGAAGTCCGCTCGCGAGGAGGGCCAGACCAGCGAACCGGCGCGACCCACGGCGGGGCGCTACACGCGGTGGATGTGTGGGAAGGGATGACACGTCGGAAGGGGAAGGCATTGCATGCTCCTCTCGGCGGATGGCTTCTCAGTGTGTGTATGTACTCTGCAAAGAAACCAAGCAAAATGCGTGCCAACTCACTCTAGCACATAACCCGCGAAGTGAACCCATTGCGCTCATGCTGAATCATCCAGCGCGTCGTCGAGCGCCTGCTCCAGCGGCAGCGCGCGCCCAATCGCCTCGATACGGGCGAAGTCGTCGCCCAGCGCGTCACGCGCGGCCTGCTCGGCGTCGGCGGTGGCGTCACGGTCGAGCGGGTGCTGGTCGGAGCCAATTGCCTGGCGGAGGGCCGCGGCGGCGCCCAACTGGCGGGCGGCCCGCTCCATCTGGCCGGATGCGGCGGAGATGCTGGCGATTGCCACCAGTTCGCGTTCGATGCGCAGCTTGTCGCCCAGCTCGCGGCTGAGCCGGAGCGCCTCGCGATAGCGATCCAGCGCGCCCTCACGGTCGCCCTGCTCGCGGGCAACGTGGCCGAGGTAGAGCATGGTGATCGCGCTATGGGAGAGACTGCCCGCCCGCTGGTTGAGCAGCAGACACTCCTCGAAGTACGTCTGCGCGCGGTCGTAGTCCATCTGGAAGTAGGCTGTCTGCCCAAGACAGGAGAGCGCCCGCGCCAGAATCCACTGGTCGCCCAG
Organism: uncultured Chloroflexia bacterium; assembly: GCA_963718915.1. GTDB lineage: Bacteria > Chloroflexota > Ktedonobacteria > Ktedonobacterales > JADMIN01 > DAHUXT01. The sequence continues at coordinate 180,102 of CAVRAI010000015.1, read as the reverse complement.
TTCGCGGCTGATCGCCAGCGCCTCTTCGGCCAGCGACGCCGCCTGATCGAGACGCGCCTGCTGCACCGCCAGAAAGCCGAGGATGGTCAGCGCTATCGCCAGCCCCTCGCGGTCGCCGGTCGCGCGGCAGAGCGCCAGACTCTCTTTGCCAAGCCGCTGAGTCTCGCGGACGTCGCCCTGCGTGCTGGCCAGGGTCGCCGCCCCCGCCAGTGCGCGCGCCCGCGCCGTCTGCAACTGGCTATTGCCCCGTGATGTGACCTGGGCTGACTGCGCCAGTAGACTCGCCAGCCAGCTACGGCCCTCGCTCAGATAGCCATGCACATACCAGAAGCGCCAGAGCGCGGCGGCCAACCGAAGCCCCAGCAGAGTATTCTGGCTATCGCGCGCCCAACGCAACGCCACCCGCATGTTGGCATGATCGCGTTCGAGACGATCCAGCCAGGCGCGCTGGTTCGGTCCTGTTAGCTCGCGCGCCGCCTGCTCGGCCAGATCGGCATAGTAGGCGGCATGGGCCTCCTGTGCCCGTGGCAGTTCTCCGCTGACGGAAAGCTGCTCCATGCCATACTCGCGAATCGTCTCCAGCATGCCGAAGCGCGACTCGCCGTCTTCATCCTCGCTCTGACGCAGCAGGCTCTTATCAACCAGCGAGGCAATGCGGTCCAGATACACGATGGGCAATGTGCCATCGAGCGCGGTATTGAGCGCGACCGCCGCGTCAAAGGTGAAGCCTCGCGCGAAGAGCGTTAGTCGTCGGAAGAGCGTCTGTTCCTCCGGCGCGAGCAGATCGTAGCTCCAGCCGATAGCGTCGCGCAGGGTACGCTGGCGCGCGGGCAGATCGCGTGGGCCGTCGGTCAAGAGCGCGAGGCGGCTGGAAAGCAGCGGCGCCATTGCCTGCGGCGAGAGCAGCCGGGTACGCGCCGCCGCCAGCTCGATGGCCAGCGGCAGGCCATCCAGTCGGGCGCATATCCGCGCGATGATCGGCAGGTTCGCCCGCGTCACGGCGAAGGTCGGGCGTATGGCGCGCGCCCGCTCGATGAAGAGCGCCACGGACGGATTCTGTACCAGGTCGCTCAACTCGAAGAGCTCGGCGGCGCGCTCACCCTCGATGGATACCGGAATCTCCAGCGGCGACACCAGATATTCATGCTCGCCACGAACGTGTAGCGCCTCACGACTGGTGACGAGTATCCGCGTTCCCGGATGGTCGGCCAGCACATCGGCGACCGCATTGGCCGCGCCGATCACCTGCTCGAAGTTATCCAGCAGCAACAGCACGCGCTTACCCGCTAGCCACGTCCGCAGGCTCGCCGCCCCACCAGACTCACGGACATCGAGCGCGCGGCTGATCGCTGGCAGCACCAGCGCCGGATCACTCAGAGTCGCCAGCGGCACGTGAAAGACGCCATCGGCGAAGGAGACCATCACATCCGAGGCGACCTGGAGGCCGAGGCGTGTCTTGCCGATGCCACCCGGTCCGGTCAGCGTGACCAGCCGCACGTCGCCGCGCATCAATAACGCGCGAATCGCGCTGATCGCCTCCTGCCGCCCGACGAGCGACGTCGGCGGTATTGGCAGTGTCTGCGCCCGCACGGTTCGGAGCGGGGGGAAATCTCGCGGCAGGTTGGCAATGACCGCATGATAGAGATGCTCAGGCTGCTGCACGTCGCGCAGTCGGTGCTCGCCCAGATCATGTAGCGTCACGCCATCCGTCCGCGCCTCGCTCACCAGATCGTACGTCGGCTGAGAGAGCACTATCTGGCCACCATGGCCCGCCGCGCAGATACGCGCGCCGCGATGCACATCCAGCCCAACGTAGCCGCCAGCGGCGATATCTGGCTCGCCCGTATGCAGCCCGATACGCACGCGCACGCTCGCGCCATCCGGCCACTCCGCCTCCGCCAGCGCGCGCTGGATGTCGGCGGCGCAGGAGAGGGCGTCCCACGCGCTGGTGAAGGCGACGAAGAAGGCGTCGCCCTGGGTATCCACCTCGTAGCCATGACGGCGCGCGAACGCGGCGCGCAGCAACGACCGCTGCTGGGCCAGCGCCTCGCCATAGCGCGGGCCAAGCTGTTGCAGCAGGCGTGTGGACCCCTCGATATCGGTAAACAGGAAAGTGACGAGGCCGGTTGGCAACTCGGACACGAGAATGGCTCTCCCCGCTGAATATTCCCCTCGCCATCGTATCACACCCGTGGACGCATACCTTCTGACATTCGGGACCGACGCCTTTTTACTTCTCTGGCGTCAGCCCGTAGGCGGAGGTGGCGATTACTTCGAGGGTGGCCTCGATCACCAGCAGATGGCGCGGGAGGAGCAGTGAAGATAGCAGGCGCGCCGTCTCGCGGTAGAGGTGGAGCGCGGCGATGCCAATGGCGACGGCAGGCGTCTTGCGGCTCGCAGCGGCGACGAATCCGGCGGCTGCGCGATGGTAGCGCGTCCAGGCGGAGTCGAGTCCAGTGGCCTCCTGCGCCTGGCGATAATAGCTGTTCTCGCTCTCGATAAGCACGCCCCTGCCCACGACGATGGCCCGCGTCAGCCCGGCGACGGCGCCATGCGCGGCGTAGAGTATGGCGGACTCATCGCGGCGACTGAGCGCGCCCAGCAGCTTATGCGCCTCCTCGGCCAGACCCATCACCAGCTCGCTGGCGTAGGCGTTGGCCGCCGTTTGAAGCGGCTCCCAGGTGAAGGCGCGCGCCTGCTGATGTAGCGCCGCCAGCGCGCCCGACGGATCGTGCAAGATGCGCGCCTGGCGGAGTCCCGGCACCACGAAGATCGCCTCTTCCGGTCGCCGCATATCGGCCTGTTTCGCCGCGATGGTCGTGGTGGAGACGCTGACCAGCCGCCCGTCGCGGATGGCGAGCGTATAGCGCTCCTCGCTGGTTGCGGGCATCGTCGTGGCGTAGCGGATGATATCGACATCGCTCCAGCGGGTCGCGTCTCCGCGCGCGTAGCTGCCCGCCAGCGCAACGGCAACGGTATCCGCGGTCACGAACTCAGCCACGAGGCTGCTGAGAAATGCTTCTGGAAGCTCGATTGCGCTCATCTGGCCCTGCGTTAATAGGGATACGCCGCGCTAAAGATCGCCCGTGGGTCTGGCGGCGCACCCGCGCCATCGCTCTCCGCCGCGAGCATCCACAGCATACCACCAGCGCTGGCTGGCACATACTGGATGCAGCAGCCCGTGTGTGGCGCCGCGCCCAGCTTTTGCCATCGCGTCGCGCCAACTGGCAGGCGGTAGACCATATAGTTCTCGTCGTAGACCAGCAGCGCTCCGTCGCTGGCAATGCCCGCCATCTGCCAGAACGGTCCTACGGGCGGGTTATACCAGGCGTGGCCGCCATCCACTGTGCAGATCAGCGAGGCGGTGGTCTCGTAGTATTCGGCGCAGAGCCGCCATGGTTGATTGGCAATCGGCGGCTGCACCATATAGTCTACGGCGCTGCTCGTGGGAATCCCCATCTGCTGCCAGGTCGCGCCATCATCGGTCGAGGTCCAGAGGCCATTAGCATACGTTTGCAGCAGCAATGCGCCATTGCCGGGGTTGATCCAGAAATCACGGAGGTTAGTCGGAGCGAGATTCGCGTCAATCTCCTGCCACGTACGCAGGTGATCGCTGCTCTCGGCGAGAATCGTGCTCGCGCCGTTGGGGCCGACGTTTGGTTTGCTCATCAGCGCATAGGTGACATTGCCACGTGTGGCGAGTTGCAGAATCGCCTGCTGCGGTGGCAGCGAGAGCGCCTGCCATGACTGCCCACCGTCGAAAGTGGCCTCCTGCGTTCCGCTGACAAAATCACCCGATGCGACCACCACCGACGGGTTGAGCATATCCACGGCGAGCGCGTCGCATGAAAGCCACATCACCGGAATATTGGTGGTATATGCCCAGGATGCGCCACCGTCATGCGTCACGACGACACGCGGATGTCCCGGCTGATCCGGGTTGCCTGGCACAACGCACGAGTACGCCACCTTGCCATTGCTCTCCGCCACCCGCAAATCTGAGACGTGGAACTGCATGCCAAAGCCCGCGGGCAGGTTCGCATGCACCCAGGAGGCGACGTTGCCCCGGATGGGATCGCCGCTGGAATGAATAATAGCGACCGTCGGCGCGGGCGTTACAGTCGGAAACGGCGTCGGCGTCGGCGCGAGCGTAGTTGCGGTGGTGGGCTTCGCCATCGCTTGGCCACAGGCCGCCAGCAGCAGCAAAGCCAGTAGCAGTGTGATACAGCGCAACTTCAGTGCAGGTCGCATTGGGATTCTCCTGATGTGGCTGACTCCGGCGCAATGATCCGGGCAATGAGTGAGCAAGCAATGAGCTGGAATGAGCGCTTCGTATCATGTAAGACGTAACGACCAGGTCATCTGTGCATCACCGCACCTCCTTGACAGAAGACGAATCTCCGGGTATGTTAAGTATGCTTAACGTTAAGTGAGCTTAACATGACCAGCGGGACGGAGAACACGGTACTGTGGCAAAGGGTGTCGTCAATCGCCTGCGCGAGCTACGCCAGGAGCATGGTCTGACGCAGGAGCAGCTTGCCGCCGATCTGGAGGTCACGCGGCATACGATTCTGGCGCTCGAGGTGGGACGCTACGTGCCGTCCATCGAGCTAGCGCTCCGGCTCGCGGCCTATTTCAACCGGCCACTCGAAACGATCTTCTGGCTGGATCCAGACGAAGATGCTCGCATCCGCGGACAGGCGCCCGCTGCACAGAGCGCCCAGAAATACGATGGAGGGGGCAGAGATGATGGAGACAGGAACGATGACTGAGCAACGGACGCCACGACGTGACGCCAGCGCGCGGAGTCGGCGGAGGCATATCTCACAGCGCCTCATCGGCGTGGTCTATCTCGCGTGTGCGGTGGCGGCGTTGCTCTTCGCGCTCGTGACGTGGTGGATCGGTCGGCTGAACCCGATCAACGCGCTGGTCTTCGCGCTGGCCGTGGCGGGGACGCTTCCCGTCGGGATCCTCGCGTTGCAGGGCGACTATCTCGACGCGCGCGGGATGGATGAAGGGCAGCGCGCGATGAACTCGGCGGCGCAATCCGACGCATTCTACGTCGCCTACCTTGGACTGTACGCCCTGTTTTTCAGCGTCATCTTCTTTCCAGCGCTTCGCGACGCCATGCCCGTGGCCATCGGCGTCCTGCTGCTGCTGATCTCGCTTACCTGGCTGGGCGGGTATATGTGGCGGCGCTGGCGGCCATAGCGCTGAATCTTCGCGCTATGGCATTGGGGGATCCTATGCGACGATTCTGGAAACGCTTCTTCTGGGGAGCGCCAAGCCACAAGGGCATTGCCTGGGCGGGCGCGGTGAGCGGCCTGGGGCTGATCGGCTTCGCGCTCTTCATGCTCGCCATCGGGCACGGCACGCCACTCTTCATGGTGGCTATCGGATTTCTGGGCCTGGCAAACTTTGGCTGGGGCGCTGAGCTATTGCCAGTCGGTAGCGCCGACACCGCGGGCTGGATGCGCGTGGGCCGGTGGGGCAGCGCGCTCGTTGGCAGCAGCCTGGCGGCGCTCAGCCTGCTCCTGGGCCTGACGTTCGGCCCAGTCTATGGCATCGTGATTCTGGGGATGGGGCTGCTCCAGGCGCTCGAGTTTGCTCCCGGTGGCCCGGCGAACAGGCCATAGGTGTACGTTCTCACATGCTCCTGGCTATGGCTGGGGCGCGGGCGCGTCGGCCTCCTCTGCCAGCTCGCGGAAGCGGTAGCCCACGCCGCGCTCGGTCAGGATGTATTGCGGCTGAGAAGGGTTGCGCTCCAGCTTCTGCCGCAGGTAGGTGATGTAGAGGCGGAGATAGTGCGACTCGTCGCGGTATTCGTGGCCCCAGACCTTCGAGAGCAGCGTCTCGTGGGTCATCAGCCGCCCGGCGTTGTTCACGAGATGGTAGAGCAGCCGGTATTCGGTCGGGCGGAGCGTCACCTTCTGGCCGCGCACCCAGACCTCACGCCGGTCGAAGTCGATCATCAGGTCGCTATCGACGATGATGCGCGTCTTGCGGGCGGGCGCGGGGGTGAATGTCCGCCTCAACAGCGCACGGATGCGCGATTGCAACTCGCGCGGGCTGAACGGCTTGGCCAGGTAATCGTCGGCGCCGATTTCCAAGCCACGGATGCGGTCGGACTCCTCCTGGCGAACAGTCAGCATCACCACCGGCACATTCGAGACCTCGCGAATATGACGGAGCGTCTCGAAGCCGTCCATCTCCGGCATCATCACGTCGAGGAGCACCAGGTCGGGCAGGTCATCCTTGAGCCGGTCCAGCGCCTCGTAGCCGTTGGCGGCGGCAACGACGCGGTAGCCCTCAATCTCCAGGTCCAGACGCAGCACGTCCACCAGCCTTGGCTCATCATCGACCACCAGCACCGTAATGCTGCGTGGGTCAAACCCCTGTTCCATCATCCGACTCCTCTAGCGCGTCTAACTCGTCTGTCGCGCCCGCAACGCCATCCGCCCGGTTTTCGTGTGTATGCTGCGTCTCACGCGCCGCGCCGAAGAGCACCACCGGAAATTGCGGCTTCTCGCTGCGCGGCAGACTGAAGAAGAAGGTCGAACCAGCGCCCAGTTCGCTCTGCACCCAGATGCGCCCACCATGCGCCTCCACGATGGCGCGGCAGATGTAGAGGCCCAGGCCCGCGCCCGCCGCGCGCCGACTGGCCGAATTGTCGAGCTGCTGGAAGCGCTCGAAGATGCGTTCCTGCTCGCGGAGCGGGATGCCCTGTCCAGCGTCGGTGACGCTGACGATCACCTCATCGTCGGTCACCTGCCCGCGCACGCGGATATCCAGCCCCCGCTGTGAATACTTGACCGCGTTATCCAGCAGATTGAGCAGCACCTCCTCGATGCGCCCGCGATCCGCATAGAGCAGCGGCATCTCCGCCGGGAACCGCACCGAGATTTTGCGATCCGGGCTGCGCGCGAGGAAACGTCGCACCACCGACCGGGTCATCTCCGAGAGATCGAGTTCGCCGCGCTCCATCGTCAGCCCACCAGCCTGGATGCGTGAGGCATACATCACGTTGGCCACCAGATGGTTGAGCCGGTCGGCCTCCTCCTCGATGGCGTGCAGCCGCTCGCGGAGCGCCTCGGCGTCCCAGCGAGCATCCGCGCGCGCCAGTGTCGAGGCGTACCCCTTGATAATGGCAATCGGCGTCTGCAACTCGTGCGAGACGACCGAGACGAAGGTGCTGCGCAATTCTTCGGCTTCGCGCGTGCGGGTGATGTCGCGCACGTTGAGCACGCCTCCCATCGGCTGGCCCTGCGCTGCCTGATAGGCCGCCGCCGTCACCGAGACATTGACACGCTGGCCGTCACGGGTCAGCAGGATCAGCTCGCGGTTGAGCGCCGTTCGCCCGCTGGAGATCGCCAGCAGCAGCGGGTCGCGGTCGAGGCCGAGCGGCTTGCCTTGCGGGTCGTGGGGGCGTAGGACATCGTAGTAGAACTTGCCCATCGCCTCATGGGGGTGCCAGGCGGTCATCATCTCCATCGCCTGATTGAAGCCGGTGATGCGGAGTGCGGAGTCTACTGTTACAATGCCGTCGCCGCTGAAGTAGAGAATTGAACTGAGCTGGCGATTTTCCTGTTGCAGACGGCTGCGTTCCTGATGAAGTCGTATCACCGTCGTCAGTTCGTTGACCAGCGCCTGGCGTCGGCGGGCATCGGCCAGCGGACGGGAACTGGAGAAGCCTGCCGGGCCGAGCAGGTGGATTTCGCCAATCGCGCCGTCGGCGTCGGCCAGCGCCAGGGTCGCGATCTCGCCGCCCCAGTATTCCGGTAGCACACTCACGCGCGGGCGCCCATCCATCGGCAGGGGAATCGCGTCGGCGCCCAGCCGGTTGACCAGGCTCAGCGCCGCCTCCAGCCGGGTGCCATAGGCAAGCACGGTTACCTCGCCATCCCGTTGCGCGACGCCGCTTCCCGATTCCTCCGCGACGCCGGTATCGTCGAGCGCCAGGATGCCCGCGCCACCCCCGATGAGCGTCACTGCGGAGCTGAGCGCGCGTCGCAACGCCTCGCCCGCGCGCACCTGTTCCTGTGTTCCAGTCGGCCAGAAAATTGCCATACGATACGTGATCCTGTGATCGCTACCCAGCCCGCCGTAGCCTGAAGGCCACGGCGAATTTCCCGGCTTACTCGGTGTCGTATATGCGCTACGACTCGCCATCCCCGCCATCAGCCGTCTCTGATAAAATAAGGGCTATCGTATACTACCATATTGCTGCATATTCGGTAGGTTCTTTCATGTGGGAGGCGATGGGTGCGCTTCGAGATCTTTACACTCTTCCCCGAGATGTTTCGCGGGCCGTTGGACGAGAGCATCCTGGCGCGTGCCCGCGAGCGTGGCCTGCTGGAGATTGGGCTGCACAATCCGCGCGATGTCACCACCGACCGCCACCACATCGTGGATGACTATCCCTACGGCGGCGGCGCGGGCATGGTGATGAAGCCGGAGCCGCTCTTCGCCGCCGTGGAACAGCTTGGCGTCGGCGGGCCGATCATCCTGCTCAGTCCGCAGGGGCGTGTCTTCAGCCAGCAGATCGCGCGCGAACTGGCCGATGAGCCGCGCATCACGCTGATTTGCGGACATTATGAAGGCGTTGACGAGCGGGTGCGCGAGCATCTGGTGACCGATGAAATCTCGCTGGGCGATTTCGTGCTGACAGGCGGCGAGCTGGCGGCGATGGTGCTGGTGGACGCGGTTGCACGCCTGCTACCGGGGGTGCTGGCGGCTGGCTCGACCGAGGAGGAGTCGCACACGGCGGGCCTGCTGGAGTATCCGCACTATACACGCCCCGCAGAGTTTCGCGGATGGCGTGTGCCAGAGATGCTGCTCAGCGGCAACCACGCGGCCATCGCGCGCTGGCGTCGTAAAGAATCGCTCCGACGGACGCACGCCCGGCGGCCCGATCTCTTCGCGCGGCTGGAGTTGACGCCGCTGGACCGCAAGCTGCTGGCTGAACTGGACGCCGAGGCGGAGGCGAACGCGGCGGAGGCGGAGCGCGATGGCGGAGATTCCACGGGCCAATAGTAGCGGTTGCGCGTTGAAGTCGGTATAATGAGTGGCAGAGCGCCATCCGCGCAATGGTACGTATGCGGATGGCATGGTGTCGGATGGCCGACGCTCACAGTCCAGGCGACACGCGCACCGTCAATGTGCGCTCATTTTCAGGTTTTCAGGCAGTGAGGAGTTCTATTCCATGACGTATGTGATCACGCAGCCCTGTGTCGGTGTCAAAGATGCATCCTGCGTGGATGTGTGCCCCGTAGACTGCATTCACCCGGCGCAAGGCGAGAGCGACTTCGAGAGCGTTGACATACTCTATATCAACCCAGAGGAATGCATCGACTGTGGCGCGTGCGAGCCTGCCTGTCCAGTGACCGCCATCTTCGAGGAGAGCGCCGTCCCGGTGCAGTGGAAGGAATACGTCAAGATCAACGCGGACTACTATGAAGGCAAGTAGCGCGACGGTTCTCTGATGTCCATCGGTGATGGGACTTGCTGGCTTGCGCCTGGGTGACATGTATCCCAGTGCCGTGAGCCAGCATCTTACTGTTTGGCAGACAGATCGGCCAGAGCATCAGGCGAGAGCCAAGGTGAGGTGTCCGGTGGAGAACGCTAAAGCTGTCCAGGTCATCCAGGAGGCCACGACATGGAAGACAAACCCGCCTCTCAACAGATAGACGACATCATTAAGAAATCAAGTGATTGGCGAGGTGCGAAACTGTCACAACTGCGTGCGTTGATCAAGGAAGCCGACCCTGCCGTGGTTGAAGAAGTGAAATGGAAAAAGCCCTCCAGACCCGAAGGGGTTCCCGTGTGGTCCCACAATGGAACGATATGTGTGGCTGATACGCTCAAGCATGCTGTGAGATTGACGTTCCCCAAAGGCGCTCAAATGAAGGATCCGGAGAAGCTCTTCAATACGCGCCTCGATAGCAATACCGTTCGCGCTATCGATTTCCAGGAAGGCGCCAGGGTCGATGAGGCCGCGTTGCAGGCACTTATTGTCGAAGCCGTGGGGCTAAACACGTCGAAAGTGCGCTAGCGGCGGTTCCAAAACACTCAGCTGCTGAATTAGCCTGCTCGTATGAGCAGCATTCATCTTTCGGACCAGCGCTCGGCGTTCATCCAGCCCTCCATCCGCCGTCGGGCGAACTGTGGAGGCGGCGGTGTACGAGGCGCGATCGGGTCAACCACGCTAGAGCACCAACGGCTCAAACTGCTCCTGGCCGACCCAGTGGATTAGGGGGTAAACAGCTTCCACTGCCCCTCGGAGACGACTTCGACGGCGCCGTCGACGACTTTGATGGCGGTCTCGTCGTCGATCGCATACGCCGGACCTGAGATGCTGGCCGCCCATTTTTCCGCGGCGGCCATGGTGTTCTCTGGCAGGTCCGGGTTGCCGACGTGCGGGAAGATCGAGAAGCCGACCACGCCCAGCGTCCTGTCGCCGGCCGGGGAATGCCAGGTGACGAAGTCGTCTCCGATACGGGGGGTCATCACCATGCTCCCGGCGCTCAGTCCCACCCAGACCGTCTCGCGCAGCGACGGCAGGAGGTCCGCGAGGCCGGACGCTCGCATCCAGTGGCACAAGTACGCGGCATCGCCGCCTTCGACAAGCAGGACGTCGGTCGCTCGGACCAGGGGGACCCAGCGTTCCTCATCGAGGCTAGGCAGCGCGGTGAGCTCCAGCACTCCCATGGACTTCCACCCCAGTCCAACCATGGGGCATTGAGGTTCTTGTCCGCTGATGAACCGCCACGCATTGCGAGGACCAGCCATGGGGTGCCCGTACACGGCCGTGGGAATGCAGAGGGCATCGCACTCGGCGATTGGCTTGCCCAGCATCTCGACCAGCGCGTTGTGGATGCTCGTGTTCTTGACGCCAGCGGACGTGAGAAGATACTTCATCATGCCTCTCCTATGGACACACGTTGACACTCTCCAGGAGTGATGCCCAGGCGACGTCTGTCCCAATGGACGACGTTCGCGCCTGACGGGCCTGCCCGGTCCGATGGGACGGGCGCCTGGTCTCTAGGAGCAGGCGCTTCCTCAAGCCGTACCGCTGGAGCATAGCACACCTGTTCTAGGTGGCGCTATCCCCTCCCTAAAGGTAGGGGTCAGTGCGCCAAGGCGGGGAGGTCAGGGCACTCAGGGCCGACGGTCTCCACTGCCTGCTCGAGGGTGTAACAGACTCTCGCCGCATCGACTTTCGAAACTGCTTGTAGCGATTATCGCTCGATCAGACATCTTCGTTGCGCTCGGTTTGGGTGAATCGTGTCTCGATATACTGCACCGCTATCTCAACACTCATCTCAACATCACGCGAAGCGTCGAGTTCCAAAACCGGCTCCTTCCAAGCAGTGAATGCCTTCCGTCGAGCTTCGACATTGTCCCAGGTGACTTCGCCGAAGCCGTGGAGGTTCCGCACACGGGATTCAAGGCGCTGCTTGTGGAGTGAACTTTCAAGCGCGACAAGGAGGACGATCAACTCAACCCTATGCTTCTTTGCCAGCCCACGCCAGACATCTTTAGCTTCTTCCTCGGCATTGACGGCGTCGATGATCACTGAGCTTCCGAGCTTGAGTTGCTCATCGGCAAGCGTTGCCGCAACAAGGTAGGCAGCTAGACCTGTCTCAAAGCTCCTGGCAATTCCAGCCGTGACGATAGCAGACTCGATAGGATCAACGGAAAAGATAGGCAAACGCAGGCGTTTTGCCAGCAGTTCGGCGATAGTGCTCTTGCCACTCCCGGGCAGGCCAGACAGGACGATGAGGTATGGCCCGGTCATAAGCCCCTTCCTTCCCTGGCATGCTCACGCATGTGCTGGCAAGCATGGCGACGATGACGGTTTTGATAGACATTCTTAACGTCTCGCGCGTCTGCCCACCGCGAATTGCAGAGCCAGACACGCCACCCGCAGCCGATACTTCGATCCTCGCTGGCTGCGAGTCGCGCTACTCCTCGTCCTCTTCGGGCAAGAAAAGCTCCTCGGTGTCTTCGGCGCTGCCGCCATCCTCTTTGCCATAGCGCGAGTAGATCGGGTCTGGCCCCCACGCGGGCGGGCCGCCATCGCCAAGGGATTCGGCCTCCGGGCTGTCCCCCGAATCACCGGGAATCTCGCCCTCGGCGCGCTCGCGCGAGTCCGCGACGTTCAGAATCACATCGTCGGTGGAGGTAAAATGCTTGCTCGCGGGCAGCCGCAGGTAGAGCGCCGAAGGCAACTTTGGATAGCGCGCGCGAATCTCGTCGCGGGTCAGTCCTTCCTCGCCCCAGTCGAGTTCGTCAAGCGCCAGCTCGGCATCGGTCAGCTCCTCAGGGGTAAGAATCAGCGCGGCCACCTTGCGTGGCAGAGAATGCGGTGAATGGGTCACAGTGTTCTCCTCTCGTTTCGACCAGACTGCTCGCACTCATCGTAATAACCATTGTTGCTGGATGGATGGCACGCCGTAGCCTGAAGGCCACGGCGAATTTCCCCGCATCTCTGGCCCATTCGCCGTAGCGTTTACGCTACGGCCTACTTCCCTTACCGCAATGCGCGTGCCGCCAGTCAGCGTCGTTGGGCATCACTCGGCGGGGCGAACCTCTACCAGATTGCTATGGAAGGTGCTCTGGCCCGCCAGATCGGCCAGCGCATCCGAGGTGGTCCAGTTGACATTGTGGCCGTCTACGCTGCGTGACTGCCAGCGGCCTTTCGGCGCGGCCACCACCCCTGGCGCGACCTGCTCCGAGATCACCGCCCGTAGCCGACACTCGCCGCGCCCGTTCGCTACCACCACCATCGCGTCATGAACGATGCCACGGCGGCGCGCATCCTCGGGGTGGATCTCGATCCAGGGGATAGCGCCCTCTTTGGCGAGCAGGCTGGCGACGTTGGCAAGGCTGCTGGAGGTGAAGTGGTGCGCCGCCGCGGTAATCAGCGTCAGCCGGGTGTCACCTTCAGGCCTCTCGGCAAACTCGTCGGGCACGACATAGTCCGGTAGCGGATCGAGGCCCATCGCCGCCAGCGCGTCGCAACGTAGCTCCACCTTGCCCGAGGGCGTCGGGAAGTAGCCATCGGCGAACGGCACTTCGCGCTCAGGCGGAATCGTCAGTGGGACGGTGCCCTCGGCCTGGAGCCGCTCCAGCGTGATGCCGTCGAGCAGCGGATTGGTGGCGCGGGTGGCATCCAGCACCTCGGCGATAGCCTCCCCCGCTGACTGGCGCAGCCACGGCTCGTCATAGCCCATCGCCGCCGCGAGCAGCCGCATCACCTCCCAGTTGCTCTTTGCCTCCCCCAGTGGCGCAATCGCCGCCTCGTTATACTGGAGATTGCGGTGTCCATACGCTTTGTGCAGGTCGGTCTGTTCGAGCTGGCTGGTCGCGGGCAGGACGATATCGGCATAGCGCGCCGTGTCGGTCAGGAAGAGATCGTGGACGACGGTGAAGAGGTCGTCGCGGAGCATGCCCTGTATGATCCGCCCGGTGTTGGGCGTCGAGACAACTGGATTGGCGCAGAAGACGTAGAGTGACATGATCGGCGGATCGTTCACCTCGCCGGTCAGCGCCGCGCCCAGCCGGTTCATATTCACGATACGCGGTGTCGGCGGGCATTCGCTGGCGTGGCCCAGCGCCTCCGTATCCCAGCGCACATAGTCGCTGGTGCTGTAGGATAACCCACCACCGCGCACGCCGACCTGACCGACAATCGCGGGCAGGCTACACACCGCCCGCACCGTCTGGCCACCGTTGCCATGCCGCTGCAGCCCGTCGGCGAACTTGACCAGCGCTGGTTTGATCGTGCCCAGGCGTCGCGCCAGCGCCACGATTGTCTCCGCTGGAATGCCAGTGATCGCGGCCACGCGCTCTGGTGGGTAGCTAGCAACGCGGTCGCGCAGGTCGCGCCAGCCAAGCGAGTGCGCCTCCAGCCAGGGTTCGTCATGCAGCCCTTCGGCGAAGAGCACATGCATCAGGCCGAGCGCCAGCGCGCCATCAGTGGCGGGACGCGGCTGGAGGTGTTCGTCGGCGGAGCGTGCGGTCAGCGTACGGCGCGGATCGATCACGACGATGTAGGCGCCACGGCGTTGCGCCTCACGCAGCAGCGGCAGGAAGTGCGGACCGGTTGAGGCGGGATTATGGCCCCAGATGATGATGAGGCGGCTCTCAAGGACATCGTCATAGTCGGGCGCCCAGCGCGCGCCATAGGTTGCGCGCATCGCTGTCTCCGCCGCCGCGCCACAGATGGAGCGTTCGAGGCCGCTCGCGCCCATCCGGTTCCAGAGCCGCGCGTTGGTGATGCCAAGCTGGAGCAATCCAAGGGTGCCGCTATAGGAGTAGGGCAGGATGGCGGCGGCGCCGTAGTGGGCGATGATCTTTTGCCAGCGGCTGGTGATCTCGCCGATAGTGTCATCCCAGGTCATCGGCTCCCAGCGGTCGGCGGCGCCTTTCGGGCCAACGCGCCGCAGCGGGGTTAGCAGCCGGTCGGGATGATAGACACGCTCCAGGTACGGGCGCACCTTGGCGCAGAGCCAGCCCTTGGTGATGGGATGCTCCGGCGCGGCGGTGAATCGAACCGCGCGGCCATCATCCACGCGCACCTCGGTCAGCGTCGCGCAGGTGTCGGGGCAATCGTGCGGACACGCTCCCTTCACCACTCGCGTCGCCGGTGTCGTCTCAGTCGTCTCCCGCTGCTCAACCGCCATTTGCTGCCCTCCCGCCCGTACGCCGAGATAATTACCTGCCCTCTTGGCCTCTCACGTTGGTTCGCGGCCCCTCCCTTTTAGGGGAGGGGGTAGGGGGAGAGGTCTGCTCTACGCCTATCGTATCACGAGGATTGGCGCTCGATACGCCGGAGTTGATGCCGTCGCGCCTCATGATCCAGCGGAGCGCCGCGTTGCTGAAGATGTTCGGCGATGTCGCGCTGATGCTCTATGGGCTTGTTGCCGCCAAATTTGAACTTGGCCTGCACATCAGTGACGGTCATGCGCACGCCGCGAATCGACGCCAGTTGGCGGCCATAGGCGGTCTCGCCCGCCGTGACCGGCGCGTGGCCGCCCTCCGGCTGAAAGTGCGCTAACTGCGTTCCCAGCAGCGCGGCAAGCTCCTCGGAATCCTCGATCATCTCGCAGGTTCCGGTCAACTGGACGGCGGCATAGTAGCTCGTGGGGACGCCATACTCGACCGGCTGGCCCTGGTTGGCGTTCCAGTTGGTGGGGATATAGGTATACGCGCCGATGACCGCCATCACGGCAACGGGATTCTCGGCCAGCGCCGCCAGAACAGGATTGGTCCGCGCCAGGTGCAGCCGGATCGTCGCCTCGCCGTCGTAGACAAAATGGGCTGGGATGATGACCGGTATGGTACGCCCGACGCCAGCGGCGATCAACTGGCCGAAGTCATGCTCGCGCAGAAACGCGCGCCATTCGTCGGCATCGAACGGCGCGTCGGAGGGTCTATATAACATTGTTCCTCGTCCTCGATGGTCCCATTTGCCATTGCCTAAAAAAACGTCCGGCTATCTCACAGGCAGTCTACACCTGAGAAATGGCATACGGCCAGAGCCAGTTAGGGTGAATTCGACCAGACCAATCGTGTCATGGGGCGCGTGTTGCCAGTAGCACCTCTACCACCGCCAGGTCCGCCGCCGAGGTGACACGTATATTCTCGGGCGGGCCAGGCACGACGCGGAGTGGCAGACCAGCGGCCAACGCCAGCGTCGCCTCATCGGGGAAGTCCTGCTCCGGTGGCAGCGATGCGTGCGCTGCCAGCAGGCGTTCGCGGCTGAAGACGTATGGCGTCTGCGCGCGCGCCATCCGCTCGCGTGGCAGTGTCTCCACCACCAGCCCATCGCGCAGCCACTTCACCGTCTCTTTGACCGGCGCGCCAGTGATGACATCGGCGTCGGCACGCTGGGCGAGGTCGAGCGCCGCCGCGAACAAGGCAGGAGTCGCCAGGGGACGCGCCGCCTCGTGGATCATTACCCATGCCAACAATTGGTCGAGCGCGCGCAGGCCAGTCTCTACGCTCTCACGGAGCCGCTGACCGTCTGGCAGGACGCGGACGCGCGCCCATCCCTGGGATTCGACCAGCGATTGCGCCATAGCAAGGCGATCTTCGGGGACGATCAGCAGCGTTTCCGCGATCTCAGGCGTCGCCTCGCAGGCGGCGACGCTCCACGCCAGCAACGGGCGCCCGGCAACGGGCGCCCAGAGCAATTCGGGGGCGAGGTGGTGGCTGGCGAAGAGTATCGCGCCAGCCATCCCATAGGTTCGTGCGTCTGTCTGCACAATCAGGCTCAGGCGGTGCCAGTGCGTCGCACCGGAGCGATATTACTGGCCGACTGTTTTGGGTGGGCGAAGATCATCCGCCCGGCGACCGTCTGCAGCACACGTGTCACCGTCACTTCAATCGTGCTGCTCATAAACGACTTGCCGCCCTCGACCACGATCATCGTGCCATCGTCCAGATAACCAACACCCTGGCCGCTCTCTTTGCCATCCTGCATGATGGTGACCTGCATCTCCTCGCCAGGCAGCAGAATCGGCTTCACGGCGTGGGCCAGCTCGTTGATATTGAGCACCTTGACACCCTGAAGCTCGGCGACGCGGTTGAGATTGAAGTCGTTGGTGATGATCGAGCAGTGCCACTGGCGGGCGAGCTTGACGAGCTTGGCGTCTACCTCGGGCGTATTCTCAGCGTCGGCGTCCGAGATTTCGATAGGCACGCGCGAATCTTTGAGGCGCTGGAGAATTTCGAGGCCACGACGGCCACGGTTGCGCTTGAGGCTGTCGGCGGAGTCGGCGATGTGTTGCAACTCTTCGAGGACGAAACGCGGCACAATCAGCGTGCTGGTGATGAAGCCTGTCTGGCTGATATCGGCGATGCGGCCATCGATGATGGCGCTGGTATCGACCAGAATCTTGTCGCTATTGCGCGCTCTACTGCGCCCGGTCAGGCGCTCGCGCAGGCGTGTCTTCTCTTCGCGCTCCTCGCGCTCCTCATGGTCTTCGTCACCCTCGCGCTCCTCGCGATTGGCGCGGCGTGCGGCTCGCCCACCAAAAGCCATCGAGGTCAGGCGACCAAAATCCTCTTTTCGCACGACCGCGATGGTGATGCCGAGGTAGGCGCAGAGCAGGGCGACTATGGTGGGCAGCCAGCGGCCAAGCTGGAAAAAGCTCAATTGAGACAGCGGGATGGCGAGCAGAGCCGCGATGATGAGGCCGATGACCAGGCCGATACCCCCGGCGACGAGGTCGCTTACCTCAGCTTTGCGAATCTGGTCGCGCACCCAGCGGTAGGGAATGATGGTGACGTATGGAAGAATAATGAAGGCAATAACGCCGCAAATAATTGCTATGCCGACAAGAAACTCCCACTGCCAGGGCGCTTTGGAACTCTGGTTGATGTCGAATCCGACGAACGCCGCGATAGCGCCGACGACCACGAAGGCAGCTATCCTGGCGGCTAATCTACGTGACATGTCCTCCTCCGATCTCTTCTGTGTCCTCCTGGACTCTCTCACTCCAATAGCCTTGCCGAGGCGTTTCCCCTCCTCTCACCTCAGGTCAACTCAGGTCAACTCAGGTCAACTCAGGCTAGCTCATGCATTGTGTTCACCGGTCGTTATTCCCCATTATACTCCCGAATTCGACCGACAGTGCATTTGGGGTATAGCAGGCATTGTGCCATCAATCAAGCGCAATTTCAAGGGCCTCTGAGAGTGTCTTTGCCCGCAAAAGCTTGATAGCTGGCGCGCCGCCTTCTCCGCTGGTCTTCTCAACCACACTCGACTCTGGCAGCACACACTGCTTGAAGCCGAGTTTGGCCGCCTCGCGCACCCGCAGATCGACGCGCGGCACGGAACGAAGCTCGCCCCCCAGGCCAACCTCGCCCAGCAGCACAGTCTCTGGCGAGAGCCGCCGCTCGCGAAAACTCGACGCCACCGCCGCGGCGATGCCCAGATCAACCGCTGGCTCATCCAGCGTGAAGCCGCCCGCCACATTGACGTAGACATCCTGCGTGCCCAGCGCCAGCCCGACGCGCTTGATCAGCACGGCCAGCAGCATCAGTACCCGATTGTGATCGACGCCAGTGGTTGTGTAGCGCGGGTTGCCAAAGGCGGTCGTCGTCGCCAGCGCCTGCACCTCAACCAGCATCGGACGTGTGCCCTCCATGCTCACCACCACCGCCGAGCCGCTCGCCTGCCCGTGATGCTCCGTCAGAAACAACCCTGATGGGTTGAGCACGTCTACCATACCCTCGCCGCGCATCTCGAAGACGCCCACTTCATTGGTCGCGCCGAAACGATTCTTGGCGCCACGCAAGAGCCGATAGACATGGAATCGCTCGCCCTCCAGATAGAGCACCGCGTCTACCATGTGCTCGAGTGTCCGCGGGCCTGCCACGGTACCCTCTTTGGTGACATGGCCGATGATACAGACGGATATCTGCGTGCGCTTGGCCATCTGCATCAGCCGCAGCGTACACTCGCGCACCTGGCTGATGCTGCCGGGCGCTGACGGCAACTGCGCCGACGCCACCGTCTGGATGGAATCCACCACGATCAGCGAAGGGCTCACCTGCTCCGCCGCCTCGGCAATCGCGTCGATATCGGTCTCCCCCAGCAGCAAAAGACGCGGTGTCGCGATGCCCAGACGATCCGCGCGCAGGCGAATCTGCTGGTTCGACTCCTCAGCGGAGACGTAGAGCACCGGGCCTTCGTGCAGCGCCAGATGACCCGCGACCTGCGTCAGCAACGTGGTCTTGCCGATCCCTGGATCGCCGCCGACCAGCATCAGCGTGCCAGGGACGATGCCGCCGCCAAGCACGCGGTCGAACTCCGGCGATCCGGTACTCATACGCCGGGCGTCCACGGCCTCTACCTCGGTTAATGGCACGGGCTGTGCCACCGTCGCGCGCGCGCCACCGCCGCCACGGCGCGCGCCGCTCAACGCGGGCGAAACCGTCTCGACGAGCGTGTTCCACTCACCACAATCAGGGCAGCGCCCCATCCACTTGACGCTCTCATAGCCACATTGCTGGCAGGTAAATTTCGATGTCGCTTTTGGCATAATACGTCCACTCTATGAGACGGAGGTGAAGGCACGATGAAAAATGCCTCATCACCCAACCGACCAGCGCAACCGCCTGTTGAGATAGTTCTTTCTCTCTCGCGCGCCCCTGGAAAAAACCGACTTGCGCCCGACCAGGAGCGCGGGCGGTCCATGAACGTTCACGTATTCCTCCGAACAACGCGCGTTGTGGCGGGCGAGGCAGACCGTAGCATGAGTGCATCAGTGCTACGGCGAATTTCCCGCCTTCCAGGCCCATTCGCTGGAGGCTTTGGGATTCCGGCACGCGCCCCAGCACACGGTACAGAGGTTTCTCTTAACGTTCATCAGCCGCCAGCCGCTGGATACACGGAGGGGACGCATCACCGATGGATACGTCCCCTCGAATGCCTCGCGACCGTTACCGCAGTGGGTCCGTGCCGCCAGGCTCGCTACCACCCGCCGAAAGCGCGGCCTCCGGTGGTGGCAGTAGTCGCAGACCGTCTGGATGCTCGCCCTGCTCGAGGACGATAGTGCCATCCCTCGCGATGGCGTGAACCACATCGCCCGGCTGGAACTTGCCCTGCAGCAGTAACTCCGCCAGCGGGTCTTCGATCAGGTTCTGGATCGTCCGGCGAAGCGGGCGAGCGCCATACTGCGGATCGTAGCCCTTTGTCACCAGGAAGTCCTTGGCGTCGTCAGGAACCACCAGCTGGATCTGCTGCTCCGTCAACTGGACGCGCACGCGAGCGAGCAACAGGTCGACGATCAGGCGCACATGCTCCTGACGCAGACTGTGGAAGACCATGATGGCATCAATGCGGTTGAGGAACTCCGGCTTGAAGGTGTTCTTCAACTCGCCGAGCACCTTGTCCTTCATACGCTCGTAATCGGACTGCGCTGCCTTGTCTTTATCCCGCGTCTGCATGAAGCCGATAGCGGCCTCACGGTTGAGCAGGGACGCGCCGACATTCGACGTCATGATGATAATGGTGTTGCGGAAGTCCACCGTGCGCCCCTTGGCATCGGTCAACTTGCCATCTTCAAGGATTTGCAGCAGCATGTTGAAGACATCGGGGTGCGCCTTCTCGATTTCGTCGAGCAGAACGACACTATAGGACTTGCGACGAACCTTCTCGGTGAGCTCGCCACCCTCCTCATAGCCAACATATCCCGGAGGCGCGCCGACCAGACGGGCCGCCGAGTGGCGCTCCATGAACTCCGACATGTCGATTTTGATGAGCGCGTCCTCGCTGCCGAACATGAACTCGGCGAGCGCCTTAGCCAGCTCAGTCTTGCCAACGCCAGTTGGTCCCATGAAGATGAAGGAGCCAATTGGGCGCTTGGGGTCTTTGAGGCCGGCACGCGCGCGCCGTACCGCGCGGCTGATTGTCGCAATCGCCTCGTCCTGGCCGATGACGCGCTTATGCAGCGCGCTCTCCATCTCCAGCAGGCGAGCGGACTCTTCCTGCGCGATCCGCATGACCGGGATGCCCGTCCACATCGAGACGATCTGCGCGATGTCCTCTTCAGTCACGACCGGCTTCTCGCTGGATTGATCCTTGTGCCAGCCAGATTCGAGCTTGGTGATGCGCTCGCGGAGCTTCTTCTCACGCTCCAAGAGCGCCTGCGCCTGCTCGTACTGCTGGTTCTGAATCGCCTCATCCTTCTCGCGCAGCACCGCCTCTAGCCCGCGCATCGCCTCCTTGAGGTTCAGCGGAGCGAGCGAACGCTGCATGCGCACGCGGCTCGATGCCTCGTCGATCAGGTCAATCGCTTTATCCGGCATGAAACGGTCGGTGATGTAGCGGCTGCCCATCTCGGCGGCGGCGCGCAGGGCGTCGTCGGAGATCGTCAGGCGGTGGTGTGTCTCATAGCGGTCGCGCAGCCCCTTGAGGATTTCGAGGGTCTCCTCAACGGTCGGTTCGCGCACGATCACTTCCTGGAAGCGCCGCTGGAGCGCCGCGTCCTTCTCGATGTACTTGCGATACTCGTCGAGCGTCGTCGCGCCGATGCACTGGAGCTCGCCACGCGAGAGCGCGGGCTTGAGGATATTGGCGGCATCCACCGCACCCTCGGCCGCGCCCGCGCCTACCAGGGTATGTACCTCATCGATGAAGATGATGCAATCCTGGCTGGAGCGAATCTCTTCGATGATCTTCTTGAGCCGCTCTTCGAACTCGCCGCGATACTTCGTCCCAGCGACTAGCGAGCCGACATCGAGCGTCAACAGGCGCTTGCCCATCAGTGTCTCAGGCACCTCGCCCGCGACAATCCTCTGGGCCAGCCCCTCGACGATGGCCGTCTTGCCGACACCAGGCTCACCAATCAGTGCGGGATTGTTCTTCTGACGGCGAGAAAGAATCTGGATCACGCGCTCGATTTCCTGCTCGCGCCCAACGACTGGGTCGAGCTTGCCCATGCGCGCGTGTGATGTCAGATCAATGCCCATCTGGTCAATCGTGGGCGTCTTGGAGTGCTTCTCGCGTCCGCCTTCATGCTGATTGCCCGATTGCGAGAGGACTTGAATGGTCTGGCTGCGCACCTTTTCGAGGTTGACCCCCAGACTCTCGAGCACTCCGGCGGCAATCCCTTCGCCTTCCCGCACCAGCCCCAGCAGCAGATGCTCGGTGCCGATGTAATGGTGGTTGAGCCGCCGCGCCTCATCCACCGCCAGCTCGATCACCTTCTTGGCGCGCGGGGTCAGCCCAATCTCTCCCAACACGATGCGGTCGCCCCGGCCGATAATGAACTCGACCGCGCTGCGCACTTTGTTGAGTTCGACCCCCAGGTTGGCCAGCACTTTGGCCGCCACCCCGTCGCCCTCGCGCACCAATCCCAGCAACAGGTGCTCGGTCCCAATGTAGTTGTGGTTGAACCGTTGCGCTTCATCCTGCGCCAGGCTCAACACTTTGCGCGCTCGTTCCGTAAACTTCTCGAACTTATCGTTCACCTGTTGCCCCCCTTCCACGGTCGGAAGTGGCCCGCCGCGATAGGTAAAATGTGCTTCAATGATACGTCAGAACTCCGTCTGGCGTCAAGGATTGCTACCCCTTGAAACCCGCTTTATTAGCGGGTTTCCTCCCACATGGCCCAGTGATTATGCCTCAGTTAGACCTGCGGGTATCTCTCGCCGCACTGCCTGATCTCTATCTATTCCTTCGATGGCGCCGCCCTCCGCGCAACCTCCATCTCCGCCCTGCATGCATGACACATGTCAACTGATACAACCATGCTCAGGCGATCCTTCGCCGCAATGCTTCCACTATCCCACACTCACACATTCACATTCCGCACGTCCACGCCGAATGCGGCGCCGCTTGAGGCGCTCATGCGCTAATCACCATATCGAATACTTGTTTCAGAGAAGCAGGTTTCGCGCCATCGGCTTCCCTTAGATATGGAGATGATTCCGGAATCAGGAAGAATCAGGCGCTACAGGAAACTTCCCGAATCACTTTTGTGTCAATTCGACCAACGGGAATTCACGGGGCACATCCTGGCTTGCGTGGTGGCAGATCGGTGTGGGGCGGAATCCCGCTGGCATATTCGATGTGGAAAAGTGCGAACAGCGGACGGTCTCGCTCCCAACCCTGGGTTGAACAAGGGATCTGCCAGGCCACTCTGGCGCGAATTCCGTCGCTATTCATCTATACTCTATTTTAACGCACGGGTTCCACATCTGGAACCAGACTTTCGACTGGTTCTCTTCTCATACGGAATACTGTCCATCGTACCGCCTTCTGGTGAGGCATACCACATCGCGCCAAGACAGTGTACTATCGTCGTGGCAGGCGCTATTTCTCTGGCTGAAACCTCCGACGTATATCAGACAGGCGAGGAAATGTCGATGAGCGAGCATAGCGACCACAACAGCCATCACAACATAGATGAGGCCGACTCCGAGCTTCACATCGAAGTGATGCCGCTCTCGCCGTCATCTCACGCCGACCAGCGAATCCCGCGCCCGCGCCGCCACGCCCGCCTCTGGCGTACCCTGCTCGTCGGAGGCGCTATTGCTGTCTCGCTGGCGGTCATCTTGAGTGGTTACTTTCCGGCACACACCCCACTCACCGGATGGGCGCTGCCCCAGCCGACCGCCACCGCCACACTGGCGCCAACACCCGCGCTGATCGGTAAGACGCCCACCAACTGCCCTCCGGGAAATCCTGTAGAAACGTTCTCCTCAACCTATAGCCCAGGAGTAGGCGTCGCTGGTCTGCATGTCTGGCTGGTCGGCTTTAGCGGTCCCCAAGCCACGATCCGTTTCACCGCTGGTGTACCGCTGACACCGTACGGTTGGCCGTATAAGGTCATACTCGTGGCAGCGCCCGACGTAACGCAGCAGATCGTCCTCGTCGCAAGCGGAATGGGCAGCAGCGTATGGTTCAGCACGAATGGCTGGGAGCAGGCGACAAGCCCACTGATACTCACACCCGAATTAACTTCACCTTCGTCAGATGGATGGCGGGCATGGACAATGAACTTCTTCCTCCGATCATCGGGCTGCTACTACCTCAATATTCAGTACGGCGGGCAGGAGATGTCAGGGACATTCTTCGCCGCTGGTATGTAGGCGCGACCCCACTGAAGAGAAAGCGAGACCGCCACTGCAACAGACGCAGTAGCGGTCAAGCATGATGCTTTCTGGCGCGACCGAGGAATCAGTCCTCAGATGCGCCTTCCGGCGTATGGGCGGTGTCGGTCGCCGTGTCGTCAGCCTCAGTTGCCGTATCGGCGGCCTTCGGCTCGACATCGGCAGCGTCCTCAGCCGGTGCGTCAGCGCTTTCCGCCGTAGAGACTTCCTCAGTGGCAGCCTGTTCGACGGGCGCAGCCTCAACCTCAGCTTCAACCTCAGCTTCAACCTCAGCTTCAACCTCAGCGGCTTTCGCCGCGCCTTCCTCGGCAGCCTCCACCTCACTCGCGTCGGGTGGGACCGCGTCGGCGGGCGTCTCAGGCGTTGGCGTCTCAGGCGCCAGCGTCTCGGCGGTCGCCTCATGAACGGCTTCCGCTTGAGCTTCAGAGGGCGCAGCTTCAGCCGCTGGCGTCTCTGGACTCTCCGGCGCTTCCGGAGTCTCGGTCGCCTGATCGCGCCGTGCCGCGGCGGCAAAGGCGGCGGCCATCGCGGTGGTTGGTGGCTCTTCACTGCGCGCGGGCTGCGGGCGCTGGCGTGGCGCGGATACGGCCTCCTCAGTGGAGGTCGTTGGCTCGGTGGCTGCTGGCGCCCCCGTCGCTTCGCCCGCCACAGCGCTCGCTGTCCCATTGGCAGCCTCAGCCGTAGCAGCCTCTTCGACGGCGCCCTCTTCACCCGCCTGGCGCATCGAGAGGCCCAGGCGGCGGCGCTCGGGGTCAATACGCAGAATGCGCACGGTCACCTCTTCGCCCTCATGCAACACCTGCTTGGGGTCAGAGATTCCGCTCGGCAGCTCAGAGAGGTGGATGAGACCCTCGACGCCATCCTCGATCCGGGCGAATGCGCCAAAGGGCGCGATCTTGGTGATCGTGCCAGTGACGGTCTGGCCTACCGCATAGCGGCTCTCGACCGTCGTCCAGGGATCCACCTCGGCGCGCTTGATGGAGAGAGCGATCTTCTTCTTCTCTTTATCCACCGAGAGCACCTGGACCTCGACCTTCTGGCCGACTTTGAGCACCTCGCTCGGGTGATTGACCCGGCTCCAGGCAAGCTGGCTGATATGCACCAGCCCGTCGGCGCCTCCAAGATCGACAAACGCGCCAAAGTTGGCCAGATTGCTGACCGTTCCGGTGCGCACCTCGCCGACCTCCAGTTCGTTGAGCAACTCCTCACGCCGCCGCGCGCGCCACTCCTGCACCGCGAGGCGCTCGGAGAGAATCAGGCGGTTGCGGTTGCGGTTGATCTCGATGATCTTGAGTTGGAGCTTGCGACCAACCATCGATTGCAGCTTCTGCTGGGTCTCGGCGTTGTCGGCGTTATCCTCACGCTTGAGGTTGAGAATCTGGCTGATCGGCACGAAACCACGAATGCCGTCGAGGTTGACGATCAGGCCGCCTTTGTTGAAGTCAATGACCTCGGCTTCGAGAAGCTCACCGCGGTCGGACTGCTCCTGGGCGATCCGCCACTGACGCTCCAGGCGTGCGCGCTTGATCGAGACGATGGCGTGACCTTCAGGTGTCTCGGGTTGCACGACGTAGACGAGCACATTGTCGCCAACGTTGAGTTCCTCGCGGGAGCCGTAGCCGGTGGCGGGTAGCTCCTTGATTGAGAGGACGCCTTCGCTCTTGAGGCCAATGTCCACCAGAATCTCATCGGCATCGATGTGGACGATCTGCCCCTCGACGACATCGCCGCGCTTGATGCTCTTGAACTGCACATCCTGCTCATCGAGCAGCCGCGCCATCTCGCTCATATCGGCGCCGTCAGCATCATCAGCATCGTCGCGCATTGTGTCGCGTATATCGTGTTCTTCCGGGTCGACCGCTGGCACGGCGTGATCCGTCTCGCTCTCACTCACAGCGGCGGGCGCAGACGCGCTGGCCAAGGTGTCCATTCCGTCGATGTTGGTGTCGTCGGCCATAGTTTCGGCCTCCTCATACCCGTTGTTGTGCCCAATTGTGGCAGGTGCGGTAGCGTTGTCATCTGGACGCATCGAACTACTTGCGACATCTCACACGTGGCTGGTCTCCGCAGTGAGACGTCTCCCCTTTCCCTTGCATGATCGTGTCGTCGCTGCGCCATGGCAAGTCGTGGCAAGCCATACCAGCGACGCTGTGTCCGGGATGACTCCCGGAAGTTTCCGGCCTGTGCCAGAAGGAAGAGCCGCGCCATCCTGGCGCAATGTTGTGCCCAGAGTTTGCCCGTGAGAAACCGGCGCTGCGCGCGTTGTGCGTTGTGCGGGTCGGAAAGCGCGTGGCGACGTGCTTACGTCGTCATTTTCTGCTCGTTGCGCGGCCTGACACCCGCTACACACCTGATTCTCTGGCGTTATCGCTGGCTCCGTCCGCGCCGTCCCGTCGTTCTTCCCGGCGCGCGCGGACGCTCACGGCTATCCCTTCCAAAGAATCCTGTTCGCCAGCGCGACATGTGCGAATGTCTGCTACCCACGATTGCCCACGGTGACGGTTGGTCAGTTGAACGGTCCTTCCGCGGCCCGCAATCGCTGCGTGCGTCAGTTGTCGCGCTGGTGTGGAGAGAAGCCCCCCTGTGCATAAGTCTGCTGACACTGGCATTTCAGGCTGTTTCAGCGCGCGACACGTACGAGGGGGCACTTCCTTCGCGAATGTCGGCGTACAAGACAGCAAGAAACGGGCCTGCGGTCAGCGGCGAAGTGGGAGGGAACCACGCACGGCGGGGAGCGAGAGGTTGAGGTACGCCAGAACGGTGGCGTAAGTATCCGGAGTTGTTTTTGTGTGTCGCCTGAATCGTGAACGCCCGCAAACCTACAAGTTTTTGCCTACAATGGTCTACCGGGTGGCGCGGTCACTTGAAACACAAAAGCACCCCAGGAGGACTCTTATCCCTCCAGGAGTGATCTCGGATTCAGTTGCTCATATCCCGCATGTGTCGCGTTGCATGCCCCCACTTCTCACGATAGTATAGCAGAGGACACCGGGAAGCGCAAGAGAATTGCAGCGGTAGGGCTGAAACTGGGTGCGGGATCCGCATTCTTGAGGAAATTGTCACTATGGGAGCGCATTCTGATAGCGAGGCCACAACAGGCGATCCGCCCACGCGCGCGCTGGCGCTCGCCGACGCCTCCGTGTTGGCCGACTGGCTGCGCGCGCAACTCACGCCGCCGCTGGTGGCCACGACGACACCGATTGCGCCCGACCCTCCGACTGCCCGCGTCGCTGCGGTGCTGGCGTTGCTCTACCCGCGCGACGGTATTCCGTATCTACTTTTCACACGCCGATCCTCCCGCTTGCGCGCGCATCGCGGCGAAATTTCGTTTCCTGGTGGCTCTCACGAGGCCAACGATACCAGCCTTGCGGCGACAGCTTTGCGTGAGGCATCGGAAGAAATCAAGCTGGCGGATGATCGCGTCGAACTGCTGGGAGCGTTGCCCCCACTCTTCACTGTCGTCAGCAACTTCTGGGTAACGCCGGTTGTCGGTTGGCTGGCCGAGGGGCTGCCACCGCTGACGCCGAATCCCGATGAGGTCGAGGAGATCATCGAAGCGCCTGTCGCCGCGCTGGCTGACCCGGCAATCTTTCACACAGAGACCTGGGTGCGTGGAGGAACGGCGCGCGAGGTTCATTTTTACGATTACGGCCCGTATCGCATCTGGGGTCTGACCGGATACATTCTGTCGACACTCCTGGCGCTGCTTCCACCTGAGAGGCAGGCGGGCGCTTCGGATCGTTAATGTGACGTCGTCCTGGCCTCAAGAAAATTACCTACCCGTGAAGCGCGTCACAGTCCAACCATTTACCAGTGGCACATGACTCAGCTATACTGGGGCGGCTGATGGTGTTCGCCAGGTATCATTCTTTCGCATTGGGGCATCCCAGAAAGGACCATAGATTTTAATGAACTGTCCTCATTGCCATCAACCACTGCCTGACCCTGCCGCCGCCACGTGTCCTCACTGCGGGCAGCCGCTGACATCCGCGGCGGAACAGGATCCGCTGGCTGGTCCGACGGTTCTTCAGGGAGCGCCGGGATCCGCCGACGAGACGCCGACGTTCTTCAGGGAGCGCCCACTGGCGAGCCAGAGCGTCCCACATGGAATCAGCCGCCCAGCGGAGACGAGGAACCCACCCGGCCCGCATGGAACCAGCCGCTCGCGGACTCGGCGGACACGGTCGCCTATACGCCACCCTCAGACACACCACCCGGGGCCACGCCGCCGGTTGCGCTGCCGGGCACGTATATGCCGCCAGTCGAGCAGCAGCCGGAGCTATCGCCCGCAGCCGATCAACTCCCGCAGACGGTTGCCTATACACCGCCGACTCCGCCAACGCCGCCGACTCCGCAGCCGCCTGCGTATGCTCCACCCGCGCAACCAGCGCAACCGCCTGCTTATCCCCCACCAGCCTATACGCCACCAGTCGAAGGGCCGCCAGCCTATACGCCCCCGGCGTACAATCAGCCGCCGACACCCGCGTATGGGCTTCCACAGCAGCCCACCTATGGCGCGCCGCCCGCACAACCGGGCTACCAGACGGGGTATCCCGCCACGACTGGCCAGCCATGGACCGGCCAGGTGCAGACTCCGCCGCAACGCAAGAGCCGGGCGGGCTGCATCGTCGGTTGCCTGCTAGCATTGGTGCTGGTGGTTGCCGTGGCTGGAGGCGGATTTGTCTTTCTGAGAAACCAGGCCAACGGCCTTACCGTCGCTGGCGTCACCATCGGCGGCAACAATACTGGGCCGGGCGGCGGCGCGCTCATCTATCAGGACGCGCTCGACGGCAGCACGAAGAGCCAGTGGACCGACGATAGCAACTGCTTCTTCGGCAGCGGCGGCTACCATATCAACGCGGGCTTCATCTGCTACGCGCCGTCGGATAAGGTGGGCGACGCCGTGACCACCGTCTCGGCGAAGCAGATCTCTGGCCCAATCACCTATTTTTATGGGATGGTCGTTCGGCGCGTGAGCAAAGGCAACTACTACGAGTTTCAGGTTGACGCCAATGGCAAATGGCGCTTCGGCAAGGTGGTCAACGGAACCAGCACCGACATCGTTGGGCAGACGGCGAATGCCGCGATCAAAACCGGCCTGAATCAGGCGAATACACTCTCTGTTCAGGCGCAGGGCAGCCACTTCGTCTTCTCGGTCAATGGCACGCAGGTTGGCTCCGCCGATGACAGCACCTTTACCAGCGGCGACACTGGCCTGATTGGCAACGATGGCATCGAGGTCGTCTTTTCCAATCTGAGCATCGCCAACGTCAAGCATTAGGTGTTTTGACGCGAATGCAACGGTGGGGATGAGCCGACAACTCGTCCCCACCATCGTTTTCCAGGCATCGTTTCTCGCGCGATCAGATTTATACTGATTTCGTTTGGATTGTTGTCCTTCGGGGGCAGACCGTAGCGTAAACGCTACGGCGAATTTCTCCGCCCATTCGCCGTGGCCTTCAGGCTACGGCGCACTCGCCAACGACAACAACTTAGCCAGATTTGGTATCAGAGGTTTACGGCAGATAGCTGTTGCTATAGGCCTTGCTGGCGTCTACTGGCGCGGCAAGCTGCCCCTGCGCCTGCAAAAAGCTCACCATCCCCGTCCACTTCGCCGGATCGTTATAGCCAGCCTTCGTGCTGTCGATTTGCAGATACGGCAGCGTCGCCTGGAGCACGGCGAGCGCATCGGTCGCGTTGGAGCCGGTATCGAGGCCCGGCACGAACGATTTGCTCAGGTTCACGGCGTCCTGTGGATGGGCGAGCACATACTGCACCCCCTTCAGCGTCGCCGCCACCAGCTTCTTGATATCGCCGCCGCGCGCCTTGAGCACCGATTCCATCGCCGCCAGCCCATTCGAGACGAGCGGATGCGCCGCGTTGTTTACATCGAACGTGCGCACGCTCATGCCCGCCTTCTGGAGCAGTAGCGGCTCGTTATTGGCGTAACCCATCACCGCGTCCACTTTGTGCGTGATCAGCGCCGATACCTGGGTATAGCCGATGGACTGAATGTTGACATCGGACTGCGAGAGTCCGACGGATGAGAGCAGCGAGAGCAGCCCGATATACGTTGCGCCGTATTTTCCCGGTACGCCAATCGTATGACCGCGCAGGTCAGCCGCCGACTGGATGGACGAGCTAGAAGGCACGATGACGACCACCGGGTAGCGCGTATAGACCGTCGCCACGTCCACGATGGGCACGTTGCGCGCGCGGGCGCCTACGATCTCGTCGCCGCCCGCGAAGATCGCGTCTTCCTGCCCGGCAACCAGCGCGCCGAACTCGTCCTCACTGGCGCCGTGGTGGTGGAAGGTGACATTCAGACCAGCGTCGCGATAGTAGCCAAGCGCCTGCGCGACATAGAACGGCGCGAACTGAATATTGGGCACATAGGTCAGCCCAACCGTCAGCCTGGCCGTCGAGCCATTGCTACTGGCGCTCGTCCCACAGCCGGCGAGCGCCGTGGCCAGCACGAGCACGATCAGCGGCGCCGCCACCGCGATGCGGCGGAAGCCGCCCCAAACCCTCTGTATTCTTGTGAGTATCATGACTCTAGTGTTCCTCCAGATAGGAGACGCGCCACTCAATCAGCCGGGCCAGCAGGTAGAACATGGCAGCTAGCAGCGCGAGCATCAGCAACGTGGCAAAGACCAGCGCGGGATCGAGTAGCCCACGCGCGATATTGAGCAGACCACCCAGCCCACGGTCGCCGACGACAAACTCGCCGACGACAGCGCCGGTAATGGAAAGTGTCAGGCTGGTTCGCAGTCCCGCCAGAATGCCCGGCAGCGCCAGCGGCAACTCGATGTGACGCAGCAACGCCCACCATCCCGCGCCATCGGTACGGGCGGCGTTGAGGATATCCTGGTCGAGCATGCGCACGCTGAGCGCGGTCGTGATGACGGCGGGGAAGAAGACGATCAGCGCACAGAGCACGGCAATGGGCGGCAGATCATAGCCGAGCCAGAGCACCAGCAGCGGAGCAAGCGCCACCGCTGGCAGCGCCTGGCTGGCCGCCAAATACGGCTCGACGGTGCGGCGTATCAGCCCGCTACGCGCGATGGCGTAGCCAAGTGGCACAGCAATACATGCGCCGAGCGCGAAGCCAACAAGGCTCTCTTCCAGGGTTGTCAGGGCATAGCTGGGCAGCAGTCCACTCGTGAACGACTGCCAGAACGCGCGCAGCACATCGGCGGGCGCGGGCAGCAAGAATGGGGAAATGGAGCCGCTGGCTGTCAGCAGTTGCCAGCCGATCAGCAACGCAATTCCTAGAGCCAGCGCGGGCAAGAATCCCCACAGGCTCCGGAGCGCCCGGAGCATGGAACCGCGCTGACTGGCGGCATCCGCTTTGTCGGACTGCGCCGCTGGTGGTGATGGTGACTGCTGTGCTGTGTGCTGGGAAGATGGTGGTGCGGTAGAGAGTTGTGCCATACAGGCGCCTCCTCGGGCTACTACGGCTGAGGAGACGCTGCCTGCGCTATCAGGAGGTGCGCCCCTTCAGTCGAAGGTACCGACCTGGGGCGGCTCGCAGGCGAACACGCCGCGACATACCCTCACAGACGAGGATATGCGGACGCTTCGACCTTCTCCCATCCGGACTGTTACCGTCGGCTCCGGCCTCTCACCGGATCTGCCTCATCGTCGGATGAAGCTCGCGGGCTGGGCGCTCTCGCGCCATACCGCCGGTCGGGAATCACACCCTGCCCCGAAGGTCATATTTGCAACCGGGCTTCCGCTTTCACATGCCCGCGGCGTACCGCTCAGGCTGTGGGCGGGTTTCCCGGTTCCACACTAAAAGAATAACTCTCAATCACCGGATTTGCCAAGAGGCGGTCGCACATCTGCTTTACCATCGCTTCGGCGTCATGCTGGTTCGCGGCGGCGAGGGTGAGTTCCAGATATTTGCCGACACGCACCCGCGAGACATCGTTGAAGCCAAGCTGATGCAGCCCATGCAGCACGGCGTCGCCCTGGGGATCGAGCACCACCGGCTTCAGCGTCACCTCGACGCGCGCCTGCCAGCGCTGGCCCACCGCCTCCGTTGTTGCAGTCTCACTCATAACTATTCTCGTTCCTAAATGGTCTACATGTAGACGCCTGGCGCGTAAACGCGCGGCGAAGGCTCCGCCACGAAGCCTGCCTGCGCAGGTTCAGGCCATCCGTTATTCTTTGAGGCCGCGCAGGCGGTCTTGGCAGCCGAAGGCTCTTAGGCGCGGCTTCAGCCGCCAGCCAATCTCAACGCATGCGCATCATCGCTCGCCGCGCAGCATGCGGCACTCATCACACTGGCAGAGCGCGCGCAGGCGTTCGTACGTGTAGATGCCTGTGCGGTGGCCGTCACCCCAGACAGGTGTCAGTCCGTAGCGTCCGACAGGCACGAGTTCATAGAGCGTCGTCTGCTGGTCGGTAAAGACGGTATCACGGTCTACGCTGCCCTTCTGGCCCCCCTCGCCCGCGCACCATGCGCAGGGGCAGGCGCGCCGGAGCGCCGCATAGGGGTGTCTGCTCTCATGGCCATCAGACCAGGAAATATAGAGCGTGCGCGCGTCTTCGTCCATCAGGTACGAGACGGGCATCAGGTCGTTCGGTAGTCTCATCGTAGGGTCTTCTCTCTCGCAGGAACAAATCTATCTCTATTGTACGTTAGAAAGAATCAATGCCGCACCTCTCGTAGCGTTGGCAAGAGCAGACGCAGATACGTGCAATTACCGCATGCCAGAATCGGTAATCTGGTCCAGTTTCTGCAGGCTATGGGATGGTAGAATTGCGAGCAGCCTGTGGGGCAGGAGTTACCGTCGAAGGCGACAGATAGCCAACAGACAGCCAACAGACAGCCAACAGATAGCCAACAGACAGGAGGTCGCGATGTCCGCTCGTCAGCTCGCGCGCGGGAGTGCGCTCGCCGCGTCAGCCGTCCTAACGATTGCCGCGCTGCTGCTGGTCGGATGTGGCGCGCAGCCGGGGGCGCACTCGCAAATTGGTGGCTCAGCGCCGTCTCCAACACCTGGGTCGCCCGCGTCGCACCTGCCTACGCCGGGAGGGAGTACGCCCGTCATGACGAATGTGATTATCACTACCGACCACCAGAGCTACCAACCCGGGGACACCATTCATGTCACCATCACGAATCATACCGCGACGCCCATCTTCGCCACGAGCGGCAAAGCGGGCTGTACGGTGGTGGAAGCCCAGATAAAGACGGCGCAGGGCTGGCAAACCGCCGCGATTTCGCCTTGCGCGGACGCCACTATGGCCGATGTCGTCCAGATCGCGCCCAAAGGCAGCCGTAGCGCCAGCATCGCCGCAAAGACCGCGCTCCCAGCGGGAACATATCGCCTGGCGCTGAGCTACTCCACATTTACCATTCCTCCGCCACAGGCCGCTGGATCGCTCAAAGGCGGGCTACTCGCGGGCGCGCCCAGGCTCCAGCCGAAGTCCAGCCCGCTGACGACGGTCTACTCCCAGGCGTTCACTGTCGCCTGAACCTGAAGCGACACACGGTCTCCCCGCTATTTCAGGAAAGCGGGTGCGCATAAAGAGAGCCGACCCCACACATCACTGTGCGAGATCGGCCGTTATGCGCCAGCGCATTGCAGCGTCTGGCAATCATGCCACAAAGACGGTTTTATGCGCTCCTATGCGTTCGGGCCAACCCTGATCTTCATATTGAGACCCAGGTTGTAGACGAGCAGGATGCGGATCTTCGTGCCGGTGTGTGGCGCCTGCACGCTGGCCGTCGGAATGGTAGACGACCAGTAGCTCTTGCTATCGTCGAAGACCGAGACGCCTGGAAGCGACTTGTACTTCGCCTTAACGCTGTTTAGATGCAGCGTGAGGGCGTCAGTCTTCTCCAGGTCAAACGTCGAGTCGTACGACTGGACACGTGGCCGC
This sequence comes from uncultured Chloroflexia bacterium, assembly GCA_963718915.1. GTDB lineage: Bacteria > Chloroflexota > Ktedonobacteria > Ktedonobacterales > JADMIN01 > DAHUXT01. The sequence continues at coordinate 146,577 of CAVRAI010000015.1, read as the reverse complement.
CACGGCTGCCCATCCGGCCGGATGAGCGGATCGGGATGCGCGTCAACCGGAAGGATCAGGCCTGATCCAGGGTGGTCGCTCACATTGTTGTCGGCCTCAGACGTATCCCAGTACCAGATGAGCAGTCCATCCGCGTACGGGAAGTGCTCGACGTAGTTCTGCTTGTTCGCGTTATCCAGGAAGCCGAAGTTGTACGGGCCTGTACGCAAACTGTCGTCGTAGCCGCGATACTGGCGATACTCGGCGATGTAGGCGTTGAAGTAGCCCTGGGTCTCCGAGCCGTTCGTGGCATGGAAACCACCCGTCGCCGGGCTGAAGGTCCAGGCTATCGCGCCCTCCGCGCCATCCGCCGCGCCACCGGAGATGCTGATATCATCCACTGAGAAACCCGGAGCGGACGCCTCGCCAGGATTGCCCTGCTGCGCCACGTCGGTCCAGTAGCGGAAGCCGAGTAGAACAGTCTGACCATCATAGGCCGAGAGGTCTGCCGTCAGGTCTACCCAGCCGCTGCCAGTCGAGAGGCCGGTAATGCCCTCGCCCTGGTTCTGGCCGTTGGGGTCGGTGTTGGTGGAGAGATTGGTGTGGACGTTTGTCCAGGTCGCGCCACCATCAGTCGAGACTTCCAGATAGGCGTAGTCCCAATCCTGCTCGATGTTGTAGCGCACCTTCGCCGCCACTGACGAGCCAGCGCCAAGCGTCACCGACTGCGTCATCGCCACATCGAGATTGTTGTTGGTGCCGCTGTAGTAGTACTTGCTGCCCGCATACGGCGCGCCGATGTTGTTGGTGACCTGCTTGTCTGGCAGCGTGACAATCACCGCCTGCGGATTGGCCGTGTTGTACTCAGCCGGGCCAAGCGTATACGTCCCATTGACGTTGGAATGCGCCACATCGTAGTCGAGCCAGCCAAGCTGGAACTTATCCCACGAGCTCATGCTCACAGGCTTCGTGCCCAGATCGGTGTTGTTGCCCGTGCCATAGGAGCCTTGCGACATCAGCGTCCACCAGGCGGTGGAGTTTTCGCAGGCGGAGCCGCAGGTATTCCCAGCGGTGTCATACTCATCGGGCAGGCCCAGGTCATGGGCGTACTCATGCGAGAAGACGCCGACGCCGCCGTTCTCTGGCTGCATCTCGTAGTCGCCGATCCAGAAGTTGCTCGCGCCAACCTGAATGCCGCCGAACTTGTTGAAGGCCGGGCCAGCGGAACCAATCAGATTGTAGAAGGCGAACCAGCGGTGGCTCCAGATCGCGTCGTCGCCCTGCGCGCCGCCGCCGGTCTCCTCGCCGTCGCCCGCGTGGATCGACTCGAAGTGGTCGATGTAGCCGTCTGGCTCGTTGAAGTTGCCGTTGCCGTTGTAGTCGTAGCGGTCTTCCTGGTCAAAGCTCGCCAGATAGGCGTTGATCTGCGCCGGGGTCTTGCCCGCGGCGACCTGCTGATTGTACCAGGCGTTGACTTCGTCACGGATGAGCAGCCACACCGTCGAGCAGACGATGTCGCCGCAGAGATCGGTGCCATAGCGCGCCTCATTATAAGGCACCTGCACCCAGTCTTCGATGTTGCCGTGGACGGTATAGCGGCCCGACGACTGCTCGATGTAGTAGTTGCGCATCGAGATCGCGTTGTTGGCGCCGCTAAAGAGAATATCGTTGTAATGCTGCTGGTTGAAGTTGGCCTGCCAGATGGTGGTGTTGTCGTCCCTGCGATTCGGCTGTGGAATCTGGTTATTCAGCGGACCAGCCGTACCACCAGTGCTGGGATAAATCGTGTCGCCAAACTCGGCGAGGATGCCCCAGACGGCGCTCTCGCCTTCGCGATCAAGCTCGACATAGCCACGATTGCCATGCCCGATGCGCACGACTTTGCCATGGGCAATCGTGCCCGCGGCCACCTGCGCGAGCGCCTCCTGGCGCAAGGCGCGCTGGTGATCGCTCTGCGGGCTATGTAAGTCATGAGCGCGGTTGACATCCTGATAAGAATGAGTAGCTGGCTGCGCTGAGGTGGTGAACGGGCGCGCGATGGCAATGGCTGCCAGGGTCGTCGCCACGATCAGAAAAACTCCGAGCGCGGAGAACATGCGTACACGACGTGACACAGAAGACCTCCTGTGTAGTTCGACCTGATGTAAAGAGTGGCCCGACGATCCGACTTTCCCCCCAATGCAGCCGCACAGATTCCTGTCTGCCCATACCTGGCGGACGGGCTGGCGAGTTGGTCTGGGTGGATCTGAACTAGAGCATGTCGGGCGAGATACGCGCGGTCGAGACAGGAGGTGGCCCGCGTGCCAGAAGAGGCGCGGAATCTTCGAGGGTAAATCGTGGCAGAGCATCTATCACGACTGGATGTGTGAACCCTGGAATAGTCAGCGAGAGGAGAGCGGGATGCATCGCGCTAGCATGGCGCGCCAATTGCGCTGTGGATTTCTGTGGCCTGTTCGTCGTATGACATCGGACGATACAGGGCTTGGTTGATCCCTGGTGCGGGTGAACAACCTCGCAGGCGCAGATACTCGTATGCAGCGTGAAGCCCGCGAAGACCAGCGTCAAAATCCAGAGCCACAGCCTTGTTCGCAACGTGCATCTCCCTATAGCGGATCGTGAGTATGCGCGCCAGCATCGTACCTGATTGATTGCGTATTGGTTGCGGTGGAAAGAGCTGCAACGGTTGAGCTACGTCACCCGGTGGATGTATATCACACGGCGAGTAACAGGCTGGTAGCCGTTTTTTGCGAGAATTGCCTGAGCATCTTACCGGCAAGGTAGGAGCATTGTCATCCGCTATAGGACTTTTAGCGCCTTTGCTTTGGGTGGGGGCGCAGTGACGATATAGCTTCCCGGGCCGAAGTGACCGCTACGCTCGACCACCTCGGCTGTGCCATGCACCTTGATGCCACGCGGTCGCCACGGCTACACGACCATCATTTCACTGGCAGCTTGCTTCTGGAAAGAGCAACAATGATCAACGGGATTTGGCATAATGCATAGATCATGTGGACGAGGTAATGCTCCACTGTCTGCTCGGGCACGAAGGGGAGAAATGGCAGCGGCAGCACAGAGAGGAACCCGCCAACACCGTTGACGAGCCCATAGACGAGCAGCGCAATGCTGGCCGCACGCTTGTGTGCCGCAAAGAGATACCAAGCAAGTAGTACAACAGCAATTGCGAGTAGCGGTAGGCTCCCATCCGGGGTCAGGCCAAACATCGAGGGTACACGGTACAGTTCGTGCACCCACAAGCCGAGCCATGCCACAGCGAGGGCGAGGATGATCCTGAGAGGCCTGTGTCCCATTTGCCCCAGCGTGAATCTCAAGCGCTTGTCTACCATAAAGATACCTCCTCCATCGGTCTGGTTTGACTTATGCGCTCCGGTTCACCCAGCGAGAGCGCCACTTCGAAGACACTCTGGACGCGCTGTGCCAAAGTCCGCCAGGCCCTGCCCCGACGGCCATGGCTGCCAGCGCGCCGATCAGGTTCGGCAGACTCCTGATATGGCGTGGCGCATGGGAAGCCTGGTTAACCCAACACGCCTCGTTCATGTCCACCACATCATGAGGCCTGTGGAAGAAGCGATAGCCGATTTCGTAGAACGCATTCATCGTCTCCACCGCCTCCACGCCACGCCACCTATGCGTTGTCTTCGGATCGGGGAAAGGTGCGACCTGCCAGGTCAGTGGCCATACCGGAGGAGGATCATGCATGTAAAGATCGCGAAGAAGCCGAGCAACTCGACGACAGCGAGGACCTTAACGCGCCCAAGAGTGGCATCGTACTCGGCATCTGATTTCGCCGTGTTCAAGCGCCTGATGTTGGGATCGAAAACCACCTCGATGAAGGTAAAGAGCACAATGGCCCCAATCAGGGCCACAAGCCATGTCACACCATACGTCGTGCCGAAAACGTCTTGGACACTGTGGAGCGGACCGAGGAACGTCCCTCGTATGATGCCGAGCACGATGACGAGAATGGCCGTTGGCCGCAGGACGCGGGTTGTCAGCGGACTTACCCGCGACGCGATCTCTTGCTGTTTCTCCCGCGATAGCGGCAGCACCGCAGGGATGAGGATTAGGTTAATGTAGAGTGTGCTGCCGAACCAGAGGATGCCAAGCAGCACATGCAGCCATGATATGACGATGAGCCAGAGCATTGCACGTCTCCCTTCTCTCGTGTCCCGCGAATTGCTCCTCGAGGTGCGGATGGACATGGGGGAACCAGATAATCCCGCCCGGACGGAAGATGCCTCGGGCCCAGACGCCTGACCAGTGACCGGATTCTTGATCCGTTGCCCCTTGTGACCCACAGTCGCTCGGCCGCAATTAGCTAGAAACAACATCTACCCAAATTGATAGGAGGAGTGTATACTGAAATTGCGATGTCTGTCAACAATCGATCTGACAATCACCCGCGCCGCTATGATTCGCCCAAGCGTCGACAACAGGCCGACGCAACGCGGCGTCGCATCCTGGTGGCTGCCGAGCGCCTCTTCGCGGAGCAGGGCTACGCGGCAGTGACGATGGAGGCAATCGCGCATCGGGCGGAGGTCTCGCTGGCGACGATCTATCTCCGCTTCCCTGGCCGGGCTGCGGTAGTGGGGGCGCTGGCCGAGGAGATCGCAGCTGCGCCTGAACTCAGTGTGGAGCAGGTGACACAGGGTTCCGACCCGGTGGAACAGATGCGGGTGGGAGCACGCATCATACGCCAACTAAATGAGCGATCCTGGCTCATCACAGACATCCTACGGAGCCAGCGAGGGAGTGATCCGGAAGTGGCGCGGCTCTGGGCGCTCTGGCAGCAACGCCACCTAGACGCAATGCGCCGCGCCATGGAAGCCGCCGCGAAGCGAGGCGGCCTCCAGCCAGGACTGAGCATCGATACGGCGGCCGACGTGTTCTACGCCATAGCAGGCACCGAGGTCTACCGCGCACTTGTGCAGGAGCGTGGGTGGTCACCTGAGCAATATGAACGCTGGCTCTTCGAGGCAGGCTGCCGAGAACTGCTCGCTCAACCCGATTAATCCTCATCCTGATTCATGTTCCACAGGAATAGCGAATGGGACAGAGATTCGCAGGCATCGTAGGGCTTGCCGCCTCTCTCAACCTCCAACCGACCCGCCTAGCGCGAGCATCTCGTCAAGTTGCACGATTGGCTGGCAAGCGTCCCGTAGCAGCTGCTACCAAGTCGTTTTCTTCGGGCCAGGCACGCCCTCCTGTGGCTCAATACCCCAGCTCCACGCGACAGTCGGCGTGATGACGATGTAGCTTCCCGGGCCGAAGTGACCGCTACGCTCGACCACCTCGGCTGTGCCATGCACCTTGATGCCACGCGGTCGCCACGGCTGAACGGACGCCAGATCATCAATGATAAGCGCGATTTTTGTGTGGCCCTCCTGAACATTCCGGTACTTGCGCGTGAGCCGGGGGCTATGCGTGCCAATGAGAATTTGCCCGCCATCCAGCGAGAAGCCAACGGCGTCAACGGTGGGCTGGCCCTCGGCATCCACCGTGGCCAGTCGGGCCAGCCGCTGCGTCTGCAGATACGCTAATTCCTGCTCTGAAAACATCTCTATACCTCGCTTCGCCAAAAACAGCGCCTATCGCTAGCGCCGCACACATCAGGCCAAGCATACGCGGCGCGGCGAGAGGTAGCGCCAGTCGTTTGCCGGATAACGAAGCTAGACGAACGGGCAGGGGAATGGCGCCTATCACCCGGTGAGGGCATCGGCATATGTCGCCGGTGGTGGGGCTGGCTTTCTGCCGAATGGTGGCCGGGCGAGCAGCAGCCAGAGAATCGCTCCCATTGCCAGCGTCATCGCGACGGAGAGCACGATACTTTCCGGCTTGAATGCGTCTGGATTCTCCAGTTCGAGCGTCAGCCCATATTCGCGGATGTTGGCGCACACAACCGCGATGGAGGGCAGGAGAATCGCCAGCCCCCAGCGGAACCATACGCGAAAGCGCCCCGCTGAAGACGGCATCGCGCCGAGCCACCAGATCGTCAGGAACGTGAACGGCTCCAGGAAATAATAGGGCCAGAGTGTTTTGATGAAGAGCGCAAAGCAGAACGAGGAAAGCGCCAGCAGCAGATAAAGCGCGGGACTGGCCAGCGTCAGGTCGCGGCGACGCAGCAGCACGATGCCCGTGAGGAGCAGCGATACCAGCAGGACGATGAAGCCATCGTAGCGCTGGCCGAAGGATTCCAGCGGCGTGTACAGGGTGATACCCCAGAAGCTCCCGCCCCCAACCGGGAGCTGGCCGCGGAACGTCACAAGCGAGTAGATGACATCGTTGCGATCCGCCAGCAGGAATGGCAACAACACCGCGCCCACCGTGCCCGCGATGGCCACGCCGAATCGCGCCAGCGCCCGCCATTGACGGTCACGCGCCAGCAGCGCCGCCAGCGGCAACACCAGCATCAGCGCGCTTGACCGGGTCAGCAGGGCCAGCCCCAGCAGTATCCCTGCCCGCGCCGGGCGACGCGCGGTAAGCTGACGAATGCCCCACAGCGAGAGCCAGAGCATAATCGGCTGCTCGATATGCCCGTAGAACAGCATGCCGTGCCAGATTTCAGGCGAGAGCGCGAAGACCGCATAGGCGGCGAATCGCCAGAAGCCCGTGAGCCGTTTGGCACGCAACTGATCCACGGCGGCAACCGCCTCGCGCGCCATCAGCAGGACGAACGGCGCGAAGATCGTCATTATCACCGCCCGGCGCAGCGCCATATCGGAGAGGGTACCCTGCCACGCGGCGATGGCTGAGGCGAGCGTCAGCGGTATCAGGCTGATAGGGCCATTAGCGTTGGGATACTTGACGAGGTAGCGGATGGAATAGACATCGAAGGGATGGCCTGAGAGCGCGATGCGGGATGCGGGCACAAAAAATGCGTCCAGATCGGTACGGTTGAGCGGAAGCCGCGCCGCCAGATTCCACAGCCCGCAGTAGAGCGCCACCAGCAGCGCAATCCCGCCCAGCCACAGACGACGCCAGTGGACTTTCGAGGCGGAGATCGCGGTGCGGGTTACATCTCTTGCCGTCTGTTCGATCACATGCAACTCCTGGCTTCGGGGATGCTGGCGCGCTGTTGCTGGCTATTGTACTCGATTCCAGCATATAGTGCAGCAGAGAGCGACGACTGAGACGTGAGAGGGGGCATCATGCTGATCGAGGGAACCGTGCTGACAAAGGAGACTGGCCTGCGCGCCTTCTTCGAGGGAGTCGAGCAGCCGTATGTCCGCTGTACCATCGCGCGGCTGGATCAGCCAGAGGTTCACGCCGAAGCGCGTATCGTCGGGCTGGAAGACTTGCCCGTTCCCATCGGTGGCAACGTCCGACTGGAGGTGGTGCGCGCCATCACCGACCGCAAAGCTGGAGTGGTGCGTTTCGACTGTAAGCTGCTCGACTGAGCGCGGAGCGTGGGTTGTGGCCGCTGTTCCATTGATCGCGCTGCTGACCGATTTTGGCGCCTCCGACGGCTATCCCGGCGTGATGAAAGGCGTCATGCTGGGTATTGCCCCGTCAACACCACTGGTGGACCTGACGCATGAGATTCCCCCGCAGGACGTGCGCGCGGGCGCCTGGGTGTTGCATACCGCATGGCGCTATTTTCCTGAGGGCAGCGTCTTTCTCTGCGTCGTCGATCCTGGTGTTGGCAGCGATAGACGCCCCATCGCGCTTCGGGCCGGGGAGCGTATCTTCGTCGGGCCAGACAACGGCCTATTCTCCTATATTCTGGCCGAACATGCCGACGTCCGCGCCGTTACCCTCGCGAATCCCCGCTATTTCGCCGCTCGCCCCAGCGACACCTTTCACGGGCGCGACATCTTCGCCCCCGCCGCCGCCTGGCTCGCCGCGGGAGTCGCCTTCGAGGAGCTTGGGCCAACGCTCCCAATCGAATCGCTGATGCGGCTGGACCTGCCCCGGCCAACATGGCAGGGCGATACGCTGATGGCGCACTGCACGCATATCGACCACTTTGGGAATATACTAAGCGATATAGAGGGATCGTTGGCACAGGCGATACTGGACGCTCCTGAGGCTCGCCTGTTGATCGCCGGTCATAGCATCACCGCCCACGCGCGCACCTTCGCCGATGGACCAGACGCGGCATTGTTTCTCTATCTGGATAGCTCCGGGTACCTGGCTATCGCGCGGCGTAATGGCTCCGCACAGGTGGCGCTGGCGCTGCCCACGACGTCTCTCTACGAAGAAACGCTGGCAATCACAGGCATCGAATATCCCCGCGAGGGGGAGTCTTGATAGCGCACGAAGGAAGCGAAAGAGATGCGACTCTATCTGTTGCGCCACGGGCCCGCGGGCAACCGCGACAACTGGACAGCCGACGATTACCTGCGCCCATTGACTCAGAAAGGCGAGCATACCATGCACGCCGCGGCGGCTGGCCTGAAGGCGCTCGATCCCACACTTGACACACTGCTGACCAGTCCGCTGGTGCGGGCGCGCCAGACCGCCGAGATCGTTGGCGAAGTCTTCCATCTACAGGTAAACGAGCACGAGGCGCTGTCCCCTGGCTTCGGGTTGGCGCAACTCGCCGGGCTGCTTACCATTTTCACCGAGGCGCGCGGGCTGATGTTGGTCGGGCACGAACCAGACTTCAGCACCCTGATTGGACGGCTGATCGTCCCGCGTGGCGAGGCGCAGGTCATCCTGAAAAAGGGCGCGTGCTGTGCTCTCGACCTGCCCGATGAAACGCCCGACCAGGACCACGCCGCCAAACAACTGGCTGGCAGCGCCACCCTCCTCTGGCTGATGACCGCGCGACAACTTGGCATGATCGCCAGAGAGCACGATTGAACGCTCTTGAACTCGTCTGAACGAACCTGCGACGGCTGCCGCTCCGCGTACCCCTAATCCTCGTCGTTAAAAGGCGGCAGACGCAGTTGTTTTGCGGACATGCTCAGGAGTGTGCAGAGTCTATCGCGCGAGCCGATCTCAGGGTATCCTCGCCCGCGTTCCCAGTTTCCTACCGTGGCCACGCTCACCCGCATTCCATCTGCAAGCATCTGACGAGTCCAATTCAATTGCATGCGGCGCTCATACAGACGCCTGGCGAACTCCCGAGTTCTGCCGTTGTGTGGCCCAGCCATGCATTCCCCCTCTGAAACCATCATTGCAACGATCCACTCTCATGTTTGCGTCCTTGCTTACTGAGTATCATGGGTGAGCTTCATCATACGCGGGAACCAGGCAAATGGAAAACAACCTCGCAAGTGGGCTATCTGAATCTCAATATGCGTCGCATCACATGCGCCATGGCCGCGCATCAGCCAGGATGTTGATTGAGGATATATAGACACTCGTCCCACCATCACCCAGTTTCGAGAGCGCTGCAAAAATTGGCAATTCGCGAGCGTCTGGCCATGTAGGACGCGCGAGTCATATACTGGACGAGGCAGGTTCGGCAAGGTGCAACGGACGCACGGCTCGCTCGTATGTTTGCGCGTGGAGCCTTATACAGCGGAAGTACGAGAACACGGTATGCAACAGGTAGCACAATCCAGCGTTTCCCAACTGTCGGCTCTGCGCCGCTTCGGCGAGGGCATTGGTATCTTCTGGCGCATTGTTTGCTATGCGGGCGTGGCGCTGGCGCTTCTGAGCATTCTGGTCACGAGTCCTGGCTTCTATGCGTCCCCGCGTGGGTGGGTGGCGCTGGTGTTTGCGGCGTGCTATCTCTTCGTCTTCACCCGTGGCTCGTGCTGGTTTGCGGGCGAAAACGCCGACTCATACTGGAAGTTGCGATTCGACAAAGGTCGCGTGCTTCATCCCTGGCGGGCGGTGGCGCTGTGGGCGGCATTGCTGGCGCTCTCGGTGACGCTGATCGCGCTCAACGATAATTTCGTCTGGCTGATCTGGATTCCCTTTGGTATGGGCTTCTCCCTGCTACCCATGCCACGCTGCCTGGTGATGGTCATCCCCACCTCATTGCTGGCGCTGGCCTACTATCACGCCCTCCCGACGAGCCTCTCACCGTCCGCGCTCCTCCAATTCGCCGGGCTTGTCCTCGGACTCGCCTGCTATTGCGCGGTGATTTATATGCCCATTGTGCTGCTGCGTGGCCGTTTTCAGCGCGAGCGGATGTTTCTCGATCTGCAACAGTCCCATCATGAGTTGGAAGAGGCTCATCGGCAATTGGAACAGGCGGCGGAACACGAGCGTGAGCTGGCAGTTCTGCGCGAGCGCGGCAGACTCGCCCGCGACATGCACGATACGCTGGGTCACTCGCTGGCGCTGATGACGGTCAAGCTGGAGGCGGCGCAACGTCTACGCGCAGTGAACCCCGCCCGCGCCGATCACGAGGTGGCGGCGACACAAGCCATCGCCCGCGACGCCCTGGCAGAGCTACGCACCGCCATCTCTGACCTGCGCACGCGCGGCAACGCCCACGAAAGTCTGGACTGCACACTCGTCGGCGCCGCGCAAGAAATCGCTGCGCGCACGGGCTGGCAACTCACCTGCGAGATTGCGCCCGATGTCGAACCGGTCGACGAGCAGGTCTATGAGGCGCTGCTGCGCACCGGCATCGAGGCGCTGGCCAACATCGAGCGTCACGCCGAGGCGCGCGTCGTGCATCTTACGTTGGCGCGGCAAGGCGACGCTATCCTGCTGCGCATCGAGGATGACGGCAAGGGCATCCTGACGACGAATCCTCCCCAGCGTGTAGCGGTGACCGTACCGGGACGCGACGACCAGCCACTCCAGCGCGACGCGATCATCAGCCCGTCAGGCCACTTTGGCATCACCGGCATGCGCGAGCGAACCACCGGCGCGGGAGGCGCGTTCAGCATCGGCGCGGGCGCGGACGGCCACGGCACGCGCGTCGAGGTGCGGCTGCCCGCCATCAGCGAATGAGTGAGCATGTATAAAGACTAGATCAAGCGAGAATGGAGGGCCACGCCAATGACGCCGAGCAGCGATCATGACGAGCAGCGGCCTATTCGCCTGCTGATCTGCGAAGACCAGACGCTGATGCGCGAGGGGCTGCATACGGTGCTGACGCTGGAGCCAGGATTTGAGGTGGTTGGCGCGGCGCTCGACGGGGCGCAGGCGGTTCAGATGGCGGAGGAGATGCGGCCAGATATCGTGCTGATGGACGTGCAGATGCCGCAGCAAAACGGCGTCCAGGCGACGGCGGCCATCACTGCGCGCAACCTGCCATGCCGCGTCATTATCCTGACAACTTTCGATTATGAGGACTACGTTTTCGAGGCCATCAAAGCAGGCGCGGTGGGCTATCTGCTCAAAGACACACCAGCCGCCGAGCTGGCCGAGACCATCCGCCGGGTCTACGCGGGCGAATCATTCATCGCGCCCAGAGTGGCCACGAAATTGCTGATGGAGTTTGGGCGACGCGGTACGTTGCGCCCGCAGGATGCCACGCAGGAAGCGACTGGCGAGCGTGGCGGCAACGGCAATGGTAGCGGCGATGGCGAGCTAAGCCAGCGCGAGGTTGAGGTGTTGCGACGGCTGGCGCAGGGCGAGAGCAATCGTGAGATTGGCGACCAGCTGGCGCTAGCGGAGGGAACCGTAAAAAACTACGTCTCGAACATCCTGATGAAGCTGCACGCGGCCAACCGCACGCAGGCAGCGAGGCTGGCACGCGAGCGCGGGCTGATCTGATACAACACCCGGCTTAGCATCGGAGCGGGCAAGCTGTAGCGCAATCAACGTTCACGGATTACGCCAAACACCACACGTCGTGGCGGGCGAGGCAGGCCGGAGCGTTCACGCTCCGGCGAATGGAGGAGTGATTCAGGCGTGGAAATTCGCCGTGGCCTTCAGGCCACGGAACGTTCCCAAAATCACAGCGCTCCAACGGAATCAACGCGACAAGCGAGCGCACGTCGTAGCCAATGAGTAATTGATTGGAGTCTATATAGCCATAAGTACCAGTAAATATTTGATCTTGTGTTCGATAGCGCGTTTTCGCCGAATTCAAGACAGCTGATGCGGCATAGCGAGTAAACGGTACATAGCCCCTGAGATGGGACAGCGGGGGTCCCAGTTGTTGCCTGGAAGAATACCGCTATGGTATACTCCTTCTGGTATGCGGAGTGATAGCCATGTCAATGAGGAATGGTGAGGATAAACCTCCATCGGCGAACGATTGGGCCGGTCTTGTCCTGGTCGGTCAGCTGGGTTTGACAATTGTGATCCCCATTCTGCTCGGCATTGGCGCAGGGCTCTTCATTGATAGCAAGCTCCGCAGTTCGCCAATAGCGACACTTATCGGGCTGCTGCTTGGCCTGGCCGCTGGCGTCTACGGCGCGTATCGGCTTGTCTCCTCGTTAGAATGACGGTGAGGCGGGATACGCGGGAAGGCTGAGGCTATTCGGGCTATGCGGCAGTGAAGACACAGAGGGAGTCAACCTCGTGCTCTGGAATCTGCCAAACATCACGGTATCGGTTGAGCCACTGTTCTACATTGGCCCGCTCCCGTTTACCAGCACTTTACTCTTAGCAATCGTCGACGCGCTCCTGATCTTCATCATCTTCTTCCTCTTCTCGCTCCGCAAGAAACTACTGCCTGGTCGCGTGCAAGGCGCCCTCGAGTGGTTGGTGCAGAGCATGCTTGGCCTCTGCCAGGAGGTAGCGGGCAAAGAGAAGGGCAGGCGCTTTTTCCCCTGGGTCTTTGGCATCTTCATCGTCGTGCTGCTGGGCAACCTATGGGAGGTCATTCCCGGCGTCGAGACCATCGGCCTCATCAATCACGAGATTCCCGGATGCGAAAATGCCACGGGACTTCTCCTGGTGGAGAAAAGCGTCTCCAACTGCATCACGCCACTGCTGCGGCCGCCTTCAACCGATCTCAACTTTACGCTGGCGATTGCCGTCATCTCGGTGGTGGTAACCCAGATTTATGGCTGGCGTATGCTCGGCGCAAAGGCGCAACTCGGACGCTACCTTACATTGCGTGATGGCGTCATCGGCCTCTTTGTCGGCTTGCTCGAAGCCGTCCTGGAGCTGGCGCGTATCATTTCGTTTGGCTTCCGTCTCTTCGGCAACCTCTTCGCGGGCAGCGTGCTCCTGCTGGTCATCAGCTTCCTGCTCCCGTTCGTCGGCGCGATACCGTTCTACTTCCTCGAAATATTCGTCGCCTTCATTCAAGCCTTCGTCTTCGCCATGCTTACCCTGATCTTCCTGACGCTGGGAACGACGGGCCACGGCCACGAGGATCCTGAAGAGGTACATGCGGCAGAGGTGCAGCACGAGAAGCAACTGCGCGCTGAGCAGGCGCTCGAAAGGTAGTTACCTGGATTCTTCTGTGTTGTGTCCTTACCTCGCATCTGAGGGCCGCGTCAGGCGCGCTCAGGAGGCGGGTGCAGGATAGATGCTCTGAGTTGACGTGCCACGCGCCAGCGTAATCGGCGCACGCGGACACTCACCGTTGTTGTCCCCGGCGGGCTATTCCAGCCGGAATACCAGGCAAAGCGCCTGGGAAATGACACTGCAACCGCACCGGCAGTTGTGCCGAACGGTCATCAGATGTTCTGCTTTGAAGAGGAGATCCTTCGTGAACAATTCTCAGTTTGTCGAGCTTGCGGCAGCCCTGGCTATCGGTTTCGGCGCTATTGGCCCTGGCATTGGCATCGGCCTTGCCGCTGGTCCCGCGCTCGGCGCGATGGGCCGCAACCCGGACGCCGCCGGCATTATCCGCACGAACCTGATCGTCGCGATGGCGTTCGCCGAGGCTATCTCGATTTACGCGCTCGTGGTCGCGCTGATCATTCTGTTCCTCGTCAAGTAGCGCTCCTTCCTGACGATTTCTGCCGGGTGTGATACATGTGTTACAACACCCGAAGGAGGAGTGTATGGGCATCAGCGTTTGGAACTTTGCCGCCCAGGTCGTGGTCTTTCTGATCGTCGTTCTCGTCCTCTGGAAGTGGGCGCTGCCCACGGTCAACAAATTCCTGGACGAGCGCTCTGGCCAGATTCAGCGAGGGCTGGACGACGCCGCGACGGCGAAGCGGCAGCTTGCCGAAGCCGAGACACGGGTCGCAAAGATGCTCGAACAGGCGCGGCAGGAGGGCCAGCAGGCTCTCGCGCGCGCCACGCAGGCGTCGGAGCATCTGCGCGCCGAGATCGAGCAGGAGGCGCGTCAGCGCGCCGACGAGATCATGACGCAGGCGCAGAAGAACATCGAACAACAGGTCGCGCAGGCGAAATCCGAGCTGAGCCGCCAGGTCTCTGATCTGGCCATCATGGCAGCGGAGCGGGTCATCGGTCACTCGATGAATACCGAGGATAACCGCAAGCTCGTGCAGGAGTTCGTCTCGCAGTCGAGGGATCTCCAGTGTTAAAGGGCGCGACCGCGCGTCGCTATGCGGAGGCGGTCTTCGAGTTAGGGGTCGAGCAGAACGCGGTTGACCGCTGGCTTCAAGACCTCCGACTGATCACCGAGTATTTCAGCGATCACCGGCTGATCTTCCTGTTGAGCGAACCGAACATTCAGTTCCCCAAAAAGGAACTAATCGTCAGGGATCTGCTCAGTGGGAAGGTTCAGGCGGAGGCGCTCAACCTCGCGCTGTTACTGGTCGAGCGCAGGCTGGTGGAACTGGCGCCGCGAATTCGTGACGAGTTCGAGCGGAAATACGACGACTACCATCACCAGATTCACGCGAATCTCACCACCGCGATGCCGATAGACGAGATGACGCGGGCGAGCGTGGTGACGGATTTGCAGCGGATCACAGGGAAGACGGTCTTGCTGAATGAGCAGGTGGATCCGTCCATTCTGGGCGGGGCCATCGCGCGCGTGGGCGATACGCTGATTGATGGCAGCGTGCGTCGGCGGTTACAGCTGCTCCGGCAGCAGTTGCAGCGCGGCGGCATGTTCAGCAGCCAGATGGATGGCGTGACCAGCGCGGCAGCGTCCAACGGCGCCGGGACGGGTGCGAGCACGGCGGAGACGCCGTTCGTTGTCACGCCCCCAGAGCCAGACGATGCCGCCAATGGCGGGCCAGCCACGGCGACAGAGATGGCGCCACGTCGCGGTCAATCGCCGCATATGGCGCCGCGGTCGTCGGAACAACCAGCGCAGTCATCCGGCAACCAGAGCAACCAGAGTGCCAATAGTTCTAAAAATCGAAATAATTCTCGCAAGCGTGGCCGTCGGCGCTAGTCAGCGTCGGCGCGCCCCATCGCACTGGCGCACAATGTGTTTACCAGGCTTGTGCCCAGGCCTGTGCCCAAAGAACGAGGTTTAGCCATGGCAATCACGGACGAGATTACCAGAGTAATCCGTGACCGCATTCAGAACTTTGAGGGGCCGGCCGCTGAGTCCGCAACGACCAGTGTGGGCACGGTCATCAGCGTCGCCGACGGCATCGCGCGTGTCTACGGCCTCGCCGGCGCGCACTATCTCGAACTGCTAGAGTTCCCACGCACCAACATCTTCGGCATCGCCTTCAACCTCGAAGAGGATTCCGTCGCGGTGCCGATCATGGGTGACTATACCGTGCTTCGTGAAAATGACGAGGTGCGCACCACAGGCCGCATCATCTCGGCGCCGGTTGGCGACGCGCTTATCGGGCGCATCGTCAGCCCATTGGGCGCGCCGCTGGACGACGCTGGCCCAATCAACACCACCAGAACCCGTCCGGTCGAGCGTGTGGCCCCCGGCGTCATCACGCGCCAGTCGGTGACGGTGCCGGTGCAGACCGGCCTGAAGGCGATTGACGCGCTGATCCCGATTGGCCGCGGCCAGCGCGAGCTAATTATCGGCGACCGCCAGACCGGCAAGACCGCTGTGGCGCTCGATACGATCATCAACCAGAAGGGCAAGAACCTCATCTGTATCTACGTCTCCATCGGACAGAAGAACTTCCAGGTGGCGCAGATCGCCGAGACGCTCAAGCGCTATGGCGCGATGGAACATACCATCATCGTCCACGCAGGCGCCGAGGACCCCGCCCCGTTGAAGTATCTGGCTCCCTACGCGGGCTGCGCGATGGGCGAGGAGATCATGGAGAGTGGGCGCGATGCCCTCATCATCTACGATGACCTCTCCAAGCACGCCGACGCCTACCGCAACATGTCGCTGATTATCCGCCGCCCGCCGGGACGCGAGGCGTATCCGGGCGATGTGTTCTATCTGCATAGCCGCCTGCTAGAGCGCGCCGCGCGCATGAGCAAGGATTACGGTGGTGGCTCGCTCACCGCGCTGCCCATCATCGAGACGAAGGGCAACGACGTCTCGGCCTACATCCCGACCAACGTCATCTCGATCACCGACGGCCAGATTTACCTGGAAACCGACCTCTTCAACGCGGGCGTGCGACCAGCGCTCAATGTGGGCATCTCGGTCAGCCGCGTCGGTACCGCCGCGCAGACGCCAGGCATGAAGCAGGTCGCGGGCACACTGAAGCTGGATCTCGCGCAGTTCCGCGAGCTGGCCGCCTTCGCGCAGTTCGGCTCCGATCTCGACAAGGCGACCAAGGCCCGCATCGATCGCGGCCAGCGCCAGCAGGAGATTCTGAAGCAGCGCCAGTACCAGCCGATGTCGGTTGAGCATCAGATTATGATCATCTATGCCGCCGCGAAAGGCTATCTGGACGAGGTTCCGGTCGAGAAGGTGCAGGAGTGGGAGGAGCAATTCCACCGCTTTATGGATGCCAGCTATAGCGAACTGGTACAGGGCATCCACCAGCAAACCGTCACCGACAACAAGAAGATTACCGACGAGCAGTTCGCCGAACTGGACGCCGCGATCAAAGAGTATCAGACAGTGGCGCCGCGCTAGTACCGCAGGGTTCCGGGTGTAGGTGAGCAGCCTCCACCTCGAACTCCCCTGGAGGAAGTATGGCTACAGCCAGAGAAATTCGGCGGCGCATTCGGTCGGTCAAGAACGTCGCGCAGATTACGCGCGCCGTGCAGATGGTAGCGAGCAGCAAGATGCGCCGGGCGCAGGAGCGTGTGGTGGCGTCGCGCCCATACTCCGATGAGCTGATGCGGCTCGTCGCGCGGCTGGCGAAACAGGCTGGCGATGAGGAAGACCTGCCCCTGATGAAGTCGCGTCCGGTCAGGCGTGTAGGCGTGGTGGTGATCTCGCCAGACCGTGGCCTGGCGGGTGGCCTGCCGGGCAACATCAACCGTCGGGTGGCGCAACTGGCGACCGATCTACGCCGGGATGCGGGCAATTCCAGCCTGCCCATTTCCTACGTCGCCGTCGGGCGACGCGGACGCGACTTTCTCGCGCGGACACAGCAGCCGCTGATCGCTGAGTTCACCAACCTCGGCGACCAGCCCGCTCAGGCCGACGTCCGGGCGATTGCCCGTGCCGTTACCGACATCTATCTCAACGGCGATGTGGATCGTGTGCTGCTGGTCTATCCGAAGTTCGTCTCGACCGTGCAGCAAACGCCAACCGTCATCCAGCTGCTCCCGGTGGAGCCGCCGGAAGAGGCGGAGACCGGTGGACTGACGCCGCAGTATATCTATGAGCCGGACGCCGGGCAGATCTTCGCGGCGCTACTGCCGCGTTACATCGAAACCCTGATTTACCAGCCGCTGCTGGAAACCGTCGCCAGCTTCTACTCGGCGCAGATGGTGGCCATGAAGAACGCCACTGACAACGCGACTGACCTGGTGGATGATCTGACGCTGACCTATAACAAAGCACGCCAAACAGCCATCACCACCCAGATTCTGGAGGTTGTGGCTGGATCCAACGCCTAGCTTGCCTGGGCCTGGAGAAACACGAGGAGAAACATGGCTGCACCAACAAAACCCCGCATCCAGGGGACCGTCACCCAGGTGCTTGGCAATGTCGTCGATATCGAGTTCCCGGCGGAGAGTCTGCCCGCCATCTATAACGCCATCGAGGTGCCCATCCAGGGGCAGGAGCGCCCACTGGTGCTCGAGGTTGAGCAGTTGCTCGGCAACAACTGGGTGCGCTGCGTTGGCATGGGGCCAACCGACGGCCTGAACCGCGGCCAGGTGGCCTACGATACCGGCAACCCGATTTCCGTGCCTGTTGGGACGGAGACGCTGGGCCGTATCTTCAACGTGCTGGGCGAGCCGGTGGATAACAAGCCCGCCCCGGCGAATGCGCCGCGCATGTCGATTCACCGCGATGCCCCCGGCATCGAGGAGCAGGCCACCAAGACCGAAGTGCTGGTCACGGGCATCAAGGTCATCGACCTGATCGCCCCGTTCATGCGCGGCGGTAAAGTCGGCACATTTGGCGGCGCTGGCGTCGGCAAGACCGTCATCATTCAGGAGCTAATCAACAATATCGCCAAAGAGTCCGGCGGCTACTCGGTCTTCGCCGGGGTGGGCGAGCGCACCCGCGAGGGCAACGACCTCTACCACGAAATGACCGAGTCGGGCGTGGTGGATAAGCTGGCGATGGTCTTCGGCCAGATGAACGAGCCGCCGGGCGCGCGGCTGCGGGTGGCGCTCTCGGGGCTGACGATTGCGGAGTACTTCCGCGACGCCGAGGGCCGCGACGTGCTGCTCTTCATCGACAACATCTTCCGCTTCACCCAGGCAGGTTCCGAAGTCTCCGCGCTTTTGGGCCGCATGCCATCGGCGGTGGGCTATCAGCCGAATCTGGCGGAGGAGATGGGCCAGCTCCAGGAGCGCATCACCTCGACCAAGAAGGGTTCGATTACCTCGATGCAGGCGGTCTACGTGCCCGCCGACGACTACACCGATCCCGCCCCGGCGGCGACCTTCGCCCACCTCGACTCGACCATCGTGCTCGAGCGCGGCCTGACCGAGAAGGGCATCTACCCGGCGGTGGACCCGCTCGCCTCGACCAGCCGCGTCCTCGATCCACAGGTGGTCGGCCAGGAGCACTACGATGTCGCGCAGGAGGTCAAGCGCGTGCTGCAGCGCTACAAGGACCTGCAGGACATCATCGCCATCCTGGGCGTGGACGAACTGAGCGATACCGACAAGCTGACCGTCTCACGCGCGCGCAAGATCGAGCGCTTCTTCTCGCAGCCGTTCCGCGTGGCGGAGGTCTTCACGGGTCGCCCCGGCAAGTACGTGCAGCTTGCGGATACGATTCGCGGCTTCAGAGAGGTGCTCGATGGCAAGCACGACGATATCCCGGAGCAGTACTTCTACATGGCTGGCGGCATCGACGAGGTCGTAGAGACCGCGCATAAAGAGGCGCAGGCGTAGTAAGTAGCTGTCGTATCTGAAGGAGGCGCGCGATGGCGCAACGAGCGACGCTACACGTCCGCATCATTACGGCGACCGATACCATCTTCGATGGCGAGGCCGATATGGTGTTGGCCCCCGGCAGCGAGGGCGAGCTTGGCATTCTGCCACGTCACGCGCCGCTGCTGACCACACTCGATATTGGCGAGCTGCGTGTCCGCCGGAACAACGCCGACGAGGGTATCTTCATCGGCGGCGGGTTTCTGGAGGTCAACGCTAATGTCGTCACCGTGCTGGCCGACGACGCCGAGCGTTCGGCCAACATCGACGAGGCACGCGCGGAGGAGGCCCGCAGGCGCGCCGCCGCCCTGCTGGAACGGCGCGATCTGAGCGCGGAAGCGGCAGCCATGGCCGCCGCCGAGATGGAGCGCGCCCTCGGACGTATCCGGGTAGCCGAGCTACATCGGCGACGCGGCGGCCGCCGTCACGCTCCCACCCCGCAGGAGCTTGGCCAATAGCAGTAGCGGCAAACATGCGCGGCGCAACGATACGACCCCTTCCCAAATGCATGGGAGGGGGTCATCTCTTCAGAGCCGTTAGATGAAGACAGCACTGGGATTCGCTAAGCGCGCGGACACTGGGTTTGCGATGTTGCCGACCGCACCCCTGGTTTGGTGGGCGCCACTCTTCCCGCTGGAGTAGAGGCCACCTCCGGCAACCCTTCAATTGCTATTGGAGCTGCTGGCGCTAACTGGTAAATGTGTTGGTCGTCAGATCGAACCCGAAAGCCGCTGTCTTATCGGATTTGATTCGGAGATTATTGCCCTTGATCCCAGTGATATCGAGTCCCGTCGAGCCATCGGGCGCGTCGAAGACGCCCACCAGATGGTTTCCCGTAGCGTTTGAAAAGGTCACGACACGCACCGCGCCAACGCCTGTAGCCGAATTTCTAATATCTGACCCGACGTAGACGAATTCCCAGACACCATTGACCTTTCCGCGGTACGTGTCATTGTTGTTGAAGCCTGGAAATTTAGACTCACCATCAAAATAAAAGATGCCTGCGGTGAACGTGGCTGTCGGCACCTCGGGAGGGGGGGCATCAGGAGGTCGATTGCTGGGGTTTGCGCGTGCCGCTGCCATCGTTGCGTCACCCTGCGCCAGCAAGGTTGCTTTCGCTGGTGGAAGTTGTGGCCCTGCAGCGCCCAACCGTGACGCCTGGCTGATACCGATAAAAACGAGGGCTAGCAGCAGAACCAGCGCCCCCGCGACGAGCGCGACGAGCGCGACGAACCATTGGCCCACCACCTGTGAGCGAGGATCGGACTGATTCCTGTTCTTCTGAGGCATCTCATCGCTCCTTCTGTCTGCTCCGCTACAAAGTCTGTCGGGTGCAACCGATCAACCTCTATTAGCACGCTCCGGACACTTCGCAGTGGATTTCCAGGGAATAGTTCATCGACGGGTTGACCTCAGCGTTGTTGAGCGCATTCCAAAAGTCAGTCCACGCCTGACTCGCCGTCAACTCAGATGAATTAAAGGGATATTCATCCCACGGCCCCTCAAAGAACATGGGGTTCTTTTTGACGTTGCTAGCGTAGAGACTGATATTCGCCCACTGCCCAGGGTTATTCGGGTTACTGGCCGTGTAAATCTCTGGGGAAACCAACGCTGGAGCAGCACCCCAGCTATAGAAGTAGTAGTCTCCCTGGTGATAGCCGTAGTAACATGGTTGACCTTGCCCACTCGTGTATGATGTAGGGCAACCAATAGCATCACCGTAGTTCACAATAGGGAGCAGGATCAATCGAAGAATAGCCGTTTACCCAGGCGTTACCCTGATCAGGGGTAACTTGTCCAGATGTATAGTGCCACGCTTCGAGATCATTTGCGTCCCAGACTTTCACCTGAGAGCTGAAACCAGCGTCGTCAGATTGAATACCCTGCAGGATATTGGCCCAGTCTTTCCCCAGTGCGGTGTACGTAGCATCAGAATAGGATGGATCGGAATCGTTCGTGCCAACGCCAAGTGTCAGTATTGAGGTTGAATCCGATCCACGACACGACCAGTAACCATCCGAGAACTGATAGGAGAGATAGTCAACTTGGCTATTAGGCAAGGATATCCTTTGGAATGTGGTTACCACTCCTGTTCCCGCGGAATTCTGTACCCCAAAGTCTAGCACCACCAGACTGTTGGCGGGAGTAGCGAAACTAGCATCGAAGTCAGCCTGGTTGCAACCAAGATTAAAAAGGGTAGTTGGATCACTGCTTGTAATGTAAAAGCTCCAGTCGGTTGGACGCTGGGTAGCAGTGGCCTGAGCGGTGAGAGGATGTGGAAATAGCACGAGATTGATGGTCAGGAAATACATTCCCGCGCCCAGCAGGGTAGCAAGGGTGAGTTTGACAACCCAAGAACCAATTCCTGATGACTACCTCATGATCGAGAATCGTGGCGACTTCATTTCCGACATACCCTAACTCCTTCAGTACGTCCACTCACTCACGGCGTTCCACAAACTAACAAGGCTTCCTACGCGAATAGTAACAAGGCTTCCTACGCGAATAGTAACAAGGCTTCCTACGCGAGAATAACTGGGCAGCTACGCTTTGTCATGACCGAATGCTGTCAGATCTGATGAGTATCTGTTTCGGTCATATGAAATGCAAACAGGCTGCCAGCACATTTCCA
This sequence comes from uncultured Chloroflexia bacterium, assembly GCA_963718915.1. Classification (GTDB taxonomy): domain Bacteria; phylum Chloroflexota; class Ktedonobacteria; order Ktedonobacterales; family JADMIN01; genus DAHUXT01. Next base: position 124,769 of record CAVRAI010000015.1, on the reverse strand, counting down.
CTCCTATCCCCGCAGGAGCTTGGCCAGTAGCGGCGAGCGCACTCGACCCGTACACACGACCCCCGTCCACATCAACCGGATGGGGGTCTGTTTGTTGTATCACCCACCACCAACGCGAGGAGCGATCTACGGGTACATTGCGACGTAGTAGTTCGGCTGCGTATATGTCTTGCCCCCAGCTCCATCACCAATAACTGTAGCGTCTGGCATACGCCAAAACACGGTGCTGTTGCCTGCTGGCTCCGCCTGACATCCCCCGACGTACTGGGAATCGGGGATCTCTCCCAGACTCTCCCAGCCAGCGCTAGAGGTGGCATCGGGAGGGAGCCGATAGAGTGACACATTACCGTGTCCCAGACTCGGCAGAGAACTCGCGTAGATGCTGCCATCAGCGCCCATGCCAAAAACGAAGAGATAGGCCTTTCTCGGCCCGATAGTCGTCGGGAGAGCAGGCCGTCTGTTCCACGTCTTGCCGTTGTCGTTCGTGCAATCGAGCCACTGCTCGCTCTCTGATCCAATTGGCGTGAAAGTCCCACAGATCGTCAGAAATCCCCTGGTGGTTGGAGTACCAACCAGGAGCAAAGGCGCATGAGGAGCGCCTGCATAGACCCCTTCAGGATAGGCGATCTCGGTCCAGTGCGCGCCATCATCCCGTGTTGACCAGAGCGAGCCTGGAACCGTAAGATTGAGCACCTCGCCTGTGGACGCATTGACCCAGAACTGGAAGGTATACCGGTCCTGTGACGGGTCTGGGCGCGTCCCTGACAATGTGGAATCAATTTGTGTCCAGGTGCGCATCTGGTCGCGACTGACATAAAGCCCGATATGGACGTGGCCGTCCGGCGTCGCGGTACCTCTGGTGGCATAGACTTTACCGCGAGCGGTTGCCAACTGGTAGTTGGCGTTGCCATCCTGCAAACTCGCTGGTTTGCTCCAGGTTGCACCGCCATCGAATGTCGCGTACGTTGTCCACGAGTCAAGAAGCTCATGTTGGCTAGAGGCGCCCACCGGGATGAAAGAAGCGACTACGGTGTTGGCGTCGTTGGTATCAACTTTCAAGGCACAGCCACCCGTATTTGCTGGCAGGTCCGCTGGTGTAATGACCGACCAAGTTGCGCCAGCGTCATGCGTCGCCCAGACCACTGGCGAGGTCACATAGTTCTTGTCGGCCTGACAGGCATAGGCGGTCTTGCCATCGCTTGGGACAACCTGGGCATCTGTATAGGTGAGCGCATCAGCTTCCTTGTGCTGGTCTACATCGGGGAAGCCCTTGGGGACGATGATCCGTTTCCAGGTCAGGCTGCCGGACTGATTGACCGTAGGCGTCGCGTGCATCTGCGCGGCGGGCGGCCAGCCGCCCCGGCTGACGAACAGCGCCACGAATCCGACGCTCAGCGCCACCACCGCGGCGATGGAGCCGAATGCGGCCCAGAAGCGGGTGGCAGGAGCATGCATGCCCGTACGCGCAGGACGCCTGTGCCGCGCCGGCGCCGATAGCGTTTCAGCCGTGATGCTCGCCCGCACGTTCCGCCAGAGTTGCGCGTGATCGTTTGGCTCGGCCTGGTCGCGGAGGGCGCGAGCAGCCGCCTCATACGCATCGAGCCGCGCCTGGCACGCTGGACACCCCGCGACATGCGCCCGCATGCGTTCCATCTCACGCTCGCCGAGGCCATCGCTGCGGAAGTCCGAAAGCGTGCGGTCACTGACGCCAAGCGCGCACCGCACTATGGTATCCATGGTCATTCGGCGCCTCCTTCGCGCTGGTATTCCTGGCGGAAGCGTTCGCGTCCGCGCCAGAGCGACATCTTCAGACTGCCATGCGAAAGCCCGAGCGCAGTGGCGGCTTCGGCGCTGGTGAGGCCGTACACGTCGCAGAGGACGACGGCGGCGCGCTGCTTCGGCGGCAGATTGGCCAGTATGCGGCGGATGGCGTCGTTCTCGGCGAGACGGTGCGCGGGATCACCACCGCGCGCCACGATGTTCTGGATGTCTTCTGTGATCCCAGTGTGTTCTCCGCGCCGGGAGCGCCCGCGCAGATGGTTGACGCCGAGGTTGCTGGCGACGCGAAAGAGCCAGGCGCGCGGCTGATCGTAGTGTTGCAGCGTCTCGAAGCGCTGCCAGGCGCGCACAAAAGTTTCCTGGCTCAGGTCGTACGCCGCCTGCTCATCGCCGGTCAGTCGCCAGAGGTAGCCGAGTATGTCGCGCTCGTAGCGCCAGAAGAACGCCTCGAAGGCATCCACGCCCGCGCTGGTGGCCAGGCGCGAGTCTCGCGATGAGGATGACGCCGGAGTATCGCCGGAAAGCGCTCTTGTAGAGAAGAGCAGCCCGAAGAGCCAGACAAGCGATATGCGTCGTGGAGCGGGGTACGGTCCCGCCTGTAGCGCCGCCCATCGTCCTGGGGTCATGGGTCTTTGCCTTTCCAGCGTGCGCGCGCATCATATCATCCCGTATAGCGCGCTCAATCTATGGGAACGAACCAGTTGCTCATCATTCACCTCCATACACACCAGCGGTGGGCGCGCGGTAACATCATCAGCGCATAGACAGGTCGAATCGCATAGAAATCTGACGGGAAGCACAGCAGCGGGCGGGGTACAATGGGCGGGTGGCGAGACGCAACGGCGCCCTCGCATCAATCTCAATCCCAGAGCAAGAGGTGAGTATGTTCGAGACATTGCCCGCGCTGCCCGCGACCAGCCAGGAGTTCGGCTCATGGACGTGGGAGCAGATCGCGCCTTACTACGCCGACCTGGAGTCGCGCCCATTGAGCGCCGAGACGGTGGATACCTGGCTGCTCGACTGGACGCGCATCGCTTCGCTGATGGACGAGTTGAATACGTGGTATAGCATCGCCACGACCGTCAACACAGCGGACACCGGGTTACAGGAGCGCTACACCAACTTCCTCGATCAAATCCAGCCGCCGGCGACCGACGCCGAGCAGCGCATGAAGGAGAAGCTGCTCGCCAGCGGATTGGAGCCAGCAGGCTTCGCCATGCCGCTGCGCAAGATGCGCACCGACGCCGCGCTCTATCGCGAGGTGAATGTCGCGCTGCTGGCCGACCTGCGCAAGCTCGATCTCGAATACGACGGCATCACAGGCGCGCGCACGGTGACATGGGATGGCGAGGAGGTGTCGCTCTCGCGCGTCCGGCCCGCCCTGCTCGATCCCGACCGCGACCGCCGCGAGCTTGCCTATCGCACTATACGCGGGCGCATCATCCAGGATACGCCGCGGTTGAGCGACCTCTGGCGGCGGATGATGGGGCTACGCGCGCAAGTGGCGGCCAACGCGGGCTATCCCAACTACCTCGAGTACCGCTGGCAGCAGCTTTATCGCTACGACTACACCCCTGACGACGCCAGACGCTTCCGCGACGCCATCGCCGAGGTGATGGTACCCGCCGTCACGCGGCTGAACGCCCGTCGGCGCGAGCAACTGGGCGTGCCGACGCTGCGCCCATGGGATATAGATGTCGATCCGACGGGGAAGCCAGCGCTGCGCCCCTACGGCAGCATCGAAGAGCTGGAGGCGAAGACCAGCGCCGTCTTCAGCCACGTTGACCCGCAGTTCGGGCAATACTTCGAGACGATGCGCGCGGAGAAGCTGCTCGATCTGGATAGCCGCAAGAACAAGGCGCCCGGCGGCTACTCGCTCTGCTACAACGTCATACGTCGGCCCTTCATCTACATGAACGGCGCGGGCACACATGACGACGTGCAGACGCTGCTGCACGAGGGCGGCCATGCGTTCAACAGCTTCGAGATGGCGGCGCTGCCATACCTGCAACAGCGGCAGGAAGAGCGGCTGCCCGCCGAATTCGCCGAGGTCGCTTCGATGGGGATGGAGCTGCTGGCCTCGCCCTATCTGACGCAGGACTACGGCGGCTTCTATACCGAGGCGCAGGCGGCGCGCGCTCGTGCCGAAAACCTGGCGGGCGTGATCTCGTTCTGGCCATACATGGCGATGATCGATGGCCTGCAACACTGGATGTACGAGCACCAGGAGGAGGCGGCGGACATCGAGCGCTGCGACGACTACTGGGTGACGCTCGCGGATCGCTTCCGGCCAGACTGGGACTGGAGCGGGCTGGAGCCGCTGAAGCGCACGCTCTGGCACGGCCAGGGACATGTCTTCCAGTCGCCGTTCTACTACATCGAGTATGGCATGGCCGAACTGGGCGCGGTGCAGCTCTGGGCGAACGCGATCAAGGACCAGGCGGGCGCGGTGGCGGCGTATCGGCGGGCGCTGGCCCTTGGCGGGACGGTCTCGCTGCCGGAGATGTATAGCGCGGCGGGCGTCCGCTTTGCCTTCGACGCGGAGACGCTGGGCATGGCGGTTGAGCTGATCGAGCGCACGCTGGACGAGCTTGAGCCGCTGGCAACGGAGGGGTAGGAGAACCTCACCACCTTGCGCGGGCGGTTGAAACCGCGCCTCTGGGGCCTGCGGCCACGAAACCTGCCTCCGCAGGTTGCACCGATACGCTCGCCACGGGATATCCTGTTGGGAGACGGTCTGGGGAGTCCGCAGCCCATTCGCCGTAGCATGAATGCTACGGCCAGCCTCGCCTCACCACGACGCGCGGTGTTCGGGGTAAAAAGTGAAAGTTCATAAACCGCGCCTGAAGGGCCTCGTTGCGCTCCGCCACAAAACCTGCCTGCGCGGGTTGCACAGAGACGGGCGAACGGTGGTGGCGGAGGGCGAGGTTTCAGGTGAAGCGAGCGGGCCGCAGCCTAAAGGCCGCGGCTAATCGGGGGGCGGATGTCAATCCTCGTCGGGCGTGAGGTCTGACACGCCAAGATCTTCGGCGATGGCGGCGAACTGCTCGAAGGCGGCGCGCAGATCCTCGGCGATGCTGGCGGCGAGCACGTCGGGCGCGGGCAAGGTATCGGCGCCCTCCAGGCTTTCGTCGCGCAGCCAGAAGAGATCGAGGCTGACTTTGTCGCGCTTGAGCAGGTCGTCGTAGTTGAAGACGCGGAAACGCTCGCTTTCCTGCCTGGCATGGCGATTCTCGGCGGCGTAGCAGGCGACGAAATCGTCGAGGTGGGCGCGGGTCAGCGGATTGGTGCGGAGGGTGAAGTTCTGGTTGGTGCGCAGGTCGTAGATCCAAAGCTGGCGCGTCCAGGGGGTCGGGCTGCCGGGGCGCTTGTCGAAGAAGAGGACGTTGGCCTTGACGCCCTGGGCGTAGAAGATGCCGGTGGGCAGGCGCAGGAGCGTATGGACGTCGCATTCGTGGAGCAGCTTGCGGCGGATGGCCTCGCCCGCGCCGCCCTCGAAGAGCACGTTATCAGGCACGACGACGGCCGCGCGCCCGTTGATGGCGAGCAGCGTGCGGACGTGCTGGAGGAAGTTGAGCTGTTTGTTGCTGGTGCTGGTCCAGAAGTCGTCGCGGACGACGACGGTGGATTCGCGCTCCTCTTTGCCTTCGCCGTTGACGTAGAGGACGCTGCTCTTGCGGCCAAACGGCGGATTGGTGAGCACCATCTCGAAGCGGTCGCCGGGGTCGCCGCGCAGGCTGTCGGCGACGGTGATGGGGCTGTCTTCTCCCTTTTCGTCGCCGATGCCGTGCAGGAAGAGATTCATGACGCAGAGGCGGGCGGTGTTATCGACGATTTCCCAGCCGCGCAGGGCGTCGTGCTTGAGGAAGCGCTTCTGATCGCGATCCATGGCGGGATAGTGGTGGACGATAGCGTCGTGGGCGGCAAGCAGGAAGCCGCCGGTGCCGCAGGCGGGGTCGCAGATGCGCATGCCCGGCGCGGGGCGCATGACCTCGACGATGGCCTGGATGAGCGGGCGCGGGGTGAAGTATTGGCCAGCGCCGCTCTTGGTGTCTTCGGCGTTCTTCTGGAGCAGCCCTTCGTAGGCGTCGCCTTTGACGTCGGTATCGAGGGTGGTCCACTGCTGCGGCTCGATCAGGTCCACGATGAGGCGGCGCAGCTTGGCGGGGTCCTGTATTTTGTTCTGGGCTTTGCGGAAGATCATGCCGAGCATACCCGGCTCGCGGCCAAGCGTTTCGAGGATATGGCGGTAGTGGGTTTCTAGCTCGTCGCCGTCGCGGGCGAGGAGGGCGGGCCAGTCGTAGCCAGCGGGGATGCGCGAGGGCTGGCTATAGGGCGGCTGGGTGCGCTCGTGGGCCATTTTGAGGAAGAGCAGGTAGGTGAGCTGCTCGACGTAGTCGCCATAGGACATGCCGTCGTCGCGCAGGAGGTTGCAGTAGTTCCAGAGGCGCTGGACGATGGTCTGGGCGGCGTTGGTGGTCATGGATGGCGGCTCCTTATGGTTGGTGCTGTACTTTTAGCGGGTACGGGCGCAGCGATAGCAATGATTGTTCTGGGGTTCCCGTGCCGTAGGCTGAAGACCTACGGCTAATCCTGCAATGAGCATTCTCCTCGACGGGTGAAAGGGTCTTAGACGAATGAGCGGATGGCGGCTGAAGCCGCGCCTATGGGTCGCGCTTGCGCGACCGCAAAGCCCGCCTGCGCGGGCTAGCCAGAAATTGCATGGTCTCAGTGGGTGTAGACACTTTAGCGGCTTTTAGCAGGAGAAAGCAGCGATACCAGTTCGTTGATAAATCCAATATGCTGCTTGGTCTCTAGCGGAGCACTGCTATAAATAACACCCTGATCGCGGGTAGTACCAGCTCGCGGAGAGAGAGAAAGTGTGTGGCCATCACCGAGGGTAACATCGCCTGTATACGTCGCACTGCTGGACAAAGCTTGGACTTGGAGTGATGGCGATAGGGTCATGCCGTTCTCTTGTTTATCGACTAGCAAATATCGCGTCATCAGTGCGCGAACTCCTGGCGCAAAGACGCCATCTAGTAATCCTGGAGCTATGAAGCTCAGTTCAGAAAAGTAGAGGATACGAGTCGGGTCTCCAATGATAGGTGAGCCATCAGGAGCGGTGATTGAGGATACAGCTTCACGCAGACGATCATAGGCGCCGTCCAGTACAGATGACGGCCCACCCACATCAATAATAATGCGCTGCGGCTCAATGTGCAGGAATCGAATTGGCACGATTTGTCCATCTTCTGGCAACACCATTATTCCTCCCTGCATTACCACGCCCGCCGGTAAAGTGTTCTGGACGGGGCCAAATGTGGCAGGAGGAGTCGTGATCGCAGCGCCCTTAAATTGGAAAGCTTCTGCGATATGCTGTATGACCGGATTGGTGGTCAGCATGGTGAGTCGAAGATCATCGAGTGCGAATTCGTACCCTACCCGGGCCGTCAGCACCTTTACATTGATGGCTGTGCTCATGCGGCGAACCCTTTTGTTTGAACTCCAAACGAGTTAGCAGACCAGAGGGACTGCTGCATTTCAACGCCCGCGCTCAGTGCCGTAGATGCATTCTCCCTAGCTATCACAGCAGGCGGCGTCGAAGTCTCGATCATACTTGCATTGGCGGACATAACGGGTTGCAGGGAAATCACTGTCGACAGTGATACAGGGACTTGTGACGCAAGCCAGGCATTGAAGGCAGCAGGAGTCTTTTCGGCGCCAGGGTTGTGTGTAGCGTATTGTTTGATTTGTGCGACAGGTACGAGGGCAACATCAAGGGGCATGACTCCGCAGGCAAGCGCCACTTCAACATAACGTCGAAGCGTTACCGAGCCTGAAAGGTCGCGCTCAAGGCGGGCGATTGAGGACTGTTTGGTACCGAGTCGCTCGGCCAGTTGCGCCTGTGTTAGTTCAGCATCGCGACGGGCGTGGAACAGGGCAAGCATTGCCTCTGTGAGAAAACTCTCTTTGAGATATTCTCGCGCTGCCTCGTCGTCATTGTTGAGCAGATCACGGATGGCGTCTTCGATGGTTCCTGTTGGTTCAAACATTTCGTCCATCACTTGCCCTCCTCTTGCAAAGCGGTCCACAACGACTTCGCTCGTTTTTTCGCTAGCTCTGTCTCGGTGTGATTGTTCAATGCTGTTTTCTTCCACGCATGCACCCAGTATGCTCTGTCTTGACTAATGAGAAATGTCACAGCGAGCCGGAAATCTGTTCCCACGTAAATCTGGCATACCCGGTATTGGCCTGCCAGCGCATGAAGCTGTTTGAAATTGAAACCTGGGGATAAATCATCATTTGACTTGCTTTTCTGCCATTCCTGCTCGAACTTCTGTGCCTGGGCGTTGATTTTGGCGACATGAACTTTGCCCAACCCTTCTACCGCCTTGTCGAACTGCTTCGTTGTATAGAACGTCGTGCCGCTTCGCCCCTGGCCGCTAGATGACGAAGTCGTTTTCTTCCCTTTGCCTGACTTCGCCATCCGTGCCTCCATTATAACGTATATGTTATACGTCGTCCAGGGCCATTTTCACATATTCGGTAATTGCCTGCCAAGTCTGTCTACTTCTGTCCTCTTCATTCTCCCTCGCGCCACAATGGCTGCTGTTGCGCGCCTGTTGGTATGCTCTCCATCGTCTCTGACGCCTCCGCAGCTGACCCGTTGCGCCGACGATGGCCGTTCCGCCCGTTGCCGTTGGCTGATTGCTCGGCGCGCTCGGCCTGGATGCGCGCCAGGAGGAGGCTGGCTGGCTCGTCGGTGGGATCCTGGGGGACGAGGCGCCCGGCGAAGGCTTCGCGCAGGATGCTCTGGCGCAGCCGCTCGGCGCGTTTGAGGTTGGCGGCGATGGTGGCCTCTAGCTCGCCGACGACGGAGAGCCGCCGCTCGACCTCGGCGACGATCTGCTCCTGCTCGGCCAGTGGGGGGAAAGCCATAACAATCTCTCGGAGATTATCGAGGTTCAGACCAGGCTTTCCAGCCCCATAGGCACTTTTTTCAAGCTCGCGACGCCCGTGGGTTGGGGCAATAATCCAGTAATACATGTAAGAAGCGCAGTCAGGCTCCGCAGGTCGAACCAACCCTACATGCTGGCTTACGTACGATTCTGGCAGTTCGCTCTGTACCAATGCCGTCTTGGTAACATTTGCCCCAGTGATAGTAACGAGAAGATCGTATTGCTTTACTAGGGTACGGGCACCTTCTATATGACTTGGTAGCGCCACCTTGGCAACGGCTTCTAATTGTAATTCGTCAGTCTTAATGTCTTGCGCTCTGATAAACAACACGCCATCATCACTGTAGTATTCAGCCCACCCTCGTGAGCCACTCGTAATAAGAGTTGTTAGCTGCTCCACCGTCGCCCATGCACCAGCCGTCCGGCAGCGATGGCAGGCTGGCGGTGTCGGGCGCTCTCGGTTCGGCGTAGGTGGCTTTGGCGGGGTCTTTGCCTTTGGCGCGGAGGTCGGCCTCCCAGCGGGCGCGGCGCTCGGCGAGGATGCGCGCGAGCAGCGTGGCGGCTGGCTCGGCGGCGGGATGCGCGGCGCGCCAGTCGGCAGTGAGGCTGCCCTCGACGGCGGCTTTGAGGACGGCGGCACGGTAGCGCTTGAGGGCGATCTGGGCGCGTTTGAGCGCGGCGACGCCAGCATCGAGCCGGGTGAACTGCTGCTCGATGGCGGCGACGATGCGGCGCTGTTCGGCGAGGGGGGCAACGTAAAGCGGAGTCTCGTAAATTGTCGTCAAAGATATGTTTGCGATATTCACGGTTTGGCTAGCTCTAGAACGTAGACCTTCCTGAGTGGCACTTGCGCGCAAGTAAAAGAACAGGTACCTGCTGTCAACCAGCGCTGTGCTTCGCAATGCAGCAATGAATCCGCCGAGAGTACTTTCAACAAGTACACTGCTCACAAAAGAAACCTTGCCAACAAGCTCTCTGCTGTTTGCCATTGAGATAAGTATGTCTTCCTCTTGCAACAACTTAGATAGTGATTTCATGAAGCTTCTAGGCACATAGATGAGGTCATCCCAGTCAACGGTGTTCTGAACATTAGCCGTCCGCAGGCATGCAATCGCGCCATTAGCAGGAGTAGACATCTTTGCCGACGCTGGAAATGTGATACCTCGCTCCACAATACAAGCATCCAATAGCGTCGTGCATGCCCAGCCATCGGGCAGGTGTTGTTCGTCGGTCATGTATCCCTCGTATCCAGTTCATCATAGCGTGTGGTTCATACGCGGGCGATTCATACGCGGGCGATTCATACGCGGGCGGTTAAAACCGCGCCTGTAGGGCCTCCGGCCACGAAACCTGCCTACGCAGGTTTCACAGAATTGCGGCCCACCGGATGCCCCGTTGGCGTACGTTCTGCAACCCGCGACGGCGGGTTTTGTGGCGGAGCGGAGCGAGGCCCTTCAGGTGCGGTTTCAACCGCCCGCGCCGCTGCGAATCCGCCAATAACACCAACCTTGACGACAACAACCGCAACACATCAAGCATCACGCGGCCAGCCTCTCATTGACTTGTGTCACTTGTGTCACTTGTGATACAATGAGGGTGCTGCAAAGGTTCCACTCCGATGACAAGAGCCCCGGGGGCTCTCCCGCAAGGGTAGTCGGGGTGGTCATATTTTCCAGAGATAATTCGTCAGTAATGCAGCCTGTTGCTTCTCTTGAAAATCTCGAATTCGCTGCGAATGGCACTGCGAATGACGTTATAGCTTCGTTCATCACCCCGATCCCACTTTCGGTAAATGGCCCAGTTGCAGTAGTCAGCAACCTGAAGACTGATACACGACTTTGAATCGTGATGCAACACCCGATAACGCACGCCAGCAGGAAGCAGTGCGGTCAGAGCTTCCTCCACACCCTTGGCTATAGCTTTTTGCCTGGCCTTCATTGGCACAACATCTGTCATAGCCAATACCTCGGTAGACGCATCAAGCGGCTCGCGCTGAATGACATAACGCAGCAGGTATCCAAGCATACGCGGATAGAACTTCTCGGGCGGGCGTAATTCAGGCACTATCTTTCGCTTGGGAACGATAATACTATCCAGGCGTATAGCGTCCATATGCGTCGCGATAGTAGCAAACACCCTGTTTCGCACAATTTGCTTGTCCTCGCTTGCATGAAAATACTCGGCGCCCGACCCTCGCTCCAATTCGTCGTATTTGAGTGACATCAACGCGGCATCCCAGGCAAATGGACGAGTTGCGGTGAGAGATGTAATCGTGAAATATTGGGTTCCTTTGGGCGAAAAGTCGAAATTCCCTCCTTCATCCAGGAAGATGTAGAGATAGGGCTTTGGTGTGTCATCGTTCACGCCGCCAGCCTCTCATTCAACTCCTTCAGCAGCGCGGGTAGCTCGTCGCCGAAGATTTGCGCCGCCCGGCCCAGGCCGCCGCGCTGGCTAAAGGGGTCGTAGTCGAAGTCGTCCGCCTCGATGGAGAGGGAGGACGCGACGTGATCGCGGATCATCTCCAGCCACTGGCGCTGCTCCGGCGTGAATGACCTGCCGCGCCGCGACTCCTGCTCCGCCAGCCATGCGGCAAAGCGTTCGCGCACCGTCTCGGCCCACGGCTCCAGCACGGCGGAGGCGTCCTGCTCGCGGGTGAGGGTATAGCGCACCAGCGCGATCAGGTCGGTCAGGATGTGTTGCGCCCGCGCCCCACGGACACGCTGGGCATCCAGGTGTTCGTACGCCTGCCAGAGCAGGTCGGTGGTCAAGCTGAGCGGCGGCGCGGAGATCGCCTCGGCAAGCTGCTTCAGGTCGCTGAAACGCACCCCGGCATGGCGCGGACGGCTGTATAAGAGTTGCAGCGCCGTAATCTCCTCGTGGTGCTCCTCGATGAAGCGGCGGAAGCTGCCGATTGCGTTGCGCGCGCGATCCTCCGCCTGCGCATCCCAGTCCGCGCTGAGGACGGCGTCTTGCACGGAGAGGGCGATGGTCTGTTCGTCGCGCTGCTGGGCGCGGGTGAGGGCATTGCGCAGGGTGGGATTATCGAACGGCGCGCAGGCGGTCGCCGCCAGCGTTTTGGCGGCAGCTTTGAGCGCCGCGTCATCCGGCTCGGCCTGCCCGGTCGTTGCCTGCGCCTCCGCCAGTCGCGTATCGGCATCGAGCGCAGTGAGCAGCCCCTGCGCCAGATCGCGCAGCGATTGGCCATCCGCCGCCGTGGCGATGGTCGCCGCCTCATCGGGGGTCAGGCGCGGAGCCAGCCGTCCGAGCCGCCCCGCCAGCGACGAGAGCGTATCGTCGTCGCGCATGCCCAGCGCCACCGCATCCAGCAGTTTGGCGAAGGGAACGCTGCGTTTGCGCTCCAGCGGCGGATCGTCACTCTTGTGGCGCTCGCAGACCCCAACGGCATCCACCAGCACAAAGTGTGTCTTGCTGCGCGCGTCGGGCGTCACCACCTGAAAATCATCGTCGGCGATGGTGCGGACGGCGCGCCCCTTCATCTGCTCGAAGAAGCCCTGGCTCTTGACCGAGCGCAGGAAAAGCAGCACCTCCAGCGGCTTGATATCAGTGCCGGTCGAGATCATATCCACCGTCACGGCGATGCGCGGATTATAGCTGTTGCGGAAGTCGGCGATCAGGTCTTCGGGCTTGCGGCCAGTCGTCTTATACGTGATCTTCTGCGCGAACTCGTTGCCCCGGCCAAACTCCTCGCGCACGATCTGCACGATGTCGTCGGCGTGGCTATCATCCTTGGCGAAGATGAGGGTCTTGGGAACCTCCGTCCGGCCAGGGAAAAGGTCCGTCCCAAGGGCGTCGCGGAAGGCGCGGATGACCGTGCGAATCTGATCGGGGACGACGATATCGCGGTCAAGCTGGTTCGGCGCGAAGGGCAGGTCGTCGTCAATCTGCTCCCAGCGGCGGGCGCGGGTCTGGCGGTCGCGGCGGTCTACCCATTCCCTCCCCTCCACGACGCCGCCACGCTCAGTGACCTCCGTGCGGATGCGATAGACCTGATAGTCTACGTTGACGCCATCGGCGACGGCGCGGTCGTGGCCGTACTCCATCACCAGATTGCGGTTGAAGAAGCCGAAGGTCTGTTTGTTCGGCGTCGCGGTCAGCCCGACGATGAAGGCGTCGAAGTATTCGAGGACGCCGCGCCAGAGGTTATAGATGCTGCGGTGGCACTCATCGGTGATGATCACGTCGAACGTCTCGATGGGGATGGCCGGATTGTAGCGCACCTCTTTCGGCGGCTGATTTCTGAGCGCGTCGTCCAGATCGAAGAGCGACAGCTCCTCCACATCTTCGGCCAACTCCGGCTCGCCGCTGAGCATCGAATAGAGGCGCTGGATAGTGGTGACGCAGACGCGCGCGGCGGCGTCGATACTATTCGATTGCAGCCGCTGGACGTTATAGAGTTCGGTGAACTTGCGCCCATCATCCGGCGTGACAAACCGCTCGAACTCGGTGAGCGTCTGCCTGCCCAGGTTGGCGCGGTCCACGAGGAAGAGCACTCGCTTTGCGCCACCATACTTCACCAGGCGATAGATGCTGCTGACGGCGGTGTAGGTCTTGCCAGTTCCGGTGGCCATCTGCACCAGCGCGCGCGGGCGGTTCTCGGCGAATGAGCGCTCCAGATTGGTGATCGCCTCGAACTGGCAGTCGCGCAGTCCTGTCGTCGCCAGCGGTGGCAGATGCAGGAGCCGGGCGCGCAGGGTGGCGTTTTCGGCAGGCGGGACGTCGGCGGGCGCGAGGCGCAGCCAGTTGGCCAGCGTCTCGGGCCGGTGGAAGGCGAAGACGGGTCGGCTACGCGGGTCGGGGTCGAGGTGCGAGGTGAAGCGCGTCTCGATGCCAGTGGTCTCATAGGCGAACGGCAGCGGGTCGCGCGCGGCAGGCAACCCGGGCGGCAGGCCGACGCGATACTTGGCGCTCTGCTCCTCCACGCCAGTGAGTGTCTGGCCCACCTTCTTCGCTTCGACCGTACCAACTACCTGACGATCAACGAAGAGCAGATAGTCGGCGGCGCCCGTGGATAGACCGAACTCGCGGACGGCGACGCCCAGCCCGGCGCCCAGGTTCAGCTGGTCGCGGTCCTGCACAATCCAGCCGCATTGCCGCAGCATCTCGTCAATTGTCTCGCGCGCCCGGTCCTCCGGCTTCATCCCGCGTCGCTCCCTCGTGTTCAAAATAGCCATGCGTCGCATTGTGAGGTTGCCGCATGGGTAGCTCTACTGTAGCAGATGGAAAGATTGGAGGCAACCGGGCGGATGATTGGGTCAGGCCATCTCTTCTCTCATACGGCGCCGCCACAGAAAAGCGGAAATGTTCGCCAACCCTACCGACGACACACTGCATACGCGCCGGGCGAGGGAAAGCGTATACTGTGCCCGCCAGCCGCCAACGAGCGTCACTTTAGCACTCGATGCAGCCGCCTGGCATCTGTTACAGGGAGCAGAGGAGAACACCGATGCACGCGCGAGTAACGACCGTATCTGTCCATCCCGACAAGGTCGCCGAGACCACTCGTATCTACAACGAGAGCATCCTCCCAGCCATCAAAGCCGCCAGCGGCAATCATGGGGTCTTTCTCCTGATTGACCCGACCAGTGGCAGCGGTATCTCCATCACACTGTGGAACACACAGGCCGATGGCGAGGCGTACGACTCCAGCGGAACCTATCGCGAGCAGGTCGCCAAGGTCGCCCCATTCTTCTCCGCGCCGCCCTCGCTCGCCACCTACGACGTGGCCGCTCAGGGATAGCCCACGAACCTGGTTCTGGTTCCCCTCTCCCTGTGGGGGAGGGGGCCGCCCGTCATCATCCCTCTCGCGCGCGGCGCTGCAGCCGCCCGGTCGTGAGCGCGACCATCAGAAGCGCCATCATCCCTCTCGCGCGCGGCGCTGCAACTCATAGAGGCGGCTGATGGCCTCCAGCGGGGTGAGCTCGTCAATCGCCATCGTCTTTAACTCCTCGATCAGCGGATCAGGTTCGGCGGCGAAGAGCGTCAGTTGCAGCGCCTGCGGCATCACCCCGTCGCGCATCGCCTTACGCCGGGTGCGAGCGTCGCCCTTCTTCTCCAGGTCTTCGAGCACCTCTTCCGCCCGGCGCACCACCTGACGCGGAATCCCCGCCAGCTGCGCCACGTGGATGCCGTAGCTCTTGTCCGCGCCACCGGGGACGATCTTGCGCAGGAAGACCACGTGGCCCTCCTCCTCGGCCACCGCGACGTTATACGCCCGCACGCGGGGCAGCAGCCGCGTCACCTCGACCAGTTCGTGGTAGTGGGTGGCGAAGAGCGTCTTCGCGCCACAGCGCTTATTGTTGTGCAGATATTCGACGATGGCGCGGGCGATGGCCAGCCCATCGTAGGTGCTGGTGCCGCGGCCAATCTCGTCGAGGATGACCAGGCTGCGCTCGGTGGCGTGGTGCAGAATGTTCGCCGTCTCCACCATCTCCACCATAAAGGTGCTCTGCCCCGTCGCCAGGTCGTCCTGCGCGCCGATGCGGGTGAAGATGCGGTCCACCAGCCCGATGCGCGCCGCCTCCGCCGGGACGAACGAGCCAATCTGCGCCAGCAGGGTGATGAGCGCGACCTGCCGCAGATAGGTGGACTTGCCCGCCATGTTCGGCCCGGTCAGCAGCAGAATCTGCGCGTCGCTCGTGGCAAGCTGGGTATCGTTGGGGACGAAGGCGATCTCGCGCTGACTCGCCTCCACGACGGGATGGCGTCCGGCGACGATATGAATGGTGTCGCTCTCGTCCAGTTCGGGACGGCAGTAGTTCTGGCGCGAGGCCACCTCCGCCAGCGCCAGCAGTGCGTCAAGCTCGGCCAGGATGCGCGCCGTCCGCAGCGCCGCCTCGCCCCAGCGCGCCGCGATCTCCGAGCGGAGCGCGGCGAATAGCTCCTGCTCCAGTTTGGCCGATTTCTCCTGCGCGTTGAGGATCAGCGCCTCGTACTCCTTCAGGTCGGGCGTGATGAAGCGCTCGCCGGTCGTCAGGGTCTGCTTGCGGATGAAGTCGGCGGGGACGCGGGCTAGCTGCGAGTTGGTGACCTCCAGGTAGTAGCCGAAGACCCTGTTATAGCCGACGCGAAGGGTGGAAATGCCGCTACGTTCGCGCTCGCGGCGTTCGAGGTCGGCGACCCACTGGCGGCCATTGCGCGAGGCGTCGAGTAGGGTATCCAGTTCGGTGGAGTAGCCCGCGCGGATATAACCGCCTTCGCTCAGCGTCGCGGGCGGCTCGTCCACCAGCGCCCGCTCGATCAGCGCGTGTAGCTCAGGCAGCGGTTGGAGCGATTGCGCGACCACCGCCAGCCCGTCGGGCAGCGAACCCCTCCCCAACCCCTCGCTCTGCGACGCTGGCGCTTCGTCTGCTTGACGCAGACTCCGAGCCTGACGGCTCGCGCGCGCGCGCCCCACAGGGAGAGGGGCTTCCAGAGAGTCCTCTCCCTGGCCATCCCTTTCGTGCGTGCGTGGAATCGTTGTCGCCAACTCATCCACGGCGGCGAGTCCCTGCGCCAGCGCCACCAGATCGCGCGGCAGGGCGATCCGCTGGACGACGCGGTTGATGAGCCGCTCCAGGTCGCCAACGCGGGCCAGCAGGGGCATCAGACGGGCGCGGAGGGCGATATCGCTCGCGCCAGCGGCCACCGCATCCTGCCGCCGACGCAGCCGCTCCAGGTCGAGAAGCGGCTCCGCCAGCCAGCGCCGCAGCAGCCGCCCGCCCATCGGGGTGGATGTGGCATCCAGCACCCAGAGCAGCGAGCCTTTGATGCCGCCACTGCGCCCGCTCTCGAAGAGTTCCAGGTTACGGCGGGTGTGGGCGTCGAGGGTCATGAAGCCGCTGACGTTGTAGGTTTCGAGCGCGGTGATCTGGGGCAGGGTGTCGCGCTGGGTCGCGCGCAGATACGCCACGACGGCGCCCGCCGCGCGCACCGCCAGGGGCAGCCGCTCGCAGCCGAACGCTTCGAGCGACGCGACGCCGAACTGCTCACGCAACACATCGCGGGCGACATCCTCACGGAAGTTGCGGGCGTCGAAGGGGGTGACGACGGTGGCCCCCTCCCCTAACCCCTCCCCCATCGGGAGAAGGGAACCAGAGGCGACGAGCCCGCCCAGCCGCGCCGCCAGCGACTCCGGCTCGTCGTCGGCCCCCTCCCCTGGCCCCTCCCCCATGGGGAGAGGGGAAGCAGAACCAGACGCGATCCTCTGGCTGCCCTTCTCCTCCTGGGAGAAGGGGCTGAGGGGTGAGGTCAGGGGTGAGGTCCGTGGCAGCGTCATCCGGCGCGGGGCGGCCGCCTCGATCAATATCTCGGCGGGCTGGACACGGGCCAACTCCTGGCGCAAGGCGTCTTCCGGCTGGGCGGCGGAGAACTGGGTGCAGGCGAATTCACCCGTGGTGATATCGGTGTAGGCGATGCCTACGGCGTCGCGACTGAGGACGGCGGCGGCGAGATAGTTGTTGCGCTTAGCGGCGAGCATGGCGGGGTCTACGATAGCGCCGGGGGTGACGATGCGAACAACCTCACGCTCGACCAGCCCCTTCGAGAGCGCGGGATCACTCACCTGCTCGCAGACGGCGACGCGGTAGCCTTTGCCAATCAGCCGCGCGATGTAGCCATCGGCGGCGTGGTGCGGCACACCCGCCATCGCGGTGCGCTCGCCGCGTCCCCAGTCGCGCCGGGTCAGCGTCAGCTCGAGTTCGCGGGCGGCCAGCTCGGCGTCGCCGTCGAACATCTCGTAGAAGTCGCCCATGCGAAAGAAGACGACGGCGTCGGGATGTTGCTGCTTGACGCTGAGATACTGCTGGCGAATCGGGCTGTGGTCGCCAGTGGCGTTACTGCCGTTATTGGCGCTATCGCCGTCGCTGGCGCTGTGGTCGTTGTTGGCGCTGGCTGGTTGCGGCTTCTTCCGCTGCACGCTGCACGCTCCCCGGCTGGTGTTGTATGGCGCATTCCTTACTCCTGGCGATGCGCTTACGTATTATACGAGCCAGCCCAGCCCAGAAGCGCCCGCCGGTACCTTGTGAGGGAGGCAGACGCAACAGGGCACGCGCGCCGTAGCCTTAAGGCCACGGCTAATCCTGCCCGCTAGTGTCCCCATAAATGGCGAGTGGAGTGGTGAACCAGCTTCGCGGCATGTTGTGGTTTTAGCATTTGTGGCGGACACGGGCGTAGTGGTGGGGTGAGCAGACCGTAGCGTCAACGCTACGGCGAATGGTTCTGGGAGGCGGAAATTCGCCGTAGCATGTATGCTACGGTCAGCCTCGCCTACCACGACGTATGGTGTTCAGAAGAAAAAATGAAACTACATAATGCCACGGCTAATCCGCTACGCGCGGAGTGGTTCGCGCACCAGCTACAATAGTTGCAGGGAAGGGGATGTGCGATATGCGGATTGCGCGACTGGCGGAGGAGAATCCGCGGACGCAGGGGCCGGAGCGGCGCGCGTGGTATCGCCGCCACAGTCCGGCGCACCTGCGGGCGGTCGCGGCGCTGGTGGAGGAGGCGCTGGCGGCGCGGACGACCGGCGGACCATCGCGGGCGGTGATCCTGGGGGCGGGCGCGTGTACCGAGGCGCCGCTGGAGCGGATCGCACGAACCTTCGAGCATACGCTGCTGGTGGACGTGGATGTGCCAGGGATGGCGCGCGCCCGCGATGAGCTACCGGCGTCACTGCGCAGTCGGGTAGACCTGCTCCAGGCGGATATCACCGACGGGGTGAGCGACGCGCTGGCTGTGGAGCTACGCGCGCAACCCTGGCGCGACCTCACCCGGCTCGGCGCAACGGCCCCGCTGGACGCGGCGGCGGCCTGCCTGGAACGCTGCCCCATGCCCGACCCGCCGCGGTTGCCGGGACTGATAGCACAGGGCTACGGCCTCGTCTTTAGCGACCTCGTACTGACGCAGCTCTACAGCCTGCCGCTGCTGGATCTGGTGGATACGCTCTCGCTCTACGCGCCCGACACAGTTGATCTGCGCGAGACACATCCACGCTACCGCCAGGCGGCGCAGGCATTCCGGCGGCGAATCGCGCTGGCGCACCTCTCGCTGCTGGCCGGGCTGCTCGCGCCGGAGGGCGCCGCGATCCTCGCGAGCGACCGCACCGGCTACCTGCTGCCGCCGAAGAGCGGGCCGCACGCGCGCAATCCACGCGAAACCCTGGCAGTGCTGCCCGCCGACGTGCTCGCCATCCCCGACGATCTGGCCGCGCGATTCCAACTGGTCGGCACGCCGCGCACGTGGGAGTGGCTGGTCAGCGCGCCGGACGCCACGCACTTCGGGCGGATGTACGAGGCGGTGGGCGCGGTTCTCAGGTGTAAACAGGTGGCGTAGCAATAGGCAGTGGGAATTGGGAGCGGAACGGGAGCGAGGCGAGGCCAATGTCGCCACGACTGACCGACTGGAGCCTGGCGCTGGCGTGCGCGCTGGCGTTCGTGACCGGCGTCGTCAGCCTCGTCAGCGGGCATCCCGAGGAGTGGCTCATCTTCGCGGCCCATGGCGCGGCGGGCCTCTGGCTGGCGCTGCTGCTCTGGGGCAAGCTGCGGCGGGTGCTGCCCCGGCTGGCCCGACCGCGACTATGGGATCGGCGCACGGCGCTGGGAGCGCTGGCGGTGGCGATTGTGACGCTGGCGCTCGGCACTGGCATCGTGTGGGTAGCGGGCGGCACGCTCTACGTCCTCGACTGGGGCCTTCTCAACTGGCACATTCTGCTTGGCTTCGCGCTCGCCGTGTTGATCGCGTCGCATATGCTGGCGCGGGCGAAACCGCTGCGGCGGCGTGACGTGAGCGGACGCCGCCAGCTACTGCGTGGCGGGCTGCTCCTTGGCGGCGCGATTATCCTCTGGCCCGCCCAGCAGGTGATCGAGCGCGTCGTGGACGCCCCTGGCTCCCATCGCCGCTTCACCGGGTCGCGCGAGGCCGAGAGCTACGCCGGAAACGTCTTCCCCGCGACCAGTTGGGTAGCCGATGCGCCGCGCCCACTGTCTGTCGCGAACTGGCGGCTGCGGATCGATGGCGCGGTAGCATGTGCCGCGCACCTTCAGCTACGACGAGATCGCTTCGGCGGGCAATGAACTGGTGGCGACGCTCGACTGTACTGGCGGCTTCTACAGCACGCAACGCTGGGGCGGGATGCGTGTCGGACGCCTGCTCGACGGCGTGACGCTGTTGCCCGGCGCTGCCTGGGTGAGCTTCGTCTCGGTGACGGGCTACCGCTGGAGCCTACCATTGGAGGAGGCGAGGGCGGCGCTGCTGGCAACCCATGTGAGCGGAGAGCCACTCAGCCACGACCACGGCGCGCCGCTACGGCTGGTGGCGCCCGACCGCCGGGGATTCCAGTGGGTGAAGTGGATCGTGCGCGTTGAGGTGCGCACGTTACCCGACCCCGGCGAGATCATCGCCATCCACAGCAGCAGCCTCACCCCCGAAGGGCGCGGAGAGCGGTAGGCAATCCCAGTTCGTCGCCGCACCAGACGCCGCCAGCCTCGGTGGATGTATGAGGCGGACGGCGTCGGGCTATGGGTTTTCAGCGACACCTCCACGGAAGAGACCAATTAGCAACAATGGCTCTCCAGAGAGAGTGTTGCCAAGGATTCTGCCCGGAGATTCGCTGTTGCCACCAGTGGGATTCAGGGCGTGTGCTACGTCTCGCTAATACATTGCTAATTCGGTTGTGAAAGACAAATCACTTCTCCACAGAGGTGGGAGAACCAAAGTTGACTGGCTCGACATTATCCCCAGTAAAGGTGAGTAGCAGTTTCTCGAATGTCGCGTTCAGCGCATCATAATCCGTTGAGCCTTTGTAAGCAATAATCCCCGCAACATTGTGAGCGTAGACTGCAGCCTTATCGTCAGGTTTGGCGTCTTGCTCTGTTGGGGCAAGATAAAGATACCAGCCCATGAAGATTACCCGATCATCTATACGTACAGCTGCAACGGACGCAGGCGTGCGATATTTGATGACACTAAGTTTTTGAGGATTGAAGTAAGGCGCTAGTTCCACGCGGAACGCACGACGTTTTGACTCAATGCGTTCCGCCTGGTGAAAAATTCCTAGTTCCTTGGGGGTTTCTTCATTTTGTATGTAGATCTTAATCTCAGCATTCCGTCTCGAAAGTTCCCGAACCAACTCGAACGCAGTCGAGCAGCTATATTGAATAAGTACTGCCTTATCGGGGCGATGTCGTCTAACCTCTTTGATCAACTTTTTGTAGGCTTCTACTTGCTCCGCTTCGATCAAAGTTTTTGGTTTGCCATGTCGAAGCTTTCTATCGCGGCGGATCGAAAATGCAATAAGCGCCAGAACTGAAAGGATTGCGCCCATTACACGCGGCTCATTCTGTCCTTGCACGAGTACTATGAATCCAAGTATTGCAGCGGAAGCAATTGCAGCATATACGTCGAACTGGTCTCTTATGTCTTTCAACACAATAAGCAAGGTGCGTTTCATGTGACCCCCCATAGTGTCCGATCACACCCTTGTGATGGACCTTTCGCTCAGAGTTGGTAACCACGTTGTCAAGGAGAATTCAATGAGAGACCATCTTCGATTGTCTGTCTATTTTTATTTACGATGAGATAGCGAATAGGTTACAATCAGCAATTTCCTTTGCATCTTGTACGGAGAAATTCGACATGCTGGGAACTTCGCGGGCGGTTGCGCCGTCCTGGTAAGCAGGCATCGCCCCAGCACACGGGGCGTGATGGTCTTGCCGCTGGAGGATGCGCCGTTATGTCGTGGAGAACGGGGTTGGTGAAAACGCTGCTGCTTGCCGTGTTGCTCCTGCTGGTCGCCGCCTGCGCGCCTGGGAGCGGCTCGCCCGTTGCATCGCGCGCGCCAACGCCAACCGCCGCCACCGCCTCGACGCGCACCACAGTGGACGCCCTCGCGCACATCCATAACGCCTCGCCAGACCAGTTCTCGCTCTTTGCTAGCATCACCTTCACCACTGATACCACCTACAACCAGGCGACGGCCATCCTTCGCGGACACGTCTATCCGTGGACGTGTGATGAGCCACGCAGCAATGTCCCGCCGTCGGTCGCCGAGCAACAGGCCAGCTTCGCCGCAGGACATTACCTGCTCATGTCCTACCCTACCTGGGATGAGTTGACGCGGATCGCCTCCTCGCCGCGAGTCGTTTCGGTGGAGGGCACACCGCTGTACCCTTGCCCGTAATCCCGCTCGCGACCCAGCAGGTCATTCACGCGCTTTGAAAAAGTTTGCGCGTGGAATTCTCCCTCTGGAAAAGCTGTGCAGAAATCTTCGTAGCGCCAGCGCTTGCCGATTGGATACACTCTGGCGGCAGGCACATTCGCACATGAAGCGAATCGGCGCAGCCAGGATGAGACGCTATTACGGAGGGGACTACGAAAGCTATGGGATCAGCGGATGTCATGAACGGCGTAACGCCACCAGCGGGATATAGCGCGCGGGCCGCCACACTCGACGATGCGCAGGCGGTGGCGCGGCTACGGAACGCCTACCAGGCGGATGAGGGCGATGCATCGGTCACCAGCGCCGAAGAGCAGTTGAACGACTGGATGGGCGCGAATCTCGCCGAGGATAGCTTGCTGGTCTTCGCGCCGGATGGAAGCCTCGCGGCGCATGCGGATGTGCTCAACCGCCGCTACATCCAGGTCTCCGTCTATGGCGGGGTGCATCCTGAGCACACGCGCCGTGGGCTTGGCGCATTTTTGACGCGCTGGGGCGAGGCGTGGATACGCAATCGCATGGAGCGCGCCCCAGACGACGCGCAGATCACTGTCCAGCACTACATCAACACGCGCAACGAGGCCGCCTGCGCCCTGATGGAGGCGCTGGAATACTCCTACGCGCACACCATCTACGTGATGCGTATCGAGATGGATGAGCCGCCGTCCGCGCCCGAGGGCATTGATGGCCTGCGTCTCCGGACGTTTGCGCCGGGCCAGGATGAGCGCGCCACCTTCGAGGCGGTCGAGGAGGCGTTTCGTGACTTGCGTGGCCGTCCAGAAGGCGACTTCGAGCGCTGGCTGGCGTTTACCGAGAACGAGCGGCAGGATCCCGGGCTGTGGTTTCTGGCCGAGGATGAGCAGAGCGGCGAGATCGTGGGTACCTGTCTCGCGCGCAACGTGCCCGGCAGCGGCGGCGGATGGGTTGGCGGCGTCGGCGTGAAGCGCCCGTGGCGACGGCATGGGCTGGCTTTCGCCATGCTGCGGACGGCCTTTGGGGCGTGTTATCACCGGGGCATAGCCATCGTGGAACTCAGCGTGGATGCTGACAGCCCGACAGGCGCGCCCGGTGTCTACACGCGCGCCGGGATGCATGCGACGCAAAGCATCTCGCTCTACCGTAGAGAACTGCGCCCCGGCAGGGACTACAACACCCTCCCCGACACCACGGCCACGGACGCATAGCCAGACGAGCCAGAGCCAGGCGCCGCGACGGGGGTAGTGTGAAAATAGCGTACGAGGAAACGAGGAGAGGCCCGCAGCACAACAACGCCGCGAGCCTCTACCGCGCTGGCCTGCCAGATGCTCTGCGCCCGGCAGGCTGCGACTACTTCTTGCCGCCCTTCGCAGCGGGGGCATGAACCGCGACAGCGTCGTTCAGGTCTTTACCTGGGGTGAACTTCACGCGCTTGCGAGCGGGCACGTTGATCTTCTGGCGTGTCTGCGGGTTGACGCGAACGCTGGGGGCGGTGTCTTTGACAGAGAACACGCCAAACCCAACCAGGCGGACTGCGTCACCGGTCTGCAGGGCCTCGCGGATGGCCTCGAGGGTGCCATTGACGAAGACTGTGCTCTCCTTGACGCTCTTGTTCGTCTTGGTTGCTACGCGCTTGATCAGTTCCTGGCGACCTACTGGCATGTGAGGTGCTCCTTTGGTGCGAGCGCGCCGAACATCGGCGCTCATACTCCATTATGGCGAACTGGCTTTGTGCCGGGCCATACCCAGGCTTTCACTAGCTCGCCAGCCGCAAATATAGCACAGGACAAGGCTTGCGACAACCGTGCAGACAGCTATGAGAGGCGTTTCGATTCGTAACGCGATGATTTTACGGCCTTTTCAACAACGCCGCCACTTGCTTGAAATCCCCTTGAATTCAGGGATTCTGCCACATTCGGCGTCAGGGCGTCTGTAATATTGCAATTGATTGCAAACGCTGAAAAACTCACGAATTGTGCAATGTGAACGTAAGTACTAATTTCCTATCCGAGACGGTACCAAAGTCGCTTCCAGTCAGCGTTTAGCGCATTCTCGCTATCTCGTGATGAAATTACCGCTCCATTGTAGCTTAAATCGATGGCTATTCTACAGGCGCCGAGGCATACAGAAGCGCCTGGTCGCTGGAAGTTGGGTGAGGCGCAGGCAGGCGAATGCTACGCGCTGTAGGTGAGCAATCCATCCTGTGCGCTACGCTCGATGTGGCCCGCGAGGCGGAGGTATTCGAGGTGGGCGAGGGTCTCGGCGACGGCGAAGCGCCAGTCATCGAAGCTACGCAGGCGCTCGCCAAAGAGCCTGCCCGCGACGCCATAGGCGTTCAGCCCGTCGCGCTCGCCCGTAACGATATCGTAGACGAATGCGCTGCGCTCGTCGTGGTGCGCGCGCAGCCCCACCGCTCGCTCGGCCAGCCCCTCGAAGGGACGCCCGTGCCCCGGCAAGACCAGTCCCGCTGGCAGCGGCTCCACGCGCTGCAGCGAGCCAAAGTAGTCGGCCAGCGGATCAGGGCGCGCCCCGACATAGAGTCCGATATTGGGCGTGATATGCGGCAGAATGTGGTCGCCCGCGATGAAGAGGCCATCGTCGCGCAGCAGGCAGAGATGGTGGTCGGAGTGGCCGGGCGTCCATAAGACCTCGTAGCTATGACTGCCCAGCTCAAGCCGCTGCCCATCGCTCAGGGTGGTGATAGCCTCGACTGGCGGCAAGCGCAATATCCGGCGCAGCGCCAGGCCCGCCTTCTGGCTGCCCGCGCGGATCTCGTCGGGCAGGCCGTTCACCCGGTACATCTCGTCCAGTTTTACTTGAAGCGGCGCGCTCGCCTCACCCCAGACGGCGCTGATCTGCGCCGCTTCGCCCTCAAGCATGTAGATGGGGATATGGGGCGCCGCCGTGTGGATGATGCCAGAGAGGCCGATGTGGTCGGGGTGCGCGTGGGTGAGAATGAGCGTAGTAATATCTTCGAGCGCGACGCCCGCCGCGGCCAACCCCGCCCGGAGCGCCTGCTCGTCGGCGGGCAGCCCCAGTCCGCTATCGATCAGGATGCGCTGGCCAGGGCCGTCGTCGATCAGGTAGATGTTGGCCGATTTCAGCGCGAACGGCAGCGGCACGGGGATACGCCAGACACCGGGCGCGACCTGCTCCGGCCCATCCTGCGCCGGGATTTTCGCCGCCTCATCCGGTGGAACGCCCTGCATAGTCAGCTCCCCTCCAGGCTGATTCGTCCCTTCATGCCGACGTATCGCTTGAGGGGCGCGCTATCCTTCCTGAAGTATAGCCCGCAGCGCGTCCCACCGCCACGTAGCTGGGTGACACAGACGAAAAAGCCCCCTCTCCTGTGGGAGAGGGGGTTGGGGGTGAGGTCTATTCGCCTACCGCGAGAAGATCTTCACGCGGCGGTTCGGTTCTTTGCCGTAGCTGCGCGACTCCAGATTGTAGCGCTCGGCGATCCGGTGCTGGAGCCGCCGGACGTAGGCGTTCTGCGGCGCGAGATCGGCGTGTGGCATGTGGACGGTCAGCAGCTTGTGAATCGCGTCCTCCGCCTCCTGCATCGCGTCCATCGTCGGATTGTTGCGCACGCCGCTGGCATGGTGCGACTGGCTGCGGCGCTGATCGAAGAGGCGTGAGAGGCACTGTTCGATCTGGGCGACCGTATTGGTGCGCAGGATATAGACGGGCTTGCGCTCGCCCTCCACGTCCCGCAGCCGCTCCGCCTGACGACGATAGTAGTTGCGCGAGGTGATGACCGCATCGGCCAGCCGCTGGTCGCTGCTAATCTCCACCGGCACGCGCAGATGCTTGCCCGCCTGCTCCAGCCGCTCGCGACTGATGCCGAAGGGATAGATTCGCAGCTTCCGACCTGCCGGGCGTAGCGCGTGGATGTTGCTGCCGCCGCTCGACGGGCCAGTAGTTCCGGTTGGCTCCTCCGCCATCACATCGTAGTCCGCCTCGGCCTCAGCCTCGCCCTCGTCGCTGGACGACTGCTCATCCCACCACGCCTCAGCGCTATAGGTACGCTCGCCGAACTGCTCCCAGCCCGACTGGCTACCCCGGCCCCGCGCCAGATTGCGACGGGCGCCCTCGCGCGGGATCGTCTCCTCATCCTCGTCCAGATGGACCGTCTCGGTGCGCACGTTGCCCTGATCGTCCAGGGTGCGCCGCTCGGCGGTCAGTGGCTGTCCGCGCAGGATGTCATCCACCGCAGTGGCCACGTCGGCGACGACGACGACCTCACGCCAGCTGCGCTGCTCGACCAACACATCGAAGGTGGGGGGAGCTTTACGCTCGACCACCGTCTTCTGCGTCCCCCGCCGTCGCGCCTCCTCATCCCCCAGCGTCACCGTCTGCGTCCCCCCCACCAGGTCGGCGAGCGTCGGGTTCACCACCAGGTTGTCCAGCGTCCGCCCATGCGCCGTCCCCACCAACTGCACCCCCCGCTCCGCAATCGTGCGCGCCGCCGACGCCTCCAGCTCCGTCCCAATCTCGTCGATGATGATCACCTCCGGCATGTGGTTCTCCACCGCCTCGATCATCACCTGATGCTGCTCCGCCGGCCGCGTCACCTGCATCCGCCGCGCGCGCCCAATACCGGGATGCGGAATGTCGCCGTCGCCCGCGATCTCGTTGGAGGTGTCCACCACCACCACTCGCTTGCCCAGCTCATCCGCTAAGACCCGCGCCGCCTCTCTCAGCAGCGTGGTCTTGCCGACGCCGGGTCGCCCCAGGATGAGCAGGGATTGCCCTTGCTCGATGACATCGCGAATCAAGGCGACGGTGCCGCGGACCGCGCGCCCGACGCGGCAGGTGAGGCCGATGACCTCGCCCCGGCGGTTGCGGATGGCGCTGATGCGGTGCAGTGTCCGTTCGATCCCTGCCCGGTTGTCTCCTCCAAACTGCCCAATATGCTCTACGACATAAGCCAGATCCTCTGCCGTGACGGGATCGTTGCTCAGCACCACCTCACGCGCCGGGAATCGTGCCTCGGGCAGCCGCCCGAGGTCCATGACAATCTCGAGAATCTGCTCCCTGTCGTTCATCTCTGCCAGCGTCTTGCGGAGGTTGGCTGGTAGTACGGCGAACAGCGTGTTGAGATCGTCAATCGTGTTCTCTGGCATAGTACGTTGTTTCACCTTCGCTCAGGCGATTGGGGGTCGTCCCAAACCCCTTCACGCCATAGACAACCCGCGACTCCAGTGCCGGAGCCATCTGCTCGCGCAGCCCGCGCGCCGTGAGATGGCGAACGAGCAGCGCGTGCGACCCCCAGTGCTCGAATCCGGCGGCGCGCAATGCGTCGACCACCGCTGATTCATACTCGCGTACCTGACAGACCACCGGGCGCTGCTCCTCCAGGGAAAGCACACGCAGGCCAAAGCGGAGCAACGCGGGCGAGACATCGGCATCGTCAGGATGCGCAAGCACAGAGATCATGTGGGGCTGGGAGCCGCGCCCAAAGCGCAGCCGCAGCCACCCACCTAGGCGCACGCCACGGTCGTGCACGAACGCCGCCGAGGTTGGCTCCAGCAGCGGCACGAACCAGGTGCGTCCGCCCGCGGCGCGTGTATGCACCAGTTCCTCGCTCGTCAGCCCCTCGGCCAGCTGCACCCGTCGCGGCGTGCAGGCGTCGTAGAGGCGGAGTAGCCCCCAGGCGTCGTGGCGCTGCCAGCGCCGGAGCGCCACATCCGGGCGTATCTCATCAGGTCCTTCTTCCGGAGGCGGCGCGGGCTGGAAGCGGGTGAGCAGGCGCATTGGTCGCTCAGACGTATGCAGGGTCGCGCGATGGGTCGCCTCGGCCAGCCGCTCGACCCCCTCAGCGGGAGATTCCAGCCAGTAGGTCAGTTCGCGCGCGTAGCGCTGGAAGCCTAGCTTGCCGAAGAGTTCGATCTCAGGCCGGGTATCTTCGATGCGCGCGAAGAACCGATGCACCTCTTTGAGAATGGCGGCGTTGAGCGCGTACTGCAGCAACTCGAAGAGCACTTCGTACTGCGAGACGGCGGTCGGTTGGCCACCGGGGTTGGTCAGTGCGGCGAGATAGGCGAGATCCCATGCCTGCGCGCCGGGACGCTTGCGCGCCTGGGCCAGGCCGAGCAGTCGCCAGTGGTCCTCGCAGATCCAGGTGGAGGCGGTGGGGGTAATGGGTAGGATGGAGCCAAGGAGAACGGATATGCCGCTGCGGGCCTCTTCGACCTCAGGGGCAGCCACAAAATTGGCGAATTCACCCTGCCGCGCCCGGGCGCGCTGATCGAGCGCGTGGACGAAGCGAGGTAAATCAACATACAGCACTGGACGAATCATGCCTGCTGCTGCCCCCAGCGTGGCCCTTCGACGCCTTCGCGCGCTCTTGCGAGCCGATTCAGCGCAGAGCCACTGGAACCTCAGATGGGTTCGCCTGACCGCGACGGCTTAGACCGCTGCGGCGCGGGCGTCACGCACCATTCCAAGGAAGTACTCGTGAAAGCGCAGATCCCCTGTCACCTCTGGATGAAACGCCGTGGCTAACAGGCGATTCTGACGCACCGCGACGATATTTGGTTCCGGCGCGTCAATTCGCGCCAGCACCTCAACGCCTTCTCCTACCTCTTCGACAATCGGCCCCCGGATGAAGACCGCGTGATACGGCTCCGGCCCAATCGCCGGAATCGTGAGCATCGTCTCGAAACTCTCACGCTGCGCGCCAAAGGCGTTGCGGCGTGTGCGCATGTTGATCGAGGCGAGCAACGGCTGCCCGGCGAGTGCATTATCGGTCGCACGCGAGAGCAGGATCATCCCGGCGCAGGTGCCCCACGCGGGTATCCCCTGCGCGAGCAGCGTTCGGAGCGGCTCTACTACATCATACGCCATCATCAGCTTGCCCATCACGGTGCTCTCGCCGCCGGGCAAAATCAGCGCGTCGACGCCCTCCAGGTCATGTGGCAGGCGCACCAGACGGCTCTCGGCGCCCAGCCGCTCGACCGCCCGCGCATGCTCGCGAAAATCACCCTGGAACGCCAGAATACCGATTCGTGTCATCGGATACCCGCTCATTTCAACCAGAAGCGTATTGGGAAGCGTTACACGTTTTGGCTCGGCTTCCTCATAACGCTATACGCACTTCCAGTGTACCATGTTGCGTGCTGGCCCCAGCGACGCATCTCGCCAACCAGCGCCCGGAGAATTCCGGCGTGGCTGCCAATCGTTATTACCCAAAACGTTCGACCAACCAGGGACTCCTGGGCAGGCCCGAATGGGTAGAGATACCCGGCGCGTTAACGCGCGGCTAAGGGCTACGCTCCCGCTCCGCCGCAAAGGCCGCCTGCGCGGCCTCCAGAAAGCAGGTTCGTTTCTATTACGAGCCTGCGCAGGCAGGCTTTGCCGCCGGAGGCGCTTAGGCGCGGCTTCAGCCGCCAGCCCACCCTACCAGCCGCGCGACGCCATCAGCTGATTCTCAGGGATGGTCTTCAGCTCGATGCCGCGCATCGGCTCGCCCAGCCCGCGCGAAACCTCGGCGAGAATGGCGGGATCCTCGAAGTGGGTCGTCGCCTTGACGATAGCCTTGGCGCGGCGGGCGGGATCATCCGACTTGAAGATGCCGGAGCCGACGAAGACGCCGTCGCAGCCGAGCCGCATCACCAGCGCCGCATCCGCCGGAGTGGCGATGCCGCCCGCGCAGAAGAGCACCACCGGCAGCCGCTTCAGGCCGCGTACCTCGCGCACCAGCTCATAGGGCGCGCCGAGATTCTTCGCCTCGGCCATCAGCTCCTCTTCGGGCATGATCGTCAGCTTGCGGATGCCATCGGTGATCGCGCGCAGATGGCGCACCGCCTCGACGATATTGCCGGTACCAGCCTCGCCCTTGCTGCGAATCATCGCCGCGCCCTCGCCAATCCGCCGCAGCGCCTCGCCCAGGTCGCGCGCGCCACAGACGAACGGGATGGCGAAATCGTGCTTGTTGACGTGATAGGCCTCATCGGCGGGCGTCAGCACCTCGGACTCGTCGATGCAGTCCACACCGAGCGCCTGAAGAATCTCCGCCTCGACGAAGTGGCCGATGCGACACTTGGCCATCACAGGAATCGTGACCGCCTCTTTGATCTGCAGAATCAACTCAGGGTCGCTCATGCGCGCGACGCCGCCCTGCGCGCGAATATCCGCTGGCACGCGCTCCAGCGCCATCACGGCGGATGCCCCCGCGTCTTCGGCGATCATCGCCTGGTCGGGCGTCACCACATCCATAATGACGCCGCCCTTGAGCATCTCGGGGAAGTTGCGCTTGACGCGCGTTGTACCGGTCTGGTTCTCCACGGAAGACATCCTCCTGCATCTGGTGGCGTAC
The DNA here is from genome assembly GCA_963718915.1 of uncultured Chloroflexia bacterium. Classification (GTDB taxonomy): domain Bacteria; phylum Chloroflexota; class Ktedonobacteria; order Ktedonobacterales; family JADMIN01; genus DAHUXT01. Next base: position 94,522 of record CAVRAI010000015.1, on the reverse strand, counting down.
CACACTGTACGCCAGTCGCCACAAATTGGCCTAATCCAATGCGTGAAATATGGCCGAATCACTAGGCCATCTCTGATCGCATTGTAGCATAGCCCGCGGCAATCCGCCAGGGGAGACGCAATGCAAGCGCACACAAAGCGCGGTATACTTCGGCGGGAGAGTTCGGCTGATATCGGTATAGACAGCCGCACTGGTTGAGGGAAGGAGCGCGCTATGAAGCTGCTTCGTGGCGTGGGCGCGGTTGTGACGTTCCTGATCGGGTTGTTCACATTCGCCGGCGGGCTGTACAGTCTAGCCGCCACATGGTACTTCGCTGGCAAGACCCACCAGCCAGTAGACGGTTCGGCGCTGGCAGTTGGCGTGATCGCCTGCGCCGTCGGGATCCTGTTCCTGTTCATCTCCCGGTGGTTGGACCCCGAAAATGGGCCTGTCCGCAGCTACCGTCGCCGTCCCAAGAAGTCCCGAACGCGCGCGTGAGCCGGTGTGCCCTGGACACGGTGTGCCTCCTCACGCTTCAGCATGCTGTCAATAGAGCGCGCCCATGCCGCCAGGATCAGCACATCGGTCTCGTCGAATGCCTTGTGGCCGATGAGCCGCCAGCCGAGCGATGCTGCGCTCTACGAATGCTATAATTGCCTCAAGCCATATGTCCATATGTGTAGAGGTATGCCGCGTATGTCTATGCGACGTAGACGGAGGGCACTTTACCATGGCGGAGAACGCTATCGTCTCTACGGTTGACGAATTGCTCTCGGCTACAAAGGCTGCGAGCGTTCAAACTATCACCATTCGTGGTCATATCGTTGACTCGCCACCATTCCGCCTTGCGCCCGGACAATCACTCAGTGGGGAGGATGACCAGGCGGGCATTACATTCGCCGATGGGCTGGATGGCGTTCAGCTCTCTTCGGACAACAGCGTACGCGGTATCCACCTCCATACGGACCCAGACATGCGGGCAATCTACAACGACCCGGGTGTCACCACGCTGGGGCGCGTGGAGATCCGCAGGGTTGTCGCGACCGGCCGGGTGCAGATTCTCGCACGTGAGCGTGTGCGTGGCGGCCATGTGGACGTACGTGGTCTTGACATTGTCGCCGCGGACGCACGGAATGCGAGCGACCGACCGCATGGTTACGGCGTCTTTGTTCTCCAGGGAGCCTTCACACTGTGGAACATGCAGCCAGATGATGATGTGGTCATCAGTGCGGATCTCATCGGGATATCGGCGGGACGTAGCGAAGCGCCCGTGCTGGGAAGTGGGATTTTCGTGAGCGGCGCGGGCGACACTGGCGGGCGCCTGGTTGTGCGGCAGTTGGTGACTGATGCGGTGTTCAGTGATGGCAAGATCGCCCCAGGCACACCGGACCGGATCACTGGTGGCGTTTTCACTGTCTATGGCGCTCACGTGGAGCACGTCAGGAATCGCCTTCCGGTCGTCACCTATGGGGTAAACGACATGGCGCTCGACAATTGGGGGGTTGTGGACCAGTGGATTGCTGAACAGCCCATTACCTCACATGGCCCCAGCGGGATTGGCTTCGTCAACTTTGGCACTGTCAATGAATTACGGGTCAACGCCCCGATTGAGACGTTTGGCCAGGGCGCGCGTGGATTCAACGTCTATACGGGGACGGTCAATCGCGCTGAGTTTGAGCGTATTGTGACGCATGGGGATGGCGCCGTCGGCATTCAAATCAGCCAACCAGTTGGCAGTATCATTGTACGACGCGGCATTGAGACCTTCGGAGGCACTGGCCAATCACTGGTGAAAGGCGAGGTGACGACGCTTACCGCCATCGGCCTAAGCATCAAGCCTGGAGGCGCGGCGCGCGAGATCGATATCAGTGGCGGACTCAAAACGAACGGGGCTGGCGTCGCTCCCATCGAGCAACACGGCGCCGTCGAATCGCTCCGCATTACTGGTGGCTGCGTCGCGGCGGGTGGTGGCTTCGATCAGCAATAATACCCTCGCCCATCGAGACAACCCGCATGGAATACGACAGCGCCCCTTCCCAAGATGGGGAGGGGCGGCAGAACGTTTCTGACTTCTCTAGCGCGCATTGGAACGGCGGCTGGCGAAGAACAGCGCCGCCAGCGAGAAGACGATGGCCCGCACCACGCCGGGCGCCTACTCGTCACGTGTCTGTGAGGATTGCCTCCTTGGACATTCTCAGATACCGATTGACCGACGTGTCCACAGACGTACGAGCAACACGAGCGACCAGAGGGTGTCGGCGTTGGTTGCCAGGCGCTCGAAGAGGCCGGTATAAGCGCTGAGTGCACCGTGTGAGTTCAGGGCCGCAAAGAAGAAGGGATAAATAACCCATGGCAGGAAGGCGCAGGCCAGCGAGAATGTCACCCACCCGCGCCAGAGTGGGCGCTTCCAGAAACGCCGGGCGATGACAAATAGGCCCAAACTCATGGCATTCACGATCACCACATTGAAGACCGTATGAAGCGGGTTCAGCGTGAAAATCGCAATGGCAATCAATCCAAAGCCTTCGATGCCACGAACGATGGGATACCAGGTCGCGCAGTACGCCTCCCACGAGGATCTTGCGCCAGACAAAAGCCATCCAGAGGACGCTTAACCCACAGAGCGCAAAATTGAGCTGCTGTGCCCATGCGCCTGGACCCAGGCTGAGCGCGCTGATGGTTTGCCGCATGGCGTCATAGCCGGGACGGGTCGTGCCCTCAATCGTATAGATGATCGGAAACAGCGCGGTGCCAGCAAACCCGAACGTAAGCCACCAGAGCAGCCTCCGAGGGACAGGGGTCGTGGCAAGAGGATCTGCTTTGACGTGTACGGATGAGGATGGTTGGCTTGTGGACGATTCTTGACGAAAGTATCTGGACAAGGTGTGCCTCCTCGCAGTTTAGGATGCGGCCAGTATGGCATGCCGATATACATGGATCAATGGTACGTATCCACTCAGCTAAAATGTTGCCGACTTCCCTCCCTCCTCAATAATTCACCTCTGACAGAGTATCAGATACTGGTTACGGCTGCTAGTTAGCGCGAGTTCGCCCGGCGGCTGGCGAAGAAGAGCGCGAGCAGGGTGAAGACGATGGCCCATGCCGCCAGAATCAGCACATCGCTGATGTCGAATGGCTTGTGGCCGATGAGACGCCAGCCGAGCGACGCCGCGCGATACGAGGGCAGCAGCTTGCCGACGGTCTGCATGCCAGATGGCATGATCGAGATCGGCATCCAGAGGCCGCCGAGCGCCGAGAGCGCCAGATAGAGCGCGTAGAGGACACCGAACGCCACCTCCGGGCCGATGCCATAACCGATGGCCATGCCGAGCAGCGCGATAGGGATCGAGCCGAGCCAGAGCAGCGCCAGCAGCACCGCCCAGCGCCAGGCGTCATCGAGCGTGACACCCTTGGCGAAGACCGCCGTGAGCATCACCAGCACAATCGCCGGGCCAGCGAGCAGCACCGCCGCGATCAGCCGCGCCGCCAGCGTGTTGGCCGTGCGAATCGGCAGCAGCCGCATCTGGCGCGCCCATCCCGTCGTGCGATCCTGGGCGATGCGCGGCCCTGTCGCCGACATCACCGCCCACATGGCGCCGTACAGACCCATCGAGACCATCAGCGCCGCCTGCACCGTCATACCAGCCGAGCCGGTACTCTGCCCGCCAAAGAGGGTCGAGAAGAGCAGATAGAAGCCAATCGGCGAGAGTACCGCCAGAATAATATACTTGGGATCGCGAATCGTCCGCAGTAGCTCTAAGCGAAGATAGCCAGCCATTGATAAGCCTCCTGTTGTTGGGTGTAGGTGTGCTCTTGGCCTGACCTCACCCCCGGCCCCTCTCCTGCGAGGAGAGGGGAGTACGCGTGTTGCCAACTGGCAGGGTGGTCGCCCTGGCCCTCCCCTCGTAGGGGAGGGTGGCCGAAGGCCGGGTGAGGTTCTCTCGCCAGCCAGAGACCTCACCCCCGGCCCCTCTCCTGCGAGGAGAGGGGAGCCAGATACCTGGTCTTACTTGCCGTTGCCGACGAGCGCCATGAAGATGTCGTCCAGATCCACGCTATGGACTTCGAGGTTCTGCCAGGCGAGATCGCTGGCGGCCAGCGCCCGCACCGTCGCGTCACTATCGCTGGTGGTGAGCGTCACGCGCTCGCCCTGCCACTCCACGCGCGCGACTCCGGGCAGCCGACGCAGCGCCTCAGCAGCGCCACGCTTCGCTCTGGAAGCGGACTGTCTGCGCGCCCGCGCGCCGCTTCAGATCGGCGACGGTAGCCATCGGCGACGATCTGCCCATGCGCGATGATGACGACCCGCGACGCGAAGGCCTCGGCCTCCTCCAGGTAGTGTGTCGCGAAGAGCACGGTGCGCCCGGCGGCGGTGTAGGTGCGCATGTTGGCCCAGAAGCTGTGGCGCGCCTCCACATCCATCGCGGCGGTTGGCTCGTCGAGCACCAGAATCTGTGGCTCGCTGGCGATGGCCAGCGCGAACCGCAGCCGTTGTGTCTGCCCGCCGGAGAGGCGATCCACGCGCCGCCGCTCCAGCCCATCGAGTCCGGCGGTGGCGATCAGTTGATCGCGCGAGGTGGATGACGCCCGCAGCCCCAGCACGAAGTCCAGCAGCTCGCCGACGCTGACGCCAGACATCAGGCCGCCCTCCTGCAACATGGCTCCGATGCGCCCGCTCTGAATCGCCGCGGCTGGAGACATGCCCTGGATGGTGACACTGCCGCTATCAGGCGCCAGCAGACCCAGCAGCATCGAGATAGTGGTCGTCTTGCCCGCGCCGTTCGGCCCCAGCAGCGCCACCGTCTCGCCATGACCAATATCCAGGCTGAGGTGGTCGACCGCGCAGAGACTGCCGAAGTGTTTGGTCAGCCCATCGAAGCTGACGGCAGTCGTCTCATCGGTGGGATGTTGCGCCGCGATTGATGCCGGTGGCTCTTGAACCATCATGGATGCTCACTCCTTTGCGTTGGCTGTGTGGTGGTGTGTCGTGTCGTGTCGTGTGTTGTCGTTCACGCTTTCAGTCTACGGGAAGCGGCTGACGCCCGGTAGTGAGGAGCATCAGCAGATGGCGGTGACAAATGTCATAGGATGGTAGACCATGTTTGGGAGAAGCAAGAAATATCGTATTGCGATTGACTTTTATATCGTATTGTGATATAAGTGACACGGAGGGAACACAACGACGTGTCCTCTCTCACTGCGGCGCACGGGGGCAGGGACTGCTGGCACAGCCGCATGAAGCGAGGAGGCTTCCTGTGATGCAATTCGCAACCTGGCTATTCATGGTAGCGTTCGCCTACGGCATCGGCATCTTCTGGTACGACCTGTTGCCCGGACGACTACCCCACATGACCTGGCGTGTAGCGGCCTACCCGTTCGCACTGATGGTGATCGGAGAGGCGATTGTTCCGTTTGGGCCTTCGTTCATGGGGTTTCACATCATAACCGCCATCATCGCTGGCCTGATCGGTGTGATTATCGACTGGATCGTCACGACTGCTCGCCAACCACGGACAATCGAGACTCTGGAGACGCAAGGCGCACCCGCGCACAGCGTCTCGGCGCACAGCTAGCGATCCCTCTGCCCCCGGCCGCGTCGTGTGTCGTGTGTCGTAGGATGTCGTGTGTCGTAGGATGTCGTTTTAGCGTGTCCCATCACTCCTCTCCCCATAGGCCCACCCAATCTTCACTGCCACGAGGGTTGGGTGGGTCTGTCATGCGAATGCTCCCCAAAGAGATGACATTCGTCACTGGACACGCCCACGGCCAAGACGCTTAACTGTATAACGAGAAGTTCATCGCGATGTAAGATAATGAGCCAGTGAAGCAGCCGAGGTTTGTCATGCCAGGAGGCAGTGTTGTGGAGAACACCGATACGGCAGCGGCGAGGCAGCCAACAGGCAGTTTTCGCTCGACATTTCTGCTCTGGCTGGTCTGGATTCTCTGGCTGCCCTTCTTCACCCCGCCCATGCTCGACATGCTGCGGAGCCATCCGACGCCGCTGAGATTGACAACCAGCCTGGTTGGCGTCGTCGCGTTTTTCGCCCTCTACCTCTGGGTTTCCTGGCAAACGGCCCGCAACCTGACTGGCCATACGTTGCGCGCCTTCCCCACTGGGCTGGCGCTCTGGGCGCCGGTTGCGGGGCTGGCGGCGCTCGCCATCGGCCTGATCGCGCTCAACGGCAATAGCTGGGGCGCAATCTTCTTTTATGTCAGTTCTGGCGCGGCAGGCTGGCTGCCAACCAGGAAAGCGATCCCGGTTATCGCGGCTCTGGTGCTTTTTATCGCCGTCGCATTCGCCGCGCAGGGGAATCTTGCCGATGCGGAGACACCCGTTGTCTTCGTGGGCACCGTTGGCGCCATCGTCATCGCCTTTTGCTGGTCCGTCGCCAATAGCCAGCGGCTACGTCTGGCTCGCGAAGAGGTGGAGCGCACGGCGGCGATCAACGACGAGCGGCTGCGTATCGCGCGCGATCTGCACGATCTGCTCGGCCACAACCTTTCGCTGATCGCGCTCAAGAGTGAGCTGGCGCAGCGGCTGGTGGAGGTCGCGCCGGAACGCGCGGCTGGTGAGTTGCGCGATATCGAGCAGGTGGCCCGCCAGGCGCTGAAAGAGGTGCGCGAGGCCGTCGCCAGCTACCGCCAGCCAACGCTTGCGAGCGAGTTGCGGGGCGCGCGTGAGATGCTGGCGGCCGCGGGGATCGCGTATCGCCATGAAGGCGATGCGGCGGCCATTGGCGGGCTCCCGGCGGCGGTCGGAAGCGTGCTGGCATGGACGGTACGCGAAGGCGTCACCAATGTTATCCGGCACAGTGGCGCGCGCCAGTGTACCATTCGCGTCGCGCGTGACGAGCAGAGTATCCGCATCGAGATAGCGGACGATGGCAAAGCTGGCGCCGTCGCGGAGACCGGCGCTGGCGGCAATGGCCTGCTGGGCGTCGCCGAGCGAGTCACCGCGCTGGGAGGCCACTTCACGGCAGGTCCAGCGGAGAGTGGTGGTTTCCGGCTGGCGGTGACTGTGCCGCTCTTGCCAAGTGCGCATGAGGCTCAGACCATTCCAGAGGCAAGCGCTCAGAAGACCATCGCCGCAAGCCAGCCATAGACCCACGCCACCTGCTGGCGCGCCGGGTGGATGGCGCCGCTGGCGTCGGGAAAGTCGTGGCGCATGATGAGATCGTCGAGCGTAATCTCCACGCCCGCATTCTTGAGCAGCACGAGCGCGGCGGGGTTGTTGCCAGGGGGCGAGATATGGAGCGCGGGCGGCTGAGAACCGTTCGACGCAACCGCTATCCGCCACGGCGCGTCCTCGTCGACGAGCGCGGCCAGCAGCGCGGCGGAGGCCTCGTCACTCCGCGCCACCCACGCGCCCGCGCGGATGCCCACCAGCGGACTCTCAAGCGTTCGCGCCATCAGATATCCCAACGTGGCGCCCACCGCATCCTCGACCAGATAGAGCCACGTCTCCGGCTCCCGCAGCACCCCTGCCAGCAGCGGCATACGGTCGCCACCAAAGGCCGCCACATCGAGCGACGCCACGCGCGCAATCGCATCGGGTGGGGCCAGGTGGGCGCGCAACGTGCCGGATGATGCGCGCAGCCAGTCGCGTTTCAGCGCGACGACAGGCGCCTCGGCGTAGTATGATGGTTCGCAGTCGACGAAACCGACACTGCGATAGAGCGATCTGCCATCGTGCGTCGCGTCGAGCCAGACGGTCTGCACTCCTCTGGCGCGCTGCCACTCGAGCGCGGCGCGCATCAGCAGTCGGGCCAGCCCGCGGCGCTGATAATCGGCGCGAACGACGACGTTGCCGATGACGCCAGTCGCGTCGGCAGCCAGCGCGCCGACAACCGCGATTGGGCTGGTGGGAGTTGTCCCATCGGCAAGTGGGAGGTCAAGCGCGCCCGCGCGGATCGTGAAAAGGCGCCCGCCATCCCACGCAAGCAAGGGTCGAAGCAGGCGCTCGCCGCGTTCCCACCACTTCTGCTGGATGCGCAGAGCCGCCAGCCCGGGGATATCGGCGACGGTGGCGATATCGATGCGCGGCGATGTGGTCACATGAGCCTCCAGGGGATATGTCTCGATGGTCTGATGGTAGCACAGAAGACTACCCGGCTGCTATCGCCCGTACCCCACGCGGGACTTGTCGTTACGTCGGACGCTAGCTTATATTCTGGCGTATCGGTCAGGTCATTTCCTCACCCTGGGGTCAGGAGCTGGCATCCGTAATTCGGTGTAACGCGGATTATCGCTGCCTGCCCTGGCATCGTTTATGCTTTGATTGGTATGCCGAACCAGCAACTCGGGCCAGGGCATCGTTCCCGGTCGCGGAGGGGCAGATGGCGCCCACGCGATGTGGACGCCAATAGCGACGGCTGAGTATTCACCTGTAATAGGTGAAGGGCGGATATAGTGCGGAGGCGGTCGTGCGTTCGGGTGAATTCACTGGAAGCGCGAATGGATAGGTCTGGAGGGATGACGCATGATATGGGCGCGATCTGTGCATTACTGGCTCTGGTTTGGGTTGTTTGGTGGCATATCTTGCTTCGTGATATTTCGGGCGCGAGGAGTGCCCGATCCTGAGTCGATCTGGTTATTGATAACGGGTGCGGCGGGAGTGGTGGTGGGCAGTACCGGTCTGGCGAGTCGATTCGCGCGCCCATTTGACACGGTTATTGGGCTGCTGTTCATGTCGATGGGCATAATCGGACTGCTCCACGGCATAGGCTACATTGTCGTCCCCGATAATGCCAGTTCGGTCGATACAGCCAATACGATTAACCAGACAGCAATCCTCGGGTTGAGTCTGGCCCTTCCCTACGCGCTGATCCACACGCTGCTTGGCGTGACGTCGCTCAGCCATGGCTTGAAGGCGGGGAAGGCGGGCGCCGTCTCTGAAGCGCACGGTCGCGCCGCCTGAGCCGTTGACTCCACATAGCGAAGATGCTCACCTTCACCGCGTCGTGAGGGCGGCCATCTGTATCCCTATTCGCCCGGATGCTGATGGCGCCATCCGCATGCAGCCCCTACCATGCGCCTACGACGCCCATACGACACGAACGCCTCACTAACCTGCCAGAAAGCTGGCCGAGAACATCCACCAGCCCCGCTCCTGAATCAGGCGCTCCTCTCAGCGTCCGCGCGCGAATCTATCTGGGCCAGCGCCATCGATATATCGCATCGAAGAAATAGCTGCCTGCCCGTGGCATCGTTATTGCAAGGCTGTAGTACCGAACTGGCAGAGTGTGGTTGAGAGACGCACGGAACGCTGCCGGTTCGCGAAGGAGGCAGACATGGCCAACACGATGGAGACGCCAGCAGCAACTCCTGTAGCTGAGCAGCGGAAGCGGAAGCCGCACCTTGGACGCAGGGCGTTTCTCGCCACCGCCGCCACAGTCACCGCTTGTGGCGCGGGTGCGCTGGCCGCGCCGCAAGTGATTCCCGCATTGGAATCGAAGGCGCGGGAGATGGGGCGCGATGCCCTGCTCAACGAAATCGGCAGTCTGGAAGGCGTCTCGCTGGATGCGGCGATCCGGGCCGCGGAGATTACGCGCGCGGCTGTGCAAATCCTGGTATTGCCGCTGGCGCGGTTTATCGCCCTGATGGGCGCGGGCGCACTGGCGCTGCTGCTGGGCGCGCTGGATCGCGCGCGCGGGGCGATGTCACTGTTGCATCTGAACACGTCGGCGCTCGATGCGTTTCGCGATGTCGTGACAAGCTGGCAGGCTGGCATTGCGTCACTGCCCATTGCGCTCGATACCTATACGACCGCCGATATCGATAGTGGCGAGAAGTATCTGCGCGCGCTCAAACAGATCGCGGAGCATCCACATGTTGGGTGACGATCAGCACAATCACGGCGATCAGAAAGAACGCGGCGAGAGCCGGATGTTGAGGTGGGCGCTGGGATGCGTGACTGGTATGTTTGGAGGCATGAGTAATGTTGTCGGTGCGAAGTGTTCACTATTGGCTCTGGTTTATTCTGTTTGGCGTAGTTTCAAGCCTCGTGCTCTGGCGGACAGTCGGACGGCTCGATTCTGAGGCAATCTGGCTCCTGGTGACGGGCTTTCTGGGGGTGCTGTTCGGTTTTGGTGGGCTGGGGTTGCGGCTCGCGCGCCCCTATGACCTGATCATTGGCCTGCTATTCATAGGCGTGGGCCTGCTCGGTCTGCTGCACAACCTGGGCTACAATCTCGTCCCGGCGGATGCCAGCGCGGCAAACGCGGTGGATCAGACGGCGATCATCGGGTTGAGCCTGGCGCTCCCCTATGCGCTGATCCACACGATGCTGGGCCTGACCTCGCTGAGCCACGGCCTGCGGGCGCGGGCGCGCAGCTCCTCCGTCGTGGTCGAGACCACCAGCGCCGCCGCGTAAAGCATCTCCCCGCAATTCCTCTCTCGGATGGACGCCCGCCTTCACCGCGTTGTGGAGGTGGGCGCTTGCGTATTCGCATACAACGTCTATTCGCCTGTCAGCGTACGTGCGACCTCCGGTACATCCGCCAGCGCCACGATGCGCGTCTCGCCGCTCCGGCGCACCCGCAGCTCCGCGCCGCCCGCCGCCAGCGAACGCGCGCTCACGGTGATGCGCACCGGCATGCCCAGCAGGTCGGCGTCGGTCAGCTTGACGCCCGCGCTCAGGTCACGGTCATCGTAGAGCGTGGATTCCTGCCCAAGCGTCGGTATAGAGCGCCTCGGCAGCCGCGCGCGCCGCCGCGTCGTTGCCCGCCGCCAGCAGCGAGAACGCATACGGCGCGATGCTCGACGGCCAGATAATCCCGGCGGCGTCGTGGTGTTGTTCCAGCACGCAGGCCAGCAGCCGTGTGATGCCCAGGCCGTAGCAGCCCATCACCATCGGCTGCGTCTCGCCCTGCTCATCGCGGAAGGTGGCGTGCATCGTCGTACTGTACTTCCACCCCAGCTTGAAGATGTTGGCCGCCTCGATGCCGCGCCGCGTCTCAAGCGTCCCGCCGCAGGTGGCGCAGCGATCTCCCGCCGTCACGCTGGCGATGTCGCCGCTCAGGTCGGCGCTGAAGTCGCGCCCATAGTTGACGCCCGCCAGATGGTAGTCCGGCTCGTTCGCGCCCGCGATCAGGTTGGTCGCGCCGACAACCGACTCATCGGCGACCAGCGTCATCGGCGTCTCCAGCGTCAGCCCGACCGGCCCGGCGTAGCCTGCCACCAGCCCGTACGCGACTGACTCATCCGGCGCGAGCGTGCGCACCATCTTCACTCCCAGCAGATTGCGCAGCTTGACGTCGTTCACCTCGCGGTCGCCGCGAATCAGCGCCAGCGCCAGCCGCTCGCCTGTCGTGTAGAAGACCGCCTTGAGCGTCTGGTTCGCCGGGCAGCCAGCGGCCTCGCAGAGCGCGGCGATGGTGGTCGCGCCCGGCGTATACAGCCGACGGAGCGACGCCGCCTCGTCCTGAGCTACCATCTCGCGCGCGGCGACGGCGACCTCCTGATTGGCGGCGTAGCCACAGTCCGGGCAGACGAGCAGGGTATCCTCGCCACCATCGGCCAGCAGCATGAACTCGTGCGACTCATAGCCGCCCATGATGCCTACGTCGGCGCCAACCATCAACACCGGCAGCCCGACCCGGCGGAAGATGGCCTGATAGGCGGCGATGACCTGCTCATAGAGGGCGTCGAGGTCGGCCTGTGAGCTGTGGAAGCTATAACCGTCCTTCATCAGGAACTCGCGCAGGCGGATCAGCCCGCCACGCGGGCGCGGCTCGTCGCGGAACTTGGTCTGTACCTGAAAGACCAGCTGCGGCAACTGGCGGTACGACGTGACGACCGAGCGCGCCAGGTCGGTGACGGACTCCTCGTGCGTCATCGCCAGCACCATCGCGCGGCCGCTCGCGTCGTCGAAACGCGCAAGCTCGCCGCCGATGGCGTCGTAGCGCCCGCTCTCGCGCCAGAGTTCGGCCGGTTGCACGACCGGCAACAGTAGCTCCTGGCCACCGATACGCTCCATCTCCTCACGCACGATGGCCTCGATGCGACGGATAGCCCGGTACGCCAGCGGAGTCAGGCTGTAGATGCCCGCCGCCAGCCGCCGCGCTAGCCCGGCGCGCACGATCAGCCGGTGGCTCGGCAGCTCAGCCTCTGCCGGGGCCTGCCGCTGTGTTCGCAACATCATCTGTGACATGCGCATGAGTGCTCTCTCCTCTCATTTCTCATTCCCTGCCGATACGATGCCAACAAAAAAACACCCCGTCCAAGCAAGGACAGGGTGTTGAAGACCTGCGGTACCACCTTTGCGAGCCGCGAGACGCGGCCCCTCTGCCGCACGCCACGATGACAGGCAGACATCATCATGGGATGCGCGGCCCGTGATAACGGTGGGCCACCGGGACGGCTCAACGCCGCCAGCTCAGGAGTGGGTTCGCCGCCGCGCTGGCCACCGGTCTCGCACTACCCGACCGGCTCTCTGCCTGCCGCGCTCGACGGCTACTGGTCCCCTTCAGCTTCTTCGCGCTCTTTTGTTGTTGCGCGCAGTATATGCCTGTGAGCGAGGCAAGGTCAAGCGGGGCACATTGTGGGTCGTAATTGCGCAGGCAATCTCCGCACATTAGGCGATATAGCATCCTCAAAAGCAATAAGGGGATTATTGACCGTTCAAAGCTTCCATGCTAGAATATCGCAACACGATTAACATGGCCAGTTGGTTTAGCGCTTTCGTGCATGTATAAGCGCAGGGCGTGGCGCTATGGACGCACGATAGAGGGAGCGGCACATGGCATCCGCAGAAGAAGCTATCAAGGTCTTCATCAGCTACTCCCGGACGGATTCGGAGTTTGTGGATCGCCTGGAGGCGAGCCTACTCGCGCGTGGCTTCGGCACGTGGGTTGACCGGCGGCGGCTCGAAGGCGGCGAGGATTGGCTGGACGAGATTCAACACGCGATTGATAGCTGCCAGAGGCAGGTGCTCGTGCTCTCGCCCGCAGCCATCGAGTCTGACTATGTGCGCATGGAATATCGCTATGCGCGACGTATCGGCAAACCGCTTATTCCCGCCCTGCTGCTTCCCTGCCCCACTGTGCCAATGGATCTACCCATGATCCAGTGGGTAGACTTCCAGAACGACTACGACGAGGGCATCAAGCAATTGCTAATCGCGCTGATGCGCGAGGCGCCGATACCAGACGATGCGATGGCGCAGACCAACCCAGCAGGCGTCAGTACACCTGATGCGCTGGTCGCGGCCCCAACAAATCCGCTGACACAGCCACCTGAAACCGCCCTCCGCGAGCTATATACTGCTGGACTGGCGGCGCGCGCCCGCGACGACCTGGAGCGCACTGCTATCTTCTGGGATCAGATCCTCGAGCGCGACCCAAACTATCTTGATGGCACCGTTGCCTCCGAGATGGAGGCGATTCGTCCGCGGCTAACGCCCATCCGCCTGCGTCGTTTGCGCGAGACGGCGGATGCGGCGCGGGCGCATGGCGAGTGGGCGCAGGAGATTGCCGCGTGGCAGGGTATATTGGCGCTAGAGCCGGACAACGCCGATGCGCAGACGCAGCTTGACATCGCCCAGACAAATCGCACGCATGCGGAGCAATATGACATCGCTCGCGAACTAGCGGCGAAAGGCGACCAGGAGGCGGCGCGCTACCAACTCAAGCTGCTGTGGTCGCGCGCGAAATACTATGGTGATCCGGCAGGTATCGCGCCGGGGCTGGGCATCACTGTGCCCCCGAGTTATCGCGACGTGCAGGCGCAACAACAACGCCAGGCCAAAAGTGACGAATTGTCAGCAAAACTTGCCGACCGCAAGGCACGTCGCCCCACGTTCCGCCACGATTACCTCCATCTCTCCCTTGGAGTGGTGCTACTCTGCGTCTTCGGTAGCGTGCTTGGAGTCGGTGTGATAATAGGCTACATCACAGGCGCGATCATTGCTGTTGGCGTTGTGGCGCTCTTCTTCGCGTTGTTAAGTTTTGGACTTGGCGTTCGCCAGGCGGCTCACCCTGTGGCATTCGCGCTCGTTATTCTTCTAGCCATGTTGCTGACCATGGGCGTCGCTTACGCGCGACCTCTCGTAGGAGGTGAGACACGCTTAGGACTCGACGAGCCCTCCCTGCTCTCATTGCCGTTCTTCTACTACTCCGACCCATTCACCGGGCAGCGCTATCACTCCCATGCGGATTTCTTCGCCCCGATATATCCTGATGTCACCAGCAGCTCTCCCGTATATTCCCAGAACGAAATCCTGCAACTAGCGGACGCTGATATCTACTGCGGTGACATGTCATTTGTGGGCGCTCCAAGCAATACAGTTTGCATTTTCACTGATCAGCTTGGTAATTCGCACGCAATGTGGTATACCTGCGGACAGGCGACGGACAGCAGCGCATGCCCGCAGGTCGATGTTGGTACTGCAACAGACCTCTATCATAGCGCCCAACGAAACGCGGGTGCAGAAGGGCCATTACTGGGTTTCGCGCTGCTTCTTGGTCTGCTCTGGGCGCTTCCTGGCGCGTTACTCGGGTTAGGTGGCCCCATCTTCGGCTACCGGATCTTCAGACGTCCCCCACGCGCAGTGCGATCAAGGCGAGTGGCGTTATTTGGGTCCAGGCTGATCGAAGGCGCGCTCGTGGGATTCGTAGCAGGCTTCGTGCTTGGGGCGGTGATCTACCTCTGGAGTTGGCCTGTGGGCGGATTCCTCAGCGCGGCCGTCCTTGCATTCCTTGCCAGTGTCGGCAGGATGTCGAATCGACGGTTTGTGAGCGTGCTGCTGGTAACGGGTGTTGTATTAGTGGCAAGCCTCATTCTGTGGAGCAACCTCCTCGGCGTCGAATCATTCCTACTCGCTCCGTGGGCCATCGCCAGCATTGGTGGCGCTTTGTTTGGGCTGGGTATTAGCGGCTCGCTTCGCATGTGGGTTACGCGCCCTGCGATAAAGCAATAGCCGTCAGTTCTCCCACAACGCTACGGTTTGCCCCTCGCGCGGCATGGTATGCTGTGCGACGAATACGATGTGTGGCTATCTGACGAAGTGAGTGGGCAACTGTGGCTGACGTGTATCCAACTGATCGCGCGTCCCTTGAGCGCGACTGCGATATCCAGTATTTCATCGCGACGGGCCCGGGCGGCCAGCATCGCAACAAGGTGGAGACGGGCGTGCGGATGACACACCGCCCCACAGGCATCGTCGTCACCGCGACCGAGCGGCGCTCGCAGTATGCCAACCGTGAGGCCGCCTACGAGCGCATGGCCGCCAAACTGGAGGAGATGCAGCGTGTCGTCGAGCCGCGTGTTCCCACGAAGCCCAGCGCCGCCAGCCGCGAGCGCCGCCTGGACGAGAAGCGCCGCGCCGGGGGACGCAAACGCGACCGCCGCGCCTCGCTGACGGATGAGTAGCCTATTGACACCTGGTTTATGCGCCGCGCATATAATGATGAGGCAGATGGCGAATATCGCCAGTACCGGCGTTGATGGAGAATCCGATGACCATTCAGTTATACCCTCGTATTTCAGCGGATGCGCGTGTACTCGCCGGGCAGCCAGTCATCGAGGGTACATCCGTTCCAGTGAGTTTGGTTGTCTCAGAGGTCGCCGCTGGCAAAAGCCTACATGATGTCGCCCAGGAGCATGGCGTGAGCATCGAGGACGTACAGGCGGCCCTGGAATACGCGGCGCAGAGAACGAGCGAACCAATAGCGCTTGCTGCTGAGGCTAAAAGCGATGAGGAGAGGACCAGGCAAACGGATGAGGAAGCCCGTCGTCTGGGACTAGACCCTGCCCACCTCTCACCGCTAGGAAGGCGGCTGATCGAGCTACGGGCGCAGGCCATCGCTGCTGGCGAGCCACTTCTCACGACCTGGGAAGCGTTGGATGCGGAGATTGCCGAACGTCGCGGTGGAGTTTTCCCGGATGCAGACGCATGATCCGAACGTTTGTAGATTCTGGCGTGCTGATTGAGGCATTTCGCGGTTCAAGCGCCATCGCCACTTCCGCGCTTGCTATTCTCAATGATGCGAATCGCGAATTCGTCACCAGTGAGTTTGTGCGTCTGGAAGTGTTGCCGAAGCCGACATTCCAGCGGCGGCTGATCGAGGTCGCATTCTACAACGCATTTTTCGCTACGGCGGCTCAGTCAGCGCCCATTACGAGGGCGTTGGTTCGCCTGGCAATGCGACATGCTGAAGCGTTCGGACTCAGCGCTGTTGACGCCCTCCACATCGCGGCGGCTGAGACGACCGGAGCAGCCGAGCTTATCACCGCCGAACGTCCCACCTCACCATTGAGTCGAGTGACATCCATTCGTGTTGTATCAATCCGCCCCTGAGCGCTGCGCCTCGCTGACCGATGAATAATCAGCCCTTTGACGTGGATCCGCGCAGGAAGATGCGCCGTAGCAGCCAGCCGAAATAGCCCAGGCCGCCGAGCAGGAAGAGCGCGCCCGCCACACGGCCCGCCAGCACCCCCAACTGGAAGAGATCGATGTTCCAGACGGGCGCGAAGGCGGCGGTGTAGACCACGGCAAGGACGAGGAGTGGCAGCACCGTCAGCACGATTGCCACCGCGAATCGCTGCGCTACCAGCCCAACAAGAATCGGCAGAATCAGGATTGCCACCGAGGCGAAACTGGGGTAGACGACGCCGAACGGCAGGAAAACGATGTCGAGTACGGTGCTGACCATCGCCAGCCCTTCGAGGATGACCAGCACGCCCAGCACGATCAACCGGATAATGTCACTCTGGCCCGACTTCAAGTTACGCATCTCCGTCTCCCATTCGCTCTACTGTTCTCTGCTGATCGGCGCCACACTTAGGAATACAGACGCTCCGTGCGCTTGTCGTATTCATACGGCCCCTGCCGCTGTCCCCCGCCAGAAGGCCGCTTCCGGCGCGGATCGAACGCCCGCGGGCGCGCCCATGCCTGGCAGCGGACCCATGCCAGGCAGCCCCAGCGCCAGCTCTACCGCTTTGGCAATAATCGTGTAGCCAGTGTTCGTTGGGTGGACGTCGTGGAATCGCGAATCGCAGATCCAGGTGTAGTCGCAGATATGACTCGCCATGTCCTTATCACCGCCAAACGCCCCATAGATATCGACCACCGGGATCTTGAACTGCGCCGCATCCGCCGCGAGATGATCGTTCAGCGTATGCACGAATTGCGCGGAGTCCGGACACTCTTTGGCGTAGGGGTTGTAATAGTTCAGCAGGTGCAGGTCGCCATTATTCGCGTTCGTGCGGCTTTGCAGCGCATCGAGCAGCTGCGGCAGGATCACCTGCGTCAGATTGTCATCCATGTGGGCGAGATCGATATCCGCATTGGGACTGGCAGTGCAGGTGAACTGATCCCAGTCGGGTATCACATCGTTCGAGCCAATCTCCAGAGTAATCGGGCTGACATGGCCGCGATTGGCCTCTTTCTTCAGGAAGTCCACCGCCGCCGTGAGTTGCGCTCCGGTATACGAGCCGTGATGAGCGAACCGCGCCACGCATCCGCCGTGGATGAACGTGTCCGTCGTCTCTCCCGCGCAGGCATAGTTCACGATGCCAGTGACATCGATGAAATGCAGATCATTGAAGATATCGTCGGCGAAGCCCGCGCTAAAGTCGAGATTGGGCTGGTAGCCGAACGAGAGCGAATCGCCCAGCGCCATGTAATAGTGCGGGCTGACCGCCTGCGCGGGATTGTTCCTGCTCAACACAAGGACATCGACACCCACCAGCGCCGCGACCAGAACAACTGAGAGCGCCACCACTGCCAGAATGCTGGTGGGACGAGCGCCAGAGCCGCTAGCCGACGCCGCAGTGTCTCCAGACCGAGCCATGGGGCATTCTCCGATCACTCAACAATCATACGCAGTAGTCATCCGGTGAGATGTATTATGACACCTTACGTCAAGCTGTCACCATCATTTGTGCCAATGGGCGCGCCAATCTTCTAGCCAGCTAAATATCTGGCGCTTGCAGGCCGTGCATGCCAAGTGTCAGGGAAATTTCGCCGCCGTGGTGCAGGTCGTGTTCGAGTACGTGCCAGACGACCCAGGTGCGCGATAAGTCATAGTGGTTGCCGCGCCATTCGTGCGGGAATGTCTGCCGCATATCGGCTGGCGTCCAGCGGTCGAGCAAGTCCGCCACGAACCGCCAGCTACGGTCCAGCCCGCTCACCAGCCCGGCGACATCGGTGGTCAGCGCGCCAGGTTCGTACCACACGCGCAGCGCATCCAGCTCCTCACCCGTCTCGCCGACGAAGTCGCCCAGCCAGAACGCCCGGCACTCGATGACATGCGCGACGATCTCGCCGATGGAGCGCTGCCCCGCCCGGCCCGAAGCGCCACCTGTTCCGCCGTCAGCGGCGCAATCGCCTCGCGGATGTGGTCGGCGTATTCTCGCCACAGGTCACAGAACGTCGCCAGCGTGAAGTCTTTCGCCACTTTCTGCTCCTTACACAAACAACATCCGCATATCCATCCATCGCACACTGTAACATGCTGCCCGCGTGGCTGGTTGCGGCAGAGGCCACAATCTCTGGTCAGGCGCGACACGAATCTGCCATATTTGGTCTGCTGGACGGCGAGCGCCCTATACTCGTATCACGGTCAGATATATCTCGCTCAGTATCGGAGTCCTCCGCATGTCGCTGCCCCAGGCCTTGCTGCTCTTTGGGATCGCGCTCGTTGCCGGGGCGCAGAATTCAGTGGCGGGCGGTGGCAGCTTTCTGACGGTCCCCGTCCTCATCTTTACCGGCGTCCTTCCCAAGCAGGCCAACGCGACCAATACGCTCGCCCTCTGGCCGGGTACGGTGGCGAGCATTCCACCCTACCGCGATGCGCTCGATACCGAACGGCTGACGCTGGTGGTGTTGAGTATCATCAGCGTTATCGGCGGCATCCTCGGCGCATTGGTGCTGCTGAAGACACCGCAGGATGCCTTTCTGCGCATTCTGCCCTTTCTGCTGCTTGGCGCGACGATTCTCTTCGCCGTCGGCGGCCCACTAACCGCCCGACTCCGGCGCTCTGGCAAGGCGCACGGCCCGCGCTGGCTCACGCTGACCTGGGTCTCGCTGGTGCAGTTCGTCGTCGCGCTCTACGGCGGGTTCTTTGGCGGCGGTATCGGCATTCTGATGCTGGCGACGCTGAGCCTGATGGGCATGCGTAATATCCACACGATGAATGCGCTCAAGGTGGTGCTGGCAAGCTGCGTCAATAGCGTCGCCATGCTGACATTCATCTTAGCGGGGCTGGTGGAATGGCCACAGGCACTGGTCATGATGGCCGGGGCGATCATCGGCGGCTGGGGTGGCGCCTCGGTCGCGCGCAAGATCGACGGGCGCTATATCCGCATCTATGTCATCGTCGTCGGGTTGGCGATGTCTCTCGTGCTCTTTCTCCACGCTCGCTGACCCAGCAGGATCTTTGCTAGCCACCGAACAATCGTAGCAGCGCAAGCGCTACCCCCAGCAGCACCAGGACGCAGCCGACAAGCAGTATTGCGGTTCCACCAGGCGTGGCTCTCTTGAACGTCCACCCTGTGGGATAGCTGATACGGGGAACGCCTGGTATTGGTGAAAAATTGTAGGTTGGCAGTTGCAGGCCTTCGCCTTCTTCGCGCAACGGGCCGTCACCGCCATGTATCTGTTTTCCACGACGAACGTGGTGATCCTTGTGATGGCGATGATGCCCTGGCTCATCCTCCGTCATAGCGCTCCCTCCCCGCAATTCCTCCGCTGGTGATGCCTCCCGCCAGCTCCAACGCCATTGTAACACCAACCAGATGCTACCCATACGGGCTATCAGAATTAGCACAGATGTACCAACCGGTTGAGAGCTACCCAGGGAGAATGTACTCTGCGGCTGAATGTGATAGTCGTCATTTCTGGCTGGAAAAAGCGAGGAAGTCTATGGAAGGTTCGGCGGTATCTCCCCTGGTGACTGTTCTGTTGCCAGGCGCGCTGAGCGAGCAGGCCCATGGCGCGCGAACCGTGCGGGTGGCGGGCGGCACCGTGCGCGAGGTGGTCGACGCGCTCGAAGCCGCCTGGCCAGGAATGGCGTTTCGCCTCTGCTTTGAGACGGGCGAGCTGCGTACCTTCGTCAATGTCTTTCTCAACGGGCGCAATGTGCGCTATCTCCAGGGATTGGAGACGCCTGTGCCCGCTGGCGCTACCCTGCACATTCTGCCATCCGTTGCGGGTGGCTGATTCCCGCGCATGTGGGTAATCCCCCGCGTATCGTGGATTTCGTTGTGGATTTCGCATGAGTACGGAGGAAATCGCATGGCACAGAAGTATCCCAGTGGCACGGTGGTTGTGTTAGTAGGCACCAAACGCGGCCTGTTTCTGCTCACCTCGCCAGACCGCGAGCGCTGGACGACCGAAGCGACGACGTTAAATGGCATGCGCGTCTACAACGCCGTCCTCGATCAGCGCTCCGGCAACCGTCTCTTTGCCGCCGAGAACGGCGACTTCTTTGGCAATTTCATCAAGTATAGCGACGACTTTGGCCAGACATGGGAGAAGCCCGAGCAGGGCATCGAGTTCTCTGAGGAGAGCGGTCTCAAGCTCACCAATATCTGGCTGGTCGAGCCGGGACGCGCCGACCAGCCGGGCACGCTCTACTGTGGGGTGGACCCCGCTAGCCTCTGGGTCAGCACCGATAACGGCGTCACATGGTCGCTCAACGAGGGACTGGCCAACCACCCAACACGCGAGACGTGGAATCCCGGCAACGGCGGCCTCTGTCTGCACAGCATCGTCCCCGACTACTCCAACCCTGACCGCATGTGGATCGGTATCTCGGCGGTCGGCTGCATGCGCACCGACGATGGCGGCAAGACCTGGAGCTTTGCCAACAAAGGCACGCGCGCGGGCTTCCAGCCGGACATCTATCCTGAATATGGTCAGTGCATCCATCGCGTGGTGCAGCATCCCAACAAACCCGATATGCTCTATCAGCAGAATCACTGCGGCATCTATCGCAGCGAGAACGCGGGCGAGGAGTGGACGGATATTCAGGGCAGCCTGCCCTCGGAGTTTGGCTTCCCCATCGCGCTCGATTCGCATCGCCCCGAGACGGTCTATACTATCGTCGAAGGCGATGGGCGTAACAACATTGGTGACCAGTTCACCGTCTACCGCACCAAGGACGCTGGCGGCTCGTGGGAGTCGCTGACGAACGGTTTGCCTTCCGGGGCGAATGTGCGGCTGGGCGTCTTGCGCCATGGCATGTGCGCCGATAAGCTCGACCCGTGCGGCGTCTACGTCGGCACGAATACCGGCCAGCTTTTTGCTACGGCGGACGGT
Organism: uncultured Chloroflexia bacterium; assembly: GCA_963718915.1. Classification (GTDB taxonomy): domain Bacteria; phylum Chloroflexota; class Ktedonobacteria; order Ktedonobacterales; family JADMIN01; genus DAHUXT01. The sequence goes on along the minus strand of CAVRAI010000015.1, from coordinate 73,281 downwards.
GGCGACAGCTGGCAGCTGATTGCCGATTACCTGCCGTCGATCTACTCGGTGACGGCGGCGATCATCGAGTAGGGGGCGGACCTCTCCCCCTAGCCCCCTCCCCTACGAGGGGAGGGGGAACCTGAGTGACGGCGAACAGGACACGTAGCGCGCGACATAAGGAGATCGACGGGACATGGCTGAAGAGAATTTCGCGCTGACGACGATCTATAGCAATTGGAAGAAGTACCATGAGCACATCAGGGATGCGGTTGCGCCGCTGACAGCGGAGCAGCTTGTACTCGAGGCAGCGCCGCATTTGCGCACCGTCGGCCAGCTTGCGCTGCATATCATTGGCTGCCGCGCTGGCTGGTTCACCTTTACCATGGGCGAAGACTGGGGCGCGGAGGGGAAGGCATACGCGGACTGGGATGGTCGCGGCGCGCCCTCCCGAACCGCCGCCGAGATGGTGGAGGCGCTCGACTATACCTGGCAGGGCATGGCCAACTGCCTGGAGCGCTGGAATGACGACGACATGCGGAAGACTTTCGAGGACGACTGGGGAGATGGCAAGATTGTCCACCTGTCACGCGCCTGGATCGTCTACCATGTGATGGAGCATGACCTGCACCACGGCGGTGAGCTTTCGCTGACCCTTGGTATGCACGGCATCCCGGCGGATTTCCCCGGATAGAACGCATTTCGTAGAGTATTGTGGTGTGGACACGCGCCGTGACCTTATGTGGTTTTAGAAATACCCCCGAACAGTGTGCTGGGGTGGGCCTGCTGGAGCCTGCCAGCACATGGGCCAGAGAGGCCGGGAAATTCGCCGTAGCATTGATGCTACGGTCTGCCTCGCCCACCACGATGCGCGGTGTTCGGCGTAAATTGTAAAACTACATAAGGTCACGGCGAATCAGGCGGGAAATGCGTTGTGGCGGGCGAGGGTGGCCGTAGCGTGAACGCTACGGCGAATGGAGGAGAAATTCGGAGGGGGGAATTTGCTGGCAGGCTCCGGCACGCCCACCCCAGCGCACTGTTCGGAGGTCATCCTTACACTCCATTACGCTACGGTCAGCCGCGACAGTTTGGGAGTATTCCATGCAACACCTGGACGAAGACGAGTGGCTCTGGGGATGGGATGCTAGCCCTGGCATCGTCTCCGTCTGGGCTGAGCGCAATGGCCGCGCGACACTCTGGCGGCGCGCTCCCGGTGGCGGCGCGCTCACCCGCGAAGAGGATCGCTTTCGCCCGTGGCTCTTGCTGCCCTCACTCGATGACCTGACGCACCTGGGCGCGCGGCTACTGCCAGAGGGAGCGGTCGGCACGGAGCTATCCGGCGCGGTGGCCTGGCGCGAACTCTCCGGTGAGGGGCAGTTTCGCTATCTGGTCAGCGCGACCGATGGCCGCACCCTCGACACCGCTGTCATGACCGGCGCCTCAACACGGCTGGGGCGGCAGATACTCCGGCTGGCGGAGATGGGTGACGAGGCGGCGCTCAGCCTGCCACCCGAAGAGCAATATCTCGTCGCCACCGGACGCACCCACTTCGGCGGCCTCGCCTTCGACGACCTCCACCGACTGCAATTCGACCTCGAAACCACCGGGCTGAATCCCGCCAAGAACAGCATCTTTCTGGTCGCCGTACGCGACAATCGTGGCTTTTCCGCCGTGCTGGATGTCGCCGAGCGCGGGCTGACGGGGCCAGCGGCGGAGGCCGACCTGATCCGGCGGCTGGTCGCCCTCATCCGCCAGCGCGACCCCGATGTGATCGAAAACCACAACCTCCACGGCTTCGACCTGCCCTTCCTCGCCCGCCGCGCCGAGATGCTGGGCGTCACGCTGGCGATTGGGCGGCTGGGCGGTGGCATGCGTAGGCGGCCCGCCTCACGTGGCTATGGTCCCTGGCGTAGCGATGAGGCCGATCCGGCTGAGCGTGAGGAGGCGCGCGGACGCTATACCGTCCCCGGACGCGAGCTGATCGATACGCTCGATGCCGTGCGGCGGCACGATTTCGCCGCGCGCGATCTCCCCGGCCACGGCCTCAAGGCGGTGGCGCGCCACTTTGGGCTGGCTTCCCCTGACCGCGAATACGTCGCGGGGGCGCAGGTCTACAGCACCTGGCTGGCCGATCCCGAGCGCGTGCGCCGCTATGCGCTGGACGACGTGAACGAGGCCGATGGCGTAGCGCGGCTACTGGGTGGGGCGGCGTTCGCCCTGGCGCGGATGGCTCCCCGACGCTACGAGCGGCTGGCGGACGCTGGCCCGGCGACCGGCGTGCTCGATCCACTGCTGGTGCGCGCCTATCTGCGGGCGGGCGCGGCAATTCCCGGCGCGAACGGTCAGCGACGGTACCCAGCACAGCGGCGCGGCGCTCTATCTCTTCGCTGCGGGCGTGGCCAATCGCGTCGTCAAGGCTGATGTATCGAGCCTGTATCCCTCGCTGATGCGCCAGTATCGTATCGGCCCGGCCAGCGACCGGCTCGGCGCGATGCTGGCGCTGGTGGATCGTCTGGTGGAGCAGCGGCTGGCGGCCAAGGGGCGGGCCAAAGCGGCGCCTGTGGGTTCGCCGGAGCGCCATACCGATGAGGCGCTTTCCGCCGCGATGAAGATTCTGGTCAACTCGGCCTATGGCTACATGGGCGCGACCGGGCTGACGCGCTTCGCCGATGTGCATGCCGCCAACGAGGTCACCCGGCGCGGACGCGAGGTGCTGGGGCTGCTCTGCCGCGAGCTGGCGGCGCGCGGGGCGACGCTGCTCGAAGGCGATACCGACGGCGTCTATTTCGCCGTGCCCGAAGGCTGGAGCGAACAGGATGAACGGCGTATCGTCGCCGAGGTGGCGGCGCTGCTGCCCCCGCTCGTCCGGCTGGAGTTCGAGGGGCGCTATGCCGCGATGCTCTCGCACGAGCCAAAGAACTACGCGCTGCTCGCCTGGGATGGCGCGCTGACGCTGCGCGGGGTGGCGTTTCGCTCCAGTCGCGCCGAGCCATTCGGCGAGGTCTTTCTGCGCGAGGCAATCGCCTGCCTGCTGACCGATGATATACCCGGCGTCCGGCGCGCCTATCTGACGATGGCCGACGCCCTGCGCCAGCGGACGCTAGAGACCCATCTGGTGGCGGCGCGGGTGCGATTGAGCAAGACGCCGTCGCGCTATCTGGCGACGCGGAGCGCCCGCCGTGAGCTACCCTATGAGGCGATGCTCGCCAGCGGCAGGACGCAGTGGGAGCGAGGCGAGCAGGTGCGTGTCTATCGGGCAAGGGGCGGGCACGGGCACGCGGCGCTGCTGCACACCACCGAAGATGGCGAGCCGGGCGACGACCCCCGCGACTATGACTCGACGCACTATATCCGGCTGCTGCGCGAAACCTTCGCCGCGCGGCTGGCGCGCGCCTTCACCGCCGATGACTTCGCCACGCTCTTCGACGACCCGATGCAGCCCTCGCTCTTCGCGACGCCCATCGAGACGATTCACCCCGTGCTGACCTCGCGCATGGCGGCTCCTACAGACGATGCGTAGAGCAGGTCATCCTCGCTGACAACTTGCCCCCGCATTCGTGCCTACGTACGTTCGCTCTTGCTCATGAATAGCATCATCGCTATCGTAGCCACGACCTCTCTACCATAACGCTTTCGCGGCAACCACCTCAGCTTCCCGAAAGGAATGAGTGTATGGATACGAGTGCCTGGCAGGTAGTTGTCGCTGGCGGACTCGTTCTGGTGTGTGCGATAACAACATACCTCGTGAGACGCCGCGCCCAGAAGATAGTGGTGGGCCTTATCAATCCCAAACCCAGGCTATTTCTACCGGGCCTATTTGGCATCTCCAGGCAAGAGCGACAGCGGGCCGCAGCCTTTATCATGGTACAGGTCAACGACCTGAACCAGCTTCCCTGGGGCGAGAACCCTGTCCCTGACCGGCGCGAGGCTGAGCGTATCTATCAGGGCGCGCTCGATGCGATTGCCGATGCTGAAGGCGACTACCGCAAGCTGACGCCTGTTATTGATGAACTGCTCAAGCTCCCGATTGACCTGGCGTTGAGCGGAGTTGCGCGGACCATCATGGCGATTTCGTACTTTCAGGGCGGTCTGTATAGCCCGGTCGGTGTCCAGGCGGCCCTGATGTACACTTCCGCCGCGGTCAATCTCGATCCGCTCTCGGTGGATGCCTGGATCATGCGGCTCTATATCGCCACGAGCGTTGGCAACGGCTGGTATCGCCTGATCGCGAAGGCCGCGCTGAAACAAGCGCGGAACTTGAATCCCAACCATCCACGCTTGCCCGATGCCGAGTCATCGTACTTCAAGCGCTATGGAAACAAACAGCAGTATGAAGTCGCTATCCGCCGCATGATTGATCTGGCGCCGTCGCCTGTTGTCAAGCGCACAGGCTACGACCGGCTCGCGAAGTACTATGCGACGTATGGCCGCCCGGACGACGCGCTCGCGACGTATCAGGAGTACTTTCGCCAGTATCCTCAGGGCAGCGCGTGGACCTGGCACAACTACTCCATCGAGTTGATGCAGGCCAAACGCTACCAGGAAGCGCTCGACGCCAGCAACCGCGCCCTCGTGTTCTTTGAATTCTCCAATGCACGCGACATCAACAACGAGGCGCGCAAGCAACTGGGAATGCCGCCAGTTGAGCCGCCCATCGAGGTTGAGGACTGAGCCTGTCTATGCCGGAGGGAATCCATGTACGGTCTGATTCCGCTGCTGACACGCATCATCATGGGACGCATCGAGGGCGCGTCGAACCGGATGACCCACAACGTGTGGTGGCGCTTCCCCATCTACTTCATTGTCGTCGCGGCGGCGCTCTGGGTGGCTCTAGCAAGCGCATTCTTGTGGAAATCGGGAGCGCATCCAGGAATCGTTGGCCTGCTCGATTACGTGCGCCATGGTGGGCCGATCTGGCTGCTGAGCATTCCGATAGTCGCCCTGTTGGTCGTTTTCATCGGCAGCCTGCCCGTTGCCGGACGCTATGGGCCAGTATTCTTCCTTCAGGCGGCGCTGATGGCGCTGACGCTCCTTGGCGCGGCGAACTTCCAGGCGAACGTGCGGGGAGGCGGGCATGCCGCCCTCAATATGGCCGCCGCGTCCTCATGGCTGATAACGCTGCCTGTGACGCTGCTTGTAGTACTCGCTACCCTGGCGGATACCCCACCGGTAACGTCGCCGCTGGCCATCTTCAATGTGTCGTACATCGGACGCATACGCCATCTTCGTGGACTGCTTGCGAGCGCCCAGCGGTTTGGATGGGAGGTCAACGGGCCGGAGGGCAGCGCGCACGCATACACGGTGAGCGGCTACTATGGCGGGCGGCGCAACGTGCGGGTCGTGAGTGGGTTGACCATGTATTATGGCAGCGCTGCGCCCGACCAGGGCTACTGGTATAGGATGACGGTCACATCGCCCAGCTTGCTGCCCACCTTCGAGATTGCCCGCAAGAGAATCTCGCCGTACGTGGCCTCCCACGCCGTGACGGGAAAGCTCGGCGGCGGGCTGATTCCACTGCGCTTCTATGTCATCCCGCCGCATGGCCAGCAGCCGCGCGAAGAATGGGTGCGGCGGTTCGCGCAGCAGGTCGCCGAGGGGCAGGGCTTCGTGCGGCATGCACGTGACGTGGTCCAGTTGACCCCTGGCGGTATTCTGTACACCTCTTTCAGAATGACGCATCTGCCCGCGAAGAGCGGCGAGATCGAGCCGCTTATCAACTGGCTGAGTGGCATTGCGTCGCTGCTCGAAGAGGTTGCGCCACCCGTCGAGATGGTGACTCCGCCCGCAGCCGATAGCTTGCCACAAACTCCTCTATGGACAGATCGGTGACGTAGACACAACCGGCCAGACATGGTGACACGCTTACACGTGAGTGGGTGCTTCTTGCTGCGCCAGCCATGCGCGGATGGACTGCTCGTGCTGCTGATAGTGCAGGTAGGAGTTGTTCGCCACGCGCATCCACGGCGGTATATCGTCGGGCAGGCCCAGAAACTGCGCGTTGTTCAGCAGGTCGTCAGGACAGGCGGCGATCACCTTCAGCAGCTGAGCGAAGACGTCGTCAGCCTCGGCGAGCACATCGTCGACCGACCGCGCGCGGCTCTCGGTGGCAATGCGGGCGTTGCGCTCATCCATCCCCAGCCCATCGGCTCCGCGTGTATACGTCCCTGTGTTCATAATCTGCGCCGCGCCATCCACGACTGCCCGCTCGTACCAAGTCAGATGGGCGACCACCTCCTTCACCGACCACGTCCCCTCGACGCCGGGAATCTCCATGCGATTCGGGCCAACCTGCGCCAGCAGCGCATTCCACTGGGTGCGCTCAGTCCGCAAAATATCCGTCAGCCGCGCCGCGGTCATTGGCCTACCCTGCGCGAGATGGGCCAACTCCTTGACCAGATCAGCGCCGCCGTGCCCAAGCGTCAGCGCCCACGCCATGCCTGCCATACCAGCCGCGCCCGCTTTGAGCGCGTTCCGCCGCGAGAGTCTTGATGGTTCGCGCGCCCCAGCTTCGCCAGCCGTTTCATACGTGTCAGTGGAATGATCAGCCATTGTGATGTCCTCTTTTCTCTCAGGCAGGGGATATAAAACACTCCACCATCATCACTCGTTGTCTACGGGCTATTCCTCTTCCTCATTCTGCCGCCATGACACACTTTCGCACATGCAGCGCCATCTGGTGATGCAGAAAAATCACCGAATCCGGCGGCAGGACTAAGGATGCCCCCAACCCTCTCAAGTGTTGAAGAGCGTGGGGGCCGCGCGTTGCATCGTGACATTGTGCCGTCATCGTCTGACCACATTAGGGATTGACGGTGACGGTGGCGCGCATGCTCACGTGAATCGTGCAGGTGAATGTATACGTTCCGGCGGTCGTGAAAGTGAACGTCTGAGAGTCGCCTGGCGCGAAGTTCACGCCCGAGGCTGTCGCAAACGCCGAGGGGGCGCCTGGCTCCGCTGTGAATTTGCCCGAGGTTCCAGTCACGATGTTGTGCACCCCGCCAGAATCCGCTGGATCACTGAAGGTAACGGACTGCCCGACTTTGATTGTGGCGCTCGCATGGCTAAAAGTGAACCCCCCCATCCCAATGACAGCCGTACTTGTACCGCCGCCCGTCGTCGCGGTGGGCGCAGCGGGCGCCGTGGTGGCAGTGGGCGCGGGGGGCGCGGGGGTATCGGTAGGAGTGGCGGCAACCGAGCTTCCGCCGCAGGCGGCCAGCGCAAAGACACAGAGCAACATGAGACCCATCAGACCCAGGACAAATTTACGCATGCAAAACAACCTCCCAGAACGATAGTGATTTCGGATCACCGGGCGCATGCCCGAATCTGTATCGTTCTACGAGGCGGAGTTACACTCAAATGGTCTAGGCGCCGTCGGCATTTTTGCGTAGGCCACGGAAGGCGGCGAGCAGTCCCTGGCGCATGCCATCCGGGATATCTTCAGCGGAGAGTCTGCCCACGAGCCAGAGGGTCGCGCGCGTCTGCTCCAGGTACACGCGGCAGCCGTGGCAGAGCGCGAGATGGCGCTCGACATGCTGCCGTTCCTCGGTGGTCAGGGCATCGTCGAGGTAGCTGGTGATAAGTTCAACCAGTTCCTGACAGGTCAGTTCGCGCTCAGCCATGCCGTATCAATCCTGTATATCTGTCTGGTATGCATCGGTTGCCAGTATTGCTAGTATTGCCAGATTGCCTATGTCTATGCTCGTGCCGCTTAGTTTCGCAGGTAATCCGCCAGCGCCTGCCGCACCCGCGAGCGCGCCCGGTGGAGCAACACCCGCTGGTTGGCCTCGCTGATGCCGAGATAGTCGCAGACCTCGTTCGCGCTCCAGCCGTCGATATCGCGCAAGGTAATGACCTCGCGCTGGGCCGAGGGTAGCGTCGTCAGCGCCGCGTCCACATGCTGTCGCGTCTCCTGCGAGAGTAGCCGTTCTTCGGGCAGCGTATCCCATTCGGCGGGCGGGGTGAGCCAGCCACCGGGATAGCGTGCGCCGGGCGGCGCGAAGGCGTCTGGCTCGACCGCTGGCTCATCCGACTCGCTCGCCGTGGTGAGCGCCGAAAACGGGATCGTGCGGTTCTCGCGTTGCGCGCGCGTGCGGGCACGGTTGAGCAGGATGCGAAAGATCCACGTCTTCAGCGATGATCGTCCCTCGAAGCGATCCAGCCCCTGCAACACGCCAATCCACGTCTCCTGGATGACCTCTTCGGCGACGGCGCGCGTGCCCACATACATCTGCGCCAGTCGCAACATCGCGGCGTAGTGCATGGTGACGAGCGTGAGAAACGCTCCCTCGTCGCCGCGCCGCAGCGCATCGAGGAGCGCCGTTTCATCGGTCGTCCGTGGCGGCTGTTTGTCTGGTTCGTTCATCGAGTCGCCGTTCTCCGTCCCTTGCCGGGATATCCGCGTGAGCAGTATATGACGTTTTCAGCACGCGATGCTATGACTTATGACAATCCCACGCAACAATCCCGCGCATGCATGTCGAATTGGCGCAGTCACCATTCGACGTCTCTGTGACCGGCAGTTGCGCTGGTCGGCGACGATTCGATGATACGAGTGGTGGACGCACGCAGCGAGACGTGCGCCACGAGGAGGAGACGGATGCAGTACGCGCTTTTGATTTATACTGATGAGACAGCGGATGCCAATGCGAGCAAGCAGGAGCAGGATGCCGTCATGGCGGGGTATTTTGCGTTCGGCGAGCAGTTCAAAGAGAAGATCGCGGGCGGCGAGGCGCTGGTGGCGACCAACGCGGCGACGACGGTGCGCGTCCGCGATGGCAAGACGCTGACCACCGATGGCCCATTCGCCGAGACGAAAGAGCAGCTTGGCGGCTTCTATCTCGTCAATGCCAGCGACCTCGACGAGGCGATTCAGATCGCGACGAATATCCCCGGCGCGAAGTACGGGTCCATCGAGGTGCGCCCGGTGATGGTCTTTGAATAGCGCATACGCTTTGGGGAGGGCATGAGCAGCGAGCAGATCCCGCGGATTGTCGAACAGGTCTATCGGCAGGAGTCAGGGCGGATACTGGCCGCCCTGATTGCCTCGCTGCGCGACTTTACGCTCGCCGAAGATGCCCTCCAGGACGCGATGGTGGTGGCGCTGCAACAATGGCCCGCCACTGGCGTCCCGCGCAATCCAGCCGCCTGGCTCACCACGATTGCCCGGCGCAAGGCGATTGACCGTCTGCGCCGCGAGGGCACACTCGCCCAGAAACAGGCGCTCCTCCAGTCGCTTGAGCCGACGACCACCGCCGATGCGCTCGACGCCGACGGCGATCTTCCTGAGGATGCGCCGCCGATTCCTGACGAACGGCTGAAGCTATTTTTCACCTGCTGCCATCCGGCGCTGCCACTGGAGGCGCGAGTCGCGCTCACCCTGCGCACGCTGGGCGGTCTCTCCACCGCCGAGATCGCGGCGGCGTTTCTGACACCGCTTCCGACGATGGCGCAGCGGCTGGTGCGGGCGCAGCGCAAGATACGCGACGCCGGGATACCCTATCGGGCGCCACCGCTGCCGCTGCTGGCCGAGCGCATGGAGGGCGTGCTGGCCGTCCTCTATCTCATCTTCAACGAGGGCTACACCTCCACCAGCGGCGATGCGCTGATTCGCCAGGATCTGTGCGCTGAGGCGATCCGGCTGACGCGGGTGCTGGTAGCGCTGATCGCCTCCGGGCCAGAACTGCCAGATGAGCCGGAGGCGCTGGGGCTGCTGGCGCTGATGCTGCTGCATGCGTCGCGGCGGGCGGCGCGGGTGGATGCCGCTGGCGATCTGGTGCTGCTCGAAGACCAGGACCGGACGCTCTGGAACTGGGCGGAGATTATCGAGGGAATGGAGGTGCTGGATAAGGCGTTAGCGATGCGCCGCCCAGGCTCGTATCAGATTCAGGCGGCGATCAGCGCGCTCCACGCCGAGGCGCCGACCTCGGAGGAGACTGACTGGCAGCAGATTGCGCTGCTCTATGCGCGGCTGGCCCATATGACACCCTCGCCGGTGGTGGAACTCAATCAGGCGGTGGCCGTGGCGATGGCTGAAGGGCCAGATGCCGGGCTAGAGATGCTCGACTACCTGCGGCTGGGCGAAGCGCTCGCCCACTACCACCTCTATCACGCCGCACGCGCCGATCTGCTACGTCGCGCTGGCCGCATGGAAGATGCCGCAGCCAGTTATCGCGAGGCGCTCAGCCTCTGCCAGAACCGTATCGAGCGGCGTTTCCTGCAACGCCGTCTGACGGAGCTTGCCGCTCGATTGGCATGAAGGTTGAGATTTTAAGCGTCGGTCTTCGCTTTGCGTTGGCGCGCCAAAATCTCCGCTTTGGCCTCGTTGTAAGCATCACGGCCAAGAGCCGCGTTTTCCCTGATAAAGTCCCTATGGTGACGGATCTCTACTGCAAGGGTATGCAGTATCGTCCGCACGATTTGCTTGACGCGCGCGATGGCTATCAGGCGTTGGACCTCGCCTTGTTATAGCGCGTCAGGATCTCGTCTCTGGTCTGGTTGTAGGCATCGCGGCCCTGGGCGACGGCGTCGCCATAGCGCTCGCGCAGTTGACCGGCCAGCGTCTGGTAGCCCTCGCGTCCCTTCTTGCGGAGCTGCACGCTGCCTTCGCTGAGCTGGCTGCGGGTCTCATCGCCGGGCTGTGGCGCGAAGAGGAGCGCGACGGCCGCGCCGACCGCCATGCCGAGTAGCAGCCCGAACACAAACCCGGACCCAGACCGGGACTTGCTTTCCTTTGCCATAGTGTACCTCCTGCAAACACGTTGTCACTCGTCGTGCCGCGTCTGTGTGAGAATCAGGCGCTAAATCGTCGCGACCATATTTTTCACACGTCGCAGCAGAACATCTACATCAAATGGCTTGCGTAGAATCGATACGTTGCGGTAGCGCTCGGGGTTGCTCGCAAGGAGCTGCCGGACGCTCTCAGCCTCCAGGATCGCCGCAGTGTAGACCAGCACGGGTATATTCGCCGTGGCCTCGTGCGAGCGCAGCGATTCGAGAATATCCAGACCTGACGCATCCCGCAACTTGAGATCGAGAATGATCAGGTCGGGCAGGTTCTCCTGGATCAGTTCGTGCGCCCCTTCGCCACGACTGATGACAGAGACCCGGTAGTGCTCCTCTTCGAGGATGCTACGCAAGAGATACAGCAAATATTCATAGTCGTCAATAACGAGAATGTGGGTTGCCATGGTGGTGCTCCAGATGGTGTGCTCCAGCCATCCATGCTCACAGCAGGAGAATAGCGAGAGCTTGACCGAATGATAACGCTTCCAGCGCTACCGTTTCTGGCATCGCACATCCTGTACCAGCCTCATCTATACCAGGCGACAGACGCTGCATATGCACTACGCATGGCCGCGCCTCCCCGATGATTCAGCCGTCAGCTATACAACCGTCCGAGCGGGGTCGATGGTCACAATTGTGGGAGTGTGGGAGTGCGGGAGTCGTGCTGTGAGGACTATACGGTGGTGGGGAGACAGGATTGACACAGTGAAGTCTTCCAGCATCGCAATTTCCGCAAGTCGGGTATCAGCCGTAACAAAGAGCGCTTCTTCTCCACTCGCTCTGGCTGCAAGCATAGCGGCGGCAAGCTGAATTGCATTCAGACTCCGGAGTAGGCGAGGAGATACATCCCAGTAGCGCTGGCGGAGAAAGCTGCGAGATCCGTTACTGTGGTCGGCTGGGGCACGATCCGGTATACTGGAGAACGCCGTATTGGGTCGCTCATGGCAAAATGGCGCTCAAAGCTGCCCACTAGAAGTTATCTCATAAATCCACCTGGCGCTACACTGTCTCGCGTGGCAAGCCAACGCGAAGAGGGCCGGGCCTATTTATTGAGATAACTTCTACTCACATCTGGCCAACGTGGGCTGACAGCCTGACAAATGGATTGGGCTGGAGTCACGCTCTTCGACACTTCTTGACTCCGTGGTCGCTCACGATTCCAGCGCGGCGAACGACAACAATCCCAACCGATCTGGCATCAAACCTACTGGAGCAGCTGCAACAGGATCCCCTCGAATTCATCGCACTCTTTAATGAGGGCTCTTACTATCCTCGCGAAGTACTCTGCATCAATCTGCTGCATCTCCACATTGTGCATACAGGAGTATCCATACTTGCCTGCTAGGCGCTCGATGCACCAGAAACCGACCTTCTGCTCCGCGTTGCGCCGCAGCAGCTTTGCGGAGAGGACACCTGGAAACTCTTCTTCGGAGTCAAACATGACCGCGCTAGGCACCGAGAATTCCAGGGTGCTGTCGAACTTGACAATGTAGAGTATCTGGATGCGTCCAGACGGCATCGTAAATCTAAGTTTCGCCACCTTGTCGGTGATCTCGGCGACAGTCCAGCCGTTTTGCGCCGAACAAGTCAGAATGGCGCTCTTGAAAGAGCCCCCGGAGAACAAGGACTGCAACGACACGTTGATTTCCTCCCCTCGCAAGAATCTACGAAAAGCTTGCCTCCATTACCTGGGATCGGGAACTGTGCATATAGCATGTCGTCGGCGCGCTGTCGTCAGCTCATCCATCCATATGATGGCGCTATTTAAGTCAATTTACCCACTAGCGCTGTGCAATGGGGGGCAACATGCGCGCCTTCTGCGCGGGCTCGTGTCTGCCTGTTGCTTGCACTGACGCCCGCACCTGCGTCTTCACCGCAAGTATAGACTGGAGTGAAGGCTCTGTCAACCTTGCTTTTCCATTGGTTATATCGCGAATGTAATCTTGGGAGCAAGCGTCGCGGTGTTGAGCCGCTCGGCGGCGCATTCCTCGTCTGTAATAGGTGGAAACTGGTGCGGCGATATGGGGATGAGGCGGGATTGCGGGCGGATCTTACGCGGCTACTCGTTCGCGGCGCCGGTACCTGTCGTCGCAGGTGTGGCCGCGGATTTCCGCGCCTGCTCGCGGGCGCGCAGCTCGCGCAGATGCTGGCGGCGGACACGGTCGCGCTTCACCTTCAGCGTGCGGCGATACATCCAGTAGAGCGGCGCGGAGAGCGGCAGGTCGTGCGTCTCCAACGTCAGCAGCGAATAGCCGCCGAAGCCGCGTTTGTACGTGTAGAGGCTGTACATATCTTCGTCGGGTTCCAGCACCTCGGCAATGGCGCGGAAGTCGTAGAGCGTGCAGCCACGCGCCCTGGCCCACTGCATCGCCGTGAACTGGAGCAGGTGGTTTGGCATGCGATTGCGCTGCTGGTTGGAGGACGCGCCGAACATATAGGTGGCGACCGGGCCGCAGCGCGCCACAATCAGCGCGGCGATAGGCGCTCCTTCATACTCCGCCAGCAGCAGCGCCGCCGCGTCGCGCTCGCCATAGACCCGCAGAAAGTCGTCGTAGTGCCGCTGGCCATGGATGAAGATGCCGTCGCGGTCGGCCGTCTCGCGATAGAGCCGGAAGAATGCATCTCTATCCGCCGCGCCGCTCCCCTCGCGCACCGTGACGCCTTTGCGCCCCGCCAGCCGGACGTTGTAGCGCCACTTCTCGTGCATCCCCGTCAGCAGCGCCTCCTCATCGGGGGTAATATCCAGCACCCACGAGCGGCGCGGATGGGTGGCGAAAGGATTGCGTGTGAAGCCCTGGTCGGCCAGCGCTCTGAGCCAGGCGGTGTCGCCATCCGGAACGCTCGGCTCGACCTTCACCATAAACGCGCCAGACTTCGCCGCATGTTCGCGTGCGGCGGTGACGAGGGCAGCCAGTGCGGGCGATGTGGGGTCGGCCACGACCGGCCCGCGTGGCGCGTAGAGGTACGGTCGGCGTAGTAGTGGCGCGCGCTCGACGATCACGAGCATCGCGCCCACCAGCGCGCCGTTTTCCAGCGCGCCCAGACGCAACGCGGCGCTGCCAAGGTGCTGGCCCAGCTCGGCCCACTCCCACGTCTGGGTGATGTTGCCGGTCGGGCAGGCCTCGACAAACGCATTCCACTGGTCGCGGTCGTTGATAATCTCTACGTGCATACAATCCCTCTATGATGATGGGGCATTCTCGTATGATGATGGGATATTCTCGGCCTTGAAAGGCCGGAGTAATACGGACAGAGGACGTAAACGCCCTATCAATGCAGCCCTGCTCGCCCACAAGGGCGAGGTGGCCTGCGCCGATTCGCCGGTCTGGCCAGCAGTCGTCTGCTTCTGCGCCGCACCCTGACGCGCCTGCTCGCGGCGGCGCTCGAATGCCGCGCGTTTGCGCCGCTGCATATTGCGACGCAGCGAGACCGCCGTGTAGTACGGCCAGTAGATCGCCGGACGCACCACCAGGTCCTGCGTCGGAATCACCCGCCGCACCGCGCCGCCAAAGCCCCGCTTGAACTCGTAGACGCCGTATAGCTCCTGCCCTGGCTCCAGCACATCGGGAATCGTGCGCCAGTCGTAATAATCGGCGCCGTGGGCCTTCACCCAGCGCATGCACTCCCATTGCAGCAGGTAGTTCGGACGCAGCTTACGATGCTCTGGCAGGCCTGATGAGCCGCTATGCAGATTCCACGACCATCGGCCCAGCACGGCCACCGTCGCCGCGGCGATAGGCTGGCCGTTATATTCGGCCAGCAGCAGCGCCATCTCGGCGGTGGCGTCGCGGGCCGCGCGCTCGGCGGAATAGTTGACCAGCATATCGTGGAAAAGCTGTTTCGGGTAGACGTGGAAGGAGTCGCGCTGCCCCGTTTCGACCAGTAATCGATAGAAGGCGTCAAGGTCGGCCTCGCCCGATCCTAGCCGCACCGTCAGCCCTTTGCGCGCGCCTGCCCGAATATTCTGCCGCCAGGTGGTCATCATGTTGGCGAGCAGCGTCTCCTCATCGGCGCGGAGGTCCGTCACCCAGGCGCTACGCAGGTAGATATGATGCGAGGTGGGCCGGAATCCCAGCCGTTTGAGCGCGCCTGGCCAGACGGGGTCATCCTGCAAGACGTTCGGCTCAGCGCGGATGAAGATGCCACCATGTTTGCGCGCCTCGCTTTTGGCGAAGCGGATCAGCAACGGCAGCGCGGGCGAGTTAGCGTCGGCGACGACGGGGCCACGTGGCGCATAGAAGAACGGCGCGCGCAGTCCGCTAGCGTGGCTACGCACCAGCAATATGGCGGCAGCCAGCCGGTCGCCGTCCATCACGCCGACCCGCAGCGAGCCAGAGCCAGCCGCCTCGCCGGAGTTCTCGGCCCACTCCCATGTCTGGCACAGGTGGCCGGTGGGTGTCGCCGCGATAAACTCGTTCCACAGGCGACGATCCGCGATCAGTTTCGCTTCCACGCTTCCATATGCCCCTTCCGCTGCTCGCGCGCCCTCTGGATTCCCGCTGGACTCAAGAGCACAGCCAGTGTCGCAGTATATCAGAGCGGGCATGGCACGGCAACGCCGTCGGGCAATTCGTGCTATTGGGAGACTGCCTGAGCGACGTTCCATCCTCACGAGCTTCGTGGCGCGAACCACGCGATCTGTCCGCTTCTGCCGACTTGACGCCTATCCATGGCTACTTCTACTCTGTAGAACACATGTACTGAATTGAAAGTGAGCTCTCGTATGCGGATCATCGGCGCGGGTGAGGTTGCGGCTGCGACACGGTCGAGGAAGTCGATGCTGGTGAATCGAGCGCCAACGGGCTTTCCCAGCCCGGCAGAGGATATGGCTGAGGTCCCACTTGACCTGCATACGCTGCTGGTTCAGCATCCAGCGGCGACCTTTTTTGTGGAGATGGCAGGCGAGTCGCTGATAGATAGTGGCATCTTCGCGGGGGATATATTGGTGGTGGATCGCGCGCTGCATCCAGTCTATGGCGCGTTGGTAGTGGTCGCGCTTGATGGCGAACTACTGGCGCGTCATTACTGTCCAGATAGCGAGGCTCTTCACCTACTACCCGCGCACCCTGATTTCGCGCCGCTCACGATTCGTAATCGCGCGCGCTGTCATCTGTGGGGTGTAGTGACAGCCACAATTCATCGGCTATATGCGCTTCCACCGCGCCGATAGCCTGCGAACGGCCTGCTATGTATGCTCTGACTGACTGCAACAACTTCTACGCGAGCTGTGAAACTGTCTTTCGTCCGGCGCTCGCCGACCGCCCGGTAATCGTGCTGAGCAATAACGATGGCTGTGTCATCGCGCGCAACGCTCATGCCCGCAAACTTGGGATTCGGATGGCCGCACCCCTCTATACCTTGCAGCGCCTCATAGCGCAACTTGCGGAAAGCAGAGGCAGACACGGGTTATGCAGTGACCCCAGGTATGCGTACGTATTCGACCGATCTGAAAGAACGCTTGGTGCGCGCGGTGGCAAACGGTCAGCCCATGCGAGCAGCCGCGCGCCGCTTTGGAGTGGCCGTGAATACGGTCAAACGGGCTGTGGTGCAAGAGCGCGAGACCGGCTCGCTGGCGCGCCAGCCGATTCCCGGCGGCCCGCGCCGCATTGGCCCGGAACAGGAGGCCAGTTTGCGCGCCCCGCTAGCGGCCGCTCCTGATGCCACCGTGTTAGAGCACTGCGCCTGGTGGGCGGAGCAGGAGGGAGCTGGGGGCCAGCACCTGAGCGAGGCGACGATGTGGCGGGCGATCCGTCGGCTGGGCTGGACGCATAAAAAAAGCACTGGCAGCCCGTGAGCGTGACGAGGAAGCGCGACGAGGAAGCGCGCCAAGCCTGGCGGGAAGCCGCAGCCCACCTCGACCCCGAGCAGGTGGTCTTCGTCGACGAAAGGGGCGACAACATCGCCCTGACCCGGCGCTACGGCTGGGCGCCGCATGACCAACGCGCGACGGGCTCCGTGCCACGCAACCACGGCAGATGGCAAGAACACGACGCTGGTGGCAGCCCGCACCCCCGATGGTCTGCACGAGCCTTGGCTGATTGAGGGAGCGATGGATACGGCCACCTTTGTGTGGTACATCAGCGAGCAGCTGGCGCCAACGCTGCGGCCGGGGCAAGTGGTGGTGCTCGATAACTTGAGCGTCCACAAGGCGGAGCGCATTCGCCACGCGATTGAAGCCCGCCAGTGCCGACTCCTCTTCCTGCCCCCGTACTCGCCCGACTTCACGCCGATTGAGCAGGCGTTCTCCAAGCTCAAAGCCATCCTGCGCCGACTTGGTGCCCGCACCACGGAAGCGCTCTGGGAGGCCATGGGGGTGGCGGTCGAGGCGATTACCCGCGAAGATGCCAGTGCCTGGTACACCCACGCCGGCTATGCTCTGCCTGCTCAACCTACCTGAAACTTGCTGTAGCGCGCACGATGGCGGCGTTCATCTCGTCGGGCATCCACTGCGAGGCGATGGCTGCTGGCGAGAGCACGAGCACCAGCACGTCGCGCTCGTTCAACGCATGGCTGATACGCGCGACGAAATCGCCTGGACCAGTGAGATGCGTGGAGTCCAGCCAGACATCCGCTCCCGCAACGCGCAAATCTGCGGCGAGACGCTCTGCAAACGGGCTATCAACATTCGCGTGGCTGATGAATAGACGAAGAGCGGCCATAGCCTCAGTCTCCCTGCCATACAAGTTTGCGAACAAAAACGGTACATGATATTTGCGTGCGACCAGTATAGCATGGATACAATGTTGCGCAGTAGTCTCGCGCAAAAACGAATGCGCCGCTGAACCGAAGAGAATCGATCCAGAGGCGCACGGTATGAGCTTTTCGCCAGCCAACCCTATCGTTGCGGGGGATAGCCGCCAGATTCGGGGGGATACTGTCCCTGCTGCGGCGGGTAGCCCTGCTGCGGTGGTTGTTGTGGTGGTTGTTGTGGTAGTTGTTGTGGTAGTTGTTGCGGGGGGTAGCCGGGATAGCCGCCCTGCGGCTGTTGGGGATAGCCCGGCTGGGGTGGCGGATAGCCGCCCATCGGCGACTGATAGAATGATTCCTGATAGGCCTGCTGCGACATCGGCGCGCGACTCTTGCCCGCCGCGCCGCCAATCGCGCCGACGCCTAGCGCCACCGCGACGACGAAGATGATAACTACGACGGTGGCGCCGATAACGAGTCCCAGCATGTCTGAATCTGTCAGGTGGACGGCTGAACCGGCGTTACTCAACGCCCGATTCTCTATATCGGTCAACTGATGAAGGCGCGTCGGGGACAGAGCTAACGTGACGACGTTGACTATCCGGCTGATTACCTGAGCGACGATACCCGTCCACATGCCCGCCAGCAGACCGGCGCTGATCTTGCCCGATTGGGATGAGGCGCGGAATCCGGCGAAAAAGTAGGCCACGAGCGCCACGATGATGCCCACAATGCTGAACACGGTTGAGATGTCCGGCACGAAAAGGCTCGCAAAGTCGAGCGCTATCAGGATAACAGCGAGAATGATCCCGAACAGCAGCCCAATGCGAAATGCGGACACTTTCTTCGCTGGCTGTGTTGGTTGGGTTGGTGCTTGGGTTGGCTGCACTGGCTGCATGCAAAGACCTCCCTGACAATGTGTGTGGTGGTTGGGCGCGTATTGTGTCGCCCGCTACCGCACATCGCTATGTCATCATCCTAGCCGACGGCACGTTGTTTGACAAGGCGTGTTATTCGGCAGGTGGCTGATTGGCAGGCCCATCCGCAGCAGGCGCATCTTCTGGCCTGGATGATGCCGGCGGCTGTGGCGCGATGGGCGGCTGGCCCGCTCCGGTCATGCGATAGTAGTCCGGTGGTGGGGGATACGCTGGGGGCGTGTTGCCCAGCTGCTGCGGGAGTGGCTGCGGCGGAGCGTAGGGAGCGGGCGCCTGATAGGGCGATACGCTCACTGGATAGCCACCACCATAGGTGGGATACCCGGCGACGGGAGGATACGCTGGGTACATGCCATAGGTGGCGGGCAGCGCGTACGCCGGAGCAGCCGTGGGAGGCGCCTCAGGGAGCGGCGCGCTGTTGGAGCCAATCGCGCCAGCCCACGCGCCCAGCCCCAGGCCAATCGCCCCAAAGATCAGTTGCTGAATGAGCAGCCCGGCCAGTTGCGCGGGCAGGGCAGATCCATCGTGCGTCGAGGCGACCACGCCGGTAATCGTGCCGTCGGCGTGCAGCAGGAGCGAGATGATGATGGAGAACGCGATCCAGATGATGCCACTCAATAGAGCTACGCGGAAGCCCGCGCCCGCCCCGCCACCGCGGCGCCCGTTCACGTACGCGGTGAGTCGGCCTGCGTACCAGCAGAGCACGAGGCAGATCGCGCCAGTCACGATCATCGCGCCATAGGTCATGAGCACCACAGGGACGAGCAGGCCAATCAGCGGTATGGGATTGCCACCACCCGATTCCAGACGCGCCAGCGACCAGCGCATGCTCTCGATGGTGGAGATGTTGGCGCGCGCGGTTGAGGCGGAGATCAGCACCTGCAGCGCGGCGAACAGTCCACTAACGATGCCAAGATTCCAGCCTATTGATCGCGCCTCTGGGCGGTTGTTCATGCCTGCTCCTGGATTTAGGAATGTCGTGGATAGGCGCTCGCGGCGCGAGAAGCCGCCGACTGCGATCCACACCTCCCCTGGAGCGTATCGCCAGACTATGCGTCACGTCAAGCGCAACGTACCGCCGCTAGTGAAGAAGAGTACGGCCCGTTTTTCGTGTTTCAGGATACGAAATAGACCAGTTAGAACCAGGTTGCTGGCCGCAAGAGACGGCGCTTGAGCGGCTCATACTTGAACGAGATGCGGTGCTGGCTGAACTCTTCAGGGAGTGGCGGCAGCGGCTGTTTCCAGTACCACGGCTTGATGAATCTCTCGGTAGGTTCACGCTGTAACGCGGAGAGCCACTCCTTCTGACATTCGATCGATCGTGCCGATCCGTGTGACCAGAGTAGATGGAAGATATTCGCCTCCGCGATCATCCTGGCCAGTTCGACCTCATAGTTTGCTCCGGCTTCGAGTTGCTCGTCGGTATAGATGGCGATGCCAAAGCGGTGGTATTCTTCGCATGCCTGGCGGAATGCCTCACGGTCGCGATGGCAGTATGAGATGAATGCCACATCGTAGATGTTACTGGTGACGATCATGCCCCGTGGCGGGCTGGTGGCGAGTTGTTGCGTTCCACCTTTGCGAAAGGAGAACGCAATATCAATGCGGGCGATAGGGACCATCGGCCCGGCGTAGATGTCGATCCAGCCGCGCTGTTCGCGTCCCGCCAGTGTGGCCTCGCCAGAGAAGCGGAAGAGCGAGCGCTTCCAGTTCTCACGCAAGGTGAACGTTTCTTTCGCCGGGGTAAACGTGACGCCCTCCATGTGCGCCTCAACGGTTAACTCGACGTCACGCGCCACCACACGCGAAGATTGCCCTTTGGCCACGGTTGGCGCGTTGCCCAGTTCTGGGAAGGTACCCGCGTCAGCCTGGATGTCTGCCAGCGCCTCGGTGACATAGGTGTAGACGAGCAGCGTGTTCCAGGTCTCGACGGCGACGGTATTGGGATGGTAGGCGGTGAACTGGAGCGTTCGCGCGAACGGCGGCGCTGCTGCCGTGGTTGCACGCGCCCACCTCTCATCCTCGGCTATTTCGCGCATTTCGCGAGCGCGTTGATCCTCGCCAGATGCGGGCGCGAGCTGGGCAGACGTCGCGTCCTGCGGTGGGGGTGGCGCGGATTGCGCAGGTGGCGGGGCACCCGGAGACCCGGTGTGCGAACCACCCATATGCGGGCCAGCCGTTCGGATGGGCTTTTGGGGCGGCCTGACTCCACCTGGTTCGCCCACCGGGGCACGGGCCACTGGCGCCGGATGGTAGTTGATTGGGCCGCCCGGCCCTGCCACACGAATGGGCTGGCCCTGCCCTGAGACACCACCGGGATTCGAGTTTGGCGGCCCCGACACCGGGGAACCCTGCGGCAGAACGTACGTTCCGCCTCCAGCCCGTGGACCTTTACCGAGGGAAATGCTTTCGCGGGTGGCTATATCGAGACTAAACGTCGGCCATGGCCCGGAAGCGACCGGACTCGGCAAGAATGGCAGGTCTCCGGGCATGGTAGCCTCCTCGCAAGATCGTCATCTCAGTTGACACGCACATGCTCGATATCGCCCAATACACGAGCCACTGTCAGCTAAGGCATTTCGCTTGCCTCCCATTCTATATGCCTGCTGCATCGTGCGTCAACACACAAGACATAGCGCTATGGCACGACTGTGCTCTTGAGCGATTTGCGGGTATCATACATGCACAACTCTCGTACCTGTACCGGAGGCAGCATGGATACTGGCTCAATACTCGGCGTGCTGGCGGTCTTCTTGCTGGTCGGCGCCAACGGCTTCTTCGTCGCGGCGGAGTTCGCGCTGGTCAAGGTTCGGGTCACGCGCATCGAGCAGCTGGTGATGGAGGGCAACGCGCTCGCCCGCATCGTGCAGCGACAGACGGCCCACCTGGATAGCTACATCGCCGCGACACAGCTTGGCATCACGCTCGCCAGCCTTGCCCTCGGCTGGATCGGCGAGCCGAGCCTCTCTCACCTGATCGAGCCACTCTTCCAGTGGGTCGGCAACGTCTCGACCGCCGAGGGGCTTGCCAATACCGTCGCCATCGCCCTCAGCTTTGTGCTGATAACTGGCTTCCATATCGTGCTGGGCGAGCTGGTGCCCAAGTCTATCGCCTTGCAACGCACCGAGCGGGTGGCGTTTATCGTCGCCGCGCCGCTGCTGATTTTTGCGCGTGTCTTCCGCCCCTTCATTGCCTTAATGAATGGCCTTGGCAACTCGATTGTCCGGCTGCTGGGGTTTGACTCGCCCGACGAACATGCCGCGGCGCACTCGGTCGAAGAGCTGGAAATCATTGTGGCGCAGAGTCGGAAAGCGGGCGTGCTCGACGCCGAGGAAGAGGTGCTGCTGCGGCATATCTTCGACTTTGGCGATAAGGTTGCCCGCGACATTCTGACACCGCGCAGCGATATCGTGGCTCTGCCGCATGACACGTCACTGGAGGCCGCGGCGCGCGTCTGCTTCGAGTCCGGCTATACTCGTCTGCCCGTCTATCGCGAGACGCTCGATCAGGTTGTTGGAGTCCTCCACGCGAAAGACCTGCTCCATGCCCGCGAGGTTGCCGCTACCGAGGGCGGCGCGCCATCCATCGAGGCGGTGATGCGTCCGGCGTCGTTCGTGCTGGAGACACAACATCTCGACGATGTGCTGGCGACGTTTCGCCGTGAGAGCGCGCACCTCGCGCTGGTCGTAGACGAATATGGGCAGGTAGCGGGGTTGGTGACGCTTGAAGACGTGCTGGAGGAGATTGTCGGCGAGATTCACGACGAGTACGACGTGGACGAGGATGCTCCTATCCGCCAGCGGCCCGATGGCGTCTGGGCTGTGTTGGGGTCAGAGTCGTACGAGAACGCGCGCACGGTCATTGGCCTGCCAGAAATACCCGACGAGGAACGCGGACAATATACGACGCTGCCCGGCCTGCTGATGCTGCGGCTAGGTCGGCTGCCGCGCGTTGGCGACCGAATAGAATTGAAGCCGGACTGGGAGATCGAGGTGGCGGCGGTGGAGGGGCGCCGCGTCCTTCAGGTACTCGTACGCCACACGTGAACGCGGTGATGACGGTGTGCGCCACAAACTATGGGTGATCCGCTCGGGTTCTCGATGGCAATCCCTCGGCGGCAGCGGCGCTTGACGAGCGCTGATGTGTCGAGAAAATACGTTGCCATCAGCGTGGGCCGCGGTCTTCTATAACGATCTCAGAGAGTGGTCTACCTGGGCCAATGCTTGTTGCAAGAGCATCGTCTTCTTCTTCCTCTTCTGGTGAATCAGGCTCCCCGGTGGGGTATTGATACTTCTCCATCCGCCCGATGGGATGCTCGGATTCATACCGGGCGGCTATCGCCTCATGCACCAACTGCTCTATCGGCTCGCCGGTCTGCGTCGAGGCAGCCGCCAGCGCTGCGTAGTCTTCCTCGGAGAGTGTGATTTGATATGCCACAGGTGATTCCTCACTATCTCATGGAATCGTCGTCGCATCATGCGATAGGATGATTGCCCCTTCACTATAACATGGAAACACAGCGGGATGAGATAGCTACAGCCCCACACACTCCACCGGCAAGCCGAGGAACGCGCCGTAGCGCCCAGCGGCGATGGAGACGGCCTCGCGTTCGGATGCGGTCAGCGGCGCGAATGGAGCCAGCTCGATTACCACGGCTCCCCTGGTGATTGTTCGCCGCCAGTTGCCGACGACCCGGCCGCTGATCACCATCGTCGCGCTGAATGCCGCCCGCTCGCCGTTGCCGTTCCCGCCCGTCAGCGCCGCGCCGAAACCATGGTAGCCTACCAGCAACTCGTCATAGGTCGGCAGCAGGAAAGCCACCTCAGATGCATCTGGGGCAGGCGACAGCGATGCCGGGAACCAGTACGTCTGGCCCGCGATCTCCTCGTGGGTGAGGTCAGAGCCGACCATCTTCAGGCCCGTCTGGGCATCGGCCATCGTCAGCCCCGACCACCAGGCGAAGTCGCGGGCCGTCGCTGGGCCGTGGCTGGTGAAGTAGCGCTGCGTCAGCTCGGCCAGCGCCTCATCGCGGGGCAACGTCCTCGCGGTTGGTGCGCGCTCCACCAGCAGCGCGTAGGTGAACTGCTTCCCGCGCCGGGGGCCGCTGCACACCACCGCGTCTAGCTCGGCGTGTGAGACGATATGGGCCAGCCGCTGCCCCGCTACGACGATGTTAGCCTCCGCCAGCGCCTTCCCTAGCTCGGCGCGTGTCAGATGCTTTCCGCCCTCCAGCGCCCTGGCGATGACCTCGTTGCTGCGGGCATAGAGCGTGTCGTCAAGGTCAAGCTGGCGGTCATAGTAGGACATTGTGGCCTTGATGCGCGGCGCGGTCAAAGCCAGCAGCCAGCGAATATCGGCGGGGGCCACGAAATGCCAGGTTGGGCGCATGACATGGGTGCGCAGGATTGTCCCCTCAGTGAAAGCGCGCTCGATCACATCGTCGGTCGTCTCGCCACCCATGCGCATGCCCAGCGACCAGATCGCCCCCAGGTATTCCTGCGACTGGACCGCGCCGAACCAGCCGACCACCTCCTCCGGCGTCGCGACGTGATGGCCTGCGAGCCGCTGCTGAGACAATCGTTGCAAATCGATATCCGCTGGCGTCATGACAAGCTCCTGATAATGTCCACGCATCATCGCCTGATGCTGTCTGGGACAAGCTATTGCGCCATGCCCAGCCAGTATCTCCAACCGTACCCGGTCTGCCGCTGCGCGCGCAACGAGCGGACGAACTGGCGGATATCGCCGACGAGCAGGTCGGGCGCCTTCGCGGCGCCACGCGATCAGGTTGAGGCGCTGCTGCAGACGACGATGGAGCGGGCGCGGCAAGTTATCCCGGCCATGATGGCTACACTGGAGCCAGCGGAGCATGGGGTGATCTTTCGCCGTGGCGCGACGCAACTGGAGTAGATCGCGCACAACCTGCTCACGCTCGACTTCCTGGTACACGTCCGCCAGCCCGCCGCCCTGCGCGCTCCGCTGCGGCAGATAGCCACCAAAGCGCTTCAAATTGTGGGCGACAAGAGTGGCGTGGAGTAGGCTATCCGAGCGCGGGATCATAGGCGCGGACGCTCATCCAAGACAAGCCGTCTCGCCATCGTAGCGCACACCATCGCGCCCATCATAGCGATATGGGTTCGTCCAGGTCGTGCCGCTGCCGAAGTTCTCGCTGGCCGAGGTCAACTGGCCGAAGGCATCGTAGGCGTAGCTGGCAGCCACATTCCCCTGTGCATCAACGAGGGCAACGACATCGCCATGGCCGTTATAGACATAGTAGTAGCGCGGGGAGGTATTGGGAGCGCTCCCCACCTGGACGCTGACGGGCGCGCCGTGCGAGTCATAGGTGAAAGTGGCGAGCACCGTCCCGTTCTCATCAGTCTCGTAGGCCAGATGCCCAAACACATAGACGTCGTTGACGCTATGGCTCACCCCGCCGCTGGTGATGGTCTTGGTGGTGCGGTTGTTGTCGGCGTCGTAGCCACGCTGGTGCTGGTGGCATGTCCTGCCGCTCCCTGCGCCGCTATAGCCGATGCTATCCAGCAGTGTCGTGGCGCTGCCGCCTGCGCGTGTCGTGTTCAGGCTGCTCATTCAGCTCGGATATTTTATATGCATATCGATACGTCAACTGGGCCTATAACTGATGGCACGAAAGAAGACAGCTATCCCTAGAACATAGAACGGACTCATCAAAAGCAAACCGAGAATCGTAGGTAGTGTAAGCGCGTGTATTGGTGAACCTGAGAGTACTGTCCCCAATAAACTTGTTATCATCAGTTGAATGACAACGCATGCTATCGCGCTCAGAACATACAAGAACCGCCGTCTGCGCAGTAAGCGCTCACTTCGTGGGGTACGGAAAAGTAGAATCAACAATCCTAAAATCACCACTAGTATCGCCTGACCTATGCCAAAGAGAAAGTCCATGATAGACATGGGCTGGGTCATCATATTCTCCTATCATCGGCAAGTCGCACTCAAATTTGGCAGCATGGCTGCTATCGGACATCGCCACAACCAGAGCTACTGTGAGGACGCTCCGACTGTAGGGGTAGGGAGCACGGGCAATACAATCGAGATCCCAGTATTGAGTGCGGTGTAGAAATAAGTCACAGTTCCTGAGGGATTTCCTCGGGTGGTAAGGACAACCTCGACGGGCAAGAAGTTGTCTTGTCGTAGATACACATCAAGTGATGTATTTGGCCCTTGATTGACCGCAGATCCGCGCAGATGCCAAACACGTACATGTTGCAGCGATTCACCGCCCAAGAGCACAGGATTACCGAGATTGGCGTAGTGAAGCACATTGTTGAAGCTGGCAAAATCGAAGCCGTTCTGTGTCTTTGTCCAGGTATTGCTTGTAAATTTTGAGGGAACGTCGACTTTAGCATAAACACTATTTGTGGCTGCATCAGCAATCTCTTCGCCGGAAAAAACTGTCTCGCCTGAGGAAAGTGTTATGCCTAAGTCTAGGCGCTCCGGTTGACTGGTGAATTTTATCGTTCCTGTGCCATGTTCAGGTGGCTGTCCCTGCTTGGTACTGCTTAGTGTTAAGTTGATGATGCCATCCCCAATGCGTACAGCACGCGCATGCGCTAAGATCTGTTGAATAGTTGGCGTTGGCGCTGATGTCACACTTTGAGCAGGAAGACCGCAACCAAGCAAGGTGCACAGGACGACGGAAAGGATCCCTAGCACGCAGCTTACTGATAACATAGTGTGTATACGCCTACCTACGAGATACTGGCTCATGTTCCGCATTGTGCCTCTTTTCTGATTACTCTTTGCTACCGAACCTGCATGTGTCCAGGTCCGCCAATAGGCCAACTGGTTACATATTCGAGTAGCTGATCCCATACCGAGTCATCCAACGTTGTCCAACCTTCTGAAGCCTCAATTATGCCCCAACCAAACCCAACAGCTCCTTCGTTGCCTCCAGCTAATCCTGCTCCAATAGAGACAACTCCACCAATTCCTAGTGCGAAATCGGTGTCCTCTTCCCAGCGTCCAAAGTTGACAATGTTCTTCGGAACTCTAAACCATGAGGCATCCTGATTCGCCTCCCACATTGACGCGAGCCAAGGAGCAAGCATCCAGACTTGGGCACCTGTCCCATCCTTTGTCAGCGTGCTAAACAGCGCTTTGGCGCTTTCGCCACCTAACCAATCCAGTACCTGATCTAGTGTCCAGTGAATGAGCTTTTCAAAGATATTGAAATGCTCATTTAGCCAATCTTTGAAGGCTTTTCCCCACAGTTCGACAAGCTGGTTGGTAATCTCGTTGTAGGCTCCCTGAGCGTCGTGTTTTGCCTTAGCCCCCTGACACGCTCTATCTCCCTCATAGCAACCATTCCACCCCTTTCTAGGTCTTGGTGGGGTCCAATATATGCGGGCTTTTTGCTTCATGATGGCGTGCGCCTGTGCATTGGAGACGCCTTCCGTCGCCATGAACTGCCCGCTGGGATCGACATTGAGGAGCGGGTTGTTGCCCGCGTAGACATACGGCTGGTCGGCGAAGAAGAGCGGGACACGGCCCAGCGGATCGCGGCTGAGGAAGCGCCCCAGCGCCGGGTCGTAGGCGCGCACACTCATCCAGTAGAGGCCCGTCTCGCCATCATAGCGCACGCCATCACGTCCGTCGTAGCGATAGGGGTTGGTCCAGGTAGTCGTCCCCCCGAAACTGTCGCTGAACTTGATCAACTGGCCGAAGGCATCGTAGCTGTAGCTGGCGGTGGTATTGCCACTGGCATCGACCAGCGTAACCGCATCGCCGTGGCCGTTATAGACGTGGTTATACTGCGACGAGTTGTTGGGGGCGCAGCCAACCTGAATACTGGTTGCACAGGGAGAACGTGAACATCAAGAGCGTAGTTGGATTCTATCTCATTGACGTAAATGCCTGCGACTCTTAAGTGGCTGTCAGCCCCCAACCTAACTCTGCATCTTGTTGTCCCAATTATCCTCGGCCTGAGTGCTCCGTCTCAATTCCTCGTCAAACTCTGGATCGGGATTATTCGTCTCTTCGAAAGGCTCGAGATCAAGTTCGGGGTGTTGCGCTTCTAGTTCCTGAAGGGCCTGCGCAACAAGTTCTGTCTCATGTACCATCCTGGCTTCCCAAGCGGCTTCATCAACATCCTCATCGCTTGCTTCCTCGGGTTGCGCGCCATTTGGATCCGAGGACAGCTCTTTGCCCCATCCAGTATCTGACCCGTCTAACTCATCGCTGGTATTCTTATCGTTTTCAGCAACATGCAGAGAAAGCGGTGCAGTATCGTCTGGCATGTGTGAAGTCGCGCGGTGATTCATTGCCAAATCATGACGACGCCCGTTAACCCAGATACGCGCCCAACGCACCACATAGACCAGATCAGTCCGCCGCAGACCAATTAGCGCGATAGAAATCGTTTCTGCGTCTTGGTTGGGAGACGATGGCGTTGCTCTAAACACGAGTTCATGAAAGTGAAACCTTCGGATGCCGTCAAACACCTTCCAACACTCGCGGATGGAGAACGCTCCATACGTCACCAAAACGGGACCATACTTCCATCCCGCTTCTTGCGATGGGCCTTCATTATGCGGCATTGAACTCTCCTGGGCAACTGGTGTGGGCGCTACGACTCACCTATCACTGTACTGTCACACTTAGACAAACGCCAACACGTTAGAGCCCAAACTTCTCTTTCTTGGTCAAAGGTCTCTGGTTAAGACGACTCAACATGTCTTGCAGATAGTTACTCTTACCAAACACCTCCTCAAATATCCGCGAGTACACATTTTCATCCTCGCCCATGAGTTTTTCTCTGAATTCCATGGGCAAAGAAAATCTGCTTGCGATCATTCTCGTCATATCCACTGCTACCTTCGTAGCGGCTAGCCCTAACACGCTGTTTTCCACCTCAAAGGATTGTTTAAAACGCGTTGTCTTGCCGTCTGTATCTATCACATACCAGACGAAAGCTTCGTGTCCACTACCCATACCCAACCACCCGAAGAAGTAGAAGTGGTAGTTAGCAAGGGTTTCGCCTTTCTTGTTTTCAATATGAAGATTGAAGTGCCAGCCTTTGGGATCAGGCTCAATCGGCCCCATCCACGCCGTATGCCTGCCACCACCATCCTCTTTCCAATACCAGATGTTCTCTTCTTTTCCTGACGCTCTTTCCTTGCCTTTACCGCCGGCCAGCGGGCGCCCAGGATACGTTGTCACGCGACTTGGTGAACTCGCAGAACCTGCCGCTCGCACTTGGCCCGAATCAGTAGTGAATCGTTGCCCGCTGGGATCAACGTTGACGAGCGGATTATTACCCGCGTAGACATACGGCTGGTCGCTGAAGTACAGTGGCGCACGCCCCAACGGATCACGTGAAAGGAAGCGGTCCAGTGTAGGGTCATAGGCGCGGACAGACATCCAATAGAGATCTGTCTCGCCATCGTAACGCACGCTGTCACGCCCATCATAGCGGTACGGATTGGTCCAGATGGTTCCGCTCCCAAAGCTCTCGGAGGCCGTGGTCAGTTGGCCGAAGGCATCGTAGGCATAGCTTGCGGCAACATTCCCCTGCGCGTCGACCAGCGCCACGACATCCCCGTGGCCGTTGTAGACGTAATAGTAGCGCGGGGAGGCGTTTGGGTCGCTGCCGACCTGGACGCTGACCGGTACGCCCGACGAGTCATAGGTGAAGGTGGCGAGCACCGTCCCGTTCTCGTCGGTCTCATAGGCGAGATGGCCGAGCACATACACGTCGTTGACGCTGTGACTCACCCCGCCGCTGGTAATCGTCTTGGTGGTGCGGTTGTTGTCGGTGTCGTAGCCAAACTGGATCGTTGTCCCACTCGGCTGGTCGATCTCGGTCAGCCGACTATTGGTATCGTAGTGATACTGGGTGACCTGGTTGACGCCGGTTGGATCATAACTGGCGCTGGTCAGGTTGCCTGAGGTGTCGTAGCCATAATTCGTGACCTTGCCGTCGGGATCGGTCTTCTGGGTCAGATGGTCCGAGTCGTCGTAGGTATAGCCAGTTGTCCCGGCGGCCGTCACCAGGCTGGTGCGGTTGTGATTGGCATCGTAGGTATAGGTCGCAGTCGTGGTCGAGCCGACCTTCACCTGAGTCAGTTGGTTGAGGTCGTCGTAACTGTAGTTGGTTGTGGTCGCGCCATCCTCGACGATGCTGCTGCGGTTGCCGTTGCCATCGTAGGTATAGCCGTAGCTGTGCAAGATGGTGGCCGACGGACCCACCTTGTCGTAGAGGCTGGAGACGCGATTGCCGCCGTCATAGGTGGAGTCGGTCTGCACCGCGTAGCCGCTGCCGGAGACGACCACTTGCATATGGGTGACGTTGCCCGCCAAGTCGTAGGTGTAGCTGCGCGTGCCGTCGTTCATCGTCGCTTGGCGGTCGAGGGCGTCGTAGGTGCTGACGCTCGTCACCTGGCTGCCATCGGCGAGTGTTGTCACCTTCTGCAGCACACTGCCATTGGCGTCATAGGTGTAGGCGACGATCCCCTGCGAGACACCACTGCCGTTCTTGCGCTGCTCGGTACTCACTCGGCCCAGCGGGTCGTAGGAATCAATGGTCGTTCCCGCACTGTTCGATTGCGTCAACTGCTCACCCGCCGCGTCATAGATCGTCGTATCGATGGTGCTGTCGGGGTTGGTGACGCTAGTGACGCGGCCCAATGCATCGTAGCTGCTGGTGGTGGTGTTGCTGGCCTCGTCGGTCATGCTTGTCTGCTGCCCAGCCGCATTGTAGACGTAGCTGGTGGTCTTGGGCGAGCCAGTATCGGCGTCCTGCGTCTTGGTCAGTTGCCGCCCGAGCGCATCGAAGGTCGCTTTCGTATCGGTGACCGTGCCAGGGCCGATTGGCGCGGCATTGGTGACTAGCGTCTCGGTCGTGTTGCCGTTGGTGTCATAGGTGTAGGTCGTGACATTCGACTGCCCGCTCTGGTCCGATGCGCCGGGATCGGCGGGAGGATCGGTCTGGGCCAGCAGCCGGTTGGCGGCATCATAGGTATAGGTCGTCGTCGTCAGGAGTGTGCCCGTCTTGTCGAACACCTGCGAGGTCACCGTATTTCCGACGGCATCGTAGGCGGTCGTTGTATCCTGCACCACCGTGTTGCTACTGTCCTGGACTTTGGTCTCGGTGGCGCGGTTGTCGGCATCGTAGGTCGTCGTGGTCGTGTTGCCCTTGGCGTCCGTCGCCACCGTCGCGTTGCCCGCGCCATCATATTTTGTCGTCGTGGTCGACGTTGGTCTGGCTGTCCTGACGCGCCACCACTGACGTAGTTGGCAGTCGTCTGCGTCTCACGCCCATCAAGATCATAGTCGGTCTTGGTGACGATGCCGCGCGGGTTGGTCGTGGTGATCTGGCGACCGAGCGCGTCGTAGCCGTACTGCGTCTTGACATTGGTCTGGGCGTCAGTTGGCCCGCCCGACTGGTAATTGGCCGTCGTCTGCTGCACGTTGCCGCGAATATCGTAGACCGTCGCGGTGACGATGCCGAGCGCGTTGGTGGAGGTCATCTGCTCGCCCAGGTCGTCATAGGTGGCGCTGGTCGTCACATTGGTATGGTCGTCCGACGGCCCACCCGACTGGTAGTTCTCGGTGGTCGTCAGCGTGTCGCCATAGCTGTCGTAGGTGTACTTCGTCACCACGCCCAGCGGATCGGTCGAGGTCAGCACCTCGCCGTAGCTATCGTAGGTGTTGCTGGTGGTGACGTTGGTATCGCTATTCGTCGGGCCGCCGCTCTCGTAATTTTGGACGGTCGTGACGACGTTCCCGGTTGTCGGCGCATCATAGGTGTACTTGGTGACGATGTCCGGATGGGATTGGTCTCGGTCAAGACGTTGTTGGCGCTGTCATAGGTCCAGGAGGTCGTGAGCGCCAGGCCAGATGGATCCACCACCTGCGTCAGCATATTGCCGTTGCCGTCATAGGTGTAATCGGTGACATTGCCCATTGGCGTCGGTAAGTTCCGTCAGTTCGCCGTTGCTGCGTCGTAGGCATATAGTGTATCGTTTCTCAGCCGCATCGGTGATCTTCGTGACGGCGCCCGAGCCATCATTGGCGGCGGTATAGACAGTATCTTGATAGACCGGAACTGCAGGCGATCTGGATGGTGTCCAGCTTCCAGAATTGCGCCACACAGGTCGACCCGGAATCCCCGTCGCTCCGTCGCAGGGATGATCCGCGCCATAGCAGTTTCCGCCGGAATCATAGCAGATCCCGGCGTCGAAGCCCATCGGGTCCACCAGGCTCACCAGCCGGTTGGACGCCGTCATAAGCTGAGCGTTGTGGCGACATTGGTCTGCACGTCAGATGGCCCACCAGACTGGTAATTCAGCGTGATCTTGGTCAGGCGATGGTCTGGCATCGTAGTCGTAGTGGGTGACGATCCCCTGCGGATCGGTGTAGTCGGTCAGGTTCCCGGCAGCATTGTAGGCGTAGTCAAAGGTGCGCGAGCCGGGCGCGGCGATATGGGTGATGTGCCCACCGCTCGTCGTGAAGGTCAGTGTCCGCCCGGAAGAATCGGTCATCGTCGTCGGCAGATTGTTCGCATCATAGGCGATGGTCAGCGCGTTGCCGTTGCGGTCGACCACGCTGTTCAGAGAGCCCGAAACGTTGAAGTTCGTCTTCGTCTGGTCGCGTGAGGTCAGGGTATAGCTGCCATCCTGATTATGCGCCAGCGTCAGGAACAAGCCTGGCGGGGTGATATAGCCACCCGACCCATTGGGCAAGAAGAGGTGAACGCCGCCACTGGCGTCATAGTACGTCACCGAGTTGTCGGCATTGACGTAGATGCTCTCGTCGAGATCGCTCGACCAACCATAGCCGAAGAGTTTAGGCGAGGGCATGAGGTCGTTGTACTCGCGACCCAGCGCGAGGTCTGGTCCCCGGCCCGCTACGTCGATATCCTGCTCGGTGACGACGGAATTCCCAGTCGCCACGTTGACCCCGGCCTTGATGTCGCCCGCAGGCAGGTCACGCAGCGCATAGGTCTCATAGCTCATCTGGCCGGTGTTGCTCACCGAGACGACGACGCCCGCGCTCATTGGGCCGACGTTGCCCGCGTTGTCGGTGGCCTGCACAGTCAGCGTGTGCGGGCCAGAACCCACGTTGGTCGTATCCCAGAGGAAGGTCGGCGCAATCCGTTCCAGTGACAGGCGATCCCACCTGGCCGCCATCCATGAAGAGCGCGACACTGGCAATGCCCGAAAAGGATCCATCGCTCGCGGCTGGGTCGGTGGCAGTAGCGTTGACTGTCACGATACCGCGCACATCGTGGCCTGCCGTCGGACTGAGGACGCTGGCGGTCGGCCCGGTGGTATCGTAGATAATCGTCCTGCTTGCTGAACTTGAGATTTTGCCCGCGTTGTCAATCGTGCGGAGGGAGACCGTCTTGGCGCCGTCCCCCGCGCTCAGCGTCCAGGTGGGCTGGTTGGCTGGCCGCGACGCACCAGGTCCCACCAGCTGGGCAGCTCCAGGTGCTGCCGTCATTCGAGAACTCCATGCCATAGACGCCGTAGCCAATGGTCCCGCTATTCGTATCCTTGGCGGTCGCGATGACATTGGCGATGGTGTAGGTATGGAGACCCGCTGCCGCTGTTGTCACCTTGCTCCCAGAAGTTCAAGCCCGGCTGCGACATGTAGACGCCATTGCGAATATGGTCGGTACGGCTGGTTTGGTCTGCCCAACCGGCCAGAGATAGATTTCTGCGAGATGCTGCGCGTGAAGTCGACCTGTCCATAGTACCAGGTATTCGCCGTGAAGGGAATATTGACTGCCAGCGTGGTGAAGGAGCCTGCCGTGGTCGAATACTCCAAAGCTGGTGAAGGCCGAGGATCCCTGCGGCCGCCACCAGATCGAAGCGGGTATTGTTATTGCCGCTGGCCACCATCCCGAAATTGAACTGGCCGCCGAGATCTGACTTGAACATCGCGGTGAAGGTGGGCCAGTTCGCGACATTGGACCAGGTCGAGGCGTTCGACGGAATGAATGTCTGCGCGGCGCAAGCCGTCGCGCCACAGCTCGACGTATCGGCGGCCAGTTGCGCGCCATTGGTCACCCAATGCGCCGCGGTGCCGCCATTGGCACCAATGCCCATTCGTGTTGCTCCAGTTGCTGCCCCACTCGGTGATCGAGCCAGTATCCGTAACCGACGTAGCGAGGGTGACGTTGGGATTGTTGGTGTTGGGGATGAACCGCCATTGATTGCCGTGATGGCGCCACCAGGCGTGGTCGTGTCCTGGACATAGTTGACCGTGAGCTGCGGGAGCTCGTTCGTGATGCCGCGATCGTCGGAGGCGAACAGATCACACGGTTGGCTCTCGTCGGTATAGCTGCAGCCGGAGGCCATTGTCGGTCTGGCCATTCTGCCACCAATTGTAGATCGCCTGGGTCACATCGACCTGCCACCAGTACATTGTACGTTGTCCGTTCGGCGGTTCCGATCCCGACTATTGCGACGCTTGTGGGGTGGTTGTTCCAGGTCAGTGTCGTCGCATTCCATGCAGTCTTGATCTCGTCGGCGGCAATTGTCGTTGCCGCGCCCCCATAGGCGCTGAGTTGGTAAAGCGACAAGTTTGCGCTGGTGACGCGCGCGCCCGCTGGGGCCGATCCAATCGGGAACTTGATGTATGACCGATTGGTGCCGGTACCATAGCCAGTGGCTCCCTGAGGGAATCGCATTGCAATTGCCAATGCGCTCGGTATTGACATTGTATTGAAGCCCAGGCTGGGATTGCCGCTCTCGTCGAATGTGTCAGCATAGGTGTTGCCACTCGTGTGCTGCTATGGCGATATCGGCCCCGAAAAGGTCGGGTCAATCGCTACCGGGAAATGGCGTGAGGGATCAGTGAGCCAGGCCTGATCTGGCGTCAGCGTGACAGTATAATTGGGGCTTGTTCCTGAGAGTGTCACCGTGACATTATCTGTCTCTTTGCCTGTGGGCAGCAGCTGTCCCTGCGCGTCCGCTTCATACATCGAGATGCCGCCAACCGTTAACAGGACATTACCGTGCGTGTCCAGGAAGACAATATTGCCGGCATCGTCTACCGGGCAGTCGCGCCGGGAACGTGATAGGTGAAGCTATAGCTGCTAGGTGTCTGCGCAGTGTGGAGCAGAAGCGTTTCTTCGAGATGGGCATTGCCGACCAGATAGAGCAGATCAACACGCTGGGAAACACACTCGGATAGATGATCTGCGAGCCACTGGCCGTCGCGGAGACGGTGGCCGCCCCGTTCAGCGCCTCGGCGACTGTCAGGCCAGGATAGCGCAGATGGAGCAGTTTGGAGCCACCCGCCTGTTGGGCAAAATGCACTTGCCAACCATTTGCCTTATTCCCATAACCATAGCCCGAGACTGAACTATCGGTGACGACGGTGTCGTCGATATTCTGCCAGTTACCCTGAGCATCCTGATAATGGACGGGCACGGGATACGACGTGAGGGTCCAGGTGCCATCGCTGTTGAGGGTGGTCGAACTCGCTGCCGTGCGCAAGTCCGCCTGTTCGCCAGCTTTGCGCCCTGAGGCTGGCGTTTGGCCAGTGGCTGGATGGCTCTGAGAGCGCGGCGCGGTGGACTGCTTGGGAGTCCAGCTGCCACTGGGCAGCTGCGGGGCATTGATATAGGGAACGAAGCGCCCGACATCATGTCGTATTGGTCGGAGGTTGTGGTTTCAGGCTGGCAGCATGCGCCACGCCGAGAAGGCCGAGCGGACCCGCGCCTAACCCCGACGATTGGAAGACGACCAGAATCATCAGAGAGACGACAGCGACACGGGCGATGTGGGCCCACTGGCGCACGATTGAGTGACGCATGTGACGCATGACTGACTACTCCATTTCCTCGGCGAGAGGACGGCTACACACGGCAAAAGGCGCTATGATCAGGCAAACGGAGGACGATGCTGTATGGCTGTCTGCTGGCGCTGGGAATAAGGAAAGCGCGCTACCATACTCAGTACAATTGCTCGTGGATATCAGTACTGTGGTTCTGCTTCATCGGTACATTGGACTATCACCGATAAGCAAGAGTTGGTAAGAGCCAGTATACATGAGCTTGTCAACATGTCAATAGGGCAGTGCAGCGGCCATGAAAAATGAACATATATACGTTTATGTGGACGCCAACAGGAAAGCGATTGGGATGAAGCGCGGTTCGCTGGATTGTCTATAGTACGTCTCGACTCACTCTTCTTGCCGCTGGCGTCTCGACACATCTGCCTTCCCTGGCGTGCCATGATAAGATATGGCAGGGGAGAACACCGCGTGACCATCGAGGCAGACAAGACAGACCTGACGACGGGCCTCCAGACAGACCCAGCGACAGACCTCACCATAGACTTCACAACCCGCGACGTTGGCTATCGCCGACTCTTCAGCCTGCCGGGATTTCCGAAGCTCGCCGCGGCTACCGTGCTCGCGCGCACGGGCGGCCAGCTCTGGCAGGTCGCGCTGGTGCTGTTCGTGCTTCAGCGCTTCCACTCGCCCGCGCTGGCGGGTTTCGCCACCTTCGTCGCCATCGTGCCTGGCCTGGTGGTCAGCCCCATCGCGGGCGCGCTGCTCGACCGCTACGGCTGTCTGCGCCTGATTCGGATTGATCTCAGCGTTGCCGCGCTCGCGCTCGTGGTGCTGACGGCGCTTTCTCTAGCGAACGCGCTTACCCCCGTGACCATGCTGGTGATCGTGGCGCTCAGTTCGCTGACGAGTCCGTTGACCATCAGCGGAACCCGCACCCTCTTTCCGCGGGCGGTGCCGCGCGAGCTCTGGGATCGCGCGAACGGGGTGGATAGTGGCAGCATGGCGCTGGCCATGGTCGTCGGGCCAGCGCTGGCGGGATTTCTTGTCGCGTGGTTTGGCGGCGAGGGCGCGTTTTTGCTGACGGCGGTCATCTTCGTCATCACCTGCGTCGTCCTGTTTGGCGTCACGGAGCCGCCAGTGGAGCGGGGCGCTCGAGAGCCGTTGCTGCGGGCGGCGTGGCAGTCCCTGGTGTATGTCGTGCGCCATCCCACATTGCGTGGTGTCATCGTGACGCTGTGGATGACCAATATTCCCTATGGTTTCCTCGTCGTGGCGCTCCCGGTCATGATCTTACGCGAGTTCCACTGGGGCGCGGACGGCGTCGGCCTGTTATGGTCGGTCGCGGGTGTGACGACGGTGGTGGCTGGCCTGGTGGCCGGACGCATCAACACCGAGGGACGCGAGCGCTGGATCATTGTCGGTGGGATGGTGTTCGCGGCGCTGGCGTGCGTGTGTATTCTGCTGCAATCGCCAGTGGCATTGCTGGCGGGGATGGCGCTGCTAGGCCTGGCTTCTGGCCCGATTGATATCGGCCTCTTCGCGCTGCGCCAGCGTCGCACGGACTCGCGCTGGTTTGGCCGTATCTTCGCCGTCTCGATGAGCCTGAACTTCGCCGGGATGCCCGTCGGGTCGGCGCTGGCCGGCCCAGTGGTCGAGCGGTCGATTCCGCTCGCGCTGCTGGTCGCGGTCGTCATCTCGGCGATTGGCTGTGTGGTTCCCCTGCTGGTCATTCCACGAGACGGCTAGCGAAGGATTGTGCAGTGCGCTTCGTGTCTACTCCCCTACGAAGATCTACTTCCTTGTACCCACAAGCTCATGCTCGACGCCTGAGACCTCCTGCCCAACTTCCTTGGCTACGCCATGCTCAACCGTCAGCGCCGCGCGCACTGCTTCGCGCATCAGCATCGTTAAGCCAGCGGCATAGGCCGCAAGCACGCCGATTGCCGCTGCCGCCGCGTCGATGAGCGTCGATGGTGGCCAGAGATGCCCGTCGTTCATGTAGATGACCAGCAACGTCGCACCTGCTGCGAGAACGCCAACGAACAACGCAGTGAAGGTGATCTTGAAGAAGGCATGGAACAGACTTTTAATGAGATGAAAGATCAGGGTCATCGCAGAAGCTCCTTTCTGATTCTTGCTTATGTCAGTTGCTCCAGGTGCGTCGAACGCCGTTTCTACCGCAGCCAGGAGGAGTCTACCGGGCGCCGTCCCGCCTGTTTCGCGCGACACGCCATACAGGATCCCAGATAGTATGCGAGGCCGTCCAGGCCAGTCTTCACCAGCTTGACCGTTGGAACGCCGGTGATCCGCTGACTCCAGTTCCCATTCGCCTCAGCCGTCTCGAAGTGCTCCTCACAGAACCAGTGATCGCATGCGTGGCACTTGATCATCATGGACGCTTCTCCATCGCGATGGCAGCCCGGCGCGGAACACTCAGGGGCGATGAGCAGCGGTTCCGCTTGCTTCATGGTGGGCCTCTCTTTCCTGAGGATGGCATGTCACAGCCGTTTATCCTGACAATCTGACGCCGTTTCAAAGCATGCATACCGCAAGACGTGTGCCAGCTATTGCTGGTTATGTGGCACCCTGGTCAACCAGACGCTTACGGACGGTGTTAGTAGATGGGTAAGCACAAGAACCTGTCGTCTACGCAGCCGCCCACCTCGCACATACCTGATTACCCTGGCACGGGTCATCAGGTATGTGCGAGGTGGGCCAGAGGGGAGAGTGGAGGGCAGTAGGGTCAGGTCAGGCTGGTAGACAGGTTTCTACAGCCCCGCAAGCAAAACTGCGGAGGCTTCATGCCCATCTCCAATGCCAGAAGGCTGCCTGGCATGGTCGGCCGTTACTACCCGCTGTCGCCGCGCATGGTGGGCCCGAAGGGAGCGGCAGACTGCGCCGGACGGCGGGTGTTGAGCGCGGCGAGAATATATGCGTACAGATCGCGCGAGGGGCCGTAATTGCTCCCCACGTCGTACTCCGTCTTCTTGCCGTTGCGCATCTCGAGGACGATCTGCCAGCCGTAGTTGCCGCCACCGCTCCGGCGAATGCCGCGTACGTCAGCCAGCGCCACGCCCTCGACTTTCTGGCCTTTCACCTCGGCGACGTAGCGCGGTGTCACCAGAAAGAAGTAGTCTTGCGGATGTTGCAAGGTTCGCAGCCAGCGGAGGGTAAAGGAGTAGAAGAACCACAGCCCCAGCCCGGCGCAGATAATCCCTTCACCATAGAGCACCAGCGACCGCTGCGTCCCGACGAGCCAGTCTTTAGGAATCAGGTCGAGGCTGACGATGGTACCTGACGCGACGATGAAGATGCCACAGCCCACCGCGACGATTGCCAGCACGGTGTAGATGATCAGGTTGGGCCAGATGATGCCCCGACGCACGGAGAAGCGCGCCCAGTTCGCGGGGAGGGAGGGTTCGCGGGCAATTTTGATGGCGTCAGGCAGGCTGACGTTTGGCTCAGGTTGTGGCGAAAATGGCGGGGGCAGCCCGCGCCGCCGCGCCTGCACAGCGGGAAGCTGATCGATGCCGACCGCCGCATGCGTCGCCCGCGCGCGGATTGCCTGGAGCAGCGGGGACGGCGCGCCACCTGAAAGCGGCGAGCGCACAAGCACCTGCATGCTGCGCCGCGGGCCCGCCTCGACGATTAGTTGCTCGTCCTTCCACTTGGCTACCGTGATGAAGTACTGCTTCTGGGTGGTCTCGTTGCTCTCCAGATAGAGCCAGTCGATCTCTTGCCAGGGCAGCGAGCGCTTGAACGCCAGCACCTGGCTTGTCAGCCTCGCAGTATCCGCGGCCCAGAAAAGCAGCGCGCTGGGCAGGAATGACAGATAGACTATGCCAAAGAGAAAATAGCCGAGAAAGAGCCAGATGCGGATATCGCTGCCCGGCGCGAGCAGGATATCCACTGCGCAGATGGCCTCGATCAATATCAGGGCGATCATCACTGGCCACGGCCCGCGCGCAAAGACCACCACGCCGTTGCCGTGGTAGGCGCGCACCGCCAGCTGATGCCAGACGAGCAGCACGATGGTCAGCAGGAGAAAGAAGGCGCCGAAGACCAGCGGCGGGACCAGCGGAATCGCTCCGACAGCCCCGAGACCAGCGGCGACGGGAATCGATCCCGCCGCGAATAGCATCTGACTACGTCGGCTCATCGTCGTCTCCTTCCTCAACGGCGCACACGGTGCATGACTGCTTCGCTCCATATGGTTCGCTTAGTCTAGCGACTCTTATCGTCGCCGTCAATGCACCGCGTGAATGATCCCCCGCTACCCGAAACAGTGACGCTCGTGAACGCGAAAATGCCCCGAACGCCGAGGATATCAGCATTCGAGGCATCGTGATGCGGGACGTGCATCATGGGGGTGCCCGATGGGGTTTGAACCCACGACCTCCAGAGCCACAATCTGTGTTTGCCTGGTTTCTGGAAATACTCGGCACTGATATGTATCGCTAGACTTCGTCAGTTACAGTTAGGTCGCTTTCCCCGCCAGGAGGACTGTCCGCTCTCACACCTATAGACGACGATGGTCGACTGCTTTACAACTAAGTCCGCGACAATGAGCTTACCGATCTCAGTCGCAGACCTTGATTTCAGTCCATCACCTGTCCGCTGCCACGAATGGTTGACATGACGCGTTTTTTCACACCACGCTCTAATGGTAGGTCATGTACTGTGGATGAAACATCAATCATGGATGCATTACTACTGCCATTGAGCGGTTTTTTGCCTGGGTAACTTCACTGCACGAAGTTGACCATTTCACCAAGGTATCTTGTGAAACATGAGCAAGAACCGCTGGCAACTCGTCATTTCCGTAGTCGAATGCTAGATGCAAGGATCAGCCATCGCGAGTGGACTGTAGGAATATGCAGTACCAGGTGCTCTATCGGCTTCGGCATTGGACCCGCTCTGTCGTTTGTCTGGTACTGTATCGCCACTAACTCGTTGTATTTCCCAGAACACTTTGCTGAAATGGACGATCTATAGCCAGCCAATCGTTGACGACGGCGAGCGCCGCTGTAATAGCCGCTGTGGTGATTGCTGTTCCTCGATCACTCCCAGCAAGGGTTTTTAGCAACTCCGGTTGCAGCATCTTCCTTTTTGATGGGGGCATTGGCTTCGGCGGCTTCGGCAGCGTCTGTTTTGGTACTTTTGGCCTAGGGTTCGTTTGCGTTCTTGGTCGAGTGGTTCGTGATTCAACCTTTGCCCCTATTGGTTCTGACATGCTTGTCCTCCCTCCAACTCGTTAGCTATTTTGCCACGACTGGACGGCATTTAGTATTTCAATAGCCAGTTTTTCGTATGCTTTGGCTCCGCTTGTGTTCGCACCGGGTTCCAAATACTCTAGCCGATTGTCGATAGGAATCTTCTCGGTGAATGCCCGACCACCGGATTCTTGCAGCGTAGGCGGGAGAAATAGGTTTTCGAAGTCCTTGACTGAGTTTAAGGTATCCAATGGTGATCACCGTCCCGAGAAATTTCCCGTTGGTTCCTGTCAGCGCATTCATTGTCGCGCCCGTAGCAAACTTTATTCTGGTTCCAGGCAGCGACCGCCTCCGAGGGCGGATAGGAGCAATCACAGAGTTCGCTGCTGCCAACCCTGCTGGTGTGGAGACCGACATTGCTGGGGGAGTATCGATAATGATCCAGGTAGGAACGCCGCCCAGTCTCCGAGCGGTTGTGTGCTTAACATTTGAACATCCTGAGAGAACTGCGAATCAATGTCAGGACGACAATTCCCGCCAAGGTCACGAAGCCAAGAAAAGGCTGAGGACTGGTGCTAAACGCTCCTTGCTAGTGGACTTGATCAAGTCCTGCAATGGTTACGTTGTCCCGAGAAATACTGCGTTATATTAGGGAAAATCTCTACTCCACTGCCGTGTTCTTCAGTATGCTCCGGCACACGATTCGGTTAGGTTT
The DNA here is from genome assembly GCA_963718915.1 of uncultured Chloroflexia bacterium. Classification (GTDB taxonomy): domain Bacteria; phylum Chloroflexota; class Ktedonobacteria; order Ktedonobacterales; family JADMIN01; genus DAHUXT01. The sequence continues at coordinate 32,179 of CAVRAI010000015.1, read as the reverse complement.
CCTTGTCCGTCAGATCAATCAGGAGTACACGTTCGCCCTGACGCGCCAGCTCTGCACCTAGATAATAGGCGGTCGTGGTCTTGCCAACGCCACCTTTGTTATTGGCAATGGTAAGTATCTTGGCGTCTCCAACCCGGGCGGCAGGGAGAATGACCTTGACTACAGAAGAACTCTGGCGGAATCGAAGCAATCGTATCATCGTCATCATGTCGTGATCCCCGGATATATAGGATATAGCGAACAAGTTGAGAGCCATTCATCAGAAATGCCTGCCTTGCCCCAGCCTCAGCCATCTGGCGTGCGGGCTTATTAAAATCACTGGTGGTGATGACAAATGGCTTTGCCCCTCGTCTGGAGACCGCAGGTGCCCCCATTACTCCCCTGACAATTGAAGCTGTGACAAGTTGCTCAGGTTGGTATCGCTTGCACTCGACACCTCCGACAATGCGTGTCCTACTAGGGAACCGCATTTCAAGGTCTACGCCTCTGAGGAAGTGGGGCCCAACTTCTCTCACATATATCCTGCTCGTCGTAGTAATACGCGACGAAACCCTCGAATTCCTTTGGCGACAGATTGTGCATTCCTCGAGGATGGCGCAATGAAGAGATTAGCGAATCTCTCAGGCTCAGTAGGCATTGTTTACTTCTTTCTGACGCTTCAGTCGACCAACCGTACAGATAGCCTCGCTACTATACAACAGTCTCCATGATGCCACAAGTCTGTCTGCTGGTAATCCCTTTTTTGTCATCTCAGGAGCGAGGCCGGAAGAAATCAGACTCCACACATCATAGCTAGTGAAACCAACGCGCACCATATAGCGGGTCAATCAGCGCGTCGGGGATGCGGTTGCGCTCGATATACTGGTTGATCTCGTCCTGGTGGTCGCTGTAGTAGCTCAGCGCGTCAAAGACCTGCGCGAGCGTGAGATGGGGCAGGTGAGCCGGTATCGTCTCAGGCGCAAACCCCTGACGCCACAACTCGACAATGGCGCGAACCGGCGTGCGAGTGCCAACGATAATTGGCTCGCCATGCAAGATGCTGTCGTCGGTGACCACGTAGAGATGTTCTGTATGCTGCATCATTCAGAGAGCCTTTTGCGCACTAGCCACAGATGCCCCGAACGCCGAGGATATCAGCATTCGAGGCATCGTGATGCGGGATGTGCTTAGTGGGGGTGCCCGATGGGGTTTGAACCCACGGCCTCCAGAGCCACAATCTGGCGCTCTGCCAATTGAGCTACGGGCACCGTATGCGCGAAGATTTCGCCCCGCGCCCATTCAGTATAGCCCGCGGGCGAACGCCTGTCAAACAGCGCATAGCGCATGGCGGAAGCGCTATGACCGGCCTCCTATGGGACAATGACGACCCGCCTGCCCTGGACATCGGTGCGCTTCCAGACACGTTCCACGTCTTTGAGCGGCGCCTGTTCGATATCCGCTTTGAGCTTGCCTTCCTTGATCCAGTCCCACACCAGACTGGTTCCCTCGGCCAGCGCTTCTGGCGTGATGCCGCTACCCCCGCCGACGATGGTGAGTCCCGACGTGCGCAGCGCATCGGCGGCGAGCGTGATGCGCGGCCCCGCCATCTCGCCAATCTGCACCAGCCGCGTCCGACCCCTTGCAAAGCTGAGCGTATCGGGAACCAGGGTTGCGATGAGGATCTCTGTCGGACGCCCCCATAAGAAATCGAGAATGACGCCGTATCCGGTGGCCCCCGCCTCGCGCTTGAACGCGGCGGTGAGTTGGGCATCGGATAGCTTGAGATCGATGACGCTGTCCGCGCCAAGGTTGGCGAGCGACCGCAGCGCTTCGTCATTGCGCCCGCTGGCGACGATCCGCTTCGCGCCGAGCAGCCTGGCGACCTGAACGGCCAGTTTGCCCGCGAATCCCGTCGCGCCGTTGATCAGCACCGTCTCATCCTGCTGAAGCTGAGCGCCCCACTTCAGCGGAAAGAGCGCCGTCAATGCCGATCCTGGCACGGCAGCGGCAACCGCCGCCTCAACGCCATCGGGAATCTGGACATAGTGCAAGTCGGCAATAATTGCCCGTTCCGCCATCGCACCGTAGGGAGGCTTCATGCCGCCAAAGCCGATCAGCTGGCCATTCTCAAGCCTACCAATGCCATCGGATCCCACAATGGCGGGTAGATGTGGAAGAAACTGGCGACTGGCGAAATGACTCCCGCGCGCCATCGCTCGGTCGATGTTTTCCAGCGCGACCGCCTTCACTTCTACGAGCACATCACCGTCGCCCAGTGTGGGGTCAGGGAAGTCCTCGTAGCGTGGCGCCTTCCCGAACTTATGCAGAACCGCCGCTTTCATTGGATGCGTCTCCCTTCAGGCCAGCTAAAATAGTTTCCCAGAAACAATAATAGCCGTTACTCCTGCCTCATGTCAATATGGTTTCCTGGAAACTATTCATACCTGGCTGGCTAACTCATGTTCGCGAGCGATGCCCGTTGTTGCTATACTGGAATGGAAGTGAGTGGTCGTCATAAGGCGGGAAGGGTAGCGTCATGCTCAGCTCCCAGGGCGTGTCGGAAAACGCCGATGATGTGACGCCGTTGAGCGTCGAGGTGCTGGCGTTGCTGGCGAAGGTCACCGAGCGATTCGAGACCGAGGGCAACGAGGAGTGGCAATGGATCGCGGCGCATAGCCAGAATCCGCTGGTGGTCGAAGTGCTGCGGGATTCGAGTGTCACCACCTTACGGGTGATCGATGCTATTGGGCGGCTGGAGCCGGTGAATGGCATCACCATTTCGGCGCAGTTTCGTATTCCGAAGGGCACCGTCTCGAAAGTAGCGCGCCGGTTGATCGCCAGCAAGCTCGTCAGCGTTGAGTCGCTTCCCAATAACAGGAAAGAAATCCTCTTTCGCCTCACCCCGCCTGGACGAGAGATCTTCGAGGTGCATCGTGCCTTCGACGAGCAGATGGAGCGCGGCTTCATCCAGTTCTTGCGCCGCTATACCGCGGACGAGTTGCGCCTGCTGGTTCGCGTGCTGAGCGACGCCACAGACGCCTCATTCTTGAGCCTGGGGAATCAGCCGACGGGAGCAGAATAGGAGTGCATGTGAGAGCGAATCGCACGGATCTGCGTTTCCAGCACCGGGAGGTCACGTTGAATGGTATCCCATACGATGGTGAGATTGACCGCAAAGTATCCATGAATCAGCCGATTACGCATCGAGGTCATAGCCCGCCACTCGACAGCGGTAAAGCGCGCCTTGAGGTCAGTGGGCAATTGAGTCGCTGCTTCGCCGATAATTTCAAGCCTCCTCACCACGCCATCCTGAATCAGGGATTGCGCTATGAATTCGTCTCGTGTCACCTGCGCCAGATACGACTGAATCATAGCGATGCTGGCAAGTATCTCATCGAGAATGATACGTGGATCACGCAGAGGCGGCGTGGCGCCAGGCGTGGTCATAGCAATTCCTGCTGTTCGCGTAGGATGCGTTCTCGCATGCCAGGATGCAATTCCTCAACAGTGACAATTTGCACGGGACGGGCAAGCGCATCAGTCAGGCGGTTTTCGAGCCGAGCAAGATCAAGAAGAGTTGTGCCTGGAGGGGGGGTAATCAGCAGATCAATATTGCTTGCAGCATGGGCATCGCCTCGCGCGAAGGAGCCGAACAGGGCCGCATGGACAATGTCAAATTGGCGCAGAATTGCTACAATCTGCTCCCCTTGCGCTGCGCTTAGTTGGGGATGAGCATCAAGGGCAGGTGCTGATGATGCCGTATCCGATGCGTTCATTTCCTCAAGCAGCAACTGGGCCAGTAATTCTTGCTCCGCCTCGGGGCGTTGCTCCGCCTGCTCAAAGGCCTGTTTCAATCGTTCGATCATACGCTATGTGGCCTCATGAATAGTGTTGTTCAACGACCTTCCGCTGTCAGAGCCATTATATCCAATCAAGGCAGTGTTCGAGGCATCTGATTTTGGAAGAGCCACTATGACCGTGCTGCCTCTATGGCGCCGTTGCGCCAGGCTGCGCCGCGCCCGGTGGCAATGTCGCGTAGCCCGTTAGCTCGACGTAGCCCTGGCCTGTCACGGGCTTGCCGCTGGCCTGCCCTGTTATGCGCACCGCGCCCTCCCAGTAGGCGACGCCAGTGGACTGCGCCGTCACCAGCTCCTGGTCCACCAGGGCGGGTGTCAGCGTCAGCGTGACGGCGGGATCGCTAATCGTCACACGCCAGCCGGAGGGGTAGACCCCGCCGGTCGCGGGGCTGGTCCAGTGGCCGAGCACCTCGAAGCGCATATTTGCCGCCGGAATCTCGTGGGCTGCGCCGTCCGGCGTAACGTACGTGCCGACGGCGCCGAGTGCGCGCTTCTGGCTGTCGCGGATGATGTAGAGCATATATTCGGTGTGGTTGGCCAGCTGGATGCTGTACCAGTCCCAGCCGGAGCCTGCCAACGTCAGGAAGTCGCCCCACTGGTGATCCATCCACGCCTGCCCCGTCACCGCAACCGGTGTCCCGTGATCGTTCACGGTTCCGCTCACCATGAGCAGCGGACGCGAGTAGTAATACGAGTAGCCCGCCTGACCATAGGTAATTAGCCCGTTGCCATTGTGCAGTATCGGGTGTGGCAGCGCATCGGTCAGCTTCAGGTCAATCGTATAGTCGGCCATCTCCGCGTGGAGTTGGTCGTGGCCGTTCAGTCCGCTCGCCGTCCAGCCGTTGAGCGTCAGGTGGAATCCCTGGGTTGAGCCAGCGGGCGGTATGGACGACGGCGAGCCGAAGCCCACCTGCTGATCGTAGTGGAACTGGCCGCGCGAGATGTCGCTGATGGCGTAGTGCGCTGCGTAGTAGGGTGGGAGCGCGCCGCGTAGCGTCTGGAAGAACGTCAACTCGAAGCCGTACTCGTGGCCGCTGGCGCTGTGAAAATGGCCGGTGTAATACCACCACTCGGTTAGATCAGTATGTGGCGCCTCGTCCTGCGGAAAGCGCACCGGAGGGAGCGGCGTCGCCGTCGGGACAGGTCTCGTCGCGGGCAGGCTGCCACCTCCGGCAATCGTGCCCGGCAGGCCACAGCCACTGAGCATGATTGCAAATAGCATGAGGAGTAGGAAGGCGAAACCCCGTTTGCGCGGGCGAACGTTGCGGGCGGCGGATGTTGCGTTACCGGCGATGAGGGGCACGCGCTGCATCAGGCTGGCGACTAAAGTCGCGCCTGAACGGCCTCCCTCCCGGTCGGCCACAAAGTCCGCGCAGCGCGGACTTCCCAGATCCAGACGCCCGACAAGGTGTATCGCCTGGGGCGAATCTCTGCAACCTGCGCAGGCAGGTTTCGTGGCGGAGCGCAGCGAGGCCCTTCAGGCGCGGTTTTAACCGCCCGCAATTCTCGCCCGCGCCACGACGCGCAACTTGTGTGACATCTCGCGCAACGTCGGGGCGAATCCGTGGAAATCGCATGATCACTCCCCTCCCGCCGCTACGGGTTGGCGCTCTTCCTTGTTTGCCTCGCCCTTGCCGTGGAAGACCACGCCTGGAAGGAGCCGGTTGAATGGCCACGGCCACCACCAGTTGACGTTGCCCAGCAGGCGCATGGTCGCGGGTACCAGCAGCCCCCGCACCAGCGTCGCGTCCAGCAGCACCGCCAGCGCCATCCCGACGCCCAGCGCCTTGACGATCACCATATCCGCCGTGGCGAACGCGATGCTCACCAGGAAGACAATGGCCGCCGCGCTGGTGATGATGCCGCCGCTGCGCTCCAGCCCCATCGCGACGCTCTTCGTGTTGTCGCCGGTCTGCTCATACGCCTCACGCACGCGCGAGAGCAGGAAGACCTCGTAATCCATCGAGAGGCCAAAGAGCGCGCAAAACATCATGATCGGCGCCGACGCCTCGACAAAGCCGAGCGGCGTGAAGTTGAGGATATTGCTGAAATGGCCCTGCTGGAAGATGAAGACCAACGCGCCATACGCGGCGACGATGGAGAGCGCGTTCATCAGGATCGCCTTGAGCGGCAGCACCAGCGAGCGGAAGAGCAGCATCAGCGCCAGATAGGTAATCAGCGCGACCACCAGCAGCGCGCGCGGAAACTCGCTATAGAGCGTGTTGACGTAGTCGATCACGCCCGCCGTCCCGCCATCTACCAGCACGTGCAGGCCAGCGGGCGGTGGTGTGTTGCGGATCGCCTGCACCAGATCCTCCGACCGGGTATCGATCATACCGTAGCGGCTAATCACCTGCACCAGCGTGATATCCGCGCCTGCCAGATACTGCACCGACTGGCTGATATAGGGGTCGGCAATCGCCCTGGGATCGGCGTACATCAGCTGATACTGCGCCAGCGTCAGCCGTGGGTCGAGCGAGACAATGCTCGTCACCTGAGCTACGCGCGGATCCGCCTCTAATCGACGCACATAGCTATCGAGCGCCGCCAGATTGGACGCGCTGGTGGGGCTGCCATCGGTGCGGACCGCCAGAATGATCGGCGTTGTCTGGCGCGCATCGAAGCGCTGCGCCAGCAGATCATACGCCGCGCGCGACTTGACGCTGGAGGGCAGAATCGAGGCGTCCGGCGCGGCGAGCCGCACACTCAGGTACGGCACACCCAGCAGCAGCATGAACGCCAGGACTGGCAACAGCACCGCGACCGGATGGCGCATGACGCCCGTCGCCAGCCGATGCCAGAAGCGGTGTTCCTCAGCCAAGTCGCCGCGCGCTACTCGCGAGCGTGGCCACGGCAGCCGCACGGGCAGCGCGTTGACCCGCGACCCCAGGAGGCTCAGCAGCGCGGGTAAGAGTGTCACCGCCGCCAGAATCGCCAGCGCGACGGTCAGCATACCGCCGATGCCCACAGAGTGCAGCACGTTCAGCGGCAGAATGACCAGCCCCAGCAGGCCAATCGAGACGGCGAGGCCAGAGAAGAAGACCGAGCGCCCGGCGGTAGCCATCGTCCGGCCCACCGCGTCGGTAATCTCGCGGCCCTGCGCCAGCTCCTCGCGGAAGCGGCTGACCATAAAGAGCGAGTAGTCTACGCCGAGGCCGAGGCCAAAGAGGGTGGTGATGTTGAGCGCGAAGATCGAGACGGGTGTGGCCGTCGCCAGCAGATAGAGCAACGCCAGCGAGACGACGACGCTGCATCCTCCGACGGCGGCGGGCAGTCCGGCGGCGATCACCGAGCGGAAGACCAGCAGCAGCGCCAGCAGCGCGAACGGGAAGGCGAGCAGTTCAGCCCGGCGCAGGTCGGCCTCGCTGACCGACTGGATATCGGCGTAGAAGACCGGCCCGCCGCCCACAGTCATCGCCAGATGTGGCGGAGTGACGAGCCTGGCGCGAAACGCTGGCAGCACCTCGGGCGCGTGGTCGGCGTCGGCGCGGATGAAGACGGCGGTATAGGCGGCGTGGCGATCATTCGAGATTTGCGATGGCGCGACGGTGAACGGCACGACGCGCGTCACCTCGTTCCACGCCTGGAGCTTTGCCACGGCGGCGGTGGCTTCGGCCTGGAAGCGTGGATCGTCCGCCGTCAGGGTGTCACTGGAGAAGATGACGAGCACACTGGTGAAGCTGGTATGCAGCCCCTGCTCTAGTGCGGTGATCGCCTGTTGTGACTCCATATCCGGGCTGCCGAATCCGCCCGGCGAAAGCGCCTCGGCGGCGCGTGGCGCGAATGGGAGGGCCGCCAGTACGACCAGCGCCCAGGCGGCAATAATCCAGAGGCGCCAGCGAACCGTGGCGAGGCCGAGCCGATAGAACATAATGCCGTTTCCTGATGGTGACGAGCTACCCACTCCCCGCTGGCTTGCAGGCGAGCGAATGGAGGGATAATATGGTGTGGTTCTCATGTGTGCTATGCGGACGTATGAGAACGGGACACCCCTGATTCAGACTATAACGTAGCCGGGCATGATGATGCCTTTACACATGAGCTTGTGGAAGAAAAGTTGAGTTGAGCAATGCCAGAGAAATCAGACGATTTTGAGATGGTGACGGTAAATCGCCAGGCGTATCATGACTATTTTGTGGACGAGACCATCGAGGCGGGCATCGCGCTGACCGGCACGGAGGTCAAGTCGGCGCGCGCGGGCCACGTCAATCTACGCGGAGCCTATGCGCGCATCAAGGACGACGAGGTCTGGCTCGATGGCGCGCACATCGCCGAATACGAGCACGGCACATGGGCGAACCACGATCCGTTACGCTCGCGCCGCCTGCTGCTGCACCGCAAGGAGATCACGCGGCTGGAGATGCGCGTGCAGGCGAAGGGGCAGACGCTCGTGCCGCTGAAGATGTATTTCAAGGGCAACCGGCTCAAGGTCGAGATAGGCCTCTGCCGCGGCAAGAAGCAATATGACAAGCGCGAGGCCATCGCCAAACGCGACGCCGAGCGCGAGCTGGCCCGCGTCAGCAAGTATCGCCAGCGAGGATAGCGCGTGGATGCTGTGGTATATCACTGATTGGCGGTATACTGTACCAAAGATAGGTCACTTACCCGCAACATTTCTGAGGCTTTGGGGCGTCGCGAGAGCCTGGTGGACAATTCACCGAGGTAGGTGTGATGACACAAGTTTCTGGCCGGGCATTATCGGGCGAGTGTAACCCGCAACAACAACGATTGCTTTCCTTCTGGGCTGCCCGGTATATCTGGTGGAAGACGCCTACTGAGGCGCTTCGATATCCTGAGCGCATCATTGCCCAGGTGATGGACATCGGCGATTATGACGATGCGCGGGAGATGCTGCGCGCGTTTGGCGAGGACATACCTCGAAACGTTCTGAAACACGCCGAGGTAGGCATGTTCAGTCCGCGATCATGGGCATACTGGCATTATCGTCTCGGCCTGGCAACTGCACCTGGACAGATCCCGCCGATGCCTCAACGGAACGTGTCCTGATGCCTGCTACCTTTATTCCTCACCTCGATATCTTGCCACCAGCTCAACGTCAGCTCTGGCCAGCATTAGGGCCTTCTTCCGCGCTCGGTTTCGCTCTCTACGGAGGAACCGCAATTGCGCTTCGGCTGGGACATCGTCCGTCGATAGACTTTGATTTCTTCTCCGAACGTCCACTCGATAAGGATGCATTGCGAGTAAGCTTCCCTTTCATCGCCAGCGCCACAGTCCTGCAGGATCAGCCCGACACATTTACGGCTCTTGTATCATCAGATATTCCACTTGTGGCCTCTGGAGAAGACCCTGGCCAGCATCGCGAGGTGAAACTTTCATTCTTTGGGGGACTTGGATTCGGGCGGATTGGTGAACCAGAGATAGCGGTTCCTGGCAGCGTTCAGGTTGCTTCGCTCAATGATCTTCTCGCGCACAAACTGAAGGTGATCCTCCAGCGTATCGAAGCGAAGGATTACGTGGATATCGCAACGCTCATTTCCGCCGGTGTCCACTTGAGTATTGGACTTGCGGGCGCTCGTACCCTGTTCGGCCTTAACTTCCAACCGAGCGAATGCCTGAAGGCGCTTGTCTATTTCCAGGGTGGGGATCTTGAGAGCCTGTCCGAACAGACGCGCACAATATTGATCGAGGCAGTACGCTCGGTTGGTGATTTACCATCTGTGCCGCAGCTCGCTGAGATACTCACTTCAGATGGTAATTCGTGACATCAACCATTATTGCCGAGCGCGAGCTGGCCCGCGTCAGCAAGTATCGCCAGCGGGGATAGCGAACGTTCAGGTGGTCGCAAACGGTGGTCGCCGTAACGCGGTTCGTAACGTTTTGGGAACGACGCGCTGGTACGATGTCGGTACGATACCGGCAGACGAACTGATACTGATGTGAAAAGCGCCTGCCAGAAAGCGCGATGGTATAGAGTGATGTCTATGTCTGCTATCAAACGAGCTGGCGCGACGAAACCACAGCCAACGGGCGGCGAGGCTCGGTTGCGGGGACTTTGGCTCGTCTTCGCACGCGTAGGGTTCGCGGTTGTGGCTGTCGTAGCGCTTGTTCTCTGGGGATGGGGTATCCCGCTACGCTTTGCGCAACTTGGGACGGTCTGCATAGCCCAGCCATGTGGCGATCAGCAACTTACACCCGATACCTTCGCCCAATTTCAGGCGGCTGGCATGTCCATCAGTTTTTACGCGGCGTATACCGGCGCCCTCGAAGTAGTGTTCGCACTCGTGTTTCTCGTCGTTGCCGCAATGATCTTCTGGCGCAAATCGGATACACGCATTGGCCTGCTCACAGCTCTCTTACTCGTCATAACAGCGGCGACTCAGACCAGTTCTGACGCGCTGGCTGCGGCCATTCCCGCGGTTGCCATTCCCGTTAATCTTTTGGGCGTCCTGAGCTTTGTCATGCTCGTTTTATTCCTCTGTCTCTTCCCCAACGGCCGCTTTGTTCCGCGGTGGACGCGCCTCGTAATGGGTGTATGGGTTCCCTTATTCATCGTAAGTGGAGCTGTTTTGCCTCCCGATGCCTTTCTGCCGATGATCTTCGTGTCCATCCTTGTCGCGCTGCCTGCACAGGTCTATCGCTATCGCTGGGTCTCTACCCTGGTTGAGCGCCAGCAGACGAAATGGGTTGTCTTCAGCCTCGTGATTGGTCTGCTCGGTTCCATTGGCATCATTTCCGTAACAAATCTCCTGAAACTGTCGCAGGTGTTTGGCAACCTGGGTTTCTTCGCGGGCAATACGCTCATCTATGTCCTCAGTGCGCTCATTCCGCTCTCGATTGGCATCGCGATCCTGCGCTCACGCCTCTGGGATATTGATATCCTGATCAACAAGGCGCTCGTCTACGGCACGCTCACAGTGCTGCTGGCGACGGTGTATGGATGTCTCGTCATTGGGTTAGAGCGGCTGGCGGGAGCCATTAACAATGGGCGGATCCTGCAAGAGCCACTTACGATTGTCATCTCCACACTGGCAATTGCCGCATTGTTCCAACCGCTCCGTTCGCGCATTCAGAGCGCCATCGACCGTCGTTTTTACCGGCGCAGATACGATGCGGCCCACGCGCTGGCATCATTTAGCGACACCCTGCGCGACGAGGTTGACTTGACCCAGTTGGAGAGTCGCCTGCTCGCGGTAATCCAGGAGACGATGCAGCCCGCTCAGGTCTCTCTCTGGCTGGCTCAACCAGAACCGCAACGTTCGCGAGCCGCCGACCAGGGTTATCGCGCGCCAATAACGAGCGCCGATTAGCTGCTATGGTCCAGCCATTCCTTTTCATATGACTGCCAGCATTGGTACAATCGATAGAAAGCAACGTTCGCGGAAGGCAGCAATCACTCGTGCCAACTATCGAGACTCGCCCCATTCACCCCGCGGAAACGCTGAACCTGCGCCAACGCATCCTCAGACCTCATGACTCCGTTATTCTCCCCACCCCAGGCGACACCAAACCTGGCGCCCTGCATATCGGATGCTTTCTGAATGGACGATTGGTTGGTGTTGGCTCCATCGTGCCTGAGCCGCGTGACCATGCCGCACAGCCGACCAGTTGGTGTGTTCGTGGTATGGCCGTCCTGGAGGACGCGCGCGGGATTGGCGCGGGAGGGAGGATCCTTCAGGCGCTCATCGACTATGCCAGCGCGCAGTCCCTGCCTGCCGAAATCTGGTGTCACGGTCGTGTCAGCGCCAAAGGCTTCTATGAGCGTTACGGCTTTGCACAGGAAGGTGACTTCTATGAGCGACCGGGCACTGGTTTACATGCGCTGATGATCAAAACGCTCAAGTAGCGGCTGTTTGATATTTGCCTGTTCGGTAGCTGACAAATGGCCTTGTCTACCGGGTACCCAGACAACAAACTTAAGTCAGTGAACCTCGTCTCAGCCTCATAACTCTCGCCCGCAATGCATGGTGTTTTCCTCCCCAAAATATGACATGGCGTTGGCACAGGACTGCTGTACGCTGTTACCCACAGGTGCGGACGTCGGACGCCTTTTGCGCAGGCCAACAATAGTGGACAGGGATGGATAGGCGACCATGAGCAGTCGTATCAGATGGCTGGCGAATCCCTACGGTGAGTTGTTCCGCTCGCGGCCCTTCGCGCGCTTCTGGACTGGGTTTACCATCTCGGCGCTGGGCGATGCGATGACGCGGGTCGCGCTGGTCTGGTTTGTCTACCAGGCGACGAAGTCGCCAGAGGCGGTGGGCATCCTTTTGCTGTGCTATACCGGCCCGGTGCTCGTGGGTGGGCTGCTCGCCGGGTTTCTGCTGGATCGCTTCGACCGCGGGCGAGTCATGCTGGTGGATAATCTCATTCGGGGGCTGGCGGTCGGCCTGATACCGTTGCTCTATGCGCTGGGCGTGCTGGCGCTCTGGCAACTCTACGTGGTGGCGGGCGTTTACGGCTTCCTCTATATGATCACGCTGGCGGGCACTCCCTCGCTCATCCCCTCGCTGGCCCGCGACGAGCAGCTTTCCGCCGCCAATGCGCTGGAGACATTGAGCTACACGCTCAGTGGCGTGCTGGGGCCTCCCATTGCCGGGCTGTTGATCGCCTGGGTGGGAGCGCCGGGCGTACTGCTGCTGGATGCGGCGTCCTATGTCATCTTCGTCGTCGCGCTGGCGGGTATGCCGCGTCTCGCGCCGCAGTCTTCCGCCGCCAGCCATGCCGATCTAGATAGTCCAGTACACGCCTATCGGTTGCGCGATGCGGTGAGTCTCATGCTCTCCAATCGGGTACTGCTCTCGACCACCGTGATGTTTATCCTGTTCAACGTCGGCTTTGGCTTTCTTGCGGTCTGGCTTCCGGTCTTCGCCGACAGCCTCCCCGGCGATGGCGCGATGTTGTATGGTCTGCTGCTGGGCGCGCTCGCGTTGGGCGAGATGGTCGGCGCGGCACTGGCAGGCAGCTTCACCAGCTCGCGCGGGCTGGGTATCCTCATCTGTCTGGCGCAACTGCTCTCCGGGCTATCGCTGACGCTGCTGCTGGTGGGTCAGGCCATCGGGTGGCCACTAGGAGGAGCGCTTGCCGGGCTGACACTCCTGGGCGCCTTTAGCGCGCCGCTCACCATCTGGGCGCAAACGCTACGTATGCGGATCATCCCGGAGCCGTTGCGTGGGCGCACGTTCGCGCTGTTGCGGACGCTGATGCAGGGGGCGGGGCCACTGGCGAGCGCCGCAGCGGGATTCCTGCTGCCGCTCGTTGGGGCGACGAGCCTGTTAGGCGCCTCTGCGGCGCTGATAGGGATTCCCGGTTTGGTGGGAACACAGGTCAGGGCGCTTCGCTATGCGTCAAAGGGGGCGGCTGTCGTAATGGACTGATGGATTGATGAAAAGACACCTTGACATCACCGCCAGCTTCTGGCATAGTCTCCTGGCAGCCTTCTAAACAGGCAGGCTGCGGCGTGTGGGAGCAGAGAGGCGTCGCGACAGCCCCAGGAATCCGCTACGAAGCGTCTCTTTCACACGCAGGTCTTCAGGAACACCGTAGTTTCGCAAGATGTTGACTACACTCCACAGACAGGAGACCACACGCGCATGCGTAAGTTTGCTTTTCCCAGGATTCTCCCCGGCGCGGCTGCGCTGATTATCACAGGCCTTTCCCTGTTCGGCATGTCCTTCGCCTCCTCCGCCCTTGCGGCTGCCCCGGTAGCTGCCAGCGCGGCGGGATCGCGCCAAATCGCCCTCTACCATGGCAAACCCCGGATCACCAATAATGGCACGGCGAGCAGCACCAACTGGTCGGGCTATGCGGTAACGGGCGCCAATGGGGCGTTTACCGATGTGAAAGCCACCTGGGTGCAGCCCACCGCGACGTGCGGCAGTCGGAAGACCGCCTATTCGTCGTTCTGGGTTGGCCTGGATGGCTATAGCTCCAACAGCGTCGAACAGCTCGGCACCGACTCGGATTGTTCGCGCGGTAGAGCCACCTATTATGGTTGGTGGGAGATGTATCCGAATCCCTCGATGGAACTGAGCACCTCCTCCTACCGCGTGTCCCCGGCGATACGCTGACGGCCGAGGTCCACTACACCGGCAGCGCCTATACACTGACGATGTCGTCGTCGCGTGGTTGGAACTTCAGCACCACCCAAAGCGGGACCTTCAACCGGTCTTCGGCGGAGTGGATTGCTGAGGCGCCATCCTCCTGCTCCATCACCTGCTCGGTGCTCCCACTGGCCAATTTTGGTACGGTCAATCTCTCAGGCAGCACGGCCAATGGGGCATCAATCGGCAGCTATGGCAGCTCGGTCTGGGTTGACATCACCATGGCGACGAGCGGCGGCACAGTGAAAGCGCAGCCCTCGGCGCTCAACGGCAGTGGCAACGGCTTCAGCGACACCTGGCATCACAGCTAGCCCGCCCAACGCTTCATAGACAAAACAGCGGCTGCGTGCGTTCATGCTCCTGAATGCGCTCAGCCGTTCGTCATGTTCGTCATGTTCGTCATTGATGTGTCAGCCCAATACCCCCTGGCGCTGGGCCATCGCATACGCCTCGAAGTATTCCGCGATCAGCCTGCTATGCAACAGTGGCTACAGGTTCGGGCCACTTGTGCCATATTGACACTCCGCACGGGCTGCAGCCCGACGGATTCTCAGGCTACGCACAACCCAACGGCTCACGTTAGCGCCTGACGGGCCTGCCCGGCCCGACTCAGATGGGAGACACCGGTCCGAAGAGCGGGCAATTACAGAACCATTCTACCAACAGAATATAACTTAGCAAGGGCAATCCTGCAACGGCACGGGGCATTCTGGCTAAAGTCCCCAATCGCCTAACCGCTGCCGTTGAAACGGCGCGGCTTGCGGCGGGCTAAAGCCCGTTTTTGTCAGAAATGGCACAGACTTGCTATCATCGGTGCGAACGTACCGCGAAGCAGTGTCAGTTGAATGCGAATCGAGGCAGGAGCAGATGATACAGGACGGACAGGTTTGCAACTACATCGCAGGCGAGTGGCGACGCTCGAAAGCCTCTGAGTTTCTTGATGTGCGGAACCCCGCCACCGCTGAAACCATCGTCCGCGTTCCTCTCTCATCCGCCGACGAGGTGGATGAGGCGGTGCGAGCGGCGCAGGCTGCCTTCGACGACTGGCGGCGCACGCCACCCACCGACCGCATCCAGTATTTCTTCACGCTCAAGAACCTGCTCGAAGAGCACTTCGACGAGATCGCCCGCCTGACGACGCAGGAGTGCGGCAAGACGCTGGCCGAGTCGCGGGGCGAGCTGCGTCGCGGCGTCGAGAATGTCGAGGTGGCCTGTGGCATCCCTTCGCTGATGATGGGCTACAACGCCGAAGATATCGCCCGTGGCATCGACGAGCACATGCTGCGCCAGCCGCTTGGCGTCGTCGCGGCCATCACGCCGTTCAATTTCCCCGGCATGATTCCGCTCTGGTTCCTGCCCTACGCCATCGCCTGCGGCAACTGCTTCATCCTCAAACCATCGGAGAAGGTGCCAATGACGATGGCGCGTATCTTCGACCTGATCGACCAGCTTCACCTGCCCAAAGGCGTCGTGAGCGTAGTCAACGGCGGACGCGAGACGGTGGACGCGCTGCTCGATCATCCGCTGGTGCGCGCGATCTCGTTTGTCGGCTCCTCGCCGGTCGCTAAATATGTCTATGGCCGGGCGGCGGCGAATGGCAAGCGCGCGCAGTGCCAGGGCGGCGCGAAGAATCCGGTGATTGTGCTGCCGGACGCCGATATGGAGATGACCTCGACCATCGTCGCCGACTCGTCGTTTGGCTGCGCGGGCCAGCGCTGTCTCGCCTCCTCGGTCGCCATCACCGTCGGCGAGGCGGAGGCGCCTTTCCGCGAGCGTATCGCTGCTATGGCATCTGAGCGCACGGTGGGCAACGGCCTTGACTCCGGCATTCAGATGGGACCGGTCATCACCGCCGCCAGCCAGCAGCGCATAGAATCGCTGATTGCGCAGGGTGAGCGCGAGGGCGCGAAGGTGCTGGTAGATGGGCGCGGCGCGAAGGTTGCAGGCTACGAAGCGGGCCATTTCATCCGCCCGACACTGCTCGAAGGCATCAGCCCAGAGAGCGAGTTGGCCAGGACGGAAATCTTTGGCCCGGTGCTGAGCCTGATGCACGTCACCACGATTGACGACGCGATTGCGCTGGTCAACGCCTCGCCCTTCGGCAACATGGCGTGCCTCTTCACCAGCAGTGGCGCGGCGGCGCGCAAGTTCCGCTATGAGGCGCGCGCGGGCAACATCGGCATCAACGTGGGGGTTGCGGCGCCGATGGCCTTCTTCCCCTTCTCTGGCTGGAAGGACAGCTTCTTCGGCGATATGCACGCACAGGGCCGCGACGCCGTCGAGTTCTATACCGACAAGAAGGTGGTCGTCGAGCGCTGGCCGAAAGAGTGGTCGCGCACGTTCTAAGGGGAGCGGGCGGTTAAAACCGCGCCTGAACGGCCTCCCGTGCGGGAGGCCACAAAACCCGCCTTCGCGGGTTTCACGACATTGCCCGCCCACCGTGTGCAAAGTGGGCATCGTCTGGGAGCCTGCGCCGGCAGGCTTCGTCGCCACAGGCGCTTAGGCGCGGCTTCAGCCGCCAGCCGACTTGCCATCAACGAGGATGCGCCTGATACAGGATTAGCCGCAGGGCTTCAGCCTGCGCGCGCCCAATAGGGGCAATCGTTGCCACTCGATGTCTTTGTTTCCTGGAGGCAAACCTATGCTCAGGCGCGCGATTCCGCTGCGGAAGCGGCCCTTCGACCTGCTCATCCTCGCCTTCTTTGTCATCAACCTGCTCTTTATCACCTATGTGGTAGATATCGAGCAGTTGATTATCGCCAACCCATACCACTTCACGTATCCGCTCTGGCCGCCCGCGCCCGCCGTCGACGCGATTCACTGGTGGGGCAATACCTTCGATCCGCTGCTGATGGCGCGTCCCGTCTGGTGGAAGATGACCATCTGGATCGACAACCTCGCCTTCGGGCCGTTCTACGTCGTCGCCATCTACGCCTGGGCGCGCGGTCGCGACTGGATTCGCCTGCCCAGCCTGCTCTATAGCGCTGTCATGCTCACCAACGTTACCATCATCCTCGGCGAGGAGTTCGCTGGCCCACACGCCTCGCCGCACTTCCCGATTGTTCTGCTGTCGAACCTAGCGTGGCTGCTCGTGCCGCTGGCGATCATCGCGCGCATGTGGCGCTCGCCCACACCCTTCACCAAGGAGGCGAAGACCTCAACGCTGATTGTCATGGATGCGACGGCTCATCTATAATGGCGTGGCAGACCTCTCCCGGCCTATCGGCCACCCTCCCCTACGAGGGGAGGGCCTAGGCGACCAGCGCGCCACACGGCCACACGCGTACCCCCCTCTCCTACGAGGAGAGGGGTCGGGGGTGAGGTCTGCCCAATGACCCACTCCGCTCATCCTACGAAAGCGAAATCACCGATGACAACACCCGCTGCACCTCACGCGCTGCTCGCCGAACAGACCCTGCTCGATGGCCGCTTCCAGCCCGATATGGCCGTGCTGGTAGACGGCGGGCGCATCACAGGCGTGCAGCCAGCCAGCACGCTGCCGACTGATATGGCAGTCGAAATCTATCCCCGGCGGCTGCTTGTCCCTGGCACGATCAATGCCCACAATCACTCGTTCCAGTCGATGTTGCGGGGTATCGGCGACGACTGCAACTTCTTCACCTGGCGTGACCGCGCGCTCTACGGCTACACGCCCTACATGGATGAGCAGACCGTCTACGCGGGAGCGCTCTTTGCCTTCGCCGAGATGCTGCGGGCGGGCGTCACCACCGTCTGCGACTTCTTCTATATCCACCGCGCCGGCAACGCCAACGACCGCGCCGTCATCCGCGCCGCCAACGACCTGGGTATCCGCCTGATGCTGGCGCGCACGATGTACGACTGGGATGGCGCGCCACGCGAGTACCAGGAATCTATCAGTGACGCGGTTGAGCGCACCCGCGAACTCTGGCAGGAATATCAGGGCCACGACGACGTGCACATCTGTCCGGCGCCCCACTCGCCACATGGCGCCAGTCCGGAGATGATTCAGGCGGGGTCGGCGTTGGCGGCGGAGCTGGGCACGCGTTTCCACATCCACGTGGCCGAGGGCCGCTACGAGCGCGACACCATCCGCGAGAAGTACGGCATGACGCCGATCCGCTGGCTGGAGTCGCTGGGGCTGGCGCTGGAGCGGATGACAATCATCCACGGCTGCTGGCTGGAAGACGACGATATCGCGCTGATGGCCGAGCGCGATGTGCGGCTGGTCTATAACCCGGCCAGCAACATGTTCCTGGGCGATGGCGTGACCCGCATCGTCGATATGCAGGCGGCAGGCATCAAGCTGGGGCTGGGCAGCGATGGCGGGTGCTCGAATAATCGCGTCTCGGTCTTCGACGAGATGCGGATGTGCGCGCTGTTGCAGAAGGTGACGCACCTCTCATCGGAGGTCGTGCCCGCGGAGTTGGCCTTCGCGATGGGTACGGCGGGTAGCGGCGCGACGCTGGAGATACCCGCCGGGACGATTGCCGCTGGCCAGTACGCCGACTTCGTGCTGCTGGATATGGATGATCCCTCGCTCCAGCCGCCGATCAGCTATGAGAAGAACGTCGTCTATTCGATGACTCCGCATGCCATCAGTGAGGTGATCGTCGGCGGCAACATCGTCTTCAAAGACGGCGCGCCCGCCCGCGTTCCGTGGGATGAAGTGCTGGCGCGACTGAACGAGGCGACACGCGACTGGCCGCAGTAAGGTATTAGCGTTCTTGCTGGCTGGCGGTGGGTGTCTCAAGGGGCTGCTCGGGCACTTGATGATATTCCTCGCCGACGATTTGGCCAAACCACCACTCATCGCCGCTAGGCGCGACCACCTTATGCATGACGGCTTCAATGCCGATGTCGATATCACGTAAGGTGACCTGCTGGCCCTCTGTGATAGCAACAAATTGTGGCTCGCTGGTCAGGCCGATATAAAAACCCTCGCCCCAGGTTGAATCAGTTTCCTGCGGCCAGAGACTTGTATCAAGAAATACCTGCTGCATGATCTACCTCCCCGGTTTTTGCTGCTGGTGAGGGTTCCTGACAATCGTCATTGCGCGCACCAGCGCTTGTAACACATCATCTTGCAGCGTTAGCTCCAGCATACCACCCCGGAAGAATACCAGGGTATGGTGATTGGGGTAACGCGGAATAACCGGTGTCACATAGAGGGCTAGCTTGCACCCAATAGTTGCTAACTCACTGGTGAGTTGCTGGATGGTAGCCGCGCTGAGCCGAGTATTTGGAAAGAATCCCTCACGCGCTAGATCGTCAAAGGATGCCCCTGAATGAAACAGGCAGGAAAGTCCAACCTTGAGATCAGTGTAGTTCGTATTCGTGCGCTGATATTGTTCGCGTGCCCCCTGCTGTGCGCGTGGGTCACGAATATTTCCCGCGCGCAGCACAAGCTGCGAAAGCAGACTGATCTGTGTTAAATCAACTCTTGGAGTCGGCATACACATCTCGCTGACTTATGCGACCGTAACCAACAATATGGAGTATGGCGTTTGGCTCAGACGCAATCTTGCATCCCTGGTATAGCCCACCGCTATTGGAATTCCAAGGTAGTGTATCATAAGCAGCCGGGCTTCTCCGTGAATTCGGGCATTTGAAACCGTCTCACTATTAATGTGATTTCCGCTTGTGCGAAGAGCAACATTTTTGCCAGCCACTGGTGGAATTTCGATACAGAGCTGTCAATCTGGGCTGATGAAAGATGACCTGAGGAGCAAGCGATGCCACTACAAAACCGCGTGACCCCCTTTGGCAATCTCATTGCTACGCCTGAGCGCGGGCTAATGTTCGGCAATCGCGGTGTGCTGCACAACGCGGAGCGACAGATTGTGCGCTATAGCCAGGTGCGGCGCTGGATCGTGTGTGTGCTGGAGTTCCGTGGACGCCATCGTCCCATCATGACGCCCGGCTCCTACACCGAGCTATTCTTCCTCGATGAGGTCACCGCGCTGGCGGCGGGACACCGCCCCTGCGCCGAATGTCGCCATCAGGACTATCAGGCGTTCCGTCGCTGCTGGCGCGCCGGGCGCAATGACCCATCCGGGATACTCCCGTCCGCCGACCAGATGGACGCTCAATTGCATCAGGATCGCCTTGAGGCTCCCGGAAAGAAGAAGGTCTACACTGCGGAGATCGCCACACTCCCCGATGGCGTGTTTATCCTGCATGACGGTGAGGCATGGCTGCTGTGGCAAGCGGCGCTACACCGCTGGACTGGAGGGGGTTACGACCAGCGCATTCCACCTCCGGAGCATGGCGCCATCACGGTGTTGACGCCACGGGCTACCGTGCGTACGATTGCCGCCGGATACGCGCCCAGCGTTCACCCCTCGGCGCAATAGCGGCTGGCGGTTAAAACCGCGCCTGAAGGGCCTTGCGGCCACAAAGTCCGCCTGCGCGGACTTCACAAACATTGCTCTTGCGCTATGCCTATCATCAATGAGCAGAACCATATGAGTGCGTAGCCGCAGCCCTTACGTCGCCGAATTGGCCTACCGTCGCCGCCGTCCGCGCCTCTCTGGCGGCTTCGTGGGCTTGCGCGCCACCTGACTCTCGATTGCGCGCACCAGCCGCTGCTCCAGCGCGTCGCGGGCGCGCTCGACCGCACGCTGCGCCTGCATCGCCGGGTCGGGCCGATAGAGTCGTGGCGACAGGTGGAGTCCCAGCCAGCCCATCGGCCCCGGCTCGATGCCAATCGTCATCCGCAGCCTCGTGGCATCTTCTCCCTCGGATATCGGATCACAGCGCATCTCCCAACGCAGATTCGTGCGTGGCCAGCGGAGGGTCGTCCGCCAGAGAAAATGACTCGGCGGATCGTAGACCTCCATCCGCACGGGGACGACGCGGTTGTTGCGCGCCTGCACAAAGCGCCAGCGCATCCCGGCATGCGGCGCGCCCTCCGGCTGCTCGGCCAGCGCCGCGCCCGCGAACCACTGCCGCGCGTTGCGTGGGTCGGCCAGATACGCGAAGGCCACCTCAGGCGGCGCCGCCACCGTCGTCTCGCCGGTTCCCACGCGCATAACGTGACACTCCCATGTGCTTTGCTCTCCACATACTCCTCAACCACACGCAAATTGTACCGCGCCTCAACCGCTCGGACACCGCCATCATCCAGATCATAGGGTACATGTGTAGAGAGGGTTAACGATATCGTTCGTTTGCCGCTGGGGGTCTGGCATGCCATCCAGCGGTCGGAGAGGGAGGGAGAGAATATCTATGGCAACGGCATCCATCGCAAAATCATCCCCGGCATTCCTGCGATTCGCGGGCGTCTGCGGCATCATCACCGCCATCAGCAGTCTGCTCTACGCCGTCTTTTTCTTGCTGGTCAAAGGATCCGCCCATGACCTGCTGCCGCCGTTGCTGCTGGCGGTGGGTGGCCTGTTGGCGTCGGCGGTTCTGACGGCGCTCTATGGTCTCGTTCGCGACGCCGACCCACTCTTCGCGCTCTGGGCTTTGGCGCTGGGGCTGCTCGGCCAACTGGGCGCGCTGATTCATGGCGCCCACGACCTCGCGCTGGTGCTTGTGCCCGCGCCCGCCCATGCGCCCGATCTGAGCGCGCTGCCGAACCAGCTCGATCCACGTGGCCTGCTGGCGTTCGGCCTGACCGGCGTGAGCACATTCATCCTCTCGTGTCTCGTCCTGCGGAGCGGAGCGCTGCCGCGCGGCCTGGGCTATCTGGGCTGTGTTCTGGGTGTCCTGCTCGTCGCGCTATTTCTGGGCAACCTGTTCACCAATAACCCATCGAGCCTCTTCGTCCTCGTGCCGGGTGGCCTGGCCAGCCTGATCGCCAACCCGGCGTGGCTGCTCTGGCTCGGCATTTCTCTGCTGCGCCCGCGCTAGAAAGCGTGACGGACAACCGCCCTGCTTGTTGGCTCTGAGGTGTGGTAATCCAGCAGCGGCTCATCTTGCTGGCGCGGATCGAGCTTGTAGGATTTCTCGTCATCTTCACCCGCATGATTTTGATGCGCTTCGGCCAGTGACCCCTTGCGTAGCCATTGGGCCTGGGGGATAACGACATCTCCGGCCCAATGGCTCGGCTAGCGTCCCAGAATCTGAATCATGGCATAGATCGCGAAGAGCGCCAGCAGCACGAAAAATATGGCAATGCCGATGATCCGCTGCCGTCGCGCCTTTGCGCCTGCCGTCAGAGCCAGGTTCTCCTCGGCGACGGACTTCCGGAGATCCTGCAACTCCTGCTTTGTGCCCGTATAAAGGAGTCGCCCGGGGTCGTTGGCTGCTCGCTGGCCGCCATCAAACAGTGGGTTGTCATCCATCGTGTCACCTCACAACGGTCGCACAAGGCGCAATCAAGAAACCAGCACACGTGCGAGCATCAGAATCGCGCCCGCAATGACATCGGCGGGGAAGCTGGCTTGTCGCTCTCTTCATCGCTACAGCCCCAAAATGTGCACGATCAGATACGCGGCAAGCGCCGCCAGCGCCACGAGCAATAAAACGATGCCGATGATACGTTGGCGTCGCCCTTTTCTGCTGGCTGTCGCGGCAACCTCTTCCTCAGCAGCCGTCTTCAGGTCGCGCGGTCGAGTTGCGTCTTCATATATTTTAGCCTGTCGTAGCATCCTGTCATCATAATTGAAGTTCATCGTCATACACTCCTCGCAACCTGCACTCATCAGACCAGCATGTCGCTGGCGTGCGGACGACCAGATAAACGCCGATAGCCAGTATACGAGGGAGTAGGCATAGCGTTGCGCGTGAGGGAGCCTGCCAGCGATTGGGTGGAGGAAATTCGCCGTAGCGTTATGTACTGTCACTATTTCTTCCGAACACCCTACATCGTGGGAGGCGAGGCAGACCGTAGCATACATACATCAATGCTCCGGCGAATTTCCCGCCTCCCAGGCCCATGCGCCGTAGCGTGAACGCTACGGCCTGCTCACCCCACCGCAATGCCCGTCTCCCTCACACATGCGAAAACGACATTACGCTACGGTCTGCCTCGCCCACCGCAACGCGCGGTGTTTCGAGTAACCAGTGAATCTTCATTAAGGCACGAGCATGCTCCTTTCGTGTGCGCGCGGGGTTCATGCCAGCGGATAGCTGGTGCGGCAGATGGTATCATGTGGCATGTGACCCACAAAGCCCAGAATGTCTATATCGCTGGAATAGATTGCTGTCATGACCGATGAGACGCTGCCCGAAGGCGAGCATACGACCGGAGTCTCGCGACACACGACGAGCGAGGAGGAGCGCTTTCTCCTCGCCGTCCGTGGCGCCAACGACGGTCTGTGGGACTGGGATCTCGCCACAGACACGGTCTATTACTCGCCGCGCTGGTACGAGATGCTCGGTATTACCAGGGACGATCTGGATACTACGCCCGCGACGTTGACGACGTGGATTGCGCGGGTGCATCCCGCCGACCGCGAGCGTGTGCTGGCGGAGCTACAGGCCTTTGTCGAGGCTCCTCAGACCCCTGAGAAACGGCTGGTCGTGGAACATCGCCTGCGCCATCGCAATGGCCGCTATCGCTGGATGCTGGCGCGCGCCGCTGCCCGCCGCGACGCGAATGGACGGGCGCTCCGTATCGTCGGCTGGCATACTGATGTGACCGAGGACAAACATGCCGAGCAACGCCTCTATGAGATGGAGGCGCGCTATCGTGGCATCTTCGAGTCCACCGGCGACGCGCTTATCATCACCGATCTTGATGGTATCGTCGTCGCGGCGAATCCCGCCGCCTGGCATATGCACGGCTACAGCGCCGACGACTTTGTAGGCAGGCACTGCTCCGAGTTCATCCATCCCGCGTCGTACCAGCATTTCGCCGAATTTCTGGCGAGGTGCCGCGCTGGCGCGTCCTATCGCTACACGGCGCTACACGTCCGCCACGACGGCACACCGTTCCCCGTCGAGACGCACGGCAGCGCGTTCACCTATCTGGGCGGGCCGCATGCGCTGGCGGTCATCCGCGATATCAGCGAGCGCGAGCACAATGTCGCCGAGATGGAGCAGCAGGTTGAGAGCCGCACCCAGACGCTGACGGCGCTGCTGGATGTCTCGCGCAGTGTCGCCTCCACGCTGGAGCTGGCGCCCGTGCTGCGGCTGATTCTCAATCACCTGGAGTCGCTGGTGGGCTATACCGGGGCGTCAATCCTTTCGCTCGATAAAGGACAGGTCACCGTGCTGGACTACCGCGGGCCAACGCCGCGCCGGCAGGTCGTGCGTGAGGCCTATGAGCCAGAGCAGCGCGCCATTTTTGCTCAGATCGCCGAGATGCGTGTCGCGGTGATTCTCGACGACGTACACGGCGATTCGGCGCTGGCGGCGACGATTCGCGAGCGCTTCGGCCAGCGTATCCGCGCGGTCTATCCCTATTTGCGCTCGTGGATGTCGATTCCGCTGGTGGTGAAGGACAATGTGATTGGGCTGATTTCGCTGCAATCCAGCCAGCCCGGCTTCTACACCGAGCGTTCGGCGCAGATCGCCTCCGCCATTGCCGCGCTGGCCGCCATCGCGCTGGAGAACGCCCGCCTCTACGAGCAGGCGCAGGATCGGGCGGCGCTCGACGAACGCCAGCGGCTCGCCCGCGAGTTGCACGACTCGGTCTCGCAGGCGCTCTATGGCATCGCGCTGGGCACGCGCACCGCGCGCACGCTGCTGGATCGCGACCCCACGCAGGCGTCTGAGCCGCTCGACTATGTGCTCTCGCTCACCGATACCGCGATGGAGGAGATGCGCGCGCTGATTCTGGAGCTGCGGCCCGAATCGCTGGAGCGTGATGGGCTGACCTCGGCGCTGCGCAAGCTGGCGGAGGCGACCCAGCACCGCTATCACCTGATCGTTCAGGCGCATGTGTGCAGCGAGCCAGCGATCTCGCTGGAGGCGAAGCAGGCGTTCTATCGCATTGCGCAGGAGGCGCTGCACAACGCCATCAAGCACGCCAGCGCCGCCACGCTCGACCTGACGCTGGAGACGACTGACGAGGCGGTCACCCTGACGGTGGGCGATGATGGCGTGGGGTTCGATCCCGAGGGCAACTATCCTGGCCACCTGGGACTGCGCTCGATGCGCGAGCGAATCACGCGGCTGGGCGGCGACCTGAGCATCACCAGCGCGCCGGGCCACGGCGCCGCGGTCCGCGCCACATTGCCCATCCATGGATGAACCGCGCGACAAGCAGCCTCTATCCTATCGGCAGGAGATGGGTGTACACTATGCCTAACCAGCCGTCCTATCTGCGATAGAGAGGTCTATATGTTGCCAACGATCGAGTTTGCAATTGCGCAAGGCGACATCTTTACTTTTGACGCTGATATCATTGCTCTCAAGTATGCTCAGGCATTTTACGGCGCAGACTCGAGTCTGGCTTACTCGCTTCAAAGAGCGGGTATCTCATTGGGGGAACTGCAACCTGCCATTGGCGCGTTTCGATATGTCGAGACGCTCGGAAATGCGCGCGCAAAGCACGCGCTATTTGTTGGCGTTCAGCGCCTGACCATGTTTGGCTATCGAGAAATTCGGTCGTTCGCTGCGCAAGTGCTCGAAGGGGTGAACCAATATGCGCCCACTACCGAGCACGTCTGCATGACCATTCATGGCGTCGGCTACGGTCTCGATGAGGCGGAAGCGTGTCGTGCCGAACTCGAAGGCTGCCTGGACGCTATTCAGGCCGCACAGAACTTGCCATTCTTGCCTCATCTTCGCGCTATTACTATAGTGGATAGAGACGCGACGCGTATAGCTCGACTTCGCGGCTCAATTGATGAGTACTTATCAAGCGGCACAGGTCCAGCGAAAGTGTCGAAAAGTGCTTCCGTCGGCACATACCTTATTGATACCGGTAGCGAAATTGATACCGGTAGCGAAATTCAGCGGCTGCCTGCTGCGCGTGGAGGCGCAGGTTCGCACAAGGAGCCGCATGTTTTCGTGGCTATGCCATTCAATACAGATATGAACGATGTCTTCTATTACGGAATCGAAGCTCCCGTTCATGTGTCAGGGTACTTATGCGAGCGGATGGATCACATCAGCTTCACTGGCGAGATTATGGAATGGATGAAGCGGAAGATTGAAACAGCAGCACTCGTCATAGCTGAGCTAAGCGGGGCGAACCCAAATGTGTACCTTGAGGTAGGTTTTGCATGGGGAAAAGGTAGACCCACTCTGCTACTGGCTAGAAATGGCGTTAATCTGGAATTTGACGCTAAGGGACATAGATGCATTTTCTACACTGGAATCAAGGATCTCGAAGATAAGATAAAGAGAGAGATGGCCGAACTCAAGGCCCAAAGCCTCATTTAGTGACATCTGTTGGATGAAGGAGAAACAGCTTGAGCAGCGCGAACAACGAGAGCATCCAGCTTGCACGCACGGCGCAGGTACACATCCTGACCGCTGGCTACGTCCGCCGGAGTGGTGATGGCACGCGCGTCGCCTCCACCGTCGCCTACGTGCGTGACGGCGCGATTCGCCTGATCGTCGATCCCGGCATGGTCGCCCATCGCGACGACATCCTCGGCCCGCTTGCCAGCCTCGGCGAGTCGCAAGGCTCGATCACCGATGTCGTCATCTCCCATCATCATCCCGACCACACGCTGCATACCGCACTCTTCCCCAACGCGCGCGTCCACGATTTTCAGGCCATCTACAAGGATGACTCCTGGATCGACCAGCCCGCCGAAGGCTACCATCTCTCGCCCGCGATCCAGTTGATCGCGACGCCGGGCCACACGCCGCAGGACATCACGACGCTGGCGGGTACCCCCGACGATATCGTCGCCTTCACGCATCTCTGGTGGATGGCGAGCGGCCCCGCCGACGACCCGTATTCCCACGACCCGGCGGAGTTGCATGCGAACCGGGAGCGCGTCTTGCGACTGGCGACGTTGATCGTGCCGGGGCATGGCGAACCGTTCCGTCCCGGGCCAGAGACGCCCCGCTAGCGCGATGTGCCAGGGAGATGTATGTGACGCCTGTAACACCTGAAGAGATGGCGGCCAGGGCCGACCGCCGCGATGAACTCGGCCCCTTTGATATCGTCGGCGACGTGCATGGCTGCTATGATGAACTGATCGAGCTCCTGGGGCTGCTTGGCTATCGGTCCGACGAAGTCCTCCGCAATGCGCCACCCGCAGGGCAGGCGTCTCGTCTTTGTCGGCGACCTGGTGGATCGCGGGCCGAAGATCGTCGAATCGGTGACGCTGGCGCGGCGGATGGTCGAGGCGGGGCAGGCGTTCTGCGTGCCCGGCAACCACGACAACAAGCTGCTGCGCTATCTGCTGGGCCACAACGTGCAGATCAAACACGGGCTGGCCGAGAGTATCGCGCAGATCGAGGCGCTGCCGGAGGGCGAGCGCGCCGAGTGGGCCGCGGCGTATGAGCGGTTCATTGGCGGGTTGGGCACGCATCTCGTGCTGGATGGCGGACAACTGGTGGTGGCGCACGCGGGCATTCGCGAGGCCGATCACGGGTGCGACTCGCCGCGCATTCGCGCCTTTACGCTCTACGGCATACCCACGGGTGAGCACGATGAGAATGGGTTACCAATCCGGGTCAACTGGGCGGCGGACTACGCGGGTGCGGCGACGGTCGTCTACGGCCACACGCCTGTCGCGGAGCCGGTCTGGCAGAACAACACGATCAATATTGATACGGGCTGCGTCTTCGGTGGCCGCCTGACGGCGCTCAGCTGGCCGGAACGCGAGATGGTCAGCGTGCTCGCGCGCCGGGTCTATGCCGTGCGCGGGAAGTAGCCACCACACATACCTGGCCGCCCAATAGCTTGCATTCAGGGGCAATAGAGCCACATGGCGGAGTCCGCTTGATCGAGGCGTGCCGTGACCGACTGACGTTTGTGTAGAGGGGTAAACAGATGCTCCGCCGGGGTAGGAAGACCAGGACGACGCACTAGACCGCCCTGGCAGTAGACGCTGGTCCCAGACCGCCTCTATGGAGATGGAGCCAGTACACTATCACGCCAGCCACCATTACCGCTATCCCCAGCGGCGCCAACACGGCCCCTGGCCCAAAGCCCACCGCGAACACGGGACGAACGAACGTCGGCGGATTGGGGGAGAGCAGCACACTAAGTCCCCCGAGCAGGAAGCCAGTCCCCAAGAGACCCAGCACGACCCACGCTGACAGCCAGACAGCCAGTCCGCGCTCAGGCAGTCGTCGCCACATAGCCACGAGCGCGAGCGGCGTGGCGATGACTGCCAACACCAGCAGCTCAAAATCGCGGAAGTACTTGAGGATGCCCAGCAGCGCCGGACCGGGCATCCCTTGCTTGGCGGGGGAGATGGGTTGTGCTGGTACCGCGTCCAGGTAGAGATAGTTCACCACGCTCACCTGGAGGGGATAGACCCTGGCAGCGGATAGGCAGACTTCCTGCACCTCAGTCGGCGCCATGGGCACGAGCGGCCGACTGCAATCTGCCACCACCAGCGGCAGTCCTGCCAGACTGATCGTCCAGATGATGGCGCCGCCCGTCACCAGGATAGCGGCAAGCGGCGCCTTTCTCGCGCGTGCCGGCTCCTCGCGCTCGGCGCCTG
The DNA here is from genome assembly GCA_963718915.1 of uncultured Chloroflexia bacterium. Classification (GTDB taxonomy): domain Bacteria; phylum Chloroflexota; class Ktedonobacteria; order Ktedonobacterales; family JADMIN01; genus DAHUXT01. The sequence continues at coordinate 3,772 of CAVRAI010000015.1, read as the reverse complement.
CGGCGTTCTCGCCGCGCCTGCGAAGCAAGCTCGCGATCGTCAGGCCCAGCGCCAGCCAACACAGCGCCAGCGCCGCCAGGTAGAGCCAAAAGCCCCACGCGGGCGTGACGGGATTGCCGCTGGCTCCGGCCTGTGGCACGCCCACACGGAAGAAGGACGGCCACCAGGAAGGTTGATTCGGCGCGTCGTCCCCGCCGGTGTCGATGGCATATGCGGTGGCGACGAATGACACCGCCAGCCCCGTCGTGTAGAGCAGCCACAGCCCAAACAGGACCGCGAACGACCAGCGCAGCGCCACACGGCGTACCGCAAGGTATGCCAGCACGAGCAGTGGGCCGATGAAGAGCAGCGCGCCTCGCCAGAGCACATCCCAGAAGATCGCTGCCAGCGTGAGGTGTGGGCATGCAATAATGTCAGCAGGGCACCCAAATGCGAAGATGACCTCCGAGAAGGGAACATTGGTGATGAAAGCGGAGACCGGGAAGTCAAACGCCTGATGCTCACTAGGGATGGCGAGATGGTCCCAGGGGAGGAGCAGCGTTACGACCTGCAGCGTCGCGCCCACCACCAGCAGCGTGCTGCCAATCCTCCACAGGCGGCGCCGTTTGCTGGTGCGTATCCACGCTTGAGGCGTCTCCGTGGTGAGCGCAGGACTCATCTCCCGCGGCACGTTCTCGGATGTCATCGCCATCTTCCCCCTCCACACTGCGACGGTCGTCTAGCTAAAGATACGCCTGATTGACGGCGATGCTCTCACAAAAGTCCATACAATCAAGATGACTAGCTGGAGGAAGGGATGCCTCGGGTCCATGCCACGTGCTCCATGTGGCGGAAGGGGCGGGTAGGAGCAAGTCTACATCCGACAGGAAGGTTGTCACGGGTAGCTGTTATGCCGTGCGCGGGCAGAAATAGCCGACTGGCGCGGTCAACTGAGGGCGCATCTGCCCGCGCGTCGACTCCACTCCTCCTGGACGATGTAGTGGTGGCCGTTGCTGAGTGTCACATTGCTGCCGTCAGCGCGGAGCGGGCCGTAATGATCGAGGCAGAGGTCCGCCACTTCGCCATCGGTTTCTGCCTTGCTGAACCACGCGTCAATCAGTGGATCGGTGACTGATTCGAACTGCTCGTGCGAGACGATGCTGATGGTCGTATCCGCGATGGCATCGCCGTTGGGAGAATTAGCTGGCAACGGCACGCAAAAGTTCGAGACAGAGATGTAGGCGTAGATCAATCCACCGCTATGGTCGTGATAGGCGCAATAGTCGTCGTGTCCTGTATAAAACGTGCACCCATCTCGATGATTGGCCACGAAACATTCCTGCACGTTATAGCCAGTGATGACGAAGAACTCATGCGTGGGCGATTCTGACCACCCATTCAGCTTCATCGCACGGCCAATCTCCGTGGTAATATCGCTATCGACGAGTGGATGCGCGCGCGTGCCTGGCGCCGGATAGGGCCGCGTGTCACGGTAGACCCCTCCAAGCTCGGCGCGGTTATGAATCTGCCCCTGAATGCCCCAGTATTGCGTCAGCAGACCATAGAGACCTGAGCCACCCACATCGCTGAAAAAGCGTGAGATGAGCGACTCGAAGCGCGCGCTGCTGCCAGACGGTTCGTAGCTGTAATTGGGCGGTAGCCAGAAGATGACATAAGCGCTGAAGGACTCCATAATACTTCCGCCGTGATAATGGAAAGTTCCACAGCGATTCTGGCAGACGTGTATATCGAGCGTTGTCGTCTTGCTGCCGTCAACAGTTGCCGCGTAGATATCGTCTTTTCCCAGAACGGTGCAATCATTTGGCCCAATGGCAGCTGAGGGCAAGGTATAGCGCCCCTGTGCATCGGTTGTGGCCAACGTAAGATTGGTCAATTGCGGCTGATCGATGTTGGACCAGCATTCGACCGTGGCGTTTGCCAGCGGGCTGTGCGAATCGGCAAGCGTGACCGCGCCTGTGAGCGTCCCCGGCACAGGGGTCAGCGGCGAGCAGGTGATGGCGGTAGAGGGCGTTGCGGAATCGCAGGAGGTTGAGGCTATCGGCCCGAAAGTCAAGGATATGTCCTGTTGTGGCGTAGCGGCGCCGATGACCGCTTTGCCGTCGGTATAGCCGGGATATGACACTGCGCAGCGATACGTATCGGCCTGGCGCACCGCGAGCGTATAGTGCCCGCTGGCGTCCGCAATCCCCGAACTCTCGTTGCAACGCACGCGCGCGGCAATATGCCGAGGCGCCGCGACCCGACCAGCCATGGCCGCGACAATATCCGCGCCGTAGATCAACCCGCTGATATGTATCCGTTTCACAGGCGGTGATGCTTGCTGCCCGGGCAGGCTGCATGAGGTCAACAAGAGAAGAAATAGCACCGGAAACAGGCGTTTTCCACCTGCCTTCATGAGTCAATACCTCCAGGGGACGACGTACACGTACAACTCCTTTCGCTACAATATCAGACGGGCGAGATACGTCAAGGCGCAGATGTTATATGTCTCGCTTGTGTGTTTGTGCGTGGGGGTGATACTACATCCGGTTGGGCTGTTGTCATACGGAGGCAGACCGTAGCGTGAACGCTACGGCGAATTTCCGTCCCCATTCGTCGGGGCCTTCAACGTTTGGTGTGAGTTATCTGGGCACTCCTTACCAGTCGATCAGATCAGCAAAAGCGAGCAAAGGACGTCCGAGTTGGTAATTGAGCCAACAACAGAGATTATGGAGCGTCACCCGCGCGGCGAGGCGGGCGCGGAACCCCGGCAGCGCATGGGGGCGTTCATGCTCCAGGCCGAAGGTGTGCAGGAGCTTGTCATGGACGCTCTCGATGATCTGGCGGCAGCGGGCAAAGGCATGGCGCGCAGCGTGGGACCAGGGCTGCACGGGGCGTTGACGCTCGGTGCCCCGCTTGGGCGGGATGAGGACGCGCGCCTGGTACTGGGTGCGCCACGGCGTGACCCAGCGGGCGCCCTCAAAGCCGGTATCGGCCAGATACCACTGCGCCGCGTGCGGCGCGTGCGGCGCGTGCGGCGCGTGCGGCTGGCCCACCTCGGGCCAGCGGGAGTGCGGGTGGTGGCGGGCGGCGAACAACGTCTCCGCGAGCCATTGGTCGGCGCTGTTGCCGGGCGCGATGCCAAAGCCGGTGAGGATTCCCTGGGGCGTGACGACGGTCAGCACATGGAAACCGACGTACCAGCCGAGCCGATTGCAGTAGCCCCGCGCCGCCTGGCCCGGCAACCAGCCGCGTCCTTGGCGTTGGTTATGCCGCGTCGCCACCCCCAGGCTATCGACCACTTCGTAGGCATCGTCCGCTCCGCCTGCTCCGCCTGCTGCCGCCAGCGTGTCGCGCAGCCGCGCCGCGCAGCCGCGCCGCGACCCACTGGCCCACCGCGATGCCCACCGCGATCAAGGCGGCACTCAGGCGGCGCACCTGGCGGTTATACTGGCTGCGCGCGGGCAAGGTCGGGAAAGCCGGGCGCAAATGGCGCTCGGCATAGCGGTAGAAGGCCCGCTCACTCGCAAACAGGCCCCATTGGGCGAAGAGCGCCAACGTCAAGGCTTCGCTGCGCGCGAGCGCCGGAGCGGGGCCAGGCGTCGGCGGGTCGGGCGGCAAGGCGGTCTTGTCGTACTCGTCCACCAACACGTAGACTGTCGTTAGGAAGGTGTCCACATCGAGCATCTGAGGGCCTCCTTTTCGAGGAATTGGTCTTTCCCTCAGTCTGCCACTGTGGCGCCTCCTTTCTACTTGCTCCCTGTGCACGAGCGCCTAACTCACACCAAACGTT
>CAVRAI010000014.1:0-243032 GCA_963718915.1 uncultured Chloroflexia bacterium | reverse complement strand
ACCCCCAGCTGGCGGGTAATATTCCAGACGGCGGGGGCGTCGTTCTCGTGGACAGGCCGTACGACAACTGCGGGTAGCTCGGCCATGATTGGCTCCTTCTACGCACAAACCAGCGGTTTACCCATCAGCACAGTCGTCGCATCGTGGACATCTTTGACCTAATAGCGGTGGAGGACTTGTCGGTCAACCGAATGGTGCATAACCACTGTCTCGCCAAGAGTATCCAGGACGCCGCGTGGAGTCAGTTCGCAGCCCTCATCGCCTACAAGGCAGCATGGGCCGGTCGGCAGTATGTCGCGGTGAACCCTGCGTATACGTCTCAGGATTGCTCGCAGTGTGGCCATCGGCAACCACTCTCCCTCTCCGACCTCGCTAACCGCACCTATACCTGCCCCTGTTGCGGGGTGGTGTTAGACCGCGACTACAACGCTAGCTTGAACATTTTGAGACTGGGGCAACAGTCTCTGGCTTCGGCCTAGAAGCCCCCGGCTTTAGCTGTGGGGAGTTGTCACCAGGAGCATTGCTTTGCCCCGACGCCGAGGCGTGATGCCTGTGTGTTGTCATTGTAGTGCGCGCTCACCTGGCGATTCAGCGAGCGCGTAGCGTATACTGGAGACTACCAGACGGTAGTCTCCGCAGGCGATGAGGAGCTATGGATGCGTATTGAAGGTACGTATATCTTTCCTGCGCCCATCGAAGACGTTTTTTCCACCCTGACGCACCCGGACATGCTCGGCCAGATCATTCCGGGCTGCGAGCGTCTGGTGCAGCTTGGTCCGGCCGTGGGCGAGCAACCACTCATCTACGAAATCCGGCTGCGGCGCGGCCCCGGCGCGGATGTCTACATCCTCATGCTCACGCTCAGCGCCGTGCAATCGCCCAACCATCTGCGCGCAGACCTGGAGGGGCATGGGCCAGACGGCCCTTTCAGCGGGCATGGGCTGCTCGACCTCGTACAACAGGACGAGCAGACGCTGGTTGCCTCGGACTGGGAAATCAAGTCGCCTGTGCTGGCGGGACTGCACAGCGAGCGCCGAACCGCGTGGAACGGCTCGGCGGAACACTTCGCCGGAGCGTTGCGTGACCGCGCCACCGTCGCACTACGCGGCGAGGCAGTCTCGCCCGCAAGCATGCGTCACCTCACCACGCCACGTGGGCGGGTGGTCATTATGCCAAAAGGCGGCGGCTCTTGCGCCAGAACAGCGCGTGTGGCTACGACGAGCGGCACTGGTGGGCGGCGGATTGCTCGCCGGGCTGGCGGCGATTGGACTGGTCATCGCCGTGGCGCGCCGCGTGACCGGCGCCAGTGATCGTGATGATGACAGCGCATCCAGCGATACCAACGACACCTGAGTGTTTCCGTGTCAGTCTCGGTTTCTGACACATCTAGCGCGACCAGAGGGGCGGTTATCCCTCAGAGGATCACGGCAACGGACGCAACGAGCATTATCGAGCGCATTAAGCAGAAGCTCGACATCGTCGAAGAAATTGGGGCGGTTGTTTCGCTGAAGAAGTCTGGCAAGGCCTTCAAGGGTCTCTGCCCCTTCCACGGCGAGCGCACCCCTTCGTTCTACGTCTTCCCCGATAAGCAGGACTGGCACTGCTTTGGCTGTGGCGAGCGCGGCGACATCATTACCTTTGTGCAGAAGCAGCAATCGCTCGACTTCCGCGAGGCGCTGGAGCTACTTGCCGAACGCGCGGGTATCCCATTGGAGAGCGGCAGCCGCCCGGAAAGCGCCGAAGAAGCCGCCGAAACCTCGGCCCGCAAACGCATGCGCGCGCTCAACGAAGCCGCCGCCATCTGGTTCCACCACCAACTGCTCCAGTCCACCAGCGCCCAGTATTGCCGCTCCTACCTTGACTCGCGCGGCGTCAGCAACGATTCCATCGCGCAGTGGCGGCTCGGCTACGCGCCCGATGGCGACGCGCTGACGCAGTATCTGCTGAGCGTCGGCTATAGCGAGAAAGAGCTGGTCGAGGTGGGGCTGGCTCGCGAACGCGAGGCGAGTCGTGGCGGCGGCATCTATGGCTATTTCCGGAATCGACTGATCTTCCCGATCCGCGACGTACGCGGCCAGACCATCGCCTTTGGCGCGCGCGCGCTGGATGGCAGTAACATCAAGTACCTCAACACTCCACAGACGCTGCTCTTCGATAAAAGCGCCACCCTCTACGGCCTCGATCTCGCCCGCGACGCCATCCGCCGTGGCAATCGGATCGTCATCGTCGAGGGCTACATGGATGCTGTCGTGACGCACCAGTATGGCACGCGCAACGTCGTCGCCTGTATCGGCAGCGCCATCACCGAGAAGCACATCCGCCAGATCAAAAAGCTGACCCGCCGGGTAACGCTCGCCCTCGATCCCGATGCGGCGGGTGAGTCGGCCACCCTGCGTGGTATCACCGTCGCGCAACAAGCGTTCGACCGTGTCGTCGTGCCCGTGCCTGGGCCAGCGCCAGATTCCGCGCGCGCGCAGCAAGGGGGCTGGGCGACGCACAGCGGCAAGCGCGGCTCGCCACGGGGCATCGTCAGTTTTGAGGAGCAGGTGGACGCCGAGATCACCGTCGCGAAGCTGCCGCCACACGAAGACCCAGACGAATTCGCGCGGCGCGACCCCGCTGGCTGGCAGCAGGCCATCGAGCACTCGGCCCCGCTGATCGAATACCTCATCGCCGCCCAGACCGCCGACCTCGCGCTGGATACGCCTCAGGGCAAAATGGAGGCGTCGCGCCGCTTGCTGCCGATTCTGGCGGAGGTGCGCAATCGCACGCTGGCCGGCGAATACGCGGATCGGCTGGCGGCCCACCTGCACCTCGATGTGCATGACGTGCAACGCGACCTCGCCCAGACACGCAGACGGCTGGATCGCGAGACGCGCGCGCAGGGCGGACAGTCACGCGGCCCGGTAGATTCTGGACAAGCAGATTCAGACGCTGCTGACGACTCACCCGGACGAAAGTACTCTGAGGCGGAAGGGTCGCCAACTGGCCCGTTCTTCAACTATAGAGCTTCAGGCGCTGCCGGGGCGACGGGCGAACTGCTGGCGGAACTGGCGCAGGCGGAATACTGCGTGGGGCTGCTGGCGGCGAACCCGGCGACATGGATGGATATCTTCGCGATTCTCGATGAGAGCGATTTCACCAGCGCGGATATGCGCGCGATCTATACCATCTTCGCGATGGCGACGCGCGAGGGGAGACTAGCCCCATCCGCACAGGGTGATGCATTCAGCGGGATGTTGCCTGAAGAGCTACGCCAGGTTGCCGCGGCTGCGGGCGCGCGTGTCTCATTGAATCTGCCCGAATCTGGCCCATCACTCACGAAAATCGCCAGCAAAGCCGCCTATCGGCTGAAGCGGATGCGATTGAAGGCGGAGATGGCTGAACTGGACTATCTGGTACGCGAGGCTGACGACGAGGCGTTGCGCACGCTGATGACGCGCAAGAAGCTGCTCTTGTCACAGCGCCGGGCCATCGACGCGGCGACGGATATCTGGGGATGACACGTAGCAGCAGTGGCCAAGACGCATGTGGCTGTATGGACAATTTTCGCTTGAAGTTTAGTTTTGCGACGATGTTCGTTTCAGTAGAGTGATGGGATATGCGCCGGGTAGGGAACCCCGGCGTGAATGGGGCGCAACGGCCCGCGCGGCGGGCGAGCGTCCGTTATGACGTCCTGTATGACTGGATACGGGACGCGCATCCTTCGCTGCTGGTTGGACGTTCTTCAGGAGGGATTGCGGGGAAATGGCTCAGCACAGGCGAGACAGCAAAACGAGACAGGCTGATACGCTATCCAGTGAATCGTGGTCGTCGGATACAGCGACGGCGATTTCTGAAGCGGGAACGTCCTTTAGCGCGCCAGTTACACAGGCGTCGTCTCGACGAGTACTGTCGGGATTGGCGTTGCTGCGTGTGGCTGGCGAAGCACACGACACCTTTGTGGTCACGAGCGAGAGCGACGAAAACGACGAAGAGGAGGTGTTTGGCGAGGACGACTTTGAGAGCGATGATCCGTTCTTGTTCCTGTCGTCCGGGCTTCTTGGAGCATCTGTCGCCGGGGGAGAGACCACGCTGGTCTCCGACGACGACGCAGTCGGCGACTTGTTCAAACTACAGGATGAAGACATGGCAATCGATCCGCTAGATCCTTCAAAGAGTTCCTGGGCAGCGGTGCAAACCGGGGATGAAGATACCGGAACCACTGGCAGCCACAAGTGGGACGAGTTGCGCGAGAGCTTTGGCGCGCTGACCAGTGAGCTGGAAAGCAACCTGGACGATCCGGTGCGCATGTATCTGCGAGAGATTGGCCGTGTGCCGCTGCTCTCCGCCTATGAGGAAATCTCGCTGGCCAAGCGCATGGAGCGAGGCAAGCGGGAGCGCACGCAGCCATTCGCCACGCAGCATCTGAGCATCATGCTCGATGCTGAAGAAGCACAGCGTCAGTTGACCGAAGCCAACCTCAGGCTCGTCGTGAGTGTCGCCAAGAAGTATATCGGCCGGGGCATGAGCCTGCTGGATCTGATCCAGGAAGGCAATATCGGCCTCATCCGCGCCGTTGAAAAGTTCGACTACACCAAAGGGTTCAAGTTCTCGACCTATGCCACCTGGTGGATTCGCCAGGCTATCACCCGCGCCATCGCCGACCAGGCCCGCACCATTCGCATCCCGGTGCACATGGTCGAGACGATCAACCGGCTGATTCGCACAAGCCGCCGCCTGCTGCAGGAGCTTGGCCGCGAGCCATGCGCCGAAGAGATCGCGGCGGAGATGCAGATTACGCCGGATAAAGTGCGCGAGATTATCAAGGTGAGCCAGGAGCCAGTGAGCCTGGAGACGCCTATCGGTGAGGAAGACGACAGCCACCTCGGCGATTTCATCGAAGATCATGGCGCGCTCGCCCCGGCAGAGGCCGCCAGCCATCAACTGTTACGCGAGCAGGTGAAGGACGCCCTCGGCAGTCTGACCCAGCGCGAGCAAGAGGTGCTGCGTCTGCGCTTTGGGCTGGACGATGGCCGCAGCCGCACGCTCGAAGAAGTGGGCAAAGAGTTCAAAGTGACGCGCGAACGTATCCGCCAGATCGAGGCCAAGGCGCTCCGCAAGTTGCGCCACCCAAGCCGCAGCCGCAAGCTCAAGGACTATCTGGAATAGTTTATCTGTATTTTTGGTGGTATTTTCGAGGTCCGGTGTCGTATGGCGCCGGGCCTTTCGCATGCCGTATAACAGGTAAGGGAGCAGCCATTCCTCCCTCCTCACGAGGCAAGACGCATTGGCTACGTTCGATCCTCAGGCCATCCTCGACACCGTTGACGCGGGCACAGCGCCCGACATATGGAAGGTCTACCGGGCCAGGAAGTCGTATTTCAGAGTCGTTGGAAGCCTCTACATTATCATTGCGTTATTTTTGGCGCTAGGAGCCGCCTCAGGTGTGGTTTCCCTCGTCATTTCAGGCCTAACAGATATCTGGGGGGCAGGCACATTGATCTTTGTGCTTCTGCCACTTGGAATACTCATCGCGTTGTTAGCTGTCTACTTTGCACGCCAGGGCCGCATGTTGCTAGCGCAGACAGATTCAACGCCAAAACAAGTATTAGTACTCACACCAGAGGGAGTCGTAGGTCGTGTCGGCAGGCTGCCCTCAGGACTGTCGACTGGAATAACATCGTGGCCCTGGGAGGGCACGCAAAAGGGGCGTATTTTCACCATACCGTATGGCAAGCTGGCGTCTGTCGGTTTGAAAGTTACAAGCTCACGTTATGGCACTGACTTTAGCCTCAAACTCCGAATTGTTTCATCGCAATTGCCAGTGCTCTGGCAAATTGATGAGCGTTTCCCCGACCGCGACACCATCGCCCAACGTATCATCGAGGAGCACGCGCGCTATGCGGCACAGCACGCCTCTATGCCATAAAAATCGCCCCCTGCCAGCGAGTGACAGGAGGCGACTACTAAATTCCCTTGCGGCCCCTCCCTTTTAGGGGAGGGGGTAGGGAGAGGTCTACAAACTCGCCGCGTCGAGTATCTTGGCGAGTATGAGCAACGCGGCAAAGACCCACATGATCCAGCTGACCTCGCGAATCTTGCCGGTGAGCGTCTTGAGCACGACATAGCTGACGATGCCGACGAACATGCCGTCCGCGATGGAGTAGGTCAGCGGCATGAACAGCAGCGCCAGGAAAGCGGGCAGGCCATCGGTGATGCTATCGAAGCCGATCTTGACAATTGGCTCGATCATCAGGAAGCCGACGACGATCAGCGCCGGAGCCGTCGCCACCGGCGGCACCAGCCCAATGAACGGCACCAGGAAGAGCGTGAGCAGGAAGAAGATCGCGACCCAGACGGAGGTGAGGCCAGTCTTGCCGCCCTCGCTCTCGCCCGCCGCGCTCTCGATGAATGTCGCGATGGTAGCGTTGCCGGTGATTGGGCCAAACATGCCAGCGGCGGCGTCCACAATCAGCGCGCGCCCCGAATGCGGGAAGTTGCCTTCCTTGTCGAGGATGCCAAGCTTGGTGGCCAGGCCGCTGAAGGTGCCGAGCGAATCCATCATATCCGTGACGAGGAATGTCACGAAGAAGAGGATGATCGCGCCGGTAGCCAGGTTGCCACTAAAGAGCGAGCCGAAATCGATCAGGCCGCGCTGGCTCCAGAACTGGCCCAGGTTGGGCAGCGCGATGAAGCTGCTGACGCCAGTAGGATTCTTCGGAGCGTTGGGCAGCAGCTGCCCTCGCAGTGACGTGTTGACCATTGATGCGACCCAGCAAATCGCCGTGGTCACCAGGATGCCGATCAGCAGCGCGCCACGCACCCGCCACGCCATCAGCAGCCCCGTCAGCAGCAGCCCGACGAAGGCCACGATGACGACGGGGTCGTTGAGCACGCTCAGTCCCGGCAGGCCAAAGGCGTCGCCGAAGGGCACCGTCTGCCCCGCTTTGATGTCGGCGAAGGCGCTGAACTTAATGATGCCCGCATTGGCAAGGCCAATGAAGGCAATGAACAGGCCAATGCCAGCGCCAGCGGCCAGCTTGATCGGCAGCGGAATCCCTTTGATGATAGATTCGCGCCACGGCCCGACGACGATCAGCAGGAAGGCGAGGCCATCCAGGAAGACGAGCGCGAGCGCCGCGCCCACCGGGAAGTGGCGCTGACCGACGACGGTAAACGCGAAGAGGGCGTTATAGCCGAGGCCAGGGGCCAACGCCCACGGCAGATCGGCCCAAATCCCCATGAAGAGCGTGGGGACGACGGCGCAGAAGATGGTGCCGATGACGAGGGCGTCGAAATTCAGCCCCGCCGCCTCCATGATGCTGGCGTTGACGAAGATGATGTAGGCCATCGTGACGAAGGTCGTCAGGCCCGCGATGAACTCAATACGATGACTGCTGCCACGGTGCCCGGGATTCATGATCGTGGCAAAGATACCACCGGCGCGCGACGAAGACGAAGCTGTTGCAGTTGACTCTGGCGCGACCTCAGAGGCCATGGAGAGAATCCTCCTGAAAAGGACACCAGGCGACGGTCCCAAATCACCAGACCTGCACACCGGAAAAACATTAGCCCGGTGGTAGGTCCTTCTGCGCGAGTGAACCTACCATCCGGGCTTTTCTTCCCCGTGGTGTAACATGCACAGTGCCGCTTTATCATCTCACGCGGAACCGACATGCCTGCATCGCTCGGACCAGACCGCCGCCGCTCGCCAAAACGCGCCGCTATGATAAATCCAGATGATGGACGACGCGACACTGCGCCGATGCTGCGCATGGAGCTGGCAGGCACGGAACCCTAGATGCACTTCATCTCGTAGTCGGGCGATTTACGGTCGCCTGGTAGATACATCCGGGCCATATCCCCGGAACTATACGGGATGTGTCCGACGTGTTTCGGACAAATCTAGTGTAACATTGCTTGTGTATTTGTGTCAATCGGTTGGTTGTCAGTGAGGGTGTAGGCGGAACATTATTGTGGGGTGATGACGGCTGGCGGCTGAAGCCGCGCCTAAGCGCCTGCGGCGGCAAAGGCCGCCTTCGCGGCCTCCCAGAAGCGTGAACGTTTGGGGTAATGTCTGGAGCCTGCGCAGGCAGGCTTCGCGGATGCGCGGGAGCGCGTCCCTTAGCTGCGGCTTCAGCCGCCAGCGCCTTTGATGGAGGGAGAGATACGCGATGATTACCGTGGGCATTTTGACCGTGAGCACACTGGGGGCGGCGGGCCAGCGCGAGGACACCTCTGGCGAGGCGATTCGCGAGCTCGTGACGGCGGTTCCGCTCTCCGCCGACGTGGCGGATCAGCGTATCGTCCCCGACGACCGCGCTGCCATCGAATCGGTCCTGCGCCACTGGGCCGACGATCTCCATCTCAACCTTGTTCTCACGACCGGCGGCACCGGCCTTAGCCCAACCGACGTCACACCCGAGGCGACGCTCGCGGTGATCGACCGGCTCGTGCCGGGGCTGGCCGAGGCAATGCGCCAGGAAAGCCTGCTGCAGACGCCGTTCGCCATGCTCTCGCGCGCCGTGGCTGGGTGCCGCGGGACGACGCTCATCGTCAACCTGCCTGGCAGCCCGCGGGGCGTGCGCGAATGTCTGGAGGTGATTCTGCCGGTGTTGCCACACGCCGTCGATCTCGTCACCGGGCGCAATACATCACACGGCGGATAGCGGCAAATATCGTTGAGGCGTAGCCACGCTCTCGCACGTTAGGATATAGAGACAAGGATATACAAGAAGTGCGTGGCGAGGGTACCTGTCTCGCCTCCGCTGGGACTCCTTGGGGTACAATGACGGCGCGGCGGGAGGTCGCGCGGGCACATAGACACAGCACAAACACAGCACAAACACGGCACAAGCACGGCACAAGCATGGCAGGAGGAAAAGCCGCATGTGGAACGGTGAGCAGGTGGGGAGGCGTCGGCGGCCAGCGACATGGCAGATCGCGGCGCTGGCGACGGCGGGCGGCATCGGTCTCCTGGCGCTGGCCAATCGGATCGCTGAGGCAACGGCGGGCGAGCCATATAGCGTGCTGGAAGGCGAGCATGGCCGCTACGCCTGGACGCGCGGCGGCATCAGCTATACCGTGCGCGGGCGCGGTGAGCCACTGGTGTTGATCCACGGAATCTACGCGGGCGCGTCGTCGTTCGAGTTTCGCCGCGTCTTCGCGCAGCTTGCCGAGCATCACCGCGTCTATGCGTTCGACCTGCTCGGCTTCGGCCTCTCGGATCGCCCGCGCATCACCTACACTCCCGACCTCTACGTCGCCCTTATCCAGGACTTCGTGCGGCAGGTCGTCGGCGCGATGGACCACCCGGTGCAGGTGATCGCCTCGACACTCGGCGCGGCGTTCACAGTGCGCGCGGCGGCGGAGCGGCCCGACCTCTTCGACCGGCTGGCGCTGATTCAGCCGACGGGCATCCAGGATCTCGCCTCCGACCCGGAGGAGAGCAGCCATGTCTTCTGGCGCGCGATTCTGCGTTCGCCGCTACTGGGCCAGTCAATGTATAACGCCGTCGCCTCGCGCCTCTCCATTCGCTACTACCTGCGCATGGTCTATGAGCGGCGCGAGGAGGTCAGCGACGACCTGATTGACTATTACTACACGCTCGCGCACCAGCCCAACGCGCGCTATGCCCCCGCCAGCTTTATCTCCGGCGCGCTCGATACGCCCGTGGATGAGGAGTATATGCGGCTGACGATGCCCATCCTGCTGCTCTGGGGCAAAAACGCCCGTCTCACGCCGCTGGAGCACGCGCGCGCCTTCCGTCAGCTCAATCCTCGGACCGATCTGCGCGTCTTCGATTGTGGCGGGCTGCCACAGGACGAGCTGCCCGACGAGTTCGTCCGCGTCGTCGGCTCGTGGCTGCGCTCCACTATCCAGCCGCGGATGAGCTAGCGCCATGGGATCGCCAGGCAGTCTGCGCGCCGGGATCGATCCGCTGCTGGCGTCATGCCTGTGGGGCGGGATGTACGTCGTCAGCCGCGCCGGGTTCGGGCTGATTCCCCCGGTCACGCTGGGCGCGCTGCGGGTTGTCATTGGCGGCGCGGCGCTCACGCTGGCGCTCTGGCTGGCGGCCCGGCGCAATCCGAAACTGGCGGCGACTGCGCGTCTCTCCTGGACATCCGGCGACCGCTGGCGCGCCATCTCGCTGGGGGGCATCGTCGCCGCGACCATCATCACGCAGTTTCTCGGCACCGCGCTGGCCAGCGCCCACGACGGCGCGCTGCTGACGACGAGTACGCCAGTCTTCGTGGTTCTGCTGGCGTGGATGCTGCTCGGCGAGCGGCCTCGTTGGCCTGTGGTTGCCGGGATGCTGCTGGCAGTGGTCGGCGTCGCCATCGTCGTCGCGGCGCAGACCGCTACGGATACTGGCAGCTCAGCCAACCAGACGGCGCTGCTGGGCGACGGGCTGCTCGTCCTCTCGGCGCTCTGCTGGGCGCTGTTTACGGTCGTCGGCGCACCGCTGATCCGCAGGCATTCCGCGCTGGTCGCCGCGACCTCCGCCACGCGCTGGAGCCTGCTGTTCATGCTCCCGGCGGCGGCCATCGAACTGGCGTTGCGCGATGACTGGCGCGCGCTCAGTTTCTCGCCCGGCGCGGTGGGCGCGGTACTCTATCTGGGCCTGGGCGCGACGGCGCTGGCATGGTTCCTCTGGTATCGCGGCATCGCCCATATGGAGGCGGGCGTCGCCTCGATCTACTTCTTCGCCCAGCCCGTCGTCGGTGGCATCCTGGCGGGCCTGTTTTTGCACGAAGCGCTGACCGGCGCGTTCTGGCTCGGCGGGCTGGTGCTGGCGGCAGGCATCCTCGTTGTCGCCTGGGCGCCGGGTCACGAGTAGGAACTGACAACCAAACTGCCTAGCCGCTGCGAGGTGTCATCGCTTGCACTTTCGCAAACGTTGCTATTGCCATAAAGAGTGAAGAGACAACAACACCAAGACTCAGTAAGCCAGCGATCAGCAATACCAAGCCCACTCTCTCAGCAGCAACAAAGCCCAGCTTCGCACCAGCAGTCGGCATTATTGACATAGTATACCAAAAGCCCGCCCACGCGATGTAAATCAAACTGGACTCGATCACCAATTTGATGAGTTGCTTGTGGATGCCTCGGCGAGTGAGCGTCATTTCTGTTCCAGGAAGACGCGGCACGACCCTTCTCTGATAGTAGATGTACCATATAAGAGGGCAGAGCGCCGCAACTGCCAAATTGACAATCGCTACGATTTTCATCGCCGTGATGGCGCTCACGGTAGACCTACTTTCAGAGATGAGAAGTCTCCGCTCGAAGACAGCATCCAATGTGCGGAACTCGCGCTGATGTGTCGTGCAAGCAGTGAAGCAACTACACCATAATCTACCATAGCCGCCTATAGCTCCGCGTACTTCTGCTGAAGCTCCAGCAGTTCATCCAGTTGGGGCGCGAGTGAACGGCATGCTCGCGCGCCCATTGCCTTGCCTTATGCTATACTCTGGGTACTGCATCGAAAAAGTTCCTGCAACTTTGCCAGCGGCTCGACGCACCAGACGCCAATAAATGCATTGGCGCGTGCGTGATTTTGCGGTAACGAACATTGAGCGAGAGCGCGTTATCCATCCGTTCCTCATACGTCGTGCTCTCGCAGGGTTAGCATTCACGGCCCTCATTCCGCTGCAGCTCGTACTGTACACGTGCGGGTCAGTTGTTACATGCGCCATTCCCCCAATGAAAAGCCACGAAGGCAATGGCAGGAGAAAGAACATGGTCGTTACATCTACGGGAGTAGTATCCAGGAAGTATCGGGGCGAAGGCAGAGATGGCCTGGTGGGTTCACATACACCCTGTAACCTGCTCGTGCGGTTCAGAGATCCGCAGACGTGGCGCCAAAAATCGCAGCAGATAAAGTGTAGCGAGAGCCAATTCAATCACTTCAGTGTCGGGGATATGATTGGGATTCAGCGCAACACCGCCTGGTGGGCGCTGTGGGCTGGTTGGCGCATCGCTGGGTAAGCGGATCGCCCAACAGCTTCGCAGATAGCAACGTTACGTAGACCACATAGAAATTCGCGTTTCGCGCGTTTCTAACATCAGACAGGATGGATACTATCATGACCAACAACGCTTCTGATACACGCATTCGGAGGGCGAAGGGACCTGCTACGGTTCCGGTGATATGGCATCTTCAGCATCAGGGTGGGCGCGACTTCACGATCGGTATCTATCCAGGGATATGCGAATCCTGGAATGCGGCCAAAAATCAGTGGGTGCAAATCGCGACTGGCTTTTTCGCCGAAATCAAGGAACGCATTGCTCCCCAGCCAGAAGGCACGAAGTCTGGCCCCAAACCTTATAACAGCGCTGGCGACTATCTGCTGTATGCGACTCGCGACGAGGCCCATACGCTCGCGCTCCGCCGCGTCTACACGATTGTGGCAGCCAGCGACAACGCATCAGCATCTTAGCGGACGAGCGACATCGCGGATATGTTAGCCCAGTATCAGCCGCTTGAACGCCTCGGCATAGGGCAACCCAGCGGACTGCCCCGTCTCCTGCGCTCGGTGAAGCCACGACTCCGCCAGCGCGTCGGGATCACTTGTCTGGCTGGCGTGGGCCAGTCGCGCCGCAATCTTGGCGTCAAGCGTCGCGCTGATATCCACGTAATGATCTGGTGTATCTGAACTGAAAAGCCAGACCTCCGGAACGGCGTGCGGCGTCAACCCCTCGCTGGCAAGCTGTTCGGGAAAGTGGAACGGGTCGCGCGCGTAGGGATAGGCGGCGTCAAGTGCGACACGCCCGGCGATACGATGATCGCGGTGAGTTGTGTACGGCGGCCAGGGATGCTCCGGGTCGTGGGTGATGAGCAATCGTGGGCGGTGGCGGCGTATCTCACGCACCAGCAATCCACGGAACTCGCGAGTGTCTTCCAGTTCGCCGTCGCCCAGCCGCAGAAAGACCGGCTTATCAGCGCCAACGAGTCGCGCGGCCTCGCGCTGCTCCTCCTCGCGCCGCGCCGCCACCGCCTGTAGTGACTCAATGGGATCACTCGTACCCTTCTCGCCGGAGGTGCAAAGGACGTAGACCACCCGCCATCCGGCCCGCACCAGCCCGGCAACCGCGCCCGCGCACCAGCTTTCGATGTCGTCGGGGTGCGCCGCGATCACCAGCGCCGTCATTGTGTCGGGAGTAACCATAGCCATCAACCTAAAGCTCTACAAACTTCTGCTGCATCTCCAGGAGCTTGCGGATGCCACCCTCGGCCAGTCCTAGCAGTTCGTCCAGTTGGGCGCGGGAGAACGGCTTGCCCTCGGCCGTGCCCTGCACCTCGATGAACTCGCCATTGCTCGTCATCACGACATTGGCGTCCACCTCGGCCTTCGAGTCTTCGTCATAGGCGAGATCGAGCATCACGCTGCCCTTGACGATGCCAACGCTGATCGCCGCGACGCCCACCCGGATCGGATCAACTCGCAGCGTATGGCGCGCCTTTAGCCGCTTCGTCGCCCGTTGCAGCGCGATCCACGCGCCGGTAATCGCGGCGGTGCGGGTGCCACCATCCGCCTGAATCACGTCGCAGTCGAGGGTGATGGTATGTTCGCCCAGCGCCTTCAAGTCCACCGCCGCCCGCAGCGAGCGCCCAATCAGCCGCTGAATTTCGTGCGTACGCCCGCCGATCTTGCCCGCGACCGACTCGCGCCGCGACCGTTGCGTCCCCGCGCGTGGCAGCATCGCATATTCCGAGGTAATCCAGCCCTGGCCGCGCCCGGTCAGCCATGGCGGCACGCCGTCTTCTATCGTCGCCACGCACAGCACGCGTGTTCTGCCGAACTCAATCAGCGCCGACCCCTCGGCATGGCTGATGTAGTCAGGCGTCACCGTCACCGGGCGCATCTCATCGTTGGCACGTCCATCTACGCGCGTCATCATCTTCTCCTTGGGACTTTCTCGGCCATAACGTCGTTTTAGAACATAGGAGGGACAAATCTCCAGCTTGCGCCAGCGGTCTGCTGAGAGACGCGTGCCGGAGCATACATGCCCCACGAATTTCCCTGCCCCACCAGCGCATATCGTCGCATGCGTCCATTCGCGTAGCGTTCACGCTCCGGCCTGCTCACCCCACCGCAATGCCCGTGTCCATCGCACATGCTAAAACGACATCAAGGCCGAGATAGCCATCACTATTAGCAGAGCTGCGTCAAGGCCGGGATCGCCTCATTCGCGTCTACGGCACAGTATCGCCTGTCTCGGAACGTAGCGCCACCGTGCCGCCTGGCGCAACCGCACAGACCCATGTATGCGTCCGCTCGAAAAGTTGCCGCCAGGTCATCGTAAACGTGACGATGTAGCCGCCGGGCTGCGCGCCATTCGTCGTGACGGCGACGCTGGCGGTTCCAGGATACGGCCCCTGCCAGCCGCGGTCGGCAAAGTGGATCCAGAAGTCCAGCGCGCGCGTCTCGGGATGCGCGGGCGTGCCTGCGCCGAGCGGGAATGTATCGGGCGCGACGAACGGCGGATCCTGATTCGTATCTGGCAGCAATTCCGCCAGCGCTGCCCGCGCCAGAATCGCCGCCGAGGGCGCAGTTATGCGTGTGTTGCCCGCGCCATCGCGGACGATGACTATCGCGCCGTGATCGGATGGCAGGTAGAACAGCCCATGCGCCTGATCCACCGGCAGCGGCTCATACATGGGCCAACGCGCTACCAGGGGCAGCCCCGCGAGCATTCGCCCATCGCGCGTATCCAGCGAGAGCGTCTGCGTGAAACCAGCGACATAGAGGCGCCGCAGGGCTGGATTCGCCCCCACCGCCAGCGCGCCGTCGAGCATGGGCGCCCGCGTGAGCGTCGGGGCAGTCGCCAGTCCCGCGTGAAGCTGCCAGCCACGGCCATCGCCACCAAAGATATCGAGCGCTCCGGTCGCCGCGTCAATCGGCCCCAGGCGCGCGCCAACCGGCAACGCCAGCGCGCTGACCTGCCGGAGCGTCGCGGCATCCAGCGCCAGCAGGTGGGGCGCATCGCTGGCAAGTTTGGGGCGTATCGCGATGTAGAGCAGTCGCCGCGCTATATCGAAGACCGGCCCATCGGGAACAGGTATGTCGCTCGTCATGGAGAGTCTTGCCGCGGCCAGCGCGTTCCCGGTCGCCACGTCAAGCGTCACCACCTGCCCACCGCCGACAAGATAAAGATGGCCAGTCGCGGCATCGAGCGCGCCGCCAGTCCAGGGGGCAATGTGCGCCAGTGTCAGATGGCCAACTAACGCGCCATTCACAGTCGAGAAGCTCGTTATCGTACTGGGCGCAATGGCGTATGCCCGCTGGCGTACCGGATCATCCAGCAGCAACAGCGTGTCGGCTGCGGCGGAGGCGTCGCCGGTCAGGGGCGTCCGTGCTATCTGCTGGCCACTCGCGCCATTCAGCAGGACGAAGGCATCCGGGCGAACGGGCTGGCACGCGCCGACGGGCGGGCAGAACGGCTCGCGCTGGCTGGCAAGTGTCGCGAGGTTGCCGGTCGCAGAATCGTACGCCGTCAGGAGCGCGCCCGCCTCCGGGTGGGCAACCGCTACTACCGGGAGCGTTGGCAGGGACGGCGCGGCGACAACCGCCTCGGCCTGGCGCGCTCGCTCCACCAGCGCATGCGCGATGGCCGCCGAGCCGATAATCGTCAGCACAACCGCCACAACGACAGCCGCCCACAACCGGGAACGGCGGTGGGCGGCGGATGTAGATTCAGAACCGGGCGAGCTGTCTGGCATGGTAAGCGCTAGTTTGGCCGCTGAATCGTGTCGGCGTCGGGAGGATAGGGCGCGTTGGCCGCGTATCCGCCGGAGACGGTTGGCAGCGCTGGTGGCGCGCCAGATGCGCCATAGGTGGTTCCCAGCGGCGCAAGCGAGTCATCTGATGGGGATGAATAGGTCATCGTTGTGTCAGAAAACGCGTTAGGCGCTTTGGCAGCTCCCGCCGGTTTGGATCCTCCACCGCCGAAGATCTGCCGGACGCCGCGGAACATCGCCCGCGCAGCCTTGAAGAAGAGAATCAGCAGCAACACCAGCGCGATGAATCCGACAATCGGCGCCAGCACCAGCAGCAGAATGACCCCCACGACCAGAATATCTTCGAGGAAGCTGGCAAAAGGGTTGCCTATGCCAGCGGTAGTCGATGTGACCGCAGCGCGTGTGCCAGCCTTCATGAAGTGTGTCGCCAGCGCCACCAGCGCGCCCACCACCGCCGCCACGATTTTGCTCTCGTCGCTCAGTGTATTGGCGCTGCCCGCCATAATCAATGCGCCAGCGGCGGGGCGAATGACCGTATGCACGATATCGCTGATGTGATCCACGCCCGGCACTTTATCCGCCAGGAACTCCAGTACCACCAGGATCGCCAGCACCCCAAGCACAATCGGATTGCCCAGGACATGGAACTGATCCTGAACCGGCAGCAGCGCCACACCATCCGGGCCGCGGATGTCGCTGGCGATGCCAAGAATCAGCAGCGGCAGATAGGCGCGCAGCCCAGCAGTGGAACTGAGTCCCAGGGCGGTGAGCAGCGTCGTCAGCGCAACCGGACTCAGCGGGTCGGTAATGGGGTCGCCCGACGAAAATGGCATGGGTCATCTCCTCCTGCGCGCCAAATGACACGCCGCAAGACCATACGCAAGACCATACACAGGCTACACGGTGTTCACTCAGCAGTGTACCATGCGGTGTATATGTCGCAATATCCCGCGCCCCGTTTGGGCGGACGGATGTGCTTGAGCTACCGATGCTACAAATGCGCGCCGAAAGTTGAGGTTGCCGCTATACTGGCAGGCGCACCAACTCCGGGCCGAGCGCGGCCAGCGAGGGGCTGCCCACAAGCGCCATCGCCATCTCCAGTTCGGCGTTGAGCAACTCCAGGACGCGGGCGACTCCCTGCTCCCCGCTGACCGCCAGCCCCCAGAGGATCGGTCGGCCTAGCAGCACCGCCCGCGCGCCGAGCGAGAGCGCCTTGAGCGCATCCGTTCCCCGGCGGATACCGCCATCTAGATAGACCTCCGCGCCTCCATGCGCCGCCGCGACCACTTCGGGAAGCGCCTCGATGGTCGCCATCCCGCTATCAAGTTGACGCCCGCCGTGATTCGAGACAATGATTCCCCGCGCGCCATGCTCCACCGCCAGCTTCGCGTCTTCCGCCGTCAGGATACCCTTGACGACGATGGGCAGCGTCGTGATCGAGCGCAGCCAGTCGAGCGCCTCCCAGGTCAGCGAGCTATCCAGCAGCGCATTCGCATAGACCGCGAGGCCGGAAAGACCTGGCTCCTGACCAGGCTGTTCGTGGGCAGCGCCCTCGAAATTACCCATGTGCAGATGCGGTGGCAGACCAAATCCATTGCGGATATCGCGTTCGCGCCGACCAAGCCGCGCGGTATCCACCGTCAGCACGAGCGCGCGATAGCCCGCGGCCTCCGCCCGGCGCACGAGCTGCTCTGTCACCTGGCGGTCGCGATAGACGTAGAGCTGGAACCAGAGCGGGCAGGTTGCCGCTTCGACAACCTCCTCCAGCGACCGGTTTGACATCGTGCTCGCAACCATCAGCGAACCAGCCGCGCCCGCGCCGCGCGCCGTCTCGCACTCGCCCTCGGGGTGCGCCAGCCCATGATAAGCCGTCGGCGCGACCAGCAACGGGGTAGGCAATGTGATTCCCAGCACGGTCGTCCCAAGCGCTATCCGGCTCACGTCCACCAGCACCCGCGGCCGCAGCTTGATGCGCCCGAATGCGTCGCGATTGGCACGGAGCGTCTGCTCGTCATCGCTGCCGCCACGGTAATAGTCCCAGGTGATCGGCGCCAGCCGTTCAGCGGCCAGTTCCTCATACTCGGCGATATTGATAGGCTCCACGCCCAGGCCTCCGATCTTGCGCTCAATAGCATGCCGCCTGAGGCAATTGTATACTATTCTCGACAGAAGGAGCGGCGAACCGTTCCCGACGAACCGACCGCGCGCATGCCCGCCCCTGGCATGAAGTCAGGAAACCATGTTAGAAAACAACGAGATTCCAGCGCCCAGCCTACCCGGAGCGGTGGCCAGCGCCGCGCGCCGTCGCCCCGGACGTCCCACTAATGACGCGCCCATCGCTGAGGTGGAGACACGCACATTGATTCTGACGGCGGCACGTCGCCTCTTCATACAACGTGGTTTCGCCGATGTGGCCGTCGGCGAGGTGGCCCGCGCGGCGGGTGTCACCAAGCCAACACTTTACTATCACTTCGGCGATAAAGAAGGCCTCTATGCCGATGTGCTCTGCGACCTGATGCGGGAGGTTGGCGGCTACATTCGCTCGGTAACAGAGGCGGACGCCACCGCGCGGCAACGCTTGGAAGACCTGGCCGCGGGCTACTTTCAGTATGCCGACGCGACGATGGAGCCGATGCTGCGCGACGCCACCGAGTTGCTGGGCGCCTCCCACGGGCGGCGCGTTCACGAGACCTATGCGCGCGAGATGCTGGCGCCCATCGCCCAACTCATGCGCGACGGTATGCGCCTGGGCGCGATCGCGGAGGGCAACGCCGATTTCCTTGTGCGCGCCTGGTTCGGTCTGCTCGACGCCTTCACCGCGCAGGGAGGCCACAGCGCGCGCACGCCCGACGAGCATCGCCAGGTAGCAATCCAGGTGGCGCGCTTCTTTCTCGATGGCGCCGCGCCACGCTGAGAGCGCGACATGCCACTGAGCGATTCACCCACTGCGGACGTTTTATACACGGAGGGCGGTATGAATGGCCTAGTGTCATTGCTGGTTTCACACCGCTGTGTGAAAATAGTCTTTGGGCATTTCGCACCGCACTGGCCTGACGCTTTTCGCTGGTGAGATAGCCTGCTTTGAGAACTCGGTGATACTGAACTTGCCAGGACAAACACGGTCGCCTCAGCCATCCACATTCCACACGGCAACGGCGGCATGTCTCGATAGTCTCGATAACGTCTTGAGAACGGCCGATAGTTCGCCTCACGGTGAACGGTGTTATCGGCTTGGCACAGAATAGCGCGTGAGAGCAGAGGGAGAACGCAATGGCGAACGGCGAGCGGAAACGAGGATTTGGCTCCCGTCTTTTTGGTCTGATTAATCCCATTCGTGACCCAAGCTTGCTCGTCGCCATCATCCTGACGGTGATCGAGAAAGGCAGCTCAAACGCCACGCCGACTGAATGGGCGCTGTTTGGCCTGCTGAACTGGATCGCGGTCAAAGGCGCCATCTGGCTGCTCGTGAATTTCGCCTTCTCGTTCGTCTACCTTATGCGCAAGGGACTCTGGGCCATGCGCCATCCCCGGCTGGCATGGCGGCTGATGGATGCGATGGGCACCGAGGAAATCATCATCGGCGGCCTGCGCCCAGATATGTTCACCACGGAGGATGGCTCGCTGCACGAGGGCCAGCTTGCCTATGGTGGCATGGGTCTGGCGGGGGGATATGCCCCCGGCTACGGCCAGGGAGCGCTCGGCCCCGGCTATGGGCAGGACGATTATGGTGAGTATGATGACTACGGGCGCGGCGGTGTGCCAAGCATGCGGCTGGATGAGCGCTCCGAGGAATTGCGCGACATGCTCGCCACCTACTCGCGGCTGATCGAAGACTGGATGGCCTTCACCGAGGAGAAGTGGCGCGCGGTCAGCGACAGCCAGCTCGGCTGGAAACCACTGCGCGGACGCTGGAACGGCTGGGAACAGATCTATACCGATTCCTTCAGCGCAGCAGGCCCAAACGCCCCCGATAATACCGCGCGCCGCTACGATAATTCCCAGTCGAAAGGCTCGGCGGCCAGCGCGGTCGCATGCTTCCTGCGCGACCTCGATATGCTACGCCAGGGCATGATTATGGTCGAATCAGGCGAACAGCCCCAGGCGCCACGCGCGGGCGGCTTCGGCGGTGGCGGCGGTGGCGGCGGTGCGCCATCGATCAGCTCGCGGACTGGCAAAGCGCCGATTATCCGCAATCCAATGATCGTCGACGCGGATTAACCTCGGCTCATGCTACCATGCTACCATGCTACGTCTGATACGAATCAGGCTGGGTCGCTGGTGGATAGGCAAGCCGGAGCGTCAACGCTCCGGCGAATGGACAAGATAGCTGGATTCGCCGGAGCCTGATGAACGTTCACTGATTCCTCCGAACCCCGCGCGTGGCGGCGGGCGAGGCAGACCGTAGCATAAATGCTACGGCGAATTTCCGCCACTCAGGCCCATTCGCCGGGGCCTTTGGGCTTCCGGCAGGCGCGCCCCCAGCACGCGGTACGGGAGAACTTAGGGCGTGGTGGCCGTTTCCAGCACATTCAACAGTTGCTCAACCGTAAACGGTTTGGCCAGCACGCCATCCGCCTCCAGGTCGCGCGCGCCTTCCAGAAAGCCGATCGCTGACACCAGAATCACCTTGTGGCGGCCACGCTCCGCTGGATTGGCCTGTAGCTCCGTCATCACACCACGGCCATCCAGTACAGGCATCATCAAGTCGAGCAGGATCACCCGCGCGCCACCGCGTGCTATCAGGTCCAGCGCCTCGCGCCCATTGACTGCTGTTTCCGTCGGATAGCCCTCCAGCGATAGCACCTCGACCAGCAACTTGCGGATCGCTGGGTCGTCATCCACGATCAATACTGTTGGCGCGTGTGGCATGCGTCATCCTCTTTCTCTATACACGTGTGCTGCATATATGCGTTATGAGTACGCGCGTCTCTCCCGCTGAAGCGGCGGCGACATCATCCGCTCGCGTTTCAGCGCCCTGCTTCAGTATAGCGTGCCAGGCAAATATCAGGGCGTCTGTGGAGGCGCGGTCTCTGGTAGGCAGAACTGGAAGTCTGAGCCGCTGCCAATGGAACTCTCGACCCAGATATTACCGCCCATCGCCTCGATATACTCGCGGCAAATCCACAACCCCAGGCCTGTCCCGCGCACGGGAGTGGTGAGCGACTGGGGGGTGCGTACAAACCGGGCGAAGATACGATCCAGCTCCTCGCTGGCAACTCCCGGGCCAGAATCTATCACATGGGCCACCAGCCACTGTTCGTGGGCGCGGATGGTACGCGTAACCGTCTCGTTGTTGCGGGCGTCTTTGCCATCCGCTTCCTTCCTGCCAACCAGCCTGCCCTTCTGCTGCAACCGCTCGCGCTGCTCGCGCCGCACGGCCAGGCGATAGGGAGAGCCAGGCGCATACTTGCCCGCGTTCGTCAGCAGGTTCGAGATGACCATCGGCAGGCGCTCGGCATCCGCCAGCACCCACATATCCGCTGGAATATCGATCGCGATGCGCCCCTTGAGGTCTTCGGTCAGCCCCGCCACTGCCCGCTCCGCCATCGCCCGCAGGCTCACCGGCTCGATATGCACATCCAGCCCGCGCTCCTCCAGCATACTCGCATCCGCCAGCATGCCAATCATCCCCGCCAGCTTATCGGTGGCCAGCTGAATCTCGCCGCCAAACTGGTTCAACTTCTCCGGCTCCAGCTTCTCGCCGTGGCGCGTAATCAGGCTGATGTAGCCATTGATCGTCGTGAGCGGGGTGCGAAACTCATGCGAGATGGTCAGGATGAAGTCATTCTTGAGCCTATCCACCTCTTCCAGCCCTTCCTTCGCGTCTTTGAGATTCTGGTAGAGCCGGGCATTGCTGATGGCGGCGCCCGCCTGGCTGGCCAACCCCTGTAACAGCCCGATTTCCGTCGGCCAGAAGTGGTGGCGCTGACCAGGCGTAAAGACAAAGAGCGCGCCAAGCAGCTCATCACGCTCCTGTGGCCCTTCGCTGCTAAACGTGCCTGAGGTTCCCGGTTGCCTGCTGTCGGCGGCGCGATGCGCAATCGGCACAAGGAGTCCGCTATAGACCTGATATTCTCTCAGCAGACCCCCGATAATGGTGGCGTCCTCCCAGTCCTCGTCAAGGTGATCCATGACGCTAAACTGCCCGCTCTTGAGGACCTGACCCACATCATGCCAAGTCAGTGGCGCCTGGGTGGGTATCGGCGGTGGCGCCTGCGGATCGCGAGGAAGACTGGTGGCGCTCATCACCAGGTGAGTACGCTCCTCATTGAGGAGGAAGACCGAGCAGATTTCGGCGGTCGCCAGATGTGACGCCTGATCGGCCAGCGCCTGCACAGTCGTACCGAGGTCGAGGGACGCATTGATGGTCAGGGCCGCATTGTTGAGGGCGGCCATCTGGTACGCCTTCGCCTGATTACGGGCGGCGTTGTCGCGCGTCTCAAACGCCAGCCGCGTGTTCTCCAGCACGACCGCGCCCGCGCGCGCGATGGACTCGAACAGTTGCGCCTGCTCAGGGCTATATGCCTCCGCCTGTGGGCTGGCGACCACCAGCGCTCCCAGGAACTTCTGGCCACTGATGAGCGGCGCCGCCAGCAGTGAGACTACCGGCATATCGTCGCCCCAGCCCAACTGGCTGAATTCGGGATGGGCGGCGCGTTCCTCTGCGCTGATGCTACGCACTACCTGACCGGCGCCCACCGCATTCCACCAGGCGGGCAGCGTCGAGGCGCGGCGGGCAGGCGGGGCAATTGGCGTTCCATCACGCTCGGCGACCTCGAGCGTCGCCTCCCTCGTCTGGGCATTGTAGAGAATCAGCCCAAATGACGGCGCATCGATCAGATGACGCACGAGATCGCGAATCCGCTGGTACAGCGCGGGCAGGTCCTGCGTGTCGCTCCAGAGCACCTCAAGCAACTCGCTCTGGCTCTGGCCCTGGCGCGCCAGCTCGGCGATGCGCAGGTGACGGCTTACCCGGTCGGCATGCAGACGGAGCATCTCGACATCACGCGCGCTGAACCCACGCGACCCATCCGAATAGACCGCAAGCACCCCGATGATGTCGCCGTTGTTCCCAATTGGCGGAATGACATCAAGCGCGCCGGGGCGGTAGATTGGCACCCCGACATGCCAGTGCGCCTCGGCGCCGGGAGCGCCAGTGCCGTGGGCGAGCACGCGAAATTCCTCGCCGCGTAACACAATGACATCGGCGCGCTGCCAGACGGCGCCTACCAGCCCCTCACTCTGACGGTAGACACGCGCGGTGGGGATCGCCGCAAGCAGGACAGTCGGCTGCTCGCCCAACTCAGGATCGTCATCGGCGGGCTGTGGCGCGGGCGCGCGTGATGGATCGTAGCGGACGCTGCTATACGCGAGGGGCTGCGATGAGCGCGCGGGCGCGCCGAATGCCGAGCCACTGCCAGACGCGCCCGGCTCACCCCGCAGACGCGCGCGGACGGCCATCACCCGGCGCTGGGGATCGAGCATTGCCAGCTCGCCACCGTCGGCGCCGACGAGTTTGAGCGCACCCGCAAGGGCGTCCTGATAGAGGCGCGCGATATCGATGTCGCTCAGGGCGTCGTCCGGACGGGCGTGCTCGCGCCCCGAGGCGTCGGGCGCATCGTCTGGTGGTGATCCGGTGGATGTTTTGGGTGGCTGGGATGATCGAGATGGCATGCTTAACTATCTTCTCTCGCTGCGTCTCCGCGCGCCTGAACCGCTTGAACTAGACGCTACCCCACAGGATGACGCGATGCGCCAGATTGCCGTATTCAGTGAGCGCCAGATCATACAGGAATCGAGCCAGTGACGAAGCGCGTAGCGTGGCGTGAAATGCCGGTTCAGCATATCACAGCAGCAGCGCATTGACAACATAGCAGAACGCTTGCTATACACCACAGTCATTAACTATAATTTATGAGTAACCTCACAAACATATATTGGACTTCCGGCAAATGCGCGGGTATACTATCCCCATCACCGATCTGATGAAGAGGGTTAGTCGGAGTCAGATCACTCCCATTGGCAACGAGCTGTTTTTCGGTGTCGGTGGAAATGCGGGCAGGCTGTTTTCTGCCGTGCATCGCCGGATGAGCAGGCTGTTTTCTGCTTGGCGGCGCTCAACACGAAGAGGCTGTTTCTCTTCGATGTTGGTGGAGGCTGTTTCTCCACATAAATACTTGTTGGGGCGGTAGATCACCGCCCCTCTCGTATTTTCCACGGACGCTGGCGACTGATGTGGTTTTACAGAATACCAGGGACACCGCGCGGGTACGCGGGCGGTTAAAACCGCACCTTGAGGGCCTGCGGCCACGAAGTCCGCCGACGCGGACTCCCCAGATCCTGCCCCCAACGGCGTACCTGACTGGCGAGCGAGCCTCTGCAACCCGCGCAGGCGGGTTTTGTGGCGGAGCGTGCGCAGCAGGCGAGGCCCTTCAGGCGCGGTTTATGTAGTTTTAGCAGTAACGCCGTACAGTGTGCTGAGGCGAGCGCGCCGGAGCCTGCCAGCAAATGGGGCCAGGAAATTCGCCGTAGCGTGAACGCTCCGGTCTGCTCGCCCCACCGCAATGCCCGTGTCCGTCGCACATCCTATAACGACAGTAACCGCCCGCGCTCCCTCTGCCAGACCCATTTCATGGATTACCCGACAACACGCTTCGGCCTGCATCCCCAGGCATCTTCCGCCAGAACCTCTCCCCATACCGCCACGCGCCCCCATCGCCTTTCCGGCCCGCTCTGTGCTACGTTCTGCACTGGAAGCTACGTTGCCCTGGAGGGTTGCACGGGAAGAAGGAGGCGCAAGATGGAGCCACTGGCGCAGATGACGTGTGTGGCCTGTCGGGCTGGCGAACCAACGGTATCCGAGGAGGATAGCCAGGAATACCTGAAGCAGATCCCCACATGGCGCATTGTCGAGCAGGGCGGCATTCCCCGGCTGATGCGCGTCTTTACCTTCCCCGACTTTGCCAGCGCCCTGGACTTTACCAATCGTGTCGGCGCGCTGGCCGAGCAGGAAGGCCATCATCCGGCGTTGCTGACGGAGTGGGGGCGAGTCGCCGTCTCCTGGTGGACGCATGCCATCGGCGGGCTGCACCGCAACGATTTCATTCTGGCGGCGCGAACGGATACACTCTATACAGCACACGCCTAGCAGACTTCACAGTGAAGTGAAAGGAAAAACAACCATGGCAGTCGCGGAACGCAGGGCGGAAGTGGTCTGGCAGGGAAACTTGATCCAGGGGAGCGGGACGGTGACTCCGGGAAGCGGGGCCTTCGGCACACTGCCCGTCACCTGGGCGTCACGCACCGAAGACCCCAATGGGCGGACAAGCCCCGAAGAGTTGATCGCGGCGGCGCATGCCTCATGCTATGCGATGGCCTTCTCGAATACGCTCAACGGCGCGGGCACGCCACCGGAGCAACTAAACGTGACGGCGACCTGCGCGCTGGATCGCGTGGACGGCAAGATGAAGATCACCGCCGTGCGTCTCGATGTCCACGGCAAGGTACCTGGTCTCGATCAGGCGGGATTCGCGGCTGCGGCGGCCACAGCGGAGCAGGGCTGCCCCGTCTCGAACGCGCTGCGCAACAACGTCGAGATCACGGTCAACGCCACGCTCGACCAGTAGGGCGGACCTCTCCCCCAACCCCTCCCCGGCGCGGGGAGGGGAGCCAGAGATGCGAACGGAGCAGGCGGGAAGAGGCAACCCGATTCTGGGTGTCCCCGCCGCAGGCTAAAGCCCTGCGGCTAATCCCAGTCGCTCAGGAGCGCCCAATGGACAGACACCAAAGTAGCTCAACGCTCTGGGAATCCGCGCAGGCGGGTTTCGTGGCAGAGCGCAGCGAGGCCCTTCAGGCGCGGTTTTAACCGCCAGCACCTATCGCCGCGAACGGCGCGCGATACGGCAGGAGATTCTCGAAGGAGCAGAGACGATCATAGAGTGATGGTGTTTCAGGGACATCATCCATAGGACATCCTCTCACACGCACGGGATTCCAAACTACCCCTCGGCGCTCACAAAAAATCCGCGAATTTCCGCGCTCGCGCGGACAGAACCAGAAACCCGCACGATATACCCGATACACTTACATGAGCGTGATTGAGAAATCAAGAACCAGAGTTAATGGCTACTAGAACCAGCCGAGGCCGACAACGAGACGATACCAATGTCGAGGATGACCGGCCTGAGGCCGTGCGAAGGCCGCGCGCGCGACTGCTGGTCGTCGCCCCACGAACCGCCACGCAGCACTCGATTCTCAGTGGAATTCTCCATTTCACGACCATCACTCACAGTGTATGGATACGGTTTGTAGAGGCTGTGCGTCCACTCCCAGACGTTGCCCGCCATCTCCTCCGCGCCGTATGGGCTGGCCCCGCTCGGATAGCTGCCGATGGCGGTTGTGCCGCCCTTGCCGCTTTCGCTGGTATTGGCACGCGACTGGTCGAACGTATCACCCCAGGGATAGAGACGCGCGACGCCCGTCGCGCTGGTCCCACCGGGCCGCTTTCTCCCATTCCGCCTCGGTCGGCAAGCGCCAGGGCTGCCCGGTCGTCCGCGCCAGCCAGGCGGCATAGGCGACGGCGTCATCCCAGGAGACATAGACGACGGGATGATCGAGCTTTCTGCATCTGGTTCGGCCAATCATTTGGCTGGCGCTGCTGCGTCGCCTCGACGAAGCAGGCGTACTCGGCCACCGTCACCGGGAAGCGGCCGATCGAGAAGGCGGCCAGATTGACGCGATGCTGCGGCTGCTCGCTGGCCTGCGCATCCTTATCCGCGTCTGGGATCGCTGCCCATGAGGAACTCGCCCGCGGGCACGGCGCAGACCGGCGGGTAGGATGAACTTGACGCCACTCACGCTTCCTGAGCAGTGAACCCCAACTCTGCCAGCCGTGGCGGGAAGCGATCAGGCTTGAGGATCACCAGCAGTTCCTGCCGCGCCTGGGTGATGGTCGGGTCGTTTGGCGCCAGGCGACTGGCGGCGTCGAGGGCGGCGCGCACCTCGTCGGTGGGCGATCTCGCCCGCCAGCTTCCACGCCAGTCGGGCGCGGGTCAGCCAGAGCGCGGCGGTGGCGTCCTGCCGGGCGGTTAGCACGCGGGCCACCTCCAGCGCCTCACCGTCGCGTCCCAGCCCAGCGAGCGCCTCCAGCCTCGTCGTCTGCCAGCCCGGGTCACCCTCTCCCGCCAGGGTCAGCCCCTCATTGGCCACCCGGAGCAGCGTCGTCCAGTGGGATTGGGCGCTGGCAGCGTTCTTCCCTGCTCGGCGCGGGCGACATCGGCGAGCACGCTGGCGTAGATACGCAGTAACGCCAGCCGCTGAGCGCGATCTGATGTGAGCGTGAGCGCGTCGTCGAGCAGCGGCAGGGCGTGCGACCTTCTCGCCTAGCGCGATGCGGGCATCGGCGGCGGCACGTAGCGCCACGACATCGAGTGGGTCACGTTGCCGCACGGTATCCCAGGCGGTCTTTGCTCCGGCATAGTCGCGCTCGGCCATCAGCGCCCGCCCCTGCATCGCGTAGACCTCGTTAGGGCAGCCGCTCGGCAGGGACGCTGCGCTGGATGAAGGCGGCCAGCCGCGCCACCTGCGGCCAGTCTTGCGCGTCGAAGGCGGCGCGCAGCTGTGGCAGGAAGCGCGCCAGCAGGTCGGCTATCGGATCGGCGGGCGTTGGAGACGATGGCGGAGGCGTGACGACGGGCGGCGTGACATGTCCACCACGCGGGTCGTCAGCGGTCACGCCCATCCAGTCCGCCATCCGCGTGATAAGCCGCCAGGTATCGTGCGCGAAGTCGGGGTCAGGACGAATCGGCGTGCCGTTGCGCAGGGTCAGTGGACGAAGACTCTCGGGCAACTGTTCCGCGCGGGGCATGCGTGCGCCCTGCACCAGCACCGGAATCAGGAGGAGCTGACTGGCAGGCTCCCCCGCTTCGTTCATCGGGGCCAACACCAGCGCCTGCTCCACCTCGACACGCACGTTATCGGCCGGGTCGTTGAGACGCGGCTGCCCCGTGTAGGGATCATCATGCGAGAGCAGCGTTGTCCAGGAGGGGCCAATCACAATCAGCGCCACGCGACACTGGCGCATCTTGCTGGCAACCACGCCAGGAAAGCCATAGCCCACTGGAATCGCGTCCACGTCTTTGAAGATGGCTTTGGCGCCTAGCTCGCGGGCAAACGCGCGCACCAGCCAGTCATAGATGTGGTCAACGGTCGCCTGAGTGTCGTCGCGGCGATAGGAGATGAAGATTTTGTAGGAATCCGTCTCGCTCATGATGGCCGACCCCTGTGCTACAGATATATGCCGTCCGGCTGCCCTGCCAGTGTAACATCTGGGGCAATAGCATTCAAGGTGGCGCGGACCTCTCCCCCAACCCCGCCCTTCGGGCCGCTGGAGCTCCGCGCGCTCGTCGCGCGCTTCTCGCCTGACGGCTCGCGCACCAGCCCCCGGCGCGGGGAGGGGAGCCAGAGCCGGAGTCCGCGTCCGTGTGTGGTGTCTGGTTCCCCCTCTCCTCGTGGGAGAGGGGGCTAGGGGGTGAGGTCTGCCCTCACTCGCCCGGTCTGCGGGATCACCACATTGAAGGAGGAGTTGGCGATGTAGGCCGCCTGATCCTGGTGATAGACCGCCCAGCGCAGGTAGCCGCTGGAATAGAAGACGCCCAGGTTGTGGTCATCATAGACGCCGCCCGTGCCGCCGGGATTCCAGTTCGCCGTGGCAAAGACGATGGCGCCAGGCTTGTTGTTCGACGCCGAGCTACTGAATGTGATGTAGTCGTAGGTACACGGCGCGGAGCAGGCGTGCGCCACGAACCGCGTCGCGCCGTCGGCGACCGTCGCGTAGACGTTGTAATTGGCGTTGAGCGTGTAGGGTGTCGTGTCCTGATGGTAGATCGCCCACTTGTTGGTGGTTCCCCCGATATAGTAGACGCCCAGCCGGTGATTCTCGTAGATGCCAGCGACTCCGCCGGGATTCCAGTTGTGGGTCACCAGGATGACGACGTTGGGGTTGCCGTTCGTGGCGGGATTGTCGATGATGGTGTAGTCCCCCGCGCTGTTGGCCGCGCTGGCGCGCCAGATGAACGTGCCGGGCTGGCTGGTCTCACGTGCCCAGACGTTGTAGCTGGCATTGATGATGTAGGGTGTCTTGTCATCATGATAGATCGCCCACTTGTTGGTGGTTCCGCTGATGTAAAAGACCCCCAGCGGATGGTTGTCATAGACCCCGCCAGCGCCATTCGGGTTGTAGTTCGCCGTGACGAAGAGGACGAGGCCAGGGTCGCCATTCGTGACGACGTTGTCGATGAGGGTGTAGTCACCGACACTATTGCTGACGGTCGCGCGGACGGTAAAGAAGAACGGCGGAGCCACCGCATCCGGCGTGCCGCTGCCCGATGGCGTCGCGGTGGGCGAGCCGCCACCTGTGCTGGTTGTCGCGGTCGGCGAGCCGCTGCCTCCGCTGGTGGTGGTAGCAGTTGGATTCGCGCCAGCGGTGAGATCGCCCGTCCCTGGTGTCGTGCTGCTCCCACAGGCAGCCAGGGCGAGCATCAACGAGAGACAAAGAATGAGGAGTCCTGTCCTGGGTCGCTTCCATGATGACAAGAAGAAGTGCGTCATCGGAGGCCCTTTCACGGCGCGTTGCAAGATGACCAGGTATCTTCTCCCCTCCCGGTATCATCCTGTTTCAACGCAAAAACCCGTCAGTTCGGGAGAGCTATCCCATCAGCGCGGCAAAGCCGCGCACCGTGGCCTGAAGACCACGGCTAATCCCTGAGCCACCGTTCTGGCCT
This sequence comes from uncultured Chloroflexia bacterium, assembly GCA_963718915.1. GTDB lineage: Bacteria > Chloroflexota > Ktedonobacteria > Ktedonobacterales > JADMIN01 > DAHUXT01. The sequence continues at coordinate 213,527 of CAVRAI010000014.1, read as the reverse complement.
TCCTTGCATAAGGAGACCTGGAGAGTCAGGATTAGCCGCAGGGCTTTAGCCTGCGGCGAGCCACCCCTGCACGCGCTGCCCACGGGCGCATATCCCGAACCGACGCAATCACAATAATTCGATGACGCTATGATTGCATGCTTGTCAAGTCTCGCCCTACGGTGAGCATCACAGAAATACTGTGCGATAGCTCATAGATGCACTGGCACAAGAAAACGCCCCTCCCCAGCAACGGAGAGAGGCGCTCCTGAAAAGCTAGCTGGCCATTATTCGCCGAGCTTCACCTCTGAGGCCAACTGCGCGCGCATCACCTTCTTGTCGAACTTGCCGACACTGGTCTTCGGGATCGCCTCGACGAAGATCACGCGGTCAGGCAGCCACCATTTGGCGACACGCGGCTCCAGATAGCTGATGATGTCGGCCTCGGTCAGTTGGCCCACCGCATCCGGCTTGGGCACGACCACCGCAATCGGGCGCTCCTGCCACTTCGGGTGCGGCAGCGCGATCACCGCCGCCTCCAGCACCTGCGGATGGCCCATGATATCGTTTTCGAGCGTCACCGACGAGATCCACTCGCCACCCGACTTCACCACATCTTTGGTGCGGTCGACGATCTGCATGTAGCCCTCGGCGTCCATCGTCGCCACATCGCCCGTGCGGAACCAGCCGTCCATGAATTTGTCCTGGCCCATCTCGGCGTTGTCGGCGTGGTAATAGCTGCCGGTAATCCATGGCCCGCGCACCTGTATCTCGCCAAAGGTCTCGCCGTCTGAGGGAACGACTTCGCCCGACCCCAGATCGACGATGCGCAGCTCGACGCCTGGCACGACACGGCCCTGCTTCGCCTGATAGGCTATCCGCTGGTCCTGTGGCAGATCCTCGAGCGTCGAAAGCAGCCGCGAGACGGTGCCAATCGGCGAGGTCTCGGTCATGCCCCAGGCGTGTAGCACCGGGATGCCGTTCGCCTCCAATGCCTGAATCAGCGAGACCGGGCAGGCGGAGCCACCGATGACGACGCGGTTGAGTTTGGGGAACTTGAGATCGGGCCGCTGCGCCATCACCTGGAGCAGTCCAAGCCAGAGCGTCGGCACGCCCGCCGAGAGCGTCACGCCTTCGTCCACCATCGCCTGGGAGGTGCGATCCGGCGTCATGAAGCGCCCCGGCAGCACCAACTTGCAGCCCACCAGCGTTCCCGCGTGTGGCAGCCCCCAGCAGTTGACGTGGAACATCGGCACCAGCGGCATGGCAACGTCGCGCTCGGAGAGGGCTATCGTATCAGCCTGCGTTACCGTGAGCGCGTGCAGCAGCGACGAGCGATGACTGTAGACGACGCCCTTCGGGTTGCCGGTCGTGCCGGAGGTGTAGCACATCGCGGCGGGGGCGCGCTCATCCAGCTCTGGCCAGGTATAGTCGGGCGAGCCGGTGGCTAACAACTCCTCATAGTCCAGCACCTTTGGCAGACCCTCGGCTGCGGGGCTGGCCTGGCCGTTCATGACGACGAGATATTCCACCGACGGGATTTGGCCCGCGACTTTCTCAAGAATCGGCATCAGGTCGGCGTCGATGAAGATCACGCGGTCGGCGGCGTCGTTGATGATGAACGTCAACTGATCGAGCGGCAGCCGCAGGTTGAGCGTATGCAGCACAGCGCCCATGCAGGGAACGCCGAGATATAGCTCGAAGTGGCGCGCGGTATTCCAGGCCAGCGTGGCCACGCGGTCGCCCTGCCTGATGCCCAGCTTTTCGAGCGCGCTCGCCATCTGACGCGCACGGTCGCAGACCTGGCCATAGGTCGTCCGGTCGTAGCCGTCCGCCGTCAGGGTCACGATCTCGCGGTTGGCGAAATAGTTTTTGGCGCGGTCGGCGGCGTATTGCAGCGTTAGCGGATAGTCCATCATTGTCGTCGCGATGGACGATCCGTTGCTTGTCGGCGTCGGAGACTGGGCAGCGGGAGCCACCACGGGCGCTGGAGTTGGAGACGGAGACGGAGACGGAGACGGAGTTACAGGTTCTGCGGCGGGCGTGGCAACAGCGGGCCCAGCAGTGGTTGTTTTGCGTTTGAACCAGGACATAGCAGATGCCTCCTGTGTGTGTTCACCAACATCGGTGACTCAGAAATCTACAGTCGGTTCAGTGACTTCAGAGACAGCAGAGGACCGAATCTCTCGTCCATAGCCGCTGGACGTTTGGACAACACCCCCTTCAATGTGTCGTTTCGTGGTATTTGCCACTCAGGATAACACAAGCGCGATAGGTCTGGCTCACAGCCGCGGATCAACCGGCTCCGATTCGAGCGCCAGCACCGCGAAGACCGCCTGGTGCACGCGCCAGAGTGGCTCGCGGCGGATGAAGCGCTCCAGCGACTCGACACCCAGGGCGAACTCACGGACGGCCAGTGCGCGCTTGAAGCGCAATCCCGCGCAGGCGCAGCCGCTCCAGGTTGGCTGGCTCGGTGTAGTCTGGCCCGTAGATGATGCGCAGATATTCACGGCCACGAATCTTGAGCGCGGGCTGCACGAGGCCACGGGAGCCTCGGACGATGAAGTCGAGCGGCTTGACGACCATCCCTTCGCTGCTCGCATCGGTCGCCGCCTCCCACCAGGCCGCCGCCTCGGCGCACTCCGTCTCGTCCAGCACGTTGACTGCGCGATAGTTCGTCGCGAGGAAGAGCGGATCGGCCTCCGCCAGTTGCGCCAGTTCGCGCATATGCCAGAGATGGTCGCGGTCGAAGTAGGTGCGCCCCTCGGTGGCGAGCAGATGAAATGGCGCGAGGCGCACGCGATCCAGCCCGTCCGTCTCCCAGCAGTAGCGGCGGTAGGCGTCGGCATAGCGCGCGATATTCTCCTGGCGGGCGCGCAGCCGCTCGATGAGCGCCGCTCACTCCGGCGGTCTGCGCCAGCGCCGACTCGGCGGAGGCTAGCGCCATTGCCAGCGCGGCCTGCCCAGCGGCGGCAACTGGGCGCATATTGCTCGCGCAGCAGCCCCTGCGCCTTGGCGCTCCACGGCAGCAATTCGGCATCCAGACAGACCCAATCGGTATTGAAACGCTCCCAGAATCCAGCGGTGGTGAGCGCATGCGAGAGCCGGGTGATGAATACGGTATCGAGCGCGTCGTCGTCGAAGAAGCGGCGGCCTGTGCGGGTGTAGCACGCGCCGGGGGCGGCGCTATCGCTGACGCCGAAGCGGCGCGCGGCGGTCGCCAGATCGCGGCAGAGCACGACCACGGCACGGCTACCCATGTGCTTTTCCTCGCAGACCACGCGCGGCACACCCTGACCACGGAAGTATCCGAACGCCTCCGAGGGATATTCGAGCCATTCCGGCTGGCGTGATGTCTCGCTGGGCGACATCGTCGGCGGCAGATAGATCAGCCAGCGCGGATCGAGCGCGAACCGGCTCATCACTTCGAGCGCCGCCGCCGCCTGATCCTCCTCGACGATGACATTGCCCGCCAGCCGCGTGGAGACTAGTTGCTTGCCCACCACATCCTCGATGCGCAGCAGCGTATCGGTCGCCTGACTGATGGCGTCAGTGGCCTCATCGTCCGAGGCGGCCAGCGGGCGGGCGGGCTGGGCGTACACCTGATGCGCGGCGACACTCACCAGCTCGCGTTCCGGCCAGCGCAGCGCTGTGAGCTTGCCGCCGAAGACGCAGCCGGTATCGATGTTGATCGTGTTGTTGAGCCAGTCGGCCTCCGGTACGGGGGTATGGCCGTAGACGACGGCGGCATGCCCGCGATAGTCGGCGGCCCAGTTATAGCGCACCGGTAGGCCGAACTCGTCGGTCTCGCCGGTCGTCTCGCCAAAGAGCGCGAAATCGCGGACACGGCCCGACGCGCGCCCCTGAAACGCTTCTTTCATGCCCGCATGGGCCACAACCAGGTCGCCACCAGCAAGAACGTAGTGCGAGACAAGCTCGTCGGCGAAGGCCAGATAGTCTCTGCGCCAGGATGCCCGCTCCGCCTCGGGCAGCGCCTCGATCTGGGCGATGCTCTCCGCCAGGCCGTGGCTGATCTGCATCTTCTTACTCTTGCCCTTGAGGTAGCGCGCGAGCTTGGCATCATGGTTGCCGGGGACGCAGAGCGCCTGCCCCGTCGCTACCATCCGCCGCGCCAGAGTGACCGTCTCGACGACCTTCGGGCCGCGATCCACCAGGTCGCCGACGAAGATGACCCGCCGCCCGTCGGGATGGCGCACGCCCGTCTCGGCGTCCGAGTGGTAGCCCAGTTGAGCCAGCAACTCGAGTAGCTCGTCGTAGCAGCCATGGACATCGCCGATGATATCGAACGGGCCAGTGTCGCCACGGCGGTCGGTCCAGAGCGGCGTCCGGGTGATGGTGACGGCATCCACCTCTTGCGGCGAGTTCAGGTAATAGACATAGCGGAAGCCCTCACGCTGCAAGCCTCGCATACCGCGACGAAGCTGCTGGAGATGATTCTGGACGACTCGGGGGCCAAGCTGGCGGTCGGGACGGGTCTTGTTGCGCTCGACGCAGATGCGCTCGTCGATGTTGAGGACGAACGCCACGGCCAGCACATCATGCTCGCGGGCGGTGCGGATGAGCGCGGCGCGATCCTGCGGCTTGACGTTGGTGGCGTCCACCACGACCAGCCGCCGCAACCCCAAGCGCAACCCGGCGACGTAGTGCAGCGCGTCGAAGGCAGCGGATGTCACGGACTGGTCGTTCGGGTCGTCGCCGACGATGGCACGAAAGGTGTCGGAACTCAGCACCTCCGTCGGCTTGAAGTGGCGCGCGGCGAAGGTGCTTTTGCCCGAACCTGTCGGTCCAATCAGCGCGACGAGGCAGAGATCGGGAATCGGGCAGACCCGCGCCTCTTGCGTTTCCTCTGGATGTTGCTCACTCATCGATGGATGTATTCCTAATGTATCCCACAAAGATTCAATATCAGGGAGTCGGTGGCGCGGACGTTGGAGGAAATTCTCTGGCAAGGATGTTTCGCAACTCGATCTCTAGTGGTCCAATATCGTGAGTGATCGTCTGCCAGACAATAGCGAGATCAACGTTGAAGTAGCCATGGATGAGGCGGTTTCGTGTGTCCGCGATTGTCCTCCACGGGATGCCTGGATGGTGCGCTCTCCAGTCCACTGGCAACTGCGCCGCAGCCTCACCCAAAATTTCGAGACGCCGCACAACCGCATCCTGTTTTTCGAGATTCTGCACGAATTGCGCCTCTGTCGTTCCCTGGACATAATGCTGAATCCGGGCGATGCTATCGAGCATTTCACGCAAGAGAATGTCTGGGGCGCGCGATGAGGCAGATGACACGATGCGATTCCACTTTCTGCCCTTCTGGGCCTGTCTCACTCGTGGGAATAGCACAATCGCCAGTGATCATACGGTTGGGTTGGCTCCGACCTCGTCCATATCATTCGTAAAAAGCTGATCGTAATGTGCGTAGACGCTTTCGCGCAGGCGGGGATGCAGGGATGCATAGGTGACCAGATCTACCGGGCGCCCGAGCAGATCCTCAAGCGTCAGCGCCAGCTCCGAGAGCCCAAAGAGCGACATGGTCGATGGGGGTTGGATCAAGATATCGACGTCACTGTCGGGGCGGGCGTCACCACGAACAATCGAGCCGAATAAACCCGCACGCTGCACACCATAGCGGCGGAGCACCGCGATGAGAGCCGACCGTTGTGAGGGCGTAATCCGGTTCGGCGCTCGGATATGCGGGGATTTAGAGGAACTTGACGTATTCATAAGCTCCGACATATCCTCCTAATTCGCCTGAATATCTGGCTTAACGATATGGCGCAAGCATCAAATCATGTGTTAACGCAGTGCACGGAAAGTATAGCATACAGAGCGGAACTTCCCAGTTCAACGCCGCATCTTCATAGCTCTCCGCCCTCACCCTCGGTGAGTCGATCAAAGATGACCAGTTGCGAGGGCGCGCCCAGGTCGGCATCAGCCGGGCCAAGCTCCCGCTGCGCCATGCGATAGCCATAGCGCGCGGCGACACGCTCCGCCCAGGCGCGGCACTCGGCGCGAGTCCACTCGAAGCGGTGGTCGCTATGCCGCAGGCGCGTCTCGCCAACGGGCTGCCAGTGCGCGTTGTATTCGCGGTTGGGTGTGGTGACGATCACCCGGCGCGGATGGGCATGCTGAAAGACGACGCGCTCCATCGCCGCCAGCCGTGGCGGGTCCAGATGCTCGATCACCTCCACCAGCGAGACCGCATCGAAGCCCGCCAGCCGCTGATCGCGGTAGAGCAGCGAACCCTGCGCCACCTCGATTCGCTGGCGTTGCGCGGTCGGCAAGGTATCCAGGCGCAGACGGCGACGGGCGCGTGTCAGGGCGACGGACGAGACATCCATGCCCAGAATGCGTGTCAGCGTCCGCTCTTTGAGCGCCAGCGCGAGCAGCTTCCCCTCGCCACAACCGAGATCGGCCAGCGAGTGCGCGCCCGCCTCACGGATGACCGCCAGTACGGTATTCAGCCGTAGCTCGTGCAGGCCCATTTCTGGCTCGGCGGGGTCTTCCGCTGGCGGGGCCGTCTCGTCGCCCTCGGCCTCAGCGTCAGCCTCAGTGGGCGCCGAAGTATCCGCCGCGATGAGTCGGTCAATCGCCGACTGCACCAGCGGACGCTTGTAGCGCAGATAGCGCCGCGCGATCAGGTCGCGCTCGGGGTGCGCCGCGAGCCACGCCCCGCCATGCGCCAGCAGCTTGTCGGTCTCTTCCTCGCCGACGTAGTAGTGCTTGCTGTTATCGAGCACCGGTAGCAGCACGTAGAGATGGCTGAGAACATCCTGTACGGTCTGCGCGCCGTCGAGGGTGACGCGATACACGTTCGCCATGCCCCACGCGGGGAAGCGCTCATCCAGTGGCGACTGGTCGGCGATGACGGTATAGCCGAGCGGCGCGAAGATACGCTGGATCAGGTCGTCCCCGCCATCGCAGGCGACTGCGGGCAGCGTGACCACCCAGCGCATCCGCTCATCCAGGCGTCCGTTGCGGCTGGGGCTGGCGCTACGTCCCGCAAGCGCCGTGCTGAAGGCGGTTTTGAGCGCGACGCTGGTGAGACTGGACGCGACATATGGCCGGTCGTTGACATACTGGTCAAGCTGCGCGAGGGCAGCGGGGCCGCGCACCAGACCAACCGGATCGATCTCGGTGAGCAGCGCCACGGTGACATGATCGTCCGCCACCTCAGGATAGAAGACCCAGACCGTGCCCGCTGAAAATGGGCGCTCGAAGGTCGAGGCTGGGTTCTTGCCCAGCAGATAACCGACATCGGAGGCGTTCGGCGCGTAACAGGTAAGCGTCATCAGCATGGTGCGAATCTTTCAACGATAACGGACGCAGGCGGTTAAAACCGCGCCTGAAGGGCCTCGCTCCTCTCCGCCACAAAACCCGCGCAGGCGGGTTTCACGAACCTGCTCGCGACGGGCTGGTCGATGGCGAGCGCGTCTGGGCAGTCCGCGTCGGCGGACTTCGTGGCCGCAGGCCCTCAAGGCGCGGTTTTAACCGCCCGCACTCCTCACTGAGCGCGGCCCCCAGGAAATTCGCCGTAGCGTTCATGCTACGGTCTGCCTCGCCCACCACGGCGCGTGGTGTTTGGAGGAAAACGTGTAGCCTCTTTACGCTACGGCACGCCCCTTTGCGACAACACTCCAAACGGAGTTGGTATCACTCGCCCCTGAGCGCGCCAGCCAGCATGATCTCGCCCGTTGGCGCGGGGCTTCCGCCCACTGGCTCCGGGGTGATCGCCAGCACGTCGAAGTCGAGCGGCGCCTCACTAGCGCGGACGATGCCTATGCCCCTGCCAGCGTGGTCAACCGTGAAGACGTTGTTGGGCTGCGGCTGGCCGTCACGCAATAACCACACCTGATAGGCGTGCTGGGCATCCAGCGGACGCAGCCCCTGCGCCAGGACGATTCCCTCATGGCGCGTAGGGGTGCTGACAAAGCGGGCGGACGCATGGCTGGCGTGCTCGGCGCCAGCGATAGGCTTGATGGTGACCTGTGGATCGAGCAGCAGATCGCGCAACAGTGTATCGGCGTCGCTATCGGCAATCTCTGGCGTCTCACCGCCGAAGAGCGAGCGCAGCAACCGCCCCATACGTCCGGGGCGCGTCGCCTCGGTCTGAGGCGCTGGCGCGTGCTCGCTGGGCTGACTCGCTGGCTGGGCCTCGTCGTGGATGCGACTGAGGATGCGTCCGCGTAGCGCGGGGGGCGGCGCAGCCTGGGGGACGGCAAGTAGCAGTTCACCGGTCACGACGCGCACGGCATCGAGCAGCGCCCGACACTCGTCACATGTCTCCAGATGCCGCTCGACCTGTGCGACTTCGTCCGTCTCCAATGCGCCAAGCGCATAGGCGTCTAGGAGGTTGTCCACGTGTTCGTCTTGCCTATCTTGCCTGTCCATCAGCCTGTCCCATCCATCCCTGCTGCTATTAGTTGCTCGCGTAGGCGCTGCATGCCAATGCGGATACGGCTCTTGACCGTGCCGAGTGGATCGCCGAGCGCGGCGGCGACCTCCGCCTGGGAAAGCCCACCGAAAAACGCCAGCTCGATTGCCTGCCGTTGTGGCGTCGGCAGTTCGGCCAGCGCCGCCCGCACCACCTCAGCCCGCTCGCGCAGATCGCTTGCCAGCGCCGGATCGCCCTCGGTGTTGGGATCGGCAAGCGCGCTGGTGGCGGTCTCCCACTCCACCTCAGGCGCGACGACGGGCCGACTCCGCCGCCGCCGAATCTCGTTGAGCGCCAGATTGTGGGCAATGCGCAGCAGCCACGTGCTCACCCGGCCACGCTCCACGTCGAAGCTGGCCGCGCTCCGCCAGAGCCGGACAAACGTCTCCTGCGTGAGCTCCTCAGCAGCGCCGCTGTCGCGAACGATGCGCAGGCACAGGGCGTAGACGGGGCGGCCCAGGCGGTCGTAGAGCAGCCCGAGCGCCTCTTCGTCGCCCGCTGCCACACGTCGCATGAGCAGCGTCTCTTCGTCTGTGCGTGCCGGATTCCCCAACGCGCGCTCCTACTCATTCATACACGCGGCGTTCCCAATCAGGTGAGCGGTCGCGAAAACCTCGTGACGCCATCCACTATACCGCATTGGAACACCTTGTAGCCGCCGAATATCGGCCACCACCACGCGATGATCCGCCAGTCATCCAATCCACTCAGCGGTGTGTAGTGAGGGATGAATCGGCATTCGTTTGGGATGATGTCGTATCGAGCAACGCGCCGTAGCCTGAAGGCCACGGCGAATCGAGGGGACGGCCCATTCGCCGCAGTATTCATGCTGCGAACAGCCTATGAGTCAGCGCGAATAGCCCATGAAGCAGCAGGGAGGGAGCCATGATTACACCAACAGCGAGCGTGACACTTGGCGCGTCCATCCCATCACGCCGACAGGCCTACCTCGCGCGTGGCGTCATCGTCGGCTCCGGGCTGCTGGTGCTGGCGCTGCTGGCATGGGTACATCTGGGGCTGGATGCATTGCTCTTTCCGCCCGCGCCTGATCCGGCGCGACAGGTGGCCGCTGCTGGTTCGCTGCGGGTGACACTGCTGGTCGATTCGGGCGAGCTGCTGGTGGGCGATCACAACACCATCTCGCTGGCGGCGAATAACGCTACGGGCAAGGCTATCACGGGGGCAAAAGTGATTGTCTCCGCCGACATGCTCACCATGCCGATGCCCGTGCCAACCGTGGACGCCGTCTGGGCGCATGGCCACTATACCGCGCATCCGGTCTTCAGCATGGCGGGGCCGTGGCAACTGACCGTCACGATCAGCGCGCCAGGCCAGCCGCCGGTTCACGCCACCTTCCGCGTCGGCGTCCGCTGGCATACCTGATCTTGTAGTGCGTCTTCGAGTCCTGTTCGAGTTGTACGGCGCCGGTCGCCTGTGCTGAGTTCATTCGGCGGCACAGGGAGCAGCGCCAAGGGAAGTAAACAAAGGGGTTATCAACAATGGACATCGCCAAAACCTACGCGCGCATCTTCGGTTTCGTCGCGCTGCTCATCGGCGTCCTGGGATTCGTGCCGGGTATCTCCTCCGGAGGCAGTGGCTCAGGCTATCTGCTGGGCATCTTCGCCATCAATCCGCTGCACAACGTGATTCATATCGTGACCGGGCTGGTGGCTATCTTCGCGGGCTACTACGCCAACGGCAGCTTCGCGCGGATGTATGCGCTGGTCTTCGGTGTGGTCTACGCGCTGGTGACGGTGCTCGGCTTCACGCCGCTGGTGATGGATGGCAGTCTGCTGGGGCTGATCCCCGTCAACATGGCCGACAACATCCTCCACCTCGCGATTGCCGCCTCGGCGCTGCTGGTCTACTTCATCTCCGGCCCGCGCCCGCAGGCCGCCACCGCCTGAAGCAGCGCCAGCGCGCCACCCGGCGCACTATCCCCCTGCCCCCTGCCATTATTGGTAAGGGGGTATTCGCTTGCAAGTTCAGCAGAACATTTTGGCACTTACGATGCATCGTTGACGGCTGGGTCTGGGAAGTCCGCGTAGGCGGACTTCGTGGCCGAACACCATGAGGCCATTCAGGCGCGATTGATGTCGTTTTCGCAGTTGCGACGGAACGAGCATCTGCAGGGCTGCGCCAGCAGTCTGCTGAGGGACGCTTGCCGGAGCATAAATGCCCCGGCGAATTGCCCCGCCCCACCTGCGCATACCAGCGCAGGCGCCCATTCGCCGGGGCCTTCAGGCTCCGGCACGCTCGCCCCAGCACGCCTGTCCGGGGTTATTTCTAAAGCTACATTAACCGCCCGCTTCTTCTCTACTGCAACGCAGAGGTGAGGCGGCAGACATTCTCCGCCAGCCGCGTCAGTATCGAACGTTGCTCCCATTCGTCCAGCCGCACCCGCTTCGAGCGTTTCAGATAGTTGGCCTCGATATGTCGCAGTTGCACCACGGCGTCGTGGTCATAGACGATCAGCGTCACCTCCATGTTGAGGTGGAACGAGCGCATATCCAGGTTGCTCGATCCAATCACCGCGATATCGTCGTCAATCGCCATGCACTTCGAGTGCATCAGAATCGGCGCGCGATGCCAGTAGATTTTGACGCCCGCTTTCATCAACTCTTCGTAATATGAGCGCTGCGCGTAGCTGACAAAGAACTGATCGCTCGCCTCGGAGTTAATCAGGCTCACGTCAACACCACGCAGGGCCGCGCTGGTAATGGCGACCAGCAGCGACTCATCCGGCACGAAGTAGGGGTTGGTAATCACCAGCTTGTGCCGCGCCGCGTGGATCAGCGCGGTAAACAGCTTCAGGTTGTTCTCGAATTCGAAGCCGGAGCCGCTGGGCAACACCTGGCAGAGCGCCTCACCCGCCAGTGGTGGAATATCCAGTCTATCAGGGTTGATCTGCCCATCGAGGAGCACACCTGACTCGGCGTACCAGTCGGTGATGAAGACCGCGTTCAACTCCACCGCGGCAGGCCCGCTCACCTGCGCCACCAGCTCGTCATAGTAGATTTTATCCTTACGGAAATAGTTGCGTTTGATGAGGTTCTGTGAGCCGGTGAAGCCAACGCTGCTATCGATGACGACAATCTTGCGGTGATTGCGCAGGTCGAGCCGGGCAAATTCGCCGTGCGCCGGACGCAGCGGCAACATCAAATGCCACTCGATGCCCGCCTGCGTCAGCCATTGGCGCGTCTTGCGGTAATAGCGGTATTTGCGCGATCCCAGTTGATCCATCAACACACGCACCTTCACGCCGCGCTGCTGCGCCCGCTTCATCGCGGCAAACACCACCTCGGTATCGCCGTCGAGACTCAGCGCGTAATACTCCACGTGCACGAAGCGCTCCGCCGCGTCAATACACTCCGCGATGCGCTGAAATATCGCCTGGTAGTCATCCAGCAGAACGACGCTATTGCCGTCCACGGCGGGCATCCCACCCAGGTTCGCCGAGAGATTGATGAAGGGCATATTGCGCGGCGGGATAGGTGTCTCGAAGACTGGCTCCATGCCCGGAAGCAGTTTGACCTGCGCGGCAATCGCCTCGATGCGCTCATTCATCGTGTGCTGCTGGGCGCGCCGCCAGCGTGGAAGCTTCGGGCTGCCAATCAGCAGAAAGATGAGCACGCCGACATACGGCAAGATGAACATCACCAGCAGCCAGGCCGTCGCCGCCGTGGGCTTGCGGTTCACCGGCACGATGAAGAGCGCCACGACAGGTATCAGATAGCCGATGACGGTGAGGATAATCTCGACGATGCTCCAGTTTACGTTCAGGTTCATGCCGCTTCCCCTCTCGCACGAGAGCTTCTTTGCTATTCGACCGCACGCATCTCCTGTGCCACATCGTACATGTGACGGTGTCTTGTACGCCGTTGTCAGACAGCAGTCTACCCCATTTGGGCGATTCACTCCGCTACCCATGGAAGGTAGAATGCCACCAGCGCAGGATGTGATGTGTTCTTGCGCGAAAGGCTTCTGGCGAAAGGAGCGGAACACGTGGGAGCTCTCGAAACCGTCAATGCCTTCAATGCTGCTATGAATGCGCAGCAGTGGGAGACAGCAGCAGATTACCTGACCGATGACTTCGTATTTTCAGGCGTGACACCGCAACCCGTAGGCAAGCGTGAGTTTATCACCGGACAACAGGGCTGGGCCGCAGGCGCGCCAGACTGGCGCATCGATCTGGAGAACCTGGAGGTGAGCGGCGACACCGCTCGTGCCACCTCGCACATTACCGGCACGCACACTGGCACGCTGGAGCTACCAGGCATGCCACCGTTCCCCGCAACCGGCAAGCGCTTCGACACAAGAGACACCCTTACCGCGACATTGCGCGGCGACCAACTCGTGTCACTCGCCGTCGTTCAGAGCAGCCCCGGCATTTTGGAGCAACTGGGCGCGCCAATGCCTCCTCGGTAGCCGATTCGCAGGCAACGCCACCTCTCTGCCAGCCCTCCGGCGGGGAGGTGGCCTGCTAATACCCCATTCATTTCCAGCCAGAGGAATTCTCTCTACCCCCACCATCAACCGCTGCCTTGCGCCCCACCCTTGACGCGCATTTGACCCGCGTGATAAAATAATGACTGGGGAGTCAAAGTATTAGCAGCGCAGTCAATCGCAACATTTCAGGATAGAAATTCAAATCAGGAAGGGAGCGAGAACATGTCAACGGTGACACCACAACGCTCGCTGAAGGAACGGCAACGTGAGGAACGCGAGCAACTGATCCTCCAGGCGGGCGAGGCATTGATTCTGGAGAAGGGCTACAACGATACCTCGATGGATGACATCGCCACGCGCGTAGGTGTCTCCAAGGGGACGCTTTACCTGCACTTCGCCAGCAAAGAAGACCTCTTACTGGCCATCATGGAAACCAATCTGCGCACATTCGTCGAATCCATGAACGCCATCATCGACTCCGAGAGCGCGCCGCGTGAGAAGCTCGAAGGCGTCATTCGCCTGGTCTATACCGGCTCGTCCGACGAGCGTATTCGCATGATGGACGCGGTGCTGCGCGTGCCGGAGCTGCGTCTGCGGCTGACGGAGCAGAAAGCCACGACCATCGCGAGTTTCTGGGGTGACTTTGCCGAGCGGCTGCGCGCGGTGCTCGACGAGGGGAAGGCGACGGGTGACTTCGATCCGGCGATCCCCACGCCCGTGCTTCAGGCCATCTTCACCGGGCTGCTGCATCCGGTCAATTTCCGGGGTTCGTTGCTGCTGGCGGAAAATGGTATTCCGCGAGACGAACTCACCACATACGTCAGTCAGTTCTTTTTCAGGGGAGCCGCGGCGCACCAGCCACGGCATGATGAGGGGGAGAAATAATGAGCACGGCTGAAGCAAACGGCCGCAGGACAAAAGCGGAATCGGAGGTGGTTGAGGCCATCCCCACGAAAGAAGAGGTGTTCGAGCAGCCAAAGTATTCTCGCGAGATCACGCTGCTGACGATGCTCAGCGTCTTGCTCGTGATGCTACTCTCGTCGCTCGACCAGACGATTGTCGGCACGGCCATGCCGCGCATCATCGCCGACCTCAATGGATTCTCAGAGTACACCTGGGTGACGACAGCCTATCTGCTCACCTCAACCGTTATGGTGCCGATCTATGGCAAGCTTTCTGACCTGTACGGGCGCAAAGGCATCCTGATCTTCGCGGTTATCGTATTCCTGGCAGGATCATTCCTCTCTGGCGCATCGCAATCGATGACGCAGCTTATTCTCTTCCGTGGATTCCAGGGGATAGGCGCTGGCGGTCTGATGTCTATGGCAATCGCAATCATTGGCGACCTTTTCACGCCACGCGAGCGCGCGAAGTGGCAGGGTGTCACGGGCGCGGTCTTTATGCTGGCATTCATTGTCGGGCCAACGGCGGGCGGCTGGATTACCGATCATCTGTCGTGGCGCTGGGTCTTCTACGTCAACATGCCCATCGGCCTGATCGCTCTTGGCGTGCTCATCTTCCTGATGCCCTCGCTCCATCGTGCAGTGCAGAATCCCAAGATTGACTTCGTCGGCGCGGCCTTGCTTATTTTGGGCACGGTGCCGCTATTGCTTGGCCTGACATGGGGCGGCTCGCAGTATGCCTGGAACTCGCCGCAGATCATCGCTCTGCTGGGCGGCTCGGTCATCGCGCTGGTAGCCTTCATTTTGTACGAGCGCAGGCTGGAGGCCAACAACGGGCAGCCAATTGTCTCGCCCAGCCTCTTCAAGAACAACGTCTTCGCCGTCTCGACGATCATTGTGATGCTCGCTGGCATGGCGATGATGGGCAGCATCTACTACATCCCGCTCTTCTTGCAGAGCGTCACGGGCGTCTCGGCCACCGCGAGCGGTACAGTGCTCACGCCGATGATGGTTACAGCCATCGTCGCGAGTATCGCCTCGGGCCTGCTGGTCGCGCGGACAGGTAGATACAAGATCTTCGCGCTGGCGGGCGCGGTCATCAGTGTGGTTGGCTCGTTCTTCCTGCTGCACCTGGATGTGCATTCGAGCAGCACCGATGTGGTGATCGCGATGCTGGTGCTGGGCCTGGGCATGGGCACGGCGATGTCGCTCTATAACCTGATCGTGCAGAACGCGCTGCCAACGCGGATTGGCGAGGCGTCGGCGGGGATGACATTCTTCCGCCAGATTGGCAGCACCATCGGGCTAGCAGCGATGGGGTCGGTCTTCAACTCAACCTTCCCAACGGCCTTCCGCGACGCGATACCGACGGCGATCAGCAAGATTGTTCCGGCGCAGATCATCGCGGTGTTCGATAACCCGCAAATTCTGCTTGACCCAAACGCGCAGACGCAGTTACAGCATCAGTTTGGCCAGTTTGGCCCTCAGGGTCTGTCGATCCTGAACCAGCTGCTTGAGGCGGTCAAGGTTGGCATTGCGAGCAGCCTGCACAGCATCTTCTTTGTTGGGATGATTGTCGCGGTGGCGAGCGTCGTCGCGGTCATCTTCCTCAAGGAGCTGCCGCTGCGGGGCGATGCACGCCCCTCGGTTATGCCGGAAGGGACTATCGAGTCAGCCGAACCGGACGAGGAACCTGAGGTGGCGGTGAGCCTCTAACCCTCAACCAGAGCGTTCGCTCTATCCCTCTCCATCTTGTATGGGGAGGGATATTTGTGTTTTACCGGCGCTGGCGGCTAATGTGGTTTCAGAAATACCGCCGAACACCGCACGTCGTGGTGGGCGAGGCGGGCCGTAGCATGATGTGTTTTAGAAAGTACCAGGGACATGCGCGGAGGGGGGCGGGCGGTTCAAACCGCGCCTGAAGGGCCTGCGGCCACCAAGTCCGCCTGCGCGGACTCCCAGATCGTGTCCCAACGCGCTCCCCGTTGGCGCAGGGTTCTGGGCACCCCGCGCAGGCGGGTTTCGTGGCGGAGCGTGCGCAGCAGGCAAGGCCCTTCAGGCGCGACTTATGTGCTTTTACAATTTACGACGGACACGAGCATTGCGGTGAGGTGAGCAGGCCGGAAGCCCAAAGGCCCCGGCGAATGGGCGGGGAGGCGGGAAATTAGCCGTAGCATGAATGCTACGGTCTGCCTCGCCTCCCACGCCGTAGGGTGTTCGGAATGAACAGTGAAAGGTCATTACGCTCCGGCGAATTTCCCTGGCCAACGTCTCCGGCAGGCCCGCCCTATCACAGTGTTCGAGAGTATTTCTGAAAGCTCATTGCGCGCCAGGCGCCGCAAAGTGCTCCAGCCGCGAACCGTGTGTGCATCTATCATGCTGGCGGAAAAATAACTTTACGCTGCCCCACAACGTCCTGTGCGGAACAGCGCAAAGATCTATATCAAACGGGCGCATTTCCCGTGAGCGTTCCAGGGTTAGCGCTTAACCCTGGGTGGAGACTGGGCGTTCGCCCAGCGTCACCGTGACGGTGAGCGTCGAGTTACCGCGGACGACGGTCAGCGAGACCTTGGCGCCCGGCCCCTGATTCTGCAGCGCAGCGGAGAGATCGCTGTTATCGTTCACCGTTGTGCCGTTGACGGCGGTAATCACATCGTTCGCCTGCAAGCCAGCTGTCTGGGCGGGGCTTGCTCCGGCAGCGTCGTTGACGAAGCTGTGCACCAGCACGCCACTCTGCACATTCAGTCCAAGGGATGCCGCGATTTGTGGCGTCACGTCCTGCGCCTCGATGCCCAGGAATCCGCGACCGGTGCTGGTCACTTTGCCCTGCTCGATCAGCTGCTTCGCGACGAACTGCACGCGGTTGGACGAGATCGCGTATCCAATGCTGGTCTGCGTGCCACGGCTTTCGCTGTTGATGGCGGCCAGTGTCGGAATGCCGACCAATTGGCCCTTCAGGTTGACCAGTGCGCCACCACTATTGCCCGGATTGATCGGCGCGCTCGTCTGAATCAGGCCGGTCAGCGTGCCCGCCGGGCCGTTTGGCGCTTCACTGGCGGTCTGGTTCAGTCGGCTGACGACGCCGAACGTGACCGATTCGCCCAGGTCCAGTGGATTGCCGATGGCGACGACAAAATCACCCACCTGGGCCTGCGATGAATCGGCGAAGGCAATTGGTGTGAGTCCAGTCGCGTTGATCTTGATGACGGCCAGATCGTCGTCGGCCGACTCGCCGATGACCTGAGCGGTATAGGTCGCGCCGGTCGAGAGTTGAACGCTATAGCTGGTGAAACCCGTCACCACATGGTCATTGGTGACGATGTAGCCATCCGACGTCAGGATATTGCCCGAGCCAATCGCCTCGCCGCTGGATCCGGTGCTCGTGATCTTGACCACCGAGGGCGCGACGGCCTTGGCGACATTCTTGACATCCTGCTCAAGCGTCGTCGTGCTGGATGAGACGGTGACTCTTGGCGCGGAGTTCGACCCCAGCACCACTGTGTTGCCATTGTTTGAGCCTTGCGAGGCGGTCGCCCGGCTCAACGCCACACCACCAGCAATGCCAACCGCCAGGGTCAGCAGCAACATAATCGCCGCGCCAATGGCTAGCAGCCCCCAGCGACGCGGGCGCGGCGGCGTGCCTTCGGCGAAATTGGACGGCGGATACGGTGGCATGCCCTGATAGTTGTTTTGATAGCCATTCTGGTAACCTGGATACTGTGGGTAGCCTGGGTAGTTGGGCAGCGACGGCGCAGTCGCCTCAGGCCCCGATTCCGCTGGCAGCGGCGGTGGCGGCGCTGCATCGGCTGCATCGGCTGCCGGCTGCTCCGGTTGCTGTGAATCGCCTGGATAGGGCGGAATCGTTGTACCCTGCATATCTATAACTCCTCATCTATCATCGTTGCGCCAGACAGGCCAGAGAATTGGCCGCGCCGACTGCGGCGTTGGACGCTGATTCCGGTGGTCGTAGGGAGAGACGCTCCCGTTCGACGCTGACACCCCAATCATGACTGAATCCTATGGCGAGAACATTGGATTAGTATGTGAGATTTCTCAGATTCTGTACTCCATGGGAATTCTCATTCAGATTCCGTGCCACGGGAAACGTATGGGCGCTCCCGCGCGCCAAGGCCCCCACAAAAGTATACGGCAGCGGGGGACACTGGCGAGGTCTATGGGGATACTACGAATCGGAGATGGTGAGCACTATCGCGCCAACAATTACCGCGAGGGTAGCACGGTGTGCGCGAAGGCGCGCAGTCCATCGATGTCGTCCAGATCAAGCCACTGCATCATCAGCTCTTCCACACCTGCCGCGGCATAGGCGGCAATCTGCTCGCGAACCATCTCTGGCGTGCCGACGATGTTTTTGCGTGTCGCATGGATGCTGGCAACAGCGTCCTCCAGTGAGCTACCGCCAGCATCGGTGAGATTGAGTCGGCGCGCCAGACTCTCGCGGTCAGGGGCGAAGGTGAGGTTGGTCATGAGCGTGCGGCGGACCGCGCTCGGCGGGCGGCCCTCGGCCCGCAGCAGCTCGTCGAGAACGCCAGAGAGGGTGCGAAACTCGTCGGGGCTGACCATCAGCGCGTTCCAGATATCGGCGTAGCGCGCCACCAGCGGCAGAGTGCGCTTCTCGCCAGTGCCGCCGATCAGGATGGGCGGGCCACCAGCACGCTGTGGTCGCGGCAGGATGAGCGCGTCCTGAAGTTGGAAGAAGCGGCCATGATAGTTGACTGGCTCATCGCTACGCAGCAGACGGGTGAGTACCTCAAGCCCTTCTTCGAGGCGCGCCATCCGCGTTGGGACATCCCCTAACTCGTGGCCAAACATGCGATGCTCGCGCTCCTGCCATCCGGCCCCAACGCCGAGGATCATCCGGCCACCGCTGAGGTCGTCGAGCGCCGTCGCCTGACGGGCGAGGATGGTCGGATCGCGGAAGGATACGGGGGCGACGAGCGGCCCAAAGTGGAGACGCTGGGTATGGTCGGCGAGATAGGTCAGCGAGACGATAGTCTCCAGCGAATCAAGCAGCGGCCCCTGCCCATTGGTGAAATGGTCAGAGCGAAAGAGGCCCGCGAAGCCCAGTTGCTCGGCCTCGGCGACGAGATGCTTCCAGCGCGGCCAGTTGAGGCCATTCTGGCCTTCGATCATCAGCGAGATAGCGATCATGCGGCATACTCCTCGGCAGCGTATCGGCGACGTATTCAAGCGCATTCGTCGTTGCCCGAATCACTTTCGCGATTCAGGGCGCCGTGGAAATACTATACCTGCGCGCGCCGGGGGTTACGCCATCCCAGGCTCATCATCGCTATGCGCGCCCTCCAGAACGCTCTCACGCGCGGGCATTGTGGCCAGCGGCACAACCGCCGTGATCGTCGTGCCGTGACTCGTCGAGCGGATCTCCAGGCGGCCACCCAGTTGCCTGAGTCGCTGGCGCATACCGGCGATGCCCACCCCCAGCGCGGGAGCGCCGTCGGGTGTGCTATCCAGCGCGCCTCCGTTCCCCCCGGCTCCGTTCTGCATGATCGCGGCTGGCATCCCTTTGCCGCGGTCCTGGATGCGCAACCATATCGCGTTCGCGCGCTTGTTCAGCCGGATGCGCGCGCTCTTGCTGCCCGAATGGAGATGCACATTGGAGAGCGCCTCCTGGACGATGCGGTAGAGCGATGTCTCCACCTGCGCGGGCAGGCGTCCCAGATCGATTGGCGCTTCCAGCTCGATGCGCAGGCCGCTGCGACGGGCGAATCCCTCGACGTACCACGAGATCGCCGCGGCCAGCCCAATATCGTCGAGCATGGGTGGATGCAGCAGATAGGAGAGCGTGCGCAGCTCGGTCGCGGCCTGATCCATCAACTCCTCGCCCTCGTCCAGGACGTCGGCGAACTTACCGCCGCTCGATCCGTCGCGCCCCAGGTGACGGCGCAGCAAGCCCAGGTTCAGCTTGACGGCGGTGATGGTCTGCACCGTGCTATCGTGCAGTTCGCGGGCGATTCGCTGCCGTTCGTTGTCCTGCGCCCGCAGCAACTGCGTGCTCAGGCGATTGAGCTGTTCCTCCGCGCGCAGGTGCTCGGTGATATCGATGGCTGAGCCGATATAGCCCAGGAACAGTCCCGTCGGGCGAGTAACGCGGGACGCCTGTATCGACGAGCCAGCGATACTCGCCGTCGAAACGCCGCAGGCGGTACTCCATGGTAAAATCCCGGCGCGCCTGTAGCGCCACGCGATAGGTCGAAAGGCACCGGGAGCGATCATCGGGATGTACGCCCGCGGCCCATCCATCGCCAAGCTCCTGGTCGAGGGCGCGTCCGGTGAAGCGCAGCCATGGGACGTTGAGGAACGTCACCAGTCCATCGCGGCCAGCGAGCCAGATCAGCACCGGGGCTGTATCGGCCATGAGGCGGAATCGCGCTTCGCTTGCCCGTAATTCTTCCGTGGCCCGCCGCCGCTCCGTGATGTCCTGAATCTGGCCGACGAAGTAGAGTGGCTTGCCCGCGTCATCCCGCACAAGTCCGGCGCTCAGCAGACCCCAGACCACGTGGCCTTGCTTGTGGATAAAGCGCTTTTCCATCTGGTAGCTATCAATCTTGCCGGCCAGTGCCTGCTGGAAGAGGTCCAGGTTGGGATCCAGGTCGTCGGCATAGGTGAAGTCCTCAAACTTGAGCGTGTGGAACTCCTCTTCCGAGTAGCCTAACATCGCCATGAGCGGACGATTCACACTGAGCGAGCGGCCATCGGGGCCGACGAGCATCATGCCGGTCGCGGCAGACTCGAAGGCCATACGGTAGCGCGCTTCGCTGAGTCGTAGCGCCTCCTCCGTCTGCTTACGTTCGGTGATGTCCTGGATGATAACAAGGATTTGCAGCGGCTCACCTTTCTCGTCGCGGAGCATCGTCGCATCCGCCTGAACCCAGATCGTCTGGCCGTCGGCACGAATATAGCGCTTCTGCGCGCCAATCCGATGAATGTCTCCACGGAACAGGGACTGATACTCAGCGAGATTCGTCCCGCGATCCTCTGGGTGCGTGATCGCAGTGAAGGGCTTGCCGAGCAACGCCTCCCGCGAATAGCCAGTCATGCGACAGAACGCCTCATTGACGCTGAGCAGCCGCCCCTCGTGCGGGTCGGCCTGGGCCGCGCCGACCGCATTCAACTCGAAGAAGGCACGATAGCGCTTTTCGCTGACCTGCTCCTTCGCAAGCACCCGGACGCGCTCCTCGAGCAGCGTCACCACAATGACAAGCGGTACCGCAATGACGAGCAGAAAGACCTGCAACGCGAGCGCACTGTCGCGCGCTGAGAGGGAAATGAACGGCCCTGCTCTCTGCGCGACGCCGACGATGGCGAGCAGGCAGATCAGCGAGAGGGCGGTCATTGTAGCGCGCTGGCCAAAGCGCGCCGCCACCCACAAGCAGCAACGGCACGGGGAAATAGATGAGCACCGGCGCAAGAGTCACGTACTGGCCCTGCAAGTGACTATCGAAGACCACGAACCCGACGAGCAGGAGCGCGCCGAATACCAGGCCAGCTTCAAGCGCCTGGCGCCTGGAGGCCGTTTGTGGGCCGCGATAGTTGCCAATCGCCCACAGGACTATGGTGGGCGCGAGCACCAACGCGCTTAAGCAGACACTGAGGAACCAGGTCCACCATGAGGCCCAGAACAGGCGGCCAGTGGCGGAGAACCCGATGGCGGCCAGCGAAGCGGAGATAACGGCGCCGACGAGCACGCAGGCTGCGTAGAGGGCGACTGCCCGCACGTTGGTAATGCGTGTGGGTATTGTGCCGAAGGGGTCGGCGCGCCGCAGCAGGTAGACAATGATGATAGGCTCAGCGAGATTCGCGATCCAGATCATCAGCCCAACCGGCGCTGGCAGGTGAAACATCCCAAAGATCCAGACCTGGACGACAGTTGCCGCGAGCAGGTACGGCCACCAGCGGCGAGGTGGCAGGAGCAGGCAGCTCGCCAGCAGGAGCGCGCCCGCGGGATCCAGGGCGGGGGGAAGCGGCAGGGTATCTTGAAAGCGATAGATCGCCGCATAGGCGAAAGCGAAGGCGAGGACGAGCAATGCCCGGCGACGATTCATGGGCGTCCAGAGCAAGGCCAGCCACCGCCGCAGGCCCGCCAGAAGGGGATCGACGTGTGTTTGGGCGTCCTTCATGCGGGCCGACCTCCCTCAGACGTTGGTGACGCGGGCCACAATTGCAGTTGGAGAGGCTCGATGCGCCCATGGGACTCGCGGATGAGAGCAATTACTGGACTGCTATGCTGAACATGCCTCCGCGCCGCCGCGGCGAGTTCCAGAAAGCGCCTGAAGGCATGCGGACAAGCGTGCACGTACTCAGAGAAGCCGTTGGCGGCCAATCCGAAACAACCGCCACAAGAACACGATTCCACACACTCGGCTATGATGATCGCCCCGCGAATGACCTGGCGAGGGCTTGCATGTACCTGATAGTAGAGCGCCGCGGACACAATATGTCAAGGAGGGAAATGCGCCCAACACCTGTGGCATGGTAGCAAGGTAAGACTGATGGGTAGAAATAGAGAAATGGCAGCGAGGATAAGGGAAAGCGCATGGGTGCCGGTGGTGGGACTCGAACCCACAAGCCTGTGAGGGCAATGGTTTCTGAATCGTCCGCCTGCTCGTTGTCTGTTGATGTGCTCTATATCCTAGCCGCAGAGTGCCGAGCCGTCCATGCTCGTTCGTGAATGTGTGCCGGGGTTGGCATCACCGTTGGCATCATTGAGCAATCGACTGAGTAATACGCCACCCAGCGCGGAGAGCCAATCCAACTCAACTGTGGAACAAGCTCATTTACGGCGCTAACTCGCTGTCGTGCATTGGCATTTGCTCAACGGGAAGTGCAGGCGAGCAACGACAGGGAGAGCGCGATGGTTGGTCGCAACCAGGTCGCGCTCCTTCTTCGATCCCTCTTCCTGTCCTCTCTATTTGTGGTGTTTGTGCTTTATGTAACCTGCCGGGTTTACCTCAGCCGTTGCCTCATTCAACTGCAATACTTGGTGATGAGGGGCGTGGCCGCATCAATCAATGGCTGACCTTGTGCTGCGGTGAGTCGACCGGACGCCATGTCTGCCTGCACCTTATTAACGAACGCCTGCAATTGGTTGCAGGTCGCGTGACTGTTCCCTTTGCCGAGGCTTGCTAACGCCGCGTTCAGGCTCGCCTGCAAAGCGTTGCCCTGTCCGGCATTGAGCGTGCCCGCCGCGACCAGGTCCTGGACCTGAGCGCTCATCGCTTCTATGCGCTCCTGGGGCGTAGGCGGTGATCCTGTGATATGCCAGAAGACCCCCAGCCCGCAAAACGAGACCCCGATCGCGTCACCCATATTGTTAATCGCTTGCCCCCACGTTCCCCCCTGGCAATACGAGGTCTGGGTCTGCAGTTGAATGAGGTCGCCGTCCTCGAAGAGGGTACCTCCTAGCGGATAGGCGTATCCAACCGTCTGGTCCTCATTGTTCACCGCGTTCGCGATGCTGCAATCACTGCACGTGGTGGTCGGAGAGACGGCAACGCCCAGGTCAATAGGTGCGAGGGACGGCGTCTGCCACATCGTGGCATGTGACTGGAATGAGGTCACGCCGCTGATGCCAACCATGTGCCCCTGATCGTTGACGGAAAACACCTCGGCACCACTTCCCCCGTTCAGGGAGCCGAGCGCCACAGGGAGAGTATTTGCGTTCTGCCAGTAGTAGCCCTGGGAGTAGGGTCCGTCGCCTTGGGAACAATTGCCGACGATTTCTCCCTGGTTATTGATATCGTCAGCACCACACCCGGTTAGGCCTGGTACTCCCGTCGGGTTCTGGAGAGGTGGCTGCGGAACACCGTTTACCCACGTGACGAGCTCTGACATGCCAGTCGTGTCATCAGTCACTGTCCCGATGACTTGCCCTTGGTCGTTAATGGCCTGAGCAACTCCACCGCTCGTGTTGGCAGGGAGGGGTAACGGCATAGGCGGATCTTGAGAAGGGCTCATCCACTCGACGGGCCCGGCAGGGCCGTTGCCCACGATCTGGTTGCTATTATTGATGCCAGTCGGACTGCCCTGCGCCAGAGGATGCATGCCTGTCCCATCATTCTGCCAGTAGAACCCGGACGACGACCCGGAACCTGTATCGGCTGAGCCCACGACAATGCCCGCATCATTGATCGCAGTGGGATTGCTGTACTGGCCGCCCAACGTGTTCTCGATGGTGACTCCATTCGCGGTTACAGCTTGGACATTCGCATGCGCGGCGCGCGGGCGAACGGTGAAGTAGACTCCCGCTCCGATGAGGACAATGATGGCGACGGCGTTAGTCGCCCAGAGTACTTTGCGTCGCATTCTCTGCCTTCTTTCTTCGGCACATCCTAACCCCCACCTCGCGAGGCCCACTAGGTGTCACGAAGCACTTACCCCTGGCCGCCTGACGGGAAGAGCAGCTCGTCATTCCTACCTAATCGGAGTCTTTGGGCATTACCAACGACAGAGATGGCAAGTGAGGTGAAAGATGCCGCGGAACTAGGGGGTTCATTCATTGAGCAAACGTACAACGTTCACGATAGCCAAAGGGAGCATCCAAAGGTTACCTGGTCATAGAACGAGCTATCGGCATTGTGGTAACAAGCAGCCTTTACACGGCGACGACGCTGTGCCGCGAAGGCAATGCAGAGGGGGAAGTCTCCCATGTCCCAGGCAGCGAACGGTCTGTTCACTGCATGCAGTGGCGCAGGTGAAAGATGCTGATCAAGGGGCACTGCAGTGGTCCAGATAGTGTCAACACGCCCGAGACACAGGAAGAGAAGGAAGAGAAGGTTTTGATACAGTTTCCTTGACGGACCTGAGAGAATGGGTCCATGGCACGACGAATACGGTTGGCGACGCACCTGAGCGTCGAGGAGCTAGAACACCGCTATCGGGCGGCGCACGAGCCGCATGAGCGCACGTGGTGGCAGATCCTGTGGCTGCTCTCCCGCGGGCAGTTGGCCAAAGACATTGCCGAGAGCACTGGCTACACGCGGACCTGGATCGGAGAGATTGCTAAGCGCTACAACGAGCAGGGGCCGGAGGGCATGGTCAACCGGCAACGCACGACGTCGTGGCGCGCTCCGCGCATGCTCTCGGCAGCACAGCAGGAGGAGTTGCGGCACGCGTTGGCCGGACCAGCCCCTGAGGGCGCCAAGCACTGGACCTGTCGGGCGGTGGCCGACTGGATGGCCGAGCAACTCGGACGTCCGGTGTCGGTGCAACGGGGCTGGGACTACCTACAGCGCCTCAAGCAGAGCCGCCAGGCGCCCCGGCCTCGTCATGCCCTGGCCAATCTCGAGCAGCAAACCGAGTTCAAAAAAAGCTCCGCCCGCTCGTAAGGGCCGTCGCTGACGCGTTCCCCCAGGCGCAGATTGAAGTGTGGGCCACCGACGAACACCGTATCGGCCTGAAGCCACTGCTCCGCAAGGTCTGGGCGCCAATTGGTCAGCGGCCAATCGCCCCGGTGCAGCACCGCTTTGCCTGGCGCTATCTGGTCGGGTTTGTGCATCCCGCCTCCGGACGCACGGTCTTCCACTTGGCAACGACGGTCAGTATTCCCGTCTTTGAGGTGGAACTCGCGGAGTTTGCACGCCAAGCCGGAGCCAGTCCCACCAAGCAGATCGTGCTGGTGCTCGATCGTGCGGGGTGGCATACCAGCGTCAAACTCCGCGTGCCCGACCACGTCCATTTGCTCTTTCTGCCGCCGTATTCCCCCGAATTGCAGCCGGCCGAGCACTTGTGGCCGCTGACCAACGCCGCGCTCGTCAACCAGCACTTCGCTACGATTGAGGATCTCGAAGATGCCCAGTTCGCCCGCTGCGCCGTACTTCAACAACGACCCGATCGCATCCGCTCGACGACGTGTTTTCACTGGTGGCCTAAGCAATTTCACAAACGTCGAGGACCGAGGCGAAACTGATATGAGTTGGCCTGAGAAGGCCCATCAGCGAGGTGAAGCTTATTGAAAGAAAGAGGGAGACTGGGTGAGATTCTACATGGGAAAGAAATTTCTCTTGGATAGGGTAAAGTGGCTCCCCAGCATGCACTGGAGTGAACCCCTCATCCCGGACCAGTGAGGCAAGACAACTCAGCCGAAAGTCTGCGGTACACTGAGGCCAGACACCGCAGAACAGAAAGCGAGGGACGCCATGCCTGGACGGACCTTTACGCGTGAGTTCAAACTGGAGATCGTGCGCCAACTGGCCAACGGGACGAAACGCCCGGCCCAGATGTGTCGCGAACACCAGTTGTCTGATAGCCTTCTGGCGCGTTGGCGCCACGAATATGCTGAGCGCGGCGAAGCGGCTTTCACGTCGCGCACTGGGACGGCAGCCGAGGCGAGCGCCACACCGCTAGAAACGCGGATTGCCGAGTTAGAGCGCTTTTGCGGGCAGTTGGCGCTAGAAAATGCGGCGTTAAAAAAAGCCTTGCAGCAAGCCTCGCGCAGCACGCTGACCCCATCAGCGAGCAACACGCCATGATGACTGTTCTCCAAGAACAGTTTCCGACGCTCTCGGTGCGGCGTCTCTGCCGCTTACTCGATGTGAGCCGCAGTTGGTACTACGCGCATCCCGCCACTGATGCGCGAGCGGAAGGCGACCTGGTTCTGCGCGATGCGATTGAACGCATCACGCTGGAATTTCCTGGCTATGGCTACCGGCGCGTGACCCACGCGTTGCAGCGGGAAGGCTGGGCGGTCAATCACAAGCGAGTCTGGCGCGTCATGCGCCAGGACTCGTTGCTGTGCCAGCTCAAACGCCGCTTCCTGGTCACGACCGATTCAGCGCAGGGCTTGCCGACCTATCCCAATCTGCTGGCGCAGATGACGCTGAGCGCGCCCAATCAAGCGTGGGTCGCCGACATCACCTATGTGCGCTTGCCCACCAATTTCGTCTATCTGGCCTGTGTGTTGGATGCGTATTCGCGCCGCTGTGTCGGCTGGAAGCTCTCGCGCCAGATTGATACCCAGCTCACGCTCGACGCCCTGGAAATGGCGCTGACCCAGCGCACCCCGCGCCCGGCCTCGGGACTCATCCACCATTCGGATCGCGGCGTGCAGTATGCTAGTCTCGCCTATGTGGCGCGCTTAGAGCAGGCCGAGGCGCGTGTCAGCATGTCAGCCAAAGGCAATCCGTATGACAACGCCAAGGCCGAGAGTTTCTTCAAGACGTTGAAACGCGAGGAGGTGTATCTCCAGGAGTATCGAACGTTTGCCGATGCCGAAACCAACCTCGGCCATTTCATTGAAGCGGTCTACAACCTGAAACGGTTGCACTCGAGCCTGGGCTATCTGCCGCCTGTCGAGTTTGAAGCCGCTTCCTCGTTATCCACTGATGAGTTGTCTTGAACTGCGGTCCGGTAAATGGGGTTCAGTCCACACTGTTGACTTCTTTGCCGTTCCTCCAGTATGGCCTCACCTCGCTTAACGTACTAAAAGCAGGGTTGGATATGCTGACCCCTCAATGGCTCGTATCACTTTACCAATATCGCACTCGAAGGAGATTTTCGTCCGTTACGCGAGTATCACGGCCCACGCACACATCTCCCTCCTCGTGTAGCGCGCGCGGAGACAGAAGCTGTTTCTTTGCAAGAAGAAGAGGATATGCTCCCTCTCCAGCTCTCACTGTTAGAGGAAAACGAGGATGATCGGTGATCTCTGACAGTTATATGGTACATTGTATCTTTTCGTCAGTTTCGCACTGACAGGCGAGCAGAAGTAATCTGGTCTTCTCTAAATCCAGCTTGCTTGAGCTCTCCTACGGCATGGTCCGCCTTAGTATGATCTCTAAAGACACCTACTATAGGTGAAGGATCAGTACCCTGCATCAATTGCCTCCTTTTAGATTAGCACTAATCAACTGGTGTGACGTATTCAGAGAAGTGGCATGCAGCGTAGTGTTCGCGGCCCTCTGCCTCCGCGCGCTACCGAGTGAGCACGTAAAGGATGATCAACACGGTCGGGGCCACGATGTCGTACCAGAATATGAAGCCGGAGTTTCCGGGCGCGAAGTTGTGCTCGGCAACCATCGACCGCACATGGCCCACGGCGGCCCCCAACATGAAGATCGAGAAGACAACGATCGTGGCCAGCCAGAAGCCGCGATCGAAGCTCGGAGCCATGATTCCCGCCACGCCGTAGCTGAGATCGGCCAGCCCAACCTCCCACTGGAACCGGCTCGTGGGCCACCCGATCGAAGCGGCGATCGGGGCGGGTATGAACATGTGTCCGGTCCCCGTGATGATGCCGTTCACGCCGACGAGCCATGTGAGCCCGATCTTGAGAGTGGAGATCTTCCAATCGTCGACACCGCCGCCGAGAACGATTGCGAGATTGATCAGGAACCCTGCGGTGGGCACATAGATTATGTAGCGCCCGATCATGGCGCCTAGGTCCCTCTTCGTAGCTCCCTGCATCAATTATCCCCTTTCAGATCAGCACTAATCAATCGGCATGACATATTCAGAGAAATGGCATGCAGCGTAGTGCTCACGCCCTTCTTTTGCTTCATAGTCAGGTTCCATAGGGCTCTCTTTTAGTTCGACGGGGTTCGTCCAGGGCGCGTAGGTCGGCAGCCGCAGCAAGCGGATCTTGGTGGTCGTCGCCAGCGTCGCGCGCAGCTGCGGGTGGAAATGCACGGGCCAGTTATCCAGCGCCACATAGAGCCGCTGGGCGGCTGGGTAGGCCGCGTCCACCAGCTGCAAGAAGCGGGTCAGCGCTGCCACGGTCCAGTGCGCCCGCTGCTGACTGTGCAGTTGGCCAGTGGCGACATTGAGACAGGCGGCGATACGGCGCAGCGTATCACTGCCCCAGCCCTGGTCGGCTCGGGGGGCGTCACTGCCGGTGGGTACATAGGCGTAGCCGAGGCTGGGGCGACGGTGGTAGGTCAGTTCATCCTCGTAGAGGACGACGATCTGCTCGGGTTCGGCCTGCGCCCGTTGCTGGACATAGCCAATCGTCGCCAACTTGGCGGCGTAGAGCGGATCAGGCGAATGGACATACCGCCGTCCGCGTTTGTAGCTCAGGTGGCTGCGGCGCAAGGCATAAAGAAGAAGAGATTTGCATCCTTGCTATAGTACAAGTAACGTTCTATGTGTGCTTTTGTGCACCTAGCATTACTGAGATTTGTGGGCTGCAGGCCAAACAACTCCTGCAGATCAGTGAAAAACCAGGACATCCGATTGATGCCACAGGCCTTTGATTGTGAATCTGACGAAAAGATACAATATACCATATAACACTTATTATATCAGGTCTGCTTCGGTCCTCGACGTTGGTGAAGCTGTTTGGGCCACCAGTGGAAGCAGGTGGTGGAGCGGATGCGGTCGCGCTGCCGCTGGAGGTTAGCGCAGTGGGCAAATTGCGCGTCTTCCAGGTCCTCGATGGTGGCAAAGTGGCGATTGACCAGTACGCTGTTGGTCAATCGCCACACGTGCTCAGCGGGCTGCAACTCGGGCGAGTACGGCGGTAAGAACAGCAGATGGACATGCGCCGGCACGCGCAGCGTGCCACTGGTGTGCCAGCCAGCGCGATCGAGCACCAGCACGATCTGCTTGGTCGGACTGGCCCCTGCCTGACGCGCGAATTCGGCCAACTCGACTTCGAAGACGGGGATGCTGAGGGTCGTCGCCAGATGAAAGAAGGTGCGTCCGGAGGCGGGATGGACGAAGCCGACCAGGGAGCGCCAGGCGAAGCGGTGCTGCACCGTGGCAACAGGCCGTTGGCTAATCGGCGCCTATCCAGCCCAGACCCGGCGGAGCAGCGGCTTGAGTCCGATGCGATGCTCATCGGTGGCCCACAGTTCGATCGTCGCCTGGGGGAAGGCTGCAGCTACGGCCTGCAGCAGCGGTCTTAGTTTTTTTTGAACGTGGCTTGCTGTTCTGGATTGGCCAGGGCATGCTGCGGCCGCGGCACCTGCTGGCTGTGCTTGAGCCGTTGCAGGTAATCCCAGCCCCGTTGGGTGACGACCGGACGGCCCAGTGTAGTTGCCATCCAGTCGGCGACGTCACGCGCGCGCCAACGCTTGCCTCCGTCGGGGGCGGGATCCGCCAGCGCCACCCGCAGCTCCTCCTGCTGCGCCGTTGAGAGCATCCGCAGGGCGCGCCACGAGGTGGTGCGCTGCCGATTGACCATGCCCGCTGGCCCCTCGGCGTTCTAGCGCCTGGCGATCTGCCCGATCCAGGTCCGCGTGTAGCCCGTACTCTCGGCAATGTCTTTGGCCAACTGCCCGCGTGCGAGCAACCACAGGATCTGCCACCACGTGCGCTCATGCGGCTCGTGCGCCGCCCGATAGCGGTGTTCTAGCTCCTCGACGCTCAGGTGCGTCGCCAACCGTATTCGTCGTGCCATGGACCCATTCTCTCAGGTCCGTCAAGGAATCCGTATGAGACGTGACGGATTTCAAGATCACGTCATTTCGTCCACGATCGTCCTCTTATCAGCACCTGGCAGCACCTGGCAGTATCTGGAGAGACTTACCCGCAAACTGCACTCGGTTGAGTGGCTTCCTTAACGGCAAACGCCCGCAGGTAGTCGATTGCTGCCATAAGAACATGTTCGCTGTCATTGGCAAGTCCGAGAAGGCCGTTACATGAGACACATAGAAGCCCTCGAACCTGTCCCGTTTTATGGTTGTGGTCAACTACAAGCCTCTCAGACTGCGATCCGCAAATAAGGCAGAGGCCGCTTTGCTCTGCTATTCTTTGAGCATACTCAGCGCTGGTCATTCCATAGCGATGCTGAAGTTCCCATTCCTTTCGATACCGTCGGTAGTGCTCGGAACCGAGTTTGTCCTTCAGGCGAAGATAATTGCACCGCTTACACAAGCCGTGATAGCCAGACTTCTTGCTGCGATCACGGGTAAACTCCGTTAAAGGCTTTACCTCGCCGCAGCGTGGACATAGCCGAGAATCCGATTCCATGAAGTGTTCCCTCATTCCCTCCGAGGCATATCCAAAAAATGGTCGCATGAGGACAGATATCATCGAGTAGGGCGGCCCTACTTCCTGACTATTTGTGCAGTGCAGAGGTAAAAGAGGAAAACTAGAGGTAAGGTGCCGGTGGTGGGACTCGAACCCACAAGCCCGTGAAGGGCAGCAGTTTTTGAGACTGCCGCGTATACCATTCCGCCACACCGGCCAGCCGAAACGTGGTGTTTCGTTCGCCTCCGCATTGTATCCGACAGGCGCCCCTTCTGGCAAGCGCCGTGCCCGCATCTTCCATTCTGAGCGCGCAGCCAGAGAAGGAGAAATCGTATACTATCAGGAATCGGCCACAATTTGTCGTGATGGTGGGGGCTGGCGGCTGAAGCCGCGCCTAGGGGCTGCGCCGCAAAGCCCGCCTGCGCGGGCTCCCAGACGCGCGGATTACTTGGGCGAGCAGAGGGCAGCGCATGTCGCATCCACACGTCTATACAACCGAGGCCATCAGCCTCCGTCGCAGCGATTTTGGTGAGGCGGACCGCATCCTCACGCTCTTCACGCCCACCTATGGCAAGGTGCGCGCCATCGCCAAAGGCGTCCGCCGGACGACCAGCCGCCTCGCGGGACATCTGGAGCCATTCACCCGCACACAACTCTTGCTGGCGCATGGACGCGACCTCGATATCGTCACCCAGGCCGAGGCGCGCGAACGGCTGGAGGCGCTGCGCGACGACGTCTGGCACGCGACGGCGGCGTGGTATCTCGCCGAACTGGTGGACCGCTTCCTCGAAGACGCCGACCCCCACCCGCATCTCTACAAGCTCTTCCTGGCGATGCTGGAGCAGCTCAACGAGGACGCGCTCACGCATGAGACGACGCGAAGCTGGCTGGCGCTCCGCTACTTCGAGCTGCACCTGCTGAGCGACCTGGGCTTCCGCCCCAACCTGCACCACTGCGTCAACTGCGACCGTCCGCTGCGCCCAGAGGAGAACAGCTATAGCGCGGAGTTGGGCGGCGCACTCTGCCCCAACTGCCGCCATCTCGGCCAGCGGCGGCTCTCGCTCAACGCGCTGAAGGTGCTGCGACTGCTGCAATCGAGCACCTGGGAGGCGGCGCCCCGGCTGCGACTGGAACCCGACCTGCAGAACGAGATGGAGGGCGTGCTGCAAAGCACCCTGCGCTATCACCTCGATAGGGAACTGAAGTCGTGGAGCTTCCTCCAACGCGCGCCAACGAGGTAGATTCGCGGGTGCGTCAGTCGTTTTCCCAGTGCGATGGTGCGGATTGTGATACGAAATCCGGTTGGACCGTTCTCATGCGGAGGCAGACCATAGCGTGAACGCTACGGCGAATGGGCGGATGCGCGGGACTCGGAAATTCGCCGTGGCCTTCAGGCTATGGCATGTCTGCCAAACCACAACATCCCAAACGAAATCGGTATGAGCAGCTCAGGCGAGATGACGAGCAGGGATCAGCGCGGCCCGTGCGCCAGATACCGTCCCATGAAGGGATCTGGGCAAGGAGCCGGTAGAATGAGCGACCCGGATATCTGGATCAGTCAACCACTGCTGCCTTGATGCGTCCACTGTTGATGGCAGACAAGAACGACTGATAGTCACGTTCGTTCTGGTTGGCGTACATCTCAGCAAAGGTGGCGATGGCCCGGTCAAAGCTCTCACACGTCCCCAGATACGCCGCAATCTCGACCGCGTGTCGGGCAGGCATGCGCATGGGCCCGTGCCAGGGCCCAGCCACAAAGCTCGCCGTAGGCCGCCAGATCGGGGGCTGACAGATACTCCACCTCCACCGAGCCTTTCATGTCGCGCAATTGCCGCCAGTAGAAATAGCGCCCGCGCGGCCCATTATTCCAGCCCAGGAAGATATCCGACGCTGCCTGTATAAGCTCCTGGCCGGCTACCACCCGCCTTCCCTGATGTCTGTAAATGCTCCTGGGCAGGTGGGCCGAAAGCACCGACGCTTCCGCCTCTTTGCCCTGCAGGAAGAGTGGGTCGTCTGTACCTTGCCCAATCAGCAGCACGATAAAGCAGCGTGTCCCTACGCTGCCCACCCCCACTACCTTGAGAGCCACGTCAACGACATGAAAGCGATCGAGCATATTGCGCTGTGCGCCCTGGAGCGAACGCTGATACTGGTAGAAGAGCGTACGTAGGCTGGCCCCAAGCTCCTCCTCTTCGAGCCGTGTGATCAGGGGAGGGTTGTCGGCAATGGCCAGGCGGCCATCAACTATTTCGGTCAGTTTGGTGAGCGCCTGCAGGCTATCGTGGCCCCGAATCCTGGCTAGCTCGCGCCGCTCACGCCTGATATCGCGCCTACTCCGTAATACGTTCAGCAATTTCTCGGCGGTGACGCTTGAATACCACACGTCGAGGGTGCGCATCCCGGCGAACTCTGTCATATGCAACCGATAAGATCGAGCCGTCGCCAGCGCCGCATTGCGGCAGTCCACCTCCGAAAAACCGTTGCCTCGACCGGCGATATAGAAGCTGGCCGCGAGCCGCTTGACATCCCACTCCCAAGGGCCGGGCAGTGTCTCGTCGAAGTCATTGATGCCAAAGAGCAGCGTACGTTCAGGCGAGGCGTAATCCCCGAAGTTGGAGAGGTGGCAATCGCCGCAGAGTTGGGTATAGATGCCTGTCGAGGGAGTGCGGGCCAGGTCCTGCGCCATCACAATCGCCGATCCACGATAGAACGCGAATGGGGAAACCCGCATACGCCCATAGCGGATAGGGATCAGCTCAGGTAGGCGCGTTGTGGCCTGCCTCTCTAGCAGGGTGACCGGGTCGATGCGATTCGAGAACTCACAGAAGGCATGGCTGCTCCTCGGCGCCTGCCTGCGCAGAGCGCGCTTGCGCGCCCGTCGTTCATCCAGGCTCAAGCGGTGAGTCGCAGTTACATCATTGTTGAAGGGCGGCGCGATCGGTTGAGACGTCGCGTCTGGCAGCAAGCCATCCTCAAGCCTGCTATTGGCGGGTCGTGCGACTGCTGATATCGGTGACCATTGAGCGGCCTCCTCCTGTCATTGCCGACGATCCAGCGCGATCCAGCGGCGGCTGCGGAGAGCGGTAAGGCGGCCTGACCGGACTAGTGGTGAGCGTGCGAACCACGGTTTCATCCCGCGAGCCATCGCGCAATAGCCGAGGCTGCGTTTGTGGTGATGGCGCGGTCTCTTCTCCGAAAGGCTGTACCCGAAGTCTGTACCCGTGACCTGGAATTGGCACACATAGTGTCGCCGATGAATCAGCGGAAATACTTCATGCGTGGGGTGCGACTCTCGGGTGAGTGAGGCGCTCGCCAAGAGAGAGGTAGTGGCCTGGACTTTAGGTGAGAGTTCGCTCTGCCCCACCTGCCGCCACCTGGGCCAGTGGCGGCTCTCGCTCAACGCGCTCAACGCGCTGCGGCTGCCGCAAGCGAGCACGTGGATGTTAAAATCATCCCGCCCTTGCTGAATCCGCTCAATGGCAACATCTCCACGCCCTGTGGCTGCATTACCCCTTGACGAGCAATCACATCACAGCTAGCATGTAAGAGGATTTTGATGTTGTATTGAATCGAAGTAGTTAGGGGGCAATAGATGTCTAATGCCAATGCAACGCCGCAGTCATTCACCGCTAAAGGAGTTAATGGGCAACTTATCGTGACTCCTATCAAGGTCACTATTCAGCGGAAGGGCCTGTTAGGTGTCATGATGCAGCAAGGCCATAAAGAAATTCGCCTTGACCAGATCTCGGCGGTACAACTCAAGAAACCTGGCCTTACACGCGGATTTATCCGTATCTCGTTCTTAGGCGGCCAGGAGAGCAAACGGGGCACAGTCTACAATGCGGCCAGTGATGAGAATGCTATAGTCATCGCAGCAGGCCAGACCAAACAATTTGAACAGGCAAAGGCCCTCATCGAACAGTACCAGCAAGCCGCGCTCTCTGCCCGCAATGTACCGCAAGTCATGGCTTCCCCACCATCCGCAGCCGATGAATTAGCAAAACTGGCAGCGCTCCGCGACCAGGGCGTGCTGACCGAAGACGAATTCGCAGTGAAGAAGCGGCAGATTCTTGGCTTGTAAGTGCATGAGCAATGAACGGTTAGGTCGCATTGACCTAGCCGTTTGCTCTATTTCTGCTGTGCTACAATGGCGAGCAAACAGCATCACCATCTCCACAGGAGCGCGATATGGCAGTTTCGTCGGTTACAGTTCGCTCGATGTCCGCTATAGCCTCTATTCCAAGGCTACCGGAAACGCGCCTTATTTGATGACCGCACGCTCGTCTGCGTGTACCGAGGATCATAGAGGAGAATATTCATGCCATCGGTGACAGTAACCTATGCTGACAATACCACCGAAGAGTTTATAGAGGTTATTGGGCAGGGCGCGCAGGGCATCATCCTCGCCTCGCAGGATGGTCGCAGCGCCGTGAAGCTCTATCCTCCCAGCGCAACGCACGATGAGGCGCAGCGCCATGCCGGAATCATCCTGCGCCTCATCAATGATGTGAATCCGACGAAGGATGATCCCTACTGGCAAGACTACTTCACCTGGCCCGAAAAACTGGTCGTCAGCCCTCTGATAGGCTATCGTATGCGGCTCGCCGCGAATATGAAGACGATGGCGCACTATATCTTCCCAAAATCATTCAGCAGCATGCCACCCAAGGAACAAGGATGGTTCCTGGGAAGAATCGCCGTCGCCATCAAGATTGCCCACGCCTTCCAGCGCATGTCGGCGCTCGGCATCTGCTATCCAGACTTTACGTTCAACGATGTGATGCTCGACGCCTATGAGGGACGCATGACGCTGATTGACTGCGATAGTATCACTGTTCCTGGCGCCGTTCCCCCCGAAGTGATGGGCAACCCCAGGTTCCAGGCCCCGGAACTCTGGGGCCAGTTGAAGAGCCAGCAGCAGATAATTCCCACTATCACCAGCAGCCGCCACTCCCTCGCAGCACTGCTCTACTACCTGCTCGTTGGCTACCATCCGCTGATGGGTGACAAAATCCACTTTCCAGATGATCCCGAAAAGGATGATTTGGCGACGTTTGGCCCAGGAGCGCTCTACATTGAGCACCCTACCGATCACTCCAACAGGAACTCGTATCAGCGTTTCTTTGCCAGTATGCTCGGAGAGGAACTGGAGGAGCTCTTCCGCGAGGCGTTTGTCGCAGGGCTGCATCATCCAAACGCCCGCCCGCAGCCGCAGCGGTGGCTTCCCGCACTCGTGCATGCGTTTGACCGGATTGTTCCCTGCGAGACGCCTGCGCCGCAGTGCTGGTGGCACAGCTTTGTCGCGCTGCCACAGAACAACTTCACCTGCCCGTGCTGCAATCAACGCCTCCGGGAGCCGCGTACCCTGCCGTTTATGTATATCTTGCCCCATGCCCGCACTCGCGATCCCGAAGACTATGACGAAACCATTGACGATAACAAGCATCATATCGTGGGCTGGCCGGGACGTTCGCTCTATGAGTGGCACACGATCATCGGCAAACCCGCCTGGCACACTGACCCGCAGCATCAGGTCTCGCGCACGCCACAGGCCACGTTTATGTATAGAAGTAGCAGTGGTGAGTGGCTCCTGCGTAATGAGGGCCTCTCAGAGATGGCGGTGCGAACCGGGTTGGTATCGTGGACTCCAGTGGCGTCAGGAACGGCCATACCACTTACCAATGGCACGTTCATCCGCTTTGGCCCAGCCCCAACCCATTATCGTGCGAAGGTCGTACTGCACCATCTGGCATAAGCTCGTTGTCTGACATTCGGGATTATTGACCGGCCACTGTACGAGGCGTTGCCGTACATTTGCGTGAGGAGGCCACCATGGCCAGAGACCTGCCTTTTTTGCCAAGTCCGAATGCGTCCGGGTCGTGGCCGACGTTTAGCCTCGATTTAGGCGACCGCGTGAGTATCGACAGCGGGAATAGTCCACGGGCTGAAAGTGGTGAGTCATATCGTTCCTATTGCGCACTGTTAATCGGCAGCCCATATTCATCAGCTATCGCCGCGATGATAGCTCAGGGCATGCGGGGAGATTGCGCGCCGACCTTGTCCGCCGCTACGGGGAGAGCCAAATCTTCCTGGATCTCTCTATAGAACCTGGCACAGACTTCGTCACTGCAATTGAAGAGGCTGTTGGCTCATGTGCGGTGCTTCTCGCGGTCGTCGGCAGGTATTGGCTTACGGTCACTGACGAGAAAACCGGCAAGCGCCGCCTCGATAACCCCAACGATTATGTTCGCATTGAAATCGCCACTGCGCTACAACGCAACATTCGAGTCATCCCGCTACTTGTTAATCGTGCTACCATGCCGCATGATGACGAACTTCCAGACAACTTAAAGCCCCTTGCGCGGCGAAACGCGCTCGAAATAACAGACCAGCGCTGGGACTACGATGTCGGCAATCTTGAGGCAGTACTCGACAAAATCGTCGGCTTCACAGGGTGACGCAGCGCATCTCATCCGCCACGCAGCGCCAGGCGATCAGCGTCGCGCTGTCACGTCGCAGGCATCGTCGTGGCGGTTATCTATAACAGCGCCCGTCCGAGTTACAATCGCTAGCTTTGCCCGATGAGCAGCGACGGGTAATGGCGGCCACAGATATGATCAACGCGCGCTTCGGGCGCGACACGATCCAACTGGCGGCAAGTGGACTTGAACAGCCATGGGGCATGCGACAGGCGAATCGCTGGGAGGAGTTGGCGCGGGTCTGGTAGCAACGCGCGCCCCCAGATGCAAGGGTGCGGCCTTTAGCTCGCGTCCGGCGCTGAGGAGGTGGCGGGCGCGTCTTCCGCAGGGCTGGCGTGAAGCGGGGAGACGGTCAGCCCGTCGGGGAGCGTGCGAACACGCCGACCGGGCACGCGGGCGCCGTAGACGCCATACATCAGCGCCACCACGGGGCAGGCAAGGTAGCCCAGGAAGGTCAGCGCCTGCCTGAGTGAGTCGGGCTGTGGGCAGCTAAACTCGCCATTCGGCACGTCGAAGCATGGCT
This sequence comes from uncultured Chloroflexia bacterium, assembly GCA_963718915.1. Lineage (GTDB taxonomy): Bacteria > Chloroflexota > Ktedonobacteria > Ktedonobacterales > JADMIN01 > DAHUXT01. Next base: position 175,799 of record CAVRAI010000014.1, on the reverse strand, counting down.
GAATCGAGAATGAGGCATAGATGGCGGCGAGGGTGAGGTAGCCCGAAACGAGCAGCAGCCCAACCCAGACCCAGCGTCGCGTCTGGGCGGCGGCATTCAGCGAGAGTATCCAGGTCGCGAGGGCGAGTAAGACGCCACCAAAGAATATGAGCGTTCTGACGGCATAGTTGGCGGAATCGCCGTAGAAGCTACTCGTACCCCCCAGCAGCAGCCAGAACGCAGCGAAGATGACGGCCGCGAGCGCTCCGCTCACTACAATCGAGCCAACGGAGCGCCGGTAGCCGATGACAATCGCGACGGGAATCACCAGCAATACGGCTGCCGGTAGAAGTAGCGCACTCCAGTCGATCACCGCCAGCCGCCGCCTTTCTTGATGCGCCACCGGGCGCGGAATATGCTCCGCTACGCCTCGGCTACCCAGCGGTCACCCACGCGCTCGTAGTCCATTAATTCGGCGGGCGTGAAGAAGATGCCGATCTCCCGCTGCGCCGACTCCGTGCCATCTGAGCCGTGAACGATGTTGAGGCCGATGTCGAGGCCATAGTCACCACGAATGGTGCCGGGCGCCGCCGCCTTGGGATTCGTCACGCCCATCATGGTGCGCGCCACGCTGACAGCCTCTGGGCCTTCGAGCACGCCCACCACCACCGGGCTGGATGTGATATGGCCTACCAGCCCCTCATAAAACGCCTTTCCGGCGTGTTCGGCGTAGTGGCGCTCCGCCATCTCACGCGGAATCCGCATCAGCTTCAGGCCGACGACCTTCAGCCCCTTCTGCTCGAATCGCGCGATCACCTGGCCAATCAGGCCGCGCTGCACCCCTTCGGGCTTGACAATGATGAGCGTTCGCTCCACTCGTGATCTCCTTTATCGCCTGTTCTTTTCACACAATTCACTCAATCATCCGCGATCATCAAAGGCTCGCGGGATAATCTATCCCGGCAAATTCCCAACTAAATACTAGCGAATGGCACGCCTTGGATGCGCAGCAATACGCAACCATGGAGAGTTGGCGGACAGGACAGGCCGCGTTGACGTTATGAGCCGCGCCATGATGAGCTTTCACGTATTCCTCCGAACACCGCGCGTTGTGGCGGGCGAGGCAGACCGTAGCATCAATGCTACGGCGAATTTCCTCATGTCAACCCCATTCGCCGGGGCCTTTGGGCTTCCGGCACGCGCACCCCAGCACACCGTTCGGAAGTATTTCTTAACGTTCATTCTGTCGCGAAGCTGGGAATCAGTATGCGCCCATCTGCTCGGAGAGGCGCAGGCCCGCCTGCTGCATCTCGATGCGCACGCGCCCAATGTTGGCGTCGCGCGAGCTGCGCACCACGACCAGCAGATCGCCGCCGTCGCTCACCTGAACGACACCGCGAGCCGTCTCGAAAAGCACATGGCGGATATCGCCCATATTCAACTGCTCGATGTAGCGGCCAGATGCGTCATACGCGGCGGCAGCCATCGCGCCGACCATCTCTTCATCGTCACTATCCATCGCGCTGGCCACGATTAACCCATCTTTGCCGACGAGCAGCGCGCCCGTGACCCCATCTATCGCCATCAGCCGCTGAAGTATTGTCTCCACACTATTTCCTCATGATCCGTTCAGGTCACGTCCCGTCACAGGTTGTCTCACACTATCGCCCGCGCCGCATCAGGATCGCCCGCTTCGCGCCTGGGCAAGCTCCATCGCTTTATTATAGGATTCCAGCGCCTTTTCGTAGTCGCCCTGGCAGACCAGCGCATCGCCAAGCACACTATGCAGATTGGGATGATCGGGCAATTCGGCTAGACTGGCATACAGATCATTTAGCACATCAGGCAGCAGATCGGGCGCGTTTTTGATGATGACGCGGTATTCGTTCAGCGCCTCGTCGAGTTGCCCGCCATCTCGCCGCTTGCGCGCGCGCGTCAGCCGCGCGGGATAATCGCGCGGATCAGGCCCGCTGACCACTGGCACCCGCACAGGCACATCGCCGCCCGCCGGGTCATCACGCGCTGGTTCATCCCCCATCGGCGGCTCTGGCGGCGCCGAGACATCCCCGGTGTGCTTTCCGCGCTCCAGATCCGCCAGCAGACCAGGGCGCGTCTCGACGTGTGTGAACCCAGAGGCGGAGAAACGGCGCTCCAATTCTTCGAGTGTCTGCGACTGGTCTCCGTCCTCGCCATCGTCGTCTTCGTTGCTTTCATTGCCATCATCGTCCGCGATGAAATGGCCTTGCGAGCTATCTGGCGCATCATCGCGGTCTTCATATGTCAGAGACGTGTTACCCGCGTCGGCGTACTCGTCATATGCGGCCTCAGATTCCCATGAAATATCCGGTGACATATCCTGCTGATGTTGCTCATCGGCGCTCCCCAACGTATCTGGGGTCCGCAGATGTAGGCGCGCTGGCTACGCCCCCAGCCTCCACAACTGGCTGGGAGGAGGTATTGCCACCCAGTTCCGCGAACATTGTGCGCAACACCTGAGATGATGGCAGCGGAATCGTCGCCTCATCCTCATCCTCATTCTCATCCTGCGGTAGCGGCTGCGACTGTACGCCAGGCGGCTCAGCAGGGAAGAGCAGATCAGACTGTTGCGCGGGCGGTATGGGCATCGTAAGGCGCGGCCCTCCCGCTCCTCCCATTGGGCCGGATGGATGGCCGTTGGCGGCGCCTGGCGACGCGGCTGGCGCATCCACAGGGACATCGACGCCAGGAAGTGGGATCGTTGGGCCGCGCGCTGGCGTAGGCGCTGGGGCTGGGAGTGGGGCTGGGGCCGCTGGCGTTCCCGGAGTCGACGCGGCGCCCAGGGCTACCGCGCCCTGCGACTGGAGCCAGTTGTACCAGTTGAGCGCTTGTCGCGTCTCGTCGTCATCCGCCGCGCTATCGAGGTCGCGCAGGGCAGAAGACGCCGCGGGATCAGCGTCTCTGGCTGCCTCGGCTTGTTGCGCCGCGAGACGCGGCTGGCTATCTTCGTCCTGCCCCCAGATCATGAAGGCGGTCTCTTTGAATGCCCGTGTGACCTGTGTCGGCTGGCTGGGAACGGGGACATCTGGCCGTGGCGGTGGCGGCAGGGGCTGGCTGGACGGCTGTGGCGCCCCAAATGCGGGCCCTGAGGTGGCGGGCGCGGAGGTGACGAGCGGACGGCTCAGGTTGCGCTGCCCCGAAACCGGCGCGGACTGCCCGAATCCGGCGGTTGGGCGGCTCAACTTCATCGTCTCATCGCTGGTCTCGGCGCCCGCATCGGCGCGCAGGAGGGAGATGAGCACGGGATCGCCTGAGGCGAGCGCATCGGCAAAGAACACCTGAGCGATGGCCATATCAGGATCTAGCTGGAGCGTCCGCTGCAGGTGCGCACGGGCGCTATCCATATCACCGTCGGCGAGGGAGAGCGCCATCAGAATCAGCATGGCCTTCACACATGACGGCGCGTTGGCGAGAATCCGCAAGCATCGCTCTTCAGCAATGCGCGTATGACCGGCGAGCCAGAGTGTTTCGGCCAGACCGACCTGCGCATCGAGCATATCCGGGCTTTCGTTGACAAGCTGCTCCCACTCGCGGATCGCATGGGCGAAGAGGTCGCCGCGCAGATAGAGCCGCGCCAGCCCAGCCCGCGATGGGCGATAGGACGGCTCGCGGAGGCGACGCGCCAGATCGCGATAGGTCAGGCGCAATGCCTGGTCATCGGGGCGGAGGTCACAGGCGCGACGATACCACGCCAGCGCGGAGATGTCGTCGCCGTGCATCTGATGCACCAGCGCCCGCGCGCAACAGGCGCGCACATCTTCGGGATCGCCCGCGAGCGTGCGGTCGAGCGCAGCCAGCGCCTCACGCGGCCTGTGCAGCGCCAGATAGATCTCGCCGATCACTCGCTGCACCCGCAACGCGCGGGGATACGCTGCCTGTAATTCCTGGCAGTACGCCAGCGCCTGTTCGGGGCGGCCAGCCGCGATCTCCGCCTCAACGCGACGCAGACGCTCAGTCAGTGTGGTGCGCTCCATCTCCCCATTTCCCCGGAAAATCGCTTCGTGCCCATCTTGAGAGGATCCCGCGAAGTGCGCCCGTTGGTCTGTGGCACGTCCTGAAATTATGGCTTGCGCCAGCCCGCGCGTCAAGCCTGATAGCCATTGCGACCACGGTAGCGCGATGGGTTCCCCCCACGATATATAATGTGAAGCGTGGCGCGCAACTTACTAAATTCCCCCGCCACATCAAAGAGGTGAATACATGCACACATATGTAATGGCCGCGTGCGCCCTCGCCATGCCCGGCGGTGTGGTGGCGCAGGCCGACGAAGGAAGGTGGCCTCGTATCTGCGCCAGACCAACGTTCCAGCGGCGCGCTGGCAAGACTGGATGGTGTGGCAATGTGCTTTAGGGTCGCCATGTTCAGTCTACATACCTCGCCGCTGGCATCTCTCGGCCGCACCCGCGACGCGGGCGGCATGAATGTCTACGTGCGCGAGCTGGCGCGCGAATTGGGCCGCAGTGGCATTGACGTTGATATCTTTACCCGGCGTTCAGACCCCAACCTTCCCCCCATTCAGCAATTTGCCGAACGTGTCCGTCTGATACAGATCGAGGCTGGGCCGGTCGCTCCCCTTCCTCCCTCGGAGCTTTTCCCGTTCGTCGGCGAGTTTACCTGTCGCGTGAGCCATTTCGCCGCGCGTTCTCCGCACCCGTACGACCTGCTCCACACGCACTACTGGCTCTCGGCAGCGGCAGCGCTTCCGCTGGCCCGCGCGTGGGACGTGCCGCATATGACCATGTTCCATACCGTCGAGCGGCTCAAGGGCCAGCAGTACGGCAGCACGAGCAGCAGCGATCATGTCGCGGCTATCCGCATCGAACAGGAGGGGCGTATCGCCTCGGCGGTTGATCGGATCACCGTCTCGACGGAGAGCGAGGGCGAGCAACTGCGGCGTCTCTATGGCCTTCCGCAGTGCCACATGGCCGTGATTCCATGCGGGGTGGACCTGGGCCTGTTTACGCCAGTCACCGCAGCCTCGCGCCTCGCCGCCCGGCAGTCACTCGGACTCGATGCCGACCAGCCAACGCTGCTCTCCATCGGTCGGCTCGACCCCATCAAGGAACTGGACCTGCTGCTGGAGAGCGTGTCGCTCATGCGGACGCCCGCGCACTTGATGATTGTCGGCGGCAACCCAGAGGGTGACCCTGAGCTTGAACGGCTCAAGCGGCGCGCGGATGATCTCGGCGTTGGCGAGCGGGTGCGCTTCCCCGGCGCGGCGCCTCAGCAAGAGCTGCTGCGGTACTATCACGCGGCGGATTCGGTCGTCGTCAGTTCGCGCTACGAGAGCTTCGGGCTGGTCGCGGTCGAGGCGCTCGCCTCGGGCACGCCGGTCGTCGCCTCGGCGGCAGGCGGACTGACGAGCATCGTGCGGGATGGCCATAATGGGCTGCTGGTACGCTGGCGCGACCCCCGCGCGTTTGCCGAGCGGCTGGATGAGATACTGCGCGATCAGCGGCTGCGCGCGCGGCTGGCGTCCAATGCCCGCGCCTCCGTGGAGCGTTTCGGCTGGCAGCATATCGGCGACGATGTGCGCGCGCTCTATCAGGAGCTAACGGCGGATGCGCGCCATGTGGCGGCATGCTGCAGCCTCTAGCTTCTACCAGCCTCGATAGCCTCCAGGCGTGAGACGGAGAGGGGATTGACGCCCTCTCCGCGCCGGAGAGGACACTGGCGCGCGGAGCCGCCAGAAAGCCGCACCTGGTTCCTTTTTCCCCGTGAGAGCGAGAACAGGGGATGAGGTTCTACCTCCACCATGTGGCACTGGCGATCTCAAGCTGACGAGATACTGTGTCACAAACACCAGAAGGAGGCGCGCATGGAATACCAGTATGAGGCTGCTGTCGAGATCTTGCGGAGGACGCCAGCGACGCTGACGGCGCTGTTACGGGGGCTTCCCGCGGGGTGGACGCACAGCGCCGAGGGGCCAGATACCTGGTGTGCCCGCGATGTCGTTGAGCACTTGCTGCACAGCGAGACGGCCGACTGGAACTGGATTGGCCGTACCCGCACCATCCTCGAATATGGCGAGCAACGCCCCGTGGACCCACCCGATCAGGCAGAAGCAGACGAGGAACATCACGACTACTCACTCGATCAGCTGCTCGCGGCGTTCGAGCAGGCGCGCGCGAAGAATCTGGCGACGCTGAGCGAGATGCGGCTCACCCCGGAGCAACTTGCCAGCAAAGGCATGAAACCTGGCCTGGGCGCCTTCACGCTGAAGCAGATGCTGGCCGCATGGGTGGTGCATGACCTCAACCATCTCGGCCAGATCGTCGAGGTGATGTCACAACAATATGCCGAGGCAGTTGGCCCGTGGAGCGCTTATCTTGCCATCCTCACCCGGCCTATCCTCACCGACTAACAGCTGACCATCGGCATCATGATGCATCATATCGAGTCGGGCAGGCGTTGACTCAACTGGCGCCTGCCAATGCTTTTTCCGCGCAAGGCAAAGGGCATCGCATGCAATAGGGCAACAGGAGGCTGGCCGCCTGGGGCGCTACGAGGGTGCTACGAGGGTGCTACGAGACGGCTTAATAGAATAGCCCATGGGGTCTGATAGGCGCGGGAGCATTGACGATGACTGGATCGGCCAACGGGAACGATGACAAGACTGCGCACGATAGATTAGCGGCGGCGGAGAAAGAGAAAGCACAAAGGGCGCGGACTGACAGTGCGCAGGCGGACGTGCTCCCAATGGGGCGGGGCGAGACGGGCGAGACGGGCGAGACGGGCGAGAAGGAGCGGCTGGGCGAACTGGCCATGCTGTTTTCGCGCCTCGGCGTCACAGCGTTTGGCGGGCCGGTGGCGCACATCGCCATGATGCGCCAGGAGTGCGTGCAGCGCCGCGGGTGGATCAGCGACCAGCACTTCGTCGATCTCATCGGCGTCGTCAACCTGATACCCGGCCCCAACTCTACTGAGCTTGCCATCTACCTGGGCTACATGCGCGCGGGCTGGCGCGGGCTGATCGTCGCGGGCGCCTGCTTCATCGGCCCGGCGATGCTCATCGTCATGGCGCTGGCGTGGGCGTACGTCCAGTTTGGCGCGCTGCCCGCGACGGGCTGGCTGCTCTATGGCATCCTGCCGGTGGTGATCGCCATCATCGCGTGGGCGCTCTGGGGACTCGGGCGGACGGTGGTTCGCAATGTCCTGGTAGGCCTCTGGGCGCTGGCGCTCGTCGTACTCTATCTGCTCGGCGTCAACGATCTGCTCTTGCTCTTTGGCGGCGCCATTCTCTACGCCGTCGCGCTTGGCGTCTGGCGCATGGCGCGCGAACGGCGGGCGACCTCGTCACTATTTGTCTCGCTCTTGCCCGGCGCGGGCAGTGGGATAGCTACCACCCTCGCCACCGCAGCGGGCAGCGCCAGCGCGCCGTTCAGCCTATTGACACTCTTTCTCACCTTCCTCAAAATCGGCGCGGTGCTCTATGGCAGCGGATACGTGCTACTCGCCTTCCTGCGCACCGACCTCGTGCAGGGGCTTGGCTGGCTGACCGACCGCCAACTGCTCGACGCCATCGCAGTGGGACAGGTGACGCCTGGCCCAGTCTTCACGACGGCGACCTTCATCGGCTTCCTGCTCGGCAGCTGGCAGGGCGCGCTGCTCGCCACGCTGGGCATCTTCCTGCCATCATTCCTCTTCATTCCGGTCATCCACCGGCTGGCGGGCTGGATGCGCCGCTCGCCCACGGTTGCGCTTGTGCTCAATGGTGTGAATATCGCCGCGCTGGCGCTGATGGCGGGGGTCATGCTGCAACTGGCGCAGTCCGCGCTGCACGATATTTTCACCTGGGTGCTGGCGCTGGTCGCGCTGGTGGCGTTACCGCGTATCAAATTCAATTCAGCCTGGCTGATCCTGGGCGGTGGACTGCTGGGCATCATGATCCATCTCCTCACGTAGCGAATCGCCAATCGTTATTTCGCATCGATTCGCCAACATATTCGCGCATCCATCGGCTGCTTTCGGGCCCATGAACAGGTGTCGCGAAGCAAATGCCCCTCGCCTGTCAACCTCAACGGTTCTGAGGAAATTGCCAGACATTGCTCGATATTCCCCCCTTGAAGGTACTGGTAGCTGTGGTACAATAGTCCCGTTCAATGACGAACACGTGAGCAGAACTCCTGAATTTCCAGCATACCCCGCACAAGTTTGAACGCATCCCCGGTTAGCGCGTGTCATTCTGGCGGACATCGGGTACATATTTTGAACTGCTGGTTCGGAGTAGGCTCACTTTCTATACACGACAATCGAAACATGACAATCGAGACAGGGTTGGGTTGAGGCAGCACACACTGCTCACCAGGCGTGTTTGCGCGAGAGGGGCAATAATGGAGCAACCTGTGCGAATCCTTGATGGCGATCTTGAAACGCTCGGACTGCAAGCCACGTTGAAAATGCTCTCGCTTGGCGGTAAAACTGGCATCTTGCGTGTAAGTTCCGGTTCAGAAACGCTCCAGATTGCTTTGAAGGAGGGGCATATTGTTGCCCTCGAGGAGAGCGGCGTTACTCCACCGGACATGATCGAGGTCTTTCGGCTACTGATGCACCTGACTCGCCCCGAGGCGTCGATGCTCAAGCAGCGTGCCGACCACAACCCCGCCAACTCGCTGCGGGTCATGGTCGAGAACCAGGTCATCGCCGCCGACACTGCCCAGCGTTATGTCGAGTTCGCGATCATCCAGCCGATCAGTCGCGCGATTCGCTGGGAACGTGGCCGATTCGAGTTCAACCACTACGCGACGCCGATTCAGCCACACGGCGCGTTTATCCGCCCGCTCAGCGTCGATCACATCTTGCTCGAAGCGCTGCGCATCGCCGATGAAAGCGCCTATGCCGGCCCGATACGGCTCTCACGTCAGGCAACGGCGCGGTGGATGCCTCAGTTCAGCGGCAATGTCCGCGCGCTTGGCCTCGCCCCTGATGAAGTCAATGTGCTCTGCCTGGCGAATGGGCAATTTACCCTCTCTACGATGTCGTACGCATTGCTCCTCCCCGAAACGACCGTTGCGGCGGCGATAGAAAAACTCCTCCAATTGCAGTTGATCGAACTGGTTGACGAACACCTCGAAGGCGAACTCGAACAGAATCTCATTGGGTTGATCACACGCTGCCAGTATCAACTGGCGCAAAAAGGGCGCGCCTCGACGGAGCAGCGGATGCTGACGATAGCGCGCACGATGGGCGCCTGCATCAACGGACTACTGGCGCATCACCGCGACTTTGCGCGCGCGCTCCGCGGACGGGGCCAACTCCCCGAGGCCGAGATCAACCGCTATCTGGAGCAACGCTTCGCGCCGGTGCTGGCGGATATGCAGCGGCAGTGTCCGCGCATGGACGAGATTATTCGCCTCGAACACGGGGTGCTGGTCTATCACGAAGTCGAGATTCTCGAACGTGTGGTTCGTGGCCAGGAACTGCTGGAGTGCTATCATGATGCGGTCTGGCTGTTATATCACTTCATGTGCCATGTCTTTACCGTAGTGATCGAGGACGAGACAGGCTCATCGCGGCTCGGCGTACAACTGGACGATTTGTGGAAGTCTTTCCTGCACGAGATCAACGAAGAGATGCGCCCAATCGCCAACAATCACGCGGCAATGCGCGCATAGGCCGCGCATAGGCCGCGCATGAGCCACGCATGGGCAGAGCATAACCTAAACGCTGACGTGAACGTAATGTGAACGAGATGGGATGACGATGTGAGCATGATATAAAAGTCATGGAAACCTGAAGCAGCGGGACGATACATTATCTGGTATCTTTGAACTGGCCCATTCGGCGTCAGTTTGTCATCCTCGGCGAATGTGGCGCATGGTGATTATGGTGAAAAGGAGTGTGCAGGGTGAGTGAGCCAGTGGTACTGGTGGTGGATGATAGCCCCACGGTACGCAAGATTGTTCAGCTCACACTGCAACGTGAGCGCATTCGTGTCGTAACCGCCGGTGACGGATTGACGGCGCTGGCGGCAGTCGCCGATGAGCAGCCTGACCTGATTTTACTGGATATTATGCTCCCGCGGATGGATGGGTATAATATCTGTCAGGTCATTCGTAAGAATATGGCCTATCGTGACCTTCCAATCATCATGCTGAGTGGCAAAGACGGCCTGTTCGACAAGATGCGTGGCAAGCTCGCCGGTTCGACCGAATATATGACAAAGCCCTTTGATTCCATCGAACTCGCGCAGACTGTTAAGCGCTATCTGGATTCTCCAGCGGCGCGCGAGCGTGCGGCGCGCCGTGAGATGCGGATGCAGGGGCGACTACGCCACCAGATGTAATTTCATTCTGGTATGATTATCTGGCACGATTATCTGGCATAATTATTGGAAGGGTTTCTTCCAAAGGGGCAGACGCCTGAACGAGCGACGGGCACCATGTGATCAGCGCTCGCAACGTGTATTTCAACAGCACGTGCTACCCATGAGACGGTATCATCGTGGTGAATCAATCAGGCGTGGCCATCTGGCAGTGGGCGACTGACAGGCACGAGGGAGTTTTATGATGCTCGCACCAAAGATCCTTGTGGTGGATGATAGCTGGACTGATCTGACACTTATTGCGACACCGCTGCGTGAGGGCGGATTTGATGTGATTACGGCGGTGGACGGCGACGAGGCGCTGGAAAAAGTCATCAGCGAGCGGCCGCAGTGCGTGCTGCTGGATGTCGTGCTGCCAAAGCAGAACGGCTTCCAGGTCTGCCGCAAGCTCAAACAGATGGAGCAGAGCCGCCACATTCCGGTCATTCTCATCAGCCAGAAGAACACGCCGCTCGACAAGCGCTGGGGGCTGCAGCAGGGCGCGGATATCTATCTGACCAAGCCATTCGACAAAGAAGAATTGCTCTCCAGCGTGCGCAACCTGACAGGGTTTGGCGCATGACCGATTCCAGCGCACCTGATCCACGCCGCGGGCAGATGAACGAGATGCTGCAGCAGGCGTTGCAAGCGTTGCGAACCGCGGGCACAGGCAACTCGGCAATGACGCCCGACGCCCTGGTGGAACTGGCGCGTCGGGCGGGCATTCCGAACCCCGAACAACTCAACGACCTGACCCGCATGATCGGCGTGGATCCAGCCGCCGAGCGGGTACCACAGTTGATCCTCTTTCTCCTGGGCACGGTCGAATGCGCGCTCCCCGCCGACGCCGTTCAGGGCATCGAGCGCATCACCGAGATAACGTCCATACCCAATACCGCGCCGTGGGTGCTTGGGGTGGTGCAGGTATGGGGATCCATCGTTTCAGTGGTGGATCTGCGCACGTTTTTCGGCCTGACTCCTGAGCCACTGTCGTCGCGTAACCGCCTCCTGGTTCTCACGCTGAAGGAAATGACGATTGGTTTCCTGGTTGATTTCGTGACCGAAATGCGCCCAACCGACAACACGTTGGCCGTGGATGATCCCAACACGCCGCCGTGGCTCCAGCCGTACGCCGAGGGCAGCTTCCGCCTGGAAGACCGCACGGTAGTTCTGCTTGATCCCGAGCGCCTGCTCTTCAGCGATGCGATTCACCACTACCGTTATGAGGTGTGACACAGTGTGACACGCTGTGACGCGCGTTCGCATACGTGGTGGCGTGGGCTATACCAGGGGCACGGCATGACAAAGGATTGGCGCTGGATCGCCATCATCCACGCAGAGCGCATGGCACGGCTCGTCTAAGGTCATATGCTACTTTGGCCGCAAGGGCAGATGTGATAAACTGCGGATGATACGCGGCCTCTGCTGTGCGCGTGGGGCTGCTGTGTCAGCATTCAGCGTATGCGAATCGCATGCCTTTACGATGCTGTCTGGGCCAGGGGGTCTACCCGAAACCCGATGGTTCCCAGCGTTTGCGGACTCATCCGTTGTTGTGCCCGACGTATACGACGTATCAGATGGACACCCGGTCTTGGGTGATCTCGTGAGTCTGCGCGTCAGCCGCGGAATACTCGTGACAGGAGGTCTCATTCTCTATGGACCCCAATTCCCGTACGGGAGCATCGGTCAGCGGACAACTGAATCTGCTCGTGAGCATCGCAACCCTTATCCCGGCCATTGCTATTCTTGGCCTGGGATTTTACTGCATCGGCCAGATCTCCGGATCGAGTGGGTCTGGCTCCGAAACGCTGCTCTGGGCGGTGACACTGATCGTTGCGGTTCTCACTGTACTCATCGTGGCTTTTGCGGCGCTGCGCATGCGTGGATTGATGCGCGGGCGCGCTCTTGAAATCGCGGAGGTATGCCGCCAGGCCAGCGCTGGCCAGCGCGATGCGCGCGCGGCAGTGGTTGGCGACGACGAATATTCGTTGCTGGCGGCGTCGGTCAATGCCCTGCTGGATGGCGTGCCAGCGCCCGGCGTTGGTATCTCGAAGGCGCTGAGCGATGCGCCTGACGCAGCGCGTCTTCAGGCACAGATTGAGAAGCTCTTGCAGGAAGTCAGCGCGGTAGGCGATGGCGATCTGCGCGTCCAGGCTGAGGTGACACCAGATACCCTGGGTGTGCTTGCGGACTCCTTCAATTACATGATCGAAGAGCTGGCGAAAGTGGTGGGCCGCGTGCAGGCCACCGCCGTGCAAGTGACCACCGCCACACGTCGCCTGCTGGATCGTTCGGCGGAAGTCTCACAGGCCACGGAGGCGCAGTCAGAACAGATTGTGCGCACCTCAGAGGCGGTGGCTCGTCTGGCCGACTTCGTACAACTCTCCGCCAACAATGCGCTTCAGGCCGCCGATGCGGCGCGTGGGGCGCAGCAAAGCGCGGAGGCTGGCCAGGAAGCCGTGGTTCAGACGATTGATGGTATGGCGCGTATCCGCGAGAACGTGCAGGAGACCGCCAAGAAGATCAAGCGACTGGGCGAGCGCTCCCAGGAGGTCGGTGAGATTGTTCGCCTGATCGAAGATATCGCCGATCAGACGAATTTGCTCGCGCTCAATGCTGCCATTCAGTCGGCGATGGCCGGAGAGCACGGGCGCGGTTTCGCGGTGGTAGCTGAAGAAATCCGCGAACTGGCCGTGCGCGTGACCGAGGCCACGAAGAAGATCGCCAACATCGTAAAAGCGATCCAGGGCGATACCTACGACGCTGTCGTGGCCATGGAAGACAGCACCCAGCAGGTGGTGAAAGGTACACAACTCGCCGACGAAGCGGGACAGTCGCTACAAACCATTTACGGCGCCGTCGAAAACCAGGCACAGATGATTCAGGGCATCGCGCTGGCGGCATCCGAGCGCAAGCAGACCGCCGAGGCGGTGGCCTACACGATGAACCAGATCGCCGAAATTACGCGCCAGACCACCATCGCCACCCAGGACGCCGCCAACAACATGAGCTATCTCGCCGAACTGGCGGAACAGCTTCGCGGCTCAGTGGCCACCTTCCGTCTGCCCGACCGTATCTCGGAGGAGGCCGGGCTACAGGCTACAGGCTATCAGCCAACCGCTACCGACACCGGGTTGCAGCAGTGGGTGAATGGGCCGCAGCCGCTGCCCGCACTGCCGCCTGGGCCTTCGGCGCCCATCGGAGCCTATGGCAATATGGGTGGTATGGGCGGCGGCATGGATGGTTACCCAGGCTATGGCGAGTATGCCGCTGGCTATGATGGCTATAACACGAGCTATGACTACCCGGCGGTTCCCGGCATGACGAATGGCACGAACGGCATGAACGGCATGAACGGTCAGACCGGTATGGGCAACGGCATGGGTAATGGCATGGGTAATGGGAATGGTATGGGCAACGGCACAAACTACGGAGGGCCCGGCAACGGACAGCGTGGTGGCTTTCCTGGGTGGCCAGACAATAATGATGACCAGTTCCCGCCGCCTGATCAGATGGGTGGCCAGTCGTACTGATGTCGTATTGACAGCGAGTGGCTCACCGGGATAGCGTGTTGCAAGCGCGCCGATTTGTAAACAGGCAGCGTGTTAGTCGGAAGCGATACGTAGCGCATGACGGACAACTTCGACAAATCAACCATCCTCGATAGTTTCCTGGATGAGGTTACTGCGTATTTGCCGGAGATCGAGGCCAACCTGGATCGCCTGCAACAATCGCCCGGTGATACCGAAGCGCTGGAAGAAACGTATCGGCGCGCGCATACGATTGGTGGCTCCGCCGCGATGATGGACTTCCCGGCGCTGGCGCATGTCGCCCAAGGGATGGAGGAAATCCTCAGCGATGCGCTGGATCGCCGTACCTCTCTGACTGGCGCAACGGTTGCTCTGCTGCGCCGCTCGCATGGGCGATTGTCGCGGCTGGTCGAGCATATTCGCACCGGGGCCGATGATGGGCCGGTGGTCGCCGAAGACGACGCCGACCGCTCTGCCTGGCGCGGGACAATCCCCAATAGCGCGAGCGGCTTCGAGGCAAGTGGGTCGGGCCTGCGCAGCCAGCCGGGATTCAACGGCGCTCAACCGCCTGGGGCGCCTGGGGGCATCCTGACCTCGCCAGGCCTTCAGGCGCCGGAGTGGATGGCAGCCTTCGCCGCATCGAACGCGAATGGGCAGCAGCAGCAACCACCGGAGGATTTCGCCGACCGGCCCACCGGAGCGCCGCCAGCCGTCATGCCAGGATCATCCACGCCCGGAACATCCATGCCCGGAACCGACATCGCGGAGCTAGGCACTCGCGCTATGCAGGCCATGCCCGCAGCGCCGTCCATCCCATCAAGCAGTCAGCCTTCACGTCCGGGCGCGACATCGTTTCCGTCCGATCCGTCGCGTCCCGCACAACCCGCACAGCCTTCACAGCCCGCATGGGATGTCTCGCAGCCAGCCACCATGCCGATACAGTCGCCTTTCATCACGCCTGCCCCCGCCCCCTCCGCATCCTCGGCGCCATCCTCCAATGTGCCCGCGGTGCAAGGTGGTGGGATGGAAGGGTCGGTCGTCGACGAGCTATACACTGATGAAGAGGCTGTCCGTCGTCAGGCTGGCCAGTTACGTGATGTGGTCGCGCAATTGCGCCAGGCCGCACAGACGATGGACGATGAGCGCACCGAGCTGAGCACGTTCCTGGACGGCTCGCAGGATGCCCTGGCCCGCCTGGAGATCTGGGCCGGCCAGCAGATGGGCCTCGATCTGCCGAGCAGCCCTGACGGCGTGCGCCAATACCTGCCACTCTCGGTGATCTGGGTGACAACCGCACGATTAAAGCGACTTGTCACGCTGATTCACAACTCCAGCCGCAGTTTGACGGTGACTCAGGAGCAAATTGACGAGACGCTGAACGAACTGCGCGACGCGATTCGCGGACTCGGCCAGATTTCCGGCGCGATCAGCACGATGGGCGGCTCGCCAGACGCGGGCTTTAGCGCCACCGTGGCCCAGATCACCTGGGCGCCAGGCAGTGGAGGCGAGCAGGCGCTCTCGCCGGGCGCGCGTGTGGAGATAGAACGTTCTGTGCGCGAGGAGCTGCGGCGCGAGCTTGAAGATGACGTGCGCGATGAAATCGCCGCCGAGGTGCGCCAGAGCGAGGAACAGCGCCTGCGTCACGAACTGGAGATCGCGATTCGGCGCGAGCTGCTTGCCGAACTTCAACCCGGTCTGGGCGCCAGCGCGGTGACGATACAGGATGGCGGCGTGCGAGTGCTGTCGCGCCTGCCATTCGCCAGCGAGAACGTGCGTCGCCAGCGGCAGGTCACCAGCGAGCAATCGCCCGAAGCGCAGGAGGTGTTCCACGAAGAGGCGCTTGAGCACCTGCATACGATCACCAGCGGCATCGAGGAACTGGAACATCATCCGGGTGATGTGGAGGTGATTCGCTCGATTCGCCGCGCGACCCACACGCTCAAGGGCGCGGCGGGCATGATGGGCTTCCGGCTCATTCAGGAACTGTCTCATGTCTCTGAGGACTTGCTCGAACGGCTGGCGGATGGGCAGTTAACATTCACTTCCAACGTCCATAGCCTGATTCTCGATACCTCTGAGATGCTCGATCAACTCGTCGCGGGCGCGATTCCCACTGAGGCGCAGCCCGCCAAGGTGCGCGCGCTCATCGAACGCTACAGCGCCCTGACGGGTATTCCTATCCCTGACGATCTTTTCTCGTCGCATCCAGGCGCCAGAGGCGGATCAGTTGACCTGATCGAGCCAGACGACCGCCCAGACGCCTCGCCGAAACAGCCTTCCAGCGACCTGAGCGTCCGGCTGCAACTGAGCAAGCTGGATGATCTGGTGAATCTTTTCGGTGAGCTGCTCATCAATCGATCCGTGCTCGAAGAGCGCATCGAGCGCCTGGGCCAGATTGTCGGCGAGACGGTGCAGGTCAGCGAACGCCTGCGCGATGTCGGTGGTGAGCTTGAAACGGGTTTCGAGACGACGATGCTGGCGAATGGGCAGGGTCCCATGGCGCGTCCCGGCACTGGACCAGCGAATGGAATGGCGATGCGCGGGCAAGTGGCGGGCAACGGTTTTGGCGGCAATAAGGGGAGAATGCCCGCGTTTGGCAACGAGTTCGACCCGCTGGAACTTGACCGCTATACTGAATTCCACCGCCTCTCGCGCGGATTGAGCGAGAGTGTCTCCGATGCGATGAGCCTGAGCCACGAGATGGAGACGCTGATTCGCGAGGCGCAGACGACCTTTGCGCGCGAGAATCGCCTCAGCTCCGACTTCCAGGATCGTCTGCTCAAGGCGCGGCTGGTGCCGCTGCAATCGCTCACGCCGCGTCTCTATCGCGCGGTGCGCGGCTCGGCGCTACGAGCGCACAAAGAGGTCGAGTTCTTCGTCGAGGGCGTCGAGACCGAGGTAGATCGCAAAGTCTTTGAAGAGGTGGAAGGCCCGCTGCTGCATCTGGTGCGAAATGCCGTCAATCACGGCATCGAGGCGCCCGAGGAGCGCGAGGCCAACGGCAAACAGCGCGCGGGACGCATTCTCGTCAAGGCAGCCTACGAAGGCAGCCAGGTCATCATCTCGGTCAGCGACGATGGCGCGGGCATTGACCCCGAAAAGGTGCGCGCGGCGGCTGTCGCGCGCGGCCTGATCGACGCCTATACGCCCATCTCTGAGAAGGAGGCGATAGACTTCATCTTCCGCCCTGGCTATTCCACCGCCGAGAGCGTCACCGAGGAGAGCGGGCGCGGGGTTGGCCTGGATGTGGTGAACGATGTCGTCACCCGGCTGCGCGGCTCGGTCGAGGTCGATACGGTGCTGGGACAGGGAACGACGTTCACGATGAAGTTCCCCATCAGCCTGCAGATCGCCCGCGCGGTGATGGTGAAAGTCGGCGAGCAGACGCTGGCCATTCCGATGGCGGTGGTCGAGCAGATTGGTCGGCTCGATTACTATCGTCGGGTGCCTGGCGCGGTACCCGCCATCGAGATGCGTGGCGAGCGCTACCCGCTGGCGCACCTGGGCAATTACCTGAAGGTTCCGGTCGGTGTGGTGGATGAGCGTTCCTCGGTGCTGCTGGTCAACGCGGGCAAGCATCGCATTGCGCTGCTGATCGATAGCATCATCAACCAGCAAGAGATCGTCTCGAAGCCGCTTGGCTCACATCTGCGCGATGTTCGCGGGGTAGCTGGGGCGACGGTGCTGGGTAACGGCCAGATTGTGCTGATTCTCGAACTGCATGAGTTGCTCTCGCAGCAGCCACGCGGCGGTTTCACCCTGGCCGAACCGGGCAGCTCGCGCCGCGCCGAGACACCGCCGGAGCCACCACAACGACCAGCATCCGTGCCCGCTCCACACCCACAGGTGACGTCGTCGCATCTGCCCACTGAGCCGCTCCCACCAGCGCCATGGGATCGCGCATCGCAGGCCAGCGGCCCGGCGTCGCATCCGTCGGTGACGGGATCGCCCTCGCAACCCGCGCAGCGCGCCTTCGTCATCCCACAGCGCACGACAGGTCATCCGGTTGTGGCGGGTCAGCCTCACTCATACATCCTGGTGGTGGATGACAGCCCAAGCGTGCGGCGCGTCGTGAGCGGCATGCTCAAGAATGCGGGCTGGGCGGTGCAGACCGCGCGGGATGGTGTGGAGGCGCTGGAGATCATCGGACGCGAGCGGCCCGCCGCCGTCCTGCTGGATATCGAGATGCCGCGCATGGACGGCTATGAGCTGATCGCCACCGTCCGCAGCCAGGATATGTATCGCACGCTGCCGTTGATCGTGCTGACCTCGCGCGCGGCCACCAAGCACAAACATCGTGCGGATCAGCTTGGCGCGGACGCCTATCTCGTCAAGCCATACCAGGATGAGCAGTTAATCAATACGCTCAACTCGCTCATCAACGCACGCGGCTAAATGGCGCCGGGCGGCTGGCAGCTGGACACGCCGTTGGGGGGGGTTTGTATTAAAGGGAGCGCGCCGTAGCGTAATGTGCTTTTACAATTTACGACGGACACGGGCATTGCGGTGGGGTGAGCAAGCCGTAGCGTGAACGCTACGGCGAATGGGCCTGAGGCGGGAAATTCGCCGTAGCATGAATGCTACGGTCTGCCTCGCCTACCACGACGTAGGGTGTTCGGAAGAAAAGTAAAACTACATAACGCTACGGCGAATTTCCCGCCTATTCGCCGGGGCCTTTGGGCTTCCGGCACTCTGCTCCATGTCACACCATTCCTCACGGAGTCGTTATTATGCCTGGCGGACGCGAGCGAAACATCATGCGCTGGGAGTTGCGCGTCTCGCTCTTGCGCGAGCAAATTGCCCGCCTGGATCAGCGGCTGGCGCGCCTGAACGCGGCGAACGGATCAGCTTCGACGGCGACGCAGCGTGAGGGGCTGACAGCGCAGCGGGCGGAACTGGCGCGCCAACTTGACGCGATGGGGCCGGACCCACGCGCGAAGATGGGGTAAGGCATCTCCCAGTGCAGTTGGCAATTCGTAGAACTGTCCGTAAGGCGGCTGGCGACTGATGCAATTTTACAAAATACGAGGGACAGAGTAATCGCGTCGCGTCGGAGCGCGGGCGGTTGAAACCGCGCCTTGCGGGCCTCGCTGGCGCTCCGCCACAAAACCCGCCGTCGCGGGTTGCAGAGAGCGTGTTCCAGGAGGATACGCGGTGGCGGGCGGTTCTGTGCAACCTGCGCAGGCAGGTTTTGTGGCCGCGGGCCCCAGAGGCGCGGTTTCAACCGCCCGCGTACGGCAGCGCAGTGTCCCCAGTTATTTGTGAAACACCATAAGTCGCGCCTAAATGGCCTCCCTCTGGTCGGCCACGAAGTCCGCCTACGCGGACTCCCCAGATCCTGCCTGGTAAGATGTGTCGTAGGATAGGTCTCTGGAACCTGCGGCGGCGGGTTTTGTGGCGGAGCGCAGCGAGGCCCGCAAGGCGCGGTTTTAACCGCCAGCCGCTATGGAGGCGGGAATCGTCATGACGCAGCCAACCCATCATGAATACCGCGCGCCAGGCAACCATAACGGCCCGGCGATCCTGAGCCTCGTCTGCGCGATCACCTGGCCGCTGACGATTATCGCTATGATGCTCGCCAACAGCGCGAGTAATGCGCCTGGCTCTTCCGGCCCAGCGCTGCCCGAACAGATGTACACCCTGCTCGAATGTGGCTTCTCTCTGTTGCCCGTGGCGGGCATCATCTCTGGCGGCGTTGGCCTCTATCGCGCCGCGAAACAGTCCCTGCTTCTCAGCACACGCTGGTTAGCGGCGATTGGCCTGCTGCTGAGCTGTCTGTGGTTCGCCGGAACTTTCCTGCTCTCTGAACTCGGATCGGCCCTCGTCTACTGGGTGCAACATCTGTGACACGCTAGCCCTCGCCCGCGACCAGCCGCGCCACCTGCTCGCCCATCTCGCGCGTCGAGACGACCGTGCCGCTGACGCCGCCGACTCCGGCGATATCGGCGGTGCGAGAGCCCGCCGCCACTGCCCGCTGCACCGCACGCTCTACCGCCCGCGCCGCCCGCTCGCGTCCCAGCGAATGGCGCAGCAACATCGCCGCACTGAGAATCGCCGCCAGCGGATTGGCCTTGCCCTGCCCGGCGATATCGGGCGCGGTGCCATGAATCGGCTCGTAGAGGCCGAACTGGCCGGATGCCGTGCGCCGCGTGCCCAGGCTGGCGGAGGGCAGCATCCCCAGCGAGCCAGCCAGCATGGACGCCTCATCGGTCAGGATATCGCCAAACATATTCTCGGTGACAACCACGTCGAAATCGCTCGGCTGGCGAATCAGCGCCATCGAGCAAGCGTCCACCAGCATATGGCGCAACGCCACATCGGGATAGTCCTTCGCCACGCGGTCGGCGACGCGCCGCCAGAGCAGCGAGCAACTGAGCACGTTCGCTTTGTCAACCGAGGTGAGTTGCTTGCGGCGGCCACGCGCCAACTCGAAGGCATAGCGCAGAATCCGCTCGATCTCCGCCTCAGTATAGGCCATCGTATCCACCGCCGAGGCGCCCACTCCCGCTGCCCCTTCGGTGATCGCGCTGGGCTGGCCATAGTAGATGCCGCCGGTCAACTCGCGCACGACCAGCAGATCGACGCCCCGCAGCACCGCGCGCTTGATGGATGACGCCCCGGCGAGAGCGGGCATTGGGCGCACCGGACGCAGATTGGCGAAAAGTTCAAGGTCTTTGCGCAGGCGGAAGAGCGCATACATCGGCTGATTTGGCACATCGGGACGGCTGGCCGCCGCGCCACCGACCGCGCCGAAAAGGATAGCGTCGCTCGCGCGGCAGAGGGCCATCGTCTCTTCGGTGATGGCGACACCCTCGGCATCCACCGCCGCCTGGCCCGCCAGCGCCTCGCGTATATCGAGCCTGAGTCCGAAGCGGCGCTCCACCGCGCGTAGTACCCGCACGGCCTCGCCCGTCACCTCGGGGCCGATGCCATCGCCGCCCAGAACCACAATCGTCCGCGCGCCTGATGCCATATCACTATCCTTTCATCGGATGTTTTTACCTCGTCGTTGAGTCGTAAGATACGCCCGTTTGCTGAGTATAGGCGTGTATCTGAGGCGTGGTCAAGCGTCATGCCATGTGGCGCTGCTATGCTATGAGCATAGGCCCAGGTGGGCAAAGAGGGTGTTATAATCGGAAAATACTGGTCCCAGAGAGTGGCATCGTACTGGAAAAGAGGGAGATGCATGGCAAAGCACGACAGCGATCAGAAGACATCGGTGAATGTGGCGCTGCTCAAGGCGCTGAGCGAGACGCCGGGCGTCGCGGGGCGCGAGGAAAGGGTGCGCGCGCTGGTCATCGAGCAGCTCAAGCCGCTGGTAGATGAGCTAACCGTCGATCCGCTCGGCAACGTCATCGCGCTGAAGAAGGGCAGCAGTGACCGTCGGGTGATGCTCGCGGCGCACATGGACGAAATTGGCTTCATCGTGCGCTACATCGAGAAGGACGGCTGGCTGCGGGTGCAACCGCTCGGCGGCTTCGATCCGCGCGTGCTGGTGGCGCAGCGTGTGCTGGCGCATACGCGGGAGTCCGGTTCGTTGCGCGGCGTCTTCATGCCGCAGAGCAAGCCGATCCACCTGCTGGAAGGCAAGCCCGAGGCGGCCAAACTCGAAGAACTCTACATTGACCTGGGACTTCCCGCCGATACGGTTCGCGCGCAGGTGCGCATCGGCGACTTCGTGACGATGGACCGGACGCTGGAGCAGTTGGGCAATCGCGTGACGGCCAAAGCGATGGACGACCGCGCGGGCGTCTTCACGATGATCGAGGCGATGCGCAAACTCGGCGCGCACAAAGCCAATGTGCTGGCGGTGGCGACGGTGCAGGAGGAGGTCGGGCTGCGCGGAGCGGGCGTCTCGGCGTATACCGTTGAGCCGGATGTCGCCATCGCGCTCGACGTGACCCTGGCGCTCGATATCCCCGGCATGCCAGAGTCCGACGCGGTGACGCGGCTGGGCGACGGCGCGGCGATCAAGGTCTTCGACTCCTCGACCATCAGCAACTACAAGCTGGTGCAACACATGATCGAGGTGGCCGAGCGCCACGATATCCCGCACCAGATGGAGGTGCTTCCACGCGGCGGCACCGATGCGGGCGCAATGCAGCGGGTGCGGGGCGGCGCGGCGGCGATGACAATCTCGGTTCCCACGCGCTACGTCCACACGGTCAACGAGATGGTGGACCTGGGCGACCTCGACGCCGCCTCAACCCTGCTGGCGCGCTATCTCGAAGATGCGCACAAAGGCGACTATACGCTCTAGCCGCGCACCCTACTGCCTGCCTCATCCTCGACCCAAAGCCGGGAATGAGGCAGATTTTATGGCGTAGCGCATTACGAACTTCGAGCGCTAGTGTAAGCCTCTTGTTGTGTTTTCATGCGAAAAATGCGAGGCCTTCTGCGGGTCGTTCTGCGGGTTGTTTGTGACGTTTTTCTCCTCCCTTGCGTACACTTGACAACAAGGAGGGATCAACGTCATGCTCGAACGCACTCGCAAGACAGGGAGAACCGCGCGCCGGGCCGCACTCCTGGCGCTGGGCGCAACCGGCGTCGGACTGGCCGCGTATCTCGGCGTCTGCGCCTATGCCGCCCGCAGGCTCGCCTTCTCCAAACCGCTTGCCATCGAGCAGACGCCCGCCGACTACGGGCTGGACTTCCGCGACGTCTCCTTCCTCAGTCGCGACGATGGAATAGCGCTCCGTGGCTGGCTGATTCCCGGCATTGGCGCTGGCGGCCAGCCAACGCTAGAGCGCACCATCATCGCCATCCATGGCGCGTGGCAGAACCGCACCGATCCCGCCATTGGCCTGCTCGAACTGTGCTGCGCGCTGGCCCGCGCCGGATTCGCCGTGCTGGCGTTCGATATGCGCGGCCACGGCGAGTCGCAGATCGCGCCCTTCACGCTCGGCTACTCCGAGCAACTCGATATCCTCGGCGCGGTGGATTTCCTGCGCGAGGGCGTGCTCCCCTATCCTGAGATGGCGCGGCCTGTGTGGATCGGCGGCTATGGTATCTCGATGGGCGCCAGCGCGCTGCTTTACGCTGCCGCGGACGAGCCAGCAATCCGCGCCGTGGTGGCGGACTCCGCCTATGCCGAGATGGCGCCAACCATCGAGCGGGAGTTGCCCCTGCGGAGCAAGTTGCCACATTTCTTCACCCCCGGCATTCTGCGCGCCGCCCGCGTGCTCTATCACCTGGATGTCGCCGCGGTGCGCCCGGTGGAGGTGGTCGCCGCGATTGCGCCGCGTCCGCTGCTGCTGATACAGGGTGGCGCCGACGCGATGAACCCGGCGTCGAGTCTGACCAATCTGGCGCTCGCCGCCGAGTCTGATCCGCGGGCGCATGTGGTGACCTGGCGCGTACCGAACGTGCCACACGCGCAGGCATTCCACCGGGAGACCGAGGCGTATGTGAGCCTGCTCATAGCATTCTTCGCCAACGCGCTTCACCATGGAGTTCGCACAGCGGCAGCGCATGCCGATCGGATCGCAGGATAAGGAGAGGGTATGGCCATCGCTCGCCGCACACTTCAACACACCGCTCACGGCAGAGGCGCACGTCCCGTGCCGATACCGCGCTGTCCCGCGCCCAGGGTCGCTCTCAGCACCCAGCTTTCGCCCGCCGTTGTGGAGCGCCGCTGGCAACTGCTCTCCGCCTCGCAAGAAAGCCGCGAGGCGCTGCTCGATGCCCAGCTGCTGGATTCGCTGGAGCAATTTCGTGGCAGCATCGAGAACTGTATCGGCGCGGTGCGGGTGCCGATTGGGTTGGCGGGGCCGCTCCGCATCGAAGGCGTCCACGCGCGGGGCGACTACTACCTGCCGCTGGCGACGACTGAGGCGGCGCTGGTCGCGTCTTACAGCCGGGGCGCGCAACTGATCTCCGAGGCGGGCGGGTGCACGGCGCTGGTGCTGGCCGAGGGCATCGGGCGCTCGCCAGGATTCGCCTTCGCCAGTCTGCGCGAGGCGGCGCAATTCGCCGAATGGGCGCTGGCGCAGCGGCTCGTCTTCAACGGCTGCGTCGCCACCACCACCAGCCATGGGCGGTTGAAAGAGATGCGCGCGGTGATCGAGGGCAACCACGTCTATCTACATCTCGACTTCACCACGGGCGACGCCGCCGGGCAGAATATGGTGACACTGGCGACCGAGGCAATCTGCGCGCATATTCTCGCCGAGACGCCCATCCAGCCGGACTACTGGTTCCTGGAGGCGAACTACTCCGGCGACAAGAAGGCCAGCGCCCGCTCGTTCGTGGGCGTGCGCGGGCGGCGGGTCAGCGCGGAGGTGACCATTCCAGAGGAGTTGGTGCGGCGGCGCTTGCGCACAACGCCAGCGCGGATGGCCGACTACTTCCGCATGGGCGCGCTCGGCGGCGTCCTCAGCGGCACGCTCGGCGCGCAGGGCCACTACGCCAACGGGCTGGCCGCGCTCTACCTGGCCACTGGGCAGGATGTCGCCTGCGTCGCGGAGTCGGCGATGGGCGTCACCCGGATGGAAGTGACTGCGGCAGGCGACCTCTACGCCGCGGTGACGCTGCCCAGCATCATCGTCGGCACGGTTGGCGGAGGCACGGGGCTGCCAGGCCAGCACGCCTGCCTGGAACTAATGGGTCTTGCCGGGTCGGGACACGCCGCCGCGCTGGCGGAGGTCTGCGCCGGACTCTGCCTCGCGGGCGAGCTTTCGCTGATTGGAGCGCTCTGCGCGGGCCACTTCGCGAGCGCGCACCGCAAGCTGGCGCGCGATGGTCGGCGCCCGAATCACCAGGAAGGCGGCGGCGATGCCTAACGACGCGCCCATTCAGGCAAAGAATGACGTTGCGGCTACCACGCTACGCGCGAAGCAGCGCCCATCGCTACTGGCGCGCTGGTGGATTTATCAGCGCGAGCGCTTCCCGCTTTCTACTCATATCCCGTTGATCGCCGCGTTCAGCTTCTGCACGCTCACCTTCTCAATGCTGGCGCGTGGTGTCGTGGCGCTGCCGTCGCTCAAAGCGATTGTGGTCGCCTTCTGCACGGCGCTGCTCTTCTTCCTGGAGATGCGGATCGCTGACGAGTTCAAAGACGCCGACGAGGACGCCCGCTATCGCCCGTATCGTCCGGTGCCGCGCGGCCTCATTACGTTACGCGAACTGGCCATTGTCGCGGTGGTGGCGGGCGGCGTGCAGACGCTGCTGGCGTTCTGGCTCTCTCCGGCGCTGCTGCCGTTCCTGCTGGTGACGTGGGCGTACCTGGGGCTGATGTGCCGCGAGTTTTTCGTGCGCGACTGGCTCAAGGCGCATCCGACAGCTTACATGTGGAGCCACATGCTGATCCTGCCGCTGATCGACCTCTACGGCACCGCCTGCGACTGGCGCGTCGCCAATGTCGCGCCGCCGCTCGGCCTCGGCATTCTGCTCTTTGTCAGCTTCTGCAATGGCTTCATTCTCGAAGTTGGGCGCAAGATTCGCGCGCCTGAAGACGAAGAATATGGTGTGGAAACCTATAGCGCGCTCTGGGGACGCCAGCGCGCCGTGCTCGTCTGGCTGATTGCGCTCGGTGTTACGGCGATTGGGGCGGCGCTGGCCACTTTCCAGATCGAGACGCCGTGGGAGATCGTCGCCTACGTAGCTGTGGCCGCGCTGGCGGTCGTGATAGGATTGCGCTTCCTGCGGCGCCCCGCGCCAGGCAGTGGCAAACCGATTGAGCTGGTCTCTGGCCTCTGGACGCTGGCGCTCTATCTGAGCCTCGGCGCGATTCCACTGGCGCTACGCCTGACGTTCGCCTGACGTTCGCCTGACCTGTGGAGGTTTCACCGATGCGCTACATCATCCAGCCAACAGCAGACGCCACTGCCAGCCGGATCGGCGGGAAGGCTGCCGCGCTGGCGAGCCTCCAACAGGCGGGCTTTCCGGTTCCCGCCTGGTTCGCGCTCGATCCCGCCGCGTTCGATGATAGCCTCGGCGCCGCCGACCGCGAACGACTGGCCGCCGCCTGTGAGTCGGGCGATGAGGCCGCCGTCACCGCCGCGCTGGCACCCCTGACGCCGGACAATGTGGTGGCCGCTGAATTAGCCCAGGCGGTTGCGGCTCTTGGGCCTGATGGACAGCTCTTCGCGGTACGCTCATCCGCTAGCGATGAAGATGGCAGCGCGCACTCCTTCGCCGGGCAACTCTCCTCCTACCTGAACGTCGCGCCGGAGGATGTGGCCGCGCGCGTGGCCGATGTCTGGCGCTCGGGCTTCAGCGCACGCATCCTGGCGTATCGCCGCACGCATGGACTGGATGCCGTTTCGCCCGCGCCCGCCGTGCTCATCCAGCGGATGGTGGCGGCGGACATATCTGGCGTCGCCTTCAGCGCGGATCCAGCCAGCGGGCGGCGCGGCGTCGCGGTGGTCAGCGATATTGTGGGACTGGGCGAGGCGCTCGTCTCTGGCGCGAATGAGGGCGAGACCGCGACGGTGGATCGCCTCGGCGCCATCGAGCGCGTCCAACGGACCCAACGACAACAGACGCTCGACGACGAGCAACTACGGGCGGTTGCAGCGCTGGCGCGGCGCTGCGAGCAGCACTTCGGCGTCCCACAGGATAGCGAGTGGGCGATTGCGGGCGGCGATCTCTTCCTCTTGCAGTCACGGCCTATCACGACGCTGGCCACGATGCGCGATCCCGACGGCGCGTACGCCCTCTGGGATAACAGCAACATCGCCGAAAGCTATGGCGGCGTCACGACTCCGCTCACCTTCTCCTTCGCCCGCCATGCCTACGAGGAGGTCTACCGCGAACTGTGCCGCCTGCTCGGCGTCTCCGAGCCAGAAATCGCTGCGCACGCCGATACCTTCCGCCGCATGATTGGACTGGTGCGCGGGCGTATCTACTACAGCCTCTTTAGCTGGTACGACCTGCTGGCGCTGGCCCCCGGCTTCAGCGCTAACCGCCGCTTCATGGAGCAGATGATGGGCGTCAAGGAGGAGCTACCACCCGCGCTGGCGGCGCGTCTGGCCGCGAACGGCGGCCGTATGCGCCTGATGGACGCGCTGAAGCTGCTACGCGCGGTGGCCAGTCTCGCGCGCCATGAGCGACAACTGCCGCGCGATATCGAGCGCTTCTACGCCCGACTGGATGAGGCGCTGGCGCCTGGCAAGATTCCTCTTGAAGTGATGCGGCCCGATGAGCTGGTCGCCCATTATCGCGACCTGGAGGGCAGGCTGCTGGCCCACTGGGACGCGCCGCTGGTCAACGACCTCTTCGCCATGCTCTTCTATGGCCTGCTGCGCAGGCTGTGTATCGCCTGGTGCGACGACAAGGCGGGCACGCTGCAGAACGACCTCGTTAGCGGGCAGGGCGGCATCATCAGCGCCGAGCCAGCGCGGCGGGTGCGCTCGCTCGCGATGCTGGCCGCGCGGTTCCCCGAATTGGCCGACATACTGCGCACCGGAACACCAGACCCCATCCAGCGCGAGATCGTGCGCTACCCGGCGTTCGATGAGGAGTATCAGGCGTATCTGGCAAAGTTCGCCGACCGCTGTCTGGAGGAGTTGAAGCTCGAAAGCCCAACGCTGCGCGACGATCCCACGCCGCTGCTACGCGCCATAGGCCACCTTGCCCAGCGTTTCGCGTCGGAGGATAGCGCACCAACGGAAGCGCCCACAAACGATGCGCCGGACCAGTCGAAGCGCGCGCTGGCGGAGCGCACGGTGCGACGGAGACTGGCGTGGCATCCCTTGCGGCGGGCGGCGTTCAACTTCGTGCTGGCACGGGCGCGGGCGCGGGTGCGCGACCGTGAGAACCTGCGCTTCGAGCGCACGCGCGTCTTTGGCCGAGTGCGCCGCATCTTCGTCGAGCTTGGCCGCCGCTTCTACGCGCTGGGCCTGCTGGAAAATCCGCGCGACATCTTCTATGTGGAAGTTGAGGAAGCGCTGGGGCTGGTGACAGGCACAGCGACAACGACCAACCTCAAGGGGCTGGTGGCCATCCGTCAGGCGGAGTTTGCTCGCTGGCGCGCCGACGAGCCACCGCCCGACCGCTTCGAGACACGCGGGCTGGTCACCGTCGGCCCGCTGACGGCGCGGCTCATTCCCATCGCAGATGAGCCACACACGGGTGATACGACGGACCGGCTGACTGGCATCGGCTGCTGTCCTGGCGTGGTGCGCGGACGGGCGCGCGTGGTGACCGACCCGAAGGCCGCCGAGGTACGCGCGGGCGAGATTCTGGTGGCGGAGCGTACCGACCCCGGCTGGATTCTGCTCTTCGCGGGCGCGGCGGGGGTCGTAGTCGAACGCGGCAGCGTCCTCTCGCATTCGGCCATCGTCGCGCGCGAGCTGGGCATCCCGGCGGTCGTCTCGGTCGCGGGCGTCACTTCCTGGCTCACGACCGGCGATCTGATCGAGGTCAATGGCACGTCCGGCGTCGTCACACGCATCGCCGAGCCAGCCGAGTCGCCCATCGCGGTGACACCGAGGGAGGCCAGCCATGTCCAGTAGCTGGCGGCTAAAGCCGCGCCTAAGGGCGTCCCGCCGCAAAGGCCGCCTGCGCGGCCTCCAGACCGTGAGCAGCCTGGCATCCGCTCTCGCCGTCACAGGCAATACGCCTGGGCATGATTCTGCCAGCCTGCGAAGGCAGGCTTTGCGGCCGAACGCGAGTGAGACCCTTAGGCGCGGCTTTAGCCGCCTGCCGACGAGCGCACCCTCGCAAATATCACCCACCCATGACTCGACTATCACCGCCCGCGCCGACTTCTCCGCCATCCGCTACGCGCAGTGCTGGGAGGACGCCGACGTGCTGCTCGGCGGGCTGGCGATCCAGCCGGGCGATAGCTGCCTCTCGATTGCCTCGGCCGGGGACAACACGCTGGCCCTGCTGGCGCAGTCGCCCGGTCATGTGCTCGCAATTGATGTCAGCGACGCGCAGTTGGCCTGCCTGGCGCTCCGGGTCGCCGCCTATCGCGAGTTGGAGCATCCTGAATTGCTGGAGTTGATCGGGTCACGCCCGAGCGAGCGCCGCGAGGAACTGTATCTCCGCTGCCGCGGGCGCCTGTCGTCCGATGAGCGCCGCTTCTGGGACGCGCATCTGGATGCGATACGCGCGGGTATCGGCGGCGCGGGCAAGTTCGAGCGTTATTTCCGGCTCTTCAGGGAGCGCATTCTGCCGCTGGTCGAGAGCCGGGCGAAGGTGACCCAACTGCTGGCTGGTGGCGCGCCTGCCGCTCGTCAGGCGTTCTACGCCCGCGAATGGGACACCTGGCGCTGGCGGCTGCTCTTCCGGCTCTTCTTCTCGCGCGCGCTGATGGGGCGGCTTGGGCGCGACCCGGAGTTCTTCACCTATGTCGAGGGGGGTGTGGCCGAGCGCCTGCTCCAGCGCACCAGATATGCCCTGACCGAACTCAACCCGGCGGAGAATCCCTACGTGCAGTGGATTCTGACCGGCGCGCACCTGACCGCGCTGCCATACGCGCTGCGTCCCGAGAACTTCGACGCCATCCGCGCCAACCTGGACCGGTTGGAATGGCGGCGGCAATCGCTGGAAGAGTATCTGGCGACGGCGGCGGCGCACAGCATCGACCGCTTCAACCTGAGCGATGTGTTCGAGTACGTCTCGCACGAGCAGTATGCCCGGCTGCTGGCGCGACTGGCCGATGTCGGGCGACCTGGCGGGCGGCTGCTCTACTGGAATATGCTTGCGCCGCGCGGCTATCTCGACGAGCTGGCGCATCGCCTCTGGCCGCTGCCAGAGCTGGCCGAGCAGCTGCATCGTCAGGATAAAGCCTTCTTTTATAGCGCACTCGTTATCGAGGAGATCGTCACATGATTACGCCGCTGCCGCTCAATCCCTGGCTGGGCATGGCGCTCGAACTCAGCACGCTCATACTGCTGATGGTCGCGATCCATATCTACCAGCATGCCCGCAACCTCGCGCCGGAAACGTCGCGCAAGCTCTTCCACCTGGGCGGCGGCCTGACGACACTGGCGCTCCCATGGATGTTCGGCGATGTCTGGCCAGTGCTGCTGCTCACGGCAATCACCATTCCCACGCTGCTCGCCCTCAAGCATGTGCGCCGCCTGCGCAACGGTCTGGGCGACGTGCTGTATGGCGTAACACGTCCCTCGTTAGGCGAGGTCTATTTCCCATTGAGCGCCTGCCTGCTGTTTGTGCTGGCGCATAACCAGCCGCTGCTCTACATCGTGCCGCTGCTGCTGCTGACGCTGGCCGATCCGGCGGCGGCCATCGTCGGCTCACGGTTTGGCTCGCTGCAATATGGTACCCGCGACGGGCATAAGAGTCTCGAAGGCTCGCTGGCATTCTTCACGGTGGCGTTCTTCGGCACATCCGGCGCGCTGCTGCTAGCCGGGACGACGACCAACGTGGCGGTTCCAGGAGTCGCGCTGACGCTGGCGCTGCTGCTGACGCTGGTCGAGGCGATCTCGTGGCGCGGGCTGGATAACCTGCTCATCCCGCTCACCGGCTTTATCTTTCTCCGGTCGCTGCTGGCGTCGGACCTGACCGCGCTGCTGGTGAGCGTGCTGTTGATCGCGGCAATTCTCGGCGCGATCACGATTCCGTGGGGCCAGCCGCAACGGGCAAGATTGTAGCGGGTGCGGTAATTCAGGTTCGCGGCATTACAGTGTTTCACACCATAATCGGGTGATCGAGGCGCGGGCGGTTAAAACCGCGCCTCTACGGCCTGCGGCCACGAAGTCCGCCTGCGCGGACTCATCAGATCGTGCCTCGCCTGGATCAACGGTTGCGAGGTGGTGCAGTGAAACCCGCGCAGGCGGGTTTTGTGGCGGAGCGCAGCGAGGCCGTTCAGGCGCGGTTTTAACCGCCCGCGCCTCTTACTTGCAGACATAGATTGGTTAACACATGCCACCGCAACGCACGATACAGACAATACAAATCACCTCAGTCACCAACACGGCTGAGATGGCGCGCTTCTGCGCCGTGCCCGATGGAACGCCGCTCGACACGGCGACGCTGGCTTCGTCCGGCGCCGACGAGCACTGGCTCCTTGAGGACGCTGAGGGCGCGATTGCCCGATGCTCCCTCTGGTGGACCGCGACGCCCGCCTACCAAGGGCATCGTGTCGGACTGATTGGTCACTATGCCGCCGACGATACGTTGGCCGAGGCGCTGTTGCAACATGCCTGCGACCGGCTGCGCCAGGCGGGCCGCACCATTGCCATTGGCCCGATGGATGGCAGCACCTATAACCACTACCGGCTGGTGACCGAGCCAGGCGCCGAACCGCCGTTCTTCCTCGAACCCAGCAATCCCGCGAGCTGGCCCGCGCACTTCACTAGCAACGGCTTCGCGGCGCTGGCGCAGTATTACTCCGCCGTGCAGGATCACCTCGAAGCCACCGACCCACGCATTCCTGAGATCGAACGGCAGATGCGGGCGGCAGGTGTGCGCGTTCGCCCGCTCGATCCCGACGCGTTCGAGAACGACCTCCGCGGTGTGTACCCGGTCGTGGCCGCTGGCTTTGCGGAGAGCCTGCTTGCCAGCCCCATCGACGAGGAGGCGTTCGTCGCGCAGTATCGCCCGCTGGAGTCGTTGCTCGTGCCAGAACTGGTGCAGATTGCCGAGAAAGATGAGCGCGCCGTCGGCTTTCTGCTGGTCGTGCCCGACTGGCTTCAGGCGCGGCGCGGCGAGTTGATTAACACTGGCATCGCCAAGACGACCGCCGTCCTGCCAGACTACCAGCGGCAGGGGCTGGCGATTCTGCTGGCCGCGCGGGCGATTGCGGCTGGCCGCGCGCTCGGCTACACCCGCGCCATCCACGCGCTGATACGCGAGGACAACGTCTCGCGCCGCCTCAGTGATGTCTACCACGGGCGCGTCATCCGGCGCTACACGCTTTATGCGAAGGAACTGGGAGGCACATTATGAGCGCGGCATTTACCGCATCCGCGACATATGTGACTGGCAATCTTGCCGATATTCTGCGCGAACAGGCGCTACGGCGGCCCGACCAGCCCGCCATCATAGACACCCATCGCGGCCAGGCGCGCGTCACCACCTTCGCGGCGCTGGAACGGCGTGTGGGGCAGGCGGCGGCGCTGCTATGGCAGGATGGGCTGCGTCCCGGCGATACCGTGCTGGTGCTTCAACCGATGTCGCTTGAGCTGTATGTCGCGCTGATCGCCATCTTCCGCTCGGGGCTGACGGCCATGTTCGTGGACCCCTCGGCGGGCATGGAGCAGGTGGAGCGCTGCTGCGCACTGGCCCATCCGCGCGCGTTCATCGGCAGCGTCCGCGCGCACCTGCTGCGGCTGCTCGCGCCATCGGTGGGCCGTATCCCGCGTAAATTCGTCGTCGGCGCGCGATTCATGCCCGGCGCCACCCCCTGGAGCCGCGCCGACCTGCTTGCGCCACGCGAGGAGATCGTCGCCTGCGCGCCCGACGCGCCCGCGCTGCTCACCTTCACCAGCGGCAGCACTGGCCAGCCCAAGGCGATGCTGCGGACACATCGTTTCCTGCTGGCGCAGCACGACGCGCTGCGGAACAACTTCGCCGCCGATATCGTTACGGACGCGGGCGGAGAGGTCAGCATGACCGCGCTGCCCGTCTTCGTGCTGGCCGACCTTGCCTCCGGGACGACTAGCCTCATCCCACCGGGCAATCTGCGCAAGCCGGGCGAGATCGACCCCGCGCCAGTGGTAGCCGATATCCTGCGCTACCAGCCACGCCGCGCCGGAGCCTCGCCCGCCTTCTGGGAGCGTATCGCCGTGTACTGCCAGCGGCAGCGAATGACGCTACCCTCGCTGGAGGCAATCTATACAGGCGGCGCGCCGGTATTCCCGCGCCTGCTCAACGCCCTACACGCCTGCGCGCCTCAGGCGCAAATCGTCGCCATCTACGGATCGACCGAGGCTGAACCCATCGCGCATATCGCCCGCGACGATTTCCTGCCGGGAGATAGCGCGGCAATGCAGTCTGGCGCGGGGTTGTTGGCAGGCGCGCCGGTACCCGAAATTGCCCTGCGCATCCTGCCCGACCGCTGGGGAACGCCACTCGGCCCCTATGCGCCTGACGAGTTCGAGCGCGCATCGCTGCCAGCGGGGCAGACAGGCGAAATCGTGGTGAGCGGCGCGCACATCGGAAACGGGTATGTCGGCGGAGTCGGCGATGCCGAGACGAAGATTCGGGTCGGCGCTACGATCTGGCACCGGACGGGCGACGCGGGCTATCTGGACGCGCACGGGCGCCTCTGGTTGCTGGGTCGCTGCTTTGCCCGCATCGAAGATACGCACGGCACGCTCTATCCCTTTGCCGTCGAGGCGGCGGTCTCGGCGCATCCAGCGATCCGGCGGAGCGCCATGGTGGCGTGGCGGGGGCAGCGGCTGTTGCTGATCGAGCCAGCGTATCCACTACACGACGGCGAACTCGATTTCCCGCTGCAATCGCTGGACTGGGCGCATCTCGACGCCATCCGGGTTGTGCCGCGCATCCCGGTGGATCGCCGCCACAACGCCAAGGTGGACTATCCCGCGCTGATGAAGCTGCTGGAGCGGTTAGGCTAATGACATATGACCCGCTCTTGATCGCGCCAGCCTTTTTATCTCCTGCGCCGTTATCTGGAAGATTTCGGCCCGCGTCCTGAATATTCTCCACCCCAACACGACCCCGGAGCAGGACGAGGATGACATGGAGGGCATGGAGGTCTGGGGGTTCTACGTTGGAACCAGCTTGACACAACACTTGTTACTATAACGACGGCGCTACTGCGCGATCTCGCCGCATGAAGACCTGCTCCTGGCAGATGCGAACCTGGGGGAATCGGAATGGCTGATGGAACGCACACCGAACTGATTGCCGCCGTCCGTGAGGAGCTGGCGCGGGTGGCTGATCCGGCGAAAGCGCCAGCCATGCAGGCGTATATGAAGTCGGAGATGCCCTATCTGGGCGTGCCAGCGCCAGCATTACGCCAGGTCTGCCGCGCCGCCTTTGCCGCGCACCCGCTCGCCAGCTTCGACGAGTGGCGCGAGACCGCGCTCACCCTCTGGCGCGAGGCCCGCTACCGCGAGGAACGCTACGCCGCCATCGGCCTGACCGGCGACCTCCGCTATCGCGCCTATCAGCGACTCGACGCCCTGCCGATGTACGAGGAGATGATCGTCGGCGGCGCGTGGTGGGACTATGTGGACGATCTGGCAACCCACCGTATAGGCCCGCTGCTCATGCTCTACCCCGACTCGATGCGCGCGACGATGCTGGCCTGGAGCCTCGACGCCAACCTCTGGAAGCGCCGCACCGCGATTCTCTGCCAGAACACCTTCAAGGCCGCGACCGACGAAGACCTGCTCTCCGCCTGCATTGAGCCAAATCTCGGCGACCGCGACTTCTTCATCCGCAAGGCCATTGGCTGGGCGCTGCGCGAGTACGCAAAAACACGCCCCGCCGCCGTCCGCCGCTACGTCCGCGAGCATGAGACACGCCTCAGCCCGCTGAGCCGCCGCGAGGCCACCAAACATCTGCCAGGCGACTGATTCCCTGGCTGTGGTGCGAATTGTGCTAATGGCACGTCTTGCGGCATTGCAGGCGGGCGTGTAAAATCATGAGATACTACCCATACCTCTCAAGCCCACAAGGAGACGCATATGCGCGCGAATCAGGTGGGTACCCCAGCTCCGACTCCACCATGCGTCGAGCATGGCCTCTGGACACCACTGCCAGTTCCCCCGCCATCGGGTCGGTTGAAGGCGTTTACGCTCCGCCTCAAGGATGTGCATCGACGGGAGGCGCGGCGCATCAAGACGGCGGGCGCGATGACGTTTCACATGGTAGGCTGCACTGGCTGTTTCAACGACCATATGCCCCAGCACTCCGTGGCGCACGCGATGGTGGAACAGGTGCGCGACCGCGAAACGGTCGGCGGCGATGACCCAATCATCCAGCGCGCCTCGTTTCTCTACCAACTGGGCGATGTGGTCTATAAGGACGACGACACGCTGGACGAGGAGCGCGACGACCAGCGTGACATGTATAACACGCAGTTTTACCAGCCCTACACCAACTACACGCGCCGTATCTTTGCCGTAGCGGGCAACCACGATGGCAAGCAGACGCATGATAAGTCCACGTCCGCGATCCATCACTTCCTGCTCAATTTCTGCTCCAAACGAGATGGCCGTACATTCGACAACCAGACCGACCGGCGGTGCGCGATGCGCCAGCCCTATCCCTACTGGCGACTCTCGACGCCAAAGGCATATATTCTTGGGCTGTACAGCAATATCGCGAACGGCGGCATCCTCGACAACCCGGCGGCGCCCGAGGCTCAGCCACAGTATCACTGGCTGGTGGACCAGCTCACCGCGATGAAGCGCCGCAACGCCCGCCGCGAACAGCCGCGACCGATCCTGCTCGCGGTGCATTATCCGCCATTCTCCGGCGCAAGCAACTTCGCCCAGCGCGGTGACCCAACGCTTGGGCCATCGCACGCGATACACACACGTCCGCTCGCGACGATGCTGCGGCAGGCGTTTGAGGAAAGCGGCCAACGCCCCGACGCCATCTTCTCGGCCCACGCGCATCTTTACCAACGGCTGACGTATCATTATGCCGATGGCTGGGAATTGCCCTACGTGGTTGCGGGCAGCGGCGGCCACGGACCGGTGGAATCGTTGTGGGAGAAATGCGGGAAGGGACGGGCGCGACGCAGGAAACCGCCATTCGATGCGGTGCGACCGCCGGGGATGACCCTGCCAGCGGGCGAGGCCGTGCGGGTTGTGGCGTATAACGATACCTCGTTTGGATTTCTGCGTATAACCATCAGCGGAAATATCCTGCTGGGCGAGTTCTTTACCACCGATGGCAACGGTGGCCATGTTACAACGCTTACGGATACCTTTCGCCTCGATCTGGCGGCTCACCGACTCGTATGAACCGTCACTATGGCAGCGCCACCGGATAGAAATTAGAGGGTGAGTCGGTGATAGCGCTCACGGCGGGTGATTTTCTGCTACGCCTGTTCGTCGCGGCGGCGCTGGGCCTTGTCGTCGGCCTGGAACGCGAATACCGCAGCACTTCGCCGCGCGCTGCGGGTATGCGAACGCTGGCGCTGGTATCGATGGGGTCGGCGTTGTTCACGATACTCTCCGCCTATGGATTCGTCGCCTTCACCAGCGTGCTCTACGCCCGGACCGATCCCTCGCGCATCGCCGCGCAGATTGTCACTGGCATCGGCTTCCTCGGCGCGGGCGCCATTCTCCTGCACAAACAGATCGTGCGCGGGCTGACCACCGCCGCCGCCGTCTGGGCCATCGCGGCAGTCGGGATGGCCTGTGGCCTGGGGCTATTCGTGGAGGCAGCCGGGGCGACGGTGCTGGCGCTGGCCGTCCTCGAACTGCTCCGTCCGGTAGAGGCGTGGCTGTTCCCACATCATCAGCAGAGCCGTATTCGCCTCAGAGTGAATCCAGCGCCTGACAATAGCGACCCGCTGGAACCCATTCGGACGATCTATCGCGAACTCCACCTGGTTCCACGAAAAATCACCGTCATCGAGAGCGAGCGCGGCGCCACGATTGAACTCCACTTTATGCGCCACCAGGCAGGCGAGATGGTCGAGTTGGTCAAGCGGCTGCGCGCCCTGCCACAGGTCACGGCGATCCGCACCGAGGTGCTCTTGCCTGACGAGGGCAGAAAGCCGCTCGCTCGCCGCCACTCGTCATGAGGCGCGACGGCTGATTGTTGCCATCGCATGCGTCGGCCAGACATATGTACTGTCGTCGCCCTTGGCAACCAGCCAGACTACGTGTATACTCTGCATATGTCGATGCTCAACGATTTCCTCAGCCAGATGCGGCGTATCCATGTGAGTGGGCTTGCCACCGACGAACGCAGTTACTACCCTGCGCTCGCCGCCCTGTTTGATGCCGTGGGCGTGACCCTATCGCCCCGGGTGGTCGCGATTCACGATGTTGCCAGTCGGGGCGCCGGCCACCCGGATTATGTGCTTCAGGCCGACACCACCCACGATACACGCGCGGCCATCGAGGCAAAGCCCGCTTCCTATGCGCTGGATGACATTATTGCCAGCGACCAGGTGCGGCAATACGCGAACCACTATGGCCTCTGCCTGGTGACGAATCTGCGCGAGTTCGCGCTGGTATCTCCCGGACGCGCCGGAAACGTTGCCGAGATCATGCGCTACTCCCTGGCGACGAGCGAGGCGGACTTCTGGAATACCTCGCCAGCGGCGCTGAATCGCAGGCACGAGCAGGGCATCGCCGATTTTCTGGTGACGGTCTTTACCTGGGACGCGGAGATCATCCGCCCCAAGGATCTGGCTGAGGCCTTGGCGCGGTACGCCCGCGAGGCGCTCCGGCGGCTCGAACACCAGCCCACCGACCAGCTTGCCGCGCTCCGTCTCGCGCTCAAGGAGGCGCTCGGCCTCCACTTCACCGATGAGCAAGGCGAGCACTTCTTCCGCTCCTCGCTTGTACAAACGCTCTTCTACGGGCTGTTTAGCGCCTGGGTCGTTTTTCGCCGCAATGATGCGGGCAGCGAGGAGTTTTCGTGGCGCGCGGCGGGAGATTATCTGCGATTGCCGGTCATGCGCGAGCTCTTCGAGCGGATCGCCATCGGCAACCAGCTGGAGATGCTGGATATCCGCAAGCCGCTCGAATGGGCGGAGGCGACGCTGCGCCGGACGCAATGGGAGCCATTCGCGGCGTCGTTCGCGCATGGCGACGCGGTCAACTACTTCTATGAGCCTTTCCTGGAGGCGTACGACCCAACGCTGCGCGAGCAGTTGGGCGTCTGGTACACCCCGCGCGAGATCATCACGTATCAGGTGGCGCGGGTAGACCGTCTGCTGCGCGAGGAGCTACACCTGCCGCTGGGTCTGGCGGATAGCCGGGTGGTGGTGCTCGATCCGGCGACCGGAACAGGCGGCTATCTGCTGGAGGTCTTGCGCGTCATCGATCAGACCTTGCGCGCGTCGGGCGCGGAGGCCATGCGTGCGCTCCAGCTGCGCGAGGCGGCGACACAGCGCGTCTTTGGCTTCGAGATTCTGCCCGCGCCGTTCGTGGTGGCGCATTTGCAGATCGCGACGCTGCTGGCCGAACAGGGCGCGGCGCTTGGGCAGAAGCAGCGCGCGGGCGTCTATCTCACCAATTCGCTGACGGGTTGGAGCGTCGAGGAGGCGAAACAGCTTGTCCTGCCGGAGTATCCCGCCCTGCAGCACGAGGCCGAGTCCGCCGCCGAGGTGAAGCAGCGGGCGAAGATTCTGGTGGTGCTGGGCAATCCGCCCTATCGCGCGCAGGCGGGCGTGGCCGAGGACGAGGAGCGCGATCTGATCGCGCCGTACTACGTCGGGCTGAAAGAGCGGTTCGACGTGCAAGCGCGCGGCATCAATGATCTCTATGTGCGCTTCTTCCGGCTGGCCGAGCGCCAGATTGCCGAGACGACCGGGCGCGGCATCGTCAGCCTCATCAGCAACAACGCCTGGCTCGATAGCCTCTCGCTGCCTGTCATGCGCGAACGGATGCTTACGGCATTTGACTGCATCTGGATCGATAATCTCAACGGTGGCGGGATGTTCCACGGCAGTCGGGGACCAGATGGCAAGCCCGACCGGAGTGCATTCGAGTATGTTGGTGGGCAAGGTTCGGTAGGCATCACGGTTGCAACCGGCATCACGACTATGCTCAAGTCAGGCGCCCCCGTGCAGCAAGCGACATATCTTCTACCGCAACTTGTGGGGACAGGGCCACGAGAAGCGAACGACACTCGCCAGGGAATCCCTGTTGCCCTCAAATACGCTGGATGGGAACTATCAACCATTGCGGCCAGCGGAGGCAAGCCGTTTCATATTCAAGCCCGGCAGCATCGAACGCGCCTACGAGACGTGGCCAGCCATCGATGAGCTATTCGTGTATCAGTACCCAGGATTTCAGACCGGACGTGATCCCGATCTGGTTGCGATTGACCGCGAGCCACTTAGAGCAGCGGATGCGTAAGTACTTCGATGCCGCGGCTTCCAATGCTGAAGCTGTCACAATATGTTCCCACTCTTATGCAAGACGCTAGTAGGTACGATGCCGCGGCAACACGAAGAGAACTTCTTACAGACGAGCGGATTTCGTAACGAACACATCATTCGAGTTGCGTATAGACCATTTGATGATCGATGGCTGTATTGGGAACCAACGACCAAATTGCTCGATGAGAAACGTAGCGAGTTTTACCAGCAGGTATTCTCTGGTAATCTGTACATCTCGGTATCTACCAAAGGACGCCGCAGCATAAACCTGCCTACCTTGACGGATAAGTTTGGGGCAAGGCATCTGCAAGACCCATATTCGCAGTACTTCCCACTGTACGTGAAGCCGGAGCAGCGGTCACTCTTCGGCGAAGATGGCCCGCAACTGAATGTGCGCGAAGAGGTGCTGAATGCGCTGCTACGGGCGTTTGGCGCGTCGGGCGAACCAGCGGAACGCGCGGCGATTGCGACGGCGCTCTTTTACCATATTTTGGCGGCAACATACTCGCCGCAGTATGCCACCGAGAATGAAGGCAGCCTCTTGCAAGATTGGCCGCGCATCCCCATCCCCGCGACGCGCGATCTGCTGGAGGCCAGCGCCGCGCTGGGGCGCACGGTGGGCGATCTGCTGCGCCCGGATGTGGCATTCACTCCATCGGAGCGATGTACGCGCGCTCGGCGTTCCCACCCGCAGCGATGGCGGGCAGTTCAGCGAGGACGATCTGCGCGTCACCGTCCGCTATGGCGGCATCGGCAGATACGAGCCGCCGATCACTGAGGGACAGGCCGCGCGCCCTGGCCGCATCTGGTGGAACGATGTCGGCTCCTGGAACAACGTGCCGCCGGAGGTCTGGGCCTTCACCATCGGCGGCTATCCCGTCATCAAGAAGTGGCTCGACTACCGCCATATCGAGAAGCTCAAGCGCCCGCTGCGGAGCGAAGAAGTCGGCTACGTCGGCGAGATGGTCCAGCGCATCGCGACACTCCTGGCGCTCGGCCCGGCGCTGGATGCCAACTATCAGGCTATCAAAGCCAACACCCTCGCCCTGGCGCAATGAGAAGCCCCCACCAGCAACGGCGGAGGCTTGTGAAGCTATGTGCTAGCTATGGGTTGCCAGCGCGTGGGCGTGCTCGTCACGGACTACACGCCCACGCTCTTGGCGCGAACCGTCTTATGGCATCAGATCGTCGTCCATGGTGCGATCCGCAGCTATGTCTGATGCGTCTGCCGCAGGCGGCGCGGTAAAGCGGTCCGCCTTCAGGTCGTCCTTGAACAGATTGAGCCGGATGCCATCCGTCGTGGTGCGGCTAATCGCGCTTACTGGAACATAGAGGTCTTTCTTGAAAAGCGTCCCTTTCTCCACGACCAGGTAGTTCGCCTGCGGATTGTGCTGCCTCACCGAACCGACTTTATCGCCGTTCGCATCGAAGACACCCGTACCTGGCGTGATAGGTATCTGCCCAGGGTCGTTGTACATATCGCGATTGGGATCCATGTTCTACTCCTTAACCTGTGCTAAGTCGCTCATCCTGGCGCCATTCGTTGCTGTGGGCGTACGTTCCCACAGGAGACTACTTAATGCGTGCAGGATATGTGCCATGAGCCGCTCGCCACCGACCGTGCCGCATTCGCGGAGGAAGTTGTATCCTGTGAGATACAATGCTACTGATAGGTATAGATACGTAAGAAGCGGGAGCGTCTACCATGGACGATGAGCGCAACGAGTATGCTGTAGTTGATAACAAAGCGGAAAACCAATACGAGGCGCATGTCGAAGGCGAGGTCGCCGTGCTCACCTACCAGCGCCAGGACAAGCGCATCGTCTTTCTGCACACTAGGGTGCCGCCCGCGCTGGAGGGCCGGGGCATCGCGGGCATGCTGGCGCGCACCGCACTCGAAGCCGCCCGCGCCGATGGACTGGAAGTAGTCCCGTTTGCCCATACGTGGCGGCCTATATCCGGCGCCACCAGGAATATCTGCCGCTGGTGAGTACACTTTACCGGGCAAAGCTCACGACTGACGAATGAGCCAACACGGGAGATTTTCGGGCGTCATTCCGAACACCGCGCGTCGTGATGGGTGAGGCAATCCGTAGCGTAATGTACTTTCGCTTTTTCATCCGAACACCCTACGTCGTGGTAGGCGAGGCAGACCGTAGCATCAATGCTACGGCGAATTTCCCGCCTCCCAAGCCCATTCGCCGGAGCGTTCACGCTCCGGCCTGCTCGCCCCACCGCAATGCCCGTGTCCGTCGTACATGGTAAAAGTACATAACGCTACGGCGAATGGGCGGCAGCACCGTTAGAGCACCTGATTCGCCGGGACATTTAGGCTCCGGCACGCCCTTCTATCCACCATATTCCAAACGAAATCACTATCGGTTCTAGCGGTCTGTGCATTCAGGCCGTATAATGACGCCATCTCATGTGATCTCGTGTGATGAGGATTGACCGCGTCGGTGGGCCAGCGTGGCCGACTGGCCAGAACAGGTGCGCGTTGTGGAGGGCGGCATGGAGCAACTCACCAATATCGTCGTTTCGCCGGGCGAGATGGAGGCCATTACGCGCCTGCTGGAAAGGCTGGCTCAGGAGAGCAGCGCTAGCCATGTGTTGCTGCTGGATAAGAGCGGGCAGGTGATCGCGGCGCAACAGCAATCCAGCGAGCGCGATATTGTCGCGCTGGGGGCGCTGCTGGCGGGCGCATTCTCGTCGTCACGCCAGGTGGCCGAGATTCTGGGTGAGCGCGACTTCCGCGGGATTCTGCAACAGGGCGTGCATGAGAGCATCTATACCAGCCTGATTCGCGAGCACTGGCTGCTGGTGGTGGCCTTCGACAAGCAGACGCACGTTGGGCTGGTGAAGGTGCTGGCGCGCCGAGCCAGCGACGAGCTGGAGCGCGTGCTCGACCTCGTGCTTTCGGGCAGCGCCGAGGCAAAGGAACAGGTCGTCAATGTCCAGTTCCGTAGCTCGGTTGAGAATACCATCGATTACCTGTTCCGAGATTAGGCGTTAGGCGGATCATGGCCCTCATCAACGTTGCCAGCCGCGAGATTCAGTGCAAGATTGTCTACTATGGCACCGGCTACTGCGGCAAGACGACCAATCTGCAATACATCTTTTCTCATGCGCCACAGCCTGCCAGAGGGGATCTGCTCTCGATAGCCACCGAGAACGAGCGCACGCTCTTCTTCGACTTTCTGCCGCTCGACCTGGGCGACATCCATGGCTTCCGGGTACGCTTCCACCTCTATACGGTTCCTGGCCAGGTGCTCTATGAGCGGACGCGCGTCGCCGTGCTGAACGGGGCTGATGGCATCGTCTATGTCGCCGACTCCTCCCCCGAGAAACTGGAAGAGAACTTCCAGAGCCTGATCGAACTGGAAACCAACATGCGACGGATGGGCAATGACCTGAGCCGGTACCCCTTCGTGATGCAATGGAACAAACGCGACTTGCCCAACGCCGTTCCTGAGGCTACACTGGAACGGTATCTCAATCGGCGGCGTGTGCCCGCTTTCCCCGCGGCCGCGGTGACTGGCGAGGGCGTTTTCCCCACGCTCCGGGCGATTTGTAAGGCGGTGATGGCTGGGCTGTGACCTCTCTGATCTGCCGGAAATAAGGAGAAGACGCATGCGCGCAATCATCAGTGTCTACGATAAGACGGGAGTCGTCGCATTCGCGCAGGGATTGAGCGCACTAAACGTCGAAATCTATTCCACGGGGAAGACCGCGCATGCGCTGGCGGAGGCGAGCGTGCCCGTCCACTCGATCAGCGAGATGACGGGCTTTCCCGAAATCCTCGAAGGGCGCGTCAAGACGCTGCACCCGGCGGTGCATGGCGGCATCCTGGCCCGCCGCGACCGCGATACGCACATGGCGGAGCTGGAGGAGCACCACATCACCCCGATTGATCTAGTGGTCTGCAATCTCTACCCCTTCTCAGAGGCCGTCGCGCAGCCGGATGTGACGCTCGAGACCGCACTGGAAGAGATTGATATTGGCGGAGTCACACTCTTACGCGCGGCGGCAAAGAACTTTCCATCAGTCACGGTGGTCGTGCGGCCTGAGGACTACGCCGTGGTTCTCGAAGAGATCCAGACACAGGGCGCCGCCAGCGCGGAGACGCGCCGCAAGCTGGCCGCCATCGCCTTCCAGCATACCGCGCTCTACGACACCGCCATCGCCGAATATATGCGGCGTGGGACGTCCGACGAACTATTCCCCGAAGAGTTGACGCTCGGCCTGCATCGACTGGTGCGGCTGAAATATGGCGAGAACCCACACCAGCAGGCGGCGCTCTACGCCTGGGGTGGCACGCCCGCCGGGCTGGACGAGCGCGCCGGCGCATCCGCTGATGGCGCGGCGGGTATCGCCACAGGCAACACTGGAGAAAACAACGCGGCGGCGCACCCAATCCCGCCATCGGTTGCGGGGGCGCGGCAGTTGCAGGGCAAGGAGCTTGGCTTCAACAACCTGCTCGATCTGGATGCCGCGCTGAATGCCGTCGCCAGCTTCAAGCCGCCGACCGCTGTGGTGGTGAAACACACCAATCCCTGCGGCCTGGCGTGCGGAGATTCGCTGGTCGAGAGCTATCGCCGCGCCCACGCGGGTGATCCCGTCTCGGCCTATGGTGGTATACTCGGCTTCAATCGTGAGGTTGATGAAGAGACCGCGCGCGAGCTGAGTCAGATCTTCTACGAGGCCATCATCGCGCCCGGCTATTCGCCCGAAGCGCTGGCGGTGCTGGCGGCGAAGAAAAATCTGCGCCTGCTGACCACCGACACTCCGATTGGCCCGCAGTTCGTCAAGACTGATACGCACGACCCCTATCAACTGGATGTGCGGCGGGTAAGCGGCGGCCTACTGCTTCAGTCGGCGGACATGATTTCCGAGAGCGATATTCCGCGGAGGGT
Source organism: uncultured Chloroflexia bacterium (assembly GCA_963718915.1). GTDB lineage: Bacteria > Chloroflexota > Ktedonobacteria > Ktedonobacterales > JADMIN01 > DAHUXT01. The sequence continues at coordinate 132,080 of CAVRAI010000014.1, read as the reverse complement.
CGTCTCGGAGCGCGAGCCGACGCTCGAAGAGGTGACCGATCTGCTCTTCGCCTGGAAGGTGGTACAGCAGGTGAAGTCCAACGCGATTGTGCTGGCGCACAAGCTGATGGTGGTGGGCGTGGGCGCTGGCCAGATGAATCGCGTCTACCCCGTGCAGATCGCGGCTGATCGCGCAGGCGACCGCGCACGCGGCAGTGTACTCGCGTCAGATGCGTATTTCCCATTTGCTGACGGCGTGGAGACAGCGGCAAAGGCTGGGGTGACAGCCATCATTCAGCCGGGTGGTTCCATTCGTGACGGCGAAGCGATTAAGGCGGCGAACAAATCGGGCATCGCGATGATCTTCACCGGTCAGCGCCATTTCCGGCATTAGGCGCATCCGGTGCAGTAGTTCACAAACTTTCGGCGGCCTTTCCGCGTATAACAGAAGCGGCCGCACAATGCTATTATCGTCAATAGTCACTAGAGGCAAATTCAGAAGAGAGCAGGTTCAACGTGTCACAGCCAGGCAATCCGTACCAGACGACTCCAGCCAACACCCAGACGACCGCCCCGGGTATGACCGCGCCCACGATCCCTCCCACGGGCCAGAAGAAGCCTGGATCGGGCGGCAAGATTGCGCGCCGCGCGCTGCTCGCGGGGGTGGGCGTCGGCGCCTGTGTGGCGGGTGTCGAGCTGGCCCCAACCGCCCTCAAGAAGATGGGCGAGTTTACTCAGGCCGAGGTGCAGGATGCCTTCGGCGCTGGCGTGGATAGCGGACGTAAAGCGATTCTGGATGAACTCTCCCAGATCGAGGGGCTGACCATTGACGGCGCCATCGCGACGGCGGAGCTGACGCGGCTGGCGGTCAAGTACATCGTGCTGCCGCTCTCGCGCCTGATGACCACCATCGAAGGTGGCGCGCTCGACGTGCTCTACAACGCGCTCCAGTCGGCCAAGGACAACCTGGCGAAGGTCAATGTGCATATCGGCCCGCTCGACGGTATGGAGCAGATGGTCGGCCAGTGGCGCGACACCGTGACCCAGTTGCCAACCAGCCTTGAGAAATACGCTAACGCCGATATTGACAGCGCGGAATCCTACCTGAAGGCGCTGCAGAAGAAGATCGTGCAGGAGAAGCAGCCCAGTTTATAGTTGGTAGCAACCAGGGCGGATGGGTCGATGCGGTTTTTGGTTTGGGGATGCCTGCCGGGGCTTGATGGCCTCGGCAATTTGTCCCAGTTCACCAATATACCCGCCTATTTGCCGTAGCGTTATGACCTTTGACTTTTTAGCCCGAACACCCAGCGTGATGGCGGGGCGAGCAGGCCGTAGCGTTGACGCTACGGCGAATTTCCCCGGCCCACTTCCCCAGCCCCATTCGCTGGCAGGCTCCGACATGGCCGAATGCACACAGCGCTTCCATTTCCTTTTCGACACGAAAGAATTGTATAAAGAGAATTGCCCTGATTGCGCCCAATATCGGGCGAACCGCGTAGTAATCGTCAACACATATCGGGATGGAACCGACTGGAGCGCCCTACATGACTGATTTTCAGGTCGTTGCCCCCTTTGAGCCAACCGGCGATCAGCCCGAAGCTATCAGGACGCTGGATGACTCCCTACGCGCGGCGAATCGCTACCAGACGTTGCTGGGCGTGACGGGCAGCGGCAAGACGTTTACCGTCGCGGAGGTGGTCGAGCGGGTCAAGAAGCCGACGCTGGTGCTGGCCCCCAACAAGACACTGGCGGCGCAGCTTTACGCCGAGTATAAAGAGTTCTTCCCCGCCAACGCCGTCGAGTATTTCGTCAGCTATTACGACTACTATCAGCCAGAGGCGTATATCCCCCGCACCGATACCTACGTCGAGAAAGAGAGCCAGGTCAACGACGAGATCGAGAAGCTGCGGCTCTCCGCCACACGCAGCCTCTTCGAGCGGCGCGACGTGCTGATCGTCGCCTCGGTCTCGTGCATCTATGGCCTGGGTTCGCCAGAAGAGTATGGCGAGGTTGTGCTGACGCTCAAGGTGGGCCAGGAACGCCGGCGCGACCGCGTGCTGCGCCATCTCACCGACATCCAGTATGAGCGCAACGACCAGAACTTCGTGCGCGGCAAGTTTCGCGTGCGCGGTGACGTGCTCGAAATCTACCCCTCGTATGAAGACCTGGCGATCCGCATCGAATTCTTTGGCGACGAGGTGGAGCGCATCGTCGAGATCGATCCGCTGACGGGCGAGATTCTGGGCAGTCGCGACGCGCGTGGATGTCTATCCGGCGAAGCACTGGGTCACCACGCAGGATCGCCTGAACCGCGCCATCGTCGAGATCGAGGAAGAGCTGGCGGTCCGGCTGAAGGAACTGAATGGCGAGGGTAAACTGCTGGAAGCGGCGCGGCTACGCCAGCGCACCAACTTCGATATCGAGATGCTGCGCGAGACCGGCATCTGCTCCGGCATCGAAAACTACTCGCGCCACCTCGCGGCACGCCAGCCCGGCGAGCCGCCCTGGACGCTGCTGGACTACATGCCCGACGACTTCCTGCTGGTGGTGGACGAGTCGCATATCGCGCTGCCCCAGGTGCGCGGCATGTTCAACGGCGACCGCGCGCGCAAGCAGGTGCTGGTGGATTACGGCTTCCGCCTGCCCTCCGCGCTGGATAATCGCCCGCTGACCTGGAACGAGTTCCTCGACCACGTCCCGCAGGCGGTCTTCGTTTCGGCCACGCCGGGGCCATACGAGTTCGAGCATAGCACGGTGGTGGCCGAGCAGATTATCCGCCCGACCGGCATCCTCGACCCAGAGATTACCGTCCGCCCGACCGAGGGGCAGATCGACGACCTGCTGGCGGAGATTCGCGCGCGCACCGAGAAGGGGCAGCGGGTGCTGGTGACGACCATCACCAAGAAGATGTCTGAGGATCTCGCCGATTATCTGCAAGAGATGGGCATCAAGGTCCATTATCTCCACTCGGAGATCGATACGATCCAGCGCGTGGACATCCTGCGCGACCTGCGGCTGGGCGTCTACGATGTGGTGGTGGGCATCAATCTGCTGCGCGAGGGGCTGGACTTGCCTGAGGTCTCGCTGGTGACGATCCTCGACGCCGATAAAGAGGGGTTCCTCCGCTCGGAAGGCTCGCTGATTCAGACGGTGGGGCGCGCGGCGCGGCACCTCGAGGGTTCCGTCATCATGTACGCCGACCGCGTCACCGATTCGATGCGTCGCGCGATCGGCGAGACGAATCGCCGTCGCCGCATCCAGATGGAGTATAACGAAGAGCACGGCATCACACCTGTAGGCATCCGCAAAGATGTGCGCTCACTCTCCGACCGGCTCCACGCCGCCGAGGCCCAGAGCGAACAGGAAGGTGGTGGGCTGGCCATCGCGGCGATGCCTCGCGACGAGATCATGCGGATCGTCAAAGACCTGGAGGCGCAGATGAAGCGCGCCTCGCGCGAGCTGGAGTTCGAGAAAGCGGCCCAACTGCGCGATCAGATTGTGGAACTGCGGCGCGCGCTGGTAGAGTAGTTCATATCAGGCGAGGCGAGCGGAAGCCAGGGCACGGTTATATCAGGATTAGCCGCAGGGCTTCAGCCTGCGGCATGGCGTACCCAGCATGTGCCATATCCCACGGAGAATGAGCATGATCCAGCGACGCCAGTATGTTGAGCATGACGCCTATATCGAGGTACTGGCTTCTGGCATGTGTCGCGCGCAACTGCTTGATCTGCCCGGCTGCTTCGCCGTCGCGTCGGATGTGTGGGTGGCGGTGTCACTGCTCGAACGAAGCATCCCCGCCTACTACGACTGGCTGCGCTCCCACGACGAATATACGCCCATCGTGGCGGGGCCGTTTCGCGTGCAGTTGATGGAGACGCAAGAAGTCGGCGGGCAATATCCTTACATGATGGACGCCTTCTTCGGGCCAGATAATGACCCTGTGAGCAACGAAGACCTCGATTGGCTGCTGGCGCTGCTGGAGTGGGCACTGGATGACCTGCTCGAATTTGGCGAGCGCATCGGCTCCGACCAGCGCAATCTGCCAACACGTGCGGGGCCGCCACCCAACCAGCTGCTGCGCCAGGCCGCCGAAGCGCAGGCGCGCTACCTCGTCATGTTGAATGCGCAGCCAGACCCCACCGCCGCGATTGTGCCGCCAGATATGCCACCGCTGGAACAGCTCCGTGAGGTGAAGGACGTCAGCCTGCTCCGCCTGCGCAACATCCCAGAGAATGACCGCGGCCGGATCATTGAGGTGCTGGGCACGCGCTGGTCGCTCCGCAAAATCCTGCGATGCGGTATACTTTCCGCACGCATGTACGCCGAGCCACTGGCAGCCGCCGTGGCGCAATAGACGATTCTCACGAGTAAAACGCATGACCACGATACCTAACACAGTCCGCTACCCAGGCTACTTGAAGCTGCACGAGACGGGCGAACTGGCCCGGCGCGCCGAGGCGGCGTGGGAACTCTTGCGCGGATGTACCGTCTGCCCGCAGAACTGCCCGATAGATCGCACGGCGGGGCGCTGGGGCGCGTGTCACTCCACCACCGATATCATCGTCGGCTCGTGGAACGTACACCGGCGCGAGGAGCCTCCCATCAGCGGGACTGGCGGCGCGGGCACGATCTTCTTCGGCGGCTGCCAGGCGCGCTGCTCGTATTGCCAGAACTTCTGGCTCAGCCAGCAGGGCAACGGCCTGCGCGTCGGGCCGGAGCGACTGGCCGAGATGATGCTCTCGCTCCAGCGCAAGGGCTGCCACAATATCGACCTGGTCACGCCGACACACTTCGTCCCGCAGCTCCTCAAAGCGCTGGTGATCGCCTCCGACCGTGGTCTGCATATCCCGATGGTCTACAACTGCGCGGGCTACGAGCACCTCCACACCCTCAAGCTGCTGGACGGCGTGATCGATATCTACCTGCCCGACGCCAAATATTCCGATAACCGCAACGCGCTCCGCACCTCCAAGATGCACCACTACGTCGAGTTTAACCGCGCCGCGCTCAAAGAGATGTACCGGCAGGTGGGCGGGCTGGAGGTGGACGAGCACGGCATCGCGGTGCGCGGGCTGATCGTGCGCCATCTGGTGATGCCCCACGACCACGCGGGCAGCAAAGCAGTGTTGCAGTGGCTCGCCGACGAGCTTGGCCCCGATATCGGCCTCAGCGTCATGGACCAGTATTTCCCCGCCTACAAGGCGTTCAACGACCCCGAGCTGAGCCGCCGTCTCACCTGGCGCGAGTATCGCGAGATCGTCGATTTCGTCGAAACACTCCCCTTCGAGAATCTCTTCCTGCAAGAAGATATCGCCGAACTCGATCCCTCCAACGACGTGTGACCGAAAAGCGGCAGTGCGCCGAGTGGCTGCTAACGCACATACGCTGCACGCTGGCCCGGCAATTGCACTGGCTGGCAGATGTGCGGCTTGGACGCGCCGTGTTACAATAAAAGGTGGCGTGCCTGCGAGCCGCTTCAGACACGAGGCGAAGGCGCAGACAGAACTGTCACCTCGCACATCTGGGAGGAACCATGAGCGACGCGGCCACGTTGAGCCGTCTCTTTTCTGGGATTGAGACGGACCTGGATGTCGTGGATGCGACTTTCCAGCAACGAGCAACATCTGGGCTGGAAATGCTCAATACCGCATCCGCGCACGTGCTCAAGTCTCCCGGCAAGCGACTGCGCACCGCGCTGACGCTCCTCTCGGGCAAACTGCTGACCTACCGGTTCGACAAACTCCTGCCGATGAGCGTCGCCTTCGAGATGGTGCATCTGGCGACGCTGGTTCACGACGACATCATCGACCATGCGATGACCCGGCGCGGGCTGCCCACCGTCAATGCCCGCTATGGCAACGGTGTCGCGATCCTCCTGGGCGATTATCTGTTTGCCCGAACGGCGGGACTGATCGCCGATGTCGAAGACTTCCGCGTTGATCGGCTGTTCTCCGAGACGGTGGCAAGTGTCTGTGAAGGCACAATTCTCGAGTTGCTGACCGCGCGACAGGCCAATATCTCGGTCGAAAACTACATCGACCGCATCAGCCGCAAAACCGCCTGTCTGATGTCTGCCTGCTGCAAAGGCGGCGCAATTGTCGGCGACGGCGACGAGGCGCAGATTGCTCTGCTGGGGCAGTTCGGGCTGGATTTGGGCATTGCCTTCCAGATTATCGACGACGTGCTCGATTATGTCGGCACCGAGGAGTCTATCGGCAAGCCAGCGGGCAACGACCTGCGTCAGGGGTTGGTGACGCTGCCGCTGATCTATGCGCTCCAGCAGCAGCAGAACGGGCATACCGAGCGTGTTGGGCAGGTGCTGGCCACGGAGACGATTCCCGACGACGAGGTACGCGACATCGTGGCGTGGGTGGCGAACAGTCCGGCCATCGAAGAGGCGATGGAGCTGGCCCGCCAGTATTCGTCACGCGCGCGCGCTTTGCTGCTGGAGTTCCCATCCTCGCCCGAACGCGACGTGCTGGAACAACTTGTGGATTTTGTGGTGGACCGCAGCCGCTAGAACAGGCAGAACCCGTGGACGAGCAGCAGACGCTGGGGGCAGCGAAGCCAGAGTTGCGCGCGCGCTTCGAGGCGGCGGGCGGCAAACCCGTCTATGTTCGCCGCATGTTTGGGCGCATTGCCCGCGTCTATGACGCCATGAACCGGATCATGTCGCTTGGTCTGGATGGCCGCTGGCGCCGGTTCGCTGTCCGGCATATCGCGCTGGGGGCAAACGAGACCGGACTCGATATCGGCACTGGAACAGGCGATCTCGCGATTGAGTTGGCCCGCGCCAGCGCACCCAGCGCGCGTGTCGTCGGCGTGGATTTTACGCCGGAGATGCTGGAGCGCGGACGCGCGAAAATCAAGCGGCTGGGGCTATCCGACCGGGTGGAACTGCGCCAGGGCGACGGCGAACACCTCGACTTCACCGATAACAGCTTCGACGCCTGCTGCTCGGCGTTCGTCGTGCGCAACATGGCCGATCTGCGCCAGGGCTTTGGCGAGATGCTGCGGGTGGTGCGCCCCGGCGGACGCATGGCCTGCCTGGAAATCAGCCATCCGCGCAACCCTGTCTTCTCCGCCCTCTTCGACTTTTACTTTGGTCGGCTCGTGCCAATTCTCGGCAGCCTGATCGGGCGCGCCTTCGACGCCTACAGCTACCTGCCCACCTCGGTGACTGCCTTCCCCAACGCGCCCGCGCTCAAGCGCGTCATCGAAGCGTCCGGCTGGAGCGACGTTCGCTACTACTATCTGCTCGGCGGTGTCGTGGCGGTTCATGTGGCGACGAAGCCTTCCGCGCGCTAACACGCCCTCACGCCATGAGCCTGTTGTATGGCTGTCTTTCCTCTCATCCACGCAGCTTGACAGCATGTCCAAAGCATGTTAGCGTTGCTCACAATGAAGGAAAGGAGCAGATCCATACCGAACGTAGGGGACACACCGCAAGGAAATCAAATGCCCGACGACCGCGACCAGCGCATCGAAGCGTTCCGTGTCCTCGCGCGGGAGGGCGGGCAGACACGTTCGCCATCGGCGCCGAGCACACCGAACATAGCCAGGCCCCCATTAGCGCCACCCACACCGGCGGCTCCCCGCTCACGCAAGGCGCTACTCCTGGCGGGGATCTCCGTGCTCATAGTGGTCGTGGTAGCGGGTGGGCTGATCGCGCGCGCCGTCCTGTCATCCACGCCATCCAGGCAACAGCAGGCCAGCGTCACGCGCGTGTTTGATCCAAAGGGGAGCGGTGTCTCATGTCCGAGGGATGCGAGCTGGTCGCCCGATGGCAAAATCGTTGCCTTGCTCGGCTATCAGGGTAACTGCGCCAATTCTTTTCCCGGCATGTATTCCTATCATGCTGGCGTCATCGTGCTCTATGACCAGACAGCGGGCAGAGTGACAAATACTATCCAGCCGGACCCACTCATCACTACCGCGCTGCAGCTCACGCCGCCAAAGATCGCCACTCCCGATCCATACGCTGGCGTGGGCAATAGAGACTCGTCACACCAGGTGATTGACTACGCGCACCTGCTCTGGTCGCCCGATGGCAAACAGCTCGCGGTGACCTTCTCAGTGGCGCTGGCGACAAAGGATCTTGGCGGCGGTAACTTCGACGAACAGTCCGTACAGGGCGTGCTGCTGGTGTCTCCTTCAGGTGGAGATGAGCGGGTGCTCTCGCATACGCTGGCGAAGAATGAGTGGTATTCCGGCCTCTGGAATCTCGCGACAGGCGCCTATATCCCGATGACTACTCCGCCAGACTACGCGAACACGGCGAGAGGGTGGTATGCCGCGCTCCCGTTCTTCCCGCCCGCGCTGGGATACCAGTGGAATGGCGATGGGCGGCTCCAGCCGGTCACGCCGCTCAACGCGACGAACGCGCCCGCCAGTCAGTCCGATACACCCATTGGCCAACCCGATGGCGGCAAAGCGTTTTCGATCTGGCAGCCGGGAACTGTTCAACTGACGACGCGGTGGTTTGGCATTGATCCTCCCCATGCGCCGCATATGATGAAGACGCCAGTAGAAACCTGGACCTCGTCACTGGCATCCTGGTCGCCTGATGGCAACTACCTCTATGCGGGCAATCTGGGAGAGGATATCGCGAATTGGCGTATTGCCTTGCCTGGGCAGCCCGCGCCCGATCCCAGTGACCTGACCGCGATAGGGCTGGCGGACGCTCCTGTGCTGCCAGTGCGTGACGCGGGGATGTCCGCCATTTTACAGCGCTACCACGACGTGAGCATAGATCCCAACGCCTGGCAGACGCAGATCAATCTGGCGTGGAGTCCCGATGGCAAGCGGGTGGCGGTCGAGGCGCCGATTGCGCGGCCCGATGGGTCGGTACAGATCAGCGACTTCGCGGTCAGCATCTACGATTGCGCCAGCGGCAAGCTGCTGAAGACACTCACGCCCAACCTGCAACTGGCCAGTGTAGCCACCTCGACAGGCGGCTATGGTCCAACGGTGTTTCTCCGCTGGTCGCCGGATGGCAAGCAACTGCTGCTCTACTATCCACTCCTGAACGGGGCGCAAATCTGGGGATCGCGTGACCTGCCACAGTAGCGGGCGGCAGGCTACCCCCACTGCTTCGCCAGCTGGCGCGATGCCTTACGATGCCCCTTACCCTTAATAGGGGGTGCAGTTGGAATGACCGCAGAAGAGCGCCTTGCCGCCCACTACGGTGACCATCTGAAGCTGCACGACAGGAGAGTTAGCGGGCGCGTTTGAAATGGGCAATAACTCGTAGATGCCCAGCGCCTTGTTGGGCTGGTGGATCGAGTTGCTAAAGCCGACGGCTCCGCCCAGACCCATAAACGGTTGCCGGTCGGTGTACTCACGGAGCGCCACGGTGATTTCCTGCACCGTGGGAATGACGACGCCGCTGTTCGCCATCTGCAGATTTTTTTGCAGCGCCACGAGCAGCAGGTTGGTCGAGTCGTACGACAGGATAGCCAGCGAGCCAGGGAGCGCCAGATCGCCCGCTCCCCAGAAAGCTTTGAATAACGTCGCAAAACTGTCGCTGAACGCGCGCACATCCGGTGGCGCGAGATTGAGCGTCTGCCAGTGGTCAATGCTGGCAAGGGTCGCGACATAAATCAGGCTGAGCGGATTGGGGTTGGCGCGAGCCGCCGCCGCCCCTGGATCATTGCCAACCCCAAAGTACGGCGACATCAGTGTTTGCGAGCCAACGAGGATGTGGGGGGCAATGCGATTGGTTTGCGTCGCCTGTTGCGCCACCGCGTTCGCCAGAAATATCGAGGCGTTCTGGTTCCCCACCAGATAGATCAAGTCGGCGTTCTGCGCCAGCGCCGCCGCCGCCACCTGCTGGAACGCGCCGACATCCTGGTCAGATGCCCCATCGTAGGTAACGCGGCCAAGAATCGTCGTCGAGGCACTGTAGTATTGTATGACCCGATTACTGAAATACGTCGCAACGTCGCTATTCTCCTGGTCGCTGGGATCATAGGCAACCAGAATACGATGCGCCTTCAGGCTACTGACTGCGGCATCGGCCAGATCAGCCGCCTGTTGCGAATCCGATGGCACAAGGCTGTAGAAATTACCAGCGGTATCTTCGAGGTTATTGGCGCTGGCAATCGGTGAGATCAGCGGAAGCCCCGACGCGCCCAGCGCCGCCATCGCCAGACGGCTCTGATTCGACTCTGGCCAGCCGATAATGCCGACAATATTCTGGACGTTGCCCTTATGGATCTGATCGAGCATCAGCGTCGAGGCAAGCTGGGCATCGGATGGATTTTTGCCAGAATTGAGGATCAGCACACGCAGCCGCACATGTTCCGTCGATGTAGAAGACTGATTGAAACGCTGCTGCGCCAGATAAATACCCTGCAACTCGTAGCGCGCGGGATCAAAGTCTTCGGAGTCAGCGTTGTCAGCATCATCATCTGAGCCGAACGCCACGCCAGCAATCACGGTCACGTACGGCGCTTTGTCCGCCAGGATCTGCAGGTCGGCGGCGTAGATGAGCGCTTCAACATCATTGGGCTGGCTCGTCACCGCCTTCTGATACGCCGCGAGCGCGCCTTTGACATCGCCTGATCCCAACGCCAGAGCGCCCGCCTGTTTGAGCGCATAGTCAGGCTGCTGGGAATCGAAGACGAACTCCCCGCCGCTCAGGCCGATTCCACTGGACTGATAGTACGACGCAAAGGCGCTGGTGAGCGTCTGCGGGGAGGTGGCCGGAGCGGACGTATGGGGTTGCAGCGCATAGAAAACGCCGCCGCCAAGCAACGCCACCAGTATCAGGACGATGGTGACGAAGAAGAGCGGATTCTGCGTCAAGCGCTGTCGCGGGCCAACCAATCGGCCCTGCGCGTCGCGTACCAGTCGCAGTCCTGTTGGGCTATCAGGATCCAGTTCTTCGTCAATGTGCGTCAAGCGCTTACCAGACGCCAGCGGCGCCAGCGCCTCACGGAGCGCTTCGGGCGATTGGTAACGCTGGCTCGGCGAGGGGCGCAGACCCTGTCCAAGAATATCCTCCAATTCCAGGGAGACCGCGGGATTGGCGTGGCGCGCCAGCGGGAACATACGTCCAACAGGCTCGGCGCCCGTGACCGCGTAGTGCATCACCGCGCAGGTGGCATAGAGATCGGAGCGGACGTCTGCCGTACCACGCGCCTGTTCCGGGGCGGAGTAGGCGCTCAGCGTGCCCGCTGGCCCATTCGTCACCTGTCCCGTCGGATAGATCAGCAGCGTGGGCGAGAAACCTACCAGCACGACCTGGCCACCGGGCCGTAGCAGGATATTCGCCGGGGAGATGTTGCCGTGAATGATTGGCACCGGGCTGTGCTCCAGCGCGGAGAGGATATCAAGTATCTGCAACACGATGCCAATAACGGTAGTTTCGGGCAGCGGCCCATGCGCGCGCCGCAGACGGTCGAGCAGGCGATCCCCAGAGGGTAGCTCAAAGACCAGAAAGCTACGGCGTTGTTCCACGAAGCTATCACGCAGATGCGCGATGCCGGGCATACGGGAGCGACTATCCAGCCGGTCGATGACGCCATGCCGGATATACTCGGCGTCTTCGGGATGCATCGACGTCAGTGGTAGCTCCTGGACGAGGACACGCTCATTGGGTAGCTCGGTATCCGTGGCAACCATCAGCGGTAGCTCGGTGTCACTGCCCGTTGACCCGCCAGAGAACCGCTGGATGATGCGATAGCGTCCGTTCTTGAGCGCTGTGCCTGGCGTAAGCGTGTACGCCAGCGCGAGTGATGGGGCCGCGGGCGCTGGAACCATAGGCGCCGGAGGCGGTATTGAGAGCGCGTTATTTGGGGATACTCCATAGGGAGCGAGCGCAGCGTCTGGAGGATAGACGTCGGGCGGATTCACCATGAACATTGGCGGCATCGGCGGCATCTGCTGCTGTGGCGCGCCGCGCTGATTGAGCTGCTCTGAGTCAACCCCGTAGTATGACGGATACTGCGAGGGCGCTTGCGGCGGCGTTGCGGCGGATAGTGCTGCGGACTCTGCGGCGGACTCTGCGGCGGGTAGTGCGAGGGGTACTCCGAACCGAATGGACCCGAGGCGGGTGGCGCATTCCAGCCGTTGTTCTGCTGGGCGGGGGCGAATGGGCCAGAGGGCATCTGCGACGATGGCGGATTGCCATTGCCCTCCGACGCGAGCCAGGGTGGCAGCGGCGCCTGCGCTGGTTGGCCGCCCAGCGCGGGCCACTCTTCGCGCCAGACCCCATCGACTGGTTCATTCTCCCCGGCAGGATATCCCGGCCAGTTCTGTCCGCCGTACGCGCCTGCGTTGCGCGCGCCGCCGTAGTCTGGGCGCGCGGGAAACAGCGGGCTGCCGCACCGGGCGCATACATCCTGGCCCGGCGGATTCATCATTCCACATTGCGGACACTGCATGAGTTTATCTACCCCCCGCGAACATCCACCACGCCGTGCCTTTGGATTCGGTGCTGGATTCGGTGCTGGATTCGGTGCGATGCTCAGACGTTTCTCAATGCCAGGCGAGGCAGGCTGGAGTCGTGTGGTGCTATTGTATCGCGTCGCGCAAGTCTTGTCCGCAAAATAGCACACAAACATACCAAAAGGCGTGTATTGACAGTTCGCCCCTGGCGCAATCGCGTACAATCAAAGGATACCAGAGCACATGGCTGGCGCATATATGACATTGTGGCATTGTGGCGCTATAGCGTTTGGCCACCCTGAATGGACATCCTGAATGGACATGTTGAGCATATGACGACAGACGCAACCGCTGATCCCTCCCCGGACGACACTTCGGACAACACCCCGGACAACACCCTGAATAATACCGCCGCCGCAGCGCCCTCCGATATTCCAGTCGTCCCCGTCGTGTCAGGCGCGGCAAGCGCAAGCGCGGCGCACGAGGCGGAGTGGCTGGCGCGCTTCGACGCGAGCATCCCCCGCAATACGGTGCGCGACACCTGGAACTGGGCCTGGAAGGATACCGCCGGGCGGGTGCTGCCATTCTTCGCTGGCGCGGGCCTCTATGCCTGGCTTTCGGGTCGCGGGCCGGAGGGTATTGGCATTACCTCCGAGAATTGGCGGCGCGAGACGCTGCTTGGCATCGCCGTCGGCGTGCCGCTGGCGGGGCTGGCCGCCGCGTTCCGTGGATGGGTCGCGCCGGGCTATCGCCTGCCCACCGACGCCGATCAACTGACGCAGACGCTGTTCTACTTCGCGATCAACGCGCCCGGCGAAGAGCTCTTCTGGCGCGGCGCCCTGCAGGATCTGGCGGTGCGAGGGCTGGCGCGCGTGCCACGCATTGGCAACTTAGCTGGCCTGCTGGGCTGGGCGGCGACGACGGCGGTCTTTGGCGCGTATCATCGCCTGGGCAAGTGGAGCTGGCGCTCGATTGCGGGCGTCACCTTCGCCGGAGCGATTTTTGGCGCGCTCTACCAATGGCCGCGCGGCAGAGACGGCAGGCGCTCGATCCTTGCGGCGACGATTGCCCATGGATTCGCCACGGCGGGCTTCCTCAGCTGGGCCGACTTCTATCTCTATCTTCGCCAGCGGCGGCGCTTTCTAGCAACAGTGCGCGCAGGAAAAATCGTGAACGTGGGCTAGCTTCCGAAGATTGACCGACCCGCTAGCTGCGCGGCCATGATGCCCTCGGTGGCGAACATGCCGATGGCCAGGGCGGCGGCCAGCCCAAAGTAGAAGATGGTGATGTAGGCGCGCGAGAGCAGCGGGATGCGGTAATAGGAGCCAGCAATCGACGCCATGCGGAACCGGCTGATCGTCTCCAGAAAGCCGAGCCAGAGCAGGATGATCAGCAGGATGCTGTGCGTGTAGAGGAAGGCGATGCCCAGCAGGACCAGGCCAATCGGCCAGATCCAGCGCGAGATGGCCCCGACGATGCGCCCGCCATCCAGTGGCGAGACGGGAATCAGGTTCAGCAGATTGATCAGGAAGCTGAAATAGGCTAGCGGCAGCAGCACCGTCAGCCCCGTCACGTGATAGAGCCAGAAACAGAGCGCGCTGGCCATCGCCCCCGCGAACGGCCCCGCGATGGCGATCTCCGCCTCGTCGCGCACGTTGGTCGGCATGCGCCGCATCATGACATACGCGCCCAGCAGCGGGATGAAGACGGGCCAGCTTGCCGGTAGCCCCTTGGCGCGGATGATGATGTAGTGGCCCATCTCGTGCGCGAAGAGCAGGACGAGAATCCCCAGGCCGAACTGCCAGCCGAAGAGCCATGCATAGGCGGCGAGGCTCGCGACGGCGCTCAGGAACGGTAGCAGCACCTTGCCCGCCACCGCCAGCTTCGAGAGCACCGCCAGGATGGCCGCGCCCGACGCGCATCCCGCGGCATCCTTCCGCCCGGCCGATGCCCGCGCGTCCGCTGGTGTCCGCGTCTGCGCTTAAGTCTGCGGCCCAGGTTGGCCTGCTGTTGCTGCTGCTCCGCGACGCGCTGCTCGGCGATGTAGGGGACGTATGAGGCCAGGTGTCGCGCTGGCGGGCCGCCCGATTGCACGGGCTGCGCGGTCTGAGCGGGTGTCGAAGGCGCGTCGGGCGAGGCATGCTCCGGCGGCGGTGGCGGAATCGTCCCCCACTCGCTATTCCACGGATACTGTCGCGGACTCCGGCTGTTCCTGCTCGTTCCGCTCTGGTCGAACATCCATGCGGCGTCTCTCTCCCCGTATGCGCCTGGCGCGTTCCGCGCTGTTTTTGCATTATAGCGCGTGGGCGCCCTCCGCCGTGGCGACCGCCTCGCGCACCAGCGGCGCAAGCCGACGCACGCCCTCGGCCAGCCGCGCCTCGGACATGCCGCCGAATCCCAGCAGCAGACCGGGCCGCGCGCTCCCCTGGTAGTGCGGGCTGAGTGGCATGCAGGCGATACTGTGCCGCTGGGCCTCATCAACCAGCGCGACATCGTCCACGCCGTCGGGCAGCCGCGCCAGCAGGTGGATGCCCGCATCCGCCGGGCCGATGGTGACGAGGTCGCCCAGATGCTCGCGCAGCGCGGCGGTCAGCGCGTCGCGTCGCCCGCGATAGAGCCGCCGCATGCGGGCGAGGTGACGTTCCAGCTCGCCCGCCTCGATGAAGCGGGCGACGGCCATCGCGTCGCGCCAGGCGGGATGCCGGTCGCTGGCGGCGCGGGCGCGGGCTACTGGCTCGATCAGCCAGTGTGGCAGGACGGCGAACCCCAGGCGCACGGCGGGATAGAGCGCCTTGGCGAAGGTGCCGAGATAGATCACCTCGTCGCGGTCGTCCAGCCCGCGCAACGCTTCGAGCGGCTGCCCTTCGAGCCGCAGATCGCCGTCGTAGTCGTCCTCGACCAGCACCACGCCCGCGCGCCGCGCCCATTCCAGCAGCGCAACCCGCCGCTCCAGGGTGAGCGTTACGCCGGTGGGATACTGGTGCGACGGCGTGACAATCGCCAGCCGTGGCGTGGCGCTGTCCACTCCATTTTCGTCATGTCCTTCACGTTCTTCACGGTCGCTTGCGGGCAGCGCCTCCACCCGCAGGCCGTGTTCATCCACCAGCATGCCCGACAGCACGGCTCCCTCCGCCAGAAACGCCGCGTGGAAGCCGACATAGCTGGGGTCTTCGACCAGGAGTTGCTGTCCCGGCTCGATCAGCAGCCGCGCCAGCAGGGCAAGCATCTGCTGCACGCTGCCCGCCACCAGAATCTGTTCCGGCACGCAGCGCACCGCCCGCGAGCGGCGCAGCCACGCGGCGATGGCCTCGCGCGTCTCCAGCGGGCCAAGCAGGGCGTCCCAGTAGTTGGATGCTGTGGCGGAGGACAGCATGGCGCTGGCCGGAGGCGCATCACCCGCCAGCGGATCGGGCCAGCCAACAGTTCGGCGCCAACGCGCCCAGGGGAAGGCATCCGCCGCGCCAACACTCGGGCGCATATCCCACATGCAGGCGGCGCTCTCGGCGGGACTGATGCCCGCGAGCGGAATGGTGGCGATGCGGCGCGCCCAGCTCGAGAGCGGGACAGGCGGCTCCTGTATCGTCGGGGCGGCGTCGGATCGGGCTGGCGAGACATGATGGGATCGTGGCGCGCTTGAGGCGGCGGGCAGGGTCAGCGCTGGCTCGGCGAAGACCGCCGCGACAAATGTGCCCGCGCCCACACGGCCATAGACGTACCCTTCGGCGCCCAGCCATTCGTAGGCGGTCGCCACCGTCAGCCGGGCCACGCCGAGATCGCGCGCCAGGTCGCGACTGGGTGGCAGCCGGTCGCCCGCACGCAGCCGCCCGTCGAGAATCGCGGCGCGGAGTTGCGTATAGATCTGGCGCGTCAACCCGTCGCCCGCGATCGACCGGTCGAGATGCATCAGCAGGTCGGCGCCACGGCGCTTGTGTATTGGCATAATGGTCCTCGCAAAATATGGCTCTTCCGTCAGGCCATTTCTACCTGTACCATATCACCTGGACGACGTTTGTGTGACTGGATGGTGTGCGATGAGCGAGAAACTGGTGGAATAGCGATGACTGCGATGACTCGGACAACCCGGCGGCATATCCATACACATGACGAACCAGAGGCGGCGGATTTAGCATCACCGACAACGTTAGCGGCGCGCGCAAGCGTCAGCCCGCGGTCGCGCATCCGACGGCATCCCGAGCGCTCGATGCCGGAGATCGCGGAGGAGATTCTGCGCGCGGGCCGCGTGGCGCATGTCGCCTTCGCGGTGGACGGGCAGCCGTTTATCGCGCCGATGACGTACCATTATGAGGATGGTGTCATCTACCTGCATGGCGCGCCCGCAAGCCGCTTGCAGAAGACGCTACGGGCGGGCACGCTGGTGGCTATCGAGGTCATGCTGCTGGATGGGCTGGTGGCCTCGCGCGACGCCAAGAATCACTCGGCGAACTATCGCAGTGTCGTCGTCTATGGCACGGCTGAGCCAGTCACCGATACGCAACGCAAACGCGCGCTGATGGAGGCGATGACGCTGCGCTATTTTCCGGGGCGCACAGTCGGGCATGACTATGACCCGGCGCGAATCGGCGAGTTGCGCGCGCTGGATGTGATGGCGGTCGCGGTGGAAGAGCTGAGCGCGAAGGTGCGAACCGGCCCGGCGCGTGGCTCGCGCGATGCGAAGGATGACGCGCCGGGTAGCTCGTTCGTGGTGCTGCTGCCGGGGGTGGATGGGTGAGGGGTGCGGACCTCTCCCGGCCTTCGGCCACCCTCCCCTACGAGGGGAGGGACTAGGCGACCATTCAGGCAGCAGGCTATGGGTGCGGCCCCTCTCCGCGTCGGAGAGGGGGTTGGGGGTGAGGTCTGCACCCCGTAGAGTAGGAGCAGGCACATGATGCGGTGTAGTGGCCTAGAGGCTGGGGAGATGGTATGCGGATTGATGAGCTGACGACCGAGGCGGAGTGGCGCGAGGCGTTTCCGGTGATGCGCGAGTTGCGCACCCATCTCGACGAGGCGACGTTCCTCGACCTGATGCGCGTCATCACGCCGCAGGGCTACCGGCTGCTGGCGGCGCGCGACGACGACGGGACCATCCGGGCGCTGGCGGGTATCGGCGAGCAGACAAACCTCTACTACGGCCATCACATCTGGGTCTACGAGCTGGTGACGACGGCCAGCAAGCGCTCGCGCGGCTACGGCAAGGCGCTGATGGACCAGGTGGATGCGATGGCGCGCGACCTTGGCTGCGACACCGTCGCGCTGGCCTCCGGGCTGCAACGCGCCGACGCTCACCGCTTCTACGAGAACAAGGTGGGGATGATGCGCTCGGCCTACACCTTCCAGAAGGCGATCCGCCCCTCGATCTTCACCTGGCCGCCCGCGCCGCCATCCGCATCCCAGTCCTGAATCGCTGGCTCGCTGGAACACTCTAGCTCGCTGGATACGTCTATAGCGGTAGATTGATTCCCCATCAGCAGGCCATTCAGGGAGCGTGATATGGTTGCCAGCGAGATCGGCTGCTTGAAGCGTGGCGCTGTCTATAGCTGCGTCGCTCGTCATCGTCGTCCTGGTCTCGCTGTTGCTCAGTGGCTGCGGCGAGACGAGCATCTTCAACGCGGCCGCTCCTCTCGCTTCGCACATCACTATTCCCTACTCCGTCGGCGGTAGCGGGACTACGACGGCGGGGCTGACCGCCCTCAACGGGCGCGACGGCAACGACGCCTGGCATGCGGCGACCGGGGAGCCGAGTACGAATTTCCAGCCAATCATGGTCAATGGGATCATCTACACTGAAGGCGGCTCAACACAGCCATCGTCGAGAACGCTGGTGGCTGTGCGCGCCAGCGACGGGCATACGCTCTGGAAGGCTCCGATGCCCAACCCGGACTTCACCATCGCGAGCGATGGCGTGATCGTGCTGGCGCAGGCGAAGGCGGACGGCCTCTTCGCGCTGGACGCCGCCACCGGCGCGCTCCGCTGGCGACTGGATCAGCCCGCGACCGACCCGGTCTATGTGAAGGATGGTCTCGCCATCGCCACCATCACCGACGCGCAGGGCCAGGGCGCGCATCTGGCGGTCTATCAGGAGGATGATGGCAAGCCGCTCTGGCAACTGATCTATGCCGCCCTGGCTGGCATCAACCATAGCACCATCTATACCTCCGGAGAGCAACGAGGTACTGGCGTATGCCGCGCGCACGGGCAAGGAACTCTGGCACAGCGAGATCGCGGGCAATCTCGTCAGCGTGAACGACCAATCGGTGCTGGTCAGCGGCTCGCAGCATGTCGCCAGTCTCGATCCGGAGACGGGCAGACGCTCTGGAACGTGCCTGTCGAGTTCGATGGCTGGCCGGGCATCGTGCAGACGCCAACCACTTGTCTACGGCACGCATAATGAACGCGGTCATCGCGCTGGACGCGACCACTGGAAACCAAGGCATGTCTATCGCGATTCCCTGGCTACACGCCCATCCAGATCACCGAGATGCAGGGCGTCGTCTTCGCGATGCTGGCGGGCGGGCCAGAGAGCAGCAAACCAGCGCGTGTGGCCGCGCTTAGCCTCAACTCCACGAAAGCCCAGGTCTACTGGCAGCGCGATATCCAGCATATCCAGTACCTCGCCAATAATGTGCAGGTGTAATGATGCGCGCCAATTGACCGCGACCGCTGCCACCCTAACCGCTTGCCGGGGTGTGTTACGCTGTTTCCAGAACACCTGGAGGACTTGCGCATCGTGTCATCCCTCGATACCAACACCCGGCAGGCGACGCTCCCGCCCGACGAGCTAGCAGCCCTGCCGCCAGCCGACGCCCGCGCCAATCTGATTACCGTCAGCGCGGCCCATGCCGTCCTCCATGGCGTCAGCATCCTGATGCCGCTCATCTTCCCGATTCTGCACGACCAGTACGGCTTCAGCTATACGCAGATTGGCCTCATCGGCACCGTCTCGGGGCTGGCGGGCGGACTGCTCCAACTGGTCTTTGGCTACCTCAGCCGCAGCGTCCCGCGCAAGGTGTTGATTGGCGTCGGCAACCTTGTCGTCGCGGTGGCGACGTTCATGACCGCGACCGCCGTCACGTTTCTGCCGTGGCTGGGCTGGTCGGCGCTGCGCGGCATTGGCGGCGCGCCACAACACCCGGCGGGCAACTCGATCCTCGCCGATAGCTACGGCGCGCGCAGGCGTGGATTCGCGATTGCCGGGCACGTGGCGGGCGGCAACGTCGGCACGCTGCTGGTGCCATTCATCGGCGCGGCGCTCATCAAGTCGTTCGGCTGGCAGCCCACGTTGATGATCTTCGCCCTGCCTGGGCTGGCCGCCGGGTCCGCTGTGATGTTGCTGACGCGCGAGCCTGCCCGGCCCGAGGCGAAGCCCGTTGTGAAGTCCACTGACCGTCCCCTCAGCGCGCGTATCGCGACACTCTTCGCGCCGCTCCGCCACCGTGGCGTCGTGCTGGTCATCATCGCCTCACTGGTCGCCGCGGGCGGACGCGGGCTGGGCATCCTGACCAAGTATCTGCCGCTCTACCTGCTGGGGCCGATCAAGCTGCCGCAGACCACTGTGACCGTCCTCTATACGCTGCTGCTGGCTGGCAGCATCGTGGGGCCGCTGCTGGCCGGGCGCATCTCGGATCGGGCCGGGCGGCGTCCGTTGCTGCTGGTCAGCTATGGGCTGGCGACGGTCTTCACGCTGCTGGTGCCGGTAGTCTTCGGCGGGGGCGCGCCGCTGATTATCATGGTGATCTCGATCACGGGGCTGGGGCTGGTCGTCTACTGCGAGAGTCCGCTGCTCCAGACGTATCTGGTGGACAACTCCGCGCCGGATCAGCGCGACGTGGCGATGGGCTGGTACTTCACGCTGGCCTTTGGCATCGGCTCGCTCTGGGATGTCATCCTCGGCAGTGTGATTGACCGCACCGGCAGCTTCATCCCGGCGTTCCTGCTGATGGCCGCCTCGTACATGGCCGCCGCCACGGTCCTGCTCTTCATCCCCCGCGACCAGCGCCAGTAGCGCATATCATCCCGTCTGCTGTGGCATGCCTGTGCCGCCATTTGCGCGCGGGCGATGATGACGCGCTCGGGGTAGTCGCTGAAGAGGCCGTCCACGCCCCAGGCGATCAGCTTGCGGATGGTGGCGGAGCGGTTGGCCGTCCAGACGTTGACGCGCAGTCCCCGGCATGCGCCCGCGTCACCAGGTCGGCGGTGGTGAGGCCGACGCCGGGGTGGATCGCCTCCGCGCCCATCGCCAGCGCCGGGGCGAGCATATCCGCCTTCTGCCACTCGCGCCCGCTATAGAGCGTCGCCACCCGCAGCCACGGCAGCCGCTCCTTCAAGAGCGCCACGGCGGGATGCTCGAACGAGGAGACCAGCAGCCGCGAACGTAGTGGCTCCTCCAGCGCGCGCAGCACTGGCTCGACCGCCTCCGCCGTGCCGACGGACTCCTCGACCGACTCGCCCTTGATCTCCAGGTTGAGCGCGCCGCCACGCTCGCCGCACCAGTTCGAGCGTCTCGGCCAGCGTTGGGATGCGCTGCGGGATGCGCCAGACCCGCCCGGCATCGAGCGCGCGCAGGTCGGCGAAAGAGCGCGGCGACGGCCCCCACGCCGTTGGTGGTGCGGTTGACCGTGCCGTCGTGGATGATGACCAGCTCGCCATCGCGGCTGCGCTGCACGTCACACTCGATGGCCTCCGCGCCGAGGTCGAAGGCGAGGTCGAAGGCCAGCAGGGTGTTTTCGGGCGCGTGTCCGCGCGCGCCGCGATGGGCATAGCAGATCACTTGTCGCCGCTCAGTCATGTGCGCCCCATCTTCGCCTGTGGCCCTCGATTCGCTCGTGCGCCTATGGTAGCACACTGGCGTGCCCGTTCAGGCCAGGCGATGCGCGTGGGGTTGGCCGCTCACGCCCGGCTGATGCGACTTCGCCCATTGCAGTAGTCCCGCCAGGCCGATCATCACCAGCCCCACGGCGAAGTAGGCCGCCTGCACCCAGACATCCAGGCCAACCATCGCGATCTCCACCGCCATCCAGCCCACCATGATACAGCCCGCAGCCGCCGACGCCAGCGCCTCGAACCGGCGTGGCCCAAACAGCGCGATGATCGCGGCCACCAGCGCGCTGCCACCGACGACGATGCCCAGCAGCAGCGCCGGGACGGTGAAGTCGGCGAAGGGCGTCCCGGTCAGCTCACTGAGGGGGATATTCATAAACCCGACGAGCAGCCCTATGGCTCCCACAATAGCGCTCACCGCCGCAAACAGGTTCACGACAACCAGCGCAATCCTTACACCCTTTTCTTCCATGGTGTCACCCTCCCTTCGGCGGGGCGGGCAGGGCAGTTCCCCAGCCACAATCCCCGCACGACGGCAGGATAACCCAAGGCGCTCACGGAACGGACACAGCGGCGCACGCGCATCTCACGCGCACCTCACACTTGGCCATGCGCCTCACCATGAGATTTTCCTTTCATGAAGAGACTCCAATCGTGTACCCATATTTCCTTCATCATCGCCTGCCACACTCTCAAAGTACACGGCGTACATGAGTGAACATGACGCAACGACGCGCCACACTTCCCCTGGTCTCTGGGCCGAAGCGGGAAGGCTGATGATATGAGAAGGAGTGAACGATGGCCACGGCTATCTCAGACATCAGGCGCACGCAGGCGGCGGCCCGAACGATCACGGTGCAGGTCACCGCCGTGACGCCCGCCGCGCGCAACGCCGTCACCTTCACGTTGGCGCGGCCCGGCACGCATGGGGCGCCCGGCCCCTATCGCGCGGGCCAGTTCATCACGCTGACGATTCCCACCGCTAGTGGGACGCCGCTTTACCGCTCGTATTCGCTCTGTGGCGACGGCAGCGCGGATGCTCCCTGGCAGATCACCGTCAAGCGGACCGCAGGCGGCAGGGTTTCCAACTACCTGATCGACCGCATCAGGCCGGGCATGGCGCTGCAATCCAGTCAGCCGCAGGGCAGCTTCACGATGACCCAGCGGCCCCATCCCGACGTCCCGTACATCTTCGTCGCCGGTGGCAGCGGCATCACGCCCGTCTTCGCGATGCTACGCGCCCTCGCCCGCATGGCTCCGGCTGAGCGCCCGCGGGTCACGCTGCACTACGCCTACCACGGCCCCGAAGACGCCATCTTTGGCCGCAAACTGGCGGCGCTCGACCCGCAGCGGACCTGGCTGACGCAGCGCCATTACATGACGACACAGGGACAGCGGCTCGATCCGGCGCGAATCGTCGCCGCGCTGGGTTCGGAGGCCATGCAGGCGCAGTGGTACGTCTGCGGCCCCGCCGCGCTCCGCCACGAGTTGGAGGCGGCAGCCACCAGCCACGGCGTCCCCGCTACCCATCTGCACGCTGAGGTCTTCGCCAGCCCGTCCGTTCGCCGTGCGGGCCGATCACCGCACGCGGGGAAGGCGGCACGCATCCGCCTGGCCGATAGCGGCGCGGTGCTGAACGCGCAACCCGGCGAGACGCTGCTAGAGACGCTCGAACGGAGCGGCTACCGGCCCGATTTCAGTTGCCGGGCGGGCGCCTGCGCCACCTGTCGGCTACGAGTCCTTTCCGGCAGGGTCTGCGCGAGCGGCGAAAATAACGCGCTGACCCCCGATGAACGCGCCCAGGGTTACGTCCTCAGCTGCGTCGCGGAGCCAGAGGGCGATCTCACGCTAGCGACGGCGGGACGGCGGGTTGCCGCGCCGCAGGCGGCCTCCACTGGTGGCGCGCGTCGTCCTACGGCAGCGGCGCGATTGGCGGCGCGGCGTGGTCTGCGCGCGGGCGTTGCGGCGGCGGCGATTGGCGTCTTCGCCGGGATGTGGGGGCTGACGCACATCTCGTCTGCCACGGCAAGCGCGGTGAATTCCAGCGGCTCCTCGTCCAGCTCAAGCTCCAATCAAGCTCAACTCAAGTTCCAGTAGCTCGACCGATGACGGATCGAGTAGTTCCAGCAATTCAGGCAGTTCCAGCAGTTCAGGCTCGATCTTCACATCGCCGAGTCTGGGCGGCTCCAACTCCAGCACAGGGACATCCTAACGATGACAACATCCACACCCTTCGGTGGACGCTCCACCGTCTCGATAGACGATACCGATTGCCGCGCGGACGACCGCTATGAGTTGGTCCAGCGTCGCGGGCGACCGATGGCTACCGACGTCAGCATGCAGATCGCCGTCCCATCGTCCGCTGGGCCGAGGCCGCCGCCGCCGCCGCCGCCTGCATGGACTGGTTCGACGAGGTTGACACGCGCCTCTCGCGCTTCCGGCCCGAGAGCGAGCTGAGCCGCCTGAACACTGCGGCGGGCGGCTGGTTTGCCGCCTCCGATGTGCTCTATGAGTGCACAGCGCTGGCACTCGAATCGGCTGAATCCAGCGGCGGCCTCTTCGACCCGACGATGCTGCGGCAGTTGTGCGCCCTCGGCTACGACCGCGACTTCGCCGCCATCGCCCACCATGAGGTTGCAACCGCCTTCGATCTTCCAGCGCCCGCCGTACGCGCTGCCTGGCGCGCCATCGCGCTCGACCCACGACGCAGGCGGATACGGCTTCCCGCTGGGCTGCAGCTAGATTTCGGCGGCATCGCTAAGGGCTGGGCGGCGGATGTCGCGCTCGTCCGCTACTGCGCCAAATTTCCCGGCGCGCTCGTCAACGTCGGCGGCGACCTGCGCGCGCATGGTGGGCAGCAGCCAGGTGAACTCTGGTCGGTGGGTATTCGCGACCCACGGCTGGAGCTATCGGGCATAGACGATCCGGCGAACCCATCTGGCGACCGTACGCCTGAGTCGCGGCGCGATGGCGACCTCTGGCGCGGTGCGGCGCTGGTGGCTGCGCGATGGCCAGCGCCAGCATCACCTGCTCGATCCGCGTACCGGCCAGCCGATACCGCTCTGGACCTCAGGCGGCGACGAGCCAGACTCGCTGATCGCCACGGCCACGGCATTCGCGCCGACAGCAGCGCAGGCAGAGGTAGCCGCCAAGGTGGCGCTGCTGCGCGGCTATCCCAGCGCGCTCGCAGCCGTCGAATCCGCCTGGGGGCGCTACGGCGCGCTTGGCCCGCGGGACGATGGCGACGCCGGGGTCGCGCTGGCTCTTGTCTTTGGCACAGGCGAGATTGCCTTCTCGCGCAACCTGAACGAATATCTCGCCACCTGGGGCACGCAGAGCGCGATGCTGCCGATGATGGTGGGCTCGGCGCTCCCGCCGCTCACCCTCGCCGAGATGCGCCAACTGGAGCAGAAACCATGAATATCTTCACATCGCTCTCGTCGCTGAGTCTCACGCTCGCGGCGACCAGCGCAACCACCAACCCGTTCCTATGGTACGTCACCCGCGCGGCGGCGACCTCCGCCTATATCACCCTCTCGGTCACCGTCATCATCGGCCTTTTCCGCTCGCTGGCGCGTGTCTCGCGGCTGCGCAATGCGCGCGCGCTCTGGCTCCTGGATGAGCTGCATCCCTATCTGGCGGTGCTCACGCTGGCGCTGGTGGTTTTCCACCTGCTCTCGCTGGTCTTTGATCCGCTCATCCCGTTCTCGCTGCTCAACCTGCTCCTGCCCTTCGACCAGCCCTACCGGCCACTTGCGGTGGATCTGGGCGTGCTGGCGCTCTACGGGCTGGCGGTGGTCTGGCTGAGCTCGTGGGCGAAGCGACGCATCGCCTATGCAAGCTGGCGTGCGCTGCACTATACCAGCTTCGCCGCATTCGTCCTGGTGACGCTCCACGGCATCTTCGCGGGCAGCGATTCCGGCGAGCCATGGATGCGCGCGCTCTATCTGGGCTTCTCCGGCGTGGTAACGCTGCTCGTCCTCGCCCGTATCTTCTGGCCAGAAGCGCCGCGGGCCAACACATCGCGGGTCGCGCCCGCCCGCCGTAGCCGGTAAGGCGCGATAGGGGTCGGCACAGTCTATCGCATGGCAAGCGGAGAAACTGTATGGCGCGCGTAGACGTTTGGTGGGCGCGCCGTAGCCTTCAACGTTTGGTGTGAATTGTCTTTGCGAACGTACCTACCAATCGATCAGGTCGGCGAAAGCCAACAAGGGACGACCCAGATGATGATTGAGCCAACAACACCCATTATAGAGGGCGATACGGGCGGTCAGCCGCGCCCGGAACCCGGCCAGAGTATGGGGGCGTTCGTGTTCCAAGCCCAGCAGGCGCAGCAACTTGTCGTGCGCGCTCTCGACGATCTGCCGCCACCTGGCAAAGGCACGACGGAGCGGGCGGGGCCAGGGATGCTGCGGGCGGCGGCGCAGAGTGCCCCGTTTGGGGGGAATACACACCTGCGCCTGATACTGCGTCCGCCACTGCTGTACCCATCGCGCGCCCTCAAAGCCCGTATCGGCCAGATACGCGCCAGCGGCGGACGGCGGGCCTACTTCGGGCAAGCGGGATTGCGGACAGTGGCGAGCGGCGAGCAACGTCTCAGCGAGCCACTGATTGGAACTGTCGCCAGGCGCGATGCCAAAGCCGGTGATGATGCCCTGGGGCGTGACGACGGTCAGCACATGGAAGCCGATGTACCAGCCAAGCCGGTTGCAGTAGCCACGCGCCGCCTGGCCCGGCAGCCAGCCCTGTCCCCGGCGTTGGTTATGCCGCGTCGCCACCCCCAGGCTATCGACCACTTCGTAGGCATCGTCCGCTCCGCTGGCGGCTGCCAGCGTCTCTCGCAGCCGCGCCGCGACCCACTGCCCGACGGCGATCAGGGGGTGGGCGAGCCGCCGGAGCTGGCGATTGTACTGGCTGCGGGCGGGCAACGTCGGAAAAGCCGTGCGCAAATGGCGCTGGGCATAACGGTAGAATGCCCGCTCACTGGGAAACGTCCCCCATTGCCCAAAGAGCGCCAGGGTGAGGGCTTCACTCCGGCTCAGCGCGGGCGCCGGGCCTGGGGTGGTTGGTTCGGGGGGCAACATGCCCTTGTCGCACTCGTCTACCAACACGTAGAGTGTCGTCAGGAAGGTATCCACATCGAGCATCTGAGAGCCTCCTTTGTCGGAAATCGATCTGTGCTCTCACTATGCCCGTGTGGCCCTTCCTTTCTACTCGCTTTCTTCCCGCCGCTTAACTCACACCAAACGTTGAAGGCCACGGCTAATCCTGGGGCGAATGTACCTTTCGCCGGGCAATGAGGGCCATGTGGTTGGGATTAGCCGCGGCATTCATGCCGCGAAGCTGGAGCATTTCACATCTCTGTGCTCGCTTCCTATCATGAGAGAACACACATCGGACTCACATCGAACGTGAATGTTGCGCCGGTACAGTGGCTGAGAAACATCCCACATGCGCCGCACTTGATACACACATGTCGTCATATTTCGTCAACCGATCACGCCACGATCAGCGTATGATTGGATGACTCAGCCAACGACCACAGGAGGAGACCATGGCAACCGATATCGCCCCACCGGCGCTCGATGACGCCGCGTCGCCAGCCTCACCGTTCCGCTCGCTCCCTGGGCGTTTGCGCGCCTTCTGGGAGCCGCGCCGCCGCCAGGCGCTCGCGCTGATCCTGTTGCTGGCCGCCTTCACCAACTTCTACGAGCTGCAGCGCAACGGCTACGCCAACCTCTACTACGCGGCGGCCATCCGCAGCATGCTGGAGAGCTGGCACAACTTCTTCTTCGTCTCCTTCGATCCGGGCGGCTTCGTCACCGTCGATAAGCCGCCGCTCGGCTTCTGGATCCAGGCGGCCAGCGCCAAGCTCTTCGGCTTCAGCGGCTTCAGCATCCTGCTGCCCGAGGCGCTGGCCGGCGTGCTCTCGGTCGGCGTGCTCTATCATCTGGTGCGGCGCGTCTTCGGCGCCGTGCGCCGGGCTGCTGGCGGCGCTGTTCCTGGCCATCACGCCGATCAGCGTCGTCACCAACCGCAACAACACCATCGACAGCCTGCTCGTGCTGACCGTGCTGCTGGGCGCCTGGGCCGTGAGCCGCGCCGCCGAGCGCGGGCAGCCTGCGCTGGCTGCTGCTCGGCGCGGTGCTGGTCGGCCTCGGCTTCAACATCAAGATGCTCGAGGCCTATCTGGTCGTGCCGGCCTTCGCGCTGTCTATCTGCTCGGCGCGCCGCTGCGCTGGCGCACGCGCCTCTGGCACCTGGCGCGTCGCCGGCGCGGCTGATGCTGGCCGTCTCGCTCGCCTGGGTCGTCGCCGTGGACCTGACGCCCGCCACGCCAGCGCCCCTACGTCGGCTCCAGCGGCACCAACTCCGAGCTTGATCTGGCCCTCGGCTACAACGGCATCCAGCGGCTGCTGGGCATGGTCTTCCGTGGCGGCTCAACCTCCGGCTCGTCCATCATCTCGGCCATCACCAGCGGACCGACCGCGGCGGGCGGGCCCGGCGGCGTCTCCGAGAACGGCGTGCCGGGCCTCTTCCGCCTGCTGAATGCGCAGCTTGGCGGCCAGGTGAGCTGGCTGCTCGCGCTCGGCGTCGATCGGCCTGCTGGCGACGGGCTGGGGCATCCGCCGGAACGGGCAGTCGCTCGTCGCGCCGACGTCCGCTCCTGGTTCCACTCGGCGGAGGCGCGGCGCAACGCCCATCTGACGCCGCAACAGTCGGCGCTGGCGCTCTGGGGCGGCTGGACGCTGACGATGGCGATCTTCTTCAGCGTCGCGGGCTTCTATCCACACCTATTATCTCTCGATGCTCGCGCCAGGCATCGCCGCGCTGGCCGGCATCGGGCGTCCTGCTCTGGCGTGACTATCGCGCGGCGGGCTGGCATGGTTGTCTGCTGCCGGTCGCGCTGCGTCGTCACCGCCCTTGTCCAGGCGTCATCCTGGCCGACTACACCGCTGGAACCGCTGGATGACGCCGCTGATCGTCGGTGGCTCGCTGCCGATCGCCGCGCTGCTGGCCTGGTGGCGTTCCACGCGCCGCCTGCTACCCCACGCTGCTGCCCGCCACCGGTGGACCGCTGCCTGCTGTCGATACGCCGCGCAATGCATTCGCGGACCGGCTGCCGCTCGTCGGCGGTTGCGGTGGTGGCGACGGCGCTCGGTGTCGCGCTGCTGCTGCTTGGCCCGGCGACCTGGGTGGGCGTCTCGCTGGCCAGCGGCGCGGGTGGCACGCTGCCGACGGCTGGCCCCTCGGCGAGTCTGGCGCAGGGTGGTGGCTTCGGCGGCAACGGTGGCCCGCGCGGGCTTGGCGGCGGCCGCTCTCCCCCAACGGCTTCGTCCCCGGTGGCCCGCGCAATGGCGGCCTCGGCGGCTTCCCACCAGCCTTCGGCGGGCAGGGCAACGGACAATTTGGGCCGGGCAACGGCGGCGGTGGCGCGCCCACTGGCGGCGTCGCCAATGGCAACGGCGGCCAGAGCTTGCAGGTGAACGAGCAGTTGCTCGCCTACCTGGAGGCGCATCGCGGCTCGGCCCGCTACCTCCTCGCGACGCTCAACTCGCAGACGGCGGCGCCCTACATCATCGCAAGCGGCCAGCCGGTCATCGCGCTGGGTGGCTTTAGCGGCTCCGACCAGATTCTGAGCGTGAGCCAGCTTCAGGCGCTGGTTAGCTCCGGGGCCATTCGCTACTTCCTGCTGGATGGCGGTGGTGGCGGCTTCGGCGGTCAGGGCGGCGGCAACGGCCAGTTAGTGAGCTGGGTCACGTCGAACTGCACGCAGGTCGCCGCGAGCGAGTATGGCGGCGACATCCGGCGGCACACTCTACGTCTGCTCGTCGGCTGGCTAGCGGCGCTCACTCACAACACACGACACAGCCTCATCTCGGCGGATGGGCAATCGCATCGTCAGCCGGGTGGGGCTGTTGTGTTGCCTGGAGGAGCGATCTTGTCTCGTATCCTTCCGTAGCATGGACTCATAGTATTGTGGCGTGAGTTATTGGTGGCACGAAGCATTGACGTGAAGGAGAGACACCTTGGAGAGTTCGCTACCACCGGACAGCCAGACGGCAGGAAAGCAGACGAGCATCTCTATGGCGAGAAGGCGCGCATCGCGCGGCTGAGCCGCATCCGCGAGGTGGTCTTTGGCACGCTGGATGGACTGCTGGTGCCGGTGGGCGTGGTGAGCGCGGTGGCTGGCGGCACGGGCAGTACGAACGCGGTCATCATCGCCGGGCTGGCGGAGGCGTTCGCGGGGGCGCTCTCGATGGGCGCGGGCGAGTTCATCTCTGGGCGCTCCGAGGCGCAGGTGCAGAAGACCGAGGTGAGAAAGAACTGCGCGAGATTCGCGACAACCCGGAGTTCGAGCTGGACGAGATGGCGCATCTTTTCCGCCACGAAGGCGTGAGCGCCGAGGACGCCACGACGATGGCCAACCTGCTGGCGAAATATCCCGACGCCTATCACAAAACGATGGTCGAGAAAGAGCTTGGGCTGCAGATTGACCCCGACACCGTCCATATCCCCGAGGCGCTGACGATGGGCGTCTCCTATATCATCGGCTCCATCTTCCCGCTGATCGCCTACTTCTTCCTGCCGATCACCCGCGCTGCCCGTCTCGCTGGCGCTGACGGTGCTGGCGCTGGTGATCGTCGGCATTATCAAAGGGCGGCTCGCCAACATCAATCTGGTGCGGAGCGCGCTGGAGGTCGTCGTCGTCGGCACGGCCTCCGCCCTGGGCGGCTACCTCCTCGGCAATGTGATACCGCACCTGTTCGGCTTCTGATGCGCGCTATGATCCGTAGCGGTTTCGTAACGGGCCGATGGTATGCTCCGCGCCAGAAGCCAGATCGAATATCGTCATCGTATCGAGGAGCCAGTCAGACATGAATCAGCCAGCGATGACCGTCGAGCGCGCCACGGTCCAGCCTTCGACCGACAGCGGACAGACGCTGCATGGCCCCTGGCTGTTCATCGCCCGCGTCGCCTGGATCGCGCTGACGCTGCTTGTGCTGGCGCTCAATTTCGTCATGCTACCGCGGTTTAATGCACTGCTGCAGACGCCGTGTTCCCCCGGCATCCACTGCTTTTATCTGCACCCAACGCCGTTCGATCAGCGTTTGTTCCGCCAGTCTGGCCTGACGCTGGGATTCCTGGCAAATTTTCAGACGGCAGGGAACGCGGTCGTTGTATTGATCTACTGCGTGATTGCCGCCATCATCTTCTGGCGGCGCTCCAGTGACCGGATGGCCCTCTTCTGCGCCTTCACGCTGGTGCTCTTTGGTGGCGCCGCATTTGAGACCACCCTTCAGGATACGCTGGCGGTGCAGCCCGGCGTTGGATTCTGGTTGTATCGGCATCCTCTATATCCTTGGGCAGACCAGTCTCATCACCTTCTTCTTCCTCTTCCCTAATGGGCGCTTTGTGCCACGTTAGAGCTGGCTGCTTGTCCTCATGGTTGGTGGATACTGGACCTATGATTACTTCAGCCATCTCATCTACAGTGAGTCATTCGACTGGAGTATTCTCTTCTTCTTCGGCTCGGTCCTGGCTCCTGTAGCCGCGCAGATCTACCGCTATCGTCGCGTCTCGACCCATCGAGAGCGCCAGCAGACCAAATGGGTTGTCTTCGGCTTTGCCATCGCATGGTGGGCTTTGTGCGCTCCTTACGCTGGGGAATCTCCTGCTGCCACCGGAGTTGCTGGCTTCGAGCGTGATCAGCACGTTTGTCGCGCAGACCGCCTTTGCAGGATTCCTGCTGCTGATCCCCATCTCGATAGCCATCGCGATTCTGCGCTCGCGGCTCTACGATATCGACGTCATCATCAACCGGACGCTGGTCTACGGCTCGCTCACCGCCATCCTTGCGCTGATCTACGTCGGGGGAGTCGTCGGCGTGCAGGCCATCGTCAACGCATTCGCCCAGCGTCAGAGCAGCGAGCCATCGCCCGCCCTTATCGTGGTGACGACACTGCTCATCGCCGCGCTCTTCCAGCCGTTACGCCGCCGTCTCCAGCGTGTCATCGACCGCCGCTTCTATCGCCGCAAATACAATGTCGAGCAGACGCTGGCCAGCTTCAGCGCCACGCTGCGGCAGGAGGTCAACCTGAGCGACCTAAGCGAACATTTACTGGTGGTCGTACAGCAGACGATGGAGCCAGACGAACCTCTCGCTCTGGCTGCGCGCGCCGAATGAGTCGCTCCTAAGCGCGCTCTACGGGCATGAAGGCGCTACATACCAATCCGCGATGTTCCAAAGATCGAAGCCGGATTGCGGCCAGTGCTTGAAGTTGCAGAGCGTCGGTTTCACCAGTGAAATATCAGCATTGATGAATAGCGGCTCGATGCTGAGTGAGTGAGCCACATGGCTCGCCAACTCGCGGTAAATTTCTGTGCGCTGGCTGCCATCGTATATCTGCGATCCACGCTCATCCTGCCTGAGGACCCAGGGATTTATCACCCCCAGGAAGTTGCCGCCAATAGGATTTTGCGCGCTTGGTATGCTCTGCGCTGTCCCATCCATAATTCGCAATAAAGTCCACTGGCGTACCAAGATTTTCATCACCCCACAGGGCAACGTCGAACGCCCCGGTCTGCGCCAGCCCGCCTGGAACAAAAAAGCTCGGCTCCACATCAGCGCTCACAACACTCACAGCGACCTTCAGGTTCTGGGCGTAGTCTTGTTGCATTCGACGAGCGATATCCTCGAATTGTACGGCGTATGGCGAAGGGGCAAGCGTCAGCTTGATGGGCGTCTTTCCATCCTTGTATCGCCGGATACCATCTACTACGTGGAAGCCAAGGCGTTCCATGAGCGCAGCGGCGTCGGTGGGGTTGAACGTCGGCATTGTGACAGTCGGATCGTACTCCGCGGCTGGTGGCGCGCTGAGTTCGTCGGTATGGAAGCTTGGGTCATTGCAGTCGTGAATGCCGAGCACGAAATGCATCGCCGCACAACGGTCAAACGCCTCGGTGAATGCCTTACGCACTGTAATGTCAGTGAAGATCGACGCGCCACCATTGGCTTGAGCGTTGGGCGCTATGCTTCGTTGGTTGAAGCCCAGGATCAGGAAACGGAGCACGGGGCTGCTCATCACCTCCTGAGTAGGAATACGTCCTAACTGATTCATATACAGCGGCTCCCAATCCAAGGGCCAGCGTCAGTCCACCTTGTTGATATGCAGCAATCAATGCACGTTTGGAGGCTGCGAATTGTTCGCTCACAGCAATGTTGGGCGCTGATGTAGAGACAAATGTGATCTGATCGAGCGCGGGCGCGTGGAAGAAGTTAGAGAAGAAGCGGGAAATCTTGACCACAACGAAACGGTCATGCGGTACGAAACTCTTCAGCGTGAATGGGCCATTATCTACTGGGATGGCCGTGTTGAGATAACGTCTGCCGCCAATTGTTGAGCAAGTGCGGCGTTGTACACACCTGTGACTGGATCGTACACTCCAGCGAACTTACCACGTGCGTAGGCGTGCAGCGGAAGTGGGGTCAGCCATTGGAGCGCAAAAAGATAGTCACCATACGGGGCGGACCAATCAATCCGCACGGTATGAGAGTCAAGCGCGGTGAGGCGCATCAAGCGCCAGGGCAGAGTATCACTCGAGCCGAAAAAGCCGATGTTGCGATCTCTCATCAGTTGGAAGGTGAACATGAAGTCTCCGGCGGTGACGGCGCCCCATCCGACCAGACGGCGCGAGGATCGATTCGGGAGTTTGTTGTTCTGCCATCAACGTTTTCCTCACCGTCGGCAACCGTCGGCACGTTCACACACTGATCCGCCTTCCAGCCGTTCAATCCCAGTGACAGATCAGGCAACTGTACCAGACAACTGTTCCACAAGGCTTGATACCAATCATCACCAACGTGGACAACCGCGCGCGGGGCAACTGTTGTAGTGTCTAAATACGTGCCAACGACGATAGAGCCACCGGTGTGCGTCGGTTTGTGATAGGTGTAGCTGAAGAATGCATACCCGCCTGGCCCATGCGACGTGATAGGCAGAGGCTTGGTCACGAACAGGGTTGTAAGAACGACCACGAGGCTGAGCAAGCTACTCGTCACTGCGACTACTGGTTGGCGCATCTCCCGTAACTGCTGCCGCAACAGCGCTGGATGTTGTTGGCGCGCCAGTGCCATACCCACCATTCCCGCCGCCAGTAAAATTGCGGCCAGCCCCGCGATCACACCAAGCGCGCGTGGAAACGTGGGGACGGTGAGCGGCAAGAGCAAGCCGATAATCGTGAGTAGTGCGAGGGTCAGCGCAACCACCACGATAAGATGCGCGCGAGCGGTTGACCACGTATCGACGAGGAAGGCGCTGAAGCTACAGGGTGGGTTGTTGGCGGCAGACGCGGCGGCGGTTTGGGCCTCTCCGGCGTCATCAACAAGGCTCTCAGGCTGATCGTCGGCCAGCGGAGCTGTCAGGGCACGACGGGCGGCGGCGGCAAAAGCGGCGCGATCATCTGGCGAGAGATTCAGCGCATCAGCTAGCAGTATAACGGTGTCTTTGCGGGGCGTGCGGCGTGTCCCACGCTCCAGTGTGCTGATGGCATCAACGCTGAGTTGCGCTTGCGCCGCCAGCTCTTCCTGGGTGAGTCCAGCGGCCACACGGTGGGATCGGAGCAAGTCCGCGAAGGTCGGCGCTGGGGTAGAGGCCATGGCCGTCGCTCTCTTTCCCAGATTACGGGAAGACAACCGACACGATCTAGGCAACACTATCGAAGGGCTCCGGCTCATCCCTTCGTCCCCCATCCCCACGATCCCTAACGTACGGGGTTTGCGCTGCATGATAACACCACGCCTGTTTATACGCAATACTGTTCAGCTTGCAATCCGAGGCGATTGTCGTGGTGCTTGTCGGGGCAATTGTACGGATTGTCGGTGGCCTTGCAAAGCTCATCCAGGCAGACTGGAAACCAAGACAGCACTCCCACGTGGAGCTAGCCGCCAAGCGCCACCCGCGCGACGGTCCGCCATCTCCGCACACCATGCCAGGCATCGGGAGCTTTAACTCACAACCCTTCGTTTCACACAGAATTGAGGCGTGTACAGAGGTGACAATCGCATGAATGACATCTTTTTGTCATACCGTCGGGCAGACGAAAAAGGGACAACAGGTCGCCTGTTCGATCACCTGGTCCAGGCATTTGGGCGAGAGGCCATCTTTTACGATGTGGAAAAGATTCCACGCGGCGTGGACTTCCGCGAGTTCATCGACCAGACAATCCGTAAGTGCAAAGTTGTTCTGGTTGTCATCGGCCCGCAATGGCTCAACATCAGCGATGCACACGGACGTCGGCTCGACCAACCCAACGATCCTGTACGCATCGAGGTGGAGACAGCCATTCGCTGGCGCAAACGCATCATTCCCGTGCTTATCGACGATGCAGGGATACCAGATGCGGAGACGTTACCTGCGACCATCGAGCAGTTGGTGGTCCAAAACGTCGCGCCGATGCACAATAACCAGTATTTCGAGCAGGATATCAACACCTTGCTCGACGACATCACGAAAATAGGGGTGGCGCGCCAGTACAGGGATTCATCCAGAATCCGCCATCGGCCGGACTCAACAAGCGGCAGGCCGCGGCCATCGTGGGCATTCCGCTCGTGTTCATCATCATCGGATGCGTGGTCGTCCTTGGTCTCGGCTACCTTGGATTCAACTTCATCTCTAACTCGGCACTCAATCTCACCCAGGCAAATGCGACCAACGGCGCCCACGTCACACTCAACGCGTTTTGCACTGCCATCTCACACAACGACTACTCGACCGCCTACTCCTATCTCACGCCCGCTTTCCAGGCGCGGATCGGCAGCCCGCAAGATGTTGCGACGAAGCTAACCACCGCATTCGGCGGCCAGCAGGTCACAATCACTGGGTGCCAGCCTTTTTCTTCGGGCATCGATGGTTTCTACCGCGAGAATGGAGATGCCGCGAGCAACGAGGTGCAGTTCAGCGCACTCACGGCAACTGGCGCAAGCACCACAGTCAGCAACCAGACGATGAAGTTCATCAAAGACGGCAGCACGTGGAAGATCGATAGCGTTCAGTCAGACGTGTAGCGCAGGAAAAAGGAGCAGACAGTGAGCAAGAGTGCCTATCACGCCGGTTCGATCCGCCGATTCATGGCGCGCGCCGCATTCGCCGCGGCAGTGTTGGTTCCGCTGGTAGCCTGCGCTCTGCCGCTACCGCAGGCGGCTACAACCACGTTGCCGAGCGGCAACTCAACGCCGTATCCACAGTTCAGCCCGGTCGTCAGCTCAGGTCAGTTAATCATCAAGACGATCACGCAGTTTTGCAGCGCTGTCCATGGGGGCAATTTAAATCAGGCATACACCTTTCTTTCGAGCCAGTACAAACACACCATCACGAAACCTTCGCAGATACCCCACATCGTGCCGAGGGGAAACCTTCCTCGACTGCTCAGAATGGGGACAGGGAGACTTCCTGAAGATTAGCGGAACAGAGGCGACTGACCAGCTCCTCTACACGGTGAAACTCGAAATGCTGGGCTCCCAGGCGCAGTCGGGAGGCAGTATGACGTTCGTACAGGAGGGATCAGACTGGAAGATTGACGATATCATCATCTGACGATATCATCATCGCTGGATGAGCGCGCCGTCCAGGCAATGCTGTGCTCGACAAGCCAGCGGCGCGACTTTGTGCTGCTATGCCGCTGGCTCGCTGTCTCCGCACGCTACGTCTCCGCGCGTCTATGGGCACATGGGCGCGACATACCAATCCGCGATGTTCCAGAGGAGACTGCCGGGATCTGGCCACAGCTTGAAGTTGCACAGTGTCGGCTTCTTCAGCGCGACGACATCGTTGATATACATCGGCTCGACGTAGTACTGCTGGGAGAAGTAGCGATGCAAATTCAGCAGGATGACCGCTCGCTGCTCGTCGGAGAGCGTCTGTGCCGCTAATTGGTCGCGTTGGCTCGCCTGCGCGTCGATGATCCCAAAAGGGTCTAGCCCCTGTTGAATCGTCGCGTTATCAAACGGCCCAGCCATATCAAAAGTCAGACGTCCGATGGGATCTACGCTGTTTTGCGATTCAACCAGTATCAGGTCAAAAGCGCCTGTATTGATTGGGCTCGCTTGATTCCAGAAGGCGATCTGATCGTCCACGATGATTACGCCGACATCCAGATTCTTGGAGAAGTCTTGCTGCATCTGCCGTGCGATGCTGGTGCTCCCGCTCGCTCCAGGCGAGACGACAAGTCTGAGAGTTAGCGGGGTCACACCATCTTTGTTGCGGCGGACGCCGTCCACCAGATGGTAGCCTGCCGCCTCCATAAGGCGCGCGGCATCGGGGGGATTGTACGCTGGCAGTTTGAAGGAGGGATCGTAGGCCGCGACGGCAGCAGTCGCGTCTGACTCATCGGTGAAGATAGTCGGATCGTTGCACTTGACGCCGCCGAGCAGGGATTGCACCGCCGCACAGCGATTAAAAGCCTCGATGAATGCTTGGCGCACCATACGGTCGGTGAAGATGGACACGCCCCCCTTCGTGCGTACATTGGGCGCTACTTTGAGCTCGTTAAACCCAAGCTCTATCGTATCAGACGCGGAGCCGATTTCCACCTGATTTCCGGGTATACTCCCTAACTGACGCAGGTTGATCGGCGTCAACGGCAGTGCGAGATCCAGCAAGCCTCGCCGATACTGATCGATAACATCAGCTTCCATCTGGGGCACTGGATTAAGCGGGACTGCAAGCTGCGGAAGAAAGTCTTTGGAAGCTGGCAGCAGTATGATCTTATCCAACGCCGGCATGTGAAAGAAGTTCGAGAAGAAGCGATGGTTTTTGACTAGAACCACCTGATGGTTTGGAATGAAGCTCTGCACGGTAAAAGGGCCGTTATCTACCGGGATGGTTGTATTAAACGCTGGGGTCGTCCTGAGTTGCTGGGCCAGCGCAGAGTTATAGGCGCCCGTCGTCGGATCGAAGATGTTGGAGAACTTGCCCGTGGCATACACATGCAGTGGCACTGGGAACAAATAACTGAGAGCAGTGAGAAAATCTGGATAGGGCGTTGCCCACCGGATCCGGACGGTATGGGCATCGAGCCTGGTAAGTGTCATCTGATCGAAGGGGAACCCGCCGGTCAGGTTGGGGTCGGCGGCGAGGCGCTGGCCAAACAGAAAATCATCGGCGGTGATGGGCACACCATTCGACCAGACGGCCCGAGGATCGATGTGGATCGTCGTCGTCGTCTCGTCGTGACTCTCTCCGCCATTGTCCACCGAGGGAACCTGTGTGCATTGGTCCGCCTTCCAGCCCGCCAGCCCAAGCGTCTGGTCAGGAAGCTGCACGATGCATCCCTGCCAGACCGGAGAGGTCGTGAACCACGAGATACCGTTGCCTATCCAATTCGGGGCAAATGTCTGGAGAGTCTCCGCCCAGCCGACGGTGATCGAGCCACCAATGTGTGTTGGATGATGGTAGGTGTAGCTGTAATCGTAGACAGCTCGCTGGGACTGCGCGAGCGGCGCAGTACCGGTGACGGGCAGGGTAGTGAGCACGCCTACCAGCATCAACAACACACTCGTCACCGCCACGAACGGCTTGCGCGCCTCACGCCATTGATGTACTAGCGTCAGGCGTAATGGTCGCGTCAAAATGATCGCCACTAGCAGCGTCAGAGACACCACACCTGTCACCAGTCCCAGCGCGCGCGGTAACGCTGGGATGATGAGCGGCAAGAGCAGGCCGATAAAAGTGAGTAGTGCGAGGGTCAGCGCAACCACCACAATAAGATGCGCGCGCGCGGTTGACCACGTATCGACGAGGAAGGCGCCGAAGCTACGGGGCGGGTTGTTGGCGGCAGACGCTACGGCGGTTTGGGCCTCTCCGGCGTCATGAACAAGGCTCTCGGGCTGAGCGGCAGCCAGCGTGACGGACGGGGCACGACGGGCGGCAGCCGCAGCGGCGACAAATGCGGCGCGATCCTCCGACGCGAGGCGCAATGCATCGGCGAGGAGCGCCACCGTGTCTTTGCGGGGCGTCCGGCGCGTCCCGCGCTCCAGCGTGCTGATGGCGTCCACGCTCAGGTGTGCCCGCTCCGCCAGCTCTTCCTGGGTCAGTCCGGCGGCTGTCCGGTGATACCGCAGCAGATCCGCGAAGGTCAGAGACGATGTTGAGGCCATAGGGCGTGTCTCCCCCTCTACACCATGTGGCTACTGGCTACGACCTAAAGGATTCAAGCCTACACCATACTCCAACACGTGCGCGGTATTGCTGCCTGATGATAACACCTCTCCCGCAAAATCCACAAGCTTGCCTCATCAACGACTTCGAGCGATTGTCGGAGGCCTTGTCTGGGTGATTGTCGGGGTTGTCGGTGGTCTGGAAATACTTCTCCGGGCAGACTGGACACCAGGACAACACTCCTTGACGAACATGGTCGTCGGGTATGGTCGGCGAACACAAGAAATAGGGGGAGGATACACACGATGCCAGCGACTATTCGGAACCCGCGCAGACTCGCAGCCACTGCCATCTTCGCACTGCTGCTCATGGCTACACTCGCGGTCTATGGACGAGTATCACTGCCCGGGCAGGCGGCATCCCATGCGGCCGCGAGGAGCGCACTTCCGGCGTATATCTGCGCGCCGCCGCGAAATGCATATGACCTGCCCTCAATTTACCCTGACGAGCTTGATCGCATCATGAACAAGATACGTCCACAACAAGATACGCAAGATTTGCCTTCGTCTCCACCCCACCCACACTAGACGTCACTGGGCACAGCGCTTTCTCCGGTCAAGTGATAGCGAGGCGTCGCGCATGAGCCGGATAGGCTATCGGTGCTGTCTGTCGATAGCTCCTATCCGGTTCCTCATATCCGCCATCTACGAGCCATGCGCCACCCTGGGCAGGATCGTGCTGTCTGGCGGTCAGCGTAGTAGCCTGCTATACTGATGCCCACAGTTGCCTACGGCGAAACACGAGCCGAGCGCCCCGGAAGTGAGGAGCATTCATGGTCCAGCGGACCAGGCGGATCAATGCGCCGACGACCCTGGCGAGCCACTGGCGCCGATCGCACGCCCGCCTGCTCATGGGCGTATGGATCGTCTTCACACTGTTCTGCATGGGCTTTTGTGTCGCCAGTCTGGTCGCCCGCTACAAGTTGCTGCTGCATCCCCCCGCCGACCTGCGCGTGGGGCTGGCCGCGCTGGGCATCTCCCCAGGCTTCCATGCCGTCTGGAATATCGCGCTCGAGGCGCTGGTCGTCCTCAGCTACTTTGGCATGGCGGCGCTCATCGCCTGGCGCAAACCGCGCGACCCCGCCGCGCTGCTGGTGGCGCTAGCGCTCGTTGGCTTCGGCGCCGGGCTGCCCGGCACCATCTACGCCATCCTCAACGCCGAGCCGATCTGGCTACAGCCATACGGCTTTCTGCAGACGGTGGGCTGGCTGCTGCTGCTCATCTTCGCCTTCATCTTCCCCAATGGGCGATTCGTGCCTCGCTGGACGGTCTGGCTGCTGATTCCGTGGACCGTCTGGGTTATCGGCTTCTTCCTCTTTGCCGGGACCGTCGTGGCGGCGCATCCCTGGGCGATTGCCCTGACCTTCGTGATCTGGGCGGCCTGGTTTGTGGTGGGCGCGGCGGCGCAATATTATCGCTACACCTGGGTCTCGACCTGGCCGGAACGCCAGCAGACCAAATGGGTTGTCTTCGGCTTCCTGGGGATGCTGCTGGGCATCTTCCTGACGGTCCTCTACCACGTGGCCGCGCTCACCGGCATCGTCACGGGCAGCGTCACAATCGTCCTGCGTATCGCCGCGGTGATTCTGCTCAGCGCCACGACGCTGCTCGTGCCGCTAACGGTGGGCATCGCGCTGCTACGCCATCGCCTCTTCAATGTCGATGTGCTCATCAACCGGACGCTCATCTACGGCTCGCTGACCGTTCTGCTGGCGCTCGTCTACTTCGTGATGGTGGTGTTGCTGGGAGTGCTGTTCAGCAGTATCACCCACGAGTCCACCCAGGGGTCGGAGGTGGCGATCACGCTCTCGACGCTGTTCATCGCGACGCTCTTCCAGCCGCTACGGGGCCGGGTCCAGCGCGGCATCAATCGGCGCTTTTACCGGAGCAGCTACGACGCGGCGCGGACGATCCAGGCTTTCGCGGCGCGGCTGCCCAGCCTGGTGGATATCGAGCATCTGACCGAGAGCGTCTTGAACACGGTGGACGATACGATGCGGCCAACCTTCGCCACACTCTGGCTGCTCGACGCGCCCCACAGACGAGCCGCACCGCCAGTGGATGAGACGACGAGCGACTGATGCAATACGGCGAGCAGGCCGTAGCGTAAATGCTACGGCGAACTGACATGCGCAGGGCTGGGCAGAGCCATACACCGGGGTCATCAGGCCTCGGCAGGCAAACGGTCAACGCGCTATGCGACCACTGCACTCAAGAACGCGCCTCAATAGTCCCGCAACAGGCAGCAGGTCATGCAGGTGGCTCCGCCGTCGCGGTTGAGTGTCAGCTCGCGCCCCTCGTACTCCCAGACGGTGACGCCCGCGTCGCGCAGGCGTCCGGCGGTGATGGGGTTGCCTTGCATCGTGATGACGTGGCCCGGCGCGACCGCCAGCGCGTTAGGCGCGTGGGTGACGAACTCGCTATCGGGAACCTCTATTGTGCGGATACCGCGCGCCTCCAGCAACTCGTAGAGCGGAACCGGAACGAGTGGAGGATAGACCAGCGCCAGGTTCTCGGCCACTGGGCTGATGACCGAGAGCAGGTGGAGTATCTCGCCACGACCGTGCCAGTGCGCCATCTGTACCTGATGAATGTTCTTCACGCTGCCCGCCAGCAGCGCACGCACCCGCTGGTAGCCCGCGTCGTTGGTGCGATAGCTCCGTCCGATGACGAGCGTCTCAGGATCGAGCCAGAGGACGTCGCCGCCTTCGAGTGTCTCGTCCCCTTCGAGCGCGCCAAGAACGGGGATACCCAGCCGGGCTAGCTCGCGGGCCAGCGCTGGCTCCTCGCCCCGGCGCAATTGCTTGCCCATGTGGCCGATGATCGCGCCCGCGTCGGTGACGAATCCGGGATCGGTGACGAAGATGGAGTCGAGCAGGGCGGGCTGCGCCTCCTCGGCGAGAACGACCTCGGCGCCCGCATCACGCAGAAGTTTCACTAGGCCATCGTGCTGGCGGCGCGTCTCGTCCACATCCGGCGGGAAGTGATAGCCAAACTCCTGCCACCGCCTGACATCTTCAGCGCTCTCACTGGGCGGCTTCACCAGCACACGCTTCAGCGGAGCCACCATCGACTGGTTGCCATATGTCCGGGCCATGCGCCTATCCCCTCCTTCATATCTTCCATATCATGCTGACATGTCGTTGCTCATGGCTTATGATTGCTGGGGAGAGTCTACCACGCGGCAGGAGAAGAGAGATGCATATCGCCATCATCGCGGATATCCACGGCAATCTCGTCGCCTTCGAGGCGATACTGGACGACATGACGGGTGAAGGGGTAGATCGTATCGTCTGCCTGGGCGACGTGGCCGCCTTTGGGCCGCAGCCTGAGGAGGTGGTGAGCCGTCTGCGTGAGATCGGCTGCCCGGTGGTGATGGGCGACGCCGACACGACCCTGCTGACGCCTGAGCCGCCCGCGACGGACGAGCTATTCCGCAACCTGCAGGAGATCGACGCCTGGGCGCTGGCGCGGCTCTCGCCAGGTGACCGCGAATTTATCGCGGCATTCGAGCCAACGGTCTCCATTGCCCTCGATGGCGACGCGACGCTGCTCTGCTACCACGGCTCGCCACAGTCGTTCAAAGACCCGATCCGCGCGACGACGAGCGATGACGATTTGGCCCAACTCTTCGCGGGCTGCGACGCGCATATCTACGCGGGTGGCCACACGCACATCCAGATGCTGCGCCGCTTCGGAACAGCTCTGGTGCTGAATCCCGGCAGCGTTGGCCTCGCCTACGACCGCACGCCATCGCCGGGGGCCAATGTGCGCAACCCACCCTGGGGCGAGTACGCGATTCTGACGGTCTCAGGCGCCACTCTGAGCGTTGACCTGCGGCGCGTCCCCTTCGATGCGGCGGCGCTCTTGCGGGCGGCACACGAGAACGATATGCCACACGCGGACTGGTGGTGCGCGGAATGGGACGTCGAGTAGACGCTACAGCGCCGCCTGCTCACGCTCTTGCGCTGCCGCTGCCCGCGTGGTATACTTTTCTGCGCCTGGGGATGTAGCTCAGCTGGGAGAGCACCACGTTCGCATCGTGGGGGTCGTGGGTTCGAGTCCCATCATCTCCACCCCAAGTACATGAGCGGAAACACTTTTTAGACAGTGTTTCCGCTTTTTGCTGTCTTCACCACATATCTTCTAGCAAACGGTGAATTTGCTTGGGAGGTATTGTAGATGAAGCGCTGCACGCAGTGTGGGGTACTCAAAGACGAGGCTGAGTTCTGGCGAGTCAAAAGAGATGGAATTGCATTACGCGGTCGCTGCAGAACCTGTTGTAGTGGCGATCCGCGCGACCACTCCGAGGATGAGAAACCTCAGGGGAAAGTCTGCACGGTTTGCGAGGAATGGAAGCCACTCTCCGCGTTTCACAAGCATAAGATATGTCTCTATGGGGTGGAATCACTGTGCAAGCAATGCAAGTTCCGGAAACGCAAGGAGCGCGACGCCAAATATCCCGACCGCATCAGAAGCATGGACTTGAAAGCCAAATATAGTATGACCATCGCTCACTACAACGCCATGCACGCGCGGCAAAATGGGCGGTGCGCCATCTGCGGCACGTCTGAGGAGAAGCTCGTCGTTGACCACAACCACAAGACGGGGCAGGTGCGCGAGCTGCTGTGCCACCTCTGCAACGCCATGATCGGCTGCGCGCGCGAAGACATCGCCATCCTCACCAGCGCCGTGGCCTATTTGCGCCGCGAGCAGCATCCTGAGCAGGAGAGTGTTCAGCCAGTTCGCATGCTCTCCTGAATGGTCATCAATGGTCATCAATGGTCATCGTGCGATTTGCGGCGCGCTCGAAGCGGCCATTTGGGCCACTCGGCGCTGCGGAAGTCTCCCTGCTGATGGGCTACAAATCCGCTGTTTAAGCGGTCTTGTGCACCATTCGACGTTTGACACACTTCCCGACCCGTGTTACATTATCCTATGGCGTGCCAGGTAGCCTTTCGCTGCGGGCACGTCGGCAGCGAGCGCGTGTCAGACGGTGGGAGGCCCGTGTATGCCTGAAGTCGTGCCCGTTCTCATCCTGATGGGACTGGCGTTTATCTTCGCGGTTCTGGTGATTCTCGTCACCTTCATCCTCGGCCCCAAGAACCCAACCCCTGAAAAGCTGGCTCCCTACGAGTCTGGCATTCAGGAGGTCGAGGCGCCGCGCTCGCGTTTCCCGGTCAAATACCTCACTACCGGCATGCTCTTCATCATCTTCGATGTCGAGGCCGCGTCGATCATCCCGCTGGCTATCCTCATGCGCCAACTCAAGGTGCTGGGGCTGGTCGAGCTGATCGTCTTCGCGGTCATCCTCATCATTCCATTCTTCTACGTCTGGCGCAAAGGGGCCTTCCGATGGGAATAGACGACCAGAAGCCATCCGAGCGCGTCAATCCCTGGGCGCCCGTACAATACGTCTCGAACACACAGACACCGCGTCTGCCGCGTAACATCGAGCCTTCCGACGGCGGCA
Organism: uncultured Chloroflexia bacterium; assembly: GCA_963718915.1. Taxonomy (GTDB): domain Bacteria; phylum Chloroflexota; class Ktedonobacteria; order Ktedonobacterales; family JADMIN01; genus DAHUXT01. The sequence continues at coordinate 88,203 of CAVRAI010000014.1, read as the reverse complement.
ACATCCTGCTGACCTCCGTCAATAAGCTGATCGACTGGGGACGCAGCAACTCACTCTGGCCCGCGACCTTTGGCCTGGCCTGTTGCGCGATTGAGATGATGTCGGCCAGCGCGTCGCGGTGGGATATTTCGCGCTTCGGCGCCGAGGTCTTTCGCGCCAGCCCGCGCCAGGCCGACCTGATGATCGTCGCCGGGCGGCTCTCAGTCAAAATGGCGCCCGTCTTGCGGCACATCTACGACCAGATGCCCGACCCCAAGTGGGTGATCGCGATGGGCGCCTGCGCCTCGTGCGGCGGCGTCTTCAACAACTACGCCATCATTCAAGGCGTGGACAAAATCGTTCCGGTCGATGTCTACGTGCCGGGCTGCCCGCCCACGCCGGAGATGCTGCTCCACGGGCTGAATCTGCTGCAGGAGAAGATTCGCCAGCGTATTCCCACCCCACCTGATCCGCTGAAGGTTGCTGGCATCACCTATATCGGCAGCGAGGACTAAGACAATGGCTGACGAACAGCGTATGGGCGCCCCGGAACTGATGACGCCGTCGAATCCGCTGGCCGCGGCAACCGTCGCCTTCCTGCGCGATCGGTTTCCCGACGACGTACTGGACGCCACCGAATACCGTGGCGAGATGACCATCATCGTCCGCCCGGAGAGCATCGCCGAGGTCTGCCAGGCGTTGCGCGACGAGAAGCAACTCGCCTATAACTATCTGGCTGATATCACCGCCGTCGACTGGCTCGAGCACGACCCACGCTACGATATCGTCTACCACCTGCTCTCGCTGGCGACCTATGGCGTCATCCGGCTGAAGGCCCAGGTCGGCGATGAAGATACGCCCGACCCGGAGCTACCCACCGTCACGGCGGTCTGGCCGGGCGCGGACTGGTTCGAGCGCGAGATCTACGACCTGTTCGGCATTCGCTTCGCCGGGCATCCCAACCAGACGCGCATTCTCATGCCGCAGGACTGGGTGGGCCACCCATTACGCAAGGACTACCCGCTGACGGGCATTCATCTGCCGGAGCCGCACTGGGGCGGCCAGGTGCTCTTTGACGAGTCGCTGCCAGTCGGCATGGGAGAACAGACCCTGCGCACCACCGACCGCACCGGCGTGCCACGCTCAGACAACCTGACGTCGGATACGTCAGAGGATGCGCTACCAGATACACCCGCGAACGACGATGCTCGCTGAGATTCGAGGAACACCATGCAGCTAGAGGAACCACGAATGCTTCAGGTGGACGAGAGCGAGCAACTCGACGAGAGTACGCGCCGCGACACGATGACCATCAATATGGGCCCGCAGCACCCTTCGACGCATGGCGTGCTACGACTCGTGCTCACACTGGACGGCGAGACCATTCTCAAGGCGCGGCCAGATATCGGCTATCTGCACACTGGCATCGAGAAGACCGCCGAGGACAAAAGCTACTTCAAATCACTGGTCCTGACCGACCGCATGGACTATCTGGCGCCGCTCTGCAACAACCTTGGCTACGCGCTCGCCGTCGAAAAGCTGCTGGGCATTGACGTGCCGGAAAAGGCGCGGTTCGCGCGGGTGGCGCTGGCCGAGCTGCAGCGGATCGCCAGCCATCTTGTCTGGCTCGGCTCCAGCGCGCTCGACCTGGGCGCGCAGAGTGTCTTCCTCTATTGCTTCCGCGAGCGCGAACTGATTCTCGACATCTTCGAGGCATGCTCTGGCGTGCGCATGATGACCAGCTACATCATGCCCGGCGGACTCCAGGCCGACCTGCCACCCAATTTCGAGCGCCTGGTGCGCGACTTCATCAAGATTTTTCCGAAGCGGCTGCGCGAATATCACGACCTGCTCACCAACAACCGCCTCTGGATCGACCGCACGCGCGGCATCTGCCTGCTGCCAGCCGATAGGGCGATTGCGTTGGGGTGCAGCGGCCCAACGTTGCGTGGCAGCGGCGTCGCCTATGATGTGCGCAAAGTTTTCCCCTATTGCGGCTACGAGCGGTTCGCCTTCGACGTGCCGGTCGGCGAGAACGGCGATGTCTATGACCGCTATCTCGTCCGCATGCTGGAGATGCGCGAGAGCCTGAAGATCGTCCAGCAGGCGATGGATGGGATGCCCGAAGGCCGCTGGCAGGTGGATGATCCCAAGATCGTCGCGCCGCAAAAGTACGAGGTCTCCTCGAATATGGAGGCGCTGATCCATCACTTCAAGCTCTACACCGAGGGCTATCGCCCGCCCGCTGGCGAGGTCTACGTGCGCACCGAGTCGCCCAAGGGCGAGCTTGGCTTCTATATGGTCAGCGATGGCAGCGCGAAACCGTATCGCATGCACGTGCGCGCGCCATCGTTCGCCAATCTTCAGGCGCTGCCACTGATGATCGAGGGCTATCTCATCTCGGACGTGGTGGCGGCTATCGGCAGCATCGACATCGTGCTGGGGGAGGTTGACCGCTGATGACCAGCGATGAGCTACAGACTCGTCTGCGCGAGATCGTCGCGCGTTACCCCTCGGCGCGCTCGGCCATGCTGCCCTGCCTGCATCTCGTGCAGGAGGAGACTGGCTACGTTACGCCCGAAGGGATTCAGGCGGTGGCTGAGGCCATCGGCGTCAAGCCCGACGAGGTCGAGTCGGTCGTCACGTTCTATTCGATGTATACCCAGGAGCCAAAAGGGCGCTACGTCATCAAGGTCTGCACCAGCATCTCCTGCTATCTGCGCGGCTGTGATGATATGATGGCCTATCTGGAGGAGCGGCTGGGCATCCACCGGGGCGAGACGACCAGCGATGGGCGCTTTACCCTGGAGTCCGCCGAGTGCCTGGCGGCATGCGGCATGGCGCCCGTGGCGCAGGTCAATGGCCGCTTCGTCGAGAATGTGACGGACTCCGACGCCAGCGCGCTGATTGGCTATCTGGAGAACGATGGCGCGGTGGAAGAGATCGCCAGCCCGTGGCGCCCATCAGCGATGGGCGCGGCATGGCGACGGTCACCGCCATCGGCGCAATCGACGAGCCAGCGTCAGCTCTCGACCCGGCGCATGATGGTCATGCGCGCAAAGACCATGCGCATAAAGCGCAGCAGAATGGGGCGGATACACCATGACAGATACACCAGGAACGCCGCCCACCACTCCCACCAACGATGCGCTGCCACTCGGGCCAACACCCCGCTTCGTCACGCGCGCCTTCGATGTGCCGGGTATTGACCGCATTGCGGTCTATCGCGCCAATGGCGGCTATGAGGCGCTCGCCAAAGCGCTCAGGCAATTCGAGCCGGATGCGCTGCTGGATGAGGTGAAGCGTTCCGGCCTGCGCGGCCGCGGCGGCGCTGGTTTCGCCACGGGTATGAAATGGGGCTTCCTGCCAGCGAACAGCCCGAAGCCGCGCTATCTCTGCGTCAACGCCGACGAGAGCGAGCCGGGCACATTCAAGGATCGCATGATAATGGAGGTCTGCCCGCACCTGCTGGTCGAGGGAACGATCATCTCGTCCTACGCCACAAAAGTCCACCATGCCTTTATCTACATCCGCGGCGAGCTGCCCCTCGCGGAAGAGCGGATGTCGCGGGCTGTGCGCGAGGCGTATGGCTCCGGGCTGCTGGGCAAGAACATCCTTGGCAGCGGCTTCGATCTCGATATCACGGTGCATCGCGGCGCGGGCGCGTATATCTGTGGCGAGGAGAGCGCGCTGCTCGAATCGCTGGAGGGCAGGCGAGGCTATCCACGGCTGAAGCCACCATTCCCAGCGGTCGTCGGCCTCTATAGCAGTCCAACGGTCATCAACAACGTCGAGACGATTGCAACCGTCCCGGCGGTGGTCGAACACGGCGCCGATGTCTACTCCGCCTATGGTACCGAAAAGAGCAAGGGCACGCGCATCTACTGCCTCAGCGGGCATGTGGAGCGGCCCGGCAACTACGAGCTGCCGCTGGGCATACCGCTACGAACGCTGATCGAAGACTACGGCGGCGGGGCGCGCGGCGGACGGCAGATCAAGGCGATCATTCCGGGCGGCTCGTCGACGCCATTCCTGATGCCCTCGCAACTCGATACGCCGCTGGACTATGAATCGGTCGCGGCGGCAGGCTCGATGCTCGGCTCCGGCGGCGTGGTTGTGCTGGACGACCAGACGTGCATCGTCGGCGCGGTGCTGCGGATGTCAGAGTTCTATCGCGACGAGTCCTGCGGCAAGTGCACGCCGTGCCGCGAGGGGACCTTCTGGCTGGTGCAACTGCTGGAACGTCTAGAAGAAGGACACGGCAAAGAGAGCGATATTCCGCTGCTGGCGGATATCTGCGATAACATGCTGGGCCGCTGCTTCTGCCCGCTGGGCGATGCCGCGACGATGTCCATCACCAGCAGTATCAAGCTGTTCTACGACGAGTATCTTCACCACATCACGGCGCATGGCTGCCTGGTTGGGCCGCGAGCGCGCGGAGTGGCCGTCGGCGCACATGCGTAAGCCGAGTATGAGCCAGGAATTGAGCCAGGCATAAGCAACCGATGGGGACGTGTGGCAAGCGGGAAGAAAACAGGTCATGGGTGAGCAACAAGAGCTGGTCACGATCACGATAGATGGGCGCGAGATCAGTGTTCCACCGGGAACGCTGCTCTGGGAGGCTGCCCGCAGGCTTGGCATTGAGATTCCTATCTACTGCTACCATCCCAAGATGGATCCACTGGGCGCATGTCGCATGTGCTTTGTCGAGGTCAAGGGGATGCCCAAGCCGATGACCGCCTGCACGACCACCGTCATGCCCAACATGGTCGTCTCCACCACCTCGCCGATGGTTAAGAAGAGCCGCCAGGGCACGCTGGAATTCCTGCTCATCAACCATCCACTCGACTGCCCCATCTGTGATAAGGGCGGCGAGTGCGACCTGCAGGATTTCACGCTACGCCACGGGCCAGGCGCGAGTCGCTTCGATCTGAGCAAGCGCCATTTCCCCAAACCAGTTCCGGTCAGCGACCAGATACTGCTTGACCGCGAGCGCTGCATCTCCTGCCAGCGCTGCGTCCGCTTCTGCCAGGATGTCGCGATGGAAAACGGCCTGGTCATGCTGGAGCGCGGCTTCAAGACGGAGGTCGGCGTCGAGGTGGATGCGCCGTTCGACTCGATTTTCTCTGGCAATGTGGTCGAGATGTGCCCGGTCGGCGCGCTGACGGCCAAAAGCTTCCGCTTCGTGACGCGCCCGTGGGAGTTGAAGCGCACTCCGAGCGTCTGTGGCCACTGTTCGGTCGGCTGCAACGTGCTGGTGGACGTACGGGTGAACAAGCTCACCCGCCAGTATAGCCGCACCAACGACGCCATTGACGAGGGCTTCCTCTGCGACCGTGGCCGCTGGAACATGACGGTGGTGAACAGCCCTGATCGTTTGCGCACGCCGCTGATCCACAAGCATGGGCGGCTCCAGCCAGCCAGTTGGGACGATGCGCTGAAGACGATATCAGTCCGGCTGCACGATATCATCAAGCAGCATGGGGCGGATGCCATCGGCGGCATCGGTTCGACCCATACCACCAATGAAGAGTCGTACCTCTTCCAGAAGCTGCTGCGCGCCGGGATCGGCACGAACAACGTTGACCACTATCACGGACGTTTCCCCGCCATGGAGCGCAACGGGTTGCCCTGGGTCTGGACCGACTCTATCGCCGGGCTGGAGAAGGCCAGCGTGATCGTGCTGCTGGGAACCGACACCTACCAGCGCCAGCCGATTATCGACCTGCGCATCCGCCGTGCCATTCGCAAAGGGACGCGCGTCTATGTCGTCACGCCGGAACCGACGCGGCTCGACCGTCTGGCGGCGGGCACGATCCGCTATACCGCCGGGCAGACAGGGACGGTGGCGCGCGCGCTGCTCAGTGTGGCGCTGAGCGAGCAGTTAACCCGTGGCGATTTCGCCACTAAACGCGCCGCGAGTGTCAAGGCGCTGCGGACTTCGCTGTCTGGCACGGACGCGCAGACGCTGGCGCGGACGGCGGGCGCCGATATCAAGGCGCTGCGGGCGCTGGCGCGCGAGATCGCACAGGCCAGTGGCGCGGTACTGCTCTACGATGAGATGGCAACCCGCGAGCCGACCGGCGCGACGCTGCCGCAGGATGTGCTGCAACTGGCGCTGCTCACCGATAACTTCGGGCGTCCCGGCGCTGGCGCTGGCCCGCTGATGGAAGACAGCAACTCGCTTGGCGCGCGCGATATGGGCGTCTTGCCCGACCAGCTTCCCGGCTATCTGCCGCTCGCCGACGGCGCGACGCTGGCACAGGCATGGGGGAAGGAACTGCCCAAAGCAGCCGGGAAGAACTACGATGCGATGCTCGATGGGGGGGTTCGCGCGTTATATGTGATGGGGGCTGATCCCGCGCGTCACGCCACGGCGGAACAACTGGCTCAGCTCGAAGCGCTCGATTTCCTCGTCGTGCAGGATCTTTGCCTGACGGAGACGGCGAAATACGCGACGGTGGTGCTGCCAGCGGTCGCCTACACCGAGAAGGATGGCACGTTTACCAACACGGAACGGGCTGTGCAGGTGGTGCGCCGCGCGATGGACGAGCTGCCGGGGGCGCTGCCCGACTGGCAGATTCTCGGCGGTTTGGCGAACGCGCTTGGCCTGAACTGGCGCTATGGCTCACCGATAGAGATTCTGGCGGAGATCAGGCGCGTCGTACCGCTCTACGCGGGGGTCTCGCGCCGTGGATTGGGGCAGGAAGGCGCGCGCTGGCCGTTCAGGGTGGGCGCGGACGACGCGAATGGCAAGCCAGCGCTGGTGGGCAGCCCCTATCTGACCTGGGATATGGTCGAGCATGGGGTCTCTGGCGGCGCTGGCGGCGATGAACCCGCGCTGCCGCGAACGCATGGGGGACAGAACTGATGTCTGATGTTGCGTGGGCTGTCGTCGCGGCGGTCGTGAAGAGCATTATCGCCATCGTGCTGCTGCTGACCGCGTTCGCCTATATGACGCTGATCGAGCGGCGGGTGCTCGCGCGCTTCCAGCGGCGAGTCGGGCCGAATCGCGCTGGCCCACTGGGCGTTTTCCAGCCTGTCGCCGACGCGCTCAAGATGGCGTTCAAAGAGCAGTTCATCCCCGCGCGCGCAATCCGGTTCACTTTCCTGCTGGCTCCGGCGCTGGCCGTCTTCATCGCGCTCTCGGCGTTCGCCGTCATCCCGCTGGGCGACCGCACCACCTGGGGAACAACGCCCATTGCGCTGGCCTGGGCGCCGTTTATCAGCGATATCAACGTCGGCATTCTCTATATCCTCGCCATCTCGTCGTTGGCCGTCTATGGCATCGTGTTGGCGGGGTGGTCATCGGGCAACCACTATTCGCTGCTTGGCGCGCTGCGCTCGGCGGCGCAGATGGTCTCGTACGAGGTCAGCATCGGCCTCTCGATTGCGGGCGTGCTGATGTTCGCGGGCACCCTCAATATGGTGGATATCGTCCACGCGCAGGTGCATCAGGGCATCTGGTTCATCCTGGCGCAGCCGCTGGGTTTTATCCTCTTCGGCATCGCGGCGATCGCGGAGGTGAACCGCGCCCCGTTCGATCTGCCCGAAGCGGAGCAGGAGCTGGTCGCGGGCTATCTGACGGAGTTCAGCGGCCTGCGCTGGAGCCTCTTCCAGATGGCCGAATACATCAACATGATTACAACCAGCTCGGTGCTGGCAACGCTCTTCCTGGGCGGGTGGACACTGGGCGCGCTCAGTGGCATTCGCGGCGCGCCCTTCGTCTGGTACGGCATCAAAGTGGCGTTCTTCCTGTTCATCTTCATCTGGCTGCGCGCGACGCTGCCCCGCATTCGCTACGATCAGTTGATGCGGTTTGGCTGGCAGGTCTTGCTGCCGCTCTCGGTGCTCAACGCGCTCGTGACCGCCGTGGTGATCGCCTTCGACCTGCCATGGTGGATCAGCGGGCTGGCCGGGCTGTTCATTCTGCTGATCGCCAGCGCCATCTATTACACGCGGCTGCGGGCGCGACGCAGGGCAACGCCCACCACGTCCGCGACAGCGGACCTCGATCTGGTGCTGCCATCCAGCGTGCGCATGGCGACCATCGATCCAGCACGGCCGCCGGTCATGCCAGTGGACGCCGCTGAGATCGCGGACGCGGATACCACCGTCGCCACGCCCTGAACGCCGCGAAGTGGTAGTCGACATACGAGTCAGTATTTAAGGAGGCTGTCCGCAGCATACATGCCGCGGCGAATGAGGGGAAAATTCGCCGTGGCCTGAAGGCAACGGTGGGCATGCCTTATCGGCTTCACGAGATAGATAGCGAGAATACCCATGGGAATGGAAATAATCAAGGGGCTGGCGACGACGCTCAAGGAGTTGGGCAAGAAGCCAACAACCGTCTCCTATCCTGAGGAGAAGCGCGACCTTCCGCCGCGTTTTCGCGGGCGGCATGTGCTGCACCGCTACGAGAACGGGCTGGAGCGCTGCGTCGGCTGCTATCTCTGCGCGGGCGCGTGCCCGGCTGACGCCATCTACATCGAGGCGGAGGAAAACACCGACGAGCATCGGGTCTCGCCCGGCGAGCGCTATGCCCGGATCTTCGATGTGAATCTGCTGCGATGCATCTTCTGCGGCTACTGCCAGCAGGCGTGCCCAACGGGCGCCATCACGCTCGAAAACATCTACGAGCTGTCGTCGTTGCGCCCGGATGATCTGGTCTACCATAAAGAACAACTGCTCGAGCCGGAAGGGACCTCGACGCGCGGCGCGATCCTCGACTGGTCGCCGAATCCGCCGGAGGAGACGACGACGCCGATCCCCAGCCGCCAGGGCTTCTTCGATGGGCTTGAGGCGACCGCGACGGCGGTGGGCCAGGCCAATCTGCCCGCCGAGCAGCAGATCCTGCTCGACGCCGAGACCGAACCCGCGACGCAGCCCACCATCGTTCATTCCGCCGACGAGTTCTCCACGCCGGAGCAGCTTGAGTCGAAGAGGGAGGGCTGAGCGCGCATGACAGCAACTGTGATCGCCTTCTTCGTGCTGGCCACCGTCTCTGTGGCCTCGGCGCTGGGCGTGATATCGTTTCGTAACCCAATCTACAGCATGCTCAGCCTGATTCTGAATCTGGTGAGCCTGGCGTTCTTTTTCCTGATGCTGGAAGCGCTGTTCATCGCCACGATTCAGATACTCATCTACGCCGGGGCGGTGATGGTGCTCTTCCTCTTCGTGGTGACAATGCTCACACCTGAGGGCGGCGGCATCAGCGGGCCGGATCGGCTGCGCTGGCAGTGGGGCGCGGGCCTGGGCCTGGGCATCATTCTGGCGGGCGGCCTGATTATCGCCCTGCTCAACGGCTCGTTGGCCGCGGACGCCAAGACGGCGGGCCTCAACGGACTGTCGCAGGCGGTCGCGCGCTTTGGCAACGCCGAGGCGTTCGGTCTGGCGCTCTTCCATGGCTTCTCGTTTCCCTTCGAGGTCACGGGCGTGCTGCTGGTGATCGCGGTGCTGGGAGCGGTGGTGATGAGCCGCCGCTTCGTACGCGAGTAGGAGGGAGCTTACCATGCCAGTCACCGCGTATCTCATCGTGAGCGCCTTGCTCTTCACCATCGGCGCGATAGGCGTGCTGGTGCGCCGCAACCCGCTGGTGATGTTCATGTCCATCGAGCTGATGCTCAACGCCGTCAACCTGTCGTTCATGGCCTTCGCGCACTTCCTGAACTCGGTAGACGGCTGGATGTTCGTCTTCCTGGTGCTGACGGTCGCCGCCGCCGAAGTGGTGGTGGGGCTGGCGATCATCGTCTCGATCTTCCGCGCGCGCCACGAGATTGACGTGGACGAGCTGAATACGCTGAAGGGCTAGTATGTTAAACCTGACGCCGTTCATCCTGCTCCTGCCGCTGGCGGGCTTCGTCGCGCTCGGACTCTTCGGGCGCGCGCTGCCGCGTATGGCCATCTCGCTGATTGGCTGCGGGGTGGTGCTGGCGGCGTTCGCGCTGGCCGTCGCCGATTTCATCTCGATGCTCGGCGTCGCGCCCAATGCGCGCTTCTCCGATATGATGCCGTGGACCTGGGTCATATCCGGCAGCCTGAAGATTCCGTTCGGCCTGCTCTCCGACCCGCTCTCGGCGGTGATGCTGCTGATCGTGACAGGCGTCGGCTTCCTCATCCACGTCTACTCCATCGGCTATATGGCGGACGACCCCGGCTACTGGCGCTTCTTCTCCTTCCTCAACCTCTTCATCTTCACCATGGCCCTATTAGTCGCGGCGGATAACTTCCTGATGCTGCTCGTCGGCTGGGGCGGCGTCGGCCTGGCGTCGTTCCTGCTGATCGGCTTCTGGTATACGCGCCCCTCGGCGGTGGCCGCCGCGCGCAAAGCCTTCGTCGTCAACGTCATCGGCGACTTTGGGCTGCTCCTCGCTATCTTCCTGATCTTCAAGACCTTTGGCACGCTGCAATACAGTCCAATCTTTGTCGGTCCCGCTATTTCAACACCGCTCCATGGACCCGATCCGAACACTATCACCGCCATCGCGCTGCTGCTCTTCGTCGCGGCGGCGGCCAAATCGGCGCAGTTGCCGCTGCACGTCTGGCTGCCCGACGCGATGGAAGGTCCAACGCCGGTCAGCGCGCTGATCCACGCGGCGACGATGGTGACGGCGGGCGTCTATCTGGTGGCGCGCATGTCGGGACTCTATACTCAGTCGCCGACCGCGCTGGCGGTTGTCGGCATCGTCGGCGGGGCAACTGCTCTCTTCGCCGCGACCATCGCCTGTGTCCAGATGGATATCAAGCGCGTGCTGGCCTATTCGACGATGAGCCAGTTGGGCTACATGTTCATGGGCGAGGCGGCGGGCGGCTTCTCCAGCGGCATCTTCCACCTGACGACCCACGCCTACTTCAAGGCGCTGCTCTTCATGGCGGCGGGCGCGGTAATTCACGCGCTGGCTGGCGAGCAGGATTTGCGCAAGATGGGCGGGCTGCGCGAGAAGCTGCCACGCACGTTCTGGCTCTTCGTCGTCGGTGGGCTGGCGCTGGCCGCCGTCTTCCCGCTCTCCGGCTTCTGGAGCAAAGATGGCATCCTCAGCGTCGTGCTGGAACGCGCGCGGACAGGTGGTGGCACGGGCTGGTACGTACTCTACGGCGTGGGGCTGTTTACCGCCGTCCTGACGGGCTACTACATCTTCCGCCTGATCTTCGGCGTCTTCCTCGGAACGTATCGCGGCGAACCCGTTGCCATGCACGACGCACATGGCGCGCACGGTGAACATGGCGCTCAGGGTGACGCGCGCGATCCGCTACGGAACGTGCGCGAGGTCGGCGCGACGATGATGGTCCCGATGATCGTGCTGGGCGTCCTCTCGGTCATTGGCGGCTTCTACGGCACACCCTGGAACGACGCGATTGGCAAATTCCTCGAACCATCGACGTATACCGTGAACATGGGCGTCCCAACTGGCAGCGGGTTGTTCTGGTCAGGAACCGCTATCGGCCTGGTGACTGGCCCCATCGGCATCGCGATTGCCTGGGCGCTCTACGGGCGACGCCAGCCACGTTTCGCCCCGTCGCGCAATCCGCTGGTGGCGCTCCTGCAGCACAAGTATTACATTGACGAACTCTACGACGCGGTCTTTGTCGTGCCAGTGATGTCCATCGGCGTGCTCTGGCGCATTGGACTCGAAGAGGGCCTCTTCGGGCGGGGATCACGCGGACTGGGACAGCTCGTCGGCGGCATGAGCAAGGGTCTGCGCCGTCTGCAGACTGGCTACGCGCGCAACTATGCGCTGGCGATCTTCGTCGGCGCCGCGCTCATCCTGGTGTATTTCGTCGTCCACCCATGAGTAGGAACAGTCTGGATACGAAAACCGTTTGCGGAATTGGCGGGCTGTCGGCGGCATCAATGCCGCGGCTAATCATCGGAGGCGGAATTCGCCGGAGCCTTCAGGCTCCGACACGTTGCTGAAAAACAATCCACCCATGAGTGGGAACGGTCTGGATAGAGGTCTATGTCAAACTTTCCGGTGTTGAGCGCAATTCTCTTCGTGCCGCTCGTCGGCGCCATCGGCGCGCTGCTCCTGCCACGGCTGGTCGGCTGGGGCTGGGCGCTGCTGGCGGCGCTGGTGGATCTGGCGCTCGCCCTCGCGCTGATTCCGCGTCTGGGCCTCGACGGCTCCCGCATGCTGGCGATCACCGAGCACGCGCCCTGGCTGCCCGGCACGGGCATCAACTACACCGTGAGCGCCGATGGCATCAACCTCTACCTGCTCAGCCTCAACGCGCTGCTGACGCTGATTGCCGTTGGCGCGTCGTTCAACATCGCGCGGGCGGGCGACCGGTCGCGCCAGTATTTCACGCTGATGCTGCTCTTCAGCTTCGGCATGCAGGGCGTCTTTCTGGCGACCAATCTCTTCCTCTTCTACGTCTTCTGGGAAGTGATGCTGGTGCCTGCCTACCTGCTGCTGGGCATGTTCGGTGGACCACGGCGCGGTGACGCCGCCATCAAGTTTGTGCTCTATACCAGCGCTGGCTCACTGCTGATGCTCGTTGGCATCATCGCCACGGGCATCGCCGTCAGCGACGCGCACGGAACCGCCTTCAACCTCGATCTCTCGGCGCTGCTCAACGCGGGCGTGCCCGACCATCCCCAGGTGCTGCTCTTCCTGGCGTTCGCCGCCGCCTTCGCCGTCAAGACCGGTCTCTTCCCGCTGCACGGCTGGGTGCCCGACGCCTATAGCCAGTCGCCGATCCCGGTGGTCGTGCTCATCGCGGGCGTCATGGCCAAGACGGGCGTCTATGGCTTCGTCCGCTTCTGCCTGCCGCTCTTCCCGCAGGCGGTGCATACGCTGACCCCGCTGATGGAGACGCTGGCTGTCGTCAGCATCCTTTACTTCGCGCTACAGGCGCTGGTCGCGCTCGACTTCATCAAGCTGCTAGCCTATGTCAGCATCAGCCACCTGGGCGTGATCGTGCTGGGCATCTTCGCGCTCAACATCCAGGGCGTGGAGGGCGCCGTCGTCCAGATGGTCAACCACGGCATCGTCATCGCAGCGCTCTTCCTGATCGCGGGCGCCATCGAGACGCGCACAGGCACGCGGCGGCTGGCGGATTTTGGCGCGCTGGCGACGAAGCTCCCCTGGCTGGCCGCCGTCTTTATGATCGCGGCGATGTCGGCGCTGGGTCTGCCAGGCCTCAACAGTTTCGCGGGCGAGTTCCTGGCCTTCCTGGGAACCTTCCAGTCAAGTACGCTCTTCGGCGTGCTGGGGACGCTGGTCGTCATCCCAGCGGCGTGGTATATGCTCCGGTTCTTCCAGGGCGCGATGGAGGGTATAGCTCCTGCTGCCGAGGGCAGCGCGAACGCGGTCGCCAGCGCGAAGAAGGCGGCTGACCTGCGTATGGGCGAGTGGTTGCCACTGCTGCCGCTGCTCGCACTGATCTTCTTCCTGGGGTTCGTGCCGAACGTGCTCACCAGGCCCATGGAGCGGCCCGTCGGCGAAATTCTGAGCCAGTATCACACGAGTGCGGGCGGGCCACTGGGCATGGGCATCCATACCATCAGCACGCGGGAAATCGCTGAGGCGCGAATGAATCGTGCGTATGAGCTAGAGGTGGCGCGCCCACTGGTGTCGAGCGAGAGAGAAGATGCGGGGGTCAGCGCATGACGATTGCGGTTATTTCACCATTCACGTTTACCCCTGACTTCACCGACTGGCTGCACATCTGGCCAGAGCTGATAATACTGGTCGCGGGTCTGCTGACGCTGCTCGCCGATCTGGTCGCCGTGCCCGGGCGCAAAGGCTGGCTGGCGGTGATTGGGCTGGCGGGAGTCGGCGGCGCGCTCTTCGCCACGGTGATGCTCTGGATGGATGGAACCAATGGCGACGCCTTCTTTGGCATGGTCAACGACGACCGTGTCGCGCTCTTCGCCAATGTCGTCATCCTCTTCGCGGTGGGCGTCGCGTTGCTCTTCTCGCCGGGCTATCTCGAACGTCAGGGCATTGTTCACGAGGGCGAATATTACACGCTGATGCTGCTGGCCGCGTTGGGCATGATGCTGATGTCCGCCGCCAGCAACCTGATGATTCTCTTCATCGGGCTGGAGGTGCTTTCGCTGGCCCTTTACGTCCTTTCGGCCATCATCACCACCCGGCGCCGCTCGCAGGAAGCGGGCATGAAGTATTTCATCCTCAGCTCGTTCGCATCCGCGTTCCTGCTCTATGGCATGGCGCTCACCTATGGCGCGACCGGCTCAACCAACCTCACCGCGATTCGCGCCTTCCTGAGCAGCCATCGCGACTCGCCACTTGGCTCCGGGTTTGGGCCGCTGTTGCTGGTGGCGCTGGGACTGATGGCGGTCGGCTTCTGCTTCAAGGTATCGGCGATCCCGTTCCAGGCATGGACACCGGATGTCTACGTCGGCGCGCCGACCTCGGTGACGGCGTTCATGTCGGTCGGCACCAAGGTCGCGGCGTTCGTCGGACTGGCGCGGGTCTTTCTCTTCGCGCTCTCGTCGCTCCGGCCAGAGTGGGAGCCAGTCTTCTGGACCGTCGCCATACTGACGATGGTTGGCGGCAACCTGCTGGCGGTGACCCAGCGCGATGTCAAGCGGATGCTGGCGTATTCGAGCGTGGCGAACGCTGGCTACATGATGGTGACCATCGCCACCCATACGCAGGCATCCTTGCAGGCCCTGCTGATCTATCTGGCGACCTATGCCGTGATGAATCTCGGCGCGTTCGGCGTGGTGCTGGCGATAGAGCGGCGCGATGGCCAGGGGACGACGCTGGACGATTTCGCTGGGCTAAGTCGCCGCAATCCGGCGCTGGCGGCGCTGATGGCGGTCTTCATGCTGGGGCTGGCGGGCATTCCCGCGACGGCGGGCTTTATCGGCAAGTGGTACGTCTTCTACGCGGCGATGCAGGGCGCGCATGTCGAGTTAGCAATCATCGGCGTGCTGGCCAGCCTGCTTGGCATGTACTACTACCTGCGTGTCATCTGGGCAATGTACTTCATCGAGCCAGCCACCGCGCCACTGCTGGTAACAGCTGATGAGCCTGCCCCGGCCAGTGAGCCGGTCGTGACAACCTCTGCGGGCGGCGTCGCCGTCGCCGAGCCAGCAACCGCCATCAGTGTCGCCACCGCACAGAAAGTGCTCTCGGCGGAGCCTGCGCCAGTGCATCCCGTCACCTGGATCGGCCTGGGGCTGGCGGGCATCCTCACGCTCGCGCTGGGCATTGTGCCGATGCAACTGGTGAACTGGGCGCTCATGGCAGCGCAGACGCTCATCAAATGACGGACCACCCTATGACGCAGCCAACGCTGCCAACGCTGCCCGTACCAGCCGACGCATCAGGGCGCGGCGCGCTGGTGATTGGCGCCTCCAGCGGCATCGGCGCGGCGGTGGCCCGCGAGCTGGCGCACCGGGGTTACACGCTAGCGCTGGTGGCGCGGAATGAGGATAAACTGGCCAGCTTGTGTGGCGATCTCAACGATGCCGCTGGCCGCGAGTGCGCCCGCGCCTATGCCCATGATGTGCGCGACTACGATGCCGCGCCCGCTCTGCTGCGCCAGATTGTGACCGATCTGGGAGGGCAGATGCTCCAGATGGTCGTCTATACTGCGGGTATCATGCCTCCGCCGGATAGCGCGACGGGCGACTGGCCGTTCGAGGACGAGCGCGCTATGCTCGAAACGAATACCATCGGCGCGATGCGCTGGCTGGGGCTGGCCGCCGACCTGTTCACGGCGCGGGGGAGCGGCACGCTGGTCGGAGTATCGTCGGTGGCGGGCGAGCGCGGGCGGCGCGGCAACAGCGCCTATCAGGCGTCGAAGGCGGCGCTGACCACCTGGCTGGAATCGCTGCGCTATCGTCTCAAGGGGAGCGGGGTGCGGGTGGTCACGGTCAAGCCGGGCTACGTCGCCACGCCGATGACTGCCGCGTTGAAGCTGCCCGCGCGGGCCACCATCTCGCCCGAGGAGGCCGCGCGCCATATCGTCTCCGCCGCCGAACGCGGGCGTGCCGTGGCCTACGTGCCGGGCTACTGGCGACCCATCATGTGGACGATCCGCCAGCTGCCCGCCTTTGTGATGACGCGCCTGCCAGTGTAGGCTGTAGCTAACCTCTCCCAGCCTGCGGCCACTCTCCATTTGTAGGGAAGAGTTGGGATGAGGTCCTTCCTGGCGAGTAGTCGGAATAGAGGAGCGGATGCTATGGTGGATAGAGGTCGGCCAGCCATTCAACCGCGTGGCAACTCCGTCCCTTCGTTTTCTGAGAAGGATGTGCGTGATTACCTTGGCCGAAATGCTCCCCTTGGCAAAATTCAGGTGGTCGGCCACCCAACGGTGACTCATGTCATGTTTGCTACGATACGAGATGTAGGCCATGCAACGGCAGATGATGCATTCGAGGCTAACTACTCGGCGGATCTGGCTGTCTGTTATGTGGAATTGAGTGGCGAATTCCGCGTCTTTGGCCCTCCGGCGCCGGGTCGTTCACAAAGTGCGCCTGCGCCGAAAAGTACGGCCTTTATCGTCTTCGATGCTCGTTCGGGCCACATACTCGTTACCGGCACGCCATCGCGAGCTAGATGGGGCTAAATATCACGAATGCCGCATGCGGGATACTCATAGCTCGCGTTGCCAAGGTAATATCAAGAAAGAACTCGCAATTATGTCTGTTGCGCTCGATGTCATGGATGAAGAACTGACCGGCTGGGGACTGGCGCAGTCCGCCCGCTGCAAGGTAGCGCGGCCTGAAGCGGTAGCCGATATCGCGGATATATTCGCCGAGGCGGCGCGCGCTGGCCAGACGGTCGCGCTGCGTGGCGCGGGATGCAGTTATGGCGACGCCGCGCTCAACGCCAACGCGCTGGTGCTGGATTGCTCGCGGCTGAATCGTATCCAGGCGTGGGACGCCGAGAGCGGACGGATCACCGTCGAGCCGGGCGTGACCATCGCGCAGGTCTGGCGGCGGACGCTCCCCGACGGTTGGTGGCCCATGGTGGTTCCCGGCACGAGCGCGGTCACGGTGGGCGGCGCGGCGGCGATGCAGGCGCATGGCAAGAATAACTGGCATGCTGGCGCGTTCGATGAGAGCCTCCTAGCGTTCGATCTGCTGCTGCCTTCCGGCCAGACCCTCACCTGTTCGCGCGAGAGCAATAGCGACCTCTTCGCGGCGACCGTCGGCGGGATGGGCCTGCTTGGCGCGTTCACCGCGCTGACACTCCAGACACGGCGCGTGCAGTCCGGCAACGTCTGGGAGGTTACCTCGGTACACAACTCACTCGACGAACTCATCGCCGCGCTAGACGAGGCGACCACCTGGGCGACCGATCTGGTGGCGTGGATCGATAGCAGCGCGCGCGGGAAACGGCTGGGCCGTGGCCTGCTGAAGATGTCGCGTGACCTCGAACCCGACGAAGACGCCCATCCCGAACTTACCCTCACCGAGGCCTACCAGACGCACCGTACGCCCCTCGCGGCGCGGCTGCCGAAGGGCTGGCTGCCACGGCTGGCGCGCCCGCTGACCAGTCCGGCGGGCGTCTGGCTCTCCAATCGCGGCCAGTGGATGAGCGGCCAGGGAGTGCGTCATCGAAGCTCGCACCTTAGCAGCTATGTCGGCGCGAACTTCCCGCTGGACGCTATCCCCGACTGGCGCGAGAGCTATCGGCCCGGTGGCCTGTTGCAGCATCAGAGCATGATTCCCGCTGAGGCCGCCAGCGCCGCCTTTCGCGAGATGCTCGACCGCTCGCAGCGCGCCGGGCTGACACCGAGTTTCGTCGTGCTGAAGAAGCACCGCGCCTCCGATGCGCTGCTCAGTTGCCTGGTGGATGGCTACTCGCTGGCGCTGGATTATCCCGTGCGGCGAGGACAGGAAGAAAAGCTGCGGAAGCTGCTGGGTGCGCTCAACGATGTCACCGCCGAGGCGGGCGGGCGTATCTACTTCGCCAAGGATAGCACACTGGCGCCCGCGCAGACACAGCGCATGTATGGCGACGCACTCGAACGCTTCCACACGCTCAAGCAGCAACACGATCCGCGGGGGCTGCTCACCACCGACCTCTATCAGCGCGCCATCGCCCCGCTGTTTGGGGAATGATAGCGCCCATTCGCCGTGGCCTTCAGGCTACGGCATGTCTCCCCAAATACACTGCCTCAAACCAATATGCGAATCATTCCTTTGGCCTGGCTAGCCCTTCGATGACCTCTATATTGGGCAGCTTCAGCAGCTCCTGTGGATCGAGGAGAATCTTACTGGAGCGGTTGCCGCCGCCCATGACCACTTGCTCCGGCTGCATGACGGCGCTATCGAGATAGATGGGCATATCGGAGACGCCAATCGCGGTGACGCCACCAATCAGCATGCTGGTGCGTTGCATCGTCGTTTCCGCATTGGCAAAGGACGCCTTCCTCACGTCTAACAGCTCGCAGACCTTCTGATTGACATCTAATCGGGTCGTGGCGAGGACGACGCATATGGCATATCTGGTTGGCTCGACTTTTCGCGATGCCACCAGAATCGTGTTCGCGGACTGGTCGAGCGCGACATGGTAATACTCGCAGAAGGCGGCGGTGTCGGCAAGCTCCGGCAAGCATTCAAGAACCGTGTAGGCCATCTCGTACTGAGCGAGGGCGTTTTCGACAACGAGGCAATAGTATCGTTTCGGTCAAGGCGCTGCTCCAATCAACTGTGGCAGGACTTATCAGCCAACGGCGCTGCCCGGATACCGCGGACCATGATATCATCCGCCTGTTGTCCTGTCCTCAACCGTCTCCGTGATGATGCGCAGCGCGTTGGCGAGATCGTCGCCGGAGGGGGCGCGCTCAGGGTCGGCCAGCCACTGCACCACCACACCCGACATCAGCGCCTGATAGAGCGAGCCAACCATCCATGCGGTATGCTCATCGCTCACGGGGTCGATGCCCTGGAACAACTGCGCCAGCCCCAGTCGTCCCTGCTGGAGGGCGTCGGCCAGGAACGCGCGAACCTCCGGCGCGCGCTCGATCTGCGCGGCGACCTCGAGCGTCGCCACCCACAGCGCCCGTTCCGTCTCCAGCGATTCGATCACGCGCGTCCAGATCGCCGCGAATCGCTCCAGCGGCTCCATCGTGGCGTAGCGCTCGGAGTCGGCGGCCAGGTCGCGGCCTAGCTGCTGGCCCCAGTCGTCAATAGACTGAATCATCGCCGCGTTCAGCAGCGCCTCCACCGACCCAAAATGGTAGCCGATAGCCGCCAGGCTCACGCCGGAGGCCGCCGCGATGTCGCGCGCGGTGGTGCGCGCATAGCCCTTCTCATACAAACAGCGCTGCGCGCCAGCAAGCAGGTCTTCGCGATTGCCCATATAGTAGTCCCCCCAGTGAAAAGAACCATACTAACTTCGTCTGGGTTGTTGTGTGGGCGGGCAAGCCGTAGCGTCAACGCTACGGCGAATGGGCGAATACACTGATTCGCCGGGGCCTTTGGGCTTCCGGCACGCTTAAGCGAGCCACCTCATAACAACAACATCCTCACCGAAATCAGTATCATCCCCAGTCGGTCAAAATTGTACAAATGTCTGAGACACTTGTCAAACTACTCCACCGTGTTGTACAAATGTGTAAGACAAATGTGTGACACGTTTGTGCAATATCGCGACGAGCATTGACGAGCATCAGCGAGGAGATCGACTACTATGGAGACCACGACGCAACATCCTCATTTCCGGCGCGAGTGTCGCCGGGCCAGCGCTGGCCTACTGGCTGCGCCACTACGGTTTCAACGTCACCATCGTCGAGCGCGCGCCAGCGCCACGCAGCGGCGGCCAGGCGATTGACCTGCGTGGAACCGCCCGCGTCGTCGTCGAGCGTATGGGGATCACGGACGACATCAAACGGGCGCATACTGGAACGCACGGCATGTCTGTGGTCAACAGCGCGGGCAAACGGCTGGTAAGCATGGGGTCCGATACCATGAACGGCTCAGGTGGCCTGATTGCCGAGATCGAGATTCTACGCGGCGATCTGGTACGCATCCTCTACGAGGCGACGCGCAACGACGTCGAGTATCTCTTCGACGACTCCATCACCAGCATCAGGCAGGACGACGAGGGTGCGCATGTGGCCTTCGAGCACGGGACGCCACGCACCTTCGATCTCGTCATAGGCGCCGATGGCCTCCACTCCAACGTGCGCAGGCTGGCGTTCGGCGATGAGGCGCGATTCACCCGCGACATGGGCTGCTATGTTGCCATCTTCAGCGCCCCCAATGCGTATCACCTCGATGGCTGGGAACTGTTCTACCGGATGCCTGGAACTCGGCGCGCGCCTGGCAAGAGCGTTGGATTATATCCGGTGCGGGAAAACACCGAAGTGCGCGCCATGTTCTACTTTGCCATGCCGCATCTGCGCGTTGATCGCCATGATAGCGCACGGCAGAAGCAGCTCCTGGCGGAGACATTCGCCGGAGAAGGATGGGAGATTCCCCGGTTACTCGAAGCAATGTGGAGCGCGCCCGAGTTCTACTTTGACCAGGTTGCCCAGGTGCGCATGGAGCGCTGGTCGAGCGGACGGGTGGCGCTGCTGGGAGACGCCGCCTACTGCCCCTCGCCGATGTCTGGGATGGGGACGAGTCTGGCGCTGGTGGGCGCGTATACGCTGGCGGGAGAACTGGCGACCGCTGGCGGCGACTACACCGCCGCATATGCCCGATACCAGTGCGAACTGGACGAAGCGGTCAGGCAGGCCCAGAAGTTCGCCGACGGCGCACAGGGCTTCCTGTTGCCGAGGTCGCGCACGCAGGCGTGGATGGTCAATCAGGTCATGCGTATGATGGAGCACTGGCCGCTCAAGGCGCTGATGTCCAGTGGGGTCGAGAAGTCGGCGAACGCCGTGACGCTGAAGGAGTATCCAGTATCCTCAGCCGCCATGCCCGCGCCACAACGATAGGATCCACTTGGCTGGAATAGACGACGAGCAACACAATGCCGACATCCTTCGCGGGATGTCGGCGGATATCGATCTGCTTTACCTGATTTAAACCTACAACCACGTGCAGCCAGTTGACCTTGAACGCGACAGCGCTCCGGTCAATGGATATGGAACGCGCTCCATCGTGACAAACACCTACTCAGACTTGCCCGCCTCTTGCGCGTCCCGCTCGCGCCGACGCGCCCGCAGACCGCCCATCCGACCAATCCGCTCGTAGTGTTCGACACCAAGCGTATCACGGGTTGTCTGGCCTCCAAGCCGCCCAATATTCGCGTAAAATTCTGGACCGCGCCGCTCGCGGACAGTACGACCGCCCTTCGAGCCAATCCTGGCGAAGAACTCAGGCCCATACTTCTCCCGGACGGCCATGCCGCCACGGCGCGCGTTCTCTGATCCCGCGCGTGGTCCGCGGCGTCGTTTTGGTTGCTCGGGTTCCGTCTCCGCGGCGACCTCAACAGCTTGCTTTCGTCGTGCCATGGATGTGCCCCCTCTCGACGGCAAGGGTGAGCGGCGGCTCACGATACAGTCATTGCCATACGTGGCGAGACGCCGCCGCACAGCCGAAAAAGGAGGTAGAGCCGTCCACGCTCTCTTGCTCGATGTAATCGTACCAGACAAGGAGCGTTTGCGCACGTACCAAATTGCGTAGCAGACCCTGGAAGTTCTGACGAATTCCGCTTGCGGTACGTATCGCTAGCTTGCCACGCAGAATAAGATATGGCATCATAATGGCAGCACGCTTCGTTGCTTGCGTAGTATGAGGGGAGTCACAATTTCGCCCTGAGATGGCTATCTGGCGTGTCAAGCGGATACAATGGCTTAGGGGAATGTCCCACGACGATCCGACCGAAGATTGCCACTGCTACAAAAGGGCTGTCGGGTTGCGGGGCTACGGCGTGAGTGATACACTGGCGCACGGCCTGAGATACATTCTCGCACCGGGGATTCTGAACATCGCAATTATTGTTGGTTTAAGAGCACAAAAGATAACCCACTAGCACTGGCCGCCCTTCGCACGATGATGGTCACGCAGGCGCTGCCCTATTGAATCGAGGAGTATCGTGACAACTTGTCCGCGTTGTGGCCAGCCGCTTCAAGCTCCCGTCCCAGCGTGTCCGCGTTGCGGCCAGCGATTCGCGCCACCCGCCCAGCAGTATCAGGCCAACGGCTATGATGGAACAGCCGCTGCCTGGGGCTATCAGGCGCCGCCGCAACCAGCGCAGGCGCCTCAGCAGTACCAGCAACCAGCGCCGGGGTATGGGCCGGGACAGCCAGCCGCGCGACCGGGCTTCTCGGTGAACGAGCTTGTGAGTGAGGAGGCGCTGCCCGACTGGCTCCGCCAGGCCTCAGCGGACTCGGCGCAGCCGACACAGCGTCAGCCGATTCCCGGAACACCGGGAGCGCCGGGCTACCCTCCCCAGCAGGCATATCCTCCCGCATATCCTCCCGCATATCCTCCCGCATATCCCCCTGCCAATCAGCCACCCGCGCCGGGCTATGGTGGCAATGGCGCATACGGTGGCTACGCGCCCGCCCCGGCGCAGGAACCGCCAGTTCAACGGCCCGACGCCAACGCATTCCCGTCCATCGAGAACGCGGGCAGTTATCAGGGACCGCTCGCTGGTGGTGGCATGCCCGCCAGTTCGCTGCTCGATCCCAATGCCCTGCCTACCTGGCTTGGTGGCCAGCAGGGACAGGTAGCGCCCGACGGCATGCGTGGAGGCGAGGGTATGCGCGCCCAATCGCTGGTGGATGAGGCCGCTCTGCCGGGGTGGATGCGCAATGAGCCAGCGTCTCCCGCGCAGGCGCCAGTCGCCGCGCCACCGCCCCCCGCCGCGCCAGGCTGGGGCGGATACCCCGCTGTCCCCGTCGGGAACGCCATCCCGCCAGCGGGGTACGCGGGGATGCCGATGCAGACACCAATGCAGACACCAATGCAGAGGCCAATGCAGCAGCAGGCGCCTGTTCCGATGAATGGTCAGCCGGGGTTCTCCGCCAACCAGCTTGTCGACCCCAGCGCGCTCCCCGAATGGATGCGGAATCAGGGACAGGCGGGCGTCCCCCGGCAAGGCGGTATGCCGCAGTCTGCCGCTGGCGCGGCAGCGCAGCCGGGATGGTCAGCCTCCGATTTGATCGACCCCTCCATGCTGCCAGGATGGGTGCGTGGCAATGAGGCACAGGCGCCAGACAACAACCTCGCGCGCGAGCGCACCAGCCGGGTACCGGCGCCACCTGTCGCGAACCCGGCCGCTGAGCGCGACTTTGGCGCGTCGCAGGCCGGAACCGCCAATCGCGGCGCGGCATCGCGCAAACAACAGGCGGCGCGACCGCTGGGCGAGAGAGAGAAACCAGGGTGGCTCCGTGAAGAGTCTCAAGGGGGATATGGCCAGGGCGACCATGCGGCCCATCCATCCGGACGCCAGGGCAGAGCCGACAACGGCCGGAACGGGTATAACGGCTACGGTGGCAATGATGGCTACAATGACCTTAATGACCCTCAAGCCTACGAAGACTATGGCGACTATGGCGCTCAGAACGGCCGGAATGGGCATCGCGGGCAACCCGGACAACCCGGACAACCCGGACAGCGCGGGCGGATGCCCGAGGGCCAGACAGGGCGATCACGGGCCGCGCGAGATGCCCGCGACGGCTATGAGACATCGCGCCGAGGCCGACAACAACCGACCCGCCAGCAACCGGCACAGGCGCCGAAGAAGCGCAAGGGTGGGTTCTTCGGGTTCTTGAGACGCGGCTAGGCGACAAGGAGGCGAGCGTGTTGGGCGCCACGAGTAATGCGACGCAGTCGCCGGATGCTGGGCGCGGTCGTCAGCCGGGCGCCGCGCGTTCGCTGCTGCTGCTTGATTGCGGGTCAGCTTTTACCAAGGCGGCGCTGGTGGGCCTGGTGGAGAGTCGCTACCGGATGCTGGCGAGCGTCAGCGTTCCCACGACGCTCGCCGCGCCCCAGGCCGATATCATGCTCGGCGTGCGCAACGCCATGGGTGAGATCGAGCGGATCACCGGCCGCATCCTGATGCGCGCGGGCCAGCCAATTCAGCCTGAGGATGAGGATGGCGCAGGGGTAGACCTCGCCGTGCTGGTATCGAGCGCCGGGGGGCCAATGCGCCTGATGACGCTTGGGCCTGGACGCGAATCGCTGGCGATGCTCTTACAGCGCGCGCTCAGCGGACTGTTCATCCAGCTCGAGACGATCCAACTGCCACCACCCGATGCGCCGCTCTCCGAGAGCGACCTGCACCGCCTCGCCGCGAGTCTGCGCGCGATTCAGCCGCATGCGGCGTTGATTGTTGGATCGCCAACGCAGCTGCCCGGCAACGCGATTGCCAACACCGCGCAGTCAGTCGTGCGAGCAATTGATATGCTCCAGCCAACCCCGATGGATGTCTCCTACCCGCGTCCGCCGGGCCTCCCAGTCATTTTCAGCGGCGCGCCGTCTGACGCGCAGGTCGTCGCCACGACGCTACAAGGGCGCACGAACGCGCAGAGTGTCGAGGCGCTCTCGCCGTCGACGCTGGCGCCCCTGACACGAGCCGTGAGCGCGCTCTACGAGAGTTGTGTGCTGCGCGAGGCGCCCGGATACGCGGCATTACGTCGTATGGTGGCGACGCCCCCGCTGGCCACGGTGACCTCGCTGGGTGGTGTGGCGCGTTTCCTGGCGCATCATTTTCAGATGAATGTCGTCGCGGTGGATGTCGGCGCGAGCTCGACCGAACTGGCCGGAGCCACCGCCAAGGGTGAGTTTTTGCCCGCGGTGCATCCGACGGCGGGCGTTGGCGCGGGCAGCGCACAGTTGGCGCGCGCTGTGGGCATCGACAGCATCCTCCGCTGGATCGCCGCGCCGATCGATGAGGATGATCTGCGCGAATACGTCCTGACTCACATGCTGCGCCCGCGTCTGCTGCCAGCGACACCACTCGCGCTCGAAATCCAGTATGCGCTCGCCCGCGAAGCCATCCGGCTGGCGATGCACGCGCCCGGCACCCGGATGGCGGGCCTGCACCCGATGGATATCGTGCTCGGCACGGGGGGCGTGCTGGCGCATGTCGCCCATCCCGCCGACGCCGCGCTAGTCCTGCTGGATGGCCTCCAGCCACGGGGCATCACCTCGCTGGTGCTCGATAGCGCGCAGATTGCTGGTATGATCGGCAACCTGGCGATGGTCTCGCCCGATATCGCGGCGGCGCTTTCCAGCACCGACGCCGTGCCGCTGTTGCTCGGCTCCGCCATCTCGATCCATGGCGACGCGCCTGAGGGCCAACTGGCGCTGCGCGTTGTGATGGAATTTCTGGATGGGCGGCAGGAGGAGGCGGAGATTGCCAGTGGCACGCTCGTGCGGCTGCCGGTGGCTCCCGGCGACCGCGTGCTGCTCTCGCTCTATCCAGCGCCGAATGTGGATATTGGCCTGGGGCCGGGCCAGCACGCGCGGTCGAGCGAGCCGGTCGAGGGAGGCGTTCTCGGCCTGATTGTCGACGCCCGTGGGCGTCCGCTACTCCTGCCGTCCGATCCTGAGATGCGCGTGCAACAGTTGCGCGCCTGGCGGAAGGCGCTTCGTGGGGAGAACGAATTGTGAGCAACGTCGCGCTGGATTACCCGCTGGGCCGCCCAATCGCGCCATCCATCACGGTGCGTCGCCGCAGGCCGATTCCTCCGGGCGCGGTGGTGCGCGTGCAGACCGGAGATGGTGTCAGTGCGCTGCAACCTATCGCCGAGATCGCCACGCAGAACGGGCGCGCGCCGGTGCTGGCGGGCATCGATGGCCGCGTCATCGCGGTGACGCCGGGCAAGGGGATCATCATCGAGGGCGTGGCGACGCTATTGCAGGGGTTGATTGGCCTGGGCGAGAGCGCCGCTGGGCCGCTGGCTTTCCTGCCACAGGGTGAATCGCCAGCGGTGGCGCTGATTCCACGCGGAGCCATCCTCGTCTATCCCCAGCGTGCGCCACTGACATTACTGCAACGGGCCGCGGCCCATGGCGCGATGGGTGTAATCGCCGCGAGCGCCTCCGCGCTGGAACTGGAGTCCTTTGCCCGTGCCGATATCAGCGCATTCCTCGAACAGCGGATTCCGCTGGCGGTGCCGGGGCCGCTGGTCGTCATCCTGACCGAGGGGCTGGGGGATGCCGCGATGCAGATGGAGATGCAGACGCTGCTCCGTCGCCGCGAGGGCGAGATGGCGCTCGTCAACGGCACCTCACATCCGCGCCAGAATGTGCGGCCAGAGGTGCTGCTCTCGCGCCCTGATCTGGCGGTGGGCGAATATGTGCCGCCTCCGGTGCTGCTCCGGCCGGGAGCCATCGTGCGCGTGGCCGCTGGCGCGCGCCGTGGGATGCGGGGGATGATTCGCCATGTCCCCGCGCATATGGCGGTGGACGCCGCCGGACTGCGCACCCGCTGCGCCACCGTCGAGCTGGATACCGGCGAGCGTGTGAGCCTGCCGCTGCACTTACTGGATATCATCGGCTAATTATCCGCGAAAAAGGACCACTGTGGAGACCCTGACCTATCTGCGAGCAGAGACGCTCGCGCCAGAGCGTGTCGTCGAGGCCTTCAATCGCTCGTTTGAAGGCTATTTTGTGCCGATGACCCACACCGTTGACTCATTGCGCATGCTCATCGAGGTGAACGATGTCGCGCTGGATCATTCATTCGTCGCGGTGGATGAACAGGGACAGCTCAGCGGCGTGGTCATGCTGGCGATACGCGGGTCGCGCGGCTGGATCGCTGGGATGGGGCTTGCGCCGCAGTGGCGCGGGCGCGGTCAGGCGGCTCCGCTGATGGAGGCGGCGCTGAACGAGGCGCGGACGCTTGGGTTGGCCGCCGTCGAGCTAGAGGCGCTGGCGCAGAATATCCCCGCGCGGCGGCTCTACACCCGCCTTGGCTTCGAGGAGGTGCGGTCGCTGGCGGTCTTCACCGGACCACTGGCCGAAGGGGCGATTCTGGCCGAAGAGCTGTATTCGGTAGAGGATGTCACCGTCGAGCAGGCGCTGGCCGACTTCACCGCGCTCCATCAGCCGCCGCCGCCATGGCAGCGGGATCGTCCCTCACTGGCGCACATGGCGCCATCGCTCCACGCCTCCGCTCTGATGGATGGGAACGGCATCCGGGCCACGCTGATTCACATGCCATCTGGTCTCGGCTTCAGCATCATGGATTTCGGCTCCCGTGCCGCCACCCCCGAAGCGCGCCGCGATGATGCGCTGGCGCTAATTCGCGCGCTGATGGCCCCGACGCCGGGCGCGCCGCTCCGGGCGATCAATGTAGCGCCGGGCGACCCGCTCGGTGACGCGCTCCTGTCGCTGGGCTGCCCGACACCCCACACCCAGTGGGAGATGCTGCTGCCGCTGGGATGAGTAAGAAAGTAGGCGACATAGTGATCCAGGTGACGCTATCCGACTATGTCGTGAGGATGACGGAAAGTATTCCTGAGTATTACGGTCCGCCCGCGGCGCTCTCAGAGGAGTTTGGCCTCGAACACACCGACTGGGACGTCTTCTATCTCGCGGTACAAAAAGGACTTGACTGGCCGTTTCTTCGCGTCATCCAGCGTTATTGGCCAAACCATTGGGCAGGCTCTCACCCCGGTATTCTGCTTGTGCCAGAGACACACATTCTCTTCGTTGGGGCCGGAGATCGCCTCCTGGCCTATGACCTGAAACAGCCTCTACGGTTATGGGAAGATGGCGCCGATACTGGCTTCCACGACTGGCAGCGCCATGGCGAGACAATAGTGATGTCCGCCGAACTGGAACTGGCCGCGTGGGATACCCAGGCCAACAAGCTCTGGACAACCTTCGTCGAGCCACCCTGGGATTACCAGGTGGAAGGCGATATGGTGCGCCTCGATGTGATGGGAACCATCTCGACGTTTCCTCTTACTACTGGGCCTGTCCGTTCATAATCAGCTTTGTGTACTACACATCATTGCTTGACGGCGCGGGCAATCAGGAAGTCCGCGCTCCAACTGACGAGGTGGCCGTCCGCCTCCGTCACCGCGAAGTATTCGCGTGCCTCCGGTGAAGCGCCCAGAATGTCGGCCTCCAGCTTCGCGCGCTCATCCGTTGGCATCCGCATGCGTGCGGTCCAGGAGACGAAGTCGTATGTCTTGCGCTGTGTCTCCTCGTCGGTGATTTCGAGGCCCGCATCCGCTAGAAACGTCCGCCACTCGCTCGCGGTGTAATTGCGCACGTGGCTGGGGTCGCGCCACTTTTCCCAGCGGTTGCCCAACTCGTCCAGCGCCGCGTCTTCGGGCGCGATGTTGTCGATCAGCACCAGCCGCCCGCCGGGACGTAGCACCCGCGCCATCTCATGCGCCGCCGCCGTAACGCTGGCGTAGTGATGCGGCGCGATGCGTACCGTCACCAGATCGAAGCTGGCGTCGAGGAAGGGCAGGTGCTCTGCGTCGGCGATGACATAGCTGGCGTTGGTGACGCCGCTGGCCGTCAGGAAGTCGCGTGCGGCGGCCAGCATGCGCGGGGTCAGGTCGCTGGCCGTCATGTGGGCGACATGCGGGGCGAGCGCCAGCGCGGTATGCCCGCCACCGGTCGAGATGTCGAGCGCGCGGTCGCTGAGGGATGGTGCAGCCAGCTCTACGAGACGATTGAGGTCAGCGCCACCGGCATGGCCAGGGCTGGCGACATACGCCCCCGCCGACTCGCCGAACATCTCGCGCACCCGCGCCTTGATCGCCTCGCTCTCCGCGCTCTCCGTATCGGGAGTATCCGCCAGTGGGCGCAGGCACTCGATGCGGTTGCCGAAGGGGTCGGCGGTATAGAAGCGCTCGTAGCCGGGCAGCAAATCATCAGGGATGATGGGCGCGCCCGCCGCCTCCAGTCGCGCGCGGACCGCTGCCAGATCGCGCACGAGCAGGCCGGGATGTCCCTTGCGCTGAGGATGAAAGTCTTCTTCGACGCCCAGGTTTATCTGCTGCTCGCCGCAGCGGAACCAGACGCCGCCACGCGCGGCCAGCGCCGGTGGCTTCGGCAGCTCCTCCAGCCCCAGCGCGCCACCGTAGAATGCACGCGCTTGCTCTTCCGCGCCACGCGGCATCGCCAGTTGCATATGGTCCAGCGCAAGAATCAATGTCTCGCTCATGTGTTGCTCCGTATCTTGGCATGTCTTGGCGGCAGGCGGCTGAAGCCGCGCCTATGGGCCTGTGGCCGCAAAGCCCGCCTCCGCGGGCTGTCCAGACGGTACCCTTACTGTACTCTCGCTAGGGCAGGTTGTTGAAACCCGCGACGGCGGGTTTCGTGGCCGCAGGCCCTTCAGGCGCGGTTTTAACCGCCCGCGCACCGCCGCGCAGTATCCCCGGTAATTGCTAAAAACACATTAACCGCCAGCCGCTGTGCTTTGAGCGTACCTGAGAATGGGCTATAATGCCAGCCACTGCAAGCGATAGTCAGTATCGGATTTCTCGATACTTGGCTGGAAGGCGGAAGATGACCCTCGATCAGTTGGAGACGTTCGTCTACATAGCCCGCACGCACAGCTTCTCGCGGGCCGCCGTGGTGCTGGGGCTGGCGCAGCCGACGCTGAGCGGACGCATCAGCGCGCTCGAAGGCGAACTGGGGTCGCAGTTGTTTCTGCGCCACGGCCATACGCTGGAGCTGAGCGAGACGGGACGGGCGCTGCTGCCGTACGCTGAACGGATGCTGGCGCTACGGACGGAGGGCGTCGCCGAGGCGCAGCGGCTCGCGCTCGGCGGGCTGGGACGGCTCACGCTGGGCGCGAATCTGAGCGCCAGCCAGTATCTCGTCCCCCGACTGGTCGAGTTATTCCACCGCCAGCATCCCGACGTGCCGATTCGCGTCCGCACGGCTACCAGTCCCGCGCTGATGGAGAGCCTGCTGGATGGCGTGATTCAGCTTGCCATCTGCTCCCAGGCGCAACTCGAGCCACGCGCCGAGGTGCTCTGGAGCTATAGCGATCCGCTGCTGCTGGTCGCCAGCCACGATCACCCGCTGGCGCGCCTCGGCGAATGTTCCCGCGCCGACCTGGCCCACCACACCATCCTCTCGACGCAGGCGGGGCCAACGCGGCTGGGGCTGCGCCACGTCTTGCCGCCGGATGGCGCGACGTCGATTGCCATCGAAGCCAACGCGGGCGAGGTGATGACCCAACTGCTGCGCCGCGGGCTGGGCGTGACGGTGCTGCCATCTATCGCCGTCTGGGACGAGCTGGAGCGCGGCGAGTTGGTCAGCATCCGCGTGCGCGACGCCACATTGCCGCCCTATGATGTGGCGCTGGTGCAGTGGAGCGGGCGGACGCTCTCTCCCGCTGCAACGGCCTTCGCCGAGATGGTGCGCGGCGTGCGCGTGCCGGAGGTGCTGGGCAACGGGGGATGAGCGCTACTATTCGCGGGCGCCAGTGCACCAGGGCAACCGCGCCGTAGGCTGAAGACCTACGGCTAATCCTGATGGCGTCAGATCTGCCTGCCATCGGCATGCGCGCTGCTCGACTGGGATTAGCCGTGGCATTCATGCTACAGCACGGTACGTTCGCCACTTGTGTCGCCAATCAATGTGCTGTCTATGCTACACCGCAAATGCGCGACTGTGCTTCTCTGCACAATAGGCCGCTTTGCTGGCCAGTCTTGCCCCATATCATATATAATGACGCCACTATGCGGCACGGCATGGGCGGACGCAGGCTGGAGAAGGGGATACCAACGTGGTAGATGCAAACGGCGCGGCACGACGCGCTGAGCGTGGCATTGGCGCGAGTGATGAGTCAGCCGATGAACTGCACGAGGCTGGCAAGCGCGAAGTCGAGATGTACATCCGCACCTACCAGACACTGCTGCGTAGCTCCGGCGAGGTCGGCCTCAAGGCGCTCGTCCAGGCGCACTACAACATCGACTCCGTGCTGCATCCACAGGCGCGCTCCAGCGATCCCGATATGTCCGCGTTCATCTACACCGTGCTGCGTCTGCCCACGGCGATTCTGCAATGTTCGCGCGTGCTGCTCGGCCAGTCGGACGAGGTCTTCGCCCAGCATAATTTCCAGGTCGCGCAGTGGCAGGCCGTCAGCGCCTCCGCCCGCCGCCGCCAGTGGTTCTTCGACGGCAAGAATACCCTGGCCGTCTATATCGCCAGCGTCAGCGACACCGATGACATCGTGCCGACGCTCGTCGCACTCCAGATCGAGTGGAACAAGTTCCACTGGCTGCTCAACGCCGACGCCACCACCATGCAACTGCTCGAAAGCCGTGTTGACCGCGCCTCGCCCGTCTACGCCGAGATCAGCAAGGTCGTGCGCGAGCGGCTGAAAGTCAGCGTCGATGACTGGCGGCGGCTCGAAGTCATGTGGGGCGACAACGTCTGGACCAATTTGCTTGCCATCGGCAAAGAGCGCAAGAACTTCACCCTGCGCATGCTCGGCGGCTCGCACGTCGGCTTCGTCCGCGCGACACGCCGCTGGTGGTCGCCGATTGCCAAGCTGATGGATGACGTGCGGATGGGGCGGCGTCCCGTCTACTTCATCTCCAGCAACACCCACAGTGTCGCCAACCTGCTCTCGGGAGTCGTGCGCCGCCGCGAGGATGAACTCTCGCGGTTCGCTGTGACGGGCGCCGATACTTTCCTGGCGGATGAGTTCAAGAAGCTGAAGGAGAACCGCTCGCCGGGTAACTGGCAGAACTACCTCTACTACGTGGCGCGCGAGTACCAGCGCACCACCGCGGGTCAGGGATTCGCCCGCAGCAAGCCGGTGGAGGAGCAGGAGCGCGGCATCTGGTATCTGGGCGCGAAGCACGGGCTGGAAATTGACGTACAGGTGATTGATCTGGCGAAGGTGCGCGGCGAGGACCTCGATCCGCGCGTGCGCCTCCCTGGCACTGAACGGATGATGGATAGCCGCGGCGTCATCATCAACATCGACTATCCGCTGGGCATGGCGGCGTATCGGGTGCTGCGCGAGGTGTTGGAAAATCTGGTGCAGGTCAAGGGTATCTATATTCTGGGCAAGGCGGCGACGCTCAACGGCAGCATCGGCGACGTGATGATCTCGAATGTCGTGCTGGACGAGCACAGCCAGAACACCTACTGGCTGGATAACTGTTTCAGCGCCGCCGATGTCAGCCAGAATCTCGTCTTTGGGGCGGTGCTCGATAACCAGAAGGCGGTCTCCAGCAAAGGCACCTTCCTGCAGAATCGCGCCTACCTGGACTTCTACTATCGCGCCAACTACAGCGTGGTGGAGATGGAGGCTGGCCCGTACCTCGACGCGGTCTACGAGAGCCTCTATATGACCCGCTACCCGACGAACGACAATATCAACTTCGCCAAGCTGCCGTTCGAGCTGGGCATCATCCACTACGCCTCGGATACGCCCTATACGCGCGGCAAGAATCTCGGTGCGGGTAGCCTCTCGTACTACGGCATGGACTCAACCTATGCCGCCAGCATCGCGATGGTCCGGCGCATCCTGGAGAACGAGGTTGGCAGCAACAGCCAGCGCGGTGGCGAGGCAGTGGCGCGCGCCGAGGCGCTGCGTATTCGTCGCGGGGCCGCGCCGACCGGCTCGACGCGATAGCCGAGGGTATGCGCGACGATGGGTGATTTAGCCATCTGGACCATCATTATTCTCGTTGTGATGGTTGGCTTCCCAATCTTGATGGTGGCAATATATCGCAAACACCCACCATCCTCATTTCCACTATCGCCTAAAGCTGAACGGCGTCGTTTTGTACTGGGATTGTTCATTGGCGAGGCTTTTTTCGCGCTCATGGGTTATCCAGTGGTTGTTGGTTTACTCATTGGCGCACGGAATTTCTCGGATATGCCGAACAATCCGAACGTGCCTGCCTGGGCACTGCCGGTAGCCTATGTATGGGGCGGCATCGTCGTAGTTGCTACCATGACCCTAATTGTCATGGACATATATGGATCATACAGAGCCTTCAAATTACGACGAGCCGAACAGCGAGCCGCAGCAGAAATTGCCCGGCAAAGTCCAGACAGCGAATAGCTATACTGGCTCGATGGTGCAGGTGAGGGTGAATTGCTCCAGCCGCTCGCGGTAGTATTCCGCTGGCTCGCGCGGGCAGATAATCACATCCGCGCAGCCGTTGTTGTGCGCCTCGAACATGATCGCGGTGGCGGCCTCAATGGAGAGCGTCGGCACGGTGCGCACGAGCGCGAGAACCACCTCATCCATCGCATGGACATCATCATTATGAAGCATGACGCGGTAGCGCGGCAGCAGCCGCAGCAGCTCGCGCACTTCCTCGTCGGTGCGCGGCGCGGCGTTCATCGTGTAGTGTGCCTGAATGAATTGTTTTTTGCCATTGGCTCGAAAGAATGCGGGCATATACGCCCCCTCGCTCTGGTCACTTCATTGGCCCTACCCAAGACATAACACACCTCTCGTAGTGAGAAACGTTCGAGCGGACACCTGCGCCACATTGACTGCCACGGGGCATACATCGGTAGCGCATATGGGTATCTTTCTCCGCGAATGAACCTGATCCACAGGTACCCGAAGCGATGGAGCAGGATACGCTGGCGCCTGCGTAAATCGCTGTACCAGGGTCACGAAGCGGCGGCATCCGGCCATTCGTCGGGCGCGAGGAGGTGCAGATAGCGCGGCGGAACGCTCTCGGTGAGCCAGACGCCGTTCTCGCTGCGGTAGAACAGGTAGCCATCGCGCGCCATCGTGGCGGCATTCACCAGCAGCACGGCGGGCGCGCCATGTCGGCTGCCGACCTTGACCGCCGTGGCGAAATCGTCGCTGAGGTGCACATGCTGGCGTCGCATCTTGCGCAGACCCTCTCGCAGAATCGCGTCAATGGCGGCTCTCCCTGTGCCGTGAAAGAGCGTAGCGGGCGGAGCTATCGGCGCAAGCTGGAGATCAATTGGCACGCTATGTCCCTGGCTGGCGCGAATGCGCTCTGCCGTCGCGTCGAAGGCGAAGCGCTGTTTGTTGTTGCGGGCGACGATCTCCTCAAGCTCCGCCCGCGAGATGGCCACGCCGTGATGCGCCATCGCCGCCAGCAACACATCAACGGCGACCCAACCACCCGGTTCGAGCGTCAGCCCAAGCGCCTCCGGCTGGTGACGCAGGTGGCGTGAGAGATACTTGCTCAGCTTCACCAGCCGCTTCTCATCCATCATTTCTCGATTCCTCTAGCTCTTTTCCTCGTTCAGCTTCTTCTCGTCGCTCACAGCGCATGAGATTTCCCTCATGAATGAACTTCAAGGTTATGTTCATGAAGTGTTCAGATGCCCCCTCTATGCTATCTCATGTTAGCGATGGCACACACAACCCGCTGGGCCTTCGCCAGCGACACACCATTTTCACAACAAGAGGATATACACTCATGCTTACGCTGGTGCATCGCACGCGCCGTGAGGATCGCTTGGCCACCGAGGATCGCGTCATACTCGCCGATGGCAGCATTGTTATCGTCCCACGCGCCAATCTTGTCGCCGCCAAGGCGCTGCTGGCCGCCGAGAAAGCGGCGCAACGTCGGATGGAGGCCAACCTTGCGCGTGAGACTGGTGAGCAACAGCGACCGATTGCCTCATAACCACCCTTACGAATAAGCTAGCTCCCCTGGGGTGGTGATACAGTCTGTGATCATCATCCCACTGGCATCCAGCAGACAGGCGCAGACAGGCTACTCAGTGATAGACTGATACGGGGTGACGTATGAAAGCCAGTCGCCCGCTTACCATCAGGAGAACCCGGAATGAAGGTGCTGCTCACCGAAGACGAGTTGAGCCTCGCGCGCACGTATCAGCGCCATCTCGAACGCGGCGGCCATCGCGTCGAGGTGTTTACCAGCGCCGAAGCGGTCTATGAGCGCCTTGCGGCGGCGCCAGACGAGTTCGATATCCTGGTGCTGGACGTGCTGCTGCCCGGTATGAGCGGCATCGAACTGACCCGGAAGCTGCGACACGAAAGCTATGACATTCCAATTCTGATGCTGACAGCGCTTGGCCAGAACGCCGATGTGGTTGCCGGGCTGGACGCCGGAGCCGATGATTACCTGACCAAGCCGTTTCCGGTGGATGTCTTGCTGGCGCGCCTGCGCGCGCTGGGGCGGCGTCCGCGCGCCTTCGATCCCGTCGCCAACGCCACTCAGATACGCGCGGGCGATCTGGTCATCGATGAATTGCAGCACGTTGTCTATCGTGGTGGGGAGCAGATCACGCTGACCCCGCGCGAGTTTACGCTGCTGCTCTATCTGGCGCGCAACGCCAACCGGGTGCTGACGCGCGAGCAGTTGATGCTGCACGTCTGGCCGGACGGCACCGAGGCCGCCAGCAATGTGCTGGACACTTACATTCATCATCTCCGCGACAAACTGGAAGTTCCCGGGGGCGCGCCGATGATGCCCACGATACAGACAATCCGGGGTGTTGGCTACTCGCTGCGCCTGCCCGATGGCGAGCGCGCCGCGGGTCTGCCACCGCCGCAGACGAACGGCTGGCCATGAGCACGCAGACGACGCAGACGACACAATCGACGCAGACGACTCCTCCGGCGAGAAAAGCGCCGGGAAGACCGCCGACCAACACACGAGGATCAACGCGCGTGGCACGCCTGAGGCGCTGGGTGAACGGCCCCGCTGATCCGCCGGGGGCGCCATTTGCCGCCGCGCGCCGACGGCTGATATTCACCAGCGTCGCGGTCGTCGCCATCGTCCTGGCAGTGCTGACCATCGCCATCTTCATCTTCAACCAGCGCGCGGCACAGGAGCAGACGGTCGAACTGCTGCAAAACTACGCCACGACCGGCTCGTCGGTGGTGCGCGACAACGATGGTCCGCCGCCCGAAGGCGACGGCGACGGGCCGCTGGTGCCCTACTCTCCCAGCAGTTCCGACACGTTCATCGTGGTGCTGGACGCGCAGGGGCATGCTATCTCCGACCCCGATCAGATCGAGCAACTAGGCGTTCCCATTGCGGCGGCGGCTCAACCAGTGCTGCGCGGCCAGCAGAGTGAGGCAACGCCCACCGTCAACGCCAATGGGCACACCTACCAGCTCTATGTCACCAAAGTAGTCCGGGACGGCCAGCTTGTCGGCGCCGTCGTCGCGGGCACCTCGCTCGAACGACAGCAGCACCAGGAAGATGAGCTGCTACGCACATTAGCCATCATTTACGGCGTCGCGCTCTTGCTGACGTTCCTCTCGACGGTATTCCTGACCGAGCGCGCGCTGCGCCCGGCTCGGCTGGCATTCATTCGCCAGCGCCAGTTCGCCACGGCGGCCTCGCACGAACTCAAGACACCGCTGGCGGTGATCCGCTCTGAGGCGGAACTGGCGAGTGGGCTGATTGGCGACGGGCTGGCCGCGCTCCATGGACCGTCACAGGCCACCGGGGATACCGCGGCGCAGGTCAGTGGGCCATTGGAAGAGGCGCTGCGCGAGACTCAGGCAGCCACCGCCGAGGTGGACTACATGGCGCGCATGGTGCAGGGAATGCTGATGCTCGCGCGCGACACCTCGGACGCGCACGCGCACCCCTGGAGCGATGTCGATCTGCGGACGCTGCTGAATGATGTGACCGCGCGGATACGTCCGCTCGCCGAGCATGAGGGGCTGAGTCTCGAATCGTCAGCCGCGACGCAACCGCGAGAGGGCGAGCCGTCGGTGGTTCTGGTGCAGGGTGACGCCGATATGTTGCGCCAGCTGTTCTTCGGGCTGCTGGAGAACGCGATGCGCTATACGCCGACAGGCGGAAGTATCCGCGTGGCGATGCGGCTGGAGAAGCGCGCCCATCTGCTGGGCGATCACCGCCGCCATGCCTATATCAGCGTCGGCGATACGGGCGTGGGCATCGCGCCGGAGCATCTGCCGCACATCTTCGAGCCGTTCTACCGCGTCGTCTCGGCGGCCCGCCCGCTCCACGAGACGCAGCATGGCACCGGGCTGGGTCTTGCGCTGGCGCAGTGGATCGTCCAGGCGCACGGCGGCGACATCGAGGTCGAGAGCGTAACTGGCGCCGGGACGACGTTCACCGTCGCGCTGCCGCTGGCGAGCGGGTCATGAGCAAACAGACGAAGTGTCGTCAGCTGTGGGCAGCCAGCCACGCCAGAATGCTGGCCAGCGCCTCTGGGTCCAGGTGGGTATCAGGCGCGTTATAGCGCGGCAACGCCTCGGGCTGCGCCAACTCCGACCGAGGCAGCGACTCATACTTGAGCACATGATTCGCGTTCTCAGGGAAGAGAAACGTCACGTTCGCGTGGCCCGCGGCGGCGCGCTGGAGCGGCTCGCCATCGTCCCGCCAGTCCACCTGGAGGTCTTTCTTCCCGATGACGACGAGTACCGGGACATCCACCTGGGCGAGCAGGGGAGCCGCGTCGGCAGTCCAGAGTTCGCGGGCAAAGGGCAGGTTGACCGGAGTCTCCAGACTCTGTAGCAGCATCTGGACGCCCTGCGGCAGCGCTGGGTCGGGAGTCATAGGCTCTCCCGCCAGGAACCGCGCGATGGCTTCATCGTAGAGCGCAAGCAGCGCATCTCCATTCGGGATGCCAGCGGCCTGCGCCGCCAGCTGGGAGCGCGCCACCACGCCGACGGGCCGCCCCGGCGGAGCGATCAGCACGAGGCCCGCGAAGGGAATCGCGGGGTTCTGTATCTGGTAGTTCAGCGCGTGGAGGGTTCCCTCGCTGTTGGCGAGCGCAAAGATCTGGTCGTCACGGACGTATGACTGACCTGCCAGAGTGCGAACGGCGCTGGCTAGCTCGTCCAGGTGGCTCTGCATGCTCATCGTGCCGAACAAGACTTGCATGTTCTCGCGGGCGCGCGGACCCGAGGCGCGCTTGTCGTAGCGCACTGACGCGATTCCAGCCTGCGCCAGCGCCTGCGCAAGCAGACGGGCGCTGCCGTTGGGTCCAGGAAGAAGCGGCGAATTCCAGTCACGATCCGTCGGGCCGCTGCCCGCCACCATTGCCACGGCGGGGAATGGGCCGGCGCCGGATGGTCTGACCAGTGTTCCATCGATGGTCGTCGCGTCTAGCGGCCAACTGATCTCCGCGCTCTCTTCGGGCGATGCTTGATCGGTCATTGCGCGCCTCTCAATGCCCACTGTAGTTGCGCTCACCCGCTGTGATGGCGACGGGTAGCGTATTCTCGGCGGGCGGGATCGGGCAGTTATAGTAGGGACTGTAGGCGCAGTAGGGGTTATACGCCAGGTTGAAGTCGATGGTGGCAGTGTGCGAGTTGTCGGCGTGATGCTCCAGTTCGATCTCCAGATAGCGCCCGGCGCCATACGTCTCGTGGCCGGAGGTGGCGTCGCGGAAAGGCACGAAAAGCTCGTGTGTGTGGCTGACATCGGGATCGGTGAACCCGACGAGGCGCAGTTCCTCGTCGCCGATGCGGAAACGTAGCTCGGCGTAGCGCGTCTGCGGGCGGATGTCGCCTGTAGAGGTGGCCATCTCTATCACATCGGGATGCTCGAATGGCGTGACCTCGACGGCAACCAGATACGCCGGATCGGGCGGGTAGTAGTTCAGCCCGCCGAAATTGTCGCCACGCTCCTCGCGAGGAATTGGCGACTGCTGCGCGGTGGCGAAGAAGCGATCTTTCTCCTGGCGAAACGCATTCACCTCATCCACATACTCGTTCTCTAATGGCTGATGTTGATCGGTCACGGTGGTCCTCCTATGGCTGGCGGTTGAAGCCGCGCCTAAGCGCCTCGCTCCGTTCGGCGACAAAGCCCGCCTACGCGGGCTGCAGAGCGCAAAACGCTGCGCTCGGATCGCCCACATGCAGATGGTAGGGCGAGCCGTCCAGAGATCGTCGTGCGGACGTGATGAGCTGCGGCATGATGTGGTTTTCACTTTTTATTCCGAACACCGCGCGGTGTAGCGGGCGAGGCTGGCCGTAGCGTTCACGCTACGGCGAATGGGCGCATGCGAGGGTATGCAACGGGAGGGCGGGGCAATTCGCCAGGGCCTGATGCAGTTGTAGCATGTGTGGCGGACACGGGCATTGCGGTGAGGTGAGCAGGCCGTAGCGTTAACGCTACGGCGAATTTCCGCCCCCACTCGCCGGGGCATTCATGGTCCGGCACGCCCACCCCAGCACGCTGTTCGGAGGTCATTCTAAAACGACATCATGCCGCGAAGGTGGCCCACTATTTACACCGCCAGGCATTCCCGCGCGCGTGTGACCAGCGCTGGCGAGGCCGCCGAATCGCCCGCCATCCAGACGCGACGGATGCCCAGCAGCCGGAGGTAGGTCAGCGTGAGCACCGGCTGGAAGCCAGCGGCGGCGAATCCGCGAATCGAGGGAGTGTTATCGAGCGACGCGCCGATCCAGATGCGGCGCGTGCCATCGCGGCATAGCGTCGTAACAATGTGATCGAGCAGGGCGCAATAGAGATGCTGACCGCGATAGGGTGGCAGCGTCGCGCAGTCCCAGATGTACGCTTCATCCGGCGCCATGCGAAACGAGCGCTCCAGCTCGCCGATGCTCTCGACGCCATGCGACACCCAGCCGTACGTAGCGATGGAGCCGTCCACCAGCGCGACGAAGCAGCGCCGCCCAGCGTCGAAGCGTCGCCGCACCTCGGTCGTCTCGGCAAGCCCCATCGCACAGGCGAGCGCCTCGGTGTCACCAGACTGTGCCTCTCTCAGCATCGCTTCTCGCCCAAGGACGACCAGCGCAACGTCTTTCCCGCCGCATTCACGCACCCAGAGCGTGCCGCGCTCGAAGGCCCACAGATGCAGATCGCGCATGGCTCAGACTCCTCGCGCAGCGGATGGGCAGGCGTTAGAGGGACTCCTGGCACTGCGAGAGTTCTTCGATGGCCTGGGCCAGGTGGCTATCATTCACATTGTAATCGCCCGCCGCGACCCGGATGCGATGGGCATGCAACAGCACATCGGCGATGGTGCAGCCCACTGGCGGGACGAACTTGTAGCAGGCAAGCTCCAACCGTTGGCCATTGGGATCGCGGAAGTAGATCGAATCCATGAAGCCACGGTCAATCGGGCCAGTGTTCTCGATGCCAAGCTCGTTAAGCTTTTCGACCACCTGCGTATAGACCGCATGCGAGACGGTGAGCGCCATATGATGCAGATTGCCGATGTCTTCGGGATTGGGCGTGGTGTCGTTCTCGCGCGTCGGACGGACGAAGTAGGTCAGCAGGCGACCATCGCCAGCATCGAAATACAGGTGTTCCTCGTTGGGCACGTCCAGATTGGGCTGGTCAAGCACCAGCCGCATGCCGAGTACGCCCTGATAGAAATCGATGATCGCATCGCGGTTGGAGCCAACGAAGGTGAGGTGATGGACGCCCTGCACCTGTATTTTAGCCATGTGAATCGTCTCCTGGTATGGAATCTGGGTGTGTTATGCCACAACCCTCTCCCCATCCCTTCCCCTCAAAGGGAGGGAAGCTAGAGTCGTGTTCTACATGTCGCACTGGTATGGCGGCGTTTACTGTGAGCGAATGCCCGTCGTGGCATAGTGTACTTTCACTTGTTCTTCCGAACACCCTACGTCGTGGTGGGCAAGGCAGGCCGTAGCATACATGCGGTTTTACAAAATAGGAGGGGCACGCCAGGAGGCTGGCGACTGAAGTCGCGCCTGAAGGGCCTCGCCTGCTGCGCCTGCTGCACCTGCTGCGCACGCTCCGCCACGCAACCCGCCTGCGCGGGGTGCCCAGAACCCTGCGCCAACGGGGAGCGCGTTGGGACACGGTCTGGGAGTCCGCGACGGCGGACTTGGTGGCCGTAGGCCCTTCAGGCGCGGTTTGAACCGCCCGCGCCCCTCCGCGCATGTCCCTCGTACTTTCTAAAACTGCATAATGCTACGGCGAATTTCCCGCCTCCCAGGCCCATGCGCCGGAGCGTTCACGCTACGGCCTGCTTACCCACCGCCATCTCAAATTCGGAAGAAGAGCGTGCGCGCCTTGGCGATCACCTGTGGGTCGCCGGTTGCGACGCCGCCCTCGATGCGCCCGAAGGTCGTCAGCACGAACTCAGACTCATCTTCATAGCGAATGGTGGCTGGCAGATTCGAGACGTCATCCGCGGGCTCATAGGTGAACTGCCCGTCCTTGACGTGTACGCGCCACTTGCCGCCCCAGTCGCCATCGACGACGATGCCATAGTCGATGTCCACATCCTTCGCCGACTCCTGATCCACCGTTGACATCATCAGAATGAACATGTAGGGGACAAGCACTCCGGCGGTCCGCTGATCCAGCTCGCCATTTTTGTCGCCCAGCCCCCAGCGCATATCCCAGCTATGCACGCCATAGTCCATAATCTGGAAGGCGGGATAGAAGAAGGTGGGCAGCGGTCCCATGAAGACATGGGTGACGTTGAAGCCGCCCCACTGGTCGGCGGTGAGGCCATCGAAGATAGTCATCAGCCGGTCGGAGTCCGCCTTCAGCCGCGAGATCGCCTGGTCGCGGGGAAGATCGCGGAAGGTCAGCGCGACCCGGTCAAGCTCCTGCGCCATCACCAGCAGGCCCAGCGCCTCGGCAGGCTCGCCACGCTGCGCCAAATCCCAGCGGGTGAGGTAGCCTTCGGTGACGTCGATCATATGGCCGACGAGGTCGCGCACCTCCCAGTGACCGCTGCGTGTGGGCGACTCCCAGTTCCGCGGGACATCGATGATCGAGTAGAACTTGCCCCGCTCGGTACGCACTACGTCGAGAACGGTATCTTTGGCGCTGTAGTCCATCGGATTGATTGCCACTGATAGCCTCTCCTCTTACCCGCTACCTGTCTGCCGCGCCCTCGCGATGGGGATGCCGACAGGCGCCGCGCTACGATCTGTCTTCGGAGCCAGAAGGACGGAATAGTCCGACGCGCTACGAGTTCGGCGCACAGCAGCATGCGCCACGACGCACATCACCACGCTTCACGCAACAACGTTTCGATCTCGGCGACATCGCCGATGGGGCGTGGGTCGTTTTGGACGGTGCGACTGGCGAAGGCCAACCGCGCCAGTTCGGGGAGTTGCCGCTCCTGGATACCCAACTCACGCAGGCGCGAGGGCAGCCCCATCGCGGCCACCCAGTTGGCGACCTGCCGGGCAGCAGCCGATGCCAGCGCCTCGTCTCTCTGCCCCGCCGCAGCGCTGCCCATTGCGACCGCCGCCTCGGCAAGTTGAGGGGCGATTGCCTGCGCGTGGAAGCGCATCACATGCGGGAGCATGACACTGTTGGCGTCACCATGAGCGACCCCGGTTGCGCCGCCGATGATGTGGCAGATGCCGTGATGTAGCCCCATCGCCACGTGGGCCAGCGCCGTGCCCGCCAGGAACGCGCCGCCGAGCATCTCGTCGCGCGCCTCCACATCGTCGCCGTGGGTATAGCAGCGGAGCAGCGCGTGGGAGATCGCCCGCAGCCCGCCGGATGCCGCCGCCGAGGCGAGCGGATTGCGCGCAGTGGAGTAGAGCGCCTCGACGCAATGGGCGATGGCGTTGATGCCCGTGCCTGCCGTCATGTGTGGAGGCAGATCGAGCGTCAGCAGCGGATCATAGATGACGAGCCGGGGCGTGACGCTAGCGTCGCTACGGGTGACTTTGCGCGTGCCGCCGTCCGCCCGCTCGGTGACGCCGAAGACGGGGGTCATCTCCGAACCGGCGTAGGTGGTAGGGATGGCGATCACCGCGACGCGCGGGGCGGCTGGTTGCGGCGCCAGCGTGGCGCTGACAGCCTTAGCGGTGCCGATGGAGCTTCCGCCGCCGAGGCCAAGCACGACGTCCACCTGATACTGGTCGGCCAGCGCGGCGGCATCGGCAACCTGAAGCGCGGGAACGTGCGGCTGCACATCCTCGAACGTGATCGCCAGCCGCTCGCCCAGCGCGGCCTCAATTGGCGCGAGGTGTCCGCGTGCGCGGAAGCTGGGGGTGGCGCAGAGCATGACGCGCCGCCATCCAGCCTCGGCCACCGCGTCGCCAAGCCGGGCAACGGAGCCAGGGCCGAAGATGATGGTCTGTGCGTGATTGGTCAGTTGAAAGGCGCTCATCACGATGATCCTGCTGGATGTCGCGCTACGGGGACGAGCTACGCGCATGCGCCTGCTGGACTACATCATAGTTTACAGCAAACTGGCCAGAAAGCCCCTTGGCGTTATCCACGGGATGAACAGGCTGTTCGCCTTGACAACATGCATGCTTTAAGTATGATAATGCAATCATACGTAAGACATTCGAGTACCGTCTGTACCCGAACAAACAGCAGCAGCGCCTTCTCGAAACGCAGCTTGAGGAGTGTCGCTGGCTCTACAACGAGTTGCTGGCCGCCCGGCGGGATGCCTGGGAGCAGCGCCAGGAGTCGCTGCGGCTCTACGACCAGCAAGCGACGTTGCCGCTGCTCAAAGCGGCTCGTCCGGCGCTGGCAGCGGTGCAATCGCAGGTGTTGCAGAATGTTGCCGTGCGCCTTGATCTGGCCTTTCAAGCGTTCTTCCGTCGTATGCGCACGGGCGAGGGAGGGAAGAAACCGGGCTACCCACGCTTTCGTGGGCAGGGACGCTACGATAGTATCACCTATCCGCAGGTGCCGGTCGGCTGCAAGCTGGATGCGGAGGCCCGTCGTCTGCGGCTGTATGGGGTCGGGCTGGTGAAGATCATCCTGCACCGTCCGCTGGAAGGGACGCCCAAAACAGCCACTATCAGCCGGAGCAGCACCGGCAAGTGGTACGTCTGCTTCGCGTGTGAATGCGCGGAGCCCTCGCACTTGCCCGAAACCAGTCAGCAGGTGGGCATAGACGTGGGACTCACGACGTTTGCCACGCTCTCGACAGGCCAAGATATCGCCAACCCACGTTTCTTCCGGGCCGAAGAACAGGCACTGGCGAAGGCGCAACGGCGTGTCAGCAAGGAAGAGCAGGGAACGCCAGAACGCGCGAAGCGGCGCAAGATCGTGGCGCGGGTGCATGAACGTATCCGCTGGCGACGGGGCGATTTCGCGCACCAGCACAGCCGCCGTATTGTCAACGCCTTTGACCTGATCGCGGTCGAAGATTTGTCGGTCAACCGGATGACGCATAACCATTGTCTCGCGAAAAGCATCCAGGACGCGGCGTGGAGCCAGTTCACAGCCCTCATCGCCTACAAGGCAGCATGGGCCGGTCGGCAGTATGTCGCTGTGAACCCTGCGTATACGTCTCAGGATTGCTCGTCGTGTGGACACCGGCAAACACTCTCCCTCTCCGACCTCGCCAACCGCATCTATACCTGCCCGTGTTGCGGCATTGTCCTCGACCGCGACTATAACGCGAGCTTGAATATTTTGAGACTGGGGCAACAGTCTCTGGCTTCGGCCTAGAAGCTCCCGGATGTATCTGGGAGAGTTGTCACGCATAAAGTAACACATGGTTTACAACTAAAGTGTCACACGGAGATTGGAAAACGGTTAACGCGACTGCATCATCTCTGACTGACACTCAAGGTATACCACAGCGGCGCTCACTGCTGGTCAACTCAGGCCGCTCAGGCCGCGCTCCACCCTGCGCGAGAGGTTCACCATTGCATTCGCGCAAATTATCTGACTATAGTCAGATAATAAAGGGTGAGGCGGAGAGGAGGTCTCCTGATGGATAGCACACTGGTGGAGCAGGTTCGCAGCTTCAATCGGGCTGTGACCGAGCGCGTCGGCGCGTTGAACGACCATTTCCTGGGCCGCGATCTTTCCCTTGGCGAGGCGCGGCTGCTCTGGGAGATTGGGAGTGATGGCGAAGAAGAGGCTGGGGTCGAGGTTCGCGCATTGCGCGCCCGGCTGGCGCTCGATTCCGCGTATGTCAGCCGCCTGCTGCGCACGTTGGAGCGACACGGTCTGGTGGTGGTTGAGCCGGACCTGGATGACCGGCGCGTGCGCCGCGCGCAACTCACGGCGGCTGGGCGGGCCGAGCGGGCCGAACTCGATCACCGCGCCGAAGGATTCGCCCGCGCGCTCCTGGAGCCGCTGAGCGTGAACCAACAGGCCCGGCTGGCGGCGGCCATGGCCGAGGTTGAGCACCTGCTGCTGGCCTCGACGGTACGTATCGCCGTCGCCGATCCCGCGAGCGCGGAAGCCAGATGGTGCCT
Organism: uncultured Chloroflexia bacterium; assembly: GCA_963718915.1. Taxonomy (GTDB): domain Bacteria; phylum Chloroflexota; class Ktedonobacteria; order Ktedonobacterales; family JADMIN01; genus DAHUXT01. Next base: position 43,303 of record CAVRAI010000014.1, on the reverse strand, counting down.
GGAACAGTACTTCGCCGAGCTGAACCGGCGTTTCGAGGCGGGCTTCGATCCCACCCGCAGCATCTCAGCGCAGGCGCACGAGATGGCGCCCCCGGCTGGCCTGTTTCTCGTCGCCAGTCTGCGCCAGAAGCCGGTGGGGTGTGGCGCGTTGAAGTTCCACGCGGACGCCCCGGCAGAACTCAAACGGATGTGGGTCGCCCCAGAGGTTCGCGGTCTTGGGGTGGGTCGCCGCCTCCTCCGCGAGTTGGAGCGCCACGCCCGCGAGGCCGGAGTCACCGTCCTGCGGCTTGAGACGAACGGAACGCTCGCCGAGGCCATCGCGCTCTATCGCCAGTCGGGATATCAGGAGGTGGAGGCCTTCAACGCCGAGCCATACGCCCACCACTGGTTCGAGAAGCGGCTCTGAGCGTCGCCGCCGATCCGAGTCACGCCCGGCTACGGGCCTGGGATTGGAGGGCCGCGAGTCCCAGGCCGCTACTTGCCGAGCATCACCTCGGTTGACTTGATGATGACGGTGATCTGATCCCCGGCCTGGAGATTGAGCCGCTCCGCCGAGCCGCGCGTAATCACCGAGACGAGTTCCTGTCCGCCAGCGATCTGCACCGTGACCTCAGCCATGACGCCGCCAAGTTTCACCGACATAACGGTTCCAGAGAGCTGGTTCCGCGCGCTCAATTCCATCGTCTTGTCCTCCTCGCAGCGCTCCATCAATGCGCGTCTCAGGTCAGGCGCGCAGCCTCACCATACCACAGGCTATCAGCTACCGCGTAAAGCGCCGGTCGGAGCGAGTGGTGTGGAGGCGGTCGAGGCGGTCGGCGAACCAGCCGATACGCTCGGTCACGCGCGCATCGAAGGCGGGCACATACGGCTTGAGATCGAGCAGCGGCGTGCCATCCAGCACATCCACATCCTCGATCAGCAGCGTACAGCCCTCGACCGCGACGAGCCGCACCACCGAGAGTCCGAGCGAATTGGGCCGCCGTGGCGAGCGGGTCGCGAAAATCCCATGCGTCTGGTCATCCAGATACGGCGTCACCACCAGCGAAAAACCAGACATACGGTGGAGATGGGTCAGCAGGATGATATGCGAAAAGGCCTCCAGGTCTTTGAGTCCCTCCTGGAACTCCGGCTCGATCTCGACTGAGCCTCTGGCGCCTTCGGCAGCGATAGTCTGAAGCGGCATGCCCTCCAGTGTGGTGAAGGGCGAATGCACAATGCCAATGGGCGTGTAGGTGATCGGTTCCATGCAACATCTCCAACGCTCGTGTGGTGGGCTTCTGCTGACATCTGGGGTGACATCTGAGTTGACTGTACCACGAACGCTCGCCATCCACACGCGGTTGGCAGGTAGCGCCACGTGAAACAGTGGCATAATACACTTGTAGGCAATACACGCTATCGTCTGAGGCAAGCGCAAACTTCAAGAGGAGCGATAAGCATGAGCGACGAGAATACGGTGGAGACAAACACGACGGAGACAACCGCACCGGAGAGTGAGGCGCGCGCGCTACAGAAGGCGACGTTCGGCGCGGGATGCTTCTGGGGCGTCGAGGTGACGTTCAGGAATACGCCCGGCGTGGTGGATGCGGTGGTGGGATATGAGGGCGGCACGCTCGCCGATCCAACCTATCGCGACGTCTGCTCGCATACGACCGGGCACGCCGAGGTGGTCGAGGTGACGTATGATCCGGCGGAGGTCTCGTACGAGACGCTGCTCAACGTCTTCTGGGACGAGCACGACCCGACCCAGCTCAATCGCCAGGGGCCGGACGTTGGCGACCAGTATCGCTCGGTCATCTTCTTCCACACGCCAGAGCAGGAGGCGGAGGCGCGCGCCGCCAAAGAGCGGCTACAGGCCAGCGGCAAGTATCGCCGCCCCATCGTGACGCTGATCGAGCCAGCGCGGACGTTCTACCGCGCCGAGGAGTATCACCAGCGCTACCTAGAGAAGCGCGGCCTGGCGACCTGCAGGATATAGCGGCTGGCTGGCGGAACCTCTTCCTCGACCCCTCCCCACATCGAGGAAGAGAAGCCTTGCTCAACCTGAGCGCTTAGGCGTCGTTGCGTATGCGGGCTAAGAAATCAGAGAGAGGAATAGCAGCCGACGCCTCATGGCTTGTTCGCCTACCCCGCACTTCGCTGCCATGATATGTACCGTCGCGTTTATCGAGCGCCCGAGCGTTTGCTGCTCGTCGAACTCCGCCCGGATGAGAGTCTCTGGCATGAGCATCTCGGCCGCAAATGCGTCCGCTGCTTCTTCATCTGCCCGCAACACCCATGCCCTTGAATTCGAGCGGAAGCAATTCTGGCCATGCTGCATGATAAAGTGACCAAACTCATGCGCGATGGTAAAGTTCTGGCGCGTTGCGCGTTCGTCCTTATTCACTTCGATGTAGGCTGTAGGTCCTTCCATTCTAATCCGACCGGAGAGATCATCGAGATGTACCCTTTCGATGGTTATGCCATACGCTTTGACGATCTTCTCAACCGGGATTGGAAGAGTACTGTAGCCAGCATGGCTGACGATTTCATTGGCGTCCGCATACGCAATCACCACCTTGGCGTCTACTCCGTCTACGAGCGTGCGATGAGTCCCCATGGCGAGCGCATATTGGCTCCGCATCCAATCGCTGGATAACGTGATTGACGGTAGCACTGGAATATTAGGAAGGACCTCATCATCGAGGACCTTTCGCACGCCAGCACATACGCCCCATGCCCAGTCTTGCGCGCGCGGGATATTGGCCTGTTGCAGACGCTTATAGAGGTCAACAAGCGCGTTACGCACCTGTATACCCCGAAAGAGGTCAGCAAGCGCACTGCACACGGCATCTGCAATGGCCAGGGGATCGTCAAACGCGATGGAGCCTAGGGCAGCATTGTCAGCCAAATCACGTGCGAGCGCAGCCCGGAAATCAGTGTATGGTACGTCCGGTATGTCCTTCTCATAGAGAAAGATCATCGGTGGGCCCGCAAATTGCGCTCTCGCGGCAGCAGCTATGGAATGTCCATCATTCACATCCATGTAGATAATGAGAGCGCTAGCACATTGCATCCCGGCGATGTCGCGATGTTCACCAACGACGAGTGGAACGCCCAATGCGCCGCAGGCACGACTCACCACGGCGATAATGTCGTCCCTCGCGGAACCTATAGCAAGGAGATAGACAGAGCCATCGCCTCTATGAGGGTTCCCATCGTCCCACTTGCGAGGCCAATCAGGTGGTGTCGTGCGCGCGATCATACGGCCCTCCTCACTGGAACCCATAGAAAATCAGCTATGGGTCGTTCCCAAGCAAGGTCACCTATCTATTGAATTATGCCACACTATGCAGGCAAGGCGCGAGAGCCGTAAGTACTAGCTCACCCTGGCGTCTGAAAGTCTCTCACAAGCGGTGTTACCGTTCTCGGCGCTATGCGGCCTTTCGTTTCCAAGGTCGCGTCGGTCGTCAGTATCAGGATTCATCAGGATTGGCGCTGAAGTTCTTCATGTTCGAGCGCGAAGAAAGGATTCTCACTGAGCCACTGTTTCTCTGATATCGGCTGATGCGCTGCGGTCAGCTTTTTCCCCCGCAGCCGCAGATCATTCAATTGGCGCTGCTTCTTGCCGGTGAGTTCAGAAGACCACGTATTCTGCTTTGACACCTTCTCCAGGTTCCGCTCACTAAAGAGCCAGAATAACGTCTGGAATAACTGGCTCACGAGGTCATCCTGATTGCGAAAGCAAATAGTGTCATGAATAGCAAGCTGTTGTTGCCGATACTCATCCGCGATTTCACTGTTCCCCAACTCATAGAGGAGAATGATCGGAATCTGAGCGACATGCGCCCACCCTAACTGAAGACCTGTGCGGCTATCATTGACGCCAACATAGGCAATGAGTACGCCAGAATGAGCAATGATATTGTATTCTCCCGGCAGGTCTGGCGGCAGTTCGGTTTGGCGATTGGTGAATCGTTGTGGGACAAAACAACGTAAGTCCATGCTCTTACAGACACGAGCCACCGGCTCGTCAATCTCGGTTTCGAGCCGCCAGCGGTCTTTCTTCGCCAGAGCAGAGGTCGTGCCTGATATGACAACATCCCATTCCGGGTTTTGTGCGCTGTTCATTATTGCCGCCTCTTTCCCTTCTATTTCTTCTTGATCTTCTTGATCTTTCTGGTTGTTGGCCAACGCGCGTTGATAGCGCTGCAACAGTTGCTCAGTAACTGGGAAAGTGCCGGTTTCTACGTTGCTCAAGTGGCTTTTGCTATAGCCTGTTCGCTCCGCCATAGATCGCAGCGAAATGTGCGCCCGTTGACGAGCAAGCCGCAGCTGAGAGCCTACTGATGAAACCATAGCATCATCGGCGCCGTCAGCTGTGTGAGCCGAACCTGGACTGACCGGATGCCCCATAAAGCCCTCTCCTACTTCAAGAATTGACGGGACAAGTATAGCAGCACATACAAGTACGTGCTTGCGTGAATGTCTTGAACATAGTATTATATCTCAAGACTTGTCACAAAACCGAACACCACATTGGGTATTGACGAGCATATCACCGAGAATGTACAATACAGAAAACCACTCCCTTTAACGACTATCCAGTGAGGTAGTTAAGGAGTAATGCCATGCCATGTCTAAGACGGTTCATCAACGCGCAAAGGTTCAACGTGTGTGCCTCGTCCCCCGCGAAAGCGGACGGGACGAGGCATTTCTGTACCATCAGCGCCTTATAGGCGATGGCGCGCCGCACGCTCCAACAGGTCATGCGGATTGTAGCGAAGAAGCGGCTTCTTTTAATTTCGGAGTAGATCGCGGCCTATGCATGGGCTGATCCAGGCTGAATCGGTATGGAGAGCTGATAGGAGCCACTGACATGTGCATCGAGAATCTCTGGCTTGTAGAAAAGGCCCTTGAAGGCGCGGGGCAGACGGGCTACCACATCCATCTCGCCATTGCGTCGAACTTCTTTCTAGACAGCAGCTACGTTGTCGTCCTACGCTCGGAGTCTCCGGACAAGGACGACGCATCGCAGCACATTTTGACGCTTCGCGATGTGCTTGAGAACAACCAGGAGTGCGTCGACCTCTACGCCCAGTATGACGCCCAAGTTCCGGAGCTCCTGATTTCATCACGCTCTGGGAACGTGGGAGGCAGTCTGGGAGGCGTCCTATGAGCGCCTTCCCGCAGACGCGCGGCCAGCGTTATAGACAACTTGAGCGACCCGTATTGACCATACAGGATCATCACCAGCCACTAATCTCACCGACGACCTGCGAGAAGAACGCGCGGAAAGGAGGGAGTCTATGCGTGGCCGTGGTCTCACACCAGCCAGTTGCGGCTATCCGCTAGCTCCCACACTACACGATGGGGATCGAAGGCCCCTCTTTTCCCCAATCCCGCTGACGAATGGTTTTCGTCAGCGGTTTTTTTTGGGCGCTTTACCTGGCGAGCGGATGTCACAGTGATCTGAGTTGAAAGGCGGTGAATCGTGCTTGCGAGGATTGTCGAATTCCTGAAGAATCTCGTGCAGGGCGCCTGGAAGCCCACCATCGCTGGTATCTTCGGGGTTATCATCGGCGTTTGCCTCACGGTGATCGTCGCCTGCGGCGCGGTCTTACGCCGGGCCATGTTTGACGAGCGCGCCATTACCGATCCGACAGCGCGCATCGCAGCGGTCGTGACCCGTGATGGGCTGCTGGTCACGATTGGCGCGCTCTGCCTGGTCATGCTGGTGGGCGCCATCGCGCTCGCGGTCGCGAAGTTTCTCACGGCCATCGCGTATCAGCGCAATCTGAAGCATCGCTATGATCGCTGGAAAAATGGCTAAAGGCTCTCAGGCTCTCATACCAAATCCGGCTAAGTTGTTGTCGTTGGCGAGCGCGCCGTAGCCTGAAGGCCACGGCGAATGGGCGGAGAAATTCGCCGTGGCGTTTACGCTACGGCCTGCCCCCGAAGGACAACAATCCAAACGAAATTGGTATCAGGTAATCACGCACGGTACCCTGGAGCGCTACGAATAGCATGCGCTCAACGGCATCGTAATGGAGCTGGGACGCGCGTGAGATCCGAACTCGTAGGCGCCTACGAGCAAGCCAGGCGCGGATGTACGCTATCGAGAATGCACGCGAGAAGGGGTTTCCAGACACATGAACAAGCGCAAGAAAAAGTCGCGACGATTGGTCTCGACAGCGTCAAAGAGCGCCCGCCGAACATGCTCATCGCTCGATGAGTTACGCTACCGTCTTCCACATGTCAAAGAGGTGCGTAAGGTTGCCCGGGACGCGCGCAGGCTTGAGCGGCGTCTTCGAACCATGCGAACCGCAATAGAAGCGGCTCTGGCGGAAGACGAAGAAGCCAATGTGAAGACCTACCTGGAATTGATGGACACAATTACGCAGCCGCGAGCCAGAACACGCCCAATGTACTCGACTGACTGGCCTGTTATCGATCCGGACACGGGCCTGCTCGACGTGTGAGCGTGCGGCTATGAACCCCGTTGTCTCATGCGCACGTCATTTTCATGACGTCCCTATTCGCCCTCGGCCACCACGACGTAGGCGCCGCTTATCATTTCGATGACGATCCGCTCGCGTTCTGAGAGCGCTTCGGGCGCGGCGCCGTCGCCCGCCTGGCACTGCATGCCGCCAGCAAGTAGCATTCCCGCCAGGTCGTCGTGCTTACCCGGCGAAGTACGCTCCCTTTTCAATACCGCACAGGTTTCAATACCGCACAGGCCCTAGTTCTCTGCCCCACCTACCTGTTCATGCTTGTGATTGCTGACCCAATCAGCGCCACGATAAACGCAGCGACCACGAGATAGCCCATCACGAGTCCAGCCATTGCCAGACCTTTTCCTTTCAGCTGTCCCGCAGCGTTGTTGATCGTGTTCAGCGCGATATGCCCGAAGATAATAGCAAATATCGCCCCTATTCCCGTACATAAGCCCAGTATGCCAAACACAAAGCTGGCAGTCGCCCAACCGGAATTTGCCTGAATTGGAGCTATTCCAACGGGCACGTAACCGGGAACATGTCCCGTCGGAGCGTAGCCAGGAGGCGGATAACTCGCTGGCTGTGGGGAGGAGAAGCCTGGCGGCGAGTATCCAGGCGGCGACGGCACTGTATAGCTGGGAGGTTGTTGCGGATCAGGTCGATCTGGCCGATATGACCCGGTCCCGGATGGTGAAGGATAGTCTGGCGGAAACGTCGTCATCTCGACACCTCTGATCTCGCGATCACCCATCGCACAACGCTATGGGATTGCTTTACCTTCCCAACGCGCGCCGCGCCCTGTCCAGGTTTTCAACTACATTTCACTAGCTGCTAATAAGGCGTGTAGCTACCCGACTGCGGCTCCAGTTGTCCTGTAGTTTGAGAGGCGCCCCAGCCTACTACCGTAATCGTGACCATCTTGTCATTATCCATCGCATAGAATATGAACGTGATGAGGAGCATCAGCAAACCGAAGCCAAACACAAGGATGAAGGCGAGATCAATGATCAGCCAGGTCATATTGATCTTCTTGCGCTTGACAAGCGATACCTGCGCCGGACTCTTATTTGCGATGACATAGCCCTGCGAGATGTACTGCATGGTCATGGTTTCCAAGTCTTGCGGAGTCGCCGCCTGAACGGCGATGGCCTTTGTCGCCATGTCGTGTTTCCTCCACTGAAGAGGGACTGCGCCCACAGAGCGCGCAGTACATCCCCCACTACTGCCCACCCGTGAGTGATGGGCTAGCAAGAATGACAGCCTACAGTATACGGAAGGCATCACACGCTGTGATACGCTGTAATGGTGTGGCACTCCGCAGCCAATACATTCTGTCTCCAGGTCCACATGCACACACCATGAAGTGACAATAACTACTACTGACTGTGAATACATTGCTTTGCGGGAAGATTGTTAAAATATACCATAGCTATAACCTGGCGTCAATCAAACAGGTGAACCCCTTTAGGTTCCATGAAAGCGAGCATCAAAGAAACCCTGAGAAGCTGGGCGTTGGCGAATAGTGACGGACCAAGCCGACCCTATCCCCTATGCGCAACGAGCGGTTCCTTATGTGCTTTTACAATTTACGACGGACACGGGCATTGCGATGGGGTAAGCAGGCCGGAGCCTGCCAGCGCATGGGCCAAGGAGGCGGGGAATTCGCCGTAGCATTGATTGCATGTATGCTACGGTCTGCCTCGCTTACCACGACGTAGGGTGTTCGGAAGAAAAAGCAAAAGCATAGCAGGAACACATCTGAGGGGTTTCTCTTGGCTTCGATTTAGCCTTCATGGCATCTAATTGGCATTATATAGGTGCGGCAAAAATGGCGCTGGACAGCGGTTTATCTTATGCATGCGGGAAAACAAAGCTATCCGCGGAGGTGTGCGCCATCTTATTTTGTTAAGATCACCCCGCGCGCGCTCCCTCGGCCACCTCCACGTAGCCGCAGCCGGGGACGTAGTCGGCGCTCAGGCAGCGGAGAAAGCGCCCACCCAGAGCAGATGTGCTATACTGGGGGCGTAGTTGATCGCGACCGCATCACGCTTCTCCTGGAATACCTCACATGCAGCGCTGATGCATTTCGTCTTGATGGTCTCTATCTGATCGAGATTTCTCCCTCCTCAGTATAGAACTCCACTGAGTCTGCGAACGCCGCACGGATTGACTTGTTGTGGAGTTCGGCGCCGATGCCTGCAGTGGGTCGGCACAGATGAATCCGCAGACCTTTGCGGAGATGAGCATCGATATACTTGAGGAGGAGGCCAGATGGCTATCCGAATTTACGTGGGCAACCTGCCCTACACGATTGGTAATGAGCAGCTTGCTCAGATTTTTAGCGCCTACGGCGAGGTCAGCGAGGCAACGGTCGTCATGGACCGCGAGAGCGGCCAGAGCAAGGGCTTTGGCTTCGTCGAGATGACCGAAGACGCCGCCGCACGGAACGCCATCGCGTCCCTCAATGGGACAACCATCGACAACCGGACGCTTCGCGTGAGCGAGGCGCAGCCACGTCCCGAGCGTTCCTCGGGAGGCGGGCGCGGTGGGCGTCGCGATTCCTACGGCGGTAGCTCAAACGATTTCGACGGACGGCAGGATCGCTACGGGCATAGCCGCTCGCGCGACTCGTAACTGGCACGCTAAAACGAGCCTCAGTCGCATGACTCTGGCCAGGGCGTACATACCCTGGCCAGTTTCTCTACCATGAGTCGGTACCCGTGTCGCTGCACGACGGTACCGACAGCGTAGAAAAGCGAGGGTCGAAATGGCGCCCAGTGAGATGACAGTGTTTGAGCAATTCCTGAAGGGCCAGGCCAGGGTCAGGCAAAAGGAAAGCGCTCCACACCTGATAACGCTTCAATTCGTTGAAGGGGTCGGCTCGCCAGCCTCTCAGCGATGGCAGCTACTCGGGTATGACACGTTTGGAATCCTCGTAGAGGACTCCAGGGACACCTACTATTTTCCGTGGCATGCGATATTGTATGTTTCCTAGCGTCGGAGCCTGGGAGCGATCGTTGGCGGAGCAGCACATCAGAATCCTTTTGATTTCCCCATCACAGGTCGGCCTGGAACATACCACGCAGGCCGATGCGTAGCCGAACCTTTGCACATGTCAGTCGCGCGGAAACTCATGATTCCACCAACATGATTTCGCCAAAGGTGAATGGGAGGCGACGATGGTAACGCGACCGGATCGACCAGATGACGGGTGTTGCCATGTCAAGAATTGCGGGCAGATGGCAACCGTGCATTGTATGCACTGCGGTCATCCTTGCTGCGCTGCCCATATTCGCCATGTCTCGGTCACGCGGCGTGAGGAAAGGCGTCCTCCCGGGATGAGTGCGACGGTTCGGCTGCCGATACGCACCGAGACCTACCTGCTGTGCCAACGTTGCAGCACAAAGCCAGTTCCACGGCTGATGCCTTCGCCTACTCTCAAGTAGCCTGTCCCGATACATGCGATGGGCAGTGATGGGCCGTAAGGACGTCATGCGAATGCGCTGTGCAACCACACCCGGCAAAAGGAAGGCCATCCTGACCAAACACATCAGCGTGCACATACTATTCAACACATCGACAGCAATTGGAGGCGATAGGTGAAAGACTGGAAAGCGGAACTTGACGCATTCTTCCTGCTTCGCGAGCAACAGGAACCGCGACAAGATCACGAACAAGAGCGCGCGCAGACATCCGACGGGACAACCGCTGTGGAGGAATTCATGGCCACAGTGGTCGTACCAGCGTTTGAGGAGTTCGGGGGTGTCTTGAAGGAACATGGGCGTCATATACGGTTGCGCCTGGGCGACTCAAACATGCGCATTGTCTCTGAATACGCGGGTAGAGAAGAATTCGATTACACCCTCTGGGCGGGTGGAAGCGGGCTCTCCGCCGAAATACGGGCTGGCGGGGGACATACACCCGAGAGCTTTCAGAATGCCCAGGGCACTCGCGCTCTAGCCGACACCACGCGGGAGGATATTGTCCGGCAGCTAGCCGATAAGTATATTGCGCTTACCACCCCCGCGTTCGCGTGACCATCGTAACGATCTTTGGCAATCCGCCAGAGCTACATCTTCGGACATTGGCAGCAGGAGAATACGGAGAATTCCATGCAGGACACACCACACGTTGAAACCATTGAAACCATCGACAGCATCGAAACGGCGCGCGCGCGCATACAGACGTTAGAAGCCGAGATCGCAGCCATGCGCCCGATACTGCAAAGGGTAGCCGAGGCGCGCATGTGCCGGGATATGGCTACGATGATCGAGTCTTGCCCGCACTGCACGCTCAAGCGCGGAGGAGAGTATGGGTACGGTGGCAAGCATGATGAAGCCTGTATCGTGACGCAAGCTCGAACATTAGGCTTTTGACCCGCATCGTTGCGCTTATCAGCCGCCAGAGAGCTGGGGGCCCGCTCTTCAGGCTTGCTTACGGGCGTAGCGCCGTGACATACGAATACAATGACGAAACAATGACGAAGGAAATGCGCTCTCATCACTATCCCACAAGATTCGTGAGACGCCAATATTGCCAACACTAGGAGATCGCGTGGCATCCAATCCGGCGTACGCGCCGTTGCATCCTGTCTACCGGGGTATTTACAAGATTACTGTCCTCCTCGTCGTGCTCGTCCCTTTACTGGCCACGGTTCTCGCGATTGGACTCCTCTGGCAGCGCGCTGTCCACCTGCAGGACCTGATCTTGCTCGCGGTGATGTACGCGCTCGTCGCGTTCGGCGTCACCGTTGGCTACCACCGGATGTTGACCCACCGCAGCTTCCGCGCGCAGCCAGTCGTCAAGCTGCTGCTGCTCATCCTCGGTTCGATGGCCTTTGAGGGTCCAGCCCTCGATTGGGCCGCGACACACACCAAACACCACGCGCGCGCCGACCGTGAGGGCGACCCGCACAGCCCCGTCGAGGGCTTCTTCCACGCGCACCTCGGCTGGATCTTCCGCGATGGCGACGCCGACCCTATGGTGTACACCCGCCATCTGGTGAGCGACCGCATTGTGACCTTCGTCAGCAAGACGTTCCTGCTCTGGGCGGTCCTGTCGCTGGCGATCCCGTTCGCCGTCGGCTGGCTCCTTGGCGGGTGGCCGCTGGCGTTGAGCGGGCTGCTCTGGGGTGGGCTGGTGCGCATGTTCCTGACGCATCACGTCACCTGGAGCGTGAACTCCGTCTGCCACACCTTCGGCAAGCGCGCATTCGAGACGACGGACCGCAGCCGCAACGAGTGGATCGTCGGCCTGCTGGCGTTCGGCGAGGGCTGGCACAACAATCACCACGCCTTCCCGCGTTCGGCGTTCCATGGCCTGCGCTGGTGGCAGTTCGACCTCTCCGGCTACCTCATCTGGACGCTGGAGCGCCTGCGCCTGGCGCGCGAGGTCTATCGTGTGCCGCCGACCCTGCTGCTACGCCGGGCCGCGAGGGCAGCGAAAGAGGCGGTTGCGCCCGCGCCTGCGCCTGAGGAGCAGGAGGAAGTTACCGCACTGGCGGAGCGCGCAGGATAAACGGAGAAGACAAGCACAAGAGCGAGTCTATTGCTGCGGCTCGCTCGCCCTCGGCCACCGCCACATAGCCGCTGCCGAGGACATAGTCGGTGTCTTAGGCGGAGGAGATAGAGGCCGCCCAATTTGAATGCAAAGAGAGATGGCTGCAAGCCTGTGCTATACTGCTGACGATCGCTTGACGATTGCTTAGCATGCGTGGGGGTTCTAATCAAAGAATGGTAGAAAACGTTTCTCCACGTGCGAACTTTTTTGTGTCCACAGGCTATATTGTCATTCGTGGCGCAACTCGCCTCCAGCACGCTATAAACAGTTTTTGGTCTCGTGATGGCGAGGAAGAAAGACAAGCAAGGAGAATTTATCTAAAGGTCATTGCTGAAGCGCAAAGGCAAAAAGAGACTGGAAGCCTACCAGACTTTGATGAGATTAGGAAGACAGTACAAAGACCAACAGTAAGCGAAATCACCAGCGCGTGGGTCAGACGCTTTATATATCTGTTTCTGCTATTAGTAAGTGTTGGCTCCAATTACATCTTAGTCTCAACACGGGCGCCGATTCTCTTTGGTGGCGGAGCACCACCATCATGGCTTAGAGTTCTCTATCCGTATCTCCCGGTTATTACTGGTGTCTTCTTTGTCACGATCGCGACTCTATCAGGCATGCTAATTGAAGAACATGTGCCTGGACTCCCTGATGTAGTTCGAATTGAACCCGATCTTTCACCTCTAGAACGTCGTATCAGACTCTACCTTGCGATTTTCATGTTTCTCAGCGATGTCGTTGCTGTGATTTTTCTCACTTTGGGCGGATTATTTCAACAGTTCTTTAGCATGCAACCCGCAGTTGTCACAGCAAGTGCACTCTTTAGCATATCATCACTCGTGTTTATTGGTGTCTTTTTAGGATGGAAAGGTTTTGTCATCGGGGCGGAAGGGATAGCGGTTCTGTTGGTGAGCGTCCCTTCAATATTACTTCTTGCTCTGATTAGTCTGCTGTTCATAATTGTCGGCTCAGTATTCCAGGGTATAATTCAATGGAGGCAAGGCTGGAAACAACCAAGCAAAGGCGGCATGTCAGTGCGTGACGTCGTCGCTGAGGTAGATTCAGCATCGAAGAAGGTCTTCATCAGCCACTCTCATAAGGACGCGGTATTTGCGCATCGTCTTGAGCAGTCTCTTAGCACGCGTGGATTAGTACCTTGGATTGACAAAAGCAAGTTGAAAGGAGGAGATAGGTGGATACGGAACATACAAAGCGCAATTGATGAGAGTGATGCGGTCATTACCATTCTTTCGCCAGATGCGGTGGAATCAGAATGGGTCGACATGGAGACTTGGTATGCTCATGACCAGCACATACCAATCATCCCGATTTTGTTGCGACCTTGTAAGGTTCCAATAATTTTGAGCGCGCTCCATCGCATTGTGTTTGAACACAGCGAATATGAAAAGCCTTTGGCAGACCTGTTCGATGCAATAAATACCCAAACCAGTCATTAAGACCGTACCCGATAATCATTCTCACTCAGCCACAAAGGCGAATCCTACAAATCACCCCGCGCGCTCGCCCTCGGCCACTGCCACATACCCACCGCCGGGCGAGAGGATACTGAACTGATGGGATTAGCCGCAGGGCTTCAGCCTGCGGCCTGCTCACTCAGGATCACCACCGCCATGCGATTCAACAGTCTCCCTCAATCCGCCACCGCCACGTAGCCGCTGCCGGGCACATAGTCGGCGCTTTGATGGCGGAAATAGGTGTTGTAGAGCGTCGCATAGGAGCCTCCGCGCAGCAGTAGCTCGTCGTGCGTGCCCTCCTCCACGATGCGCCCGCGATCCAGCACCAGGATGCGGTCGGCGTCGCGGATCGTCGAGAGCCGGTGCGCGATCACCATCGCCGTCCGATGCTCCAGCACCGTCTCCAGCCCCTCTTGAATCTGCGCCTCGGTCAGCGGATCGACGCTCGCCGTCGCCTCGTCCAGCACCAGGATGGCGGGATTCTGCAGCAGCACCCGCGCCAAAGCCACCAGTTGCCGCTGGCCCATCGAGAGGCCACGCCCCATCTCGCCCACCGGCGTCTCTAGCCCATGAGAGAGGCCGTCGAGCCAGTCGCCGCCGCCAATCTGCCGCGCCACCGCCGCCACCTCGTCCTCCGTGGCATCTGGGCGGGCATAGCGGATATTCTCGGCCACCGTGCCGTCGAAGAGGAAGGGCGTCTGCGGCACAATGCCCAGGTGGCGCCGGTAGTCGCGCAGATCGAACGTGCGGATGTCGCGCCCGTCGATCAGCAGCTCGCCGCCCTGGAACTCGTAGAACCGCGCCACCAGCCGCGCCAGGCTCGATTTGCCCGCGCCGGTATGCCCCACCACCGCGACCGTCTGCCCGGCGGGGATCGTCAGGTTCAGCCCCGGCAGGACAGTATGCTCGGCGTTGTAGCCGAAGTAGAAGTCGCGGAACTCGATCCGCCCTTCGAGCGACGCCACTGGCTGCGCGTCGGTCTGCTCCACACGCGGCTCGGCGTCGATCAGCGCGAAGACCCGCTCGCTAGCGGATAATCCCTGCTGGAACTGGCTCCAGAACGAGGCGATGCTGGTCAGCGGGAACCAGAAAATGGCGATGCTCTGCACGAAGAGATACCAGGTGCCCGCCGAGACAGCGCCATGCAGCACGTTCAGCCCGCCGAACCAGATGATGACGACGGTGCCCAGGCCCGCGACGGTGTTGAGGATGGGGAAGACGCCGTTGAAGACGAAGCCCGTCCGCCAGTTCACCTGATACGCCTGCCGGTTGACCGCGCCAAACTCGTTATAGACCGTCTGCTCCTGGCGGAAGTTCTTGGCGATGGCGATGCCGCTGATCGTCTCCTGGATGGTGTTGTTGACTCGCGCCCGCGCCCGCTGCGAGTTGCGGACGGTGGTGCGCGCGATGCGGCGGAAGGCGAGCGCCACCGCGATGATGAACGGCGCGATGCCCAGCGCCAGTAGCGCCAGCACGGGGTTGATGATGAAGAGCACGATAGCGATCAGGATGACCAGCAACGCCTGGCTCAGGAGGTTCAGCACCAGCGTCACCACGGTCGAGAAGTCCTCGGTATCGGAGGTGACGCGGCTGACAATCTTGCCCGATGGGTTCTCGTCGTAGAACGACATGTCGCGCGCCAGGACGGCGGAGAAGGCGTCCAGCCGCAGTTGCAGCACGACCTCGCCGACGGCTTTCGCGGTATACCACTGGCGCACGAAGCTGAAGCACCACGAGAGGATGCCCGCGATCAGGATCGCCGCCACCAGTCCGGCAATCGTCGCCGCGGTGTGCGAGGTCGTCACGACGTCCACGCCATGCGCCAGCAACAGCGGCAGGACGGTATCGGCCAGCGATCCCAGCACGATCATCGCCGTCACCAGCAGCATCATCCGCGCGCGTGGCCCGAAGTAGCGCACGATGCGCGCGATCAGCTTGCGATCTGAATACGTGCGGTCGTAGGCGTCGGCGTCCAATCCGTCCATGATGAAGCCCATGTGGTGATTCTCCGTGTGGTGTTTATGTATAAACCTGGCTGGCGGCTAAAGCCGCGCCTAAGCGCCTTCTCTGAAGGCGACAAAGCCTGCCTGCGCAGGCTCCAATGAGCAACGCGCGCTCTGTAGGCCGCGTAGGCGGCCTTCGTGGCGGAACGCCCTTAGGCGCGGCTTTAGCCGCCAGCGCCCTCCGCGCCAGGGTTCATTCACGTCGTCGCCACCGGAAGCGCACTATCGTAGCGGGCGAAGATGCGGCGGTAGAGGTCGCAGCGACCCAGCAGCTCCTCATGTGTGCCGCTATCCACCAACTCGCCCTTGCGCAGCACCAGAATCCGGTCGGCCCAGCGAATCTGCGAGAGCCGATGGGTAATCAGCAGTGTCGTGCGCCCTTCGAGCAGCCGCCGGATCGCCTTCTGAATCTCATCCTCGGTCGCGCTATCAATCGCGCTGGTCGAGTCGTCGAGCATCAGGATGCGCGGATCAGTCAGGAGGGCGCGGGCAATCGCCAGCCGCTGGCGCTGGCCACCAGAAAGCGTCACACCACGCTCGCCGATGACCGTCTCGTAGCCTTCAGGCAAGGCGCGCACGAAGCCGTCGGCCTGGGCATCCCGCGCGGCGCGCTCGACCTCGGCGCGCTCGGCCCGCTGGCCCATGCTGAAACCGATATTCTCGGCGATACTGCGCGAGAAGAGAAAGACATCCTGCTCGATAGACGATATCTGCAAGCGCAAGGAATCCAGATTCCAGTCGCGCACGTCTACCCCGTCGATCAAAATGCGCCCGCTCGTCACGTCATACGTCCGGTTGACCAGCCGCGTCAGCGTGCTCTTGCCAGAGCCGGTCTGGCCGACGATGGCGATGGTCTCGCCAGGCGCCGCGCGGAACGAGATATCGCGCAGGATCGGCGTCTCGCCATAGCTGAAGCTGACGTGGTCGAAGACAATCTCGCCACGTACCTCGCCGCGATGGCCCGCCTCGTTCTCGTCCAGTTCGGTCTCCTCACGCATCAGCGCCAGAATGCGGTTCGCGCCCGCGATGCCCAGCTGGACGAGCGAGAAGGTGAAGATCGAGAGGTAGGCTGGCCCGCGCAGCATGCCCATCAGCCCCATGTAGGCGACCAGCCCGCCGAGCGTCAACTGGCCGTGCGTCAGCAGGAAGACGCCATGGAGGAAGGCAAGCACCAGCGCGAACACCAGGATCAGCGGCGGCAGGTACCACGCCTGGATCTGTCCGTTGCGGATGAAATAGTCGCGGTAGCCGCGCGCGCTCCGGCCAAACTTCGCGCGCTCCTGCGGCTCCTGCGCGGTGGACTTGACCACCTCGATGCCGGTGATCGTCTCCTCCAGCCCGGCGTTCATCGCGCCAAATTGCTGGCGCATCGCATTCGAGACGGGATTGAGCCGCCGGGTGTAGTCGCGGATGGCGAAGAAGAAGCCGATGGTGAAGAGCAGCGGCGCCAGTAGCAACTGCGGCGAGAGAAACGCGATGAAGACCATCGGGACGACGAGGTTGAGCAGCGAGTCGAAGAGCAGATCGAAGCCGGGGTTCATCATCGGGTTGAGCTGGCGCACATCGTTGGTGGCCCGCGCCATGATGTCGCCGACCTGCTGGCGATTGTGGAAGGTCTGGCTCTTGCCCAGCAGGCTCAGATACAACTCGTCGCGCGAGTCCCGCTCCAGCCGCTGCGCCAGAATCTCGGTGCTGAAGCGCGCCGTCATGTCGAAGACGCCCCCCACCAGCACGCACGCGAGGATCGCCAGCGCCACCAGCGCCAGTTGCGACTGATCGGGCCGCTCCTGCAAGACCACATTGAAGGCGGCGCCCGTCAGCCGTGGAATTGCCGAGAGCAGGATATTCGCGACAATCATCGCGCCGACCGCTCCGAGCAGAAATCGCTTGTAGCGCAGCACGTGGGAGATGACCCAGCGCACCGCCCCGGCGCGATTGTAGACATACTCGTCGGCGACGGTAAACTCTCGGCTGGCCACAGATTCCCCTCCTGGAAGTGGTAACGCTGGCGTCTCAGTCTCACCTGTTTTCTCTAGTTTGACCCAATACGAAACAGGTTCTTTACGGGACACCAGCATATGGTAATCGAGCGAAAATTGAATTGCAAGTGAGATATCTGCGCGAAAAACACAAGGCGCCACGCGCGGTCGAACATGGCTTCCTATGCCTGGAGGTAGGGGCCAATCTCCACCGCGGCAGGGTATGACGCCGTCAATTGTGCTTACACTCTTGCGCCGCACTGGGAATTGTGGTGTATGACGGATGGTGCGCAAAACAGCGCACTCTTGCCTCAGATGCGGATGATCGCTAATCCGCGGGAAGGAGTGAGCGACGTGGATGAACTGGTGAATCAGGTGGTGCAGAAGACTGGTATCAGCCAGGATCAGGCCAACCAGGCGGTTCAGACCGTAATTGGTTACCTGAAGAACAAACTCCCGGGACCGGTTGCCTCACAGCTCGATGGTTTGATGGGCGGGCAGAGTGGCGCGGGAGGAGTCACTGGCCAGGCTGGCCAGGCGCTCGGGGGCATGTTCGGCGGTGGCGATGACAATCCTAACCCCTCCTGATCGCTGTTTGTTGAGTGGCCGTGGTTGCGGCTAGAGATACAAGACCCGCCACGACTACGAACGATTGAGGCCGACCCTCTCCATCCCCGGAGAGGGTCTCTTGCTATTCTGCCTTCACTCCTCAGATGAATAGCCACTCAACAGCGCCACCGCCGTCTCGACCAGCGTGGCCAGCGGCGCCACCGCAATCCACTCCTCGGTCGTATGCTCATCCATCGCGCCAGTCGAGACGGTGAAGACGCGGGTATGCGCCCGCAAAGCGCTGGCGTCGCTGCCGATGAAGGTGGTCATTGTGCGGGGGGCGATGCCGAGCGCCGTCTGCGTCCGCAACCAGGCGCTCAGCAGCGGCTCGCTCTCGTCCACGGTGTAGCCGTCGCAGTGTGGATCGAAGCTGATGGTCGCCTCGCCGCCGAGCGATCGCGCCGCTTCGGTAAACGCCGCCTCGATCTCCGCCAGCAGCCGCGCGCGGGCCTCGCCTTCGAGTAGGGTGCGCGCCTCGCCGAGCGCCCGTAGCTCGCGTGGGACGGCGTTGCGGGCGCTGCCGCCCTCGATGCGGCCAATGGAGACGCGGCTGGTGTCGCCATCCAGCACGCCGACAGGATACGCCGCCCGATGGAAGATTTCGATGGCGCTGGCCGTCCCTTCCAGGCGCTTGCCCGGATGCCCGCCGCTACCGCGCAGCACAACGTCGAACGCGATATAGGTGGCGGCATGGCTGACGACGACGCCCGCCTCGCCCGCGTTGTCGAAGACGATGCCGTCCCGCGCGCCCCAGGGCGCCGGATCAAACGCCTTCGCGCCGATCAGGCCCACCTCCTCGCCGACGGTGAAGAGCAGCAGCAGCGGCGGATGCTCCAGGCGGCGCGCATGCAATTCGTCGAGCGTGTGCAGGATGATGGCGATGCCCGCGCTATCGTCCGCGCCAAGGTTGGTCGTTCCATCGCTACGCAGGATGCCGTCAGCCAGGATGGGTCGGTGCGCCAGTCCCGGTGGCACGCGATCTATGTGGGCGTTGAGCAGAATCGGCGGCTCGGCGTCGCGCGTGGGCGGCTGCGCGGGGACACGCGCGATCAGGTTGCCCGCGCCGTCGGTGATGGGCGTCAGGCCATGCGCCTCCAGCCCCCCGGCAATCCATGCGCGGACAGCGTCCTCCTGGCCCGAGACGCTGGGGATGCCCGCCAGCGCGATAAGCGTCTCCGTCAGTCGCGCCTCCAGCCGCGCGGGCTTCTTCGCGGCGGGTCGTCCGCTGGTTTTCGTGCTGCTTCGCGCCATATATCAGCATACCCCTGTTCTATGAACTACTCGCCTTGATGCGGCTACGGCGGCTGGCGACTAATGTGGTTTTCGCATGTGCGACGGACACCGCGCGTTGTGGCGGGCGAGGCAGACCGTAGCATAAATGCTACGGCGAATTTCCCGCCTCCCATTCGCCGGAGCGTTCACGCTACGGCTTGCTCACCCCACTGCAATGCCCGTGTCCGTCGCAATTGCTACAGCTACGTCAAGGTTGGGACTGCACATCACACCAATGCCGGGATTGTCCCACCACAAACGCCAAACGCCGGATACTCACTCTGTTGGAGAAAGTATCCGGCGCTGATGTGTTGGCCCTCAGGCATCCGAAGTGTCGGAGGGATCGAAGCCGACACCGCTATGCAGCAACGAGCGCAACGCATCGGCGCGCCCGCGCAGCCAGGCAGGGTGCCGCCCACCGATGGGCTTGCCACTCCGCACGGCGCTAAAGACACGCATCGCCTGCATCAGCGCGCGCACGATCTGGCGCTCCGTGGGATGCCACCCCTGCTCACGCGCCCATTCAAGCTCGCGGAGCGTCCGCGTGTAGCCCGCCTGATACGCCTCGCGATAGACGCTGCGATCAGCCGGGTCATCAGGCAAGAGATCGGCGGGCAGGTTCAGAAAGTCTTGCTCCATCGCCGCCTCCAAAAATTAGCGCGAGGCCCGGCGCTTTAGTGGCCGCAGCCGCAAGAGCGCGCGTCGCCTGTATCGCCCGCCGTGCGGAAGCTGTGACCGCAGCCGCAGGTGGAGACGGCGTTCGGGTTGTTGACCGTGAAGCCAGCGCCCATCAAGCTATCGACGTAATCGACGACGCTGCCAGAGACGTAGGCGGCGCTCATCTCGTCGAGCAGCATCTTCACGCCCTCAACCTCGAGCACCTCGTCGCCTTCCTGGAACTCATCCAGCGTCATGCCATATTGCATACCCGAACAGCCGCCGCCCGCGACGAACAGGCGGAGTCCCAGGTCGAGGTTGCCCTCGGCCTCAAGCAGCTCACGCACCTTCACCGCTGCGTCAGGCGTCAGCGTTACCAGGGCGGTTGTGGTTTCAGACATATCAGCCATCGAAGCTCGCTCCTTTTCGCCGCGCGCCGACCGCGTGGCGTCTCGCGCGTCCGTTCGAGTGTGATTTCACCGTGACGTATCCTACACCAGTCTCGGTATTGGACACTTCACAGTATACAATACTTCATTCTCTACAGTATTGCTGTTCGGTATTGTACTCTGCGGCACAACGCCCGTCAATAGCGGCGCGGTATCACTGCGGTATCAGTGCGCGTTATGCTGGGCGACGAGCTGTAGCCAGATGCGTGGCACCTCGGTGAGATTCAGCTCGGTCATCGCCTCGGCAGCGGCGTATTCGAGCGCGTCGGCGCCGATGGGGATCGGCACACCGGGGAGCGCGCCCTCGATGAAGAGCCAGTAGCGGCCAATATCCTGCCACGCGCGCAGCGGCATCAGCGCCGTCTCTTCGGCGCGATCCACCACGTGCAGCCCATTGGCCTCAAACGCCTGGGCATAATCGTCGGGGGTAAGCCACTGCATAGCCGTCGCCTTCTCGGTGCGCGCGGTGCGGACGCCGGGATGATTCTTGCGCAGCCAGCCGAGCGCGCGGCGAGTCCAGAGATGATAGAAGCGTTCGCTACCGGGGGCATAGGCGCCCTGGTAAAATGAGCTATTGCAGGCAAAGAAGCCATTGGGCGCGAGCGCGCTGGCGACCTTCTCCGCCACCTCACGCTTATCTGGTACCAGGTGAATGGCATTGCAGAAGAAAATTGCGTCGGCGTTGGGCGCGACCGTCACCAGATTATCGGCGTCGCCCTGCACAAATGTCGCGCCGCGTGAGGCGAGGCGGTCGGTGGCAATCTCGATGGCCTCCGGTGAAGGCTCGACGCCAATGACCGTACCCGGACGGCCCAGGCGCTCCAGTTCATCCAGGATCAGCTCGGTGACCGCGCCCGTTCCCGATGCCAACTCGACGACGCGCACTGGCCTCCCCGCGGGATGCGCGGCGTCGAGCCGCGAAATCGCCCGATGGACGAGCGACTGATTGACATCATGGTAAAACTTGTGGCGGGCAAAGGGGTCAAAGGTGTAGCTGCTGGCGAGCACTGGTGTCTCTGTCACTGAGGGCCTCCGTAGTCTGTTTCGCATGGCATTTGGTCACTATAGATCTCAATAGACCTGAGTGGTGATATCGCGCCTGATTTCCGCGTTAGGATAGCATCTCTGTTTCCGTTGGAGCACATTCGTTTGATGGATGTTTCATAGATATCACGGCGTCGTGTTGGCGCATTATACGCCGGGGTTCCGTGTCACGCGACACTGATAGGAGTGTCAGGGCAGATGAGCGGCCAGTCCGGCAAACGGTGACAGTGGTGGGTTGCCCGCGCCGCTCCAGAGGGCCAGCGGATTGCCTTGCGCATCCCAGGAGACGACCACTGGAATGCCTGAATCCGGCAGCGCGCCGACGAAAGCCCATGCTTTTGTGCCCGGCGTGAGGCGATAGACGGCGGGCGGAGCGGTGGCGGTAGCGCCAAAATCCCACGTTTCAACGTAGATGATTCCGCCAGGCGTGGATGCCAACGAGGTAATCACTAGACCTCGTGGCGGTGATGGCAGCGGCGCCCATGTCGCGCCACCATCGTACGAGCGGAGATACATGCGCGTATCTTCATTCGGGCCGGGATAGACTTGCCCTATCAGGGTATGCCCGTCGGCGATACTGATAGACTGGTCGAGCAGGTACACTGGCTGGCCATGATAATGTGGCCGGAAGACCGTCCACGTGGCCCCCAGGTCTGCGCTCTCTTTGGTCAGCATGCAGTCATCGGTGCAATCGTTTGGCCCGAACGAAGCAAAATCAACATAGACCGCGCTCGTCGTCGCATAGATGTTGTTGATCTGCATGCTCTCTGGTACCTGCGCCAGCAATGCAGCCTTGTTTACCCAGGTGAAGGAACTGCCAGCCACACTGATCGCCAGGCTATCTCTCAACTGTGTTTCGAGGGGGAAAGGCATGACGAAGACGGCTGAACCCTGCCAGGCCCACTGGTACGCAATGAACTCTGGTGAGATGGATCCGTCCTGTAGGGGAAACAGGACGAGACTCCAGTTCTGCCCGCCATCACGTGTACGATAGAGCTGCATGGGAGCGGGGGACGAACAGGTGAGGCAATGTCCTATCGCCATCAACAGGTCGCGCGCGTCGAGCGGATTCATGGTCATCTGGCAGGTGTTGGCAGTGAGATGCGTCGTGATGGTCTGCCAGCTATGGCCGGAGTCACTGGAGACGCCGAGGGCTATTGGCGCCTGGCCGCTTGCGTCGCGGTTGCCCGGCGTCCCACAGACGTACGCGGTTTGCGGCTCACTCGGAGCGAAGTTGATCTGCTGCGCCCATGACGGCCCGGCGGGAGACCACCCCTGGCCGGGCGGAATCGTCGGCGCGGGCATCAGCGGAGTTGTGGATGTGGGTGTGGGAGTAGCAGCAAGTACGCTTACAGGCGTTCTTTGACGCAGCCACTGAGCGCCTGCCAGGATCGCTCCCAGCGCCAGGATAGCCACGAGAAACAGCGTGAGCGCGTTGATCCGCGGATTGGGGCCGAGCTTGCGCCGCTGCCTGCCAGGGAAGAGCGGCTCGCGCGCGAGCACAGGCTCGTCTTCGTCAGATGCTGGAACACTGGGTGGCATTGAAGAATGCTCCACGGCGTCTCTCCCTCCCGTGGCGCTTGTATGCCTGGGCGCATCGCATTCTACCATACGCCATATGCGCTTACACGCTAACCGCTAACTGCTCGGCGGTTGCATGGGTATCCTCCGCGCAGTTGCGGTTTCAGGAGACAACTACTGAGAATGCGAAGTCTCCGTTGGTAGCGCGTCGCCGCCAGGCCGTATAATTTGCTGGGGAATGGCGTACTTAACATGGGAATTGTTGTGGCGGAGTGAGCGGAGAGAGCCGATGCAGGCTGAGGCGCAGAGAGACGGCGCCGCGTCGGGAACGATGCGCAAGGCGCGCATTTTCCTGGATGCCATCAAATTCGAGCACACGATCTTCGCGTTGCCGTTCGCCTATCTGGGCATGGTGCTGGCGTCGCGTGCGAACCATGGCTGGCCCGGCCTCGATAAGCTCATCTGGATTACCCTGGCGATGGCAGGCGCGCGGACCCTCGCCATGACGCTCAACCGCCTGATCGACGCCCGGATGGACGCGCTCAACCCGCGCACAGCCAACCGCGCTTTGCCGAAGAAGCTGCTGCGGCCCAGTGAGATGGTGGTCGTCTCGATTATCGCCGCCGCCGTGCTGGCGTTCTCGGCGTGGCAGCTCAACCCGCTCTGCTTCGCACTCTCGCCGGTCGCTTTGCTTTTCGTCGTTGGCTATTCCTATACCAAACGCTTCACCTGGCTCTGTCATCTCGCCCTCGGCCTTACCGACGGCATCGCGCCGGTGGGTGGCTGGCTGGCGGTCAACCCGACCATCAGCGTGGCGAATCTGCTGCCGCCCGCCCTGCTGGGACTCGCCGTGACATTCTGGGTGGGTGGCTTCGATCTGATCTATGCCTGCCAGGATATCGAATTCGACCGTGCGCACGGATTCTACTCGATTCCCGCGCGTTTTGGTCCGGCGCGGGCCTTGCAAATCTCGGAAATGGCGCACGGCGCGTCGGTCGGGCTGGTGGCGGCGGTCGGCGGCATCCTGCATCTGGCGTGGCCCGTCTGGATTGCGGTGGGGCTGGCGGCGTGGCTGCTCATTTGGGAGCATCGTTTGGTGAAGCCGGACGACTTCTCGCAGCTCGACGTCGCCTTCTTTAATATGAACGGCTATATCGCCGTCTCGGTGTTCGTGTTTTCGCTGCTGGCGGTGGTGGTCGGCTAATACCCGCACGCGCTTGCCAGGAAACTAAGACATCGCGCGCCTCTCGTGCGTATATGCTACAGTGGCAGGAGTGTCTGGCGAGGCGCAAGGCATAACATGGCACAATGCGAGACAAGACCACCACCATAACGCGGAAGATACCGCGCCGTACATTCCCTGGAACCACGGCGGCGCACAGATACGGAGCAGATGATGGAGCAACAGCAACAGACGAGCGCCCAGTCGCAGATTGAGCGCGGCGATACGCTGCTGAAACAGGGCGATGTGCGCGAGGCGGCGGAGGTATTCGCCGGGGTCGCGCGCGCGGAGCCGAATAATCCCGCTGGCCACCTGGGGCTGGCCGAGGCCAGTCTGTCGTTGGGCGATTTCGCGACGATGCAGCAGGCCTGCGCACAGGTGCAGCAGCTCGCGCCGGAGAGCGCCGAGGCGGCGTTGGCGCGCGCGTTATTGGCGACGCTGAACCAACAGTTCGATGTCGCGCTGCAGGATGTCGAGCAGTCGATTGAGCTGGACCCCACCCGCGGCTACGCCCATGCGTTGCGCGCGTATGTGCTGCGACGGCTGGGGCAGCGTTATGAAGGCGCGCTGGCGGAGGCCCGCGCCGGACGCACCTGGGGCACGCGCGACCTGGATCACCTGTTCGCGCAGGTTCCCAAACCCGCCGCCGCTCTGCCAACCGTCGCCGCGGGCGAGGAGTTCGCGCCGAAGATTCCAACCACGCCTGGCCCGCGCACGTGGGATCAGCGGTCACCGCGCGAGCGCCAGATGGTGCGCGCCCGCTTCGCCTTCCGTGGTGTGCCGGTTGTCACCTACACGCTGATGGCGCTCAACATTGGCGTCTTTTTGTTGGGCGGCGCCCTATACAACGTCGGGATCGCTCAAGGCGCCCTGATCGAGCAGGACCCGACTCAGGCCTATCGCCTGCTGACGTCGATGTTCCTCCATGCCGACCTGGTACATATCGCGACCAACATGCTCTCACTGTTCTTTGTCGGCGTCCTTGTCGAGCGCTTGTTCGGGAGCGGGCGTTTCACGATCATCTATTTCGCGTCGGGCATCATCGCCGGGCTGACGCAGATGATTATCCTGCCCGCGACGCCGTTCCTTGGCGCATCGGGCGCGATTGCTGGTATCTTCGGCGCGTTCGGCGCACTGATACTGCTGCGCCGCCGGGCGCTCGGCCCCGCCGCCAACGCGCTTATTGGACAGTGGCTCTTCTGGCTGGCCCTCAACATCTTCATCTCGATCAGCAGTCCCAATATTGCTGGCTGGGCACACCTGGGCGGCCTGGTGTCTGGCTTCATCATTGGCGCAATCATGGCCACGATGGATGGCAGGCGACGTGTCCGTGCGGGGTATTGAGGACTGGCGGTCGGAAGCCATGGGCGGGCAGTTAATGCCGCCACGGCGGCTGGCGGCTGAAGCCGCCAGCCGCCGTGGCGTGTCCGTCGTATTTTGTAAAACTGCATACACCGCCCGCGCTCCTGCCATTGCGTAGGCGCGCATTCACCCGTCGATCCACTCGATCAGCAGCGGATGGGGCGCGGGCGGCTGGTCATCCCAGCGATAAGCGGCGAGCAATGCATCACGCACGGCATCCGCCTCTGCCCGCGAGCGCGCGTGAATTTCGACGAGCGGATCGCCCTGCGTAACGTGATCGCCCACCTTTGTACGTAGCAGCAGCCCCACAACTGGGTCTATCGTGTCGCCTTTGCGCCGACGCCCCGCGCCGAGCAACCCAACAACCCTGCCGACCTGTTCGGCATGTATCGCTGTGAGGTAGCCGCTTTGCGGCGAAGCGACTCGCTCGACCCAGGCCGCCTGTGGCAACTTCACGGGCGTCGAATAATGGCCGTGGCATCGCCGCCCTGCGCCGCGACCACCTCCGCCAGCTTCGCCAACGCCCGACCATCCGCGATTGCCTGTTGCGCGGACTGGCGGCCTTCAGCTTCATTCGTGACGATTCCCGCCATCGCCAGCAGCGTTGCCGCCTCATGCAGCGCCAGCTCGGTGACATCCGCTGGCCCATTGCCCTGGAGCGTCTCGATGGCCTCGGCCAATTCGAGCGCGTTGCCGACGGCGTTCCCCAACGGCTCGTCCATCGCCGTGAGCAGCGCGACCGTGCGAATGCCCGCCGCCACGCCGATATCCACCATCAGACGCGCCAGCTTCCGCGAGTCCTCGACGGTCTTCATGAACGCGCCCGCGCCCACCTTTACGTCCAGCAGGAGATGCGAGGGGCCAACTGCTAGCTTCTTGGCCATAATGCTCGCGGCGATCAACGGAATGCTCTCCACCGTCGCCGTCACGTCGCGTAGCGCGTAGAGCTTGCCATCCGCCGGAGCCAGCGCAGCCGATTGCGCCGCCAGCGCCAGCCCATGCGCGCGCAGCCCTTCCAAAACATCCTGGCGCGAGAGGTCGGTGCGCAACCCAGGGATGGCTTCCAGCTTATCGATGGTGCCACCGGTATGCCCAAGCCCCCGACCAGACATCTTGGCGACCGGCAGCCCGCAGGCGGCCACCAGCGGCGCGACCACCAGCGTCAGCTTATCGCCAACACCGCCAGTGCTGTGCTTATCGGCCACGGGGCTGACATAGTCGCGCACGGCCAGCCGCTCGCCGGAATCTGCCATCGCCAGCGTCAGCGCGGTCGCCTCGTCCGCCGTCATACCGCGCCAGACGACCGCCATCAGCCACGCCGCCATCTGGTAGTCCGGCACATCGCCGCGAGTATACGCCGCGATGAGGTTGGCTAGCTCGCTGGCGGAGAGCGCCTCGCCCTCGCGCTTGCGGCGGATCAGCTCGACGACATGGATGTCGTTCGGGGTGCGGTCTGGCGGCGACATAGCGCGCTAGCTCTCGTTGGGATTGCGAGTCAGGCCGCAGCGGCGGCAGCGCTGCATCGCCCCGCGCGGCAGTTCACTCGTGCGCGCCATCATCGTGCAACACCACCGCGCCGACATCATGCCATTTGTGCCCTTTTTGCGCGCATTTCTTCGCGCCCAGCGCGTCCAATCCGTCGTTGGCCAGCATCGTGGCGAGTTTTCCCCAGACTGGCAGATCGCGTACTCCCATGGCGCTTCCTCCTATATCAGCGGAGCGCCGCATCTGGACGCCTCCACAAAAGCTTCCAGTCGGCGCGAACTGCCTGCATTGTCTTACTCGTGGACGGTCTCGCGTAGCCAGGGGGTACTTTCTGGCAAGCCAGCGTGGAGCGCGGCGATGAATTCGGCGAAGTGGGGGATGTCGTCGCCATAGACGACCCAGGAGCGGTGGAGTCCGCGCTCGCCAACCCGCTTGAAGACGGCGATACTGACGGGTTTGCCGCTGGGGAAAACCTCTTCCCTGATCTTGGCGACATTAGCCCAGAGAATCGTCACCGGCTCACCGCCGCGGTCGCTGCGACTGATACCCTCGTCATCCAGCCGTATCGTGAACGGCGCGGGCGCGACGACCCGCAGATAGCCGATAAAGCCGCCGATGAAGACGATGCCAATCAGCGTGCTCACCAGCATCGTAACGCCTTCGCTCAGTGCGATGAAGAAGAAGAGCGCGCTGGCGAGGAGAACGCCGATGCCCGTCAGCCAGCGCTTGCGCACGCTCACACCGGGACTGGCCCACTCGTGCATGCTCCGCTATCGGGTCCTGAGAGGGCGCAATGGCTGAATTCATCGGGTCGGCGTTGATTTGTTCCATAACTTTTATGATGTCCTGTGCGTATTCTAGATGCAACATGTTATGCGGATGGCGCGAGCGTGGCGCGCCCACACTATCAGGGATTATACCCGTAGCGACGTCGCCCTTGAAAGATAACATAACATTGTGGTAAAATATAAAGCTGGTATATACTGTGTAGTGGGGTGAATGGGTTATTGACAACGCCCAAAAAGAGGCGTATGAATAGCGAAGTCACTACGGCACAATAATGGTTATCGGGCGAGTTGGCACTGTCCGGTTCGTCCAAGAGGGTATCTGGATCACGCAGGCGTCTGAAAGGCGCGAGAAATCTGTCGAGTTCGTCCATGTCCACGTTCATGTGGCGGTGATCGAGACTGATGGCTGATGGCGTGCGTCCTGGTACCCTTTGTGCGTCTATCGCACGTATCGCATGTTATCGCATGATGATTGCGCCCGATGGTGGGAGCAATAATGCTGTTGCAGAATGCCACTGTGTATGGTATTCCCAAGGAGGATATGGCTGTGGGGCTTTTAGAGCGGCTGGTTCCCCAGAGAAAAGCTGCCAAGGTTATTGAGGGGCTTCACCTTATGGAGAATCATCCAGGCGCGAATGAGAGCACGCCTAAGCCAGATATGATGCCCCTGCCCAATGAGCAGGATCCGCAATGTCCGAAAAATGTGCTGGTGGTTGTGACTGGCTCAGTGCAGGACCGCGAGTTAATCACGCTGGCCTGCACCATTGCGAAAATGAAGAAGAGTCATGTCTTCGCGGTCTTTGGCATCGAGGTGCCACGCACCCTGCCAGTAGACGCCGAGATGCCCAAAGAAAGCGACCAGGGGAACTCCGCGCTGGACGCTGCGGTGGCGGTGGCGGGACAACTGAACTTCCCCGTCGAGCCGGAGATTATCCAGTCGCGGTCGTTAGGTCAGAGTTTTGTGGATGAGAGCGATGTCCACGAGTGCTCGCTCATCATCCTGGGCTTGCCGTACCGCTTCGGGCGCACCGGGCAGGTGTGTCTGGATGACACCGCCCAATTTGTGTTGAGGAACGCGCCGCACCGTGTCTGGATGGTGCGTGGCGAGCCGCCGCAGGAGCGCTCTGAGCGCACCATGTAGTCTGGCGTCTCAGCGCTGCCTGAGACCTGTTATTCGTTGAGGCCGTGCAACTCATGCTTGGGGTCACGCAGCATGAGCGAGCGCACGGCCTCTTTGACGTCCTTCTGCTCGAAGAGCACGCGCGCGATCTGCTCGGTAATCGGCAGCTCGACGCGAAGCGCCTCGGCAAGCTCGAGCGCGGCGCGAGTCGTCGTGACGCCCTCTGCCACGGTTTTGCGCTCAGCCAGCACCTCGTCCAGCGGACGCCCTTTGGCCAATTCCAGGCCTAGTGTGCGATTGCGGCTCAATGGGCTGGAACAGGTGGCGATCAGGTCACCCAGCCCCGCCAGCCCCGCCAGTGTCAGTGGGTTCGCGCCCGCCGCCAGCGCCAACCGCGAGATTTCGGCCAGCGCCCGCGTCATGAAGGCCGCTTTGGCGTTCTCGCCATAGCCCAGGCCATCGCTGACGCCGACGCCGAGCGCGATGATGTTCTTGAGCGCGCCCCCCAGCTCGACGCCAGGCAGATCGTCGCTGGTGTAGACGCGAAACATCCCCGCCGTGAGCAGTCTGCGCGCCCTTTCCGCCGCCGCCGGGGAGTTCGAGGCCACCACCGCCGCAGCGGGCAGTCCGCGCGCAATCTCCATGGCCAGATTCGGCCCACTCAGTGCAACGATGGCAATCTCATCAGGCAATTCTTCCTTCAAGACCTGTGACATACGCAGCCGCGAGCCAAGCTCCAATCCTTTGCTGGCGCAGGCGACGATAGCGCCTGGAGCGAGATGCGGCGCCACCATCTTTGCCTGCTCGCGTACGCGCTGCGAGGGGGTGACGATAAGCACAAGCTCCCGCTCGCGTACGGCCTCAGCCAGGTCAGCGGTGACGTGCAGGTTTGACGGGAACGGCATCTCCGGCAGGTAATCCTGATTCACACGCTCGCGCTCCATAATGTCGGCGCGCTCGGGGTGATGCTCCCAGAGCAGCACGGTTTCCGCGGCGGAGGCGTCGTCCTCGGCCCATCGTAGTCGCTCATCGGCGAGCAGGCGGGCCAGTGTTGTACCCCACGCGCCCGTGCCGAGAATTGTCACGCCTGCCATGCGCCCGCTCCTTTGCTGTGCTCAGCTCAGCGGATATGCTGCCCGGTCTCCGGCGACCGCATAGCCGTCATCGTGACGCCCCGCTATCTCAGATTACGCACACTGCACGCATTTTGTCCCATGACGCCATGGGCGCGACGTTGCTACGATGGCGAGACGGTGGCGCGGTCACGGGTAGCGTGCTATGCTGTGGCTGCACCTGAATCTGGACAACGAAGGATAGCGTGTGTTCGAGCAGACAACAGATCATACCGAGTTTTTCACATTCGAGGCATTGAGCGGCTATCCACAGGTCGCTCATGGGGTCTTTACCAGGCGGCGTGGCTTCAGCGCCAGCCCCTACGCGGGACTGAATGGCAGCGTTACTACTGGCGATGATGTGGAGGCCGTCTTACGTAATCGTCATGCCGTCGCGGATGCCATCGGGCTGCCGCTCATCTGGGCAAAGCCAGTCCATGGAACCGATGTGGTCTTCGTGGATCGCGCGTTCGCCGCGGGCGCGCCAGACGGCGCCGCGAGCACGAAATGGCTGCATGAACGATTGCGTGTGATCGACGCCGACGCGATGGTGACAGACGTGCCTGGCCTGGCGCTCTGCTGGTCGTTTGGCGACTGCGCGCCCGTGCTGCTCTACGATCCGCAGCATGAGGTGGTCGCGCTCGTTCACTCGGGCTGGCGCGGCGCGGCTGGCGGCATCCTCCCGCGCACGATTGCCGCGATGGGCGCGCGTTTCGGAGCGCAGCCAGCGGAGTTGATTGTGGGCATCGGGCCAGCCATCGGCGCGTGTTGCTATGAGGTGCAGGAGAATGTCGTCGCGGCGTTTCAGGCCAACCCGCTAGTGCGCGAGACGGTTGTTCTGGATGAGCGCGTGTCCGAGGGCGAGACGCAGCCGCGCCGCTTTCTCGACGTGCGCCGCTCAACCTATAATCAGGCGCTGGCCGCCGGAGTCCGCCCGGAGCATCTCGAAGATTCGGATATCTGCACGGGCTGTCGTACCGACCTGTTTTACTCGCATCGCCGCGAGCCGTGGCCCAGCGGGCGCTTTATGGTCGCCATCGGCCTGCGCCCTGCTACTCACTGAACCGCGTCACTGATGGAGGCGACTGGAGTGGTTTCATCGGAGCAACGGGACGAGCAGACGCTTTCATCGCGGGATGATAACCAGCTGGCGCAGCGCATCGCCGCCATTCGCGCGCGGGTTGCCACCGCCGCCGGGCGTGCTGGTCGCGCGCCTGAAAGTGTCAGCATCGTCGCGGTCTCAAAGACGCTGCCAGCGCAGGCGGTGATAGCCGCCGCCGCGCATGGCCTGAGCCTCTTCGGCGAGAATCGCGTGCAGGAGGCGCGCGAGAAGATTGCCGCCGTTGCCGCCGCCGGGCTAACCACCATCCGCTGGGAGTTGATCGGCCATTTGCAGACGAACAAGGCCGCGCGTGCGGTAGAATTGTTTGCACGGGTGCAGAGTGTGGATAGCGTGCGATTGGCCGAGGCGCTGTCGCTACGCGCTCACCAGACCGGGCGTGCGCTGCCGATTCTGCTGGAGGTCAACATCGCGGGCGAGGCGAGTAAAGCTGGCATCGCGCCAAACGATCTCGTCGGCGTGGCGCGAGCCATCGCCGCGCTGCCAAACCTGTCTTTGGAGGGACTGATGACCGTCGCGCCGCTGGTGGATGATCCGGAGGCGGTGCGGCCAGTCTTTCGCCAGATGCGCGCGCTTCGCGAGACGCTCCGGGCAGCGGTTCCGATGGAACCAGATGGCGGCTGGTCGGAACTCTCGATGGGCATGACCGACGATTTCGAGGTTGCCATCGAAGAGGGCGCGACACTGGTACGGATCGGGCGCGCGATCTTTGGCTCGCGCCCACCTATCGGCGCGCCACCCGCAACAGCGCGGGACGAGCGGACAGGCTGAGATGAAAGCGAGACATCAGGTGGATACCGGAGACATGCTGTTTGGGCGGCGCACCCGCCAGAATCATGCGCTGGAACACGCGACAGTCACGCTGCTCTCGCAGGCGCTGCCCGAACTCAATGCCAGCGCGCGCTCGAATGCGCGCGGGTTCATCATCTTTGCCGATGTCCCTCCGGGCGAGGTGCGCCGCGCCAGCGATGAGGCGCTGAGGCGACTCCAGGGGGGGGAATCAGAACTGGCGATCCATCCCAACTGTGGCACGAATCTGGCCGTCGGGCTTTCAGTGGTCATGGTTGGCTCGCTCTTCGCGCTGACAGCGCTCCGCCCGCGCACGCGCTTCGCCACGGTGGCGGCTGGCTCGGTGGCGGGCTTTGCGGTGGCGCGGCCAGTGGGTACGCTGATGCAGCGCTACGTCACGACGCTGCCGGATGTGCATGATATCCGCATCCGGTCGGTGCGTCGCCGCCGATTCTTTGGCCGATGGGTGATCGAGGTGCAGACAGAGACAGCATTAAACGCTGACTAAGCTGGCTGAAGGCTGGCGCTGTCGGAGTCGCCGAAGGAGAGCGCGCATATGTTCGGCCTGGGACTAGTTCAAATCCTTGCGGGACCAGTTCATCTGGTCGTCGCGATTGTGTTCGACATCCTCATTCTGGGCATGTTCGTCTGGATGCTGCTCTCGTGGTTCCAGATGATGATGCCGAACTCGCAGGGCAATCCGTTGGTGCGCTTTGTCGATTCGCTGGTCGCGCCCCTCATCGACCCGATACGGAAGCGCATCCCCTCAACCTCGATGGGCATGCTCAACATCGGCTACACGGTCGCGTTTATCTTCGCATGGTGGTCGATTGGGATATTAGCGGCATTGATTCTGCAGGCGCTGCCCCGTGGCTGGTAGGCAGCGTATCCGCACCGCGAGCGCATCTTCTGAGGGCATCCGCGAGGATGAGTCGCGGCTGATCGTGTCCGTACGGGTCACACCGCGCGCCCGTCGCAACACCCTCGCGCTCGAAGGCGATACCCTGCGCGCCTGGCTGACGGCTCCTCCCGTGGAGGGCGCGGCCAACGCTGCCCTGCTGGCGTTGCTGGCTGAGCGGCTGGGGCTACCCAAACGCGCGGTGACGCTGCTGCGGGGCGAGTCCTCGCGCGTGAAGCTTGTCGCCATCGAGGGCATTAGCGCCGAAACTTTCCGGCAGCGCCTCACCTCCAGTGTGTGATACCCTCAATGGCAGGCCAGGTTGGTTCTTCGCAAGGTTGTGAAATGTTTAATTGAGGAGACAGGCTGGCAGAGGAGAGGTTTCATGGCAATTAGCGTGGTGATGTTTGATATCGGCGGCATCCTTGAGGTGATACCCGAGGGGGGAGACCCAGCTACGCGGTTCCCAGCCCTCGATGAGGAGTGGGAGACTCGCCTGGGCCTGCCGCCCGGTCACCTGACGCGGAGCTTCGAGGCGGTCGCTGCGGACGGCGCATTCGGGCGCTGCACCTACGACGAATGGTGCGAGCGGTTCCAGGCATGCACGGGTATGAGCCAGGCCGATTTCGATGCGTACATGGTCGCGTTCTGGGATATCTACATGGGCAACCCGAACGAGGAATTGATCGCCTACTTCCGCGCTCTGCGCCCGCGCTACCGCACCGCGATCCTGACAAACAGCTTCCTCGGCGCGCGCGAACAGGAAGAAAAACGCTACGGCTTCACCTCGATGGTAGAGCTGGCCATCTACTCGCATGAGGAAGGGGTTCGCAAGCCCGATCCGCGCATCTACGCCATCGCCAGCGAGCGCCTTGACGTCCCTCCCGCTGAAATTGTCTTCCTCGACGACCTCCCGGAGAATGTTGACGCCGCCCGCGACTGCGGCATACAGGCCGTCCTCTTCACCAGCACACCTCAGGCGATTGCGGATATCGAGGCGCTGCTGCGTAGCTAGCGGTTGAGTGTGAACCGGCGAGGCAGCAGGTCATCCAGGTGGAGCGTTTCCTCGACCCCTTCCACATAATAGTCGGCGTCGGGCGCAAGCTCGGCAAGCCACTGACGACACGCGCCACACGGCATGCATTCACCCGGCTGCGCATCCAGCCCGACAACCGCGACCGCCATGATCTGCGGAGGCTCACCCGCCGCGCCAAGCTGGCAGGCCGCCGCCAGCGCTGCCCGTTCGGCGCAAAGCGTCAGCCCGTACGAGGCGTTTTCGACATTGGCGCCGGAAACAATGCGCCGCCCCTCCGCCGTGTTGACCGCAACCGCCGCGCCCACGCGGAAGTGTGAATATGGCGCCCAGGCATGCGTGGCAGCCTCGCGGGCCGCCGCCAGCAACTCCGCGCGTTCCGCTGCCGCAGGATGGAACGTCCCGGTCATATCATCGCTCTCCCATCGTCTGGTGGTCGCCGTCACCACTGCGGACTCTCAGCGCAGTATACCCCGCAACCGACGGACGCGAAACAAACGTCTGCGTTCACTTCCCTCGACACTGTCTACACCAGATCTGCACCTCACCGCAACGCAACACCTACACCTGCGGACGACGATGTATGCGGCGATATGACCGGACGATGCATTGGCATCGGCCACGCTGTTGAATCCAGACAGGAGCCAGGAAAGGGCCTGTGCTCCGAAAGGAGAACGCGGAGATGCGTAGATCCCTGTCGCGCTGGTCTCTGACATTCGCCGGTGTCCTAGCGGCTATCCTCAGCGCCGCATCCCTGGGGGGTGGCGTCGCGTCAGCTCATGGTCAGACGGTGTTGTGCGTCAATCCTCATGGCAACGGCTGCTATCACTCCATTCAGGAGGCAGTCGATAACGCGCCGCCGGGGGCGCGCATCAACGTCGCGGCCGGAACCTATAGCGAGCAGGTGACGATCACGAAGTCGCTGACCCTTCAGGGCGCGGGCAGCAAAGCGGTCGTCGATGCGACCGGGCAGAGTCATGGCTTCCTTGTGGATGGCTCTGGCGCGCGCGGGACAGTGATTACCGGATTCACGGTGAAGAATGCCACGCTGGAGGGCATCCTGATTCGCAATACGAAGCAGGTGGTGGTGAGCTGGAATGTGGTGAGCCAAAATGACCGCGGGCTGCAGCCAGACGCCACGTGTCCCGGCGCGCTGCCCTTCGATCAGGATGATTGCGGCGAAGCGCTTCATCTCCTTGGCGTTGCCTGGTCGACGATCTCGCACAATGTGGTTGCGAACAATGTGGGCGGTATCCTGCTCACCGACGAGACCGGTCCGACGCATGACAACCTGATTACTGGCAACATTGTCCGCGATAACAAGATAGACTGCGGCATCACGTTGCCTTCGCACCCCTCTGGCTTCGACGCCAATGGTGTGCCACTGCCAGGCAACGGCGTCTACAACAACACGGTCTCCTACAACCTGTCGACGGGTAACGGTGGCGCGGGCGTCGGTATTTTCGCGCCGACACCAGGCACGAAGTCCTTCGATAACCTTGTCCTCGGCAATGTGTTGACCAATAACGGACTGCCCGGCGTCGCGCTCCACAGCCATGCGTTTGGGCAGGATCTGAACGGGAATCGGATCATCGGAAACTTTGTGAGTGGGAATGCCGCCGATGGCGATGCGGGGACGAGTGGCCCGACCGGCATCATCATCTTCAGCGACGCGAATGGCAACGCGGCTCCCATCACGGGTATGACGATCAAGTTCAACACGGTCACGAATGAGGCTATCGATGTCTGGATTGGCTCGACCGCGATGAATCTGTCACTGCACAACAATAATCTGCTCGGCAAAGGCTCTATCGGCGTCCAGAACGCCGGGGGCGGCGCGGTTGACGCCACACAGAACTACTGGGGCTGCCCAGGTGGTCCCGGCGCGACGGGCTGCTCGACAGTCCAGGGAACGGTGACATTCGTTCCATTCTTGAAACATCGCGTGTGATCGCGAGCGCGGTTCGCATCGCGCACATGTCGGTTTTCACCGTGGGAGGGAGTACTGCCAGTCAGGCTCCCTTCCACCATCGTCAGGCATCGTCAGGTCACGTACTCCTCGCGGCAACGAAACGCCCTCGACGCCATCAACATCCCCAACGAAGCCCGGTGATCTATCGCATCACCTGTGCGGAGAGCATCCAGCATATGCGGAGCGATTTCTGGGCATAGCAGCCACTCTGGCTACCGCTTCCCCATTTGCTTGTCTGTTGGCGCGCCGCCAGCTACAATCGCAGTGATCATCACGGGGAAATCACATCCAACCCAACTGGTATTCGATCTGGTATTCGATAGCATACGCAGTGCATCGCGAAGGGAGCGGCGACGTGGACGCATACGAACTGCGACAGATTACGGAGACGTTTCGCCATCTGGCCGCGCGCGCCGCACACGACGAAGTGATGGCGCGTCAGCTTCGCGACGCGCTGGCGGAGAGCGGGCTGCTCGGCGTCTTCGGCGAAGGCCCAGCCATTGATGTGATCGATCTGCTGGACGCTGGCGGCGAGGATACCCTGCGCGCGCGGCTGAACACGCTGCCTGTCGCCGATCTACGCGCGCTCATCGCAGCCTATAAATATGATCCCGACAAAGAGACGGCGCGCTGGCGTAGTATCGCCCGGTTGACCGACTTCATCGTCTCCCACGCGCAACAGGACCTGGAGCGGATGGATCAGGCGCAGCCGCAGGCGGTGGCGGCGCCCTCGTGGATGCTCTAACGCGCGCATGGAGAACTCCCCACAACTCGTGCCGCCCGAAGGCCCAATTGAGACGCTGACGGGTTCAGCGCTGCAGCGACTTGGCACGGCGCTGCTCGCCGTCGCGAAGCGTCCCAGCCGCGCCGCGTACGCCCGCTGGATGCGCGTCGTCGAGCCGGGGTGGGTTCTGCCGCTGGTTATCACCGCAGTCTGTCTTGGCCTGCTTGATAGCATTATCAGCCTGGGCATACGAACACTGCTGACGACACCTGGTTCTACCTCGCCACAGTATCTTTTCGGCGCGCCCTCGCCGCTGAGCTGGGTGATCAATTCGCTGGTAGTCAATCCAGTGCTGGGGTTGCTGAGTCTTGCGGTTACTGTCTACGTGGTCGCCGCACTGATGTCAGCCGAGCGGGGCAGCCTGAACGAGCGAGCATTCCAGGTGGCGCGGCCATACCTGTTAGCACAGATAGTGATCACTGTCATCAATATTGTTATTGGCGAGCCAGCGTTCGCACTGGGGTTGACAGGCATTGGCCAGGATTCGCTGGTAGGGTTTGTGGTAATAGTTCTCAATCTGGCGGTTGGCCTCTACACACTCATTGCCACACTCAACGCGCTGGCCGCTGGGAGTGGGCGAAGTCGTCTACTGATCTTTGGCGTACTCATACCTGCTGGATTCTTAGCTTCCTGGCCGTGTGGCTCGGTCTGGGCGCACTGCTCTCGCTCATTGGGATTCACCTGCCGATACCCGTTTTCTGGTGACGCGCGATTCGGCGAGTGGCTGCTAATGGCACATGAGTGCATGTGGATGATGCACACGAGTGCGCATAGCGACGGGAGCGCGCGGTTGTGATGACGAGATGCGCGCCATATAATCACGTAGACAAGAAACCCGTTCGCACGATACGATGTTAAGCACACCTCGGAAAACCACATCAATGACGATGTAACGATGGAGATCACTGGATAGTCGGCGGCAGTGCGGGCCACGCCCGATGCCTTTTTATAACGTGCAAAACGTGCGACAATGCAACGCATCATTCATTCAGTAAACAGAGCGTCTGGGGAGACGTTTGGGCATAGCGCATATCGGCCCTGCCGCCCCTGGAGGAGTGAGGACTCGTGACACGAATACTCGATACCATTGACCAGCCCGCGCAGCTCAAGGCGCTTTCCTCCAGGGAGCTTGCCCTGCTGGCGCAGGAGATGCGCCAGGAGATCATCGAAACGGTGGCGCTACGCGGCGGACATCTTGCCCCAAATCTGGGTACCATTGAACTGACCCTCGCGCTCCACATCGCCTTCGATACGCCGAACGACCTCCTCGTCTGGGACATCGGCCACCAGGCATACCCCCACAAACTCGTCACGGGGCGACGTGACAAATTCCGCACCATCAAGCAGTTCGGTGGTCTCTCGGGCTATCTGCGCCGCGACGAGAGCGAATATGACGCCTTTGGCGCGAGCCACGCCAGCACCTCCATCTCAGCGGCACTGGGCATGGCGGCGGCGCGCGACCTGCTTGGCGAGAAATTCTCGGTCGTCGCGGTGATCGGAGATGGCGCGCTAACTGGCGGGATGGCGCTGGAGGCGCTCAACAACGCGGGCGCGCTGCGCAAGAACCTGATCGTCATCCTCAACGACAACGACAAGAGCATCTCCGACAACGTCGGCGCGCTCAACGCCCACCTGGGCAAACTCCGAACGGACCCGAACTTCCGCCGCATACGCAACGCCGCCAGCCAGTCGCTGAAGCACGTGCCGGGCGGCAATCTGGCGAAAGAGGTTGCCGGGCGGACGGCCCGCAGCGCCAAAGAGTTCGTGCTGCCAAGCAAGACTGGTGTGATCTTCGAGGAGCTGGGCTTCACCTTCCTCGGCCCCTTCGATGGCCATAACACCCAGGAGATGGTGGAGGTCTTCCGCAAGGCGCGCCAGATGGAAGGCCCGGTCTTCATCCAGGTCATCACCAAGAAGGGCCAGGGATGCGACTTCGCCGAGGCAGAGCCGACCAAATTTCACGGCCCCGGCGCCTATGATCCACAGACCGGCGAACTGAAAAAGTCCGATGGGCCACCAACGTTCTCCGCCATCTTTGGCAAGGCAATGATCGAGCTGGCGAAGCGCGATCCCAGGGTTGTGGCGATCACCGCGGCGATGTCTGAGGGGACGGCGCTGACCGAGTTCCAGCAGAAGTATCCCGACCGCTTCTTCGACGTAGGCATCGCCGAGCAGCATGCGGTCACCTTCGCCGCTGGGCTGGCGTGCGGCGGCATGAAGCCGGTGGCGGCGATCTATTCCACCTTTCTGCAGCGCGCCTTCGATCAGATAATCCACGATGTCTGCGTGCAGAACCTGCACGTCGTCTTCCCGATCGATCGCGCCGGGCTGGTCGGCGAGGATGGCCACACGCAGCAGGGCGTCTTCGATATCGCCTTCCTGCGGATGATCCCCAACATGCGGGTGATGGCGCCGAAGGACGAGAACGAGCTACGCCACATGCTCTATACCGCGCTGCAGATGGATGGGCCGGTGGCGCTGCGCTATCCACGTGGCAAAGGCGTCGGCGTGCCAATGGACGACGACTTCCACGAACTGCCCGTCGGCAAGGCTGAGTTGCTTTCGCCGGAGGCGGAGATCGATCAGGCCGAGTGCGCGGTGCTGGGCTATGGCCATCTCGTGCCCGCGGTAGAGCAGGCGGTGAGCGAGCTGGCGACCGAGGATAACATCCGCGCGGTGGCGGTGAATGCGCGCTGGGTCAAGCCGCTGGACGAAGAGCTGATTCTGCGGCTAGCGCGAGCAACCCACACGCTGGTCACCATCGAGGATGGCGCCGTGGCGGGCGGGTTCGGCAGCGCGGTAGCGGAGTTGCTACACGCGCATGGGCTGCATGACGTGCGCCTCAAGATCATTGGCGTTCCTGATAAGTTCATCGAGCATGGCGCGCCGGCGATTCTGCGCGAGTTGATCGGCCTCTCATCCGGCCACATCAAAGACGTGGTGCGCGAACTGGTGCGTCCAGGCACAGCCAGTGGCTACGCGGGCGGCGGCGCATCGGCCACCGCGGACGATGTGGCGTCACATAGCGCCACGCGCTAGATTCGTTCTGCTGCGAAAATAACACACCACAGGGATATCATTGCTGATGTCCCTGTGCTTCTGTTTTCCTCATTTGTATCACTCCCTCCCCCCTCCAAAATAGCCTCGTTCTGGCCGCGTAAAGGTGATCCTCCGTATCTCAAATATGTCAGCGCGGTCTCCGTTTCTCGTGGTCGCGTGGAGAATGACATAGCACAGAGAAATGGCGAACAACACCATCAAAGGACGTCACTGACAACGAGAGGAGCAGGCGCTATGAGCCTCTACCCGATGACCACCGATCGACCTTCGCGACTCCTATGTGTTTTCGCTCATCCAGATGACGAGGTCTTCTGCGTGGGTGGAACGGTGGCGCGCTGGGTAGCCTCAGGTGGTGAGGCGATGGTTCTCTCGGCCACCCATGGTGAGGCGGGGCAGATTCAGGATGCGAGCGCAGCCACACGTCGCACGCTGGGAGCCGTCCGCGAGGGCGAGCTGCGCCTGGCATGCGCGCAACTCGGCGTCCAGCGGGTAGAGTGTCTGGACTATCTGGATGGCACGCTGCGGGACGTGGGCGTCATGATGCTTGCGCATGATGTGGCCGCACGCATCGACGAGTTCAGGCCAGATGTCGTCGTCACCTTTGGCCTGGATGGCGGGTATGAGCATCCCGACCATATCGCCATCAGCGCCGCCACCACGCTGGCATGCCAACTGATCGCACGGAGAGATGGTCGCGCGCCGCACCTCTACTACAGCGCCTTCCCACACCAGCATCAACTCATCTGCCACAGCCTGGCGGACTGGCTCACGAACCGCGCCGCGCGCTTCCGCGGGACGTCGGCCTTCATCCGTGGGTTTACGCTGCTGGCCGAAGAGGCGACCCTGCTGCGCTATGCCGACGATGCCGTCGAGACGCAGTGGTTCCCGGAAGGCTTCTCCATCGTGGAGCAGGGCGAGTCAGCGTCGAGCCTCTATCTGATTGTGACAGGCAGCGTCGAGGCTACTCGCGAGGATGACGACGGAACGCGACGAGTGCTCCGGCGGCTAGGGCCAGGAGAATTCTTTGGCGAGCGGGCGCTCGCGCGACATGCGTCGCAGGATGCCTCGATGGTCGCAACGGATACTGTGACGTGTCTGGTGCTCTCATCGCAGACTCCGACCGCGTTCGCGGGGCGGGGTGGTGAGGCGCGGCTGGGTGGCGTCGCCGTTGACGAAGCTGGGGACGCCGAGCAGGACGTTGACCAGCTCATTGGCGTGGATATCTCGGCCCATATCGATCGCAAGATCGCGGCCCTGGCGGCCCACCGCACACAGTTCTCCATCGATCCGGCGATGTTCCCATTGGCGCTCGTGCGCGACCTGCTGGGGAGCGAGTACTTCGAGCGTGTGACGGTCACGGCGCCGATCAGCAGCCGGAACTTCGAAGTTGCCTGAGATGCGTGGAATGGAGAGAATTCGCCGCTGATTCCGTCTCGCGCCCTTGCGGAGCCAGCGGCGATATGGTACTATTGACCGTGCCGCGAGCAATCGCGACGCATGGGCCTCTAGCTCAATTGGCAGAGCAGCTGACTCTTAATCAGCGGGTTGTCGGTTCGAGTCCGACGGGGCTCACCACTACTACCAGTGGGAGCAGGAGATGATCCTGCTCCCACATGTTGTGTCTGGCCCTGGCTCTCCTCCTCTCGAAAAAACGCGGAGTTAGCTGCCTACTTTCGGGACACATCTTATTCGCATCAGCTGCTCTCAGCATTCGCACCTCCCGTGCATATGGGCTGCATTCAGTCCCCTCGCCCGTCGCAGTCGCGTCACACGTGGTCCGCACCGAGTCAGCATTCGCTCTGCAAGTCGTTCGCATCCGCTTCGCGCCCCTTACGCAGCATATGCGCAGCGAGGACGCACAAAGTTGCGGGCGCCATGCGGGTGGCAGATACTCGGCATACCAGATACCAACTACCAGGACTGCGGGCGGCGCATCTAGCTGGCGCCCACCCCGGCGCCCACAAGGGAGGACTCCTATATGGCCAACGCATCGCTCTCTATCACCAACTCAACAGGCGAGGCCGACTTGCCCAGTTCAGTAGGACAGGCAACGGCGCGCCCTCATCGCGCTCCACGCATTCCACGAACGCCGCGATCACGAGTCCCGCGCGTCCCACTCGAGCCACTCATCGAGGATTTCCTTGACGAGGTGGCCCAGACACTGGCGGCCGCCACTGAGCGCGCCTATCGCGGCCCGATCACGCTCTACCTCACGTATCTGCGCGAGGCGCTTGACCGCGCACCGGATCTCAACGACTTCACGACCGAGACCGTTCGTGCCTGGACAGCGTGTCTGCGTGCGCAGCCGAAGGCGCTGGGCGGCATCGTCGCCGAAGGCAACCCGCCGATTGCCCTCGCCTCGCTACGCACCTATCTGCGAACCCTGCGGGTCTTCGCTAATTGGCTGCCCAAGCCACCGCACCGCTACTGCGAGGAGTCGCCACTGCGCTACTTCAAAATGCCGCGGGGCGAAGAGACGGCGAAGGTGCCAGTCAAGATTGGGGATTTACGGAAGTTGGTGCGGGCGGCGGAGCACGACAGAGATAGTGTCTTCGGCGCGCGCTCGCGCGCGCTCCTGCTGACCCTCATCGACGGCGGTCTGAGAGCAAGGGAAATTGCCGCCCTGACTATCGGCGATGTCTCGCTCAAAGAAGGCATCCTTGTCGTGCGACGCAGTAAGGGGCGTAAGCCGCGCCTGATCGCCGTGGGCGGTGAGACGATGCGCGCCCTGCGCCGTTACGCGCTCCTCCGTGAGGGGCTGGATAACAGCGATGTTTCGGCGCTGGCGCCGTTCTTCCAGACGATCCATGGCACAGGCTTTACCTATTATGGGCTGCGCAGCTGGCTGCACCGCCTGGAGCGTGCCGCGGGCGTGCCGCATCTCCACCTGCACCTGTTGCGCCACACCTCGGCACTCGAAACCCTCGACGCCGGCGCCGACTTGCGGACGGTCCAGCTTAAACTGGGCCACGCCGACATTCGCACGACCCAGGGGTACTTGAATATGACTCCGGGGCGGATCGGGGAGCTGCAGCGCGCCTCCAGCCCGGTCGATCGCCTTGGCTTCGCAACCGACAGCCGCTCCGGGAGATCGGGAAGACCACTGCGAGGACGGGGTCGTCGAGATGAGGATGCCCCACGAATGTGGCGTCACGAACCACGCCAGCCGCGAGAGATGTAGAATTCATGGGAATCACGGAAGGGCAATTGCACCGCGTTCCGCGAGGGCGTTTGATATCATGGCCGAATGCTGGTGCAAGTACTGAGGAGCGCAGATACGCGAACGATGCGCTCGCCTCAGGTTGACCGTCAGCACAGCGATTTGCATAATCTAGGCAGATTTTCACTTTGGCTTAGATTATGCAGATCAACCGGCGGGGAAGACTCGCTATGTTCATGGAAGAGACCAAATACAAGGGCCTGCTTGACCTCATCTGCCACGTCGGTATCGTACGTCCACGTGCATGTCTGCGGAATGAGGTAAAGTGGCCAATCAGGGGAAGATGCGCTGCGACGA
>CAVRAI010000013.1:0-504860 GCA_963718915.1 uncultured Chloroflexia bacterium | reverse complement strand
CAATTTGTGATGCCAGCCAGCACCGGAATCTCATTGGCTTCAGGATCGATGCGCAGTTCGTTCATGATCCGCGTCATGGCTGGAACGGCCCTGGCAACCTTGCTCGCTCCTTATGCATCGAACCACGGCACAGCCGATGCTCCACCATCAACTGCCCACGCGCGTGTCCAGCGGGTCCGCAGTCTCGTCGGTGGCCTCGTCCATACGTTGACCGTAGCCCTGCACCCAACCCACGAAATACTCGTCCTGCTGAGCAGGATGAAGCAACTCCTGCTGCGTGCACGAGACCTCCCATGCTTCCTGTAGCAGGGCACGGGTGCTCAGAAATTCAGGCGCGTGAGCCGATGCCGCGATGTGCCCATCCACCATTCCTTTGGTGTGCATCATGGCGCAGGCATGCATAGCATGCGTGCTTCCGAGCCATACCACCTCGGCGTGTTGATCCTGTCCGGCTGTCATTGTCTTGTCCTTCTGTCTCGTCGCCTTTTTCATAGCAGCCGCTCTGGTCACTGTTCTCTCATTTGCCTGACTGTTTCAACATTTCTCAAGTAAAGCCATGAGGTACTCAATCAGC
Organism: uncultured Chloroflexia bacterium; assembly: GCA_963718915.1. Taxonomy (GTDB): domain Bacteria; phylum Chloroflexota; class Ktedonobacteria; order Ktedonobacterales; family JADMIN01; genus DAHUXT01. The sequence continues at coordinate 504,286 of CAVRAI010000013.1, read as the reverse complement.
ATCTCCGATGCAGCTGACTGCTCGGTTGTGATGACTAGAGCTTATGGGGCGTAGAGAGGTTGCCATGAGACGTACATGCAGAGCCCTTCATGGAGTCAGCTATGCTTATGGTGGCTGTAGCCAGCAGCTTTGAGCGCGGCGCCGACCTCATCGACGTGTCACCGCCGCCCATGAAAAAGACCTGCGCCGTCATCGTGCCACCTCTTTACATACTTTGGCAGGGCGGGACACGAGCGCAGGTGGGAGAGGATATCAGGAACAGGGGACTGTTTGTATCGTCACCATAGTGCTGGTGTACCATCGCATCGCCACAGCCGCCGTTCAGCAGCCACATGGGCGTCAGATGGAACTGGCATCTGGTGCTCACTTCATCGCTTTATGGATATTTTCGTATGCATTCCATACACTAATGAGCATACCTCTTTTTGATCATCTTTTGCTTGCACCAGGTGGAACTGCACAGTTTGTGGTACATTGAAGAAGGAGTGGCCTCTGCTTGTGCTCGTGAGTGGGACCCTCTTACGAAGGAACACGCATGGATATCTCCTCCATGGATTCGGACTCTGGCATTGCCCGCTCGCTTAGCTATTTCCCTGCGGCGGTCTATCGTTGGATGCAGCGCCGGATTCGCGCCCGTATGGACTCTCCTCGCATTCTCTTGCTCACTACCATTGGAGATGACACAGGCGAACCCCAGACGGTCGCTATAGGCTATTTCGAGGATGGTCCAGATCTCGTGGTCATAGCGTCGAACTACGGGAGTGACCAGCATCCCACTTGGTATCGCAATATGCACGCACGCCCACTGGTGGGCGTACAGATCGAGGAGCGTGTCCGGGAAATGGTGGCTTCGACAGCTACGTTCTCCGAGCGTGCGCAGCTCCGAGTGCGGCTAGCGACCGAGGACAAGCAATACGGCCGTTACCAGCGGAACACTGCCCGCGAGATCCCCATCGTGCTCTTGCGTCCTGCTGAACTGGCGCTGACAGGGCAACTCTGATTGTCGTACCCAGGCCAGGAGTTGTGACTGCTGCGGCTAAACTTTGGGCAACACATCTCTCTCGTGCATATGAGGAGATCTTCTATGTATAGCGAGGATACAGCAAGCGCCGCATCGGCTGGCGTCTCAACTATGGCAGCCAACACACAGGATCACAGACAGGAGGTGAGGCAATGGCTGATGTCGAGAGGCTGAAGCAGATGGCCGAGGCGGTGCGCCAGCGCGCGCGGGAGCGTCAGGAAGCCGAAGACAGACGCTCAGCAGACAACTTCCAGGCGTGGATACAGACTGCCCTATCACTAGAGATGCGTGATGCCTTGCAACTCACCCTAGGCTGGGATCAGCGGCAACAAATCCCGGTGGCGACCTTCGAACTCGGCAAGGAACGTGGTCGTCTCTACCGAGGCAAAGACCAAAGCGACGACTTTGGAACTGTGATCGTTACCGACCCCGACGGCCGCGAAACGCTGGCGGCGTCGATTCATTCGGAAGATGAACTGCTGCTGTTGATCGAGAAATACTTGTGAGGCAGATAGCGAGCCAGACAGTGAATCGGCCAGGCGAGGGGACGCCTCATAATGGCACTATTAAGCGCTGCTAGCGCCGAGCAAACAGACAACCATACGCTGACAGGGGAGGGATGCCCATGTCACGAGGCTTGATGGATTGGGAGAGCCGCGATCTGGTGATCCCACTGGCCATCTCCACTCGTCACTGGCACACTCCCGATTATGTCGGCGCGGTGGCGATAAGGGCACAACCGATCATTGAGACATATCTGCGCGATGCCGCGCGGGACGGTTGGCATGCGGATGAACCGACGGATTTCGCCACCTTGTTCAGCCGCTCGCGCGTGCGAACCCGGAACAACATCTTTCGCTGGCGGGTTGATTCAGCGACGATTCGGCTGCTGCGCGCCGTCAGGAACGTGTAAAGCAAGAGGCGAAGCGCGTGGCCGGGCTGAAAACATGCTATACTCCGAGGTGCAATGGATTGCTTTTGCTGAAGTTCACAATGGGCTTGGGATGGGTGGGTACAACCAACCTTAGCCCGTCGGCAGCGCCTCCTTCACCGCAGGCGTACATCATCGGAAGTGAACGCCTCCTAAATAAGGCGCCGGTCACTACAGTGCGCGTTGCAAGACCCCACCTCTCCTCTGTTGTGTCTGCTTGCCTGCGTGTAGCTTGGCCCGTTTGGCAATCGGTGCTCGATGAGTTCGCGGAGCGCAATGCCCCGGCGACTGAAGCGGCCTGGGCTGTGATTCGCGAGCAGTCGGCACGCGCGCTCTTCGGCGCCTCCACACGCGACGCGATGGCTGCGTGGCCGCATCTGGATAGTCAGGCGCGTTATGACTGGGTGTAGGTCTGTCAGCTTGTGCATAGTACGTGGATGGAGGAGATTCGGTCGGCAACCGAGGCAATTAACTGATTGCGCCCAGTTGTCCAGACTATGCGTGGCTAGCCGGACTACGCGCCAAGGACGAATCACCCTCTCTACCGCGCATTACATTCACTATGGTCACTCCACCAGGTAACTTTCGGGCAGCGTTTCGCCGAGAAAGACAGCAAGCCGGGATGAGACGCGCGCTCATTGCCTAAGCCACCATGCAAGAAGGGAATGCCGACTATGGATGACGCGATTTTTGATCCCGCAACGGCAACGCGGGAGGTACGGGCAGTAGTGAGCCGCTATATCCACATTCTTCTCTACGGTGGTGGTGAGGGTGGCGGCCCATCAGGAGCCGAGTGGGATTGTAAGCAGGAATTGCGGCGACTCGGTTGTAGCGAAGCCTATATAGATTCTGCAACCGCCTATGCGCGGAACACCGGTGATGACGTATGGCAGCAGCGTTTCCTCTTTGAACAGCGCTAGGCATAGGTACACACAACGGCGCTGTGTGACCAGCCTATAGGTGACAATGATCTGCGGCACAGTGGCTAGGTCCGTGGCGAATGAGGAGAATGAGGAGGACATTTGTGGCGGACACTAGAGACGTTCGATGGGAGCATTGCAGCCTGGAACATCGCACCAGCCACACAAAGGGGGGCGGGTTTCGAGAAACTACTACATTGGTGTATTATGGCGCGCACTCCTTCACGGAGGTGTTTGATCCAAGAGCATGGGCGCAAGCGGTGGGCCAACTCGGCGCAGATGGCTGGGAGATGGTAAGTACCACCGCCACCTACAATGTGAATGGCGAAGAGGTCGGCGGAACCACCGTACTCTACTTTAAGCGCCGCGCGGGCAAAACAATTCAACAGCCCATGCTGGCAAATCTCTAGCCGTGTGGGCGGCACTAGTAGGGTCGCTATAAGGCACGGGTATGGTTGGCGCTGGTCGGTTGCACGCGATGCATTGAGATTGTCGGCGACACGTAGACGTACCTGGCTGGCAGTCTCGCCCATTGCTTTGTTAGGGGTCGTAGCGGAGGTCGACCTATCAAGGGCGTGCCTTCTGATACACTGTTTGATAAAGGCGGAATCAAGCGTGCGCTGAGTTGAGATAAACTTAGGAAATGGTTAAGCTTTCTATCCCGCGGACCTCACCGACGCCGAATAAAGCTATTCCCAGCGGTAACGCCGCATCACGGCCGCCCTCGGCCACCCAGCATTCGTAGAACGAAGCGAACGAAGCGAACGAAGCCCGCATCGACGTGATGATGATCCGCCTGAAGTTTCATGCTTCGCCGATTAGTTCGCCCAAGACGATGTATCAAACCGTTTCTGAGACGCCTTTACCATAGTCTCTGCGTACCACATCTGCCAGGCGTGTGTAAGACATTGATGGGTAGCGGCGCCCATCTCAGATGGGTCGAACGACATATCTTGGGTATCCATGACGATGCCAGCCTGGATTTGCCGTGCCAGCGTCGCGTTGACTGGTCGTATCAGCACTGCCATCAGGCGCATCATCGGCAGCGGCACATAGCTGACCGTACCGGGAACCTCCGTCACGCGCATGATGGTCTCGGCCACCTGCCTCATAGTGAGATTCTCAGGCCCGCCGATCTCGACGCACTCGCTGTGTATGGTGGTCGCCTCGGCAGCACAGGCAACGAACTGCGCAACATCGTATGCGGAGACGAAATTAACGGGGTTCGTGCCTCGCCCGAAGATCCGCGTTCTCCCTGTTTTCAACAGCGGCTCCCCAATCAATTTGGCCCAGGTCTCCATGTATGCCGTGGGACGGATGATGGTCCAGGACAGCCCGCTCGTCTTCAATGCTTGTTCTGCGAAGTACTTCATGCGGAAGAGTTCTATTGGATGATCCGGGGCGGCGCCGTGAACCGAAACCAGAATGAAGTGCTCGACGCCACCCCGTCGCGCAGCCTGGATCAAAGCACTATTTCCTTGCAGATCCACCGTTCGAGGGCTGGAGTCGCCGGTTCCGCTGAATCCCTGAATTGCGGAGATGACAACGCGAACTCCCGCCACTGCCCGCTCAATCGCGCTGCCATCCTGAACGGAGCCAGTGACGGTTTCAACTTTCCCGCCGTTCAGGTAATGAATTCTCTGTGGGTCTCGCGTCAGGACTCGCAGTTGAAGCCCACGAGTCGTCAGCAGATGCACAACTTGCGTTCCTAGCAGACCAGTCCCTCCAGCGATGAGAATCATCTGCCCACGCTTCTCTCTAACGCCTCAATCCCAGGGTCGCCCGCTCGCACCGGCTCCATATAGAGTCTCGCCCAGCTCGTCTTCCCCAGCTCGACTCCGTGAATGGTCACGCCGCGGTGGAGGAATGGCCCACCTGAAGCAAGCGTCCCCACCCATTCCCACTCCGCCCACACAGTGTTGCCTTCCGCCGCGTAGCGGAGCAACTCCACATGGATGTTGGGAACCGCCCGGAAAATCCGGACCCAGTTGCTCCGCAGTTGTTCTTGCCCATGGAAGGCTCGATCAGGATGCACCGGAAACTCGCTCTCATAATCGGGGGCAAAGCATGCCGCAAGCGCGTCCAAATCGTGATGGTTTGTCGCCTGTCGGATGCGCTCAACAGCGCCGATCAAGCTGGGATCCGCTGACACGTCCATCTCATTTCTCCCGTTCCTAATAATCCTGTCTTCAGGCCGTCGCTCGTCTGGCGGACGTACCTTTGTGCGCTTGCGCTTCGGCCAGATATTTGCTACTATACAATTATATTCAATATTAGTCAATGGTGGTGAAATCATATGGATGAAACCCAGCAGAAAAGACGCTATCACTCGCCGCGACGTCAGCAGCAGGCAGATCTCACAAGGCGCAAGCTCCTGGATGCCGCTCGCCGCCTTTTCGCTGCTCAAGGCTACGCCGCTACCACGTTGCCGGCCATAGCGCGCGAGGCAGGGGTATCTCCGCCGACAGTCACCGCCGTGTTCGGGACGAAGGCGCGCCTGCTCAATGATCTCATTAACCAGATGGTGCGGGGCGATGCTGAGTCCCCGCCATTGACTCAACGACCGTGGTGGCAGGCGATGCTCTCGGAGCCTGATCCCCGAGAGCAGCTTATGCTGCACGCCACCAATGTCCGGCACATCCATGAGCGGTCGGCGGATGTCGCCGAGATTGTGAGAGGGGCGGCCACGGCCGACCCAGAGATCGCCTCCATGCTCCATCAACTCGCTAGCGGGCGGCTGACGGATGCGCGTATGGTCGCAGAGTCACTCGATGGGAAACAGGCGCTGGATCCCAATGTAACTGTCGAACGGGCCGCAGATCTTCTGTGGGCGCTGTGTTCACATGACCTGTATCGAATGCTGGTGGTTGAACAACACTGGCCATCCGAGGACTACGAGCACTGGCTAGCCTCGTCGCTCATCCACTCTCTCTTGGATCAACCTGTAACCCGCTAATAACTCGTACAGCGCAATGTCGCTGATCTCATCACACTGGCACGAACGGTTGAGTGGCACGTGACAGAATTGATCGTCAAACAGGCGCACGCATTCCTGATGGCCATTCATAGACGCGCATTCGGTGAAGAGCGTCGATGAATCAGCCCACATCAGCGGCTATGAAGCTCATTGGTGTGTGAAAGGGCGCAAGCGGTATCTCCTGACCAACATGCCTGGATGGTGAGAGGTGGTTGCAGGTACGCCCGCTTTTGGGGTACACCATACAAGTGTTCTGCACCTACCGAACCTACTGAATGGTGGCGCAGCTCACCAGTCAGGAAGGGAGACGCTTCCGTGGGAGAGACGCTACCGAGGCAGACGCTGCCAGGCGCCGACGCATATGGCTTTGATCCTTTTGCGCGACACCCGTTCTATGCCAGGATTAACCACTCGCTGGTCCAGCGTGCCATCGCTCGGCTGGATGCTGCCCGGCCAAAGGACACGCCCGTACGCGTCGTAGAGCTGGCCTCGGGCACTGGAGCGGTGACAGAGCTCATTTTGGACGAACTGCAGCAGCGAGGGCGGGCCGCGACTGTGATCGGCATCGAACCAGCCATCGAGGCGTTAGAGATCGCTCGCGAGCGCCTGCAGGGGCGCGCCGTGCAGTTCGTCCAGGGTGACGCGGATCAGCTGGCACATGTCGTAACAGATGCCGATGCAGTCTTTTTATGCAACGCTCTCCATCTCATTCCAGATAAGCCAGATGTGGTCAGGAAGATTGCATCCGTGCTTGCCCCAGAAGGGTTCTTCGCCTGTAATAGTACCTTCTTTACAGGCGCCCAGACTCCCGAAAGCGTGCGCTTCACCCACCGATGGATCCGCCTGGCATTTGGCTGGCTCCGGCAGCACCACCCTGACCTCCACCCAACCCACCGAGGCCAGATTGAGACCCTCGCCTGGCTGTCAGCGGACGAGTACGTTACTCTCCTGGAAGCACAGGGCTTACAGATCGTTGAGCGCGCCCTTGAGCAGGTGCTGATGCCTGTACAGGCAGTGCAAGATATTGGGCGCTACCGACTCTTTATTGCCGGGGCATTGCCCGGTATTCCCATTCCTCTCGGTGCGGAGGCGCTTGCTTGGGCGGCGGTGGAAGCAGCGCGGGAACTCGACGTTACGGCGGTCCCGCGCATCTGGTTGCAACTGCTGGCGCAACGTCAGGCGAGCGTGCCAACGCTGTGAGCGCATGTTGTAGGAACTGGCATCCACTCATCAACCTTCCACTGAGATATACTGAGTTGACCTGAGGGAGGGTACCAGACATCGTTTCGACTGATTCGACCTGTGCGCCTCCTGAAGAGAACGAGGAGGCCTTGTAGATGAAACATGTCTTTCGCCGGTTTGCCGCTATCACCGCGACTGCCACAGGCTCGCCCTGGGCATTCATAATCGCCGTACTTGCGATCCTCACATGGGGCGTCAGCGGGCCGCTATTTCACTTTTCTGACGCCTGGCAGCTCACTGTGAACACCGGGACTACGATTCTCACCTTCCTTATGGTATTTCTCATTCAGAACACACAAAATCGGGATGCGGTTGCGATTCAACTCAAACTCGATGAATTACTCCGTGGTGTCGTCGGGGCGCGTACGAGCCTGGTGGATCTGGAGAACCTGAGCGATGAGGATATCCTGCTGCTCAGGCAGCAGTTTACGCATATCCATGACAGTGCGGCGCAAAGCGAGAAGGAAGCCACTGTCACTGGTCTCGACGAGAATGGGTCCGTCAGACACAGTGACACGACAAGCTAACCCATGTCGCACTTATGGGTACACGAGCAGCGCTTAGACGACACAATCGTCTGCATCTGCTTGGCGCCTTTGTGGTACCTCTGCATAGATCTGAATGATCATGGTTGTGCGGGGGAGTCACCCGGCGAATAGCTACTAATGACAGCGATCCCTGTCAACTTCAGGCGGCGGTCGCGCTGAGAATGGCTTGCAAGCTCTGTTCAAGGAGAAGAACGACCTGCTCTCGGGTCACATCGGGCTGCAGAACCCACTGCATGCAGACCTCTTCGAGCAAACTCAACCAGCCACGCAGGCCAAGCAGGACCAGAGGGTGTGGGTCTGGGTCAGAAACGGAGAAGCCCAGGCCGTGGTAGATCCGATCCAGTTGCTGCTGACGATAGGTGGTAAGGAGCGCATCCACCTCAGCATCCACTCCTATTCCCGCGCGCAACACCATCTTTGCCAAGCCGGGATACCGCTCGAACAGCGATAAGGTCTCAGAGAGACCAGCATGAAGATCGGGGTGAAGATCTGTGAACTGCAGCATCTGCGCAAGGACGTGGCGCAAGGTCGCCAGATAGAGGTCGCGTTTGCTCGCGAAATAGTGATAGAGCAGCCCCTTTGACATCCCGGCTGCGGCAGCTATGTCCTCAATGGCGATTGCATCATAGGCGTGGGTGGAAAAGAGGCGCTGGCTCACTGCGAGGATGTGCTGGATGCGCGCCTCTCGCGACAGCCGCACACGTTTCTCCGGCCTCCCCGGCTCCGCAGGCTCTGCTCTTGCGGATATCCGCAGAGCTATCTTTTGATCATCTTGTTCCGTTTGTTCTATTTGTTCCATGACCATTCCTGTAAATCTTTTCTCATTATGCTCCTCTTCACCCTGCCCACACCGATGTCGAGAAGCAGTCAATTCTGTCGTACCTGTTTACAAGTCAGCCAAGAAGGCAGCCGAAGAAGCATCCGCAGATGCACTCATATTGGAGAGACTACCACATAATTGACCTTTGTTCAATACACTATTGACTTTGGTTCAAGTACGTGATACACTCTGTTTGTTGAACGTAAGTCAATAATTTGTGGTCACGAAATGCTGCTCGTCGGATGCGACCGGCTACCTCTCGGCTACATAGCGAGACTCAAGTGAATTTGAGTGAATTCGAATGGATTCGGGTGTCGCCCACCGCGGCGCCTGGCAGAACGAGGAGCGTGTCCAATGGTACTCGGAGCATTTACGGTGACCTTTAGCGATCTGGCGTTACAAATTATTGCGGGCGCCATCGCCGCTGGTCTTACGGGCCGCGCCATGCGGGGTGGGGGCTTCGGCATTCTGGGCGACCTGGTGATTGGCATAATTGGAGCAATTGTCGCCAACTTTGTCGTCGGCTATTTCGGCCTGTTCAACCTCACCCAGTTTGGGCTGATAGGCGAGCTTATCGTCGCGATCATCGGCGCGATCCTCTTGGTCGTGCTCGTACATCTCGCCACCTCCCGCCGCTTCCGGCATGCCGAAGCATAGAACGTAAGCCGAGCGACAGCCCTTTGACGCTGTGCATCGGCGGACACACTATAGGGCGCTATGTATCTGCCAGACACCCAGTAATTTGTCGGTGTCTGGCCCGGCAGGAAGAAGGAGAACAGTCCTGAAGGTCCGCATCATCATGCTCAGCCTGATTGGCGCCGTCCTTCGCCTCTCTTCTTCTCGTCGTCACCTTGCGGCCGCGCTGACAGCTTTAGCGCACCCTCACGACTCCACGAGGAACGCCCAGTGAGCCTTCTTCGCCAATGACCAGCCCTGGCAGATGCAGTGACAGATGCAGGGCATGCGGCCCACGCCACTTTCCGGCAGGGGCGTATCACAAGCGAAACAGGAGCGAAAGAGGCTTACTGCGATGCAAGTACAACCTACCGTATCCACCATCCCCACCACGTCCGAACAGCCAACACCAGTGATCGTGCGCGAGTATACGTCAGCCCGTGCGTTCCACCACGACGCGCAGGAGCTGTACACTCGCGAAGGCTACACTGTCTCGAACACGAGCGGCTTGGCGCGCCACAGCTACGTCAGGCGTGTCCTTGGCTTCTTTGGGTTGCGTCATGAGCAGCTGGTGATCACATACCAGGCGCCGACCACTAGGTGGCCGGTACATGCAGACCCGGCAGCCACGCGATGAGCAACGGGCAAGGCGCGTGGCTGGCTCGCTGCCTCACGCGCGCCCCCGGCCACCAGATGGGTATCCCACTGTATCCTGTCCGGAACAAAGGAGTTGGTGCGCTAGGGCTACCAGTTCCCATCTCCAGCAAGAGCGCGCTGCTGTTCAGTTGGCGGACCATTGTTGCGGAGTGCATAACCCCGCTGGTCTGACCAGTTAAAGGAGTTCACAGCTTGATGTTACTGAGCCACTTGATCAAGACCGCCATACATGCCTTCTTCCGGATTGCCTTCGCGGTCGTACTCTTCGGAGCAATCGGGGCTGGGGTAAGCCTCCTGTTTGCCTACCAGACGACCCATGTGTGGCCCCCGACGGCGATCACTGTCATCGTTGCAGGAATTGTCGGTGTCCTCCTGGCCTACGCGGCGGGGTTGACGATACTCGTGCGTGAGGCTATCGGCGGCGTCCGGACCGCGGAGCACGACCTCAAAGATGGTATTGAACGAGTCGTCGAAGCGCCTGCGCATCACCACTGAGTCATCCGGGAGGGGTGCGAGTCTGTGATCTGAAGTACCTGGCGCTGTATGGGAAAACTGTATGGGAAGAAAGGCCTCTCCCACAACGCTGCCCTTGCGGTCAGGCGACGGGCGCATGCGGGGTCCTCAGAGGAGTGATTGCGGGGAAGAGGCTGCAGGGAGGATATGATGACGAGCGAGGCTGTGGGTAAGACTGTGACCGACAAACCGCTCGCGCCCCACATCGCTGTTCGGCAGACACCGGATGCAGCGGGGTTCGGCGTCTGGCGGGAAACACTGGGAGGCTTCTGGGCGAAGATAAACAACGACTGGATTTTCAATCTCGCCGGACTGTTGGCCTACAACTTTCTCATGGCGCTCTTCCCTTTACTCCTGCTCCTGCTTGCTGCCTGCGGACTACTGTTACAAATCATCTCGCCGACGGCTGAGCAGCAACTCCAGCAGACTGTGGCGGCTGCGCTGCCAGGCAGCATCGGCGTTATCCTCGTGGAGGGAGTGAGCACACACCTGAAGCGAAGTGCCGGATTGCTCCTTGCGCTCGGCCTCGTGGTGGCGGTTATCGCTGGCTCACGCCTCTTTGTCACCCTGGAAGGCTGTTTCGGGATCATTTTCCGCTTGCGCGGCCGCGACCCGCTGCGGCAGAACCGCATGGCCTTTGGGATGCTGGCCTTCTCGCTCGTCGTCGTGTCCGTCGTCATCCTCGTCTCCATTCTCCCGGCGGGACTGGTTGCCCTGGTTGATCCGCGCAATCAAGGCTCCTTGGGTCCAATGCTCTCCGGCGGGGGGCGACTGCTCATCTGGTTCGCCGCGGCGCTGCTCGGCATTGGCGCCACCTACGCCTTCGTACCCAATCGAGCCAGAGGCTGGCGCACGTGGCGACGAAACTGGCGGGGAATCGTCGTGGCTGTGGTGTTGCTGATGCTCTATGAAGGGATCTTTCGGGTCTACCAACACTTTCTCCTGCGCGCCGATAACTACGGCACGATTGCTGGCTTTGCCTTTGTGATCCTGCTCTTCCTCTACTATTTGGCGTTTATCCTGCTTTTGGGAGCCGAGATCAACTCGTGGGCTGCGGGCCAGCGCGCGACAGCGACAGATCTGCCAGGGGTACTGCACGCTGTGCAGGCGCATCACACACTGCGAGGAGCCGCAGGCCCAACAGCGGGCATGCCGCAGGAGGAAATGCAGCGCCATACGCGGTCACGGCTGGTACGTTATGCCGAAGCGGTGCTGCGTCGAGTGGGCAGCGGGCGCCCGCTCAGCTTGCGTCTGCCGCGCTTCCGTCATGAACGAGAGCAGACTCGTGCTCTCAGGCAGAATTCTGCCTCCCGCGAGAGCGAGGAACTCTTATGATCAAAACGCCTCTTACTGCCACCGAGCCCAGCGGCACGCGCACTGCCGCTTCCGCTGATGCTCCCTATCCCGCCTATCCTGCCTGGGCGCGGCGGCGTGACGTCACGCTCACCCTCTTTCTCTGGGTGGTGCTAGCCGTCGCAGGCCTGTGGGTGGGTGTCTATCTGTTGCGTCCACTGCTCATCATCGCACTGGCCGCGTTGCTGGCCTACGCCGTCTCCCCGGCGGTGCGGCTGCTCACCCGCATTGTGCCGCTCCCTGCGGCCATCGCTTTAGTCTACCTCGTCCTGGTCGGCCTCGCCGGTGGCATCGGCTACCTGTTCGTCACCAATGCGACCACTGAACTGGCCACCCTCACCGATCAGATTACGCGACTGCTCAGTTCCCCACGCGCGGGAGAGCCGACGCCTCTGGCCCAGCAACTCGCACAGTTGGGCCTGTCCCAGCAGCAGATCCAGGATCTGAGCCAGCGCGCCGCGGAGCAACTCCAGCATGCGGCGGAGAACGCCCTCCCACTATTGAGTGGCGTCGTCACGGGTCTGTTCGCCGCCATCCTGGATGCCGTGTTGGTGCTAGTCCTCAGCCTCTATTTCCTCGTCGCGGGGCCGCGGATCGTCAGTTGGCTTGGTCAGAGCGCGCCCATCTTGCAACGTGCGCGTGTTGTCGGCACCCTGGCTGCTGTGCAGCGGGTGCTTGGGGGGTATCTGCGTGGCCAACTCATCCTCTCGACCCTCGTGGGGGCTATGGTTGGGGGCGGGATGTATTTCCTCCAGGTACCCTACGCCGTGTTGTTAGGCCTCCTCGCTTTCCTGCTCGAGTTCATCCCGACGCTCGGCACGCTCCTGTCTGGAGTGATTTGCGTCCTGGTGGCGCTGACACAGGGCTGGGTGCTCGCCTTGATCGTGTTGGGCTATTTTGTGCTCATTCACGTCCTGGAGGGGTACGTCGTAGCCCCACGGGTGCTCGCGAGGGCGGTGGGGCTGCATCCTGCCGTCTCGATTATCGCGCTGCTGGTAGGCGCGGAATTGCTGGGAGTATGGGGCGCGCTGTTCGCCGCGCCTGTGGCGGGTCTCCTCCAGGTATTACTCACTACCGTGTGGCGGGGATGGCGGCAGGATCATCCCCTCCAGTATCCTCCCACCCCGACCCAGTCTCCGCCGACTCAGGAGGCGCCCACTGCGCCACCCGTGAGAGCAGCGGGTGTAACGCTACGGGTGGGCGAAGGTAGTACTCGGCAGCGGGCGCGCGGTCGACTGCGCACCCAGGTTCAGAGATTGAGACTCTTCCGTGAGGTTCCATGAGGTTCCATGAGGTTCCATGAGGTTCCATGAGGTTCCGCAAGATCCCATGAGATGCATCGAGAGAGGATATGAGAGGTTTTGACACCATGACGAATGTGCAAGATTGTTTGCTGGAAGTCATTGCGAAAGGTCCAGGTTACGTGATTCACAGTTCCGACCGACCAGGCATCGACCGAATGTCTGATTGGGAGCCGAGCGCCCTTCTCGCCGATATCCAGCATGAGTCACCGCGACTACTCGCGGACCACGCCTGGACGGAATGGACCATCCTCGCCGATGGCAGCCAGTCATGCGCCATTGTGTGCGGTATGCGTGACGGCCCACCGGGAGAGCGCGCTATCCTGGGCTATGGTACCCTACGCGCCTTCGAGTCGCGCCATAAGCAAAAAGTTGAGCGAGCAGCCGACACGTCGCTCACGAAGGGGTTCGTCCCTGGCTACTGAGATCTGGCGGCACACTAGTCTACCTCGATAAGTCGACGGACACGAAACAGAGTGGACTACCGAGGAATGCTGAAGCATTAAGGAGGAATCATGAGTACGGAACAACATGCGCAGGCGCAAGAGGAACAGCGGGAACAAGCCACGCGACAAGCGACTGACCTCATTCGCGCGTATCGTGACGATCCAGATGCGTGGGTACGACTTCTTTTCTCTGCCGGAATGGGCGACGAGGCCGTCTATCACTTCGATGCGTACTGGCCAAGGCAGAAGCAGGATGAGCAGTCGCGCGTGGTTGTCCAGCGTGTCGCGATGGGACGCTGGACGGCCACATTCGTCGACGATCCCTCAGTGACCTCTTTTGTATCTTCCGCGGGGTGACCCATCACTGTAGCGGGCGTCTCTCTCTGCCACGTCTACTAAAGGCGCGCCAGAGACGCCACTAGACCGAGGCCGAACAAGCCCCGGAACGCCGTCACAACAGCTGGAGGCGCGTACCCCAGATGAAACCAGATTGCACAAGTGGCACATCTCCCTCAACGCCAATCGAGACAACCGCGCCGCTTGGAAGGGCATCAGGTTGGGCACGTACCTTGAGTGTCCAGGATAAGGCGGGCTCGGCCTGGGCGGACAGGACATGAGTGGAGGCGTGTAACAGACAGACGCAGGAATTAGCCAGGCAAGCGCTCAGCAGTATCATGCGATGCTGACGGATGAAGCGGCCACACCACCACCGGCGCGAGAGGCGGCGCACGTGGTACCATAGCTGTATATAGAGAGGTATACAGATAGATAGAAAGAGGTGCGCCATGGCAAAGCACCCTACGATGCCACGCTACGATCGCGGTGACCACGTGGTTGTGCGGACAGACGAGTGGTCAGCTTGTGGAGGAGTTCACGGAGTCGTCTATGCACGCGCCTGGAACGGCAGCACAGGGGACTATATCTACACCATAGAAGTCCCCCAAATTGGGGGTGAGGAATCCGAGTTGAAGGTCGTTCACGAGCACGAAATCTCTGGCCTAGTGTGACTCCCTTCCTGTCAAGCGGGTGGTCCGTTAGGCGACATGTGTCAGGTGTACTCATACGGCGACGGACTGGCGAGCGGCTGACGGTATCGTGCAGGTGCAGAGGAGGTTCACCCCATGACGCGACACATCGGCGAGTCGGTGCAGGTGCGCCATCACCAGGGTCAACTCATCGCCTTCACCTGGCGCGCTACGAGCTACCCCGTTCGCGTTATTGACATGTGGCGACTTGCGACCCGCTGGTGGGAGCCGGGAGAGGCGGCGGATCGCACCTACTACCGCGTCGAGACCACCGACAATCAAATTTTCGAGCTGTATTACGAAGCAACGCCCAGAGTCAGTATCCCAGACAACAGGCGCTGGGTGCTCGATGTCTGCCAGGACTAAATGCCACGCACGAATGGTTAAGGGTTTGGCAAATCCTCTGGCACATTCACTTCAAGCAATTCTGCCACCTCGTTCGGATCAGCCACAGGAAAATACGCGCCATCGGCGCGCATGCCCTCCAGATAGATAGCGATAGCCCCACGCATCCTTTCTCGTGTCCTTCGAGTGCGTCCCAAACGGACCCGATGAGTATTGAGTTTGCATTTCAAGCAAATACGAGAAGCGTAGCGCGCTCAGTTGCTTCCCAATGGAGTCGCCTCATGGAGTCGCCATTTGGCACGTGAGGCGAGCCCAGCATGCCACTGGACTGCAAATACTTGCGGCTGGTCACTCGGAGTCACTGAAGGAACGGCACTCCCACGAGCGGCAACAGGATGCTGGCAAGCATGACCGCACAGAGCGCGCTGAGCACGCCTGTGGCGCTCTAGGAAATGAGATTTTGCGTCCGCGAATTGACATAGCTGCCCATCACGCGCTTGCCGTTGACCAGCCGCAGGATAATGACAAACAGAATAGGCAAGAGCATGCCATTGGTCACCTGCGCGAGCACCATCAGCGTGGTAAGCGGCAGACCTGGAATGAGCGCCACGGCTGCCCAATCACCAACATGCCTGTGAAGAGGCCTTTGAAGATGAGCCTCGGCAAAGGTGTGAGAGACGCCGCGCTCGCAGCCAAATGACTCACTGATCGCATAGTCAGACACAACGGAGAGATGGGATGACGCAGTCCTCGGTTGGACCAGCCCCTAGGGGCCGGTGCGTTGTACGTCACAACTGATCAGAGGTGGCATCGACCAGGGTGAGATACACAGCTTTTCCCGGAGGGACCTCAGGTTGGCTGGCTATGAGCGCCTCGGTAAAGCGTTGGAACGAGGCGAGGTGGTCAAATACCTTGCTCGCTTCCTCATCGGCGCACAGCCGCCAATGAACAAACGTCTTGCCATCGTCTTGCAGAAAGACCCGATAGGTGATATCCGTTCGGCGCATCGCGCGCAACTCGGCCATCACTTCACGAATACGAGCGGCATTCTCTGCCGCATACTCCGGGCGTACGGTGTACCGATTGGACGAAATGATCATGTGGCTCGCGCTCCTGTCGTAGTGGACACGTCGTGATGGACTTGCGCGTCCGGGTGCGCTATGCTCCCAACACGAGTATTTACTCGCACTGATAGATGTACGAGTTTTTGCTCGTTTTTGTCAAGAGGATCCAGCACGCACTTTCCCGTTGACGTTCAGCCTGGCGTTGGGCGCCGACGGAGACGGACGTGGCTTGGGAGGGAGGATGTGGGCGTTCGATGGAGCCACCAAGACGCGTTCGCCGCGCACGCGGACTACGCCGCATGGACGCGATCCTAGATGCTGCTGAGATCTGTTTCGCGCGGATGGGCTATGCTGAGGCCACCACCAATCATATTGCAGCTGAGGCCGGAATCTCGCCCGGCTCGCTCTATCAGTTCTTTGCCAATAAAGAAGCGATTGCGCACGCCCTCGCGACGCGCTACAACGAGGAGCTTGAGCAGGTGTATGCGGTTGCGTTTGCGGCGGAGACCGCCACAGCGCCCCTGTCGCACTGGCTCGATCAGGTCGTAGATACACTGCTCGCCTTCCATGATGCCCGTCCGGCGTTCCATGTCCTCCTCAATACTCCGCCCTCCACAGCGGTAGCGACGTTGACGCAGGAGCTGCCGAACGAACTGCAACGGCAGTTTGAACGGGGCTTCCGCCAACGAGCGCCAACGCTCTCGACCACGCAGCGCTCCGTGAGCGCGCAGCTGAGCACCCAACTTTTCAGGGCGATGTTGCCCCGCATCCTCGCCGGACCGGCGGACCAGCGTGTCCTCCTCGTCGCAGAACTCAAAACGGCATTGCAGCGCTATCTTGAGCCTCTAGTGGGGTAAACGACTGTGCGCGACTTTGGAGGGATTTTCAGCAGGGCGCCACGCGCGCTTTATCGCCGCTCTCTTGTCAGCCGAGATCACCGTGCCAGCGTAAACCGCGGCCTGGATGGCCATGGAGTCGCAACGGGGCTACATCGAGCTGGGTGAGGAATACATAGCGAAGGAGGGCGCGCTCTGGGCGCGGGCCGCACTGGAAGGTAGCATGCCGACACTGACGATTTCGGCCACTGTGACGCTTGGCTCATTGACGCTGCGCACGTCGTAGCCACATTCCCCACATTTTCCCTGATGGCGGTCCTGACTGATCCTGGCTCACATTAGGAAATGCTCGAGGGTGAGCAACTGTTAGACTGCGCGCAAAACTGGGCTGGTCAACCCTCCACCGCCTCGTTATGCCCATCGGTCATTACACCGCACTGTCTTCGTCACCGCTCTGCGAGGAGGCATACCGTGTTCAATGACCCACTCCACTGGTTTCCAAACGCTCTCATCAGCAATGTGTTCGCAGTGCTCGTTCTCGGTCTCTTCCTCCTTGACGCCACCTTGCAGTTTCGCGGCGTCGGCAGCCAACCAGGCTTGCCCGACAGCGGTCCGACGCCGGATCGCTGCTGATGGTGAACGGCTCGGCCGTGCTCTCACTCGTCATCGCCGGTGGATGCCGCTATCTTGGGTTGGGCATCGTGACCGCCTGGGTGGAATATGTCGGGTTACTTGGGATGGCGCTCGCCGCGCTGTGGCGGGAGTGGTCGGTGCTGACGGTGGGCGCCTTCTTCTCGAATGTGGTCGAGATCGAGCAGGGACACCAACGGATCACCACCGGCCTTTACCGGTGGCTGCGGCATCCGGTATACACCGGTTTGTTGGTGTTCTTCACGGCGGCTGCGCTGGCGCTGGGAACCTGGATCGGAGCCGTGATCGCGTTTGTGCTGATACTGCTTGCCCTGCGGTATCGTATCGGGATTGAGGAGCGACTGCTGGCGGAGACGTTTGGGAGCGCCTATCAAGCGTACGAATTGTGCAACAAGGTAAGTAAGGAGCTTACGTCACCGTTGCCGGAAACGAGGTTGCCAGTGAGAATGCTGCTCCTGCTGCTCATTATCTCTCTAGCTCCAGGAGTGGATTCATGACCGAGGGCAGTTCCCTTCCTGACTTTGATGCACTGTGGGACTATGCCATGCCCGCACAGACCGAGATAGTTTTTCGTGCCTTGCTCCCCGAAGCCCAGGCATCGCGCAACCTTTCCTATTACCTTGAACTGCTGACCCAGATTGCCCGCACGCAGGGCTTGCAGCGCGACTTTGCGGTCGCCCATCAGACGCTCGATGCTGTGCAGGCCCTCCTGACCGCCGATCTCTGCCGTGCCAATGTGCGCTATTTGCTGGAGCGGGGTCGTGTCTTCAATTCTTCTGGCCAGCCGGAGGAAGCTCGCCCGCTCTTTGAGGCCGCCTGGGAGCAAGCTCGGGCCTGCAATGAAGATGTCTATGCCATTGATGCGGCGCATATGATAGCCATCGTCGCGCCGTCGGCTGAGAAGCTGGCGTGGAACCGCAAAGGGCTGGAGGTGGTGGAGCAGACCACCGATGCGCGAGCGCAGCAATGGGGTGGCTCGCTCTACAATAACATTGGGTGGGATTATCATGCGCAAGGGCAGTATGCGCTCGCGCTGGAGGCTTTTTACAAGGCGCTCGAGTGGCGGCGGATTCAGAAGGACCCTCGCGAGATCCTGATCGCCAAATGGTGTATCGCGCGAACGCTGCGCTCCAGTGGCGACGTCGAAGAGGCGCTGCGCCAGCAGCAGGCCCTGCAAGAGGAGTGGAAACCACTCGGCGCGAGTGATGGCTATACTGAAGAAGAACTCGGCGAATGCCTGCTCGCCCTCGGCCGATCTGACGAGGCGCGTCCGTATTTCACCCAGGCATATGCGAAGCTATCGCAAGACGCCTGGCTGATGGCGACAGAGCCCGCTCGGATAGAGCGACTCAAGCGCCTCGGTGAAAGACGGTGAAAGACGGTGAAAGACGGTGAGGGACTGGGAGTGTCGCCAGGCACTGTGTTCAGCAGCGTCAGCGGTGCGGAATGTACAGGCTGGTTGGCCCGTATCTGCGCTCGTTCCTGCGCATGGTGATGCCACCCCAGTGGGCGCGGACTTCGCCGAACGCGCGCCAGGCTTGACGGAGCCTGCCCAGATACAGCAGCGCTCCGACCCAAGCGAGCGCCGCATCTGGATGGTAGGGATCGAGGGCGATCGCGCGTTCCAACGCATCGACGGCCTGGCGCCGACGGCCCAATGCTTCTAGGGCTCCAGCGTGGCACAGCCAGGCCTGTGGATCGGTCGCATCGACCGCGATCGCGCGCTGGGTGGCCTCCAGCGCCTCGGGAGCCCGCTTGAGGTGCAGGAGGCACGCGCCCAGGTTCGTCCACGCGTAGGTCTGATCTGGCCCTGCTGGCGTGCACTCAATAGCGCCGCGGTACGCAGTCACCGCCTCGGCGTAGCGCTTGAGCCGCTGCAACGCGAAGCCCTTGTGGCGCCGTGCCGCAGCGATCTGCTGTGGATTGTCTGGGGCAAAACGCTCCACCTGTATCGCAGCCTCAATGGACTCGTTAAACCGCAGGAGCCGAGTGAGGGCTTCGCACCGCAGCTCCCACGCATGGGGCGCCTCGGGGGCCGCTGCGAGTAGGATATTGGCCGCCAGGAGGGCTTCGCGATAGCGACCGCGCTCGAAGCGCGAGACGCCCGCTTGCAGATGGGCGCTCAGTTCATTTGTCATGTGTTTCCTTCCAGGATGCCGGGGTCAGGTTGTTTGGGTCACACGGTCCCATTCGTGCAGGTGGTTGTTCCCCCAATATAGCGGATCATCTCCCATGCCAGGTCGACGTAGCCATGTTGCTACCCAAATGGGTTAGCATCCCAGGCCGAGCGTAGTCAGGTGCGGAGCACGCCTGGCGAGGCGCGCCGAGCAGGGCTGGATCGTGGACACTGGTTGACACGGAGCCAGCGGAGCAGGGGGCGCCGAGGGAGGCAGCAATGTGGTCATCTTTGGATGCTCTAGATGCTAGCGGGTGCTCTGAGTGCTTTGGACGTGTTTGTTCACGTCGAAGGCTACGTCTCCTACGGCTCGTGAGTATACTGCATATGTCGTCGGCTTACCTCCTAGCATGTCCGAGCTTGCCTCGATGCCCTCAATCGGTGGTTGCCGACCGGCCATTCGTAGTATGACGATTCTAGACTTGGCGTCGTGATTCCACCTATAGTGTGCATGTGATATGTATGGGACGACGTCTAGACAGACGCCTATGTGCGAGGATCCGACCTGACAATGCATGCGAGCGGCGACGAGAGGTGATGCATTGGACGACGTGATCGTGATTGGCGGCGGCATCGTCGGGGCGAGCGCGGCGTACCGGCTGGCGTGCTCCGGGGCGCGCGTGACGCTGGTGGACCGCGCCGATAAGGGCCAGGCGACGGCGGCTGGCGCTGGCATCATCTCGCCCGGTACCAGCTACCACCCGCCGCCAGAATTCTTCTCGCTAGCCTTCCGCGCCGTCGCCTACTACGATACCCTGCTTGCCGCGCTGGACAAGGACGGCGAGACGGAGACCGGCTTCGAGACGGTGGGTCTCCTGCACGTCGCCACCACTGAGGCAGAGATTGCGGCTTTGCCCGTACTCCTGCGGCTGATCGAGGAGCGCCGTGCGTCTGGCGCGCCCCGCATCGGCGCGGTCCAGATGCTCAGCGGCGACGAGGCGCGTACGCTCTTCCCCGCGCTCGGTACCTGCTTGGGCGCGATCCACACCAGCGACGCGGCGCGCGTGGACGGTCGCCTGCTGCGCGACGCCATGTGCCGGGGAGCGGCGCGGCACGGGGCGCGCATCGTCATTGGCTCGGCCGAGGCGATCCGCGAGGCAGGAAGCGGTGTGGAGATGTCCGTGAATGGCGAGACGCTCACAGCGGGCGCTGCCATGCTTGCTGGCGGCGCTTGGTCGGGCACGCTCGGCGAGACGCTGGGAGCGGGAGTGCGCCTGCCCGTCTTCCCTCAGCGCGGGCAGATCTTGCACCTGCGGCTGCCCGGCCGCGAGACTGCCCGCTGGCCCATCGTCGTCGGCTTCCACTCGCACTACCTCCTGACGTTCCCGCAGGATCGCGTTGTGGCGGGCGCGACCCGCGAGAGCGACTCTGGCTTCGACGCCCGCATGACGGCGGGAGGCGTACGCGAGGCGCTGGAGGAGGCGCTGCGCGTCGCCCCGGGCCTGGCAGATGCCACCCTTGATGAGGTGCGCGTCGGCCTCCGGCCGGCCAGCCCGGACGGTCTGCCTCTGCTCGGTCGCATCCCCGGACGCGAACGCCTCTACGTCGCCACAGGCCACGGCGCCTCTGGGTTGCAGCTCGGTCCCTACTCCGGTGCGCTCGTGGCCGACCTCGCCCTGGGCCAGTCCTCCACTCCCGACTTGGACGTGGATTTAGACCTGGCGCCCTTCGCGCCCGCCCGCTTCGCACCGCCTGCGTA
The DNA here is from genome assembly GCA_963718915.1 of uncultured Chloroflexia bacterium. Classification (GTDB taxonomy): domain Bacteria; phylum Chloroflexota; class Ktedonobacteria; order Ktedonobacterales; family JADMIN01; genus DAHUXT01. Next base: position 483,086 of record CAVRAI010000013.1, on the reverse strand, counting down.
GCTCTTCGTGGCGCGCGGACCCACCACTCCGACGCGATGCAGGCGAGGCTGGCCCTCGGCATCGCGCGCTTAGGCGCGTCGCGCTAGCCGCAACCGACAGCGCCTTCAAAGATAGGGGCGCGCTGCGGCAACTGTTCCGGAACCGTAGTGTGGTTCCTGAGCGCAGTATCGTCAACCACTGCACCATTGGCGCGCGAGCGAGCGAGGCTGCAACGGTGCTGGAGTATCAGCTGGGCTACCCGGACGTGCATGTGTATGGCGGCTGCTGGGCTGAGTGAGGCACGTGGGCAGACGTCCCGATCGAGCGCTGGGATGGCTGGCATGGGCTGCGCCGCTGCGATCCGCAACACGGCGGGGGTTAGACGACTGAACCTTGGGCTAGTTGGCTTCTCTGCCAAGGCGTGGTACACATGCGACAGAGGATGCATCGCATAGTGCGTGGAGTGAGAGCATAACATCAGTCAGTGAGCCAATCAGGGAATTGGGATGGAAGGCAGGCAGGCAGGAAGGAGGAGGGAGGAGAACTATGAGTCAAGGATTCGTCTCGCGGGGCTTCCACGGGCGTCGTCAGCAGAGCACGCTCAATGACCGTATTCCGCCAGGACAGTATCTGGAGCGCGGCTTTCCGGTTCTCTCAGCCGGGCCTACGCCGCATACGCCGCTCGCGACCTGGGATTTTGCGATTGTGGGGGCGGTGAATCAGCCGAAACGGTGGAGTTGGGACGAACTGCGGGCGCTGCCGCGCGAGGAGATCACCGTCGATATTCACTGTGTGACCAAGTGGTCGAAACTGGACACGCATTGGGAGGGGATCTCCGTCGATACGCTGCTCCAGCAGGTCGCGCCTACGTCCGAGGCGAGGTTTGTGGTCGCCTTCTCAGATGGCGGCTATACCACGAATCTCCCGCTGGATGAAGTGCGTGGAGGACAGGCGTGGGTCGTCTATGCCTATGAGGGCCAGCCGCTGGCGCCGGAGCATGGCGGCCCTGCGCGGCTCCTTGTGCCACATCTCTATTTCTGGAAGAGCGCCAAGTGGGTCCGGGGTCTCCAATTGGTCGAGGAGGATGAGCCGGGCTTCTGGGAGACGCTTGGCTATAACAACCACGGGAACCCATGGAAAGAAGAGCGCTACCAGGGCGATTAATCTGGCAACTCGGCGACGTGGTGACCTCACGCGAGGAAACGGCACGGGCCAAAAGCATTACCGTGGCGGTTCCGAACTGGAGTGGACATCGTGCGGGGCAGCATGTTGACGTGCGCCTGACCGCAGAGGATGGCTATCAGGCGGAGCGTAGTTATTCGATTGCCTCGCCGCCTGCGGAGGCGCCGCGTGTCACGCTGACCGTCGAACGGCTGGATGATGGCGAGGTGTCACCCTACCTGGTCGACGAACTGCGGGTTGGCGACAAACTCGAACTGCGCGGGCCGATTGGTGGCTACTTCGTCTGGGAGGCCAATATTGGTGGGCCGCTGTTGCTGGTGGCTGGGGGGTCGGGGATTGTGCCGCTGATGGCGATGATCCGCCAGCGCGCCGCCGTGGGCAGCGCCGTGCCGACGCGCCTGCTCTACTCGTCGCGGTCCTATGACGAGATCATCTACCGCGCCGAGCTCGATCAGCTGGTAGGCAGCGGCGCGGGACTTGAGGTGATACATACCCTGACACGAGCGCAACCGGTCGGGTGGACGGGCTATCATCGCCGGATCGATGGCCAGATGCTGCGCGAGGTGGCCTGGCCTCTCGATGAGCCGCCGCTGGCGTTCATCTGTGGCCCAACACCGTTTGTCGAGACCGCAGCGGCGAGCCTTGTGGCGCTGGGACATGAGCCAGCGCGCATCAAGACCGAGCGGTTTGGACCAACGGGAGATTCAGGGGAGTCGGAAGCATCGGGAGAGCCAGGAGAGCCAGGAGGGGCGTGATGGAGAACAAACTAGACGGCAACGTGGCCGGTGGCGTGCTGCGTGAGATCTTTCCGTTCGAGATGACACTGGCCCAGACCACCTGCGTCGGCTGTGGCGCCACGAATGCTATCGGCGCACTGGCTGCGTATATGCATGGGATGGGGACGGTGCTGCGCTGCCCTTCCTGCGACTATGTGCTCATGCGTGTGGCGCATGCGAACGGGCGCTATTTGCTGGACATGCAGGGCGTCCGCGTCCTGCAGATCAGTGAGGAGACGGTGCAGGCCTCAGTAACGGCGTGATGCGTGTCGTTTCAGTCGTTCAATCCTCATGATGATGGACGGCGGGCACAGCGCTCACCGGGTGAGGTGAGCGGCGTTCGTTGCGATGCAACGTAATAGGTGGTCGGGGGTGAAGAGGGTAAATAGGACGACGATGGTCGGAAACCGTGTGGCCACGTTTGCCATGGATCAGGCTGGCACACCGCACGGGGTCACGTGAACAAGTCACCTGAACAAGTAGTAGATCTCCGTCCACGCCTTGGCGGGATCGTCATTGTGTGGGCCGTAGACTTCCCACCGCGTTCCGACTCGCTGTTTCCCCTGCGCGGCGCACCAGTCAATGACGGCTTGATGCGCCGCCGCCAGCCCCGCATACGGGCCGTAGTGTACAGTCATGGCGACCTGTCCAGCTGGCAGGGTCGAGTCCACTACGCAGCCTGTGAGCGGGCAGGGGACGCGCAACGTCAGTGAATACGTGGATGTCCCACGTAAACGGCACTTTGAGATCAAACCGCTGACCAGAGAGCAGGCGCGAACTTTTCTGGAAGCGGCGGCAGGCGAGCGACTTGAAGCGCTCTACGTGGTCGCGTTGGCGACGGATATGCGATAAGGGGAACTCTTGGCGCTGCATTGGCCGGATGTGGACTTCGACGAGGGCGCGGTGTATGTTCGCTGGAGTCTGCGACATCGGGATGGTGCGTTCCATCTCAGGCAGCCCAAGACGCTCAAATCGCGGCGACGGATCGCGCTCGCACCGCAGACCATTGAGGCGCTCCGCGCGCACCGGACGCGGCAGCTCGCCGAACGGCTTAAAGCGGGCAAAGGCTGTATACAAAGTCGCCAAGCCCGGAGGCAACCCTCGTCATGTCCCCAAAAGTGCGGTAGGGTAGGGGCATCAGTGAACGGACGAGCGCAAGGAGGTGTGCTATGCCTGAGAGTGCCTCCCTCTCCTACCCTTCGGACCTCAGCGACCGTGAATGGGCCATCCTCGAGCCGTTGCTGCCTCCGGCCAAGCCGGGCGGACGTCCGCGTTCGGTGAACCTGCGGAAGGTGCTCAATGGGATCTTCCATGTACTCCGCAGTGGCTGTCAGTGGCGCATGCTCCCGCGCGAGTACGGCCCGTGGTCCACAATCTATGCCTATTTCCGTCGGTGGCGTCTGAGCGGGGCGTGGGAGCAGATCCACACGACCTTTCGGGAACGGGTGCGCCAGCAGAGCGGACGGCAGCCGACCCCGAGCGCGGCCATTCTGGATAGCCAATCGGTCAAGACGACCGAACGTGGCGGTCCCCATGGTTACGATGGGGCCAAGAAGCTCTCGGGCCGCAAACGGCATCTGCTGGTCGATACGCTTGGGTTGGTGCTCGGCGTGGTGGTCCATCCCGCCAATATTCAGGACCGCGCCAGTGCGCCCTGGCTGCTTCAGCAGCTCCAGCCCGCGCTGCCGCGCCTGGAACGGATCTGGGCGGACAGCGCCTACGTGGGGCCGCTGCAAAGCTGGGTCTGGGAGACCTTCGGCTGGCGCGTGACGATTGTGGTCCGGCCGGGAGGCCGCGGCCAGTGGCTGCGGGCCGACCAAACGCCGCCGATCCGACTCCCTGGTTTCCACCTGCTGCCACGACGCTGGGTGGTCGAGCGCACCTTCGCCTGGATCGGGCGCAACCGCCGGATGAGCAAGGATTACGAGTTCCTGCCCACCACCAGTGAGACGTGGGTTTACCTGTGCATGCTGCGTCTGATGCTTAAACGCTTGGCCCATGAGCAGATCCAACCGGCCTTCCATTATCGCCACGTGGCGTGAACCCGGAAAAGAACCCTTTGTATACAGCCTTTAATGTGTGGGAAGGGGAGAAGTGGAACGAGCTGGTCTTCCGCAACGAGATTGGGTGGGCCGTACATACCTAGTAGCGCTGTACGTAGCACCTTTACGCGGATACTGCGCAAGGGCAGACTGCCGACGATAGGCTTTCACGATCTGCGGCACACCTGCGCCACGCTGGCGCTATCGGCCAGAGTGAACCCGAAGGCGGTGAGTGAGATGCTGGGTCACTCGACCATCGCCATCACGCTGGACATCTATTCGCATGTGCTGCCAGATATGCAACAGGATGCCGTTACCGTGATGGCGCAATTGCTCTATGGACATAGAACATTAGCTCTAATATTGAAGAGAAGTGAGAAGGGTGAAAGCAAACGGGCGTGAGAGGCAATGGTTTTGTGGATATGCTGCCAATTATGCTGCGTAAGGGGAAATTGGGGCGAGGAGACCGCGAGGAAACCGGGAAACGAGCGGGATAATCAGGGGCAGAGGCGTATGGGAGTCGAACCCACCCACGAACGCGCGAGCGCCCGTGCAACAGTTTTGAAGACTGCGAGGCCCACCGGGACCCGTACACCTCCATAGAATGCGCGCTGCGCTGAGCAAGCGGCGCACTCCAGACTGTGCCATGCGTAGGTGCGAGCCGTCAAGTGTATGGACGGATGGTGACGCCACCGGTTGCCCGGCAGCATTCAAGTTCATATGACGACATGCTACCGCATGAGGCGTTGGCCGGGCGCTCCCGCTGGCTGGTCGTAGCCTCTCCCTTGGGGCAGGTCAGTCAGATATCTGCGCGAGCCGTCTTGACACCAATTACTGCCGGACTTTATACTGGCTAGGGCGTGTCCGGTATGGACAAGTATCCCAGGTGTTACTGAGGAGGTGCGTGATGTGGAACAGCAGCATGAGCATGAGCGGTAGCCCCTTCTGCCGCCAGGCTGCGACCATGGCGCCTTCCTTCATCGGAGGCCAGGTTTTCGCGGTACTGGATACCGGAATCGGTGGCTTCCGCGAGAATTCCGGAGTCGGTGTCATCGTGTTCACACGACTCCGCGCGCCGCGAGCGCGTACCCGCTAGGTCGTCGGGTTCCCCCGAAAGCAGCGGGCGCCACCAGCCCGCGGCATCACTCATACCATCGCTGCTGTCCGCCTGTGGAGTCATTGCCGTCTTTGTGGGCCTTCGTCGCCCTTTTTCGGCCAGTTTTCGCGCCTGTGCTTGCGCTAGTGCTTGCCTTGCGCCATTCCGCCCATTCACATTACGTCTCTCGCCGCGCGTCACATCAGGCGCCGCTCTGAGGTCAGGAGGTAACCTTGTCTCTCACCAGTTCGCCATCGTCGCTCCATGAGGAAACTACTCCCCCAGAATCGTTACGCCGTCCAGGCATACTCACATCGGCTGAGCTAGCCAGCCTGGATGGGTACGATGCGCTGCATGTTATGGCAGTCTCGAAGCGGTTCGTCAAAAGCGGTCGCCCGCGCTGGCTCACGCGCGGCGCCAACAAGCGCAAAAGCGCGAAGATCGTCCGTGCCGTAGACGACGTGACGCTGACGATCCACCGGCGCGAAATCTTCGGCGTGCTCGGCTCGAACGGATCGGGCAAGTCCACCCTGATCCGCCTCATTTCAACGTTGCTGCTGGCCGATGAGGGCAAAATCGAGGTCTTCGGCCACGATGTCGGGCGCGAGGAGCGCAAGGTGCAGCGGCTTATCAACCGGGTCAGCGTCGAGGCGGCGTTCTTCCGCAAGCTCAGCCCGATGGAAAACTTGCTCTACTCCGCACGGCTCTACGGAATGACTGCCCGCCAGGCGCGCCCAATGATTGTCGAGATTCTGACACGCCTTGGCATCAAACGCGACCGCATTTCACAGCCGCTTGAGAATATGTCGCGTGGGATGCAGCAGAAAGTGGCTATTGCCCGCGCGTTCCTGACCGCGCCGATTTTGTTGCTGCTGGACGAGCCGACCACCGGACTCGATCCGCGCTCCAAGCAGGACGTGCAGGTGTTCATCCGCGAGCTACGTGATACCCATGACGCCACTATCCTGTTGACCACCCACGATATGGACGAGGCGGACGCCCTTTGCGACCAGATCGCCATCATCGACGGCGGGCGCATTGTGGCTCAGGGAACGCCCGAACAACTCAAGCTGGATGTCGCCGCGCGCTTGGGCCTGGATCATCCGGCGACGCTGACGGAGGTCTTCCTCGCCTACACCGGACGTGACTGGGAAGAAGACGAAGCCGACGATGAAGAGGATGATGACAACGAGACTGATGAGATCAATGAGACTGACGCGATCGACGAGCATGGCGTCCAGGAGGGCAAATAGCCGGTATGATTGGTCTGGCACGAGAACGAAGCTTTCAGAATACCGCCCGCAAGGCGGCGCGTTCGGCAGGTAACGAGGTCAATAAGGGCTTCGCGTTTGTCGAGCGTAACTGGTATCTGACCAAACGCTACTGGGCGTGGGAACTGGTCTGGATCACCTATAATGTCGTCAACGCGCTCAGTGTTACCTTCATCGCGCCGAGCGCGCAGGCCGCCTCCGGTGGGAAAATCGGCGCGGCGGAACTGAACAATCTTATCCTGTATCTCGCCATCGGCACCGCCGTCTGGACGTTCCTGTCGGTCGTCTTTGACAGCGTCACCGAGACCGTCACGATGGAGCGTTGGGAAGGCACTATCGAGTACACCTTCATGGCGCCCGTCTCGCGTGTGACGCATATGTTTGGCGCCTGCGCCTATGCCCTGATCCACGGCATCGTCATGACTGCCCTGCAGCTTGGCATTATGGCGCTGTTCTTCCACCTGGATCTCTCGCAAGCGAACTGGCCCCTGGCGCTGCTAGTGCTGGCGGTCGGCAGCTTCTCGTTCATTGGCTTTGGCACGATGGCCGCCGTCTTACCGATGCTCTATACCGAGCGTGGCGCGCAGATGGCCTATATCATCCGCGCAGTCATCCTGCTGGTCTCGGGCGTCTACTATTCGATCTCGGTGTTGCCGGGGTTCTTGCAGGCGCTCTCGGTGATCTCACCCGCGACCTATGTGCTCAATGGGCTGCGCGGCGCGTTGATGGTGCAACAAAAGCCATATAACGCCTGGGGTGACATCTGGCCGCTGCTGATCTGCGCACTGGTGAGCATTCCGGTCGGTCAGTTCATCTTCCACCTGGCGGAGCGCTACGCCAAGCGCACTGGCAAGCTGAAGCGCAACGGGTAATTCGCAACCCTTCGGCCTTCCGATTGGCGCCTGTTCCCCAGCCGGAGCGGGAGCTGCGGGAGGCTGTCGTATCTTCCGCGATCACTTTGTGGTATTCGTTCGTCGTGGGTTCGTCTCTCAGTGCTACAATAGCGTGGAGAATGATACACAAGCAGTGGCGTACCTTTCGTACTCGCTGCGTTTCATATAGACCGGAATGCAGAGACGATGCCCGACGATTCTTCCAGCCTGACCGACGAGATGCCATTGCCTGATGAGCCAGACGAACCAGACGAGTCAGGGGATGGGGAGAGGCCGCTGGCGCGTGTGCGCTATGGGCTGGGCAAAGAGCTACAACTCTATCCCGATTCCTTCAATGTCGCGTTGCTGGAAGAACATACCGAGACGCGCTTCAATCTCGCCAGCATACGGCGCATGATTTTAGCGCCGGGTGATCCTAACCCCAGCAAGCTTGTGCTGATGTTCGAGCTGGACGATGGCAATGTCGTCATCGTCGCCGAAGGGATGAGCAACGTCCGCGATTTTCGCAAATTGTTGCCCGAATTGCAGCGCGTCGCGCCCGACATCGAGCTTGATCCACCTGATATGGACGTCCAGCTGGCCCAGGCGCTGGATATTCGCAAACGCAGCCTGTTTGGCTGTTATGGCGTGGCCATTGGCGTGTGCGTGTTGGCGTGGGTCATCTATCTCGTCGTCGCGTTCATCGGCTCGCATGCCGCCCATTGATTCCGGGCCGCTGACTCGTTCGATTATTTTTTGAGGTGAGCGCTGATGTAGCGCTGAATGGCGCCCCAATCGCCGTTGGCAGGCTCCAGAATATCCTGGCCGTCGTCGCTCACCGCGTCCACCAGCACGTTATCGTTGGTCAGACCGATGAGCGCCGCGTGGTCGATATTCGCGTTCGTAGCGAGCAGTGTCAGATCAACCAGCGAGAGGTTGGTATAGAGGGTCTGTTGCAACGCATTCATTACGCCGGGCAACTCCGGAATCGCTCCCAGCGAGCGCACCCGGTCGATGATGGCATGAATGAGCAGGAGCTGGCGTCGCGAACGAGCGAAGTCGCTGCCCTCACTCGCGGGCGAGGTGATGTAACGGGCACGAGCGTATTGCAGCGCGCGCGCGCCATCCATATGCTGCAAGCCCGCCTTGAAGGTGGCTGTGTCAGATCCTGGCAGTCCACCACCCAGATTGGTGGCGGTCCATCCAACTGGTACGTTCACGTCCACGCCGCCGAGCGCGTCGACCAGTTCGCGGAAACCGTCGAAGTTAATGGTCAGCCAGTATTGCACCGGCAAACCGGTGACATCGCTCACCTTGCGCGCTGCCTCCGCGCCGCCTGCGGCCGGACTCGCGCTGATGCCGTTGTAGCCGTTGGCCAGCCCGTTCTCGTAGGCTGTGTTAAGCTTGGCGTAGTTGCCCGACTGAGGCGGTACCTGCACCCAGAGATCGCGCGGCGCCGAGATCATCGTCGTCGCATTGTCTTTCGGGTTGATGCTGACGACGATCATGCTGTCGGTCAGATTTGGCCCGTTGTGTTGGCCGCCACCATATCCAAGGATGAGTAGATTGACGCGGTCGCCTGTGGTCATGAAACGTGTCTGCGTGCTGAGCGGATTCTGTGTCGAGATCGCGCTGCCAAAGTCCCAGAGTCGATGGGCCAGCAAACCGCTGACCAGTAGCGCTGCCAGTAACACGATCAGCAACACACGCCGCGCTTTGCTGCCGCGCGCGAAGCGTCGTGTTGTGGGAGCCTTGCGGCGCGGCGGGACTGGGAGGGCGTCGCCGTGTAGTGGACTGGTCAACTCTGGCGGAAGCGGCGGCGGGGGTATGGCGTCATCCGGGAGCTGAGGCGGCTGAGTCGGAGCATCCCAGGCCGAATAATTCTGCTGTGGTCCACTGCTACGCGCCATGAGTAATTCCTTCGAGTCTGCGACAGGCGAGCGGTCGCTGAGGCTCCCTCTCCCTCTGCTGATATACCACCAAACGAACCTAAAACGTCGCCAGCCACCCAAAGTGTCATGCCAGAGGCGGGAATGTGGCGGAGATCACAACGAGACGATACCAATGTGTCATCATCCGCTACAGAGAAGTACGCCCAAGTGTTGCGCTGTGTTGCCATGTGGGCTGACCGGCGCTATACTGGAGGCTGATACGATGCGGCGATAACCGCATTGAAGAGGCCCGGACGATCCCGGAGGCTGAGTGTGAACACCTGTGAACAATGTGGCGCCGATGCGGTCGATGCTCGCGGAATATGCCGCGTGTGTGGCTGGTCCGCGCGCGACAGCGCCTATGACCCCTCGGAAGATACACCGTCGCTTGGTGAGACACGGGCTGCGGATATACCGCCGGGCGGGTATGGCGTTTCGGGGCCGACCTCACAATCCGCGCGCGGCTCTCGCATGAACCCATACCCTACTGAAACACGCCCAACCGCACCTGTCGGTGGCGCGACCAGTGGCGGGCGATTCTGCGGTACCTGCGGCGCGCGCCTCGAAACCGGGACCGCATTCTGCGGCCAGTGTGGAACACCGGTTGCCACGGGCACAGCCAGCGGGTTGACATTCGGCGCCAGTGGGCTGCGGGCGACGGGTCAGGAGCAATATCGCGTCGGGGGTGGTCAGACGGCGATGGCAATGAACTGACTGAAGCGATGATCCCAGGCGCAACTGGCTATAATGGCTTTGGTCGCTCAGGCGTTGGGCCGGGGTTGCCCTATGGCGGCCCCCCTTTCATCCTGCGGGTTACTCGCCAGCGCGCGGAACCGATGCGCCATCATCGTCGCGCACGACCCAGCTCGTCGTGGGTATCCTATGCCTGGTCGGCAGCGTGGTCAGCGCGAGTGCGGCAATCATCCTGGCGCTAACGTATGATCGCCACCGATTGATCGTCACTGAATGAAGGGCGGATACTCCGTGGAACCACAGATGCTCTCTGGAGCAGCTTCAGCGACGAAACCAGCGGTCAATCACTCGGCAGTGGCAACTGACCAGGCGATTGACGATGCCGACATCCAGGCAATCGCCTCGTTTCGTTATGCCATCCGCCGCTTCCTCCGATTCAGCGAGCAAGCGGCCCGCCGCGAACACATCACGCCGCAGCAGCACCAGCTACTGCTTGCCATTAAGGGATTTCCCCATCGCGATTATGCCACTGTGTCGGAACTTGCGCACCGGCTTCAAATGCGCCAGCACAGCGTTGTAGGGCTGATTGACCGCACCGTCCGGCATGGCCTGGTACGCCGCGAGCGTGGCACCGAAGATCGGCGAGAGGTTTTTGTCTATCTGACCGACAACGGTGAGGCGCTCCTTCGCGGCTGACGGTGTTGCATCGCCAGGAGTTGGCAGCGATGCGGCATGTGTTGGCGGGCACTACGGCGTAGTCTGTCTCGCGGTCTGATTTGACGTCGTATCGTGCAATCCTTCTCGACGCGCGTTCGTTCCGTGTACAGCGTTCGCCACGTCCGCCGCGCTCTCGTCTTCGCCCCAGGTTGGCTCCGAACGGGGATATTTGCGATAGAATCGGCGGCCGAGCACCCACCCGATGCGCCCAAAGCCGTACACACACACGACGAAGAGCGCAACAATCAGGACGATTGAGACGACTGGCGACAGGTCGCTTTGCCGTTGAACCAGGGCCACGCGACGAATGTCGAACCCAGAAAACCGGCGACCAGACAGGCGGGCAGGATCCCCAGCAGGCAGCCCAGGTAGCCGCCATGCGTCGGCCAGTCGTAGCCAGGAGGAACGGCTCCCGCCTCGGGAAGCTCAGCCTCCATATCTGGGGTCATCGCGGTTCCTTCATCCGCGTCATGCACGTCATGCACGTCATGCCGTTGTTCACCGCTACTCGTAATGGGTGGTTGATCGTCTGGAGATAGTCGCTGGTCATCCACTGGGGTTCGCCTGTCCATTCTGCCTGTCTGTCTCGCGTGCAGTCAATACCGCGATGCCGACGCTTTCACGCCTTATGCGATGCACAGGCGGGTCGTGGCTCTCTTGTCCTGGTGTTATTAGAGTGTGCCGAATTGACGATCACCCGCATCGCCGAGACCGGGACAGATGAAGCCGCGGTCGTCAAGCCGCTCGTCGAGCGCCGCCAAAAATATCGGCACGTCGGGATGCGCCTGGCGCAACTTCAGCAGACCATACGGCGCGCCAATCAAGGCTACATAGCGTAGGTGAGGAACGCCGTAGCGCTTGAGAATGTTGAGCGCATCAATCGCAGATCCCCCTGTCGCCAGCATCGGATCTACTGAGAAGCATACCTGGAGATTGCTGGATCGCGCCAGTTGATTGTAGTACTCGATGGGTTCCAGTGTCCGCTCATCCCTGCGCAGACCCAGGTGCCAGACCGCCGCATCGGGCAACACCTCGCGGAAGCCCTCAGCCAGACCCAGACCAGCGCGCAAGATCGGCACAATGCCCACGCCACCCGCCAACGCGCTCCCAAACGTCTGCTCTATCGGCGTCTCGATCCGCACGGGTTCCAGCTTTAGGTCGGCGGTGGACTCATAGGCTAGCAGCGCCCCTAGTTCGCGCACGATGCGATAAAACTCATGCGGCGCCGTCCGTTTGTCGCGGAGCAGCGTCATCTTATGCGCGATGACGGGATGGTGCGAGATATGGACCTGCGGCAGTGTCAGCGCCTGCTCGCGTGTTGGCTGTGGTATTCCCCGCATCGGATATGCCTGGGCATCTGCGGCTTCGTTGGCCATGGATCGCCTCTTCACTCGCTACAGCGCCATGTACCTGCCAGGTTGCAGGCAATCGGTCGCAGTGTCGCACATCCGCGGGTCCGCCATCAACCTTGACTCTGTGGCATGGTCAGCACACCATCATGCAGTTTCAGCAGCAGAATGCGTCTGACCGAGTCATCTATGCGCGATTTCGAGATGTCGCCACTCTGCACCGCAGCTTTCAGCACGCGCACGGTCTCGGCGGTAGATTCGATGGAATAGGTGCTGCAGATGATATCGTTGCCAGCCTTGACCGCATCGAGAATGATCTGGTCGAAGGAGTAGTGTGAGGTGAGTGCGCCCATATAGATGCCATCGGTGACGATGACACCCTGGTAGCCCAACTCGTCGCGCAGAATCCCTGTCAGCACTGGCTCGGAGAGCGACGCCGGTCGAGTTGGATCGATTGCCGAGAGCACGACGTGCGTGGACATAATCATCTGGACCTGGCCGGTAGCAAGCAGCGCTTTATAGGGCGCCCAGTCGATGCGTTCGAGGTCGGCCTTGCTGCGATTGAGGGTATACAGCGATGCGTGTGGGTCGGTGGGCACGTCGCCGAGTCCAGGAAAGTGTTTCAGGGTTCCTATCACATGGCCGCTGGATTGCAGACCATTCAGATACGCTCCCGCCAGCTTTGTCACCTGATCGGCTGTCGTGCCAAACGTGCGCCCGCCAAGATCGCCGCCAGACGTGTTGGCGACATCCACCACTGGCGCGAAGTTGACGTTGATGCCGAGACTGTAGAGCTGCTGCGCGTCGTATTCCCCACGCTGCTGCGCATAGTCTGTGGTACCGTTTGCGCCCATCGCCCAGGCGCCGGGCAGTGGTCCGTCTACCGCCTGGAGTCGGTTAACGCTGCCGCCCTCCTGATCAGTCGCCACAAAGAGCGGCAGATCAGCCTGGCTCTGCATCTGCGCTGTCAGTTGCTTCACCTGATCCGCTCCTGTGATGTTCCAGGCGTAGAGTACCACCGAGCCAAGGTGGTACTGTTTGATGGTGTAGGCAAGTGTTGGCGACATCTGCGTATCCAGGAAACCGAGCATGATCATCTGGCCGATTTCCTGATCGAGCGTCATGTGCGCGATGAGTTGATTCACGTAGTTCAGTTCAGCCTGCTGACGCGCCAGCGGCGCCCAGTCCTGCGGATGCCATCCAGGGGGCGGATTGGCTCCCTGTGCGAAGCCGCTGGTATGGCTCGCGCGCTGGAAGTGTGAGGTCGAGAGTTGATACAGCACCGGCGTGAGGGCCGCGACAACCAGGAAGATAGCCACCGCGACGATGGTGATCCTTCGCCGACGATGGCGGGTAGAACGCGCTTGTGCGCCATCCATTAGCGCTATTGGTGGAGCAGTGATGGCGGGCGTCTCGATAGCCGCTGCGGGCACTCCGGTCATCCGATCCAGGTCGAATTGGGCCGTTTCGCTTGCGCGATGCATCGCGGCGGACATGACCGGCGGATGCGTCGCTTGAATGCGCGCGGTGGGTATCTGCTCGATAGGTATCTGGCCAATCGGAGGGGCTGTCTGCTTCGCCGTGTCCATATCGGCAATTGCATTCTGCGAGGATGGCGCTTGATTCGCTGGCCCGGCGGTTGGCATCCTGACCGTCAGCAACTGCTCGAAGAAAGTGTTACGCGCGTTCTCTTCATGCTCTTCTGGTTGATCCATCTCACCCACTCAGCACTTCCTGCTCAACACAGATCGCTTGCCAGAACGCGCGCGACTGCGCCTTTCCTTTCAGACGAGTTGTGGCCATGAAGGTAACACCGCTCTGCCGCTGTTGTACGCCAAAGTGAATGTCATTCGCGAACGAACACCTGCCATCTGACTATAACGTATAATTGAAGTGCCACAGCTGTTTTGCTCTGGCTCATAAGTCATGGAATCAGGAGACGTCCAGTGTCAACCAGCGCGGATAACACAACCTCCACACCGGGGCGCATTGACACGCCGGAGGAGTCCCGTCAGCGCGAGGAGACCTACGATCCGAGCGCGTATGAGCGGCCGTCGGTTACGGTGGATGTCGTCATCCTCACGGTGCGCGAGCGTCGGCTGGAGGTGCTGCTGGTGCGCCGCCGCCACTGGCCCTTCGAGGGCATGTGGGCGATTCCTGGCGGCTTCGTCGAGCCGAATGAGTCGCTCGAAGACTCGGCCCGGCGCGAGCTGAGCGAGGAGACTGGCGTGAGCGATGTCTATCTTGAGCAGCTCTACACATTCGGCGATCCGGGGCGCGACCCACGCACACGTGTCATCACTGTGGTGTATTACGCGCTGCTGCGGGCGGATCAACTCCATCTGCGCGCTGGTGATGACGCCGCCGACGCCCAGTGGTTTCCGGCATATGGGCACCCGGCGCTTGCCTTTGATCACGACAATATTCTCGATTATACCCGCCAGCGGTTGCGCAGCAAGCTGGAATATACCACCATCGGCTTCCAGTTGCTCGCGCCGTCTTTCACACTGAGCGAGCTGCAGGAGGTCTACGAGGCAATCCTCAATCGCCCGCTCGATAAGCGCAACTTTCGCAAGAAAGTACTCACGACCGGGATCCTCGAACAGATTCCTGAGACGCGCAAAGCTGGACAACACCGGCCTGCCGCACTCTACCGCTTCAATCCAGGGGCGGACAAATAGCTGGCGCATTCCTGGCAGCCTGTGCAAAGGAGCGAACTGATGACCGATGCGCTCATCATCGTCGATGTACAGAACGATTTCTGCCCTGGTGGCTCGCTCGCAGTGCCAGAGGGACATGTGGTGGTTCCCATCCTCAACGAGTATATGGCGCGGGCCGCCGACGCGGGCATGCCCATCTTTGCCAGCCGCGACTGGCATCCGGAGCAGACGCGCCACTTTGCCGCCCAGGGTGGCCCGTGGCCGCCACACTGCGTTCAGGGGACGCCCGGTGCGGAGTTCCATCCAGAACTTCGCCTGCCGCCGAGCACAGTGATCGTTTCGAAGGGGATGAGCGAGGAAGATCAGGGCTATTCGGCGCTGGAGGCCGTGTTGCCTGATGGACAGTCTCTGGTGGATGCGTTGCATGCGCGCGGGGTGCGCCATGTCTACGTGGGTGGTCTTGCCACCGACTACTGTGTGCGTGCCACGGTGCTCGACGCTCTCAAAAGCGGTTTCGAGACCTCAGTGTTGATCGATGCGTCACGCCCGGTGGATGTACAGGCGGGCGATGGGGAGCGCACGCTCAACGAGA
Organism: uncultured Chloroflexia bacterium; assembly: GCA_963718915.1. Taxonomy (GTDB): domain Bacteria; phylum Chloroflexota; class Ktedonobacteria; order Ktedonobacterales; family JADMIN01; genus DAHUXT01. Next base: position 467,925 of record CAVRAI010000013.1, on the reverse strand, counting down.
TGCTGTCGGCGGGGGCCGAGCCGCAGATTCTCGACGAATTCGCACCGGTGGGATGAGTCATACCAATTTCGTTTGGATTGTTGTCCTTCGGGGGCAGGCCGTAGCGTAAACGCTACGGCGAATGGGGCTGGGAAATTAGCCGCAGCCTGAAGGCTGCGGTCGGCCCACCCCAACGGCAACGACCCAGCCTAATCGGGTATCAAAAGGTTCTCCACAGCAAAGCAGCCCTCCATCGTGGAGGGCTGTCATTGTGCTCGTTGTTGCGCGCGGAATCGTCGGGCTTCGTCACCTGTCCGCGCGGCTGGGTTGTCTCGCTGGCGCGCCACGCCCGCCATCCATCGCGCCGCCGCCGTACCCGCAGTACGGGCAGACGTTCCACTTGAGTTCCAGCAGATGATCGCAGCGTGGACATGGGCGACGCAGCTTGGTGCCGCACGATGGGCAGATCTGGAAATCGCCCTCGACCCGGTAATGGCAGGTCGGACATGTCTGGCGCTCGGTCATCTCGGCCAGGAGCGATTCCTCCTCAAGCTGGCGCTCGTACAGCTCAGCCAGTGTCTGGCGTGGCCGCACAATGAGGTAGATGAAGAGACCGCCAATGTTGAAGACCGCGACGAGTCCGGTGGCCGTCACTTGCAAGATAACGTCCTGTGTGCGGGAACGGACATCGCGCCAGGTCCAGAAAACGAGGCTTAGCCAGAAAATCACGGCAAATGCCACGAAGAAGAATATTATAACCCCGACCAGGTTTTGCAACGCGCCCAAACTACTGCCCCCTGATGTAGTCGACGTGCTAGTTGTCGCCACTGTTGGAGCTACTGTTGCCGTTGCTGCGACTGTTGCGGTTGCTTGTGCCTGTGCCAAAATATCGTGGATACCTTGATATACCGTTACAGACATCGCATACCACCTCTCCAGCCCGGAACTGTAACTCGTATCAGCAGCCTGCTGCGCTCCAGAAGTAAAGGCCGTCCATGCGCCGCACGCCCGATAGACAATAATACGTGCCAGTTATCACGCTTCATGTTGTTGGTGATTACGGGATGCCGCTACAGAATAGCAGGTTATTTTCCGCCTATCAACCGCCGTAAGCAACAAGTCCTATGCGCTGAGGTCCAGGACAAGGAATGCCTCCTGTACATCGAGGGCGCTAACCACATGCATCCTATGCCATACTGACATATGCGCGCGCTACCTCCCAGGGCCACAACGATTGTATCACCAGCTCTCGCCAACCGATGTCAGCAATGTCACGACTTCCAGGTCTTGTAATCAATCTGGAGATTCACGTCGTACAGATCTATATGCGCCATTGCTGTATGCCCTGAACTGGTGCGGAAACATAGGTATGTTCCGTTCGGTATGTTGTTCGAGTCAGGGCTGCCATCAATTGGATTGCTTGGTTCCTGCCCCTGGTTTTGCATGTTCAAACAATCCTGATAAGCTGGTTCGGTTGTTGCGCCAAAGATACCAACCATTGCCGCGTTCGTTGGGACGAGCGTTCGGGTGGGATCGGCCACGTTCCAGCAGAAATCGGCATCGGTTGAGGTATTCAAGACGGCTCCGCCGCCGTCGAGATCGTAGCAGGAGTTGGCGGCAATGGTTACTGGATTGCTGCTGTTCACGCTCGTCAAGAGCGGCTGAGGCGTGGCGGTTGCCGTCACGGTGGGTGTGGCCGATCCGCCTGTGGTGGGACTTGTGGCGGCGCTCAACGTGGTCGCGGTTGGGCTTGCGCCAATATTCGCCAGCGCGCCTGGTAGCACGCCTGTCGCGAAGAGCGATGCTAATACTACCACACCCGCCACAATCAGGGCCAGGAGCGGTGGAGGCAACCAGCCAGGCAACAGGCTGGCGTGCATGATCTGCCCGGTGGCTACCTGGGGCTGCCCCCCTTGGGCGGGGCGCGCTGAAATTCGGAAATCGCGCATCTCTGGCTGGCCCGAGAGTTTCCAGGGCGCGCGAATGACCGTCTGAACGGACGACTCCGCGCCAGGATTCACAGTGACCGTGGGCCGTGCAAACTGGTACTGCAGTTTCTCTTCGGGATCCTCGCCAGCGAGGGCGTACTGCACGGGGGCATTGCCGGAGTTCTGCAGTGTCATGCTGAAACGCGCCGTCCGGCGGGCGCGCACACGGGTCGGGCGAAGCGTGAGCGCCTCACTGGTGAATGGGGTGACAGTCCAGAGGACGGGAGCGCTGCCAGAATCGCCCGGATTTTCGCGCGAACGGGCGCGTAACGTCACGGGATACATCCCCGCGCGGCTATTGGGGAGGCGCGGCGCCTGAATCGTCAGAGTTGTCGTCTCCTGCTGGCCCGGATTGAGTTGTACCTCCCGTCCTGGCCCCTGAACCCACGACTGCGGGATACCTTCGGCGTAGAGACTGAGATGGTCAACGGTGGTACCCGTGTTGGCAAGCGTCACTTTGACGATCGCAGATTGGCCGGGAGTCAGTGTTATCGCCTCCTGATCCGCAGCGACCTGGATGCGTCCACTTTCCGTTGTTGGTGGCAGCGGCGGAGCCACAGGCGACCCGTACGGCGCGGGAATGGCCTCCGAACCCGCATACGTTGGCGCAGAATGGAAGCCGCCGGGCATCGCGCCGGGCGCTCCGGAGAGTTGCGCTGAGTTCGGGGCAGCCGCTGCCGACGTTGGCGCGTCGAGGAGCAGCCAATACGGGCCGACATGCAGCGCCTGACCGAATTCCCAGGTGGTTGTCGCCTGGGGTAAGAGACGGCTACCAGCCAGAAATGTCCCATTGTTAGAGCCAAGATCCGTAACCGAGATGCGCGCGCCTTCTCTGGCAAGGCGCAGATGCTGGCGCGAGACGCCCTCCTCCGCGAGCACAATATCGCTGCCAGGCTGCCGCCCGACGACCATCGCGGGCTTATTCACCTCCACCACTTGCAGCACGCGCCCATCCTGATCGACCACGCGGATGCGAGGATACGCGGAGTAGCCACCCAGCGGGGGCGCCGCTGGCGGTTGAAGAGCGCCTGCATGAGGCGCCTCAAGCTCAGTCGCGGCGGCGGGCGGTGTCGCGGGCGTCGGCGCGGCCTTTGGTTGGCCGGGGCGGATCGGCGCCATCGTCGTCAGCACCGGAAGGCCGATGACACCTTGCAAAGCGCGCGCAAGCTCAGCGCCGTTGGCAAAGCGTCCCTCTGGTTTCTTCGCCAGGCAGCGCAGAATAATGTCTTCCAGCGCTTGCGGCAGATCAGGACGAACCTGGCGCGGTGGCGGAGGAGCCACAAAGACATGCTTGTAGATCGCCTCGCTCACCGTCGTCGCCTGGAAGGGCAGATAACCTGTCGCAACCTCATAGAGCACCACACCCAGTGAATAGAGATCGCTACGTCCGTCAACCGCGCCGCCCTGGCATTGCTCCGGCGACATATAGGCCGGAGTGCCCATCACCATGCCGCTGACGGTGCGCACGCCGCTCCCTTCGGTCAGCCGCGCCAGCCCAAAGTCGGTAATCTTGAGCAGATACTGCGTTTGCCCGCAGGCGAGTCGCTCAACTTCACCATCAAGAGGTTGTCTGGCTTGATGTCGCGGTGGACCATACCCTTGCCGTTCGCGTAGCCCAATCCCTCGGCGGCCTGGCGAATGAGATCCAGTCCGAGCGGAAGCTCCCAGGTCTGGCCAGAGGCGCGCTGGCGCAAGAGCGTGCGGAGCGAACCATCGGTCACCAGTTCCATCACCATGTAATACTCGCCGGACTGCTCGCCAAAGTCGAACACTGCGACGATATTCTGGTGATTGAGTGCGGCAGCGGCCTGGGCCTCCTGCTGGAAGCGCGCCTGGAAATTGGGATCGGCGGCGACACCGGGGTTCATCACTTTGACGGCGCGCTCGACCTTCAGAAACTGATGGACGCCGCGATAGACCTGGCCCATACCGCCAGTGCCAAGCAACGCCTCAATCTTGTAGTTACCGATGGTCTTCCCGACCAGTTCCGACATCAGAGAACCTCCAACCGGTATCCGGCGTGGGCCGGCTTGTGCGCCTGAATCAGTTCGTCGATGAGATTCTGATCGATATCCCCGTCTTTGGGAAGTGCAATTTTCACATCAAATGTGTATGGTAGCGCCGTATTTTCGGTGACTTCAGGGGTAATGCCGGTGCAAACTTCGATCATCCGCACCAGGCCATAGCGTGTCCCGCGCCAGCGATACAGATCAATCGCCTCCGCCAGCAGACGCCGCCGCCGTGTCTCGGGCCAGTGCTGATTGAATGAGAGATCGAGCCAACTTGCCAGCCACGGCAGGAAACTCGCCGGACTGGTGCGCGGGTCGAAGTACATGTCGATATGATCCTGCCGCTGCTCCAGAGGCTCCCAGACGTTCTGAAACAGCAACAGAAACCGGGCAAGAAAGTCGTTGTCGGCGTAAATCACCGGCAGAGATTCAATATACATGCTGGCGGGGCCACTGGCAACAGGCGCGGGCAGTGTTGGCCGCGGCAGATGCGTGTGTGTCCGCGCGAGTGCCTGCACCGGCTGCATCGCCTGCACGGGCTGTATCGCTGGCGTCTCGACCGCTACCATGTCCGTGGCGGGGATACCACTAGCGCCGTTGTCATCTTCGCCCACCTGATAGGTGAGCAGAAACGGCCCAATCTGGATATGCGCGCCGTTGGTGAGCAGGCGCGGCTGATTGGGTGGAAGACGAACACCCTCGACGAAGGCGCCGTTTGAGCTATGCAGGTCGGTCAGCGTCAGCCCTTCAGGTTCCAGCCGTAGCTCGGCGTGGTGGCGCGAGACCAGCGTATCGGGCAACGAGAGGTCGTTGTCTGGGGTGCGTCCAATGGTCAGCACCGGGCGATCAATCGCCACAGTCTGCACCAGATCGTCTCCCCGCTGCACGATCAGCCGTCGCGTCTCGTCTGCCATGTCAGCCCTCTCAGCTCACCGTCACTTCATGGGTATCCGAGCAGATGATACCATGCCGCGGCAGAATCAACCGGGCGGACGCGGGCCTGGCTGCTCCGCTGCCGTCCGAGACAGACATCTGCACGTCTTCGACAAATTCGACATGCGGTAGCGCCTGGAGCAGGCTGAAAATCTCCGACTGATGCAGATCGCGGCCAAATGGCCACCCTTCGCCGCGCGGCCCGCCTGTATAAGGATTGAGATAGCGGTAAAGCGCCGCCTCGGCCTGCTCGCGCACGTCAGCCGCTAGCCCAGCGTCGCTCCGTTCTGGCAGTCGCAACCTTGCTCGTACCGAGACCCAGGTGTACTGCGGCGCGCGCACCTCGAGGGCTGTTCCGAGCAGGCGGCGGTCGTCGAGATAGGAAAGGACACTGCTGCGCAGTTCGGCGGAGAGCGTCACCTGATCCTGGCTGATACGCCCGCTGGTCGCTTCGCTCTGCGGCAGCACGATGACGAATACCTGCCCCGGTCGTGGGTCGGATGGGTCGCCGGGCTGGGATCCCGGCGCCAGACAGCGTGCCCGCGCGACGCCGTTGATCTGCGTCGCCAGATACTCGTAGTCGTCGGCGGTGACGGCGCGGCTTCGGGTGCGTAACATGTGGGGTGCGCGCAACATGGCGTCGTCGAGGCGCTGGGCGTCTCGTCCGCCAATCGCGGGCGCACGGTTGATGACCGAAGACACATAGGGTATGGAGGTCTTCAGCACGGTCAGCATGCCCCGTGGCACGTTGCCTTCCACGCCACCGCCGTGCTGGTAGCGTGCGAATGTCAGGGTGCTGCCCTTCGCGGGCACGGCGCCGAAGCGATAGACGCTGCCGTCGGGCTGGAGCAGCGAGGGACCGAGGGCGATGGCGCCGTCCAGGCTATCGAGTGTGTAGTTCTTGTCGTCGGCGGCGGAGTCGCCAAAATCAGTCACTTCGTGCCAGTTTTCGGGCTGACCTCCGGGTGGCTCGACAACGAGGTGATCGGTCTCAGCGCTACGCGCCAGCACGGGCGCATGCAGCAGCGCGAACATTTGCCCCGGCGTCCCATCGGCAATGCCCAGCAACTCATTGTAAATGGTAGATCCGTGAAACGCGCCGACGGAGCCGCCGCGCGATTCCACCTTTAGCGAGTAGATGCTCGGCGAGACGACATAGCCATTCCCGGCGCTCTGCGCGTTGGTCAGCTGGCAGCGCAGCCAGTAGGCGCGATTTCCCTGGAACTCGCCCTGCGTCATCTGTGGCGCATGCAGAATAATCTCGCCCGCGCGGTTGAATCCGCCCGTGCCATCATACTCCACCTCGCACTTTGCCCAGCGTGTCAGGCCGCCCTGCCAGACTTCCCATTCCGTCGGTGGGTGGTTCGGATCAACGCCCGCGCCGCCCGCCGGGTCACAATTAAGCGCGATGGCCAGCACATGGCGAGTGTGGTCGGTGGAGAACGAGAGATAGAAGGCATCGCCTGGGCCGGGCTTCGCCGGGAAGAGCGCGATACGATTTCTGGCCACTCCAAGCTGACGGAGATCGTGCGTTGTCCAGGCAGAGGCGTCGCTGTGGCTGGCGTTGCGGGTGTATGCGCCGGTCAGCACGGGTGGGCGGATCACCAGGTCTTCTTCGGTGCTGAAGACAATCGCCGGATTGGTCTCGGTGCGGACAGTGGCCACCTCAGCGCCCGCGCTAATCTTGATCTCAGCGGGTTGCGCCGCCGAAAGGTAGAACGTTACTGGCCCACGCGCGGCGCGCGGCGACTCCAGCTGGATGCCAATGAGTTCGAGGAATTTGATGTAGTTTTTGTCTGGCACCTGATTAACGCGATAGAGCAGCATATCGGTCATCCAGGCGAACAGTTCGATCAGCGTCACGCCGGGGTCGCTGACGTTGTGGTCGGTCCACTCCGGGCAGTAACGCGGGATCATGCTCTTGACCTGATCCACAATATCCTGGAAGTGGCGATCATCGAGAGAAGGTGTCGGCAGTGGCATCGCGAGTATCTCCTTTGGGACATTCTAGCGGGAAACCAGATATGCGGGTCACGCCTCTTCTGGTATTCGATAGAAGGGAAAGACCAGCGAGCGGCTGTCGTGCGTTGCCTTGATTTCATACGAGATATCGATGAGCAGGCGCCCCTGATTTTCAGGGTCGGGGCGCGCGTTCACCTCTTTGATATGGATGCGCGGCTCCCACATACCTAGCGCCTCCTCGACGTAGTAGGCGGCCAACCCTGCCGTTGTGGCGTCATTGGGCGCGAACATCAGATCGTGAATCTGGCAGCCAAACTCCGGGCGCATCACGCGCTGCCCCTTGGGTGTCAGCAGAATGATCCGTATCGCCTCTTCGATATCGCGCTCCTGCCGTGCCAGCGCAATGCGCCCACGCGCATCAACGCCAACCGGAAACGCCCAGCCGACGCCCAGAAAGTCCCGCATACGCTGTCCTCTACCTGTATTAGCCGATCATCACGGTTCCCGTTGCCACCACAGCGCCCACCGGCAATGGCGCGGGGTCATTGCACGTCATCGCGGTATCACCCGCGCGCGCCGCTGGTTTGCCGTTAATCATAACCGTTGCGCTGCCCATCATGATCTGTCCCTGATTGGTTGGCGGGATTTGGAACGGGCCTCCCAGGGGGATATGCGGCGGCGTGTTATCCGCTGTGCTACCTACCGTCGCCGCGGACATCCCCATAATGTTGACATTTGTGCTCAGGTTGCCGTCGATGATGCCGTTGAACGGATGTGGCAGTGGCGTGGGGATCGGACCGCCAGGAGAAGGAATCAACACGATGTGTGTATCTACCGCCGTGATCTGGTCGCCCTGCTTGGCTGCTGGCTGTCCCATGCTCCCCTCCTCCCAGTCAGTTCAGATTGATGAGTGTGCCCTTGATATCTACGTTTGCGCTACTCTCGGCTTTCACGCCGGTCTGCCCCTGGATCTCAACCTGCCCCTGTGGCGCCTTCAACGTGAGATTTTTCCCTGCCTCGATGGAAATATCACCTTTTGCCGTGATCAGCGCATCGCCGCTACAGCGAATTTCCAGCTGTTCATCCTGGGCGTTCAAGGCAATCGTGTTCCCGCTCGTGTCGACGATGACGATACCCTTCGTGTCGTCGGATTCCAGAAAGGCCAGGTAGTGGCCCTCGCGCGACTGGATAATCCGGAGCGCCACCTTGCCACCCTGAACGGTTTTATCTGTCGGATAGGGCGGCTGATCCTGGCCATTCCACAGACCACCAAGCACATACGGATGGTGAATGTCGCCCATCTCGAAGCCTACCAGCACCTCGTCATTGACCTCAGGTATAAACAGGATACCGCGCTTCGCGCCAGCCCCGGCGGAGATCACGCGCGCCCAGTCGCTGGCATGGTCAGGCGATAGCGCTGGATAGCGCACTTTTACACGACCCTGATTGCTGGGATCCTGATTGTCGGTGACAATGCCAACCATGATGCCCATCGCCTGTTGCGATGGAGTAGCCACGATGAAATGCTGAGGCTGCAAAACGCTCAAGAGCGTTGATGGATGCAGGCCAGAGATACTGAAGCGAGTGTAGTAGCCACTCTGCTCCGCGTAGACGTGCGTCGTGCTGGTGATGAAGTATGTGCCGCCGAAGCGTTCGCCTACCGCACTGACCTGCACCGACGACCCTGCAATGACCGCCGGATTGCCGGAGCAAACGCCGTCCGCCTCGATGAAATGGCTGGCACGCTGATCGGCCAGCGCCTGCGCCAGCGCATCGGCCTCCGCCTGGGAGCGAACTGGACGGATAACACCCTGGCTCTGTGCGCTCACATGAAAGGCATCCTGCGCAAGCTCGCCACCGCTCTGTTTCTCGCCCACCTGTGGCGTGCCCTGGCCCTTTTTCGCGTGGCCGACAATTTCCTGCCGTGTGGCGGGATCCCAGCCGCGTACCGTCACCTCGCTTGCTTGCCCTGTCGTCGTCAGCCGTGGGCGAAATTCACTCAGGTTGACGCCCCATTCGAGCGGAATCGGCTCGCCTGCCGATTTGGGCGGCTCGAAATGCAGTGTATCGCCCTGCACGTACAGGAGATAGCCGAGGGCCGCCGCCCGCTCGCGCAGAAACGCCAGGTTGGTTTGATTATGCTGATAAACATGCCGATGCACTTGCGTCGTAGCGGTCGTCTGCGCCTTTAACCCCACCTCCTGTGCCAGCTTTTGCACCAGATCGCTATCGGTGACATTCATAAACGTGCGCGAGGCCTGGCCAATTGAGAGCCGGTGCATCCGGTCGAATGCGCGGACCGTGAGGATTTGCGTTGTGGGGTGAAAATCTGGCTCTAATTCGACGATTTCACCGTCGAAGATGATTTTCTCACCCTTGAGGCCACGTGCAGATACCTTCACTGCCTTGCCTGGAGCCAGGCTATCGGCGTCGATCCAGAGCAGATGCGGGTCATGGAGTATCAGCGTCGCCACGTCGGGTAGATGCAGGCTGTTCTCTACCGTGATCTCCATCAGGTCGCGCATGAAATTCTCAGGGACGTCTGCGCCGTCGAGCTTGACGTAGAACTGGCTGAGAAGCTGGGATGAATCAGGCATTGGGAATCTCCAGCACTGTTCCGGGGATCAGCCGCCGCACTTGGGTAAGCCGGTTGGCGTCGGCGATGAGTCGCCATTGGTTCGAGTCACCGTATTCTTTGTAGGCAATCCAGGCAAGCGTGTCACCCTCGTTCACCGTCCACACACGCTCGCCGCCTACCCCGCCGGAGGTGGGATTCTGGGGAGGAAATAGCGCCGCATCCTTGATCTGCTGGAACGTCACATCCAGCGTCGCCCGCACCGGCGTCCCATCGGAGAGAAACAGTGTGAACTTCTGGTTGACGCTCATGATGACAGCATCGAACGACCAGGCTGATCCCCACTGGAAGCGCACCTTTGGTGGTCGGCTCTTCTTGTTCTTGGGGTCTTTGAGTTTCTGATCAACCATCATCAATTGCCAGATACTATCGGTGTACTCCTTGCGCACATCCTTGCCCTCGGCGTAGGTGTCGAAGAAAAGTTGCATCTGGAGTGTCGCGGGCTGGCCGCCGCCAAACTCAAGCTGAGGCATGTTGCTGCCCTTGCTCTTTCCCGGCGTCCACTGGTTTCGCTTGGAGAACGAGTATTCCTTTGGATTAAACATGCACTCGATGGGCGAGCCACCGCCGTCAAGGTTGATGATTTTGGCATGTGCCAGACTGGCGCCGTCCATCTCCTGATCCCTTTCGCGTGAGCCGAAATGCCGGGACGTCTGTGTGCTAGCCGAAGCGCCGCCGTTCCGCCGCCAGCCGCCGTTTGAGAATCGCGTGTACTTGTTGTGCCAGCTGATCCAGGTCAGGCTCTGGATTGCCAGCCTCCTGGATATGCGCTGGAGACGACTCTTCGGTTTCGGCGGGCAACGAACGCCCGCGCTCGGCACGTTGCGTGCCGGGAGTATCCACCGATGGCGCGCGAGCAGCCGCCGACGATGATGGCTGTGGCTGAGACGCTGACTGTGGCGCGCTGACGGATGAGTCAGTGGGTGTCGTCATCCAGTCGGGCAACGGTTCCCACGGCGCTGGTAGATCGCCCCAGACAGATCGTGTTGCCAGGCGCGAAGCCAGTTTACCCGCTGGTGGAGCTGTAGCCGCGGATTCCACAAGCAATGCGGGCTGAAGCGCGTTTGGTGGCGTGGCCCTTGCCCTGGCGACGTCGGTAACGCGCGCCTCAACCTGTGTCGCCAGCGCCTCTTCATCCGCTGGAGAACCCGCGAGTTGTACATCCTGTGGCACAGGCGCGGATGTCCCTGCGTCGAATCTCTCCTGGTGATGCGATGTCTGCGAGACGGGCGGAACGAACCGCGGGCTGCGCCGCTGCGCAATGTGTGTTAGCTCGTGCGCCAGCAGTCCCAGTGTCTCCGGCGTATCGGTCGTGCGGCCACCGCCAAGCACAATTGCGCCGTCATCGGTGAGCGCGTCGGCGTTTTGAGCGGAAGTGGCCCGCTCTGCCACCGGCCCACGATAAATGCGCACACTCGCTGGATCGACGCCCGTCAGTGTATGCAGCAGTGTTCGCGACGAGCCCGGCAATAGGGCAGGCTGCTCCTCTGGCGAGGACCGTTCTGGCGATGGAGTCGTTGCGCTGGCCGTATGTGTGGGCGGCGCGGGCGCTTTCGAGGCTTGTGGGCTGGTCGCGCCTTTGCGGATACTGCGCGTACCTGGACGCTGGACAGGTGTAGAAGGAGGTGGCTCATTACCCGGTTTCACCAGCGAATCTGGCGACTCTGGTCGAGCAGGTGATGCTGGCTTCTCTGTATGCTGCAATCGCGCCAGCCAGGCCGCGGGCGAGCGGTCGGCGTCGGTCGGCGGGAAGAGCACATCCGACGCGCGCGGAGGAGTCGCTGGTGTATGTTTGCTGCGACGGCGTGGCGTGGGGGCTGGTTCGGCAGGTGGAGTTGGTGGCGCTTCCTCAGTAGCAGCCATCGGCGCCGATACCGGGCTGACAGTGGCGGGTTCCTCGGCTCCCTTGCGCTCCTCTCGCAGCAACAATGGCTGCGCTGGGTCACCTCCGGCAGTGACCTGATCGTCTGCCACAGACTCCACGTGGGCATTCACTGGAGCCTCCTCTGGCGGTTCCTCCAGAGTGTCAGATGCGCTGGGTTCTTCGGCGATGGGTTCCTCCGTGGGGAGTGAGACAGTGCCCGGCAGTTCGACGATCCGCGAGCGCGGACGCAGCCCATCGGCGCGCACTAGCGGTGTGGTGGTTGCTGGGGTGGTCAGCGCTGGTGGCGCATTGTCGACAACGCGACGTGCATGCGTTTGGCCAGAGAGGGTTGTGGCGGATATGGGCGCCCCTACGTCAACCTCTGGGTCGGCGCTCGTGGTGTCGGCGGCGCGCATTTCGGGCAGCCGGGGGAGAAGCCTTAGTAACGTCTCCGCTGGTGGGGCTGTGTCGGCGGCTGGGGCAGCGCTCACTCCGCTTTCCGCACGAGCACCACTCCACGTAGAGTCGTTCAGGGGCAGGCGTCGTAGAATGTGTCCCATCGGAAGCAGATAGCCATCGAGTGAGACAGCGGTGGGCGGCTGGTACATGTGGGAGGCACGCGCCAACAGCGGTTGGCTCGCCATCATCCGGTGAGCGAATCGCAGGTGTCGCAAGCTGCGTGCGGCGAGATCATGCCGTACCATATGGCCCACCCTAATGTCTCCTTGAGATGCTCTATGCCAGTTCCAGTCGTTCGTGCGCCAGTTCCAGTGTCTCGACGGCCGCGGCGGCGTCATGCGCGCTGAATTGTGGGCCGATCCACTTGACCGGATAGGCCTTGATCAGATTCCAGCGGGCAAGCTCATTGCCCGTCACGTCGTACATCACCACCGAGACGTTTTTCGGCGTGATTTTTCCCTGCGCCAACTCGGCATACCACTGGAAAAACTCGTTCGAATTGGTCATGCCGCGCTTGAGGGTGAGATTGCTCGACTTCGTACGCCCCGGCAGGCGATGGACGAAGTCATTGTTGCCGCCTTCCTGATACTCCATGACCTCCATCTCAAGCTGGAGGCCGCTAACCTCGGTAAAGACGGCCTGCGCCATGCCGCCGATTTCCACGTAGAAGCGACAGTTTGGATAGTTATCGACAGGCATGGCTCACACTCCCTCGTCAAACGACAGACCGCGCGCCCGATCCAGCCGTATCTCCGCCAGCATCAGGCGATAGACCTTCTCTGCCAGCGCCTCAATGTCGATGGCGGTTTGCGCTGTCTCGCCGTCTGGAGGCTGTTGCGTCCCAGTCTCATCCATTTCGGCGAGCGGATTGGACGAATCAGGGGTTTCAGCCATGTGATTGCTCCCCGGCGAGATCAAGCGCGAAGCGGCTGCCGCAGGTTGGGCACTGCGTCTCGATCAGGCTCGACTCCATCTCGTTGAGCCGCACATACAGCTCTTGCAGATAGGCAAAGTCCGACGAGAAGAGCCGCTCCACGACATCTGGCGTGGGCTGCCCCAGGTCGCCTAGTCGTGTAATCACACGGCTCAGCAGCAGGATGCTCAGGTAGCCTTCATTAGCACGCACCCGCGGATCCTGGAGCGGCTCGACCTCATCGAGCGCGGTGGCGAGTCGCATCGCGCCGTTCCGATGAAGCGCGCCGTGCGCATCCACATAGCCGCGTGGCAGCGTAAATTCGAATTCCGTCTGCAGCATAGCCACCACCGCCCCATATGCTCCGCGTGTTGTCGCGAGCGCTATTTGACGCGCTCGTAGCCTTCGTGTGTGATTTCCAGTTCCTCGATGGCAACCTCGTTATTTCCCGCGTTGGCGCTGGGGCCGGTCAACTTGCTCGGCCATGCGTTGACGAAGTTCCAGCGGGCGATCTCAGTGCCGTCCTGGCTGTACATGATGATCGAGCCATTTTTGCGGGCATCGTCGATCTTGCCCTGCTCGACCAGCTTGCGCCACTGCCACATGTCCATCGCGTCGGTGATGCCGCGTTTGAGCGTGATATTGTTCCACTTCATCCTGCCCGGCACCTTCTTGAGGATAAACTCGCCCTTCGGGCCGCTGGCCTTATACTCGACGACCTCATTCTCGCTCCCCAGGCCAGAGCATTCGCGGAAAGCCCCCACGACCTGCCCCTGAAACTCGACGCCAAACCACGCTGAGACGATAGGATTTGCCGATGCCATGCTTCTTCTCCTCCAACGCTGGGCCAGCCGCTTCGTCATGGTGTGCGAATGCTCTTCTCCAGACAAGCGGCATGGACACGGCTCGCTGCTACTCAGGTCTATGCGTCTATATGACTATGCTCCGCCACCGGACCACTGGCTCAGACGGAAGACAACGAACTCAGCGGGCTTCACTGGCGCGAGGCCAATGTCGATGAACAACTGGCCGCGGTCGCGCACATCGGGCGGATTCAGCTCCTCGTCACATTTCACGAAGAAGGCCTCCTGAGGCGTCCGACCGAAGAGCATACCATCCCGCCAGGCGCCCGTCAGGAACGCCTCGACGTCGCGCTTGACGCGCGCCCACAGATCGGGATCATTTGGCTCGAAGACAACCCATTGCGTGCCGCGTTCGATAGATGACTCGACGTAGTTGAAGAGACGGCGGACGTTCACATAGCGCCAGGCGGGATCGCTGCTCAGTGTGCGCGCGCCCCAGACCCGCAGGCCACGGCCAGTGAACGAGCGAATGCAGTTTACCCCAATAGGGTTCAGGGTATCCTGCTCGCCTTTGGTAATCATCTGCGCCGCCTCCAGCGCACCCCGAATCACCTCGTTGGCAGGCGCCTTATGTACACCACGCTCGGTATCGCTACGCGCATAGATACCCGCGAGATGTCCACTTGGCGGCACAGCTAGCGGTCTGCCATCGGGGCCAGAAACCTTCACCCACGGATAGTACATCGCCGCGTACTTCGAGTCGTAGTTTGTCTCGACCTCACGCCATTTCTTCACGTCCTGCGGTGAGAGATCGGGCAGTGGATCGATGATGGCGAAGCGGTTGCCCATACGCTCGCAGTGGGCGATCATCGCCATTTGCACCGCCTTGACGCCGTCTCGATCCAGAATCTTGGCCTCGTACGCCGACATGACATCGGGGCAGGCAACCATCGTCACATCCTCGGCGATCTCCAGCCCTTCGAGACCAGAGCGCTCGGCCACATCGCCCATAATCTGTGGCGCCTGCACCTGCGGAAGCGTGGTCGGAGCGGCGGCTTTCAGCACGTAGGTTCCGGTCTCGGGGGTGCGCTCGGCGACCGCGCCGTTGGCTTGAGGCTCGGCGATAACGACGAGCTGGCTGGTCTGGTTGATTGTCTCGACCGGGCTTTTGCCCCTCTTGGTAAAAGTGATATTGTCGTACGTTTCGGTGACGCTGCCCATGGTCACCTTCAAGGTGAAGCTATCCTCAGGTGGCGTCTCGCCGCTCGGTGGCGCAACTTCTACCTGGATATCTTCGCCAGCGGCGCCCTTGGAGGAGACCGTCAGCGCTGGCACCGCCTTCGAGGAGCGGCTTGGCAATTGGACCGACGCCCCTTTGCCATCCTCTTTCGCCGGGACGACTCGCGTTACGTAGCAGCGGCCGCCGCCATTGAGGAAGTAGCCATAGACGGCATGCGATAGATACGCGCCTGGTAGGTGTGGATTGCGCCGACCACCCTCTTCGAGGCGGCCAAATGTATCGACATACTGCGACCAGTTGGTGACAAGCACCGGCTTGTTGGCGGGTCCGGCGGGCGCGAAGCCCACGAACGCGGCGGTGGCTGTTCCCACGCCTTCAATTGGGCGTGGCCCGCTGTCTACCTCCTGAACATAGACGCCGGGTGAGAGGTACTCAGGCATGTGCGGATCCTTTCGATGTGCTGATGGGTTCGTTGCCAGATACCGGCGGTTTGCGGTTGACTGTGGGGGTATGGTCTGGAACGGCCAGCTACCCGGTGATTGCAGGGCCAGAGTATTGCACTCTTTGGCTGTTTACGACGCAGGCGGAAGGCCCGAAGTCACACAATCACACTGTGTTTCGTGTCACAGCATTGGGCGCCGCCCAGGCATGCCTCCCTCCCCACATACGATGTGATGTACGACGCTACGTCACGGTTCATGTGTCATTCGAGGATGATGTCATATGTTGCGGCGGGCACACTCAGCGTGATTGCGCGCGCCTTACCTCCCGGCGGCGTTACCCGCACGCGCAAGGCTCCCTGCGCGACCGCTGATAGGAGGTATTGCCCCAGGTCATTCGTCAGCACTGGCTCGCGCGCGCTGCCTTCAATCAGCAGACTCGCGCCCGCGATCAGCTCGCCCGACTTGCTCCGCACGACGCCGCCAATATCGGTTGTGGAGTCGCTCTCCGCCGTTTCGCCCGCGATGCGGCGGTAGCGTACCGTGCGCGTCAGCACAAGTGGCGAGCGCACGATGACATCGAGATCGAGCGGCGCGGTCACGACGTAGTAGATCGCCGGATGTGGTGAGACGCCGAGGCCGCTCCACACGTCCATCAAGCGGCGTCCCTCGTCCATCTGGTTCGTTTTGGTCGCCAGCGGGAATTCGCTTCCACGCAACTCTTCTGGCAACAGATCGTCGGGCATCTGCGGATACTTCAGGAGTGTCGCCAGAACACGCCAGAGCAACCTGTGCTCATCCTCGATCTCGCTGGTGAGCGCGCTGACCATGTAGCGCAAATCGACCCGCCGCGGTGGCATTCGTCGCTCGGCATGGTCGCTGGCGCGCGTGACCGGGAAGCTACTCTGGCGCATCTCGGTATTCTCGACGAGGTCGAAGAGAAACAGACTGACGGTCGGGCGCACCAGACGGTCAATGCGCTCGCGGGTAGGCGCCTCGAACAAGATATCCACCTCGTCGGGACTGATACGCCCATACTCCCAGATGAGCCGTTGTAGCGCCGCGTGTATCTCGTTCAGCATGGCTCGCTCCACGCTCCTGTGGTTCGGCTCATAGCCAGCCCCCGATCTCCGCCTCGGTGAGCGGCTTCTCCAGTTTGGCATACTCGCTGCGGCTGGCCCGTAAGAGATGCGCCATACCCACTGGTTGTCCAGCGTTGGCCGCCAGGAACGCGGCGTTGAGCGCGATATTGCGAATATTGCCGCCCGCGACGTTGAGCCGCGCCAGTTGGGTGATATCGAGGCGGTCTGTTGGTGTGGCAGCCGGGAAGATGCGCCGCCAGATCTCCTGTCGCTGGGTGGCGTCGGGGAAGGGAAACTGAACGATGAAACGGATGCGCCGGAGGAACGCGGTATCGAGCGCGCTGCGCAGATTAGTTGTCAGAATCGCCAGCCCTTGGTAGGCCTCCATCCGCTGCAAGAGGTAGCTGACCTCGATATTGGCGTAGCGGTCATGACTATCCTTGACCTCGCTGCGTTTGCCAAAGAGCGCGTCTGCTTCGTCGAAGAGCAGAATGGCGCCGCCCTCCTCCGCGGCATCGAAGACCCGGCGCAGGTTCTTCTCGGTCTCGCCGATGTACTTGCTGACCACCGACGAGAGATCAATGCGGTAGAGGTCGAGGCGTAGTTCATGCGCCAGCACCTCGGCGGCGAGTGTCTTACCGGTACCGCTGGCGCCCGCGAAAAGCGCACTGATACCCAGCCCGCGGCTGCCATGCGTGGCGAATCCCCATGATTCGTAGACGGTCGCCCGCTGGCGCACGTGCGCGGCGACTTCATGCAGTGTCTGACGCTGGATATCCGGTAACACCAGGTCATCCCAGGCCGCGATTGGCTCGATCCGTTGCGCCAGCGCCTCCAATGCGGGCCGCGCCTGTTCTCGGCAGGCATCCCACAGCGCCAGATCAAGCGTTGTCTCCGGGGTTGCGGCGCGCATGCCCTGCGCCTCGGCACAGGCTGAGCGGATGGCGGTTGTGTCAAGCGTAAACTGCGATACCAGCAGATCCAGATGCCCGTTGAGCGCAGCGGCATCGCTGCCGAGGGAATTCTGCCAGACGACGCGCTGTTCCTGGGTGGTTGGGCGCGCGACTTCGATGGTCATGGCGCTGCGATGAGGCAGGCGGCGGCGCTCGCGAGTCGCCAGCAGCAACGGCGCGCGAATCTGCTCGCAGGCCCGTGTGATCGCGGCGCTCCGTGCCAGTTCGGCGCTCTCGGCGTCGTCACACTCGATCAGCAGCGCGCTCTGCCTCAGCAGCAGCTCGCGCTCGATCAACCGCAGCAGGGCAGTCAGGTCGGTTGGCGCGGTGGGCAGAAGATCCGCCGCAACGGCAAGTAGTTGCAGGCCGCTCTGGCGGCAGGCAGTGGCGGCAATAGAACGCTTGCCCGCTGAATCATCGCCACATAACTGCACCAGCGGGAGCGTCGCGGGTTGCGCCCGCTGCCACGCGGCGGCAATACGCTGGGCCAGCGCGCGGTGCGATGGCACGATCTCGCCTGGGGCATCCACTGGCACAATGATGCCTGCCAGTCGCTCGTCAGGCGACTCGAGTCCGGTAAGGAAATGCAGCACCGATTCATCGATTCGTAGGGGCGCGGTCGTGATAACGCCTCCCTGGCCTGGCTCGACCAATCGCCAGCGGCGGAGCGGCGCCTGGGGCAAGAGCGCGCTCCAGTGGGCCTCGTCGAGCGCGGCGAGCGCCATCCCGAATGTTGGCCAGGGGCGCGTCGGATCGCCCTGGGCGCTGGCGCAGAGGGCGGCAAATCGGCCATCCAGCTCGATCCCCGCGCAGAGGAGCAGCGTGTCGCGCTCGAAAGCTGAGAGGCCGAAGACCTCGCAGAGGCGCTGTATGGCGGCGGGCGCATCGCCGACCATCTTCGGCAAGAGTGGAAGCGCAGGCTCAACATTGAGCAGGTCGTCTTTGTCTGCATCAGTAACATCCGTGGCTCGGCGGCGTACCGCATGCCGTTCCAGGGCGAAGCGCACCCGATCCAGCGACGCCATGAGATATCGCTGGTTGGCGCTCTGCCACGTCTGTTGCGGTTGCCGCTTGACTGCGCACATTTGGAATCCACCTGCTTGAATCGCTACATCATCAGGTGCGACTGCTCCGTGACGGCACGGCAACATCTGGCGCGGCACGCATCAGGATGGATGCCTGATAGGTCGCCGACAGCCGAAAGCGCGCCTGTAACGCGGACCAGAGTTTGGTCAGGTCTTCCATACTTAAGAATTCAGGAGAAAGGGTGATACGGTCAATGAAGTCGATCACATCCGCGAAAACTGACGCGCCCGACCCGCCATGCTCAGCCATTGATGCCAGCGTCGGCGCAATCGTCTCGTGGGTCAACACGGGTGTCTCGTGCAGTAGCTCCATGGCGCTGCCCAGCAGCGTCTCGGCGTGGTAGTCGCGCTCGCCGTATGCGGTGAGCAGGTAGTGCAGGTCGAGCGAGAGCGGGACAGCGCGCGCGCCGTTCGACTGCGTGGCGCCTGTGGAAATCGCGCGCCAGGCGGTGTTGGGCGTGATGCGATAAAGATAGATGTTGAGCTGGCTGCGCTCGTCGGCGCCTGTGGTGATGCGGTCGGGCGGCGTCGCGGTGACGGCAAGCTCACCCACGACGGCGGTCGCACCGTGCATGACAAGGCCGTTTTCGAGCACACTCTTGATGACGCTGGTGACTGATGCAATGCTGAGCGGGCTACTCATCTCGCCCATCCCCTCAAACACCCCAGATAAACCCATTACACGCGGACGGCTGCTCTACCTTGCTGCTTTGAGGAATCTCCATACAAAGACGCACAGAATGGCCAGGAGGTGACGCGATTTGTGGATAGGGCCATTATAGCACGGCTCAGGATATGCAAGCGAGACGACAATTATGCTGAGGAACGAGTACCGCCCGTTTGCAATGGAAGGCGTCTACACGGCTAACCTTAATCCTCAGAGTTCTGGATTGAAGTAAATCTTTCCGTCCCAGTCAATATTGCGTTTTTTAGCAAGTTTCTTAGCCATATCAAAAGCAACTCTTGCTTCGTCAGCCTTGTCAAGCAACTGAAGCACCCTGCCCTTCCCGTCCCAAGCAGTCTCGTCCTCAGAATCGATGATTATTGCCTGCTCGAATGCTTCTAGTGCGTCGTTGAGCCGATCAAGCCCTAGGAGCGCAATGCCTTGTCCATCCCATATATCAGCATTGTCTGGATCAAGTTTAGCTGCTTGTTCATAGGCTCGCAGTGCGTTGTTATCCTCCTGTATTTCAACGTACATGTCCCCTAGCATAGACCATCCAGTGGAGTTGCTTGGCGCCAATTCGGTGACGCGCTCGAAGATAGTTATTGCCTCTTCAAAGCGCTCTTGTGTGGCGAGTGCTCTCCCGCGCTCAATAAGATCATACACATTCTCAGCAGGTTGCGGGTCGGTAGGTGCAGGTACTGCGCCAATTGGAGTCAGTGCCAGTAGATGTAGAGCATGTCTGATGGCTTCGTCTCGATGGTATGGCTTATTTCCTGGACCTGAGACGCGCCTGAAGCTTTCGAGCCAAAGCATCTCATACCAGTCGCTCGTCTCGATAGGCTCCGCGACGATTGGCAAGATGATGCGGTTTGACTCGGCCGCATATAAGTTGTAAGCCCACTCGCACTCGCGAGGAACCCATTCTGAAGCGAAGGCGGCTTTGGATAAAACAACGACAAAGACGGGACGCTGTGCCAGCTGCCTGCTAATCTCGCGAAGCAGTTGCCCGGTACCCAGATGGGACTCATCGTACCAGACATCCGCGCCTGCATCACGTAACGCCTTAGCGAGTGCATCGGCAAAGTCTCTATCGGTAGAGCTATGGCTGAGGAAAACACGCATCTGCGCCATTGGACACCCCTCCATACGGCAAGCTAGCCTGTGAGCAACCTTGCGGACATTGTAGCATAGGGAAATAGGCGGCGGATATCGCTGGATATTGCTGGGAACAATCTGTGGACAGGCAATGTGGCTGGCGGCTCACATCGTTCTGACTGACCCCATTTGACCTCAGTAAAGGCACCGAACGACTAGGATTAGCCGCAGGGCTTCAGCCTGCGGCACGCCGCACCACGTCCGCCTATCCCCCGAAGGCGAAGCTCGCCACCATGCTCGCCAGGTCGGCGTCGGCGTTGTCGCCCTTCACCGAATCCGTGCTAATCTGGTATTCGTAGTCGCCATGAATCACATAATAGTCTATGTGCGTGACACTGATCTGCGAATTAGGGATATCCTGAACCAGTGGGCTGCTCTTATAACCTGGCTCACCGCCGATAGTGGCTGGTTGCAGCGTCTTATTGCTGGAGAGGCCGGATGCGCTCTTGGCGATGTCCGTATTCTTCATGTTCAGCACGGTGATCGTGCAGGTCGAGATGAGCGACGCGGCGCTATGAGCGTCGCCTGTGCGGGTGATAATGAGATTGAAGGGGATGGGCGCCGCCGAACCGTCGGTAGATGGGGTCGCGTTGAACGGATTGGGTTTCCAGTTGCGTGGATAGTCCACATGAAAGCTGTATGTTGTGCTGCTATAGACCCCGCCGGGCAGGTTCAGCTGCGGCGCTGATGGCGAACCGCATGCGGCGATGATCAGACAGGCCGCGCCCGCCAGCGCGACAGCAAGCGCACGCAACAGCCACCACTGGCGCCCGGCGAACCCACGCATACTCGTCTCTCCCTCGACTGATAGCCATTCATTCAGGCGCAGCACACTATAGCGCCTGAGCTATGCGCCGTCAATTCATCGGCCTGATTGGGTACAGGTTCGGGCTTGGTTAGAGTGCAAGAGGAGGGGATTGCCAATGACCGAACAAGATGATACCGCTGGCAGCCATACTGTGTATCTGGGGCTGGGCAGCAACATCGGCGACCGCGACGCCAACCTGTCCGCCGCGCTCCGTGCGCTCGCTGCCATCGTCACCGTCGAGCGTGTCTCATCGGTCTATGACACCGCGCCGATGCTCTATACCAACCAACCGCGATTCCACAATCTTGTCTGCCAGGTTCTAACCAGCCTGTCTCCTGACGCACTGCTTCACGCCGTGAAGGAGATCGAGCGCCAACTTGGCCGAAAGTCAGGGCCGCGATATGGTCCACGTGTGATCGATATTGACTTGTTGCTCTACGGCAGATTGATATTCAATTCAGCGGCGTTGACCATTCCGCATCCACGCATGGCGGAGCGCGCGTTTGTCCTTGCGCCGTTGGCGGAAATTGCCCCCACACTGACACATCCTGTACTGGGCGTGACCATAGCTGAACTGCTGGGGCGCCAATCTGAGAGTGATGTCCACCGTGTGGGACCGTTGCCCCAGTTCTAACGAGAGAGTATAATGCCCCAGGTGCGAGTGGCTGGTTTGTCTCCGCGGATCGCGCTATGAGCATGGCGCCGTCGTGGCGCACGGTATGCGTTGTGCCTGGTATTCTAGAGAGTTTATTGACATGCCACAGGATTCTGTACTCAAAGGTCGGCTCGAAGGGTTCCGTCCGGCTGAATTGTTGCAGGTCATGGGGCTGAATGCCAGCACAGGCGCGCTCCACCTCCACTCGGAAGACGATCGTTCCGGGCTAATCTACGTGGAGTCTGGTTCGATTGTCAGCTGCACCGAACTGGATACCGAGGCGCTGACCCTTGGGAACGTGCTGCAACAACTCAACATAGTGACCCCCGCGCAAATTGATCGCGCCTACCTGATGCAGACGCAGGATCCTCTTGGCAAGCGCATTGGCGAACGGCTGGTTGACCTGAATCTCCTTTCACGCGAGCAACTGGCGATGGCGCTCAAGACGCAGGCGCTCTGGACGATGCGCGAGATGGCGCTCTGGCGCGAGGGTTCGTATGAGTTTCGTCCCGACGAACGCGCGCCACTGGACTCCAGTGATTTGCGCCTCTCGATGACACAGGCTGTCATGGAGATGATGCGCTACGAACAGGAATGGAACGAGCTGGCCGAGCAGTTGCCGGATGGCACCCGCACACACCTTGCGCTTGCGTCGATGCCCCCAACGCAGCAGCCGCTCCAGTTTCCAACGGGTGTCTGGCGGATCATAGCCCATGTCAACACACAGCACAGCGTTCGTCGTATCGCAACAGCCGTTCGCCAGCCCGAAGAGCAGGTTGCTCATCAATTGGCGCATCTGGTTCGCCAGCAACTCCTCCTGCCGGTAGGCGTTGCCGGCGCGCCGGGGCTTCCCGATGAAGCCGAGCGGCTGAGTATGAATAACTTCGACCTCTTTTCGCTTGTGCAGCGTATGGAGCAGGACTGGATCAAGAAGAAGTCGCCAGTCGATCAACTTGTAGCGCTCGCGACGTTTATCAATCAGACGATGCTTTCATTGGAAGAGGCCTGCCGGAACCAGCATTTGGGTCTGGCTCCTGATACACTCGCGATTCTTCTTGCGCGCGAGCGACTGACCGGCATCAGCGGGTATGATTTCAAGATAGACCGTAACCGCATTGACGTTGACGACTTCGCGGCTTTTTGTAAGCGCACGCTTGATGGCAACATGCGTGGCCGTCTTCAGGTGGCGCCGGAGTTTTATCGTGCCGTCCTTGAGATGCTATTGCGCGCCCTGGCAACCGCGTTCGAAGCGATCAACTCTCGCATCGCTTCGCCACGGGTGCGGTCACAGAATAAAGAGGTCTGGGAAGAGCTATTTGCGACGTTTCGCGGGCAGTCTGTTGCCGACGAATGAACGGATGATGTTGAGATGCTGAGGCGTTGAGGCGTTGAGGCGCTGAGGTAATGATCGCGGAGGGCGATGCAGGCGGCAACGAGCAATGTTGCACGGTTGCGTGGTAGAGGAGGAATCTCATGCATGCATTCGGATCGATCCCACGAAATCCCGGCGCTTCTCGGACACGACCGCTCTACGACCCTGAGCCTGGCGACGATGACAACGTCAAGCTGGTGCTTGTCGTCGATGATTCGAACATGATCTGCCGGATCGTGAAATTCTCGCTACAGAAATATGGCATCAGTACGATGCTTTTCCATAGCGGCGTCGACGCACTGAACGCGCTGAACGAAGGCACGGCGCCCGTTCCCGATCTCGTCTTGCTTGATATCAATCTGCCCCATATGAACGGCTATGATGTGGCGACGTTGCTCAGCAATAAACGAGAGTTTCGCTCAGTGCCCATTGTCATGTTGTCGGGGCATGATGGAATTTTCGACCGGTTCCGCGCCAAACGCGCGGGCGCGGACGAGTTCATCTCGAAGCCGTTTGACGAACCTGAACTGGTCCATAAGATATTCCCACTGCTTGCCCTCGATATTCCTGAGGATATGGCAGGCCATAAGGCATAAGAAGGCATAAGAAGGCTACGCTTACGCGGCGCGATTCCGCTGGCGACCAGGAGACTGAGGGCGGCCTCTTTCATGAATACTTCTCAGCAGGACGAATCGGAGCATGTCTCGCCTCCATCGGGCGCGCAGGCGCCGTTGAATCTTTCGCAGCTCCTCGCGCTGGCGCGGGCGCACACGATTGATGAGCAGCGCATTGCCATGGAACAGGTGAAGCGCGGTGATGCGCCAGTTGTCGCGCCCGAAGGCGATCCGTATCTGCTCTTCACCTGTGCCGATGTGGCGTGCGCCGCGCCGCTGACACAGTTCCGGGAAGTCTTGCCAACGCTACCCACGACGGTTGCGCTCCCGCTCAGTCCACCATGGATGCTCGGTTTCTTCGCGCTGCATACCGAATTGATTGGGCTGGTCGACCCGGCGCCGTTCCTGTTCGCCGCGCCGGAGATGGCGAGCCTTTCGCGTTCTCGCGCGCGCAATGGACGTGTCATCAAGCCTGGTGCGACTTCTCCCAGTGGCGAGAGTTGGCGGCTGGCTGTCCCTGAGAGTGGCCCGACAGCGCTCATCATTGGGGTGGGCGAGCGCATGCTCGCGCTGGCTGTGGCCGGGGTTAGCGACCTGGCCTACGTCCAACCGGGCGAGATACGGAGCGACCTTATCGATGCGACTTCTGCCCGCGCGCCCGCCCCACGCTTTCAGGCGGGTATCTATAAAGAACCGACCAGCAAGGCGGCGCTGTACGTCGTGAAGGTGGACATGTTACTCGATGCCCTGCTCGATGCGTTGCTGAGCGTGGAGGCATCGGCCCATGAATGATCCTTACGTCAACGGCGAGGCGGGAGAAGGCGCAGTGGAGATTGGCCGACGTAGCGATGCGGTGCGCGAATTGATCGGCCAACTCACCATATCCTCTGCCGCAACAGACGATGGCGCAGCTTTGCCCCCGACACCAGAGGATTTCCGGCAACTCTGCGAGCGCCTGCGGCGATTGCTGGAGCAATCGGGCATGGCAGACTGCGCGCGCGCGACCCTTAGCCTCGAACAGGCCAGTATCGGTCTCCCTTCTGAGGAGAGCCTGGGCGCGATAGACGCCGTGCTTGCGTACATACGCGCCCGCGTACACGATGTCACCTTGCCTGGCGCTGCGGGCGCTACGGCAGCCCATGCTACCAAGCAGCCGATGCGGACGAGCAAACACTGGCGCCGCAGGCGTTATTGCTGGGGCAGCCGAGCCTGCTCAGTCCGACCAGGCAGGTGCGAGTGGGATGCTGAGGAGACAGATGGGGACGATAATGCAGATGGGGCTGATGTTGTTCCTGCCGAGGTAAAGATTGAGCCAGAGGCATATCCAGAGGCATATCCAGAGGCATATGGGGCAGCCTCATCGACGCAGATGGTAGCGGAGCCGGACGACGAGACGTTCGATGAGAGCCAGTATTCGATAGAGACGCAGGCGGTTATCCGCACATTCAAGAGCGCTCCGCTCCGCCAGCGCGCACCAGGTGAGGTTGCACAAACACTCCGCCAGCCAGGGCGCGACCGCCGCGATGTGATTCCCGAATCCATGCGACGCGAATGTCTGTCAGAGGCCGCGGGTGATCTGGCTGATCTGCGTGCCCTGATTGCCTCATTTGGCAAAATGCCTGGCAGTCTGGACGACCTGCGCGACATGTGGCAACTGGTTCATAAGATTAAGGGCACCGTCGCCACCTATCTCTTTCACATGCTGGCCGACATCCTGTTTTGCCTTGAGGTCGTGCCACAGGTGCTTCAGCCAGTGGCTGTCTCGCGTGCGGCGGCCTGCTTGAGCCTGTTGATACGGCTGGCTGATGTCATCGAAGCGGCGCTCCAGGAGGCGGGCGAACAGGGCGACGCGAGCCAGATGCGACTGCTGGAGGCAAGGTCCTTGCTTGCGGAGG
Organism: uncultured Chloroflexia bacterium; assembly: GCA_963718915.1. Classification (GTDB taxonomy): domain Bacteria; phylum Chloroflexota; class Ktedonobacteria; order Ktedonobacterales; family JADMIN01; genus DAHUXT01. The sequence continues at coordinate 442,414 of CAVRAI010000013.1, read as the reverse complement.
CGCGCGATCTCGCAGGTTCTCAGGAACCTTCTGATGTGGCGCCGAGTGATGGGATTCGCGTGCCATTGGCCCCTGAGACGGTATCTGAGCCGATCACAATGCAGCTGCCCAGCGTCCATCGCGCGGTCGATGAAGAAATGCTTCGCGTCGAGCCACGCCAGCTTGATAGCCTGATGCATCAGTCCGATAGCCTGGCGATGAATCGGGCCAGCCTGACCCAGAGCAGTGAGGAGATTCACCGGGCTCAGTCGGATATTGACCAGGTGCTGGCCAGGTTGGCTGGCCTGAGCGCCCAACTCACAGACCTCCATCCATTTATTCGCCAGACCGGCGACGCGGCGCAAGCAGGAACGAGTGGCCCTCGCTGGCTGGTTCGCCAGGAAGCGGGCGGTGGCGCATGGGATGATCTGGAACTGGACTCGTTCACACTCTTCGATGAAAAACTGCGCGCGCTCTCAGAGGCCGTTCTCGACGCGACTACCCTCAGCAACTCGCTCTATGCGCTCATCCAGCGGCTGACTAGAAACAGTGATGCCCAGCGCTCGGTGTTGCATGCGATGCAGCAGACGATTATTCATATGCGGCTGGTGAGCCTGAAGACGTTGGCGGATCGTGTCTTGCTGGCGGCCCATCAGGCGGCTGAAACCGTCGGCAGACAGGTACAAGTGTCTATTGTTGGCCAGAATACAGAGATTGACCGTAATATCAGCGAGGCGCTGATTGCGCCGATTGTGCAGTTAGTGCGCAATGCCGTTGCCCACGGCATTGAATCTCCCGGCGAGCGCGAGGCGCTGGGAAAGCCGACGACGGGCAAGGTGTGGCTGCATGCATCATATTCTGGCAACGAGGTCAGCATCGAAGTGGGCGACGACGGGCGCGGTGTCAATCCACATCAACTGATCGCCGCGGCGGTGTCTGCCAAGATTCTCGACGCGAAACATGCCGACTATCTGACACGCGATCAGGCGCTCGCGCTGATGTTCGAGTCAAATCTGAGCACCACCGAGCAGGCCGATGTAATTGCGGGGCATGGTATTGGTCTCGATAGCGTCCTGACTGATATCCAGCGCCTGCGTGGCTCGATCAGCGTACGGAGCGAGCAGCGACGGGGTACGGTCTTCCAGATTCGCGTCCCCATCTCACTCAGCATCACGCGCGCTTTGCACGTGCGTGTCGCCGACCATGAGTATGCGATTCCCTTCGCATCGATTCGCCAGATGTTCATGGCGCCTGAGTCGGGAATTCTCGTCTCGCTCCCGGATGCTGAGCCAGGCACTGTTGCCGGGCGATTCCCGCGTCGCGTGCGTGTGGCGCGCCCGTCCCCGCAACGTCCGTTACGGTTACCGGATGATCCAGCGGTCGCGTTGTATGATGAAGTGCCTGTCTTTTCGCTGGCCGAATTGCTTGGTCTGGATGAAGCGCCGCCAGTGACCCACATGGCGTTGCTCGTGGATGTGGGCCAGCGGCAGGTCGCCGTGCTGGTGGATGAGGTACTGGACGAGTCCGAGGTGGTCATTCGCGCACTGCCAGCGCATCTGCGTCGCCGGGCGGTTCGTGGAGCAAGCATCGCGTCTGATGGGAGACTGTTCCTGGTGCTGGATCTTGCCGACTTGCTCACCGACGCGCTTGGTGGCAAGACCGCACCGCCGCCGCGTCCAGTTCCCGCCGCTGCGCCATCGCGTGACCGTATCCCAGTCGTGCTGGTTGTCGATGATTCGATCTCGATGCGTCATGCGCTCGAAGGGGCGCTCAGTAGCGTGGGCTACGACGTTCGGCTCGCGCGTGATGGTGTCGAGGCGCTGGGTGCGATGATCTCCGACCTGCCTGACATTATGGTACTGGATCTGGAGATGCCCAGACTCGACGGCTTCGAGTTGCTCTCGGTCATTCGCGGTAACGAGTCACTGGCGCGGACGCCGGTGGTGATCCTGACATCACGCGCAGCCGAGAAATATCATCGCCAGGCAATGGAGCTGGGCGTGCGCACATATCTGACGAAACCGTGCCCGGATGAGGTGCTGATTACGACACTCCAACGAGTGCTGAGGGAGTCACAGCAGGAAACATGAAGCAGCCAACACCCGTGACCGCGTCGAGTGGTCGTTCACATACTACTCTGCCTGCCGCGCCACGCGACCGGGTGCGTTTTCGCATTCGTGCTAGTGCGGCCATCGCCACCGGGCGAGCCGCGGGTACGATGCTGCGCCGCCTGCGACTGGGTGGTGGCACCAGTCTGCCGGGTCTGGTTGCCCGCTACGTCGATCCTCATGTCACCAGACACCTTGGCACACAGATGCGACATGGCAACATTGTGGTAACCGGAACGAATGGCAAAACCACCAGCAGCGCACTCGTCACCAGCGTCCTGCGGCAAGCGGGTCTGCGTGTCTGGCGCAACCGAGAAGGATCGAATCTGGCGCGCGGCATCGCTACATCATTGATGGCGCATGCGGCGCTCAGCGGCAAACTACGCGAGCAGGGCGACGCGGCGGGTGTCTTCGAGGTAGATGAGGCGGCATTTCCGCAGGTAGTCTCAGAGCTACAGCCACGCACGATTCTCGTCACCAACCTCTTTCGCGACCAGTTGGATCGTTATGGCGAGGTGGATACCGTCGCCGAGCGCTGGCGCGATGCGCTGGCGCGGCTGCCCGCCACGACCACGCTGATACTCAATGCCGACGATCCGGCGGTCGCGGCGCTGGCGGATGCTCGACCGGCTGGCAGCCCCATCTTTTACTTCGGTATCGAGGATGCGCCAACATCTGAGGACGATGCGCAGCGTGTTCACGTGGTGGATACGCGCACGTGTCCCCGCTGTCGTCAGTTGCTGACCGTCACCGAACGATTCTACAGCCATATTGGCCACTGGCGCTGCCCCGCCTGTGGTTTCGCCAGGCCCGACCCCGCCGTGCGAGCGCGTCAGGTGAGCTTCATTGGCCTCGACGGCTCTCGCTTCACCCTGGAAACGCCGCTCGGCCAGACGGATGCCACGGTGTATTTGCCCGGCCTCTACAATGTGTATAACGCGCTGGCTGCTGCGACGGCAGGTGTGGTGATGGGCGCGACTCTCCCGGCCATTCACGATGCACTGGAAAGTTTTACGCCAGCGTTCGGCCGTGGCGAGCGCATCGTCATGGGCGACCAGGCCGCGCTTCTGCTGCTGGCGAAGAATCCGACTGGATTGAACGAGGTGCTGCGCGCGCTCGGCCAGGACGAGGCAAAGCATCACCTGCTCTTCATTCTAAATGACCGCGCGGCGGATGGTGAGGATGTCTCGTGGATCTGGGACGCCGATTTTGAGCAGGTGATAGGCAAGATTGCCAGCTTGACGACCTCCGGCATTCGCGCCTATGATCTCGCGCTCCGCTTCAAATATGCCGGAACGCCACCTGATACTGTCGAACAGGATATTGGCGCGGCGCTTACCGCGGCGCTGGCACATGTGCCAGCGGGTGAGACGCTCTATATCGTTCCAACGTATACCGCGATGCTGGCTGTTCGTGGGGAGATTTCGCGGCGAGGGTACACCCCGCGCTACTGGGAGCAGAAAGATGTCTGACGTTACGCCATTCGCATCGGCAACAGGCCCGATGGATGGTCCGACACTACGACTGGGCCATCTCTATCCCGACCAGCTCAATATGTATGGCGACCGGGGCAATATCATCGTGCTCCGACAGCGCTCCGCCTGGCGTGGTGTGACCTTGCAGGTAACCCCGCTGGAGATTGGCGAACCACTCAATCCCGATGCCTATGACATGTTATTCATCGGCGGGGGGCAGGATAAAGAGCAGGACGAAGTGGCCCGCGATCTGCGTGAGGTGAAAATGGACGGCTTTGCGCGCGCGGTGGAGGCCGATATGCCGGTACTGGCGGTCTGCGGCGGCTACCAGCTCCTCGCGAAATACTACCATCCAGCCGAAGGGCCGGACCTGGAAGGTATCGGTATCTTCGACGCCTGGACGATCCACAAGGGTAAGAAGGTGGCCCGCTGCATCGGCAACGTCGCCCTGGCATGGGGTGAGAGCACACTCATTGGCTTCGAGAATCACGGCGGCCGTACGTATCTCGGGAGCGGCGCGCAGCCGTTGGGGCGCGTGCTGGCTGGCCACGGTAACAACAGCGAAGACGGACGCGAGGGATGTGTCTATCGCAACACCTACGGCACCTATTTGCATGGCTCGCTTTTGCCGAAGAATCCGCACTTTGCCGACCATATGCTGCGGCTGGCGCTGGATCGCCGCTATGGGCCGGGCAGCGGCTTGCGATTGCTGCCGCCACTCGCCGACACCGAGGAATGGCGGGCGCACGAAACGATGCTGCGCCGACTCGATGTTTCACCGCGATCACACTATTTTGATGTAGCCCGAACGTCCTGACTGCACTTCTCTCGCAGAACCTCCAGGCCTCTTCCTCGTATCTACTAGTAGACGCACCAGGGAGTGCTTCGATCTGGCTCTTTCGCCGAGCGGTTTTCGGTGAAGAACAGTTACCGCGGCCAGCGACCCGCGGCGCCGATGGGGTGGCGCGGCGAGTTGGGCAGGCGCCTGATTGTCAACTTCTCACTGCCAACGTATGTGTCAGGCACGCACTTTGCGGTACATGCCAGAATATATATTCTACGGGCTGGGAGCAGAACGGCGTTGCGCCGTTTGGCACTATCTGCTCGGCATGCAACGCCCTGACCTGCTGCTCTCCTGTGGACCATACATGGGAGGTGTCGTCATGGGTCAGTATGAAGACTTACTGATAGATGCCTTGCTGGATTCCGGATTTACTCTGGAAGAAGCCTGTCGCCTGATTGCTCTCCAAGAGCGCTACGAGGAAGAGCATCCCTGGCAACTGGAGAAACGGCAACTGGCTGAGTGGATCGATCTCATGGGCGGCAACAACTGCCTGAATTGACTTGATCGCATAGCGCACACGGCACGAACACTGGTACAGACACGAGATGGCGAGGCGGAACGTGGGTCACACCACAGTCCGCCTCGTCTCTTTCTGTCTGTTTTGTGATGTCCGTCACACTCCGCATAGTCATCACCTGTTCTGTTCCCAGAAGTGGTCGTCTGAGCGAGAAGACCCGCGCAAGTTGTGGTAGGATAGAAACTGAGGGAAGATATTTCCAGTGCTGCGATGGAAGCTCACTTTGTCCATGTCTCGTAAAGACCGACCCGCCAGTCGCACGTTTCCGACGGCTGAACAGGCAAGCGGTATGAGACGAAGGCTGCATCCCCCTCGTCAGGAAGCATAGAACCTGGGAATATCGCTATTCCGCTTTCTCCAGCCCGTTTCGCGAGCCGCCCGACCCACAGCTGAGCAGTGTGGTCAGGTGTTCAGAACATATCGCTTCCGTTTCTCGCTGCTAGGCAATGATGCGACCAGGTGATGAGGGAGGGCCGGTGTTATGAAAGCTGTAGTGATGGCTGGCGGCGAAGGCTCGCGATTGAGACCATTGACCGTCTCGCGTCCGAAACCGATGGTGCCGATTGTGGGGCGTCCGGTCATGGAGCACATCCTCAATCTGCTCAAACGCCACGGAATCACCGACGTCATCGTCACCGTGCAGTACATGGCCAGCGCCATCGAAGACTATTTTGGCGACGGGTCGCAGTTTGGCATGCATATCAACTACTCCCGCGAAGAGGTTCCGCTTGGCACCGCAGGCAGCGTGAAGAATGCCGAAGACTTACTCGACGAGCCATTCCTGGTCATCAGTGGCGATGCCTTGACCGACTTTGACCTCAGCAAGATCATCGCATTCCACACCGAACATAAGTCGATGGCGACGCTCACTCTGGCGCACGTCGCTAATCCGCTGGAATATGGTGTCATCATCACGGATGACCGGGGACATATCCGCCAGTTTCTGGAAAAGCCCAGTTGGAGCGAGGTCTTCAGCGATACAATCAATACCGGTATTTATGTGCTCGATCCCAAGATTTTCAGCTACTTCGAGAAGGACAAACCCTACGATTTCAGCCAGGAACTCTTCCCGCTGATGCTGGAAAAAGGCGATCCGCTCTATGGATTCATCGCCGACGGCTACTGGTGTGACATCGGCAATCTGGCGACGTATATGCAGGCCAACTCCGACATCCTCCAGGGACAGGTGAATCTGCCTGTTCCCGGTATAGATATCGGCAATCGGGTGTTTACCGAGGAAGGCGTCGATATCGCCGACGATGCTCAGGTGTTTGGTCCAGTCTTCCTGGGCCATGATGCCAAGATCAAGAGCGGCGTCGTCATCCATGGCCCGAGCGTGGTTGGTTCGTATACCATCGTCGATAGCCGGGCGCAGGTAGACCGAAGTGTTGTCTGGAACAACTCGTATATTGGCGAGCGGGCGGAACTGCGGGGCGCGCTGGTTGGCTCCTCGACCAGCATCAAGGCCAGGGCGGTGATGTTCGAGGGCGCGGTGATCGGTGATCACTCCGTCATTAACGAGGCGGCTATCGTCCAGCCGGGTGTCAAGATCTGGCCGAATAAAGAGATTGAGACGGGCGCGGTCATCACGTCCAGCATCATCTGGGGGTCGCAGGGCAGACGCTCGCTCTTCGGTCGGTATGGCGTCACTGGGCTGGTGAATGTTGATATTACGCCTGATTTCGCCGCACGCCTGGGGGCGGCGTTCGGCGCGGTTCTCTCGAAGGGCGCGACGGTCTGCGTCAATCGCGATGCCCACCGCACACCGCGGATGATCAAGCGCGCGATCATTTCAGGGCTGCCCTCGGCGGGTATCAACGTCTGGGATCTGGAGGACGTGCCACTGCCGGTCGCGCGGTTCTACGTTCGCACGACTGATGCATCAGGCGGAGTGCATATCCGTCTCTCGCCGTTTGATCCGCGCACAGTTGATGTCAAGTTCTTCGACCAGAAGGGTCAGGATATCAGCAAAGGGACTGAGCGCAAGATCGAAAATCTTTTCTTCCGCGAGGATTTCCGCCGCGTCTATCTGGATGACATCGGCCAGATTCAGTATGCGCAGTCGGTTATCCCGCGCTATACTGCCGCCTTTCTGCGCAACCTGGACCTCGACCTGATGCGCAAACGCGGTTTCCGTATCGTCGTAGACTACGGCCATGGCGCAAGCGTCAATCCACTGTCGTCAATCTTCAATGAGATTGGAGCCGACGTGATCGCGCTCAACGCGACCCGCGACCCACTACGCTACTCGCGCACCAACGAGGAGTTCGACCGCGACATCGAGGTGCTGGCCGCTATTACAGGTACGCTGAAAACGGACCTGGGCGTGCGCATCGACACCGCTGGTGAGCGTATCTATGTGGTGGATGATCGTGGGCATCTGCTGGATGGCGGACGGTTGCTGGCCGCGATGGCCGAATTGATGCTGCGCGGGCGTGATGGCGGCACGGTGGCTGTGCCAGTGACGGCGCCGAGTGTGGTTGAGACGGTGGCGTCGCGCCAGAAGGGCAAGATCATCTATACCAAGGTGATGTCGCAGGCGCTCACTAGTGCGGCCACACGTGATAATGTCGTCATGGTGGGAGACGGTAACGGTGGGTTTGTCTTCCCGCAGTTGCATCCCGCCTTCGATGGCATGTTCGCGCTGATGAAGCTGCTGGAGGCGCTGGCGCGTTACGAGACGAAGCTCTCAGAGGTCGTGGCGCAGCTTCCGCCCTATCACATGATTCGCACGCAGGTGAACTGCCCGTGGGAATACAAGGGCAAGGTGATGCGCATGCTCAGCGAGCAGTATCGCGCCCAGCGTGGCAGCCCAATCGACGGCGTGAAGATCGACCTTGGAACTGAGTGGGTGCTTGTTCTTCCCGATGCGGACCGCCCGCTCTTCCATGTGCTGGCAGAGTCACCCTCGCGCGACTCGGCGCAGGCGCTGGCCGATAAGTATGCCAGAGTCGTGAGCGGGCTGCAGCACTGATTGATAAAGAATGGTCAGGCATGATGAGCCAAATGCGACCAATCAATCTATTCGAGTACGAAGCGCTGGCCCACGAACGGCTGCATCCTGCTATATGGGACTATTTCAGCGGCGGCGCGAACGACGAAGTGACGTTGCGAGAAAACCGGGCGGCGTTCGAGCGTATCCAGATTCGTCCGCGTGTGCTGGTGGACGTGAGCCAGATCACTACGGCGACGACGCTCCTTGGGACGCCAGTGGCGATGCCCATCTGCATCGCTCCGTCGGCGATGCATGGCGCCGCCTGTGAGGAGGGCGAATGCGCGACGGCGCGGGCCGCTGGCGCGCTGGGCACGCTGATGGCGGCGAGCACCGAATCTACCCGCCCGCTGGAAGAAATTGCGCAGGCGGCTACTGGCCCGCTCTGGTTTCAACTCTACTTCTCCAGCAGCACACGAGGGCATGCCGAGCGGCTAGTCAAACGAGCGGAGGCAGCTGGCTACCGGGCAATCGTGGTAACTGTCGATTCGTCGCGCTGGGGGCAGAAGGAGCGCCACGCCCGCAGCGAGGCGACCTTCTCGTGGCCATCATCGGGCAACTTCATTCAGGATCCTCTCCCTGATCGGGACGAGGATGAAGTCGATGGCGCGGCGATCACCTGGGCGGATGTGGAGTGGCTACGCTCGATCACCTCACTGCCTCTGGCGCTCAAGGGCATTCTGACGGCGGAAGACGCGCACCAGTGCGCCGAGCGCGGCATCGCGGGGATTCTCGTCTCGAACCACGGTGGACGGCAACTCGACACGGTGGCCGCAACCATCGATGCCCTCCCGGAGGTCGTCAGCGCGGTCGCGGGCCGGTGCGAGGTCTATCTGGATGGCGGTGTGCGGCGGGGGACGGATGTGCTCAAGGCGCTCGCGTTGGGGGCACGCGCTGTATTCGTCGGTCGTCCGGTACTCTGGGGACTGGCGGCAGCGGGGGCTGAGGGCGCGCAACATGTGCTGGAGTTACTGCGCGATGAGCTGGAACTGGCGATGGCGCTGGCAGGTCGTCCGGTGCTTGCGGGTATAGATACAACCGTGGTCAGAACCCGCGTGCCCTGAACGAAGCATGGAGTAGAGAACCATGGCAACACCGACAACCCCAGCGCCTCAGCTACCGTCAGAGCCGACCGCGCGCCGCCAGAAACTGACCCGGCGTGTCATCGTGGCGATCCTTATCGTCGCGGTGCTCGCTGGTATCGCTGGCTATGCCTGGCAGAATCGCCACACCATCCACGAACTGCTGACAGGCGTGCGCCCGGTGACGGGGACGGTCGGGGCGATCTCGCCGCATCTGCCACCAGGGTTTACGGCTGAGGTGTACGCATCCGGGCTGAGTGTGCCACGATTCATCACATTCGGGCCAGATGGCGTGCTCTATGTGACCGAGAGTGGCGGTGGGCGCGTCACCGCGCTTCCAATGGATCCCGCCACTGGTAAGGCGGCGCGACACGTCACTGTGGCGAGTGGCCTGCAGTCGCCCAACAGCGCGGCTTTTGAGGGGAATACGCTCTATGTGGGCGAGATATCGAGTGTTACGCGGTTGACGGTGGACTCCAGCATGCACGGCAGCAATCAGCGACGCATCATCACCGACCTGCCCAGCGGCGGTAACCACATCACGCGCACCGTGCTTATCGGGCCGGACGGCAAGCTCTATGTCTCGATTGGCTCGTCGTGCAATGTCTGCGACGAGACAGACCCGCACCGCGCCGCCGTCTGGGTCTACAATCCCGATGGGTCTGACGGGTATCGCTATGCGTACGGACTGCGTAATGCTGTCGGGATGGCGATCAATCCGGTCACACAGGAGATATGGGTGACGAATATGGGGCGCGACCTTATGGGCGACAACACGCCGCCCGATACCATCTATTCGCTGCGTGCGGGCGCGAACTATGGCTGGCCACGCTGCCACGCGGGCAATATCATCGACCCTGACATGGGCAAGCCAGGCGACTGTAATGGCGTGGAGCAGCCGCTGGTGAGGATTCAGGCCCATTCCGCGCCGCTGGGACTGGCCTTCTATTCCGCCTCGGCATTCCCCGCCAGCTATCGCGGTCTGTTCGTCGCTTATCACGGCTCGTGGAATCGCAGCGTGCCGACCGGCTACAAGGTCGTCTATATCCCCCTCGATGGCCAGGGACACGTCGCTGGCCCACCACAGGATTTCGCCACGGGCTGGCTGCATAATGGCTCGATGTCAGGTCGGCCGGTTGGGCTGGCCGTTGGGCCAGATGGCGCGCTCTATCTCAGCGATGACGCCGCCGGATTGATCTATCGCATCAAGTATTCCGGCTAAGCATGTAGCGCGTCGCGAAGCACGCGGTCGGGGCACATTCCAGGGAGCGCCTGCTCGTAGCAGACCATGCAGTAGTCGCCCTCACGAATGTCGTTCTCCTCACCTGTGCCGTAGTAGGTGATGGTGTGTGGATCGCAGGCCCAGTGGCCGCAGGGGCGCAACTTCGCCTCGTCGCGGTGCGGCAACTGGTGGGGAAACCGCTCGATATAGCAGTCGTGGCTCTCAGGCTCGGTCATGATCTATCTCCTTATTGCGCCGGGCAGATTAACAGGAACGGACAGCTCTGGCAGCGATGCGTCTCGGGCCGTGGCGTGAAATCGTTACGCAAGATACCCTCTATGGCGGATGCCAACTCGTCATGCAGGTTCTCGCGCTGGCGGGGTCGTATCGTTACCGGCTCGCGCGCGCCTGTCGTCATGTTGCGCTGGCTGACCTCCACATGCTCGCCTTTACCCGTCTGTTGCTCAGCCGCCAGGGTGTAGAGCAGCGCGCGCAGGTCTGGCCGATCCGATGCGGCTCCCAGGCGATCACGGATGTAGTGAGTTGCTGCTGGTCGTCTCGGCTGAGTCGGTGCGCCAGATTCAGCCGGGGGAGCATCGCGCTCGACACGATCAACGGTGAGGGCGATAGTACGCCTGCCAATCGGGATTGCCAGCGTCTCCTCGAATCCCACCTGTCTGTCCGATACACCGCCAGTTTCACCGCTCTCAGCCAACTCGCGCCACGCGGACTCGACGATACGGTGTCCATAGCGGCGATAGACATCGTTAAATGGCCGCTCATGCCCCTCGTCGGCAGCTTCGTCAGAGTCATTAGAGCCTGCGATTCCTGGCTGCTGGGTTGCTGCAGGTGGGTCCGTCCATACCTCGTCAAAGCGCTCGAGGGCATGTGCCAATGTCGAAGCGCCGTTTTCGCTGCTGTGGTCAGATGCGATGTTATTTTCGCCCGGTTCGCTATAGAGCAGCCGCAACGCTTCGAGCACGCCACGACGCATCCGTGGGAGATTGCCGTCGGACGCGGAGAGTCCCTCGACGTAGCGGTAGGCGTACTGGCGAGGGCAACGCGCATAGGTCTCGATGGCGGAGACGCTCAGCGTTTCATCGTCGGCTGGCGATTCGGCCACACCGATATGGCCATCGTCGCTTCCGCGTTCCTGAGTGCTCTCGCGTGGGCCAGTGGCGGGCCACTCCAGCCGCGACAGGTTGTTCCCAAGTCGCCGCTCGATGGGCGTGAGAAACGGTGAAGGGCGCGCGCTTCGACGACCGAGGCGCTCCGGTCGGCTCAGAACCAGTTCATCACGCGCGCGGGTAATTGCCACATAGAAGAGGCACGTCTCCTCTTCGTCATGCGCCGCATCGCTCGGCTCGTCGCCGTCTGACAGTGGCGGCTTGACGCGCTCCCACTGGCGCTGCGCCGGAAAGCGTCCACTTGCCAGACCTGGCACGTATACTACCGGGAACTCCAGCCCTTTGCTGGCATGCGCCGTCAGCACCCAGACGGCGTCAGGCTGTTCGCTCGTTGGGTCTTCCTCAACACCAGCCCGTCCCTGTGGCGTGCCGAGTAGCACACGCACATATTCGAGGAAGCCATTCCAGTCCGCTGACACGGTTGGGGCACGCTCGCGTTCGTCTTCGGTCGCGCGCTGTGAATCGTCGAAAAGGCGGGCAAGCGCGATCAAGTGGCTCAGCCCACCGGATTGCATGCGCGCTTCGTCGTTGCCGCCCGCCGCTCGTTCCATCAGTGTGAAACCGAGGCCGGTTGTGGTGAAGTAATAGCGCGCCAGACCAGTCGCGACATCAGGCGCCGCGCGCAACTCCATCAGCGCCTTCCCCAGCGCCCGCAAGCCGCGTTTCCCGGCCCCCGATAGCCCGGCGACCTCGTCGAGACGGCCTATGAGCAGTGCCCGCGCGGATATATGGGCATCGCGTGCGGTGGTAAGAACCTTGCGCGCCTCTGCTCTGGTGAACCGATGGCCTGGCAGATCACCTGCCCGTAACAATCCTGCGCCTGCTGGTTCCGTCAGCAGTGACAACACGGCGAGCACATCGCGGATGAGCGGCTGATCCAGCAGTGGCGCCGCTACGCGCGTAGGAATATCCGCCTGATGCAGCGCTTCAACCATTGCGCGCGCCTGTTTGCGCGTTCGGCACAGCACCGCCTGATCGCGCCATGCATAGCCAGTCTGCTGGTGGGAAGCAATCGTTCTGACCAGTCCAGCATGTTCGGCCGCTTCATCTGGGGCGACGGCGAGCGTTACCTGCTGCAATGTGGCGCCGGGGGAACGAATCGGCCGCAATGACGTGCGGTTGTCGCCGGGGAGCAGCGCCTGAGCGATGCCCTCCGCTGCCGCGATGATCGTGGGCGTCGAGCGATAGTTGCCGCTGAGATGGTGAATATGCGCGCCGGAATATTCGCTGGTAAACTGTGCGAGGTTGGCTGGCGATGCGCCGCGGAAGCGATAAATGGCCTGATCGGCGTCTCCCACCGCCCAGAGCGTACCATCCTCGCCCGTCAGCAGGCGCAGCAGGATTCCCATCGCACGGTTGATATCCTGAAACTCATCCACCAGCACCGCGCTATAACGCTGGCGAACGGATACCAGCACATCGGGATTGTCGCGGAACAGACGGACGCAGAGGCGGACGAGATCGCCGAAGTCGGCGTCACCACGAGCTGTGAGCGCCTGTTGATATGCGGCATAGACAGCGGCCAGTTCCTGAGCGCGTTCGGCGGCGGTTCGATCCTCAGGTGTCTTTGCCTCATCCTGCATCGCCCGTGTGGTGGCGGCGTACTCTTCAGGCTCGATCAGGCTATCCTTCGCGCGCGAGATAGCACGGAGCAGGTCGGGAAAATAGAGCGCTGGCGCGGTGAGTGGCATATAGTGTTGCAGATGCAAACCGCTGGCGACGCGGCGCAGCAGGAAATAGCCCTCGGCCTCGCCAACCAGGCGGAAGTCTGGTCTCAGTCCCACCAGCGGCGCATAGCGGCGAAGCATGTCGCCACAGAAGGCGTGGATGGTGCTCACTGTTGGGCCGGGCGGTTGCGCCAGTGGGCCGTGTTCATCTGACGCATCGTCTTCGTTTCGGTCTGTGTCGCAGAGCAGCGTACCGAGTCGTTCGGCCATTTCGCGGGCGGCCTTGCGCGAGAAGGTGAGCGCAAGCACGCGCTCTGGGGAAACGCCACGCTCGCGCACCAGATAGGCCACGCGCGCCACAAGGGTAGTCGTCTTGCCTGACCCTGGACCCGCGATGATGAGCGCTGGCGTCTCCGATGCGGCCGCCGTACGCTGCTCATCATCAAGTATGGGCGTAGAGGCAACGGATGGGAGTGGCTGGCCCGCGTCCGTGGATTGTGTGGATGAAGGTGAAGACACTGGTAGCGTGAGCAAGGCGCAGAGACGGCGCAGGAGAACATCTTCGCTGACCCCAAAGCGTGTTGCCAGATGTCGCGTAACATTACGCTTGCTATCACCAGCACGGAGCGACGTAATAGCCTGGCGCAGCCGGTCAGTTGGGAGGAGCAGCGCCGCGGCGAATGCGTTCGCCTCGCCCTCGCGCTGAGCGCGTGCGCTATAGGCCTGACCGGCGGCGAGCAGCTCGCTCTTCGCGCCAGTGGTCTCGAGCGCGGCGACCAGATCATCGTCGCCACAGATCGATTCGTACCACTCGTCGCCAGCATCTTCTCTGGACTGAGCCAGCCACGTCCCTGCCGTGTGCGCCGCCAGACCATCGGTCCGGTGTAGTACAGCGTGGCCAAGCTCGTGCGCCAGTGTGAAGCGGCGCACAGGCTCCGTCAGGCCAGCGCGTAGGAAGATAAGCTCCTCGCCAGGTTCCAGATAGCCCAGCGTTCCCGGATGCAGCGCTGCGGGGAAGCGCGCCACATCCAGCCCGATAGCCGCGACCAGCGTGTCCACCGGGACGCGGTCGCCCTGCCATGGGCTGTTGTGCTGCTCTAACCAGCGGAGAAGCGCTGCCGCTGCCCGCTCGATGCGCGTTGCCTCGTCTGCCACGCCAACCTCTGGGTAAATCTTGCCGTCGAATAGCGTCAAATGGGTAGTTGAGCGGCGCTGAACCGTGCTTCAGCACCCTCCATTGTACCATACGGGCACGCCCGCTCAGTGCCGAAAAGATGCGGCTCATTGCCGTCTCTTGTGCTATAATTCCGCAGTACGTGGTGGCAGTTCCGGGATGTTCTGGCACGTTTCAGTAAACTCAGGAAAGCTACCAGGCGCGAATCATCGGGAGGTACATGGCGAATATGGATGCCCAGGCAATACTGGAGACAGCGCGTTCCAATAATGTGCCAGATAGCTGGAATGTCTGGCCGCTGCACGTTGAGCGGGTGCGCCGGTCGGTACTGGGATGGGGCGCATGCGCCCTGGTGGGCTTTATCCTCCTTGTGCCAATCATGCTGGCAACCATTCCCTACGATTTTACCCATGGTGTCGGGCTGTCGGTCTTTGCTACATTAGTCCTGGCGCTCGTCGGGGCAGTGGCATTTGGCTCGTTGGGGATTGCCGTCTATGATGTCTGGCGGATGATGCATGCCAATGAGTATCTGCTGGTCGTCACTCCGGACGATTATCTGCGCGTCGGGCCACGCGCCAAGCAGACGCATGTGCCGATAGAAGACATCGCGCACGTTACGATGCGCGGCGTGAAGGTAAATGCGCCCTACGATGCCATGCGCGAGGCCGATTTCGCGAATATGTCGCCGTGGAAGCGTATGTCGCGCGTCGCGGGTAACTTCTACTCGCCGCGCCAGCCGAAGAGCGCTCCGGTGCTCGCATTCATGGATACGCGCACGAATACCGAGGTCGTCGTGGCGACAGATAGCTCGTTTGACGAGATTGCCACGCTCGAACAGGTTATTAGCTATCTGGTCGATGCCAAGAGACGTAGCAAAGTGCGATAATAGGGTTGCTGGAGACGCGCGCAGCACCTTATTGCCATGCGCCGCTCCATCGGCAACGCAGCCAACGACGAGGGCGATGCTCGAGGATCTGCTCAGAGAGCAGTCTTCTGGCTCGCCCTCAGCGCTGTTTCAGGACGGCCAGAGAGTTTTGTCATCATCTTTCATCGATGTTGAGTTGAGAGGAGTCGTTATCGTGATCCGCGATCTGGTGGCAGAGGTCATCACCCGGTCGGTCGCCGCGCTTCAGGAGGCAGGTGAGCTGCCAGCGGTAGAAATACCGCCGTTCGAGGTCGAGCGGGCGCAGAACCCAGTCTTTGGCGATTACGCGACCAACGTCGCCATGAAGCTGGCAGCGGCGGTACGCGCGAGTGGCGCGAAGGCGAACCCACGCGCCCTGGCGGAGACAATTGCCACACGTACTCGCGAGACGGTGGCGGTCGTGCCCGCCTATGACCTGATCGATTCTGTGGAGGTCGCGGGGCCAGGTTTCATCAACGTGCGCCTGACAAATAGCTGGCTGCTGCGCCAGACGGAGGCGATCCTTGCGGCGGGCAATACGCTCGGCTGTATCGAGCTTGGCGCGGGGCAGCGGGTCAACGTCGAGTTCGTCAGCGCCAATCCTACTGGCCCGGTCACCGTCGGCAACGGCCGGGGCGCGTTCATCGGCGATGCGCTCGCCAGCGTGCTGAGCGCCGCGGGCTATGAAGTGACCAGAGAGTATTACTTCAATAACGCCGGTGGCCAGATCAACCGGCTCGGCGGCTCGATGGAGTATTATCTGCTGCTGGCGCAGGGCAAGACGGCAGAGGCCGAGGTTGTGCATGCGTCGCTGCCGGAGGTACAGGCGAAAAAGAAGCGCGTCTATGGCCACAAAGATGACGCGGAAGCCGACGAGCAGGGCGCCGACGATGAGGAGACGCCGCACGACGACACAGCGGAAATGCAGAGCGAGAGCGCCCCAGCGAGGAAAGAGGGCTACTTTGCCCCGTTCTATGAGGCGCTGGCCGAGCGTATGGTTGCGACTGGTGGGGCGTCGCTGCTCGACGAGCCGGACGTGGAGAAGCGGCGGGCGGCGATCGGTCGCGCCGCCTCTGACTTCATTATCGAGGACATCAAGCAGACGTTGCAGAAGATGCGCGTCGAGTTCGACGTCTGGTTTAACGAGGCGTCGCTAGGCTCAAGCGGCGAGCTGGAGCAGGGCATCGCCGACCTGCGCGCGGGGGAGCATACCTACGAAAAGGACGGCGCGCTCTGGGTGCGCACGACCGACTTTGGCGACGATCTGGATCGGGTGGTGCTGCGCTCAAACGGTTTGCCGACGTATTTCGCCTCGGATGTCGCCTATATGCGCAACAAGTTTACGCGCGGCTTCGATAAGTTGCTCTTTGTCCTCGGCGCCGACCACCATGGCTATATCGCGCGGCTCAAGAGCATCGCGCAGTCGCTGGGTCATCCCGCGGAGAGCGCGCATGTCGTGCTCAACCAGCAGGTCACGCTGAAGGTGGATGGCAAGGGCGTCAAGATGGGCAAACGGCTCGGCAACGCGGTCACGCTGGACGAGCTATACGAGGACATCGGGCCGGATGTGACGCGCTTCTTTTATCTGATGCGCTCAAACGACACACCGCTCGAATTCGACCTCAACCTCGCGCGCAAACAGACCGACGAGAATCCTGGTCTCTCGGTGCAGTATGCCCACGCGCGGGCGGCGGGTGTGCTACGCAAGGCGGCAGACCAGAGCATCACTGAGGAGCATTACGGCGACGCAAACGTCTTGGCGCTGGCTGCTGACCCACCGGAGCAGCTGACCTACGAGCTGGCGCTGATCCGTCAGATTCTGCGGATGGAGGAGATCGTCGAGCGGGTCGCGACGACGATGGAGCCGCACCATCTGACGCGCTACGCGATGGACCTGGCCGACGCCTTCCATCTCTATTACGACCGCTGCCCGATCCTCAAGCAGGGCACAGACATCGCGACCGAGGTGCGGATGGCGCGGCTGCGGCTGTTGCGCGCGGGTCAGGCGGCGCTGGCGCGGGCGCTTACGCTCATCGGTATGAGCGCGCCAGAGCGGATGGAGCGCGAGGCTCCCGAGGCGTAGGTGTTGCATCTCCCCTGTTTGCATTTTGACCACCCTTCTCTCTCGTCGTGGTAATCGAGGGAGAAGGATGCTGTTCTGTTATTCGAGATACGTAATGTTACCTGTCATTCCTGGTTAAATTGGCACATTGACAATTCAGCGAGAAGGCTGCATTCTCTAGCCATAATCAATCTCATCAGCAAGTGAACACAAGGAGCGAAGCCCCCGCAGAACCACCAGGTGCATCGCCTGCGCAATGTTCTATAATCTGGAGGCGAGCAACATGACTATGGGAGTGCGCCGACAGCATGTTCTGCCTGCCTTGACGGGATGTGAGCTGTCGGCTCTGGGCCTCCTGATGTTAGTTATTTCCTTTTTCCTGCCGCCCCTCTATGTCGTATCATGCGTTGACTCCTGTGCTCAGCCCAAACTCTACGCCACGGCGTGGATGTTTTCCCTGACCTTCCTGGCGAATCTCCCATCCTCTCCGGTCATCAATGTATTCATCCTCGTGCTGTGTTATCTGCCGCTGCTCGCGGCGGTGATGGTCGTGGGATGTCTCCTCGGCTTTCTCGTGCGGCCACAACGCGCCTTCGTGACATGGAGTCATCGCGTGTGGCTGACAGGGAGCATCGCGCTCGTCCTCCTGCTGCTCGTTGCCTTGTTCCTGGCTTCGTTTTTTAGTGGGGGACCCGAACTGGGTTTTTGGGGGCTGCTGTTCGGGTACGGCTGGTTGTGGGCGGGGAACCGTGTCGCCGTTGCACGCACGGAGCGCGAGAGTCCTGAAACGTGAGGATTGCGGGTTCACATGATGAAACACTGGAAAGCTTACCTGCTGGTGTGCGTCGCCTTGCTGCTGAGCAGTTGCTCCGGTGGGCAAACCGGGGGTACACACGCCAAGGCGTCTCCCACGGCAACGATGTCGCCCCCCACGCCAACGCCCTTCACGGTGAACCTGACCCCGTTATCGATGCAGCAGGCGTGGGGAAATATAAAGATGAGCCAGTTCTCGCTCGACATGGGTGATCGGTACTTCGCTCCTGTAGGCGCGGAGTTTGATGGCATTACTGATGATGGTAAGGTCTGTGGGAGCACGTGGCTCATGCGAACTCAATCTGTGGACCTGTCCAAGGTTATCGAGTCGGTTGGGATGATGGACTTGCATACCGGCCACATCGCCCTGTTCGCCACGATGCCGGCAGGCTATTACCAGGTGGCATGTACGGTCACCGGATCCTGGGTGATCTGGACGCAAACGCCTGGCAGTAACATTGCAAGCGCTGCCGCGCACTGGGTCATCAAAGCGTTCAACCGGCAGACCGGGAAGACAATTCTGCTCGATCAGGGCCACGCGCCAAATGGGCAACAGCCCTGGGTCTCCATCCAACCAGAGCCAGATGCCAGCAATGGCCGCGTCGTCTGGACCACCTACTCGCAAGACACGCCTGGGAAGACCCAATCTGAGATGTATACCTTTGCCACAGGCAAGAAAACGGTCCTCGCTCCGCTCACAGGTGGTCCGCGAATTTCCTGGCCGTGGGTCTCCTGGGGAGACGGGGATGCGAGTGCGGTCGTCTTTGAAAATCTAGAAACCGGGCAGCACATGAGTCTGCCAATGAGCTATGCTCCGACCACCGTAGCGTTTGCCGGGACGTCGTATGTCTATACCAATAGCGATTACTCGCAGGTCACGCTGGTACCCTCGATTCTGGCACAACCGATGAGTTCGTATGTGATCGAGGACAGACAGACGGATGGGAGCACGTTCGACGAGTTTCCCACCATGAACGATCGCTTGATCACCTGGGTAGGACCCAACGCCTGGCTGGTGTTCGACCGGAAGCTACAGCGCCCGGTGAAGATCGCGATTGGCGTGAATGGGCTGAGCGGCTTTATCAGCAGCCATTATCTGGTGGCAACCCCGAATATCACGCAGGCGGACATGGATGCCCAACATCAGGGTCTGCCCTATCACCATGTGATGCTGGTCATCGATACCAACACC
The DNA here is from genome assembly GCA_963718915.1 of uncultured Chloroflexia bacterium. Lineage (GTDB taxonomy): Bacteria > Chloroflexota > Ktedonobacteria > Ktedonobacterales > JADMIN01 > DAHUXT01. The sequence continues at coordinate 423,196 of CAVRAI010000013.1, read as the reverse complement.
CTTCCCTGACACCAAATCAAGGCAGGCGATTAACCGATGAGGCAGGGTTTCCCCCTCCCCGCGCCGGGGAGGGGGTAGGGGGAGAGGTCTGCTACGGCTTCGCGGTTGCGGTCGAACTCGGCGTGCCATTGCCCGGCGTAGCGGTGGTCGGCTTCTGAACAGTGATCGTGATTGTCTCAATCTTATCGCCAGCGGTAATCTTCTTCACCACATCCATACCTGACGTCACCTTGGCGAAGGTCACATAGGACTTCCCAATGAGATTGGACTCATCGGCGATATTGATGAAGAACTGTGAGCTGGCGGTGTTTGGGTTCTGTCCTTCAGCCATGGCCACAGTCCCTGGGGAGTAGTCTGACGGTATCGGGTTTTGATCTTGGATGGTATAGCCAGGAATGTCCGAGCCATCAGTGCCATCATTGGCGACCGAGCCGCCCTGGATCAGCGAAAGCTGCGACGGCGCGCCTGTGGGGTCGATTGGGCTGGGCTTGCCGGGCACCTCGACGCGCCAGAAGTACGTGCCATCGTACCACTTCGACTGCGCCAAGAAGACGAAGTTATTGACCGCGATGGGCGCGTTTTTGGCGTCGAGCTGGAGAACGATATCGCCCTTTGCCGTCTTGATCGTGGCGGTATAGGTAGCGTTCTTATCAATTGTCATGACCGGCGCTTTGTCGCACTTGTGCGTCTTGAGGTCACAGGTCGCCTGCGCGACCGGGGCGGGTGTCGCTTTGGGCTTTGGGGCAAATGGGCCAACCTGCCCCTGGCGCAGGATCAACACAATCGCCGCCACGACCACCAGGCTGAAGAGCGTGGTAGCCCAGGGATAATTGCTCACGAACGCCGCGAATCCACGTGGCTTCGAGCTTTTGCGCTTCGCAGACGGTGTTCGACGGACGACAGGCCGCTCTGGCGCAACCGTATGCGCGCGGGCGACCCGTGCCATCTTGCGCGCCTGCGCGCGCTTGCTCGCTGTCTTCGGCATAAATACGTACTCCCTTTGCGGGCGCTTCCTTCGCCCGAGAGTCCGGGCGTCTGATCATTCGCCAGCCGCATGCGCGTTGAGATTGGGGGGCTCTCGCGCGCGTCGTTTATTTGCTGATGCCCAACTGGGCTGTAGGATATAATACGCTGGTACGGCTGAGGGGTCAACAATTTAGCCCACTCGCGCGCAAATCCTTCATGTATCAGGGTGGTTTTAAGGATGCCCGAACTCTCCGAGACGCTCCAGGCAGTTCTCAAGTCGCTGCCGCACAAGCCCGGCATCTATCTGCACAAGGATGCCGAGGGCACGGTGCTTTACGTGGGCAAGGCGACCTCGCTCTACTCACGGGTGCGCTCATATTTTGGTGATCCCGCTGATCTGAGTCCGAAGAATCGCGCGCTCGTCGCCAAGATTGCCGATATCGAATACATCGTCGTGGGCAGCGAGGTTGAGGCGCTGATTCTCGAAAACGAGTACATCAAGCGCTATCAGCCCAAATACAACGTGCGTCTGCGCGACGACAAGAACTATCCGTACATCAAGGTTGCGCTGACCGAAGATTTCCCGCGCGTCTATCGCGTCCGCAACTTCCGGCGCGACGGCAACCGCTACTTCGGCCCGTATACGAACTCAGGCAATGTGGACGCTACTCTCGACCTGATGAACAAAATCTTCCCCTTCCGCACCTGCCGCTACGATGGCGCGACCTGGGCGCCGCCGCGAGGCCGTGAGGAGAATCCGCCGCCGGAGTGGAAACTGAAGTACCTGCCGCGCCCCTGCACGCAGTATTTCATCCATCGCTGTGGCGCGCCGTGTGTGGGCAATGTCTCGCGCGAGCAGTACGACGCGGTCATCGAGCAGGTGCTGCTCTTCCTCGAAGGCAAGCACGAGGCGGTGCTGGCTGACCTACGCCGCCAGATGGAGGAGGCGGCGGAAAACCTGGAGTTCGAGCGGGCGGCGTCCTTGCGCGACCGCATGCAGGCGGTGGAGCAGGTGCTGGAGAAGCAGAAGATCATCCACACGACCGGCCCCGGCGACCAGGATGTGGTGGCGCTGGCCGATGGCGACGACGAGACCTGCGCGCAGGTCTTCTTCTTCCGCGGCGGCAAGCTGGTCGGGCGCGAATATTTCATCTTGCAGGGCACGCGCGAGACGCCCACGAGCGAGATCATGTCGTCGTTCCTGCAGCAGTTCTACGATACCGCGCCGCATATTCCCGGCGAGCTGGTGCTGGCCGCCGAGCCGGATGACGCCGAGGCGCTGCGGCAGTGGCTGCGGCAGAAGCGCGGCGGCGCGGTGACGCTGATCGTGCCACAGCGCGGCGAGAAGCTGCGGCTGGTGGAGATGGTGGCGCAGAACGCGCGCGAGGTGCTGGAGCAGCAGCGCATCAAGTGGCTCTCGGACTCGCAGAAGACGGCGCTGGCGCTCGACGAGCTGCGCGAGGCGCTGAACCTGCCGACGACGCCGCACCGCATCGAGTGCTACGACATCTCCAATATCTCGGGCACATCGTCGGTTGGCTCGATGGTCGTGCTGGAGGATGGGCGGCCCAAGAGCAGCGACTATCGCCGCTTCCGCATCAAGACGGTCGAAGGCTCGAACGATGTCGCCAGCCTGCAAGAGGTGCTACGCCGCCGCTTCAAGCGCCTCTTCGCCACAGACGCGCCAGCCAGTGAGGCGGATGACGAGGACGCGAAGCTGTAGCGATGACGAGGTTGGCCGAAGGCTCCGACACGGCAGAAGACGTTCGAGCCGGAGCAGGAGACGCTACCCGATGAGGCCGGGAGCGAGCGCCGATATGGCGGGCGACCCATGGAGCCAGCTTCCCGATCTGGTGATCGTGGACGGCGGCAAGCCGCAGTTGAACGCGGCGATGGAGGTGATCGCGGAGTTGCCGGTGGGCGTGCCGGTGATTGGCATCGCCAAGGAGAACCACGGCGCGATTGGCACCTACGAGGAGATTTATCTCGTCGGCCAGCCGGAGCCGCTGGTGCTGCCGCGTGGCTCGCAGGGACTGTATCTGCTCCAGCGCGTCCGCGACGAGGCCCACCGTTTCGCCATCACCTACCATCGGCAGGTGCGCTCGAAACGCACGTTCAAATCGGTGCTGGATGATATTCCGGGCATCGGGCCGAAGCGCAAGAAGGCGCTCATCAAGCGCTTTGGCTCGGCGCGCGCCATCGCCGCCGCCATCCCTCGACGAGCTGCTAGCGGTGGACGGGCATGACCCGCGACGCCGCCGAGCGTGTGCTGGAGCATATCGGCAACGGCCGGGCGATTGCGACGAGGAGGAGTCGGCTGGCGGTTAATGAACGTTAAGAATTAGCCCTGAACAGGGTGCTAGGGTGGGCGGGCCGCAGGCTGAAGACCTGCGGCTAATCCTTGCATGAGCGGCTATGCTGACCAATGGAGAGGGTATCGAACGATCATGATTAGCCGTGGGCTTCAGCCTACGGCGCGCTACCCCTACGGGCATGTTGCCATCAGACACACTGTTGAAGCGCGCTCTGCAGCCTGCGGAGGCAGGCTTTGTGACCGAAGGCCGTTCAGGCGCGATTTCAACCGCCCGCGCCGTTATGCTGAACCAGCCGCCGCACGCGCCAGACGGAACCCTCACGCCGTAGAGGAAGTAGTCCGGCCTGCGGACGTTGCGGTAGGCCGCGCGCGTCCACGGAGAACCGTTGCTCCATGAGCCGCCACGCAGCACTCGATTCTCAGTAGAATTGAGATTCTCTCGCCCGTCGTTTTTGCGGTAGGGATAGGGCTGGTACAGGCTGCTCGTCCACTCCCAGACGTTGCCCGCCATGTCCTGGACGTGATAGGGACTCTCGCCGTTGGGATAACGACCGACGGGTGTGGTCGTCCCAATGCCGCTCTCACGGGTGTTACAGCGCGCCTTGTCGAACGTATCGCCCCAGGGATAGATGCGCCCATCCAGTCGCCGCGCGCCGCCTTCTCCCACTCCGCCTCGCTCGGCAGCCGCCAGGGCTGGCCCGTCGCTTCGCCAGCCAGGCGCGTAGGCCATGGCGTCGTTCCAGGCGACACAGACCACCGGATGGTCAGGATGCGTCTGCTGCTGTCGCCCAGTCTACCTTCGTACCTTAGAAATAGCGCTTGTTTGCGACTCTCGCACCGCCTTTGCACGCACTGCGCAGGCGTATTCGGCGACGGTGACGGGGTGCTGGCCGATGGCGAAGCCGTCCACCTCGACCGGATACTGCGGCGTCTCGTCGTCATCGTGCCTGCTTTGTCGCGGCTCGTGTCGCTGCCCATCGTGAAGACGCCTGCGGGTACTGGGCAGATCGGCGGCAGGATGCACTCGACGCCGCCGATGGTGTAGCCGCGAAAGCCGAGGTCATAGTAGGGTTTAGGTGTCAGATGGTGCGCGGGCGCGCTGTTGGCGGGCGCGGGCGCTGGGCCGAGTGGCGGCAATGTCTCTCGCGGTGGAGGTGGTGGTAGCGGATCGCCACCATGAACGTCGAGAATCACCCGACATGCCCGCATGGCGGCTGCCGCTGGTGGAAATGCCGCCCCGCCTGACTGCTCGATGCGCTTGTAGCCGCCCAGCGTTGGTGATACCGCTGACACATCGCAGGGAGCCGCCAAGACCAACTGGAACGTGCGCATCTTCCCCTTACGCAGTAACTCCAGCGCGGCATAGATCTCTGTCTTCACCCAGTCCGAGGCAACCGCGTTCGGGCTGAGAATCGCGATAAAGTGCTGGCGTTTGAGCAGCTCCTGATCGATCACCTGTTGCAAGGCGCCCCAGCCGAGATTATGTTCGTCGTACCAGACGGCGTCGCGAGCGTCGCTCAGCGCCTGGCGCAGCGCCTCCACGAACGCGCGACAATAGTCGTTATCGTTATGATTATGGCTGACGAAAACCTGCGGTGTGGTCATCGTTTCCTCCAGCGGCTCGGCGTGATGGCTTGCAGCCACAGTGTAGCCTATCGGTGGCGGGAAGGGAAGGGTGTTTCTGTCGCGGGCGCTGGAGCATTATGTGGGAAGCGCGGGCGGTTAAAACCGCGCCTGAAGGGCCTGCGGCCACAAAACCCGCCTGCGCGGGTTTCACGGAACATCGCGCCAACGTGCGCGCAATGAGGCATCGTCTGGGAGCCTGCGAAGGCAGGCTTTGTGGCCAAGCGGAGCGAGGCCCTTCAGGCGCGGTTTTAACCGCCAGCCTCCCATCGCCGCAATGGTCGCCCAGTCCCTCCCCTCGCAGGGGAGGGTGGCCGAAGGCCGGGAGGGGTCCGCCCGCCTCTTACCCCGCCATCCGCTCCACCGGGACGGGCGTGCGCTCCAGAATCTCGTCGAGGATCTGCCCCGCGTCCTGGCCGTGCAGGCGGCTCTGCGCCGTCACGACGAGGCGATGGGCCAGCACTGGCTGGGCGAGCTGCTTCACGTCGTCGGGCAGGACGAACGGACGCCCGGAGAGCGCCGCCAGCGACTGGCAGGCGCGGAAGAGCGCCAGCGCGGCGCGTGGACTGGCTCCTAGCTCGAAGGCCGGATGCTCGCGGGTCGCGCGGACGATGGCCAGCAGGTAGTTGGCAATCGGCTCAGAGACCTGCACCGCCCGCACCGTCGGCGTGAGCGCCAGCAATGTCGTCACCTGTCAGCACGGGAGCTAGCGTTTCAAGCGGCTGCGCCTCCTGGAAGCGGTAGAGCATCGCGCGCTCATCATCCGCGCCGGGATAATCGATGCGCATGCGCAGCAGGAAGCGGTCGAGCTGCGCCTCGGGCAGCGGGAACGTGCCCTCAAGCTCGATGGGGTTCTGCGTGGCGATGAGCATGAACGGATGTGGCAGCGGCATCGTCTTGCCGTCCACCGTCACCTGCCGCTCTTGCATCGCTTCGAGCAGCGCGGACTGCGTGCGCGGGGTGGCGCGGTTGATCTCGTCGGCCAGCACAATCGAGGCGAAGATGGGTCCGGCGCGGAACTCGAACTCGTTGAGCTTCTGATTGAAATAACTCACGCCCGTCACGTCTCCAGGCAACAGATCAGCCGTACCCTGGATGCGCGCGAAAGAGCAATCGAGCGAGCGGGCCAGCGCCCGCGCCATCAGCGTCTTGCCCATGCCGGGCACGTCTTCGATGAGGATGTGGCCCTCGCCGAGCAGCGCGATCAGCAGCAGGTTGGCGGCGCCATCCTTGCCGACGATGACTTTGCCGATATTCGCGCGGATTGCGCGAGCCGCCTCGGCCACCGCATGGACGCGGTCAACCATCTGGTCCGCGCTGAGACGATCCGCCTGCTGCCCCTGCATGTGCTACCCTTTCCGCTCTGCGCGCTGCCATATCGTCGCTGTTCGCTCTATACACTACCATGCCATGGTGAAATGTGACACTGCTGATCCTCGCGCCGGGAAATGCGTTCGTGTGAGAAGACGTGTGAATGGGAGCATTCATTACAGCCACATGAGGCGCTGCCATGCGGGCGCGGCTTGGGTGAAAGGGCGACTATTCAATCGTGTCGTGATTGTCCCAGCCGGGAATCGGTTCTACCGGCGCTGGGACGGCGCGGCTGGGCAACAGGAAATCGGGCGTGCTGTCGAGCATCTCAATGAACGCTTCGACGACGGCTGGGTCGAACAGAATGCCCGCGCTCCGATCGATGCGCTCGCGAACGTCCTGGAGCGGAAGCGGCTCCTTGTAGGAGCGCGCGGAGGTGAGGGCGTCGAAGACATCGGCGACTGTGAGCAGGCGCGCCCCCAGCGGAATCGCCTCACCCACAAGATGGTCGGGATAGCCACGGCCGTCGTAGGCCTCATGGTGATGCAGCACAATCTCGATCAGATCGTCGGGCACGTCATACGTCATCAGAATACGCGCCGCTATCGTCGGGTGCCGCTGCATCTCCAGCCACTCATCCTGCGAGAGTGCGGTGGGTTTGTGTAGGACGCTATTCTGCACCCATGTCTTGCCGAGGTCATGAATCAGTCCGGCGAGCGCCAGTTCGCGGGCGGCGCGACGATGCCAGCCCATGTGACGGGCCAGGCGATTGGCATAGATGGCGACACGGCGGCAATGCTCATACGTGACGATGTCGCGGGCGCGAATCGTCTCCGCCAGTTCATAGATCGTATGTTGTGTATAGCGGCGTGTGCCGGGAAATACCTCACGCACCGAAGAAATGTTCCTCATGCCTGTAACCACGCGCCGAACCCATCGTCCTGGCCAGATGTTCGCTCAGGCCTTGCAGTGATTCAGCGCTGAAATGCACGCTCATGTGCGTCAGTATCTGGAAATTGTGTACGAATATCGGTTACAACGTCACACCACAAGTTTGGGTAACGAAGGTGGTACTCGGCTGCCTCGATACCCTCGCCGGGTTGACTGGAGCGCGACTCCACTCGTCCTATCTACGAATGATGCGCAACGTTGGGTGCATCTCGCATATTTGACGCCAGGAAACGTGGCAGATGTTGCATCAAAGCGAACAACACGCCGTAACACGAAATCTTCAGACTGGCTGTTCACCTACAGACGCCATGCCCGCTCACATGCGATAATAGCGAGAATGGAGAGGTGAATCTGGAGGATGCGCGTCAGGACATCGTGAGCAGAGAGGACAACCAATCGATGAATCCGGTAGAGCAGGTCGTTCAGCAGGTGACGCTGGGCGGGGCCGTGCGCGAGAATCACGCGCTCGAGCATGCCACAATCGTGTTGTTGAGCAAGCGTTTCCCGGAGGCTCGTCTCTCCGGTATCTCTTTTGCCACCGGTTTTTTCGTCTTTGGTGACCTGCCGACCGATATGATACGGCCGATGGCTGAGCAGGCGCTGGCCCGGCTGCGCGGCGGCGAACCTGAGATGGCCATTCACGAGCGCTGTGGCACCAATCTGGCCGTCGCCGGTATGCTGACCGGGCTGTCAGCAATGACGGTGGCGCGGCTGCGCAAGCCGTACAACAGCTTCAACAATATCGTGCTGGCGACGACTGCGGCAATCGTGCTTTCCCGGCCGCTGGGGCTGATGGTGCAGCGCTATGTCACGACACGCACGCCGGGCGAGGAGATGAAGATCACTGGCGTCAAGAAGATGATGGTTCTTGGAGCGCCAGCGCACTTCGTGCAGACGGATAACCAGGGCGCGAGGCTGCACCTGTTACCCCACGCATCATAGGCGGGATTTGAGGCACGCGGATGAGTGACCGAATCGCGTCCGCGCGGCGCTCGGGCAAGAAGCGGCGGGGTCACCGGAAGCGGCGTGAGCGCATCGAACAACCAGGCGCAGGCGATCCCAAACGCGAAGACCACCGCCAGGGCTGCCGAGAGTACTCCTGGAAACGTCGATGGCGCAAGCGTTTCACAGAATGGTCATGTCGGCGAGAGCGCCGTGGCAGAGCCGCCGCATCACCAGATGCAGGTGGCGCAAGAGCTGCTACGCGCCCGTTGATCCCTCCTGACCACAGAGATGACGATGGCCTGAACGGCGATGTCCACGACGCCGAACTGAGCGAGGACGTATGGGATAATGGATGGGACACCGGGTTTCGTCTTACCGCGCTCTCGCCGGATGTTCCCACCGACAAGGATGTGTCGGCGTCTCGCGCGCGCGATGGCCACCAGCGCATCAACCAGGGGATCTTCGTCAGCTCGCTGGGGACGCTGGCCCATCTCGGTAGCGAGCATACGCTGGGTGAGCGGCCCGGACGTGTGCTCTCGTTGGCGCGTCGGCGACCGGCAGCGGCGGCTGTGCTCGCGATTCTGCTGCTCGGCTTTGTGCTCACCTGTCTTGCTCCCCTGATTCCGCTCCTGCGCCTGGGGTACGACGCCGTCGATGTCTCGCGCCGCGTCTCCGCCCTGAGCGAGTTGGTCGCGGGTGATCCCACTGAGCTGGCGAACGCTGGCAAGTTACAAGAGGCGCGGCTTCAGATTGCCGATATACGGCAAGACCTCTACGAGATCAACGGCGTGATGAGCGTGATGGGCACGCCACTGGGAACGGTTGGCTCCAGTGTGCGGAACTACCAGCTGCTGACGCGTATCGGGCTTGATCTAACGACGGCTGCCCAAGGCGGTATGGAGTTTGCCCAGACTATTCTGGAACCGGCCCAGGGGAACGCTGTAACCGCTGGCATTTCCTCCGACGACATCCAGCAGGCGCAGGGGGCGCTGGCGGATGCTCGCACGAATCTGCTCGATGCATACCAGGCTTATCTACAGGTCGACCAGCGGGCATTGCCCGACCAGTTCAAGCCGCCCGCCACTGTTGGCAAGTTGCTGGCATCGCTGCCGACCATCCTGAGCGCTGCCGCTACGATGAAGACGTTGCTCGACGCTGCTCCTGCCCTGCTGGGGATCGGCCAGCCCGCCTACTATCTGATCGCGGCAATGGACTCGACGGAGTTGCGACCCGGCGGTGGTTTCATCGGCAACTATGGCATCCTGGGGCTGGCAGGCGGCCAGGAAATAAAGAGCATGCCGCTGGTGCTGAATGACACCTATGCGCTCGATCAGAAGTATTATCAGAGTGCGCTCGAACCGTACCGCCTTCACCAACACGTGCCGTCCGTCACAGCAGTGAAGGGGTGTGAGTCGCTGGGTCCACAGCCGCCCGCGGTCTACTGGTGGTGGCCATTTCGCGCCTTCGACCCCACCTGCAAATATGGATGGGGGCTGCGCGACGCCAATCTGTCGGCGAGTTTCCCCGCGAACGCGCAGGCAATGATGCGGATCGTCGATGCGGTGAATGGCGCAATCCCCAATAAGGCGCCGTTGCAGGGGGTAATCGCCTTTACGCCTGGATTCATCAAAACCATACTGACCATCACCGGCCCGATCCTTGTTCCTCAGTTCAATGTGACGGTGAACGCGACCAATCTCGAGGACATGATCCACAAATATCAACTGACCGACGCCAAGCCCCAGCAAGGTGACCGCAAGGCATTTACTCATCAGCTTTCCATGGCCATGCTGGACCGGCTTAAGGCGCTGCATGGCGACGGACTCAAAGCGCTCATCAAAGCTGGGCAGGACGCGCTCATGAGCAAGGATTTGCAGGTCTACTTTGCCGACCCACGCGCCGAATCTGTGCTGAGTCAGCTTGGGGTTGCCTCCGAGATACACATGGGCGGCGATGGCTTCATGGTGGTGGACGCGAATGATGGCGGGAATAAGGCAAACGCCTATGTCACCGAGCGGCAAACCGACGTAGTGACACTCCTGCCCGACGGCGGCGCGATTCACCATCTGCAAATCACGGTAACATACGATAAAGGGAGGCATAGCGTCTTTCCGGGAACCACACGCCAGGACGACTACAGCGATTTCCAGCGCACCTATCTGCCCGGCGACGCGACGATCCTGGGTATGGCGGGCTACAACCCCAACACATTCACGCCGGTGGGCTGTAGCGGCTCAGGCGTGCCCGGCTATGGCTCGCTCATCTCTGACTGCTCGCCGAAATATGCCATCATCAACCCGGTGACGACCTCGGACGTGCCAGGGCGTACTATGGTCGGAGGGGCGCTGCTTCTGCTCTGCGGCAGGTATAGCGCCTTTCCTGGAACCGGCCCCGAGTATCAAAACTGCGAGACGGAGCCGCGGGCGCATAGCCAGACCATCTACATCTCCTGGTATACACCGCAGGCGTTTACGGTGCGCGCGGACGGCCATGTCGCGTATACTGAAGTCGTCGAGCGTCAGGCGGGCAATCCGCAGTCACTCGCGGTCTATGTCGATGCGAGCCTGTTGCGAACGGGCTGGTCCGGCGCGCTTGGAAACACGCCTGATGAGACGATTCGAGGCGCCACGTCCGAGGCGCGCGCCACCGCGTTTGCCGCGTTGCTCGACAACGCCACGCTGGTCTTCGCTGGTCCGCTGACACAGAACCAGACGGTGACCTACCATTTCTAAGCATAGGGTCAGGGAAACAGTTCATGGGTGCAACACCATCGCAGCCAAATGATCTATCAGGCGCGGCGCTGGCCCAGGCGCGCACGCTGGGTGAGGCGCTGGCCGTAGCGGAGCATTGGCTTCGCGCCGTGCCAGACAGTGAGAGCGCGGCGCTTGATGCGCAACTCTTACTGGCGCACGTCACCGGCCTCGCGCGGACGACGATCCTGGCCTACCCAGAACGTCCGCTTGCGCCCGAAGATGCGGAGCGTTATGCGGCGCTGGTCACGAGGAGGGTAGCGCACGAACCGGTGGCATATTTGATCGGACACCGCGAGTTCATGGGGCTGGACTTCCTGACCGATGCGCGCGCGCTGATCCCCCGACCAGAGACGGAGTTGCTGGTAGAGGCGGCGCTGGCGGAGGTACGCGCCCGACTGGCAAGGCCGACGTCGCCCGCGCCTGTCGTGGCCGATATCGGCGCCGGTAGTGGCGCCATTGCTGTGGCGCTGGGACGGCTTGAGCCTCGACTGGCAACGATCTATGCCACCGATATCTCCGCTGACGCGCTGGCGCTGGCGTGCGAGAATGCGCAACGACTGGGCGTGATGGAGCGTATACGCTTTCTGGAGGGCGATCTGTTGCTGCCGCTGCCTGAGCCAGTGGATGTTCTGCTCGCAAATCTGCCCTATGTGGCCCCGCGTGACGCGCCGACGCTCTCCGATGATGTGCGCCGCTATGAGCCGTCGCTTGCGCTCTATGGTGGTGACGACGGGCTGGGGCATCTCCGCAGGTTCTTTGCCCAGACGCCCGGACGAGTGAAGCCGGGTGCCACGATCCTGCTGGAATTCGGCTACGATCAGCGGGCGGCGGTTGTGGCGCTGGCGCGGACAACTTTCCCCGTGGCTGACATACGTATCGTCGCGGACTACGCGGGCTGGGATCGATTGGCGGTGGTACGAACCGCTAAATCGTAGCATTGTCGCGGCATTATCGTAACGATGTTGTAACTGTGTCGCACTATACTGAGTTTAGGTGACAACTCCCCTGGCCGGAAGGCTGGGGCTTCTCGCGACCTAACATTCTTGCTGAATGTTCCTCTCGGCGCGGGCATCGGAGAACGGTATCCCCCCGCGAGGACCGATCATTTACGCGCTGGCGGCGCCCCGTCATGCCGTTCATGACCGAGGATAGCATGCGGGAGGTGAGTCTTGACACTCCACACGGGCTAAAGCCCGATGGATTCTCGGAGAACGCACATGGCAACCCATCACGTTAGCCTCCGAAGGGCCTGCCCGGCCCCGAAAGGCGTTGCATGCATCGCCAGGCGAGCACTGCTCAATAAACTCTGGCTCAAGCGCATGGCGCCACGTCCAAAATACGTTGATGCTTTTACCCGCAGGAACGATTTACTGCGGAACCGCCAAACATGGTTATGTGATTGGTGAGGTGCAAAATGCCTACAGATATATGTTCGCACAAGCAGGCAGAAACGGCAATGCGGATAGGATATTCGGCTGAAGCCACACACGCCTTACCACTGCCGTTGAAACGGCGTGGCTTGCGGCGGGCTAAAGCCCTATTCTGTCAAGCAGAGAGGTCGTTCGTCGCCCTGACAGGCGACTGGGCTGTCATCCCCATGCCTACATCAGACCTGAAGGCAGTGGTTCTCAGCCCGATTTTTAGGTAGTACTGCGTAGCGGATCAGCCTGTTCGGGGTGATATAGTCGAACAGGACACTCTACCATCGGAGGATGGGAGCGGCCAGGATGGCCACCGGAGGTTGGGGAGAGAGGACCACGTGATCGAAGATCGCCAGGATGATACAGCCAGAGATGCTCCAGAAGCGAGTGAGTCGGCCCCTGCACGAAAAGCATCTGGCGCTTTGGCGCGCAAGAAATGGATGCGGAACGCGACGGTGGTCTTCTGGCTCATGTTTGCCATAAACGCCGTCAACTACCTCGACCGGCTGATCGTCGTCGCGGTTGGTCCAGCCTTGAAGGCGGATTTCAACCTGCGCGACAGCCAGATTGGTATCTTGAGTAGCGCCTTCATCCTGGTCTATGCGGTTGCCGCACTGCCCTGTGGGTTGCTTGCCGACCGTTTCTCGCGAACACGCGTCATCACGTTTGGCGTCTCGCTCTGGAGCTTGATGAGCGCCGCGACTGCGTTCGTGCGCAGCTTCCCGCTGCTTTTTCTCACGCGGGCAATGGTCGGTGTGGGTGAGGCCAGCTACTATCCGGCTGGGTCGGCGCTGCTGGGCTCGTACTATCCGCTGAAGAAGCGCGCGCGCATCATGAGTGGCTGGCAGTCAGGCCAGCTCGTCGGCATGGTGCTTGCCTTCGCTATCGTCGCACTGCTCGACTCGATCATGGATCCAGCCAGAGAGCCGTGGCGTATTGCCTTCTTCATAACGGGCATACCAGGTTTGATTCTGGCGCTCTTCATCTGGTTCGTAAAGGATCATCCAGATGTCTCGGTCGAAAACGACGCGGAGTCCGGAGGTGAAGAGGCAGGACACGTCGTCGATGCCCATGGCGCCGCGCTCAGCCTCTCCGGTGGCTTCGACGCGATGATGAAGTCGGTGGGTACGGTGTTACGCATCCGCACCGTCTGGGTCGTTGTCGCGCTCCAGGCGCTGATGTTCATTGTTGTGACGCCCGCGATTACCTTCCTGCCGATCTATGTCCATTCGGCGAATGGCCCATTCCACCTCAAGTCAAACACGACCGCGCTGGTGGCCGGAGCGATTATCGTCGTCGGCGGTGTGAGTGGCATACTCCTGGGCGGCGTGCTGGCCGACAAGATGAGCGCGCGCTTCCATGGCGGACGAGTGCTGGCGGTTTCGGTCGGCTTCGGACTGGCAATCCCGTTCTACGCGCTGGCGCTCCTGACGTCCTCGCTGCTAGCCTTTATCCTGTTTGGCATCATCGCGGTGATGGCGCTGAATCTGCCGGTCGGGCCGCTGGTCGCCGCGCTGACCGACGCCACGCCGCCACTGCTCCGGGCAACGGCCTTCGCCGTCGCACTCTCGCTGGCGCACCTGCTTGGCGATGTCTGGGCGCCATATCTCGTTGGCGGCATCTCGACCGCGCTCCATGAACACGCGAATATAGCGCTGCTGATCGTCGGTCTGCCGTGTCTGGCGATTGCCGCGATTGCCGCGTTCTTTGGCGCGCGCATCTACTCGGGCGATGTCGCCAAACAGGCGCACCAGAAGGTCTAGGCCAGGAGAATATGCCTCTGGTACGCCATGATACATTTGCGCGTCCGGTAGGTGAAATTGCCAGGTGATATACTGTCCCATCTCTCATGAACGTTTCGCGCCACCATGGACGGTTGGCGGCTAGTAGACAGCATGGGGCACAGCGATGAGTGAAGATCAGATAGATTTTGGACGCGCGCAACTCCTGGGTGCGGAGGCGATAGGTGAGCCAGGAAATCGCCGCTTCCGCATCTTCGCCCGCAGCCTGCGTGGTAGCGCGAGCCTCTGGCTTGAACGCGAGCAACTGGACGCGCTTGGCCAGGCGCTGGAGCAGTTAATCGCCAGAATCACCAGTGGCATGGCGCTACGGGTCGAGGCAGTCGCCAGGGCGCCGAAGCTACCGAGCGCTCCTGTTGATTTTCCCGAAGAACCCGATGTCGAGTTTGCCGTTGGCAATATGCAGATTGGCTACGATGAGTCGGTGCAGCGCACCACCCTGAAGGCGGGGCCGTTGATTCTCATCGAGCGTGACGGCGAATACTTCGCTCAGGAAGACGGTGAGTTCCCCTTCAGCGTCTATTTCTCACGCGCCCAGACCGAGCAACTGGCGCAGCATATCCGTGGCATCATGGCGTCGGGCCGACCGCGATGCCCGTTCTGCAACAGGCCAATGGAGCCAAATCACATGTGCGACAAGCAAAATGGGTTTCACCCCGCCGCCCTGAACTAATCGCCGAATATACGACCAATAATACGGCTGATTCTGCGAGCCATGTCTGGTGGTCTGGCGCGTAGTGCAGTAGAGTGGTTCTATGCTCATTCCGGGTACGGCTGCATGCAATACTCCCCCGACCGGTGGGGGGCAAGTGGCCCGGAGAAGGGGAACCTCGCCATGGTACGCAATCTTTATCGCGTTTATCTCTACGCTGTCTGCGTCATCCTGCTCATCTCAGCGACTGTCGTGACCGCGGTTTCGCTGGGGCTGCTGCTCTCGACCACGCCACTAGCCGGGCCGTATAACTCGCCGCCCGACCGCAGTCAGGTCGTCCAGGCGGTGGTAGCGTTCGCCGTCGTCTGGCTGGTCACGTTAGGGCTTGGCGGCCTGCACTTATGGCTGATTCGCCGCGACATGGCCACCGATCCGGCGGCGGGTGGTGGCGCTGTCCGCTCGTATTTCCTCAATGTAACAGAGTTGTTCGCGGGATTGATCGCCATCGGAATAGCCGCTGTGGGTATCGCGCAGCTGGGTGACCGATACGGTTCCTCCACGTACAGTTTTTCTGTCGCGCTCTCGACGGCGGGTCTCTTCGCCCTGCTCGAGTGGGAACGGCGGCGAACGCGCGCCACCACGCGCGGCGCGGTAGCCTTGCAGCGGCTGCATCAGTTCGGCGCGCAACTAGTGATCGTCCTCATTGCCGCGACACTCTGGATACAGGCGGTTCAGGATGTTGTGCTGACTGTTCTGGTTCGCAGTGGCACGTACAATCCCTGCGCTGACTACCCTGCGGGCATTTCTTGCGATCCCGGAACCTACTACCCACTGCGCCAGACCGCCGCACAGTGGGGCGCGGCGTTGTTCCTCGCCGCATGTTGGGCGGGTTATACCGCGTTCTCACGGAATGACCGCCACTCGCGGCTCCGCCAGGTGACACATCTTTTGGCGTTTGGTTTTGGGCTTGGGTTCGTGCTGAGTGGCTGCCGCGGAATTTTCGAGGCAGTTCTGCGTCAGGCGGTCGGCCGCCCATTCCCGTCGAACGATTTTGCCTATGGCGTACCTACCATAGTGGGCGCGCTTGTCTTCGGCCTCGTCGTGGTGTTGGCGTATCGCTGGCTCTATGCCCGCGAGGCGGCTGATCTGCCGTCTGGCGTGCCAGCGGCGGGACTGATCCAGTGGGCGCTGGCTGGCGTCATCTTTGCCTACCCGTTCTGGGTCGGCGTCCAGTCATTGCTGATAAACGTGATCGAGCGTGTAGTGCCTGGAGGCTCACGTCCGCTCGCGGAGAATTTCGCGCAGGCGGGTGCGCTCTTGCTGACAGGTCTGCCCTTCATATTTGTCGTGCTACGGCTCAACACGTGGACACGTCAGACCGGTGTTACGTGGCCGAACCGCATCTTTGTCCTGGTGTTACTCGCCGGTGGTGTGATTGCGGGCGCTGGTGGGCTGATCGTCGCACTACAGGCGCTCCTTAGCGCGATGCTTGGCGCGCCCCCCGACAACTGGCAACAGACGGCGCGGGCTGGCCTAGTGACACTGCTGGTCGGCGGGACGATGGTCGCCATCTTTGCGACGCTGGCGGTGCGCAATCGCTATCTTGGTGCGCGGCCAGAGCCGAAACCCGTGGAACCCGAACTGGTCGCGGCGAACACGCAGCCAGTGGCGGAAGGCGCAGTGGCGCCATATGAGACGCTCGAAGGAATGCTCGATGCGCTGCTGGCGGGCCGCATGACGCGCGACGAGGCGGCGGCGCGCATCCGCGCGAGGGAGGGTATCCGCTGAGGCGGCGCGCGTGGTATCATCAAGTGTTTGGCGGCAACGAACGGCGTCGGTCTGCGGGCTGGCGCCGTTTGACCCACAGGGCGGCAGGTAAGCCTGTGTATCGTATATACTGCACGTGTTGTTTCTCTGCCCACGTGCCAGGCACTGCTTACCTGTTCTACTACTCGCGCTGGGAGAAATAAAATGGAATCTATCCGTGTCATGCTTATCGATGAGCACCCGCTGTTTCGTCAGGGTTGTCGCAATGCGCTGGAAGAGGCGGGAGACTGCACTATCGTCGCCGAAGCCTCGGAAAGCGCCGCCGGACTTGATCTGGCCAAGCTGCATACGCCCGATGTGGTGCTGATCGATGCGCTGCTCTCCACCAATGATGCGCTCGAACTGGCACGTCAGATTCGCCATTCTTCGCCGCGCGCTGGAATTATCATGCTGACAGCGTTCGAGGACGAGGAGCAACTGTTTCAATCGATGAAGCTCGGTGCGGCGGCTTATCTCCTCAAGGGCATCTCAGCCGACGACCTGGTCAACGCGGTGCGCAATGTGAGCAAGGGCGTCTATATCATCAATGACAATGTGCTTTCACGCCCCACTGTGGCCAGCCGGGTCCTGCGCAGCTTCCGCGAGATGACACAGGAAGAGCCGCCCGAAGTGCAGCAGGTGTTTACTCCGCTCTCACAGCGCGAGATCGAGATTCTGGACTACATCGCGCGCGGCAATAGCAATAAAGAGATTGCCAAGTCGCTCAAGATCAGCGACCAGACCGTCAAGAATCACATCACCTCGATTCTGAAGAAGCTTTCGGTCAATGACCGCACGGCGGCGGTTGTCCATGCTCTCAAGAAGGGCTGGATCAAGATGGATGCGGATTAAGGGATGGCGAACCACAGCAGGGTGAGTGGTTTGCTCTCGTAGGGTAGCGGGTATGACGCGGGTGAGGTGGGAAGTAGGCTAGCTTCGCTGCATGAATGCCACGGCTAATCCGAGCTTGAGCGTTCTCAGCCGCCCTTCAGCAGACTCCTGAATGTTCAGGCATTAGCCGCAGGTCTATAGCCTGCGGCCAACTTTTTCGCGATGAGAATATTGCCATTCACCTCGAACTCAGGAATGTTTCTATTGCCCGGTGACGATATTCACCAGTCGGCCCGGCACGATCACTACCTTGCGCACTGGTGCGTCGCCAACCGCACGCCGTGCGTTGGGGGCTGCTTCCGCCGCCGCGCGAATCTGGGTGTCGTCGGCGTCTGAGGCGACGGTGATGCGATCACGCAGACGACCGTTCACCTGCACCACCAGCGTAGCCGTCTCGCTCACCAGTGCGCTAGGGTCGAAGCTGGGCCAGGACTGCGCGTGAATCGAGGCGACGGCCGATCCCTCGACACGCTCCCACAACTCTTCGGTGATGAATGGCGCGTAGGGCGCCAGCAGTTTCAGCAGAGCGCGCAACTCCTCGCGTGAGGGCTGTTTCCTGGCTTCCAGCCCGTTGACGTACTCCATCAACGTCGCTATCGCCGTGTTGTATTTGAAGGCGCCGATATCCTCAGTCACCCGTTGGATCGTCCGGTGCAGCTCGCGCCGTGCTGCGCCGCGCACCTTGCTCTGCGACGCGGTGGCACTGCTGGTGGCGATGCGCCAGACGCGGTCCAGGAATCGCACGACGCCGCTGATATTGCGGTCAGTGAAGTCGGCGTCGGCCTCATATGGTCCCAGGAACATCAGATAGATGCGGAAGACATCGGCGCCGTAACGGTTGAAGTAGTCATTGGGGTTGATGATATTGCCCTTCGACTTACTGATCTTCGCGCCCTCGCGGGTGATGGTGCCGTTCGCCCGGAAGTGAGGGAACGGTTCCTCGAAGTCCAGATGACCCAGGTCGTGCAGTGCCATCGTGATGAAGCGCGAGTACATCATGTGCAACACGCTGTGCTCCGCGCCGCCCGTATACATATCGACCGGCAGCCACTTTCGTGTCATCGCTGGATCCCATGGTGCGCTGTCGTCGTCGGACGATGGGTAGCGCAAAAAATACCAGGCGGAATCCAGGAAGTTGTCGCTGACATCGGTCTCGCGCCGGGCGGGCTTACCACAGATGGGGCAGGTGGTCCGCACGAACTCAGGATCGCTGGCCAGCGGCGAGACACCTGTTCCCTTCGGCTGGAAGTCCTCGACAAAGGGCAGCAGCACCGGCAGTTGGTCTTCAGGCACAGGAACCGCGCCATGCTCAGGGCAGTAGATAATGGGGATTGGCGGACCCCAGTAGCGCTGGCGGCTGATCAGCCAGTCGCGCAGATGGTATTTGACCGAGCGGCTGCCAATCTTGCTCGCTTCAAACTCCGCAATGATAGCGGACGATGCCTCAGCGGATGGCATGCTCGAATACGCGCCGGAATTGACCAGCACGCCATAGTCGGTGAACGCCGCCGCGCTATCCACTTGAGCATGGTCGCTGGTCGGCCGAACCACAGTGCGGACAGGCAGACCCATCGCCCGCGCGAAGATCATGTCGCGGTCGTCGTGCGCCGGGACGCCCATGACCGCGCCCGTGCCGTAGTCCGTCAGCACGTAGCTGGCGACCCAGATCGGTATCTGCTCGCCCGTCAATGGGTGGATGGCGTAGCGTCCGGTGAAGACGCCAGTATCGGGTCGCGCCTCGTCGGCGTGGTCGGCGGGGCGCTGGCGGTTGGCATCCACATAAGTCGTAACGGCGATGGCGTGCGACTCATCGGTAATCGCCCCCACCAGCGGGTGTTGCGGCGACAGTGCCACGAACGTCACGCCATAGATGGTATCGGGGCGCGTGGTGAACGCCTCGATAGTGCGCGACGTGTCGCCCGCCACAGACATCGCGAATTGCAGCCCTTCGGAGCGTCCGATCCAGTTGCGCTGTGCCGTCTTAACGCGCTCGGACCAGTCCAGCGTCTTCAGATTCTCCAGCAGCCTGTCGGCATACTTCGTGATCTTCAGGAACCATTGCTCCAGCTCGCGCCGCTCCACCAGCCAGCCACAACGCTCGCAGTGGCCGTTGATGACCTGCTCGTCGGCCAGGACAGTCTTGTCATTGGGGCACCAGTTGACGGCCGCCGATTTGCGTTCGGCCAGCCCAGCCTTGAACAACTGGATGAAGATCCACTGCGACCAGCGGTAGAAGCGCGGGTCAGGGGTATCCACCTCGTGCGTCCAGTCGAAGCGGTTGCCGATGCGCTTCAGCTGGTCTTCGCGGAAGTGGGTCACGTTGCGCGCCGTCAGGATGGTCGGATGGATGTTACGCTTGATGGCGAAATTCTCGCTGTGGATGCCAAAGGCGTCGAAGCCCATCGGCTCGAAGACATCGTAGCCGCGCATGCTCATCCAGCGGCCATGGATATCCGAGCCGGTGTAGGGATACATGTTGCCGACGTGCAGCCCCTCGGCGGAGGGGTAGGGGAACATCATCAGGTTGTAGTAGGGTTTCCGCGCGTGCTCCAGGTCGGTCTGGTAAATGCCGCTGGCCTCCCAGCGCTCGCGCCACTTCGCCTCGAACGCCGTGAAGTCGTACTGTGGTGGGCGCGACGTGATAGGTGTGTTCGCGCTCTTGTCGGCTGTTCGTGGCGACCGACCTTGCCGCGCTGTGCCTACTGCCGTCGTCTTTCGCTGTGCCATATGATCCTCCGCTCCGCGTCATCAAGTCGCTTTCCAGATGATGTGGAAAGCATGAGCCTGAACGGCGATGGGCAACAAAAATGCCCTCCGCCCCGACAAGGGCGAAAGGCGACGCACAGTGCGACCTTCGCGGTACCACCTTGTTTCTGCCGACGCCTCGCGACGACGGCCTCAGAGGGCGCCAACACGCCCCGGTTCGGTAACGGGAACACCCGGCGACCGCTACTTGCGCCCGAACATGTCTGGCGTTTCACAGTCACGGCTCGCGAGGGAGCTTCCGCGGACCCACACGCCGGTTCGCACCAGCCACCGGCTCTCTGACGAGCGGAATCGCACGTACTTTCCTCGTTCGATGCCCTATCTTTCTGCGATTGTTACCCTCAGTGTACACGATGGAACCAGAGGACGCAAGGAGCAAGAAAGCGAGGAGACGGACTATGCCTGGCAAGTAGTGGGTATGGCTGCCGCTATCGCCGCTGGTATATTGCTCGACGCGATTCCCCGCGCCATCGTACATGAACCAGGTCTTGCTGGCGATTTGCTGCCCGTTGCCGCATTGCTCTCAGTCGCCGACCTCATATATGTTCAGAGTACTTGTGGCAATGGCGTCTCGCAAGGGTCGGTCATCACCTTTGTGTCGCGTGTGGCAGAGTATGTAGCCGCTGGCGCTGTATTTGCAGTCTACAATGCGTCTGTAAACCTGTAGGCAGGGTAGCGGTGATTGCCCCGGTGGTGTGATACAATCCGACGAGAATGGCCAGATGGCGGTAGCGCGTAGCAAGCAGAGCATGGTGCAGTAGCATACAGGGGCAGAGCGATGAGCATACGCATCCTGATTGCCGATGACCACAGCGTGGTCCGGCAGGGTCTCAAAATGTTTCTGGGACTGGACCCTGAACTGGAGGTCGTCGGCGAGGCCGCCAACGGCGAAGAGGCAGTGCGCAAGGCGGAGGAGTTGCACCCCGATGTGGTGTTGATGGATCTGCTAATGCCGAAGATGGATGGCATCACCGCAACAGCAACAATCCGCCGCGCCCAGCCCGATACCGAGGTGATCGCGCTGACCAGCGTGCTCGAAGACGCAACGGTGGTCGCGGCGGTGCGCGCTGGCGCCATCGGCTATCTCCTCAAAGACACGCAGGCCGACGAGCTGTGCGGAGCAATCCACGCCGCCGCCGCGGGGCAGGTGCGTCTCGCGCCTCAGGCTGCCGCCCGGCTGATGAACGAGGTGCGCACGCCCGAAAATCCCGACATGTTGACGGAGCGCGAGATGGAGGTGCTGCGGCTGCTGGCGCAGGGGCAGGCCAACAAGGAAATTGCGCGCTCGCTCCACATCGCCGAGAAGACCGTCAAGACGCACGTCAGCAACATTCTCGCCAAGCTTGGCTTGCAGAGTCGCACCCAGGCCGCCCTCTATGCCTTGCGCGTCGGCATCGCGTCTCCCGAGTCATCCGGCACAACTGGCCCGGCGACTTGATGGCCATGAGATGGGAAAGCCACCCGATATGAGTGGAAACCGGAAGACGGGTGCGGAGAAGGATCCGACCAGCGAGCGCCTCGCCTTGGCCATCGAGGGCGCCAATGATGGCCTGTGGGACTGGGACATCGACGCAAACACGGTCTATTATTCGCCACGCTGGAAGGCGATGCTAGGCTACGGCGACGACGAGATATCCGATGCCTTCGACGAATGGAGGCGGCGCATCCATCCCGACGACCGGGAGCGCTGTCTGGTCGCCATCGAGACGCATCTGCGCAGCCCCCAGAGCGCCTATCGGCTGGAACATCGGCTTCGCCACAAAGATGGCTCGTGGCGCTGGATTCTCTCACGCGCGGCATCGCTACGTGACGCCAGCGGTCGCGCCTATCGCATCGCGGGCTGGCATACCGATATCACCGCACGCCGTGCTCGTGAGAGTCAGGTCACCGAGCGCGAGGGGCAGTATCATGACATCTTCGAGTCTACCAGTGATGGGCTGATCCTTAACGACCTGAAGACCGGGCGCGTGGTCGAGGCCAATCCGGCTGCCTGCACGATGCACGGCTACACGCGCCGCGAGTTTGTTGGGATGCATCCAACAGCTTTTATCGCACCTGAGTATCACGAGGCGTTCGAGCGGTATATGGACGCCGCGCGCGAGGGGCGGTCATTTCGGACGCATGCCGTCGATGTCCGCAAGGATGGCTCGCTGCTGCATGTCGAGATACACAGTTCGATGATTGCCTATTCGGGCCGGTCGTATATGCTCAGCGTCGTGCGCGATATCAGCGAGCGAGTGGCCTACTATCGCGAGTTAGAGCGTCGCGTCCATGAGCGGACACAGGAGCTGACCACGCTGTTCGAGATCGCCCAGAGTGTCGTCTCGACGCTGGAGCTACAGCCGCTGCTGCATACTGTCCTCGACCAGCTCAAAACGGTGGTGGATTACACGGGCGCGGCGATTATCGCGCGTCGTGGCGATGTGCTCTCGCTGCTGGATTATCGCGGGCCAGCGAGTGGCGATGAGATTGAGATTTTGGAGCGTTCGCCGGATTTTCAGGAGGTCTTACGCAATTTTCTCGACGAGCAGGAAGTGCGCGTCGTGGCGGATGTACGCGGGGATGAGCCGGGGGCATCAGCCTTTCGTCGGGCGGCGGGAGCATACATGGCGACCGAGTTTGCCTTTGTTCGTTCGTGGATGGGGCTGCCCCTGATTGCCAAGGACCGCGTGATTGGGATGCTCAACATCGTCCACGCTGAGCCAGACTATTTCGCCGAGCGACACGTCACGCTGGCGACGGCGGTGGCGGGTCAGGCGGCAGTGGCGCTGGAAAATGCGCGTCTGTATGAACAGGGCAAAGATCTTGCGGCGCTCGAAGAACGCCAGCGCCTTGCCCGTGAATTACACGACTCCGTCTCGCAGGCGCTCTTTGGCATCGTCCTGGGAGCACGCACCGCGCGGGCACTGCTCGACCGCGATCCGGCGCGTTCCGCTGAACCGCTGGAGTATGCGATGTCGCTGGCCGAGGCGGCGCTGGCGGAGATGCGCACGCTGATCTTCGAGTTGCGCCCTGAATCGCTGGCGAATGAGGGGCTGATTGTGGCGCTGGAGAAACTGGCAGCCGCGGCGCGTAGTCGTCACCATATTGAGGTCAACATGATTTTGATAGATGAGCCGCCCATCTCGTTGGACGCCAAGGTGGCGCTCTATCGCATTGCGCAGGAGGCGCTGCAAAATGTAGTCCGGCACGCGCAGGCCACTGAGGTCACGCTGAGTGTCACCCAGAAAGACACCGATGAACTGGTGCTGGATATCCGCGACAACGGCATTGGCTTCGATCCATCTGAGAGCTTTCCCGGCCGCCTTGGCCTGAACTCGATGCGCGAGCGGGTGATGCGGCTGGGCGGCGTCTTCACGCTGGAGAGCACGCCCGACCAGGGCACGCATATCAGGGCGAGCATTCCGCTGCAACCGTCTGGCGCTACCTAGAAGCCGCATCGAACCTGCGTCGTAGTTGGCGGCAAGGCTGCAAGCCGCGGGCGACCCCTTGACCAGCGGCTGGTTTTGGGGTAGGATGGAAGTGTTCCGCGGGAGTGGCGCAGTGGTAGCGCAATTGCTTCCCAAGCAATGGGTCGCGGGTTCGAATCCCGTCTCCCGCTCCAAGGGCCTCTGGGCCAGGGGCGAAGGACCCTTATCGAAACAGAGTCAGGCAATACGTCCAGGCTCTACAAAACGCGCGCGCAATGGGAAAAAGCCCAGAATGTGCGCGTGTTTTCTTTGCGCTCAGTCGCGCCTCTGTATAGTGTTAGCCCCCGACTAAGGCGTCTCTTGCGCGTACACGTCCGCTCGGTGATTATTACCTCCGCTTGCCGTGCTTTCGGGGCCGATTTTTCCTGAATTACTCCCTGTTTGCCGCCCCAGGACATTTCGGTAGCCCTCATTGACGGAAGAGCTTGCCACGCTTGTATCATGACTGAACCTGATCTGACGTGGTGTCAGAAATCACCGCTGGCTATCTCACGTGATAGCTGAGCGCGCGGTGACGCAGCAACAAGGATGTGGGCCTAAGCTCTCCTGAACTCCTGGGAAGGACTTCCTCGTGACGCAGCACGGTTGGCATTTTGACCCTATGGACGAATCATTTCCGCATCGTAGCGGGCCAACCGAGCCACGAGGTAAAAGATCCAGCCGTCAGGAGGCGCGTCACTATCGGCCATATGTGATGCCTGAGTCGCACGGCGTCCGCAGCGGTAATACCCCAGGCGTCTGGCGCACCGCAGGTAGAGATCTCCTGGATGACCAGGACGAAACGGTCACTGAGACCTGGTATCTTCCTCGTGTTGGTTCGCCAATTGGCGCCCGCGCTGACACGGATGCGGAGACGATCTGGCAGGATCCATGGCGTACGTGGAGCGAATGGGATGAGTGGAGTCCTGAGACATCATCGTCAAGCAGAGAGCGTGCGGCGACGACCGCGCGGCCACTGGTAACCCGTGTAAACCGTGCTTTCGTACCACGCGATAGCCAGGATGAACCTGGCGACGTGCACAATACTCTGACCATCGTTCCGGCGACACGCCAGTATGTTGTCCTGCCGGGTGCGAAGGATCAGCGCCCGCCCAGCCGCATGGGACGGACGGCCACAGGTATTGTGCGAACCCTGCTGATCTCGCTCGTGCTCTATTATGTGCTCTCGTCCGGCCTGCAAGTTGTTGGCCAACCCGGGTTGCCGCTTGCGCCATTTCCCTGGGCTGCCAGCAGTGGCGCCGCGTCTGGCATTGTCGCGTCTGTGGGGAGCGCCCAGACAGCCTACCGTTTTGATGGCAAAATGGCGAGCCGCATCCAACCGATGACGCAGATGAAGCGCGTCGATCTCTATGACAGCAGAGCGCAATTCAATCGGTGGGCTGGCTCGGCATGTAGCGCGGCCTCGCTCGCCGAGGTATTAACCGCCTATGGCCTGCCGCATATGACCATTGGGCGCATTATCCGCGAAATGGGCGCCGATATCTCTCCGACCTGGGGATTGCTTACCTACAACGCCTTCAACAAGGTCGTCTCCAAATATGGCCTGCGCGCGGATGTGTATCTCGCCAACAACCCGCTTTCCTATAAGCAGATGCTCTATCTGACCAATACACTTGGCATTCCCGTCCTGGTCAATATGCGCGCGACCACGGGCTACTTTCATTTCCTCTCAGGCGGCCACGTTCTGGTCATGACTGGTGGCAATAGCTCGAGGATCCGCCTCACGGATTCGTCACTGTACTACATGAAGTCGCTGCCGATTGGTACCTACGATCAGATGGCGCGTCCCCGCAACGTGGTCATCGTCCCCAAGAACTTCCACTACAAGCTGCCCCGCTAACCCCGGATCGGCCCGTACATGGCCTGAACCGCTACCCGGTCAGATTGCTTGCTAATCGTCGTTTGCACGACCCTTGACGGTTGTGCTATGCTTCAGTTATACCCCTACCCAGGGGGTATGGGTGTGAAAGCGAGGACGACGATGCAGGCCGATAAAGCCAGTGTACTCAAGCGGCTGAACTATATCGAGGGCCATCTGGGCGGCATTCGCAAGATGGTCGAAGAAGACAAATACTGCGTAGACATCCTGCGACAGACCTACGCCGTGCGCAAGGCCATCGAGAAGCTCGAGGCGATGATTCTCGAAGATCATCTGCACGGCTGCGTGCCCGAGGGCATTCGCGAGGGGCGCGAAAACGAGGTTGTCGAGGAGCTGGTGCAGCTCTATAACCTGGCGGGCAACCGGTAAGTATCCAGGGTATCACAGACATGTTGAGCGAGACTGCTTCCGTTCGCTTATAGAGCAACAGGGCGAGAACCATGGCAGAGTTACAGGATCGCAGACAGATAAATCCACTGATAAAGGCAGCACCTCAGACGCCAGCGCCGGGGTCGCACACCACAACACTCGTGGTGGAGGGGATGACCTGCGCGTCGTGCGTCCGGCGGGTCGAGCGCAGCCTGAGCAAAGTGCCGGGCGTCGCTGAGGCGAGCGTCAACCTGGCGACAGAGCGGGCCACCGTGACCTTCGCGCCAGACGAGACGACGATAGCTGACCTGATCGGCGCGGTCGAAAAGGCTGGCTACGGCGCCGAAGAGATGGTTGTCGCGCCAGTGCCCGTCGCCAACGGGGTAGGGGAATATGAGCCTGACGCGGAATCGGTCCGACGACAGCGCGATCTGGTTCGGCGGCGCAACACGCTCTTGCTGGGAATCGCGCTCTCGATTCCAGTCATCGTCCTTTCAATGTTCTTCATGAATCGCTTTCCCGGCGAAAACTGGCTGCTGCTGGCGCTGACGACGCCGATCTGGGCCTATGTTGGCTGGGACTTTCACCGGACGGCGCTGCGTGTCGTGCGGCACTTTGGCGCGAATATGGATGTGCTGGTGAGCCTCGGTTCGACGGCCGCCTTTCTGATGAGCGTCGTGGCAACCATCTGGCCGGGCGTTGTCGGCATGACCACCTTCTACGACACCACCGCTCTGATCGTCACGCTGATCTACCTTGGCAAGTACCTGGAGGCGCGCGCCAAAGGCCAGACCAACGAGGCCATCAAGCGGCTTGCGGGCTTGCGGGCAGATGTCGCCCATGTGGTGCGTGGTGGTCGCGAGCTGGATGCGCCCCTTGACCAAGTGGTGGTCGGGGACGAGTTGATCGTGCGGCCGGGCGAGAAAATTCCAACGGATGGCGTCGTTCTATCCGGCAGTTCGCCTGTGGATGAGTCCATGCTGACGGGCGAGAGTCTGCCGGTTGAGAAAGGCGCTGGTGAGACCGTCATCGGCGCGACCATCAACCAGACTGGCATGCTCCGTGTGCGTGCGACCCGCGTGGGCAGCGAGACTATGCTGGCGGGCATCATTCGGATGGTCGAACAGGCGCAGGGATCGAAGGCGCCGATTCAGCGGCTCGCCGATACCGTCTCTGGCATCTTTGTCCCGGCGGTTCTCGTCGTTGCGCTGCTGACCTTCATTGGCTGGACCGTGGCTGGATATATCTTTGGCTTTGCACCGCAGGTTGCGGCTGAGAGTATGGCGGCGACGAGTCCGTGGATTGTGGCGCTGGTCGCGGCGATTGCTGTGCTGGTGGTCGCCTGCCCCTGCGCGTTGGGTCTGGCAACGCCGACGGCGATTATGGTCGGCACGGGACAGGGCGCCGAGCAGGGCGTGCTTATCAAGGGCGGCGAGAGTCTGGAGCGCATCGAGACGGTGAGCGCTGTTGTGCTCGACAAAACGGGCACGATTACACGCGGCAAGCCTGAATTGACCGATGTCGTTGTGGCTCCAGGAATTCCTTTGACTCAGGATGAGTTGCTACGGCTGGCGGCTGGCGCGGAAGGCGCTTCCGAGCACCCGTTGGCGAGGGCAATCGTGGATGGCGCGAAGGGTCGCGGCATCGTGTCCGCCACGCCGGTAGAGCGGTTCGCAGCGGTTCCTGGTGGCGGGATCGAGGCGCGCATCGCGGGACACGACCTCTGGCTTGGCACGCGCAAACTGATGGCTGGACATGGCTTCGAGACTGAAGCGCTTGAGGACGCGCTGACTCCTCTGGAGGCCGCTGGCAAGACGGCCATGCTGGTCGCGGTGGATGGCGCGGTTGCGGGAATTCTCGGCGTCGCCGACACGGTGAAAGTCGGCTCGGCGGAGGCGATTGCCCGGCTTCAGGCGCGAGGAATCACCGTCTGGATGATTACAGGCGATAATCCACGCACGGCCCAGAGTATCGCCGAGCAGGTTGGCATCCCCGTGGACAATGTGCTGGCGGAGGTCTTGCCCGACGCGAAGGCGATGCAGGTGAAACGACTGCAAGCCAATGGCGCTGTCGTGGCGTTCGCCGGGGACGGCATCAACGACGCGCCAGCCCTTGCGCAGGCCGATGTCGGCATCGCGATGGGTACGGGAACCGATGTCGCGATGGAGACGGCGGATATCGCGCTTGTTAAAGGCAACTTGCGCAGTCTGGTGACGGCGCTCGACCTGTCACATGCGACAATGCGGAAGATCAGGCAGAACCTGTTCTGGGCCTTCGCCTACAACACGATATTAATCCCCATCGCTATCGCGTCGCCCGCAATCCCGTTCCTGCGAGAGACCGCGCCGATCTTTGCCGCTGCGGCGATGGCGCTCTCGTCGGTAACTGTCGTGACAAATTCCCTCTCGCTACGCCGATTCGGCCGTGTGCGGGAGTCGGCGGCGGTTCTCGCGGCATAGTGAGTCGCGGACGTGGCCTACGCCTGCGACATCGAGATGTTGTATAGCGCTGGCTCTCACCGGGGCCAGCGGGTTCGATTGGAGCATCATCATATGGCGATCACTCAGGAAGCGATACTTTCCGTTCCCGATATCAGTTGCGAGCACTGTGTCAAGACGATCAATGGCGCGCTGGGCGCGCTGCCAGGCATCGAATCGGTGAGTACCGATATTCCCACCAGAACTGTCCAACTGCAATACGACCCCGCCCAGGTCTCGTTGGAGCAGATCGAGGCGACGCTGGACGACGAGGGTTATTCGGTCGCGAAGTAGCCATCCGCACGATCCTGCCAACCTTGCCAGGAGGAGACCGATGCAAACCGTCACGCTTCCCGTCGAAGGATTGAACTTCGCGACATGCGCGCGCAGTATCGAGAAGCGGCTGGGAGCGCTGGCAGCGGTCTCCGTAGTCGATGCCAGTTACGTCACGCAGACGGTCACGGTGACCTATGACGAACGGCATATCAGCGAATCCGCACTGCGCGATCTCGTCAGGGATTGTGGCTTTGCCTGCGGCGAACCTATGACGGCCATGAATCGGCTCCAGGCATCTGCACAGGCGTCGCACGCGACCAATCCCTCCGCCGACGAAAACGTTCCAGAGATGCGGCACGGGCAAAATGCGGAGATGGAATTCGCCGCGGATCATGGCGGGATGGCGCATGCGGGCATAGGCGCGCAGGGAACGCAGGAAATGCATGGTGGGATGCACGACATGAGTGACCCGGCGATGGCGAGAGCCATGGAAGCCGACATGCGCCGACGCTTCTTCATCGCGCTCGTCCTCACGATTCCGATTATCCTCTACTCACCACTGGGTGTGCATGTATTGCGCATCCACATGCCATCGTTTGGCGTCAACCCTAACTGGATATTGCTCGTCTTGACGACACCGGTAGTCTGGTATTGCGGCTGGACCTTCCACTCAGGGGCGTACCGCGCGTTGCGTAACCGCGCACTAGACATGAATGTGCTGGTCAGCCTGGGTGTGCTGGTGGCCTATCTGTTCAGCGTCTTTGCGACACTCTTCGCTCCAACGGTCGAGACCAGCTTCGACGCTGCCGCGATGCTGGTCACATTTGTCCTCTTTGGCCACTGGATGGAGATGCGTAGCCGCCGTGGTTCGTCCGATGCCCTGAACGCGCTGCTGCGCCTTGCGCCGAGTCAGGCGAATCTGATTGGCCCTGATGGGCGGATCACCACCGTGCCCGTTGAAGCAGTGCATGTGGGCGACCTCCTGATGCTGCGGCCTGGCGAGAAGGCGCCAACCGACGGCGTCGTCACCGAGGGCGCGAGCGCGGTGGATGAGAGTATGATCACGGGCGAGAGTCTGCCGGTCTCCAAGTCAGAAGGTGACGAGGTGATTGGCGGAACAGTTAATGGCAGCGGCTCGTTACGGTTGCGCGCCACCAAAGTGGGCAGCGATACTGCCCTCGCCCAGATTGTTCAACTGGTGCAGACGGCACAGAACTCGAAGGCGCCCGCCCAGCGCCTCGCCGATAGGGCGGCGGAGTATCTCGTCATCGCAGCGGTCAGCGCGGGCCTTCTGACCTTCCTGATCTGGTTCTTTGTGATTCACGAGTCGGCCCTGTTCGCGCTAACGCTTGCCGTGACCGCCGTGGTCATCGCTTGCCCGGATGCGCTGGGGCTGGCCACGCCCACCGCTGTAGCCGTTGGGACTGGCATCGGGGCGCGCAATGGCATCCTCATCAAAAATGCCACGGCGCTGGAACAAGCCTCACGCATCCAGGCCATCATCTTCGATAAGACAGGTACCCTGACCGAGGGCAAGCCATCTGTGACCGATCTGATCCTCCTCGCCGCAGGGAACGCGCAACATCTCGACGAGACAGGCCTCTTGCAAGCGGCGGCTGCTGCCGAGACGGACGCCGAGCATCCTCTGGCGCGAACGATTGTCGCGGAGGCCACCCAGCGCAGGCTGGCTACCCTCCCATATGATGATTTCGCATCTGTCGCGGGCGGCGGTATACGTGCTCAAGTGGAGGGTGCGCTGGTCATCATCGGCACGCCGATGTTGCTTGCCGAGAATGAGGTGCATTTGTCGGAAGTCGAGCAGCGGCGGGCAACGGCATTGCAGGAGCAGGGGAAAACGGTGATGCTGGTCGCCCGCCAAGGAGAGCCAGTGGGGTTAATCGCTGTCGCGGATAGCATCCGGCCAACCGCGCGCCAGACCATCGAGGAGCTTCAGTCGTTGGGCATTCAGGTGGCCATGCTGACGGGCGATAACCGTCATACGGCTGAGGCAGTGGGACAGGCGCTGGGCATGGCGCCTGAGCGCATCTTCGCGGAGGTGTTGCCAGTCGAGAAGGCAAGCTACGTCAAGCGTCTGCAAGACGAGGGGCTATTCACGGTGATGGTTGGCGATGGCGTGAACGATGCTCCTGCCCTGGCTCAGGCCAACCTTGGCATCGCTATCGGCGCCGGAACTGGAGTGGCCATCGAGACGGCGGAGATCGTGCTGATGCGTAGCGACCCGTTCGATGTGCTGGCGGCCATCAGACTCTCGAAGGCGACCGTGCGCAAGATGAAGCAAAACCTCTTCTGGGCGGCGATCTACAATGTCGTTGCCATTCCGATTGCGGCGGGCATCCTGTATCCGCTGGGCATTCTGCTCAATCCAGCGATTGCGGCGCTGGCAATGAGCGCCTCGTCGATTACCGTCGCGACGAATGCGGTGCTGCTCAAAACCGTCGAGCCGACACTCCGGGCAGACCCACACAATCAGACAATAGAGGGTAGACCACAAGGCGAGGGTGCTCGGGCTGACCCGCCATTGGATGCGGGTGGCGCGGCGTCCGCGAATTCGACAAGCACTCGATAGAAAGGGCAACAACACCATGGAGACGCAAGACACGCGGGACGACCAGACCACGCTGGCGACCGACCCGGTCTGTGGGATGGAGGTGGATCCGTCAACGGCGGTGGCCACCAGCGAGTACCAGGGGAAGATCTACTATTTCTGCGCGATGGGATGCAAAAATCGGTTCGACAAAGACCCACAGAGTTACATTGGCGTACAAGAGCCGTAACTCAACCGTAACCTGGACGAGGTCGGTCGGCAAAAGCGCGTACGCAGATTATCGCGGCATAGCCATACCGGGCGCGCCGCTTGACGCCTGGGTTTTGCTCGCTTAGATTTCCAAGGAGGCCATGCATCTGACCAGTGGCTGCCACGGCACGATGTCTGTGGTTGAGCGCGGAAACATAATACCGTCGAGGAGGGACAGGATATGGGGACGAGGCAGCCATGGTCGAGGCGACATGATGATGACGAACACTTCACGGATGCCAATCGGCCGAACACATGGGATGGCGATGACGAGTGGGAGAGTGAGTCGCGATCAGACCGCTCATTGGTGGCGCGGAGTGGCAGTGGCGCGCTAGAGAAGCTGTCGTCCGACACTGGCCCTGTCATAATTGCCGGTGATGGCGTCTCGATGGGCAACCCGTTCATCAAGCGGCGTGAACGTCCGCTGACGATGCGTATCACCGCGATTTCGCTCATGGCCGCAATCGTGGTGACAGGTATCTTTGCCATCACTCCGATGGGCGCCAGTGGC
Organism: uncultured Chloroflexia bacterium; assembly: GCA_963718915.1. GTDB lineage: Bacteria > Chloroflexota > Ktedonobacteria > Ktedonobacterales > JADMIN01 > DAHUXT01. Next base: position 391,201 of record CAVRAI010000013.1, on the reverse strand, counting down.
GCCAGCCAGATAACGGCGTTTCAGGCGCTCGCCGGGTCTCTGGTTCTGCAGAAAGGCCCTACCTACTTCCTCTACACCGCGCAGCCCGGCGATGATGTGGAGGCGCTGGCAAAGCAGTTCCATGTGCAGATTGGTGGTATCTACCAGCTGAATGGCCTACTACTGGGCCAGGAGCTTGCCATCGGTACGGCGTACAAGATACCCACCGATCACAACTACGGCGCTGACTATCGGCCGCCTACCTTCGTCGTTACCTCCTCAGATGGCGGGAGCAATGTGTATGGGTCGAACTGGTGGAACTCAGTATCGGGGACGCCTGATCTGGAGTCACCCTGTGCGCCTGATGGACACGGGAATCCCCTGAGCTATCAACTGCACTCACCGAACTGGGGTTCGCACTGGGTACGCGGTTTCTCCTGGTACCACAATGGCGACGATCTCGCGGCGCAGAATGGCAACACGATCCATGCCGCCCAATCAGGACAGGTCATATGGGCAGGCTATGATGCCACGAATGGCCTGGGCTGGTCGGTGAAAATCAACAATTGCAACCACATCTCGACGCTCTATGGTCACATGCAGAAGCTATTGGTAAAAACGGGCGCCTACGTCCTGATGGGCGACCCCATCGGTCTGGAAGGTTCCACGGGTTGGTCCACTGGGCCGCACCTGCACTTTATGGTCGAGTGGGATAACAATCCAGTTGATCCATTCCCCTATTTCACGGGAACCTCTGCCATGATCAATTATGTGGGCTGACATTTTCTGTCATACCAAGTCCAGCTGAACCGTTGACGTTGGGGGCACCCGTCGGCGCATGAAGACCCGCCGATTGGGTGGGGAAATTCGCCGTAGCGTTGACGCTACGGCGGCTATTTTTATACATACAACAACTCCATCGGCGATAGCATCAGAAGTTGGGGGATTTCCAGGTCTTGTCGGCCAGCGCCGTCTTCACTTTCGCGACGTATTGGAGCGCATCTTGCGTATACCACCAGCCGCTGTACCATCGACCAAGGCAGCCCCATAGGTCACCAGCGCTATAGCCTGGATACCCAGGCAGTGGCGTGCCCTGTTTCAGGTAGGTGGTCCAGCCTTCAAAGCATGCGCGCAGTATGCCATAGGCATATTCAGCACTGAACGCGGTATTGGTTTGGGCCATGGGGAAGGCGTCCTTGAAGAAATACCACTTGATCTGAAATAGCCCATAGCTTTGGAAGCAGCCGGAGCCGTCCCAGGAACCCGGAGGACAATACTGCTGGTTATTGGTGTAGTCGCCGCGCTGGCTCTGCTGCCAGTATGATTCGACCACCGCGTCAGCGCGCAAGATGTCGGGATTGAAACCCCACTTGCAGGCGGCCCACTGGAGAATTTCGTCGGTAGTGCCAGTGAAATTGCCCGTGATCTGCTTGCGGAGCGCATCGGCTCTGGGATCCATGCCCATCGCTGACCCCCACGGCTTCAACCCAGCAATCTGCGCCGACGTCGGCACGCGGGAATTCGCCGTATCATTGGCGGGCCGTGGCTCCCACGAAGCTCGATGGACGCGCGCCGCGCAGGTTGCCTCGCTGGGCAGCGCCGCGCCAGGCGGCAGCGTGCCGCTGGCGTTCGCGGGAAGCGCTTTCGGTGAGTTCGCCGTCGCCGCTGGCAGCGCCGTTGGGGAGTTTGTGGCGGTTCCAGTCGCGATAGCGGTCGCGCTCGATGTAGCATTTGCGGCGGCTGACGATCCTGTCTGGCCCGCTGTAGACGCACTGCATGCCGAGAGCAGAAGCATCATCGCGAGCGTCACCACCTGAAAAACGACTAGATAGCGCGATCGTCTGAGCATGTCGCGTCTCCATCCTTAAAAGCATCGACATGAACACGGGAGGTCTGAGATGCGCTCATCGTAGCACGTAGCGTGTGACGTAACACAAGAGTACTATGCTGGCAAGGAGGTTGAGTGCGTCCGTTCCATTGGCAACCGAAGGAGCGCGCCCAGATTGCGCTATTCGCATGGTTGAGGTGGATAGGGGGTGCGCATGGCCGGGACGCTCTCATACGTTGCGCATGTCTGACGCCTCGGCCATCGTCAATCTCAAGACCGATCTATGAAGCGGGCGCTGGTTGCGCGGGGAGATAATAGCCGACGCCCATCTTGGTAATGACATAGCGTGGATGCGCGGGGTCAGCCTCAATCTTACGCCGGAGTCGATTCATGTTGACCTGAAGCAGGTGGCTTTCGCCGATGTACTCCTCACCCCAAACGTGCTCCAGCAGAAGATCCTGTGTGACGACGCGGCCAGCATTTTGCGCCAGATAGGCCAGCAGACGGTACTCAATTGGTGTCAGTTCAATCTCCTGCCCATCCATGGTGACACGGTGCTGGGCGAAATCAATGGAAAGTTCACCAAGCACGACGAGTGGTCGGACGTTCTGCCCCTCATGATTGACGGCGAATTGCGAGCGACGCAGCACTGAGCGTACTCGTGCCAACAACTCCTCGACGCTGAACGGCTTGGTCAGGTAATCGTCTGCGCCCAGGTCAAGTCCATGAATTTTGTCCTGATCCTGGCCGCGCGCCGTGACCATGATAATCGGCACACTCGAATATTCCCGAACGCGCGCACAGACAGTGAATCCATCGAGTTTGGGCATCATCACGTCGAGAATCGCCAGATCGAACTTCTGCGCTTCGAGGCGTTCAAGCGCCTCCTGCCCGTCGGTCGCTGTGACGACATCGTAATCTTCCAGCTGGAGGTTTCGGGCTATGAGCCGCAGAATTTGAGGATCATCATCGGCGGCCAGGATAGCGGTTTTCTTTGCAGGCATACGGCATCACCCTTTCAATACTTTTCGCGTCATCGTCAGTATGTCTCATCATGGCTTGTCGTGTCTCATTGACGCTCATCGTTCGGCCTCGCCAGGGGCAGCGTCATGTAGAACGTGCTGCCGACATCTGGCTCGCTCTCCGCCCAAATGTCGCCGCCTTGCAGCGCCATGATGCGTTTGCAGATTGCCAGGCCAAGCCCGATGCCGCCGACCTCGCGCGTCAGGCGGGTATCAACGCGGTGGAATCGATCAAATATGCGTTCGAGGTGATCTGAGGGTATTCCGATGCCATGGTCTTGTATTCCGATGGTCAGCATGACACCATCCGTATCGAGTGTTACTCCGACGGCGCCACCGCCTGGCGAGTATTTGACGGTATTCTCCAGGACGATGTCGAGTACCTCGCGCTGCAATCGTAAGTCCGCCAGTACAAGCGGCATGGTCACCTGGCTGGGCGGCTCGAATGTATAGGTTTGCGATGGCGCTACTGGTGGATATGATCCCCAGCGATATTCGGCGGCGGCGAGCGCTTCTCTGATCAGTTGGACACTATCAACGGGAACCAGGTTCGGCGTGAGCGTTCCAGCCTCCAGCCGTGAGAGCTCCATCATACGTGAGATCAGTAGTTCAAGCCGGTCGCTGGCCTCATCAATGGCCTGCAAAAACTCATCGCGCTCGGCTCGCCCAAGTCTGTGTCCGTGGCGTCGCAGTGTTGCGGCGTATCCCTTGATCGCGGCCAGGGGACTACGCAATTCATGGCTGATGATTGCCAGAAGCTCACTTTCCAGCCGACTGGATGCATAGGGCGCATCAGCGTAGACTGTCTCTGAACGTGTATCAGAACGTGGCGTTGGTGGACACGTCGTGTCGGCGTCTGTGGTGTTCTCCATCATACTGTCTGCCTGCATATTGGGCACTTGCTCCGTCAACAGTTGTCAAAAAGATGCGGAGCACATTGCCCACATCCTGATCGAGAGATGCCCTCTCGTCGTTACTATCAATCAGGATAGCCTGCTGCCCGTCACAACAGGCTCACACCTGTGCGATAGACGTCACAACTACGTCACAACTTGTTGACTCGATGGCTATTTTTGTGCTTTGAAGCGCTCTGGCTATAAAATGCAGATAGCTGTATCTCCTCTCCCGTGCGTATCATGCGGTAACGGAAGAAGGGTTCGGTATCGGGAACGACATGTGAGGCGCGCGTGAGGCTCCTATGAGAGATGACCATAAGACGCGGTTCGATGACGCGCATGTCACGGCAAACGGTGCGTCATCCAGTACGCGGGAGCCAGGCTCTCCATCCTTTTGGCAGAGATTGCGACAGCGGTTCGCGGTGGCGGAGCGTGCGGATGGTGTGTGGGCGTATGCTCGTCGCGTCTGGGGATCAGAGACCGTTCTCCACTGGAGAGGCGTTCTCGCGGAATGGCGCCAGATGCCCTATAGCGGCATGGTGACCCTGATTGTTGGTTCCGCGCTGGTCACGCTGCTGGTCTGGCTCTCGACGCGGTTCTTTCAGGTACCGAACGTAGGCGTTGTCTATCTCCCACTGATTGCGATGCTGGCCTATTACTGGCGCTGGCGTCTGGCGATCGCTGGCTGCCTGGTGCAGCTCATCTGCGTCTATTTCCTGGTGCTACCACCCAGCGGGAGATTCAAGTCACTCAATCCACATTCGGCGGCGCAGCTACTCTTGCTGGCAGCCATCAGTGTGTACGTGCTCCTCCTTGTGATGCTCGCCCGCAATCGACGGTTCGCCGCGGAACGTGAGGTGGCTCGTTTTGCAGCGCTGAATACGGTGGGCACAGCGCTTTCCGGTGAGTTGCATGAATCGCAGCTTCTCCAGTTAATTGCGCAAACCGCGTGCGATTTGACGGGCGCTGGCTTTGCCGCCTTTACCCTGCGCCCTGTGGATGCGAGAGGCAAGCTGGTTGGCCCGTCCGAGGGCAGCCACTTTCGCTTGGCGGCGGTTGTTGGCGTCACACCAGAACAAGAGGAGCTTTTCCGCCGCATGCCGCTTGGAGGCGAAGGTATTCTTGCCCCGATCTTTCGCTACGGTGTGACGGTACACGTCGACGACGCTCTGACGCTCTCTCCAGCGGGCTACCATACGACGACGACACACCGTGGCCAGATGGGATCAACCGCCAACGCACCGTCTCCGGCACTTGAAAGCGGCGAAAAGAGTGCGCGAGGCGAATCACCACGCGACCTTGCGCGGAGACAGGCGTACGACTATGCGCATGGTCGCGCCAGCGCCAACGATTTGCGCGCCGTCGGATCTCCTCGCGGTCATCCGGTGACGCGCAGCTTCCTGGGCGCTCCGTTGCTGGATCGCGATGGCAATGTGCGCGGTGGTTTGCTGCTGGGGCATGAGGATCCTGGGCGTTTCAGCAAAGATGATGAGACGTTGCTCAAGGCGCTGGCCGCGCAGGCATCTGTCGCGCTGGAAAACGCGAGGCTCTATCATAACGCGCAATCGCAGGCCGAAGAGCTTAACGCAGTCTTCGAGAGCATCACCGATGGGGTCATGGTCTATGACCACCAGGGCAATCTGCTCCACGAAAACCACGCCGCTACCACGATTCAGGCGCTACTCGGTTTGAGTGTTGGCGCGCGGACGGTGAATCCGTCGATCTCGGATATTCTTGCTCGAATGGGTAGCGGCATACGAGAGGCAGATGGGCAGAGCATCCAGGGCGCGCATGCATCACTCGCACTCGCCGACGCACATGGAGATAGCCGGGAATATGTGGTAACCGTCTCGCCACTTCAGGCGATGGCAGCCGATGATGAGTTAGCGGCGATTGTGCCGGAGGGCATTCCCGAGAGCGTAAAAGTCACAGGCGGTACTGTGGTTGTATGGCACGAGGTCACGGAGACGCGCAAACTCCTGGCTGAGCAACAGGCTCGCGCCGAGGCCGAGGCCAGGCGATTGCTGCTGCAAAACGTGATCGATGAGTTGCCGAGCGGGGTATACCTGGCGCGTGGACCTGATGCCATGCTGGAATTGGCTAACCATGCCGCACAGGACGTATGGGGTGCGCACTGGGCCAAGGGACAATCGATGGCGGGCTTCCTCAAGGAGAGTGGAACGCAGATTGTTGGAAGTGGGGGGCGACTGCTGGAGCCGAGCGAGCTTGCGACCGTGCGGGCGCTACGCACTAGTGAGGCGATCCACCACTATCAGGAGGTGATTCGTCGGCCTGATGGTACGGTCATGCCCATTCTCCTCAACGCGGTCACACTTGACCCAGGCATGCTGGCGGATTCGACGGTGGCCGCGACTCCTGGCAGCGCGCAACCGGCGCCGGAACGGCTGGCGCTCGTGGTCTTACAGGATGTGACCGCGATGAAAGAGGCGGAGCGGCTGAAGGATGAGTTTATCGCGATTGCGGCCCACGAACTGAAGACGCCAATGGCTGCGGTCAAAGGCTATGCGGACATGCTGATGCGACATTCCCAGAGTGATGGCGCCGCGCCGCTGGAGCCGTGGCAGATCGAGGCGCTCGAAACCATTGACCAGGCGACCAATCGCCTCGTGGAACTCACCGAAGACCTGCTGGATGTCGCCCGCCTCCAGGCCGAACGTATCCAGCTCCATAGCGAGCCGCACGACCTCCTCGCGCTTGCCCGGCGTGTGATAAAACGCTTCCAGATGGCCAGTGAACGACATGCTTTGTCACTTGTCGCCGTCGATGAGTTTGTGGTGGCGACGCTGGATGTTCGGCGGACGGAGCAGATCGTCGGCAACCTTCTGAGCAACGCCATCAAATATAGTCCAGACGGCGGCCCTGTCACCATCACCATCGAGCAAGATGAACGGGAGCGCATCGCCAGGCTATCGGTTCGCGATAGTGGAATTGGCATTCCTGCCAACCAGCAGTCGCTGCTGTTCAATCGCTTCGCGCGCGCCGACAACGCCCGCGAGCGTGGCATCACCGGCACGGGGTTGGGACTCTACCTGTGCCGCGAGCTGGTTGAGCTTCAGGGAGGCCATTTGTGGTTTACGTCTGAGGAGGGATGTGGCAGCACCTTCTATGTGACGTTGCCACTGGCGGAGGAGCCTTTCTGATAGTGCATCCTCCAGCATCGAGGTGCGGCATGTTGCGTCTGGTCTGTGAGATGGCTTCATCATAGTGTGACGATGATGTGAGATTTCGACATCAAGATTTTTGTCAGGAGCATCAATCAGAGCACACCTACAAGCGAGCAGGGCACGACCATGAAGACCAGTCCCAGGGATATCACACGGCGCGGGATACTGCCAGCGGCGCCAACGATGGGGTGTCCGCTGCAACAGGCGATGGAGGAAATCGCCGAGGTTGCCGTGCGGCAGCATGTGCTCTATCAGGAAGGCGAGAGCCAGCCACGTCCAGAGTTGCTGGCGCGCCTCGAAGCGTGGTCGTCGCTCCACAGGCTGATTTGTTCGCGTATCTGTACCGCGTCGCGCGAGTCCACCATTCCCATAGCTGATCTCGACACCGCCCTCGACGAACTGCTTCCCCAACCAGGAGACATTGCGACACGGTCACAGGTACAGCATGTCCGCGCTACCCTTGTCGCCTGCGCGCGGGCGACCTCCTGCCCGCTGGGAGCGAAGGTCGCCGAGTGACGCGCTAAACGCTACTATTTCTGGATTTCGATCACACCGAGCGCGCCAGCACTGGCGTTGGCGAACGAGTGTGTCACGAACGGATACAGTCCTGCCTCTGGAATCGTTAGCTCCACCACCGCCCCACCGCCGGGTGGGATTGTGACCGTCTGATTGCCGACCATGTGGTTCGCCGGATTGCCGTCCACATAAGTATTCGTGAACATCGCGCCGATGACATGGAAGGCGGAGAACTCCGACGGCCCGGCGTTGAGGACGAAGAGCCGCACGCGCTGGCCCAATTGCGCGGTGAGCGGGGCATCCTTGTACTGGTTGGTGTAGCCGTTGAAGGTCACATAGTCGGGCTGCATCGCCATCGCTTTGGCGTTGTCATAGGCGTAGCTGCCATCGGAGAGCTTGCGCGTGTAAAACTCACTTTGGACGAGCACATACTCCTTGGCGGGCGACCAGCCGCTAGCGGGATCCACGATGATCGCGCCATACATACCATTGGCGAGGTGCTCGAGCACGGGCGGGGTGCCGCAGTGATACATGAAGATGCCAGGAAAGGTTGCCTTCCAGCTGAAGCTGAAGCTCTGCCCTGCTTTGACGCCCTGATAATTCACATTCCAGGGTGTCTCGGCGGCGTGGAAGTCAATCGAGTGGGTCATCCCGGTGTTATTGACGAGGGTAAAGTTGACCGTCTGGCCCTGGCGCACGCGGATGATTGGTCCGGGAACCGTGCCATCGAAGGTCCAGGCTTTATACGCCACGCCGGGGCCGATGCTGATAAGGGTCTCCTGCGCGACGAGCTTCACGTCCACGGTATTGCCCTGGGGAGCTGCTGGCGCTGAGGCGTCATACGTCTTGTGATCTGGCACGGTGATGGCTGGCTGAGAGTTGTTTCCCGTGGAGGTTCCTGTGTTGCTGGAGGATCCATTGCTCGACGAGCCATTCCCAGCGTTTCTGGCGCCTGCCCCAGGGATGCCTGTGACGGAGAATATGAACGCCAGAATCAATGCAAAGCCGGTGAAGGTCGCGAAGACGATCTCGGCGGGGGAGCCGCGCCAGAATTTGCTGGAGGCGTGTGGCTGTGCGGCTGCGGATGTGAAGTAGACGCCTGCTGGAGCGGCGGCCTTTGCGGTTGCGGGCGCGTTAATGGTCGCCACTGTTGGCGCTTCAGGCGCAGCAAGCGTTGGCTCAGAAGTTGCCGCTGCCTCTGCGGCGGCTGGCTCTGGCGAGGAAGCCACCGATTCCTCGCCCATTGACTCTGGAGCAGGTGGAGTTGCTGGATTTGTGGAGGTCGGTGTCTTCGGAACGTCTACGCTCTTACGCATAATGACCACGCTTTCTCATCTCGAATATGCTCGAAATAACGCCCGCGCGCGAAGCGCTTCGCGCTCATTGCTCCTAGCATTGGGGTTCGCGCTCACAAGCGAATAACATTCGGCTCCTGTGAGGTAACAGATCACTCACAGTGCGATAGCGCCACGGTCACCTGTGAGGACAGGATAGCTCCTGGGCAGCGACATCAAGTCGCCACATGCGCCTACAAATGTGGTGGGGCAATAGTTCGATGGCAAAGGATCGTTTGTAGCTACCGCGCCTTCAGGAAGAAGCCTGACCTGTGATCTAGTAGCGCCACGCCAGAAGAATTATCAATTATGATAGACTATCACAGTGGTCATTTTATGCCAATAACCGCCTTGAAATGGCCAACAAACCATATACTATAATAGTGAAGTAAATGGAAATGTAAAAATTCCACTACTCACACTTGACAAGCGCTGGCGTGTGACTGTATAGTAAGTTTCAGCAGCACGCTGTGTGACGATTGATAGGCTTACTGACGGGAATACCTCGAGGAGGTTACTTCGATTCCGCGCCTGTCGCGTCATGCCCGTTTTTAGGTGCTCTCGGGGTTCGTGATTCCTGGAAACGCCTTGTCCCAGTGTCCCACTGATATGTTCCAAACCCTGTAGGCCGACGGCTCCGTAGTGCGTTTATGCCGGGGACTTTTTGTGCCCAGTAGGTCGATTATATCAACTACCTCTAAAAGTGTAACCGGCGTTCTGAATGCGATTTCCACGAGAAAATGTTCGATTCGCGCTGTTCGGCCTTGGCCGGGATGCGTCGCGAATCCAGCCCGCGGCCTGGTGGCATGTACGCCCCACAACCGCTGGTGCACATGCACGAGCCGACTCGACATCGGCAGGAGCAAGAAACAGCTATGAAGAATGCATCACACACTCATCCGCGCGTGAAGTGGTTGGCCCGTGTGTTCATCACGTCGGCCATTCTCATCGCGGGCTTCGCAGGTATGAGGCTCGTCCACTCGACGGCCAGCTCCCCACAGCATGGACAGCTTGTTTTGGATTGTCCATCTGCCTACTCTCATTGCTAGCCGCTCGCTTTAGCAACCGGTTGAGCGCACAATTACCCCGACGCTGCGACATCTGTCTGATTGTTGTAGTACGTCGGGGTGCTGTGTCATTGCGAATACCTTTCCCAGCTCGCCTCAATGCATGCTTCGTGTATACTTCATCTAGCGGTCTGATACCAAATCCGGCTACGTTGTTGTCGTTGGCGAGCGCGCCGGAAGCCCAAAGGCCACGGCGCATGGGCGGAGAAATTCGCCGTGGCGTTTACGCTACGGCCTGCCCCCGAAGGACAACAATCCACACGAAACTGGTATGAAACACTCATCGCCAGACGCTAAAAGATAGTATTCAGAAGCGATGTCCGCGTAATGCAGCAGGCGAAGGGGTCACATATGGATCGAAGAGATCGGCTCAAATATCCTTCATGCGAGGACGAACTATCTGACCCCGCATATCAGCGCATTCTGAATGAAGCGTACGCCCATAAAAACAAGAAGTGGCGCAAACTCGGCAAAGTCTACGAACTGCTGCTGCGCAATCAGCGCCTTCCAATGTTTCCGTATCAGCGCATTCGCACCGAATACCTTTTTGGCGAATATTATCGAGAGCGGGAACTTGAACTCGATAAGCGCGGTATACCTGACTATGAGCGCGCCGATGATCCCCTCGGCCAGGCGGCGGATCACTATCGTCAAGCCGCGGACATTGCGCGCAGCATCTCGGATGGGGTTCTCGTCGCACAACTCACAGCACTCGAGAGCGACGCATGCTTCTTCTCACATCCTACACGCAAACGACTTCGCAGGGCATTTGCATCGGCAAAGATGGCTTTAGATACCTGGCTCAAACTACGTTCCCGAAATCTAACCGACGATATGACCTATTCATTTAAACTTGGAGACGCACTCGGCGTACGCGGTCAAATGGTCGCCGAGGATGCGGAGGCGGTTCGTGGTTTAGATCATGCCGCCCATATGCTCTACGAGCTTCAGGGGCGTCCCGATCTTGATCCTAAGCAATATGCGAACGACGATCTCTTTCTTGACTGGGATTGGGCTGTTCTCTACTTTACGATGGGCTATTTCAGGCAAGCATTCAAGAGTGCCCGCGAGACCCGAAAGAAAGGACGCGATCTCTTCGACCCCAAAGACAGAGCGCGTTTCCAGTGTTTGGTAGCTAACATAGTGTTGGCGTGCGCGGAAGAAGGTCAGGTAGGAGACTACTCGCGTGTCAGATTGATGGCCGCTGGAGAACGGGCAATTGATGAAGCGTACCACTGGGCGCAGGTATGCAAAGATGCCGGTGAAGAGGATCGAGCGGGCTATGCTATGATCTTGCTGGCTGAGGCGAAATGGATGGGCTTGAGCAATAAGAGGGATGGTCGAACCGCGAAAATCGAGGAAGCAGAGGCCATCGCGACCGCGCGCAATGATATCTTGCTGCTTGGCCAGGTAGAAATCGCGTGGGGCGATGAATGGGCCTTTCAATATGGCTCCAGGCCAACCAAGAAGAAATTGGCTACTGCCATAGCTCATTACCAACGGGCCGAGGAGATGTTGACGGAAGTCGAAGCGCTGAGCTTGGCGCGAATAGCTCACTGGCGGCTTGAGCGCCTTCTGAATCCTCCAGCCCCCCCTCAGCCGCCAAAGAAGCCTGATGCCCCACCGCCCGAGGAAAAGACACAATACAACTAAGCGAGACATCATAGCCGACTGCATCTCGCCGCCTGGTTGACTGCCGTGGCATCGTTCCAGCGATTGTTCCAGTTCCTGCGCGACTATCGTCGTAGCAGCGGATTTGGGCATTTTGCTGGAATGAGGCTTTTCTGCTTGTCATAGCGGGATAGTTGTGTATACTTGCCTGAAATATGTCCGACACTATCTGACTGCGAAAGGTCTCACCCTTGAGCGAAGATCAGAACTATTCCGTGAGTTACAAGGTCCTTGTGGATCGAAGAGATCGCCTGAGCTTCGCCTCGTGCGCGGATGAGCCATCAGTCGAACCGGTTTATCAGCCCATCCTCGATGCAGCATATGCCCACAAGAGCAAGAAACGGCGCAAGCTCGGCAAGGTCTATCAACTGCTCATGCGGAACAAGCATCTTCCGATGGCGCCCTACCAGCGCATCCGCACCGAATACCTCATCGCCGAGTACTACCTTGAGCTGGACCGCGATCTCGATAAACGCGGCGTGCCCGAGGCTGAGCGTGAGGATGATCCTCTCGGCCAGGCGGCGGACCACTATCGCCGAGCGGCGGAGATCGCCAGTGACATAGCGGATGGTGCGCTCGTCGCACAGCTCACAGCGTTTGAGAGCAGAGCTTGCTACGGCTCTCATCCAACGCGCAAGCGCTATCGCAGGGCGTTTGAGTCGGCAAAAGCGGCCCTTGATGCCTGGATGGCCCTGCCCCGTCGTGAAGTGACAAACGACATGGTCTTCGGCTTCAGTCTTGGCGATGCGCTTGGCGTGCGTGGACAGCTGGTCGCCGAGGATGCGGAGGCGGTTCGTGGGCTGGAGTATGCCGCCTGGATGCTCCATGAACTGCAGGAGCGCGCAGATGGGGATCCGAACCAATATGCCAACGACGATCTCTTTCTTGACTGGGATTGGGCAGTTCTCTACTTTTCCGCGGGACAATACCGGCTCGCTTTCAGGATGGCCCGCGAGACCAGAAAGAAAGGAGACGTTCTCTTTACCATTCAGAACCGAGCGCGCTTCCAGTGTTTCATCGGCCGGATCATGCTGGCGTGTGTAGAAGAAGGCGAGGTCGGTGACTACTCGCGGGCCAGGCTGATGGCCGCCGCCTCCAGCGCTCTCGCGGAGGCAAAGCACTGGTGGCAGGTTGGCAAAGATCAGGGAAAAGAAGATCGACCGGCCTATGCCATGATACTGCTCGCCGCGGCAAAGTGGCTCGCCCTGAACAATGAGGCAGATGGCAGAATCCCAAGGATCGAGGAAGCAGAGGCCATCGGAACCGCGCGCGCGGATATCTTGTTGCTTGGCCAGGTTGAAATTGCCTGGGGCGACGAGTTAGCCTTTCAGCATCTCACACGGCCAACCAGAAAGAAGCTGGAGGCTGCCGAGCAGCATTATCGCAATGCCATCGCGATGCTCGAGGACGTCGAGGCTTTCAGTCTGGCGCGAGCAGCCTGGCTGCGACTCGAACGCCTTTCCCAGCGCCCCAGCAGGCATCCCACCCAGCGAAAGGCCGCGACACCGCGCCCGGCAATTGCACAGCCATCGCCTAACATGATTCCGCTGCGGTAGTCGGGACGCCGAGGTGAACTGTCCCCCTGGCGTCCCGGTGTATGCACTCAGACAGTGGGCATTGGCATGCGGTTGGCCCAGGGTAGCGCCGCCTCGAGCTGGCTGGCGAGCGCCAGCAACGTGCCCTCTCCCAGTGGCTGGCCCACCAGTTGCACCGCCAGTGGCAGACCATCGGCGCCCTGGTAGAGTGGCAGTGAGATGGCGGGCTGGCCGGTGACGTTCCAGATCGCTGTGAATGGCGAGAACGCCATCGCTCGGTCGAAGGCTTGCATTGGCTCAGGGGAGCATGCGTCGATCTCGCCGATGCGTACAGGACGCTGCCCCAACGCCGGGGTCAACAGCATGTCGAACGTCGAAAAATCAGCAACCATGCGGCGAGCATGCCCCTGAAGCTGGGTCATTGCGGCCAGCAGGTCGGCGCCCCGGTGCGTTGCGTCCAATTGGCAGAACGCCCAGGTCAGCGGCTCAACGTCCTCGGGCTGTGGCGGGCGCTGGCGGATCATCGCGCCGAACGACACTCCGCTCGCAATGCCTGCCGCATAGACCGTGGAAAAAATGGGAACTAATGGCCGCTGATCCCAGTTAGACGGCGTGACCTCCTCGATAGTATGCCCCAGCGATTCCAGCAGCTTCGCCGCGTCGCGCGCTGCCTGCACGCAGGCCGGGTCAACCGCCGTTCCCAGTGGCGACTCCGTCACCAACGCGATGCGCAGCCGTCCTGGCGCGCGAGTGGCCGCGACGATAAATGGCTCCGCGGGTGGTGGCGCCCAGGTTGCGTCGCCGATCTCGTAGCCCGTCATGATGTCGAGTAATCGTGCGGTGTCGCCGATGGTGCGCGTTAGCACAGCGCTGGTCGAGAGGAAGCTGTCACCAAGGTCTGGCCCTGGTGAGATGCGCCCGCGGCTCGGCTTCAGGCCCACTAACCCGCAACATGCCGCTGGCACGCGGATAGATCCGGCGCCGTCGGAGCCTTGGGCCAGCGGGAGAATGCCCGCCGCGACGGCTGCGCCCGCGCCACCGGAGGATCCGCCGGGGGTATGATCGGGGTTCCAGGGATTGCGGGTCGGGCCAAAACGACGCGACTCGGTGACGGGCAAAATACCGAACTCAGGTGCGGCGGTACGGCCAATCAACACGAAACCCGCATCCTTCAGGCGGCGTACGACATAGGCATCGGCGTCGGGGCGATAGTCACCATAGAGGTCTGACCCCATCGTCAGCGGCTGGCCAGCAACCGCATTCAGCTCCTTGATCGCAATCGGAACGCCCGCGAATGGACGGGGATCACCTGGTTGAATAGCGTCGGCGGCGGCCAGCGCGCCTTCGGCATCCACGAGCGTAAATGCATTGAGCGCGCGCATTTCCGCGATGCGTTCAAGGGCCGCCTCGACCAGTTCGCGCGAGCGGATTTGACCCGAGCGCACCAGCTCGGCCAGTTCTGAGGCAGGGTGTGTCAGCAGTGATGTTGCGGCAGAAGGCATAGCAATCTCCTGACCAATCAGTCACATCATGCAGAGGGATGTCGGGTTGCAAACATCCCGTGTTCCAGAGTATAGCGAATTCTCGCCAGTGCCGTCTTCCTATAGTCTGAGACTACAGAAAACAGCAAATGCGCTATACTTAGCGAACTATCATGAATCGTCTCGAATCGGTACGAAGCATCACAAGACACCTGAGCGTATGCGTTCGCACTCGATGATCGGTCTTCTGGGAGGCCAATGATGAAATCTGAAGAGTTACGCGCGCTGCAAGCGCCATTGAAGCAACGCTATCGCACGGAGCCTGAGGCTGCCCTCATTACCCTCAGAGCGGAGGGCAAGCTGGGCGAGGGCATTACCTGTAACGTGCAAACGGGCAAAGCGCTCGTCGAGGCGGGATTGCATCCGGCGACGGGTGGGAGCGGTCTCTCCGCCTGTTCCGGCGACATGCTGCTCGAGGCGCTGGTCGCCTGCGCTGGTGTCACCCTGTCGTCGGTAGCGACGGCCATCGGCGTTGAGGTACGCGATGGTGTGGTCCGCGCGGAGGGAGTGCTGGACTTTCGCGGCACGCTGAGCATTGGCTCGGATGTACCCGTGGGTTTTCAGCGCATAGACCTGCATTTTGATCTGGATACCGACGCCACCGACGAACAACTGGCGACCCTCATCCGCCTGACCGAGCGCTACTGTGTCGTCTACCAGACGTTGCAACATCCACCGGAGGCTCATGTGACGACGCATCGCAATCCATAGCCGGAAAAACCAGTGCTGGCGCATTGAGATAACGCTCGCCTCCCGCGACTTCTTATAGTCGTTGACTACGGCATGAGTGGGTGCGAATACATGCGGTACTTCGTCAGTATTTTTGCCATTCTGGATTACTCCCGCTCGATTCTCTCGTCTCACACATCGGTGGCTCATGTATGCGCGTGGGTATGCGCACGCCACCGCGCTGCGCCATGCAGCCAGACGATAAGGAGTGCCACAGGCGATGACCGATCAATATGATCCAAACGGCTACACGTCATATGGTGGCCAGCCGGGCGGCGAGAGCCAGACGCCTGGAGGTGGCCAGGGTGGCCAGCCCGCGGGAGGCTCGGGAGGCTCGGGAGGCTCGGGAGGCTATGGTAGTTATGGGGGGTATGGCAACTATGGCGGCCAGGGCTATGGCCAGCCGGGAGCGCCGTCCCAACCGTACCAGGGTATTCCAGCCCAGCCATATCAAGGTGGGCCATCGCAGCCCTATCCGGGCCAGCCATATCCTGGGCCAATGTCTCAACCCCTCTATGGCCAGCAGACGGTTTTCACGCAGCCACCCGCGCCGAAGAAGTCGCGCCGCGGCCTGAAGATTGCCCTGACGGTGGGCGCGATTATCCTGGTGCTGGGCGGCCTGCTTGGCGGAACAGCGATTTTCCTCCTCAATCAATTCGCGGCGCCAGGCGCCGCGGCGCTGAAGTTCTGTAACGATCTCAAATCGCAGAGCTACGATAGCGCCTACAGCGAGCTGAGTTCTGACCTACAAGCCACGTTCTCAAAGACCTCCTTCAGCGCTGGTGTGGCCGCGTTGGATACCGCTGAGGGGAGAGTCACAGGATGCCAGCAGGCGCAGGGCAGCAATACCTACGTGTATAGCCTTGGCGCGAGTACGGCGACGGTCGGCGCGCAAATGACCCGCGTGACGCAGGGGAATATGACTGGCGCCTTGCATCTGAAGAACCAGAACGGGTCGTGGAAGATCGATAGCATCGATACGTCGCTGCTGGGCGTAAATATCGGCGCGTTGCAGGCGTCGGGTGCGTTCTGTGCAGCCATGCAGGGCCAGGACTACTCGGCTGCTTACGATTTACTGGATAGTACGCAGCAGGGGCTGGTCTCGCGCGACGACTTTGTTGCGTCTGGCAAGCTGCATGACGAGATAGACGGCGCGATCACGACATGCGCGCTGGCGAAAGTGCCACAGGGGAATAACGACCAAATCACCCATCTGACCATCCAGTTGAACCGTTCTAAACTGGGCGCTCGTACAGGCGATGTGACACTGAAGGCCGAAGGCTCCGCCTGGAAGCTGGACGCAACCGATGCGGCGCTCAACGGCACTGATTTGCGTCCGCTCGTTCTGGGTGGCACGTTTTGCACACTCTTCGCGGCGGGAAGTTACGGAGATGCCTATGGGCTGCTCTCGTCGGCAGCGCAGGCCACCATTACCAAGTCCCAATTCATCACAAGTTTCCAGACGATTGATGGCTACACGGTGAAATGGTCGTGTGGCACGCCTGACCTCACAACGTACACGGTGAAGTCTGACAGCGCTTCGGTGGTTATCCCGATTACCGACTCGATTGCTGTGCTGAATTTTAAGGATACGTTGAATACCAAGGTTGAGTTTGTGCTCGAAAATGGCGTATGGAAGATTGATGACCTGGTGACAACGTCGTAGCGGCGGACAGCCGATACCACACAAGACTGCACGGACGAACAGACAAGCCACTGAGGGAGCCTCTCGCAAAGAGAGGCTCCCTCATGTTCTGGAGGCCAGTCATCCGCCAGATCGCATATTCCTGTATTGACGATTGCCGCTCGTTCGATATAATAGACTGACTGGTGGTCTGTGCTCACACGCCGCATGCTACCATTCGAGGTTTGCGATACGCATGGCGGAGGGCTTCGGTGGAAAGATTGCGTTTTTCGTGGCGGACGTTCTGGGCGCGGCGGTCACGCGCGCGAATAATGCTCATGTGTGTGTTGCTGGCGCTCACGATACTGGCGATTGCCTGGCTCGCGGTTCCACCAGACTGGCAGTGGCAGGCGCAAGACGACATCTCATTCATCGCGCGGTGGGTTGGTTCGCTTGATACGAGAACGCTACTTGCGGCGCTGATCGCCCTGTCTTTCGTCGAGGCGCTGGTATTGTTGTTCGTTCCGTCCTATCGCAAGCACTCCTATCTGGCGATGACGCCTGCACTCATTCCTCCTGTCTCGGTCTACCTGGACGCCGAAAATCAGCTCTCAGAAGCGACAATCCGGTCGTTCAGAGACTTTCTCACGAAGTATCTCGACGGTCGCCGAGCGGATCTGCTCTACTTTATGGATGCGTCACATACAGCGCCCTCGGCAAAATACAAGGCTTTGTATCGCTCTGGCTTTCGCCCGATAGATGTTCCGCACAATCCAACCGGAAAGGGGTTATCGGCGAGGCTGTGGATCGGGAAATCGCTGTGCATGCTTTCGAACGAGCGTTACTTGGTCCATCCGGCCAGGAATTCATCATTGTGTCAGGAGACGGTGACTATGTTCCACTCATCTATCGCCTGGTCGCGCTTGGACATCGCGTGCAGGTGTGGGCGTTGCGCCCCGCGCCTCCGTATAATGTTGTTGCGCACTATCTAGGCGTGAATGTCATTGAACTGGCGTCAATTCTTACAGAGTCCAGCAGCGATGCGTCCGATCAAGCACATAGTAAGATACCAACACCATCTCGTCTAGCCCACAAGCGTAAGAAAAATGCGAAGCGGAAGTCCTCACATCAACCGGCATTTGTACCACGGGGGCGTCAAACAATCCCCGCTTCGGGTGAAGGGAAACTCTACTATGCCATCGCGGAGACGCTCGATGCGTATCAATGGAGCCTCGATTCAGCGAAGTCTGATCAGGAACGAATTGCGCTTTTTCACTCCGCACTTGGAAACGTGTTGAGGCCGCGCCTCAGCAGTGTGGGATATGGCATTAGGAGCGGTACAGACTTCTGGTTAGAGCACTTGATAGCGCTGCGCGTATTTGCGCTGGCCCCCGGCCACGTTCTTCTACAGCGTGGTGAAATGTCTGCTGAAGACGCTGCCCATATGATGTTCGCCGCCGCTCAGGTATCGGCGCGTGCTGTTTTGGCCGTAGTCGCAACAAATGCAAGTGGTGTCATATTGATGAGTGACATTGCCGAGACAGTCGTTTCCTTGTCCTCCACTGAGGGCCAATCAGAGAACGCGCTTCTCGATCTTGTGAAGTTGACAAGAGGAACAAAGCAATGGGCGCATACTCGGTATTTCGTTCGTGGCGCGCGTGCGCTTGGGCTGCTGATGTTTGAAGATGTGCTCGGTAAGCCCGATCAGATTAGCCATCCACAGCTTCCCGAAATTGCTCCCGATACCGAGGGGCTGAGCGACGACGCTCATGCGGCTGATGAAGACGGAAATGCCCCGCCGACATCAGACGAGTCGCCTGCCAGTGAGTGAGCGGGCGTTCGTTATTCTCTGTTCTGGGCGTTTTCGAGCAGCGCGAGGAGCGCGGAGGCGCGTTCGGCGGCGAGTGTTCCTTTTGCTTCTGCCAGGGGCACGGTCAACCGGGCGAGCGCCAGATAGGCGTCACGGAGAGCGCTGATTTCCGGGCTGGTCTGCGCGGCGGATGCGAGCCAGTCGAGATGAGCATGTAGCGTGCCCAGATCGCCACGGGCAATCGGGCCGGAGAGCGCGGCGGAGGGCGGCATCGCTGCCAGATTCTCTACTGAGGCGCGTAGCAGTGGCAGTAGCGCCTCACGGGCCAACGATGCGTCTGCCCCGAACGATTCCCAGAGGGCGGCTGCGGCGCCGATGAGCGTCACCACATAGTTTGAAGCAAGCACGCCCGCGATGTGATAGGGGATGCGGTCGTTTTCGCTTAGCAGCGCGACCTTCCCGTTAAGGGCAATCACCATCCTGCGGAGCGTATCGCGTAAAATATCATCGCTCGTCTCCAGCGCCCAGACACATCCACGAAGTCGCTCCTGTATCTCGTCCAACGGCGAGTAGATCAGCGTCCGTGTAAACGTCATCAGCGGATGCAGGGCCGCCACTGATGCTCCGCACTCCGCGGCGACAGCAAGCACGCGCGCGCTCATCGCTCCGCTGAGATGCACGACGCATTGTTTGGCTGACCAGTGGATATGTTCGGCGACTGGAATAATCGCATCGTCGGGTACCGCGAGCAGCACGAGGCGGCTGACCGCCGCAACCTCCTCGGGAGTGGCGAATGCCCGGCAGCCCGGAATTTGTTGGGCCAGCGCCTCGGCATGTTCGCGATTGCGTGCGGAAACCGCGATAACCATGCCGCCCGCGGCGGCGATTGCGCGGGCCAGGGCGCCGCCAACCGCGCCGCTGCCGATGATACCGATATTGCCAAGCGCCGCCATGGAGGCATTTTGCGCTAAGGCTGGATCAGGCGTGTTCATGGCGTGTCAGTCGCTTCGATATATTCGGCAACCTCCGCGGCGCATCCCCAGGAGAGCGTTATTCCAGCGCCACCGTGACCGTAGTTGGCGAAGAGCCAGCGTCCTGGCGCGGGTGATTCCCGCTCTAGCCGTACATCTGAGCGCACTGGACGCAGCCCAATCTTCACCTCCAGAATGTCGTCTGGTGTGAGGTTCGCAAACTCCGGCGCCAGCGCGGCACAGCGGTGAATAATGGCCTGTACCTCGTCGCTGTCAATCATCTGTTTGATGTCGTCGTCGGCGGTGATATCGTCTACGATGGCGGTTCCGCCGAGGATGATGTCGCTAATACGCGGAACAATATAAGCCATTTTTCCAGCCGCGTACGGCTGTGCCTTTGGTCCGTGGTCGTCTATCAGTACGCGGCTGAATCCATTCTGCCTGACACGTACCACCTGGCCTCGTGTTGGCCTGAAAGCTGTATCATGAGCCAGCTCGCGTGCGCCCAGGCCTGTGCAGTTAACCACTCTATCGCAGACGGCGAACGCTTCCGTGAGGTCATCTACTTTTCTGTTTTCGACGATGACGCCACCAGCGGCCTCGAATCGGGCGCGCAGATAGCTCATATAGATTGAGGTATCTATCACTGGGGCGTCAAAGACAAACCCGTCCGCATAACCAGCAGGTAGCTCATCGGGGCGCGCGTGCGCGACGCCAGGCACGCTGGCCTTCCACCATGGCCCATTGGGATCGGGTTCTGGCAGCAGCTCGAGCGCATTCCGCCAGATCACGCCGGTTCCGGGCATTCCCAATAAGGCGCCAAACTCTTTATAGGCTATCGCGCCCCACTTCACTGCCTGCTCGTTGGATCCGGCATCATAAGGGTACCAGACGGCCGCGGCGATGTTCGAGGTGGTGTCTGGTGGAACTCTGCGCGCCCAAATTGTGACTCGCCTCTGGCCTTGTTCCCGCTGCTGCTCTATGAGTCGGATAGCCGTTGAGAGGCCGGAAACGCCACAGCCAAGCACCAGCACATCTATTCTGTCTGTGTCCGTTGAAGCCATCTGTATGCCCTTCCACCATCAGCAATTTTTGCCCGGCTGAATCTTGTGCGTCGTTATCATACATCGTGCAGCGCCGCTTGGCACGTGGATGCGGGGCGACGTGTAGTCTGCGTGGACGTATCACCGGTTCAAAGGGGGAAGAGGCGGCCCGACTTCGCTGATTAGCCCAGGTATTCGCGCAGCAGGCGGCTCGACTGCGGATGGCGTAGCTTGCGAATGGCGCGCTCCTCGATCTGGCGAACGCGCTCGCGGGTGACTTTCAGTCTGCGCCCGACCTCTTCAAGTGTATGATCCTGATCGTCGATCAGGCCGAAGCGCAGTTCGATGACCTCGCGTTCCCGCTGGGTGAGATTGTTGAGCACGCGGTAGACTTCTTCGCGCAGAAGGCTACGGTCGGTGGATTCTACGGGACCCGGCTGATGCTGGTCTTCGATGATGTCGCCGAGGGAGTTCTCTTCATCCTCTGAGAGTGGCGCGTCGAGCGAGAAGACCTTCTCTGCCCAGACCAGTAACTCGCTCACCCGGTCGCCGGTGATTCCCAGCCGTTCGCCGATTTGCTCGGCGCTTGGCTCTCGCCCAAGCTCTTGATAAAGCTGGCGGGTGGTGCGTTTGACCCGCATGACTTCTTCCATGATATAGACGGGCAGACGAACGGCGCGTGTCCCTTCGAGAATGGAGCGGGTGATGGCCTGTTTAATCCACCAGGTCGCATAGGTCGAAAAGCGGAAACCGCGGTCAGGGTCAAACTTTGTGACGGCGCGAATCAGACCGATATTGCCCTCGCCGACGAGATCTTCAAGCGCCATGCCTTGGCCGACGTAGCGTTTGGCGATGCTCACCACCAGCCGAAGATTCGCCTCGATCAGATGATTGCGCGCGTCGCGGCTGCCAAGCCTGATGCGATGCGCAAGCAACAATTCATCCTGAGCCGAGAGCAGAGGTATCCTGGAGATTTCACGCAGATACAAGCGTAAGCTATCGCTCTGCGCCAGATTGCTCAAGTCGGATGCATCTGCCTCAGTCGTTGTGTCGCGGTCGCGCTCTGCCTGGGATGCGGCCCTGGCAGCCTCGTAAGCCGCTGCTTGTTCGTCCATTGCCATGACTGTGTCCGTTCACTTCCGACGTCTGCGGGCGCAGTATAGCACTGGCGCCGATGTCGCGCAAGTTTGGGAAGCAGGTACTACGCTGCCTGGTACTACTGGATACACGACCGACTAGACAACCGCATAGTCTATCCACATACCGACACCGCTGAATAAGCCATGCGAGTGTTATGCAGAGACGCCAGCATACGAGCATGGTACCGCGTATTTCAGACGTTGTCGAGGGGCCACACCAGTTCGTGTTATCCCGGAAGTACTCGCGTATTCCGTTGACGCCACTGGCTAGCGTCTGTATGACCCTGTATGACTCTGCCAGCAATTGCTGGGCCAATTCCGTGCGGCGTATACTGGACTATCCCCTGTTCAGCGTAAGCGAGGCTCCGGGCAACGAAGCGAGGAGTGGCAATGATGACAGATGATGACCGAACCCCAGCGCACAACATGGCCGACTACGAAGAAGAGCGGCGGAAATTCACGTGGCAGGTGGCCGACGACTACAACTTCGCGATAGATACCATTGGTCGCTGGGCAGAGGACTCGGACAAGTTGGCGATGCTCTGGATTGGCCAGGATGGCCGGGAAGAGCGCTACACATTCGCCGAATTCGACGAACAGAGCAGCCGCGCCGCCCATGCGCTTAAGACGCTGGGCATACAGAAGGGCGAGCGTGTATTGCTGATGCTGCCGCGTGTGCCGGAGTGGTGGGAGGTGATGCTGGGCCTGATGAAGCTGGGCGCGATTGGCATTCCCTGCACGACGCTGCTCACCCCAAAAGATATTCAGTATCGCGCCGAGATTGCGGAAGCGGTAGCGCTGATTACTGATCAGGCGGGGGCCGCGAAACTGGCGCCGGTGCGGGAGCAATGCCCGACCATTCGCACAGTCATGGTGGTGGATGAGCCAGGCGCGGAGTGTCCAGTGGGCTGCGTTGGCTACCATCCGGCGGTAGATGTCGCTGCGCCGACGTGGTACGACCGGGTGACCACCAGCAGCGATCCCTGTCTGATCTACTTCACCAGCGGCACCGTCGGCTATCCCAAGATGGTGCTGCATACCCATGCCAGCTATCCCGTTGGCCATACCGCTGTGACGGGCCGCTACTGGCTCGATCTGCGCCTGGATGACCTGCACTGGAACTTATCTGAGATGGGTTGGGCAAAGGCCGCCTGGAGCAACTTCTTTGGCCCATGGGGCAACGGCGCGGCGCTCTTCATTCAGGATGCGCGCGGCAAGTTCGACGCGGCTGAGACGCTCGCGCTGCTACAGCGCTACCCCATTTCAACCTTCTGCGCGCCCCCGACGGCCTATCGCCTGCTCGTGCAGCAGGATCTCTCTAGCGTCAAATTGTCCGCGCTCCGACACTGCGTCGGCGCGGGCGAGCCACTCAACCCCGAGGTGATCGACTCCTGGCGCGCGGCAACCGGATTGACCATCCACGATGGCTATGGCCAGACGGAGACTGTGCTGCTCTGCGGCAACTTCCCTGGCATGGATGTGCGTCCTGGCTCAATGGGCAAACCGTCCCCTGGCTTCGATGTGGCGGTCGTTGACAACGATGGACAGGAGATTGGCCCCGATCAGGAGGGCGATATCGCCGTGCGCGTGCGTCCCGATCGCCCGCTTGGCCTATTCCGCGAGTATTGGCGCAATACCGAGGCGATGGAGCGATCCTTCAAGGGTGACTGGTATCTTACAGGCGACCGCGCCTACCGCGACGCCGACGGCTATTTCTGGTTCGTGGGGCGCGCCGACGATGTCATCATCTCCGCGGGCTACCGGATCGGCCCGTTCGAGGTCGAGAGCGCGCTGGTAGAGCATCCCGCCGTCATCGAGTCGGCGGTGGTCGCCAGCCCAGACACTATCCGTGGCGAGATCGTCAAGGCGTTCGTGATTCTCGCGCCAGGCTACACGCCGAGCGATGAACTGGCCGCTGAATTGCAGGAGTATGTCAAGACGGTGACGGCGCCGTATAAGTATCCGCGCGAGATCGAGTTCGTCACCGAACTGCCCAAGACGATCAGTGGCAAGATTCGGCGGGTGGAGCTACGCGAGCGCGAACGGCAGCGCAAATTGGCGCAGGGATGAGCTATCCGGCGGCATAGTGCTCTTGACGGGGAGAGGATGCCGCCCTAAACTAGACGAGAAGCAGCATGCGACCATCAGCGGCGATGGGACACTGGAATGAAGGCGAGAGCGATATGGGCACTGATACATCATCTGAGACGCAGACAACACCAGAAAAGGTGTATGTCAAGATTCCAAAGGCCGGGCCAGGCCAGGGATATAAAGCGCCCAAGAACTATCAGCATCCACTTTTCGACGCGCTCTCGAAGGTGGTCATCGTCGCCCTGTGCGCCGCTCTCCCGCTGGCGACCGGTGTCATCTTCGCCATGATTCTCGGCAATTCGGAAATCAGCCGCACCCAGTTCCTCTGGCTCTGGATTCCCATGATCGTGCTGATCGAGGGCATCGCCATTCTGGTCGCCATTGGCGTGGGACGCGAGGCGCTCGGCGTCTCTGGGGTACGCCGCTGACGTTCCATTCACCTTGCTACTGTGAAGTCCCCCGGCATGCGCTGGGGGACTTTTGTTGCCCTCTGTTCGCAACCTGTGGTTGTCTGCGCCGGTTGATATGTGTGATGGCTCTTGTCTGTGGGTCAGGTTAATTGGTATATTGTATACAATATCCAGCCGACCTACTGGCGAGAGGAGCTTCCAATGCCTGTTCCAGCGTCCGCGATACCACTCACACGCCGTTGTCTTTCTGATGACGCCTACGCCCAACTGCGCGACTGGATTATCGATGGTACGTTGGCGCCGGGCGAAGCGTTACGCGATGAGGCGCTAGCCGAAGCGCTGGGGATGAGCCGCACACCCGTACGCGACGCGCTGCAGCGGCTGGAAACCGAGGGATTGGTAGTCACCAGCTCTACCCGGCGCACGTCGGTCAGCCCGGTCACGCTGAAACAGGCGCGTGAAATTTATCCGATAACCGTCGCGCTCGAAGCGCTAGCGCTGCGCTTGGCGCTACCAATGATCGATGAGGCCCCCCTTGAGGCGATGCGAGGCGCCAATGCTGAACTGGCTGCCGCGCTGGCCGCTGGTGATGCGAACGCCGCGACGCTGGCCGACGAGGCGGTGCATGGTGTCTTCATCGCGTGTTGCGGTAATGACGAGTTGAAGACGACTCTTACCGATTTGAAGGCAAAGGTGCGGCGTCTGGAGTGTGCTTTCTGGGGGTGGGCAGATCGCACACCATCACTGCGCGATCATGAACAACTCATCGCGGCTCTGGTGGCGCGCGATGGCACACTGGCGGATCGCGTGCTGGCGCGAAACTGGGATCGCGGTCTGGCGTGGATAACGCCGCAGGCGGCGCAGTCACGCTAATCTCGCGACTGGCGTCTGTTGGGAGGGAGAATCGGTGGTGCGTATCGTACTTCGGGAATATAGCGTCTTATTCGCGCTGGCGCTCATCTGGGGCGCATCATTTTTGTTTATCAAGATAGGTGTCGAGGAAGTCTCGCCCGCAACTGTCGTCGCTGGACGGTTGACCGCGTCGGTTATCACCCTGGGCATCATCATCGCCATCCGTCCTCGCCTTGTCAAAGGCTGGTACCGGTACTGGCGGCTCGGCATCATCACCGCTATTTTTAACATTATGATTCCG
The DNA here is from genome assembly GCA_963718915.1 of uncultured Chloroflexia bacterium. Taxonomy (GTDB): domain Bacteria; phylum Chloroflexota; class Ktedonobacteria; order Ktedonobacterales; family JADMIN01; genus DAHUXT01. The sequence goes on along the minus strand of CAVRAI010000013.1, from coordinate 365,657 downwards.
TTCTTGCTGATCTCCTGGGGCGAGACGCGCATCGCCAGCGGCACCGCCTCGATTCTCAATGCAACAACGCCGCTGTTCATCGTGCTCTTCGCCAACTGGTGGATAGGGGCGGGACATGAGACGCTGACCGTTGGCCGTGTGTTGAGTGTGCTGGTGGGGTTCGTCGGTGTCGCCGTGACGATTGGCCCGTCGGCGATTGATGTCGTGGGACACAACTCCAATGGGCTTATTGGCGAACTGGCCGTGCTCATCGCTGCTGCCTCGTACGGCATTGGAGGGCTGCTCAGCCGCCGCTTCGCTGGCTCGGCCCAACTGGTTGGGCCAATCTCCACGCAGGTTCCCGCGCTCCTCTTGAGTCTGGTAGTCGCCGCTGTATGGAGTCCGCCGACACATCTGCCCTCGCTCAAGGTGATTGGCGCCATCGCGATACTCGGCGCACTGGGAACTGGTGTTGCCTATCTGCTCTACTTCTGGCTCATCTACCATGTCGGCCCAACGCGCACCTCGCTCGTCACCTACCTGCTGCCCTGCACGGCGCTGATTTGGGGCGCGCTGCTCCTGAACGAGCGCATTACCTGGACCACTCTCGCCGGACTGGCGCTGGTGCTCGTGGGCACGATGCTGACCAACGGCACGCTTACCGCGCTCTTACGCCGCAAGCAGCGCCGCCCCGTCGAGCCTGCTTCCGACGATGGCGCCAGCGAGGTTGACGTGCTCAGGCCGGTGGCCGACTGACTATCATCTGCTCCCTACCGCACGACTGCTGGCGCTTGCTCAGCTAAAGGATACATCGTATGGCCCGCATTTCATTACCCACCCAGGTTGACCAGAGCATTGCTCGAACCGGAGAACGGTCCCTATTGGCTGTCGCCAGAGTACCGCTTGCCCGCGTCTATGGCGCGCTGGCGCTTGGCCTCATCTGCATTTCCTTCTCCGCCATCTTCACACGCCTCGCGCAGACCCCAGGCACGGTCTCCGCCTTCTATCGGGTGGCGATCGCGGCGGTTTTGCTTGCCCCGCTCTTCCTGCGCAATATGAGCCGTGGCAAGGTTGTGCGTGGGTGGCGCATTTGGCTGCTGGCTGCGGCAGCCGGGGTCTTTTTCGTCCTGGATCTGGCCTTTTGGAATACCTCGCTTTTCCTGACCAATGCGGCCAATGCAACGCTGCTGGGGAATGATGCGCCGATTGTCGTAGGGTTGGTGGCGCTGCTGGTGTTTCGCGAACGGCTGCGTATCTCCTACTGGCTTGGTCTGGCAATCGCCCTCTGTGGCATGGGAATCATCGTCGGGCTTGATCTCTTTCGCGGCTCGGGACTCGGCGTTGGCGATCTCCTGGCAATGCTGGCGGGATTTTTCTATGCCTTTTATATGCTGGTGATTCAGCGGGTGCGTGTCTGGATGGATACGCTCTCGTCGCTTTGGATTTCGACGGTTGTGGGGACGGTGTTGCTGTTTGCGCTTAATCTGGCGCTTGGGCGGACTATGTGGGGGTTTACACCCTCCCAGTATCTCTACTTGTTCGCCCTGGGTGTCGTGTCACAGGTGGCAGGATATCTCGCCATCAACTACGCTCTTGGACATTTGCCTGCCTCTGTCATCTCGCCAACGCTTCTCGGCCAACCCATATTGACGGCGCTGCTGGCTGTCCCATTTCTGAGCGAGCTGTTGGAGCCACGCCAGATGCTCGGTGGCGCGGTGGCGCTGCTGGGAATCTTTCTCGTCAACCGCAGCGTGAATCGGTGAGCGGCCCTACTTGACCCGCACTCGTAGCAGCCCCGGCGCCAGCGCCACGACGGCCAACGTTGCGAGAATGCAGGCGATACCACCACTGACGACCGAGAACACGGGCGTGGTGAGGCCCGCCACAACGCCCGACTCGAACTGGCCGAGCATCGGCCCTCCGATGACGAACATAGCGTTGACCGCACTGATGCGGCCACGGAACTCATCAGGTGTCGTCATCTGGACGATCAGGCCACGTAGCACCATGCTCACCATGTCAGCCGCGCCTGCGCCCGCCAGGAACAGCGCCGAGAGTAGCATCGGTCCAGTGGAGAATCCGAACGCGATGATGCAGATACCCCAGCCGATGATGGCGACCGCCACGCCGAGTCCCTGCTGTCTGATACGTCCGATGCGCCCGGTGAATGGCGCAAGCGCCACCGCGCCGATAGAGGTTGCCGCCTGCAGAATGCCCAGCCCAGCGGCGCCAGTATGCAGTATCGCGACGGAATAGACCGGCAACAATGCGCGTGGCGAGCCAAAGAATGTGGCGAAGAAGTCGAGCGAGAGCACGGCGAGAATGATAGGGTGCGCCCTCAGGAAGAGCATGCCTTCGACGAGCGCGCCAAATCCAGCCTGTGCGCGCTTCTCCGCCGGAACGCGCGGCACGATCATCATGAAGAGCGACCCCAGGACGACAAAATACGAGAAGACGTCGATCCAATAGGTGTTTGCCAGTCCTACCCACGCGATGACAAATCCGCCAGCGGCCGAGCCGACGACAAACGTCAGTTGCATCAGTACCGTGCTGATCGAGAGGGCATCGGCCATCTGCGCGCGCGGCACGAGTGTCGGAATAATCGCCTGACGTGTGGGAAACTCGAATGATGAGGCGATGGCCGCCAGCAACACAATCGCGTAGATGAGGCCGACGTTGATGGCGCCCATCCGGGTGGTGACGGCAAGGATCGCGGAGAGCGACGCGAGAATCGTGTTGACGATAATGAGCAGCCGACGTCGATCATAGGCGTCGGCCACAACGCCGCCCACCAGCGAGAAGATCAACCGTGGAATCGCCTGAACCAGCCCGATGATACCAAGCGCCACCGCCGAATTTGTGAGCTGGTAGACCTGCCATGCGACCGCGACGACCTGGATCTGTGTGCCTGCCGCCGAGATCAGTTGTCCCCAGAAAAGAAGCGAGTAATCGCGGTTGCGCAGCACCTGCCACGCGCTGCCCCGGCGCGCGCCCGACGACTCCATCTGTGGCTCGGCGGAAACATCGGCAACGTTCCCCAGCGGTTCGTCCGGTGAAGGAGTGACGGAAGTCCTCTCGTTCGATGGGGATGTCATGGACTGAGGATAACTCCTGAGGTGATGCCAGCTTCTGCGCGCTCAACGGCTAGCAAAAAGCCCGAAGCGTGTCGCCTCGGGCCAAGATGTGCGGTTGTGGTGCGCGGGGGGAGTGGCAACGTCCTATTGTCCCACAGGGCTGCCCCTGCAGTATCGTGGGGGCTGGAGGGCTTAACGACCGTGTTCGGGATGGGAACGGGTGTGTCCCCTCCGCTCTAGTCACCAATCCCCCCGCGTCTCACAACTCGCGAGTGACAAGCTAGAGTATAACGGATACCCCTGGATGCTGTCAAGGTCTCTATTCAGACGGGAATGGCTATCATCAAAGGTAAACACATTGGAAGACGTGCGTGGGATACTTGAGATGGGCTCGACGAAAGTGTTGGCGGCGATTCCAGGCATACGGAGGGATTCTGGCCGACTCTCTGTTGATGGCTTGCCTGGCCGCAATGCGCACAGGTGCTCTCTTCTGTGCCGCTTTCTCTACCTGCCACTCGACTATAGCCATTCCCTAGTTGACTTGACAGGCCTGGAAAACTCGTGCTACATTTCCGGCACGTGCGGCGAGAGTCGCATGTCGAAGCTACCTCGGGGGTGAGTGATGGAGAGCGACTATGGATGATGCCGAGTCGGCTGAGCGGAATGAGCCAGAGGTGCTCCCGGAAGATGTGCCAGTGACCATGCCAGAGCTTCCGCTCTCGCTCGATGTTGATACGCCGCGGCAGATGAAAGCGCTGGCAGACCCAGTTCGCCATCGCATCCTGGGCATCATTCAGAGCAGGCCCGCGACAGCCAAGCAAATTGCGGATCGCCTCAAGATGCCGCCAGGCACAATTGGCCATCACTTACAGGTGCTCGAGTCCGCCGGGCTGGCGAAAGTGGTTGCGCGGCGGCTGGTGCGCGGCATCGTCGCCAAGTACTATACCCGGACAGCGCGCATCTTCACCTATAACTTCCCCGATGTTGTCACTGGAAAAGTGCCTGCGTTGGTGCGATTTCTGACCGACGCCCGCGATGAGCTTGCGGAGACGCTGGTAGATAGCGGCCAGGATGCGCTGGTGAAGACAGCATTTCCGCACACGCGATTGACTGCGGAACGCCAGGCCTACTATGAACGGCGCCTGATGGAGCTAGTTGAAGAGTTTATCGCGGAGCCTGTGACGGGCGAGGGTACGGTGTTTAGCCTCTCGGTCGCGTTGTTTCAGTCGCCCCCGTATTTGCAGGATGGACCACTGCCAGAGCAATCGCAATCCGATGATGATAGAGACGAGAGCAGCAAAGAGGACGATGAATGACCACATCCGCGATGCCAGCCGAACAACCGCGCGCGACACGTCCTGAGCGGCTCTGGCGCAATCGTAGCTACATGCTGCTCTGGAGCGGTCAGGCCATCTCCACGATAGGCACAGAGGTATCGACCGTCGCCTTCCCGTTGTTGGTGCTCTTCCTGACGAACTCACCCGCTCAGGCCGGTCTCATGGGCGCTGTGCGCGCGCTGCCCTATTTGTTTTTCAGCCTGCCCGCTGGCGCGCTGGTGGATCGGTGGGACCGCAAGCGCGTGATGATGCTTTGCGACACCGGACGCGCCATCGCGATGGGCAGCATCCCCGTTGCGCTGGCGCTGGATCATCTCAGCCTGGCGCAGCTCTATATTGTGTCGGCGGTGGAGGGGTCGCTCTTCGTTTTTTTTAACATCGCGGAGGTAGCCTGTCTGCCGCGGGTCGTCTCGAAGGGGCAGCTTCCCGCGGCCACCGCGCAGAATGCCGCGACAGACGGAACAGCAACGCTGGTGGGTCCCGCGCTGGGCGGCGCGCTGTTCGGCCTGCACGCGCTATTGCCATTCGTCGCCGATGCCATATCGTACGCCTGCTCAGTCGTGACGCTGTTCTTCATTCCCGCGCGCTTCCAGGGAGAGCGAAAAGCCGAGACCCGGCGCTCGCTACGGACAGAGATTGCCGAGGGACTTGCCTGGCTCTGGCATCAGCCACTCATCCGCTTTATCGCCGTGCTGACGGGCGTCACCAACATCCCAGGACTTGTGCTCATCATCATTGTTGTCGCGCGGGATCAGATGCATGCCTCGTCGCTGGTGGTTGGTCTCATCTTTACTATTGGCGGTATTGGTGGCATCCTGGGCGCTGCCATCGCGCCGTGGGTACAGAAGCGCGCGCCTTTTGCCACGGTGATTATTGGCATGATGTGGCTGTGGACTATCCTGTTCCCGCTCTATGCTCTGGCGCCCAACCCGATCTGGCTGGGCATTGTTGTAGCTGTGGCATTTGTGAGCGGTCCGGTGTATAACGTCGTGCAGATGAGCTATCGGCTGGCGCTTATCCCCGATGAGTTACAGGGGCGCGTCAATAGTGTCTTCCGCCTGATCGCCTTTGCTGGGCAGCCGATTGGCCTCGCAATGACAGGCTTCCTGCTCGAAGCCTTCAACCCGCTGGTGACAGTGCTTGCCTTCATGGCGCTCCAGGCGTTCGTAACCGTGCTTGCGACATTCAACCCGCATGTGCGCAATGCTAAACCATTGTCCGAACTTGAGGCGGCTGGATAGGGTTCGCGATTTCCGATTGAAGGGTCACGGCAGATCGAAGTAGACGAGCTGCCCGCTGGCGCCGCCTGGTCGCGTCAGCGTTGACCAGACGCGGACACCCGTCGTCGTCGGGATTGCCTGCCAGAAGGAGCCATCGGCCAGCGTAATCAAAGGTCGCCAGGTAGGCGTCGCATCACTTGGACTCATCAGGAATATTCCGGCGACGTTGCTATTGTTTCCACCCGTGGTATGAAAGGCTCCTGACTCTACTGAACCGTCAGGCATTACGGATGCGCCAAACGTCCCTAGCGAGCCGGGATCGAGGTAGCCGTTCTCGACGCCTGCCAGTGTTGGCAGTTGTCGCCAGTGCGCGCCGCCGTCCGTTGAGTAGAACGCGACGTTGGTCGCGGCTGGCTGATTGGGCACACCAGTCGCAGTCCCCAGCGCGTAGGTGGTTGAGCCATCGGCGGAGCGCGTAAAGGTGAGGTTGGAGAGATTGTTCACAGGTGTCGGGAAGGGTATCCAGGTGCGCCCGCCATCGGTTGACTGGTAGTAATAATTGGGCGATGGTGGCTGGCTGGAGAGTGGATCGTCGAGGCGTTGTCGGTCTCCGCGCCAGTCGCTCACGGGCGCCGAGTAGCCGCATCCCTGTGCGCATGATGGCGCGGCCTCGATGATTAGCGCCGGGCCATCGAACCACAACTGCTCGCTCGCGTCCACACTCGCGCCGTTCACGACGATATTAAGTGGCGCCCAGGATTTGCCACCGTCATCACTGGCATAGAAGGAATGTGGAGGAACGCCTTCACCATTCATGCCGATCATGGCAATCAAACGAGTCTGAACAACCGCCACTTGCAACACGATGGTATTCATATTTGTGATGGTTGGTTGATTGATAGCCTTCCAGCTCACGCCGCCGTCCTGGCTGCGAAAGAGAGTTAGTTGTCCACGCAGGTCACCAGCTGCCGCGAAGATGTCATTGGCTTTGTTCTGGTCTATGAAAAGGGCGCATGCCGATTTGGCGTGCGCGGCGGAGCCTGAACTCGTATGCCACGACTGCCCGCCAGTGTTGGTAGCCACAACAAACGGTGGAGTGGCGGGAGAGTTGTCGGCGAATGATGAGGTGATGCCGCAGACATAGCCGGTCTGTGGTGATGATGGCGAGAAGATAAAGCTGCCGATTTGAGGCGGCAGGTGCGCGCTGTCGGGCGCGGGTAGCCATTGCTTGGGGAACGTGTACGGCAGCGGGATAGCTGTAGGTGTTGGCGTTCCGCTTGTCGCGGACGGTGTCGTCAACGCTCGCAGGCCAGCATCCGCGCCATTGGTCGCCGGAGCGGTGGCCTGGCCGCACGCCGCCAGCAGCGTCATGAGCGCTAGCAGCGCCACTGCGGCTAGCCCGCGCGCATGGTGTCGTCTCATCATGCCTGCGATACCTTCCCTTGCCTTACATCAATGAGCCAATGATATGTCGGACGATTGCTCGATCATAGTACCAGACGTAAGGAAGGGCGAGAAGTGTGTGGCATCACGCTACCGCGCACCAGGCATCTGTTATGTGGTGGGCAAAGCATCCACCAGCGCGCTGAGGAATAGCTCGACATCGGTGACGAGGCCCATCACTTGAGCGCTGCCCCGGTCGGCAAGTTTGGTGACGACAGCGGGATTGATATCAACGACGACTGTCCGTACTGAGGCGGGCAGCAGGTTGCCGGTGGCGATGGCATGCAGCATCGAGGCGGCCATGATCGCTACCTCCACACCGCGCGCCGCCTCACGCATCCGTCCCTGGGCCGCGACACTGTCGGTGATGACGCCGGGCATCGGCCCGTCGTCGCGAATCGAGCCAGCCAGTACCAGATCGACGCCGTGCTCCAGCGAGGTGGCGACGATGCCATCACCGAGCAGACCTGCTGCGTGCGCGGCCTCGAGCGATCCTAGCGAGCGCACCTTGTTGATGGCGCGCAGGTGGTTGCGGTGACCATGCTCCACTGGCTCGCCCGTTCTGAGGTTTACTCCCAGCGAGGTGCCAAACATCGCGGCTTCCACATCGTGGGCGACGATGGCATTGCCGCCAAAGATCACCTGAACGTAGCCGCGCCGGATCAACTCGGCAACCGAGCCACGCGCCGCCGTGTGGACAATGGCCGGCCCAAGCACCCAGAGGATTTTGCCGCCGCGCTGACGGGCTGCGATCATGGCCTCGGCGACATCGCGGATGGCGAGGGCCTTTGCGCGTTCGGAAGAGACTGGACTTTGCATGAAGCCGAAAGCCTCGCGCTGGCGGGGGCGCTCCTGGGCCTCGACGCGGACGCCTTCGTAGCCGACCACGACCGCGTCGCCAACACCTACCTCGTGCATCGGCGTCGTGTGCGCTGATTTCGCCTCGCGATTGATGACGATGGCGACATCCATCTCGATTTTCGCGACTGGTAGCCACGTGCCATCTACACGGACCGCGGTCGGCAGATTAGTGGTGGAGTAGAAGTCGTCGGGTAGTACGCCAGGCTGTGTCACCAGCGCCGTGCGCGCGTTCTGAACCTCCGCCAGGTCGGCGCCCAGACGCTGCAACTCGGGGATGAGGTCATCGAGTAATTGCTGGCTCGCGGCGGACACCTCGATACGGGCATAGCTCGGCTCGGTCTCGCTCTGGCCGATGCGCATCTCGCGGACATGGAAGTGCGCGCCCGCCTCCTCGATGGCGCCCCAGACGCGCGGCAGAATGTATGAATCGATGATGTGTCCCCGTAGTTCGATCTCCGCGCTGACCATATTCGCTCCTGTTCGCCATGAGTCTCGATGTCTGCGACGCGATGCTTGATCCTCACTGATATGTCGTTCGCTGTTGCAGTGTAGCACGCGGAAGGAGTGGACATTTTCCGTGGTTATTACTGCTATGAGCCGTGGTACAATAGCCTCCTGAAAGCAATGTAGCACGGGCGGACTGAGCGGAGGCAACAACGTGCAGCGAAAGACATCTGAGAGCAGCAACGGCGCGGCAATCAAGATAGCCACCCCATCGGCCAAGCGAACACCGTCTAAATCAACGACAACATCCCGAGCGCAGCGAAGCGGGGGAACGGCAACTCCTGTTCGGCAGCAGCAGGGCGCCGAACCACATCGGGATTTACTTGCGTGGCGCAAAGAATTTCCCATCCTGCAGCGCAAGACCTACCTCAACAGTTGTTCGCTCGGAGCGCTCTCGACCCGCTCGATGGCAGGTATGGCCCGCTTCCAAGAACTCTGGAACGAGTATGGCGCGTCCGCATGGTATAAGCTCTGGGTGGGCGAGATTGCCGAGGTGCGCAACAAATTCGCCCGGATTATCGGCGCGCAGCCACATGAAGTCGCCATCGCACCTAATGTCTCCGCCGCACTCAGCGAAATCGCGACTGGGCTTGATCTGGGCGACCGCAATCGCATCGTCATGGCCGATCTCGACTTCCCGACGCTGGCGTACCAGTGGATGGCCAAGCAGCGGCTGGGTATCGAGGTGGATTTTGTCGAAAGCCCTGACCGCATGACGATGCCCACCGAGCGCCTTATGGCGGCGATAGATAACCGAACCGGCCTCGTCGCCACATCGCGTGTCTTCTATCTCAGCGGCTATATCCAGGATATCGCGAAGCTGACAAGCCACGCGCATAAACAGGGCGCGCTGGTCCTGATTGACGACTATCAGGGTACCGGGCAGATCCCAATTGATGTGAAGGCGCTGGATATCGATTTTCTGGTGACTGGTACGCTCAAATGGCTGATGGGCGGCCCCGGGCTGGCCTTTATCTATGTACGGGAAGACCTGATTCAGAAGGTGCGGCCCAGCGTCACCGGCTGGTGGGGTTCGCGTGATATGTTCGAGTTCCGCACGGGCGTCTTCGAGTACCGTGACGATGCGCAGCGGCTGGAGGCAGGCACACCCGCAGTGGCCCCGATTTTCGCGGCGAACGCCTCGCTTGATATCGTGCTGGAGGTTGGCGTCGAGCGCATCCGCGAGCGCACGCGCTGGCTGGCCGATGACCTCATCCGGCGGATTCAGGAGCGCGGCTGGAAGCTGCTCAGCCCGGCGGATGGCGCGGTGCGTAGCTCTATTGTGATGTTGAGTATGGAGCGACCGGAGGAGCTGGTGAGCAGCCTGGCGCAGCGTGGCATTATCGTCGACTCGCGTCCAGGGCGGTTGCGCATCTCGCCACATTTCTACAATTCCGTCGAGGAAAACGAGTTGATTGTCTCGGCGCTCGACGAATTGCTGGCCGCTCGCGATTAGGCAGGATTGGGATAAGGGCAACAGGTCGTTAAGGAGGATGCCATGACACTGGTCTTGCGCGAGGCGGATGTGCAGGCTGTCCTGACAATGTCCGACACGATGCGCGTACTCGATGCCGCTTTCCGTCGCCAGGCGACAGGCGAGGCGCGCAATCAGCCACGGCGGCGCGTCGTGCTTCCTGGCGGGCGCGGCGTGTTGCATGTGTTGCCTGCCTATGTGCCGGGAACGCCGGGCCACCCTGAGGTGGATGGTCCTGGTCTGGTTGGCCTGAAGGATTATAGCGCCATCGCGGGGAAGGTACGTTTCCTCATCCAGCTCTTCTCGGCGGAGGATGGGCGACTGCTGGCGCTGATCGAGGCGGATCTTCTTGGCCAGATGCGTACTGGTGGGGCGTCAGGTGTGGCGACGCGCTACATGGCGCGCCCAGATGCGCGTGTTGTCGGGATGATCGGCGCGGGTGGGCAGGCGCACACGCAGGCGCTGGCGATGTGTGAGGCGCGGCCTGTCGAAAAATTCCTGGTCTATGCGCGTTCTATAGAGCGGGCGCAAGCCTTCTGTGAAGCGTTAGCGGCGGAGACTGGCGTTATGTGCGCGCCAGTTACGCAGGCTGAGCAGGCGGCGCGCGAGGCCGATATCATCGTCACAGTGACGACGGCGCACGATCCCGTAGTGCTGGGCGCGTGGCTGCAACCTGGCCAGCATCTCAATGTGATGGGATCGAACTGGGCGCATCGTCGCGAGGTTGATGGCGAGGCGATCCGGCGGAGCGATGTCGTGGCGGTGGATGACCGCGACCAGGCGGAGATCGAGGCGGGCGACCTGCTGCTGGCTTCGCAGTCAGGCGATTTCGCGATGGAGCGTGCGGTAGAACTGAGCGAGATCATCGCGGGCAACGTGGCGGGCCGCCCGAAGGCGGAGGCAATCACGCTCTTCAAGTCGCTCGGCATCGGGCTGGAAGATGTGGCGGTAGCGGGCTGGGTATATGCGCGGGCGCGCGAGCGCGGGCTGGGGCAGGAGATTGAACTGTTGCCGTAACGATCAATCTCATACGACGCAGTGCAAAGCAATTCATGAGAACTGGGGATGGATGTATGAGATTGGGGAGACTGGGTCTGGGACAGGTCTTCGCGTTGGGGCTGACGGTCGTGCTTGTGGCGCTCGCGGGTTGCGGAACGGTGGCAGCAAACCAGTGGCAGAACGTCGGCCCAGCGAATGCGCAAATCAATACACTGGCGTCCGATCCCCACATTCGCGGCATTATCTTCGCGGGCGGCAGCGACGGCACAACCTATCTGGCACGGGGCGACAAGTCTGGGGTCTTTGTGACGAGCGAGCAAAGCCCTGGCCATGGCCCGGTCAATGTTATCTTCCCCAACCCCTACACCGAAGGGGCCGTCTATGCGGGTACCGCTGGTGGCTTCTATGCCAGCGGCGATTATGGCAATAATTACACGGCGCGCAATAGCGGACTCCCTGCCGGAGCGAGCGTTACCGCGATTACCACGGGCGCCAATGCCGCGACTCTGTATATCAGCGTTGCGGGCAAGGGATTCTATACGAGCGCCGATGGCGCAAAAAGCTGGAAAGCGGTCGTTCCGTCAACGGCGACTGCGTCACTATCAGCAAATGCGGTGGTGCAAGCGCTGCTGTGGGATAGCGCAGCGAAGGCGCTCTATGCGGCGGTCTCTGGGGCTGGCACTGGCGTCTACGTTTCACACGATACCGGCGCAAGCTGGATCAAGGATGGTGGCGGCATGCCCCCGCAGACAGATGCCTATGCTCTACTGGAACTCACCTCAGGCGGCGCCGTTTCCTCTGGCCCGACACTCTACGTAGGAGCCTCGGCAGGTGTCTACGCTCGTGCGAGCGGCGCGCCCACATGGAAAGCGCTCAACACTGGCTTGCCCACTGGAACGGTGTACTCGCTGGCGACCTATATCGCCACGCCTGGGCTGCTCTATGCGGGGACGGGGCAGACGGTATATTCCAGCACCGATGGCGGCCAGCACTGGGCCAAGGTCGCGGATGGCCTGGCGCATGCCATTCCCGCAATTGTCGTGGTACCTGGCCAGAACAATCCTACAGTGACGTTTGTCGCCGCCGGGCAGATCGCGCGCTATCCCGCCGTGGCGGGCAGCGGCGGGGGCATCCTCAGCACGCTGCTGCTCCTCGTGATCGTTGGAGCAGCAGCCTGGTTCGTCCTGGCGCGCTATCGGATTGTGCCAAGTCTTCCCGAAATCCGCAGACGACTCACACGGCGCGGAGAGAGCTAGCGCCGTAGGATGGATGTATTCCCAGGGCATTCCAGACAGAAACGAATCAGTCGTTAGCAGCGCTTCGACGGCCATGCCACCGACCAATTTGAGCGCAATTGGAGCTAAAGTACGCCCACAACCTGACGGTACCGTCCGAGCCGCTTCGTCGGATAGGGCGCTACCCACTGTCTCCAAACGCTGTCCCCAATCGGCCTGGGTGGTCGAGTGGGGACCCTCGCGATGAGTCATCAACTGTGTTGCTCAGGAGCCTTGCTTTACCTCAGTAATCTCATCTGCGACCAGGCCGTGTGCCCGACGGTGTACCTCGGCTGCGGCCTCGGCGCTTGGGGCTTCGACCAGGCAGAACACCCTGCCAGTGCCCTCGTCGAACCAGTACTGAAGGTAGCGCACGTTGTATTGCTCCTGTGTCGCCAGGTCTGCCTCGTGCGCGCCCTTGACAGCCTCGGCCGTCAACCCTTCCACATGCTTATGAATGTCCATGTACAATGGCATATCCAGGTTTTCCTTTCTGCTCGTCCGACTGTGGAAACATCTCATTGCCCAACTATTGCGCACAGCCGAATCTCAATCGACAACGACAAATCGCATTCAAGGCGATGTTCACAGGATACCTGGCCGCGTGTTAAGTTTCGACGGGGATATTCCCTATATTGGGCTGCGCCGACCCCCTATTTTAGAGCGGCTTTGGAATCGCCCCTAGATTGTGTGCCACTGCGATAGCCTGCGCGCGCGACCTTGCGCCCAGCTTGGCGAGAATCGAGGATACATGGTGTTCGACGGTCTTGGGGGAGGCAGAAAGCTCTGCCGCGATCTCTGCGTTCGAGAATCCTTCGGCCATCGATAGCAATACTTCCATTTGCCGTTCGGTCAGGCCCGCTGGATTACTTCGGGTTGAAGCGCGCGGGCCACGAGGGATACTCCGGACGCCCTTGGAGTGGAGCTGGCGCGTCAAGTGATCGGTCATGGCTTGCGCACCCAGTGTCTGGAAAATTTGCAATGCCTCGTTCTGTGCGGTGCGGTCACCATCGGCGAGCGCCAGCGCCTGTTCATAGGGGCAGCAAAGGCTTGCCCATAGTGAGACGGCGCGTCTCCAATCGCCCGCAAGCTGTGCCGCGTATGGTTCCGGAAGTCCATCGGGCGCCTCAGATAGTCCTCCCGCTTTCCACATCCAGAAGCACAACTGTCCGAACTCAAACGAAGTCCTGAGATTGTGTGGATGATCAAACCCAACTCGCGCCTCGGCCAGGCATGCTTCAAGATCATTTGCCAGCCAGGCTTTTTCAGCGCGGGCAGCGGCGACTGGGGCGATACGCTGCACTTCTCCTGTTTGCAAGGCGAGATCCCGCGCCTCATCCAGTAGCGCCGCACTGCCAGGGTCACCACGTCGCTGACGGACGGTACCTAATGCTGCCAGGGCCGAGATACGCACGACAGGCGACGCCCGATAGACGCCGAGGACAAGTTGCGCATCGTCCGCCGCAGCTGCCCAATCGCCAAGGTCAAGATGCGCGCGGGCACGCCAACCGGTCATATATAGTTTCCAGGAATCGAGATCGTGGTCAGCGCAATACGTAATGCCCTCTTCAAGGTAGCGTATTGCCTCTGGGTACTCGCGGCAGGAGACGGCGCGGCTGGCGAGGTTGGTATATGCCCGTGCGGCATGCTCCTCGAAGCCGTGCTCCAGAGCGATGCGCAGGCTCTCCTTGAGTGTATGCTGGCCGTCGTCCTGGCCAGCCATCAACTCCGCTGTCCCGATATTGTTCAGCGCGTGGCATAGTACCTCATCGTCGTGGAGCGCTCTGGCCAGCTCAATAGCCAGTGATCCCCATTCATACGTTCCGGTAAGATCCTCCTCAAGCATGCACAATTGTGCCAGATTGCTATAGGCCAGCGCCAGCTCCCTGCCGCGCGGCAAGTCTTGTAGCGTGGTGATTGCCTCCTTGGCAAAACGGTCCGCCGCGGGCTTGTTGCCGAGGAACCAGTTGAGACGTGATAACCAACGCTGCGACTGCCCAACTTTGTCTGGATCTCCGGATTCCTGCCATATATTGAGCGCTTCAATGCGCGCCTTGAGCGCCTCCTCGAATTGATTCGTCAGGTAGCACTCATAGGCGCGTCCCTCTAGCAGTTCAGCCCGCTGCCGTGGAGGCAGATTAGCCGCGTACAATAGCGCTGACTCGTAATGGCTTGCTGCTTCACGGTGTGCCCCATGCGCAGCCGCCTGCCTGGCAGCCTCGGGAGCGAACTGAAGTACGACGGCGCTCTCCTCCGCGCCTGTCGCATGGTGGACCAGTCTGGCAATGTGGGATGGCTCAAGCCCATGTCCCATCAGCGCGCGCAAGACCTGTCCATGCAGGTGCTTCAAACGCTGCTGGGGAATGGCGCTTACAGGGCCTGTCGGGCAAGCTCATGCCGAAACGCAACGGCATCTCGATCGAGGCGCAGGACTCCTGTTTGCAAACACTCATCAATAGCATCCAACGATGGCCCAAGACCCGCCTCAATGAGCCATAACTCAGCGCGCGCTGGAACCACCGATACCAGGTCGATAACGGTGCGATCTGCCGATGACAGGCGCGATGCCCGAGCCAGCACCGCCGCACGCACGGTCTCAGGTATATCCGCGTCGAGATTGGCAAGCGCTTCCGTGACGAAGAATGGATTACCCCCAGTGATCGCATAGAGATTGCTGGTGGAATGCTGCGCCTCTACGGCAAGCTGAGTTACCGCGCGCTCCGATAATGTTGGGATGCGCATGCGGGTGGTCGCTTTGCTGGGCAAATCCCCAATTACGAACCAGAGTGGATGATCGGGGCCAATTTCGTCATCACGATAGGTGACAATCAGCAGGATGGATGACTGTTGTACGCGTCGGGCCAAGAACTTGACCATGTCCAGAGTTGCTTCGTCGGCCCAATGCACATCCTCGATAATGACTACGGTTGGCGCTGTTTTTGCTTGCAGGGCGCTCAAGAACCTGGAGAATATCGTGGCCCGATTTGCATGGCGGTCACCGAGAACATCCACCAGGCCATCCAGCAATGGCGCTATGTCATAGAAAGGGCCGAGCGCCCGTGGTGTATACAGTGCCTCACACTGCCCCCAGAAAAACCGGGCTTCAGCGCGATGCTGTTCGGCGAAATGCTCGATGAGTGTGGTTTTGCCAATGCCCGCTTCGCCGACAACCAGCACGCAGCGCCCTTTGCTCTGGGCCGCCTCCTGGAGCAGGTCATTCAATCGCGCAAGATATTGCTCGCGTTCAGGTAATTTCGGACTCAACAGGTCAGCCTCCGGCGAGATGATGGGGCGACTGCATCAAGCCTGTTTCGATGGCCGAGCATGCTGATCGACACCTGATGGACAGAGGATACGTCGGTCTCCCGGACATCCGTAAGCGCGCGCCTGGAGGAACCGAGAGGCGGGTGGTGGTTCCTGTCTACGTCTGTGGCGTCCGAAGATTCGCTATGGAGGTTTCTTCGACTCTGGTTACAAATTATACAATTACATGCGGTCGAGCTGACGAAGTGTCGAGTTGATGCCAACGCGCAGACTCTCGATAACGCCACCGCCATTCACCGCGACTGCCTCGAAGCTGGGGCTGTGGAATGGGTTAAGGTACTGCTCCAGTACGGGCACCGGCAGAATATCTGGCAGGTCGCGTTTATTCCATTGCATTACCAGCGGGAACTCGCCGGGACGTTTGCCCATCCGCCGCAGTTGCTCGCGCAGTTCGTTGAAGCTCTCGATGTTTTCCTGGAGTTTGTTCGCCTGCGAGTCGGCCACGAAGACGACACAGTCCGCGCCTTTGAGCACGGAGATGCGCGTCTGTTGATAGAGTACCTGGCCGGGAACTGTGTAGAGTTGAAAGCGGATGGTGAAACCGTGAACGCGTCCAAGCTCAAGAGGCAATAAGTCAAAGTAGAGCGTGCGCTCAGTCTCGGTATCAATCGAGACCATCTCGCCGACATCTGCCGGGTTGACGGTTCGGTGAATGAAATGCAGGTTCGTGGTTTTGCCGCTCAGGCCAATGCCGTAATAGACAATCTTACAGTTGATCTCGCGTTTCGCCATGTTGATGAGCGACATATTGACTCCTGCCCCACCTCGCGGTTTAACCACCGGCTGCGGCGGCGCCTTGCCATCCGCGCCACAACGTCTCACACAGCTAACACTGTACCATGTGTCTCGTCGTCTGTGTCATGAGCTTGTGTATTCTATCTCGGCAGTGGTATTGTATCGCACCGCTGGCAAGATGCAAGCGCGCAAGCTTTAATTATCAGGCCTCGGGTGATTTCGGCAATCGCGCCAGAAAACGCTCCAGCACGATGCGAAATCGTTCGTGCGTACCCTCGCCAATGATCTGGGTGTCGTCGCGGGCGCTCACCCGGAAGACAAGCCGTCGGTCGTCAATCTCGATCAACTCGGCAGTGGCGACCACATGCCCGCCCATTGGCGTCGCGGCGAGATGGCGCACATTCACCAGCGTGCCTACCGTCGATTCGCCTTCTGGAAGTTCCGGCTGCACGAGCTGCCATGCCGCGTTCTCCATCAGGCCAATCATCACTGGAGTGCCAAGCACCAGCACCCCGCCAGCGCCGAATGCCGCAGCGGTCTGTGCCTCACCGACTACCAGTGACGCCTCGCCGCGCATGCCCACCGTCAGCGCCATCGGCTCTGCTCACTTTCATCTATATGCAAACTTGTCAACAGCAGGGTATCATATTGCGGGCACGATGTGCGTACTCTATTTGCCTGAAGGTCGCGGTTACGTTGACTCTCACGGTGGTCGAGTGGGATAATTCCCAGATGGAGCATGGAAGAAAACCCGTTGCCATGCCCGCCTATGTCTGGAGTTGCAGGACAATGCAAAATTCGACAAGCCCTCGCCCTGACACGGCATCCGAGCTCATACAGGAGGCTCAACTGGGCATTTCGGTCGTCGTGCCTGTGTATAACGAAGAGCAGAGTCTGCGCCCGCTGTATCACGCACTCACGTCCGCGCTGGAGCGGCTGGGGCAGTCGTATGAAATCGTCTTTGTGGATGATGGTAGCCGCGATGGGTCGTTCGCCACCCTCACCGCATTGCACGAGCAGGATCAACATATCCGGGTGATTCGTTTCCGCCGCAACTTCGGCAAGACTCCAGCGCTGGTGGCGGGCTTTTCGCATGTTCGTGGGGATGTCGTCTTCACGATGGACGCCGATCTGCAAGACGATCCTGACGAGATGGGGAAGTTCATCGAAAAGCTCAACGAAGGCTATGATCTCGTCTCTGGCTGGAAATATCCCCGGCACGACCCGATCACCAAGACCTTTCCATCATTCTTCTTCAATCGCATGGTCAGCTTGACAACCGGTGTGCGCCTGCATGATATCAACTGCGGATTCAAGGCGTATCGCCGCGAAGTGCTCGACGACGTGAAGCTCTATGGCGAACTGCATCGCTTCATTCCGGTGCTGGCGCATGAGCGCGGCTTCCGGGTGACCGAGGTGAAGGTGCGCCACCATAAACGCAAGTTTGGCAAGTCGAAGTACGGTGCGCGGCGCTTCCTACGGGGCTTTCTCGATCTCATGATGGTCGTCTTCCTCATGCAGTATCTTCAGACGCCGCTACGCCTGTTCGGCGCGATAGGACTGCTTGCGACGGTGGCAGGCGTGCTGGTTGATCTCTATATTGTCCTTGACCGCTTCCTACCGATTGGCTCCCACCAGGAGATCCATACCCGCCCGCTCCTATTTGTAGGCATCTTACTGATCGTCTTCGGCATCAGCTTCATTCTGACTGGCCTGCAGAGTGAGATGATCCGTCACTTTGCCTATCGCCCCGACGACGAATACAGCATCAAACAGGTGCTCGACTAATGGCTGCGCAGAAAACATCCCATCTCGCGGATAGCGTTCAGCAGGCGGTCGGCTGGCTGCGCGTACACAAGCGTCTCGTGCAGTTCGTCGTGGTCGTGCTGATCGCGATATTCCTGGCGCTCGGTGTCCGTACGAGTTGGACAAAGCTCTCGCAGTATCAGTGGCACGTGCAATGGGGGCTGCTGGTGACGGCGTTGGCGCTGTTCGTCGCGCAGGAGCTCACCTATGCGCTCGTCTGGCGTGGCATCTTGCGCCGCCTCGGAAGTGACCTCGATATTATTTCCAGCCAGCGCATCTATCTGAGCGCGGAATTTGTGCGCTACATCCCCGGTAACGTTTGGCATGTGTTCGCACGCGTGTTTGGCGCGGAGAGTCGCGGCGTACCCAAGGCAATCGGGCTGGCGAGCATGGTGATCGAGCTGGCCACCAAGATCACGTCTGCGGCGCTGGTGTTCGCACTGTCGCTCTTGTTCTGGCCGGATGTCTCGGGGTTGACACGGGTTATACCTCGCGATGTCATCGTAGGCATCGGCCTTGTCGGTGTACCACTGCTCCTCGTTGGGCTGCATCCGCGGCTCCTCCAGGGTGCGCTGAATCGCGGCTTGCGCATGATGCGGCGCGAGCCGGTGACGCTGGGACTGCGCTACCGCGATCTCCTCATTATCACAAGCTACTGGGCGATGAGCTGGGTCGTGGGAGGAGTTGGCTTCTATCTGCTGATTCGCTCGCTGACCGATGCGCCATCGACGGTTGTCGCGGTCGTGCTTGCCATCGGTATCAACGCGATGGGCTGGGATGTTGGCTTCCTCGCCATTTTGACGCCGAGCGGTCTAGGTTTCCGCGAGGCCGCCATTGCGGGGCTCCTTATAGCGTGCGGTCTCGTATCCGGTGCGGATGCCAGTCTGGGAGTGGCGCTGGTCGTGGCGTTCATGGCGCGGCTGCTCACCACCGGAGCCGAATTGATCTGCGTGACCGCCGCCCACCTTGCTCCTGGAGGCATCCGGGTGCAGCCGCCAACCGCTGAGCCAGTTCCGGAGTCGTAGGAGGTGTCCCATGACTCCGACGGACACACCAGGGCCAGACGATTCGTCGAGCACTTCTTCCGCTTCCTCAGGATCCCCAGCGCCTGGGTCTCGTGGGGCCTCAAATGTCGTCTCCCGTGTAACGTCCTCTTTTAGCTCGCTTCGTGTTGCAGGCCGTGCGTGCTGGAATGCCCCGCAGCTGCGTCCGATGCGCCGGACGTTTGCTCGCCTGCTGGACCGGTATCCACCGCTATCGCCCGCGCCAGAGGGTATATGGCCGCGCGTCGCGCTTGGTATCGTAGGCGTGATGGCGCTGGCCTTCACCGTCTTCTTCTCAGCCTATCTCTTTGCGCTACACGACGCCTATATGACGCACGCCGAAGACCTGGGTATCATGGATCAGGCGCTGTGGAACACACTCCATGGGGCGCCGCTTCACCAGACGATCTGCGACCGTGTCACTGACAACAATTGTCTTGGCGATATCTCTCGGCTCGCCATCCACTTCGAGCCGATCATGTTTCCACTCTCGTTGCTCTATGTGATAGCGCCTTCGCCCAAAACACTCCAGCTCGTACAGGCGCTCATCGTCGCGAGCGGCGCCTTCCCCGCGTTCTGGCTAGCCATGCGGCGTCTGCGCAGTCCGTTCGCGGGCATCGTCTTTGCCGCAGCCTATCTGCTCTTTCCATCGCTGCAAGCCGCCGTCACTGACGACTTTCACGCGGTGACGCTTTCGGCGGCGTTTCTGCTCTTTGCGCTCTACTTCATGCTGTCGCGCAATAACACCGGATTGATTATCGCCTGTCTGCTCGCGCTCTCAACCAAGGAGGAGATCCCGCTCGATGTCGCGCTGATAGGCCTGAGCATCGTCGTATTGCAGCGTCGCGCCCGCCTTGGCTGGGGGCTGGTCGCGCTCTCGATGGTCTGGCTGATCGCGGAGCTTGCGATCATGCACCTCGTCAGCCCGCTGGGGCAGTCTCCGACGGTTGCGCGCTACTCTCAGTTTGGTGACTCGCCGGGGCAGGTCGCGCTCTATCTGCTGACGCATCCAGTGCAGGTGGTGCGCGACTATATCCTCGCCCCAGATCGCATCGTCTACCTGCGTACGCTGCTCGCGCCGCTGGGCTATCTGCCGCTGTTCGCGCCCCTGACGCTGCTCATAGCCGTGCCCGCGCTGGCGATCAATATGCTGAGCAGCTATGCGCCGATGTACTCTGGTATCTACCAGTACAACGCCGAGATCGTCCCGGTGCTTATCGTTGCCGCAATCGAGGGTGTGGCATTGCTCGCGGGTCTGGGAGCATGGGCTGGCGCTCAGGTTCGGCCACGGATTTCGGCGCAAACTCTTCGGTGGCCGCACTGGATAGCGCGGATTCCGCTGCAGCGGGCGCTGATGGTGGCGCTAACGCTGCTCGTGCTGCTCTTCGCGCTCCGGGCGCAGCGCGATCACGGCTATACGTCCCTGGCAAAGGGGTTTACCTGGCCGGTCGTGACGGCGCACGCGCGGCTGGCCGACGCTATCATCGCGCGGATCCCCCTGGGCGCCAGTGTCTCGGCGCAGACCGATCTTGTGCCGCATATCAGCCAGCGCCGCCACATCTATTTATTTCCCGATCATATGCACGACGCCGACTATATCTTGCTCGATGTGACAGGCAGCCTGTATCCACAGAGTCTGGCGGTGCAGTCGTATATGACGCAGGCGCGCAGTTTGCTGACCGGTGGCGGATATCACGTGGTAGTGGCCGACGACGGCTATTTGTTGCTGGCCAAAGGACGTGGGCCAATGCTCGATCCGGCTGATCCGTTGGGGCTGCCGCAGTCGTTCTATCGCTTCACCGAGACGACAGCGAATGCCATTCCGCATGCTACTACCATTCGCTTTGGTTCATCGTTGCATCTGGTGGGGTACGGCTTCTCGCCAGCGCCCACACTCTACGTCAACAACCCCTATCTCACAGTGACGACCTACTGGCGCGTCGAGCAACCACTGACGGTTGATGACGCGATAGAGTTGGTATTCATTCGAGCCGATGGGTCGGAGTTCACCGAGGACGATTTTGCGACGACGCTCTGGCGTCCACTGACGAGGTGGCGGCCCGGCGAGATATACGTGGTGCGCAATTGGCCACTGCTCATCACCAGCCGGGAGGCGGGAGCGCTGCGGCTTGGCGTGCGTGTACTACATATCTCGCCTGGAGGCGTGGAGGCGCCTCTTCCTGCTGCGCTGGGAAATGTGGCAGGCATAGCGCCAACACTCCTGGCGGGCGATACCGTTGGGGTGTTTTCGGAGTTACAAGTAATGGGCTAGTCAGTTGACGCCGAAAGCTTGCGTACTTTAGAATGCCCGGCATAGCCCAACTACGATGTGCTGGGAACGTCGTGGAATTCTGGAGATGGGTGCGGGAGAGAGGTGGAATCGGTGGGGCCAGGGAGCGGAGGAAATCTGGTCGGGCGCAAGCTCGGCGATTATCAGTTACAGTCGCTGCTCGGCGCTGGCGGTATGGCAGAGGTCTACCGCGCGCTGGAGTTGCCGCTGGGTCGTGAGGTCGCCGTGAAAGTGCTGCCAGCCGCGCTGGCCGCCGACCCCAACTACGTGACACGCTTCCGTACGGAGGCCCGCCGGGTCGCGCAATTGCGCCATCCCAACATTGTCGAAGTCTATGCCTTCAATGGTGGGGAACATGGCGACCTGCTCTATCTGGTGATGCCGGTGCTCAGCGAGTCATTACGTGACCGGCTCGATGACGAGGGTAGCCTGTCCATCCGTGAGTCAGTCCGCATTGTGACCGAGATCGCCTCGGGGCTTGATATCGCCCATGCGGTGGATCTGGTGCACCGCGATGTCAAGCCAGAAAATATCCTGCTCGATAAGGATGGGCGCGCGCTGCTGACGGATTTTGGCATTGCGCGAGAGGTGCCGTTTCATCGCCAGGGCAACGCGGCGCAGACGCTGGCGGCGACAGGCTTACCCGTAGGCACGCCGGAATACATGGCGCCAGAGCAGTTGCGCGGCGGAGCGGTTGATCAGCGCGCGGATATCTATGCGCTGGGATCAGTTCTCTATGAGCTGCTGACGGGTCGCGTGCCGCATGAGGCGGATACACCGTACGAGGTGGCCGCGCTTGTCCTTACCGAGCCAACGGTCCCTCCGTCACGTCGTAACGGAGACATTTCCCCTGAGCTTGAACAGGTTGTCATGAAGGCGCTGGCGAAGATTCCGACGCAGCGCTATCCTGACATGCGCAGCTTTGCCCTGGCGCTCAATGCCGCCGTACGGTCCGGGCGGACGACGATGCGCACGTTGGCGGGTGGCTGGCAGCGTAAGACGGTCCGGTTCTCAACGTCGCATAGCGGTGCGAATGGCATGATGGCGGCATGCGACGACCGAGTCCTTCGCGGTGGTCGGCCACCCAGCTTCTCAGGGATTTGCTTCGCGGTATCGCTGGATGCTGATATTGGTGGCGTCTGCGATTCTCCTGGCAAGTTTGTGCGGCGGTGGGACGCTGATGGCACTCAATGGAGGATTGTCATTTGGCGGCGCATCTCCCGCAAGCCTCTCGGCGCTCTCCGCGACACAGACAGCCCACGCAGCCGCGATTCCCACGGCAACACCCATGCCGACCGAGACGCCAACGCCCGTGCCCACGGCGACAGCGCAGCCAACGGCAACCACGCCGCCGCCTACCTGGCTGACGTTCTCGCCCATCGCCGCTGGTTCTGGTGTCGATCGGGTTTAGTACCTGCACTGGGACGCTAGACGATTACCAACACGTCACAGCAACACTTGGGCTGGCAGTGGACGTCTCGGCAACTCCGAGCCTCAGAACAGCTATCGTTTTACCGATCAATGGCAACAGCATGACATACTGAGCCGCTACCGATGAATACGACTCCAGGCCTGGCGCCGGCGCAATCGGATACGATGCTGGTACGTCTATCAATTGTTCTACCAGCCATCCGACACACGTACCATTACCGTGGCGGATACCTCTGAATCATACCTTCAGTTCGTGATCAAGCCGCCTGCGCAACTGCAGGCTCTGGTCGGCCTGGCCTTCGCGCAGCAGATGAAGGCGGAGCAGGTTGAGCGCGGTGTAGGCGGCTCGCAGTTTGATCTCGTTGCGCGGCCCACGGAAGCGCTGGCTGGTGTCGCGCATACCTAGCGGCGAGGCGACGGCGATATGCACCGTCCCAACCGGTTTGCCTTCCTGCTCATCCGGGCCAGCCACACCAGTCACACTGACGCCGACATCCGCCCCGGTCTGGTGGCGCACTGCGCTGGCCATGGCACGCGCAGTTTCGATGCTTACAACCCCATGCGCGGCGATGACCTCGGCTGGAACTCCCCACGCCTCTTTGAGTTCGGTGGCGTAGGAGATCAGCCCTCCACGGAATGCGTTTGAGCTTCCTGGGATGTCGGTTATCAGGCTGGAAAGCAGTCCACCTGTGCAGGATTCCATAGTCGCCAGGGTTATCCCACGCTCTATGAGCATACGCAACACCACACTCTGCGGCGTCTCGTGGTCTATGCCGAAGATATGTTGTCCAAGCGTTGCGCGGATGCGCTCTTCAACGTCGGCGACGAGCGTCTCGGCTTCTTCCGATGTGGCGGCTTTCGCGGTGACGCGCACATCAACGGCGTCCTGCTTGGCATAGGTGGCGACGGTGGGGTTGGAACTGTGCAGTACCGCGTCGAGTCGTTCCTCAACGCTCGATTCCCCCAGACCCGCGACGCGCAAGATGCGTGTGAAGAGGATGCCGTTGGCGCGCGAACGCAGGCGTGGAGCAACCTCGTTCTGCCACATGCGCTTCATTTCGTACGGCACGCCCGGCATGGCGACGATTACTTTTCCGTCGCGGTCGGCCCACCAGCCAGGTGCGGTGCCAATGGGGTTTGGCAGTATCGTGACCGAGGGCAGCGTCCACGCCTGTTTGACATTGCGCTCAGGCATGCTGATGCCCCGCCCAGCGAAGAACGCGCGAAGATCGGCCTCAAGCTGTGGCTCGACGTGGGGCGTCTCATCCAGCACGGCGGCGATGGCCTCACGGGTGAGGTCATCTTCGGTCGGACCCAGGCCACCGCTCATGACGACCAGATCGGAACGCTCGCGCGCGCGCCGTACGGTTGCGCTCAGGCGCTCCAGGTTGTCGCCAACCTGTGAGACGTAGAACAGGTCGATGCCGAGCGGAGTAAGCTGCTGCGCCAGCCAGGAGGCGTTGGTATCGGTGATATGCCCGAGCAGCAGTTCGGTGCCAACCGAGAGTATTTCAGAGCGCATAGAACATCTCACATATCCTGTTATAGTGAATAGCGTCGTTGCCGCAAACAGTCCGCTCCATTCTATCACTCGTGGTTGCGATGATTATGTCGTCATGTTCAGGTGATGTGGCATAGTGTCGGTGGTTGTCGGGGCCAGTTCAGGCTAGCGGACTATACAAGAGTCCTCAGTGTTATGGTGACTAGCTACAAGATGTTGTGCCAAACACCGGAAATCTCCTACGACACAATATGTGGTAAAATTAGTATTGCAAAATCTATATGTTGTGCTACAATTGCCTTTGTCCCCTTCGCACAGGTCCGTGCGGAACAGCTCATCAGTTGATTACCCCCTCAGGAGAGCAGCCGTGGCAGAGAAGAAGGCTGGCGCCAGCAAGGCGACTACCGCTGCGTCGTCGCAGCGCAAGGCAGGCGAGTGGTCGGAGGCAGCGCTTCGCGTTTTTCGCGAGCGCTATTTATTGAAAGATGCGAATGGTGTCGTCGCCGAGACACCGGATAAGTTGGCGTGGCGTGTCGCCGATGCCGTTGCCTCCGCGGAGGAGCAGTGGGCTGGCAAGGGCGGCGCGTCTCGCGACGAGATCGCGGAGCAGTTCTATTCGATTATGGTGGAGCGCAAGTTCCTGCCGAACTCGCCGACGCTGATGAACGCCGGGAAGGGCAATAATCTCCAGCTCTCCGCCTGCTATGTCGTCCCGGTCGAGGATAGCCTCAGCGGCATCTTCGATGCGGTGAAGCACGCCGCGCTGATCCACCAAAGTGGTGGGGGGACCGGATTTTCCTTTTCCCGACTACGCCCCGAGGGGAGCATGGTCGCCTCGACACACGGCGTGGCCAGCGGCCCGGTCAGCTTCATGCGTATCTTCGACGGAGCAACCGAAGCGGTGAAACAGGGCGGGACTCGTCGCGGAGCTAACATGGGCATCTTGCGAGT
This sequence comes from uncultured Chloroflexia bacterium, assembly GCA_963718915.1. Taxonomy (GTDB): domain Bacteria; phylum Chloroflexota; class Ktedonobacteria; order Ktedonobacterales; family JADMIN01; genus DAHUXT01. The sequence continues at coordinate 340,411 of CAVRAI010000013.1, read as the reverse complement.
GGACCACCCCGACATCCTGAAGTTTATCGACTGCAAGCGCGACGGCTCGGTGACGAACTTCAATATCTCGGTGGCCATCACTGATGCGTTCATGCGGGCGCTCGAAGCGGACACCGAGTTCAATCTGCTGGATCCCACACACAGGCGAGGTAACAAGCACACTCAAGGCGCGCGATGTGATGGACGCTATCGTCTCCGCCGCCTGGGCGACCGGCGATCCAGGCCTGGTCTTCATCGACCGCGCAAACGCCAGCCCGGCCAACCCTGTCCCTGAGATTGAAATGTTGGAAGCAACCAATCCATGTGGCGAACAGTATCTAGGTCCTTATGACGCCTGCAATCTCGGCTCGATCAACCTGGGCCTGTTTGTTCGCGATGGCGAGGTCGACTGGGCCGGGCTGGAGGCTGCCACACGCATCACCACACGCTTCCTCGATGACGTGATCGAGATCAACCCCTATCCGCTCAAAGAGGTACGCGACAAGGTGCGGGCGAACCGGCGTATCGGCCTCGGCGTGATGGGCTGGGCGGAGATGCTCTTCGAGTTGAACATCCGCTATGACAGCGAAGAGGCGGTGGCGCTCGGCGAGAAAGTCATGGTCGCCATCCAGGTTTGGTCAACCGATGAATCGGCGAAGCTAGCTGAGGTGCGTGGCGCCTTCCCGAACTGGGAGCGCAGTATCTACAAGAATGGCGAGAAGCTGCGCAACTCCACCCGTACGACGGTCGCGCCGACCGGTTCCATCAGCATCCTGGCCGATTGTTCGTCCGGCATCGAGCCGATTTTCGCGCTGGCCTTCCAGCATCGGGTGAAGCAGCCCGATGGCTCCTATCGCGTGCTGGACTTCGTCAACCCATTCTTCGCACGCGCGCTGGCGGCCAGTGACATCGTCGAGAAAGAAGAGCTGCTCGCCTACATCAGAGAACATGGCTCGCTCCATGGGCATCGGGCGGCGGATCATCCCGCGCTCGCGCCGTATGTGACCGCGCACGAGATCGCTCCTGAGTGGCATATTCGGATGCAGGCGGCCTTCCAGGTGGGCGTCAATAACAGCATCTCGAAGACTATTAACCTGCCCAATAGCGCGACGTATGACGACGTGCGTGAGGCCTACATGCTGGCGTGGGATCTGGGGTGCCTCGGTATTACCGTCTTCCGCGACGGCAGCAAGGGCGAGCAGGTGCTCAACGTCGGCGTGAAAGACAAACAGCCAGAAACGGCGACCGCTGCCCAGGCTGAGGTTCCAGCGCGGGCGGAGGTTCAGGCGGAGGTCGCGGAGAGGCATCGCCGCTACTCCGGAGGCATCAAGGAGCGGCCAGAGGTCATTCAGGGCTACACGCGCCAGGTGCGTGCGCCCGAGGGCAAGGTCAACGTCACGCTCAACAGTGACGAGGATGGCCTGCTGGAGGTCTTCGTCAACATCGGTAAGGCTGGCTCGGATGTCGCGGCGCTGGCTGAGGCGCTGGGCCGCCTGATCTCGCTGCACCTGCGGATCGACAGCCCGATCTCACAGAACCAGCGTGCTGAAGAGGTGGCCCGCCAGCTTCGCGCGATTGGTGGCAGCACCTCGATTGGCTTTGGCGCTGGTCGGGTGCGTTCGCTGCCAGACGCTATGGCGCGCGCCATTGATCTGCATCTGGCGAGCCTCGCCAGTCAGCCCGAATCGGAGGCGCCGTCAGTTGACACGACGGATGATTCGTCCGCCAGTGGCAACAATGGGAGCAACAGGTATAGCAATGGCATGAGCAATGGCATGAGCAATGGCATGAGCAATGGCATGAGCAATGGGAGTGGCGGTCATCTGCCAGGCCCAAATCCCATGATGCTGGCGCCCTATAGCGTTACCGGCAACCTCTGCACGCAGTGTGGCAACAACACCATGCGCTACGAGGAAGGCTGCAAGAAGTGTGTCAGTTGCGGCTATAGCGAATGCTAACCGCCGCGTCATACCGCTAAACGTTCTCGCCCAGGCGCATAGTTCACGGAGTTCCTTCGTGGGCTGTGCGCCTGGCGCATTTCCTGAGTATGAGCGCGCCACAGCCGCTCTGGCGCGCGACGTCTACGTCCGAATCTCCTCAGGTTCCTCGTCGTCCCGCGATTGCGTAAAATCAGCTTCGATCCCCGTCTCAATTTGACGCGCAGTCATGCGATACGCTGTGTCGCTTGCTCATGGCCATTCGACAAACCAGTCATCAGGCGGTTCGCTCTCGGAGCCGCCATGGTACGCATTCTCCTCCGTTATGCATCCTCAATATACGTCCAATAAATCGCATGCTCTGCATCGTGCGCAAGGTCGGTATCCTCAGGTGGCTGTTCCCAAACATGCCAATTTGGGCCAAAGCGATACAGACCGCGCCAAACTTCATCAGAGTCAGGCAGGTCGTCCGTCTCTACCATCTCGAGAACAGTTCGGCGTGACTCTGCGGCCGTACGACCTGTGGTCGAGCCAACGCTCGAACCACACGCTCAGCGAAGGCGCCAACGCCTCGATGGTGAGAAGGTATCTGCGTTCTGAGTCGTCTCCTTGTGAGTCAGGCGCCGCATCCCAACAATCGATCAGGTAGAGTTGTCCAGTTGCGCCATCCATTTCGAGCCCGGTGCTGCATCCAGTATCCGCGAGAAAGATGAAGCCTTCAGGCGTGGAATCGGCGATCACATAGTTGCCGGGATGGCGGAAAAGGGCTTCTTCGATGCGTGGGTGCAATCGCCGGTCGCTGTCACTTACGAGCTGCTCGATGGTAGGGCCATCTTTTCTGTATGGCGCGCTCTGACAGCAACCGCCAATGGCGCCATGAAAGACGTATGACGAACCTAAATTGAGGCCGCCATTGGCAACCTCAGCATAAAGACCACGCAGATCCTGAGGCAATGGGAAGCCGAGCCGCTCTTCCGTGGCACGCAACTGTTCCTCTGTTGCTGGGGGATAGCATATAATCTCTGGCCGTTCCCTGAACCCATGGCCAGTGCTGGTGAAGTGGTAACGCTCCTCGGGTGGTATGTAGATGCCATGCTGTTCCAGGTCGAGCGCCTGCTCATCCGTCAGGGGCGGGCATTTCAGAGCGTGGTCGTGCTGGCAATAGTCACGCAACCGTGACCAGATATCCTGCGCCGGATCGTCAGATGTCATAGTGAGCTCTCCAATTCTTTACAACATCATCAATCTCAATCGGTTATCTGCCAGCTTATTCTTCATGCATTGGCGAATTGGGTAAACGATAACGTGGGCATCTGGGGCGAACAGCCATCGAATTCGCGGGAATCCACGAGTATTGTACCGGCATCGGATAGCCTTCGGACATTCAAGTTGTGCTTCAGCCTCTTTTCAAGCAGTCGCTCAGCTACTTTTCATCGCTCGTGGTATACGTTCGGACAAATTATCATGCTTTGTTATCCACCAGGCACAGCACGTGCAAACGCAAGCGCCTGAAAACATGCAAGTCCTAATCTGGGTCGCATGGCACGGGCTATGTCCTGCTTCGCTATTTCTGTGCATGTGTCGCGTAGAGCCTGGTCGTCTGGATATTCCAACAAGAGCGTCCTTGTCACGAGACCGCGTCTTCCTGTCGTCTTCAAAGGAGTCCGCCATGGTGACACCGGCCACGTTCACCGGGCTTGAGATTATCGCAGCCGTTGCATTCGCCGTGCCGCTCGCGCTCGACCTGCTGCGCCTGCGCTTGCTTCCCGCGGTGGTATTTGAGGTGCTGGCTGGCATTATCATCGGACCCTACGGGTTGGGGTGGGTGACCGCGGATGAGCCTGTACAAATCTTCTCTCTCATCGGCCTGGGGTTCCTGCTCTTTCTTGCCGGTATGGAGGTCGATACCACGCGGTTTCGCGGCCCACTATTCCGCCTGGCGCTCCTCTGCTTCGGCGGCACGGCTGCACTGGCGTTGCTTGTTGGCTTTCTCTTCGGTGTCACCGGTCTCGTCAGGACACCGCTGTTCTTCTCGAATATTCTGGTGGCGACATCCCTGGGAGTGATCCTTCCGCCGCTCAAGGGCGCTGGCGAGGTGGATACACCGTTTGGCCAGGTATCCATCCTTTCGGCAACGCTCGCCGAGTTTGGCTCGCTACTTCTGCTGACAGTACTGTTTTCCAGCGTCGTAGTGAGCACTCCCGTGCACCTGTTCTTCCTTGGCTGTTTTGTGCCCCTCGCCATCGGCGTCAGCGCAGTGGTGTTGCGGGCAGAGCGGTCGAAAACGCTCTCGGCGCTGCTGGTTCGGCTCAGCGACTCGACAGCGCAGATACGCGTGCGGGGCGCCTGGACGCTGCTGGCGGCGTTTGTCGCGCTGGCCGTAGAAGGTTTAGGACTCTCGACGATTCTCGGCGCCTTTATCGCAGGCGTCGTGATCCGCATTCTCGATCCCGATGAGTCGACGCGCCATCCTCAGTTTCGTATGAAACTCGACGCGATAGGATTCGGCGTCTTTATCCCAGTCTTCTTCGTGACAATTGGCTTGCAATTTGATCTGCCCGCGCTGACGTCGAGCACTCGCGCGCTTGTGCTGGTGCCGCTCTTTCTGCTGGCGCTGCTCGTCGTCCACGCTGTGCCTGCCCTGCTTTTCCGTCCGCTGCTGGGCAACACGCGCGCCTATGCCGCGGGCTTTCTGCAGGCGACCTCGCTGACCTTCATCCTTGCCGCTGTCCAGATTGGCGTCGCACTTAATCTCATCTCGGCGGCGACCAGTGCCGCGCTCACGGCAGCGTCTCTCCTCTCGATCCTGATCTTTCCCTTCACAGCCATGTTGCTGCTCCGTCGCGCGACTATCGAGGAGTCTCAACAGGCAGCGATGGCTGAACTGGCTGATCGTTCGGTGAGCAGCGAAAACGAGCTGTGAGGGCGAACGCATACATGCAGCCTGTACGGTGCAGGTAAGCAGAAGGATCCCAGAGCGTGTTAAAGGCTTGACGGTGGCTGCCGTAGCACGCCGTGGAATTAGGGGAGAGATGTGGTGAGGCCCGCCAGTATTACCACGCGGTTGTGATATTCGGGCCTCTTCTGACGTTCTACTGTTCTTCCAATCTTGAATTCCTAGGTATCTCACGCCAATCAACGGTGAGTCTAAAACAGCCTCTAGTGGCTCGCCAAGTTGACGATGGCGACGTTCAGGTGATGGTAGTAATCGGCGCCGGTCCACGTAATCAGCACTTCGCCAGTATCGCCTCTGCCGTTGTAGGCCAGCGCGGGGCTGGAGATCGCCGTCTCAGGCAGCGTTGCCGAGCTGTTGGCATCGGCATAGCCGGATTGGCAATGGGGGCCACTTTGAGATGCGCCGCGCCTCCCTTTTTGACGATATCCAGGCCATAGAACGTGAAGAAGATCTCTACCTCTTCGCCCATCGCAGCGGCAGCCGACGCCAGAATGAGCGGAGGATACGCCATATCGAGCGTGCCTTTGGACGCGATGATCGCCACTTTGTTTTTGGCCGGATCTTTCGTCAGCGCCGCAGTGACTCGTTCAGTGACGAGTTGCTCCAGCCGCTCGTTCACCAGGACATCAATGCGATCACGCAGCAACTGATCCGTTGTGGCCGGAAGCGTATCAAGTGTCATAGCAACCACCTCCATCAGTGGCGAGCGATCAGCCCTCGTAGACAATCTTGATCTCATTGTTGACTGTGGCAATCCCTGGCGCTGATAAAGCGGTTTGCCCAGCCGCCAACTTCTCGGCGAAGGAGCGTACCTGGCCTTTCAGGGATGCGGTGTGCCCGTGTATCTCGACTGTAATGCGCTGGGCATCGCTTTCGGCATTGAGTATCAGTGCCTTTTCAATCTTCTGCTTGATGTCGCCTGGTATCGCATGGACGACAACCGTTATCCAGTTGGTCACGCCTTTGATACCCGCCAGTCGACGAATGGCGCGCTCCGCGGCCTCACGCTGGAACGGCCATTCGACCTCACCTTTGAGCGTCACGTATCCATGCGAGATCGTGACATCAAGTTTGTCGGTCTGGATGGTAGCATCCCATTTCAGGGCATAGAGCGCGGCAAGCGCCAGATCGCTATCGGTTCGCTCGGCGCTGGTGTGCAGACGCACCTCAATATCGTTGGCGACGGCATGCACTCCTTTGACCCGCAATGCGGCATTCTGGGCAGCCAAGCGCACCAGATAGTCCTCGACGAGGCCAGTAAGTGTCACAACACCTTCCTTGACGCACACGCCAATATCACTCACGTTGATATGCTTGTCCCAGCTCAATTCTTCCAGCACATCCTGTTGGATGTCCGCGTCGCTTCGGATCCCTGGCGTCAACATGGTCATGGGGCATCCTCACTTTCATGAGCCAGTGGCCGCTGCCTGGCAGCGCCAAAGTTCTGCAGGCATGGCCCCGGCAATCTCTACTCTAGATGCGTCCCATCTCAAACACGACACATACCCGCCAGATGAAGTCACTCTCGCGGCACAAAAGAGGCTGAGTACCGAGTAATCTCACATCAGGCATCTGAGTTCCCGAAGGAGGCATCGGGCCATCGTTGTGATTTCAAGTACACGACTCGTGATGGATTTGTGTATCCGAGGGAGTACGATGGATGCGATGGAGGGAAATAACCATAATGGCTGATGCCATGCCTGAACAAAGTTATTAGAAGGAGACTCACATGGCTGTCTTGATCACTTACGCGAGCAAACACGGGGCAACACAGGGCATTGCCGAGCGCATTGCTCAGAGGCTCAAGCTCCTCGGAAGGGCTGTGGATCTCCAGCCGATCAGCGCGGATGTAAATCCCCTGGGCTATGAGGCAGTTGTTATCGGGAGCGCCGTCTACTATGGCTCATGGCTTAAGGGGGCGGCAGACTATGTACGACGCCATCGAGAAGCACTGGCCGAGCGCCAGGTATGGCTGTTCAGTGACGGCCCTCTTGGTTCCGAGGCAAACGAGAAGACGAGCCAGCCGAAAGAGATAGACGAGTTCCAAAGGTCCATCCACCCGCAAGGCCATCGCGTCTTCTTCGGCGCCATTGACCGTAGCAATCTCTCGCTTCTGGAGCGGACGGTGACGAAAGCGGTACACGCGCCTGAGGGGGATTTTCGCGATTGGACAGAGATTGACACCTGGGCCACGAGCATCGCTCACCAATTGCCACTGACCAAAACAGCGCCTATTCCATAAATCTGCCGATACACCCGCTTCATGCGTCACTAACAGTGTTTCTGGAGGGCATGACATGCTGCAGCGAATTCTCGTACCGCTCGACGGGTCGGACCGTGCTGAGCGTGCTATGTATGTGGCCGCCCACCTTGCACGTGGATCGGGATGCCGCGTCCTTGCGTTGCGTGTGGTGGGGCTACCGCCATTCCGTCTGGCTCGCTATGGGGAGCCTGCGCAGATAGCGCTAGCAGTCATCGACGTTGCACGGGACGAGGCTACTGAATATGTGAAGAGTCTTGCGCTTCGTCCTGAGTTCAAGGATATCAAGGTTGAAACGCGCGTCGTCGAAGGTCATGTCAGCGAGGATATTCTGGATGTCGCGCGCGATGAGAAGTGCGATATGATTGTCATCTGCACGCATGGCTACAGCGGGTTGAACCGCTGGCGCCTCGGGAGAGTCGTTACCCACGTCGCTCGTCATGCGCCTGTGCCGGTATTGATTGTGCCGACGCACGATGAACCGGGATCAAACCGATTAGCAGGTGATCATGTTCGACTCCTGATACCACTCGACGGCTCTGAGCTGGCAGAGGCGGCGATTGCGCCAGGGCTGGATGTCGTGCGTGCGCTGGCGGCGCCAGACCATATCACAGTCCATCTGCTTGAGGTGGTAGACTTCGTCGCGGCGGTGATGGGCGACACAACAGATCGAGATCCTCCGTCCTCGCCTATCATTGGAGCAGAAGACCAGGCGCTTCAGACGGCCCGCGACTATCTTGAGGTAGTAGCCCAGCGCATCCGCGAAGAGCATCCAGGTGTTACGGTCATCCCCACAGCCATGCTGGCAGCGGATGTCGCGGATACTATCATCAATGTAGCCGAAGAAAGCCCTGGCTACGACTTCATCGCGATGGCAACTCATGGGCTTGGCGGACTGCAACGCTGGGCGCTGGGCAGCATCACTGAACGCGTGCTCCACACGACGCATCTGCCACTCATCATCGCTCGCTCACCAGACGCCATCGAGAATGGTCTCCAGGGCGCGGAGGCCAGGGTTGAGGCTGAGTTGCATCGATAGGTCAGTTAGCTTGGGCAACATACTGCGAGGCTGGCACATCCAGATGACCAGCCTCGTGCGATGATTCTTTCTGGGTCGTGCTCTTACTTCGTTGCGGCCTCCGTGGGATGTGGCGGCACGATCACTACCGGTGTCGTCGCCCGACTCATCACCTCTGCCGCGACGCTGCCAACCAGAGCTCTCCCCAGTCCGCTACGTCCGTGAGTGCCCATCACGAGCACACTTCCATGATGCGAGGCGGCGAGCTGAATCAACTGGTCGGCCACCGGACCAACCAACTCCACCGTCTCGACGCTGACATTCCCTTCCCTCGTCAACCGCTGGCGTGTATCTGTAAGGTAACGGTGCGCCTCGGCCTCCTCGGCGTATTGAACATCGTGCCGGGTTTTTATCGCCTCAACGCCCGATCCAATGATGAAGACCGGGGTGAAGACCCGAATGAGCATCAGCGGCCGCGCATAAGGGAGCCGCCAATCGCAAGTATCGCAATGACGTCGACCCCAACCTCACCGTGCGCCAGTTGCCGTAACGTCGCCCAGAGTAATGGAATCCCGCCGAGCAGAATAATGGCGATCAGGCTCCATTGCGCCACGTTATGCCACCCCACCAGCCAGGCGATGAGACTTATCAGAAGCAGGGCGAGCACAGATAGCGGCAGCGGATAATGGCGTGCGGCATTGACGAGCCTTGTGAAGATCCGTGTCACAGGTACCTGCGGCATGCCATCCGCCGGAGTGGTTTCTTTGTTCGGCAAAAGGATCTCTGTCGAGTCTTGTTTGCGGGGAATCTCAATCATGGTAGGCCTTGATGTGCTCGGTCGCACCATGCCGCGTCATGTAAAGGCGTCGTACCTCGTGATGCGCCCGTATTAGGCACTTATATCGTATGGGGAAAGCATCACAAAATCTTCACAAGAGAGGGTTGATATGTCACGGCGCGCTTACCCGTTGTGGTCTCGGCAGTACAATGAAGTGTCGCGGGCGTCTCATCTGCGGGCCACTCGAACGAAGCGCTCCAGTAGATCGCCGCACGCATCTTTGGCAGCCTGCGCGCGGCAACTCATGGTGGCATAGCTCGACCAGCATTGGCGAACGGCTCTCGATGCAGTGGCGGTGACTTTCAGGCCGGGTAGACAAGTAGGGAAGCCATCTCATTGGAATCGTATCCTTCAACCGATGACTAGCACACTCAGTGTCGCACTAGCATCTGGATGCTTCATTCACCAGCGAACTGCTTGCCCATCACACTCGTTAGCAGTTGGAGCATCTTGGAGTCGCTTCCCAGGTAGATCACCATCACGTTTTCGCTCTTGAAGAAGTGGGGCGGCGCAGTCCACGGATCAAGCATGCCGCCGCCAACAGTGCCGATACACCCATCAGGATCGATATCGCGCGTGTCTGCGGCGAGCGCTTGGGGGCTCGCATACTGATAGACCTCGATGTCATTCCCATTGACCGTCATGATCTGGCCAGGCACTGCCAGGAAGGGATGTTTGATTGTGCCCGCCATTTCTACGATTGCTCCCTTTGTGCGTAAATGGTCGGCAAGCGAGGCCACGTCATATACCGAGCTAGCGTCCGCTGACGCTCCACAGGCGGCAAGTGATATAAGAAGAGCGGCTGAATATGGCTATTAGGTAAAGAAGTCGTGCTCCTCTCTTCGCCACTCGTGTTCCCATCGCACATTCGCCCTTCCAAGAATTCACCTGATGAGATCCTCAACAGTGTTGGCTGCATCCTTACATTGGCCAGGAGAATAGCACATACATCAACGTACTCACAAAGGATTGTGATACGACCAGGCGAGCAGTCGCTGCTCCAAAGAATGCGGCTCGTGGCCCAATTTATCTGGCTTCCCTGCCAACACGCAGGGCATTTGAACGACCGCACTGTGAGTAAGATGTGACATCTCAGGCGCGCTTTGTGACTTGCGTGTGACCACAACATCTCGTAGCGGCGCTCACTTCCGTTCCATACGTCAATTGACATTTCGTTGGTGTGCTGCGTCGCCATCACGCTTGTACGATCCCTCTGAGAGTGCAGCCCAGACCCTTTCTCTTCATCTGTTTTACCGGAGCGATTTGCCTTCCTAACCTCCAGGTTCGTTTGCTCATATGCTCCAGATTTGGTCTGTGATGGGGCTGTGATTTCAGCGCACCAGCCCGTGACAGTCGCGTGACAGAAGTACATCACACTTGCCGGCAGTAGCCATTTGCGCGCGGGCTCAGTAGTCCAAAATGCTGGTGTAGTGCAGTGAGCAGGCGCTCGCGCTGGCTGGGGTGATCTCGAAAGGAGATCTCTATGGCCTATCGGTTCCAGGTCAACGAGCAACGTTGCATAAACTGTGGCATCTGCGTCGACCTCTGTCTGGTGCGCTGCCTTGATATGACCCGTCCAGGTAGCATGGGCGCGCCAGCTAACGCCTCAGAGAGACACAGTCCCATCCCTATCGATTTCAGCACGCGCGACTGGATGATGCTGGCGCCAGTTCAGGTGGATGCGTGCATTGGGTGCCAGGTATGTGCTCAGGAATGTCCGACCAATGCCATCGAGATCGCAGGCGGGGCAGCGACGGTATCCTATGCGCAGCGAGGCCCTGTGACCTATGTCCCCGACACCGACGGCTGGCAGCCGCTGGATGCCTACACGCGAGCGACTCCCGAGGAGCCAGGTGAGGCGCCATGGGGCGAGAAGCATGACTGGCGCGTTGCCGAACGCCAGGCAGTCTGGCAAAGCTGGCGCACATGGCTGGGGGAGCGCAAAGAAGATCTGCGGGCGCCGTGTCAGGCGGCATGCCCCGTTGGCACCAATGCAGGCCTCTACGTCAGCCTGATCGCGCAAGGCCGTTATGATGATGCGCTACGGGTGGCGTCTGAACCGAATCCCTTCCCGGCGATCTGTGGTCGGGTTTGCACCGCGCCATGTGAGGACGTCTGCCGGAGGGGCGAATTTGATGCGGCCATCGCCATTCGCGATCTCAAGCGATTCGCTACCGATCACGGATCACCCTGGCAGCGGCACGTCACACCGCCGAAGCATCAGTATGTCGAGCGGGTAGCCATTATCGGCGCAGGGCCGACGGGACTGAGTGCGGCCTACTATCTGGCGCGGCGCGGCTATCAGGTTTCTATCTATGATGCGATGCCCGTCGCAGGCGGCATGATGGCGATTGGCATCCCGGAATATCGGCTGCCGCGCGCCGAGTTGAATCGTGACATCGACGCGATACGTGCTCTGGGTGTGACGTTCCACCTCAACACCGCCATTGGCCGTGATGTCACACTCGACGAGTTGCAGCAGCAATACCACTCGGTCTTGATTGCGGTCGGTGCGCAACGCAGCCAGCGACTGCGTATTCCTGGCGAGGATTTGCGCGGCGTCATTCCCGCCACGACCTTCCTCAAGCGGTATAACCTCGAGCCGGAGACGCGCATTAGTGGTGAGGTCGTGGTCATCGGCGGGGGCAGCACGGCGATGGATGCGGCGCGCTCGGCGCTCCGGGCGGGCGCCAGCAACGTACATATCCTTTACCGGAGGACGCGCTCCGCGATGCCCGCGCAGGAAGAGGAGATCCGCGCGACCGTGGATGAGGGTATCGAGATACAGGAACTTGTCGCCCCGATGCATCTCCTTGGCTCCGAAGGGCGGCTAACGACCATTCACTGTCAGCGGATGCGACAGGAAGTGGATGGCGGCGCTGATGTGCGTGGGCGTGTCGTGCCGATTTCCGGCAGCGACTTTGACATTTCGGCTGATGTCGTGCTGGTTGCCATCGGCGAAGCGCCTGACCCCTCGTTCTTGCCAGAGGGCACTAGTGTTGAGCTATCGGCCTGGGGCGGGCTGTTGGTCAACCCGGAGACTCTCGCAACGGGCGCTCCGGGCGTTTTCGCGGCTGGTGACATCACCTATGGTCCCAAGACAGTCATTCATGCGGCTGCGCATGGCCGCCAGGCAGCGCGCGCGATTCACGCGTTTTTGCAGCATCTCTCACCACGTGCTGTGAGCGAGATGCCAGAGGATGAGTTTGAGACAACCTCGGAGCTGTCTTCCGATGGCTACATCACGCTTGATCTCCGGCCGACCCCACGCGCGGTGATGCTACTCCGCTCTGGCGACGCGGCGCATGACCGCTCGGTGGAATATGCGGAAGGATTGTCGGAAGAGGCCGCCAGACACGAGGCCGCGCGCTGTCTTCGTTGCGATCTGGCGTATCGCTGCCCAACGGTCAGGCTGGTTGGCCACGAGGGGAGAACAGCAGTGGCCAACCAGGAAACACCAGCGCATCAATAGCGGTATCCGACACACAGCGATGCAGAGTGATGGATGAGATGGAGGTTTGCACATGTCACCGGATCAACTGGCTCAAGCGATCATCTCCGGCATCAACGTCGGCGGAGAACAATTCCTGGAGGGAACTCTGGCTGCGGCGCTCCCAGTCGTCTGGCTTGCACTGCTCGGGCTGCATTTGGGCCGCCCGTACATTCTCGATATGATCGATCGTTTCACACTGCGGTTGGGCGCTGACCTGCTCTGGCTGGTCTACATTGCCCTGCGCGATTTCCTGATTGTTTCTGGAGTAGCCATGAGCTTCATGTTCTTCTTCCCCGATGTCGTCACCGCCGACCAGCTCCCGTTGACAGGCGGTCTGGCAGCCGCAGTGTTGTTCGGGGTGCTTCTCATCAAACTCATCGGAGACCCAGACCATGACCCACGCGCCTTCCGCTTCGTAACCTGGCTGCTTGGGCTTGGAGCTTTGCTCTACTTCGTTCCCTACATCTTCGGCGTACAGGCTTCCGGTGTGGTGACGGGGAACATTGCCAACATCAGCAGCTTCCTGGTCACCAGCAGTAATCCGAACTGGGCGGTGGGTATAGCCTACGTCTCGATTGCCTTGCTGGCAATTATGGGCGCAGTCGCTGTCGGTTACACGCTGCGCACTGGCGGACGCGCTGAGGCTGGCGACGCCGAGGAGGCCAGGACTTCACCGCAGCCGCAGCCATGATAACGCGCACGACACGACAACTGGCATGCCCAACATGGGAACAGCACAGCTACACCGGAGATAACGGAGGATACCAATGAACCCGAATGATGTCGCCAATGCAATCACTCAGGCGCTGGTACAGGGGGGATCACAGTGGTTGGTCGCCTCACTCGTCGCGTTCTTGCCCGCCATGTGGACGATGGCGTTGATTCTGCACATTGGTCGCCCGTATGTTGTGCGCACGCTGCGGCGCTGCGGACTGCGGCTTGGCGCCGACGTCTGGTGGATGTCGTATCTCTTGATGCGCGACGGCGTATTGCTGGCAACACTGGCGATGAGCCTGATTTTCTTCATGCCCGCGCTCGTCGCGAACGACGCACTCCCGATTACCGGGCCAATCGCTGCGTTCTGCCTGCTGCTGGCGCTCGCCGTGAAGCTTTCGCGCCGTGTTGACGATGACGTCGCGGCCTACCGCCTGGCAACGGTATTCCTGGTCGTTGGCGCAACTCTGTACTATTTCCCGCTGGTCTTCGCTGTGGAGGCAGCCAGTCAGGATTACCTCGCGTGGTTTGCGAACAACCTGGTCAGCAATGCCAACCCGACCCTTGCGCTTGGTATCATGTGGGTCTCGATCGCGGGCGCGGCCCTCGTCGCTGGGTGGATCTTCTTCCGCGCGCTGGCCTCGGTCAACCGCAAGATGGCAACTCACCTGCCACGCACCGCAGACATCGTGCCTCCGGAACGGCACAAGACAGCTATTTCGTAAGAACCCGTCTGTCGATGAAATCGCAGAAGATCAGGGGCGCCCCTTGACTTCTTCTGGTCGAGCGGCGCCTTCTGCTAAATTGTCCGACGGGATATGCAGGATATGGTAGAAACACAGTGTGAAGTGCGGGAATGCAAATTCAACCAATCGATTGTGACGCCCAGAAAGGGTGAGGCGAGCGATGCACAGTCAGTTCTATTCCATTGCCAGCGATTTCCAGCGCGGGGCCATAATTCAGGTCGCCATGCAAAGGGCTGGCGAGATTGCCAGAGAAAGCTTCTATCATGGGCTGATGGTGGGAGACCTGGGCGAGGCGGAACTGGCGTTATTTGCCGAAGCCGCCTGGAAACGGTTTAGCCTGACGGTGACGTTCGACTACCCTGACTATGCGCGTGACCTGTTTCTCCGTGCCTATCACATGGCGTATCGGGCCAATGCGGACGACCTGCCGCGGGGGATTCATCCTAACACGTATGTCCTTGCGGAATTGCTGGAGGAAGAGATACGCCAGGCCCACAACCCCCGCTGAGTCATGCGTCTGTGGTCGGTCGAGATTTTCTCAACAATCAGCGCTTCCCTTACAATGAGGCGGGAAATACAGGCGGCTTCGTGATGTCCAGATGGACTTCCAGCGTTCCCGCGCTGTACTGCGTGGTCAGCGGGAAGCCACTATTGCGCAGCACCTCGATCATGCGCGCATTACTCCCCATAGTGATCGCGACAAAGGTCGTAATGCCCTTCGTGCGGGCATAAGTTGCCAGACGATGCAGTAGCGCAGTCGCGATTCCGTGTCCTTGCCAGGGGTCCGCCACAACAAACGCCACCTCAGCCGTCGTGTCTCCGATACGATCATATCTGACGACGCCCAGGATCTCCTCCATCGCCGCTGCGCTAGCCGTCGCGAGGAGCGCCATGCGATTCACATAGTCCACGTGAGTGAAGTGTTCGGCATCCTGAGTGGGAAGCTCCGGGAGCATATGGAAGAAACGAAACAGAATGGCGTCAGGTGAGAGTTGGCGGTGAAACGCGCGCAATCGCTCAACATCATCCGTGCGGATCGCCCGGACATGAATGATGCTACCATCATGCAATGGTAGCGAACCCTCGATCCGCGCCACATCCCGTGGAAGTCTGGCTGAATGTTTACTCGACATCGTCTGTCTAGCTCTATCGCCCGTAGACATATACCATCGGCTCCTTCACAACTCTACACCAGGAGTAGCGCAAACTGCGCAGGTGAACACACCCGACGTCTCTGCTGGGCCTCTCTCATACATGCGCCCCGCTTGTCTGAGGCTCTGGTAGGTCATCACGTACTTCTGTTTCTGTATCTGCCTCGACGTGCGATAGAGTGCCAGCGCTCTATGTGCGGCGCTGATAAGTTCACTCGCCGCGGCGACCGCGTTTCCCAGCGTGCAATGAGCCAGGCCACGACAACAATGAGCGCGATCCAGAGAATCGTGACGCCAATCATCCAGAGGGCCATCTGCCAGACCCAGCCTGTCATCCCCATAGGCATGTGAAAGCCCCTTCTGACACCCTCGCTCAGGCAGCGTTATGAGGTGATAGCGCTGCGTCTTCGCTCAAAGCATGTCCCCGCTAGATCAACGTCATGCAAGTTCGCGCCCCCGAGCCGGACGTCCGCCATATTGGCTCCGCCAAAATCCGCACACCGCAGATCCGCTTCGCGCAGGGCTGCGTGCTGGAGATTCGCCTCTCGCAAGTCCGCCTGCTCCAGGTCAGCGCCTTCCAGGTCAGCGTCCGTGAGGTCAGCGCCTTCCAGATCCGCGCCCATTAGATCAGCGTCTGATAAGCTGGCCCCACGAAGATCCGCGCCAGCCAGGTCTGCCTCTCCCAGATTGGCAGTCCGCAGGTCACTCTCGACCATGATGGCGCCTTCGAGATAGGCTTTTCGAGATCCGCGCCTGCCATCTGAGCATTCTGGAGGTTGGCGCGAGACAGGTCTGCCGCCTGAAGACACGCGTCAACGAGTGACGCCTCGGTTAAGATTGCTCCCACCAGCACGGCACGCTGTAAGCTGGCCTCGCTGAGATCAGCGTTTCTTAGGTTCGCGTCGGAAAGTTGCGCGTCGGCAAGCCTGGCTCGGACTAACAGTGCATCGGAGAGCCGCGCTTCCCGCAAATCGGCTGTGCGCAGATCCACCTCTGTGAGATTACTTTCGCGCAGATCCGCTCCGCGCAGATCCGCGCCGTAGAGGCTGGCGCCGGGAATCGCTATCCCTCGCAGATCAGCCCCGGTGAGATCCCAGTGACGGAAGTCTCTTCGCCCATGCTCATACGCCACCCGTAGTTCTTCGGCATAGATTGCGCTCATATTTTCAACCGCCTTTCGCCAACGAGAGCGAGGCTCAATTATGCTTACCGCTGGATCCGGCTGGCAGGACGAACGACCAACACTGGCACATGCACTCGCGGCAGCACATAGTTTGTGACACTGCCGAGCAGCCAGCGATTTATGCCTCCCCGCCCATGGCTGGTCATGGCGAGCATATCCACTGGTTCCATTTCATCACGGGCGCTCGAATTACTCCGAGCAACACTCCCGACGATAGCGCCAGAAGGCGAGCCGACAATGGCCTTAGCGTACACACGAACATTTGCCCAGGCGGGCTGTCGTGAAAGTGTATTAGAAAGGGTATCGAGATACGATTGATAGTCTGGCAGAACCGTGGCGCTGTCTGCGACACCCAGTAGCGTCACGGTGATACGCTCGCTCACCAACGATTGCGCCTGCGCGAGCAATCCGCTTAGTGGACCAAGCGCCTCTTCAGCCAGTGGAGAGCCATCGAGGGACACCAGAATGTGGTGAAGCGCGAATTGATGCGCTGCCGCGTCAGCCTCAGGAGGAATCACCAGCACTGGAGCGTCGCCGAAGCGAATGACTTTGTCCACAATGTTGCCCAGCTGCATGTGGTCTCCATTTCCATGGGCACGAAGCGCGAGGGCGACGAGGTCGATATCGCGACTTTTCTCAATGCCAAGCAGGCCATCGGCCACAGTGGGCGCTGTGATATGCACGATTTCAGTCTGCGGACAAACGCTCATCCACCCATTCCGCACGTACCGAAGATAGTACAGCGCCTCAGGTGCGAACGTGCGGAGAGCATCTTCACGTGTGCTGCCTTCCAGGTGAAGCAGGCGCTCGAGAAGGGGTGGTGGGTCGGCCGGAGTGACATGCGCCAGCAGCATGCGAGCGCCCGAGAGTCGAGCTAGCGCCGCGACGTATGGAAACACGCGCTCGCCCAGAAGCGTGCCATCGAGTGGTACCAGGAATCGCTGTAGCGTCCTTGGTGTCGGCAATGGCGTTTCGCGTGGGGCGGCGGGCATCACGGCAATGGCAGGAGTCGATGAAATATTGGCATGTACGATAGGTGGCACGTGCGCTTCACGCGCTCGCCTCTTCGCCTCACGGGTCACTTCGTCAGAGATCCGTCGAGACTCTGCCTCCGCGTTGCCATGACGATAGCGCTCGCCAGCGCTTCCAGATGACGTTGGCGCATGCTCGCGCGCCTCCTCCTCAACCTGGTAGGCAACGAATGGCGGGAGAGACTCGTCCGGCATAGGAGTTCGCCCCTCTTCGGACACGTCGTCATAAGTGGTATCCATGGATGTTCTCCTCCCACATTCATCCCCTCGGGCAGGTTCGGGGTTGGCTATAGTCTCGTCCTCGTACATCCATGAGCGTAGGAGACGCTGCTCACAATCCTGTCATGGGTCTCTGTCTCAAAGTCACGAATTCATCACTACCACACTCTGCTGGCGGAAGCGATGTATCATAGAGGGCGCTGGGCGCGCTCGCGGCACGGTGCGATGCGGTGCACCGCAGTGGGATAATGGCAGAGAAAGAATGGGTTAACCGGCCAATAGCGATAAATGAGGTATGAAAGAGGCGACGAGGGTGAACTGGTGCACAGCACGCGAGGCAGTAGGTGTCGTTGAGTCGGGACATCGTATCTTCGTGCAGGGGGCCTGCGCAACACCGACGGCGCTACTCCAGGCTTTGGATGAACGTGGCCACGAGTTCCACGGTGTCGAGATCGTTCATCTGCACACCTACGGTCCTACTCCCTACACCGATGAAAAATGGGCGGGTCACTTCTCCCTCAGGGCGCTCTTTGTCGCCGAAAACACCCGCGCCGCAGTTAACGCTGGTCGGGCTAGTTACACGCCTATCTTCCTCTCCGATGTGCCAGCGCTCTTCGCGCGGGGAAACGAGCTTGCGGTAGATGTCGCCTTCATCCAGGTCTCGCCACCCGATGCCCATGGCTACTGCTCACTGGGATCGTCGGTCGATGTGACCAGTGCCGCGGTCGATGCCGCTACCCATGTGGTCGCGCTCGTCAATCCGCACGTTCCTCGCACCCATGGCGATAGCTTCGTACATATGTCTCGCATCGAGCAGGCGGTTCAGTGGGACGGACCGCTCTACGAGGTGGAAGGCAAACAACCAGATGCAGCGCAGGTGCGCATTGGCCAGCATATTGCGGAACTGGTTGAGGATGGCGCGACACTCCAGCTTGGCATCGGGGCTATTCCGGATGCGGTGCTCGCGGCACTTTCCGACCGGCGCGATCTGGGCATCCATTCAGAGATGTTCTCTGATGGCGTGCTCGACCTGGTCGAGCGGGGGGTTATCACAGGGGCGTGCAAGGCGCGGGATCGGGGCAAGATCGTTGCCAGTTTTGTCATCGGATCGCGGCGGCTGCTCGACTTCATTGACGACAATCCGATGGTCGAACTGCGCCCCTCGGATTACACGAACAATTCCCACGTTATTCGACAGTTCGAACACATGGTGGCTATCAACAGCGCCATACAGGTGGATCTTACCGGCCAGGTCTGCGCGGAATCGCTCGGCGCCAGGCTTTATAGCGGTGTCGGTGGCCAGATGGACTTCCTGCGTGGCGCGGCGCTCGCTCCACGAGGGCGACCTATCATCGCGCTCCCCGCAACAGCCCGTGTCGCATCCTCGATGATGACGACGACAGAATCCGCTCGGGCATCCGCGCCAGACCTGGGCGCATTGGAACTCGAGCCGATAGATGGCCAGGTCTCTCGCATCACGCCATGGTTGACGCCAGGGTCAGCGGTCACAACCTCTCGGGCGCATGTCCATTATGTCGTGACTGAGTATGGCGTGGCCGCACTGCATGGCCGCGATCTTGCTGAGCGCGCCCGAAGCCTGATTGCGATAGCCGCGCCACAGTTTCGGGAACAGCGCGAGCGCGCCGCAGCAACTCTCCATCTTATTTGATGTCTCCGAACAACGCTTCTTGAAACCCTGTCTGCCAGGCTCCCGCTCCACGATCTCTAGCGCACAACCACTGTACTGGGGACAACAGGCGGACAAGCACTTGCCGTGTTAGGCCGTTGCGGCCCAGATCTTTAAGCGCCGTGGCATGCGGATGACGCGAATCGTCGAGACCGAAGGTCGGACAGTTAGCGTCCACGCCCTGTACGGACTTGCAACCTGCCGCGACCTTCAGTTTGGTAGGGCATGTTCCATCCCAGCCCAAGACACTCTTCGAGGTACTATCCGCTTTATGCCGTGTGAGGCTTGCCGTCCGAGCCGCCCGCTGGACCGCCTGGCACGCGGCGGCGACCAGCATCACTGCTACGTGTTCCTCCGGTCCGTACGCTGGACTTGGTAACGGCGGCCTCTTTGGCGCGATCTTTGGTAGGAGTAGTGGGCACGATGGCCGGTATACTGGCCTTCGCGGATCAACGTGTTAAAGGCGGCGACGTCGTTCTCGATCAACTCGCGCAGGCGCTGGAGCTGTATGGCAACTCGGGCCGAGAGCTCGTCAAAGACCTGACGCGACTGGCGGGTTGGCGCGGCCTCGCCACTGGAGACGACAGCAGCGAGCGCGGCCACTTTGGCGTTGAGTTTGATCGGGTAATCCATCGTGTCGGATCGGACTTTGGCCTTTACTTGCGTCAATTCGCCTTCGAGGGTAAGCAGCTTGTCGCGTAGCGCTTTGGCGGCGATAACAACATGGTCGTGGATCTCGTGGTCTTTGGTGCGGCTCTCCCACTCCTCCGTCTGTTTGCGGATACTGCGGATGGCGTTGATGCTATCGTGGACCTCGGAGAGACAGTCGCGGATGGCGATCAAGAGATCGAACTGCGCGCGCAGCTCCGCGTCGCTTGTTGCAATGCGTGGATCCTTGCGAACCTCAAAGGGCTGGGTATAGGTCTGATCGCCGACCTGGAGGCGCACTTGATAGTGGCCCGGCGCGGCGACCGGTCCGGCCAGCGCGTCTTCGCCAGCGACATATCCTTCGATCTTGACGGAGTCGGGATATTTCAGATTCCAGATGAAGCGGTTGCCCCCGGCATTTTTGGGAACACGCGGCTCTTTCTTCTCCTCTTTCTTCTCCTCTTTCTTCTCACCTTTCGGTATCTCGGGTGGCTCTTCGGCAGTGGATGGCACGGCTTCACCACCTTCGGCTCCCTCCACGGCGGATGCTCCAACAACCCCTGTGGCGGCCGGCTTCGGCTCTTCGCTGCTGAAACGCTTGATTTCGTTTCCGTCGGCGTCGAGGAAGGTCAGGGTGATCTCGCCTTCGGGCTTCTCCTTGAGGTGGTACTGGACGAGCAGGCCATTCGGTGGGTTCTGACCGGCATCGAGGTAGATCCGAGTCTTCTCGCCCGTTGGCAGCTCCTTCTCGCGATAGGGGAGAATGAATGGGCCGCTGGAGCCGTAGTTCTTGCCAGGCGCAGCGCCGCTGCCGTAGCCGCCAGACTGCGTGTAGCGGATGGCGGGGTGTGGCGCGAAGAGGTGGGCAGGCGCCTCACGCAACGCGTCGGCCATCTGGCGCAGCGGACCGATGTCGTCAAGCACCCAGAAGGCGCGGCCATGCGTCGCGGCTACTAGATCGTCCTCTTTGACAGTAAGGTCGTGGATAGGCACTACAGGCAGGTTGAGTTGGAGCGGTTGCCAGTGCGCGCCATCGTCAAAGGAGATGTGCACGCCGGTCTCGGTACCAGCGAAGAGCAGGCCGCGCCGCTCGGGATCCTCGCGGATGACACGGGTGAAGTCGTTGTCAGCAATACCGTCCGTCATCTTCGTCCAGGTCGCGCCGTAATCGTTGGTCTTGTAGAGATAGGGATGGAAGTCGTCGAGCTTGTAGCGATTGGCGGCGACATAGGCAGTGGCAGGATCGTGCGGGGACGGCTCGATGATGCTAATCAGCGACCATTCGGGCAGGTCATTCGGGGTGACGTTCTGCCAGGAGGCGCCGCCGTCGCGCGAGAGGTGAATCAATCCATCGTCGGAGCCAGCCCAGAAGAGGCCCTTTTCGAGTGGAGACTCGGCGAAGGCGAAGATGGTTGCATAGTATTCAGTGCCGACGTTGTCTCCAGTGATTGGTCCGCCCGAGGGGCCGAGCGTGCCTGGATCGTTGCGGGTGAGGTCTGGGCTAATTTCCTCCCAGCTCGCGCCCTCGTCGGTCGAGCGGAAGACGTGGTTGCCGGTGGCATAGAGCACGCCTGGATCATGCGGCGAGAGCAGGATCGGGAATGTCCACTGGAAGCGATACTTGACGTCACTTGCCGGTGAACCCATCGCGGGCTCGGGCCAGACGGTGATGTCGCGCAACTGTCCGGTGGAGTGATCATAACGTGTCAAATAGCCCTGATAACTGCCGGCGTAGATGATGTTGGGAAGCTGGGGATGGACGGCGATGTAGCCGCTCTCGCCGCCGCCCACCTCGATCATGTCGGCATGCACGATCGCCGATTGATACGAGCGGCTGGGCACGCTGATCGTGCTGTTGTCTTGCTGAGCGCCGTAGATACGATAGGGCGTCTGGTTGTCGGTGGTGACATGGTAGAACTCACAGGTAGGCTGATTGTAGAGTGAGGTCCATCCCTCGCCGCCGTCGTATGTCACGGTGGCTCCGCCGTCGTTTCCCAGGATCATGCGACGTGGGTTGGCGGGATCAATCCAGAGGTCGTGGTTGTCGCCGTGGGGGGCTGCCACCAGCTGAAAGGTGCGCCCGCCGTCGATAGAGCGGTAGCAGCGGACATTGAGCGCCCAGACGGTGTTGGGATCCTGCGGATCGGCGATGATGTGCTGGTAGTACCAGGGACGCCCAGAGAGGTCGTGCTCGTCACAGAGGCGTTCCCAGCTGGCGCCGCCGTCATCGGAACGGTAGACGGCGCTGTCTTTCGACTCGATAATGGCATAGACGCGGTCGGTGCGGGCGGGCGAGATGGCAACACCGATCTTGCCGACGGGACCAGTGGGCAAGCCCTTGTTATGGGTAATCTCCTGCCAGGTATCGCCGCCATCAGTGGATTTATAGAGACCGCAGCCCTCACCGCCACTGACAAGTTGGTAGGGATTTCGGCGGGCAGCCCAGGCGGCGGCATACAGGATTCGCGGGTTGTTGGGGTCCATAGAGAGGTCGTGGATGCCGACATTCTCGTTGATGTAGAGGATGCGATCCCAGGACTTGCCGCCATCATGCGAGCGGAAGAGGCCGCGCTGCTCGTTCGGGCCGTGGGCGTGGCCGAGCGCGGCGACATAGACGATGTCGTGATTGGTCGGGTGGACGCGCACTTTGCCGATATTACGCGTATCTTCGAGACCGAGATGCGTCCAGGTTTTGCCAGCGTCGGTGGACTTGTAGACACCGTCGCCATGGGAGACGTTACCGCGAATAGTGGCCTCGCCCATGCCGACGTAGATTACGTTGGGGTCGGAAGGCGCGACGGCGATAGCACCGACAGAGGCACGCTTGAAATAACCGTCGGAGACGTTCTCCCAGAAGAGGCCGCCGTCGGTGGTCTTCCAGACACCACCTCCCGTGGAGCCGAAGTAGAAGGTGTGGCTGTGACTGGGATCGCCAGCGACGGCAACGACACGCCCCCCGCGATAGGGGCCGATGCAGCGCCACTCCAGCGACGTGAGGAGGCTGGAAGCGACGGTGTGCTCGTTATCCGAGTTTTGCTGCGAGCCGCTTGACTGTGAGGTCGATGACATAGAATCGTTTCCCTTTCTGATGCCAGTCATGTGTCAGTCATGGCGTGGAGTGTTGCGTGGTCAACCGGTGAGGATGCGCACGAGCCAATCTGTCGCTCGTGCGTGATATGCATCTAACATACATATACTTGTACCATACACATACTTTACGCCATCACATGCAGAGGGGCATTCTAGCGGGTCTTCTGGGTCACGTCATCATGTGGGCGGAAAATGAGCGGAGACTAAGTTTGACCGACAAGGCGCATACCTGCGGTCAGATGTCTCGATGATCGCGCTAGGGTTTGTCCTGGGGCGCATCGTGCGGAGCCAGCCAGAGAGAGATCTGCTCAGGCTCCATTGTCTCCTCGACCACAGTCACAAGCCGCTCGCTCAACTCGTTCAGATCCATCTCATGTCGCAAGGAGGCTGTGAAGGCCTCGAGCGTGCGAGCCGCATCGAACTTGTGCCGATAGAAGCGCTGATCGATACCCTGCTGGATGCGGTGGCGTAGCGGCTGAAAGAGCGCGGCGGTCGCCAGGGTCGAGGCAACGAGCAGGAAGGCTGGTGGCCGCTCATAGCCTGTAATCGCATGGATTATCGACTGGATCACTACGACACTTCCCACGTAAAAGAGCGCCAGCAGGCCAGTAAGCGTGCCGTAGACGAGTGCGCGATTGATGAGCGTGTCGATATCCCAAAGCCGGTAGTGGAGGATAGAGAACGTGAGCGCAATCGGCAGGCATAACAAGGCTGCGTGGTTGACACTTCGACTGAGGAGGCGCACGATCAGGGCAACGCCGCCGGCCTGTGGCGCGTCGATCAGGTTGATGGCTAGCACGTATGCCCCTACGATGGTGACCGTAATGCCAACGCCAAGCACCAGCCATTTCGTCTGCTGCCGCTGGATAGGCGTGGAGTGCCGACGATAGCGATAGACCTGGGCGACGATGCCGACGACGAGGATGGAGAGAAATAGCACGAGATCCCTAATGTCTTGTGGGATGTAGTAGAAATCTTCACCGCTGGCCTTCCCCTGTGCCTGTAACGTCAGAAAGTGCGGGAGGTAGATCAGACCCCATATCGCTGGACGCCACACCAGCAGTGGAAGGAGCAAGAGCCATCCCCACCGGGGGAAAAACCGCCCGTCGGGGAAGAGAAAGACGAAGGCAATCTGGCTAATTTCGGCAAATCCGGCGAGGAGAGCTAGTAAGAGGACAGGGACGCCCGCCTCGAAGGGAGGAGCGGTGTAGAGCATGCCTGAGAGCAACAAGGTGAGACCGACGAACATGATCATCCAGTCGTCGGGTCGTCGCCAGAAGATCAGCGAAGCGAACAGAACAAATCCCAGCAAGGTGAGTGAATCCAATGTGCAGATATAGATTGCATTGAAGCTCGGGGTAAGCCCCAGGAGTCCCAAGCCAGTGACCGTCTCGGGCCGCAGCGCTTGAGCCTGTCGGATCGTCTCGGGTAGACCCATGACAAAGACAGCAACGACCAGGAACATCACCGTAAACCACACTACGCGGGCGAGAGTAAGCGTCCGACCGTGAAGATGCGTGCCCATCAGGGTTGCCCGTCCATCGGGCGACACGTCGCGCTCAGTCAATTCCCTCGAGCTACTCATGGATTCTCGGCCAGGAGGCCCCCTGCCGTGTGGTCTATTCAGGCATGGGGAGAAATGGCCATCTCCTTTCCGCTTCTGGCTGCTGGTGCGCTGACGGGTCTGGCCCCACTTGGGTACTCAGCTAGCCTCCCGCAGTGCAATAGGGTTGGATGAGTGGGAACCTGAGAACACAACCAGTTGCATAACCATCGGCAACGCTCCCGGACAGCGCTGATGGCGGCGCGGTGACCCTCCTCAGTTTGCAATCCCTCCTCTTGAGCGATGGAGGGATGACGGTCACATCTCCCGATGCAATTCTGTCTCGTCTCCTGAGAAATGAGGAGATCGACAGCCACCCAGCCACCGATCATCAGCGTTCATCGGAGTCCTTGTGCTGAGACCGTTGAATCACGGTCGAGCTCTGCACAGCTTGTGGGAATTACGAATACCTTTGAGTGTATTTACTCTGCTGCGGTATCTGCAATACATCATTCAGTCTATCTCTGCTGACCTGTTGTGCTGAACTCGTCCAGGCGCTGACTAGAGGCTGTTATGAGCTCCTGCCCTGCCGCTGGGTGGTCGAGCGCAGTTTCGTCTGGCTGGCCTGCCCCTTGCGGCTGGCCCGTGACTATGAGCGGTTGCGTTGAGCCTGGCGGGCTTGCACGGTGTGAATTTTGCCTGCCTGATGCCACATCGACTCATTCCCGCCTTGCTAGTGCCGCGACCGGAATTGTTCGCGTTGTTTGACGGTTATCGGCTGAGCAGCCGGGGTGGGGGCAGATCGCCGATTCAGTCGCGCCCAGGCCGTCGCGCTACCGCGGTTCTCTCTCGACAACGTGGTATGCTGCCCAGGTTGCACCGCGTGGAGCGTACGGCAGCGCTCAAGGGAGAGGGGTCAGGCGACAATGCAGGCGTCAGAGGTCCCGCGTGCGATGGCTGCGGCCATGTCGATCGCCTCATCCCTTGATCTCACAGTCGACGACGCGATCGTTCTTCATGACTCGAACAAGCTCACGCTGCGTCTGCTGCCGTGTGACGTGCTTGCCCGGGTGGCACGGCTGGCGCGGGTGGCGCCTAGAGAGCTTCAGGGCGCACAGTTCGAAGTCGAGCTTGCTCAGCGGCTCGCCGAATCCGGGTGCCCTGTGGCTGCTCTTGAGCGTCGCGTGGACCCCCGTGTCTATGAGCGTGATGGCTTCGTGGTCACGCTGTGGACCTACTACGAACCTGCGACACCTCAAGAGATCTCACCAGCCGACTACGCCAGTGCGCTCGAGCGGTTGCATGCTGGCATGCGCAAGCTCAATACCCCTACGCCGCACTTCACGGATCGAGTGGAGCAGGCTCAACAACTCGTTGCGAGCCGCGACCAGACGCCTGCGCTCGCCGACGCGGACCGGGAGATCCTCGGCGACACGCTACGCAGCCTGCGACGAGTGATCGGCGACCGTGGCGCCGCTGAGCAGCTACTGCACGGTGAGCCGCACCCGGGCAACGTGCTCACCACGAAGAACGGGCTGCTCTTCATAGACCTCGAGACATGTTGCCGTGGTCCGGTCGAATTCGACCTCGCCCATGCGCCCGAGGAAGTCAGCGAGCACTATCCGGGTGTCAATCAAGACGTGCTGCGCGAGTGCCGGATCCTCATGCTGGCGATGATCACCACGTGGCGCTGGGAGCGAGGCGACCAACTCCCCAATGGGCGCCAGTTGGGCACAGAGTGGCTCAGCCAGATCCGAACAGCGCTCGATCGCGAGGGCAAGCGGCCGGGTACCCATCTGGATACCCATGGCTGATCGCGAGCCTTCGAGGTCGTAGTCGGCTGGCTGTTGATATCGGGATCAATTGTGATGTCGGCCTTGGCTGGTCGTGGGCGAGATCCTGTCGTACATGTCGACGGTGCTCCGTCAGGCGCCGTTGGCCCTGTAGGTCCACCACTTGGTTGTATTGGTCGCGCATCTTATGCGCGTGCGCGTCGGCGTCGGATCAGGGGGTGGTGATGGCTCGGGAGGGTCTGCGGGTTCGGGAGGTGTCCGCGGTGGAGGGGAACCGACTGTTGCGGATCGTGCGCCGCTCTTCCGGTTCGGTAGTGACCTGGCGGCGGGCTCAGATGGCGCTGCTGGTGCTGCTGTCGGTGCAGGGCATGGCCGTGGCCAGCATCGCCAAGGTGACGTTCACCAGCGCTGACCGGGTGCGGGAGGTGATCAACAACTTCAACGCCGATGGTTTCGATTCGCTGTACCCGAAGTACGCCGGTGGCCGCCCACCGACGTTCAGCTTGCCGCAGCGTCGGGAGATCAAGAAGGTTGCTTTGTCCCGCCCGGGCGATCACGGTCTACCGTTTTCGACCTGGAGCCTGTCGAAGTTGGCGGAGTTTCTGGTGACGGAGGGGGTGGTCGATGACATCTCCCATGAGGGACTCCGGGTTCTGCTTCGTGACGAGGAGGTGTCCTTTCAGGCTGTAAAGACCTGGAAGGCTTCGACCGCCCCGGACTTCGAGGTGAAGAAGAACCGGGTGGTGGAGCTGTACGACATCGCCGAGGGGAAGGCGACTCCCGGCCCGGGGGACCCGACGGTGGTGTTCTCCATGGACGAGTTCGGCCCGCTCAACTTGCAGCCACGCCCGGGTCGCCAGTGGGCGCCGGTCGTTCGGCGCAACAACCAGGGTCCTACCGATGCCCCGAGGCGGCGAGGGCAGCGGGCCACCTACACGCGCACCGTGGAAGCCCGGCGCCTGTACGGGGCGTTGGACATGAACCGAGACCGTCTCTATGGGCATGTGAGGACGACGAAGAACCGGACCAAGTTCCTGGAGTTCTGCCGCTATCCGCGCAGCCTGTAGCCGCCCGAGGTGAGCATCGCCATCGTCATGGACAAATACGGCCCTCACTTGTCGACCAAGAAAGACACCCTGGTCGGGGAGTGGGCGTAGGCCAACAACCTGGAATTGGCCTACGTGCCGACCAATGCCAGCTTCCTGAACCGGATCGAGTGTCACTTTACCGCTCTGCGCTACTTCGCCCTCAACGGCACTGACCACCGCTCCCATGAGGAGCAGAACTCGATGATCCGCCGTTACACTGCCTGGCGGAACCGACACACAGACGACGAAGCACTTCGTACTGTTTCAAAGCGCGCAAAGGTTGCCTGATGCGGCACTAGTTCATAACACGCTCTAGACCAGGCCAGCAAATGAGTCTTTCTTCAGCTGTCGGGCGGGAACGCCGAGCCGCCGTAGTGCGTTTTCGTGCGCGTGTACCATTTCAGGTGGCCCCGAGAGATAGAATGTGCGTTGCTGAAAATCTGGTATCATGCGCTGAATCATGTGCTCGTCAATACGCCCGACGCCTCCCGTCCAGTTGCGTGGCACATTGGTTACGTCGGTCAGCGTATAGATGACCCTGGCGCCCACCCTGGCCTCCGCGTCAGTCAGCACGTCGCGGTATACAAAATCCGCTGGAGTTTTGCTCGTGTAGAGGACGACAATATCGCGCCGCTGATGGGTATCTGCCAGGTACTTGAGCATGCTACGAAAGGGTGTAATGCCAATTCCTCCAGCAATGAACACCAACTTGCGCGTGGAGTCAGATGGTAGGGTAAAATCGCCAGCGATTTGGGTACCCTGGAGGGTGCCCCGTGCACCCAGGCCCTGCAACGCTCGTTTATAGCTGCTGCCTTTGGGATAGAATCGCACGCCCAGGTGAATGACGTTTTCTGTGGGCGAGGAGGCGATGGTGAAAAAGCGCCGATTACCCCGGCTATCTGCCGAAGTATGATCCAGCGTGCATTCGAGATACTGTCCTGGTTGAAAAGCCACCTTGGCCGAGGGGATAAACGCAAAGTCCATGATATCTGGCGAGAGCCGAGTCTTGCGCTTGATCTGGAGCATGAATCGTGGCTTTGGATTCATCAGGTAGGCGACCACATTTGCCATGATGATCGCCTGCTCAGGCGCGAGGTAGAGTGAGCCGAGGTGTATCTGGGGTACCATGAGGGCGCCAAGTACAATGCCGTAGAGCCGTTTGAGGTCGCGGGTGGGCGGCGCCGTGAGTGGCTCCGTCAGCATAATGGCGCCCACAAAGAAGAGCGGAGACGCCGTAAGCAGTTGCTGGGCGGCGGATATCAGCGGACTACGATCAACGAGACTTATGATACTGGCCGTCGCCAGCGCGGCGGCGAGAAACCATACAACCATGTTTTCGACGCCGAGCTTGTGCACGATGAGCCAACCACCAAGGATGGTTATGGGCAGCATGGTTGCAGTGGCCACCCACCAGCTCGCGGTGTCGCCAAGGCCGATGGCGGTGATCACGACCGCAACTGCTGCGGGATTGAAGATATGGCGGTTCTTCAGGGAGAGAAGATACTTCGAGGCCATAGCAAAGATGGCCGCCCAGCCTAAAAACGCCACATCAGCGGGCGACCGTATTGGGTCAATGACGAGCGCCAGGATCAGGGCGGTAATGAGTGAGGACTCCACATTGGTGGGAACCGCGAAGATGCGGGAGAGGATAGTATTGGCGGCCCAGCACATAGCGATCAACAGTGCGGCAGAGGTCATTAATGCGATGGGCGAAAAAGGAAGCGCACCGAGAGCTGCCAGCGCCGCCGCAGTGACGAGCAAGCCAAGCAGCACGTAGACGGTGAGGCGATACATCGTGACGCGGTCGAGTAGCGCATCAATCGCTTTCAACATGGGTCACGGATATGCCTTTCAAATCCACTGGTGAAGGTCGCCTGCGCCTGCGCATCGATCATATAGCCCTCAAAGCCTGGTAAACGCTCGATAAACGTTATGCCGCGCCGACCCATTGCGAACGCAGCTGTGGCAAAGCGGTCCGCTTCGCACACATTGGGGCCAATGACCGTTAGACTGAGCACCTCTGTGAGTTCCGCATCGAGCTGATGGGGGTCGTAGATATGTTGTCCGCGAATCGCGGTCCCAGACGTTGCGATTCCCAGATCGATGAGCGCAAGTACTTTGACAATCTCGGCGCGATTGAATGGATTACGAATGCCAACACGCCACGCGCGGCCATCTTTGAGCCCCGAAATCGCGATGTCACCACCAGCGTCGATGAAATAGTTGCGATGTCCAAATGCTCGCAGGAGGGCCTCAGCGTTGTGGACGGCCCAGCCTTTCACGAGGCCAGAGGGATCGCACTGCCCGTTTCGCCAGATGTTGAAGTAGCCATCGGTCTCCAGTCTGGTTTGTTCACCCAGGGCGAAGACCAACGCCACATCGTCGCTATACTGGTGATGGTCCAGTTCGCCGCGATTGATGCGCGAGATCTCGCTGGTATCCTTGTAGGTGCTGAAGGTCTCATCTACCTGCGCGAAATAGGCGAAGAGGGTATCAAGCGTATCTGGGTTGGCGCCAGGTTCCGCGATCTCGACGGTGATGGGCATACCCATGACAAGGCGGATTTGTTTCAGCGCGGGTCTCATTGGTAGGCTCATGGGCGCCTCTATGCCTGCGCCTGCGTGAGGGCATCGCTTAGCGATTGCATAAAGGCAATGCTTGTGTCAGTCGCGCCAGTAACGATATCAACTTGAGCATTTTGAGCCTGAATCGCTTCCGTCGTTAACTGTGGGATTGCGTAGGAGTTGATTTCTACCGAGCGACTACGTTCATTGGGGTATTCCAGGAACTTCACATCGGTGAGCCGACCGTTCTGAACGATTGCCTGGACTTGTACCATGCCCCATTGCGCATCAGCTGAGCCACCAGTATAGTTGCCATTTTTGTACTGCGAGCCGGGTGGCGCCTTACCTGTGCTTGCAGGCGAGGTAGGTGAACCAGCGATTGAGGAGCCGCTCTGGAGGGGAGATGATGTTGAAGAAGTAGAGGTGCGGCCAAAAGTAAGAATGTAGAGAGCAAACACTCCAATGATGGCTGCGGAAACCAGCAGTTTCTTCATTGCGAGCTATCCTTCTTCATGCAGCGATAGCGATTGCGATATCCATACAACGAGGGGCAAGACATTATCGATCATAGCCGCGGACAGGTTGAGATTTCATGAATAATTGATGAGAGTTCTCACATGTTCGTCAGGAGGCGAGCTGTCGTGGACACGTGGCGTGAGTATGAGAGACGCTCTGGCCTCAACGCCTGCGCACTGTCGTCCTGCTATAATAGCACATTATGAGGCCATTACCACTATGCTGACCATCACCATCGGTAGCGAGACTGCCCGCCGCTTCATCCTCGGCAAGCAGGGATTGTGGCCCGGACGGCGGTGGCGTGGTATCGAGGGCGCCGAGCAGGCCATGCGCGCGATGGGGTATCTGCAACTCGACCCGCTGCAGATCATTGCGCGCAGCCAGGACATCATGCTCCACAGCCGCGTACTCGGCTACACGCCTGGGCTGTGGGAAGAACTCGCCTACCAGCAGCGCAAATTCTTCGACTGGGGAGGGTGGCTGGCCGTCCGACCGATGGATGAGCTGCCAAACTGGCGGGTGGTTATGCGTCGTGAGCGCGATGGCGAGTCTGGCGACCCTCGCATTCACCGCATGGCCCGTGAGCACGCCGAGGCCATCATTGAGATGCGGGCCATCTTGCGCGAGCGCGGCGCTGTGAGCAACCGCGACTTCGCAATGGCGAGCCGGAAACGCACCCAGAGTTATCGCGGCCGCAAGGATAGCGCATTAGCCCTGTATTATTTGTGGCGCATCGGCGAGGTCATGACACACCACCGCGAACGCTTCGAGCGTGTCTACGCGCTTACGGAAAATGTCGCGCCTGCGCATCTCATCCGCGAGAGCGAGGAGGCCGAGGCGGATCGCTTCCTGGTCAAGAAGGAAGTCGGCTTCTATGGCCTGGCGAGGCTGAACCGGATGGCAGAGTCCTTTCACGGGCGCGGCGAGCCGGATCGCGCTGCGAAGCGCATGCTCGGGTCGATGCTGGCTGAAGGTGAGATCATCGCGGTGCAGGTGGAAGGCTGGAAGGGAAAAGCTCTGTACTACGCGCTGGAGAGCGACGCCGAGATACTGCACGATCTGAGCGCAGGGCGCGTGCCGCAGGCGTGGACGCCTTTAGAGACCAGCACGACAGACGAGGTGGTCTTCCTCGCGCCACTCGATCCGGTCAGCGCGCGTGGGCGAGCCAAGGCGCTGTTCGATTTCGACTACGTGTGGGAGGTCTACAAGCCGGAGCACCAGCGGAAGTTCGGCTATTACACGTTGCCAGTCTTGTGGGGTGACCGTCTTGTTGCGCGGTTCGACAGCAAACTGGATCGGACAACCAACACGTTTGTCATCCTGGGGTTATGGTTGGAGGATGAGGCGTTCGGCAGCGATGAAGCATTTGCGGATGCGTTGGCGCGTGGGTTTGCGCGGTTCGTGAGGTTTCTCGGCGCGAGCAGGCTCGATGCATCGGCGGTTCGCGAGCCGCTGCTGCGCCGACGCATAGGCGCATCCACGGAAGCAAATTAAGGCTGGGTTTGCCGTTGGCGCTGGTGGAGCAGCGCGACGCCATGATGCTGCCAGACAATCTGGTGAATGACCAGGAGGCGATTTTGCTTGACCGAAATCTGGGAGCGGGAGACGGGGCTCGAACCCGCGACAGCCTGCTTGGAAGGCAGGTACTCTACCAACTGAGCTACTCCCGCAAAAGCCCTCTCCTGCTACGAAGACGGCCTGCGATGCACATTGTACCATATCGCCGCGCAAGCGTGTAGACTTTGTGCGCTCCTTGCGGATAGCGCGGTGCGCATACTATCATGCATGAGGCAGATGGGTCTGGCTTGACATGTCGCTACCTCATGCTCACGACAACGTTGGCGCGCAAGAAAGGCAGTGGGCGCAGGTATGGCAGGTATGGCAGGTATGGCAGGTATGGCTGGTATGGCTGGCGAGCATGATGGGAAGCGACTAACTGCCACCGTGCGTGGCTACGTGCAGGGGGTTGGCTACCGCTACTACGTACTCCAGCATGCCCGCGCGCTTGGCCTGACCGGGTTCGCGCGCAACGAGCCAGACGACTCGGTGACGGTTGTCGCCGAGGGGCGGACAAGCCTGCTGGCGCGGCTGATGGAGGCGTTGCGGCGCGGCCCAGATGGCGCCGAAGTTCAGGATGTTCAGACATCCTGGGGGCCAGCGACGCAGGAGTTTCCGACGTTTCGCATTGCGGCAACGTCGGAGCGTTGATAGATGCTTTTCCTTGAGTGATGAGAGATAAGAGATACCGAGATGAGTATTGATCGCAAGACCGTGGACCACGTAGCAATGCTGGCGCGCCTCGCGCTGACCGACGACGAACGCGAGCGCACCCAGGAGCAGCTTTCGGCGATTCTGGAACACATCAACGTGATTGCCGAGGCCGATACCAGTCAGGTTCCCGCGACCGCCCATATTCTGCCGGTCGAGAATGTCATGACAGCGGACCAGTCGCGACCATCGTGCGCGCCGGACGACTTGCTGGCGAATGCTCCGGCGCGCGAAGGCGAGTATTTCCGCGTGCGGGCGGTGCTCGAAGAGTAGCGAGCCTGATACGCATAGATGTAATAGCTGGATGTGAGGATAGAGGAGACGTCCGTGGCGGATCTCTGGCAATTATCAATCAGCGATGCGCTGGAAAAGCTCGCGAGTGGCGCCATCTCGGCTGTTGAGCTGACGCGCGCTCATCTCGACCGTATTGAAGCCGTCGAAGGCCGTGTGCGCTCGTTCGTGACGGTGACAGACCAGGATGCGCTTCGCGATGCTGAGCAGGTTGATCGGATGCGCCAAAGGGGCGAACAGCTTGGCTCATTAGCTGGGATTCCGCTGGCGCTCAAAGATGTGCTCTGCACGAAAGGTGTGCGCACCACTTGCTCGTCGCGCATGCTCGAACACTTTGTGCCGCCATACGACGCCACGGTGGTTAGCCGACTGCGCGCGGCGGGCGCAATCTCGGTCGGCAAGACGAATATGGACGAGTTCGCGATGGGATCATCGACCGAGAACTCTGCCTTCTTCCCGACACGCAACCCATGGGATCTCGACCGCGTGCCCGGTGGCAGCAGTGGCGGCTCGGCGGCTTCGGTGGCGGTTGGCGAGGCGATGGGGGCGCTCGGCTCCGATACTGGCGGATCGGTGCGGCAACCCGGCGCGCTCACTAACACGGTCGCGCTCAAGCCCACCTATGGCCGCGTCTCGCGCTATGGCTTGATCGCGTTTGCCTCGTCGCTCGATCAAATCGGGCCATTTGCCCGTTCGGCGCGAGACGCTGCCCATCTGATGAATGTCATCGCCGGCTACGATCCACTCGATTCGACCTCGGTGAACCGCTCAACGCCCGACTATCTCGCGGCGCTGACCGGCGACCTGAAGGGAATGCGCATTGGCGTGCCGAAAGAGTATTTTGTCGAGGGCGTAGAGCCGGGTGTGAAGAAGGCGGTCGAGGAGGCGATTCAGACATTTGTCTCGCTGGGCGCGGAGATTGGTGAGGTCTCGCTGCCACATACGCGCTACGGGGTCGCGGCGTATTACATCATCGCGCCGGCCGAGTGTAGCGCTAACCTTGCCCGCTACGATGGCGTCAAGTATGGTCTCTCGGTGCGTGATGGCGCGCAGGATCTTGTGGAGACGACGGCAATCACGCGCGCGAAGGGGTTCGGCGCGGAGGTCAAGCGGCGCATCATGCTTGGTACCTATGCGCTTTCGGCGGGCTACTACGACGCCTACTACCTCAAGGCAGAGAAGGTGCGGACGCTCATCAAGCACGACTTTGATGAGGCGTTCGAGCAGTATGACCTGCTCATCGGGCCGACATCGCCCACGGTCGCGTTCAAGCTCAATGAGAAGATGTCCGACCCTTACGCGATGTACCTCAACGACGTCTTCACGATCCCGGTGAACCTCGCGGGCAACTGTGGCATCTCGATTCCCGGCGGGTTTAGCGAGGGGCTGCCCGTCGGCGTGCAATTGATCGGCCCATCGTTCGGTGAGGAGATCCTCCTGCGCGCGGCGGACGCCTTCCAGCGTGTCACCGACTTCCACACACGCTGGCCGGAGCTTCCTCCGCAAAAGCGCGCCGCCAAATCGCGCAAGTAGCGAAGTATGACGCCGCCTGGAAAGAAGCACGTATCTCCGCTCGCGAGGTTGGCGCTGGCCGTCGAGTTTCTGACGGTGCTGCCGGTGCGCCGCGCGCGTGCGGATGAGACGGCATCCGCCGAGCCACCAGATATGGCGCGGGCGCTGCCCTGGTTTCCGCTGGTCGGCGTGTTGCTGGGGCTGGCGCTCGTAGGGCTGGACTGGGCGCTCTCTTTCATCTTCCCACTGGGCATCCGTGCGGTGGCGCTGCTGGCCTTCGACGCGCTGGCGACGGGGATGCTGCACCTCGACGGCTTCGTGGACTGCTGCGACGCGCTACTGGGCAATCGTTCGGTTGAGCGGCGGCTGGAGATTCTGCGCGATAGCCGTGTCGGCGCATATGGCGCGCTCGGTGGCACGTTGTTTCTGCTGGCGAAGTTTGCGACCCTCACCGCGCTCGTGAGTGGCCCAGTCCGTGTGCTGGCGCTGCTGATTGCGCCCATCCTCGGCCGTTGGGGGATGGTCTACGCCGTCACGCGCTACCCCTACGCGCGGACGTCAGGCGCGGGCGCGCCCTTTCACAATCGCGGTAACAGTCAACTCATCCAGGCAAGCATTATGATGCTCCTTTTGCTTGCCATCAGTGCGCTCATTATCGGCAGCCGAGGATCTGAGATAGGCGCAACAATCATGCTGACAGTGCTGCTGCTCGTGGCGACGTCTGCTCGTGCTGCTCGGCTGGCTGGCATGGGCCAGTCGTCGCCTCGGCGGCGGCCTGACCGGCGACACCTACGGCGCTGCCTGCGTGCTGGTGGAGTTGGTAGTGCTTGTGCTGGCGCCGCCACTGGCGCTGTTGGCGACGCGAGTTGTAGGCGGATAATATGGTATCCGTTTGCCCTAGAAGGTGGGTTTTGAAATACGTTCCGCTCAGGCGCGGATGTACCTGCCAATCGAATGTCTAATTATTCCTCCTCGTCATTTTCCCGTTCGCTGACGCCTGCCTCGGCGAATGTCGCCATCTGGCGATGGGCCGCCAGCGCGCCGTCGATGATGCCCATGGCGAGGGCCGCGCCGGTGCCCTCGCCGAGTCGTAGATCGAGATTCAGCAACGGAGCAAGCCCCAGCGCGTCGAGCAGCACCCGGTGGCCGCGCTCGACTGAGATATGCCCCGCGACGAGATAATCACGTGCCTGCGGGCAGAGCTTCTCCGCGACCAGCGCCGCCGATCCTGCGATGAAGCCATCCAGCACAATCGGCATGCGATGCGCCGCGCCACCCAGGATGACGCCGACCAGCCCGGCAATCTCCAGCCCGCCGACCTTTGCCAGCACATCCAGCCCATCGTCGTGATGCGGTGCGTTGACGGCCAGCGCGCGCTCGATCACCGCGATCTTATGGGCCAGTTGCGCGTCGTCTATGCCTGTGCCGTGTCCGGTCACCTCAGTGGGCGATGAGCCAGTCATCACGGCGGTAATCGCGCTGGCTGCTGTCGTGTTGCCAATGCCCATCTCGCCCGTTGCCACCATCTGCACACCATCTTGCGCCAGCGAGTCTACGACCGCGATGCCGACGGCGATAGCCGTTTCCGCCTGGTCGCGAGTCATCGCTGGCCCTTGCGCCATATTGGCTGTGCCAGGAGCCACCTTGCGAGGAAGCAGGCCAGGATGCTCCAGTGGGCTGGCCACGCCGATATCCACGACGACGACACGCGCGGCGACGACACCCGCCAGCGCATTGATGGCCGCGCCGCCACGCAGGAAGTTCAACACCATCTGTGGCGTTACCTCGGCGGGATACGCGCTGACCCCTTCGGCGGTAACGCCATGGTCGCCCGCCATCACCACTATCGCCTTGTTTGCCAATACCGGTTGCTCCTGGCCGGTGATGCCCGCGATCTGGATCGCCAGCGCTTCGAGGCGTCCCAGGCTGCCCGCGGGCTTGGTAAGCTGCTCCTGGCGCGCGCGCGCCGCCGCCATCGCGGTAGTACCAAGCGGACTGATTGCCGCAATGATCGCTGCTATGTCCGGGCGAAGAGGCTCATGCATGTGCTACAACCTTTCATAGACCAAATTAAGTGTAGTTGTATGACAGAACGTAATGCTGTCGCTCGCCTACTGGCATATAGCATGCTAGATAATAGCGCGAGTTCTTGCGGATACACACTGCTCGAAAGGAGCATGAACAAATGCCATCAAAACAGGTGACACTTCATGTGGAGCGTCGTACCGTTCTCGGCAAGCAGGTTCGACATCTCCGCCATCAGGGTTTACTTCCTGCCAATATCTACGGTCGTGACCAGGAGTCCATTGCCGTCCAGATAAACACCCATGAGATGGATCGGGCGCTCAAGACGCATGGCGCTGCCACTCTCTATCGGCTGGTGATTGCTCCAGATGGCAAAGAGGAAGTCGTGATGGTGCGGCACATCACCCGTCAGCCCGCCACCAACGTCATGCAGCACGTTGACTTCTTCCATGTCCAGATGACCGAACTGATGCGCGCAAAGGTACCCGTGCGTCTTGTCGGAGAAGCGCCAGCGGTGAAACTCCATGATGGCATTT
Organism: uncultured Chloroflexia bacterium; assembly: GCA_963718915.1. Classification (GTDB taxonomy): domain Bacteria; phylum Chloroflexota; class Ktedonobacteria; order Ktedonobacterales; family JADMIN01; genus DAHUXT01. The sequence continues at coordinate 303,325 of CAVRAI010000013.1, read as the reverse complement.
TGATCCAATCGCTGGACATGGTGGAGGTCGAGGCGCTGCCTGCGGAACTGCCCGATGCGCTGGAGCTGGATATCAGCGACATGGAGGAACTCAGCACGTCGCGTCATGCCAGCGCCCTCAAAATGCCAAGTAACGTGACACTGGTGACACCTGAAGACGAGATTGTCGTCAGCATCCAGGCGCCGCGCGTCGTTGCCGCCGAGGAATCGCCAGCGGCTGTCGGGGAAGCGCCTGCCGCTGCGGCTCCTGCTGCCGTAGGCGAAGCGGCCGGGCAGCCTGCCAAGTCTAGCGAAGAATAGCCCTGGCGCGTTTGGGGTGAGGCAGCTTCGCGTCATTCATGCGCGGCTAATCCAGTTCAGTCAGTACAGCGTTGAATATTCAACGCTGTACGTCGTGCCCCAGAATTAGCTGTGGTCTGATGTGCTTTTACTTTTTCTTCCAAACGCCCTACGTTGTGGTAGGCGAGGCGGACCGTAGCATACATGCAATCAATGCTACGGCGAATTTCTCGCCTCCCAGGCCCATTCGCCGGAACGTGAACGCTCCAGCCTGCTCACCCCACCGCAATGCCCGTGTCCGTCGTAAATTGTAAAACCACATCAGGCCACGGCGAGCTTATCTCTACTGAGTCCTCGCCATGCGGTTTCGCTCTACAGCAACGCTTCCAGATCATCCAGGTAGCGCCCGAAGGTATCAAGCGCCTCCTGGATGGGTGTGGGCGATGAGAGATCTACCCCGGCGTCGCGCAGCAGGTTGATGCTGTAGTCCGACGAGCCTGAGCGCAGGAAGCGCAGGTAGCGATCAACAGCAGGCTGGCCTTCCGTCAGAATCTGGTGCGCCAGCGCCGACGACGCTGAGATGCCCGTCGCGTACTGATACACGTAGAAGCTCGAATAGAAGTGAGGGATGCGCGCCCATTCGTTCGCGATCAGCTCATCCACATTCACCACTGGCCCGTAATAAGTATCGTTGATCTGTTTGAAGATGCCACCAAGTGTTTCGGGTGTTAGCGCCTCACCTGCCTCAGCCTTCGCATGCATGTCGCGCTCGAACTCGGCGAAGAGCGTCTGGCGATAGAGCGTTGTGCGGAATGTCTCGAGCGCATGGTTGATGATGTACATCCGCAACGCCCGGTCGGTTGTCTTCTGAAGGAGCGAGTGGGTCAGCAGCGCCTCATTGAGCGTCGAGGCGACCTCCGCCACGAAGAGTGTATAGCTGCTGTAAGGATATGGTTGCGTCTGCCAGGTGAAAAACGAGTGCATCGAGTGGCCCATCTCGTGCGCCAGGGTAAACATGCTGTCCATCGTATTCTGGTAGTTCAGCAGCATGAAGGGATTCGTGCCATAGCTACCCCAGCTATATGCGCCTGAGCGCTTGCCCTCGTTCTCATAGACATCGATCCAGCGCGACGACATCCCCTGCCGCACGGCCGCCACATACGCCTCGCCAAGCGGCGCGAGCGCCTGTGCCACCTGCTGCTGCGCCTCACTGTAACTGACCTTATACTCGACCTCCGGCACCATCGGCACATACAGATCATACATGTGCAGGTCGTCCAGCCCAAGTAGCTTCTTGCGCAGACGCAGATAGCGGTGAAGCACTGGAAGGTTGTTGTTGACGGTGGCAATCAGATTGTCATAGACGCTCACCGGAATATTCGACGGATCCAGCGCGGCATGGAGCGAGCTTTCGTATTTGCGCGCGCGGGCGAAGAAGATGTTGCGCTTGACCTGCGCGCTCAGCAGCGCCGCCATCGTGTTGCGGTAGGACTGATACGCGCCAAACATCGCCTCGAAGGCGCTGCTGCGTACATCGCGATCGCGACCTTCGAGGAAGTGTGAGACGAAGTTGCCCTGCGTCAGTTGCACCTCGTTCCCCTCGGCGTCGCGCACCGACGGCAGTTTCAGGTCAGCCGTGCTGAACATCTCGTAGATACGCTCCGGCGCGTTGCCCACCTCAGCCGCCTGCGCCAGCAGCGCTTCCATCTCAGCCGAGAGTATGTGCGGTCGCTCGCGGGTGATCTCGTCCAACGCCTGACGATACACCTGTAACCCTGGTTCCTCCTGCAAGAAGGCGTCGAGGCGACTCTGCGTGATCGCCAGAATCTCTGGTGTCTGGTAGGCGGTCGCGGTGTTGATATCATTCGCCAGAGTGGTCACGCGGTCGGCCATCGCCTGATAGGTGTTATCGGTGCTGTCCTGATGCAGGCGCATGTATGCGTAGACGAAGAGGTGCCCCAGAATTTCGCCCGCCTCGTCGCGCCGTTTGAGCGCTTCGAACAGGCTTTGCGCGGAGTCGCCCATGTGGCCCTGATGTTCGCCCAGCCTGGGCTGCATGGCGCTTACTCGCTGGAAATCGGCCTCCCATACGTCATTGGCGGGATAGATCGTTTCCAGTTCCCAGGTATCTTCGGTCTTTACATCGCTGCGTTTGGGTCGCGTCTGCATAGAATCTCCTCGGTGCGATTGCTCTGATTAGGTGTGTCTCCGGCGCACACCCTGCCGGATAGTGTACATCATTATGATGGATTATGAGGATGAAAGCGCTATGCGACTGAGGTGGATTCGAGCGTAATGAGTTGCTTGCGTACTAACGCGTGATATCGCCAAAGGTCGCGGAGATCGTTGGCGCACCATCCATAGGAATATCCAGGTTGTCTGTAACCCTTGCACCGGACAGCCGGTTTCCGTACGATGTGCAGTGCACGGCAGCCTGGCCGTGACCGCAATCCATCCATGCATCCATCAAGGTACGCCCAGTGACAGACATCTCGGCTGACAACCATCTCAAATTGCCCCGCGCTTTCTATGCGCGCCAAACACTGGATGTTGCCCGCGATCTCATCGGCAAGACGCTCTACCGTCAGACGCGAGATGGCGTGACTGCTGGAATCATTGTCGAGACGGAGGCGTATGTCGCCGCAATCGATCCAGCGGCGCACGGCTACCGGGGTAAGACGCCACGCAATGCCGTGATGTTTGGGCCGCCAGGACATGCCTATGTCTATTTCACCTATGGCATGCACTTCTGCCTCAACGTGGTGACCGAAGAAGACGATGTGGCCGCCGCAGTGTTGCTTCGCGCGCTGGAGCCGACGGTGGGGCTGCCGCTGATGCGTGCCCGTCGGGGGGAGCGGATGGCCGAACGCGATCTGGCGCGCGGGCCAGGCCGACTATGCGCCGCGTTGGCGCTTACCATCGCGGACAATGGGCTGGATTTGCAGGAGGACGCGCTCTGGCTTACGGAAACGCCTGGTTTCCCGCCAGATGCGCCTGTCGTGGCGACGCCGCGTATCGGCATCACGCAGGCCGCCGACTGGCCGTGGCGATTTGTGCTGGCAGGCAGTCGTTGGGCTTCTGGGCGCAAAGTTGCTCAGGCAGTGGCTGACGCGAAAGAGCCGAAAATCCCTGAATAGGCCGAAACAAGGGGATGCCAAATGAGCAACGATGTGGTATGCTATGTACTTGACGGGGTTAGGATGCATCCTCGCTAAAGAGGGAAATGCGCCTACCACGAGAGAACCGACAAAGCGGATTTCTAACGCGAAGAAAGGAGACTGGATGAGAGGTCTGTGTCTCCATCCAGGCAACAGGTACAAGAGTGACTGAGGTTTTGATCAAAGAGGGCGAGTCGTTCGACCAGGCCCTGAAGAAGTTTACACGCAAGGTGCAGCAGGACGGCCTGCTCTCGGAGGCGAAACGCCGCCAGCACTATGAGCCGCCCAGTGTCAAGCGGAAGCGCAAAGCAGACGCGCGCGAGCGCAAGGCCCGCAAGGCCCGCGCCAAGGCCGCTGCGATGGGCTACTAGGCTTCTGAGCGCTCGGTAGCCACGACGCGTTGTTCGCACGCCTCGCATATCGATAGAGAAAACCGACCAGGTAGTCGCACGAAGCGTTGGCACTGGTCGGTTTGTGGTAGCTGTCACTGTTCGCTTGCTGGGAATCCAGGCTGTTCGGTGAGCCGCTGCATCTGCGCTGTGTGGTCGAGATCGTGGACGATAGCCAGCATGACCCACCCGCGCAGACTCAGCTCGCCAAAGTAGGTGGAATCGCGTCGCGCCGTCAGGTCGGCGTCCGCGGGAATGGCGGCGATATCAGCCAGTATCCGCTCGGTGGCAGCGTTCATTGCGGTGGCCAGTGTATCTTTTGGCACGCTATTGTCGGCGTGGTCACCCAGGCCGCGCGGCATGACGGCGAACTGTTCGCGTTTGCCCACGAGCCGCCCCATATGCAACAGATACCAATTCTCGGTGGCGATCAAATGGGTAGCGGCTTCAGTTGCCGACCAGCGATCTTCGCCGTTCGCGGGAGCCTGACTCTGGACGGCTGGTGGCTGCCAGATCAGTTGTTCCTCCGACCAGCCTTCCACCAGCGCCTGTGCCGTCGCGCGGGTCATCCGCAGCGCCTCCGCCAGTTCGCCTAGCGAATACTGCGAACCGGCTTGCTCGATGGTCAATTCACCGCTGAGGATCCGCTGCCTGAGCGCTGTCAGGTCGTCATAGGTCAGTTCAGCCATACGTGTTGTTCTCCTTGTCGAGGAGGCGCCGCGCGAATATATCGCATTGACGCCATGACGCTCGCACTGTTATAACCCCATTGGAATACCTCGCCACTATCTCGCATTGGAGATACTATGCTCGATCAATTGCGCGGACGCAACCTGGCGCATGTCGGATGCACGCTTGGCCTGACCGGGGGGCTGCTGTTGGGCCTGATTGCCGCTGTCGTCGTCATTCAAGTAATGCGTAACAGTAACGGCGTCAATGTCGCCACGGCGGTCTGGCTTGGCGCCACGGTGCTGCTCGGTGGCCTCGGCTATTACCTTGGCGGCTACGTCTCGCGCCGCCTGTGGGGCGAGAAGCGGAACGACTCCTGAAGTCAGCGATACCATACCTCTTATGCTCTGCAACCTCCTTCCATCGCGCGCGTATCCTTTGCGGTACCTGATGAGTTGTTGCGTGCGGCGACGTGTGCCGCCCGTCGTTGGGTTCCGCGGAAAAGGGAGCTTTCGATGAGTCAGAAGGCGCTAGCGTTCGATCATTCGCTCGTCACGTCGGCGTTCGAGTTGCCAGGCCTTACAATCGTACGTAACTACGGGTTGGTGCGGGGCATTATCGTCCGGTCACGCAGCGTCGTCGGCAATATCGGCGCGGCATTCCAGCAAATCGTCGGTGGCAACATCTCCATCTATACCGAACTCTGCGAGCGCGCACGTGTGGACGCCTATGAGTTGATGATTCGGCACGCCGCTGAGATCGGCGCGAATGGGGTTATCGGCGTGCGCTATGACGCGACTGAGATCGGACAGGGTGTCACGGAAGTACTTTGCTACGGCACCGCCGTCTCTGTCGCGCAGCCACAGCGCTAGCCCTACCTGGCGGCATGTGTCGGTTATGGCTCCTTTCTTTTGCGCCTGTCAGGAAGGAAAGGAGCCGTGTGTTATCCCCACCCATTTCTCCATTATCATGGGTTATCATGCGAGGCGTACCTGCGCTGGAAAGCCGCTGAAGCGCGCTCGCAGCACCTCAGCGCCGTCCTGGTTCTCGAAACGTGCGCTGCCTGTCATCCGCCTGAAGACCACGTCGCGGTCGCCGAACTCGACAGTGCAGGTGATTGTATCGCCAGGGAAGACAGGGGCCAGAAACTCAAAGGTCATCTCGGTCGCCAGGAAGCCCACCATCCCCCCGATGTGGGTAATCATGCTGGCGGTGAGAAGGCCGGGCACAATCCGCCTGCCGTACCAGCTTTCACGGGCGAACAGTTCATCCTGGTGATATGGGTTGAGGTCGCCCGTAATGCCACAGAACAGCGTCACATCGGCCTCGGTAAAAGTGCGTCGCCAGGTGAACGCTTTCCCCAGCGGAATCTGCTCGAACGCCTCGGCCAATCGCTGGCGAAATGCCTCGGTCGGTTTTTGCATGTAATATCCCTCCTTGTCTTGCGCCATCCCCTCACCATGGCATCGTTTATTCGGAATTGGGTAGCGATTCACGATCTAACCGTATCGTAGCGAATATTCAGCAATTCGCGTCGGCTGATTTCCGGTGGGGCGTCAGCCTGCTGTATGGAGATGTTGTGGCAGAAATGTGACTGCCCATGTTGCGAGATCGCACCGCCGATGCGGCGCTGTCTTGCGCTCTCCGCGGTCATCGCGAAAGAAGGAAGTGCATGCAGGGATATCCTACCACCCCTGACCCACAGCAGTCGTCTCAGCAGACCCCACCAACTCCGCTCCCATTTGGCGCTCCAACCGCAGCGCCACCATTCGCAATGCCATCACCCGCTCCCGGCGCCCCTACTCCGCCGTCGTCGAACCGCAAGAAGCTGCTCATCGGCGGTGGCATCGGCTGCGGGGTGCTGCTGGTGCTATGTATGTGCGGTGGTCTGCTCAGCGCGATTTTGTCAAATGGATCGACCTCGGCAAACTCGGGCGCCTCGCCGACCGCTACTCACCAGCAAGGAAACGTGCACGCGGGTACACCGCTGCCCACGGCTACCCCGAAGCCAACAGCCACCGCGACACCGCAACCCAAATGGGTGGTGACGCATACCTTCAAGGGGAATGGCATTCAAAAGACTGAACCGTTCACAGTGAACTCTGACCACTGGAAAATCGCCTGGTCGTGCAATCCGAAGGCCTATGGATTCCAGTATAATCTCATTGCCGACCTTACTGCGCCTGGCGATGACTTCGGCGACAGCGTCGTCAATGTTATTTGTATGACCAACGATCCGTCGTCCATCACTGGCGAGACGAACGAGTACAGCTCTGGGACGTTCTATCTGGACGTCAATAGTGAAGGGCCATGGACCTTCCAGATCGAAGAACTGAAGTGACCTGACCTATGTTACTCCAGCAGGCGCGTCGGTTCCACGTCGTGCTTGCTGGCTTTACTCGCATTGCGGGCGCGTTGTCCGCCGCTGAGCGCCGTCGCCACGAACACCGCGCGATGCTCCGGGCAGGCGCCGGTTACCCGGAGCGCCGCTAGATGGGCGGCGGCGCCGTAGCCAGCATTGGTATTCCAGCCATAGGCGGGATAGGCGCAATGAAGCGTCGCCATCATAGTGTCGCGATATACCTTCGCCACCAGCGATGCCGCCGCAACCGCTGGTACAAGCGCATCAGCCTTCACGAGGCAGCGCACGCGCGCGATACGATCTGGTGGCGCGGGTGGGCGCACGCGCCCGTCAACGATATATTCGTCGGCGTCGAGTGCGGTGATCAGGCGTCGAAACGCCTCACGATTGGCCCAGCCGATGCCGTGCTGATTAATGTCGTCAACGGGGATGCTCACGACCTCTAGCGCGAGGGCGTGGGCGCGAATGGCGATGGCAAGGTCTTCGCGGCGGGCGCGGGGGACGGTCTTCGAGTCACGCAGAAAGCGGGCGAGCGCGCCGAGTCGGTCGGCAATATCGTCGGGCAGGATGACCGCCGCCGCAACCAGCGGACCTGCTAGCGCGCCACGCCCCACCTCGTCGAGTCCGCAGCGGCGTAGCGGCATGGTTGGCGCGTCCAGCAGGGTGGGCTGAAGGATAGGTCGAGATATCGCTCTGGCTTCCAGTGGCGTAGGCTTAGGTGCGGGCCTCAGACTCATTTGGCGCTCCAACAGGCAGATGATGATGGCAGGCGGCTCGTCCCGCTCTGCGTACGAGTGTACCTGACTACGGGCATGTGTGCGAAGAGGTATGAGAAGGGTGGCAACGCAACAATGCGGAGGCTGGCCGACCGGCGTCAGTTGCCTCCGCTACGGAGAAGAATGGCGATGGCTGGAGCGCGAGCGTCACCAGAGCGACTCAGATGCGACTCAGACGCGGCGCTCTTTGAGTCGGGCCGCCTTGCCGCGCAGTCCGCGCATGTAATAGAGATTCTTGCGCCGGACGACGGCGTGGCGCACGACCTCGATCTTATCGACGCGCGGCGAATGCATCAGAAACGACCGCTCGACGCCGACGCCATGTGCGATGCGCCGGACGGTAAACGAGCGGTTCAGCCCCTCGCCATGGTGGCGAATGACAATGCCCTCGAAGACCTGAATGCGCTCGCGCGAACCCTCGACCACTTTGACGTGCACGCGAACCGTGTCGCCCGAGGCAATCTCTGGCACATCAGCGCGCAGATGCTCCTCTTCGACGGCTCGAACCAATGGTGTAACTGACATGTAGTGCGCTCCTTATTTCGTGAAATGCCATCGCCCAGTATAACACGGTTCGTTTCATGCGCGCAACTGGAAATTACTACCAGCGCCACTGGTAGTGCATGCCCTGGCCAATGCTTAGACGGCTTCAGTCGCCGAACGGTAGCACATCCACCTGGACGTCCGTCACGGCAAGATCGGGCCGTGACTCTTCGATGTAGCGCACGGCGTGGTCGATCACTTCTTCGGCATGGCTGGCCTCGCCGCTGACATACGCCAGCCCAAGCACGGCAATCTGCCAGCTATCCTGGCGATCCACCTCGGCGGCGGCGATCTCGAACTGGTTGCGCAGGCGAGCTAAAATCGAACGCACCACCTGTCGCTTATCTTTGAGCGAACTACTCTCAGGCAGGTGGAGTGTCACCTGCCCGATTGCTGTAAACATGGGCATCCCTTCGCGGAAAACGGGCCGCGATTCCCGTGAGATAGCCGGAGACCTCGCTCATCTCACGGCGCAGACTCGTCCAGGACGGCCGGCGATTCGCGCCGACCGCCACGCATCACCAGTAACAAACTGGCGACGATACATAGCGCGCCTATCACCGTCGCCACGGTAAGTTCGTCGTGCAGGATTAAGATGGCCAACGCCGCCCCCAGTAGCGGCTGGATAAACAGGGTTGCCGCCGCCGCCGAGGCGTCCGTCACGCGCAGCGCGTGGAACCAGAGCCAGTAGCCCAGGACGGTCGTGATGGCCGCCAGATAGAACACTGAAAGCCATCCGCCGAGCGAGACGTGTGGCAATCCGCTGGACGCTACCGCCACCGCGCCCGCGGGTATCCAGAAGAACAGGCTCCCGGTGATGGTCAGCGCGGTGAAAAGCAACGGCGGCAGTGTCGTGAGCGTAGTCTTGCCCCGGACGGTATAGCCAGCCTCCAGCAGCAGCGAGAGTACAACCAGCATATCACCGATGGCGCGGGTGTTATTACCATCGCCCAGATTAGGAACCACCCCGCGTTCGACAATAAGATAGACGCCGAACAGACCGACAGCCAACGCCGCGACACCAGTGCGCGTGACGCGCTCGCGCAGGAATATCCACGAGAGCAGTCCGGTGAAGATGGACTCAGTGGCGATCAGCAGTGCGACATCGGACGCCGTCGAGAGCGAGAGACCGATATACTCCAGCGCTTTGTTGAGCACGAAGCCCAACAGCGAAAGCTGGAGTAGAACGAACAACATCCGGCGGTCGCGTGGAATCTGTTTACGGTAACGAATCAGAATCGGCGCCAGCAGAAGCGCCGCCAGCGTGAATCGGATCGCATTCAACTCAACGGGCGGCAACTCCGCCAGCGCCACTTTCCCGGCGGTATAACTGCCCGCCCAGAGCACATTCGCCAGCACCAGCGCGCCGAACGCTGCCCTGCGCGAACCGGACGCGGAGCGCGCGGGCTTGCTCGATGTCGCCGATGCCATGCGGGTACCTTCCAATTGCCTGCCAGAGAAACACACCTCCTCATCTTATCATTGCCTGACACCGCGCGCTATCCCAACGCCAGTGACAAGAAGACGAGCGAACGTAGCCGGGTCAGACTGGCGGCTGTGGTACGATACAACTGGCTGCTCTCGTGCCCACAATCACCGCCAGTGTCATGAAGACTCATCACAAGGAGAAATACACCGATGTCGCAAGAGGTCGTTCTGCAGACCAATCTGCCGTTGCCGCTTTTTGGGCGCGGTAAGGTGCGCGACACATACGATCTGGGCGACCGCCTGCTCATGGTGGCGACCGACCGCATCTCGGCCTTCGACGCGATCATGCCGAATGGCATTCCCGATAAGGGCCGTGTGCTGACGCTGCTCTCGGCGTTCTGGTTCGGGCGAACGCACGAGATCATCCCCAATCATCTTCTAAGCGTCGAGTTGGCGGACCTGCCGGAGTCGCTCGGCGCCACAGCAGAGGCGCTGGCGGGTCGTTTCATGGTGGTGCGCAAGGCGAAGCGGCTGGACTTCGAGTGTGTAGTTCGTGGCCACCTGGCGGGAAGCGGCTGGGTGGACTATCAGCGGACAGGGGCTGTCTGTGGCGTGAAGCTGCCCACGGGACTGCGCCAAGCGGACGAGCTACCTGAGCCGATCTTTACCCCGGCTACCAAGGCGGAGACTGGGCACGATATCAACATCTCACTCGACGAGATGAAGAACAGCGTAGGCGAAGATGTGGGTCAGGCGATTGCCGACGTCAGCATAGCTATCTACCGTGCGGCGGCGGCCTATGCGCTGGATCGCGGCATCATTATCGCCGATACTAAGATGGAGTTTGGCCTGCTCGATGGCCAGCTTATCCTGATCGACGAGCTGCTGACCCCGGATTCCTCGCGCTTCTGGGCGGTCGGAGAGTACGCGCCTGGAGGCTCGCCGCCAAGCTTCGACAAACAATACCTCCGTGACTGGCTGGAGCGTTCCGGCTGGGATAAGCAGCCGCCCGCGCCCGCGCTGCCTGATGAGGTAGTAGCGGAGACGGCCAAGCGCTACCGCGAGGGGTATGAATGGCTGACAGGCGAAACCCTGCCGCGTAGTTGATGATGGGCGACGCGCGGGCGCCGTGCGTTTGACACCACCCAAACAGGCGCTCTACAATCCCGACGGCAGCCGTTTCGAGGGCGGCTACGTTTATCTGAAGCGCTGTGAGCAGTTAAGGAGTTACGGACGTGGCGGCTGAGAGTCTGGATATGACCCCGACACTCAAAGTTGGGGATGAGGCCCCCGATTTTACGTTGTCCGACCAGACGGGTGAGAAGATCGCGTTGAGCCAGTATCGCGGCCAGAAAAATGTCGTGCTGGCCTTCTTCCCATTTGCCTTCAGTAGCACCTGTTCGGCGCAGATGCCGTCATACCAGGCGGAACTGGAGCGTTTCAACTCCTATGATACTCAGGTGCTCGGCATCAGCATGGATGCTCGTCACTCGCTCGTCGCCTGGGCCAGGCAGCTTGACATCAACTATCCGTTGCTCAGTGACTTCTATCCCCAGGGCAAAGTGACCGACCTCTACGGCGCGCGCCATCCCGCGGGCATGCCCGAACGCGCGCTCTTCGTCGTAGACCAGGCGGGCAAGATAGCCTGGATTCATGTCCATCGCCCAACTGGCGAGGCGCCCGACAACGAGGAACTCTTCGAGGTGCTGCGCAAGCTCGGTTAGTGCGTGTCCAAACACGAAAGGTCGTCCGACATGCCGATGTCGCGCCGCTGCATCCCCTACACGCCGCGTCGTCGCGAGTTGAGTGAGACGGTCTTCGCGCTCGTTACCACTGCGGGCGTTCACCTGCGCGAACAGGAGCCGTTCGATCTGGCAGGCGATAACTCCTGGCGGCTCATCCCAGGCGACGTGGACAGCGCACGGCTCATGGTGACGCATGGCCACTACGATCATCGCCATGCCGACAGCGATATCAACTGCGTTTTCCCGATTGACCGCCTGCGCGAACTGGCCGCCGAGGGCGTCATCGCGGGCGTGGGCGATAAGCATCTGGGGTTTATGGGCTATACCCAGCTCCTGCGCGATCTCTACGAGCGTGGCGCGCCGGAGATGGCCAGTGTGATCGAGCGCTCGCATGCCGATGCGGTACTGCTCACCGCTGGCTGCCCGCTCTGTCACCGTACGGTGGTGGCGATTCAGCGCGAGATAGAGATGCTGGGCCTGCCCACCGTCCTCATTACGCTTGTGCCCAAAGTGTCGCGCGAGATGGGACCGCCACGAGCCGTTGCGCCAGTGGGTTTCACGCTTGGCGACTGCCTTGGTCCACCCCATCACCCGGCGTTGCAGCGTCGGGTCCTGATGGATGCATTGCGCCGTTGGGAGGCGCGAGAAGAACCGGGTAACATCTGGGAATTCAGCTACCCGGACTACGAGCCGGATCCTTCAATCTCGCACGGCGGTGAGATCGTGGAAGAAGAATAGAGGCAGGCGAGCTATCTGTACGCATGCTGTCTGCGGGTGTGCCGAGACCGGTGTGATGAGTTTGCTACACTGATAGTGGCGTTGGCGTCGGTATGATCCGGGCTGGACACCTCAGCGCGCGCGGCGACTGGCATGTCGGGCGACTCATCGGAGGTTGGCGTCGTTGTTCGTGTACCCGCGATCTGCTGAAGGGCCTCCTTCTGGCGACGGTGGCGAATGTACCAGATCCCAATGATAGCTACGACGACGACGCCAAGCGCGACGAAACCGAGGATGCCCAGGTCCTTGAGGATGCGCCCAAGCAGCGGAAGATTATTGCCCAGGATGTAGCCGAGCGAGCCGTAGATCGTCGCCCAGAGGATGCCTCCCGCCGCATTCCAGATGAAGAAGGTACGGCGTCGCATGTGGTTGGCTCCGGCCAGAAACGCGGCCCAGGCGCGCAGTACCGCCAGAAACCGGCCGAAGAACACAGTCTTGTCGCCATGCTTCTCAAAGAAGCGCTGGGTGTAGACCAACTTGTCTTCGCCAATGTGGAATAGCCGTAGCAGCCGCTGGAGTACCGGGAAGCCGCCGTACTTGCCGACGGTGTAGCCCGCGTTATCGCCGAGAATCGCACCCGCCGCCGCCGCCGCGATCACCAGCACGATGTTCAGCGTGTGATTCGTGCTGGCGTAGACCGACGCCGCGACCAGCGCCGTCTCGCCGGGAAACGGTATCCCCATGCTCTCGATGGCAACCGCCAGGAATACAACCCAGTAGCCGTACGTGTCTATGCCTTGCTGCAGCCAGGATGGCAGGCTCATGGCGTCCGCTCGTTTCTTGTGACGTAGGCATAGGGAGCGCTAACGGTGACTCGTTGCCGCGCCGTTACATCCCCGGATGATAGCACATGTTGCGACCTGGTTGGTTGCGGCATAGAATGGATACATGTTTACACTTCTATCGGGCAAAGATGAGTTTTCAGCCTACGAGGAACTGGCGCGCATTCGCACGTCGGGCGACTTTGGCTACAATCAGGATTCCTTCGCTGGCGATACCGCCGACCTGGCTGTGATTCGCAATACCTGTGACACGATGCCGTTCCTGGCGGAAAAGCGCCTGGTCGTGCTGGAGGGTCTGCCGAAGCCACGTAAAGGCCAGGCCGTCGACGGGGATGGCGTTGAGGATGGCGCCGAGGATGGCGTAGCGAATGTGCCAGAGCCGCCAGTCGCGAAAGGAAAACGCGGCAAAAAGGCGGCGACAACAGGCCTCAGTCCATTGGCGTTCGCAAAAGGGCTGGCGGAGTATATTCCCTCGCTACCTGAGACGACGGTGCTGGTGGCTCTCGTGCCCGATGATCTGAAGGCGGATCATCCGCTGATGCAGGCGGCGCGTCGTCACGGTACATCGCATGTGTTCGCGAAGCCGACCGGAGCGCAGCTCACCGATTGGGTGACACGTCGCGCGCGAGCACAGCAGCGACGCATCACGCCGGAGGCCGCGCGCATGCTGGTGGAGTCGTTGGGCAATGACCTGCGGATGCTGGCGAGCGAGATCGATAAGCTGGGCACATACGTCGGCGAGGGCGGGGAGATCGGCCCTGAGGATGTCCGAACGCTCACTCCGATTGGGCGCGAACTAGATGCCTTTGAATTGACTGATGCACTAGCGCGCAACGACCGTTCTGCAGCGCTCGCCATCCTACACCGATTGCTGGAGCAAGGTGAGCCTCCTTTACGCATTGTTGGGCTAGTGGCGTATCAGACGCGGTCGTTGATGCAGGTCAAACTGCTCTCGGATCGTGGTATGCCTGCTCACCAGATTGCTTCCGCAGCGGGCATCGCGCCGTTCGTCGTCGAAAAGTCGTTACGGCTGGCGCGCCGTTTCACCTTTGCGCAGCTCGAGGCTGCCCATCGCACGTTGCTCGAGATAGATACGTCGCTCAAACGCAGTCGCATGACGCCTGAGCTGGCGCTCGACCTGCTGGTGCTCGAGTTTGGCAAGGCAGTCTGAGCCAATTTACTACTATCTCGCTGGCGCTTATTGGGAATCCCGTGGCTATAATTCAGCACGGGCGCACGATAGGGCGCATAGAGATGGACAAATCAACGCATGAGGGGGCACACGTTGGCGTCAGGTACGGCGCGCACTCGGAGGCGGCCATCGCGGCACACAGGGCATGGTAGCCATTCGCTGTCGCTCGTGGAGCGGATCAGACATATCTCACCGGCAGGGTGGGTTGCGCTCGGCGCAGGTGTGCTCGCGCTCGTTCTGGCGCTACAGACGCTGCAAGGGCAGATCAGTGACTACGATGAAGGTGTGTATTGGCAGTCCCTGCGTGCCATGGCCGATGGTCATCCCCTCTTTAGCAGCGTGTTCAGCTCGCAGCCGCCCCTCTTTTTGCTCAGCGTTTATCCCTTCTACATGATATTCGGTCAGAGCCTTAGCGCGGCGCGGTTAGCGCTGATCGTCTTCTCGCTGGCAGGTATTGCGGGCACATATGTCGCCGGGCGCGCGTTGGGACATGGCGCCATTGGCGCGGTAGCATGTCTCTTGCTCGCGCTTGACCCACTCTATGAGCACGGCGCGCATACGTTGCAGGCAGAGCTACCGTCGGTTGCGTTGCAAATCTGGGCAGTGGCCTGCGCAGTGCTGGCAATGCGCGCCAGCGGGAGGCGTCGGACCTGGCTGGTGGTTGGGTCTGGTGTGTTGCTGGGTTGCGCGCTGCTTATCAAACTCTTCGCTATTGCCGCGCTCGTCCCGATTGTGTTGTATCTCAGCGTGCCACTAGCCCGGCGCTGGCTCGATAAAGGCGGGAATCTCAGATGGCCACCGCGATCCGAGGTATGGGATGGTCTACGGCAGATCGCGCCGACGTTGGGGTGGCTGGCTGCTGGTCTGTTCGGCGCTATCGTCGTCATTCTGTTGCCGTACATAGGCCAACTGGGAACCGTCTACGATCAGGTCGTGCGGTTTCATCTCGCAGCTGCCCAGGCAGATAGCCAATCCTCGCGAGACAATCTCCAGCTCATCGTTGAGACGTTATGGGATGCTCGGCTGGTCTTTATCGCTGTGCCCGCGATTATTGTAGTTGTATGGCGACGCATGTGGGTGAGCGCGCCGCTTATCCTGTGGGCGCTGGTGGCCTTTATCACACTCCTGCGACAGCAGCCGCTTTTAGAGCATCATATCGTGCTACTCAGCCCCGCTCTGGCGCTGGTTACCGGTTGCGGCGTCTATGCCGTATGGCAGGCGTCCACTGAGCCATCTCGCCAGCGCCTGGCTCAGACAGTCACGCTTGTTGTGCTGGTGGTAATGTGCATTACGGGGTTGGCGTTCAATTGGAGTCAAAATGTCGCAGCGAATGCGTCACTGCCAGCCCGCACGCTCTCTATGGCGCTCGCGCTGCAAGGCGTCAGCGCGCCTGACGAGGTCGTGCTATCCGACGACCAGTATGCGGCGGCGCTGGCCAACCGCGATGTGCCGCCGCAACTGGTGGACACTTCGGCGGTGCGCATTACGAGTGGTTATTTGATGGCATCGCAACTGGAAGACTACATCACACGCAACCGTATTCATGTCATCCTCTTCGCCAGTGGTCGTTTCGATCTGCTTCCTGGCTTCCGTGACTGGGTTGCCGCGCGCTATACTCTGGTCACCACCTTCGATCAAAACGGCGCGCTCTTTCTGCTGGAGCCGATCAGCAATCCTCCGGTATGACACGTGGAAGTGATTGCGGCCAAACGCTACTCATGGCTCAGCAGACTCAACCGCCGGCAATTCGCCGCGCGCCAGCAGCCAGTGACGTAGTGATTCGAGTTTGTCTGTCTGCACCAGCGCCAGTGTTGGCCCCATGCGGCGGAGCACCCATCCACGCGCGGCGCGGTCCGCGAGCAGCGTATCGAGCAGCGCCGGAGTTGAGGTGGACAGCAACGTCACCTGTGGAGTGAGGCGGATGCGGCTGGCGGCGCGTGTCCAGTCGGCCAGACGCACGCGGACGTTGCCCGGTAGCGGACCTTCTGTGAGCGCCTCCAGCCTCCGTGCGATATCGTCTTCCGACCAGCCATCGTGTTGTGCCCGCGTCACATCGTTCCCGGTCAGGCGATAGTGTGCGACACGATCCAGTGAACGACGTGTGGCGCAGCTATCCAGCGTGGAAAGTGTTGGCGCGGTGAGTGGCTGGTAGGCCACGATATCCAGATTGGGCTGGATGATGACCCGTCCAGGGGATTCTTGGACTGTCGTGTCGTCCGATTCGCTGCGCAGCGCCAGCATGCCGTGGCTCGCTACCATCAGCCGTTCTCCCGATCCGTTGGTGTCACGTCTGACGACAAGCCCCATCCACTGAAGCGGCCCTGCTAATGCCGCACGCATTGTCTCGTTGCGTTCGTCGGCGATATCTCGCGGCTTGCGGCGCGTCGTTGCGCCGATAATGCGCGGCGCGTGGTCCTCAACCAATAGGACGCCTGGAATCTCGACCAGACTCCCCGGCTCCAGCACGGCCAGTATCTCGATCAGACGCCGACGCGCCAGCGCGATGCGGGGCTGAATGGGCGAGTGCAATCCGATGGCAACGCTCGATGGCTTGCCATCGGGCCACCAGCCGCCTCCTACCCAGAGGCGCGTGCAGATGCGCAGTCGCTCTGAGAGTGGATGGGCAAGGAAGCGCTCCATCATCTGGGTGTCCGCCGCCACCAGCCCGCCATGCGCCGATGCATTAGATGGCTCGGATAGCACGCGCAAGAGTCCCAGGCGCTCCAGCAGTCGCCGGAGGTAGTAGCGCCGTGGATCGTTCGCCTCGGGACGGTCGTCCCCCGCTATTGGCCACTGGGAGCGCACCCGTCGTAGTGAATGGCGAGTGAGGAAGCCACGCGAGGTCAGCGCAAGTTCGCCAAGTTCGCGCGCGGCCCACCAGTAGAGATACAGGTCGCGCTGAAAGGTGACAGCCTCTTCAAGGTCCGGCGCGGCTTTCGCGTCATCTGTCGGCATGGCTTCCTCTCTTCTGCCACCTGATTACACGGTGAAGCCGCGCCGCGCGAGCAGCGTGCGAAGGATCTCAGCATCGCTGGGATGCGCCAGCGCCAGCGTCGGCCCGATGCGGCGGCAGCGCGCGGCGATATCAGGAGCGGCAGACAGCGCCTCTACCAGCGTCGCCTCATCGTTCGCTTCCAGCAAGGTGAATCCAGTCGTGATGCGTGTGTGTCCCCACTCCGCCTGCCACTGGGTCAACTGACTGGCGATGTTTTCGGCTGCCCGGCTATGCAGTGGACGAAGCATGGCAATCAGTGATGCGGGCGAGAGTTGCTGATCGAAAGCGGCGCAAGCGCGGTCAGACGAAAGTGTATAGATGAGGCGCTTCCCGTTCACCGCCGTTGGGTTTGCCCAGAGAGCCAGCGCGTCGAGCAGAGTGATCCCAGCAGCCAGCGGCTGCACCGCCAGCACACCCTCGCGAAGCGGCAACACCGGAGGTCCCCAATCGGAGTCGCATAACGCCGCTAGCGAGGCATCCGCTGGATCATTGGCGCGCTGAAGCAAGAACACGCCGAATGACGTCAGGCGAAAGGCGACCGTCGAGCGATCCTCGCGCACGGCCAGATCAAGCGCGCCCCATACGGCGAAGGTACGGGTAAGCAGTGATAGGATGAATGCGCCTTCCGCTGCCATCCAGTCGTCGCGTACAGTTGGCTGCAATGTCCGCTTCTCGTTGGCAGACTCCAACCACCAGGCAGGTGTGGCCCAGGTGTGCTGCTGGCCGCGTAGCAGCCCTGGGCGAATCTGCCACACCAGCGTGACAAAATCCTCAAGTGAGTACCAGGTGTCCGGGTGAGTTTGAGTGAGCAGGCGGGCTATAAATCGACGCGCGTTGCTTACCTCACTGGCAATCGCCGCCGGGCGAAACGCTGGATGTGTCGTCGCATAGCGTACATGAAGATCCGTGGACGCTTCGAGATCGAGCAACTCGGCCACGGAGTCAGCACGCAACCACCGCCGGAATGCGTTGCGCAGGACAAGCGGGCGCTCCGCTACTGGCACGTGCGCCAGATCGGCAATCGGCGGCGCGGGATGTTGCTCGCGCGCCTGGCGTAAGAGCCTTCGGGCGACTCGAACCGCATCCACGTCGATACCAGCATTGCGGGCGAGTTCGTTGAGCCGACCGGGCACAATCTCTCCGGGAGCGAGCGGGCTAGCGCCCTGGAGGACAGGCCTGGCGTCGTTGTCCACAGCGGCTATTTCACGCGGTAGACCGA
This sequence comes from uncultured Chloroflexia bacterium, assembly GCA_963718915.1. GTDB lineage: Bacteria > Chloroflexota > Ktedonobacteria > Ktedonobacterales > JADMIN01 > DAHUXT01. The sequence continues at coordinate 285,012 of CAVRAI010000013.1, read as the reverse complement.
GCGGGGGTGGAGCATGAGCAAGCAGCGCCAGCGCCAGGCAAAGCGCACGTGGCGTACAACGCGCAACATGGGGGGGAGCGCCGGATGGGTCGGCGAGTGGCGGCGCGAGGCGCGTCTCACGTTGGGTGGGCAGTGCCTCAAGCGGCAGTGACAGTGCGTGCGCTTGTCGCACCTCGTCGGCTATGCGCCAGCCTGCGACGTGACGCCACGTTGCCCCCGGCCCATGGTGGCTCGGAGCGCTCGATGGCAACTTAGGAAGCACGAGCGCATGCCGCTCCAGAACTGCGATATCGCTCTGCACCGCGCTCAATGGCCGCCCGATACGGATTGCCAGCCCCTCAAGATCTGCTGTAGTGATGGCTCCGCCCGCAAGGTCTATTAACGTGAGCAGTATCCGCGCGGGATGTTCGAGGCGCTTGAGCAGCGCTTGCAGACGCCCTGGGTCGCCAAGCGCTGCAACAATCGTGCGATAGATGTTTACCGTATCGCCTGGTGTTTCTGGCCCGATGATGCGACGTGCTATCGCTTCCACATCGGCGTCGTTCATCCGTGCTAGCGCGTCGGCGAGAGTCAGCGATTCGACGCTATAAGCTGTCACGCCTGGCATGGCGAGAGTGGCGCTATCGGAAACACTCTGAGGCGAGGACGTGCGCTCAGCAGGCGGTTCGGGCGCTGCGTCAGAAACGTTCTCAGAATCCTTGACCAGGAAGTCAGATGGGTGCGCTATCCACGCGGAGAGCGTCGCGGCGATATGCTCACAGGCCAGTGGCCCCGTGTGAGCGCAGTCACACACCCACTCCATCGCCTCAACGCCATCGGTGACCTCAACCCACACCGTGCGTGGCGCTCCGGCCATCACTGTGGCCAGCAAACGACTGCCTTCGCGGCGACTGGCCACGACACAGTAATTCGACGCCAGTTCCAGTCCGACCGCAGCGGCGTTCAGCCCGCAGACACGAACGACGTCGGCGGCGCGCAGTCGCAACAATGCCGCCGACGGACTCTGCTCGGATGTCGCCATGCGTACGGTCTCTCTCTACGGCGTCTCTAAGCACTCCTCAACGCCTTGCTCAGTTCTGTCGCTGTCGAGTATGCCCACTGCTGAGGGCGTTCGTCAATCACCCAGCGAGCAGGCGCGCTCAAACACAAAGCGCCTCACCCGGCCGGGTGAAACCGGATAGGTGAGGCGATCATCGCATCCTCGGTTCAGAAATGCAGGCGTACGGCCCGATAGTGCCGCATAACGACAGTCCGGCGCGTGCTACTCCATTTCTTCTTCATCTAGATCGCTCAGTTCCTCTTCATCCCACTCGATTTCGTCTTCTTCATCTTCGTCATCGAGCTCATCGTCCCATTCGTCGTCGAGGTCGTCATCATCCATGTCGTCGTCGAAATCATCATCGAGATTCTCATCGTCGTCGGGACCGGCGAACAGATATGCGGATGCGGCAACGTCGGATGAGATTAGCGTCACATCGTCGGTGGACAGCATGCTACACAGCCTCCTCTGGGTTATCAGCGGGTTGTCAGTGAAAACGGACGGAAACGCTCGAATGACATGGGGCGTTTGAAATGTCCGTACCTGCGGTATTGTGCCTGCTCGTATACTATCGCGTCAAGCGGGAAATGCAGCCTATGCGCCTGCCGCTCGATGCGCTCGGCGTACAGACCCAGGGTTCGGCGACTGGCAGCGCGGACAACGATCCTGAATCGGTAAGAGACTCAGTCGGCAATTCGGACACTCACGCGCAACGGAATGATGGCAACTCTGACAATAGACGGAGTCAGGCGCCGTCAGTTGCCCGCAAGTCTGACAGACATGTAACAGTGTACTGGTTGGGCCAGCCGTTGCGCGGTAAGCCTCGGAGTTTGCGTTAACGCTGCTGCGCCGGAATGGATCGTGCCCGTCGCTTCCGCTTGTCAATGGGCCAACAGGCGCGGGATATCCACCGGCGGGAATCGTATCAAACTGTGACGACGTCGTGTTTGCCGACTGCTCAGAAAAGTGTGAATATCCGCCAGCCTCTGGCGAACCCCCATATGCGCCAGGCGTATACGGCTTATTGTAATGAGTAGGCGGCGCGGGCACACCCATGCCTGGTGGAATGTAGATCTGCTCATCGTCGGCGAATGGCGAGCGTGGGTGCAGCATATCGAATGCGGACGGTTCAGCGGGCGGCTCAGCCGGGGCAACGGCTGATTGAGGCAGATGGGTCGACTGTGCGGCGCTCGCGACCGTCGAGATTGCATCTGGTGGCGCGACGCCTTCGTGCAACGAGAGGGTGACGCCCGGCGCCAGCAGAAGTACGTCACTGCTGCCAAGGCGGTGCTCGCGCACGCGCTTGCCCTTCACATGGAGGCCATTGGTGCTCCCTAGGTCCAGAATGCGCCATTCGCCTGCTGCGAAACGGATCTCCGCATGCTGACGCGAGATTTGCGCGTCGCGCAGCACGATGTCGTTGTCCGCCAGTCGTCCTATCCGCAGGTGGTCGCGGTCAAGCGAGATGCGGCGAACCTCCTGCCCGATGCGAATTTCCAGATAGGCCATCGCGCCCTCCAGCGCAGTACCTTGTCAACGCTGCTCATTCCCCTCGACACTGTTGTCGACACATGCGATGTCACGGAGCCAGTATAGCACTATCCCCATACATCGTTGAACAGAGAACCTGCGCCATATAGTACTGATAGGCGGTAAGTGGTGATTTCAATGGCTCCGACGCCGAGCGCGCAGCGCGGCCTATGCCTATCCGCCTATCATCTGTGCTGCACATCCTGACGGGCGAGTGGCAACTCGGCCAGTAAATCGCCTGCCAGCAGCCCTGCGTCGCCAAGGTGCGCGCTAATTCGGCGCCCCGCGAGCGCATGAAGATAGACGGCGGCGCAAGCGGCATCGTATGGCGTCCATCCCTTGCGCCAGCAGTCCCGCCGTGGTTCCTGCCAGCACGTCGCCAGTACCAGCGGAGGCCAGAGCCGGGTTGGGCGCACCATTGATGCGTAGAACGCCTGCGGGCGACGCAATCAGGGTACAGGCTCCTTTCAGCACGATGATATGCCCCCATTCGCGGGCCGCCTCCCGTACGACGGTCAGCCGATCAGGGCCGCCACCTGATACCGATCTCCCGCCGCGCAACCGTGCCATCTCGCCTGGGTGGGGCGTCAGAATAGCGCCTGGCGGTAGTCGAAGCCACCAGTGGTCAAGCTTCGCCAGATTGTTCAGGCCATCGGCGTCCACCACCAGATGAGGACGCTGCTCAGGCACGAGCGCGGATAGCCCCGCGAAGAGGCGTTCGAGCAGCGCGGCAGTCGCCTGCGATTGCCCCAGCCCCGGCCCGACCACCAGCGCGCGATAGCTATCCAGCTGATCGAGGATAGCCTGCGCGCGTGCTTCTGGGGTGGCGCTTTCGGGTGGCAGCAGCGTGTAGGTGATTTCCGGCAACATGGTGGCGTAGAACGGCGCCAGTTCCGGCAGCGTCGCCAGCGTCACCAGTCCCGCGCCGATACGCGCAGCCGCCCCAGAGACGAGATAGGCCGCGCCGATATAGTTTGGTGAGCCAGCCAGCGCTAGCGCCTTGCCAAACGTGCCCTTGTTGCTATCCAGCGGCCGTTTCGGCACAGTTGGGCCAATCATCTCGTCGTCGAGCATCTCTAGTCCGGCAGCGATGGGCATGGTGGCGGGCAGGCCGATGTTGCCGACTTGTAGCTCGCCGATGTAGGATGCGCCGGGGAAGAGCAGCAGGCCAACTTTCGGATAGGCCAGCGTCACCGTGAGGTTGGCGGCCAGCGTACCTGGATCCACCGCGCCTGTATCAGCGTTGAGTCCGCTTGGGAGGTCAACCGCGACGACATAGAGATCAGGCCGTCGTGCACGTTCGTGAGCCACCAGCGCGCACGCCTCCGCCATCGTCGGCGCAAGTGGCCGCGCGTGTCCGGTGCCGAGCAAGGCGTCCAGCACGATATCCGCTTGCTCAATTACATCGTGTAGCCCGGCAAGGTCATCGCCCAGCGAGCCGGTACGCCCGTTGGCTTCGAGCTGGCCGCTCTTCCAGTCATAGATGGTGATGCGCGCGCCCCATTCGCCAAGATAGCGCGCCGCGACCCGCCCATCGCCCCCGTTATTGCCGGGTCCGGCGAGTACGAGCACGCTGACACCGTTGACATCACCCTCAAGCCGTGCCTGGATTGCCTCGGCGACACTATGCCCGGCATGCTCCATAAGTGTTGGTGAAGCCAGCCCGTATTCATGCTCGGCTCGTTGCTCGACCGCGACCATTTCCGCGACAGTGACGACTTTCATCGCCTGCTCCTATATCGGCTACCAACGCCAGAAGCGCTCGATCATGATGCCGGGCTGTGCTTTGCGCATGGAGCCGCTATAACTGTTGATCGTCTTGATCATCGTTTCTTCTGACCCAAACAGGCTTGGTACCTGGCTGCGGTAGAGCGCGATGGCCTCTTCTTTCTGGCGAACTGTGCCGGAAACCTCGACCATCTCAGCCTCCATGGTAATGTTCAGTTCGCTCTGACGGGCGGCGAGTGCGCCGCCATTCGCCACATACGGGAAATCTTCATAGAACTTGACGTTCAACTTCCGCTGCGCCAGTCGATCCGCCGCTGAGCAGCAGAGCTGGTGATCCACGTGATGGCCGACACCCAGGGGCGCATAGAGCGCGGCGAGTGGGGCGCGTTCGTAGATGGCGAGGAAGACGCCCGCCAATTCTTCGTCCAGCGAGAGGTCGGCGGGATTGACACTGCCGAAGAGCGCGTCGTCGCCCTGATAGTAGGCTGGGTCGCCGCGGAAGATGGCATCGAGGTATTCGAGGCGGAGTACATCAGCGCTAAGCGAGCCGACCGCCGCCTGATCCTCCGCGCGCCGTTGGCGCACCGCCTCGGCTGGATTGGTGGACAACCCCATTTTCTGGAGTGACTGCGAGGCAAACGCACTGATGCGCACGTTTTCCGCTGGGATGCCGCCGAAGACGGTCACCACCAGAACGCGGTTGCCAGTTGCCGTTTGCAGGCCAATCGAGCCGCCACACGAAAGCACGGCATCGTCGAAATGCGGTTGGAAGTAGACCTGACGATATTGCTGGTTGACCTGGTCGAGTGATGTGAGTTCCATGTTTCCCCCTTAGCGCGTGTCGTTATCAGGCGTTTTCATCGCGTGAAGTCCGCGAAGAGTCTAGCAGTACGCCATGATCTAGTCCAAATGTAGCGCATGCGGCGAGCATGTCTGCTGGAACCGGCGCGCGTATTGTCGTGCTGGCGCCGGTCGCTGGATGGTGAAAAACCAGCTCCCAGGCGTGCAACTGCGCGCGTTCGATGCCAGCCGCCCGCGTCGCCTCGGTCACCCCACCGTAGGTCAGGTCACCGGCCAGCGGCGCGCCTTGGAACGCCAGATGCGCGCGGATCTGATGCGTGCGTCCGGTCAATGGTTCGGCAAGCGCCAGTGAAAAGTCGTTCCTGGCCGCGAGCATCTGAAAGCGCGTGCGTGCTGGCTTGCCCGCTGGCGAGACGATCACGCGCCGACGGTCGAGTGGGTCGCGGCAGAGAGGCGCGTCGATCTCGCCGCCGATGGTCGCAAGACCTCCGACGATGATCGCCAGATAGCGCTTGACGATCCGCCGCTGTTGAAATTGCTGTACCAGCGCCCGCCGCGCCAGTTCCGTGCGCGCGAAGAGTACGACGCCAGACGTCTCGCGGTCCAGCCGGTGCAGCAGCCACGGTCGCGGCGCGCCACAACGGTCGGCGTAGGCAAAGACGGCATCGGTGAGCGTGCCATCGGGATGCCGATACGCTGGATGCACGACAAGCCCGGCAGGCTTTGCTACTGCCAGGATGTCGTCATCCTCAGCGAGTATGGTGAAATCGAGTGCATCAGGAAGAGCCATCATAAGACCTACTATACCTGAAAGAAGGATACAACTCGCAAGCGGTCATCATGTACACGCATTCAGCCGTGCGCCACTTGCTATGCCTTCCGCCCATCGCTTACACTCCATGAAGACGCCGCACACATTCGACGCTGTCGAGAGCGTGAAACGCTGGCTTAGAGAAATTCGGAGAATATGGTGCGCAATCTGCCCAATATCCTCAGCGCCGCACGGCTGGCGATAACCATTCCGCTGGTCATCCTGATTCTGATCAAGACGCCGTGGGCGTTGTTACTTGCCACAGTGCTTTTTGCGGCTGGCGCCGTGACTGATACGATAGACGGTCGTCTGGCACGACGTTACCATCTCGTCTCGAATCTGGGCGTCTTCCTCGATCTGACGGCGGACAAAGTGTTCGTCACGGCGGCGCTGATTGCGCTGGTGCAGGTGGGCTTCGTCCCCGCGTGGATCGTGATAGTGATTGTCGCGCGGGAGTTTCTGGTGTCGGGGCTGCGTTCGCTCGCGGCAGCGCGTGGGGTGGTGATCCCGGCGGGGCGCTGGGGCAAGCAGAAGACGCTGCTCACGCTGCTCGCAATAGGGGGTATCCTGCTGGCGACCGGACTGGGCGGCCAGACTGCTTTTCCGTTGGGCCTGAGCACTGGCGGGGTGCCCGATAGCTTCGCGGACTATTTGCTGGTACTCTCCAATATCGTATTGTTGTTGGCGGTCATCTGGACGATCTTCTCCGCCATTGAATATCTGCGCGGTGGATGGGGTGTTATCACAGCCCCCGCCATCGAAAGCCATTAAGCCACCTGGCTTAGTCAATCGTCTTTTGCATCTACCGATGTATCGATCTGGTTGACTGTGAATTACACTGTACAATGCCTGCTACTTTGCTGTATTCTTACGTGTAAGCCGATTGTACAGTAGCATATATTTGGTTCATGCGATCTTACAACCGCTTCGGTTGCTGGCGCGTTGACCTTTCTCTGCAGGCAGTCACCTGTGTCCGAAATGGGGATGCGTCAGGGGACGTCGTAAATGCTGACAATCCGCTTGATTGCGGTACGGTGATTTTTTGTTTGTTTTCAACTGTCGCGTATCAGTGAAAGCAATTGCTTTCTGTGGGAGAATGTCGATGAAACTCGGGTGTATTGCAGTCCTCGTGCTTATTGGTTCACTTGCAGGCCTCTCTGGATGTGTTCAGCAGAATATAGCGCCTGTTTCGTCCGTGGCACCTGATCTAGCCGAAGCCCTCGCGTTCGCCCCAGCGAATGTAGCATCATTTGCATTCACTGACTGGTCACTAATCAAAGAATATGAAGGTGTTGAAAACGTCACCAGCAAAAGTAATGACACTGATCGCAGGCGGTTTTTGTCGTCATTAGCCACGCGGCAGGCACCTGCGTCATCGTTCGGCCTAAGCGATCTTCTCACAGAACCAGCGAAAACCTGGTCATTTGATGGGACCGATTATCTGTGGGAGTCAACCTTGACCGGGATCAGTAACTCTTCCATAGAAACCTACGTCGTCAAGCTTCGAAATGACTTCAATCTGACTCAACTGATTGCAGATTTTAACTCTCGTGGCTTTGAAGCGAGTTCGTATCGGAGCGCAACCATCTATACCTATAGTAGTTCGGACTATTCAGCTATTTCAACTGATTGGTTCGGCCCCTATGGGTATTCGATTCTCAATACGGCTATTGTGGCGACACAGAAGATGCTCATCTTTGGTAACACGGCTGATATCCATGCGGTTTTGGATGCGTATAATAATGCAACGCCTAACCTTGCCAGCGATTCAACCCTGCATAACTTCGTTCTCGGACTGGGAACCCTGTTCTCTGTTGAGATAATGCCGGGCGGAGATGTTTGCTCAGCGTTAAGCTCACTTCCTCAAAAGATGCAGACAATCTTGCAGAGTGATAAGTCAGGAGTGGCTGAACTGCATCCATATGAGTGGCTAGGGCTTGGTTATCGGTATGACTTGAAACATCTCTCAGGTCTCATTGGACTGCACTTTGCTCATGAGGCAGATGCTAGAGCTGATCTAGAACCTCGGCGACAATTGGCTGCACATGGTACAAGCCTTTTCTCGGATCAACCTTACAGCAAGGACATCTTCACCGTTGATGACGCCGTCGTGCAGAGTGACAATTTGTTGCTGCAAGTGAGCCCAATCAATGCAGAACCCGCCCGCCTCTTCGATGGCGTTATGTACTTTGACTTTGCCTACGCGGCATGTCCAGCCTAAATGTAAGCAGGGTAACGCTTCCTCGCCTTCGGCTAGTGTCTTTTTGCTGTTTGAAACGACAAATGCCTTTCGATTCGCGACTGTGGCTAGCTCGCGACGGGCTGCGCTGGCTGGCCCAGCTTGCGTTCGGTGCCTTTGAGCAGGCGACCAATATTGTCCTTGTGCGCGACGATAATCATGGTACCGGCCACCAGGATGAAGATAAAGTGGGGCAGAGAATCGTGGTGGGTCACAAGTAATATGAACTCGGTGATGATGCTGCCAGCAGCGCCGAGAATTGAGCCGAGCGAGACGTAGCGGGTGATGGCGATAGGGATGACAGCGCAGAAGAAGCCAATGAGCGTCGCGAATGGCGACATAATGACCATCGCGCCCGCGCCAGTCAACACTCCGCGCCCACCCTTGAAGCCAATCAGAATCGAGTAGTTGTGGCCCAGAATGGCGCAGAAGCCCGCCAATGCCTCAGCCGTCGCCTGTGCGTTGAGATTGCTATCTCCGCCGAAAAAGACCAGTCGCGCCAGCAGCACAGCCGCCATGCCTTTGAGCACATCGCCCACGACGACGAACGCGGCTGGTCCCGGCCCCAACGTCCGTAGCACGTTGGTAGCTCCGGTCTTACCGCTGCCGAAGGCGCGCGGGTCGCGTTGGCCGAAGAAGTGTCCAGCCAGCACGCCGAACGGAATGGAACCGAGCAGGTAGCCCGCCAGCGCAGCCCCGATCATGCGCAGGACGACTTCTGTCGAGGACATACACTCGTTCCCTCTCTGCCCCACACGTTGGGGCCTGCTGTGGTCTCGCCGCTGAGTCCATATGACCTTGCCACACCGAACGCGGCGAAATCGAGCATAGGCGAGTATTTCCGGCATGTCAAGATGCCGTTGCGCCTGATGCCCACAAAATGCTCGTCTGTTTCTGCCTACTATTACGTAGCGTTCGCGCTATACTGCCATAATACATGGATGGGAATGGGTTACACAATCGCTGATTTGAGCGTGCGTATGAGTTCAGCAAGAGCGGAGGAAGCGCATGGATCCGTTGGTTGCCACAGATGTGAGGCGGCTTCCTGCCGATGGCCTGGATGACCATTTGCTGATTCTCGGCATTGATATTGGCGGCACCAAAACAGCGGCGGGCGTTGTTGCGGCGAATGGCCATGCGCTCTCCTTTCACGTTGCGCCGACGCCCCACGCTGCGGATGCGGAAACATTGTTCGCCTTCGTTGTCACGCTGGCCGAGCGCGCCTGTGATGGCTACAGGGATCGCGTGGTGGCGATAGGCGTTGGCTGTGGCGGCCCAATGAACTACCCCGATGGTATCGTCTCTCCGCTCTTCATTCCAGCGTGGCAGTCGTTCCCGTTGCGCGTGCGGCTGGCCTCGGCGCTGAATCTGCCGATCACGCTGGATAACGACGCCAATGCGTTCGCGCTGGGCGAGGCGATGTTCGGCGCCGGACGTGGCTCGCGCTACATGCTCGGCATGATCGTCTCGACGGGCGTGGGTGGCGGTATTGTGGCCGACGGACGCGTCTTCCACGGTGCGACGGGCAACGCGGGCCACATCGGCCATACCATCGTCTCAGCTGAGGGGCCACGCTGCTCGTGTGGCGCGATTGGCTGTCTTACGGCCTACGCCTCGGGCACGGGGCTGGTCGCACGCGCGCAGGCGGGCATACAGGCCGGAACGCCGACGACGCTGGCGACACTGAGTGAGAGCGCGCTGACGGGACAGGCGATCACTGAAGCGGCGGCCAGTGGCGATACGTTCGCCGCGCAACTGATCCATGCTGCGGGCGTTGCCATCGCGCGCGGTATCGTCGATGCGGCCAGCCTGCTCGATCTGGATCGGGTGGTGCTGGGCGGCGGACTCATACAGGCGGGTGAGATTCTGCTCGATCCGTTACGTGCTGAGCTACGCGAGCGGGCGCACATGCCATTCACACGTAACCTCGATCTACGCGTCACTTCGGCGGCGCGCGAGGCGGGCGTCGTTGGCGCGGCGGCGCTTTGCCTGCGATAGCGACGTGATCCATATGCGGGACTGCCGCATCTAGCCCGCTCTCCAGGGCCAGCGCAGCAGTCCAATAGGGTACACCATCGGTGTGTGGAAGGCAGCTGTTAGACGGAGATGACGGCGATGTTCAGGTGGTGAGCGTCATCGGTGCCAGCCCACCCGATCAACACCTGGCGCAATGTGCCGTCGCCGTTGTAGACCAGCGCCGGGCTTGAGATCGTTGTTTCATCGAGCGACGCCGAGGAATTCGCATCGCCCCAGCCCGGATAGCTCTGTGTGTATTGGACGTTCATATTTCCCGTGGGTGATGTGCCGTTCCCCGCCCATGCCAGCCAGTGCGTTGGCAGCGCCGTCGCATTGAATCCGATCATCGTAGGCGCCCAGTCGGTTTGCGGGCTCAGCGGTGAGGCGCCTGGCGTAGACCAACTGACACCATCCGCCGAGTTGGCGAAGTAGATGTGGTGGTTGGTTCCCGTCCATGAAAGGATTAGCCCGGTACCGCTCGACGATGGGTCAGTGGAGAGATTTGGCCGCGAGATGCTGCTCCATCCCCACTGGGTATGCTTATCCGTCGCATCGGAGCTGGTCGTCAAGTGCATCACATTGACCGTATGCGCGCTGTCAGTTCCGGCCCAGGAGAGGTAGATATCTGAGTTGACATCCCCGTTGATCGTCGCCAGCGCTGGGGCGGTAAAGCTCGTCTCACCCCAAAGGGTGATCTTACGGGTGACGGTAAAGTCTGGGGTCTTGATGAACTCGACGTTGAGTGTGTGATCCGCATCGGTGCCGGTCCAGGCCAGCACAATCGTGCCATACGGCGCGCCGCGACCGGAGTCAATGAATGCCATCGCCGGACGCCAGAGCGATAACTCAGGCAAGATGAGTTTGTTGCCATAGTGCAGTCCATCGCTGCTGGTCATGATGTTGAGGTGATGGCTCGCGTCTGTGCCGGTCCAGGCCAGCGCCGTCGCGGGCGAGTAAGTTGTCGTGATGGCTGGCCCATCAATGCTTGTGTCATCCAGAATGACCTTGGTTCCCTCAGTTGGCTGGCCAAACGCGACCCGTGGAGACGCCTGCAGCGTCATGCCTGTCATGCCTGTCATGCCTATCAGGCTTACTACGGCGGTAAGCACTACAATGGATATACCAATTAAACGGCGCCAGAACATTTCAGATCTCCTCCACTCCCCATAGCTACCAGGCGAAGAAAAAAGTGATTCCATAGATGTAGATTCGCTTTACATGTCAAGTGTTCCCGCTCGAAGGACTAATTCAGCGGACTGTGAAGACGATCACATTCGCGTCTGCTGTTCGCTCTGCCGCATCACAAGCACAGACGAACAAAGCGCGCTGCAAGATTTGCCGGACGCATAGCCATTCGGCGGCTTGCCTGATGAGCAGGCGAACCGTAGCGGCTGGTATAATCTGGGTGACTCGCGCATCGCACGCCGCGACGTTTCAGCCAGCCAGCAAGGAGCGATCTGTGCCTGCCGATATGCCTGACGACAAGCCCCATGAACTTGCCGCCGCGATTGACCAGCGCACGCTGGATGAGGTCGCGCTCTCCCGCGCTGAATACGCGCAGATCGTGGAACTGCTGGGTCGCGCGCCCAACCCTGTTGAACTGGGGCTGTTCGGAGCGATGTGGAGCGAGCACTGTGGCTATAAAAACAGCCGCCCGCTGCTCACGCGCTTTCCCACCAGCAGCCCGCGCATCCTCGTCAAGGCGGGCGAAGAGAACGCGGGCGCGGTGGATATCGGCGACGGGCTGGCCGTCGTGATGAAGATCGAGAGCCATAATCATCCGAGCGCCATCGAGCCGTATCAGGGCGCGGCGACCGGCGTTGGCGGCATCGTCCGCGACATCTTCACGATGGGCGCGCGTCCCGTCGCCCTGCTCGACTCCCTGCGCTTTGGCCCATTGAGCGACCCACGCAACCGCTACCTCTTCTCCGGCATCGTCGGCGGCATCGGCGGCTATGGCAACTGCCTCGGCATTCCCACCGTCGGCGGCGAAATCTACTTCGACGAGTCGTATAGCGGCAATCCGCTGGTCAACGCGATGTGCGTCGGGCTGATCGAGGTAGGCAAGCTGATCCCGGCGAAGGCGAGTGGCGCGGGCAACCCTGTTCTGCTGGTGGGCGCGGCTACCGGGCGCGACGGCATCCACGGCGCGACGTTCGCCTCGGTCGAGCTGGATGAGGCGTCGGAGGAGCGGCGGCCAGCCGTTCAGGTGGGCGATCCCTTCACCGAGAAGCTGCTGATGGAGGCCTGCCTGGAACTGCGTGATACTGGCTGGATCGTCGGTATGCAGGATCTCGGCGCCGCCGGGCTGACCAGCTCCACTGTCGAGAGCGCTCACAAGGGGCAGTCTGGCATCGATCTCGATGTCGCGAAAGCTCCGCGTCGCGAGTCGGGCATGACGCCGTACGAGATGATGCTTTCCGAGTCGCAGGAGCGCATGCTGGTCATCGCGCGCAAGGGCCATGAAGACGACGTGCGCGCGCTCTTTGCCCGCTGGGGGCTGCGCTCGGATGTCGTCGGCACGGTCGTAGACGATCCCGTGATTCGCGTGCGTGAGGGGAACCACGTCGTGGCTGAGGTCGGCACGCGGCTTCTAACCGACGAGACGCCCGCCTATGTTCGCGATGGGGAAGAGCCGCCCGAGCTGGCGGCGTTGTGGCAATTCGACCCGGCATCGCTGGCTGAGATACTGCCATCCTCCCACGATGCGCTGCTGGCGCTGCTTGGCTCGCACGATCTGTGTAGCCGCGAGGATGTCTACCGTACGTATGACACGATGGTGGGCGCGAACACCGCGCTGGGGCCGGGAAGTGACGCCGCGGTGCTGCGCGTGCGCGATGCCGACGACCGCGAGACGGGCAAATATCTGGCGCTTACGACGGATGGCAACGGACGTCTGACCTGGCTCGACCCATTCAACGGTGGGGCGCTGGCCGTCGCCGAGGCCGCCCGCAACATCGTCTGCACAGGAGCGACGCCGCTTGCGCTGACCAATTGCCTCAACTTCGGCAACCCCGAAAAACTAACGGTCTATTATCAGTTGTCGCGGGCGATTGATGGCATGGCCGCCGCCGCCCGTATCCTCGAAACCCCGGTGATCTCCGGCAATGTCAGCCTCTACAACGAGAGCTTCGGCAAGGCGATCTACCCAACGCCGGTCGTGGGCATGGTGGGTTTGCTGGAGGGACGCGAGCCGACGCCGAGCGCGTTCCAGGCCGACGGAGCCATCGTGGGCGTGCTGGGGCCTTGGGCGGTGACGCCCGATACCCTCGGTGGCAGCAGCTACCTGGCAGAGCTTCATGCGACGCGGGCAGGCCGTCCGCCACAGCTCGATCTGGAAGTGGAGCGCGCGGTGCAGCAGGTGGTGTTGGCCGCGTGCGCCGCGGGTCTGCTCCAGAGCGCCCATGATTGCTCGGATGGCGGCCTGGGAGTGGCGCTGGCGGAGTGCTGTATCTGGTCGGGCCTGGGGATGCGCGGCGAGCTGCAACTGCCCGAGCAGCTGACGGGCGATCCGCTGGCGGCGACGGCGCTGCTCTTTGGCGAGGCGCCTTCGCGCATTGTGCTTTCCGCCGCGCCGGAGAACTGGGACGCGCTCAGCGAGCTGGCGGAGTCACATGGCATGCTGTTGACGCGCCTGGGCGTTGTCGGAGGCGACCGGCTTGCGTTCCCGCCGCTACTCGATGCCACCATTGACGAGATGTATGCCGCCTGGCGGCAGGGATTCCGGCAGGTGGGCGACACACCTGAAGCGGAGCAGGCGCATGTCCGCACCGACCGAATCGAATAACGCGAATAACGCGAATAATGTGACGCCAGAGGAGCTACGCCAGGCGCTGGTCGAGAAGCTGCGGCGCGATGGCGTGCTGCGCGACGAGGCGGTTGAGCGCGCGCTGAATACGGTTCCGCGCCACCTCTTTCTGCCAGACGCGCCGCTCGCAGCGGCCTACAGTGACAACGCCATCCTCACCCACGAGGAGGACGGCCAGCCGATTAGCTCGGCCTCGCAGCCAGCGATTGTCGCCATCATGCTCCAGCAGCTTGGCATCGAGCCGGGTATGCGCGTGCTGGAGATTGGCGCGGGCACGGGCTATAACGCGGCGTTGCTGGCGGAACTCACCGGGCCAGCGGGCCATGTCACCACGGTGGACATTGGCGAGGAGATCGCTGCTGAGGCTCGCGCGCATCTGGCTGTCGCCGGATATGGCCGCGTACAAGTGGTGACGGCGGATGGGGCGGCAGGCTGGGCCGAAGACGCGCCCTACGACCGGATCGAACTGACGGTGGGCGCGACGGATGTGACCCCCGCGTGGTTCGAGCAGCTCGCCGATGGTGGACTCTTGACGCTGCCGCTCTGGCTGGGGATGTCGGATGCCAGTGTCGCGTTCCGCAAGCATGCCGAGGCGTTATACAGCGAGTCATTGGCGCCGTGTGGCTTCATGCGGCTGCGTGGCGCCGAGAAGAGCGCGATGCAATGGATTCCGCTGGGCAATGGATTGAGCCTGGGCAGCGAGGATGCCGAGCTTCTCGCCGAGCCAGTCAGGGCGCTGCTGGCTGCCCATCCACGGCGCACGTTGCACTTCAAGACTGATCCCAGCCTGGTGCATTGGATGGGGCTGCGAGGCATGCGGTTGGTGATCCTTGGCCCCGATGCTCATCGCCGCTCGTTTGTGCGCCCGCGGATTCGTTACGGTGTCTATGCTGAGGGCGCGGATGGACCCTCGCTGTGCATCTTTGCCGCACGCCTGCCGATGCTGGTCTCGTTCGGTGGGCGCGCGGCGGAGCGACAGATTGTGGAGGCGGCGGAACAGTGGCAGGCGACCCGGCGGATCGCGCTGGAGCAGTGGCGCATCACCGCGTGGCCGCATTACACGGGCATGGAGCCGCCCGCCCCGCCGCATGCCGACGTCTATCGCCAGGTGCGCCGCTACTTCACCTATGACATCGCCATCGATGTGCCCTAGGGAGCTAGCGTTTGGTGACGACGCGAATCGTCACCTTCGCCTCGGTTTCCTGTGGACCGTTGTTGGTGAGCCGGATCAGCCCGACGCGCACCTCGGCGCCGTCGTGCAGCCGCTCCAGGTGGTGGCGCACATCGATCGCGGTGCCCACGTTATGATTGTCCAGTTTAAAGATGATGTCGCCTGGTTGAATGCCCGCGCGCTGTGCCGGGCCGCCAATGACCACCTCCATGACCCGAACGGCCATCTCTTTCTCGATATGGAATTTGTTACGGACTGAGCGTGCGAGCATGCCAGATTGCAGGGCGACGCCCATCATGGGACGACGCACCTCGCCGTCTTTCATCAGCCGGGCCGCGACCCAGTTGACCGTATTGATGGGAATGGCGAACGAGAGACCCTGCGCCTGCTGAACGACGGCCACGTTGATACCGATGACCGCGCCAGACGAGTCGACCAGTGGCCCGCCGGAGTTGCCGGGATTGACGGCGGCGTCGGTCTGGATGATATCTTCGATCAATTGTCCGCCGTAGCCAGGCAGGGTGCGGTGGAGGGCGCTGACGATGCCAGCGGTCACGGTGCTTTGCAGGCCAACCGGGCTGCCAATCGCGACGACGAGTTGCCCGACCTTGAGCTTATCGGAGTCGCCAAGCTTTGCCGCCTGGAGGGTGATCCCCTCAGGCGCTGAGATGCGGACGACGGCGACATCGGTATCGGTATCCTGCCCGACCACATCGCCGCGCACGTCATGCCCATCGGCCAGTGTCACCATCACCTGGCGCGCGCCATCGACAACATGGCTATTCGTCAGGATGTAGCCGTCGGGTGCGAAGATGACGCCCGATCCAGCGCCCTGGGCGAGCTGGCCACCGCCGAACCCTGAGGCGCCAACGACCTTGGTGACGCCGATCTGTACGACGGCGGACCCCACGTTTTCGACGACAGTGATAATGCTTTTGGAATAGGCGTCCAGGGCGGCAACGTCCTGTGCGGGTGGCGTCGCGGACGCGCGCTGTTCGTCTCGTGAATGTCCAAAGAATCCCATGCTGAAACGTCTCCTTATGCGTGGGGCAAAGCTCTGGCTCGATGCCAGACGCTAGCTATATGATATACGCATTGTCTGCTATCGCGTTGGATGTGTTACGCGCCCTATCCCGCCATCGCTGTCTGTGGCTGGCGGGCGTCTATGGTCGGTGTCTCAGTGTATCACAGCGCGCAGAGCAAGCGGCATGTTGCGCGCGGGCCTTGCGGCCCGGCGGGCGGCGTGTTATGCTACCCGTTGTGCGCGTGCGCCATGACATGCGGGACCGTAGCTCAGGGGCAGAGCAGGGGCCTTTTAAGCCTCGTGTCGTGGGTTCGAATCCCACCGGTCTCACCAATATTTGCTCCACTTCCTCTTGTCTTATCCCTACAGAGCATTCTTACTCGCCCCGCCGTGTGAGGTACAGCTCGACCCAGCGCGGTATGCAGCGTGTAGCGGGTGGCGTCCACCGCATGACCGTACTGCTTCAGCGGCAGCTCGGAGAGACCCTCTCCCCCAACCCCTTCCCCGAAAGAGGGAGGGCAGCCAGGTGGCCGCTTTTGTTCGCCTAGTCCCTCCCCTCGCAGGGGAGGGTGGCCGAAGGCCGGGAGAGGGTCCCCACCCGCCACAGCGCCATGCTCATCGAATTGCGCTCGACGGGCTGCCAGACCATCGCGCCGCCGTCTCTCCATCCCAGCGGGGAGGTGGTGCGCTGGGAAACCGATGGCGTGCCGTGGACGGTCGGGGGGTCGCAGTTGCGGCGGGCGGTGGCGCGCGCTGGCACGTTTCTCACCGATATCCTCGCGGGTGGTCCGCAACCGGAGCGGCTGATTCAAGAACGCGCCAAGGTCTGGGGTATTAGCGAGCGCAGCCTCAGGCGGAGCAAGCGCAAGTTGCGGATTCCCTCCATCAAGGTCGGCTACGAAGAGGGATGGAGCTGGACGCTCCCAGACGATGAGACCCTTGAGTGGGTTGATGAGGAGACGGTCACACCGAAGGTGGCCAACATCCACGAAGATGGCCACCTTCGGTGTGACCGTGGGTTGTTGGCGGCGTCTGCCCGATGACAGGTGGGGCGCATGAGTATGGCGCGGCCCGCGATGGCGACGGATGGCCGCGCTGCAAGGTGTGCTGGCAGGCGATGCCTGACGACGAGGTAGGCGATGAGGTAGGCGATGAGGACGATGAACATGCGGGCGGTTAAAACCGCGCCTGAACGGCCTCGCTGCACTCTGCCACAAAACCCACCGTCGCGGGTTGCGCAGACCTGCTCTCGACCGGGCATCTCGTCAGGCAGCGTCTGGTGCTGGGAAGTCCGCGCAGGCGGACTTGGTGGCCGCAGGCCCTTCAGGCGCGACTTCAGTCGCCAGCCGCTACCCCTACCCGCCCAGCGCCTTCGCCCGCTGCTCCGCCGCCTCCGCCTCGGCGGTCCGCCCCAGCGCGCGCAGGCTGATCGCCTTGTTGTTCCAGGCTTGGGCGAGGTTTGGGTCGAGGGCCAGCGCCCGGTCATAGGCGACGACGGCATCGGCAAAGCGCTTCATCCCCCAGAGCGCGTTGCCCTTGTTGTTCCAGGCCAGTGCGTAGTCGGGGTCGAGGGCCAGCGCCCGGTCGTAGGCGGCCAGCGCCTCGTCGGAGCGCTTCAGCCCGTTGAACGCGGTGCCCTTGTTGTTCCAGGCTATCGCGTAGTTGGAGTCGAGGGCCAGCGCCCGGTCAAGGGCGACCAACTCCTCTTGATAGCGTCCCAGCCCATCCAGCGCTTTCCCCTTGCAGTTCCAGACCCACGCCTGCTGATCGTCGAGGCCGAGGGCGCGCTCATCGGCGGCCAGCGCCTCCTGATAGCGTCCCAATTCACCGAGAACGTAGCCCAGGTTAGCCCAGGCGTCGAACGAGCTGGGGGCGAGCTGGCTGGCGCGTTCGAAGAGCGGCAGCGCCTCGGCGTATTTATCTTGCGCGATTAGCGCCTTGCCACGGGTCAGCAGGTCATCCACATCCTCCGTGGGCTGTGGGGCGATGGGCGCGGGCGCCTCGCCCGCTGGGGTCAGGCCGAGGGCGCGCAGCAGGCGGTTGGCCGCCTCATCCGGCGCAAAGGGTGCGAAGCCGGGAGCCTCGACGCGCTTGAAGTCGTGCAGGAAGAGCCACTCGTTCTGCGGGCTGAAGTCGTCCCGCTCGATCTGCCCGGCGGTGACAGGCAGGATGAGGCGCGAGGGGTCGCGGTCGTACATCTCATACGCCCAGGTGGTCTCGCGCTTGACCCAGCGGGAGGCGAAGGCAGACTTCGAGAGGATGACGATGAAGACCGGGCGGCTCAGCTCGCGCTGGATTACCGACATCAGTTGGCCCGAGCCCAGGTTGTGCTCGTCGTACCAGACGTCCGCGCCCGCCTCGCGCAGCGCCTGGACGACCGTGCGACAGAAAGCGTCATCCTCATGGCTGTGGCTGACAAAGACCCGCAGTTGTGTCGTTTCCGCCATGTGCTGTCCCTCCCGCGCGCGAAAGCGCTGGTCCTGTGGACTGGATGTTTGGCTCGCCGAGAATGCCGCTTGCTGGTTCATTCTAGCATAAGATTGCTATCCGCCGGGCAAAGACGGATCTCACCGACTTGCTCGTTCTTTCACAAAGTGAATGGCTGAAGGCGAAGTCAGATTTAGACCGGGCAGGTCCGATTGAGAAAGCTGGCGTCGATAGCGGTCTGATTGCAGCTCACCACATCGGCGTCGGTGAAGATGCCCTGCTGGAGCAAGAACTGATACTCCTTGAGAATTGTGGTCATCAGCATATCGGGGCCATCGGTGTTGATCGTGAACGGCACCCCGTTCGCCCGCATGGTATCGAGAATGTGGCGTATCTCGGCGATATCGCGCACAGCACGAGTGCGCAGATTTGAGGTCGGGCAGACCTCGAGCACGATGCCCGTTTCAGCCACGCGCCGCATCAGCTTCTCATCGTAGACACAGAGGATGCCGTGGCCGATACGATCTGGCCGCAGGTACTCCACGACCTCCCACATATCCTCAACTCGCCCCTCCTCGCCGGTGTGGATCGTGACGCCGAGTCCAGCGTCACGCGCTTGTTCCACCAGGTCGGCGTGGGCGCGATAGGAGAAATCGGAGTTGGGCGGCCCTGCGATGTCAATGCCGATGATGCCTCGTCCCCGGTAGCGCAGCGCTTTCTCGACGATGATGGCGTTCAGCTCCAGCGGAAACGTGCGATCCATCATCAGAATCAGCCCGGAGCGCATCTTGGGGTATTCCAGCAGCGCGCGATCCTGCCCGCGGATGGCGGCGGAAATAATGTGATCCAGGTCTTGCTCGCCCTCGCGATTACGCTTCATCGGGTTGAACCGTAGCTCCAGCGTCGTGATGTTGCATTTGCGATACGCCCCGCCGATAACCTCGTAGACGGAGCGCTCGATGGCCAGCGGGCTGGATTGAATCAACTCGGTCCAGCGGAAGATCTGGTCGTATTCGGCGAGGTTGTTGACCTTGTCGGGATAGCTGACGGTGATGAGTTCGACAAATTGCCAGTAGTCTTTGCTTGGCAGACGAATGCCCTGCTGATGGGCGATGCTCCACATGATGGCCGGGTCAACCGCGCCGCCAAGATGCACATGTAACTCTGCCATCTCCGGTCGCTGGTTGAGAATGCTCGGCGAGGTCACGCGCTCCTCCTCATTCCGTTCGTGTTTCCGTTCGTGCCAAATGGCGCTGAATATTTGCAAGATTGTAGCACATCACTCCGCGGCCCATCTCGATGCGCTATCGTATTGATGAACAGGCGAGAGCATATGTGCGTTGCACGGGAGGCGCGTAGTGATACAGGATGAGGAACTGAACGAAGCGCGCGATGAGGCGCTGATGGTTCTCGCGGAATGGGGACTCTCGGCCAAAGATGTGCGGGTCGTCGGCGCAGTGCCAGGCATGGCTGGCGCCATCCTCCGTCCGGTGGTGGAGGTGCGCGGGCAGCGCTATCTGGTGCGCGGGCAGTCGCCCGAACTCTCCGAAGCTGATCTGCGCTTCCGCCACGCCTTCATGGCGCACCTGCGGGATGCTGGCTTGCCTGTGCCAGGACTGCTTGCCCGTCCGGATGGCGTCACGCACGCGATCACAGATAACGGCGTCTATGAGGTGCAGGAATGGCTGGATGGGCGGCAGTTCGCCACCGAAGACGCCGCGGGCGAGGCGGAGCTTGAGGCAGCCGCCCGTATGCTCGCCAGACTGCATCAGGCGTCGGCAGGCTTCCAATGGCAGCCATATCGCTGGCCTGAGGATCGCTCGGCTGATGGGCTGGCAAGCTCATACATTGCCCTGATACAGCAGGCGGCGCAACGCGAAGATGCTTCTGTTGCGGTCAAGAGCGCTCTGACCCGCATCGCCGAGGCATGCGAAGGCCGACGCGAGGCTGCCGCCAGCGCGCTCGCCGTCGAGCCAGCGCCGCCGCAGCTACACATCCACGGCGACTTTCAGGCGCACAATCTCCGGTTTGGCTCGTCTGAGGTCAGCGCGATCTACGATTTCGACGCCGCCCGCTGGGATACTCGCCTCCTCGAACTGGCCTATAGCCTGCTCTATTTCACAGGTGTGCGCTGGGATGACGCTATCAGCCCGACTCCACCATTGGTGGATGATGGGTTGGACATTTTGCGGGTTCACCGTTACCTCGGCGCGTATGGTCGCGAGGCGCCCCCGGCTGAGGGCGAGGCGCCGCTGCTCGCCGATGCGCTGGCCCTCGTCTTCCCGATTATCTTCGTCAACGGTATCGTCGAAGACCTGGTATTCCCGGATGAGTTCGAGACCAGCGCCGATGAGGAGGACGCGCTCTCACGGCTACACTGGGCCGATACCTTCTGGCTCTGGCTCGACCGCTACCGCGACACCATGGCTCAGGCATGGGAAAACGCATCCTGACCACTGGCAGCGTATCGACTACGCCAGCAGCGCAATGACCTCATTCTGGCGCGGCTCACCCGTTACCTCGATGCCATCGGGCAGCAGCAGGATATCCACCTCGGTGCGCAGTCCAAGCCCCTCATCAGGCAGATAAATGCCCGGCTCCATGCTCGTGCAGGTGTCGGCGAGCAGGGGGCGCGTATCGTGCGTTTCGAGATTATCCAGGTGAGCGCCGTTGCCATGCACGCGCGTACCGATGTTGTGGCCTGTCCGGTGAAGGAAGGCGTCGCCGTAGCCAGCGGCGGTGATGACCCCACGCACCGCGTCGTCCACCTCGTAGCCCGCGATGCGCTGCCCCGCCTCGAAGCGCTGCTTGAGCAGCTCGATGCCGGTATCACGGGCATCCTTCAGGATGTTGAAGAGCGTCTTGATTCTCTCAGGAACCTGCTCCCCCAGGTAGACCATCCAGGTATAGTCGGCAAAGATGGTCTCGTCACCGACGAGCGGCGCGCTGAAATCGAGCAGCAGCAGATCGCCCTTGCGCAGAATGGCATGGCGCGCGGCGGTCGGGCTGTAGTGCGGGTTGGCGGCGTTCCCGTTGACGGCGACCAGCGGTTTGTCATCTGGGGGAACCGCCAGTCCGGCGTCGCGCATCAATGTGGCGAACTCCTGCTGCACGCTCAGCTCGGTCACCACCGCGTCGCTGATGAGTTGCTCGCGCAGCCACGGCAGCAACCGGTCGAGCGATTCCATGAGCGCGCGTCCCGCGACACGATGCGACTCCATCTGCGCTGGCGTCAGGACTGCCTCGAAGCGCTGGACGAAGTCAGCGGATGAGACAACCGCTGGCCCAATCCCCCGGATGAGTTCTACCGTGCCCGCGTCTACCAGTGAGACGTATGGGATGGCGTTATCTGGAACGTACTCCATCGCGACCTGTTTCGCGCCCGCGAGCATCCGCGCCAGCATCTGCCGATACTCCTGCCACGAGCGATAGATCAGTGTGTCGCCCGGCAGGTTGGAGAGCACATGCGACTCGACGGAACTTACCAGCTTTGTCGGCGTGCCGTTAGACGGTACATAATACATCCAGCGTCGCGAGAAGAACGCATGGGGCGAGAGTCCCAACACACGCAGCGCGACCGCGTTGGAGTGGCGAAAGTCGAAGAAGAGCCAGCCGTCCAGGTGTTGGGTACGCAGGGTTTCCTGAAGCTCATCAACGCTGTTCATTGGATTTGCCTTTACCTGTGTGTATCTCGTACGTATTCATTAGTAAACCAGCGATCCAGCCTTCTGCCTGGTATTATCGTCTGAGATGGCGCGGCGAGACAAGCCCTGGCGCTGGTATGATGTGGCCCAGAGTATGCGTATTCACTTGGGCCGCCTCGGAACATTCGTAAAGGATAACCGCGTCTATTCGTCAGAACTGCACAAAGGGCGATGAAGCAGAAGATGACACAAATGTCGCTCATCGGTTGGCGGCGACTGAATCGGTATACCGAGAGATTTGACGCCAACGACCAATGTGACGGAAAATTGAGGATAAAGGTCGATACGGGCCTTTTCATGGATGACGCAATTACAATCGCGTGTGTGGCAGTGCCTGGCGAAATCACCCGCCAGTGCGTAGAGCGAGTGTTCAGAAAGGAGTGCGGCCTGCATGAGCTGCCTGGTGAACCATGTCAGGTGTTCGCCAGTCGGAGGGGCCGCGAACATGCGTGAAACTGGAAGATCGTCCCACTTTGTCTGTGGCGGACATCAGCGACGCCGCACAGCGCGTCATCGCGAATGTCGAGAAGGTCATCGTTGGTAAGCACGACGCCGTGCACCTGACGCTCATTGCCGTGATCTGCCGCGGACATGTGCTGATCGAAGATGTGCCAGGGGTGGGCAAAACCGTGCTGACGAAAGCCATCGCTCGCTCCATCGGCTGTACCTTCAAGCGCATTCAGTTTACGCCCGATCTCCTTCCGAGCGACGTGACGGGTGTTTCGATGTTTAACCAGCGCAGCGGCGAATTCGAGTTCCGCGCCGGGCCAATCATGAGTCAGTTTGTGCTGGCCGACGAGATCAACCGCGCGACGCCTAAGACGCAGTCGGCGCTCCTGGAGGCGATGGAAGAGGGACAGATTACCGTGGATGGCGACACGCATCTGTTGCCTGATCCATTTATCGTGATGGCGACCCAGAATCCTATCGAATATGAGGGGACCTTTCCACTGCCAGAGGCGCAACTTGACCGCTTTATGCTCAACATCAGCCTGGGATACCCAGCCCCTGCCGATGAGGTGACCATCCTCGACCGCCAGCAGCGCGTTCATCCGATTGACTCGCTCGGCCAGATCCTGACGGCAGATGAGCTGACCGCTATGCAGCGACAGATACGCGAGGTACGCGTCGATCAGGAGATTCGCGAATACATCGTTTCGCTGGTGACCGCCACCCGGCAGCATCAGCAAGTGTATCTCGGCTCCAGCCCGCGCGGATCGTTGGCGCTCTTCCGTGGGTCACAGGCGTACGCCGCGTTAAAGGGACACGATTATGTGACGCCTGACGATGTCAAGGCGCTGGTGAAGCCCGCGCTGAGCCATCGCCTCATTATTGCCCCGGCGGCGCGTGTGCGCGGTGTGACCCCAACCGCCGTGCTCGATGAAGTGCTTGGGCTGGTGCCCGTGCCTGGTGGCCCTGGATCACTTAATGGCCGCCGATGAGAATCGGTGGATAAGGAAGGCATGGGCATATGCGCCCCTGGCAACTGATTCTCTTGATCGCGGTGACGTTCGTCCTCGGGGTCGGAATAGGGTGGCAACCGTTCTGGGTGCTGACCTATGCGCTGTTGAGCGCACTGGTGCTTTCGGTCGTCTGGCTGGCGTTGAGTGTGCGCGGTATTACGTTCGCGCGGTCGGCGCTTGGCGGGCGGGCACAGGTGGGCGAGCGCGTGGAGGAGAGCCTCACGCTTGAAAACCACTCGGTGATTCCGAAGTTGTGGATACAGGTCTCCGACGGTTCGACCCTCCCCGGCCATCACGCGGGCTATGTGTCGAGCGTTGGCCCACATCAACGTATCGCGTGGCGGGCGAAGACAGTGTGTCGTCGACGCGGGCGCTTCACGCTCGGCCCAGTCACTGCTACCACGGGCGATCCGCTCGGATTATTCCGGCGCGAATTGGTGCTGGCTCCCGAGCACCAGTTGCTTGTCTTGCCGCCGACGCTGCCATTGTCACACTTTGAATTGGTGCCCGGGCTGATGCCGGGACGCGGACGTGGGTCGCAGCGGTCGCAACAGACGACCACGAACGTCGTGACGGTGCGCAATTATGTGCCCGGCGACGCGCTCACGCGGATTCACTGGCCGAGTACCGCCAGGCTCAATCAGTTTATGGTGAAAGAGTTTGACCTCGATCCCACCATTGATGTGGCTGTCATGCTTGATCTCGACCGCGAAGCACAGGCAGGCGAGGGTGATAGCTCGACCGAAGAGTATGGCGTGACGATGGCTGCCAGCATTTCGGCATATCTGTTGCGCCACCAGGAGCTATCCGTCGGCTTGCAGGTCAACGGCACGGCTGAGTCTGGATTGTCTCTGGATCGCGGCGAGCGCCAGCTTGATCGTGTGCTCGAGTTGCTTGCGGTGGCTCATGCCACGCGGCGTTTCTCGTTGGCCGAGGCGCTTGCTGTGCAGGAGACGCGCCTGGCGCGCAACACGGTACTGATCGTTATCACGCCTTCGACCGAACTGGACTGGCCGCAGGCATTACATCATTTGCAGCGGCGCGGTGTGCGACCACTGGTCATCCTGATGGATCCACAGTCGTTCGATGAGCGACTGGGAGGCAATGCTCGCACGCGCGACATGCTGGTTGCGGCGGGGGTGCCGGTAATTCCGGTGCAGCGCGGCGATCCGCTGGTTCATGTCCTGGAGCAGGGTCCGCGCTAAAATCTGCTCGTTCTCACCATTCTCCGCGAAACGGAGCGATTGCTATGGAAACTACTACGCAAACACCTTCGTCGCAGAACGTAGAGAGTATGCCGAGCGTACAGAACGCGCCAAATGTACGCCGCCCGCTCGCGCCACGAGCGCCCTGGCTGCGACTTCTCCCGGAGGACGGCTGGTTTACGCTCATTCTGCTGGCGCTCTCGGTCTACATCACAGTCTTCAGTATCGAGAGTGTCACGCCGCCCTGGGCGCCAGGCATGCAAATCCTTACCGCGACAACCAGCCTCGGATTGCTGTTAGGGTATCTTGCCGTACAGCAGGGACGTTTGCCTGGTGTGCTGGTGCATTCTGTCGCCGTCTGTCTGGGCATTGTGTTCGCATTTCTCCAAACTGCCGATGCTGTACTCAACGGCAATCGTCTCTTGCTCCTCCAGCATACCAGTAATTGGTTCCAGCGCGCGATTGTGAACGGGGGGCAGAGTAGTGATAATACGGTCTTTCTTCTCTTCCTGGGGATTCTGACGTTTTTGCTCGCCTATATCACCGTGTGGCTGGTGCTTCGCACGCGTCGTCCGTGGCTGGCTGTGCTGGCGAACGGCGTGGTGCTGCTCATCAACCTCAACTGGGCCACTCCCGACAAGCTCATTTTTCTGCTGCTCTTCCTGCTGGTCTCACTGCTCTTGCTCGTGCGCTTTACCCTGGCCGAGAATATTCGCCAGTGGAAGGCTCGCGGCCTGCGCTTCTCGCCCGATCTCGGTTGGGACTTTATGCAGGCGGGCGCTATCTTTGCCGTGGCGGTGTTGTTGGTAGCATATCTCTTGCCGGTTGGTCAGGCGAACGCACAACTCCAGGAGTGGGCTGCCTCACCGCGGAATCCGCTTACCACGCTGCAAACCAAGTTCGCGCAGATATTCGCGGGTGTGGTGGGAACTGGCTCCGGACCTGGAGGCATCAATTTCTTTGACTCCTCGCTTCGTCTGCGGGGAACGGTGAATCTGCCCAATACGAAGATATTGCATTACACGCTACCTCATCCTGCCGATGACGGTTCGCAATATCTGATCACAGAAACCTATGATTCCTATGATGGAGTCGCCAGTTGGTCCTCAACGACTGGGCAGCAACGAAGCGCTCGCGCGAATCAGTTAATGCCCCCCTCTTCGGCTGATACAAAAATAGACACGTATGCGATCACCTTCGATAATGTGCCACAGGGCGGTGAGAGTTATCTGTTTGCCCCTGGCGCTGAGGCAGCCCGTTTCAACGTAAACACCACGTACACGACCCGTGGTGACGCTGCTCAAGGGACTATCTGGCAGGCAGACAACCCGTTACAGGCCGGTGATCAGTACGTTGCGGAGGGCTATGTCTCGACAGCTACGGTCGACCAGCTCTCTCAGGTGCCATATCCCAATCTGAGCAATCCTGACCCTGCCATGTACCCCTCTAATGCGCTGCTCCTCTATCTGCCGTCAGGGGATCATATAGACCCGTATGTTAAACAGATTGCGTTACAGGCCACCAAAGGTACGACCTCCATGTACGATGCTGCGGAGCATCTGGAGAATTACCTGCGCGCTGGCTTTACCTACAGTACGACCAACCCCGAGCCGCCCGCCGATCAGGATGCTATCGCCTGGTTCTTGCAGACCAAGAAAGGCTTCTGCACCTTCTTCGCATCGGCGATGGCGATGATGGGGCGCTCGCTGGGAATGCCGACCCGTGTCGCCCTTGGCTTCACGAATGGGACGTATGACCAGGACCATGAGGACTTTGTTGTGCGCGGCACGCAGGCGCACATGTGGACGCAGATCTACTTCGGGAAGTACGGGTGGGTCAACTTTGAGCCGACCGCCTCGTTCACCAAGTTCTTCCGCGCGCAAGATGCTGCCCCAGGTACCACGCCCGGCGCCACTGGCACAGGGACAGTGGCTACCCCTCCAGGGGGCAACCGGGGCACCGGCGTCACCGATCCTAACTTTGGCAATGGTGGACCAGAACGCTCCACAGAATTCCGCAGTGGTGCGTGTTGGCCTGGGCATGAGCGTAGTCATCCTGCTCATCTTGCTGGCGATCATTGGATTCCTCTTCTGGTGGCGGATCAAGTTCCGTGGCCTGGCTCCGGCGGCTGGCGCGCTGGCACGGGTCGCGCGGCTGGGAACCTGGGCTGGCGCGCCTCCCTCACGCGCTCAGACGCCGAAGGAGTACGCCGAACAATTGGCGGTGGTTCTCCCGGACCAACAGGCGAATATCCATGAACTGACCGACCTCTACAGCCGCGAGCGGTGGAGCGGTGAGATAGATCTGGATTCGCTCGACCAGGCTCCGCGCCTGTATGATGAGATTCGTGGTTCGATCACGCCGGTCATTGTCCGCCGCCTGCGGTCTGCGCCGAGTGTCGTACTGCGCGGCCTCAGCCGCGCGCGTCAGTTGCTCCGCTAAGGCGACAAACGCTCAGAGAATTCTCAGGCTATAACCATAGACATCTGCTCGTTGGAGGGTTATCCTCTAGCGGGCAGAAATCTTTCTATGGGTGAGAGGATGGGTCGCCGATGCAGCCAGGAAAAGTGCGCTGTGCGCAGTGTGGTTGGCAGAATGATGCGGGTGATCGCATGTGCGGTGGGTGTGGCCAGCCACTGTATCACTCAGGCTCGTCCTTTGGATTAGCTCCCGACCATACGCCTACTATTGCTGCGTCAGGCGCGGTCGCCCCTCCGCCATTGTCACCCGATACACGGACGGCGGCATGGACGGCGCATGGCTATCCGCAGCAGTTTTCACCACAAACGTCAACGGTCGCTGCCACACCATTGCGTGGGGCGCCTCAATTTGGCTCTGCCGCTGGTAGCCAGTCGCACACGAAAAGTAAAAGCTGCCTGGGGCGCGTCCTCATCTCGCTCGCTATTGCGGCGGTGCTGCTCATCGTGATGATGGCTTGTGGATGGGCGGCTGTCGTGCGGCCAGCCTTGCACCGGTCTCTAGATCAGAGCCTGCGTTCGGGCCTGGCGGCGCAGGTTGATAAGATACCCGTCATTCCAACAGGATATGCGCCGATTACCCGGAAGATTACCGACACGGAGTTAAATCGGCAGGCGCGCGCGGGGAACCCGCAAAACGATCAGGGTGACATGAAAGATATTCGCGTCCACTTCGTGCCGGGTGAGGTCACGATGACCTATCTCTTGTGGGGCAGCCCTGGCAAGATATCCACGAACATTGTCGCAATCAATGGGCGTCTGCTTGTGCAGAACACTCAGGTGCAGGGCTGGCTGGCGCAGTTCGAGACCGGCGATGAATTGCAGGACGCGCTGAACAGTTCGCTAGCGCGGCTGCCCGCGCAGGATTTTGTGGAATCCGTGATCGTTGGGGATGGTACACTGACGATAACGATCCGCCACACATGACACGCATGAACCGGACTCATCGCTACGACTGACCGGTTTCAGCAGGTGTGCCTGGAATAGAGAAGAAGCGCCATCAACATTCCACACTTCAAGGATACATCCATGGATCGCGCGCCACACGCATCATCGACACATACACTACCTGATGTTCAGTCTGCTGAAGGCCAGCAAGGCGACGATATATCGTCCGCACCCACATTGGCGCTGCTCGACGGCCATGCGCTATTCCACCGGTCTTTTCACGCATTTCCAGATGAGATGAGCACAACAGCGGGCGAGCCGACGAACGCCATCTATGGCTTCACACGCATGCTGCTTGATGTGTTGCGGATCATTAAACCGGAATACCTTGCGCTCACGTTCGACCGGCCCACACCCACCTTCCGGCACAAAGACTATGCTCCATACAAGGCCCACCGCCCATCGCTCCCTGAGGGGATGCGTCCGCAATTTGGACGTATCCGTGATGTGGTGGCTGCTTTCAACATTCCGATCTACGAGATAGATGGCTTCGAGGCTGATGACCTGCTCGGCACACTATCACGACAAGCGGAGGCAAAGCACGTACGCACGGTGATTGCCACTGGCGACCTCGATACGCTGCAACTGGTGGATGACTGGATTCGTGTCACCTTTGCGCGCTCGCCACGTAAAGGTGAGTTCGAGTACTTTGATCGGGCGGCGGTTGAGGCGCGCTTTGGTGTTGAGCCGGTGCAGGTTGTGGATTATAAGGGGCTTGTGGGCGACACATCCGACAATATTCCAGGGGTGCCTGGCATCGGACCAAAAACGGCGAGCAAACTTATCCGTGAGTACGGCACGCTCGAAAATATTCTCGAGCATCTGGACGATTTGTCTGGCCGAACCAAGACTCTGCTTTCGGAGAACCGCGAGCAGGCGCTGCATAGCAAATACCTCGCGACCATCGTGACCGATGTTCCGGTGACGCTTGACCTGGAAGGCGCGCGTGCGCTCAACTATGATCCTGACGACGCGCGCCGAGTGCTGTACGAACTCGAGTTTTACAGTCTGGCGGATAAATTACCACGGCGGCTCGGCGACGAGAGTACGCCAACGGCCATATTGCGCGAGACACAGCCCCCCGCCACCAGCGTCGCCACGCGACCCACTCGATCCGCCGCGCCAGCCATGCCGGATGCTACGGCGCAACTCAGCCTCTTTGGCTCTGATGAGCTTCTGGCGCTTGCCGAAGATGGAGATATTGTTGCGCCTCCAGTAGCCAGGCCATCTGCGGCAAAATCGCCACTCGCCTCCGCGCATAGCACAAACACGATGGTGATTGACTCTGCGGAGGCGCTCGACGTACTGGCGCGGGCACTGGCAAGTGCAGATATTTTCGCGTTTGACCTGGAAACCGACAGCGCGAACGAGTTGCAGGCGGAGATTGTCGGGCTGTCGTTTTCGCTTGGCGCGGGCGAGGCGTACTATGTTCCGGTGGGGCATATCGCCGATGTCGAAGGGAACCCACCCGCACGTCAGATTCCACGTGCTGATGTCCTGGAACGCTTGCGTCCCGTGTTTGGTGATGCATCGGCGGGGAAAGTTGGACACAATGCGAAGTTCGATATGCTGGTGCTGGCGAACCATGGAATCGAAGTGCATGGGTTGCGCTTCGATACAATGATTGCCGCATACCTGCTCAATCCCGGGCGGCGTGGTCTCGGCCTGAAGGAGCAGTCATTCGAGAATCTCGGCATCATTATGACGACAATCGATGAGCTGATCGGCAAGGGCCGCAATCAAATTACAATGGCACAGGTTCCGGTACGTCTCGCGGCGGATTACGCCGGCGCAGATGCTGATATGACTCTTCGCTTGATGCATATGCTCGGTCCAGCGTTGGATGCGCGTGGCCTGCGCGCGCTCTTCGACGAGATCGAGGTGCCGCTCGTTCCCGTGCTAACTCGCATGGAGCTGACTGGCATGCTCGTGGATAAAGAGTTCTTGCGGCGGATGGGTGGCGAGTTAGAGGAGCAATGTAGCGCCCTGGTGCAGGAGATATACGACTCAGTTGGCCACCAGTTTAATGTCAACTCGACGCGCCAGCTCGGAGATGTGCTGTTTGGTGAGCTGAAACTGCCACATGGGCGCAAGACCAAGACCGGCTATTCGGTCGATGCCGAGGTGCTGGATGGCTTGCGCGGGCAGCACGCCGCGGTGGATCATTTACTCGAATATCGGCAACTCAGCAAACTGAAATCGACATATGTGGATGGTCTGCTTGACCTGATCAATCCGCGCGATGGGCGCGTGCATACATCATTCAGCCAGACCACCGCGGCGACGGGGCGACTGAGTTCATCGAACCCAAATCTGCAAAACATCCCCATCCGAACTGAGGTAGGACGTCGTATCCGCCGCGCGTTTCTTGCTGATCCCGGCTCATACTTGCTGGCTGCGGACTATTCACAGATTGAGTTGCGTATTCTGGCGCATATGACACGCGAGCCTGCACTAGTGGCGGCATTCGAGGCAGGTGAAGATATACATGCGGCGACGGCGAGTCGGCTCTTCAAGGTGCCGCTGGCTGAGGTGCAGTCAGATCAACGCCGGTTGGCGAAGACGGTAAACTTTGCCGTGCTCTATGGGCAGTCTGCCTTTGGGTTAGCGCGCACGACAGGTATGGCCAATGCTGAGGCGGTCGAATTCATTCGCAACTACGAACAGACATTCCCACTCGTGCGCGAATATGTGCAGAATACGCTGCATCAGGCCCGCACCCAGGGTTACGTGCAGACGTTAATGGGACGCAGACGCTATTTTCCTGAGATGAGTAGTCTGCCGGTTGTGCAAAGACAGGCAGCGGAGCGTGAGGCGATCAACATGCCCATCCAGGGAACGAACGCCGACATGATCAAGATGGCTATGATCGCCCTCCAGCGACAAATGGAGGAGTTGAGTCTCGCTGCCCGGCAGATTTTGCAAGTGCATGACGAACTGGTGCTCGAGGCGCCAGACAATGAGGTCGACCTGGTGGCAGAGCTTGTCGATGGCGCGATGCGAAGTGCGTTGGTCTTAAGCGTGCCTATCCAGGTCGAGATTAAGTTGGGGCGCAACTGGTACGATGTAAAACCACGAGATTAATCGAAGACAGACGCGCAACTACTCAGCTGCGCGTGCGTGGCGAATATGGCGGTAGATGTACAGTCCAACCGCGACCAAAAGCAGCACCAGTATCAGGATATCTAACCCATGGAAGACCGTGGTCATCTCGGAGACAGCCTTCTGGAAGCTTTCGCCGAATGTCATTCCCAGCCATGCCAGCGCGAAAGTCCATGGCAACGAGCCAAGTAATGTAAAGAGCAGGAACTGTGGGAAATTCATCCGGGAGATTCCGGCTGGCAGCGAAATGTAGGTGCGAACGACGGGGAGTAGTCGCGAGAAGAAAGCTACTGGAGCGCCATAATGCGCGAACCAGCGGTCGGCGCGGTCAGAGTCGGCCTTGGAGATGAGAATATATTTGCCGTAGCGCAGCAATAGTGGACGCCCGCCCGCCGCGCCGATACCATAGGCAACCGCGGATCCGATAACGCATCCTAGCGCGCCCGCGACACCTACCCCAATGAGCGAAAATTGGTCGGGATGTTTGAAAACCATGTATCCGGCAAGTGGCATTACCAGTTCGCTCGGTAAAGGAATACAACAGCTTTCGAGCGCCATCGCCAGGACAATACCAGCATACCCGGCAGTTAGATACCAGTGCTCTATCAGGTTTAGCAGTGTCTGCTCGATACTCAAGTGGAACTCCCTGGCCAGCGTCGCTCTGTCTCTGGAGCGATGTCGCCAGATGCATTGGCATCAGTGAACTGCCCAGGCAAAGCCATGATAGACAGACACCAATCGTCTGTCAGAGTCGCGGGCAGCGTAGCACAGCAACCCACGCGACGCAAGCTGATGGGACGACCTGACAAAGCTGGCTAGAGCGAGTGGCACAAAGAGTGAGCAAGAAACCAGTATGCTATCGCCACGCTATTTGAATTCGCGATAGACGGCCGTGACCTTGCCCTGGACCTTCCATTCACCATCCCACTCGTGTTTCGAGATATAGATTGGGTCCATCTCAGAATTGGCCGGTTGCAGCCGAATACGGTCGCGCTCGCGATAGATGCGTTTCAACGTCGCGGCGCCATTTGAGCCTTCAGTCAAGTGCGTGGCGACGATAATATCGCCATCGTTAACAGCGACATCTGGCAGCACCAGCACGCAGTCGCCATCGTTGATATGGTCGTCTATCATCGAGTTGCCTTTTACCTTGAGCACGTATTCGCGCCGATGGCGGCTCAGGTCAAGTGGCGGCTCTTGCTGATCGGCATAGATATCGATAGGCTGGCCAGCGGCAATGGCGCCATACATCTGAAGCCCAGCTGGCTCCTGATTCGCCAGACGGATACCGCGGCTTTTTTTACGTTCGCGCTCGATATAGCCTTTCTTATCGAGCACCGTCAGATGGTAGTCCACATGTCCTGTGGAATGAATACCCACCTCTTGGCCGATTTCGCGATTGGTTGGTGGGCGCCCATGTTTACGAGTGTACTCTTCGATAAAAGTTAGAATCTTTGACTGGATATCGCTCATTTCCCGCTTCATGGCCGGAACTCCTTGTGCCCAACAGCACGTTGACATGCAATGTCATAGAACCCACGTTCTACAGTGTAGCAGAGAGAATGTTTTTCTGTCAACATCCTTGAGACAACGCATGCATTGCTCGTCGAGGAAACGGGAAAACAGGTGTTAACCACGCGCCTGTGAAATCGTACCAATGGAGAAGAGTGGTTCGTTTGGACTGGTGA
This sequence comes from uncultured Chloroflexia bacterium, assembly GCA_963718915.1. Classification (GTDB taxonomy): domain Bacteria; phylum Chloroflexota; class Ktedonobacteria; order Ktedonobacterales; family JADMIN01; genus DAHUXT01. The sequence goes on along the minus strand of CAVRAI010000013.1, from coordinate 251,831 downwards.
CGGCGGCCACCAATCATGAGATGGAAGCGGATTGTGGCCGAAGCTGCGCCTGTCTGCCTGGCATCACTGGGGGTCAGTGGCATTTGCGCCCTAGTTATGCGGGGATGTAAAATGAGTGGGTCGTGTACTGGGATGACCTCACCAGGCAGGACTGGATTTCAGGAGGGAGCATAACCCATGGTGGAAGTGTCGGTCGAGAGTGTACGTATTAATCTCGCGACGAGCCAGCGGGTGGTGATCCTCAAGGACGCACAAACGGATCGCTATCTATTCATCTGGATTGCCAATCCAGAGGCATACTCGATTGCGATGGAACTCCAGGGTACCTCATCCCCTCGCCCGCTCACGCATGATCTGCTCAAAACAGTCATTACCGAGTTGGGCGGTACGCTATCCAGTGTCATTATCAGCGATTTGATCGATGATATTTTTTATGCCCGCCTGGTACTAGACGCTGACGGACGCCATGTGGAAATCGATTCGCGTCCGAGCGATGCCATTGCCCTGGCGGTTCGCATGAAGGTGCCCATCTTTGTGGCTGATAGTGTGATGGAACAGGCGGGCGTTACTGTGCAGGAGGGGGTTGATCTCGACGAGGCGCATTCGGCCACACGCGAGCAGTCGGCGGCCGACAATCTGGACGTGTATCGCGACTTCATCAATACCCTTGATGCGCTCGATGAGTTCGGCAAGCCAGATTGACTCTGTGACATCTCTCCCAGCTAAAACCGGGAGCTTCTAGGGGTCGTACCCCACGCCATGATGCCCCAGGGCGAGAGCCAAAGCTCACAGGCAGTGTAGCATCCGGGCGTGGGAATTTCAAGAGGCCAATCATCCACTGCTTGAAATCAGGGGCTTTCTGGCCAGTTCTCTGTAAGACAGATGCGTCTCAAGAGGCTATAAAGCTAGAGGTGCGGGTGAAAAGCCCGCACCTCTTCGTTGTCTTCGCCATGGATGTCTACGGTCTATAGGGGCTGCCCCCACCGGGTATCAGCGTGCCCTGGCAGTTGCCAGAGCTGTACCTCCACGGATCAGTGTCATCATTGGTGAATACAATGCAGGGAAGCTGAGCAGGCCCAGCGTTACCAATATCCTTCGGCGGCGTCACGCCATTGATGATCCAATCGGTCGAGGAGACCCCATTCGATGTGTAAGTGATCTTGTGAACCCCTTCAGGGACTGGGAACGGCGTCTTGGGTTTTCCCTGTTCGGCATAGAGCAGTGCTTTGCGCCAGATAGGCGCGGCGCCGGTAATACCATCGATGTGGTACATCGGCGAGTGGTCGTCGTTGCCTCCCCAGAAACCCGCTGTGTAGTCCATGGTGTAGCCAAGCGTCCAGTCGTCTTTGAAGTTTTCGCCGGTACCTGTCTTGGCAGCCGCTGGCCAGGCGTTGGGTGATGGCCATGTAGCCTGTCCGGTGGGGTCTCCGGGCGGTCGTTGACGTAGCCACGCCTGGCAGTCGCCACCTTTGAGCGTCGCATCGACGAACAGCGGACTGCACGCGCCGAAGTCTTTGGCGCGTGTGAAGTTATCGCTGAGCACGCTGGTTACCAGGAACGCCACCTGCGGACTCATCACCTGGATCGGACGCGGTTGTGTGTACTGGAACAGCGTATCGCCTGAGCTATCGGTGATCTTGTCAATCGCGTATAGCGGAATGTACTGGCCATAATTGGCAAAGACTGTATACGCTTGCACCATCTCGTAAGGGTGTACGTCAAGGGTACCGAGCACCGACGAAAGCCCCCAGGTACCATTCCAATCGGTAATGCCCATGCGCATTGCCATGGTTCGCACATCATCCACGCCCGCGAACTGCATCACCTTGACCGCGGGGATATTGAGCGAGTTTTGTAGCGCGGTCCGCAAGGTGATGTTGCCCCAGAATTCGTTATAGTTGAAGTCCAGCGGATTGTAGGGCTTTTCCTGGCCGTTATCCCAGAAGATCGTGGGTAAATCCGCGATAGACATTCCGGGGAACCAGCCCTTGGAGAACGCAGTGGCATAGACAATAGGCTTGAACGATGATCCAGGGCCTCGGCCTAAACCTTGTGTCAAGACATTGAACTGGCCATCGATGGTTGTGCTGTTGTAATCGACGCTGCCCAGAAATACACGAATCGCGCCGGTGCTATGCTGAACAACCATACCGGCGAGATTCGACAAATGGTCGTTACGGATGTAGCCGCGATAGTCGTCCCGATCATTGCCATACAGATGATCTTTCATTGCCTGCTGCACTTTGTTCTGCAGGCCAATGTCGAGGGTGGTGTAGACGTTGAGACCAGAACGTGTCAGGTGAAGTTGACCGGTCTGCAACATGGTCGAGAGCTGATCTTCGACGAAGTTGACAAAGTGCGGCGCGAGATTCTTGGTCGATGCCTGTGGGTGGAAGAAGTTCGGCGACAACGATTCTTGCACTGCCGCTGTCATCTCCGCTGGGGTGATGTACCCTGCGGTGATCATTGCGTTGAGGACGTCTTTCTGGCGGTCGTGCGCATGCTGCGGGTGCAGCAGCGGATTATTGGTATTTGGATTTTGCGGGATACCTGCCAGCATCGATGCCTGCGCCAGATCGAGTTGCTGCGCTGCCGACTCACCTGTGACCGGGTCATCCTGATAGCCAAAATAGGCCGACGCCGCCGCATCGATGCCGTACGCCTCCTGACCATACGGTATCGAGTTAAGATACATCTCCAGAATCTGGCTCTTGCTATACGCGCCCGATGTTGTCATGCCCACAGAGAGGATCGCCTCACGCAGTTTGCGATCAAATGTTTCATTGCTGTTAAGGACGTTCTGCTTGATGAGCTGCTGGGTAATGGTGCTGCCGCCCTGGTTGATGCTTTTTGTCTGAATGTCGGCGACAGCTGCCCGGACAATTGAGGTGAAATCAATGCCCTGGTTGACCCAGAACGAGCGATCTTCGATGGCGACGGTGGCATTGACGAGCGAAATTGGCACGTTCGCCAATGAGATACTGTGTTGCGCGCCATAGTCAGAGAACTGGTAGAGCAGAACGCCAGTGCTATCGTAGATGCGCACGCTGTCATGTGACGAAACGGTGCGATTGAGTGATGTGATTACAGCCTGCTGGGATTGATAGTATGATGCCGCGATCCCGATGGAGCCAGTCAGCAGAGTAAGGATGATCGCTCCGGTCACGATAGCCGAGGCCCAGGCAAGCCGTGTCAGCGCGCTGCTGCGTGCCGCCTGACGGGCACGAACCGAGTGGCGAATGTAAAAGATATATCGACGACGACGGCGAGACAGTTGCAGCCGACGTGGAGAGACTGAAGGGGCAATGTAATAGCTAGGGGCACGCTGGTCATACGTATCCCATACAGCGATTCCGCCCTGAGTGCGAGCGTCGTCGTCAGGTTCCGTGTAGTCTTCATCATCATCGAAAACATCGTCCCGGTCGCGATAGACGCTTTCGTCGGGATAATCCCCATAGCTGTCGGTTGTCGGCTCATCGAACGTGTTGACCTGTGTGGGAATGTCTTCGATGTTCTCGATTTCGTCCGGCACATCAGACTCGCTCGGTTCATCCGGCGCGCTTGCCATACTGGAGACCACAGGCACCTGGATCGGTTCTGGGTAGTCATCGGCTGGGTACGCGTGTGTCGGTACGAGTGGTATATCCGGTTCAAGAAGTTGTGTCGGCTCGTCTTCAATTGCCGGAAGCTCTGACGGAATCGGCGAATCGGTTGAAAGATTGTTCGAGTCGAGGGTATTTTCGTCGGGGGACTCGCCTGGATTGTCGCCGGGTGCGGGAGTACGTCCTGTGCTATCCACGATTCCACTCCTCCATGCGGGTGTGCGGGTATCTCAAAACAGCCAGTCCACCAGGGCGGTTTCGCCGTGTCGCGTGTAACGACGCATATGCAGACGTGCCAGTGCATATTTGGAATGCGCGCTGAAGACGCAGGCGCGGGCTAACACCTCAGTACATAAGACGCACAGGCAGCGATAGAGGTATCTTGTATATCTGTTCGCCCCCTGCTAAGACAACAAGTATACCTGTCGGGCGCATCTGTGGCTACTCGCGGCTCAGGAGTACCATAGCCATGACTTCACCTTTGGATCACGACGGGCGGGATGACGTATGTTACAGACAGTGATCTGGATGCCCCGGAAATGGTTAGCAATAAAGCGCTGTATTTGCGGATATTGGGTATGTACGTTGCGCTCAATCAGCCAAGACGGTAAAATCAGGAACAGTGCATTGTGCGGCGGTGTTTGAGCTGGCATCGCTGATTTCCAGCCAGTTCTGGGGAGGTTTCTGTTGAAGGTCGTCGTTACCGGGGGAGCGGGTCTGATAGGATCTCATTTGTGCGCTCGGCTGCTCCAGGAAGATCATGAGGTTTGGTGTGTCGATAACCTGCTAACCGGCTCCGTGCGCAACATCGACCCGTTGAGGAGCCAGGCCAGGTTTCACTTTCTGGAGCGAGATGTCACGCAGCATCTTGACCTGGAGATAGACGCCCCGGTTGACGCGATATTTCATCTCGCCAGCCCTGCCAGCCCCGTTGGATACTGGACTTTTCCCTTCGAGACGATACGTGTCAACACCGAGGGCGCGTGGCGTATGCTTGACCTGGCGCGCGCCAACAACGCGCGCTTCCTGATGGCGTCTACCTCTGAGGCATACGGCGATCCACTCGAGCATCCACAGCGCGAGGAATACTGGGGCAACGTCAATCCCATCGGCGTGCGCGCATGCTACGACGAGGCCAAGCGTCTGGGTGAAACAATCACGATGGAATTTCATCGCCAGCATGGTGTTGATGCGCGCATAGCCCGTATTTTCAACACCTATGGTCCGCACAATCAGCTCAACGATGGTCGTATGATTCCCAACTTCATCATGTGGGCGCTGTCAAACGAGCCTATAGTCATCCATGGAACTGGGCAGCAGACTCGTAGTATCTGCTACGTTGATGACCTGGTGAGCGGTCTAATCCGCGCGATGTTTGCCTATGGCACAACTGCCGAGGTCTTCAACCTTGGGAATCCTGATGAACATACCATCCTCGAGTGGGCACAACTCGTCAGAGAATTGTGTGGCTCGACATCGGAGTTAATCTTCGAGGAGAAGCGGCAGGATGATCCTGAGCGTCGGCGTCCTGATATTGAGAAGGCAAAGCGTATGCTCGACTGGGAGCCAAAGATCGATCCCCGGACTGGCCTGGCGCGTACCATCGAATGGTTCCGGAGCGAGCTGGAGCGCGATGGTCTGACAATCTCGTCCAGCGTCGACAGTTAGTGTTACGGGGCGCGTTCTCAGAGCGGATGGCGACTTCTGCCATTATCGCTGGAATGCTGGCGGTGGTTCTGGCGGTCGCGATTGTGACACTGCCATATACGGTGTCGCTGTGGCTGGTAGCGGGCAGTGGTGTCGTGGCTCTGGTCATCCTCGAACCGTTGAGCGCCTTCCTGCTCTTGCCGTTTGCCATAGCCTTTGGGTCGCTTGTCTCGATCTCGGTGCTACATGTCAATGTTGGCCCAACCGACCTGCTAGTCGGAGCGCTCTTAGCCCGCTGGCTCATGGGTCATCGTCATAACCTTTCTCGCTCTCAACTACGGCTCCCCTTGGGCCATTGGCGCACAGCCTCGCAGAGTGAGCGCGCGCAGCTCGCCGTGTTACTGACGCTAGCCGCCTATCTGGTGTTCGTCTGTCTGTCGGTGATAGTCGCAACCGATCGGGTCTCTGCGTTCAAAGAGATCATTAAGTGGAGTGAAGTGCTGGTTCTTGTGGCGCTCTGCGCCAGCTATCTGCGTACAGAATGGCGCGTGCGTGTAGTTGTATGGGCAACCATCGGTGCGGCGACAGCGGAAGCGTTGCTTGGGTATGCGCAGTGGGTTGTGGCGACCGGACAAGCTGGCGCTGGCGGAGAGAATCTGCGTGTCTACGGCACGTTCGCGCAGCCCAACCCCTTTGCCGGCTTCCTCAATTTCGGGCTGCTGCTGGCCCTGGCGCTGGTTCTCTTTGGCCATGAATTCCGCGAACGATGGGTGGCGGCAGGCGCAAGCGTGTTGTTACTCGGCGCGCAGGCGCTTGCTGGTTCACGCGGTGCGCTTCTGGGGTTGCTGGCTGCATTGATCGTGATCGTGGCCGTGGGATGGCGGCGCGAGCGACTGGTGGCTATCGTTGTCGCGGTGAGCATCCCGCTGATTGCGATTGGCTGGTTCGCCAACGTCATCCCTTCGCACGTTCAGCAGGCATTCCTTGATCAATTGCGTGTCTCCGATGCGCTCAACGGATCACTGACCAGCGCCAACTTCTCGACGGTCGAACGCCTGGCTCACTGGATTGCTGGTCTACGCATGTTCGCGGCCCATCCAATCCTGGGTGTGGGCGCAGGCAACTATGACGCGGCCTATGCCGGGTATGCCCTACCCGACTGGCCCGACGCGCTTGGCCACGCGCACAACTACTACATCAATGCCGCTGCGGAGACGGGTATACTTGGGTTCTGCGCGTTTCTGGCGCTGACAGTCGCCACACTCTACATAGGGTGGTGTGCAGTGCGGATCCCTGCCAATGTACGAAGTTCACTTCCAGCAATTGCGCTTGGTCTGTTTGGCGCCCTCGTGGCGCTGGCAGTTCACAATCTGACAGATGATCTCTTCGTGCATGCGATAGAGCTACAATTTGCCCTTACCATTGGTTGCCTGATTGCGCTTATTCGCATGAGCGTAGTGGGGATGTCATCTTGATGGGCTTCGGCACGCAGGGGTTTGTGTTATGCTAAAACCGCAAGTCGCCGCTGGTTGCGATAAAGGCGGCATTGAGGCCTGGGAATCGGGGATATTTGACAATGCGTGTCGCGTTCAGTGCGCTCCCTCTACAGGAACCATACACTGGTACTGGGCGCTATATTACCAATCTTTTGAGCGCGCTCGGGCGTGTGGATGGGATTAACGAGTATCTAGTACTCAGCCCTGCTGACGTGAAAAACGTCCCTGAGACGCCCTCTACGTTCCAGTGGGAGGCGCTACCTCCTGGGCGGCTACGACACGCTGGCGAGAATGTTGCCAAACTCTTCTGGGAGCAGCATACCTTTCCACATGCCGCCAAACAGCGCGGCGCACGCGTGATGCACGTGCCCTATTTCGCGCCACCACGACGCGGGCTACGAATCCCCGTCGTTGCTACGATTCATGACCTTATCAGCTTGCAGTTACCAGTCTATCATGCTACTCCTACTGCCCAGGCATATATGAGGCTAGTCTCAGATGCCGCTAAACGCGCCGACATGCTAATTGCCGTTTCTGAGTTCTCGAAGCGCGACATCATGGAAGTGCTCGGCGTTCCAGAAGATCGTGTGCGGGTTATCAGCGAGGCGGTCTCACCGCAGTATCGCCGGGTGCTGGATGCTCGGCGGCTGATGGAGATCCGCGAGAAATATGGTCTCAGTGACACGTTCGTGCTCAATGTCGGTGGGCTTGATGCGCGTAAGAACATCAAATCGCTCGTAGGCGCTTTTGCCGCCGTGTATCACGAGATGCAAAACCCCGACCTCCAGCTTTTCATCGCTGGCGACCCTGACCGTCTTGGCAGCCCGCTCTATCCTGACTGGCGTTACCTCGCCACGATGTTTGAAGTCGACGAGAATGTTGTCTGTATGCCTGTTGATGAGGCAGACTTGCCAGCAATCTATAGCGCCGCGTCCTGTTTTGCCTTCACCTCGATCTATGAAGGCTTTGGCTTGACACCGCTTGAAGCGATGGCGTGTGGCGCACCGGTAGTCTGCTCGAATCGCACGTCGCTTCCGGAGGTAGTGGGGAGCGCGGGGGTGCAGGTTGATCCAATGGATACTGATCGTTTGGGGGCTGCGATCCTGCGGGTGCTGACCTCGCGCGAGCATCGCGATGATTTACGTGCGCGCGGTCTGGCGCACGTGCGCCAGTTCAACTGGGAGCAAGTGGCGGCGGAAACCAGCGCGCTGTATGCTGAAGTGACCGGCACGACAAGGGAATAGGCAATCATGCGGGTTGTCATCGTCTCCAAGACCTTTGTGGCTGAGACTGCGCAGCGCCAGCTCGAATGGATTGCCCGCCAGCCAGATATCGAGCTGACGCTGGTCACCCCACCATTCTGGCGCTCCGATGATGGCCGCCGCCTGCCATTTGTTCAACGTTTTACCGCAGGCTATCAGGTGCGCAAAGTGCCGGTCGCCTTCAATGGGCAATACCACTTCTACTTCTACCCTGGACTTGGTGCGGTAGTTCGTCAGCAGCGCCCTGACGTGCTGCATATCGACGAGGAGCCGTATAACCCTGCTGGAGCGCAGGCCCAAAGGATAGCGGATGCGGTCGGCGCTCGTACAGTCTTCGTCTCGTGGCAGAATCTTTATCGAACCTATCCCGCGCCGTATGCCTGGATAGAACGTTTTAACTATCGCCATGCTGCCGCGATCATCGCTGGCAACGCCGATGCCGCTAATGTGTTGCGCCGCAAGGGATACATTGGCCCGACTGCTGTCTTTTCCGTACACGGTATTGACCCTGATATTTACTGTCCCGTACCGCGCACTTCCTCCTCCGATGCATTCGTCATCGGATATCTGGGGCGACTGGTCTTGTACAAAGGTGTTGGCCTGCTCATCGAGGCCCTGCAAGGGATGCCAGATCACTGTCGGCTGCGATTGGTTGGCAGCGGGCCGGATGAGCGCGCGCTCCGCCGCATCGCCAGTGAACGTGGCGTTGCGGAGCGAGTCGATTTTGTGCCAGCGATTGCTACCGCCGAGGTTCCGCATGCGCTGGCCGATATGGATGTGCTGGCGGCGCCATCGTTGACTCAGCCGAACTGGAAAGAGCAGTTTGGGCGGGTGTTGGTCGAGGGGATGGCCTGTGGCGTTCCCGTCATTGGCTCGGATTCTGGGGAGATACCCCATGTGATTGGCGCTGCGGGTATGATCGTGCCAGAAGGGGACGTCGAGGCCTTGCGAGTTGGACTACTGCGACTGGCGCGTGATGCAGCGATGCGCGAGCGATTCTCCCGCGCTGGCCGCGCCTGGGTGCTGGAGCGGTTTACGCAGGAGCGGGTGGCACGGAAGACAGTCGCGGTCTACCATGAGGCGCTTGGTCACAGGGAGGCGCGCGGATGATTCTGGAGGCCAGCGACCACATCGATTTGCAGATACATACCATCTACAGCGACGGCCAGTGGTATCCCGCGGCTCTCTTTGAACATCTCGCGCAAGAACGGTTTCGTCTCGTGTCGATTACTGACCACGATGCGATGGAACATCTCGATGAGTTGCGGGCGCTCGGCGACGAGCATGGTGTCTATGTGCTGCCGGGCGTGGAGATGACGACCAACTGGCATGGGAAGAGCGCCCACCTGCTCTGTTATGCCGCCGCGTTTCGTGATGACGCCCTGAGCCAGATGGCGCGCGGCACCGTTGCCAGTCAGTTGGCCAACACACAGGCCGTTTATGAGGAATTGATGCGTACGGGGTATCGTTTCTCGCCACAGACCATTATGCCAACGAGGCCAATTGATAATGCGCGCTTGTTACAATCCTATGGCTACGCGGCGACGCTGGATGTTGCATTGCGGATGATTGCCGACGCGGGCTATCGCTCGATCAGTGTGCCGCTGGCTGAGGCGGTGGCGGCTGCGCACGCTGACGGCGCGCTGGCTGTTCTGGCGCATCCGGGGCGTGGTGGTGGCGAGATTTTTCGCTATGACATTCCGCTGTTATCCGACCTGGTAGCTGATGTAGCGCTCGATGGCATCGAGGTGCGCTATCCTACATATAGCGAGGAGCAGGTGGCGGCTTACAGCGCGTTTGCATATGAGCGCGGATTGCTGGTCAGCGCTGGCTCCGATTCGCATGACCCTGAACAGCGGCTGCCTATCGCTTATCCGGCTTCGACGTGCGGTGAATTGTTGGAGCGTTGCGGTGTGATTGTCCAATAAGAAGCCCCCTCCTGCCAGTCGACAGGAGGAGGCGAATGCTTTCATGCCGTCGCTATTCGTAGCGTAGCACTTCGAGCGGACGGACGCGCGTTGCGCCCCAGGCGACAAACCCGGCTACCACCATACAAATGAAGGCGACGCCTAATACACTACCTATAACCAGCGGTGCGGAGACACTGAACGATGAACCGAAAACGATTGTGCTAAGTACAGCAACTGCAAATGTTACTAGCAGCATGGCCAGCAGTGCGCCTGTGAAGCCCACAATGCCATTTTCGAGCAGCACCTCGCTCAGGACACTACGGCTGGTGAAGCCAACCGACTTGAGGATGCCCAGCTCGCGCCGTCGTTCCAGCATTGCCAGCGCCACCGCGTTCGCAATTATGATGATGCCAGCAATCATGGTCAGTGACGCAATGGCAGTTAGCATTACTATTAGGTTGTTGAGCAGTGTGTTGACCAACAGCAGTACGTCGACCACGCTAAACGTCTGGACATTCGGTACCGCCTTCTCCACCTGGCTGAGTTTCTGATCGGCTTGGGTTGGGTCAATCTTGAGCTCGAAAAGGTAGAGCGGCTTGCCGCCAGCAATTGTACTCACCTGGCTGTCGTCTGCTCGTATGGATGATCCAGTAAACAAATCACTGGTTGTGTAGACGCCGACCACCTTGAAGGTCACAAGCGTTTTGCCATCCTGGCTGGCAACGACAAATGTATCGTTGAGTTTCAACTTCAACGGGTTGAATCCAGCGGACTCTGGCATGAGCACATTACCCGTGCCCGCATCTGACTTCTTCAGATTGCGACCTTGCATGATGGTTACCTGAGGTAGCGCGCCATGTGTTAGATCAGATCCTTGTACGCTGCTCAGAATACCGTAGGCGCCTTCGCGCCCTAAACTTTCAGGGCTAGGCCTGCCAGCGTCTGCCACCACCTGTGCCATTGGCACGCCGCGCACTGAGATTGGTAGACCCTGGGCGATGCTGTATTCCTGCCGCGCCTGAATACCTGAGATGTCATTCAGCTTCTGTTCGACTTGTGCCTTGTTGTCGATGCCAGCTACTATGAATGAGTTATACGGGAGGTTGGTTAGGAGCGCCTGGTTGATTTGATCCTTGATATTCTGGCCCAACACCAGAATGATTCCAATAACAAAGACGCCCACGAATAGCGCAACGAGCGTCGTCACAGTGCGCGCACGTTGGCGACCAATGTTGCGAAGCGCCATCTTGACGTTGGATTTCCAGGTGCGCGGCAACAGCACCACCACGAAGCCAAACGCAGCCAAAACGAGGAATAGCACTCCGAAGTCAGGGATGGCCAAGGTGATGCCAGCGGCGATCAGCAATCCCACGACCACGATCAGCACGTACCACCAGGGGAACCCATCAGGCACTGGCAACCGGCTGATGACCAGCACAACCACGGTAAAGAATAGACTGAGCAGTATGAGCAATATACCTGTGATGACAACGGCAAGGATTGTATTTCGCAAGTCACCCAGGATGACTAGGCTGAGGGTGAAGTACATCGCCACCAGCAGCGCCGAGAGCACTATCGTGAGCAGTATGCTTTCTCTACCTGCGCCCTCTGACTGACCGCGTAGCACGGCCAGCGGGCGAATCTGGCTCGCCTGTACGATGGGCATCAGGCCAAAGATCAGCGCGGTGAAGAAGCCAATAGCCACGCCGGAAGCGACGGTGAGTGGATCAACCGAGTTTGGCAGATTAATGAAGAAAGCGCGTTCAACCAATCCTTTCACCAGGAAGCTGACGCCGATGCCGATAGCCGCGCCCAGCGCCCCACCTACGACACCCAAGATACCGGCTTCCAGGCCGAACATTGCATAGAGATTACTTCGGCGGTAGCCTGTCGTCTTAAGCATGGCGATTTCGAGCTGGCGTCGGCGCAACAGCACCTGCATCGTGTTGACGATGCCAATACCACCGATGAGCAGAGCTAGCAACCCGACAATGCGCAGGAAGTTACGAATGCTCTGTACCTGATCAGCATTTTGTGCCAGCGCATCTTTCGTCGTGGTCACGGTCGCCTGCGGCAGGTTGGTTTGGATGTCTTTTTTCGCGGTTGCCGCATTGGCGTCGGTATGCCCTGGCACGGTAACATACACCGCGCTAAAGCTGACCGGTAGCCCTGAACTGCTTGGCGCTGCGGTGTATGTGTCCAGCGAGACGAGAATCTGAGGGCGCTGGAAGGCGCCCGCGTCATAGAGAACGCCGTCAATGGTGAGGTTGAGCGAGCGACCGTCAGTGGTGCGAACGGTGAGACTATCACCTTTGTGATAACCTGTCTGGTCAAGCCATTTCTGCGTCACAACGGCGTTGTTTCCCGTCAGCAATGATGAGAAGCTGCCGTCGCCAGGATCCTTAAAGTTAGGGTTGCCCGCGAGCGGATATTTCTGAGGATCAACGGCGCGCAAGGTAAAGATGTCGCGTGATCCATTCTTATCATTGCCCTGCGCTTGCCCAGCGCTGACAGCGGTGTAATCGGTGATGACGCCCTGGGATTTCAGGGTATCGAACGATTTGAGCTGCTGCGCGCTGATCGGTACGACATCGCTGCGTACCGAGATGTCGCCACCATTTCCATCGCGCACATTGGCTGTCAGGCCGTTGTTCACCATATTGCCGACGAGCTGTAGCGAGACAATCGCCATCACGCCCACGGCGACACAAAAGATCGCTAGCAGCGTGCGTTGTCCGCCGCGCAAGAGTGACCGCGTCGCATATCTCCAGTAAAATCCGGCTTTCATGCCGTGAGGCTCCTCTATCAATCGAGCGGCGCGAAGCGCCCGCACGGATCTCTCAGCTCGTCAGTATTAGGCCCGCGCCTGTGGCTCTTCTACCCGAGGTTCCTCGGGAGCGACTAGCCCATCGATGATACGGATTGAGCGGTCGGCTGCGGCGGCAACATTTAGGTCATGTGTGGCGATGATGAAGGTTGTGCCTGTCGCCGTGCGCAGATCACGGATCATTTGCAAGACGTTCTCGCTGTTTTTCTGGTCGAGGTTGCCGGTTGGCTCGTCCATGATGACGATGGCTGGCTGAGTCGCCAGTGCCCGTGCGACAGCCACACGCTGTTGCTCGCCGCCGGAGAGCTGTGTCGGTCGGTTTCGCAAACGGTGTTCTAACCCCACCATCCGCAGCAATTCCTGGGCGCGGTCAGATGGTTTACCGGGATGCTTGCCAACGTAGAGCGGAATCTCCACGTTCTCCTGAGCGGTAAGTGTGGGGATCAGGTTGAATGCCTGATAGACCATGCCGATCTTCTTATTGCGCACGCTGGCGAGCTGTGATTCGCCCATGCGGGTGATGTCAATGCCATCCAGCAAGACTCGGCCACTGGTTGGGCTGTCCAGACCTGCGATGATGCCCAGCAACGTGGACTTACCAGAGCCAGACGGGCCGACGATGGCCATGAATTCGCCGTGGTTGATGCGTAGATTGACACCCCGAAGAATGTCGATACGCTCGCGCCCCAACGGCAGCGATTTATGCACATCAATGGCTTCGAGCGCGGCGACTCCGGCTGGACGTTGTACCGCGATCTGGTTTTCGGTCGTTTCCACAGTCTCTCCTCTTTCAAAATGTTATGTTGTGCGGGCAATGTGCCAGTGCGCCGCTGCAAAGGCAAGCGAAAGTGAGCGCCACGTTGCGAAGCTCACATGGGAAGTACGACACAGTCAGTCGACAGTTACATCGTGATGTGTCTGTGCAATGTGTCTGTCGTCACCTACCTTCTTCTCGAAGAGTGGGCAACTGTAACATAATAGGGGTGGTTGGCGGTACAGAACCAGTGTCAAAAGTCATAAACTCCCCAACAAGGGCATTGCTTTTCGGACCCTGAAGCATGATAAACGATGCAGTGACGAACTAGAGGAGACAGCGATGACCCGTGATCCATTGCAGGATTCCTACACAGCGATTGCCACCTGGTATGATGTCGAGCATGATCGCATCACAGAGGATATAGAGTGCTACCAGGAACTGATCGTACAGGCCGACAAGCGCGCCCCTGCAATCCTGGAGATCGGGAGCGGCACTGGACGAGTTCTGGCGCGTCTGGCTGCGGCTGGCTATACGGTGACAGGCGTCGAGCCATCTGAGGCAATGCGTCTGCGTTGCGCTCGACGAATGGCCGCGCTTCCTGAGCGGGTCTCGCGCCGTGTGCGTGTACTGGCAGGGGATGCGGAAAATTTGCCTCTTGACGAACAGGATCAGTTTGATTTGAGCCTATTTGGAATGAACACGTTCGCGCATCTGCTATCCAGTCAGGTTCGACATCGCGCGCTGACTGCACTGGGTGCGCACATGCGGCCAGGCGCATTGCTTCTTTTAGACCTGGATCTTCTTGGCGTACGACGACTTGCCGAGACCGCGGGCCAACTCTGGTGGCAAGGCGCATGGCCGCTGCCAGAAAACAGCGCGGTTCTGCTCTCCCATTCAATCACTGCTGCTCCCCCTGCGATGCCGGGCATTCTCCAGGTGACCCACCTGTACGATATCCATGAACAGGGTGGCGAGGTGCGTCGTACGATCAGCAATATGTCTCTCGCGGCGCTGAGCAAAGGTGAGGTGGATGTAGCGCTTCAGTTCGCAGGTTTCACGGTGGACGATGTCTTTGGGGGGTATGACCTGACGGCGTGGGAAGATACTTCATCGCGGGCGATTTTCTTGGCACGGTGGCCCGGCGGCTCGATTGTTACGAACAGTTGAGTGGGAGTTCGTAGCAGAGGATAACGCTGCCGTCAGCTGCGGTGTCGACACGCACTTGGCCCCCGTGCCATTGGGCGGTGATCTGCGCGATGACAAGTCCGAGGCCGAGATGCGCTGAGTGATCCGTGCCGAGCGGGCGGGGTTGGTAGAATCGTTCAAACAAGTGGCGGCGATCAGTGGTGTTGATCCGCACCTGGTCGAGCGTCACCTCGAACATGAGGAGATCCTTGCGCGTCGTGGCAACTACACGCATGGCGCCATCAGGGGGCATCACGGCCAGGCCGCCACGTAGTAATCCTGTCAGGCCCTCGCGTAGTCGTTCGCTATCCGCCTGAATCTCGGCTGGAAGCCCTATATCCTGGCGTGACAATGTGACACTTTGTTCATGTGCCTGCTCGCAAACGCCATCCAGAGCACACGTCAGAATCGCAGACGGATCCACCGTAGATGGGCGCGGCAGGATTTCGCCATTGTCCGAGCGAGCAAGAAAGACGACATCCTCGATCAGAGTAGCGAGCTGACCGATGGCAGTATGCGCGTGGGAGAGCATTTCCTGTTGCCGCTCGTTGAGCGAACCAGCCAGGCCGTCAAGCACCACCTCGACAAAGCCGTTGGCGCTGTGGAGCGGGGTGCGCAATTCATGCGCTGCGTTTGCGAGAAACGAGCGTTCCTTGGCGGCTGCGGTGTTGCGACGGGATGTGGTGGATGTGTCCATTGGCATCAGCCTATGAACTTATAGCCGACGCCGCGCGCCGAATGGATCAGTTCGGGGTGCGCGGGGTCACGCTCAAGTTTGCGCCGCAGTCGGCGCACGTAGACATCGACAATGTTGCTCTCACCAACATATGCGTTGCCCCAGACACTCGCCATCACTTCTTCACGCTCGACGGTTTCGCCAGGCCGTTGTGCTAGCTGGACGAGCACTTTCATCTCAGTGGGCGTCAAAGAAACCGGGCGACGCCCAGGCATGTTCACGCACAGTCCTACCGCGTCGATCTCAATGCCGTGCGCCTGGATAGTCGCGCCATCACTGCGTGTCCGCCGATAGCGGCGTAGTACTGCCTCGACACGCGCGGTCAATTCGGCGGGCTGGAATGGCTTGCAGATATAGTCATCCGCCCCAATGCGCAGTCCCTGGAGCCGGTCTTCGAGTTCGCCTTTGGCGGTGACAAAAATGACAGGCATCTCATAGCCATCATCGCGCAGCCGCTTGCAGAAGTCGAAGCCGCTCAAATGGGGCAAATTCACATCGAGGAGAATAAGATCAGGCGTACGTTCATCCAGCACCGCGAGCGCACCGCGAGCCGAATCGGTCATATCAACCGTATAGCCCTGTTCTGTGAGCAGAAACTGAACCATACGACTGCCCAGGGGATCATCGTCAACCACCAGGATGCGCAAGTGGATTCCTCCTGCCAGCCGGTGAAGTGTCTCGGTCTTCGTCCCAAATGTCTGCGCGGATGTTGCGCAGGTTTGTTGCCTCAAGTCCTCCACCAGCCGCCTCACGTCCAGAGGATATCGTACGCCCATGACAGCCGACTGTCAACAATGTCACCCGATGGCCTATCCAGCCTTCCCGCTGCCTGCGGTTCGTCGTCGTCGCTCCAGATGAACGAATAGCACAGAGATGTCCGCTGGTGTGACGCCAGGAATGCGCGACGCCTGCCCAACTGTCAGCGGGCGGATGCGGCCAAGTTGCTGGCGGGCCTCCGCCCGCAGCCCAGTAAGCGTCGTGTAGTCGATAGCCTCTGGCAAAGGGTGATCTTCCAGCCGCCGCGCGCGCGCGACACTCGCGTGTTCTTTTCGAATATACCCAGCGTACTTGGCTTGTAACTCCACCTCGACAGCCGTGTCACCATCCAGTTCAGGTAGGAGCGCTTGGCCGCTGGCGAGTAGTTCGCGTACCTGCCAGTAACGCGCCTCCGGCCTGCGAAGCAGTTCTGTTCCAGTGGTGGGTTGGGAAATAGTTTGCATGCCGAGCGACTGTATGTGTGCATTTGTGTCGCGCGACGGGCTGATGACAGCAGCTTCCAGGCGGGCGGATGCCTCCTCTACCTGCTGTCGTCGCGTCGCCACCTGTTCATAGCGCTCGTCGCTGAGCAGGCCGAGTTGCCACGCGCGCTCGGAAAGGCGCAGATCAGCGTTGTCGTGCCGCAGGAGCAGCCGATGTTCGGCGCGTGAGGTGTGAAGGCGATATGGCTCAGCCGGTGGCTGCGTGACAAGATCGTCGATCAGCACGCCTATATATGCCTCGTCGCGGCGCAGAATGAACGGCGCATCACCGCTGGCGGCCAATGCTGCATTAATGCCAGCAATAATGCCTTGCGCCGCCGCTTCTTCGTAGCCGGAGGTGCCATTGATCTGTCCGGCCAGAAACAGATTGCGCACGGGCTTCGTTTCGAGCGTAAGGCGTAGTTGATCGGATGGCACGTAATCATACTCAACGGCGTATCCAGCCCGCATCAGTTCGACATGCTCCAGGCCTGGAATGCTCCGGAGCATCGCAATCTGCACATCTTCTGGCAGGCTCGTATTCATCCCCTGAACGTATACCTCGCCAGTGCGCCAGCCCTCCGGCTCCAGGAAGACCTGATGTCGCTCTTTGTCAGCAAAGCGCACCACTTTATCTTCGATAGACGGGCAATAACGAGGTCCGATTCCCTCAATCGTTCCATTGAAGAGGGGTGAACGATCAAGGTTGGCGCGGATGACGTCATGCGTGCGGGTATTCGTATGTACCAGATAGCATGGCAACTGCGGTCGCCATGTGGTACGCGCCTCATTCGGGATGGGATAGATTGGATTCGGCGGGCCAGATGGCAGCGTGACATCGTTGCGTGCAGTGATGTCACTTGAAAAGTATAGCGGCACGGCGCTGCCTGGCTGAGCGATGGTCTGCGTGAAGTCTACGGTACGCGCATCGATCCGCGGGGGCGTTCCGGTCTTGAATCGGCCAATCGTCAACCCCAGGGCGCGCAATGCGTCGGAGATACCAAGCGCGGGGGCCTCACCGCTACGACCGCCTGCCTGTGTCTTCTCACCTACTACCAGCCGACCATTGATGAAGGTGCCGGTCGTCAGGATAACAGTGCGTGCGGCAATGGTCCAGCCCCGCGATGTCACCACACCGCTTATACTGGCGCGCCCGTCGGCGTCACGGTGCGAGAGCAGTCGGGTCACTGTATCCTGCTTCAGGTCGAGGTTGGGCTGTATTTCCAGCGCATACTTCATCGCCAGCCGATAAGCCTGTTTGTCGCATTGTGCCCGTAGCGCCTGAACCGCTGGCCCTTTTCCCGTGTTGAGGAGCCGAATCTGGATGAACGTACGGTCGGTGTTACGTCCCATCTCCCCGCCGAGCGCATCGATCTCGCGCACTAAGTGGCCCTTCGCTGGGCCGCCGATGGAAGGGTTGCATGGCATGAGGGCGATGCTATCGAGGTTCATCGTCAGAAGGAGCGTGCGTCGTCCCATACGCGCGGCTGCAAGCGCTGCCTCACAGCCTGCGTGTCCAGCTCCTACGACGAGCACGTCATAGTGCGTATGTATCTCTTGTGCATTTAGTGTCTCAACCATAGCCAGTTCCAGCGACTTATGAGTCGGTGTCATGTAATGTTCAGGTGACGGTTATCACCATATTCATAGAAGGGTAGATGGCGCAAGTAATCGGATAGGCGCCCGGCGACACAAAGTCCAGCGTCAGAGACTGTCCCGCATCAACGCTGAATCCACCATCCTGGCGCAACTCCTGCGGGCCGGGCAACGAGGGGTCGCAGTGGCCGTTTGTGCCGAGACAAAGGATATGTGGTCCTGAATCTAGCCGTACCACAAATGTCACCTCAGTGCCCTGCTTTACCGTAAGCCTGTACTTGGCAAAGTCCATCGCAGTGACATCAACGCTGTTTGCGCCTCCTCCCGGTGTCGGCCGTGGCGTGAAGTTGGCAGGCGGTGTCGGAGTTGTAGCTTGTGCGATGGCACAGGCGGTCAGGCCTATCGTCAACAGCAGTGGCGCTGTCAAGAACAGAAAGGTAACCAGTGCGCGCGGGGTCTTCATGCGCGAGACAATCCCTGAATTCTAAAGACTGCGCGGGTCGCCAGAGGGCAACCAGCGACACTATACCATATCCATATTATTGCACGATGGCTTCCACACATGCGAGAAGGCTCTCTTCATCTGATGAAGAGAGCCTTCTCGTAGAAGATGCGAGTTGAGTGGCACGAGAATTCGTGACGTCGCTCGCCGCATCGTTATTGTACGGTAATTGTCAGATTCATATCGGGGTGAACTGTACACGCGATTTGGTACGTTCCCGGCTTATCGAAGGTGACGGTCTTCGTGTCGCCAGGATTGATGTTGAAGCCAGGATTTGCCAGCGCTGACGGCGCATCGGCATTGGCGATACACTTCCCATTGTGGCCCGCGCAGATGATGTGGATACCACCCGTGTCCGTTGGGTCAACGAAGTTAAACGGTACCCCGGCCTTGACGGTTACAGCGCTTACCGCGAAATTCGTTGCATCCATTTCAACGTGATCTACAGGGCCAGAGGGAGTGCTTGGCCCGCCGGGGGTCTTGCCACAACCCGCCGCTGCTATTGCCCCAAGAAGCAGCAGGGGAAGCACGAGTAATGCGAGCTTTTTCATAGCTATGTCGTTCCTTTGCTATTATTCCACTATGCGATTCGGCTAGCTTACCCCAGCCCGTCGATGCGCGTAGCGCGGTTGCGGTGGACTCAGCCGTTGTCGTTCTCCAGCAAATATGCCGGAAGAGGATAGCGTAACGCATACCAGTGGAAACTATAGCAAAAGGCGTCCGAGAGTGACAATCAGGGAAATTCCTGATATATCTTCTACTTCAAATCCCTAGGGGTGTGCCTGCTGGCTCTGGTTGGCTGTGAGTATAGGCGATTCGGCAAGTTGATATCCTACGCCAGGAGCCGTGAGAATGTATCGCGGATGGGCGGGATCTGGTTCAATTTTGCGACGCAGGCGGCGGATGTAGACCCAGAGAAACTCGGTTTCCTGTCCATAGCCAGCGCCCCAGACACGCTCCAGCAGATGCGAATGCGAGACGACCATACCGGGGTGTTGCGCAAGCGCCCTTAAGAGGCGATATTCCGTCCGGCTGAGCGCGATGGGGCGCTCATTCTCGCGTACCTGTTGATGCGCCAGGTCTATCTCCAGTTTCCCCAACACCACCACCCCTGACCGTGCGCTCGCGTCTGGGGTGGCCTGTGCTACACGCAGCGCCGCGCGAATGCGCGCCATCAACTCTTCGATGTTGAACGGTCGCGGAATGTAATCGGAAGCGCCTGCATCGAGCATCCGCGCGCACATCCGCGGATCTGTGTTTCGTCCCAAAACAATGATAGGCGCACTCACGTATTGCCGCAGGCGCGTGAGCAAACCGCCTTCCGTCATGGTTGGTGCGCCGCTATCCACCAGGAGCAGATCAGGCTCCTCACGGTCAATGCACTTGAGCGCCTCTTCCTCGTTCCCGCAGGTATGCGCGAGATAGCCGTGCGCCTCGGTGTTCGCACGTAGATACCTGGCCATACGAATATCGCCCTCCAGGATCAAGACCACCAGCTGGCGACGGTCCAGGGGCAATCGTGCTGGCATAGGCGCCAATTCCGCGGGGATCTCTACCGGTTCTGGCGGAAGTGTGGGCGTTTGCGGCCACCATACATAAAAGGTCATCCCTCCGGCGCGCGTGGTTGCCTCAGCCCAGATTCTGCCACTGTGGCTTGCTACCTGACCTCGTGCTACCGACAGCGAAAGCAACGCGGTGCGTCGGCTTGCATCCAGGTCGGGTACGGCGAGAAACGGGTCGAAGAGTTCGCCAAGCTGCTCTTCTGAGAGCACCGTCTCGTGCTGGCGGATGCCGATCAGCGCTCCTTCTTCGTGCGAGCGCAATGATACCCGTATCGAGCCACCATGAGGCGCAAGCGCGATAGCCGTCGTCACCAACAGCCGCGTTGTCTCGGTGACGGTCTGCTCGTCAGCCATGATGGTCGGATTGTCCCCAGGCAACGCCAGTTCCAGGCTGTGATGAGGGGCCGACGTTTTCAACGTCGCTAACAACTGCATCAGCACATCGGCCAGTTCGACGGGAAGGATTTGGAGCGGCGCGGTAGCGCGGGTATCGGCCAGGAGTTTTTCGAGTGTCTCTAGCGCGGTGGCGATATATGTTGCCTCAGCAGAGAGCGGCGAAACGCCCGTTGTTCTGATAGGCTGATGGAAGGAGGTGAGCGAATCTGTCAGGGCATGCCGCATGCGCGCCACCATCTTCGATGGCGCATCCTTCAATTCTGGATGAGTGGCGCCACTCGAATTGTTCTCGTTGACACGTAGCATGTGGGCGTCGGGGTTCATCTGAGTCCACCTGACTATTTCCTGAACGGGCTATGCTATAGCTCTTCTCTTGATACTATCGTTGGACAGAGAATTTCTGCAATGGTACCAGTTTTACCCTCTGTGATGCCCTTGGCGCGTTCAGGAAATTGTCAGGGAGATTGCTGAAGCTGCAATGGTAACATTCAGGCAAGAGCAGTACAATAAAACAGACCACGGCGTCGTCCCAGGAGTGGAAGGGTATAGCATGCAGCGCGCAGAAGTCTCGGGTATGTCAAGCGCGTCCTGGCGCAGGACGCTAGGAGCCTATATCGGGCTGATGAAGCCGCATGTGACGGTCTTGCTGCTGGGCACGACGCTGGCGGCGATGGCGGTGGCGGGGATGCCGAGCCTGCCCGTCGTGCTGGCGACCCTGCTCGGTGGCGCGCTGGCGGCAGGCAGCGCCAACGCCCTCAACTGCTACTGGGATCGCGACATCGATCAAGTGATGAGTCGCACCCGCAGCCGCGCCCTGCCCAGCCACAAGGTGGGCGAGAAGCAGGCGCTCGTCTTTGGGATCAGTCTGGGGATCGCCTCCTTCCTGCTGCTGAGCCTGGTGGTCAATCTGGTGGCGGCGCTCTTGGCGTTCGCGGCGATTGCCTTTTATGTGGGGGTCTACACGATGTGGCTCAAGCGGACGACGCCGCAGAACATCGTGATTGGGGGGGCAGCGGGCGCGGTGCCGGTGCTGGTCGGCTGGGCCGCCTCCACGGGAACTTTGAGTCTCGCCGCTGTCTGGATGTTTTTGATCATCTTCTTGTGGACACCGCCGCATTTTTGGGCGTTGTCGCTGGTGTTGCGCAAGGACTACGAGCGGGCAGGCGTGCCTATGCTGCCGGTGGTTGCGGGTGAACGTGAGACCCACCGCCAAATCATCCTCTATACTTTGCTGCTGCTGGCGGCGAGTTGCGTGCTGGTGACGACACAGGTTGTCGGGATGCTCTATCTAGTCTCCGCAGTGCTTCTTGGCGGTGCTGTGTTGGTGCTCGCCATCATGCTAGCTCGTGAGAAGACGCTGGCGAGCGCGCGGCGATTATTCTGGTTCTCGAACTACTATCTGGCGCTGCTCTTTGCCATTATGGTAGTCGATCACTTGATTCATTAGGCGGCGGAGGGAGAGCGGGATGGCGACTCCGACGACTCGGCAACCACAACCCACAGCGCCACGACGGCCAATACGCAATAATGCGGCGATGCTACGCCTGATTTCGCGACTGTTAGTCGGCGCGCTTGTGGTGATTGTCGCAGGTGTGCTCATCTCGCACACGGTGCTTGGCAACAACCAGAATGCCTCCGCGCAGCTCAAGGGAACGTCGTTGAGTGGAACCTCAGCGCCCAATTTTACCCTGACTGATCAGAGCGGCAATCGTGTCACGCTTTCAGAACTGCGCGGACACCCTGTCGTGCTGACGTTCTTCTATACGCACTGCACCGATGAGTGTCCGCTGACCGCGTCGAAGTTCCAGAGCGTCCTGAAGAGTTCTGGGTCGCAGTTCAAGAATGTGCGTTGGGTGGCTGTGAGTACTGATCCCGTCGGCGATACACCGCAGACCGCGATCAACTTTACGGCGAAACACGGATTGACCGGCACGCTCCATTACCTGCTGGGAACGCAGGCAGAGTTAGCGCCGGTTTGGTCAGCGTATTCTGTGGCGGTTGAAGGTGGCGCCACGACGCCTGGCGCGGATGACGCTGGCAAGGTGCAGCACACGGGCGGTGTCTGGTTGATTGATGCGCAGGGGCGCGAGCGGGTCTATCTCGACGCCGCCTTCGACCAAAATGCGCTTGCCGATGACTTGAAGATACTCAACAGCGACAAATAGTGGGAGATTCTTCGGGGAATTGTCAGCCAGACGCCTTCAGTGTATGCTATCAGGTGGTTGTCTTTCAGACATGATACGGCCGGGCTTATCACGTCACAGCCAAGTGGCTTCATCAATTGACCGTTGGTTCTGTAGTGCCCAGGAGGTCGAGGATCTGCATATGCCTTTTCGTTCCAGGCTGACACGTTGGGGAGCCATCTCAGTGCTGGCTCTCACCGTCGCGGGCTTGCTCGCGGGCTGCGACCAAAACAGCCCGAGTACTCTCGATCCAGCAGGCGTGGCCGCCGATAAAGAGGCGACACTGTTCTGGTTTATTCTGGTGGTCGCAACGATTGTCTTCGTCGCCGTCACCGGAACGCTCATCTACATGATGATCCGCTTCCGTGCGCGCCCAGATAGTCCTCCCGCTCGCCAGATAGGCGGACATCAGCGGTTGGAGATTATCCTGGCAGCCATTCCGACGGTGGTCCTCTTCATCGTTCTGTTTTTCACCATCACGACGATGTTTGCGCTGGCACAGCCAAACGACCCCAACACACTGACGGTCAAGGCGATTGGGCACCAGTGGTGGTGGGAATTCCAGTATCCTGACCAGAAGATCGTCACCGCCGACGAGATGTACATCCCGGTCAATACGACAGTGCATGTCGAGCTGGAATCCAACAACGTCATCCACAGCTTCTGGGTGCCTCAACTTGCGGGCAAGACCGACGTCATTCCCGGCCACGACAATACAACGTGGCTCAAGGCAACCCGGACCGGCGATTTCCGCGGACTCTGCACCGAGTTCTGTGGCACACAACACGCCCACATGGATTATCTGGTGAAGGTGGTATCCCCCGATCAGTTCCAGACGTGGGTAACGCAGCAGACCTCAGGCGCCGCGACGCCTACCACACCGGAACAGATCGCTGGGAAGCAGGTGTTCCTGACCAAAGGGTGCATCGCATGCCACCTGATCAATGGCGTCAACCAGCCAAACAAGCTGCAGATTGGTCCGAATCTGACGCATTTTGGCAGTCGCACGATCATCGCTGGCTGGGTGCTCGATAACAACACTGCCAATTTGACGGCGTGGGTCCATGACGCACAGGCCGTCAAACCGGGAGTTGATATGCCTTCGGAGACGAGTATCGATAGCACTGACCTGGATGCGCTTGTCGCCTATCTGGAAAGTCTGAAGTAGCAATTGCTGTCTGTGCCCGGCTGGCGCAGGCGCTAGAACTAGACAGTGAGGACGCCATGGCAATTGGGAGCGTTGCTACTCGTGGACATGTCGCTCGTCGGTCATGGAAGCAATCCGCGATTGGTTCGTGGGTGACGACTGTTGACCACAAGCGCATCGGCATTATGTACATGTACACCGCTTTTGCCTTCTTCCTGATGGGCGGTGTCGAGGCCCTGCTCGTCCGTACGCAGCTGGCTGTGCCGAATAATACGGTGCTTAGCCCGGAGGCCTATGACGAGGTCTTCACTATGCATGCGACGACGATGATCTTCCTGTTCGTCATGCCAATGTGGGTGGGATTCGGCAACTATCTGGTGCCGCTGATGATCGGCGCGCGTGATATGGCTTTCCCGCGCATCAATCAGTTGGGGTACTGGCTGTTTCTTTCCGGCGGAGTGTTGCTGACGATGAGCTTTCTCTTCGGCGCCGCGCCAAACGCAGGTTGGTTCAGCTACGCGCCACTGACCGAGGCGACGCCCGTTTGTTTAGCAGCCCCAATTGCCTCTGCCCAGGCGCAGGCGGCTGCGGCAGCTACTCAGGCGGCGCAGGGGTTGCAGGGCTGTTTCGCGCCAGGCTTGAACATGGACTTCTGGATCGCGGGCCTAAACCTGCTCGGTATCTCGTCCATTACCGGCGGCATTAACTTCATCGTGACGATTCTGCGCATGCGCGCGCCGGGTCTCACGATCAACCGCATGCCGCTCTTCACCTGGATGATTATGGTGATGTCCTTCCTGCTGGTGTTTGCGATGCCAAGCCTGACGGTCGCCAGTTTCTTGCTGCTCTTCGACCGTCATCTGGGAACGCACTTCTATCAGGCAGGATTCGGAGGTGATCCGCTCCTCTGGCAACACCTGTTCTGGTCATTTGGCCATCCAGAGGTATATATCCTCATCTTACCCGCGTTCGGCATGATATCGGAGATTGTCCCGGTCTTCTCCGGGAAACCGATATTTGGGTATACGTTCGTTGCCTGGTCCGGTGTTGCCATCGGTTTCTTGAGCTTCACTGTCTGGGCGCACCATATGTTCGCGGTGGGTCTGCCGCCGCTGGCGCAGGCGTTCTTCGCGTCTAGTACGACGCTGATCGCGATTCCGACGGCGGTGAAGATCTTCAACTGGGTTGGCACCCTGTATGGAGGGCGCATACGATTCACCACCTCGATGCTGTTCGCGCTTGGATTCATCGCCATGTTCCTGATTGGCGGGTTAAACGGTGTCGCGGTCGCGGTGGTGCCGGTTGACTATCAGCTCACCGACACCTACTTCGTCGTCTCGCACATTCACTACGTGCTCTTCGGTGGCTCGGTCATGGCGATGTTCGCGGGCATCTACTACTGGTATCCGAAGTTCTCCGGGCGCTTGCTCGATGAGCGTCTGGGCAAGCTCCACTTCTGGCTCTTCCTTATTGGGCTGAATCTGGCGTTCTTCCCGATGCACATCATGGGCTTGCTGGGGATGCCACGACGGCAGTACACCTACGCGCCTAACCTTGGCTGGGATCAACTCAACCTGATCTCAACCATCGGCGCGTTTACCCTGGCCCTCGGCGTAATCGTGTTCATCGTGAACTGGATCAAGACGATGGGTTTCACCAAAGTAAACGCCGGGAATGACCCGTGGGATGCGTTCACGCTGGAGTGGGCGACCACCTCGCCGCCGCCAGTGGAGAACTTCGCGACGATTCCCGTGGTGCGCAGCCGCCGCCCGCTGTGGGATATGAAGCATCCCGAAGACCCTGACTGGCGACGCGAACACTGACGCGGGTTCTTGCCTCTTTCGAGCGTGACAACGCATGTCCTGTAGTTCGCAAGAGAGGCAGGAGCTAAGTATGGCGAGGAGCAGCATGAAGGACGTAACCGAGGCGACTGAAGCAGTTGAAGCGCAGTCGCCAGCAGATACGACAGGAACGCCGCCTCGACTGAGCCGCCGAGCAATCGCTGGCTTTATCGTAACAACGCTCCTCTCAGCGTCGCTGCTTCTGCTGCTCTTCGTGCGTCTGCTCAGCGCGAGTCAGGCGGTGAGCGGCACCGGGACATCGCCAATCATCGGACATGCCGCGCCGAATTTCACGATCACGTTGTGGAACGGGCAGACGGGCCAGAAACTCCAGATGGCGGAGCTCAGAGGGAAGCCTGTGGTGCTCAACTTCTGGGCGTCGTGGTGTGATCCGTGCGTCGCGGAGGCTCCCATTCTGCAGGCTGCATCACAGAAATACGCCTCGCAGGGGGTTGTATTCGTCGGCATCGCGTATGAGGATATTCAGGCGAATGCTGTGCAGTTTATGCAGCAGCATGGCATCACTTATCCGGTTGGGCCAGACACGTCAGGCGCGATTTCGATCTCATATGGGGTACCATCGGTGCCTGAAACGATATTCATCAACAGCAGTGGTATCGTCGTTGACAAGTTCGATGGCGCGCTCACCCAGAATTTCCTGGATCAACGAGTCGCCAAGATTCTGAAATAGTCGGTCAAGTATAGGGGTCACGCGGTGGAAATAGGACAGGTGAGCATCGGCGCGGTGTTGATTGCCTTCGCGGGGGGTATCATCTCGTTTTTTTCACCGTGTGTCGCGCCGCTTGTACCTGGTTACATCGGATTCCTCTCGGGAACGGTCGTTTCAGCAGATGGATCCGAGGTGGCGGTTGGCGCCGGTGCGCGCCGATTGAATCCCGTCATGTTGGCCACCCTGATCTTTGTCGCTGGCTTCTCTGTCGCGTTCATCGTGTTGGGGTTGTTGGCAGGCAGCTTCGGGCGCGTGCTGGCGGCGTATCAGCCAGTGATGCAGACCGTCGCTGGCATTGTCATGGTGGTGATGGGAGCGTTTCTGCTGGGGCTGTTGCCGCGCGCGCTGACTGACTGGATGCTACGCGAAGGGCGGCTGCAACTGCGGCCTGACAAGGTAAATCGCCTGGGGTTGGCGGCGCCGTTCGCGCTGGGCATTGTCTTTGCCGCAGGCTGGACGCCGTGCATCGGTCCAGTGCTTACAGTGATCCTGGCGTTGGCGAGCGCATCGGCAAATGTCGCTGGTGGCGCGATTTTGCTAACGTTCTATGCCGTTGGATTTGCGCTACCGTTTCTCGCAGTGGGGCTGGGTTGGTCGGCTGGGTTGCTCGCGCTGGGCTGGGTCAAGCGGTACGGCCATGCGATCTCGCTCATTAGTGGCGGGGTGCTTATCGTCGTCGGAATACTCTACCTGACCGGGGAGGTAGCGCTTTTCTCGACCTGGGCGCAGCAGTTCACGCTGCCGTTCCTGCGATAGTGACGTATGCCACCATTGCTCACAGTTCTGATGCGCACGATTCACGTGCTGGCAGGTGGAATCTGGGTCGGTGGCAGTGTGATCTATCTGTTGGTGATTGGTCCAGCGTTTCGGCTGTCGCGGCCCGCGCCAGAGGTGAGCGCGCAGGTAGCGCGGCTGTTCCGGCAGTTGGTCAACATCTGCATCGGTGCACTGCTGCTTACTGGCGTGTACCTGATCTTTGATCGGCTGAGCCTGATTGCTATTGGACCAGCCTATCTGGTTGTTCTTGTGGTGAAGGTGCTGGCGGCGCTGGCGATGTTTCTGCTGGCGATTTTCCAGGCGCAGGAGGCGCGCCGTCCGGCGAGGCAGCGCGGGCGATGGTGGGGACTAACGCCGCGCGTTATTCTGGCGCTTGGCGTGTTGACCTTTTTGCTCGGCACGGCATTGACGATACTCTACGAGATGGAGTTGGCGCGTTAATTTCAGCAGCGGCCGTTGAGAAGAAGAGTGAGGCAGATCTGTGACGATAGATGTAGCGGAGCCAATCAAGACGCAACGCCCGCGACGTACTCGCCGCCGCACAGTGCGCTGGAGCTTCATCGTTGCTGGGCTGCTGATTGCTGGAGCGGTATTATATCTGGTTCTGGCAAATACTCGCGCCTCCGCTGAGTACTATATGACAATTGGCGAACTACAACATTGCGCCGCCTGCTCAAGCCAGACGGTGCGGGTCGCGGGGCAGGTGGCTACTGGCACGATTCAGCGCAATAACCAGACACAGGTGCTGCGCTTTACGATGACCGACGGCAAACTGAGCATGCCCGTGGTCTACGGTGGTATCGTTCCCGACGCATTCAATCCTGGCTTGACGGTTGTTGTCGAGGGCCATATCCAGAACGGCGCTTTCCAGGCGCAGACGCTGCTGGCAAAGTGTCCATCGAAGTTCCAATCCGCGACACCGGGCAGCACCGGGAATTAGCGGAGAAGCGTTCGCAGAGCAGGAGAGCCTGTGCATTTCTCTGATCTTGGCATGATCGCGCAAATGCTGGCGCTGGTGTTTACTTTCTATGCCATCGCCAGCTCGGTGTTGGGCGCGGCGCTCAAACGCCCGGCCCTGGTTGTCAGCGGGCGGCGCTCCGTGCTGGTGGTCGCCGCCTTGCTGGTGACGGCTGCGATTGCGCTAATTGCGTCGTTCCTGGAGCACGACTACGGACTTCGCTACATTGCCGAGCACTCCAGCAATGCGATGCCATGGTACTATACCGCGGCGGCGTTCTACGGTGGGCAGGAGGGATCGCTGCTCTACTGGGGATTGATGCTAGCAATCTTCTCGTCACTGGCGGTTGTACTCTATCGCCGCGCACCAGCGCAGTTGATGCCCTGGGTCGTCACCGTATTGATGGCTATCGAGGGTTTTCTGCTCATCGTGCTCAACTTTGTCTCCTCGCCATTTGACCGGCTCACCATTGTTCCGGTGGATGGCCAGGGGCTGAACCCGCTCTTGCAGGATCCCGGCATGCTGGTGCACCCGCCGATGCTGCTGATGGGCTATATGAGTTGGTCACTGCCGTTTGCCTTTGCCATCGCCGCGCTCATTACCGGTCAGCTCGATTCGCACTGGCTGCGCGCTATTCGGCGGTGGACTCTGGCGGCCTGGTGCATCCAGACGACGGGCCTGTTGCTCGGCGCGTGGTGGGCATATCACGTGCTGGGTTGGGGCGGCTATTGGGGTTGGGACCCTGTCGAGAACGCGGCGTTGCTTCCCTGGCTGACGGCGACGGCCTTTCTCCATTCAACAATGATACAGGAGCGGCGCGGCACGCTGAAAGTCTGGAATCTCTCACTCATTCTGCTGACTTTCCTGCTGGCAATCTTCGGCACGTTCGAGGTGCGTAGCGGCATCATCCAGTCGGTGCATTCGTTCGCCTATTCAGACATTGGCCCGTACTTTCTCGGCTTCCTTACCATAGCGCTGGCCGTCTCGATTGGGCTGTTCATCTATCGCCTGCCACGTCTGCGCCCAGAACACGAGTTTGATTCGGTGGTCTCACGCGAGGGCAGCTTCCTGGCGAACAATCTGCTGCTCACCGGAATCGCGTTCGCAACGTTCTGGGGTACCATATTTCCCATACTCTCGTCAGTCGTGCGCGGGCAGACGATGACCGTGGGTACCGCGTTCTATCAGCAGGTGGACGGACCGCTATTCCTGGCGCTGATCTTTGTGATGGGCGTTGGGCCGCTACTGGCGTGGCGTCGCGCGTCGCGCGAGAGCATCGTACGTAACTTCCGCTGGCCAGCGCTCGTGGCGGCTGTGGTGGCGGTCGCGCTGCCCATCCTGGGAATGCATTCACTCTGGGCCGTTGCGGGATTTGCCATCTGCGCGTTCTCAGCTGCCACGATCTTTTTCGAGGTCTGGCGAGGCACATCGGTGCGTCATCATCATGGCGAGTCCTATCCGAAAGCGATGGGTATGTTGGTGGCGCGTCACCGGCAGCGCTATGGCGGCTATCTCGTGCATCTTGGGCTGATTTTGCTGGCGGTTGGGGTGATTGGTTCGCAGTTCTTCCAATCGGAGCGCGACGGATTGGTCGAGCGCGGGAAGAGCCTGACAATCAACGGCTATACGCTTACTTATCAGGGTATCACCGATGTCACGATTGACAACGTCGAGACGATTAAAGCTCACTTCACGGTGAGTCGTGATGGCGACGTTATCGAAGACATCTATCCCGGCGAGCGGATATTCCCTGGATTTGAGGATCAGCCGACAAGCATAGTTTCGATTACGGATCACGGCTTGACCGATCTCTATGTCTTCCTCGCCGGATTTGATGGCACATCATCCGCGACGATTCGCGTCTTCATCAATCCATTGGTGCCGCTGGTTTGGCTCGGAGGCCTGCTGATGCTACTTGGCGGCATTCTCTGCTGGTGGCCGCTCCGCCGTGTATCACCAAGACGCTTGAGCGAGACTAAACCGCCGGAAAAGAACGTGGAGGTGGCTGTATGACGGTTCGTACAATGCTTCGCCGCCCCACCGTCATCATTCCCGTCGGGATTGTATTGCTCATCGGTGCGGTCTGGCTGATCACAGCCATCTCAGCAGCACAGCCCAAGACGCTTGACGAACGCACGCTCGAAGTGGCTCATCAAATTCAATGCCCGGTCTGTAACGGCGAATCGGTGGCCGATTCACCTTCACTGAAAGCCTCGGAGATGCGTGCCGTCATTCGGCAGCAATTGGCCGAGGGACGCTCGGAGCAGCAGGTACTCGCGTATTTTAGCAATGTCTATGGCGACGATATTCTGGAAAGCCCGTCACAACAGGGTTTCACATCGCTGATTTGGATCATGCCCGTGCTAATGCTGATCGCGGGCGCCATCGCGGTTGTGACGCTTGCGCGTGAATGGCAGAGGCAAGCCAGAGTCGCTGGCGCTGGAGACAGCAATGGTGTCGCTGATGATATTGACGATGCGAAGCTGAGTGACGAGGAACGCCAGGCCTTGACTGCGCTACTGCGCCGGGAGGTGGCGGCGGATGAAAGGTTGCCGCTAGGCGGAAGGGAGGACAGCTGATGCCATTACTCATCGCTGTGCTCCTGGGACTTTCTGGGCTGTTAGTCGTGATGTACCCGTTGCTTGGCCTCGATCAGGAATCGACGGACACGCTGGCTCGCGGCCCATTAGGCGAAGTTGCCGAGCGCGAGCTGTCAGCCCGCGATGCGCTACGCGAAGTCGAGTTTGATCGTCGGCTTGGCAATCTGGATGACGAGGACTATCAGGCGTTGCGCGCGCGCTATGAGGAGCGGGCGCTGATTGCCCTCAAAGCGCGTTATCTGCACGAGCAAGAATTGGATGCCCTGATCGAACAGCAGCTTGATGCGCTGCGGCAGTACGAGGGTACGATGGACAGCGTAGATAACACCGACAATGTTCCCTCGCAAGCGGTACAGAAACAGAAGTCGTCGACTATGGAGCCCGTCCGGGACAGCCATACCGTAACTCATAATGGCGCACGTCTGGCAAGCGGCACGCAGGCGCGACGGCGGAGAGGAGGTCGCCCATGAAGCGGCGCCTCTTCTCGATACCTGGTTGTCTGATACTAGCCTTCGCATTCATCTCGCTCGCGCCTGTAGCTGCTGCACATGCGGAGGCGACCGCGAGTATCACTGGCGTTGTAATGAATGGGACACACCAGAATGCACACCTCGTCGGCCAGAAAGTCATCTTGCAGCGTACCGATGGCGCCTCTACCCAGGACATTGCGACGACTGTTACCGATGGTGGTGGCAGATTTAGTTTTGGCAACCTTCCTATTGATTCAAATGACATGTATGCGGCGTACACAACGTTCCAGGGTGGTCTGTTTTCAAGTCAGGCGGTGAAACTGGATAGTGATGCCGCGGCAGCGCTGCAACTCACGGTCTACGACACGACCAATGATGACGCTAACCTGCGCGTTAGCGTTGCCACACTGCTGGTGCGCCAACCCCGTCCAGTTAATGGGCTGATCGGGATTGGCGAGATTGTCGCGATAGAGAACACTGGCGCTACAGCGTTCGTCGGCACGGTTACTGGAGATGCCAGCAAGCCAATGCGGCTGCTGCTCTTTGCCACGCCGCCGAATGCCTCAAATCTGTCGTTAGGCATCGGTTTCGACGGTTCTCAGGTGATAACGACCGATAAAGGGTTCGGCTCGACGGCGACGGTACCGCCTGGGACGACAGATTTCGCTTTCAGCATTGATATCCCGTATACGGATACGGCCGCTGATGTTTCGTGGAAGCCCGTCTACTCCGCGACCCGCGTCGTTGTGCTCGTGCCGCTGGACATGGTTGTACATGGCAGGGATTTTGCGGCGCAGGGACAAATTGATAGCCTTGGCTCGCACTATCAGGTCTTTGCGGTTGGCAACGTGGCGGCGGACAAACAGGTCACGCTGCAATTAACTGGACTGCCACAGGCGGGCGAAAAGAGCTACCTGGATGCGCGCGCGCTCACGTTCTTCGCCCTCATTCTAGCGCTACTGGCCCTGGCCGCGCTGCTGTACTATCTGCGCCGGGGCAATATCGTCACGGCCCTTGGCTTGATTCCAGCTGCCAAACCAGCAAGTGGTGTCGCGGTGGCATCGCAGTCGACGGAAACGAACAAAATTGAGGCGGGTGAACAACAGCGACTGCTCAATGAATTGCTCTCTCTGGAACGCGCCCATGCGGCTGGCAAACTCACCGAAGCCGAGTTTCGTCAGCGCGACCGAGCGGTCCGCCAGCAACTTAGAGAGTTGATGGCAAGCGAACGACCGGCCGCAGGTGGTAATGCCAATGTGAGCATGATAGCTGGAACCGGGCAGGTTTCTGCCACAGGTGGTGAGCCAGACGAACAACCCGGCGATGCGATACGCGAGGAGATAGCGCCGGAACAGAGCAGCGGAGGTCGGCGATGAATGCGGAGGCTCTCTCAGCGCTCGCTGGTCCGGCTGAAATGGATGGGCGCATGCCTGTGGATCAAGCGACAGCGGTGGTAGTTACGCGCGTGCGCAAGGCATACGGCCTTCGTCCCGTTCTGCGTGATATCTCATTCGAGATAGCGGCGGGTCAGTGTGTAGCCGTGCTTGGGCCAAATGGCGCGGGCAAGACAACGCTGTTGCGGATTCTGGCGACGCTCACTCGGCCAGCGCAGGGCGCCATTAGCATCGCGGGCTATGACGCACTCCATGAGGCGCATACGGTGCGACGGCTTGTCGGCTACGTCGGCCACGCTCCGCTTCTCTACGACGAATTGACCGCCCGAGAAAACTTGCTCTTCTTCGCGCGCATGTATAGCTTGCCTGAGGCCGAGTCGCGCGTCGAGGCGCTGCTCGAGCGTGTGGGGATGCGTAGCCGCGCCAATGATCGTGTCGGAACGTTCTCGCGTGGCCTGGCCCAGCGTGTAGCGCTGGCACGGGGTATTCTGCATGATCCGTCGGTGTTATTGCTCGATGAGCCTGACACCGGTCTGGATGAAGACGCCATCATGCTGCTCCATGAACTCATTTTGGAACGACAGGCGTCAGGCCTAACAACTCTGCTGACCACGCATACACTCGAACGCGGGCTGCTGTGGAGCGATATGGTGGTCGTGCTGATCAATGGGCGTGTCGCGCATACCGGTGTGTCTGCCGAGGTGACACTGCCAGAGTTACGCGCGCTCTACGCGAACGCAGGAAGGAGCGGCCGATGAGTTCGCTCCAGATGGGTTGGCAACAACTGTGGTCAATCGTCGGCAAGGACTTGCGCAGCGAGTTACGCGCCCGCCAGGTGTGGGCAGGGATGGCGCTCTTCTCGGCGCTCGTGCTGGTCGTCTTCTATTTCGCGTTCGATTTACGCGTTGAAAATAATGCGGCGGTTGCTCCGGGCGCCTTGTGGATTGCGTTCGTCTTCGCCAGCGTGCTGGGACTGGGCCGGACATTTGCCGCCGAGCAGGAACACGGAGCAATGGATCGCCTGTTGCTCTGTCCAGTGGATCGCCAGATTATCTTTCTGGCGAAGCTGATTGGCAATCTCATCTTTCTCGGAGTTGTCGAGGCCGTTGCCGTGCCACTTTTCGCTGCCATCTATAACCTGCCCATTCTCGGCGGGCAGTTGTTGGTGATCGTCGTGCTGGGCACGGTCGGCATCGCCACAATGTGCACGCTATTCGCGGCGGTGGCGTCCACGACCAGAGCGCGAGAGATTATGCTGCCGCTGCTGGTATTCCCGCTGTTAATTCCAGTCGTAATTGGCGCGGTACGTGCGACCCAAGCACTGGTGGATCCCATAGTGAATGACCCACCGTGGCCTGGATTGCTCATCGCGTTTGATGTCATTTTTGTCACGTTGTCAGCGCTATTCTTTCAGTTCGTCGTCGAGGACTAGGTGGTATCTCATGAACACACTCACGTCGCAACCAGTGGCCCCAGGACAACAGTCACCACCACAGCCAGTGAGAAGCGTCTGGCTTGACCCGGTGCGTAAATATGGCGAATACGTGCTTGGTGGCGTGGTCGCCATTGGCATGATGCTTTCCATCTGGGCAGCGTTCGTGCTAGCCCCGACGGACGCTGTGCAGGGTGATGTCCAGCGCATCATGTACTTCCATGTGCCGATGGCCCTGCTTGCCTTTTTCGCCTTTTTCGTCGTCTTCGTCAGTAGCATCGTCTACCTGCTACGCCGTGACGAACGCTGGGACTGGCTGGCCCGCGCCTCAGCGGAAATCGGTGTGGTGTATACGACGATGGTGCTCATTTGCGGTTCCATCTGGGGAAAGGCCTACTGGGGCACGTGGTGGGATGGCGAGCCAATACTGACGACCACATTGATTCTTTGGTTCATCTATGTCGCCTATTTGCTGCTTCGATTCTACAGCGGTCGCACTGAGAGCGGAGCGCGTAATGCTGCGGTGCTCGGTATCATCGGCTTTGTCGATGTGCCAATCGTGCATTTCGCCGTGACCTGGTGGCGAGGACTACACCCCACAGGCTATGTGCTCAACGGGGCCACACCCGATACTCCGCCAGCCGTTTTTCTGGCGCTGATGCTGGCGATGGCCACGTTCACCCTGCTCTACGGTTTTCTACTGCTCCAACTCTATCGCCTTGAACGCTATACGACCGAGGCCGAGCGGCTGCGAGCACAGGTGGAATATGGCGAATAGAGCAGCTGAATACATCGCGAACGCTTGACGAAAGAGATGAAAGGAGGCCGCCAATGCAAGGCGGAACATATCTAGTGATAGCCTACATTGTCATGTGGGCCGGTCTGCTGGTCTATCTTGGCTGGATTGCGCTTCGCATGCGCGGTGTGCGGACAGAACTCGAGGCCGTGCGAGAGTTAGTACACGAACGCGAGCAGAGTGCCAGCCAGGGCAAAGGAGCAGACGAGTAGACATCGGGGGACTCGTCTGCGCAGCGCACTCATGTTACAATAAACGAAGCTGTGTTCTGCGCCTCCCTTATCAGGCGACGATCACTATCTGAGTTGAGGAGATGGCGGCATGCCGGAAAATTACGAGGTCATCTATACGCATCCCAGTGGCGCGACGGCGACCTTCATTCGTCAGGACGGTGAGCTGGACGCGCTGGCCAAGGGTCTGGACGCAGGCCAGTTCTGGGTCTTCAAGAATGTGAAGGCGCTGCTGGTGCGCAATGATCAGGGTGACCTGGAAGAGTCGAATCGTCTCATGGCAGGCATCGGCTTCGCGGCGCTTGTGCGCGAGATTGTCGCGCCGCTGCCGGTGGTGGTGGCGCCACAGCCAGTTTATGCTGGAGCCATTGAGGAGCAGCATACAGGCCCGCACTTGCCGCATCCAAGCTACTGGCCATTGCTACTGGCCATTGCGGCGCTGATTACCTTCAGCGGTTTTCTCGTGCTGCCGACCACTCTTCTGGTCACGGGAGTTGGCCTGGTGCTGGTCTTCATCAGCATAGTCGGTTTTGGCCTCGAACAACTCTGATATCGCCACATCGCGCGCGGACATTCCGCTATCGCAACCCTGGAACATAGAGAGGTAGTTCACAGCATGAGTGCAGCTGTCAGCCCGGCAGAGACCCACACCGAGGGCGAAGAGCATAAGAGTCGGTCGTACGGTTGGTACGGCATGGTATTCTTTCTGGCCTCCGAGGCGATCTTCTTCGCCAACCTGATTGCCTCTTATCTGTACCTGCGCATCCGGGCAACGGGCCTCGGAGAACCCTGGCCACCCAAAGGCGCCACGCTGGAAGTTGGCCTAATTCTCATTAATACAGTCATCCTGCTTTCCAGCAGTTTCCCGATGCATTTCGCTGCTCGGGCGATTAGCAAGGGGAACAAGCGCGCCCTTTCGATCAATCTGATCTTGACTATTATCCTGGGCAGCATCTTCCTCAGCATCCAGGCGTGGGAATATACCCATGCCGATTTCACTCCAAGCACGGGCGTCTTCGGCTCGACCTTCTTCACTCTGACCGGTTTTCATGGCGCGCACGTGACCGCTGGTGTGCTGTTCCTGCTGGTTTGTTTCTTCCGCTCACTGCGCGGCGATTTCACTAAAGACCGACACTTTGCTGTCTCGGCGGTTGAGATGTACTGGCACTTTGTTGACATTGTCTGGGTGGTTCTGTTCCTGGTGCTGTACATCATTTAGCGTGATGCTAGCGCTTGCGATGACAGCGCATGCGCATGTGTTATAACTTTCCTGTGAGGTCTCAGCCAGGGGTGGAAATTCTTCGCTTCCTGGAGAGGCAGGAAGGTTAGCGACCAATGAATCATCTGCGTCTTGGTACGCCGTCAATAGAAGCTGCAGACCAGTCGGGCGCACTGCGGTGCGCCATTTGCGCGCGTCGTCTTGGCAGCGCCATCTGCTATCTTGAGGAGACTGGCGATGTTCCACCACCACGCCAGTCATGGATGCTTTGCACGGCATGTAATGATGCTGTCAAGCAACAGATGGCTGAGGTTCCAGTCCATTCACCGATCCGATTGCGGGTGGCTATAGGCGTGGTATCCACAGAGCGCACGCCCGCCGCGCGGCGGGCGCGACGCGGTCAGTTGACCGATAAAACCTGGTTCAAATTGTTTTTCTGGGGTGCGCTCATTACGATGCTCTTCCATCTCGCCCTGATTGTAGCTATCGCTGGTATCGCAAAGTAACGAGCGAGCGGATTTGGGTACCTTTGTGCGTGTAAAGTGATTTAAGATAGATTGGTACATATGACCACCGAAGTTTCGAGCGAATCATCTTCCGCGCCTGTAGCGCAGCCAAAGAAAGGCCTTCCGTGGCGCGTGGTTGCGTTGGCCGCAGGCGACGCTGCGGCATTCCTACTATTTGCGGCTGTAGGCCGCCAGACGCATAATGAGGCAAGTGGAATCTCTGCGCTGCTTCAGGTTGCTGAAACAGCCCTGCCGTTTGCGCTTGGCTGGTTTGCTGTCTCGCCGTTTGTAGGCGCTTTCCGCCAGAGTAAGACGACTGGCCCATGGCGCATGCTGGCGCGTACCGAGTTTGCCTGGCTCGTCGCGTGGCCGGTGACTCTCCTGCTGCGATGGGCGATTGCGCCAGATCATAACGTTCCTGTCTCATTTGCGATTGTGATTTTGTTGTCCAATGCTCTATTCCTTGGTATCTGGCGCACCGCGTTCGCAGTGATAGAGCGCTGGCGCACCCGCTGAGTTAGCGGTGTGTGCTACAATGCAGCGGCGCAATTGCGAACATGCGGTAGTAGCGGATCAATGCTGCAAGGAGCGGCTATGCTTCGCGTGAAGATATTCTCTAGCGATACGCGGATCAACGAGGTGAGTGTGCTTGAAAAGGCAATTGATCACTGGCTGGAGAGCGAGCAGCCGATGATTCGTCAGGTGATACAGTCTAGTTCGGCGGGTCAGGTTGTCCTGACGTTTCTCTATGACGATACGCACCGTGATTCAAGCGCCGTCAGGCCCGAGGCTGTAGAGCGCGATTTGAACAACGCCGAATTTGATGCGGCTGCTGACGAGCCAGATGTACTTCCCGAAGCGGAGTTACCGTATTAAATCTTATGCCACACACTGCTGATTTCCCATACCTGGTCTATAGCACGTCCGATGGTGACGTTGGGGAGAGGCGCGCGCTGCGCGCCCTGGATTATGATGGTGCGCCTCTTGAACGCAGTGAGTTGATCCCGCTGCCCGATGGGGCAACACTTGCTATGATGCCCGAACGCCTCGCTGTGGGCCTCGATGTGCAAGGTGATCGGCAGGTGATGAATGGCCGACGCGGGTGGGCGCTTGCGGCTCTGCTGCCGATTGGCTATACCCGTGTCAGATTGCCAGGTTATGATTTGCCACCAGGCGCCGAGCCATTGCCGTTCTTTGGCTACACGGCTGTTGCTGGCTGGCGCGGGCGTATCTACGTGGCGGCAGTGCGTACTGACAATCCTGAGCGCTGGCTGGCGCGCAACTACGATGCCCGACGACTGGAATCGCTGGTGCGCCGACGACTGGCTGCTGAGCCAGAGAATCGCCTGCTTGCGCACCACGCCCACTGTGCGCTTGACTACCACTGTCCAACAGCTAGCAACTTGTTCTTTGGCCGCTGGGAGGCTGCATGCGCTGTTTCAGCGGGGTGTAATGCGCGGTGTGTGGGGTGTATCTCCAAGCAAGAGGAAGAGGGTCTTGTCTCGCCAC
Organism: uncultured Chloroflexia bacterium; assembly: GCA_963718915.1. Taxonomy (GTDB): domain Bacteria; phylum Chloroflexota; class Ktedonobacteria; order Ktedonobacterales; family JADMIN01; genus DAHUXT01. Next base: position 213,323 of record CAVRAI010000013.1, on the reverse strand, counting down.
AGGATCGCCTGACCTTTACCCCTACTGAGCAAGAGATAATCGATGCCGCCGTAGCGCACCTGGAGACTGCTGAGGATGGAATTTTCAGCTTTGGGCAGGGATGCGAGGGCGAGCCATTGCTGCAATTCAAACTGATCGAGCGCGCCATTCGTGGTGTGCGAGCGCGTACCCAGCGCGGCACGATCAACATCAACACGAACGCTAGCAATCCCCACTCGCTGGCAAAGCTCTACACGGTTGGGTTGGATAGCCTGCGCGCCAGTACGATCTCCGCGCGCCGTGAGACATACGACGCCTACTACCGACCCATTGGCTATACCTTTGAGCATGTCAGGAAGTCATTGATCCTGGCGCGCGATGCTGGTGTCTATAGCTCAATTAACCTGCTCTGCTTCCCCGGTCTGATCGACTGTGAAGAGGAAATCGCTGCGCTGGTAATTTTCTTACGCGAGACGGGCGTGCGGCTTGTGCAGTTGCGTAACCTCAATATCGACCCTGAAGTACTCTGGCCGCGTGTAACCCGACCCACAGGGCGACCGCTCGGCATGCGGGCGCTGATAGAAACGTTGCATCGCGAGCTGCCTGACGTAGCGATTGGGAATTTTAGCCGCCCGGTGGGAGTGGGCAGCTCAGGCGTCGAAGGCGCACAGTTTCACATCGGCTCAGGGGAGTAATTGAGCTGACATCTCGTCCGCATCACCAGAATCCCGGTGTATGAGGGATCCATGCGCCAGCAATTGCTTCCGAACGGCGGCAAAAACCACTTGTGGCGCAATCGCTTTCATGCAGACGGGATTGCCAAAGCGGCACTCTGCGGTCGCGCTAGCGTCGTAGCATGGCGAACACCAGAGTTTATGGCGCAGGATGATAGCATCTGGCGCGAATGGCCCGCTGAGCGTCGGGTCGGTCGGGCCGTGCATCACCACAACGGGCGTTTCGACAGCACAGGCAATGTGCATTGGCCCGCTATCACCAGTGACCAGCACATCGCTCTCAGCCAGTAGCGCAATCAGTTGTGGGAGTGTTGTTTTACCACTGACATTGAGCAGTTGGTATCGCACGTTGCGCGCAATATCACGCGCGAGTGGGACTTCATTGGGCGCGCCGGTTACCACGACTAACGCATCCAGTTCTTTGGCTAGCTGGTCCGCTAACGCGGCGAAGTGGCGCGTTGGCCAGCGTTTAGCCTGACCGTTGCGCGCGCCCGCATGCATCGCGACGATTGGCCCTGTGCGTCCGAATCGCGCACGCGCCAGCCTGAGCATCGTCACCATCTCCTGGCGCTCTTTAGGGAGCACATGCAGTCGTGGCCGCATATGCTCTTCCTCGATAATGCCGCCCGCTGCCTCCGCGAGTGCGAGGACATAGCGTATCTCGTGCTGGGCAACCATGTACCGATGCCCTGCGACTGGGTCGGTGAGCATGTATGGGTATGCCTCGCCACCGTAGCCGATGGTTCGCCTGGCGCCACTCAAACGGGTAAAGATACTGCCAATGTCGCCCGAGACGCTGATGGCAATGTCGTAGCGCGCTTTTCGTAGCCGTCGAAGCAGCCGGAGCGCCGAGCGCCAGCCACCCTTTTGCCTCCATATCTGCGGATTGTATGTAATGACATGGGCTATGTCGCGCTCGCCCGCCAGAACGGAGGACGTAGACTCTTGCACCAGGATGTCAATTTGCGCTTTGGGATAGCCGCGGCGGAGCGCCGCAATCGCTGGTGTAGTGAGAACTGTGTCGCCAAGCAGATCAACGCGGACGACCAGAATGCGCCGTACCGACGAATCTCCAGGATATAGGGCCTTTGTTGAAGCATGACGGGGGCGGATGAGATAGCCAACTGCGCCAATGCCACGCCATAGCAGGCGTTGCGCTCCTCGCTTCAGGATGCGCTGTATGACTCGTCGCGCTCGCGTCTCGATGGAAGGTCGCCGGTCGTAGTCTGATGAGGCCAGAGTGGCAGACTGGTTCTCGTTAGAGACTGACTCCAGCCCGGGGTTCTGCGCTGTCATACCACTCCCATTCACCCGAATCCATCGGTTCGCGAGGTCACTTATCTATCGCCTGTCAGGGCACTCACTATAGCATAGCATAGCGTTGGCCTCTATGCGTATCCGGGTAGTTCGGAAGGACTGGCGCGGAACAGCCTGTCTGTGAACGGTGTGCGAGTGCTGGGTACTCCATTGTAGCTCTGTCTCCTCATCTCAAGCGCGCGAGATGGTATGACAGAGTCGAACGTCCATGTTCTGGCTGCGAGCCGCCTTATACACCCGGATGGCATCATCGAGCGTACGGAATGGCGCAAAAAGTGTTGGGCCACTACCACTCATCCGTACGATGGGAGCGCCTGCCCACAACAGTCTTTCCCGTGTAGAGGCAACCTCAGGCCAGTGACGCATAACTAGAGGCTCAAGCGTATTAGACAGGCGCTCAAGGGGTAACTGGGAACCGCCGCGAATTGATTCGACGACGATGTTGGTGTCGTGTGTATCCCCGTACTCTGCTGAATGTAGCGATTGGAACACCGTTGCGGTGGAGATGCTGACAGGTGGATGTGCGATCAGCAGCCAGAGTGACTCGCAATCGGGCAGTGGTGTGACTATTTCGCCACGCCCTTCAATTAAGGCGGTACCACCATGAATGAAAAAGGGAACATCAGACCCCAATCGGGCGGCCAGTTCTTTCAGCCGAGTTTGGCTCAATCCCAATGCGCAGAGTTGGTTAAGCGCCAAGAGCACTGTCGCCGCATCGCTACTGCCACCACCCAGACCTCCCTGCGCTGGTATCTCCTTGCGCAGCTCGATCGCGGCTCCGCGTGTCAGGTGTCCTTCCTCCTTCAATAATCGGGCGGCGCGTATGGCGAGATTATTGTTATTGCGGAGGCTGGGAATATCTACCGCGCAGGTGATGTGATCCTCATCGGTTGCCTGGATGTGCAATGTGTCGTTGAGCGAGATCGTCTGCATGACCGATGCGAGCGTATGGTATCCATCCTCGCGTTTTCCAAGGACCGACAGCGTGAGGTTGATTTTGGCCCGTGCGGGAACGAATATGGCAGGTGCGCTCACAGGTCCTCCCAGATGGTATCTGTTCGCTTCGTCGCTAGCGTATGATGGGCAGAGGTATTATACGCGAGTTCCACAGACGAGAGAGGATTGTCCGCACGTATGTCGTTTTTCACATCGGTCAATGGAACGCTCATCAACGCGCTGGCGGTACTGATCGGAGGGGTGATTGGGTCATTGGTGGGCGATCGCTTGCCCAAGAGGATCCACGAGGCCCTGTTTGGCGTGCTGGGTCTATTTACGGTGCTCATAGGACTACTTGGCGCGCTGACGACAAGAAATCCGCTCATATTGCTGGGTAGCCTTCTGCTTGGCACATTGCTTGGCGAGTTGATCAACATCGAGGCGGGCCTGGAAAGAGCGGGAAATTGGCTTCAGACGAAACTCTCAAAGCCTGGTTCGACATTGAGCGAGGCATTTGTCACTGCAAGTCTGGTGTTTTGTGTAGGGCCGCTCTCAGTTCTTGGTTCACTGGATAACGGGCTGTCTGGCGACACCACCAAGTTGGTCATCAAGGCGACGCTCGACGGTTTTGCCGCGCTCGCCTTCGGAGCAACCCTCGGCTGGGGAGTACTGCTGGCGATCATTACGATACTTGTCTACCAGGGCGGTTTGAGTCTAGGCGCGCACGCGATTTCTCCGCTGCTGACCGGCAACGCCGACACCATCACCGAGCTAACGGCAACTGGCGGCCTGGTTCTTGTCGCAGTTGGCTTGAAGCTGCTGAAGATTCGCGATCTTCGTGTCGCGAACTATTTACCGGCGTTGGTTATCGCACCGCTACTGGTAGTTGGTGTCGCGTTCTGGCAGCAGCTATTTCATTGATAAATTGTGCCACGCCAACGCTTGACGTGGTTCGTATCAGATCGCTATACTCTGCCAGACAACTAAATACGAGAACCCCGCGAGGTGGTAGATGTCTGCGAATATGCGGATGTTTGCCAGGGAAATCGGTGAAATGCCGATGCGGACGCGCCACTGTAACTGGGAAACGCGCCTCCAGATCAGGCCACTGTCGTGCTCATGCGATGGGAAGGCGGAGACGCGCTACACAGGTAATCGAGAATATTACCTGCGAAAAGCCCAGGAGCCAGGAGACCGACCTCTGGGGTGATGCTCAATTCCTCCGCGCCAACGAGGAAAGAGCAACGCCGGTTATGGCTTGCCCTCTTTCTCAACACAGAGAAAGAGGGTCTTTTGTTGAGTCTCCGTCGGAACGTATTTGGATGCATCTGGCTCTGTACTTTATCTGGCAGTGTGGACAGATTCGGCGCACTCTGCGTCTTCACTGCTCAGGAGGATTCATCCCATGCGAAGCGTTAAGCTTTCGCCCATGCGCCAACCCCTGACTCTCGTTCTGTTCGTCCTCGTAGTCTGCCTGTCTCTTGTAGCGACAGGCTGTGCCACCTCAGCTGGCAGCCTAAGTAACACACCAACAACACAAAAGCCGCTCATCTCGACCGATGCGCACGGGACTGCGATCACGATTCCTGCAAAGACCCCACAACGCATCGTCTCACTGACACCTGGCGATAGTGAGATGCTAGCAGCGGTTGGCGTCAGCACGCGCGTAGTGGGTGTTGACGCATTCACCAACTATCCCGCCGACATGGCAGTCAAGCCGAAAGTGTCCAGCAGCGATGGCAGCCCGAACGTCGAGCAGATTATTGCGCTCAATCCAGATTTGGTGCTCAGTTGGGGCCAGTTTACGACGCAGGCTGATACAGCGCTGCTGCAGGCGCATATCAATGTGATTTCGCTGCCTGTCGCCGATCTTCAAGGCACGCTGACCGAGATTCGCCTCGTCGGACAATTGACGCATACAACCGCCACTGCCGATGCCCTGGTGAAGGCTCTCCAGCAGCGCATCGACGCAGTCAAACAGAAGGTAGCGAGTGATCAGCCGGTCAGTGTCTACATGGAGATTGGCTTTACGCCGCCGCCACCATATGCGGTGGGCGGAGGATCGTTCGAAAACGATGTCCTGACCGATGCTGGCGGTCGCAACATCTTCGCCGCACAGACCGACAATGGTGGTTTTCCTTCGGTTAGTGTCGAGAGTATTATCGCAGCCAATCCTCAGGTGATTATCCTGACGGAGGAACCAGCGTACGGTGGCGACCCGCAACAGGTATACGCCAGGCCCGGCTGGGCGGACATCGCGGCGATCAAGTCGCATCGTGTCTATAACATCAACCCGGATATCGTTTCGCGGCCTGGTCCACGGCTGGTAGACGCGCTTGAGCAGGTCGCTAAGATGCTCCATCCTGAGTTGTTCTCATAGGAGAAAGATCGTGGCACGGCTTGCCGATATCAAACGGGCTGCGCCCGCGGATGCTGCGACGCGATGCTCTGATTCTAGAAGGCCGCGCATTCGGTTCACGCCGGGTGTGCGTGTCTCCTGGCGGCCAGCCGTGTTGCCTTTGCTTGTGGCTGCCCTGTTTGCGGCGCTGGCGCTGGCAGCCGCCTATGGTGCAGTGCCAATCTCGCCGCTTACCTCAGCTGCTATCTTGTTGAACCAGACGCATGTCATCCATTTTCAGCCGACATGGCCAGCCTCAGATGAGGCTATTCTGCTGCTCTACCGACTGCCGCGTGTTGTGGGCGCCGCACTGGTAGGCGTCGCGCTCGGTGTGGCGGGCGTTCTCTTCCAGGGGCTGCTTCGTAATCCACTGGCCGATCCTCTCTTGCTAGGCACCTCTTCGGGCGCGGCATTAGGAGCAACCATTGCGTTTATGTTGCCAGCCGCATTTACCGCATACTGGTTCGGCTTCGGGTTAATTGCATTACTGGCATTTGCGGGCGCGCTTGTGGCGGTAGCGCTGGTATACCTGCTGGCGACGCACAATCGACGGACTCCGGTGGTTACCCTATTGCTGGCAGGTGTGGCGGTGAGCGCCGTGCTGACTGCGGCGCAAACGATACTGATTACCATGAACGACCGTCTGGGCTTGAGACTAGTCTCGCTCTATCGCTGGATCAGCGGGAGTGTCAACGTCGAGTCGTGGACGCAGGCCGAGGTTATCACGGTACTGGTGATAGCGGGGGTGATTGCGAGCATCGTGCTGGCGCCCGCGCTGGATGCGTTTGCGCTGGGCGAAGAAATGGCAGGACATCTGGGACTGCGCGTGGAGCGATACAAGTTGGTGATCGTGCTGGTCGCCGCTCTACTGGTGGGGGCTGCCGTCTCGATCAGCGGTATCGTCGGCTTCGTGGGGTTGGTCGCGCCGCATCTCTGTCGACTGACACTCGGTCCGCGCCATCGGCTGCTTGTTCCTGCGTCTGCTCTGGTGGGAGCCATCTTCGTCGTAGTGGCCGACTTACTTGCACGGGTGCTTGTCGCCCCGGCGGAGCTGCCGCTGGGGGTGTTGACGGCGCTCGTTGGTGGACCATTTTTTCTCTGGCTGCTGCGCGCCGCTGGTAGCCGCTACCGTTGGTAGAGAGGATACTCGCAATGTCCAGCAATAGCGCCGAGATCTTACCGCCAGCGCTTGACTTCGAGTCGGTCAGCTTTGGCTACGGACTGCGACAAGTGGTGCGAGATGTTAGTTTCCAGCTTGTTGCTGGTGAGATGGTTGGCTTGCTTGGGCCGAATGGCGCGGGAAAATCCACGCTCCTGAGCCTGGGTGCGGGAACGCTGCACCCCGCACGAGGTGTAGTACGACTACAGGGCGACGACGTGCATCGCCTCTCGCGGCGCGTGGTGGCGCGGAGACTAGCGGTCGCGCCGCAGGAATTTTCGGTCCAGTTCGCCTACACAGTTCGGCAGATTGTCGAAATGGGGCGCATGCCTCACCATGATCTGCTCAGCATGCCACGATTCGATGATGCGCAGGCGGTTGAGACGGCGCTCGATGCAGCGGGTATCGAGCATCTCGCCGATCGCGTTTTCAACGATCTGAGTGGTGGCGAAAAACAGCGTGTGATCATCGCGTTGACGCTGGCGCAAGAGGCGCAAATCCTGCTGCTGGATGAGCCAACCACCCATCTTGACATACGCTATCAGATCGAGATCCTGGAACTATTGAGGAGGCTCAATGTCGAGCGCAAGCTGACGGTGCTGGCGGCGTTGCATGACTTGAATCTGGCGGCACGCTACTTTCCCCGACTGATACTTTTTCGCGAAACGATAGTTGCCGACGGTTCGCCCGCGCGAGTGCTTGACGCCGAGCTACTTTCCACGGTCTATGAGACGCCGGTTCGTGTGGGGATTCTGCGCGGCGAGGATTATCTGAGCGTGTTGCCGCCTGGCCAGGATAACCCGCTCGCCTGGCAGTCGGAAAAGCCCGGTTCAGGTGTGGCTGCCATGGTTCACCTGATTGCCGGAGGCGGCTCAGGCGAGTTGGTGATGCGTGCCCTAGTCGATGCTGACATTACTTTTAGCGCGGGGCCGCTCAACGCTGGTGATAGTGACTACACGTTGGCGCAACGGCTTGCTGCCTCGTGTATTGTGGAGCCTCCCTATGCTCCAGTCTCGGCGGAAGGGCTGGCTGCGGCTCGTATGCGCATGCTGGACGCACGAGCAATCGTTCTATGTCCGACGCCGCTTGGGCCAGGCAACATCGTGCTGATCGAGGAGATTCTTGCTGCGCGCCGTGCTGGCCGCAAAGTGATACTGCTGGAGCCAACCGCTAACGCAGCACGTGATAGCAATGCCCTGCTTGAGAATGTCGGAGCGCGCGACTTCACCACGCGCGGAATCGAACTATACCGCGAATTGCTGGCATCTGGCTGTTTGGTCGCCTCATCAGTTGCCGACGCGGTACAGCTACTTGGCTGAATTTGCGCGGCATTGTCAGTCGTTCTCGACTGTGAAGCGTATCCAGCCTCGCACGATCCGGCCAGCTACTCCACTGCGGTCGCTGATAACAAAGCCGCTGGGAGTATGGGTAAGCTCAAGCGCCAGAAAATACTGGCGGTCATTGTAGTTCTCCTGGGCAATGTAGACGTGCGTGGCATCGACGGCTGTGATGAGCGCAATATGTCCCGGTGAAGCGATCAGGCCGGAGGTCCAGCCCTGTGCTGGATTGACGACATCCTGAAACACCAGCAGATCGCCTGCCTCTGGAGCAAATGCGCTCTTTCCCTGGCGCGCGTCGTCAGAGTACGCGTAACTCCCGACGGGCAAATCCCGAACGTCGCCGGGATGCGGGACGCCATTCTGGTAGTAATCGAAGTAGCGGGCAGCGTTACCGGGGATGTGGGGCAGGCCCCATTGCTCGGCGTCGTAGCGGTTGACGAGTTCGGTGCATTGGAAGAGGTAATGGTCGGGCGAACCCGTATTACTGCAAATATATGTGCCCGCAAGGTTCACCCATCCGCCATCCGGTTCATTTGCTGTGGGAGTTGCCAGCATGCTACCCCAGGCGGTCGTGTTGTAACCGTAGCCTGCTTGAATATTGGCACAAGAAGTCGCTGCTGGCGCCACGACGGTCGCTGGCGGGCCGTAGTCAGCTGGAGCAGGAAGATATGTCGCCAGGATGCGCTCGAACTCGTTTGCATGGCTAGTGGCATCCATCGAGCACCACTCGGCCAGGAGGTAATCATCGTTAGCCAAAAGAATACGCACGACACAGGGTACCTTGCCCTGACTCAGTCCGGTATCCGCGGCGAACGCGGGATATGCGCCAATGTGTAGCGGCGGTGCTCCTCGTGCGGCAAATGCCGCAGGCATATTCGCGCCGTGAAAGACGCCAATAGTGATAGTAGCTGGCGTGCGCGTTGGTTCTTGTAGGCTTACGAGCGTATTGCTGGATGGCTGATGTCGTCCGGGGTATGAGGTCCCCTGCCAACCAATTGGCAATGTCAGGCGGAAACCAAGTTTGGGATCAGTGTAGATGGTTCCCGGAGATACCGGAGTTGCTGTGGCTGCTGGGAGACTCTGTTTTGCCGCCCGGACTGCGCTCGTGGGCTGCTGAGCACAACCAACCAGCAATGCGACCAGCACTGTTGCTAGCAGGAAAGTGGTCAGGGCAGGGTGATAGTTGTGCCGTTTCCGCTCCGCAACCGTGTCTTCCATCTGCCGCGCTCGCTATCCGCCGATCATCGACATGCTGCGTGTGCTACGGCGGAAACGCTTGTCGCCAATATAGTGTTTCAGCTCTTTGTGCCAGACTGCCCTGCGAATCACGCGCGCCAGTTCGTCATCGCTCTGGCCGGAGCGTACTACTGAGCGCAGATCGGTTTCGGTGAGGGCGAAGAGACATGTCCGCAACTCGCCCTCAGCGGTGAGGCGAATGCGGTCGCACCAGCGGCAAAATGGCTCGCTGACGGGATTGATGAAGCCCACCTCACCAACACCGTCGGCGAAGGTGTAGCGGCGGGCAGTTTCCGAGGCGTCATCGCCTTGAACCGGAACCAGTGGCCCGTAGCTATCTTCGATAATCGCCTTGATTTCGGCCCCAGTGAGGATATCATCCTTGCGCCAGATCTGGTCGGCATCGAGCGGCATAAACTCGATCCAGCGCACTGAATACGCTTTTCGGCGGGCGAGCGCCACGAAGTCGAGTACTTCGGATTCAGTAAATCCGCGCATCGCTACCGCATTGATCTTGATGGGCCGGATCGTTGGATACTTCTCCAATTCCTCCAGCCCGGCCAGCACCTGCTCCAATGCGTCACGCCGTGTGAGTTGAGTGAATTTCTCGCGAATCAGGGAGTCGAGGCTGACATTGATACGAGTCAAACCCGCCTCGGCGAGTGGCCCTGCCAGCTTGCCCAGCAAGACCCCGTTCGTCGTCAAGCTCAGGCTGCGTAGTCCTGGAATAGCGCGTAACATGGCGACGAGATTGGCGATATCACGGCGCACTAGCGGCTCGCCACCTGTTAGGCGAATCTGGTCGATGCCGAGACCAACCGCGACCCGAGCGATACGGACGAGCTCCTCGAAGGTGAGGATATCGGCCCGCGGCAGCCATGGAAGCCCCTCCGCTGGCATGCAGTACACACAACGGAAGTTGCATTTGTCCGTGACGGAGATGCGCAGATTCTTAATGTGGCGACCGTAGCTATCCACCAGCGGGCCGTCCTCAGGAATCGTTTCGTCGTCGCAGGCTGGTAGGGCTGTGTCAGTTGCCGCCTCAGATTGGGCCAGCTTTCGATGTCGTAGCTCGTCTGCCATAGATGCGCCTCCGCCACAGGATTTCCGTAGGTCGATAGCCTCCTACACAGGGTAGGAAATCTCTCTCTCTCAACTATATCATCCGCTTCCCAATCTATGAGGGAAAAACGGAAGCGGGTTACTCCATGGTCTCACCTGGCTGGAGGCGATGCACGGCGACATTGTTCAGCCCCATACTTTCGAGCGCCTGGCTTAACCCCTCGGGCGTGCCGGTAAGTATCGGGAAGGTGCCGAAATGCGCCGGGATGATGGTCTCGACGCCAAGGAGTCGAGCCGCATAGGCAGCCTCACGTGGTCCCATCGTATAGAAGTCTCCAATGGGCAGAATCGCCAACTGAGGCTTATAGAGCGCGCCGATAATGCTCATATCGCCAAAGACATTTGTGTCTCCCGCGACGTAGATGCGCAGATCGTTGCCAAAGTCGATGACATAGCCTGCTGCCTGGCCGCCATAGAGGACTGTGTCGCCATCCAGGATGCCGCAGCTGTGATCCGCGCGTACCATCGTCACGCGCGTCCCCGCCACCTCTATTGTGCCGCCCAGATTTATGCCAACCGTGTTGGCGCAGCCCTTGCCGTCCAACCATGTGGCCAGTTCGACGATGGCAACAACCTGATCAGGCTGACTGTCGGTGGCAATGGCCAGCGCGTCTCCAATGTGGTCGCCGTGTCCATGTGTAATGAGCACGGCGTCGAGTTTGCCCAGTTTTTTCTTGTCATCTGGACATGCTGGGTTGCCCTGTACCCATGGATCGAGCAGGATCGATTTGCCAGCCGGTGTCGTGAATGTGAAGGTGCCATGACCAAGCCAGGTGATATGCGCGCCGTGCAGATCCATCGGGCATAACCTCCCGCGGCATCATAGCCGCTGTTGTCCATATAATCCCGTCTGGCGCGGGAACTCCGACAATCCTATGCTACTACGACAGTGCATCGTTTCGCCAATTCCCCCCAGCCTGTTCGAGACGCCCCCTTGACAGGTCATCGCTCAGGCGAGAAGATGAGAAGGCAATCGGCAAGTGTATGGCAGAAAAATGCAGTCATTTCTATCCATCAATCTCGTGCTATCGCTGTTCTTTGGCGTCGGTCAGATCGTGGTCGGCGCATTTTTAGTCGTTCATGGTCGGAACCGCTGGCGGCGCGCTGGCGTCTTTCTACTGATGCTCGTGGGCGCGTGGTTTGTCTGTAGCGGCATCATCGAACTGTTTGTCTCAGGTATGGAGTCACTGCAGCACATCAGCGGCGTGCCAGATCATGCCGTTTTCACTCTCTGGCGAGGACGCGCAGATACCGCGCTGGCGGTGGCGACAGGCGTCATTGTGGTGGTTGGAATTTTAGTGGCGGTGAGCGGCAGGCTTTCGTGGCGGCGTAACTGATCGGCTTGGGTCGAACTCAAACGCAATTCCATAGAGCCGATGGGGGGCGATGTGCGACGCATTCGTTTAGTGGTAACCGATGTGGATGGAACACTCCTCGACCCAGGAGGTTGTCTTACACCACGAACTCGTGAGGCGATTCAAGCGCTTGCTGTGCGTGGAGTTACCCTGGCGCTGGCAACTGGACGCCGCTGGACCGGGGCATCGGTAGCGGCTACTTCATTTGGCTTCCGAGGGCCGATGATTCATATGGATGGCGCGATGATTCGCACATATCCAGATGGTGAGATGCTCCATTGTGCGCCGCTTGACCGTGTGATCGCGCAGCGAGCCGCCGAGGCGATGGTTGGCTATGGTATTCAGCCAATCGTGCAATATTGCGACCATGCCGATGATTTCCTGCATGTATCCGAGGAGGCTGCTCACCCTGAGTGGACGGCAACGTATCTTCCTGCTTTTCAACATCAAACTCGTTACCGTCCTGTCGCACAATTATGCGATCTTGCGGTTGACCCGATTCGCCTGGCTGCCTTCGCGCCGTTGAGCATTTTGCGTCGTGTGGCGGTTGATCTCGCGTCGCCCGACTGTGGCCGTCAGTTGCTGCCTGTTGGCAACTACGGAGTCGCTGAATTGACGCTTTTCTCATCCGCCGTCTCAAAAGGGAATGCCCTTACCATCCTGGCGCGCCACCTCGATATTTCGCTGGAGGAGACGATGGCGATTGGTGATGGACCCAATGACGTTTCGATGCTGCGCGCGGCTGGGTTGGGGGTGGCGATGGGTCAGGCGTCACGGAGAGTGCGTTCGCTGGCTGATGTGGTGACGACGAGCAACGCAGAAGATGGGCTGGCTTGTGCGATAGAACAGTATGCGCTTAGCTGAAAGTAGAGAACACGATACGTCGGCTCGGGCGATTGCTTCGCTAAGAAGGAAGCGAGATGACAGGAATTCACACAACATTCTAGACGGCGATGTTTCCATTGCTGTAGGCAGTTCGTTGTAAATAACAACGGCTCTGCGCGTCCGTCAGGGATGCATGGCAGGTGTAGGCGCGGAGCGTGTGGGAGGGAGTGCTGCTGGTGGCGTCGGATAGCATCTATCGGTGGATGAGGCGTCTGAAAGCCCTATGTCTTGCGCCGGATAATGGAGCAAGGGTCTACCTGGTCCGCGGGACGCTGGTGGCGCTGGTAGGCACGGCCATGTTGCTGGCGGTCATGCTTACCTTTCAGACGACTGTACCCGAGGCGAGTGCAAACGCCCTGCGGGCTTCTCCCACTGCAAGCTGTTCACAACTTGCTCGACTCGATCCGACGATCACAAACGGGTCATCATGGGGCCGTACGATATTGCCCGGACATGGCGCGCCCGGTGGCTGGTTTGGGGTGGATGTGTGCTCCAACGGCTTCAACAGTGTCTCCCCCAGTGGTTCGAGCGTGAGTTGCGATAGCACGGCAAAAGGCTGTTCGCCCACCACTGATGGCTACGGCTGGACATTTCAATGCCCTGAGTTGGTTGTTCGCTTCTCGGCGTGGGCATTTGGCGACAATCCCGCTAATTGGGGGCGGTCGGGATGGGGCAATGCGCCTGATCTTTGGCTGCCAGTCAATCACCCATCAGACTTTGTCATGTACCCCAATGGATCCAGCACAGCGCCAGTGCCCGGCGATATTCTGATCTGGGGCAGTCTCGATGCCAATGGAAATCCCTGGCCCGCGGGGCCGGATGGGTCTCACGGAGGCCACATCGCGGTAGTGGCGGGCGTTAAAGATGGCAAGGTCATCACCGCTGAGCAGAATGTGATGTGGGGCTCCGAAGACCATCCTAGCGATACGCTCGCACTGACAAAGGTCGGCTCAAAGTGGATTCTGAGCGGTTCGTCTCAGCCCGCGACGACGCTTCCAACGTGGCGCTGGCTGCGCACGATGGGCCATACACGCGGCACGTTCGGCTGGTTGCATAACGTCAAGAACAACGGCCATTTCCCCAGCACTAGCGCTAGCGCCAATGGCGCCACAACACAGCAGCCTACCACCTCCAAGACTGTCCAACAGCAATTCCCTGGTGGTCTTCCATCACTCTCTACGGCGACGGTCGTTACGCAGAGTGGCACGCTTGCCGACCTGACCTGGTCGAAGAAGAGTTTCTTCACTCCATCCGCCTCAGCCGATCAGCCACAGGCTCAGGTGCGCAGCCTGGGGATACCGCCTGGGAATGTTCGGCTCACCAGTGGGCAATCCGCGGCGACAGTACTCATGAGCAACGGATCGCGCTATATCTATGTCCTCGGCATAGATGGCAATCTTTACCTGGCACATACGTCGCCAAACTCACTAGGCGTCTTCTGGAGCGCGCTTGGCCAGCCACCAAATGTGAGCCTGACTGGTTCGCCAGTCGCGAGCATTTTCGCTGGTGGCGTGCAGATCGCGGCGCTTGGCAGTGACGGCAACCTCTGGTGGCGTGCCGGGCCACCGGATCGCCCTGGCAATTGGTTCTCGCTTGGCAAGCCATCCGCCACGACACTTGCTGGCAGTATGACGCTGGCGGGAGCGCCAGGCGCAGGCTCACCGATTGTCTTTGTGGTGGGCGCTGATGGGCGCATATATCTACGCATCTGGCTCGATGCGACAACCGCTGCGGATGGGACTCAGATTCCGGCATCGTGGAGCGACTGGATGCCTCTTGGCGCGCAGCCCGCTGGCCACCAGATCACGGGTTCGCTGCTGGTGGCGCCGGAGTTACCCAACGCGCACAATTGGATCGGTCTCTGGCCTGATAGCCCCCTGAATATTCTCGCGACTGATAGCACTGGCACGCTCTGGTGGTTCCGATCAGAGCGCCTCTCGAATGGCTGGACGGCGACCCAGGTGGATGGCAATCCAGCGCCGCTGAGTTCGCTGCTCGGCGCTGTCACGGTTCCGGTGGCGAGTACGTCTACGCCGAGTTCCTCCTCTAGCGCCATCGAGATCTATGCGTCCTCACGGACGGCAAGCTATATGTCTACAATCGTGCTACCTGGCTCTGGTAAGGGCGCATCTGCCAAGCCGACCTGGATTGCACTGCCCGATCCGCCTGCTGGTATGTCGCCATTCGCGCAAGGAGTGGCAGTAGCGCTAGGGCCGGAGAACAGTATCCTGGTCGCGACTGCGGGTGATGATGTCGTGATTGGTGGCACGCAGACGATGACAAATGCTCTGTTACCCGCGCAGTCTCTACAAAGTCCAACAGGTTCGCAGAGTAAGAATCCATGGGCGCGTGTGGGAGCAGTTCCTGCCGCCGCTACGTTTAGCGATTCCTTCACGTCACCGCATCCCGATGTCCGGTGGACACGCTCGGATACAAGTGTCCGCACAACATTCGATGCGAATGGACTGACACTCATTCCGGGCAATCAGGGCGTGGGGGCGCTGATGCAGGCGGCTTCCGCGGGCGATGTGACGTTGACGCTGGAGGTTGCAAGGCCAGGCACGTTGCCTCGCTCGGCAAGCGTGGGGATGGTGTTGTACCAGGATGATGGCGACTGGCTCACGCTCACAGTAGATAGCGCCGGGTCGGTACGCCTTTGTCCGGTGGCGCAGCAGACGCCACAGGCATGTATCACCGGTACAATAAACGCGCGCGCGGCGGTCTGGCTGAGCATTCAGCGCGTTGGGGACACGTTTACCGCGCTCGTCAGCAACGACGACATATCTTGGCAGCACATCGGGCAGTGGACTCCGGTCATGAGTGGCTCAGTCAATCCAGCACAGTCGCCAACTGCGACGCCAGGAGCCAGAGCCACTGTTACGCCGCATGCGACCGCGACGACCCAACCCACCAGCACGCCGACAGCCGCCGCCGGAGCAACCGCGACTGATCCTGCCGTAGCGCCGCTGGCGTTTACCTCGTGGGGCGTGTTGGCCATAGGCAATGGAGATGCTGGCTGGCCGCATATGGCCAATTTCACAGTGGCATCGGCTCCATAAGATTCGCTGGCTGAACCGGGCCGAATGATAGAATTAGGGCGGAGGGTTTTTATGCCGATGCCGCCAAACAATTCCGATGCTTCAGTCCCCGGTCAGCCACTGGACGATCCCGACGAAATTTTCGACCTCGTTGATCTCGACGATCATGTCATTGGGCAGGTGCGTCGAGGCGAAGCGCATCGGAATCCCACGCTCATTCACCGCAGCGTACAGATTCTTGTCTTCACCCAGGATGGTCGACTGTTGTTGCAGCGCCGCTCGGCAAGCAAAGATATGTTCCCAGGATATTACTGTGCGTCAGCCTCTGGCCACGTTGTGAGCGGGGAAGATTACGCGGCCACCGCTGTGCGAGAACTGGCCGAAGAACTAGGCATCTCTGTCCCGCTGACGTATCTCGGCAAAGCGCTTGTCCAGTCAGAGCCAGAGACAGAATTTACTGCGCTCTATGCCACCATGTCGAACGGACCATATCAATTTCATCCAGTCGAGACTGATGGCGGAGAGCTATTCTCTGTAAGTGCTGTGTGGGATGGCATCATACGCGGAGATTTGCCGGTAACCCCTGCTTTGCGCGTGGCCATGGATGAACTCAAGAGGCACGCGGAGCAAGGTGAGGGTAGTTTCGCTGCCTTCCTTGCCAGACTTGGATAGTTTGGTCGGATTGGAGTATAGTGCAATTATGCGGCCTGCGTCTGTCTGGCCGCTGGTGAACTAACCGACCCAGAGGCGTAATAGGCGCATTTGAGGAGACATGTCGATGGCCGACGAGGTTGAAAAGTACGAAATCGTAGGTGAGACAACTATCGAGCCTGCGCAGATATTCGAGCAACTACGCGATGTCTACGACCCTGAAATACCAGTCAACATCGTTGATCTGGGGTTGGTCTATAACGTTCGTATTGAAGATAACAGCATCGATGTGCTGATGACGTTAACTGCGATTGGATGCCCTGTGGCTCCAGAAGTCATGGCCGATGTCGAGGATCACGTGCGGCAGGTGTCGGGCGTCGAACATGTTAATGTTACCCTTACCTTTGACCCACCGTGGACTCCTGACAAGATGACCGAAGATGCCCGATGGGAACTTGGCATCGGCTAGCGTTAGCGGCGTCAGTGCGCACGTGGATAGCCGATGATACCTGGTAACAGGCAGGGGTGTGCTGAATGATCCTTGACCAGTTACAATTGCCGTCGCAACAACATGGCGTCAACATCTCGGCGAAGTTGATCGCCTCGATCACCATGCTGCAATACTCTGCGCAAGAGTTAGAGGAAGCTATTGCGCGGGAACTCGCTGAAAATCCAGCGCTGGAGGTAGAGGAGGTCGTCCAGTGTCAGCGATGTGGTACCAATCTAGGTGCTGGTCTTTGTCCCAAGTGTGACCAGTATGCCGAGCATACAGGCGACAGTTGGGGTGAGGTTGCTGGATGGGACGAGTATGGCGATCTGCGTAATGCTACGTCCGCCAGCGACGAGGGTGAATATGATCCACTCGATTTGGTCGGTTCCGGGGCGACCCTGTACGAGTATCTCTTGCGCCAGCTTGGGGCATCGGTCTCGGACGAGGACTATCCAATCGTCGAGTTTCTCATTGGCAGCCTCAATGCGCATGGTTACCTGACGGTATCAGTCGAAGAAGTCGCCGAGGCGCTGTCGGCGCCGCCCAGGCGGGTTGAGATGGCGCTTTCGCTGCTCCAATCGCTTGATCCGCCAGGCATCGGAGCGCGCGACCTTGGCGAGTGTCTTCGCATCCAACTCTGTCACCTCTCAGCGCGTAACGAGGTATCTCCGCTAGCGCCAAGGCTTGTAGTGGATTATATGCGCGAACTGGGCGAGCGGCAGGTTTTCCGAGATTGCGCATGAGATAGGCGTCACGGCCCCTGAGGTGATAAGGGCGTGGCAATTCATCCGCTCCAATCTCAATCCCTATCCTACCCATGCATTTGAATCAGGTGATGTCCCAGGCCAGGGCCTGACAACACCGGCCGAGCGAAGTATGGTTATCAGGCCTGATGTCGTAATCCGCAAGATGGCAAACGGATTCGAAGCCGAAGTGGTCGAAATGCGCCGGTTCAATTTCAGTATAAGCAGCATGTATCGGACTCTGTATCGGCAATCGAAATCACACCATGAGTCGTCGGCGGGGCTTGATGAGGCTGGCAAACGGCATGTTCGCGAATACGTGACCAGGACACGGTTCTTCATGACCTGCATGCGTCAACGCTGGGAGACGCTCGCGACCATCTCAAATGCGCTCATACACTTTCAGGCGGAATTTCTTGAGCGGGGTGTTCGCTTTCTCAGGCCGCTCACGCGTGGACAACTGGCGGAGCACGTCGAACTGCACGAGTCCACCGTGAGCCGCGCTACCGCCGGTAAATACGTCTTTTTGCCAGAAGGGCGCACGGTTGCATTCGACGATTTCTTCGATGCATCGCTCGCCGCAAAAGACTATCTGCGCGAGTTGATTGCCGAGGAGAAGGCAACCAGGCCATTCAGTGATGAGGTTCTGGCAGGGCGTCTGGACGAGATGGGGATCCATCTGGCCCGCCGGACTGTGGCCAAGTATCGCGAGTCATTGGGCATCTTGCCATCGCGTCTCCGCGCGTGATGCGTGTGGCCCTACCGGGTAGGGTAGCCATCCGTGCCATCAGGTGTTGGCAGGCTGTCGGGCGGCGGCGCTGCGGCAACGTAGACCCATACCATGCCGTCTTCGACTTTGGTCTGGATCGATGGTAGTGGATTATACGCGACCGTTGAACTGGGCGCGGACATGCCAGTCTCGGTGAAGCGACCGCCGTGGCATGGACAGTCGAACGTGCGTGCTCCGGCATTCCAGTTAAGCAGGCAGCCCATGTGGGTGCATGCGCCAGAGAGCGCGAGATAGCCATCGCTGGTATGCCGCACAAAGCCGACAACCGCGTCGGTGACGAAACGCTTTACTCCACCAACCGGGATCTCCTCCGTGGTGGCTACGGCCTGCCAGATGCCATTGCCCTGACCAATGAGCGTCGTCCACTTCGCGGTCGGGCTTGTTGCATGTGGCAGCGTCGAACCAACAGCCACGCCAATCGCCGCTGCGGCCGCTGCGCCGATGCCGCCAGCGAGCAATCCGCGACGTGAGACACGGCCGCGCGCGACTCGCAGCGCCCTGGTGGTTGGGGGCGTGGCAATCTCTTGCTCCAAACGGGCGCGCAACGACGTGACGAATTCAGGGTCAGGCTCATCCGCGCCAGGAGTCGCCGCACGGAAGAGCGCCGCGGCCTGATAGGTGCGTGCTTCGTCGGGTGTCAGCTTGCCGGGCGGTGTTGGCCGTTTATCCTGGCGTAGTTGCTCGATATGCTCGTGCAGTCGCAGGTACTGCTCCACGGTGTCGGCGGAAGGAACTTTTGCCTGGTCTGGCGGTATTAAGTTGTCATCGTCGTCATGAGATCCCATCAGTGCTCCAGCTATCGCAGACTGGCGCCACCAGCCGCATGAGCATACGATTTGCAAGTGCAGACGCGTGTCTTACTCGGCAACCTGCTGGACTCCTTCTAGTTCCAGGCGCCCAGCCTTTTTCAGGGCGCGAAACTGCAACACCTTGACATTCGCCTCGGAGAGACCCATGCGAACAGCCGTTTCCTTGATGGAAAGATTCAGCAGGAAGCGATACGTCAATACATCACGATAGTGTTCGGGCAATTGATCGAGCAGGCGCCTGACGCGGTCTTGTGGTGTTGCTGATGCGGGCATCGGTTGATTTTCCGCGGGCCCTTCCCATCCAGCTTCTAATAGGTCGTCGAGCGAGTGGGCGCGCAACTGATAAAATGAACGCCAGTGATCCGCAATTGTGGTGCGTGCGACCTGGAAAAGCCAGCTCTGAATGCTTGCTGTTCCCCGCGCGCTGTCGATGCTTCGCACTGCCTTGATGAAGACCTGCGACGTCAGATCTTCCGCTTCTTCCCGATTGCCAACCTTGCTGTAGATGAAGCGATAGATCACATGCAAATTGTCTTCGTAAAGGCTCTGAAGCCGTTCTGAATCTTGCTTGGGATTGGGAGGCTTATTTGCCTGCATCGATCTGTTCTCAGCTGTCCGCGCTTTATGGAGCGCCACGCTCCATCCTCCCTTCGGATACCGGAAGTCTTGCAGGCCTTTCGCCAGTTGTGATTGGGCTGGAAGGTTCTTGCTTCCCGTAGTCTCTCAGGAAAGGTACGGATGTAGGTTACGCGCCAAGGTCCTCTGGATGTGTAATAGAGTACCATACAAATGATAGTGGAATGCTAGTGCGGGAGAATGCCATGACTTCTGATGAGCATGCGACTGGTGAGGACACGCTGGCCGATGTGTTTGCGCGCCAGGCGGACTTGGCCACCTATTATCAGACGATGAGACCCGATGGCTTCTACAGCTGGCCACCGCTGGATCGCTGCACAACGTGGACACGCGCTATTGTCCACGAGTGTTGCGAATTGGATAATGAGCTGAACTGGAAGCCATGGAAGAATTCCCGCGATCTTGCGACGAACCGGGAGGAGCGCCTCTTCGAGATGGCCGATATTTTCCATTTTTTCGTGCAACTCGCGCTCGATCAGGGGTTCTCTGCCAAAGAGATCTATGAGGCCTATATCGAGAAGAACGACGAGAACCGGCGACGACAGCAGTTCGATCCCCACTACCGGCCAGACGGTGATGTTGGTGATTAGCCCTGAGTTGCGCTACCAGGCACAATGTGCAACTGGAGTAGCCTGTGTCACGGTCACATGCTGACCTGATGCGGCGTTTTAGGGAGACTGCTGCCAAGTTTGCCCGCATGTTAGCCTATGGACTGGGTGTTGCCTCATCTGTGGCGGCCCATTATGCTTTGAAGAGCGGACAGGCGACGGGGCGACTATTGAACATATTCTGCCGTGTAGCCTCGGCGGGACAAACGACTTGAAGAACCTCGGCATTGCACACATGCGCTGCAAAGGCGAGAAGGGATGGCGCTGGGATCCGCGCCGCCGCCACCATGCTCAACAGGACCGCTATACGGCATTACTCCAGCGTCTGCTGAGGGAGCGAGAGCGTTGCTGGAGAGAAGGATCAGGAGATCGCGAGCGCACATTGTGAATGATGAACAGCATCAATTCGTGGCGGATGATTCCGAGGGGCCGCTTCCAAATCGCCTTACTCGTGGCACGCTGATAGGGTGTATTGGCCTGGCGGGCGTGATGGCGTTGCCGCTGCTGCTGTTTCTCCCTCTGGAATCCTGGGGACTATCCAGATGGGCATATTTGTTGGTCCAGTTGCTCGCGTTCGCCGCGCTTGGAGGTGGTATCTGGCTGCTTGCGCATGTGCCGTCGACAGTGCGTATACATTCGAACGATCCGATGTATCCACTGACGGCGCGAGGCGAAGCCCCAGTGTTGGAACGTCCTGCGGAGCGGACAAATCGAGTGGGAGTGGCCGTCGTCTGGTTCCTGTTGTCTCTGGCGATTGCTGGCTTCGCACTTGCCGCCTTTGACACGAACCAGGAGGGTGCGATTCCAATCGGTATGGCCATGGTCAGTCTTGCGGGAATACTCCTCGCCGTCTATGGGCTCTGCATCGCGCTGGGACGACTGGAGCCTCCAGCGCTCCGCTGGGTGCGAACGCCTGCCATCGCAAATTGGTTTCCTCAGGGAGGATCAGTAATGCTAGTAGGCCTGACATTGCTGGGTTGGGCGCTGCTCATAGCCGCAGAGGATCGTCTCGTCTGGGGAGCAATTGGCCTTGTGGCGCTCTTGCTGGCTATTCTGCTGGTTACGCCTCTATTTCGGCAGTTGCCCGCGCGTGGCCGTCGATAAGAGTATTCGCGTGTGCAGTCAGGCAGAATAGACGAAAAAAGCCGACCCCTGAAAAAACAGGGGCCGACTCGCAGGGTAAGGGTAATTAAATGTCGAGGTTCTTCACGGTCTTGGCGTGGGCCTCGATGTAGCGTTTGCGCGGCATGACATCATCACCCATGAACATGGAGAATATCTCGTCGGCCTTGATCGCGTCCTCGATGGTAACTTGCAGGATCGTCCGGGTGGCGGGGTTCATCGTCGTCTCCCAAAGCTCCTCAGGATCCATCTCGCCGAGACCTTTGTAGCGGTTGACCGTTGGGGTCTTGCCCGCTGGCAGCCGAGCTAGCAACTCGTTCAGTTCCTGATCGCTGTAGACGTAGCTGCGCTGCTTGCCGAGTTGCACGCGGTACAGCGGCGGCTGTGCGATATAGAGATGGCCGTTGGTGATCAATTGCTCCATGTGGCGGAAGAAGAATGTCAGCAGCAGGGTACGAATATGGCTCCCGTCCACGTCGGCGTCGGTCATCAGAATGATGCGCCAGTAGCGCAGGCGATCAGTCGAAAACGTCTCGCCGATGCCGGTGCCAAGAGCTGTGACGATGTTTTTGATCTGCTCGCTGGCCAGCATCTTATCCAGCCTGGCGCGCTCGACGTTGAGAATCTTTCCGCGTAGCGGCAGAATCGCTTGGAAGTGACGATCTCGCCCCTGCTTAGCGCTTCCACCTGCACTATCGCCCTCGACCAGATACAGTTCGCAGCGCTGTGGCACACGCTCTGAACAATCCGCCAACTTGCCAGGCAGCGTCGTATCCAGCGCGTCTTTGCGGCGCACCAGTTCACGGGCGCGCCGTGCGGCGTCGCGGGCGCGAGCGGAGTTCAGGCACTTCTCGATGATGCGCTTCCCCTCACCGGGCGTCTCTTCCAGATATTTGGCAAGCGCCTCGGAGAGGACGATATCAACCTGATTGCGCACGTCGGCGTTGTTGAGTTTACCCTTTGTCTGACCCTCGAACTGCGCTTCAGGCAGCTTCACACTGATGGCAGCCGTTAGCCCCTCACGCACATCGTCACCGGTAAGATTCGAATCAGCCTCTTTGATCTGCCCGGTCTTACGACCATATTCGTTGAGGGTGCGGGTCAACGCCGTCCGGAATCCTGTGACGTGTGATCCACCATCGACAGTATTGATGCCATTGGCGAACGAGAAGAGCGTCTCGCTATAACCGTCGTTATACTGTATTGCGACCTCGATCAGCGACTTCTCGACGCGCCGCTCAATGTAAACGGGACGCGCCATGACGACGTTGCGGTTCTTGTTCAGATGGCGCACAAACGAGCGAAGCCCGCCATCGAAGTAGAAGGTAAGCTCCTGCTCTTTGCCCTCGCGCTCGTCAATAACCTTGATCGTCACACCCCGATTGAGATAGGCCATCTCGCGCAGGCGCTGCGCCAGCGTGTCGAACTGGAAATCGCTGGTCTCCATGATGGTCAGGTCGGGCTTGAACGTTGTCCTGGTGCCGGTGCCGACAGCAGTACCCGCCACCTGCACGGGCGTCAGCGGCTTGCCACGGCGATACTCCTGTACATGCAGCTTCTTGTCGCGTTTGACCTCGACCCGGCAGTAATCAGACAGCGCGTTGACAGCGGAGACGCCGACGCCATGCAATCCGCTCGATCCTTGCTTATACCCGTCGCCACCGAATTTGCCCCCCGCATGCAGCGTCGTCATGACAATTTCGAGTGTGGACTGTTTAGGCCGCTTGGGATGTGGCTCGACCGGAATGCCAGACCCGTTGTCCTCGACAGTGACCGAGTCATCGGCATTAAGGGTGATCAGAATCATGTCACATCTGCCAGCCATCGCTTCATCGATGCTGTTATCGACAACTTCGGTGACAAGTTGATGCAAACCGCGGATGTCGGTGCTACCAATATACATGCCGGGCCGCTTTCGAACCGGCTCAAGCCCCTCAAGAATTTCGATATCTTTAGCCGAATAAACGTCTGTTTGAGCGACAGTCGCCATATGTCTAATCCGTTCCTCCTCGGTATGCGTCTCGCCATCTGACATGGTCCAGAGCTACCTGTCTTTTCTTTACATAAAGCATTCAAAGCTTCCTGATGCCGGGCAGAGCCGACCAGCGACAGAGTTTTTCGATGGCAGGTCAAGAACGCGACAACGCGGAGCGGTTGTGGTTGTGAGGGTGGTCATGAGAGGTGGTCGCAGGCAATTTACCTCGTGTAAAATGGTTGATGAATTCACGACTGCAACACTCTCCATCCGTATGTACTCCACCTAGTAATTCTATCACATTTCAGGGCTTTCCGAAAGGTCAGTAGTACCCTTGATTGCCCATAAAATACCGGATCAGCGCTTTGCGACTGACTGGTACGTGTGGGTGGTTAGATGTAGTCAGGGAGTAGTTCTTCAGCGAGCAACAAAAAACGGTGATGAGGACAAAACGACCTTGCATCACCGTGTGGTAGCTTGTGTTTGCGTGTGTTCTATGGCGCGCTCAACTGGAGCAACAACTCGTCGGGCTGGGTGACTGGCTGATTGCAAACGAATCCGCGACAGACATACGCCGTCGGCTGATCGTCCACAAGAGGGCGGTTTGCGAGTAGAGGTACAGCCGCCTGAGCGTCCGCGTCATCAGGATACCCCTGTGCCAGTACCATGCGCGGATGGTAGACGTGACGCGCTACGTTGAGCAGGGTGCGCGCTCCCTCGGCGTCCTGCTTGCCCACAATCGCCACCTCATCCATCGGTCCAACAAAATCATCCAGGGCGCAGAGCAGATGCCCGAAGGCCAGCGGTTGTTTGAGCATATCAGGGACGAGCGGCGCCAGTACGCGCGCGGCGTAGTCGCGGTACCTGTGCTCACCTGTGAATGCTGCCAGTCGCAGGAGCGCCTCCGCCATCAGGCTTATGCCGGAAGGAGTCGCGTTGTCGGTGAGTTCGCGCGGACGGCCAATTAACTGCTCGTGATCGGATGCGGTATCGAAGAAAGTCTCGATCTGATCGTCCCAAAAACGTGTCAATCCCTCATCGGCGAGTGATCGTGCCTCGCTAAAGAATCTGACATTACCGGTCGTTTCGTAGGTGGAGAGCAGCGCGCTCGCGAGCGCGGCATAATCTTCGAGGTAGGCAGGAATCCGAGCCTGGCCGTTGCGCCAGCTACGCAGAAGGTTGCCATCAGTATGCATGGTCTCGAGCAGGAATCGGGCATTGGCGACCGCAGCGTCGCGATAATCCTGTCGGTCGAGGATGCGGCCAGCTTCGGCGAATGCTCGCTGCATCAGACCATTCCAGGCGGTGAGCACTTTGTCATCCCGCGAGGGCGCCACACGCTGACGTCGTGCCTCATACAGTTGGGTGCGTGCCCGAGCAAGGGCTTCGCGCACTTGGTCTTCTGCAAGATCCAGTTCGGTGGCTACCTCAGCCAGGGTCTTCGCGCAATGCAGGATGGTGTGTCCCTCGAAGTTGCCGGTCTCGGTAACGCCCCAGAGCTTTTCGACGATGTGAGCGTCGGCATCGCCAAGGGCATTACGCACTTCGGCGGGAGTCCAGACGTAGAACTTACCCTCAACGCCTTCGCTATCGGCATCCTGAGTGGAGTAAAAACCTCCGGCGGTGTCGGTCATCTCACGCAACACGTAGTCAAGGGTCTCTTCGCTGATACGGCGATACGACGCCTCTCCGGTCAACTGCCAGGCGTGGAGATAAACGGAGGCAAGCAGCGCATTATCGTAGAGCATCTTCTCGAAGTGCGGCACGAGCCAGATGGCATCGGTCGCGTAGCGGTGGAAGCCGCCACCGATCTGGTCGTAGATGCCGCCCGCCGCCATGATATCGAGTGTCTGGCGCACGGGAGCGAGTATCGCGTCGGCTTCAGCGCCAGTTGCGCGTGACGCTTGGCGTAGCAAATATTCCAGGTTCATGGGATGCGGAAACTTGGGTGCGCCGCCGAAACCGCCGTTTGTGGTATCAGCGCGATCCAGCAGGTGAGCTGTTGCCTGGCTCAGATCATCGATGCCGACGCTGGCCTGGTTGGGCAGCACGCCATCAGGAAGACGCAGCCTACTCTGGTCGCGTTCGCGATAGAAGTCGCGAAATGCCTCTGCCTGCTGCTCGACCTCGTCGCGATGGGACGAGTAGTAGTAAGCAAGACGGCGCAAGACCGTGGGAAACCCGGGCATGCCGTAACGATCCTCGGGTGGGAAGTAGGTGCCCGCATAGAACGGCGCGCCATCGGGGGTCAGGAAAACGGTCATCGGCCAGCCGCCACTCCCAGTCAGCGCCTGAACCGCGTCCATGTAGAGCGCGTCGAGATCGGGCCGCTCTTCGCGATCCACCTTGATGCTGACGAAGAGGCTGTTCATCAGCATCGCGGTATCCTCGTTCTCGAACGATTCCTCCCGCAGTCGGTGACACCAGTGGCAGGCGGAATAACCGACGCTAAGCAAGATTGGCTTATCTTCGTCTTTGGCCCTGGCGAGCGCCTCATCGCCCCATGGATACCAATCTACAGGATTATGCGCATGTTGGAGTAAGTATGGGCTGGTTTCATGGATGAGGCGATTGACGTGCGCATGCCCTGAATCCTGGCTATCGTCGTTGGATTCCGCTGCATTAAGGACTTCAGAAAGGACTTCAGACGCCTCTGGGGTGATGAGCGTCTCGTCGCTGTCACTCATATTGTTGTTCCTTCCGGGAGAAATATCACTCTTCTTGTTGCTTTATTCTACCGTCGCGCATAGTCAGGATGCGATGCGCCCGCGCGCCAATTTCAGTTGCGTGTGTCACGATCACAAACGTTTGCCTGCGCGTCCGGTTCAGCTCAGACATCAGCGACATGATTTCATGCGCGGCCTCGCTGTCAAGATTGCCGGTGGGTTCGTCGGCCCAGACAATCGCTGGATCGTTCACCAGGGCGCGCGCAATCGTCACTCGCTGCTGCTGGCCGCCGGAGAGCTCGGCTGGTCGATGGCGCTCACGGTTGGATAGCCCCACCGCTGCTAGCATCTCTCGCGCTCTTCTGCGCGCGATGTGCGGCCGTTCGCGCAACACCAGCAACGGGAGTTCGACGTTTTCAAGCGCCGTCAGGACAGGCAGCAGATTGAAGCTCTGAAAAATGAACCCCATCGTCTTCGCACGAAAATCGGTACGCTGGCTATCGCGCATTGTCGCGAGATCATGTCCGCTGATCGCAATCTGGCCGCTGTCTATCGTATCCAGACCCGCCAGGCAGTTCAGCAGGGTGGTCTTGCCGCAACCACTCGGCCCCATAATCGCAACCATCTCACCCTGGCGAATTTCCAGGCTCACGTCTACCAGCGCGGGTACCTCGACGCCATGCGCGCGGTATAGTTTGCTGATGCGCCTCGCTGTGGCAATTGGCCCATCTATGTCCGTTGAGCCAGGGAGTGATGTCGCTGGTTGGTGTTGATGCAGGGCCACAAAAACCTCCGTGAGCTATCTGGGATGACGGCGTTTCTTCATTCATAGCGTAGTGCGTCGGCAGGCGCGATACGACCAGCTTGCCAGGCGGGAATCAGCGCCGCCACGGCTGACGCCGCAATAGCCGCGCCACAGATAAGCGCCAGTTCTCCCCACGGCACGACCAGTGCCAGATTCGTCGTGATGGCGGCGAAGAAGTCCACCGCAAAGAGATTGCGGCAGAGTATCAGACCAAGCGTGAGTCCCAGTCCGGAGCTCACGACCCCGATGAGCAACGATTCGATAAAGAACATCACCTGCACATGTGAGCGTCTGAATCCCAGCGCCCGCAACATGCCGATCTGTTGACGGCGTTCGACCACCGCCCGCGAGCCGGTGACCGCCAGCGCCGCCATGCCTACCAACAATGTCAATCCAACCAGTCCAACGAGAACATGGCTAATAAAGACCTGTGGTCCATTCACATCGAGCAGCACATCCTGGAGCACGGTCGTCTCGAAGCCGTTATCCAGCAGGGCGGAACCCAGCGCAATCGACTCGCTATGGGGATCCACGCCAGGATGAACACTGAAGTAGAAGTATTCATTCCCAAAAGGTGGTAGGCCGCGCTCGATCGGCGCGAAGGTAGCTGGCGAACCGAGTAGTCCATAGATTTGGGCGTGAACGTTGTTGACCACGCCAATGACTCTCACCTTGTTAACCGACTGCCCGCGCAGGTCACCAACCCAAAGCGTGGTAGGGACGATGATTCCTGGCCGCAGCGCGATGTCGCGCAGGCGTATGTGATACTGGCTCACGAGTGACGGATCGCTGGCTAGCAGGGCGATAGCGGAAAACCCGCCCTCTGCGGTGGCGCCCTGCGCGGGCTGGTTAAGCGCTTCAAGGCTCGAAAGGCCCGGAAGACCCGCAGCGAGAGGCGGGCCTAGAAATTGAGATGCGCTCACCGGTGCGGGCGTGCCCAACCCCAGCGTAGCAAGATCCTGCGGGCTGAGTGCGCTGGCATCGATGACCACGTCGCCGGGATGGGTTTTGACAGCGCGCCAGACGTCTGCGTCTGAGGCGTATCCTTGCGCGCGGGCTGCCAGTGGTAGCCCTGTGCCATCGAGGAAGGCGCCGTCGATCTGCGACGCGGGATAGACGCGCCACCCAGCGTTAGGCGCGCCAGGCTGAATCACGCCCAGTGGTACTGGCGTCGCCGAACTGATCGCGTCCATCGCACCAAAGGTGGAAGGCGCATTGTCGCGCAAGTCGCGCGAGAGCCCGTTGATACCGCCGACTGGTCGGAAAAGCGGCTGACCGGCAATATCATAGCCTGACGCTTGTTGTGTGACATTATCGTAGTTCTTCGTAGTTGAGGCGGCGATGCAGGCCATTACGATCATGGTGAAGCAGACGAGCGAGAAAAGCGCAAGCCCTATTCCTGTGCGAAAGCGGTGAAATGCTGGATAGAGCAGTGCGACCGCAGTGACATGCCGCAGACGTCCGCCCTGGGTGAGCAGCCAGGAGACTGGCTTGAGCAACAGGTCGAGGTTGGGGGCTATCGCGATGACCGCGCCGAAGACCATCATCATTCCAGCGACAAAAACGAGCGGAATACCGCCGGTAAAACGCGGCACCCCCAGACGTTGCAGTGCATCAAACGGCAGCGACCAGTAAAGCGCAAGTCCGCCGCCAATTGCCAGCGCCGCGAGCCGCTCCGAGCGCTCGGTAGCGTGGTTCAAGGCGCCTGCTGCCGTGGCTGGCGCGCGCCAGAGAGACACCTGTGCGATTATTGCCAGGATGATCCAGCGCAAGAATAACACCAGTCCAATAGCAGTGACCGAGAGGCTAATGGCGAAGAGCAGCCCATCGAAGGTTCCGACGGCGGAGCGGAGCAAGATGATACCTGCAAGGATCGGCACAACGCCAGTCGTGAATGTGCCTTCCAGTAGCTTGCTCCACACGAGCAGCCGATTGCCAGTTGGAGCGCTTGAGCGAGTGATACTCGCGAATGCCTGTCGCGCCAGAGTGATGAGGCCAGGATGAGGCGCTGGTGGCTCTGGTAGGTCGCGCAGGGCCGATGCGACGGACATCCTGCTGATATTCCAGGCGGCCAGCAGAATCGTCGCGAGGGTGAAGAGCGCGCCCAGGCAGAATGCGGTCACCATTCCGCCGGGTTGTATGTCAAAGTGGAGTGGAAAGCCCAGTCGCGCGATGATGGGGCTGACAAGTGCGACGATCAGGATGCCCAGGCCAAGCCCAGACGCAATGCCCAGCACCGCGGCGGTGACGTCGTACGCCGCGCCCTCGAAGAGCAGCATGATGACCACATGCGAGCGCCGCATCCCAACAGCGCGCGCCATGCCCAACTCAGCGCGACGCTCAGCCGCCAGCAAGGAGAAGATGAGAAAGATGAGGAGCAGGCCAATAGCGAAGGCGAACAGCGTAAATAAGGTCAGGATGCGCCCGAAGATATCCTGAGCGCGTAGCGAGAGGGCTATTCCGTCGGCCTTCACGGTATGCGCCGCCAGAAAGCCCGGCAGTGTGTAGCGAAGTGTGTCGGCGATGCCATCGCTAAAACCAACGCCGGTCAGCCCATTGCCTGAGTTGGCGATATAGATGACGTTCACCGCATCGCCTACCTGCATCAAACCTGAGAGCGCGGGCATCGTTAGCAGGATGGTTGGCGCGTCGCCAAGCAATCCTCCTGTCACAACGCCAGCGACGGTGAAAGTATAGCGGTGACCGGGCCAGCGATCCGAGTAGAGATAGATGGTATCGCCTGTGTGTGCGTTGAGAAGCTGCGCCGTGCTGCGGTTGAGCAAGATCTCATTATCATGTAGAGTGGTGAGTGGAATCGCCGTGCCCGTGCTCGTATCGCTGAATGCCGTGAGCGGGCCAGCGCCGACGTCATCGATGGCCAGCGCCGCGACCCCACCGCGCACCTGGCGCGCCTTCTCATCGGCGACCAGCACATTCGACAGCGTCAGCGCGGGCGCAATCCCCGCCACATGCCCATTACCGGCGAGCGCATCGCGCACCTCGTCACCAAATGCTGCTGAAAATGGAGCCATCGAGCCGCCGCGGCGGACGACCTGCTCGTCGATGCGACCGAGGTTGTAGACCGCAACACTTTTGACAGCGAGCACAATAGTGTCGTCAATGGCAATAGCTGAGGCGACAAAGGTGGTTGCCAGCATCAGACCGAAGACGACCAGCGCTGTGCGCAATTTGCGGCGCGGTACATTGCGCAGCCCGATGCGGAGCAGATGCGGCGTGCGTGTCGCCTGCCAGATCAGCATCAGTACGACAAGCGCCGTCGCGATAGCCAGGGGTCTGGCAACGGAGTCTGGCGAGAACTCGAAGACACTGTTCATGCCGCCCCCGTTGCCGTCCGGAGTGCTGGAAGTAGTGGTCTGATTCGCGAGAAGAAGACTTCTGCCAGACGTTTTGCGCCTTCGGTAGAGGGATGAAGACCGTCGCCAGCGATGTACTCTGGGTGGGTCGCCAGTTCATTCCAGCCAGCATAGAGATCCACGAGGGATGCTCCCGTGGCGGCCACTGCCTGCGCGATGGCGGCGTTCCAGTAGGAGATCGTCGCTCGAAGCGCCGTCTGATCGTAGCCCGCGAAGAAGGAGAGCAAGGAAAGATCAGGTATGTTGCCCACGAAGACATGGGCGTGGGTCTGCTGTTGAAGCGACCGCAGTAGCGCCTCAAGTTGCGATTCGTAGTCCTGGACGGAGATCGACTGCACGATGTCGTTGACGCCAAGCCAGACGGTCACAAGTGATGGTTTTGCATCAAGGGCGATAGGCAGTTCCGTCTGCCGCGCCTCCGCCACCGTCTCGCCCGGAATGCCCAGATTGATCAGGTGTGTATCTGAGCCAAGCAGATGAGTTAGCACCGTCGGCCAGTTGTCTTCGTCAGGGTCATCGGCGCCGACACCAAAGGCATCGGATGCGCCAATGGCTACGTAGGTAAAATCGTGCTGGCTGCTGGCGATCTGGTGGATCATGGCCGCGGGCTTCGGGCCTGGCCCGCACGCGACAAGCATGGCGGCAAGCGCGGCTATCGCCATGGCAATACTACCGATGCGCCTGCGCCGACTACCGTTGCGCATATGAGGCCGTTGTGGTGGCTGCTGTAGCATGGGACATGCTCTCCATCGCAGGATAGCCGAAATCTGTGGCTGGTCTTCCTTCCGACGATTGAGCATACGACAAACTTACGCGCACGTGTCACAGATTATTGCGCCTGCCAGCCGTTCGCGGCGAAGGTTGCCAATGTCTGCTGATCGCCGGGAACGTATGTGACAATCGAGTAGTCTGACGTGCCACTGAAAACGGTGACAGATGTCCGCAGCACCAGCGACCCAAGTCGCGAGTGCCGCATTTGAAAGACGAAACTGGGGGTTCCCCATCCGGGGTCGGACGAGTCGGCAATGCGACGAAAGTCAGGCAGCATCCGTAGCGAGCGCCAAAGCGACCGATATTCCGGCAGGTAGGTCAGCGAGCGCGTGTTGTGCTTGAACTCCGCCAGCAATCGCCGCGCCAGCTCTTCCCAGGGACGAAAGCGCGCGCGATACTTTGGATCGAAGACGATAGTGAGCAGTTGTGTGTTTTCGACGGGCATGGGCGAGAGATTTAGCTCGAACAGTTCATGCGCGGGAGTATTCCATGCGCTAATATGCCAGAGGCGGTCGAGACTATGCGCCGGGAACGCGCTATTCCGCACCAGCAGCGCCGCCAGCTCGCGCTGATCGAGCAGATCGAGTGTATCGTTCTCATCATCCAGGTAGCTACCTGTGAGATGCGCAAACGCCTGCGCCAGCATCAGGCGATCTTCGCCATGCAGATCGAGCGCGCGCATAATTGCCCTGACGGAGCGTACCGATGGCGCAATGCGCTTGCCGGTCTCCAGATGGTAGATGTATGTGCGCGAAAGGCGCGCCGCACGTGCGAGCTGCCCCTGTGACAGCCCATGCTTGCGCCGCAGAAAGCTGACGACATCGCCAAACGCGGCGCTCGCTGGCAGTTGTAGCGGGTCTGGCTGTGGAACTCGCATGCGTCACACCGCCTTCCTGAATCCCAACCGCGAAGTTGTTAGCTGGGGTCTAGTATACCGTATTTGAATCGTTAGCTGGCTACACGCCATTCGCCCGTCGCAAATTCTATAATAACTCCTATATTGCCGCCACAATCCGATCCACAGAGAGGTGTTATGGCAATGGACGACGAGCGTCAGGCACATACGAAGGCGCCAGCGCGCAAAGGATCGAGCGATGACGCTCTCTCAGCGTATATGAAGCGCCCGTGGCAGGCTCATTACTCAGCAAGCGTGCCCGCGACGGTCAGTATCCCTGAGCAGCCGCTGACGTGGTTGATCGACGAGGCGGCGCGGAAATATGGGGCAAATATCGCCGTCGAGTACTACGGCACGCGATTGACCTACCTCCAGCTGGCCTCGCTCATCGAACGCTTCGCCCGCGCGCTTGTGCGGCTGGGCATCAGGCGTGGCGACCGCATCTCGATCTGTCTACCAAATACGCCGCAGTTCCCCATTGCCTTCTATGGCGCGCTCAAGGCCGGGGCGGTTGTCGTGCCGACCAATCCGCTCTATACTCCGCCTGAACTGGAGCATCAACTCAGTGATTCGGGCGCGCGGGTGATTGTCATGCTCGATCAGTTCTACCCCGCGTTTGCCCCTATTCGCGAACGCACCCCAGTCGAGCATGTCATCCTTGCGAATGTCGCCGACTACTTCCCACCGCTTCTGGCGCTTGGCTACAGAGTTGCGCAGGCCCGCGAGCAGCGTGGGAAGCCGAAGGTTGATATGAAAGCCTTCCGCGCTCAGCCCGGCAGCCATACGTTCCTGGATGTCATCGGGCCGTCGCACGGGCGTCACGGGTTCGAGGTATTTGCCCTGCCTGAGCCAGCGGCGCCGGATGATCTCGCGGTGTTGCAATATACCGGCGGAACCACGGGCGTGGCGAAAGGCGCGAAGCTCTCGCACCGGAACCTGCTGGCGAATGCGTTGCAGTGCTGGGCATGGAATGACCTGCCCGCAGGCTCGCGCCACATCTCGCTCTGTGTCGCGCCGTTCTTCCATGTCTACGGGCTAACAGTCGCCATGAACCTGACGATCTACAGCGGTTCGACGATGGCGCTGCTGCCGCGCTTCACAGTGAAAGATACACTGAAGGCGATCAAGAGATATCGTCCCGATCTCTTCCCAGGCGTGCCGACCATGTATCTGGCGCTCGCGCGTGAGGTGGAAAAGACGAAGCAGGATCTCAGCTCGATCCAGGTCTGCATAAGCGGCTCCGCGCCGCTGCCCAGGGAGGTGCAGACACGGTTTGAGGCGGTCTCGGGCGCTCGCGTCGTCGAAGGTTATGGGTTGACTGAGGCCTCACCCGTGACACACTGTAATCCTGTGTTTGGTGACCGGCGTATCGGAACCATCGGCCTGCCGCTCTCAAACACCGACAGCGCCATCTTCGACAACGAGCGTGGCGAATTCGTCGCGCCGGGAGAGGCAGGGGAGATCGTCGTGCGTGGGCCTCAGGTGATGCAAGGCTACTGGCAGCGCTCCGACGAGACGGCCAGGGTCATGATAGACGGCTGGCTGCGTACTGGCGATATCGGCGTCATGAGTGAGGATGGCTACTTTACCATAGTCGACCGGATCAAGGACATCATCATCGCTGGCGGCTACAAAATCTTCCCGCGCGATGTCGAGGAGGCGCTTTTTGCGCATCCGGCGGTACAGGAGGCAGCGGTCATAGGCGTGCCCGATGCCTATCGCGGCGAGACTGTGCGCGCCTACATTGTGTTGAAGCCGGGCCAGCACGCGACAGCCGAGGAGTTGAGCGATTTTTGCAGCGAGCGGTTGGCAATTTACAAGGTACCGAAGCAGTTCGTCTTCCGCGATGAGTTGCCCAAGAGCCTCATTGGCAAGGTGATACGGCGCGTGCTGCGCGATGAGGCGATTGCCGAGATGAGCTCCTCCACGGCGGAGAAACCGGCAACATAGCTCTGTCAGAAAGTGGCTCAGTGTAAGAGGCGGCCCAGCGGATAATGTTTTTGGGGAAGTGGGCCGGAGCCAGAAGGCCCGGTGATTAGCGCGAAATTCTCCGTAGCATGAACGCTGCGGACAATCGCTCAACCGACATCAACATCGCAACAAAGGAGGCGGGAACTATGGCAACAGAGTCGAAGGCCGAGACGGGGGCCAGTTACCTCATGACGCCGGTGACGGAGGCGCATTTCCTCACTGCGGAGAAGCTGAACGACGAGCAGCGCGACATCCAGCAGTCTGCGGCGACCTTTGTCGCGCGTGAGGTGACGCCGAAGTCGGACGAGATCGACGCGCAGGAGCCGGGGTTGATGCCGTCGCTAGTCAAGCTGGCGGGCGAGCAGGGCCTCTTGATGATCGACGTGCCGGAGGAGTACGGCGGCGCTGACCTTGGCCTGGTCGTCAGCAGTCTGGTTGCGAGCGAGATGCGCCAGGCCTCGTTTGCCGTGGCCCACGGCGCTCACACCACTATCGGCACCCTGCCCATTGTCTTCTACGGCACTGACGCGCAGAAACGCCAGTACCTGCCCAAACTCGCGACCGGCGAGTTGATCGGCGCCTACGCGCTGACCGAGCCGGGTGTCGGGTCGGACGCCATGTCGATTCGCACGCGAGCGACGCTCTCTGAGGATGGCAAGCACTACATCCTCAACGGCGCGAAGCAGTGGATCTCCAACGCAGGCTTTGCCGATGTGATGGTCGTCTTCGCCAAGGTAGATGACACCAAGCACACCGGATTTATCGTTGAGACGGCCTGGCCTGGTGTCTCGACGGGCGCCGAAGAGAAAAAGGTGGGCATCAAAGGCTCGTCCACGCGCACGGTCTACTTCGACAATGTGCAGGTACCAGTCGAGAACGTGCTCGGCGAGATTGGCAAAGGCTACAAGATTGCCTTCAATATCCTGAACATCGGCCGGTTGAAGCTCGGGCTGGGCAGCGCTGGCGGCGCGCGCTCGTGCCTCGACATGGCTGCCGCCTATGCCAACGAGCGCAAAGCGTTTGGGCGTCCGCTCGCGGGCTTCGGCATGATTAAGAAAAAGCTGGCCAACATGGCCGCCGATGTCTATGCGGCAGAAACCTTGGCGCTGCGCACCGTGGGCATGGTGGAAGATGCGCGCGTGGCGGCGGGCGAGGATCGGCAGGCGCAACTGGCCGCCATCGAGGAATACGCCATCGAGTGCTCCATCGCCAAGGTATTCGGAACTGAGGCGCTGGCGCGCTGCGCCGATGAAGGTGTCCAGGTCTTTGGTGGTTATGGCTTCATGGATGAGTACCCCATCTCGCACGTCTACCGCGACAACCGCATCAACCGTATCTTCGAGGGGACGAACGAGGTCAACCGTCTGGTAACGGCGGGGACGCTCTTCCGCCGGGCGATGGCGAACAAGATTGACATTTTCTCGGTCTTCCCGGAGGTCGAGGCGCAGGTATCGAGTGGACAGGCAGCCGACTTCGCCGATGCGCAGACGCCCGACGCGCTGCGCGAGTGTGTCAACCTGGTGGAGCGTGCCAAGCGCGCCGCGATCTACTCGGTGATGAAGGGCGCGATGAAGTTCATGTCGACGATGGAGGAGGAGCAGGAGTTCCTCGAATTCGCCGCCAACCAGATGATCGCGCTTTACGCGATGGATAGTGCGGTCGGGCGCGCGCTCGAAGCGGTGCAGGCGGGGGGCGTGGACGCGCACACGCACGCGCTGCTGGCGCAGATGGTGGTGCTGAGGCTGCTGCCGGAGGCGCGCGCGGCAATGGAAGGCGCGCTGACGATGACCTTCGAGGGCGACGAGCGCCGTGACGAGCTGGCAAAGATTCGCCGTTATCTGGGCGATCCCTCGATTGACATCGTGCCCCTGCAGCGCGAGCTGGCGGGCATCGTCACCGAGAAGGGCGCCTATCCGCTGTAGGCGCCCACGCGGACCTCACCCACATCCCCCTCTCCCGCGAAGAGAGGAGGAGACCAGAGCGAATATGCGAGAGACGAAATGGAAGGAGCATCCCCGATGGATGCGACGGCGATAGACCGGACATTGTTTGAGCAGGTGCCATTCGCTCATCATGTTGGCGCGCATGTCTCCGCGGTTGACGCCGAGTCAGCTGAGGCGATTCTGCCTGCCGCGCAGGAGCGGCTGAACCATGTTGGTACAGTTCACGCGGTGGCGCAGTTTGGGCTGGGCGAGGTGGCGTCCGGCGGGCTGGTGCTCGCGGCTTTCGGCGATCTGACCGCCGAGGGCTACGCGCCAATAGCGGCAGCCGCCTCGATTACCTATGTCCGGCCTGGAAGAGGCGATCTGCGCGCCGTCTCGCAGTTCTCGCGCGCCAATCAGGAAATGGTTCGCGCGCAGGTGGCGGAGGCGGGCAAGGCGCGCTTTACGATTCCAGTACAGGTATTTGATAGCGCTGGCCAGACGATTTCCGAGATGACCGTTGAATGGGTGCTGTTGAAGCCACGCTAGTTACTTACCTCACCCCCAGACCCTCTCCTAGTGGGAGAGGGGGAGCCAGAACGATAGAGAGGCTTGCGATGCCAGAAGCAGTCATAGTCAGCGCCGTGCGCACCCCGATTGGGCGCGCGGGCAAGGGCGCGTTACGCACGGTGCGCGCCGATGATCTCGCCGCCGTCGCGCTCCGGGCCGCGGCGGAGCGGGTTCCTAACCTGGATACCTCGCTGCTGGAGGATGTGATTCTTGGCTGCGCCTTCCCCGAAGGCGAGCAGGGGATGAATCTGGCGCGTATCGCCACTGCGTTGGCGGGCCTGCCCATCGACGCTGGCGGCACGACCGTCAACCGTTTCTGCGCCAGTAGCTTGCAAGCGGTTAACATGGCGGCGCAGAGCATCATGCTTGGTCAGGGTGACCTTATCATCGCGGGCGGCGTCGAGAGCATGTCGCGAGTGCCGATGGGCGGCTTCAATCCGAGCTTCAACCCCAGGCTCATCAACAATGACCAGGGCATCGAGTTGTGTGGCATGCCGGGCAAGTTGAGCAATGAGTTCAACCAGTCGTACATCCCGATGGGCATCACCGCTGAGAACCTGGCGAAGCAGTACAGTATCAGCCGTGAGGATCAGGACAAGTTCGCGCTACGCAGCCATCAGCGCGCGCTGGCGGCGATTGATAGCGGTATCTTTGCCCGCGAGATCGTCCCGGTGCAGCTGCCGGACGGCACGATGTTCACGACCGATGAGGGGCCGCGCCGCGAGACCTCGATGGAGGCGCTGGCCGCACTCCAACCCGCGTTTATCGCTGGTGGGAGTGTTACGGCGGGCAACAGCAGCCCGCTCAACGACGGCGCGTCCGGTGTCGTGCTGATGTCAGCGGAGAAGGCGCGCGATTTGGGCATTCCAGCGAAGGCGCGCGTTATCTCGATGGCGGTCGCGGGCGTCGCGCCTGAGGTGATGGGCATCGGCCCGGTCAAGGCGGTGAAGAAGGCGCTGCAACGCGCAAATCTCCAGCTGAGCGATATCGATGTGATCGAGCTGAACGAGGCGTTCGCGGCGCAGTCGCTGGCGGTCATCCGCGAGCTGGGCATCGACGAGGAGAAGTTGAATCCGCACGGTGGCGCGATTGCGCTGGGCCATCCGCTGGGCTGCACCGGCGCGCGGCTGATCGCGACGCTGCTGAACGATATGGAGACGCTGGACAAGCGGCTGGGGATGGCGACACTGTGCGTCGGTGGCGGCCAGGGTGTCGCCACGATCATCGAGCGGCTGTAGGCGTTTGGCCCTGGCCCTCTCCCCCTACCCCCGCCCTGCGGGCCGCTGGCGCTGCGCGTGCTTGACGCACGCTCCGAGGCTCTCGCCTCGCGCACCAGCCCCCGACGCGGGGAGGGGCACTGAGGCGACCGCTGTGGCCTCTGGGTCTGGTTCTGGCTCCCCTCCCTTTTAGGGGAGGGGCTGGGGAGAGGGTGGCGACCCATAATGCGAGGTACATCATGAGCTATAACATTCAACGCGCGGCGGTGATCGGCGCGGGCATCATGGGGGCGGGCATCGCCGCGCATCTGGCGAACGCTGGCATCCCCGTGCTGCTGCTCGATATCGTCGCGCCTGACGCACAGACTAGCGCCGACCGCGCTATCCGCAACCGTGTGGCGCAGACGGGCCTGGAACGGGCCATCAAGGCGAAACCAGCCTCAGCCTTCTATACGCAAAAGAGCGTGAAGCTGGTGACAGTAGGTAACACCGAGGATGACCTGGCCAAGCTGGGCGAGGTGGACTGGATCGTCGAGGCGGTCTTCGAGCAGCTAGACATCAAACGTGACCTCTACGCGCGTATCGAGACCGTCAGACGCCCTGGTACGATCATCTCGTCAAACACCTCAGGTCTGCCTGCGGCGATGCTCCTTGAGGGCCGTAGTGCGGATTTCCGCCGCCACTTCCTGATTACCCACTTCTTCAACCCGGTGCGCTTCATGAAGCTACTGGAGTTGGCGCCTGGGCCAGATACAGATCCCGAGCTGATGTCTTTTATGGGCGCGTTCTGCACGGACCGGCTGGGTAAGGGGATCGTCTACTGCAAGGATCGCCCGAACTTCATCGGTAACCGCATCGGCACGTTTGGCTTTATGTCGACCATCCGCCGGATGCTTGACGAGGGCTATCGCATCGATGAGGTGGACGCGATTCTCGGCCAGCCGATGGGGCGGCCCAAGTCGGCGGCGTTCCGTACCGCTGATCTGGCGGGCATCGATACGCTTGTGCACGTCGCCGACAACCTCTACGAGAACCTGCCCGATGACCCGCAGCGCGAGCTGTTCCGCGTACCGGAGTTCGTGCGTGAAATGGTGGCGCGCAAGTGGCTCGGCGACAAGACCGGCCAGGGCTTCTACAAGCGTGTCAAGAGCGCGGGTGGCAAGTCGGAAATTCTGGCGATTGATCCGGCGACGCTGGAGTATCGTCCGCAGGAGTCGGCGCACTTCTCCTCGCTCGATAACGTCAAGGGGAATGCCGACCCGCTGGAGCGCATTCGCTCAGTGGTGAGCGCCTCTGATCGCGCGGGCAGGCTAGCCTGGGAGTTGACCGCCGACACCCTGCTCTACGCCGCCACTGTCGCGCCGGAGATCGCCGACGATATCGTCAATATTGACAACGCGATGCGCTGGGGCTTCAACTGGGATGTTGGCCCGTTCCAGACGTGGGACGCGCTGGGCGTGGCGGCGCTGGCGCAGCGGATGACCGCCGAGGGGCGGACGCTGCCGCCGCTGGTCGAGGTGTTGCTGGGCAACGGGACGGGCAGCTTCTATACTCAGTCGCCGACGCGCTCGTACTACGACTTCACCGCACAGATGTATCAGCCGCTGCCCGCCATGGCGACGCCGCTGACGATGGCCGTGCTCAAGAAGAGCAACGGCGTGGTGAAGGAGAATCGTGGCGCGTCGCTGGTGGATCTGGGCGACGGCGTGCTCGGCGTCGAGTTCCACACGAAGATGAACTCGGTGGACGATGACGTGGCTGGCATGATGCGCGCGGCGGTCGAGGAGGCGCAGCGAAACTGGCGCGCCATCGTCATCGCCAACGACGCGCCGAACTTCAGCGTTGGGGCGAATGTGGCGCAGGTCATTATGGGGGCGAAGATGCGCCAGTGGGCGCTGATGGAGAAGGCGGTCGCGACGTTCCAGCAGGCGAACATGACGATCAAATACAGTCCGGTTCCGGTCGTCGTTGCGCCGGTGGGGCAGGTGCTGGGCGGCGGCTGCGAGATTGTGATGCACGGGCAGAGGGTGCGCGCCGCGGCGGAGACCTATTTGGGGCTGGTCGAGGTTGGCCTGGGGCTGCTGCCCGCCGGTGGCGGCTGCAAGGAGATGCTGGCGCGCTGGCAAACGATGACCCCGGAGCGTGGGCCATTCGCGGCGTCGCGCCATGTCTTCGAGATCGTGGCGGTGGCAACTGTGGCGACGAGCGCCGCCGATGCGATGTCCTATGGCTTCCTGCGCAAGACCGACGCGATCACGCTGGACCGCGAGCATCTGCTGGCCGACGCGAAGGCCGACGCGCTGGCGCTGGCGGAGGCGAAGGACAAAGGCGAGTGGAAACCGCCGGAGCCGCCAACCTTCCGCCTGCCCGGTGAGGGCGGTCGGCTGGTGCTGGAGCAGCAGGTGGAAAACCTCAGGCTCCAGGGCAAGGTCTCGGAGCATGACGCGGTAGTGGCGAGCAAGCTGGCCTATGTGCTAACCGGCGGAGCCGCCTCGGCGAACGACACGCTCACCGAGCAGGATATTCTCGACCTGGAGCGTGAGGCGTTCGTCAGCCTGGCGGGGATGCCGAAGACGCAGGAGCGCATCGAGACATTCCTGCGCACTGGGCGGCCTGTGCGGAATTAGGGGCTGGCGGTTAAAACCGCGCCTGAAGGGCCTCGCTGCGCTCCGCCACAAAACCCGCCTGCGCGGGTTGGGGAAAGCGGGTGTGATCTTCCTTACTTGTCGTCCTTGCACACTTGAAACGCGCGTTCTACACTCAGCGTCACAGGCGCATTGATGTATTGAGCATTGATGCATCGTTGAAGTCTTGAAGAGCTGGTGAGCCCGAATACGGCGCCACGCTATCCCGTTTCGCGCGGGTAGTGGGCGCCGTTTTTTGTGGGCGGCCCCCTCCCGGCCTTCGGCCACCCTCCCCGACGCGGGGAGGGCAAAGGCGGCCATCGTGCCGGATGGCGAAGGCTCTGGCTCCCCTCTCCTACGAGGAGAGGGACTGGGAGTGAGGTTCTTCCCAGGCGGTGCGGAGAAGGATGGGGTGAAGGAGACGGAGATGGACAGGGACGGGGAGCCGTGGCAGTGGGACGAATGGGCGGAGTGGGCGGAACAGGCGCGGCGGATGGGCGCGGAGGCGCTGCGGGTAAAGATGCGCCAGGAGTTGACCGAGGCGGGCCAGGAGGTCGTGCGCGTGGCAACGGGGCTGGCGCTAGACACCTACCAGGCGTGCCAGAACCCGGTGGCGTGGGGGCCGGAGCCGAAGATGGTATCTGACCCAGAGCATCTGCGGCGTGACGGGCGGCCAATCACACGGTACACGAGCTTCGGCCTCACGGAGACGTTCTGGAAGATGCAGATCCCGGTGCTGAGCGTGCAACGTCTGCTGCGCTTCGTCGCATGGGATCGCGCCGTCTCCCAGGCGCAGGCGACGGATGGCGCGATGGACAAGGAAGAGAGCCAGGGGAACCAGGAGGCGGACGATGACGGCCTCTCATGATGCGCACGAGCAGCAGAAGGAGCCGGAGAACGTCGCGTTGGCGGCGGCGCGAGACTATACCCGGCGTGGCTGGCGGGTGGTGCCGGTGATTCCGGGGCAGAAGGGGGTGGCGCTGACCGGCTGGCAGGCGATGCGCCTGGACGAAGACGAGCTGCCCAAATGGTTCGGGCCGATTGGCGGGCGCGGTGGCGGGGGATTGCATCACAACATCGGGGTGCTGCTGGGGGAGCCGAGCGGTGGGCTGGTGGATGTGGACTGCGACGCGCCCGAGGCACGGGAAGCGGCGGAGCAGCTGCTGCCGCCGACGGGGATGATCTCAGGACGGGCGAGCAATCCGGCCAGCCACTACTGGTATCGGGTGGTCGGTGAGCTTCCCGCGACGACGAAGTACGCGGACCCCTCCCCAACCCCTCCCCCACGGGGAGAGGGGCTACCAGATATGTCCGAACCGTTCGCGCGGATGGGCGGCTCTGGCTCCCCTCCCCGTGTCGGGGAGGGTGGCGCGCAGCGCCGGGAGGGGTCCGCCCACCACACCACCATGCTCATCGAGCTGCGGTCAACTGGCGGGCAGACGGTCGTGCCGCCCTCGGTGCATCCGAGCGGGGAGGTGGTGCGCTGGGAACGTGGCAGCATCAGCAGCACCCAGGGCGAGCCGAGCGTGGCGCCTGCGCGCGAGTTGCGGGCGGCGGTGGCGCGGGTGGCGGCGGTGGCGCTCGTGGCGCGGCACTGGCCGGACGAAGGCCAGCGCGATGAGGCGGCCAAAGACCTCGCCGGGCTGCTCGTGCGCGGCGGCTGGGCTGAGGAGGAGGTGGACCACTTTACTCGACTGGTGGCGCGGATCGCGGGCGATGAGGAGTGGCAGCAGCGCGCGAAGGCGCGTGGCACGGCGCGCAAGCTGGCCGAGGGGAGCCCGGTGACGGGTGGGAAGTCCCTGGCGGCGCGACTCTCGGGTCATGGCGCTGATGGGGTGCGCATTGTCTCACGGCTGGTCGTCTGGCTGGGTCTGGGCCGGTCTGAGGATAGTTCGGGCAGGTCGGGGGGACTTGGCAGCGCCTACGTCCAAGAAGCTCACCAAGAGGCTCATATCCACAGCATGAGCTTCTTGGCGCACGATGAGCCTCTTGGGCGGATCGAGCAGATTGGGCAACTTCTGGCCGAGGTAACGCCGACACCGGTGCGTCCCATCTGGGGCGGGCGGCTCTATCAAGGCAAGCTGACCATCTGTGACGGCGACCCTGGGCACGGCAAGACGCTGCTCGCGCTCGACCTGGCGGCGCGCATCACCGCGGGACACGAGATGCCAGACGGCAGCCCCGGTATCGGCCCGGCGGGCGTGGTTTACTTCACCGCCGAGGACGACCCCGCCGATACGCTGCGCCCACGGCTGGATGCGGCGGGCGGCGACCCGGACCGGCTCCTCGTGGTGACGACGGTGAGACTCACCCCACTGGACGGCGCGCCCATCGAGCACCAGCCCAGCTTCCGCGACCTGACGCTCATCGAGCGGGCCATCGAACGGGTGGAGGCCAAACTGGTCATCTTCGATCCCTTCATGGCATATCTGGACAGCCAGACCAATTCCTTCCGCGATCAGGATGTGCGTGGGGTACTGGCCCCGCTGGCCCGGCTGGCGGAGCGCACTGGCGCCGCCTTCTTTCTTATTCGCCATCTCAATAAAGGTGGGGGTGGACATGCGCTCTATCGGGGCGGCGGCTCCATTGGCATCATCGGGGCGGCGCGGTCGGGGCTGCTGGTAGGGTGCGACCCTGACAACCCGGAGCGGCGGGTAGTCGCCAGCACCAAGAACAACCTTGGCATGTCGCCAACGTCCCTGGCATATCGGGTGGTCGGGTCACCCAGTGGCGCGCCCATCATTGCTTGGGAGGGCGAGAGTCCGTATGATGCGCGGGCGCTGCTTCAGGAGGAAGTGTCGGCTCCCACAGAGCCAGCGCTGACACGCGCGGCGGAACTGCTGAGGGCATTCCTGGCCGATGGCCCGCAGCCCGAGCCAGCCGTCCAGGCCTATGCGCAAGAGCATGGGGTGAGCCTAGCAACGTTGAGACGGGCGCGCGCTCGTTGCGACATCCTCTCAAAGAAGGCGAGTTACGCGGGCAGCTGGCTCTGGTATCTGCCGCCCCAAGAAGCTCATCCTGCCCAAGAAGCTCATGCTGGGAATATGAGCAACTTGGCATCCAATGAGCTTCTTGGCGAGCATGGCGCTCCCCTCTCCGTACACACACGGCCATCTCCATCATCTCCATCCGCGTCTTCTTCGTCGGTGTGTCGGTTCACCGGCGGGGCGCATGTTTATGCCACGTTCCGCAACGCGCAGGGGCGGCTGCTCTGCGTGGAGTGCTTCCAGCCAAAACCTGAGGGAGAGGACGAGCCAAGTGAGCCAGGAGGCGACGCGGGACAAGATGGGCAGGGGGCACAGCCATGAGCGCGGCGCTATCCCTTCGCGCGCAACTCGTCCGCGTGCTGCTCCGCCGCCTCCGCCTCGGCCGTCCGCCCAACGATTGCGCAATGTGATTGCCTTGTTATGCCAGGCCATAGCGTAGTCAGGGACAAGGGCCAGCGCCTCTCTCATAGGCGACCAGCGCCTCGGCAAGACGCCTCAGTCGACGAGCGTATGCCCTTGTTGACCAAGCCTCAGCGTCGTTCGGGGCAGCGCCATCGCCTGGTCGGAGGCAGCGACGCCTCCTTGAAACGCAGCAGTTTGCGCAGCGCGGCGCCCTTGTTGAACCAGGTTCTGGCATTGTTCGGGTCGAGTGCCAGCGCACGCTCATCGGCGGCCAGGGCGAGTCCGTAGCGCCATTGCGTAAGGCAGCACTGCGCCAAGGCTAAACCAAGTCTGGCGTCGGTCGGGTCGATAGCCGCCGACTCGCTTCATAACAGTCAGCGCCTCCTCATAGCGTCCACGATTCGTCGTAAGCGAGACTGATGGCACCCAAGCGTCGAACGACCAGGAGCGAGTTGGGTAGCGCGCTCGAATAGCGGCAGCGCCTCGGCATACTTCTTCTGTGCCATCAGCGCCTTGCCGCGCGTCAGCAGGTCGTCCACAGTCTCGCGTCGGCTGCGGCGCGACGGGGGCGGGCGTCTCGCCAGCGGAGTCAGGCCAAGGTGCAGCACGCAGACGGCGAGCCGCCTCATGCAGGCGGATAAGGTTGCGAGCCGGGGCCTCGATACGCTTGAAGTCCTGCAAGAAGCAGCCAGCCTGTCTCCGTGCCGAAGTCGGCGCGCTCAATCTGCCCGGCTGTCACAAAGACCATCAGCCGCGTCGGTTCGCGGCCGTAGAGCTCGTAGGCCCAGCCGTCTCGCGCTTCACCCATTGCGAGGCCAACGACGGCCTTGCGAGAGAATCAACACAAAGACCGGGCGGCGCCCAACTCACGCTGAATCATCTCGTGAGCTACGCCCCAGCCGCAGGTTGTGCTCGTCATACCAGACATCCGCGCCCGCGTCGCGCAGCGCCTGCACGATCTGCTGGCAGAAGGCGTTGTCCTGGTGGCTATGGCTGACGAAGACGCGCAACTGTTCTGCCATATGCCCATCCCTCCTCGCGCGTCCGTCTGCTGGTTAGCGGACGATACCGCTTGCTGGTTCATTGTAGCACGAGCGCGCGGCCTTCACCCGCTGTTATAGACCTTACTCTTAGAGGAGACAGTCCGTATGCCAAAGAATACATCCGAGCCTTTATGCACCTCCGCCGCCATCCTCGCCGACTGGACGCTCAACCCGGCGCAGCAGGCGTTCCTGGCGA
Organism: uncultured Chloroflexia bacterium; assembly: GCA_963718915.1. Lineage (GTDB taxonomy): Bacteria > Chloroflexota > Ktedonobacteria > Ktedonobacterales > JADMIN01 > DAHUXT01. Next base: position 168,557 of record CAVRAI010000013.1, on the reverse strand, counting down.
GCGAGGCGCGGTTCAGCTTCTACGTCGGTGGCGTTGGCGCGGGCAAGACCACCGCTGGCGCCCTGCGCGCCCTCGCCTACGCCCTTGACCAGCCCGGCTCGCTCGGCCTCATCGGCGCGCCCACCTACCCGATGCTGCGCGACGCCACCCAGCGCACCTTCTTCTCACTGCTGCCTGAAGAGATGAAGTACACCTTTCACAAGGTCGAAGGGCATCTGCGGCTGGAGAACGGCAGCGAGATCCTCTTCCGCTCGCTCGACCAACCCGACCGCGTGCGCGGCCTCAACCTCGCCTGGTTCTGGCTGGATGAGGCGCCGCTTTGTGGCTACTACGCCTGGCAGATGCTCAAGGCGCGACTGCGGCAACAAGGCTACGAGACGGCAGGCTGGGCCACCGGCACGCCCAAGGGCCGCGACGGCTTCGCCCGCGACTTCGAGCTGCATCCGCGGCCCAGCCACGCGCTCTACCGCGCCGCCACCAGCGCCAACGCCGCCCATCTGCCCGGCGACTACATCGAAGACCTCGGCTTATCGGGCGCGCTCTACGACCAGGAGGTGCTCGGCCTCTTCACCGCCTTCGAGGGGCTGGTCTACGCCTTCGCCACCGACGCCACCGATGGCCATATCCGTGAGGCTGATGATGGGAAGCGCTATGCCCGCGTCATCGGCGGGGTGGACTGGGGCTACACCAACCCCACCGCCGCCTGCATCTTCGGCCTCGATGGCGACGACCGCGCCTGGCAACTCGACGAGTGGTACGAACGGCGCGCCCCGCTCGATGCCGTCGTCCTGCCCGCATTGGTGGACCTGACGCAGCGCTATGGTGTCGAGACGTGGTACTGCGGCCCCGACGAGCCAGAGCACATCGCCGCGCTGCAAACCGCGCTTGTCCGCGCTGGGCTTATCCATCTCGCGCCCTGCCCGCCGAGGACGCGGTGCGTCCCGGCATCCAGACCATCACCCGCCTGTTGGGCCGCCGCAGTGACGGCACACGCGGCCTCTACGTCGCCCCGCGCTGCGTCCACACCATCGCCGAATATGGCATGTACCAGTATCCCCCTGACGTGAGTACGACATCTGGCTCCCCTCTCCTCGCGGGAGAGGGGCTGGGGGTGAGGTCCGGGGCTGAGGTCTCCGAGCTGCCCTTGAAGCAGTACGACCATGCGCTAGACGCCACCCGTTACGTGCTGCATACCGCGCTGGGCCGTTCGCGCGCCACCGACGCCTGGGTCGAGCTGTATCTCACCCGGCGGCGAGGGTAGGCAAAGCACCGCACGCCACCGGCATGTACGTTCGTTTGCGGCCCCTCCCCGTGTCGGGGAGGGGGTAGGGGGAGAGGTCCGGCCGCCTAATATCCCCGTGCCAGATCCACCACGTTGCGTAGTGGCTCGCCCGCACGGTACCGCGCCAGATTCTCCAGGAAGAGGTCGGTGAAGCGGCGGCTGTACTGGTCGGTGTTGCCCGCCACATGGGGTGAGAGAATCACGTTGGGCAGCCGCCAGAGCGGACTCTCGGCAGGCAGCGGCTCCGTCTCGAAGACATCCAGCCCTGCGCCGCCGATGATGCCATTCGTCAGGGCTGCGATCAGCGCCGCCTCATCAATCGCGCTGCCCCGCGAGATGTTGATCAGAAAGGCATCGCGCCGCATCATGCGTAGCTCGTTCGCGCCGAGCAGATGCCGCGTCTGCTGTGTCGCAGGCACACTCACGACGACAAAGTCCGATGCTGCGAGCAGGTCGCCCAGCCGCTCCGGCGGGATCAGCAGATCGGCGTCGGGGTCGCTCGCCCCCGCGCTGGCGCTGCGCCGCGTGGCGACGATATGCATGCCGAAGGCGTGACCCAGCCGGGCGATGCGCCGCCCAATCGCGCCCAGACCGATGACGCCAAGCGTCGCGCCGTCCAGCTCGCGCCCGTGTAGCTGCTCGCGTCCCGCCGCATCGGGCCAGGTCGCGTCGCGCTGATAGTCGATGATCTGAGGCCAGTGGCGCACCCACATCAGCATCAGCGAGAGCACAAACTCCCCGATGGGCGCCGCGTGGATGCCGCTGGCGGTGGTTACCACCGGCCCGCCCGGCTGCACGGTGCCCGCCCGGATCGCATGGTCCGCACCCGCGCTGGGCAGCGCGATCCACCTGAGATGGGGCGCTAGCGCGAGCAGGTCGGCGGGCGGGAAGAAGCTGGCGACGACATCGGCCTTGGGGTGCGCCACCAGCGCCTCGCGTAGCGCGTCACGTCCGCCACGAACCAGCAGCAACGCACCCGCGCCGAGCGCCTCCTCCATCCGCCGCTGATCGTCTGGCGCGAAGGTAAAGTTGCTGACGACGAGTTGGGGATTCTCCATATGTCGCTCCATGAATTGAATGATTCTGATGTCGTTTTGGAACAGTATGTTGGAGGGAAGTTTACCGTTGTGAGCCTGCCGGCGAATGATCCGGGTAATTCGCCGTAGCATTTATGCTACGGTCTGCTCGCCCGCCGTTATACTGGTGTTCGGTCTAAACCATCAAAGTTCATTTCGCTCCGGCCGGCTTGCCCATCGGCTCAGGAACCTGAGATGGTGAAGCCCGGCGAAAAAGCCACCTGCGTCGAAGATGCGCCATTCGACTGCGTTGTGAACGTGAGCGCGATACGATACGTGCCCGACGCCCAGGCGTTCGGATCGCCGGGAGAGTTGGGCGCGAGCGTAAACGGTTCGCTCATCCCCGCGCGAATCAACAACACGCGCGGCTGAATCGTCTCATGACATCGGTCAGCCGCAACCCAGGCCTTCTTGTCGGAATCATATTGCTGCAACTGTAGGACGGTGCAACCAGAAAGCCCATCGAGGGCATAGACGTCGGCTGAACCAGTGTTCTTGACGAGGATACCAAGCGGCTCGCTCGTATCAAATTCAAGATTCTGCAGTGTGATGGCTACGGCTGCCTTCGTCGCAGTTGGCAGCGCAATGTTTGCTGTGAGTGTTTTGCAGCCCGCCAGAATACTCAGCATGAACAAGCTACAAAGAAGAAGCGGAAAATATCTCCTTACCAAGTGCTTCAAGCAGGCCTCCTATGAACGATATATCGGAATCAGCGGCTCGAACGCTGAGGATCCTCAGACAAGACGATAACGGGCGCGGGGGTGTTTTGGGAATGACACGCCAGCTGTTTGGGCAACTTTCTGGTCATAGCGCATGGTGCGCATAACCGCAGACATGGTATAATCTGGCGGCGCATATGGCCACTGTTGTGGGAATATTCGGAAGATTCATATATACAGCAGGTAGAGAAGGCGATCATGTCGAAGCGAATGCTCAGCACCATTCTGCTCTTTGCAATCGGTGTGGGGTTTGCCGTTGCCAGCTTCACGATGTTTCTGCACGCGAACTCGCGGGATGATGTCATCCAGGCGCTGCTCTATGCGGTGCCAGCAGTAGCGGCGTTTGGCGCGATTATTATGCTGCCGTTTCGCCAGGCGCCCTGAGTCAGACAGTTCGCAGCGCTCGTCACTATCACGAAGTACTGGATGTGGATACTCAGGAACGATTGATCGCGTAGAGGCGTTATAGTAGGCGTCATCACTGTGTGAGCTTCGCGGCCGTGGCTGGCCTCAGATGTCGCCATGGCTGGTTGCAGTCGGCGCAGTTTCGTACGGTCTCTCATGATGAGGCGGGCAGACCAGGCGCCGGGAGAAGGCATGAGCACGACGACCTCTGTGACACTCCCCACGGCTGAAGCTAGGGGCTTCTCGGCGGAGCGAACTCCACCGAGCTACTTGCCGGGTGTCCACCGGAACTACTGGGGGCTAAGGCTCCCAGATACGTGGAAGGGGGATGCAACCGTGAATGTTTTACACCGGGACGGCTTCCTCCCGGCAACGCCACGAACATTCGATTGTGCCAAGAGCACTGGCCCGAAAGCCACCAAACACGGGTTCATCGCCCGTGCGCATGAGGCTGGTATAGCAGGTAAGCGTTCATCTGTCAAGCGTAGCCCGTGCGGGCGACCGAGTTTGCACCACTATGGGTAAACCCATGGGTACTCAGCCCGAGTCGATGGGAGCGGCAACCGAGTCAGGCGCGTTCGCCCGCTGGGCGCGACAATGGATTGTCGTTCCCCGGCAGACTACCGCGGCGCGTCTGACGCTGGTCGCACTGGCGCTGGCGCTTCAGAATCTCCTGGAACTACCACGCGACCCCGTCACCCATGCGCTGGGCGCGACCCTGACCGGGATCCTCGTCTTTCTCACGCTGGCCGCCTCGCTCGTGCTGCTGTTGGCCGCTGTGGGCGTCAATCCGCCGCGCTGGCGCTGGCCCTATCGGCGCCAGGTTCAGATTGCCGCCCTCTGCCTGACATTGCTCGTCGCGCCGCTGGGCATCTTCCAGAGCGCCAGGGTTATCGTCGCCAGCTTCTCCTCACCCCAATACGCCAACGACGGCACCACGCTCGACCACTACGCGGCGCAGCAACTGCTCGACGGGCATAACCCCTACGTCACGTCCGATATCGTGGCAGCGATGCGCGCACTCCACCAAGACCCCGCGAACATTACGCCGCTCCGGCAGGGCGCGTTCGCCAGCACACCGCCGACGGATTATCCGTCGAAAGATGAGCTGCGGGCCGTGTTTGCCCAGCAGCCGGTTGGCAACCCCGACGCCGTGAGCGCGTTCGAGTCGCGTGTCAGCTATCCTGCGCTGGCCTTTTTGCCCCTGGCGCCGTTCGTCTGGGCAGGGCTGCCGAGTGTCGTGCTCTTTTTCGCGCTCTGCCTGCTGACGCTGGCGATCCTGATGATACGCTCGGTACCACCTGACTGCAGGGTATGGTTGGCGCTGCTTGTGCTGGCCGATACGCCACTCCTCAACGCGGCGCTGGTCGGCGACCTGGACGTCTTCTACATCCTGCTGTTATTCATTGCCTGGCGCTGGTGGCGTCGCCCTGTGGTCTCAACCGTGGCGTTCGGGCTGGCGCTCGCCGCGAAGCAACTGGCATGGTTCTTCGCGCCGTTCTATCTCCTGCTTGTCTGGCGTCGCTCTGGCGCGCGCGCGGCGGTACGGCGGTTGGTGGGCGGTGTGGCAGTCTTTGCGATTATCAATGCGCCGTTCGTCGTAAACAACCCTGCTGCGTGGGCGCGTGGCGTGCTCGCGCCGCAGATCGACCCGATGTTCCCGCTCGGCAATGGTCTGGTCCGCCTCTCGCTCGCGGGTGTACTGCCGTTGGCTCCCGCGCCCGTCTACCTCGCGCTAGAGGTGCTGGTAATCGGCGCCTGTCTTATCGTCTACTGGCGCCAGCCGCGACCCAGCACGGGTCTCGGATTTGTGCTTGCGGTGACGCCGCTGTGGTTCGCATGGCGCAGCCTCACAACCTACTTCTACTTTGTTACGCTGCCCGCCCTGGCGCTCGCCCTCTCGGATGAAGCGGCCGAGGGGTCGCGCGATAAGCTCGTACGCCTGTCCGACGGCGCTCTCGTGACACCGACCGGGGGAGAAGAGGCGCGTGAGGCGGTGCGCCATGAGTAGGATATCTGCGATGCGGCTGCGGGGACGGCGCTGGTGGCGTTGGCTGAGCGCCAGGTTCGATGTGTCGGCAACGTCACCAGTGCTGGCTGATCGCGTCTTGCTGGTGGTCTGGCTGGTTACCCGCCTGCTGCTGCTGCTCGGCATGATTATCGGGGCGCACTACAGCGATCCACAGTTCTATAAATATGCTGGCGAATTCGCCGTGGGGAAACTGCCCTATCGCGATTTTCCGGTCGAGTATCCACCGGTGGCGATGGCGCTGTTGCTGGCGCCAGCGCTGGCGCTCCTGCCATTCTCTGCGATTGCGCCCCGGCCCGATCTGGCCTTTGTCGCCTCGCCAACCGCGCTGCCAATGCCCGATCCGCAGCGCTACAGCGTCTACGGCCTGAGTTTTGGCATCGAGATGCTGCTGATCGATCTGCTGACGCTAGTGCTGGTGCGTGCGGTGGCTCGTCGGCTGATTCCCGGCGACCGTTACGGGATGAAGTCAGGCCTGCTCTATCTCCTGCTCGTCTTTGCCAGCGGCGCGTTGCTCCAGAAGTTCGATCTCGTGGCGGGAACCCTCTGTCTCGCAGCCATTCTTGCCCTGATAAATCGGCAGACGGCTATTGCCTTCATCACCCTGGGGCTGGCGACGCTTATTAAAGGGTTCCCGATCTTACTGGTTCCCGTCTTTCTCGTCTATCTCGTCTATCAGGCGGACGCGCCCACGCTCAAAGCGGCGATACCGCGTGTGTGGCGACGCATGGCCACCGGAGTAGTGTGGTTTGGCGCCACACTGGCCGCGTGGACGTTGCTCATCTTCGCCAGCGCGGGGTGGAACGCTATCCGTGAGACCATTCTCTATCAGGCGCGTCGAGGTATCGAGATCGAGAGTCTCTTCGCTAACGTCGAGTTACTGGTCAGCTGGCTGCCCGGGCTGGCGGTTCACACCGACTTTTCGCCGCTTGACCTCTCGCGGGTCGTTCACTCCGCGCTCGATGGCTATGCCGACACCACCTCAATGGTCATGGCGCTCGTCTTGATGGCGCTAGCATACGTTGCTATCTGGCTTGCCTTCCGGCGCATTGGCCGACCAAACATCTCGCGAGCAGGTGGCGCCGATGAGGCGAACGATGAGGCAGTCGCCATCGACGCAGGGTCAGCGGACCGTGCGGGCGAACGTGCCATCGCACGGGGTCGCGTGCTGATAGCAGGCTCCAGCGCGATTCTGCTGGCATTCATGCTGTCGTTTCTCGCGCTGCCCGCCCACTATTTGCTGGTGGTCATCCCACTTCTGGTCTGCGTGCGGCTTCCCTCGCGCCGGAGCACCGTTGCGCTGCTCGCGACAACCGCTACAGTTGCGGTGCTCGGTCAAGTCATGACGATGATCTGGCCAGCGCTGCGCAACCTGCAACCATGGGCCGTGGCGATTCTCACCGGGCGTAATCTCGCGTGGCTGGCGGTCTTTGGCGTGCTGGCGGTGGCAATGGTTCGTTGGCCGGTGCTCGCTGAGCCTGTCCCAGCCGCTGAAGCCTCCCGACAGCACATCTCGCGCAGGGTGGCATTTACCAAGGCGCGCCGTGCACTGTCCGTTCGGTGGCGACGGCGGTGGCAGCATGCCCCGCCATTGCCAGGCTTTACGCCGCGCGGAGAAGACGTCTTCGCCCATACCCTTGCCGATGTCTCCCCGCTCCGCATCATCGTGGTCTGTGGGCTGGTCTCGACGCTGGTCTACATCTGCCTGGTAGCTGCCTTCCCCCTAACACTCTGGTGGAGTCACCCGCATGCCAGCGACAATCCAAATATCATCAATGACATGGGGCGCATTACCGGCTATAGCGCTATCGCCGCGTTTGGATTCGTGCTGGCGATTATTCTGCTGTTCGGTTCGCAGTTTTTTGCCCTGATCGCCGCTGGCCGGGTACAGCAGTTAACGGGCGGAGATCGTCTCGACCGCCTGGTCCGCTGGAGCGTGATTGGGTTCCCGCTCATCTTCGCTCTCATTATGATCTGGATGCAGCCAGTCACCACGACTGACCTGTACGGCTATGTCGCCCGAGGCTATCTTCAGGTTCATTTTCAAGCCAACCCCATGGTGACGAAGGCCTCACTCCTCCCAGGAGGGCTGAGTGTTGATCGGCCAGAGGCGCCCTATGGCCCGGTCTGGCTGTTGATAACGGCATTGGTGTCGCTGGTCTCTGGCGAGAATCTCTTCCTGAACATGCTCATCTTCAAGGTGATCGCGGCAGCCTCGGCGGTTGCCGCCTTCATCCTGGTAGACTGGCTGGCGCGTCGTCTCTACCCAGCGCGTCGGCTGCGTATTCTGGTCCTCTTTGGATGGAGTCCGCTACTGCTCTTCGAGACCATTGGGAACGGCCACAATGACATTGTGATGATGGTCTGCGTGCTGGGTGCGTTTCTCTGCATGCTCCACGGACGCGCGCGGACGGCGTTCATGCTGCTGGTACTTGGCGCGCTGGTCAAGTATGTGTCAGCCGTCTTTGTGCCGCTCTGGCTGGTGTATGAACTGCGGCATCTGGCCGCGAAACGGGGCGTCGCGCCAACCACCCTCAATGACGATGGCGAGGAGGCGCACAAAGGCGAAGGCAGTGTCTTCGCACGCGCGACTAGAGCAACCATTCAGGCGGTCGGCGAGATTGATAAGGGTGCGGCGTTCCGCTTGCTGGCGAGCGCCACGGTGATCGGGCTGATCATGGTCGTCGTCTTTTACGCGCCATACTGGGATGGATTTGCTACCTTCACGGGGCTTGGCCAGCAGCTACGACCGCTTTACTATAACGGCTCCATCGTCGGCATTCTCGCCGCTCCACTTCAGGTTCTCGTGCCGTCGAGCCAGTGGCCAGCGCTTGATAAGACCGTGCGCCTGGTATTTTACTCACTGTTTGGCCTCTATGCTTTCTTCCAGATTCGGCGACTCTGGTCCCTGCGCGACCAGAGCGATCTGCGCGATGTCATAACCGCCAGCGCGAAAATTACGTTCGCGTCGCTGGTGCTCATCACATTCTGGTTTCAGCCCTGGTATGTCATCTGGCTGCTGCCACTGGCGCCACTTGCCATCGAGCCGTTTGTCCGCAGGCAGGGCATCATGCTGGCGATGGGTGCGCTCTTGACCTACGCGGTGAGCAATTTCCTGCTGATTGGCGAGTCGGATGCCAGCCGCGATCTCTTCGTGCAATTCTTCGAGATTCTGGTCACCTTCGCGCCGCTGCTCTTCCTACGGGCTGCGCCTTATGAGCAGGGATGGTTCAGTGTGGTGCGCCGGTACGCTGGCGCGCTGGGCGAGGGGTTATCTCAGCACACGGTCTTCTGGGAACGTGCGATGCTGATTTTGGTGCTGATCGTCGCCGCAATGCTTCGGTTGCTTCGTCTGGGCAATCTGCTTGCGCCGCTGCCAACAGGAAGCGCGGAAATCAGCACCCTCAAGGAAATCAGCAGCGATCTCAAACTGGTCCTCACCGATCCGCAGGGATTGCACGGGCCATTTGTGGCCATCCAGAAAGCGCTGGTCTACGTTTTTGGGCCGACTCCGCTGGCGGCGCTGCTGCCCTCCGCGGTGATCGGCACGCTGACGGTTTACGTCATCTATCTGCTTGCGCGCGAAATTCTGCGCCAGGGGCAGTGGAAGGGCGCCTCAACCATAGCGCTGCTCTCGGCATTACTCGCGGCCACCAGTCGCTGGCATGTCTCGCTGAGCCGGTCTGGGATGGAAGTCATCCTGCTGCCGCTGCTCATGTGTACCGCGACGCTCTGGCTGCTGATAGCGTTGCGCCTAAGCGGGCAAGCCGCTGCCGCGATTAAGCCAGGCGGGCAGGCGGACGCGCAATACACACGCACGCGACGACGCGCACTGCTGCTCTATGCGGGCTGTGGCATCTGCACCGGGCTGGCCTGCGATCTGGCTCCTGGCCTCTGGCTGCTGCCGATGCTTGTGCTCACCTTCCTGGTGGTGTGGCGACTGCGCCATCCACATCTCTTCAAATACTGGCGGCAGCAGCTGGCGGTACTGGTAGGCATGGCCCTTGTCTCAGGATTGCCGACGATTGGCTACTTCCTCAGTTTGCGCGTTGGACTGCCGCCTGGCAGCCCCCTGCTCGCGCGTAGTAGTGTTCAGACGACCCCAGGCCCCGGCATACTCTCGCTCGATTTTTGGGGACAAGTGCTGCACAATATTGGTGATGTGCTGCGACTCCTGATCTCACAGGACTTTACATCTGGATACCCGGCGGTCGGTTCATCGCCGATTATACCAGTGCTGCTCACGCCAATCTTCATCATTGGTCTGGTCATTCTGCTGGTGCGCTGGAAGAATCCGACCGCCATGGCGCTCCTGTTGTTGACGGCACTGCCGCTGGTCGCCAGTATCGCCATCGGAGCCTCGACAGGCGTTATCGAGGCGGCAAGCGTTCTGCCAGCCACCTGTATCATCCCGGCGTTAGCGCTCTATGAGATCTTCACGTTCCTGGGTCACCTGCCCATTGTGCTTGATCGTATGAATGGCGTCCGCGTTTTTACGACCCCGGAGCAGATTGGCCGGGTGCTGCTGCTACTTTTTCTGGTGGTAAGCGCCATTCGCACCTTCTTCTGGTACTTCGAAGCCACACTCCCCTCACGCGCAGGCTCGCAGCAGACTCCTTCGTGGACTGCACCGAAAGATAGTGTGGTACAGGTTACTCTGTATGGAGACAAGCGTATTGTCTCTCGCCCGCCGGGCAGCCCCGTATGGGAGATTGTGCGGCTTTGATTGCTTTCTTGACGCGCAACCAGCAGTGTGCTATTTTCGCGATGCCTTGCGGGCGGTGTATACTCATGCTGTATGGCGACTGACGTGCTGGGGCTGGCTTTGGGCTGTATGGCGCAACAAGGAGCATATCTACATGGCTGAACCATCCTCGAAGTCGTCGGCTGCTGATCAGAAGCGGGCGCAGGAGATCGTCGCCGAACTCTATCGGCTCTATCCCGACGCGAAATGTTCGCTGGACTTCAACACGCCGCTCGAATTACTTGTCGCCACGATTCTCTCCGCGCAATGTACCGATGTGCTGGTCAATTCTGTGACGCCTGCTTTGTTCAAAAAGTATCGAACGGCAGCGGACTACGCCGATGCGCCACTGGAAGAGCTTGAGCAGGATGTTCGCAAGACCGGCTTTTACCGCAGCAAGGCGAAGCACCTGCGGGATGCGGGGCGCATGCTGGTCGAGCGGTACGGCGGTGTTGTGCCGCATACCATGGTGGAGTTGACAGCCCTGCCCGGCGTCGCGCGCAAGACAGCGAATGTGGTAATGGGCAACGCCTATGGCATCGTGGAAGGTGTTGTCGTGGATACCCATGTGGGCCGGTTGGCGCGCCGCCTTGGACTCACCACCAGTGATGATCCAGTGCGCGTCGAGCAGGATCTCATGGCGCTTGTTCCGCGAAAAGACTGGCTCCCACTCTCGCACATGCTGATCTATCACGGACGAGCGGTTTGCCAGGCCCGCCGACCGCTCTGTGAAGAGTGCACGCTGGTCGCTCTCTGTCCCACTGGACAGGCGAATCTGGCCGCCGCGCCCACGTCGCTTCCGTCAAAGACGAGCAAGAAACCACGTACGGCGAAGGGCTAATGCGCTACTGATGTTTGTTCTGGCGACATGCGAGAGTATGGGGTGGCGCACCGCCTGGCCGCTGTGTGTCGTCAATATGGTGAAAGTGGCGGATGGGATGACTGCTTGGGCTTTACGGCCCGCACGACGTATCGGTGCGGTGTTGACGATTGTCGGTGCGCTTTTGCTGGTGTTGGGATGCGTTTTAGGTTGGGCGTTGCCGCTGCTCGATTTCAATGTGCCGCTGCTCGCACGCGGAGCCTCGGCGCTCGCCGGAAGTGGGGTCGACATTGGCGGATTCCTTGGCGCTGACCTCACGGCGCTTGCGGTTATCATCGCGGTCGTGATCGGTTTCAACGCGACAACTTTGCAGATTGCTAGCCAGGAACACTCGCTTGCCCTGGTGCGCGCTGTCCTGCTCTCGCTTGGACCATTCCTGCTCTGCTGGTGTGCTACAACTGGGGTGACGCTCGTCTACTTTCTGGAGCCGCCTATCTACATGGCGCAGCTTTGGCAGGTGCTACTCTGGTTTGCGGCGGTCGTTATCTTGATGATCGGCTATCTGTGGAATCTGCCCTGGCGTCTCTCAGGCGAATACGCAGCGCTCTGGGCCATCCGTGAATTGCGCCGCCAGCCAGTGAGCCAGTGGGAGTCTCTTGACGGGTTCTCGGTCTTGCAGTCCGGAATGTCGTCGGCGACCGGGCGAGGCGATTTCGGCACGGTGCGCGCCATGGCCACGGTGATTGGGGCATTTCTTGTTGGTCGACGTGATCGCCGCGCGGAACTGGCCAACAGTTATGATCGCTCGCGCTATCGTGCCCTGAAGAATCTGCTGACAGGTTGCTCGCAGAATGCCGCGGCTGCTCCCAATGCTATATCCTACTATCTCGGTTTCCTGCTTGCGGGCGTAATGTTGCAGGCGACCGCAGTGGGCCACCCTATCGACGATAGCGATCATGACCTCTATTCCGGGCTATTCCGAGAGCTGCGCCAGGCGCCGGAGCGGCTAGATGCGCTGTGGACGGGCATGCGCCACGGATTTTGTCGCCAGGAGCGGCGGCGCGAACCGTACTTGCTAGTCTACTGGCGGGAGCATGTCTCCTGGACATCCGACGACCCACGACGGATCGCGCGCGTTGCGGATGCTATTGCGCAACTTTTCGCCGATTGCCAGCTTGTCATGAATATAAACCTGGGCGAAGAGAGAGCGTTCAAAGATTCTGCCGACATGATGGCCGATCTCTACCGCGAACTGGCAATGTATCTGGGACCGCTAGCAAAACGCGAACGCGGAGAGCGCCACGGCGCGCGTATCTCCGACATGCCACTGATGTTACTCGATGCCGTGCATACGAACGTCATGCGCGCGTGGCCGGGCTCGTCAGGCGAGAGAAGCCGCGTCGCCGTTATCAACGCCTATGAAGAGCGCCGGACACAGCTAACAGGCAAGCCGTCAGTCGCTCAGACTTCCCTGGTCGGCTGAGTTTCACTGTCTCCCATTTAGCGGCTATTTCAGCGCATCCAGGCAGACTTTTGCCAGAGCTAGCACTTCGCTTGGCGAGCTACTCGCTGTTATGATGACAATGGTATTCAAAGGATCAGGCTGGGGTTTTGGTGGAATGACCTGTAACGGACTAGCGGGCAGTGGTCGCGACGAGTCCGCTCGCAGGAAGAGACGGGCGATGCCGTCGCGTCGTGCTGGCGCGAGCAATGCGAATGGCGTTTGTCCATTACGCCGCGGAAAATAGCGGATTGTCTCGTGGTCACATTCCGTGCGCAGGCCAAGCCCGCGCAATCCCTCGTGTACCTCGCGCAGAATCGCGTGCGGCATTGCCCAGTCTGGCATATCGCTTTGTGGAGACGTCGGAGTTGTGGTGACAGCAGGCGCCAGCAGTGGCGGCAATTGCTGATTTTGTTGGCCCTGTTCCAGATAGCGCGTCAGTTCATGCAACAGCCGCACGGATTCACCGAAGAGAACGGCGGCCACCTCCCGTTCCGCGTGGAATGCGACACGCACGATGAGCGCGGTTGCGGCGGCCAGCCAGAGTCGCGGCTTCCATGACGTATCACCTAACTCACTGGCAAAGCTTTCGATCTGTTCTAGAACGGAAAGTTGAAAGGCGATGGTGGCCGGACGTCCGAGGGACGGATAGCGGAGGGTATTCTCAGCAAGGCCTGGCTCGGACGATTTGCTCAACGCCAGGTCGTTTCGCGCCAGGCCATAGTCGCTCTCTGGCTCGCTTACCCGACGATAGATACAGATATCGGTTAACAAGTTGCCCAGGTCGGCCAGGTAATCGCCTGACCAGTCGAGTTTGTCGAGGTCGATGAGCTTGACTTCATTCCCACGCTCGCTCACCATGATATTGCGGGCGTGGAAATCGCCATGTGCCAGGCCGAGCGCGTGTGGCTGAAGCAAGGTCGCATGCCGATTGATGAGCGCCAGGTAGTAGTCTAATCCCTTATACCGCTGGTTACCAACATGGAATCCCTGGATCAGGTTTTTGAGCCACGGCACGCGGACAAGGCCTCGCATCAGACTCTTCTCGATGCGCGAGAGATAGAGACGCGCAATCTGTGTTCCGGGAAACGGAGTGTGTCCATCGGCGGACTCCCCGAAGAGCGCGAACGAGACACGACAGATCTGTTCGGCGGCGATCTGTAACAGACGCATCTGGCTTGCGGAGACCGCCCGCTGATCCATCTCATTGAACACGTCGTAGAAGGTGCGCATATCTGCCAGGTCTTCCATCGGCAGGTAATACGACGAGGAGAGCCCGGACTTGTAGACCTGTGACTCAGCGGGCTGGCGCACGAAATACCCACGTAATCGCTGTGGCAGCAGATTGTAGTTTGTGGTCGCTGTGTGGAAAGCGTCGCTCGTGCTACGCTTGATAATGAGCGAGGTGGTCGGCACTGCTCCGGTTAGGAAAGGTCGGTCGCCATCGAATCCAGGGACGGGAAACCAATAGCTGAACGGCACCCGGAATATGTGATCGCTGGTGAAGCCGCCCGATAGTTCCTCGACACCCCCGAGTCGTACCTGCATGCGCTCGCGAATGACGGTCGTAAGCTCGATTTCGAGTGTGTTTTGCGCGATGACACGCCGCTGCTCCGCCTCATGGAGCAGATGAGCGGCGACAAAATGTGACAGGCTATCTCCACTGATCGCGTCATGCAGGGTCAGTAACAGGCGTAGCACCAGGGTATGTGTCGCCAGATCCCATCGCCGCACCGCATCGGGACGCTGGTAAAGGTCGCGCACATCGTGCAGCAGGCTCGCGATTTCCACCTGTACCTGTTCGTCGCCATGAAAGTGTTCGGCAAGCTGGAGCGCGACGTAGAGCGATGGCACGATGTCGCTCTGACGCGTGCGGTCACGTTGTTTCAACGTCAGAAGCAGCTCCGACAGGATGCGATTCACCTGGAGCGCGGAGAGGCTTGATCTATCCACCTGCAGCAAAAGGCCAAGCACATAGCTCAGGTCACGGGGATTATCCACCTCACACCGCGTGACTGGCCGACGCGCCGGTGGTTTTGCGGTGCTGGCCGATGGCGCTTGAGGGATTGGTCTTCCCGGCTTCCAGGACTTGAATTGCTGGAGCAGCGCGCCCACGACGGCGTTCAATCGATCATCGGAGCAGACGGCGCGCCGCTGCCCATGGCGTTCGAGGGTCAGCAAGGTGTCAAGCGTGATGCATGTGGTGAGGACATCTGACTCGCCAACATTGCGCAACATGCCTCCGACCGCTTTGCTCAGGAGGTTGGCGAAGTCACCGCGCACCTGGTCGTCGTCGAAGCGATCCAGGTAGGCGAGCGTCTTGAAGCGACTTGGATAGAGGTGGAGATTCGCGCGCTCATCGGCACTGAGCCGGTCGCGAAAGGGCATGTTGATGAGCCAGTCACCGCCGTCCCGAATCATCTGGCGCGACTGCGCATCAAAATTGAGCCGGTGGAGTACCTCGACGGCGTGACAGGTACGGCGCAGGGTGTCGCGGTCATCGGATGCCTGCCATGTGCCCCGATCCGCATCGAAGTGCTGGCGAAGATAGAGCAACAAATAGGCGCCGAGCGCGGCGTCTTCCTGTTCGGGCGTCACGCAGGATTCCAGGTCAAGGGCTGTCTGAGTAAAAAAATCCGTCTCACTCATACGTTCTATCCACCTCATGCCAGATTCGCCACAGTCGTCAGTCGGCTTCGCCGATTGTACGCTCCCGGTGATGATTATTCCTCAGATGTGTGACAGGATGCCAGAGACTCGTGTGTAGAGACGACTGACAGCCTGCAAGCGCACACGCTTCGCGGTACAATGAGGACATTCGAGTAACAATTCGGGCCACATGATGCAAAGCGGTTGAGAAAACGATGCATCCGCGCCGATGTTCTTTGCCTCAAAGGAGAGTGCCATCAATGGCGACCATTGCCGGGAGTGTTTCAGTGGATGCGCTGGAACCTTTTGCCAATCAGCCTTTCACCGATTTTTCGCGCGAGGAGAATGTCCGCGCGCAGCAGGAAGCCCTGCGCCAGGTTGCGTCAGAATTAGGGCGGACGTATCCGCTCATCATCGCGGGCGAGCGCCGCATGACGGCGGAGACATTTACTTCGAACAATCCTGCGCATCCAGATCAGGTGCTTGCGGTGTTCGCCAAAGCTGGTGTCGCAGAGGTCAACGAGGCGGTCGAAGCCGCGTGGAAGCGCTTCCAGACCTGGCAGTATACACCAGCCGAAGAGCGGGCGGGCTATCTCCTGAAGGCGGCGCATTTGATGCGCGAGCGCCGTTTCTACTTCAACGCGCTGATGATCTATGAGGTTGGCAAGAGTTGGCCGGAGGCCGATGGCGACACCGCCGAGGCCATTGACTTCATGGAATTCTATGCGCGTGATGCGCTTCGGTTGTCAGGTAAGCAGCCGCTGACACAGATCCCCGAAGAAGAGAGCGACCTGGTGTACATCCCACTCGGTGTCGGGGCAGTCATTCCGCCATGGAACTTTCCGTGCGCCATCATGGTTGGCCTGACGACGTCGGCGCTGGTGACAGGCAATACCGTGATTCTCAAGCCCGCCAGCACTGCCGCGCTCATTGCCGCGCGCTTTGTAGACCTGCTGGAAGAGGCGGGCGTGCCGAAGGGCGTGGTCAGCTTCCTGCCAGGGCCAGGCGGGTCGATTGGCGATGCGCTAGTCCAGCATCCGCTCACGCGCTTCGTCTCGTTCACCGGATCGCGTGAAGTTGGTCTACGTATTAACGAGCTGGCGGCGCACCCCGCTGAGGGGCAAATCTGGGTGAAGCGCGCCGTGCTCGAAATGGGCGGCAAGGATGGCATCGTCGTAGATGAGACGGCCGATCTCGATGCCGCCGCCAGCGCTATCGTGGCGTCGGCGTTTGGCTTCCAGGGGCAGAAGTGTTCGGCCTGTTCGCGGGCGATTCTTGTCGATGCTATCTATGACCAGGTTGTCGAGAAAGTGGTAGAGAAGACGAAGCAGTTGAGGGTAGGTGATACGACTGACCAGGCCAACGGCATGGGGCCAGTGGTCGATAAGAACGCCTATCAGAAGATTCAGCAGTACATCGAGATTGGCCAGAACGAAGGTAGAGTGCTCACGGGTGGTGAGCCAGCCATACAGGATGGCTACTTCATCCAGCCAACGGTTGTCGCGGATGTGGCGCCAACCGCGCGCCTTGCGCAGGAAGAGGTCTTCGGGCCGGTATTAGCGGTTATCAGAGCGCGTGACTTCGACGATGCGCTGGCAATCGCAAATAACACCCAGTATGGGTTAACGGGGTCGTTCTTCTCGACCGACCGCGAGCGTATTGCCCGCGCGATGCGTGAGTTCCATGTAGGTAACCTCTATATCAACCGCAAGAGCACTGGCGCGCTGGTGGGTGTCCATCCCTTTGGCGGTTTCAACATGTCGGGGACTGATTCCAAGGCGGGCGGACGTGACTATCTGATGCTCTTCACGCAAGCTAAGGCAATCTCCGAGAAAATCCGCTAGCGAATATTCTCCTCATCAGGATGCCCCTGCATTACGCGATGCAGGGGCCACTTCGTTTGGTTCCCGCGTATCTCCCACTTGCCAGGTCATTGCTACCCTGCTATACTTGGCTCAGCTTCCCCAGGTGCAATCAGATTGTCGTAAAGATGGTTTAGCGTTGTGAGACGTATATGGCGCGACGTCGCGTAGTTTACATCAGTGGCCCAATTGGCAGAATACTGGCATGGCGTTACATGAATGCGTGCCTGTTACTGCTGATAAGCGCGCTGAGCATCGGCATTGCCGTTCAAACTCTCAACCGCGCGGGGAACTGGCCGCCAGCGTTTCTGCGCGCTCATCCAACAGTTGCCATCACCGGACCAGGAACCACACAGCAGATCGAGGGATACGTACTCGGCGCCGTGCTACGGCCGGGTGTGTATAGCCTGCATAGCGGCGCGCGTGTTCGCGAACTGGTGGAGTCGGCGGGCGGTCTGCTAGATAACGCTGACATCACCCGCGTCGATTTGGCCGCACTGCTTGCCGACGGTCAGGCAATCTACGTTCCCCGGCTGGGCGAGCAGATACCTCTCCAGTTGGGCGGCAAACTGAATCTGAATGTTGCCACCGAGACCGACCTGCACAATGCGCTGGGCATCACCACCTCAATCGCGCGTAAAATCGTTGCATATCGCAGCGCACATGGTTCATTCACGTCCATAAGCCAGCTTCTGTTGGTTCCTGTTAGCCAGGCGACGTATGATCGTATCAAGGACCTCGTGACGGTGTGAGCGATTTGTTCGGATTAGGCAATGGTGGCGATGGCTGGCAAAATCGGAGTGATCCTTGCGGGCGGTCAAAGCCGACGTATGGGCGAGAACAAGGCTGAGATGGCGTTTGGGGGCGAGCCACTACTAACGCGTGTGGTGCGCAGGCTTTCACCTGCCGTAGATGAGGTGTTAGTGATTGGCCCACAATCCCTGGCGTCATTAGCGCCAGAAGCGCGAGTTGTCGAAGATGCTCTTCCTTCGATTGGTCCGCTCGGTGGGCTGTACACCGCCCTTACCGTCTCCACAAGCGCACGCATCTTTTTGGTCGCCTGCGACATGCCGTTCATATGTCCAGGTTTAGCGCAGGCTATGCTGGCGCTCGCCGAGACACGCGCAGATGCTGATGCTGTGGCGTTGAACACCGATGGACGTATGCAGCCCTTGCATGCTGTCTATTCGCGCAGGTGTCTGCCAGCAGTCGAGCGCGCGCTGAAAGCGAGCGACCACTCGCTCCATGCGCTCCTTGCGCAACTTGCCGTCGTGACAGTTGACATGGAGACCGCCCGCCATGAAGACCCAGAAGGACTATCCGCCTTCAACGTGAACACCCCCGACGACTGGCGACGCGCTCTGCGTCTCGAAGAGCAGGCTTAGCGGCACAACCAGATTACCGGCGATCAATAAAGACTTCACCCAGAGTGCCGATGAGAGTTGCGCCGATGCCAAACCACCAGAGGTAGAAGCCGAACGCGGCGTGTGCCTCGCTGGTTGAGGCGAATCCGTGGTCGCGCACAAACGGCAACTGGCTCAACATGCTGAGTCCGCCGAAGCCCGCAGCCAGGGTCAGGTCGGCCAGCAGCATCAGAATGAGCAGCGCGAAGAGCGGAATGAAGACTACCGCGGCCAGCGCATTGAGTCGTAGCCGATGGAGTATCCGCTTCAGAAGATAGTGGATGAGATTGATCGACAGCAGCGCCAGAGCCAAAATCACTGCCGCGACAGCAATCCAGGTTGCGGTCTGCAGAGCGAGTTGTCCAATATTCACCTGCGGATCAGAGATATTCGGTATCGAAAACTGCTGGATGTAGATAGTCATACCGTCGGCATTGCTTCCCCATGGCTGCTTGATTGCCAACCACAACGCGCCAACACCGGTTAGCAAGATGACATGAATGATGTGGAAGCGCGGCAAATGCCGTCGCACAGCATCGTAGACTCGAAGATCTCTTGGAGAGTCAACGACGACCGGACGTGGGGGGGCAGGTGGTTGCGCCTTTCGAGAGTAGGCGCTGCCATGCGGTCGTCCCGACGATTTGCCGGACAGGGGCCAGTGTGGCGCCTTTCCACGTGGCTTTCGTGCCGGTTTGCTTTGCTGTGCAGGTGGCAGGGTTCTTGTAGTGTCATCGGCGATGGTCGTGTCGTCTGGCATTGCCGGAGGCCAATTCGCCGAGGTCAAACGTTGCGGTGTATTACGCATGGGGCCAAGAAATCCTTTCCCAATGCCACGCTAACCAGCCAACACGTGGTACGCGCGTGATTTACGCCATCAACTACTCACAAATGGATATACGCTCGCAGATATGGGCATGTTCCCATGAATCTGTGGCAATTGTTCCACATTTCACATTTTCGTCACACACTTGCGTGGCGATGCACAGTCAGGTTGCCACATAATATACTGTGGTGATATGGACAGTGACTACCGCGCAACAACGCGAACGGGCCATGTTCTTGAGAACCAGACCTCGCTTCGGTCGTATTCATGGTAGATGAAGTAGTCAGTATATCGCCAATCGCAAGGATATTTAGATGCGCCTGAAAGGAGAAGGCAGTATGGACCTCCTGACGTGGCGTGGTCGTGTGAGCACATGGCTGAACCGCCGACGAAGCGCAACAAATGCGTTATCGTCGGAACGCGGGTTGCGCCCATCACAACCTCACCGTACGGCATTCGTCCTCCTTGGAGGAGGAGCCAGAGGAGCAGCACAGGCAGGCGCATTGCGCGTGATCCTGGAACATGGTATTGTGCCAAACTACATTGTTAGCATCTCGGCTGGCTCGTGGAATGGCGCGTTTCTGGCGCAGGATCCCACCCCCGAGCGCGCGCGTGAACTCGAGGATCTCTGGCTGCACACGTCTACACTCGATATTGTTGGCCCACGTCGCTGGCGGGCTGCCATCAACGCTCTGGCACAGCGTTCATCGTTGTACGGTAGCTCTGGAATGCGGCGTGTCGCGGAACGCTACCTTGGTGAACTCACGTTTGAAGACATGCGTGTCCCGTTGCGGATCGTCGCTACCGACCTCAGAACAGGCAGCGCGCATTTTTTCTCGGAAGGCGCTGTCCTACCAACGGTGGTGGCTTCATCGGCGATGCCAGGCATATTCCCTCCAGTCGTCATATCAGACAACGTGTTCATCGACGGTGGTATCGCGGATTGGGCGGCCTGCCTGGATGCTCTGAACTGGGGCGCCACACGGATTTGTTTCGTCGCCTGTGGCGCGGTAGTGGGACGTGAATCACGTTCCCAGACGGTGCGTCGTGTACTCGAACGCTCGCTCGAAATCAGCCTGCGCAATAACTTTGAGGCAATGGCATTTGCGCTCAGGGCCAGTGGCGTTGAGGTGCTTGCGATCTTTCCTGAGTTGCCACGTGGTACCATGCTCGACTTTGATCTTGCCCCCTCGTTCATCGAGGCAGGTCATGCCGCAGCGCTGAAGGCGCTGGCAGCATGGAGCCGCTCTGACACCTCCGATGTGCCTGTGGACGACACCGAGCCGCATGACGAGAGCGTTGGCGCATAGCCATCGCGTTTCTCCCTGGCAATGTGGCGCTCGTCGGCTGTCGCAGGCATCCAGGTGGTCATATCCCCGTTGTATCGTCTGCCAGCCGCGGGTATAATTGCACGTGTTGTACGCGTACGACGCTGGCACGTTCTTGCCTCGGACACCTTCACGTCCGCCGGTTTTACGCTATGCAACCACCACACCACGCGGATGGGGAAGAGAGGCATATCGAAGGCTATGGATGTCGCAGTTCAGCAGTTCATAAGCGCTCTGTCAAAGCAGAGAAACTCCAGTGTGAATACTCTTGGCGCTTACCATAGCGACCTCACACAACTGGTTCGGTATCTGCAACAGGCAGGCGTTGCTAACTGGGAGCAATTGTCTCCCGCAGATATTGCAGCATTCGTGCAGGACTTGCGTCAGCGGAAGTATGCCGCCACCTCGGTCGCACGGAAAGTGGCGGCGCTGAAGTCATTTTTCCACTATCTTGCTGATGCAGGCGTGGTAACTGTCGATCTGGCTGGCGTGGTTGACGCGCCAAAGCTTGAAAAACATGTGCCTAGTGTCCTCGCTCCTGAGGAGGTCACACGATTGCTTGGCGCGATAACGGCGGATACTCCCGCGGGGCAGCGTGATCTGGCCATGATCCTGTGCCTTCACGCTACGGGAATGCGGGTGACGGAGTTAGTCTCTTGTGATATCGCCGACCTCAATCTTGCGCATGGCGACATCCAGTGTCACGGACGCGCCCATCAGGATCGGGTACTCCCGCTGTCGCCGCTTGCCCAGCGGGCGCTCGCACAATATCTCAGTGACAGTCGGCGCTCACTAATTCGAGACGAAGATGAACCAGCGCTTTTTGTCAACCACCATGGGCAACGTCTGACTCGCCAAGGTTTCTGGCTCATCATGAAGCACCATGCGCGGGTGGCAGGCATCGAGAATATCACACCCCATACACTCCGACATTCATTTGCGTTGGATATGTTGAGCCGTGGCACAGATTTGCGAGGGGTGCAAGAGTTACTAGGGCATCGCAATATCTCTACTACCCAGGTCTACCTTCATATGCAGCGCAATCGACCGACTTCCATGGTATCGGTTCTGGATGATCTGATCGAGCTTGGTGATATCCCAGACGAGATGCAAGAGGAGACAGATAACAAGGCATCTGGCCGCGGCGTAACATCATCGGCGCTTGCGCGCACATCATCGCGCATCTAGCCATCGCCAATCTGCTTTGTGCCTGGTAGAAACGCCAATTTTGTCAGCAGGACGTTCTTTGCTGTGGGGTGTTGGATCTATGACGCAAAACGCCAGCAATCTCGGGCCTGCCGCAATCTATGACGAGGCGCGCGAGGCTGCCGATGTCATTGGACGTTCAATCGCCACGATGCCACGAGTTGGCATCGTGTTGGGGAGCGGACTTGGCTCACTTGCCGACGCTATCGAACAGGGAATTTCGATCCCATTTACGGCGATTCCGCATATGCCGCCAACGACGGTGTTGGGCCATGATGGGCGGTTTGTTCTGGGCACGCTCGAAGGCATGCCAGTCGCTGTGCTGCGCGGACGGCTGCACCTCTACGAGGGTTACACACCACAGCAAATCACCTTTCCTCTCCGTGTCTTGGGACTGCTGGGCATCAAGACGTGCATCCTGACGAACGCGGCGGGCGGCCTCAATCCCGCGATCGGGGCTGGTTCGCTGATGCTGATTCGTGACCACATTGGCCTCCCCTCGCTGGCGGGACTCAATCCGCTATCTGGGCCGAACGATGAACGCTTTGGGCCAAGGTTCCCCGCGATAGCCGACGCCTATGATCAAGATCTGCGTGAAAAAGTGCTTTCGGTGGCCAGTCAGCATACTATTGCCTTGGCCGAAGGCGTTTATGCGATGGTTAGCGGACCGAGCTTCGAGACGCAGGCGGAGTTGCGCATGCTGCGCGGATTCGGGGTCGATGCCGTGGGGATGTCTACAGTGCCTGAGGTGATTGTCGCGCGACAGATGGATATCCGCGTGCTAGGGTTCAGCATCATTACAAATCTTGCCCTTGTCGAGACCGGAACTCCGGAAATTCCAGACCATGAGCAGGTCTTGCGTATGGCCGCGGAGACGACTGTGCGGCTGACTGCTCTGCTAAAGCATTCCATCGCGCAACTCGCCTGACCTCAAATTAGACGAGTACAAGCGCCCGCTTGCTCAGGACACCTGGAGTGTTGTGTATCGATGGAATTCATAGTGATGTCCGCCAACCGCGTCAACCTCGATACCATACGTGCCAGGGGAGATCGCAGGGGTGGTGAGCGTCCAGATGACCTGCCCACTAGTGTCAGTTGCAGCGGCTGGAGGCCAGGCTGAGAATAGACCTGGCGGCCCGCTCACTGGCGCCCTCAACGTACACGTTATTCCAGAGATGGGAGCGCCATTCGCAGTTGCTACGACTGTGACGGTAAACGTTTCACCTGCTGCGAGTGTTCGGGATGAGAGCGTAATGGCGAGGGTGAAGTTCGTGGCGGTGTTTGTCGTCGTTGGCGCTTCAGTGGCGGCGCCTGAAGGCGTTGCCGTGGCAAGTGATTGGCCGGGCGCTGTTCCGCTGATGACAGGGCCATTTGGAGGCGTCGATGGTTGTTTGTTCGCAAGGGTATGGGCAAAAGCTCCCGCGAGCATCCCAGTCGCAGCACAAGCGACCATAATGACTGCCGCAACGAATAGGGACAGTTGGGGATGCAGGGGCGGCCTTGACGCCATGAATAACACTCCATCACTCAATACAACCAGGCAGTGAATCTCAATGGCGAGAACGTGCCAGCGGTGTCACAGCAGTATTGTATGGTGATGCGAGCAGCCGCTCAAAGGAGATAGCCCAGCAGGGTTACGGGGTCTGTCGAAGATGCGCGCGCTCGAAGTCCGCAAGTGGGGTTTCTGGATCGTCGAGGACTAACGCCGAGAGGTTCAGTATTTTGGTATCGGGCGCCAAGAGGGCTGGTCCGCGGCGGTTGGCCGCCATACGATCCAGCCCAGCGTCACGCAACAGCCATTCAGTCAGCAAGACATATGCAGCCCAGTGTGACGGATTGCCGGTGCGATCCCAAATGGCTTCCCCATAGCGAAACGCCTGCTCGTAAAAGTCGATCTGCTTAACCCCGAATGGCAGTAACTTACGGCTAAGCGCTTCACCTTCAATCTCATCAGCTTGCATCAGCGTCTGCCAGATATCGAAGGCACGCCGGTTTTTGGGATCACAGCGCGTCATTAGAATGCCAGCAAGTTCAAGGGGATGGCCACCATCGCGTACACGCGCCATTAGTCTGAGCATGGCATCTACCCCGTCGAGTGAGGGCGCTTCTGGGACGAGCGGTATTAAGACCCTATTGGTAGCCGCGAGCGCCGTAACCAGCAAAGAGCCGCTTTCAGCGGGGAAATCAATGAGGGTGATGTCTATCTCGCTGTCCAGGGCAGCGATCAGCCCCGCTAGAACGTTCTCAGACTGTAGAAAGGCGGCGGCATCGCCGAGAAAGTCATCCCAGGGCAAGATGCGGATACAGCCACCAGACCAGCTTGGCTGCGATGAAAGCATCACTGGTAATCCGGCCTCTGCCAGCAAGGCACTGGCCTGTGATACCGTCGGCGTGGCGCCAGGAGAAACCGCTCTGCAGGCAAGGAGTACGTTGGACAGATCCGCATGTTCAACCGCTGGCCAGAGATCACGCAACGATGAGCTGGTTGAACCCGGCTGCGCCAGGTCGATTACTAGCACATGCGCTCCATAGAGAGCGCAAAGGCGTGCAAGCGTCGATACCGTAGTAGATTTACCCTGGCCTCCCTTGCGAATTCCGACGCCATAGACCGTATGCATGGTGCTTGCTTCCTAGCCGCTGTATATGTGCGTTACGCTGGTCTTCTTACGACCAAATTAGTATTGCAAAAGGTCTCTTGCCCTGTCAAGCTGACTACATAGAATCGCGGCTGCGTTTGTCGGCAGATAACCGGTGTTCGCGGACGTTCTGTGCGACTCTCATGGGAGGACCAATGGCCCGTGTATCGTTGAGTGTACCGGCCATCTGTAGTACGATAGCCGCGGATTCCAGAACACGACAACCGCAAATACGCCAATCAGGTGACCTCACATGGCGAAGACAAGTGACAGGGCCGTCCGAATACTGGTGAATACCTTATATGTACGCCTGCAAGGGGTAACGCGCCTTCTTCTTTATCTACTGCTCGGTGGATTGCTACTGATCCTTGAGGCGCTTGCAGTCATGTACGTGAATCGTTTCGCCGGGCTTTACGATGTCAGCGCGGCGCGCTTGCTGACATATTCCGCAATTGCGCTGGGTGCGATGATCTATCTGCCGCTCTTCGCGCGCTTACGGGGGGTGCTGGATCGCACCCTGTATCATGATACGTATGAATTGGGCGCAGTGCTGCAACAGTACAGCCAGAAATTTGGTGCGCTCAGCGACCAGGATAGCATTACTGGGTACCTGCTTGATAGTCTTGAGGCGACGATTAATCTCGCAGCTATTGCCTATGTTGCGTTGCCGGAAGGCCTGGACGCAGGCGTTATGCAGGTACTGGAAGCCGGGGACATTTACGCGCGGGGACAATATGCGACTGAAGAAGGGAAAGCGCACATGCTTGCGGGTCTGGCGCGCCTTCCTGAGGAATCCGAAATGTTGCTCCGGCAACGAATGGCAATGCGCAACCCGTGGCGTGGGTGCGAGGAGTTGGTGCTGATCGAGTCGGTGTCAGGAGGCGCGATTGCGGGGCTGCTGGTTATTGGGCCTAAGCGTATCGGTGGATCACTCCAGCGCAAGGATCGGTCGCTTCTGGTGATAGTCGCTCATCTTGTCGGGACAGCATATGCGAACGCCTTGTTGATTCAGGGCCTGCATGTTTCACTCGTGCAGGTGCAAACATCTACCAAGCAGTTGATAGCTGCCCGCGCGGAACTGCAACTCTTGCTCCGCGAGTTGGTGAGCGCCGAAGAACGTGAACGATCTTCGTTGGCTCGTGACCTCCATGATGACGCCTTGCAGGAGGTGCTCTACGTGATCCGTCACGCACAATTCTGTACTCGGCTGGCGGAAGAACTGGCGGCGTCATGGCAAGACGAGCGCCCGCTTGCTGATAGCCAGCACCTCAGTTTGGCCTCAGAGCGGGCAATGGAACCCGCGATAGATCGGCTGCGTGAAGAACTCAGACAGCTAGCGGATCGATCCCAGGTTCTGGAGCAGAAGCTTCGGGCGCTCTGTATGGGGCTATATCCAGAGGCATTGCGTGTGCTCGGACTGCCGACGGCGCTGGACGAACTTGCCGCTCATGTGGCGCGCACAACTGGCATGGATATCTCCGTCTACTATGATGACGATTCTGCGCACGCGGCTGAAGGCTTGTTGCCAGATCGTGCGGTTCATCTGTATCGGATTGCTCAAGAAGCCTGGACGAATGCTGGCAGACACGCCAAGGCATCGGCGAGTATTCTGTATTTGTCGCTACTCGCGCCCTTGCCAGGTGGAGGTAACGACCCAAGAAGGGTCTCTGGCGCCTTGTGGATATGCCTGACCATCATCGACAACGGTGAAGGGATGCCGCTGCCGCTGGATATGGGCACGCTCATACGCAGTGGCCACCTGGGGCTGGCGGGCATGCGGGAGCGTGCCGAGCAACTCGATGGGCGGCTCGATATTCGTCGCGAACCACTTGGAGGAACGCGCGTGACGGTCATGTCACCGCTGAATGAGACCGCGGAGCCGCTCAGCGCCAACTAAGACAGCGTACGCCAGCGTGCGCCCGAATGTTGGGCAGACTTGATCAGTCATGCCGGTGGAGGAGGAGGAGCAGGTGCAACGTACAGAGGTGATGTCTTCAGATGGCCAACACATGATACGCATCATCCTTGTCGATGACCATGCAGTGATGCGTGCGGGAACCAGACGCTTTTTGGAAGATGAGCATGATTTTGTTGTTGTTGGTGAAGCATCAGATGGCGACGAGGCGCTCACGCTCGCAGAATATATTGAGGCTGATGTGGTGTTGCTCGATATCAATCTGCCTAGAGTTGACGGTGTTAAGACCGCCCGCCTGCTGAAGCAGCGAAAGCCAGAGTGGCGTATTGTAATTCTCACCGGCTACAACAGCGAAGCGGCGCTACAAACGCTGCATCGACTTGGCGTTGATGGTTATCTGATGAAAACGAGCAGCGATATCGAGTTAGTAGCGGCGATTCGTAGCGTGATGGACGGCAACAAAGTGATCTGTTCAGTGGCGACTCATGTGCTCGGCCAATCCGGGGCACAGGAACTTTCGACGCTCACCCCGAAGGAACTAGATGTGCTTCGTGCATTAGCGCGCGGGCTAAAAAACAAAGATATCGCCGATGAACTTAGTGTCAGTGTCCATACAGTGGAATATCACGTTCACAATCTCTTTCTGAAGCTCAATGCTACCTCGCGCGCGGATGCATTGATGCGCGCTCAGCGGCTGGGGTGGCTCGACATGGCAGACCCTCTATGTTAGAATAGCGAGGCTTCAGCGCCGGTAAGTTTGCTTGCGCCTGGCGGCGTCGATAAGATTATGTTGTATGCGCAGCATTGAGGAGGATATGTATGGCGGACTGGCAGGGTCAACTGGCAGATTTGCTGGCGTCACTCAATGTTGCGCTTGATCCAAACGAATCGATACCACGCTCTACCGACCTGCGCGCGGAGAGCTTCTCACGTATGCCTGTTCCCACTGAAGAGGCGTCGTCGGCAGGTGTCAGTTCTGAAGATGTGCCTGTTGAAGGTATTGAGGTAAGCGCGGTGCGTAGCGAGATTGAATTCATTGTCGCACGCGTTGTCGAGTTAGAGCGAACGGGAGTGATTGATCGCGTGTTACGCGACGATGTTATCTATGTGCTACAGGCGTTGACTCGCCCTGCTCCGCACGCACCCCGTCCTACCCTTTCACTTCGTCGCAGGCACGATCCTGATCAAGAATGGGATCTCGCCTCTGCGGCCGCAGTGTTACGGTTTTGTCGTCTGATCCAGCGCCAGCTTCCTTTTTTGGGGGACGAACCTGGCGAATAATTCAGCGATCATGAGATGTATCGATTATGTTCGACGACCGCGAGACGCGATGCGCCCAGGATGGTATCGATAAATGCCCAGACGCGCCCTGCGGTGATTGCGGTGTACGCGGCGTTTTGAGCGAGCGGGCGGCACACTGTTCGACGTCAAAGTCTCGGCGATTGGGAACAGAAGCGGCGCTGGTTGCCATACCATCGGTTCTGAAGGAATGGCCTCAGTTGCTGCGAGCGACTGAGCGATCATCGGATCAGCTCGTTGACCGTTGCCATAATCTCTGCTTGCCAGTATGGCTGCCAGCAGGCCACCGCTGAGCGCTCCCGCTAGTACCAGTGGCTCGGCAATGAGATGGTCCGGTGAGACAAGCATGCTCGCACGCGAAGCAAACGCCGCTATCGCCTCGACGATGCTTCCACCCGCAAGCGCTCCACAGAAAGCGACCGCCACAACCAGCCAACGAGATGAGTTAGCCGAGGATTGGACTCTTGGCGGAAGGTCTTGAGTACCATGGGGACCATGATACATAGCTGCACCATTTTTTCTGTGTGGAATCTGCCGCGTCATAACGAGCGGTGCGTCTGTGAATTATCGTGTAGCAGGCGGCTGAATGAAATGTGAAGGGAATCTGAGACAGGAATAAGAGTTCCTCAGTTTGAGAAACTGTCGCGCACAGTCTGAAGGAGTGAGGCGTCTTGCTCGGGGAGTACTGTTCGCGGGTCGAGAAGCACCTGATCGCGCAGAACGCGGGCGATGACTGGCGCTTGGCCGCACCGAAGACGCGCGCTGAGCGCCGATGCAGCGTCGCCAACGGTGGCAGGAGTCGATGGGCCGGTCGGTTTGGGGGTAATGGCACAATGCCATGTCGGTAGGGTTTCGCCAGGCATGGAGCCTCCGCCAATGGTGGAGAATCCTTCCCGCACGTTGGCCATGATGCCTTGTGAGCGGAGTGTTTCGGCCCATTGCCCCGCACGCGCCTCTATCAGTTCAAGCGGCGCGGTTATCATCCGCCACACAGGGATCTCTCGCTCGGCAGTGCCATTGTGATAGGCCCGTACCGTTGCGTGGAGCGCGGCGAGTGTGAGCTTGTCGATGCGCATGGCCCGCGTTAACGGATGACGTTCCAATTGCGCGATTAAGTGTGCCTTGCCCGCAACGATGCCTGCCTGTGGACCTCCGAGCAGTTTATCGCCAGAGAAGCATACTAAATCAGCTCCAGCGCCGATACTTTCCTGGGGCATCGGCTCGTGCATCAGCCCCCACCGCTCGGTGCGGAGCAGTGCCCCGCTGCCCAGATCGTGAATCAGCGGAATCTGGTGCTGGTGCGCGGTTTGCGAAAGTTCATCCAGTGCTGGTGTAGCTGTGAAGCCAAGAATGCGATAGTTACTGGGATGAACGCTGAGCAGCAGGGCAGTCTCGGTGGTGATGGCGGCAGCAAAGTCGTCGACTCGCGTACGATTGGTCGTGCCTACCTCGACGAGTCGCGCGCCGCTCTGACGCAGCACATCAGGAATGCGGAAGCCGCCACCGATTTCGACCAGTTCGCCGCGTGAGATGATGACGTCTCGCCCGCTGGCCAGTGCGCTCAGAGTGACGAGGATTGCCGCTGCATTGTTGTTCACGACCAGCGCGTCCTCTGCGCCCAACACGTCGCGCAGCAGCTCGCGGATCGGCGTCAGTCGCGAGCCACGTTCACCACGTTCAAGATCATATTCGAGCGCGGAGTAGCCTGCCGCAACGCCAGCGACGGATGAGAGAGCAGCGTCACTCAGGGGAGCGCGTCCCAGGTTGGTGTTGATGATGACGCCGGTAGCATTGATGATTGGGCGAGGGGCTGGCTGCAGGGTGCCTATCAGATAGCCAGTTGCTTTACTCATGAGCGCTTCGAGGCTGATATCCACTGCCTGTTCCGCCATGATAGCAGCACGCGCGATTTGCACCGTTGCGCGCGCTGCGTTGTTTAGTTGGGCCAGTGTCGGGCGTATTTTTTCACGTAAGCCCCAGTGCTCCGCCAGCGCGCTGCTCAAAGCGTCAACCGACGGCAACGCTCGCAGCGCTCTGGCGATAGCCTGATTTGCAGGCGATGTTGGTTGCCGACTCATGGTGCGCTTCTTCCTGCTGTCGCATGGTTTATGGTAACTCCATTGTAGCCCATTTCAAGCCAACAAGAACGAAGTGTTCGCAGGCTCAGCCCTATATGATATGCTTTCTGGGTATGTGTCGAAAGCTTCATGGGTATTCGGAGGATGAGCATGGCGGTTGGGACGTTTGCTACAGCGATCAATTGTATCGATGGGCGGGTGCAGCGGCCTGTCTCAGAATGGATGCGCATTCAGTATTCTGTTGATTTTGTCGATACTATCACGCAGCCCGGCCCGGAAATGGCACTCACACAAGGCCCACAGGCTGTGATCGACGCCATACGCGCTAATGTAGGCGTCTCAGTTTCAGCCCATAAGTCACAACTCATCGCCGTCGCGGCGCACCATGAATGCGCTGGCAATCCGGTATCGGACGAGGAACATCAAGCGCAGATTCGCGAGGCATGTCGAGTTATCGCCGGGTGGAGTTTGCCCGTGCGTGTCGTTGGTCTCTGGGTGAACGAGTGGTGGCAGGTGGAAGCGATTGCAGATTCGGCAGCAGGGCCACTACATTCACGTTAGCGCATCCGCCTGGCATATTTTGGAGTGACCAGCACGGCCATTGGATCTGTCTACTTTTGCAGGTATAGGGAGTACTAGATATGGAGTTAGGGCTACGTGGCAAGACTGCCATCGTGACAGGCGCAAGTCAAGGCATCGGCCTGGAGATCGCACGGGCATTGCATGCCGAAGGCGTTGGAGTCGTCATGGTCGCACAATCCACTCGTAAGCTTCAGGATGTGGCGCGTTTGTTGGCTTCATCGCTGCCTGCTGGCCAGTCGGCTCCAGTCGTACCCATCGTCGCTGATCTGACACTTCGAGCTGAGATCGAGCGGGTGGCTGAAGAAAGCATCCAGCGGCTTGGAGCCGTGGACATCCTGGTAAACAATGCCGCCCGCGCCCACAACGGCAACTTCTTCAAGATGCCGGTGGAAGAATTAGAAACAGTCTGGCAGGTCAAGGGATTGGGATATGTTCGTTTGGTGCGCACGCTTGCTCCTCATATGATGGAGCGCCAATCTGGCAGCATCATCAATATCATCGGAAGTACCGCGCGCATGCCTACTGCTGACTTCGTGGTTGGGAGCATGGTGAATGCTGCGCTTGTCAATTTTACTCGCGGCATCTCTCGCGAACTGGCACAGTTTAACGTGCGGATCAATGCGATCAGTCCAGGGTGGACTATGACGGAGCGACAGGAGAAGAGCATTGCTCTTCAGAGTGCGGCCAGAAGTCTCTCGATCGAGCAAGTGGAGCGCGAAGAAGCGCGCGGCATCCCGCTTCGCCGTCTAGTGCGAATGAGTGAGATTGCGGCAATGACCCTGCTGTTTGCCTCGGATGTCTTCCCCTCGATGACTGGCGAAGATGTCGTGATCGATGGTGGCGCGATACCATCTATCTAGACAGTGGTGGGGCGTCTTTGTAAGAGCCAGCCAACAGGTTTAGGCAGACAGGGTTATAACGCTCTCTCGCGCTTGCGATAGACGGGGATGGCCGGTATAATGGCCGGGACAGAAGCCTGATCATTCTCGCGCAGGCACTTGCTCGCTAGCGATGGACAGACCGCTGATGGTGCAGGTCGGGATCGCCAGGCGATTTGTGTGGTTTGAAGTGTTGTTTGTATGAAAGGTTAGAAGACGACGATGGAGCTTAAGGGTACTCAGAACTTTTCCGCCAGTCCTCAGGCGGTTTGGAATGCGCTGCACAATGCTGACGTGCTGAAGCAGGCGATGACGGGAGCCGAAGAAGTACGCTGGGATGCTGGTACGCTCTTTGTCCGGGCGAATGTTGGGATTGGTCCGGTCAAAGGTACTTATGGCGCGCAGGCGCAGGAGACGGAGAGCACGCCGCCGACCCATATGAAGCTCTCGTTCAATCGGCAGGGCGCATCCACCACAATTAATGGCGTTGCTACGATTGATCTGGCGCAGAATGGCGCGGGAACGACTCTTAGCTATGCGATTAACGCTAGCCTTGGTGGCCCGATTGCCGCGCTTGATAACCCGGTGACGCGGCCATTTGTCGACAAGGCAATTAGCCAGTTCTTTGCCAGCCTGGCCCAGAAAGTCAGCTAGCTGCGGTTTCGCACCACGATACGAGGACGGCCCAACTGAGCCGTCCTCGCTGTATTGTATAGGGTGTAGCCGTCGAGTAAGCCTCTTTCAGGCGCTTCGGCGAGTTTGAGCGCATTGAAAGGTGTGGGCGATGCGCTCTCACCAAACGAGTGGAGGGTAGTCATGCAGCCAAAGATGATGTCTGGCGTGCGCGCAGACTTCGACGTTCCCGCGACCATGCGCGACGGAGTGGTTCTGCGCGCAAATGTCTTCCGGCCAGATGATGCCGGCGAGGGACGCTATCCAGTTTTGCTGATGCGATTACCCTATGGCAAAGACTTTCCGCTCGGTAGTAGTCTGATCAACCCAGCGCAGGCCGCACGGCGTGGTTATGTCGTCGTCGTGCAGGATGTGCGCGGCACGTTCACATCTGAAGGCGAATTTGACCCCATGCGCAATGAAGGCGCCGATGGGGCAGATTCAGTTGCATGGGCAGCGTCATTGCCGGGAGCAAATGGCAGCGTTGGCATGTTTGGTGGCTCATATATGGGGTTCACTCAGTGGGCGGCGGCACGCGAAGCGCCAGCAGCGCTACATTCAATGGCGCCGATGATAACCTGGGCCGACCCGAACGAGGGAGTCTTTTCACGCAATGGCGTCTTCGAATTGGGTCTTGAGGGGGCATGGCTGCTGCAGCGTGGACTGGATTTGCTGTCGAGGCGCAACCGTGGCAATCCCACGGGTCAGTATCAGGCATTTACTGCGATGGCGCGCGAGTATGATCGATTCGTTGAGATAGGCTATGCTGAGACACCGCTTCAGCGTTTCGGACCCCTCGCCCGTCTTGAACTTGATCAGCCGATGACCGACGCAATTACGCGCCGTGAAGACCTTGCATTTCAGGATCCTGCACGTGTTACTCCCGCGTATGAGGTAGCGCGCATTCCAGCGCTTCATATCGGTGGTTGGTATGATATCTTCCTCAACGGCACGATTCGCAATTTCAATGCGATGCGTGCCCAGGGCAACCTTAACCAGTATCTGGTGATTGGCCCTTGGTCCCACACCAGTTTTGCCTCGAATGTCGGTGACCTCGATTTCGGACTCCGCTCTGGCGCAGCGTTGATAGATCTTCAGATTGATCTGGTCAGCCTGCACCTTCAGTTTTTTGATCACTTCCTGAAGCACACGCCGAATGGGTTTGAACAATGGCCCCGCGTGAAGTACTTCATGATGGGCGCGAACACCTGGCGCACGAGCGAAGTCTGGCCGCCCGCTACAATGCGTCTGGAGGCGTGGTATTTACATAGCGATGGACACGCAAATGATCTAGACGACGATGGTTTGCTGACTCAGGAGATTCCGGGTATTGAGCCAGCCGATACCTACACGTATGCCCCATTGAATCCTGTGCCGACCATCGGTGGCGCGACCTTAATGCACCCATGCGCTCAGCGCTGGCGCGTTCGATCAGCGACTGATCGAGGCGCGCGACGACGTGCTGGTGTTTACCTCCGCTCCGCTTGAGCAGCCGCTTGCGCTGGCTGGCCCAGTCACGGCGAAGTTGTATGTCGTGACCGATGGACCGGATACCGACTTTATCGCGCGACTAGTGGATGTCTATCCAGATGGTCGCGCGATGACGCTTACTGATGGAGTCACGCGGCTGCGTTACCGGGATGGCCTTGCATCACCTACTGGGTTGGTAGAGTCGGGCCGTGTCTATGAAATCAGCGTCGATCTCTGGGCAACCGCGATAACGTTCCTGCCGGGCCACCGTCTGCGCCTGGACGTGACGAGTAGTAATTTCCCGCGGTGGGAGCGCAATCCTAACACTGGTGAAGACCCAGCCACGGCGACCACATGGCGTGTGGCCAGACAGACGGTTCTGCATGATGTTGAACATCCCTCGCACATCCTGTTGCCGACATTGCCTGAATAGGTCATCGTCGTCGGCTTAGTCATTCTTATAGTCAAGGGCTATATATGTGCGCAAATGTACGGTACATAGAATAATGGAGCAGTGATGCGACCTTCAATGCAGCGGCTGCGCCGCGCACTGATCGAACTGTGGCCACGGATCTATGCCGAGAGTCGCATGCTTCGTAACCTGCGCATGCTCGACATTGGGAGTAACATTGCGCCACATGAGATGCCGATTCCATCCAGCGACAGCGGCGATTGGCTGCCAGTTCGTACTGGAAGTCGCTGGGGCGGCCATGACCAAAATGCCTGGTTTCATGCTGTAATAGAGACCCCAGATGCATGGCTTGCGCAGCTCGATAATGGCGAGAAAGCAATAGTGCTGCGACTACTCCTCGGCCGTGGTAGTGAATTCGGCTGGCCCGAGGGATTGCTCTATGTCAATGGGCGGCTGCAGCAGGGCATTAATCGTCATCACGCGGATGTCTTGCTTCGCCACGAAGATCTCCGTCGTGGCGAATTGACATTTGATGTCCGCGCCTGGAGTGGCATGCTCCCTGAGGATCACCGTATCGAAACGGCTGAGATCGCGCTGCTGGATCGCCCAACTGAGCGGTTAACGCACCTGTTCAGCGCTGGCGCCGACCTTGTCGATGTACTCGATGAGCACGATCCGCTCTGTTATGCGTTGGCATCGGCGCTAGATGCTGCCTACGATACGGTGAATCTGGCTCAAGACAGTTTGTACCGGTCTGTTCGGGTGGCGGCTGACCAGCTTGATGCAGATTTGCGCGCACTCTCGCAACGTTTTCAGCCAGTAAGCCGCCCGGTCGTTACTGCCGTTGGGCATGGTCACCTGGACGTCGCGTGGCTCTGGCAGACGCGCCATACCCGCGAGAAAGCCGCGCGCACGTTCTCTATCGCGACCGCGTTGATGGATACGTATCCTGAATATGTTTTTCTGCACACTACGCCACAGGTCTTTGCCTGGCTCAAGGATGACTATCCGGAGCTCTATGAACGGGTACGCTCGCGCATCGAGCAAGGGCGATTTGAAGTAGCTGGCGCAATGTGGGTCGAATCAGATTGCAATCTGGTGTCGGGGGAATCGCTGGTACGGCAGATCCTCTACGGACAGCGGTTTCTGCGTGAGGAATTTGGGCGCGAGTACTCTGTGCTCTGGCTGCCAGACGCATTTGGCTATTCCGCTGCCTTGCCCCAAATTATGCTGCGGGCTGGCATTCCAGTTTTCATGACGACCAAGATGAGCTGGAGTGAAACCAACCGCATTCCCGCCGATACCTTTCGTTGGTGCGGCATTGACGGAAGCACGGTACTTGCCCACTTCATTACAACACCTACCCTTGGCGCGCCTGCGCTATTTGCTCATATGGATACCTACAACGGCTCACTCAACGTTGACGCTGTGCGAGGTGTCTGGCAGCGATACCGTCAAAAGGCAGTCATCCATGAGACACTGCTGGCGTTCGGTCATGGTGATGGCGGCGCCGGGCCGACGCGCCAACATTTGGAGCAGGCACGTGCGATACAACAGCTTCCTGGTACGCCGGAGCTTCGTCTGGGGCGTGCCGATGAGTACTTCAAGCGGTTACTCGCGACCATCGATCAGAACGCTGATGTGCCGCGATGGGAAGGCGAACTGTATCTTGAATACCATCGCGGCACGTATACGACCCAAAGCTGGCTGAAGAGGATGCACCGCCAGCTTGAAGGCGCGCTACTGCTGGCGGAGTGGCTCGACGCCTGGAACTGGTCGCTCCATCCTGATCAGGCGCAAGATCAGCGTGAGATGCTGGATAATGCATGGCGTATACTGCTCATGCATGAATTCCACGATATCCTGCCGGGGTCGTCCATTGCAACCGTGTACTGGGATGCGCGATTGGCTCTCGATGAACTCGTCGAGCATCTCTTGCGCTCTACAGCAGACATGATGGAACGACTGGTCGGCGATGTGCCACGTGGCGCTATCGTTGCGCTCAATCCTTCACCATTCGCGCGCAAGGAGTTGCTGGCGCTTCCCAACCCAGGCAATGGTAGCTATCCTCGAGTAGCGGGCAAGCTTCTGCCGACGCAAAGCGTTGTCGCGAATGATACGTCTACACAGCTGGTCGAACTGCCGGACATTCCTGGACGCGGGCTTTTGGCAATTGAGCGGATCAGTGAGCCAACAGAGCCAGATAGTGTGGATGAGGATTCTCAGGTTCAGGATGTAGAGGCGGGCGAAGGCGATACAGGCATCTGGCTGAAAAACGCATTCTTTACTATTAGATTGAACGACGCCGGGGAGATCGTGTCATTGCGCGATCATCGGGTAATAGGTGGGCGGGAAGTCGTTCCATCTGGTGAGCGCGCGAATGTGTTGACCGCCTATGAAGATCTGCCGCGCGAGTTCGATGCGTGGGATATCGATGCCTATTACATGCGCAAGGCATATCCACTGGAGTCCGTTGCGGTGACTTTGGTCGAGCGCGGACCGCTACGGGCGGTAGCCCGTGTTGAGCGGCGATTCCGCATGAGCACGATCACGCAGCGGATTACTCTCTATCGCGTGAATCCGCGCATTGACTTCGAGACCCATATTGACTGGCATGAGCAGCATATACTCTTGAAGGCAGGCTTCGAAGTCAACATCCTCGCGACCCATGCCACCTGCGAGACCCAATATGGCGCCATCGAACGTCCATTCGCGCGCAACACCAGTTGGGAACAGGCGCGATTCGAAATTCCGGCGCACCGATGGATCGATGTGTCTGAGGGCGACTACGGTGTGAGCCTGCTCAATGACGGCCGTTACGGCCATGACGTCAGTGAAGGCCACCTGGGGCTGACATTACTGCGTTCGCCGACGTTCCCTGATCCGCAGGCTGATCAGGGAACGCACAACGTGACATACAGTCTTTATCCGCATCTTGGAGACTGGCGCACAGGTGGCACGATAGCCGCGGCCTATGCGCTGAATCGCCCCATGGTGACCTATACTGCCCCTCATGCCTCGACAGGCGATGCTGGAGGTTCGATAAGTGGCAGTCTTCAGCTTCCGACAGCTAGCATGTTTATGGTAAATGTCGATAATGTTGTCATTGAGGCGATCAAGCGCTCTCAAGCTGGTCAAGCTATCGTCGTACGTCTTTATGAAGCCTTCGGCAATCGCGTGCGAGCGCAGATTCACTCGGCGTTTCCTATTGCCGATGTCGCCGAGTGTGACCTTCTGGAGCGGCCATTGGCGCCGGAAAGTAGCCCGGCCCACGTGTTATGGGCAGCATCTGCGGCAGCGTCACACGATGCGCCAGAGGTTAATGGGCAGGGCTGGTCCTGTATGTTCGCCCCTTTCGAGTTGAGGACATTTCTTGTAAAACTTGCAACGTGAGGTAAGCGTCACCTCCAGCTTCATATAGTCAATAACTACAAACAACAGACACGGCCGACAGAGAATCACAACAGGAGGGTTACAAGAACGATGGTCGCCGAAGGAACCATTCTATGGGAACCGCCCGACGCAGTACAGCAAAGCAGTGCGATGGCGCGCTACATGGGCTGGCTCCGCGAGCACAAAGCACTGCATTTTGATTCGTACGATGCGTTATGGGAATGGTCTATCTCGCACCTCGATGACTTCTGGGAATCGATCTGGCAGTTCTTCGAGGTAACATCCTCTAGCCCATATTCGGCTGTCCTTGGAAGCCGCCAGATGCCGGGCGCCCAGTGGTTTCCCGGTGCGCGCCTCAACTACGCCGAGCAGGTGTTTCGGCACGCCTCATCTGATCGGCCCGCGCTGATTTTTCGTTCCGAACGCCAGCCCATAACCGAAATTTCATGGGATAAACTGAGACACGACGTTGCATCGGTCGCCGGGACGCTCCGTGCACTGGGTGTGCAGCACGGTGATCGCGTCGTAGGTTATATGCCAAATATTCCCGCGACACTAATCGCGTTCCTGGCGTGCGCTAGTCTGGGCGCTGTCTGGTCCAGCTGCTCGCCCGACATGGGCACAGCCAGCGTCGTCGATCGCTTTCGTCAGATTGAGCCGAAGGTGCTCTTCGCGGTTGATGGCTATCAGTACAATGGCAAACCATTTGATCGCCGCCAGGTGGTGCATGAACTCCAGAGCGCCCTTCCCTCACTCAAACATCTTCTGCTGGTGTCTTATCTCGATGAAGAGGCGTCCGCGAGTGAGTTCACCAACGCGATTTCCTGGAGCGAGGCGCTCGCCCACGACGACACGCTGACTTTCGAGCAGGTGGCGTTTGACGCTCCGCTGTGGGTGCTCTACTCGTCAGGCACAACCGGCCTGCCGAAGCCTATCGTGCAGGGCCACGGTGGAATCGTACTCGAACATCTGAAATCGCTCGCGTTGCATATGAACCTTGAGCCAGATGACCGGTTTTTCTGGTTCTCTACGACCGGCTGGATGATGTGGAATCTACTCATCGGTGGACTTCTCGTCGGCTGCACGGTATTACTCTATGACGGCAGCCCAGGATATCCCGACCTCGGAGCGCTCTGGTCGTTCGCAGAAGAGTCTGATATGACATTCTTCGGCGCGAGCGCGGCCTACGTCGGATCGCTGATGAAGGGAAGTGTTGGCCCTGGAACGACCTTCCATCTCGACAAACTCAAAGGCATCGGCTCAACTGGCTCGCCACTCTCGGTTGATGGATTCCAATGGGTCTACGAGCATGTAAAGCCCGAAATCTGGCTCGCATCTGTCAGTGGAGGAACAGATGTCTGTTCAGGATTTGTAGCTGGATGTCCAATTTTGCCGGTGCGTGCGGGAGAAATCCAGTGTCGCTGCCTTGGCTGCGCCGTGTATGCGTTCGACGAGTCCGGTATGCCCGTTGAGAATGAAGTTGGCGAACTGGTTATCACCGAGCCGATGCCGTCTATGCCTATCTACTTCTGGAACGATAACAACAACCAACGATACCGTGAGAGCTATTTCGAGACATTTCCAGGCGTCTGGCGGCATGGTGACTGGGTTAAAATTACACTATCCAAAGGAGTCGTCATTTATGGGCGCTCGGATGCGACCATCAACCGTATGGGCATCCGCATGGGAACAAGCGAGATTTATCGCGTGGTGGAAGACCTGCCCGAGATTCTCGATAGCCTGGTCGTCGATCTCGAGTATCTCGGGCGACCATCGTATATGCCACTATTCGTGGTTCTCGCGCCAGGCGCTGAACTGGATGACGCACTCAAGGCGCGGATTGCCGAGCGTTTACGCACTGCGCTCTCGGCGCGCTACGTTCCCAGCGAAATATTCGTCATCGATGAGGTACCACGGACACTGAGCGGCAAAAAACTGGAGCTGCCGATTAAGAAGATACTGCTCGGTGCGGATGTCGGAAAGGTTGCTAACCGCGACTCAATGAGTAACCCGCACACGATTGCCTACTTTGTGGCATTTGCTGAGCGCACCCGGATACCGGATGAGCCAGGCAGTGGCAGCGATAGCAGTCGTGTACCAGAGCCAGAGCAGTAGGTAATCTCAACGAATACCAGCAGGGAGCTTGCCCGTGGAGCCAGTGGCATTATGGTTCGCAATTCTCGCCGTGGTATTGACCGTAGCCGCGCTGGCCTCGGGCATCGTTGATCGCGCTCCACTCTCGCTGCCCATCATTTTCCTGGCGCTTGGCCTGGTGCTTGGGCCAGGCGCGATTGGACTCATCAGGATTACCCCAAATGATCCAGCTCTGGAGGCAGTGGCGGCGCTTAACTTAGCGCTGGTGCTGTTTCTGGATGCCGCACGCTTCGATGTTGACGAACTACGGCGTGAGTGGCGCATCCCACTACTCGACCTTGGGCCGGGAACGCTGCTG
The DNA here is from genome assembly GCA_963718915.1 of uncultured Chloroflexia bacterium. Classification (GTDB taxonomy): domain Bacteria; phylum Chloroflexota; class Ktedonobacteria; order Ktedonobacterales; family JADMIN01; genus DAHUXT01. The sequence continues at coordinate 128,923 of CAVRAI010000013.1, read as the reverse complement.
ACCATCGCTGGCATCTCGGTTGCGGCCGGTCTGTTGCTACACACAGCGCCAATTCAGTCTTTACTGCTTGGCGCTGTGCTGGCCTCGACTGATCCCATCGTGCTGCGCGATGTCGTGCGCGATGAGCGCATTCCCCGCTCGGTACGGCGTACGCTCACCATAGAGGCTGGCACCAATGACATCATTGTGCTGCCCATAGTTTTGATAGCCATTCAGATCATGCTGGATGGAGGCGGGGGCGCTGGTCACTGGCTCGGCTTCCTCGCACGGCTGCTTGTGCTCAGCCCCATTATCGGGATTGCGGTTGGCGGTATTGGCGCGTGGCTGATGGGTAAGGCTGATGAGCGCTACTCGATCCGGCGCGAGTATCAGGCATTGTATGGCATTGGGCTGGTGCTGGCTTCCTATTCTGCCGCTCAGGCGCTCGGCGGTGATGGATTCCTTGCCGCCTTCTTTGCCGGGCTGGCCGTCGCACTCTTTGATGTCACGCTCTGCGACTGTTTCATGGATTATGGCGAGGTGACCGCTGAGATGGCGATGCTCCTGGCGTTCATTCTATTCGGCGCGATATTGGGGCCGCTCTTTGGAACAATAAGTTTTGGCCTGGCGTTGGTATTTGCCATTATCGCCATCTTCGTGGTACGCCCAGGCGCGATGGGGATAGCCTTGCTGCGCGCCAAAATGAGTCCCATCGCCCGCGCATTTATCGCCTGGTTTGGTCCGCGCGGCCTCTCTGCGTTGTTACTGGCTCTGCTCGTAGTAGCGGCTGGCGCTCCGCAAGCGACCAGTCTGCTGGCGATTACCGGTGTCGTAGTGATGGTCTCTGTTCTGGTTCATGGTGTGACTGCGACCCCCGCGGCGCGCTGGTATGGTGCGCGAGTGGCGCAGTCCAGCATCACCATGGCTGAGGAGCGTGCAAGCGACGCCAATGGACTCTTTGAAGGTGAAGCCACCGAGGTTCAGCGTATCACCCCCCAGGAATTAAAGGCTATGATGGACGATTCGCCACCGCCGATCATACTGGATGTGCGCTCGCGAGCGCACTACGCGAAGAGCGACGGCCAGATTCCGGGGAGCGTGCGGGTGCTGCCGGACCAGATCCGCGAGTGGGCCGCGCAGATCGATCCAGCGGCGAAACACCGCAGGGTCGTCGCATACTGTACCTGACCCGACGAGGCTACAAGCGCCCGTGTGGCGCGTACGCTCCAGCTGCTGGGGTTCAACGCCAGCGCCCTCGAAGGTGGATATACCGCCTGGGCTCGTTCATACGATATCGAATCGAAGTCAAGTTGAAAGCGGCTCCGTGTTTCTTAAGTAGCCGCGCTCACTCATCGTCTGCAAGTGGTTCCGGCTGCCCCGGCTTGCGTTTGAGGCGGTCTTCCAGGCCATAGAGGTGGCTCAGCCGCGCCAGATGGGGGTTTTCGCCCGCGTGCAGTTGGGCAAGATAGCGCCCTGTCGTGCCAAGATCGGCGTGTCCCAGCCGCGCCTGAATCTCACTGACCTTTGCCCCTGCGTCTTCCAAGCCACGCGCGAAAGTATGCCTCAGTGTATGAACTTTACTGGTACCTAACCGTTGCTCATTGATGAAAGCAATCGCGCGAATTGAGAGGGGATGTCCGTACGTGCCATTGCGCATAGCAAGGCTGATCCAGACCGGTCGTTCCTGCCGTATCTGTCCTGCTACCGTTGGGCCGAGCGCACTAGCGGGTGATGTCGCGACAAGCGTCTGCCCACTACGACTACCAGACGATGATGTGTGGGTGTATGAGTTACTCGTCTGGCCGCCATGCTGATGGATCGTCTTGAGTATATCAGGCGTCATGAGCGGTTCTGCCTCGCCATCTTCACCATACAGGCGCATCACCCACGCAACCAACGCCTCGGCGGCCAGCCCCTGAATGCCCTGCCGTGGAAGCTCATCACGCATGATCTTGCCACCTTTGCAACGCACCCAAGTGATCTCGACGCGACTGGCGCGAATGATGAGATGCTCGCGGCGAAGTCCGGCCAATTCAGAGACTCGCCGACCGGTATGCAAACCCAGCAACAGCAAGGCATAATCGCGGAGCCCCGCTGGTGTGGACAGGTCAATTTCCGCAAGACGCACGCGCAGATCATCGTAGGCCAGTGGCCGCGCCGCCGCATAAGACTGCACCACTTGTCGTTCCACGCGCTCGACGGGATTCCCGCCACGTAAGAAATCGTGGCGCAGTGCATAGCGATAGAAGCTGCTGATGGCGGCTAACCGCAGATTCGCCGTCGTCGGAGCAATGGGGCGCGCTCCGTAGCGCGTGGTGGCTGGTTGAGCTGCGAACGCCTGAGCGGCAAGTGCAAGCGCGCGGGTGCGCTCGGCGACAGCGTCTCCCAACCCGGAGCCACTCTCATCCATTGAGGAATCCGCGCCAAGGTCGGTGGCTACGCGGCGTGGGTCTGCCGCGTCGAGATCGAGACCATGGGAGAGCAACTGAGACCGGAATGCTTGAAGGATAGCCGAGTAGGTTGTCTGTGTTTTGGTGCTACGACTCCGCTGGAACTTAGCATGGAGCCATGCGGCGATGGCCAGATTCATAGCATTGGCGTCGGATGCGCGGGCGGTATAGATGACTGGAAGCGGAGGCGCCGATGCGCTGGTGAACGTGTCAGAGCCAACGTCATTCGGTTTCTCGCCTGTTCCATTGCGCATATCGCTCATGCCTTAAAATCTCCCACGGTCGCGTCAGGCTGCCGGTTACCATTCAGCGTAGCACGTGGCGATGCCTGCGTCGAGTTATCCCGGTTCATTTAAGAATGCCAGGCTGTAGCTATGGTGGCATAGGAATGTGCGCTCTGGTTTATTCGGCTTTATTCGGCGAGCTCAAAGCGGCAGTGTGGGACGGCTTCACGATCGCAGCACTCACGGACAGGTACGCCAGCCACCCCACTCACAAACGCTTCGGCAAGGTGACAGGCATCTGGGTGGCCTGGAACAACCGCGGCTAATGGGCAACTATAGCCACGAAGTGAAAAAGTACCATCATCCACGTCGAGATCCGCCAGCCCGCCTATCTGATTGAGCGCATCGACGGCCGCTTCGAGCCGCTTTCGCGTATCTCCTTGCCCCGGCGGATACCCTGTTGCCAGGCGTGCGCCGATACGTTGTAAAAGCCTGTCCAGTTCTTCTGAAGGCAACTGTCCCTCCAGGGCGTCGAGCATTTCATTGAGCACCGTCGCATAGGGTTTCGGGAAGAATTGTTCGGCGTCAGCGGTCAGTTCGTACGCATAGGCAGGCTTGCCAACGCTGCCATCGCGTCGCACACCACACTGGCGCACGATACCATCCCGCTCGAGTGCGGCCAGATGGGCGCGCACTGCATTGTCAGTCAAGTTCAGTTCGGAGGCCAGGTCGTCTACCGTGCGCGTGTTGCGGCGCAGCAAGGCAATAAGGCGTCCGCGTGTGCTCGTGAGAAATCGGAGAGACCAGGCGGACGACATAGGATGCTCCTTTCGCATGGCGTCAAGTACTGCTACCGCGCAACCGGCTGCCGAATCTCTCGTGAACGTGGAGGAAGCAGAGGCCGCGATTACTGTCGCGAGTCATCGAAGAAAGCATAATCCGCAGGAATTTATTTGTCAAATAAATACAATTAAATATTGACAAATACGACAAAGTCAGGTATACGTCTAATTGTGACAGCGTTAGAGAGCATTGACCGCGATAGATCATATGAGCGGCGGTAGAATGGCTGCCTGAAAGGGGCAAAAGCGATGCACGAAATTTCGGATAGCGCCACTACGCACGACAATCCTGAACCCGAGTTGCAATCTGAATCTCCGACATTGACGGACCGGATTAGTGATACATTGCAGAACGGTGTCAAGTTGGTCATTGGAACAAACCGCAAGCCGCCACGTCGCTTCAAGTCGCTTTTACATGGTACCTGGCTTGGCCATCCTCTCCATCCGGCGATAACCGATGTGCCGATAGGCGCGTGGCTGATCGCGGTCATCTTTGATATTGTCTGGATTGCCTCACCTACAGCGAATAGTTGGGCTGCCCGTGGCGCCGAAATAGCCGTGCTGATCGGCATTCTCGCGGCCATCGCGGCGGCGGTCACCGGTCTGGCTGATTGGAGCGACTCGTATGGAGCCGAGCGCACCGTTGGGCTGTATCATGCCGGGCTGAATTCGTTCGCGCTCATTCTGTACATTATTTCGTTGTTAATTCGTCTGGCAGATCCCTCTGGCGAGAGCGTGGCGGCAGCGATTTTGGGCTTTATCGGGATAGCCAGTGTACTCGTGGCAGCGTATCTTGGCGGTGATATGGTCTTTGGCAAGGGTACCGGAGTGAATCATGTCGCATGGCAGGAAGGAAGTCACGACTTTGTTTCTGTTCTGCCTGTGGCTGACATGCCGGATAATACCCTTCGCCGAGTGGAGGTTGCGGGCGTCCCGGTAGTATTGGTGAAGTTGGGCGCGAAATATGCCGCTATCGCCGCGACATGCTCACATGCAGGGGGTCCGCTCGACGAAGGCGAATTGCAAGGAGATGTTGTGCAGTGCCCGTGGCATGGTTCGCGGTTCCGCATGCGTGACGGAAAGGCACTTACCGGCCCGGCGACATTCGCGCAACCTCGCTACGACGTACAGGTTCGCGATGGAATGATTTACCTTAGACAGGCATAGTTCGACGATGGTTTCGAAGTCGGCAAACAATGCCGGACGAGTCCACGGCGAAGCTGATTTTCCTGCATTCAGACAGCTAAGCGATAACGAAGGGGCATACCCAAATGGGCTATGTCCCTCATTTTTTCCTCCTTCGCCCCAAGCTCTTGTGTAAAATAGCGCCTGACGGCATGGCAATGACGAACCCTTATGGAAAGAGCGCAGTTCGTCGCCACACCGTTAGAGCCACAGGTGGGTGAACGAGGCGTCTGCGAATCTGGTGCTGCCTTTGCGTCTCGCTCTGCCCGAGTGGGCAACCCTCTGAGATTCATGGAAGGAAGGATCCCCCATGCGTGATCGAACACGCCACCGTTCCATTGGCATTGGAGTCGTCGGGTTAGTCCTGGTGCTAGCTGCTGCTGGCGCCGCGGTTGGTTTCAATTTGCGCTATCCACGCGCTGGCGCTGCCGATGTTGCTCCTAATCTCCGGGTATCAGGAGCCTCACTGCTCGACGGATCGAATAGACCGGTGTTTCTTCATGGAGTAGACTACAGCGGCGGTGAATACGCCTGCATACAGGGCTGGGGAATCTTCGATGGCCCAAGCGACCAAACCTTTGTCAATGGGCTGTTGTCAGCGCACGTCAATGCCGTGCGTCTGCCAATGAATGAAGACTGCTGGCTCGGCATTAACGGCGTACCCGCAGCCTACAGTGGGGCCAATTACCGCAATGCTTTTGTGGCTATGGTCAAACTGCTAACCAGTAATGGAATTACGCCAGAACTTGATCTGCAATGGAACGCGCCGGGATCACAGCTTGCGTCTGGCACTAAAGAAATGCCAGACGCCGACCACAGTGGCGCATTCTGGCAGAGCGTGGCAACCACATTTGCCGGGCGCAACGACGTGATATTCGACTTGTACAACGAGCCACATCCGAGTAGCTGGAGTATTTGGCTCAACGGTGGATCTGATGGTGGCTTTAACGCGATTGGGATGCAGGCGCTGGTCTCCACGGTGCGCAGCGCTGGCTTCCACGGGATACTCTCGCTTTCGGGCATCGATTGGGCGAACACGCTGGGAGGCTCGTCTGGCTGGCTGACACATCGCCCGACCGACCCAGACAATAACCTTGCGGCAGCCATTCATGTCTACAAAGGCAACACGCACCAGACCACCAGTGCGTGGAACAGTGACTTTGGTCCAACGGCGGCGCAGGTTCCGCTGCTCAATAATGAGTTCGGGGCGTACTGCTACGACGATAGCTGTTCAGATCCCGGCTTTGCGAACACCTTCTGGACATGGCTGGCCAGCGTGGGCGGTGATGGAACGCTTGCCTGGACATGGGATACCTGGGGCACAGTCGAGGCACTCGTCGGCAACTACACCGGGCCCGCGCTGACAAGTTGGGGACAGCAGGTCAAGGCGCAGTATGCGTCATATAGTACCAGTGGATCGCCCGCGTCGCCGCCGACTTCAACCTCGACGACTGGCGTGCCGCCGACTCCAACGTCGGTTCCACCGACAGCAGTTCCGCCAATATCGACTCCGGTCTCACCAGCGCCAACCTCGCCAGGTTCACCATCAACGCCCACTACGAACCCACCACCGTCAGGCACACTGTCTCCTGTACAGTCAGCGAGTCACTTTACTGATTATGCGGGAGTGCGCAAGAGCTACGGGAAGTTCCCTCAATCGGTGGGCGCGGAACACTTGCTTGTCGCGGTGGTTTCGGTTGCTGGCGGGAACCCATACATCGTCGACCGTGTAGAAGACAGTCTGGGCAATTCCTGGAAAAGAGCTGTCTCGGGCGTCAATGGCGACAACACGGGCGTCGAGATCTGGTATACCAACAGCGCCACCAGCGGATCTGACGAAGTTGATGCCTATCTCAAAGCATTGCCAGGTGCGACCAGCAGGTTTGTCCAGACCTACGTGACGGTGGCTGAATTCAACGGTGTGGGACGTTTCCACGCAGGGCATGCGGCTCATAGCAGCCACAACGGTACGCATACCAGCGGCGCGTTTAGCAGCACGCCTGGTGATCTGGTCGTCGGTGGATATGCTGACGCTGGATATATAGGCCAGCTGGCGATAATCGACCATAAGAGCATGCTGGGCACAGTCTTCGCGGGGATCGATGCCATTCAAGGTATCCAGTCCTACAGCGTAGCTGGCGGCGCGAGCAGTAGTGTTGGCTATAGCAACAGCCACTTTGCGCGAGGCGAAGTCGCTGGAGCCAGCTTTACGCCAGCCAGCACGGGCACGTCTGTGCCATAGCTGGTAAACCTCGACAGCAATCCAAAAGATGGGTACGTACCCGGAGGGATTGTTGGCAAACCATAGCATAACAGACCATGGTTTGAGCTATCGCAGCCACACGGCAGCTCGACCATGGTCACTGGTGCGTTCAACGCCAGTCGCTCTGGCCCTCGAACGATTGGCACGATCTCTTTTCACTACACCTCCATTTTGCGCCCAATGACGAGAGGCAGCAGCGCATCCCAATTACAAGTCAAATTCCAGTACATAATTACAGGTATTTGGCTTTCCGTATATATATGTATGTTTCTCCAAATCAAAGTTAATGTTCATAATTTATTGACTTTTGTCTGCATATAAACAAATTGCGAATATTTAACATTGCTATTTCAATATTAAAATATGGTCTTATCAAATGCCGACTTGTTTGGTTATTTGGAATCAGTATGCAAGACAGATGAATAGTAAATAATGAGCTATATTTCTCATATTTAAGAGACACATACGTATAAATGCAAAAATAGTCTTAAGATAGAGACCACTGTAAGTGTCAAGGCACTTGCAAATATGCTGTGAAAGCATGGTGGACTTAACTTCAACTAATGCCTGTTAGTTGTACTATGTGCATGATCCTCACCCGCAGACAATCTTGTCACCGCTCTTCATATGTCCTATTGAACGTCACTAGTAACAATCTCCAGCATATAGTTTCTATAACATATGAATGGTCTGTATATTGGTAAATGTGTCACTGATTATAGTTATTGGTCGTAAAAATTTAAATACAGCCATCACTTATAAATTGTATGTGATAGAATTGAAATATTGCAAATTGGAAAAATGTCGGCGAAATATTGCAGTATCCGACACTTCCTTGCTATAATAGTCGAGTGCTGCTGCTTGTCCTTTAGTATGAGAATGGGTGTGTAATGGCAAAATGGAGACATCTTGACGACTATAGTCCGTTTGCAAGACTTCTCGTCGAGTATATGTGGGACCAACGTCCACCACTCTTGCCCAATCAGTTTGCCCAACGGATGGGTGTACGCAAGCAACAAATTTCCATCTGGTTGAATAGCGATGCAACGCCTTCAGCGCAAGTGTTGGTGCGGATCGCGCGAGGGATGGGGCATACTGTCAGCGAACTATTTATCGCCGCTGGTTACGCATCGACAGACGATCCGCTTTTCGATACCGAAGAATCCTGGACTCACGTGCTGACCGAGTTGCAGTCAACCCCTGAATTTCTCGCATTGGCGGAGCCGCAGCAGATCATTGTTATTGGTGTCTTGCATGCGGCGCATATGCGTGATAGCGCCAGGCAGGCACAGGCTACCCTTGCAACATCGCCATCTGACGACGGGCACGAAAATGACGATACGGACACAGAATCATCGGAGTCGGACGAGGAAAGCGATGACAATTAGCCGCCAAACTGTGCAATAATCTCGACGAGTTGCTGGCGGGTAAACGGCTTGGGCAGTAGTCCAACACTCGCGGGAATATCGCGCGCCGCGAGTCGCAATTGCGATGACATCAGGATCACCCGATGCCCAGCGCTCCGCAGAGCTTCGTCTCCCTCTATTTCACGGACAACAGTCGGCCCATCGAGGCCTGGCATCACGACATCGAGCAGAATGATGTGTGGCTCCTCCAGCAGACGTAATTTCTCGAGCGCTTCGAGCCCATCACGTGCGGTCAAAACATGATAGCCACGTGGCGTGAGCACCGACACGATCATCTCGCGAATCGGAGCACTGTCATCGACCGCCAGAATTGGCGCCGCCATCCCTACCCCCTCTATACTAGTGATGTCGCGTCCTTGCTCCTCTACCCGGGTTCAACAATGGTCTCATCTGGCGCATTGTACGCCTTTGCGTCACATTGTCAAACCGACAGGCCGTAACAGGTCATTAGAATGCAAACCATTTGAGCAAGCTAGCTGCTTAAGCAACGCCACAGTGAATAATCCCACTTAAGTCATGTCATGCCACATCAAACCATGCCAGGCCATGCGTTATACTTCACTACGTGAGGCAAGTTACAGCAGACAGGATGGATACCCAATGGCAAAAGTAACTACAGGCACAGGTGATGCTGGCTATACCGGCCTGCTGGGCAACCAGCGCGTGCCGAAATATGACCCACGACCTGACACTTTCGGTACGGTTGATGAGGCCACCTCGGCGCTAGGCCTGGCGCGGGCAACCACACAGGACGAGAATGCGCGTGAAGTGATTTTGCATATGCAGCGCGATCTCTATGTCCTGATGGCGGAACTGGCCACTTTGCCAGAGAATCAGGCTGCCATCGGGATGGCGATCACCGCTGAGCATGTGCAGTGGCTCGAAGAGGCCGAAGAACAGCTCAAAGCGGCGGTCGAGATTCCTAATAAGTTCGTAATCCCTGGTGACTCGCTCGACGGCGCGGCTCTTGATCTGGCGCGCACCATTATTCGTCGCGCGGAACGCATGACCGTGCGATTGCTCCATGATGGTGTCATCGCCAATACTGAAACAGTCCGTTATCTTAACCGCCTATCTGATGTCGTCTTCATCTTGGCCCGTTATCTGGAGGCCAAACAGGGCGGTAGTACCGAGGCCGCGCCTGCAAAGAGGTAGCCAGCATTCCACGCGCCACTCGACCAGGAGTTGATGGAGATTATTTGTGCATACGCCTGATCATTTTGCCCCGCCTGATGCTTATATGGAGCCGCTCACCATCCGTAGTTATGAGGTTACACGCTCGGGCTATCCCCAACCAGGGGCCATCCTGCGTTATCTCGAATATCTCGCCACACGTGCGTCTGGTTTCCACGGCTACACCAATAGGTGGTACGAGGAGCAGGGAAGCGCCTGGCTCGTCCGAGAAATGACCCTCCTGCTAGGATGGCTCCCGCCAATGGATTGCGAGATAGTAATGGCGACGTGGGTCGCGGAGTTCCGGCGCGTGCAGGCGTTTCGCGAGTACGCCATGTGGCATCCTGCCAGCGGACGAATGATAGCGCGCGCGCGTGCCCGCTGGGCATATGTTCAGCGGCATACGGGTCAGCCGCTGCGCGTGCCAGACAGTATGGTCGCACTGTTTAGCTCGGCCCAACACGCTACACCTCTCCCAGCGTTGCGGACCAGCCCATCAGAGCGCGTGCTCTGGGACGATGAACAGACTATTGTGGCCAGGGAGTACGAGGCCGATGTCCACCAGCATATCAACAACTGTGTCTATGGCGACTGGCTCTACGAGGGGTTCCACGCAACTCTGCGCGCCGCCGAGCAGCCGACCGCTGCGATGCGCCCGCGTTACCTCACCCTGGAGTATTTACGCCAGGTGCGTCCGGGCGACCAAGTGCGCGTCTTGACATCGATTCATCCCGATGGCTCGCGACGGCTACGCGCTGGGCAGACGCTATTAGACGCGGCCAGCGGCGATGTAATTCTGCGTAGTCAGACACGCTATCTTGTTACTGGGCGCTTGAATGCATTGGCTGAAACGAGCGCAGGCTAAATGCGATGCGCCTCTATTCTCACGTCAGCTATGCATTTCATTTTCGAGTGACGCCAGCAATGGCTCCGCGACTGCGGCAGACACCTCAGGTGTCCAGTCGATCAGCGCGTCGAACGCTTCGAGCGGGGTATAATTTTCCGCTATTGCCAGCCCATCGCGCGGAGGATAGATGTAACGCCGCAGATAGCGCGCTGCCATGACCAGACAGCGATAGCTTCCTACCTCGGACGCTTGAATGCCAGCGTCCTCAACCAACAGCGCCGCCGTCACGACATAGGCAAGTTGGTGTGTTAGACGGCGCATACGAACATCGCGCTGTGCTGGCTCTAGAGCAGCCCATTTGGTGATGATCACTGCCATACGATCAAGCGCCCGCTGGGCAACAATACTAGCCCGCGCCACGGTGGGATCGTGCTGTGCTGCCAGACGCTGAGTGAGGTTTGCCAGAAGCGCGGCGCCAGCATTCTCGCGTAACAGCGCACGCCCTACATCGAGGGCCGAAATATTGCCGGTGCCCTCCCAGATCGACTGTACCTGCACGTCACGCATAATCCGCGCGTTCGGCCAGTCCTCGATGTAGCTATTGCCGCCACGGACCTCCATACCCTGTGCGACCAGCCGCCGGGCATCATCCGACGCATGATACTTTGCTAATGGCATCAGCACACGAGCCAGAACTCGAGCCTCCTCATCACCTGCATCGGCGCGGCCAAGTTGGGCTGACCCCTCGAAGGTCAGCGCGGTAAGCGCCTCAGTATCCATCGCCAGATCGAGCAGTTGCTCGCGCATCAACGGAAGATCAGCAAGTGGGCTTCCAAACGCGATGCGCCCTCGCGCATGAGTGAGCGCTTCCACGAGCGAGCGTTGCGCCAGGGCCGAGGCAGCCAGCGCGCATCCGAGGCGCGTGATATTGAGCATCTCGGTCATTTGTAGCCAGCCCTGACCCGGCCCACCAATCATCAAAGCTCGCGCTCCTGTGAATGTCACTTCCCCGCTGGCAAATGACCGCATGCCCAGCTTTTCCTTGACACGCTCAATGCGATAGTAATTGCGCGCGCCATCGGACAAATGCTTCGGCACAAGGAATAGGCCAAGTCCGCGCGTGCCAGAACGCGCGCCCTCGGGCCGAGCCAGGGCCAGAATCAGGTCTGCGCCGACGTTGCTGCAAAACCACTTTTCGCCATGCAACTCCCACCAGTCAGGATCGTCAAGGGACGATCTGGCAGTCGTCGCTACCATCCCCAGGTCAGATCCTGCCTGCTTCTCAGTCATGAACATCGCTCCGGTCTGGAGCACCGCCATGTCGGTCGAGAGAAGACCGGGCAGGTAATCTTGTAGGATCGCCTCCGAAGCAAACATCTGTAGCGTGCGCGCCATCGCCCGCGTCATGCCGAGCGGGCAGAAAAGTCCTGACTCTGCCTGACCCGCCAGAAAGATGAAGGCATCGTTGAGCACGAGCGAGCTGGCGCGGTCAGCCTCAACGACGCCTGGACGCATCGCCATCGCCGCCATACCGTACTCGCCGTAGAGAATACGCTCCAACTCACGATAGGCCCGAGAGGGCGCCACATCGTTGACAGCCGCACCGCGCTTGTCACGTACCACCAGTGGTGGAGACTCACGGTCAGCCTCGGCAGCCAGGTCTTCAAGTTCATTGCCCACGCGCCTTCCCAGGCCGTGCAGTAATGGCTCAGCGACTGCCAACTCTTGTGAATCCAGCTGTTTGCGCAACAGAAAGCGAAGGTACGGCGAGGCATCATAAAAATTCACGTCGCGCGTGTCAGGCATAGCCCCTATCATCAGCGAAGGCTCCACGTCGGCTTGATTGACCTGCGGCATTGTCTGCTGTCGATCGATTGCTGTCATACCGAGCCTCCTTTTTCGTCCTAGTTTATCTCGGGTCTCACTTATATTTTTATAGTCTATGACTATAGGAATACTACTAGGGTCGATTAGCGATTCGGCAGCAATACCATCGTCGCCAGTGGCGGCAGAGTCAGCGCGATAGATTGCGCGTAGCCGTGCATTGGCACATCCTCGCTGGGAGCGCTTGCGTTCCCGGCGCCACTACCTCCGTATCGCTCGTCGTCAGTGTTGAGCGCCACATCATAGCTTGCTGCCGCGGGAACGCCGATCCGGTAGTTATAGCGCACCACTGGCGTAAAATTGCAAACGAAGAGTAGTGGCTCTCGCCCATCCGCACCTGTTCGCAAAAACGAAATGACACTGCTGCTGGCATCGGCAAAGTCGATCCAGCGGAAGCCTTCGGGTGAGAAATCGCGCTCATACAGACACGGATGTGCGCGTAACAATCCGTTCAAGTCCCGTACCAACCGCTGCAGTTGAAGGTGAAGCGCTCCATCCTGTGAGTGTTCGTCAAGCAGATACCAATCGAGATATCCTGCGAAATTCCACTCTGCCCATTGGCCGAATTCGCCGCCCATGAACAGCAGCTTCTTGCCTGGATGTCCATACATGTAGGCATAGAGCCCGCGCAGATTTGCGAATTTCTGCCAGACGTCGCCTGCCATCTTATTCAACATGGAACCTTTGACGTGCACGACCTCATCATGCGAGAACGGCAGGATGAACTTTTCTGAATAGGAGTAGACCATCGAAAAAGTGAGTTCGCCATGGTGGTACCGACGATGAACCGGCTCGAGTTGCATATACTCCAGAGTATCATGCATCCAGCCCATGTTCCACTTCAGCGAGAAGCCCAGACCACCCTGAGTGACCGGATGGGTCACGCCAGACCATGCAGTGGATTCTTCGGCAATCATCAGCACACTGGGATACTGCTTCGTGACTGTCGCATTACATGCGCGCAGGAACTCTATCGCTTCAAGGTTCTCACGGCCACCATAACGATTAGCGACCCATTCGCCCGCTCTACGCGAATAATCGAGATAGAGCATCGAGGCTACAGCATCCACTCGCAAACCGTCCACGTGATACTTGTCGCACCAGTAGAGCGCGTTGGCTACGAAGAAATTGCGCACTTCGTTCCGCCCATAGTTGAAGACCAGCGTTCCCCAGTCGGGATGAGCGCCCTGGCGTGGATCCGCATGCTCGTAGAGATGCGTGCCATCGAAGAAGCTCAAGCCATGCTCGTCGCGCGGAAAGTGAGCGGGCACCCAGTCGAGCAGTACACCGATATTGTGTTGGTGACAGTAATCCACGAAATACATGAAATCCTGCGGCGATCCGTAGCGGCTGGTCGGGGCATAGTAGCCTGTCACTTGATAGCCCCAAGAGCCGTCATATGGATATTCGGCGATTCCCATCAGTTCGATATGGGTATAGCCCATGTCCCGCACATACGGCACGAGCTGATGCGCAAGATCCCGGTACGTCACTCGCCCGCCGTCCGATGGCGCACGCCATGAGCCTGGGTGTACCTCATAGACGACAATCGGCTGGTCCAGCCCATTGCGGCGGGCGCGCTGCTCGTTCCACGACTCGTCCTCCCAGCTATAGGATTCAAGATCAACAACAATCGACGCTGTGCCAGGCCGCTCCTCGCAAGAGAACCCGACCGGATCGGTCTTGAGTACTCGATAGTCCTTCACCCAGGAGAGTATTGCGTACTTATAATATTCACCAACCGGTAAACCCGGCCAGAACAGCTCCCACACTCCATTCGGACGCATGCGCATGGGCGAGACCCGATCATCCCAGCCATTGAAGTTCCCAACAACACTCACCCTACGCGCCGATGGCGCCCAGACCGCGAAGAGAACACCCTCCACTCCCTGATGGATCCAGGGATGCGCGCCCAGTTTGTCATAGAGCTTCAGATCCGTGCCTTCGCCAAGCAGATAAAGGTCAAACTCAGAGAGGACCGGCAGGAGCGAATAAGGATCGCTGGTTTCCAGGGTGATCCCGCTCGTGAAATGGATGTTGAGGCGATACGCGGGAGGCTGTTCTTGGTCGGCAAGCGGCTTTACCAGGCTGAACAACCCTGCCTCGTGCCGCAGCGCCATCGGCAGCGACTCAGGCCAGCGAGGTATGTCTCCATCTTCGACCACAGCCACTGCCTCAGGGATGATCGAGACGGCATTCGCAAAAGGACGGAAGACACGCACGACCCACAACCTGCTCTTCCCGACCGTCATGATGTGCGAGCCAAGCACATCAAATGGAGCGCCATGACGTCCTGAAATCAGCGCATCCAGATTGCCTTGATCCAGTGGATCCGCGTACTCGGCTGTGATCTTGTCGGACGTGCTACCCATGTGTCGCGACCTCTCAATTGGCAGACAACTTGCTCGTTCGATGTACTTACCACTGCGCTCAACGTAGCAATTCAGGGTGACGTTTCTGATAATAGCGGATGTATCCTTGTGCGCTCATCAGATAGTTGGTAGCCAACTCATAACGACGCACCGCGTCAGCCGCAGTTTCGCCCTTTTGCGCGAGTTCCGAGATGACTGGATCGGCGGCATAAGCAAAATCGGCGGCAATGGAAGCCTCATCCTCTCCCGCGCGTACGCCCGCGAGCGCGATCTCACCCCATTCGTGCAGTCGGCTCCGCAGTGTGGCAAAATGCCGAGCTGTCGCAGCTACCTCGCCAAAGTGCGGCAGGTAGAGACGTTCGAGACTGAGAGCCTCGAGCCGGGTAATGCTCTCGTCCCAGTCTTCGAGCGAGAGGTCAGGCGGTGGAGTTGGCGGGCGCACGAAGTCAATGCCTTCAATACTGACACCAGCGACATCGCCAGGAAACGCTACACCGCGCGCCTCATCATACAGCGCGATATGGTGAATCGCATGGCCCGGCGTATAAAGAACGCGCAACGTCCTGGCGCCGACATGAATCTCATCGCCATCTTCGACTATGTGGAGGCGATTCTCAGGTATCGGCTCCATACGTCCCCAGAGCCGATCCATTTGGTCGCCATAGATGCGCGTCGCGCTGTTCATCAGACGCGAGGGATCGATCAGATGCGGCGCGCCAATCCGGTGAACGTAGACCCGCGCGCGCGGCAACTGCTGAACAAGCGCTCCCGCAGCCCCCGCGTGATCGAGGTGGACATGGGTAAGTAGAAGGTGCGTAATGTCCGACGGATCGAAGCCCGCCGCACGCACACCTGCCAGCAATGCGCCAAGAGTCGCCGCCGCCCCAACATCGACCAGCGCCAGCTCACCCTCTCCGACAATCAAATAGGAGGCGATTATCAGGCATTCACCCTGAAATTGCGTGTCAATAAGCCACAGGTCGTCGGCTAGCTGGCGCGCGACACCGGATTGCTCCACCCCAAAGACTCCTTCCAAGCATCTCCACCCATTTCCACCCATCTCCGCGCCTGCTCATGATAATGGTCACCGCGATCCGAATGGCGCCTTCATCCCAATGTCAAGTACAATCCATGCCACTTATCGATAGAGCATTACAGGTAGCGGTTGGCGTAATGTGTCGGTAATGCGCCAGCTCCGCCTTCTAGATTATCGAGCCAGCCATGTTCAGATGAGAATGGCAGGCCAAGCTGCTCGGCATTCTCAGCAGCGATATAGGGCAACATATGGCCGACGAGCGCCTCACCCCGACGCACGCGCTGGAGATTCGCCTGTGCCGATGCCTGCATCGCCACCAGCCCTTCACGTGGATCTTCAAGCGCGCGCCGTTCCTCTTCCGCTGGCTGTAAGTGTTCGCTCCACAGCCGTAGCCGCAATTCACGGGCCGTGACTGTATCCTGCACGGAAATGTTGATCTCCGCGTCAGAATGCAGACCGCGACTATTCAAGTTGGCCGAGCCTGCTGTCCACCACTGATCATCGACGATTGCCACTTTGGCATGAACATACACAGGACGATAGGCAAAACGCCCAGCGGAATCGCGTTCGTGAGCGCCCAACGTGAAGACAGCCAGGCGACCCGCGGCCACCGGATCTGGGCTGCGCTGCCTGAGCCAGGCGATACCGCCATCGGAGAAGCGCCGCCCACAATTGGGATGATCTGGGAGAACGAACGTCACCGCGACGCCACGATCAAGCGCCGCGCCTATCGCCTCAAGTACCGCCATCGCCTCGGGGCTTCTCTCACCCCAGCGCAATGTGTCCAATCCAAGATATATCTCTGGCCAGAGATATTGGTTTTCGCAGTAGATGTATGAACGCGCGTGGCTAAAAGCGCGCACATACATTTCGCGAATCGTAGCCACTCCATCGGGCGCGAAATGGTACGTATGCGGTGGGATCGTGCGAGTCACCTGGGCCATTACGCCACCGCTCAACGGAGCATGCGCCGCTGAGGACAAATGGGCTGGCCAGTCATCATGATCGTGACGTGCGGCCACCTCCCGCCAACGCTGCACGATATTGTGCTGAACGTCCGCCACCGAAGGCCCTTCGATCAGCGTGTGTACATCGTGCCAGGGATGCGCTGGAGCTGACCACGCCCCCAGTCGCTCAGGCGAACTGGCAGGATGATGATGGGTATCCCAGCGATCGTAGTCGCCAGTGTATTGCGCCGTCAAATCAACGCCGCCCAGAAATGCGGTCCGCCCATCCACGACGGCGCATTTCTGATGGAGCGCCTGTGTAAGATGTTTAATCGCCCGGCTGCTGTCATCAAGCAGGCAATCCACCCCGACCGTGGATAATTCCTTGTACTCGGCTTCAGGATCATTGGTCAGATGACTGCCCAGGTGGTAGGCATCCCAGAGCAAAACGCCCACGCGCACACCACGCCGTGCCGCAAAGCCCAGCACATCTACAACGCGGAGTTGGCCAGTGGTCCACATTGAAATCGCATCGTCGCTCAGACCCACCATCCGAAGGTGCTCGATCAATCGCTGCTGCTCTGGCGAACCATCAGCGCCCGCACGCGCATCCTCACCACGTACCATGAGCAAGTTCGCTTGTATGTCCCATCCCGCCAGCAGGATAAATCGCTCGGCGCGCAGAAACGCAATGCACATGGCGTGCATCGCCTCGCGTCCATCAATCAGCGGATGCACACGGCAGCCCGCGCGCGCAGGCATATCGCCCGACGCCCACCAGGAGGTCGTATTTGATTCGTAATCACGTACTGGTACTGAAGGCTCACGCCTACTCAAAAGGCGCTTCAGGCGTTTCATAGGTCTCTTATTCCATACTGTGTAGTCTTTGACTATAGGAAGCTGGTGCACGATAACTGTTCGCGCCTACCTGTTCAGAGTACCTGAGCCCGTTCGGAAGCAATCTCCAGATGGCGCAGATGCGTGATGTCATTCGCGCGCATGACGATACAATAGTCAGCGCCTACGTCGAACTCAAAGATAGCTGTATTATCGCGCCGAAATTGCCAGCGTCGCTGAATATCCATGCCAAGTACATGGCATAGGAGCATGCCCAGCACTCCTCCATGGGTCATCCAGAGAACTGACCCATTTGGGAAGTCGCGACGAGAACGCTCAAACGCCCCGATTATTCGCGCGCGGAAGGCAGCCACCGTCTCACCGCCCTCAGGCGCATACGTTTCCGATGATTCCCAGCGTTCAATTGCTCCTGGATACTGTGCTCGCACAGACGCTCCAGCTTGTCCCTCCCAGACTCCAACACCAATCTCGCGGAGCGCGGTATCCAGCCGTACAGATTGCTCCAGCAACTCCGCCAAAGGCGCTAATGTGGCGCGGGCGCGTTGCAAATCTGACGATATCAGCGCATCGAAGCGCTCGTGGGCTAGCGCGGTCGCCAATGCCAGCGCCTGCTGTTCGCCAATCGCGCTCAGAGGAACATCCAATTGCCCAGTAAACTGCGCCGCCAGGTTATTCTCCGTTGCTCCGTGACGAACGACCACCAACCGCACCGTACGCTCCTTTACTTGTTCAAAACGGTCATAGATGCAGGAATGAGCCGCACATCGTCGTACGGCTCACACACCACGATCTGTCTATTGCGCACAGCCGCCAGGGAGATTATACCGCTTCCTCGACGGCAGCGCTGACGCGACTGGCAAGGTTCGTTCCACCTCGCGCCTCCGCTGCCAGACGAATCGCTGCCGTTAGTAGTGCGTTCTGACCTCTCTCAGCAATAGCGCCCGGAAGCATGAGATACGCTTCGCAGGCTGCCGTCACCGATGGGAGCACATGCTGAGCAGCCTCGTCACCAACAACATCGTGTTGTGCGGCTCCTGTTGCCAGGATACCTGCCAAGCCGCTCGGCGGATGGCCCATTTGGATATAACGCCGGGCGGTAGCAAGCGCGCCCCCAACCTCCCCGCCAGCAACCTGCTGCTCCAATGATCGCAGCACTACACCTGGGATCAGTCCACCAGCGACGAGCGTGCCAGCCGCTCCAGCGCCCTGCACGACAGGAGCGCCGACAGGCCCAAGGCTATTGACTGCACAGGCAGCTGTATAGAGCAGAGGGAAAACCAGCGTCTCCTGAGTATGCCGCAGAGCAAGTTGCACCGAATGAACGTACTGCAGCACATGACCCACTCGCATCAACTGGGCGCTATCGCCCTGCGGTACTGCGTTGATATGGGCAGCAACAGCGAGTGACATGCCCGAAGCAACACCGCGTGGCGTTGCGCCACTACGGAGCGCGTCAAGGACCGCATCGCACGCTGCCACGCCATCACCGGCGAGCAGCGCCTGCTGAAACGCCACACCGGCTGGCTCTTCCTTCGGAATCGACAGACGCGTGCGCAGCCAGGAGAGATCGTGCCCGGTCTGCGTGGCATAGTCGCTGGCAGCCTTCGCAACTGATGTATCGGGCGTGCCATCGAGCATCAACGGCGGATACCAGTAAATCATAGGAGGCTCGTTATCACCCCACTCCCCCATATCCAGGATGTGGCAACTACTCAGCGCAAAAATCAACGGATGGCCGCCCTCGGGATATCGGTGAGCAAGCGCACCATAAATGGCCGTCTGGAAGGAGCGATAATCTGCGCCAGTAGCGTGATATCCCATCAGCAGAGCACGGATTGTGTTGAGATCGCGACGCCCATAGGCGTCCTGTATCGCGCTGTAGACCGTCTGCCCATCTTTCAACTCGCCCGGCAGGATGGGTTCCGGGAGGCTCGGATGTGGCTCTGGCAGCCCTTTGCGTACCGCGTCTGCGACTGCGAGAAACGACTGCGCCAGTGGATAAACGGGCGCAAGGTGGCGGCGAACATCGTCCCCCGGCTCTGGCCCTGCCGGAATGGTTCGCATCCACGTGGAGACGCGACCTACCGTGGCCAGCATTGTAAGAGCATGGGGATCCACATTTCCCCAGAGTGCGGCCAGGCCAACCCGCCCAGCAATTTTCGCGGCGGGTACTTTCTGCCTGCCCAACAAAGAAATCGTCTCCTGGAGTATGCGATCCGTGTCAGAGGCAGCGATGGCCTCAAGCAGGGGAGTCGTATCCGCATAGATCGTCGTCGCCATAGCCGTTACGTCGCTCCTTTTGCGTACGGACAGTTATTCCACGTCTGGGTCATCGGGTGGTCCGTCCGAGGCGCCAGACAGCGTATCATCGTCGGTGATTCCTCGTGTTGAACCGTCGCCGATTGCTCGAATCTCGGCATCAATCGGAGGAATGCTCATATAATCCTCGTCGAGAATCTTATAGGCGCGCTGAAGGTAGAGCCCCGCCAGCTTCGGCCCGACCGCATCCGCGCGGAGCGCCGCCTCTATCAACTGCTCAGCGCGATATTTTTCGGGCAGGGGTCGGGCAAGCCGATGCATATCAGCGGCAACTTTATCCAGCGCGTGACGATCATCCAACTCGAGCGCATAGCGCGCCTGGCTGATCAATTTGGCAAGTTCACCCAAACGGGCACGCTCAGACAGCATCGAGGCAAGCACATCGCTCACGTCCAGGTCGTCGAGCGGAACTGCATGCGGCGAGGAAGCAACAGCGGGCCAGCGGGCCTGATATGCGCCATACAGCTCACCGTACTCCGCGCTCCCTTCGGCAGCGAACTGGAGCCGGGCGTTGTCATCTGACACTACCAATGTACCCATATCACAGAGGTCATCGGCGCGCTTCTCGGCAAGCTGGCGCACAACGTCGAATGACTCGACATCCTCGAACATCGGTGGAATAGGCATGGCGCTAACAGACGATACCCCTTCATTAAGAGCATCCAGGGGTAACTGGCCCGCAAACATCGGCGGTAGATATTTCCCTATCGAGAACGATATCGGGAGTACCACGCAATAGGTCGCGACGATCCGCTCGCTGCCTGACACACGAGCATAGAGTAACGCATGTCCGCGCGGCGCCTGTGGATCTCCAAGTTCGAAGCGAAGCACGAAATTGAACTCCTCTTGCTGAGGGCGCGCACCTGCTCGACACGCTCTCCTCCCATGCTATCATATCTGGGAGCATTCGCGCTTTGCAAGCAGAGAACGTATCAATCAATGGAAGGCGACCAGTAATCCATTCCACAACCTCTTCATTGCCACAGTGAAAGGGATCCAGCGTGGCGATAGATGGCATCTTCAATATAAACAAACCTGTTGGAATTACCTCGCACGATGTCGTCGCGCGGGTACGTAGGCTGGCTGGGCAAAAGCGGGTCGGCCACGCAGGCACGCTCGACCCAGCGGCCAGCGGTGTGCTTCCCATTCTTCTAGGACAGGCGACTCGGATCGCCGAGTATCTCAGCCAGAGCGGCAAGGCTTACCGCTCGACCATCCGTTTTGGTGTTGTGACCGACTCATATGATTCCGAAGGCCAGATCGTATGGGAGTCCGCCGTCTCGCTCACTCGCGACGATATTGCCGCCGCCCTTCCTGATTTTATCGGCGACCAGCTTCAACGACCACCACTCTATTCCGCGATCAAACACGATGGGCAACGGCTCTACGCACTTGCGCGCGCGGGACAGACATTTGAGGTGCAGCCCAGGCCAATTCATATTGACACTCTTGACATTGTAGATTGGACATCACCGACGTTGGTGCTCGATGTCGAATGCGGCAAGGGCACGTATATCCGCTCTCTTGCCTTTGACCTTGGCGAGCGACTAGGTCCGGGAGCTCATCTGGCAGCATTGGTACGTACAAGAAGCGGACCATTCACTCTGGCCTCCAGCATGACGCTCGACGCGCTCGCTCAGGCATTTAGCGACAACACGTGGCGAGATCACTGTTTTGCCGCCGATGAAGCATTGCTCGATTGGCGGGCCGCGATTCTCAGCGCTGAGAATGAAACGCGCATGCGCTACGGCCAGTCTCTACCCTTGCCCGCGGAAACCTCAACGTACCAGCATCCACTATTGAGAGCTTACTCAGCGGATGGACGCTTCCTCGGTATTCTGCGCGTGGATGAAGCGGGATGGCAGCCACACAAAGTGCTGCTAACTACTCCAGATGATTCGCATGAAGAGCTCTAATAGCTGTACGGATTGTGCTGGTCAGGCGGAGTGTCATTCTACATATCGTGCTGCGTTGGCGTCTCACCGCCCGGTGCGGGATAATTGGGCGGCGGTGCGGGAGGATACGCTGCGTTCGGAATCTGTGAAAAGTTCGCGCGCGTCGGAGAGTCGTCGCCTTGCGGCATGCCAGGCGAGACCGTTGGCGGTGTCTGGTCGCCCCAGCCAGGCGGCAATGTGCGCCAATTCTGCTGAACCGTCCCGCCAGCCTGCAGTGGCGCGTCTCCGCCGTATCCAGAAGATGGACCAGCCCAACCTGGAGTCGATCCGCCCACAGCGCTCGCTGGTGGCTTTCTCCCACCACGCCGTGAAAGCATCACAACGAGAAGGATCATGAGAACCAGCAGCAACAGACCGATCCCCGCGATGAGAAGGATAAGTATCAGCGGTGAGATACCGAAGACGCTGGAATTATTGCCGTTGCCATTCTCACCGCCTGGGCCAACCGCCACAGTCGATTGAGCAGTCGTCGGAGTAGGCTGTGTGGTTGCTGACGGAGCGGCAGCAGCGATTGTGACATGTTTGCCGCCAGTTGGTCCGACATCCAGAACGCCGCCATGGGCGTTAGCTCCTGCCACATAGTTTCCTGGTGTCGCCCCATTTGGGATGGTGAAGGTCATGCTGAACGTCCCGGCATGAAGTCCGCTGGAATGCGCCGTGCCAGCAATGACGATGGGTCCGTCACAATCAACGCACGCCGCGATATAGACATTGACATCCTGCGGCGGCGTCCAATTCTTCCCTGCCACCGTAATCGACTCACCCATGCTGACTGTCGTACGTGAGACAGCAACGCTTGGGGCGCCACCCGAAAGCACAGAGAACGGCCCATCATCGATGTTGCCAGCGGGCAATCCATCGAGAGTATTGTAGGCGCAAATACTGTACATCCCAGATCCAGCGGCGGCAGGCCAGGTGAAATTGAAGTCAAATTTGCCCGTGCCATCGACATTCGCTTGCCCAACGGCAATCTTTGGCCCTGCCAACTTGCAGAACTCGTACGTCGAACCACCTCCAGGTGGGTTATTGACATCTCCCTGTATCAGCGCCAGCTTGACCGTCTGCCCAAGCACAGACGACGCCGTGAATTTTTCGCCGTGTACTGTGGCAAGTTCGCCGACCGGTCCCCGGGGGTAACCATTATTCTGGCCAGGATAGATCATGTTGCTATCCCAGTGAATGATTGGGTCAAGTCCCGCAGCTTGTGCAGGTGGCATTGGAAACATAACCATTGTCGCAAGGCTCGCCAACGCAAACGTCATCAGCAGAGCAGCACGCGACAACGCAATCAGTCTACGCCGACTGGATCTGTGCATTCTCCTCGACTCCCGTCATCCATCGCAATCCCTTGAAAAATAGCGCGAATGCCGCCAGTATAGACAAACCCTCCTGGATAGACATGGCGCACAGTGCGGTATTCCACCACACGACGAGCGGACAGTGCAAGAGCGCTTTTGTTATGCGCGCGGCGATGGTGAGACCATCTCAGGAGCGCCGTGAACCTCTACAGGTATTCCGAGAATTGCCTCGGCCACACGCGCAAATGTATCCGTATCCCCGCTACACCACAGAGTATCGGAGATTGTAAGCGCTCGCGGCTCGCTTGCAACGCTGCCCTCGCCGCTGAGCCATCCGCGTTCCGTCAGCACACGCCGTGTCTGTCGCGCAATCGCGGCGCCTGAATCTATTATCGCGACGTCAGGTCCAACCACACGCACAAAGGCATCGCGCATCGCGGGGAAGTGCGTACAGCCAAGCACCAACACATCAATCCCAACAGTCAGCATAGGGTCAACATATTCGCGAATAGCCACCTCAGCCTCTGGGCCGTCGAGAATGCCCGCCTCCGCCAGTAAGACAAGACGCGGACACCCAACGGCATGCACAGTGACACCGCTCGCATGGTCGGCAATCAACTGGCGGAGATAGTCGCCATGCGCCGAGGCTTCGGTGGCGGCGACACCAACATGGCCAGTTTGGGTAAGAGCGGCAGCTGGCTTGATCGCAGGCACCACGCCAACAAACGGAGTAGCAAAGGTCTCGCGAAGATTGGCCAGCGCGGATACCGACGCGGTATTGCAGGCGACGACAATGATTTTTGCGCCGCGATTAATGAGGAAACGGGCGGCGTTACGCGATAACGATTGAATCTCTGTGATGGGCCGAACGCCATAAGGGCAGTTGCCGGTATCGCCATAATAGACAAATCGTTCGTCAGGCAGTTCGCGCAACAGTTCCTTTAAGATGGTCAGGCCGCCAACTCCCGAATCAAAGACGCCAATTGGCGCATTCCGTACTTCAGCCATAGATGGTGCTCGTTCTTCCGCTTCCTGGTGATCAAGCCCTACATGCACGTATCATCATTCTACCATGGCTCCATATGACGCCAGGCACATTGAGCTATTCACGCGATACAATGCAAGTGTACGATGCGACTTTATGTAGCAAGCAAGCAGATATGGCCAGGAGCTTACATCATGACAAGTGAGAAATTTGCGACCGCACAGTTTGCGGGCGGGATGAAATTTACCGCGCGATCTGGTTCAGGTCACGAGTTGACGATGGACACCAGCCTGGACGATGGTGGCGAGAATGCTGGATTCAGCCCAATGGAGATGCCACTCATTGCGCTTCTCGGCTGCACTGGTATGGATGTGGTCTCTGTGTTGCGCAAGATGCGCCAGGATGTGACGAACTACGAGTTGAGCGGTCATGGCGTTCGCGCTGAAACCCATCCTAAAGTCTTCGTCACCATAGCAATCGAGCACATCGTCACCGGCGCCGCGCTGTCTGCTAACTCTGTGCGCCGCGCCGTCGAGCTTTCGGCAACTCGCTATTGCAGTGTTGGAGGTATGCTCCAAATGACGGCGACAATTACGAATACGATCCTACTCATCGACGCCACAAGCGGCGAGCGCACCTCGCTCGAACCAGTGATCGTGGTAGCGAAGGTAACAACCGTCGCATCTGACGGCGAGTGACACTTCTCAATTCATGAGTCTTGACTCTCCTGAACGATTGGGGTATTCTGGAGTGGCGACAATCACCTGATGATTGCCAAACGATCCCATAGGTGGGTAGCTCAATTGGCAGAGCAGCGGTCTCCAAAACCGCAGGTTGCAGGTTCGATTCCTGTCCCACCTGCCCTCATCATTGCCCTTGTTTCCCCAACTAGGCGCACATCGCCCCATTCCCGCGCACGTCCCATTTCCCGCTTTGACAGCATATCTGACAGCACTTCTCACAAACCACTGTTCCGACGTGTCTCCCAATCTTTCTCCCTATCTGTCTCTCGACCTGTCTCTCCATGTGTCTCTCCATGTGTCTCCTCACTGCCTCTGTACAGCATTGCCGCTATGGCTGCTGCGGCATCCTGTTGCATGTCTGGCAGAACATGCGAATAAATGTCCAGCGTGATAGCCACGGTCGAGTGGCCCAGCATATCGCTCACCAACTTTGGATTCACGTTGGCCGCGAGCGCGAGCGTGGCACAGGTATGCCGCAGATCGTGAAAGCGGATGCGTGGCAACTTGGCCTGACGGAGTAGCCGCGTGAATGTGCTGCGCACAGCGCCATCCGGCGCGAGTGGCGACCCAATCTCCGTCGAGAACACGAGATTATCCCACTGCTCGCCTACCCATGCCGATCCCGCTTTCAGACGTTCGGTCAGTTGACGCGCCCGGTGCGCCCGCAACACATCCACTACCTCTGGCGCGAGCGAGATACGCCTACGTGATTTGCGCGTCTTGGGCTGCTTGAACGTGAACGTCTGATCACGATGGCGCATGTTCCACCGCACGGAGAGCGCGCCCGTGCCACCGCGCCCATCCAGTTCGACATCGCGCCAGTGCAGCGCCAGGAGCTCTCCCTGGCGCATGCCGGTAGCCAGCGCCAGCGCATACAGCGCCTCCAACCGTTCCCCTTCCATCGTTTCAAGCAACATACACGCCTGCTCGCCCGTCAAAGGATGGATCTCATGGTGCGCCATACGTGGCACATCCACCAACTCGGTGACGTTGCGCGCGACCAGGCCGAGCCGTACCGCAGCGTCGAGCGCCTTATGCAAACTGCCGTGCAGATGATTGACCGTCGTGCCTGACAAGCCCTTACCGCCTCGGCCCCGCTCCTTATCGAGCAGCGCGGTGTAGAGTGCCTGTACCCGCTGCGGGGTCAACTTGACAAGCGGCAACCGCCCAATGGCGGGAATGATGTGCAGACGGGCGAACTCCTCATGACGGAGCCACGCGCCAGCCCCCACCGTCGGTTTGATGGTCTCCAACCAGCCCGCAAAATACTGAGCGACTGTCTGCCGCCCATCGCCCGGTGAAAGTCCCCGCTCAATGTCCCGTTGCAACGCACTGAGTTTTCGTTGTACTTCCTGGCGCGTAGTCCCGGTAACTGACTTGCGCCTGCCTGTCTCGGCCAGTACCACCGTCCCAACCCACCGCCCATCCCTACTCCGCCGATAGATCGAGCCTTCACCCCGTCCCCGGCGTTGCTTCATGATCGTTCCCCTTCCACGTCGCTGCCGTGACCTGCCGTGACCTGCCGTGACCTGCCGTAGACTACGCCAATCGCCGCGAGGTCATCTCAATTTGTAGCTCGACGTATCGCTCCAACGCTTCTCGTGTCACGCGACGCAGGCCCGCTACTTTAAACGACTCAATAGCCCCGATGCCCATGAGGTAGAACGCCAGCGTCCGGCCAATCCTCAGTCTGGCCGCAATCTCTTCCGCGCTGTACAACTCTACTCCATCACCCGGCAACGTCCGCTTGACCGGCGCTCGCTTCTTCTCTGTAACCGTCTTCACGGCTGGCTTGGAGACAGGCTTAGGCGCTGGCTTCTTCTTTGGCACGGTCTTGGCCGCTCCCTGTTTGGGTGCCGTTCCTGCACTCACTCTGCCTCCTCTGCCTCTTCTGCCACTCATGCCGCACCCCCGACCCGCACAGAGTCTGGCACATCCTCTGGGTGATCCGCGAGCCACGCCAGCACTTCACCATGGCACACCGTGCCGTCGAGATTGCCCGGCAGGCCACCTTTGGGCGCGCACCAGCAGCCCAGCACCTTCCCGCGCAACATAAACAGTTGGCCGAGCATCATCGCTCGTTGATTTCGATACAATGCGGCTAGTTCCGGCTTGCCAAGCAGCCAGTCGCGGAAGGCGTATACCGGGTTATCGTAGCCTCTGGGCAAGTCGCGCACTGTGAAGGGATTACCCCATCCTGACACCACCAACTTAGGGAAGCGTGGCATCCGTCTGCCGATATAGATATCGAAGTCATCTCGGTGCACATGCACAACACAGGTCTGTCGTAACTCTGTCTTCTCCACCATCAGCAGCTTCTGCGCGCGGATGACCTTCCCGCAGCGACAGACTTCATAGCGCGGGTCGAGCAGAGATACCGCGAACTGGTGATGATGCTTCATCGGGCGATCTGCCTGTCGCACTCGTGGATACTTCGCCTCATTGCTGATATCCTCAGCGCTGATTGCTTCACAGCGACTACACCGACTGAACCGAGGATCGTCACCCCATTGCACCCACCGATGTTGCCGATACTGGGTGCTCGTCGGATCTTTGCAGGAGGGCAAAGCAAGAGCGCCAACACGCTTACTCATGCGGCATCACCACCGTTCTCACGCTCTTTTGCATGCCTTTGCCGAATGGCCAGCGTCCTGCGACACTGGCTCACCCAACCACGGCTCACCACCGCTTTGTTGTGGAGTGTGTCGCGTACTTTCGTCCTTCTGCCACTCATAGATCCACTCATGCCGCGCCTCCTGTCCGCCGCTCCATCACCGACCACTCGACGCTCGCGATCAGCGCCCGCAGGTCTGTCACCGTCGGCTCATCAGCAATATCCCGCGCCGCCATTATCACGTCCAACTCTTTCGTCGTCTCCGAAGGTGACGAAGACCGATAGAATGCCTCACCGAACGCCAGCGCAAGCTCCGCCACCTGCTGCTGGGCCAGCATCGCCGCCCAATAGATCGTCTCTGGCACGGATTCTGGCTCGCCCTCGCCCTCGCTATTCGCCTCAGCAGGCACTTCGAGCAACCAGTACCATCCAGCCTGCTCCCCGCCATCCCATGCCCGCGTCAGCCGTACGCCCGTCAGGGCTGGCCTGCCATCCGGGGACTCCATCTCCGTCGCACGGTACCGCCGATACATCTGGCCCGTCTCTCTTTCGGGGTCAAGGCCCAGCACCCACGCCAACGCGCGTACCGCGCTCTCTATATGAGCACTCTCCCAGCGCGCGTCACTGGTTGGCCGAGCCTTCTGCAATTTGCGCCACCGCCGATGTAACCGCTGGTACAGCCGCATCACCGCCCCTTGATCGCGCATACTATCCGTCCCTCCGTCCGTCGAATCTCAGGTCACAAGAAAGTCAGTTCCAGCAGTCACGTGGCAGCGTCTCAGGAAGCGCTACCTCAGCAATGAGCCACACGCCATCGAGGCCTTTGAACTTTGGCGCTACAGGTAAAACCTGTGTTTTCTGCTCGCTCACATCCAATGGCGGAGTCTCATCAGGGATGCCAGAAGGGACGCCAGGAGGGATGCCACGCGCGCCAGCGCCAACGAGGATTGGTTCAGAAGAAGCAGCAGACGAGGCAGGCGGGGCAATCGGTCTATCTATCATCCTCTCAATCATCTGGCGCACAGTTCGCCGTTCGCCCGGCTGCGCGACCAGCATCACACGCCCACCAAGCGCTGGCCCACCATCCACCGCGCCCGCCACTGGCACTTCAACTACCCGTACAACCAACTCATCTTCACCCGTTTTATCATGCAAACTTGTTGTCACCATCCGCGCGCCGTGATGCCGGAACGCGATGATCCACAGGAAGACGATGCAGACGAAGAAGGCGACCAGCCCCGCCATCGCAATAAGCGTTGAGCGATCAGGCAGCATTTCAGCAAGAATTTCAGGCTGCATTGTCAACGCCCTCCCTCTGGGGATCTTTGCTCCAGGGCTGCTGCCGCCGTGGCGCACGAACTGGCGCCCGCTCCACGCCCCCGCGACCATCCACGCCAAAGCGACGTGCCCACTCTGCGCCCATCACTTCCATGACCGAAGTATCGATAGCCGTGCAGCACCGCTCAATGAACCACGGTGGCGTCAGCGAGAAACCGCGACGCATCTGCGCCACCCGCCACAGCCACCGCTGTCTCGTGCCAGCCACCAAGTCACCCGCTTGCTCCGCTAACACACGCACCTTCTCCATGACCTCCGCCCGGCTGTAACATCCCGCCGCCAGGTGGGCCCACAAAGGCGCAAGATATTCCTTCCGCCGCTCGATCTCCCCGCGCGGGATTGGCTGTGGCCCTGATACCATCGTCTCTACACCCGTCTTTCTGATAACAGTGTCCCTTGTTCAATATAATGTACTCAGATAGATAACAATGTAACATCAATAGCAAGTGAAGTCAATGATATGGATGACAAATCCATACACAAGGGCGTATACTCACGTTGTTGACTCGTTCACACGGCGCATGACAACGGGTATACTGAAAGGTAAGTGACTTCCATGAGAACACTCGCGCAGATCGTCCAGTCGAAGCCAAGGTCAGGGTCAGGTAAGTCAGGCACGCCGAGTAGCGCGCACCAGGCCCAGATTCAGGCGCAGATTCTGGCGTACCAGCGGGAGTCACGTACGTCGAGCGCATCGTCGAGCGCATCGTCGAGCGCATCGTCGAGCGCATCGTCGAGCGCATCGTCGAGCGCATCGTCGAGCGCATCGTCGAGCGCATCGTCGAGCGCACCCAGGAGACGCCGTTACATGCCGCATTACACGCAGCCTCCGGAGAAGATGACGCCCTTCGCTCAATTGCTGGTCGATTACATGTGGAACAAGCGCCCACGTAACAGCCCGCCCTTGAGCTATTCCCAACTCGCTGTGCGGCTCGGCATCCCCAAGCAGAGCATTAGCAACTGGATTCTGCGTGGCTCCGTCCCGCCCCTGGACACGGTGATGATCGTGCTCGCCAAGCTCCATATCCCCTTGCGCGATCTCTACGACGCCTACTCCCAATCTGGCCTCACCGTCCCTGCCTGGGATCAGGCGCAGTTGGCGACCATGCTGGCCCAGGAAGAAGAGCCTGACCTCCCAGCAACGCCACGCAGTCGGCAGCCCGCCGCCGTTCCCATTCCCTCTGGCACGAGGCCCATTACCGCAACACTAGCCACCGTAGCCGTCACTGACTACGACACCACGGACGCCGATCCGTCCGCTGCGGCGGCGGCAGAGCCAGTTCCCTACACGCAGCCAGCGTTAGCCCCAGACGAATCCGACGACTGGAACACACTCGTGGCGCAAACAGTGCAAGTGCTCCGCGACGAGGGAGCATCCGAGGCTATGATCACCTCGGTCGTTGCCCATATCCGCAGCCGTCAGTCTGGCGAGGCAACACCCATCCAACGCAGCCTCATCGCCGAGCATACCGAGCCAACGGAGAAGACCAGCGAGGCGAACGACCCTGAGGCAAATACGACTGCGAGGACGAGCAAGCGCTCCAAGAACTCTTAGCAGCCTTCAACTCCTTTACGACCGCGTTGTCTCGGCACACATCACAATCACATCTCACCTACGTTTCACGTCCATTTCACGTAGGTAAATTCCCCACCTTGCGCAGTTTTACTGATACGCGGCCTAATTGCTTTCGCTATACTGTATCTCATATGCTTGCACATGCACACGCTCTAATTGCCTATCTAGCGCTACGACGTTCACCCTGAGCGCCGCGCAATGAGTGATCCGCGATCAGCGATTTCAGCGGTATGAACTTTTTGAGAAAGGATACATCATCGCATGACGAATCTACCTGGGCACGACAACGATCACCATGAGATTCCTGACTCTCACAGCAACGGCCCATCGTCAGTCCATCGGTCTACTCCTCACCCATCTCAACATCAGCCTCATCACAACTCTCGCTATCTATTTCCCGGCTCTTCCCTTCAGCACTGGATTGCACAGCAGGCACGAGTGACGCCCTCAACGGGAAGGGCGACCATCCCGTTAGATCTCTACCACTCGCGTCCCTTCGCCGACCTCTGGTATGGCGCGCGCGCCGCCGGTGAACGCATTCGCGCCATCGCGCTGGAACGCCTCTACCGCAATCGCCCACGGCCCGGCGGGCCGCACCCCGATCCTCGTGGACCGTCCGCCTTCTCCAGTCGGGCAGTCCTCTCAATCAGCGCCACGCTCCTGGGGCTGCGCATCAGTCCAACCATCCTCGCGCAAGCCACCCAAACCACCCAGACGAATCAGGCGAACCAGGCGAATCAGGCGGCACACGCTGACCAGCCGGGTCTCGATGTTGATGAGGAAACGGGGCGGACGCTCCCCTCCGCTTGGATCGTTATCTACCCACATAGCGCCACCCCCGCCCAGGGTCAAGCGCAACGTCAGCCAGAGATTGTGCTGCGTTCGTTACATGCCAATCAGCGCCTGATGGAGCACGAGATTGCCTGCCTCCTCGGCTACTGGCATCACGAGCATGTCCGGCTTACCGATCCCGACGCGCCCGCTGGCACGATTCTCTTGCCGCGCGACCCCGGTGTGACTGCGCTCCTCCACCAATACACGATCGCGCTCTTGTGTCTGCCCAAGGCGTGTCCGCCTGCCTGGACCTGTCACTGTAATACAATCCGGGCGCGGTTCAATGCACCGCCACCAGACCATGAGACACCCACAGGCGCCTATACCGTGGAGGATCTCGAACGCGAGGCCCAGCGCCCGCGCACCGACACGGAACCGCACTTCCCCTACCGCGACACAAACCCCTGGACTGAGTGAGTTATGATCGCTCCATCGAGAGCAACCATCCAGAACGATCACGCAACGCCGCGTAACATCAGCGGCACAGGTGTGGGTGTCAACTAAAGGCCGCATCGAGTAAGAAGGAATTCGGCAAACGATGTACCACATCACGAAGCGACATCTCTTCGGCGCGTTAGGTGTCATAGTCACGGCAGCAATCTTGACCACCACGACCATCAACTGGGGCTATCCGCTCTGGATTGCTGCCGTCACGCTGGTCATCTTGGCGCTCTTTATTCCAATCTCTGTCTGGTATGCTGTCCAATTGCGGATACAGGCGAAGTCGGCGCAAGAGACACATACGACGGCGGATACAGCACCACCAACAGCGCAATCAGCTTCAGCGCCAGGCGACGAATCAGATGTGATCAACCCCGCCGAGCAGCGCGCCAACGATATCGCGCCTTGAAAAGCTAGCGCCCCTTGAAGGAGGCGACATGCGTTACGACGTCATTGCGCAGGATGTCATGGCCCGCCCGACCGCAGTGGTCGCGGCGACGACAACCTGGCAGGAGTTCCCGTCGCTATGGCGGACCCTGCTCGATGAAGTATGGACTTGCTTGCGGGCAGGCGGAGTCACTCGTGGCTGCCCAAATATCATGCTCTATTGGGATGATGTGCCGCATGTCGAGGTCGGCGTTGAATTGCGCGTCCCCTGCCCGCTCACAGGGCGCGTAGTGGCCTCGACTCTGCCAGCCGGGCAGGTCGCCATGACCATGCACCGGGGTATGTATGCGGGGCTAGGAGCCGCTCACCAGGCAGTACTCGACTGGTGAGCGGAGCAGGGACGACAGCCAACTGGAACAAAGTGGGAGGTCTATGGTCCACACAATGACGATCCTGCCCAGATGTGGACGGAGGTCTACCATTTGTTGACGTGACCATTTACGCTCTGGCGATCTGATACAGGGCAAGTGCGGCCACACTGTCCCCGCTGATGATCTTCCTAATTTTCATTCTGAACCACCTGTTGAGTTGCATCGCCAGGATTGCCGCACACATGGACTCGTGACCAGCCTGTTGTCGCTCATACCGCCTTCCCCATCACGCAAGCCCCAAACCACCGCTGAATAGGACATAACACCCACGCCCTGCTGACCATGCCGCTGGCCATGCGGACCCTGGTCGGCTCAGAGCATAGGACGACGCGGCGCCTCACCGATGGACATGCGGAATAGACTGGCCCCCGCGACTCACCCTGATGACGGGGCGCCCAGGCCACCTCCGAACTACACTCGCGAAGGCTCGTCACAAGAGCCTCTGAGACAACACAGGCGGCACGTATCGAAGACCTGGCGCTCGGCCGCGGTGTCGCGCCGGCGAACAGAGTATTGGACGGTGCGGTACCAGCACAGGGCAATACGAGCAGTAGGAGATGACAAGGAGATTACTATGAGCCAACCTGGCATGACCCCAGAACCCAACATGACCCCACCACCCAATGTGACGACCCATCCCGACATCCGCACTTTCAGCTTCACCGCGTCGGATGAGGCGCTCGCCAACCTGCGCCGCCGCGTGGCGGCAACCATCTGGCCCGACAAGGAGACCGTCGCCGATGCGTCGCAGGGCGTGCCGCTTGCGACGATGCGGCAGCTCGCACGCTACTGGACCACGGACTACGATTGGCGCAAGGTAGAGGCGAGATTACATGCCTTGCCGCAGTTCGTCACCGAGATCGACGGACTCGACATCCATTTCATCCACGTCCGCTCGCCCCATGCAAATGCCTTGCCACTCATCGTCACCCACGGCTGGCCGGGCTCGGTCATCGAGCAGCTTAAGATCATCGAACCATTGACCAACCCCACAGCGCACAGCGCGAGCACATCAGACGCTTTCCATCTGGTAATTCCCTCACTTCCAGGCTACGGCTTCTCAGGCAAGCCGAGATCACCCGGTTGGGATCCCGCCCGCATAGCCCGCGCGTGGACAGAACTGATGAAGCGCCTTGGCTACACGCGTTTTGTGGCGCAGGGCGGCGACTGGGGGAATGCCGTCTCGGAGGTGATGGCCTTGCAGGCGCCACCAGAACTGCTCGGCATCCACACCAACATGCCCGCCACGGTGCCAGCCGAGATGAGCAAGGCGCTCGCGTTCAACCAGGAACCGCCAACCAGGCTCTCGGCTGAGGAGCAGAATGCGTGGAATCAGCTCGATTTCTTCTACAAGAAGGGCCTGGGCTACGCCAACGAGATGTCCAATCGCCCACAGACACTCTACGGCATTGCGGATTCCCCGGTCGGCCTTGCGGCCTGGATGCTCGACCACGACGCACGCAGCCAGGAGCTTATCGCTCGCGTCTTCGACGGCAAGACGGAAGGGCTGACGCGCGACGACGTCCTCGACAATGTGACGCTCTACTGGCTGACGAACACGGCGATCTCGTCCGCCCGCCTCTACTGGGACACCGCTCAGACGTCGACGGGAGGAGGCTTCTTCGACGTGCGCGGTGTCAAGATACCGGTCGCCGTCAGCGTATTCCCCGACGAGATCTATGCCGCCCCGCGCAGTTGGGCGGAAAAAGCATATCCCAACCTGATTCATTACAACCGGATACCCAAAGGCGGGCACTTCGCGGCATGGGAGCAGCCGCAAGCCTTCACGGAAGAACTCCGTACGAGCTTCCGTTCGCTGCGCTAACCTGGAAAGAAGTGAGGTGGACGACGAGCGCACCCTCGCCGTGCTCGTCGTCCCCAGCGCGACAGAGTATCATCAATATGCAGCCGACGGAGGTGAGAGAAGACGGAGGTGAGCGAAATGGATCGCCCGGCGGAACATCTGGAACATCCGACATTTTATCGGACAACACCGGTAGATGGGATTTCAATCTTTTACCGCGAGGCTGGGCCACAAGATGCGCCGACCCTGCTCCTGCTGCACGGGCTTCCCTCCTCATCGCGGATGTTCGAGCCGCTCTTCGCCCGGCTGTCCGATCGCTATCACCTTGTCGCGCCCGATTACCCTGGCTTCGGGCACAGCGACTGGCCAGACCCAAAACAATTCGCGTACACGTTCGCCCACTTGGCCGAGATCATAAATCACTTCACCGAAGCGCTCGGACTCTCCCACTTCACGCTGTACATGCAGGATTACGGTGGCCCGGTGGGATTTCGCATGGCATTGGCCCACCCAGACCGGATTGAGGCGCTCATCGTCCAGGACGCGGTGGCGCATAATGAAGGTCTTGGGGAAAATTGGAAGCTGCGGCGCGCCTTTTGGGCTGATCGCGCTGCCAATGAAAGCGCGCTGCGCACGAATCTCCTGTCGCTGGCCACAACGCGGACACGCCATATCGGCAACGATCCCAACGAGGAACGCTATGACCCGGATCTCTGGACCGATGAATTTGCCTTTCTGAACCAGCCCGGCCAGGCGGACATCCAGAGTGACCTCTTCTACGACTACCGCACCAACGTCAAGGCCTATCCCCGATGGCAAGCCTGGTTGCGCAAAAAGCAGCCGCGCCTGCTGGTAATCTGGGGGCGATATGACCTCTCGTTCGAGCTCTCGGAGCCGGAAGCCTATCGCCAGGATGTGCCTGACGCCGAAGTGCATGTTCTCGCTGCGGGCCACTTCGCCCTGGATACGGTTGCAGGTGAGATTGCCGGGTTGGTGCGGGGCTTTCATGGGGGGCCGGGACAGGGCGCGCATGGGGTAGCAGGTTGCAGGTGAGATTGCCGGGTTGGTGCGGGGCTTTCTCAGGTCGTCCTCGTGAGCGCTCCTGATGCGGGCATATGGCCCGAAGCGCTCTACCAGAGCGCTCTACCAGAGAGGGGAAAATGACACATGTCAGACCAAATCGATTATCGTCGCCACGGCCTGGTGGACGCTTCATCCATTACCCTTGCGTCCGCTGGCTTCGCTACCATTGAAACCAACGATATATCTGACGTCGCAACCGAAGGGAACATGCCTTCACTTTCGGGCGCGACCGCATGGCTCAACTCGGAACCCCTAACAGCGGCCGCACTACGCGGCAAGGTCGTCCTAGTCAACTTCTGGACCTATACCTGCATCAACTGGTTGCGCACCCTGCCCTACATCCGCGCCTGGGCTGAGACCTACCGGGATCAAGGTCTGGTGACACTCGGGGTCCATACACCCGAGTTTCCCTTCGAGCACGACATCGAGAACGTGCGCCAGGCTGTCAAGGCGATGCGGGTTGCGTACCCAGTGGCGGTCGACAACGACTATGCGATCTGGACCGCGTTCAGCAACCATTACTGGCCTGCCCTCTATCTCTTCGATGTTGAGGGACAGATTCGCCACCACCATTTCGGCGAGGGAGACTATGCGCGGTCGGGAAATCATGATTCAACGCTTGTTGGCTGAAGGAGGCAACAGCGCTATTAGCGTCGGCGATACGCTGATTTCGGGTTCGGTCGCTGCCCAAGGTATTGAGGCCGACGCTGACTGGAGTGACCTGGAAACGCCTGAAACCTATCTCGGCTATGAGCGCGCCGAGCATTTCGCGTCTCCCGAGGGTGCGGCGCTGGGTGTCAGCCATGTCTACACCGCGCCGACACGGATGAGACGCAATCATTGGGCGCTTGTGGGTGATTGGACCCTGGGGCCACAAGCCGCCGCGGTTAACACGGCCAACGGGCGGATCGCCTACCAGTTCCACGCGCGCGACCTGCATCTCGTCATGGGACCAGCCACACCAGGCTCGTTCGCGCGTTTCAAGGTCCGCCTCGATGGACAGGCGCCAGGCGCTGCCCATGGCAGTGACATCGACGAGCAAGGCGACGGCACGGTGACTGAACAGCGTCTGTATCAATTGATCCGCCAGCCGCAACCAATCGACGACCGCCGCTTCGAGATCGAGTTTCTCGACCCCCGCGCCGAAGCGTTTGCGTTCACCTTCGGGTAATTGGCGACTCACGAACGCGGGGCGCCTTGAGAGCGCGCTCCCATTGGCCGTTGGCGAATCCGCGTGAGATTTGCCAAATTGCGCCATTGATCTTATCGGCTGAAGCGATACGCATCACGCCGCTCATCACGCCTGCGCCGTCTCCTGACTGATCTGCAGGACGCGGACGCCCTGCATGTCCAGCAAATAGCGCCCGTTCGCATGCGCCACACGCATGAGCACATAGTCGCAGGATGGGCAGCGCAGCACCGTCCCCATCCCGTGCATATACGCGGCCAATGCGCCGATAGCGTTCGTGGCGCCGCAGCCGACGCAGGTGGTCTGGGCCAGTGTCATCTCGAACGGAAAGATCTCGCGCAGGACGCCACCAGCCACGTTGCCGTCTAGTTTGTTCTCCATCACGCCCCTCCTAGCTCTCCTGGCTCTCCCGATGCTCCTGATACTGCTGATTCTCCTGTTGGCCCAAACCGCTCGGTCTTGATGCGTGCTGCCTCATAGCCCAGCGCTACAAGGCTCGCTGCGGCGGTCTCGACAAACGGTGTTGGGCCACAGATGAACGCCAGCGGCGGCTCATCAAGAGGCCAGGCCACCTCGCGCAGCATTTGGCCATCGATCCGGCGATGATAGCCCGTCCACCCGACCGGTTGCGCTCGTGTCAGGGTATGTATCACCTCAAGCTCCCCGCCGTCTCACATCATCGGTGAACCTACTTGCGGTGCAGGTCAATTCAGGCAGCTTCTAAATTTCGTGTTCGTATCACGAGGGCCACACCGATGGATTCTCCTGGCGCAGTTAGGCTAACGCCTTCTGAACAACTATTCACATCCTGCTTGTGTTTTGGCCTGTTTACCGAAGCGAAAAAATCCGATTCCGTTTCCGTAATCTCTGCGGAGACATCCGTGTACCCTTGCGATGAAGCGTACTTCACCTAGTAGTCGTATCGTCACGGAAGTATCAGGAAGGAAATCGCAGCCACATGATTCAGCGCAACACTGCAACCGATGAGTCAAGTATCGTTCCGGATGCCGCAAACAGTAAGATTCTTGAGCGCAGACACCTGGAGAATGCTCCGATCAACTCAACGATCTCAGGCGCCGTTTTGATCGTGCGCTCCGAGCTGCGCACTGATCGGAGCAACCGGCCCTACGTGGCCATGACACTCCAATGCGCTGGCGGCGCAACCGTCGAGGCGCGCTGGTGGCACTTCCCACATGCGCCCACCGACTGTCCCATGCAGGGAGAGGTCTACCACATCAGCGGATTCGTAGACGTGTTTAACGGCGAGCGCCAGCTCCGCATCACTGGCGCTTTGACTGTTCCAGATGCCGACCTCGGCCCATTTGTGCGGGCGACGCGCCGATCACTCCCTGCGTTGCTCGCTGAACTCGATGAGGTCTCCGCCAGTCTGGATGACCAGATGCGCGTTCTGGTGCAATCGGTTCTCTGCAGCGATGTGCTTGACGATTTCTGCACCTGGCCGGCCGCTCATCACCGGCACGGCGCCGTCCGCCACGGGCTTCTCGCCCACAGTCTGCGCGTCGCCGAACTCGTCCAGCGCATTGCGGACGCCTATGGTCTCGACGGTCTGGCATACGATCGATCCCTCGCCGTAGCAGCCGCGCTACTTCATGATATCGGCAAACTACGTACGCTCCCCGCGCTAGCTGGCGCTGTATTCCCAGCGACCGCCGATCTCTATGACCATGTAACTTTGAGCGTTCTTGCTGTCGAACGCGCCGCACGCCTGCTCGATGATCCGCTGCCAGCCGGCCGGCTCGATAACCTGATGCACGCGATCCTTGCACACCACGGCAGGCAGGAGTGGGGCGCGGCGCGCGAGCCGCACACAGTCGAAGCGTGGCTTGTCCACCTCGCCGATCTGGCAGAGTCCCGGCTCTGGGCCTTCTCGAACGAAGAAGCGACACCGCAAGACCTACCATCCGACCTAGCATAAATGGGTTGCGCAGCTTAGTTGGATACCAAGATTGTCAACGGTATGCTAATATAGCGTCAGTCTGCCAGAAAGTCCGGCATTTCGGTTGTCCGCAGAGGGGATTACTATGCCAACGCAGGATTCGATGAATCGCGCCGCGCGGCTCATAACTCTGGAGCAGTTGATTAAGACACAGCAGGGGCGCAGGTGGCGAACCAAAGAACTTGCAGACGCTCTCAATGTGTCAGAGGACACGATGACTCGTGATCTCAAAGAACTGAGCCGAACCGGAAAAGTCCCACTCATCTCGAATGGTACGACAGCGGGATTTACCTGGGAACTTGACCCGGATTTCCACACCCGGCTAGAACCGCTCCATCTTGGTTACGCCGATGGCGCAGCCCTCTATGCCGCGGCGCGACTGCTCTGGCAGCAGCAGGATGAACGCAATGATGCCGTGCGCCATGCACTTCTACAACTGATCTCCATCTTACCCGAACCT
This sequence comes from uncultured Chloroflexia bacterium, assembly GCA_963718915.1. GTDB lineage: Bacteria > Chloroflexota > Ktedonobacteria > Ktedonobacterales > JADMIN01 > DAHUXT01. Next base: position 90,022 of record CAVRAI010000013.1, on the reverse strand, counting down.
TTGCGTGAGCATCTTGAAGCCATGGTCAGTGAGCGCACCGCGCAAACCAGCACATTCGATGCAACCGCAATCTTCAGCTCTCTCAGCCAGGGATGGCTTGGTAGGCGGATCGTTGAACTGACCTACGATCCGCTAGAAAAGCGAGTCTATACATGCCGATTTGCGCCGTATCTGCTTGTCCCATCTGGAATTGGCCACACGCTCTACTTCCTCGGACATAGCGACCCACCAGGCGAGTTACGCACGTACAAACTGGAGCGGATTCGCGCCGCCACGCTGACCGATGACACCTTCACAATCCCCAGCGATTTCGGTGGTGTCTCTCGACTCCGGAGTGCATGGGGTATCAACTACGGTGAAGCCGATCCTATTGAGGTAAACTCAGATTCACCCCAACTGCGAGCAGGCGTGTGCGTGAGACAACCTGGCATGCCAGCCAGCATATCGAAGATTTGCCAGACGGCGGATGCATGTTTACGGTACAGATAGGCAGCGCGTTGGAGCTAAAACCCTGGATACGCCAGTGGGGGATGGACGTGGAGGTGATAGCCCCGCAAAGTCTGCGCGACGAAATCGCTAGCGAGGCGCGAGCAGCAGCGCGTATCTATGGCGAGTAAGTGGATGTCACCTCTCAGAGGCCATCAGCACGAAAGGAACCCGCATGGACAATGAGCGAGTAGGCATTAACTACACCGGCCACCCATTCTTCGATGTAGGCCTAGCAACCATCACGTCATTTGCTGGGAAGACCAACCCACACGATCTCACCACCGCTGACCTCGAAGCGGCTGCCAAATTCATTGAGGATAACTACACGAGAGCTCCGCTAAAAGGGGCCTTCACGATGGCATTTACCAGCAACGCCTGGTTTGTCCAGGATGCCTATAATCCTGATCGCCCTGAACTGACAGCAGAGCAGCGGGAATCTCGAAAGGCGCTGCGCGAATTATGGGGTGGTCGTCACCTGCGCCAGTGGCGCTCAGACAGCAGCGCACCTGCTGAACGCTGCGTTTTCACTGGTTTGCCCGCCGTGGCGGTAGTACTCTCGAACTCGCTGCCAGAAGGGCGCGCTGGACGAGCACAGATACCACTACTTCAGGGGGATGACTCCATTAACTTCTTCGCCAATGGCACGTCTGGCATCCCGGTATCCGGAATCGCGCTGCTGGCACTGCAATTCTTCCCACTGGGCTGTGCGAAGGCTGGTATTGGATTGCTCGCTGTTCACTCCGAGGATAACGAACTAACGTTTCGCTTTGCTCGTCGCTTCAAGAGCCAGAACGACAGGAATCTCTCACTTGCGCAGGCCAGTGGTGAAACGAAATTACCTGGGGCGGCGCGCTCACTCAGGACGCTGCTTGTCTCAACGCTTCTAGAGGTAGAGGAGGAGCGTCGCCTGAACAGAAGGGTGCAGTACCAGCATCGATCACAGCGTACAACTTCAACAATGGCAAGAGCGCAGATCTCCAACTTTATCATCTCCCAATGCAGGTTGTGAACTTTCTGCGCATTGCCAACTCTTCAAACTACAAAGCCGCATGGGCGGAGATAATCCAACGAGGATGGCAGATTGCTAGAGCGAACGGTAAGGGTGAGAAACAACAGAGTGATTCCCCCAAAGAGCCTCGTTACAACGCCTTATATGAAGATATCTTCACACTGCCTGAGCAGGCGGCACGCTTCGTCCGCACCTACTTCCTCCGCGTTCCACGTCGTACCAGACAAGAGGGCGATCCCAGAACGGCGTACTCGCTCAACCAGGAACTAACGCTGGTTTCCTGGCCTCTAGTTGCACTGTTTCTAGAAAGGATCATGGGCATGGAGCAAAAACGGATCGAGGCAATTCGCGACTTTGGCGACAAGTTGGCCCGCTATACACGCCAGCGTGGCGGCCCGCGCTTCCTCCGCATGATGTTGACAGAGAACAACCCTAACTACCTCCGCGGCAGGCTTGTCAAGGCAAATCTGGATATGATCAAGGCTGGCGAACCGCAATTGTTCGACATGGATGGATACATCGATGTTTTTGAAGAGGGAGAGGAGGTATATCGAGCCGATTGGCGTCTCGCGCGCGACCTTGTATTGATGCGAATGATTGACCAACTCAAGGATTGGCTCAGTCAGCATCCAGACGCGCTGCCAGATACGCAGGGTGATGAGGGTGAAGAAGGAAGTAACGACCCAGGCAAATAAGTGAAAGCGTTCGCCATTCTGCCGTTGTCCGTACCAATGCAACCATCTCATCGAGGTTTCTCATGTCATTCGCAACCGGTCTGCTCGTCATTGACGCGCCAGCATCTGCACTCAACAATCTGGGAAGCATCCCAGGCGACCGCGAGGACAACTCTGTTGGTGTCAAGAACATCCGAACAAAGGAAGGTATATTCCCTTATGTCTCAGCGCAGTCCTTTCGCTACTGGCATCGTGTGACACTTCAAGAGCGGGTGCCAGGCTGGCGAGCGGCGCCCATCTATCGCGAAGAGAAAATCGCTTACACTGACTCCAATCCTCTCCTCTATTGGGACGATGATCTCTTCGGCTATATGCGCGCGCCATCAAAGCGCGAATCAGCGAAGGTAAAACGCGAAGCAGACACCTCGCGCGTAGGCGAGACCGAAACGACAAGCACAATTACACGTGCGGCTCCCTTCCGCGTCAGCACACTTGTCTCTATCGCTCCTGTCTATCTCACCAGCGACTTTGGCACAATGTCGCGCCACGAAGGCAATCCTGTGCCTCATGAGCATCAGTTCTATCGGGCATCGCTTCGTGGGCTTTTCTCGCTCGACTTACATGCTTGCGGCACCTTTTCATACCGAGATAAGACGGGATTCCGCAACCTTGATGACGAACGCATCAAACAGGCTACCCAGAGCGAGCTCGAACATCTAGAAGGCGAGAAATCGTATCGCTTGCCAATGCAGGAGCGGCGGCAGCGCATCCAGGCGTTGTTTGAGGGGCTGGCGCGCCTTGAAGGCGGCGCTAAGCAGACCCTGCACTACACCGACGTAGCGCCATCGCTGGTCATCCTGGCCGTCACAAAGGGCGGCAATCACATCTTCAACTATGTCGTCGGCGCTAATGCCCAGGGCAGGCTGGAGATGAAATATGAAGCGTGGCGTGAGACGCTGCGAGTGTTCGCCAACGAAATCCTCTCTGATGTTTATGTTGGCTGGACACAAGGGTACCTTGATGACCTACGAAGCGACTTCATGCGCTTCGTGAATGAGCACAACTCCGCTGGCGGACGTAAAATCGTTGTCGCTCATCCACGTGACGTATTCGCATCATTCGGCAGAGCATTGGGCGAGCCGAGCAACGCGGCTACCTGGCTCGCGTGAGGAGGTTCTCTCATGCGAGTACTGAAAGTGACACTGGAAGGCATCACGACATCGTTCCGTTACCCACACTTCATGGTGAACGTGCAACCAACCTATCGGATGCCTCCGCCAGCGACCATCTATGGACACATCTGTAGCGCACTCGGCGAGTGGGTCAGTCCCGACGGGCTGGCCTTCGCCTACCACTTTACCTACGATGCGACTTTCGAGGATCTGGAGCACATTCACGTTCTTTCGGCAGCTGGCGGCAAAGTCCCCGGCACCAATCTGCCTAAAGCGCTAGAGGGCAATGTAAACCCCTTCCGACGTGAACTGCTGTTTCGCCCGAAACTGATGCTCTACATCAACCGACCAGAATGGGCTGCCGCGTTTCGCAGTCCGCGCTATGCCGTAACCCTCGGTCGCTCGCAGGACTTGTGTTCATACACCAGCATCGAAGAGGTGGAACTTGAAGAAACGAGAGACGTTTACCTCGAGCATACCCTCTTGCCATATGAGATGGCGACGCAGACCGTTGCGGGGATCGTCACGCTCATGCCACGTTGGCTCGATTATGGGCGCCAACGTACCCCACCTTTGCCCGCTATTTATTGCTAGAGCGTCGTGTGATGAGCGAAAAGCTGTTCGAGTACAGCGAGGAACAGCATGCATTCCTCGCCGATCCATCGGCGCCTCGTGTGGCCAATGTGCCGTTGGGCTTGGTCTTCCATACCTTCACCGGAGACGACAATGTATCAACTCCCAATGCCAGCCTTCCTCGCTGACATCTATGCCAAGAGTCAGGATCGTGGCGGCGAGACACTTGCTCAACATACGGGTGATGTGCTGGGCATGCTGGCTCGGTTGCGGGATCTCCGTCCTGACTTGCCTGCGCTTACCCAGATGCCCAAACTCTGGCGCACGCTCTATTGGGCCTGCCTGTTCCATGATTCGGCAAAGCCGCACGTGGCTTCCAGCACATGCTTCAGACGAAAGAGCGCTGGAACGAACGCCATGAGGTGCTCTCGCTGATTGCATTCCACTGGATTGCTCAGAACTTCAGCGAAGATGAGCAGCGTGCCATCGTCTCAGCCATTGCGTCGCATCACCGCGATGACAAGCGCATCCGTGAAATGTATCCAAGCGATGACCCCGATCCGATCACAAAGCTCGTCCCTGAGCTGAATGCAGATGTGCTGGCCAGGCTCTGGCAGTGGGTGGACGAGTTCGCCCTACCATGGATGCGTCAGTTGGGTTTCGCCGCGCCCGATGAACCATCACTGAAGCTGCTCCCGCAGGACGAGGCGGTGGCCAGTGTGCTACATGACGGCTCAAGGCAGATGCGACGTTGGCTGAGACTATATCAGCTATGGGTCAGCGCTTTGGAACTTCCACAGCACAACCAGCGCATACTGGCGACGTTGTTACGCGGATTGACAACCACCGCTGACCATCTTGCCTCGGCGCACGTCACGCATCTGGAGCTGCCAATCTGCGAAGACTGGCGGCATCTGGCAGATCGCGTTCTCGCAAAGGATGACAATGATGGGGCAAAGCAACTGACCCATGAGGATGCCTATTTACACCAGCAGGCGAGCGCCATCCATAATGGGCGCTCAGCCCTGCTGGTTGCCCCTACTGGCAGTGGTAAAACTGAGGCCGCGCTTTACTGGGCAGTAGGCAATGGGACAAGCGCCATTCCACGCCTGTTCTATGCCCTGCCTTATCAGGCCAGCATGAACGCGATGTATGACCGCCTGCGTGACACCAAAAAGGGATTCGGCGACAAAGCCATCGGCCTGCAACATGGGCGAGCGGCGCAGGCGCTCTACGCCCGCATGATGGACGATGAAAATAGCCCACTTGCCAGGCAGGCGCGAATTGCGCGCGAGAAAGACATCAGTGAAATGCATGCGCGGCCAGTCACCGTTTTCAGCCCCTACCAGATGCTCAAGGCGCTGTTTCAGATTCGCGGCTACGAAGCGATGTTGACTGACTATGCCCAGGCAGCTTTTATTTTCGACGAGATTCACGCTTATGAACCCTCCCGACTGGCATTAATCCTTACGCTAGTCAAGCATCTGCGCACGTGTTATGGCGCTCGCTTCTTCTTTATGTCTGCCACTTTCCCGCAGATTATCCGCGAGCGCCTGCTGGCAGTTCTCGATCTACAAGGAAGCGATATCATCACCGCCTCAGACGCTCTCTATGCCCAGTTCCAGCGTCACCGTCTCAAGTTGCTCGATGGCGATTTGCTGAGGGCGGGTATCGAGCGCGCGCTAGGCGACTATCATGCCGGCAAGAGTGTATTGCTCTGCGCCAACACCATTCAGCGCGCTCAGGATGTCTATCGAATGCTCAAAGAGCAACTCAAGGCAGAAGGCGTACCTGAAAATACTGTGACTTTGATTCATGGACGTTTCGCCTCACGCGACCGCACCGAACTTGAGCGCTCGATCATTCAGCGCTGCGAAGTTGGCACAGCGCATGAGGCGCTGATTCTGGTGGCGACTCAGGTTGTCGAGGTGAGCCTGAATATCGACCTGGATACGATATACACCGATCCCGCTCCACTGGATGCTCTGCTGCAGCGGTTCGGTCGCATCAACAGACGTGGACTGAAAGGCATTTGTCCTGTCCACGTATTCCAGTATCCCGATGATGGCCAGGGAGTTTATGGCAAGAGCAACGATAGAGAGAAACGCGGGCATATCGTCCGCGTGACGCTAGAGGAACTGCTCCAGCACGACGACACCATCATCGACGAGGCGCAGACGGGACACTGGCTAGACAACATCTACGGCGATGAAATGTTACACCAGGAGTGGACTGAAGAATTTCGGCATATGGAGGAGATAGCGAGACAGGTGCTTGGTGGACTTGCTGCCTTCAATAGCGATTCCAGGCAAGAAGAGGAGTTCGAAAAGGCTCTTTGATGGCGTCGAGGTGCTGCCACAATACTACGAGACAGCCTATGTACAGGCAATCACTGAGGGCCGCTATCTCGATGCCAGCAGTTATTTCGTCAACATCTCATCCAAGATGCACAAGATACTGCAGCAGAGAGGTCAGATACTCCCATGTGCAGCGGCGGATGACGGAAAACGTAAACCACCCTGGTTAGTGAAGCGGCCATATAACCCAACGACCGGTCTCAACCTCGATCTGAAAGATGGCCTGCCAGAGGAGGAATGACCCCTCCCTTGATCTGCTGGCATCACTAGACTAATGAAGAATGGCTGTCTACGGGCGTAGCCGAAACGACAGAAAGAGCAGCGAATCATGGCCCAACCACTTAGCTTATATCCCCTCCGTCTGACGCTGACGGCGAAAGAGCCAATAGCGCTCGACGAACATCCCGGCTCGGCCCTGCGTGGCGCGCTCTTCAACGCCCTGCTGCGTCGCTTCTGCGCCAACCCTACCGCGTCCTCCTGCGCCGAGTGCCCGCTCAACGCCACCTGCCCCGTCGCCGGACTGGTCGCACCTCTCCGTGACGAAAACCCGCGCGGACGTGATATCCCCCGCCCGTTCGTCCTTGCCGCCGACTGGGATAGCGATGTGAATCGATTCTCCAGGCCAGCGGCGATTCGCGCCCGGCGACACCTTGTGCTTCCGCGTCACACTGATAGGACGTGCTATCGCCTTCTTCCCCTATCTCGCGCTCGCCACCCAACTCATGGAACTCAACGGCATCGGACGCCCAATACACGAGAACGGTGGACGGCGTGGACGCTTCGAGGTCAACACCATCGAACTGGTCAACCCGTTCACTGGCGAGGCCCAACCGCTCTATCAACGCGGCAAGGCGAAGGTGGCCAGCCCAACCCTGACGATCACCCCCGAGCATGTCGCCCAGCGAGCCGCGACCCTGCCCACCGACACCATCACGCTCCACTTCCTCACCCCCACCCGGCTCGTGGATCGTGGCCAGCTCGTGCATTATCCCTCGTTGCGTGTCCTCTGCGCCCGCCTCTCCGAGCGGCTCGACGCGCTCACCCGCGAATATGCCCCTGAGCCAGTAATATCAAACGATCCAGGAGGATGCGAGAGCGCGCGCCCAACGCCTTGCGGAGCACGCCGCCCGCGTGACCCTGACCGAGAACGCCACCCGATGGGTAGATGTCGCCAGCTATTCGGCCCGCCAGCAGCGATCCACGCCCATCGGCGGACTGATTGGCCGCGCCACCTATGCGGCGATCTTGCGCCCCTGCGTGAGCTGCTCGTCTGGGGCGAATTGCTCCACGTCGGCAAGAACGCCGTCAAAGGCGATGGCCGCTATCGTATCGAGCAACCGGCGCCAGGAAGACGCCTACGCCTGTCAGCGTCAGCCACTGCGAACCACCGACCCGACCCAGGGTACTGCGACTGGCGCGGATGAGGTCACTGTGATCCATCGATGACCAGCAGCCGCAGAACAAGGAGCAGTATCGTATGGATCTCATCGTCGAAGGACGCGGAACCTTCGTCGGCAAACATCTTGGCCGACTCCGCGTCTCCCGCGAGGGCAAAGTCGTCACCGAAGCGCCGCTCATTCACCTCGACTGTGTCCTGATCGTTGATAACGGCATCAGCATTTCCAGCGACGCCATTCGCGTCTGCGCCGAGGAAGGCATTCCGATCCACTTCTTGAGCGCGCCGGGCTATGTGCATGCGGGCATCTATTCCGCGGGTCTGACGGGTACAGTCCTCACCCGCCGCGCTCAGTTGGCCGCCTATGCAACGGAACGCGGCTTTGCACTGGCGCAGGCATACGTCCGGGCAAAACTGGAGAACGCCATCAACCTCCTGCGCTACGTCGGCAAATACCGCAAGGAAACGCAACCGGAAATCCACGCGGAAATCACCCTGACCGCCGCCGAACTCCGCGATGCGCTTGCCGAACTGGATACCCTGGCTGGCTCCGACATCGAAGCCGTACGCGGCCAACTGCTCTCGATAGAGGGTCGCGCCGCTCAGAAGTACTGGCGCGTGGTGGGGATGCTCATCCCGCAGGAACTTGGCTGGCCCGGACGCGAGACTCGCGGCGCACGCGACCCCTTCAACTCCGCGCTCAACTACGGCTACGGCGTGCTCTACGCGCAGATCGAACGCGCGCTCATCCTCGCCGGACTCGACCCCTATGGCGGCTTTCTGCATGCTGACCGCCCTGGCAAGCCCAGCCTGGTACTCGACGCCATCGAGGAGTTCCGCCAGGCCGTCGTAGATCGCGTCATCATCGCCTATGTCAACAAAGGCAGCCCACTGACACAAGACGATAGCGGCCTGCTCACGGAATCGGTGCGTCGCCGTCTAGCTGAGAAGGTACATGAACGGCTGGAAAGCGCGGATCTCTATGAAGGGAAGCGCCAGGCCTTGCGCATTATCCTGCAATCCCAGGCGCGTCATGCCGCAACCTTTCTGCGTGGCGAGCGCGACTGCTATACACCCTTTGTCGCCTCCTGGTGAGCCTTGTGAAGCCTAGCAGCTTATCGCTGAGAAGATGAGACGAGCCATGCTTCGCGTCCTGGTACTCTACGATATCCCCAGTGATCGCGCTCGCACCCATGTCGCCGATGCCTGCCTTGACTACGGGCTGGAGCGCATCCAGTACAGCGCCTTTGTCGGTGTCCTCGGTCGTGCGCATCGCCAGGAACTGATGTTGCGTATAGAGCGGCTGCTCGACCACGAACCGGCGAAGGTGCGCTTCATCCTGCTCGACGACATCGCCTGGCGGCAGCAGTACGTCATCGAACGCGGGATGGGCGAGAGCGGCCAGCGCAGCGAGGCGCGCAGTGAAACGCGAGAGGAGACAACAGAAGATGACACCGGATGGCCTGATTGAAGTCACAGACCTCAAACAATACGACTACTGCCCACGCATCCCGTTCTATCGCTATTGCCTTCCACGCATCCGGCCAATCACCTACGGCATGAAGGAGGGTATCCAGTCGCACACGGAAGAGGCGGCGCGAGAGGAACGCCGGAGCCTGCGCGCATATGGGTTAGCAGATGGCGAACGCGTCTTCGACGTGTTGCTACGTTCTGAGGCGCTAGGGATGGTGGCGCGCATTGACCTGGCGATTCGTCGGCCGGAAGTCCCCGAGGCGATTGTGGTGGATTACAAGCTCTCGCGCGAGCCAGCCGGATCGCACTTTCGCTTGCAACTCGCCGCCTATGCGCTGGCGCTGGAGGAGGCGTGGCATCTGCCTGTGCATCGTGGATTCATCTACCACATCCCGCAACGCCAGGCAGAAGAGATCGCGATTACGACGAGCCTGCGCAACAAGGTTCTACGCGTGCGGACCGCGATCCTTGCGAGTGTGCTGCATGAGCGCGTCCCGCCACCACCCAGCAGACGTGCCAAATGCATAAGTTGCGAGTTCCGCCGCTTCTGCAATGACGCCATTTAGCGCGCTCTACCCATTTGCAGGCGCTGAATGAGGCACGCTCGCAAATGCTCGCCTTGGGGGCATCCAGAGAGTGACAGATGCCCCTCGATTTCTGTCTCCTCTCCCCCGAGAGCGCATGATTGCGGCAAACGCAGATTCGCAAATGTCCCCTGTTTTGGAGCAAAATCACACTTGCGAACGCGCGCATCAATCCGTATGGTGATGACGGTTGCAAGGTTTAAAATGAATCGTTATAACAATGCAGAGACCGCCTTACAGCAATTCTGCAGGAAAACATCCGGCGCGGCTAGCTCACACCACAAGCGGTTTCAACCATCACGACCCGACCGAGGGTACTGAAAGACGTAGCTGCGCGACACTGCGTGCCGACATCGCCGTATGTTTCAACCATCACGACCCGACCGAGGGTACTGAAAGATACGGCGATCGAGTTGCAGCCGAGAGGTCGAGCGATGCGTTTCAACCATCACGACCCGACCGAGGGTACTGAAAGATCAGCATGACGCGACGCTGAGCGCGCCGATCGCGCGTGTTTCAACCATCACGACCCGACCGAGGGTACTGAAAGTGCACGCTGCATGCGTGCACTGGCATGCGATCGCTAGCTGTTTCAACCATCACGACCCGACCGAGGGTACTGAAAGATCGTCACGCATGGCGGCCGCAAGTGGCAGCACTGTGCGTTTCAACCATCACGACCCGACCGAGGGTACTGAAAGACGTCATGCCAGCGTCAGCCGCGCCGACTGCCGAGCGTTTCAACCATCACGACCCGACCGAGGGTACTGAAAGACGATCGCTGGCGGTGACAGCCGCTATCAGTCGGTTCCAACCATCACGACCCGACCGAGGGTACTGAAAGATAGCACTGTGCGACGAGTACGCGCAAGCGCGCATCTGTTTCAACCATCACGACCCGACCGAGGGTACTGAAAGCGCACGTGCCATCGACGTCGATAGCCTGCGTCACGCGTTTCAACCATCACGACCCGACCGAGGGTACTGAAAGATCATCTGTGCGCGTTTGGCCTCAAGGCCGCAGCTATGTTTCAACCATCACGACCCGACCGAGGGTACTGAAAGTACGAGCATCGGCGTACACTAGCGCGTAATCCGCTCGATGTTTCAACCATCACGACCCGACCGAGGGTACTGAAAGAGCGCCATGCAGCGGCTCATGCTCGCGGTGTCAGCGTGTTCCAACCATCACGACCCGACCGAGGGTACTGAAAGTGTACGCGACGTAGCGTCGCGGGGTACGTAGCGCAGCGGTTTCAACCATCACGACCCGACCGAGGGTACTGAAAGATGCTGCACGCATGCGCGCATGTCGCGTCACCGCGACGGTTTCAACCATCACGACCCGACCGAGGGTACTGAAAGACCGTAGGTCGGTGATGCACTTGCCGGCGACTGCGATAGTTTCAACCATCACGACCCGACCGAGGGTACTGAAAGACGTGTAGGTCGCATGCCGACGCATGCCGGCATCCGGTGTTCCAACCATCACGACCCGACCGAGGGTACTGAAAGGCTGGCATGCCATCGACGCAGAGCTCGCGAAGCTGAGCGGTTTCAACCATCACGACCCGACCGAGGGTACTGAAAGATGCGTGCGCGACCGCTGCGAAGCCGCAAGCCGCAACGTTTCAACCATCACGACCCGACCGAGGGTACTGAAAGAGATCGTGCGCACGGTCGGCCACGAAACTGCTCCGCAGTTTCAACCATCACGACCCGACCGAGGGTACTGAAAGATCGATGCTATGCCGTCATGCCGCATGCACGACGTGCGTTTCAACCATCACGACCCGACCGAGGGTACTGAAAGATTGACGTCAGCGCGCGGAATGCCATCTGCGACAGGCGGTTTCAACCATCACGACCCGACCGAGGGTACTGAAAGTGACTGCTGCCAGACGCGCTGGCGCAGATCAGCCGGTTTCAACCATCACGACCCGACCGAGGGTACTGAAAGGCTAGATCACGACGCGCATGCACGGTGCAGCATCGAGCGTTTCAACCATCACGACCCGACCGAGGGTACTGAAAGGCGACTCGCAGCGCCAGTGCGCATGCGCAGCATCGTCGCCGTTTCAACCATCACGACCCGACCGAGGGTACTGAAAGATACCGACGAGCCGCGTATGACGCATGACGCGCATCGTGTTTCAACCATCACGACCCGACCGAGGGTACTGAAAGATCCCAGTGCGATCGGCGCCAGCCGCCGACTGTAGCGCGTTTCAACCATCACGACCCGACCGAGGGTACTGAAAGCATGCGTACGACGCACAGATTCGCACGGTGCACGCGGTTTCAACCATCACGACCCGACCGAGGGTACTGAAAGGTATCCGTAGACGGGCCAGATGCTCGCCGATGTACGACGTTTCAACCATCACGACCCGACCGAGGGTACTGAAAGAGGTCCATGCGCATCGTGCGCAGTGGCGCAGCTGTCGGTTTCAACCATCACGACCCGACCGAGGGTACTGAAAGTTCGATCAGGCTCCGAGCGATCGCCAGCAGGCTGCAGGTTTCAACCATCACGACCCGACCGAGGGTACTGAAAGCTGCAGTCGCAGACGTGCTGCCAGACGCCGCGCCGACGTTTCAACCATCACGACCCGACCGAGGGTACTGAAAGACTGCGCGACTAGCGTCGCGGCACGCTTCTGCATGGACGTTTCAACCATCACGACCCGACCGAGGGTACTGAAAGATGACAGCGCGACGACTGCATCGGTCGACGGCTACGCGCGTTTCAACCATCACGACCCGACCGAGGGTACTGAAAGAGATGAGTGAAGACCTGGCGCTGATCGCGTGCGTGCGTTTCAACCATCACGACCCGACCGAGGGTACTGAAAGTGCGACTGCTAGCAGCGGCGCAACGGCTGAGCAATCGCGTTTCAACCATCACGACCCGACCGAGGGTACTGAAAGAGATGCTGCGCATGACTGCAGCCGCGCTTGGACTGCGAGTTTCAACCATCACGACCCGACCGAGGGTACTGAAAGTGCGCATGACAGCGCTGCGAGCCTGGATGGCTGGCGGTTTCAACCATCACGACCCGACCGAGGGTACTGAAAGGTCTGCGCACGTGACGGCAGCTCGGCGGCGCTATCGCGTTTCAACCATCACGACCCGACCGAGGGTACTGAAAGACTGGTGCGTCTGCGGCCTGCGCGATGGCGCTGGGTTTCAACCATCACGACCCGACCGAGGGTACTGAAAGTGACCTGACTCACTTGCGCTACCGCCGTTGTGGCAGTGTTTCAACCATCACGACCCGACCGAGGGTACTGAAAGGTTATGTCTGCCGCTGGTACGCCGTGATGCCAGGCGCGTTTCAACCATCACGACCCGACCGAGGGTACTGAAAGGCCATGCCGTTGCGCTCTACGCTGGTCAACACGCTGCGTTTCAACCATCACGACCCGACCGAGGGTACTGAAAGAATCGCCGCCGCTGACCGTGACGGCCGCGTCCGACAGGTGTTTCAACCATCACGACCCGACCGAGGGTACTGAAAGGTACCCGTACATCAGTGTACATCGACCGACGCCGATCAGTTTCAACCATCACGACCCGACCGAGGGTACTGAAAGAGGCCAGTATACTGCACGGATGCACTGACGCCAGACCAGGTTTCAACCATCACGACCCGACCGAGGGTACTGAAAGAGGGACGCCGACGATTCTGGAGGTACAGCATGCTCAGGTTTCAACCATCACGACCCGACCGAGGGTACTGAAAGGGCTGGTATCGTGGCGAGCGGAGTATCACGCGGCCGTTTCAACCATCACGACCCGACCGAGGGTACTGAAAGAGCCAACATGGGGATTTAGCGTGTGAACTGAACATCCCCGTTTCAACCATCACGACCCGACCGAGGGTACTGAAAGCATGTCAGCTGAGACCGAGCGACTGCAACGGCGCTATCGTTTCAACCATCACGACCCGACCGAGGGTACTGAAAGCTCGTAGCGTGAGCGGTGGCGCTGCATCAGCCTGAGTGTTTCAACCATCACGACCCGACCGAGGGTACTGAAAGGACTGGCACATCGACGGCACCGGCGATCGCCAGGCGCGTTTCAACCATCACGACCCGACCGAGGGTACTGAAAGACGGACTGGACAGCGGCATGCGCCGTCGAATCGCGGTTTCAACCATCACGACCCGACCGAGGGTACTGAAAGAGTCGACGCTGATGCCACGCACGCGTATCGACCAGGATGTTTCAACCATCACGACCCGACCGAGGGTACTGAAAGGTCGGCATGCGTCGATCAGCAGCGCCGTCGAGTCCAGTGTTTCAACCATCACGACCCGACCGAGGGTACTGAAAGAGCTTCGACGGCCGAGCCTGCAGCGCATGCGATGCGCGTTTCAACCATCACGACCCGACCGAGGGTACTGAAAGGCTGATTGCAGCGAAGCTCGCGAGTGGCACTCATGCGCGTTTCAACCATCACGACCCGACCGAGGGTACTGAAAGAGTATCGTTGCGCTCGCTCGCACGCTGCATAGCCGCTGCGTTTCAACCATCACGACCCGACCGAGGGTACTGAAAGACACCGTGGTCGACGAGCTCGACGTGCGGCGTCGCAGTTTCAACCATCACGACCCGACCGAGGGTACTGAAAGTGTATGCCACTAGTCCATGACGCAGTGCGCACGTTGCCGTTTCAACCATCACGACCCGACCGAGGGTACTGAAAGACGCACGCTGCCACTCTTGCGCGGCGCGTAGCTGGCGTTTCAACCATCACGACCCGACCGAGGGTACTGAAAGTTCTCGTCGCTGGTGTGCAGTCGGTGACGCTGCGCCGTTTCAACCATCACGACCCGACCGAGGGTACTGAAAGGGCAATCGTCAGCGCCTCGTCACGCTCAGGCACACGGCGTTTCAACCATCACGACCCGACCGAGGGTACTGAAAGGTGTACACGCTAGCAGCAGGCATTGCCGTCGCAGCCCTTACGCTGATGGGAATGAACTGGTGGAAGCGCTGACTGCGTAGCGCATCTGGCCCAACCTTCAGCTGACCAAGAAGCCCACCCACTGCCTGGAGTACATCATCGCCCACGACCTGACGCATCTCCTCGAACGCCACCATAACAACCGCTTCACCGCCCACATGGACAGTCACATGCCCCAATGGCGTCTCTACCGCGACGAGCTAAACCAGGCGCCCCTGGCCCACGACACCTGGGAATATTGATCCTACCGCGTAATACAACGACAATACATACAACCAATAGCTCAAGGCCCGATCATTCTGGAATGGACGTCTGCCGAAATTTGACGTGGCGAGAACGTGCAGACCAGCAAGCGGGAGGCGTGAATGATATGCGAGCAATGCTTAGAGCGTTGCCTGAGTCTGAGCGATGAGCGCCTTCCCAATCTCGACCGGGAAGCGCAACACGATGATTTTGCCGCCTGAGAGAAGGTCACGAACGGATTCCGCTGCCTCTGTGTTACGGATGAGCATTCGTACTGCTACTGTAGTCGTTCCGACGCTTAGGAGCGACGTTTCCTGAAGCAGGTCCCTTTTGGTGAGCGCAAATCGTCCGCCAATCCACCACCCAAAATCACGAGCGCCCTCAGCCAGCAGAAACACTATCCCCAAGGATGCGGGTCCGGCAATGGCGATCGCTACAAGCCAGCCCCAGCTAGGCGTCGGAGTGGGATAAGGCAACACCTGCTCAATAATGAGACTCTTGATCGTGGTGTAGAGCAAATACAGGATAGCTACTACTGAACCGACGAGAGCGGCAAGCAGTAGCTTGCCCCAGAATGTCTTCGGGCCGGAGGGGCGCTTCTGGTGGGTGACTCGAGTAACAACCTTGCCCAATATGTCGCCAATGTAGTTGCGCCCGACACCCAACATTGAGGTAGATGTCCCGGCAAGAATAGCCAGCGCGATGACCACCAGGCCTTGATCTAATCCCTGAGAACCTGCCCACTCAATGATATTGCCGTGTAACGCCTGTCCAATGAACGGTATGGCCTCGGCGAATATGGCCAAATTGAGCCCAGACATGACCCCAAGTAACCCGGCAAGCATCAACGCCTTTAGGTATGGCGGCATCACTTCTCGTATCGAAATATCCGGTTGTTGCCGTGCGTTGGTCCTAATGATGGCATACTTCGTCAGTTCTACGCCGCCTTGACGGTGGAGTTCGCGAAGCAGGGCAAGGAAGCCTTCAGCCTTCGTTGCCTCATGAAATTCAACCACCAGGAGGTTGTTCATCGTCTCTCGCAACGGAGTAACCTCTCGTACCCATGTATAACCGTCTCACGCCAGCAATGCTGCCAAACAAAAGACTTCATCAATCGCTTACGCCAGGTCCCTCATCTTGGGAAGATAGTGTCTACAAACGCGCGCTGATTCGGTGTGAAGCGCCTTTGCAGTCATCTCCCCCAGGCGCTCGCCGCACCAGTATACAGGCTGGGTTATGCCATTTCAAGCGTCATCAGGCATGATACCCAGCGCACAATGCGCGGTTTGATACGACGTCTACTTCGGGCCGAGCATCGCTGCCCAGGTCTCAATTGTGCATCCGGCCTCAGCGCCGGGTGAGCGTTGAAACCTAGTGTCTCGCCTGTCTCCATGCTCACTGTCAACTCGCATCCGGCCTCAGCGCCGGATGCGAGTTGAAACAAACTGCGCCGCCTTGATCTGGCCACAATCACCGAGGATGAGCGCCCCCTGCGGGCTGTCCCCACTCCGTAGGGGTAAACCGTCCGTAAGCGATGAACCATGATCCACCAGGAACCATTTGGCCGACACATGACATGTTCCCTGCGGTCAGTGGTCGATGGAGCGGTGGCTACAATACCACAGCACGACAAAGGATCGACTCAGACGAGCCGATCCTCCGCTGTTACCTGACATGGTGATCCATGGCAATCGCGCCGATCCATGGCGATCACTGGGCGTAGCCATGCGTCGCACGATACGCGCCCTCCTCCCGGAACTGCAAGATCACCGCAACCACAATCGCGAGAACAGCAACACCCGCCGCCGCAATCGCGATGTACGGCGCGACAGTTGCCGAGATGGCGAAGGCGGTGGCCAGCGACCACCCGAACGCGACATCCAGGTACATCAACAACTCAGACAGCGCAGCCAGGCCGAAGCCAAACCCATACAACATCGCGATGGTATTCGCATCCCGCTCCTCAGCCTGCCGTACCACCGTCGCCGCCACCGCAAACACGGCCAGGAGAGCGAAGCCGATAGCCAGCACGAGCGGCGCCCATGCCGCCAGAGGCGTCGGGAACCAGTAGCTCAACATGGCGCTACCTTCCTTATCCCTGATACGCGGGCAAGTGGTGATCCTCCCACGGGGCGCTCTACTTGCCCCGCATGCAGTCTAAACCAGCAGCCTCACGGCAGGCGCACGAATCGCCTCGCTGGCCTCACACTTGGCTCACGTCTCGCCCCTGCTCCACCATCACCTGCTCCCACGAGAAATGCTGTCTGCGCTCACCACCCTGGGAAGAGTCACCACGTCCGCCCGGCATACGCTTGATAGGCGCTCCCAAACGTCTCTGCCAGCAGTCGCTCCTCAATCCCAATACGATAGCGCAGAGCGAGCAGTATCAGGACAAACGCGATCACGGCTCCGATCCAGGTTCCCAGCGCCAGCGCAGCCGCCGTGAAGAACACCAACAGACCGGTGTACGCTGGATGCCGCAGCCACCGGTACGGGCCGGTGGTAATGAGTTGGTGTCCCTGCTCGATCTCAACTACATTTGAAAAAAAGGCGCCTAACGTCAGCACCGACCACTCTCGCAACACTGCGGCGAGCGCCATCCCAACCATCCCGACATATTGCACCCAGCCGGTCACGACACCCAGCCCGGCATAGCGGCATCCACCAGCGATGACGAGTGAGAGCACGGCCGAGCCGTTCACCACCAGCAGCGATCCCGCGTCTGACCGCTGTCGGGCGGGCCCAGTTCGCTGTCGGGCGCCTCGATATTGCAAGGTGGCGTCAAGGAGGAAGAGACCGAGAACGAGCACCGCGAATACATTGCTGATGAGAGCGTTTGGAAACCACTGGAAGGGGTCATTGAACACAGTATGCCTCCCTCTCAGAGCGGTGACGAAGACAGTGTGGTGGAGTGACCGATGAACACGACGACGCGGTGGAGGGCTGCCTGGCCTTCCTCCCCCGCGATCTCGTGACCAAACTGGTGGGGAAAAAGAGTGGCGCTCTCACTACGAATAGGCATCTCCCGGCTGCTCGACCCAGTGATGCGCGCAGTCTAACACTCGCTCTCTCCTGAGCATTTCCTGATGTGAGACAGGATCAGTCAGGAACGCCGACAAGAAAATGTGGGGAGCGTGCCTATGACGTGCGCAGCCTCAACGAACCCATCGTCACATTCGCCGCTATCGTCAGCGTCGGCGTCCGCCCCTCCAGCGCGGCGCGCGTCCAAAACGCGCCCTCCTTCATCGTGAACCCATTACCCGGCTCGATGTGTCCCAGCTGCGACTCCGTAACGATCCGGGCCGCAGTGGACGCTGGCACTGTGATTTCGACGGACGAGAGCGCAGCGGTAATCCGCGCGTGCGCGTCCTGCCGCAAGACCCCGCCGAAGTCGAGCGTGTAGGAGGCCATCCCGCCCTCGATCAGCAACTCAGCACAATGCGCGTTCGCCAGGTTTCTCAGTTCTGTGCTCCCTGCCCCAGCGCCAATCTCCATCAGGGTCATCGGCTGCGGATTGGGCGCGGAGAAGTCGAGCACCGTCTTGCCCGCGCCATGCCGGAGCGCCAACCGGCTGAGGGGAACGCCGCCCAGGTCAAGCTGGTTCTCGCTCGCGCCGATCTCGACCGTCAGGCGGAACGGCCGCGCCTTCCCAAACGCCAACTCAATGAGGGGAACATCGGGGATGCCATGGCCGGAACGTAGCCAATCCCACATACTTGATGTACTCGGCTGCTCGGTGAGCGTGACTGCGCCGCCTTGCTGACTCACCTGGAGCGGACGCAGACCAGATGGGTCGCGCTGTGTCCCACTGATCCATGCATCGCTCGCTCCGGGCGCGATCTTGAGGCGGCAGGCGCCCTCCGCGATGCGCACATGCAGATCACTGGCGTCTGGATAGGCGATCTCGATGGGCGTCACCGTGCTGGTTCCTGCCGCACCCGAATGTGAGCTCCCATGTGATGTAGACATGATGCTTTCTCCTCTGCGCGCCGGGGCGCGCCTTCTCCGCCCCACATCTTGCCGCATGATGCCACAGCAATGTCACACCGCTGTCACGATGTCCACCCTTCTGCCCCGTCCCGACCATCTGCCCCAAGCTACAGCGTAACCATCCACGTCCCCATCAGCTTGTTTGCGCTGCATAGCGCACACGCTCCCACACCGCCTCGATGATCACCCCCGACGCATCACCGAACTGCAAGAAGTCGTCTCATACAGTCATCGTTGTGCGCCTTCTCTCCCCGCCGCTTCTTCGCTCTGTCCGGCTCGCACTGCCATGTCCGCTGGCGCTCTTGGCGCTATTTATGCTGTTGGGTGACATCCATCGTGGCGGACTCGTCCCCAGTCGCTGCCACCACCGCCGCGGGGCTGTGGCTGCCACGCAGAACCCACGCCATCCCCGCGGCGAGGAGCCCGCCGATGACTGGGCCCAACAGGTAGATCCAATAGCTCCCCAGCGCTCCACCCAACAGCGCTGGACCGAACGAGCGCGCGGGATTCATCGAGGCCCCGCTGACGGGTCCCGCGAACAGGCCCGCCAGCGCGATCGTTCCGGCTACCGCGAAGGCGGCATTATGTCCTACCAGCCGCTGGTTGTGCGCCGTGCCCAGGATCACCGTCACCAGCAGCGCCGTCAGCGCAATCTCGACTACCAGCGCCGCCCCGTCTCCCGTCCGTGGGTTCGGGATCGTGGCGCCCAGGTGCGCCCTGTCGCCGAAGACGACCAGCAGGAAGAGCGCCGCCAGCACTGAACCAGCCATTTGGGCGCCCCAATAGCCCAACACCCGCCTCCACGGAAAATCACGCCGCAGCGAGAAGGCCAGCGTGACCACCGGGTTCAGGTGCGCGCCCGAGACGTTGCCAATCGTGTAGATCATCGCCATCACCAGCAGAGCTGGCGCGACGTAGCGCGCGAGGCTGTCGGCGGGTCGCCCTGTCGCCGCGCCAATGACATCAGCGCCTGCCGCCACCAGCGTCAGCAGAAAAGTGCCCAGCAGCTCGGCATAGAGACGCCGCCACCACTGGTGGGGATTGTGTGGATCGCTGAAGAAGTTTGTGATCGCGCCCACATCCAGGTGGCCGCCCGTGTGCTGCTTCGAGGCTGCGTCTCGCGCCTGCATATCCAGCGTTCCCCCCACGTCCTCTAGTCCTCGGCAGGACGTCTGAGCCGCGTGTAGCTTTATGTATCAGGATACATTGCCAGTATACATTGCGCAGGCTGTCAGCGGGTGGAAGCGCCATACCACGGATGCCCTCCAGCATGTGTGTAAGACACTCATGTCTGCGAGAGTGCCTCCTGGTGGCCTCTGTGCGACTGGACGCCCTTCTCCTACAGTTTCTCGTATCAATCTCGTGCCATCCCCACGCCTGTGGGGGTGAACCGGAGCAGCCGCTGGAATCGACTATGACGCAGCCCACGGCTGTCTGGCAAGGCCGCACTTGCGGCCGTCCAAGGTCACCAGGGATGCACGAAAACGCCTCAGCACTTCATGGCCTAAATGTTGCCAATCAATGCCCCCTAATGGCTAGGTGTGCAATGAGGATGCGTGCCATGCAACCGAGTGACCTTGTATCCTTTGGCTCCCCACACCCTGCACATTCGCCAGCAAGGAGGAGTGGCTCTATGAGTCAGCAATGGCAATACTGTAAAATTTCGAGTAGTTCAGGCAGCACGGTGCTGACCTACTGTACCAGCTCCGAGTGGCTCAACCCGCGGGCAATCGCGTTCTATGAGGCCATGGAACATCTAGGGGCTGCTGGTTGGGAGCTGGTGAACGTCTTCCAGGCAGGCGACCCCTTCAATTCCCTTGAGCTCTACTTCAAGCGCGCCATCGAGCCGGGGCGAGCGATTGACGACGCGCTCTAGCAGGTTTGGAGGCTGCCATAGTGTCAGAGCCGCTGGCCGCATGGGAAAACTTCTACATCATCGTTGGCTCTTCCGCTGGGGCGCTGACCGGCTTGCTATTCGTGGTCATCAGCCTGAACGCGGGACGTCGCCAGCAACGTGCGAACTGGGGCGTTGCGACGTTTACCACGCCGACCGTCGTGCATATGGGCGCCGTTCTCTTCATCGCCGCCCTCCTCAGCGCGCCCTGGGCAACGCTCACACAGGCCGCCCTCCTCCTCGGCCTCGCTGGTCTCGGCGGAATCGGCTACGTCACCATCATTCTGCGACGCATGCGGCGGCGACTGGGGTATCAGCCAGTGGCGGAAGACTGGCTCGGCTTTGTGATCGGGCCGTACGTTGCCTATGCAGTGTTCCTGGTTGCGGCGCTGGTGCTCCCAGGCAGTCCAGAAGGGCCACTGTTTGCCATCGGCGGAGCGATGCTGCTACTGGTGCTCGTCGGCCTCCACAACGCGTGGGATCTCGCCACGTTTATCAGCCTCGGCAGTCTCTCGCAAGCTCAGGAGGCTGAAGTGGCGCCGCACGACTCGGATGATACAGTCGATGAGAAGCGGGATATGGGCAAAGCGGAAAACAAGTGACGCGCATCGAGCCTAAAATCGAGCCTAGGTAAGTGCCTAAGAAGGGGTAAAGCCAGCAACAGCCGCCAGCAGATACCCTTTCCGAAGTGTGTGTCTCACGCAGATTTCGGAGAGCAACCCCGGCATGGCCTTTCCGTGTACCCAAGCGATCTGATTGATAGACAATAGGCGCCGCTGGCGCCGTTGATCCCGCTGATGGTTCTCATGGGGCGCTCCGTTGCGCGTTGCTAGGGTCGAGCAAGTTGGTAGGTGAGGAGTAGACCTCCCGTTCTGGTCGATTTTGAGCTGACGAGAGTCAATCTTTTGGGACTATCTCCCTCGTTGAGAAGACGCTTTCCTCCACCCAGCAAGATGGGAAAAACGACCACGATGAGCTCATCCAAAAGGTCCCGCTCAAGCAGGGAGCGAACGAGCGTGAGACTTCCATGTGCGCCAATGTTCTTCCCCGATTGCTGCTTCAACTGAGCGATCGTCTGGAAAATATCTCCCTTGATTAAGGTTGCGGGCTGCCATTCCTCGACATTGCTCAAGGTGGTTGAAACTACGTACTTGGGGACCGGGTTAATGAAGTGAGCAAAGGCGGATTCGCCGGTCGCGGTGGGCCAGTAGGCAGCCCATTCCTGATACGTCGCACGCCCGAGCAGGACAGCGTCCTGCTCGTTGATCACTTCCACCATAAACTCCCGCATGTCTTCATCAAACTGCTCGATCCAATCTCCCGCCTCGACAACGCCATCGAGTGTTGCTAATAAATAGCCGACAACTTTTCTCATCGTTTTCTGACCTTTCTCTCAGGATGCTTGTCAACTGCGAGCATTACCACGTTAGCACGACGCTGGCAGAGAAACGTCTTCTCGCTCGCTCTTCTTGACGTACAAGACTACCGCAAATTTTTCCCAAACACTTTCTAATAAGCCGGAGGCGCCAGGCATTCCCCCCACCGTAGCACGGCAGCTCCGCCGATTCATACCGGCGACGTTGCCAAGCGCTTCGTCACACTGGAAGCGCGTACCCAGTCCAGGTGGGATTTGACAGCGGCGTAGCGATTCTTCAGCACGATACGCGCGTGGTCGACTATGAACTCCAGGTAGTGGCAACTCGGCGCGCAAATCGACATGCGCCTGGTCACGCCAGAGGACGAGCGTCCTCGCTCTTGCCCTCTCGCGCGTGTGCTGTCACACCTTGCGTCAAACGCTTGTCGTGCATGGACAGCCAGTGTACACTTGTCTCAACCAATCGTGAACCAGGCGATGGAGTCAGGTGAAGCGCCATGGAGCATACTGACGCCGTCGTGAAAACCGACCAGACATTACAACTGCCCGATGGTCGAATGCTCGGCTTCGCGGAGTACGGTAGCCCCGATGGCAATGTCCTCGTCTACTGCCACGGCTATCCTGGGTCGCGCCTCGAGGCGGCTGCCCTCTCTGCGCACGCCGCAGAGGCGCATATTCGCGTGCTCGCCTTGATCGCCCCGGCTACGGGCGTTCCGCCTTCCAGGACGACCGCACTTTTCTCGATTGGCCCCGCGACCTCACCGCGGTGACCGAGCGCCTGGGCATCGAACGCTTCGCGGTCGTGGGTGTCTCCGGTGGCGCGCCCTATGCGCTCGCTTGTGCGCAACAGATTCCCGAACGCCTCATCTCCTGTGGCGTCGTGTCGGGCATCGGGCCGCTAACGTTGGGCGTCTCCGGGACGAGCCGACAAAATCGCTTGGTCTTGTTCCTCGCCCACCGCGCCAACTGGTTGCTCACACCCCTCCTTGGCTTGACGGCGCGCCCTTTCCGCGACGAAAATCACGCCAAAAAGGCCGTGGCTAGGGCCATCCAGCACATGGCGCAGCCCGACCGCGAGGCAATCCTGGCCCATGACTTCGTCGACCCACTGGCCGCATCCGCCCGAGAGACCTATCGTCAAGGGGTGCGAGGAGCCGCCTATGAGGGCAAGCTGTATGGACGCGATTGGGCGATAACATGGCCTTCCAGCCGCTCTACCTGTGGCATGGCGCCCGCGATACCAATGTGCCGATTGGCATGGCGCGCGGCATGGCGGGAAAGCTCGCCGGGTGTATAGCCACCTATTACCCAGACGAGGGCCATTTCTCCACCCTGCTCAACCACCAGACGGAGTTCTTCTCGTCCCTGCTCCCGCCGCCGGAGTAAGGGATGCTATCCGGTCCCATCTTGCCACTCTGCGCCTCTCGCTACCCCACATCGCCCTAAATAAAGTCTTACGGACGACTCGTACGAAGATGCCATTGACTACTCATTGAGCGATCCCCATCAGCCTCGGTCACCGCATCAGATGCCTTCTCGGCGTCTCACACCTCGCCCACCTTGCCCACCTCGATCTGCGCCACCGAGTCGAAGACCAGCGTCGGGCGATACGGGAACCGGTCCACCTGTGCGCGCTGCGTCACGCCACTCAACACGAGCATCGTGCGCATGCCAGCCTCTGTCCCTGCCACAATGTCCGTATCCATCCGGTCGCCAATCATCACCGCCGTCTCAGAGTGCGCGCCCAACTGCCGCAGCGCCGAGCGCATCATCAGGGGATTCGGCTTGCCCACGAAGTACGGTTTCACGCCGGTCGCCGCCGCAATCAGCGCCGCCACCGCCCCCGTCGCAGGTATCAGCCCCTCTTCCGCTGGCCCCACCACATCCGGATTCGTGGCAATGAAGCGCGCCCCCGCCGCCACCAGACTGATGGCCACCGACAGCCGCTGAAAGCTATACGACAGCGTCTCGCCCAGCACCACATAGTCTGGTTCCCGGTCGGTGAGCACATAGCCCGCGTCATGGAGCGCGGTCGTCAGACCTGCCTCGCCCACCACATAGGCGCGCCCGCCGGGACACTGATTTTTCAGGAATTGCGCGGTGGCCAGCGCCGAGGTGTACAGGTTTTCGACAGCGACATCCAACCCACTGTGCACGAGCCGCTCCTGCAAGTCACGTGGGGTATAGACCGAGCTATTCGTCAGGATCAGGAAGGGCTTACCCACCGCGCGCAGCCGCGTGATGAAGTCCGCCGCGCCCGGAATCAGCTGCGCCCCGCGCACCAGCACACCATCCATATCCATCAAATAGGCCTCAATGCCCTCCAGGGCTGAGAGACTTGCCATGCACCGCTCCTCCGCCTATCGCGCACCACTATCGCACCGCAACGCCAGTCGCGCCGACACAAACAGCTGCCACTTTACCCCAGATTGTCTGCGTGAATTCCACCGCCATCTATCGTAACACGCTGAGACAGCGCCAATCTGTGTGCTTGAGTGGAACCAAGATCGCGGGCTCGACGAGAGGCATGGCCTTTGCAGACGGCCTATATGCTTGCCTGAGGCCCCCGTTGCGCCACCTTCACCGATCACTTACGCTACATCTTGCCGCTTGACACTCCGTGCAGCAGACGCTTAGAATGAGGGCCACTCAACACACGCTTGCCACGACATGCATTCCCGACGCGGGCGGATCACTCCACATACCACCAGCACGAGCGTACAAGCGCTCACAGAGAGGCGGGCGACGATGGAACCTCCCCGGTCGATGTTGCGCATCTTTCTCAGCTCCACCAGCGTTGACCTGCATGCTCATCGCCGCGCCGTGCGCCGCCTCATCGCGAAATTCGACGAGCACCCCGTCGTCATGGAGGACTTCGGCGCGCAGGACGGCGACGCCACCCAGGTCTCGCTGGCCGAGCTTGCCTCCGCCGATGTCTATATCCTGCTCCTTGCCTGGCGCTACGGCACGATCCCTACCATTCCCCCCAACGAAACACGCTCCGTCACCCACCTGGAGTACCGCGCCGCCAAAGACGCCAACATGCCCCGCCTGATCTTCCTCGCCGATCCCGCCACCGAAGAAGATGACGGACCCAACGCGCTCTTCCCCGCCGCCGTCCGCGACCCTGAGCACGCCGAATTGGTCCGCGCCTTCCGCGAAGAGGTGGGCCGTGATCGTGTCGCCGCCTTCTTCACCACGCCCGAGAGCGCGGCGCTGGAAGTTGCGGCGGCCCTGCACCGCTTCCTGCGTGACCGCGAACCCACCCAGCCACGCCCACCGTTCAACCTGGCTCCCCGCGCCGCCGAATTCGTCGGGCGCACGCGCGAGTTGGCGGACCTCTGCCAGCGGCTGCGGTCGGGCCAGAGCGTCGGCCTCTCGGCCCTGGTCGCCGGCCTCGGCGGCGTCGGCAAGTCGGCCCTGGCGGCGGAGGCGCTCGCCACCCTGGCCGCCGATCCTGACGCCTTCCCCGGCGGCGTCACCTGGGCGCGCTGTGACGGACGCGAGGGACTGGCTGGCCTCACCTGGCTCTACGACCAACTGCTGGCCGACTGGGGCTCTCCGCTCGCCCCCGAACAGGTGGCCCAGGCGCAGCTCAGGCGCAGACGGCTGGCCCCGAGGCGGAGGTCACGCTCCGCGAACGCGCGCTACAGGCCCGTCTGCGCGATGCTGCCCCTGCCCTGGTGCTGCTGGATAACGTCGAGGTGGGGTTCCCGCTCGCCCGCGCGCTCGATCACGCTCTCCGCGCTCCACCTCACCGCGCTGGTCACGGCGCGCCACACCCCCGCCGTCCCACGGCTCGCGGTCGTACGCCTGGATGTGCTGGACCCGCCGCCGCCGCCCAGCTCTTCGCCGAACGCTACCGCGAGAAAGGCGGCGCGTGGGAATGGGGACGATGGGGACGAGACCCGCGATGCCACTGCCGCTGCCGCCATCGTGGTCGAGCGCCTGGGCTGGCTGCCGCTGGCCATCGAGTTACAGGCCGCCCGCGCCGCCCTCGTCCAGGTGAGCGTCGCCCAACTCAACGCCGATCTGGACCGCGACCGCAGCCAGGGACTCCTCGGCGACCCGACGGACGCCACCCGCAACATGCGCTACAGCTTCGCGCAGAGTCTGCGGACGCTCTCGCCCCTCCAGCGCACCCGCTTCGCCGCCCTCGGCCTGCCCGGCGGCCCCGACTGGCCCCGCAGCGTCATCGTGCGGCTGCTGGCAGGCATCCGAGAACAAGACGGCTCCGCCAACGCTGACGTGACCGACGACGACCGACGAGACACCGGAGTCTGACGACGAACCAACCGCCAGCGAGATAGCCTCCGCCCAGGCCGACCTCGATCTGCTGTGGCGCTCTCCCTGGCGAGCCTACTGCCCGAGGGACGCCTCCGTCTCCATCCGCTGCTGCGCGACTACGCCCACGAACTCTGGCAGGCCGAACCCACCGCCATCCAGGCGAACGGTCTCTCGTGCCCTGCTCGCGGGCATCCGGCGGTTGGTCGACCGAACAGCGGCATGATTTTGCCGCCCTCGCGCGTGAGGAGGAACTGCTCGTCGCCGCCCTCGACCTGGCGCAGGCGCGACCAGGCGGCGCCGCAGCAGGTCATCGCCATCGTGGACACGCTCTATGACTACCTGACGCTGGGTGGCCACTGGAACACCGGGATGCGGCTGTTTGCCTGGCAACTGGCGGCGTGCCGCGCGCTGGGCGACCGGCGTGACGAGGGCAGGTTCCTCAACAACCTGGGCGAGTTGGCTCGTAGCCTGGGGCAGCAGGAGCAGGCGCGCCGCTACTACGAGCAGGCGCTCGTCATCCGCCGCGAGGTCGGCGACCGCGCCGGGGAGGGCGCCACCCTCAACAACCTGGGCAGCCTGGCGTACAACCTGGGGCAAATAGAGCAGGCGCGGGACTACTACCAGCAGGCGCTCGTCATCGCACAGGAGGTCGGCGACCGCCCTGGGGAAGAAACGACACTGGGCAATCTCGGTGTTCTCTCAATGGATCTTGGCAGACTAGAAGAAGCGGCGCGCTACTTCGAGCAGGACTTAACGATCACGCGCGAGGTCGGCGACCGCGCCGGGGAGGGCGCCACCCTCAACAACCTGGGCAGCCTGGCGTACAACCTGGGGCAAATAGAGCAGGCGCGGGACTACTACCAGCAGGCGCTCGTCATCTGTCGCGAGGTGGGCGACCGCGCCGGGGAGGGCGCCACCCTCAACAACCTGGGCGAGTTGGCTCGTAGCCTGGGGCAGCAGGAGCAGGCGCGCACCTACTACGCGCAGGCGCTCGCCATTCATCGGGAAGTAGGTAATCGGGCGATGGAGGGAACCACCCTCAACAACCTGGGCAGCCTGGCGTACAACCTGGGGCAAATAGAGCAGGCGCGCCGCTACTACGAGCAGGCGCTCGTCATTCATCGGGAAGTCGGTAACCGGGCGATGGAGGGGACGACCCTCAACAACCTGGGCGAGTTGGCCCGCAGCCT
Source organism: uncultured Chloroflexia bacterium (assembly GCA_963718915.1). Taxonomy (GTDB): domain Bacteria; phylum Chloroflexota; class Ktedonobacteria; order Ktedonobacterales; family JADMIN01; genus DAHUXT01. The sequence continues at coordinate 62,343 of CAVRAI010000013.1, read as the reverse complement.
GGGGCAGCCGGACGAGGCACGGCGTTACTACGAGCAAGCGTTAGCGATCTTCCAGGAGATCGGCGCGGTGGACTCTGCCCGTGTCGTCGCCGGCAACCTGGCATCCCTCGACGCAGGCAATCCAGCATCTGGAGATGCGCCCGAGAGGCCAGCGGTTCTCCCAGCCGCGCAGCCACCTCAGCAGAAGCGCCGCCGCTGGCCCTGGCAGCGTAAACCTGCGCAATAACAAGGGTGATGCCAACTCTCCCCGTCTCTCTCCGTCTCCCCTCGGTAGCTCCTATCATCCTCAGCAAGTCCCACCCGCCCCCATCCCGCGACACCTCTCCTCGCGTCTTTCGGCTCCCAACACCTCACTCGCCGCCTCTGTAATGACTTCGCGAGGAGAAGGTGTTCAGGCCAGTTGAAGTAACAGGAGATGTTTTCGGGTACAGGTCTTCGCGCACAATGCTCAACAGGGAAATCGACAAGCTGCCTTGCACGTGTTACGAGTGAGGCTGCGTCTGGCGCTCCAACATCTCGAAAAAAGGCGCGAAGCTGCCAGCATCATTGGTGCGCGAGGTCGCCGGTTGCCAGACCGGCCAGTGGATAAACCAACCACCATCGGGGTCACGAGCCCACATATCTCCTGCGACAACTGTCCAGTCAGTCTCGATGACTTTGGGATCTTGGATGTCTGCTGGAGCGCGTCGCGTAGCGCGATCGTTCCACTCCAGCGTCTCGTCGTGGGCCAACAGACGACCGTTCTCAAAGACGTTGATTCTCACATCGAGCCACGGCTCAAGCTGCAATGGAGGCACAATCCGCAAGGCTCCCCAGGCCGCGCGCAGCGTCTGGCGCACCTCGTCATACTCAGCCAACGTGACCGGATCGACGATGGGGTAGAGTAGTGGATACAGGATGTGCGGGTCAAACACCGGCGACCAGTCCGGTGGCAAGAGGCAGGCCACCATCTGCTTCAATTCAGCCCAGCGCAAGCCAGGCAAGAGACTCGTGTGACCCTCCACCGCGATTGCACGACCGCCAGGATACACCTCAGGATGATAAATCAGATGAGTGACCTGGTAATCGGCAAATTCTAGCTGCCAGGTATAGCTTTCGGGGAAGGGCAGTCTGAGGATGCTCGTCGGTGGGATCTGGTCATCATAGTCACTGTAGTCATACTCCTCATCGGGAGAAGCAGGCGGCTCCGTCTCATCGTCCGCATCGTCTGCGAACAGCGGCGTGTCGTAATCAATGTTTCCATACAGACGCAGATGAAACGGTTCGCAGGCCTCAAATGAACGCCCAAAAAACGCCTCGATATCCTTCTCCACGTCCCTGTCCCCAGGACGATTTTGCGCATAGCGGCCGACCCAAAAGCAGGGATCAGCCAGGGCCTCGCTCCAATTGGTGATGCCAGACATTGTGCGCTGCCTTCCTGCCTCAGGACTGCCCTACCCTCTTACGTACACACACACCGTCCGAGCACGTCAAGACAAACAGAGCGACCCGCTAATCAGACTATCTGGGAGCTGTCTACCATCTGGTGACCAATCATGCTCCTACTGGTTTCATCGCCTCTCTCCCGCCCATCTCTCCCGCCCATGTCCCCGGTCCGTGTCCGTCGTGAGCCACCTCGCCTGGGGTAATAGCCAACACCGTCGAGGACACTTCATGTCTGCATGTCGCCTCAGCATCAACGTCCCGGAAAAAGGTTGGTCAGCGTCGCGACAGGACTCACCGCAGAGAGCAACCATCCGGACACCAACGAAATAACCCCAATGAGAAACGAAAACGTCACCTGTCGTCTCGCCGCTGACCTCACCTGTTGCCCAATCACATCGTCCACCATCGCTCGGAGCGTGTCGTCACCTAGCCATTCGCGTATCTGCGAGAGACGCGTAATCCGCTCGTCCAACGCAGCCAACGAGGCCACCGACACAGGTCGAGCTGGCGCATGTGACACCTGATCGAGCCCTCCAACCGCCCCAACAGCGCCGAAACCCGACACGGCGGCGATGACCACTGTAACAAGGACCAAGACCACTACCGGAAGTGCTATCAGAGCGGCGAGCACGAGATGTGGCTGACTCACAGCGAAGGAGAGACTCAGCAATGCAGGCAGGTCAAGAACTCCAACGATGAGCGGCATGAACATCTCCGACGCGGTAGGTGGTTCATAGTAACGACCAGGCTGCACACGCCGTCGCAGGAGGCGCTGGGGCATTCTTCCCCGCACGTAACGTACGACTTGCCAGGCATGCCAGAGCAGGAAGAGCGTCAGTCCGGTCAGGACCACACGCGCCGGGATAGTCCACAGCGCGCCCTGCCCAAATGCCTGCAATGCTGTACTGGCCACAAGCGCGAGGAGCGGAAAGAGTGCGACAATTGTCCTCAGGAGGGAACGCCGCACAGCGCGACTCAGTGCTGCTCGCATCGAGTCCCATACGGTCATTGTGACCGCTTCCCCGACAACTCCGCCAGCTTGGGCAGATGTCGGTTGGGTGGCGCTTGCGCGCTGTTTCTCAGCATCGGCAATGGCGCCATCAAGGTACTGCGACAACTCTGAGGAATACGCCTGCTCCCTGCCCATATCCTCTCTCCTCTCTCCTCTCGCACGAGACTCACTTCAACCCACGAGGATGCCACGTCAAGCGTCATAAACGGCCTGGCGAATCTCACCACTGCCTGTGCATCACTGCATGTGCATCGCATGCGTCGCATCATCTCAACACTCATCGCTGCTTGTTCGTCAGCATCATTCTACAGAACCAGTCAACGTTTGCGACCCTCGACGGCAAAAAGACTTCAGAGAGTTGTAACTCTGCCATGCTCCACACTCTAAGTGACGGCGCTCAATTCCTCGGTCTCCCCTCGCTAGCTCCTATCATCCTCAGCAAGTCCCAGCTCCCTACATCTCTCGACAGTCCAGCCCACGACTTTCCGCTTCCAACAACGCAGTCGCCGTCTCTGTCCGTCTCTGTCGCTTGACCGCCATCCCCCCGCGCCGATACTCTAGTGGAACGGATGTTCTTGTTCAACGATATGGGGAAGGGGAGACGCTGCCTGTGCCGACAATGCCTACGAGAAAGCCTGATTTCCTGGCTGCTCTATCTTCCCAAGCATCTCTCTCGTCTCTCTCGTCTCTCTCGTCTCTCTCATCAGAGGCTGGTGTCTCCCGCCACCTGGCCTGGGTCCGCTGCCTCTCGCACACAAAACACGTCGGCGACGATCAATGGCCCGCGTGGCTCACCGCCTGCTATCAGCTGACGCCATACCTCCAGCGGTTCGGAGACGACAGCGCCCTCCTTGACCTCGGACCCTGCACCGACACCGAGGCCGTCGCCGTCGTCCAGGCGCTCATCACCCGCCTGGCCAACCAGCGGATCACGCTACGCGCCGCCATTGCCCCCAGCGGCATCCTCGCCCAGCTCGCCCTCGTAGACCTGCTGCGCACACCTGCGCCAGTGACCGTTCTGACCCGTGAGCAGACCGCCGACCTGCTACGCCGCCTGCCCATCGCCGCGCTCGAACATCTCCAATTCGCCAACCCGACCATCTTTACTCCTCACACGCTCGCCCAGGCCGTCTCCCGGCTGGAAGACTATGGCGCCCGTACCCTCCTGCACCTCACGCGGCTCGACGAAAACGATCTCCGTCGCCAGTTCGGCGCCCACCTCGGCGTCCTGCTCGCCACCATCGCTCGCGGTGAGGATCCCCTGTCCCTCCAGCCCACGGCTGCGCCACTACATCTGCGTTTCCGCCTCCGCCTGACGGCCCCCGTCACCCCTGACCGTCTGCTGCTCGGCCTGGCGCCCTTCTCCTGTGAGGTCGCATCTCGTCTCGCGCGCCGTGGCCTCCACGGACACACGCTGGAACTGCGTCTCTACTGGGAGGGTGGATCAACGGCCAACTCCCAGGGCAATGCCGAGCGCATCACCACGATCACGCGCACACTCCCACAACCCCTCTCCGGTGGCCATGCCCTGACGGAGACGCTGGAACGCATGCTTGCCCCGCTCTTTCAATCCCGCGTTCATGCCCATGAAGCCATCGAGGATCTACATCTCATCGTCTCTCATCTCACTCCGCGCTATCCCGCGCAACATGCCTTCTGGCCCCAACGCGCCCGCCGCATCACCGCCACTCAGGAGCTTGCCGACCTCCTCGCCCGTCGCCACGGCAAGCCCCTCCTGTTTCAGAGCCTGCTCACCGCCCCCGACGCTATCTTCGACCAGGACCGCTCCCGTCTCGCACCCCTGGGCGCCGATGTGGCCGACCTGGCTGATGTGGCTGAAGGACTGGGGCATCCTGCGCGCCCCGCCGCCGATGTCGCCGACTCTGACACCGATGATGCTTCGGACGAGATCCCCCATGGCATCCATCGGTGGTAAGAGACGGTGCGATACGAGGTGATATATCCATGACCCACGTCTATTACCACCCCATCAGGGTGACACTCGCCGACGGCAAGCCCGCCACCATCCACTGGCGCGGCCTCACCTACCGCGTGCTGGAGGTCAATGAGCCGTGGCGCCTCATGGATCGCTGGTGGGAGCAGCACAGCGTACGTGGCGCAGGGGGCAAGGATCGCAAGGATCACAAGGGCCGCAGTGAGCGCACCTACTACCGACTACGCTGCGCCTCCGCGCATGAAGACCTCGTCTGCGACATCTACTACGAGGCTATCGGCGAAGTGTGGATCCTGGAACGTGTCTATGACTGACCTGACTGACCTGAGTGATACGCCTAATACGCTCGCTACACATCATGCCGACCAGCATCCTGCCACCAACCGTAACGCCCACACTGCCTACGTCGAGCTGCACCTGGCCAGCGCGTTCAGCTTCCTCCGTGGCAGTTCCTCGCCTGAGGCGTTGGTCGCGCGGGCAGCTGCGCTCGGCATGCGCAGCCTCGCCCTCACCGACCACATGACCCTCGCTGGCGTCGTCCGCTTCCAAACCGCCTGCGCCTCATACGCCATTCAGCCCATCATCGGCGTAGAGCTAGCCGTTGCCGAACCCATCTTCGGCATCTCGCCTCTCCCCACCCACCCCGTCGCACTGGCCGAGAACGCCACCGGTTATGCTCGACTCTGCCGCCTGCTCACCGACGCCAACCTCGCCCACCCCGATGCCCCAGTCATCCCCTGGCGAGACTTGGCCGCGGAACCAGACGGTCTGATCCTGCTCACCGGCGGACGTGACGGAACCCTGATGCGACTCCTGCTCGCGGGCAGGCGCCAGGCCGCCATGGAGGCCGCGCGTCGCTACTATGACGCCTTCGGGCCTGACCGGATTTTCGTCGAGCTGCAACACCACAAGCTGCCCGATACCCTGATCCTGCTCCATCAACTTGCCGAGCTCGCCGAGGAGGCAGGTCTCCGCTACGTCGCCACCAATGGGGTGCACTACGCATCCCGCGCCGACTGCGCCCTCTACGACCTCATGACCTGTACGCGCCTCGGCCTCACCGTGGATCAGCCCCACGCCGAACGCCCCCGCAACGACGAGGCGCACCTCAAGTCCGCGCGCGCGCTGGCATCCCTCTTTGCGCGCGTTCCCCAAGGCCGCGCCGCCCTGCGCGCCAGCGGCGAGATCGCAACGCGCTGTCACCTCTCTCTGCTCAAAGGCGCCTGCACCGCGCCCCAGGTCTCCCTGCCAGAGGGCGCAACACCCACTACCCATCTGCGCGCCCTCAGCGAGTCCGGCCTCGCAACCCGCTATGCCAATCTACCTGAGGCGCTGCTCCCCGGCAGCCCCCAGCGCACACAACTCGACCACGAACTGTCCGTTATCGCGCAATTGCAGCTTGAAGAATTCTTCCTCTGCGTCCACGACATCATGCACGCCGCCCGCGCCATGGGCATCCGCGTCAGCGGTCGGGGCAGCGCCGCCAATAGTCTGGTCGCCTACTGCCTGGGCATCACTGGCGTTGACCCGATCCACCATAAGCTCCTCTTCGAGCGTTTCCTCAACCCTGACCGCGGCGGCATGCCCGATATCGATGTCGATGTCCAGTCCGACCGCCGCGACGAACTGATCCGCTACGTCGAGCGCACCTACAGCGAGGCCCACGCCGCTATGGTCGCCAATGTCATCACCTACCGGGCCAGGAGTGCCCTGCGCGACGCCGCCAAAGCCCTCAGCTACCCCCTGGAACTGGTCAACCGCATGACCAAACGGCTCTCACACCACGCCGACGCCGAGGAGTTGCTCAGCCACGAAAGCGAGCTACGCCAGGTTATCGCCACATTCTCTACGCTCCCCAACGCATCTGTCCGCGCTCGCTGCCTGGAACGGCTGCCCCTCCTGCTACAGATCGCTCCGAAGCTCCTCGGCTTGCCACGCCACCTCAGCCTCCATAACGGCGGCATGGTGCTCACCCGTGAGCCGCTGGCCACCTTGCTGCCCGTGCGCGTCTCAGCCAATGGCGTGCGCGCCTTGGAGATCGATAAAGACGACGTCGAACGTCTCGGCCTCATCAAGTTTGACCTGCTGGGCCTGCGCACCCTCGGCGCTGTCGAGGAGGCGCTCACCCTTATCGAGCGAACCACTGGCGAGCGGCCCGACATCGACCATTTGCCCACCACGCCCCCTGATCCGCGCACGATGGCCCTCATCCGCAGCGGCCAGACGCTGGCGGTCTTCCAGATCGAGAGTCCCGGCCAATGGCATCTGCTCGCCCAGACTCAGCCCACCACCTTCAACGATCTCATCGTCCAGACCGCGCTCTTTCGCCCCGGCCCCATCCAGGGCGGCTTCGTCCATCCCTACATCGAACGCCGCCTGGACAAGCAGGCCCAAGACTCCAAGCAATCTGCGCAGGGCGCACAGGCGGCGCGCTATATTCGGCAACAGCGAGATGCCGTGCAGACCCCCTGGAAGGGCACGCCAACCGACGACTTCTGGACGGCCCACCCCGTCCTCGGCCCCATCCTGGCCGAGAGCGAGGGCATCCTGCTCTTCCAGGAGCAGATCCTTGAAATTGCCCACCGCTTCGCTGGGCTGAGCTACGCCGACGCGGATGGCTTCCGCCGCGCCATGTCCCACCAGCGCAGCCGCCGCGAGATGGAGGCGATGCGCCAGCGCTTCGTCGGGGGCGCGCTGGCCCGTGGCGAGACACACGAGGCGGCGGATCGTGTCTTCGAGGCCGTCTCCGCCTTCGTTGGCTACGGATTCTGCAAAAGCCACGCCGCCGAGTTTGCCCGCACCATCTACCAGACCGCCTGGCTCAAGGCGCACTACCCCGCCCACTATCTCGCCGCCTTCCTCTCCGCCCAACCCGCGGGCTACTTCCCGCCGCATGTGGTGCTGGAGGAGGCGAAACGCCTCCGCATCCCCGTTCTCCCCGTGCATGTGAACGCCAGTGAGGACCGCTTCTCGGTGGAACCCGCTGGCAGCGTAGGGAGTGGACATGCGCCCGGTGGGAGGCGCTGGGGCATTCGGGTTGGGCTGCGTCAGGTCAGCCAGATCGGCGAGGATCTCGCGCGCGCCATCCTGTGGGAACGTCGTACCCTCGACGAGTCCGGCCACCTCCACGAGCGCCCCTTTACCTCGCTCTGGGATCTGCTCGTCCGCCTCCGTCCCGCTGGACTCACCCGTGACGCCGCTGAAGCGCTCGTCTGGTCAGGCGCCTGCGACGGCCTCGCCCCGCGCATGGACCGGCGGCAACGCCTCTGGCAACTCCGCGAACTTTGGCCACTGGTAGACCCCCATCCCAAAGGCGCGAAGCGACGCCGCAGCAATGCCACGGCCATGGCAGATACAACTGCCGAACATCCGCAACAACTGACCCTCACCTGGGAGATGCCACTCGATGCGCTCGCGGATGTCCCCACCCTGCCAGCCCTCACGGCCTTTGAGCGTGACGCGCTGGACTACCAGCTGCTCGGCCTCTCCACACGCCCACATCCGATGCGCCATTACCGCCCGCAACTGGATCGCCGGGGGGTGTTGCGCATCTCCGATCTGGCACACGTGGCGGAGGGGCGGGTTGTGCGTGTGGCGGGCTGGCCCATCTCCGCCCAACGCCCACCAACCGCCAAAGGCGTCGGTTTCGTAGTCCTGGAGGATGAGACGGGACGCCTCCCCCTGGCCATGGCGCCTGCCCTCGCCCACGACCTGCGCCGCACCCTGCGTGACGCCCGCTACCTGGTCGCCGTTGGTCGCCTGGAGCGCGTCCGCTGGTACCGCTCCCTCTGGGCCTTCCAGCTCATCGGCGTGCGAAAGAATGCATCCGCACATTCGGCATCCGGCTTCTGCTCACTCGCCTGGCACAAACCTAGCAAAGAAGGCCTTTCAAACACTTAATTAGTACGCCAGGCGTGTTTGCGGCCGCATGTCCATTGATTGATTAGCTTACCTCGTCGTCCCTTCCGGTGCTAGCACCCCCGCCAGCTCCTCCATCCAGCGGATCGTTTCTGTGATATCACCACCCGCCCGGCTGGACAGCTCGACGGTGGCGACCTGCTCGGCAGCCGCCGTCACCGGCATCGCGACACGCAGCGCCTCCGCCTCACGCAAGATCAGCCCGAAGTCCTTGTGCATGAGCTCGAGTGCGAAGGTGACGGGATAGTGTTCCCGCCGGACGTTCTCCATGGCGAGTTTCTGACGGGGCGAAATCACGGCCGTCTGGCCGAGCACGTCGAGAAGACGTCCTTTCTCCAGGCCCGCCTTTTCGCCTAGGGAGACGGCCTCCGCCAGTACCTGGATGTCCACGCCCAGCAGCGTGTTGACGACCAGCTTCATCGTTGTGCCCATCCCGCTTTGGCCCATGTAGAACACGCGTTGGCCAAGCGCCGAGAGGACCGGCAGGCAGCGGTCGTAGGCCGCCTGCTCCCCACCGACGAGCACGACGAGCGTACCCGCCTCCGCCTGGGGTGTGCTGCCGGATATGGCGGCGTCCAACGCGGTTAGCCCATGTTCTTGTGCGGCCGCAGCGAGCTTGCGCGACGTCTCCGGCAGGATGGTGCTCATCTCGATGAAGGTTGTGCCGGGGCGAGCCGCCGCAACGGCGCCCTCTGGGCCGAGCAGCACCGCTTCCACGGCGGCATCGTCGGCAAGGCTGGATAAGACAATGGTGGACACCGACGCTATCTCGGCGGGGGTGGCTGCGGTCTTAGCGCCGCGCTGGGCAAGCGGCTGCGTGTGCTCGGGCGTGCGGTCGTAGACCGTGAGGGGGTAGCCTGCGTCGAGGAGGCGCGCGGCTAGGCGGCTGCCCATGTGCCCCATGCCGATGAAGCCCACGTTGGGTTTCTTCTGCTCTTCACCGTGGCTTGTCGTGTTGATGGTCGTGTTCACTCTCGTGCATCCTTTCTGGGTTCGATAGAATGGTACTGCTGAATGGTACTGCTTCGCCGCTACCGTTTATTGAGATGAGCGCAATCACCCTCTTCGAGGGGCGCCGCGGGGCGCAGACCTATTCCAGGCGCATTCCTCATGCCCTGCGACGGCGGTCAGACATCTTCCTTCCTGGCAACGACCTACATGGTCTCGGGCGAGGGCCCACCGATGGGCGTCGCATCCCGCATGATCTGCTCGATCTCGCCCAGCGTCTCGGGCTTCAGCTGAATGTCTGCTGCTGGCGACGTTTGTTCGATCTGGCGCGGGCGGCGAGCCCCGACGATGGCGACGTCCACGGCTGGATTGGCTAGCACCCAGGCGACGGCCAACTGCGCCACCGTGATGCCCTGCCGTTCGGCCACACCCTTGAGCCGCTCGACAACGGCCAGATTCCGCGCGAAGAGGTCACCCTGGAAGGCGGAATTCTTGCTGCGCCAATCATCGCTGGCGAAGGTTGTCTGCGGTGTATATCCCCCGGCGAGCAGCCCATGTCCGAGTGGGCCGTACACGAGCACACCGATAGCGTGCTCCTGACAGTAGGGGAGGATCGCACGCTCGATGTCGCGCCGGAAGATATCGTAGGGCGGCTGGAGTGTGTCGATTTTGCGCGTGCGCTCGAACGCCTGCATGTGCTCGACATCGAAGTTCGAGAGGCCGACATAGCGGATCTTACTCTCATGCGCCAGCTGCGCCAGGGCGCTGGCCGTCTCCTCGATTGGCGTATGGGGATCTGGCCAATGGAGTTGATAGAGGTCGATGTAGTCGACACCGAGGTTCCGAAGGCTCTGCTCGACGCCCTGGCGCAGCCAGCCAGCGCTCGCGTCGCGCAGAAGCTTGTTACCTTCCATGCGCAAGCCACCCTTGGTGGCCAGGATGATCGTGTCACGTCTACTCGTGAGTTCGGGCTTGAGCGCCTCGCCTAGAACCCGCTCGGAAGCGCCGAACCCGTAGGCCTGGGCGGTATCGAAGAGTGTAATACCTGATTCGAGGGCGCGCCGGATAGCCGCCTGCCCGTCCTGCATATCAACGCTGCCCCAGTCCCCGCCAAACTGCCAGGTGCCGTACGCGATGGTCGAGACGCGCAGGTCTGTCTGTCCAAGCTGCGTGTACTTCATTGTTCTTGTTGCCTCTCTTATCTCTGTCTCTGAATCTACCTGTACACCGCACCTGATCCGGCCGGTCAGCGCGACCAAGAAGACACGATCATCATGCGACGCGCTCACGGGGCATGCGCCCAGGGCGGGTTAGCCCTGGAGACGGCCGCAGCGTTGGCAGCAACTATGCCCAGCACGAGGAGTGCGAGAACCAGGCTGATCATGGCCCTGCCACCGACCACAAGCAAGCCGCCTATCACTGCGCCAAGAAACATGGCTAGCACCGCAACGCCACGCCGACCCAGCCGCGACCCAGCGCCGCCAGTCAGGTGAGAATCGGCGGCGATCCCGGTGATCGTCAGGGTCAAGACGGTGGTCGTAAGATCGGGCACCGCCAGGTGGCGAGCGGTAGCGTTCTGCAGGCCCATCGCCAGGCCGAGCAGGACGATAAGGCCGTACTGCTCCGGTCCGCTGCCACTCCCGAGTCGCGACGGAGCGCTGACCTCGGCGAGGATCAGAGCGCCAGCGACGAGGATTGCCTCAATGGCGCTTGCTATGGTGAGCAGACGACCGCGGTGTCCACCCAGCTCGGTATTCAATCGGCCACCGACAAACGCTCCAAGGGCGAAGGCGGCGAGGGCGAGCAGCGAGGCAGCAATGGAGAAGCCCTTGGCGCCCGCCAGGGCAAAGGCCAGGAACACGATGTTGCCGGTCATGTTCGCCACGAACACATGTCCGAGAGCCAAGTAGCTGAAGGCGTCCACGAGCCCCGTGAGGAACGTCAGCGACAGCAGGAGCGGCGCGAGTGGGCCGTGCCGGTCGTTGGGCGGCGGCGCGATCAACTGCCATGCGTCGAGCAGGATCATCATCACAATTTCCTTGGTTGCGTGTCAAGCCCTTGCCACGTGCTTGGTCACGCCTCCTCGTCATGCTCCCCAACGCCCACGAGCGCCAGCACGACCTATGGGTGCGCGCGGGCCTCCAACGTCCTCACCGCCGTAGGTGATGACCAGTTCGGTGATCCACAGATCGCCGCTGCCGCGCACACGTCGGACGACAAACTCGCACCGTGCCGGGTGGTAGCCACGCTGGCCCTGGATGTTGCGTCGCCCGCGGAACCGCTCGCCCGGTTGTGGATACTCCAGGACCACATCATCGGCATAGATCGCATATTCCGCGGCTTCGTCTCCCGTCTGCAATCCGGCCCAATGCCGCTCGATGGCGGCCCGAATATCTGCATCTGTAATGGTGCGTGAACTCCTCCTCGGTGTGCACTGCCGACCCCTCCGGGGAGGCCGCACAAGCCGTGCCAACACTGCTACGGCCCGCCTCTCGTCTTGCGAGGCTCCCGGATTGCTCTGTGTCTCCACGGGGCGCGGAGCGCGGAGGAATGGTTGCGCTCACATCAGGCAGAAGTCCGCAGCGAATCCGCACTCCACCTATCAGCGTACAATACTCTATCCGCAAGTCGAAGCGAAAGGAGAAGCAGTGTGCTCTCACGAACGACGGTCGCAGGCTCTGCCCTGTACATATACACACCCCACCTGCCGCGGCGGCGTGCCGCGATACCACGAAGTGTTATCTTTGCATGTTGAGCGCTGATTTGCAGCGCTGTGGCCTGAGGGGTATCTGAAATCCAATATGTGATATATATTCTGCGCCATTAGCTCTTTCGTGAGCAGGCAGGGCGCATCCTGAGAGAATTACAGATTGCCATTGTACACTATGTAATAATCTAAGCCTGGCCGGCTGACTCGCAAGCAGGCTAGGCCTAGCGCGACGACGCTAGCCGTACGATCCACGATGGCAGACACAGGTCACCCCTTCATGCCGCAGCGAGGAAGTTTTCTGCGGGCGAGGGACACGCATCCGCAGCGACGAGGAGGCCAAGTGGTGAGCGAAACCCGAGCACGAGGGGCGGCGACGTTCCCTCCCCGCAAACTACCGCTGATGGCTCATCTTGAGCCGGGGCTCGGTCTGGCAATCGGGGCCATCTTTGGCCTGGTTCTCGCCCTGCTCAACCCGTTGGGCCAGGGATGGAGTGTGCGGCTGGGCGCGGCGTTGGACGTTGCAATGCTCTGCTCGCTCCTCCATCCCTGGCTCATCATCCTCACGTCCAACTCCCAGCAGACGCGCCAACGAGCGGCTGCGGACTTTCCCGGTCGTACGACCTTCGGCCTCATCAGGCTGCTCGTCAGCATTGCTGGCCTCGTCGCCGCGGTCTGGTTGTTGCGTCCTGAAGTCCCTGGTACCTCTACGGCACAAACCGCGTTGGACCTCGTACTCGGGATTGTCGCGATCGCCTCTTCATGGCTGCTACTGCATACCGCGTACACGATGCGCTACGCGCACCTGTATTACTATGCCAACTATGCCAACTATGCTGGCGCCGATAACCAGGCGGAGACCCCGGCGGACAGCCAGGCGAGCGGCTTAGCATTTGCTGGCGTGCCGCCGAACGACATCGATTTTGCCTACTTCGCGTTCACCATTGGCATGGCCTTCCAGACATCGGACACCGGCGTCACTACACAGCGCATGCGGCGGGTGGTATTGGTCCATGCACTGCTCTCATTCGTCTACAACACCACGATCGTTGCACTGGCGATCAGTCTGATCGCCGGACGCCTTTAAGTCGCCTTTAACCAGATCACGTTGAGTGCCGTACCACTGCTTGGCTCGGAGCGCGTACATGAGCCCAAGAGTCCGAGAGCCCAAGGCTAAGAAGAAGCACATCCACATCTTCACAACGAAGTGGTACGGGCCTTGCACGATGCCCTACGATGCCTGATCCTGACATGCGACGTGACGTAGGCTGACCGCGCCGCTGGGTCGGGTGACACACCTGAGTTATGGGTTACGCCAGGGCGTCGGCATCCGAACGGGCGGTGATTGCGTCCAGCACCGCTGACTCAGCGTAGTCAACCGCATCATACGCATACACGATTGCCCACGACGCGTTGTCCTCGGCATCCTCCGCCTTGTGTTCCGCGCGCTTCGCATCCATCTCCGCCTTCTTCGCATTGATGTCAGCCTTGAATTTGGCGGTCCGTTGCCTCGTCGTCGCCTGCAAGTCGGCCCATTGCCCTTCCACCGTGTCCTTGGCCTGGGTCGCGGTCGCTTTCATCTGGGCAGTGCGCGTTTTGGCATCCGCGTCAAGCTGGTCAACGCGCTCCTGAATTTTGTCACGCGCCTCCCTGCGCGCCGCCGCCGCATCATCCTCCGCCTTCTTCGCGCGGGCGGACAAGTCTGCCAGTTGCTCAGAGAGTGGTTTCATGACTAACCTCCTGATGTGTTGTAGCTTGTGATTGCACTCCTGCTGCGAAACCGTTGTAGTAACGGATCGGTCGACTCCTCATCGTTTGCCGCGGCAAGCCAAGTATAGCGCTGTTACGACTGTGCTGCATCAGACTTCTGGTTGGCTCAGAATAGGGGATATGGTCCACGTCCTTAGGTGAGGATAACCAGTATCACGTACGTGTGGAGTGAACCCCGAATCCCGGACCAGTGAGGCAAGGCAACAACTCAGCCATCACCTTGCGGTAGACTGACGACAGACACCGCAGGCGAGAAAGCCGAGAAAGCGAGGAATGCCATGCCAGGACGAACGTTTACGCGCGAGTTCAAACTGGAGGTGGTTCGGCAACTGGCGAACGGGGCCAAGCGCCCCGCTCAGATGTGCCGCGAACAGCAGTTGTCCGAGAGTCTCCTCGCCCGGTGGCGACATGAGTATGCCGAGCGTGGCGAAGCCGCCTTCACGCCACGACCTGCGCGCCACCCACTACCTCGTCGCCGTCGGTCGCCTGGAGCGTGTCCGCTGGTACCGCTCCCTCTGGGCCTTTCAACTCATCGGCGTGGCCGGAGCGGAACGACAACACCCACTCCGCCTAAACGCGCTCCAACCTCCTCCCTACCTGACCTTGCACGTGCGACTCCTGGTTCCTGCTTGGAACCACCTCGAAATTTCTAGCATGGTCTCTCACCTTCCGGCGGGCCCAAAGGCGGCCATGGGTGGACCCCCTGACCAGCTCCCCAGGGCGGAGAACCAGCCAGGAGGACGACCAGCTCGTCCGTGCCGGTATTCTCCACCCAGAAGCCATGGTGGGGCGGGATGAGCAGCGCGTCTCCAGGCCTCACGTGCGTCGCCTCTTCAGCGTCAATGCCTGGCACATGCAGGTGGAAGATGCCCTCTCCTTGAAGGAAGTACCAGATCTCCTCATAGGTGGTATGGTAGACCTTAGCCGAGCGCTGATTCGGCCCGAGCGCCCCCTCGGCGAGACTCAGCTTCTTTGCGCCTTGCGCCTCATCGATCAGATGGCGGATCGCAATGCCATCCGGCGCAATCGCGTCCGGTGTTGGTGCTCGATGGGACTTCTGCATACAGATCCTCCTGTTTCATAGGCCACGGCAGCCGTTCTGGTACGCGTTGCCGTTGTCAGTGAGGGGAGTAGGAGTACAACATGCTTGAACTACGACCGAGCTGTGAAAATTGCGGCAAGGCGTTGCCGCCAGAATCAACAGAGGCGATGATTTGCTCGTTTGAATGTACCTTCTGCACGGATTGTGTCGACCATGTGCTACATAATGTCTGCCCCAATTGCGGTGGGGGATTCTGCTCGCGCCCCATCCGCCCGAAAACGAACTGGAAGGGGGATAACTACGTAGGAGTCTATCCGCCTTCTCAAAAAGTGACGCGTCGGGTTGTTGATAGAGCGGAACATGAGGCCTTCGCTGCATCAATTCAAGGAATACCTCCCGAAGCACGATAACGAATCATAGGAGGGTCGTGTTCTGGGCACTCTCCCAGCTCATAGATGCTACTGGAGCGGTATTTCGTCGAGCGTCATCGTGACGACGGCTACAGGCGCCACTTGTTTGCTCCAGCATTGCCCGTTCTTGCTATAGTCATAGCGAGATTCTTGGAGGTTCTTGGATGTCCTTGCTTCGTCCGATCAGGTCAAGCAGGTCAAGCAGGTTACCGGAGGTGGGCAGCCATGCAACGTGCTACTCGGGATCGTGTGCCCATAGAGCCGCAAAGCGTCGATGCCCCGCTCTCGCGGATAGCGATGTTCCTGGTCGTGACGATTCAACCCGGCGATGAGGCGATAACCAAGGCGCGAGCTGTCATTGCGGCTATTGGCGGGCTCGTCCGTGCGGTCGGGTTCCGCGACCTCGATGGCCACCTCTCCTGTAATGTGGGCATCGGCAGCATGGCCTGGGATCGCCTGGGACAGGACAAACGCCCGGCGCAGTTGCGTGCGTTTACAGAGATACCAGGGGACGTCCACACCGCTGTCTCGACACCAGGAGATCTGCTCTTCCATATCCGCGCCGAGCGCAGTGATATGTGCTTCGAGTTGGAGAAACTGCTCCTCGCTGCCCTTGGCGACGCGGTCACTGTCGTGGACGAAGTGCAAGGCTTTCGCTATTTCGATGCCCGCGATCTGCTCGGCTTCGTCGACGGTACGGAAAACCCGACTGGCGCCTCCATGTATCAGGCCACCCTCATTGGCGACGAGGATCCCGATTTCACTGGAGGCTCCTACGTCGTCGTGCAGAAGTACTTCCACAACCTGACCACCTGGGGCAACCTCTCGGTCGCGGAGCAGGAGGCGATCATCGGTCGTACCAAAGTCGACAACGTCGAACTGGATGATCTGAACGATCTGAACACGCGGAAGTCGCACAAACGTCTCAATACCATCGTCGACGCGCATGGGGTCGAGCATGACATCCTGCGGGACAACATGCCCTTTGGGCGCCCGGGTCAGGGGGAATTCGGCACCTATTTCATCGGGTATACACGCGACCTCTCAGTCATCGAACAGATGCTGCGCAATATGTTCGTCGGTGATCCCGTTGGCTCGTACGACCGCATCCTCGACTTCTCGACGGCTGTCACAGGGACGACCTTCTTCGTCCCGTCCAACGATCTACTCCAGGGCCTTGCTGAGTAATAGTGAGTAATGGACGGTGGGTCGAGCGCCTCGTTTCAGCGGCATCTCGCGCGCGAGGAGTCTCGGTGAGTGCAGCTGGTCCCACTCCGGCGGCAAGGCTGGTGGTGTTAGGTCAGAATGATTGAACTGACACTGACACCCATCCTGCCAACAACCTAGGGGACAGGGGCGGAAACGACGAATGGAACCCTGCATAATATTGGGATCTATACGACGAGGCTAGCCTTGTGCTTCCTAATTGGAGGAACAGCACACCGAGCCGTGGAAGCTTCCGCCTCCGATCCTGGCGCCGATGGATGCCCAGCATCACACGCTGAGCACCCATCGCGAACACTTATCGTCTGCCGAGGGCTGACCACACGAAGGCTGGTTTACGAGGTGGGGGTAGGGCCCGCCTTCGTCTCGGTGGACGCTTGGAAGAGCGTCCCCGGTTTCCAGGGCAGGCCCAGGGCAGGCAATAACCAGCGATCAAGCCCGATCTGGCCCGCGACACGCCAGGCGAAGCAGAGGAACAAGCCGAACGCCCCCAGAATAGGATTGATACTGACCGTGCCCGCGAGCAGATAATTCAGGTTCATGAGCACGCCGAAGCCTGCGGCGATCCCGGTCAATGCGCCGACCAATACGCCGAGACCGACGGCCACTTCGCCCCAGGTGACCAGGAACGAGACGAGTCCAACATTCGGGAGCACAAAATCATGTAAGAAATTGCCATACCACCCCTGTACGGACGGGTGAGCGCCACCAGTCTTGGCGATGGCCGCCGTCACGAAGCCCTTGAGCGCGACACCACTGGTCCCCCAGGTCGGGTCTTGTACTTTTTCCCATCCAGCAAGGAACCACTGGGCGCCGACATTCATACGGACGACGAACCAGAGTGCGGCAGCCCCTGTTGAGCCGAGGAAGAACTTGGCGATAGCGGGTTCAGGAAATTCCTCGTTGGAGGTCGAGGTAGCTGGGGCAGCAAGTGCGGAGCGATTCTGGAAATAGCGGACGAATGCCAGAATGAGCGCAAGGATGAACAGGACGAAGAGCGCTTGCCCCCAATAATCATCGGCGGTCTGCTTCTGCAGGTTCCAGATGATGTGGGAGACAGTCCAGATTCCAGCGATGGCACAGAGTGCGAGCGACGCCCACTGAACCATCTTGCTTGTTTGACGTGACATCAGACACACCTCCTCACGACGTAGAGCCTCGCCTCCGAAAGAGAACGTTTACCGTACAGTCGTAGTATGGAAATCCCAGATCACAAAAACATCACGACGACTCATCAGCGCCTCACAACCGCCTCACAACCGCCTCAAAGTGCTTTGGCCGCACTCTTATCTCTTTCATTGGGTAGGTACGCAAATGCTGGCTGGCGCCAGTAAAGGCTAATGTTTCACGAACCAGGAGATATTAGGAACATGCGCACAAATGCCGTATGAATTGATGCCACCAGGGGCGCAGTGAGTCTATGCAAGAACGCTGGCCACAAGCACTATCAGTGACTTCAGCGGCCCTTGGCTCTCCCACCCGTCAGGTCAGGATCATCTGAGGTCAGGCAGCCCACTTACTCTACCCCGTGACGAGCAAAATGTACGCGAACGTCATTCGCAAGACGACGTACCGTAATCCCGACAGGAACGAGATCGGGCTCGGCAGCGTTCACCTCTCTCCCGTGTCCGGCGAGGGAGGCAGCCTTGTGCGGTAACGCCCCTGCTGCGCGACGACGAACGGGTGTTGTATAACGGGTGTTGTGGTAGGTAACACTTCGCTGCTCTGCATTCGGTGCGGCAACTCAACATCGACGGCCATATCAAGCCCTACGCCACCCGCACCGCCTCCAGCAACTCATCTGGATACGGCCGCAAATAGCTGGTAATCGCCTCCACCTCGGTCATGTCCGGATCGAGCCAGGCATCTTCATCCTCAGGCAGCAGAATCACCGGCATCCAGTTGTGGATCGTAGCCAGCACGGCATTGGGCTGGCACGTGATGATCGTATATGTCGTCAGAGGGTGTTGTGCGAAGGTATTGTCGTTTTCGGCATGACAGACTGACAGTCCATGGCCCTGATGAACTGGATAATCGGTCATCTTAAGATGCGCCGCATGCACAGTTGCTTATCTGCGAAGCAACGGCGCTGTTCCATGAGGAAGGGGAGGGCGCAACCCTGCCAGGGGGAGCTTTCTCCGTGACCGAGACGCTGGCAGGGATACGCTCTCGGCGCGCCTACCGCCGCGTCTCAACCGGGTCAAGCGCCAGTGTAATCTCGCGCAGCCTCCCAGTGTTGACGTCGTACACGAATCCTCGAACCGGAATGCCTTTGGGTATCCAGGGATGCCCCTTCACTTTTTGGATCTGTTCGCGCACTTGGGTCTCTGAATCGGTGAAGGCGTAGAAGCGTTCAGGAACAATTGTCGCCGTCCCCGTCTGCTGCTGAAGCTTTGCCTCTAGCTCGTCATCTTTGAAGGTCTGCATCCCACACCCGGTATGATTGATAATCATGATTTCTCGTGACCCCAGCACGCGGGTGGAGACGAGGAGGGATCGCAAGACATCTTCGGTGATCACATTGCCGGCATTCCTGATCACGTCGGCATCACCGGGTTGCAGACCCAGCATGGGTAAAATGTTGTTTAACCTGGGATCCATGCAGGTCACAATGACCATTTTGGGCGAGGGCGGGCGACCGAACGCCGCATCATAGGTTTGTGCCGCCTGCTCATTCGCTTGCAGCGCTTCATCAATAAGACTCATGGGTGCCTCCTTCTGCTCATGTCTGCTGTGACGTCTTTTCGGCCAGGAGAACCAGGAGAACCAGCGGGAACGATACCGGGAGAAGAGAGGAACCGCCCGTGCCCTCCCTGACTTACCCTGACTTACCCTGTCTGCTCGGCCCACTGCGCCCGCCAGGCGGCGGCGGCAAAGGGCTCGGCGAAGTACTGCGCCTCGAGCACGACGTGGGCCGCGCGAAACTCCATGATGCTCACAGTGTCGTACGGTTTCCCGTCGTAGGTGATGACCAGTTCGGTGATCCACAACTCGCCGCTGCCGCGCACGCGCCGGACGACAAACTCTCGCTGTGCCGGATGGTGGCCACGCTGGCCCTGGATGTTGCGTCGCCCGCGGAACCGCTCGCCCGATTGTGGATACTCAAGAACCGCATCATCGGCATAGATCGCATGCTCCGCGGCCTCGTCCCCGGCCTGCGATGCGGCCCAATGACGCTCGATGGCGGCCCGACGATCTGCATCGGTCTCTGCATCGATCATGGGTGCTCGTTCTCCTCCTCGGTTCTCCCAGGTGTGTACTGCCGACCCCCCGGCAAGGCTGCACAAACCGTACCAACTACAGCCAAGGTTCACCACGCTTCTTGCGAGACCTGCGAGACCTACGAGACCTACGAGAGCGGTGTCGCGAAGTCCTGGGTCCAGTAGGAGCCGTACGCGCTGCCCTTTTGATAGAAGTACGCGAAGCCGACGTCTCGCAGCGCGCAGTTGAGCAGGTTGCGGCGGTGGCCATCATTGGGCGGCGTCTCGTGGAAGAAGGCGTCAATGACGGCTTCGGGCGTCGGATAGCCAGCGGCGATATTCTCCGCGGCCATAGAGAACTGGTAGCCCGCGGCATGTATACGATCCCACGGGGTCTGGCCAGCGGGGCTGTTGTGGTCGAAATAGCCATGCAACGCCATATCCTGGCTATGCGCGAACGCGGCTTGGTCGAGTTGCGCGTTTTCATGGAGCGGTGGACAGTTGAACTGGCTGCGGTAGGCGTTCGTCCTGGCGAGCGCGCGGCTGGCGAAGCTCGCAGGAGCAGGAGTGGGAACAAGGCCGCTCGCCGACGTGGGCGCGACGTGAGATTGAGATGCATGCGTCGGGGTAGGACTAGCGGCAGCCTGAGAGGGAGGCGTTGAAGTAGTTGGAGGCAGTGAAGGCGTTGGAGTGCTGTCAGTTTTGGCGAATACCGTCGCTGGCGGCGAACCGTCGCTCGTACGAGCTGTTCCCGCCATCACGGGTCCGCAGCCCGTGATGGACAGACCGACGAAAAGGCCGACGAGCGAGAGTGCGAGCAGGTAGGAGAATCGGCGCCTCATTGCTATCGCTGCTCTCTCTAATCGATTCGCCAGGGGTTCAGTCTACCACCCCATTGTGCCATGGTAACATTGAGCGCCCCAAGCGCCAAAAGCCGAACGGGCCAAAACAGCCGTGATGAACGCGCAGACCCTCCCCCCAGCCCTCGCTGCCCACCTGCGACACACCTTGCGCGACGCCCATTACCTTGTCACCGTCGGTCGTCAGGCAGGCGCTTGTCCTGGTGGAGAGGTCATCCTGGCTATCTGGATGGCAATCGCTACACGTCTGGTGTAGGCAGGCCATTCATGCCGAGCGTCAGGAACAGCTCGCCGCCGTGGTGCAGGTCGTGCTTGAGAATCCCCCAGATGATCCGCTGGCGCGTATAGGTGTAGGTCTGCTCGCCCTGCTGCTCGACGAAGGTGTCGGCCAGATTGTCTGGCGTCCAGTGGTCGAGGCACTCGCGCATCATCTGCCACGTCGCCTCCAATCCCTGAACCAGTTCGGCGGCGGTGCGCGGTGGCGCGCCGTCTGCATCCCAGGATTCGAGGGCGGCGAGGGCGGGATCTCCCTCTCCCATGGAGTCCTGAAAGCTACTCACCCGCGACCCGATGATATGCGCCGCCAGCAGCCACACCCGGCGCAGCGAGGGGACGGCGCGCAACGCGAGCTGCTCCTCTGATAAGGGCGCAATCGCCCGAACGAGCGCCGCTTGGTAGGTATCCCATCCCTGGTAAAACGGCGTCAACGTCAGTTCATCTTGCCGCATCGTACGCTCCTGAACTCAACTTGGGTGTAGCGGGAGCGACAGACCATGCTCCCATTCCGCCCGCACAAGCGTCCACCTCACCAGCCTACAGCCTGTCTGTCAACGACCGCAAGAGATGTTACCCTCGTACTGGACGAGGGCGGAACGAGGCAGGCGCGAGATGCCAGGACGCGGCGCATTGACTGCGGAGGCGTGGAGAGCCATCGCGCTCCCGCTGCCAAGCTGCAGTGGGCGCTGCGCCTTGGTCCGGCCGTTCGGCGCCATCCTTCCATCCTTGACGAACCGCACATGCTTCGTCAGACAGGCCCTAGAACGTCAAGTAAGGGTTTGGGAACACGGTTGAGTGGCCGAGTCTTCTGGTGAAGCACCGAGTCATGAAGATGTTTCTGGGCTTCCTTTGCCGCGTTTCCCCCCTTCAAACGATCTTATTTATAGCGAGTTGCTACGAGATTATCTCTGCGACATCACCTATCAAGGAACAAGCATGCGCCATCTCACGCAAGATGACCTACAAAGCGCAAAGAAAAGCGCCCTCTACAGCGATTTTGCCCAGACGATCCTGGTCTATCTGTGCGAGATGGTGTCAAATACGCAAGATGCCGAAGACCTGCTCTTAGAGGTGTTCCTGGCCGCCTTCAACAGCGACCTGCTCCTAAACCTTCCGTCTCGGCAACAACTGGCCTGGCTGCGCCGGGTCGCGCGGAATAAGGCTATTGACCGTTACCGTCACATAACCCGTTTGGCCCTGGTACCGTTGGATCAAGCCAGAGAGACGGCCGATGAGGAATTGACTCCCCAACAACTGGTCGAGCGACGGCAGGCGTACGAGCGCCTCTCGCATGTGATTGGACAACTTCCTCCGATCCAGCAGGAATTGCTTCGGCTGCGTTACGGGCATGACCTGCGGCTGACCCAAATTGCAGAGCGGTTCGGAAAACCCGAGGGAACGGTGCGCAAGCTGCTCTCTCGCACACTGCGTCGGATACGTCAGCTCTACGAGCAGGACGAGGGAGGAGAATAGCTATGGATGACCCTAGGAACAACGCTGGGAATAACGAGAGAATCCCTGAAGAGCGCCAGGAACCCTATACACAACTCATTGCTCTGCTCCACCACGGCCTGCGTGAACCAGCAGGCGTCACCCCCCTGGAACAATCGAGAATCATTGCTCGTGTGCAAGAACGCTTGCTGCAAGGCGGTGCTCGTACTGCTCAGGCGGAAGAACCGCCTGACGACCAGCGCCCGTTTCAGACCAGTCAAGCCAGTCAGGCCAGTCAGACCAGATCCCAACGTATCCTGAGCACGCCCTCGCGAAGAAGGCGTCTCGCGCGTACTGCGCGGGATCTGGCCGCGATTCTGGTCATCGGGATCCTCGTTGGCGCAACACTTTTGCTGTTCAGATCCGCGGTGCGACCTTCTGGCGTGCAGCCTCCAAACGCCTCGACAGGGCCGACCGCCGTCTCTCAAGTCGACGGTATGCAAGCATCAATCCATATAGTGACACCAGGCCCCTACTTTCTGCGTGAATTGATCTCCGTCGACCTTGGCCTGACCAATCAAACCAGTCAGCCCCTTGCGCTCTCTGGAGGGAACAAACCAGACAGCGCCTGTGATTCCTCGGCCTTGAGCGCACAAATCACTGCAGGCAGCGCCCCTACCTACACCTTGCCCAGGCTCGCCATAGACTGTGCTCTGCCATTGTTCAAAACCACCGTAGCGCCTGGTCAGACGCTGACTCTGCATTCCTTTCTGCCGGTGACTAAGAGCGGAGAGGTCACGATCACGATGGGCGGAATGCGAGACGTGCCTCCCCAAGCCAGCCCTCTTGACGGGCGCTGGCCGTCCGTCTCCTTTCACGTTGATCCGCAGATACCAACGAATCGGGCGCTCTCGCTGCGGAATGAGGGCGCACAGGTTATCGTCCACGCGCCATCTATGGCGCAAGCGCTTCTGCTCTATTGGGAATCGATCACCTGTGACGGGTATGGAGGTGGTGGCGCCCGACTCGACTGGAGCCCGCTTCCAACCCTCGTGTTGTCCCAACCAGCCTGCCCCACAGCGCATCGACACTGGGAATACCTCGTAAGCGCTCCAGGCTACGCCATTGCAGCAGGAGCCCGAGACAGTTAACCAGCAGATCCCATTCGGCATTGGTCAGGTCGGTGGAGCCGGAATCGCGGAAATGGATAGATAGCGCGTGCGTGTCGCAATGTCACGTCGTCAACTCCTGCATGTTCTCGCGATGCGCAATGCGCGCAATTCGTGGTGAATACCAGTCATTCTTCAGCCATAGGTCTGTCTTCCAGGTGAGGTGGATCTTCTTCGCGGCACATATTTGCTGAACCAACGGCGCTTATTGCACGTGGTGAATGATGTGTTCGTTATTTACCGGCTACTTATCGCAGACCAACTTTGATTCGCAGTGGATAGGCGTCTCAGCCAAAGACGCAATGAACTCGATTGGCATCGGTGGCTTCTTCAACGTCCTGAATTTTGGCCAAATGTACAGTTTCCATGTGATTCTCCTGCCGCTGGCGCTCGTCGGCCTGATCGGCCTCCATGTTGTGCTGGTTCGGGTCATGGGAGTTGTGCGACCGTATCCGCGCAGAGGCGAGACGCCGGTAAAGTACACGCGCGGCATGACGCAAGAGCAGTACTACAGTGGTGTCAAGATGCAGAACTTTGACATCCTGAAAGAACTGGTAATCATGTCAGCAATCGCACTCATCCTGGTCGTCGCGCTCGCTGGCATATTCTCGTCGCCCGATGAGAAGGCGCTCACGCTCAAAAGCGTTGCAACAGCTGACCCTCTCGGCTTCACCACTGTGGCGCTCTCCGAGCTGGCAGGTACGAGTGCGCTAGCTGACTACGGCCCTCCGTACAACAATGGGACAGGTCCCGTTCAGAATGTCGGCCCTATTTCTCCACAGCAAAGCGCTGGCGTGACCATTCCCATCGACGGGGCACAAGTGTACGTGGTCGGCCCATTGGATACTGTGCAGAGCGAAAACGTGAAATCGGCCGTGGCGACCTATACCGGGGCATCCGCTGACCAGCAAACCGCGTGGACAACAGCCTATGCGGACGCGCTCAACAAGGCTAATGGAACGCTGGATGCGAACGGCCACCTGAACGGCGCCCACGATGCCGCGTTCGGCCCGTTACCAACTATGTTCGATTCGCTGCTCGACCTTGCGCGCAGCGGCGGATTAGATGGGTACCTGCTCACTATCGATGGCAAGTTCTACCAGACGGATTTCACCAAACCACTGCTCTTCCTGAACGAAAAGGCCCTCCCAGATCGCGCCGACCAACTCAAACTGGTAGGTGATCAGTGGGGCATGATGAATAGCGCAGGGCTCTATCCTGGTCAGGCGTGGCTCTGGCTCTATACGTTCTGGTACCAGGTGCCCGCTGGTCCCTACAATGGACCAAACGCCGATATTGCTGTGTGGTTGACCATGGCAGTACTAACCCTGCTGCTCATCATCGTCCCCTACATCCCGCTCGTCAATCGACTTCCACGGTTCCTGGGCATTCACCGGCTGATCTGGCGCGATTACTATGCACATTCATTGGACGGAAAGTCCTGATGCGCTGCCACATGTGCCAGTGAGAGGTTGGGCGACTCGCATGGACGCAGGTGACGCCACCGGGCACGGGCATGGGCATGGGGCCACGTCCGCAGACTGGCGAGCGTGGCCTTGTCATGCCTAGGCAAAGGCTGGTGTCGGCGCCCTGCCAAACCAAAGCGTAAGAGCGGTGCGTCCCGTGCTCTACGCCGCCCGAACCGCCTCCAGCAGCTCATCAGGGTAAGGCCGCAGATAGCTCGTGATCGCCTCCACCTCGGTCATGTCCGGGTCGAGCCAGGCATCCTCATCCTCAGGCAGCAGGATCACCGGCATCCGATTGTGAATCGGGGCCAGCACCGCATTCGGCTGGCATGTGATGATCGTACACGTCGTCAGTTCGTAGCCACCGGGACTCTTCCACACATCATACAGACCCGCCAGCCCGAACATCTCCCCGTCCTTCCGTCCAATGCGGTATTTAACCTTGGCTCCCTTCACCCCCTGCCACTCGAAGAACGCTGAGGCAGGCAGCAGACAGCGCTGGGTGCGTAGCGGCCTCTTGAACGAGGGCTTCTCCGCGATTCCTTCGGAGCGAGCGTTGATCATTTTGTGTCCGACCGACTCATCCTTGGCCCACGACGGCGCCAGCCCCCATTTCATCAACTGTAATTCGTGATCGGTGAGGAGCACCGGTACCTGCTGTGTCGGTCGCACATCGAGATTCGCCAGCATCTCCGGTATCGCGTTGGCGACTCCGAAACGGACGAAAATCTGTTTGCCGTCGACGATCTCATATCTGCCGCACATCAGACGTCTCCTTCCCTGCTGTGTATCACCTTACCAGTCTTTGCCCTTCGCAGTGCCTCTGGTCTGCATCATGTCACATTGCCACACCTGATCATCTCTACCTTCTCTACTTTCTCTCGCCGACTTCAGACTAAGGAATGTCAGCGGCGGTCCATCACGCCCAGTATTTTTGCGCACGAGTAGCTGTAAATGAGCGCGCTTGGCTTCCGTCCGAAGGATACATGATTGCGTGATCACGAAGGGGGAGCACATGGCAGACATGCAGCTGACTGTCAACGGACATCTCCATACCATCACGGTGGACGATCCGACCATGCCGCTCCTCTGGGTCTTGCGCGATCTGCTTGCGCTGACCGGTGCCAAGTATGGCTGTGGCATAGGCGCTTGCGGCGCATGCACCGTGCACCTTGACGGCCTGCCCCATCACTCCTGCCAGGTTCCCATCTCGACCGTAGGCAGTCAATCCGTGACAACCATCGAGGGACTCTCTCCCGACCGCAACTCCTCATTGCAGCGCGCCTGGATTGCCGAGGAAGTGCCAGCATGCGGCTATTGCCAGCCGGGCCAATTGATGGCTGCGGCGGCACTCCTTGCGCGCATCCCCCTGCCGTCCGATGCAGACATTGATGCCGCGCTCTCTGGCAACCTCTGCCGCTGCGGCACGTACCAGCGCATTCGCCGTGCAGTTCACCGCGCTGCACAGGGATAAACGGGAAAAAGGGACAGCGATATGAGCGACTCCAGCACTTCACCTGAGCAGCCGAATACGGATCACTCAGAAGAGACGAGCACATTCGAAGCAACGGCGGAGCATCGTGAGCCCCAATCTTCAAATGTCGACTCCTCTTCCGACAAGGTATCAGATGACATATCAGACGAATCAGACGAACCACCGCCAGCGTTCCCTCCTTCCACTAGTCGTGCTCTGCGGCTCAGTCGCCGCCAGTTGCTCATTGCCACAGCCGTAACAGGTGCTGCGGGCGCCAGTCTGCTCATTGGTTTCAATCTGCACAATCGACAGCAGGACCAGCTCCGGCCCACCAAGCCGTTCAGCCCAAACATCTGGCTGCGCATTGACCCCAACAACACTGTGACGATCACGGTCGCTCGTTCCGAGATGGGACAGGGAACACTCACTGGGCTGGCGATGATTGTGGCCGAGGAGCTTGATGCTGACTGGAGCCGTGTACGTGCCCAATTAGCCCCGCCAGACCCACAATATGGCAACCAGCGCACCACCGGGAGTGGCAGCATCTCCGGCTCGTTTGCGAAGCTGCGATACGCCGGCGCGGAGGCGCGTGCGTTGCTGGTGGCGGCGGCGGCGCAGACGTGGGGCGTGAAAGCTTCGACCTGTCGCACCCAGGATAGCGTTGTCTTCCATCCCTCCAGCGGTCGCAAGCTTACCTATGGCCAGCTCGCCGCCGCGGCGGCCAGGCAGCCATACACACTAGGCCAACTGAAGCAAGCGAGCCAGTTCCGCCTGATTGGCGCCCGCGCTCCTCGGCTCGACACTCCAGCCAAGGTTGATGGCAGTGCCCAGTTCGGCCTGGATGTACGCCTGCCAGGAATGCTCTTCGCTGTCGTAGCCCGCTGCCCTGTGCCTGGAGGCACGGTCGCCACCTTCGATGCGACCCAAACACAAGCGATTCCCGGTGTGCGCCAGATTGTGCCGATTCCCAGTGGTATGGCCGTGGTAGCAGACCATACGTGGGCAGCCATCGCGGGTCGCCGCGCACTGGATATCAGATGGAACGAAGGCGTAAATGCCTCGCTCACAAGCAACTCCCTGCGCCAGTATCTCGCCGCACACACGCCACAGCCTGGCCCAGTACCGGGATCGACGCGCGTGGTGGACGCAATCTATGAGACACCCTATCAGACACATGTCCCCATGGAGCCGCTCAATTGCACGGTGCGATTGCAGGATGGACACTGCGAGGTCTGGACCGGGACACAGGATCCCCAGGGAGCCCAGGTCGCGGCCTCACAGGCGACCGGCGTGCCCTTGCAACAAGTCATGGTGCATGTCCTGCCCTCCGGTGGCGGCTTTGGCCGACGCGCAGCCAGTGATGTTGTGACCGAGGCAGCCAGTGTCGCAAAAGCGATCGGCAAGCCGGTCCAGGTAATGTGGACCCGAGAGGATGACATACAATCGGGTTTCTATCGACCTGCCGCGTTCCATCGCCTGCAGGCAACGCTGGACGCGGCGGGCAAAGTGCAAAGCTGGCAGCACAACCTTGCAGCACAGAGCATGGGCTCCGATGTCGGGGCGGGCGCTGAACTGCCGTACGCGATTCCCGCTGCCCAGGCATCCGGAACCACCGCCGCGCTTGGCATTCCCGTCACGATCTGGCGCGGGGCCGAATACTCCTATACCACCTTTGCCATCGAGAGCTTCGTCGATGAGATCGCTGCCGCAGTCGGCGCCGATCCCTACCGATTCCGCCGGGGTCTTCTGGCGTCCAATGGGCCGTTACTGGCCGTCCTGGACCTGGCGGCAAGCAAAGCCGGTTGGGACTCGCCCCTACCGACCGGCTGGGGGCGAGGCATTGCAGCATACTATTACAGTAACGCCGACACCTACATGGCGGAGGTGGCAGAGGTTTCGGTCGGGTCAGATGGGATTGTTCAGGTGCATCGCGTGGTGTGCGCGGTGGATTGCGGTCTGGTCATCAATCCCACCTTGGCAGAAGCGCAGATCGAGGGCAGCATCGTCCAGGGGTTGAGTGCCACGCTCAAAAGCGAGATCACCTTCGCAAGTGGTCGTGTCCAGCAAGCCAACTTCGACGATTACCAGCAGCTGCGGCTGCGTGAGATGCCAGACATCGAGGTATATTTCGCACCAGGCAGGGACACGCCATCAGGGCTGGGTGAGCCTGCTCTCCCACCAATCGCCCCGGCGGTCGCGAACGCCATCTTCGCCGCTACGGGCAAGCGCGTCCGACGTCTGCCGATTCGCCCCGAAGATGTCCTTTGATCACTGGTCAACCAGGAGAATTCGCCCAATGTGACCTTAGAGTAGCGTGTTGTGCGCGGACAGCGCAAACGCCCGCTTCAAGCCATAGCGACAGGCAGCGTACAACCAAAACAAACTAGCCCATACGATGCATCTTCGCATCGAGCCGAGCTTCTCCATCACCGGGCTTACCCTGCCGAACCTTACGAGCGCATTGCCAGGCTCTTGACACCTGGCTGCGCTGACCGCAAAAGTAACTTACAATGCCTTTCAGGCAATTCCATTGGAAACTGTATGGCGTCGGGAGTCTGTGTCGAGACGACTTCTGGTCGAGAACTGAAAGGACAGAGCCATGTCTACTACAGGACGCACCATTCACGTCGCGAGAGCGCAGTGGCATCTTGCCTGGGACCATAGCATCCCACCCATCGCGCGCATCGCGTCAGGCACCACCGTTGAGTTTGATTGCCTGGATGCCTCATGCGGGCAAATTGGACCGGATGCCACGGTGGAGACCCTACAGACCCTCGATTTCTCGCAAGTAGATCAGGTCAACGGCCCTATTTATGTCGAGGGTGCGGAGCCTGGCGATACGCTTGAGGTTGAATTCGTGGACTTCCAGCCAGCCGACTGGGGCTGGACGGCGTTGATCCCAGGATTCGGCCTCTTGGCGGACGAGTTCGCCGATCCTGCGCTCAAGGTCTGGCGTCTCTCGGATGGTTGGGCCGAATTTGCGCCAGGCATTCGCATTCCGCTGGAACCCTTCTGTGGCGAGGTGGGGCTCGCTCCAGCTGCTGAAGGCGCATTCTCGACGATCCCACCCTACCGGCATGGTGGCAACCTGGATACGAAGCATCTGACGCGCGGCGCGAGACTCTACCTACCGGTGGAGGTCGCGGGCGCGCTCTTTTCCATGGGTGACGGACATGCTGCCCAAGGCGATGGCGAGGTCTGCGGGACGGCGATTGAGACGCCGATGCGTGCCGTCGTGCGCCTAACTGTTCACAAAGACCGCCCGGTGGCGGAGCCGCAGTTCCGTACGGCCGGCCCGCTCGCCCAGCGCACAAACACAGATGCCTATCATGTGACCGAGGGCATCAACCCGGACATCCGTGAGGCCGCGCGCCAGGCTATCCGACACATGATCGACTATCTAACGCGCGCATATGCTTTGTCTGCTGACGACGCATATATGCTCTGCAGTGTTGCGGTGGACCTGAAACTCTGCGAAGTCGTTGATATGCCCAACTATGTGGTTGGCGCGTTCCTACCCATGAGCATCTTCGCTGCCAGTTAGTAGCATGGGAGCGAGAGAGAAGGGAGCATGCGCAGCATGAGGGCAGTGATCTGCAAAGCCTATGGCCCGCCAGAGAGCCTGGTGGTCGAAGAGATTGAGTCGCTGACGCCAGGCCCTGGCCAGGTAGTGATCAGCGTCAAAGCCTGTGGCGTCAACTTCCCTGACACCCTGATCATCCAGGGCCTCTACCAGTTCAAGCCGCCCCTGCCCTTCTCGCCCGGCGCGGAAGTGGCCGGCGTCGTCAAAGCCGTCGGCGCGGGCGTCGAACATGTTTCGCCTGGGGACCGAGTCATCAGCATTGCCGCCTACGGAGGATTTGCGGAAGAGGTGATCGCAGAGGCAGCCACTGTCATCCCCATGCCTGACGCGTTAGACTTCGACGTTGCCGCAAGCTTTGCGATGACCTATGGGACCGATCTACATGCGCTCACCGATCGGGCGCACCTCCAACCAGGCGAAACCCTCCTGGTACTGGGCGCGGCGGGAGGCATTGGTCTGGCAGCGGTCGAACTAGGGAAGGTGCTCGGCGCGCGGGTCATCGCGGCCGCCTCCAGCGACGAGAAACTGGCGATATGCCGCCAATACGGCGCGGACGCCACCATCAACTATGTCAGCGAAGACCTGAAGGAGCGCATCAAGGCCCTCACCAATGGCCAGGGAGTCGATGTTGTCGTGGACCCCGTCGGCGGCGCCTACTCCGAGGCAGCGCTGCGCGGCATGGCCTGGAATGGGCGCTTCCTGGTGATTGGTTTCACCACGGGCGACATCCCCCGTATCCCCCTCAACCTACCACTCCTCAAGGGCTGTTCAATTGTTGGCGTCTTCTGGGGCAGTTTCACCGTCCGCGATCCCCAGCACAATCAGGAGAATCTGCGCCAACTCCTCACATGGCTACAGGAGGGCAAGCTCACACCGCACATCTCGGCCAGGTATCCCCTGGAACAGGCAGCGGACGCGCTCAACGACATCACGCAGCGTCGAGTGACCGGGAAGGCGGTCTTGATCGTGTAGGAGCGAGCAGCGTATAGCCGTGTCTCGCGGGCTTCTTCTACGGCAGGGTTATCTGGAGACTGCCCCCTGGCCGTCCCATTCTGCGGCGCGGAACCAATTGCTTGCAAGCTCGCTCCATGCGGCCATCACTCCAGCTTGCTACGCCGCCACCAGCTTCAGCGCCTTCGCTCAATAGCACCCTTGCATCGAACAAATTGAGCAACCAGCGTACGTATTCCCACGTATCTCACATTCCGCAGTCATGGGGGGCGCTTTGGGGGATTTCTGTCAGACGGCGGCATGTGGCATGTGGGTTACCAGTCTTATCGCACCGAGCAAGAAGCATAAAGAAAGGTCGAAGTCTCAAGAACCACAGTAGCCCAAGAAGCCGAAGAAGCCGAAGAAGCCGAAGAAGTGAGAGTAAATCATGGGAGAGCAGCTGGTCGACCGCTCACTTCAGGGAAAGGTCGCGTTGGTGGCCGGAGCTACCCGCGGAGCAGGACGCGCAATCGCCGTTGAGCTCTGCAGAGCTGGTGCTTTTGTATACGCCACAGGGCGCAGCAGTCGCTTGACCGGTTCGTCAGATATGGATCGGCCTGAGACCATCGAGGAAACCGGCGAGCTGATGCAGGCGACTGGTGGAGAGGGCAGCGCCCTGCGCGTCGATCACTTGGATGTGGAGGCGGTGGAGGATCTCGTGGCCCGCATCGAGGCGGAGCGCGGTCGGTTGGACATCCTCGTCAATGACATCTTCGGTGGCCACAAGTACACGCAGTGGGAGAAGAAGCTCTGGGAGCATGACCTGACGGGCGGGATCTACATGCTGCGCATGGGGGTGCATACCCACCTCATCACGAGCGCCAAAGCGCTCCCGCTCATCCTGCGGACGGGCGATGGGCTGGTAGTCGAGATGACCGATGGCACGTCGGAGTACAACAAGGCCTTTCGCCGCAATGTCGGCTTCTACTACGATCTGGTGAAGGCCAACGTCGAACGGATCGCTCTGGCGTTGGCGGCTGAACTCGAAGACGAGAGTTGTACAGCAGTGGCGGTGACCCCCGGCTGGATGCGCTCGGAGCAGATGCTGGAGGACTTTGGCGTGACGGAAGAGAACTGGCGCGATGCGCTCGCGCACGAGCCGCACTTCTGCATCTCGGAGACGCCCGCCTACGTGGCGCGCGGGATTGTGACGCTGGCGGCCGATCCCACGGGACGTCGTCAGTACGCCGGGCAGGTGCTCTCGAGCGCGGACTTGGCCCGCATCTATGGCGTGACGGACATTGATGGAACGCAACCGGATTGCTGGCGCTATACGGTCGAGGTGCAGGACCCAGGCCTGCCAGCAACTGACATGGGCTATCGCTAGTTGGCTGACTTGGCTGACGTGGAAAGCTGAATAGGAGGCGCCCGCTGCTTTACCACCCGTAGGTAGTCCCGTCCTCAATCGACGCGGTAGAAACACGCACAGCATGCCCCAAGGAGAGCCAGTACCTGTTGGTGGAGCGGCTCCAAGGTGGTAATAAGCCCGCCGCAGCGTCCGAAGGTCGGCTGGAAGACCACCAGACTGATGCCCTCAAAGCACTGAAACAGCCAACGCCTCCGTGGCCTTCGGGTCGGGAGGCGTTTCTACTAAAGGGTTGTCTGCGGCTGCTTTCAACGGTCTTTCCGCCCTGGCCCATCGTCTACCAGCCGACCCGTCGCTGGATCGCTGCGGGCTGTTTGAGACGTAGGTCCAAGACTCGCGCTTCCCATGCTCAACAAGCTCGAAGGCGGTGACCCTCGGCAACGGCCAATTGACTGGCAGTGCGGAGGGAGACCAGCACCAAAGACCAGCACCAAAGACCAGCACCAAAGACCAGCAGGTTGGCGCCAGTGGCATAGTTGTTGCCACCCTTCTTTTATGTCTACCTCCGTGGCAATTCGCGCAAGCAACAGAGTAGACGGGATGAATCAACGACAGGGACTGTGTCGCGCAGACTGTTTCGCTGCCACAGCCCAGGAAGCGCACGAAGCGCCTAGAAGCGCATAGAGGAGTGCTCAATGAAATGGTCCGACGATCTGGCGGCACGCTGTACCCAACTGCTTTCCATAAACCGTACCCTGTTCGACGCTGGCCACCTAGAGGCGGCCTACCATGCGCTGGAGGCGGCGCTGTACTGTGCATTTGACTGCGGGGATCTGCTCACCATCCACCAGGTTCGGGCGGTGGCAGCCGCAGAGCATCGACGGTTGTCCGAACAAGAGCGCGCGACGCGGGCCAACCCCGCCACATCGCTGGCTGAGTCTCGGCGGTTGGCAGGTCTGGAGGGGCTCTATGCTATCGCCGTGCGGCAGGCGAGCCTCAAAGCATTGAACCTCGACCCAAGTGGCGCTGATACCTCCGAGTTCAGGGCCGAGCGCTGCAAATACCCCAGCGCGCAGCTGGCAGATGAAGTAGGTGGCACGCTCGCCATGCTGTACGACGCGCTGGAGTGAGCTGGCGAAGGCGCGTTAGGCGCCCTTTACACTGGCGCGTATCTCTGAAAGGGACGTTGGGTATCCGAGCTCTGCCAGGATTGACGCTTCGCCTGACGATTGCAGCGGGTATACTCCTGCTAAAGGAGGTGAGTCATGGCAGACACATCCTCGAATCTCATCGTGCGCACGTACGGTAAGTCAGGCGAGTATGAACGTGATGCACAGCACTTGGCGCTGTATGGCTACCGCGTCGGGAGTATCACCGAGCAACACCATCGCTATCCGTGGTGGCAAGTGTTCGTAACTGTCGGACTGATCTACCATCTCGCGCCACAGCATACCGATCTCGTGGTGACGTACGAGCGAGGGTGAGCCCACAACCTGCACGCTCACAGACACAACGATACATCGCAGTCTCCGCCGTATACGCAGCAGGAGGTCGCACACGTGGTACAATAGCTGTTCCATATAGAGATAGACAGATAGACAGAAAGAGATGCGCCATGGCACAATACCCTCCGGCGCCCCGCTACAATCTCGGTGACCACGTGGCCGTCCAGACAGACGAGTGGTCAGCTGATGGGAAGTTTCACGGAGTCGTCCATGCATGCGCCTGGAACGGCAGCACAGGCGATCACATCTACACCATAGAAGTCCCCCAACTTGAGGATGAGGAATCCGAGTTGATGGTCGTTCACGAGCACGAAATCTCCGGACTGGTCTGACTCCCTTCCTGTCGAGCGGGTGGCCCATTAGGCGGCAATATGTTGGGCGGTGTTGGGCGTTGGCCGCGTAGAGGCTGTCTTGTGAAGAGTGTTGATACGGAGACCGGCTGACGGCATCGTACAGGCGCGGAGGAGGTTCACCCCATGACACGACACATCGGCGAGTCGGTGCAGGTGCGCCATCATCAGGGTCAACACACTACCTTCACCTGGCGCGCTGCGACCTACCCCGTTCGCGTTCTCGACATGTGGCGGCTTGCGACCCGCTGGTGGGAGCCGGGTGAGGCGGCGGATCGTACCTACTACCGCGTCGAGACCGCCGACCATCAAATTTTCGAGCTGTACTTCGAAGCAACGCCCAGAGTCAGTATCCCAGACAACAAGCGCTGGATGCTCGATGTCTGCCAGGATTGAGGATGTAGACACGAAGAGCGTTGCCAGCGGTTGTCAGGTGGCATGTTTTCTCTTTCTACCCATTCTGCGCCACGATGAGGAGCAGGATAACGAGCAATCCGATGATGACCAGCGCCACCACGAGGAGTACCGCCATGTCGTACCGACTCATGTTGCAGAACCTCTGGTAAAGCCGGTATCACTGATATCAGCTGCTGGCTGATGGTGTTGACGCGCTCAGTAGTTGGTGCGGTGGTCGAGCACTCCCCAGATCTCGCAATCATGGACAGTGACCACCTCGGGTACTTCCGCATCTGGCCAAGGCACCGCAATCCCATACTGGTAATCCTGCGTGAAGCTGTTCCAGGTCCTGGACTCGACCGTCCCACGGACCACGAGGCTGTCGGGTTCTTCGCCGGGCCGGATAACGACATGATCACCCAGCTTGAGTGGGGTTTGCTTTGCCATTGCTCGTCTCCTGGTGCGCTCATAGTGCTGAATAGGCTTGTGTTGTGGTTGTCCTCTCCCCTCAATCTTCGCTCTTGGGCGTACGATAAGCCAGCGAAAATTGGCGTGGATCACGTACTCCGAGTTACATACCGCTCCAGTCAGCCATTCGGACTACGCGTCGTCGGAGCTTGAGCCGTCCGCGTGATCAATTAACTTCTCCAAGCGCTCTGTTACAAGCCTGGCGAGCATGGCGAGCAATTCGCTTTGCACGGCACTGTGCGACTAGTCGGGGTGGGGGCAAAAGGGACACATGCTGCCAGCGACCGCAAGATATTTGGCAGGAGGCGTCCCCAAACCCCTCCGCCGGTACCACCGGCGCCACTAGTATGCCATTTCTGACGCCCTCAGTATCCGGTAATTGTGATGAAATCAGTGTCGTCATCAGGACGTAGACTATTGCATGGCCACCATGCCTTTCGCGATATTGGGCAAGGGGGCACGGCCGACTTGGTCGCGGAACGCGAGCCGATACGTCAGCGTCGTCACACCCTGCGTCTCGTGCAGGTCGATCGACTCGACGGCCTCCGCATCGGGCCACCCGTCGTAGAGCCAGGTGGCGACGACCCGGGTCGGCGGCTCGATCTCCAAGAAGATCCCACGAAACGACGCCTCAGATCCGTCGTCGCCCACGAAGACCTGGTGATAGTTCCCTCCAACACGCAGGTCGATCTCGCAGACCTTTAGCTCCTCTCCTTCCGTGCGCGCCATCTCGGCCCGGTCCCGTGTCGTGAAGACGTCGAAGACGAGGGCATCGGCGCGTCGAACTCCCGCGTGATAACAATCTCGCGCTCATTCGGCAGGTTGATGACTGCCGAATGAAGCTGGTGACGTGTCACTAGTGCTCTCCTGTTCTTGTTGCGCTTGGAGGTAGTCATCCAACTGATCCAGATCCAGGCGGTCATCCCACCCTTGTGAGTACTGTTCTGAAGAGCATCACGCCAATCGGAAGACGAACGGTAAGTATATCCAGAAGCATCACGCCTCACGACAACGCGCGGCAGCGGATTGTGTAGCGTCCCAGCTGGAGTATACCAGCCGACCATGTGCGACCCTTCTAGGCTCTGCGGCGGCTGCGCACGCTCGTGGCACGTCACATCATGGTCCAGATGGTCATGCCGTGAGAGGAAAACCTGGCATACTGCGCACAGGACCTTTGGCGGAAAAGCGCGAGCTATACTCCCTTGCGGCTGCCAGGAGAACCCCCTGGTCTTCTTCAGCGAGGGGGCGAATCCATGGGTACTTCCACACTCATTCTAGAGGTGAATCCATAACGAGACGCTACCAGCAGGCATGCGTTTCCGTAAACTAGTGCTCAGTCCAGACGGTGATTGACACAGGTAGTATGCTCATGGGCATCAATGGAGGCGCTCATGACGCATCGGTCGATACCATAACACCCCTCGCTCCCGTAAACCAGCGCGCATCCAGTCGTCTTGTCTTTGGGGAGACTCTCGGGGAGTCTCGCGCAGCACACGGCCCAAACAGGAGGAATGGACATGCTACTGGAGCAGAAAACGGCGGTCATCTACGGAGCAGGCGGCGCCATCGGCAGTGCCGTGGCCCGCGCCTTTGCCCGCGAGGGGGCGAGGGTCTTTCTCGCCGGTCGCACCAGACCCCCCCTCGAGGCGCTGGCTCGCGAGATCGCCCAGGCGGGGGAGTGGCCCAGGCGGCGTCCGTTGACGCGCACGACGCGCGGGCCGTCGAAGAGCACCTGAACGCCATCGTAGCGCAGACGGGGCGCATCGATATTTCGTTCAATGCTATCGCGTCCAAAGCCGACCAGGGCGACCCCTTGGTGGAGATGTCGGTTGACGCGTTTACCCTGGGGATCATCGATGCCATGCAGACCCAGTTCGTGACCACCACGGCGGCGGCGCGCCACATGCTGAAGGCAGGATCGGGCGTGATCCTGGCGATCACCGCCACACCCGCCCGCATGTTCCTTCCCAACAGCGGGAACTTCGGTGTGATAGGCGCTGCGATCGAGCGACTGTGTCGCCAACTGGCAGGAGAGCTCGGTCCGCGGGGCATTCGGGTGGTCTGTCTGCGCTCGGCGGGTTCGCCGGATGCCCCCGTGGTGGACAGGGTCATGCGCCATCTGGCCCAGCAGGCTGGCGTATCTCGAGACGCGTTCGAGGCCCAGTTGGCAGAGCGAACGCTGCTGAAACGGATGCCCAAGCTGGCTGAAGTGGCGAATATGGCGGTGCTGATGGCGTCGGATCGCGCCAGCGCGATGACCGGCGCCGTCGCCAATGTGACCTGTGGTGAAACGGCGGAGTAGGCGCTTCGCTGCTGGAAGAGCCAATCGCAACCCGCCTTCAGCCTCGCCGACCGTCGTCCGTTCCCGGTTGGCGGGGCGGTACTCACCAGAAACCGCGACCGAGCGTACTCCACTGCCACAGGCATTGTGAGGCACTCTACTGTCGAGAACCTCGCCTGGATCGCGTCATCTACTTCTTTGTGAGTCTCACCCCTGTCGATGTCGAGCAGGTCGGCGAATTCGGCCAAAATGCACGTACCCTCACTGCGTAGAGGGGCAAGCAGTGCGCCTCGTGTGTTTCAGGTTGCCTTTACGGCGGGTGTGCTCGGGCCGACGAAGCCGTAGACTAGAAGCGTCAATGGAAAGATGAGGATAACCCAGGGGGCGTAGAAACTGATTAGGCTTGACAGGACAAACAAGGCGATGCCTTCGCCCAGCATTCCCCCGAACCAGCGCCACCGCTTGAGCTGCGCCGTTCCCACGAGCGCGACGACCCAGCCAGCTAGAACGAGTCCCCCGCCGCCAAGATAGCCGAGGATAAGGATGAGGAAGCCCAACCCGGATACGCCTTCGGGCGAGTTGGATCCATTTCCAAGGCCGAGTGGCAGATTGAGCGACACGAACGTCAGGACACCCAGCGCGGTACCGAGGAACGCCAGGGTGAGGACAAGCTTGTGGTTCGTAGACATGGAACCCCTCCTGAGACGATTGCACAGACAAACGATCACCTTAACCTAGCGAGAGTCTATCCAATGGGCGCCGCCGACACCAGGGAGAAGCCGTAGAACGACTCGTAGATGCTCTCGTAGCTCCGGTGGCACGCGGCTGCGCTATGCGTTCTATGCGTTCTATGCGTTCTATGCGTTCTATGCGTTCTATGCGTTCGTCGCCCGTAAACCTGCCATAGTCAGGCGCCGGAGAGTAAGCGCTGGATGCTGGATATTTGCCAGGATTGATAGCGAGGGTACGGCCGGCGTTGCTACAGATCGCGCCGACGGTCATCACGCCGACGGTCATCGCGCTCTGGTTGCCAGAACATCACTTGTCTGGTAGGATGGAGACGAGCAAGAGAGCATCGCGGTTCGATCCCCACTGGGAAGACGATTTGTGCTGCTGCTACCCGAAGAGTCTCTATTGCAGGAGCTGAGCCGCTGCTCAGCCTTGCTGACTGAAGGGGCACATTCATGGCACGACGGAAGCAAGCCGCTAGGACGACAACTGGGGCTAATCGTAGTCCGGCAACTGCGACTAAGCCCGAGCAACCAAAACGACAGCGGGGACCACGTCCGGGATCGGAGAACGCACGTCGCGGGGGGATGGCGGTTCGCGAGAAGTATGGCCCGGACTTCTTTGCCAAGATCGGGGCAAAGGGAGGCCGCACTGCGCGCGAACGCCACGGATCCGAGTTCTATGCGGAGATTGGACGACGAGGGGGCCAGACGACACGCGACAGACTTGGTATCGCACACTACGAACGCATTGGACGGATAGGCGGTCTGCGCTCGCATGTACGCGGGCGTGAGGCGCAGGCGGCAGATCAAGCGTAGTAAACGACCTAAGCCCAAAATATGTGCTGGACCACGCGGGCTACCGCGCGAAACACACAGGTTTTTTTCAAACGAGGGCTAGCTGTAGTTGCTTGCATTGTATGACATACTCTCGCAAATACTGGAGAGGAGGTGACCTCATGCGATTCTTGATGCAGTCACGCCGCGTCGCACTCGCGCTTGCCCTCACACCCATCTTGCTGCTGGCGGCGTGCGGCGCACCGACCTCATCCTTGACGAGTTCTCCCGTCGCTGGCGCAACTGCCAGCCACGCCACCGGATCTACCGGATCCACCATCACAGCGAACACGGGACTCTATGATCTGATGCCGTTTGGCCAGGTCAGCGCAGTCGTAGGCGCCACCATCAGTAAAGTCGCGCGCTCGATCACCACCGGGAATGGGGAGAAAGCGGCCAACTGCACGTATCTCCCGGCCACTGGCAGTGGCACGCATGTGGCAGCGGAGATCAGCTATCTGTTTGCCACCAACGGATCATCCGCCTACGCCACGAACAAGCAGGATGACGCTAGCCGAGGTGAAACGGAAACCGATCTGAGCGGGCTGGGCGACTCCGCCTTCTGGGCAGTGAAGGCCAGTAATGTGGGTACCCTTCAGCTGTCTGTGCTCACGGGTAATGTGCTCTTAGTGATGACCTTGTTAGGCGTCAATCCAGATGGAAGTTCCATGCTCAGTGGAGCTGAGGGCCTGGCTCGACAGGCGCTTCCGTCCTTGTAGCCCACCGAATAGAAACGGCACTGCCCCGTCTAGCCACGAGCCCGCCCTGCAAAGAAGATGTCATTCTCCACCGGTATGATGCGACTCTGATGCGACTCTGATGCGACTCTGATGCGACTCTGATGCGACCGCGTAGCGTCTAGTTCATTTCGCCTGCGCTTGCTGATATTGCCTTTCGGAGGCGCGCTTGAGGCGCCGTAAGGAATCATCTACGCTGGCAGCGATTTGTTTCGCGCCAAAAGTTTCGAGGAGCCAACCCCACCAGCCTGGGGGGAAGATGAAGTCTCAGCCATATTGGACGCGACAACTGGTCGCATCGATGGGATCGCAGGCAATGTGTGGTTTCTCTTGCAGTCCGAAGGGGAAAACAACATGCAGACCAAGCTGGTGTCTTTCGGGATCGACCGCTTCAACCGTGAAGGTGAAGCGCCAGGTGCGGCCAAGGGCTTTTCCCGTGAAGGAGATGGCCTGGCCTACAGAGATCGGGCCTTCCGGCTCAATACGTTCTACCTGCACATTGGCCCAGTCAGCATAGCGTTCCCATTGGACGAGGTTCTCCCAGACCACCTCGACCGGGGCAGCGACGACTGCGGTGGGACAGACGCTTAAGCCCATCGTGTGTTTCTCCCCTCTATTTCAGGATGGCGGCAAGGTAAGACAAGGTATTGTAGGACGCGGCGGAACACCGTAGCAGATTCCGCAGCCGTCCAGAGCGTGCCTGAGTGCGCGAGAATAGCCGTCGCCATTCTACAACAGTATGAGGCGACGCGGTATTATTCGATAATGCCGCGCCTGAAGGATCGCTGTTGGACACTGGATCGCGACTCTACGTCACGAGGACGTTGGCGCGAACTTCTGCTCGGCAAAGGTCGTGACCCCTAGAGCACAACATCTCCTAGCGCTGAGGTGCTCGTCGAATACCGCATACTACGAATAGTCTCGTGGCAGATGAGCCATCATGAAACGACGCGCTGCAGGGTAATTGTGGCGAAGATGTAATCGGTGTACTTCCACTCAGCAGTGATCGCCCCATACTTGGCGACATAGTGCACCCTGCCCTGCGTGACGAGCAGCAGAAAATCGGTTGGCATCTCTGGCTCCCAGCCGTCACGACGCGCGTCCGCCACATATCTCCGGATGATCGGCTCTGCCTCGATAGCTGCCGTTGCATGCCACTGTCCCTCGTAGAGCCTGGTGCGCATAGGAGTAATCCGGATACCAAGAGGAATAGTGAGATCCTTGTATTCGAGGTGCGGCTGCATAGGGTGCTCCTTTGACGCCAAGCGAAGGTGACAAGGAACGGCCGCGAATTTTACTTCAGTATACTCGCCATACGCAATAAAGTATACGTATACTTGCTGAGTGGTCTGGTAAATAGTAAGCAGCAGCAGGTGCCGCGACAATAATGTGATACGACTGTGATGTGAGGGTGATAGGCTGGTCACTGTCCTTCAGGGAAGGTCGGACAAAGGGCGCCCCTGTCTTACGCGGTGCTGATGAGCGGAGCGCCCTGGCTTCACCCGCCGTAGCTCTCCACTGCGCTCGCATACTCAACACCGATCACCAGGTCTTCGAGCCGTACTACGAAGCGGCGCCCACTGCCAGTATCCGGAGAATAAGCGGAAGGTGCTCGATGTGTGTCAGGATCGATAACCCTACCGCGTACGGTGATGCTCCGAGAAGCTCATGAGATGCGATTCTCGGAGCAGTCGCTTTGGGAGGCTGGTGGATAGTGGGTCGCGTCTCATGGGCGTGCTACCCAGCACAAGGGAGCTTACCCCTACGGATAGATGATCTGCCCGTCATGCCACTCGGGAGGTTCCTCCAGCAGGGCGAGCAGCTCGTGGTAGCGCGTATCCATCTGGGGGCTTTGCGCATTCGCCACATAGGCTTCACGACTCCCGAACACTATGGCGACAAACATGGTGGTTGCATCGGTGTCCATCTGATACGTGTAGCTGGTCTTGTACCCCGGAACTGATCTGGCTTCCTCCTGGCGCATCCATTCTTGAAACTGACTCACCATACCGGGTTTCACGCGCATGCGCGCGACGGTTCCGTACATTTCGCTCTCCTCTGAACGTTGGCAAGCCGCCCAAGACTCCCCTGGGGACCGCAGGCGTGAGTGTACCCCGTGCAATGCCTCCTTGCAAGGCCCAGAGAACTCCGCATGGCAAGCGCTGGGCGCTCGCCATCTTCCAGGAGATCGGCGCGGTGGATAGTGCCCGCGTCGTCGCTAGCAACCTGGCTTCCCTCGTCGCAGGCAATACCGCATCTGGGGCAGCGCCCGAGACGCCAGCGGTTCTCCCAGCCGCGCAGTCGCCTCAGCAGAAGCGCCGCCGCTGGCCCTGGCAGCAAAAGCCCCAAGCTAAGCAACCTCTCGCCGTCTGCGCCACGATCTACAGCGTCTGGTGCCTGATGATGCTCCAACGCTTCTATCTCGACCAGCGGCGAGCGTCTACGCAGCCACCAATGGTGTGACCAACTTGAGCGCCTTCGCTAACTCTGCTAACGCCGCTAACGCCTCAATCGCTTTGGGGTCTGGCGGCGTTACGACTGGCACTGGCGCTGGCGAGATGTGACAAGAGTAGCGACCTGCTGCTCCAACTGCGCGACGTGGGCATTGGCTGCGGCCAGCTGCTGCTCCAGCGCGCGGATGTCTTGGCCCACCGCGATCTCGTAGACATTCCACGCCTGCGTCCAGCCGAGGCAGGTAAACCGGAAATCTTGTCGGCTACCCGCACCCAACCGCAGCATTCCCCGGCTCGATGCTCCCGCTGGTGATGCTCTGCTCCGCGGCCAGCGGCGTATTATTCGCCGCCCACGAACGCGCCATGATATAGTCGCGGAACCCATGCACCACCGGCACACCGTTGGGCGCCACCAGTGTCTTCCCGTCGTCTTTCCAGCCAGTCGGAATGTTGCTCACGTTCGCGCACCTTGGGCATCTTAGTCCCCACCCACACTTTCGCTATGGCGATCATGCCGTTTCCCGCCGCGACCGACTCATCCAGCCATACCACCGCCACGGGTATGACCCAATCGTCCCATGGCCGCCCACGCGTTCACGTCGTCGCCACCGACCAGATAGCCCAGGTCGCTATCGATGCCACCCAACGCAATGAAGTGGCCGTAGACGCCCCGCTCGTTGTAGGGAGCCAGTGCGCCCGGCCCAGGTAGGCGATGACGTCTGGCCCGCCAGCATCGCCTCTTTGATGGCCTCGTGCGGACGATGCCAGCGTGATCTCGTCCGTGTCACGACTTCACGA
This sequence comes from uncultured Chloroflexia bacterium, assembly GCA_963718915.1. Taxonomy (GTDB): domain Bacteria; phylum Chloroflexota; class Ktedonobacteria; order Ktedonobacterales; family JADMIN01; genus DAHUXT01. Next base: position 19,625 of record CAVRAI010000013.1, on the reverse strand, counting down.
CCTGCGCCTTGCTGCGTCCAGCTTGTGCGCGCTGATCCCGTCAGGCGAGCCATAGTATGCCATGCAGGTTCTCTCCGTGCGCGTCCGATGCCCGCTGCCGGTATAGTCCGACCACCGTTGATTGTGGGTAGCCGCGTCCATGGCGATCCGTCGAGTGGGTGCCGCGCCATCAGTTCGGCGTCTGCCCAGCAATCCACCGTGCTGCCATGAACTCGCCGTTGCCTGAAACACCGGTCACTTCTACGTGTACCTTCTGCGCCGCTCGTTGAGCTGGTGTGACTGCTGCTGTGCGACTGCCTGCTGTCGTTAGTTGTGATCGCATGCTCATCTGAAATAGCCCTCCGGTGTCTCTGGTTTCGGCTTCACCAGTCTGCCCATCTCGTGGAGATACGCCTCCACCGCCGTCGCCTGCCCAAGCTCCGTATGCAGCGCGTAGCGCAATGCGTCGAGCGCGTGATCGCTCTGCTTGATCGGTTCCTCAGCGGCATCGCGCTTCGCCCGTTCCATCGTGGCGTAGGCGTAACTGCCAAACTCGGCGATGGTGTTGACACACCTGGGTCAACGTAGAGTCCGCGTGTCCCGTCGCCTCTCTGCGCGAGCAACGATGTAACGGTCTGGATGCCCGCCCTGACGCTGCCAGCGCCCTTCTGGACGGCGCGTACGCGGCACTGTAGCCCAGCTCGAGCCAGGGCGTTGTTGGCCCCATCTATCGCTTCGGGATCAGCGGCGTCGGCGTACCAGACGGCCACGTTGTACTGCCTGGTGAGCTTGACCAACGCTGGCCGTACGACTTCTTCCTGGCTGGCCCGGCGCTGATAGAACTCGTCCAGTTGCCAGGCGCGTTTGTCGCCGTCGAGGCCAAAGACCAAGAGAGCGGTCGGGTTGGTGTAGCCCCAGTCGATACCACCAATGACCCGGTTATAGTCAGCCGTCCGGTTGCGCCTGTGCGCAGATTGCCCGTTCTCCGTGGCGTCCAACTGGTAGACCAATCCGTCGAAGGCGACGAACAGCCCTTCGATCTCCTGATCGGCGAAGGCTCCGCTATAGCCCAGGTCAGTGATGAACCCCGCTGGCAAGTTGTGCGCGTTGGCTCGTGTACTGGCCCGGTACAGGCTTGGTTCTCCTGCGGGGCCAGCTCGAAGTCTCTGGCGTAGCCATCTCTGCCCGCGTGGAGTGCCGGTGGCCCAGGCTGCCGTCTGGTAGCCCGACTGGCGTAGCGTCGCTTTGAGGATCTGCCAGGCGTCGTAGCCGCACCACGGCGCTTCATCCAGCCAGAACCAGGCGAGGTTGAGTCCCCGGTATCTGTCGTATTCATAGGCTGGACGCCAGAGGATCTCTGAGCCGTTGCGCATGACGGTGACATTCTCGGTCTTGTTGTGCCGAGCGACCAGCGCGGGTGGGCACAGCTCGAAGAACATCCGTTGCGCGGCATCCCGCAGCATGGGGTAGGTGGGCGCGCCGACCAGTCCCAGGCTGACCTGCCAACTCCTGGCTGTGGATGATGGCCCGTAGCGCACCCGCGTAACTCTTACCCGCGCCACGTCCCCCGACGTAGAAGCTAGAACCGCGCGGCGAGAAGACGAAATCGTACTGGCGCGGGTTCAACTGGAACTCCAGGTTCCCTTTGCCTTGCGGCTTTCTCACTGGCGCACGCCGCGCTCTGTACTGTGCGGTAGTCACGATGCACCGTCCGCTGGGTTCTCCGAGGGTGGCAGGATGGCCCTGTGCGTTGCGGAGGAGGGCAGCAGCCCGCCTTGGTCGTTTTGGTCGCGTCTTATTACCACGAACCCTACAGCGCCGTCTACGTCAAGCAGGCCATCGTACAGCCCTTCAAGGCGCGCGATCTCCTTCTCGGCGTCGAGGATGATGCGCAGATACTGGCTGCGCTGGCTCTGGAACCGTATGGAGACAGATGGCCCGCTGGATTGTCTGGCGTCCTTGCCGTCTGCTTTGCCGTCGGATGGCTGCTGACCTGTTGACCCAAGTGATAGCGCCTGACGTTCCCGCTGATCGTCCTCGTCATGGTCAGCCCACGCCTGCTCTTGCAGTCGCCGCATCCGACCGACTGCCCCATCGAGCTTGCGCGCGTGTGACCGCTTGCGCTCATCGGCGCATCTCGGCATAGCACTGCTGGATGATCTTCGCTCACCGTCTACGATCATGGATGCCAACCATCCGCGCTATCCGCGTCTTCGGGACGCCGCGCAGATGCAGCTCCCATACGCGCGCACGTAAGTTTCTGACGGAACATTCTGCCGTCTGCTTGCTGCTGCTCCACCGTTGTTGGCTCGGCTATCGCCTCGCGCTCTCTCTTTGTTGGCTCTTTCGCGCTGTCATATCACGTTCTCGCTATGCTCCGGCCCCGGTACTGGCAGCTGCGTTGCCCTCGTCGGCTTATCGGCTGCCCTACTGCATCACTATCAGCGCCACTCACTGGCGGCTGAATCACCGTCTGTGTCCCGCCATTGAGAGGTCATCCACCAGCACACACCGCGCGCGTCAGGACATACGCGGGTACTTCACGATCAGTCGGAATCCTGAGCAGTCTGGCTGCCTGACTTGGCGAGATCGCGCCGGTGGGGATGAGCCGGGCGAATGCTTCGGCGCTGTGCGGCGAAGTCTTCTGGCTCCTCGAATCCGCCGAAGGTGACGGTGAAGCGAGGGTCTATCTCTTTCCTGACCACCCGCGTGAGATAGCCCGCGACGAGGTTCACCAGTGGCTGCACGGCGCGGCGATAGATCACGCCCTCTTGCGACGCGCCGACGCTTCGATTGCTGGTTTCGGTGAAGCCCAGTTCATCCATACTCAGGCCGAAGGCGGCGACGGTGACGTTGAGCAGGTAGCGATCAAAGGCCACCAGTGGATCATCCCCGCCGAGGCTCTGCCACGTCGCGCCTGGTGGCAACGCTTTGGCCCTGACACGCAGTTGATCGTTGCCCGCAAGCATCCCGTTGAATGCTGCCTCAAAGGTCTGGAGTTGCTCCGGCGTCCAGGCGAGATCAGCGGGAGGCTGAATGATGCCGAGCGGCGTCACGCCATCGGTGAAGCGGAGAGGTCGAAGTCCTGTTTGCGCAGCGCCTGATTGACGCGGAGGATGATCCGTTCGACCCGGCTCAAGCCGTAGACGCTTTCAGTTCTGGCCGTTTCTTTGAGGTAGTCCAGTTCATCCAGGGTATACCAGCCACCAGGGATGCCATAGACAAACTGCTGATAGGCGGGGTCTGGTGGCAAAGGTGTGCGCCCATGCTCCTCGATCAGTGGCTTCAGGGTATCGCCGGCAACGAGTTCGAGCGAGTAGAGGCTGCCGTTGCGAGTGCGCCGTCTGTAGATGCCCACGGCGTCTATTTCGAGGATGTCGCGGGTGAAGGCTATCATCCAGGAGCGCAAGTCTTGCACCCTATCCGGGCATTCCAGAAAGCCCTCGATGGCGGCGGCTGGATTCCGCCATTTGGGCGCGCGAGCATCTTCGCCTTCGGCCAGCACATCTTCCCGTGGCACGACCTTCAGTTCCAGTCTGCCCAGCAGATCGAAATAGACGCGCTCGCAAAGCTGCACGCCATCGTAGAGAGCGGCGAGGTTCCTGAGCATCTCAAAGCTGGTTTGCTCCGTCGCGCGTGGACGTTGGGCAATGTTGTAGCCGACCATGTAGCCGAACTGGCGTGGCCCGTTATCGGCTGGGACGATCCCCGCTGTCGGTCGTATCGGCTCACCTGGCGGGAACATGCTGCCGTTGCTGAGGTTCGTAGCGCCGCCATTCGCGCCAAACAGGTTGGCGTTATTCTGAACGGGTGGCATGGATGGAGGATGGGATGGAGGATGAGGACGAGACGCTGACATGGCAGGAGCGCCGACCTGTCTGCGATTAGAACGTCTGTTCTTGCTGCTCATGCGCCTACCACCCTCTCAACCAGCATCTCTTGATGATCATCAGCGAACGTCTCAACCAATCCCGACTCACGCGATACTTGGCGTTGGTTCCTGTCTCACTATCGATATTGCTCTCATCCACCAGGACATCCCGTCGTCGGATGATGGCGGGCGAGATGGGAGGCCAGAGGGTGTACAGGGCGAAGACGTCGTAGGGCCGCGCGCCCTCGAACTCTAACCGTTCGTCTGTGCTCGCCTGATCTATCTGCACCGGCACACCCGAGGCGACGGTCGTACCCTGTGGCCGCTCGATTCTGACGGTCGTGAGGATCATCTGTATCTCCCCTCCGTGTAACGGAAGCGCCAGAGCAGGACAATGAGCCAGTTGCGTGGCTGGCGACAACTCTGGTAGGCGATCATCCCGTTCATGACCACACCTCGCTCTTGTACGGCTGGAGCGCATCGTGGGCGCGCAGCAGGAGGATGCTATCACCGACGGTATCGCCGCGCTGGCGGAAGACATGGTTACGTTTGCCGAGCACCACTTCAGCGGCGCCCGTCGGGTTCGCCCGTAGCGCCAGCATGTCCGATGTGACCCAGATCGCGGCCTGCTGGATGTCATACGGCACGCTACCGGCTGTGGTGTAGGTGACGCCGCCTGTGTAGGTCAGCACTGCCCACTGCCGTCGTGGCGCGCGAGAGTCCCCGTGTTTCGAGCAGCAGCTGCGCGTCCCACTGTGGGCGTCGTCTGCAAGCAGATACGGGATCTCCACCAACCGCCCAACGGTCGCAAGTTCAAGCTGGCTCACGTCAAGGGCGAGGCTTGTCCCCTGTCCAAGCTCAATCTACAGGCTGGCGAGCGATTGCACCGGGAAGTGACCTGGGCGCACACTGACGACGAAATCACGATCTATCCATGCGCGTGTGCGTGGGCATACCCCAGCGTTCTGTCCGAGCAAGAGCAAACAGTGACCGATCCCCACCGGCTGTGCCCTGCTGGCAATAGTTCTCGATCCAGGCGCAGGCTCGCAGGATCACTCTCGGCGAGGCTACCCTTGCTGCCGCCTTGTGAGATGCTTGCGCCCGCACTGTGGGCAAACGCAGTACCGGGGCTGGCGAGGGTGACGTGTGTGCCATCTGCGGAGCCAGTGATTGTCACGACCTCCGACGCTGGTGCCCGTCGAGTATCCAGGCTGGCCCTGCTGTCCACGAGGTCGAGGAGGCGACGGCGAAGGCGGTGGTAGCGGCTGCCTGTGTCCGCCTGCTCCGTGCTGGTCGTGTTCATGCCCAGCAGCGAGGCTGTTTCCTGATTGATCGGCGCGCGCAGGTACGTCGGCACGTCGATATAGGCCGAGAGGCCCAATCCGGTTGTCATCCCCACTCACCTCACTTCTACGAGCATCCACGTCTACCGACCAGAAGATGAGCAGTATCCACAGCGCCAGCAGCAGCAGGATACCAGCCATCTCCATACGTCACCCTCCACGGTTCACCCTGTTTCACCCTCCGAGCAGTTTGGATGCATGCCCACTCAGCAATTCAAACAGTGTCAGTACCACCATGACAGCCCAAGGCAGCCATGTCCGCCAGTTCTCAATGCCCTTGTTGTGCGATTCGAGTGGTGGTCAAATGACGCCTGTGTGACGTAGCCTTTCAGATCCTCGCGTGTGGCCGCTTTCCCCAGCTGCTCCGTCAGCGCATGAATCTCCACGCGAATCTCGCGCAACTCCGCCAGCACCGCCTCATTCACGGATTGTTTACCCCACCACATCGACATGCCAGCCAGTCCCCTCTACGCGCCCGGTATTGCCATTCAGTGATTCGCCATCGGCAGCTACGCCATCTGGCGGAGCTAGCAGGCGGAGCGAGGCAGTGGCGGATCACCAAAGCTCTTGAAGTACTTGCTGACGCCATCGTAGAGCGTCTTACCGACAGCGGCGGCGAAGACCGAGGCCACCGCCATCCAGTTGATCGCGGCGACGTTCTGCGTGCTCACCGCTGGCAACACGGCCACCAGCCCCGCAATGATGGCGCTAACGGCCAACCCCTCAATGATTTTCAGTAGCGCCCGCTCGCCCGGCGTCAGGTTGGCGTAGAGATGCGCCTTTGCTAAAAGATTCAACATACGTCGCCATCACCATCCCTCCCTAAAGTAGGCGAGAGCCAGCCGGTTAGCTAGCACTGACCGGCCCGTAGCTGTAAACTCAATTGGTAACGCGATTTATCAGGGCAGGGTCATCACGCCCGCCCCTCAGATTCAGAAGACCCTAGAATGCGGGCGCGATGCCTCGCAGGACGCCCAGTCCGCCGAGGAAGTACACCTTGACGGTGCTATCCACGTAATCGGCGAAGCTGAAGTTCGAGTCAGTAATGGCGAAGTCGACGCCCCAGTATTCCTGGTTCGTTTCGACTTCGACGGCGGCGTTCTGCTCCGCGACGGGGAACGGGATGCTCATTGGCAGAAAGACCATCACGCCCTGTGGGCAGTAACGATCCAGGATGATCGGCATTTCCTTCCCGGTGGACTTGTTGAGATACCGGGTGACGCGGTACTGCGCCGTCAGGTCGCCCTGATCCCCACCAGTGGACTGCACCACGTAACGCAACTGGCCCGCGCCGACGACCAGATTGGTCAGCCGTACGTTGTCCAGCGGGTTCATGATGATGTAATCGGGGTCGCCTGCCGCCTGGAGGTACATGCCCGCGAGCAGGTTGTCAATGTCCGTCAACTGGAGCTTGCCATCTGTCCCGGCTGTCCGGGCAACCTGTGAGCCGAGCGTCGCGCCGTTGCCGGTGCCGGTGTTGTTCAACGCCTGCGCGATGATGCCATCCCACATGAGGATGTTCGAGGAGCCATCCACGAAGGTCTTGGCCGTGTTGGCTGAGACGCTGGAGAGCGCGGTGCCCGACGTAGCAATCGCGGCGGTAGCGCTGACCACCTTAATGGCTGGCTGCACCTCACCAGACGGCATGATGGTGATCCCATCCGCCAGGGTGACATTCGCGCCAATCGCGGGCTGCGCGGCATTCGTGTTGCCCGAAACACCAGACTGGAGCCACATCGCGCTGATCGGCGGGCAACGTCGCGCCTGAGCCGATGTAGACGTTGTAGCCGGTCGCGTTCGGCACGGTGAAGATCGTCACCTGCAAGACGCCGGTGTTGCCACCAGAGTTCGCGGGCGTGGCGACTGAAGTGGCCGCGCTACCCGTTGTCTCACCCTGGGCGTTGATCGCGGTGACCTTAACCCAGTAGGTCGTGGCTGTCCGAGGCATGTCCACCCGTGGCCGCTGTCTCGCTGACGAGCGGAGCCGGTGGAACCATGAGGTAGGCGGAAGCTCCCAGCAGCCAGCGCTCTTCGGTGATCTTCAGCTGGTAGAGCAGTTCAGCGGTGCGGCGTGCGCGCACATCGGCTTCGAGCGAGCGACCGCGCCATTGCGCCTGGAAGCTCACTTTGTTGCCGACGGCGATGGTCTGCATCGTGTTGCTCATCGAAACCACCGAGTAGGCTACCTGCGAGGGCGAGCCGCCATCCGCGAGGGTGCCCCAACTGCGGCCTGTATCAAAGCTGGTGATCGCCTTCCAGTGAACCGTGTCGATGCCCTTGCCCTTGCGGCGTGGGATCAGGTTCACCAGTGGCGTAATCACTGGCACAATCACCTTGGCCGGAGCCTCAAGCTCGTAGCCAATGAAGCCCGTCGCGGTATTAATCGCGCGGGTCGTGTCCGCCATCGCGGCGCGTACCAACGTCACCGTCTCATCCGAAATCGTCGGGCCAGGTTTCCCGCCCGCGTACAACTGTGCTGTAGACATCTTGCTAAGTTCCCCCCAACCCCATCTATCTCTCTATCTCTCAATCAAATCGAACGAATTACCAGAACCAGAACCAGAACCAGAACCAGAACCAGAACCAGAACCAGAACGCAGAACCAGAAGCAGAACCTAGAACCAGAACCAGAACTAGAACCAGACCAGAACCAGAACCAGAAGGTGTCGGGCTGCGGCCCTCCAACTGGCGATCCAGACCGGGCGATCCTCGATCCCCACCGTTTCTGCCGGGCTAGCGATTTCCCGCGCGCGGCATCACCTGGAATCCAGCGGGCATCCCAGCGGCTTCCTGCTGCATCCGAATCATTTCAGCGGCCACCGCTGTCTGCGCCTGCGGGTCTTTGATCTTCCCGGCGAGCGCGGCGAGGGCGTCATACTGGCTATTGCCGTTTGGCTGCCCTGCCGAACCGTACCCACCCGAAGCTCCGGCGGCGAAGGCTGAGCCACGGTCAGCGGCGTGCAGCACCGGGCCACCCGATTGCGGCGTCTGCTCGATACGCGGCGAGACGTGCCGAGAAGTCTTGTAGTCTACCAGCCAACGCAGCGTATTGCGGCCTGATGGTATCCTGCATGGCGCGCGTGAGTTCAGCGACAACCGTGCGACCATTCCAGCCGTCTGCTGGCACGCTGGTATCCGACTGGCCTGCGCTTACCCGCGTCACCTGCTACCGCGCCGTTGGCGTCAGCCCCGGCGATTGGGTTGCCGTCGCGGTCGAGCGCGCGTACCTGACCGTGGCAGAGTGGGCAGTGCCCTGTGCGGCGCAGGTCTTCTTCCAGGTTCGCCATGTCCAAAGCTGGAACCCCAGCGTTACCATCTGGCGTCTGACCCATATCTTCTGAGGGTGCGATCGGAGCCTCGTCAGGCGTCCCCGCATCGGCAGGCCCGTCGGGATTCCGACTGTATGGCCCTAGTGCGCGCGTCTGAGGAAGTGATTGAATAATCCGAAGCTCTTCGGCGACGGCGGTACGATACTGCTCTGCCGTCATAGGCTGGCCCTCGATGCCGCCAGCGGCGCGAAATGCAGCCGAACTGACGAATTCATGGGTGCGTGCCTGCTCGCCTGTGACGAGTCTGGCATCCAGTGGCGGAGCCATCGGCGACGCGGAAGTAATGGTCATGGGCCGGGACGTGGATATGCGGGTGCGTGTGGCCGTTCGGGACGCCCTCATGTCCGCCGTGGTTGTGATCCATGACATGATCATGCGCGTGCGATGTCCCGTCGAGATGCTGGTGCGGGCTGCTCTCCCGGTGATCGCTGGGGTCGTCGTACTGCCCGGTGTGGTGGTGGGCATGGGCCATATGCGCGACGCTCTCAGCGGGCGAGGGAGCGAAGACCGCGCCAGCCGTGGGGCCGGACTGAATGGTGACGTAATCGTCCGGCTCTTCATGGTCGCCATCTATATCAAGGGGCTGATTCACCCCGTAGCCAGTGGCGCCCTCGCCCGGCGCTGGACTGAGTAGCGGCGCGCGCGTCATCCGCAGCGGATCAGCGGCAGATACAGAACTCGATCCGCAGCCACTACGTAGCCCGGAGCGCCAAGGGCGGCCAGCCGTTTTGCTTTGGCCGAGACAGCCGTCGGCTCGGTAAGAGACGCCGAACCCGAACCATCCGCCAATTGCGACTGGCCGCGTGCGAGTGCGGCGGCGCGCGATCAGTTCAGCGGGATCTTCCGTCGAGAGCGACCCATCCCGCTCGGTGAACGTAGTTGAGCCAGAGGACGAGCCATTGGCGGCAGCCGGAGCGTCTGACGTATCCGCCGTAGGTATCACCGTAGCGGCAGCGCGAGCCTGCGCACTGTCCTGGGAATGGTCATCGGCTATCCCGGCTGCATCAACTTCAGTAGATTCCAGGTCGGCGAGCAGTTCATCATCCGGCACGCCATCCCGAACGAAGCTCTCACGAACGTCACGCCCAGCGCATCCGGGTTCGAGGGCAGGTCAACGAGCGACAACTCCACCAGATCGTAGCGTGTGGCGACCGGCACATCCTCGCCCGCAATGCGCTGATTCTGCCACAACACATCCGATGCGCCAATAGATGCGCCCGCGAGTGTGCCGTCTTTGACTTTCTCCCAGGTATCCTGAGCGCCTTTGCTGACACGGATACGGACGTAGATGCGGCGCGCGGCATCGTCGTGGCGAACAGCCACCCGGCGACCAACAGCCACGCGGTTGTGCATCTCACGCACGTTCCCGGCCCAGCGGTCGAAGGCGTCTTTGCTGGCATCGTAGCCAAAGACGTGCCGTAGCTGTCCTTGGCCTCGCTCGTGGCGCACAACTCGATCTCGCGCTTCTCCTCGTCCACGATCCGAATCTCGCACGGCAGCACCGCCCGCGTGATTTCCCGCGTGATGTGAGGAGCAGCAGATTGCTCAGGGGCCGACGCCACGCCCGCCGACCGCGTGACATTCACAAGCGCACATCTCGCGCATTCCGCACATGCCGCCTGGGATTCCTAGGATGATTCCTCCCCGCCACTTCAACCACCCCCTGAGCTATCTGCCGCTATCTGCCGCTATCCGCCGCCATCCACTTCCAACCGCATCCGCCACTTCACCTGCCCGGAAACACAAAGAGCCGCCCCACCTGGCCCCCGTGCTGTCAACATCGGAGGTAGTCAGATAAGGCGGCAACTTCACGTTACCTGCTCGCCTGCGTTAACGGAGCAAACCAACTAGAACAACAGTACCATGTCTAGCTACTTACGTCAAGGGGACGCTAAGAAGAGAACCAGCACGACCTACGGGGAACCTAGCGGCGACCAGTGGTCAAGCCAGTGGTTGAGCCAGTGGTTAGCCAGTGGTTGAGCCAGTGGTCGAGCCAGTGGTCCAAGCCAGTGGCCGAAGCCGTAGTGAACCAATAATGACCATCCGCGACCTGCGGGCAGCTCTGCAGCCAGTAGTTGAGCCGGCAGTTGAGCCGGTGGATAAGTATGCCCCACCCCGCCGCCGTGACCTGCGGATAAGCCGAACCCATGATCCAGGCGTGTTTTGCTGGCGCATAGGCTAACGGTAAGCAACGAGGGCGAAGGCCACCGCAAGCCAACTGTATTCTTCGCTCCACCGTTTGCCATAAATGGTGACCCGAAGCCACCCGTGAGGATTTTTCCAGACCTGATCGGAGGTTAGAACAAAAAAACGCCTTTTCAGTATAACACCGGCTATCAAGGGTAAAGGCTACGCCCGGTCTGGCCTGCCGCAGGCGCAACACAGGCCAGCCCGCCCTTGACAGCCTGCGTTGTGTTAAAGGCGTCGTTTTTTTTCTTTCTTTTTTGGGTTGTTTTGTGCTCTGGCCAGAGTTCCGCCCGTTCGCGTGTGCCGGTGGGCGGCGCTTCTGCCTGTCCGCGCGCTGGAGCCAGATTTCCACCCCCCTGTTTGCGGCCTGCGGTCGAGCGTCGTTTTCCTGCTCGGCCGGAGATCGCGCCCCGTCGTTTGCCTCCGGGCTGGCGTCCGGGTTTGCCTCCGGGCTGGCGTCCGGTTGCTGGCGTCCGCCTCTTCGCAGGTGGAGGTCGCGCCCCCCTGTTTGCGGCCTGCGGTCGAAGGCGTTTTTTGGCTCCACCTGGCGAACCCGCCCGTTGCTTGCTGTCCGCTTGCCGCTCCGCTTGCCCCCGACCCCGTCCCCGCCTGGCGTCGAGGCGCTGTGCTACGCATATTTACCTAGTCAAATTAGGTATATTCGCCAGTCATTTCTCATTGCACTCTATTTGAGTTCATGGTATCATGTATTAAGACAAGGTAATCTATTTGTTGTCTATGTCGAGGAGGTTTCCCGTGTTGTCATCCGTCTTTTCTGGTTTGTCGGCTGTCGAGCTGGCGCATGTGCGGCGTTGCCAATTGATCGCGCAAGCCGAGGGCTTGTCTGTGGTGTCGTCTGGTGTGCTGGCCTCGCCCGCTGCTGGCGCTCCCGCTGGCGCGCATTTCTGGCTGGTTGGCTCGCCCTCGTCTGGCGCCGTCTCGTTTGTCTGGCTGTCGGCTTCCGGGCGGCGGCTCTTGTGCGGTTGCCCGCGTCGACGTGGGCCGTCTGGCGCGCTCTCTTGCGCGCATGCGCAGGCTGTGCGGTTCTGGTTGCTGGCGGCGGCTGGTGTCGCCGTGCCGTCGTTTGGCGCTGGTGTCGGTGTTGGGTTGGGGGCTTCGGCCCCCGATCCCGACCCGAAGCCACCTTCGCCCGCTGGCCCGGCCGTTGTTGCGGCGGCTGGCCCGGAGCGCGTCGCGGCAGAGTGGGCGCGCTACAGCGTCGAGTTTGCCAGAGAAGAACAGGCGTTCTATATCCTGCGCGATGGCGTGCGGCTGGCGCATCGCGGCGGCGATCCGGTGCGCTATCCCGCCGAATATCGCGCGCGGGTTGTGATCGATGCTCTCCCAGACTGGTTAATGGAGGCGGCCCCGTTGGCTGCCTCAGAAGGCGCGGCAAATGTCGCGGATCTGCCTATCTGTCCTTGCCCCGGTTGTGGCGAGCTGGCGCCCGTCGATGTCGTTGTGCCGTTTGGTGTCTGCGCGTCCTGCCTCGATCTCGAAGCGGAGGCGGCGCATGTTGCGCCCCCCGCCCGTTGCCGCGTGCATCCCTGGCTGCTGGTCATCGGCGAGTCAGCGTCTGGCCTGGTCTGCCCATTGTGCGAGTACGTGGCGCGCTGGGAACGCGGCGAATACACGCTAGATGGCGAGCCAGTGGCGCCCGATCTCGCGAGGTTCTCAGACCAAACAGAGGAGCGCATGCACGAGCTGGCAGCCGAGGCAGAGCGGGAGGCAGAGCGGGAGGCATTCGCGAGCGACCCCGATTATCAGGCATTCATCGCGCGCGGCAGAAAGGAGCATGTGTGATGCCGACCACCACCCGCCCAACGATGAAGCAGAGCAAGTGCAAGCACCCAGCCGCCTCGATATTGCGCGGCGTCGATTCGAGATATGAGACGTGCAGCCGGTGCGGGATTGTCCGCATTGCCCCGGTTCCCGCGCCGTGGATGATCGCCTACGACGTGGAGAACCCGCCCGAAGCGCCGCTGCTGTTCCCGTCATTTGTCCGAGATTCTCAGGAGTAGCCGACTATGAGCAAATCCATTTATTGCGCCGATTGTCAGACCCTTATCCGCGTGGTGTCCGACGACGACCCACACCACGACATCCCCGCCTATTGCCGAGAATGTGTCCTGAAGCACGCGCGCGGGATCTCGAATGATTCTATTGCCGCCAAGCGGGGCACGGCCCGCGGTCATCTGCTGGCGCTCTTGCCCGGAGGCGCGACCGTGTTCACGCTGCAAGTAAACCAGCGGGACAACGCCAGCGGCGAGTATAGCCCCATCTTCGAGTACTACGTGTTTGCCGTGCATGGATCTGGCCATAACAGCGCGCCTGTGCTGCTCAATGGCCTATTGCGCGACCTGGGCCGGTTCGGGATGAACCGGAGACGCGGCACGATTCGCAGCAATGACAAGCCCGCCATCCTCGTGGCCAGTATCGCTGTCCGCCTATATGGCGATCCCAAAGCGCTAATGTCCGCCGTCATCGCCAGCCCGCTATAGCCCTGTCCCGTTGTTTGTCCGTTGTTTGTCCCGTTGTTTGTCCGTTGTTTGGGCCGGGCGCTCTTGTCCGGCCACGAAAGGAACCGAGCGAGCTATGAGCACCACAACATCAACCACCGCCGACCAGCAGCCCAACGCCGAGACGCAAAGTGTCATCCAGTGGGCAGACGACGACAGCGACGAGCTGGCCTTCGCCATCGTGGCCGAAGTCTACGACTACGCCGAATGGTTACGCAACGTCCAGCCAGACGCCGAGTATACACCGCGCATAACCGCCGCAGATGCCCTGAAAAACTGGTTTCTTAATCGCGACCCACTACGCGATACCTCCGATGTCTACGCGGAGTTCATGGCGCAAGCCCTCGCCCGCGTGGACTGGCTGCACATCGTGGACTATCTGCGCGAGCGCATGGGCGAGGAGGCCGCAACGCTCGATGAATTGCGCGATACCGAGCAAGACGAAGGGCAAGACGAGCGCGAGCTGTCTTATGACGAGCTCCTGATGATACGTCCCATCCTCACGCGCCGTACCGATGACCCCAACGTGATAGGTTAGTGCGTCCCTGTATGTCATTTTGTAGCGCGTTCATTGGCTGGCCCGCGCCTGTCCTGATCCGCAGGACCGGGCCAGTCATCAGCCTGTCATCAGCTTGTTGCACCCTTCTGTATTCCTGATTCTTGTCTATCTCTTGATAGAGGAGCTAAGAGCCTACCATGCACAATATCCAAACCACCACCGATACCACCGAAGCGCAGCCGACGCTAGCCGATTTTATCAGCGCCTACCGCAACGATAGAGACGCCAAGGAGCAGCAGCAGAACGAGGATATGCTCGCCCGCGTCGAGGAGAATATTGGCTACCTGCGCGACGAGCTCGAGAAGGCGCTCTCACGCCAACTCTACGACGCCCTGCAATTCGCTATCCGCCGTTCGGTGAAGCATCCGCATTTCGGGCTGGTCGAGGCGTATTTCAGCGTTGACGGCGTGATGTGGTCTATCTGGCACAATGACGACATGGTGATCGAAGGCCCACGCGGCTACCAGCGCATCGTCTGGCCGCTCAGCGACGACAACATACTCAGCGCTATTACTGAGTATCCGGCATGGATGGCGCGGCAGCAGGAGGAGGAGCGGCGCAAGTCCGAGCCGCACCCATATACCGAGATCACCGCCGTCATTCCTGGCGATGGATTCCTGCATCGTGGCGCACAGGTATGGGTGAACTATGCGCGCCACTACAGCGAAGACGGCGGCGCAGACGGCGGCACAGACCGTGGCAAGATCGCGGCATGGGATAACCGATGGCTACTGCTCACCCTCGCCAGCGGACACCAGAAGCTCATCAACCGCCAGCACATCGAATCAATCCAGCCAATTTCTTCCGATCAGCCGACGCCGGAACCGAAGCCAGCCAGGAGCGCCAGCGGGAGCGCCAGCGGGAGCGCCAGCGACGACGTACCATTCTAACCCGCTGGATCTCGTTTCACCCGCTCGCCATGCAGGGCAACGGCTGGCCCGTTCCAGTGTGGCGAGCACACAAGGAGCCGCACCCACCATGAACATTGAAGTACCCGCACCGATTCCCGCAATTCTGCGCCACGATCCCAACTCACATTATCACTGGCTAGAGCTTGCCCGCCGCGCGCCCGTCGAGGCTGTAGCCGACTTGAAGCGCACCGGCTGGCACTGGAGCCGTTACCGCGAGCAATGGTACACCAACCGACGCTACTATGCCGTGCCTGTACCAGTTTCGATAGCCAACCTAGTGATGCCGCCCTACTATGCACGACACCACCACCGGACTAGGATCACCAACAGGTCACACTACCATCACTCGATGACCTTATCCACTGGCTGCTTGACAAACAAGCGACATCAGCGCCTGTCAGCGTCCAGTGCTGCGACTCGCACCTTGCCTGATCGCCGCCTATCTGCAAGAGCATCTCGGCGTCTGGTATGTGGCCATCTGGCCATCCAACGAGCCGGGCGCCAAAGGCGTCGTGAAACTGGCGTGGAACCATAGCCAGCGCGGCGACGAACGCAACCGCGAGCGCATACACTACCAGTTTGGCAAGGCGTTTGCCGAGTTGAAAGAGTCGCAGCGCCTCGGCGGGCAGGCGCAAAGCAGCCGACGCCATCAGGCGCACAAGCAGACAGCCCCCGCTATGACCCGCCGTGTTGATCGTCTACGCACCGAGGAGCGCCAGCTTGAGCGTATCATCGCGGGCTTCGAGGAACGCACCGAGCGCGGCGAGGATATGACCACCTATGCCAAACAATGCAACTGGCGGCTAGAGCGCGTCCGCAGCGAGATAGCCGAACTCACCGAGGCGATAGAAGCGGCTGGCGGGCTGGTGGCCGATACGCTAACGGTCAACGTCGGCGATATCGTGGACTTGCGCGGCTTCATGGTGCGCGTGACCCGCGTCAACCCCAAGACCTACAGCGGCGTGATCGTCGCGCCCGACAATCGCAACCTCGACGGCTGGCCCGGCAAGTGGGATCGTACCGACCTGCGCGGCATTGTCCAGCGTCGGACGGCGGCGGGCGAGGAACCCCCCAAGTAGCAACGTGATCGGCTGGCCCGGCGTTCTCAGACGTTGGGCCAGCGTCCCAGCGAACGAGGAGCATACTGCTATGTCCAAGCGAGAGAGCGAAACCGAGCGTATCCGGAGGATCACCAACACGCCCACCATCGTACCGTTAGAGCCTGTCGAGCCAGTCAGGCCAGCCGCGCACAGCCAAAGCCGCGAGTAAGCGGCGACTATCACCAGTCACGCCGAGCTGGCGCAGTATCGCTATCTGCCAGCGTCAGACCTCTGGCGCCGCACCATCGAGCGCTTAGTGGCATGCGCCAGCGTCTCAGTAGCCCAGGCGCAGAGCTGGCTGCAACCGTGCCAACTCTCTACGATGTTACTACCCAACGGCGAAATCCTCTCCGCACACGTACAGGCGCCGACGACCTTTGCCGCTGACCATCTCCGGCGCCACTATGCGGGCATGATCCGCCTGATGCTGCAAAGCCTCACCGGCCAACAGGTAATTCTGTTTATCCGTGGCCCCAAGCATTCGCCGTGGAATGGCCCGCCCGATGGCTACGATATCGCATGTGCGGCGTAACGTAGTCCAGCATACCGACGAGCAAGGACGCTCACAGGTAGGCCAAGGATACCAGAGGCCCGGCGCTTGCATCCTATTATCCCTTGCGCCGCGCCTTGCCCGCCCACCCCAGACAGAGCCGCGCGATCCTGCGCGGCCCAGAAGGTAGTCGGGCTGCGGCCCTCCAAAGTTCTGGGGATCAACCGGGCGATCCTCGATCCCCACCGTTACAGGCGCTCCAGCGTACAGGCGGCTCAGGGCACGTGCTCCCTACCGCTCGCACGAGGAGACTTCAAGTACATCCTGCCGCCCCACCGTGAGCGGCGCGCAGCGAGCAGGCGTCCTGCCCCGGCAGACCAGGCCCGCGCTTGCATCCTTGACGCCGCGCCTTGCCCGCCACCCGGAGAGCAGGGCATCGTGCCCTGCCGGATACGCTTCGCTGCGCTCGCTCAATAGGATGGCACATGGGATGGCACATGGGATGGCACACAGGCATTCAGACCACTGGCAACAATTCAGCCACCCGAGGCGTTTGAGGAATCGCAGACGCTGGCGCTATGATCGAACACCGCGCGTCGCGGCTTCCGCTCCCCCTGGTCGCACGCCGCGCCACACTCACCGGCCTACGGGGTAACTGTGTGCCGCACCACGGTTCTGCGCTGGCGCTATCATCCACCGTTACCGCTAGCCGCCAGCCCGAAGACTTGAAGTGCTCGGCCTGCGTTACCCTTGCTGCGCACGGCTCGCGGGCTGCGTCGTATCCTCCTTGCACCGCTCCCCGGCTCGCTGCGGTCACTCGGCGCTCGCGAACTGTCGGTAGCGGGCTGGCGGCTTACCCCACCGTGCGTGATAGGCGAGGGTTTAACCAGAGCCAGAGCCAGAACGCACCCCAGGCGTATGCGGCGAATGGCTACCAAATCGGCCCCCATGCATGGAATACTGGCGACCGGTATGGTATACTGACGATGTAGAACAAATGTGTGCGTAGATCATCCGTAGGCGGGACAGCCGAAGCTCGAACTCCGACAGCCCCTAGTCAACACCTGGGCTTAGCAGGACCGGACATAGGCGCAGTGTAACATGGATGGCTATCTCGTGGCTATCTTCCTTGTTACGGATCAGCGCTTCGCCCATCTCCGTTCGCTCCGCTGCCCTCCAAACATCCACTGGAGGAGCGACACCAATGCCGACCAAGTGCCAAACACCAACAATCAGACACCCCCTATCCAGAACTCCCGCATGATCCTGACTATTACGTGGATCAGCAGTATCAGGTCGAGTACAACATCAAAAGCCTGCTCGCCGTGCCCTGGGAAGCATGCCCCTGGCCCGCCGTCCGTCTGGCGCTCTTGCGTATCGCCATCGAGGGCGCTGAACTCTACGCCTATACGCATGGGCCGTATGGGGATGGAACGGTCGAATGGGTGATCTGGCACCGGCAGGCACGGCCTGATGTCGAGGCGCGATTCTCTCCAAGGCAGTGGGCGATCAAGTATGGCTACTTCAGCGCCGACGAGGAGGAACCTGATGGCGACGAAGCGAGCTAAACGCCTCAAACCCACCGGCCACTCTGCCGTCATCGAGTCGATGATTCAGCCCGCCATCGTCATAGGCTCCACGCTGATGTCTGCCATTGCGGCGTATGTGCTGGCGCTGGATGAGATCACGCGGATACTGCGACGCACCGGTACGCCCACCGATTACTTTGTCGTGGCGCTCTGTATCGGCATGGGCATCCTGATCGACATGGCGATTATTGTCAGCGCGACGCGCTACAAGATGCACGCGGTACGCAATGACCCGCGTGAGAAACGCTGGCTGACCCTCGCCAAGTGGGTGCTCATCATCGGACTCGCTAGCGAGACGATGACCCTCTTCTATTTTTTTGTGCATCTCGACCCACAGGCGTTCCCTGACTGGATGATTCAGGTTTCGGCCTGGATTCACTCAGTCCTCGCTATCGCCCGTTCGTTCCTGCCGCCGGTCGTGATCGCCTATTTCGCCGCTGGCGTACTGCCAGTGATGTTCGACCGCGCCGACCGCAACCGCGAGATCAAGTGCCGCACCAGCGCGAATATCATGCTGCTGATCGACAAACTCTCCGAGGTGATCGACACCGACGACAAGACCGAGATGTTGCAGGCGCTCGGTGGGCAACTGATGCTCGATACCTACGCAACCTACGACGAGACGGGCCGCACGACGGAGGATGAGCAACTACGTCGCGATGGCAAATTGCTGACCCATCTGGCGCGTATCCATAAGCTCGATTGGTCGGAGATTGCCGCCGACGTTGCGCCCGAATTGCGGTACGAATCCCGCCCATCTAGCCGCGAGCTCGAACCCTCACACGACAGTAACTCTGTCATGAGTTCGAACCCTCACGCGCATACACGACTTCCACCCGTTCAATATGCGCCTCCCGGATCACCGCCGCTTCCGCCATTCGGCACACAAGGAGACGACAGACCCCCTGAAAATGACCCGAACCCCCCTCGTGGAAAAAGGGCCGTGAGGCCAGGCGCAGCCGGGCGCGACGCCTACCGTTCGAACGTTCGAGGGGTATCCCCGAATAGCAGGCAGGCAGCGGCTACGATGAGGCGCTCGAACGCCCCAGCAGGTATACCAAACGTTCGCCCAAAAGCTGAGCCGAAAGTGAAGCCTCCACGTACTGACACAGGTATGTCCCAGGAGGATCGTGAGGCGCTACGCAAGCAACGTCTGGCGGCAGCTCGAACTATCCTACGCAATGACCCGAACATCAGCGTGGATGTCTTCGCCAAGCGCGTTGCAATGGCAACTCAGCACCGTATCAGTGAGTCTACCGCTCACGCGATTATGACCGAACTCCAAGGGCGCAAGCCCAAGAGCAAGACCGGCGACGCGGCACAATCCGCCGCTGAGGCTAACAGTTAGTTCCAGAGGAGAAAGCACCTACATGAACATTGAAATCAGCATCGAGCAGCGTATCGCCTTCCGTGATTGGCTCCGCGCGAAGCTCCGCGATCTGGAGTTCTATAATCGCCGTGGCGACTGGTATCTCATCCGCGAGTTCCACCGCTATACGGTCGAGCGCGGCCATCCGATAGATGAGGCGAGCCTGGGCCGCTACATCAACAAGGATAATCCCGTCGTGCCCACCACCGTCACCTGTCGCGATCTCGCCGCTATCCTTGGCATCCCACCCGTCGAGGTGATGAAGGCTGCCGGGCTGGTCGTGGATGCCGATTGGGAGACGCCGCCCAATTGGGAGGAGAGCCAGCAGCGTAATCCACCATTCGCGCGAACGCCCAGGCTATTTCCGGCCTGGGCGTTT
>CAVRAI010000012.1:0-48304 GCA_963718915.1 uncultured Chloroflexia bacterium | reverse complement strand
CAGCCCTGGCCAGCGCCGTCAAACGCGTTCATGGCGCTGCTTTCAACTCCTGGCGTCGCTTTGAGGAGCGCGCTGGCCATCTCAATCGCGACCTTGCGGAGGGATGGATCTGGGTCGCCAAAGCTGAAATCCCCCTGGCTGAGAATATGCCACGACCCATCCCAGCGCACATCGAATGCTGAATACAGGTTCCCCACGTTTGGGGTCAGTATGTCGTAGGGCGCTACGCTCGGCCAGAGTGGCGCATGGCTGGCGATGACCTGCCCATCGATGGTGGCGATGCGCCAGTATGCCTGCTGTGTGACCGCCAGACTCCACATGCCGCCTGTTTCGCCAGTACGGTTATGGTCTGTCAGCGTATCGCAGAATGAGTGGCAGCGGGCGCTCTCCGATGGAGCCGATGTATCGGGAGGAGCCAACGCCAGGCGCAGTGTGGCCTGTAGTGGCGCGGACGCGACGGCGACGCTGCCATCATCGCGCAGGTAGTGGTCACCCGCCATCATCTCAGTTGATTCGTTCGTGAGCGCCAGCGTCCCCTGAATGGCATCCACCAGCGCGGCGGCTGCGGCAGGCACCAGGCGGTCGAAACGCGCGCCAAGGTCAATGACCCGGCCGTTGATCGGATCGCCTGGCCCGTTGCTAAAGTAGGTTCCTGAGAAGGCCTGTCGCGAGACGAGTGGGCAGGTATCGCTCCGGACGGCGGGCAGACTGATCGTGCATTTCAGCGTGGCAAATGGCGGCTGGTTCACCTGGAGCGTGTGGCGTCCGGGTGTCAGCCTGATCCAGACCGCCGATACCCGCGACCCCGGCTGTATCAGAGGCGCCGTCTCAAGGCCATCCAGTGAATATGCGCCCCAGGGAGCGCCGCTTTCCAGAAACACTAGATTCGCATCGGGCGCCGGTGTTTGCGATGGTGTGGGCGCCGGGCGGAAGGCGAGCGAGACGGCGGAGCGCAATGTCGGGTTAACCAACGCCACCAGGAGCGTTGCCAGCAGCACGACGCTGGCAACCATCACCATGCGCATACGGCGCTGGGTCTTTGGCGGCGGCGCTCCCCCTGTGCCTTGCTTTTCCAACCGTGTCGAGGCGCTCTCGTCGAGGGGGTGGCTCATGGCTGCGCTGGTATACAGATCGGTGGCTTCAAGTTCGAAGTCGCTCTCCGGTTCTTTCATGTGTCTCAAGCTCTCCATCTTACGTACGTCAGCATCAGGGGGGATAGGACTGCGTGAGAAGCCGTTGCGCCGCGATCCGCTCGGCTGCCGATGCCCGCGGGAGCGATGGAAACGTGCGATGGGCGATATCGTTGGCGGCGAGCAGCACACCGAAACGATAGAGGAGGTCGATGGGGCTGTTGGCATTCGGATTGTTGGGCGTGATTTCGACGACACAACCCTGTTCAGCCGTGCTCCCATACTCAGTATTCATGCCCAGGATGGTGAGTTGATTCTTCCCCAGATTGGCGCTCGTCATCGTCTCCGCGGTCTGGCAGGTCGGAGACCATGCGCCGCCAAAGCCGTTCTGTGCGCTCACCTGCCATCTCCCCGTCCAGAGCAGGCTCATCGTGACCTGCATCGATCCCGAAAAGGCCTCATACAGCGGATCGCTGACGTACATCGGCGAGCTTTCCGTCAGCACCTGACCGTCGGGGGTGGCAACATGCCAGCTTCCCAACATCGAGACGATGATATTCCAGGTGGCATTGCCTCCCACGTCTACGCCAGAGACATCGCAGAACGAGATGCACGACGAGCTATCCGACGGGATTTCCGGGGCGGGCAGCAGAAGCGTTGGGATGAAGGTCGCCTGGAGCGTGGTATCCGCCACGGCTAATGTACCGTCATCGCGGAGATAGTGGTCGCCGGGATAGAGTGTCATTGGCGTGCTCGGCTGCGTCAGTTCGGCTTTGACCGCCGCCACCAGCGCATCCTGGGCGTCTCGTGGCAGCAGGCTAAAACGCGCGCCCAGGTCAACGAAACGCGCGCCGCCGGGAAAGTTCGGTCCGGCGCCAATTTGCTCGCCCTGGTTGTCGATAGGCGAGAAGAGCGGGCAGGTGTCGCTCAGGCGGGCTGGCATAGAGATAGTGCAGTGCAGCGCGGGAAATGGCGTCTGTATGACCGCGATGGTATGGCGGCCGCGAGGGAGCTTGATCCACGAGATGGTCGTGCCTGGATTGGTGAACGCGGACTTCTTGCCGTCGATGGTGACACTGCCCCACGGGGCTGCCCGGCCAAGGTAAACAATGTCGCCACCGGGCAGCGGAGTGGGCGAGGGCACGGGCGTCGGAAAGCGAAAGACGGTATAGAGCGACGAGTTCGCAGCCGGATTGGTCGCGATGACCAGCGCAACCGCCAGCAACACGACACCAGCAACGATGGCCGCCCGCAGACGATTGCGGCGCCCCGGCCTGGATGGGTCGGGCGTCAGCTCGTCGCCATCGTCGTTGTCATCGTTGTCATCGTTAGCATCGTTGTTATCATCACGTCCCGGCTCAGCGGGCGCGTTGTGGGCAAGTGGGTGGCGTATCGTTTCGCCGGTATCCAGATTGGTGACTTCTAGCTCGAAATCGTCATCCATCTCCATCGGCGGTAGCTTTCCTGTCGGCCAGGGTGTTCAGCGGCTCACAGGGTAGTATAGGAGCGCGGCGTCTGGGGCGTCAATTCACCGCGGGGCGAGGATACGGGAGGAGGAAACGCGGACGCGCCGGACGCGCAAGTTCGAGAAGCGGAAAATACGTGACCAGTGAGCATCCCCAAAAGGTGGAGACGACGGGAGTCGAACCCGCAGTGTATGTACGCTTCCCAGTTGAGGGCGCGCCCAGCGCCGACGTTGTTCGCGAAAGCCATGCCCCGCACAAGTTTCGGTCGCAGATGTGAGATCCCTTATCAGGGAACTGGTTTACAGCCAGTTTGGGGGTTTCAAGCCCAGTTTGTACGCAACCGTTGTGAGGATACGGGGCATGCCGCCATGGATCATCTGTGCGAATGATATCGGTTGGGATGAGTCGTCCGCGCAAGTTTGCGAAGCAGTTACTGCCGATGCTCTGCTATTGAGCTACGCCTCGAAGCGGTCGAGGCGACGGGATTTGCACCCGCAACTGTAGGTTGTATGCTTCCCTCGTGGGGGCGCGGACGACTCCACCAGTCAGGCAGTCTAGCACATGGCGCACGCTTGCGCAAGGGCAATTTCATGACACGCGATGGGCCGAGCGCGCGAGTTCGCGAAGCAGTGTATTCAGGTACTGGCGTCCTGGGCCACTAGACTACGCTCCCGAAGGGGCGGCGGGAGTCGAACCCGCGATTCCAGTTTGAGGATTGAATGTAGGCTACGCTGGTGAGGACGCGCCCGGCCAAATCACGATTGATGCCACATGCTATTATGCCATGTCCCGCACAAGTTTCGGTCGCGAAGAGAATCCCTTGCGGGAAACTGGTTGCAAAAACCAGTGGGTGTTCAGCCCGTTTGTATGCAACCGCTGTGAGGATACGGGACATGTTGGCAAAGAGTCATCCGCGCGAGTTCGCGAGGCTGAGTGTTGTGTTCTACCATTGAACTATACGCCCGCGTGGTGGGCGTAGCGGGAATCGAACCCGCGCATGTATGCATCCCAGGTGAGGGCGCAGACAACTC
Organism: uncultured Chloroflexia bacterium; assembly: GCA_963718915.1. GTDB lineage: Bacteria > Chloroflexota > Ktedonobacteria > Ktedonobacterales > JADMIN01 > DAHUXT01. The sequence continues at coordinate 44,677 of CAVRAI010000012.1, read as the reverse complement.
TATCAGTCAGGCAGTCTAGCACATGATGGGTCTATCCGCAAGGGCGCGACTTTTCCGGGCGTGGCTATAGAAGCGGGTCGGTGATAGCATCGGGGACATGGAACGCGCTAGCCTTACTCGACGCTGTAGGCTGCGTTCTCCTCCTCCAGCATCGCTTCCATGGCATCCGGCTTCGCATCCGCCTTCGACGCTGCCTTCGACGTTGCGAGTCTGTTGGTGAGGAAGGCGGCGGGGAGGATACCGATGGCCGTGAAGGCGAGGCTGAAGAGAAAGCCAGCGTGGTAGGCGCTGGTGAGGCCCGCCAGCCCGGCGCTCGGCCCGGCGAAGGCATTCGTGACAACCGTGGCCAGCAGCGCGGAGCCAAAGGCCGCGCCCACATTATTGATGATGCGCGTAGCGATACTGACCTGCGGAATTTGTGGCTTCGGCATGCCCACATAGGCATCGGTCATCACCGGGATGGTGAAGCCGCCAATACCTATGCCGCGCACAAGCAGGGCGAGCCAGATGAGCCAGGTCGGCGTCGTCGCGTCGAAGAAGGCAAAGGGCAGCGTGCCGACGATGATAATCGCAATGGCCGGGAGCACCACCAGCCGCGCGCCGAACCTATCGGTCATCCTGCCGATGGGCGAGCGCGTCAGCAGCATGCCCACGCCCTGCGGAATCAGCCAGAGCGCCGCCGTGATGGCGTCCAGCCCGCGCACATTCTGGAAAAAGACTGGGAGTAGCAGCATCGGCCCGTTGGTGGCAAAGCCCGCCAGGAAGAGCGAGGCGAACGCCGCGCTGAAGTTCCGCGAGCGGAACAGGCCCAGCGGGATCAGCGCGTGGCCCGCCTGGCGCCAGGCGTAGAGCAGGTACAACAGCGTCGCCACGGCGCCCGCGATGAGTGCGCCGAGGCCGAGCGTCTGCGTGTCGGTTCCCCTGATCTCGGTCACGCCGAAGATGAACATGCCAGAGATCAGCGCCAGCAGCGCGATGCCGAGCACGTCGAGCTTCGCGGCAGTATTCGTGGGCGCGAATTTAGGCAGCTTCCACTGCATCAGTATAAGGGCCACCGCGCCGATGGGCAGATTGACGAAGAACAGCCAGTGCCACGTCAGCCGTTGCAAGATCAGCCCGCCGATGACCGGCCCCACGATTGGCCCCAAGACGATAGGGACGCTCACGATAGACATCAGCCGCCCGAGCTTATTGCTGCCCGCGAGCTGCACCAGCAGCGTCGTCAGCGTCGGAATCAGCAGGCCGGACGCGAAGCCCTGGACCACGCGAAACGCGATCAGACTCTCGATGTTCCATGACAGGCCGGAGAACAGGCTGCCGACCAGGAACAGACCCAGCGTGCTCATAAAGATGCGCTTGCCGTCGAACTTTTGGATGAGCCAGCCGGAAAACGGCACGGCGATGGCCAGCGCCAGGACATAGCCCGTCACCACCCACTGCGTCGTGACGAACGGAACGTTAAACTGCTGGGAGAGGTCGTTGACGGCGATGTTGACGATGGTGGTGTCCAGCATCGGCGGGACCGCCCCCAGCACCATAATCAACGCCAACACGATGATGTGGCCAGGGATGGCCTTTTCTTGTTGCTCCTGCATGTTTGTTTGCTCTTGCGTGTTTGTTGTGTTTACCATGCTTGCCTCGCCTCATTACGGTACATATTGTACCCTATTACGGTACACATTGTACTTCACCACGAAATAAAGTGCAAGATGTACCCAAAAGTGGCAGAGATGTGGCAAAATGAGGGCAGAGTATGGTGAGGAGGCACATCCTATGGTGAGCAAGACGGCTATCAAGGTCGATAAATCTGCGAGAGCTAGCAAAATCGAGAAGGCTGAACGCAGAGACACGCGCAGGCGTGGCGACACGCTGACCGAGAGCATCTATCAGGCAGTCGAGGACATCATCAAGACCGAAGGGTACACGAACCTGACGTTCCAGAGGATCGCACAGGCAGCGCAGACGAGCCGCACCGTGCTCTATCGCCGCTGGGAGACGCCGCTCGAGCTGATCCACGACATCGTGGTGGAGAAGTTGCTGCACGCGCTGGGCGGCGATTTCATTGACATGATCGAGGATACAGGGAGCCTGCGCGGCGATTTGCTGTGCATGCTGACGCTGTATCAACGCTTCTACATTGAAGTTGGCCCGGAAATCATGAATGCGATGCTCTTCGAGATGAGCCAGAATAGCCCGACGATGGTGGCAATCGGCCAGAACGCGGTCAAGAAAAACATCCTCGCGATACGGAAAGTATTGGACTTTGCCAGGGTGCGCAGCGAGAAGCTCAAGGATGTGAGCGAGTTCGCGCTACGCCTGCCGTTCGACCTGATTCGTATGCAATATCTGCTGCACCGGACCCCGATTGACGCGCGCCAGTTGGAGTTGCTGGTAGATGAGATATTGATGCCGGTCTTCAGTGAAACGGCTTAAAAAAGGGAGTGGCTATTGTTACGGGGAGATGAATTGGAAGACCTGGACCGGGTACTGGGGATGCTGGCGACGGAAGAGTTGGCGGCGGTTCCAGGCATAGACAAAGAGCTTGGCTACTGCCTGTAAAGCGTGAATCGAGCGGGTAAAACTGCGGGCATCGAATCTCTTCCATGTCCCCGATTTTTCCCTCTACCTGCTTCAATAGCCACTCCCACTTTTCCGAGCGGATGAAATTGCCCTTGACAATCGCCTGCTGTGGTGTGCTAGCTGATGCAGCCGGAGGGCGATAGCGATTCCTCCGGCGCCGTGGCGAGACGCGCCAGTACCCAATGGATGACAAGGAAACCGACTGTGGAACAGATGACGATGGCCAAATCCATCATCTGGCGACAACCAGCAATAGCGGACGCGCATAGCTATTCGTGCCCGCTCAATAGCCTGGCTGTCGGTCTGCCACATCCCACGGGAGGATGAGCGCGTGTGCGCGGTGTCGGACGTGGGGGCAGCCGCTCTCACGTCCATTTTGTTTTTCCGCGCGACTTCGCGGAAGGAGGAGGAATCGTATGGCAGAGCCAATCCAGCGTATCGAGCCGACCGAGCCGATGCTGCACGTCCGCTTCGAGGGTGTGAGCCGCCAGATGCCGCTGAGCGCGCTCCATCTCGCGCCGGATGCCAGCGAGGCCGAGGTGCTGGGCGCCCTGGCGAACTACTTCGACGTAGCGGTTGGCCGATTCGCGCCGTACGTGGTCGAGCGCCACGAGAACGGCAACATCACCGTCCGCCCGGAGGCTGTCTTCGGGTGATGGGGTAGCAATCCCGGCCTTGATGCGACACGCCGCGACGGCTGGCGGTTGAAGAACGTTACGAATTTACCCCGAACGGTGTCGTAGGGTGAGCCTGCCGGAGCATGAATGCCCCGGCGAATAGGCCAGAGCGTGAGGGGTAGGAAATTCGCCGTAGCGTTTACGCTACGGCTTGCCTCCCCCACCACGACGCATGGTGTTCGGAATAAAAGTGAACGTTCATTTATGGCCAAGAGAGTGAGGCTTGTAAGCCTGCAATTTCCCAGGAAGGGAGGGATATCCAATGACCGAGCGTGACCTGCGGCTGGACCTGCTCAACACGCTGTTGACGACGCCACACCGCAACCTGACCGCATTGTATCCTCAGCACCAGGAAATCCTGACGCGGGATCCGCGCTTCTACGTGCGGCTGGCCGCGTGGTATGCCGACCACGGCGAGGTGCGCGACCACCAGGAGATGTTTGTGATCTGCCTCTGCCTCTCGCAGGCGGAGGGGCATCGCGACGTTGGCCTGGCGCTGATGCGTCGCCTGCCACCGTACCAGCTTGCCCGCGTGGTGGACTTCATTAAGGGCCACCAGGTGAAGCGGCGTGTGCCCGTGGCGGATGCAACAGCCACAGTGGCAAGCGCGCCTGAGCCGGCTGCCACTCCGGCGGCCGGGACCACTGGTCGGCGCGGTCGTAAGGCATCCCGCAAGCCTGCCGTGCCGATGGAGACGAAGATCGAGCAGGTCGGCCTCTTCGTCAACGTCCCACGTTCGATGCGCACCGAGATCGAGCGCTACCTGCGCGAGCGCGAGGCGCATGTCGAGAAGTTCGATCAGGCGGTGCTGCATGCGCGTGCGGCCATCAAGCGACTCTACGCTGGGCTGCACATCCGCCCCACCGGGCGGGCGCAGGCGGTGCTTTTTGGCGAGGAGCCGCCGGAGGGCAGCGTCTTCGCCGCGATGCGGGCTATCCGCCAGGCCGAGACGCCCGCCGAGCAGGCGCGCGCACTGGTCGAGCATCACATCCCGTACCGGGTGGCGACCTCGCTCGTCAAGCAGATGTCGCCGACGGTGCTGGCGGCGCTGGTTGAGGTGATGACCCCACAGGAGGTCATCAACAACATCGGCTCGCTCAAGGCGCGTGGCGCGTTCGACAACGAGGACGTCAAGGCGCTAATCGAGGCGAAGCTGGAGGCGGCCAAGAGCGACAAGCGCGTCTCCGCCTACAAGGCGAAGGTCGCGGTCGAGGCGGCCAACGTCTCCGGCGAGCTGGCCGAGCAGCTGGATGCCATCACCGAGGCGCAGGTGAAGGCCAAGGGGCGCATCACGCGCTCGACGGCGATGTTGCTGGACAAGAGCGGATCCATGCATGTCGCCATCGAGGTAGGTCGTCAGTTGGGCGCGATGATCTCGTCCATCATCGAGGCGGAGTTCTTCGCCTATGCCTTCGACACCATCGCCTACCCCATCGAGGCCAGTGGCGCGTCTCTGTCGGAGTGGGAGAAGGCGCTGACGGGCATCACCGCGGGCGGCGGCACGTCGTGTGGCGTGGCCATCGAGATGATGCGGCGCAAGGGTCAGCGCGTCGAGCAGTTCATCCTCGTCACCGATGAGGGTGAGAACCAGGCGCCGCTCTTCGCCAACGCCTACAAGGCCTACAGCGAGGAGACGCAGACCCGGCCCGACGTGATTCTGGTGAAGGTGGGGCATTCCTCCAACATCCTGGAGCGCGCCTGCACCGGCCTGGGCATCGCGCCGAGTGTCTTCACGTTCAGCGGCGACTACTACGCGCTACCGAACCTGATCCCGCTGCTCCAGCGGCCGTCGATGGTCGATCTGCTGATGGAGATTCTGGAGTACCCGCTGCCGGAAAGGAAGGCGTCATGACCGGAGATATGAGCGTTGACGAGGTGTCTGCGCTCGATCTCGCCTTCGTGGTGGACACCACCGGCAGCATGACCGGCCTCATCGCCAGCGCGCAGCAGCGCATGATCGCCATGATCGACGCGCTGTTGTTGGCGGATGAGGTCAGCCTGCGGCTGGGTATCGTCGAGTACCGCGACCACCCGCCGCAGGATCCGCTGCCCTTCCGCGCCTACGACCTCACCGCCAATCTCGACGCCGCCCGCGCAACGCTGAACGGGCTGACGGCCAACGGCGGCGGCGATGGGCCGGAATCGGTGCTGGATGGTATGCTGGCGGCGGTGCGCGAGCTGGCATGGCGGCCACACGCGCGTCGGCTGGCGGTGCTGGTGGGTGACTCGCCACCGCATGGCGTCGGGGGACGTGGCGATGGCTTCCCACACGGGTGTCCCTGTGGCGAGACCATCGAGAGCGTGACGGCGGCAGCCGAGGAGGCGCGCGTGACGTTCTACGCCCTGGGGCTGACCAGTGGCGTCGAGTCGTCGTTCAGCGCGCTCAGCAACCTGACTGGCGGTGAGTTCTTCGCCATCTGGCGCGACCGATCCGAGGGCCAGGACGCCATCGCCTCGCTTCAGGCGATTCTGGTGGAGGAGTTCGGCAACCTGGCGTTCGACCGCACGGTACTGGCAGCACGGAGGGATCATCCCAACGACAGCCTCGACGAGTTGGCGACGCGGCTGGCGAGCAATCGTCCCGCCGTCTCCGCTGCGATCAGCCGCCTGGGCGCGCGTGGGCTGCTCCACTCTGGCTCCCCCTCTCCCACAGGAGAGGGGGATGGGGGTGAGGTCAGGAGGTAAACCGCTATGGGCATCGATGACATTCTCAACCGGCTGGAGGCCGCCGAAAACGACTTCCTCCAGCGCGAGGTGCTGGCGCCCGTGCTACCGGGGCGGGGGGTCATCGTGCGCATCGCGGGCATCGTCTGCACGCTGCGGGTGACGGGCAAGCGCTTCACCGGCTGGGGTGTGCTGCGGCCAGAGACATTGAAGACGGCGCAACTCATCCGTCCGGCGACACTGGCGGAGATTGCCGCCTACCTCAAGCTCTTCCCGGCGCTGCGGCTGATCGTTGTCGCGCGCGAAGGACATCAGTGGTACGCGCTGCCCGCCAGCCAGGGCGAGAAGGGCCTCAAGCTCAGCGGTCCCGCGCCAGTGCTGCTGGCTGAGGCAGGCATCCAGCCCTTCGAGACGGTGTTTGCCCGCTTCGATGGCCACTTCTTCTGGTACGAGCGACGCGACAACCGGCGCAATCCGGCGCTGGCAACCTACCTGCGCGCGGCGCTCGATGCCGGAACGCCGACCGAAGATCTGCGCAAGTCGGGACTATCCGCCGAGGAGCGCGCGGCCTATGCCTGGGCGCGGACGCTGGTGTCCGAGGCTGAGCGCGCGGGCATCGTCGGACGTCTGGCCACTGCGCTGGCGCACGCTGGCGGTCGTCTGATCGCCTTCACCGAGCGCGACGACAGCTACACCGTCGCCTACATGGTCGGGGACGAGCGCAGTGTCAGCACGGTGCGCAAGAGCGATCTCTCGGTGCTGACGGCGGGCATCTGCCTCTCCGGCCAGGACGCCCGCTTCGACCTGACGAGCATGGTCAGCGTGATGCGCGAGGCGACAGGCCAGCCCATCCCCCGCTACGGCGACGAGATAGAAGGCGATGAGTAATAGACTGGCAGGCAGGGCGTGTGTGTCATATAGTCTGTATGGTTCGGCGATCAAGGGTTCATCCGCTACGAAAGGGTGGGGCGCCATGACATCGGAGATGTATCCCGCGCCGGTCGCGTCGCCCAGACGACAGCGCGTCGCCGCGTGGATCGCATTAGCGCTCGCGCTCATCGTGCCGCTGACTGTGGCCGTCAACGCGATCATGACGCTGGCGCGCATCCCCGGCGCGGGTAGCGATATCGTCGTCGGGTCAATCTATACGGTCTTCTTTTGTTTCGAGTGGCCGCTGCCAATCTTCGCTACTTTCCTGGCTGGCCTGGTGCTCAGGGATAGCAGCGGCGGGAGCCGCATCGCCTGGATCGCTTTTCTCCTTGGTATCCTCACCCTGCTTGTGATGGTTGGAGTCGTCGCGTTCCTGGCTTTCTTCGCCCACGGTCAATCGGCGGGTTCCGCGGCATAGATGCGACGGGGCTAGCGCGATACATGTACACTGGAAACATGAGTCTTTTCTTCCTCAAGGCGTTGCTGACGCCCTCGCTGATTGGTCTGGTGAGCGTGGCGGGTCGGCGGTGGGGTCCGGCGGTGAGCGGGCTGCTCGTCGGGCTGCCACTGACCTCCGGCCCAGTGCTGCTGATCCTCGCGCTGCAAAACGGCACAATCTTCGCGGCGGATACCGCGCGTGGCATCATCTTCGGCACCATCTCAGTGGCCATCTTCTGCCTGACGTATGCCTGGGCGGCTCTCCGCTGGCGCTGGCCCGGCGCGCTGCTCGCAAGCTGGCTCGTCTTTCTCGCGGCGACTGCGCTGCTGCAACTGGCCATCCTCCCATTGGCGCTGGCATTCGCGCTCTGCGTCGTGGTGGCGGCGCTGGCGCTGGCGCTCTTCCCGCGTATCCCGGTCAAAGATACTGTCGCTATGACGCCGCCTATATGGGATATTCCCGCGCGGATGGTGGTCGCCACGGTCTTCGTGCTGCTGCTGACTGGCGCCGCGCCTCAGCTTGGCCCGCACCTCACCGGGCTGCTGGCGCCGTTTCCGATCTTTGGCACGGTGCTCGCCACCTTCACCCAAGCGCAGGCGGGAACAGCGGCGGCGCTCCGGCTGCTGCGCGGGCTGCTGGTGGGGCTGCTCTCGTTCGCGTCGTTCTTTCTGGTCGCGGGCACACTGATTGTCCCGGCGGGAATCCTGCCCGCGTTCGTCGCGGCCATCATCGTGACGGTCATCGTTCAGGGCGCGTCGCAGTGGGTCTTCGCCCGGCGGAGGGAGCCTCGCTATGCCTGATAGACCCGATAGACCCGACCAGCATGGCCCGCTGATTCACGAGGCGCTCTATCGCGGCGACGAGGCGCTGGCGCGACTGGCGGAGGCGCGCATTGTCCTGTGTGGTGCGGGCGCGCTTGGCTCGCATCTCGCCGAACACCTGCTACGCCAGGGCGTCCGCCAGTTGACAGTGATCGACTTCGACCGCGTCGAGCAGCACAACCTTGGCACGCAGAGCTACGAGGAGGGCGATATCGGCGCGTTCAAGGTGGATGCGCTACGCGCCCGCTGCTACCGCGCGACCGGCGTTGAACTCGTGGTGGCAAGCCAGCCGCTGACCGAGCGTAACGCCGCGAAGCTGCTGCGCAATGCCGACCTTGCGCTCGATACATTCGATACCTCGGCCTCGCGCCGCCTCGTCACCGACACCTGCGCCACCCTCGAACGCCCCTGCCTGCACCTTGGCATGCATACCGACTACGGCGAGATCCACTGGAACGAGGGCTACCGTGTCCCCGGCGATATCGTCGCGCCGGATGTCTGCGCCTATCCGCTGGCGCGCAATCTGGTGCTGCTGGTGGTGGCGCTCGGCGCGGAGGTGGCGCTGCGCTTCCTGCTGGCGGAGGTGCGCGAGAACTACTCGATCACCCTGCGCGACCTGACGATCAACCGCGAGGAGTAGGGGATGGGTAATACTATTTCACCAGATACACGATGTTGCTCAGCATTACTCGGTTGGTAGGGAATCATTGCCACTCGGTTTCTACTTGGTTTGTAAATGGCTGCCGATACTGCGCGCCCAGCAGACAAATGCTTCAAGTGTAGCGCTTCTATCTCCCCTGTTGATATTGATCGAGCGCCTTGACAAGCTCGTTACCGTTGAGATAGCGGTTGCGTGGATCTTTTTCGAGACAGCGCAGGATGATCCACTCCAACTCGTGTGGAATCGCTGGGTTCAAATGCGAAGGCGGCTCAGGGATATCCTGAATATGGCGCATCGCCACTGCGACCGGCGTATTGCCGTCGAAGGGCACCGTGCCCGTGAGCATCTCATACATCACGATGCCCAACATGTAGATATCGCTGGCGGGCGTCACTCTCTTGCCCTGCGCTTGTTCGGGGGCATAGTATCGGACAGTTTCAAGCGACATACTGGTAATGGCGCTATACTCAATCTCGTCATGGTCAGTTGATACACAGGTGCCAAAGTCGGACAGCTTGGCCAGTCCATCGTAGTCGTTCAAGAGAATGTCTTCGGGCTTGACATTACAGTGAACGATACCGTGATCATGGATACAACCAAGGCCGAGAGCGACATCGTGGGCAATCGCGACGGCGCGCTCTGGGGTCAGGAAGCCCTGGCGCTTGAGGTATTTGCGCAGATCACCGCCCGTCATGAACTCCACGACGAGGTATACGAAGTCGCCCTGCACGCCATATCGAAGACATGGACGATATTGGGATGTGATAAAGAGGCAAGGATACTCGCTTCACGCTGGAAACCGCGAACGGATTTGGGGTCGCTGCAATAGACAATCTTGATGGCTACCGTACGATTACCCACATGTATCTGTTCTGCCTTATAGACGATAGCCATGTCGCCATTACCGATAGGCTCAACCACTCTGCAGCCGCAAATCTCTTCGTTCGGTTTCATACCTCCCTGGGAACGAAATGAGAACACAGGCTGTTCATGTTCAACAGGGAGCTGTAATCCAAGGGTACGAAGGAGCGTATCCCTTGCGGCAGTATAGTCTTTAGTAGCATCCAGACGAAGATATGTGCCCCATAGCGGTGGTATGTCGTTTTCGCTGCATGGTTCTGCGATAACGGGAATAATTCCTCTCATCTGACCATTGTTACAGAGAGCATTTGCCGCTGCCACTTCTTGTCGCACCCATTTCGACGCTAACGCCGCTGGGGTCATCACGAGGACGAGGTACTGTCGACCTAATAATCCAGAGTTGATTCTACTTTGAAAATCCTCGCCAGGTTGTATCTCGTTCTTATCAACCCAGACATCTGCTTGCGCCCGTTCCAAATCCCTTACGAGCAACCCTGTGAATGTATCCTCAGTGGGGCTGTGGTGATGGCTGACAAAAACACGTACTTGTTGTGGCATTGCAACCTCCCACCGATAATCGATTGAGCAAGCATAGAATACTATATTTTGGGTTCGGTGTCACAACCTATTTATTTGGACTCATCATTGGCCACTACAGCAATACCTCTTCTTCGCGACGCAAGCGTTCCTGAATAACAGGATGCAGCGCATCGAACGAAGTCACGAGGTCAACGGGGCGACCCAGGGCATCTTCCAATTCCAGACCCAGGCGGGAGACATCCATCAGCGATGCGCCTGGCGGCAGATCAATCAGCAGGTCAATATCGCTATCCGTCCGCTGCTCACCGCGCGCAACCGACCCGAACAGGCTGGCATGTAGCACACCATAAGTGCGCAGGATGGCCACGATGCGCGCCCGGTCGATTGACGGGCCATTATGAGAAGGGTCAGTCTGGGGAGCAGAGCTGGAGTCAATGCCCATGATAAGACCTCGCGATGCAGTCTACAATTGGAACTACCGCTATAGCCAGAATACCACAGCCAGCGGGCGAGGTTCACGATATGCCGCATGACCTGACGATCAACCGTGAAGGGTAGCGGGATATCGTGCCCTGGTGGTAGGCTGAGGGTGTTCGCGACCGACGCGAGAGGAGCAGGATGATGATTTCGGATCGCTTGCAAAGTGTCATAGATGAGATTGCCAAACTGCCCCCTGAGGAACAGGATCGGGTCGCCGCCGCCATGCAGACAGTGCTGGGGCAGCCAGCCACAATTATCGCCCGAATGGCACGACGCTGTCGAGCGAGTCATGCGGGAGCAGGCAGAGGCACTGGAGTATCTGAACGATAAATAGCTAGCGAGCGCCGCTCTATCCACCCCTGGCGAACTGCCCCCTACCCCCACTCTCTTAGCCCCCTTGACACACTCCCTCGCCGCCTGTATACTCACTTGTATCTAAGAGTCTTAGATATATTGGAAAGCGCGGTATAGTCATGCGCGAGATGAAAAAAGGCTCGCTCGGCCTGCTGATACTCCACCTGCTGCACGAGCGCCCCAGCTACGGCTACGAACTCACCGAGCGCTTGCGCGAACGCAGCCAGGGAGAACTCACCTTCGAGGATGCCGCCGTCTACCCTATCCTTCACGCCTTCGAGCGTGATCAGCTCATTGAGGGCGTCTGGGAACAGGATGAGGGGGGCGCGGAAATGCGCAAGGGCGCCCGTCGCCGCTATTACCACCTGACGCCGCGCGGCGTTGAGGCGTTGCGTGCGGCATTGCAGGATTGGGCCACGTTTTCGAGCGCCGTTGGCCGTGTGCTCGGCACCGAGCGCCTGAGCGGGGAGGGAGCCGAATGACATCGCGCGAGCGCATGTCCAGCGCCACCATTGACGCCTATCTCGCCGCCCTGGCGAACCGGCTCACCGTAGAGCCAGCCGAGCGCGCGACCATCCTCGAAGAGATACGTGGCCACCTGGAAGAGGCCTCCGCCGCTGAAACGGCTCGCGGCGCCACAGAAGCCGAGGCGGAGACGCGCGCGGTCGCGTCTTTCGGTTCGGTCACAGTGACGGCCCGCTCGATCAACGCAGCGCTGCCGGTCTATTGGGATCTGCGACGGATGGTGTGGGGCATTTTGCTGGGCGCGCTGACTATATGGGTTGTGTGGACCCTCGTCACCTTCCCTTTTCTCGTTCAGATGGCCACTGACCATCAACTCAATACTATAGACGGATCGCCCGGCAACCTGCTCTTCACCGCCTCGCCGCTCGCCTTCGGCCTTTTCTATGTGCTGCGTGATGGGCCATGGGCGGCGTTACTGATCCTGGCGCTCTTCGGCGCTATCGCCTTTGTACTGGGGAGTCGCGCAAGTAGTGGTAGGCGCGCGGGCCTAGCCTTCGGTCTGGGCGTCGTCGTCGGGCTGCCATTTCTTCTGCCGGCAATCGTCTACACGAATTCGTTTATCCGGCCGCTGGCGATGCTTCCAGTCATCGTCCCGATCTGGTTGCTTGCGCCCTACGCGGTACTCGCCGCCTGGCTTGGCGCGCGAACGGCCCACATGCGCGACGCCCATGCTCTGGGCCGTCCTCCATCCACCATCCGCGCCGTGCGTGGCGTGGCCACTGCTGCTCATGGGGTGCGACGTCTATCCGCATCCATGCTCGCCGGCCTGGTTCTGTTGGTGGCGCTGCTTGGCGCCAATGGCTGGTCACTCGTCCGCGCGGCCACTATCGCGCCTCCCACCACTGTGCCAGTATCGCAACAATTTGCGGACGCGCAACGGAATCTGCCCTTCACCATCCCCCAGCCCAGCTATCTGCCTGATGGCGCCGTGCTGACACGGGTTGACGTAGACGAGGCATGGTGTGGGCAGCGCTGTGCTGTTACCCTGAATTATCGCAATCCTGATGGTACGTGGCTTGAGTTGTTGATGATTCCGCACAATCCATCCGGGCCTTTGTCCATGGAACCCGGCGCGCCACCTCCGCTTCCATCCTCTCCAGATGCGCCTGGCGCATTCTCAAGTGTCTCGACAGTAAGCTACCATCAGGTGTGGTGGCTGGGAGACGTAGAGAAAACTGAGCAACAGCGCAGTCTCTCATGGGACGACGGTACCCTGCAATACGGCCTCATTACAAACGGTCCCGTGTCAGCAGACATCCTCAGACAGATAGCCGCGAGCCTGTCTAGCTGAGCAGCGCTATGCCGCCAGCGCGATGAGATCCATCACGATGAGCGCGCCCGGCTTCGCCAGGTTGGATACCTCGACGCAGGTGCGGGCGGGCCGGTGCGCGCCAAATAGCTCCGCATAGACCGCGTTCATCCGCGCGAAGTCGCCCATATCTTTCAGATAGACGGAGACCTGGACGACCTGCGCCAGATCGCTGCCCGCCTCGGCCAGGATTGCCTGGAGGTTGCGCAGAATCTGGCGCGTCTGATGCTCCAGACCGTCCGCCAGCGCCTGCGTTTGTGGATCAACGCCCGCGATCCCCGAACAGAAGATAAACCCGTTGGCCTGAATGGCGTGCGCATACGGCCCGATAGGCTCTGGCGCATCAGGCGCGGTAATGACCTTCATCATTGGTGTCTGGCTCCTCTTTTCTTCCGTACAATCACGCGCAGCCATCATACGCACTCATACGCACTCATGCGCACATCCCTGTACGTGATGAATGCATCGCATTATGATGTATATTCGCGCTCCGACCCTTGACGTGTCCACCTGTGACTGGCATAGTATCTAACCAGTTAGTTTAACCAGATGGTTAATTGCGGGGAGGCAGTCAATGGCCGCGCAGGGGAATGTCAGGGAGCAGCAGCGGAGCGAACGGCTCTCCGCGCGCGAACGCCGCGTGGCGCGGGCCGACCGGCGCGAACGCGAGGCGCCCGTAGCGCGCGAGGCCATCCTTAACGCGGCGGAAGAGATCTTCGCCCGCGACGGCTTCGATGGGGCGCGGGTGGATGCCATCGCCGAGGCGGCGGGCTATAACAAAGCGTTGATCTTTCACTACTTCGGCGACAAACTGGGCCTCTATCGCGAGGTCGTCTGCATGCAACGCGACGAATCAGAGTTCCAGCGGACAGAGATGCTGCTCGCGGCGGCAGGGAACCCGGAATCGCCGCTGGACGCCGGACACGTGCGCTCGTTCATTGAGACGTTTGTGGGCTGGCACTTCGATCATCTGGTGGCGCATCCACATCTCCGCCGGATATTGGCCTGGGAGGCGGCGGAAGGTTGGGGCACGCTCATCGAGGCGAAGCGTGGCGGCGGACAAGTGTGTCCTGTCTGGGTCAAACCCATCTCCGAGTTCATCGGACGGGCGCAGGCGGCGGGTCTTATCCGAAAGGAAGTCGATCCCTACGTGGCGATGGCGCATGTGAAGAGCATGGTGCTGATTCACCTGCTCTCGCTCCCAAACTACGAGTCGATCTTTGGCGGCGTCGATTTCTCGTCGCCCCAGGCGCTGGAGCACGCGCGCGACCAGCTCACCTCATTCGCTATCCATGCGCTGATGGATCCCGCTCCCATGGCGCTACAACAGGAAGGCTCATCGTAGCGTCATCGTGTAGCGCCATCAGGCGCTGAGACACGCTGGCCTCTCTCCATGCGAGCGACAGCGAATTTCCGCGCCCCTTGACGACCAAGATATATTTCGTTATAAAACGATATATCTTAACAAATCCACTCGCACTGAGTCACAACGGCGTCTCTCTGTGCCCGCATGGCTACTCTAGCTACTTTGGCTGCGATGGCAGCAGCATCAGCATCATCCCGATGCGTTCCACGCAACACCGTCCGTTGCACTAACCGCGTCGAAGCGTGAAGATTTCCCGGTTCTCAAGCGATAACGTACGACGACAACGCCGGAAGGCTGTGGGTTTTCTGGTGGGTAGAGGGGGACAATGGCATGAGGCTGGACTACAAGTGGCAGGCGGCGCTGATTACGGCGCTGGGCCTGTTCATGGCGGTACTCGATAACACGATTGTGAGCGTGGCGCTGCCCCAGATGGCGCACGCCTTCCACACCGACTTTGCGACGATTACCTGGGTCGCCACCGCCTACTTCCTGGCGCAGGCGGCCATCATTCCGGTAACAGGCTACCTCGCCGACCGCATCGGCACCAAGACCGTCTTCCTGAGCGCACTGGCGGTCTTCACGATTGGCTCCGCCCTCTGCGCCATTGCGCCGACCCATACCGCGCTGATCGCCTTCCGCGTCTTGCAGGGCATTGGCGGCGGCGCGCTCTTCCCGACCGCGTTCGCGATCATCTACCGCGTTTTCCCTCCGACGGAGCGCGGCCCGGCCTCCGCAGTGATCGGCGTGCCAATTCTGCTGGCCCCCGCCTTTGGCCCGACCATCGGCGGCTTTCTAACGACCACCTTTGACTGGCATGCGATCTTTACCATCAACCTGCCCATCGGCGTGATTGCCTTCACGCTGGCGGCGGTCTTCCTGCGCGGGCGCGCGGCAGACCAGGCGGCGATGGGCGATGCGCCAGCCGCCAGCAACCGCTTCGATCTGCTTGGCCTGGTGCTGGCGATGGGCGGCTTCACGACGCTGGTCTATGGAATAACCCAGGCAGGCGCGCATGGGTTGGGCGACCACACCGTGCAGATTTATCTGGGCATCGGCATCGTGATGCTGATCTCCTTTGTGATTGTCGAGCTGCGTTCGAATGATCCGGTGATGGATATGCGGCTCTTCAAGAACTACACCTTCACCATCTCGAATGTGCTGATGTGGGCGCTGGGCGCGTTCCTCTTCGGCAGTCTCTTCCTGCTGCCGTACTTCTTCGAGCAGGTGCAGGGATTGACGCCGCTCTCGGCAGGCGAGATTCTGATCTCGCAGGGGCTTGCCGCCGCCGTGGCCACAGTCGTCGCGGGCGCGCTCTATAACCGTGTCGGGCCGCGCATCATGGCCTTCCTCGGCTTCGTGCTGGTGACGGCGGGCACGTGGGGCTTCGCGCATCTGGACGTGAATACGACCGGACAATCGCTCCAGGTGTACCTGATTATGCGCGGGCTGGGCCTGGGTCTGATTAACATTCCGCTCCAGACGCTGGCGCTCTCGGTGGTGAGCAACCGTGCGATGGCGCGCGCCTCGTCGCTGGTGAACGTGACACGACAGGTGGCCTCGGCGCTTGGCGTGGCGATTCTGACGGCCTATCTGACACAGAGCGCGACCACGCATGGCAACGATATCGCCGCCGCATTCCAGCAGCGCCCGCCGACG
Source organism: uncultured Chloroflexia bacterium (assembly GCA_963718915.1). GTDB lineage: Bacteria > Chloroflexota > Ktedonobacteria > Ktedonobacterales > JADMIN01 > DAHUXT01. The sequence goes on along the minus strand of CAVRAI010000012.1, from coordinate 28,814 downwards.
GGTATCGCCGCCGCCTGTATCAAAGCGGCGGGCGTGACGATCCCGACGCCACAGAACCTGCTTGCGCATATGGACGCCATCAAAGCCTGCGGTATACAGCACGCGACCACGCTTGGCCTGAACGACACGTTCATGTTCGTCATGATCGCCTGCGGCCTCTGTGCCATCCTGGCGCTGTTCGTCGGGCGCGACCCGGCGGTGCAGGCGGCGAAGGAGGCCAAGGCTCGTGGCGAAGAGGCGACGCCGCGCGAGCCAGCCTACGTCGGAGAGTAGACTTTAACCCCAACCCCCTCTCCCACAAGGTGAGGGGGAGCCAGACCTGCTCGTCCCGTACTCTGTACATCTGTACACCAGTTCGCGGGAACGGAACGAGCATGATGAGCCGCGGGTCTTCAGCCTGCGGCCCGCTCCCCCCAGACGCGCTACGCCTGGCCGGAGACGCAGACGCAGAGATTGTGCAGCGTGATGCTGCCGTCGGGATTGGCCATGCGCGCTCCCGTCTGGGCGACGGTCTCCCAGAGAGCGGCGTGCTGGTCTTCGGGCTGCTGCTCAATCACCGTTTTGACCAGCATGTTGGCCAGGCGCTGGTCGCGGACGAACGCATCCGTTGAGGGAAAGGTAACGCTCATCGTCAGCGACTCGGTCTGGACGTTGGAAAATCCGGCCTCGGTCAGACTCTGCGCCAGTTTGCCCGCATCGGCGAGGTTGAAGGGGCCAGGCCCGTCGGGGGGTGGCAGTGGCCGACCAAGCTGACTCATGACGGCGGCGCAACTCGCGCTGATGAACGGTACCTGCTGGGGTGTGCCCCAGACGGCTGCGGACAGATACCCGCCAGGACGCAGCGCCCGCCGGAATCCCACGAGGGCGGGAACGAGCGGAATGAAAAACATCAGCCCCCAGCGCGACAGCACGGCGTCGAAGCTCTGTGGCGGCAGATCGAGCGTCTGCGCGTTCCCTTCAAGAAACGTGACGTTGCTTAGCCCTGCCGCCGTGGCGCGCTGCCGAGCCATTTCGAGCATCTGCGGCGCATGGTCAACCCCAACCACCGATCCCGACGGCCCCACGACCTGAGCCGCCGTCAACGCGGGATCGCCTGCGCCTGTGGCGACATCGAGCGCGCGCTGGCCGGTAGTCAGATGCGCCAGCGCAATCAATCGGTCGCTGACAACCTGCGCCGCCGGAGCCAGAATCTTCTGTGTCTCGCTCCAGTCGCGCGCCACGTCATTCCAAACCTGCTGTCGCCCCGCCTGAATCGCGATGGCCGCCGGGTCACTCTGTGGATTACTCATACCCCGCTCCTTTCGGTAACAATTCGCTGTTCCACCTGAGGACAAGTATGCCCACACAACTGGGTACAGACCATGACGAGCGCCCACAGCTTTCCCACATCTTGCGTCCGGGTACGGTGTGCTATCATGCTGGCATCGCGCGGAGATATGCGGTAGATTGGTCATCAGGATTACGATTGTCATGGCGATAGACTCATCGCATTCGTTTGGCGCGCTGCTCAAGCGCTATCGCACGCTCGCGGGTCTCACCCAGGAGGCGCTGGCTGCCCGCGCGAATGTGAGCGTCCGAGCCGTGAGTGACCTCGAACGCGGCATCAACCGCACCCCACGCGCCGAGACCCTGGAGCTACTCGCCGCCGCGCTCGACCTCTCCTCGGGAGATCGCGCCGCGCTGATTGCCGCCGCGCATCCCGAACTGGAGACGACACCAGCCACCGTAGCGATTCCAGCGGGGCGTACGCGCCTGCCGCTGCCGCCCACACCACTGATTGGCCGTGCGGAGGATGTGTTGCGCGGGCTGCGGCTCATGCGACACGCCGAGACACGCCTGCTCACGATCACCGGGCCGGGAGGTGTTGGCAAGACACGCCTCGCGCTGGAGCTTGCCCGCGAGTCAGAGAGCCAGTTTGTGGCGGGCGCGGTCTTCGTTGACCTCGCGCCCATCCAAGACGCGACGCTGGTTCCGGCGGCGCTGGCGCAGGCGCTGGGATTGCGCGAGTCACCGACAGGCGCGCTGCTCGTTACGATTTCGGAGGCGTTGCGCAACCAGAATATGCTGCTGCTGCTCGACAATATAGAGCAGGTGGTGGCGTGCGCGCCGCTTCTAGCTGACTTGCTGGCCGCATGTCCAAATATCACGCTGCTGGCCACCAGCCGCACGCCACTGCGCCTGCGCGGCGAGCAATCGCTGGCCATCGAACCGCTGGCGCTCCCCGACGCCACCACGCTCTTCGCCGCCCGCGCCACGACAATCCGCGACGATCTGCCGCTGGCTCCGGCGGAGGTTGCCGCTGTCTGCGAACAGGTGGACTGCCTGCCGCTGGCCATCGAGTTGTGCGCCGCTCAGCTCGGCGCGCTCTCGCTCGCGGATCTGCGCCTGCGGCTGAGCGTCGGGGCGACGCTGCCGCAGAGCGGCGCGCGTGATATGCCAGCGCGCCACCAGACACTACGCCATACCATCGGATGGAGCTATGACCTGTTGCCGCCATCCGCCCAGGCGCTCTTTCGCCATCTCGCGGTCTTCGCTGGCGGCGCCACCTTGCCAGCCATTCAGGCGGTCTGCTCTCCAGCGGAAGATGCCGCGCGCGATCTGCTGCCCGATGTGATCGCGCTGGTGGACGCCAGTCTGCTGCGGATGCGCATCCAGGCGGATGGCGCGGCGCGCTACGAGATGCTGGCGACGATTCACGACGACGCCCGTGACCGTTTGCGCGCAGTCGGCGAAGAAGAAGACTGTGCCGCGCGTCACGCGGCCTATTTTGCGGGCTTCGAGGGCGATGAGGCGTCGCTGGTGCGCGAAATGCCTAACGTGCGGGCGGCGTTAACCTGGGCGCGCGGCGCGGGCAGGGGCGCGGCAGGCATGGAGCTTCTGGCGCGATTTGGCCGCATCTGGTATCTCAGTGGGCTGCTCTCCGAGATGCGCGGCTGGCTGGAGGCATTTCTCGCGCTCGACGCCGCCAGCGAGACGCCCGCGTCACCCTCGTTGCGCGCCAATACGCTCTTTGGCGCCGCGCGGCTGGCCTATGATCGCGGCGAGACTGAGAACGCGGCTACACTGGCGGATGAGTCATTGCGGACAGCCCGCGAGGCGGACGATGCCGAAGGTATGAGCAATGCGTTTGTGATACTTGGGCAGATTGCCCAGCGCAGAGGTGATGTCACACAGGCGGATAGCCTCTTTGACGAGGGTCTGGCGCAGGCGCGCAAGAGCGGCAACCTGCACGCGCTTAGTACAGCGCTCGGCTTCCGGGCTCAGAGCGCACAGGCGCAGGGGAATATGCCGCACGCGGTCGCGCTACATGAGGAGGCGCTACGGGTTGTCCGCCAGATCGGCTCGCTCTGGGGCGAGGCGCTGGCAGAGACGCATCTGGGACTGCTCGCGTTCGCGCAGCAGCGCGACCGCAGGCGCGCCAGCACTATGGCAACGCGCTGACGCTCTATCGCACCTTCGGCAGCGATGTCTACCTGACGTGGTGTCTGGAAGCCGTCGCGGCGCTCGACGCCGCTGAGGGCAACTCTATCCGCGCGGTGACCATCAGCGCCGGAACCGAGACACTACGCGCCAGAGGCCACACGCCACGTCCGCCTGCCGAACAGGAGGCGTTCGAGCATGCGCTCGCCGGATGTCGTGTAGCGCTGAGTGATGAAGACTATCAGCGCGCCTGGACGGCGGGGCTGGCTGCCCCACGCGATACGCTGATTCGGCTGGCGCTTGGCGAGGGTGACGCCCTCGCGCGCTAGCATGCTATGGTGTACAGGCGCTCGTTCAGCCCAATGGAGGTCATAGAATCGCTATGTGTCGAAATATTAAGCCGCTTTTCAACTTCGAGCCTCCCGCCACCGAGGACGAGATTCACGCGGCCTCGGTGCAGTTCGTGCGCAAAATCAGTGGTTTCAGCAAGCCCTCTCAGGCGAATGAGGCGGCGTTTCATGCCGCCGTTGACGAGATCGCCGCCGTCGCCCAGAAGCTCCTCACCGCGCTGGAGACGAACGCCCCGCCGAAGGATCGCGCCGAAGAGGCTGCCAGGGCACGCGCCCGCTCGGCCCAGCGGTTTCCCCAGTCAGCCCGCGCCGCACGCCGCTGATCGCGTCTCACCCCACTGCCGACCGCTGGCCAAAAGGACAGTTGACCCTTCCGACTCACTCCGTTATAACAAGATATATCTTACAGACATGGCGCAACCGCGTCCGGAGATTGTGTGCTGTGAGGTATGGATGTTGCGGACCTTTTGGGTTTCTCCCTGAATGTCCGCATAAGGAGGTGTTGGTTTGTATCAGTGGCTCGTTTTTCTGCATGTGCTCGGCGTCTTCGGATTCCTGCTGGCGCATGGGGTCTCGGTATTCGTCGCCTTCCGCGTGCAGCGTGAAAAAGATATCCACGCGATTCGGGCGCTGCTTGGCCTCTCAGCGAGCGCCGTCATGGCGTCAACCTTCTCGCTCCTCTGCTTTTGATCGGCGGCATCGCTGCCGGATTCGTGGGAACTGGTGGTCGATGGGCTGGATCTGGGCGGCGCTCGGCGTCTTTGTGGTGATCTGGATTCTGATGTCGGCCTTCACGGGGCCAGCGTTCCGCAAGGCGCGCATAGCGGTCGGATTCACCGGGCCAACCACCATCGATGAGTCCGTCGTCTCCGAGCGCCTGCCGGAGGCGCTGGCGGCGCTGCGTCCGTGGCTGCCGACATTGACCGGCGGCATCGGCCTGCTGATCATCCTCTGGCTGATGGTGCTCAAGCCATTCTAAAGAGGCGGACTACCAGATGGGTTAGGCATACGGAGAAAGGATAGGGAGCAGGGTATACTTGTGAAGCGCGTCGCGATCATCGCCGATGCGTTGCCTGGTATACCCATCATCCGTTCTGATATGTATACATTCCATCTGAGGAGGCCGCCCGTGAAGCTCACCTGCAAGCAGCAAGACCTGGCCCGAGGACTCTCCACCGTCAGCCATGCCGTCTCGACGCGGAGCACACTGCCGATTCTCTCCAATATCCTGCTGGCCGCCGAGAATGGTCGCCTGCGTCTCTCCGCCACCAACCTGGAGATCGGCATCACCTGCTGGGTGCCAGCCAATATCCAGGAGGAGGGCAGCACCACCAGCCCATCGCGGCTGCTGACTGATTTCGTCAACACGCTGCCGCCGAGTGAGGTCACGCTGGCGTTGCAGCCGTCGGGGCAGAGCTTGAAGGTGAGTGACCAGCGCAGCCAGGCGACGATTCGCGGGATGGAGCCGGGCGAGTTTCCGGCGATCCCGACGGCCGACGGTGGGCAGCCGCCGCTGATGGTGAGTGTGGCGGAGCTGCGGGCAATGATCGCCGAGGTGGCCTTTGCCGCCGCCACCGATGACGCCCGCCCGGTCTTCACCGGCGTTTTGGCGCGGGTGAGCGAGGGGCGGCTGACATTCGCCGCCGCGGATAGCTTCCGGCTGGCGGTACGCTCGACCGCGCTGGAGGAGACGGGTGGCCAGGACAACGCGCCCGTCAACGATATGCTCATCCCCGCGCGCACGTTGACGGAGTTGGCGAAGGTGATGCCGGGCGAGGGCACGGTCTATATCGTCGTGACGCCAAACCGCAACCAGGTGCTCTTCCGCATCGGCGACGACCTCGAGCTGGTCTCGACGCTGATCGCCGGGCAGTTCCCCAACTACGAGGTCATTTTGCCGAAGGGCCACACCACCCGTGTAACGATGCCTACAGAGCAACTGCAGCAGGCGGCTAAACAGGCGTCTATCTTCGCGCGTGATAGCGCCAATATCGTGCGGCTGAAAGTTGCCGAGGGCGAGAATGGTGGCCTGATGCCGGGCGGCGTGACTCTGGTGGCGACGGCGGAGGAGAACGGCGACACGACCACCACAAGAGAAGCAGCTGTGGATGGACCAGGGATGGAAATCATCTTCAATGTCAAGTATCTGACCGATGTGCTGGGTGTCATCGGTACGCCAACCGTGGCGCTCGAACTGAACACGCCTCAGCAGCCGGGCGTTATCAAGCCAGGTAGCAACGAAAGCGACTATGTCTACGTTATCATGCCGATGCACAGCACCCGGTAGCGCGATTCGCCGTTTGGAGCAGGGTGGAGCAGGGCCGTGTCGCACTGGCGCGGCCTTGTTCCTCAGGTAATCAACTCACGCACGTTCTCCACCAGGATGAAGATCCCCACAATTACCACCAGCGCCAGCAGCAGCGGCAGGGCAAACTGGACGATGAGCGCCACTGTGGCCACCACCGCCAGCGCCACCGCGATGCCGCGAATCAGGCCCTCGAGGGTTCGGTGAAAGAGCGCCTCGATGAATGCATACACCCCTAAGAGTACCGCTGCCCCCGGAATCAGGATGCGTGGGAAAAACTGCGCCAGCACCACCATACCCAGGAGTAACACCCCAACACTCACCGCGCTCCAGATGGCCGCCAGGCGACCCAACCGCAGGTCAGCCGCGCTCACCGGGAGGTCGGGAGCGTGGAGATGCGCGCGTGGGTCGCCGGGGTCTCCCGATGCCAGGCGCCCGGCATAGGTGGCGCATTGCTCCTCAGCGACATCAATGGCGGCGCGATCAGCCTTGAGCTGCGTGAGATCTTTATCCATCTTCTCAAGCTCGCGCCTCGCTTTGACGGCTTCCGCGCGTGAGAATGTATTTCGTTGGGCTGCTACCTCCATCTCCAATCCCATCAACTGGGCGGTCACGTCGTCAATCGTGTGGGAAAGGTCAACGCGCTGCTCGCGCAGTCGCTGCTGCTGGCGCTCAAGGGTTGCCAGCGCGTCCGAGGGTGGTGGTGTTTTATCAAGCCCGCTCCAGCCGATTGGATCGTACCACCGTTTCCGCTCCCCGCCACTTCGGTCGAATCGCGGCCCAGTTGGAGGATCCTCGCCGCCGAGCAGATCGCCGCTACGCAGTCCCCAGAGGCCACGATAATTGTCCACCCATGGCGGCGCGGGCAATTCCGCGGTTGGCTGGAGTAGACATACCTGCCACGTCTGCGGTTGACCAGGTCCAACGCGCATCCCATCGCCACGCGCATAGTCGACAAACGGGATGTGAATGCCTTCTCGCGTTTTTTGCGGGCCGAGGGAATCGCCCTGACCAAGGCGCGCCCACAGGCGGCGTACCTCTGTCCAGGCATGTGCCAGTGGCTGGGTGAAAGGCACTTCGACGGCAGGCATATATTCGCCACGAAAGAAGTAATTCGCGTGTGAGCCAGCGCCAACATAGACGATGGGGTGCTCGCCGATACGTTCCAGCCCCGGATCATCCCAGCGGCGGCGCAGGTCGTCTCCCTCGCCCAGATGGGCGGAACAGGCCATCCAACACGGTTGGATCTGGCCAGACGTATCCTCCGCGGCGTAGACCGTCACCATCTCCCAGTCGCCCTCGTGGTCGTTGACGCCGTGAAATGACGAGCGCCAGTCGTTGAAGGCGTAGAAGAAGTAGTATTGCAGCGCGATGTACCCGTGCTGGCGCACGACCCGTCCATGATACCAGGTTCCGCGTTTGCTTCCCGCGGCCTGCTCGACAGCGTGATAGCGCTGCGCTGCGCCGACAGCCAAGCCACCCGGCGTGTTGCCACGCAGCAGCAGGGAAAGCGAGAAAAACAGATCGAGGAAGCGGGCCAGCAAGCCTACCCGCACGAGGCGTCCTGGCCCTGTGTGGAAGTCGTGCAAGGTCGAGTTATGGCGAAACGCCCGAACCTCGGCGAGCGACGCGGCATTCGCGACGCGCAGATAGTAGACGGCGCCCGGAATCTCCTCCCACCGTTGCGTGAGAGCCGCATCATCCAGCTTGCCAGGCGGCACAAGTATCTCTGGATCGGCGTCGGGACGATGGATCCAGAGACTGGCCTGGGTCAAATAGAGGTCGGCGCTCATCGGAAAGAATTGCTCGCCCCGGTTGAAACACAGGGCGGGCTCAAAGCGCCGCAACAGCGTCAGATCATTGCCGGTGAGTTGTTGCATGGTCATCTCTACCTGCCTCCCTGAGAATCGGGCTGAGCGCCCCTTGCTTCAGATCTGACGCAGCTATGGGAGTGAAAGCCCGGTCGCCCTCAGGCGACACCCGCACCACACCAGTACCGCACACTTGATACTCGCGTGCCCTATGTACTACCACTAGAGCATGCGAACGTTTGAGTACCGGCTCTATCCTAACTGCGTCCAGCGTCAGCACTTGATGGCCTGTCTGATCGCATCCCGGGCCATTTACAACGAGATGCTGGCGAACCTGAAAGCGCAGTATGAGACGAACGGCACGTTCCCCTCGAAGTATGACCTGACAGCGCACTTCAAGGGACGCGGCGGCGATCTCGTGCCTGCGACCACCGTGCAAACGCTGGCGGATCGGCTCAGCCGTGCGCTCAAGCGGTTCTTGCAGATGAAAGACCTGGGGTTGCCCGCAGGCTTCCCCCGCTTCAAGACGCCGAATCGCTGGCACAGCATCCAACTCCGCCAGTACGCAACGCATCGCGACGTATGGCTTGATGCCGACGGGAAACATCTGCACGTCCCGGCCAAACTGGGACGCCTGCTCAAGATCAAGTTGCATCGTCCACTGATGGGCACGCCAGTCACGGCCCATCTGGTCTTGCGGGCTGACAACCATTGGTATGTGCTGATCGTCTGTGAGACGACACCGCAGGATGCGTTCGGTGAGGCGCATCCCGCTCAGGTGGATACGCAGGTGGATACGCAGGTGGATATGCAGGCGGACTGTGAGCATCCTGCCATTGGCCTGGATGTGGGGCTGAAGGTCTTTCTGGCCGACTCGGAGGGCAGCGTGGTAGAGAACCCGCGCTACTACCGCAGCGGGCAGAAACGCCTTGCGCACGCGCAACGCACCGTCTGCCGCCGCAAGCAAGGGAGTCACCGCAGGCGTAAGGCCAACCGTGTGGTTGCATGCAAGCACTTGAAGGTGGGTCGCCAGCGCCGTGACTTCCATTTCAAGACCGCCAAGCAGTACGCGGAGCGCTACGGGCGCATCTGCGTAGAAGCCCTGAACGTGGCAGGGATGGTGAAGAACCATCACCTGGCCAAGAGCATTCACGACGCCAGTTGGAGCGCGTTTCTCGACATCCTCACAGATAAGGCTGAGAGAGCCGGTCATGAGGTGGTGCGAGTCCCTGCGCGCTTCACGACCCAGAAGTGCAGCGGATGTGGGGAGTACGTCCAGAAAAGCCTCTCCGTGCGGACGCATATCTGCCCTTCCTGCGGTCTGGTCGAAGACCGCGATGTGAATGCCGCCAAGAATATCTTACAGGCCGGATTACGAGTAGAAGTAGCACTACAGGCAGGGGCACTGCCTTCAGGGACGGGAGCCGATGGGCTGCCGGGTGAACTGAGAAGCCCTCGGCTGTAGCCGTGGGGAGTTGTCACCGAATATACTGAGGTGTTACGAGCGTTGTGGGCTTTCTTGCCGCACTGTCCGCTGGTCTGGTGGGGTTCGCCCTGATGGCGCCACGACCGCGCCTCCCGTTGCTGTAATCGTCCCAGCGGTGGCATTCAGACCATTCAGGGCGTTTGGAGTAGCGGGCCCACTCTGGGCTTGCCCGTCCGTATGGCGTCGCAGGTTCTCGAAGAAACGACTCACTGAGCGCGTGTTGAGATAGAAAATAATGACAATGGGGACGAGCATCTCCAGATAGGGCGTGTGACCCTGATAGATGCTCCATAGATCGACGGCCAGCGAATACCCCTGCACTAACAGCGCCAATGTCCATGCCCATGGGCGCACCAGCAAGAGCGCGACCCCGCCGACGAGCGAGAGAATGCCAACGACTGCATTCGCGGCGACGCTTGCCCAGTCCAGTGGTGAGATGCCTTCGATGCTGACAGCAAGCTCGCGGGGCAACTGGCGGTTCAGAGCCAGGATGATGGCCGCGGCGAGTACAACGACGATCCCGCTCAAGAGTAATCCTTGTATGAGTAGCAGGCAGCCGATAATCATCACTCCGCGTGGCCGTTTCATCTGCGTGCTCCCTCTCATCACGATTGCACACGAGGCTGGCGTTGATCTCGCGTTGGTTCAGAACGGCCAGTCAAGCTCGTCGCCGCTCGTCGCCGCTCGCCACTTCATGCCTCTCTGCCATCTCCATTGGGTATTCAACAGGTGACGTGGTAGCGACTCCCGCGAGTACTCCAATAGAGACGACATGTTCAGAGATGAAGATCAAGTTTTGTGCCAGGGTCAGCTCATCTACGTCCGAAGTATGCTCGGACCTGCCTTGAATTGAGGTAGAACAGGATGATCCCCGCGATGATGATCGAGACGATATTGCTGCTAATGGCTCCGCCGAAGTTGTGGTTGAACACGCCGCTGATGATGGCGATCAGCGCCGAGAGCAGCGTGAGAACCTGAGCCAGGATGCCAAGGATCCAGGCCCAGACGCGGCCTTGAAGCGTCCCGATCCCGAATGCCAGGTCGAGGATACCCGAGACGAGCAAAATCACCCCGACAAATCCGAGGACAATGCCAGCAGTGACATAGGCAGCTTGCCCGCCGCTGGCGAAGACACCAGCGCCACCAGAGGTGAAGAGTAAGATCGCCCCCAGCAGCGAGAGCACGCCGCCTATAATGGCGAGAATCGCCAGGATGGTGAGGAAAACGGGTCGATGGGGCTGAGCGGGCTGTTGATCGTACATTGCAATCCTCCTTGGTCATCGTTTGTGGTCATTCACAGCGCTGGCCGCGATCACGCGATGCCGACGGCTCTGGCCGCGATCACGAGCAGAACGAGTATGGACAGGATGGTGTGGAGCATCTGGATCAGCTTCGCCCGGCGGGAGAGCATGATCGCTGAACCTGGACTGAATCTGGTGCTGATAGTGAAGGACAGGTAGACGTAGTCGATGATGTGTGGCCGCCACGCGCTTTCCGCCGACGTCGCCAGGTCTCTCTCGGCGAACACGATGTCGTGGGCTTTTCCAGCGGCCTTCTCCTGGGCAGAGGCGCTCTCGATCAGCCAGTACCAGAGCGCGAACAGCATGGTGATGCTTACCCAGACCACCACGCTGTCTTGCAGCAAGCGCACTCCAGTCTGCGCCTTGAGACCGATAGTGGCGACAAGTACAAGTGTAAACAGGATCACCAGGAGCGTCTGGATGCTTGCCGCAATGATCGTCAGCCATCGGAGCCAGACGCGGCGGCCCAATACTAGGCAGATGACCGCCGCGGTCGCGATGAGGATCGCGAGCCAGTCGGGTCCGCCCGCCTCGGTGGAACTACCACCCGTCGCGCCACCTGACAGGCCACTCTCGCGCAGGACGTCATTGATCGTAAGGCCGTTGCTGAGCAGGTAGATAGGCGCCTGCAACAGGAGCAGGACGACGACGAGCGCGATCATATCGCGCCGATGATCCAGGAAGTCATAGAGGCGTTGGCGGAATGTCTTCGCTGGCCGCGTTGCGACCATATGAAGGTTCCCTCCGCGATCTGACAACTTTTCCACCTCCTCTCCACTCCGTGGCGGCTCGCGGAGATGCCCTCTTTCCTGCCTTACTCCAGACTCCAGCAACTCCTTCACACGGCAACAGATGACCGCTACGGACGCTCACCACTGCGCGTCCGAGGGTGCGCTATCCCGCTTGGGGGCGGTCTCCCTGGCGTCAGCCATGAACCAGACCTCACCTTGAGGTTAGGCCTCCTTTCCAGAAGATTGCGCGGGCAATCATGCTGGTCTGACCGTTATGGCACGCGGTGCATCGTAACAAGTCTCTCCTCAACCGCCATGAGCCAAAAGTGCAAAAAATGGTGGGGATTCGAGATATACGGTGGGTATGTGCTCGTGAAGAGATACGACCTTCGGACCATATGATGACGCCCAGGCGCCTGGCGGCTATTGAGGCAGTTGTTGACAGGGACACGGTGCGGCCCGACTGGCATCCGCACCAGATGGGCATTGATAGCGCAGCGCTGATGGCAACGCCCCAACGCGCCATGTGGGGCACGTCAGCGCCGTCCTCTCTGGCCTTCCTCAACCGTCACACCGTTATGAATGCGCTTGCAAGAGCACTCGGCAATGCAACCTCGACCACGTGTATGTTTTGCAATCTCGACAATATATGAATGCCCATAAAATCAGGGATTTCGCTATGAATTTTGCGAAGGGGGCTTGACGAATGGCAGGTTCACTGGTATCCTTCCGTCAAACCGTTGCAAGCGCTTGCAAAGTGAGAGTGCCATGGTACGCAAGCTCCCCACCCAGGATGTCACCATCTTCGATGTGGCCCGCGAGGCGGATGTCTCCTACTCGACGGTCTCGCGGGTCATCAACAATAAGGGTGTCAGCGCCGATAAGCGCGAGCGAGTGCTGCGGACGATGGCGGAGCTTGGCTATGTGGCGAACCTCCAGGCGCGTAGTCTGGCCGGGGGGAAGTCGAACATCATTGGATTGCTCGTCCACAGTCTCACCGTCGAGTATTTCGGTGAGATCGCGCGCGGCGTGGACGAAGAACTCTCGGCGATGCAGTACGACCTGATGCTCTATACGACGCACCGCCGTAAGGGGCGCGAGTCCGCCTATGTCACCCGACTGACCCGCAACCTGGTGGATGGCCTTTTGCTCGTCTTGCCGCGCAACGCCGAGGCCTATCTCGAAACACTGCGCCATCGTGGATTCCCCTATGTGCTGGTAGACCACCAGGGCCTGGGATTCGATGTCCCCTCGGTGGGCGCTACGAACTTGCAGGGTGGTTACGATGGCGCCCGCTATCTCATCGAATTGGGGCATCGGCGTATCGGCTTCATCACCGGTGATATGGCCCTCGGCTGCACGCGTGATCGTCTGGTGGGCTATCAGCAGGCGCTGCATGCGGCGGGTTTGCCAGCCGATCCGGCGCTGGTGCGCGAGGGCGATTTTTTTCAGCCGCGTGCGTATACCTGCGCGAATGAGTTGCTCGATCTCGCCGAGCCGCCGACAGCGATCTTCGCCTCCAATGATGTCTCGGCGTTCGGTGTGATGGAGGCGGTGCGCAGCCGTGGCCTGCGTATCCCTGACGATATCTCCGTGCTGGGCTTTGATGACATCCCCCAGGCTGGACAGGTGCATCCGGGCCTGACGACGGTGCGCCAGCCGCTGGCTGAGATGGGGCGCGCCGCAGTGGAACTGCTCTTCAACTATATCGAAACGCCAGATGCTGGCGTGAAGCGGATCGAGCTGCCGACCACTTTGAGTATCCGCGCATCGTGTCAGGCGCCATCGGCGTCGTAGGGTGATTGGCGCGTGGCCAGATCGGCCCGCTTCTCACCGGAATCGTTCGCCGAACCTGACGATACTAGTCCGGTTTTGATGCGTTGTTTTTCGTAGCACTGAATCGGGGGAAAGGAGTAGGAGAAGGCGGCGACTCCGGACCTGATGCGCTGTCAAACATATCGGGGTACCAAAGTCGCCAGACCCGACACGTACAGTATAGCCATCCTGGCCACGTGACGCCAGGGTGTTCCCTCTTTTTGCGCCATTACGTGTGCCAAGCAGCGTTGCTGTCCACTTCAAGGAGCACAACCAACCATGAAACGTGTTCTTGCGCTTCTTTCCCTTCTGGCGATCATCGCAACTTTCCTGGTTGCCTGCGGAAGCAGTACTTCTGCCGGATCTGGTAAAGTCACCATCAACTGGTGGCATATCAACACCACCGATCCGTTGAAGTCTGCCTGGCAGGATCTTGCCAATCAATACATGGCCGCGCATCCCAACGTGACCATCAAGATCACCGTCATCGAGAACGACCCGTTCAAGACGAAACTGAACACAGCCATGCAGGCTGGAACGCCGCCCGATATCTTCCAGAGTTGGGGCGGTGGCGTGCTGCAGCAGTATGCCAAAGCCGGGTTGATGAAAGACATCACGCCTGAGCTGCAATCTGGCGGTTGGGGCGACACCTTCAGCACCGCGGCGCTCAACCTGTATAGCTACAACGGCAAGTACTACGGCGTGCCGTGGGATGTGGGCGCGGTAGGTTTCTGGTACAACAAAGCGCTCTTCACCAAAGCGGGAATTACTACGCCTCCCGTGACATGGGATGACTTCGTGGCCGATATCGGCAAGCTCAAGGCGGCGGGCATCACGCCGATTGCACTGGGCGAGAAAGATAAGTGGCCGGGCGCTTTCTACTGGGAGTATCTTGCTGTACGTCTCGGCGGCAAAGATGCCTTCAACAAGGCCTTCACGCGAAACGGCGGAGCGTTCACCGATCCCGCATTCGTTCAGGCGGGCCAGTATCTCCAGCAACTTGTCGCGTTGAAGCCCTTCGAGAACGGCGTTCTGGGCGCCAGCTACAACGATCACCAGGCGCTCATGGGCAATGGCAAAGCGGCGATGGAACTGATGGGCCAATGGGCGCCCTCCAACGATGCCGCGGCTTCTACGGATAAGAAGGGTCAGGAACTTGGCTTCTTCCCCTTCCCCACACTGCCAAACGAGCAGGGCAACCCAACCGATGTGCTGGGTGGCGGCAACGGATTCGGCATTGGCAAGAACGCTCCTGCCGCGGCGGTAGACTTCGTCAAGTTCCTGACAAGCTCCGCAAACCAGCAGTCTCTGGCGCAGAAAGGCGCCCTGCTGCCCCCGGTCAAGGGCGCGCTGAGCGCGGTCACTGATCCAAACTTGCAGGCGGTGGCTCAGCTCGTCGGCAATGCGCCATACTACCAGCTCTACTACGACCAGTTTATGTCACCAGCGGTAGGCAATACCGTGAACGACCAGACACAGGCCCTCTTCGCGGGGAGTGCGACTCCGCAGGCCGCAGCCGCCGCAATCGACGCGGTAGCCGCCAGTGGTGGTTGATCCTCGTTGATTCCCAATGCGACTCGTTACGAGTCTCCAGTCGCGCGCTGGCGGGGTAGGCCTCTATCTCGCCAGTCTCCGTACAGCATCGCAATTCACCGTGTAGCAGGAAAGGGAGCATCTGTCAGGTGCGATTAACTATGTCGCTCCCCGCGTCGAAAGGGCGTGTCCTCGCGCAGCGTCGGCGCCGACAATGGAGCAAAGCCGCGACAGTCATTCTCTTCCTGCTGCCCAGCCTGGCGCTGTTCGTGCTGTTCGTCGTTATTCCTGTGGTACAGGCCGCTCACTACAGCCTCTATCACTGGAGTGGCCTCGGCGCTCTCGACGACTATACCGGCCTCAAAAACTATCAGACGCTCTTCCGCGATCCTGTCTTCCTGACAGCCGTGAAGAATAACGCGCTGATCGCGGCGCTTTCACTGCTTGTGCAACTGCCGTCGGCGCTTGTGCTGGCATTGCTCATCAACCGAAAGATGCCAGGCCGCACATTCTTCCGCACTGTGTTCTTCCTGCCTTATATCCTTTCTGAGGTCGTCACCGGCCTCATCTGGTCATTCATCTATAACCCGTCGAGCGGCCTGGTTGCGGGTCTCCTGCACCAGATCAATCCCAATGCGACGCCTCCGGCATACCTCGCCGACACGCATACCGTGCTGCTGGCGATATTTGTCGCGATGTGCTGGAAGTATTTCGGATTCCATCTCGTTCTCTATGTCGCGGGCTTACAGAATATTCCCGAGGAGGTGATCGAGGCGGCACAGATTGATGGCGCAAACTCCTGGCAGATCGCACGCCATGTCACGCTGCCACTGCTGGGCAGCACGATCCGGCTCTCGGTCTTCCTCTCGATATTGGGATCGCTGCAATACTTCGACCTCATCTGGGTGATGAGTGACGGCGGGCCGGTCTTTGCCAGCGAGACGATGGCCACCTATCAGATCCATTTTGGCCTCCAGCAGTTCGCGCTCGGCTATGGGAGCGCCGTCGGAGTGGTCATGTTTGTCCTGTGCCTGATCTTCGCGCTGCTCTATCAGCGTGTCATCATGCGGCAGGATCTCAGCGGCAGCTCGGCGCTGTAACCGGGACAGAAGAGGAGACCTTTCATGCGCGCCTTCACCAGACGATCAGGCGCCTGGCTGCCCGCATTAGCCATTTGTTCCGTCGTGGCGGCTATCGTCCTCATTCCTTTACTTGCCACAGCATTGGGTGGGCTGCGCACGAATGGCGAGCTACTGACTGAGCCTTTCAGCATCCCGAAGACCCTGCACTGGGAGAACTTTGGCCGCGTTCTGGCGGGAGGAAGTCCGTTTTGGGGCGAGCTCATCAATAGCCTGCTGACGGTCGGCGGGACGCTCGCGGTCCTGCTTCTCGCGGCCTCGCCAGCGGCGTTTGTCCTGGCGCGCATCTCATTTCCAGGGCGAGAACTGGTCTTCAACGTCTTCCTTTTTGGCCTGCTCTTCCCGCTCACAGTTGCCGTATTACCGCTCTATATCACAATTCGGTCGCTGGGTCTGCTGGATTCGTTGTGGGGGGTCATTCTGCCGCAGGCCGCGTTTGCCCTGCCAACCACCATCCTGATTCTGCGCAATTTCTTCCGTGCGGTTCCGCGCGAACTCGAAGATGCCGCAACGATTGACGGCGCATCAACCCTGGGCTTCTTCTGGCGCGTGCTCCTGCCGCTGTGTCGCCCCGCCCTCGCTGTGGTGAGCATGCTGGCCGCCGTCGCCAGCTGGAATAACTTCCTCTTGCCGCTGCTCGTTCTGAACGACGACTCGACGTGGACGCTCCCACTGGGGGCGTTGCAGTTCCAGCAGCAGTACTCGACCGATTGGGCCGCGGTACTCGCGTTTGTCACGGTGGCGATGATCCCGGCGATTGCTATCTATCTCCTGGCCGAGCGTCAGATCGTGGCTGGCCTGACCGCGGGGGCCGTGAAAGGATAAAAGGTTGTCCGTTACCCTCACAGATCACGGGCTGGATATCGACGGGAAACAGGTTCCCGTCTACTCCGGAACCGTCCACTACTGGCGGCTCGAACGCGAACGCTGGCCGCTGATCCTCGACCGGGTGCAGGCGCTTGGGTTCGGGATGATCGAGACGTATGTCCCCTGGTCGGTGCACGAGACCGCGCCGGGCGTATTCGATTGGGGGGTGGGCGACCCACGTAAAGCCTTCGAGGTCTTTTGCCAGTTATGTGAGGCGCGCGGCATGTACCTGCTGGTACGGCCCGGCCCGCTCATCAACGCCGAGTTGACCGATTTCGGTTTCCCCGAGTGGATACTGCTCGATCCCGCGATTCAGGCGCAGACCGCTGTTGGCAGCCTGCATCTGGATGCGGCCTGGGGCTTCCATCCGCCGCGTCCGTATCCCGTTCCCTCCTATGCCAGCCCGGCGTTCTATCAGGCGGTTGGGAGCTGGTTCGATGCCGTCTGCCCGATCATCGCGCGTCACCTGGCGCCGAATGGCTGCATCGTCGCGGTGCAAAGTGACAACGAAACCTGCTATATGTTCCACGATCAGGCGTACGCTACCGACTACAGCCCCGACTCCATCGCGGCTTATCAGCGGTTCCTCGGCGAGCGCTACGGAACTATCGCGCAACTCAACGCGGTCTATGGCTGCGCACATCGGGAGTTCTCAGAGATCGACCCACCGCACGATAGCGAGATTCGCACGCGGGCCGACGTGCCCTGGCGCCGTGACTGGGTAGAATATAAGGAGCGCTACCTTCATGAAGGAGTAACGCGGGTCGCACGGATGCTGCGCGAGCGAGGCGTGCGGGGCGTTCCGATCTTTCACGATGTCGCCTTCCAGTATCGCACCCCGCTCGATATTGCACGCCTGGAGGCTGATCCCGCGATTGACTGGGTGGGCATCAATAACTACCGCATCCCGCATGGCTACGCGGGCACTGTGCAACGCATGCGCTATCAGGCGGGCACGACCCGGTTGCCCTACGTGCCCGAGTTCGTCAGCGGCATTTGGAGCCATCACCCTGAAACGCCGACGCCAGACGAGCAGGAATTTGTGACGCTGGCCGCGTTGATGCACGGGATGCGCGCCGTCACGTTCTATATGCTGGTCGAGCGCGAGCGCTGGCAGGGCAGCCCAATCACGCGCCACGGCGCCTATCGTCCCGGCTACTCCGACTTCTATCGGCGTCTCTCCGCCTTCCTCCAGCGGTATCCACTTGGCGCGTTTCGCCGCCAACCTCAGGCGCTGGCGCTGCTCAACTACGATCTTGGACGCTATGCGGCGATGGCTTCGACGCTCCACTTTGCCCACGCGGACCTGCTTGGGTTGCCTGACGAATTGAGCCAGGTCGATCTCGAACTCGGCTTTCGCTGGGATGTCGCCCATGAGGCTGATCCCCATCAGACTGACAACTGGCTGGGGAAAGTCTTCACCGAACTCAAGCGGCGACAGCTTGATTACGATATCGCCGATAGCCACATCGATCCGCAACGGCTGCAGCGCTATCCGCTGGCGTTCATCTCGATGGTCGATTTCATGGATGAGGCCGATCAGCGGAAGTTGCTCGACTACGCCTCCCATGGTGGGTGTTTGCTCTTCGGCCCAGGTGTTCCATACCTCGATAGCAATCTGCAGCCGCTCTCGATACTGGGCGAGGCGCTCCGCGAGCCGGGCGAAATCGCCTATGGAGAAGGGCATATCGGCTGGATCGCGGCTGAGTGCATCCCCACCACACTCACGGCGCACCTGCCACCGCCCACCGTCCGTTGGGACGCGCCAGATGTGGAGGTCGTCGAGCAGGTGGGCAAGAAGTGCCGCCTCGTCTTCGTCGCCAATCCGACCGAGCGCGAGCAGCACGTGACGATCTCCTTCGCGTCGCCGCGCCGCCTGACGCCGGTATGGGGAGACACCGCGGAAGCCATGCACGCCGCGCATCTGACGCTCGACCTTGCCCCCTACGCCATCCATATCTGGGAGGAGCGCGCATGATTGGCATCATTGACCCGACCTGGCAGGTGAGTGACCTTGATCCAGTGACCTGGCGCAACCTTGGGCGGTTCTTCAACCCACAGCAGTATATTCGCGCGGCGCAGCCGGATGAGCACGGCCTCTTCGTGCTACACGACGCCGGCCACGTCCTCAAAGTGGTGGATACCGCAGGCCTGGGCCGTCCAGAAGGGATCCCCGACCGCATTGATGCCCCTGAGGCGCTGGCCCATGACCTTTACGGGCGCGGCCAGTGGCAGCGCGTCCACATCATCGACCGCCGCCATCTCGCGCAGGTCGCGCGACAGGCGCAGGCGACGCCCCGGCGCGATCTTACCCTTGATGCCTACTATCACCTGGTCTATACCCTCGTCTGGGGCGACCCAAAGGGGTATGCCTGCGAGCCACCGCATCCCGGCCACTGGAATGGATGGACCTATGCCGAGATTTGCCGTTTCATCGCGGGATTGCCATCCCCGGCGACGCTCGCGCTCGGCGTCTATGAGGACGATGCGCTCGCGATTGGCCTCGTCCTTCTCTGTGAGGGGGGATTCATCCGTCGCGTAACAACCTTCGAGGGGCTGACATGGCGGCCGCCGGAGCCGGGGCCAACACCGGAGACCTTGTCGGCGCTCCGTGTGGCTTTGCGCGACCAGCTTGCCCCGCCCGCGGCGATCCTGCTCTGCACCGATGCCATCTTTTCGGGATGGCTTGCGGCGGCGGACAAGCTTTCATATCTGGAGGAAGCGCGCGCGAATGCGGCGGCCAGCTGGTATCGTGCGGATCTCCCCTGAGTGGGCATGCTACAATAGGACGGAGGCTTGTTACCTATGCCAATTACGCAGACCGATTTTATCCCTACCCCGGCTGATAAGTTCACCTTCGGTCTCTGGACCGTCGGCAACATTGGCCGCGACCCCTTTGGCGAGCCAGTGCGCGCGCCACGTTCACCAGTCGAGCTGGTGCATCTGCTGGCCGAGGTTGGGGCGTGGGGTGTCAACTTCCACGACAATGATCTCGTCTCGATTGATGCCACCCCCGCCGAGCGCGACCAGATTGTGCGCGACTTCAAGCAAGCGCTGAGCGAGACGGGCGTGGTCATCCCGATGGCGACGACCAATCTCTTCACTGATCCCGCTTTCCGGGACGGCGCGTTCACGTCCAACGACGCCCAGGTGCGGGCCTATGCCTTGCAGAAGACCATGCGCGCCATCGATCTGGGCGTGGAGCTTGGGGCGAAAACCTACGTCTTCTGGGGCGGACGCGAGGGGGTGGAAACCGACGTCGCCAAATCCCCGCTCGATGGCCTGAAGCGCATGCGCGACGCCCTCAATTTTCTCTCCAGCTACGTCCGCGACCAGGGGTACGACCTCAGATTCGCGCTGGAGCCGAAGCCCAACGAGCCGCGCGGCGATATCTATCTGGCGACGGTTGGCAGCGCCCTGGCGTTCATCCAGACGCTCGATCACCCGGAGATGGTAGGCGTCAATCCAGAGGTCGCGCACGAAACGATGGCTGGTTTGAACTTCTTGCATGCGGTCGCGCAGGCGTGGGATGCGGGCAAGCTTTTCCACATCGACCTCAACGATCAGGTAATTGGCCGCTACGACCAGGACTTCCGCTTTGGCGCGCAGAATCTGAAGGTGGCCTTCTTCCTGGTGCAGTTCCTCGAATCGGTCGGCTACGATGGCTCGCGCCACTTCGATGCGCATGCCTACCGCACCGCCGACGCCGACGATGTCAAAGCGTTCGCGCGTGGCTGTATGCGAACCTACCTCATCCTCAAAGAGAAGGCCAGGCGTTTCGCGGAGGACAACGAGATTCAGGGACTGCTGACCCAGATTCGCGCGCAGGATGCTGCCACGGAGCCGTATTCGCGGGAGACGGCCCAGGCGCTCAGCGCGCGTGTCTTCGATCGCCAGGCGCTGGGAGCGCGCGGCCAGCCGTATGAGGCGCTTGACCAGCTCGTGATCGAGCTACTGCTGGGCGTGCGATAGCCCTAGCCACGAAACACCGCCGACACGACTGCACGATGGATGTACAATAGTTGGAGTTGGCTCCCAACTTCAACGGAGCAGTCGTGTCGGAAGGTAGAACCATGCCAGAGGCGGAACGCGACGGGCAGGCGCTCTTCGACGTGCGTGGGCGCGTCGCCATCATCACGGGCGGCAGCGGCCAGTTGGGGCGCGCCATGGCGCTGGGTCTCGCGCGGGCGGGCGTACAGGTCGCCATTCTGGGGCGTCATGCCGAAACGGCGGATGCCGCGGCAGAAGACATCAGGGCGTATGGCGGGTCAGCCATGGGCGTCGCGTGCGATGTGCTGGATCGCGCCGCCATTGAGCATGCGCGCGAGCAGGTCACGCGCGCGTTTGGGCCAGTGGATATTCTGGTCAACGCGGCGGGCGGCAATTCGCCCATGGCGACCACATCGGCTGAGCATAGCTTCTTCGATCTGGACGCCAGCGCCGTCAATACCGTCTTCGCGCTCAACTTCACCGGCACCTTTCAATGCTGCCAGGTTTTCGGGCGCGCCATGGCGGATCGTGGCGAGGGCTGCATCGTCAACATCACCTCAATGAACGCGCTGCGCCCGCTGACCCGCATCCCAGCCTACAGCGCGGCCAAGGCCGCCGTCGCCAACTTCACTCAGTGGCTCGCCGTGCATATGGCGCAGGAGTATAGCCCGCGCATCCGCGTCAACGCCGTGGCTCCTGGCTTCTTCCTGACCGAACAGAACCGCTACCTGCTCACCGATGAGGCGGGCGCGCCGACGCCACGCGGGCAGGCGATCATCAGCCACACACCTGCGGGCCGGATGGGTCGGCCTGAGGATCTGGTGGGCACGTTGCTCTGGCTGGTCAGCCCAGCGTCGGCGTTCGTCACAGGCGTTGTCGTCCCGGTCGATGGCGGATTCTCCTCCTTCAGCGGTGTCTAGCGGGAAAAGCAGAGAACAGGAGTGGTAGCATTATGGTGCTTGGGAAGGGTTCAGCCACAACTGCATTGACGCTAGATGATGTGCAGAGCGTGCTTGCCACGGCGGATGCTGATCTGTTCGTCGGCGACGAGCTTGACCCGACCGGCAGGCGCGTGCTGGTCATCATTCCCGATGGGACGCGCACCGCACCAATCCCGCTTCTCTTCCGCCTGCTCTATGAGCGATTTGGACGGCGGGTCGCTCAGTTAGATTACCTGATCGCGCTGGGAACCCATCCACCCATGTCGCCGGAAGCCATCGACCGCCTGGTGGGCGTGACGGACGCTGAACGCACCGAGCGCTACCCAAATGTGCGCATCTTCAACCATGAGTGGAACAATCCGCAGGCGCTCGAGACCATCGGTGTCATCTCGCGTGATGAGGCAGCCGCGCTGACCGGCGGGCTGCTCGCCGAGGACGTGCCGGTCACGCTCAATCGCCTGATTAGCGCCTATGACCTCGTGCTAATTTGCGGGCCGGTCTTTCCCCATGAGGTCGCTGGATTCTCCGGGGGCGCCAAGTATCTTTTCCCTGGCATCGCGGGGCCGGACATCATCAACTTCACCCACTGGCTCGGCGCGCTGGTGACCAGCATGCACACCATCGGCGTCAAGGATACTCCGGTGCGCCGTATCATCACCCGTGCGGCGGGGTTTGTGCCGCGCCCGGTTGTCTACCTGGCGCTAGTGATGCGGAGCAAGGAGCTTCACGGTCTCTTTATCGGCTCGCTCACCGAGGCCTGGAGCGCGGCGGCGGCCCTCTCGGCCCAGCTGGATATCACCTACGTAGATCGCCCATTTCAGCGTGTGCTCTCGGCCCCGGCGGAGATCTACGACGATTTGTGGACGGCGGCCAAGGCAATGTATAAGACCGAGCCGGTGATCGCCGATGGCGGCGAGGTTATCATCTACGCGCCGCACATCACCGAGGTGTCCTATACGCATGGCAGGCTGATTGATGAGGTCGGCTACCACGTCAGAGACTATTTCCTCAAGCAGTGGGATCGCTTCAAGGACGTGCCGGGGATGATTCTGGCGCACAGCACGCACGTCAAGGGGCTGGGCGCGTACGATGCCGCCACTGGCGTTGAGACGCCGCGCATCGCGGTCACGCTGGCGACGAGCATCCCGGAGGAGCGCTGCCGCCGTATCAACCTGGGCTATGCGGATTATCGCACGATTGATCCGGCGGCATGGATGGGGCGCGAGGCCGAGGGCATCCTCTATGTGCCACATGCGGGCGAACGGCTGTTTCGGCTGCGCGGAGAGTGACCGGACGCTCAGGCATATGTGGAAAGGCGGCGTTGCCCCATGGCGAGCGAATATGCGATGCAACGCGCTCTACAGCAACTCATCGCCGAGGATGCGGTCGGCCAGTTGCGGCGGCGTGATGGTCTGATGGCGGCGCTGGGGAGCGAGAACGGCGCGCTCAAGCTCGATTGGGTCGAGGCGGTTGCGCGTCTGCTTGCCGACCCAGATGTGCTGGAGGGTGTGGAGGCCGAGGCGCGCGCCATTCGGGGGCGTGGTATCCGCCACATCATCTGGGCGGGCATGGGCGGCTCGGTTCTGACGGTGCGGGTGCTCTGCGATCTTGGCTTCGATGGCAGCCATAGCGATCTCGAGAACTCTATCACGATTCACCCGCTGGATAGCACCGATCCCGCGGCGCTCAACGCGATTCTCCGCGCGATTGCCGGGGCGAAGGGGCTTCCGCTGCCGTCCGCGTCTGGGCCTGTGGATGCCGCATTCCTCCACACACTCCTGCGCGATGTGATGATGATCGGCGTCGCGATGGGGATGACCTCGGAGGAGCCGATTACCCATCTGTCCTGGTTCGCCGCACTGCTCGAACAGGCTGGCTTGCGACCGGCGAACCATCTGCTGGTGATGACGCTCCCCGGCTCATACCTCGATGCCTTCGCGCGCGAGCACCAGGCGCCCACTCGTCCGCTGCAACTCGATGGCGGAACCGGCACAGGCGGACGGATGAGCGCCCCCGGAACACAGGTATTCCTGCTCCCGGCAGCCCTGTATCTTACCGGTATATCCGAAGAGCCGGGGCAGCTGCGGGCAGTGCTGCGGGCCGCCTGGGATGCCTACGACCTCGATCTGGCCACGTCTCACCCGTCGGAGCATCGCTTCGTGCAACTCGCCGCCGCGTTGAGCGCCGCCAGCAATGATGGCGCCTGTCGGGTACTTGTGAGCATGCCGGAAGGTTGGAGTGTCTTCGTCTCCTGGCTGGAACAGTTGATGGAAGAGAGCCTCGGCAAAGGCGGCAAGGGCATCGTCGTCTTCGGCGAGCAGTCGCTAAATACAGCGGCGCCGGGCTATCACGAGGATGGCATGCTGCGGGCGCGTGTCGTAACCGAAGCGCCCGCGATCCAAGGCGCTTCCTTTGTACTCGTCCAGCCTGCCCTCGCGAGTACGGAGCCACGCGACCGGCTGGCGGCCCTCGTTGCCGGCTTCCTCGGCTGGCAGTTGACCATGGCGCTCTACGGCTACCTGCACCGGATTCAGTTCGCCGGACAGCCCGCCGTCGAAAATTACAAGGCGCGGGCGCGCGCATTGCGCGAGCAACCGGATCCGCTGGGCGTTGTGTCTGGCTGGCAGCCAGCCTCGCATGACGGTATGTTGACGCTGTTGGCTCCCGCTGGGATTATCGCATCTGAGCCAGATGCCGCCACATCCCACCCGGCGTCTGTCTTCGCGCGGGCGCTGGCGGAGGCGCGTTTTTGGGAGGTACCGCTGGGGTATCTGGATGTGACGATCAATGGAGAGGCGCGGGCCGACCTGCTTGATCTGGTGGGTCAGCATGCGCGCTCCATTGGGAACACGCTGCTAGGGGTTCCGGTGAAGCCGCGTCAGGCGCCCGCCGCCTATCACTCGACGGAGCAGAGCGAGATGGATGGACCGCCCAATCTCATCAGCCTGCGGCTCGTCGCGCGGGAGACTGAAGCCTGCCTGCTGGGGCGCTATACCAACGCATTCCTCCACGCACAGGCGGTTGGCGCCTGGCAGGCGATGATGGAGGCCGGGCGTCCCTGCTTCCTGCTCGTCATCGATGGCTCGTTTGAGGATGCCCGCGAGTCGCTCGCGGCCTTCTGGTCGCGGGTGGAGGCGCATCTTCGCAACAGATGAGAGCCAGCGCGACGCACTGAGCTACCATATACTCGTGAGGTATGGCACATAGCAACATCCCTGCAAGGAGGATCGCATGGCTACAGATTGCACGCACCTGGACGAGATTCGAGACGTGACGGCGAGCGGCGACGGCTGCAAGGAATGCCTGGAGATGGGCGATACCTGGGTGCACCTGCGCGAGTGCCTGATCTGTGGTCACATCGGCTGTTGCGATAACTCGAAGAACAGACACGCCACCAAACACTTTCACGCGACCGGCCATCCTATCATCCAGTCGTTCCAGCCGGGCGAGGACTGGCGCTGGTGCTATGTGGACGAAGTGTACCTTTAGCGAGCGGCGCCCGAAAAGCGCAAGATGGAAGAAGCTGTACCCGGTGCGCAGCGTGCTCAATGAGTGGGTGTAACCCTATGGGCATCGATATAGCGCGACAGCGGTGATATGCGCGCGCAGCGGAGAGGTGTTAGCATGAGCAAAATTGTCGTGGTCAACAACATGACACTCGACGGCGTGATGCAGGCGCCAGGGCGGCCCGACGAGGATCGTCGCGGCGGTTTCACGTACGGCGGCTGGGCGCTACCCTATAACGATGCGGTCATGGGCAAGGCGATGGGCGAGGGAATGGCCACCAGTGGCGCGTTGCTCTTCGGACGACGAACCTACGAGGACTTCTACGCCGTCTGGCCCAACCGCACCGACAATCCCTTCACCGACGTGCTCAACAACGCGCAGAAGTACGTGGCGTCAACAACGCTGGCCGAGCCGCTGCCGTGGAGCAACTCTACGCTGCTCAAAGGCGACGTTGCGGAGGCGGTGGCGAGCCTGAAGCAGCAACCGGGGGCGGACATCGTGATTCTCGGTAGCGGCGAGCTGATCCAGTCGCTGATGCGGCACAATCTGATCGACCAGTTCACACTGCTCATCCACCCGCTAGTGCTCGGATCAGGCCGCCATCTCTTTGCCGACGGCGGCGCGTTCGCCACATTCCGGCTGACCAACTCGGTGACGACGACCACGGGCGTAGTGATCGCGACTTATCAGTTGGCCGAACCGACAGTGAAGGAGGGATAAGGATGCAGAAGCATGCTATGGACGAGAAGAACCTCGACACCTATGGTGATCCGCCGATTCCATGGTCGCGCGCGCTCGAAGAGTTGGAGAACATCGCCGCAACCGACACGAAGAAAACCTTCTGGCTAGCAACCGTCTCCACTGATGGGCGGCCACACGTCGCGGGAATAGGCGCGCTCTGGGTTGACGGCACGTTTTACTTCACGAGCGGCGCCGGGACGCGCAAGAGCCACAACCTGGCCGAGAACCCGAACTGCGCCATCTCGGTGAACCTTCCGACCATCGACCTTGTCATCGAAGGGACGGCGTCGCGGGTAACCGACCGCGTTACCCTTCAGCGCATCGCGGAACGCTACGCGGCGCAGGGGTGGCCGGCAAGCGCGGGCGACGACGCCATCACCGCCGCATACAGCGCGCCGAGCGCCGGACCGTCTCCCTGGAACCTCTACGTCATGGCGCCTGTTGTAGCATATGGCGTGGCGACTGAGGAGCCATACGGCGCGACTCGCTGGCGCTTCTAGCGCGACACCGTTTGTCACATCCAGAGCGCAACGGGTATTCATCACCGCAGCGGTGATAGACTACATCATAGGCGCGGCAACAGATAGCCGCGCCACGTTGCGCTGGGGCGCATTTCAGGCCTCGCACGCATTAGCCCAAGGTTTTTGTAGGGTTTTTGTCATGGATCATCTCTTCGCCACCGTTGTCTTTGGTCTGAGCGCTTCCCTGTGCTGGGGCAGCGGTGATTTTAGCGGTGGGCTGGCCTCCCGTCGCGCCAGCGCCTCCAGTGTTATCGTGGGCGCGTATACGATAGGGCTTGCTTTGCTGGTCTCGCTGGCGCTGATCTGGCGCGAGCCATTCCCCCGACCCATCGACCTGCTCTGGGGAGGGCTGGCCGGTGTGGCGGGCGTCCTCGGACTGCTGGCATTCTATTCGGCCCTCGCAACCGGAAAGATGGGGCTGGCCGCTCCCGTCTCGGCCATACTGACAGCGACACTCCCCGTCCTCTTCAGCATCTTCACCACTGGACTTCCCCATGTGTTGCAGCTGGGCGGCTTTGTGCTGGCGCTGCTCGCGATTGGGCTGATATCGCGCCCGGAACGCGCCGGAGGGTCGCCCAAAGGGATCGGGCTGGCCTTGCTGGCTGGCTGCGGCTTTGGCTGTTTCTTCATCCTCATCAGCCGGGTCAGCCCGGGAGCCGTCTTCTGGCCGCTGGCGATGGCGCGCTTCGTCTCGATCATCCTCCTGCTGGTCGTGCTGCTGGCGCGGCGGCAGCCGATCTTGCCGGGGAAAAACGTTGCGCCGCTGGTGGTGGCCACAGGCATCCTGGACGCCGTCGGCAATACCTTCTTCGTGCTGGCCGCTCATAGCGGGCGTCTCGATATCGCGGCGATCCTCTCCGCGCTCTATCCGGCGGCCACCGTGCTGCTGGCGGCGCTTGTGCTACGCGAGCGGATCCAGCGCATCCAGGCGACGGGCGTCCTGCTGGCGCTACTGGCGATTCCGCTCATCTCGACGTAATTCGAGCTGCGAACAAGTATACCTACAGTCCCGCGTGGTGCGGTTGCGTCCAACCTACACTAGCATGCTGTGCAGCCGCTGATAATCTTCGACCCTTCTCATGCGGCTAGTGACAACAGTCATCATGACAGCTGTCATCCGCACAGGTAGCTCCTTGCGCGAGTAGCGCCTCATCATCGCAGCAAGGATCGCCCTTCCAGGTTTCCCGGCCCTCCCTAACGGCGACTCCCGCAATGGCAAGCGCTGTGAGGGGATCAGCCCACCACCAACCGAGCAATGCATTGGCGCTAAGACCAATGAGAAGAGCCACAGACAGGTAGGCGCACAACATGTTTTGCCGCCCCTCGCTTTTGGTTGCCGATGAGCCGAGTTGATCTCCCACTCGTGCCTTCGCCCGCGCCAGCAGCGGCATTGTCACGGTAGTCACGGCGGCCAGACCAATACCCAGCCAACTGGCCTGGGGAATCTCACCGCTCAGCAAATTTCGGATAGCCTCCACGCCGACATAGGCAGCAATGAGGAAGAAGCTTATCGCGATCATCTGCTGCGCGCGCCGCTCTGCCGTCTCGGAAGATGCTCGTACTGCAGCAAAGCGCCAGAGGACAATGAATCCGGCGAGTGCCTCGACGACCGAATCTGCCCCGAACCCAACGAGGGCGATGGAGCCTGCAAACACGCCAGCGATGATGGCAATCGCGGCTTCGACAGCATGCCACCCTACACCCAGTCCAGCCAGCAGTCGGGCACGCCGCACCCACCTCGCTCGGTCGTCGGGCCCCAGTACACCGACGCGAACGACGCCTGCATCTCCTACGTTCATACAGCTACCTCGCGATGTGTTGGTTGCAGTAGCGCCTCGACCAGTTCGCGGCCACGCGGCGTTAGTGTGTACAAGACGAGCTTGCCCTCTCGTCGGGCGGTGACAAGCCCCCCCATTCGCAACGTCTTGAGATGGTGGGAGACGAGATTAATCGCTTTCCCTGTGAGCCAGGCCAGGTCGCACACGCATAACTCTCCGCCGTCGCGAAGGAGTGCCGCGATGATCAGGCGTGTTGGGTCTGCCAACGCTTGCGCGGCAGTCGCGGCGAACTGTGCGCCCTCGGCTGAGAGGCGCTTGTCACGGAGCGTCGCCGCACGCGGCAGATCGAGACACACCAGATCGCAGCGTTCATTGTTTGTGTCGTCCATAACATCATTCTAACACGGATTGGAATGTTCGTCCCAGATCGATTGGAACGAATGAACCGCCACCAATCAACCGCCCATGCTGGGCCTGCTCTATATCCCTGTGCAGCGCATCCAGGCGACGGACGTTCTGCTGGCGCTGCTGGCAATTCCGCTCATCTCGACGTAGCATGAGTGATAATAGGGAGGGGA
>CAVRAI010000011.1:0-8405 GCA_963718915.1 uncultured Chloroflexia bacterium | reverse complement strand
TCACACCAAACGTTGAAGGCTGCGGTCGGCCCACCCCAACAGCAACAACCCAGCCTAAACGGGTATGAATCAGGAAACAGTACGGGGAAAGCAGCGCCCCACCGCTCGCCAGACTCGTGAGCGATGGGGCATTTTCAGGCGGGCGTTTCGTTAGCCGATGACCTCGATGTTTTCCTTGCCGCCGTAGGCGTTCCACCAGGGCTTCGCGCCCTTGTTCACAACCTCGTTGAGCATCTGGATGTTCTTGACGCCGCGATCCTCCAGCCAGGCGTGGAGTGCGCCGATGCCTTCCTTGCCGTAGACGGCGATGCCGTCCTGCCAGGTGGCGCGGCCACAGAGCACGCCGGAGAAACTGGTTCCAGCCTCCGCCGCCAGTATCAGCGTCTCGCGGAAGACCTCGTCGGTGACGCCCGCGCTCAGGTAGATAAACGGCTTGCTGGCGGCGCTGGCGGTCTCCGTGAAGAGGCGGAGCGCATCCGCGCGGCTATAGGCAGCCTGGCCCTTGAAGGAGCTTGTGCCCTCGACGAACGCCATGTTGACTGGCACCTCAACCTTCAGTATGTCTACCCCATAGCGTGGCTTCGAGAACTCCTCCATGTAGCGCGCCACGTAGTCCGGCTTCTTCTTGGCGAACTCGAAGCCCTTCTCGTCGCCGAGCGCGTCGTCGTAGGCCAGCGGCTCCAGGAAGAATGGCACATCCAGCGCCGCGCACTCCGCGCCCACCCGCTCGATGAAGGCATGTTTGACGGTGTTGATGCCCTCGTCGTCGAAGGCGTTGTAGTAGAGCAGAATCTTGATGGCGTTCGCGCCACCCTCAACCAGCCGGCGCACACTCCAGCGATCCAGCAGATCGGGCAGGCGGCCCGCGAGGTTAGCGTCGTAGCCAGTTTTCTCATAGGCCAGCAGCACCCCTGTGCCGGGCGCGCGATGCTTGATCGCCTCCAGCCCGTACTCGGGATCCATCAGAATAGCAGTGGCGTATTTCGTCAGGACTTCGGTGACGGCCGTCTTGAACTGGCTCATATCCTCGGCGGTCGCCTGACCGCCATCACCACGCGCCTTAGCAATCGCCTTCTTGAGCGAGCCGCGCTGATCCATCGCGGCGGCGGCAATCACCCCGCGCTCGTCGGCGCAGGCGTTGATGCCCTCGAACTTGCCCTTCGACATGGTTACTTTGCTCATACCAATAATCTCCATTCTGGCAGTCATTGCTTTTCGGAATACACAGGCGCCGTTGCCGGTATTGAGGCGCATCTGGGCCACTGCGCGCGTGCGGATAGCAAGGCCATGGTGCGCATGAGTAATGTACCATGTTCTGTCGTCTTGCCGCATCTCAAAATCGTATCGTCTCCTGTGATACGCTATAGCTACAGGTCAATGGCGACGATAGCTCGCCGCGCAGCATACGGCGGGAAGGAAACGTGCGACATATGAGTGACGAACTGATTATTCGCGACAAGGTTTATATTGGCGGCGAATGGGTACCCGCCAGCAGCGCCGAGATGGCCGATGTCATCAACTCGACCACCGAGGAGGTGATGGGCCGTGTGCCGCGCGGAACCGCTGAGGATGTCAACCGGGCGGTATCAGCTGCGAGGGATGCCTTTGCGACCTGGTCGCAGGCCCCGGTGGCCGAGCGCGCCGCCTATCTGCAAAAGGTCGCCGATCTGCTCGAAGCGCGACGGGAGGCGATTGGCGAGGTGATCGCGCGTGAGGTCGGCATGCCAATCCGGCTCTCGCAGATCATTCAGGTGGGCCAGCCGCTGGCGACCTTCAGCGCGCTGCCCGGTATCCTGGCGGAGTTCCCGTTCGAGGAGCGCATCGGCAACTCGCTGGTGGTGCGTGAGCCAATCGGCGTCGTCGGCTGCATTACCCCCTGGAACTACCCGCTGCACCAGATCGCGGCGAAGGTCGCGCCCGCGATTGCCGCTGGCTGCACCGTCGTCCTCAAGCCGAGCGAGGTCGCGCCGCTCAACGCCTTTATTCTGGCGGATATCTTCGACGAGATAGGGCTGCCAGCGGGCGTCTTCAATCTGGTCTCGGGCCGGGGCAGTGTCGTCGGCGAGGCGCTGGCGCTCCATCCCGGCGTGGATATGATCTCGTTCACCGGCTCGACCAACGCTGGCCGCCGCGTCAGCGAACTGGCCTCGCGCACAGTCAAGCCGGTGGCGCTGGAACTGGGCGGCAAGTCGGCGAATATCCTGCTCGACGACGCCGATTTCGAGACGGCGGTGCGCGACGGTGTGGGGAAGTGCTTCCTCAATACCGGGCAGACGTGTAGCGCGCTGACCCGGATGCTGGTCCCCCGTTCGCGGCTGGCGGAGGCCGAGGAGATTGCGAAGCGGTCGGCGGAATGGTTCACGCCGGGCGATCCGTTTACAAAGGGCACGCGCCTGGGGCCGCTTGTCTCCGCCGACCAGCAGGAGATCGTGACGAGTTATATTCGCAAGGGCGAGCAGGAGGGCGCGAAGCTGGTGACGGGTGGCGCGGAGCCGCCGGAGGGTCTGGAAAAGGGCTATTTCGTCCGCCCGACGGTCTTCTCGGATGTGACGAGCGAGATGGCGATTGCGCAGGAGGAGATCTTCGGCCCGGTGCTGGTCATCATGCCCTACGAGGATGAAGATGACGCGGTGCGCATCGCCAACGATAGCATCTACGGGTTGTCAGGCGGCGTCTGGTCGGGCGACCGCGAGCGGGCGGTGCGGGTGGCGCGGCGGCTGCGCACGGGGCAGGTCGAGATCAATGGCGGCGCGTTCAACATGTTGGCGCCCTTCGGCGGCTACAAGCAATCCGGCCACGGACGCGAGCTGGGCCGCTACGGTCTCGAAGAGTTCCTGACCGTCAAGTCGCTGCAACTACCGGAATAGCCACAGTATGCCAGAATAAGGGCGTGGGCGGTTCAAACCGCGCCTGAAGGGCCTCGCTAACGCTCCGCCACAAAACCCGCCTGCGCGGGTTGCAGAGACCCGCTTGCCAGCGAGTATCCCGTTGGGGCAAGGTCTGGGCAGTCCGCGACGGCGGACTTTGTGGCCGCAGGCCATGGAGGCGCGGTTTTAACCGCCCGTGCACCGCCGCGCGGCGTCCTCGGTAATTGCTAAAACTGCATTTGCCGCCAGCCGCCGCGCCGCAATCACGCAAACGTTGCTTACCGTCAGCCATCGCTGGCAAGAGGGCTATTTTGCCCAGCAGCCAGCGCCAGACATGCTATAATCGGCTCCATGCCACGTACGACACCATCAGCATCATCGGCATCATCAGCTTCAGCTGCCGATAATAATCAGACACAACACCCCGCGCAGTCAGCGAATGAACGTGCGGCGAATCTGCCAGCCAGCCTGCTCTCGCTGGAGCAGTTACGCTCGGTGATCGAGAGCCTGCTCTTCGTCGCGGGGCGGCCGCTGGAGCTGAACGAGCTGCGCAAGCTGCTGCCACTGGAACAGGCGCGGCTGCGTGAGGCGGTGGCGTCGCTGGCGGAGGAGTGCGAGCGCCTGGGACGAGGTATTCGTATCCAGCGGATGGGCGACGCGGTGCAGTTCGTCTCCGCGCCAGAGAACGCGCGCTTCGTGGCGGCGCTGTTGGGCCTGCCGACGCAGGTGAAGCTCACCACTGCCGCACTCGAAACGCTAGCCGTCGTCGCCTATCGCCAGCCGGTCACGCGCTCGCAGATCGAGTTCATCCGTGGCGTGAATAGCGACCGCGCGCTGGCAAGTCTGGTGCAGTATGGGCTGGTGATCGAGGTTGGCCGCGCCGCGACGGTTGGGCGACCGACGCTCTTTGGCACGACATCCGAGTTCCTGCAACAGTTCGGCCTCTCCAGCCTGGAGGCGCTGCCCCGGCCAGATATGACCGACGCCGAGGCGGCAGTCGCCTTCCGTATGGCGGCGGCCCAGCGTATCCGCGAGGCGGTGGGCGTCGACGAGGCGGCGAACAAACCGTCTAACAGCGAGTGAATGTAGCGCTTTCGAAAATCACACAGGTTGGTGTAGAGTGATTGCTGTTGTCAGCCCGCACAGGCGGGCTTCGCGGTTGCGCTTGCGCAACCCTTAGGCGCGGCTTTAGCCGCCAGCCGTAAGAAAGAGACTGTGTCCTGTGCGATTTGGCCGCCATCTCTCGAATACCCCGAAGGGGCTGCAAGAGGCCCAGAGCATCGGCTGTGACGCCATCCAGGTCTTTCTGACCAACCCACGCGGCTGGGCGGCGCCCGCGCACAATCCGGCGCTCGTCAAGGCGTTTCGCGCGGCGGCGGAGCGCTATGGGCAGTCGCCGGTCGTCGTGCATGCCGCCTATCTGATCAATCTGGCGTCGCCGCGGCCCGAGATCTACGACAAATCGGTGACGCTGCTGCGCGCCACGCTGGAACGAGCGTCACTCTACGGCGCATCGAGCGTCGTCTTTCACGTCGGTAGCGCCACCGGAACCGGCGAAGAAGCCGGTCTGGAGCGGCTGGTGGCAGGCGTACGCCAGGTGATGGCGGGCGCGCCAGAGGACGTGATACTGCTGCTAGAAAACGATACCGGTGGCGGCGGCAAAGTTGGTTACCGCTTCGAGAATCTGGCGAGCGTGCTGGCGGCGCTGCCAGAGTTTGGCGCGCGGCTGGGCGTCTGTCTGGATACGGCGCACCTGTGGGCGGCGGGCTACGATATCGGCACGCCAGAAGGCGCGCGCGCCGTGCTCGAACAGGCTGATAGCATCATCGGGCTGGATCGCGTGCCGGTGCTCCATGTGAATGACGCGCGCGAGGCATGCGGCAGCCATCGCGATATCCACGCGCGCATCGGCGAGGGCGCTATTCCCATCGAGGGGCTGACCGCTTTCCTGCGTCATCCACGCATCGCGCGCGCAACCGGTATTCTGGAGACGCCGATTCCTACCCTGGCCGAAGATGACAATACGCCCGACTGGGCCGCCGAGCGGGCGCATATGGCGCTGGCGCGATCCGTCGCCGGGCTGGCGATGCCGCCCATACCAGACGCCGATACGCCGAATGAGGCTGGGGAGCCTACCACTCGCGCCGGGTGAAGACGAGGACAAGGCTCATACCGCCCGTCAGCAGACAACCCAGCACGACAGCCAGCAGCCACAAGCCCGCGATGCTATCCAGCGTCACGATCAGGATCGTGTGGAGCGAGGTCGGAACCAGTTGGCTCAGGCCCTCGCGCAGATTCGTCGCCAGCGCCAGCTCGATGACGATACCGCCAAGCGCCACGGTGACGAGCAGCAGACCGCTGAGCAGTCGTAGGGAACGCAGGGCGCGTGGCGCGCCTCCGCCAGTCCGCTGATTGTTCATCATTGCATGCTTCCCCGATACGCTGCGCTCGCTATCGCTACCACAACCACAGGGTATCGCATACCCGACAGAAGAATCAATGGCGGTCGAGGAGAGCCACGAGGCGCTTCGGCGCGGTCATCCGATAGCTTTCCTCGATCAGTTCGGCGAGATGCTCCCAATCGAGGTCGATGTCGAGCCAGGCGCCAACCCACCCATGTTGGCCGACGTATGGCGGGACGAAGAAGACCGTCGGGCTGGTGTGGATCAGCGCGCCCTGCGCTCCGTGCGGCGCTTTGAGCCAGACAGACATCCGCCCATCTCGCGGATGACGCATCGCGAAGATTTTGCCGCGCACCTTGAAGGTTGGGTTCCCAACGCCACCCTCCTCGCTGGCCTCGGGCAGCGCAAGGCAAATCTCGCGGAGCTTTTCGAGCGCCTCGCCACCATCGTCATCATCTGTTGAGCGCTGATCGTTCAATGTGTATCCTCGCTTTTATCGCGATGTGATATATCAATATCCCCATCGAGATTTCAGTACTTGTTCTCGTCCAAAATGGTGATATACTGCAAAATCTGCTGAATGGTACAATATCGCCAGAATGGTCTTGAGCAACACGCCTCACAGACGCTATTGTATTCTTCGGTACCTCGGTTGTCGCGGAAGACGCGCCACCACATCACCTGAGATGATGTAACGCGCGCGATTCGCGGCGCGGAGGCCCACGGTCTGTGGGGTGGAGGTGGCGGCCAGAGTGTTCCCCGCTCTGGCCGTGGAAGGGATCTGGCCATGCGTCTGGATGATCTCGGCGAGTTTGGCGTGATCGCCCGGCTCACCAGCAATCTGGAGACGCGGCCCGATGTGGCGCTGGGCATCGGAGATGATGCCGCGCTTCTCGACCCAGGTCCCGGTATGCTGGTGGTGGCTACCGTCGATGCGCTGGTGGAGGGACGTCACTTTGTGATGGCGATCTCGACGCCGGAGGAGATTGGACGCAAGGCATTGGCGGTGAATCTGAGCGATCTGGCGGCCATGGGCGCGGAGCCTTGTTGGGCGCTGGTATCGTTACTGCTGCCGCCCTCGCTGGAGGTTGGCATACTTGATGAGATTTATGCCGGACTGCGCAGCGAGGCGCAACGCTATGGAGTAGCGGTGGTAGGCGGCAATATCACGGCGACGGATGGTCCATTGGCGATTGATGTGGTGGCGCTGGGGCGCTGCCCACGCGGCGCGCAGGTGACACGCGCTGGCGGCCAGCCGGGCGACCTGCTGCTGGTGACGGGTTCACTGGGAGCGGCGGCGGCGGGATTGCTGGTGGCGCGAGAACCAAAGCGGGCGGAGGGCGTGGCACAGTCCTTGCTACAACAAGCGCGGAGCGCACTGGTGGCGCCAACACCAAGTGTCGAGGCTGGCCGCGCGCTGGCGTCGGGCAAGCTGGTGACGGCGATGCTCGATATCAGCGATGGGTTAGCCGCCGACCTGGGCCATCTGTGCGAGCGAAGCGGTGTGGGGGCGGAACTGGATGCATCGCGTATTCCCGTTGCCCCCGCCGCTGTGGAGATCGCTGCTCGCTATGGGCGTGACCCGCTGCTGCTGGCGCTCCATGGTGGCGAAGACTACCACCTGCTGTGCGCGCTCGCGCCGGATCGCCGCGACGAGGCGCTGGCCGCGCTCCGGGCAGTGGGCTGCGCGCCAGTCGTCATTGGTCGGCTGACGGCGCCTGAAGCCGGGATGACGATCCGTTACGAGGATGGCTCGGTCCAGCCACTCGCCGCGGCAGGGTGGGATCATCTGAGCCAGGGCGTTTGATGTAGTTATTCACAGGATAAAGGTGTCGTGTTCCACTGCATAGCGTGGGACATATGTGAAACAGTGTGCTTGAGCGCATGCTGTGTTGTCGCGGCGATAACAACCGTCGGAGGGCATCATGGTAGTATCGAACCGTGGCGCCGGATTCGGATGGGGTGGTGCGTTGGATGATGATATCCACAAACTCGTAGAAATGGTGACCGAACTCGGTATCGAGGTCGAAGACATCTTGTTTAATGCTGTCAGCGCGCTGTTAGGTGAAGGAATTCACGGTGCGCAGCAGGCGCCAAAGGCAGCCCAGGAGTGCGAGGCGCGCTATCAGCAGGCGCATCAGCTTGGGCTGGATCTGCTGATGGGCGGTCGCGCCTCAGTCGACCAGGCGCGCTGGATTATGGAACTTCAGGAGCTGGGGCGGGCTTTCCGTCGCATCGCACAGGAATCGACACGCATTGCCTCTCAGTCGCTTGCCCTTCAGCTTCCGGCCGAGGACGTGCTTGAGCGGGTTGGAGCCAGCATCAATTTGCTCGAGTATCTCGTCGAGCAGACCCGCATGCAGGTACGCAACGCCATCATTTACACCACTTCTCGTGACCGCGAGAATGCCCGCTCGATACTCGATGAATCCACAGACCTTCAACTCGCCTATAATGTACTGAACGAGCGGATGCAGGTGGCTATAGGGGAGCATCCCCGCGAGTCGTTCCCGATGCAACAGGTGCTCGGCATCGCGACGCGACTGGAAAATATCGGTATGCTGTGCAGTGGCGTTTCGAGCGCCGTCCTCTTTGATCCCCCCTCACAGCACTAGCCAGCGCCATGCAGGCGGCTAAACGGCCCCTGACGATTCGCGACGAGGCGTTGTAGCTCGGCCAGTCCGGCGAGCGCCTGGTCGCGGGTCGCATCGTCGAGCGCTGGCTCGGCGGCGAACTCGTCTTCGTCCAGCACCGATGTCGCGCCGTCGGGAGTCACCCAGAGGTCCAGCAGCAGGTCGCGGCAGAAGAGGTGATCGTCGTCAATATCCGCTGGCGCGGCGACGTTGCAATACCAGCCTTTGAGCGTGCCATCGGGGCTGGCGATCTCGAAGATGTTGTACCAGCGATCGGTGTAGTACCACTCGGTGAAGTGGTCGCCGGTCTCGAAGATGACATAGCCGAGGTCGGTCGTGGGGCGTGTCCACAAGGCATTTAGCCGCACGCCGTTGGGCAGCCGCTCCGCAAGCTCCGTCTCGTAGACGAGGACGGTGGCTCCCTGGGCGTCGAGCTTGTGAACCTGTATAA
The DNA here is from genome assembly GCA_963718915.1 of uncultured Chloroflexia bacterium. Lineage (GTDB taxonomy): Bacteria > Chloroflexota > Ktedonobacteria > Ktedonobacterales > JADMIN01 > DAHUXT01. The sequence goes on along the minus strand of CAVRAI010000011.1, from coordinate 52 downwards.
CACGCATGCCAGCCAGCTCCGTTCATGTTCTCCATCATACGCCCGCGCGACT
>CAVRAI010000010.1:0-41973 GCA_963718915.1 uncultured Chloroflexia bacterium | reverse complement strand
GCGGACCTCACCCCCCCATCCCCTCTCCGACAGAGAGAGGGGAGCCAGATGCGCCACCCATGTCGGGAGGGAGCTGCCTACTCCACATTCCTGCGCAGCAGGGCGGTGGCCGAGAGCGTGGTCAGGCCCACCAGCGCGATGATCAATCCGATCAGTGTGATAAAGACACCTACCTGCGCGGTCCAGGTTCCGGCGGATAGCCCATAGCGTGTGGGGTGCGCGATGATGGCGCCGACGCCCGAATTTGCCAGCCCGACGAGCGCGACCGCCGCTATCAGCCAGAGCGTCGTCCAGACGCAGAACGTGCGGGTCACGGCGCGCAGCCAGACGCCAATGAAGATCATCGCCGCGCCAATGCCCAGCAGGATGCCAATCGCGTTCTGAGCGATATTCGGGTCGAGGAAGAGCAGCATATTTGGGTCGTTGGCCGAGGTAACGACGACATTTCCAGTCGCCTGCGCGAGTCCAGCGAAGAGCGCGCTGGGGCCGGAAACACCCCGGCAACTGCCGAGGAGCAGCGGCGTCTGACTGCAATTGACCGCAGCCCAGCCCGCCGACAGGAACCCGAACGCCCAGATGATGAGGCCAAGATTCAGCACACCCGCGCCGGGGAGCTGGATGATCGAGCGGGGCCTGTCCTCGTCATTGCCGGGGAGGTGCCAGAAAGCGTGTCTGCGCCACTCACCAATTAGCAGACCAATGACCGCGATCCACATCGGAATCAGCGCCGCCGCCGCCACCCAGAAGCCGAGGGCGAGATGGCCAGTGATGGTTATGCTGTTGGCGAGAAGCCCTGTGCTAGGTATTAACGGCTGCGGCGTGCCAGAGACGAGCGGCGATAGGCCAAACGCGATGACGAAAACTGTGGCGAAGATCAGCCATAGCCCGAAGATGTGCGTGGCAATCGCGCCGAGCAGCGAATCGGCGGGCCGCCAGAGCAGCGGCGCGAGCAGCAGGCCAAGCACCGAGAACGCCGCTACCTCGAACGCTGTTGGCGCGAGGCTCCCCAGATTCACCAGATGCGATGTAAAGGCAATGTTTGGGTCAACAAGCTCCGGCGAACTCTGCCTCTCGCCGAGAGCAGCCGCGATGATGGCCCAGGGCAGCCACGCGCCATACGCGAAGACAAGCGCGCCAACCGTCGCCAGCAGGCGGATCAGCCGACCGCTCGAAGCGCGCTCCACCTTTGATGACGCCGCTGACGGATTCGCCGCTATAGGCGCTGTGTCGTCCTGCGCCGAGACCCCCTGCGCATCACTCATCTGCCCGCTCCCTTTCACCACTCCTGGCTATTTGCCGCACGATGCCTCGCCGAAAAATCCGCCAACCTGCACGGCTGGCTCCCCCAGTGTACATGAGTTGGCAATTTCGCGCTAGAGCGAAGACGGGGAACGCTGGACAAGGGATGAAGCCCTGCGGCTAATTCTGGGATGGGCGCGCCATGACATAGATGGCCAGACAGCAGGTTTAGCCAGTCCGGGCAGGCGGACGTCGCGGCCAAGCAATGCGAGGCCGTTGAGGCGCGGTTGATGGCGTTCTAGCATGTGCGAGGGACAGGGGCTGTGCGGTGGGGTGAGCAGGCCGTCGCGTCAACGCTACGGCGAATGGGCGCATGCGACGGGAGGGGCGGAGCAATGCGTTGGCAGGCTCTGGCAAGCGTCCCTCAGCAGACCGCTAGCGCAGGCCGGAGATCGGTCCCTCCTATTTTCTTGCGCCTTGTGGTAACCAGCTGGAGCTGGCGGGAGGCGCTTGACGTGGCAGGGCAGCCTGGCTATACTACGCCTGACGATGCTGCCTGCCTGCAACCGGAAGGAACGACGATGACGACACCTCCCAACTTCGATCCGGTCGCGTACAAGGAATCGACCCGCCAGCAATGGGAGCGTGTTGCAGCAGCCTGGAACCGCTGGAGCCCGACGCTAGAACGCTGGTGGACGCCTGTCACTGAGGCCATGCTGGAGCTGGCGCGCATCGGCCCGGGCAGCCGCGTGCTCGATGTCGCCGGAGGGTCGGGGGAGCCCGCACTCACTGCGGCGACTCGGATCGGTGCGACCGGGTACGTCCTGAGCACGGACATCTCGGCGAACCTGGTGCGTCTGGCGTTCGAGAACGCGCAGGCCCGAGGTCTGGATGCCGCGCGCTTTGAGGCGCGGATCATGGATGGCGAGCGCCTGGACCTGCCGGATGTGTCGTTCGATGCGGCGCTTTCGCGGCTGGGCCTGATCTACTTCCCGGACCGAAAGCGGGCGCTCGTAGAGATTCGGCGGGTTCTCAAACCCGGTGGGCGGGTCGTCCTCGCCAGTTTCACGACGCCCCAAGCGAACCCATTCTTCGCGATCCCCATCGCGATCATCCGCAGACGCACGCAGTCGCCACCCCCTCCGCCAGGCAGCCCCGGTCCGTTCAGCCTGGGCAACCAGGAGCTGATGGAGGGTGCGTTTCAGCAGGCTGGGTTCCGAGATGTGCAGATTCGCGTCATCCAGGCGCCCCTCCGTCTCGCTGACGCCGCCGAGTGCGTGCGCTTCGAGCAGGAGTCCTACGGTGCGCTCCAGGAGATGCTGGCCGGGGTCTCCGAAGCCGAGCGAGAGGCGACCTGGCAGGAGGTCCAACAAGCACTGACGCAGCTCGAGGGCCAAGATGGGTTCGAGTCACCTTGCGAGCTGCTCGTCGGCGCCGCAGCACCGTAAACAGGCTGACAGTCGACGATGGAACCGCGCCCTGAGGGATCTGGACGACCAGGCTCACCTGGCTCTCATGCCATGCCTGCGGGCTTCCAAACACGCTCTTAAAACGGCATAAACCGCCAGCCCGCCTAATGCGCGGCGAAGTTGCTCCAGAAGAGAAAGACACGCTCGCGCAGAGGCGCATGTTCGAGCGCGCGCAGATACGGATCGTCTTCCCAGAGCCACTCCGCCGTCTCGCGGGCGACCGCCAGCAGCGGCGTATCGGCCATCGTCGCCACCTTCAGCTCCGGCAGACCGCTCTGCCGCGTGCCAAAGAAGTCGCCGGGGCCGCGCAGTCGTAAATCCGCGTCGGCCAGCGCGAAGCCATCGGATGTCTGTTCCAGCACCGCCAACCGTTCGCGCGCCGCCATGCCAGCCTCCTGGCTCAAGAGGTAGCAGTATGACTGCTGGCTCCCGCGCCCGACACGCCCCCGGAACTGGTGCAGTTGCGAGAGGCCGAAGCGGTCGGCATCCTCGATCAGCATCACTGTCGCGTTCGGCACATCGACGCCAACCTCCACCACCGAGGTCGCCACCAGCACATCCACCGCGCCGTCGCGGAAGGCGCGCATCACGCGGTCTTTCTCCGCCGGGCGCATCTGCCCATGAACCAGTCCCAGCCGCAAGTCAGGAAACACCTGCGTCCGCAGCCGCTCGTACTCCTGCGTCGCCGCCTTCGCCTCCAGCGTCTCCGACTCCTCGACCAGCGGGCAGATGATGTAGGCCTGCCGACCCTCCGCGACCTCCTGCGCCACCAGCGCGTACGCCTCCTGCCGCTGGGTGCCTGAGCGCCAGCGAGTAATGATTGGCTGGCGTCCGGCGGGCATCTCGTCGAGCACTGAGACATCCAGATCGCCGTAGAGCGTGAGGGCGAGCGTGCGCGGGATCGGCGTCGCGGTCATCACCAGCATATGGGGATTGTAGCCCTTCTGGCGCAGGGCGTCGCGCTGCTCCACGCCGAAGCGGTGCTGTTCGTCCACTACCGCCAGCCCCAACTTCGCGAACGAGACGCCCTCCTGGATCAGCGCGTGCGTGCCGACGGCCACGGCTGCCTGTCCATTGGCCAGCGCGTCGCGAGCGGCATTGCGCTCTTTGGCGCGCTGGCTGCCCGTCAGCATTACTACATGCAGCCCAAACGGCGCGAGGAGCGCGCTCAGGCCGCGATAGTGCTGCTCGGCCAGGATCTCGGTTGGCGCGAGGAGCGCGCCCTGGTAGCCATTGGCGGCGGCGGCCAGCAGCGCGGCGGCGGCCACGACCGTCTTGCCGGAGCCGACATCACCCTGCAGGAGGCGGCTCATCGGCTGTGTCTTGCGCATATCAGCCAGAATCTCGCGAATGGTGCGCTTCTGTGCGCCCGTCAGGCTGAAGGGCAGCGTCGTCTCGAAGCAACTTGCCGTCAGCGGCCAGAGTCCTCCGCCCGGATTATTGGCGGCGACAGTCTCCTGCGCGGGCGCATCGGCGAAGAGCAGCGACTCGGGCACGGGCATCGCGGGAGCAGGCGGCCCATCCTTCCAGTTGGCCCGACGGGTGAGCATCCCAAGCTGGATGAGGAAAAGTTCATCGAACGCCAGCCGCCGTCGCGCCTCCGCCAGCAACCCGCCATTCTGCGGATAATGCATCTCCGCCACCGCATCGGGCAGCGGCATCAGCTTCGCCCGCGAGCGCACCTCCGGCGGCAGATGTTCGGGCACGAACGGCGCGCAGCGATCCACCACCCATTTAGTGAAGCGCCGCATCACCTTCGGACTCAACCCTTCGGTCAGCGCATAGACGGGCACCAGCCGCCCGGTGTTGATCAGATCGCCCTGCTCCGGCAACTCGTGGCTCTTCACCGCGAATTCGACGCGGTTGCCGAAACGCTGCTTCGTGCCGGTCATGACGATATGCGCGCCACGGGGGAGTTGCTTGAGCAGATAGGGCTGATTGAACCAGGTGGCGTAGACCGCGCCCGTCTCATCGGAGACGCGGGCGACCGTGCGGGTGCGGCCATTCTTCGTGCGTTTGTTCTCGACCTCCCAGATCAGCCCAAGTGTGGTAGAGACCTGATCGAAGGGCAGCTGGCCGATTTTCTGCAGCGTACTGTAATCGTGGTGCTCGCGCGGGAAGTCGAAGAGCAGATCACGCACCGTCTGGATGCCCAGCCGCGCCAGGCGCGTCTCCTGGGTCGAGCCGACCCCTGGCACGGCCGTCACCGCCGCCTGGAGCAGATACTCGTCCTCGGGACGCGGCTCGCGTGGTGGCGTAGCCAGACGCGGACGCTCGGCGGGCAAAACGGGTGGTGGGGGAAGTGGTTTCGCCAGTGGCCAGTTTTCCTCTGGCGCGGAGGCCGTCGGACGTCTGGCGGCGTGGCCATTGGCTGGCTGGCCGAAGCGGGGCGCCTCGCGGCTGGGCCGGGGGCTGGCTGTAGGCGCGGTGGCTGGGCGAGGATGGGCGGAGGCATTGGGCATAGCTGGCGTATCGAAGGCGTCGAGCAGCGCCAGCGCCGCGCGAATCTTGGCGGCGCGCTGCATTGGGTCGAGCGTGCGATAGCCCGTTAGCAGGTGCAGGATCGCGACTTCAGGGAATCGTCCCGTGGCGCCAGCGGGCGGCGCGGCGATCTCCCCACGGTCGCGGGCGGCGTGCATCTGCGTGCCCCAGCGCTCGATAAACGCCTCGATGCCGCCGGGCCTGACGACGTTGTCCTGATGGCCGCTCCGCTGCTCGTGAGTCAGAATGTGCCGCGCCCGTTCGATCAACTGGCGCGCGTTATCGGGCTGTTTTCCCGTCCTCGCCGGAGTCTCCTGCACGCTACTGCCTCATTCTGTGCGCCGCGAAATGCCCAGCGCCGCCTCAACAGTATATGTCTGCCACCCTCGGCGCGGCAAACCGATAGCCCGACCGACGCCTGTCTGCTCGCGCTTCGCGTGGTATAGTAGTGAGAAAGCTGAGATGAGCCTGAGAGGATGCTCGCTACAGGGACGTATTCTCTGATGTACTATCTCATGTGATTCTCATGGAGGAATGCTATTGCTTTCGAGTAGTAGTAAAGCGGTGAGGAGGTCGGCCGATGCCCCGCGCGATAGACTTCCACGTGCATTTGCCCATTGCCGAGTTTATGGATGGCGCGATCGGGAAATATCGCGCTGCCGTCGAGCAGTACTTCCACAAGGAGGTCACGCTCCGCGATATCGAAGAGATTGCCGATTACTACGCTGGGCAAGACATCGTGGGGGTGCTGTTGGCCTGGGACGCCGAGACGGCTACCGGCCAGAAGCCGCTGCGCAATGATACCGTGGCCGAGATCGTTCGCCGCTATCCACAGCAATTCGTCGGTTTCGCCAGCGTCGATCCACTCAAAGGCGACCGCGCCATCGAGGAGATCGAGCGGGCGGTCAAAGACCTGGGCCTTTCCGGAGCAAAGTTTCATCCCGGCATTCAGAACTTCTATCCTGACGATCCGCAATTCCGCCCACTCTTCGAGCGCATCGCCGCGCTCGGCATCCCGGCGCTCTTCCATACAGGCACATCCGGCCTGGGCGCCAACATGCCCGGCGGTGGGGCCGTCAAGCTGGAGACCATGCGGCCTATCCATCTGGATAGTCTGGCCGCGGATGTGCCGGACCTGACGATCATTGGCGCGCATCCCTCCTGGCCGTGGGAACAGGAGATGATCGCCATCTTGCAGCATAAACCGAACGTCTACAACGACCTTTCCGGCTGGTCGCCAAAATACATCCCACCCGCGCTCCTCAAAGAGGCCGCCGGACGTCTGAACGGGAAGTTCCTGTTTGGCTCGGACTATCCGTTCATTCCGCCTGATCGGTGGCTTGCGGACTTCTTCAACCTGGATGGCTGGAGCGATGATGCTCGGCACAATGTTCTCTGGCGCACGGGAGCGCGTCTGCTGGCGCACACCGCCGTGGCTGGCATGACCTTCTCTGGCGCGGAACATGCAAATTGAAACAACCTGAAACAATGCCTGCCGTTTACGGTGAGTGTGTTGGCGAGAGGCCATTGTGCCCGGTATACTAACGGATATATGCGTAGCCAGGAAATGAAAAGAACGGCGGGCGAGCGCTGGTTGACCTATATAACGTCACTGGGTCCCGCCGTACGAACCGTCGCGTCTGCCCCGATATCCAGGACACGATTGCGGCAAATCTGGGGGACAATACCACAGATACTTGCGCGACTATACCAGAGTGACCGTGCCTTTGCCGGTCTGCTCACGCTGTGCTATGTCTTTTATCTGACACCTGCCGGTACCAACACACTCAGCCGTTATGACATGGTCTATGCGCTGGCGCATAGTACGGCGATCATCGATATCCACGCGGGCAATACCATCGACGTAAGCTACTACCAGGGGCATTGGTATTCGCCGCGCTCGCTCGGCCTCTCGCTGCTGGCGACGCCGCTGCTCTGGCTGCTCAGTCACATCGCCAACATCGACAACACGACACAGTTTACTCTGACCCAGCAGATCGCCTACCTGAACGCATTGACGGTGCTGCCGGTCGCCATTATGGCTGCGGTGGCGCTGCGCCGTTTTGTCGCGCACCTGCGCCCCTCGCTGGCGTCCACTCCACTGCCGATGGTGGTGGCGGGGGCCTTTGCGCTAGGTACGCTGGCCTACCCTTTCTCGACGACCTTCTTCAGCCATGCCTTCGGCGGCGGTCTTGCCTTCATCGGCTTCTATCTGCTCTACCGCGCCCGCGAGAAAGAGAACGCCGGTTTATGGGTGATTCTGTCTGGCATGCTGCTGGGCCTGGCGGTCATCAGCGAGTATCCCGTCGGGGTGATTGTTGTCGTGCTGTTCGCCTATATCTGGCTGGTCTTCCCACGACAGCGCATCCTGATGACCGGCGCGTTCATCGTTGGCCTGATACCGAGCGTGCTGCTGCTGGGATGGTATAACTGGTTTGCCTTTGGCAGCCCGCTTCATCTCAGTTACGCCTATGTCAGTGATCCTTCGTTCTCCGGGCAGCACGACGGGTTCTTTGGCATAACCACACCGCACCTGGATAGTCTCTGGTCAACGCTGACTTTCCCGCGCGGGCTGCTGATGGAGTCGCCATTCCTGCTGCTCGTGCCGCTGGGTCTGCTGCGCTGGCTGCGCCGGGGCTATCGCGCAACCGCCACAGTATCCACAGGCGCCACCTCGTCAGCATCGTTGGCATCGTCGGCACTCAGGCGCGGGCTGAGACGGATCTGGGCAACGATTCAGGCGCCCGGCACGCCTGAGGCGCTGGTCTCACTGGCAGTGGTCGTGCTCTATCCACTGGCGATCTCATCGTACTTCCTGCCGATGGCGGGCGAGAACCTGCCCGGCCCGCGACTGCTGGTGCCGATGCTGCCCTTTGCCTGTCTGGCGCTCGCCTGGGTGGTGGATCATCCGCGCCGCTGGCTGCGCGTCGCGTTCGCCGTCTCGCTTGTCTATGGGGTGGCGATATCCTTCCTCTTCGTCGCGCTCGGCGTGCGCATCTATCACACCTATCTGCCCTTCCCGCTGACCGACCTCTACTGGCCGCTCATCAGCAGCGGCGGGGCCGTCCCCCTCAGGAATGGCGAAACACCGCAGAGCCTGCTCACGCTGATCCAGGGATTCCCTTCCAGCATCGCGTTCTGGTTCCTGCCGATGGTCCTGAGCGTCTGGACGGCCCTCGCCGTGCGCGCGCTCGTTTCGCGCAGGCAGCACCGCCGCGCCCGGCCAATCGCCACCGCGCCCACTGCTGAGGAGAAAGCCGAGACGCTTGAGGTTGCTGAATTAGATAGGATGGATATGGTAGCGACACGGTAGCGGCCCACGGGATACCCTAGCATCTCAGTCGCTATCCATCTTCTTAGCCATGAGTGCCCTGGCCCCGTTGTTTCTGATATATGCCCAGAGTGCGGCTGTGCCCTCGTCATCGCGCATCGCATCGCGAATGTGGTTCTCCTCGTCGAGGTAGACGTAGGCGCTGGGATAGCCGCTGTCGTGGCCAAAGTATTGCACTTCCTTCCGTACATTCATGTTGTACAGGTCAACGCCGTCCAGATTGTGCGTCGCTGCGTCTTTAACGAGTTGTTCAGCGATCTTCGTGCCGCCCGCTCCTTCGATATGCGCATCCTTCACGGAGTAGTCTTTGTTCAGATGGATGACGATCCGTGCGTGCCGCATGTCCCACCCTTCCTTGACCATAGTTCCCCGGATCCATTCCTCACTCAACAGTCGGAATAGGTTGGCGGCGGTTGCGAAGCCCGCCTGTATATCTAACGCCTCGTAGGTATTGAGCAACGCCATGCGCATCATCGAGTAATCATCGAACACTTTGGTTGCTGGTGAGGACGTCTCAACACCCCACTTGCCCTTGCCCTTCTTGCCGGTGGCGGTAGGCTGTTCGCCTTCATTCATCGCCTCAGCGGTCAGGCGAACGCTGGCCTTAAAGTCACTCCAGCTGTTCTCCACCGCAGTTTCCATATCCCCAATAGCCGATGCGTGAGAAACCACAAAATCGCGCAGTTTTGCCGAGTCTTGCGCCGCCTGCGCCCGTTTATCTTCTGTTCCTAGACTGGTCAGCAACTTATAGGCTCTCCCCATCTGCAGCGGGACATATTTGATGATCTCGCCTATCGCCTCCTCACGAAGAAAGTCCAGCAGCACACCCGGAAGATTGGGCCTGGTTTCCTTATCTGACGAACTTACCAGGACGACGTAGAAGTTGTTGAGGGCGGTTTTCCATGCCCCAAGGATGCCATGCAACTTGTGCAGGACGCCCTCGGCCAGTTCCTCATCGTTCATCCGATCTGGCGCCACCTTTTTTCCGGTCGCCACGGAAACATCGGGAACGGCAGCTTCTACCGGTTCGCGCTGCACTGTCTCGGCGGCCTTCGTATCGCTCCCTTGCTGGACAACGTGGGTCAGCTCGTGCGCCAGCAGATGCTGCCCGGCAGTAGTGGTAGGCTCATACTCCTGCGCGCCAAAGACGATGTCGCTGCCGACGGTATACGCCCGCGCATGGTAGTCCGCCGCCGCCAGCGCCGACTGCTCGTCGGAATGGACGCGGACGTGGCCGAAGTCGTGGCCGAAGCGCGGCTCCATATAGGCGCGCGTCGCCGCATCGAGCGGCTGGCCGTCGCTGCCAGGAATAGCCTCTTGCGCGCCCGATTGGCTGGTCGTCGTGTGCGCGGCGGTATCGCCACCCGAGCTCGCTGTCTCAGTGGCGGGCAGGCGCAGCACCGCGTCGGCCACCTGGTCCGCCTCTTGCTCGTGGGCATCGCCCGGCTGGCTGACACGCAGCTTCGTCTGCGGCTCCATTGCTGGCGCGGGCTGAACGGCAATCTGGCCAAAGTTATAGCTCGGATCATTGAGCGCGGCATTGGCCGGAGAGGCATTCTCAGGGGTTAGGGAGGCGTCATCGCTCCCCGTCTGGTCGCGCGTGGAAGGGCGCAGGGCCACGCGGCTCTTCTCATCGTCCAATGCCGCTGCCGACGTGCGGTGTGTGCGTGCCCGTGTATGCGCGTAATTGCTCATCCTGACGCCCTCAATTCACTCGCGCTGCTAGCGCATCAGAGGTCCCGTCTTATGTGCAGCCAGTTATACGCAATAGTACGCGATATTCGTCTCCATTGAAAGGTCTGGGCAGGCGCGACCGCGGAATTGCACCAGTTGTGTGGCGCGAAAGACATTTCGGCGCGCCGCCTATCGCGCCCGCTGGATCATCGTGCCCGCGCCTTCGTGCGTGAAAAGCTCGCGGATCAGCACGTGTGGCTCGCGGCCATCGACGATGTGGACGCGCTCGGTCGTCTCCAGCGCCCGCAGCGCCGCCTCCGCCTTCGGGATCATCCCGCCGGAGATCACGTCCTGATCGATCAACGCCCGCACCTCATGGTCGGTCAGCACCGAGAGCAGTCTGCCCTGCGCATCCAGGACGCCAGGAACGTCGCTCAGATAGAGCAGCTTGGTGGCGCTCAGGCCGCGAGCCAGATCGGCGGCGGCGTCATCGGCGTTGACATTCAGCACCGTATTGTCATCCCCCAGCGCGATGGGCGCGATAACCGGGATGAAGCCAGCCGCGCTCAACGCCGTAATGACCCCGGCGTCCACACTGGTGACCGCGCCAACATAGCCCAGGTCAGCCGCAATCTGGCGCGCATGAAGCAGGCCGCCGTCGATGCCAGAGAGACCGATGGCCCTGCCGCCCAGGCTCACGAGCAGCCGCACCAGGTCGCCGTTCACCTTGCCCGCAAGCACCATCCGCACGACATCGAGCGTCGCGGCGTCGGTTACGCGCAGGCCGCGCTCGAATCGTCGCGGCAGGCCCACCCGCTCCAGCCAGTCGTTGATCTCTGGCCCGCCGCCATGCACCAGCACCGGGTGCGCGCCCAATCCGCGCAGCCAGACGATATCTTCGAGCGCGTCGCGTTGATTGTCGAGCGTGCTGCCGCCCAGCTTGATGACCAGCGTCCGCCCCCGCAGCGTCTCGATGTACGGTTGCGCCTCACGCAGCACCTGCGCGATGACGGCGTGTCGCGCAACCTGGCTGGCAGCCGCCAGCTCACCCACACTTGCTATCGCGTCCGCCATCAGGGGTACACTCCTTCGCGCGGCAATCCTACCGCCTCGTCCAGTCCATACATCAGATTGGCGCACTGAATCGCCTGGCCCGCCGCGCCCTTCACCAGATTATCGATTGCGCTTACCAGAATCAGCCGCTCGCTCTCGGTGTCCCACGCGGGCGTGATGTAACAGAGGTTCCCACCGAGCGTCCACTTCGTGTGTGGCGGCTGCTCCATCACCCACACGAACGGTGAGCCAAGGTAGGCGCTTTCCAGCGCGGCGCGCGCGTCGTCGAGCGTCACACCGGGGCGCGGAGTCGCGTAGCTGGTCGCCAGGATGCCGCGCGTCATCGGCACGAGATGCGGCGTGAAAGTCAGCCGCACAGGCGTATCGGCGGCGCGTTCGAGCTGCTGGCGAATCTCGGGCAGGTGGCGATGGCCGCCCAGTCCATAGGCGCTCACGTCCTCGTTCACCTCGCTGAAGTGGCTGCTCAGGCGCAGCGTGCGCCCCGCTCCGCTCACGCCCGACTTGGCATCCACAATCACATCAGGCTCGATCATATTGGCGGCCAGCAGCGGCAGCAGTGGCAGGAGCGCAGCCGTCGGATAGCAGCCCGGTACCGCGACGAGTTGAGCATTGGGCAGTTCGTCGCGCGCCCACTCGGCCAGCCCATAGACCGCCGACTCCAACAGTGCGGGCGCTGGATGCTCGTAGCCGTACCAGCGCGGATAGAGCGCCCGCTCGCGCAACCGGAAGCCCGCCGAGAGGTCCACTACCCGTCGGCCCGCGCGCAGATACTCAGGAACGCACTCGATGGCGGCGTCATCTGGCAGGGCGACGAAGACCAGCTCCGCCCGCGTTACGTCCTCGCCGAAGGTGCGCTCCATGTGTCCCAAATGTGGAAAGACATCGCCGATGCGCTGACCTGCATCCGAGCGTGCCGTCACCTCGACAAGCTCAAACATCGGGTGGCGGCGCAGCAGTCGTAATAGCTCGCCGCCGCCATATCCAGTGCCGTTGACCACCGCCACCGGAATCCGTGAAGAAGATAATGCCATCGTCTCGCCTGCTTATTCTAAATGCCGGGGAAGGGCGCAAAAAAAGTCCCCGCCCACGCACGCCTCGCGCGGGATTCAGGGACACGATCAGTGTGTGCGCTCCGGTCGCTTCGTTGCAGCCATTGCCCTTGTCGCTTACAGTATAGCGGGATCGCGCAAGCGCCGCACCCTCGCCAGGACCAGCAAACAGCCCAGGCGCGTGATGTAGTTAGAGATTTCCCCCAAACAGTGGGTTGGGGTGAACCAACCAGGGCCTGAAGGCCACGGCGAATTTCCGCCCCAAGGCATCCGCCTATTCGCCGTAGCGTTCACGCTACGGCCTGCCGCGCCCGCCACTTCGTCCGATGTTCGGCGTAAAAAGCAAAACTGCTTCAGCCGCCAGCCGCCCCCACCGGACTGGACCGCATCAGGCGCTCTTGCCCGCGCGAAACGCTTGCGCCATCTCCCTCAGCCCTGACTGGCGGGTAATAATGGGCCATAGCAACAGCACAGCGACAAGTGCGACGAAGGATAACAGGCTGAGATCGCCCAGAACCGATTGATGGAAGAGCGGCATCGGCCAGTCTGAGAGGCTGTGGATGGCGACCACGACAAAGAGGTTGCGGGTTTGCAGATAGACCAGCGCCAGGAGGACACCCAGCACAAAGAGAGACACCAGATGGATCAGGAGATCCCCAATGCTGGCGCCTTGCAAGAGTGTAGCGGGAATATGAACCAGCGCGAAGATGCCCTGCGAGATGAGCAACGCCAGCCCAAGGCGTGGCCACGGACGCCCTATAGTGCGTAGCGCGAGCCAGCACTGCGGCAACAGGTAGCCACGAAAGATGATCTCCTCGGTGAGCGCCGTGCCAAAAACATAGGTAATAAATCTGCCTGCGATCAACGGATAATCCGCTGCCGTGCTCCACATCGTTTCGAGTCTGATGTGTCCCCCGCTCACGATGCTCAGCCCCGCCAGGAGTATCTGGTAACCGACCCATATCGCGAGATAGGTGAGTACGCCTCCATACACGTTCGCCCACACGAGGCCAATATCCGCTGGCTTCAGACGCTGAATGCCAAACATCACCAGCAGCATGACAGCGAGTGTCACTACGTAGAACAGGAACGTCAGCGGGAGCACGCCTCCGCTCAGCCGACTGATCGCCCTGAACAGATCATAGGGCGCGCGCCACTCTAGAGCGAACAAGCCAAGGAGCAGCGCGAGAAAGAGTATCGTGATAAGCGTCACACCCCGCCAGCCCACGGCTCGTGACGGACGTAAAGGGGATGAAGCGGGCAATGACGAGGACAACGTACCTGACTCCTTTCACCGTTCAGCCGCCTGCTTTCTAGTATAGTCGCACATACAGCCGCCCGCAATTGCCTGGCGCGCCGCTGCCATCTTTTCCGGCAGAAATCCCCAGACAGGCGGCTCAGCCAATATGGCATACTGAAGCCGTGTCTGGGATGGAACGGGGAAGAAAAGGATTGGATTTGTGTCTTCTGGGTCATTACTAACATCGACGGTGGCAAGCGAGTCGAAGGTGGCGCTTGCGGCCCCCGCATATCGACGCGCGCTGGATGGCGGACTGCTCCTGCGCTGGTCTACTGAAAAGGACGTCGAGGGATTGGCGCGGCTCAGCGCCGAGGCTTTCCGCGATGAAGAAAGCGATCCGCCGAATATCTGGTTTGGCCACTGGGTCGAAGACTTGATGAGCGGCAGGCATCCGCTCGCCGGGCCGGGCGATTTCGCGCTGGTGGAGGATACCGCGACGGGCGAGATCGTCGCGGGCGCTGTGCTGATGCGCCAGACGTGGGAGTATGACGGTATCACCTTCCCCGTGGGCCGCCCCGAGGCGGTGGCGACCAAATTGGCCTATCGCAATCGCGGGCTGATTCGCGCTATCTTCGAGCTGCTGCACGCCCGTTGCGATGCGCGCGGGGATCTGGCCGTCGGCATCACCGGCATCTACTACTACTACCGCCAGTTTGGCTATGAATACGCGCTCGACCTCGGCGGAAGCCGGAGAATCGCGATTGGCGCCATTCCCTCGCTGGCGGCGGACACAACCGAGCCATATACCCTGCGAGCCGCCACACCGGATGACCTGCCGCGCGTCATGGCGCTCTATGACCACGACCGCGTGCTTGCCCTCGTCTCCGCCGTGATAGACGAAGCCACCTGGCGCTGGGTCATCGCGGGCATGCACCCGGAGACCGATGAGAACTGGCTGACACAGGTCATCCTAGGCGGCGACGGCCGCGTCGTCGGCTACGTGCTCACCGCACGCGCGCGCTATGGCAGTCAATTTGGCCTGCGCGGGCTGGCCGTCGACGAGGGTGTGGCGATGACCGCCGTGCTGCCGTCGGTGCTGCGGGCGCTCGCCGCTCAGGCTTCTGTCATGCGCGCGCCCCACCCGCGCACGCAGCCTGCCACCGTGATTGGGCTGGGACTTGGCCGCGCGCATCCCGCCTATGACGCGCTGCCTCCCTCAGCGCCAGTTCTGGCGTTGCCGCCGTATGCCTGGTACGTCCGCGTCGCCGATCTACCCGCGTTCGTCACACATATCATGCCAGCGCTGGAGCGGCGGCTGGCTGGCAGCATCGTCGTGGGCTACACGGGTGAGGTGAAATTGAGCTTCTATCGCGGCGGCCTGCGGCTGGTCTTCGCGGCGGGCCGCCTTACATCCGCCGAAGCATGGGCGCCGAGCGCGTGGGACGCTGGCAACGCCGCATTCCCGCCGCTGGTCTTTTTGCAACTGCTCTTTGGCCATCATAGCCTGGCAGCATTGCAGGCGATCTATCCTGATATATGGGTGAACGATGCTGTGCGCCCGCTGCTGGAGGCGCTCTTCCCCGCGCGCCTCTCGTGGGTGTTGCCGCTGGATTAGTGATCGTTGACGGTTGAGAGAGCAGGCCGATATGCCCGAACTGGCACGCGACGATATCGAGGCCCTGGCGCGCGAGGTCTTTGGCCAGAAGTGCCGCGTGCTGGCGTGGCATCCGGTCACGCATGGGGACGACCACGCGGTGGTCTTTGCCACGCTAGTCTTCCCGGCGCGGGTGATCGTCTTGAAGCTGGCGGACGCCACATCGACGACCTGTTTCTCGCGCGAGGCCGCCATCCAGCAGCGGGTTGCCCGCGAGACACCCGTTCCGGTCTGCGAGGCGCTGGCGGTGGAAGACTCGTGCCAGCGTTTCCCCTGGCGCTACCTGATGATGGCGCACGCGCCGGGGATGGCCTGGCGAGACGGGTTGAAGCGCATGTCGCCGCACGCCCGCTACGACATCTTCCGCCAGTTGGGCGAGGCCACCGCAGCGCTGCACAGCCTGCGCTACCCACAATTTGGCGAGGTGGAGGAGGACAGAACCTCACCCCCAACCCCTCTCCTGCGAGGAGAGGGGAGTTTGGATGCCCTCGTAGCCCGCGCGCGAAGGCGTATCGCCAATCCCGCGCACGCCGACCTCTTCGCTGCGGTGCTTCAGGCGCACGCCAGCGACTTCGCGAACCTCGCCGAGCCACGGCTGACGCATGAAGACCTGAACCCCAACAACCTGCTGCTTGTTCCGGGCGACGAACCGGACGACGACTGGCGCATCTCAGCGGTGCTCGACTTCGGCAGCGCGTGGGCGGGCTGTTCGGAGTCAGATATCGCGCGACTGGAGCTTTGGCGCGACATGATGGGCGACGGCTTCCGCGAGGGCTACACCGCATCCCAACCCATCGCAGCGGACTACCCCAAGCGCCGCCCGATCTATCAGTTGCTCTGGTGCCTCGAATACGCCCGCCCCACCGCGGCGCACCATGCCGATACGGCGCGCGTCTGCGCCGCCTTGGATATCCCACCCGTGACCTTTGGCGATACCGATGAGCGACACTGATTGCGCATCGCGGAAATTAGCCGTAGCGTTTACGCTACGGTCTGCCTCGCCCGCCCAGCTTACTCCGCGCGCCGTAGCGCCTCCGGCGTCAGTTGCGCGCAGGAGGTGTAGCCGCTGAGCGCCAGCGTCAGGTCGAGGTCGGCCAGCGTATTGAGCACGACATCGCGCACACCCGCCTCGCCGCCGAGCGTCAGCCCCCACATGTAGGGACGCCCCAGCAGCACCGCACTCGCCCCCAGCGCCACCGCGCGGAAGACATCGGCCCCGCGCCGGATGCCGCTATCGAAGAGCACCGGCGCGCGCCCCCGCACCGCCGCGACGACACCTGGCAGCGCGTCGAGCGCGGGAATCGCGCCATCCACCTGGCGGCCACCATGATTCGAGACGATGATGCCCGCCGCGCCAGCATCCAGCGCCCGGCTGGCGTCCTCAGGGTGCAGGATGCCTTTGAGCAGCAATGGCAGGCTGGTATGCTCGCGCAAGAACTTCAAATCGTCCCAGGTCAGCGTGGGGTTAGAGAATACCTGGACGAAGCGCATCACCGCCGCCTGCGGATTATCTTCTGGCGGCTGGGGCAGCGAGGCGCGGAAGACCGGATCGCTCAGATAGTTGGCGATGCCCTCGCCCAGCAGGAAGGGCAGGTAGGCCAGCGAGATATCGCGCTCGCGCCAGCTCAGTATCGGCGTATCGAGCGTCACGACGATGGCGCTATAGCCCGCCTTTTCGGCACGGCTGAGAAAGCTCGCCGTCAACTCGGGATCGCGCCCCCAGTAGAGCTGGTACCAGCGCGGCGCAGTGCCCGCCGCGTCCGCCGCCTGGGCCACCTCTTCCATCGTCTTCGAGGATGCCGTGCTGAGGATGAACGGCACACCAATCGAGGCCGCCGCCCGCGCAACCGCCACCTCCGCCTCGGGATGGACGATAGACTGCACCCCGATGGGCGCGAGCATCACCGGCGCGGGCATGGACGCTCCCAGCACCTGTACCCGCAGATCGCGCTGGCTGACGTCCCGCAGCATGCGTGGGACAATCTGCCAGCGCTCGAACGCCGCGCGATTGGCCCGCATAGTCTCCTCGCCGCCCGCGCCGCCCGCCACGTAGCCGAACGCCTCAGCGCTCAGCCGCTGGCGCGCCTGCTCCTCCAGTTGCTCGTAGGTCATCGGCGTCGTTGGGCGTTGTCCCTGCATGCCCGCCAGATAGATCTGCATCTGGCGCTCGGTTCCGTACATGCGTGGCGCGGCATCGCTCATGGGGTATCGCCTCCCTCGTCTGGAATCTCCCGTTGCATCGTGTTCGCATCGGTGTTCTGCGTGTCATCAGCCATTGGGATGACGCGATGGTGGCCGTTGGCCATATCTCTGGATGGCATGTAGGTGAGGTCGTCGGGCTGCTCACTCTCCGCCCGCCGTACCACAAACGAGACGAAGACGGCGAATCCGGCGAAGAGCGCGGTGACCACCAGCACGATGATACTGACCAAATCGGGATGGGTGATGAGATAGACCGCCAGCAGGAGCCAGAGCATCAAGAGGATCACCGTCACGGCGAGCGACGCCGGGCGGTCGCGGCGATAGAACACCTGACGCCTCCTATCCTGTTCTTCAGGCAACGTATTCCACGCCGACGCCGCTTACGCTACACAGAGCATACCATGCGCGCTATGGCAGAGCGTTGGCACGATAATGGCACGATAATGGCACGTCGGCATGACACCGTTTTTTTCTATGCGATATAATGACTTGCTGGAATGCCCATCGCGCATTCTGTGCCAGACACACGAGAGTACGCCTGAAGGGAGCGAGGAAGCGATGAATGCATACGAACAGTTAGAGGCCATCCGCGAGCAACTCGAACAGAATGGCGCAAACGAAGACTCGATTGACCTGGTCGATAAATTCATCAAACGCGCCGAATCCGAGCGGAACAGCTCGACCTCATTCTCCCAGATGATGATGCTGCGCCACCTCCTGCGCCAGCGCGAAGCAATTGATAATTACGCCATCTATAATGACCTGCAAGAAATCATTGACGGCCTGGAGGGGCGAAAACCCAGCGACGACGACGTGCGGCCAGCCTACGAGGATAGCGAGCGCCATCCGCGGTCGCGTCAGTATTACAAAGCGCTGAAAGAGAAAGAGCGCCAGAACAAAGACTAGCGCGCGAGGCCACCGGAGTCCGATACTTCCGGTGGCTTTTTCGTTGTCCGTTGCCCTGGCGGTTGCGCTTCACCTTATGAGGTAGCCAGGTGGGCGACGACAGGCGCGAGATTTTCCAGTTGCGACTCAGATGCGTGGAAATATGAGAAGCCGACACGCTCGTATTGGTCGCGCAGGTACGTGATCGCCTGTTCGGTGGTCATTTCCCGTGGCGGCATGGATGACCAGCGTGGCTGCACAGCCGGGCTAGGACTATCTGTTATCACGATGTCAAAGATCGTCTGGCAGAGCTCTAACTGGTCGAATCGTTCCCCGGCAGCCTCGCGAATCCATTCCACTTTGTCCTCTCGCGACACATCGACTCTGGTTTCTCCTGGTCGCGCTGGCCAGACTTCCGGGCCAATGCTGTTCGCCTCGCGCGCGGCGAGGGTCAGCATGCGCCTGCCCGAGCTGCCGATGAAGATGGGCGGGTGTGGCTGCTGAACCGGTCTAGGCTGGCCGCGCAGGCCAGTAACCGTATAATGCGCGCCGCTGAAGTTGACGACATCCCCGGTAAAGTACAGTTTGATGATCCGCAGCGCCTCCGCCACTCGACTGACCCGCACGCCGGGGCTATCGAACGGCAGCCCCATCTGGTCGTAGTCGGGTTGGCCAACGCCCGCGCCAAGTCCCAGCTCAAAGCGACCATTCGAGAGCACATCCAGCGTCGCAGCCTCGTGCGCCAGGATAACGGGATGGCGATAATCGTTGGCGAAGACATGGCTGCCGATACGCAGCGTAGTGGTCGCGGCGGCGGCAGTCGCCAGTGCTGTCCACGGAGCCAACGACGTCATCAGGCGATCTGGCATCAGCAGGCTGGAATAGCCAAGCGCCTCCACCCGGCGCGCCAGCGCGACCCACTCATCGTGCGAAGGCGCCCCACTGCTGACAACACCAAAACGAATCGATTTGGACATGTAATCCTTCCTTTCAGCAATAAACAATAAGCCTCGAAGACAAGATTCGCCGGGAGATTGGAACCTTCTCATCCAATCGCGATAAACTGGACTGGGCATGGCTATTGCGCTATGCTACTCGTGACCGGACTGAAGCGTATACCTGATGAGTGTGTGCGCCAGCAGGGGGCAGGATCGCGGATGGATTGCTGGCGCGCACTGGATTCTGTCGCGAACACATACAGCGAGTGCGCCTTGGAGGCATGAGTCGCTGAGGAGCTTTGAGCATGGCAACGCAGGGAAAACCACGCTGGTATAAGCCAGACGCCGGGTTAGCGGCACGCATGGTGCTGACCATGTTTCTGCTGGGATTGGTTTACGTCGCCTTCGTCGGTGTCCTGGGATTTGTGGTTCACATACCCTGGCCGCTGCTTATTATCGGCGCGCTATTGATTGCTGGCTTCCAGCTGTTCTTCTCCGATAAGATCGCGCTTTCTTCGATGAAGGCGCAATTTGTCGATGAACAGCAGGCGCCACAGCTTCACGATATGATCGGTCGGCTGGCGGCGCAGGCCAATCTGCCCAAGCCGAAGATTGCTATCGTCGAGACTTCGATTCCGAACGCCTTCGCCACGGGACGCGACGCCAATCATGCTGTGGTTGCCATCACGACCGGCCTCATGCAGGGCAGTGGGCTGTCACAGCCAGAGATCGAGGCGGTGGTCGCGCACGAGTTGACACACATCATCAACCGCGACATGCTGGTGATGACGATTGCGACGTTCTTCTCGATGATCGCCGCGCTGCTGGTGCGTAGCTTCATGTGGTCCGCGATGTTTGGCGGCATGGGCGGTGGCTATGGGCGTCGTGGCGGTGGCAACAACGACAACGGCGGCATGATCGTGCTGATCGCGATTCTGGCGTCGGTCGTCACGTATGTCATCAGCTTCATCCTGATCCGCGCACTCTCGCGCTATCGCGAACTGGCGGCTGACCGCGGCTCGGCGCTGATTACCGGCGCACCAGAGCATCTGGCCTCGGCGCTGATGCGCATTAGCGGCACCATCGAAGGTAACCGTATTCCGGCGAAAGACTTCCGGCAGGCGACAGCGGTCAATGCATTGTTCATCGTGCCCGCGCTCAAGGGCGATTCGCTGGCGACGCTCTTCTCGACACACCCCTCGCTGGAGAAGCGACTGGCGCAGTTGCAGGAGATGCAGCAGCAGATGGAGAGCGCGCGCAATCTGTAATGGCAATGGCAGCGGATCGGCAGCGGATCGGCAGCGGATCGGCAGCGGATCGGCAGCGGATCGGCAGCGGATCGAGCGGATCGGAATGGCGAGGTTTGACTGTGAGGCGAGCAGGCCGCAGGCTGAAGCCCGCAGGCGCGCGAGCGTAGCGCCAGCGGCCCGTAGAGTGCGGCTAGTCTCGTGCGTTGAGCTTCTTTGCTTGTAGAAGGCGAACACGAGTGGATCAGGATTAGCCGTAGCCTTCAGGCTACGGCGAGCGTCGCCCAGTAGGCAAAAGACGCCCGTTGGCCCCATTCTTCGCCATGTTATACACTAACATCACTATCGGCACGCATACATTGGAGATATATCAATGGGCTTCTTCGACACACTGTTCGGTCGCCAAAAGCCGGTTCCGGTTGGCCCGGAGCGGCTGTTCGCCATGTCCACGGCGCAACTGACGCTCGAAACCGACCAGCACCTGACGCCAACTGGCAACGCGGCGATCTGCTTCAAGGGTGTCGCATCTGGCCCGTTCAAAGATATCCAGAAGGAACTGGAGCAACTGCTCGAACTGACGAGCCGCGACGATCAACTGAGCATCAAGCCCTTCGAGGATAAGTTCAACTATCGCTGGTTTATCTTCAGCGGCAAAGACTTCCAGGCGCTCGTCACCACACTGCACGTCGCCAGCGAGACGCTGCTCTCGAAGGGCTATGGCAGCATGCTGATGTTCGCGATGTTCGCCTTCAAGGATGAGAAGGGCCACGAAGTCTACTGGATGTACAACTACAAGCGCGGCTACTTCTATCCGTTCGTCCCCGAAACCGATATCAACGATCCCCAGCGCCGACGCGACAACGCCGAGGAGATGCGACTGAACGCCGCCATCGGCAAAGAACTGCCCGTCGAGCCGGAGCTGGAGCGCTGGTTCCCCGTCTGGGAAGTGCCCATCTAGTGGCATTGGTCGTCCAGGCGCAACGTTCGGGCAATGAATAGCGCCCTCCTCCCAAAAGACAGCGATTAGCATCATGCACAGATGGCCCGCGTCTTTCGTCTAATACAGGTAGAAGCCAACCCAAACCGTCGGGTAACAATAACCGATACGCCTGGCTTCTCTCCTGGAAGGAGCGAGGCAATGAACCGGCCACGCCACAAGCTGTTCGCGTTTCCCGCCCTCGCGTTTCCGCTGCTACTCATAGCGGCGTGTGGCCAGTCAGCGGCCACGAATCCGAGCGCCCATGCGACCGTGACCCACACCCCATCCAGCAGCCTTCCGCTCACCTGGCACGCCGTGACCTACCCAGGTGATGGCGTCGTCAGCTATCCAGAGGGTGTTGTCACCGTCGCGCCAGGTGATGGCGATATCGCCTATATGTGTATGGCGAATGGCAGTTCGCGCGTTGCGGTTTGGGTCACACGAGACCGCGCCGCGCACTGGACGCATGTTGGCGACATCTCGGTGTCCATGGGAACAAACCAATGCTATCCAACTGTGGATGGCCTCCAGCCAAATACTGCCGTAGTGGCTGTGGTCGCGGCCAAGCTGGGCGCGTCGCCTCCCGTAAGCTTATACACCAGCTACGTGACGTTCGACGGTGGAAGCGCCTGGCGTCAACTCTCAAAGCAGCAGCCTTATCTGGCCTTCCAGTTCTCCACGCTTGCGGGCGTCATCTATGGCTACCTGCGCGTCGTTCACGGTCAGCAGGACGAGGAAGTTCCCGAGCTAGTGGTCAGCAACGATCAGATGCGCACCTGGCGCCCGATCTTACAGGGCATTGGGGACTTCAGTGGCTTTGATAGCAATGACTTCTGGCTGAATCCGGTGAACGGCGCGCTACTTGTGAAAGATGCCAGTGTCTTCTGGTCGAGCGCCGATGCTGGCGTGCACTGGGCAAAGATCGCTGTTCCGTATTTGGCCATGCCCAGCGCGGAAACCGTCGTGCAGGCGCCTGTAACTGATACGCCATGGCATCTGTGTGTCGCCAATGATGATGACCTGAACCTCAAAAACCCGCTGCCCAATACACTCGCATGTTCGATAGACGGCGGCCAGACCTGGCAGTCTGCCCCAGCGCTTAATCTGTCATTCACCAATGTGAAAGGCACGTTCGTCTCGCCAACGGATGTCTTCGCGCTCGCCGACGATGGGGCGATTCTGGCAACCTCCAATAGCCCTAACGACCCCGCGACGGAGTGGGAATATCGCCTGGCGCCCGGCGCTCAGTCATGGCAATCGCTTGGCCCCGCTCCTGGATCGTCCGCCGCGATCCGCTACTATCCCGGCCCCGGCGATGGTGTCCTCTGGGCATGGACCAACCAGGACTTACGCGCTGCCAGCTATCCATAAACCGATTGACCGCTACATGCCGCCTTCCATCCCATACATGACATAGCAGTCCGGGCCGTCGGCCATCACGAACGATTGCATCACGCCACTCTCACCCGGAGGCGAGAGAATAGGCTGCGGCGCGCCAAACAGCGTGAGCATCGTGCTCACCTGTGCCAGTGGCCAAATATGCATCGCCTGTAAATCGGCCTGCGTGTAGCAACGCGGGATAAGCTGCTGTAGGCGATCCCGCTGACACCAGTCGTCTCCGGCGCATACCTGAAGCGAATGGTAGCGCCGCCCATGCGCATAGATGTAGGTCGGCAGGCCATCCCTACCCGGCAGCGCATAACTGAAGTGGTTCGCCACGCGCGGCTGAAACGCGACCCAGACGCCCGCCGCCACGATGAGCAGCGCGACCAGCAACACAACGAGCCGCCGTGGTATCCTGCGTCGTCGGCCTCGCGTAGCGATCACCGCGTTCTCTTCCATCAGATCAACCCTGCCATGTATTGAACGTACGGAGTTTTCAGCTATGGATGTCGCGGCGCTTGTTGGCGCGTGGCCAGCATTGGCTCCCCAGCGGATGACCCTGCTCACGCGCGGGGCCAACAATGTCGTCTATCTGGTAGACGCAGACAGTGGGCGATATGTTTTGCGTATCTACCGCAATCACGCGGACGCCACCCGCCTGGATGCGGAATTCCAGATCCTCCTCGCGTTGCAAAATATGGGACTGCC
The DNA here is from genome assembly GCA_963718915.1 of uncultured Chloroflexia bacterium. Taxonomy (GTDB): domain Bacteria; phylum Chloroflexota; class Ktedonobacteria; order Ktedonobacterales; family JADMIN01; genus DAHUXT01. The sequence goes on along the minus strand of CAVRAI010000010.1, from coordinate 18,420 downwards.
TTTTGCCATCCCAGCGCCCATCGCCACCGCTGCTGGTCACTACCATATCGAGATTTCAGATGCCGAACAGCGTAGTCAAATGGCCACACTCTTTCCCTGGCTATTGGGAGGCCATCCCGACCGGCAGGATACTGCGGCTGCCTTCGGGGCTGCTGTGGCGCTCGGCCAACTCGACCAGGCGCTGGCCGCGCTCACATTGCCGCGAGACCGGATGCCCGCGCCGCTCGGCGATCTCACGCGGCGCTATCCAGCACTGGCTGACCCCATCACGACGCTGGCAACGCTCACCAGCGATGCGGCGGCGATAGAGCGGATCGCTGACCTGTATCATGGCCTCAATGCGGAGCTTCCGATGCTCTATGCGACCCTGCCCTGCCAGATGGTTCACAGCGACTACGCACCATCGAATATCCTGATGGAAGCAACCACTGTGACGGCGGTGCTCGACTTTGAATTCTGCACGTACGACCTGCGCGCCCTCGATCTTGTCGTTGCTCTCAGCTGGTGGCCCATCGAACTGCTCGGCAGCGGTCAGGAATGGCCGCTCATCAACGCCCTGGGCACGGGCTACACCAGCCAGATTCACCTCACCGACGATGAGATAGCCGCGCTTCCCACCCTGCTTCAGGTGCGCAGCATAAGCTCACTTCTCCATCGGATGACGCGCTACATACAGGGGCTGGACTCCGCCGACTTTCTCAGGCAGCGCATTGAGCAGACCCTCTGGCGCGAGGACTGGCTGGCCGACAATCGTGAGACCCTGCTACGACTGGCTGCGGGGTGGAGCGAGTAGGAAAGCGCAAGATAGAAGAAGCTTTGCTCGCCTTCTTCATGCCATACTGGGCAAGCCGCCGTGAGTGATGGCGTCGAATGAGAAGCAAGGGGGATGATACACGTGACGGAACAGTCGCTCTCGCTCAGTCAAGTCTACAAAGGTTGGGATAGCTTTCAGCGCGACCTGCTCAACGTCGTCGCGCCGCTGACACCTGAGCAACTGGCCCTGCCGGTCGCGTCCACGCACTGGCCGATTGGGATGCTCGTCCAGCACATCCTCAACGACCGGATCTGGTGGTTCGATCTGTGGATGGGCGAGGCAAGTCCTGAGGTAGCCGCCTTCATGCACTGGGAGGAAGAAGAAGAAGGTCAAGGCAGTGCATTCAGCCGACGAGCTGGTTGCCGGACTGAACGCCACCTGGGGCATGATCGAAGGGGTTCTTTCCCGCTATACTGTCGCCGACCTAGAATACGTGTTCAACCCACCGGCTGCCTTGACGGAGAGAGAGCGCAAAATCTTTGGCCCAAGCACGCGCCAGGAGATTATCATGCATGTGCTCCGGCACGACTTCCACCATGGCGGTGAGTTGGCCGTTGGCCTGGGCAGCCATCACCTACCCTCCATCTGGGGGTCGTAGGGCCGTCAGTACCTGTCAGGATTAGCCGCAGGGCTTCAGCCTGTGGCACGCTCCACCCAGAACAGCCCAGGCTCTCCAGATCATTCTTTCAAACGGTTTGCTCAAAGTCGGCCATTGGGCACAGAGAAATCCCCCCACCATAATCGGTGAGGGGATGCTTTGTGTCTGTGCGGGCTACTCTGTGGCGTCGCCCGATGCGGCTTCGGCGGCGACCGCCTCATCGCCCTTCCGCAGATATTGTCGGGCCTCGGCAACTGTCATGTCTGGCGCGGGAACAATCACGTCCGAGGGAACGACCTCCTCCACCGGAATCACCGTGCCCTTCTCGCGCACGAAGTCGACCACCTTCTCCAGCGCCGCCGCGAAGGTCTGCTCATCGCCACTCTCGATGGCCGCGTGCAACGGGTCGTCCATCCGGTCCATCGCAGCGGCGTCCTCATCGGTGAGGCGATACTGATTCTCCGTCATGATGCGTACGATCACGGGCATGAGATAGCCTCCTTAATCGTTGGTCTGCATCGGCGGCGGCGGAAGCTGGGCCTGATTCTGCTGGTCCTGCTGGCCCGCTGGCAACTGCATCTGCGCCTTCAACTCGGCAAGCTGGCGGTCTACCTCAGACTGAGTCGAGAGTTGCTGAAGCTGGCGGTCCAGCGGATCGACCGCGCCTGGGCCAATCTCGGCCAGCGTGCCCGACTCGGTCAGCTCGTCCAGCGCACTGGCGCGCGCCTGCATCTGCAACACCTTGTCCTGCGCGCGCTGCACCGCCAGGTTCACGTCCGACATCTCCTCGGAGATACCCGTCGCCGCCTCCTGGATCTTCACCTGCGCCTGAGCCGCGCCGTACTGCGCCTTCACCATCTCCTTCTGCGTGCGGAAAGCCTCCACCCTCGTATTGAGACGCTGTTCCATCTCCACGAACTTCGCCTGTTGCGCCTTGAGCTGCTCGATCTGTGTGCCAAACTGGCCGATCTGCACCTGCAAGCCCTGTTTGCGCTCCAGAGCCAGTCGCGCCAGGTCTTCGCGGTTCATCGTCATGGCCTGGCGGGCCTGACCGTCCAGCTTATCGATCTGCTGATTCAACTGCGCCTGTTGCAATTCGAGCCGCTTCTCGTTCGTCACTACGTCCGCGATGCTCCGGCGCAGATTCTGTAGCTGTTCGAGCTGCTTCTCATAGGAGTAGTCGAGCGTCTGCCCTGGATCTTCCGCGCGATCCAGGAACGAGCTCATCACCGTCTTGATGTAGTTTGTGAATCGGGAGAATACGCCCACCGCCAAACCTCCTTCAGGAGGGAACGTTGCCTGACAACTTCCTCACGATGCGCCACATGCAACCTGAACCACTGAGACGAGTATCACTCTCGAATCAACTGTAACACCTCATCGCGCCGTTCCGCCATCTCATCAGCGGTATCCGCCTCCAGATTCAGGCGCAGCAGCGGCTCGGTATTCGACGGGCGCACGTTGAACCACCACGTCGGGAACGAGACCGTGATGCCATCCAGGAAGTCCACCTGCCCGCCCTTGGCGACGTAGTGCGCCTCGATGGCCCGCATGCGCTCCTGCTGGTCCGCGACCTCTGTATTGATCTCGCCGCTCCGAAAGCGATGGTCCACCGCCCGCACCAGTTCCGAGACCGTCTTGCCGCTCTCGCTGATCAGCTCCAGCACCACCAGAAACGCGATCAGGCCGGAGTCGGCGTACCAGTTATCACGGAAATAGAAGTGGCCGGAATGCTCGCCGCCGAAGATCGCGTTCTCCTGGCGCATCTGCGCCTTGATGAACGAATGTCCGACGCGCGTGCGCACCGCACGGCCACCATCGCGCTCGATCAATTCTGGTACGGATCGCGAGTTGATCAGGTTGTAGAGAATCGTCGCGCCCCGATGCGTGCGTAGCAGACTCTGCGCCACCAGCGCCGTCACCATATCGCCGCCAAGCAGCTTCCCCTGCTCATCCACCAGGAACATCCGGTCGGCGTCGCCGTCGAAGGCGATCCCCATATCGCAGTGCTGCTCAGGCACGAGCGCGCGCAGCACCGCCGTATTCTCCGGCTCGATGGGGCTGGCGGGATGGTTCGGGAATGTGCCATCCAGCTCGAAATAGAGCGGAATCAGTTCGCAAGGCAACTGCGCGAAGACCTTGGGTACAATCATCCCCGCCATGCCGTTGCCCGCATCCACCGCGATTTTGAGCGGGCGCACCTTCGCCACATCGATGAACGAGAGGACATGGCGCACGTAGTCGTCGGTCACATCGCGCTGGATCACCTGCCCCTTGCGCGCAGGCTCGGGGGGATTGCCCGCCAGCGCCAGATCGCGAATCGCGTTGCCGCCCGTCTCGGAGCTGATGGCGATGGCCTCCTCGCGACACATCTTCAGCCCGTTGTACTGCTTCGGGTTGTGCGAGGCCGTCACCATGACGCCAGCGGGATAGCCGAACTTGCCGACGGCGAAATATAACTCGTCGGTGGTGGTCATCCCCAGGTCAATCGCGTCGGCGCCCTGATCGGTGATGCCATGGATGACCGCGCTCGCCAGCGCTGGCGAGGAGACGCGCATATCGCGCCCAACGGCGACCGCCGACGCGCCGAGATACCGCACGAAAGCGCGCCCGATGCGATAGGCGGCGTCCTCATCAATCGTCTCGGGGTAGATGCCGCGCACATCGTAGGCGCCGAATATCTTGGGGTTGATCGCCTGTTCGCCCGCCATGTCAGATGACCCCTCTCTGTCGCAGACGCCGCGCCACACTTCGATGCGCCAGCCGCGACCGCTAGAACACGGGCAGCAGCAGCAGGCCGCGCCCCAATATCTCGCCAATGAAGATGAACGAGACGCACAGATATAACATGCCGGTGGCCGACTGGAACGAGCGCCCGCGCGCCAGCCAGAGCGCGACCCCACCGAGCGCCAGTGGCGCGAGGAAGCCCATGATGAATTGCAGCCCAAACATCGCGCCAGTACTCAGCGGAGCCTCGCGTACCTGCGTTGTGTCGGGCGCGGTCTGCCCCGGCGCAACGGTCGGCGTGGTAATGACAACACCATTCCCGTTAGTGGTGATCTGGGTGCCGGGTGAGACGGGAACGGTTTTGAGCGTCGAATGCGCGGTGCTTGGCCCGATGACCAGCGTGAAGAGCAATTCCAGGGCCAGCGCCGCCACGGTGATGATGGTGGCGAACTCCAGCGGCTTGCCCGATGCGGTGGGGGTGTTGAGATACCAGTGGCCCAGCAGCATCGCGGTCATGACGCCGCCGAGGGCGATGCCGCCCAGCAGGAAGGTCGCGACGACGAACGCGCCATCCAGGCGGCTGGAGGCGAGCGTGCGATAGGCCATGCCGACGACAAAGAGCGTCGCGGCTCCGGCCAGCGCGGCGAGTGCTCCGGTCGCGAACCGGGCCAGCCGCAGGCGTGTTGGACGCGCTGGCGCGGCCTCGCGGGCGGCTTTACCGCGCGCCGGACGTGGCTGGCGGTCGAGCCAGAGCAAAATATTCCACGGGATCATCAGCAGCAGGAAGGCGACCATCAACGGCCCCTGCGCGTCGAGCCATGACTCGTCGAGTCCGCGCCCATGCACGATGGCGGGCGAGGCGAAGGCGTTCATGGCAAGCAGGGTCAGCACGGCGAAGATGACATAGAGCACGCCCTGAAAGAGGACGAATCCCCGGCTGGTATCGCCGCGCACATCCAGAAAATAGAGACTGACAAATGACCCGACGGTCAGTTCGAGCATGACGAGAAACAGGGCCGGAGGGAGACTGAGCATAACACCTCTATTGCTGTCCGCATGGGACACAGGATTGGCGGTTGGATGATAGCCGTTGATGCCACTGCTACGCCTCAGGATTATACCGCATGGGGCCGTGGCGGTTCTAATCCCTCCTCTATGACGAGATAGGGTCAACGAGGGCAAAGATAGTGATAGGCGAGCGTGCCGCAGGCTGAAGACCTGCGGCTAATCCTGGGCTGTTGTGCGTTCACTTCGAGCCAAAGAAGCGCTGGGTGAAGGTGGCGATGAAGCTGATCTCGATGAGCAGGCCGATAATGGCCTCGCCCGCCGCGATGACGGTCACGGGGTCGTCGAGTGGGAGGCCGCCAGGGAAGAAGCCGCGCCCGTGAAACGATGTTAGACTGAAGACAACGGCTTCGGTGATATTGAAAGCATGCCCGTCAATGATGCCGAATCGGCTGTAAAGTGCAGTGAATCCGATGATAGTGAGTAGATACCAGAAGACACTGCGGCCGGGATGATAGCCGTAGCCTGCGAGTAGCGTCAGAAACCAGGAGAAGAGCCAGCGCAGCAGATCGCCAGGAAGTCGCCAGGGACGGCGCCAGTCTGCGAGCATCTGGCGGAAAAGCAGTTTGCGCTGGCGAATCTGGGCGCGTTCGGCAAAACGGTCGGCCATCTCGCTCATGCCCTGAGCGCGGAACTGGGCGGCAAGCTGGCGGTAGGCGCGCACTGCGCCTTCATGGTCTTCAATGGAAGACCGGATGCCCACGCCCTGTTCATCACCCAGCGTAGATACCTGTTTCCAGTCAATCTGCGTCAGGTTGACCGCGCCCACGCCACCCCACTGAATATCGCCGAGGCAGGTCTTTCGGTCGAGTGTAGCCTCATTGAGCAGGGTCTTACTATCAAACCAGGCCCCAGTGAAGTTAGCGCCCTCCAAATGAGCACCGAAGAGAGCCGATCTTTCCAAATGAGCCTCGACGAGCGCGCCTTCCAAGTGGGCCTCGCTGAGATTGGCGCTCTCCAGGTGGGCTCGGTTGAGGATCACGCCTTCTAAGCGGGCTTCGAGAAGGTCGGCGTATTCCAGATGAGCCTGGAAGAAGTTTGCCCCTTTCATATTAGTTCGAGTAAGGTTCGCGCGCTCCAGGTGGGCCTCGCTGAGGCTGGCGTTTTCAAGGTAAGCCCGGCTGAGATTGGCGTCGGTCAGTTGAGCCGCATTGAGGCGCGCGCCCTCCAAATGAGCTTCGCGGAGGTACGCGCTCTCCATATGGGCTGCGTAGAGAAAGGCTCCCTCAAGATGAGCCTGATAAAGATCGGCCTGCTCCAGATGAGCTTCGCGGAGATTTGTGCCTTTCAGATGAGTCGAGTTAAGGTTCGCCCCTTCTAGATGAGCCTGAAGCAGGTACGCGCGCTCCAGGTGGGCTTCTGTGAGATTTGCGCCTTTCAGATGAGCCTCGCTGAGACCTGCGCCTTCCAGGTGGGCTTCATGGAGATATCCCCCTTCCAGGTGAACCGCACGAATCTTGGCCCCCTCCAGATGAATCTCGGCGAGGTTCGCACCTTCCAGATGCAGATTGGGCACACGTTCGTACTCATCCCATCCACTCTGCTCCGCCAGCCAGGTGACATCAGCTCCACTGAGGGATATATCGTCAAACGGCCCTTTGCGCTCGCCGTGGTCAGTTTCCGCCTGCCAGCGGTCGAGGTAGCCCTGCAGTTCACTCTTCCGCTCGTCGCTGATAGGGTCGCCCCAGCGCACGCCAACTGCCTCAGGATGCGGGCAGGTACTTTGCTCTGCGAGACGTGAGATCGTCACAGATGGCTGGCTCGTTGACTGGCTGGCGTCATCATGCATGGCGGTCTCCCATCGCTGGACGGTGGTTCTTAGGTGCAGGCGGGTAAACCTACCTGTCAGTTGCTGAGCCTATTATCGCAGCGAGTTACACACAAGACAAGAGGGCGCAATAGATAACTGGAGAGGGAGCCTGGAAAACCACGGAGCCAACGCCATAATTCAGCATTTATTCAGCCAGTGACAGGGAATGAACAGCCGCAGGGCATATGCTCACCTCAGGCGCATCAGAGCGCGTCTACAGAACAACACATACCCCGGCGATGGCGTCGGTCGCATATGTCAAAGCATATCGAGCATAGCAGGCCAGCGTACCCCAGGGCTTATAGAGGAGAAGATGAACATGCAAGTGACGGGACTCACGCTGCCTGAGCGCAGTGTCAAGCCACGGGCGCGCGGTATGAGCATCCTGATCGATCCAGGGTTGCCCATGCAGTATTTTGAAGACGTGATCGAGAGCGCCGCGCCATTGATTGACCTCGTCAAATTTGGCTGGGGCACCTCGGTCATCACCGACCAGTTGGAGCGTAAGATTAGCGCTCTGCAGCGGCACGGAGTTGACTATTTCTTCGGCGGCACCCTCTTCGAGAAGTTCTATCAGCAGCGCAAACTTGGCGCGTACTACGCCTACTGCAGACGCTTTGGCTGCCGCTATGTCGAGGTCTCCAATGGCACGATTGACCTCAGCAATCAGGATAAGGCGCAGGTCATCGCGGACTTTGCCGCTGAGTTTCGCGTCTTGAGCGAGGTTGGCTACAAGGATAGCGAACAGTCACAGCTGCTCTCGCCCGCGATGTGGATCACCTTCATTCGCCAGGATATCGAGGCGGGCGCCACGCGCGTCTTGCTCGAAGCGCGTGAGAGCGGGACAAGCGGCATCTGTCGCCCCGATGGCACGCTACGCTACGGGCTGATCGAGGAGATTGTGGAATCCGGCATCGACAGCAACACGCTGATCTTCGAGGCGCCCAATAAGTCGCTGCAAGCCACGTTTATCCGGCGGCTGGGATGTGATGTCAACCTTGCCAACATCCCCTTCGCAGACGCCATCGCGCTGGAAACACTCCGGCTTGGCCTGCGCTCCGACACCTTGCTGACCTTCGAGACAGTCGAGCAATAAACCCTGAGAGCTAGCGAGAAAGGTGTCCCTGACCATGCGCGATATCCATAATGTCTTTCACCTTGCCATCCCCTGCGGCGACCTCGATGCCGCCTTCGACTTCTATGTGACGAGGCTCGGCTGCAAGCTGGCGCGTCGCTATTCAGACCGTATCACCCTGGATTTCTTCGGCGATCAGGTGGTGTGTCACCTCACAGACGACTATGATCGCGATCCACAGGTGTACCCGCGCCACTTCGGCATCACGTTCAAGGAGAGAAGCGAGTTCGACGCCTTGCTCCATCTCGCGCACGCGCGTGAATTACCCTTCTTCCAGGAGCCGATGACGCGCTTCAAGGGCAAGATCGAGGAACATCTGACCTTCCTGTTGCGCGACCCCTCGAACAATTTGCTGGAGTTCAAATACTACTTCGATCCCCGGATGATGTATTGACCGTGTCGCCAAGATCAGGGGGAATCAATCGGGCAGCAGTTCAGACAGAACAGGCACAACAATGCACTCGAAATCTAGCGATATCTCATATGTCACGGCCTCAGAGCCATCACTCGCCGTCGCACTCGAACACTGGGCGGCCTATCGCCCGCATGCGCCGTGTATCGTCGAGGTCGAGACGGGCCGCGCCATCACGTATCCGGGCCTTCGCGCGCGCCGTGGACGCCTTGCGACAGACATGGGAGGCGGAGGGTGTGCGCGCCGTGACACTCGCGCTTCCCGGTGGCATCGCCGCTGGCATCGTCTGGCTGGCGGCGCTCACGGGCGGCCTGCGGCTGATACCCTGCTCGCCAGAGTCCAGCGATGATGAGCGTCAGCGCTTAGGAGCAGGCCAGCGCCCGGATGCCATCGTCGTCACGCACGTCGCCGAGGCTACTGGATTCGCCTGTCCGGGAGCGCTTGTCTATACCGCCGATGACATCTACACCCCCGCGATATCGGCCTTCGCGCCCCTCACATCCGCCACGGCGAATCTCGCGTACCCGCCCGCGCTCGATGGGACACTCCGGCTGACGACCTCCGGGACGACCGGCGACCCGAAAGGCGTCATCCTCTCGGCGCGCCAGATTGCCTGGACGGCGGATCAGGTGCGGATAAGCCACCATCTTACGACTGCGGATCGCGGGCTGGCGGTGCTGCCCTTCTTCCACATCAACGCGCCCGTCGTCAGCCTCTGCGCAACCCTGCTGGCGGGGGCATGTATCGTCATCGCGCCGCGCTTCAGCGTGCAGCGCTTCTGGGAATGGGTGGAGCGCGAACGCATCACCTGGGTCAGTGTCGTGCCGACCATCGTGGCGCTGCTGTTGACGACGGAAAAACCACTCTTCCTGCCGGGAACACTGCGCTTCGCGCGCTCGGCCTCGGCGCCGCTTCCCCTGGCGCGCCATCGCGCCTTTGAGGAACGCTTCGGCATCCCGCTGATCGAGACGTATGGCCTCTCGGAGGCGGCCAGTCAGGTCACCGCCAGCCCACTCCCACCAGCGCAGCGCAAGCACGGCTCGGTAGGCATTCCGACGGGAGTCGAGCTACGCATCTGCGCGCCGTTGCCCGGTACATGTGATGTCGGCGACATTGATGAGACATCGCCGCGCGAGTTACCATGCGATACAGTCGGCGAAATCTGCGTGCGCGGCCCTAATGTGATCGCGGGCTATGAAGGCGACGCCAGCGCCTCTAGCTTCGTCGATGGCTGGTTTCGCACGGGCGACCTGGGCTATCTGGACGCCGATGGCTATCTCTACATCACCGGCAGGCTGCGCGAGGTGATCAATCGCGGCGGCGAGAAGATCGCGCCACGCGAGATCGAAGAACTGCTGCTGGCCCATCCCGCCGTGAGCGACGCGGCGGTGGTTGGCGAGCCACACCCGCTCTATGGCCAGCGGGTCGTCGCATACATTACGCCGCATGCCAGCTGGGATGCGCTGGTCGAGCGGCAACTGCGCGACTACTGCGCCCATCACCTGAGCGCCTATAAAGTCCCGGAAACCTTCTACAGCGTGCCAGCGCTGCCGCGAAATGGCAACGGCAAACTGAATCGGCAGGCGCTGAAGCGACTGGTCGAGCAGCCGGAGGGTAGAGCGGTCACGTCGAGGCATGGCAGACAAGGCGCCGATGACGCGCAACACAGGATGACGGCGCATGGCTGAGCACGACGCGCACAAGGTGGTCCGGCGCGGGCGACTCTATGAGATAGACGCCATCCGCGCGGTGACGGCGATCTGCGTTGTTGGCGTGCATGCCGTCTCATTTACGGTGATTCTGGCGCACACAAACGCGAGCCTGCTGGCGCAGAACGCGGTGGTGAGCGCGCTCCACTTCACGCGCGAGATATTCATCGCCATCACCGCCTTTGTGATGGTCTACGGGTATGTCAACCGCCCCTTTCACGTGAAAGCGTTCTGGCGTAAACGCGGCCTGGGCGTCTTGCTTCCCTACGTGCTCTGGAGCCTCTTCTACGAAGTGGCGTCGAAGCCAGCGCTGCCCGCCGGGCAATGGGGCGTGCGCGCGATCAGCGATATCCTGACGGGCGTCGCCTCGTTCCAGCTGTACTACATTCTGCTGACGCTGGAGTTTTACTTGATCCTCCCCTGGTTTCTCCGTCTGATGACCTCGGCTGGAAAGCGTCCCTGGGTGCTGCTGGGCGTCAGTTTCGCGTTGCAGGTGGTCATGCTCGCGCTCGATTACCAGTTCGTGCAGACAGGGCCATTCTCCGGGACACCAGTCGGCGTCTTCATCAATCAGAATCAGTCGCGCGTTCTCCTGCTCTACCAGTTCTACGCCGTCCTCGGTGGCGTCGCGGCGCTCTATATGCCACAGGTGCGCGCGTTCGTCCTGCGCCACGGAAAGCTGGTCGTCGCCGGGTTCGCGCTGGGGCTGGCGCTGCTCTGGGGCAATCTCTGGCTTCAGACAGCGGTCGGGCATAAGAGTATCGGCTATGGCATCTCGGTCTTTCAACCGGCGATGGTGATCTATGCCATCGGGATCGCGGCGTTCCTCTACTGGCTGGCCACGCGCTGGGCGACTCGCCGCGCGCCACATCCGCCACGAGGCGCGGGCTTCTGGGTGCTGCTCTCCAATGCGTCGTTCGGCATCTACCTCATCCATGCGTACATTCTTGAGCAGGCGATGGTCTATCTCGTCCCCAACCTGCCAGCGCTGCTGCCGGAGCCGCTGCGGGTCGCGCTCACCTGGGCGCTGGTGGCGGGCGTGACGGTCGCTCTATGCGTCGTCTTCCTCTACACGCCACTGCTAAGTCGCCTGATTGGCCATCCATGCGCCCTCTCGCGCGAGCGGATCCCTGGCCGCTGGCTCGCCAACGCGGCACAGGCATGCGGTCACGCGGCGCAATCTCTGGCGCGCGTTCTGCGGTTGCCCAATGCGCGAGAGGTCGGGCCAGCGGTGCGCTCGGCCACTGTGGCGGAACGCGGCGCGGTGGTGGCCCATCGCAAAGAGGGGTGACGCATGGAAGGTCCGCGATGGCCTGGGAGACATTGGCAAGCGCATAGAAACGATCGAGGAAATGCATGAGCAGGAAGGCTAGCGCAGGTGGGTGGCGCGCACGGCGTGGAAGGATGTTGATCATGCTGGCGTCGCTGATCGGCGCGCTGACGAGTATCTTGAGCGGGTGCGCCAGCGCTCATGGGGCCACATCCAGGGTGACGCCATCCGTGCCGCCGACCATGCCGCCAACGCCCGCGACCATTGTTCTGCCTTCCGACGTCACGATCTCATGTTCTGACATCTCGGCCAGCGGCTCTGACGCTTTCCTCTCCTGCCAGTACGCTGGCCCGGACAATACCCAGATGGCGTTCTATCTCTATGTGCCACAGGGATATACAAGCGGCAATCCAGAGCAACAGTATCCGCTGGTCCTCATCCTTCAGGGCGGCGGCGAGCGCGCCAACCCGCAGCAGACCGCGGCCCAGAATCGTGCCCTCGCCATCAACGCATCGTATGTCACTCCCTGGGTAGCAACTGGCGGGGCGAATGTGCAGACACGCTGGCCCTGCTTCGTCGTCGTGCCGCAGGTGGTTGGGAACAACCGCTACGTCAACGTCTCTCCCACCGTCAGCTCCTATGCGCTGGCAAGCCAGCCGTCGGCCTCGCTCCAGATGGCTATCAACATCGTGGCGCTCGTCCAGCAGCGCTATCCCGGTATCGACGCCAATCGCCTCTACATTACCGGTATCTCTATGGGTGGCTTTGGGGTGTGGGATAGCATCGAACGCTGGCCAACGCTATTTGCCGCGGCCATCCCCGTCTCAGGCTCAGGCGACCCCGCGCTCGCCAGCCGTATAGTACGCCTGCCACTCTGGGCGTTTCACGGCGCGAATGATAACCGCGTCCCCGTCGCTGGGTCGCGCACTATGATTCAGGCGCTCCGCGCCGCCGGTGGAACGCCCTGCTATACCGAATTAGCTGGAATGTCCCACACGATCTGGCCGCAGGTATACGGCCAGACAGCACAGACAGACAATCCGCTCTACCCCTGGCTCTTCGCGCAGACGAAGACCGGCCCTCTCGCTGGCGCGCCTGCCTGTGGCGGCACATAGCGCACAGCTAGTGGCTGTCGGTTGCGCCAGTTGTGGCGGGAGGCAGCGCAGGCGGATACGTTGACGTTGTAGCGGCAGCGACGTCGTGCGCGGGCAGAGTCACCGTGACCGTTGTTCCCACCCCTACCTTGCTCTCGATGGTGATATGGCCACCCTGCGCCTGAGTCAACTGATCGGCGATAGAGAGGCCAAGGCCAGCGCCGCTTCCGGGATGTCCGGCGCTTCCCGCTGATGCGCCAGTCTCATGGCCTGCCACTGGCGCGCGCGTCCGTGCGGCGTCTCCCCGATAAAACCGCTCGAAGACATGCGATAGCGTCTCCGCTGGCATGCCCACGCCCGTATCAGAGACCGCGATCGCGACGGCGTGTGGTTCGGTTGCTGGCGTCGCGTGCGCCGTCAGTAGAACGCGACCATCAGACGGCGTGTATTTGAGCGCGTTATCCGCCAGGATCAGCAAGACCTGGCGGATCAGGTCGGGATCGCCATAGAGCAGGGGTGTTTCCGCCGCCATCGCCACCTCAATACGCTGTCCGTGGGCCAGTCGCTCGGCCTGCTCGCAGACATCCGCCAGCAGCGGCGCGACCGGAACAGCGCGCGGAGACACGGGCATATGGCCGTCGTCAAGCCGCGTGAGAGTGAGCAGATCCTCCACCAGCCGTTGCAGGCGCTGGGTCTCGCGATACATGCCGCGTAGCAGCCGCCGCGCCACGTCGGGATCGCCCTGGTCAGCGCCCAGCAAAAGCATCTCCAGACCGCTTCCCAGCGCGGTCAGTGGTGTGCGCAGTTCGTGCGAGGCGTCGGCCACAAATTGCTTCTGGCGGGTGAAGGCCGCGTCGAGTTGCGCCACCATCGCGTTGAAGGACTCAGTTAATCGGCTGATCTCGTCATGTGTTGGGGAAACGTCGAGGCGCACAGCCAGTGCGCTATTTGTACTCAGGCCAGACTGTTCGGCGATGGCTCTGCTGGCGTGCGCGATGGCGTTCAATGGTCGCAGGGCAGCGGTAATGAGCGGCAGGGTGAGCGCGGCGGCGATCACCAGCGTCACGGCGACCCCCAGCGCCAGCATCAGGCGCATCTGCGCGATGGCGTCTTCGATGGGCGTCACTGGCGCGCTCACCTGCAGAATCGCCACGATGGTCCGCGATTGCAGGTCGACCAATGGGAGCAGCACAATCAGTTGGCGGCGACCGTCGCTGCCCTTCGCCAGATTATAGGTGTCATTGTTTGGCGCAACGGCCAGCGCATTGCGCAAGGAGGCTTCAGATGTGTTGACGGATGCTGGCGCGACCTGTGTATCTACGCCAGAAAGGATCGTCGTTCCCGTGGGCGAGAGCACGACGGCGCGAATGGCGGCTCCCGTCAGGCGGCGCGCGGTAAACGTCAGGGTCGTGATGGCCTTCGCGGAGAGTTCACCGCCAGTTGGCAGCGTCGCGCCTGGAGACGCCAGCGCGACGCCAGCGCCTTTGAGTGGGCCACCGGCGAGGCGTACCTCCTGGCGAAGCGTCAACGCCTGGTTAGTAAAGAGCGTCTGCTCTTCAGTAATCGAGACGAACGCGCCCAATGCCGTCAGCAGGATGACCAGCAGGCCAAAGGAGACGAGTGTGAGCCGCCAGCGTAGCGGCATGCGGGCGATAGACGCCGTTTTATCCGCGAAGCGCATACCCAACACCACGCACCGTCTGCACCAGGCGCGCCTGAGCGTCGTCTAGCTTCTCTCGCAGTCGACGAATATAGACTTCGAGCACGTTATCATCTCCTTCGTATTCGTAGCCCCAGATGCGCGCCAGAATGGTGTCGCGCGTGAGCGTCTGGCGGGGATGCATCAGCAAGAGTTCCAGCAGTTCGAACTCGCGGGGTGTCAGCGCAATCTCGCGCTCACCATGGAGGACCGTATGCGTTTCGCGGTCAAGCGTCAGATCCTGAAAAACGAGGTAGCGATCCAGCTGGTTGCCTCTCCGGCGCAAGACGGCGCGCACCCGTGCCAGCAGTTCTTTGAACATGAACGGCTTGGTCATGTAGTCATCGGCGCCCGTCTCCAGCCCGGCGATGCGCTCGTCCACCGTCCCACGTGCGGTCAGCATAATAATGCCGATGTCGCTGACGCGGCGCATATGGCGGGCAACGTCAAGCCCGCTGACGCCCGGTAGCATGATATCGAGAATGGCGATGTCGAACGGCTCCCGCGTGATAGCCTCAAGCGCTTCGTCGCCCGTGCCAGCCACGACAGTCTCGAATCCCTCATAGTCGAATCCCATGCTGAGAAACTCGCAGATGTGCGGCTCGTCATCCACCAGCAACACCCGCGGGCGCATGTGGGGGGATGAGCCTGTGGCAGGGCCGGAATGGTCCCCAGGTTGAATATGTTCCAGACGACGAATGGTATGTTGCGTTGTCAAGCCTATGCTCCCGTGTTTCCTCTGCGAGCGCCGAGTTCGACACCATGCGATGACGACGCGATGATGCTCTATAACGTGCTGTTCAGGTAATCTGTGCGGTGTGTCTGCGTCTGAGAGCCTGCGCAGGCAGGCTTTGTGGCAGCGGGCGCGGCTTATGTACTTTTACAATTTACGCCGCACACGGGCATTGCGATGGGGTGCGCAGGCTGGAGCCTGCCAGCGCATGGGCCTGGGAGGCGGGAGATTCGCCGTAGCATTAATGCTACGGCCTGCCTCGCCCACCACGACGTGCGGTGTTCGGCGTACATTGTAAAACTGCTTCAGCCGCCAGCGGTTCGATGACCCGATCAAGTTGTTAAACACCATCGTGACAGAGCGCTCAATCTCGCCCTGGTATGAAGTATGTGCCGCGTAAATGTGATTTGCGTGAGAAGTGACTGAGAAGGTTCCAAACGGCCTACTCGCGTCTGTATCAGAATATTGCTCTACGTGTTACACAGTACCGGCCAGGTTGCGTGGCGAGAGACGACCGTGCTACACTGGTTGGCGGCTGGCCCATTCCTTGCTACTAATAGCGCCAGCTAGCCGATTCCTGATTGATATTCGATGGAGGCGTCTTCGACCTATGGGCAGCGCGACGATGTGGGGGGTATATCTCAAAACGTCGTCCACACGCACCGGTTTAACGCGCACGCTGGGGCGGTTCTCACGCCGTGCGTTTTACGGATCACTCGCGCCGCTACGGATGCAGCGTATCGCGGTTCCCGCGCTGCCTGGCACGGAGTGGGTGCGCGTCCGCAATCACATCGCGGGCATCACACAACGCGACCTCGCCACGATCCAGTTGCTCTCCAATCCAGGTGTCTCGCTGGCCGCCATGCGTCATCCCCGGCGGCTCTATCTCGGCCATCAGGTCGTCGGCGAGGTGGTAGAGGTCGGCCCGCACACGCAGCTGCTCCGCCCTGGAGACCGGGTCGTCTGGCAATGTGACCCCTGTTGCCCAACGCGGGGCATCGAGCCGCCCTGCCATGCCTGCGCCGCCGGAAACTACGCGCTCTGCATCCACCGCGCCACGCCCGCCAGTCCCGCGCCGATGGGTGGTGGCTGGAGTGAAGAGATGGTCGTGCACGAGCGCCAGCTTTTCCTGGTGCCCGATGCAGTGCCCGATGAGCAGGCCGCGCTGCTCGAAACCGCCGCCAATGCCGTACACGCCGCGCTTCGCCGCCAGCCACAACCCGGCGAGCAGGCGCTGGTGATTGGCACGGATGTCGAGGGGTTGCTGCTGATTCAGGCGCTGCGGGCATTCGCGCCAAACGCGGATATCGCCGCGCTGCTGGATGCGCCATATCACGCGGAGATGGCGGCGCGCATGGGCGCGTCACAGACCCTCCATGCCGATGAGATTCCAGAAGGCATCGCGCGGATTACCGGCTCGAAGCGATTGAGCAACGGCCAGGGCGCCGAGCTATTGATTGGCGGATTCGATGTCGTCTACGATACCATCGGCTCCGAAAAATCCCTGCAATCGGCGCTACGCTGGACGCGCCCCGACGGAGCTGTCGTCCTGGTTGGACAGCAGGCGACGCCCCTGAGCCTCGATCTGACGCCCGTCTGGCACGCCGAGGTGACGCTGTACGGGGCGTTCGCGCCGGGGATGGAACACTGGCAGACCGAGACGGGTCGCGGCAACGGCCGTATCTCATCGTTTGCGCTGGCGGCCAGCCTCATGCGCGACCGGAGGCTCACCCCGGATCGGCTCGTGACGCACCGCTTCCCGCTACGCGAGTTTCAGCGGGCGCTGGTGGCGCTGCAACACGCTGAAGAGCATCAGACGTTACAGGTGCTGCTCGACGCCGTCCCCGTGAAGGCTCCGGCCATTCCGCCCGCGCCATCCAGCAGGCCACCCTATGCCGTCAGGGCGCGCGCCAGCCGATAGGAGCGACTCTGGCTCACCTCTCCACACGGAGAGGTGTTGGGGGTGAGGTGAGGTGAGGTGAGGTGAGGTGAGGTGAGGTGAGGTCTGGAACGCTCAGCCGCACATCTGTTCATTCTGTTTCGCCCACCACGACTCCAGATCGATGGTCAGTTCGCACGTCCCTGACGCATAGGTAATATGCACATCAGGGAAGATGCGCCGCGCCAGTCGCAGCATCCGGCGATTCTCCCACAGCACGGCCGCGGTAAGGGTCGTCACGCCGCGCGCCATCGCCTCCGTAGCGAGGCGGCAGAGCATGTATCCGCCCAGCCTGCGCCCCTGCCAGGAGTCGGTGAGCAAGACTCCCAGGTCAGCGGCGCGCTCGTCCGATTCCGCGTGTGGACCCTGACTAAAGCGCGCGAAACCGACCAGCTCATCGCCTGCCTCGGCCACCAACACATACGAGCGCTCGCCATCTGTGCGGCTGAGGGCGCCGAAACGCTCGGCCCACAGCGCCGTGGCGGGGATGCCCGCGCAAAAATACAGGTAGCGGGTGGTGTCGCTCAGGGTGTAAAACAGACGCTGGAAAGCGTCGTCATCCTGGCCACTACTGCCGACGGCGCGCAGACGCACGCTGGCGCCATCGGCTAATCGCACCGAAGGGGCGCTGTGGACTGCGCTCGCTCGATTGAAAGGTCGCTCAATCTTGTACATCTCGTGTTCTGCCTTATCCTTATCCTTGTCCTGCAGCCTATGACACTAACCATAGACTTCCTCGTAGCGTTACACGCATGTGTGGAGGATAGCAGCGCGCGTGTTAGCCAGGCGTTTGGCGCGACGCGAGATGACGCGGAATCGCAGGCGGAAATCGCGGAGTATCGTTAGTCGGGCGTTATAGCGCGTTGTGGGAATGCGGGTGCGTGGAGGCTAGTGGCGGTCTTCCGCGAATACCTGGCGTTGCGAAACCGGTATAGTATGGACGGTAGCATGTTGGTTGTCAGATGTTCCGACAGCGAGGAAGGTGGAACCCGCAATGGCTACGGTTCAGGTGCGCTACATCGTCAACGACGTTGACGCCGCGATCGCGTTTTATTGCCAGCAACTCGGCTTCCGAGAAGTCATGCATCCAGCGCCCGCCTTTGCGATGCTCTCACGAGGCGACCTCCGTCTCGCGCTCAGCGCGCCGAATCCGATGGGCGGTGGTGGCCAGGCGATGCCGGATGGCACGATGCCGACACCAGGAGGATGGAACCGATTCTCAATTGAAGTTGAGGATTTCGTCGCGACTGTCGAAGCGCTCCGTCAGGCAGGCGCACGCTTCCGCAATGACATCGTCACTGGCATTGGCGGCAAGCAGATCCTGCTCGAAGACCCTTCAGGGAACCCTATCGAACTCTTCGAGCCAACGTTGCCTGAGGCGCGCCTGAGCGCAACATCTTAGCCGCCGAGGATGG
>CAVRAI010000009.1:0-322588 GCA_963718915.1 uncultured Chloroflexia bacterium | reverse complement strand
GCACAATCAGCAGGCAACCGATGATAATCACACCGCGCGGTCGTTTCATCTATGTGCTCCCTCTCATCCGCGAATCAAAGGAGGCCGGCATTGGTTCAGAACGGCGTCAGTCGCTCAGCCCGATCATCCCCCCAACCAGGCCTCTCTGCCAACTCCATTGGGTATTCAGCGGGTGAACTGGTATCGACTCCCCACGAGTACCCCAATGGAAACGGCATGATTCAGTGATGAGGATCAAGATCTGTGCCAGGATTGGCTCACCTCCAGAAGATTGCGGTAAGTGCCCATCATACGTTCCAACCGTTCTGGTATGGGGTGCATCGTAGCAAGTCTCTCCACAGCCGCCATGAGCCAAAAGTGCAAAATACAGAGGGCATGCGCGACGTACAGTGGGCATGCGCTGATGGGTAGCTACGACCTTCGGACCATGCGAACTGGGCATGATACAATAGGACGGAGGCTTGTTACTCATGCCAATTACGCAAACCGATTTTATCCCTACCCCGGCCGATAAGTTCACCTTCGGCCTCTGGACCGTCGGCAACACCGGGCGCGACCCCTTCGGCGAGCCGGTGCGCGCGCCGCGTTCGCCGGTCGAGATCGTCCACCTGCTGGCCGAGGTCGGCGCCTATGGCGTCAACTTCCACGACAACGACCTGGTGCCGATCGACGCCACGCCCGCCGAGCGCGACCAGCATCGTGCGCGACTTCAAGAAGGCGCTGCGCGAGACGGGCCTGGTCGTGCCGATGGCGACGACCAACCTCTTCACCGACCCCGCGTTCAAGGACGGCGCCTTCACCTCCAACGACGCCGCAGGTGCGCGCCTACGCGCTGCAGAAGACGATGCGCGCCATCGACCTGGGCGTCGAGCTGGGCGCGAAGGTCTACGTCTTCTGGGGCGGCCGCGAGGGCGTCGGAGACCGACGCCGCCAAGAACCCGCTCGAGGCCTGAAGCGCTTCCGCGACGCGCTCAACTTCCTCTGCGACTACGTGCGCGACCAGAAGTACGACCTGCAGTTCGCGCTGGAGGCCAAGCCCAACGAGCCGCGCGGCGACATCTACCTGCCGACCATCGGCGCGCATGCTCGGCTTCATCGAGACGCTCGACCACCCCGAGATGGTCGGGCGTGAACCCCGAGGTCGCGCACGAGCACATGGCCGGCCTCAACTTCATGCACGCCGTCGCCCAGGCGTGGGACGCGGGCAAGCTCTTCCACATCGACCTCAACGACCAGGCGTTCGGCCGCTACGATCAGGACTTCCGCTTCGGCTCGCACAATCCTCAAGCGGCTTCTTCCTGGTGAAGTTCCTCGAGGACGTCGGCTACGACGGCAGCGCGCCACTTCGACGCGCACGCCTATCGCACCGAGGACGCCGAAGGTGTCAAGGACTTCGCGCGCGGCTGCATGCGCACCTACCTGATCCTCAAGGAGAAGGCCAGCGCGGTTCGCGGCGGACGCCGAGATTCAGGCGCTGCTGACCCAGATTCACGCGCAGGATGCTGCCACGGAGCCGTATTCGCGGGAGATGGCCCAGGCGCTCAGCGCGCGCGTCTTCGACCGGCAGGCGCTGGGAGCGCGTGGCCAGCCGTATGAGGCGCTTGACCAGCTCGTGATCGAGCTACTGCTGGGCGTGCGATAGCCTCCCCCATCCACGAAGCGCCGCCGACACGACTGCACGATGTAGAATAGTTGGAGATGGCTCCTAACTTCAACGGAGCAGCCGTGTCGGAAGGTAGAACCATGCCAGAAGCGGAACGTGACGGGCAGGCGCTCTTCGACGTGCGTGGGCGCGTCGCCGTCATCACGGGCGGCAGCGGCGAGTTGGGGCGCGCCATGGCGCTGGGTCTCGCGCGGGCGGGCGTACAGGTCGCCATTCTGGGGCGGCATGTTGAAACGGCGGATGCCGCGGCAGAAGTCATCAGGGCGGAGGGTGGTTCAGCCATGGGCGTTGCGTGCGACGTGTTGGACCGCGCCGCCATCGAGCGCGCAGCGAGCAGGTCACGCGCGCGTTTGGGCCGGTGGATGTTCTGGTCAATGCGGCGGGCGGCAATGCGCCGGCGGCGACCACGCGGCGAGCAGAGCTTCTTCGATCTGGACCCAGCGGCCTGCAGGCGGTCTTCGCGCCCAACTTTACCGGAACCTTCCAGGCGTGCCAGGTCTTTGGGCGCGGCATGGCCGACCGTGGCGCAGGGCAGCATCGTCAACATCGCCTCGATGGCGGCGCTGCGCCCGCTGACGCGCATTCCGGCCTACAGCGCGGCCAAGGCGGCGGTCGTCAACTTCACGCAGTGGCTGGCGGTGATACTGGCGCAGGAATATGGCCCGCGCCTCCGCGTCAATGCGCTCGCGCCGGGCTTCTTCCTGACCGAGCAGAATCGCTATCTGCTGACGGACGCCGAGAGCGGCGCGCCGACGCCGCGCGGCGCAGACCATTCTGGCGCACACGCCGATGGGCCGCCTGGGCGAGCCGGATGATCTGGTGGGCGCGCTGCTCTGGCTGGTCGAGCCCGGCGTCGGCTTTCGTCACGGGCCTGGTGATTCCCGTCGATGGCGGCTTCTCCGCGTTCGGCGGCGTCTAACGGCGGGGAAGGAGCAGTTCGACATGGTGCTGGGAACAGGCTCAACGACAACGGAATCACGCGGATGAGGTCGCGCGAGCGTGCTCGCCACGCGCGTCTGAGTTGTTCGAGGCGTGCGAGCCGCTGCCGCGACTGGCAAGCGCGTGCTGGTGCATCATCCCCGATGGCACGCGCACCGCGCCGATCCCGCTGCTCTTCCGCCTGCTGTATGAGCAGCTTGGGCGCGCGCGTCGCGCGGCTGGACTATCTGATCGCGCTGGGCACGCATCAGCCGATGTCGCCAGAGGCGATCGACCGCGCTGGTGGGCGTGACGGCGGCCGAGCGCGCCGAACGCTACCCCAAAGTCGCGCATCTTCAATCATCGACTGGGACGACCCGACGCGCTGCGCGACCATCGGCATCGATCTCGCGGGACGAGGCCGCCGCGCTGACCGGTGGGCTGCTCGTCGAGGAGGTGCCGGTGACGCTCAACCGCCTGATCTTCGACTACGATCGCGTGCTGATCTGTGGGCCGGTCTTTCCGCATGAAGTGGCGGGTTTCTCCGGCGGCGCGAAGTACCTCTTTCCTGGCATCGCCGGGCCAGACATCATCAACTTCACCCACTGGCTGGGCGCGCTGGTGACCAGCATGCGCACCATCGGCGTGAAGGATACGCCCGTGCGCCGCGTGATTCATCGCGCCGCCGAGTTCGTGCCGACGCCCGATCGCTCTGCCTGGCGCTGGTGCTGCAGGGCAGGCGCTGCACGGGCTCTACATCGGCGCGCTACGCGGAGGCCTTTGAGCGCCGCGGCCGATCTGTCGGCGCAGCTGAATATCATCACCGTGCCGCGCGCGTTTCAGCCGCGTGCTCTCGATGCCCCGGCGGCATCTACGACGACCTGTGGACGGCGGCCAAGGCGATGTACAAGACCGAGCCGGCGATCGCCGATGGCGGCGAGGTGATCATCTACGCGCCGCACATGACCGAGATTTCCTATACCCATGGCGCGCTGATCGATCGAGGTGGGCTACCATGTGCGCGACTACTTCCTGGAGCAGTGGGAGCGCTTCAAGGATATGCCGGGCGGCATTCTGGCGCACAGCACGCATGTCAAAGGGCACGGGCAGCTACGACGCGGCGACGCGGCATCGAGACGCCGCGCATCAGGTCACGCTGGCGACGGGCATCCCGGAGGAGCGCTGCCGCCTGTCAATCTGGGCTACGCCGACTACCGCGCGATCGACCCGGCGTGGGAGGGGCGCGAGGCCGAGGGTATCCTGCTCGTGCCGCACGCGGGCGAGGTGCTGTATCGCCTGCGCGGCCAGTGACCGGATGCTCAGGCATATGTGGAAAGGTGGCGTTGCCCTATGGCGAGCGAATATGCGATGCAACGCGCTCTACAGCAACTCATCGCCGAGGATGCGGTCGGCCAGTTGCGGCGGCGTGATGGTCTGATGGCGGCGCTGGGGAGCGAGAACGGCGCGCTCAAGCTCGATTGGGTCGAGGCGGTTGCGCGTCTGCTTGCCGACCCAGATGTGCTGGAGGGGGTGGAGGCTGAGGCGCGCGCCATTCGGGGGCTGGCATCCGCCACATCATCTGGGCGGGCATGGGCGGCTCGGTTCTGACGGTGCGGGTGCTCTGCGATCTTGGCTTTGGCAGCGGGACGGGATGTGGAGACGCTATCACGCTTCATCCGCTGGATAGCACCGATCCCGCCGCGCTCAACGCGATCATCCGCGCGATTGCCGGGGCGAAGGGGCTTGCGCTGCCGCCTGTGTCTGGGCCGCCGGATGCCGCATTCCTCCACACACTCCTGCGCGACGTGATGATGGTTGGCGTCGCGATGGGGATGACCTCGGAGGAGCCGATTACCCATCTGGCCTGGTTCACCGATCTGCTCGAACAGGCGGGCCTGCGACCGGCGAACCATCTGCTGGTGACGACGCTCCCCGACTCCTACCTCGATGCCTTCGCGCGCGAGCATCATGCGCCGACTCGTCCGCTGCAA
Source organism: uncultured Chloroflexia bacterium (assembly GCA_963718915.1). Classification (GTDB taxonomy): domain Bacteria; phylum Chloroflexota; class Ktedonobacteria; order Ktedonobacterales; family JADMIN01; genus DAHUXT01. Next base: position 318,016 of record CAVRAI010000009.1, on the reverse strand, counting down.
CTCGATGGCGGGACCGGCACGGGCGGGCGGATGAGCGCGCCTGGAACGCGGGTATTCCTGCTCCCGGCAGCGCTCTATCTGACCGGCATTTCCGACGAGCGTGGACAGTTGCGGGCGGTGCTGCGGGCCGCATGGGATGCGTATGACCTCGATCTGGCCACCTCGCACCCGGCGGAGCATCCCTTCGTACGGCTTGCCGCCGCGCTGAGCGCCGCCAGCAATGATGGCGTCTGCCGGGCGCTCGTGAGCATGCCCGAAGGCTGGGGCATCTTCGTCTCCTGGCTGGAGCAGTTGATGGAGGAGAGCCTCGGCAAGGGCGGCAAGGGCATCGTCGTCTTCGACGAGCAGACGCTAAACGCCTCGGCGCCGGGCTATCACGAGGGTGGCATGCTGCGGGTAGATGTCGTGACCGAAGCGCCCAAGCGCCAGGGCGATCCCTTCGTGCTCTTCCAGCCCGCGCTCGCGAGTACGGAGCCACGCGAACGGCTGGAAGCCCTCGTCGCTGGCTTCCTCGGCTGGCAGTTGACCATGGCGCTCTATGGCTACCTGCACCGGATTCAGTTCGCCGGACAGCCCGCCGTCGAAAACTACAAGGCGCGGGCGCGCGCATTACGCGAGCAGCCGGATCCGCTGAGCGTCGCCTCGAACTGGCAGCCAGCCTGGCACGAAGGCATCCTGACGCTGCTGGCTCCCGCCGGGGGCGTCGTATCGGAGCCAGATGCTGCCACGTCTCAACCAGCATACGTCTTCGCGCGGGCGCTGGCGGTTGCTGTCTCGGCAGAGCGGCGCTCCCAGGGATTACCGCTGGGCTATCTGGATGTGACGATCAATGGCGAGGCGAGAGCGGGCGTGTTCAACGTCCTTGCCCAGCGTGCGCGCGCCATCGGGAATACGCTGCTCGGGATACCGGTGAAGGTGCGGCAGGCGCCCGCCGCCTATCATTCGACGGAGCAGAGCGAGATGGATGGACCACCCAATCTCGTGAGTCTGCGGCTCGTCGCGCGGGAGACGGAGGTGTGTCTGCTGGGAAGCTACACCAGTGCGTTCCTCCACGCACAGGCGGTGAGCACCTGGCAGGCGATGATGGAGGCCGGGCGTTCCTGCTTCCTGCTCGTCATCGATGGCTCGTTTGAGGATGCCCGCGAGCCGCTCGCAGCCTTCTGGGCGCGGGTGGAGGCGCAGCTTCGCAACCGGTGAGAGCCAGCAGACCCGGTGGGCTATCATATTCGCATGAGGTATGACACACAGCAACATATTCGCAAGGAGAATCGCATGGCTACGGATTGCACGCACCTGGACGAGATTCGCGACGTGACGCCCAGCGGCGACGGCTGCAAGGAGTGCCTGGAGATGGGCGACACCTGGGTTCACCTGCGCGAGTGCCTGATCTGCGGTCACATCGGCTGTTGCGACAACTCGAAGAACCGGCACGCCACCAAACACTTCCACGCGACTGGCCATCCTATCATCCAGTCGTTCCAGCCGGGCGAAGACTGGCGCTGGTGCTATGTGGATGAAGTGTACCTCTGAGCGAGCGGTATCTGAAAAGCGCAAGATGGAAGAAGCCGTGCTCGATGCGCATGGCGCTCAATGAGCGGATAGCACCAGATGGGCATCGGTGGAGCGCGAAATGTTGCAGGCGCGCTCAGTAGAAAGGCGCTTTCCATGAGCAAAGTCATTGTCGTAAATAATGTGACATTGGATGGCGTGATGCAGGCGCCGGGACGGCCCGACGAGGATCGTCGCGGCGGCTTCACACACGGCGGCTGGGCGTTGCCGTATAACGATGCGGTCATGGGTCGCGCGATGGGCGAGGGAATGGCCACCAGCGGCGCGCTGCTCCTTGGGCGGCGGACCTACGAGGACTTCTACGCCGTCTGGCCCAACCGCACCGACAACCCGTTCACCGAGGTGCTCAACAACGCGCAGAAGTACGTCGCCTCCACGACGTTGACAGAGCCGCTGCCGTGGCAGAACTCGACGCTGCTCAAAGGTGACGTCGCAGGGGCGGTAGCCGACCTGAAGCAACAGCCGGGGGCGGATATCGTGATTCTGGGCAGCGGCGAGTTGATCCAGTCGTTGATGCGGCACAATCTCATCGACCAGTTCACCCTCTTGATTCACCCACTAGTGCTCGGGTCAGGCCGTCGTCTCTTCGCCGATGGCGGCGCGTTCGCCACACTGCGGCTGACCAACACGGTGACGACCACCACGGGCGTGGTGATTGCGACGTATCAGGTGGCCGCACCGACAACGAAGGAGGGATAACGATGCAGGAACATGGTATGGACCAGAAGAACCTCGACATCTATGGAGACCCGCCGCTGCCATGGTCGCGCGCGCTCGAAGAGTTGGAGAACGTCGCCACCACCGATGCGAAGAAAACCTTCTGGCTGGCAACCACCTCCGCCGACGGGCGGCCACACGTCGCGGGAGTAGGCGCGCTCTGGGTTGACGGCACGTTCTACTTCACGAGCGGCGAGGGAACGCGCAAGAGCCGCAACCTGGCCGAGAACGCGCACTGCGCCATCTCGGTCAACCTGCCGACGCTCGACCTTGTCATCGAGGGGACCGCGTCGCGGGTGACCGACCGGGCCACGCTACAGCGCATCGCGGAGCGCTACGCGGCGCAGGGATGGCCAGCCAGCGCGGGCGACGACGTCATCACCGCCGCATACAGCGCGCCGAGCGCCGGACCATCTCCCTGGAACCTCTACGTCATGACGCCTGTTGTAGCATATGGCGTGGCGACTGAGGAGCCATACGGCGCGACTCGCTGGCGCTTCTAGCGCGACACCGTTTGTCACATCCAGAGCGCAACGGGTATTCATCACCGCTGCGGTGATAGACTATATCATAGGCGCGGCAATTCATAGCCGCGCCGCGTTGCGCTGGGGCGCATTGCGGGCCTCGTACCAATTGCTCAAGGTTGCTTATGGATCACCTCTTCGCCACCGTCATCTTTGGACTCAGCGCTTCCCTGTGCTGGGGCAGCGGTGACTTTAGCGGCGGGCTTGGCCTCCCGTCGCGCAAACGCATCTAGCGTCATCGTCGGCGCGTATACGATAGGGCTTGTGCTGCTGGTCTCGTTGGCGCTGATCTGGCGCGAGCCATTCCCCCGCCCATCGATCTGCTCTGGGGCGGGCTGGCTGGTCTGGCGGGCGTGCTGGGGCTGCTGGCGTTCTATTCCGCCCTCGCATCCGGGAAGATGGGGTTGGCCGCTCCCGTCTCGGCCATATTGACGGCGACACTTCCCGTCCTCTTCAGCATCTTCACCACCGGGCTTCCCCATCCGCTGCAACTGGGCGGCTTCGTGCTGGCGCTGCTGGCGATTGGGCTGATATCGCGCCCGGACCGCGCCGGAGGATCGCCCAAAGGGATCGGTCTGGCCTTGCTGGCGGGCTGCGGTTTTGGCTGCTTCTTCATCCTCATCAGCCGTGTCAGCCCTGGCGCCGTCTTCTGGCCGCTGGCGATGGCGCGCTTTGTCTCGGTCATCTTCCTTCTGATCGTGCTGCTGGCGCGGCGGCAGCCAATTTTGCCGGGGAGAAACGTCGCATGGCTGGTGGTGGCCACAGGCATCCTGGACGCCGTCGGCAATACCTTCTTCGTGCTGGCCGCACATAGCGGTCGCCTCGATATCGCGGCGATCCTCTCCTCGCTCTATCCGGCGGCCACCGTCCTGCTGGCGGCGCTTGTGCTGCGCGAGCGGGTGCAGCGCATCCAGGCGACGGACGTTCTGCTGGCGCTGCTGGCAATTCCGCTCATCTCGACGTAGCATGAGTGATAATAGGGAGGGGATATGGTTAGTATTTCACCGGTTGCGGTTCTTGTAGTGGCTCTTGTCGGTCTGGTGGTTATAGTGGCTCTTGTGGCCGTGTTGGTATTTGGCCCAAAGCGACGAAGCAACAATCGTTGAATCATCTTCGCACAGCCACCAACAGACATGGCCCCCAGACAAGGCGCGTCATGCGTATCTTGCCCGGAGGCACGGCATTTGCGTGGGGATAGCTCACGTCGCGCGCTCGCGCTCCACCAGCACGCGCCGCAGGATCTTGCCCGATGGCGACTTCGGCACCTGATCGACGAACTCCAGTCGCCGGATACGTTTGTAGGGAGCAACCCGCTCGGCGACATAGGCCATCAGCTCGTCGGCGGTGGCTGTTGTTCCCGGCTTGAGCGCTACGAAGGCCTTGGGCGCCTCGCCCGCCTCCTCATCACGACTGGGAATCACCGCCGCATCGGCCACGGCCGAGTGTGTCAGCAGTATGCCCTCCAACTCCGCCGGAGCCACCTGATAGCCCTTGTATTTGATCAGCTCCTTCAGCCGGTCGACGATGAAGAAATATCCGTCCTCATCAAAATAGCCGATGTCGCCGGTGCGCAGCCAGCCCTCGCCGTCCAGCATATCGGCGGTGGCGGCGGGATTGTTTAGATAACCCTTCATAATCTGTGGGCCGCGCGCCCAGATCTCACCCTCCTGATGCGGTCCCAGTTCGTCCCCCGTCGCGATATCGACCACCTTGCATTCAGCGTTTGGGATACATTGGCCCACCGACCCGAGCCGTGCAAGCGCCGTGTCAATTGGGCTGAGTGTCACGTCCGGGCTGGTCTCGGTCAAGCCCCATCCCTGCACCACCAGACATCCCAGGCGTCGGGCGACAACCTCCTCCACCTCGCGCGCTAGCGGCGCTGCGGCGGACATGGCGATACGCAGGCGTGTGAGGTCGTAGTTATCGACGAGTGACTGTTTGGCCAGAGCCAGCATGATCGGCGGCGCCGTGAAGCCGACCGTCACGCGCTGGTCTTGCATCGTCTGCAGGAACTGAGCGAAATCGAAGCGTGGCAAGCTGACGATGGTTGCTCCGTTGGCGAGGCCCTGCGCCAGGATCACCGTCAGGCCGTAGATGTGGTAGAAGGGCAGCACGCCGATGACGACATCTTCACTGGTCACCAGCCCGGACGGCTCCATCTGGCAGAGGTTCGCCACCAGGTTGCGGTGGGTCAGCATCACACCCTTTGCCAGACCGGTCGTGCCGCTAGAATAGGGCAGCGCCACCACGTCCTCGGCGACATCGATTGTCACCGCTGGCGTCTTGCCATCGTTCGCCAGCAGTTCGACGAGCGGCGTCACATCAGATGCGGATTTGGCTGCCCGCGTGGATTGCTTCTTGGCTGCTCGCCCGCGTCGCAGCCAGCGACTCACCAGGTTGCCACGGCCTGCTGAGCCTTGCCATGCCACAGTCTCGACCGCTGGAGTAGCCGTCAGCGGCTCGCCCAGGGTGAAAATCTCCTCTACCCGCGACTGCGCTTTCGCCTCCAGTGCCTTCTCGACCACCGCTGGCGCTGAGACGAGATACTTTGCCCCGGCGTCGTTCAGCTGGTAGGCCAGCTCGCCAACGGTGTATGTCGGGTTAATGGTGGTTGTTATGCCGCCCAACAGCGCGGCGGCCAGGAAGACCAGCGGATATTCAATGCAATTGGTGCTAAAGAGCGCCAGCACGTCGCCCTTGCCGAAGCCGCGCCGAGAGAGGCCAGCCGCCAGACGGCGCACGATGGTGGCGACCTCCCCATACGTATATGCGCGGCCATCGACCCCATCGATCAGCGCCAGCTTATCAGCCACGCGCTCCGCCTGACGTAGCACGTACGGCGCGAACGACATGTCTGAGATGGCGACGTCCGGGTCCAGACTGCGCACAATCATGCCGCCTCCTCGGTGACTCTTATCACATACACGCCGCCAGGACGCCCCACGCCCTGGCGGATCAGTTGCTTATCTCTATTTATCCCTATGGCGCAATCTTTTCGAGCGTCTGCTTGCGCGTCGAGACGCCGAACTGGGCCAGGACGGCCGCGACGATCAGGAAGGCTGCGATCACCAGGAAGGCTGGTAGCGCACCCAACCCCCCCAGCAGCGGCACGATGAGCACCAGGCCAATGCCACCGCCGACGTGCCCAATGCCATCGGACAGCGCATATCCCGTCGTGCGCGCCCGCGTGGGAAAGTTCTCGGTCGACCACGTATAGGTCATGGGCACCCAGACGTTGAAGCCGAAGAACAGAATCACCGCGCCAATGAACGCCACCCAGGGGATCTCGGTCGGTGACGCAGCGTGTCCGGCAAGCGCGATCATCACGCCGCCGATCAGCGTAATCACTGCCCCTATCGGCAGCCACGTCTTGCGCTCCAGCCGCTCGCTGAAGAAGTAGGCGACCAATGCGCAGGCGATGAAGCCGATGGTGCCGATGGCTGCAATCAGTCCGGCCTCTGGAGGTGGGTAGCCTAGCGACGAGAGGACTGAAGTGAAGCCCGCAGCAATTGTGTAGACGGTGACGTAGGCGAACGACCAGACTGCCAACACCAGCAAGACGCGTTTCAGGTAGAGCGGGTTAGTCAGGATCTCAGTATAGCCCGCACGCGGCTCGCGTGTAGGCATCGGCACATCGGCGCCGACGGGCGCCAGCGTCTGCTTCCGCGATGCACGCTTTTCCATATCAAGGACCACGGCATCAGCTTCATCGATGCGCCCTCGTACCGCCAGCCAGCGCGGCGATTCGGGCAGTTGTACGCGCAGCAAAATGCCGATGAGCGCTAGCGCGGCGCCGACGATGTACATGATCCTCCAGCCGTCGCCCATGAAGACGCCGGTATTGGGATTCACTGTCACCTGCGCGAAGGAGAGGCCGAGCGGGAACGCCGCCGCGGGCGTGGTCAGGATGAGGCCAAGCCAGATGCCCACGAACGCGCCCAGCGCCGAGCAGAAGAAGATGAGCGACGTATACTTGGCGCGTCCGCCCTGCGGGGCAACCTCATTGATGTAGGTGTTAACGATTGCCAAATCGGCGCCGATGCCAATGCCGGTGATGGTGCGGGCGATGATAAACGTCGTGTACGCCCCACCCGCCCAGAGGGTATCCAGCGAGCCATAGTTGCCGACGAAGGCGGTGGCCAGCGAGCCGAGGCCGGTGATCAACAGCGTGACCAGCAGCATATTGCGGCGCCCGAAGCGGTCCGCCAGCGGACCGAGGGTCAACGCGCCGATAACGTAGCCAATCAGGTTCCACAGCACGGGCAGGCCGATCTTATCGGACGCCTCGACGAATCCTGGTGGAAGACTGATGGCTCCTGGCGGTGGGCCAGCCAGACACTTCGGCACAATTTGCGTGCAGGTCTGGATGAACGAGACATTGATATCGAAGATGTCGTAGAAGGTAAAGAGGAAGCCCAGACCGATGGTGAACAGGAACGCGAACGGCAGGGCCCAGACGGTGATGCGGTCCAGGCGTGCAATGATCTGGCCCGCGGAGCGGGAAGGAGCTGACACTATACCACCTGCTTTCAACTCAGTGTGCGACGCCGGATCCCCGGCGCAAAGAGCACGTGGCCAACACGGACTGTGTGCGGCCTGACGACGAGAGGAAGCTCCTGGCAGGTTGCGCTGTCACCAAAGTATCGATGCGGTTTGTTGAGACCTCCTTTCGCAACGCTACGGTGGCATGGTGTGAGCATGGCGCGTAGCGACCTGTCATGTTCACAATAGCGAACGAGTCGTTCGTTAATGTGAGCAAGTATGTTCGACAGGCTGTGAATTGTCAAGATACCCGATTATTGTCAATGCGAACACTCATGCCACTTCTATGAAGCATCACGTTCAATATCCACATTTTTCAGGCTCGGCGCGTATTCGCATGTGCGGTGATACGCGCTCAACCTTCGAGTAATTTGTTGCCATTAGTTTTATCGTTGCGCGATATTTTGTCAATCCCCTGGCTCGTATCAATGGGGTTGACATCCAGCAATCATCAAATCATAATGATTGACATGACGGAACCATCAGTTCGCCATATTGAACAACGCGAGCCGCGGCAGGCTGACGATGCCATAACGGGCGCATCCACGCCGATGGTCGAGCGCACCTTCCGGCTGCTGGATCTGCTCAGCGCCTCCGAAGATGGGCTGACCTTCTCCGACCTGGTGCGCGCGCTCGGCATCAGCAAGGGCAGCCTGCACGGGCTGCTCAAATCGCTCGAACGAGCGCGCGCAATCGAGCAGATGGATGGTCGCCGCTATGTGGTGGGGCCGCGTATCTACGATCTCGCGCTCGCCTATAGCCAGCGTGCGGGGTTGCGCCGTTTCGCGCTGCCGGGTATGCGTCGCCTGGCAAGCGAGATTGGCGAGACGATTTTCCTTGGCCGGGTCGAGGGAGATCACGTGCGCATCGTCGATCGCTGCAATGCTGAGAATGACCCCTCGGCGCTGCATATCTCCGCCGCTCCCGGCACGCATGTGCCGTTGCTGGCCGCCGCGGTGGGTCGCGTTGTGCTGGCGTCCTGGCCGTCCACTCGCTGTGAGGAGTACCTGCGCGCGCATCCGTTGCCGCATTTTACCGAGCATACGGTCACCGACCCCGATCAGTTCCTGGCAGCCGTGGCAGAGACCACGCAGAGTGGTGTCGGTATGGATCACGAGGAATATCTGGCGGGGGTCAACGCGGTGGCCGTGCCGATTCGCGGGCTGGGCGGGGCGCTGGCAGGCCTGCTGTGGGTGGTAGGGTTCGCCACCCGCCTCGATGGCGACGCGATGATCCGCGCGGGCGAGTTGCTCCGCGATGAGGCGGAGGCCATTGCGCAGGCCATGGACGCATCCCGCTGATGATCGCGTAGCGCGCCAGCATGAGCCGAGAGTTGCTGACAGGGCAGGAGGTTGGCACGATGTACTCGCATCCCGCGTCGTCGGTCAGTCAGCGTGGAGGCGCGCGGCCCATGCTCCAGGCGGCCAGCCGCGACGAGATCGCGACCTTCCAGCTCAACCGCCTGCGGAACGGCCTGCGACGCGCGCTGCCCGGCAATGCGTTCTATCAGCGCCGGTTGGGTGACCTCGCCAGCCAGCCGCTTGCCGACTTCGCCGATTTCACGAGCCTGCCCTTTACCACCAAGGCCGATCTGGTGCGCGACCAGAGCGAGCATCCGCCTTACGGCAGCAACTTGAGCTTCCCGCTGCGTGACTATGTGCGCCTGCACCAGACCTCTGGCACAACGGGGCGTCCGCTCAAGATTCTCGATACGACTGAAAGCTGGGACTGGTGGGCGGACTGCTGGACGGTGATCCTGCACGCGGCGGGCGTCACCAGCGAGGATATCGTCTATCTGGCGTTCTCGTTTGGGCCGTTCATCGGCTTCTGGTCGGCCTATGAGGGCGCGAAACGGGTTGGCGCGCTGGTGATTCCCGGTGGCGGCCAGACCTCTGTGCAGCGGCTGCGCTCGATCATGGAGACGCAATCGACGGCGCTCATCTGCACGCCGACCTACGCGCTGCATCTGGCCGAGGTGGGCCGCGCCGAGGGCATCGACACGGCAGCGTCAAATATCCGCGTCACCGTTCATGCGGGCGAGCCGGGCGCGTCGATTCCCAACACGCGGCGGCGCATCGAGGAGCTTTGGGGCGCGCGCGCCTACGACCATATCGGCATGACTGAGATGGGGGCGTACGGCTTCACCTGTCTCAATCAGGACGCCGTCCACGTCAACGAGGAGGAGTTCATCGCCGAGATTCTCGATCCAGTCACCAACGAGCCGGTGGCTGAGAGCGAGCGCGGCGAGCTAGTGCTGACCAACCTGGGGCGATGGGGTTGCCCCGCCATTCGCTATCGGACGGGTGATCTGGTACAGCGCGGCGCGACGCGGTGTCCCTGCGGGCGTACCTATCTGACGCTGCCGGGAGGTGTGCTGGGGCGGGTGGACGACATGCTGATCGTGCGCGGTGTCAATGTGTATCCCTCCAGCATCGAGGACGTGTTGCGTGGCTTCCCGGAGATCGAAGAGTATCGCATCACGCGGCTGAAGGCTGGCGCGATGGATGAGATCGAGCTAGAAGTAGAATGCCCTGAGGCGACCGTGTCCGCTGTCGAGGCGGCGCTGCGCCAGGCGCTGAGTCTGCGCGTGCCGGTGCGGTCGGTCGCTCCGGGATCGCTGCCACGCTACGAGTTGAAGGCGCGGCGCATTGTGATGGCGGAGTGAGAGCGCGGGGAGTGCCAGCGGGTGAGAGCGCGGGCGGTTAAAACCGCGCCTGAAGGGCCTCGCTGCCGCTCCGCCACAAAACCCGCCTGCGCGGGTTTCACAGAATCGCGTGCCATCGGGTATTCCGTTGGGGCAGGGTCTGGGAAGTCCGCGCAGGCGGACTTGGTGGCCGCAGGCCCTTCAGGCGCGACTTCAGTCGCCAGCCGTGATGTGGAGTTTACCCATGGATAAACAACTGATGACATTCACCGTCAATGGTGAGACGGTGCAGGTCGCGGCCTCGCCCACGAAGACGCTACTCGAGGTGTTGCGCGAGGAGCTGGATCTGACGGGCACCAAGCACGGCTGCGAGCTGGGCCACTGCGGCGCCTGCACGGTGCTGGTCAGCGGCGCGCCCATCCTCTCCTGCCTGGCGCTGGCGGTCGAGATGCAGGATGAGGAGATCACCACCATCGAGGGCATGGCCGAGGGTAACGTGCTCCATCCGCTCCAACAGGCGTTCGCCGAGTGTGGCGCGGCGCAATGCGGCTACTGCACGCCCGGCTTCCTGATGAGCGGGAAATGGCTGCTCGATCACAATCTTGCGCCCAGCCAGGACGAGATCAAGGCCGCGCTGGCGGGCAACCTCTGCCGCTGCACTGGCTACACCAAGATTATCGAAGCAGTCGAGTTGGCGGCCACCCGCATGCGCGCATCCGCCGACGCCACAGCGGCTGGATAAGACCGAAAATTTTGGGGAGTGGGATGTGAGGGTACATGCCGTAGTGTTGACGCTACGGCGAATGGGCGGATGCGCTGGGTGGCGCCATTCGCCGGGGCCTTTGGGCTTCCGGCACGCTCACCACAGCAGGCTTGTTCTCAAAGGGGAAGATCACAATGCTCATCGGCAAGTCTCTGCCCAAGATAGACAGTTACGCCAAAGTGACCGGCGCTGCACGCTACGCCGACGATATCAAGCTGCCGCGCATGGCCTTCGGGCGCATTCTACGCAGCCCGCATCCCCATGCTCGCATCGTGTGTATCGACACCAGCCGCGCCCGCGCCTATCCCGGCGTGCTCGATGTTATCACAGGCGACGACCTGCCCGTGAAGTACGGCATTATGCCGACGACGCAGGACGAGTATCCTTTCGCTATCGACCGCGTCCGCTATGTCGGCGATCCAGTCGCCGCCGTCTGCGCGGTGGATGAAGAGACGGCCGAGGCTGCGCTGGAGCTGATCGACGTGGAGTACGAGCCGCTGCCCGCGCTGCTCACGATTGAGGACGCGCTGGCCCGCGAGGATATCAAGATTCACGACGAGACCAGGCGTGGCAACATCATGAAAGAGGTTCACCTGACGTTTGGTGACATGGAGGAAGGTTTCGACGAGGCCGACCTGGTGCGTGAGGATACCTACTTCTTCGAGGGGACGACCCACGCCGCAATGGAGCAGCACGCCTGCGTCGCCGACTGTGGCGCCGACGGCAAGGTGACGCTCTGGACCTCGACGCAGACGCCACACTACATCCACCGCGAGGTCGCCAAAGTGCTCCAGATGCCCCTGAGCCACCTGCGCGTTATCGTGCCAGCGGTGGGCGGCGGCTTCGGCGGCAAGTGCGAGCCGTTCGCTTATGACTTCGCGGCGTGCCTCTTCGCCCGGCGGCACGGGCGACCCATCAAGTTCACGCTCAGCCGCGAGGAGGCGTTTCTCTGCCATCGCGGTCGCCACCCGGTCAAGATGATCCTGAAGACCGGCGTCAAGCAAGACGGCACGATTACCGCTGTCCACCTGCAAACCTTCCTCGACGGCGGCGCGTACGCCAGCTATGGCCTCGCCACGGTCTACTATACCGGCGCGCTGCTGACCGTGACCTACAAGATTCCGCGCTACAAGTTCGACGGCATGCGGCTCTATACCAACAAGCCCGCCTGCGGCCCCAAGCGCGGCCACGGCTCGACCCAGCCGCGCTACGCCTTCGAGTGCCAGCTTGATCGCATCGCCGAGCAACTTGGCATTGACCCAGCGGCGTATCGCAAACAGCTTGCCATCGACCCCGACAGCACGACCGTCAACGGTCTGCGCGTCACCAGTTGCGGACTGATCGAGTGCGTTGACCGCGTCGTAGAAAGCTCTGGCTGGAATGAACGCCGCGACCATCTCCCGGTGGGGCGCGGCATGGGCGTGGCCATCAGTTCGTATGTGACCGGCGCGGGCAAGGCGATTTACTGGAATGACATGCCGCACTCTGGCGTCATCGTGAAGGTAGATCGTGGCGGCGGTGTGGCCGTGCTCTGCGGCTCCTCGGACATTGGCCAGGGGTCCGACACGATGCTGGCGACCGTGGTTGCCGAAGAACTGGGGATAGACCTGCTGGATATTCGTGTCCATGCGGGCGATACCGATCTGACCCCGGTTGACCTGGGCAGCTACTCCTCGCGCGTTACCTTTATGGCGGGCAACGCCGCGCGCACGGCGGCGCGCAAGCTGCGGGCATGGCTGCTGGAGGCGGCAGGCGAGTTGCTGGACGCTCCACCCGACCGCCTGGAGGCCAGCGCTCGGCATATCTCCGTCCGCGGCGATCCCGAACGTTTCGTCACATTTGCCGAGGCGGCGCAGAAGGCTGAGGCAACCCACGGCACGCTGAGCGCCGTCGGCAGCTATACGCCGCCCAAACTCGGCGGCCAGTTCAAGGGCGCGGGCGTCGGCATCTCGCCAGCCTATAGCTATACCGCCTGTGTGGCCGAAGTTGAGGTTGATCCTGAGACCTTCGACATCAAGGTCGAGAAGCTCTGGGTCGCGCATGACTGCGGGCGGGCGCTCAATCCAACGTTGGTGGCGGGGCAGATCGAAGGCAGCGCCTACATGGGCTTTGGCGAGGCAATCTTCGAGGAGCAGGTCTTCCGCAAGGGGCTGCATAAAGCGCCATCGCTGCTGGAGTACAAGTTACCCACCATCTACGACACGCCGGAGATTATCGCGATGCACGTCGAGACGATGGATCGCGAGGGGCCATACGGCGCGAAGGAGGCGGGCGAGGGGCCGCTCAATCCGATCATCCCCGCGATTGCCAACGCGGTCTACGACGCCATTGGCGCGCGGGTCGAGAGCACGCCGATCACCCCCGACAAGATTGCGCGCGCGCTCAAAGAGCAGCAGCGCCGCCTTGCCGCATCCAGCACGCCACAGCCACAGGCGCAGCCGGAGCCAGCACGGGCCGCGAGCAGGGTTTCCCAGGAGGCGCCGACGATATGAACCGCCTGCCGACATTCGAGTATCGCGCCGCCCGCACTGTCGAGGAGGCGCTCGCCTGGCTGGGCGAATCATCTGGCCTCGGCGAGAAAGACCCCGAGGCGCGCGTCATGCTGATGGCGGGCGGAACCGATGTGTTGCCCAATATGAAGCACCGCCTCTTCACGCCACAGGTGGTCGTGGGGCTACGCGGGGTGCGCGAACTGCGCGGTATCGCGAGCGATTCTGAGCGCGGTCTGCGCGTCGGCGCGGGCGTCTCGCTGGCGGAGATCGCCGCGTCCCCGCTGCTGCGTGGCGGCTATCAGGCGCTGGCCCAGGCGGCGGAATCGGTTTCCACGCCGCAGCTACGCCACATGGGCACGCTCGGCGGCAATCTCTGCCTCGATACGCGCTGCAACTACTACAACCAGTCTGACAGTTGGCGCAAGGCGCTCGATTTCTGCCTGAAGAAAGGCAGCGATATCTGCCGCGTCGCTCCCAATGGCCAGGGCTGCTACGCCGTCTCGTCATGCGACACCGCCCCGGTGTTGATCGCGCTGGATGCGACGGTGCGCATTGCGGCGCGAGACGGCGAGCGTGTTGTCCCGGTGAGCGCGCTCTACCACGACGACGGCACCCATCCGGTACGCCTGCGTGATGACGAGATGCTGTGCGATGTCACCGTGCCACCGCTGGCCGATGGCTGGCGTTCGGCCTATCTCAAGTATCGGGTGCGTGGCTCCTTCGATTTCCCAATTGTTGGCGTTGCCGTGGCGGCGCGCTTCGATGGCGAGACCTGCACGCGGGCGCGCGTGGTGCTCCAGGCGGTCGCGACCCATCCAGTTGCTCTGACCGCTGTAGACGAGATGTTGCGGAACCAGCGTTGGACGCCCGAACTCCTTGATGCCGCCGCCGAGGAGGCCTATCGCGCCGCGCACCCGATGGATAACACGTCGGGCACGATTGCGCTGCGTCGCCGCATGGTCCGCGCCTACACCCGCCGCGCGCTCGAATCGCTGCTGGTCGCGTGAGGGGCTAGCGAAGGGTTGCCGCAAAGCGGGCGATGTGGGAGGTAATCAAGCTTCGCGGCATAATGTACTTTCACTTTTTCTTCCGAACACCCTACGTCGTGGTAGGTGAGGCAGACCGTAGCATAAATGCTCCGGCGAATTTCCCGCCTTCCAAGCCCATTCGCCGGAGCGTTCACGCTCCGGCCTGCTCACCCCACCGCAATGCCCGTGTCCGTCGCAACTGCTAAAACCACATTATGCTCTGGCTAATCCCGCCCGCGCGCTTTCAGATTGTCAGCCCTCCACGCGCAGGACAATCTTGCCGCGCGCATGTCCGCTTCCAGCCTCCTCCCAGGCGCGTCGCGCCTCTGCAAGTGGAAACACCTGGCTGATGATCGGCTGAATCTGTCCCGCGTCAATCAACGCGCCAATCTCGCGCAATTGGCCGCCATCTGGCTCGACGATGAACCAGACGAACCGCGCTCCATTCCTAGTGGGATCGTCCATCGGGCGCGGACTAACGACCGAGACGATCACGCCGCCGTCTTTCACGACCTGCCAGGAGCGCGTCAGCGTTTCTCCACCTACCGTATCGAAGGCGACATCCGCATCGTGAACCACCTCCTCGAAGGGGGTGGTGGTATAGTCGATCACCTGGTCGGCGCCAAGACCGCGCAGGAAGTCGTGATGGCGGGCTGAGGCGGTCGTAATCACCCGTGCGCCCGCCCAGTGAGCGAACTGTACCGCGTAGCTGCCCACACCGCCAGCCGCGCCGTGAATCAGCGCCGTCTGTCCCTTCGCGAGATGCGCGTGGATGAAGAGCGCCTGCCACGCGGTGAGCGCCGCGAGCGGAACGGCCGCCGCCTGAACCATATCGAGCGTCCGCGGTTTGGGCGCCAGCTCGTGCGGCAAAGCGATGGCGTACTCGGCCTCAGCCCCATCGCGACCAAACGCCGTCAGGGCGTAGACCTCCGTGCCGACGGCGAGATCAGTGATCCCAGGGCCAACCTCCGCCACCACACCGGCAAGGTCGTGGCCAGGGATAGGCAGCGGGCGTGGGTCGCCAGCGGGCGTCTGGTAGGTTTCATCCCACGTCAGCTCGGTGGCGATGATCGCCGTCGCGCCGACACGCACCAGCGCTTCGCCTGGGCCAGGTTGTGGCCTGGGGGCATCGTCGTAGCTGAGATGGTCTGGCCCGCCACGTCCATGCACACGGATCGCTTGCATCGTGCGCTCCTTTCAGTCCGGCCTTGTTGTCCCTGTACATCCATGTCGCACATTGTCATCATAACGTCGTTATCAGCCCACCGTCGATGACGAAGTCAGCGCCAGTGACGTTTCCGGCGCGGTCGCTCGCCAGCAGCAACACAAGGTCGGCGACCTCCTCCGGCTGGGTAAAGCGTCCGGTCACCATGCCCGCGGCGGCCTGTTTGGCAACGGCCTCTGGTTCACCGCCACTGGCATGGGCGAACGTCTCCGCGACGCCGTCTTTGCCAAGCCACAGCGATGTGGCGACGGGGCCGGGGCTGACTGTGTTAACACGAATGCCCCGCAGGCCAACCTCTTTCGAGAGCGCTTTGGAGAAATTGGTCAGTGCGGCTTTGGCGGCGCAATAGTCGATGATGGCTGGATCGGGAAGGAATGCATTGACTGAACTGACCGTCACAATACTGCCCGCATTGCGGTCGAGCAGGTGTGGTAACGCCGCGCGGGTGGTGCGTACCGCCGCCAGAAAGTTAAGCGTCAGGGCCGAGGTCCAGTCCTCATCGGTGACTGTGAGAAATCCCCCAGGATGTGGATGCGTGGCGCCCACATTATTGACGAGGATATCAAGCCCACCATACGTCGCGACCGCCTCATCGACCAACCGGGCGGAACCGTCTGAGGTACCCAAATCCACGGGAACAAAACGCGCCTGAAATCGCTCGACGAGTTTGGACACGTCGTCGGAAAGTTCGCGGGCGCCGAGGACAACCTGCGCGCCCTCTTCAGCAAGCGCCCGCGCCACGGCCAGACCAATGCCCTTGCTTGCTCCCGTCACGAGGGCAACCTTCCCAGTCAGATGCAGGTCCATGACACTCTCCTTCGTCCTTCCTCTCGGTTCGTTCCATATTCCATCGCAATTCCAGCGCGGGGCGGCGAACCTCATGAACCTCATGAACCTCTTAGCCGGTCGAATTGTTGTTTGCCGAGGGCGGTGTGGGTTGCCGGTGAATTGGCGATGGCAGCGACCGAGTAGTTTGGCCGCTGCCATGGCTCAAGGCGGAGGTGATACTGGCCAACAGGATGAGGTTTTGGGCTGACTGCCCGCGCTACTGATCCTTCGGCGTATGCTCCTTGACGAATGATAGCGCCGTCTCGGCGACTTCCTGCCACCCGTGATCGATGGTCAGCGAATGACCGCGATTCGACATCTCCTTGATCTCGGTGATGCCGGGATTCTTGACCTGCCGCTTGTAGGCGGCGTCGGCAATCGCAAATGGGACAGTGTGATCCTGGTCGCTGGAGATAATCAGCAGCGGCCCGCGCTCAGGATTGTTCGTGTCCACCTGATCCTCGGTCCAGGGGTTGACGTTGGCAGTGGCCGCCTGGAAGATTGGCGCGCCCGCGCCCGGCACCGCAAAGGCATCGTACAGTTTGTGAGCCTCGTCCTCGTCCACGGCATTGGTGAACCCATAGTGGAACTGCTCGTAGGTGAGCGCAACCGCGCGGTTGTAATTGGCGGGATTGGCGAGCACCGCGGACGACGACTTGAGCGCCGAGAACGGCAACGGGAGCACGCCCCGGAATGGCGCCGGAGAAATGGCGACGGTCACCGCGGCAACGCCCTGCCCGGCGATCATCATCGAGATCAGGCCGCCGAAGGAATGGCCAATCACGGCAGGCTTCGTCGTAAGCTGGCCAATCGCCTCAAGATAGTGTCCGGTGATCTGCCTGAGGCGCTTATGGGCGAAGGCTTCGGGTTCCTCATTGGCCTCCGCGACGGTCTCGGGATCATCGGGCCAGCCGGGCGCGAGGGCGGTATAGCCGCTGGCCTCAAATAGTTGGCGCCAGTTGTCCCAGCTGCTGGAGAGAAGCCAGAGGCCATGAACGAAGACAACAGGCTGTAAGCCCGATGCGTTGGCGCGGTCGATCTCTTGCTGTTCGTGGGTGGTAAGCGTTGCCATGCGCGGTTCATCTCTTTCTGTTAGCGCACTATTACGGGATGCTGTTGAGCAGACGATGCGAAGCACGCCGCAGGTTTCATGCCCTCTTCTCCGTGTGCCACGTTAATGAATCCTGAGATCCTTGAGGTAATCTCGTCTGCTTCTTGAAACATGAGTAACCGCTCATGTATGATGCGAATGGCGACATAGAAGCTGCTCCTGTGAGTCAGGGCACTCTTAACTCTTCCTCGAAAGAATCGGGAGGCGATATGGCGACGATAGTTACAGAGACGACGTCCACCTATCCGCCGGGGCCGAAGGGCTTCCCGGTCTTCGGCAACCTTCCACAGTTCCAGCGCGATCCGCTGACCTTCCTCGATGGTCTCCATCGCGCGTATGGCCCCATCGCGACCGTCCACATGTTCAGCGAGCCTATCGTCTTCGCCTTCCGCCCGGAGCATGCCTACGACCTCCTGGTAGAGCGCGCCCGCAGCGTTGGCGTCGGCGAGCGACCGGGATTGCGCGCGCGGCTCGGCATATCGCTGCTCACCACCGATGGCTCGATGCACCGGCGACAGCGCCGACTCGTCCAGCCTGCCTTCCATCGCAAGCGCGTGGAGGGCTACGCCGAGATCATGACCAGCCAGACCGTCGAGATGCTCCATGGCTGGCGTATCGGCGACGAGATAGATTTTGCCGCCGAGTTGCGCGAGCTGACGTTGCGCATTATCATCAAGGCGCTCTTCGATCTGGATCTCGCTGAGGAGGGCACGCGACTGAGCCGCATATTCGCCGCGGTGGTGGACGCCCAGCCCTCCGGGTTTGGCTCAATGCTGCCGCCTGCTCTGCTTGGCCTGCCATTCATGCCGGGACACGCGGCGCACGAAAAGGTGCGTGCTGCCGCCACCGACCTGAACGCCTTCGTCTACGGCTTGATCGCCAGCCGCCGGGCCGAGGGTGTGGATCGCGGCGACGTGCTCTCGATGCTGCTGGAGGCGCGCGACGAGGACGAGCAGCCCCTCGGCGATGTTGAGATTCGCGACCAGGCAATGACCCTGATCGCCGCGGGACACGAAACCACCTTTACCGCGCTCTCCTGGACGCTCGATCTGCTCTCGCGGTGGCCGGAGGCCTATGCGCGGCTTCGCGCTGAGGTGGCCAATGTGCTCGGCGGAAGCGTGCCCGGCGCCGCCGATCTTTCCCGGCTGCCCTATCTGGACGCCGTGATTCAGGAAGCCCTGCGCCTGCGTCCGCCAGCGTGGTCTATCAACCGGACGCCGCTGGAGCCGATCACGCTGGATGGCTATAGCTTCCCCGTCGGCGCATCACTGATCGTCAGCCCGTGGATTCTGCACCGCGAGCCGTCTATCTGGGGCGACGCCGAGGTCTTCCGCCCGGAACGCTGGCTCGATGGCAGCACAGAGCATCTGCCTCGCGGCGCGTATTTCCCCTTTGGGTTGGGGCCGCGAATGTGCATCGGCATGCCGCTGGCCGAGATGGAGATGCGGCTCGTGCTGGCGACGATACTCCAGCGGGTCACTCCGGTCGTCGTGCCTGGCTTCCGCCCAATACCACGCCCGCGCGTCACGCTCCGGCTGGCGAATGGTCTGCGCGTGCGGCTGGAATCCGCCGGAACGCGGAAGTCCGCCTCGACGTTGCCAAAGGTTGTGTGATGATTCCCGACGTCCCACTACGCAGACGCCCGCGGCAACTGCGCGGTCAGCGCCGTATCGAGGCGATCCTCGACGCGGCGGAGCGTCTCTTCGCCGTGACGGGCTACGAGGCCACCAGCACCAACCAGATCGCGGCGGAGGCCCACACCTCCATCGGCTCGCTCTACCAGTTCTTCCCCAATAAAGAGGCCATCTTGCGGGCACTCGTCGCGCGCTCGCAGGAGCAGATGCGTGAGGTGCTGGAAGGGGTGTTCGCCAGCGACCCACGGGATGAACTATCGCCCGCCGAGTTGCTGGATCGCCTGCTCGATCCGCTCATTGCGCTCTATGCGCGTGGCTACCGTATGCTCGCGCTGTTCGTGGCGCTGCCGCGAACGGGTGATGGCGCGCAGGCTGGACAACCGCTCGTGGAGGAGATTGTGCGGCGGCTGGATGCGCGAATCGCGCGGCGTATGCCCGGGCTAACCGCGGAGCGCCGTGAGTTGTCGGTGCGGATGATTGTCGAGACGGTTCGTGCGCTGATGCCGCTGATGACCACCGCCGAGGGGCAGGTGTGCCCGGAGGCCGTCACGGAGTTGAAGCGGATGCTACGCGCCTACATCGCGGCGGGAACCACAGCATATCAGCGCCGGACGGGACAGACTGGCACAGAAGGTTAAGACCTGTTCGTGGCACACTTTCCAGGCGTATGCGCTAAAGCTGCACGGTGTTTGTCTGCTCGCGCCATGCGCGGATCATGCTGGTGTGCAGCGGGTAGTGGCTGTACGTATCGAGCCGCAGGCGGTGGCGGAAGCGCGTCTCCGTCGCGAACTGCTCTTCAGGCACGCGCCGAAGATACGCGATGAGTTCGCGGTGCGTCTCCTCCAGGCGCCGCTGGATATCGGCGAGCGAGAGACGGCGTTTCGCCTCCGTCATCCGCGCGTTGAACGCATCTATGCCACCGTAGCTGGCGTAGCGCGGCGGCCTGCCTTCCGAGAGAATCAGCGGCAGATACTTCAGCGCCTCCTCCTCCCAGGTGGCGACATGCGCCAGAACGTCTTTCACCGACCAGTCGCCCGCGACGCCCGGCGCAGTCATCGCCGCCTCTGGCAGCCCGGCGTATGATTCCCCAAACGCGGACCATGCTTTATCCAGCCGGGCAAGGAGTTGCTCTCGATTCATCGTTTGCCAGTCACTTTCTCGCACTGCCATACATATGCCATGCCCATCAATGAAACAGCGAGATGTCGCGCTTCGATTCAGCCATTTCGCGGTGTATTAATGCGTGGGTGGTATTGTATGCTGGTGGCGAGGTGATCCACATGCACGATATCGCACTGCTGATCAATGTGGCTGTCGCGCTGACGGCCGCCCTGCTTGGAGGTTTGCTGGCGCGCCGAATCGGGCTGCCAACGCTCGTCGGTTTTCTAGTCGCCGGAATCATCATTGGGCCGTTCACGCCGGGCTTTGTCGGCGATACCGAGACAATTAGCGAGTTGGCGGAACTCGGCGTCATCTTTCTGATGTTCGGCGTTGGCCTGCATTTCTCGCTGCGCGACCTCTGGGCGGTCCGCGCGGTCGCCATCCCCGGCGCGCTGGCGCAGATGATCCTCATCACCGCAATCGGGTTTGGGCTGGCAAGCTGGTGGGGCATGTCGACGGCATCCGGGCTTGTACTTGGCGTGGCGCTCTCGATTTCCAGCACAGTCGTCCTCTTGCGCTACTTGATGGATAATGGCCTGCTCAATACTTCACATGGGCGAGTCGCCGTTGGCTGGCTGGTCGTCGAAGATCTGGCAACCGTTCTCATCCTCGTGCTGTTGCCCGCATTCACCGAGAAGACCGGGGCGCCTATCTGGCAATCGGTGGGGCTGGCGCTGCTGAAAGCGGCAATCTTCGCGGCGCTCATGCTGATCGTTGGGACGCGCTTCGTGCCCTGGTTGCTGCTGCGGATTGCGCACATGCGCTCGCGCGAGCTATTCATTATCACAGTTGTAGTGATTACCGTCGGCACGGCCGTCGCCGCGGCGGAATTCTTCGGCGTTTCGCTGGCGCTGGGAGCATTCCTCGCCGGGGTCGTCGTCAGCGAATCGTCAACCAGGCACCAGGTGAGCGCGGAGGTGTTGCCTTTCCGCGAAACATTCACGGTGCTCTTCTTCGTCTCTATCGGCATGCTCGTCAACCCGCGCAACCTGCCAGGGAACATCGCGGAGATTCTGGCGTTCACGGCCGTCGTTGTGGTTGGCAAGGCCGTGCTGACCCTACTTTCCGGCTTCGCGTTGCCCACCCCGGCCAAGACCATACTGGTCGTCGCGGCGGGACGGAACCAGATCGGCGAGTTCTCGTTCCTGCTGGCGCAATCGGCCATCCTGGTCGGCGTTTTCACATCGCAACAGTATTCCATGGTGCTGGCCGTCGCGATTCTCTCGATTCTGGTCAACCCCTTTATGTTCCGGCTCATTGCGCCCACCGAGTCGCTGCTGCGCCGCGCGCCGGGACTCTGGCGTCGCCTGGATCGGCATGGCACGCCACCACAGCCCGCCACCGAGGAGATGAGCGGGCATGTGGTCGTCGTCGGATACGGGCGCGTTGGCGAGCATATCGTCACCGTGCTGGGTCGTTTGGGGATACCGCGTCTGGTGGTGGAGCTGGATATTGGCCGGGCCGTCGAACTCGATCAGCAGGGAGTGCCAACGCTCTATGGCGACGCCGCCGACTCGGAGGTGCTCGATCATGCGGGATTGAGCCGGGCGCGGGCGCTCGTCGTGACCCTGCCAGACGAGGCGGCCTGTGAGGTGGTGGTCGCCGCGGGGCGGCATCAAACGCCACAGCTCCCCATCATTGCGCGCGCGGCAACACAGGATGGCGTCGAACGGTTACAACGTCTGGGCGCGCAGGATGTCATCCTGCCGGAACTGGAGGGCGGACTCGAAATTATGCGCCATACCCTCATGCGCCTCGGTTTCCCATTCGCCGACGTGGAAGACTATGCGGAGGCAGTGCGCCGCGACCGCTACGATATCACTGTTTCGACGCCGGACGAGCGGGGCGCCCTCGATCATCTCCTGAATGCCAGTCGCGCGCTTGGCATCGCCTGGTTCTGTATCAGTGAGGGCAGCACGCTCATCGATCAGCCGCTGTCGGAGGTGCGTTTGCAGACGAACCGCCGGAGCCGCATCATCGCGGTGCTGCGCGATGGCCAGCTCATCGCGCATCCTGAACCCGGTTTCCGCCTGCAGGCAAACGATCTGGTGAGTGTTATCGGCGAAAGTGGCGCATCCGATGGCTCAGATGGCATCGCTGGCGGTTCGCTTTCCTCGTCGATCGCGTTGGATGAAGTGCTCAACCGGCGTGTAAAACCGCTAGAACCTGAGAGTATTGCTGAGCCAGACCCTCAAGATTTCCACTAATCGGCGTCACGGGCCACTGGGCGCAGACTGAAGGATCATGAGTCTGCGCGCCGTCCTCTCCAACTCTGCGCAAATACGTCGGATCTCTGCGCGAATCCGCTGTATTTCTGCGCTCACAGGCGAGATGGCAGCACGTATGATGCCGTAGTTGTTGCTGATTGCCACACTGCATGCAAAGGCAAGCATCGTCCGCAGTTCTTAGGAGAAAGCAGGATATGCGCTCACGTAAAGCAATCGTGTTTACACTGCTGACCATGGCATCCATGGCAGTCATGGTGCTAACCGCCTGTGGCGGCACCAGCGGCAGCGCTGGCGGCGTGGCCCCCGACAGCAAACAGGTGATCAGTGTCAGCCTAGTGCCAGCGGCTAACGACATTAGCCGGATGGATCCGCAGCGGATCACTGACCTGTATTCATTCTCGGCGGCCCAGCCGGTCTTCCCAGGGTTGTATACGTATGACAACGACTACAAAGTCATTCCATGGGCAGCCGATGGGATGCCTACCGTCAGTGATGGTGGCCTGACCTACACATTCAAGATCCGGTCTGGCCTGAAGTGGTCTGATGGTACTCCGATCGACGCCAACACCTTCGCGTACTCGTGGAACCGCGGCCTCGATCCCTGCACCAATTCGGGCGCTGCCTCGTATCTGTACCCAATCAAGGGCGCAGCGGCCTTCAATCAAAGCGCCTGCCCTGACGCCAACGCCGCGAACCCGGTCTCGAACGATACCCTCATTGGCAAGTCAATCGTGGTGACCGACCCGCAGACGCTGACCGTCACGCTCGAGAAGCCGTATGCCTTCTTCATTCCAACTGTGGCTGCCGTTTCTATCGTCCTGGCCTCGCCAAAGCAGTTGATTGAGAAGTACGGCATCAAGAGCTGGACCGACCACCTGACCGATAATGGCGGCTTTGGTGGCAACCTGTTCAAAGTCACCGTGTGGGATCACAAGGGCAATCTGCAGTTGACGCGCAACGACAACTTCTGGGGAACCAAGCCGAAGCTGCGCCAGATCAACTTCAAGATCTACAAAGACGCCGACACCTCCTACAACTCCTACCTGAACGGGCAGGTTGATGTAGGTATCGCTGGCCTGCCGCCCACGGCGACCTACCCGCAGATGAAGACGCGCAGTGACTTCCATCAGAACGATAACCTGGCCATCAGCTACATCGCTCCGAACTGGGCGAAAGCCCCCTTCGATGACGTGGCGGCCCGCCAGGCATTCGCGCTGGCCGTCGACCGCGACGCCTTGAACGCCGTAGCCAATGGCGCTGGAACGCCGACCTACCATATCGTGCCGAAGGGGCAGCCAGGCTACAACGAAAACCTCAAGAACATTGATGGGAAGACGGGTACCGCTGCCAACAAGGCCGATGATGCGATGGCGAAGCAGTTGATTACCGACTACGCTAACCGCAAGTGCGGCGGAGTCATTGCCAACTGCCCCAAGGTGACGTATGAGACGAGCAACACACCGAGCAACATCGCTGGCTCGCAGGCGCTGCTCCAGATGTGGAAGACGGCTCTGCCTGGCTATCCGGTGCAGATCAGCAATGTGGACTTCGGGACGCTCATCAACGACGTCTACTCCGGCAGCGCGCCGCAGATCTTCGGCATCGCCTGGATCGTGGACTATCCGGACCCACAGGACTGGCTCTCGCTGCAATTCCTGCCTGGCTCGTCGGTGAACGTGCAGAACATCGACTATGCGCCAGCCAACGACCTGATGAACCAGGCCGATGTTGAGCAGGATTCGGCAAAGCGCTTCCAACTGTACAACCAGGCCGAGCAGATGATGGTCGATCAGGTTGGCTGGATCTCAACAAACCAGCAGATCGCGGTCTGGCTCTTCGACAGCAGCAAGATCGCGGGCTATCGCCAGACGACCTCTGGCTACACATCGCTCGTCGACTGGCAGAGCAATGTCTACATGAAAGGCTAGCGCAAAGGCTAGCGCCCAGGCGCTTGTCTGAACGTGTGGTGGGAGGAGAAAGCAGGGCTGCGTGTGTGGCTCTGCCTTCTCCTTCGCTCACGATGGCGCGCGGCCAGATTGGGCGTATCAGCCTTGCCATCTGTTCCGCTCCCGCGCATAGCAAAACCTCTCGCACAACGCTGAACCATTCCATGCGAAAGTCGCCAGGGGAGATGAGTTTATGGATAATTTGCTTTCGAGTGCGGCCCCAATAATCCTTGGTCTCGCAGTGCTGGCGCTCCTGGTGTTCGCTGCTCTGCGGCTGGGGATTCGCTTCGTGATACGCCGCCTGGTCGGGCTGGTGTTTGTGATCATTGGGGTGACGTTCATCACGTTCATCATGGGCTATTTTGCTCCCGGCAATGCGGTCTATTCGCAACTGGGACAACACTATAGCAAAGAGACCTACGATCAACTGACCCACTTCTATGGGCTGGACCTGCCCTGGTATCAGCAGTATCTCAACTTCCTGGGGCGTCTGCTGCATTTAGACCTGGGCTACTCCTATATCAGTGACGCGGATACCGTCTGGTCGATCCTGGCGCGCTACGTTCCCGCGTCGGCAGTGCTGGGTATCGGGGGCGTTGTCCTCGCGGTGGTGGTGGGTGTGCCATTAGGGGTCGTCGCGGCGGTGCGGGCGCGGACCCGCGTCGACAGCACGGTGCAGGGGGTCGCGCTGGTACTGTTTGCGTTGCCAGCCTTCGTTATCATCCCGATCTTTGACCTCGTGATGGTCTGGCTGCATTCACAGGGGCTGCCATCGCTGGCGGTCTCTGGCTGGGGAACGCTCGATACGATGATCGCCCCCATCATCATCTTCAGCCTGAGTATCTTCGCCTTCTACGTGCGTCTCACCCGTTCGAGCATGCTCGAAGTGCTGGGGCAGGACTATGTGCGTACGGCGCGCGCCAAGGGCATCCACGAGCGCATGGTCGTCTGGCGCCATGCCTTTCGCAACGCGCTGATCCCACTGCTCACCGCTGTCGGCCCAGCGCTGGCCTTCGCCGTGGTGGGGGTGTTTGTGGTCGAGTTGCTGTTCAATATCCCCGGCATCGGCGCGGAAACGATTTCGGCGATTACCCAGCGCGACTTCCCCGTTGTGCAGGGGACGGTGATCATACTGGCGGTCGCCATCGTCCTGATGAATCTGGTGACGGATATAGCCTATGGTTTCGCCGACCCACGCATCAAGACCGAATAGTGGGAGCGGGAGTGAGATGCGAGATACGCACGAGAAGGCTGGTGATTTATGACCATCAACAGTGACTTTGACAAGCAGGCCGTCGGCACGCAGGTCGGCGTTGGCCCATACTATGACACTTCGGCGACGCCGACCCAGGCGATGCTCGACACGCAGGTGATGATGGACAATCCTGAGGCGAAGTCGAGATCGCCATTCGTGACCTCGCTGCGGCGCTTCATGCGCGACAAGCGGGCGATGATTAGCCTGGCGCTCATCGTGGGCATCGTCGGGATCAGCTTTCTCGGCCCGATTCTCTATATGCACATCGGCCCGACCATCATCGGCGGCCCGTCGTTGCAGGACCACATCGGCCCGCAGATTTACCACGATCCCACCCACCAGGAGTTGACCAAGCTCAATCAGCCACCGAGCGCAGCCTATCCGCTGGGCACGGACCAGCTCGGTCGTGACATTCTGGCCCGCCTGATGGCTGGAGTTCAGGTCTCGATCGTTATCACGGCGGTGGTTGTGACCTTTGACGTTGTCCTGGGCCTGGTGATTGGGACGCTTGCGGGCTTCTTCGGCGGCTGGATGGATACCTTCCTGGCGCGCTTCACCGATCTGATGTTCGCGTTCCCCATCCTGCTCTTCGCGATCCTGGCGGCGGCGACGCTCGGCCCGGCGTTTATCGACCGTTTCGGCCCATCGGGGCGCTTGCTGCTGGTGGCCCTGGCGCTTGGCTTTACCATCTGGCCACAGATGGCGCGTTTTGTACGCGGCCAGACGCTTTCGCTCAAAGGGCAGCAATATGTCGAGGCGGCGCGGAGTGTCGGTGGCACCGACCGGGCGGTTATCACGCGCCACATCGTACCCAATCTCTTCAACATCGTGCTGACGGCGGCGACGTTGGATATGGTGGGCATCATCACGGCGGAGGCGACGCTCTCGCTGCTCGGTCTGGGGGTGCAGGCGCCGGGATCGAGCCTGGGGCTGATGATCTCGGATGCGTCGGGGCAGATCTACATCCAGTGGACCGAGGTGCTCTGGCCGGTGCTGGTGCTGGCCGCGCTGGTGCTGTGCTTCTCGTTCGTAGGCGACGGAGTGGGCGATGCCTTCAATCCACGGACGAAAGACTAGCACAGGGGCGACGGGTGATCGACAAGGATGACCATGAGCGAGCAAGGACGAGAGACATGCTGACTGATCAACAGCCGCCAGATACCGCCAGCGCCGGAAAAGCAACCCTGCCGCGCTGGCGGCGTCCACTGGCGATTGCTGGGGCGGTCGTGGTGCTTGTGGCGATTATCGCGGCAGTTGTCTGGGGGGCAACGCGCGGGAATGCGGGCGTTGCGGTCGGGACACATGCCACGCCGAGCGCCACCGCGACGCCCGCGCCACGGGTGGTCTATCAGTCCGACTGGTCGCACGGCGCCGACGGCTGGACGCTTGCCCGCGACGGTGAAGGTTGCCGATGGGCATCTGGCTATCTCCGGCGGCCAGGCGGTGGAGGTCGAGATCCCCTATGCGCCGACGACGCGCAATTACACGATTGAGATGGACTACCAGATTGTGCGCGCGGAGATTGGGGGACACTTTGGCCTGACGGCGTTCAACGCGGCTGGCGAACGCCAGTATCTGGCGCAGATGCAATGCACGCCGATGCACCAGGGCGCGTGGAATCCCTCGCTGGGGGGATGTGTCGGAGCGGTTCTGGTAGTCGCGCGCGGCGGGACGTATCCCTCAGGCCTGTTTACCTCGGACTACGTCGTCCACGGTGGGGCGCAGTCATTTAGCGTCAGTCTGGCGGGCGACACCGTCAACTTCTGCTCGTCGGGTGACTGTGTCTCGCCAGTGTCGAGTGCGACGCCGATGGACGCCTCGCCGCACCTGATGATCGATGATCGCGCCGTCAACCTGATCGTCACGCGCGTGACTGTGCTCGCCTAGCGCCTATCGCACGAGACAAGCGGACGAAGAGCGTGGCGGCGCGATATACTGTATCAATAAGCCCGCCCTGGGCTTTCTCCGGACGAGATGCGCCGTACCCGGTCCGCAAAGACGACGCATGGAGTCCTACCCAATGACGATCAGTAGTATTGTGCAAATCTTCGGCGCGTTGCTCATCCTCGCGCCTTTTGCCCTGGCGCAGTTCCGCCTGCTTGGCCAGCATTCCTGGCCGTATCTGCTCCCGAATGTGGCTGGCTCAGCCATCCTCTGTGTCCTGGCGTTTTGCGACGCGCAACGCGAATGGGGATTCGTGCTACTGGAGGGCGTCTGGGCGCTCGTCTCGCTGTGGGGGCTTATCGCGCTGCTGCGTGGCAAGCGCCCCCCGGCCACAGGCCATTAGGAGCAGGCTGGCGGATGGCGATTTGCCCGCTATCCATCGAGCGATTTCGTGCGAGAATCCGTCAGTTGAGATAGCCGTTTCGTTATCTGGATTCATGGCATTTTGCGAAGTTGCTCGACTTCCTGTTGCATTTGCTCATACCGCCGCATCAGGTCTTCGTATTTGTCACGGCTCACCGTTTTTTGCTGCACGGCATGCAGTCGATCCAGTTCTTGATGAAATTTGTCTCGGTCTACTTTCATTTTGACGTACATGTCATAATTAATCTGGGATTCCTTATAGTATTTGTCGCGGTCCGCCCGCAAACTCCTCAGGTCGTCCGTAAGGGTGCGCTCGTCGTTACCAACACCTATGCTGGTGAGAAAGGCAACCAGTTCGGCGAAGGCGACATCGTAGGGCTTCCGGGCGAAGTTGGCCATCTGGTAGTTACCGAGCAGCGGGGCAAGCTGGTTCGGCTCGCACTCCTCCGCCAGTATCGAGACGATCCAGCGCTCATCGCGATGGCTGATCGTCTCGCGCAGCGCAAGATTGGTCTCCGTACGCACGTAATCGGCGGCGACCGAATTTGGTGTGAGTATCACGAGAAAGACCGGACGCGCGAGCACCTCGTGTTGAATGCGCTCAAGCCAGGCATCGCCCAGGTGTAGCGTGGCCTCGTCGTAGAAAATGTCATCGGGGTCGCTCAGGTTCAGCGCGGCGCGGAGATGCGCGACGAACGGGCGGCAGAAGAGATTATCCTTGTGGCTGTGGCTGAGAAAGATGCGCGGTTTCACCGGACTGGCCATCGGGGCTGCCTCCTCTGCGGGCAAGCGACGGATGAGATAAGCCTATTATATGCGATATGCCTCTCAAATTGCGAAGGACTTACGCGCAGGTGGTGTCGAGTGTCTCAAGTGTGCGCTGGTCTGAAATCAGCGCCAATCGCCCGACGCCATCTCGGCTAACAAAGGTGGTCAGGATAGCTGGACGCCCGTGGTATTCGATGCTGCGGTGGGGCAACGCCAGCATCCGTGGATGGCTGCGCCAGAATCGCTGGGTCTGGGTGTGACAGAGCAGCAGTCCGCTGAGCGTGGTCATAGCTGTTGCGCGACACTCAATGCAATGGACCCGCACGCACACTGGATCATGAGCGCCTTCCGCCAACTCGTCGGAGTTTTCCCGGCTCACCAGCGCGCGTCCTCCACATCGTCTACAGGATACGTTGCCGTGTCGCAGCGCCTGATGGTAGAAGTCGTAGGCGCTGTGAGCGAGCCGGGTGAGCGCCGCGCGGTGGCTCGATAATCCGGCGAATAGCCCCGGTTCATACCAACTGGCGAAGTCTACGGGATGACGCGCAAAACATTGGGGACAGCGCAGGGCAAATGTGTCGCGGTCCTGTATCAACTTGCCTGTGAGATGATATGCCGCGCACTCCGGACACCAGATGCGTGTCTCTCGCCAGCCATCGTCTGTCGGCGGCGCCAGTCCATACAGGGTCGCTTCGGCGCGCAGCTCTGCGGTGAGCAGACGACGGAGCGACACCTTCCCACGATGGAGGCGAGCGGCAAGCGCGCTCTCGCTCATACCCAGTCGCGCCGCGCCCTCTGCCAGGGGAACGTCCTCGATATATTTAACGATAAGCGCTTTCCTGGTCTCGTCTGGCAGCAGGCCCAGTGCGCGATCCAACAGGCGCGCCAGTTCATCCTTTTCGAGCAGAATCGCGGGATCAAAGGGATCGGCTGGCTCCTCGTTGCGGCGACCCATAGAGGCTTGCCGGTCATCATGCGCCTGACTGGCGGACAGCCTGGCGTGATGGGCTGTTTCGCGCTGCTGGCGCCGCCTCCAGGATAGACAGATGTTGCGCGCAATGCCCGCAAGCCACGCGGGTAACTCCTCGACATGATCTGGTCGTCGCGCGCTACGCCAGGCAGCCGCGCAGGTCTCCTGTACGAGGTCTTCCGCCGCGTCAGCGCTTCCGCTCAAATACGCGCACCACCGTACCAGGCGTCCTCGCTCAGCGCGAAGTGTGTCTTCAAGCGCTATGGCGTATGTCGTATCCCGAATGGCTGGTTGCATCTCACCTCGACGCTTCTCTGGCCTTGCGATGTCCCTGAACTGATGACGCCTGGCAGCGCATCACTTTTGCGCGCATTGCGCATAGATTTGAGACTCTTTGAGCACATGGCAAATAAATGCGCACAATGTGCGCCGCCTCCGACCATAGTTCTGTGCAATGCGCGTTGCGATCCCGGAGAATCGCCGCCCCATTCTGAAATCATCCGTGGGAGAAAACACCATGAGACGCATCTGTTCTGTGCTTATGATTGCGCTTACCCTGGCGCTGGCTGGCTGCGGCGCATCGTCATCAAATAGCGTGGCTACACGCACTCCCACCCTCCCGACGCAACACTACCATGCCACGCTTGCGCCGCTCAATGCGTCGGGCGTTACTGGAACGGTCGAACTGGCAATCACGGGCGATACGATGCTCGTAACCATCTCGCTCACTGGACTTGTGCCTAACCAGGAACACATGCAACACATCCACGGCGCGCACGACATGACGGCAACCTGCCCTACCCCCGCCAGCGCAAACGCCGATGGCATCATCACCCTTGCGGCTGGCACGCCCGCCTACGGACCAGTAGCCATGCCCTTCGAGCCGACGCCTGTCGCAGACAGCGCTGGCAGGATCACGTGGTCGCAGCGATTGGCCATTACCCCAGATGAAGCGTTCAACATCGTGCCGCTCACGAGCCATGTCGTTCTCATTCACGGACTCAACTACCAGGGCGCCTACGATCAAGTATTGCCAGCCGCCTGCGGCCCGATCCGCGCCGACTAATGGCGGTTATATAGTCCACGAACGTCTTCGAGAATTCGCGGAGACGATAGCTGCTCTGGTTTGGAATGAATGGAGTGACAAAGCATGTGGTTAATTCATCATGAGCGTCATGGACATCATGGCTGGTCGAGTTGGCTGCTCGTAGCAGGTTGCGTCGCGGTTCTGGCGCTCGCGGCATGCGGCGGCGCTCCATCGGCGAAACAGGCGCCGACAACCACTGCGCCTGCATCTACACCGGCATCCACGCCGACCGCAACCTTCGCCCATCTGTTTACGCCACGTTACTCCGTTGCGATGCGCCCTGATCTCGCCTATGGATCCGCGCCGCTGGAGACGCTCGATCTCTGCGCGCCTGACCATCCGACGGCCCCCTTGCCAGGAATCGTACTGATTCACGGTGGTAGCTCGACCGTTGGCGACAAGCGCGCCGAATTCGATGTTCAGGGCGACACGCTGACGGACCTCTGCATGGGTCTCGCCTCGCAAGGCTTTGTCGTCGCCTCGATCAATTACCGGCTGGCGCATGCCGACCCGTGGCCAGCGCAGGTGGAGGACGCGCAACTGGCTGTCCGCTGGCTCCGCGCGCATGCGCAGGAACTGGGAATTGACGGCAGATATATTTGCTCGGTCGGCATGTCTTCCGGCGCGTATCTGGCCGTGTTTCTCGGAGCCCTCACGACGACATTGCCCGGTGATCGCGCCAATCAATATACCAATCAGTCGTCGCGGGTCGCCTGTGTCGCGGATTTCTACGGGCCGGTTGATCTCGTATCCTGGATAAAGACATCCTCTGACAATCAGGCGGAAATCTTCGATCTGCTCAGGCAGACGCCCGCGAGTAATCCGGAACTCTATCATAAAGCATCTCCCCTCTATGCCATTTCGGCATCCAGCGCCAGAATGCTCATTGTGCAGGGAGCCACGGATACAGAAGTGCCGGAGACGCAATCGCGCGCGCTCGAGCAGGCTCTGCGACGCTATCATGTGCCGGTGCAATACATCAGCTATGCTGGTGGTCATGTCTTCGCGGGACTCGACGAGGGGCAGGTCCGCGAGATTTTGCGTCAGGCGGTCGTCTTCCTCACCCCGCCTGCTGGCGGGTGAAAGGCGCTCACCCGCTCTCTTCATCCGCCGCGTGACATCGCTACGATTGAAATCCCAGACCACTATAGCGAGAGAAGGCGTCTCGGCGATTGTCTCATGAGGGGTTGTTATCGCCCTGTCGCGCCGAAAACCGACGTCTGCACCAAATCTACAACGCCAGGTCTCGATCCTCGCCATGCCCTGACCAGCCACTTTAGCGCTGAATGTATGGCTCGCATTCATCGTGTTGTGATAATATATCGTTAGGCTAACGAATGATCTGGCTTCGCGCCTCACACTGTCACGGCGGAGCGGTCTAATTTGCCTGGTATTCTCGGTTATCATGGAGGCAATCATGGGTAATTCCTCGGCATCAGCGGGCGCGGTCGATGCGCTGGCGGTCGCCAACCGTCTGCGGCCAGCGTTGCTGCGTATCCATCGCTATCTCCGCGGGGAGGCGCACGAACTTGGCGTGACCAGCACTCAGGCGAGTCTGCTGGGCGCCATACAGCGTGCCGGGGGCATCGGTCTGGGTGAGCTGGCCTCCCAGGAGCACATGAGCGCTCCGACACTGGTGGGCCACATCGACAAGCTCCAGGCGCTCGGTTTGCTCGAACGTTCGCGCAGTGACCCCAACGATCGGCGTCGTGTCTCGCTGAATCTGACGCCCGCCGGAGAGGGTGTGCTCAAGACATTGCGCGAGCGCCGTACCGCGTGGCTCGCCGCGCGCCTGGAGATGCTGGCGCCAGAGGCGCTGGCCGCCGTGGAGGCCGCCATCGAACCGTTGTCTCAGCTAGTCAGGCGCGACGCATGAGATTCTCCGTGCGCGCTTCAGCAGCGGGTATCATCGGCGGACGCACCTTTACGAGCCTGCGCAACCACTATAATTACCGGCTCTATTTCTCAGGTCAATTTCTCTCCCAGGTGGGTACCTGGCTGCAGAGCGCGGCGATGGCGTGGCTTGTCCTCCTGATGACCCATTCCGCCTTCGCCGTCGGTCTTCTGGCTTTCTGGCAATTCGGCCCATACGCGCTGCTCGGCCTCTTTGGCGGCGCGCTCGCCGACCGGATGGATCACCGCATCACGCTGATCTTGACGCAGGTAGCGCTCGCGCTCTGCAGCACTGTCATCGCCGTGCTGACGCTGACACATGTCGTCGTCCTATGGGAGGTGTACGCTATCGCCGCCATGCGCGGGCTGGCGCTCGTCCTCAACAATCCGAGCCGACAGGCGTTCATCTTCCAGATGGTCGGGCGCGACGAGTTGCCCAACGCCATCGCGCTCAACTCCAGCCTGGCGAACGCCACACGCATCCTGGGGCCAGGCATCGGCGGTATTCTTATTGCGTCGTTCGGCGTCGGCATCTGTTTCTCCATCGATGCTCTCAGCTATGTGGCTGTGATTGTCGCGTTGTTGCTCATGCGGATAGACGAGCTGTTGCCGCAGCATCGCGGCCCGCGCACAACGATGTGGACCAGCGTGACCGAAGGGCTACGCTTTGTCCGGCAAACACCCTCTTTGAGGCTTGCGCTCACGATATTCACCATTATCGCCACGGTCTGCATCAACTTCTCCGTGTTGCTGCCATTGGTGGCCAGCGACACGCTGCACGCCGACGCCAGGGTGTATGGTCTGATTACCGCATGCTTTGGCGCGGGCGCGTTAGTCGGCGCGCTCATCTCGGCCTCCATTGGGCGCGTGAGCTGGCCAATATTGCTGGCGAGCGCGGCGGGGTTTGGCCTGGGAGAGCTACTGCTCGCGCCACAACGTACGGTGCTCAGCGTGGTCGCGCTGGTGATCGTGACGGGCGTCTGCTATACCATCTATACCTCGACAACCAACGCGCTGGTGCAGTTATCGGCGCCCGCATATTTGCAGGGGCGGGTGGCGGGACTCTACAGCTACATCTTTGCTGGCTCCAGCCCGTTCGGCGCGCTGATCGCCGGGAGTCTGGCCGCGCGCGGGGGAACCGATCTTGCCTTTCTGGTCGCGGGCGTCACAGCGCTCGCGTGCGCCGCCTTCGGAGTGATCGCGCGACCACGCGCCGATGCGCACGTGGAACTCGACGAAAAAGTGTCGACGCCCATCTGAGAGCCAATCCTCGCGATACATGATTGTGATCCCAGGCCACTATACAGAGAGAGCGGCGTCTGTTATAGTCGCCTGTACGCGCCCTGCCCGAATGTCGCGCCGTCAGGCGCAGGAGGGTGATGTATCGACGGGGAGGGTGGCACAGGTGGAAGAGTCAGACGAGGAGCATTCGCCAGCGGATGGCGTGGAGAGCGCGTCCGCTGAACCAGGAACTCCTGAGCCTGCGACGGTGGTGGATAGCCAGGCGGAGACGCTGACCGCGACGACGTGGACAATCACGGCGCCGCCAGCCCGGACAAAGAAGCGGCCCGTGCGCGCGGCGTTGCTGGGAGCGAGCGTCCTATTGCTGGTGGCGAGTCTCGCCGCCACACTGTATATCGGCAGTGGGAACGCCGCGGGATTCCTGGTGGCGTTCACCGCGTCCAGCCCGACGGCGCGCGCGACCCATCTGCCCGCCACCGCGACCATGGCGCCCCCAACCGCTACGTTCACCGCGACCGCGACGCCGAAAGCGACACCGGCTATCGTAGGTGATGGCGTACCGCCGACGGGGGGCACATTCCCTCCCTATACCGGTCCGATCTCTGGCGGGCAGGGCTGTCCCGGCGGCCAGGCTCCCGCGCCCGCGGGGCACGCGATACGTAGCGCGAGCGACTATGGCGCGCCACACGCCAACGCCGTTGCCCTGACCTTCGACGATGGCCCAACGCCAGCCTACTCCCCGGCAATCATCTCATACCTGGAGAAGACGCACACACCCGCCACGTTCTTTGTGCTCGGCCAGTATGCCAAGGCCTATCCCTGGCTGATTCAGCGTGAGGCGGCAGACGGGTTCACCATCGGCATCCACACCTGGAACCATCCCGACATGCCGACGCTCACCCCCTCACAGCGCGCCTGGCAGTTTGCCGCGACGGCGCAGCAATTACATGCCGACCTGGGCGCGAATGCCTGCCTCTGGCTGTGGCGTCCGCCGTATGGTGACTATAACAGCGCTATTTTGTCTCAGGCGGCATCATTTGGCCTTACGACGATCATCTGGAATGACGATCCAGCGGACTGGTCGCAGCCGGGGACGATGACGATTGTCAATCGCGTGCTGGCCAATGTGCATCCCGGCTCCATCATCCTGATGCACGATGGCCCCGCCGGCCGCTCGCAGACCCTCGCCGCGCTGCCCTACATCCTCGCCGGACTGAATGCGCGCGGTCTGACGCCGGTGAGCCTGCCACAGTTGCTCTTCGGCTACCAGCCGCCAACACCCACGCCCAGCCCGACAGATGTCGCGACACCAACCGATACGCCACCTCCCGCGCCGACGGATACGCCGTCACCCGTAGCCAGCCCGACCTAGCGTGTAGCTGGCCAACAATGGTACCTCTCGGTGCGGTAGATGCAAGCTCCCGGCTTTTACGCGGGGGGCTTTGGCATAGCAGCCTCGTCTGCTATACTGTGGCGTGCGTTCAGCTGCTTGCTGGCGTGGATGCTGTGAGGTGTAAGGAGATGATATGCGACACGTGCGGTATAGGACTCTCGGCTTGATGTGCGTGGCGGCGCTCACACTTGGCATGATCCTCAGCGGCTGTGGCGCCTCGACCACCGCTACAGTCGGGCAGAAAGCGGCGGCGAGCACCGCGACGACTGCGGCGACAGATACACCTTTTCCTACCGCACCGACGGCCCCCATCGATCAAATAATCACCATGTGGCCGGGATGTCCACCACTCCCCAATCCTACCCAGCCGAAGTATGTCGCCGTGGGCGACCTGGACGTTTCGATTCCCCAGCGACTGGACGACTCTTCTATTAGCGCGTTGATGCCCAACAACGCGCCCTACGCGCCCTACAAGGTCTCTTTGACCCCGAACGAGGCTCTGTGGGTGGGCGCATTTCACCCGAACCCGCCCGTCAATCCAGAGCTGGCAAGTGGATATGTCTTCCAGTTCTGTAACAAGACAAGCGCCTCGCATACACTCACCAGCATGCGCGTGAACATCGCCAGCTTCAGCGCGAGCAGCGGCCCTGTAACCGTCTGGCACATCTGCCAGGGCGGCCCCTACGATGCGGCGACCAAACAGACGACACCGGGCTGCGGCAGCAGCGGGTTCGCGGGCGCCCAGCTCACGGCTACGCTGCTCAGCGATAGCACTGGCGCCTCGGCGTCTGTCACAGGAACGACGTGGCCTGTTACGATTGGCCCGAACCAGGCGATCACGATCGTGGTTGCCGTGAATGGACTGACCAGCCAGGGCGCCTACGCGCTCAAGTTCGGGGTGAGCGTGGATGGCGCGTCGCCCTGGCAGATGACGCCGAGTGATGGGGCTTTCCTCATGGCGCCATCGGCAATCGTGTGGACGGGAATCGCGTGTCTAACACCGGCGATGCAGGCGCGAATCCCCGCGACCACCCAGGACACCTACTACGTCTGCCCGCCCATCTCGTGAGGACAATGTCAGGTGGCCAGCGCTCACTTTCCCGTCAGGCGCGCCACCACCGGAGCGAACGCCTCGACCGCGTCTTCACGCGCCACCACATATGAGATGCCGTGTGTCGCGCGCAGCCGCACGAGCCGCTCTACCATCTCATCCACGCTGCCGATGAGCCAGTAGGGGCTTTCCAGCAAGACATCGGCGGTCACTGTGCTGCCGCCAGCCTGTAGCTCGCGCGCCCGCTCCTCCGCGGCCTGCTGCCGGTCATCCGTCACAATCACGCCGCTGAGCAGCAGGTTCAGCTCAATCGCCGCGAATCGCTCACCTGCCGCCTCCCGCACCCACGCAATCTTCCGAGCCAGCGCCGTCTCCAGGCGCTCTTCAGCGTCCACCGTGTTGTTCGCATTGACCTTGAAGTGCAGCCCGACGATATCCGCCTCCTGGCCCGCCAGCGTGAGCACCCGCTTCCCGCCCCCTCCAATGAAAATCGGCGGATGTGGTCGCTGCGCTGGCTTTGGCATGCCTTGTAACGCTGTCACCTGGTAGTATTTCCCCGCGAACGTCACCGACTCCTGCGTGAAAAACTGGCGCACAAGCGTGATGGCCTCGGCCAGACGCTCGATCCGTATCCCTGCGCTCTCGAAGGGCAGTCCCGTCTGCTCGTAGTCGGCAAGATTCCAGCCTGCCCCGATCCCAAGCTCCAGGCGGCCATCCGAGAGCAGGTCGAGCGTCGCGGCCTCCTTCGCCAGCAGCGCTGGATGGCGGAAGTCATTATCATAGACGTAGCTCCCAATGCGCAGGTGTGGCGCGGCGTCCGCCACGGCCATCAGCGCCACCGAGGGCAGAAATACCTCGTCAAAGTGGTCGGGTACCAGCAAAACCGCATACCCCAACTCTTCGATTCGGCGCGCCAACGCGATCCACTCCGCGCGTGAGCCTGCCCCGGTGACTCCGGCGCCAAACCGAAACGTCCGTACCTCCGCCATCGCGTAGTCCTCCTCACCGCCTATCAGGCCGCCAGCGATATTGTTCAGTCCGTACTCCTGATGCTCAGCAGCACTCGAATAGAATAGCTCATCAGCGCGAATAGCGCCGCACGTTCGTGGCTATTTGTAGCACGATGCTGGTTTCGCGTTAGATCATAAAGGGGGATACAGGAGAAGCGAGAGGTGGCTGTCCTTGCCTTTCCCCGCACCGTTGTCCTGCCACACTGTGCTATACTCGGCGTGATCGAGCCTGCTCCCAAAGCAAGGCTCTCTCTTTTGCAAGGTCTTATCCTCGAGATGAGCGCCACCAGGAAAATCATTCA
Source organism: uncultured Chloroflexia bacterium (assembly GCA_963718915.1). Taxonomy (GTDB): domain Bacteria; phylum Chloroflexota; class Ktedonobacteria; order Ktedonobacterales; family JADMIN01; genus DAHUXT01. The sequence continues at coordinate 280,326 of CAVRAI010000009.1, read as the reverse complement.
TGAATAAGCCGGTTCTGCTGACCGTCGATGATGACATGGCGGTTTCTCAGGCCATTACACGTACCCTGCGCCGACACTACGCCCAAACCTTCCGCGTGCTGCGCGCCGAATCTGGCCCCGCTGCCCTTGAAACGCTGCGAGAACTGAAACTGAGCGGCGATGAGGTCGCCCTGCTTCTGGCCGATCACCGTATGCCTGGAATGACTGGGGTTGACCTGCTCGAACAATCCATCGAGCTTTTCCCCGACGCCAGGCGCGTCCTCCTGACGGCCTACGCCGACATCGACGCTGCTATTCGCGCCATCAACATTGTTGGCCTCGACTACTACCTCCTCAAGCCCTGGGATCCGCCAGACGAGAAGCTCTATCCTGTGCTCGACGACCTGCTGGACGATTGGCTCGCTCATTACGAACCGCCGTTCGAGGGCGTTCGGGTGATTGGTCATCGCTGGTCGGCTCGCTCCCATGAGGTGAAGGATCTGCTGACTGGCAACCACGTGCCATTTCGCTGGCTGGACGTGGAGAGTGATACAGAAGCGCAGCAGCTACTGGCCGCGGCAGGATCGCGCGCAACTCCCGAACGGTTGCCCGTCGTGGTGACTGCGTCGGGAGAGGTGCTCGAAGCCCCAACTGACGCCGACCTCGCGGCCGAAGGTTGGCCTTGTGACACACGCCGAGCTTCCCTTCTACGACTTGACCATCATCGGAGCGGGGCCAGCCGGGCTTGCCGCCGCGGTCTATGGCGCCTCTGAGGGACTGCGAACGGTGCTGATTGAACGCCGGGCGCCTGGGGGACAGGCCGGACAGAGTTCCCGTATCGAGAACTATCTCGGCTTTCCCTCTGGTGTGAGCGGCTCTGAGTTGGCCCGGCGCGCGATGACGCAGGCCCGTCGATTTGGCGCTGAGATGATAACAGTGCAGGAGGCATGCGCGCTTGAGGCGCGCGGTTCGGCCCGGGTCGTGCGAATGAGCAACGGCGCCGAGTTGAGCAGCCACGCCGTCCTGATCGCCACGGGTGTCTCCTATCGTCAGCTTGACGTCCCAGGCATCGAGGAGTTTGCGGGGCGGGGCGTGTATTATGGCGCCAGTGTTGCGGAGGCGCAACGTCTGCGCGAGCAGGATATCTACATCATCGGCGGCGCCAACTCCGCTGGCCAGGCGGCTGTCTATTTCTCGCGTTTCGCGCGTAGCGTCACCCTGCTCGTGCGCGCCGAACAACTCGAATTGAGCATGTCACAGTACCTGATCGAACAGATCACATCGATCCCAACCATCCAACTCCGGCTGCGGAGTGAGGTGGTAGCGGTCGGCGGGAGCACGCACATCGAGACGATCACGATTGCCAATCGCGCCACTGGACACAATGAGGTCATGCCGTCAAACTTCCTTTTCGTGTTTATCGGCGCCTATCCGCACACGGAGTGGATCGATGGTGTCGTAGCACGGGATGCGCAGGGCTTTATCCTCTCCGGCTCTGAGCTACCGCATGGCGCTCACCACCCTAAATGGATAGGCGCACGCGAACCATATCCACTGGAGACGAGTCTGCCGGGTGTCTTCGTCGCTGGTGACGTTCGGCGCTCCTCGATGAAGCGGGTGGCCTCGGCGGTTGGCGAGGGCGCCATGGCCGTGCACCTTGTGCACAAGTATCTGGACAACCTGTGATGCTTATCGACGATCTGCGATCTACCTTTCTCTTCGAGAAGCTCTCCGACGAGCAGCTTCATACCCTCGCGGCGCTGGGCACAGAAATGACATTCCCCGCGGGAGAGATCCTCTTCCATGAGGGCCAGCTCGCGGACTCACTCTGGGTGCTACTCGATGGCGAATTGGAACTGACACGCCACGTAGGCGGTCAGCGGGTGGTGCTTGATACGATGTCGCACGCTGGCGAATACGCTGGCGGCATCCGCGCCTTCGCGACATCTGGCACAAGTGGTGGCTATCGCGCCAGCGGAAAGACACTACGCACGAGCCGGTTCTTCCAACTACCTTCAGATGCGCTTGGCCGTCTGCTGGATGAGTGGCTGCCCATGGCGAAGCACCTGCTCGATGGCTACGTGCACACACTCGAGTCCATCGAGATAGCGGTGCGCGAGCGGGGTCGCCTGATCTCACTGGGAACGCTTGCCGCCGGGTTGACCCATGAATTGAACAATCCAGCCGCCGCCGCCAGGCACACCGCGACTGACCTGCGGGCGGTTATGGGCAGACTGGTGGCGTTCGCTGGCAGGTTCGCGACGGGTGAGCTTACGCCAGCGCAGGCCCAGGTGGCGCTGGACCTTCAGGTAGAGGCGGTTTCACGGTCCGTGGGTGCGCCGAGGCTCAGCCCGATAGAAACAGGACGACGTGAGGAAGAGGTTGCCATCTGGCTGGAGGAGCATGATGTGGCGAACTCCTGGGATCTGGCGCCCTCATTCGTCGCCGCGGGCCTTGACCGTCCCTGGCTGGAGACCGCGGCGCACAGGCTGGGCGCTGATGGCCTTGAGCGGCGCGCTGACCTGGATCGCCGATACGCTGCTTGCCACGTCTCTCCTCGATCAGATCGACGACGCCACCATCCGGATTTCTCAGCTGGTCTCCGTGGTCAAGGACTATTCGTACGTGGATCGCGCGCCTGAGCAGGAGATTGACATTCATGAGGGCATCGAGAAGACCCTGGTGATCCTTGGATACAAACTCAAAGGTGGCATCGAGGTCATCCGTGACTATGATAGCAATCTGCCGCGTATTCTGGCCGACGGGAGCGAACTCAATCAAGTGTGGACGAACCTGATTGACAATGCGATTGACGCCATGAGCGGGCAGGGACAGCTTCGCATTCGGACACAGCATGATGGATGATGCCGTTCTGGTTGAAATTGTTGACCAGGGATCCGGGATTCCCAGTGACCTTTCCGCTCGCATCTTCGATCCGTTCTTTACCACAAAAGAGGTGGGCAAGGGAACGGGACTCGGCCTTGATATTGTGTGGAGGATCGTCGTTGATCGGTATCACGGTGAGATAACGTTCGAGTCGGTTCCGGGTGAGACCCGCTTTCTCGTCCGCTTACCACACGCATCGGCTGGATCGAACCAGTAGACCTGGAGATCGGCGCACCTGGTTTGACTGGCGCGAGGGGTGAGAGGACAGATGGCGAGCGTGTCGCCACCTGTAACCAGACCATCTAAGCCTGGCTTAGACATCAACCATGCGGAAGAAGGCGTCAACCATGCGGAAGATCGATGCGTTCGCGCACATCCTGCCTCGCGCGTATCTCGAACGGCTGGAGCGGCGGCTTGAGCAGACCATGGCTCCGAGCCAGCTCACCTACTACCGCGAGGGCGTCTTCTCCTTCGATCCGAGTGCTGACCGACCTGGATGCGCGGTGGCGGAAGATCGAGCCATACGGCGAGTACGCCCAGGTGCTGGTGCTTGCCGTGCCGCCGCTGGAAGAGGTCGGGCCGCCGGAAGTCGCGGCGGAGTTTGCCCGCATCGCCAATGACGAGATGGCGGAACTGGTGCGACGGTTTCCAGATCGCTTCGTCGGCTTCGCGGCGGCGCTGCCGCTGAGCGACATCGACGCGGCCTTGATTGAGCTCGACCGTGCCCTGACGCAGCTTGGCGCGCTAGGCGCACAGTTCTACACGAACGTCCTGGGCGTGGCGCTCGACGATCCACGCTTTGAATCACTGTTCACCCGGCTCGAAGAGGCAGGCCGCGCTATCTGGCTGCACCCGACTCGGAGCGCGGCATGGGCCGACTATCCAGCCGAGAGCAGGTCCGACTATGGCCTGTGGTGGTCCATCGGCTGGCCCTACGAGACCGCCGCCGCCCTTGCGCGTCTCGTCTATTCCGGGACACATGGAGCGTCACCCGCGCCAGCTTGTGATCGCGCATCACGGTGGCGGCATGGTCCCGCACTTCTCCGCCCGCCTCGCGATGGGTCCCGGCTATCGGCAGGTCAAAGACACCCTGCCCCAGCCGCCGCTCGACTACTTCCGGCGGTTCTACGTCGATACGGCGCTCTTCGGCGCGCCACACGCGGTCCGCTGCGTCCTCGACTTCTTCGGCCCGCAACACGTGCTCTTCGGCTCCGACATGCCGCTTGGCCCCGCCAACGCGGTTGAGGCAACAGTCGCGGACATCGATTCGACCGGTCTTGCCAGCGAAGACATAGCCGCGGTCTACTCCGAGAACGCCGTGCGCCTGCTCGGGCTGCGGGACAGCTAACGACCACTGCTTGTATCTTTATTGTCAGGGCCGCTATGGGCATTCGTGCCTCGCGGCTCCTGTCCAGATTCCCGATCAGATTGCATGCGAGAAAGGCGTTCAGAGCGTATGGTACGGTCATGGACACGCCTATGGCGCTCTTGGGAAATACTGCGCGCGCGGCGACGCGAGGCCTACAGTATTCTTCCCACTCTCGTTCTTTGCCTCGCTATAGGTATGACCGCGTGTGATCCCGCATCGTCGGCTGTCGGCTCGCGAACTTCAGCACTGATGCCCACTACCACGCCCAAGATCGGCGGGACCGGGGCAGTTGCGTACCCCGCCTTTCCTCTGTTCGATGACTGGCGCGTCGCGTATGTGGATGGGCCTAGTGGGCAGGGCGACACGGGCCAGTTGATGGCTATCTCACCCACCGAGACGACGCCTGTAGCTGGGCCTGAATTGCTGGGGATTTCGCCGAATTATAGCCTGCAGCCTCCGAGCGTCTCACCCAACGGGCGCCTGGTGGCAATTCCTAACACTAGCGGCCTTAATATCGTGGAGCTGACTGGACAACATCGCATGTTCACCTTTCCTCTTGAAGCGAGCTACCGCAGTATCGCCTGGTCGCCTGACAGCACGATGCTTGCGGTTGCTGGCGCGACATGGCAAGGTGTCGATCTCATCCGCGTATCGGACGGGTCCCTCACGAAGACCCCCGCAATTGCGGCAGGGACTCTTTCGGACATTATTGGGTGGGTCGACGATACGCATGTTGTTGGCTATTTCGACCCCGCGCAGGCAGGTGGCGCATCCGCAACCGCTACGCCACCCCATTCGGATGTGAATCCCCCGCCTGGGGCGCAGACGCTGACGCTGGCAACCGAGGATGTGACGTCTGGAGTAGTGCACAAGGTCGCCAGTATCACGTCATCCACCATGGGGCAAAGCCAGTTCGTTTCGTCGCCCGATGGGAAGTTCGCGCTGTACTCCAATCGTCTCTTTCGAAGCTATCCCTATGTGCCAGATGTGCGACTGATTGATGTCTCGACGGGGACGGTCACGCCGCTGCCGAACATCGCCCACGCGATGGGATCCTATTCGGGATTCACGAGCATCGCCTGGCAGGACGGCACGATGACCGTCGCGGCATCGACGGGATTACGCGCCAATGGCGACCTGAAGACATGGCTGCTCGACATCTCGCATGACTTCGCCCAGCCACTGCCCTATCAGGCCTACGCCGCCGGATGGGTTCCCGCAGGCGGGCCGCTGATCCTAACAAGCGAACAAATCTACGTGATAGACGGCGGACCGTACCAGATTACCGCAGTCGCGAACGTGAGCGATGGACATGGTCGGGCGACTGTCCTCACCACAAACGCTTACACGTTTCCTTTCGTCGGCTTTGTCCGCACTTCATGACTTCGAAGGGCGTCATTTCTATCTCAGCTCGCTTCCACAAACCAATTGTTGCTGGCGTCAGCGTAAACCTCAAATAGGCGCTGGTAGACGGCGTCGCAGGCGCGCTGGTACTCCTCCAGAGAGTAGAGGCCAAGCAGGCCAGTGTCCAGCGCACCTTCCACCGCGAGGCGCGCCTGGGCGCGCGGGTTTGCTGGCGTTTTTTCCAATCCAGCGTCAGCGTCTCGCCGATTTCTGGGAGCGATCTACCCCACATCGCCCCTTGCCCGGTATTGCAGCGCCTCGGCGACATGCGGCGCGGTGATGGTGTCAGGGCCGGTCAACTGGCATCAGAGCGGGGCGAGAAACCTGTAAATCGCATGATATACTGAACCCATGAATCAGGACGCTGAGGCACAACTCGACGACGAACTGCGCGAGGAATACGACGAGAAGACGCTCAAGGATGGCGTTCGCGGCAAATATGTACAACGCCTTGCGCATGGCTCCAACGTCGTGCGTCTGGCGCCGGATGTCGCTGCCGCCTTCCCCACGGAGGAAGCAGTGAACGAAGCGTTACGGTTGCTGCTCCAAACCGCCAAAAGAGCGGTTCAGTAGGCATCGTAACAGACTTCGCTTCGAGCCTCACCCCACGTCGCCCCGTGCGCGATATTGCAGCGCCTCGGCGACATGCGGCGCGGTGATCGTCTCGCTGCCCGCCAGATCGGCAATCGTGCGGGCCAGCTTCAACACCCGGTGGAACGCACGGGCGGAGAGTTGGAGGCGCTGGGTGGCGGCGCGCAGAATCGGCTGGGCCGCAGCGTCCACCTCGCAGTGGGCGCGTACTTCGGCTGGCCCCATCTCGGCGTTACAGGTGATGCCGGTACCCGCGAACCGCTTCGCCTGCACCGCTCGCGCCGCGTTCACCCGCGCCCGCACCACCGCTGACCGCTCGCCCTCCTGCCTGCCGGTCAGCTTCTCATACTCGACGCGCGGCACCTCGACGTGGATATCGATGCGGTCCAGCAGCGGGCCAGAGAGGCGTTTCTGGTAGCGGGTGATGGTGGAAGGCGAGCAGGTACACTCGCGCACCGGGTCCGTGGCGTAGCCGCAGGGACAGGGATTCATCGCCCCCACCAGCACGAAGTTGGCGGGGAAGGTGACGGTGCCCTGCGCGCGACTGATGGTGACGATGTGGTCTTCGAGCGGCTGGCGCAGCACCTCCAGCACATTCTGGCCGAACTCTGGCAGCTCGTCCAGGAAGAGGACGCCGCGATGCGCCAGGCTGATTTCGCCGGGACGCGGCCAGCGTCCGCCGCCGACGAGGCCCGCGTGGCTGGTGGTGTGATGCGGCGCGCGGAAGGGGCGGCTGGTAATCAGCGGCCTATCGGCGCTAAGCATCCCGCTGACGCTGTAGAGCCGGGTGACTTCGAGCGCCTCGTTGAGCGAGAGCGGCGGCAGAATCGAGGGGACGGTGCGCGCCAGCAGCGTCTTGCCGGAGCCGGGAGGGCCGACCATCAGCATATTGTGCCCGCCACTGGCCGCCACCTCCAGCGCGCGCTTCACGTGTTCCTGCCCGCGCACGTCGGCCAGATCGTAGGGATAGATCGTGTCGTCGCCGGAGTCCAGTGGCGAGCCGTCGGGCACATACGGCGCGATTGGCTGCTCGCCGCGCAGGTGCGCCACCAGTTGCGCCAGATGCTCGACTGGGTAGACGGCGATATCCTCGACCAGCGCCGCCTCCGCCGCGTCGACAGCCGGGACGTAGACGGCGGGGATGCTGCGGTCACGCGCCAGCGCCACCATCGGCAGAATCCCGCGCGTGTGGCGCAGGCTGCCATCCAGGCTTAATTCGCCCAGGAACAATGCCTCACCCGCCTCACCTGTCACCCCCACTGCGCTGGCGAATGGCGCCTGTTCCGAGGCCATCAGGATGGCGATGGCAATGGGCAGGTCGTAGGCGGGGCCAGCCTTGCGTAGATCGGCGGGGGCCAGGTTGACGGTGATGCGGCGCATGGGAAAGATCGCGCCGCTGTTCTTGATGGCGGCGCGCACACGCTCCTTGGCCTCGGTGACGGCGGCATCCGGCAGGCCCACGATGCTGAAGGTGGGCAGCCCATGTCCGATATCCACCTCGACCTCGACCAGCGCGCCATCCAGCCCGATAACCGCGCAACTACACGCCTTCGCCAGCATTGCCGCCTCGCTCTCCAGGCTGGATTCGCCGTTTGCCGAACATCGCTCTCGCTGGCTGCTATTATCACTGCTTGCGAGCGAATTGGCAACACTCTAGCCGTCCAGAGGTAGTCGAGGGTATCGGAGGCGCTGGAACCCAGGCGATGTATTTCGAGGGCCGTCATCATCTGGCCCTTATTTCTGGCTCAATCCGTCCTAGCAATGAAATCTTTGATGAGCCTGACCTGATGTGGCCAAAACGTAACCTTGTCACATAGCAATGACCTGGAAGCTGCTCACTTCGACCTGGAGTCCATTCCAGGCCTCTATGCCTAACGTACCCGCTGAAAGATACGTGTTGTTATCAGTCTGAAGCACAGAATTGCCATCTATATAAAGCACGATATGATTGGCTTTCACGGTGAGACGGTAGATGTGCCAGTCAGACGCTGGGGTGAACGCATGGGCGGTCAAGATATCCGATGGATACGGTTCGGCATAGCCCGTATGGATTTCTGCTTGTCCCGAATATGGCTTTTGCGCCCATATGTTATCAACACAGCCTGAATAGGCGCTCAGGCCATCATCAGTCATACGCGCGAATAAACCGAACTCTCCTGTGACTCCGGAATCGCCCACTAATCTGATACGCGCCTCGACCGAATAGTCAGGACTACTGGGTTGATATGGTGGAAACGTCGCTACATCGTTGAAACCACCTGCGCCACCGCTCCCATTGTCCAGCAGCATGCCATTTACTACCGCCCACTGAGATGAGCCTGTCCAACCGTTCATTCCTGACGACCAATTGGCCGAGTAGAGGATCGTTCCGGGGGCAGCGGGCCCGGTTGTAGGAATCGCTGTAGGCGCGATGATGGGACTGGGCGTTGAGTCAGGTTGCTTATTTCCGCTAACGGTATTCTGATTCGTTGTGGGCGTCACAGACACTGCTCCGGCTGTGGAGGCGCCAACTTCCCGAAGAAAGGCAAGCACAGTAATTATTGCCGCGATGATTCCGAGAACAATGCCTACGCGGGCAATTGTCTGCCAGGTACCGCTATCATTACCTTGTCCCACAGGGGATATCCTCCCAACTATACTTCGCTCTGGCCGCAATCGATACCATGCTAGTATAGAAGGTAGTGAGCGGCAGCGCAACATCTTCTGAACATTTGGCAGATTATCCGCTACTCATTCAGCATCAATAAATGAATAGGGCAACAGAAAAGCCACCAGTATCCGTCATTCAGATGGAGTCGTCGAATGTGTAGGAGATTGCGGGAAGGATGGCTGGCATGGAGAAGTTGCTCGCGCATAGGCGGCGCAGACTTATCGTCGTTGCGGGAACGCTAGCGCTGCTTGCCTTGCTCACATGGGGCTTGCTGCCAGCGATGCGAGCGTTTACGCTGGTCTACAATGGCAGTGCGCGGAGTGTGCCCAATGCCTCCATAGCCACCCAGGCGGGCATCCCGACGCAAGATGTCAGCTTCACCGCCAGTGATGGCGTGCGGCTGCGGGGCTGGCTGGCCATCGCTAACCCACACGCGGCGACGGTCATCCTGGTACATGGCTTCAAGGCGACGCGGGTAAGCATGCTGCCGTGGGCGCGCTTTCTCTACGCGGCAGGCTATAACGTGCTGCTCTTTGATGACCGTGGCTGCGGCCAGAGTGATGGCTGGGGCATTGGTCTTGGAGCCACCGAACCAAACGATGTCATCGGCGCGGTGCGCTACCTGGAGAGCCGTAGCGACCTCACGAACAAGCGTTATGGCGCCTTGGGCGTCTCGCTAGGGGCGGGCGTTGTCCTGCTGGCGGCGGCGCGCGAGCCTGCGTTGGTCGCGGTGGTGGCCGATAGCGCCTGGGCCGATGAGCGCCCCCAACTCGACCGCATGAGCAGCGTGCCCGTTGGGCGTTTTTCACTGCCAGTGCTGCCCTACGAGCCAGCGTTGGTGGACGCATTGATTGGCGCGCGGCTCGAAGCTACCAGTCCGCGCGCTGTCATCGGCAAGATCGCGCCGCGTGCCATTTTCCTCATCCACTCAGCGGACGACCGAAACACCACCACGCCGCTCACGGGGGAGGCGCAGCTCTATACGGCCGCTGGCCAGCCAAGGCAGCAGTGGATCGCGCCGAGTGGTGGCCATGCGGGCGCGCTGGCGGCTCATCCAGGCGAATACCAACAACGAGTGCTGGCCTTCTTCGCCCAATATCTTCGGTAGACTACCTCCGCTGGCGGCCTTGGAACAAAGGGCAGGCGAGCGTTTCCAGGCTGGATTCGCCGTTTGCCGAGCATCGCTCTCGCTGGCTGCTATTATCCCTGCTTGTGCGCGAATTGGCAACAACAGAGCCATCATTTTCCGTCATAGGGACAGCGAGATTATGATAGCCAGGCATTATCCGCTATCAGATTGGGAGGTCAAGTGATGGGTTATCCCGTTCCGCAGCGTGACCAGGGCGCTGGCCCCGCTCTTGTCGGATTCGTCTGCGGCCTCGCCAGTTGCACGGCCTCTCTGATCGCCGTTGCCTTCTTCAGCTTCTCGTTATTCAGCGCCTTCGCAGGTCGCGGGCAAGGCCCCGGCCCAAAGCCCTCAGTGTGCTGTTGTTGCTGCTCATCGCCGCCTGCCCTGTGGCGCTGGTAGGCCTGATTCTCTCCATCGCGGGGTGGCGCTCTGTCTCGCGGCGCCAGATGGCGCGCGCTGGCGTTATCCTCTCCTTCATCGCCCTGCTGCCCTTCATCCTGGCCATTGTGATACTGATTCTGAGCTAGTCGCGCTGCGCGCTGGCTGTATCTAGGGTATCCATCAAGCATTGTGACTGCGGCGCCTGCGGGATGGCGCCGGACTCCAAAAGGGAAACAGCGCCTGTTTGCCAATGATGCTCTACGGATGGCCCACTGGATCAGCAGCGCGAATCTGAGCGGGCGCGGGTCGAGTTGTTGGCCCATTGAAAGCAAATGGAAGATACCCAAGCACTAGCGACGTGATGGCCCAACCCCAGCGTCTCAGAATGAGCGAATTGACGAATGCCCAAATGTTAAGGCCCAGTGCGACAAGCAGAGCAAGGAGCCAAATGGCAAGGCCGATCTCGCCTATGGTGTTCCCTGTGGCGTATGATGCTGGATCTGTAATTGTGGCTTGTCCAGTTGCGTCGCTAAAAGTCTCAGATATGCCGAGGATGCCAAGCCCGATAGCTATCACCTCAAAACCAAGCAGGGAGATAGTGGCGGTCGCGAAGGCAACCCATGCAAATCGAGGATGGCTTGCCATGAACCTGCCAGTGGCAGGCACAGGACCGATGATTGTGAAGACAAGTGTTGGCAGTACGGCCAATGGACCGAGAAACAAAAGGACCAGCGTGCTAATGCCGATTCCCCATGCCCATCTATAACCGCGCAATCTCACAGCCGTACTGACGGCCCAGATGGCCAGCATGAGGGAAGCGCTCAAAGCAAAAGAGAATGCGCCAAAGAACCAAAATGCTTCTGACGTGTTAACCGTGCTAAACGCAATTACATAGGCTGTGAGGGAGAGGACTTCGACGGCCAGGGCCAGCCACCACGCACGCCAGTATCGCGGCACACGTAGCCGTGCAACCGATACGGCGCCAGGCGCCTGAACTTGTTTCGGCGCTGGCGCGCTTGCTGGCGGAGTTGCGGGCGCTGTCGGCGGCCACTGACGCACGGGCATTGGTGATGGGGGCATTTGTCGGATCGGGAGCACAGGCGCTTGTGGCTGCAGTGTTGGGAATGGGGGCAGCGGTGCGTGTACTTGGGGCGTTGTGGGTGGAGGCGCCGCGATCGCACTGGCATTCGCTGTCGTTGTGGCTTGCTGAGTACTGGCTGTGGCGGGTGATGTAGGTGATGGATGTGCCGCCGCTGCCGCCGCTGCCGCCGCCTCAAATCGTTCTCTGATCGCGACCCTGCGATACCACCACCCCAGCATCCGCCCTGCCAGGGCTGGACTGATCAATGTGATGATGACAATCGCGGCAGTAAATACTATAGCGACCTTGCCGAGTATGTCTGTGACTGTTCCCAGCGATGCTTGTAGACCTGATAGATTGGGCACTGTTGCTCTCCTCCAGGTAAACACACGTAACGACAAACATGGAAACACAGTCGTGTCTGAGCGGAGATTATCATAACTCATCTGTTCGCGCAATAGGGTGCTAATGGACGCCTTCTCGATAGAAATAAACCAAGGCGTTCATATCTCTTACCCTGTGCCCGATGATGGCGGGGATATGAAGCACAAAATTCTCTGGCGTAGTGATGGCAGACGTCCATTTCGATGATGTGGCTGTTTCTCGGACCAAAACGGGAAGGCCTCTTCTGGTGTGCGCTACAATTGAGGGACATATTCGCACGGCGGCGCAGGCCGCCTATCCTGGCAGAAGATAGCACCCTCATGACATTCGATGTCGCGCAGGTTCGTCAGCATTTCCCCTCGCTCGCGCTGGAGCGGAACGGCCAGCCAGTCGTCTTTTTCGACAATCCCGGTGGCACACAGGTGACGCGCGAGTGTATCGTCGCCATCACCGACTATCTGACCACCGCCAACGCCAACAATCACGGCGCCTTCCTCACCAGCGCGCGCACCGACGCGATGCTGACTGAGGCGCACGCGGCGATGGCGGATCTGCTGCACGCCGCCGACCCGCATGAGATCGTCTTCGGCCCCAACATGACGACGCTCACCTTCGCGATGAGTCGCGCCATCGGGCGGACGCTTCAGCCGGGCGACGAGATCGTCGTGACCGCGCTCGACCATGACGCCAACGTCGCGCCGTGGCTGGCGCTGGCCGAGGATCGCGGCTGCACAGTCCGCATGGCGGAGGTCAACATTGCCAGCGGGACGCTCGATATGGACGACCTGCGGACGAAGATCACGCCGAAGACGAAGGTGGTCGCGGTGGGTTACGCCTCGAACGCGCTCGGCACAATCAACGACGTGGCGACGGTGATCGGCTGGGCGAAGGAGGTCGGCGCGCTCACCTGGATCGACGCGGTGCAGTTCGCGCCACACGGGCCAATCGACGTGCAGGCGCTGGGGTGCGATTTCCTGGCGTGCAGCGCGTATAAATTCTTCGGGCCGCATCTCGGCATCGTCTACGGACGGCTGCCGCTGCTGGAGAGCCTGCGCGCGTACAAAGTGCGCCCGTCGGATGACGTATCGCCGGGCAAATGGGAAACCGGCACGCAGAACCATGAGTGTCTCGCGGGGCTGGTCGGCACGCTCAGGTATCTGGAGACGCTGGGCCATGCCAACGAGGATGGCGCAACCAGCCAGTTCCCCCAGATGACCGGACGCGCGCGGGCGCTGCACGTGGCGATGGCGGCGCTCCAGTCATACGAGCAGACGCTGGCGCGACAACTGCTGGCCGGGCTGGCCGAACTACCGGGCGCCCATATCTACGGGCTGGCGAGCACGGCTGATCTGGCGCGGCGCGTGCCGACGGTGGCGCTCACTATCGAGGGCCACTCGCCACGCGAGCTGGCGGAGGCGCTGGGCGAGCGCGGCATCTTCTGCTGGGACGGCAACTACTACGCCCTCACGCTGATGGAGCGGCTGGGGCTGGAGGAGTCCGGCGGGGCGCTCCGCATCGGCCTGGCCCATTATAATACCGCCGAAGAGGTAGACCGGCTGCTGACCGCGCTCCACGAGATCGTCGAGGGATAGCGGACGCACTGGCAAAAATCACCCCCTCCCGGCGCCGGGGCTGGTGCGCGAGGCGTTAGCCTCGGAGCGTGCGTCAAGCACGCACAGCGCCAGCGTCCCAACGGGAGGGGGTAGGTGGTAGCTTGAGGCCTCTATGCGTTAATCAGCCTCACGAAGCCCCACTGGCCGTTACTGCCTACGCCGTAGACGCTGAAGACCTTCTGGCCGGCGTTGTCGCCGTTGGCGTCGAAGGAGATGTGGCCGGTGACACCATCATAGGAGATGCCTGCCACCTCGTCACGCACGGCTGAGCGAGTGACCGTCTTACCTGCTTTAATCAGATTCTTGATCGCGGTGATCTCGACCATCGCCGCGTCATAGGCCGAGGCGCTGTACGGCAAGAGGTCCTTGCCGGGGAACGCCGCCTTGTAGGCCGTGATGAACGTCTGCGCCGTCGCCGAGGTCAGGCCCGAGATATCAGGGGCCGCGACTGTGCCGTAGGTGTTGACCGCTGCCGCGCCCGCAGTGGTGATCCAGGCGGGGTCATCGGCGATGCCATCGCCACCGACCATGGGCATGTTGCCGCCTTTCTCCACCAGGTCTTTCTTCAGCGCGCCGCCGCCACCAGAGGTGACGCCACCGTAGAAGACGACCGTGGGATTCTTGCTGACGATGGTCGTCGCCAGCTGCGGGAGGTTGCTCACCTGGTCCGGGGTGATCGAGGTGCTGCCCACAATCGTGCCGCCATGAGATGTGAACTCCGTCGTGAAGACATTCGCCAGGCCCTTGCCATACGTGGTGTTGTCGTCGATCACATACGCAGTCGTCGCACTGACTGGGGCAGCGAGCGCGATGTCGGCGTCCACCTTGCCCTGGATGTCATCGGTGCCGGGCAGGCGGAAGTAGGACTCAGGCTTGCCTGCCGGGTGCAGCAGGGCGAAGTTGATGCCGTTGGCCTGGGCGAACTGCTCCTTGGTCAGACCAGGGTTGGTGTTGGCTGGGCTGATAGTGACGATAGTGTTTTGATTGACAATCGGGATTTCCTGCTTGGCGACGCCGCTGTTGAACGGGCCAACGATTGCCATGACCGAGGAGTCGGCGATCAACTGCTGGATGTTGGCTGCGCCAATCGACGGATCTGGCCCGCTGGTGCCTTCGTCATTCTTGTGGACGATGGTCAATGTGTAACCGCTGCCGAGGTCTTTGTTCTGCTGCACGGCCAGGTCAGCGCCATACTGTGTTGGTAGCCCGACAGCCGCGTCGGTGCCGGATACAGGCAACTCAGTGCCGATTTTGAGGGCCTTGTTGCCGCTACTGCTGCTGCCGCTGCTGCCGCAGGCCGCCAGGCCCAGCGATAAGAGTGCGATGGCGACGAAGCCGCCGCGTGTCATGATGCGTTGTACGCCTGAGTGATACATATGCCTCCTGCACTTCCACCAGTCAACAACTGGGACGTTGGTCGCTTCCGTTGAAAGAAGCCCATGACAAAGCGCCGAACCTTCTCCGCATAATTGCTCACCATAACTCAGCAGATTTGATGGTGTGCGCGTGGGGTCTACATGGAAATACGCACCGTATCACCCAGATTCTCACACACTATTTCAGAATTCGATCTACCTGGGAACGCCGTAAATAGTATGGTTCCTCTGCTTTTGGTCGGGCGACTGCTCATCGGTAGATGTAGTTTCGCGGCGTATATTGTCGAGCTATGAGTTTTGAAATAGCTCCTTGCTTCTCATGTCGTTGAGCCGATACGTTGTGGACAACGTCTGTACACCACGTGCGAAGAGGCGTGGTTGTTGGCTCGCGCAGGGATGCGCCACTATGAGCTGGGAAGGTATGGCATTGTATGGGCAGCACTCATCGTATCAGTGGCGCACGTGTGGCTCTCGTAGCTGTTCTCATCGTTCTTGGCAGTCTCGCGGCCTGCGCCAGCACAAACAGCGCGCCTGGCCAGCACGCCAGCAAGACCGTGGCCGGATGCCCGGTGGCCGCCTCCACGGCAACCCAGGACATGCTTGCCCGGCGTGCGTGCGACGCTATTGGTGGCAATCTGGCGCAATCAGCGCAATCAGCGCAGACGGTCTACGACGCCCAGGCCGCCAGCGTGACGGTCACAGTCACAGTCGGAGGCGCTGTGCCGCTTACCGATCAACAGATCAGCGCGGCGCAGGAATTGACCAAGTCGATCAGCCTGCGCGAGCAGCAGGCGATGTGGGAAAGTGGCGTCACGCTCAAAGAGGCGAAGGTGATGGTGTTCGGGCCGACTCAGGATGAGTATGCCGATATCATTGCCCAGCCCTATGGTTCCGCGGTACTCGATGCGGCCACGGCGGCGCACGTCGTCTGGGCAAATCTGAGCGCTGATAGCGCCTGGGGGCGCTACGACAGCGTGTATCTGCGGCCTACCTTCGATGTCGTCGATGATGTGCCGGTCGCTCCCTGACCAGCTTGCGATGCCAGCCTGAGAGATGCGGGCGCCCGCTGGCGGCGCATTTGATATGCGCAACTGCGCTGGTGTACACTCGGCAACAGCGGCGCGGCGCGACGCAGCGCCCGCCCATCGAGCCACGATGCAGCCGAGGAGTAGACCGCGATGATTGATTTCACCCTGACCGACGAGCAGCAGGCGATGCGCGACCTGGCGCATACCTTTGCTGAAGAAGAGATACGCCCAGTGGCCGCCGAACTGGACGAGCGCGAAGAGTTCCCCTGGGAGCTGGTGAGGAAGGCGGGCGAGCTGGGACTGACGAACTTTGCTTTCCCCGAGGAAATCGGCGGCCTGGGCATCACCGACGAGCTGACCAACTGTATCATCACCGAGGAGCTCTCCTGGGGATGCGCGGGCGTTGCGACGGTGCTGGGCGCCACCCATCTCGCCAGCATTCCGATGCTGATCGCGGGTACTGATGAGCAGAAGCAGCGGCTGCTCAAGCCGGTCATCGAGCGCAACGGCCTCTGCGCGATGGCGCTGACCGAGCCGGGCGCTGGCTCCGACGTGGCCGCGATGACGACTACCGCCCGCCGCGATGGCGAGAGCTATGTGCTCAATGGCGCCAAGCGATTCATCACCAACGGCGGCATTGCCGATCTGTACGTCGTCTTTGCGACGGTGGATCGCGCGCTCGGCCATCGCGGGGTGACGGCGTTCATTGTGCCCGGCGACGCGCCGGGGCTGGTGGGCGGCAAGAAGGAGAAGAAGCTGGGCATCCGCTGCTCGCATACCGGCGAGGTGCTGCTGGATGAGGTGCGCGTGCCGGTGGAGAATCGGCTTGGCGAGGAAGGCAGCGGCTTCAAGCTGGCAATGACGATGCTCGACCGCTCGCGTCCGATGATCGCGGCCATCGCGCTGGGCATCGCGCGCGCCGCCTTCGAGTATGCCCGCGACTATGCGAAGGAGCGAGTGCAGTTCGGCAAACCCATCGCAGCTAACCAGAGCATCCAGTTCATGCTGGCCGATATGGCGACCAAAGTGCAGGCGGCGCGGCTGATGACGTGGTGGTCGGCGCGGGAGACCGAGACTGGCCGCCCGTTCCTCTATGAGAGTAGCATGGCCAAGAACTTTGCTTCTGATGTCGCGATGGAGGTAACGACCGACGCGGTGCAAATCTACGGCGGCTACGGCTACATCCGCGAGTACCCGGTGGAGAAGCTCTTCCGCGACGCCAAGATCACGCAAATCTACGAGGGCACCAACCAGATACAGAAGATCGTCGTCGCCCAGCAATTGCTGAAATAGACGAGTTGTCTGCCCTTGCTCCCAACCCCAACGAGAGTGGGAGCAGATGTCTCTCGCTTATACCTTACCCTTTGCGCCGCTGGGCCTTTGTCCGTGATTTTGCGGCGGCTCGGTTGAGATTTTCGGTCACGCGAAACCGCACGATTCTGGTGATCAATTCCATGGGCAGGGGCTGGTCTTTCGGGAACTTCACCGCGCCTTTGGAGCTTTCGTAGGCCGATAACTCCTGTTGAAATGCCGCGATCCCGCTTGATGTTGGATAGAATCCAATATGATTCTTGAGGGCAGCGAAATAGACGAGGTTGCCCTCCTGCGCGAATGCGGGCATCTGATAGCTGATGCGCTCCTCCGCGTCAGGCGCAGCAGCGTGTATGGTTGCGCGTACTGCCTGGAGTAACGCCTGTACATCCTCTGGAAAGGTGGCGATATATTCGTCTATGGCGCGAAACGCGGCCTGCTGGCTTTGCATGATCTCCCCCCTGGCCTGGCGGCGATTCGTAAACCGCGACTCGCTGCCCAGCGCACTATTCGTGATATACTCGCTCCCCTGCGCGGACAGCCACTGTCAGCCGATTCTCCGGCGGAGTAAGCGGGCAGACCCAGCGCGGATCGTAGGCGCAGGACGGGTTGTAGGCGTAGTTGAAGTCGAGCAGCACCCGCCCGCCAGCATAGCCCGGTGCGCTGGGGTTGTCCAGCCTGAGTAGCTCGCTGCCTTTGACGGTGTCATGGAGGTAGCGTCCCGCGCCGTAGGTCTCGCCGCCGCTGGTTATATCGCGGAACGGCAGGAAAAGGCCGCCGCCGTAGACATCAATCCAGTAGACCGCGAGCGTGATGGCGTCCCCGCCCAGCGAGAACGAGACCCGCCCGGCGCGGCGTAGCGGCATCGCGTGTGGCCCGCTCGATGGCGCCAGCACCTCGTCATCCGCCGATTCTGGCGTGAGCGTCGCGGTCACGCGAAACGCGGGATCATAGGCGAAATACGATAGCCCATGAAACGTCGCGCGGCCGTCGGCGTCCAGCGGCGACTGCGGATGGTGAGCGAAGAGGGCGTCTTTCGTCGCGTGGAAGGCGTCCCAGACTGCTACGGGATCGTCATCCCTGGCGATGCGCCGCGCCTGTTCGCGATACATCGCCGCAACACGCACCCGCCAGTCATACAGATCGAGCCAGGTTGGTGAGGTATTCTCAGCCATGTGGTATACCCCTCTTGTTCGTGGCGGTTGGAGACAATTATGCAGCGAACTAGCAGGTTCCGTCACAAAGACGGCGTTTGCGAGCTAACCGGGGAGTGTTGAGCTTTCGTGAGCCTGGTCGGCATATCTCCGCGTGCCCACAAGATAATGCCATCGCGTGCTACGTTTTCGATGAAGAGCGGATCCCAGCCCGCAAGATCGCAATTCATGAACAGAACACTGATTGCACGCGGGCTGCAGTGGCGATAGTCGGCCTCGCCAATCGTTGCGCGCAATGCGAGTTGTTGTTGGTGGGTAAGGCGGTTTGCGCCTGGATCAACCACTGTAGCATCGAGTATGAGCATTAGATCAACATCGCTCGTGTTCGGATCACTAAGCGGCCGCTCTTCGCGCCGGGCTACCGAGCCGAAAAGTATGATTGCCTGAACCTCAGGGTGATGTAGAATGAGCGATTGTGCAATGTCAACAACCGCTGCGGATGTCACTGCATCGAGCCAGGGAATCGGCGCGATAGTGGTATCTGTATGATTAGCAGATTCGATCAACTCATGCTCCATAGCCGAATCGCCTCCCAGTCGTCGCGCGCATGTGCAGCATCATCTGGCGCCGCGCTATAAGCATACATGGCGCTTTGACGTATGTGTTCCAGCGAATCCCAGCGGGTGGCTATCGTTGGCTCTCCAAGATCGCGCAAGTAGCGGCCGAGTTGGGTGTGGTTCTCTTTGTGCTTCCCAAATTTGCGCTGACAGCCATATGCAACCCAGTGAAATGCGGCGCCCCAGTAGTTTTCAATGAGGCTGGGTACGATATCAGGATCGGCGGTTGGATCGCCAAGAATAGCAATTGCATGCTCCAATTGGCGGGCGCGTTGCTCGTGGGCGTCAAGCCGCATAAAAGCCTCCACAGACCATTGAGCACACAAACGTCGTCGCGAATATAGTCTATCACGCGAAGTTGATTCGAACTGGGAGAGTGTGGCTCTACCAATTGGACTCCTGGGAGGGCGATGATGACGAAGAATGCGAAGCGGCGCGCGCAACGGCCCTTGCCTGTGCGCACGGTGACGCGCAAGGATGGCCGCCTGGCGCTGGAGGTGGGCAACGTGACGCAGTCGGTGTCGTTGCCGGAGGACGAGTCAGCGCCGTTTGAGGGCTACTGGCCGCTGATGTTGCCGGAGCGCTGCCCGCGTCGGGCGCTGCTGCTGGGGCTTGGGGGCGGCACGCTGGCGGCGCTGCTGGCGCGGCGTTGCCCCGGAGTCGCCATGGTAGGGGTTGAGCGCAACACAGAGGTGCTGGTGGTGGCGCGTCGCGAGTTCGGGCTGGACGCGCTGGTGGGGCTGGAGGTGGTGGAGGCCGATGCGTTTGCCTGGGTAGAGGAGCACGCGCCGAGCGAGCCTGCACGCTTCGACCTGATCTGTCTCGACCTCTTCGAGGGTGGTCGTCTGGCTCCCGGAACGCTGGCGCGGCCATTTCTGCGCCAGGTCGCCACGCTGTTGGAAGCCGATGGCGCCGTCACCATCAATCTCATGCGTACCGCCCGCCTACCCGAGCAGATTCATCGTCTCGAAAGCGTCTTCACCATCGAACGGCAGATGCGGCTCTGGGGCAATGCGGTGCTCCATCTGAGCGTTCCCGCTGCGTCTAGTGAATCGCCAGTTCGATTTTCCCCAGCAACTCACTGACATCGAGCGGCTTGGCGAGAAAATCGTTAGCCCCAATCGCGGCGGCGGTCTTATGCGCGTAAAGATTGGCGGTCATCACAATGATGTAGAGGGATTGCAGATTGCTGCGTTGATGCACCTCACGCGCAAATGTCGCGCCATCCATGCGTGGCATGCGCAGGTCCAGCAGAATCACCGCTGGCCTCAGCGTCTCCAGCTTTTCTAGCGCCTCGACGCCGTTATGCGCCAGGACGACCGAATACCCTTCCATCTCCAGCAGATCATGAAGTGTTTCCAGCAGCCCCTCGTCATCGTCGACGACCAACACCAAGTTGTCCACTGGACAGGCCTCCCCAAATTTCGCGTGGCATTGCGATACCGTTGTGCGCCTCGCTGACGAATGAGCGCAAGGAGCATGCCAGCGAGTAAACTGATTGCTCGCACAGGGTCGGATGCGCGCTCAATCGAAGCCGCTCCGTGCAGAATTTCGGGCGCTGACGGACTACCTGGCGCTGGTGGGGGCGCCCACGACGAACTGGCGCGCCATGTCTGAGGTGAGCGCGTTGGCGGCAGCGATGGCGCCGTAGAACTCTCCGCTTGGGCGAAGCGTACGTTCCTGGGTAGCGAGATCGAGCGCCGCCAGCCCAAAACGCGAGTGCCAGCCCTCGGCCCACTCGAAGTTGTCTACCAGCGACCAGTGGTAGTATCCACGGACATCCAGACCCTTCTGGATCGCCGCGTGCACATTACGCACGCCCTGTTCGACGACCCACGGGCGAATCCGGTCGGTACGGTCGGCCACGCCATGCTCGGTGATGTAGATCGGCTTGCCGAAGACTTTGAGACGCTCCGCGATGCGCAGAATGCCATCTGGATACACCTCGCCAAAGAAATCGTTGAGGCCAGGATCGCCGCGCGGCGCGCCCTCAGGGACAAAGCGGCGCCCAAAGAGCTGCCCGGCGTGACGGAGGCTGAAGGCGACGTGGTCGCGATAGTAGAAATTAATGCCAAGAAAGTCGCATGTGCCGCGGACGTCGCGCAGATTGCCCGCGAACAGGTTGAACGGGAACACCGCACGTCCTGTCAGCACCACGCGGGGAAAGAAGTCGTTATAGGCGGCATCCTGGATGCCCGCGACCAGGCGGTCAAGCGGGCTATTCGTTGCTGGATTGAGGATATTGAAGTTCTGCGCCCAGCCAACCCTGGCGTTGGGCTGGCGCTGGTGAATGACGCGATAGGCGGCGGCGTGGGCGCGGGCAAGCGTCGCCTGCACCTGGTAGGTATTGCGCGTGTCACCTTTGTGGCCGGGCGGCCAGACGCCCAGCAGGTAACCCACAACGCTATACACATTCGGCTCATTGATGGTGCACCAGAGATCGCAGAGGTCGCCCAACTCATCGACGACACGCGCCACGAAGCGTGTAAAGAGATCAAGGGCGCTCGGCGCGAGAAACGCGCCCATCTCCTCGAACCAGAGCGGGTTGCTGAAGTGGTGGAGCGTGACCATCGGCTCGATGCCACGCGCGCGCAAACCCTGGAGCATCTCGCGGTAGCGCGCAAACGCCGCGGCATCCCACTCGCCCGAGCGCGGCTCCAGTCGGCTCCATTCTACCGAGAGGCGCAACGCATTGAGGCCGAGCTGCTGAGCGAGATCGAAGTCGCGTTCGGCATGCCGCCACCAGTCGCAGGCGATCCCCGCGATGTCGCCATTCGCTATCCCGCCCGACTTTTCCCAGGCGCGCCACTGGCTGTTCTCGCAGGCGCCCTCGTACTGGTACGACGCGGTCGCGACACCCCAGCGGAATCCCTGCGGGAACGTCAGCGTCTCTGGTATGGCTGTCGTCTGGTTGCTCACGGTGGCAAGCCTCCCGGCGCCCTATTGGGCTGCGTTCGGTGTGCTAAACGCGCGTACGACCAGATACACCAGAACCGCGACCCAGCTGAGTGGAATCGTCAGCAGCGCCCAGAGCAGTCCCGGCTGCCCGCGCCCATCGGCATCGCGCCGCATCCAGAGAAAACCGATGAGAATGGGGGGAAGAAAGAAGAGGCATGGAAAGAGGTCATACCAGTGGACTCCAATACCCATCGCGATGCTCCTTAGCCTTACCAGCGGGACTCGTACCATAGTGCGCGCTTGCCAACGCCAGTATATCATGATGCACCCGGCGTGGGTCGCGAAAACCAGGTAAGAGCTTCTGTGTAGCAGGCGCGCGCGAAAAGGAGCAGCCCAGAAGGGGATGATATTTCCCACCGCGGACTGCTCGCTTACGTGCCGGAGGATGCGCGGTTGCCGCCTATGGCGTGTAATACATCGCTACGTAGAGTGTCTGCGGGTCGTGTGGCTGCCAGAGCACCGCGCCGCCAGGCATTGGGCTTGCCAGTCCGCCGGGAATATTATTGGGATTGAGCGGCGTGGGAATCGTTCCGATGATGTGCGCCGCCCCAGCCGATGCGTTGTTGCCGGGGAAGACGGAGAGCGTTTGTACATCCCAGGCCAGCAGCGTCCCATCGGAGAGCATCAACAGTGGCCTCTCAAACGTGTCGGGTTTGCCGTTGCCCCAATCGACCGCTGTGCGCGGGCGGCGTGTCCACGACTGGCCGCTGTCGGTGGAGCAGTAGAGCGGCGCGACATTGTAGACGATCGCGGTCTGGTCAAATACCATCGCGCACAGCGTGAAGGGCTTGTTCCCGACAGGTTGCTGCACGAACGCGATGGCATCGGTCATGCCGCCCTCCCAAGTCATTTCCCCAGGCGTCGGCGTGAGCTCGCTCGCGGGCGGCAGCGATGGGAGGAGAATCCGCGCCCAGCGCTGCCCGTGATCGACACTGCGCCAGAGCACACCGTCGGTGGTTTGCGCCAGCATCTCTCCGGTGTTTGGCTGGACCATAAGCACTAGGGCGCCGATAAGTCCAACTCCTGTCGTCTTCTCCGCAGAGGCGATATTTTCGGCGATCAGCGGCGCGTCGTTGAGCTCATGCCATGATCGCATCTGGTCGGTGGACTCGTAGAGGCGTTGTTGCGGCTGGTCCTGTGGTTTGCCGTTCGGATCGGCGATCGTGGGCGCACCGGGATTCAGATTGCCGATGCCATAGTAGACGTTCCGCCAACTGGTCACCGATCCCATCATCTGACCCACGCCAAGCGCCTGCCACTGCGAAGCGCCATTGAAGAGCGCATAGGAAATGCTGCCATGCGCCGATCCATTTTCCGCCGACCGTACGAAGGTCGCAATGACAGTGAGCGGATTGTTGGCGTCGAATTCGAGGGAACAGGTGTCAATGTTCCCAATGATATGTAACGTCGCCAGCGCGACCCAGTGCTGGCCCGCATCGGTCGTACGCCATATGCGCGGGTTGCCCTGGCCTGCCAACTGGCAGATGTAGGCGACATTGCCATTAGTGGGAGTCACCTGCAATGTTGCGTTGGGCGTCGGCGCGTTCTTCACGGCTCCTGAAATGATCGGCGTGCCGCTGCCGTTTGTCATGGTGACGCCTTCGCCGTTGGTCAGCACCACGCCAGGGGGCAGTGTGACACGCCGCCAGACAAGCTCGCCGCTCTGGATAACGCCGTTCTTGCCGAGTTGCTGCGTGCTCAGTTGATGAAAGAGCGCGAACGCGCAGAGGCAAATCGCCAATACGGCGGCGACCGCCAGCAGATTGTTGATCGTGCGCCGCGGACGTCTGGCATCACTCGCTCGATGGAATCCACCGCTGGCTGGCGGCGCGGGGATCTCGTCAGGGATGATGACAGTGGCGCCGCGTCGGCGCCTCGGCGTGTCAGGCGTCGGCGCTACGCTATCGGCATCCAGGGATACGCGCGGTTCGAGACGCGGAGCGAGGCGCTCCCAGAATACCTCGCCGTCCCATGGCGTGGTGACATGCGCGCGGAAATGGGCTGCGAGTCGGGCCTCAAGCCTGGGATCGGCTGGATTGTATTGATCTTCGCCGTTGGGGTCATGTGGTGTAGTCATCTGGTTGTCTCCGATGAATCCAGTGCGGTCGGCGCGGCGCTGGTAAGCTGCGCGCGCAAAGCAGCGAGCGTTCGATAGAGGCGCGATTTGACCGTGCTGAGCGGTAATCCATAGAGTTCGGCCATTTCGGCGAGTTCCAGGTCGGCCTGATAGCGCAATTCCAACAACTCGCGGGACTCCGCTGAGAGGCATGCCAGGGCGTTTCGTAGCGTGACATCTGGCTCGCGCGCGGCGACTTCGGCATAGGTGTCATGCGGATCAAGCAGACCATCCGCCAGGTCTTCGCCGAGCGATTGTGCTGGGATGGTGTGGCGTCGCCTGAGCATCCGGCAGCGATTGCCCACAATCGCAAGCAGCCAGGGACGGAACGGGCGCGCCGCATCGTAGCGAGGCAGGCCGCGCCAGACATCTATCCATGCCTCCTGCAACGCATCCTCCGCCTGCCCGCGGTCGGCCATGAGAATCTGCGCCACGCGCCACGCGCCGGGCGAATAGGTCTCGACCAGCGCCCGAAACGCCAGAGTATCGCCCTGTTGCGCACGGCGAATCATCTCCTCATGCATCGATTGATTCTCCTGATACACTCAGCTGCGGCAAGAAAGGAGTTCCGCTACATACTATGCGGGATGCCGCGTGCGAGTTTCAGCGCGCCACAATCGCCGGGGAGCAGGGCGTATTCGGGCAGCGTTGGGCATGTTATTGCCGGGTGACCAGCGCGACGGCGACGCATGGGCCTGTGTTTGAGCCGATGGCAGGCCCCAGCCAGGTCTTCTGGATGATGCCGCGGTAGGTTCCAGCGAGCACGTTCTCCAGTTGTCCAATCGACTCGACGCTGGCGCCGCAGATGAGCAGCGTCTCGAGTTCGCCCATGTTTTCTACCAGCTCGCGCAGCCGCGCCAGCCCGCGCGCTCGCGTCCGCACCGTCTCAACTGGTGTGACTTCACCCTGCTCGACGGTGATAATAGGATGAGCATCGAGCAGGGTGCCCAGCAATTCTCTGGCGCGCCCGATACGTCCGTTACGCCGCAGCTGTTCGAGCGACTCCACCAGCGCATAGAGCCGCGTGCGCGCCAGGATTGAGATGGCGGCCTCGTGGATCACCGGTAGCGGCGCGCCCATGCGGGCAAGTTGCGCGGCGCGAATCACCGCTGGCCACATGCCAATGCCCGCCTGGAGCGAGTCGATGATGTCAATCGAGCCGGGCGACAGGTGATCTCTGGCAATCACCGCATGCTCGACAATCTTGCTCAGACGGCTGGAGACGTGGATCGAGACGATGGAGGTCGCGCCCTGGCGGAAGGCCGTTTGATAGATTTGGTAGAACTCCTGAGGTGAGGCTGGCTCAGTATGTGGCGGCGTGCGCAGGTGGGGCAGTTGCGCGTAGAATTGCGACGCCGAGATATCGACGCCGTCCCGGAGGAATGCGCCATCCATGGCGATCCAGCTCGGCACGACGAAGGCTCCAATCGCCTGCGCGTGGCTCGGAAGGATGTCTGACGCGCTGTCGGTGACGATGCGCACATGCGGGCGATTTGGGCCCTGATGCGCCCAGGGGGATCGTGTGTAGTCGCTCATGGTCCTTCACCTCACCACTCGCTCACTGACGTGAACGCACTGCCTCAGGCGACCATTCGACGATGATAGAGGCGATTATACACGCTGGGTGGTGGGTAGTCCAGTGCGCCTGCCTGACATCCAGGTCAGGCGTCAATCTCTCCGGAAGAGCTCGCTTGTTGGCAATGGTGCGTCCGTCTCGGCCTGGGGCTTCTCGATCTCATCGACCTCGCCCGCGTGCTGGCCGCCCCGCCAGAAGAACCAGGCGAAGAGCAGCGCCGCGCCACCATACCATGGCACCGCGATGAGCATCGGCGCCTGGTAGCCCAGAGCGTTGACGATCAGGCCGCCCGCGAAAGCGCCCAGCGCCCAGGCAATCTGCCAGCTGACGTTATAGACGCCATTGGCGACGATGCGCTCGCGTTCGGGCACCGCCTCCATCAGGAACGATTGCAGGGGCGGGCCAGGAATATTTGCCAGGGTGCTGCGTATCAGGTAGGCAAGGCAGACCACCGGTAGCACGGGAATCGCGCCCATCAGCACCAGGAATGGCAGCGCGCAGAGATGAAAGATGACAATCGTCGGCGTCTTGCCGAAGCGTTTGGAGACTGGTGCGGCGATCAGCGAGGCGAACGCCAGCAGCACCGTGGCGGTGGCGGTCAGCGCGCCGTACCAGGGAGTGGGCAGCCCCAACTGCTTGACCACGTAGATATTGAAGTAGGGGAACCAGAGGCCCGCGCCAACGCCCAGCAGCGCCTGAAAGAGGCTGAATCGACCAATGACACCGCGCACGCCGACACGTAGCTGGACGCGCCAGCTATCCAGCCGCTGTCGCCAGGGATGGGCGACCTTAGGCTCGCTTGCGCGCTCACGCGGCTGTTCGCGGATGAGCAAGACCGGGATGATCGATGGGACAGCCAGCGCGCCCAGAACCAGCAGCGCCAGTTGATAGGCCCGCGCCTGCGGGTTTGTGGCGAGCAATGGCGAGAGCGCGTGTAACAGCCCAGAGTCGCTTATGGCGCGGGAGGCAAACCACGCCGGTAGCGCGCCGCCGAGCAGGCTCCCGATGATTGAGGCGAGAAACTGCAAGGCGTTGTTCAGCCCATAGAGGGCGGTGCGGTCGCGGGTGGTGCTATTGGCGGCCAGGAATGGCGCGTTGATGACGAGCACGATGGCGACCGACGCGCCGATAGCCACGGATGTGAGTATCAGCAGCGGCGGTGTGGGCAATATCAGTTGCAGAAAGATCGCCACGCCGCCAATCATGTCGGACCAGATGAGCATGGTGCGCCAGCCAAAGCGGTTGACCAGCCATTGTGAGGGTACGATGCCGAGACCGCCGCCAATAGTTCCGACGACGGCCAACAGCCCAATGAAACTCGTATTGTAGCCGAGCGCCGAGAGGTACAGGGTGTAGATAACGACCAGCGCGCCCGCCGTTATCGCCTGAATCGAATTCGAGATGAGATAGAGCTGAGCGTTGCGGGTGAGCGCGCGGAATGGATCGACGATGCTACTCAGCATGCCCAGTGGCGCCGTTCTGCTGTGGGGTCTGCGGTGGATTAGGCGTTGCTGGGAGGTTCGGAACCGCGGGGGCTGCCGGGGTGTTCCCCGGCGCGAGTGTGCCCGCCGCGCCGTCCGTCGCGCTCATGGGGGGCAGCGGCCGTCGTGCGCCGCGCGTGCCAAAGATCATGACGCGCGCGCCTGTGGCGAGGGCCTCCCAGCGGCTTTGGAATTCGGCGACGCCGCCGACAACGCGATCACTCCCCTGGACGGCGATGCCCATATATTGTTGCGCCATAGGGCCATACTGGCTGAGTATAGGCATCACATTGCGATGGAGCCACCAGCTTCCGTAGGCGAGCGCGGCTACGATGACGCAGACGAGCAGGAGCACGAAGCACAACTCCAGCATGAGCAACGTCCCGGCGGCTTGTCCGAGTGTGTGCAGCCATTGTGGTTCAGCGAGAATCATCGGAGGTTCCTCCCGCCGCCATCTCGCGCTCGATCTCTTTGCGGCGCTGCTGGCGCTGCTCGGCGCGTTTGCGTGGGCGGCCACGTCCGAAGATCGTGCTGGCGACCTCGCCCGCGCCGACGACGAAGCTGGCGGTGCGCACGCTGGGCTTGACGGCGAACGCGCTGGCGGCTTTGGCCGTCGCCTGGACGGTGCTGGTCGTATCTTTCAGCGATTCCAGCACGGGCATGATTTCATCGCGCGTGCCCCGTATCGTGCGAATCAGCATAATCGTGGCAAAGGTCAGCGCGCCGAGCATAATCAGGCTGAGCAGCGCGGTAATCACCAGCACGATATCGACGACTACCGGCCACCAGCCAAAGATGGTGGCGAGCACCACGAACGCGATGATGAGGAGGGCAAGCACAATCCCGCCCGCGATGATCCAGGGTCTGTATCGTTCCACGTTCTCCATGAGCGGCAGTCCTTTCGGCACGCGGCGGCGCACGCCCGGAAAGTATTCGTCTTAGGTGATGCAGTATATATGCCACATTCTATAGCGCGCGAGGAGGCCTTGTGGTTGCAAAAATCGCCTGGAGGTCTGTTTGCGGAGACGAGGATACGAAGAGCGCGCGGCAAAACGGAGTCCGCACGCGACGGACCCCGTTGGCGTTGCATTTTGCCTGAGCGAATCACAGAAGCGAATCGCAGTGGAGAGCTGCTAGGCCTTCTCAGCCTGAACTTTGTTCAGTCGAGCCATCAGCCGCGACTTGCGGCGGTCGGCGTTGTTGCGATGCAGCACGCCCTTGCGCACGGCGCGATCAAGGTTGCTGATCGCCGTGCGAATCGCCTCTTCCGTCTCGGGAGCGTCGGCGTCGCTGGCGATGGCATTGCGGGCTTTGGTCATGTAGGTGCGCACGGTGGATTTCACCGAGGCATTGCGGGCGCGGCGCTCTTCTTCGATGCGCATGCGCTTCTTGGCCGAGCGAAGATTCGGCATACTGGAATTTTCCTCCTGCGATACGATGCGGCCACACAGGTGCAGACGCGCGAGGCGTGAGCCTCGGAGCGCGCATTAAGCGCGCGGAGCGACTGCGGGCCGTAGGCCGGGATGCTCTGGCAAAATGAAGGCCGTGCGCCATCTGCTCTCGGTATCTCTCATCATGCGCGCGCACAGCACCGGGATAGTATATCAGATTGCCTGCGCGGCGGCAATGGTACGATTCTCTCGTCGGCCACAGAAACGACGCTGGATGCTGGTCAAGAGAAAGGCAGGCAGGTATGCGATTCGCGGCGGGCGCGTATGCGGTGATTTTCGATGAAGCGCGACAGGTTCTCTTCTGCCACCGCCGTGACTGCGACTTCTGGAATCTGCCGGGAGGCGGTGTCGAATCGGGCGAGGCGCCGTGGCAGGCGGTTGTGCGTGAGGTGCGCGAGGAGACAGGCCTGGAAGTCGAGGTCGTGCGGCTGGCGAGCCTCTATAGCTGGACCGCGTTAGACGAGGTCATCTACTCGTTTGTCTGTCGCGTCATAGGCGGCGCGCTGCTCACCCAGACGGACGAGACCGACGATGCCCGCTACTTCGCGCTCGACGATCTGCCCGCCAACACTTTTCTGGAGCATGCCGCTCGCGCCCATGATGCCGCGCTCGGCCAGTCAGAAGCGATTCTCCGTATCCCCACCGGCCCAACCGGCCGAGAGCAACGGGAGGCAGAGCGGCTGGCGGCTGAAACCATTAGCGGCAAGCAGAATTAGCACACATGAATACAGCTACTATCTTCCATGTCGAGTTTTCCTTTGTCAGAGCGAACTGCGCACCATCGGTCAGCCCCGGAAACGGCTTCGGGCTTGTATCTTGCACCTGAGCAATCAGCGTGACATTGGTGTCACCTACATAAGTGGTAGGGTCTACAGTGCAGTTGAGCCACTTAGCATCGCCGTCCTTGCCAGAATATTTGGCGCCCAGCGCTTTGGCTGAATATCCTTGCTGCGATTTCGGTGTGAGCAACCCGAAAGCATCGGTGTAGTTCTGGCTCTTGATGTCGCTACACCATCGAGTAATCACTGCGATAGGCGCGATATCGCGCCCTTGTAGCGTCTGGTCAAAGGCCGTCAGCAGCCATCCCTTAGGAGCACTTACAAAAGTTACGGTATCGGTCACTTCATCTACGACGCGCCTGATGTGTACCTTGAGCGTCGTAGTGGTTTCGGTGTTCGACTTGCCAATGTCGGAAATTGCACATTCGAGCGCGATACCATCGATCAGCTGATGTAACGTTGCATCTTGCAAGAATAGTTGTTGGCTTTCGGTATGAAGACCAGGAGCCATCAACCGATAGAAAGCGCGATAATCTCTCGCCATTAGTGCGCTACATAGATTGTCGAGTCCTTTGAGAGCGTTAAGGCTGACCCCAAGGAATCCAACATCGAAGCCGTCAACAGTCCAGGAATTCCCTGTGAACTGGAAGCGCACGTTACCGCGATGTGTACCACTGCCGTCACGGTTGACCAGCGAGGCGACGCTAATGGTGCGCTGCCCCAAATCAACGCTGAAGTTGTTTCCCGCAGATTGGCCGCAACTTAGAACGTTCCCTTCGAACCGGTCTATTTCTGCGCCATAACGGATGAATTCGTCTTTGGTAAATTGGCTCTTCAGCCCATCTGAGAAGTGCTGATACAGAACATCGTACTTGTGGGCTTCGAGGTTGTCGCACATTTGTGCTCCCAACGCGCTGAGTTGATCATATTGCTGCACCGCGTAGCGATAGCCACCGAAACTACAAGTAGCCAAGATAATAACAATGAGCAGACAGATGATCAGGATTCGGAGCCCTCGGCCCTTACGTGTCTTCCGAGGTTGCACCTGCGGGTGAGGTGGCTCAACACTCGTAGACATAGTATCTGCATCAGTTTGGGGATTGCTCATGTTTTCATGCGATTCCGACATATCGCAACTCCTTCGTGAGTTCTCCCTCGCGGTTGGACGCTTATAACCTCATCGTTTGACACGCATACGCGTTAAAACGCATGGCGCAAGGTGCACCACGAGTATAACATGAGTGGGAAGTACAATGGACAGTAACGAAGCAAGTATGAAATATTGTGCGCGCAACGTGCGCCCCAAACCGACTGCGTTTGAATTGTTGAGCTACATCAAGTTTCATTGTGACAATACGATCTGCGTCTTCGTGTAAGCAGCTTGCACGATGAATGTATACTGAATGCCAGGTGGCCGGATCTCCTGTGGTGCGAGTGAGGTGAACTATGGTGAGGCGCTTCTCTCAAGTGCGGTACTTGTATGTCCGTTTGATCTGGTCGTTTGCGTTAGCCATAGCTCTCTCTGGATGCGCGTTAGGACTGCCGGGCTCCAGTTCCGGCGCGGCCTCAAGAAAGCAGAATATCGTTACGCCCCCTGGGACTATCAAAGAGTTTCAGGCAAATGTGTTTGCAGGATACGCGACTATCGTGTTTGACCGCACGGGAAATCTCTGGTATGCCGCGCAAGGCGATTTGGGATGGAGATCCCAGACGGGGCACTTGACCCAGATTGACGTCGCATCCCTTTCGCGAAGTATTTTTCAGCTAGTACTGGGCTCCGACGACAACCTGTGGTTCATTGGAGTGCCTACCAGATTTGGCTTTGGCCTCCCCACCAGCCAGACGATTGGGCATGTAGGAATTGATGGGCGGATCGTGGAATGGGAGATACCTCATACTGGAATGACGCGCGGTATTCCAGATGTCTCACCGTATAGAAACCTTGTCGCTGGCGCCGATGGGAATATGTGGTATGCGCGCAGTGGGCCGGGAACACAATGCAGCATTGGACGGGTAAGTCCAAGTGGGGGAATAAAGGAGTTCGCTATTCCACGGGGTAATTGCAGCGTCTTTGACCTCACACCTAGCCATAATGGCGACATCTGGTTCGCCGTTGAGCAAGCTTCAGGAGGCGCGATTGGTAGGATCACGCCGGGAGGTAATATCCAGCTTTTCAACCTCCCGTCTGCATCGTCGTATGTGGGTGAGATGTGGCAAGCCCCTAATGGCGCCTTGGGATTCAACGTTGTTACGAGAACCAACAATAGTCAAATAACAGTTGCTGTGGCTACGATCGACCAGAATGGGAAAATCTCTGCGGTCCAAATACACCAGCCAGGCTTCAGCGCGGACCAATTTACCGTAGGTTCTGATAAGAATATCTGGTGTGTTGACCCATCTCGGAGGGCGATCGACCAGATAACAACCGATGGCGTTGTGCATGAATTCACCATTCCTACATCCGGCGAGGTTCCGATTGCTCTTGTTGCCGCGAAGGATGGCAATCTTTGGTTTGCGGAGTCAAAAGAGAAGGTTGGGCGCATTACACCAACTGGCCGGATTGCAGAGTATACAATTACGTCACCTGGAGCTTTCATCAGTGATCTGATCGTCGGCCCTGATGGCAATCTTTGGTTCTGGGAGTATTTTGCCCCACCTGGGGATAACTATGCGAACACTGTCGGTGACATTGGTCGAGTGACTGTTTGACAGGCCCAGCCATGGCGGCTAGCTGACAGATAGATACGGCTCGCAGAGCAGGATAGACAGCGCGCTCAGGCTATCGGTGATCTCGCCCGCGTGCGCCATCCGTAGCGCCTCGGCCACGGGCACGCTCGTCACGTGGATCAGCTCCGTCGGCTCGTGTTCGGTCTGCCGCAACTCGACGTCCCGCGCCAGGTAGACCATGCACTGCTGTCGGACAGCGCCGTTCGCCGTGTAAAAGGTCGTGATGTAGCGCAGCGACGCGGGCTGCCCACCTGCCTCCTCCAATAGCTCGCGGCGCACCGTCGCCTCGGCGTCTTCGCCAGCCTCGATGCCGCCCATCGGGATCTCCCAGCACCACGCGCGTATCGGGTAGCGATACTGGCGTAGCAGCAGCATCTCGCCGGTCGCCGTTACCGGCACGATGGCGACGCAGTCTGGGCGCTCCATGTACGAGTAGGTGATCTCGTCGCCGGTATGCGTGCGCACCGTGTCGCGGCGGATCGCTAGCCACGGCGTCACATACGGCTGCTCGCTCGTCAGCGTCGTCCACGGCTGCTCTGGCTCATCCCACTCTCCAGGCCGCTTTATGGATCCGCTCATGGCCGCGCCTCGCCGTCAGGGTCAGCGGGCAGCCCCTGAACCAGCGCGCGGAACTGGTCGCCGCGGTCGAATTCGTTGAGGAACATACCGAAGCTGGTGAAGCCCGGCGAGAGCAGCGCCACATCGCCCTGCGCCGCCGCCGCGCGCGCACATTCGATGGCATGTGGCAGACTGTCATATGGTCCCTCGACCAGATCATCCGCCCGGCCCTGCGCCTGTGCCGCCGCCCGTAGCGCATCGGCAAACGCATCCGATGCGTTACCCGCCAGCAGGATGATATGTTTGGCGCGCGTGACCGCCTCCGCCGCATAGTCAGAGGCGTCAAGATTCTTGGTGTTGCCTCCGGCAATCAGCACGATAGGCTCCTCGAAACTGCGCAGCGCCGCCACGCCCGCCATCGGAGCGGTGCTGGCGCTATCGTTAACCCAGGTGACGCCGTTTAGTGTGCGCACCACCTCCAGCCGATGCGGCACGCCCATGAAGCTGGCGACGGCGCGCGCAATCGTCTCGCCGCGCTCCACACCCATCTGCTCGGCGGCCAGCGTCGCGACCTGCACATTGCCAAGATTGTGATGTCCACGCAAGCGAATGTCATTGGCGTATGCGAAGGGGTGTCGGGTATCGGGCTGGTCGCGCAGCCAGGCGGTGCGCGCCTCCGGGCTGTAGTACCAGACAGTTCCGGCGGGCGCCTCCTGACCGTAACGCAGGGTGTAGGCGTTGTCGGCGTTGAAGAGCGCGATGTCATCAGGCCCCTGATAGCGGAAGATACTCGATTTGGCCTCGCCGTAGTCTTCCATCGAGTCGTAGGCGTTGAGATGGTCAGGCATGAGATTGGTGAAGATGGTCAGATGCGGGCTGCGGCGGATGGGGTGAAGCCCTTCGAGCATCCAGTTGCCCAGTTCCAGCACGACCCAGTCGTCGGCGGTGATCGCGGGCAGCAGCGAGAGCGTCTCGATATTGCCAAGGTTGCCGCCCAGGAATGGATGCCTGCCCGCGACGGTCAGGATATGATGCAGCAGCGTGGTCGTCGTACTTTTGCCGCGCGTGCCGGTGATACCCGCGATCTTCCCGGGACAGGCGCGGAAAAACCAGGCAATCTCCATCTCCACGCGCTGTCCCGCCGCGCGCGCCGCCGCCAGATAGGGGGAATCGCGCCGGACGTTGGGGTTACGCACGACCACATCAGCCTGCTCGAAGTCGGCGGTATCGTGGCGGCCCAGCACATAACGGATGGGCAATCCTTCG
Organism: uncultured Chloroflexia bacterium; assembly: GCA_963718915.1. GTDB lineage: Bacteria > Chloroflexota > Ktedonobacteria > Ktedonobacterales > JADMIN01 > DAHUXT01. The sequence goes on along the minus strand of CAVRAI010000009.1, from coordinate 246,461 downwards.
AGCTTGGCTATGCTCGTTGCGAGCATCTCTGGCCCGCGTAGATCAGTGACAATCACCTCGGCGGCTCCCTGCGCGACGGCATAGCGCGCGGTCGCCACGCCGCCGCCAAGTATGCCCAGGCCCATCACCAGCACACGCCGCCCGCGTAGCCCATTGGGGTCGCCTGGTGTTGTCACGATATCGCGCCAGCCGTCGTCTACCCTCATGCCTGCCCCTTACCTGCCTGATATGCCTGCTATATCGCTTCAAATAGCGCTACAAATTCGTCGCGTGGATTATCCCACGCATCTCGCGCTTCGACGCGCGGTGGATGAGCCTGTCTCAGCCATTATCCGCGCAAAGTGGATGTTGCGTCCAGCACGGCGTGCCTCACTTGATGGTATGCTGAAGGTATGCCACAGCATGTGCGAGAAGTGCGCGGATGGCCAGATGGCGCATGCTGTATTGGCCTGTATTGGCCTGGTACGAGGTTCGCGGGTATGCGCAGAATAGGCGAAGAATACGCGAATAATTCCAGCTTAACAATTGGCACTTGACAAAGTACCCAAGAATCGGTAAGAATTGCGGACAACTTCTCCCGGTGGTTCGCGCGAAGATCGCTGCTCCGCTCCGCAGTCTTTTTTGCACGAGCCAGAAAACGGGTGGTGTGAGATATCTGTCACACCATGCGTAGTACTGTGAAGTATGACCAAATGTGGCACCGGGATAGCACACATCATCGTCCGTCACATCCACACCGCGACGTTGCGGTGACCGGCATCGAGGCTGGGTAGGATGGAAGCGCGAGGAGACAAACGGTGCACGACGAGTGGCCCGATGACGCTTTATACTGGGGTCTGGTCAAGCGGGATCCGCTTGCCCTTGAGGCTCTTATGAGGCGCTATTCGCGCGAGATGTCGTATTTTATCCGCGTGGTGCTCGATGGGATCGGCACTTCTCAGGATGCTGAGGAGTGTGCAAGTGATCTGTTTATTGTGGTCTGGCAGGACATTGGAGCCTTTGATCCGGCTCGGGGGTCGTTGCGAACGTGGCTGACGATGCGTGCGAAATATATCGCACTGGATCGGCGACGACAGGTTCAGCGACGCCAGGCGGCGGTGACATCTCTCGATAGCGTGAGCCCCAGCAATGGCACGACGAGAGAGTATCGATCGCTGGAGTTGCCGCTCTCACAATTAACGGAGAATAGCATGGAGGGGTTGCTCGAACAGCGCGAACGCCGTGAAGAACTGGCGCACGCCCTGGATGCCCTTCCCGCCCTTGATCGCTATCTGGTCTACATGCGATATCTTTGCCTGGCGACAACCGATGAGATCTCTGGTAAGACCGGACTCTCGCGCCATGCGATAGACACTCGACTGTGGCGGGCGCGTAAAGCGTTGCGCGTCATCCTTGAGGAGCGGACACATGAGAGAGTTCGAGCGCACCAGGAGGGATAGCGCTGGAACCGATCACACAGAGCAGCGATTCCCTGCGGACTTTTCGCTCGAAGAGGCAGTCTTCGCCAGCGAATTGCGTGAGTTGTTTCCGCTCGAAGCAGAAATCCTGCCGCCTCAATTCATTCAGACGGTCATCGAGGATGAGCGGCATTCCCCAACACCTCCCGGCTTCGAGCAGAAGCTGACATATAACGTGTTCTCCCGCCTTAGCCTGCAGCGGGGTCCGCTTTTTCCCTGCCAGTCACACACGCCCTGGGACAACGTTCGCCAGGCGTTCGGTCGCGTCTCACGGCCGCTCTCGGCCTCGCTCGTTGCGGTGGCGCTGCTGATGGTCTTTAGCGTGGTAGTGGCAAGCCCATCGTTCGCGGCAGGAGTGCAGTTGTTGCTGACGCATACCGGCGTGCGGCAGGTGAGCCACTATCCCAGCGAGGTCAGCGCATCACTTCCCACTACTCCCCACAGAACAGCGACGCCAAACCCAACTTTCCCTATCTATTGGCTTGGCGCTAAGGCTGACAACTATGACTTCAGTGGCGCGCGGGTGCTCCCTGCTCAGCGCTGGTCAAATGGGTCAACGATCGAGATGCAATACACTATTTCCGGGGACACTCCAGGGTCGGGCGTGCTCGACATCCGCGAGTTCCAGGTTGCATCGGATCTCGCGGCGGTGCTACAGATGGTGGAGACAGGCTCGGCGACCTGGCTGAATATTGACGGGACACCAGCGGTCTATGTGGATGGCATCTGGTCAGAGCGGGCGATTCGCCAGCAGCAGATGATGGATGCTCCCACGTGGCAGTTTGGAATCCGCAGTGAATTGATGATTGAACGGGACGGGGTCGTCTTCTGGATCGTCGGCGATCAGCGGGATGGCGCCAATGAGGCGGAACTGGTCAAATTGGCTCGCACGCTGACCGTCACCAACAACCGTATTCTGCACCCCAACCCGGTGACGCTACATGTTCTGGGAGAGAGTTTCATGCAAGTATTCCAGAAGCCACAGGGTCGTGAACTCTATTATCTGGTATCTCGTGGCGCCGCGCTGAGTAGCGATACCGGATTCATCACATCATCGGATGATTTGTCCTATTGACGATTTCTATGGTGTTTATGCCGCGCGCCCAGTTGATTCCAGGTGAGGAGTGACTGTATTTGCCTGTCTGGCGCGATCCGAAAGCGTGCAGGCGCAACGAGTGACTCACATGGCGTAGAGACGTTAGAGAGAGTCGAAGGGAGGTAGACAGGAGGTAGACAGGAGAAGGCGAACGATACGCCGATCCGCGTGGGCAGGAAGGTCAGTGCGGTGGCGATACCCGCTACCGCGCCGGCAATCCGACGGAAGCGCTTCTTGTGAATAGGCGCTTCTCGAAGCGGAGTACCGGATGTCCTACTCGTCGGATGGACCGACGGCATTGAGGTTTATCAGCAGTAAGCCCTCGCGACTGATACAGCGCTGGTGTGCGCATGCGCGCACAATGCCACGCGGTGTCGCGATTGCGAAGGGAGGTGACGCAAGACTCGCGCACGGACGTCATGTCGGGAGACATGCTCACTACCAGATTTCGAAAGCTCCGCGCCTCCGCTTTATTGGCGCAAAGGCTTCCAGAGACGAATACCACCACGCTCTCTGTCTGGTCGGAGGCATGCGAACCGACCTAAGACACCGATACCGCTCTTGTTACATCACCTAGGAGAAAATTGCATGCGATTGGGAAACCGCAAGTTTGGTATCGCTGGACTGATCGTCTTGCTGGGCACCCTTGCCCTGCTGGCGACTGCCTGCGGTACAGGCACCACGAGCACTGGCCCTGGCGACAAGGCCAAAGATCAGACATTGCGCCTGGGCTGGGCGACCGGTGGCGGCGCTGACATCACCACTCTCGACCCCGCACAGTGCTCTGACACCTCGTGCGGCCCGCTTGAGTCGATGCTCTTCGATGGCCTGGTCACGCTCGACAAGGGCCTGAACGTCATCCCGTGGGCCGCCAAGAGCTGGACCGTCAGCAGCGATGGCACGACCTACACCTTCACCCTGCAGCCGAACCAGAAGTTTTCTGACGGCACCGCGGTGAAGCCGTCGGACTTCGCCTGGTCGATTGACCGCTCAGCCAACCCGTGCCTCGGGTCGCAGTTGAGCTACTACCTCTCGACCATCAAAGACGCCAGCACCTTCAGTGGCGAGACCTGCACCAATGACCAACCGGTGGGCGCCATCACGACGCTGGTCGGCGACTCGATCATCCCCGATGACAGCGCCAACACGCTGACCCTCAAGCTGGCGCAGCCCGCTGGCTATTTCCTTGAGGCGCTGACCTACTCCACGTCGTTTGCTGTTGAGAAGAGCGTCGTTTCTGGCGCTGGCCTCGGCAAAGACGACACCTGGCTCGACAACCTCGCCAAGGGCGCGACTGGCCAGGGTGGCAGTGGCATGTTCTACGTCTCGGCGTGGGATCACCAGGGTGTGCTGACAATGAAGCAGAACCCGCACTGGTGGGGCACGAAGCCGAACTTCACAACAGTTGACTTCAAGCTCTTCTCCTCGACCGACACTGAGTACAGCACCTACCAGACCGACCAGACGCTTGCCTACACCGACACGATCCCCGTGGACCAGATCGCCGCCGCGAAGAGTCTTCCCGACTACCACGAGCAGGCGACCCTGATTATCGGTGGCTTCATGATGAACTGGAAGATCGCGCCATTTGACGATGTCAACGCCCGCAAGGCGTTCTGCCTCGCCATCAACCGCGACCAGCTCAACCAGAGCATCGCGAAGGGCACTCAGATCCCCAACTGGCACGTCGTGCCGAAGGGCATGCCGGGCTACAACGCGAACCTGCAGGGCATTGATGGCGCGCCAACCTCTGGCGACCAGACCAAGGCCAAGGCGTACTGGGCTCAGTACCTTGCCGCTCATGGCAACAAGGTTCCGCCGATCAAGCTGTCCTTCAACCTCTCGTCGAACACGTCCAAGTTGAGCGCCGAGGCCTACCAGGCCACCTGGAACCAGCTCTTCGGCATCAACGCGACCATTGACCAGACCGCCTGGAAGACCATCCTCCAGGAGGAGCAGTCTAAGACCCTCCAGCTCTACCGCTTCGCGTGGGCCGCAGACTATCCAGATCCTGAGGACTGGACGACACTGCTCTTCTCGACGGATTCGCCGTACAACGAGCAGAATGCCAGTATCCCAGAGGCCGACGCCCTGATGAAGCAGGCCGATGGACTTCAGGATATGAGCCAGCGCGTTCCGCTGTACAATCAGGCTGAGCAGATGATTGTCGACCAGGTTGCCTGGTGCCCAACGTCACAGTACCAGAACTACTATCGCGTACGCACGTGGGTCAAGGGTGGCTTTGTCCAGACCGCTCAGGGATCCTTCCCGCTGCCCGCCTGGCAGTCCTCCTACATCGCGAATCACTAGTCGCATGTAGCGTTCTTCGGGGTGCGCTGATACCTGCTTCGTAAGAAGTCTCGATTGGCGCATCCACAGGCCGCCTGTCCCAACTCTTTTTTGGAGTAGGGGCAGGCGGTTCGCGAAGAACCAGCAAAGAAGCGGACAGAGAACTCACGGCAATGCGTTCGTGTGGCCTTTGTTGAAGGCTGCCTGTACTTTCTTCCCATTTCCGCGGGTTTGTTGTGCGCTTCTCACCGTAATTGTATCGAGTCACACGCAGACTACAGGCGCGTTATGTGATGTCCCATCCAGTACCACTGCGAGCGCGGGCCTAATCCTCTTGCGCACGTCGCTCCTTGTGATACTATGGTGGCAATCATACCTTCCCATGTTATCTGGCCTTTCGCCTCCTACTCAGCTGAGCGAATCCGTTGTACGCTTGCCGGGAATGCCCGGTGGAGGCGCGCCAGAGGCGATGGGTGTGTAAAACCAGCAAACACAGTTCGTCAATAGCTCAATGGCTTTGCCACAGGTGGTCAAACACGCTGATCAAGGTGTTGCGCAGGTGTTGCGCAGAGGGCTATCTACCGATGATCTGGCATGGAACCTGGCTGTGTACCCGAACAGCACTGGTGACCACACATCGTCGCTCTTCCGCATTCGTGATTCGCTCGTTTGATTCGCTCGTTTGATTCGCTCGTTGATGACATCGTGCAAAGGAGGCGTCTCAGTGGATCAACTCCTCTCTAGCCTGCCCGCCATTATCGTCGTACTGCTCCTGGTCGGTGTGTTGGCCTATGGGGGCATTCGTATCGGCCCCCGATTTCTTATCAGACGACTCGCGGGCCTTGTCTTCGTGTTGTTCGGTGTCACGTTTATTACCTTTATCCTCGGCTACGTCTCCCCTGGCTCTCCGGTGGAATTGCTTTGTCAGCCCAAATGTACCGCGGCGGGCATCGCCCAACTCAATCATCTGTATCATCTCGATCTCCCCTGGTATCAGCAGTACGGTAATTTTCTGAATAACCTGCTGCACTTCGACCTGGGGATTTCTTTTACGCAGCGCGGGCGTAGGGTCTTAGATATCCTTGGTAGTGGCGTGCCGATCTCGGCGCAACTCGGCCTGACCTCCCTCTTCTTGCAGGTGATCATTGGAGTGCCGGTTGGTATCATTGCCGCTGTGCGTGCGGGGAGCAAGCTTGATACCACAAGCATGACCACCGCGCTCGCCCTCTACGCAATCCCTACCTTTATTTCGATTCCGATCTTCCAACTGGTGATGGTGTACCTCTCACTGCACAATCTGCCTTTCCTGCCGGTATCTGGATGGAACGGGCTTTTCGATATCCACGCGGTGGGTCCGATATTGCTCCTTACCTTGCTGGGTCTAGGCTTTTATGCGCGCTTAACACGCACGACAATGCTCGAGGTGCTTGAACAGGATTACGTCAGAACCGCGCGCGCAAAAGGCGTGCGCGAGCGCGTTGTCGTGGTGCGCCATGCCTTCCGCAACGCGCTGGTGCCTCTGGTAACGGCCCTTGGTCCGGCGGTGGCGTTCGTCGTTGGCGGCGCGTTCTTTACCGAGACCCTCTTCCAGATTCCTGGAATCGGGTTTCTCGCCGTGGCATCTATCAGCAATAAAGATATGCCAACAGTCCAGGGCACGGTGATGATCGTCGCGATTGCGGTGGCGTTCATGAACCTGGTCGTTGACCTGGTCTATGGCGTTCTCGATCCACGTATCAAAGTTTCCTGAGGTTGGGAAGCGCGCCAGTGAGGCGGCCTTCCACGAGTGTTTTATCGACAGAGAGGTAGATGACGTAGATGGATACTATCGACACCCCTCAGGGAACGGGTAACATCGACAAAGAACCGATAGTTGGAACAGCAAATTACACCCAACTGGAGATGGCGGAGATCGCCGAGTCGCGATCTATCTCGCCCTTGCGCGCCGCCGCCCGGCGGTTTGCGCGTGACAAACGCGCTGTCTTCTGCCTGGCAGTCGTACTCATCATCGTCGTCGGGAGCTTTGTCTTCCCTCCGATCTATCGCCACCTTGGGCCAACCATTGTGGGCGGTATAACGGGAACCGAGCACGTTGGCCCAAACGACTACCATAATCCGCTCAACGTTGACCTGAGTAGTTCCGATACACCCGGCACACTGTTCCCTCTTGGCCCCAATTCTTTGGTGCATCCGTTGGGAACGGATACCATTGGGCGCGACATTTTCGCCCGTTTGCTCGGTGGTGTCAACATCTCTATCGAGCTGGCGCTGATGGTGGAGGTTTTTGATATCGGTCTGGGTGTGGTGCTGGGGACGTTGGCAGGATGGTTTGGGGGAGGGCTCGGCCTCGTCCTGGATCGATTCACCGACATTATCTTTGCCTTCCCAGGACTGCTGCTCATTCTGCTGATGGGCGCATCCCTTGGCCCGATTTTTGATACCTGGTTCCACAACAACGCCGTTTTTGGGCGTATGCTCTTATTGACGCTCGCCATTGGATTACTGTCGTGGCCGTTGATGATGCGTTACGTTCGCGGACAGACGCTCGAGTTGAAAGAGCGCCAGTTTGTCGAAGCGGCCCATACCGTCGGCACCAGCACCTTCAACATTCTGAGGCGACACATCGTGCCGAATGTGCTGCCGATTGTCATCGTCGCGTCGACACTCAATATCCTTGCCACCATCATCGGCGAGGCAGGTATCAGTCTGCTTGGCGCCGGGTTACAGCCGCCCGCCACCAGCCTGGGCCTGATGATCTCCGATGCGCAAGCGAAGATCTATTCGCCGACCGCGTGGACGGAAGAGATGTGGCCTTGCCTTGTGCTCATCATCATTGTCATTGCCTTCTCATTCATGGGTGATGGCGTCAGTGATGCCTTCAACCCGCGCAAGAAGGACTAGCGCGCATTCGTTGCGGCATGGTACGTGGTGGTACGTAGCGTGGCGCGGTGACCAGCAACGGCAACAGCGGTAGCAATGGCATCGCGCCGGGGATTTTACATCAGACGTTTCTACAGCATATGCTGTGAAGTAGCGATCTCGTCGCGCGTCGGTGATGAGATTTTGATCGATTCGAGGTATACATGGCCGAAATGTTGCTGGAAGTAAAGAACCTCCAGACACACTTTTACACCCGTAGCGGGGTCGCCAAAGCGGTAGAAGATGTGTCCTTTACCCTCAATGAGAGCGAGACGCTCGGATTGGTGGGTGAGAGCGGCTGTGGGAAGAGTGTTACCTCGCTCTCGATTATGCGGCTGGTTGGCCCTCCGGGGAAAATAGTCGGTGGCGAGATTCTGTACAAGGGCGATGACATTCGGGACATGGATCAGGAAGATCTCTATAAACTGCGCGGTGGCCAGATTGCGATGATCTTCCAGGATCCCATGACGTCGCTCAACCCGGTGCTGCCGATTGGCTATCAGATTGCGGAGGCCGTCAAGGCGCACCTGAAGATGGATGACACCACCGCCATGAATCGTGCCGCGGAGATGCTCGATCGCGTGCGTATTCCTGAGGCGCGCAGACGGCTGAAGGATTATCCTCACCAGTTCAGCGGTGGTATGCGCCAGCGCGTGATGATCGCCATCGCGCTGTCATGCAACCCACAAATCCTGATCGCCGACGAGCCAACCACCGCGCTCGACGTGACGATTCAGGCGCAGGTGCTGGACCTGATGAAAGGTCTGGCGACGGAGTTCCGCACGGCGACGCTGCTTATCACCCATGACCTGGGCGTGGTAGCGGGGACGTGTGATCGTGTCTGTGTGATGTATGCCGGGCGCGTTGTAGAGACCGCTCCGACGGCTTCCATCTTTAAGACTCCGGCGCACCCCTACACACAGGCGTTGCTGGCAGCCGTTCCCCGGCCAGATCAACAGCGTGGGGAGCGTCTGGCCGCGATTGGTGGTCAGCCGCCAAATCTGGTCAACCTCCCACCTGGATGTCCGTTCGCGCCACGCTGTCGCAAGGCGCAGCCGCGGTGCCGCCAGGAGCTTCCTCTGTTGGAAAACGTCGGCCCGAATCAGAGGGCGGCGTGTTTCTACCCATATTGAGATGTCGTGTCGCAGCGCGGCACACGGAATAATCTATCTGGATCCGATGCCGGTGTTGCGACGGCAACGCAGGTAACGAGGGAGAGAGTTCATGGCGGCAGAGTCAACACAATCCGGCTTTCCGGCGCAACCAACCGGGAACACGCTGGTCGATATCCGTAACTTAAAAGTGCACTTCCCGATCAAAGGTGGCCTGCTCGGACGAGCGGTTGCTTCGGTGAAGGCCGTAGACGGCGTGGACCTGCAAGTGAAGCAGGGCGAGGTGCTGGGCCTGGTGGGCGAGAGCGGCTGTGGCAAGTCCACGCTGGGGCGTGCGGTGCTGCAACTGATCAAACCAACGGCGGGTGAGGTCTACTTCCAGGGCGAAGAGATCAGCCACCTCAGCACCAGCGCGATACGCCACAAGCGCGCCAATATGCAGATGATCTTCCAGGATCCCTTCAGTTCGCTTGACCCACGCTACACCGTCGGGCGAGTCGTCGCCGAGCCACTCGAAAATTTCAATCGTGGCACCCGCGCCGAGCGGTTGGACCGCGTCAAAGAACTGCTTCAGGTCGTGGGACTCAACCCCAACTATGTGAACCGCTATCCCCATGAGTTCAGCGGTGGCCAGCGCCAGCGCATTGGCATTGCGCGCGCCCTTGCGCTCAATCCACAGTTCATCGTGGCAGACGAGCCGATCTCCGCGCTCGATGTCTCGATTCAGGCGCAGGTGCTAAATCTGCTGCTCGATCTGCAGAACCAGTTCAATTTGACCTACCTGTTTATTGCCCACAATCTGGCGGCCATCAAGCACATCAGCAATCGCGTCGCGGTGATGTACCTGGGGCATATTGTCGAGCTTGGCAACGCCGATGAGGTCTATAGCAACCCGCAGCATCCGTATACCATCGCGTTGCTCTCCGCCAGCCCGCTCACAGACCCTGATCTGGAGCGACAGCGCAAGCGCATCATTCTGGTAGGCGACGTGCCCAGCCCTGTGAACCCGCCGACAGGCTGCCCATTCAATCCCCGCTGCTGGCGCGCCCAGGCAATCTGTCGCGAGGTCACGCCTCCGCTGGAGGCCAAACGCCCCAATCACCTGGCGGCGTGCCATTTCCCCGGCCCAGAAGGGCAGTAGCGGATCATCAGGATGCGGTGACGTCCTGACGCTCATGTGCCAGTAAACACGTAGTCCCGTACCCCATTCTGTGTACCGCGGAATGGGGGAAGCGTTCTCGTAAGAAATAACTGGACGTCCTATGGCTGAGATGCTAGAATGCGAATAGGGTCGGTCGTCCACATCTGGTGGTCGGTCGCCCATGCACGCCAGGCAAGCAGCGTAGCTTGTTTGGCTGTGTACACCTCGATGAGGAGGGCGTATGAAGTTACGTGGTTTGCGGCAGGTACGGCAACGGAACGGCCTCAGCCTCGGTCAGTTGGCCGAGTTGACCGGTTTGCGCCGGGAGACTATTGCTCGCTTTGAGCAAGGGAAAGAGGATCCGCAGCCCTACGCTGTTCATCGTCTCGCCGCTATCCTGGAGACCAGTGTAGCGGTTCTGGCTGGCAATTTGTCTGGCCTGGGGACGGATCACCTGCGCAAAGCTGGAAAGCAGGAGCATCTGCTGCCAACGGGTTGATTCCGCTGGCGCAGCGCTACCTTCGCTCAGACAACCGTACCTTTCGGAGCGTTACTACCCGGGATGCCACTGTTTGGCATCCCGTTTTTTTGTGGCCAGTAACCACTCGCGTGCGTCATGTCGCTCATCGCGCGGGATCGGCGCCATGCTCCACTGTGGAAGCGTCGTCTGACGAACTATCTGGCTCTGTCATTGGCTCTGGTGCGACATCGGGCATATCGTCATCGGGCATGGCGTCATCGGGCATGGCGTCATCGGGCATGGCATCTGATGCAGCCTGCTCGGTGGGTTCGAGCGCGGGCAGCGGCCTCGTCTCCAGGACACGTAACGGGGTCGTCTCTGGGGCCGCCTCAGCCGTCGATTCTGGGGCAGGCTGTTCCATCCACGCCACCGACGACATCTCCGGCGTCCCACCGTGCGCGGCGTCAGGCGGCTGATCCGCTATAGCAACCTCGGTTGGAGTCTCCGCTGGCGCCGCACCTGGCATGCCTGGTTGCATGTCTGGTTGCATGTCTGGTTGCATGTCTGGTCGCATGTCTGGTTGCGCATCTGGCGGCGGAGCAGCGCCATTGGTGTCGTCGAGCGCGGCAAGACGCATCGGCGTGAGCGGGCTGCTGCTGGTTGGGAAGATTGGCGACGGTTGAATCGCGGGCATCGGCACAGTCGCCTCCAGAGTCATGTCGCCGTCAGCCGTGCCGTTCGCGGGAGGCGCCGCATTCGCTTTGGGCGACGATGTGGCGAATGGATCCGCGGCGGGCGCGCCAGCGAACGGGTTGGCAGGGTAGGATGTCGCCGGAAGAGGAGTCCCCGCGGAAGAAGTTGCTGGGAATGGCACAGCAGGAAACGACGAGGCGGGTGTTGAGGTGATTCTGCCGGGCGTTAGGCCGGACGAGACGCCCGACGAGTAGAGCGGAAGACTGGTCGATGAGCTGGCGGGACCACCATGCAGGCGCTCGTTCAGGCGGAACATCTCGATCTTGGCCTGGAGAATAGCCGCCAGTTCGGCCAACTGGTCCATCGAGGCGCGCATGTTCTCGGCGCTTTCCCAGGTGGCGCCGGTGATGCCCGCGATGGTGTTCATCGTGCCCGCGACGGTAGCCGTGGCCCTTGCCTGTTCCTCAGCCGTGCGATGCACCATGGCAATCTCACTGATGATTTCCTGGATGACGGTATCGATGGCATGGAGCGCGGTTCCGCTGCGGGTGACCAGATCAGAAAGCTGTACGACCTGTTGTGTCGCGTATTCAACGGTGACTGCCACCTGATTCGTCTCGTTCTGGATGCCCTTGATGCGCGCGTGAATCTGCTTGGTGGCGTCGTTGCTATTCTGGGCAAGGTTGCGAATCTCGCGCGCGACGATGGCGAACCCGCTGCCATGCTCGCCTGCGTTGGCCGCCTCGATGGCCGCGTTGAGAGCCAGCAGGTGGGTCTGGCTGGCGAACTCCGAGACGAGCTGGATGACATTGCTGATTTCCTGGCTGCTCTCCCCGAGACGCTTGATGCGCCGGGCGGCTTGCAGAGTAATCTCGCGCACCGCGCTCATGCCCTCGCCCGCGCGCTCGGCGGCTTCGCGTCCGTCGTTCGAGATGCTGTTGGCCTCCTCGGCGATGGCGCGGGAGCTTGCGGCCTTCGCGACGATCTGATGCATCTGCTCTGAGGAGCGCTGGATGACCTGCGAGGCAGTCTGTATCTGCTCAGCCTGTTGCTGGGCGTTGTTCACCAGTTGGAGCGCCGCGTTGCGCATCTCGCTGGCCTGTTGCTGAACGACCGTCCCCGCTTCCCGTACATCTGCCAGCACATTGCCCAGCGTCTCGGAGACATCGTTGAGCGCCCCCGCGACATGGGTCAGCGCAGAGGTGCGCAGGTGCGCGCGCGAGCTTAAGTCGCGCTGGCGCATGCGATCCAGATGGGCGAGCAATTCCTCCAAACCCTGGTGGAGCGCCTGTCGCTCGTGATCGCGCTCCTGAAAGAGCCTGGCGGTGTCGAGCGCGGTTGCCGCCTGGTTCGCGAGCAGCTCGATGACTTCCACCGTGTCAAACGAAGGGATTTTGCCGTCTTCTGGCAGATCCAGCGAGATGATACCGAGCAGACGGTTCTCGCGAACGCTGATCAGCGGGACGAAGAAGACATCATCGGGATGCCATGCGTTGGGGCTGCGCGGCGCGGCGACGGCGGATGGTGTCAGCAGCGTGATGCCGCCCGCGCCTTCGAGCAGGTACTTATGCTCGTGGCCGATGAAATACGAGCGGGTGTGGCTCACCTGAAAGTCCGGCCGCATCAGTGAGATGATGTGATCCACTGGCGGTGGATCGTTGAGGAGCCGCTGGCGTTCGGCGTCGGAGATTCCGGCCGTGGCGACGATGGCGAAGTAGCGATTCCCCGGAATGATGAGGTTGACAACGGCTGCCCGGAATCCCAGGGTGGCGTGAATCGTCTGGGCGACCAGAGCGCAGATCGCTTCAGGTGGCATATCGGCGCGTAATGCGGTGCTCGCGCGCACGACCTCCTTGATTTGCTGCGCCCGGCGTTCCAGCTCCGTCGCGGACACCTGTCGGCCTCCCCGATTCATCGTCGTCCCCTCCTCACTCTTCGCCGCGCCGAGTGCTCGATGCGCGCTGTTCTTTTCGGTATCGCCAGCCATCCAGACGATAATTGTATGCTATCCCGCGCTGCCCCAGCTTACCATACGTCCATGCGTGCAGCAATTAGATGGAGGTGGAATGAGTACCTCCACCTGCGATTTAGCGCCTGCCATACCATGCCATGCCATGTGAAGCGCTCACACTCCACATCTAGTATATCGCCGTGCGTAGTATATCGCCGTGCGGCGTGCTCTTGGCCAGGGAGATAGAATGGTGATAGTTCGTTGTGCCTGGTTCTGGTTTACCGGGAAGGGAGCGTGTGTATGCCCTATATCCATACCGTCCCATATGATGAATCGGATGGGATGTTGCGCCGTGAGTATGACGCAGCCATCAAGCGGGCGGGCAAGGTCTTCAATGTTGTGGGCATTCAGAGCCTTCATCCTCGCGTGCTGCGCGCCTCCATCGCGCTCTATCAGACGCTGATGATGGGCGAGGGGGCGCTCCCCCGCTGGACGCGCGAACTGCTGGCGGTGGTAGTTTCGCGCGTGAATGGCTGCCACTATTGAACGAAATCGCACGGAGACGATCTGCGCGCGGCGCTGGAGGCGGATGGTCTCGATGTGCGACTATCGCAGGTGGCGATGGATGACTACCGACAGGCTGACCTGGATCAGCCGCTACGAATGTTGCTCGATTTCGCCGTCCAGGTGACGCGCGATCCACAGGCGGGCGGTGAGCCTGCCATCGTGGCGCTGCGTGTTGCGGGCTGGAGCGATGCCGCTATCCTCGAAGCGGTGGAGGTCATCGGCTTCTTCAACTATTACAATCGCCTGGCGGATGCGCTGGGCGTCGAGCCGGAGCCGGAATGGGCTGCGGAAGGCGACGAGGAGCAGCGTTCTCCGCACGTAGACGGCGATGAGTAGTGATGCGGTATCATATCACTGCCTCGAACATACGATGTGTATCGGCTGACAAGCCTTAGCAAAGAACGAAGCAGGTAAGATCGTGTCGAATCCAAATAGCGGGCCGCCGCCAGTGAGTGGAACGCCGGGTCAGTTGCCGGGCGGCCTCCAGTATATCGATGTTGTGGTTGGCTCTGGCGCAGAGGCGCGGGCGGGCCAGAACGTCTCGGTGCATTACACTGGCTGGCTCACCACAGGCCAGAAGTTCGATAGCTCGCGCGACCGTGGCCAGCCGTTCGGGTTCCCGCTTGGCGGCGGGCGCGTCATCCAGGGCTGGGATCAGGGTGTCTCAGGTATGCGTGTCGGCGGACAGCGTCGGCTGATCATCCCGCCGACTATGGGCTACGGTGCGAGTGGCGCTGGCGGCGTGATCCCCCCAAACGCCACGCTCATCTTCGACGTGGAGCTGCTGGGCGTGCGGTAGCAATGGGAACCCGTCATCTCGTCATAAGATAGGTAATAGATGGGCTGTCTCTGCGGCAGCCCATCTCCAACTGCAAAATAGCGGCGCTGATGTATGGCGTCTACGGCGTCCGCGCGCCGGGTCGGCGTGTTCGTACATTCCCCGACGGGCTGACCGTCTCCTCGCTTCACGCCAGCCCCGTGGAAGACGCGCCCGCCACCTCCGCAGCGCCGGACGCGAGCTAAAGGCCGTGTCCTTGCATCTGGGGGCGCGTGTTGCTCCCAGACCCGCGCCAACTCCTCCCAGCGTGTCGTATAGCTGGGTGAGCGATGCGCCTGTCGCATGCCCCATGGCTGTTCAAGTCCACTTGCCGCCAGTTGGATCGTGTCGCGCCCGAAGCGCGCGTTGATCATATCTGTGGCCGCCATTACCCGTCGCTGCTCATCGGGCAAAGGAGGAGGAGACGCGAATAACTCCAATTGTTCGTAGGTATCCCTCGTCAAATCACCGAGCAGCACGGGAGTGGCTAACGTCATGGGTAGATGAATTGTGAAAGACGTGGGATGAGTACTTGGGATGCACACGGCGATGCACACGGCGATGCACACGGCGATGCACACGGCGAAAGAGTTGGCGGCGATTCCAGGCATAGACGAAGAGTTTGACGGCATCGCGCAGCGCCTGGCAGCGCCTGAAGGGAGCGGGTGAAGGGAGCGGGTGAAGCAACGAGACCGACGCCCTAACCGTGCGAGGTAGTGGCGTAATTCGGCGTTATCGGCTTCCACGGCCTAAAGGCGGTACACAAAGGCTCTAGCTCTGGCAGGAGCGCTGTTCGTCACATCGCGGGAAGCGCGGTAAGGTAGGAAGGATCAACGGTCAATCCAGCGCAAGGAGGCGGAGTATGCCTGAGAGAGCCTCCCCAGTCTCAGCCACCTATCCCGCAGAACGCAGCGACCGGGAGTGGGCGATTCTCGCGCCATTATTGCCGTCGGCCAAGCTGGGTGGGCGGCCACGCTCCGTGAATCTGCGGGTCATCCTCGACGGGATCTTCTATGTTCCGCGCAGTGGCTGCCAGTGGCGTATGCTGCCTCGCAGTTACGGCCCGTGGTCTACGGTCTATGCTTATTTCCGCCGCTGGCGCCTCAGCGGAACTTGGAAGCAGATCCACACGACGCTGCGCGAACGGGTGCGGCAGCGGGGAGGTCGCGAGCCAACGCCGAGCGCCGCCATTCTCGATAGCCAGTCGGTCAAGACGAGCGAGCGCGGTGGCCCACACGGCTATGATGGAGGTAAGAAACTCTCAGGCCGCAAACGCTATCTGCTGGTCGATACCCTCGGCCTGGCGCTCGGAGTCATCGTGCATCCGGCCGATATCCCGGATCGCGCTGGCGCCCCCTGGCTGCTGCACCAACTCCAGTCCACCCTACCGCGCCTGAACCTGATCTGGGCGGATAGCGCCTACAACGGGCCGTTGCAGACCTGGGTGTGGGAGACGTTCGGCTGGCGCTTACAGGTGGTGGCGCGGCCCGGGGGACGCGGCCAGTGGCTGCGGGCCGACCAGGAGCCGCCCGTTCGGCTTCCCGGTTTCCAGCTCCTGCCGCGTCGCTGGGTAGTGGAGCGGACCTTTGCCTGGATCGGGCGTAACCGGCGGATGAGCAAGGATTATGAATTCCTGCCCTCCACCAGTGAGACGTGGGTATACCTGAGCATGCTGCGTCTGATGCTCAAACGCCTGGCACGCGAGCAGAACCACCCAGCCTTCCACTATCGCCGAGTGGCGTGAACCCTGAAAAAAGCCTTTGTGTACAGCCTTTAGGGTCACAACTGGAGTCAACTCGGACAAAGCACGAGCCCAGACTTTAAGCGGTCTGGGCTCAGATGGTGGAGATGGGGGAGAGTCGAACTCCCCGTCCAAACAAGCGCGATGAGCGATATGCTACAGGCTTATCCGGCGTTTTGATGACGCATCACTGACCCCCACCGACGGGGTTCAGCGACACCTGCCCACTGGCTCTTGGCAGCGCTTAGCGGGTGTCCGCGCTACCCAGCCTCATTGTGTTACACCCGTACCCGGCCCATGAGACGCAAGTCGGACGGATGCGCTTCGACCGTTTTTAGGCGGCGAGAGCGAGAGAAGGCTGCTTGTCGGCAGTCATAGTTTTGCCGGTTGTTTTACGAGATGTGTGTACCGGCACCTCGGCCTGCAAACGATCACCTCTCCTGCCTGTCGAAACCCGACATCCCCGTGAGGTGGAACGCAGCATGCACATCACTGCGTGCCTCTCAGTATACCATAGTTCTCGCGACTTTGCCTGTTTGTGTTCGGCGTGGCCCGATTGCGCTGGCTCGCTCAGCCAATATCCCAGTCGCTCGCATACCACTCGGCGTGGGGCATCCCGCTCTGCCGCGCCGCCGCCAGCAACGCTTGCGCGTCGAAGCGCACCCGCCGCAACTCGATTCGCAGATCGCCCGCGCGACACGTCAGCACGGCGAACTCGGCCCACGATGGGTTGCGCGTTCCGGGGCCAGGTGGAATCCGATCCATCGGCAGGCCGATGCTTCCGGGATTCACCACGAGCGCCCGATGATGCCGCCGCAGCATCTGCTGATGCGTATGTCCGCCCGCCAGCACCGTCGCCGTCGCTGTCACCTCGCCGAGCAGCGCATCAAGTTCCTCTACCGCAGTGGTTGGCAGCAGAATGTCGTTGTATGACCGCGGCGAGCCGTGGTAGCCAAGCAGACTGCCACCGTCGGCCAGCGGCAGTGTCACCGTCGGCGCGAAGCTCGCCACGAACGCGCGCTCATCCGGCGAAAGCTGCGCCGCGCTCCACTGGTCGATCTCGCGGATGCGGATGACATCCTCGTCGTCGGAGTCTGGCTCAGGTGGCGCCAGCACATGGTCGTCGGTGTTGCCCATCACCACTGGACAGTTCAGGTCGCGCAGCCGCTGGATCACTTCGCGTGGCTGTGGTCCGGTCGCGGCGACGTCGCCCAGGCAGACGAATTGCTCGATGCCATCCGCCCGTAACGCCGCCAACACCGCGTCGAAGGCGACGGCGTTGCCATGGATATCGCTGATTATGCCGATGCGCTCAGCTGCCATGATGTCCTCCACTTCTCGCTATACCGCACCCTGCTGCCGATTGTGCCATGCGGCCAGCGTCTCGGCCTCGCGCTCGGACGTCAGGCCAGCCTTCCAGCTATAGTCGGCGAGCCGGGTGGCGAGCCAGTCAAGCGTGGCGCGAATCGTCTCTGCCAATGGGCGGAACGTCAGCCCGGCGGCAATCGCCCTCGCGCAATTCACGTCGCCAACGCCTGGCCCCTCGCGTTCGGGAATCCAGAGCGGCAGCTCAACCCATTCGCCGATCTGCTGCTGCTCCAGGAAGTCGTCGGGGATCCAGGTGATGGTCGTCTCGCTGCCGCTGACCCGCCGCGACTCCGCCAGCATCTCGGCCATCGCCAGCGGATAGTCTGGCCCGGTAGCGTGGAACGTTCCGGTGGCGCGCGCGGTCGCCATCCGCAGTACCCACTCGGCCAGGTCGCGCGCGTCGATGACCTGCACCAGCCGCTCCGGCCTGCCCGGCGCCAGCATCTCGCCGCCTCGCGCCACACGCGCGGGCCAGTAGCTGAAGCGGTCGGTTGGATCGTACGGCCCGACGATCAGCCCCGGACGCACGATCAGTGCTCGCCCTGGCAGCGTCCCCTCGACCGCCTGCTCGCAGAGCGCCTTGAGCGGGCCATACGTCTCGCCGTTGACCTCCTCGATGGTGGGATCGGCCAGCGTGCCGACGGGCGCCGTCTCGTCGATGTGTGGCGCCTCGGGCCAACTTGAATAGACCGAAATGCTGGAGACAAACGTGTAGTGCTCGACAGCGTTGGCCAGCAACTCCGCCGATGCGCGCGCGACACGGGGCACGTAGCCGCTGGTGTCGATTGCGACATCCCACCTGCGGCCCTGCAGCGCGGTCAGGTCGCCGTCACGGTCGCCGCGCAGATGCTCCGCCTCGGGAAACAGCCCCTCGCTCTTCGTGCCGCGATTGAAGAGTGTCACGCTGTGGCCCTGCGCCAGCGCGATAGCAGCCAGATGCCGCCCCAGAAACTGCGTGCCACCGAGAATCAGTACGCGCATGACGCGCTCCTTTCACACATATCAAACAGGCGTGGGCGGGGGATGTCGTAGGCCACCTTCGCGGCATGATGTAGTTTTACTTGTTCTTCCGAACACCACGCGCCGTGGCGGGCTAGCAGGCCGTAGCGTCAACGCTACGGCGAATTTCCCCACCCATTCGTTGGCAGGCCACGGCGCGCTTCACCCAGATCAACGGATGTCCTCCAGCGCGCTGTCTGCTAGGCTCACTCTGGCTCCCCTCCCCGGAGCGGGGAGGGGCTGGGGGAGAGGGCGGTCCCTCTACCCTTCGATGGCCTTGACGCTCTTTGTCCCGCGCGTGTGCCAGTCCTCCAGTTGCAGCACCTCGTCCACGATACCATAGTCGCGGGCGGCCTCGGCGCTCATGTAGTAGTCGCGCTCGGTGTCGTGGCGGATGCGCTCCAGCGGCTGGCCAGTATGCATCGCCATGATCTCGTTCATCACGTCGCGGGTGTGGAGCAGCTCGCGCGCGTGGATATCGATATCAGTCACCTGGCCACCCAGCCCGCCCTGAATCAACGGCTGGTGGATGTGGATGCGTGAATGCGGCAGCGTATAGCGGTGGCCGGGATCGCCCGCCATCAGCAGCACCGTGCCGAAGCTGGCCGCCATGCCGACGCAGGTGGTGGAGATGGGACTGCGAATCGAGCGCATGGTGTCATAGATCGCCAGTCCGGCGGTGATAACGCCCCCAGGCGAGTTGATGTACATGTTGATCTCGCGCTCAGAGTTCTCACTGGCGAGGAAAAGTAGCTCGGCGACGATGAGGTTGGCCATCTGGTCCTCAACCATCCCGTTAACCAGCACGATACGCTCGCGCAATAGCCGCGAAAAGAGGTCGTAGGCGCGCTCGCCACGCGACCCCGACTCGATGACAGTGGGAATGACCAGACTGGCGGCGTTAGCTGCCTGGGGTATGGGCATCTCATATGGTGTGTATGGCATGACGAATCATCCTCCTGCCCGCGCGCTGGCGGGCAAATATGGGAACGCCACTACTCGGCCTGGCGCACGAAGTAGTAGTAGATGCGGGAAATGGTCTGGCCGTTGGGCAGCGAGAGGATGTTGGCGAGCAGCCAGCCATCGCTCCCCAGCGTCGCCAGCGCCTGCTCGTCCAGCGGCTCATCCTCACGCGGATCGATCGAGACGACGTGATACTCCCACCGCGCGGGGTCGGCGCGCTCGAAGACGATGGGTGTCGGTGGCGGCGAGGCGGGTCTGGCCTCGTTGGCCAGATAGGGCTGAAAGTACATCATCGGTGGTATCCCCCTGCTAACACTCTCTGGGAACGCCGGAAAGGTGCGACCTGTGGCGCGTCTCTCGCTCCGGCGGTACGATCTTGCTTGAACGGTACCCCTATGTGGCGTAGAATTGAAGGGGAAAGCGATGCTCTCAGCATAGGCGTTGCGCTGAGGTATGCTGAGAGCATAGATAGCGGACTCTGCCGGGCGTTTTTGAGACTATCGCGAGGGACAGGAGGCGACCACATGGCTGACTTGCAGGAAACCGTTGGCACGGTCGTCCGGCGCGAGCGTTCCGCGCGCCACCTGACGATGAAGGAGCTGGCCGAGCGTTCGATTATCTCGGTAGTCTACCTGGGCGAGATCGAGCGCGGCAAGAAATATCCCTCGCCCGTCGTGCTGGAACGGCTGGCCGAGGCGCTGGAGATGGATGTCTCCGACCTGCTCTGGCTGGTCGCCGAGGAGCTACGCGCCGCCCAGCAGCCGCAGATGCTCAAAGCCATAGGCTTCACCACCCGCACGCCCACAAACTCCGGCGGCTCGCGTATCGTCAACATGCTCGATAGCGGTGAGCCGATGCTCTCGCTCGTCCGCCCGCGTGGCGCCGTGGCGTAGCGGGTAGTTATAGCGAGATGACGATAGATATTGTGGCAGATATTGTGGTTTTGGCACTCGTGTTGGGTCTCATGGTGTACCTGCCATTCATGGTTTCACAATTGGCCAGATTGAGGTCAGGAAATCCGAAAGCATTGAAGCATCCTGATGGGAAGCGATGGCTTGTCGTGACCATTTGCGCAGGAGAAATTGCCTGTTTCAGCGTTGTCGTACAATTTGTTGCGACGCATTTCTTGCCACGCAATCAGCCGAATCTGCTTCCAGTTCCAGTGCAATGCCTGGGACCCATTGTGCTATTTGTCGGGGCTATTGGTGTACTTTGGGCTGGAATAAAGTTCGCTCGGCTGCGCTACGACTGAACCGATAGCGTAGCAGAGTAAGCTAGCGAACGAATCAGCGTGCCCGATCTCGTGAATGGCGAGCATCTCATCAAGCTGGTGGCGCTCCTCGGTGCTCAGCGTGCCGTCGTCTTCCTTATCAAGCAACTCGTTAATCCACGCCCGCTCTCTGGCTTTCTGGTCCCCCTCCCTCTTTAGGGGAGGCGGTTAGGGGGAGAGGGCGGTCGCCCCAGTCACAATATGCCCTCGGCAACTTCAATGTCACCCCTATCTCACCACCACTTTCCCTGCATCCCTCACGAATATCCGAGAGCCCTTGACATGACTCTCTTTTCGATGTATTTGTGTAGAGTACTCTATATCACAGAGTACTCTACGAGAAAAGAATCGAGAAATGCCATGAACCTATCCCATGACGAGGCACAGGCTGCCTTGAACGACATCAGCCAGGCGACGGCGCAGACAAATCACCTGCTGCGCGTGTGGCTCTATTGCACCCTGGTCTGCGGCATCGTCTGGACCGTTGCCTTCGCCGTCGCGCAGTGGCAACCACTGACGCCCGTCTGGTCCGCAGGGGAGACGATCCTGGTGGGCGTCGTGTGCAGTTTCTTGTTCGCGCAACGGCTTACGCCAGTTGTTCGCTTCACGCCCGGTTCGCGCAGCGCGTTCATCCATAGCCGCCTGCCCATCTTCTTTGGGGTGCTTTACGCATTCTTCATCTTGTGGCAGTTCATGCTCGATCTGACGACGATGCAGGTGGCGACCCTGTGGATCACCGTCGTAATGCTCGCCACCATCACCACTGGACTGTTCTTGCAACAGCGGCTGTTCATCGTCTGCGGCCTCGCCATCACCATCATGACCGCGCTTGGCTTCTGGCTCGTCCCGACCTACTTCTGGCTGTGGATCGCGGTCTTTGCCGGGCTGCCACTGATTGGCGTGAGCCTCTATCTCTTGCGGCGGCGCTAACGATGGCGCAGCTCAACGAGGTCATCCACCAGCCTGTGCGCCTGCGCATCATGGCGATCCTGGCCGCCGTCTCAACCGAGCGACAGGTGACGTTTAGCTTTCTCAAGGGCACGCTCGGCCTGACTGACGGCAACCTGGGCGCCCACCTGCACAAGCTGGAAGAGGCGGGCTACCTCACCATCACCAAAGCTTTCGTGCGCCAGAAGCCACAGACATACGTGGAGATCACCGAACTCGGCAGACAGGTATTCGAGGAACACCGTGAGGCGCTCAAGCAGATTCTTGGCGACGAGTAGCGCCGTGAGCCGTAAGGGGGTTCAAGCCCTACTCGTCGCGCTGGAGCGGTGGTTTGGATTGGTGTCCCCGTTGTCCGCGAACGAAGCGGGGAAACCAGGGGAAGAAGGGCGAGACCACCTGGCGCTGATACTCGGCATACTCGGGATGCCCGGCGAGCAGGTGGCGCTCCATCAGCGGGATGCTGATGCCCAGGAAAAGGCCCAGGATCAGCAACGGCCCAATGACCACGAGACGGAAGTCTGGATACGCCAGCGGCACGAAGAGGTACAGCCCCCACCAGAACAAGACCTCGCCGAAGTAATTGGGGTGGCGCGAGAGCGACCACAAGCCCCGCGGCATGGCGTCGATGTCGCGTTTGGCAGCCAGGCTGCGGCGAAATCGGCGCATCTGCCAATCCGCCGTCGCCTCGATGACGATGGCCGTCAGCGTCACGAGCGCGGCCACCACATCCAGCCAGGACAGGCGCGTGTTCCGGTCGCTCAAGGTGGGCCAGAGCGCCAGACAGCCCCCGAACACCAGGATGGTCGGCAGCAGATGAATGCCCAGAAAGCTGACGGGCCAGTAGAATCGGCCTGCCTGCCGCTTGATGTCGCGATAGCGCCAGTCCTCATGTCCCAGGCCGCGCCACTGGGACGCCCAATTCGCGGTCAGTCGGATGGCCCAGAGGCAGAGCAGCGCGAAGATGAGCACATGGCGGAGATTGGCAAAGCCGTTGGAGCCGGGCTGCAGCAGCCAGAAGAGCGCAATGGGCACGGGCGCGACGCTCCAATACGGATCGTAGATGCTGGAATTGCGGACCATGACGCTGAAGAGGAAGATCACAATGGTCGCCGCGAGATCCGCCGCGCCCACGACGAGGATCGGCGCCTGGTTGCGCAGCAGGATGCCAGAGACGACGGCGACCACGCCCGCCACCGTATACGCGAGCAGAACGAGCAGAAAGGCTCTCACCATCTCGCTCCTCTGCTACTTGCACTACTTGCGCTACCTACGCCACCATCTGCCCTGCCGTGCCGAGGTGTGACCAGTATAAAACATCCGCCCTCCAAAGCGTACCCACTCATTCCACGTGGTCGTGCAGGCTGTTTGGTTCCTGCCGCAACGCGGTCAGGCAGGTTCACTCGCGCCGTCTCGCTGGAGCCGTTCTGGTCGAGTTTCCTCCATCTCCTCAGTCGGCACGGCCGTCTCACTCCGCGAGCGCGCCCACCTGGACCGAGCAGTTGGGCCGGTGGCGCTGGGAGGAAGGGCGCCGGGGCGATAGGGGCCGAAGTGTGGGTGGGACAGCGGCGGGCAGAGCGACGCGCGTGGCACGCGCCAGACATGCTGATAGCCAGGGGCAAGGCGGTGGCCGGTCTCCCAGTCGCCGATCCACTGGGGAGGGACGTAGACCAGCGTCTCGTCGGGTTCGAGGGGTGGCCAGGTCGGCGGCAGCTGCCAGGCGCCATCGGCCAGGATGCCGACGAGGACGTCTTCGGGTGGGAGGGCGCCACCAGCGTCGTGGCCCAGCCAGCGCAGGTACTGTGTGATGATGCTCATGCTCAATGGCGAATCCCCAGGGTTCGAGCTATCCTTCGTGCTATCGCTCTCCAGGGCGGACGAAGCGCGTGTTGTGGGTGGCTGCGCTTCCAACTCTGCTCTGATACCATTCTCGCTGTCGTGGCGAAGAGCGGCACTGTGCGTGAGCTGGGGATGTGGAGGCGCTCGGATCAGTCGGGGGCGCAGAAGCACGACAGCACGACACCGCCGCCTGGCGCGCGACTACGAGCGCCTCGCTACGACGTTGGCAGGTCTGCGTGTTCTGGCCTTCACCTGCCTCATGTTGCCTCGGTTCATCCGGTTGAACTTGAGTTCATAACACGCTCTATATCCCCCGCTAAGGGCGCGTGGCGTTACCAATCCATGTGAGGCGATGCAGCGGCTGATACTGCCTACCGTTGCCGCCGCTTTCTCGCCTTTCCCGCCGCGCAGCAGCACCGTCTGCTCGATGCGGCTGACCATGTCGAAGAGCGTGCGTAGCGGGTGGCGCGAGGGCAGCAGTAGATTGGCGACGAAGATGCCGTAGACCAGCGCAATCGCCGTCAGGAACATCTGGAAGGTCGCCTGGATGCCCACAACCGTCTGGGCGGTGAAGAGCGCCTGGAAGCTCTGCAGTCCGATACTGCCAGGCACCAGCACGATCAACCCCGGTACCTGCATCACCGCCGCTGGGCGACCAGTCGCCAGCGCGAAGAGGTTGCTGGCAAGGCCGACCGCCAGCGCCGCCGCGAACGCGCCAAGCTGCTGCCCCAGCAGCATCACGCCTGCCCGCGCCGCCAGCGCCCCAATCAGACAGGCCAGCACCACCCAGATGATGTCGCGCCGCTCGACCTGGAGCCAGAGTGTATATGCCAGCCCGGCCGCCAATCGCCGCCAGCAAATACGTCCACGCGGGCAGCGCCGTGGGAGTCGCCGGGGTCACCTGGCCAAAGAGCCGCACGCCAAACTGGCGGCCCAGCGCGACGCCCAGAATCAACCCGAAGAGCGTAATGAAGGCCGAGGTCAGGCGCACCGTGCCAGAGACGAGGTCGCGCGATGCCAGCTCCTCCAGCGCCACGGTCAGCGTGAAGCCAGGGAGGAGCGCGAAGAGGCCCGCCAGCGTGACCAGATCGCCCGAGACTGGTGTCACCCGCGCCGCCCACGCCGTCACCATGAAGCTGGCGACGAACGCGGCGAGTGGCGGAAAGATGCGCTGGAGGCGCGCGAAGAGGTGTGCGAAGACGGACAATGCGCCCGTCACACCGCCTACCAGCGCCGCCACCAGAATCTCGCGGAGGCCGCCGCCGAGCGTCCGGGCGAACGCCGCCGCCGTCAGCGCATAGGCGAAGCCGACCAGCAGCGCGCTATGCAGCGGGGGCGCGGCTGAGAGCGCCTCCAGTCGGGCGATGCCGTCGCGCGGGGTGAGCTTGCCAGCGGCGACGGTGCGGGCAATGGCGTCCAGTTGGGTGAGGTGGCCCAGGTTGACATCGCCCGGCGCTGTGACGAGCAGCGCGCGATGCTGGTGGGTCAGCGGGCCGATGGTGACCTCAATGACGGTCGGCGTCACATACACCTGGGGCTGTGGCAGGTCCAGCGAGTGCGAGAGCGCCAGCAGCAGCTCGCCGATCTGGTTGATGGGGTAGCCCGCCTGAAGCAAAGCATTGCCCAGCCGCAGCACGAACTCTGCCGCCTCGCGCTGTTCCTGTTGGGTGAACGAACGATTCGCCGCGCTCGCCTCGGCGCCCGTCTCAGCCATACCGCTCTCTTTACACGCCACCACGCACACAAATTGCCCGCTTCTCCATGGTAACGTACGTGGCAAGGCGCTAGGCAGATTTCTGGCTGCCGCGCTCTGGCTTTGCGCGGTATCATGTACAGGGCATGGCCCAGCGGGCGTTTTGGACGGCTTAGCGTGAGATAGGTCAGATATGGCGGACACGGCAGGAACGGACAATGAGCAGCGCGGCGAGCGGCTGCAGAAATATCTGGCGCACGCGGGCATCGCCTCTCGCCGCCACGCCGAAGAGCTGATCGAGGCGGGCGCCGTCTCGGTGAATGGCGAGATCGTGCGTGAGTTGGGCGTGCGCGTTGACCCGGCCAGCGATGAGGTGCGGGTGCGCGGTCGGCTGGTGCGTCCCGCCGCCACCCATCTCTACATCCTGCTGAACAAGCCCGCCGAGACGGTGACGACCGCGCACGACCCACAGCGGCGGCGCACGGTGCTCGATCTGCTGCCCGCCGAATGGGTGGCGCAGCGGGTTTATCCGGTCGGACGGCTGGATTTGGACACGGAGGGGCTGCTGCTGCTGACGAACGATGGCGAGATGGCGCTCCGTCTGACACATCCACGCTATGCATTAACCAAAGAGTACGAGGCGCTGGTGGAGAATCGTCCCTCGGCGGCGGCGATGACGGCCATCACGAAGGGGATGATGCTCCCCGGCGAGACACGCCTCACCGCGCCCGCCCGTGCCTGGATTATCGATGAGACGTCCGAGGAGGGTATCTGGCTCGGTATCGAGCTGCACGAGGGCCGCAAGCGCCAGGTGCGGCGGATGCTGGCGGTGGCTGGTCTGCGCGTGCTGGAACTGCGACGGGTGCGCGTGGGGCCGCTCAAATTGGGGCTGCTCAAGCCGGGCGCGTCGCGGCTGCTGGCCGCGAAAGAGCTGGCGGCGCTGCGTAAAGCGGTGGGGATGGAATAATGCGGCGCTAATAATACAGGACGAACGAGGGCGAGGCGCGTGCTGGGCGAGCTTCGCGGCATAAATGCCGCGGCTAATCCTGCCCGTTCGGAATCGCCGCTGACGATGAGCGGATTCGTTCACCCTAGGATTAGCCGCAGGTCTTCAGCCTGCGGCACGGAACCCCTGGACATACTTCGCCAAACTGCCGATATTCGCCGACCAGTGACACATGGAGTACACGAACGACTATGCCTGATGCGCCTGAATCGCTCGCGCCGACCATCTGGGGGCGCCACACACTTGCCTGGGGTTCAAAGACCTGGGTCATGGGGATTCTCAACATCACCCCTGACTCCTTCTCACAGGATGGTCTGGCAGCCGATGGCGTCGCCAGCGATGCCGTTGTCGCGACGGCGGTCGCCCGCGCGCAACAGATGGTGGCCGATGGCGCGGAAATGCTGGACATCGGCGGCGAGTCCACCCGCCCGTCTACCACTGGCGAGCCACCGTTGGACGCCGCCATCGAACGCGGGCGCGTTGTCCCGGTGATTGCCGCGCTGGCCGCCGCCCTGCCGCCTTCGGTCATCCTCTCGATTGACACCTATAAGGCGAGCGTCGCCGAGGCCGCGCTCGACGCGGGAGCGTTGCTGGTCAACGATATTACCGGACTCCACGGCGATGCGCGCATGGCAGGCGTCGTGGCTGGTCGGCGCGTTCCCGTCGTCATGATGAGCAACCTGCGGGGCAAGCCGCGCCATGATCCGGTGAGCGACGTGCTGCGCCAGCTTTCCACCAGCATCGAAGTCGCGCTGGCCGCTGGCATCCCCTGGGAGCATCTGATACTCGATCCCGGCTTCGGCTTCGGGCTGGCGGGCGCGGAAAACCTGCGGGTGCTATCTCGGCTGCGCGAGATACGCGCGCTGGGGCGACCGCTGCTGATTGGCACATCGCGCAAGGCGCATATCGGGCTGGTGCTGGGCACGCCTGTCGATGACCGGGTGGAGGGGACGGCGGCGACCGTCGCGCTGGGCATCGCTCAGGGCGCGGATATCGTGCGCGTTCATGATGTGCGGCAGATGGCGCGGGTTGTCCGTATGAGCGATGCGGTGGTGCGTGGCTGGCAGGAGGACAACGCATGAGCGATACCAGCGACGAGTCACAAGCTGGCTGGCCCGCGAGTTGGCCCGAAACCTGGGCCGAGGCGCTGGCCTGGATCTATGGCTTCAGCGACACCGAACGTACCGGCGTGTTCGTCCACGACCGCGAGGACAACCTCGCCCGCGAGCGCGCCCTGCTGGCACAGTTGGGCGATCCGCAGCGGGCCTATGGCGTCACCCATATCGCCGGAACCAAGGGCAAAGGCTCGACCTCGGCGATGCTGGAGAGCATCCTGCGGGCAGCGGGACTCCACACCGGACTCTACACCCAGCCCGACCTGCATACCTTCCGCGAGCGCATCCGCGTGGATGGGCAGGTCATCTCCGCCGAGGCGCTCATCGCGCTTCTGCCGCAACTTCGCGGGGCAGTGGAGTCGCTGGGAACGACCTACGGCTCCTATATCACCTACGAGGTCTCGACGGCGCTGGCATTCCTGGCGTTTCGCGCGGCGAGCGTGGATCATTCTGTGATCGAGGTGGGGCTGGGTGGTCGGCTGGACGCCACGAACGTCGTCGAGCCGATGGCGACGGCCATCACCAGCATCAGCTACGATCACATGGCCATCCTCGGCAACACGCTGGGCCAGATTGCGGGCGAGAAGGCGGGCATCATCAAGCAGGGTGTGCCCGTCATCTGCTCGGCGCAGGCGGCTGAGGCGGTGGCGGCTATCGAGCGGGTCGCCCACGAGCGGCAGGCGCCGCTGGTGCGTGTCGGGCCGGAGGGCAGCGGCTGCGACTATATCTGGTCGCCCAGCACGGCGGAGCAGACCCGCCAGTTCTTCAGCGTGACGACGCCGACGGGGCGCTACAACCAGGTAGAGCTGGCGCTGCTCGGCGAGCATCAGATCGAGAACGCGACGGTGGCGCTGGCCCTGGCGGAGACGCTACGCGCGCGTGGCCTGCCGCTGGACGAGGCTTCCATGCGCGCGGGACTGCGCGCCGTGCGCTGGCCGGGGCGGCTCCAGATCGTCGGGCGCGCGCCGCTGGCGATAGTCGATAGCGCCCACAACGCCGACTCGTTCGCCCATCTCTTCGCCGCCCTGCGCCGCCACTTCACCTGGGATCGCCTGCTACTGGTCATCGGCCTGATGATTGATAAAGACCTTACGGGCGTCGCCGCCGAGATTGCCCGTTCTGGCGCGGCGCGTGTCTATACCACCGCAGCGGCGATTCCGCGAGCCGCCCAGCCAGAGCAGCTTGCCACGGTCATACGCGATGCCGCGCCCGCGCTCGATATCCGCCCGCTCGACAATACGGCGCAGGCGCTGACCGCCGCGCTGGCCGACGCGGGGCCGCGCGACCTGGTCTGTGTCGCTGGGTCAGTCTATCTGGCGGGGGAGGTGTTGCGCTGGTTCGCCACGCGCCCGACGGATGAGGCGCGCACCATCGAAATCGCGGGCGTAGACCACCCCTGAAGATGTGGAGATAGGCGCGATGAGTACCATCGAAACAATAATTCTCTGACCCGGCGCCTTGGCTACCCTTCCTGGTTGCGAGGAAGGGCAGTGGTCTTGCGCGCAAAGGTGCATTTTCGAAGAGTATTGCTCTCATACCAAGTCCGGCTGGGTCGTTGTATGTGGGGAGCGTGCCGGAGCTTGAAGGCCTCGGCGAATGGGTTGGGAAATTCGCCGTAGCGTTTACGCTACGGCCTGCCTCCGTATGACAACAGTCCAACCGGATTCAGTATCACACATCTCACAAGGAGTCACACCATGACTGCTTTCGATATTCCCGGCGTTTCTATTCGCCCCTGTTCGCCCGGCGACCGCGACACGATTATGGCGCTCATCGCCATCTGCGAGACCGAGGAGATGGGCAGCCCTGACCCCGCCATGCTCGACGGTGTCAGCATTGTCTGGCAGCGTTCCGACTTCGACTGGGGAAAGAATGCCTGGCTGGCGGTCGCATCCGACGGGCCGGAGGCGCTGGGTTTTGCCCATGTGCAGCCCGTCGAGCGCACCGACCTCCAGGCGTTCGCCACCGTCCACCCCGACGCGCGCGGGCGTGGCATCGGCACGGCGTTGCTCGCACGCATCGAGCAGCGCGCCAGTGAAGCAATGGGACGATTCGCGCCCGATGATCGCGTCGTCCTCCAGCAATGGATCACCGCTGCCAATGAGCCAGCGCGCCGCCTGCTGGAGCAATCCGGCTATCAGGTTGTCCGCCGAATGTGGGGCATGATCGTCGAACTGGCCGAGGAGCCTGCGACTGCCGTCTGGCCAGCGGGCATCACCGTGCGCAATCCCATCACGGAGGCCGATCTGCGCGCCACCTATGTCGCCTTTCGCGAGGCGTTCCAGGACCACTGGGGATACGCCGAGCAGCCGTATGAAGATTTTGTCCGCGCGAACATCGAGGTTGACACGTTCGACCCCTCACTCTGGTTCCTGGCGATAGATGGCGACGAGGTGGTCGGTGTGGTGATGGGCGAGGTACTGCCGGATCGCGGCTGGGTCAACGATCTGGGCGTCCGGCGACCCTGGCGCGGGCGGGGATTGGGCGAGGCGCTGCTCCGCCACACTTTCGGCGCGCTTTACCGGCGCGGGCTGCGCACGGTCGCGCTGGGTGTGGACTCACAGAGTCTCACTGGCGCCACCCGACTCTACGAGCGCGTGGGCATGCGCGTCGAGCGGCAGTATGATATCTGCGAGAAGGCGCTACAGGCAGGGGCGAGGTAGGGATAAATCACCTTCGCGGCATAAGGTGGTTCAGCAAGTTCGAGGGACACGCGCTGGGCAGCGCGGGCGGTTGAAACCGCGCCTGAAGGGCCTGCGGCCACAAAGTCCGCCTGCGCGGACTTCCCAGACTGTGTCCCTACAGTGTACCCACTAGTGCGCGGATCGTTGAAACCCGCGACGGCGGGTTTTGTGGCGGAGCGCAGTGAGGCCATCAAGGCGCGGTTTTAATCGCCAGCCGCCGTGGCTGTCCGTCGTAAAGAGCACACTGCCCTTCGCTTTCGCTACAGCCCACGAATAGGAGACCCGCCCATGCTGCTCTGGCTGGATTGCTTCTCTGGCATCAGCGGCGATATGCTGCTCGGCGCGCTGCTCGACGCGAGCCTCGATCTCGCGCAGTTGCGAGACGCGCTGACAACGCTGCCGCTCGTGGGCTACACCCTGGAGGCGGAGTCCGTTACCGAGCATGGTATCAGCGGCACGCGGCTCCACGTCCGGCTGGACGAGCAGACGCCACACGCGCATCGGCGGCTGGCCGACATCACCGCAATGCTGGACGCCGCGTCGCTCCCAGCACGGGCGCACGAGCGCGCGCTGGCGATCTTCCAGCGGTTGGCGCAGGCGGAGGCCATCATCCACGGCGCAACGCCCGATGAGGTCACCTTTCACGAGGTCGGCGCGGTGGACTCGATAGTGGACATCGTCGGCGCGGCGCTTGCCCTGGACCTGCTCGATGTCGCGGAGGTCTACTGCTCAGAGTTGCCGCTGACGTCGGGGCGGGTGCGTTCGGCGCATGGCGCGTTACCCGTACCCGCGCCCGCCACCCTCGAGTTGCTCAAGGGAACAGATGCCGTCTGGCGGTCCGTCCCAATAGAGGGGGAGCTTGTTACGCCAACGGGAGCCGCGCTGGTGGCCGCGCTCGCCCGCTTCGAGCGCCCGGCGATGCGGCTCAGCGCCGTCGGCTACGGATTCGGCGCGCGCAAACTGCCGTGGGCCAACTGCCTCCGCGTCGTGCTTGGGACCGCGCCAGAAGCAGTGGCAGCGGGCCGAGGCAGGCTTCGAGCGCGACGAGGTGATGGTCATCGAGGCCAACATCGACAACATGACCGGCGAGGCGCTTGGCTGGCTGATGGAGCGCCTGCTGGCAAGTGGCGCGCTTGACGTGAGTTATACTCCGTTGCAAATGAAGAAGAATCGGCCCGCGACGCTATTAACGGTCATCGCGCGCCCGGAGGACGCCAGCGAGCTTGCGGCGCGGATTCTGCGCGAGAGTGCGACGCTGGGCGTGCGCATGCACCACGCCGAGCGGCTCAAGGCGGGACGCGAGGTGCGCGAGATCGAGACGCCACTGGGGCCGGTGCGCGTCAAGCTGAAGACGGCGGATGGCGCGGTGATCGCCGTGACGCCAGAGTACGACGACTGCCGCGCGCTGGCGGAGAAGCTGCATCTTCCGGTGGAGACAGTGATGGCGCGGGTGACACAGGCCGCGCGCACGCATTTCAACCTGGACGCCGAGCGAGAGGGATAATCAGTGCGGAATGACGAGCCGTCTCACAATGATGCCACGCCGACCGATGACGAGCGGGAGGAGCATCCGCACGTCTCGTCGCTACATCCTGCTTCCCGCGCATTCTCGCAACGGCGGTTGCTCAACGTGGCGACGGTGGCGGTGGCGGCCATTGCCGTGCTGGCGCTGGCGATCCACTGGCTGCCCGATGTCCTACCGAAAGGGCCGAATAGCCAGTCGACGCGCACAACTCAGACATTCAACGCGCAGTTGCCACCAGCGCGCGGCTCCGGCTGGGAGTCCATCGGCCCCGAATCAGCGCAGGATATCGCGTTCACATCCAATGGCGCGCTGGGCTACATCTGTGACAAGAGTCCACTCAACGCCGTCATGTCGCTGACCGTCTATGACGTGCACCAGAACACCTGGAAGGAGTTGCCAACCCCCGCTTCTGGCGATAGCTGCCAGGTGCTCGTCTCGCCCGATGCGGGTAATTATGTTGTACTTGCCGTTACCTATTGTCCTGACGGTGGGGACTGCATCGATAATTATCCCGCTTCGCGGCTCTATGAATCGTACGATGGCGGCGAGACCTGGGAGGAGCTTCTCCTGCCCGCTATGATGAATGTCTATGATGTCGCCTGGGCAGACTCGGCGCTATTCCTGGCGACGCGGGGCAATCTCTCCGCCGACAGCACAACTATCCCTCCCAACTCGCCCAGCCATCTGCTCGTCTGGCAGCATAACCGATCATTCGCGGAGATTGACTCACAGCAGCTAATCGGACAAACCACGCAGCTCAGTAATATCTCGCTGCTTTCGAGCGGGACGACGCTCTACGCCTCGCTCAATGAGATGTCCTGCGCCAGCTACTGCACGATTCAGGTGCGCAGCGCCGATGATGGCGCGCACTGGACCTCGTACTCCGCGAACTACAAGGGCAGCCCCATCACGCTTCAGGCGGCGCAGCCATACACCCACACCCTCGTCGGCTCGGCGTTTCTGCCTACACCGGGCATACTCGTGCCCCTGCGGTCAGACAATGACGGCGATTCCTGGCGAGAGTTGCCAGCCTTCCCGGTAGATCCCACGACGGGCGGCGCGGTTATCTTCGCCGCGTCAGACAACTCGGTCTACGCCTTCTGTTATGGAAACGCAGGCGCGGTCTATGCGCTGCCCGCCGGAGCGGCCACATGGCGACTCATTGCGTCACTACCCGCCGGTACGCCTATGACGGTGCAATATGATGCTGGGGGACATGCGGTCGCGCTCTGGGGACGGGCAATCAATCCAACAGCCGCGCTGGGTCTGGAATACTATCCGCTTCAGGGTTCGCGCTAATGGCGGCGTCGCCCCGCGATCTCATCCGCTCACCATCTCATCATTTGACACGACATACCTGGCATGAGAGGATAGGCCCCAGGCCGACAAGCAGGTGAACCGGGAAGGACCGCACAACACGCATGAGCGATGACGACAAACATGCCCAGGCGCCCGCTACGATTCCAGATACCACATCCGATGACATGCCGCGCGTTACGTCGCTCAAGCCCGCTACCAGCAGCTTCTCGCTGCGGCGTCTGCTCAATATTGCGTCGGTCGCGCTCGCAGGCGTTGTCGTGCTGGCGCTGGCGATCCACTGGCTACCAGGCGTCATGCCCGCACACATCATTCCAACGCCCACTGAGACGCTGTTGCGTATCAAGACGCCGACACCCGTGCCAACCTCGATACCGCGCGGCACGGGATGGAAAGCCAATGGCCCAGGATGGGCGCAGGATATCGCCTTTAGCGCGAATGGCGCGCTGGGCTACACCTGTGGCACACTCGGCCCTGGCGCTGCTCCCATCAACTTCGCGGCCTATGATCCCAATCAGAATGTATGGAATCTGCATGTATGGAATCTGCTGGGCAACGTCTCAACCGGGGCGCGCTGTCGTGTCTCTGTTTCGCCGAGCGATGCCAGGGATGTGGCGCTCGTCACCTATAACTGCATCGTCTGCGACAACGTCACGCCAACCGCGCGAGTGTTCCGCAGCCACGATGGCGGCCTCACGTGGTCACCGATCCATGTGCCCGCATCGCTGGTTGTCGACAATGTCGCCTGGACCAACTCAACCCTCTTCGTAGTGGCTAAAGGCGCGAGGGCGCCGGATAACTCTCTACCCTTCCATCTGCTCGTCAGCCGCGCGGATGGCCCACTCACCGAGATAAGCGGGTGGCAACTGCTCGGGCATTCAGCGCAATTGATCGGCGCCCTCTTGGTTTCTAGCGGGTCTACGATCTACGCCACGCTGACTGTAGCGCCCTGCTCAGATAATTGCCTGACCCTTGTGCGCTCCAGCGATGACGGACGCCACTGGACACGAGTCAGCACACCCTACCCAGACGCCGATATAGGACAGACAGCCGCGCAACCTGGCGCCGACACGCTGGTTACCTGGGTGTTTCCACAACAGTCTCCCTCACTCACAATGCTGCGCTCAACCGATAAGGGCGTGCACTGGCAGGAGTTGCCCGCGCTTCCGAGCACGGATATTCTCTTTGCCCCAGACAGGCTAGCTGTGCTACCGGATGGCTCGATCCTGCTCTGGAGCATTGGGCCAGCCAACCTCGTCTACACGCTGCGGGATGGCGCGACGACCTGGCAACGTGTGGCGACAATGCCTGTAGGCACGCCGCTCGCCGTCCAGTACGACGCGGCCGGGCATGCGGTCGCGCTCTGGGGGCAGGCGCATAACGACAATGCAGGTGACTTCACGCCCGGCCTGGAATATTACCCGCTTGCGGCCAGCGTGCCGTAGATCATCCATCGGCCAGCGTCTTGCTCATCGCGGCGAGGGTAGTGAGGGTGCGCCAGTTACGCGAGGTTGCGGGGACGCCGAGTCTGCTTTCGAGCAGGTTGTTCGTGAGCTGGCTCTCGCGCATGCTTCGGCGGTAGAGCAGATAGACCTCGCGGCCCAGCATGCGGAAATCGTCTGGCGTGGTCTTGCTCGCCAGCAGCCGCTCGACGCCTTCTGGCGTGGGCGCCTCCGCCAACAGCGCGACGTAGAGGCTCTCGCCCTCAGGCAGCGCGTCTGGCGCGAACGGGCAATCCGCGATGACCTGCGCCAGTTCGTCGTGCGTGCGCAGGGCGACCGTGACCGCGAAGCCGAACGTCGCCGCGATCCGCTGCTCGATGCGCTCGCGCAGCGGCTGTTCCGCCTCGTCGGCCTGGAAAACGACGTTCCCGCTCTGGATATAGGTCTGCACCCCGCCGAAGCCCAACGCCTCGAACATGGTCCTCAAGTCGGCCATTTTGATGAGCCGATGTCCGCCGACGTTGATGCCCCGCAGCAACGCTATGTACGTTGTCATCACGAAAATACCTCCGTTTTGCACAACAGCGTACCATGCGCTGGAAGACGCAACGGAGGAAGTAGCCCTATCACAGCAATGCGCGCACTGATCGGAACTGACGCGCCTGCGTCATTAGTCGCTGATTCTTCAATCAGCCCGCAGAAATTGCAGAACGTCGCGTACAAAAAGTTCGGGCGCTGAGTTCATTGCCACGTGCTGTTGGCCCGGCATGACAACGATTCGGCTGTTGGGCAGCGCGGCCTGCACAGCCTGGGTGGCGCGCTGGAGAAATGGTGGGCTGTCGCCGCCGAGCAAGAGCAGCGTGGGCACGGTCATCTGGTGGAAGCGCGCTGGTTCGAAGACATAGGTATCTGAACTTTGTATCTCACGCAGAATGGTGTGCGCCGCCGCCACCCGCCCCTGCCACGCCGGAGCCGACCGCAACAGGTCCAGGTCGCGCTGGGGCGCCTGAGCAATCTCGCGCATGAAGATGGTGACGGCGCCATCGCGATCTCCTGCCGCTAACGCTGCCCGTATACGCTCGACGGATGCACTCGGATAAAGCTCGATACCGGTCGGGATAGGTGGCTCATACAGCACGAGCTTGCGCAGGTTTTTTGTGCGCAGAGCCGCCTCCAGCGAGCAGAGCGCGCCGTACGAGTGGCCGAGCAGATGTGCTGGTTCGCCGATGGAGTCGACGACCGCGGCCACATCGTCAAACTCGCGCTCGATGGAGTAATGGTCGGCGTCGGCGTCTCCGCTCTCGCCACGCCCGCGCCGGTCAAGCGCATAGAGGGTAAAGTGCTCTTCGAGGGGCTGAAGCACAGGCGCCCAGCGGGTGTGGTCGGCGGTTGTGCCATGCACGAGCGCCAGCGGCGGTCCTTTGCCGCTCTGCTGGTATGCGATGGGCGTGCTGTCTTTCGAGATGATACGGTTCATCATTTATCCCCCTTTGCGGAATTCGTTCGGCACATTCAAAGAGTAGTGTGCCACTGCTGTGCCTTTGTTCTGCCGCGCATGGCTTAAGGATAACTGGAAGAGCCTGT
Source organism: uncultured Chloroflexia bacterium (assembly GCA_963718915.1). Taxonomy (GTDB): domain Bacteria; phylum Chloroflexota; class Ktedonobacteria; order Ktedonobacterales; family JADMIN01; genus DAHUXT01. Next base: position 210,468 of record CAVRAI010000009.1, on the reverse strand, counting down.
GGGAGCATCGGGCGAACGCCCTATTCTGTGAGGGTGGCCAGGTCGCTGAGGAGGCGATGTTGCATGGCGAAGAGTGTGGCTGATGCCCGTGTCGAGACGCCGCACTTGGTATAGATATGCTGGATGTGATGATCGGCGGTCTTCTCAGAGATACAGAGCTGTTGGCCTATCTGGCGCCTGGAGAGGCCGTGAGCGACCAGACGCAACACCTCAACCTCGCGCTCGCTCAGTCCGGCGGGCCATGCGCGCTTTGCCACCTGGACGTTGTGGCCCGCCGCGGCCAGCACAGCGTTGACCGCCTCGCCATCAAGCCGCCCCTGCCGAACCTCATCGCGTAGCGTAGCGGTAGCAACGTCGGGCGTAGATGCCGGGCGGTATGGCCGCGCCGCGATCATCGCGTGGTAGGAATCGGCGGCAGCCAACAGCCGCGCACCTTCAGAGAGCAGAGTGGCCGGGATGTGGCGGTGATAGCCAGACCCATCGAGCCGTTCGTGATGCCCCGCAGCCAGGCTGCCCAGGCGCGCCAAAGCATCAGGGCGGGACAACACCCGCTCAGTATAGTAGGAATGCAGTCGCACCTGCTCCCACTCCTCATCGGTCAATGGCCCAGCCTTGTCCCAGATGCCACTCGATATACCCACTCGTCCAAGATCGTGAAGATTGCCTGCTCTCTGTACCATGCTGACTGCCCGTTCCTGCCAGCCAAGCCGTCGAGCGGCGGCGGCCGCCAACTCCGCAACGCCACGCGAATGTCCGGTCAGCCAGGGCGATTTCAGGTCAACGAAGTCAGCGATGGCTTGAGTGGCAGTATCGAACTGCCCATCTGTCATACGCGGCTGCGCGCCGAGTTCTCTATCAAGCACAGCCTCCCAGGCTGACTGGCTCTCCGTGGCGGCCAGCAGGTGAGGCGCTTCCTGGCAGAAACTCCGGGCTATGTGGGGATCATACTTGGCACTCATCCGCTGGCGAACCACTGCCACGGCAGCCTCAACGCCTCCCATACGGTAAAACACTATTGCGTCTCGCGCGAGTTGGACAATCCGTGCCGAGCGTTGGCTGGTCTCACCTTTGAGTTGATAGGGCCAACCGTGTCCATCCCAACGCTCAAAGATGTGGCTGAGTCCCAGCGAGACTCCGTCGCCCATTCCAAACTGGCCTGCCAGCATGCGGGCTGATTCACAGTGGGCAGCCAGTGGCTCGCGCGCTCCCGCTGATCCCTCAGATAGTGCAGTGGCTGTCATCCGCAAGCGTCGCCATGGACTCTTGCCTGCGCCTGCATGTCGCAACAGGAAGTTGAGCATTTCTCGGTGGCTGGCCATATCAATGGTGGCAAGTTGCGCTGTCGCAGTCACATCATTACCAAACAACATCGCAGACTCGTGGGCATCAGCGGTACAACCGACTCCGCTTAGCAGCGCAACGTAGTAGACCTCAGATAGCTCGTGCGTGCTGAGGCCGAGGGCAGCGCCGAGGTGAAGGGCAAGCAGGCAGATGCGCAGGGTATATCCCATCGGCTGACCGATACCAAGGTCAGTGGCCAGTGAGAGGGCGGCGATTAGCTCGGCAAGGCGGGGGCAGGAATCGTCTGGCTGCGCGGCTGACATGGCAACCTCCGCAGGTACAACTGATTGGCGGGCAGAATGGATTCCCCTCTTGAAGCACTATACCCGAAAATAGCTCCAGCCAGCGTTGCCGGAGCTATTTCTAAGGTAAGGGGCGCATTAGGAGAAGCAGCCACATCACCAGGGGATTGCCAATCCGCGGCATCAGCCGGGCTGAGCGCAACTCGTGCTGTTGTTCAGGCGGAGTAATAGCTCCTTGCCGCGCGCCTGGACGAATTCGGCATGCGCCTTGCGTCCGAGCGCCACCGCACGCGACGCGAAGAGCCGCGCATCGGCGCGAAAATCCTGGACTTCGGCATAGCGCGCCTGCTCCAACAGCACATTGGCCGCGCTCAACAGGTCATCCTCGGCCTGAAAATAGGCCACACTCTTCTCGGTTGCCGCGACCGAGTGGCGGTAGACCCCTTCCACCCGCGCCATCTCCGCCTCGATACATGGCCGCAGTCCGGCGATCAGCGTCGCCACCGGCCCAACCTCCATCGGCGCGGTCTTCAGATCGCGACACGCTTCCAGATCGGCCCTGGCCGCGACGAGATCGCCACACGCGCGGGCGACCATGGCGCGAGTCAGCAGCGATGGCAGCACCATCGTCGGGCAGTGTTCTCGCGCGTGATGAAGGCTCATCTCGGCATACTGTTGCGCCGTCTCAAGCTCGCCAAGCTCCCAGGTCAACTGGGCCAGATTGTAGAGCGGATACCACGCCAGCCCACCGCTGGCGATGCCGCGCGCCGCTAACTCCGCGCAGAGGTTGGCGCTCGTCTCCCACGCCGTCCGGGCCTGCGCCGTCGAGCCGTCGTAGTAGTAGAGCAGCCCCAGCCGGTTGAGTAGCCGCGCCTCGGACATCGAGTCATGTAACAGACGGCTGCTACGAATGGCCAGCGTGAACAGGTTGGCGCTGCGTTCGCGAAGGGCAAGGAGATTGTGTTGCGAGGCGGTCAGCCCGAAGACAAACCGCTGCACCTGCGCGTGCTGTCCGCCCCGTGCCGCGCGGGCCACCATCGCCAGTAGGAAGTCACGCTGACGCGCCAGCGCGAGAGGATGCTCCTCATGTTTGCACAGATAGCTCAAGGCATAGCGCTGCGCATTGTGCAGCGCGCGCTCGCGCATAGCGGGGTCTAGTTGCTCCATCCGCTCGCGCGCGCAGGCATAGACCAGCGGCTGCAGGTGATAACGCAAGCCTACGCCGCTCCCCGGGCCAGGTCCATCGTCATCGTCATCGCCATCGTCTCCATTATCATCGTCATCATCATGGCCACCAGCGTCGTCGCCTTCGATACGCAACAACGAATGACGCACTAGCTGGCCCAGCAGCGCCGCGGTACGCGCCAGCCGATCTTCCGCCGTCTCCGCATCAGCCACGTCATCGGGGGCCAGCGCCGCCAGTTCAGGAATGACCTCGTCGGTAGCCGTTGGCTCCGGCCAGCGCGCGTCACGTAGGGCCGCCGCCGCTTCGAGGGTAAACGCGGGCGTCCCCAGCAGCGCCAGCAGGGCGAACAACTCGCGCACCTCAGTATCTACCGCGTCCAGCTCGCGCTCCAGCCGCAATCGTAGCTCGCGACGGCTATCGGCGGAGATGTCGAGCGCGTGGCTGGCCAGTCGAGCCGCCAGCAGCGGCAGCGGGATACCTTCGGAGATCGCCGCTGTTGCCGCCAGTTCAATCGCCAGCGGGAGATTGCCTACCGCCATGCAGATCGCGCGCGCGTGCAGCGTCTCACTCGGCGTCAGGTCGCGCTGAAGCAGCGCCGTGAATAGCGCCAGCGCCGCATCGGCATCGAGTGGCGACACATCCTGACGAATGCGAATCAGCGCCGCCTCCGGCGCATACCGGCTCGTCACCAGCACCACGCGCCGCTCAGCCTCAGCTGGACCGACACCGCCAGCGGCGTGCCCGGCCGCCAACACGGCGTCGAGCGCGTCGCGGAGCGGGAAGCGCGCGTCCATATCGTCGAGCAGCAGCAAAAACCGCTTTTCGGCGACCACCGAGCGCGTGCGGTTGAGCGTGCCAGCCACATCGGGCCGCGCCAGCCGCTCGCCTGAGGAGGCGGGTTTCTCGCTACGTCGCGTGGAGGCGCGCGCCGACGACGACTCGGCGGTGAAGACCGCGCACAGTTCGTCGAGCAGGGCCAGCAGGCCACCCATGCCACGCCGCCCGACGCCGCTGAATGTGACGATGCCATCGGGGAAGAGCTCGTGGCGCGCGCGCTCGTCGGCGGCAATCAGGTGCAGCGCCTCGGCGGCGAGCGCGCTCTTGCCGACGCCGGGCATGCCCGTCACCACACACAGCCCGGTCTCCACGGTACGCAGCGTGCGCAGCAGTTCGTTGAGCGCGGCGGCTCGCCCCAGCAGACGTGGCGGGCGCGCTGGCAGCAGCAGCGGCGGCGCGACAGGGGTAGCATCGCTGAATGACGCCAGCACCGTGCGCACCATCTCCTGTTCTTCAACACTCAGATCGGCCAGCCCGGCCAGTCGCAGATATTCACGTGTCTGACGCGACGACTTGCACAGCAGCCAGGTTAATGCCAGTACACGTTTCCGTACCGCGCCGCGGAAGGGATAGGCCAGCAATCCAGCCTCCAGACGCGCAAGAAACGCCTCCGAGATCCCCAGATCGCGTGTGTGGGGGTGTTCCAGCGCGCTATCCATCAGCGCGCGCTGGCTGGTCCAGCCGCAGGCGCGACGGCGCTCCCCAAGCCACCGTCCAAATTGCACAACATCCATGGGAATCACTCTTTTCTGCAATGCCTGCCGCAATGCCCGCGCTATGCCCGGAATATGCGAGAACTATGCGAGGAACACGCGAGAAACGCGCATGATATACGCAGGATATACGCAAGAAACATGCACGATGCGGGCGCACCTGAGATAGACCTGGGATAGATGCTGGCGGCATCCCTGGCGTCGCATCCATCTCTCTCTGGGACGCCTGACGCCGCATAATTCTTTCCGTGCGCCGCCGTTCCGACATCACCCTGTAAATATCCTCTGGTTCCTCACCATGCCCCACGCGCCACGCCATCTGGGTTCCGGCGGCGCCAAACTTCCTCACATCCTGCGCATATCCTGCGTAAATGCTGCGCGTGTTCTGCGGCAATCACGGCCAGGTACTGCGGAGATCATGCGGCGCGCCTGACGCTAGCCCCTGATGCTAATCTGGCGAGTCTGGCGATAGGATGCGCGCCGGGCAAAGGTTGTGTGATGAATCTGGATTGCGCCTCTCATCCAATGCGGCGCTCCTGAGGCTTTAGGCCCGGAAAGATTCCGCTCCATCCTCTCAAAGAGTATAATAGTAGGTGATGTGCGCCCCAACGCATGCCTGGTGGATGCGCGCTGTTATTTTCCCTGCATCATGCAGTGTCCTCACTGTCGCGGATGGCGCCGGGGGGAGAAGGACGAAGACACCCTTATGAATCGAATGTCGTTTCGCGGCAACCAGGGCGCCAGTATGGTTCCCGCTGGCCCGCTGGGCAAGGCCAAGCTGGCGCTGGCCAACGGCGATGCGGTGGAGGCCGAGCGGCTGACACGTAAACAACTGGAACGCCGCCCCGACGATGCCTCGGCGCGCCTGCTGCTGGGGCAGATTTTACTGCAACTGCGGCGTAACACCGAGGCGCTCGCCGAAATCCGCCGGGTGGTGCGCGAGCAGCCCAAAAATGTCGATGCGCTACTCTCGCTTTCCGCCGCGCTGACCCAGCAGAGCGGCTTCCGTATCCCGCCCGAGGCTGAGGAGACGGCGCGCCGGGCGATCCAGCTTGCCCCGCGCAACGCCAACGCGCATGTGCAGCTGGCCGAGGTGATGGCCTCCAAACGCGACTTCAAAGTGGCGCGCGCCGAGATCGAAGAGGCCTGCCGCCTCGATCCGCGCTCGCCCAACGCGCACCTGATGCGCGCCGTTATCCTGATGAGCGATAAAGACCCGGCGGGCGCGGTGCAGGCGACCGACTCGGCGATTCGCTATGGCCGGACGACGCTCGGTCCGGGCGCGCTGGCCCAGGCGGAGGTTATCAAGGCGAACGCGCTCGTCGACGTGCGGCGTTATGATGACGCCATTGACGCGCTCGACTCCGCCGAGCGGCAGAATCCGACGCTCAATAGCGCCAATACGCACAGTCTGCGCGGGCGCATCTACTTCAAGAAGCGCCAGTGGCGGCGCTCCTACGGCGAGTATCTGACGGCGCAGCGGCTCAACGGGCGGCTGCTCTGGGCGGCCCCGGCGCTGGCGGGTGTCAATATGGCGCTCAGCCCCTTTGGCACGCGCGCGCCCTATGTGCTGGTCGGCATCCTGGTCGTGATCGCCTTCCTGATTCTCTTCGGCATCGGGAACATTCCGGCGGTTGGCGGCTGGCTTGTCTCGGTGTTGGTGCTGGCGATGGTTGGCTTCTTCGCGTTCTTCTCGGTGCGCACGCTCCAGGGTTCCATCCTGCCGCGTGACCCGCAGGCGCGCATGACAACTATCGCCGCCATCGGCTTCGCGGTGATCGGCGGCTTCGCGCTGGCGCTCTGGCTCTTCCAGTTGCTGGCGGTCAACGTCTTCCAAAACAAGAATTGGTTCGACCCGAATGCCCTTTCCATCACCGGCTCGGTCGCGCTGATCCTGGGCGCGCTGGCAGCCTACTTCTGGCCGCGTCTGCTGGCGCGCTTCGAGGGCCGCCGCGCCAGATAACACCGCGTTTCTACGTCACCCTATCAGCTGCTCCTGGCCATCACTGGTCAGGAGCTTTTACTTTGCTGAACTTGCTACAAGATGGATATCATAATCAGATGCGCTGAACTTGTCGGCAATTCACGCTATCTTGAATCGCCTATTGACATCTTGAAGAAATGTATGTATGCTTTGCCCATCGAATTAACTCATCAATAAGCGGAAAGCAGGAAGACCCTCGATTACTCGGTTGGCAGGAAGACCCTCGATTACTCGGTTGGCAGGAAGACCCTCGATTACTCGGTTGGCAGGAAGACCCTCGATTACTCGGTTGGCAGGAAGACCCTCGATTACTCGGTTGGCAGGAAGACCCTCGATTACTCGGTTGGCAGGAAGACCCTCGATTACTCGGTTGGCAGGAAGACCCTCGATTGGTAGTGATCCATGTAGAAAAAGGAGCCATCCCGAACATGGGGACGAAACGTACAATGAAAGTACTCTTGGCGCTGGCGCTGAGCTTTGTAGCGATTGGTGTTGGTAGTACAGTTGCACCGAAGGCTCTTGCAGCATCACGGTCGCAAAACGGCAGTGGTGACAGTTTCACGTATTCAGGAAGTCGCGAGTGTCCGAGCCCGCCCACGGGCTGGGATCCTACAACTGCTACAGCAGCCCAACTTCGCTTCTACGGGTTGCCGCTGCCGCATGCCAGCGAAGGTCCAGCATACCAGACGTGGGTAGATAATATGCAACATGTTCGCCAACGAATTTGCGGCGGTGAGGTTGTCAGCAAGTATCATACTGACACACTCTCCACGCACGCCGGCATTGGCACCGCTGGAACTAACGGGGACTACTGGTCGGGGTATGCCGACACGGCGAGCGGGTTTAATTTCATCAATGGTGAGTGGGATGTGCCGTGCTATTCGGGCACAAGCAATTCACAGCGCGCGCTGGAATGGATCGGACTGGGAGGCTACAACTCTAGCAACCTCTGGCAAGCTGGAACAGAAACAGACCATGCGAACGGTTATCGGTTCTGGTACGAATATGTTCCTGGGTCCAACATCATCTACGCCGGACCCGCTGTCGCATGTGGCGATTCCGTCTACGTAGCCTTGGACTACAACCAGACAGTTCCGGGCAAGTCGTACGTGTACATGTACAATTATGTCAACGGGCAGTACTGGTCGACAAGCAAGTCTTTTGTTCCTAGCAACAACAGTGCCGAGTGGATCGTGGAGAGGACAAGCTGTGGCACTAACAAGAACTGGGCGCTTACGCCGTTTGGCACGGTTTCTTGGTGGTCCTTAAGTGCTGCATCCAGCAACTATGCCAACGACGTAAACGAGCCGCTCACGTACTTTTCGCACGCTGAGCTGAATATGTATCAAAATGGTGTTGACCTTTCCGACAATTCCACTGTGTCGGGCGGGAACAGCTTCGCGACGTTTTACCACAACTCTGGCACATCATACTGCTAACAGGTAACAGGCATAGGGCCGGCCGATGGAGCAGCAGTGGTGACGCAGTGTCGCCATTGCTGCATCGTCAAAGAGAAGGGTGGATCTGAGAGATGCAATCGGTAGCCTCCCGACGCAACTGGCTTCGGAAACTCGTGGCGATGGCTCTCCTCATTGTTGCGTTGGTTGCCGTATTCGAGATCGGTGTGCGGCTGCTCACGCCAGACGCGGTACACTACGAGACACAACTTACCAACAACGGCGGCCCTGCCATCACAAAGTCTGGCACGATCACCGACCCTGCGACGGTCGCTCGGTGGCACGCGGCCGCGACAGCAACGCCATCGGGAAAACTGCTGTTTGGCCAAGGGCCGGGTACGTGTGCTCCATTGAGCTACTATAGTGCCTCGTATGTGTTCCTCTGGCATGGCTTGACACTTGAGACAGTAGCTACCCTCCCTGTTTGTGGTGAACAGTACGAGATCTCGAGTGGAGGACTCCCGGATCTGCGCACCTATTATGTTCCACACCTCATCCAGCCCTAAAGGCTGTACACAAAGGCCTACTTTCGGGGTTTACATCCGGGTTTACGCCACCCGGCGGTAATGGAAGGTCGTTTGCACCTGCTCGTGTGTCAGGCGTTTGAGCATCAGACACACCATGCTCAGATAGACCCAGGTCTCACTGGTGGTGGGCAGGAATTCGTAGTCCTTGCTCATCCGCCGATTGCGCCCAATCCAGGCGAAAGTCCGCTCGACCACCCAGCCGCGCGGCAGCAGGCCATTCAGGTGCGGTTTTAACCGCCAGCCAGCAACACAAATACCCCCTGCCGCCATCGGGAGGGGGTATTGTTCTGTCTGTGCCCAGGCGCAATTACCGCTTCGTGTACTGCGGAGCTTTGCGGGCGCGCTTGAGGCCGTATTTCTTGCGTTCCTTCATGCGCGGGTCGCGCGTCAGGAAGCCAGCCTTGCGCATCGCGGGCTTGTTCGCCTCGTCCAGCCGCACCAGCGCGCGCGCCAGTCCGTGGCGAATCGCGCCAGCCTGGCCGCTCACGCCGCCGCCAACGACCTTCACTGAAATCGTGAACTGGCCGCCGATATCCAGCAGGCGCATCGGGGCACGCACCTGCATCATCAGCACCTCACGGCCAAAATACTCACCGGCCTCGCGACCATTGACGATGATGCGTCCGTCGCCGTTGGGATGCAGGCGCACGCGCGCCACGGCGGTCTTGCGCCGCCCCGTGCCGTAGAAGTACGGCCCAAGATTCTCTGCCAAGGTGTCTTTCCTCCAGATGATTGCCAGCTATAACTCGTGGCTACTTCTTCGCCGTCGCCTCTTCAGCCTCAGCCGCCGTCTCGGCAGTGGCCTGCTCCGCGAGAATCGCCTCCGCCGTCGGGCGTTCCCAGGCCTTTGGCTGTTGCGCTTCGTGCGGGTGATCCGGGCCGCCATAGACCTTTAACCGGCGCAGCATATCGGCGCCCAGATGGTTGTGGGGCAGCATGCCCTTCACCGCGCGCTCGATGACGCGCTCGGGATGTTTCTCAAGCGCCTGACGCAGCGTCTCTTCCTTTAGGCCGCCGGGATACCCGGAGTGGCGATAGTAGACCTTCTTGTCCTCGCGGCCACGAGTCACAGCCACCTTCGCGGCGTTGACGACGATGACGAAGTCGCCGCCGTTCATATGCGGGGTATAGGTCGGCTTGAACTTGCCACGCAAGACCTGAGCGATCTCGGTCGCCAGCCGCCCCAGCACCTTGTTCTCGGCGTCGATCACGTACCAGCGCGGATCGAGATCATCGCGCTTGGCGCTATACGTCTTCGGATTCATATCTGCTCTTCTCTCCATTCGCACAACTGTTTGTGCTCCCACCAGCTACGCGCCTGACACTTCCGGCGCCGCCACCTCGGTGACACTCCAGTCAATCAGGCCCGCAGGGTAGTGAACGCCCGTCAGGCAAAGTCCCTGCGCGGGCGCGAGAATCCCCGGATGCGCCTTCGCGCGTGCCTCCAGTATCCGCTGGAAGTCATCCACTGATAACCGCCCGCCGCCAACCAGCGCCAGCGTGCCGACCAGCCGTCGGACCATACCCGTCAGAAACGCATTCGCCGTAAAGCAACACTCCACCTCATCCGGCGGCGCATCGCCCGCTGGCTCATACGTTGGCGCGATCCAATCGCACTCCGCCTGGAGCAGCGTCCGCACCGTATGCCCCCGGTAGCCGTCCGCGCGGCTATCGCGCGGGCTGGAACCGAACGCGCCAAAATCGTGCTCGCCGAGCAATCGCCCAGTCGCCACACGCATCGCCGCGACATCCAGCCGCTGGCGAACGCGCCAGGCGTACCGCTCGCGTAGCGGCGCGCGCACCAGATCGCACAGCAGGCGATAGCGATAACTCCGCGCCAGCGCACTCTTGCGCGCGTGCACGCCGTCATCCACTCGCCGCACCGCCCGCACCGCGATATCCGCTGGCAAGAGCGCATTGAGCGCCCGGAGCCAGGTGGCCTCGCGATGGCTGGCGTCCGACGAGAAGGTAATCACCTGCCCGCTGGCATGGACACCGCTATCGGTGCGGCCCGCGCCCTCTACTGAAGTTGCGACACCGGTCAGCCGCGCCAGCGCGTCTTCCAGGCAGCCCTGCACCGTGCGTCCGCGTTCAGCCACCTGGCGCTGGAACCCCTTGAAGTCTGTGCCATCATAGGCAACGAGCGCAGCCAGCCGCATGCGATGGCAGACCTCCAGACCAGGGCTAGAGTGAACTAGACCAGTTCGAGTTTGACGATCAGAGCGGCGTCGCCACGCCGGGTACCCAGCTTGGTGATGCGCGTATAGCCACCATGGCGCCCCGAATACTTCGGCACGAGCAGCTCGAAAATCTTCTTCACTGTCGTCTCGCGCGGCAGCCGCTTGAGAATCATGCGGCGCGCGTGCAGCTCGATGGCCATCGCCTCGCGTGCGGCGGTCAGGGCGGCTTGCGCCTCGTCGTGATCTTTGATGATGCCGAGCATCTCTTTCTTGAGCGCGGCGAGCCGATCTTCTTTGCGCTTGCGCGCATCCGGGCTGAGCGGATACTTGCCCTCCTGGGCGCGTTCCTCGTTGCTCGGAACCGACTCGTCGAGCGAGAAGCGCCCGCGACGAGCCAGCTCCAGCACCCGCTCCGCCGTCTCACTATCAGGCACGACGGCGTTCAGATGCTCCCAGGAGCGCTTGTGGCCGCGAATGGCGATGGCGATCAACCGCTCGGCCTCGCCCTGCGCCACCTTTGCCCTGGCGTCGGTGGTGTTGATGTGTTCCCAGATGAACAGCCCATCCACCATACTCCGAACCGCCGCGCGCCGCCGCGGTTCCGGCATATTGATGCGGTTGCCCGCCATCCGATGTCTCACGTTACTATACTCCTGCAAAATCAGGCGGCGATCTGGCCGAACCAGGTCGCCGTCATGTAGGCGCGCACTGCGCTATACGTCGTAATCCTCATCCAGATTGTCGTCGCCATACCCATGCGCGCCGTTGAAATTGTTCTCGTTGTACCGCTCCAGTTGCGCCGGAGTGGGCAAAAGAACGCGCTGCTTCAGGCTATCTTTCAGCTCGTTGAGGCTCTTCTCGCCGAAGTTGCGCACGGCGAGCAGGTCTTCCTCAGTCATCGTGAGGATCTGGCCAACCTTGGTGATGCCGCTGCGCTTGAGGCAGTTATAGGCCCGCACCGTCAGATCAAGCTCCTCGATGGGCATGTCGAAGATACGCGGCGGAATCGGAATCGCGCGCGAGTCTGGCATAACTCCCGGCACATCGGCCTGATAGTAGCCATTGTCTACATCAATCGGCCCTCGCGACGTGGGCTGGATGTAGTCGGCGATCAACTGGAAGTGGCGCACCAGAATGGTAGATGCCTGGCGCAGCGCCTCGTCGGGCGTGATCGTGCCGTCGGTCCAGACCTGGAGCGTGATACGGTCGTAGTTGGTCATCTGGCCAACGCGGGTGTTCTCGACGATGTAGTTGACCCGCTGCACTGGCGTGAAGATGGCGTCCACCGGGATCTGCCCGATGGGCTGGCCCTCTTTGGTCTCGGCAGGCACATAACTCTTGCCGTTCTCGACGACCAGTTCCATCTCCAGATGGGCATCGGAGCCATCCAGCGTGCAGATGTAGACATCCGGGTTGACGATCTCAATCGTGCTTGGCGCCTGGATGTCCGCCGCTGTCACCACCCGCTCGCCGCTCACCTCGATGCGCATCGTCACCGGCTGATCCGCGAGCGAGCGCAGGCGAATCTTCTTGACGTTGAGCACGATATCGGTGACATCTTCGCGGACGCCCGGAATATCCTGGAATTCGTGCTGCGCCCCCTCGATCTTGATGGCGGTGATGGCCGCTCCCGGCAGTGACGAGAGCAGCACACGGCGCAGCGCGTTGCCCAGGGTGTGACCATACCCAGCCTCCAGCGGCTCGATATCGTAGCTGGCAAAATTCTGTTCAGTTTCTGTAGATTTGATGTGAGGCACAGCAATATCTAGCAAGGGGATCCCCTCCTCTATCGCTGATAGTACTCGACGACCAGCGCCTCATCGAAGGGCAGGGTTAGCTCCTGCCGGGACGGCAGCGCGAGAATTCTGCCCGAGAGCGCATTGGTATCCAGACGCAGCCAGGGCGGGACATTCTTCTGCGCCAGCATCAAGGCGCGTGTCTTAAAATATTCCAGGTTTTTGCTGCCCTCACGCACGCCCACTTCCATGTCGGGGCGCAGGATCATCGAAGGGATATCGGACTTGCGTCCGTTGACCTGGAAATGACCATGCGTGACGATCTGGCGGGCCTGGGCGCGTGAATCGGCGAAGCCCATACGATAGACGACATTATCGAGACGCATTTCAAGCATTTGCAGCAGATTATCGCTGGTCTTGCCGGGGCGTCGCGCGGCGATGTCAAAGTAGCGCTGGAACTGACGCTCCAGCACGCCATACGTGCGGCGGACCTTTTGCTTCTCGCGCAACTGGAGCGCATAGCCAGATGGCTTGCGTCCGCGGGCCTGGCCGTGCTGGCCGGGGCGCGTGTTGCGCCGCTCGATGCCGCACTTCGGCCCCATGCAGCGCTCACCCTTTAGAAACAGTTTGACGCCCTCACGCCGACACAGGCGGCAGACAGGGCCAGTATATCGAGCCATAGTAGTCCGTTCGTCCTCCTCAGGCTGTGCCTGGGTCTGGAGTGCCTCTCAAAGAACAACTGGCGCCAGACATCGCTCCGACGTCCGGCGTTGTTCAGCGTTGTTCAGCGTTGTTCATGCGCCCTGGCCCGTTGCCAGAGAGCCTGTTGCGCGCTTTCGGAATCGTGCCGTCACTATCTCGCCGCCCGCGACACCAGCCGCAGCGCCAGCAGGCGCGAACAAACAGTCACGTCATCCCAAAAGACGCCATCGCGCGCTTCCTCGCGCGGCGTGCAACGAGAGGCTATCAGGGGAAGCAGCGGGCTACACACGTTCCCCATGCGACTGACTCACTTGCGGGCCAGTCCAGAACCGCCCAGGACGAAGGCGGGCCTCACGAACACGCACTCCAGGTCGCTTGACGCGCATCTTTCGTGCAATGTCCGGCGCACGTCACCAGAGCAACGCATGCCGGTATCTGGGAATCCAGGAATATCCATTATGCAGCGGCGCATATGCGCCAGCCGCCAGAGAAATCATCCCGCGTCAGTCCGGCGTGAGCCAGACAGAAAGCCGGATTAGACGCGACGCCGCTTCGGTGGCCGACAGCCATTGTGCGGGATCGGCGTGACATCGGTGATCGAGACGACCTGAAGGCCCGCGGCCTGCAAGGAGCGAATCGCCGCCTCGCGACCAGCGCCCGGCCCGCGCACGTAGACCTCGATCTGGCGCACGCCATGCTCCATCGCCTTGCGCGCGGCGCTTTCCGCGGTGACCTGCGCGGCGTAGGGAGTGCTCTTGCGCGACCCTTTGAAGTTCGATGCCCCGGCGCTGCTCCATGAGAGCGCGTTGCCGTTGGGATCGGTGATGGTGACCATCGTATTGTTGAACGTCGCCTGGATGTACGCCTTGCCGCGCGGCACTGACTTACGTTCGCGCCGCCGCTGACGTCCGACGGCCCGTTTGGGCGTCTTTTCCGCCATGCTGGATGCTTCCTCCTGAGATAGTGGCCGTCCAGAAGACAGGCCAACACCTGTCTACTTCTTCGCTGCCTTCTTGCGCCCAGCCACCGTCTTGCGCGGCCCCCGGCGCGTGCGCGCGTTGGTGCGCGTGCGCTGGCCATGCACCGGCAGGTTGCGGCGATGCCGCATGCCACGGTAGCAGCCAATCTCGATCAGCCGCTTGATGTTCATATCGACCTCACGCCGGAGGTCGCCCTCGACCTTGTAGTTGCGGTCGATGAATTCACGCAGCCGCGCGACCTCTTCTTCGGTCAGGTCTTTTACGCGCGTATCGGGATTGACGCGTGTCGACGTCAACACTTGCTTGCTGGATGTCGCGCCAATGCCGAAGATATACGTGAGCGCGACTTCCACACGCTTGTCGCGGGGAATATCTACCCCGGCGATTCTGGCCATGCGCCAGATCCTCCTCGCTGTCTGGTGAACGCTGCTGAACACTGCATCAAAAATGCCGCTGCCCGGGTACTCCGGCGAGTATCCAGGCGAGAGAACCGATGCCTAACCCGGCGTACCGGGCGTAGCTCTGAACTAGCCCTGGCGCTGCTTGTGCTTGGGATCTTTGCTACAGATCACCATCACCACGCGCCGCCGCCGGATGACCTTGCAGCCATCGCAGCGAGGCTTTACCGATGCCTGAACTTTCATGCGAACCCTCCGCCAACCATACTGCCAATCACTGCCAATCACTGCCAATCACTCCACCCCCCCCCACGCAAGATCATGCCAATCACTGCCACCCAGGCTAAGCCAGCCCTCAGGTCACAGGAATGTATATCACGCTATGCCCGTCTGCCATACCTGCGGTGAGGAATGCGACAATGCCCAACCCTCTATAGTTGGACGCATGTGCAACACGCACCGTCTCACGCGCTAGTACTTCGCCGCTTAGTCGCCAGCGGAGACACCCGCACCCAGAGGGCAACCGTGCGCGATGCGATCAGCATCTTCGCACCGCCAGTCGCGACTGCTCTCAACCATCCAGGTATCTCCGCGATGCGCCTCGCCCTGGGTCAGCGGCGGCCGACGCTAGCCGACGCCAGACACGCTGACCCATCCGAGCCTCTGCTAGCGGCGATCACGCCAGGTAATGCGGCCTTTGCTCAGGTCGTAGGGGGAGAGTTCCACCTGCACCCGATCTCCTGGTACCACACGCACAAAATTCAGGCGAACTTTGCCCGAAAGGTGCGCCAGCACCATGCGACCGCCATCCAGCGATACGCGAAACATTGCATTGGGTAGGGCCTCGGTCACGACACCCTCAACCACAATGGCATCACGCTTGGGCATAACATCCTTTCTCTGCTGCTATCGCCTGTATTTTCCGCATAAAGCGGGCTTCCAGCCAACGGGTAAAGCATCAGGCGACGCTGCCGACATAGCCCGAAATCACCTCCGCTGACGTGCGAGGAGAAGCCAGGAATATGCAGGGAAGCAAAAAGCCGCAGCCAACTTCCAAGTATAGCATATGCCTCCTGCTCTCGCAAGTGGCAGCATGCCAAAAACACCGATATGATGGCCCACCATGCGATGGGCATCATGCCAGGTACGACGATCATGGCTGACCAGCCGACGCCGCGGGCGCGACGCTACTCGCCGTCAGGACATCTGGCCCGTCGGCAGTAATCGCCACGGTATGCTCGAAGTGCGCCGCCAAACTGCCATCGGCGGTCACGACGGTCCAGCGGTCGGCCAATTCGCGCGTGCCTGGCCTGCCCGCGCTCACCATCGGCTCGATGCACATCACCATGCCTGGCCGAAGCAGCGGGTTCGCGCTCTTCGCATCGACATAGTTGAGCACCGTCGGCTCCTCGTGTAGCGCGCGCCCGATGCCGTGGCCCGTATACTGGCGAATGAGCGAGAATCCCTCGCCCTCCACATATGTCTGGATGGCGCGGCTGATGTCCATCACCCGGTTGCCGCTCTGCGCGGCGGCGATACCTCGGTGGAGCGCCTCTTCCGTCACATCCAGCAGGCGCCGCGCCTCCGGCGAGATCGCGCCGACGGGCACGGTGATGGCCGAGTCGCCGTGCCAGCCATCCACCACCGCGCCAAAGTCAATCGAGAGGATATCCCCCTCCCGCAGCGTATAGGGGCCGGGAATCCCGTGGACAATCGCCTCGTTGGCCGACGAACAGATGACGCCGGGAAACGGCCTGATGCCCTTGATGGGCACATAGCCTTTGAAGTTGGAGGTCGCCCCGTGCCGCTTCAACGCGCGAATGGCGAGCGCGTCGAGCGCCGCGGTCGTGATTCCCGGCTGCACGGCCTGGCGCAGTTCCTCCAGAATTGCCATGACGACCTGGCCCGCGCGGCGGATGCCCGCAATCTCTGTTCGGCTGTAATAGTTGATTGGCACGTCGCTCTTCTCCGTGGGGTGTTGCCTATTCCCCCGCCGAACCCAACTCCGCCAGAATGGCGCGATTGACATCGCCAATAGACTGCGTACCGTCTACCGTCAGCAGTTTGCCTTGCCGCGCGTAATAGTCGGTCAATTGCAGCGTCTCCGAAAAGAAGATATCCAGCCGATGCTGAATCTTCTCGCCAGTGTCGTCGCTACGCTGGTACAACTCGCTGCCGTCGATATCGCAGATGCCCGGCGTCTTCGGCGGGTTGCTCTTGACATTATAGACATGTCCATGCGCGCGGCAGATATAACGCCCGCTGAGGCGATCCAGCAGCAGTTCGCGCGGTACCTCCAGATAGATCACCCGCGCGATAGACTGTTCCATCTCCGTCAGGCGCTTATCCAGGGCCTCGGCTTGCGCGTAGTTGCGCGGGAATCCGTCCAGGATAATGCCCCTCGCCCCGGTCAGACTCTTCAGGCGTTCAAGAATCATGCCTACCATCAGCTCATCTGGCACCAGGTCGCCACGCTCGTAGTAGGGGCGCGCCTGTTGGCCTGCTGGTGTCCCCTGCGCGATTGCCTCGCGGAGCAGATCGCCACTGGCACACGGCTCCAGGCCAAATCGCTGCGCGAGTAGCGCACTCTGGGTGCCTTTGCCACTACCCTGAGCGCCAAGCAGCATGAGATTCATCGAGAGCGCCTCCCTGTGCGTCCGATCTGAAGTGGATCGGGGTATGCCCACCGCGCCGTTGCGGCGGACGTCCGTTGAGCTTTGCCTGCTCAGCCGTGCCAGTCTACGTGCCAATCTATTCGCAGTCAGTTTATCCGCACGTCAGAAGCGCGCGAGACTGCCCAACTGGACAACTCGCGCGCCTCGGCGACGGTGTTTCAGACCTATGCTAACTCAGGAAGCCTGAGTAATTGCGCATCACCATCTGCGCTTCAAGCTGTTTGATCGTATCCAGCGCCACGCCGACGATAATCAGCAGCGAGGCCGCCTGGAAGGGTAGATTGTTCTGGTTGGTGCTAATCAGCGCGGGCGCCACGGCCACAATGCCCAGGAAGATCGCGCCTCCGAACGTCAGGCGATGCATCACCCTGGTCAGATACTCATTGGTGCGCACGCCCGGACGGATGCCCGTAATGAAGGCTCCCTGCTTCTGCAGATTCTCCGCCAGGTTCTGTTGCTCCCAGAGGACGGTGGCATAGAAGAAGGTGAACAGCCCAACCATGAGGCCAAAGATCACCCAGTACCACCAATTGGTCGTATCAAGCCAGGCGCGGATGGTCACGAAGAAGTTATGTAGCCCGCTATTGTTGCTCGTCTGCATGAAATTCGCGATAATCACCGGCAGCAGTAACATCGAGCTAGCGAAGATGATCGGGATCATGCCAGCGCTGTTGACCTGCATGGGGATGTAGGTCGTCTCTTGCCCCGCGCGCTCCATCGCGAAGACGCGCCGCTTCGAGGGATACTGAACCGGGATGCGCCGCTGCGCCAGGTAGACCATCACCATCACAAAGGTCATGGCCAGCCCCAGCGCTATGACGAACAGGATGCCGATAGCGCCGCCGGTGCTCAGGCCGCTACCAGCGCCACCACTGTTGCTGATGAGCTGCGAGCCGATTTGCTGCGGGATGCGCACCATGATGTTGGCAAAGATAATCAGCGAGATGCCGTTGCCGATGCCATTCTCGGTAATGAGTTCGCCAATCCAGACCAGGAACATCGTCCCCGCCGTCAGACTGACAAGCGCTGAGAGTGTCGGGATGAATGAGCCACCGTTGAAGAGGTTGAACTGTGACGGCTGAATGGCGCCCAATTGCACCAGCAGCGCCATCTGGCCAAACGCCTGGAGCAGCGCCAGCGGCACCGTGATATAGCGCGTAATCTGCGCCAGCCGGTTGCGCCCCGCCTCGCCCTCGCGCTGCATCGCGCCGAGCTTCGGAATGATACCCTGCAAGAGCTGAACGACAATGCTGGCGGTGATGTAGGGATAGACGCCCATCGAGGCGATGCCAAAGGTGTAGAGCGAACCGCCGGTAAATACATCGAGCAGGCCAAAGAATTGCTTCAGATCGCCAGTGCTTGAATTACTTGCGTTGCTCAGCGCGGAAGGATTGATGCCAGGCACAGGCACATAGGCCACAAGGCGGAATACCAGCAGCATGGCTATCGTAAAGAGGATCTTGTTCCTCAGATCCGGGATAGTCCAGATGCTGCGCAGGCGGTTCAACATGCTCGCCTCCAGAAAGCGGGTCTCGGTGAAGCTGGGTCGTGGCAGGCCTGTCTCGGGCTTCTCTCAGGCCTGCTCTAGTTATTATACGTAGCCTAGTGTCGAAATGATGCCGACTGCCAGAACATTCCACTCTGGCGCACATGGGCGTATTGTACACGACCGATGCGCCTATGTCACCCAAAATAGGCGGATGGATGTAGATGGCTACCCCTCCCCATATTGAGGAGGGGTATGCATACTCCACCTAGTACTTGGGCGGCTCTTTGCCCGAGCGCCGTGTCTTCGGGGTCTGGCGCATCGCGATCAACGTGATGCTGCCACCGGCCTGCTCAATCGCGGCGCGCGCCGAGGCCGAGACCTTGTGCGCGGTGATGTTGAGCGCGTGATCGACCTTGCCGTTGCCTAGCACCTTGAGCATGCCCTTGGTGTGCGACGCGCGGATAAGACCATGCGCCGCCAGCGTCGTGGTGTTGACCTGCTCGCCCACCCCAAAGACTTTGAGATCGCTCAGGTTGACGACGATATATTCCTTGCGGAACGGATTCTTGAACCCACCCAGGTACGGCATGCGGGTCGCAAACCGTGTCTGGCCGCCCTCAAAATGCGCCGGGATGCTCGAACCGGTACGCGCTTTCTGGCCCTTCTGGCCGCGACCAGAGGTCTTCACATGGCCGGAGCCATGCCCGCGACCGACACGCTTGCGCCGATGGCGCGCTCCAGCGGGAGACCGCAGTTCGTCGAGTCTCATGCCGACACCTCTTCCACCCGCACGAGATGCGAGACTTTATTCACCATGCCACGGATGACGGGCGTATCCTCATGCTCGACCGCTTGATGCAGCTTGCGCAGGCCCAGCGCCTCGATGGTGCGCTTCTGCCGCGCGGGATATCCGATGGAACTCTTAGTATAGGTTATCCGAAGTTTTGCCATATCTTTTGCTCCACACGCGCTCGTCAGCGTACCAGCCATCCGCTGGCAGTTCTGCCTGCACGCGATCTCGCTAGAACCACGTTAGCGACGCGGGCCACCGCCACCGGGGCGATTGCCACCTCGGCCTGGGCCACCACGACCAGGGCCACCGGGACCGCCGCGACCTGGGCCACCAGGGCCACCAGGACCACCAGGACCACCGCGACCTGGACCACCAGCGCCACCACCGTCGCCACGTCCACCACGGCGACGATCACCGCCGCGCTCCTCGCGCTCCTCGCGCACTGGTGGCGTATACGTTGCGGCTGCCGCGACCTCATCAGAGATCCGCTGCGCCTGGCGCGCGCCCACCAGCTCGGCGACCGAGCGCCCGCGACGGGCCGCCTCCGACTCGAAGGATGCCAGCGCCCGCAGGCCATTCATCGTGGCCATCACGGTATTGAGCGAGGTCGAGCTACCGAGCGACTTCGTGAGAATATCACGGATGCCAGCGGCCTCAACCACCGCGCGCACCGCGCCACCGGCGATCACACCGGTACCGGCGGCGGCTGGTTTGAGCATCACCTCAGACGCGGCAAAGAGGCCACGCGAGAGGAACGGGATCGTAGTGCCCTGCAATGGCACCGTAATCAGGTGCTTCTTGGCGTCTTCGACGCCCTTACGAATGGCCTCTGGCACCTCACCGGCCTTGCCCAGACCCACTCCGACATGGCCGGAGCGATCTCCGACCACCACCAGCGCGCGGAAGCTGAAGCGACGTCCGCCCTTCACCACTTTCGCCACGCGAGCGACCTGAACCACGGTCTCTTCCAGATTCAGTCGCGATGCGTCAATTTTTGGCATGTGCTCCCCCGCGCCCTAGAAGTCCAGGCCACCCTTGCGGGCGCCCTCGGCCAGCGCCGCTATGCGCCCATGATAAATATAGCCACCGCGGTCAAAGACCACCGACGTGATGCCCAGCGCCTTCGCCCGCTGCGCGATGACCTGGCCAACCTGCCACGCCTGAATGACGCGCTTGTTCTCCGTCAGCCCCTTGATCGCCGCCGCCGTCTCATCGTTCTCCGTCAGCGTCTCAGCTTTTTTGGCCTCCGCCGCGAACTGCGGATCGCGCGACGAGGCAGCCACCAGCGTATGGTTCCGCGTGTCGTCAATCACCTGTGCGTAGATCTGCGTGGCGCTTCGGAAGACGGCGAGGCGCGGCCGCTGGCTCGTGCCCGAAACCTTCTTGCGCACGCGCTGGTGCCGCCGCAGGCGCGCCTGATTGGAATACTGCTTCTTAATCATCTCTTCTGCTCCATGCAGACTTTCATAACAGGAGGCCTCCCAGCCGGACTACGTGACGTGGCTGGCACTACGTCCACCCACGACCGGGCAGCGCCTCGTAGAATACAAGAGAAACATTCGACATGGCCAGTGCGGTCCGCCAGAGTCGAACGGCTACTTCTTGCCGCCGACCTTCCCGGCCTTACCAGCCTTCATGCGTACCCGCTCGCCGCTGTAGCGAATGCCTTTGCCCTTATAGGGCTCCGGCTTGCGAATCGAGCGAATATTGGCCGCGACCTGGCCCACCATATGCTTGTCGATGCCAACGACGCTGAGTTTGGTCGTGCCGTCAACGGTGAATGAGATGCCTTGCGGTGGGTTCACCTGCACCGGGTGCGAGAAACCCACCTGAAAGACCAGATTCTCGCCGACCTTCGCGACACGATAGCCCACCCCCTGCAATTCGAGGTTCTTAGAGAAGCCATCTTTGACGCCGACCACCATATTGTTGAGCAGCGACCGCGAAAGTCCATGCAGTGACTTGTTCTGCTTGCTGTCATCAGGCCGGGAAACGGTGATGATATCACCATCCTGGGTGATTGTCAGCATCGCAGGGAAGGTGTGGGACAGACTGCCCTTCGGCCCGGTCACCGTGACGGCGTTTCCTGACCCAATTTCCACCTTCACACCGGCTGGCACCGTAATCGGCGCCCGTCCAATGCGCGACATTTCGTACCCCCTGACTACCAGACGTAGCAGACCACTTCGCCGCCAAGCCCCTGCTGGAATGCCTGGCGACCCGTCATCAAACCGCTGGGCGTCGAGATAATTGCCGTGCCCAGGCCACCACGCACGCGCGGAATGGCGTCGCGGCGGGTATAGACGCGCAGGCCGGGCTTGCTCACGCGCTTGAGTTGAGTGAGCACCGGGCGCTTGTCCACATAGCGCAAGGTGATGCGAATCGTTCCCTGCGGACTATCCTTGATGACGTCGAAATCTTTGATATAGCCTTCGTCTTTGAGGATACGCGCAATGGCGATCTTCATATTCGAGGCGGGAATGATCACGCGCGTATGGCGCGCCATGATCGCGTTGCGGATGCGTGTCAGCATATCCGCGATGGGATCGGTCATGTTCATTACAAGCCCTCCTCGCAGTCCTACCAGCTCGACTTGGTGACGCCGGGCAACTCGCCCCGCAGGGCGCCCTCACGGAAGCAGATACGGCACAGACCAAACTTGCGCATATAGGCGCGTGGCCGACCGCACTTGCTGCAGCGATTGTGCTGGCGAACTTTGAACTTGGGCTTGCGCTGGGACTTGACGATCATCGAAGTTTTTGCCATCGTTGCCCCCTCCAGGGCGAGGGACCAGGCTTCGGTGGAACAGTGCAACGATTCACACCGGTTTCCGGGCCCTTAGTCCCGCATATCGCGGTACTCTTGAAGAACAAACGTCATAAACGAGTTATAGCTGGCTTACGCCTTACGCCTTACGCCTTACACCTGGGTCTGCTGATGCTTGAACGGCATGCCCACCAGTTGGAGCAGGTGACGCCCCTCTTCGTCGGTGCGGGCGGTGGTCACGATAGTGATCTCCATGCCGCGCACTTTGTCGATTCTGTCGTAATTGATCTCCGGGAAGACCAGTTGCTCGCGAATGCCCAGGGTATAGTTGCCACGCCCATCGAATGAGTCGCGCGAGACACCCTGGAAGTCGCGCAGGCGTGGCAGCGCCACACTTACCAGCTTATCCAGAAAGTCATACATACGGGCGCCGCGGAGCGTCACGGTGCAGCCGATGGCCATGCCTTCGCGCAGCTTGAACGACGCCACCGAGCGCTTGGCCTTGGTGACCACTGGCCGCTGGCCGGTAATATCGCTCAGGTCGCGTACCGCGTTATCCATCGCCTTCGCGTTCTGGATCGCCTCGCCCATGCCGATATTGATCACGATCTTATGGACAACGGGCGCCTGCATGACATTCGAGTAGCTGAATTCTTTCATGAGCGCCGGAACGATCTCTTTGCGATAGCGCTCTTTCAGTCTTGGCGTGTTTGACGCCGCCTGTGGCGCCGCCTTTGATGTCGCCTTTGATGTCGCCTTTGATGTCGCTTTTGGTGTCGCTTTTGGTGTCGCCATGGCTTAGTCCCTCGTATGTTCCTGAATAAGCTGGCCGCACTGCTTGCACACCCGGCGCACCCGCTCCTTCTCATCTGTCCCCTGGGACACGCGCTCATGGCCAATGCGTGTTGGCTTGCCGCACTCAGTGCAGATGACCATGACATTGGATGCATGCAGCGGCATCGCCTTCTCGATGATGCCTGCCGCCATGCCCCGGCCCGCCTTCATATGCTTCTTGGCGATATTGATGCCCTCCACGATCACCTTGTTATCGCGGGGCATCGAACGCTGCACCGTTCCGCGTTTGCCACGGTCTTTGCCTGTCAGCACCAGAACAGTATCGCCTTTGTGCACATGCAGCTTGGCCAGGTGCAGGGGCTTTCTCTCATGTTTCTGAGTTGTCGCCATCTACTTCAGCCTTCTCCCTTGCCCTTTGGCCTTTTCACTCGCTTATCCGATTATCTGATGCGCTCTTAGAGCACTTCCGGCGCGAGTGAGATGATCTTCATAAAATTGCGCTCGCGCAGCTCGCGGGCAACCGGCCCAAAGATGCGGGTGCCGCGCGGATTGTTGCCTGCGGAGATGATGACCGCCGCATTCTCGTCGAACTTGATATAGCTGCCATCGGGGCGGCCATACTCTTTGGCGACGCGCACGACCACCGCCGTGACGACCTCGCCCTTTTTGACCGCGCCATTGGGTTGCGCCACTTTGACCGACGCCTTGATCAGGTCTCCAACGCTGGCCCACCGCTTATTGGGCGTCATGACGCGGATGCACATGATCTCTTTGGCGCCGGTATTATCGGCCACCTTGAGCCGTGTCTGCGGCATAATCATGTCCTACTCCTCGTCTTCCGTCTCGGCCTCGCCGGTCTCAGACAGTTCGGGCGCGAGCTGGGCCACAACTTCCTCCACCGGCATGGTCTGCACCGCGCGATTGAGGATCTTGACCAGCTTCCACCGCTTCTCTTTGCTCAGCGGGCGTGTCTCTTCGATCACCACCATATCGCCGATGCGGGCCTCGTTATACTCATCGTGCGCCTTGAACCTGGTCGTATAGCGATAGGTGCGCTTGTAGACCCGGTGCCGCTTCAGTTCCTCCACCGCGACGACGATGGTCTTCTGCATCTTGTCGCTGGCGACACGCCCCTGTTTGCGTTGGCGGCGATGTGGCTTGGGCTGCGGCTGCGCCTGCGGTTGTGGCTGGGCGACCGGAGCCGACTCGCCAGGAGTCTTTTTCGCCATGCCTACTTCTCCTCACTGGCAACAGCCGCGTCTTCCAGCGCACCCTGTGCCTCTAACACGGCAGCATTCTGCAACTCGCTGAGATGGAACATCAGCCGAGCGATATCTGCCCTGACCTGTGCAAATTCGCGATTATTCTTGATCTCGCCGCGATCCTTACGGATGCGCAGTTCAAAGAGATGACGCCGCAGGTCGTTGAGTTCCTGCTGCGCGTCGTGCATGTTCATCGCCCGAATTTCACGGCGGCGTTCATTAAGCTTCGACACTTTCCGCCTCCTGCCGGACGATAAATTTCGTCTGAATGGGCAGCTTGTTCGCCGCCAACCGCATGGCCTCTTTGGCAACGTCTTCGCGGACGCCGCCAAGCTCGAAGAGAATGCGCCCTGGCTTGACCACGGCAACCCAGTGGTCGGGCGCGCCCTTGCCGGAACCCATGCGGGTCTCGGCTGGCTTGGAGGTCACAGGCTTATCAGGGAAGACGCGAATCCAGACCTTCCCACCGCGCTTGATGAAACGGGTCATGGCGATACGCGCGGCCTCGATCTGGCGCGCCTCCAACCAGACCGGCTCCAGCGCCTGCAAGGCGAACTCACCAAAGGCGATGGTGCTGCCACGATAGGCTTTGCCACGCATACGCCCGCGGTGTTGTTTACGATATTTGGTTCTTGATGGCGCCAGTAACATGGCAGATGCTCCAGTTCGCCGGCCGCCGCCATCTCGCCCGAAGTATTGGTACGGTGGCGATGCGCGTGCGGCCACAACTATGTGACAGTTGGACGCCGATTTCAGCGGCTACGAGTCAGATTTGTTCGTCTCTGGCGTCGAAGCGGTGTCCGTCGGCTGATGATTGGAATTGTTGGCGGCAGAATCAGTGGCCGCTGGTGTCGGTGGCACAGCCTGGCTGGCCGACGCGCCGCCCTCAGCCCCGCCCCGTGCGCCGCCAGCGGGCGGACGCGGTGTCCGTGGGGCGCGAGGAGCGCCACCAGTCGCGCTGGGCCGTGAGCCACCCGCGCCACCTGAGCCACCGGAGCGTGGACCCGTTCGTGGGCCGCCCGTTCGTGGACCACCACGATCACCGCGCTCGCCACCCGGGCCACCTGAGCGTGGACCGCCGCGCTCGCCGCGTGGACCACCACGATCACCACGGTCGCCACGGTCGCCACGGTCGCCACGATCACCACGGGGACCGCCGCGCCGCTCGCCATGTTCGCCCCGCTCAGCCGCGGGCGACGAGACACCCTGGCTGACCCGCTCGCCCTGGCGTTCCGGCAGCACGTCGCCGTGATAGATCCAGACCTTGATGCCGATGACACCATAGGTGGTGTGCGCCTCGGCCAGGCCGTAGTCAATGTCGGCGCGGAGTGTCTGCAACGGCACGCTGCCCTCAGACTCCTTCTCGACACGCGCAATCTCAGCGCCGCCGAGCCGCCCACCCATCACGACCTTGATGCCCTTGGCGCCCGAGCGCATCGTCTTCTGCACGCCCTGTTTCATCGCCCGGCGGAACGAGACGCGCTTTTCGAGCTGGTCGGCGATGCTGCGCGCCACAAGATACGCGTCCAGTTCGGGGGTGCGTATCTCGACGATGCTCAGGCGCACCTTCTTCTTCGTCTGGCGCTCCAGATCCTGGCGCAACCGCTCGACACTCTCACCACTCTTGCCAATGACAATGCCCGGCTTGGCGGTGTGAATGGTGATGGCGATTTGCGTTCCGGCCACCCGCTCGATCTCGATACGCGAGATGCCCGCGTTAGCCAGCCGCTTGCGGATGATGTCGCGCAGCTTGCGATCTTCGGCAAGCAGGTCTTTGTACGTCTTGTCGGCGTACCAGCGCGAGTCCCATCCTTTGATGACGCCCAACCGGAAGCCGGTGGGATGAACTTTATGCCCCAATCGAGAGCCTCCTCTGCCGCAGCCTACCGCCGACGAGCATTCGCACGCGCCTTGCGTGGCACGTCATTTGGATCATCCGAAATGTAGACGGTGATGTGGGTGCTGCGGCGCAGGATGCGCGAGAAGCGCCCATGCGGCCGGGCACGCATGCGCTTGAGCTTCATGCCCTCATCGGCCAGCGCATTCACCACCCAGAGTTCGTCTGGATCCATGCTATAGTTGTTTTCGGCGTTCGCTGCCGCCGAGGCGACGACCTTGTAGACATCGCGCGCCGGCATATTCGGCAGGAACTTTAGAATCGCGAGCGCCTCGCTTACGCGGCGCCCCTTGATGGCGTCGGTCACGCGCCGCACCTTGCGGGGCGGATGACCCACGTTTTTGGCTATTGCCCGTGTCTGCATACAATCCCCCCGCTAGCGCACGCGCCCAGTTTTCTCGTTCCGGTCGCCAGCATGCCCGCGGAAATGACGGGTGGGGGCGAACTCGCCGAGCTTATGGCCGACCATGTTTTCGGTGACATACACCGGCACATGTGTCTTGCCGTTATGAACCGCGATGGTCAGGCCGACCATCATCGGCAGAATCGTCGAAGCGCGTGACCACGTCTTGATAACGCGCTTCTCGCCGCCCCGTGCCATCCCCGCAACCTTCTTGAGCAGGGAAGGATGGATGTAGGGGCCTTTCTTTGTCGAACGCGACATAGAATCCTCTTTCCGTTCCGACTACCGGCCCCTGCCGGCATTACGACGTCGCAAAATAAACTTATCAGTCCGCTTGTTGTGGCGGGTTCTGAAGCCCATCGCTGGCTTGCCCCAGGGAGTCTGTGGCTGGCCGCCGATTGGCGCGCGCCCCTCACCACCACCATGCGGGTGATCCACGGGATTCATCACCGAGCCGCGCACATGCGGGCGGCGTCCCAGATAGCGCGAGCGTCCGGCCTTGCCGATGCGCACGTTCTCGTGGTCGAGATTGCCCACCTGGCCCACCGTCGCGATGCATTCGAGATGGATGGTTCGCTGCTCGCCGGAAGGCAGACGCACGATTGCGTAATCGCCTTCCTTCGCCATCAACTGCGCCGCCGTGCCCGCGCTGCGGACGATCTGCCCGCCGCGCCCTTTGTGCATCTCGATGTTGTGGATGACGGTGCCGGTCGGGATATTGCGCAGGGGCAATGCGTTGCCCACGCGGATATCGGCCTCCGGGCCGCTCATCACATGGTCGCCCACCTTCAGGCCATTCGGCGCGAGGATGTAGCGCTTTTCGCCGTCAACATAGTGCAGCAGCGCGATACGCGCCGAGCGATTCGGATCATACTCAATCGAGAAGACCTTCGCCGGAATGCCGTACTTGTTGCGCTTGAAATCGATGACACGGTAGCGACGTTTCACCCCGCCGCCGCGATGTCGGGCCGTGATGTGGCCCTCGTTGTTGCGACCAGCACGACTGTTCTTCTTCGCGACCAATGAGCGCTCCGGGCGGGAGCGAGTAATCTCATCAAAGGTCGAGACCGACATGTTGCGTCGTCCTGGTGATGTCGGCTTATACACACGAATTGGCATGTTTGCGTCCTCCCAGAACGTCGCCTATGGCTGCAACTGCGCGATGCTCTCGCCGTCAGCCAGCGTGACGATGGCTTTCTTCCACGGGTGAGCCTCAGCGTGATAAATGCCCTTGCGCGTCCGAATCTGGCGCGCTTTGCCGGGCATACGCATCGTATTGACGCTGACAACCTTCACATTGAACATTGCCTCGACGGCCTGCTTGATCTGAAACTTGTTCGCGCCAATTGCCACCTCGAAGGTGTACTGCGGGATGACCTTGCCGCGCCCGTTATCGAGCTGCTGTATGGCGGACGATTTCTCGGTCAGAATACCGCGACGAATAACCTCGGTAATCTCCATCGTTTATTCCTCCCCGCCCTTCTCAGCTTTTTCGGTGGCGCGCTTGCGGGTGCTCTTCGGCGCCTTCTCGGCGGTTGCGTCAGCCTTGGCCGTCGTTGTCGCGGCCTTCGTCGTCTGGGGGGCTTTCGGAGCCTTCTCGTCCGCCTTCGTCTCAGCCTTCGCCGTTCTGGTTGTTTTCGTGGTCGCGGTGGCCTTACCAGACGCCGCCAGCTTCGCCGCTTCATGAGCCGCGCGCGCCCTGCGCCGCAGCACCACATTCGGATGCCGCTTCATTTGCAGGCGGTCATCGGCGTCGCGGCCAAACTTCTTGACCAGGATGCGCGCCGTCTCAAGCGTCATCAGCAGGTGGTCATATTTGAGCAACTCGATCACGTTCGTGGAATCGACATGTCCGAGCCTGATCGAGGGAATATTACGCGCCGAGAGAATAACGTTCTCGTCACGCTGCGGCAACAGCATCAGCACCGTCCGGGTGACGGGCAGGTTGCTGAGCAGCGCCTCCATGTCTTTGGTGCGCGGCGCGTTGATCTCAATCCGCTCCATCAGCAGGATGCGCCCATTCGCCGCCTTGTCCGAAAGCGCCGCCCGGATGGCGATGCGCTTCATCTTGCGCGGGATCGCGCGCTCATAGGCATGCGGGCGCGGGCCAAAGGCCGTGCCACCGCCACGCCAGTGTGGCGCGCGGGTGGAACCCTGACGCGCGCGGCCTGTGCCCTTCTGACGATAGGGTTTCTTGCCGCCGCCACTCACCTCAGCGCGGGTCTTGGTCGAGGCCGTTCCCTGCCGCCGGTTCACCAACTGCGCCGTCACCACCTGGTGCAGCACGGCCATATTGATTGGCGCGCCAAACACATAGTTATCCAGATGTTCTTCTCGGACGATCTGGCCGTCCATATCATAGACATTCGCGGATGGCATCTCTGTCTCCTCAATCCCCGCTTAGCCACGCTGCCGCGCGGCGACTGCCATCTGCACGGCGCTCTTACGGATCACCAGCAGGCCGCCATTCGCGCCCGGCACTGATCCTTGCACAACGAGCAGGTTACGCTCCGAGTCCGCCTGGACAATCCGTAGCGCCTTTACCGTGACGCGCTCGTTGCCCATCCGGCCAGCCATGCGCGTCCCCTTGTAGACACGACCTGGCGTGGTGCCAGGGCCGATGGAGCCTGGGGCGCGTGCGCGGTCGGACTGGCCGTGCGTCCGCTGGCCACCATGGAAGCCATGGCGCTTCATGACACCAGCAAAGCCTTTGCCCTTCGACGTGCCGATGATATCGACCTCTTCGCCCTCGGCAAACATGTCCACTGTGATTGCGTCGCCAACCGCCGGAAGGTTGCCAACGACCTTCACCTCGCGCAGCACCTTGAACGGGCCAAGCGCCTTGCCAGCGCCGCCACGCCGCTTCGCGCCACGCTTTGCGGGAGCCGTCGTTGTCGCGCCTGCCTCCGTGGATTCAGCCTGATCAGCCTCAGCCTCGGTGGCCTGTTTCTTCTGGCGAGCCGCCTGGCGTACTTTCGCCTGCGTTCGCTGCTGCTCGCGGTGCTGGCGCTCGGTGGGCTTCAGTTCATGGCCCAGGTGGCCGAGCATCGGGCGTGTCGCGCGCTTAGCCTCAATGGTCTCGAAGCCAAGCTGGACGGCCTCATAGCCGTCGTTGGTCTCCGTCTTCACCTGCGTTACCGTGCAGGGTCCGGCCTCGATGATGGTGACCGGGATGATGGCGCCATTCGCGCCAAAGATCTGCGTCATCCCCACCTTGCGGCCGAGCATTCCACTCAACATCGTAACTTCTCCATGCAGCGCCATTCACGAGGCGCCAGATGCTTGTTGCGCCCGCTGGCAAGCGATACTTCACAGCCAGTGGACGACGTGTCCGGGGATCGCGTTCTCATCGAAGCGCTCCAGACACGCGGCGCACATTGCGCCTTCCGAGCCTCTCGTCCCGCGTGCCGACACTGCCATCGGCAACTACAGCAGTTTCCTGCTATAACTTGATCTCGATATCCACACCCGCCGGAAGATTGAGCCGTGTCAGCGCCTCGACCGTCTTCGGCGTTGGCTCGACGATATCAATCAGACGCTTGTGGGTGCGAATCTCGAACTGCTCGCGCGAGTCTTTGTCAATGAATGGGCCGCGCAGCACGGTGTACTTCGCGATTTCCGTCGGTAGGGGCACTGGACCCGAGACACGCGCGCCGGTATTCTGCGCCGTCTCGACGATCTGGGCCGCCGACTGATCCAGAATCCGATGGTCATAGGCCTTGAGCCGGATCCGGATCCGCTGCTTCGTTGCGGTAGCCATCTCTACTCACTTTCTCCATGTCTCAGGTCCGAGCCTCAATAGTGCGGACGCAGAGCCACT
This sequence comes from uncultured Chloroflexia bacterium, assembly GCA_963718915.1. Lineage (GTDB taxonomy): Bacteria > Chloroflexota > Ktedonobacteria > Ktedonobacterales > JADMIN01 > DAHUXT01. The sequence continues at coordinate 180,285 of CAVRAI010000009.1, read as the reverse complement.
TATTCCAGACGAATGGCCCCGCTCCCTGGGGAACGAGGCCCTACTCATTGGTTACACGGTGACCTTGGTGACGGCGCCAGCGCCGACGGTACGTCCGCCCTCACGAATCGCGAAGCGGCTCCCCTCCTCCAGCGCCACCGGGGCGTGCAACTCGACCGTCATCGTCACGTTGTCGCCCGGAATCACCATCTCGACCCCTTCGGGCAGCCCAATCGCCCCCGTCACATCGGTCGTGCGAATGTAGAACTGCGGACGGTAGCCATTGAAGAACGGCGTGTGCCGTCCACCCTCCTCCTTCGAGAGCACATAGACCTGCGCCTCGAACTTGGTGTGCGGCTTGATGCTGCCCGGTTTCGCCAGCACCTGCCCACGCTCGATCTCGGCCCGCTCGACGCCGCGCAAGAGGCAGCCCACGTTGTCGCCAGCCTCACCGGTGTCCAGCGTCTTCTGGAACATCTCGACCCCGGTCACCGTCACGGCGCGCGGCGCCTCGGTGAAGCCGACGATCTCGATGGTGTCACCCACCTTGACCACCCCGCGCTCGATCCGGCCCGTCACCACCGTGCCGCGTCCCTTGATCGAGAAGACATCCTCGACCGGCATTAGGAACGGCTGGTCCACCGGCCGTGGTGGCGTGGGGATGTAGTCGTCCACCGCATCCATCAACGCCCAGATCGACGACGCCGCTGGGTCCTCGCGCGACAGATCGCCGGTCGATTCGAGCGCCTTCAAGGCCGAGCCGCGCACTACCGGCACGTCGTCGCCGGGGAAGTTGTTCTTGGTCAAGAGTTCGCGGACCTCGAGTTCGACCAACTCTAAGAGTTCCTCGTCATCGAGCATATCGACCTTGTTGAGGAAGACGACCATCGCCGGCACCTCAACCTGGCGCGCCAGCAGAATGTGCTCGCGCGTCTGCGGCATAGGGCCGTCCGGGGCCGAGACGACCAGGATCGCGCCGTCCATCTGCGCCGCGCCGGTAATCATGTTCTTGATGTAGTCGGCGTGGCCGGGGCAATCGACGTGGGCGTAGTGGCGCTTCTCGGTCTCGTACTCGACGTGGGCGATGGCGATGGTGATACCACGCTCGCGCTCCTCGGGCGCTTTGTCGATCTGGTCAAAGGCGGTGTACTTGGCCTGCCCGCGGCTCGCCAACACCTTGGTGATCGCCGCGGTCAGCGTCGTCTTGCCGTGGTCGATGTGCCCGATGGTCCCCACGTTCACATGCGGCTTGTTCCGCACAAACTTCTGCTTCGCCATATGTTTCTAGCTCCTGCAATCCCCACCAGAACGACTCTGTATCCGCATCCGCGCGACAGACCTGCTGGTGGGCTTCCCGTCGCACGCTTTTCCTGGACGCACTAAGACGCGCGTGGCTTGCCACCACGGCCCGACTTGCTCTTGATCTCCTCGGCCAGGCTCTTCGGCACTTCCTGGTAGTGCGAGAATTCCATCGTATACGATGCGCGACCACTGGTCATCGACCGCAGGTCATTGACGTAGCCGAACATCTCCGCCAGCGGCACATGCGCCCGCAGCACCTGCGAGCCACCGCGCTCCTCCGACCCGTTGATTTGGCCACGGCGGCGATTGATATCGCCCAGCACGTCGCCAAAGAAGTCGGGCGAGGTGGTCACCTCAACCCCCATGATCGGCTCAAGCAGCACTGGCCCGGCCTTTTCGGCGGCGCTTCGGAAGCCCATCGAGCCAGCCGTCTTGAAGGCCATTTCCGAGGAGTCTACCTCGTGATAGGAGCCATCATAGAGCGTCGCGCGTACGTCTACCATCGGATAGCCCGCGATGACGCCGTTCTCCAGCGTCTCACGGATGCCTTCCTCGGTTGGCTTGATATACTCGCGTGGCACCACGCCACCGACGATGCCATTGACGAACTCGAAGCCCTTGCCGCGCTCCAGCGGCTCGACCCGAATCCAGACATCGCCAAACTGGCCGCGCCCACCAGACTGGCGGATGAAGCGCCCCTCGGCCTGAGCCGTCTTCGTGATCGTCTCGCGATAGGCGACCTGTGGCCGACCGACATTCGCCTCGACCTTGTACTCGCGCGACATGCGATCCACGATCACATCCAGGTGCAGTTCTCCCATGCCGGCGATGATCGTCTGGCCGGAGTCCTGATCGGTATGGACGCGGAACGTCGGATCCTCTTCGGCCAGACGCTGCAGCGCAATGCCCATCTTGTCCTGGTCGGCCTTCGTCTTCGGCTCGATGGCGATCTCGATGACCGGCGTCGGGAAGACGATGTTCTCCAGCAGAATGGGGTTATCCTGCGCGCAAAGCGTGTCACCCGTGAAGGTGTTCTTCAGGCCAACCGCGGCGCAGATATCGCCCGAATAGACCTTTTCGATGTCTTCGCGGTGATTCGCGTGCATCTGCAAGAGACGCCCAACCCGCTCTTTCTGGCCCTTTGTCGCGTTGTAGGCATAGGAGCCAGCCGAGAGCGTGCCTGAATAGACACGGAAGTAGGTAAGCCGTCCAACGAAAGGATCGGCGACGACTTTATGAACCAGCGCCGCGAACTCGCCATCATCCGAGACGACGAGTTGCGTCTCATCGCCAGACTTGACTGACACGGCAATCGGCGCGGGAATATCGAGCGGCGACGGCAGATACTGCACGACCGCGTCGAGCATCGCCTGCACGCCCTTGTTCTTCAGCGCGGTGCCGCAGAGAACAGGGATGAGTTTTCCTTCGATAGTCGCGCGACGTAGGGCGGCGCGCAGCTCATCCTCGCTGATTTCCTCGCCCTCAAGGTACTTGAGCGTCAACGCTTCGTCCGTCTCAGCCACCAGTTCGATCATCGCTTCACGATGCTTGCGCGCCTCATCCGCCAGCTCCGCCGGAATCACGGTCGCCTCGGACTTAGTGCCCAGGTCATCGGTGAAGATGACGCCCTGATTGACGATCAGATCGATGTGTCCCTTATAGTCGCTCTCGCGGCCAATGGGAATCTGAATCGGCACAGGTTTGGCGTTCAGGCGGTCGGTAATCATCCCAACAGTCCGCCAGAAGTCGGCGCCGATGCGATCCATCTTGTTGACGAAGCAGATGCGCGGCACGTGATACTTATCGGCCTGGCGCCACACCGTTTCCGACTGTGGCTCCACGCCCGCGACCGCGTCGAAGACGACCACGCCACCATCCAGCACGCGCAGTGACCGCTCAACCTCAGCGGTGAAGTCTACGTGTCCAGGGGTGTCGATGATGTTGATCCGGTACCCCAACCAGAAGCATGTCGTCGCGGCGGACGTAATCGTAATGCCGCGCTCCTGCTCCTGGGGCATCCAGTCCATCGTCGCGGCGCCCTCGTGGACCTCGCCGATCCGATGGATCTTCTTGGTATAGAAGAGAATGCGTTCTGTTGTTGTCGTCTTCCCTGCGTCGATGTGCGCGATAATACCAATATTGCGCGTTTTTTCGAGGGGATACTCTCTAGCCATAGTTCCTCGCGACCGCTTCCCTAGAAGCGGTAGCTGGCGAATGCCTTGTTTGAATCCGCCATCTTATGGGTTTCGTCTCGTTTGCGAATGGTTGCGCCCTGCCCGGCAGCGGCATCCATCAACTCGGCGGCCAGTTTCTCGGCCATCGAATGGCCACCGGCGCGGTTGCGCGATGAATTGATCAGCCAGCGCATGGCCAGCGCCGTCTTGCGCTCACCACGAATCTCTACCGGCACCTGATACGTCGCGCCGCCGACCCGCCGGGGCTTGACCTCGATCACGGGCGTCGCCGCTCGCAGCGCCTGCTCGAAGACCTCGACGGGATTGCGCTTGCTGCGCTCTTCGATGATGTCGAGCGCCTCATAGATAATGTGCTCGGCGATGCTGCGCTTGCCATCCCACATCATGCGGCCAATCAGGCGCGTAATATTGCGATTGTTGTACTTGGGGTCCGGCAGCACGACCCGATGCTGAACCTTCGTTCGACGCGGCATGTGCTTGATTCCTCCTACCAAAACTCCAGACAAGGCGAAGGGCGCCCGAGACATAACGCCTCGGCGCCCCACTCGTCAGACGCCTTTCCGCTGCCTGCCACATCCACTCCCGAGAGAGGTTTTTGGGTGGCTGGTGTGTGGTGAGAACCGTGCTCACCACACGCGGAGAACATCCAACATCGCTGGCGCGGCCTGCGCAACCAGCCGTGGTATTTGCCGACCTGATGATCCCAGGCGCGTGACGCGAACAGAATCACTGGTTTCGGGCAGCAACAAACTATTTTTGATAACCGAATAAGCGATGCGCTGCTACTTGCCCTTCGGGCGTTTCGCACCGTATTTTGAGCGCCCCTGACGCCGCTTCTCGACGCCCTGGCTATCCAGCGTGCCACGCACGATATGATAGCGGACACTCGGCAGGTCCTTCACGCGACCGCCACGAATCAGCACCACCGAGTGCTCCTGCAGGTTGTGGCCCTCGCCTGGAATGTAGGCGGTGACCTCATACCCGTTGGTCAGGCGGACGCGAGCAATCTTGCGCAGAGCGGAGTTCGGCTTCTTCGGCGTCATCGTACGCACCTGCGAGCAGACGCCACGCTTCTGTGGCGCGCCACGCATCCGCTGCGTGCGATTCTTGAGCGCGTTGAAGGAGAACTGCAGCGCGGGCGCCTTGCTCTTGCGAACCTTCTTGCTTCGGCCCTTGCGTACCAACTGATTAATCGTCGGCAAGGGAAACTCCTTAACTTTAGTTTCTGGTTGGCCAGATAGACTTCTCATTACGCCATGCATAGCGCCACGACAAGCATACCTGGCGCACAATACGAAATATTATCACTCCTCAGACGGGCTGTCAACTAGGCCCAGTTCTCCGCCCAGGTCACCCATGAACGAACCACCGTCGCGGTTGGGCGTATGGCCGTCATCCAGATCACCACCCATGCCCAGCGCGCCTATCCCGGAAGTCGACATCGCCGCCGCCAGCCGGTCGGCACGCTGCTTGTCGCGCAGTTGCTTGCGCTGCTCGAGGCCCGTGCCCGCCGGAATCAGCTTGCCGATGATGACATTTTCCTTCAGGCCGCGCAGGTGATCGGTCGCGCCAGTGATGGCCGCCTCCGTCAGCACGCGCGTCGTCTCCTGGAAGGAAGCCGCCGCCAGGAAGCTCTCTGTGTTGAGCGAGGCCTTCGTCACGCCCAGCAAGACCGTCTGCGCCGTGGCAGGCTCGCCGCCTTCGGCCAGCACGCGGGCGTTCGTCTCCTCATAGATGAAACGATCCACCAGGTCGTTTGGCAGCATTTCGGTATCACCGGGATCGTCGATGCGCACGCGCCGTAGCATCTGGCGCACGATGATCTCGATATGCTTGTCGTTGATATAGACGCCGGTTGAGCGGTAGACCTTCTGCACCTCTTTGACGAGATACAGATGCACCGCCTCGCGCCCCTGAATCCGCAGCACATCCTGCGGATCGATCAGGCCGTTGGTCAGTTGCTGGCCAGCACGCACTTCCTCACCCTCTTTGACCTGGATGATTGTCGCCGCTGGCACTGGGTACTCGCGCTCGTCACGCGCCTCGAAGCGCACCACGATCTTGCTCTTCTCAATCGAGGCGATGCCGCTGGCGCGCGCCAGCACCTGCTCGGCCGCCTGCGATCTCTTGGCGGCAGTCTGCGCCAGCACCTGGCCTTCCTTCACCTCATCGCCATCGCTGATGAGGACCTCGCTCCCCTTCGAGAGCGCGTATTCATCCGTGATCACATCGGCGTTGACGATACGCAGCTTGCGTGCGCCATTGTCCTCGGTGTGGAGCTCAGCCACACCATCGATCTCGCTGACGATGGCCTTTTCCTTCGGCACGCGCGACTCGAAGAGTTCCTCGACGCGCGGCAGACCCTGGGTGATGTCGTCGGTTGCGCCCGCGATACCGCCCGTGTGGAAGGTACGCATCGTCAACTGCGTGCCCGGCTCGCCGATGGACTGCGCCGCGATGATACCCACCGCGTCGCCGATATCCACCAGCCGACCCGCCGCCAGATTGCGTCCGTAGCAGAGCCGACAGACGCCATACGGCGCGAGGCAGCCAAGCACCGAGCGGCAATAGAACTCTTTGACGCCTGCTTCTAGCATTTTGTCAACGGAGTCCTCTTCCAGTTCCGTGCCGACAGGATACTGCTCGAAGCCGGGCACCACAGCCACCAGGGTGCGCCCAGTCAGGCGCTGCCGGAACGGCTCGTTCATCTCCTTGCTGTCTGTCTCTGTGATCCAGATGCCATCGGTCGTGCCACAATCGTCGGTGAGCACGATGACATCCTGAGCCACATCAATCAGACGGCGCGTCAGATAGCCAGACTCGGCGGTACGCAGCGCGGTATCGGCCAGACCCTTGCGGGCGCCGTGGCTGGAGATGAAGTACTCCATCACGTTCAGGCCATCACGGAAGTTGCCGCGCACCGGAATCTCCATGATGCGCCCCGACGGATCGGCCATCAGCCCGCGCATGCCCGAAAGCTGGCGGATCTGCTGGAACTTCGCCTTGGTCGCGCCGGAGTTCGCAATCGTATAGATTGGGCCAAAGGGATCGAGCACCTTCTGCACGAGCTTCTGAATCTCGTCGGTGGCGTCGTTCCAAATCTTCACCGCCTGGCGATAGCGCTCCTGATCGGTAATCAGGCCGTCGCGGAAGTCATCTTCGAGCTGCGTGATCTTCGCATCGGCAGCCTGTAGAATCACTTCACGCTCAATGGGAACCGGCACATCGCTGATGGCGATGCTCGCGCCGCCCTGTGTGGCATAGGTGAAGCCGAGCCGCTTGATGTCGTCGGCCAGCGTCGCCGTCGCCGCGCGCCCATAGAACTTGAAGCACTCACCGACGATCTGCCGCAGATTTTCCTTCTTCATCGAATAGTTCTTGAAGCGAATCCCCTCAGGCAGCGCGTCATTGAAAATGATGCGCCCGACCGTCGTCTCGACCAGCTGGGTTGGTGTCAAAGGCTCGTCAACACCTGGCTCTTTGAACAGCTTGCCAGCCGTGAGGCGCACCTTGATCTTGGCATGTAGCGCGATGACCCTGGCGTCGTAGGCCAGCAGCGCCTCGGTGGTGTCAGTGAAGACACGTCCCTCGCCGTGCAATCCTGCCCGATCCATCGTCAGGTAGTACGCGCCCAGCACCATCTCCTGCGAGGCGCCAATCGTCGGCTCGCCAGTCGCTGGCGTCAGGATGTTGTGCGCCGAAAGCATCAGCGTGCGCGCCTCATCCTGCGCACGCTCCGAGAGCGGCACGTGTACGGCCATCTGGTCGCCGTCGAAGTCGGCGTTGAACGAGGAACACACCAGCGGATGAAGCTGGATGGCGTTACCCTCGATCAGCACAGCCTCGAATGCCTGAATGCCCAGGCGGTGCAGCGTCGGCGCGCGGTTGAGCAGCACGGGGTGATCCTTGATGACCTCTTCGAGGACATCCCAGACCTCCGGGCGCACCCGCTCGACAAAGCGCTTGGCGCTCTTGATGTTGTGGGCGAGCTGATGCTCGACCAGCTTGCGCATCACAAACGGCTTGAACAGTTCCAGCGCCATCTTCTTGGGCAGGCCGCACTGGTGCAGCTTCAGGTTCGGCCCGACCACAATTACCGACCGGCCCGAATAGTCCACGCGCTTGCCCAGCAGATTCTGGCGGAAGCGGCCCTGCTTGCCCTTGAGCATATCCGAGAGGCTCTTGAGCTTGTGGTTGCCAGAGCCAGCCACCGCGCGCCCGCGCCGCCCATTATCGATCAGCGCGTCGCAGGCCTCCTGCAGCATGCGCTTCTCGTTACGAATGATGATCTCCGGCGCGCCAAGTTCCAGCAGCCGCTTGAGGCGGTTGTTACGGTTGATGACACGGCGGTAGAGATCGTTCAGGTCGCTGGTGGCGAAACGTCCGCCATCGAGCTGCACCATCGGGCGCAGATCCGGCGGCAACACCGGCAAGACCGAGAGAATCATCCACTCAGGGCGATTGCCAGACTTGCGGAACGCCTCGACAACGTTCAGACGCTTGGTCGCCTTCTTGCGCCGCTGGCCACTGGTGGTCGAAATCTCCGCGCGCATCTTCGCCGCCAGTTCGTCCAGGTCGATGGCTTCGAGCAGTTCTTGCACAGCCTCCGCGCCCATGCCTGCCGCGAAGATGTCGGGCAGGTCGTCAAAGTCGCTGACCGTGTCCTCGCCCTCTCGCTCCTGGCTCTTCTGCATCTCCTGACGGAGGCGGAACTCCAGGTCGCGCAGTTCGCGGAAGCGCTGCTCCGGGAGCAGATCCAGCCGCTTGAGCGCCTCCAGGTCGCGACGCGAGGTCTCGAACTGGGCCTCGACGTCCTTCACCTGCTGCTGCAGCTTATCCTGCACAGCAGTGATCTCGCCCTCGGCGTTCATCCGGGCTCGCTCGCCATCACGCTCCGTCTCGGCGTTGACCCGCTCGATCTCCGTCTGCGCCGACGAGCTAATCAGCTCGCGATGCTCCTGCACCACGTGCTCCAGCTTGCTCTGATGTTCATCCGCGGCGACCTCGCCCATCTGCGCGATGCGCTCGCCGGTTGGCGTATAGATAACATCCTCAGCCAGCACCTGACCCTTATTCGCCTTGAGCAGCGCCTTGAGCTGGCTTTCGATGGTGCGCGCCTGCATCAGATCCTGCGTGCGCTGATCCTCCAGTTCGCCGCGACGGTCAACGGAGCGCTGCTCCAGTTCGGCAATAGTGGTATCGCGCCGATCCTGGAGCGCCTTGATGTTGTCGACAACGCTGCCCTCAAGCTCCTGAATGCGCTTCTGGATGGCCTGGTCAATGAATGACACTGCCTGGCCACGCGCCTCTTCATTGACCACAGTGACGACGTAGAGGGCGAAGTAGAGAATGCGCTCAAGATTGCGCGGTGAGAGATCGAGCAACAGGCCGATGCGGCTCGGTGTGCCCTTGAAATACCAGATATGGCTGACCGGCGAGGCGAGTTCGATGTGTCCCATGCGCTCGCGGCGCACCTTGGAACGCGCGACCTCGACGCCGCATTTATCACAGACAATTCCCTTGAAGCGAACACGCTTATATTTGCCGCACGAGCACTCCCAGTCCTTCGTCGGGCCAAAGATACGCTCACAGAACAGGCCGTCTTTCTCCGGCTTGAGCGTGCGATAATTGATAGTTTCCGGCTTCGTTACCTCGCCATAGCTCCACGAGCGGATCTGCTCTGGGCTGGCAAGGCTGACACGAATCGCGTCAAAATCGTTGACTTCGAGCATTGGTGGAGCGGAGAGCGTTTCACCCAGCGGATCAGTCGCTGTGTGTCGCCCGCGCCCATCTCCTTTCCGAATGCCTTCAACAGGCTCTGTCAACAGGCTAAGTAGGCTATAAATCCAGACAATTGCTTGCGGGCTGGGAGGCTACGCACACCACCGGATCCCGCAATGTTCCGGTGTCGTCTCGCGCGCCTCCCCAGAACTCCCCATGACTCCCCAGGAGCCGAACGAACTACTCGCCGCCCTCGTAGCCGCTGATGTTGATGCCCAGTTCCGGCATCACGTCAGTGCCCGCGTCTTCGACGAACTGAATCCGCTGCTCATCCTCGTTGAGCACCTCGACATTGATGCCGAGGCTCTGCAACTCCTTGACGAGCACCTTGAACGATTCCGGCACGCCTGGCTCGACGATAGGATCGCCCTTGACGATGGCCTCGTAGGTCTTCACCCGTCCCGTCACGTCGTCCGACTTGACGGTCAGAATCTCCTGGAGGATGTTGGCTGCGCCGTAGGCTTCGAGCGCCCACACCTCCATCTCGCCAAAGCGCTGGCCGCCGAACTGCGCCTTGCCACCGAGCGGCTGCTGGGTGATGAGGCTGTATGGGCCAGTCGAGCGCGCGTGTACCTTATCCTCAACCAGATGGGCCAGCTTCAGCATATAGATGAAGCCGACCGTCACAGGCGCATCGAATGGATTGCCAGAGCGCCCATCGAAGAGGATCACCTTGCCCTCACGCGGCAGTCCCGCGCGCTCCAGCAAATCCTCGATCTTGTCCTCCGGCGCGCCGTCAAAGACGGGTGAGGCGACCTTCATGCCGAGCGCCTCCGCAGCCCAGCCCAGGTGCGTCTCCATGATCTGACCGATGTTCATGCGGTGCGGCACGCCCAGCGGATTCAGAATGATATCGACTGGAGTGCCATCCGGCAGGAACGGCATATCCTCGATGGGCAGCACACGGCTGATAACGCCCTTGTTGCCATGGCGTCCGGCCATCTTGTCGCCCGCGCCGATCTTGCGCTTCTGTGCGATGGCGACGCGCACCAGATGGTTCACACCGGGCGGCAATTCATCGTTGTTATCGCGCGAGAAGACCTTGACTTCGACCACCTTGCCGCGCTCGCCATGTGGCACCCGCAGCGAGGTGTCTTTCACCTCACGCGCCTTCTCGCCGAAGATTGCGCGCAGCAGTTTCTCCTCCGCCGTCAGCTCCGTCTCGCCCTTCGGCGTGATCTTGCCGACGAGGATATCGCCAGGGCCAACCTCCGCGCCGATGTGGATGATGCCACGCTCGTCCAGGTGGCGCAGTCCCTCCTCACCGACGTTCGGAATATCGCGGGTGATCTCCTCCGGGCCAAGCTTCGTGTCGCGGGCCTCTACCTCGTGCTTCTCGATATGGATGCTGGTGAAGAGATCCTCGCGAACCACCCGCTCGCTGATGAGAATGGCGTCCTCAAAGTTGCCACCCTCCCAGGTCATGAAGGCGACCAGAATATTCTGGCCAAGCGCCAGCTCGCCATTTTCGGTGGATGAGCTATCGGCCAGCGGCTGCCCCTTCGCCACGCGGTCACCCTTGTTGACAATGGGACGCTGGTTGATGCAGGTACCCTGGTTCGAGCGGACGAACTTGCGCAGGCGCATGTCATGTTCGACGCCCTCGTCGTCCACTAGAACGATCTGGCGCGCCGTCACGCTGGTGATCTCGCCATCGGCGGGCGCCACCACCACCTGGCCAGAGTCCACCGCCACCTGGCGCTCGATGCCCGTGCCGACAATCGGCGACTGCGGGCGGAGCAGCGGCACCGCCTGGCGCTGCATGTTCGCGCCCATCAGCGCGCGGTTCACGTCGTCGTGTTCCAGGAACGGAATCAACGCGGCGGGCACGCTTACTGTCTGGCGCGGTGAAATATCCATGTAGTCAACGCGGCTGGCTGGCTCCTGCACAAAGTTGCCGTTGTAGCGCGCCAGGACACGGTTGCCGAGGAAGTGGCCTTCATCGCTGAGTGGCGCGTTGGCCTGAGCGATGACGAACTTCTCTTCCTCGTCGGCGGTCAGGTAATCCACATCCATCGTCACCCACGGCTCGATGTCCACTTTGCCTGAGCGCTTCTTCAGCGTCTCGGCAACCTTATCGTCCACCTTTGTGCCGCGGGGAATAAGCACCGCGCCCTTCTTATCCAGCACGTCACGCGAGAGCGTCTGCCCGATCAACTCGGGATGGCCGGCCTCAATTGCGTGCAGCACCTTGCGATACGGCGTCTCGATGAAGCCGTACGAGTTAATCTGGGCGTAGGTCGCCATATTGCCGATCAGGCCGATGTTCGGCCCTTCAGGCGTCTCAATTGGGCAGATGCGGCCATAGTGCGAGTGGTGCACGTCGCGCACGTCGAATCCGGCGCGCTCGCGCGAGAGACCGCCCGGCCCCAGTGCTGAGAGACGCCGCTTGTGGCCAATCTCGGCCAGCGGATTCGTCTGATCCATGAACTGCGAGAGCTGGCTGCCGCCAAAGAACTCTTTCATCGCCGCCACAACCGGGCGGATGTTGATGAGCTGGTTCGGCGAGGCCTGTGACGGATCCTGCACAATCGCCATGCGCTCCTTGATGACGCGCTCCATCCGCAGCAGACCAACACGGAACTGCTGCTGGATCAGCTCGCCCACGCTGCGCACGCGGCGGTTGCCCAGATGGTCGATGTCGTCTTTCTTGCCGTAGCCCTCATCCAGCTGCACCATGCGCCGCAGAATCGCCACCACGTCATCCTGCGTGAGCGTGCGAATGGTCTGCGGGATCGCCAGATCGAGCTTGCGATTCAGCTTGTAGCGGCCCACGCTGCCCAGGTCGTAGCGGCGCGGCGCATAAAACAGGTTGTTCACCAGTTGGCGCGCGTTATCAATCGTCGCCGGATCGCCCGGGCGCAGCTTGCGATAGACCTCCAGCAGCGCCTCCTCTGGCGTCTTGACACTGTCTTTCTCCAGCGTCGTGCGCACGAAACGGCTGACGAAGGTGTTACCCTGTTCGTCCACCATCTCGAACGCCTTCAGGATGCCTTCGTCGGTCTTCATGTCGGGCGTAGTGCTTGTTTTGCCGGGATCGCGGTCGCCGATGGCCGCCATCGCCCGCAGCAGCGTCGTGATGGGAATCTTGCGCTTGCGGTCAATCTTGACCGAGAGAATGTCGCGGTTGCTCGTCTCGAATTCGAGCCAGGCGCCACGGTTGGGGATCAACTTGGCGGCGAAGAGTTGGCGGCCGGTCGTCGGGTCGGTGTCGGCGGTAAAGTAGACGCCAGGCGAGCGCACAAGCTGGCTCACCACCACGCGCTCGGCGCCATTGATGATGAACGTGCCCTCTTTGGTCATGAGCGGAAAATCGCCCATGAACACTTCTTTTTCCTGAATCTCGCCAGTCTCTTTATAGGTCAGGCGAGCCTTAACATAGAGCGGCGCGGCATAGGTCGCATCGCGCTCGCGGCATTGGTCTTCGGTATATTTTGGTGATTCAAAAGGATCCAGGTCGTCGTTAAAGAGAAACTCGAGTTTCAGGTTCTTGCCGGTGAAATCCTCGATAGGAGAGATTTCCGCAAAGAGATCTTTCAACCCCTCGCGCTTGAACCAGCCGAACGAATCGATCTGTACTTGAATGAGGCTGGGCATTGGGCGGATATCAGGAATCCGCGCGAAGCTCACACGCTCGGGGAGGGAGACGGCTTTGCTCAGTGCCATGCGTGAATAACTCCTCTCGCCAGTCGCCCGCATCGTATGGGACATTTTTTACCCGGCGCCTTGCCGAATCAGTGGCAGCGTTCGCGTTATTCCGAACGTTATTCTGCCTCCGCCCGGCCAGTGGCCCCGGCCCACACGCAAAGGTATTTGGGAAAGCTGGAATAAAAACTGACAATCGTCAGCGAGGCCAGATCGTCTGTCGCGTCTCCGCGCGAAGCAGTCATCTGGCTGGGATACCCGAATCCGGTGGCGGCGCGGCGGGCGACATCCGCGACGGTGGGGATGAAGCGCCGGATCGGGTCAGCTTGTGGAGCGCCTCCAGGGTATGTTGTGCCATGTGTGTCGGTTGTGCCAATGGGGCAGGCCGCACCAGACAGGGGTCTGATTGGCTCTGCGAGGGAGAAACGGCGTGCCAAACGCGATTGTCAGCGCCAGGGCTGACGAGATAATCCATCCGAAGTGTGTCGCTCATCGCGCCTGATTTCTGTGCTGTAGAGAACGTCGTTTCGGGTTGCCACCGCGCCCTGGCTCCAGCGCCAGCGGAGGATTTTCATGCCGCTATCACACACCCGTCTGCACACACGCAAGACCAGCAGGCCGCAATTTTGGGGAATTGACACGGCATGCTGGTTCGTCTATGCTATGTGGTGATGAGTGGCGTTCACGATCCTCGCTTGGGCAGGTCACAGACACAGGTGGCGGACTGCCGACGAATGATGCGCTCACCCTATCACATCGCAATCGCGATGGAACGGAGTGGAGTGGCTGTCCGAGGTCGCCGGAGATCGAACAGCGCGCGGCATCTCAAAATACGCCTGGAAGAGTGCTCTGGAAAACGTCGCAGGTTATTAGTGTATCACGAGCCTCCTGACCATGTCAAGGGGCATATCCGAGTGCTTTTTGCGCCGCCGACATCGCCCGCAAGTACTACCCTTCCTCCAACCAAAGGCCTATGCCTTCCCCGTAGACAGTATGCGTCGCGCCCGTTACAATACCTCGGTAGGCGTATCACGTGGTCGCCCGTCTTCCTACGAAACTTTTTAGCGTGTCCCGCAGTTGAATAGATGGCACTAGCGGCGTCAGGTCTGGCGCGCAAATGGCGCACAACTCGCGTATGGTTCGGCATGCTCTGTAATCTTCATTACGGCAGAGGTTGAGGTGACACACGATGGCCAACACGGAAGACAATGATCGCATCACGCAGGCCCTGGAACTGCTCGGCAACCGGTTCGATCCGGAGATTGAAGAGAGCTTCACATCGATTGCTGAGCGCATTCTGGCTCAGGCGCTGGAAAATGTCGAACTGGCCGAACGCAAACTGCGGCAGATTCAGGATTTGGTCGGCGATGTCGCGCTGGCGGGTAGCTACTAACGCCAGCGCCTGCGACCAGCCGTCACGCGCCTAGCGCTCGCCACCCGCGAGGAGTTGCCCGATAAGCGCCTCGGCACGCCGCACCACCTCAGTCTCATTCGCGTAGGTTAGCCGCCGCATCGCCTCCGCCAGCCCGAACCAGCGCGCCTCATCATACTCGGCATCGTGCAGCGACACGTCGCCGCCAGTCGCCTCCATCAGAAAATGGCGCACCTCTTTGTCATAGCGCACCCCCCGGCGCCCGAAGCTGTACTGGATGCTGCCCAGGTCGCCCACAATACGCGCCTGGATGCCAGTCTCCTCGCGCACCTCGCGGAGCGCCGTCTCTTCGACGGTTTCGCCGCTTGCGGGCGTCCCTTTGGGCAGCGTCCAGGTGTCGTCGCGCAGATAACCGACCAGCACTACCTCGACGCCTGCCAGCGTGGATCCGAAGATCTCCGCTGTATCCGCGTTGGTTTCCATCGGCGGGAGAACAGTGGCAAGCCGAAAGACAACACCACCAGCGGAAAATGCGCGTACAACTCTAGGCCTGGGCATCTCGTCGTCCATATCCAGTTCACTGGGCCGACACGGTTCTGTATTACCCGGAGCGGGCGCGGCGGCGCATGTCATCGCGCGCGCCATGCATTCCTTGTGTCCTGTGTCCTTCACGTCTCCGCGCCATCAATGAGCGAAGAGCCGCCGCGAGATTGGGCGGCGGCTTCTATCTCGGCGCGCTCCTGATAGTGTATCGGCATCTTTCTACCTCAGCCGTACGGAGCGGAGCGCCTGAAACGTTGACCATGCTAAACAGCCAGACAGCTAAACAGCCACGACACGGCCCTTGTCGCGATTGACACGCAGAATCTTGAGCAGGTATTGCTCCGAGTTTAGGTAATAGGGATTACGCTTGATGAACTTGCCCACGACCGCGATGGGATGGAGCTTCAGCAATTCCACGACGAGACCGCCTGGGAGTTTGGAATAATCGTAGTGCATCAGCGCGATGATCGGGGCGTTCTGGAAGGTGAAAACGGCATCGGATGCGGCTTCATACTTGAGGATCTGTTGGGGGATTTGTCCTGTGTTGGCAGCGCCTTCGGTCAGCCAGTTCATATCCATCGAGATACGCACTGCTTTCCAGCCTTCGCGCATCGCCTGCGCGATAAAAGTCTGGTGGGTCGAGAGTAAATGGTAGGGATCAAAGCGGTTATTGACTAAGAATGGCTCTCGATCCGAGACGAGCTGAAGCTGACCCGTCTGCTGTGTCGCCGCGACATCCACCCCCTGCTTCGCAAGGGCCTGTTCCATATCCTTGACTGAGGCGGGCGTTCCCGCAAAGAGACATTTTTCCGAGGCTGCTAGTCCGACTTCCAGTAAGCGCGCCGTCACCCCGGCGATTTCGTTGACCTTGTTATAGAGTTGAACAATATGGGAACCTGGTGGAATCCGCTCGGATTTCCCCTCGACACTCAAATCCATGCTTGTACCTCCGCTCTCGAGGGTCAGGGACAAACCTTGCCGCATGACACTACGTAACACAAGCTCAGCACTGAACTGGACGGTGTATGACGGGAGTGCATAGCCTGAAGCGCATGCCTGAGCACAGGAACCGCTGAGGAATACACAAGCTCTGCGCGACAAGTCAAACCGCGGTCACGAAAATCCGCTTCGGGCCGCTGTTTGATGCTGGTCTGCCTATTGGCGTCTGGGGAGAGTATATCCAAGGCTAAGGTGAGTGTCAAGTGAAGAGTCAGCTTGTTCTTGGAAAATTCAGGCTTTGTTGCCCATATTGTGACGAACGGAGGAGCGGTTGGCGCGCTTGCTCACGGCGAAAAAGGCGCTGCGGGGCGCGCCCCGCAGCCAGTTCCATGCATTCAGTTCAGTCACCCCAGAGCCTGCCAGCTATTGCCCTGGCGCTCTATTCGTGCTGCTCGCGTAGCGCCGGGAAGAGGATCACCTCGCGGATCGTCTCCTGGTTGGTGAGCAGCATCGTCAGCTTTTCGATGCCGCCGCCCCAGCCGCCCGTTGGTGGCATCCCCACCTCCAGCGCTTCGATATAGTCCTCGTCGAGCATCTGCGCCTCGTCGTCGCCGCTCGCCCGCTGGCGCGCCTGATCCTCGAAGCGCACCCGCTGATCTAGCGGATCGTTTAGCTCAGAGAAGGCGTTACCCATCTCCAGTCCACCAGCGTAAAGCTGGAAGCGCTCGGTCGTATTTGGGTCGTCGGGCTTGCGCTTGGCCAGCGGCGAGATGTCGAACGGATAATCATAGAGGAAGGTTGGCCCCGTGATCTTTGGGTTGCGGCCACGGGTGATGCTGTCCTTCAGGTTGTCGATCAGCTTGCCGCGCCCCAGCTTCGCGTCGACGGTGTGGCCCTTCTTGCGCATTGCCGCCGCCAGCGCGTCACGCTCGGGATATTCGTCATAGTCGATGCCAGCATACTCGGCGATGGCCTCGCGCAGAGTCATCCGCTGGAACGGCGGCGTCATATCCAGCGCCATCCCAAGGTAGCTTATCTGGAGCGTGCCACAGACCGCCAGCGTGATATGGGCGTGCATCTCCTCGACCTGCCGCATGACCTCCTCGAAGTCGGCGTAGGCCTGGTAGAACTCCATCGTCGAGAACTCAGGATTGTGCTCGCGATCCATCCCCTCGTTGCGGAAGCTGCGGCCAATCTCATAGACCCGCTCGAAGCCGCCAACGATCAGCCGCTTCAGGTAGAGTTCTGGGGCAATGCGCAGGTAGAAGTCGCGGTCCAGTGTGTTGTGGTGGGTCACGAAGGGGCGAGCCGTCGCGCCGCCATAGAGCGGCTGCAAAATCGGCGTCTCCACCTCCATGAAGCCACGCGCATCGAGAAACTGGCGCATGGACGACAGAATCTTGGCTCGCGCCTGAAAGATCGGGAACTCAACCTCGCGATTGGCAAGCAGGTCCAGATAGCGCTTGCGATGGCGCACCTCAGGATCGGTGAGCTTGAGGTCGCCGCCCGCGCCCTTCGCCGGGAGTGGTGTCAGCGACTTGGAGAGCAACTCGTATCGCTGGGCGGCAAGCGTCTTCTCGCCGGTTTTGGTGGTGAAGAGCGTGCCAGTTACCTGCACAAAGTCGCCCAGGTCAATCAGCTTGAGGCGGTGGAAGGCTTCGTCGCCGATGGTATCGCGCTTGAAGTAAATCTGGATATTCGCGGAGCCATCTTCGATATTGGCGAAGACGGATTTCCCCATCTCACGCCGTAGCATCAGGCGCCCTACCAGGGTGATCTCTTGCTCCTGGCTCTGAAGCTCATCGAAATGCGCCAGAGTCTCGGAGGCGGTGTGTGTGCGGTGACTGCGCGCGGGATAGGGATCGATCCCCTCGGCGCGCAGGGCGGCCAGCTTCTCCAGTCGGGCCTCTCGCTCGTCCGACATAATGTCGTCTCATCCTCCTCGTCATATGAGTGCAAACGAGCGCATTGTACCACGCGGACCTCACCCCCCCATCCCCTCTCCGACAGAGAGAGGGGAGCCAGATGCGCCACCCATGTCGGGAGGGAGCTGCCTACTCCACATTCCTGCGCAGCAGGGCGGTGGCCGAGAGCGTGGTCAGGCCCACCAGCGCGATGATCAATCCGATCAGTGTGATAAAGACACCTACCTGCGCGGTCCAGGTTCCGGCGGATAGCCCATAGCGTGTGGGGTGCGCGATGATGGCGCCGACGCCCGAATTTGCCAGCCCGACGAGCGCGACCGCCGCTATCAGCCAGAGCGTCGTCCAGACGCAGAACGTGCGGGTCACGGCGCGCAGCCAGACGCCAATGAAGATCATCGCCGCGCCAATGCCCAGCAGGATGCCAATCGCGTTCTGAGCGATATTCGGGTCGAGGAAGAGCAGCATATTTGGGTCGTTGGCCGAGGTAACGACGACATTTCCAGTCGCCTGCGCGAGTCCAGCGAAGAGCGCGCTGGGGCCGGAAACACCCCGGCAACTGCCGAGGAGCAGCGGCGTCTGACTGCAATTGACCGCAGCCCAGCCCGCCGACAGGAACCCGAACGCCCAGATGATGAGGCCAAGATTCAGCACACCCGCGCCGGGGAGCTGGATGATCGAGCGGGGCCTGTCCTCGTCGTTGCCGGGGAGGTGCCAGAAGGCGTGTCTGCGCCACTCACCAATCAGCAGACCAATGACCGCGATCCACATCGGAATCAGCGCCGCCGCCGCCACCCAGAAGCCGAGGGCGAGATGGCCAGTGATGGTTATGCTGTTGGCGAGAAGCCCTGTGCTAGGTATTAATGGCTGCGGCGTGCCAGAGACGAGCGGCGATAGGCCAAACGCGATGACGAAAACTGTGGCGAAGATCAGCCATAGCCCGAAGATGTGCGTGGCAATCGCGCCGAGCAGCGAATCGGCGGGCCGCCAGAGCAGCGGCGCGAGCAGCAGGCCAAGCACCGAGAACGCCGCTACCTCGAACGCTGTTGGCGCGAGGCTCCCCAGATTCACCAGATGCGATGTAAAGGCAATGTTTGGGTCAACAAGCTCCGGCGAACTCTGCCTCTCGCCGAGAGCAGCCGCGATGATGGCCCAGGGCAGCCACGCGCCATACGCGAAGACAAGCGCGCCAACCGTCGCCAGCAGGCGGATCAGCCGACCGCTCGAAGCGCGCTCCACCTTTGATGACGCCGCTGACGGATTCGCCGCTATAGGCGCTGTGTCGTCCTGCGCCGAGACCCCCTGCGCATCACTCATCTGCCCGCTCCCTTTCACCACTCCTGGCTATTTGCCGCACGATGCCTCGCCGAAAAATCCGCCAACCTGCACGGCTGGCTCCCCCAGTGTACATGAGTTGGCAATTTCGCGCTAGAGCGAAGAATGACCTCTCCACCCCTCTCCTCTCACACCAATTTTTGGGGCGCTGGTGGGTGAAGCGGACTATTCCAGCGGCCAGCCGCCATGCTCCTCGATGGTCTCGTCTATTGCAGCCATCAGGCGGATGGTCTCGGCGAGGGCGGCGACGGTCTGCTGGTAGTGGCTGAGGTCTTCGTAGGTGAGGGTGCGGCCCCTGCGGTCTTTGAGCCACTTCTCGCAGACTTGATAGCCGCCGACGTGGAACTCCCACACCTCCGGCGGGACGCCCTCGAAATACTGGGTGTTGTTGATCCAGACGCGACCCGTGCCCTCTCCCCCGGCCCCTCCCCTAGCGAGCGGGAGAGGGGAGGCAGAACCGTAGCCAGTGGCGCACGGCGGTCCCGTCCATCTGGTTCCCTCCGCTTCATTAGCGGAGGGTGACGTAGGCCTGCAGAGGGTCCCCCCGGCGCCGTGTAGCGCACCTTTTCGACGATGTCGTCGCCCTTGACTGGGTAGCGCGTGATGGCGGGCGCGTGGCGTTCCATCAGGTGGAGGCCGACGAGTTGATCGCCCAGGGCGCAGAGCGACCAGAAGAGGTCGGCGTCGCGGGTGAGCGGCAGCCGGGGGAAGTCGGTCTTGAGGAACTCGGCGTAGCGCTCGCGGTATTCGGGCGCGTGGAAGATGGCGTACAGGTAGTTGAAGACATCTTCGGGGCCGAAGGTTCCCTCGTCGCGCCTGCCCTTGCCATCGGCTACCCACGCCAGCCCCAGCCGCGCGCTGAGATCGCCGATGAACGCGGGGGCGAGGTTGGGACTGCGGCCACCAGGCGTATTGGGCAGCGGGTGCGCCTCATCCCACAGGCTGGCCTTCGGACGTGTCGGGGTAGAGGTAGAGTGGGAAAACGATAGATCGCTCTCCGTTTGAGGGATATCGAGTGCAATGCACTAGCACATTTCGTTAGCTACAGAAGACATGGCTATCTTCCCCAGTTACCTCTGTTCTTCTTACGGTGATAAGACCTAGATTGATTGAAACATGTGGCGTATAATATCATACTCGGTTGTCGGCGCGCACTCAATCCATCGCACTTGCTCAGTAGTAATACGTCCACCGTATATCGAATGGCCGATAAAACATGGCCATGACGTGCTGTTGCCCAGATGTCGCTTGACATCTGTTTCTTGGCAGTTGCAACGTGCCAATGAGCGACTCTTGGATCCCATACTTGTGTTTCATGCGCTTGTTCTGCGTCGTGAGTCGCTCGTATGTCTTCGAATCGATCGCTCATATGTCTTCTGCGTGAAAAGTGCGACTAACAAAGTGTCTCGCTGCGTCAGCGATACCCCAGCCATTGCACCGCCATCAATCTCAGTGACATTCCAGCCCTGGTCGATACTCCGCCTCCAGGTCGGTCTCACGGGGCACGAAGAGATAGAACGGCGCGTGTGGCTGCACCTCCGCCCATTGGGTGGCCATCACATCGCTTTCGGCCAGCCAGGCATACTTGCCCGCGCGCTCGCCGTAGAGGTCGGCGTGATAGACCTTCGCGTGTGCGGGTGGCGCCGTGGCTGCCCTCGCGGCGGATGAAGATGCCGATGGCGACGCCCTGCTGGATGTCGAAGACGTTCTCATCCTTGCCACCGTCGGGCGCGCGCTCCTTCTTCTTGCTGTTGCCGTGCAGGTTCAGGACGTGAATCTCGTCGAAGCTCTGCATCAGGCTCTGGCGCATGCCGCGAAAGGTCGGGTTATCCAGATAGCCGTGGTTGGTGATGAACGCCAGCACGCCGTGGCCGGTGCGCTCGATGCGCCACTGGGCGAACCGCAGGAACTTCACGTAGTCGTCGTTGAGCCACTTGGGGTTGCGCTCGCCGAGCGGCTGGCCATCCACCGCGAAATAGTTGCCCGTAGACGCGCCGTTGAGCGTATCGGTTCCCGCGCAAGAGGGCGCTGATCCACTTGCCCTTGTTGGCCGAGTGGCCCGAATACGGCGGATTGCCCAGCACCACCATCACCGGGGCGTCGCGCTTGATCTTGGCCGCCTCGTTCGCCTCATCGGAGATATACTGGCCCAGTTGCAGCCGCTCGGTCTGCTTGGCCGCCTCATCCAGCGTATTGGTCAGATAGACGCCCAGCCGCTCATCGCTGGCGAAGTCGTAGGCCCAGCTTGCCCGCTGCGCCTCATCCATATCCAGCGCCGCCAGCTCCATCCCCAGCTTGAGATGCGCCATCGCGTAGGGCGCCATCAGTAGCTCGAAGCCAAAGAGGCGGGGCAAGAGATGCTTGCCGACGTAGCCCGACCACATCCCCGCGTTGCCCGCCCGCTGGAACCGCTCGCGAATCAGATCGATCACCTTGTAGAGAAACGTCCCCGTGCCACAGGCGGGGTCGAGCAGCAGGACACGCGGCACCTGAAGACCGCGGCGACTGCTCGACCCTCGGTCGTCGTCCGCGGTAGCGTCGATAGCCTCGCCGCTATCGCGCCAATCCCTCGGGCAGACCAAAGTCGCGCTTGAGGATGGCGTCCACCGAGCGGACGATGTAGGAGACGACGGGTTCCGGGGTGTAGTAGACGCCGCGTAGCTCGCGTAGCTTCGGGTCGTAGGCCTGCAAGAACGTCTCGTAGAAGTGGATGATCGGGTCATCCTGGCGGGTGCGGCGGCCAAAGTCGGCCAGAATCGCCTCCATATCGGCGCGGGCCAGCAGTTGCGTCAGGTCGTCCACGAACCCGGCGAACGGCTCGTCATCCAGCGCGACGCCCGTGATCGTGTCGAAGAGCTTGCGCAGGAACGGGTTGGTCTTGGGAATCTCGCGCGCCGCATGCTCCCGGCGAAATGGCTCCGCGCCGGTATGGCGGGAACGAGCGGCGAAGAGGCCATAGGCGAGCGTCTGCGCGAACATATCGGCGAAATCGGACTCCGAGAGGTCGGGGATGAGCACCTGCTTGAACGAGTCATACAGCCCGGTGAGCATCGTCGAGGCGGCGCCCTGCGCGAAGGACTGCCACCGTCAGTCGCGGATCATGTGGGTCAGCCGGGCCATGCGCTGGGCGAGGTCTTTGGGGCTGCGAATCAGTTCGGGGCTTTGTCCGAGGAATGAGATCAAGCAGATCCTCGGCCTTCGCCATCCCATCATGGTCGGCGATGATGTGCCCGTTCTTCACCTCCGCCAGCCGGACGGTCATGTGATGTTCGCCCTTGAGAAACCAGCGAAATTCCAGGTAGTCGGTCAGCACGAGATTTTCGAGGGCGTTGCGGTAGCGGTTGAGCTGGTCGGTTTTGAGCGTCTCGGTCAGTGGGACGCCGATATCTTTCGCCTCGACATAGCCGATGGTGGCGCGGCCAGAGCGGGTCTCGGTGGAGATCACATAGTCGGGCGCGCCACAGGCCACCCGTTTCGGTTCATTGGTCGCGGTGATATGAGTGCCGAGCGCTTCGAGCAGTGTTTGCAGATAGGTGCGATAGGTATGCTCGGTGGCGTTCCCTGCCCGGTGGGCCTGCTCGATCCTGGTGAGATAGTCGCGGAATAGTGGCTCGGCGCTCATGACCCCTCCCCTAATCCCTCTCCCAGTGGAAGAAGGGAATCCAGACGCTGGACTGCTTGACATCAGTATAGCAGGAACCGCAAGCCGAGCATGTCTGCAATATCCCATTGCATTGCGCAAACTATCACTTTCTTGTGTCTCGTCGCAATCCGAAAACATTAGACATGATATCTCATATGCCATCGTCAAATTACCAAACACGCTCATATAACGTCAGATGGTGTTGCTATCAGTCGTACTGTGATATACATTGAGGTGGAAGAGTTCCCTTCCTTCCCCTGCACCCCTAGCAAAGCGAAGATCGTCTTCGTCGTAGCGATGCTGGGCATTTTGTTGAGAGGTAGCACATATGCAGAGACAGAGAAAGCAAGTAAATCGCTCCTGTAAAGCCCTACACTCGAAAAGAGGATGGCATACGGAGCATGTGAAGAGCCATCGTCGCTCTACACCCAACACATCCAAGGTAAGGCAAGTAACGCACTGAAGGCGCATACCGTGCAACGTCCACAATCACCTGCAAACCATAGCAGTTTCGCATGTGACACCAACATGTCGCGTCTGTGAAATACACACTCAATGCGACATCCTACACTAAGTCACGCGAGCAGATGATTCCAATCGTAATACAGTGACAATACTGTCAAAACACATGGAACAAACGGCCCTTGTGTATGTACGAAGTGCTCTCCTGACTCTCAATACCTTACCTCAGATCCAAACAGCACTAAACTCGCCAACCCGCACAACCTCAGCATTGCTAAATAGCACAGCGTTCGAGTAACAGCGTGTCTACCTCCCTTAGCCGCCTAATGCGCGGCGAAGTCGTGCCAGAAGAGGAAGACGCGCTCGCGCAGTTGCGCGGTGCTCGAGCTGCGCGCAGATAGGGATCGCGCTGCCAGAGCCACTCCGCCTGCGGCGCGCCACCGCCAGCAGCGCGCGTATCGGCCAGGTCGTCGCCACCTTCAGCTCCGGCAAGCCGCTCTGGCGCGTGCCGAAGAAGTCGCCGGGGCCGCGCAGCCGCAGGTCCGCCTCGGCCAGCGCGAAGCCATCGCGTGGTGCTGCTCCATCACGCTCAGCCGCTCGCTGGCCGCCATGCCAGCCTCCTGGCTCAGCAGATAGCAGTACGACTGCTGCTCGCCGCGCCCGACGCGCCCGCGGAACTGGTGCAGCTGCGACAGGCCGAAGCGGTCGGCATCCTCGATCAGCATCACCGTCGCGTTGGGCACGTCCACGCCCACCTCGACCACCGCGGTCGCGACCAGCACATCGATCTCGCCATCGCGGAAGGCGCGCATCACGCGGTCCTTCTCGCCGGCCTGCAGCTGCCCATGCACCAGTCCCAGCCGCAGCTCGGGGAACACCTCCGTCTGCAGCCGCTCGTACTCCGCGACGGCGGCTTCGCCTCCAGCGTCTCCGACTCCTCGACCAGCGGGCAGATGATGTACGCCTGCCGCCCCTCCGCCACCTCCTCGGCGACCAGCTGGTACGCCTCCTGCCGCTGCGTCGCCCGAGCGCCAGCGCGTGATGATCGGCTGGCGCCCGGCGGGCATCTCGTCCAGCACCGAGACATCGAGATCGCCGTAGAGCGTCAGCGCCAGCGTGCGCGGGATCGGCGTCGCCGTCATCACCAGCATGTGCGGGTTGTAGCCCTTCTGGCGCAGGGCGTCGCGCTGCTCCACGCCGAAGCGGTGCTGCTCGTCCACCACCGCCAGCCCCAGCCTCGCGAACGCCACGTCCTCCTGGATCAGCGCGTGCGTGCCCACGGCCAGCCGCCTGCCCATTCGCCAGCGCTCGCGCGGCGGCCGCGCGCTCCTTGGCGCTTCTGGCTGCCCGTCAGCAGCACCACATGCAGGCCAAACGGCGCCAGCAGCGCGCTCAGGCCGCGATAGTGCTGCTCGGCCAGGATCTCCGTTGGCGCCAGCAGCGCGCCCTGGTAGCCATTGGCCGCGGCGGCCAGCAGCGCGGCCGCGGCCACCACCGTCTTGCCGGAGCCGACATCGCCCTGCAGCAGCCGGCACATCGCCTGCGCTTCGCGCAGATCGGCCAGGATCTCGCGTATCGCCCGCCGCTGCGCGCCCGTGAAGCGGAAGGGCAGCGTCGCCTCGAAGCACGTCGCGCCGAGCGGCCACAGCCCTCCGCCCAGCGCCGGCGCCGCATCCTCGGCGGCGGGAACGCGCGTCGCCTCCGTCGGGCGCATCGGCGAAGATCAGCGCCGGCGGCACGGGCAGCGCCGGAGCGGGCGGCCCATCCTGCCAGTTGGCCCGACGCGTCAGCATGCCAAGCTGGATCAGGAACAGCTCGTCGAAGGCCAGCCGCCGCCGCGCCTCCGCAAGCAACTCCTCGTTGTCGGGATAGTGCATCTGCGCGACGGCCTCGGGCAGCGGCATCAGCCCCGCGCGCGCGCGCAGCGCCCGCGGCAGATGCTCGGGCACGAACGGCGCGCAGCGATCCACCGCCCATTTCGTGAAGCGCCGCAGCACCTTCGGAGACAGCCCCTCGGTCAGCGCATAGACCGGCACCAGCCGCCCGGTGTTGATGAGATCGCCCTGCTCCGGCAGCTCGTGGCTGCGCACGCCGAACTCCACGCGGTTGCCGAAACGCTGCTTCACGCCCGTGATGACGATATACGCGCCGCGCGGCAGTTGCTTGAGCAGGTATGGCTGGTTGAACCAGGTGCAGCGGATCGCGCCGGTCTCGTCGGAGATGCGCGCGACCGTGCGCGTGCGCCCCTTGCCCGTGCGGGTGTTCTCCACCTCCCAGATCAGCCCCAGCACGGTGCTGACCTCGCCGAACGGCAGCTGCGCCGATCTTCTGCAGCGTGCTGTAATCGTGGTGCTCGCGCGGGAAGTACGAGCAGCAGATCACGACGGTCGGATGCCGAGTCGCGCCAGTCGCGTCTCCTGCGTCGCGCCCACGCCGGGACGGCCGTGACCGGCGCCTGGAGCAGATACTCGTCCTCGGGACGCGGCTCGCGTGGTGGCGTAGCCGGACGCGGACGCTCGGCGGGCAAAACCGGTGGTGGGGGAAGTGGTTTCGCCAGTGGCCAGTTTTCCTCTGGCGCGAGGCCGCCGGACGTCTGGCGGCGTGGCCATTGGCGGCTGGCCGAATCGGGGCGCCTCGCGGCTGGGCCGGGGACTGGCTGTGGGCGCGGTGGCTGGGCGAGATGGGCGGCGGCATTGGGCATAGCTGGCGTATCGAAGGCGTCGAGCAGCGCCAGCGCCGCGCGAATCTTGGCGGCGCGCTGCATTGGGTCGAGCGTGCGATAGCCCGTTAGCAGGTGCAGGATCGCGACTTCAGGGAATCGTCCCGTGGCGCCAGCGGGCGGCGCGGCGATCTCCCCACGGTCGCGGGCGGCGTGCATCTGCGTGCCCCAGCGCTCGATAAACGCCTCGATGCCGCCGGGCCTGACGACGTTGTCCTGATGGCCGCTCCGCTGCTCGTGAGTCAGAATGTGCCGCGCCCGTTCGATCAACTGGCGCGCGTTATCGGGCTGTTTTCCCGTCCTCGCCGGAGTCTCCTGCACGCTACTGCCTCATTCTGTGCGCCGCGAAATGCCCAGCGCCGCCTCAACAGTATATGTCTGCCACCCTCGGCGCGGCAAACCGATAGCCCGACCGACGCCTGTCTGCTCGCGCTTCGCGTGGTATAGTAGTGAGAAAGCTGAGATGAGCCTGAGAGGATGCTCGCTACAGGGACGTATTCTCTGATGTACTATCTCATGTGATTCTCATGGAGGAATGCTATTGCTTTCGAGTAGTAGTAAAGCGGTGAGGAGGTCGGCCGATGCCCCGCGCGATAGACTTCCACGTGGATTTGCCCATTGCCGAGTTTATGGATGGCGATCGGGAATATCGCCTTCCGTCGAGCAGTACTTCCACAAGGAGGTCACGCTCCGCGATATCGAAGAGATTGCCGATTACTACGCTGGGCAAGACATCGTGGGGGTGCTGTTGGCCTGGGACGCCGAGACGGCTACCGGCCAGAAGCCGCTGCGCAATGATACCGTGGCCGAGATTGTTCGCCGCTATCCACAGCAATTCGTCGGTTTCGCCAGCGTCGATCCACTCAAAGGCGACCGCGCCATCGAGGAGATCGAGCGGGCGGTCAAAGACCTGGGCCTTTCCGGAGCAAAGTTTCATCCCGGCATTCAGAACTTCTATCCTGACGATCCGCAATTCCGCCCACTCTTCGAGCGCATCGCCGCGCTCGGCATCCCGGCGCTCTTCCATCAGGCACATCCGGCCTGGGCGCCAACATGCCCGGCGGTGGGGCCTCAAGCTGGAGACCATGCGGCCTATCCATCTGGATAGTCTGGCCGCGGATATGCCCGACCTGACGATCATTGGCGCGCATCCCTCCTGGCCGTGGGAACAGGAGATGATCGCCATCTTGCAGCATAAACCGAACGTCTACAACGACCTTTCCGGCTGGTCGCCAAAATACATCCCACCCGCGCTCCTCAAAGAGGCCGCCGGACGTCTGAACGGGAAGTTCCTGTTTGGCTCGGACTATCCGTTCATTCCGCCTGATCGGTGGCTTGCGGACTTCTTCAACCTGGATGGCTGGAGCGATGATGCTCGGCACAATGTTCTCTGGCGCACGGGAGCGCGTCTGCTGGCGCACACCGCCGTGGCTGGCATGACCTTCTCTGGCGCGGAACATGCAAATTGAAACAATCTGGAACGATGCCTGCCGTTTAGGTGAGTGTGTTGGCGAGAGGCCATTGTGCCCGGTATACTAACGGATATATGCGTAGCCAGGAAATGAAAAGAACGGCGGGTGAGCGCTGGTTGACCTATATAACGTCACTGGGTCCCGCCGTACGAACCCCCGTCGCGTCTGCCCCGATATCCAGGACACGATTGCGGCAAATCTGGGGGACAATACCACAGATACTTGCGCGACTATACCAGAGTGACCGGGTCTTTGCCGGTCTGCTCGCGCTGTGCTATGTCTTTTACCTGACGCCTGCCGGCACCAACACGCTCAGCCGGTATGACATGGTCTACGCGCTGGCGCATGGTTCCGCGATCATCGACATCCATGCGGGCAACACCATCGATGTGAGCTACTATCAAGGCCACTGGTATTCGCCGCGCTCGCTTGGCCTCTCGCTGCTGGCGACGCCGCTGCTCTGGCTGCTCGGCCACATCACCACGATCGACAACACGACCCAGTTTACCCTGACCCAGCAGATCGCCTATCTGAACGCCCTCACCGTGCTGCCGGTCGCCATAATGGCCGCGGTGGCGCTGCGCCGTTTCGTCGCGCACCTGCGCCCCTCGCTGGCGTCCACTCCGTTGCCGATGGTGGTGGCGGGAGCGTTTGCGCTAGGCACGCTGGCATTTCCCTTCTCGACCACCTTCTTCAGCCATGCCTTCGGCGGTGGCCTCGCCTTCATCGGCTTCTACCTGCTCTACCGCGCCCGCGAGAAAGAGAACGCAGGCGCATGGGTGATTCTCTCCGGCATGCTGCTGGGCCTGGCCGTCATCAGCGAGTACCCCATCGGGGTGATCGTCGTGCTGCTCTTCGCCTATATCTGGCTGGTCTTCCCCCGGCAGCGCCTGCTGATGACCGGCGCATTCATCGTCGGGTTGATACCGAGCGTGCTGCTGCTAGGGTGGTACAACTGGTTTGCCTTTGGCAGTCCGTTCCATCTCAGCTACGCCTATGTCAGCGATCCGGCGTTCTCCGGGCAGCACGACGGGTTCTTTGGCATCACCACACCGCACCTGGATAGTCTCTGGTCAACGCTGGCCTTCCCGCGCGGGCTGCTGATCGAGTCGCCGTTCCTGCTGCTCGTGCCGCTGGGCCTGCTGCGCTGGCTGCGCCGCGGCTATCGAGCAACAGCCAAAGTGTCCGTAGGCGCATCTGGCATCGTCGCCGCTCATGCGCGGGCTGAGACGGCTCTGGGCAACGCTTCAGACGCCTGGCACGCCCGAGGCGCTGGTCTCGCTGGGGGTGGTGGTGCTCTATCCACTGGCGATCTCATCGTACTTCCTGCCGATGGCGGGTGAGCTGCCCGGCCCGCGCCTGCTGGTGCCGATGCTGCCGTTTGCCTGCATGGCGCTCGCCTGGGTGGTGGACCATCCGCGCCGCTGGTTGCGCGTGGCGTTCGCCGTCTCGCTCGTCTATGGGGTGGCGATCTCATTCCTCTTCGTCGCGCTCGGCGTGCGCATCTATCACACCGACCCGCCCTTCCCGCTGACCGACCTCTACTGGCCGCTCATCAGCAGCGGCGGGATCGTCCCCGCCAGGAACGGCGAAACGCCGCAGAGTCTGCTCACGCTGATTCAGGGATTCCCTTCCGGCATCGCGTTTTCTGGTTCCTGCCCGCTGGTCCTCGGCGTCTGGACGACCCTCGCCGTGCGCGCGCTCGTTTCGCGCAGGCAGCACCGCCGCCCCCGGCCCGCCGCCGCGCCCATTGCTGAGGAGAAAGCCGCGACGCCCGAGGCCGTTCCTTCGCTGGATATGGTCGCCGCCTCGCGGTAACAGATTCACGTACCCTGATGCGCTACGAGCTGCTCTGGTCAGCCGGGCTATCAGTCGCCCTCAACTTTCTTGGTGGTCAGACCTGCGGCTCCGGCGCTTGATATATTCCCACACCCTTGCCGCTTCCTCATCGCCGCGCACATAGCCGTGGATGCTATTGTCCGCGTAGAGATGCACATACGCGGTTGGGTAGCTGCCGTCGTTGCCGTAGTACTCGATCTCTTTCCGTATCTCCATCTGGTAGAAGTTCACGCCGCCCGCATGTTCCGACTCGGCGTCCTTCGCCAGTTGCTCCGCGATCTTCTGGCCGCCCGTCCCCTGGATATGCGCATCCTTGATCGAGAAGTCTTTATTCATGCGAATGACGACACTCGCCTCTTTTGTGCCCCAGCCTTCCTTGACGGTGTTCCCGCGAATCCATTCTTCAGTCAGCAGACGAAAGATGTTTTCGGGCGTTGAGAATTGCGCTCGCGCCTGCACCTCAGCATACGCGTCGCTCAATACCATCCGCATCGTGGTGTACTTGTCGGCGGCATCGTTCAGCGCCTCCGTGGCCGTGCCTTTCTTCGTGTCGGTGGCACGGAACATCGCATCACGAATCTTGCCCACGCGCGCGACAATCATCGGCGTTCCCGCCTCCACGGCCTGACGCATCTTCCCGATGGAGGTATTATGCTGAACATAGAAATCGCGCAGGGTCGCCGATTCTTTGGCCTCCTCCGCCCGCTTCACCTCTTCATTCAGCGCCTTGAGCGCGTCCAGCCCAAATTCCACCGGCTTTGTGGCTTTCTCGGAAACCTCGCCCAAAGCCCACTTGGCGACTGATCCAATCTTGCCCACCGCTTTTTCGAGGAAGAACTTTCCCATCGCCTTCTGGAAATCAGGACTCGATTCTTTATCGGACTTGCTCTCCAGGACGACGAGGAAATTAGCGAGCGCGGTCTGCCACCCGGTGAGAATCGCCTGCTGAAAGCCCATAACCTGACTCGCGAGCGCCTCGTCTTCGAGGTCGGCGGCGCCTCCCTCTCGTGTTCTCCATGTAGCCCTGCACGCCTTCGGAGAGGCCCTTTGCAACCGTTGGCGGCGCTTTGGTCGCTACCTTCTGGCTCGCGCTGCACCGTCGCGGCTGCCGTCGCATCGCTCCCTTGCTGGACGACGTGGCTCAGCTCGTGCGCGATGAGTCGCTGGCCCTCGGCTTCGTCCCTGGCGCGTACTCCTGCGCGCCAAAGACGATATCGCCGCCAACGGTATACGCGCGCGCATGGTAGTCCGCCGCCGCCTGCGCCGCCTGCTCGTCGGAATGGACGCGGACATGGCCGAAGTCGTGGCCGAAGCGCGGCTCCATGTAGGCGCGCGTCGCCGCGTCGAGTGGCTGGCCGTCGCTGCCAGGAAGCGCCTCATGCGCGCCCGATTGGCTTGTTGTGGTGTGCGCGGCGGTCGTATCGCCCGAGGGCGCTGTCTCAGTGGCGGGCATGCGCATCACCGCCTCGGCCACCTGGTCCGCCTCCTGCTCGTGGGCATCGCCCGGCTGGCTGACGCGCGGCTTCGTCTGTGGCTCCATCGCTGGCGCGGGCTGGACGGCAATCTGGCCGAAGGTGTAGCCCGGATCGTTGAGCGCGGCAGGGGCTTCCTGGTCGCGCGTTGTGGATGTCAGCGCGAGGCGGCGCTTCTCGTCCTCCGACGCCACTGACGACGTGCGGTGTGTGCGTATCCTTGTTCGCGCGTAATTGCCCATCCTGACGCCCTCGATTCACTCGCGCAAGCTGGCGCATCAGAGGTTCCGTCGCATGTGCTTCTGTGCCTATGTGCGCCCATGTATACGTGAATACGCGACATGTATACGCAAATAGTACGCGCTATTCGGCGTCTTTGAAAGGCCTGGGCAGGCGCGATGGTGGAAGTGCACCGGTTGTGTGGCGCGAGAGACATTTCGGCGCGCCGCTTATCGCGCCCGCTGGATCATCGTGCCCGCGCCTTCGTGCGTGAAAAGCTCGCGGATCAGCACGTGTGGCTCGCGGCCATCGACGATATGCACGCGCTCGGTCGTCTCCAGCGCCCGCAGCGCCGCCTCCGCCTTCGGGATCATCCCGCCGGAGATCACGCCCTGATCGATCAGCGCCCGCACCTCATGGTCGGTCAGCTCCGAGAGCAGTCTGCCCTGCGCATCCAGGACGCCAGGAACGTCGCTCAGGTAGAGCAGCTTGGTGGCGCTCAGACCGCGAGCCAGATCGGCGGCGGCGTCATCGGCGTTGACGTTGAGCACGGTATCGCCGTCCCCCAGCGCGATGGGCGCGATGACCGGGATGAAGCCCGCCGCGCTCAGCGCCGTAATCACCCCGGCGTCCACACGTCGTGACCGCGCCAACATAGCCCAGGTCAGCCGCAATCTGGCGCGCGTGGAGCAGCCCGCCGTCGATGCCAGTGAGGCCGATGGCCCTGCCGCCCAGGCTCACGAGCAGCCGCACCAGGTCGCCGTTCACCTTGCCCGCCAGCACCATCCGCACGACATCGAGCGTCGCGGCGTCGGTCACGCGCAGGCCGCGCTCGAACCGCCGCGGCAGGCCCACCCGCTCCAGCCAGTCGTTGATCTCTGGCCCGCCGCCATGCACCAGCACCGGATGCGCGCCCAATCCGCGCAGCCAGACGATATCTTCGAGCGCGTCGCGTTGATTGTCGAGCGTGCTGCCGCCCAGCTTGATGACCAGCGTCCGCCCGCGCAGCGTCTCGATGTACGGTTGCGCCTCACGCAGCACCTGCGCGATGACCGCGTGTCGCGCAACCTGGCTGGCAGCCGCCAGCTCGCCCACACTTGCTATCGCTGTCGCGTCCGCCATCAGGGGTACACTCCTTCGCGCGGCAATCCTACCGCCTCGTCCAGTCCATACATCAGATTGGCGCACTGAATCGCCTGGCCCGCCGCGCCCTTCACCAGATTATCGATCGCGCTTACCAGAATCAGCCGCTCGCTCTCGGTGTCCCACGCGGGCGTGATGTAACAGAGGTTCCCACCGAGCGTCCACTTCGTGTGTGGCGGCTGCTCCATCACCCACACGAACGGTGAGCCACAGGTAGGCCCTTTCCAGCGCGGCGCGCACGTCGTCGAGCGTCACGCCGGGGCGCGGAGTCGCGTAGCTGGTCGCCAGGATGCCGCGCGTCATCGGCACGAGATGCGGCGTGAATGTCAGCCGCGACAGGACGTATCGGCGGCGCGTTCGAGCTGCTGGCGAATCTCTGGCAGGTGGCGATGGCCGCCCAGCCCATAGGCGCTCACGTCCTCGTTCACCTCGCTGAAGTGGCTGCTCAGGCGCAGCGTGCGGCCCGCGCCGCTCACGCCCGACTTGGCGTCCACAATCACATCAGGCTCGATCATATTGGCGGCCAGCAGCGGCAGCAGTGGCAAGAGCGCCGCCGTCGGGTAGCAGCCAGGTACCGGCGACCAGTTGAGCATCGGGCAGTTCGTCGCGCGCCCACTCAGCCAGCCCATAGACCGCCGACTCCAACAGTGCTGGCGCGGGATGCTCGTAGCCGTACCAGCGCGGATAGAGCGCCTTGTCGCGCAAGCGGAAGGCCGCCGAGAGGTCCACTACCCGTCGGCCCGCGCGCAGATACTCGGGCACGCGCTCGACGGCGGCGTCATCCGGCAGGGCGACGAAGACGAGCTCCGCCTGCGTCACGTCCTCGCCGAAGGTGCGCTCCATGTGTCCCAAATGTGGAAAGACATCGCCGATGCGGCTGACCTGCTTCCGAACGCGCCGTGCACCTCGGCCAGCTCGAAGATCGGGATGGCGGCGCAGCAGTCGAAGGATTTCGACGCCGCCGTATCCAGTGCCGTTGACCACCGCCACAGGAACCCGTGAAGAAGATAATGCCATCATCTCGCCTGCTTACTTTTGAATCGCCATGAATGCCGGGGAAGGGCGCAAAAAAAGTCCCCGCCCACGCACGCCTCGCGCGGGATTCAGGGACACGATCAGTGTGTTGCGTTCCGGCCGCTTCATTGCCGCCATCGCCCTAGTCGCTTACAGTATAGCGGGATCGCGCAAGCGCCGCACCCTCGCCAGTACCAGCAGACAGCCCACATCGTCTATCGTGCAGATGTGCCGCGCCCCACGATTAGCCGCGGCATTCATACCGCGAACCTGCTCTACCACCCACCTCGCCCACTAGCCGCCGACCGTTCGCCCGCTCGCTGCGCATCGCCATTTCCGGCAGAATCCCAGACGGGCGGCATGGCCGATATGGCATACTGAAGCCGTATCTGGATGGACGGGAAGAAAAGGATTGGATTTGTGTCTTCTGGGTCATTAGCAACATCGACAACAACAAAGTCACGCGACGCGAAGCGCTCGCGGACGCTTCATACCAGCGCGCGCTTGATGGCGGATTGCTCCTGCGTTGGTCAACCGAAAAAGACACCGAAGGATTAGCGCGACTCAGCGCCGAGGCTTTCCGCGATGAGGAGGCCGATCCGCCGAACACCTACTTCGGCCATTGGATAGAAGACTTGATGAGCGGCAGGCATCCGCTGGCCGGGCCAGGCGATTTCGCGCTGGTGGAGGATACCGCGACGGCGAATCGTCGCGGGCGCCGTGCTGATGCGCCAGACATGGACGTATGACGGTATCGCCTTTCCGGTGGGCCGTCCCGAGGCGGTGGCGACCAAATTGGGCTATCGCAATCGCGGACTGATTCGCGCCATCTTCGAGTTGCTCCATGCCCGCTGCGATGCGCGCGCGATCTGGCCGTTGGCATCACCGGCATCTACTACTACTACCGCCAGTTCGGCTATGAATACGCGCTGATCTCGGCGGCAGCCATCGAATCGCGATGAGCGCCATTCCCGCGCTGGCGGCAGACACAACCGAGCCATACACGCTCCGCGCTGCCACGCTGGATGACCTGCCCCGTGTGATGGCGCTCTATGACCGTGACCGTGCACTGCGCTCGTCTCAGCCGTGATAGACGAAGCCACCTGGCGCTGGATCATCGCGGGCATGCACCCGGAGACCGACGAGAACTGGCTGACGCAAGTCATCCTCGACGGCGATCAGCGCGTCGTCGGCTATGTACTCACCGCGCGCGTACGCTACGACAACATGTTTATTATACGCGGTCTGGTCGTCGATGAGGGCGTGCCAATGGCTACGGCGCTACCCTCGCTGCTCCGGGCGCTCGCCGCGCAGGCGCCCGGCTTGCCCGCGCCGCATCCACGAACGCAAGTCGCCACCATACTATCGTTGGCGCTTGGCCGCGCGCATCCCGCGTATGACGCGCTGCCATATGACTGGCCCATCGTGAAGCTGCCGCCCTATGCCTGGTATGTGCGTATTGCCGACCTGCCCGCGTTCGTCAGGCATCTTGCGCCCGCGCTGGAGCGGCGGCTGGCTGACAGCATCGTCGCGGGCTTTACGGGCGAGGTACGATTGAGCTTCTATCGTGGCGGCCTGCGGCTGGTCTTCGCGGCGGGCCGACTTACGACCGCCGAAGACTGGGCGCCGGGCGCATGGGATGCCGGACATGCCGGTTTCCCGCCGCTGGTCTTCCTGCGGCTCCTGTTCGGCTATCAGAGTGTCGCGGAGCTGCGGGCAGCGAATCCTGACGTATGGGTGAACCATGCGATGCGACCACTGCTGGAAACACTCTTCCCGGCGCGGGTCTCGTGGACGCTGCCGCTGGACTAGTGACCGTTGACCGATGGGAGAGCAGGCCGAGATGCCCGAACTGGTACGCGACGATATCGAGGCGCTGGCGCGCGAGGTTTTTGGCCCGAAGTGCCGCGTGCTGGCGTGGCATCCGGTCACGCACGCCGACGATCATGCGGTCGTCTTTGCCACGCTGGTCTTCCCGGCGCGGGTCATCGTGCTGAAGCTGGCGGACGCCACATCGGCGACCCATTTCTCCCGCGAGGCCGCCATTCAGCAGCGTGTCGCTGGCGAGACCTCCGTCCCGGTCTGCGGGGTGCTGGCGGTGGACGACTCGTGCCAGCGCTTCCCCTGGCGCTACCTGATGATGGCGCACGCGCCGGGAATGGGCTGGCGCGACGGGTTGAAGCGCATGTCGCCGCACGCCCGCTACGACATCTTCCGCCAGTTGGGCGAGGCCACCGCCGCACTGCACAGCTTGCGCTATCCCCAATTCGGCGAGGTGGAAGAGACCTCACCCCCAGCCCCGGCCTCCGGCCCGCTGGCGCTGCGCGCGCTGGACGCGCGCTCCGAGCCTGACGGCTCGCGCACCAGCCTCCTGCAAGGGGAGGGAAGCATCGAGGCCCTCGCAGCACGCGCCCGGCGACGTATCGCCAATCCCGCGCACGCCGATCTCTTCGCCACGGTGATCCAGGCGCACGCCAGCGACTTCGCGGACCTCATCGAGCCACGGCTGACGCATGAAGACCTGAACCCCAACAACCTGCTGCTCGTGCCCGGCGACGAACCGGATGACGATTGGCGACTCGCGGCGGTGCTCGACTTCGGCAGCGCGTGGGCGGGCTGCCCGAGTCGGACATCGCGCGGCTGGAGCTGTGGCGCGACATGATGGGCGACGGCTTCACCGAAGGCTACACCGCGTCCCTGCCCATCGCCGACGACTACCCAAACGCCGCCCGATCTATCAATTGCTCTGGTGCCTCGAATACGCCCGCCCCACCGCGCAACACCACGCCGATACCGCGCGCATCTGCGCCGCCCTGGGTATCCTACCCGTGACATTTGGCGGATAGAGTGTTTCTGACGCTCTGGCCCCCCTCCCTTTTAGGGGAGGGGTTAGGGGGAGAGGGCCGGGGTGACGCTGCGTCACTCCGCCCGCCGCAGCGCCTCTGGCGTCAGTTGCGCGCAGGAGGTGTAGCCGCTGAGCGCCAGCGTCAGATCGAGGTCGGCTAGCGTATTGAGCATAACATCGCGCACGCCTGCCTCGCCGTCGAGCGTCAGCCCCCACATGTAGGGACGCCCCAGCAGCGTCGCCTGCGCTCCCAGCGCCACCGCCCGGAAGATATCCGCTCCCCGCCGAATGCCGCTATCGAAGAGCACCGGCGCGCGCCCCCGCACCGCCGCGACCACGCCCGGCAGCGCGTCGAGCGCGGGAATCGCGCCATCCACCTGGCGTCCGCCGTGATTCGAGACGATAATGCCCGCCGCGCCCGCGTCCAGCGCCCGGTTCGCGTCCTCAGGATGCAGGATGCCCTTGAGCAGCAGCGGCAGGCTGGTATGCTCACGTAGAAACTTCAGGTCGTCCCAGGTCAGTGTCGGGTTGGAAAATACCTGGACGAAGCGCATCACCGCCGCCTGTGGATTCTCCTCTGGCGGCTGTGGCAGCGAGGCGCGGAAGACCGGATCGCTCAGATAGTTGGCGATGCCCTCACCCAGCAAGAAGGGCAGATAGGCCAGTGAGATATCGCGCTCGCGCCAACTCAGAATCGAGGTATCGAGCGTCACGACGATGGCGCTGTAGCCCGCCTTTTCCGCGCGGCTGAGAAAGCTCGCCGTCAACTCGGGATCGCGCCCCCAGTAGAGCTGGTACCAGCGCGGCGCCTTGCCCGCCGCATCTGCCGCCTGGGCCACCTCTTCCATCGTCTTCGAGGATGCCGTGCTGAGGATGAACGGCATGCTAATCGAGGCCGCTGCCCGCGCCACCGCCACCTCCGCCTCGGGATGGACGATAGACTGCACCCCAATCGGCGCAAGCATCACCGGCGCGGGCATCGACGCTCCCAGCACCTGCACCCGCAGATCGCGCTGGCTGACGTCGCGCAGCATACGCGGCACAATCTGCCAGCGCTCGAACGCCGCACGATTGGCGCGCATCGTCTCCTCGCCGCCCGCGCCGCCCGCCACGTAGCCATACGCCTCGGGACTCAGCCGCTGACGCGCCTGCTCCTCGAGCTGTTCATAGGTCATCGGCGTCGTCGGGCGTTGTCCTTGCATGCCCGCCAGATAAATCTGCATCTGGCGCTCGGTTCCATACATGCGCGGCGCGACATCGCTCATTAGTTCTCGCCTCCCTCGTCTGGAATCTCCCGCAGCATCGTGTTCGCATCGGTGTTGGTGGCGTCGTCAGTCATTGGGATTCCGCGGTGGTGGCCATTGGCCATATCTCTGGATGGCATGTAGGTGAGGTCGTCTGGTTGCTCGCTCTCCGCCCGGCGCACGACAAACGAGACGAAGACGGCGAACCCGGCGGCGAGCGCGGTGACCACCAGCACGATGATACTGATCAAATCGGGATGGGTGATGAGGTAGACTGCCAGCAGCAGCCAGAGCACCAGGAGGATCACCGTCACGGCGAGCGACGCCGGACGTTCGCGGCGATAGAACACCTGACGCCTCCTATCCTCTTCTTCGGGCAACATAATCCCGCCGACCCCTTTTGCCGGTGCTAGAGAGAGCATATCATGCCCGCAATGGCAGGGCTTCGGCACGACGATGGCACGGCAATATGACACTGTGGTTATCCATGCGATATAATGACTTGCTGGAATGCCCATCGCGCATTCCGTGCCAGACACACGAGAGTACGCCTGAAGGGAGCGGGGAAGCGATGAATGCATACGAGCAGCTAGAGGCCATTCGCGAGCAACTCGAGCAGAATGGCGCAAATGAAGACTCGATTGACCTGGTCGATAAATTCATCAAACGCGCCGAATCCGAGCGGAACAGTTCGACCTCATTCTCCCAGATGATGATGCTGCGCCACCTCCTGCGCCAGCGCGACGCCATTGATAATTACGCCATCTATAACGACCTGCAAGAAATCATCGACGGCCTGGAGGGCCACAAAGCCAGCGACGAGGACGTGCGCCCAGCCTACGAAGATAACGAGCACCATCCACGGTCGCGCCAGTATTACAAAGCGCTGAAAGAAAAAGAGAAAGAGCGCCAGAACAAAGATTAGCGCGCAAAGCCACCGGGAGCATCAACCTCCGGTGGCTTTTTCGTTGTGCTCTGTGCCAGCGCTTCCTGAGGGCTGGATGTGAATATTCTCATCTCTCGCTTCTGGACTGCGCGGGAACGATGCGCTATGCTACTCGTAACCGGACTGAAGCGTATACCTGATGAGTGTGTGTCGCCAGCAAGGGAACAGGGTTGCAGGCTGATTGCTGGCCCACACGGGATTCCGTTTACGAACACATACAGCGAGTGCGCCTTGGAGGCATGAGTCGCTGAGGAGCTATGACACATGGCAACGCAGGGAAAACCACGCTGGTATAAGCCAGACGCCGGGTTAGCGGCACGCATGGTGCTGACCATGTTTCTGCTGGGTTTGGTTTACGTCGCCTTCGTCGGTGTCCTGGGATTTGTGGTTCACATACCCTGGCCGCTGCTTATTATCGGCGCGCTATTGATTGCTGGCTTCCAGCTGTTCTTCTCCGATAAGATCGCGCTTTCTTCGATGAAGGCGCAAATTGTCGATGAACAGCAGGCGCCACAGCTTCATGATATGATCGGTCGGCTGGCGGCGCAGGCCAATCTACCCAAGCCGAAGATTGCTATCGTCGAGACATCGATTCCGAACGCCTTCGCCACGGGACGCGACGCCAATCATGCTGTGGTTGCCATCACGACCGGCCTCACGCAGGGCAGTGGGCTATCACAGCCAGAGATCGAGGCGGTGATTGCGCACGAGTTGACGCACATCATCAACCGCGACATGCTGGTGATGACGATTGCGACGTTCTTCTCGATGATCGCCGCGCTACTGGTGCGCAGCTTCATGTGGTCCGCGATGTTTGGCGGCATGGGCGGTGGCTATGGGCGACGTGGCGGTGGCAACAACGACAACAGCGGCATGATTGTGCTGATCGCGATTCTGGCGTCGGTCGTCACGTATGTCATCAGCTTCATCCTGATTCGCGCGCTCTCGCGCTATCGCGAACTGGCGGCCGACCGTGGCTCGGCGCTGATTACCGGCGCGCCAGAGCATCTGGCCTCGGCGCTCATGCGCATTAGCGGCACTATCGAAGGTAGCCGTATCCCGGCGAAAGACTTCCGGCAGGCGACAGCGGTCAATGCGCTGTTCATCGTGCCCGCGCTCAAGGGTGATTCGCTGGCGACGCTCTTCTCGACGCACCCCTCGCTGGAGAAGCGGCTGGCGCAGTTGCAGGAGATGCAGCAGCAGATGGAAAGCGCGCGCAACCTGTAATGCGATCCCGGCCTTGATGGTGTATAACCTGTTGTTCAGCGAATCGGTGCGGTGTACCTGCGCCTGCATCTGGTGAGCCCGCGTAGGCGGGCTTTGCGGCCACAGGCCCATAGGCGCGGCTTCAGCCGCCAGCCGCTAGCGCATCGATTACCTGATTAACCACTAAAACACCGTTCATGGCCGGGCATGCCATTGAGAGGAAGAATGGATGGGCTTCTTCGACACACTGTTCGGTCGCCAAAAGCCGGTTCCGGTTGGCCCGGAGCGGCTCTTCGCCATGTCCACGGCGCAACTGGCGCTCGAAACCGAGCAGCATCTGACGCCAACCGGCAACGCGGCGATCTGCTTCAAGGGTGTCGCATCTGGCCCGTTCAAGGATATCCAGCAGGAGCTGGAGCAACTGCTCGAGCTGACGAGCCGCGACGATCAACTGAGCGTCAAGCCCTTCGAGGATAAGTTCAACTATCGCTGGTTCATTTTCAGTGGCAAGGACTTCCAGGCGCTCGTCACCACATTGCATGTCGCCAGCGAGACGCTGCTCTCGAAGGGCTACGGCAGCATGCTGATGTTCGCGATGTTCGCCTTCAAGGATGAGAAGGGCCACGAAGTCTACTGGATGTACAACTACAAGCGTGGCTACTTCTACCCATTCGTCCCCGAGACCGATATCAACGATTCGCAACGCCGCCGCGACAACGCCGAGGAGATGCGGCTAAGCGCCGCCATCGGCAAAGAGCTGCCCGTCGAGCCGGAGCTGGAGCGCTGGTTCCCCGTCTGGGAAGTGCCGATCTAAACCGCCAGAAGCCTCAGATTACGGCCCGCCTTCCAGTCCATAGGTGACATAGCAGTCCGGGCCGTCGGCTATTACGAACGATTGCATCACGCCACTCTCACCCTGAGGTGACAGTATCGGCTGCGGCTCGCCAAACAGCGTGAGCATCGCGCTGACCCGCACTAGCGGCCACATATGCATCGTCTGCAAGTTGGCCTGCGTGTAGCAGCGCGGTATAAGCTGCTGCAACCGAGCCCGCTCGCACCAGTCGTCCTCAGCGCAGACCTGAAGCGAGTGGTAGCGCCGCCCATGCGCGTAGATGTAGGTCGGCAGCCCATCCCTGCCGGGCAGCGCGTAGCTGAAGTGATTCGCCACGCGCGGCTGAAACGCGACCCAGACGCCCGCCGCCACGATCAGCAGCGCCGCCAGCGCAACTACAAGCCGCCGTGGTATTCTTCGTCGTCGCGACATGAATCAGCCACTCCTCTCATCGCAGACCACATGAAGAGAGACGGAATCACCGTGAGGGAGTGACGTCCCACATCCTGGAGATCAAACCAAATGCCTTATCCGCCGGCCTTTTTGGAGATTCAGGTCATCTTTGCTCGTCGCATGGGTGAGCTAACCACTAGGCCGTTTGAGGAGGCTGTCCTGCATAACACGGCCCTCTATCGCATTTTGGGGCTGGATTGGAGCCTGGACCCACAGCATCCTGTCTGGCAACAATTCATCGCCGTGCTGGGAGACGACGGCGCAGATTTTGCGGCGGCCTATCGCGTATACAGCGAGCGACACGCACAGGGCCTCATCCCTGACTACGACACTAGCCGACCACACTGGGGCTGCTTCTCGTATGAATATGACTCTGATGCGCGGGTTGTGCGTCTCCACTTTGCGAATCTCGACACCAGCGGCGCTGGCCCACTGAGTTCCCAGCGCAAAGATGCGCGGCTAGCCGAGCTACGCGAGATGTTTGCGCATATCCGTCAGGCGCATCCCGATGCTAAGCGCGTTCACGGGGGAACATGGCTATATAACCGCGAAGAGTACCGACGATTGTTCCCGCCACAATTCGGCGACTCAGCCCGTGTTGATCGTCCCCACCTTATCGCACGAGGGCTATGGGGGCAGTTCCTGCGGCATGGAAATCGTATGAATGAGGAGGTTACGGCGCGCTTCCTGGCATACCTTGCCAAACTTCAGGATGCTGAGGCATATGCCGACTGTTTCCCGTATCAATCGCTCCTCACGGAGGCCCCTATCCAGCCATTCTACGATTTCTATAGCATTGGCAAGCAGTAGTGAGAAATATGAGATTAAATATTTTTTTTTTTTTTTTTTTTTTTTTTTTTTAAAAAAAAAAAAAAAAAAAAAAAAAAAAAAAAAAAAAAAAAAAAAAAAAAAAAAAAAAAAAAAAAAAAAAAAAAAAAAAAAAAAAAAAAAAAAAAAAAAAAAAAAAAAAAAAAAAAAAAAAAAAAAAAAAAAAAAAAAAAAAAAAAAAAAAAAAAAAAAAAAAAAAAAAAAAAAAAAAAAAAAAAAAAAAAAAAAAAAAAAAAAAAAAAAAAAAAAAAAAAAAAAAAAAAAAAAAAAAAAAAAAAAAAAAAAAAAAAAAAAAAAAAAAAAAAAAAAAAAAAAAAAAAAAAAAAAAAAAAAAAAAAAAAAAAAAAAAAAAAAAAAAAAAAAAAAAAAAAAAAAAAAAAAAAAAAAAAAAAAAAAAAAAAAAAAAAAAAAAAAAAAAAAAAAAAAAAAAAAAAAAAAAAAAAAAAAAAAAAAAAAAAAAAAAAAAAAAAAAAAAAAAAAAAAAAAAAAAAAAAAAAAAAAAAAAAAAAAAAAAAAAAAAAAAAAAAAAAAAAAAAAAAAAAAAAAAAAAAAAAAAAAAAAAAAAAAAAAAAAAAAAAAAAAAAAAAAAAAAAAAAAAAAAAAAAAAAAAAAAAAAAAAAAAAAAAAAAAAAAAAAAAAAAAAAAAAAAAAAAAAAAAAAAAAAAAAAAAAAAAAAAAAAAAAAAAAAAAAAAAAAAAAAAAAAAAAAAAAAAAAAAAAAAAAAAAAAAAAAAAAAAAAAAAAAAAAAAAAAAAAAAAAAAAAAAAAAAAAAAAAAAAAAAAAAAAAAAAAAAAAAAAAAAAAAAAAAAAAAAAAAAAAAAAAAAAAAAAAAAAAAAAAAAAAAAAAAAAAAAAAAAAAAAAAAAAAAAAAAAAAAAAAAAAAAAAAAAAAAAAAAAAAAAAAAAAAAAAAAAAAAAAAAAAAAAAAAAAAAAAAAAAAAAAAAAAAAAAAAAAAAAAAAAAAAAAAAAAAAAAAAAAAAAAAAAAAAAAAAAAAAAAAAAAAAA
Source organism: uncultured Chloroflexia bacterium (assembly GCA_963718915.1). GTDB lineage: Bacteria > Chloroflexota > Ktedonobacteria > Ktedonobacterales > JADMIN01 > DAHUXT01. Next base: position 137,930 of record CAVRAI010000009.1, on the reverse strand, counting down.
AAAAAAAAAAAAAAAAAAAAAAAAAAAAAAAAAAAAAAAAAAAAAAAAAAAAAAAAAAAAAAAAAAAAAAAAAAAAAAAAAAAAAAAAAAAAAAAAAAAAAAAAAAAAAAAAAAAAAAAAAAAAAAAAAAAAAAAAAAAAAAAAAAAAAAAAAAAAAAAAAAAAAAAAAAAAAAAAAAAAAAAAAAAAAAAAAAAAAAAAAAAAAAAAAAAAAAAAAAAAAAAAAAAAAAAAAAAAAAAAAAAAAAAAAAAAAAAAAAAAAAAAAAAAAAAAAAAAAAAAAAAAAAAAAAAAAAAAAAAAAAAAAAAAAAAAAAAAAAAAAAAAAAAAAAAAAAAAAAAAAAAAAAAAAAAAAAAAAAAAAAAAAAAAAAAAAAAAAAAAAAAAAAAAAAAAAAAAAAAAAAAAAAAAAAAAAAAAAAAAAAAAAAAAAAAAAAAAAAAAAAAAAAAAAAAAAAAAAAAAAAAAAAAAAAAAAAAAAAAAAAAAAAAAAAAAAAAAAAAAAAAAAAAAAAAAAAAAAAAAAAAAAAAAAAAAAAAAAAAAAAAAAAAAAAAAAAAAAAAAAAAAAAAAAAAAAAAAAAAAAAAAAAAAAAAAAAAAAAAAAAAAAAAAAAAAAAAAAAAAAAAAAAAAAAAAAAAAAAAAAAAAAAAAAAAAAAAAAAAAAAAAAAAAAAAAAAAAAAAAAAAAAAAAAAAAAAAAAAAAAAAAAAAAAAAAAAAAAAAAAAAAAAAAAAAAAAAAAAAAAAAAAAAAAAAAAAAAAAAAAAAAAAAAAAAAAAAAAAAAAAAAAAAAAAAAAAAAAAAAAAAAAAAAAAAAAAAAAAAAAAAAAAAAAAAAAAAAAAAAAAAAAAAAAAAAAAAAAAAAAAAAAAAAAAAAAAAAAAAAAAAAAAAAAAAAAAAAAAAAAAAAAAAAAAAAAAAAAAAAAAAAAAAAAAAAAAAAAAAAAAAAAAAAAAAAAAAAAAAAAAAAAAAAAAAAAAAAAAAAAAAAAAAAAAAAAAAAAAAAAAAAAAAAAAAAAAAAAAAAAAAAAAAAAAAAAAAAAAAAAAAAAAAAAAACCCACCAAAACTTCAATTCAGAAAAGCCTAACAGATGTAAAGAATAAACATAGACAAAGCGATAAACTATATTCAGTTTACACGTCAACAGCCACAGTTCCAAAACTTTAAGTCTACCGCCCAATTTGCAGCGAAAGTTACCAACGAAACTGCTAAAGTTAACAACTCTCTATCAAGTAGTATAGTAACCAACAGAAACAAACTCTCAAGATTTTAATACCAGACGCTATATTAAGCGCAATTGCAGCAAATCATTAATGTAACTGAAGACTCACGTGCGCAAATCGCAGAAAAAATACAAGCCACACATACCTATACCAATCCAGAAAAAGTTCTACACTATACAGAACAGATAGCTAGTACACTGTCCGTAGTAGCAGAGCTCCACAAGCAATCTTAAGAACTACTAAGCAACATCCAATCATTGTTTAATACAACTAAACAAATACAACTAACTGTACAAAAACAGCAACAGACAGCGAAGCAAGCCAAAGAACAACAAGCGACAAGCGTTACAAGTACAACAGCAGACAGCGAAACAAGCTAAACATAATCGTAATACCTATCTCGCCCAATATCAATAAAATCGATCCTAACAAAGTTAATTGCTAAAAATACAAACAGAGAACCTACCCTACTTGTGACAGCAAACGTTATCACACACAAAAACGAGACAGTCTTATTTACTCGCGACCTACCGCCACCTTGTCAAAAAATCAAACAACTACCAAGTATATAGACAACTCAAGCAATGTGAGCGTTCCTATAAAACACAACTTTCTATTTCATGTTAAATCTTATCAAAAACACTCAATCCACTCAGAGCACTTAACAAGAATTAACCAAAACAATTTCGTTGTCACAACACAACGCCTCATCTTTACTGGCCGCAAGTCCACCAAAAAAAAAAAAAAAAAAAAAAAAAAAAAAAAAAAAAAAAAAAAAAAAAAAAAAAAAAAAAAAAAAAAAAAAAAAAAAAAAAAAAAAAAAAAAAAAAAAAAAAAAAAAAAAAAAAAAAAAAAAAAAAAAAAAAAAAAAAAAAAAAAAAAAAAAAAAAAAAAAAAACCCCCCCCCCCCCCCCCCCCCCCCCCCCCCAAAAAAAAAAAAAAAAAAGAGAAAGCGCAAGATAGAAGAAGCTTTGCTCGCCTTCTTCATGCCATACTAGGCAAGCCGCCGTGAGTAATGGCGTCGAGTGATAAGCAAAGGGGATGATACACGTGACGGAACAGTCGCTCTCGCTCAGTCAAGTCTACAAAGGTTGGGATAGCTTTCAGCGCGACCTGGTCAACGTCGTCGCGCCGCTGACGCCTGAGCAGTTAGCCCTGCCGGTCGCGTCCACACACTGGCCGATTGGGATGCTCGTCCAGCACATCCTCAATGACCGGATCTGGTGGTTCGATCTGTGGATGGGCGAGGGAAATCCCGAGGTAGCCGCCTACATGCACTGGGAGGAAGAGGAAGAGGGCAAGGCAGTGCATTCCGCCGACGAACTGGTCGCCGGACTGGAGGCCACGTGGGGCATGATCGAGAAGACCCCTTTCCCGCTGGACCACCGCAGACCTCGAGTATGTCTTCAAGCAACCCGACGCCTTGACGGAGCGGGAGCGCGACATCTTTGGCCCCAGCACGCGCCAGTGGATCATCATGCACGTGCTCCGCCACGACTTCCACCACGGCGGCGAGCTTGCCGTCGGCATGGGCAGCCATCACCTGCCTGCTATCTGGGGTAATTAGCGGCGTCAATACGTTGAGACACCTCAGGCGCCCCTCTCCTATGAGGAGAGGGGGCGCCCTGAGGTGAGGTTGGCTTTTTTTTTTTTTTTTTTTTTTTTTTTTTTTTTTTTTTTTTTTTTTTTTTTTTTTTTTTTTTTTTTTTTTTTTTTTTTTTTTTTTTTTTTTTTTTTTTTTTTTTTTTTTTTTTTTTTTTTTTTTTTTTTTTTTTTTTTTTTTTTTTTTTTTTTTTTTTTTTTTTTTTTTTTTTTTTTTTTTTTTTTTTTTTTTTTTTTTTTTTTTTTTTTTTTTTTTTTTTTTTTTTTTTTTTTTTTTTAAAAGGTTCGCCAGCCAACAAAGCATCCCCTCACCGACTATGGTGGGGGATGCTTTGTGTATGTGCGGGCTACTCGCCGGAGTCGCTCGATGCGGATTCGGCGGCGACCGCCTCATCGCCCTTCTGCAGATACTGCCGCGCCTCGGCGACCGTCATATCCGGCGCGGGAATAATCACGTCCGAGGGGACAACCTCCTCCACCGGAATCACCGTGCCCTTCTCGCGCACGAAGGCGACCACCTTCTCCAGTTCCGCCGCGAAGGTCTCCTCATCGCCGCTCTTGATGGCCTCGTGCAACGGATCGTCCATCCGGTCCAGCGCAGCGGCGTCCTCATCGGTGAGGCGATACTGGTTCTCCGTCATGATGCGTGCGATCACGGGATGGCCTCCTTAATCGTTGGTCTGCATCGGCGGCGGTGGAAGCTGGGCCTGATCCTGCTGTTCCTGCTGGCCCGCTGGCAGCTGCATCTGCGCCTTCAGCGCGGCAAGCTGCCGATCGACCTCGGACTGGTTCGAGACGGCTGAAGCTGGCGGTCGAGCGGATCGCCGCGCCGGGCCAATCTCCGGCAGCGTGCCGGACTCGGTCAGCTCGTCCAGCGCGTTGGCGCGCGCCTGCATCTGCAAGCACCTTGTCCTGCGCGCGCTGGACGGCGAGGTTGACGTCCGGCATCTCCTCGGAGATGCCAGTCGCGGCCTCCTGAATCTTCACCTGCGCCTGCGCCGCGCCGTACTGCGCCTTGACCATCTCCTTCTGCGTGCGGAACGCCTCGACGCGCGTCGTGAGGCGCTGCTGCATCTCGACGAACTTCTCCTGCTGCGCTTTGAGTTGCTCGATCTGCTGGTCGAAGGTGGCGAATCTGCGCCTGGAAGCCTTGCTTGCGCTCCAGCGCCAGGCGCGCGAGGTCTTCATCGCCCTGTCGAGAGCGCCAGGCGCGCCTGACCGTCGTAGCTTGTCGATCTGCGCGTTGATCTGCGCCTCTTGCAGTTCCAGCCGCTTCTCGTTCGTCACCACGTCGGCGATGCTGCGGCGCAGGTTCTGCAACTGCTCGAGCTGCTTCTCATACGAGTAGTCGAGCGTCTGGCCAGGGTCTTCGGCGCGGTCGAGGAAGGGGCTCATGACGGTCTTGATGTAGTTGGTGAAACGCGAAAGCACGCCCACCGTGCCTCCTTCAGGCAGGGTACATGTTGCCTGACAACTTGCGCGTTATCGATGCGCCGAGTGCCAGATGGCACGCGTCACTGCGAATCAGCGCCAACACCTCGTCGCGCCGGCGCTCCATCTCTTCGCGCGTGTCCGCCTCCACGTTCAGCCGCAGCAGCGGCTCGGTGTTGGACGGGCGGACGTTGGCCCACCACGTCGGGAACGAGACGTGATGCCGTCGAGGTGGTCGATCTGCGCGCCCTCGGCGGCGTAGTGCGCCTCGATGGCCGCGATCTCGCCCCTGCTGGTCGGCGACCTCGCTGTTGATCTCGCCGCTGCGGAAGCGCTGTGTCGATCGGCTCCACCAGCTCCGAGACCGTCTTGCCGCTCTCGCTGATCAGCTCCAGCACGATCAGGAAGGCGATCAGGCCGGAGTCCGCGTACCAGTTGTCGCGGAAGTAGAAGTGCCCGGAGTGCTCGCCGCCGAAGATCGCGTTCTCCTCGCGCATCTGCGCCTTGATGAACGAGTGCCCCACGCGCGTGCGCACCGCGCGGCCGCCGTTGCGCTCGATCACCTCTGGTACGCTGCGCGAGCAGATCAGGTTGTAGAGGATGGTTGCGCCTGGATGCTTGCGTAGCAGACTCTGCGCCACCAGCGCCGTCACCATGTCGCCGCCGAGCAGATTGCCCTTCTCGTCCACCAGGAACATGCGGTCGGCGTCGCCGTCGAAGGCGACGCCCATGTCGCAGTGCTGCTCCGGCGACGACACGCGCGCAGCTCCGCGGTGTTCTCCGGCTCGATGGGGCTGGCCGGGTGGTTGGGGAAGCTGCCGTCGAGCTCGAAGTAGAGCGGGACGAGCTCGCAGGGCAGCTGCTGGAAGACGCGCGGCATGATCATGCCCGCCATGCCGTTGCCGGCGTCCACGGCGATCTTGTAGCGGGCTTGACCTTGGCGACATCGATGAAGGAGAGGCATTGCTCGACGATAGTCGTCCGTCACGTCGCGCTGGATGACCTGGCCCTGGCGCGCGGGCGTAGGCGAATTGCCCGCCGAGCGCCGAGTCGCGGATCGCGTCGCCGCCGGTCTCGGAGCTGATGGCGACGGCCTCCGCGCGGCACATCTTGATGCCGTTGTACTGCGCGGGGTTGTGCGAGGCGGTGATCATGACGCCGGCGGGATAGCCGTACTTGCCGACGGCGAAGTAGAGCTCGTCGGTGGTCGTCATGCCCAGGTCGATCGCGTCGGCGCCCTGCTCGGTGATGCCGCGGATGACGGCGCGCGCCAGCGCGGGCGAGGAGAGGCGCATATCGCGCCCGACGGCGACCGTCTCGACGCCGAGGTACTGCACGAAGGCGCGGCCGATGCGGTAGGCGGCGTCCTCGTTGAACTCGTCGGGATAGACGCCACGCACGTCATAGGCGCCGAAGATCTTGGGGTTGTATCGCCTGTCTCCGCATTCAGTGACCCCTCTCTGCCAGGACGCCGCGCCATCATAGAAGCCGACGCACCCGCTAGAACACGGGCATCAGCAGCAGGCCGCGCCCGAGAATCTCACCGATGAAGATGAACGAGACGCACAGGTATAGCATGCCGGTCGCCGACTGGAACGAGCGCCCGCGCGCCAGCCAGAGCGCGGCCCCACCGAGCACCAGCGGCGCGAGGAAGCCCAGGAGAATTGCAGCCCAAACATCGCGCCCGTGCTCAGCGGCGCCTGGCGCGCCTGCGTGTTGGTCGGCGCGGTCTGCCCCGGCGCAACGGTCGGCGTGGTGACGACGACGCCGTTCTGGCCCGTAGTATCTGGGTGCCCGGCGTGACCGCGATCGTCTTAAGCGTCGAGTGGGCGGTGCTGGGGCCGATCAACAGCGCGCAGAGAATTCGAGGACCAGCGCGCCCAGCGTCAGCATGGTGACGAACTCCAGCGGCTTGCCCGAGGCGGTGGGCGTGTTGAGGTACCAGTGGCCGAGCAACATCGCCGTCATCACGCCGCCCAGGGCGACAGCGCGCCCAGCAGGAACGCGCGACGACGAACGCGCCATCCAGCCGACTGTCGGCCAGCATGCGATACGCCATGCCGACGTCGAAGAGCGACCCGCCCCAGCGCGGTGAGCCCGCCGACCGCGAACCGTACCAGCCGCACGCGTGTCGGCCGCGCTGGCGTCGTCTCGCGGGCGGCTTTCTTGCGCGCGGGGCGAGGCGGCCGGTCGAGCCAGAGCAACACATTCCAGGGAATCATCAGCAGCGGGAAGGCGACCATGAGTGGCCCCTGCGCGTCGAGCCACGCCTATCGAGTCCGCGCCCATGGACGATCGCCGGCGAGGCGAAGGCGTTCATCGCCAGCAGGGTCAGCACGGCAAAGAAGACGTAGAGCCCGCCCTGAAAGAGGACGAAGCCGCGGCTGGTGTCCCCGCGTGCGTCAAGAAAATAGGGCTGACGAACGACCCGACGGTCAACTCCAGCAGGACGAGGAACAGGGCCGGAGAACTGAGCATAACACCTCTATTGCTGTCCGCATGGGTGGCGGCGGTGCGTTTATTTCCATTGATGCCACTGCCTACGCCTCAGGATTATTCCACATTGGGCCGCGGCGGTTCTAACAATTAGGCGATAGCTCACCGGAATCAGCCAATAGCGCCACTGCCATAATTCAGCATTTATTCAGCCAGTGACAGGGAATGAACAGCCGCAAGGCATATGCTCACCTCAGGCGCATCAGAGCGCGCCGACTATAACACAACTTACTTCATACCCCGGCGATGGCGTCGGTCGCTTGATATGTCAAAGCATATCGAGCATAGCAGGCCAGCGTACCCCAGGGCTTATAAGTTTAGGAGAAGATGAACAGATGCAAGTGACGGGACTCACGCTGCCTGAGCGCAGTGTCAAGCCACGGGTGCGGGGTATGAGCATCCTGATCGATCCAGGGCTGCCGACGCACTATTTTCAAGATGTGGTCGAGAGCGCCGCGCCGTCACATCGATCTGGTGAAGTTTGGCTGGGGCACCTCGGTGATCACGACCACACCTGGACGGGAAGATTGCCGCCCTGCAGCGAGCACGGCATCGACTATTTCTTCGGCGGCACGCTCTTCGAGAAGTTCTATCAGCCAGCGGCAAGATCGGCGCGTTTTTCGATTATTGCCGCGCGCTATGGCTGCCGCTATGTGGAGATCTCGAACGGCACCATCGACCTCCGCAACGCCGACAAGGCGCGGGTCGATCGCGGACTTCGCCGGCGAGTTTCGCGTACTGAGCGAGGTCGGCTTCAAGGACAGCGAACAGTCGCAGATGCTCTCGCCGGCGATGTGGATCGCCTACATCCGGCAGGATTTAGAGGCCGGCGCGACGAAGGTGCTGCTGGAGGCGCGCGAGAGCGGCACCAGCGGCATCTGTCGCCCCGACGGCACGCTGCGCTACGGGCTGATCGAGGAGATCATCGAGTCCGGCATCGACAGCAGCGACCTGGTCTTCGAGGCGCCGAACAAGACGCTGCAAACCACCTTCATCAAGCGGCTGGCCCCGACGTGAATCTCGCGAACGTGCCCTTTGCCGACGCCATCGCGCTCGAAACGCTGCGGCTGGGCCTGCGCTCCGACACGCTGCTGCTCTTCGAGTGAGAGCACGAGACACTGAGAAGGAGAAAGGCGTCACTATGCGCGACAGCAACAATGTCTTTCACCTGGCGATCCCTGCGCCGACCTCGACGCGGCCTTCGACTTCTACGTGACGAAGCTCGGCTGCAAGCTGGCGCGGCGCTACAATGACCGCATCACGCTCGATTTCTTCGGCGATCAGGTGGTGTGCCACCTGACGGACGACGATCGATCACGATCCGCAGACGTATCCCGCGCCACTTCGGCGTGACCTTCAAGGACAAGGCCGAGTTCGACGCGCTGCTGAATCTGGCGCGGCGCGCGAGTTGCCGTTCTTCGCCGAGCCGACGCGCGCTTCGAGGGGCTAGTCGAGGAGCATCTACACCTTCATGCTGATCGACCCTTCGAACAATTTGCTGGAGTTCAAACACTACTTCGATCCGCGCATGATGTATTAACGGTGCGCACACCAGGGGAATCGCAGCGTTCGAAGAAGGTAGCAACAATGAACTCGAAATCTAGGGATGTCTGGCAGACAGGGGCTCGGTCAGCGCTCTCACTTCGCAAATCAGAGCACTGGGCGAGGCTTCGCCCACATGCCGACCGTCTATCGTCGAGGTCGAGACGAACAGGGTCCTCACCTTTGGTGCCTTCGCACGCGCAGTGCGACCCCCTGCGACGTGCATGGGCGGTTCGCCGCGCGCCGTAGCACTCGCGCTTCCCGGTGGTATTGCAGCTGGCTGGTCTGGATTGCGGCGCTCACGGGGGGCCAGCGCCTGATTCCCTGCACCCCAGAATCCATGAGCGGATGAACGTCAGGGACTTCTGGGAGAAGGCACCGTCCGGACGTTCTCGTCGTCCCGGACTCCGCCGGGGCGCCGGATTACGCCGCCCCGAGGCCATTGTTTTTACCACCGCTGAGATCTGCCGCCCTCGCCATCGCTTCCGCCCGCCAACGACGGATGTCTCCGCGCGCCGAGCGCGCGGCTGCTGCGGCTGACGACCTCCGGGACGACCGGCGACCCGAAAGGCGTCGTCCTCTCGGCGCGCCAGATTGCCTGGACGGCGGATCAGGTGCGGATGCCGCCATCCTTACGCCTGCTGATCGTGGCCTGGCGGTGCTGCCCTTCTTCCACATCAACGCGCCCGTGGTCAGCCTCTGCGCCACGCTGATGGCCGGGGCACGGTCGTCATCGCGCCGCGCTTCAGCCTGCCGCTTCTGGGAGATGGATAGAGCGCGAACGCATCACCTGGGCCAGTATCGTGCCGACCATCGTGGCGCTGCTGTTCGCCGACGGAACAGACCGACCTCCGCCGGGCACGCTGCGCTTCGCGCGCTCGGCCTCGGCGCCGCTTCCCGTCGCGCACCATCGCGCCTTTGAGGAACGCTTCGGCATTCCGCTGATCGAGACCTATGGCCTCTCAGAGGCGGCCAGTCAGGTCACCGCCAACCCCCTCCACCGGGCAGCGCAAGCACGGCTCGGTAGGTATGCCGACGGGTGTCGAGCTACGCATCTGCGAGCCGCTGCCCGAGGCACCCGGCGAGTTTGCGAGACATGGCCGCCGGGGTGACCGGCGAGATCTGCGTGCGCGGCCCCAATGTGATCGCGGGCTATGAAGGGCGACGCCAGCGCCTCAGCTTCCTCGATGGCTGGTTTCGCACGGGCGACCTGGGCTATCTGGACGCCGATGGCTATCTCTACATCACCGGCAGGCTGCGCGAGGTGATCAATCGCGGCGGCGAGAAGATCGCGCCACGCGAGATCGAAGAACTGCTGCTGGCGCCATCCCGCCGTGAGCGACGCGGCGGTGGTCGGCGAGCCAGACCCGCTCTATGGCCAGCGGGTCGTCGCATACATTACGCCGCGCGAGCTGGGATGCGCTGGTCGAGCGGCAACTGCGCGACTACTGCGCCCATCGTCTGAGCGCCTATAAAGTCCCGGAGACCTTCTACAGCGTGCCAGCGCTGCCGCGAAATGGCAACGGCAAACTGAATCGGCAGCGCAGCTCGCCGGGCCTGCGCGGTCAGGGAGGCGGCAGACGGCATGACGCGCAACACAGGTGATCGCATGGCTGAGCATGTCACGCACAGGCGGCCAAGGCGGGCCGCGCGGGTACTCTATGAGATAGACGCCATTCGCGCGGTGACGGCGATCTGCGTTGTTGGCGTGCATGCCGTCTCATTTACGCTGATTCTGACGCACACAAACGCGGGCCAGTTGCGCCCCAGAACGCCGTGGTGAGCGCGCTCCACTTCACGCGCGAGATCTTCATCGCCATCACCGCCTTTGTGATGGTCTACGGGTATGTCAACCGCCCCTTTCGCGCGAAAGCGTTCTGGCGTAAACGTGGCCTGGGCGTCTTGCTTCCCTACGTGCTCTGGAGCCTCTTCTACGAGGTGGCGTCGAAGCCGCACCGCTGCCCGCCGGCAATGGGGCGTGCGCGCGCTCAGCGATATCCTGACGGGCGTCGCCTCGTTTCAGCTGTACTACATTCTGCTGACGCTGGAGTTTTACCTGATCCTCCCCTGGTTTCTCCGGCTGATGACCTCGGCGGGAAAGCGCCCCTGGGTGCTGCTGGGCGTCAGTTTCGCGGTGCAGGTGGTCATGCTCGCGCTGGATTACCAGTTCGTGCAGACGGGGCCATTCTCCACGACACCCGTCGGCGTCTTCATCAATCAGAATCAGTCTCGCGTTCTTCCTGCTCTACCAGTTCTACGCCGTCCTCGGTGGCGTGGCGGCGCTCTATATGCCACAGGTGCGCGCGTTCGTCCTGCGCCACGGCAAGCTGGTCGTCGCCGGGTTCGCGCTGGGGCTGGCGCTGATCTGGGGCAATCTCTGGCTTCAGACAGCGGTCTGGCATAAGATATCGGCTATGGCATCTCGGTCTTTCAACCGGCGATGGTGATCTATGCCATCGGGATCGCGGCGTTCCTCTACTGGCTTGCCACGCGCTGGGCGACTCGCCGCGCGCCACATCCGCCACGAGGCGCGGGCTTCTGGGTGCTGCTCTCCAATGCGTCGTTCGGCATCTATCTCATCCATGCGTACATTCTTGAGCAGGCGATGGTCTATCTCGTCCCCAATCCTGCCAGCGCTGCTGCCGGAGCCGCTCGGTCGCGCTCACCTGGGCGCTGGTGGCGGGCGTGACGGTCGCTCTATGCGTCGTCTTCCTCTACACGCCACTGCTGAGCCGCCTGATTGGCCATCCATCGCGCCCTCTCGCGCGAGCGGGTCTTGGCCGCTGGCTCGCCAACGCGGCACAGGCAGCGGTCACGCGGCGCAATCCCTCGCGCGCGTTCTGCGGTCACCAGAGCGCGCGAGAGGCCGAGCCAGCCGTACGGACCGGCGCGGGGCGCTCCGTCGCGGAGCGCGCGCGCCGCGGTGGCGCATCGCCAAGAGGGGTGACGCGCATGGGCAGCAAGGCTAACGCAGGCGGGGCTGCGACGGCGGAAAGGATGTTGTTCATGCTGGCCACGCTGATCGGCGCGCTGGACGGGTATCTTGAGCGGGTGCGCCAGCGCCCATGGGGCCACCTCCAGGGTGACGCCAACCGCGCCGCCGACCACACCACCAACTCCCGCGACCATCGTTCTCCCCGCCGACGTCACGATCACATGCCCCGACATCTCGGCCAGCAGCCCCGGCGCTTTCCTCTCCTGCCAGTATGCTGGCCCGGATAATACCCGCATGGCGTTCTATCTCTACGTCCCGCAGGGGTATACGGCCAGCAATCCAGGCCAACAGTATCCGCTGGTGCTCATCCTTCAGGGCGGCGGCGAGCGCGCCAACCCGCAGCAGACGGCGGCCCAGAACCGCGCGCTCGCCATCAACGCATCGTATGTCACTCCGTGGGTAGCGACTGGTGGGGCGAACGTGCAGACCCGCTGGCCCTCCTTCGTCGTCGTGCCGCAGGTGGTTGGCTCCAACCGCTACGTCAACGTTCCCCCCACCGTCAGCTCCTATGCGCTCGCCACGCAGCCATCGGCCTCGCTCCAGATGGCGATCAACATTGTGGCGCTCATTCAGCGGCGCTATCCCGGTATTGACGCCAATCGCCTCTATATTACCGGCATCTCGATGGGCGGCTTTGGGGTCTGGGACGCCATCGAACGCTGGCCAACGGAATTTGCCGCAGCCGTTCCCGTCTCCGGCGCGGGCGATCCCGCACTCGCCAGCCGCATCGTTCACCTGCCACTCTGGGCGTTTCACGGCGCGGATGATAACCGCGTCCCCGTCGCCGGGTCGCGTACCATGATTCAGACGCTCCGGGCCGCCGGTGGAACCCCCTGCTATACCGAACTGGCGGGCATGTCCCATACGATCTGGCCACAGGTCTACGGCCAGACAGCACACACGAACAACCCGCTCTACCCCTGGCTCTTCGCCCAGACGAAGAACGGCCCGCTCCCCGGCGCGCCAGCCTGCGGCGCATAACGCATGGCTAACCGGATGAGCATTGAAGCAGTGTGGGTGATACAGTGTAATGCCTCGGGAGCCCGCGCAGGCGGACTTTGCGGCCGCAGCGGAGCGCAGGCCCCTAGGCGCGGCTTCAGCCGCCAGCGCCGGTCATAGCGGGCGGATACGTTGTAGCGGCAGACACATCATGCGCGGGCAGTGTCACCGTGACCGTCGTTCCTACCCCCACCTTACTCTCGATGGTGATATGGCCCCCCTGCGCCTGAGTCAACTGGTCGGCGATAGAAAGGCCCAGGCCAGCGCCGCTCCCCGGATGCCCAGCGCTTCCCGCCGACCCGCCGATGCGCTAGTCTCATTGCCCGCCACTGGCGCGCGCGTCCGTGCGACATCCCCACGATAAAACCGCTCGAAGACATGCGAGAGCGTCTCCGCTGGCATGCCGACACCCGTATCAGACACCGCGAGCGCGACGGCGAGCGGCTCGGATGGTGGTGTCGCGCGCGCCGTCAGCAGAACGCGACCATCAGACGGCGTGTACTTGAGCGCGTTATCTGTCAGGATCAACAGAGACCTGGCGGATCAGGTCAGGGTCGCCATACAGCAGGGTGTTTCCGCCGCCATCGCCACCTCAACCCGTTGGCCGTGGGCCAGCCGCTCGGCCTGCTCGCAGACATCCGCCAGCAGCGGCGCCACCGGAACGACTCGCGGACTCACCGGCATATGGCCGTCGTCCAGCCGTGTGAGCGTGAGCAGATCCTCCACCAGCCGTTGCAGGCGCTGGGTCTCGCGATACATGCCGCGTAACAGCCGCCGCGCCACGTCGGGATCGCCCTGGTCAGCGCCAAGCAGCAGCATCTCCAGGCCGCTTCCCAGCGCGGTCAGTGGCGTGCGCAGCTCATGCGAGGCGTCGGCCACGAATTGCTTCTGGCGGGTGAAGGCCGCGTCGAGTTGAGCCACCATCGCGTTGAACGACTCCGTCAATCGGCTGATCTCGTCGTGTGTCGGAGAAACGTCGAGGCGCACGGCCAGCGCGTTATTCGTATTCTGGCCGGACTGTTCGGCGATGGCTCTGCTCGCGTGCGCCATCGCGTTCAATGGCCGCAGGGCGGCGGTAATGAGCGGCAGGGTGAGCGCGGCGGCGATCACCAGCGTCACCGCGACCCCGAACGCCAGCATCAGGCGCATCTGCGCGATGGCGTTTTCGATAGGCGTCACTGGCGCGCTCACCTGGAGAATCGCTACGATGGTCCGCGATTGCAGGTCTACCAATGGGTACAGCACAATCAACTGGCGGCGTCCGTCGCTGCCCTTCGCCAGATTATAGGCGTCACTGTTTGGGGCAACGGCCAGCGCATCGCGCAAGGAGGCTTCTGAAGTATTGACAGACGCGGGCGCCACCTGCGCCTGTGTGTCTACGCCAGAAAGGATCGTCTCTCCCGTGGGCGAGAGCACCACGGCGCGAATGGCGGCTCCTGTCAGGCGGCGGGTGGTAAACGTCAGCGTCGTGATGGCCTTCGCGGAGAGTGCGCCACCAGTTGGGAGCGTCTCACCAGGAGTCGCCAGCGCAACGCCCGCGCCTTTGAGTGGCCCGCTGGCGAGGCGCACCTCCTGGCGAAGCGTCAGCGCCTGGTTGGTAAAGAGCGTCTGCTCTTCCGTGATCGAGACGAACGCGCCCAATGCCGTCAGCAGGATGACCAGCAGGCCAAAGGAGACGAGTGTGAGCCGCCAGCGGAGCGGCATGCGGGCGAGGGACGCCGTTTTATCCGCGAATCGCATACCCAACACCACGTACCGTCTGCACCAGGCGCGCCTGAGCGTCGTCCAGCTTCTCACGCAGCCGACGGATATAGACTTCGAGCACGTTATCGTCTCCTTCGTATTCGTAGCCCCAGATGCGCGCCAGGATGGTATCGCGCGTGAGCGTCTGGCGGGGATGCATCAGCAAAAGCTCCAGCAGCTCGAACTCGCGGGGTGTCAGTGCGATTTCGCGCTCGCCGTGAAGGGCTGTATGCGTCTCGCGGTCAAGCGTCAGATCCTGAAAGACGAGGTAGCGGTCCAGCTGATTGCCTCTCCGGCGCAAGACAGCGCGCACCCGTGCCAGCAGCTCTTTGAACATGAACGGCTTGGTCATGTAGTCATCGGCGCCCGTCTCCAGACCAGCGATGCGCTCCTCCACCGTCCCACGCGCGGTGAGCATGATGATGCCGATGTCGCTGACGCGGCGCATATGGTGAGCAACGTCAAGCCCGCTGACACCCGGTAGCATGATATCGAGGATGGCGATGTCGAACGGCTCCCGTGTGATAGCCTCCAGCGCTTCGTCGCCCGTGCCAGCCACCACAGTCTCGAATCCCTCATAGTCGAATCCCATGCTGAGAAACTCGCAGATGTGCGGCTCGTCATCCACCAGCAACACCCGCGGGCGCGCATGGGGGGATGAGCCTGTGGCGGAGCCGGAATGGTCCCCAGGTTGAATATACTCCAAATGACGAGTGGTATGTTGCGTTGTCAAGCCAGCTCCCGTGTTTCCTCTGCGAGCGCCCAGTTCGGCGCCATGCGATGACGGCACGATGTCTCGTGACAGAGCGCTCAATCTCGCCCTGGTATGAAGTATGTGCCGCAAAATGTGATTTGCGTGAGAAGTGACTGAGAAGGTTCAAACGGCCTACTCGGTCTCGTCTGTATCAGAATATTGCCCTACGTGTTACACAGTACCGGCCAGGTTGCGTGGAGAAAGACGACCGTGCTACACTGGTTGGCGGCTTGGCCCATTCCTTGCTACTAATAGCGCCAGCTAGCCGATTCCTGATTGATATTCGATGGAGGCGTCTTCGACCTATGGGCAGCGCGACGATGTGGGGGGTATTTCTCAAAACGTCGTCCACACGCACCGGTTTAACGCGCACGCTGGGGCGGTTCTCACGCCGTGCGTTTTACGGATCACTCGCGCCGCTACGGATGCAGCGTATCGCGGTTCCCGCGCTGCCTGGCACGGAGTGGGTGCGCGTCCGCAATCACATCGCGGGCATCACACAACGCGACCTCGCCACGATCCAGTTGCTCTCCAATCCAGGTGTCTCGCTGGCCGCCATGCGTCATCCCCGGCGGCTCTATCTCGGCCATCAGGTCGTCGGCGAGGTGGTAGAGGTCGGCCCGCACACGCAGCTGCTCCGCCCTGGAGACCGGGTCGTCTGGCAATGCGACCCCTGTTGCCCAACGCGGGGCATCGAGCCGCCCTGCCATGCCTGCGCCGCCGGAAACTACGCCCTCTGCATCCACCGCGCCACGCCCGCCAGTCCCGCGCCGACGGGTGGTGGCTGGAGTGAAGAGATGGTCGTGCACGAGCGCCAGCTTTTCCTGGTGCCCGATGCAGTGCCCGATGAGCAGGCCGCGCTGCTCGAAACCGCCGCCAATGCCGTACACGCCGCGCTTCGCCGCCAGCCACAACCCGGCGAGCAGGCGCTGGTGATTGGCACGGATGTCGAGGGGTTGCTGCTGATTCAGGCGCTGCGGGCATTCGCGCCAAACGCGGATATCGCCGCGCTGCTGGATGCGCCATATCACGCGGAGATGGCGGCGCGCATGGGCGCGTCACAGACCCTCCATGCCGATGAGATTCCAGAAGGCATCGCGCGGATTACCGGCTCGAAGCGATTGAGCAACGGCCAGGGCGCCGAGCTATTGATTGGCGGATTCGATGTCGTCTACGATACCATCGGCTCCGAAAAATCCCTGCAATCGGCGCTACGCTGGACGCGCCCCGACGGAGCTGTCGTCCTGGTTGGACAGCAGGCGACGCCCCTGAGCCTCGATCTGACGCCCGTCTGGCACGCCGAGGTGACGCTGTACGGGGCGTTCGCGCCGGGGATGGAACACTGGCAGACCGAGACGGGTCGCGGCAACGGCCGTATCTCATCGTTTGCGCTGGCGGCCAGCCTCATGCGCGACCGGAGGCTCACCCCGGATCGGCTCGTGACGCACCGCTTCCCGCTACGCGAGTTTCAGCGGGCGCTGGTGGCGCTGCAACACGCTGAAGAGCATCAGACGTTACAGGTGCTGCTCGACGCCGTCCCCGTGAAGGCTCCGGCCATTCCGCCCGCGCCATCCAGCAGGCCACCCTATGCCGTCAGGGCGCGCGCCAGCCGATAGGAGCGACTCTGGCTCACCTCTCCACACGGAGAGGTGTTGGGGGTGAGGTGAGGTGAGGTGAGGTGAGGTCTGGAACGCTCAGCCGCACATCTGTTCATTCTGTTTCGCCCACCACGACTCCAGATCGATGGTCAGTTCGCACGTCCCTGACGCATAGGTAATATGCACATCAGGGAAGATGCGCCGCGCCAGTCGCAGCATCCGGCGATTCTCCCACAGCACGGCCGCGGTAAGGGTCGTCACGCCGCGCGCCATCGCCTCCGTAGCGAGGCGGCAGAGCATGTATCCGCCCAGCCTGCGCCCCTGCCAGGAGTCGGTGAGCAAGACTCCCAGGTCAGCGGCGCGCTCGTCCGATTCCGCGTGTGGACCCTGACTAAAGCGCGCGAAACCGACCAGCTCATCGCCTGCCTCGGCCACCAACACATACGAGCGCTCGCCATCTGTGCGGCTGAGGGCGCCGAAACGCTCGGCCCACAGCGCCGTGGCGGGGATGCCCGCGCAAAAATACAGGTAGCGGGTGGTGTCGCTCAGGGTGTAAAACAGACGCTGGAAAGCGTCGTCATCCTGGCCACTACTGCCGACGGCGCGCAGACGCACGCTGGCGCCATCGGCTAATCGCACCGAAGGGGCGCTGTGGACTGCGCTCGCTCGATTGAAAGGTCGCTCAATCTTGTACATCTCGTGTTCTGCCTTATCCTTATCCTTGTCCTGCAGCCTATGACACTAACCATAGACTTCCTCGTAGCGTTACACGCATGTGTGGAGGATAGCAGCGCGCGTGTTAGCCAGGCGTTTGGCGCGACGCGAGATGACGCGGAATCGCAGGCGGAAATCGCGGAGTATCGTTAGTCGGGCGTTATAGCGCGTTGTGGGAATGCGGGTGCGTGGAGGCTAGTGGCGGTCTTCCGCGAATACCTGGCGTTGCGAAACCGGTATAGTATGGACGGTAGCATGTTGGTTGTCAGATGTTCCGACAGCGAGGAAGGTGGAACCCGCAATGGCTACGGTTCAGGTGCGCTACATCGTCAACGACGTTGACGCCGCGATCGCGTTTTATTGCCAGCAACTCGGCTTCCGAGAAGTCATGCATCCAGCGCCCGCCTTTGCGATGCTCTCACGAGGCGACCTCCGTCTCGCGCTCAGCGCGCCGAATCCGATGGGCGGTGGTGGCCAGGCGATGCCGGATGGCACGATGCCGACACCAGGAGGATGGAACCGATTCTCAATTGAAGTTGAGGATCTCGTCGCGACTGTCGAAGCGCTCCGTCAGGCAGGCGCACGCTTCCGCAATGACATCGTCACTGGCATTGGCGGCAAGCAGATCCTGCTCGAAGACCCTTCAGGGAACCCTATCGAACTCTTCGAGCCAACGTTGCCTGAGGCGCGCCTGAGCGCAACATCTTAGCCGCCGAGGATGGCGGGATGCAGGAAGGCGGCGTAGAAGAAGACGACCGCCACAGCGAAGAGCAGGCTATCCATACGGTCGAGGATGCCGCCGTGGCCAGGGACGATGGTGCCGCTATCCTTCACATCCGCTACCCGCTTGAGCAGCGACTCCGCCAGGTCGCCGAGCGTCGCCGCCACCGCCACCAGGATGCCCAGCGCCAGCGCGTGATACCACGCCAGCTGAACAGGCGAAAGCGACAGCAGGACGAACGCCGCGATCACCGACCAGACAAGCCCTCCGGCGAAGCCCTCCCACGTCTTGGCGGGGCTGATGTGCAGCGCGAGCTTCCGGCGCCCGAGGAAATGGCCCGTGACGAAGGCGGCGGTATCGTTCGCCCAGACCATACAGAAGAGGCCCAGCACCCACCAGAACTGCTCCGAGCCGTAGCCCGCGACGCTGCCACGCAGGACGAGGAAGAGCGCCATTGGCCAGCCGAGATAGAAGGCGACGGCAATCGTCAGCGCCCAGTCGATAACCGTGCGCTCGATGGTGGGGCGGGTAATCATCACCCAGGTGAACGAGACGATGACCAGCGCGCTGATGCCCAGGGCGATCAGGGCCAGCCGGACGTCTGGGAGCATGGCGGCGACGAGCAGATCGATGCCGAACGCGCCGCTGAAGATGACAAGGGGATACCACTTGCGATGGGTGGCAAACATCGTGCGGATTTCCCACATGCCCAGCGCCAGCGCTACCAGCGCGCCCGCAAAGGCAATCCAGCCGCCAAACCAGACCAGCGCGATCACAATCGGGATCAGCACACCAGCTGAAAGCAGGCGCTGGCGCAACCCGGCGAGCCAGCCCGCCTGACTGCGTGGCGCGGGGGTCACGCGGGAATCCTCCGACACGGATTTGCTCATCGCCATGCTCCTGCGTCACTATGCTACATTGCTCGTGCGCCTTGCGTCTGGGCTGGGTCTGGTGAAATCAGTGTGTCGCGGGCTGCGGATACGTCCCATTGCGTGAGGCGCTGGCATCACCCGCCTGGTCGGTCTGCGTCGTCGTCTCGGCATGACCGGTGTCGTTTCCGTTCTCCCCGTTGGATTCCGCGGCAATCTGCGCGTCCGTCTTGCCGAAGCGGCGCTTGCGGCTGGCGTAGGCATCGAGCGCGGCGACAAGATCCGCCTCCCCGAAGTCCGGCCAGAGCGTCGCGGTCGAATAATACTCCGCATAGGCAGCCTGCCAGATCAGATAATTGCTCAGGCGCATCTCGCCGCCGGTACGGACGATAAGATCAGGGTCGGGCAGGTCGCGGGTATAGAGATAGCTGGAGATCGTCTCTTCGGTGACCTGCTCAGGTGGAATCTTCGCTGCAATAATCTCGCGCACCGCATCCACAAGCTCGGCGCGGCCACCATAGTTGAAGCAAACGTTCAGCTCCAGCTTGTCATTGTTGCGCGTCAGGTCTTCCATCCAGTGGATGGCATCCTGGATATCCTGATCGAGGCCCTCCAGCCGCCCCACATGGCGCAGCCGCACGCCCTCGCTGTTCAGCCGATCCACATCGGTGCGGATGGTCTCCCACAGCAGGCCCATCAGCGCGCTGACCTCGTCCGCCGGGCGTCCCCAGTTCTCGGTTGAGAAGGCATAGACGGTGAGCATGGGAACATGATAGTCATTACAGAGCCGCACAACACGGCGCAGCGCCTCGACACCAGCGCGGTGCCCCATCGAGCGGGGCAGATGGCGACTCGTCGCCCAGCGGCCGTTTCCATCCATGATGAACGCGATATGGTGGGGAATCGCCTGCCCATCGCGGAAACGTAGCCGCGCCAACTCTGCCTGCCGTTCGGCCTCCCTCGCGCGCCCGCTGCCAAAGAAGGCTCGCACCAGCGCGCGCAGATTCCGAATTCGTCGCTTGGCCATGCGCTCTCTCTGTTCCTCTCCGTCTCTCTGGGGGATCAGACCTCCATGATTTCACGCTCTTTGGCGTGGCCAACTCCGTCCAGATCTTCGATGAACTTATCGGTCAGCTTCTGCAGCCGGTCGGCGTTGCGCTTGAGATCGTCCGCGGAGATTTCTTTCTTCTTCTCCTGGTCGCGCAGTTTGTCATGCACGTCACGGCGGATATTGCGCACTGCGGTCTTCGCGTCGTCCACCTTCTTATGCACCACCTTGACCAACTCTTTGCGGCGATCCTCCGTCAGCGGCGGCAGATTCAGCCGGATGACGGAGCCATCGTTGTTGGGGTTCAGGCCAAGATCACTCTTCTGAATCGCTTTCTCGATGTCGACGAGCGCCTTCTTATCCCACGGCTGGATGGTCAGCGTTTTGGGATCAGTGGCATGGATGGCGGCAAGTTGGGCAAGAGGCGTCGGCGTGTCATAGTAATCCACGACCAGCCGTTCCACCAGCGCCGGAGTCGCTCGGCCCGTGCGCACGGCCTGCAGCTCCCGCTGGAGCGCCTCGACAGCGCCGTTCATGCGGTGTTGCGCGTCAGCGAACACATCTCCTGACATGATACCTGCTCCTTCCCACCCTGTCTATACGACAGCGCCGCCCGCATCGGCTATCATCGGCTATTCTCGGAAGCTATTCTCGGTCAGTGGCCCAGAGAAAGTCCTGCTCTTTTGGCATGTCATGCACCAATGTACCACCTCGCGCGCCACGTACGATAGCAGCCATCTGTCCCTGCTCCTGCATATCGAAGACCACGATGGGAAGATGATTCTCGCCACAGAGCGCCAGCGCGGTCGCGTCCATCACGCCCAGGCTCATCGTGATCGCGTGCATATAGCTGACCTCGCGGAAACGCCGCGCCGTCGCCACGTGCACCGGATCGGCATCGTAGACGCCATCCACCTTCGTCGCCTTGAGCAAGACCTCGCAGTTCAGTTCGATGGCCCGCAACGCGGCGGCCGTATCGGTCGTGAAATACGGGTTGCCTGTGCCAGCCGCCAGGATGACGATACGCCCCTTCTCCATGTGGCGAATAGCCCTCCGGCGGATAAAAGGCTCCGCGACGGAGGGCATCTCGATGCCAGTCTGCACGCGGGTCGAGAGTCCCGCATGCTCCAGCGCATCCTGCAGGGCGAGCGCGTTAATCACGGTCGCCAGCATGCCCATGTAGTCGGATTGCGCCCGATCCATTCCCTCGGCGGCGGCGGTCTTGCCGCGCAAGATATTGCCACCACCGACGACAACCGCAATCTCAGTTCCAAGGTCATGCACCTGCGCCAGTTCTCCGGCGAGGTAGGTCAGGACTTCGGCGTCGATGCCATAGCCCTGCTCGCCCATCAGCGCCTCACCGCTGAGCTTGAGCAGAACTCGCGTATACGTGGTCGCAGGCTGCATGAAGAACTCCTGTGAACCCGTGCCCAATGGCCCGGCTACCTTAGATTATTCGCCGAGCGCGAACCGGGCGAAGCGCCGCACGACCACGTTCTCGCCGGTCTTGCGAATGACGTCGTCCACCAGCTTGCCGATGGTCACTTTGTCGTCCTTCACCCAGACCTGCTCCAGCAGCACATGCTCGACAAACTGCTTCTTGAGCTTGCCCTCCACAATCTGCTCGCGCAGATGCTCCGGGCGCTTCTGCACCTCCGGGTCATTCATCAGTTTCTCGCGCGCCTCGGCCATCACGCTCTCCGGAATGTCACTCATCGCCACCCACGTCGGGTTGGTCCCGGCGATCTGCAGGGTCAGCTCGCGGGCGAGTGTGCGGAAGGTGTCACTTCGGGCGACGAAGTCGGTGCTACAGTTCAGCTCGAGCAGAACGCCCAGGTTGCCGCCGTGGTGGATGTATGACTCGACGAGCCCCTGGCGCGTCTCGCGGTCCTGCCCCTTGACCTTCTCGGCGCGCTGCTGGCCCTTTTCTTCAATCAGCTTGATAGCTTCGTCAAAGGTCTTGGCAGTGGCCAGGGCACTCTTGCAGTCGGCGAACCCGGCGCCGGTCTCTTCACGCAGTTTGGCAACGTCTTTCGCAGAAAATTCCATAGTAAATCGTGCGCTCCTCAACGCTCTATACAAACCCAGACAGGACTTGGGCGTGTCTGGCGCCGCCTGGCAATGTGCTAACTCGCTCTCTCAAGGCAATCATGACCATTCAGAACCATCAGGAACAGCACGGTCAGTATCGCGCCATCCATCATAGTACCACGTGGCTGATATATCCCCGCGACACACGAATCCGCCATGCGGGACACACGCGGGACACACAAACGCGCGGCACGATTGCGCGTGCCGCGTTCTGAAAGAACCGGATGCATTGTACTTCACAGGCCTGCTCACCACAAGGGGCAGGCGGCTGGCTATTCGTTGGCTATTCGCCGACGGAAGCTGGCTCCTCCGCCTGCTCCGCTGCCACGGTTGGCGTTGTTGGCGCGGTGGCCTCTGGCGCGGACTCGCTGCCCGGCTCGGCTCCCGGCTCGGCGCCAAATTCTTCGAGCGTGATAGGCGCCTCGGTTGCGGCGCGCCCCTCGCCCTCATCCTTCTGCTGCTGCGACTCTCGCTGGTGGCGGCCTTCGAGGGCGGCATCGGCGATCTTGCTGCAGAGCAGTCGGACGGCGCGGATGGCGTCGTCGTTGGCCGGAATCGGATAGTCCATCTCGTCGGGATCGGTGTTGGTGTCGGCCAGCGCGATGACCGGAATCTCGAGGCGGTTGGCTTCGGCGACGGCGGTATGCTCTTTCTTGGTATCGACGACAAAGATCGCGCCCGGCAGGCGACGCATATCGCGGATGCCGCCAAGCACGCGCTCCAGCCGCTCCAGTTCATCCTGGAGGTGCTGCGCCTCTTTCTTGGGCAGCCGCTCGAACTCGCCCCGATCCCTGCGCGCCTCCAGGTCTTTCATATAGCGGATGCGCAACTGGATGGTCTGGAAATTCGTCAACATGCCACCGAGCCAGCGCTGGTTGACGAAGAACTGGCCGCTGCGCCGCGCCTCTTCTTTGATAGCGTCCTGCGCCTGCTTCTTGGTGCCCACGAAGAGAATGCTCTCGCCGTTGGCGGTCAGATGGGTGATGAACTTGCAGGCGTCGTTGAGGCGCGTCACCGTCTGCTGCAGATCGAGGATGTGGATGCCATTGCGGGCCGTGAAGATAAAGGGCCGCATTTTGGGGTTCCAGCGACGGGTCTGATGCCCGAAGTGGACGCCTGCTTCAAGCAGTTGCTTCATCGTTGCGACATTTGCCAAAGTACTTCAGTCCTCCCTTAAACATATCCTCCGCACCCTTCACGCCCGATGGAAAGCGTTGCGCTTCCGTAGCATGCAACGCCAGGGATTCCGCCAGGTCGGGATGCGTGTGTAATGAGGGTCAACACGCAGACAGTTTCAGCGCGTCAACCAGAATAGTATACCACTCCCGGCAATGCGGGCGCAATGCCCGCTCGCGCGTCTGAGACACCCTCAAGCACAGAGACGAACGAACACGCGACCTCGGTCACACCTCGGTCACACTAAAGAACACCTACTGAGGTCGGCGGAGAGAACTAAAGCGGTGACAGACTTGCGGCATGGGAGCGCCGAAGAAGGCCGACTGGCGCGAGGAGCGACGCAAACGCGCCTGGGTGTTGAGGCATGAGGGGTGGCCAGAAGGATATCGCTGCCGCGTTGGGAGTAAGTGAAGGGGCGGTCAGTCAGTGGATGAAGCGAGCGCGTGAGGGCAGTGGGACGGAGGCGCTGAGCCAAAGGCCGCCACCAGGCGCGCGGCCACGGTTGCGCGCGGACCAGCGGGCACAAGTCCCCGGCTTGCTCGTCAGTGGAGCCGAAGCGCACGGTTTCCGCGGGGACGTGTGAACCGCCACACGGGTGGCTGAGGTCATCTGGCGTCATCTGAGGTCATCTGGCGTCTTTTCGGCGTGCGCTACCATCCTGACCATGTCAGTCGCCTTTTGCGCCGCCTGGGCTGGAGTCGGCAGCAGCCGCTCGAACGCGCGGCACAGCGCGACGAGGCGGCTAGGTCGAGGCGGCTCATCCAGCAGCGGCCACTGCCTAGTCGACGTTGGCCGCCAAGGCTTCATAGGCAGGCTGGAGCTCGTCCCACCGCGCGTCGGCGTCGCAGCGCTCATGTCCCGCAAGGTAGGCGGCGAGATCCTCAACATGGATCTGGATCCCCGCGCCGTAGGCGGCGAGCAGGTTCAGGGGCATGCCCCGTTCCTCGGCGACCAGGATGGTCTGGTCACCGTCAGCGGTCAGCGTGACCTCGATGACTTTCACGTCCGGCTGGTCCAGGCCATGGGTTAGCAGCAGCCGCTGCGGGGGCTCGCACATTTCCACCCGCCCAGTGCCTTCCGATCCGCTGGCAAAGAAGCGAAACCGGTACACACCGCCGAGGCGCAGGTCGCCTTCGAACTCGCCGAGCCAGCGGGCCAGACGGCGGGGATCGGTGAGCGCCGACCACAGGTCGTCGATATCGGTGTCGAAACGATCCTCCATGCGCACGACGCCCTTGCCATCTGCTGATCGCAGGCTGCCCAGGATGCGGTTGCCCGCATCTGCATTGCTGGTCATCGAGTACTCCTTCGTTCGCGTTTCCCCCGGTCCACCTCGGTGTGCAGGGCATCCAGTCGCTGCTGCCACAAAGCCCGGTACCGGCCCAGCCATTCATCGACCTCGGCGAGCGGCTCGGGGCGAAGACTGTACACCCGCCGCTGCGCCTCCTGGCGAACCTCGACCAACCCCGCCTCCCGCAGCACCCGCAGATGCCGCGATACCCCCGGACGAGCAATCGGCAGCAGCGCCGCCAGCTCACCCGCGGTTGCCGGACCGCCGGTCAAGGTCTCCAGCACTGTGCGCCGACTTTCGTCCGCCAGTGCCCGCAGAACAGCTTCCATGCCGTCAATGTACCACATTAGTTACGTAACCGTCAAGGTACATAAGCGAGTACAAGCGCGCCACGCCCGACCAACGAGCCGACTGCGGGCGCTCCACTGCAGGTCACAACCCGACCCGGATCGCGGCTGTCGTACTACCTAAGAATCGGGCTGAGTGCCCCTGCCTTCAGGCATGGGGGTGAAAGCCCGGTCGCCCGCAGGCGACAATAGTACCCACCGCTTGATTCCCTCGTGTCCTATAGGATATAATTAGGATATGAGAACGTTTGAGTATCGCTTGTATCCAAACCGTGCTCAGCGCCAGCAACTCATGGTCTGCCTCAAAGAGTCGCGGGCCATCTATAACGAGATGCTGGCGGCGCTGAAAGCGCAGTATGAGACGGACGGCACATTCCCCTCGAAGTATGACCTGACGGCACGCTTCAAGAGTCGGGGCGGTGAGAGTGTACCCGCCACGACGGTGCAGACGCTTGCCGACCGGCTTAGCAAGGCGCTCAAACGCTATCTGGTGAAAAAGGAGTTGGGCGAAGGTGTAGGATTTCCCCGCTTCAAGACACCTAACCGCTGGCACAGCATCCAATTGCGTCAGTACGCGGTGAGCCGTGATGTCTGGCTGGATGACGACGGCACGCACCTGCACGCACCTGCATGTACCTGCTAAGCTGGGGCGGTTGCTCAAGATCAAGTTGCACCGCCCGCTGGTGGGAACACCGGTCACTGCACATCTCGTCTTGCGCGCAGATAACCATTGGTACGCCCTGATTGTCTGCGAGACATTGCCACAGGATGAACAGGGCATCGTACATCCTGGGCGGATTGACTGCACCCATCCATCTATCGGGCTGGACGTGGGCTTGAAGGTGTTCCTGGCGGACTCTGAAAGTGGCATGGTGGAGAACCCCCGCCACTATCGCCGGGGCCAGAAACACCTTGCCCATGCGCAACGTACCGCTTGCCGTCGTAAGCAAGGCAGTCACCGCCGCCGCAAAGCGAACAGGGAAGTTGCCGTCAAACATCTGAAGATCAGTCGCCAGCGCCGTGACTTCCATTTCAAGACCGCTAGGCACTACGCAGAGCAGTATGGGCGCATCTGCGTAGAAGACCTGCATATCATCGGAATGGTGAAGAACCATCACCTGGCCAAGAGCATTCACGATGCGAGTTGGAGCGCGTTTCTCGACATTCTCACGGATAAGGCTGAAAGAGCCGGTCATGTGGTGGTGCGAGTGCCTGCGCGCTTCACGACGCAAAAATGTAGCAGATGTGGTGAGTACGTCCAGAAAAGCCTCTCGGTACGGACGCATATTTGCCCTTCCTGTGGTCTGATCGAAGACCGCGACGTAAACGCCGCGAAGAACATTTTACAGGCGCGGACACCGCCTTCAGGGACGGGAGCCGATGGGCTGCCGAGTGAACTGAGAAGCCCCCGGCTTTAGCCGTGGGGAGTTGTCACTGATCTCGTTTTTCAAGAACTGAGTGGTGCATCTGGCAACTTTAGTTCTCTCTGCCGACATCAGTAAAGGGTATGGTCCACTCTCGGCCATAATGAACTGTAAGAAACACCTCCTAACAGCGTGCCAGAGTGCACGTGCCGGAGCATGGATGCCCCGGCGAATGGGTGGGGAAATTCGCTGTAGCGTTCACACTACGGCCTGCTCACCCCACCACCACGCGCGGTGTTCGGAGGAATCAGTCAACGTTCATAAAGCCGGGACTGCTCTCCCTAAAATTCCATGATCGCGTTCTTCCCCTCATCTATCAACCCGCGGTGGCCCCTGGCGAAGACGCGCGCGCACCAGCTCGACGTCATCCATCGCGCCCCAGCGGCTCTCATTCCACCACGTCGCGCCCGCCTCGGCGAACGGGCGCACGATTGCGGCTGCCCGTGCGGGATCATCGCCCGGCGTCTCGCCCTCCATGATGATATCGAACGACGTCGTCAGCGCGCGCCGCTCGGCGACATACGCCGCCATCGCCTGGATATCGTCGGGCGCCACCTCACGTATCTCACCCTCAGGCGTGCGGACGTTTGGCAGCAGGCCATCGTAGCGCAGCGCCCGCGCCATCGAGCGCTCGTTCGGCCACATGCCCACCACCCAGATAGGGATGCGGGGCGACTGCACTGGCTTCGGCAGAAACGTCATCTCGTCGAGATGATAGTGTTTGCCGTCGTAGTGAAACGGCTCGCCGCTCCATAGCCCGGTGAGGATATCGAGGCTCTCGTCTAGCAGTTCCGCGCGCGTCTTGCGGTCGGTTGGCTCGCCTACCTTGCCGAAGCCGCCATCGTCGAGCGCGCCCAGCCCCACCGGCAGCACCAGTCGTCCATTTGAGAGATGGTCGAGCGAAACGGTCTCACGCGCCACCTTCCATGGACGCCTGCGGGAAAGCGGCGAGATGATCGCGCCTAGCCGCACACTTTTCGTGCGTAGCGCCATCGCCGCCATCGTCACCCATGGATCGTACATTGGCCCCGCGTCCTTGATGCAGATGCCGTCCCAGTAAAAAACGCCATCCCAGCCAGCCGCCTCACCCTCCGCCGCCAGCTCGGCAATCGTCTGGATATCGCCGCCAGGAATGATGAACCCGTACTTCATGCCCCGCTCCTTCATACTCGTCGATAGATCATGCCTGCCATAGCATCAGGATAACAGTCGATTCATGACATCTTCTGTCATATTTGAGGTTGCGCTCCGTGTGGCGCATTTCTCCTTTGATTTGTTGCGGTCTTGCCGCAGTGCTATGCTTCACGATGGCGTAGAACGTGTACAGAGAAAAGGCGGCGATAGCGTGGGAGCGGCAGTGCTGACGTGGTGGAATGCGGATCTGGTGTCGCTGGCGCTGCTCGTCGTCCTGCTCGGCGGCTACCTGCTCGCCCTTGGCCCCATGCGCGAGCGGCTGCTGCCAGGCGTCGTCGTGCCGCGCGGGCGCATCGTCGCCTATCTCGGCGGCGTCGCGCTGCTGGCGCTGACCCTACTCTCGCCGCTCGATACGCTGGGACGCGAGTATCTGCTGACAGCGCGGGTCGCGCAGATTCTGATTATCGTGACGTTCGTCGCGCCGCTGCTGATGATCGGGCTGCCCGACGAACTGGCGGTGCGACTCCTCCCGGTGCGGAGCTGGCGCGAGGCTGCGGGCACGCCGCTCTTCGTCGTCATCATGGTTCTTGCCTTCAACACCATCGTGCTCTTCTGGCAAATCCCGCGCTACTTTGACCTCGCGGCGCAAAACACCCTCTGGCATAACGTCGCCAATCTCACCTATCTGCTGGCGGGCGTGCTGACCTGGTGGCCGCTCCTGACGCCCGCGGACCGGCGCGGGCGGATGTCCAGCCCGCTGCAGATGGCCTATCTCGCGCTGGAAAGCCTGCCGATTGATGTCTTTGGCATCGCTATCATCTTCGCGCCGGGCGTGCTCTACTCGGTCTATGCCCATGCACCGCGTGTCACCGAGCTATCGGCTATTGTGGATCAGCAGATCGCAGGGGCATTGCTGGCGCTGCCGGGCAATCTCCTCGATATCCTCTTCATGAGCATCATCTTCTTCGTCTGGATCAACCGGATCGAAGAGGTCCAGCGGCAACGGGAGCGGGCCGAGATCGAGCGCGAGTTGGCCGCGGAATCCGCGAACGCCACAAAGGACGACGTAGCGGACAGCACGCCAGCCGATGCGGGGGCAACCACCATAGACGCCACGGACTGAGCGCGCGCCTCAGGGGAGAACGGGCGGCGCTGGCTCGACGCTCTCAGCGGGCGACTGGTAGCGGGTGAAGACATCGAGCAACGCGGCGGGGTCGGTCTCGTGGAGCAGCAGGTCAGTCTGCGTGGCTGGGATGAAGCCCTCAACCGAGGCATGCGCGACGAACGCCAGCAGTGTGGCAAAGTAGTCGCGGACATCGAGCAGCCCAACCGGCTTCTGATGAATGCCAATCTGCGCCCAGGTGACGGCCTCGAATAACTCGTCGCAGGTGCCGAAGCCGCCGGGCAGCGCGACAAAGCCATCGGAGAGTTCGGCCATCAGCGCCTTGCGCTCATGCATGCTGCTCACCTCGCGCATCTCGCTCAGCCCCTGGTGCGCGACCTCGCGCACGAACAGGCCGCGCGGCAGCACGCCGATCACCTCGCCGCCCGCCGCCAGCGCCGCATCGGCGACGACGCCCATCAGTCCGCGACTCGCGCCGCCATAGACCAGCCCCAGATCGCGGCGGGCCAACTCGCAGCCGAGCGCCCGCGCCACCTCGCTATAGACTGGCTGCGCGCCTGACGACGAGCCAGCAAAGACACAGATTCTCCGCACGTTTGATATTCCTTGGTTATTTTTGTATCGCACGAGAACAAGGTATAGTACCTGTCAGTCGGCACGTGCCCCATTATTCGTAATCGGCCGATCAGTTGCCACGAATCCACGACGCGCAACGGATAAAAGAACATCTGGGAGTTCGCTACGCGCCCAGAGCAAAACGCCATCGCGATTAATACTGGCAACAAATGTGGAGTCCCACTCGCCCAGGTTGCGAGACGCGAACATCACTTTCACATCTCGCAGGATATCAAGGTGGCGATTGTAGGCTTCACCAAGAATGCTGAATAGCGCCTTGCCCTCTCGCAAGGCGAAATGTTCGTCATCGGTCTCGAAGATGGCAAGCAGGTCAACATCACTCGGGTGGACATCATCAAGAGAACGTTCATCATGGCGCGCAATGGAACCATACAGGATAATCGCCAGCACATCAGCGCGCCGCGCGGCGAGTGTCCGAACAATATCCTCTATCAGAGACGCGGTGGCTGAGTCCAGCCAGGGCGGCATAATTGCCACATCCAGCTCATTGGAAGTGTTTAGCTTGTCGCCCATATACGGATTTCCTGCAAAATATCTAGCACGGCCTGTTGCGTGGCGGGATCGGTTTTGTTACCGTACCAGCCGCCCTGGCGCAGTTGATCGAGACGCTCCCAACTATCGGCTGTGGACGTTTCTCCAAGCGAGCGCATAAAGGTCCCCAGTCGGGCATGACTTTCTTGATGTTTACCATGCTTGCTATGGCATCCGAACGCAATCCAGTGGAAAGCCGCTCCCCAGGCGCCTTCGATGATTAACCTCGACGCGCGCGGAGACGCAGCAAGTGAAGCAATAGTGGCTTCTATGTCCTCAGCGGCGGTGCGATGCGCATCGGCTTACATATCCTCACCTTGCCCCTCAGCTTATTCCTGGATGATAGCATCAGATTACCCCATGCGCATATTTCCCATTGGCAGCGCGTGACGGTGGTACTATCGGGGGCGCTGGCCGAACGCTACATAGAACGGCAGCGTGCAGTGGTAGCGGTTGATGTCGGCGCGCGCCTGATTCAGCGCGGCGGTGTACGCCTCATCGCTGGCGATGCCTTGCGAGGTCACCAGCGGCTTGACGCCAGTCATCACGCCGAAGATATCGGTTTCCGCCATCTTGCCGATGCGCCCACCGTACTCGCCGACGGGAAGTGAAATATCGCGCCTGCTCACGTTGGCCGCGCCCGCGCCCGCCAGAAAATCGGCCACATGCGGCCCAATAAGTGGATTGACGCCGCGTCGCATACTCGCCTCGGTGATCCACTGCACAATCATGTCCATCGCGGGGCCGCCGCTCTGCTGTGGCCCTGTCTCCACCAGCTCGATCCAGCCGCCGGGGCGTGTTACGCGGACCAGCTCGCTCACAACCTTTGGCCACGCCACCTCGGGAATCGCGAAGATCAGCAGGCGCATATGCACAATGTCGAATCTGCCGTCGGCGAACGCGAGGCCTTCCAGCACATTCCCCGGCACAAAGGTATAGTTTTCCGGGCGCTGCTCCGGCCCGGCTCCCGAGACGCTCGCCTCAGTCTGCGGCGTGACGATATCAGTCGCGACGACATTGGTATCGGGGAAGTAGGCGGCCATCTCCATTGCCCAGCGCCCGGTGCCGCTGCCAACATCCAGAATGCTGGCGGGGGAGCCGACAGGCGCCGCGAAGTTGCCGCGCAAGGCATAGCGCAGCATATAGTGCTGGAAGTCCAGGCGGTTGATCTCCTGGTCGTCGTGCGGTAGCACATAGGGCGCATCCGCCAGATGGCGTCCCCCACCCACCTCGACGTAGCGGCTGCCGCCACTGTCCCGGGTGACTTGCGCGCGTCCGTTGTTCTCCTTGCGTCTCCACGGAAGCCAGGCCATCAACATCCTCCTTCGTCACTGGTCGTTGCGAGGCGAGCGACCCACCCGCCCCACGAAGCGTCCCCTTGCAAATTCAGCGCTAGTGCCTTAGAGAAACCATAAAGGTGGTGTCAAGAAGCATGCGGTTACGGATGAGCTTCCGGTGAAGGCTCACTTTGCCGGGACCAGCCCGATGCGCCGCGCCAGCTCATCAGCCGTCGTGTAGGGGTCGCGGTTGCGCTCGACCACCTCAGCCACCAGCCGATCCCACTCATCGGCGCCGATAGTCGCCTCGATCTTTTCGACCAGCGCCTGATGCAGCAGCGCCAGCATCTCACTGTGCGCCTGCTGGCCGCTCCGGCTGGCGAGCATGCCCGACGTCCGCAGCATGGCGAGGTGGGCGGCGAGTTTGTCGGCCAGTTCGGGCACGCCCTCACCCGTCATCGCGTTGGTCCTGACGATGGGGACACGCCAGATGCGCTCCTTGCGGTGTTCGTCCAGGCCAAGCAACATGCGAAGTTCGG
The DNA here is from genome assembly GCA_963718915.1 of uncultured Chloroflexia bacterium. GTDB lineage: Bacteria > Chloroflexota > Ktedonobacteria > Ktedonobacterales > JADMIN01 > DAHUXT01. Next base: position 106,631 of record CAVRAI010000009.1, on the reverse strand, counting down.
CGGCGGTCTGGTCGGCGCCGGGACGGTCGGCCTTGTTGACAACAAAGATATCGGCAATCTCGAGGATGCCCGCCTTGATGGCCTGGATGTCGTCTCCCATGCCGGGCACCGTCACCACGACGACGCTCTGCGCCGCGCGGACGATCTCGACCTCCGCCTGCCCCGCGCCCACCGTCTCGATGATGATCGTATCGAAGCCCGCGGCGTCCAGCGCGCGCACCACATCGCGGGTGGAGGCGGCCAGCCCGCCAAGGCTGCCACGGCTGGCCATGCTGCGGATGAAGACATTGGCGTCGCCCGCCAGTTCCTGCATGCGGATACGGTCGCCCAGGATGGCGCCGCCGGTGAACGGGCTGCTGGGATCGACGGCGAGGATGCCGATCCGCTGCTCGCGCCTGCGCAGCTCGCGCGCCAGTTGCATCACCAGCGTACTCTTGCCCGCGCCGGGCGATCCAGTAAACCCGACGATGTGCGCATGCCCGCCGTGCGCGTGCAGTTCCGCGAGGATGGCCCGTGTCTGGGGCGCGCCGTTTTCGATCAGTGTAACGACCCGCGCCAGCGCTCGCCGGTCGCCTGCGAGCAATCGCGTGACGATATCAGTCTGTGGCATGCTAGTGGGCCGTTTCCTCTGCCGCGTCAGCCGCGTCGGCGGGTCGGGCGAGCGGCGCCAGATCATGCGTGAGCCGGTCGACGTTGATATTTGCCCGCACAAACTCAATGATGGTGGAAAGCGAGGTGCCTGGCCCAAAGTTGCCCCTGATGCCCATCGCCTCGATGGCTGGTAGATCCTCGTCGGGCAGAATGCCGCCCGCCATCACCAGCACATCATCCACGCCACTCTCCCTGAGCAGCTCCATCACTTTCGGGAAAATCGCCATGTGCGCGCCAGAGAGAATGCTCATCAGGATGGCGTCCACATCTTCCTGGATGGCCGCCTCGACGATCATCTGCGGCGTCTGGCGTATGCCGGTATAGATGACCTCCATCCCGGCGTCACGCAGCGCGCGCGCCAGCACCTTCGCGCCACGATCATGCCCATCCAGCCCTGGTTTGGCAACCAGCACCCGAATCTTGCGTTGTTCCGCCATATGTGCGCGACGTGACGCCCCAACGGCCCACCTCGCGTTCCCCCTTTCAGCGCCATTGCTGTGCTTGCCGTGCTTATTGCGCGTATTGCGCTCATCACTCCGTCTTTGTAGCTGTGGCGCGCCCATGCGCGGCCACACCGCGATTGTACACGCCGGGTCGCGGTGTCGCAAGGCTGCTGGTCGCTGGCATAGCCTTCTGGCAGGCGGATTCCAGCAATCTCAGCTGATGGTGAACATCGGCGAGGCAGCCATGGCGCCTGTCGCCATCTCCTGCTTCTGAAGGGCGTAATTGAGGACGGCCCGGTAGGTTCCGGCTGGCCAGGGCGCTGGATGTATCTGCCCGGCGCTCGGCGCAATGGTGATACTCATGCTCGCGCCCGCCTTGATTTCGACCTGCACGGTCATGCGCCCCTGCGCGCATCCACCCACCGCCTGCCAGCCAGAAGCCGTCTGTCGCTGGAGCGTGAGAATGGTGCAGCTTGTCTGATGATCGAAGGCGAAGACGCTGGTCGAGCGATGATTGCTGAGGGTCACGATAATGGCGCCCGATGTCGTGTACGATGCGTGATCGGTGGTCAGCGTAATCGCGCCTGTCGGTGGTACTGATGGCACGGGTGTTCCTCCTGGTGTTGCTGTGGAGGCTGCTGCCGCCGTCGGCGTACCGCTCGTACCTCCCGGCTGCTGCTCGCTGGTCGTCGTGACGCCACACGCGGCCAGCACCAGTACCAACGCCACAGGCAATAGCCGTCCTACGCGCGACAATGGCGGGAAGTGAATGAATCGCATGCTGATTCTCCTTTCCTGTGCTCTGGAGAGACGCTGCCATCCCGCTACTGGTTCCCGCGGCTGGCAAGCGACGCACGCACGTTGAACATATCCAGAATACAGCATGCGGACTCAATCCCGTACAACTACCCACCACAGAGCGGACAGGGCAGGTAGCCAGCCTCCCGCGCGGCATCGCCGCTGGCGAAGATACGCGGCGGTAGCGCCCAGCGCGCGCGGCTCCGTGCGCATCCCGGCGCGCAGTACTGCGACGCGCCACGAATCCCCAGCGCGGGCAGACGCCCCCCGTTGCGGGCGCGGAGCGTGTCCACCCAGGCATCGTAGGAGTCGGCGCCCACCGGTAGAGCGCCCTCCATCGCCAGCAGCCGCGCTTTGAGTGGCAGCCCCGGCCCATAGCCTGTCAGTCGTCCATCGCTGCCGACGATGCGGTGGCAGGGGACGAATGGCGCCACTGGATTTGCTCCGTTGGCCGCGCCCACCGCTCGTATCGCCGTGGGCGAGTCGATAGCCCGCGCGATCTCCGCATAGGCGCGCGTCTCGCCAAAGGGTACGCGCGCCACCGCATCCCAGGCGGCGCGATAGAACGCTGTACCTCGCGGGTCGAGCGTGACGGTGAACTCCCGCCGTTCACCGCGAAAATACTCGTCCAGCTCGCCGAGCGCCTGGCGCAGATGGCGCAGCGCATTCTCATCGCTGCCCTCGTAGATCGTGATTGCGCCGAGGTCTGGCGGCGCCTCTGATCGCGTCGCCGACCACTGTGGAATCTCCGACGCGCGCACCCCGTCTGGCCCAGCCGTCACCATGACGTTGCCTGCCCAGGTCATCACGGCGCCCTGGGCCAGAGCGCCTGTTTCGTTGCTTCGCATTACCATCCCTCGGTTCCTTCGTTCTCTCTTCTAGGATACACGAACCCCGGCACAGCGCGCATCGTTACATCCCCGTCATGACGGTGGCGCAACACATCTCATCAGATGCGCCAGTAGACAGGCGCTGTCACATGCCCCATAATAGAGTTTCTAAGCTGAGCCTTTGTCTCGCCAGCGAGCGATAGACCCGGCAGAGGCGCGATACATCGAAACGGTAGCGAGGACTATTCAGGAGTAGTACATGAATCGTCTGCTTCGTCGCAGGGTGGCGTTCGGCGCGCTCATCGCGCTGACCCTCATCTCCGCGCTGGTCGCTGTTCCCCTCGTCAACGCCCACTTCACCAGTCACGCCGCTGGCTCCGGCCGCTGGACCATCCATGGCCACCTCGTCCCCGCCGTTCGTGGCCGCCATGCGCTGGCGCAGTCCCCCGACACCGCCCAGGCGCTCGACCTCTCGATCAGTCTCAGCCTGCGTAATCAGAGCGGCCTGACCCAACTGATCGCCGCGCAGAATAATCCGCACTCCGGCCTCTATCACCAGTATCTGACCACGCGCGAGTTCCAGGCGCGTTTCTCCCCGACGCAGGCGACGGTGAACCAGGTGACGGCATGGCTGCGGAGCCAGGGGCTGGTGGTGCATTCGGTCGCGGCGAACCACCTGTTGATCGACGCCTCTGGCTCTGTGGCGACCGTCGAGGCAGCCTTCCAGACGACGCTGGCAAGCTATCAGGTGAACGGCCGCACCGTCTATGCGCCAACTGACCGAGCCATCCGTCCCCGACGCGCTCACCGGCCTCATCGTCAATATCGCGGGCCTCGATGATGTCGGCGATCTATACTCACGCGCCCATCATTCAGAACCATAGCCGTCGCTACTCGGCCACATGTGGGCAGCGGCCCCGGCGGTGGCTACACCCCCAGCGAGCTGCGCACCGCCTATGATATGAACTCGCTCATCAGCAGCGCCGATGGCACCGGGCAGACCGTCGCCATCTTCGAGTTGGATGGCTACACGCCGAGTGATGTCAATACGCTATCTCAGCAACTATGGCCTCGGCTCCGCCAACTACTCCAATGTGCTGGTGGATGGCGCGACCAACACAGCCGGGCGCGGGCGCCATCGAGGCTGAGCTGGATATGGAGGTCGTCTCGGCGATTGCCCCTGGCGCGACCCAGAAGATCTATATCGGCCCGAACTCTGCTCAAGGGGTCAACGATACCTATAACAAGATCGTCACTGATAACATCGCCAAAGTCACCAGCACCAGCTGGGGGCTGTGCGAGTATCTTTCCGGCACGATCGAGCTGCTGGCGCTGGACAACATCTTCAAGCAGGGCGCCGCGCAGGGGCAGGCGTTCTTCGCCGCCTCAGGCGACGCGGGCGCCTATGACTGCGGCGATACGAACCTCTGGGTCGATTCGCCTGCCGATGATCTGTATGTGGTCGGCGTCGGCGGCACGAGTCTTCAGACAGGCAGGGTCGGCTCGTATACCAGTGAGTCGGTCTGGTCCGATCCCTCCGATACCTCGCGCGGACCGAAGGGCGCGGGCAGTGGCGGCGGCCTAAGCACGTATTCTCCGGGCAAGCCTAGCTATCAGACCGGCCCTGGCACGACGAATTACTATTCCAATGGCATGCGTCAGGTGCCTGATGTCTCGGCGGACGCCAATCCCAATACCGGCTACTCAATGTACTGCACGGCGTCGGCCTCTGGGTGTCCTGCCTCTGGCTGGGTACAGGTAGGCGGCACCAGTGCGGCAGCGCCACTCTGGGCGGCCTCGCGGCAGACCTGAATCAATACCTCGCGGCGAACAGCATGCCTGTCCTGGGCAGCGCCAGTGCTGACGATCTACAGGCTTTTCAACACGACCCAACCTTATCCCGGCCTACCATGACATCATCGGCGGCTACAATCTCTATTACTACACGACGGCATGGCTACGATTTGGCCATCTGGCATTGGCAGCCGGATGTCTGGAATATGGCCCTACGATCTGTCTGTCCGCAATCGCATCGTACGACTTTTCGCTCAGCACCATCCCCCCTATAGCCAGGGCATTGACAGGGTGGTTGTGGCACGCTACGATCAATACCGCTGTGACGACTGGCCCGGAGGCGTCATCAGCTTGAAAGTGATTACCTTCCAGCACCCGGGCCAACTGTTAGTCTCAGTCAGACGTCATACCACTGGCGGCTCATCCACCATGACAGTCACCGTTAGCCCATCTGCGATTGCAGGATCCCTATTCCATTAGCGATTGCGGACCGAGGGGAGCTGCATTTCTAGCTACTGGGACCACCTTCAATGTCGTGGCCCCATGCGAAGTTCTACTCCAATCGGAACGGCCGTTTGAAACTGGCAACCTCAATACTGGACCAAGTCGGCAACACTGCCATCAGCGCCACAGCCCACAGCGGGTCCTACGCCGCGCAAATTGGCTCGACCTCGCCTTACCGCGGCGACAGCTGGATTAGTCAAAATTTCAATGTCCATTAGCGGCGACGGCACACTCACCCTCTGGTATCGGATCGTCTGCCCCGACACCGTCAACTTCGACTGGGCCACCATTACCCTCCTGGACACCTACACCAGCGTCTCGTCGACGATTCTAGCCAAGACGTGCTCCAACACAGGCGCATGGGTCAATCTGACGGCTCCGGTGGCGCAAGGCGATGTGTATACCCTCACCTTGACCAGCCATGATGATGGGTATCCTACCGACCCGACCTACATGCTGGTTGACGACATCACCCTCGTGGCTCCCGCGGCCAATCCATTCATCAATCCCGGGTTCGAGACAGGCTGCTACACCGGTTGGACAACAACAGGCGCCGCCACTGCGATCAGTGGCTGGCAACACAATGGCATCTGGTTAGCTGAGGTTGGATCAACCGCGCCCTTCGCGGGCGATAGCTCCATCAGCCAGACGGTGACAGCTCCGGCAGGCGCAAGAAGTTGACATTCTGGTACCGCGTCGTCTGCCACGACACTGTGACCTATGACTGGGCCACCGCAACGCTCAGGGACAACACCACCAACGTAACCGCACTATACTACCCCATACCTGCACCAACAACTCCACCTGGGTCAAGGCGACCGCCAATGTGCTACCAGGGCATACCTACACGCTCACGCTCATTGACCACGACGACGACTGGGTCGGCTGATCCCACCTTCACCTTCTTCGACGACGTCTCGATCAACTAGGGCGCGCCGCCTGAGTTGGTCCGTTCACCAAGCGGGGAGCGCCTGCGAGTCCTCCCCGCCGCCTAGTTTCCCTGCGCGTATGGTAAGTCGGTACAACACATCGTGACACGACGTAACAGCCGCTATCGGTGAATCCAAACGGGCTTGGCAGTAGACAGGCGCTGTCAGATGCCTCATAATAGGTTTCCTCGCTGCGTCGTCGTCCTGCGGGTACGCCATCAATCACGCATGGCAGCAATATGCAATATACGGGAATATCAGGAGTAGTGGTTATGACTCGTCCGCTCCGCCGCAAGGTAGCCATCGGCGCAGTAATCGCGCTGACTATCCTCTCTGCCCTCGTCGCGCTCCCTCTCGTCAACGCGCACTTCACCAGCCAGGCTGCCTCAGGTCGTTGGACCATCCATGGGCATCTGGTCCCCGCTGTCCGTGGCCGCCACGCGCTAGCCCAACATCCAGATAATGCCCAGGCGCTCGACCTCTCGATCAGCCTCAGCCTGCGCAATCAGAGCGGGCTGACGCAGCTAATCGCCGCCCAAAACAACCCGCACTCCGGGCAGTATCACCAGTATCTCTCCACCCGCGAGTTTCAGGCGCGTTTCTCCCCCACGCAGGCAACAGTGAATCAGGTGACGAGCTGGCTGCGCAGTCAAGGGCTGGTGGTGCATTCGGTGGCGGCGAACCATTTGCTGATTGATGCCTCAGGGTCGATAGCGACCATTGAGGCTGCCTTCCAGACGACGCTGGCGAGCTACCAGGTGAATGGCCGCACGGTCTATGCGCCGACGACTGAGCCATCCGTTCCTGATTCGCTCACGGGTATGATCGTCAATATCTCTGGCCTGAATGACGTGGGAGTTCGTACCCATGGCCCGGTTATCCAGAACCAGAGCGGCGGCGCCCGACCTCACGCTGGCAGCGGCCCTGGTGGCAGTTATACGCCGAGTGACCTGCGTACCGCCTACGACATGAACTCGCTCATCAGCAGCGCGAATGGCGCTGGACAGACGGTCGCCATCTTCGAGCTGGATGGCTACATTCCTGGCGATGTCAACACCTATCTCAGCGCCTATAGCCTCGGCTCGGCCAAGTACTCCAATGTGCTGGTGGATGGCGCCACCAACACAGCAGGGCAAGGAGCCATCGAGGTCGAGTTAGATATGGAGGTCGTCTCGGCGGTTGCTCCCGGCGCGACCCAGAAGATCTACATTGGCCCCAATACCGACACTGGCGTCAACGATACCTACAACAAGATCGTGACCGATAACATCGCCAAAGTCACCAGCACCAGTTGGGGTCTGTGCGAATATTATTCGGGAACGTCCGAGTTGCAGACGCTGGACAATATCTTCCAGCAAGGCGCGGCGCAGGGACAGGCGTTCTTCGCGGCTTCGGGTGACGCGGGCGCTTATGATTGCGGCACTACCAGCCTCGCCGTCGATTCTCCAGCCTCTGATCCGAACGTGGTGGGCGTCGGCGGCACGTCTTTGCAGACGGGCCCCAGTGGCGCATACGGTGGTGAGACGGTCTGGTCCGACGTGACCGATACCTCACGCGGGCCGGAAGGCGCGGGCGGCGGCGGCGGCCTGAGCGCCTACTTTGCCAAACCCAGCTATCAGACCGGCCCCGGCACGACGAACGCTCTATTCCAACGGCAACCGTGAAGTGCCCGATGTCTCGGCGGACGCCAACCCCTACACCGGCTACTCAGTCTACTGCACGGCGACGGCGGCTGGCTGCACGTCGTCGGACCCGTGGATCATAGTAGGCGGCACGAGCGCGGCGGCTCCGCTCTGGGCGGGCATCGCGGCGGATCTGAACCAGTATCTCGCGGCCAACAGCATGCCCGTGCTCGGCAGCGCCAGCGCAATGCTCTACAGCCTCTTCAACACCACACAGCCATACACTGCCTATCATGACGTCAACGGCGGCAACAACCTGTACTACCCGGCGACCAGCGGCTATGATCTGGCGTCTGGCATCGGCACGCCGGACGTGTGGAATATCGCCCGCGACCTGTACGATACACACAACGGTAACGACTTCTCCATCAGCGCCAACCCAACCGGCCTCTCGATTGCCGAGGGTAGTAGCGGTACCTCGATCATCAGCACGGCTGTCACCAACGGCTCGGCGGGTACAGTGAGCCTGAGTGCCATTGCCTCGTCACCTGGGCTAACGGTAAGTCTCAACCCGACAGCGATTACTGCGGGTGGATCGTCCACTCTGACGATCAACGTCAGCCCTTCACTCGCCACAGGCTTCTACAACGTCGAAGTTACTGGTACTGAGGGAGGCATATCCGAGAGCACGAGTGTCGGCCTTGCCGTGACATACTCTGGAGGATACAACCCCATCACGAATGGCGGCTTCGATAACGGCAACTTCAACGGCTGGACAAGGTCGGGAAGCACCATCATCAGCAACATGGTTCATACCGCCCCCTACGCCGCGCAGATTGGCGCGGCCTCGCCCTATCGCGGCGATAGCTCCATCAGCCAGACCTTCACCGTGCCCAGCGGCTATGGCTCGCTCAGTATCTGGTATAACATCGTTTGTCACGATACCGTCAACTTCGACTGGGCGACTATTTCGCTCGTGGATAACACCAGTGGCTCTCCCCCAACCATCATGCTTCCGCACACCTGTAGCAACACGAACACGTGGGTCAATATATCGACTCCGGTAACGGTAGGGGATTCCTACACGATCACGATTACCGACCATGACGACAACTATCCTGGCGATCCAACCTACCTGCTGGTGGATGATATCCAGCTCGCGAATCCTGTGGCCAGTCCATTCATCAATGGCGGATTCGAGGGTAGCAATTACACGGGCTGGACGACCCTGGGCACGGTCGCGCTCTCAACCGTCTCCCCTCACGGTGGCACGTGGTCAGCGGTTGTTGGCTCGTTCGCGATTTACCCTGGTGATAGCTCCATCAGCCAGACGGTGGCGGTACCCCTGGGCGCAACAACGTTGACGTTCTGGTACAAAGTGGCCTGCCACGACACCGTCGCCTATGACTGGGCCACGGCAACACTCAGGAACAACACGACCGTCCAGACCACGACCGTGCTGCCGCACACCTGCACCAACAATGACACGTGGTACCGGGTAACGGCGAATGTGGTGGCAGGCGATTCCTACACCCTCACACTGATTGACCACGACGATGACTGGGTGGGTGATCCCACCTATACCTTCTTCGACGATGTCTCGATCAGTTAGGGCGCGTCGCCCGATGCTTATCATGCCACGAAACGGGGAGAGCCTTCGGGTTCTCTCCGCTCCGCTTTCCGCTCCCCTATCTTTTCCTGACTTGCTATAATCGGCGTTAAGGCAATGTCCTGAAACATGCAGCGTGGGTGAGAACTTCGTCATGCGGGAGGTTAGTGTGGCGCCGCTAGCTGGCTGGGAAAACTTCTATGTCATCGTTGGCTCCTCCGCTGGGGCGCTGACGGGATTGATGTTTGTCGTCATCACACTCGTCGCTGGGAATGCGCGCACGTCTGGGGGTGGCGAGCTTGCGGCGTATGGCACGCCCAACGTGGTCCACTTCTGCGCTGTGCTCTTTCTCGCCGCGATGCTCAGCGCGCCGTGGGAGTCGCTGCACGTCGTCGGCGTACTGCTCGTGGTCTCGGGCGTTGTCGGCGCCATCTATGCCTCGATCATCGCCCGGCGCATAATTCGGCGCGCCCGCCTTGCGGACAGCTATGACCCGGTGCTCGAAGACTGGCTCTGGTTCGTTACACTGCCGCTCGTCGCATACGGCGCGCTTGTCGTCGCCGCGATTCTGTTCCTGGTCGATCCGACGCCAGCCCTCTTCATTATCGCCGCCGCGATGATTCTGCTCTTGTCCATCGGCATCCACAACGCCTGGGACACCGTAACCTACCTCGCGACCGAGCGCTTGCAGCCGCCAGACCCAGCCGACGAGAAAGACGGCAAGAAGGATTAAGAAGGATTAGAAGGTGCGGCCGAGCGCCTGGTCCCAGGGCTGCGGGGCGGCCACCTGGAGGATGATGTCTTCGCGGTCGCGCACGTAGAGGTAGAGTTGCGCGAAAAACTCTTCTTCGGGCAGGGGATAGGCGGGGTTGATGCAGAGCCAGCGGTACGCCCAGGGCAGGCGCACCCCCGGCGCGCACAGCGCCTCGATACGTCGGCCAACGCGCAGGCGATAGGTCAGGCCGGGACGCAGACGCGACGGAACATCCAGATACCCCTGGCGCTGGAGTGTCTGCCACAGTTCGTCGCCCAGCGTCGCGCGCGCCACCTCACGGGCACGCTCATGCGCCACGCGGTAGTCAGCGCGCGTCATACCCGCGCCCGCGCTCCGCTTGGGGAGATGATCCCAGCGCCGCCGCCATGGCCGCTCGATAGCGTCGCTCGTGTGGCTGGAATTCTGGCCAGTGGCAAGCCCCGCGGACGTGGAGAAACGGTCGCGGAGCCGCTGCCACCAGCCGCTCAGGCTAGCCGCCAGCGATGGGAGCAATGATCTGATACTCCTCGACGTTGGGGTCGAACGGTGCGCGATCCAGCACATGCTGGCCGTCCACCTTCTTCGAGACCATGCAGCCATGCTGACGGGCCTCGCGCAGAATGCGCTCAGCCTCCTCGATCTGCTGGCGCGCCTCCTCGGTATCGGTGGTCTCCCACTCGAACACCTGGTGTCCGCGCCGATTCGCGACAAGAATGTGTCCCATCGGCTCCTCCGAATCCACGGGGATGACAGGCCGGATACAGCAAGCGCATCCACTCCACACGCACTGCCGTCCCGCCGTCAGCTTATGGCCGCCAGACACACTATGTCAAGTCGTATCCAGATAGAGACACCGGACACCTGTCGATAGATGTCCAAACCTGCCTGGTGTGCAGCAAGGCGCAGCTACGTCTGGCACTGGTTCCCCTCCCTTTGAGGGGAGGGGGTTAGGGGGAGAGGGCGTCAGCCCTACTGCATACTTATCCCGCCATCCACCGCAATCGTCTGCCCGGTGATATAGCCCGCCTCTGGCCCGCAGAGAAACGCAATGGTCGCCGCGACCTCGTCCGCGGAGCCATAGCGCTTGAGCGGCGTGATGTCCATATAGTATTTCTTGAAATCGTCAGAGACGTTCGCGGTCAGTTCCGTCGGCACGTATCCAGGCGCGACCGCATTGGCGGTGATGCTCCGGCTGGCGACCTCGCGCGCGGTGGATTTCGTGAGCGCGATCAGCCCCGCCTTCGAGGCGGCATAGTTGGCCTGTCCTACCTGTCCCATCATGCCGGAGATCGAGGTGACATTGACAATGCGCCCCCAGCGCGCCTTGAGCATGGGCCGCAGCGCCGCCCGTGTGCAGAGGAACGCCGACACTAGATTGGTCTGAAGCACCTGCTGAAAATCGTCGAGCTTCATCTGCATGATGAGACGGTCGTTGGTGGTGCCCGCATTATTGACCAGAATCGTCACCGACCCCAGATGCGCCTCAGCCTCCTGGAAGAGCCGCGCTACATCGTCCTCCCGCGAGACATCCGCCTGTAGCGCCAGCGCCTGCCCGCCCGCCGCGCTGATGGTCGCGCACGTCTCTCGCGCTCCTGCCTCATCACTGCGATAGTTCACGATCACCTTCGCGCCCATCGCCGCCAGCCGGATCGCGGTCGCGCGACCGATACCCCGGCTGCTGCCCGTGACCAGCGCAATCCGTCCCTCAAGTGGCCGCATTGTCGAGGGTATTTGTTCCTCTGCCATGTGATCTCCCTCACCTCCAGGTCAATCCGTATGAAACCCGTTCAATCCAGTTTCAGCGTGCGCAGGTACGCCTTCACTCCCGGCGCCAGATCCTCACGCATCAGCGCGAACGCCAGCGATGTTGTGAGCAACCCAACCGGATCGCCAATATCGTACCGCGTACCCTCAAATTCATAGGCGTAGACCGGCTCGCGCTGACTGAGCGCGCGAATCGCGTCGGTCAGCTGAATCTCCCCGCCCGCCCCAGGCGTTGTCACCTCCAGCAGGTCGAAGATGCGCGGCGTGAAGACATAGCGGCCAATCACCGCGAGGTCGGATGGCGCGTCCTCGGCGCGTGGCTTCTCAACCGTATCTTGCACCCGAAATGTGCGCGCGTCGAGTTGCCCCGACGGATCGACGGTCACCACGCCATAGCGCGAGATCACGTCGCGTGGGACACGCATAACGGCGATAACACTGGCGCCAGTGCGTTCGTGGACATCGATCAACTGGCGCAGGCAAGGGCGCGGCCGGTGCACGATCAGGTCGTCGCCCAGCAACAGCGCGAACGGCTCCTCGCCAATCACGGGCCGCGCCATCAGCACGGCATGTCCCAGGCCGAGCGGGGCGGGCTGGCGCACAAAGCTAAAATGCGCCAGTTCAGACGGCTGATTGACCTTAGCGAGCTTGTCGGCGTCCCCCTTGCGCTCCAGAATCTCGCGCAGCTCAGGCTGGTCGTCAAAGTGGTCTTCGACAGCGCGTTTTGTCCGGCTGGTGATGAAGGTGATGCTGGTGATACCCGAAGCCACGGCCTCCTCGGCGATATATTGTATCGTTGGCTTGTCAGCCAGCGGCAACATCTCTTTAGGCACGGCCTTTGTCGCCGGGAGAACGCGCGTCCCCAGACCAGCCGCCGTGATAACCGCCTTATTGATGGGCATAGTGATGATTCCTTCCGTCCCCACTGGATCTGCTGAGCATGCTGGATACCTCGTACGCCTATAGCCGCGACTCGTGCCGTGATACATCAAATTCGTAGCGAACGTCAGACCCGCAAAACGCATGGCCGATGCCCTGCACACTCTACGTGCCACGTCTTGTACTGTCAAGCATACTGCACAAGAGACGTAGCGGACACGGGCGCCCGTGCGCCTGCCACCGACACTGCGGGTCTGGTTGCCCCTCCCTTTTAGAGGGCTGACGCGCGAGCCGTTCAGGCGCGGCTTATAAACGTGAAGAAATACCTCCGTAGCGTGTGCTGGGGTGCGCGTGACGGAGCCTGCCAGCAAATGGGTGGAGGTGGGCAGGAAATTCGCCGTAGCGTTCACGCTACGGTCTGCCTCGCCCGCCACACCGCGCGCTGTTCGGAAGAATACGTGAACGTTCATCAGCCGCCAGCGCATCTGACTAGTTTCGCCGCCCGCTTCTAGCGCTCAGGCCCTGGTCGGGGACATAGTACAGGGATAACACATCTGAATTCACTCCGTGCGGTGGCTATCGGCAGCTATCGAGGAGACGTACGTGCAACAGCGGTGCGATGGATCAGATGCCGTCAGTTGGCGTCTGATGGGCAGGCGATTACTGGCACGCGATGTGCGTGCATGTGTCCATGTGTCCATGTGTTCCATAATCTGGCGCGCGCAAGCGCCTCGAATCGGTGAGCATGGAAAAAACACATGCAATGGTTGAGGATACGTAGAGGATACGTGAAGGTGTATTGAGCAAGGGGCGTCCGCGCCCATGTGGATGCGGGGACAGGAAAGGATGATGAGGATGCCACAGCGGAACGACGCGAAGCGGAAGAGTACCGACACGACCACCAACTGGATTCGTATGGGCGTACTCTCGGCGATGGTAACGGCGCCGCTGATTGCGCGCTGGAATGAAATGCAGGCTAGCTACCGAGCACAGACCCTCCGCGAACTCGCCGCTGCTCGACTGAGCGATGCGCGAGTAGCGCGTGACCAGGCCATGGTTCGGCTCGCCCCGATCCGCGAGGCGGCGAACGCCCGGATCGGAGATGCCCGTGTGCTGGCCAATGCGCGGCTCGACGACGCAATCAACCGGCTTGCGCAGGTGCGCACTCCTGATGCGTTGCAGAATGTGCCGCCATTCTCCGTGGCGCGCAAACGCCTGCTGCAACTGGAGCAGCAGCGACAACAGCAACGTCGCCGGACGACGATATTGTGGCTGGCGGGCGTCGGCGTCGGCCTGGTAGCCGCCGGAGTCGGCGCGTATTTCGTCGCGCGCAGACGCATGACGACCGCCCTCGAAGCCGAGGAGCCGATGGTAGAGTTGCCGGTCGAGCGCAATCTGGCCGCGGCGACGGTGGGCAAGGGGTCTTCCACGCGCGCCTCCTACACGTCGACGGCGGGGCGCGCTGACGGCGTTCCCGTACAGACCTACGCGGGCTCGGGGACGACCTCGGCGTCGGGTGGTGCGCCGCGCTACGTTGGCAACATCCACACCATGACCTTCCAGGGCGCGGACGACACAGCTCCGCTGCCCGCCGAGGAGAATCGGATCTACTTCGCGACCGAGGCCGAGGCGCGCCAGGCTGGTTTCCGCGGCGCCCACGAGCCGGGGGCGTCGTCAGGGTCAGCCAACTGATAGAACGGAATCCGCCTGATTCCCCCTCCCTTTTAGGGGAGGGGCAGGGGGAGAGGTCCGGGGTTAGCGGGTAGCATGCATCAAGGACCGGTGCGGCTATCCGCTTTTGCGTGCGCGCGACATATCATGTTTGATGCGCAAACGGAGATCCCCTCGCGCCTTGACAGGCAGGTGGATGCGCACTAGACTTGCGAATAGAACATATGTACTTGCGCGTGCAAGCCGCATTGGTTTCGGAGGGGGAGAAGATGGCCCGCGTCATACCCGTAACGCCTACCTACGCAAGTGAAGACCTGGGACGTATCCTGGCGCTGGAGCAGCGGCAGGTTGAGGAGACCGTGATGGATCTCACCGAAGAGCAATTTGCCTGGCGTCCCAACGAGAAAGCCACATCGGCGCTTGACATCGTCTGGCATCTGGCCTTCAACGCCGTTCCTGAAAAACCGGCCAGCAAAGACGAAGCGCTTGCCGCCTTTCGCAAGGCGCATGAGGAGCTGCAGCAGGAAATCGCAACGCCCGGCAAGCTGGATGAGCCACTGACCTGGTGGACAGGCGATACCATGACCTATCGCGCCGCTATCTGGTCGGCGATCCGTCACCGCTGCTATCACCTGGGCGAGCTGGTCTATCTGCGCCAGGTGATGGGCCTGGATGAACCGCTCTACTACCACGAAGCAGGTTGGGAGCCGGGCAGGGAGGCGCGCAAACAGTCTTGACCAGGTAGCGCCGACGCCTGTTGTACTGCGCTCGCATCGTCGTCGCCATCATCGTCGTATGATGGTGAACGGTGTCCAGGGGAATTCTCCTGGCCGATGGGTATAAACCCGATGAAAGCGAGCGCACAGCGTGCGACAACATCTCCTCGTGTGGCAGAATGGCGAACTGCAAACCGGCCTCTCGCCCAGCAACCTGAGCCAGGAACTCAATGTCGAAGGCTCGCTGATCTGGCTCGACATCGAAGGCGATCCAACCGAGGCCCAGAAGCTGCTCTCGCATACCTTTGGCCTCTCGCGGCTGACGGTGCGCACCATCGGCGAAGAGCATGAGCGGGCCAAGTTTGTCGAGGGGCACAACTACTTCTACCTCGTCATGCATGGCATCGGCTTCGACCAGCAGACCGAGGACGCCAGCACGCCGAAGCTGGATGTCATCTTCAGCAAGCACTACCTGGTGACGCTGCACCGCCAGCCGTTAGAGTGGATGGACAAGCTGCGCGAGTCCGTGCGCGTCGATACCAGCGACGAAAGCCCTGGCAAGCGCGGCTGCGCCTATCTGCTCTACACCGTCCTTTCGGGGCTGGTTGACGACTACTTCCCCGTCCTCGACGACCTCGACGACGTGATCGACCAGCTCGAAGACCTGACCGTCAGTACGACCTCGAATCAGGTGCAGGCGCGCATCTTCCATATCAAGCGCGAGGTGGCGCATATGCGGCGGGTCATCAGCCCCAGCGTTGAGGTGACGAACGCGCTGATTACCCGCACCCGCGAATACATCCCCGCCGACACCGAGGCCTATTTCAGCGATGTGCATGACCATCTGATTCGCGCCTTCGAGGTGCTCGACTCCTATCGCGACCTGATGAGCGGCCTGCTCGATGTCTACCTGACGACCGTCTCCAACCGGCTCAACGTCGTCATGAAGCAACTGACGATCATCGCGACGATCTTTCTGCCGATCACCTTCGTGACCGGAGTCTTCGGGCAGAACTTTGGCCATATGCCCCAGGTGGAGCATGACGGCGGCCTCAATTTCTGGCTTGTGCTGCTGCTGATGCTGGTTATTACCGTCGGACAACTGTTGTTCTTCAAACGGCGAGGATGGATCTAGGTGGCGAAAACGGTCGATGTTGTGCGTATCCATGGAAGCAATGCCGAACAGGCGCGTGGCGTTGTCGTGGTCATTGATGTGTTACGCGCCTTCACGGTTTCGGCGTATGCGCTGGCGGGAGGCGCGCGCGAGTTGCTGCTAGTGCGCGGCGTCGAGGAAGCGCTTACTCTGCGCGATGAGGCTCATCCCGACGCACTTCTGGCGGGCGAGGTAGGCGGACGTCTTATTCCCGGCTTCGATCTCAATAATTCCCCGGCGCGCATGCAGTCCGCTGATGTGCGCGACCGCCTCATCATCCAGCGGACCGGCGCGGGCACGCAGGGCGCCGTCAACGCTCGCCATGCCTCGCGGCTGCTGGTGGCCTCGCTAGTCAACGCGCGCGCCACGGCAACGTATGCCGCGCAGCTGGCCGCAACAATCGGAGCGGGCCAGATGACGCTGATGCCAACGGCGAGTACGTTTGAGGATGGCGGAAGACAATCCATCGAAGACGAGGCCTGCGCCGACTATCTGGAGGCGCTACTCACCAGACGAGACGACGCCGACGCC
This sequence comes from uncultured Chloroflexia bacterium, assembly GCA_963718915.1. Taxonomy (GTDB): domain Bacteria; phylum Chloroflexota; class Ktedonobacteria; order Ktedonobacterales; family JADMIN01; genus DAHUXT01. Next base: position 89,983 of record CAVRAI010000009.1, on the reverse strand, counting down.
GTTCTGGCGCGGAGCATCGAGCGAATCAGCGCCATTGAATGTAGCGGCATCTTCTTGCAGGGGTTGGAAGATTTTCCCGCGGGCGACGTGACCGCCGCGCTGGCGGCCAATCGCTTCGACTTCGCGATGGAGGGCGAGCGTCACGCCCTTGGCGAGATCGCGTATATCACGGTGCGGCGCATAGCTGTAAATCCCAGTTGAATCCGTGCGGTCGGTGCGCATAGTTCGTATGCCGGTCAGGGCTTTGGCGTTCTGGCTCCCATCGTGGGTGGCCCATCGCGAGTTGGCTGCAACAGGTGCGCGAAATAGAGTGGGAACGTGCGATGTCACGACGCATTAGATTCAGACTTGGCAGGGCGTTGACGCTGCTGGCGCTTGCTTGTGGTTTGCTCATCCTGGCCAGTTGTCGTATCTCCTTGCCGAATGATTGTACAGACAAGTGTACTCCAAGCGCTCCACCGATAAGCGCAGTACCGGTTCTCTTCGACGCCTCGGTCTCCTATGCCGATGCCTTACGCGGAATGACGGATCTGGGTGTCCAGCCCGCGGTATTCTGTGGGTACCCCAGCGACGTTGCCGCTGGAAAGGTCATCGAGTCTAAGTGGCTGCCCGCCGGCCAGCGAGATCGGTTCCAGCAAGAACATCGGATGTGGGTGGTGCAGACCATCACTGGGCAAGAATGGCTGAAGATATATAAACTTTCAGGGTTTCACACGGATTCCTCATCGCAAAATTACGGCTGCTCGGACGGCCATGCCAACGCTGGTCCACCGCCGCCGAAGGTCGCCCCAGACGTACTGACGCTCAATCCAGCTGACAATCAGGTGCTCGAACCGCTTGGCATTTACGCCTATGTCACGTTCGCGGCAGGCGTGGACTACGATACCGCGCTCTACGATGTCAGTAATCTGGGGCTGCGGCTGGCCGATCCGTGTTATGAGCAATCGCTGCTGCCCCATCAGCACCCGCAGCAGTGGCATCCGATGGGTCAGGAGATCACATTCAGCTATTCGCATGCGCTCGTCGTTGCTCCTGTCCCGCTCGTCAGCGCCGTCACCTGGCGCGATCAGCTTCATAAGCTGCCCGATGTCGCCTCGTCTGATACCAGCTATCATGCCGTCTGTTGAGCATCGGCCAGCGCCGGGCGATGAAAGAGGTAAGGGCTAATAGCCTGCCGCCTGCCCATCGGCGCGCGGCTCGCTGCCCGCGATATAGCCGCCGGTTTCGTCAGAGAGGCGCCAGATGATCTGGCCGCGCCCCGCCCAATCCACCTCGGCGTCCACCTCGACCGCATGGCCGCGTGCCGCCAGCTCCCCGGCGACCGCCGCTGAGCCCGGCTCCAGTTTGATGAAGCGCTTCTCCCCCCACCACCAGCGCGGCGCGCCAAGGCTGCTCTGAGGATCCATCGCGTAGTCGAGCGTATTGACCATCATCTGCACATGCCCCTGCGGCTGCATATGCCCGCCCATCACGCCGAATGGCCCAATGGCCTGGCCCGCCCGCGTCAGGAAGCCGGGGATGAGGGTATGGAACGGGCGCTTGCCCGGCGCGAGGATGTTGGCGTGGCCCTCGACGAGCGAGAAGCCGTGGCCGCGATTTTGCAGCGGGAAGCCCGTCCCCGGCACGACGATGTGCGCGCCGAAGGAGTGGAACGTGGACTGGATGAAGCTCACCATCATCCCGTCGGCGTCGGCGGCGCAGAGATAGGTCGTATCGCTGCCCAGCGGATCGCCCACCTCGGCCAGCAGCGCCTGCTCACCAATCAGCGCGCGGCGTTTCGCGGCATACGCCTTGGAGAGCAGCTCCTCGACGGGAATATGCTCGTGTTGTGGGTCGGCGACGAAGTGGTGTACATCGGCGAAGGCCAGTTTCATCGCCTCAAGTTGCATGTGGAAGCTTTCCACCGAGTCGCGCGGGAACTGGCTCAGTTCGTAGCCTTCGAGGATATTGAGCGCCAGCAGCGCGGCCAATCCCTGCGTGCTGGGTGGCATCTCCCAGACGTCGTAGCCACGGTAGCTCGTCGTAATTGGCTCGACCCAGTCGCTGGTATGCCGCGCCAGGTCATCCGCCGCCAGGAACCCGCCTGTGCGCGCGGCGAAAGCCACGATGCACTCGGCAATCTCGCCGCGATAGAAAGCGTCGGCGTTTGTCTCGGCGATGAGCCGCAGCGTCCGCGCTATCTCCGGGTTGCGCCAGACCTCGCCGACGTGCGGCGCGCGTCCCTCTGGCGCGAAGACGGCGGGCAGCCCCGCGAACTCGTCGCCTGTCAGGCTCGTGTGAATCTGTTCCAGCGAGCGGCGCCACCCCCGCTGTGAGATGGGCGGGACGGGATAGCCGCGCTCGGCGTAGTCGATGGCGGCGGTGAAGAGTGTCGCGAAGGGCAGCCTGCCGAAACGCTCGTGCAGATCGCGCCAGGCGGCGGGCGCTCCCGGCACGGTGACGGCCGACCAGTGATGGAGCGGCATCGCGTTATGACCCTGGCGTCGCAGCGTCTCCGGGGTGAGCGCGGCGGGTGCCCTCCCTGTTCCATTCAGACCGTGGAGCCGCTCACCATCCCAGACGAGCGCCAGAGTATCGCCGCCGATGCTATTCGAGGCTGGTTCGACGACGGTCAGCGCGATGCCCGCTGCCAGCGCGGCGTCCACGGCATTGCCGCCCTGCCGGAGGATGGCCAGACCAGCCTGTGAGGCCAGTGGCTGGCTGGTGGCGACCACGCCATGCGGCGCGAAGACTGGCTGGCGTCTGCCAGGATGGGCGAGCGCGTCGAGGTTGAGCGTGAGGCTGATGGATGGCCACCCTTCTCGCGGAGTGGGTCAGCGAACACGGATGCGGGCGGTTAAAACCGCGCCTGAACGGTCTCGCTGACGCTCCGCCACGAAACCCGCCGTCGCGGGTTTCACTACTCCTCTTGCCAGCGGGCATCTCGATGGGAGACATTCTGGGAAGTCCGCGCAGGCGGCTTCGTGGCCGCGGGCCGTATAGGCGCGGGTTTAACCGCAAGCCTTCTTTACTCGAACTGGAGCGCGTCCTTGATCTTATCGGAGACGCGCTCGAAGAGATTGTGCGCGCCCTTCTCATTCTGCTGGCGCTCGATCTCGGCGAACTCTTTCAGCAGCTCTTTCTGCCGCGAGGTGAGGTTCTGTGGGATGACCACCTTGACCGTCACCAGCTCGTCGCCTCGCGAGTTGCTGTGTACCAGCGGCACGCCCTTGCCCTTGAGCCGGAACATACGTCCGCTCTGCGTACCCGCGGGCATCTTCACCGTCTCTTTGCCGTCGAGGGTAGGTACCTCAACCTCCGCGCCCATCGACGCATCGGCGAAGCTCACCGGCAACTCGAAGAGGATGTCGCTGGCCTGCCGCTTGAAGTATTCGTGCGGCTTGACGTTGAGCGTGATGAGCAGATTGCCCGGCGTGCCACCACGCGCGGGCGCCTCGCCCTCACCCGTCACCCTGACTGTGATGCCGTCGTCCACTCCAGCGGGAATGTTGACCGGCACGCGGCGCACATTACGCACGCGCCCCTGGCCGTGGCAGCGCTCGCAGGGCGTGGTGATGATGCGTCCCTCGCCACGGCAGCGGTCACAGACCATCACGTTGACGAACTGGCCAAAGATCGACTGCTGCACGCGACGAATCTCGCCGGTTCCCTGGCAGTTTGGGCAGCGTGTCGTATTCGTGCCCGGCTGCGCGCCATTGCCACGACAGTTGGAGCATGACTCCCAGCGCGGGATATCAATCTCTTTCTGGCAGCCATGTACGGCTTCTTCAAAGGAAAGCGTCAACTCATATTTCAGGTCAGCGCCACGCTGCGGCGCGCCACGGCGTGTGCCCGCGGAGGCATTGGCAAAGAGTTGCTCGAACAAGTCATTGAAGCTGCCAAAGCCGAAGCCCTCGAAGGGGTTACCGGCCGCACCTGCGCCAGCGCCGGAGACGCCCGCATGGCCGAAGCGGTCATACGCCTGGCGTTTCTGCGCGTCGCCCAGCACCTCATACGCCTCATTAATCTCTTTGAAGCGTTCTTCAGCGCCCTTTTCCTTATTGACATCAGGATGATATTTTCGCGCCAGCCCGCGAAATGCCTTCTTGATCTCGTCTTCGGAGGCACTCCTGCTCACGCCCAGTAGCTCGTAATAATCGCGTTTGGCAGCCATTGGCTTCCTCTTCACCGTATGCGACGCAAGGCGCGCCGCCTGGTCGGTATCCGCAAAGTAACCCTACTATAACACAGCATATCGCAACAAATGATACTCAATCGGCCAGAAAGTCCCCGGTATCGCATCAAGATGAGGCGCCATAATGACGTACTGGCGCACCTGCGCGGGAGAAACCGTCACGTACGCCAGAACACGTAGCCCATCAGGCGACGCGGAGGCCGGAGATGGTAGACAGCTCCAGCCCCCACGATGACCGATGGTAGCCGCCTATTGCGGCTCCTCTTTGAACTGCGCGTCGACCGTATCGTCGTCAGCCGGGCCGCCATCGGTGGGTTGGCTCTCACCACTGGCGCCGCCACTGCCACCGCTGCCCGCCGAGTAGATCTGCTCGCTGACCTTATACATCGCCTGCTGCAATGCGTCCTTGGCGGAGCGCATGCGTTCGATGTCATCGGTGCCCAGGGCCGCGCGCACGTCGGCGATCTTCGTATCCACGTCGCTCTTCAGGTCGGCGGGGATGCGGTCACCCAGGTCACGCAGGGTCTTCTCTGCTGTGTAGGCGGCGTTGTCGGCCTCGTTGCGCACCTCCACCTCCTCGCGGCGGCGGCGGTCGTCCTCGGCGTGCGACTCGGCGTCATGCACCATGCGCTCGACCTCGTCCTTGGAGAGGCCGCTCGACGCCTGGATGGTGATGCGCTGCTCGCGGCCCGTGCCCTTATCGTGCGCGCGAACGTTCACGATACCGTTGGCGTCGATATCGAACTGCACCTCGACCTGTGGCACGCCACGCGGGGCCGGGGGAATGCCATCGAGGATGAAGCGACCCAGTGAGCGGTTATCCTTCGCCAACTCGCGCTCCCCCTGCAGCACATTGATCTCCACGCTCGTCTGGCCATCGCTGGCGGTGGAGAAGACCTGGCTCTTCTGCGTCGGAATCGTTGTGTTGCGCTCGATCAGCTTCGTGGAGACCCCACCGAGTGTCTCGATGCCGAGCGAGAGCGGCGTCACGTCCAGCAGCAGCACGTCGCGCACGTCGCCGGTCAGCACGCCCGCCTGGATGGCGGCGCCGATGGCGACCACCTCGTCCGGGTTGACGCCCTTATTTGGCTCCTTGTCAAAGATGCGCTTGACGACCGCCTGCACCGACGGCATGCGGGTCATACCGCCGACCAGCACCACCTCATCGATCTGCGCGGGCGACACCTTGGCGTCAGACATCGCCTGCTCGCAGGGCTTGCGCGACTTGTCAACCAGGTCGTCCACCAGTTGCTCGAGCTTGGCGCGCGAGAGCGTCATCGTCAGGTGCTTCGGGCCAGACTGATCCGCCGTGATAAACGGCAGATTGATCTCTGTCTGCATCGAGGATGAGAGTTCTTTCTTCGCCTTCTCCGCCGCTTCCTTCAGCCGTTGCAGCGCCATCTTATCCTGGCGCAGGTCGATGCCCTGCTCGCGGCGGAACTCGTCGGCGAGCCAGTTGATGATGCGCTGGTCGAAGTCGTCGCCGCCCAGGTGGGTGTCGCCGTTGGTCGCCTTCACCTCGAAGACGCCCTCGCCCAGTTCCAGGACCGAGATGTCGAACGTGCCGCCGCCCAGGTCATAGACGGCGATACGCTCGTCCTTCTTCTTGTCGAGACCGTAGGCCAGTGAGGCGGCCGTCGGCTCGTTGATGATGCGCAGCACTTCGAGGCCGGCGATCTTGCCCGCGTCCTTGGTCGCCTGGCGTTGCGCGTCGTTGAAGTAGGCGGGGACGGTGATGACGGCCTGGCTGACCTTCTCGCCAAGATACGCCTCGGCGTCGGTGCGCAGCTTCTGCAGGATCATCGCGCTGATTTCCGGCGGGCTATACTGCTTGCCCTGCGCCTCTACCCAGGCGTCGCCGTTGGCTGCGCGCACCACTTTGTAGGGGACGAGGCGGCGGTCGCGGTCCACTTCGGGGTCGTCATACTTGCGGCCCATGAAGCGCTTGATCGAGAAGACGGTGTTTTCTGAGTTGGTGATGGCCTGGCGTTTGGCCACCTCGCCCACCAGTCGCTCACCATTCTTGGTGAAGGCGACGACGGACGGCGTGGTGCGGCTGCCCTCGGCGTTGGGGATGACGACAGGCTCGCCGCCCTCCATCACCGCGACGCAGCTATTGGTTGTTCCCAGGTCTATGCCAATCACTTTTGCCACGATTGGTACTCCTTAACATGAACATTCGAAACGGTTCGCGATTCGGTCATTTCCGCACATGGATGTCTACGTTGGGCATTATGCGTGAGTCGCAACTCACCCAGCCACTCACGGCGCAGGCCCGGATGGCTGCGTCTCTTCAGGCGCTTCGGGCGTGGCTGGCGCGGTCGATTCCCCCTCCATCTGCCCCGACGCCGCCGTCGCCCCGGATGCTTTTGGCGCGCGCGCCACCTGCACCAGCGCGGGCCGTATCAGCAGGCCGGATGTCTGGTAGCCCTTTTGGAGCACGACAGCGATCTGTCCGTCGGGTTGCTGGTCGGTCTCGATCTCGCCCACCGCCTGATGGCGTGTCGGATCGAGCGCCTGTCCCGGCTCGGCGTCTACCTCGGTAACCCCCTGCGCCTCCAGCGCGCGCCGCAACTGATAGTCCACCAGCGCCACCCCTTCGATCCAGGTATAGCCGCGGAGCGAGTCGGGCAGCGTGGCGAAGGCGCGCTCGAAGCTATCCAGCGCATGCAGCACGGGCGTGAGCGCCTGCGCGGCAAACAGTTGGTCGCGCTGCTCCTGTTCCTGCTGAGCGCGCCGCCTGAAGTTGGTGAAGTCGGCCACGGCGCGCTGCCACTTCTGCATGTAATCGGTGGCGGCGTCGCGCTCGGCGGCAAGCTGACGCTCTAGTTCCGCGATACGCGCGCTGGAGTCATCGGCGCTCCCCGCTGGTGTGGCGCCATCGCCTGCTGTCGCGGGCTGCGTATCTGGCTGTGCGTCTGCCCCTGGGTCGAGCTGGATGTCGGCCTCGATGGCTGGCTCTGCGCTGTGCTCGTCCTGGCTCATGGTTCCTCGCCTCGGAAAACATCTGAATACGGTACGGTCGGTCCATCCGGCTCATCCGGTCCGGGAGGTTCAGAGACGTCCTGTGGGTTATACGTTTCGGCGAGCAGGTCGTTGAGCAGTTGCGTCAGATAACGCACCACCGCGACCGCCCGGCCATACTGCATGCGGGTTGGCCCGACGATGCCGAGCAGCCCGCCCATGCCGCCACGCTCGCCATAGCGCGCGACGACGACGCTCATATCTTTGAGCGCATCGGCCTCATTCTCGCCGCCGATGATGATCTGCACGCCGTCACCCTGCATCACCTGTGGCGCGAGCGCGGGCATCAAGCGGTTCTGTTCCAGCGCCTCAACCACTTTCCGCACCTGGTCGGCGTCGGCGTGGGTGAATTCCCCGCGCTGGAGCAACTGGCCGATGCCCTCGTGATAGAAGGCGTCGGGCGTCAGGATGTCTAGCTGGGCGAGCATCCGCGCCAGCGAGGCCATTACCAACACCTCGTCTGGGGGCAGGTCGCTGCCCTCGGTGAAGGCAAGCGTATCCATCGTGCGTGCGTCGGCGCCGCGAAAGCGGTCGTTGAGACGGCTGGCGAGTCGGCTCAGGTCTTCCTGGCTGGCGGGATTATCGAGGATGATGCGCTCCTGGCGCACGGTGCCATCCTCCAGCACCAGCACGATCAGGACGAAGCTCTCGTAGAGGGAGAGCAGCTCGAAGTGCTTCAGCCGTGCCTCGGCGTCGCGTGGTGGCGTGATGACGGCGGCGGTCTGCAAGACCTGCGCCAGAATCGAGGCGGTGAGCCGCACCCATTCGTCCAGCCGGTGCTGCACCTGATAGAACTGGTGGCGGATAAGCCGCTGCTCGTCGAGGGTCAGTTGCGACTCACCCATCAGTCGCTCGACGAAGTAGCGATAGCCCAGGTCGGTCGGGATGCGTCCGGCGGAGATATGCGGCTGCGAGATCAGGCCGTCCTCTTCAAGGGCCGCCAGCTCGTTACGGATCGTCGCGGAGGCGTAGCCCGGACCAAAGATGGCGGCGAGCTGATCAGAGATGAACTTGGAGGGTACCGGCTCGCCGGTACGCACGTACTGCTCGACCAGGGCGCGGAGAACGACCTCTCTGCGCGCGCTGAGTCTGCCCTCCTGTGTCATCGTGCCGCTCTCTCCTGTATCTGCCGTGATCTATCGCCCACCTGAGCACTCGCCAAAAGTGACCGTTAGCAGTCACACGTGGCGACTGCTAACACTGAAAAAGGTATCACCTGCTGGCAGTCGTGTCAAGGGAGTGCCAGAGCATTATGGCAGAGAAATATGAGAGGACGATGAGGGCAGAGGGCACAAAGATGAGGCGCCAGGACGGCTAAGAAGCACGCATGGTTGCATGATGTTTTGTATTGCATGGCATCTGTTATTAGAGTATACTTTGGCTCAACGTCAGACACTATGGCGGGTTTTTCATGCGGCAGACTTCATCCATGCTCGTGCGACGCATCAATCTTTCGCGCTTCAACTGTGGACTGTACGGGAATTTGATGTGAGAAGAGAGGCGTTGAGATGCCAGGCAAACCGAAAGATCCCTTTGGCTGCTACGTGTATTTTAAGGTGAGCGCGCCAGAGCTGCTGCCGTGGTATGAGACGCGCTCTTGGCGGCTCTCACGCGAATGGTTGAACGCGCATACCGGGCTTATTACGCCTGCCGCCGCAAGCGCACTCGCACTGCTGGGCGTGGCCGACTCAGTGCGCACAAGCGCGGAAGCGGCAATCGACGACGAACTCTTGCTCCATGCGCGCCTGCTGGAATCGTCTCTCGGAGAGAATGTAGACGCCGCCTATCGCGCGCTGATTGGCGATGAGGCATTCCATGAACCCAATGCGCCTGACCACGCTGAACTCATGCGTTTGATGCGCGAATGGATGAATACACCGAACTGGGGCGAGTCCAAAGCCTATCTTGGGATACACCACACCATTATCTGTGATGAAGCCGCCGCACTCATGCAAATGTCAATCACCACTTTGCCAGATGAGGAAGACCGCGCCATCGCCCGTGACCATCTGAAAATCCTTCGCCTTGTGCGCGAATACGGCATCTTTGAAGGATATCAGCGCTTCGTCCGTGAGTACTGGGGATCATAACCAGCGCGCCGACCACTACCGACCACTCATAGTGCTAGCTCACCTGGCGGCGCCAGATAACCGCCTGTGCGGGGTAAGGTACGCTTGGAGCGGGCTTGCTCCCACGACTTGCTGGCTGCGGCAGAGGCATTCCAGGTAAGCCCAATCTATCCCCGCGCATTCCTTGCCCTTGCGGGAGATTAGGAATGGCGGAGAAGGAGCAACTGATGAGCGGGCAGACGATTCGTTTCTATTTGATTGACGCTTTCGCGCGGGAGCCATTGAGTGGGAATCCGCTCGCGCTGGTGATTGACGCAGAGCAGTTGAGCGTGGAGACAATGCGGCGCATCGCGCGCGAGTTCAATCAGTCGGAGACGGTCTTCCTGCTTCCGCCAACCAGACCAGAGGCCGACTGGCGCCTACGCTCATTCACCACAACAGGCGTAGAGGTCGCTGGGGCTGGCCATCACGCGCTCGGTACCTGGTGGTGGCTGGCGGAGACGGGTCGGCTTCCGCTCGCGGGATCACAGACGGTCTTTCATCAGGAGATTGGGGAGCATGTTCTGCCTGTGGAAGTGCTGGCGGAGCAGGGAGCGAATGGGGCGCAGTGGCGACCAACCGCAATCGGCTTGCGACAGACCGCGCCATCATTTGGCGCTATCCACAGCGATCCGGGCAAGCTGGCCGAGGCGCTCGCTCTAGAGGCGGATGATCTGACGGTGGAGGGTCTTCCCGCGCAGGTGGTCTCCACAGGTGCGGAACATCTGCTCGTGCCGGTACGCAGCCGTGACGCGATCACGCGCGCTCAGCCAGACGCGCAACGCCTCTTCCAGCAGCTTCGCGCGGTAGACGGGCTGGGCTGCTATCTCTTCAGCCTTGATCCGGTTGATCCAGCGGCTGTGGCGCATACACGCTTCTTCAATCCCACCGAGGGCATCGCCGAAGATCCGGCCACTGGAACCGCGGCGGGGCCACTGGCCTGCTACCTGGCGAGGTATGGCAGGATAGCGCCTGAGGCGACCGTGATGATTGAACAGGGCTATGAGTTGGGCAGGCCGAGTCGTATCGAGGTGCTCCTGCGGAATGATGAGGTGAGCATTTTTGGCGCTGGCGTGACGGTGGCGGAAGGGGCGCTGCAACTCTAAATCACTCGCATGAATATATGGAGCGCTACAGCACAACCACCAGCACACGGCGTAGCCTATCCAGTCTTATGCGGCTCGTCTTCGCCACAGCAGCAGGAAGTCCGGTTCAAGCGAAATGCGTGTATACTTTGAGAAAAAAAGTGGGGGTATGAGATGACCTTGCCTCCGTTGCAGCCTGATGGCACATTACCGCCTGGGCAGCATCAGGTCACGGACATAAATGATGTGTTCGCTACATTTCCTGCACGGAACGCTAAGCGGCAAGTTCTCAATTCGGCCCTTGCTCAGTTCATAGATGTCGTGAGACGTCAGCACCTCGGCACGATCGTTGTTATTGATGGTAGCTATGTCTCAGGAAAGGATGAGCCTGACGATATAGATCTGGCATTGCTTTCAACCGGAGCTAGTGAGACAGCAACGCTTCAACAGCTGAGCCTGGAAGGGGTGGATTTGGCTGTACTCGATGTGTTTGTAGAAACGGCGCCGCTCGGTCTCGAAGGATGGGTGAGATTCTTTATAGCCGACCGCATAGGACAACTGCGAGGAGTGGTGATTTTAACGATATAGTTGTCTGGCGTGAAGAGTTTGCATGTAGGAGACGAGTACGGATGCAAGACGCACAACCACCTATCACCAATGACCAGGAACTCGCTGGCTATATTGCTGGGCTGGAGCGCTTTAATGAGATCGTAGCAATGCGAGAAGCTACTCTTTTTGCTAGCCAGCAAGATCCCCAACGCCTGGAGGAAGCCCGTCAGGAACTCTTTCGCGTGTATCGCAAACGGCAGGGTATCCTCGACGCTATCGCCGCCTATCAGCAACAGCGGCATGAACAGCACACGGCGTAGCCTATCCAGTCTTATGCGGCTCGTTTCCGCAACAGGAACAGCGCCAGCGCGCCCATTGCCGGGATAACCGCCAGCCAGACAAAACTCTCTGCCACGCCTTGCGCGGTGACGGCGGCGCCCGTGGTGAGCGGGCCAATGAGGATACCGAGCGCGTAGGCGGCGTTGTAGGCGGCATAGATCGCGCCATACGCCGCGCCGTTTGGCCCCGCCAGCCTCTGGCCGCTGCTAGTGAGCAGTTCCGGCGCGGGGATGAGCACGAGCGAGATTGCGCAGCCCGTCGCCGCCAGCAGCGCCAACACCACGAACACGCTGGAGGCGAACGCCAGCGCGGCAAAGCATCCTGCCGTCACTGCCAGCCCGACCGCTATCGTGAGTCTCGCGCCCAGGCGGCGTTCGGTGCGGCTGACCGCTGGCTGCATCAGGACGAAGCAGAGCGAGATGACGCCAAAGACCGCGCCAATCGCCCACGCGGGCAAGCCAAACGAGCCGCCCAGCAGCAGCGGTGTCACTGGCTCCAGCGATGAGATGGCCGCCGCGCCCGCCGCCGCCGCAAACAGCCCCAGCAGGAAACGCCTATCGCGGAGCAGTGTCCGCAATGCGCCACGTTCCGGCCGGGTGGCGGGGAGCAGGTCGTCGCCGGGCAGCAGGAAGGCGCGGCCAAGGCCATCCAGCAGCACCAGGCCGGTGGCGAAGAGAAAGGGCAGCATAAAGCCGCCCCAGGAGTAGAGCGCGCCGCCGAGCGGTGGGCCAATCAGCGTGCCCAGCCCGGTGACGGTGAAGGCGCGGGCAAAGATGCGCGGACGCTCCTTCGCCGTGTATAACTGCGCCAGCACCGCCAGCCCAGCCGTCCAGGTGATCGCGCTGGCGGCTCCCTGCGCCGTGCGGGCGACGAAGAGGCCCGGCAGCCCCAGCGAGAGCGCGGGCGAGAAGGCGAAGAGCAGCGTCGCGCTCCCCAGCGCCACCAACCCCCAGAGCAGCGTCCGCCTAGGGCCAGCGCGGTCAGTAAGCCATGCGGCCAGCGGCGTCGCGCCGAACAATCCCACCGCATACATGGCGAAGAGCGCCCCCGTGATGGCTGGAGTCGCGCCCAGTTGCTCCGCCTCGCTCGGCAGGAAGGGGACGACGAGGCTATAGAGCAGGAGGTCAATGAAGAACGCGCCAAGCAAGACCACCTGCGCCGCTGTCCGGCGCCCACCCCGCCCCGGTCGCGTCTCGTCCGTTTCCTGTTCCGCCGTCATGCTTTCGCCCATGGTATCCCCGCAATTCTCGCCTGCGACTGCCACTATCCTATCCGCCACAGCGTCTGCGGGACAAGCGAGCGAGCCAACTCTGCCACGCCACAATGCCTGCAACCTTGCGCGGCGGCTGGCGTCATATAGGTGTATAGGTGAAGGATCAGGCGCTATTCCCGTTGCGAAAGGGCGACCTACCATGCTTGATTCTGGAGAGCAACAAGGCCAGACCAGCGATGATCGCGAGCGCAAGCGCGAGACGCCGCCTCGGCTGATGGTTGGCTCTTTGGCGGGCCTGGCAGGCGAGGTGGCTGTTGTGGAGGCGCGCACGGGCCATGTCTGCTGGGTGCGCCGGACAGGACGAATCCACGGAGCCTTCGCACTGGATCACCAGGCGGCGTATCTTGCGCCTGGCGGTAGCTACGCACTGCAGAAACGGCTCCAGCGCGCTGAATCCGATAGCGTCGAATGGCATAGAGCGGCGGCTGCACTCGATATCCCCACTCCATTGGAAGCGCGGCGGGCGCACGATGGCACGCTGCTGTGGACGCATATCCACCCGCTGGTCACAGGACAGATGCATGTCGAAGTGGAGAGTGGAGTCGTCATCGCGGCAAACCCTCGCCACTTCGAGGCAGGCGCCCCCGATATTCAGGCGCTCGATGCCGCCAGCGGCAGGCCGCTCTGGACCCTGGGGCAGCTTGGTGAGCTTGGTGATGGAGGAGATGATGCACAGCTTTTCGCGGCGCGTGGCGGTCGGGTCTATACGCATCTTCACGCGCATCACGCGCCTCCTGACGAGATCTTTGCGCTTGAAATCCGTAGCGGCCAACCGTTATGGCAGCGCCGTCACCCTGAACACTGGGTCTTTTCGCCAAATAGCGCGCTGATTGGTGAACAGCGGCCCAACTATGACCGCCCAGGCGCTATAGCGCTGCTACATGCCCATGATGGCTCCGAGCTTGCCAGTTTCCCGACCGAAGGGGTGATCCACCAGCTCAGTGATGAGGGCATTGCCTACACGGACATGAACTATTACCAGGAGGCCACCTGGATAGCGGCAATGGATGCGCGTACCGGTGCGGAGTTGTGGCGCACAACGGATGTGGCGCACGATTATCTGGCGCTGGATGGCTCGATCCTCTGCTATTCGCGCACCAATCCGGGCATGGGCAATGTCGAGATTGGCGCTCTCGATGCGGCGACGGGCGAGCGCTTGTGGCAATGGCATTCCCCGGACTCACTGGGCGAACTCTTACACCTCTGGGGAGCGCGCCGTATGCCAGCCATGCTCTGGGACTCGACCGAAAAGTCAGTGGCGACCCTCCGCGAGATTGTCTGGCAGCCATGGTTTAGGCTGCGCAGGCCGCCCTCGCGCAGTAGATTCCCTCAACAGCGGCGAACACCTGGCAGACGGCTTCACGATATAGGGCACAGCATTGCGAACAACGTTGGGTTGCCGCTGTGGCGTGAATTTACTCAGGGACACTGGCGGCATCCATGGCGGGTAGACAATGCGGTGAACGCCAATTGGCTTGTGGCTCGGTGGGGGATCGTCTTTCTCGGCACGTGGCTCGGCCTCTTCGCGCTCGACGCCGCCACCGGACGGCTGCTCTGGCATGCGCTGCCGACCATCGACCTGTCGTTCGTCGATCCTGCCCTTGCGCCATAGTCTCACGTGTACAGTCGCCCGCTTGCATTGACGCGCGCCCCGCACTCATGGTACCATCGCCAGGATACCGTCATGCGCGGTACGATAGGATAAGGCATGACGTGGCGACGTTAAGAACTAGCGTAAGAACTGTAACGACGGCGGATATGCCCCGATAGCGCGGCGAGTGACCAGCGAGTGACCAGGAGCGAGGCGTGAGCGGAATGATGGCGAAATCGAGACTCGGATGGATACAGAGCATGCGGCGCGCGCGGTTAGCGTCACTGCTCGGCCTGATGATGATGGCAGTGATGTTGTTGGCGGGCTGCGGCGCGAATGCCGCCGCTGATCCGCTGCTGGCGGCGAAGGTGAATGGACATCCGGTGACGCTGGCACAGTATCAGCAGATGCTTGCCCTCTATCGCTCCACCAACGCCCGCAATAACTTCTTTACCGACTGGCGCAACGCCAGCCAGCGCTCCGACCTTGCCTCAACCCAGCAGCAGGTGCTCGACCTCCTCATCACCACCGAGCTGACGCGCGAGCAATTGAGCAAGCAGCATCTCACCGTCTCGGCGAAGTCGATACAGACGGCGCGCGATACGCTCAATAGCCAGATTGCCCAGAGCCGCAAGCAACTAGAGCAAAGCCCCGATCCCGCGCTCAAGTCGCTGCTCGATAGCATCACACCCGATGTGATCAGCATGCTCTCCGAGCAGGAGGCCATCCAGGCCCTGATGCAGCAGAAGGGCAAGATTCTGGCGATCCATCTGCGCGGGATCGAGGCAAAGAATCAGCAGGACGCGCGCGACCTGCAGCAGAAAGCGGAAAGCGGTACCGACTTCGCGACGCTCGCCCACGATAACTCGCAGAATAAGTCGACCGGAGATATCGGCGGCGAACTGGGCACCTTCTTCCCAGGGCAGGTCAACGCCGATTTCGATAAAGCGGTCTTCGCACCGGGCGCGCATCCTGGCAAATACATGGTGCTGCTGTATCAGGGCAATTACTGGCTGCTCGAGCTGACCGATTTCAGCCCACATGCCGTCTCGAGCATCAGTGACACCCAGACCCAGTCCGACGCCGTCAATGCGTGGCTGGCGCAAGTGGTGCGCCCGGGAGCATCCGTCGAGGAGTATGTGACCGTTGGCTGAGGTTACTGAGGCAGCGCAGACCATCATCATCGTCGTTGGGCTTGGTCCTGGGCGCTGGGAGGACTTGACGGTTGAGGCGCAGGCGATTCTCGATACCGCCTCCGCCGTCGTCGTCCGCACCGAGCGCCACCCCACCGTGGATGCGCTGCGCTCGCGCCGCCCGAATCTGCCGCTGAACTCGTTCGATGCGCTCTATGACAGCGCCGAGAACTTCGCCGACCTCTATCCCCTGATGGCAAATCGACTCCTGGAGCAGGCGGCAGCCCTGCCTGCTGGGCAGGCGCTGGTCTACGCCGTGCCGGGACATCCGCTCATCGGCGAGGAGTCGGTGCGCCAGTTGCGCGCGCTGGCGGTGGATCGCGGCGTCGTGGTGCGCATCGTAGCGGGCCTTTCTTTTGTCGAGCCAGTCTGCGCGGCGCTGGGGATCGATCCACTGCAACGTGATCTGCAACTGCTGGACGCCACATTGCTGGCCGATGTCTCGACGGCGGCGCTTGCGGGCGCGGTGCTGCCGACGGTTCCGGCGCTGGTGGCGCAGGTCTATAATCGCCGCGTCGCGGGCGGCGTCAAGCTGGCGCTGAGCGAGCTATATCCCGACGACTGGGAGATTACTGTCGTGCGCTGGGCAGGCATGCCCGAGCAGGAGGCTATCGAGCGGATGCCGCTGGTTGAGTTGGACCGCAATGACCGCGCCGACCACCTGACGACGATCTATGTTCCGCCGCTGCCGCCGACCGAGGCGCTACGCGCGCCGGAGGGCCTGCGTCATATCGTGGCGAAGCTGCGCGCGCCGGATGGCTGCCCGTGGGACCGCGAGCAGACGCATCAGTCGCTGCGCAAGTATGTGCTGGAGGAGGCCTACGAGGTCGCCGAGGTGCTGGACGAGTGGGACGGCAGCCCGGAGATGGCCGAGAAGCTGGCTGAGGAGTTGGGCGATCTGCTGCTCCAGGTCTACCTCCAGGCCGAGATTGGCGATGAGGAAGACCTCTTCTCGCTGGCGGACGTCTACCAGCACATCACCGAGAAGCTGATCCGCCGCCACCCCCATGTCTTTGGCGATGTGCAGGTGAAGGACGCCGCGCATGTCGTGCGCAACTGGGAGGCGATCAAACGGCGCGAGCGTGAGGAGCGCGGCGAGGCGGTCGAGCACGAGAGCATTCTGCGCAAGGTACCAAGCAGCGCACCCGCCCTCCTCCAGGCGTACGAGCTTGGGCGGACAGGCGCGAAGGTGGGCTTCAACTGGCACGATGTCTCTGGTGTGCTCGAAAAGCTGGCCGAGGAGGCGCGCGAACTGGTTGAGGCGATGGATGAGTCGCCGGAGCGCCGCGCCGAGGAGTTGGGCGACGTGCTTTTCGTGCTGGCACGCCTCGCCGATACCCTTGGTGTTCAGCCGGAGGATGCTCTCCAGCGCGCCAATCGCCGCTTCCGTCGCCGCTTCGCGGCAATGGAGCATCGCGCCCACGACGAGAACCGCGCGCTCGATGCGCTCTCGCAGGAGGAGTGGCTGGCGTGGTGGGCCGACGCCAAGGCGGCGACAGCGTCATAGCACGTTCGGGGAGAACCTACCCAACGATTTGCTGGTAGGCTACGGGATCGGTTGCCCCTTCGGTCGAGATAACCACGACATGCGAATCCGGTGTGAGTCCCAGCAGGCGCCTGTGCTGCTCCCGCTCCGGGCCTGAGAGCAACGCAAGGAGGCCAGCGAGGCCTGCCGCCCCCGTCTCGCCCGAGACGACGCTCGCTTGAGCGAGTTCGCGCATGGCCTCGCGCGCCCATTCGTCGTCGATGGCGACGAACATGTCGATGCCCTTCGCGATAATCGGCCACGCCACCAGCGAGGGAACGCCGCAGCAGAGTCCCGCCATGATAGATGTATGCGGCCCCGGCGCCTCGACCATGTGCCCGGCCTGGGCTGAGCGCAGAATGGCATCGGCGGCTAACGGCTCAACGCCAACTAATGTGGGGTGGTCAGTCAGCTCCGGTCGCCGGTAATGCCACACCACTGCTGTCGCCAGGCCGCCGACGCCCATCTGGGCAGCGACCAGATCCACGCGGGTACCGCCTGTTGCCGCCCGCTGGTCGTCAAGCTCGCGCAGAATGGTGGTATAGCCCTCCATAATCCAGCGGGGAATCCGCGTATAGCCTTCCCACGCCGTATCCGAGATGACCAGGGTATTTTCCGACGCCAGGGCCGCCGCTTGCGTGACGGCGTCATCATAGCTTCCATCGACAATCGTAACATCCGCGCCCTCGCCTTTGATGGCGTCAATACGCGCCAGAGCCATCTCGCGTGGAACGAGAATATGCGACGCGAACCCCAGGAGGCGAGCCATCCGCGCGACGGAACGGCCATGATTGCCATCCGTTGCGGCTACCAAGGTGAGGGGCTTGAGCGGCGCGAACCGCTCCCTCAGATCGTCAAACGTCTGCCACGGCTCAACGTTGCCGCCCATCCGCTCCAGCAGCACGCGATAGACCGCCCACGACGCGCCAAGAAACTTGAAGGCTGGCAGGCCGAACCGGCTCGATTCATCCTTCACCCAGACCTTGCCAACGCCAAGCGCATCCGCAATGCCAGGAGCATCGATAAGGGG
This sequence comes from uncultured Chloroflexia bacterium, assembly GCA_963718915.1. GTDB lineage: Bacteria > Chloroflexota > Ktedonobacteria > Ktedonobacterales > JADMIN01 > DAHUXT01. Next base: position 72,092 of record CAVRAI010000009.1, on the reverse strand, counting down.
TGATTCCCTGTAGCCCGGTAGTTTCTGATGGAAGTCAAACGCCTCGCCGCGTGGGAATTCGCCGTCGATCTGTTGCGTAGCCTGTGGATTTGGAAAGACTATCGTGTCATTAGGCATAGTCGTATCCCTCTCAGTACCATGTGAACGCCTGACCAGCTCGGCTTCTACTCAACTTCATCATCGGTGGCTTGTTGTATCATACCATCGACTAGCATAGGCTTATCACCATCAGCTGCTGCCTGCAATCATATATCCAACACTGGAGCGATCATGACCGAGACAATATCATTGCCGCCATTGTCTCCATTGCCACCACTTGCGTCGTCGCCGCCACGCGCGCCCACGTTCGCACGCTTTCACCTCTGGCTCTATCGTGCCAGTCGCGGCAGGCTCGCCACCAGAATCCCAGGACGCCGCTTTCTGATGCTCACGACCACCGGGCGCAAGACTGGCGCGCGCTACGCCATCCCGCTGGAGTACCACACCGACGGCCAGACACCCTACGTCATCGGCTCCAATTATGGCAAAGACTATCCGCCCGCGTGGTATCTCAACCTGCTGGCGAACCCCACCGTCGAGGTCGAGCGTGAGGGCAAGCGCCAGTGGGCGACCGCCAGCCTCGTCGACGCGGTGGATCGCCCGCGCATCTGGGCCGACCTGGTGCGTGTCTCGCCGTATTATGCGCGCTACCAGCGGAACATTACCCGCGAGATTCCGCTGGTGCTGCTGCGGCCAATGAGGTAACGACAGGGCCAGCGCGCGACAGGGCCAGACTCCAATGGGGCAGTCCATTTGCGCCTGGCCGCCCTGGCGTGGGATACTGAGACCTGATTTTGCTCGCAATGGCGGCTACCAGCCCCACGCGACACGCGATGTCGGCCTATGTGACCTATGCCATATGTACCGGAAAATGGCTCATAGTGTGAAGCGTCAAGGTATTATCCCTAGCACACGCACTCACAGGGCGCGCGATGGTTATGGTGAGATAGACGCTTCTGAGCCAGGATTAGCGGTGATACGACCATGCTCTCTGTTGGAGATTGGCGAGTGATGTACCCAGCGCGCATTTTCGTCAGCCACACGCCCGAGGATGACGACTTTTGTCAGGACCTCGTGGGGGCGTTGCGGAATGCTGGCGCGGATGTCTGGGTCAACGATCAGCACTATGCGCTGAGCCAACTGCTGCCGGTGATCGAGCCGGAGGTGCGTTCCCGCCCGGTATTCATCGTCATCCTCTCGCCCGCCGCGCTACGATCTGGCACCGTCACCGCCGCCTGCACCTGGGCGGCGACCTATCTGCGCCACGATCCGAACCGGCGCTTTCTGCCGGTGCTGGCCCAGCCCGTAGACGATAACGCGCTCCGCGCCTTCTTCGAGGGCTTCCACACACAGCCCACGATGCCCATCATCCGAACGTTGCCACGCGATCAGGCGATTCACGCGACGCTTCGCTCGCTCTCGCTGCTGCCCATGGTCGAGGCGCTGCCTCCGCCGTCGCCGCCGTCGCTATCCTCGCTATCCTCGCTGCCCTCGCAACCATCACAGCCGACGCAGCCTACACAGGTAACGCACGTCGAGGGCTTCGAGGGCTATAGCGGCCCGAAGAGCGGCGGACGCTTCAAGGTCGTCACCGCGCCACCACAGCACGTGCCCCATGCGCCCCACGCAATGGTTGGTCCGCACGCCGACGACGACGTAGAGAGCCTGATCGCACAGGGCAATGCCTTGCGCACCCAGGGCCGCCCCGAAGAGGCGCTGGCCGCCTTCCAGCAGGCGATGCAGCGTAACCCTCAGTCATCGCCGGCATGGTTCCATCTCGGATTCATGTTCGCCGAGCTGGCTCGCTTTGCCGAAGCGCTGGCTGCCTACGATCAGGCGATTGCGCTGAATGAGCAGTTCGCGCTGGCCTGGGCGAGCAAGGCGAATGTGCTGGTGCAGCTTCGCCGCTACGATGAGGCGCTGGTCGCCTGCGATGGCGCGCTGGTGCTCGATCCCAACTCCGATTTCGCCTGGAACAACAAGGGTGTCGCCCTCGCCGGACTGGGCAGGCCGATTGAGGCGTTGGCCGCCTATGATTCCGCACTGACCCGCAATCCCAACTCCGCCGACTACTGGCGAAACAAAGGCCTGGTGCTCGCCGGATTGCAGCGCTACGATGAGGCCATCGCCGCCTATGATTCCGCGCTGGCGCACGCGCCGAGTTTTGGCGCTGCCTGGGCCAGCAAGGCCACGGCGCACTTCCGCATGGGTCGCTACGAAGACGCGCTCTACGCCAGCGAGCGGGCGCTCGCCTTCATGCCAAACTCCGCTCCAACGTGGAACCGCAAGGCCAGTACGCTGGCACGCCTGGGCCGCCACAACGAAGCGCTGCTGGCCTGCGACCACGCCCTCTCACTCGATCCAGCATTCGTCGCCGCCTGGAGCAACAAGGGTGGCGTTCTCGCCGCGCTGGGCCGCCACAACGAGGCGCTCGCCTCCTGTGACCGCGCCATTACGCTCGATCTCCACTATACGCCCGCCTGGGCGAACAAAGCGGCGGTGCTCCGCGCGCTGGGCCGCGAAGATGAGGCGCGTGAGGCCGAAATGCACGCCCACGGCATCCACGGCTGATGACGCGATGCCAGACAATCGACCTTCGCGGCATGATGTTGTGTTAGCACGTGCGACGGACACGGGCATTGTGGTGAGGTGAGCAGACCGTAGCGTGAACGCTCCGGCGAATGGACGGATGGACGGATGAGCGCCTGCGCTGGCCGGGCAATTCGCTGGCAGGCTCCGGCATGCGTCACTCAGCAGACCGCTGTCGCAGGCTGGAGATCCGTCCTCACTATTCTCTAAAACTATGTCATGCCGCGAAGCCGGATTATTGCTCACCTCGCCCGCGCTTAACAATCCTTCGAGTCACAGTAACCGCGGGCGGCACATCAATTCGGGGAAGCATTCCGGGGAATTTCCGACTCTCCCATTATACCCCAGAATATGGCCAGTGCGCACCGTCCATTCGTCCGATGTTTTTTCGCGCGCCAGATGGCATTCTTCTCCTGTGCGAATGGTCATCCCCAGTCGCAGGGACTATCTGCGTTCAAAAGCAGGCAATAGGAGTCGGGACAGAATGGAAGCGACTGAGCTGCGCGTGCTGCTCTTCGAGGCGGTGGAGGATGGCTTTCTGATCGCGTTCACTGGCGGCGCGGGCGTCTTCTCACCAGCCGTGCATGTCGTCGTCGGCCTCGATCCCTGGCAGCGGCGCTGGATTGCCGAGGAGCGCATCTGGTGGATCTCGCAGGACGCCATCTCGCGACTGGCGCGACGCATCCCGGCGCTGGCCGAGGCGCTGGGGCAGTGGCATCAGCGCTCGCCGAGCATCTCGGAGGATGTCAGCAGCTTCTACGCCAGCATCCGCCCGCGCGCGCAACGGCGTGTCTACATCCCGCGCGACATCGAATCGGCCTATCGCGTGCTGCACCTGCCACCGGGCGCCTCCGCCGAAGACGTGACGCAGGCCCGCCGCGCCCTCGCCCGCCAGTATCATCCCGACGCGGGCGGCGGCCACACGATGATGGTCTCGATCAACCTCGCCGCCGACTCCATCCTCCGCTGGCTGCACCAGACTGTCTAATCCTCAGCCAGTCGGCCTTCATGAGCTGCCTGTACGCCGTGCCGCAACGCGAAAGCTGCAAGGATGACGGCAGCAAGCATCACGACGAGGCCCCCTATCTGTAGCGGTGGCCCCGCGCTGATCTGTGGCGCTTCGGCGAAGAGCAGCGCCGTGAGCGTGACAGCCCCAAGCAGACCGAGCGCAAGCGCGGCGGTGGCCACACCGGCGGGCAGCAAAGCAAACCGGAACATGCTGAGGCTCAACTCACTGCGCCCAATCGCCGCCGCGACCGCCGCAGCGCTGCCTCCGATTGCGACAAGCGGCAGAAGTATCAGGCCGATCTGCAAAGCGATGGGCTGCCGCATGGACAGCACGCCCGACTGTGAGACACTGGACCACTGGATGTCGCCGAGCTTGACAACAACGAGCGCTGCGACGGCAAGGATTGGAACAGCGAAGAGCGCGAGCAGCCACCAGCGGCGAGCGGTGATCGATTGCGCGAGCGCGGAGACCACTAGCGGGACTCCACCTACGAGGATGGCGAGCGTCGCGATGAGCGCGGCGATGCCCAGGAGCGTGAGCGCGATCAGCAGTTCTGGGTGCGCAGTCACGGCATCTTGCCAGATAGACAGGGGATCGCGAACGAGGCTGAGCGGCAACCAGGCGATGCAGAAGAGCACAAAGGCGCAAAAGATGGCAATCTCGCTGCTGCGAATGCGGTGAGCCATGGATACCAACCTCCTGGGGAGCAGATCCCCGTGTAAGTGGGCGTCAAGCGCGCCCAGAATAAGATCCAGTGCCGTCCAGTACGTCACGCGGTGCTCGGCCAGCACGGAAGCCACCTCATCACCATAGCGGTCGCGCCAGGCGCGGGGATAGAGAAGCAGGAGCCGCTGCACCCATGAGGCATGCACCTGATGGCTCGACGTAGGAAAGGGATCATCTACGTGCATCGTGCGGTGCTCCTTCCCTTAGCCCAGCGCCAGTCGCTCGACACCAGTGGTGACAATGCGCCGGAGAGTGGCGAGTTGCTCGCGCAACGCAGCCGCTCCAGCGGCCGTCAGACGGTAGGGATGGCGTCGGTCCTTGGCGGGAAGCGCCGCAATCCAGCCCTTCTTCTCCAGCCGCATGAGCGCACCATAGAGTGTGCCTGGCTCCAGAACGGTCCCGCTGAAGCGGTCGATGTCCTCGATCATGGCATAGCCGTGCTTCTGCCCATTTGCGAGGCTGAGCAGGATGAGCAGTGAGACGTCGGTGAAGCGGCCAAGATCGGCAAAGTCATTGGGCATGTCGAGGCGCCTCCTCTCGATACTCAGCGGTGATATATATCGTGCCACTTACTAAGTACAACTGAATAATACTCGAAGGACTGGGACAATGTCAAGGGGGAGCCTCGTAGCCAGAAGGGGGTGGTATCCGCGCGATGCTTTGCGTGATTGCCAGATTTCAGCCAGACTCCGCGCTGGCTCCCGCGTATGATATACTCTCCACGTCAACATATGACCTAGAATCGGGTTTCCGATGTCTCGCGCGCGCCTTGCATGCCTCGAACAGCCTCCCTGGTAGGGCGTATGCTACGCCCGTAGCCAGACCTTGCCGGGCCGGAACATTCACCGGTCCAACTTCTGTTGCCCCTCACGACTGTTAAGAGATACCCCCGACGCGCTTGACGGCGGTTGACGCTGCGCTGTATGCCTGTCAACTTGCCGCTCCTCTTCCTGCCTCCGCGCTGCTCTTTGCCGCGCCATCTATCCACGTGCCCGCGCGCCTCCTCGCGGTCTGTCATCGCTCGATTGTTGTCCGACATGACAGACCGGAGGAATCGCTGTGGAACGCATCTGTGGCAAGCGCTGCCAGGAGATAACGACTGACGAACTCGACGAACTCATTGCGCGTATCGCCGACCAGTCCGACGTGCTGATCGATCTCGGCACGGGCGACGGACGCTTCGTGCTGCATACGGCTCGCGCGCATCCAGCACACTATGTCATCGGCATTGACGCCTGCCGTGATAACCTGTATGAGGCATCGCGGCGCGCGCCCGCCAACGCGCTGTTTCTGATCGCCAATGTCTGTACTATGCCTGAGAGACTTACCGGGTTGGCCAGCGCCATCACGATCAACTTTCCCTGGGGGACGCTGCTCGCTGGACTGCTGGAAGATGACTCGCCGCTTCTGGCGACGCTGGCACGGCTGGCGCGTCTTGGGGCGACGCTGGAAATCCGGCTCAACGGGGGCGCGCTGACCGAGGCTGGCTACTCGCTGGCGTCGGGCGGCGAGCAGGTGCGGCGGCTGGCGCGACTGGCAGGCTTTCACGTCGCCGCGCCACAATCGCTGGCGGCGGACGACCTGCGCGCGTATCCGACAACCTGGGCCAGGCGGCTCGCCTTCGGACGCGACCCGCGCGCGCTCTATCTGGCTGGACACTATCATCCGCCGCAGCTGGCGGGCGAAGAATACGAAGAGAGGACGAACATATCATGGCACGCACACTCGCGATGAAGGACGCCGCCGAGCAGCTGGATAAGCTGCCAGCGCTGCTAACACACGAAGGCGCCGACGTCTGTGGTGGCTGTCACGCGGCGCGGGATGCCGGTGTTGGCGGTGCTGCCGTGGGATCTCTATCTTGGCCTGCTCCAGACGCTCGCCAATCTGCCGGAGGAGTTTGCCAGCACGCAGTTGGAGGGTATCCGCGCTTTGGTGGCTGACGCCGATGCTATGTCGCCCGCCGACCCAACCGCTGGCGCATCCTCCACGCCAATGCAACGTCGGCCCCCCCATCGACGTCGGCCCAGCCGCTAGCTGGTGGTAAATACCTGAAAGGAGGCGCTATGACCCCATCAGACCAGATTCCTGAGGTGGTGCGGCCCGTCCTCGCGCTGTTGCTGAGCAGCATACAGGACGTCCTTGGCGACCAGCTCGTGGGCCTCTATCTCTACGGCTCGCTCTCGTCGGGCGACTTCGATCCAGCGTCGAGCGACGTGGATTTTCTCGCGGTGACGTACGGAGCCATCGCCGAGGATGACCCTGTGTTTGAGCGGCTTCGCGAGATGCACACGCGGATCGCCGCGAGTGACCTGCCGTTCGCCAATCATCTCGAAGGCTCATATATCCCAGATGACGCACTGCGCCGCTATGATCCAGCGACGGCCTGGCATCCGACCATCGGGAGCGACTGGCCGTTTAAGATTGGCTTCCACGATGCCAACTGGGTCATCGAGCGGGCGATTGTGCGCGAGCGCGGCGTCATCCTCTTCGGCCCGCCGCCAGAGACACTGATAGACCCTGTCTCGCCTCAACAGCTACGCGACGGCGACCTGCCAGCAGCTTGCCAATGTCTGGCGGCCGCGCGTCGAGGATGACCAGTACGACCACTGGCCACGCCCGCGCCTCTTTCCCGCATTCGCCGTGCTGACGCTCTGCCGCGCGCTCTACACGCTCCAGCACGGCGCGTTCTGCTCCAAGCCCGTAGCAGCTGCCTGGGCCGCGCGGACACATCCCGACTGGGAGCCAGTGATCGCGTGGGCGCAGGCGCATCGCGCGGATCACGAAGAGACTACCCCGGCCGAGTTTGCCGAGGCAATCGCGTGGCTGCGTGAAGCATTCGCCGAGGTGAGTGCGTTATGTGACGGCCTTAACACGACGAAGTGAGGCAAACGCGCCGCAGACTGAAGCCTGCGGCTAATCCCACCCGCTCTGTACCTTAGTTGCCCATCGGCAGGATACCGAACGATCAGGATTAGCCGTGGCGCTTCAGTCTGCGGCACGCTCATTCTACGCAGACGTTGTCACTTGGCGGAATGGTTTGCTCTACCCCTCACTGCTCTCGTACTGCTCCTTGATCTGCGAGACGATATTGGGGTCGAGCAATGTCGTGGTATCGCCCAGGACACGCCCCTCGGCGATGTCACGCAGCAGCCGCCGCATGATCTTGGCGCTGCGGGTCTTGGGCAGTTCGGCCGTGTAATAGATGCGCTTGGGCCGCGCCAGCGCGCCGATATGGCGCACGACATGCTCTTTCAATTCGGCGGTAAGCCCCTCGTTGGGGGTGTAGCCGCCGCGTGGCGTGACGAAGGCGACGATTGCCTGGCCCGTCACCGGGTCGGTTGCCCCGATCACCGCCGCCTCCGCCACCGCCGGATGGCTGACCAGCGCGCTCTCGATCTCCATCGTGCCGATGCGGTGGCCCGAGACGTTCAGCACGTCGTCCACACGGCCCAGCAGCCAGAAGTAGCCGTCGTCGTCCCGCCGCGCGCCATCGCCCGTGAGATACTTCCCTTCGGTACTTGGCTCCAGTAGGTCGCGACATAGCGGTCAGGGTCGCCCCAGATCGTGCGCGACATCGCGGGCCACGGGCGGGTAATCACCAGGTTGCCGCCGGTGTTATTCGGCACCGGATTGGCCGCCCTCGTCGAGGATGATCGGCTCGATGCCAGGGAACGGGCGGGTCGCGGAGCCAGGTTTGGTGGCCACGATGCCGGGCAGCGGCGTAATCATTATCATGCCCGTCTCCGTCTGCCACCAGGTATCGACAATCGGGCAGTTGTTGTGGCCGATATGCTCCTGATACCACATCCACGCCTCAGGATTGATCGGCTCGCCCACGGTGCCCAGCAGACGCAGGCTGGAGAGATCGCGCCGGGCGGGATACTCGTTGCCCCAGCGCATGAACGTGCGGATCGAGGTCGGCGCGGTATACATGATGGTGACGCCGTATTTCTCGATCAGCGCCCAGAAGCGGTCTTTATCGGGATAGTCCGGCGCGCCCTCATACATCACGACGCTTGCGCCATTCGAGAGCGGCCCATAGACGATGTAGCTGTGGCCCGTCACCCAGCCGATATCGGCGGTGCACCAGTAGACATCTTCCTCTTTGAGGTCGAAGATCCACTCGTGCGTGAGCGAGACGCCGGTGAGATAGCCGCCGGTCGTGTGGAGTTGGCCCTTCGGCTTGCCGGTGGTGCCGGAGGTGTACATGATGTAGAGCGGGTGCTCGCTATCCATCGGCTCCGGATCTACCAGCCGTCGCGTCTCCCTGGTTGACTGCCTCGTGATACCAGACATCGCGCCCCTCTTTCATCGTCACCTGGCGTACATCCGGCCCCACCCGCTGCATCACCAGCACATGCTCGATGCTGGGCGCCTCGGCCACCGCGGCGTCGGTCGTATCTTTGAGCGGGACGATGTTGCCACGCCGCCAGCCGCCATCCGCCGTGACGCAGAGCTTGGCCTGCGAGTCGTTGATGCGGTCGCGGAGCGCCTCGGCGCTGAATCCGCCAAAGATGACCGTGTGCGGCGCGCCGATGCGGGCGCACGCCAGCAGCCCAATCGCCAGTTCTGGAATCATCGGCATATAGAAGGCGACACGGTCACCCTTCTTCACACCCAGATCGAGCAGCACCGCAGCGAAGTTATTGACCTCGCGATAGAGATCGCGATAGGTCAGCACTCTCGTGTCGCCTGGCTCACCCTCCCAGATGATGGCCGCCTTGTTACGTCGCGAGGTGGCGATGTGGCGATCCACGCAGTTGTACGATGCGTTGAGCTGGCCGCCCACGAACCACTTTGCCCACGGCGCATTCCACTCCAGCACGGTGTCCCAACGCTTGAACCAGTCGAGCCGGTTGGCCGCCTCTGCCCAGAATCCATCGGGGTCATCGTGCGCGCGCTGATACACCGTCTCGTCGCGCACGTTCGCTTGCGCCGCGAACTCGGACTGCCGGTGGAAAGCGCCGTGTCTCCTGGAGTAATGCGTCAATGGTTGTGGATGCGCCGGAGGAGTCTTGTGGTGCTGACATGCATGCCCCCTTGACCGAATGGAACGTTCATTACGAACACAGCCGCGTCGGGCGGGCGAGAGCGGCGCTTGCCCCGGTGAGCCGCGCAATTTCCCGCGTTTCGTACCACCAGAGCACACGCCTTGTAGACGCTCGTCAATACCATGATACCAGATTTTCAATAACATAACAGCGCGATATATTCGCAATACTCCAAAAAAGTGAGTAACTATGTTACACTGGTGATGAAGAATCGCTGCGTGATAGTGCCGAGGCACTACGATGCATAGTTGAAAGGAGGAGAAAAAGACCGGGCGGCATCGCGAGATGATGGCCGCACCCGGACGACACTTCGCGAGATTAGGCAGTAATTTACCATGGTCGCGTCTCGGTCACCAGCACGTTGTAGTGTTGGCGACTCATCTTCCGGCGAGAACGATACGTTCTGCGTAGAGGAGAGGAGTTTGACTCGTGGCAGACAGTAAAGCAGTCCCGCTCGCTGATCCCGCGCCGTTGGGCCTGATGGGCTTCGGGCTGACGACGTTCATCTTGAGCCTGGTTAACGCGGGCGTACTCAAGGGAGCGGGTGACGTCAAAGTTGTCATTGGCCTCGCGGTATTTTATGGTGGTCTTGCGCAGTTGCTGGCGGGCATGTGGGAGTTCCGCAACGGCAACACCTTCGGCGCAGTCGCCTTCAGTTCTTACGGAGCCTTCTGGCTCTCGTTCGCGGCGCTCCTCATCCCTGGCTTCGGTATTACCTTCGGCGCCGCTACTGGCCCAACAGGCAACGCGGTTGGCTGGTACCTCATTGGTTGGGCCATCATCACCGGCATGTTGACGCTCGGCACCTTCCGTCTCAATGGTGGGCTGGTCGTCGTTTTTGTACTGCTGTTCATCACCTACATTCTGCTCGCCGTCGGCTTTTTCAACGGTAGTGGTTTTGGTGTTGGCATTACCGCGGTGGGCGGCTGGCTTGGTGTTCTCACGGCAATCGCCGCGTGGTATGTCGCCCTGGCTGGCGTCCTGCGCGCCGTCTCCGGCGGCAAGATCGCGCTGCCCATCATGCCCATGTCCTAGTACATCGGCTTCGTATTATTGGCACGCATACAATCGCCGGGGGGCTGTTCCGCTCCCCGGCTTCCTGGTTTATAAACTGGTCAGCCGTGGTTCCACGGGGTCACGCCGTAGCCTGCAGGCCACAGCGAATTTACGGACCCGTCACACACGCCCATTCGCCGTAGCATTGATGCTCCGGCCCGCTCCTGCCCCACCGCCCGCGTTACCCCCGTGCCGTGATCTGCCGCGCGACATGGTATGCCAGCGCCATCGTTGAGAGCATCGGGTTAACGCCAGACGCCGTCGGGAAGCCGCTGGCGTCGCCGATATAGAGTCCCTCGACGCCATAGACCTGCCCATCGGGCCGGGCGACCGCCGTCTTCGCGCTGCCACCCAGCCGACACGTGCCCATCTGGTGCGCCGTGCCGACGATCACGCGGTTCGGCGCAATCCCCTGGCGCTCGATCTCCGCCAGGTAGCGCTTCATCGTGGCATCAGCGACCGCGCCTGGTTTGCCCTCTTCGCTCTGCAGCGAGAGCAGGGGCGAGAAGTTGTGGTTGACGGCGGTGGCGCCCCCGGCGAACCCAATGCGCGTCACCTCCTGCATCCCGCGCGTCAGATGGCCACGGTCCACCGCATTCGGCCAGTAATGCAGCACCGGATCGCCCTGCTTATCGAGCGTGATATGCCCCTCGCCTGTATCGCGCGTCAGCACGATATAGACCGCCTGCTGACGAATCCGCGTCATAAGCTGCTTGAGTTCCTGACCGCTGTTCCATGTGGTCGCCAGCCCTAGCAGCCCTGGATGCGCGGGCATCACCTCGATGCGGAAGCCATAGTCGCCCCGGATGCGCGCGAAGTGGTCGGTATAGACGGTCTGCAGGCTGCCGGTCCACGTCTCGATGGGGTCGGGATAGAGCGCTCCGGACGCCGCTACCGGATGCAGCCGCAGGTGGCGTCCGATGTTGGGGTTCTCCAGCCCCGAGCGCAGCAGCAGCGCCGGGGACTCCACCGAGCCGCCCGCGACGACGACCAGCGGCGCGCGCACAATCACTCGCCGCCGCTCACCTGTCTCGCTATCCGTCGCCCAGCTCTCCACCCCCGTCACCTTGCCCCGCTCGATCACCACGCGCTCGACGGCGCAGCGCACCAGGATACGAGCGCCACGGTCGTGGGCGTCCTGGAGATAGGTGAGCATCGTGGACTGCTTGCGCCCGTGAGGACAGCCAAAGCCGCAATAGCCGCAGCGCTGCTCGCAGCCCGATGCGTTACGGGGAATGCTCGACCAGCTATAGCCAAGCGCCTCGCAGCCGCGCTGGAGCGCCGCGTTATTGCGGTTGGGCGCGCTATCGTCGGTGTTGACGCCAAGGCGCTGCTCAGCCGCGTCGAAGCCATGCGCGTACTCGGACGAGGTCGCGCCCGCAAAGCCATAGTCGCGTTCCCACTCCGCCAGCACCTCCGGCGGGGTGCGCAGCGACGTGCTCCAGTTGACGAGCGTGCCGCCGCCCAGACACGAGCCAGCCTGGACGACCACCGAGAGGTCGGCGGTGGAGAGCATGCCGCGTCGCAGATAGAGTTCCGGCATCATCTGCGCCTCGACGCCCGTGAAGTCTGACTCGCTGAAGTAGCCGCCTTTTTCCAGGATCACCACATCTTTGCCCGCCGCCGCCAGCTCGCCAGCCATCACGCCGCCGCCCGCGCCTGAGCCGACAATCACAACGTCAGCGGTGAGCGTCTGGTCGCCATGTACCTCCAGCGGTCGAATGCGTTTGGGGAAAGTGGATGGCGACGGCGCCGCGGGCGGCGTGGGATAGGCGAGCGTTGGCCAGTTGGGATTGGGGCCATCGGCGATGGGCGCGCCAAAGTAGACGAAGCCTGTCAGCCGCTTCAATCCCTGAAACCCCTGACGGAGCGCGGGCAGCGAGCTATCGCGCATCTTGCGCAGCGCGGCGGCGCGGGCCACGAGCGACATGCGGTCGAAGCGCTGTGGTCGCCCCAGGAGCAGCATCCCGAAGAGCGGTTTGCCCATCAGGCCGAGCAACTGCTTGAACTGCGCGCGCGTCTCGGTGGACTGCTGGCTAAGCGCCTCGGCGATCAATGTGGCAACCCCAAGATCGGTCGCGGAGCGCGCGTAGTAGCCATCGGGATCGCTCTCGCCCGTGGGTGGTGGCGTCGACGGGAACAGGGCTTCGCAGACAGCTTCGAGCGTGCGCATCTCGGCGGGCGAAAGCCAGTCGGTCGTCGTCGCGGACGATACGGGGAACTGCGTCGTTGCCATGTTGCCGTCTCCTTGAACATCAGCGATATCGCGGGCGCATTCGACAGCCGCATTGTACACCGCTATGGTTCGGCGCGCTGCTGGTCTACCGCCTCAAGAAGATTCGTCCATGGGTTTCAACGACCACGCGGGCGAGGTCAGCCCCAACTGCTGAAATATCCGCTGCGCCTCGTCTGGGGCGCGTCCGCGAAAATCAGGTCGCAGGCGGTCGTGATACCAGCGTTGCGAGAGTTCCCAGGTCTGGGCAAGCGTCAGCGTCTCGCCGCGTGGCTGGCCAGTGCGCTGCGCACCAGGCAGTGATATCCTCTTCCGACCGGAAGAGCAGGATATTCGCTCAGGTTCGTACCAGGTCGTCATACCAGTGCTGGAAGGGCAGCGGGAAGTGGATGACGCCATCTGTGCCGCCGTCATGGCCGTAGACCTGGCCGCCGCGAACGCTGAGCGTCACGGCAGTATTGCGCGGCATCGGCGTAGTAGGCGTCGATCTCGGCGTCGGCGTGGAGCGCGGCGGGGATCCCGAGCATATCCCACGCGCAGTTGGCGAAGTAGGCGCGTCCGTTGGCCTGTACCTTGAAGGCCGTCGGGATGCCGGAGAATGGGTGCGCCATGCGAATGCTGAGCGTCCCAGGCTCCAGGAAGAGCGCGTGGCGCTGGTTGAGACGCCGATAGGCCAGCGCGGCCCGTTCGCGCGTCATGCTGAGGAGCGCAGCCGCCTCGTCAACAGTGGGAGGCCGCGTCTGTTCGCTGATGAATGCGTAGACTGCCGTTCGTACCGACCAATCCAGGTCGTCGATCCGGTCAAGATCGTCGGTCGCGCTCATGGTCATCGGTCGCCTCCTGCTGGTGCGAGTCTGGCAGGCATTGGGACATGGCGATATAGTCTTTTTATGCGCCTGCGTGCATCGTATCACGTTGCTTCGAGCGCGACGGTATGACGAAAGGACGGCAGCGGAATGGCAACGGTATCAGTCAGGGAGAGGCTCACGCAGGGATTGCGGCAATCGTCGGCCTCCCGCGCAAGTATCAACAGCCGTGGCAGCTTTCTGAGCATCCTGAGTCTCTACAGCGTCATCAGTATGCTGGGTTTCGCCAGCGCGGGGAGCGCACTCAGCATCGGCAGCGTGGGGAGTATCCTGAGTATTGGCAGTTCGGGAAGCATCCTGTCAATTGGCAGCACTGGCAGTATTCTCAGCATTGGAGCCGCCGGTGGCATCCTGCATATTGGAGGACGTGGCAGACGCTCCCGCCCGCGCGCATAATGCTGTCTCTCGTGTTCCTCAAGTCGGCCTGTCACATCGGTTGCGTCCCATCCGTCACTCCAATGACGGACCACAAGAAGGGAAGATGACCGATGGACGAACACGACGATAAAGACGATAAAGACGAACGCGAATGGCTGGCGGAGCAATTCGAGGCGCAGCGGATCCACCTGCGGTCGGTAGCCTACCGGCTCCTCGGCTCGCCAAGCGAGGCGGACGACGCCGTGCAGGAGTCCTGGCTCCGCCTCAGCCGTTCCGACGCCAGCAGCATCGAGAACCTCGGCGGATGGCTGACGACGGTGGTGGCGCGGGTCTCCCTCGACATGCTGCGTTCGCGCGCGACGCGACGCGAAGAGCCACTGAGCGCGGACGGAGCGGATGGTGAGTCCTCTCCGACCCAATCCTGAGCCGCGAGGGCGGTATCAACCCCGAAGAGGAGGCGCTCCTGGCCGACTCGGTTGGGCTGGCGCTGCTGGTGGTCCTCGAAACGCTGACCCCCGCCGAACGGCTCGCGTTTGTGATGCACGATGTGTTCTCCGTCCCCTTCGATGAGATCGCGGGCATCGTGGGGCGCTCGCCGACCGCGGCCAGGCAGCTTGCGAGCCGCGCGCGTCGCCGGGTTCAGGGCGCGGCCACGACTTCCCGACGCCGATTTCACCCGCCAGCGAGCCGTGGTCGACGCCTTCCTCGCCGCCTCGCGTGGTGGCGACTTCGACGCGCTGCTGGCGCTGCTCGATCCCGATGTCGTGCTGCGCGCCGACCGTGCGGCAGTGGAGACTGGGGCGCCAGGCGAGGTTCGTGGCGCGGAGGCTGTGGCCGGGCAGTTCGCGGGACGCGCGCGGGTCGCTCAGGTCGCGCTCATGCATGGATCCGTCGGCGCCGTCTGGGCGTTGCACGGCGAGCCACGAGTCATCTTCAGCTTCACGATGACGCACGGGAAGATCGTCGCCATCGACCTCATCGCCGATCCCGAGCGCCTTCGTCAGCTCGACCCGGCAATCCTCGACGGCGCTGGCGGCTGAAGCCGCGCCTATGGGCCTACGGCCACCAAGCCCGCCTGCGCGGGCTAGCAGACGCATCTCATCTGGAGATGGTATTACTTCTGAGATACGCCTGTTTGCCTGCCGCCATTTCTACAACCCATGATGCCCGCGCGCAGTAATAGGTGCAAGGACTGAATCTTACGCTGTCACATGCATGGCAAGTCTGGCACGCATGGACATTTCCATAGATAGGAGCAACATATGGCCGCCGCTGATCTTGAGAACACCAACTGGAAGCTGGCCTCGTATTTCGATGGCGCGGCGCTGCATGACTTACCATCCAGCGCCGAGGTGACGCTGACGTTTCAGGATGGCGCGGCGGGCGGGAAAAGCGCCTGCAATCGCTATCGCTGCGACGCGACAATCGGCGACGGTACGCTGATGTTCGGCATGGCGATGGGGACCCGAATGGCCTGCCCGCCGCCGCTGATGGAGATCGAAGGCTACATACCTGCGGACGCTCGAATCGGTGGCCACCTGGCGCATCAGCGACGACACGCTGGAGCTACGCGATAGCGCCGGGAAAACGCTACTGGTCTTCGCGCGAGGGTGAGAAGTAACCCACCTTCGCGGCATGATGTAGTTATAGCATTTGCGACGGACAGAGTAATCCCGCCACAGCGGAGCGCGGGCGGTTGAAACCGCGCCTGAAGGGCCTGCGGCCACGAAGTCCGCCTGCGCGGACTGTCCAGACCGCGTCCCAATGGGATACCCGTTGGCATGCGGTTCTGTGAACCTGCGCAGGCAGGTTTTGTGGCGGAGCGTCAGCGAGGCCCTTCAGGCGCGGTTTTAACCGCCAGCCGATCTGGCGTGCCCGCACTATTTTGTAAAACGACGTCATGCCGCCGCCAGCGTGTTCGCTTGCCATTCAAAAGGATACCGAACGGGCGGGATTAGCCGTGGTCTTCAGGCCACGGCGCGGTTCGGTCGGGCAAACGCTGCTATTCGCCGCTGCTACCGTTACTTTCCCGGCGTGGCGTCCTGGTCGGTGTTAGCGTCCAGCACCTCGGTGCGCGCGGCCAGCAGCACCGGCGTTGGCTCCGCGATGCCTTTGAGCTGCTCCTCCCCGCGATGGACATAGGTGACGCCGTCCACCTGGGGCGCGATGTAGGCGACGCCCGTGGAGACCAGCACATCGCCGGGGCCAGCGATGCTACAGAGCCGCGCCGCCCGATTAAGCGCCGCCCCGCGATAGCCGCCGTCCTCCATCGGAATCGGCTCGCCAACATCCATGCCAACGCCAATCGCCAGCGGCAACTCGGCATGGGCCGCCGCCTCTTCAGCGCAACGCGCCTGGAGCATGTGGGCGGCATGCAGCGCCTGACGCGCTGAGGCAAAGACCGCCAGCACCTCGTCGCCGCGCACCTCGACGATCCGCCCATCATACTGGTCGGCGATATTATGCGCCAGCTCGCTGAAGCGCGTGGTCAGGCGCGCCGCGGCGGCATCGCCGTGTTCCTGGGTGAAGCGCGTGTAGCCGCGAATATCGGCGATCAGGAAGACGAGAATCGCGGCTGTCAGTGTGGACTGACCAGGCGCTGACGCCTCTTTGCCGAGGATTCGACGAAGCATCGGCGACGACAACTCCGCCGTATCCACCAGCGTTTCACGATCATCTTTATCGAGGTGGAGGGCGTTCGCCAGCGCAATGACCGTGCTTTCGGACGGCGCGGAACGCTTGCCGCTCTCGATATCGCGGAGCGCCATCGACGTAATCCCAACCTCCGCCGACAGTTCCTCGACGGACTTGCCACGCAGGGTGCGGAAGTCGTGTAATTGCTCGCCAAAGCTGGGTACGGGAATGTTATTCAGCGGAAGGTTGCCGAGCACCCTGGATATATCAGGGATGTTCTGAATATCCTTGAGCTTCTCTAAATCTTTGAGTCTCTTCAGCCAGTTCTGCATGTGCCAATCCCTTCCCTCGCTCTGGGTTCGAGAGATCATCCCACTGGATGAACCACTTCCATCATACAATCACAAACCATCATGCTTCCGCTTCCGATACAGCAACCTGCGTGAGCGCCCGCACCAGCGCATCCATCCCCGCGCCAAGCGAGCCTTTGACCAGTACGAGGTCGTCCGGCTTGAGATGCTCGCGCACGTAGGCCGCCGCCGCCGCATGGGCCGCCGCCAGCGCGTTGGCGTCCTGCAACGGGGCGGGATAGAGGTGGATCCGCTCAGCGGGCATTCCGGCGGCATGCGCGCCCTCAGCAGTGGCCCACACCTCATTCCCCACCAGCACCAGATCGTCGACGCTCATGGCAGCCGACGCGCCCACCAGCGCATGTTCGGATGGCGAATAGGCGCCCAGTTCCAGCATATCGCCCAGGAGCAGCCAGCGGCGCGCTCCCGGCTCGGCGTGCGCCATGCGTAGCAAATCAATCGCGGCTATCGCCGACTGTCGGTTCGCGTTGTAGCTATCATCCACCAGTGTCGCGCCGTTGAATGCCCGGTGGACTTCGCCGCGACGTTTCGACGCGCGCACCTCACCCAGCGCCTCGGCCACGGCGGGCAGCGCCATCCCGCAGTGCAGCGCCACCGCCGCCGCCGCCAGCGCTGTACTGATCGCGTGGATGCCCGGCAGCCGCAGCTGTACGTCTGCCTGCTCGTCCTGCCATGCCAGCGTGAAGCTCATCCCGGTTAGCGGGTCGCCAAGCGGGTCGAGCGCGCGCACCTCCGCCGTCTCGCCCCGGCCATAGCGGATGACCTTCGCCTTCGTATGCTCCGCCATCGCGCGCACGTCGGGGTCGTCGTCGTTGAGGATGGCGATGCCGTCAGGGGTAAGCGCCTCCACGATCTCGCGCTCGCCGAGGATGACATTCTCCATACTGCCGAAATATTCCAGGTGCTCCGGCCCGATGACCGTCACCACGCCAATCTGCGGCGGCGCGACGCGGCAGAGCAGCGCCACCTCGCCGATGCGCTGCGCCCCCATCTCCAGCACGGCAAATTGATGCTCATCAGCCAGCCGCAGCAGCGTCAGCGGAACACCCACCTCGGTGTTGAAACTGCCGACCGGCTTGAGTATGGGCGCGAGATGCGTCATTAGCGCCGCCGTCGCCTCCTTCACGGTCGTCTTGCCGTTGCTCCCCGCGATGCCGATCACGCGCGTGGAGGGCTGCCGCGCCAGTCGCGCCTGCGCCAGCCGTTGCAGCGTCTCCACTGGATTGGCGACGACAAGCTGTGGAATATTCTGGCTGGTGGCGTAGGCGTCGGGTTGGGCGCAGAGCACCGCAGCCGCGCCCGCGCGTACCGCCGCCTCGATGAAGCGGTGGCCATCGGTGCGCTCGCCGCGTAGCGCAATGAATAGCTCGCCCGGCTGGACGAGACGGCTATCCACCGCCGCGCCAGCGAACTCCCTCGGCAACGAGCCACCCTGCGGCGTGACGCCAGCGATTGTCAGCAGTTCTTCACCAGTAAACACGTCGGAGCATTCCCCTTCATATTCGATCTCTATCGCATCCTCTGTCCTCCCAACACAGGGAAGGGAGAGGTCTTTCAACCAGTTTATACCCGCGATGGAACCCGGTAGCCATCCAGCCAGGCGGAAAGTGTCCGCGCGAACTCGGCGGGACGCTCCCGATGCGGCGAATGCCCACAGCCAGTGAAGGCGACGACCCGCCCGGTGTGAATCTGGCGCACGGCTTGCAGCGCGGTGCTGTAGGGGATCAGGCGGTCGCGGTCGCCCCAGAGCAGCAGCACTGGCATCTCCAGCTCCTTGAGGCGGCTACGAAAGTCAAGATGGACGCCGCCGAGATTTACCCACTTATCAAACGCGCGCCCGCCGCTCGAAATTACCGAACGCTGCGACTCGACCGCGTACATGAAGTCGAAGAGTGGGCCGCGCTGCTGGGCCAGGGTGGCGTCGTCGCGGCTGACCGCCCAGGCGAAGAAGCGCGATCCCAGTCGGGTATTCAGCCGCTCAGGCTTGAGGCGAAAATACAATCGCACGTCGAACGGCATCTCGATGCCCAGCCCGCCGGAGTCTATCAGCGCGAGGCGGCGCACGCGCTCCGGCGCACCCAGTGCCAACGCCAGCGCCGTCAGCCCACCCATCGAATGCCCAGCGAGATCGGTCTGCGTCAGCCCCTGGTCATCCAGGAAGGCGAGGAGCGCATCACGCCAGACCGCGACGGCGTCGCTGGCGGTGTGGCCAGTAAACGGAGGCTTCTCCGATAGCCCCCAGCCCGGCAGATCGAGCGCGATCACGCGCCGCCCCGCCGCGAGCGCGCCTAGAATCGGCGTGAATAGGGCTGCCGCGCCACCACGGCCATGCACCAGCACCAGTGGCTCGCCTTCGCCACAGGTGAGATAATGGATACGGACGCCATTCAGGCGCGTCTCATGCCGCGCGATGGGTATCCCCGCCGTTGCCAGCAGCGCCTCTTCGGCGGCGACCAGCGCGGGCGATGCCTGTTCATGCTCGGTCGTGAGCGTCGCGGACATGAGATACGCCTCCTTGCTGGCGGGTTGTGGTGATGTGGGAACGCGGGCGGTTAAAACCGCGCCTGAATGGCCTACGGCCACAAAACCCGCCTGCGCGGGTTTCAACAGCCCATCACGACTGGCTGCTATCGAGAGAGATCTCAAGAGTCCGCGGAGGCGGACTTCGTGGCGGAGCGTAAGCGAGGCCATCGAGGCGCGGTTTTAACCGCCCGCCATCATAAGCCCGCTTCCATCGCCAACTCTCGTGTACGATCAGTATAGCGCAGGAGGCGCGGAGGCACAGGGTTCATGGCCCGGAAATCACCGCCGAAGACCAACGCGATGCGCGCGCTCGACGCCCACAAAATACCGTACTCGACGTTTTTCTACGCCGAGACGATTCACGCCGCCGACGAGGTGGCCGCGCTGCTGGGTGTGCCCGCCGGTCACGTGTATAAGACGCTGGTGGCGCTGGCGGATGGTAATCGGCATCTGCTGGTGATGGCGCCGGGCGACCGCGAGCTTGATCTGCGGCTGCTGGCGCGCGGCGTCGGCGCGAAGTCGGCGCGGATGGCGCTCCAGCGCGAGGCGGAGCGACTGACCGGGCTGAAGGTAGGCGGCATCTCGCCACTGGCGCTGCTGGATAAACGTTTCGAGGTCTATCTGGACGCCACCGCCGCCGACCTGGATGAGCTATACCTCAATGGCGGCCAGCGCGGCATCAACATCAAGCTGTTGGTGAGCGATCTGCTGGCCATCACAGGCGCAAAGCTGATTACGGCCACAGCGCCCGCATAATCCCCTTGGCCCGCGTGACGCGCGGAAACAGCCACACGTCTGAGCATAGGCCAGATGGCGCTGGCCTGCTTCTTTGGAGCGCGGCGGCGCGTACGCGGGTGTTAACTGGTTGCGCAGTGGCGGCCACGGCCACTATAATAGGCTGGATGTGGCGGAGCGATACAGGCAATACAAAGGCAAAGGCGGAGGAATCTCGATGACAACGAACGTCACGGCTCCTGCCGCGGGCAGAGAGGCCCGCACACTGGATCCGGTTGAGCTGTACCGAACGATGGTCATGGCGCGCACCATGAACGATGTGCTCAAGGCGCGTAAGACCCAGGGCAAATTCCCGTTCTACATCGGCTGCGCGGGCCACGAGTCCATGGCGGCGGTTGTCGCCGCGCTCGACGACGAAGACTGGCTCTCGTTCTACTACCGCGACCTGGCGGGCTGGCTCCAGCGTACCGACGACGTTCATGGTGTGCTGCGCGCCGCCTACTCGCGCGTGACCGATCCGATGTGCAGCGGGCGCAATATGCCCTCACACTACAGCAGCCGCGAGTTCCATGTGATGCCGACCTTCAGCGAGGTAGGCGGACTCGCGCCCTTCGCGGGCGGCGTCGGCTGGGCGTTCAAGCGAGACGGCAGCCAGCGGGTCATTCTCTTCTCCGGTGGCGATGGCAGCGCCGCGACCAATGATGTCAACGTCTTGCTACGCCAGGCGACCGTCCACAAACTGCCAGTGCTGATAACGATCTGGAACAACCACTGGGCCATCATGACCGAACAGCAGGCGCAGTGGGCAGGCGATCTGACGGCGCAGGTGCGCGCGATGGACGCCATCGCCGTGGATGTGGACGCCGTCAACCCGCTGGAGGTCTACGAGACGACCCGCCAGCTTGCCGAGCGCCTGCGCAACGGCGAGGGGCCAGCGTTTATGCATCTGCATGGCGGCCTGCTCGATCCACACTCCAGCAGTACCGACATTCGCCGCTACCGCACCCGCGAAGAGATCGAAGAGACGACCCGCACCAAAGACCCGGTCAAGCGCATGGGCGAGATGCTGGTTGAGCGTGGGCTGATCCAGCCGGAGGATATCGAGCGTTTCCGCGACGAGGCCAAGGCGCGGATCGACGCCGCCGAAGATCAGGTGGTGACGGAGCCTGCGGTGCCCGGCGCGCGCGTCACCGAGCGCATTATCGAGATGCCAACCGCCGCGCTCCAGCCGCCATCCGGCCCGACGCGCAAGATTCCGATGATCGAAGCGGTCAACGATGCGCTGGTCGAGATCGTCAAGCGCGACTCCGGCTTCTTCGTCTTCGGCCAGGATGTCGGTAGCTCGACCGGCGGTGTCTTCAACGCGACGCAGCGGCTGGCGAAGGAGTATCCTGGCACGGCGATCAGCAGCGCGCTCAACGAGCAGTTCATCGCGGGCATCGCCGCCGGATGCAGCATGGCCGACGACAAGGCGCGCTGTGGTGAGATTCAGTTTGTGGATTACCACCAGTCGGCGACGCAGACGATTCGGCTGGCGGCGCGCATCTACTACCAGTCCTTCGGCGACTGGAACTGCCCGATGATCCTGCGCATGAAGGCTGGCTCTGGCGGCGGCGGCCCGATCTCCGATAGCGGCGCGGCTGGCGGCGGCGCGTTCGGCCACTCGAACGCGGGTGAGCAGTGGTTCACCAACGTGCCTGGCCTGATTACCGTCTGCCCAGCCACCCCCTACGACGCCAAGGGGCTGCTGATCGAGGCGTCGCAGACGCGCTCGCCGGTCGTCTTCCTGGAACGCGGGCGTCTCTATCGCGCCGATATCCCGACGGTGACGAAGGGCGGTGCGCCCATCCCGCAGCTGGCCGAGCTATGGAACGTGCCCGACGGCTACTACACCGAGCCATTCGGCAAGGCGCGCACCATCCGCATTGGCAGCGGCGCGCCGATGGCCACGGTCGTCAGCTGGGGCATGATGTTCCTGGAGTCGGCGGTTGCTGCGGCGCGGTTTGTGGAGGCGCGGGGCGGCGCGGTGGATGTGATCGATCTGCGCACGCTGGCGCCATTCGACACCGAGGCGATTCGCGCGTCGGTGAAGGCGACGAACCGCGCCATCGTCGTCACCGAAGAGACCGATCTCACCAGCTTTGGCCGCCACATCCACTCGTGGATCGCGGAAAACTTCTTCTGGGATATGGATACGGCCCCCGCGCTGGTGACAGCCATCGCCGCGCCCGCCGCGCCCTATAACGCGCCCGAAGAGACCGCGTTCTACCCCACCGCCGACAATATCTACGCCACGCTGGAGCGCTTCAGCCGCGAATAGATGGCGCTAGACGGCTGGAAAACCTCACCTTCGACCCCTCTCCCACGGGAGAGGGGCGACCGTATATGCTCCTCTCCTGTCATAAGCAGGACTCCTGGTATCCCACAAGACGCGCATTTGACCACGGCTGGTATACTGGCCGTGGACACGTACGTGTTCGGCGTAATAGCAAGCGAGTAGTGTGGCGCGTCATGGCGGGGAGTGGCAGGGCCGGTGGTGTCGAGTTCACAATCATCACAATCATCGCAAACATCGCAAACATCGCGAAAACCGAGACGCACAGTTGCGCTGGAGGATCTGGCATTTCAGGAGCGCGATAGCGTCTTCCGCGCGCCCAGCGGCGGCGACTGGATGTTGCTGGGGTTAGTGGCGTTTGGCCTACTCGGCACTGGACTCTATGACTGGCTTCACCTCGGCATCAATGACCATACCGGGCGCGCAGTCTTCTTCGGTCTGCTGCTGGTCTCTATCTATTGGGGCGCGCTGGTCTATATCTTCAAGCTCTCGATGAGTGTGCTGGTTGGCCCGCGTGGCATCAGCCTGATGCGCGGACCCTGGCGCACGGAACTGTTCTGGCGCGATACGGCGCGGCTCGTCGAGCGCACGCTGCCGGACGGTGGGCAGCGCTATCGCTGGGTAGTGGTGATGGCGCGCGATGGGCGCGAGCTGCGCGTGCGCGAAGATATGGTGATGAACTACGCGCGTTTCCGCGCCGAGGTCTACGAGCGCTACCTCCTCTGGCGGGACCACGGCGGCACCTGGGGTGCGAGCGGTTCCGGCCCATTCACGGCGACCGACATCGTCGCCAATACCGTCGTCTGGTGGCTCTTCGGCGCGGCGATGGCGCTGCTGCCTGGCCTCTACTTCACCATCCTGCTCCCTGAATCGGGCGTTACGGGACTGGTGCTCATGGGCCTGGCGGGCTTTTGCTGTCTGGAGGCGCTGCTCTCATTTATCCGTCGCCAGACGTATTCCGTTGGGCCGAAAGAGATCACCTGCAAGCGCCCGGCCCAAACGCTGATGCGGCTGCGCTGGCCCAACGTCTCGCGCATTGACCGCACGCGCCATCCCGCAGGCGGGCTGATTCGCGTTGGCATCGCAATCGGGCGTCTGCTGATGGAAATTGCCGCCCGGACCGATAGCCGTGTGAAGAGCTTCGCCTGGTCGCCGCGCGTTCCAGAGTATCTGATGCTGCGCGGCGAGGGCCGCCACGTGCGCATTCGGCTGCACCGCCTCACCCGGCCTGATGAGATGCTGGCCTGGGTCGAATACTACGAGCGCATTGGGCGGCGCGGCGAGAATCCATCTAAGCCGAGCGTCATGCCACCGCCAGCCGTCTCAAGTCGCCCCGGCGCGCGCGCCGCGAATACGATGGGCACGGGGGCGCCCTTTGGAGGTGTGGCGGCTGGCGGCTTCGGCTCTGACTCCGGGCCACTTGACCCCTGGGCGGGCGGATTGGCGGGCAATCTTCCGCCCGACGCCTATCCGACGGAGCTACAGCCGTCCGTTGGCGCCGCGCGCCCATCAATGAACCCATACCAGCCCAACATCCCAGGGGATGTCCCGCCATCGGTCGCCGCCGCGGCCGCATACATTCCCGTTGAAGATGATCGGCCAGAAGGCGACTCGTGGCTCTGGGATACGAGCAAGATGCCCAAAGTAACGGCCGGGTCGAGTTCTTCGGACATCTTCACTGGCCCATCCGCGCGGCCACGACAGTCCGATCCAGAGGCGGTGCCGACCACGCCGCCCTTCGTACCGCCGCCCACCGCCGGGCCAGCATTTATGCCGCCCGCTGGCGGTAACGCGCCCGCCGAGACACCCTGGTGGCTGACGCACGATCAGCCCCCGCGGCCAGCAGCGCCCACCGACAACGCCTGGGAGGTCAGCGATATTTATCCACCCGCTGGCCAGCCCAACCAGCACCCCAACTATCCGCCCGCGCCTGACTATCCATCCGCCTATCCGCCACCTGATGAGGAGCCGCAGCAGCAGCCGTATAACGAGCCTCCCCTCGCGAGTCCGCCGTTCGTGCAACGGCCAGACCATCAGCGTCAGGGCTTTAGCGAGCCGCCGGAGGAGCAAGGCCCATCCGAGCGCGAGATGTACGACGAGAATCTGGCGCAGTCGCAGAAGTGGCGCAAGCAACAGAACTGGCAGCCGCCACAATTGCCACGCTTCGGCCCGCCGCCCCCTGATGGCGAAGACGGCCAGCGGAAGCGTTAACCGCCCCTGGTCGGTCGCTTGATGCGCCATGCGCTTACATAAAGGCGGAGGGATTTGTCATGCCGAGGCTGTTCATCACCGGCGCGAGCGGGACGCTTGGCCGCAATCTCGCTCGAATTGCGCAACAAGAGGGCTGGGACGTCTTTGGAACCTACCACACCGCGCCCCCACCACTTTCTGGGCAGTGGCGCAAGCTCGATGTTGGCAACCGCGATGCCGTCATGGCGCTGGTACGTCTGACCCAGCCAACCGCCATCGTACATACCGCGTACATGTATCGGGGTGCGGCAATGTGGGCGACAAACGCCGATGGCGCGGCGTATGTCGCACAGGCGGCGCGTGAGGTGGGCGCCCGGCTTGTCCACATTTCGAGCGATGCGGTCTTCGATGGAACGAGCAATCCCTACACAGAGACCGCCAGGCCCAACCCGATTACCCCGTACGGCGCCGCCAAGGCCGCAGCGGAGACGGCGGTGGGCGCGATTGCCCCACGGGCCGCCATTGTCCGCACCTCACTCATCATCAGCCGCGAGCCGCTCGATCCGCAGACACGCCTCATGCTCGATCTCGTTTCGGGCGCGCGCTCAGGACATCTCTTCACCGATCAGTACCGCTGCCCGATAGGGGCGGATGATCTGGCGGGAGCGATCCTTGAGTTGGCCGCGAACGACTTCGTGGGAGTCATCAATATGGCGGGCGCCGAGGCGCTGACCCGCTATGAACTGGGCTGCCTCATCGCGCGCGCATACCAGCTCGACGCCACGAAACTCGCGGGCGCCACCGTTATAGCGTACCCAGCCCCCGTAGTGGCTGACGTTCAGCTGGACTCCTCCCTGGCGCGCTCGCTCTTGAAAACGCCACTACGCGGGATACGCGAATGGCTCGGCGTTGACGCATAGGACTGCTTGCCAGCAGCGCTCATTTGCTTTATACTGGCGCGGGACATGGATGACACACAGGAGTTGGACGAGGAAGAGGAGGAATGCCATGCGACGAAGGACAGTTGGAGCGATGTGGGCACGGCGGTGGGGTTATGGTGTGGTGTGCGCGCTGGCCGTGCTGCTGGTTGGCTGTGGCGGCGCGACAAGCACAGGGACAAATACAGGGACACCAAGCGCTGGCAGCCAGCCCACCAAAGTCGTGGGACACGCGCAAGAAAGCGGCGTTAGCTCAGTGACCCTCACCACATCTGGAGGTCTCAGCGGCCAGAGCGTCCTGAGCATGGATATCAACGCGGGGAATCCTGGCGACTTGATCTCCTATCACCTCGCAGCGGAGAAGCGGTTCTACCTTGACCTGACAGACCAGTCGGGGTCGGCGCGGCAGCAGTTCATTCTCGATTTCACAGGCTACACCGGCCCAGGTAAGTATACCGTCTCACCGGTCCAGGCGGGGGCCGCTGCCGACGAGGCCGTACACTTCGAGCTGATCGTGCCGGGGTCGGACCTTGGTAACAACCTGTGGCTGATCGATAAGTCCGCAGCGGGGACATGCACCGTGGAGATCGTCAGCGTGACGCCAATTGCCCATCTGGACAACGCCCCGTCAGCGCCCGGCTCACACCCAACCCTCGGCTATAGCGAGGTGGATGGCTCGATTGCCTGCCCATCGGTCCCGGTCTACCTCGCCGACGGCACGCCCCCGCTGACCGTTAGCAAAGGGCACTTCGACGTGCTGATGGTCGAGTTGCAATAGGACACAGGCGTCTAGGTTGGCCGTTTGCCCAGTTGTGTTGCTGTTAGCGTTTGCGCTTCGGCTCCGGCGGCTCCTGGTCGGCGGTTTCGGCGTCGTCCCGTGCGCTCACTTTGCCCTGAGCCTGCGCCAGCGCGGTCGCCTCGTCCCGCAGGCGTTGCAGTCCCGCGCTGAACCGTACCGGATACGGCTCCTTCGCGATCAGCGCGCGGTAGCGCTCTGGCAGGCGCGCCAGATTGGCCTGGGCCAGCTCCCAGACCTCCGAGAGCGGCGGCAGACTACCTGGAACCAGCCGCCCGGCGCGCATCACCGGACGCAGCAGCCGTGTATAGCCCACGGGCGCAGGTTCGCCCTCGATCTGGATGACATCTTCCTCCCACGCGGGATGGCGATAGACCTCCTTGCGGCCTGGCCAGGTCGTCTTGCTGCCCGCCAGCTTGAGCTTGGGGTGCTCAACGGCGTCCTCACCGACATACCACGCCTCTTTGTAGACGCCACCGAGCGCACCGCCGGGGATACCCTGCGCGGGATCGCCAACGCCCGCTCCGAGCGCCGTGCCCACGCCAAATGCGTCCACCTGCGCGCCCTCTTCCAGCAGCCGGACGATCTCGAACTCGTCGAGGTCACCGCTGGCGAGGATGCGGACGTTGCCCATATCCGCCGCAACCAGTTGTTCGCGCACGTACTGGCTATCAGCCACCAGATCGCCGCTATCCAGCCGGACGGCGGCCAGCGTGTGGCCCAGGCTCGTCTGCGCCCGCCGCGCCACGGCAATCGCGGTATGGATGGCCCGGCGCGGATCGTAGGTGTCGAGCAGCAACGTATAGCGGTTGAAGGATTCGGCGACGGCGCTGAAGGCGTCCTCCTCGGTCTCGAAGAGCTGGATAAGCGCATGGGGCACGGTGCCGGTCGCCAGCAGGCGGTACTCGAAGGCAGCCGCCAGCAGTGAGGTGCTGGTACAGCCGCCGATATAAGATGACCGCGCCACCACCAGCGGATTCTGCGCCCGGCGGAAGGCGAACTCGGAGACGCGGCGGCCCTGCGCGGCACAGACGACACGCGCGGCCTTCGTCGCGATCAGCGTCGCCAGATTGACCGCCTGGAGCAGCCCCGCCTCCATCAGAATCGCCTCGCGAAAGGGCGCTGTCACCCGCAGCAGCGGCTCATTGGGGAAGGCGATGGACCCCTCCGGCATGGCGGCGATATCGCCGGTGAAGCGCAGGTCGGCCAGCTCGTCCAGAAAGGTCGGGTCGTAGTCACGGATGCGCGCCAGAAACGCCAGCTCTTCGGGCGCATAGCGGAACGACTGCACGAATTCGAGCGCGGCCTCCAGCCCGGCCACCAGCAGATACGCGCCGCTGAATGGCGCGGTGCGCGTATAGAGATCGAAGGTGGTCAGTCCGTTGCGGCCCGTCACCCAGCTGACATAGGCGGAGTCGGGATGGTACATGTCGGTGTGCAGTCCCGGATGGTATCCGGGCGCGCGGCGCGGCATCATCGGCATGCTGGTCACTCCTCCAGTCGGGGAAACTCCTCGCGGAACTCCCGCATCTTCGCCTCAATATCGAGACGGCGTCGGTGCATCACGCTCGGCGCAACGATGTTCAGGCTCAGGATTTTGCTGTTGATCTCACCCAGCAGGGCCTCATAGCGGGCCTCGGCGGCGTCACGAGCGACGTTGTAGGCGCGGCGCGCGTCTGAGTGCGCAAATCGGGCGTCGAGCGCGTGTTGGCGACGACGCATGGTTGCCAGCACTTCTTCTGCCCGCTTTATATCATTATCGATCTCTTTGCCGCGTTCAATCTCTGGCGGCGCGAAATCATTGTTCTTGAGCAGACTATAGGCGAGGGCGCGATCCCCGGCGTATGGGTTCTGGTCGAGCGCGAGTGGCTTGCCTTTGCCCTCCAGATGATCGAAGTCGCCCCGGTCGTGCGCCTCGCTCAGCAGTTCTTCGACCAGGTCGGTCCACTGGCGGCGCGTCTTGTGTGGCTTCCCCTCGTGTGGTCCATTGGTAGATGATTGATCGCTCACAGATGCTCTCCTTTGAGGGCGGAAAAAATCTCCGCCACTCGTGGTCATCTCGCCGTTCCCGCTGTTCTTCTCCATCTATTATTGTAGAGTGACAGTCCCGTTTCTCAACAGATGCGCGACGAATTTCGGCCAGCCGCGCCGCGCTGGGGCGCGCATGAATATATAATGGGCTTTCGATCTGGGCATTCCGCGGGCGGTTGAAACCGCGCCTCAATGGCCATGGTCTCTAGCCATGGTCTGCAACCCGCGCAGGCGGGTTTTGTGGCCGCAGGCCCTTCAGGCGCGACTTTAGTCGCCAGCCGCCTCCAATTGCCCCTCGCTCATGCGCGTCGCCTGCCCCCTCTTGCATAGAGCCGCTATACTGGTTGCAATACCCGCGCGAGGGTGACACTGACGTCACCTCTCGGCTGATTTCGCTGTGGAGGTCGCTGCATGGCTCTCTCGCCTCAGGGTTTCTGTGATACGCCGCCCGGTTCGCGGTATCCCCTGCTCCCCGGTATTCGCTCGCGCATGGTGCGCACCCCACGCCTGACGCAGCATATCTATGAGAGCGGCCCTGCCACTGGCAAGACACTCGTGCTGGTTCACGGCAACATGACCTCTGGGCGCTTCTTCGAGGAGCTGATGGCGGCCCTTCCGGAGTATCACATCATCGCGCCTGATCTGCGCGGCTATGGGGCAACGGAGCCGCTGCCGACGAACGCGGCGCGGGGCGTGCGCGACTACTCCGACGACATCCACACGCTGGCCAGGGCGCTCCGGCTGGGGCGGTTTCACCTGCTGGGGTGGTCGCTTGGTGGCGTCGTCGCGATGCAATACCTGCTCGATCACCCGCAACAGGTGCGGACGCTGACGCTGCACGCGACCGGCTCGCCCTATGGATATGGAGGCACCCGCGACGCTGAGGGAACACCCAACTACCCGGATTGCGCGGGCAGCGGCGCCGGGCTGGTCTATCCGCAGGTGACAGAGCGCTTTGACGCAGGCGATGCTACCGCCAGATCGCCGTTTACCGCGCGCTACTCGTTGCGCAATGTGGTGGTGCGTCCGTCGTTTCGCTTTGCGGCGGAGCGCGAGGATATTCTGGTCGAGCAGATGCTGATGATGCGCATTGGCGAGCAGCACTATCCCGGCGACAAGGTGGCCTCGCCCAACTGGCCATACGTCGCGCCGGGAGTCTACGGCCCCAACAACGCGCTCTCACCCGGCTACCTTAACCTTGCCCCATTAGGAGCGATGCGCGATGGGCCGCCGGTCCTCTGGGTGCGCGGCAGCGATGATGTGATGGTCAGCGACGCGGCGCAGCTCGATCCGGCGATGCTTGGCCGCTATGCCATGATTCGCGGCTGGCCCGGCAGGCGTCTCTTCCCGGCGCAGCCCATGCTGACGCAGATACGGACGCTGCTGGACCGCTACGCCAGCAATGGCGGCGCGTATCGCGAGGTGGTTCTGAGGAGCTGTGGCCACGCGCCGATGTTCGAGCAGCCGGAGCAGTTTCTCACGCATCTGCGCGCGCTGCTGGCGGGGTAATTGCTGGTATACCCTCTCGGCCATAAATAGCCAGATCGCATGCCGCCTGGTCCAGAACGTGTGCTATGTTGCTTTGTAGCCCTTGCTCGTATGCAGCTATGATTGCCCGTTTCCGCAAACGCCCATAGGGGATGCCGCATGAGCCAGTCGTCTCTCGCCCGAACCGCAGGCGCCACTGTGTCCTTTACCCGCCGCTATGCACGATACATTTTCTGGTTACTCTGGCTGGCAAATTTTATCAATTATGCTGACCGCTATGCGTTCTTAGCCATTGGGGATCATGTACAGACCGAATTCAACCTCTCGGATACGCAATATGGTTTGTTGGCGACCTCGTTTCTGTTTGTATATACCCTGAGCATTTTGCCAATGGGCCTGTTAGCGGATCGAGTCAAGCGTAAGAATGTTGTGGCTGCGGGTATCACCTTTTGGAGCATTGTGACGACCTTCACGGCGCTCGCTCCAAGTTACGGCTTCATCTTTGCGACGCGAGCAGCGCTTGGTTTGGGCGAGGGGACGTACTTCCCCGCGAGCACGTCCATGTTAGCTTCGAGCTATCCTGGCAAAGACCGTGCAAAAGTCATGAGCCGCTGGAATACGGGATTACTTGTTGGGTTGGCTGTGGGCTTTGTCGGCGCCGGTGTGCTCTACGGCGTGTTCAATGATCAGTGGCGCCCAGTATTTTACGTGTTTGGCATCCCTGGCCTGGCCCTGGCGCTGCTGATTTTTCTCTCAAAGGAGCCGCCACGTCACGCCGATGATGATGTCAGCGCTGAAACGGCGTTGGCGCGTGGCGGTGTGCGCGGTATCTGGCGCAGCATCGTGGAATTGTGGAGGATTCCCTCGCTGCGCATTGTCGTTGTGCTGCAGGCATTGAGCTTCTTCGTGTTCGGCGCCACGCTCGTTTTCATCGTCCCACTCTTTGATCGGCAGTTTCAGGGCCTGGCTGTTTCGCCAACAACGTTGGTGGGCGTCGGCACCGTGGTGGGTGGGATTATTGGTTTGCTCGCCGGTGGCGCTATTGCGGATGCTCTCATCAAGCGTTATCCGGGCGCGCGCGTGCTGGTCAGCGGCTGGAGCTTCATTCTCGCGGTACCGTTCTTCGTCGCGTCGATCCTCGCCATTGTGTCGGATTTTGGCCTTTCGGTCAACGTGCGCGTGTTTGGCATCTTCACCCCACTGTTCATTATCACCGTCGCGCTGTTGCAGGTGAATTCCGGCCCATTGACGGCGGTATCGCAAGATGTGGTGACTCCGCTGAAGCGAGCAGCAGCAGTAGGTCTCACGCTGCTGCTCTCGCACTTCTTCGGCGATCTCTTCGCCCCAACCATCGCTGGCGCTCTGAGCGATTTCCTCAGTAGCAACGCCTTCTTTAACGGGTTAGGCATCACGCATAGCAATTCCCCTGGCTATGCCTTCCTGATCATTGGTGTGCCGGTGTTACTCGTGGCTGGCGTCGTGGGTATCTGGGGCGCTCGCTTTGTGCAAGGAGACGAAGCGGCGGCACGAGCAGGCGCATAGCAGTCGGCGCCTGCTCCTATTTGCCCTGTTGTTCGGCGAAGCGGTCGCGGGCGGCGAAGGCGTCTACCGCTGACGGCCACTGATAGGGGACGCTGACGACGACCACGCGCTCCGAGTCGGCGGAATCGCGCGCGAGCCAGTGGCCGCCGTTATGGCCACCCGCCTCACAGTCCACCCACATCTCGAATCCCGCCGCGCCAGGAATATTGCGTAGCTCGAAGTCCGCCATCTCCCAGTGGCCATCCTTGCAGCGCAGCTTCATACCAGCGAAATCTTGCATCTCGTCACCCTCACTCTCTCGCAAGAGAGGAACATTCGTTCACTGCTCGCCAGTATAGCATGTCTCGCGATGTCACTGAGAAGCAGTGGTACCACAGGTCTGGCGTTAGAAGCGCGCTCATACTGGTTTCGCTGAGGACCTTATCGTTGCTCGAAGCGCTGGAGTCACCCCTTGAGGGGACCGATATGTGAGAGACCAAGCAACTGTCTGGACGCGAAGGATGCGAACGACTATAGTCTGCCAACAGATGAGGTGACCATTTCCTTATAGGCGATCTCGACTAGCATGGAGCAGCAGTCATGGGCATCTATGTGGAGACGCTGATCCACGGCGACATGGAGGATCTCTGGCAGAAGGCACAGACGCCGGACCTCCACCAGCGCTGGGACCTCCGCTTCTCCAGCATCGACTACTTGCCGCGACCCTCACTCGCCGAGCCGCAACGCTTCCGCTATGCCACGCGCATCGGTTTCGGCCTGGATATCAGCGGCGCGGGCGAGAGTGTTGGCACACGCGAGACGGAGGATCGCCGCACCTCCGCCCTGAAGTTCTGGTCCGACGATCTCAAATCGCTCATCGTCGAAGGGTCGGGATACTGGAGCTATGTGCAGCAGGACGGCGGCATCCAGTTTCTCACCTGGTATGATTACCGTACCCGGTTCGGGCGGCTCGGCCAACTCTTCGACGCCATCCTCTTCCGCCCGCTCATAGGATGGGCGACGGCCTGGAGCTTCGACCGGCTGCGTCTCTGGATCGAGCGCGGCATTGATCCCGCCTCGTCGCTACGCAACAGCGTCATTCATGCGTTCGCGCGACTCACCCTTGCGGCTATCTGGTTCTACCACGGCCTGGTACCGAAGCTGTTGCTGACGCAGCGCGACGAGGTGACAATGCTGCTCAACGCGGGCATCTCAGCCGGTGCTGCGCCTACACTCGTGCGGCTCCTCGGTGTGTGCGAAGTAGCATTTGGCGTGCTCCTGCTGGCAACCTGGCGCAAGCGCTGGCCGCTGGCCTTGAACATCCCGTTGATGCTGGCGGCAACCATCGGTGTGGCCTTGCGTTCGCCGCAATACCTGGGCGCGGCGTTCAATCCAATCACAGGAAACGGCGCAGGAAGCCCCGTCCATTTATGGCGGGGAGGAATGCGCCGCCGCCCGCAGGCGGTACTGACTGATTGAAGCACACACTCAATCATGATACACTTGTTCTATGAAACAAACATTGCTCGTCAAACTGGCTCCGACCCCTGACCAGCATGCCGCCTTGTTGCGGACACTGGAACGATTCAACGCCGCCTGCAACGTGATTGCGGTGGTGGCCTTTCGCGAGCGGTGCGCCAACAAGATTGCCTTGCAACGGCTGGTCTACTACGACATCCGTGAGCAGTTTGGCCTGTCGTCGCAGATGACGATACGGGCGATTAGCAAGGTGAGCGAAGCCTACAAACGCGACAAGTCGAAGCAGCCACATTTTCGCCCGCATGGCGCGATGGTCTACGATGAGCGCATTCTCTCGTTCCCACGCATTGATCGCGCCTCCCTCTTGACGCTGGACGGGCGGGTAGAAGTACCGTTCCGCTTTGGCGTATATGCCGAAGGGATGCTCCAACGCACGCGCGGACAAGCGGACTTGCTCTACCGCGCATCCACTAACACCTTCTTTCTGGCGATTACCGTGGATGCGCCGGAACCCCCGCCAACCGAGACGGATGATTTTCTCGGCGTGGACTTGGGCATCATCCAACTGGCAACCACGAGTGATGGCGAATTTCTGAACTACTCGGCTGGCCCAAAGCACAGCCATGTGAATCAGGTGCGCGCTCGGTATAGCCGCTTCCGACAGAAGCTCCAGAAGAAGGGTACCAAGAGCGCGAAACGGTTGCTCAAAAAGCGCAGTGGACGCGAAAAGCGATTTGTCAGGGACGTGAACCACTGTCTGTCGAAGGCGATTGTCAGCACGGCGAAAGGCACCCAGCGCGGGATTGCCCTCGAAGATTTGCAGGGCATCCGCGAGCGCGCTGGGAAAACGGTTCGCAAACGCCACCGGAGAGTGCCGCATAGTTGGGGTTTCTTCCAACTCCGCGCCTTCATTGCCTACAAGGCGGCGCTGGCAGGCGTGCGCGTGGTGTACGTCAATCCAGCGTATACCAGCCAGACCTGTAGCGCCTGTGGGCATTGTGAAAAGGCAAATCGGAAGAGTCAATCGAAGTTCCTTTGCAGATCGTGTGGGTTCTCCGCCCATGCCGACGTGAACGCGGCGGTGAATATTCGCAGCCGGGCCGCAGTCAATCGGCCAGACGCGGCGGCCCTCGCGGGCTAGCTGCAAGCCCCCGCTTTCAAGCGGGGGTTGTTGACTCTCAACCTCTCCGTCATTGTGCTATCGGTCATCGGCTTGATCGCAGGCGCGGCAAGTCCGTTCGCAGGGCGTTGCCGACGCAAGCGCCAGGAGCGGCCTGCATGACACCTACGACATCCATCTACCAGCAGGCATTGGGATCAGAGTTTGCGCGGCTGCATCCGCGGATACAGCGCCGCTTCGGCCTGAAAAGCTGCGACGGCATCGCCTCGATTGGCACGGGCGTCATGGACAAGATCTGGCATGGCGCTCCGTATACCTTGCCCTTCCTGTACATCGGCTCATGGCGACGCATCATGTTCCCCGAACACGGGCGCAATGTACCCTTCACCATTGAGAACTATGCCTTCGTCGATGAGATAGGCCGCGAGAGTGTGAGTTGGATTCGCACATTCCACACCCGACGCATACGGCGCTTCGACGCCTACATGGTCTACAGCGAGCGATGCGGCTGCGTCGTGGATTATCTGGGAAGCGACGAGCATCTCGCCGTCGATCTTGACCTCAAGGTGGATGAGCGCGGCGGCCTCAGGCTGCGATCCGGCGACCAGCGCTTGTACGAGGGCGTCGTGGGCTTTAGCTTCCCGCTACTGTTCTCCGGCATCGCCGATGTCTGCGAGTGGTACGACGATAAGGATCAGCGCTTCCACATCGACGTCAACGTACACAATCGCGTCTGGGGTCCGCTTTTCGGTTTCAACGGCGCATTTGAGGTCGAGTGGCGCAAGGTAGAGCCTGAGGTCATCCCCGCATCTTTGCGGCCAGAGCGTACGGAGAAACGCGAGTAGCAGCGCGAGGCCATGTGGGCGCTTTGTCGTTCCGGGCGACTCGCAAGCTCTCGGCTTCAGCCGGGGATAGTTGACTGTTCGCCAGTATAACATGTCTCGCGCTGTCGCCGCGTGTGTATCCGCAGAAAAGAAGCTGCTATTCCTGTTTCGTACCGGTTTGGTCAGGCTCAGCCTGCGGATTGCCAGACGTGTATGTTCTCCAGTTCGGCTGCTCTACCTCATCAGGCATTCCAACGTAGGTACAGGAGACGTTGACGACTGGCGATTCTGGCTGATAGCTCAGGCGCATGGCAATCGCCTTCCGAACATACTCGGAGGCTGATTCGCCCGAACTGCGCGCTGCTTTCAACAACGCATGAAACTCTGTGGTTGGCAGGCGGAGCGAGAGAACAGATGTTCGATTTGGCCGCCTTTCGACAGGAACTGGCTCCTGTTCCCAGAGGGCGTCGTCCTCGCTCTCCCGCTCCAGCAGCTTCGCGATCTCTTCAGTACTCTTGGGTTTCTTCATCGTGCTTTCAATACCGAGACGGTTGGCGTGCATGACACCTATGGATGGATCGCGTATGCGTCACTATACTATGTCTCTCGTGCCAGGGGTGAAGCTACGCGGCACAACCCCCTATTTCCTTGACTTTGCCTTCGCGCGTCTGCGACTGACCACGCCACCTAGTGCGCCGATGCAGGATCCAATTACACCGACAATTATCGCTTCCAAAATTTGGCGGCGAATCGAATCTGCTACATCTGGTTGTTGAAAAACAAAAAGGTCAAGATACACATCTTCAATAATAATCGCCAATATCCATCCAAAGAGACCTGTGACCGCACCTGTCAGGAAGCCATCTCGTATCTGACCCGACACTAGTATTACAGTTGCAGTTAGTGGTCAAGTACGTGCCAAGTGACGCTGGTAGTGGCAGCGCTTGGCCTGTGCTTGGTGGCGTCGCCGCCATGCAGACCAGTTGACCACGTGGGGCGTTGCCTGCGCGGAGACCGCCTGCGCGGAGACCGCCTGCCCCAAGGCCCAGAGCACATGCCGAATCTCTGGGATAGTCAACGGTACGAGGTCGACGCTCAGGTCGACCGACTGCTGATTCGGCCCCCTTTTGCGACTGCGGTCGAGGTCGCGCCAGGTGACACCGGCCCCTGTTGCGTCGGCTGGGCCTGCCATCGGGCACGTAAGACCGCGAGGTAGGCCAGCGCGAACATCGCCAGCGTCATGTGGCGATACCAGCCATCCCAGCGCCGCACCGCACCTCATACTGATCCAGCCCAACTTCACCCTTGGCGAGTTCGAAGAGTTCGAAGAGTTCGAAGCTCTGCTCGATGCGCCAGCGCTGCCCTGCCACCCGTACCAGCGTCTGCAGGGCGGTTCCCGTTGGCGCAAACACCACGAAACACCACGTAGTAGGCGAGTTCAGTCGGATCACTGCGGCTGCGGCGCACCAGCACCCCGTGCTCCCAGCGCCGCTCCTCGGCAGTCAGTTGCAGCCGCGCCAGCGGCATACGCGCCCAGTCGTACCAGCGCGGTCCCTTCGCCCCGGCGCCCGCAGAGAGGCGTTGCCACGCCTCAGCCGGGATGTGCGCGGCGATGACGTCGGCGCGCGGCTGGCCCCACTGCTCGTCGAGCACGGCCCACAACGGTTTGTCTTTGGCGACCGCCAACACAAACGGCTGCTCCTGCTGCTCCAGCCAGACGCGCAACCGTCGATCCCCGCCGTAGATGCTGTCGCCTGTCACCCAGGCGGCAGGTACCTCCGCGTCCAGCGCCCGCGCCAGCATCTGGCGCGCGAGTTCGGGCTTGGTGGCAAACGTCACCGCCTCCGGCACGCCCGCCTCCTGACGGCGCGCGGCAGCGTCGGCCCACTCACGCGGCAGGTAGAGTTCCCGGTCCAAGAGGACATGCCCTTGCGGCGCGGCATAGGTCAGAAACACGCCGATCTGACAGTTCTCGATGCGTCCTGCCGTTCCGCTGTACTGGCGCCTGACACCCACTGATTTCGCGCCGTGTTTGAGAAACCCGGTCTCATCAATGACTAGCACCGCGCGTGGGTCGCCCAGATGCTCCACCACATACGCGCGTAGGTCGTCGCGCACGGCGTTGGCATCCCACTTCGCGCCTGCCAACAAGCGCTGCATGCCATACGGACGCGCCTCGCCCGCGTGCCCCGCGTGCTCGGCGAGTTGCCAGCCGTTCTTGCGTTCGACCGGACTCAGTAATCCGTCGAGATAGCGCCCCATCCGTTGCCGTTGCTAGGATCGGGCGAAGCGCGGCCCAATGCGCTCCTGCACCTCCGTCAGCCCCGCGCTCCAGGAGGAGACCTCCTCCCTGGTCAGTTCGCCGGTCTTCATCGTCTCCATGCCCTGACTCCTTTCGGCTTCAGGGTATTGGTGACACATCACGCCGCTATCTGCAACTGTCGTACTAGTCGTCAAGACTTTGCCAGGGCCGATCGGCATCCTATCGGCTCTCATGCGCACATGGATGCTGGCTATGGCGGCGTGCTCTTGGCCAAAAGCGCACTTTTGCGCGTGGCCATCTGAGCGCCAGCCTCCTCGAATCGTTGCCACAAAAGCGCCAACTCAGCTATATGGCGCTTTCTCGGCCAGAAGCAGACGGCGTTTTTCCCGCATATCGGGGCATCAGTTGCGGCATGACCTGTCGGCAAATGAGTTTGGCGGATGGGGAGAGAGGTATGGGCTACTGTGAAACCCATCTTCTTCGATAACCAATGGGTATCACTATAAAAATGGCACATACAACGTGCATTGCTGACAGTTAGCCATTGGCTCTACAAAGGCTCTCTGAGCAACCGCATTGCGTGGCCGAGGCAAATTTGATATACTGATGCTGTTTTCAGGCTCTGATAAGGGTCTAAAATGTTTCGGGGTAAGGGTGTAGATCGTGCCCTAAAGGGAAGAAAAAAACTCCGCGCCTGACAGGCCAGGGCGGAATTCCTGTGGATTGCTCGACTCTTCTCGATAGCTCGGAGGCGACGACCGGATTCGAACCGGTGATGAGGGTTTTGCAGACCCTTGCCTTACCACTTGGCGACGTCGCCGCGATGGAGCGGGAGACGGGATTCGAACCCGCGACCTTCTCCTTGGCAAGGAGATGCTCTACCCCTGAGCCACTCCCGCATTGCTGCGTACCTGCGCTCTCGCGTCGGCTCCCCAACTATACCGCACCCGCTGATAGCCTGTCAAGTCACTATGACGCCCGCTCACACCGCCAGCATGTCAGCGACCCGCGGCGCCTCGTGCGCGATGTTGAAAAGCGTGCCGCGGATATTGTTGTACATGCCAACGAAGTACAGGTTCGGCAGGTCCAGCGAGCGCACGCCGTCCATCCGGGGGAATCCGGCGCCATCCAGCGGCAGCACGTCGCTCAGATAGTCCAGCGCGGGCCGATAGCCCGTCGCGATCAGCACAGTGTCGAATGATTCCTCACGTCCATCCACAAAGCGCACGCCATGCTCGGTGAAACGCTCGACCGCCGGGCGAATGGCGATTGCGCCCGCGCGCGCCTGCCGCAGCAGCTCCAGCCCGATGACGGGAACGCCAGGCTTCTCCAGTATGCCCACCGTCGGGCGCGGCACCCCCGCCTGCGTCTGCCGCCGTACCGCCTGGCGCAACATCACTGGCGCCAGCACGCGCTGTGTCACGCTAGGCGGCAGGTGGGTGATGATGTGCGCCCACCGCTGAATGGGCAGGCCCACCAGCTCGCGCGGCACCACATTCGCCCCGGCGCGGATCGAGACTGTCGGATGCGCGCTATGTTCGGCGAGGTCAACGGCAATCTCGGCGCCCGAGTTGCCCACGCCAATCAGCAGCACACGCTGCCCGGCGAACGGCGTTGCGTTGCGGTACCCGGCGGTATGGGCGATCTGCCCCTGAAACAACTCCTCGTCGGGATAGCGCGCCCGCATTGGATTGCTGAAGATACCCGTCGCCGAGACCAGCGCCCGACCAATCTGCGCGCCCGATGGCGTCTCGACCCGCCAGCCATCGCCCTCCGGCGCGGCCTGCTGCACCGGCATCTCCGTCTCGATGACCAGACCAAAATGGCGCGCGTAACTATCGAGATACTCGACGACCTGCTCGCGCGAGGGATAGCGCGGGAAGCGGCGCGGCATCGGATAGCCTGGCAGGCCGGAAAGCGCGCGCACGGTGTGCAGGTGTAGGCGGTCGTAGAGACGGCGCCAGGTATTGGCAGGCGCGTCGCCCGCCTCGAAGATGCGCGCGGGAATCTTGCGCTGCTTCAGGCAGGCGGCGGTTGCCAGTCCGGCAGGCCCCGCCCCGACGATAAGCACTGGCTCAGATGACCTGGATGCGCGCTCTCCCATATCCTCACTTCTCCTCGATGCGCTGGCCGCGCTCATTATCCCGGCCATTATCCCGGCCATTATCCCGGCCATTATCCCGGCCATTATCCCGGCGGCCAGCCGAGCGGACGGCCACCGAGCAGATGCAGGTGCAGGTGAAAGACGCTCTGGCCCGCGTCGTGTCCGACGTTCCAGACGAGCCGGAAGCCGCTCTCGACGATTCCCTCGGCCCGCGCCACCGCGTTCGCCGCGCGCACCATCGCCGCCAGCATCGGCCCATCGGCGGCCTCGGGCGCGTTGATGCCTGTGACATGCCGACGCGGGATGACCAGCACATGCGTCGGCGCCTGGGGATTGCGGTCACGAAAGGCAATCACGTCGTCGTCGCGATAGACTTGCGTGCTGGGAATGCTACCGGCGATGATGCGGCAGAAGAGGCAGTTCGGATCGGTCGTCAATGGCGGGTCAGAGATATCAGGCTCATCTGGCATCGTCACGATTCCTCAATTCTCTTCAGGGGAATGGCTTAGAAGCGCGCTGTGCGCAAGAATTCGCCCGGTGTCGCGCCGAAACGCTCGCGCAGAAAGGTCTTCCCCAGCGCCGTGAAGAAGATCAGCGCCCCGGTGGCGCGGGTTCGCTGGATGCTTGCCAGCACGCGCGCCTCGCCCCAGAGTGGGAAGCGCCGCTCGCGCAGCAGCGCCAGTATCCGCCAGAATGTCAATGCCGCGACAGGGATCGCCACCACGATCAGCTGCGCCGAGACCGACTGGCGCAGCCCGGCAATGGGCGGAGGCGTGAGCAGATAAAGGCTGACATATGAGGCGCCGGCGAGGGCCAGCGCGGCGCAGAGGAGTTGGGTGATGACCTGGCGGACCGGTGGCTCCCGCATTGTGATCGCGCTGATGCCCAATGGGCCGATGCTCCAGCCGACCAGCGAGTGGTCGCGTGCGATGGCGATAAATGCATAGGCGAGGTGATAGACGGCGAACCAGGCAAGAATCACGACAGTGAGGTAGATCGGGTTGATATGGATGCTCATGCCCACCTCCGTCCGCCAGATGCCAGACGCTCTGAGAAGCCGAATCCAGGTCTTTCAACGGTCAGGTCATCGTACAATATTTTTCTTATCGTCCACGCTCTCTCTAAATAGTACTACGTACGGCGACACATTTCCGATGCGGATACTGGATGTGACACCGAGGACGTTCGTGTTGGCTCTGGTTGGCGCTGGCCAGCGAGTTGCCATACCTAACGGGGGTATGGTATAATATCAGGGCGTGGTATAGTCTGAAGTAGTGTATGCTCCGTTTCGCATCGCGTGAGGAAGGTCTGAAGTTATGAGCGATTCTCCGGTGTATGATGTTGCCATCATTGGCTCCGGCCCGGCTGGCTATACCGCCGCAATCTATGCCGCGCGCGCGAATATGCGTACGCTCGTCCTCCAGGGCGAGGCCTTTGGCGGCCAGTTGATGATTACCAGCGAGGTCGAGAACTACCCCGGTTTCGAGGAAGGCATTCAGGGGCCGGAGCTGATGGATAAGTTCGAGGCCCAGGCGCGACGCTTTGGCGCGGAGATGGTCCCTCAAGATGTCACGCGCGTCGATTTCTCGCAGCGGCCCTTCCAGCTCTGGACCAGCGACGGACACTACCTGACCCAAAGCGTGATCGTGGCGACGGGCGCCAGCGCGAAGTGGATTGGCCTGCCCAACGAGCAGCGGCTTCAGGGACGCGGCGTCAGCGGCTGCGCCACCTGTGACGGCCCGTTCTTCCGTAATCGGGCGCTGGCGGTGGTTGGCGGCGGCGATACGGCGATGGAAGAGGCGCTCTTCCTGACCAAATACGCCTCCGAGGTGCATCTGATCCACCGACGCGATAGCTTCCGCGCCAGCAAGATCATGCAGCAGCGCGTGCGCGAGCACCCGAAGATCACGATCCACTTCGACTCAGAGGTGGAAGATGTGCTCGGCGAGCAGGCGGTCGAGGGCGTGGTTGTGCGCAACCTGAAGACCGGCGCGGCGGAGACTCTGCCGGTGCAGGGGTTCTTCGTGGCGATTGGCCACCAGCCGAATACTGGGATCTTCCGTGGCATTCTGGATATGAACGAGGTTGGCTATCTCAAACATGTCGAGCACACGATGACCAACGTGCCGGGCGTCTTTGTCGCGGGCGATGTGGACGACCACCGCTACCGCCAGGCAGTCACCGCGGCGGGCGAGGGATGCCGCGCGGCCATCGACGCCGAGCGCTGGCTCGAAGCGCAGCATGCGGTCGATACGACAACGGTTAGCGACCCACGCGAATACGGGCAGACCCGCCCCACCGAGACGGCCACGAATCCGGCATAAAGCTCCCTCTACACAACAGGCTCCTCCTTCCCACATCTGGGCGGGAGGAGCTTTTTTGTACCAGCTCATACCGCAGCCAGCTATCTCTGCGAGTCATTCTGCGAGTTATACGTGTTCAATCGGGCCGTGATTGCGTAGACTTGTTGGCAGGAAGCCGCTGTCGTGGCGATACTGGCGATACTGGCGATACTGGCGATACTGGCGATACTGGCGATTCCGAAGGAGTCTGCGCATGGGTCACCCGACAACCAGCGGACCGCGCCGGATCGCGGCGGGCCTCCTGCTTGCGGGCGGCGCCATGGCCTTCGCCGCGACGTTTCTGCCGCTGGAGTATCTGACGTATCCAGATACTCACGGCAGGATCGACGCGAGTCCTCAGATCCCCGCGCAGGTCTTCATCGGGGTCATCCAATTCTACCGGCAGTCTTCGTATAACCAAACGTCAAACATCATCGGGGCATGCGTTTGGGCGTTCCTGCTCTGGGGAGCGCCGCTCATCCTGGCAACCTTTGGACTGGCGCTGCTGCTGGCGCGGCGCTGGACCCCTGGATGGGCTATCTGGATCGCCAGCCTGATTCTGGTACTCCTTGGCGCTGGCTGGACGCTCGTCTCGTGTTTGTTCATTGTGAACCTGCCGGGAGCCGTCGCGCAGGTACTCACGTACGGGGCTGGCCTGTCGTTTCTGGGCTATCTCGCCGCGCTAGCAAGCATCATCTGGCTAGCGCTCCAACGTACCAGATCCATGGACACAAACACCGCCTGACCGATAGGATATGTCAATGGGTCAGGAAACGCTCGGCAACTGTTGGTGAAGCTCGCGCACTTGCGCATGTGAAGGGAGGCGTCGTATCAGCACTTCGATTGGCCGGTCCGCGCGCTTCTGGGCGGCGGGTCTCCTCTTCGCGGGGGGCGCGCTGGCCTTCGTCGCATCATTTCTGCCGTTGGGTCAGATCGCGTATCCCGCCGTCGCCGACGAACCCGCAACCACCTTCGTCGAGATTCCCGGTCAGACGCTTGTCCTGATCGTCCAGCAGGCGATACAGACTCCGTATCGACTGGGCATTGATAATTGCCTGCTGTTTGTTGGGGTCTGGGCGGCTCCGCTAGTGCTGGCCGCCATCGGCATGTCGCTGCTGGTCCGTCGCCAGCCACCACGGGCGCGTGTCTGGGTATTCGGCATGCTCCTGATACTGCTCGGCGCTGGCGTTACCTTTCTCAATTGCGCGCTCTATCTGCTCTTTTCCCATGGAGAGGTCATACAGCCAAAAGCGACACTGGCTTTTGGGCCAGCGGTCGTACTATCCGGCTATCTCCTCGCGCTGGTGGGCGTCATCTGGCTGGCGGTGCAACGACCCCGCCGTGCGCGTGCGGAGAGGAGTCTGCCGGGCCTGTAGACGGGCGCAGCTATCAGCCATGGCGAGCGGCGTTCCGTGGCGTGGGCATCAGCCCGCCGCGCCGCCTGTGGCACGTCAAGTAGGTGACGCCCTGGCTGCCCGCGCGGATGCCCCGGCGCGCGTTCTTTGGCACATAGACGGCGCTGCCCGCGTCGAGCGGTTCGTCGCCGCCATCCAGTTCCACGGTTCCCGCGCCGCCAAGACCGACCAGCAGCACGTCTACCTCGGTATTGATGTGCGCTTCAAGGTATTCGTCAGGCAGCAGCCGAACCAGATTGACGTTGAGGTCCGCGCCGACTATCGACCCGATGACGCCCGCTCGCTGTTGCTGTTCCGCCTCGGCCTGGCGGGCGGTGAGATCAAGGCGCTCCGTATGTGATCTGGGGATGTTCCATCGCTATCCGCTCCATCTTCCTGTTCAGTTTCACCCCAAAATCCGACAAAATTGTCCGTTACAAATGAACTCGTTCGATTGTGTATAGAGAAGGAGGTTCTCATCACGAACAGTTAGAGCATGACGAAAACACTAGACGAGTTCCAATCCTTCTTTACAGATAGGCGGAGAACGCACGGAGGGAGCGCGTCAAATCATGGAATTGAGGCGAACGAAGATGGCGTTATCCAGGCAGCGATTGCGTACGATGATGCAACACAGTCAGGACGCTGAAGCCACCGGGTTCTCTGCTAATGACGCCGAATTTGTGGCGCTCATTCCTCAATATGCGACCGCGATTCTGCGCGTTGCGGCAGCGCTGGTTGGCCCCGCCGACGCCGAAGACGCCGCCCAGGAAGCGATCACGCGCGGCTGGCAGGCATGGCCCACGCTGCGGGATAGCTCGGCGGCGCGTTCGTGGCTGCTGCGTATCACCGTCAACGTCTGCCGCGACTGGCAGCGCGGACGCTTTGGCACACGGCGTCGGCTGACGGAGCCGCTCTATGACGACGAGGCCGCGCCCCTGGCGATGCTCGGCGGCGATCCCGGCGCCAGCGACCACGCCAACGCCATTGACCTGCGCGGGGCTGTCGGCTCGCTGGGTGAGGACCTGCGGCTGGTCGTCGTCTTGCGCTACTACTCTGGCATGGACGCGACCGAGGTCGGCGCGATTCTGGGCATCCCTCCGGCCACCGTGCGCACCCGGCTGCGGCGCGCGCTCCGGGAGTTGCGCGGCCAGATGACCGTGGCTGCGACCACAACCGCCGCGACCGCAACCGCAACCGCAACGATGGCTCCCACCACGGACCCACAGGGAGAGACGCATGACGGGTAGCGCCGCTGACCACGACGAGGAGCAGACAGTGGAGACCGTTCCACTCGAACTGCTCCCGTTGCATCAGGGACTCGAAGAGGATGGCAGCAGCTGGCGGGCAACACTCCCTCTGGCAGAGAGCCTGCTCCGTCGGGTCGCGGTCTTCCCGACACCTACTACCGCGCATATCGCGATAGATTTTCACCCCAATCTCCCTGCCTCCACACCGCCAGCGCCCCACAAACATCACCGTCACA
The DNA here is from genome assembly GCA_963718915.1 of uncultured Chloroflexia bacterium. Lineage (GTDB taxonomy): Bacteria > Chloroflexota > Ktedonobacteria > Ktedonobacterales > JADMIN01 > DAHUXT01. The sequence goes on along the minus strand of CAVRAI010000009.1, from coordinate 27,571 downwards.
GGCACACGCGCCATTGAGTTCATCGTCTCTGGCTCCGAGTGACCCCGAGTGATGCGGCGTGACTCCGAAGTGACTCGGCGGCGTGTCTCTCGTTCGCACAGATGACCGGCTCATACGACATCCGTTGGGATCGTTGTCATAGGGAGGTGTGCCGTAGCGTTGACGCTATGGTGAATTTCCCCGCCCACTCACGGACAGGCTCCAGCGCGTTGGATAGACAACACTTCAGCCGACCTTGTTATCATCGGTCACTGGCGTGGCCGTTGGGTGGACAATGACCACACAATGACCACACATTGACCACAATTTCACGGATTCATAGGCGGCCCTGTCCCCAAACAGATGGCTGGTGCGGCGTAGTAGGCAGAGGGGGAATCAGACCCGATGTGCAGAGGCGCTCGAAGCGAGGAGGCGGCATGAAGGATGCTTCCGCGCCCAGGATGCTGGCTCCCGGAGCGTTTGGCGATCTCCTCAATCGCTACCAGTGGCCGCTCTATAGCTTTCTGCGTGGATTCATCAGCGACACCGAACACGCGCGCGACATCGTGCAGGATGTTTTCTGTGACGCCTGGCGTGTGTCGCAGCGGGCCGTCGCGCCATTTGACGGGCACGAAGGCTCCGAGGAAGGCATCCGGCGGTGGCTCTTCAACGCGGCCTACTGGCGGGCGATCTCAGCGTTGCGGCGTCGGCGGCTGATTCGCTGGGAATCGCTTGATGCGATCACCGAGCACCATGGCGAGATTCCCCTGCTCATGTACCCATTCGAAGACGCCGTGCTGGAGGGTGAGGTGTTGCGCGAAGTTTTCGCGACCCTCGCGCCAGAGGCGGTTGCGTTGCTGCTTCTCAACATCGTACACGGCTTCACCACCACCGAAATCGCCGAGATTACCGGTATCTCGACGGAGGCGGCGAAGAAACGTCTCACCCGTGCGAAGCAGCGGTTGCGTGCAGGCTACCTTGCACGGAATCCACGGTCGCAGGAGACTCACGGATGATGAACACCCAACCAGAACTCCCGAAGCCTCCCTGCCCGGCTGACGCAACGCTCTATCGTTCGCTCGCACCACGGCTCCGCGACGGAACCCTTTCGCCAGACGAACAGACGGCGCTACGCGGACACCTGCGATTCTGCGCAGCGTGCCGCGAGGAGGCGACGGCAGCGGCGGATCAGGTGATCGAGGAGGGTGTGCGGCGACACTATGGCATCCCGGCCAATGTGCCACCGTTCCTCACGCTCGACACTATCCAGCGGCGCGTCTCGCTGGCGCCCGCGCCTGATACATCCGGCAGTCCAGACTCAGATGAAATCGTTGGGCTAGACAGACGCCTGAACCATCGGGGGATACACATGACATCTGATGAGAACGATCTGCTAACATCTCCCACGGAGAGTTGGCCACCGCAGCCTATCCAGCCGATCAAGAAGCCGAATCACTGGCGCACCATCGCGGCTGGCGCCTCAGCGATTGCGATCATCGCGCTGTTCGCTCTGCTCCTGCGCGGCTTCGCCGGAAGTAAGGGCGCAAACAGCCCGGCGGGAACCGACGGTACCGCCACCGCGGACGTCACGGCTAACGCCACCACGTCGCCATCGCAGACGCCCATCTCCACCGCGCAAGGCAAGTGGCAGGTTATGGAGGGCATGACCTATAGCACGACGGTCTTCACCCAGACGCCGTATCCAGTCTTCTCGCCGATAGATCCCACCATCGTCTATGAGATCTCGATGGCGCCAATCTCACTACGCCGCTCGGATGATGACGGCGCCACCTGGAAGGCGCTTGTCCTTCCGGCCTCCGCGGATCAGGCGATTATCCTCGAAATCTGGGCCAGTCCGCTGGACGCCCATACCGCGTTTCTGACGGTGACGGTGAACCTGGCCTATGGGCAGGGGACGAACGCCTGTCCATCGTCGGCGCTCGCCTCGGCTGGCGGCGCGACCCACGGCAACATCCTGGCGTCGGGCCAGGTGCCGTGCAGCACGACATATCGCTCGACCAATGAGGGCGCCTCGTGGAAGGCGATCAGCTTCCCGGTGAATGGCTCGCTTTCTACCCCTTACTCGGACTCCGCACCCTACGCCGGGACACCGATTCAAGCGCAGGGCACGCGCCTCTATGCGATGCTGAGCTGCGGGCCAAGCTGTACCAGCGCTGGCGGACGGCTGGTCACCAGCACGAATGGCGGCGCGACCTGGCAGGTGGCCGATGCTGGCGGTCTGGGTCAGGGCGTCTGCGACTTCGCCGCGCAGCCCAATAGCCAGACGATCTTTGCCGCGGTCAGCCGTGGCTCATGCGATATGCTCAACTCGCCAGTACTCGCGCTCGACCGCAGTGACGACGCCGGGAATAACTGGGTACACGTCAGCTTCCTGCCACAGGGCGCGTCACAGGGTATGGCGTCGGCGCTATCCGATGGCAAGCCGCTGCTGGTCATCAATCTCCCAGCCGTCAACTGGCAGCCGCATATCATCGGCGTCACGCAGTCCGCCGATGAGTTCCTCGCCAGCAGCGATGGCGGCCATTCGTGGAAGAAGTCGCCGCTGGCAGGCCCGCCTGATAAAGCGCTGCCGATTATCGCGCCGTTGATTGTGCGCGCTGATGGCTCGTTGGTCGTCTCCTTCACCACCCAGGCCGATCAGGGGCAGGCGGCAAAGGTCTACACCTGGAAGCCCGGCGAGACCAGCTGGCAGGTCATCGCGCCCGCGCCCGATGGCCATGTTTCGACATTGCGCTACACCGTCTCGCCGACCGGGGAGGAGTCCTTCTGGGCCATCATCACCAGCAAGTCTGTGCAGACGGGCAATACACAACTGTTCACCTTCGCGGTCGACCGCTACCAGCCATAGCCGCCTGGCGTCTCGCCCACCATCCTACGCTGCCCTCCACACACGATTGCTGGAGGGCAGTTTTGTGCTATGCGGCGCGTCATCGGATGGCAAGAAAAGGGACTGTTAGCCGATCCGATTGCCAATTCTACGCAATATAGCTTATACTGCGACCCATTCCACTTTAATAGAAGTTTAACATGCGCTTAACATGCGCTGGTTGCTGTGCCGTGCCATGGGTAGCCATGTAGAGACGAATGTGAAGCGTAGAGGCTGAGGAACGACGAAATGGTGCAAGACGTGCTTTCCTGGAACTGGACTCTCTTTGAGGACATCAATCAGCCCGCGGGCCATGAGGGGCTGCTCGATCCGATGATGGTCTTCGCCGCCAACGACCTGATTTTCCTTCTCCCGCTGCTGGTCCTCGTGCTCTGGTTCGCCCTGGCGCGCTGGTCACCCCTGGCGCGGCGCGACCCCCAAAACGACGCCGCCCGGATGGAGGGGCATATCGCCCTGGCGCTGGCGGTGGTCGGCGTGGTCATTGCCCTGGGTATCAATGTCCTGCTGGGTCATCTGCTCTTCGAGCCACGCCCCTTCATCTCGCATCCCACGCTCGTCCATAAACTCATCGCCCACGCCGCCGACGCCTCTTTCCCCAGCGACCACTCGGCGGCGGCGTTTGCCCTCGCCACCGTCCTGCTCGCCAGCGCCCGAACCATTGCGCAACGCGACATCGCGCGCTGGCTGGCGGCTATTATCGCGCTGCTTGGGCTACTGGCCGCCCTCGCGATTGCCTTCGCGCGGGTCTACGTGGGGGTGCATTACCCTGGCGACGTGCTCGGCGGAGCCATCTGTGGCATCCTCGGTGGGCTGATCGCGCTGGCGCTGCGTCCGCTGCTGACGCCGCTGCTGACGCCGACCATCCGCGCGCTGGGGGCGATTGGGCTGGCGTAACGCGCGGCGACAACCAGCAAACTGATGTGCTACACTGCCCAGAGCAATCGAGTTACCGCGAGACGACGAGGACACGGAGCGCACACCAGCACGCTGGCAGGCGCTCTCGCTCCATGAGACATCCCGGGTCTACGCGACTACTGCTACCAGGGAGCAGCGAACATGGCGCAGGTTCTGATAGTGGACGACGACCCGGACTTTCGTGACGCCGTACGCTTCATCCTGGAAGATGCCGATCACGAGGTGCTGGATGTGAGCGACGGCGTGACCGCACTGGGGATCTTGCGCGAAAGCCAGGAGCGCCTGATCGTCCTGCTCGATATGTTGATACCACAACTCAACGGTATCGACCTCCTCAGAGCGGTCATTGCGGATCCGCAGCTCAAAGAGCGCCATGTCTACCTGCTGATGACCGGCAGCAGCAAACTCCTGCGACGGCAGGCAGGGCCACTGCTGGCGGAGGTGTCGGCGAAGATCGTCGACAAACCATTCGAAATGGACGACCTGCTGGCGATTGTAGACGAGGCCGCCGAGCAGCGCCCCGCCTAGTATAGGCGCATTTGTGCGGATAAGGCCTCTATGACAGCCTCGATCACCGTTCATCCCGCAGTCAATGACATCATCGCGCTGCTCCTGACGCGGATGCAGCGGATATGCGGCGAGAAGCTGTTGGGCTGCTATCTCTATGGGTCGCTCGTCACCGGCGATTTCGATACTGAGCATAGCGATATTGACCTGGTCGCGGTGCTTTCGTCGGAGGTTGATAACGCTGAATACGCGGCGCTGCTCCAGATGCATCGGGACTTTGCTGAGCAACACACGCGCTGGGATAACCGCATCGAGGTCGCATACCTCTCACAACAGGCGTTGCGGACGTTTCGTACCCAGACCAGCACCATCGCCGTTATCAGTCCCGGCGAGCCATTTCACGTCAAAGAAGCTGGGAGCGACTGGCTGCTGAACTGGTATGTGGTGCGTGAGTACGGCGTAACACTGGCTGGATCGGCGCCCCAGGCGTTCATCGCGCCCATCTCTCACGACGAATTTCTGGCGGCTGTCTACCGCGAGGCGCAAGGATGGCGCGAGTGGGTTGGGCGTTCCACGCTCCGCAAAGCGCAATCCTACGCGATGCTGACGATGTGCCGGGCGCTTTTCAGCCTGGGGACAGGCGCATTTGGCTCGAAGGATCAGGCGGCGCAATGGGTGGCGCGAGAGTGGCCGGAGTGGTCCGCGCTGATTGAGCAGGCGCTGCGATGGCGGCTGGCGCCAGATGAAGAGGATACCTCTGACGAGGCCGCGTTGAGGCAAACAGAGCGATTCGTTTCCTTCGCGCTCAGCCAGTGCGCTAACCCAGCGCGCTGACCTTATGCCCTGTGGATCGTGTCTTACTCATGGACTGGGTGCGGCTGCATTTCCCTCTTGCGTTTCAGTGCCCGAATGGCGGACAATAGTTTGTGCTTGCGCGTTTCCCGGCGCTGTGGGCACGCCGCCACGCATCGCCCCCGCCGGGAAGATGCCACCCGTGCTGTGGAGTATGTGAGAAAGAGGTTAGCAGAGCAATGGTTACGTCGAAGGCATCCCCGAAAAATGTGATCGCCGTGCTCCAGGAGCGCGGCCTGATCAGCGAGATCACCGAGAGTGGCCTGCCAGAGGCGGCGGCAACAGGCATGCTCTCGGTCTATTGTGGGTGGGATCCGTCGAGACCAAGCCTGCAAATCGGCAATCTCGTGCCGATTATGATGCTGGCCCACTTTCAGCGCGCTGGCCACCGCCCGCTGCTGCTGGTTGGCGGCGGCACGGGCATGATCGGTGACCCCAGCTTCAAGTCGGAGGAGCGCGTGCTGCTCAGCACCGAGCAGGTGGATGCGAACGCCGAGCTGATCCGCCGCCAGCTCGAACCGTTTCTCTCGTTCGAGGGCGAGAACGGCGCGGTGATGGTGAACAACGCCGACTGGCTCGGCAAAATGACGCTGATCGAGTACCTGCGCGATATCGGCAAGCACTTCTCCGTGAACATGATGATCGCCAAGGAGTCGGTGCGTGCGCGGCTGGAAGACCGCGCCCAGGGTATCTCATACACCGAGTTCAGCTACATGATTCTTCAGTCAATCGACTTCCTGCATCTCTTCGATCATTTCAACTGCACCGTGCAGGTGGGTGGCAACGACCAGTGGGGAAATCTCCTGGCGGGTGTCGATCTGATTCGTCGCGCGCGCCACGCGCAGGCGCACGCGCTGACCGCGCCGCTCATAACATCATCATCGGGGCAGAAGCTCGGCAAGACGGAGGGCAATGCGCTCTTCCTCGATCCGGCGATGACCTCGGCCTACGAACTGTACCAGTACTGGATCAACACCGAAGACGCCGATGTCGAGCGCTACCTGAAGGTCTTTACCTTCCTGCCACTGGACGAGATCGCTACGATTGGCAGGCAGCAGGCGGCGGACCCCGCGAGCCGTGTCGGCCAGCGCCTGCTCGCCGTCGAGGTGACGAAGCTGGTGCATGGAGAGGAGACCGCCCGCGCCGTGGCGGAGGCGTCCGGGGCGCTCTTCGGTGGTGGCGTCGCGTCGCTCTCGCAGGCGGCGCTGCCCCATCTGGCAGGCGCGGTTCCCACCTCGCCGCTCGCGCCCTCCGCGTTGGAGACGGGCATCTCGCTGATCGAGACGCTGGTCGGTGAGGGCATCCAGCCATCCAAAGGCGCGGCGCGCAGGCTGATCCAGCAGGGCGGCCTCTACGTCAACGATCAGCGTGTCACCGATCCCGAGATGCTGCTGACGCGCGAGACGGCGCTCTTTGGTCGGGCGATTCTGGTGCGCGCGGGCAAGAACAAATACCACCTGCTGCTGGCGACCGAGTAATCTCAAGGAACGCGGGCGGTTAAAACCGCGCCTGAAGGGCCTGCGGCCACGAAGTCCGCCGACGCGGACTCGCTAGAGCATACCTCAACCAGACAATCGGTCGCAGGGTAGTTTCTTGAAACCCGCGCAGGCGGGTTTTGTGGCGGAGCGGAGCGAGGCCCTTCAGGCGCGACTTGAGTCGCCAGCCGCTCGGCAGTCGTCTAAGTTGACTAGCGAGAAAGATGGCGAGCTATGACATCAGTGCAAGTGAATCGAGCGTCGGTGGGTGACATCGAGACGGTTGCGCCGCTCTTCAACGCCTACCGCCAGTTTTATCAGCAGCCGGGCGACCTCGACGGCGCGCGAGCGTTTCTGGCCGAGCGGCTGGAGCGTGGCGAGTCGGTCATTTTTCTCGCGCTGCTCGACGACGGCGCGCCCGCTGGCTTTACCCAACTCTACCCCATCTTCTCATCCACCACGATGCAGCGCGCCTGGCTGCTAAACGACCTGTTTGTCGCGCCCGCCGCTCGCCGCGCGGGTGTGGGTCGTGCGCTGCTGGAACGCGTCCATGTCTTCGCCCGCGAGACGGACGCCAGAGAACTGATGCTTCAGACGGCGGTGGACAACTTCCCGGCGCAGCGCCTCTATGAATCGCTCGGCTGGCAGCGTGACAACGATTTCTATGTCTACATGCTCATGCCGTAGACGCTGTTTCCGTGGGAGAATACCCGAAGCGGATGATATACTTTACCTGGCTGCAACCGCAAAGGAGGGAAAGCGATGGTAGACGAATTGCTTCGTGCGTTCGAGCAGGCGCAACAGCAACTCTCGGACGAGGCGCAGCGTCAGTTGGCCGCCCAGATCGAGGCGTGGCTGGATGAGCAAGAATGGGACGCCATCGTCAGTAGCCCGGAAGGCCAGGAGACACTAGAGGGCCTCGCTGCCGAAGCTCGTGCTGAGATCGCGCGCGGCGACGTTGAAGACGGCGGCTGGGAATAGTGTTTCGCTCACGGCGCACAAAACGCTTCCGAGCGCTCTTTAATGCTCTTCCCGAACGCGCACAACGTCAGGCCAGCGCAGATTACCAGTTATTCAGCAGAACCCACGACATCCGAGCTTACAGTTCAAACAGATTGGCAAACGAGATCCATCAATCTACTCGGCGCGAGCTGGAGACCATTATCGTGCCATCGGATTCTTGAATGGCGATACAATCACGTGGTTCTGGATTGGTACTCACGAAGAATACAATAAACTCTCCTCGCGGCTATAAATTGGCTGACTATGTTATTCGCCGTGGCTGAGGGCAGGCTCACCAGCGGGTCTGTTAGCCGACTGCGTGATTGACAGGTTGGACAGTGGCGCGTTGCCCAGGATGGCCAGATAGACATAGATGGTGTAGGCGAATACCACCACGTGCATGGCGGCGATAGTGGCGCTGAGCCAGGCGAAGTTGGCGGAGAGATAGGCGCGCAACGACGGTAGCGTGAGGAAGGGAATCGGCTCGCCGCCGCCAAATGTGCCGCCGCCCACCCCGACCACCATATTGAGGAAGCAGAGCGCCGTACCAAGCGCATAGAGCGCCACCAGATACGGTCGCTCCTCACGGCGCGCGAGAACCAGGCTGGCAAGCGCGAGTGGTATGAAGAGGAACAGGTAGCGCTCATGCTGGCCGCCCATGAAGAGGAAGAAGCCAAAAAGCTGCACTGCCAGGCCGAAGACCAGGATGATAGGCTCGCGCCGCCGCCAGACCTGCGCGCCGCAGAGCAGCGTCACCACGCCATAGAGCGCATCGCCCACCAGCCCGCTCTTGACGCCCAGGAACGCGCTGCCAATGGCCTGTTGCCCATAGCCAATCAGCCACCAGAAGTTGAAGGCGTCCGAGCTTAAGCCGAGATTGTCGTTGTACGATGCCGACTGCATGTTCCGCACCATATCAACCAGCTGGAAATGCGGCAGAATCACCGGCAGCAGGAAGAGCAACCCCGCCAGCAGGCCAGCGACCGCGAAGCGGGCAAACTGTTCCCGCGTGGCCCAACGCCAGACACAGAGCGCGATCAGCGGCGCGAAGATGATCGGCTGCGGCTTGAGCAGCAGCGCAACCGCGAGGCTGACGCCTGCCAGCGCGTAGCGTTCGGAGGTCAGCGCGACGATGGCGGCCAGGATCGGTAGCGCGACCAGCGCATCCGTCTGCCCCCAGAGCGCGCCATCATAGAGCACGGCGGGCGAGAAGGCGTATGCGGCGGCGACTGCCAGCGCGAATCGTTCGGAGCGGCGACGGCGCGCCCAGACATAGAGCAACACCATGGTGGCCACATCGGCGATCAGCAGGGGAATCTTGGCAAAGAACGGCCCGAAGCCATCCTGCCGCACCAGTGCATCGAGGGAGGTATGGGTGAGTGGGAGCACAAATTGATTGTAGGCGAAGACCACCACGCCGAAGAGGTAGGGCATCCCCGGCGGGTAGTTGATCGAGCCACCGCCGCCTCCGCCAGTCCCTCCGAACCCACCACCACGGAAGCCTCCACCCGGAAATCCACCTGGAAAGCCTCCTCCGCCTGGGAAACCGCCGACTCCCGTTGAAGCCGTGGACGTGTAGATGTCGAAGAAGTGCTGAACGACGGTATTGCCCCAGCCGATGTAGGTCGCGAGATCCGAATAATAGCCGCGAAAAGTCATCAGAGGAATGCGGATGGCGACCGCGACGACAAGGATCGCCAGGAATATGCGCCCGGCGCGCGTCGCGAGGAAACCCCGCAGGCGCATAGAGATGATCCGCACGACATCCGCCTCCAGTGGCTGAGGGACACGCAGTGTCTTCTCAGTATGATCGCTCTAGATGTGAGGCGGATGTGCGAAGGATGTGAGATTCATCACGTTATCAGGTAGTGCACTGGAATCTATGCGCTATGGCGTTGTTTTCTGGACGTGGGCCTGAGATCATGTTTGTACCTGATCGGTCACGGTCACACCAGAAACGCGGCGGCATCAAGGCGAGTTCGTATCTCGGCGAGAATATTCAAAAGAATTTTGCTGTTCTCCAGGAGACGCCTGGCGCCTATATCAAGTTTGGAGATGTCGTTATGCTCGTTGTTTTCCACATCCTCTATGGTTGAATCGGTAGTCTGGCGAGTAAATGGCAGCCTTTGGAAGAAGCCCGCGGACCTGCGTTTCCGTTGCAACGGCTTGTTGAGTTGTAGTGCCAAACGTGCCTGTGCCTGAACATCTCGTTTGGCAAGCTTCACCCCTTCAAGAGTTCGTAATCGAAGGGTCGATGGATTGTCATTGCGACGAATCATTTCTTGAAGTTCAGACGAAAGTCGCCTCATGCGAACAGCAGAAAGTGGAACAGATTCGTCCGCTGTTTGGATCGCGAGAATATCCAGAATACCGGCCACTGTTTCCGCTGCTTTGGTGATCGCCTGGGTATCTGTCGAATGACTCGCCGCATGCATAACTATCCCTCCAAGACGCTTCAACGATTCGTGTCTAAGCGAGAACCTGATGCTCATGGGGTTACGAACCCCAATTCGGTAAAATAGATTGCCGCGGCCTGTTTGAAATCGTACTCAACATGGGGACTAGGCCGCCGTCTCAAACAGTTAAGCACTCCGGAGACAAATGACTTGAGGTCAGAGCGACCAAATGGCCACACATGCCCGGCCTCGATCTCCTGTAAATGCTGTTCCAGTTGCTGTGAGGTGAGCAAGGGGGCTACGGTAACCGATGGGCGGAATGCGGGGAACATACATTGCGCAAGCATGTTGTGAGAAGTAGAGTTGCGGCAGGCTTGCAGGGCAAGACCGAAGTCTTGTGCAGACATCACATTCCCCATCCGCTAACTACTAGTCTCTGATCGATGGCACAATAGTACATTAGCAGAAGGGCAGAGTCAAGCGTACGGTCAAATATACGTGAAAGCCAGATTATTACTGTCGTGCTGGTGGCCTTCGTGATCTTCTTTTTGAGCCACTCTTGCGTAAATCGAGAATCTCATTGCGGTACAGTGCCGCCTCGTTTTCACCAAATTTCTGCTTCAAAACATCAAACAGAAGATGATCCATGAGATTCTGATACTCTGGGGTACCTTGTTCAAGCGCAAGGCATAAAACGACTGCCTCGAAGAACTTTCCAGGCTCTTTTGGCAAATAGCGAGCTTGCTCTATATCAGAATAGGCTGCCTGGCTTATTGGAAAACCAGCCTTATTCATTTCCGACACGACATCTTTCACGGTCAGTTGAACAGGCGCTAGGTGGCCTCCAGGTATGTAGCGCCGAATTCGTTCTGAGATATTCTCCCGATAGAATTGCAATGCCTGCCCAAATGTGTCGAACTCGCGCACAGGAATACTTTCACGTTCCGCATTCATGAGAGACCTCGCTTCTCTGGTCGAGTGTGGCGCCAACCAGAACTCTGCGACATCGTCGGCCACACAAATCCAGAAGAGCGCGGAAAGGAGACCATCCTTCTCCCGCTAATTAGATATGTGCGAGGACGATGCTGGTTGATGCTCACCTTCGCGCCACTCGCTTGCGCCCCGCGCCATCTATCTCAACCACCATATAGCAGGCGTGGAGCATTGTTGTGGCGTCAAACGAATCGCCGGTGCAACCCATGGCTCAACACAATCAGAAGCGGCATTCTCGCGTTGAGTTTTGGAATCGGAAGTTAGTCGTCACTTACTTACTGTTTAGGCTAGTACCTACGTACTATACCAGCTTTGCGCCAAGATAGCCAGCATACAAGCCCCACTGGAGCAGTGTCAAACACCTATTACGCATTGGCTATCTATATTCTAATATGATGTGTCATGCCATATAGTCTTGATTGATGCAGTAAGTTTGTAGTACCATTATTGCGTAGTAGTTGACTTGATTTTTCGGCGCGATCACTTTAGAGTGACTTGCCATTAACTGAGTTAAATACCGCATTAGTCGCGATTGATCTCATGCCATTACCTTGAAAAGTAGTTAACCATCCGCACAACGAAACGTTGTTGAATCAATCACGATTACCGTGCATGAGCGAACAACTTGTGTTATACTGCGATGCATCAACAAGGTAGTTCACAGTGACATATACGACAAATAACGAGTCCTGCTCATGCGTGCCAAGGCAATTGGCAGCGTTAGCCATGCGAGAGAGGCATTACCATGTCGGATGGAGTTGACGGGCGTCTTGGCCTGCTGCAAACTCTGGTTCAGACGTTGCTAAACGACCACAACAACGGCGTGCGACTAGATGCGCAGTCAAAGCTGCTGAGTGATATCATCGAAGCAGCCGTTCCGCTAGTGGCTGCGGGTTCAACTCTTGGAGGTTTTGCCCGAAACGAACTCGCCCGCATTGGTCAGCAACTTGGCCATGATCCATATCTAACGCTGCGTGTCGCCGAATTCATTCGCTCTCGGATCGTCACTTGCGTGAGTACAATCTTACAGTTCGATGCAGTAGTGGCCGACTCGCAAGAACTACCACCAGACCGCAGACATGCTCGAGGGCTACCTAGCCATTCCGAGGAATTTTGCATGAAGTTCATCGCGCGAGGCGGGAACTTGATCCAGGTATTTACAGAAACAAGCGCTACTTTGGGACTCATGCTTGACTTGATACCGTCAGCAACGACAGTGGCTGGTGAGACGCTGCCTAATCCAGCAACAGGCGCTTCCAAAGCGCTTCAATCCACCAGCCCATCCCAGACGACTCTGACCTCTTCGCAAACCGGTTCCAGCAATAATCCTGCCGCGTCGGATTCGAGCGCTTCACGCGCCTTCCTATCGCACCGCCGTAAAGTCAAGCACATTGCCAGTGCTGAGCATCAGTTTAGTCACAGCGTTCGTTACCTGTTAGGCGAGAATCTCAAGCAGCTTGATCTTGCGGGTAAAGAGGGCATCTACGATGCCGATGTGATGCGAGTAGTTGCGCGCCAGATACGAGCTGATATTGACGACGCAATCAAATTGTGGGAGAAGCTCATCACCCTTGCGAAAGCTCCCGTTGGATGGCAATATAAACTTCCGAGCTTTTTGAGGCGCTCCGAGAAAAAAGCCGCAAATTCTGGAGCAGCGCAAGGATCCGGGAATATGCCATAATTCCTGGAACACCTCAAAAACCCTGATACCCCACCCGGCGTCACTGGCGAGGTGGGGTGTCTTGCATTGTCTGGGTTCCCCCGGCAGCCGTCGCGTTCCGTGGCACGATCAGCAGCGGCAGCGCCGTCGCGCCGCGCAGATGGACGTCGAAATCCGCGCTGGTGTGGAGCGGGTAGCCGCGTTTGCCGTGCGGCGCGAGCGCGAGGAAAGTCACCTGCTTCTGGCTGGCAAGCTCCGCCACCGCCTGTGGTAGGTCTTGCTCCGCGATCACCTCCGAGGTGACGGTAAACGGCCAGTTGGCGGTTGCTTCGCCGTGCAGACGTTCTTCCACCGTGCGCAGATAAAGCGCGACATTGTCGTCGGCGGGATGGTGCGAGGGCGCGTCAGGCGCGAAGGCGCCGATCCAGGCGAGCCGCAGCGTGGCATTGGTCTGCTCTGAACCACTGAGCGCTTCTAGCAACTGCATTGCGGGCGCAATCGCCGCTTCCGCCTCCTCCGTGCCATCCAGCAGCACCAGACCCTGCGCGGGCTTCCCCTCAGCGGGAAGCGCGTCGGTGTCGGTCAGCGAAAGCACCGGCATGGCGCCACGATGCTCCACATGCTCGGCGACTTTGCCCGGCGCCCAGCGCGCTAGCCCCGTATGCGCGTGCGCCGCCAGCACCACCAGGTCGGCCTGCTGGTGGGCCGCCACATCCAGAATGGTCGAGCCAACCAGCCCGGAGCGTACCTCGGTGATGGTGGTCACGTCGGCCAGATCAGAACGACCGGACGCCGCTTCGAGATATGCGGATGCGGCCTCCACATCGGAGGTCAGCGTGGACGGCTCCATCATCGGCAGAACATACGGCAGTAGCTCGCGCGGACCGCTCAGCACATGCAGCAGCACCACCGTGCCATGGCTGGCCTGGGCAATGCGCGCCGCCACCGGCAGCGCCGCCTCGGCATAGGCTGAGCCGTCAAGCGGCGTCAATATTCGCTGATACATGCTCCCGCTCCTCACGATGCTACACGATGCTGCCGCATCATTGCGCGTTCTCGAAGTCCTCTCGAAATCCTCTCGAAATCCTCGCGGATATCGCACGGATATCGCATGGATATCCCCTTTGAGGATAGCATTCCCCGACCCACCACGGCTACGGCGTGCTGATAAGTAAAGCACACTTGACATTTTGTCACGTATGCTTTACACTACCGGTGTCAAGTGTGTTTGACATGTCGAGAGGTGGGAAACGCATGAATGCAGCGGTCGCAGCTATATGATCCGGTTTTTCAGCGCCATGGGCGCCTATGTTGTTCTGCTGCTGCTCTCGATCTACCTGATCGAGCGTAACCCAGAGGCGGGGTGGCGCGGGCTGGTGGCAGTGCTGCCAGCCATTCCCGCGACACTAGTGGTGCTAGCGGTGGTTCGTTACGTCGAGCGCATGGATGAATTGCAACGACGCATCCAGTTAGTCGCGGCAGGATTCGCCGCAGCCGCGACAGCCCTGCTGACCTTTACCTGGGAACTGCTGGAGAATGCTGGTTTTCCGCGGCTCAGCATGATCTGGGTGTTGCCGCTGATGTGTGCCCTGTGGGGAATCGGCGCGGCGGTGGCCGCCTATCGCTATCGCTAGCGTTTTGGGAGCCACCCATGAAGAATTCGCTACGGCTGCTACGTGCGGAACGGGACTGGTCGCAGGCCGACCTCGCCGACCATCTGGAGGTCTCGCGCCAGACCGTCAACGCGCTGGAAACAGGCAAGTATGATCCCAGCCTGCCGCTGGCATTCAAGATTGCGCGACTGTTTGGCATGCCCATCGAGGCCATCTTTCAGCCAGACGAGGAAGATCATCACGGGTAGCGAGCAGTTTACCCGACGTTCGTCATAGTGCGATAGGTGACGAATGGCACTTGTATGTCCCCTGGCCTATAGGCGACGATACTACGTGGCGGCCAGTGCGCGGCCTGGGGACTATCTTGCGGTAAGTAGTCGCGAGGCGGCGCACTGGCGAAGCCGCTTCCATCGGGAATGAAGGAGTCAACTACCCCATGAATAAACCCAGGGGTTTGCAGCTAGCCCGGAACGACAAAGCCGCCGCGTGTGGCCGATTGACGGCGGCCCGGCAGAACCGAAGCCCTGCCGCGTGTGCCTCATCGGAGGCCGTACGTCAAACATTTTACCCCGGCAACGATTCCTGCCGGGAACCCGCGAATGTTCAATTGGGGAGGTGCGATGTGCAAACCGTTCGCTCCGCCAAAGCGGAGTGCCTAAGCACACAGGCAGTATAGCACACCAAGCGGGAGAGCGGCGCTTACCCCCTATCTGAAGGTAGGGGCCTCCGCGCCGGAGAAAGGGTGAAGCAGATATGAGTAACGAGTCCTGGGCGATTGTCGCCGAGGAACTGCGCAAGACGTACGGCCAGACCAAGGCGGTGGACGGTATCAGCCTCAAGGTTGCGGAAGGCGAAATCTTCGGCATGCTTGGCCCCAACGGCGCGGGCAAGTCCACCACCATCGAGATGATCGAGGGGCTGCGCACCGCCGATAGCGGCACGATCACCGTGCTGGGCCTGCGCCAGCCACGCGACGCCCGCGCCATCAAAATGCGCATCGGCATCCAGCTACAGACGACCGCGCTCTATCCGCGCCTGACCGTCACCGAGATTCTCGACCTTTTCCATACGTTCTATCCGGGCCGCAAGACCATCCCGACCGACCAACTCATCGAGATGGTGGATCTGGGCGAGAAGCGCACCACCCGCAGCAAAAACCTCTCCGGCGGCCAACGGCAGCGGTTGAGTGTCGCGCTGGCGCTGGTTAACGACGCCGACCTCGTCTTTCTGGATGAGCCAACAACCGGCATGGACCCGCAGGCGCGCCGCCAATTGTGGGATGTCATCCGCGACCTGCAACGCCGGGGCAAGACCATCCTGCTGACGACGCACTATCTCGAAGAGGCTGAGGAACTCTGCGACCGCGTGGCCATTATCGATCACGGGCGCATCATCGAGATGGGCAGCCCTGAGGAGCTGGTACACCGCTACTTCAACGAGATCGCCATCTCGTTCCACGATCCGGCGGGTGGGGACGCCTATCGCACGCTGGAAGGCGTGACGCATGTCTCGACGGAGGATGGGCGCGTGACGCTCTATTCCAACGATGTGCCGCATACGATGGCCGGACTGTTGAGCCAGCAGAGCGGCGGTGGTGTTGGCACAGCGTTGCACGACCTCAACGTGCATAACGCCACGCTCGAAGATGTCTTCCTGAAACTGACCGGACGGGCGCTGCGCGACTGAACGCGCCCTCTTCCGAGGAGATAGTTAGGCAATGAATACGATACGCAGTCTCTACGTAGCGAGCATCAAGGAGTTCATACGGGATCGCGCCGCTATCATCTGGACGCTGGCATTCCCGCTGATCTTCATCGTGCTCTTCGGTGTCATCTTCAGTGGCAATAGCGCGCCGAACTACACGGTTGGGCTAATCAACCAGGACAATGGCGCATATGGCACGGCGCTGGCGTCGACATTCAAGAAATATGCGACCTCGTTCAAGTTCGAGACGGGCAGCCTCGACACCGAGCTGAATAAGCTCAAGCAGGGCCAGATTGACATGGTCATTGTCATTCCGGCGGACACGAGCCAGAAGATCGCGCAGAAACAGACAGCCACCGTGCAGATGTATGACGACCCGAGCAAGGGGCAATCCGACTCCCAGATCAAGCAGAGCATTGTCCAGGCAGTGATGCAAATCTTCAGCAAGAATCTGCCCGGTACAGTGACCCCGCTAGCGCTGGAGACCAATTCGATCCTGACGCACCAGTTCAGCTATGTGGACTTCCTGGTGCCGGGCATTCTGGCGATGGCGCTGATGCAGCTTGGCCTCTTCGGCACGGCGACCCCGCTGGTGACGCTGCGCCAGGAGCAGGTGCTCCGCCGCCTGGGCGCGACCCCGCTGCCGCGCTGGCATTTGCTGGCCAGCCAGGTGTTGATGCGGCTGACGATTGCGCTCGTGCAGACCGTACTCATCCTGGCGTTGAGCGTCTGGGTCTTCAAGGTAGAGATCCAGGGGAGCATTTTGGCGGTGCTGGCGCTCGTGGTGCTGGGCGCGGTCGCCTTCGTCAGCATGGGCTATCTGGTCGCCGCCATCTCGAAGACGGTTGACGCGGCCAATGGTATCACCTCGGCGGTCAACTTCCCGATGATGTTCCTGTCGGGCATCTTCTTCCCGCTGGCGGCGCTGCCTATCTTCCTGACGCCCATCGTGCGGGCGCTGCCGCTCACCTACCTGGGCGACGCCCTGCGGCAGGTGGTGACGGGTGGCACGCCAGCATTCCCGATCTGGCTCGACATGGCGGTGCTGGCCGCGTGGACGCTCGTCTGCTCGCTGCTGGCGATTCGCCTCTTCAAGTGGGAGTAAGGAGAGACCTCACCCCTGACCACTCTCTCGCAAGGAGAGGGGTACCAGAGGCCAGACTCAGGCGTGCAGCTGGATCCTGGCTTCTGGCTCCCCTCTCCTCGTAGGAGAGGGGCTGGGGGTGAGGTCCGTCGCCAGGGAAGAACCCCACCCGGCCTTTGGCCACCCTCCCCTAGAAGAGGAGGGCATAGGCGACCATCCCGCCAGGTGGCGACATACGCGCTCCCCTCTCCCGCAAGGAGAGGGGATAGGGGTGAGGTCCGCTGAGGTCAGACGCCGACGGCGACGCGCGAGAATGTGGGCGCCATCCGCGAGCGCACCGGCACGCCACCCTTGAGCACCAGCCCCAGCCGCTCCGCATCGGCCACAACGCCTATCTCTTCCAGGGGATTGCCCTCGACCAGCAGCAGATCGGCCAGCTTGCCCGTGGCGACGGTTCCGAGCTGGTCATCCAGCCGCAGCAGTTCCGCCGCCGTGCGAGTGCTGGCAACGATAGCCTGCATCGGCGTCATGCCATTGGCCACCATCAGTCCCAGTTCGCGCGCGTTGCCACCATGCGGCCCGACGCCGGTATCGGTGCCCATCGCCACCTTCACGCCCGCCTCCACCGCGCGGCGGAAACTCGCACGGTGCGCGCTCATCACCTCGCGTGACTTATTCACTGCGTAGTCGGGCAGCAGGCCTGGACGCGCCGCCGCCAGATCGAGCACATCCGCTGGCGCGACCAGCGTCGGCACCAGATAGACGCCGCGCTTGAGCATCATCTCGATAGCCTCGTCGTCCAGGAAAATGCCGTGTTCTATGCTGGCGACGCCCGCCTCGATGGCGTTCTTGATGCCCTGGTTGCTCTGCGCATGCGCCAGGCAGCGTTTGCCCTGCGCGCCCGCCTCATAGACCGCCGTCGCGATTTCCGCCACCGTAAACTGCGCGTGCCTTGGCGAGTCCGCTGAGGAGAGCACGCCGCCGCTGGTGCAGAGCTTGATCCAGTCGGCGCCCGCGCGCAGAATCTCGCGCACCTTGTGGCGCATCGCCTCCTCGCCATCCACCACACCAACCGGCACATCGGGGAGTTTGTTATCGCCGAGATCGATGCAGCAGGGCATCATGTTATCGCCGTGGCCGCCGGTCTGCGAGAGGAATGAGACGGAGACGAGCATGCGTGGCCCAGGGAAGAGTCCCCGCTCGATGGCCATCTTCACGCCTGCGGGAGCGCCCCCGGCGTCGCGCACTGTCGTGATGCCCGCCTCCACCGTCGCCCGCGCATTCGGCACGGCGTAGAGGAGTGAGAGTGAGGGCGGGGTCATCAGGCCGCGCAATAGGTCGTAGCCCCACTGGCCGAAGAAATGCACGTGGCAGTCTATCAGGCCGGGCAGCAGGGTCATTCCTTCGGCCTCGATCACCGTCGCGTCTTTGGGAATCTTCACCTTATTCGCCGCGCCGACGGTGTCGATCCGCTCACCATCGATCACTACCGTTGCCCGCTCAATTGGATCAGCGCCCGACCCATCGATCAGCCGGACGCCGGTGATCGCCAGGGTCTGTCCCCACGCGCTCGCAGGCTGCGCCAGTGGGGCGTACTCGATTTCATCCATATGCCCGTTTGTCGCCGCGTGGTTGTGGCCGTCTTTGTCGTGATCGTCGCTCTTGTCGTGCTTCTCGTGCTTCTTCGCCATCTGCTGCCTCACCTCGCCCAATGTCGCCCCGGGTGATGTCCCGGAGACGCCAACACGACCGCTGTCATCTATCTTTCTCAAGTATAGCAGCGGTATAGCAGCGTGGCGAGGATTCGAGGCAGCGAATCTATGCGATGGCGCCCTGTTCGCGGAGCAGACGGGCGATAGCCTCGTGTCCGCCCTCCAGCGCGAAGGAGAGCGCCGTCTGACCGTCATCGGTTCGCGCCTGGGCATCGGCGCCACGCGCCAGCAGCAGTTGTGTCGCCGCGAGGTTGCCATTCTGCGCCGTCGCCTGGAGTGGCGTGAAGCCGCCACGCTGCCGTGCATTGACCTCCGCGCCCGTGTCCAGCAGCAACGTCAGCAACTCCACGGGCGCCGGTCCGGCGGTGGCGGCGTGCAGCGGCTGATTCGCCAGATCGTTGCGCGAGCGCGCCTGGACATCCGCGCCCGCGTCCAGCAGCCAGCGCGCGGCGTTGGTGTGGCCGAAGTGCGCCGCCAGATGCAGCGGCGTCCACCCATCGGCGCTGTAGACGTTCGCCAGCGCGGCGTCTTCTTCCAGCATCTCGCGTAGCCGCATCTCGTCGCCTACCGTCGCGGCATCGACCATCTCCTGTGCCACGTCCATCGTTTCGCTCCTCCGTTACCTACGTGCGGATGATTGCCTTGCATCGGTCGCAATGGTAGAACGTTTGGTCGCATGTGTCAAGCTATCCACACGCGATTCAGCGCATGCTGTTACTCTTCCGCCGTCACAGCCCGTTTCCGGCAACGAGCGTGATCGGGCACGCTCGTTTCATTTCAAGGGGGCCGCAGCCGTGTGTTATGCTAGGCACGGCGGCTGTAGCATGCGAGGGGAGTAGCAATCGATGCCTGAGTTGGTCTGGAGTGGCAAATATGACGCGGATGGCTCGCGTCACCGACCGCGCCTACCGGTCGCCGCGCCGCGGACAGTCGAGGCGGGTGGCATATCATCTGATGATGCTTCTCCGGCTCCAGCCAACCGCCTGATCGCGGGCGAGACGCAGCAGACGCTCCCGGCGCTGCTGGCCGAGCTTGCTCGGGCAGGTCAACCTTGTCTATATCGATCCGCCCTTCGCCACCGGACTCGACTTCACCAGCACGATAACGCTTCCCGGCTCAGAGCGGCATATCCGGCGCACCGCCTATCGCGACACATGGGAGAGCCTCGACGGCTACCTGCGCTGGATGGACGAGACGCTGTGGATGCTGCGCGAGCTGTTGGCCGACGATGGCGCGTTGCTGCTACACTGCGACTGGCGGGCCGAGGGGATGCTGCGGCTGCTGCTGGATGACATCTTCGGCGCGGAGAACTTTCGCAACGCCATCATCTGGTCGTACCGTAGCGGTGGCGCATCCCGTCGCGAGTCACTCGCGCGCAAACACGACACTATCCTGCTCTATGCCAGATCGCCGCGCTTTCGGATACGACCACAGATCGAGCGCCAATATCTGCGCAAGCCGTTCATGGGGTCGGCCTGTGACACACGCGGTCGCCACTACGTCGATACGCTGCTGCGCGACACACTAGAAGGCGAGATTATCTGTGTCGGCGCGGACGAGACGCTGGTGCGCTACAATGTGCGGCCCGTTCTCAATCTCTCACGCGAGCGGCTCGATTATCCCACGCAGAAGCCGCTGGGCCTGCTCCGACTGTTGCTCACACTCGCCAGCGATCCCCGCGACCTCATCCTCGATTGCTGCTGTGGCAGCGGCGCCACCGCCCTCGCCGCCGAGAGTCTGGGCCGTCGTTGGATTGCCGCCGACGCCAGCCCGCTCGCCACCCAGACCACCCGCAAGCGGCTGCTCGCCCTAGCCGCGCCGCATCCGTTCGTCGTGCAACGTCCCGACATTGCGGGCGCTATGCGGACGGTCGCCAGCGCGGCTGATCTCACGTTCGCGGTCGAGCGGTCGGGGCGCGCCGTCACTGCGCGGCTGACTGGCTACATCCCTCCATCCGGCAGCATGCTTGCGGCAGACGCCGCATCGGCGACTGACGACCCGACACACGGCCTACGCGCTCTCGATAGCTGGAGTGTTGACTGGGCCTCCGATGGCGCGACTTTCCGCCACCGCGCGCATGGCGCTCGTGTCCGTACAGGCGCCCGCGAGCTACCCACCGCGCTCTCCTATACGTATGCCGATCCAGGTTGCTACACTATCGCGATCCACGTCGTTGACTTCGCGGCCCACGAGACGACGCGGACGCTTGAGGTGACAGTAGAGTAGTAGAGTAGCCAGAAGCAAGCCAGGCATCGCCGATGAATTGGTAGAGCCGCTTCGTGTCAAATTGCCGCTGTCATGCTACTATCTGGCTGTGGGGCCAATCACGCCCCATATCGGCATCCCGCTACAAGCGACATGGGAGGCATCCATGACCGACGCGGCGATCCAGACCACCGACCTGACGCGCGACTTTGGCAGCGTCCGCGCGGTGGATCACCTCACCCTCAGCGTTCCACCAGGCATCATCTTCGGCTTTCTTGGTCCGAATGGCGCGGGCAAGACGACCACTATCCACCTGCTGCTCGGCCTGCTCGAAGCCACGTCTGGTCAGGCGCGCGTGCTTGGGCTTGACCCGCGCACCCAGAGCGAGCAGATCCGCACGCGCTCCGGCGCTCTGCTCGAGTTCTCGGGACTCTACGAGCGCCTCACCGCCGAAGATAACCTGGAATTCTATGGTCGCGTCTGGCATTTGCCGCCCGGGGAGCGCCAGGCGCGCATCAAAGAACTGCTCACCCACCTTGCCCTCTACGACCGCCGCCGGGAGCGTGTCAGCGCCTGGAGCCGCGGCATGAAGCAAAAGCTGGCCATCGCCCGCGTCCTGCTGCACCGGCCCGACCTGATCTTCCTGGATGAGCCGACCGCCGGGCTTGATCCCGTCGCCGCCGCCGCCCTGCGCGACGACCTGGAGGCGCTCGTCCAGCGTGAAGGGACCACCGTCTTCCTCAATTCCCACAATCTCCCCGAGGCGGAGCGGCTCTGCCAGCAGGTCGGCGTCATCCGCGAGGGCAGGCTCGTCGCCGTCGGCAGCCCCGATATGCTCCGCCAGCAGACTGGCCGCCCCGAGGCTGAGATCGTCGGCGACGGCTTCACGCCCGAGGTGATGTCCATGCTTCAGGCCCGCCCCGATATCGAGAGCGCCACGATCCAGAACGGCCATCTCATCGTCGCACTGCGCGGCTCGGCCAAGGCTGCCCCCATTGTCGCCGCACTCGTCGGCGCGGGCGTCCAGATCGAGGAAGTGCGTCGCGGCCAGGCCAGTCTCGAAGATGTGTTTTTGAGCCTGATGCAGGAGGAGGAAGCGCGATGATCGGCGATATCACCACCATCATGACCAAAGAGTGGCGTGAATTCTTCGTCTCTGGCGGCAGCCGCCGCACGGGCCTGATCTTCTTGCTCATCATCGTGGCGATCTTCGGCTTCTACCTCCCCTACCGGGCGGGGCCAGTCTTGCTCATCTCGCCGTGGATCGTTGTCCTCTACGCCATTGTCCTCCCTGTTCAACTAATGACCAACATCATCGCCGACGCCATCGCGGGCGAGCGCGAGCGCCACACCCTGGAGACCCTCCTCGCCAGCCGTCTCTCTGACCGCGCCATCATTCTCGGCAAACTTGCCGCCGCCATCGCGTACAGCCTGGCGCTCTCGGTCATCGCTGCCCTGGTCGGCATGGTTGCCGCCAATCTGAGTGGTGGCGGGAGCTTCCAGTTCTATTCCATCGGCGCCTTCGGCTCCATCGTGGCATTTGCCCTGCTGGTCTCGCTTCTCTATGCTGGCTTCGGCGTGCTCATCTCCCTGCGCGCCTCCTCCGTACGCCAGGCGCAGCTGACGATGGGGGTCGCCATGGTCGTCGTTTTCTTGCTGCCAATCTTGATCTACGGCACGATCTCCGATACAGCGCGCCAGCAGTTCAACAACTGGCTCGCTACAGCCAACGGGACGACCGTCGGGGTCATCGCCGCCGCGCTGGCTATCATCGATCTCATCGTCGTCATGGGAGTCATTGCCCGCTTCCAGCGTTCGCGGCTCATCCTCTCGTAGCGCGCGTCATATCGCCAAATCCAATACGATACATCGTCCCATCGGATGAGCCGCCTGCTACAATGGCTAGAGATTCCCCTCACCAGTGGAAAAGCATTGGCCCGCGCCTTTGCACTATACTGGGTAGAGATACCAAACCGTTGGAGACACACATCATCAATGAGGATGATCCCGGCAGTTTTCCTCCCGTCGCCATCCTCGCGCCTCAGGAGTGATTGTCATGACAACATCTGCCTCGCGCCCCAACCCTTTTGACGCCCGTGGCCCACTCGGTCAGGGCTTCGAAGATACCACCATCTACCGGCTCGGCGCGCTCGCGGGCCAATCCGGCGTCGCGCTGGAACGCCTGCCGGTCACCGTCCGCATCCTGCTCGAAAATCTGCTGCGCACCGCCGACCTGACGCCCAGCCTCGTCAGTGACGACGATATCCTCGCCCTCGCCCGCTGGTCTCCCACGGCTGGCGGCGTTGCGCACGAGTTCCCTTTCATGCCCGCGCGCGTCCTCCTGCAGGACTTCACTGGCGTTCCGGCCGTCGTCGATCTCGCCGCCATGCGCGATGCCGTCAAAGAGCTGGGCGGCGACCCCGATGGCATCAACCCGCTCGTCCCCGCCGATCTGGTCATCGACCACTCCGTCCAGGTGGACGCCTTCGGCACGATCCTCTCGTTCGCCACCAATGTCGAGCGTGAGTACGAGCGCAACGCCGAACGTTATATGCTACTGCGCTGGGCGCAGGGCGCTTTCCGCAACTTTAGCGTCGTCCC
The DNA here is from genome assembly GCA_963718915.1 of uncultured Chloroflexia bacterium. Classification (GTDB taxonomy): domain Bacteria; phylum Chloroflexota; class Ktedonobacteria; order Ktedonobacterales; family JADMIN01; genus DAHUXT01. Next base: position 3,965 of record CAVRAI010000009.1, on the reverse strand, counting down.
GCCGGGCACGGGCATCGTCCATCAGGTGAACCTGGAATATCTGGGCAAAGTCGTCCAGACGCGCACCGGGCCAGATGGTGAGACGCTCGCCTATCCCGATACCCTCGTCGGCACCGACTCGCATACCACGATGATTAACGGCCTGGGTGTGCTGGGCTGGGGCGTCGGCGGCATCGAGGCCGAGGCGGTGATGCTGGGCCAGCCACTCTATCAGCTCACCCCTGAAGTCGTCGGCATGCGGCTGACAGGCGCGCTGCCCGAGGGCGCGACCGCCACCGATCTCGTGCTGGCCGTCACCCAGTTGCTGCGCAAGCACGGCGTGGTCGGGCGCTTCGTCGAGTTCTGCGGCGCGGGCCTGAGTGCGCTGAGCGTCGCCGACCGGGCTACGATCTCGAACATGTCGCCGGAATACGGCGCGACCGCCGCGCTCTTCCCGGTGGATGAGGCGACCCTGCGCTACCTGCGCGATACCGGACGTGACGCCGCGCTGGTGGCGCTTGTCGAGCGCTACACCAGAGAACAGGGTATCTTCCGCACCGACGACACGCCCGACCCGCAGTTCAATTCGCTGCTGGAGCTTGACCTCTCCACCATCGAGCCGAGCCTGGCTGGTCCGCGCCGCCCGCAGGATCGCGTGGCGCTGAGCGGCGTGCGCGAGAACTTCCGCACCTCGTTCCAGGAGCAGATTATGGGCACTGGCCCCGACGCCAACGGCAAGTCAATTGGGCGTTTCGAGAACGAGGGCGGCAGTGCGACAGAGACCGAGCCTGAGGGCAGGAATTGGCATCCCCATACGGCGACCATCTCTATCCAGGATGAGAATGTGGAGATTGGCGACGGCTCGGTGGTCATCGCGGCGATCACCAGCTGCACCAACACCTCGAACCCCTCGGTGATGATTGGCGCCGGTCTGCTGGCGAAGCATGCCGTCGAGCGCGGACTGAAGACACACCCGCATGTCAAGACGAGCCTCGCCCCTGGCTCCCGCGTTGTGACAGACTATCTCAATACAGCAGAATTGACGCCATTCTTAGAGGCACTCGGATTCCATACTGTCGGCTATGGGTGTACCACCTGTATCGCCGAGGGAACGCCTGTGCTCCTCGCCAATGGCACGTCGCGGCGTATCGAAGAGTTGCCAGGGGCAGGCGGAGCAACCCTGTTCGCTCCCAATGCAAACGGAACGTTGAGCATGACGAGGCAATCCGAGATGATGGCGCAGGGCGAGCGCGAGTGTATCTCACTCACCTTGCAGGATGGCCGCACGCTGGTCTGCACTCCAGACCACGAACTGCTGTGCGCGGACGGTCGCTGGGTGCGCGCGGACCAGCTTGAACTGAATCGGGACCGCATTGTCGTTGGCCTGGAAGCGCCGCTGGATGAGCCGAGCGCCGATGAGATTGGCTATTCGCTACACGCGGGCGACCTGACATTCACGATGGCGACACCTCAGGAGCGCCAGCGCACGCTCACGTTTGCGCGGCTGGTTGGCCACCTGCTCAGCGATGGGTCGATCAGCGTCGGCGGACAGGGGCGCATGAATGTCGGCCAGGCGGTGGATCGTGAGGTCGCGCTCAACGACATCGAGTTGCTCACAGGCTATCGCCCAGCCGCGACGCGCTACGACGACCGCAAATGGTCTATCGTCTTGCCGATGGAACTGACGCGAGCCATTACGGCGCTTCCTGGTGTGCGTATCGGGCGGCGTATCTCACAGGCGCCCTCACTGCCCGCGTTTGTGCTGGAGGCGCGTTGCCCGGTAGCCGTCGTGCGCGAATTCCTGGGCGGTGTCTTTGGCGCCGATGGCCATGCGCCAACGTTGCACGGCTGGGGCGAGAGCGAGGATGAGGCATCTCTAGAGACGCCTGCCTATTCGCAGAGCGCCATGCCAGAGCACGTCGAGCGGCTCAAACAGGTTATGGACAGTATCGTGGAGCTTCTGGAGCGCTGCGGTGTGAATACCGATGGCGCAAAAGTCTACGAGTACCCTGTCCGCCGTGCGGCGTCCTCGTATCCAGCCGCACAGGATGGTATTCCACGAGTCGAGGTGCGTCTCATCCTGGCGGATGGCCTGTCCTTTATCGAGCGGGTGGGATTCCGCTATTGCGTGGATAAGTCACTACGCGCCAGTGCGGCTGCGGTCTATTGGAGGACGATAGAGAACATCCACCAGCAGCGTCTGTGGATGGCTACTCGCCTGGAAGAATTGCGCGTGGAACAGCCTACGCTGGCATTCTCGCGGGCGCGTCATGCGGCAGCTACTCAGTTGCTGGAGCGTGAGACGGCGGTCTTCCCACACTACTCATTGCTCAAGGGCCATGATCGCTTCTCGCGGCTGCCACAGGAATCCGCCCGAAAGTTCCAGCCGTTGCACCGCGATTCGTGCGGTTTCCCTTCACCAGCCGAGCTACTCACCCAGATCGGCGCGCGCGAATGGTTCACGCCACTCCAGGCGCGTGGGGAGACGCCTTCTACAAAACGCTACTGTGTTGAGAAGGAATCGCTGGCGCTGCCGACACTTGCGCTCCAAGTGATTGACAGTCGATCAGTTGGCAAGCGTACAGTCTTCGACCTGTCAGTTGAAGAACAACACGCCTTCATCGCCGGCACGGTCGCGGTACACAACTGCATCGGTAACAGCGGCCCCTTGCCAGAGCCGGTGGCTGAGGCTGTGCGCGATAACGATCTGGTGGTCGTCTCGGTGCTCAGCGGCAACCGCAACTTCGAGGGACGCATCCATCCGCAGGTGCGCGCGTCCTACCTCGCCTCGCCGCCGCTGGTAGTGGCCTATGCCCTTGCCGGAACGACGGACATCGACCTGACCAATGATCCGCTGGGCGAAGACCCCAACGGCCAGCCTGTCTACCTGCGCGACATCTGGCCCTCGCAGCGGGAGGTTCAGGAGACGATGTCGCGAGTGGTCACGCCAGATATCTTCACCAAAGAGTACGCGCATGTCTTCGACGGCGACGACCGCTGGCGCGCGCTGCCGGTTCCAGAGGGTGGCCTCTTCGCCTGGGACGAGGCCAGCACCTATGTGCGACGGCCGCCGTTCTTCGAGGGCATGTCGCTGGAGCCGAAGCCACTCGGCGCGATTCGTGGCGCGCGGGTGCTCGTCTCGGTGGGCGACTCCGTCACGACCGACCACATCTCGCCCGCTGGCTCGTTCTCCGCAGATAGCCCCGCCGGGCAGTATCTACGTGAGCACGACGTCTCGGTCCGCGACTTCAACAGCTATGGCTCGCGGCGCGGCAACCACGAAGTGATGATGCGCGGCACCTTTGGCAATATCCGTCTGCGCAATCAGTTGACGCCAGGCAAAGAGGGCTACTGGACCGAGTACCTGACCACAGGCGAACAGATGACCATCTTCGACGCCTCGATGCGCTACCAGACGGAGGGCACGCCGCTGCTGGTCATCGCGGGCAAGGAGTACGGCTCGGGTAGCTCGCGCGACTGGGCGGCGAAGGGGCCGATGTTGCTGGGCATCCGCGCCACCCTCGCGGAAAGCTACGAGCGCATCCACCGCAGCAATCTCGTCGGCATGGGCGTCCTGCCGCTCCAGTTCAAGCCGGGCGAGAGCCGCGAGTCGCTTGGCCTCACCGGGCGCGAGACCTTCGATATCGAGGGTATCGACGGCGCGTTGAAGCCACATCAGGAGATCACGATTCGCGCCACCCGCGAGGATGGCTCGACCTTCGATTTCACGGCGATTGCCCGCCTCGACGGTCCGGTGGATATCGAATACTACCGCCAGGGCGGCATCCTGCCCGCTGTGCTGCGCCGCCTCGTCCGCGAACAGCAGCAGCAGCAGGCGTAATCTGAACCTCACCCCGTGCCCCCTCTCCTCGCGGGAGAGGGGGCATTATTTTCCGCGCTTCTCCCGCAGGGCTTCTTGCCAGACGCTTCAGATAGACATGTCCGCTGCCAACGAGTCATACCAAGTCTGGCTGGGTCGTTGTATG
>CAVRAI010000008.1:0-12022 GCA_963718915.1 uncultured Chloroflexia bacterium | reverse complement strand
AGGCGATTCGCTTCATGCAATCATATATAGACTCTACTTAACATCGCGACTACGCCTGCTCGTGCGAGCTGAGTGCGTCATCAATTCGGTGGAGCGCGCAGCCGAATACGCCACTAACCAGACAACCGCAAACTGTGACGCCAGGGTCGTAGGTTCAAACCACATCGTGTGTACCCAAGGAGTCCAACCTATAGCATTAACAAGATGCCCTGAGTGCTGAACGTTGTTGGTACCCAGGGCATCCGCATTCAAAACCTGTGCGTCGTCTACATCATGACCTTGATCATGTGCGACGCTTCATCGCTCAGTGGCCTCGGTGGACAACACTCAAGGGTGGCGCATGAGGGCCGAGCCTTATGTGAACTGACCTGTAATGACATTGAAGTGTCCGCTGCCACCGGTGGCCGTTGTAAAGGTCAAGGTGTCGCCGTTCAATTGTGTCAAGGTCACCGCTCCCTGCTGAGATGGCGTGGGGAAGTAGGTAATCTTCGTGCCTTGGGCGCTTGCGGCGCACGAGTCATAGTCCATCTGCATGACGATGAGCATGCCATGTTATAGATTTGTTCGTAGCGCGCCTGCGTAGACAACATAGTAAAAGGGAACTCCCCCATTAGGAGCAACGATCGCACTGTTAGTGATCTGATCATGGAAGCCACCCGTATCCCGCGTTGTCAGAATGCCCGTTGTCCATGGAGGATTCGGACACGAGGTGATAGGTGCCGTGTTTGCCTGGTTTGCCTGTGGCTTTGACCCATGTGGCGTCTTCGCGGCAGCCGTTTCTTGCGCCTCGACCTGATGTATTTTCGCCTGCTTCTGAGCTGCTGTCTGGGGGCCACTGTCTTGCTGAAACGGTAGCCCTCCTGCTGCCCAGACCGTGATCGCCATAAGCATACTGGCAGCAAATACGATGCCCAGGATAACCCCCCAACGTCCGAACCGTAGGGTAAATCGTCGCTTCATGACTTTCAACCTTCCCAGTAATGTCGGAACACCGGATGATGGCACCACTATTCATGTTCGTGCTAACCAGCGCCTTGGTGTGAGGTTCAGGCTAGCACCCGTTGTTACCTTGATGCGGCAGATCCTGCCACTGGATGTTCGTCGTATACGGCATGTTCGGCTGATCAACATCGGTGCTAAACGTAAGGATATCCACCCGATTTGACTCCTAAAAAACTATGGCGGCAATCTTTGGTGACGTGCGGTGGGTTCGATGAGTTGCAGGTACATACTTGAGAATCGCTTTGGGGAATAGGCGTTGCGCACGGGATCCGGTACCAATTACCATGAATCATGTGAGGCCATGATCTACTGGCCTAAAGGAGTCATTCACGTGTTAGTAGACAAGGGCCTAGTCCGATTCTAGGTCAAGTCTACCGTTTCTCCGCAGTGGTGAGTTACCAAATACCCTCGAACAGGTCGGAGATTGCATATCGAAAACCTGTAAGAACATCGAGACCATCAAGTGCATCGGCCATGGTGAGCTCTCGACTCGATGGAACCGCGCCTTGCGCCACTGGTTGCCACACCTCGACTCGCCGTGCGCGCGGACGGATAATCCAGACGAGGGCCACGCCACGAGTCAAATACCCCTGCCCCTCGGCCGCTTCTCCGCCCGACCGCAGAAATCCTGCGACGTGCGCCACAAGATCTGGTACAGGTTCGCCAGCTACCCCTTCATGAGGTGTTTGCTCAAGAAGTGTCTTGATCTGATCTATTGTGAGGCGGTCGCGTCGGAACAAGGCGACCTCAGGACGACGATCCCCGCCAACAACGATCTGCCCGCTTTGATGGTCTGCAACAAACGCTTGGAGCGCAGTTGTGAGTCTCTCGGCCACGTGATAGCGACCTTCTTCAATGCGTTGCATATCCTGCTGGCGCTGGACATAAATCTCGTAATAGGTGAGCAGACACTCATTGCAGATATAGGCGCTGCTCCCTCTGATAGTGCTGCCGAACAGGTGCTCTACCTCGGTTGCGCTTTTACCACAGTGTGAGCATCGTGCTTTTACCCCTGGCGCGCTCATGCGCCTTCTCCCTTCATTTGACTGCCTGTGACTGCCTGCTTCTGGCCAATTTACCAGAAGGTCGGGAGATCCCGATACTACTTCTCGCTTGTGCAGGCCCTATACCCACTCACCGTTCCACAAGCATATGCGGCCTGAGCGCCTACCATCAAGGTACGGACATAACCGATGCTGATTGCCGAGTAGTTGGCGCCAGTAGTGCCATAAATACTGGCTGAGACGCGAGCGCCGCCATCACTTGCTGTGGTATCGGCCCAACGGGCGTTGCACCGCCCGGAATAAAATAGGTACACACTACCTATGTAGTTAGTATACCTATCGTAGATAGGTTTAGATGTAAGCACCGTTTGATAGTTGACACATCCATCGAGCACCGGATCATCGCCCGTGCAGTCGGATCCCTGGCAGGCGACGAGCGGGCCGACATGAGGAGCAAGGCCGTGCGCCTGTACTATGTGCGCCATGGACACTTGGGAGCCGATGACCATTGCAAGCATCAGCATCAAGATGAACAACCGGGCAGCATAGCGTGCCATAGGGAGACCACCCCTTCTGTCTGAAATGATACAACACCATCTCCACGATCACCGCTGCGCCATATATATCTTGCTGTCAATTGTACATTGCTGACAAGTATATGTAAAGCTATGTATTCACAGTTCAATGTCACTCAGGCGCATATCATATTGATTCGCCTTGGCCATTATCATTCGAGGGATCAGTGAAAGGAATGGTGTGGTGGCTCGACAAAGTTCTGCTCCATTGCCGACACATGCGTGTGATCTTGCGGTATGCCACGTGGTCTGCGCTACGTGTAGCCATCCGCTTCACAGAGTACATCGCGCCCAACGAACCATTCGTCAGCTTGATGGCGTTTGGCGACTGACGCTCTCGTTGGTTCGTTGCCACAATCACTCTTGCTCTTCCTATCACCGATTGTGTCGTCCTGAAGCGGAAGGCGCTTGGGCCTTACCACATAGCGAATTCGGCTTCGATGTCATCGCGTTGGTCGGCCAGTTGCGGTACACGCAGCACCGCAGCATTCCAGAAATCCATCAACAGCTCTGTCTGTATGGAGTGGTGATCGCTGAGCGCACGGTGACCAATCTTCTCGCTCGGTATGAAGAGTTGATTGCCGTGCGGTTCACCAGCATGGATCATCTCAGGGAACGGTTTCTGGCGCTGGGTCAGGTCATTCTCGGGTTAGATGGCATGAAGCCCGATGTCGGGCATGAAGTCTTATGGGTGTTGCGCGATTGTCTCTCGGGTGACGTACTGTTGGCGCGGAGTCTCTTGAGCGAATGTGAGGAAGAGGTTGCCAAGCTGATTCAGGAGGTTCAAACTATGCTGCCGGTGCCGATTACGGGCGTCATCTCTGATGGGCAACGGAGTATCCGACGGGCTGGCGTGCAGGTGTCATAGGCCTGGAGGAAAGCTATGGACAGCGAGACCGTTCTCAAACGCGCGGAAGAGGCGCACCTGCGCCTGGTACGCTTCATGTACTGCGATAATGGCGGCATTATTCGCGGCAAAGCCACCCATGTCAACGGTCTGAAAAACCGCATGGCTGAGGGAATCAGCCAGTCACTCGCCATGCAGGCGTTTGCGGGTGTCGATGCGCTGGCGGCGGTTGACGGCATGGGGCCGGTTGGCGAGTTTCGTCTCGTGCTAGACCCAGATACCTTCGTCGTGCTGCCCTATGCGCCAAAGACTGGTATGATGCTCTGCGACCTCTATTCGCAACAAGACCACCAGCCGTGGAGCGCCTGTCCGCGCACCTTCCTCAAGCGCATGATCGCGGCGGCGGCGCAACTGGGCATTGCTGTACAGGCAAGCGTGGAACACGAGTTTTACCTGGCGCGTGAAACCGACGACGGTGGTTACGCACCCTACGACCGAAGCCTTTGCTACAGCAGCATCGGTTTCGACTCGTCAGCGCTCATCATCGACGATATCCTGGCAGTGCTGGAACAGGAAGGCATTCAGGTCGAGCAGTTCATGCCCGAACTTGGCCCCGGCCAGCAGGAACTCTCCATCCTCCATGTGGATGCCCTGCGCGCCGCGGATAATGTGCTGCGGGTACGTGAGACCGTACGCGGTGTCGCCCAGCGGCATGGCGTGTTGGCCTCGTTCGCCGCGAAGCCGTTTCTCGATCAGGCCGACAGTGGCGCGCATATCCATTTCAGTCTCTGGGGACTCTCAGGCGCCGCCAATGCGGGGCAAAACCTTCTGCATGATCCTCAGGGGCAGGGCGGAATCAGCCAGCTGGGTTACGCCTTCATCGGCGGTGTGCTTGACCACCTGCCAGCGTTGCTGGCGCTCACCTGCGCCAGCCCCAACTCGTATCGTCGGCTGCTGCCGCGATTCTGGAGTTCCGCCTATACCGCCTATGGATTCGACAACCGGGAGGGCGCGATTCGCATTCCATCATTATTCTGGGGAAGGGAAGCGGAATCGACCAACTTTGAACTGAAACCAGCGGATCATAGCGGCAATCCGTATCTGGCGCTTGGCGCGCTCATCGCGGTTGGATTGGATGGCATCCGCCGCCAGCTGCATCCGGGGTCGCCAGTCGATGTTGATCCAGCCACGCTGAGCGACGAAGAACGCCTGCAACGCCACATCAGCCGATTACCAGCCACGCTCGATGAGGCGCTGGATGCGCTGGAGCAAGATACGGCGCTGGCCGATGCCCTCGGCCCTATTGAGATGACTGCCTACCTCGCGGTCAAGCGACTGGAATGCCAGCACTTCGCCGACGTGGCGCCAGAAGAGGAGGCGCGCCAGCATTTCTACAAGTATTAAGCAGCGGTGATAGAGGGCGCGACGCCCAGCTATCTTTATGAGATCGGTGGCAGACGCCGCAGCGCCCTTTCACCTGGCGCTTTCTGACAAGGCCAGAGATGCCCGTTGCAACGCACTGTTACAGGGCTTCGTATTTACATAAAGAAGAGTCTGCCTCTCCTCCTTTCATCTTCATCGTGCGATCCGAGTGTGCCTTGAAGTCTTTGAACAGACGTATACTACGTATTGGTAGGACGTTTCATAGACCGTTCCATCAGAGGGAGTATTCGCTCCGGCAGGTGACAGTCACGTAGGACGCTGGTTGTTGCTCGATAGCTCATAGGCGCCTCACTACCTGACGGACACATTAGTCTGAGCGAACGCGAGAGCTGGATTGCGAGGCGAGCGATGCCGATGACGTTTTCATCGATTCCAGGCCCTTTTCTTTCGGTGCTGGCGGATCCCAACGTGGCATATCTCCTCTTCATCCTGGGGATCGTTGGCCTGGTCGGCGAGCTCCATCACCCAGGGACGCTCTTTCCAGGTATTATCGGTGGGATCGCGCTGGCGCTGGCGCTGCTGGGCTTTAGCATGCTGGGTGTCAACTGGATAGGTGTGGCGCTCCTGGTCCTCGCCGCCGGACTCTTCGTCGCTGAGGCTCATTCGCCACAGTTTGGCCTGATCGCGCTGGGTGGTGTCATCGCCTTTGTCGCTGGATCACTGCTCCTCTTCACACCGTTTGCGAGTCCAGCGCCCGCAACGCCTGACAGGGCCATCAGTCCGTGGCTCATTGGCCTCGGCACGCTGGCGGTGAGCAGCTATATCCTCGTCGTCGTGCGCGCCGTGCTACGTACGCGTCATCTTCCGAGCAGGAGCGGGAGCGAGGCATTGCTCGGGAAGGAGGGTGTGGCCACCACAGACCTGGCGCCGCGCGGCGCCGTGCGCGTTGGCGGCGAGGATTGGAGCGCCATCGCGGAGGTTGGGCCGATTAAGGCAGGCGAGTTGGTGGAAGTGCTCGCGGTCGAAGGAATAACGCTCCGCGTGCACCGGCCCTATGAGTGGAGTCTGCCCGATGAATCGCTGCTCTAGTATCACATCCATGGCTTGTAAGTCGCTCGTTTTCGTGGAGGAGGCGCCGCCATGTCGGCAGTAGCATTTGTGATCGCCGTTCTCGTCATTCTCCTGGGTGTAGTTCTTATCGCGATGGCGATTCGCGTCGTGCCGGAGTACCAGCGCCTGGTTGTGCTGCGGCTTGGGCGTCTCATGGGCGCGCGCGGTCCGGGTCTGGTGCTACTCATTCCGGTCGTCGATCGTGGCATTCGCACCGACCTGCGCGAGCGCGTCTTCGACGTGACCCCACAGGCCTGCATCACCCAGGACAACGCCACGCTGGCCATCGATTTTCTGATCTACTCCAAGATTGTGGACCCCGCCGCGAGCGTCGTCAATGTTCAACAGTATGAAAATGCCTCGCGCGGCATCGCGATCACCACATTGCGCGCGGTTGTCGGCGATATGCTGCTCGATTCGGTGCTCTCCCGCCGCGAGGATATCAATGCCACCCTGCGCGGCAAACTCGATGAGGTCACCGAACGTTGGGGCATCAAGGTAACGGCCGTCGAGATCCGCGAGATCACGCCGCCGCACGAGATTCAGGAGGCGATGACCCGACAGATGTCCGCCGAGCGCAGCCGCCGAGCCATCATCCTTGAGGCGGATGGCAAGCGCGATGCCGCGGTGCGGGTTGCTGATGGTCAAAAGCAGGCCGCGATTCTCGAAGCCGAGGGCGCGCGCCAGGCGTCCATCCTGCGCGCCGAAGGATTTTCCCAGGCGCTGGCGCAGATATCTTCGGTCGCGAGCCACATCGACAATCAGACGATGAGCCTACAATACCTGGATGCGCTCAAAGCGCTCGGCGCATCGCCATCCACCAAATTGGTGGTGCCAGCAGAGTTTACCAACCTGCTCCGGCCGTTCATCGAGCACACGAACGCGGCGCAGCACGCTACGGATGACGTCAGCGCTGTCAATACATCCAATGGCGCTACCCCGACAGGCGTCAGCGCGCAGATTCTCCCATGACATTCCTGACGGAAATATCGCCATGATGCCATGACAACAGCATATTGGGTTGGGCGGAGCAATCGCCTCAAGCTCAACCCAACGTGCTGGCAGCGATCAACATACACGCCACACATACCTGAACGGCTGGCGCATCAGCAGTGCGCTCCTCTTTCGCTCCTCATCCGCCTCCAGACATCCTCACATCATTTCGGCATGTCAGTGTTCCCAGCTATGCGCCACCGATTGTGTCAAGGATCACTTTGTGTTAGAGGCCACTTGATTTCATTCGCTTGAACCCCTATACTCGCTGTCACAGTGCCGTGCTTGCTTGGCGCCTCGTTGGCATCTTCTCTGTCTTCGCCAAACTTTTCCACCACGCGGCAACTGTGTTCCATCGTCGTGTTTGCGTGAATGCGAGTAGTGCGCTGGGCCTGCCGTCTGGGTTAGCGATGCACAGGCCGCGGCGAGAGGAGAATGTATTGAGAAGGCACAGGCGTGGTCTCATCCGATTGGTCATTCTGTTAGGGTGTAGTGCGCTCCCATTGTTTGCGTGCAGCATCGGCTCGACAACTTCACCTGGTAGCGCCGCTGTCCCAACCGCGACACCTATCCCCTGCGCAACCGCTGCGACCGGTAGCGCGCTGGTCTGGGTTCAGGCGAAACAGGTTCTCGGTCGCATTCCCGCCAGCGCCGCAACGGCAACGCTCAGTAACTTTGTCTATCCGCTGGGAATCCAGGATGAGAACGCGGTTGGCAATGCTCCGACGCCGACCCTCATTGCTGCCGCCCCTGACGCGCATCATCTCGCCGTGGCAATCACACAGTACGTTCCCTTTTCGGTCGAATTCAACCCCTATATCGTCGATACCAGCACCCACGCGGTGACGAAAGTCCCGCTGGCGCATCCCATCACGAATGCGCAGTCAGATCAGCCGCAACGCCTCTTTGCCTGGGCGGATGATCACACGCTGATTATCTTTACTGGGGCCAGTTCTCCAGCGCAAAGCTACGACCTGACGACAAATACCCTTACCACGCTTTCCGGCACGGATGGCGCTATCGAAGGGGTCGTCCGTTGTTCGACGCTGTTCTACATGACCTACACGGGCATCAGCGTACCTGCCAGTCCAGTCGTTCCTGAGCTGATTCACCGCTATGATCTGGCCTCGCACGCCGCCATTGGCGCGCCCATCACTATTGGGACAGCGGGAACCTGGGGAGGCGCCGAGGGCGAGATTTTCTATGGCGGCTGGGATGTCTCAGCCGATGGCGCGCATATCGCCTACCAATCGCTTGCATCAACCGTCACTGGTGGCGGCAGCGATCTGACCCAGTCCTCGCACTGGTACTCCGCCAACGCGGATGGCAGTAGCGCGGTGAGTATCCTGCCGACCCTCACGTCAAACGATCCGGCCTATCTGGCGATTTCGCCCGATGGCTCGCAGGTTGCTGTCACGAGCGCCGATCCAGCGCCCAACGTCGCCTCTGGCCCGATGACTGGCGGCGCTACGCGCTTCTACGACTCGCCGAACGGCTTCTCCCGCCCGGCATGGCGCGCGGACAGCCAGGCCTTCTACGCCAGTACGCTTCAGTACATCGACCCGTCGGATATCATCGCGCAATTCCCGCTAGGCGCTGGCGCGCACGCCACCGGCTCTTCGGCAATTACTCCAGGCAATATGCCTGTGAGCCTGCCATAATGTCCGGGATGGGCATGTGAGGTCACATGAGTGCGTAGCCGTTCCGGGATTGCCCTGTGCGGCTGCGCGCAACATGTACCAAAGGCTATGGAGACTCCCAATCGCCACGGCCTGCCCTCAATCGATGGGCTGGCGTAACGTGTCAGAATGCTCATATTCGAGGTTGAGAGGTTTCCATCAATGCCAAAGCACTGGGTTGGCCACTCTTTTGTACTCGTTGCCGCTCTGCTTCTCACAGCCTGTTCGCCTATTGGACTGCGGCAGTCTGTCACGCCTCAGCACTCGCTTGGGCAAGATGGCGGCGTCCGACTTACCTTGAGCACGGCGTGTCTTCCGGAAGCGCCCGCCTGCACTCTGGCGAAAGAGCGCGATGCGGCGATGGGCGTGCTCACCCGACGACTCGCGGGGAGATTCTGACGTTCACGACCCCGTTGTCCGTGCCGACGGCTCAACGCAGATCATTGTCGAGTTACCAGGTATCACGGGCAGCCCGCAGATCGCCGACATCACCTCGTTGCTGACCAGCAGCGGCGCGGTCGCAATTCTCGACACAGGATCAGACTTCCTGCCGGTCGGCGCAAGCACAACAGGCAAGACTTGCGTCGGCCCCTGTGAGGCAGGGCAATACCATATCGCATTCACAGGGGACCAGATTGATCGCAATCAGGTAGCCGCAGAGCTAGACAACCAGAGCGGCCAGTGGGTTGTGCAATTTGCGTTCGCGGGATCAGCCAGGCAACAATTCGCTTCTTACACCGCGTCGCGCATCGGCCAATATCTGACTATTGCGGTCGATGATATCGTCGTAGAATCGGCGACCATCCAGAGCGAGATTGATGGCGCGGGCCAGATCACGGGTGGAGACGAGGCCTCGGCGCGACAGGTGGCTGCCTATCTCAAGTCTGGGTCATTGCCCGCCGTGATAACCGTCGTTTCAAGCGAACTGGTAACACCGAGTGCGGGATAGTCCAGGCGGCGCCAGCACGGAGACTGAGGATTACTCCGCCAATTTGCGCGCGAGGATATACGCCCGCTGGCTCTGATGCTCGACATCCGGCGCGTACGGCTGCCGCACCAGCGACATCTCGATGGTAAACGCCGCGTCTCGCAGCAGCGACTCGATCTCGCGCGGCTGGAGGAACCAGGTATCCAGCGAGACCTCCTCCCCCCACCACTCCTCCACATGGCGCTGCTCGTCGCCGATATGAAAGGCCAGCAAGAGCAGCCCGCCTGGACGCAGCGCACGGTGGAACTCCGCCAGCGCCCGCGGGCGGCCCCCCGGTGGCAGATGAATGATCGAATACAGCGCCACAATGCCACCCCACGACGCATCGGGCGTCGCCAACGCGAGCATCGACCCCTGCTCGAAAGGGATCTCCGGCGAACGTTGCCGGGCGATTGCCACCATCTCCGGCGAAAGGTCAATCCCAACGACCTGCGCGCCCAATTCATGCAAATAGGCGGCGACATGCCCTGGGCCGCAGCCAATATCCGCGATAATGCCCAGCCCGCCAACCTGCTCGACAAAGCATGCCAGTAGCGCGCGATCCAGTGGCTTGCCCGCCAGCTCCCCCGCGATACGCGCCGCATATTCCTCGGCCACGCGATCATAGGTGGCGCGTGTGTCGGCGAGATTGTCTGGCTCGTTCGTCATAGCGCTCAATCCTCCGCTCCTGAAGGCGTCCTCATGAGCCGCGGCCTTGTATTCATGGTTGGGGGAGATATCTGGTGATAGTCGGTGGCTCAATGGCTCGCACTGGAGAATGTACAAAATCGTGGGCATTTCTGGTCACGATAAGATCGAGATGGGCGGCTTGCGCACACGCAATCTGCACATTGTCCTCGAAGTCATTGCCCGGCAAAGCGCGGGCTTTCCGTAGGATTCGCGAATTGACAGGGACAACGTTGAATGCCGTAAAGATGCGATCTAGCGCGGCAAAGGCTTCGGGAATATTGGTGAGTCGCCGACCAATATAGAAGATATCAGTCAACGCTGATGCTGGCATATACATCACAAGTTGTCCAGCGGCACGCGCATCCCAGAGAGGTCGAGCCTCATCAGACCATGGTTTGCGTTCAAAGAGCCAGTCGAGCACAACATTAGTATCCAGTAGTACTCGCAACCTCGTCGGACTAGTAGCCATACTTCTCCATCCGGAGGCGCTCAATATCCTCGTCGGTTGGAGCTGGTCGTCCAGGAGTGGCAAGAAGGCCACGCAGATCCTGAGAGGAGACGTAAGGACGACCTGTCAAGGGATCAATCGTTGGATCGTCTTGCTCATTCTCGCTCCCAAGCGCATGCAAAATCGCCTGTGCCAACTGCTCTTGTTGCGCACGTGGCCAGGTCCGTATTGTTCGCAGAATTGCCTCTGGATCAAGCGTCGCCTCAGCCATCGTTGTATTGCTCCCTTCACTGGATAAGCTTGCTCGAATGGAGCATAGCACATTCGCTAACATCGTGAAGGTAGGATTTCAGATTGCTGGCTCGCGGATCATCCGGTAGTAGCCTGGCTCTGGCTGGTAGCCGAGTGTGCGGTTGATCGCCAGCATCGGCGCATTTTCCGAGTCGTTGTTAGTGCTGATGTAGCCAGCGCCATAGCGGCGCGCGCACGCGATAGCCAGCAGCTTGAGCGCCAAGGCGATTCCCCTGCCGCGCCAGATGGGTTCAACGCCAGTGAACATGTTATACATCGAGTTGGTGTTCGCGAAGTAGCCGACTGCCGCCATGCCGATCCAGGAATCGCCTGTCACCGCGACAATCTGCCCATCAGGACGGTACCACGACGCGCTACAGACCGTTTTCTGGAACTGCTCGAAAGGGAAAAAATCGCCGTCACGTCCAGGGCTATCTCGCGCCAATGCGGCGTTGAGGTCATATAGTTTGCGCCGCACCTCATCGGTATCGCCAAGATCTGCCAGTGAGAGGAAGCGGATACCTTCGGCCTCCACGCGCGTTACCGCGCCCGCGAACCACTGCTCATCGAAGTCGGCCAGATGCAGCCGTGACTCGAAGATGTGGCGATCTCTGCGAAATACGTAGCGCTCGGCAAAGCGCAGGCCGTCGGCAACGTTGTCGCGCACCTCGGCTACCAGACGTGTCGCCCCCTGCTCGCGCGCAAAGGTCATCGCGGCCTCGGCCAGTCGCGCGCCCAGACCCTGCCGCCGATGGTTTGGCGCGACGACGGTTGAAATCCAGAACTGATGCGGCGGCTCCCATGGCCAACTCACTGCATCACTGAATCCAATCATCGCCTCCGCGTCCACATCGCTCAGCTTATCGAAGGCGACGAGCCGCTGCCGCAATAGTCCCTCGGGCGCGTTACCCTCCCACTCTCGCAAAAGTTCTGGCGTCGGCGGCTCAGGATCGCGCACGGCCAGCAGCGCCGCAAGGGCCGGAAAATCACGCGATGTATCCAGTGGACGTATCAACATTGCAGCCATCTCCAG
>CAVRAI010000007.1:0-497667 GCA_963718915.1 uncultured Chloroflexia bacterium | reverse complement strand
GCGTGCCCGCGATTTCGCGTCCCAGCGGCGTATTCAGCCAGAACTGCTCGTTAGCCAACACGCTTACCCACGAGCCTGGATCGTCCATATACATGCCGATCTCTTCGGAAATCACGCGGCGCTCGCGTCCGATCTCGTCCCGCGCGAAGAGTGGCTGGCGCACCATATCGGCCAGCATATCCATCGCCTGCTCGAAGTAGCGGCTGGCAATCCGCGCGGTGTAGATGGTGGTCTCGCGGTCAGTGGCGGCGTTGAGCATGCCGCCGACGCCCTCGATGGTCTCGGAGATGAGCTGAGCGGAGGGATAACGCTTCGACCCCTTGAAGACCATATGCTCGATGAAGTGCGAGACGCCAGCGATTTCATCCGGCTCGTAGCGCGAACCGACGCCAAAGAAAAACGCGATGCTTACCGAGCGTACGTGGGAAATGGGGGCGGTTACCAGACGCAAGCCATTTGGCAAAGTTGTGCGAACATACATGCGGGCCATACCTGTTCATGAATCACGGATACACACGCCGACTCTTTGTTGAGACAACGACGAGTCCGGCATAGCATTATACGCCATAAGCCACAGCCTGTATGATAGGGTATGTTATGAGGGGCTCTTGAGAAGCAGCTACTATCGCTGGCTGGCAGGGAGGAATGTGGGGCATGTTTCTACCAATGGCGCCGCTCATAACGCCACGTCTCACATTACGCCCACTGGATCCGGCGGACTGGCCCGCGATTCATGCCTTCACCAGCGACGCCGACGTGCAGCGTTACATCTCAGGCGCGCCGCTCTCCGAGCAGGAGACCCGCGACCTGATCGAGATGCTGCGCGATTGGGAGCAGGAGCGCCCCCCACGCGCCCGGCCATTCGCATTCGTCCATACCACCCGGAACGAGTTGATCGGTTTTGGCGGCCTGTATTGGGCGGGGATCAGAAACGCTGGCAGGCGGAACTGGGCTACACGCTGCACCGCGCCTGGTGGGGTCAGGGCTATGCCACCGAGGCGGGCGCGGCCCTGCTACGGCTGGGCTTTACCAGGCTGCGCCTCCACCGCATCTTCGCCGAGTGCCATCCCGCGAATACCGCCTCCGCGCGGGTGATGGAGCGGCTGGGCATGACATATGAAGGCCGCCTGCGCGAGGTCGAGTGGGCGGGAGATGGCTGGTGGGACATGCTCCACTATGCCATCCTCGATCACGAGTGGCAGAACATGGAGCGCGCCCAGACCGACGCTGCTACGTTCTTCACGAGAATACGGGCAGATTCTTGGCTCGTGAACGCGGGAGTAGGGGCCTCGCTCCGCTCCGCCGCGAAGTTTGCCTTCGCAGGCTCCAGATTAGAGTTCTGGGTCTGGGCGGCCGTATCGGAGGCCTTGGCAGCCGAACGGAGTGAGGCTCCCCACCGCGCCTTACGACGTACGCCCATTCGCCGGAGCCGTAGCTGTGGTTGAGGAAACGCCGTAGCATTTATGCTACGTCTGCCTCTGGCCGCCACAACGCGCGGTCGGAGTAACGTCAACTACATATGCAGACCCTGGCGGCTTTCAAGCCCTTCTCCGTAATGGTATCCGGCCTTTCACGGTCGAGTAGCCGCCTTCCTTCTTACCGGCGCGCGGCGGCAGCCGACCGCTGGTAGATGTGGATCGGGCGGCCCTCTGCGGCGAGCACTGCTTCGCGGAGCGCCTCGCTGTAGGTCGGGTGCGGATGGACGGTCGCCATGATCTCGTCGACTGTCAGTTCAGCGCGCATCGCCAGCGAGTATTCCGTAATCAGATTGGTGGCGTCCGGCCCGAAGATGGTCGCGCCCAGAATCTCGCCATACTCGCCGATGATGACCTTGGTGAAGCCCTCGGCCTCGTTCGACGCCAGCGCCTTGCCATTGGCCGCCCACGGGAACTTGCCCACCTTGATGTTGGCGTTGCGCTCGCGCGCCTGCTGCTCCGTCAGGCCGACCGAGGCAATCTCCGGGAAGGTGAAGATTGGGCGCGGGATGACGTTGTAGTCCATCTGCGCCTCATGGCCGGTGGCGTTCTCACCGCGACCTCGCCCTCGGTCTCCGCCACGTGCGCCAGCCAGGTTCGCCCGACCAGATCGCCGACGGCATAGACGCCCGGCAGATTCGTCTCCATCTTCTTGTTGGCCACGACGCAGCCGCGCTCCATCTTCAGGCCAGCCTTCACCAGCGCATCCAGCCCAACCGGATTCGCCTGGCGGCCCACCGCCACCAGCACATACTCGCCGTCGAAGGTCGCCTTGCCGTCGCTCGTCGTCGCCGTCACGCGCTTCTTGCCATCCGCGTCCTCGATAGACTCGACCTTCGCGCCCGTGACGATCTTCACCCCGCGCTTCGTCAGCGACCGGGCCAGCGCATTCCTGGTCTCCTCGTCTTCGTTGGCGATGATCGCGGGCAGCATCTCGACGATGGTCACCTCGGTACCAAAGGCGTTGAGCATGCACGCCAGCTCGACGGCGATGACACCCCCGCCGATGCAAACAAGGCTGGATGGCACCGACGACAGGGTCAACGCATCATCGCTGAAGATGACATTGCGCCCGTCGATGCCGGGGAACGGCGGGCGGGCCACCTTCGAGCCGTTGGCCAGAATGAGCTTGCTGGTGCGCAGATCCTGGACTGAGCCATCCTTGAGGGTGACACGCACCTGCGTCGGCGACTGCATCTCAGCCGTCCCCTCGAAGATGGTGACGCCGTTGGCCTTGAGCAGTTGGCCAACGCCACCAGTCAACTGCTTGACAACCTTCTCTTTATAGGCGACCGCAACGCCCATGTCGATTGTGGGTTTGCTCGCCACGATGCCCATCTGACCCATCTCGTCGAAGGTCGCGTAGAGATGGGCGACGTGTAGCAGCGCCTTCGATGGGATGCAGCCGACGTTGAGGCAGGTGCCGCCGATGTACTGCTTCTCGACGATGCCCACGCGCGCGCCCAGTTGCGCCGCGCGAATCGCCGCCGGATAGCCGCCGACGCCCGTGCCGATCACCAGCACGTCGAACTCTGTTTGTCCTGTAGCCACGCCGTCCTCCTCGGACTATTCAAGCGCAGCCTCAGCCCCGCTCGCCAGTGAGCGGTGGTCTCCGCGGGCCACGCTGTTGCAGACAGTTCACGCCTACAACAGTATACAGCGGGCCACGCGGCGCTGCCTACGCGACTTAAGCCCATCCGATCCGCCAGCGTCATTTCAGGCGAATCAACCGCGCCATGATGCAATCCAGCGCAACGATCCCACGGTCATGTGGGGCACGCCTGGTAGCTATCGGTTACAATAGAGATAATCGCCGGGCCTTTGCCGTCGTCTCGCCATCAGGTGTTAAAAAGGATGCCACCGATGCTGAACAGTCCACCGCAACTCTATCTGAGCGCTTCGGGCCAGGATCGCCCGTTTGTCGATAGTCTGTGCGAGCGCCTGCGATCACGCGGTTTGGCGATCCACGAAGGCGGCGATCTGAGCGGGCCAGCGACGCGCGATGAAAGACAGCGCGATATCGACTGCCTGCCAGGTCGTCCTTGTCGTCGTTTCACGCGCCAGCATGCGCTCCGCCGAGGTGACGGCGGATTATCAGTATGCGCTGGCCCACAACCAGCAGGTCATTCCAGTGATCGTCTCGTCGGCCAACGATCTGCCTGCCGATGTGAGCCATCTCCAGGCGATTGACTTTTCCGCGGGCGAGCAGGCGGGCTGGGCGGCGCTGCTGATCGCGCTCGATACGCTCGGTATCGCCCGTTACCCCATTGCGACGCCACCTGATCTTGATGCCGAGGTTGTGCTGGCGCGCGCGCGTTCCGGCATCACGCCTCCGGCATGGTATGTGAGTCGGCTTCCGGTTCGCGCCGGTCGGCGGCTTTCGCGCTGGACGATCTATGGGGCGACGATCACCGTCGTGCTTACCATTCTGACGTACTTTGCCACAGGCCGAAATTTGCTCGTCGTGGCGCCAGCCCTGTACATCATCTATCAGCTCTATATCAAATACAGCCCCACCGCGCTCCGTTCGCTGAAGAACAGTCCGATGGTGATATTGACGCCGGATGGCTTTATCGTGACGACCAAAACGGGCGGGGCAGTCTCGGCGGCGTTCCGCGACGCGACCACAGACATCCCGATTGCGCAGGCGCGCACGAGTGACGTTCATCTGAAGGTGGACCCCAGAAACGGGCGACCATTCGTTGCAATGACGCTGAGCAAGTTTCCGGGCGAGGGGATTCTGGGGCAGCAGGCGCTCGCGCAATACCAGGCATACGTCGCGCGCTATCTGTCTGGAGAACCAGGCCTGGCGCCCACGGTTGCGGCGGCTCCCCTGCTCTTTATCAGCTACTCGCGCAAAGACGCCAGCATCATTGACCGGCTTGAGCTGAGCCTGCAGCAGGCGGGGTACAACGTCTGGGTGGATCGAAGCAATCTGCGGGCCGGGCAGGCCTGGTCGGCGCAGGTGGGCCAGGCGATAGATCAATGCGCCGCGCTGGTCGTCGCGCTCTCGCCAGCCGCGCTCCGGTCGGCAGCCGTCAGGAACGAATATCAGCATGCCCTGAAAGCTGGCAAGCCGGTACTCGTCGCCGCGATTCGCACGACCCGCCAGCCTCCATCCGAGCTTCGCCAGTGCCCGCGCAGCGACCTCCGCGACAACCTCTTGCTTGGCGTCCTGAACCTGGCCGAGGCGCTCGATCAGGCGGGCGCGCATCCGGCGGCGATGTTCGGCGCGCTGCCCGGCGGACGTCTGCCGCGAAGCTCCACGCTGGTGATGGCGCAGGCGCTTCGTGGGATTACTCCGCCCGATGGCACGGTCTACCGGGCAAGTCTGCCAGCGCGTTTCATCTATTCGACGCTTATTCTGCTGATCGTTGCGGCGTTTGGCATCCTGTTTGCGCTGGCGATTGGGAATCTCTATCCCCTGTTCATCGCCGGCGTGCTGCTGTTTGGGATTGGCGTGCCGAACCTGCTCTTTATGCGCCGCCGGTTACGCTATCCAGACACTATCATCACCGTGCCGGAAGGCTATATCACCTTTTTCAATTCCGCGCGCCTCTCGGAGCATCCCTACGAGTCCCTGAGCACGGTGACGATCACGGCGTCTGACGCCTTCAGCGGCGTCACGCTTGCCAATAGCGGGATCGGGTCGAGCAAGCCCTACACCGTCCAGATTCGCCCAGGGTTTCACCAGAGCCGCGACATCGCCGAGCGGATCATCGCCGATTTCAACCGCTACAAGCGCTTGAGCGTAGAGCAGTCCGCCAGCGATGCCAATGCGCTGGATATCGACACGACTTGCTGAACGGGATCTGGCTCAACAGCGAGGGGCCGTGCGGTTCTGGCTGTTCCATTTTTCGGCGAGCGTCTCGAAGAGTTCGGCATCACGACGCATGTCATGCACACGACCAGTAATTTGCGCATCTGAGAAGCGTCCTTGCTTATGAGACTGGTTACTCCAGGCGATACCTATGGGAATCTTTGCTGGTTGCTGGATTCAACATATAAGGAAGTGATAAGCGCCGAGATTATGAACCCGGCAACAATTGTCGTGTACATGCTCGTGGTACTCGCATTGAGGCCGAATGTTTCGCCGCTTGACGGCATGTAGCTGTAGGTCTATATTCAGGCTAGCGCCATCAGCAGAGCTGTGTTATGGAATGTGGCGAAGAAGGCAGAGCGGCTGGTTTTGGGTAAGGAGGCTTACTATGCGCGTGGCATCCTTCCCTGCGCGAAGCGGATGGATCGTTGGCGGCATCGCGCTGTCCCTGACGCTGATTTGCGTCTGCGCTGTGGCGCTGGCGGTGGCGGCGCTGGTTGGTGGCGCGCCCACGGCGCTCGCCAATGGCCCTCACGTCGATGTGGTCGCCTTCGATCAGGAGGTAGATACCGCGTCGGCGCGCTTCCTGACTGGCGCGATACAGACGGCGCATGACGATGGGGCGGCGCTGCTCATCATCGAGATGGATACGCCCGGCGGCGATCTTGACTCCATGAAGGCTATTTCACAGGCGATTCTGGCCAGTCCGGTACCTGTCGCCGTCTATGTTACCCCCGCGGGCGGGAGAGCGGCCTCGGCTGGCGCGCTGATCGCCTACTCCGCACCGATTATCGCGATGGCGCCCGGCACCCGTATTGGCGCGGCCAGCCCGGTGGATAGCGCGGGCGATAACCTGCCCTCAACGCTGGATGCCAAGGTCAAGAATGACCTGCTGGCGATGGTTCGTTCGGTGCAGAAGGCATATCATCGCACGATAGCCCCGGCGGAGCAGACGGTGACTAATGCCGCCTCTTTCACCGACGAGGAGGCGCTCGATAACGGCCTGATCAACCTCCGCGCCACCTCCCGCGATGATCTGCTCAACCAGCTCGACGACACATCGGTGGTGATGTTCAGCGGCAAGACTGTCTTGCTGCAGGTCGCGGGGCTGCCGGTGACGGTGCTGGAACCGACGTTCGCCGATCAGGTGCAGGATTTTTCCTCGATCCCACCGTCCTCTTCCTGGTGTTCATCGTCGCGGCGGTCTGTATCTACCTCGAACTGGCACACCCCGGAGCCATTGTGCCCGGAACCATCGGCGCGATTGCGCTGGTGCTCTTCCTGCTGGGCGCGGGGACGCTGACCCCAACTGGGCGGGGCTGGCGCTGATGCTGCTGGCGATTGTGCTGCTGGGGATAGACGTGCGCGTGCCGACGCATGGCGTTCTCTCGGTGGGGGCGCTGGTCAGCCTGGCGCTCGGCTCGTTTATCTTCTTTGACACTGGTGTGGACCGGGGCACGCAACCACTCAGTCCAGTGATCATCGGCGGGGTGGTAATTGGCGTCGGCCTGATCGCGCTCATCGTGCTGCAATTCGTGATCCGCTCGCAGCGCTGGCCGGTGCGCACTGGCAGCGCGGGACTGGTTGGCCAGCAGGCGACGGTGCTAACATCGCTGGCGCCAGAGGGCCGCGTGCGTGTCATGGGAGGGATTGGAGCGCTCGTCTGACGCAGGTTGATGCGCCGCCCATCGAGGCGGGCGCGTCGGTTCGGGTGGTGCGCGTGGAGGGACTAAAAGCCCTGGTTGAGCCAACTTCGGATGTGGTGGGAGTGTCACGTCGTCATAAGTAACGGCGGACGTGATAACAGAAACGAGGGGACGAGGTGGATCCAGTTACATTAAGTGTAGCGGGCGCTATCATTGTGGTTTTGCTCCTGCTGTTCCTTCTGGCGGGGCTGCGAGTGGTGAATCAGTACGAGCGCGGTGTCATCTTTGTGCTTGGCCGGCTGCGTGGAGCGAAAGGTCCAGGCGTCTTCTGGGTCCCGCCGTTTATCAGTACAATGCGCAAGATCGACCTGCGTATCGTCACCATTGAGTTACCGCCGCAAGAAGGCGTCACGCGCGATAATGTGACGGTGAAGGTCAGTGCGGTCGTGTACTTCTATGTGGTCAACTCCCAACGAGGCCGTCAACAATGTGCTGGACTACTACCGCGCGACCGTGCAGATTGCCCAGACGACGCTGCGCAACGTTATGGGCCAGTCAGAACTGGATGAACTTCTGGCCAAGCGCGAAGAAATCAATCACGCGTGCAGCAGATCATTGATGAGCATACGGAGCGCTGGGGAATCAAAGTGACCACGGTTGAGATCAAAGACGTCGAGCTGCCACAGACGATGCAGCGCGCAATGGCGAAACAGGCGGAGGCCGAGCGCGAGAAGCGGGCCAAGGTGCTGCTGGCGCAAGGCGAATACCAGGCGGCGCAGACGCTCGCCGATGCGGCCCATCTGATCTCTACCGAGCCAGCGGCGCTCCAGTTGCGCTATCTGCAGACGCTGACGGAGATTGCGGCGGAAAAGAATTCAACGGTTATTTTCCCCCTGCCCATTGATCTCATCGAGCCGCTACGCGAGTTACTAACGGCGGCATCCCATCGGATCGCACCCAACGGCAATCCTCCAGCGAAACCAGCTTCCGCACCGACTTCGGGCACGCCGCCACCGGCGATCTCCGAGCCGTTTGGGCAACCGCAGCCACCAACCACGCCGCTGCCTCAGGCGCCGCGCACCCTCGATCCTGATATTCAGCAGTAAGTGAGGGTCGGCGACACAGGCGACTCTGGTTCCCCTTCTCCTTCGCGGAGAGGGGGGCTGGGAATGAGGTCAGTCTCCTACTCAGCACTCGGCGCGCGCGAGGGGGCGTTGAGTTGCGCGTAGTCGACGTAGCGCTGGTAGTCGTCTGGGTCGATCAGCCCCTGTGAGGAGTAGAATTTCATCATCACCTCCAGCTTGAGGATGCTGATGAGATTGATGCCCTGCGCCTTCAGTCGCGCATGAGCGCCCATGTCGCGGTCGATCAGCACCAGCGCGTCGTGGACGACAATATCGTGTTCTTGAAGAAATTGCGCTGTCTCCAGAATATTCCTGCCGCCGGTAATCAGGTCGTCAATCAGCAGCGCGCGCGCTCCCGGCTGGAAGCGCCCCTCGATGCCGCGCGGGCCGGTGCCTTCGGGCTTGAGACGCGGATAAATCAGTGGAACCGATGATTCCAGCGAGAACGCCGTAGCGAGCAGCAAGCCACCGACCGGCACACCAGCGACGACATCGTAGGGATGTACCCGCGCGCGCCGCAACGATTGCGCCAGCGTGACCTCCTGGTGCATCAGTTTGACCGCGACCCGAAGCGCCATCGGATTGCTAATCAGCAGCTTGGGATTGATAAAGACGGGTGAGTTAGTGGTGCTGTCGCCCAGGGTGAAATCGCCGAACGAGACAGCGCCAAGGTCGTACAATGCGCGTGCCAGCCACAGGTTATCCAGCGCCTGATTTCTGTTCATGCTCAACCCTCCGGAAATCCTGTCCATTTCATCCGCGCTGGCAAGCGAACACCCATGCGCATGCGGCAATGCACAGCACTGTCCGACGGCATCGTCGAGTGGAGTACAGCGAGCGCCAGGAGAATTTTCCGCCCGCATTGTACCACGTTGTCAGGCAATGGTACGCCATTCGGTTGATATCTGTCCAGGGACGGCGCTGTCGATGTCTTGACGACGCTGGCCTACGCGAATTATAGTAAACCGCTGGTTTGTGCGTAGAAGGAGCCAATCATGGCCGATACCGCAGTTGTCGTACGGCCTGTCCACGAGAACGACGCCCCCGCCGTCTGGAATATTACCCGCCAGCTGGGGGTCATCGAGACCATTCTGGCGCTGCCGAGCGACCGCCTCCAGCAGCGTATCGAGACGCTCCAAGGGCTGACCCGTGACGATCACTGGTTCGTCGCTGAGGTCGCGGGTGAGGTGGTCGGCCTGGCGGGACTGCACGTCGGCAGTGGACGGCTGCGCCATAGTGGCAAAGTCTTTCTCTTCGTCGCCCGCGAGTTTCAGGGCCAGGGCATCGGCGCGCGGCTGCTCGAAGCGCTGCTCGATGTCGCCGACAACTGGCTGATGCTCCGTCGTGTCGAACTGACCGTCTTCGCTGAGAATGCCCGCGCCAAAGCGCTGTACGAGCGGCATGGTTTCGTCGTCGAGGGGTTGCGCAAGATGAGCGTCATCTCCGAAGGCGAGCTTCACGACGAATATCTGATGGCGCGCTACCGCTGATACCATATGGGGCCGTACATTTCTGGCTCCCCTTTCCTCGTAGGAGAGGGGGCTGGGGGTGAGGTCTCTGGCTGGCGACGGACCTCTCCCGGCCTTCGGCCACCCTCCCCTACAAGGGGAGGGACTAGGTGAGCATCGTGCCAGGTGGCAACGAGCGTACTCCCCTCTCCTCCTAGGAGAGGGGCTGGGGGTGAGGTCTCTGGAGGAACATCATGCGCCGCATCTGCATCGTCGGCACGAGCGGCTCCGGCAAGACGACGCTCGCCCGCCTGCTTGCCGAGCGGCTGAACATCCCGCATGTCGAGCTGGATGCTCTGCATTGGCAGCCCGGCTGGACATCAACCGAAACACCTCTCCTGCTGGCGCGTGTCGCCGAGGCGCTTTCGGGCGATTCCTGGGTCGTGGACGGTAATTATAGCTCGCTTCATGATGTTACCTGGGCGCGCGCTGATACGGTGATCTGGCTCGACTATGCGCTCCCGCTCGTCATCAGCCGCATTACCAGGCGCACCGCGCGTCGCCTCATCACGCGAACGGAGCTTTGGAACGGCAATCGCGAGCGCCTGCGCAGCGTTTTCTCGCGCGACTCGATCATCCTGTGGTCGCTGACGACCTGGGGCAAGAACCGCCATCGCTATCGCCAGCAATTCGCGCAGCCCGATTTTAGCCACCTGCGCCTCATTCGCCTGCGTTCCCCGCGCCAGACGCGCCGCTGGCTGCGACACCTTGCCGCCGCGCCATCCGTTTCAGTACACTAAGGAGCGGCAAAGCCGCACGCCATACGACCATCCAGTCCGCAGGGTTGAGACCATGTCATCCATGTCATCCATGCCATCCGTGCCATCCGTGCCACCCACGCCATACCGATTCGAGTCGCTGCGCTGGAGTGACGCGCGTGCTATCAGCCGCTGGCGTTACGATGGCGTCTATGCGTTCTACGATCAAGACACCCTGCCGATGCTCTCGCTGGCGCTTTTTCGAGCGCCGCTCCGTATGCTTGGCCTGGAGGCGTTCGTCGTCTTCGCTGATTTCGACGAGGCCAACGAGCGGATCGGTGTCTTCACCTTCATCCAGCGCGGCGGCGTTATTGAAATCGGGCTGGCAATGCGACCTGATATGACCGGCAGGGGGCTGGGGTTATCGTTCGTCGAGGCGGGGCTGGATTTCGCCCGCGACCGCTACGCGCCGACGCGATTCACGCTGGATGTCGCAACGTTCAACGTGCGCGCCCAGCGCGTCTATGAGCGCGCTGGATTCCGCCCCCTCGATACATTCACCCGTCGTTTCAATGGCGATCAATGCGAGTTTCTCGCGATGTCCCGCCCCGCTTGAGCCGTCGCTGAATCGCGGCTGAGTCATGACTTTCCGCGCAGCGGCAACGTACAATAGGTGTGAGGAATTTCTCGCGACAGACTCGATCAGGATGGCAGCATGACACTTCACCTCGGACGGCCAGCCGAAGCCGCGCCAGTGGCAGCGGACGCCAGTGGCGCACCTCCGACGAATGCGCCCGCCGCGCACGAACCGCAACGCCCGGTGACGCGACTGGCACAGCGGCTCTTCGGCATATCCCTCTTCTATAAAGTACTGATTGCCAACTCGGCGCTCATCGTGCTGGGCGCGCTGGCGGGCACAGCGATTACGCTGCGTGTCGCCACGTTACGCTCGCCGAGTGAGGCTGGCATCTATCTGCCGCTGACGGTGACATTTCTCGCCGCCGGGCTGGCGCTCTCGATTCTGCTCAACGCGCTGGTGTTGCGCGCCGCCCTCGGTCCGCTCAGTCGCTTGCAGGATGTCGTGCGTCGGGTCGGCGAGGGTGATCTCTCGGTACGGGCGCAGCCGACGCCGCTGGCCGATGTCGAGATTGCGCGCATCGCCGATACGCTCAATGTGATGCTCGATAACGTGCAAAGCTACGAAAGCCAGGTGCGTAACCTCTCGGGCGCGCTGATTCGCGCACAGGAGGACGAACGCCAGCGCATCGCCCGCGAGCTGCATGATGATACCGGCCAGGTGCTCACGCTGCTGCTGATCCGCCTGAAGCTGCTGGAATCGCTGCCGGGCGCCGAGGTGATTCAGCCACAAATCGAAGAACTGCGGGGGCTGATTGCCAGCGCCATCGACCAGGTGCGTCGCCTCGCGCTTAATCTGCGTCCGCCGACGATTGACCAGCTTGGCCTGCTCCCGGCGCTCCGCTCACTCGTCGCCACCTTTACCGAAAGCACCGGGCTGCACGTGACCATCGAGTTGCCCCGTGAACCAATCGACCTGGCGCGCGAGCGCACGCTGGCGGTGTATCGCGTCGTGCAGGAAGCCCTCACCAATTCGGCGAAACACGCGGGCGCGCAGCATATCAGCGTCGTCGTGCGGCGTGAGGGCGACTGGCTGGTGGCGACGATCCGCGATGATGGCCGCGGCTATACCCCGGAGACGTTTGCCGGGCGGCATCGTCAGCCAATGGGCGGCGCGGGCGTTGGCCTCTTCGGTATGGAAGAACGCGCCCGTCTGGCCGGAGGCTCGCTCGCGCTCCAATCGGCGCCCGGACGCGGAGCCTCGGTAACGTTACGGGTGCCGCTGGATGCGGCGCTGGATGCGGAGACGGATGACCATGGAGTATAGCGCCGAGTCGTCTGGCGACCACCAGACCCCTGCTACCCCTATCCGCATTCTATTGGTGGACGACCATCCGATCTTCCGCGCGGGGCTGCGCGCTTTGCTGGAAAGCCAGCCGGATGTGCGGGTCGTCGGCGAGGCGGGCAACGGGGCCGAGGCTATCACCCGCGCCAATGAACTGCGCCCCGATATCATCCTGCTCGATATCAGCATGCCCGATGTGGACGGGTTGGAGGCCCTGCGGCGTATGCAGACGGACAATGTGCCGGGGCGGGTGCTGGTGCTGACGATGCATGCCGAGAACGAGTACCTGTTTCAGGTGCTTGAGTCCGGCGGCTACGGCTATGTGCTCAAGCAGGGGGTGGATACCGATCTCTTCACCGCGATTCGCACCGTCGCGGCTGGCGATATTTTCCTCTATCCATCGGCGACGATGCTGCTGCTCTCGCGCTATCGCGAGCAGAAACGCGCGCTGGAGGAGACCGCCGATGGCAGCCAGCCCGATGGCCTGAGCGACCGCGAACGCGAGGTGCTCTCGCTGACAGCGCAGGGCTACAGCAGCCAGGAGATTGGCGACCGGCTCGCGCTGAGCGCCAAGACTGTCGAGACCTACCGCACCCGCGTCATGCGCAAGTTGAACCTCCACCATCGTTCGGATCTCGTGCGCTATGCGCTGCGGGTGGGGCTGCTCCAGTCGGAGGAGTCGTAGCGATGGGCGAGAGTGGCGGCGCGGTTGTCGCGGTGGTATTGGGCGCGGGGCAGGGCACGCGCATGGGCGCGGGACGTAACAAGGTGCTGCTGACGCTGCGAGGCAAGCCGATTCTCGTCCACGCGCTCGCCGCCTTCGAGCAGACGCCGCGAGTCACTGAAACGCTGCTGGTGGCGCACCCAGATGAAGTGGAGATGTGCCGGGAACTAGTGGCCGAGCATGGTCTGGCGAAGGTCGCGGCGGTGATCGCGGGCGGCGCGACGCGCCACCAGTCGGAGGATCAGGCGCTGGCGTGGCTGCGGCATCGCATCGAGGCGGGCGGAATCGCGCTGCTGTTGATCCACGATGGCGCGCGTCCGCTCATCACCCCCGACGAGATTGACGAACTCACTGCGGCGACCGCGGCGACGGGTGGCGCGCTGCTGGCCACCGCCCCGGATGAGCCGCTCTTCCAACTGGATGGTGAAGGCAAGGTCTTGCGGACATGGCCGCCCGATGAGCTGGCGCTGGCGCAGACACCCCAGGCGTTCGACGCGCGCCGATTGCTGGCCGCGTACGATACCGCCCGCGCCGACGGCTTCGAGGGGAGCGATACGGCAGCATCGTTCGAGCGCGCGGGTGGGCAGGCGCGCGTCGTGTTTGGTCCGCCCACCAACCTCAAGATAACGACCCCTGACGACATCATACGCGCCGAGTCGCTGCTGGCCTCGCGGATGAAGATGAACTAGAATCTGGGTCACGAACAACGATGCGCAGTGTGGCAAGCGAGCATGCGGTACCCGCTCCGTTGCGGAAGTGAAGGCTACAGCTATGCGCCTGAATCAAACGCCTTCATCGTATGAGGTAATTCTGAACCGGTGTCTTGCTCCGCCACCGGTTCCTGTCGTGACGACGGTTGCTCCGGCGCGAGCGGACCAGTCCCTCTACCTTTCCACAGGAGCTTGCCTGTATGCCCTTAATGCCGCGGACGGTACGACGCGCTGGTGTCAGCAGGTGAAGCTGGTGAGTGTCAGGGAGGTGATATATCCCCCCATGGTGAGTGTTCCGCCGCCGCCACGGGTGGGGTTCGCGACGCCGCGAGTGGTCAATGGCGTTGTCTATGTCTGCGTTGGGAGCTTTGGCGAGTACAATTATACCTGCGCGTTCAATGCCGACGATGGCTCGCTGCGCTGGCATACCCCGACCGATGGCAGAGTCGCCTCCATGCCGTTCATGGATTGGGCTGCTCCACTGGTGAGCGATAGCAAAGATCGCATCGTGTATAGCGGAACCTATGCCCTGAACGCGCAGGATGGCAGCGTGCTCTGGCGGACAGCCATTGACACGGATGCGGAGGGAACGCTGTCGCTCCATGCGCTCGTAGACGAGACGATCTATGCCACGACCCAAGGGGGGATCTATGCGATCAACGCACAGGATGGGCGGATCCGCTGGCTCTATCAATCCGATGACGAGACCATTGTAAGCGGGCCACCGGTTGTCGCCGACCATCTGCTCTATGCGGGCACAAGTGGCTCGGTCGCTTACCCGCGGAAGAGCTATTTCTTTGCCCTGGATGCCAGGACCGGCGCGGAGGTCTTGCGCTATCCTATGGGCCACTATATCGGCGCGGTGGCCCATAAAGCGAGCATTTACGTCAGCTCAGGGGATCGCTCCCTCTCTGCCCTGGAGACGAAGACCGGCAGGATGCGCTGGCGCCATCAGTTCGCCGCCCCTGGACACTACCCAGCCACCATTGCCGATAACGTCCTCTACATCAATATCATGGCCGATGGCGTCTATGCGCTCCGGAGCGAGGATGGAGTGGTTCTCTGGCGCCAGCCCCTGGTGAGCAATCCCGACGGCACATTTTCGTTTGAGACATCGGTCGTCCTCGATGGCGCGGTCTACCTGGTGCGCAGCGATAAGCGGGGGAAGGGTGTGCTCTACGCGCTCGATAGGCGCACTGGCGCTGAGTGCTGGCGCTGGCACACCTCCCCGCCATCCGCGATAGCGCCGATAGCGCCGCTCGGCGTCGCGAAGTAGCGTTCGCCCGCCGACTCGTTCGACCGTGCGCACTAAGGTATTTGCCGCAGACGAGAGTACGGTGTTTACCGGATGCGTCCGCCCAGCCTGCCGCGTATACTTGGTACAATGGCGAACGGACGGCATTGTCGTCGTCTCTGTTACGCTGGCGGGAGGGAGCACATTCCTCATGCATGTACGGTTGCGCGCAAAACCCTTTTGGCTGTCGGCGCGCTGGGCTGGGTGCGTGGTTCTGCTGCTCATCGTAGCGCTGGGCAGTGTGGCATGCGAACCATCCACATCGTCGCTGGCAGCTACGTCGTCGGTGAGCCTGCACGCGCCGCAACGTCTGACCGCGAACGCATGGGAGCAGGTGGCGCTGCCAGCGGAGGCTGCTGACATGCGCGGGTTTGCCGCCGCGCCAACGGACGCCGCGCTGCTCTTTGCGTGTAGCGCGCAACCGATGGCATTCTGGCGTTCCACCGACGCTGGCGCCCACTGGGCACGCTATCCCCTCACGCTTGGCCCACAAGATCAATGTTCCTTCTCTATCGCTCCTGATGATCCGCAGCGCGTCACATTTCAGGTGCATCCATCGGCGCAGGATGGGCCATTCTGCGCGCGCGATGTCTTCTACCTCAGCAATGATGAGGGTGTGACATGGCGGCAGCTTCCGGCGCACATCTCGATTGTGCCCACAAGCGCCACTTTTGGCTGGTGCGACCTTCACGTGACACGGCGTCATCTGTACCTTGCCTATAGCTATGAGTTATCTGGACAGACGCCCCAGGTCAGCCTGCTCGAACGCAGCGACGACGACGGGGCTAGCTGGGTGCGGGCAGATCGCGGGCTGGGCGAGAACACGCTCTTCTTCATGCCAGCTATTGGCCCAGGCGATACACTGGCCATGACCGTACTGCATTATCCTGACACAACCAGCACGGGACTCTTGACCTCGACCGATGCGGGCGGCGCCTGGCATCAGACAAGCACGCTGCCCGATGGTGTGGGAACATTCCTGCTCGCGTCGCCACCTCAGGGAAGCGCGTGGCCGACAGCGAACCGCCCCTTCTATGCGCTCGAACATGAGCAACTTCCCTCATCTCTCTATCGCGAACGTGTTGTGATGAGCGCCGATGGGCATAGCTGGACGCTCTTGCCGCCGCTGCCGGTCGCTGGCGCGAGCGACCTACGGGCGGGCATCCTGCAGGCGCTCGACGTGCTACCAGATGGACGGCTGGCGGTGTGGGGAACTGATCCGCAAATTGGGCTGCCGCCAGTGAGTAATGCGGCCTCCACGTCAATGTCGAAGTTCTGGTTATGGGTCTGGGATCCGGTTGCCCGCACCTGGAAGGCAGCGGCGTCGCCACTGGATGTGACTGCCCGTGAAAGCTGTGGGTTATGCTGGCAGGGGCAGGCGGCAGGCAGTCGGGATGGCGCGACGTACCTCTACGTCTCGCGCTTCTGGGAGGGCGCCACAGACGCTACGCCGCCGGGATTGTTTCGCATTCGGCTGGCCGATATCTAAAGGCAACTTTGTGGCGGTTGCCGTCACGATGGAACTCAGAGGTTTGCCGCCTGCGCAAGGTCAGGCAGAAACGCCAGCGCCAGCAGAATCGCTAGCAGGATGAGGATAGCCAGCAATACCCGGCGTCCATGGATCTTCAACGCCCGCGCGCGTCGGTCTGCCGATGAAGATGACGATGGCGAGGGAATTGCGGCAGCGAAGATTTGTGGCATGTCTTGCTCCCTGGAATGAACCGACACAGGCTCAATAGCAGCCAGGAACTACGAACACCGCGCTACAGACGAAACGCCGCCCGGAATAGCGGGAATAGTCGTAAACAGAAATCCTGCGCACCAGTATACTCAGCGTCCGAATGCTGTCAAACGGTAAGGGCGTAATGTACTGCTGTGGCGGACATCGGCTATACTGCTGAGGAGAGAGCAAGAGCCGTTTGTGAGCAGTGATGGGAAGAGCCATGACAAGCCAATCTCCCGCGCCAGAAACCCCAGAAACCATGACGCTGACCGAGGCGCGCGACGCCATACGCACGGGCGTGCTGACCAGCGAGGAGCTGGTGACCGCCTGCCTGAGACGCATCGCCGAGACCGAACCGGCGCTCCACGCCTGCGTCACGGTGATGGCTGACGCCGCGCTCGCCCATGCACGCGAGGCCGATGCCGCTATACGGGCGAAGGCGCGGGTTGGTCCGCTGCACGGATTGCCCATTGCCCTCAAGGATCTGATCGCGACCCGTGGCGTCCTGACCACTGCGGGCTCGCGCGTGCTGGATGACTGGATTCCCGATGTGGACGCTACGGTCGTCACCCGGCTCACACAGGCAGGCGCCATTGCCCTCTGTAAGACCAATACCCATGAGTTCGCGTTCGGCACCTACACCCCACCGACGCGCAACCCCTGGAACACGGCGCACATCCCCGGCGGCAGCAGCGGCGGCTCGGCGGCGGCGCTGGCTGTGGGAGACTGCCCCGGCGCACTCGGCACCGATACTGGCGGCTCCATCCGCATCCCCGCCGCGTGTTGTGGCGTCACCGGCCTCAAGCCGACCTACGGCCTTGTCAGCCGGACGGGCATCGTGCCACTAAGCTGGTCGCTCGATGTCGTCGGGCCGATGGCGCGCACGGTGGCGGACTGCGCGCTGTTGCTGGATGTGCTGGCGGGCTACGATCCCAGCGATCCCGATAGCGTTGATGTGCCGCTACTCAACTTTACCGCCGCGCTCAGCGATGCGCGTACGCCCGAAGCCGCCATCCGCGGCGCACGAATCGGCGTTCCCACGAGCTATTTCTTCCGCCCAATCGATCCTGAGGTTGAGGCTGCCGTGCGCGCCGCCATCGAGGTCTTCGTCTCGCTGGGAGCGTCAGTCGTCGAGCTGGCAATGCCCGCGGCGATGGATGACTTCTTCGGCGTCTATCGCGGCGTGCAGCGGCCCGAGGCCTACACCTGGCATAGCGACATGGGCTGGCTCACCACGCGCGCCGACCGCTACGCGCCGACGGTGCGGGCGAACATCGAGGCGGGCGCCGAGATTTCCGCCAGAGACTACATCCATGCCCAGCAGGCGCGCCGCGCATTCACTGCGGAGATGCTGGCGCTGATGGAGCAGGTGGACGTCTTGCTGACGCCGACGATGGCTCTGCCCGCGCCGCTGGCCGATGAGTCGGATACGCCGCTGCGCGCCGGGGGCGAGATCGTGCCGGAGGGTAATCTCCGCTGCACTTTCCCCTTCAACTTGAGCGGCCAGCCTGCCCTCTCGCTGCCCTGCGGCTTCACCAGCAATGGGTTGCCCATCGGCTTGCAGATCATTGGATCACGCTTCGGCGAGGCGCCCATCCTCCGGCTCGGCCACGCCTACCAGCGAGTGACCTCGTGGCATACGCGCCGCCCCGCACTGCCGAATGCAACCACCCCGGCTGCTGGCGACTGACGCCTGCTGCACGCGACAAGCAATGTGCCTTCCAGCAGGTCTTGTCAGATTCGTATACCGAACGGTATATTATTGCCGAACTAGATTCGTCATGCCCGCTGGAGGGAGGAGCAACCTGCTATGCGGCGACTCGACTACAAATGGGGTGTCCTGATCTCGGTCATCTTTGGCATCTTCATGGTCATTCTCGACTCAACCGTTGTCAATGTCGCGCTGGCGACCATTCGCGAGGAATTCCAGACCAGCCTGAGCGACACGCAATGGATCATCAGCCTCTATACCATGGCGCTGGGCATCAGTACGCCGCTGGCGGGATTTCTGGGCGACCGCTTCGGACTCAAGCGCATCTATGTGCTGGGTCTGATCCTGTTCGTGCTGGGCTCGCTCGCCTGCGGGTTCGCGCCTACCTCAAACATCTTCATCCTGATCGCGGCGCGCGCGGTGCAAGGTATAGGCGGCGGTTTCAGTCTCCCTTTGGGCACGGCGCTGCTCTTCGGGGCGTTCAAGCCGGAGGAACAGGGGCTTGCCTATGGCATCTTCGGGATCGCCCTGGTGGTCGCGCCCGCATTAGGCCCGATTCTGGGCGGCTGGCTGGTTGACCAGGATCTGTGGCGTTTCATCTTCTTTATCAATGTGCCAATTGGATTACTTGGCATCGTCCTGGCGTCGCGGATTCTGCGGGAGCAGCGAAGCGAGCGCGTCCCCGTCTTCGACTGGCTCGGCCTGATCTTCTCCACAATTGGCTTTGGCTCAGTCCTCTATGCCGCCTCGATTGCCGCCGACGATGGCTGGACATCCACCAAAGTGCTGGTATTCTTCGCCATTGGGGGCGTGGGGCTGCTTATCTTCACTCTGATCGAGCTGTTCGTCGCGCGCGATCCGCTGCTCGATCTGCGGCTCTTCAAGCGCCCCGTCTTCCTGAATGCGACTGTCGTCGGCTATGTCTCGGTGGTGGCGCTCTTTGGCGCGGAGTTCCTGCTGCCGCTCTATTTGCAGACCCTGCGCGGCAAGAGCGCGCTTGAAACTGGCGTGATCCTGTTGCCGCTGGCCCTCGCTTCCGGTGTCGTCGTGCCGCTGGCTGGCAAGCTCTATGACAAAGTCGGCGCGCGCCCACTGATGGTGGTCGGCTTTGGCTTGCTGGCGCTCAACACCTGGCAGTTCTCGCAGCTCACGGCGGATACCTCCATTGGCTGGATTCTCGCGCTGCTGGCGATTCGGGGTCTCGCGCTCGGGCTGACGGTACAGACGACGGTCGTCGCGGCGCTCTCGGTCGTGACGAAGCGCGAGTATTCACGGGCGTCTTCCCTCTCGAACGCGACGCGACAGGTGGTGCAGTCTATCGGCGTCGCGGTGCTGGCCACGATCCTGGCGACCGCGTTGTCATCAGAGATCAGGCAGTATCAGAATACTGTCCTCGATCAGCCACGAAGCTCCGGCGCAACACCCATCGCGCTCTGCCAGCCGCTGCCCGCTTCGATACCGACAACGCCGCCGACGACGGGCGCTCCTGGCGGCCCATCTCCGCGGCAGTTGGCGGCGCTGCTTCAGGAGGCCTGCCAGCAGAGTATCAAAGGCTACGAAAACGCCTATAAGCTGACTTTCTACTTCGCCCTGCTGGCGATGGCGCTGGGGGCGCTGCTTCCTGGCTGGCCGTTCAAATGGGAGGGCCGCACATCGCGGCTCGAAGCAACCGAAGAGTCGGGCGCCGAGCCATCGATTCCCGTCGCGGACTGACGAAGGTGGCGAGGGGCTGACCTCACCCCCAGCCCCTCTCCTACGAGGAGAGGGGGGAGCCAGAGGGATCTGTGTCTGATTCCCCCTCCCCTAAAAGGGAGGAGGTTACGGGGAGAGGGCCGCCGCCCGAAGCGGGAAAATCCCTCAGTCGCCTGCGTGCGTCATGCGCGCTTGTAGCAGGTCGTCCAGAAAGTCGGCGACACCCGCTGCATCGTTGCTGCCGATCACTAGGTCGGCCGCCTGCTGAACAGATGCGCTGGCGTTGCCCATCGCGACGGACAGCCCGGCCTGCGCAAACAGTGGCAAATCGTTCTCGCCATCGCCGATGGCAATGACGGCATCATGCGGCAGCTTCAAGACGTCGAGTAGCGCCGCCAGTCCGTTGCCTTTGCCCGCCGCCGGGTCGAAGAACTCAAGAAAATCAGGCGCGGTGGTGGTGACGATGACGCGCGGCTCCAGCACTGGTGTGACGACGCGCCGCAGGTTGCCGAGTTGTTCATGCGTGCCTACAAGCAGAATCTTGGCGGCGGGTGGCAGATCGTCGGCCAGCAGCGAGGGGACGGCCGTAATCTGCTTCTCGCCATACGAGAGCAAGACCGGCAGCAGCGGATGATCCGGCTGATCGACCAAGATGGTATCCAGCATAAAGTGCGTGATGAGCACGTCCGGGGCAGATGCGCGTGTCAGCTCAATCGCGACACGCCGATCTTCCTGACGTAGCGGATGATAGACCAGCGGCTCGCCCGTCTCGGCGAGCACGAGCGCCGCGCCGTTGAGCGTAATCTGTGGCCCGCGCAGGTCCATTGCTTCGATCAATGGGCGAACCGAGCGGAGCATCTTACCCGTGGCCAGCGCCACAGCGAGGCCATGTTGCCGCGTTGCGTGGATAGCGGCGGCGACACGCTGTGGAAGCTGATGCTGGGTATCAAGCAGGGTGCCATCCACATCTACGACGACCAGCCGATAGCGTTCGGAGAAAGGAATCGCTGAAGAGAGCATGAAAATTCCAGTGACCAGTGCATGTCCGATGAGGACGAAATGCGATATACGAGAAAAAAAGCGCCCGATCTGAAAATCGAGCGCCTCCAGCGTTGTGCGAGTGATGCGATGAACTACCAGCCGGTGCTGTAGCCACCGCCGCTGCGCGCGCCCCCACGGGCGCCCCCGCCCATCTGGGCGTAACAATCGCTGCAATAAACCGGCTTGTCGCCGCGCGGCTGGAAGGGCACGCGCGCCTCACCGCCGCAATTCGAGCAGACGGCAGTGTACATCTGACGGGGAGCACGCTCGCCGCCATATCCGCCGGACATGGACGATTTACGCGCCGTGCGGCACTCCGGGCAACGCGCGGGAGTGTGTGTCAGCCCTTTGCTGGCATAAAACTCCTGCTCGCCCGCCGTGAACACGAAGTCACGACCGCAGTCGCGGCATCGGAGTGTCTGATCGGTGGCCAAAATTCTAACCCTCTTTCCGGTCCGGCCACGCCTCTAGCGTCCGGACCAACACGGCCCCATATCAATGGGGCAGACCCAATACTGGGGAAACGCTGTAGAGAAGCCGCGGGTATCGTCCCGAAAAGAGGCCGATGCATGCCAGGCCATCGCTAGCGTTCGCTGACGCACGCGCGGAAAACGACCGCGCGCGAAAGACATACAGGATGCTTTCGCGCGCAAGTATACCATGATGATTCAGGGGATACAAGCCTTTCAGGCGAATTTTTGAGCAAATTCCTGCCTGATTGCCTCACAACGCGAGTGAAAGGCTGCTTCTGAGGCTCTCCAGCCTGATTTTTACCAGTACTCCGCAGAGTCGGGATGGTCACGACGGATGACAATAGATGATAGGATGATAGGTGAGCGGAAGCGCAAATAGCTCAGAAAGGGACGCTGGAAATATGCCAC
Organism: uncultured Chloroflexia bacterium; assembly: GCA_963718915.1. Lineage (GTDB taxonomy): Bacteria > Chloroflexota > Ktedonobacteria > Ktedonobacterales > JADMIN01 > DAHUXT01. The sequence goes on along the minus strand of CAVRAI010000007.1, from coordinate 475,699 downwards.
GACAAAACGTCAGTTCGGGGCGACCCTGGGAGGAGATTGTTGGGTACTCGCGCGCGGTGCGGGTCGGTCAGGTTATCCATGTAGCGGGTACGACCGGGGTTGACGTCAGTGGCGCGGTCGTCGGGCCAGGGGACGCCGCTGCCCAGGCGACACAGGCGCTGCGCATCATCGAGGCCGCTCTGACGGAGTTGGGCGCGAGTATGCGCGATGTCGTGCGCACGCGCATCTATGTGACCAACATCGCTAACTGGGAAGCCATCGGCAGGGCGCACGGCGAATTCTTCCGCGAGATTCGGCCCGCGTCGACGATGATCGAGGTGAGCCGCCTGATCGATTCGGCGCTGCTGGTGGAGATCGAGGCCGAGGCGATTGTCGGCGCGGGCGACGACGCTTAGGCGTGCGACATCACGTCGGCGAAGAGCGCGCGACACTGCCAGTCATCCGCCGCTCTCGCGAGGCAGCGGAGCTTTGGCTCCCAGTAGTCCCCGCTGGAGCCGTTGCACGCATCCCAGACCGGATAGAAGAGCATGAAGGCCAACGCGATACGATAGTCGCTCACCAGGTCATCCCAGGTATAGCCGGGGATGCCATACCGCGTAAGCGCGTTGTGATAGGCGCGCAGCAGTCGTTGCTCGCGCTGGTCCTCGTGGCGCTGCTGGGGTGTCCAGAACGTCGCGAAGAGGAAGACGAGATCCATCGCGGGGAGGTCACCACATGCGCCCTGAAAGTCGATGAGATACGTTGCGGCGTCCGATGAGCCGGGAAGCGGACAGAGGAACTGGCTCAGATAGCAGTCCCCATGGCTGATGGTGAGTTGCCGCCGCGCGGCTATGCGCTCCGCCAGCCGCTGCTCCCACAGGTGCGGCAGGGCCGCCAATGCCTCGTTGCAGAGCGCCCTTGTTGAGGCAGACGGTGTCTCGCCATCTGCCTGCTGAAATGCGTCCCAGGTCTCGGTGAACTGGTCTAACGTCGCCTCGAAGCTAGCCCGGTCGCGATACCATTCGCTGACGAGCAGTGCGTCTGTTCCCAGCGCCGGATGCTCCCACCAGGCGGCGTGGAGGCCGGCCAACGCCTCGACAATCGCCGCGAGTTGCTCATCGGGCGGGACGCCGCTGCACGCAATCAATTGCTCGCGGTTGACAGGCGGCGTATGTGTCGCCGAGACATCGCGCAAGAGCAGCCAGGAGTCGCCACTTGCGTCGTCGTACGCTGATCCATAACAGGGCGCCAGCATCGGCAGACGGTCTGCCATCGTGGCTGCTATCTGATAGAACGCGACTTCTCGCTTCCCGGCGCGAATCGCCCATGCCTGCGGAAGATTGCGCTTAAAAAACAGCCGCAATGGCATATCTGGCGGCGCATCAGGAGAATAGGTGAGACGCAGGTGGAGGGCAGTGGAGTTGAAGGCGTCGTTAGCGCTATCATCGACGTCCGTCACGTATCCAGAGGTCAGCGCGCCCGCCAGGCGAAGCGCATGCGTGAGCCATTCAGGCGTAGGTGGATTGGGGGTGGCCGCTGGTGCTGGAGACATGATGATCCCTTCCGGCAACGCAATAGAGAAGGCTGCCGGAGGCTAGTGTAGCACCCGTGCGCCCAGTGAATTGTCGGAAATCTTACCGGAATGCCGTCTGCCTCATCATGGCTGTTTCATCAGCGGCACACTGCTCATATCGTAGGCATGCCCATCGGCTCCGACGATGTGGTTCTGGCCATCGGCGCCCGGAATCAACCAGACGGGATCGGTGGGAGAGGTACCACCACCATTCCAGATGACCTGCCCCGTCTCTAGCGCCGCGGCATCAATGGGGATGTAGACGAGTTGTGGCTGCGCGCCACTGCGCGGCGTAACCCGTCGCTGGCTGGAGAGGTCTGTCAGCGCCGACGACATCGCGACGTGAGACACCTGACCATGCGGGTGCGGACTCGTATAGGTGACGATTGACGTGACCTGTATGGACGTGCGCGAGGCATTCAATTCAAGCTCGGCCGCGCCGACCATTTTCCCCGCCGCATTATCGATGGGGATCACATAGTAGTCGGGCATCACAACGCTTCCCGGCGCCTGTAACGCGCGCACGAGAACCGGAGTCTCCAGGTGCGAGAGGTCTTTCAGGAAGTCGCCACTCCCCTTGCGATTCACGTTGAAGAGCGCGCTTTTGCGGGCTGCGGCGATGATGGCGCTTGACGAATTCGACGGCAGCGGGATCCATCCTGAGCTATAATTCGTCGTCGCGCTGGTGTCGCTTGCCGCGCTTGAGGGGGTGTGCTGTGCGGCGGCAATCAGGACGCCCGCGAACAGAAGCGCCGCGCCGCCGAGAATGATATAGACGAAATTGCCCACGAGCGCTTTCGCGACGCGCTCGACTCTGCCTTTTCTACTTCTACGTCCCCGTTGACGCGCTAGCGTCCTGTGCTGGCTCACTTTCCACTACCTCACACGTGCTGGACAATGACACCACAGTTGCTCTATGGAGTCAACATGACGCGACCGGTTAGCGCATTGAAAGCCCAATCCGCGTTGTAGGCGGTGGTGCTGTCATGTTGTACCCAGGCGAAGCCCAGGTACCAGTGATGCGGAAATCGGGCCGATGGCTTGTACGGGCCAACTATCGGCTCAGGGTCTAACGTGTTGCGCATGTCGCCTATCTTGTAACGGTCGCCATAATAGAGCGACCAGAGCGAGTAGACGCCGAACTGGTTGGAGAAATGGCCGCCAATCCAGGTGCTTATCGGGATCTCCTGTCTGCTGGTCGATGAATTTCCCTCGGAATCGCGGTAGACCAGTCCCTGAATATTTGCTGGGAAGTGTGTATTGGGGTTGTTCGAGGACCATGCGCCCGTCACCAGCACAGAGTGCAGACCGCCGTTGATAAATACTATGGCCGGTTCCTGCGTATTCTCCAATCCGCGCACAACAAGCGTCGTCGCCTCCTGCACCTGTTGAGAGTACGAGGGCTGTATCCTGTGGGCAAACTGCCAGCGATAGACATAATTGTGGATCGCGCTGCCACCGACGTCATAGTGCTGCACGTCATTGGCGGCAGAGCGCGGGTCATTCCCAAAATCAGGGGCGATGTTTGTGATGCCGCCCACCTGGTTGGTTGGTTTTGCGTATCCCCACTGGCTGCTGCCAGATGTCTGGTTGTAGTCCTCCACAGACGTCTGGTAGGCGCCATTCGGGAATTTGAGCGACTTGCCCGCCTTCAGGTAGTCGTAGTTGACCAGCCCAACAACATCCGCCACCGCGCAGGCGTTGCTGAGCGCCTGGGGCCAAATGTTGCCACCGATTGCCTCATTCATCAGGGTCTCATTCACGCCGTAGTACGTGCCGTTGCAGGTGGAGCAACTGGCTTCAGTGTTGGTATGCGTGAGCGCGATAGCCAGCAATCCACCGGAGATGGCGATGAGGGCGAAAGCGAACCGAATAGCAATCCGCTGCCTGGGTGTCATGATTACCCTTCCGAAATGAGCGTTGGCGAGCCGTATTCTCTCCTTTGCCCGCGTGCCCCGTGATCTACGAACAAGCGCGCGCCGCATCATGGCGCATGGAACAGGCGCATTCGTTACTTAGAGCGCCCGTATGGCTCCCGATGGACGATGCCTGCAAACCGTAGTGATAACCCAATCTCAGCCATGATAGCGAGTACCAGGCGACTTGTCAAGTTAGGAAAAGGAATCAGGGCCATCTCCCTGAGGAAATAGCCCTGATTGACGCCTGATTGACGCCTGATTGACGCCTGATCGTTAGCGCATTGGCTGCTTGCGAGGTCCGGTCGCTGGCCCGTCGGGTGCGCCACTGGCCGAATTGTTCGTGGAAGGGTGATCTGAGCTGACCGGAACGCTCGGGGCAGGCGTATCGTCCGTCTCTGGCGCGGGCACCTTCACCCGCTGAACCGTCGGCGTAGCTGGCGTCTCGCTGGTCCCATTCGCTCCATTGGCGCCGTTCGCACCCGCCGCGCCATCCACGCCGCCAGGCGCCCCATCGCCGGTCGAGCCTTCTACCGTACGCAAGCCCGGAACGCGCGCCATCAGGTCGCTCATCTTGACGCCCGTGAGCGCCTCCAGAATTACTGGCATCTGGGCCAGCATGTTCACCACATCGCCTGTTATGCGGCTGGCGCCAAGGTTGCTGCCGTTCGCGCCGCCGGTCGAGACGATGCTGATCTTGTCCACCTTCGCTAGCGGCTCGGCAATCGCACGCACCACCTCCGGAAGATTGGTGATGATTTTATCGAGCACAGCGGCCTGATTGTACTCATTGTAGGCGGCTGCCTTGACGCGCATCGCCTCCGCCTCCGCCTCGCCCTTTGCCCGGATGACATCCGCCTCGGCCATGCCGCGTAGCCGTGCTGCCTCAGCATCTGCTGCGCCGCGTACCTTCGCCGCCTCAGCTTCCGCCGATGCCTGAGCGCGTAACGCCGCAGCACGCCCATCGGCTTCCAATGACATGCGCTGCCGTTCTGCATCCGCCAACGCGGTGACACGCTGCCTTTCCGCCTCGGCTCCTTTGATAATCGTCGCCTCAAGCTCCATCTTGCGGCGCTGTCCCTCGGCCTCTTGTACCTTGATCTGCGCGGTGCGGTCGATCTCCTGCGCCTTCGCCGTCTCAGCCACGATCTGTTGCTGGACGACCTGCGCCTGCAATTCGGTTGCTTTATCGGCGATGACTTCCTGCTTCTTCACCTCGGCGTCATACTCGGCGCGCTTGAGGGCCAGGTCACGCTGGAATTCCGCCTGTTTCGTCTGCGAAGCTGCCTCCGCCTCGACACGAGCCTGGTCAGCGCTCGACTTGGCCACCGCAGATTCACGGGCGGCTGACGCCTGCTGAATCTGCGTATCGCGGGCGGCCAGCGCGGCGGCGATATTCGCCTCTTTCTTGATACGCTCGATCTCTGGTCGGCCCATGTTGGAGATGTATTCGTTCTCGTCGCGCACTTCTTTGATCGTGAACGAGACAACCTCCAGGCCCATCTTCGCCAGGTCGGCGGAACTTGTCGAACGCATCTTTTCGCTGACCATCTCCGGCTCTTTGACGATCTGCTCGACGGTCAATAGGCCGACGATGCCGCGCAGGTGGCCTTCCATCACCAGCCGGATCATCGCCTCGCGATCCTGCGGCGTCTTGCTCAGGAACTGCTCGGCGGCAGTCAGAATGCTCTCGCGATCCGAGCGCACTTTGAGCTGCGTGACCGCCTCCACCTTCACCGAGACGCCCTGATTCGTATAGAGGTTCTGCTGCGGCGCAACGTCGAATGACATCAGTTCCAGTGAGAAGAGCTTCGACTCCTGCACCAGTGGAATGACCAGCGTGCCGCCGCCCGTCAGAATACGCTGGCCGCCCGCGCCATAGACAATCAGCGCCTGGTTCGGACCGACCTTGCGGAACATACGCCCATACAGGTTGAGTACGAGCAGTACGGCTACCACTATCAGGATAACTACCAGAACCACTGTGATCAACGGACCCATGTCTGTCCCTCCCCATCATCCGAATGACGGCCATGCGAGTATTCATGCGGATAGTGATCTAGTGATCAATCGAGCGCGTATATCACCCCTCTTTGGGCTGATCGGGCGTCGGCAACGTCGGCGGTTCGGCCTCTATCGGCGCAAGTTTTGGCAGGACGCCAGCGCGCGTGGTGACCATGAAATCGTCCCAGGACTGCACGCTGGCGATACCGTCCTGGTAATCCAGAATGACCACCTCGGATCCCGCCGCTATCGCCTCGCCACTGGCGCTGCGCGCGCCTATACTCTGTCGTCCGCCCGCTTTGCGTGTGAAGACGATCTCGCCGGTTCCGCCCGCGCGAATGGTCATCGTCACGGTCCCCAGGTGTCCCTCCAGCCGCGCGTCAGTTGCTGTCAGCACGGTATCTTTGCTGGTGGCAAAGACGATATGGAGCAGCGTTGTCACCCCGATGGCGCACGCCACGCCGAAGAGGAGTGGTACCAGCAAGACGAACAGGACACCCCAGCCGAGTACTGCATGGGCCACATAGCCCACCAGCCCGAAAATGAGCAGGAACATCAGCAGCCCGTAGAGGTTGAGAGCGCCGAGGAGGGTATTCGAAATCGAGGCCCACACTGAGGGCGCGGCGACCGTCTGCGCGGAGCTGCCGTCCGCGTGCGCGCCGTCCGCGTGCGCGTGCGCTCCGTGCATGGCATGGCCGCCATCGGCTGCGTGCGCCGCATGGCCCGCGCCACCACTATCGGCGTGGCCAACGTGAAGGTCGTGGCCATCGGCATGTCCACCGAGATGGCCAAAGTGGCTCTCTCCGGCGCCCAGGAGCGTTGAGATCACCAGGAATGCGCCTGAGAATACCGCGCAGCCGATAAACACGAGGGATAATGGGTCAGTGGCAAGCATGCCAACCGCCTCCAGAGGTGAGGAGCCGTGATGAGCGCATCTTGCCGGTCGTGGGAACGAGAGCGGAGCCAGAGGCGCTCCGAACACGACCAGCCCATGCGCTACTTCTCAACCGGCTCCGATATCTGTTGATGGTGATTCGATTGTGCCGCTGAATCACCTGTCTGTTGCACCATATGCTGTACGTTTTCCACCAGCCCCTGCGCCTTCTGTGTGACGGCGGCGAAGTTCAGGCCCCAGCCGAGGCCAATGCCACGCGACGACAGCACCTGCTCGTTCGCGGGATCCCAATACCCCCTGGCAACCTCGCCCCACTCAGCCACATGGAAGTTGTAAGGGACACCCGCGACTTTACCCTTCCAGGTGCGCTCTTTGGGGTGAAGGGCAAGCTCCTGTCCGATAGCCGCCGCACTCAGACCAGCAATGACCCCGACTGTGAACCAGGCCAGTTTTCCCATCGTTCTCTTCCTCCACAAATCCTTGACCACGGGAGGTGCGCGCCGGACTCGCCTCTCATCACTAGAACATACGGTTCGTTGCATCGAAAGTTGTGCGCGCCCTGCCCGTTCCGAAAACGCTATCTCTTCATCACAGGTTCGCGTTACATGAGTGTACGATGAGAGCATATGAAGCTACCCGACGCCAGTTACGACGCGCCGCGCGTTCAGGCGGTCACGTTTCCGCCGCCCGGTTCTGATGCTGAATGACCAGTGTGCTGTGCGCGCTCGGTTGCCGTGCTATGCTCGTTTCACATCATCTGAGGCGATACCCGCGGGGCATAATCTCTTGGAGGGAGATACCACATGGAGAGAAAACCACTGGCCGGTCAGGTTGCGCTGGTGACCGGGTCCAGCTCGGGCATAGGCGCGGCCACCGCACGCGAGTTGGCGCGGCGTGGCGCACGCATTGTGCTGGCGGCGCGGCGAACCGACCTGCTGGACGCCGAGGCCCAGGCGATCACGCTGTCAGGGGGCGAGGCAATCGCGATTCCTACCGATGTCACCGATACAGCCCAGATTGATGCGCTAGTGGCGCGCGCCATCGAGCATTACGGGCGGATCGATATTCTTGTGAACAACGCGGGCATCGGCTCGATACGTTCGTTTGCCAGGATGTCGCGCGAGGATATCGAGCGGATGCTGGATACGAACCTGCGCGGCGTGGCGCTGCTGACCCACGCCGTGCTGCCAGGGATGCTCGAACGCCGCCACGGCGCGGTCATCTCGGTCGCATCAGTGGCGGGGCATGTCGCCGTCGATCCGATCTATTCCGCGACAAAATACGCTGTTCGCGGCTTCTCGCTCTCGCTGCGACGCCAGCTCACGGGCAGCGGAGTCTCGGTCTCGGTTGTCTCGCCAGGGTTTATCCGCTCCAATATGACTGATGGCTCGCGGCGAGGGCTGCCGGGACCAGAAATCGTGGCACGCGCCATAGGGGATCTGGTGGCGCATCCGCGCAGGGAAGTAGTGGCGCCGCGCTACTATCGTCCAGCGATCTGGGCCGAACGGGCGCTTCCCTGGGTGGCAGACCGCCTGCTGCGGTCACGGTCGCGGAACCCGCAACGCGCGGGCGATGCTCAGCGTAGAGAAGAGACCACATCCGCAACGCCAGCACCTGTAGAGAGGAAAGATTAATCATGGGGCGTTCATCAGATCCAGCAGGCGGAAATCATTCCGAGTTCGACACAACACCAAGCTGGCGCATTTTTCGTATTATGAGCGAGTTCGTCAGTGGCTTTACCTTTTTGGGCAACATCGAGCGTAGCGTCACGATCTTTGGCTCGGCGCGGTTGGCGCAACATAGCCCGTATTGTCAGCAGGCCTACGAACTGGGGCGACGTCTGGCTCAGCAGGGCTACACCGTCGTGACGGGCGGTGGCCCCGGTGTGATGCAGGCGGGCAACCACGGCGCATTGGACGCTGGCGGCAATTCGGTGGGCATCAATATTGAACTTCCCCATGAACAGCGCATCAATCCGTACGTGCGTCGCTCGATCAGCTTTCACTACTTCTTCAGTCGCAAGGTCATGCTGGACTTCTCCGCCGAGGCCTATATCTTCTTCCCCGGCGGCTTTGGCACACTTGACGAGTTCTTCGAGCTCATCACACTGGTGCAGACGGGTAAGCTGGATAATACTGTCCCCATCATTTTGTTCGGCAAGAGTTTCTGGGAGCCGCTCACGAACTGGATGCACTCGGTGATGCTCGAAGGCCTGCATACCGTCGCCGCCCATGACCTGACCATCTGGACGATCACCGATGACCTGGATGAGCTGATGGAGATTGTGGAGTCGGGTATCCTCACACAGGCGCGGCAACGGCTGGAGCGCACCGGTCATGAACATCCGACCCCAGACGAGAAGCTGCAGAAGGCAACTCGGCCAATGGCTGGAACCGAACAGTGATACGGCTGGCGGTTCATGTCGTTTTAGAAATCGCGACGGACAGGGGCATTGCGGTGAGGCGAGCTGGCCGTAGCGTTAACGCTACGGCGAATTTCCCGCATCCCCAGCCCAGTCGCTGGCAGGCTCCTGCTGGCTCACCCGGCACGTTGTACAGAGGCATTTCTTAAAGTCCATGAACCGCCAGCCACACCGTTCGCACATTCCACACTAGTGCTCGCTAGTGTGAGCGGCGGCCTCCCGGAGCGCGGCGGCGAATCCGGGCAGCGCGCGCGTAATCATCTCGTCGCTGGCGGTGAGCGAGATACGGAAATAGCCGGGCATCTCGACGACTGTGCCTGGCAGGCAGAAGACATCGTGTTGGGCGAGCAGTTCGATGAAGGCAAGATCGTCGGCAAGCGGTGAGCGCGGCAGCAGGTAAAAGGTCCCCTCAGGCACGTGGACGGTGTAGCCCATCTCACGCAGGGCCGCCACCATCGTATCGCGCTTGCGCTGGAGGTGCGGTATGTCAATCGAAAGCTTTTCCAGATCGGGCAACGCATGCTGAAGCAGCGCGTTGGGAAACGCATAGCCAGTCATCAACTGCGCGACGAACAGGCCGCTACGAATGCTTTCCCGCTCCGGCATAGTCGGCGGCAGCGCGATGTAGCCGATGCGTTGCCCAGGCGTGAGCAGTGTCTTGCCATAGGTGTAGATGACGAATGTGTTGGGATAAAAGGACGATGGGCTGTGATAGTCGTTGCTATCATAGAGGATACGGCAATACGCCTCGTCCGAAAGCAGATAGATTGGTCGCCCGTTGTGCGCGCTGGCATCGGCGAGCAGTTGGCTCAGCGCCGTGAGCGTGGCGGGCGGATAGATTCTGCCGGTAGGGTTGTTGGGCGAGTTGACGATGATCGCGCGCGTGCGGCTGGTGATGGCGGTATCTAGCGCGCTAAGGTCAGGGCCGAATGTCGTCTGATCCACCCGGACGCGTACCGGAACGCCACCAGTCGCCGTGATGAGCGCTTCGTAGAAGAACCAGGGCGGACTGAGGAAAATGACCTCATCGCCTGGATCGACCACCAGCGTAAGCGCCGCCGCCAGGCCCGCGAACGCGCCGTTCGTCAGAAAGATATCGTCATCCTCGAACGGCTGTCCGCGTCGCTCGCGCAGTGACGCGGCAACCACCGCGCGTGCTGCCGGGATGTTGTCGGGATACGCATACCACATATCGTGCTGCGGGACGCTCCAGCGCCCGAGCGCGGCGGAGAATGCTTCGAGCGGCATCTCGTGCGGGTTGCCCGTGGTGAAGTCGCAGATGGTCAGATCCTCCTTGCGGCGCGACCAGGTGGACTCGGTGAAGAATGAATAGACGGACTGAAGCGTTCCCGCGATGCGCGTGATGCGCTGTGATGGCATTGTCATCGTCATCCCTCGAATCTCTCGAAGCGCTCGCATGCCTGCTACTCGGATGCGCGCGTTGCAAAGCCATCTCAATTTAGCCACAAATCCGCACGTTTTTCATCGACTCTTCTGCCGAAATAACGACGGGCGCCCACCCAGACCGGAGCGCAGGGTGAATAGCGCTTTCCAGCGTGGGCGGGCAGTTCGGTCGGACGATCAGGCGTAGAGGCGATAGAACCGGAAGAACGGGTGCTCGATGGGCAGAATCTCGACCTCGCGGAAGCCCGCCTCGCTGGCGTAACGACGGAGCGTATCCGGGCGCATAACGGTGCCGGTGCCTGCCGATGGTTGCTCGGCCATGCCAGCAGGCAGGCAGAGAAGCACGCTTGCGGTATACATGAAGCGCTCTACCTCGTCGGCGGGCGCGGTGAACGTCTCGCCGACGCGCTCATCCATGATGAGGACAGCGCCCCCCTCGGCAACCAGGCGCCGGACACTGCGTAGCGCCTCAACCGGGTGCGCCATGTCATGCAGCGCCTCGAAGATGGTCACCAGGTCGTAGCGTCCAGCCAGCGCGGGATCAGCCGCGTCGTGTGTCGTGAAGGTCAGGCGGTCTGCCAGACCATTCCGTTCGGCGATGGCGCGCGCGGCGATGATGGAAGGCTCATCGCTGTCGAATCCATCAACGCGCACGTTGGGATAGGCGCGGGCGATACCGACGCTCGACCAGCCATACCCGCAGGCGATGTCGGCGACCCGCGCGGGTGGGTTAGCCTGCAATCGCGCATGAACATCGGCTATCGACGGCAGCCAGACCTGACCCAGCAGGTGATCGAAGACGGGCCGGTTGATCGCCGCCTGTCCCGCGCGTCCCTCCTCGCCATAGTCAGCCCAGGGAACGCCTCCACCATGCTCGAAGGCATCGGCTACCGCGGGTGTCTGAGCGGTGAGGCCGTAGAGTATGCTTGTGAGCGGCGCCATGTAGTTGAGGCTGGTCTCGCCAAGCAGTACCTCGGCATGTTCGACAGGAAGTTCATAGCGGCGTTCCAGCGCGCCCGCGCTCGCGTCATCCACCGTCAGGATGGACGCGGCTGCCTGCTGCTCCAGCCATTCGCGGACGTAGCGCTCGCTGGTATTGGTGCGCGTTGCCAATTCCTTTGATGTTGCTGGGCCGTGCTCCCACAGCGCCTGATACAGGCCGAGACGGTTCCCCAGATAGATCGTCAAGATCTCCAGTCCGCCAAGGACTGATCCAAAGATTCTGCCGACAAAGGCATCGCGCTCCGCGGTCTGCGCTTCAGTCAACTTGCCTGTGAGCAGAGTTGCCAATTTGTCCTGAATCTCCTGCGCGCTCATAAGCGTCTCCTCTCCGCTGATTTTGTGGCCACTCACTTATTGAGATGCCAGCATAGATCTGGCCCGTCTCACAAAGAACAGTGTAGCGTTGCGGGAGGCCATGCGCCTGCGTGCGCGCACGTACTCTGGGCGTGCTACAACACGTAGGTTCCGGGGATGACGCGCAGTGTGCGGTTTGGGTGACCGTGAGCTACACCAGTTCATGCCGTAATGCGTACGCAGTCGCCATCGCCCGACTCGCCGCGCCTTCCGCGCCAATTTTGGCGTAGATATTCGAGATATGGCGCTCCACCGTGCGCACGCTCAACACCAGCAGCGCCGCGATGCTCTGGTTGTCCTCACCAGCGGCAATTAACCGCAGAACGTCGATCTCGCGGTATGTAAGATGGTCGGGAAACGATGGCCGGGCAGTTGCGCGTGGCGCGCGTAACCGGAGGGCGCCCAATTGCTCGCGGACGATCCGCGCCTCGCCTTCCATGCCCAATTGCTCCATCAGGCCAAGCGCCTCCAGGAGCAGCTCTCGTGCGCGTGACTGAACTGAGCGGCCATGCCACGCCAGTTCCAGGTTAGCCTTGGCGGCGAGCGTTCGGGCAAGCTCAGCCGCGCAGGCGCGAGCGGGCGTGCCATCCACGGCGCGTCCCAGAGCTTCGGCTGCGTTCAGGTGCGCCTCCGCCAGCCTCCATTCGCGTCGGAGCGTGGCAATCTCACCCAGCAAACGCTCCGGCAGAAAGTCAGCATGGCGCGGGCGGAACGGGAGGAGTTGCGGATAGATGCGCCCGGCCAGTTCGCGGTCGCCAAGTGCCAGCGCCGCCTGAGCCACTGGAGCGAGTCCCTCCATGACGGGGATGCTAGTCGGAGTGATCCCGCCTATGATCGTCTCCATCTCGATGATGCCTGCCCGCGCCTCATGCGCCTTGCCCCGGCGGGCATAGCTGAGCACGAGCCAGCCCAAAAACCAGACCAGCGCGCCGGGGCCAATCGAGCGGAAGAGGTTACATGCAGATTCGAGCAGGGACTCCGCGCGGGCATAGTCGCCAGTGTGGTAGGCGATGCCTGCCTGAACAAACCATAGAAACGCCAGCGGCTCTGGGTCGGCCAGGCGTACGATAATCTCCTCCGCCTCCCGCAGTATCTCCCTGGCTTCCACGATCCGCCCTTCATACATAGCGAAGATAGCTCCCATGGTATGGGCATGGCGTAACTGGTGGAGATCGTGGCACTCCTGGGCATACTTCGACCGTTGCTCGTTCGCGCTTCGCATGCGGTCAAGATTGCCGCCCCAGAAATACGCCAGCGTGAGACAGGCGCAGCACTCGGCAGCCTCGGCCGGATCGCCCGCGCGGTTAGCCTGGGCGAGCGCATCCTCCAGCAGCGGAATGCCCTCTTCCAGATTATTCGCGCGCACCAGCATATTGCCGACGGTTCGTGCGGCGGGGGCAATCAACCGCTCATCGTGGAGACGCCGAGCGAGAGCAAGCGCCTTGCGACCGCAGGCCAGCCCTTCGGTGTAGCGGTGCATAGTGACGCCGAGCAGCGTGCCCAGGTCTACCAGCGCAAGCACCCGCTCGCTGGTCGCGTCCTCACCCAGGAGCGCCAGCGTCGTCTCGATGGCCGCCTGCGCGGTGGGGAGATCTTCCAGCCGCCAGGCCGCTCGCCCCAGTCCATGTGACGCCCGCGCCGCGGCGGCGATATTACCCGCTGCTTGCAGCGATGTCCGCGCCACCGCATAGGCAGCCATGGCCTCACGCTCGGAGCCAGCGGCGATAGCGGCGTCGCCCAGCGCCAGAAGCAAGAGCGCGCGTCGTTCATCCACGCCGTTGAGCAATTCCAGCGCGTCGCGATAGTGGGCCATTGCCTCCTCGAAGGCATAGGCGGCCATAGCCGATTCGGCTGCCTGCCGCGCGTATTGCACGCCTCGTTCGCGGTCGCCGCTACGGGTGAAGTGGAACGCCAGATCGGCAACGCGACGGGCATCGGGCGGATCAGCGCGCGCTTCGAGCAATCGGCCCAGGTGCGTGTGGAGTCGCGTTCGTCGTGCCGCGGTGACATCGCTATAGAGACATTCACGGATACGATCATGTGCGAAGGCGAACGTTCCTGGATATATTGGGCGAATGAGCTGGGCGCGGGCAGCCACCAGGAGCCGCTCCTCGACCGACTCCGGTTCGCTGGCGGTGATTTCCGCCAGAAGCGCGCTCTCGAACACACGCCCGATGATCGCCGCGGTGCGGAGCAATTCGATGGTATCGGCTGGCAGCCGAATGAGACGCTGGCGTACAAGTGTCAGGATGCTCGACGGTATCTCGGCCTCAGCGGCGGCGGGCGTAATGCTCCAGCGGCCTTCATTGGCGCCCAACGGTTCAGTCTGAACCAGCGCTCCAGTCTCAACCCAGCTGCGCAACAGTTCCTCGACGAAGAACGGATTGCCCTCGCCCTGTCGCGAAAGCAGTTTGATTGCCGAGGCTTCAAGCGAGCCGCCCAGATAGCTCTGGGCAAGCTGCGAGACGTCGGCGGGAGGGAGCGTCGCAAGCGGGAGAATGCTCAAGGCGCGCAGGCGATGCAGCGTCGCGAGGAACCGCTCGAATGCCAACTCATGGGCGGCCTCGCCCTCGCGATACGCGCCGAGAATCAGCATATGGCTGTCGCGATGGTGCGCCGCGACATAGCAGAGCAGGTCCAGAGTAGCCGGGTCGGCCCAGTGCAGATCGTCGAGCCGCAGGAGGAGTGGCTGCTCGTGGGCGATGGCCGCCAGAAACGCGCCGATGGCTTCATAGAGGCGGAGTCGCGCCTGCTCTGGCGGCAACGCATGGGTCTGGGGAAGCTCGCCAAGGCGCGCGTGCAACTCTGGGAGAAGCGAGGCGAGAATGGATGCCTTCGCGCCAGTCTGCGCGCGCAATTCGTCGGGAGTAGCGGAGCGGATATGCTGGGCGAGCGCCTCCAGGAAAGGCAGATAAGGTGGCATTCCCTCGGCTTCCGTCGCCGCCCCACGAAGCGCCCGCGCGCCCGCCGCATGCGCCTGCACGGTCACTTCGTCGAGCAGCCGCGTCTTGCCGATACCTGGCTCGCCGCTGACCAGCACAACTGACATGTGTCCCGCGGCGGCGTCCGCGAAGCGCTGCTGGAGTTGCGCCATCTCGCGCTGCCGCCCGATGAGCGCTGATCTCTGGCTGAATGTGGATGTCGTGATAGGCGTCGTCACGGCTCGTCTCCTGAGAATGGCGCGACGGGTGACTACATGGGCACATTGTATCTCACGGGACGTGAGCAAGTTTTCGATGACGGCGTTACTCGCGGTCGCTTGTGAGTCAGTCCTGAATCACCCGGTTCGTGTTACACTTGGTCACAAAGCAAACACGGCTCTCTCGCTCCGCGCCGCGTGGAGTCATTCAGCATTTGGAGGACGCAGTGACGCAGCCTGATACAACGTCTGACCTTTCGGTTCACTTCCTCGCGGAGGGGGAGCAGCAACCCCATGACATTGCCACGCTACTGGCGAACTTCATCCGTAGGGCGCGGCGCTCACTGGATATCGCTATCTACGATTTCCGCCTGAGCGAGCCGCTACGCCAGATCGTTGCCAGCGCGCTTGCAGACGTGGCGGCGGCGGGCGTCGCCATCCGTATCGCCTACGACGCCGATAAGCCCGAGACGCCAAATCTGGCGGCGGGCATGGATCCCGCGCTGCCGGGCACTGGCGGTTTCGTGCAGTCGCTCGGCTATCCTTGGCGGCGTATCGGCGGTATGAAGCTGATGCATAACAAGTACATCGTACGTGATGCGGGCGCTCCTGGCGCGGCGGTCTGGACCGGCTCGACCAATTTTACCGATGATTCCTGGGCGCTCCAGGAAAACAACATTCTGACGATTCCCGACGAGTTGCTCGCTACGAGCTACGCCAGGGATTTTGCCGATCTCTGGGCACGCGGCGTCATCGAAGCTACCGGCGCGTTCGATACGCAACACACCAGCGCCAGCTACCAGGGTGTGGATGTCAGCGCGCAGGTCTTGTTTTCGCCGGGGCGTGGTCTAGTGATTGACTACGATATCGGCCAACTGGTGGCGCGAGCCAGACGCCGGGTGCGGATTTGCAGCATGCTGCTCAACTCCAGCGCGCTCATCGCCGCGTTGAGTGATCTGCTGCGTACCGGACAGGCGCCCGTAAGCGGGATATATGACCGCACACAGATGATCAGCGTGCTTCAGCAGTGGCAGGATGTGCCACACAACCACTGGAAAATTGGCGCGGTGCAGGATATCGTCGAGGCGGCGCGGCTGGTGGGCAAGAATTCCACGCCGTACAGCCCGGAGAGCCGCCATGATTTCATGCACAACAAGGTGTTGGTGGTGGACGATACCATCATCACCGGCTCATACAATTTCTCCCATAGCGCCGAGCAGAACGCAGAAAACCTGCTGATACTGACGAATCCTGTCCTCGCCGACGCTTACAGCGACTACATCGACCACCTGATGCAGAAGTACGGCAGCCTGGTCGACCATCGAAACACCCAGTGACGCTGGCTGAATCAAGCGCTTGTAATGTGGTACTGTGTGCGCGAAAGGGGGCCTTCTATGGGTACAGATCGCAAACATCTTCATTTCGATGAGTTCATACATGATGCGCCGACAATCTTCGATGAAGTGGAGACCTCCGGCGAGGAAGTTGTGGTAGAGCGGCACGGGAAGCTGTTCAGTATTCGCCCCAAGCGTACGCCGAAGTCACGCGGCAAACAGCATTTTGGCCCCGATGACGCTTTATTCGGGTTGATTGGCGTCGCGTCATCTGGAACTCAAGATGTTTCAGCGAGGAAGCATAAGTATCTTGCCGATGCTATTGCTGAGAGCGGTGATGGATCTGGCGGATGAGCGAGCGAGTATTTGTCGATACCTCTGCCTATTACGCACTCACAGACCGCAGCGATGCAAATCATGCATCCGCCGTTGCCAAGGCGCAGCAGTTTAGCCTGGAGGGTGTAGACCTATTCACCTCAAACTATGTCGTGGCCGAGACGCACACACTCATCCTTAACCGCCGGGGCACGATATCGCCGTCCAGGTTTTGGAGCATCTCTATGCTAGCGCTACGCGGATTATCCGTGCCACCGAGACCGATGAGCGTCGCGGCAGGGAAATCGTCGTCCACCACAATGATAAAGAGTACTCTCTTGTAGACGCTATCAGTTTCGCGATTATGGAACGATTGCACCTACGGCTTGCGTGGTCATATGATCAACATTTCCGCCAGTTTGGTTTCACACTCGAACGCTGATGGACGCGAGCTTACTACGTGCTGGGCAGGTGTATAGAGCGTTCGCGGATTCACCAGTTTCTCATGCCGTACTGTTGGCACAAAAGTATGGCAAACAGGCACCCAGTGACGCTGGCTGACGGATTCACGTGCGCTGAGAACAGGTACCGGCCTGATACAGTTGCGGGAGCATGCCGCGAGTATTTCGGTCTGTCGAACGGCTGTGATACAGGCGCGCAGCGAAAGAAGGCGTATATGACATCCGCGGACTCTCTCAACCCCTTTCATGGTGTACCTGTTGCAGGGATCGACTACCTCGCGCTGATTCGCGGCGCGAGCGCTAACCCGGAGGCGCTGGAGCGACTCTATCAGACCGCGCGGCGCGGCGGGGCTGCCACTGCCTTTCGTGGCGCGATAGCCACCGCACACCAGGAGTCGCCAGAGAATCTGCTCTATGGCGCCTGGTATTATCGGCTGCATCAGCCGGATACGGAAGGTGCGTCCCGGCGTTTTGCGGGCATATCGACATGGGCTGTCCCCATTGGTGTTGTACTGGGATTAGCGCTGTGGGTATTCTCGGATGCAAACTCGTTTCGGACCAACGCGCCGCTGCTGGTATTTCTCGCTCCGCCGCTTGTGGCGCTCGCCATCGTCGTGTTTCTCGCTACCGGTGGCCAAAGGTCACTGGCACAGCTGCTGGCGGGCGTGGCGCTTGGCGCGATGGTTGTCTATATCTTCCTACTCCCAACGTCCACCTCAAGTTCGCAGGGGGCGCTGATCCTGCTGCACCTGCCACTGCTGGCCTGGGGCGCGATTGGTCTGGCGGCGCTTGGCTGGCGCTCCAGCTCGCGCGCGCGGTTCGGCTTTATCACCAAATCGCTCGATGCCATCGGGACGGGCGGCGTCTTTGGCATTGCCGGGGGCATCTTTGCGGCGGTAGCCATCGGGCTATTCCAGGTGCTCGACGTTCAGGTATCCGATATCGTGATTCGGCTGGTCGTCAGCCTGATTGCCGGGCTAGTGACGGTCATTGCCATCGCGACCGTCTACGATCCCGCGCTCGCGCCCGACCAGCAGGAGTTTGGCCGTGGATTCGGACGGCTGCTCAATGTGCTGATGCGCGTCTTGCTGGCGCTGAGCCTGATCGTATTGGTGATCTACGTTGTAGTAATACCCTTCAACTTCGGCGCGCCATTCGAGAACCGCACGACGCTGATTATCTATAACGTCATGCTCTTCGGCGTCATTGCGGTGCTGATCGGCAGCACGCCCGTCAACAGTGACGACCTCTCACCCCAGATGCAGTCACTGCTGCGGGGAGCGATTATCGCCGTCGCCGCGCTGACCGCGCTCGTCAGCCTCTATGCGCTCGCCGCGACGGTCTACCGCACGTCAGTCTTCGATCTCAGCATGAATCGGACGACGATCATTGGCTGGAATGTCATCAACATCGCCCTGCTGGTCGCGCTACTTATCGGGCAAATCCGCGCCAGCCGCGAGAACTGGGCGGCGGCCATCCAGTCGGTCTTCGCCTGGGGCGCGATAGCCTATGTGGTCTGGGCGGCGGTGGTGGGGCTGGCGCTACCCTGGCTCTTCGTCCGCTAAGGCTTGTCGCTCCCTGGTTGGACGAGATTGAGAGCCACGAGCAGCATCCAAAGCAGCGCCAACCCTAGAAATATGCGCTCTATCAGCCCACCTACGCCCAATGCTGTGCTGGCGCGAACTCCCACCAGTTCCGCCAGCAGCGCCACGAGCGTCGCGATTGCACACGCCAGCAGATATGGTCGAAGTCCGCTCCAGCGTGCGTCAGATCCAATACGCAATGATACGAGCAGTTCGCCCAACGCGACCGCGCAGAATGCTAGCAGCGCCACCAGCAGATGGATACTCCCGTGGAGAGTGAGCCGCGAATTCACATCCGTTGGGAAGAGCGCGAGCAGAAAAGCTCCGCCTGCCCAGATGCCGATGAGCGCCACACCGACCGTCGAACGCGCGCGTGCCACGACGCCCTGCATCAGCCCCGCAACCAGCACGAGCGAAAGACCTCCGCGTACCACGAAATTGATCGTCATCACAAAGCCATAGGGGCCGACCGCGAGATCGCTCTCAGCCTGGCGCACGGGGCTATAGTGCGGCGGCAGCAGTTGCGCGAGAACATCTAGCGCGAGATACAGCACGATGCCCGCTATCGTCAGCGCGCCCAGCGCCCGAGGACTCTTTGTGGCAGCCCAGACCTTACGCATACTGGCCTCCCTCGTTCGCTATTCTACCTTCGGCCGTTCGTCAGAAAGGAGAACTTATCGGCCTGCCGCTCGCTGAGTGTTCGTGGCTTGCGCGCGATGGCTCACCGTCGTCGGCGTGTCCGCAAGGGCTAGCAGCGTCTCGACGATGTCGCATAGTTCGTGGCGCTCGCGTCCGCTTTCTTCGTAGCAGTCCATCGCCAGAATCTCGGCGCCGGTCATCTGCGTGATTGTCTCGACGACCCGGCGGCCATAGAGCTGCTTCATATCCGAGTAGTCGTCGTAGGCGACGACGGTGTGCCCGGCGCGGGCGAGCGCGTCGCGGTGCAGGTAGTTCTCGATCTCGCGCTTGCGCAGGATGTAGCAGGCGCCTCCCTGCTCCTCGCATTCGCGTTTCCACTGGAGCTTCTCCGGCAGCACGTCGTGCGCGGCGCTGAAGCGGTCGCTATCGACGATCATCGCGAAGCGCCGGTTCATTCGCCCCATCGCCCGGAGCGTAATCCAGTGCTTCAGGTTATGGCCACCTGAGGGCATCAGGCCGATGCGCAGATCGTCGAAGTCGGCGCGGATGTGGCCGCTCTGCTTGAGATTCTGCGCCAGCGTCCGCCAGAAAAAGACATCGTCGCGCCCCTCAACAAAGACACAGGCGCTATAGCCGGTAATCTGGTCGGCTGGCTCGATGCCCAGCTCTTCGGCGACATCGGCGGGATCCGGCCCCTGGATAGCCCGCGCCACGCCACCCATACGCTCGATCAGCACGAGGTCGGAGAGCGGTGAGGCGCCCGCGAAGACGGGTGAATGCGAGGTGAGAATCACCTGCGAGCCTTCGTCCGCCAGCGCGCGAAACGAGGTGACCAGCTCGCGCTGCAGGCCGGGATGGAGGCAGTTCTCCGGCTCCTCGACGGCGTAGATGACGTTGTGATCGTGGCCAAGCGCCTTCTCGGCGAGATACTGGAAGAACGCCACCATCAGCAGGCGACGCATCCCGCTGCCGCGCTGATCGAGCGACCGCTGGACGCCGTGCTCGTCGGTGCCGAGAATCTCGAACGAGACGGCCTTCTCCCAGGAAAACGCGGGCCGGACCGCCAGCCCCGAGAATGTCGTGGTATGGCGACGCAGCCGCTCGAAGATGGCGTCCACCTCGCTCTGCAGCGCGCGATTGATCGACTCGGTGAAGGCGTCGCGGGCGGCAACCACCTGTGCCTCCTCGGTGGCGGCGCGCACGATAGGCCGGAACTGCGCCTGAAACGTTGTCTCGCCCACTCCTAGCCGCGTGTCGGTCTCGAAGAGTTCGTAGCGCGGCAGCTGCGCCTCGATGCTCTTCCAGAGATCGTCACGCGCGCTCAGTGGCAGCACGCAATCGACCAGCGGCGTCTGTTGCTCCTGGGCGACGGTGCGCAGGGCGGCCCGCTTCTCGGCGGCGGTGCGCTTGCGTTTGCCCTCGGCCAGCGGCACACCAGCCGCGGCGCAGCGCTCGTTCAACTCTCGCTCTTTCAGCGCCAGCAGCCCGCTGAAGCGCTCGTCGGCGAAATCCTGCGCGATCAACGCGAGCGCCGGGCGGTCATAGGGGCCAGCGCAGGGAAACATCTTGCGCACTCGTAGCCGCCCATCGGCATCTAGCAGCCGCTCATCCGCCAGGTGGAGCGCGCTGCCTTCATGGTCGAGCGTCTCGGGCAGCGCCGTCAGCGCGACCTCGATCACCACCTGATCGGCGCCATCGGCGCTATCATAAACATCGCCCGCCTCGAGCTTGTTTTTGCCGAAGAAGAGCTGCAGCGCCTTGAGGGTGTGGGATTTGCCCGCGTCGTTACGTCCGATGATGGTGGAGAGGGAGCTAAAGGTGATTTCTTCCAGCCGGGCGAAGGGGCCGTAGTTCTCTACGCGCATGCTATGCACTCGCACCGTGATTTCCTCCTGATGTCGGCTGGACTCTTTGGGGGTATGGGCGTGCAATCTGTCTGCGTCCTGCGCCAGCCCATCCATTGTAGGTTCGCCGCCGGGTTGCGGTCAAGCGCACAGCGATGTAGTAGCCCGTTCGCTTATCAATTCTTTGGGCATGGCAAGCGGCGGAAAAGTATGGCTCCCTGCGCCCATGCGGACGAAGGGAGCCGGAGATGTAACGAGGACGAGCGCTGTTTTAGAACAGCTTCAGCGACGAGTCGGCGCTGTCTATTTTCCACTGGCCGCTTTCGTAGACCAGTTTGACCGTACCAGTGGTCAGACTCGCATTATCGCCGCGCGCCACCTGCACCTGGGCTGTCGCGGTCTTGCCGTCGCTGCTGATACTTGGCAGCACATGATTGGGATCGATCGTGCATGTCGCCACAGTTCCATCGCTCGTGTCGAGGGCTGCCTGGTGCGTGGCAAACTGCGACTGGCTCTCGTGTCCCTGCGCCGCCGATGAGAGCAGTTGATAGGCGGAGCCGTAGTCCTGCGTCTGGAAGTCCGTGCAGAATAGTTCGACCTGTGTCGACGCCGTGAGCGCGTTCCCACTGTTCTTGAGCGCATTGCCCGCCGTCTGCGCGCCGATATAGACCGCGACGCCAATGCCGCTACAGATCAAAATCAGGACTACCGCCGCGATGCTGCAGCCGATGATCCACCCACGCCTGGACTTCTTCGGCTGCTGTTGTGGGTATTGCGGTTGTTGCTGTTGCGCATATTGCGGCTGCGCTGCCTGATTGTAGACTGGCGGCTGATAGGGCGGAGGCTGTTGCTCCTGACCATAGCCGGGCTGCGTTGGCTGCTGTGGCGGCTGACCATAACCGGGCTGCTGCCCCGGTTGCTGTGGAAATGTCGGCGGATTATTCGGATCGCCTGGGTATGATGGATCACCGCCAGGATAGTTCTGGCTCATAATGGAATCGCTCCCTCTGCTGATTCGTGCGACACCCGTCGGACTCAACTGAGACACACAATGGCTCGCGGAACAACCGGCCATTTCAGGCTCAACAATACCAGACGTGACGCCGCGAAAGAAGTGGATTACGCCACAACTCGCCCACGCTCTGCGACACGCCATGTCACGCGAACAGCGATCCCTCGCCTGGCGGCAACTCTATCAGATTTGCCTCGCCGGCACAAGCACGATGCAGGCATATTCGCTGGGATTGCTGATCCGGCACGGGATGTGCGGGCATGTGTTAGTGGATGAGGCGGGGAATAGCGCGAGTTGAGCCAGCAATGCTATACTGTACAGTGAGTATGCTCGAAAGAGCCTCAGGCTCCAGGTGGACACGGCCTACCTCGCAAATATGGCTACACTGAGAAAGGGTTATGCGATGATCGACCCTGATGCAAATCTAGACTCGCTGTATCAGTCCGAGGAGGTCAATCCCGACTGGTATAAAACGAATATACCGTGCCAGGTTGGTTGTCCCGCGCGCACCGATGTTTCCAACTATATCGGACTGATCTCGCAGGGCCGCTTTGACGAGGCGTATGTGCTCAACCGCCGCTCGAATGTGGTTCCCGGCGTCCTTGGGCGCACCTGCGCGCGACCGTGCGAGCCTGTCTGCCGCCGCAATAAAATCGATGGCAAGCCCGTCTCCATCTGCTGGCTCAAGCGCGCCTCACACGATCACCGCGAGTATCGCCATCTGCCCGCGCGGCCACAGGTGACCAAAGACAAGAAGATTGCGGTCATCGGCGCTGGCTCGGCGGGCATCGCCTGCCGCGCGTGAGCTGGCGGAGATGGGATACGCGGTCACGATCTACGATATGTATCCCGCGCCCGGTGGCATGATGGTCGGCGGCATCCCCGTCTGGCGTCTGCCGCGTGAGGTCACCAAGGAAGAATGCGATGAGTATCTCGATGCGCTTGGCATCGAGGTCAAGCTCAACACCACCATTGGCAAAGACATCCAGCTCACCGACCTGATGGACCAGTTCGACGCCGTCTACATCGGGGCGGGCTGTATGCTCTCGAACCCGCTGACCGACCCGTATAACAAAGACGTGCCTGGTGGCGAGTTCTTCGGCGTGATACCGGGATTGCCCTTCCTCGAAAAGGTCAACTTCGGCGAGCCGGTCTATGTTGGTAAGCGGGTCGCCGTTCTCGGTGGCGGCTTCACCGCGATGGACTGCTGCCGCTCGTCCATGCGTTTCGGCGCCGAGAAGGTCTACGTGCTCTATCGTCGCTCGAAGGAAGAGATGCCTTCAGATGAGTATGAGGTGGATGAGGCGATGCTCGAACACGTCGAGTTCATCTATCTCTGCTCGCCGACCGAGGTGCTCAGTGAAGATGGCGAGCATGTCAGCGGTCTGAAGATGATCCGCAACCGCCTGGGCGATCCCGATCCCAGCGGACGCCGCAAAGCGGTTCCCGTCGCAGGATCTGAGTTCGTGCTGGATGTTGATACCGTGATCTCGGCGTTCGGCCAGTTTGCCGATACCTCGTGGATTCCCGCACAGGAGCTTGGGCTGGAGGTCAACCGCTGGGGCATCCCGCTGATTGACCGCGACACCTGGATGACGAGCAAGCCCGGCCTCTTCGCGGGCGGCGATTTCACCGAAGGCTCGCGCAACCTGATCTCCGCCATCGCCGACGGGCGCGACGCCGCCTCCTCGATCAATCTCTACCTCGGTGGCGAGGATATGCCCGCCGAGGCTATTACCGAGATCGAACTGCCCGACTTCCGCCGGGGCATGGTGGATGACTACGAGTCGATCCCTTATCAGACGATTCCCGCGCTGCCGCTGCAGAAGCGCTTCAGCATCACGGCTGAGGCGGAGACCGGCTACAGCCCGGAGGAAGCGATTACCCAGGCGAGGCGCTGTTTGCAGTGCCAGCTCAATATCATGATCGACCCATCCATCTGCATTCTGTGCAGCGGCTGTGTGGACATCTGCCCCTACGACTGCATCAGCATGCAGGGGTTGACGCGCGTCGTCAAGGGCGATCCGCTCCATCAGCTGGCGGGAACGAGCTGGGAAGGTGGCGCCGACATGATTATCGACGAGGAGAAGTGCATTCGCTGCGGCCTCTGTATCGTCCGCTGCCCAACGGATGCCATCTCGATGGTGCAGTTCCAGACGGGCAGCGCGAACAATCGCTGGAGCGTCTCGAAGCTGCCGGTGCTCAACCAGTCCTGAGGTGCCGCCATTTCATTCGAGCGCGATGCCGACCCCTCGGTGTCGCGCTTGTTTTTTTATGGGCCGTCGGCCCTCTCCCCCTAGGGCGCGTATGCGAGGGAAACCCAGCCCGTTCCGCCATATTGCCACACAATTGGCTACCTTCGCCAACGCGCCGTAGGACGTTTTCGTGCCAGGAAACACAGAAAACGCCCCTCCAGTTGTAAAGCGTGTCAAAAAGACAAACAGAAGATACGTGACATTGGTTGTTGTGCAGGGTACGTTTGGTTGTGTCATGTAGAGTCATGGTTACAAGTATCTGTGAGTCGGGTTACTGCATGCCTCACAGAGAAGGGATGGTCTCCGCTATGGCACACCGCATTGCTCGGCTGTTCATCGTTCTTTTGGTGCTCGCGATGGCTGTTGGTGCGCAAGTGTCCACGGCGTACCAAGTAAAGGCATATGGCCTTTCTGTGCCTAAGGCTTCTCCTGATGTAGCCTGTCGCGGCTCTGACTGCACAGGCGATGATCCTCATATTGATGGATGCGACCTGACGGAACAGGCACTCGACCATAAAACCGTCTTCGACCAGTACGGCAACTCCATAGGTGTTGTGTACCTGGAATATTCCGGGTCATGCAGTGCCCGTTGGGCCCTTACCATAGCGAATAATGGCGGTGCTCGCGTCTCAGCCAGCATTTATGGCGCTAGCGGCGACAATTTCTCGTCAATCGGCGTCGGTATTGTGCATAGCTTAATGGTGGGCGCTCAGCTAGCGAAAGCTTGTGGTACTGTGAGTGGGTGGAAGACTTGCACACTCCAGAAATAGCCAAGTGTTGGGGGTCTCCTAAACCTTTGGCGAACCCGGAAGATGACCAAAGGAAGGACAGAGAAGCATGAAGACGACAAGAACAATAACACGATGCTCACACTGCGGCAAACGTGCCACTGAGGTGGAGCATTTGTTCACCAGCACTCTCGTCTGGCCCAACGTCCATATCTGCAATGAATGCCTGCTCACTTATTACGAGATTTATGTCGACCGCCAGAACATGCAGCGCATCGAAGAAGAGCGCCATCAGGTGGAGGAGTAATCCTCCTCTCCTCTAATCTCTCCTCCACACAAAATAAGCCTTACGCGCGAGGGGAGGGGGAACCAGAATGCGGGCGGTTGAAACCGCGCCTGAACGTCGTCGCTTGCGCTCCGTCACAAAACCCGCCTGCGCGGGTTCAGAGCAAAGAGAGCCTGACAACTCGCACATCCTCTGGCTCCCCTCCCTTTTAGGGGAGGGGCTGGGGGAGGGGCGGGGGAGAGGGCCGCCAGGAACAATCGCTATGACCCTGGTGTGGCGCGTTGCAGAACGAGATAGCCATCCTGCGCGAAAACAGTGCGGAAGAGGCCGCTGCTCTGGAGGTCTCGCACGCTCTGGTCATAGGCGTGCTGGTCGGTGAAGGGGTAGATGAATCCCGCAGTGTCGAGCACGACGTAGTCCGATTGCTCGGCACCATAGGGAAACTGATAGATGTAGCGTCGGTGACTCAGGTGCGGCACCAGCGTGTTCTGCGCCGAGACACTGGCATCCGCTGGAATCATGGCCACGACCTTGTTCGCCAGGTCGCTGTGCGCGGTGGTGGTTGGCCAGGCCAGCGCCAGGAACGTTGGCGGATTCTCCAGATTCATCGTCCGCTGCTGGATCAGGCATCCGGCGAACGCAATCACGAGCAGGACGATCAACGCGACACGCGATACGGTGGGTGTTTTCAGGCGCAGGCGTGTGAATGCGTAGCTGATGTATTTCCTCAGATTGCTGAATGCGTCGGGCTTGAGGACGTGTTTTCGCTGACCCAGCGCCACGAGTTCGAGCAACAGCGCGATGCCGGAGATGGCCGAAAAGACCATGATGGGCACGATCTCGGCGCTGTACTGGTGCAGCCCATCGTGCATATTGGCGTCGCTGCTGAGGAGGTTGATCGAAAGTGCCGGCAGGCAGAGGATGAGCGTCAACGGGCTGGCGAACCCGAGGAAGGAGAAAGCCCCCAGCAGGATGCTCAGGTACGTCAGCCCGGCGTCGTCGAGCATCTCTTCGCGCAGAACCTGGAGAGGGTGCGTGACGATGTAAATGCCCGCCTGGATCGGATCGGCTCCCAGATAACCATAGCGCGCGGCGGTCGGCGAATGGCCCACCGGGCTGGCGATGTGCATCACAATGATCGCCATGGCAAGCCAGGCGAGCGATAGGCCGATAATGCCCGCGCCGAGTTTCCAGCGCCGCTGAAAGAGCAGGATGGCGAGGCCAATCATCACGATATCAAGTGGGACCTCTTCTTTGGTGGAAAGCGCCAGCACGCAGGCGATCAGCAGCCCAACGTTATTTCTGGTCAGCATGAAATAGAGGGCGAAGACGAGAAAGGCCATCGTCAGCGTCACGGCATGGAAATCGAACAGGATAGCGCTTTGCAACTGGGGATATAGGAGATAGGCAATGGCAAAGAGCAGACCGGCCAGTGGACTGCTCAGGCGACGACAGGCGATCCAGAAGACGGGATAGACGCCGCTGGCCACGACGAGCATCTGGAGCAGCATCAACGCTTTGGGTGTCGGGGCAAACAGGTAGAGCAACGAGAGCGGCAGCATGATCGGCTCGAAGTGAATGGCAAAGCGTGAGACATCGCCAAGACAGTTGGTGTCGGTGATGCTGTTACAGATCGTCTGGTGGAGGATGGCCCCATGCAGCGTATTCCAGAGCGCCTGATCCATGATGCCCATATCTTCCGCGTTCGAGCGGAAGGTGTCGAGCAGCGACCACGTATAGGCGGTGTAGTAAACGACGAAGACGAGCGCGATGATCGTCACCAGCGCCAGCGCGATACGTGGCCAGCGCCCGCGTGGCGCGGGTGGTAGCTCGCGATACGGCGATGAAAAGATGATGCCAAGGGAACGGAGCCAGCGAAACCTTGCTGCTGCATCAGTTTGTTCTGAGTGGCGGGCTACCACATCGAGTTGTTGATCTGTAGATATGACTATTCCGCGCGATTCGCCCGCAGGCTCCGAATCACTCACACCAGACCCCTTCGTCCGCGACAAGACATAAAAAAGCGCCACTACTATACCGCATATCTGCCCGCGAGTCACCTGGCGGGGCCATTGTGGATATGAATCGCATGAGATTTGTCGTAGGTCGTTACTACAAGGTGTAAGAAGGTATCAATAGCCTGTCTGGTTGAGCAGTGGTGCTTGCCAGGCAGGGCGATTCATAATAGCCCTAGAATCGTGAGCGGCGCCAGAAAATAGGGAGATGGTGTATGCCTGCGCGTCGGACTTTCCCGCGCACGTCACTCTGGATCGTGATGTTGAGCCTGGTGCTGCTGGCGGGCTGCGCCGGGCTTTCGAGTGGCCACGCGCCGAACGACCTCAACGGCGTCAAGGCTGTCCTGCCATCGCCCACGCTGGCTCCGACGAGCGGCGGCTTCTCGGGGGCCGCGCTGCGCGAACAGTTGATACACCAGACGGTCGAGAAGATGCTGAGCGGCATGACGCTGGATGAGAAGCTCGGCCAGCTGTTTCTGATCGAGTCGACCTACAAGACCTACAGTCAGGACGTCGACAACATGGTCGTCGGCATGCACGCGGGCGCGATGATTGTCTATCAGCAGAACATCACCGACTGGCAGCAGCTTCATGACATGCTGGCAACCATCCAGGCGCACGCCGCGATTCCCATGCTTGTGACGATGGATGAAGAGGGCGGCGGCGTAGATCGCCTCGGCAATAACAATCTGGCGCCACCGCTGCCATCCGCGCAGACGATGGCGGCAAGCGGCAATCCGCAGTTCGCCTATAATGAGGGCGTCACCGCGGCCAAGGAAATGATGGCGCTCGGCATCAACACCAACCTCGCGCCCGTGGTGGACGTGCGCACCACGCCAGCCGCCATGGAGTGGGATCGTCTCTTTGGCAACGACCCCACCACGGTTGACCGCTATGCGGGCGAATTCCTGCAATGGGCTGCAAGATAACGGCGTCATCGGCTGCCTCAAACACTGGCCTGGCATCGGCAGTATCACCCTCGACCCCCATAAGACACTCCCGACGATGGACCGCACCATGAGCCAGTTGCAGTCCACGGAATTTGCCGCGTTCAAGGGATTGCTCGCAGATGATCCTGGCATGATTATGGTGACACACGTCATCGTTCCGCCAATTGATCCGAATCTCCCGGCGACGCTCTCGCCAAAAGTGGTGCAGGGCACGCTCCGCGACAAGCTCGGCTATCAGGGTGTGGTGATGACCGACAGCCTTTATATGCAGGGTATCGCCCTGCACTACACGCTGCCACAGGCGGCGGTGCTCTCGATAGAGGCTGGGGATGACCTGCTGGAAGGCGCGTTCGATACCTACTCGATGCGCGGCATGATTCAGGCGATCAAGAACGCGATGAAGGCGGGCCAGATCACGGCCGACCGGATTGACCAGTCGGTGCGGCGCATCCTGGCGCTGAAGGCGCGCTTCGGCCTGATTCCGCTCTATGAGCCGCACGTGATCCAGGGCGACGCATTGCGCAGTGGTACGTCGCCGTTGGCCGAGGCCGATCTACCGCGCGGCGCGTGAACAGGCGCGCATATGTCAATAGATGCTGATGGCGAAGATAGGCGTATACCAGTAGGGCAGCGTTAGCAGCAACAAGCCAACGATGAGCGCGAGCGCCATCCTTACTGCGTCGTGCCAGCGTGCGTGCGTACGAGTGATACGCGCGCCGACCAGTAGCAGGATGCCCAGCGCTACTCCGCCCGCCAGCCCAATCAGCAAACCGCTCACGCTGGCGGCGGGCTCACGCGGAACCTGCACCTGGGTGGCTAACAGCGGGCCGCCGACGCCGCGATGATCGAGGCCGAACGAGAGGCCGCAGATGAGCGCGCCGATCAGGCCAACGCCAAGCCAGATGCCATACCGCCGCGCGCCTTGCCCCTGGGACAGCGCCCATTGCAGGCCGAGAAAACAGCCGATAAGCGCGCCGCCTATCGCGAACATTCCCAGGCCGAAGAGGAAATCGTGCTGCAAGCCTATCGGTGATGTATCAGGCGCAACGTCGGGTATCTGGGCATTGTAGGGGATGAGAAACTGGAAGATGCCCAACTGCGCGCCAAGTGTGGCAATGAGGGCCGCAATGATCGCTCCCACCACCAGCCCGACCAGCGGCCAGCGCCAACCACGACGCGCGAGTATCGGGGTATCAGTGGCGGCGGGCCTGGAGCGCGCGGCACGGACGGCAAGGAGAATGATCGCGGCGAGGATCGCTCCGAGCAGCCCACCAGCCGTGCCGAACATGATGCCAACCTCGCGTCCGACGCCCAGCCCGACCTCGCCGCCGAAGCCCGCTGTGGAACCAAAGATCAGCCGGAAGATACCCAGACCAGCCAGCGTCCCCAGCAGCATCCCGAGCGCTGGCGCATTGTGTAACGCGAGGATTGCGCCAATTGCCAGCAGCGCCAGTAGGCCCAGCCCAAGTCCGCACAGCAGGCCCGCGCGAATGTCGTATGGCGCCAGAAAGAAGTCAGGCCCGCCAATGCGCGATTGGAGCGCCAGAAAGCCAATACCCCCGGCCAGCCCGACCGTCAGCCCGATGCTGGCGCCGCCCGCCAGCGCCAGCGTGCGATCCGCCAGTCCATGACGCCGGGCGAATACGGGGATAATCGAGATGAGCGCCAGGATAGCGATGAGCAGTCCCATCGCAATGATGGTGAGCCTATCCCACGATCCCGGGTAGTACAGCAATGAATCCATAGGGTGGCTCCTCCATGGCTGTCGGAAACACCGTTTCCCGACAGTATAGGGGGCATGCGCTGTAGCTGTCCATCAGGTGTTGGCCTGATTTTTCGCGTAGGGGAAATGAGGAGCCAGACTCACTGCCGCCAGATGGCCGCCGCCGTGCAGTTCACCAGCGCAATCAGTGCGAAAGCGATACCCAATCCACGCTGGCCGGAGACGACGAGCGCCAGCGCGCCACCGCCGAAAAAGACGGCCTGCAATACGAGGTATGCGACGCCCTGCAACTGCGTCGAGGATTTTGGGGCGCCAAAGATAGCCCATACGACGATAGCCAGCGCTGGCGCGCCCAGGCCAAGGACGAACTTCAGGAATGTGTTTGGCCCGACGGTGAATCCCCAGTAACCCAGGGCTACCAGCACGCCCAGTTCCAGCAGAAACGCCAGTCCAAGGTTGATGCCTTTCAACGCGGTGAGAATCATCACTTCTTTCCTTCCTCACTACCTGCTGGCTCTATTCCGGCGATAAACAGGTGGATGAGCCAGTGAAAACTATCGTCGAGGTTCACGGGCATCGCGAAACCACCAGCGATCTCCAGCGAGACGAACCCCTGCACGATGCTGCGCAGGCTGCGAATGGCGTGGACCGTGTTCTCTTCGCCGAGGTGGTAGGGACGGAGCACCGCCCGAATGACGCCAAGAATTTCTTCGGCAATCGCCGCCAGTTGAGGGTCGTCGGCGGATGGCGCCTGGAGCGTGAATCGGTAGCGGTTGGGATACTCTCTGGCGTAGCCGCGATAGGCATCCGCCAGCGCGAGAATCGCCTCAGCGCGCGATCTGCCGATGGTGGCCTGAGTCAGATAGTCCAGCAACTCGCGCGCGCAAGAGAGCGTTAGCTCGTGGCGAAGGCCCGGCAGCCCGGCGATATGGTTGTAGAGCGAGGGCGTGCGGATGCCCAGCCGCTCGGCCAGCCGCCCCAGGGTGAGTTGCTCGATGCCCTCCTCGTCCACCAGCTTCAAAGCTGCCTCGACGACGGACGCGCGGTCCAGCCCTGCCCGGTGCGCCATATCTGCTCCACCCCTTCCATTCGTGCCAATTGACTAATATGAATAGAATATAAACTAATTATATTAGTAGTGTCAAGAGGCATATCTGAGCGTCAGTGAGAAAGCGGAGAAAACGCAGAGGGCAAGAGGCAACTGAGGAATGCGAGTCAGAAAATAGGAAGGACAGATTACTGGCCCGCGGCAGCGGTCTGATGAGGGGCGCTTGCCGGAGCCTGCCAGCAAATTGCCCCGCCACACGCTCCCGTCGCATGCGCCCATTCGCCGTAGCGTTCACGCTACGGCCTGCTCCCCACACCGCAATGCCCGTGTCCGTCGCACATGCTAAAACGACATAGAGGGAGGGGAGTCAGAATGCCAGAGGATCAGAACAACTCTCGCTCCCCCTCTCCCGCAAGGAGAGGGGGTTGAGGGGTGAGGTTAGCCGCTTATCCCTCCAGCAGCAGCGACTCGGGATCCTCGACCAGTTCTTTGATGCGCACCAGGAAGCGCACCGCCTCGTTGCCGTCCACGATGCGGTGGTCGTAGGAGAGCGCGACGTACATCATCGGGTGGATGACCACCTGGCCGTTGAGCGCGATAGGCCGCTCCTGAATCTTATGCATGCCGAGGATGCCCACCTGCGGGCCGTTGAGGATCGGCGTCGAGAGCAGCGAGCCGAAGATACCGCCGTTGGAGATGGTGAACGTCCCGCCGCGAATCTCGTCCAGGGTCAGCTGGTTCTTGCGCGCCTTCTCCGCGAAGACGGCGATCTGCTGCTCGATCTCGGCGAAAGACATGCGATCCGCGTCGCGCAGCACCGGCACGACCAGCCCCTCCTCTACGCCAACGGCAATGCCGATGTCGTAGTAGCGCTTGAGCAGCATCTCGTCGCCCTGAATCTCGGCGTTCAGCCGGGGGAACGCCTTGAGCGCGCCGATAACCGCTTTGGTGAAAAACGACATGTAGCCCAGGCTGACGTTATAACGCTCCTTGAAGGCGTCTCGCCGTCGCTTGCGCACCTCCATCACGGCAGACATATCGATCTCGTTGAAGGTGGTCAGCATGGCCGCGTTGTGCTGCGCCTCCACCAGCCGCCTGGCGATGGTTTGACGCCGCCGCGACATGCGCACCCGCTCCTCGCGACGCGACTCGACCGTCACTGGCATAGTGGCTGGCTGCGGTGGTGCGAGCGGCGCGGGTCGTGGCATGGATGGCGGCGCAACCGGCGACGCTGGCGCAGGCGTCTCGTGTCCGGCGAGATACGCTTCGACGTCGTCCTGGGTGATCTTGCCGCCGCTGCCGGTACCACTGATTTCCTGGAGGTCGATGTGCCGCTCGGCGGCGATACGGCGCGCCAGCGGGGTCGCGCGGGAGCCGTCACTCGCCTCAGTCGCCTCAGCTGCCTCCGTTGCGGCGGGCGTTGCTGCTGGCGTTGCTGCTGGCGTTGCTGCCGAACCATTGCTGGCGGCGGGCGCGGTCTGGGTCGCCGCCTTCGCGGAAGCCGCCGCCTTACGCGCTGGCTGCGCCTGCTCTTGCTCCGCACTTATCTGCGCCAGCACCTCGCCCACGCCGACGGTCTCGCCCTCGTGTCTGACGATGCTGCTCAGCACGCCATCGCCGGGCGCGCTCACCTCGACGTTGACCTTATCTGTCTCCAGCTCGACCAGCGGTTCGCCCACAGCTACAATGTCACCCACTTGTTTGCGCCACTGCCCAACCGTCGCCTCGACAATGGATTCGCCAAGCTGTGGAACCGTTATCTCAATCGACATATTGCCCCTCGCCCTCGCGTGTCTCTACCCCTGCTGACCGCTCGCCGCCGAGCGCCTCGCCGATTATTCTCGCCTGCTCCGCCGCGTGCGCATTGGGCAGACCCTCCGCCGTGCTTGCCCGCTCCGGGCGTCCCACGTAGCGTAGCGCCACGCCAACCTGTGGTGTCAGTCGTGGCGCGATGTAGCTCCACGCGCCCATGTTGCGTGGCTCCTCCTGGAGCCAGATAACCTCGTTCAGATGCGGGTAACGCAGGAGCGTCGCACCGAGCGCCTCTTCTGGATAAGGATAGAGCTGCTCTACCCGCGCCACCGCGATCCAGTCGCGCAATGCTGGCTGCGCGTCCAGCGCCGCCTCCAGATCCACCACGACCTTGCCGCTACAGAGAATAAGCCGCCGCACCGATGCAGGCTCGCCCTGGAAATCGTCGAACACTGGCCTGAATGAGCCGTCGGTCAGGTCGCCGAGGCTCGATCCGGCGCGGGGATGCCGCAGCAGGCTCTTCGGCGTCATCACGATCAGCGGGCGTGGCGCGGTGGCGAGCAGCGTCGCCTGTGCCCGCAGCAGATGGAAGTACTGCGCCGCCGTCGTGCAGTTCGCCACGCGCAAATTATCCTCGGCGGCGAGTTGCAGATAGCGCTCCAACCGTCCGCTCGAATGCTCTGGCCCCTGGCCCTCGTAGCCGTGTGGCAGCAACAGCGCCAGCCCTGGCAACTGACGCCACTTGGCCCGCGCCGCCGCGATGAACTGGTCAATAAGCACCTGCCCGGCGTTGGCGAAGTCGCCAAACTGCGCCTCCCACAGCACAAACGTA
Source organism: uncultured Chloroflexia bacterium (assembly GCA_963718915.1). Lineage (GTDB taxonomy): Bacteria > Chloroflexota > Ktedonobacteria > Ktedonobacterales > JADMIN01 > DAHUXT01. Next base: position 442,234 of record CAVRAI010000007.1, on the reverse strand, counting down.
TTGGGCGCGTGGACACTGTAGCCATACTCGAAGCCGAGCACCGAGGCCTCGGAGAGCGGGCTGTTATAGATCGCGAAAGACGCCCGCGCCTGTGGCAGCGCCTGGAGCGGGATGTAGGCAGCGCCCGTCTGCGCATCGTGGAGCACATCGTGGCGCTGGCTAAAGGTGCCGCGTTCGCTATCCTGCCCGGTCAGGCGGATGGGTATGCCGTCGGCCAGAATCGCCGCGAAGGCCAGCGTCTCGGAGAAGCCCCAGTCGATCCCGCCGGGCTTCTCGATGCCCTCGCGCCGCCGCGCCAGCAGCCGCTCCAACTTGGTATTCGGCGTGAATCCCGCTGGGCGTGCCAGCAGCGCCTCGTTCATCGTTCGTAGCTCATCCACTGGAACCGCCGTCTCGACGCTCGCCAGCGTGGGCGACTCCTCCAGCGCGGCCTGCTCCTCCGGGATGTGCCCCGCCATCAACTCATCATACGCCTGCTTCAGCCGTCCCTGGATGTCGCGCTGCATCGCCTCGGCATCGGCAGGCGAGACCACGCCTTCCGCCTCCAGCGTTTCGGCGTAGAGCGCGCGCACCGTCGGATGCTCGGCGATCCGGGCATAGAGCAGCGGCTGGGTGAAGGCAGGCTCGTCGCCCTCGTTGTGTCCCCAGCGCCGGTAGCCGACGAGGTCGATCAGGAAGTCCTTGTGGAAGCGCTGGCGATAGGCATGGGCCAGCGCCGCCGCGCTCAGGCACGCCTCGGGGTCGTCGGCGTTGACGTGGACGATGGGGATCTCGAAGCCCTTGGCGAGATCGCTGGCGTAGAGGGTTGAACGGCTCTGGTCGGCGGCCGTCGTGAAGCCAATCTGGTTGTTGGCGATGATGCGTATGGTGCCGCCGGTCTGGTAGCCCGGCAGCCGCGAGAGGTTGAGCGTCTCGGCCACGACGCCCTCGCCAGGGAAGGCGGCATCGCCATGAATCGTGATGCAGAGCGCCCGGTCCACGTCCTGCCGTGGCGCGCCTTGCTCGTCGCGCTGCTCTTGCGCTGCCCGTCCGAAGCCCTCGACCACCGGGTTGACGAACTCCAGGTGGCTGGGATTGTGGGCCAGCGTCAACGCCACCTGCGCCAGTTCGCTCTCACGCACCGTTTTGCGCGCACCGAGGTGATACTTGACGTCGCCTGTCCATCCATAGTTGATGCCCGCCGAGCCTTCGGAGGGAACCATCTCTTTGTCTGGGGCGGTATGGAACTCGGAGAAGATGCGGGCATACGGTTTGCCCAGGACGTGGGCCAGCACATTGAGCCGCCCGCGATGCGCCATGCCGATCAGCACCTCGCGTGTCCGCACCCCGGCGGCGTCGTGGATCAGCTCGTCCAACATCGGCACGAGCATATCCGTCCCCTCGATGGAGAAGCGTTTCTGCCCGGTAAAGGTGCTGTGCAGGAAGCGTTCAAACGTCTCCACCTCGGAGAGCCGCCGGAGCAACTCGCGCCGTTCCTCAGCGGCGAGCGGCTGGAGGAATGCGCCGGACTCGACACTCTCGTGCAGCCAGGCGCGCTCGTCCTCATCCTGGATATGGGCGAACTCGTAGCCAAGCGTGCCGCTGTAGATCGCGCGCAATGTGGCAATGGCCTCGCGAGCGTTGCGCGCCCCGTGAGTGTCGCCGCCGGGCCAGATGATGCTTGTCGGCAGGTTCGCCAGATCCTCCTCGGTCAGCCCATGCGCGGCGGGAGCGAGCGCACGGTTGCCCAATGGGGGCGTATCCAGCGGATCGAGCCGCGCCGCGAGGTGGCCATAGGTGCGGATCATCCGGGCCAACTTCGCCGTTCCGACGGCCAGCCGAATCTCGTCGTCGGTGATGCCGCCGGTGGCCATAGCGCGCGTCTGGCTCACCTCTCGCTTGAGGGGAGGAGCTGGTGGAGCAGGCGGCGTCGAAGCGGGCGCAATGTCAGACGGAGGCGAGGATACCCCGTCGAAGAAGGCGCGCGTCGCCGCGTCTACCGATGCGGGGTCTTGCAGGTAGCGCTCGTACAGTTCCTGCGCATAGCCCGCGTTTGGGCCGAAGAAGGTATCCCAGGCGTCCATGAATCTTGCCTCGATTATGTTGCGCCCCTTGTACGCTCGCGCCGCACGTCTTCGTGCGAGGGGCCATCTTATAGTGTACCACGCACCGTCAGAAGCTGCTAACCGCCTAGCCTCGTCGCTCGTACCAATCAATCGCCGCCGTCGTGCTGGCGGAGCATTGCCGCGAGTTGTTCGCGCAGCGCATCGCGCCACGCCGCCGGGGCGAGTAGCTCCGCGCCAGGCCCCAGCCAGCGCACCAGCGCGAGCACCAGTTCGCGATCCTGTTCGCCAATCGTCATCAGCATATTGCCCGCGCCGTCTGGCTCATACTGGGCGAAGCGATAATACCAGTCCCGTTGCAGGCGCAGCGCCTGTTTCTCGGTGATACGCAGGCGCACTGGAGCACGCGTGCGCCAGGCGTCCATCGCCGTGCGCAGCCAGGCATGCCCAAGCAGACCGCCGATATCGAAGTCGGTACGCCGCTCCTCCACTGGACTACGCGGGCTGATGCCGGTCACGCGGTCGGCGCGCCAGAGCCGCTCGCGGTCGCCCTGCCCCGGATTGTTCGTCGCCAGATACCAGCGACCGCGGTCCCAGAAAATGCCTAGCGGCTCCGCATCCATCGTCATCGGCGCGTCGCGGTACGGCGACTGATACACCAGGCGGACGGTGTCGCCGTCGAGGATGGCCTGCAAGAAGCTGGTCACAGTCGCGCCATCGCGCTGGGGATCGCTGGTGGTGGCTGGCTCGTCCGGCTCGGCGTGAAAAATGTCGGCGGGGGGCATCTCCGCGCCGATGATCTGGCCCAGGCGCGCCAGCGTCACGCGCAGATGTTCCGGAACCGCCGCCAGCAGCTTCTGCGTCGCGGTATCCACATCCGCCTCGAACGGCACGGCGCGCAGCGTCCGCAGGCTGATGATGCCGAGCAGCAGCGCGATGGCCTCCGAGCGGGTAAACATCAGCGGCGGTAGGAAATAACCTTCGAGCAGCCGGATGCCGCCATTGCGTCCGCGTTCAGCGTAGATGGGAATGCCCAGCAGGCTCATCGTCTGCAGATCGCGGTAGACCGTCCGCGTGGAGACGCCGAAGCGCTCGGCGAGTTGGCGTGCGGAGATCCGCCGCTGGCTCTGGAGCGCCAGCAGAATGCCAAGGATGCGATCCAACTCTTTCATCGCACGCCTCCGTAATTCAGCAAAAATATGACATATAGCTGGCGCATATACCGCCATATACTTTGAATATAGCACGGTTACATCTCCGAGAAACATGACAAACTCGCAGCAAAAACAGGCCAGCGATAGAAGGGGTATCTCTCAATGTCCACGCTATCTGATATGTCTGATGAGAAGGGACATGGAACGCTCTGGAAGCATCGCGCGTTCATGCTCTTCTGGTCGGGCGAGACCGTCTCGCTCTTCGGCACGCAGGTGACGCTGCTCGCCCTGCCGCTAACCGCCGTGCTGACACTCAACGCCACCGCATCTCAGTTGGGATTCATCCGCTTCGTCGAGGCGCTCCCGTACATCCTTTTCACGCTGATATTCGGGGCGTGGGTCGACCGGCGTCGACGCCGACCGATGATGATTCTGGCGAACGCCACGCGCGCCCTTTTGATCGTGCTGGTTCCGCTACTCGCGATCCTCGGCCTGTTGCAGCTCTGGCTGCTGGCGGCGATTGCGTTCGCGGTCGGTATCTTCACCGTACTCTTCGATCTCACCTGGCTCGCCTACGTGCCGACACTCATCACCTCGAATGAACTGGTGGAGGCGAACGGCAAAGTGGCGACGAGCGCGGCGGCGGCGGAGGTAGCAGGGCCGGGACTCGGCGGGCTGCTGGTGCAGCTGCTCAGCGCGCCGGTGGCGTTGCTGGCCGACGCGATCTCCTATGTCGTCGCGACGATCACGCTGCTGGCCATTCACGCCCCTGAGCCAGCGCCACACATCCAGCCGGGTCAGCGCGGGCGCCTGCTGCGAGACATCGGCATGGGAATTGATGTTGTCTGGCGCAACCTGAATCTGCGCGCGATTATGGTGATGAGCGGGCTGTGGAATATGCTCTTTGGTATCGCCGACACGGTCTTCGTCCTCTATGCCGTGCGCGAACTACATCTTGGGGCGGGAACGCTCGGCGCGATCTTCGCGGTGGGCGCCGTCGGCGGCGTGATTGGCTCGACCATTTCCACACGGCTGGGCCAGCGCGGGCGGTTCGGCCCGGTGCTCGGCATCGCCTTCACCTTTGGAACGATCCCCTGGCTGCTGATTCCGGCTGCGGCGGGTCCGGTGTCCGTGGAGGTCGCATGCTTCACGCTGGCGTACTTCCTCGTGCGGACGGGTCTCGGCCTCTGGAGCGTGCTGGTGCTCAGCTATCGCCAGGCAGTGACGCCGCATCATCTGCTCGGCCGTGTTGGCGCGAGTCTGCGGTTCGTCTCGTATGGGCTGGGCGCGCTGGGTTTCCTGCTTGCCAGCGGGCTGACCTCCTTCCTCAGCCTGCATGCGACTCTGTGGCTGGCGGCTGGCGGCTTCGTCGCCATCCTGCTGGTAACGCTGCTGGCGACGCCGCTGCCACGCCTGCGGTCGCTCCCCACCGAGCCGGATCCCGCACTGGTGGACAAGGAATCAGCGCTATCCTCCACGTCGGCGTGTGAGACTGCCCATGTGTGACGCCTGTGCTGTGGTGAGGCGACGATACGGTACGCAAAAGATGGGAAAGCCTCGTTTGTAGCATGGCGCCATTATTGCCGCGTGAACCGCCGATCCGGGATGAACCAGATCACCGCGACAACAGCATAGGTGAGGTAGGAGACGATGGGAAGGTAGGTGAGGATGGAGCCAGCCGGGGCGAGCTGGCCGAAGCCCGCGAGCAACATGCCGAACGCATAGATGGCGAGCGAAATCTTGTCCTTGTGGTCGGCGCCAATTGCGCGCTCGATATCGGCGCCTTTATTGGCGCGAATGATGAACCGCTCCAGGATGTAATAGGCAATGGCGGTCAGCAGGGCAATCGCGCCATAGATCACGGCGGGCCAGGGCGCATCGAGATGATCGCCAGCCCAGGCGGTGCTGACTGGAACCAGCGAGAGCCAGAAGAGCAGGTGCAGGTTCGCCCACATCACACCTCCGCTGATGCCAGGCGTTGCGCGCAGCAGGTGGTGGTGGTTGTTCCAGTAGATGCCGATAAAGACAAAGCTCAGCATATACACCAGCAGCTTCGGAACCAGTGATATGAGGTCTTTCAGTTCCGCGCCCGGCGGCGGGCGAAGCTCCAGCACCATGATCGTGATGATGACCGCCATCACGCCATCGCTGAAGGCTTCCAGCCGCCCTGTGCCGATGACATCCATTTGTTCTGGTGTGTCGTGTTCTTCTGCCATAGGCGCATTGTGCCATATCGGCGCGCCGATGGAAACCGCGCATTCGGGCAGGGCCAGGATATCGTCATCGATGAACACAGCGCGATTGCTTATCAGTATTAACGTTGATGAAGGCCGCCCAATACGCCCGGCAAGCCCACGACCGGGGCGCATCTGGAGGTGAGGTCTGGCACAGCAAAGCGAGAACCCCGCGACCACCATCGCAGAGTTCCCGCTCGCTTGTTCAGTCCGCTCTGTTCCATCCCTGACAGGCGCCTTATGCGCGCCTGTCTATAGCACTATACGTGCCGCGCTTATGCGCGTTGTGAGATACGCCCAACGCCGCTGACCGACTTGCGCACGGTCGGGCTGCCGCTATAGACGATGCTGCCGACGCCGCTGATCCGCGCATCCAGTTGCTCGCTGACACGGACATGGGCGCTACCCGTCCCGGAGATGACGACACGCGCCGTCATGCTGGCAAGATCCTCGCCGTGATAGGAGCCAGCGCCGGAGATACGTGTCTCCTGGTCGCGCGCCTCGCCCGCACAGGTAAGGCTGCCTGCGCCGCTGAGGGTCACTTCCAGGCTATCCGCCGCCAGCCCAGTCACAGTCATGTTGCCCGCGCCACTGATCTCCAGCTGGAGCGAAGGCGTGCCGAGCGCTGGAATCACAATGTTGCCCGCGCCAGAGAGGCGGACGGCGGAAAGGTCTTTGACGGTCAGGGTAAAGCGGATGGGTTTCTTCGGGCTGAAATGCGAGCCCGGCTCCGTGCCCAACACCAGGCGGCGCCCATGAACCTCGGAGGTCAGCAGTGGCAGGATGTTGTCTTCCGCCTCGATAGTCAGCGACTCACTGCCGGTCTGGGTGATATGAAGCCGACCTACCCCCGACAGTGTGATCTCGTCAAAGTCGCCGACATCGCGCTGCTCGGAGACAACATTGCCCGAACCAACGACGTGGCCAAAAGCGTTGCGCAGGATGCGTCCAAATCCAGTAGCCATAGCCATGACCCTCTCTCTACCGCTCTGGGATCGCGAATGGTGCGAGAAGCTGCTCATCCCCTCGCCGTGTTGTTACAAAGTTTATAGCATAGCTGTGAAATAAAGTCAATACATATATTCATTTTGTTAATATTGTCACTTATTGAAAACATCAGCACTGGGCGTATCGGGCGCCGCGAACGGCGCGCCGCAGGCTGAAGCCAGTTCGGTCAATACGCGCGCGGAGAGAGGGTTCAGAGAGTGGAGATCTGGTTCCCCTCACCTCGCGAGGAGAGGGGTTAGGGGGTAAGGTCACATCCGGAACACACCGAACCGCGTCTCCGGGATCGGCGCGTTGAGCGCCGCGGCGATGCCCAGCGCCAGCGTCGTCCGCGTCTCCAGCGGATCGAGGATGCCGTCATCCCACAGCCGCGCCGTGCTGTAATAGGGGTTGCCTTCCTCCTCGTACTTCGCCAGCGTCGGCGCTTTGAACTGCTCCTGCTCCTCAGCCGTCATCGTCTGGCCGCGCGCCGCCATCCCCTCCATCCGCACCGTCAGCAGCGTGCTGGCCGCCTGCTCGCCACCCATCACCGAGATGCGCGCGTTGGGCCACATCCATAACTGGCGCGGCCCATACGCCCGACCGCACATGCCATAGTTGCCCGCGCCGAACGAGCCGCCGACGATGACCGTGAACTTTGGCACATTGGCGTTGGCGACCGCCATCACCATCTTCGCGCCGTCCTTGGCGATGCCGCCCGCCTCATACTGCCTGCCCACCATAAAGCCGGTAATGTTCTGCAGGAAGATCAGCGGCGTCTTGCGCTGGCAGCAGAGTTCGATGAAATGGGTTGCCTTGAGCGCGCTCTCGGAAAAGAGGATGCCGTTGTTGGCGATGATGCCGACGGGGTAGCCCATCAAGCGCCCAAAGCCACAGACCAGTGTCGTGCCATAGAGCGCCTTGAACTCATGGAAGCGGCTGCCATCCACCAGCCGGGCGATGATCTCGCGCACGTCGAAGCTCTTGCGCGGATCGCTCGGCACGATGCCGTACAAATCGTTCGGGTCGGCCTTCGGCGGCTCCGGCGGCAAAACGTCCCACGGATACTCCTTGCGCCGGTTGAGGTTGGCGACGATCTCGCGGACGATGGCCAGAGCGTGCTCATCGTTGAGCGCGTAGTGATCGGTGACGCCAGACTTTCGGCTATGCACATCCGCGCCGCCCAGATCCTCGGCGGAGACCTCCTCACCAGTCGCCGCCTTCACCAGCGGCGGGCCAGCCAGGAAGATGGTGCCGTTGCCGCGCACGATCACGGTCTCATCGCTCATCGCCGGGATATACGCGCCGCCCGCAGTACACGACCCCATCACCGCCGCGATTTGCGGGATGCCTTTGGCCGACATCTGCGCCTGGTTGTAGAAGATGCGACCAAAGTGCTCGCGGTCGGGGAAGACGTCGGCCTGAAGCGGGAGAAACGCGCCGCCTGAGTCTACCAGGTAGATGCAGGGCAGGTGGTTCTGCTCGCCAATCTCCTGCGCGCGCAGGTGCTTCTTGACGGTCATTGGGAAGTATGTGCCGCCCTTGACGGTCGCGTCGTTGGCGACGATGACGCACTCCAGCCCCTCGACGACGCCGATGCCGGTGACGATGCCCGCCGAGGGCGCCTCGTCGTCATACATGCCGTTCGCCGCTAGCGCATTGAACTCCAGGAACGGCGTTTCGGGATCGCAGAGCAGCTCGATCCGCTCGCGAGCCAGCAGCTTCTTGCGGGCGCGATGCCTGGCGATGGCGCGCTCGCCGCCACCCTGGCGCGCATGTTCGGTGTGCAGGCGCAGTTCCTCGATCAGCCCGGCGAAGTAGGCGCGATTCTCCTGATATTCCGGGGCGCTGCGATCTATCCGGCTTTCAAGCACAGCCATAGTGCGATATCCTCCCTCGACTTTGAAGGCGCTGAAGTTGGGGAGCAGCCCAATGGCCCGATGGCGCGCGGCTGCACCTTAGCCGAGCATATCACCCCAGCGGCGGTCGCTTCAATCAATCGCCTAAGAATGATGGAGTCAGACGGCCTTTCCGCTTTTTACAGCGAAGATGACAACTTGTCATGGATGGGTACCCGATGGCAAATGTTACCCTATCGCAACTTCGCGGCATGAATGCCGCGGCTAATCCTGGGGCGGCATACCATCAGCCTTCCAGAGGATCTTGACCGAGCAGGATTAGCCGTAGGTCTTCAGCCTACGGCATGGGAACCCTGGATCCAACCATGCCATATGAGGCAGGCTAAATTACATTCTTGTACCCGCAGGCAGCAAGGTAAGAGGTTACACAATGCCCGCAACCACGCACACCCGCGAGGCTGAGCTGGCGGCGCGCTGGTCGGCGGGCGTGTGGCGCGGGGCGACGCTGCGGACCGAGCGTGGCGAGACGTTTCGCGTGATCTTCGAAGGCAGGCGCGGCGGTGGCGCTGGCCCAGACTTTCGCGATGCTGTGCTGGCCTGTCCCGATGGCAGTCATGTCTACGGCGATATCGAACTGCACCTTCGCCCTGCCGGGTGGCACGCACACGGCCACGCTGATGACCCCCGCTACAATGGGCTGGCGCTCCATGTCGTGCTCAAGCGCAGCGCGCGCGACCCAGCGGAGACGTCGCTTGCCAGCGGGCGAACCGTGCCGCTAGTCGTGCTAGGTGAGACTCAGCCGCTCGTCGCGGAGACTCTCTGGCGCTGGCCCTGCGCCGGAATCGCCATACAGGATAACGCGACGCTGCTTACTGAACTGCTCCACAGCGCCGGGATGGCGCGCTTCGCCGAACATGCCGGGCGGCTGGAGGATGAACTGCGCGGCGCATCGGTATCACCTGAGGATGGATGGGATAATCCCAATCGCGTGCTCTGGCTGGCGCTGGCCGAGGCGCTTGGTTACGGACGCGACCGCACGGCGCTCCGACGGCTGGGCGAGACACTGCTTGCGGCAAGTCCATCCTCACTGGAATATACGTCGCTCCCAGGTATCGAGCGGATGCGCGCGCGCGGCCTGTTGGCGTGGTACGGACGCTGGCGGCGTAAAGGTCCGTGGAATGCGCTAGAGCCTGTCATCCGCTCCGGAGAGCCACGTCAGGCGGTTCGGGCGCTCCTCGCGGCGCTGCGAGTTGCGGAGAGGGGCGCGGTCTCTCCGGGACGCGCGGCTATCGTCGCGGTCAACGTCGCGCTGCCATTTGCCGTGGCCATCGCGGCGACCACTGGCGATAGCGCGCTGGCCAGCCGGGCGCGAGCCATTTATCAGTCGTGGTCGGGGCTGCCCTCCAACCAGATCGTTCGCGAGATGGCGCGCACGCTCGGTCTCGCGCGTCTGCCACGAGGCGCGCTGGCGCAGCAGGGACTGCACCACCTCTGGCAGCACGCCTGCCGTGAGAAGCGCTGTGACCTCTGCCTCTGCAATTGCTCCAACCTGCTACACTGTTGACAGAGTGATGGCAGATGTCGATCAAACATGCCAACGAACACGAACGGCACATGCAACAAAGGGGCGCAAACATGGCAGACGGGCGCGGTTTCTCGACGCGTGCGATTCACACAGTGCACTATCACGGCGGCGGCAAAGGCCAGCCTATCGCCTTCCCGCTCTTCCAGACATCGAGCTTCGCCTTCGAGACCGCCGAGGATCAGGAGAGCGTCGCCACTGGCAAAGAGCCTGGCTACGCCTATAGCCGCGCCTCGAATCCAACCACCGACGCGCTGCAGCAGACCATCGCCAGCCTGGAGGGCGCTGAGGCCGCCACCAGCTATGCCTCAGGCATTGGCGCGGTCGCGGCGGCGATTCTGGCGGTGGTGGAGAGCGGCCAGCACATCCTGGCGACCGAGCAAATCTATGGCGGCACCTATGGCCTGCTGACACGCACGCTACCACGCTTCAACATCAGCCACACCTTTGCCGACGCCACCGACCTCGCGGCGTTCGAGCGGGCGATTCGGCCCGAGACAAAGCTCATCTGGGCGGAGACGATCAGCAATCCCACCACGTCGGTACTCGACATTCGCGCGCTGGCGGAGATTGCCCACGCTCACGGCGCGCTGCTGGCGGTGGATAGCACGTTCACCAGCCCGTACCTCGCCCGCCCGCTGGAGGACGGCGCTGATCTGGTGGCGCATAGCGCGACCAAGTATATCGGCGGCCACGGCGACCTGATCGCCGGAGTCGTCGCCGGAAATGATGCGCTGGTTCACAAGGCGCACACTATTCGAATTGACTTCGGCGCCTGCGCTGGACCGCTGGAGGCGTGGCTGATGCTGCGCGGCCTCAAGACACTCTCGCTCCGTATGGAGCGCCACTGCGCCAACGCGCTGGGCCTCGCCCGCTTCCTGCAAGAGCAGCCCGGCGTCACGCGCGTCCACTATCCCGGCCTGGAGTCACATCCGCAGCACGCGCTGGCAAAGGCGCGCATGCCCGGCTTCGGCGGAGTGCTCAGCTTCGAGGTCGCGGGCGGCAAGCCAGTCGCCTACCGCGTGCTCAATGGGCTGAAGATGGCGTTGCGTTCGGCCAGCCTGGGCGACGCCGATACGCTGGTCTCGCATCCCGCCTCGATCTCACACGGCGGCCTGAGCGCCGAAGACCGCGCGAAGTCGGGCGTCACCGATGGGCTGATCCGCGTGGCGATCGGCCTGGAAGACCTGCCCGACATCATCGCCGACTTCGACCAGGCGCTGAAACAGGTGGGGTAGAGTGCGGGCGGTTGTTACAAGTTGGTGCGCATCTGATACGCGGAAATAGCGGGCGGTTAATGAACTTTTACGTTTTCTTCCGAACAGCATACATCGTGGCGGGCGAGGCAGGCCGTAGCATAAATGCTACGGCGAATTTCCCGCTCTCTCTGGCCCATTCGCTGGCAGGCTCCGGCTCGCTCTCGCCCACCCCAGCACGCTGTACGGGGTTATTTCTAAAACGACATCAGGCTCCGGCTGGCTCACCCCAGCACGCTGTACGGAGGTATTTCTAAAAGTTCATAAACCGCGCCTGAACGGCCTCCCTGCGGTCGACCACAAAACCCGCCGTCGCGGGTTTCTTTCACCTTATCGCACTAGCCATTGAGGCAGACTCTGGTGAGTCCGCGCAGGCGGACTTTGTGGCCACAGGCCATTGAGGCGCGACTTCAGTCGCCAGCTACCTTCTAGCGCTTACGCCCGCGCCGCGATATTCTCCTCCAGCCGCGCCATCGCCTCATCCAGGCGGTCGTCGGCTACGGTGAGTGAGATGCGTACGTAGCCCTCGCCGTTCGAGCCGAAATTCGTGCCGGGAGTGACGGCGATGCCCGCATGATCGAGCAGATCGAAGGCGAACTCAGTGGAGGTGCGACCATCGGGGATGCGCGGCCAGACGTAGAGACCCGCCTCCGGCGTCGCCACCCGCAGGCCGATGCGCTGGCACGCGGCCACGACACGATCACGCCGCCGCTGGTAAATCGTGTTGCGCTCCGCCACCCACTCTGGCGGCAGGCCAAGCGCGCGTATCGCCGCGATCTGAATCGGCTTGAAGATGCCCGTATCGATGTTGCTCTTGAGCCGTGTCAATCCCTCGACGACAGTGGCATTGCCAACCAGTGCGCCGATGCGGAAGCCCGCCATGTTGTACGCCTTCGAGAGCGAGTGTAGCTCGACGGCAACATCCTTCGCCCCATCAACCTCCAGCACGCTGGCTGGACGCGCGCCATCGAAACAGACCTCGGCGTAGGCCATATCGTGGATCAGCAGCAGCCCATGCTCACGAGCGAAGCGCACCGCCTCCTCGAAGAACGCGCGCGGCGCGGTGGCGCCCGTCGGGTTGTTGGGATAGTTCAGCCAGAGCGTGCGGGCGCGGCTGAGCGTCTCCTCCGGGATGGCGTTGAGGTCAGGCAGCCAGCCGTTCTCCTCCGCAGAGCGGCAGCTCATGCGCTACGCCGCCAATCATCGCCACCGCCGTCGCCGCCACCGGATAGTTGGGGTTGGGCAGCAGCGCGACATCGCCCTCGTTCATGATGACGGCGGGCAGGTGGGCCAGCCCCTCCTTCGAGCCAATCAGTGGCAGCACCTCACGCGCGGGATCGAGCGTGACGCCGAAGCGGCGACTGAACCAGTCGGCATACGCCTGGCGCAGCTCGGGCATCCCCGCATATTCGGGATAGCGCTGGTTGGCTGGATCGTGCGCGGAAGTCGTCAGCGCGTCGAGGACCTCGGGCGGCGTCGGCAGGTCGGGATCGCCCATCGAGAGGCTGATGACATCTACGCCCGATGCGCGCTTCTCGGCGATCTTGCGGGCGTAGGCGGCGAAGTGATACGGCGGCAGGCTTTGCAGGCGGCGCGAGAGTTCCACGGCTGGCTCCTTGATGATCTTTGGCGGGTAAATGATGGCTGATAGGTGACGGCAGCAGACGCCGCAGCGCTCACATCAGCTACAGTATAGCAGTTGGTAGCTGGCGGTGGTTGCGGTCTCACCACACTGGCGGGAGGAAAGAGCCAAAGGGTATCGTTTCCTCGCTTGAGGCGAGCCGTGGCCTGAAGACTACGGCGCACATGCCTCAGGCAAACGATACCCTTCGCCTGGTCCACGTGTAGGCGCATCGTCCCCTCTGCTTGACGTCCTGACAGGCGGCATTTGATACTGGCGGTGCGTGAGCGCTCGCGTAGCCGTTTGCGTTGCGCGCCTGACGGATACGAAAACAGGCGGAGGATGATGTGACACTGGAAGGCGTCTCCTTCGATGGCTATCGGCTGTTACGGCTGCTAGGACGCGGCGGAGCAGGCGAGGTCTACCTTGCGGAGGCGCCACTCGATGGGCCGGTCGCGGGGCAGGTCGCCATCAAGGTGTATCACGATGCCCGGAGCGAACCGGTCGCGCAGGAGCTGATGCGTCAGACGCAATTCGCGGCGTCGCTGAAGCATCCCCACATTCTGCCGTGTTATAGCAACGCGGTCCAGGGCAATGACCTGGCCATCGTGATGGCGTTTGCCCACGGCGGATCCCTCGGCGACACGCTCAACAGCAGCCAGTCCAGCGTGACGTTGCCGCTACGCCCTACTATCGTCACCAGCATCGTCGCGCAGATCGCCCGCACGCTCGCCGATATCCATGCGCAGGGGCTGACGCACGGCGACCTCAAGCCGACCAACCTGTTCATGCGTACCGCCGCCGACGGCTCGCCGATTGTCGCCATCAGCGATTTTGGCCATGCCTTTCTCGCCCAGGCCGCCATAGCTTCGCTGCTCCACCCGGGGCCGGTGCCGCCGGAATGGGCCGTCGAGCAGCTTGCGTGGGTCGCGCCTGAGCAGCTACAGGGTGACCCAACGCCAGCGTCCGACCAGTACAGCCTCGCCGCGCTCGCCTACTACCTGCTGACAGGTATCCGGCCAGTCTCGGCGGAGGCGCAGAGGATCATGAGCGGCAACGCGCCCCGATCAATCATCCCGCCCTCACGACTCAATCCAGCGCTGGAGGATGGGCTGGACGCCGTGCTGCTCCATGCGCTGGCGCCACTGCCAAAACAGCGATTTGTCAATGCCCTCGAATTCGCCCACGCGCTCGATGACGCGCTCTCGGCAAGTGACGCCGTGCTCGGCGAGGGGAGCATCGCGCCGCCGACCAGAAGCGGCGCCGCTGACTGGGACGAACGTATGCCAGAGCAGCCGACAAAACGAACCCTCGCGCAGATGGGCTTCGCGGCGGACCCGGCACGAAGTGGCAGAAGACCAGTCGTCGCCAATACGCCACAACGCTCGCGAATCCAGCGCCTGCTGCGTGTGTCGGAGGGGCCAAAGGTCGCCGAAACATGGGACGATGCTCCGAACAACTCTCGGCGGCGAGCGACACTCATCACGGGGCTGCTGCTCGTCGGCGTGCTCGCCACGCTACTCGTCATCACCGGCATTGGCAACCTACGCGCGCGCCTCGATCCATCAACCGCGTCTGGCGCCAAGAACACGCCCATCGTCAGGAGCAGTCCAACGCTCGACGCGCAGAGCCAGGCGGAGTCGCAGTTGCGCGCCGCGCTCGGCGGCAAGCCCGTATATTTGGACACACTTACGGGTAATCCAGCGGCGTGGACAGTCAATGGCAAGACTATCTTTTTCGGCACAGACCACCGGCTGCACCTGCGCAACAACGCGAAGACGCCGCTCTTCGCCGATATGCCCGCCAGCGCGCCTATTCCGAAGGGCGCCTACGTCGCCAGTGTGGATATAACACTGCTCGCGGGCGCGGCGAGCGATCACGCTGGCATGCGCTTTCTCGCCTCGACAGCGCAGAAAGGCGACACCTATTATTCGTACTTGATCACTGCGGAAGGGCGCTTTGAACTCTGGTTGCAGCAGCCAGAGACCGGCCTGGTCTTTCTCACCAGTGGCTATGTTCCCTCACTGAAGCCAGGAGGCGGGCAGACTAACACACTTGCCGTGCTGGTGGATCCCACCGCGAAGACACTGACACTCTTCGCCAATGGCGCATTTATCTTCCAGGCGCCGGTCCGTGGCGGCGTGGCGCTGACTGGCCGCGCGGGCGTGCTGACCCCCGATAACGATGTTGAGGCGGCGTTCGCCAATTTCGCGATCTACAGCGCCTGACGCCTGACGCCTGACGCCTGGGGCGCTTCCTCCCGGCGCGCTATAGTATGGATGTATGCTGAAACTCTTCGCGAGAAAGACAGGGCCATGCTGACTGTAGAAGAAGCGCGCGCGCGCATCCTGGTGGCTATCGCGCCACACTCGCCGCTGCCCGCCGAGGCGATTCCGCTCACCACGGCGCTCGACCGCATTCTGGCTGAGGATGCCATCGCGCACGACGAGACGCCACCATTCACCAACTCCGCGATGGATGGCTATGCCTTGCGCGCGGAGGATACTCAGAGCGCTACCACCGAGGCGCCTGTCTCGCTCCGGCTGGCGGGCGAGGTTCCCGCCGGGCGCGTCTACGCGGGCGTCGTGGCGGCGGGTGAGGCGGTGCGCATTTTGACGGGAGCGCCCGTACCCGATGGCGCCGATGCGGTGCTGCAGCAGGAACTGACCGAGGTCGCTGATGGCATAGTCACCGTGCGCCAGGCGGTTGCCCCGAGTACGAACACCCGGCCGGTCGGCGGCGATATTCGTCCCGGCATGCGCCTGATTGCCGCGGGCACGCAGCTTGGCCCGGCGGAGATTGCGCTGCTGGCGGCGGCGGGCATTCATCCAGTGCGGGTGAGACGCCGACCGCGGGTTGCCATTCTCGCGACCGGCGACGAACTCGCCCCGCTCGGCGAGACGCTGCATCCCGGCCAGATTCGCGAGTCTAACGCGCCGTACCTGATCGCGGCGGTGCTGCGCGCCGGGGCAGAGCCTGTCCCGCTCGGTATTGCGCGCGACCGTGCCGATGAGATCCGCGCGAAGCTCGAACAGGCGCGAACCGCCGACCTCATCCTGACCTCAGGAGGCGTCTCCGTCGGAGACTATGACCTCGTCAAGCAGATTCTGGCGGAGCAAGGCACTATCGATTTCTGGCGGGTGCGGCTGAAACCTGGCAAGCCGCTGGCCTTCGGTCTGCTGGGCGAGACGCCGCTGCTGGGTCTGCCCGGCAATCCCGCCTCCGCCGCCGTCACGTTCGAGCTATTTGGGCGGCCCGCCATCCGCCAGATGCTCGGCTGCGCCCAGGTCGAGCGGCCGATGGTGCAGGCGCGACTGACAGGGAGTTCCATCGAACGCGGCGACCGTCGCCATTTCGTGCGCGTCAGGCTCTCGTCCCATGAAGGCATCCTCGAAGCGCGTCAGACGGGCGCCCAGGACTCGCACCTGATCTCGTCGCTCCAGGGAGCGTCCGCCTATCTGGTCATCGCGGAGGGTGAGGGCATCGTCGCCGAGGGCGAGATGGTACCGGCGCTGCTGCTCAATGACGCGCTGCCCTGGGAGGATACAAACAGCACGTCTCAGGCATAAGGGGATGCTGGCACGGCTGGCACAAGCAAGCCACGGCCCAACAGGTGGTAGGCGATATCCACGAGCATTCGCGCATCCATTTGCAGTGTTGTCGCGATCACGCCGAGCGGATTCGTGCCGTCTATCTGCGCCAGCACCACCCACTCTTCATGCGAGATTTCCACCATATGGCCCGTGTCCTGGATATCGGCGAAGGTCAGCACTGTGTCGGGGCGCAACGCGATGTTGGCGGCGCTCTGGCCGGAGTGCTGTGAGTTCGGCGGCTGGTCGACCGGCCCAAGCGACGTCACGATGTTCTCGATGGGAATCGGCACCAGCACGAGTTCCTGCGGCGGATGGATGCCATCGACAAAGGAGAAATCGCCATCGGGCCAGCCAGCAATCGCGTTGACGAGCGCGATGGCGTCACTCATCGCCCAATACTGGAGCTGTTCGCGCGTGAGCAGCCCATCGGCCATGAGCGCCTGCACGATTTGTCCGTCGGGAAGCACTGCCGCCTCATCGAAGGGCACCAGAATCACTTCCTCGATTTGATCTGGCGCCATGTAGCCCATTGCGACGAATTGCTCAGTCAGCGGCGGGCCTACCGGCACCCGCTCCGTCGCCAGCCACTGCCCACGGCGGAAATAAATCTCGGCGCGCAGATGGCCACGAGTCAACGTCAGACAACCATCGCGCTGTTCGACGGCAATCGTTCTGAGGATATTGAGAAGGGACGCCTGGCGCAGATTGCCTGCGAGCGGCATATCGCCTCCTCCTGTCCGATGTGTGGCGCTACAGAAACTGGTGTCGTCGCTGGACATTATCGCACAACGGCCCGTTGTCTGGCAGGATCGGAGAAATAGGAGAGCTTAGGAATGGCGCGCATACCCAAAGGGTGCGGCCAATCTCACTGAGACCAGCGCGCACCCCCGACGCGAGAACGCTATAGTTCCGCCTCGCCAGCAAATTCCTGGAGAGATTATGCCGTGGCGGCAGAGCGCCCGCCCATGAATGACATGGCCAGGCCAACGATGCCTATCACCACGCCGACGGCCACAACAATCGTGCTAAAGTGAGGAACAGGGTTGAGCCTCAGAACGAAGTGATTCACCACCGCAAAGATACCGATAAGAACAGCGAGGCCAATAAGACCGTAGCCACCACCACGCATGAGAATTCCTCCTCTTTGGCACGGGCGAGCAACCTGCTCACCGGTGCGGATGTGTCAACCGGGTCAGTATAGCGGCGCCACGCACTCTCGTCAACTAAATAATCAGTAGTAATGCGTAGTTTCTTGCTGACTTCCGGGAATAAGCGCATGATGACAACATTGACGTAAACGGCAACGTCATACTATACTGGATTGCGGATCTCACAGACTCATCTCAAAGTCTCCTGCTGTCGTGCCACTATCACGGCACGACTTCCATATTTTCGGGAAGAGAGCACTCATCGCTATGACGGTCGAACGAACATCGAGGAGCAGCACTGTGCGGGAGACGGCGGGCGCGGCGCGCCAGCGACGCCATGAGATGCCGCCGGGAGAGAATTACAAGTGGATTGCCCTATCCAATACCACCCTCGGCGTACTGATGGCGACGGTCAACTCCAGCATCATTCTGATTGCCATGCCCGCCATCTTCACTGGCATCGGCATCAATCCGCTCGCGCCGGGCGAGACCAACTACTTTCTCTGGCTGTTGCTCGGCTACATGGTCGTCACCGCAACGCTGCTCGTCACCTTCGGGCGCATCTCAGACATCTTTGGCCGCGTCAAGCTCTATAATCTGGGCTTCGCCGTCTTTACGCTTGGCAGCATCCTGCTCTTTCTGACGCCGGGCCAGGGGAATACCGCTGCATTGGAGATGATCATCTTCCGGCTGGTGCAGGGCGTGGGGGCGGGCTTTCTCTTCGCTAACAGCACCGCCATCCTGATTGACGCTTTTCCGGCGCGCCAGCGCGGCATGGCAATGGGCATCAACCAGGTGGCAGCCATCGTCGGCTCACTGGCCGGGCTGATTCTCGGCGGCATTCTTGCCACGATTAACTGGCGCATGGTCTTCCTGATTAGCGTGCCGATTGGCATCTTTGGCACAGTCTGGGCCTTCCTGATGCTGCGCGAGACGGCCACGATTCGCGGCGGCCAGCGGATAGACTGGCCCGGCAACGTGACCTTCGCACTGGGGCTGACGATCCTGCTGCTCGGCATCACCTATGGCATCGAGCCATATGGCGACTCGCCGATGGGCTGGGGCAATCCGGGCGTCATCGCGGCGATTGTGGTGGGCATTCTGCTGCTCCTGCTCTTCATCTGGATCGAACTGCGTAGCGACCACCCGATGTTCCGGCTGGAGTTGTTCCGCATTCGCATGTTCTCGTTCGGCAACCTCAGCGTTTTTCTCTCGGCGCTGGCGCAGGGCGGCTTGCAGTTCATGATCGTTATCTGGCTTCAGGGTATCTGGCTGCCGCTGCACGGCTACAGCTTCGAGGTAACGCCGCTTTGGGCGGGCATCTATATGATTCCGCTGATGGTGGGCTTCATTGTCATGGGGCCGATCAGCGGCATCCTCTCGGACCGCTTCGGCTCACGCTTCTTCGCGACGCTTGGCATGGTGTTGACTGCTATCGGCTTCCTGGGGCTGACTGTCCTGCCCGCCGACTTCTCCTATGCCGTCTTCGCGCCGCTGCTGCTGCTGCTCGGCCTCGGCCTGGGCATGTTCGCCGCGCCGAATACCGTCGCGATCATGAACAGCGTCCCGCCGGAGCATCGCGGCGTGGCGTCGGGGATGCGCGCGACCTTCCAGAACGCGGCATCGCTGCTGAGCATCGGCGTCTTCTTCAGCATCGTAACGGCCGGGCTGGCGGCGGCGCTGCCGTCGTCACTCTATAATGGCCTCTCGCAGGCGGGGCTACCGGCGCCACTCTCTACCGCTATCTCGCATCTGCCACCGACCGCCGCACTCTTTGCCGCCTTCCTGGGCTACAACCCGATGGGTACGCTGCTGCCGCCGTCGGCGCTGCACGCGCTGCCGGCATCCAGCCAGGCTGCCCTGCTCAGCAAGGAGTTCTTCCCTAACCTGATCGCCTCGCCATTCATGGTGGGCCTGCACGCCGTCTTCTACATCGCGGCGGGCATGTGTATCGTCGCCGCCATCGCCTCGTTCTTCCGTGGCAAACGCTACATCCACGGGCAGGAAGACCAGGCAGATACGGTGGCTGAGGGCGCGGTCGCAGCGGGCGAGACGGTGGAATCTTCATCGATTCTGGAGCCTGCGGATTAGACTACGCCCCAGAGACAAACGCTGCCGTCGTCGCTGGCCGAGGCCAGTCGTAGGCCATCCGGCGACCCTCTGGGCGCGCTGAGGCTCACCCGCACCTACGCGAGTCTGCATGCGGAGCAATTGGCGCGCTACTAAGCGATTCGCGCGACGCTGATGAGAGGCATCGAGTACGAGTACGAGCGCGGCTACGTCTCCTGGCGCCAGTGGCTGATCGAGATCATCGAGGCTGATGATTCCGACCAGCCCCCGGGCTAATTTCAATGCTCAAGCGTCGGCCTGGCGCGCCCGCTCCACCACTTCGTCAATCGTTCCAGCCATGTAGAAGTACAGTTCGGAGATGTGGTCGAGCCTGCCCTCCAGAATCTCGCGGAAGCCGCGAATCGTCTCCGCTAGCGGCACGTAGACGCCGGGACGCCCGGTGAAGACCTCGGCGACCCGCAGCGGCTGCGAGAGGAACAATTCAGTTTTGCGCGCCCGTGAGACCGCCAGTTTGTCGTCGTCGCTCAGTTCGTCTACGCCTAGGATGCTGATGGTGTCCTGCAGGTCTTTGTAGCGCTGCAAGAGCCGCTTGACTCCCTGGGCGATATCGTAATGCTCCTGGCCGACCACCTGCGGATCAAGGATGCGACTGGCCGAGGCTAGCGGATCCACCGCCGGGAAGATGCCGCGATCCACCAGCGCGCGCTCCAGCACAATTGTCGCGTCGAGGTGGGCGAAGGTCGTCGCCGGGGCAGGATCAGTGTAGTCGTCGGCGGGGACGAAAATCGCCTGCATCGAGGTGATCGAGCCACGCTTGGTCGAGGTGATGCGCTCCTGCAGCTGGCCCATCTCCTCCGCCAGATTCGGCTGGTAGCCCACCGCCGATGGCATCCGGCCCAGCAACGCGGAGACCTCCGCGCCCGCCTGGGTAAAGCGAAAGATATTGTCGATGAAGAGCAGCACATCGCGGCCCTCCTGATCGCGGAAATATTCGGCCATCGTCAGGCCTGAGAGCGCCACACGCAGTCGCGCGCCCGGCGGCTCGTTCATCTGACCAAACGCCATGGCGACGCTATCGAGAACGCCCGCCTCTTTCATCTCGTCGTAGAGGTCGTTGCCCTCGCGGGTGCGCTCGCCGACCCCAACAAAGACCGAGTATCCCTTCGATTCGAGGGCAATATTCTTGATCAGTTCCTTGATAATGATCGTCTTGCCGGTGCCCGCGCCGCCGAATGTGCCGATCTTGCCGCCACGGGTGAACGGGGCCAGCAAATCGATCACCTTGACGCCCGTCACCATCACCTCGGTGCTCGTCGCCTGCTCTTCGAGGCTGGGCGCGGGCCGGTGTATCGGCCAGCGGGGCGCGCCGTCGGGCGCGGGCATCCCGTCTATTGGCTCGCCAAGCACATTGAAGATGCGGCCAAGCGTCTTCGGGCCAACCGGCATCGCAATCATCCGGCCGGTATCCCAGGCAATCTGGCCACGCATCATGCCATCCGTCGGCCCCATGCCGACGCAGCGCACTGCGCTATTGCCCAGCAACTGCTCGACCTCCAGCGTCAGCGGCTCAGCCTGCCCTGGCATCTCCGTTTCGATAGCGCTATACAGCGCTGGCATGTGGTCGCCGGGAAAAGCGATATCTACGACATTCCCCAATACCTGAGTCACGATGCCCTGGACGCGCGTCGCAGTGGCGGGCGCGAGGCTGGTTATACTGGTCATCGTCATCTGCTCCTTCTTCTGCACGCCGATAGGTTGCCCGGATATCTCGTCGCTTCCTCCTTCCTGTGGTGTGGTTCCTGGCTCAAGGATGAACTGGCTGCCCGCGGCAAATAGATTGGTGATCGCCGCGCTGTTCAGCAGGTAGTAGAGGCGCTGGCCCGCGCGCACGACGCTGACAAGCCCATACTTTGCCAGCAGCGCCATGTGGTGCGACACCATCACTGGCGAGATCGCGAGCAGTGTGGCGATTTCCTGGCCGAAGCGGGGCCGCTCCGCCAGCAGCCTGAGGATGTGGAGGCGGGTCGGGTCGGCCAGCATGCCATAGACGCGCGTCCAGTGGTCGGCGGGATTCGCCAGCAGCGCCAGGGCGGCCGGTGTCGGTCCGCGGCGTGGCGCATCGCTGAGTACGCGCTCGACGCCGATGAGCAGCAGCAGCGGATTGCCAGGGATGGTATCTTCATACGCGCGCGAGCTACCAGCGGAATAAGCCGTCACGTTGCCGGGATGAAAGACCAGCGGCGCTAGCGCCACCGACGAGTAACGAGAGAAATCGGCTTTCCACGGTAGCCAGGCGGGCAGCCGCGCGACCGGAGGCGCTATCAGCGCGCGCAATCGCTTCGCCGCGCGTTCGCGCTCGTCCCGCGCCGCCGACTCAATGTCACGTATGGCCAATTCGTGACGCCGCAGCAGCGCCAGCAACTCCTGCTGGGCGGCTTCTGGCGCGGAAAGCGCCTGCGTCAGATGGTCTCGCCGCTGGCCCGTCAGCCGCAGGTGGCGATCTACGTAGCGCTGGGCAGTTGCCAGATCACCCTGGCAACGCAGCAGGGCAGGCGTATCCAGCGGGATGTCGTCGCCCTGCCCGACGGCCAGCAACAGCCAGCGCGCGAAGTCCACTGGCGCCAGATCGGCTATCGCGGCGATCAGCGCATCGGGTGTGTGTTCATGGGGAAGAGACGCCGCCAGCAGCGCATAGGCCACTCCCAGCGGATGCTGCCCGCCAAACCAGCGGCGCATCTGCCGCCGTTCCAGCGGATCGAGCGCGCTATACGTCTCGGCTAACCACCGCCGCCATGGACTACCATCAGGCAGACGCGCGGCCTTCGCCGTGTTCACGAGCAGCGCCATGCTGTGCAGGAAGTCGTAGGTTGGCGAGGCATCCACCCACAGGGGCGCGCCGCCAGTGGCAATCGCCATACTGCATCTCCACCCACGCGATACTTTAATTACAATTAAACTATTACCGCGACAAGCGAATGAGCGTCAAGATGGCGACAAAGAATCTGGGCTGACAGACGAAAATTGTGGGAGAACTGAACCCCTCCCGATTTGGGGAGGGGTGGCTACCAGATGGTGTTGCGGCTACAACGCCTATGAGGAATGCACCTGCGAGCGCATCTCGGCCTCTTCCGGATCTTCCTCAAGAGAACCACCAGGCGTCGTCTGGATTTCGAGGTCGTTGACAACGCCCTTCACGCCCGTCACCTTGATCGCGATGTCGCGCGCCTGATGCCGGGTAGCGTTGTCTTTGACGGCGCCACTTAGCACGATCAATCCATGCTCGCCGAGTACGCCGACATCGCCCAGCCCCTTGGCGGAGAGCGCCACACTCACCTGATGCTGGAGCAACTCCGAATAGATCATGTGGTCGCTAATCTCAACCACTCCCGGCGCGCGCTCCAGCGCGGCCTTCGCGATATCGCCCGTGGTAACCAATTCGAGGGGAAAGCGGTTGTCGGTGTAAAGGTTGACTCGACCCGCCTGCACCTCTGGCTTGATCTCGTGGCGCGCGCGCTGTGAGGGCACCGCGTCATCGAGGGTCTGATGCACGTAGCGCTCGATCAGCGCGTCGGGCATATAGGCGGGCATCTGCGCCAGTTCGGCCCCGGTCAGTTGCAGGTTCAATTGCACCGTCGCGACGGTCCGCTTGCCGCGCTCGACATACTGCCCCAGAACCAGCCGCTCGATGGGCACGACGACCGGGCGTTTGGGCGCGCCCGCGCCGCCATCCAGCACGCGCACGACCAGATGGGTCGTGTATTCCGGGCCTTTCTCGCCCGCCAGCGCCACCCGCACGCCCATCAGCGCGAGATCGGCGACCACGCGCCGGTCATCGGGCGTCGCGCCAATTGTGGTATCGCGGGTCAGCACGAAAGCGCCACCCAGATCGCCATTCAGCGCGGCCTCGTCCTTGGCCATCTCAGCGCGCCAGCCACCCTCCTCTGGGTAGAGCAGCACGGCGACCGTCACCTGGTTATCGGGCAACTGCAACGGCTTGATTTCCGGCGGCCAATGAGGAACCTCTTCATGGGCGCTCCGTATTCGGCGCAGAAAGAAGTAGCGAGCGGGACCGGTAGCTACCACTATGGAGGCTCCTTTCGCGGGAGATAATTCTGGCATTTTCCCGTATTATAGCGGAACTGGCGTTTGTTCGCCAGTTGCCTGACGTAGCGCTGGCGGCGTGCGGCGCGCATGCAGGCGCACACCTTTCTATTATACGCCTTCGTCTCAATCGTGTCCCGGTGTCTCCCATCACAGGCGCGTCACAGAGTGGCTTTATAGGGGCTTGCGCGCCAGCAGCGTCACCCAGCCCAGCGTCTCGGGCGTGCGAGGGTCGGGGATCGTCGCCATTTCCAGCGCCTCAACTCCGGCGTCTTCCAGCAAGGCCCGCGCCTCGTCCGGGGTGTAATAGGCGAAGAAGCGCTGACCCTGCTCCTCTTCGAGATGCTCGTATGTCTGCAACCGCTCGGCCTCTTCATCGGGTCTGCGCGCTTTCAGAAAGACCGCCAGCGGCCCCCCGACGCGCGTCACCCGCACCAGCTCACGCACGGCACGTGGCGCGATGCGCAGCGGCAGATGGAGCAGCGACGCCGAGCACCAGACGCCGCGACAACTGGCGTCGGGCAGGTCCAGCCGCCGCATGTCCATCAGCGCGTAGCGGATGAACCCCTTCGGCAGCCGCCGTGCGGTTCGTTCGCCCGCCTCGTCGAGCATGCCCTGCGAGATGTCCACCCCCAGCACGGGCAAATTGTATGCCGCCAGCGCGCGGGCGTCCTGTCCCGGCCCGCAGCCAGCGTCAAGCACAGGCACGAATTGCAGATACTCTTCGAGTGAAGCGTCATCGCCGGGCCGCCCCAGTTCGGGGATCGGCTGGCGCGCCTCGTTCTCCTCCAACAGGTTGACGAACTGCTCCATCCGCTCCATCCAATGCCCCGGACGTGAATCGTTGCGGTCGGCATAGTTGTGCGCGACACGGTCATAGGTAGCGGTGGTGATCTCGGTGGCCTGCGCGAAGCGCGCGCGATTATCGGTGCTGTCGTTACTCATTATGTCCCCTTCAGGTGCTGGCGGCTGAAGCCGCGGCTAAGGGCTTCGCCGCAAAGCCCGCCTGCGCGGGCTGGCAGAACTCACATGCCGTTTGTCTATCCGCAATCTCGGTCATTGACGCAGTGGATTATACGCGCTTTTTCAGCTTGCACGATAGGGATGAAATAGTCCTCCAAAAGCACCGATAGAATGGCGGAACCTTCCATAATTTCCCGGCTCGGAAAGAAATTAGACACAGCCGGAAAGACACCCACGTGGGGTGGCAAAGACCGGCGCAATGTGGTAAAATGGAACGTATTTTCTAGTCGTTCTAGAAACCGCAGGCAGACCATGTTCGAGATTACCCAGACCCTTCGGCTTGTCCAGGCTCCTGGAGAGGAAGATTCGATGGAGCCAGTCAGCAATCAGCAGATCGCTGATGTGTTATTCAATATTGCCACGCTGCTGGAGATGCAGCAGGGCAACCCATATCGCATCGAGGCCTACCGCAACGCCGCCCGTGGCATGCTGGCGCTGCCGGTGCAGGTGACGGACATCCTCGCGCAGGGCGCGCGGTTGGATGCGCCAGGACTCGGCGACCGTCTGCGCCGCAAGATCACCGAGCTTGCCACCACCGGCCACATGACCTTCTACGAGGATCTCTGCGAAGAGTCGCTGCCGGAGGATGTGCGCGACCTGATGCGCGTCCCGCACGTTGGCCCGCGCACGGCGATCCGGCTCTCGTCGCAGCTTGATATTCACAGCGTCGAGGAGCTGGCGCGCGCCGCCGAACATCAGCTGTTGCGCCCATACTATGGCTTTGGCGAACGCAGCGAGCAGCGGCTGGCGCAGGGCGCGCAGGGCGTGCTGGCCCACCCGCATGACGACGGCCACAATGATCACGACGGCCATGATGGCGGCCAGGCAGCCGCCTGACATAGATTTCATGCCCTCCTCGCTAGTTTTGGAGGAGGGCGTCTTTTCCTCAGCGGAGAACCCTCGCGATGCCACATGAAAGACCTGCGCCCATGGCGCGTCACGGCGACGACGATACACAAGATGACTGGGCCGCCGACCTCTTTGCCGCACTCGATGAGCAGAGCGCATCGGATGAGCCAGATGAGCCAGATGAGCCAGATGAGCCAGATGAGCCAGACGATGCCTCGTCCAAGATCAATACTCTCCTGCCGCCGGATGTCCAGCGCGCTCCGTTTGCGCTGGCAGAATCGCCACAACTTCGGCTCACCCCACGCTCGTATCAGCGGGAGGCGGTGGACGCCTGGCTGCGTGAGAGCGCGCGTGGCGTCGTCGTACTGCCGACAGGCGCGGGCAAGACTGTCGTCGCCTTCGACGCGATAACGCGCCTGGGTGTGCGGACGCTGGTGGTTGTGCCAACCATCGAGCTACTGCGCCAGTGGCGCGCGGGCCTCGCCGAGCACCTCGGGCTGCCACTGGAGTCGGTCGGCATCATCGGCGGTGGCGAGCGTCAGACGGGGGACGTCACAGTCATCACCTACGACTCCGCCGCCATGCCCCGGCGCAGACTGGATCGCTACGGTCTGATCGTCTTCGACGAGGCGCACCACCTGCCCGCGCAGAGCTATTCGTCTATCGCCCGTAAGGCTGTCGCGCCCTGGCGGCTGGGACTCAGCGCCACATTAGAGCGGGCCGATGGTCGTCACCACGACCTGACCGCGTTGATCGGCCCGCTGGTCTACACGCGCGACAGCGAAGAGCTTTCAGCACAGAAACACATCGCCGCCTATCGCGAGAAGCGCATCTATGTGGACCTGACGCCGGAAGAAGAGGTGCGCTACGAGGGGCTGATGGCGGAGTGGCGCTGGTATCTGGCGACGCGCCGCTCGCAACTGGGGAGCGGCCCTGGCATGTTCGCCGAGCTGGTTCGCCGGAGCGGCTTCGAGCCAGAGGCGCGCCGGGCGCTACGGGCGCATGCGGAGGCGCGGCTGGTCGCCCTCAACGCCACCGCCAAGATCGGCGCCATCGAAGAGGTGCTGTGCCGCCATCCCGACGACAAGGTGATCGTCTTCTCTGAATACGTGGAAATGGTGGACCGCATCAGCCGCGCGCTGCTATTGCCCGCCATCACCTATCGCACACCTGCCGCCGAGCGCCGCGCCATCCTGGAGGGCTTCCGTTCCGGCGCATTGAGCAAGCTTGTCACCGGGCGCGTGCTAAACGAAGGCGTGGATGTGCCCGATGCCAACGTCGCCATCATCGCCAGCGGCAGCGCCTCGATGCGCGAGTATGTGCAGCGGCTGGGGCGCGTGCTGCGGCCAAAACCGAAAGAAGCGCTGCTCTACGAACTCATCTCGCGCCGCACCACCGAACGCAACGCGGCCCGACGACGGCGACCGACACGCCGCAAGGAGTGATATCCGATGCTCAAGCTCACCGACCTGCGCAAGACAACCCGACGTAGCGGCAAGGATGGCATGCGCGTCATCTATCCACGCTTCCTGCGCGACGCCAGCCTTGCGCCGCGCATCGAGATGGCGATCCGCTACATGGAGCGCATGCTTGGCCAGCCCCGCCGCGCGCTGGACGATGAGGTGATCGTCCAGCTGTTCGGCGATCACAAAGTGGCGCGATGCCTGGTGGCCTGCCTCGGCGCGCATTATCGCCACCGTCCCCGCGCTCTGGCTGAGGTGCTGGCGCCTGAAGACATTGCGGCGCTGGCGGCTCAGAGCATTTGCAGCGCCAGCGAACTGCGGCTCTGGCTGTTTCGCCGGGTGAACCGCAAGTTGCCGGGCTTCGCGGGCCGGGAAGAGCGCGCGTCCTTCATGGCGGAGGCTGAGCGCGAGTTGGGACTGGAAGCCAGAAAACTGGATGAACTCATCACGCTCGACGCGCCGGAGCAGGCGATTCTCGTCCGCACTGGCGCGCGCCCTTCTGCCGAAGATGTAATCGTACGCTACAACTACGCGGTGGCGGCTGCCGTGCTGGCGCAATCGCCACAGGTACGGGTGAATCTGGCGCGCGCGCTCTCAGCCACCGACGCCGAGCGGGTCTATGAGCTTGCCGCGCGAACGGGGGTATCGGTCGAGTTGGGCGGGCGCGAACTGGTATTGCACGGGCGGCAGGATGCGCTGGAAAGCTGGACGCGCCACGGCGCAAAACTGGCGCGGCTGCTCTCGCTGCTGCTGATGTGCGGGCTGCCCGCGCGTAGTGGCGAGGCGCTGGTGGCGGCTCCGCAAGGCGGCGAGCTGCTCTTCCGCCTGGAGGGCGAGACACTGGCCTTTCTCGGCGCGACCAACACACCCCAACTTAGCATCGCCGCGCTCCGCACGCATCTCGACCGCATGGATCAGTTCATGGGTGAGGTTGCCGCCCTGCGGCGTGCGGGCGCGCTGGATGGTTGGGCGCTACGGCGTGTGCATGAGCCACTGGTGGCGGGCAGCCAGTTTGCGCTGGCGCTATGCCAGTTCGTTCGTGGCGATGAGCGCGTTGCGCTGCTCCCGCTGGCGACAGGCGAGACTCCCGCGCGGCTGGCGCCGCTGGCCCAGGCGATTCCGCTGCTTGGAATGGGTGATGATGCGCTGGTCTGTGGTGGAGACGCTGACTCGCCAGTCTCTAAGCTGCGGTATGCCAGCCACGACGAGATGCGGGCGCTCCCTGAGCTATTGTCGTGGGCCATTGCAGCAACGATGGGGCATAGAGTTGCAGCGGAGATAGAGGCGGTCTGCGACGAGGCATCCACAGCCGGAGTGCTGACCGAATTGGCGCTGGCCCACCGGCTAGGATGCGCTGAAGAAGCGCTTGCCGGGCGACTCGCCGAGCCATCCGCCCAGTCGGCTTGCCGACGCCGCAGCCTCGAATATGTCGAAGGGTTTGGCCTCTGCACGCGTGAGATGCTTCTCCGTGTCCGCCGCGCGGCCAGTGAGATGCGCGAGCTACGCGACAACCCGCAGGTCGGCAACGCCTGGATGATGCGCACGCTTGGCCGCAGACTGCGCGAGGTGACGGGCACACACGAAGGCATCGAATGCCTCATCGCCTGGCTGGGCGCCGCCTGACGCCAGCAGACTCCCCAGCAAAGATTATCCTCAGCCTTTTCAGATGGTCATCCCACCGATCAGCGTGACCTCTCTGTGACCAATCAGACGTTACTGCTCATTACATTGTCCGTTGAGGACGGTAACGGGGAAGCGTCACAGCACGACACGAAAAGGCGCCGCTCGCCGTTGTGAGCGCGGCGGCAGGTGAACAGAGATCGAACCATCCCGTTTCTAGCAATCGACCGGGCCGCTTGCGTTCCTACCCACCAATATCACGATGGTGAAATAAGTTCTTCGGGGTCCGCTTGCGGTCGGCATGATGAGGGGGTGAAGGCAATTGGGTACTACCCACGATCAAGGGATGAGCGCTCATTCAGGGCATCATGCTTCGGGCGTTGGCATCAGCACGTTGCGCAGAGCAATGCGGTCCCGCTGGGCTAGCGTATTGCTTGTCGTGGGGCTGCTTCTGGCGATGGCTGCCGGGAGTCTGGCGCTGGCGCATCAGGCGCGCGCCGCCACATATGACGTGTGCTCCTCAGGATGCGCCTACACCAGCATCAATGCCGCAATCGCCGCAGCGGCGAATGGCGCGACGATCAAAGTTGGGCCGGGAACGTATGGCCCAGGCACATCAGATGCGCCCATCGCCATCAACAAGCCGATCCATCTGGTAGGCGCGGGCGTCGGTCACTCCATCATCAACGGCGCGCCCGCCTCGGGTACGGCGATAGGCGGCCTGATCGCCATCGCGCCCGCGACCCCAGGCAATGTGAGTGTGTCTGGGTTCACCATCGAGGGCGCGATCGTCAATGACGCGAACGACGACGGAATCCTGATGACGGTCACCGATCACAATGCGAGTGACGTCATCACCATCAACAACAACCTCTTTTACGGTGATACCACACTCGACCCTCAGCTGCTGGCGGATCAGACAGATTCAATCTACATCGCCAGCAACTCCGCCACAGTCACGGTGAAAAACAACTCGTTTCGGGGCGTGTTCCGAGCGGCGCTCATCGAGGGGAATCCAGGGGCCGTCAATTTTACCGGCAACACACTGAACCTGCACGGACTCAACGACATCAGCACGAGTCCAGCAACCTTTGGCTGGTGGGCGGAAGGCGTGTTCTTCCTCGCCGACAACACCGTTGATGTCACCGCGCCGCAAGTGGTCTCGGGCAATGTCTTCGGGAACTATCCCGGCCTGGGGGTCGGTGTTGACGCGGGCTACAGTGGCGGACTGGTAGGCCGGTATAACAATATCTCGATCACCGGCAACCTATTCAACAATGCCGGTGTCGCTGCTACGCAGTCCAGCACCCCGGACGACTCCGCCATCTCCCTGCATGGCTTCGGTACGACGAGTGGGAGCGTCACCTCGGAGATCAAGGGCGTCACAATCAAGAACAACACCTTCAATATGGGGAGCAGCAGCGGCCACGGCTACGCCATCTCATACAAGGGGACGATTGGCTCCGGCAATGTCATTGACCACAACCTGATCCGGGGAAGCGGCTCCTCGCGGCCACTCGCGGGCTTCGAACTCGTCAGCCCCGCGGGTTCGGCGGGTGTCAGCATCACCAGCAATATCATCTCAGGATTCGTGGATGGCCTGACGTCTGATGCGCTGTCGTCCGGCATGTCGGTGAGCGCGGCCCAGAACTGCATCCTGAGCAACTCAAACGCTGGCGCGACGGTCGCCGCGGGCATGAGCCTGCCCGCCACGCAGAACTGGTGGGGCACAGCCAGCGGGCCACACGCGCCGACGAACGCATCGGGCACCGGCAACGCGGCCACTGGCAGCGTGTCGTTCTCTCCGTTCCGCACGTCGCAGGCAACCATCTGCGCCGGGCCAGTCGCGAAGAGCGTCTTCACGGCCCCCGCCTCACCGGCATCGAGTACCGCCTTTACGCTCACTGGGACGCTCAGCGACTCGACGACAGGCAGCTTCGCCATCGCATCGGGCCAATATAACATCAACGGCGGCGCGTATCACGCGATGAGCGCGACGGACGGCTCCTTCAATCAGGTGTCCGAGGGCGTTACGGCGCATATCAGTGGCTTGACGGCGGGCCGCTATACGGTGTGTATGCGCGGCGCCGACTCCGCTGGCAATACCGGCGCGACAGACTGTTTCGCGCTGACGGTCTATAACCTGGCTGCCACGCAGACCGCCGCCGCGATTGCGAGCGTGACGGTGAGTCCGACCGAGACGACTGGCCCAGGACAATCGACGGCAACCACGGTTACGGGTGGCAGCGCGACGCCGACACCTACCTCAGTTGGACTTGTCGGCAGCTCGGGCTTCCCAACTTTCCCCGTGATTATCGGGAGCATCGCGGTGTTCATCATCCTGTCGTCGCTGCTCTTCCTGATCCTGGCCCGACGGCGGCGCGACAATGAGGAAGACTTCGACTACCCTCAGCGTGGCCAGTGGCGACAATAACCATCACTCGCAACTTCATTCGGCAACGCATGGCTGGACGTTTCCTGATGGCGTCCAGCTCTACCCCAGGGTCAGGAGCGATTGGTTGTGTGGCGCAGTGACGAGTGCGCTGTGCCAAGTACGAACACATCTCGGTGTTCGTAGAGGAGCTTTCAATGAAGAGACTGCTGGCAGTTGGCGCTATTGTGATGACGGTCGCGGCGGCCACCGTGATCTTCGTGATTCCCGCGATGGCGCATGGAACAACCAACAAGACGAGCGCGCATCCAGCAACGCATGCTACCGTCAAACCCAGCATGTTTAGTCTGGAACATCATCGCGGCTCTGGGGACGGCAGCAATCACTCAACGGCATTTTCGTACTCGTGCGCCAGCGCTGGCGCCGTCCGAGGGAACAAAGTCATCGACGTGACTGAATCTATCGCGAACGATGCCGACTCGGGTCAGGCAGGCAACTATTGGGCATTCGACCGCGATCACCGCTCCATCACGATCTGGAACGTCGGGCCCGACCAATACTGCGCCATCGTCAATTACTATGATTCGTCCTTCAAGGCGGTGGCAGGCCAGACCAGCCCTGGCGCTGGTGGAACGCTTTCGGGCGAGGAATACGGATCGTTCTCCGGCAGCGCGCGCTTCACCATCACCGGCCAGCTCTTTGTCAGTGATCCAGCGGCCTGGCCGACATCTGGCGCGGTCAACGGCGGCGCGACGGTGGACTATCACTGCGATATTCTGGGCAACTGCCCTGGGTATGTGAGCTTCACCGCCAAATACTTCAGCGGGACTCCGACCGTTGACGAGCCGCAGTGGGGCTGGCGCTATGTCGGGCAAGGACAGCGGCCACCATCCACCGGCCGCAGCTGGTGTCTGGGTCAACGCCTACACCGGCAACTCTGGCGATATCCTCGACAGCGACGACTAGCAAATCCTGGTTGCAAACAAACATGCCGCTCCTCACGCTTCGAGGGGCGGCTTTTTGCGGAGGTCATGCGGAGGTCATCAGGCGGCGCTACGAGCTACCAATGCGCCGGACGAGTGAGCGAGGGCGGCAGCTTTGTCGCGTCATCGCCCTTCGCCGCATCCAGTTGCGACTGGATGAGAAAGATGCTCCCGGTGAGGTCGGCGCCGCTGAGGTCTGTATCGCGGAAGTCGGCTCCGATAACGTCAGCCATGCGCAGATCGGCGTCTCGCAGGTCCGCCGCGATGAGATACGCCTCTCTCAAGTTGGCGCCCCTCAGGTCGGCGCCTTTGAGGTTGGCTCCGATGAGATCGGCTCTGGTGAAGTCCTTCTGGGGCTGAATTTCGGCGCGCTCCAGCTCGCTCGCGCGCAGCAGCAGACCATTGACCTCTCGCCCGTGCGCCGCCATATCCAGTTGTACCAGTTCATCGGCGCTGCTATGGGTCAGGCGTTCCGTCTCCGCCAGCGCGCGTTGAAGTTCATCGTGCAGTGGTTCTGCCCGTGGTAACGTCAGCGCCTCGGTCAGATACCAGAGCAGTTCATGCAGCGACCGCATAATCGAGAAGACGCGGAACATCTGCTCCGCAGTGTCCGGAGCCTGACGCCAGTCCTTTCCGCCAAACGTAACCTGAGAGACTTTCTGTCCCGCGCCAAAGCAGTCATAGACAGTGCAGCCACGGAAGCCCTGCTGCCTGAGCCGCGTGTGAATGCCGCAGCGGAAGTCTGCTTGCAGATTGGGACATGCCCGCCCGGCTTTTTTATTGATCGCGAAATCCACCGAGACGGCGAAGGCCGGCGCGACACAACACAGCGCGAAGCAGCGCGCGCAGTCCGCCCGCAGGTTGAGTCCAGTGGCCGACGCTGGTGATTCATTCGTATCAGACATTGCGCGCTGGTCTCCTGGGAATGTTCATGATGGTGTATAGCTGAGCGCGGAGTAGATCTCGCGCAGGAAGCGGCTCGGCTGTGTGGCCAGCAGGCGCGTCTCGACGAAGCCGTTCGCCTGGGCCAGCGCCTCCCATGTGGGGTACGACAATGGATAGGGTACCCACCAGTTGCCCTTGTCGGCGTTGTATTCTACCAGCACCAGCCGTCCGCCCGGCTTGAGCATCGCGCGCACCAGTCGCAGCGCTGGCTCTTTGTGGCGCTGGAAGTGCAGCGAGTTGGCCATGACGACGCCATCCAGCGGCGGCAGATCGAGCGGCCGGGTGAAGTCAGCCGCGCGCTGTTCGAGCGTCACCGCCGGGAAGCGCTCCTCAACTACCTGTCGCTGCTGCCGTAAGGCGCGCGCATCGGTATCGACCGAGTAGATATGGCCACCGGGGCCGAGCAGATCAGCCAGCGCCAGCGTGAACGCGCCCTCGCCAGAGCCGAGGTCAGCCCAGATGCTGACCCCGCCGGAGACGCCCTCGCGGATCAGCCGCACGTGATCGTCGTGGTTCATGCCTGCGCCTCATCCGTCAGGAAGCGATAGACCAGCTTCTGAAAGTGCGCCAGCATCCGCTCGGACTGCATCAGCCGTCCCCGGTCGAAGAAGCCCGATTTCAGGCCGCGCTGCACCGATTCGCAGAGCACGACATCCTCCTCCTGCACCTGGTCGATGAAGCGGGTGAACTCCTCGATCTCTTTCTCCGGCACGGCGTTGCTGAAACAGTAGTCGTAGACCGCGAGCGTCCGGTCGGTATCCACTGGCAGGAAGAGGTTGAGCGAGACGTTGCCGGGGCCGGGATAGATGTTCAGCGTGAAGTTGGGCCAGAGAAAGGCGTAGAAGCCCGCCTCCACCTCGCCGCTGATATCGTAGAGGCCCACCTTGCCCTCCCGCGCCGACTTTGTGGGCGGGCCAGCCTGCGTCGAGAAATACTCGTACTCGGCGACCGCGTAGCTTTTCAGGTCGATCAGGTCGCTGAAGCCGGGGTGGGCCACCGGGCAGTGGTAGCATTCGAGATAGTTGTCGACGACCACCTTCCAGTTGGCGACGATATCGTAGGTGCGGCGCACCTTCCGCCGGATCGCGTCGAGGCGCAGCCCCGTCGCGCTGACCATGGCGGGCAGGTCGCCGAGCACGCTCGCCAGTGGCGGCGCCTCACGATCAGGGTTGGCGAAGATAAATGGCCCCCATGCCTCCACCTGGACGGGCACGAGCGCGTAGCATGCCTTGTCGAACTCTGGCTCATCACGCATGCCTGGCGCGGCGCGCAGCGAGCCATCGAGGTCGTACGTCCAGGCGTGGTAGCCGCATTGCAGCGTCGCACGGTTGCCCTGCTCGGCGTTCACCAACTGCGAGCCGCGATGGCGGCAGACGTTGACGTAGCCCCGCAGCGTCCCCTGCTGGTCGCGCGCCACGACAATCGGCACGTCGCCCGCCCGCGCGGTGAAGAAGTCACCTGGCTTGGCCACCTGCTCCGTCAGCCCGACATATTGCCACGAGCGGCGGAAGATCCGCTCCTGCTCGCGGGCGTAAAAGGCGGAATCGGTATACCAGCTGGCGGGCAGCGTCTCGCCCCGCTCCAGCGCGGCCATTCCGGGCAAATCGGGCGCGGTGGCGGGAGTCGCGGGCTTCGCGCGGGTTGTCATGAGTGTCTATCCTTTCATCGCGGCGCGGCGTTTTGTCTACCATCAGTGTCGCCGGACGAGGGCATCGCTGTCAACTTGACGGCTGCGCCACAATGCGTGTACGATATCGCGCATATGGTGATTCCGGTCAATTACGCCCTGTAGGCCCGGCGCTGAGCCTGCGAGGGCGGTCACTTCCTCCGAACTGCGTTGCAAACACGCGATAACGGAGAAGCGCCACCGCGAACTCTCAGCTCATGCCACATGCTGGTATGGGCGATCTGTGTGCCTCCGACGCGCTATGCTTCCACAATAGCTCCGGCTCTCCAATCCGCCAGGCCATCCTCATTTACCCATCTACCGCTTCTATTTTTGCCTGCTTATGCGTTGGAGAGCATTGCTATGTCCGTTCGTCTACCATCTCGTGAAGATACGCCCGACGCCTCGACAAACCTCTGGCGTCATGCTGATTTTCTCAAGCTCTGGGCGGGGCAGTCGATCTCGCTGTTCGGCTCGCTGCTGACCACGTTCGCCCTGCCACTGCTTGCTGCGCTGCTGCTTGGCGCGGGCGCGGGCCAGATGGCGCTGTTGGCCGCCGCCGAGGTCGTGCCGGGGCTGCTGCTCGGATTCTTCGCGGGCGTCTGGGTGGATCGGCTGCGTCGCCGTCCGCTGCTGATCGCCGCCGATATTGGCCGGGCGCTGGCGCTCGCCTCCATCCCGCTAGCTGCCGTCCTGGGAGCGCTGCGCATGGAACAGTTGTATGTCGTAGCTGTGCTGGTGAGTGTATGTAGCGTCTTCTTCGATGTCGCCTATCCCTCGTTCTTGCCGTCACTGCTGCGGCGTGAGGATCTGGTCGAGGGCAACAGCAAACTGGCTGCCAGCGAGTCGCTGGCCGAGGTTTCGGGCTGGAGCGTCGCGGGCGTGCTGGTCCAGGTGGCAGGCGCGCCGCTGGCGATTCTGGTGGATGCCGTCACGTTCGTCGTCTCCGCCGTCTCGCTTCTCGCGATTCGCACGAAAGAGTCGCCGCCGATTGTTGTGCCTGAAGCGCGAAAGAGCATGGCGCGCGAGGTGGCGCAGGGGCTGGGATTCGTAGCCGCCGATGCCACACGGCGGGCGCTGGCGGCTGCCGGGGCGGTTGACACCCTCTTTGGCAACGCCCTGGGCGCGCTGATAACGCTCTATCTTGTCCGTGACCTGCATCTCGCGCCTGTGGTGATGGGCGTCATCTACGCGGTAGGCGGCGTCAGTTCATTCGCCGGAACGCTGGTCGTGGCACGCATCTCGCGGCGCTGGCCGGTTGGGCGCATCCTGATGGCGTCAATGCTCATCTACACCCTCGGCGCATTTACCGTCCCGTTGGCGAGCGGCCCCGCCTGGCTGGCGGTGGGGGTGCTGATACTCGGACAGTGTTTCGACGCGGCGCACACGATATACAGTGTCACGCGCCTGAGCCACTTTCAGCGGACGACGCCCGACCGGATGCAGGGACGGCTGCACGCGACGCTGCGGGCGGTCGAGGGCTGCGCGACGGTCCTCGGGCTGGCGCTCGGCGGCGTCCTGGGGCAGACGCTTGGCGTGCGCGCGACGCTCTTCGTGGTCTGCGCGGGCAAGCTGCTCGGCCCGGTGCTGCTGGCGCGTTCGCCCGTGCGGCGGCTACGCGATCCAGATGTTGTACAGGCTGAGAGTATGTAGTGGACGCCTGACATACGGAAGGAACGGTGCTGCTTGAGCTGCATCTACGAGGCGCCAATGGAGACGTCACACAATTCATAGCCACTGGTGGCGGGCGGTTGCCGCTCGCAGAAATAGTTGACTGTGCCGACAGACACCTGTGCGCCGCTAGACGCAGTGATGAACTGGTCGGGCGTAAACGTGCTCGCCATTCCTTTGCTGGTGTAGATGTGCTCGGTGACGACGATATCGCCCAGCCTGCTGATGGAGGCGGTGCGCTGGAAGCGCGCGTCGGCGGGTAAGAGCATATTCACTATTGCAGCTACGGTCGAGGCGCTCCAGTGCTCGCTAGCGAGCCGGTCACTCGGCGCCCACACCTGCACTTCGACCACGTGCGCCCGTCCATCGAAACTCTTGCTCGGATCACCCGGCGCAATCAGCATCTGTACCGGCTGGCCCGCGATCACAGCGGTGTAGGTCAGGCCGCTGCCGTCGGTGGAGGGGCCGTATTTCTGCTGGAAGGCGCCAAGGGAGCCTCCGAGGGTGGGGGTGTAAATGATGGCGCTTAACGTGCCCGGTGACACGGGAATCGTCGGTACAGGGGTATAGTACGAGGTCGGTGTGAGGTAGGGGGTGTTGGTAGCACGCGAACCGACCACCTGCGAAGACAACAAAGACGTATGCGCCGCCAGCACCCAGGCAGTTGAGCCACAGACGAACACGGCAAGCAGGGTACTAGCAACGATGAGACAGCGCGTCCTGCGACTCAGGGGCGGGCGTGCCTGTATATGTGGCTGTGCCTGGTGCGGAGACTCGAACGGCGGTGCAGCGGACGCGTCGTTGGCATCGCCGTCGGCACCGTTATGTCTCTGGTTGTGGTCGCCTCCATACAGAGCATCCCGCGGCGGCTGTTGCGATGTTTGCTGTGGTGATTGCTGTGGTGATTGCTCTGGTGGATTCTGCGGTGGTTGCATGGGGCACACTCTTTTTCGCAACGCAAGAGGCATTATGGCCACTGCCACGGTGTAGTATCTATCCGCATGTGCGACTACGCCATAAGTATTTCTGCGTAGTGTGGGGGCAAGGCGACCGCACGTCGGCGCGGGGCGGTAAGTCGGAGATACAGCATCGCCTTCAAGGTCGTCTGTGCATGACGCTCTTCGTCGTCTGCGTGGGCAAGCTGCTCGGCCCGGTCATGCTGGCGCGTTCGCCCGTGCGGCGGTTACGTGACTCGGATGTGAAGGTTGAGATATGTAGCGGGTGTTTTTGGCGCGGGCGAGGTTGGAGATGCTCCAGCATCGCAGCATGAATGCCGCGGCTCATCGCGTCCGTTGCGGTATCGTGCGACGGGCGCGCACAACGCTTATCAACCATTCCGCGCTCTTCCCATCGCGCCATAGATGGGTTACACTGTGCGTGCAAGCCATCGCGCCAACTGCTCGTGGTAGCGCTCATGCTGATTGCTGTTGAGGGATATATGGCCACACCACAGGTTTTCGTCAGCCACAGCCACACCGATAATGACTTCTGTCGCGCGTTCGTGGGGGCGCTCCGCGAGGCGCTGGGCAATGAGAACGCCGTCTGGTACGACGAGCATAATCTCGGCTGGGGAGCGTTGCGGCAGGTGATTGAAGCTGAACTGCGCAAGTGTCAGCATTTCATTGCCATTCTCAGCCCGGCAGCGGTGAACTCTGGGTGGGTCAACGACGAAATAGACGCGGCGCGGGCGCTACGGCGCAAAGGGAGCATCGAGACGATTCAATTCGTCACCGCGATTCCCTGCGATGTGCCGCTTCTTCTGGAGGGCTACAAGCGGATCGAGCAGCCGGGCGGAGCGGCATTTCCACCGCAAGCCGCCGCCATGCGGGCGTATCGGGTGATCCTCGACGCGCATGGTGGCGATCCGCTACCACCTCCTCCACCGCCTGATACCCTGCCGCCACTCGGCCCGGCGCCCGTCCCCGCCAACAGCGCGCCCGCGCACCATCTGACACCCAAACCCTACTATGACCTTGGCTTTCGCGGCTATACCATCGGCGGGGTTGAGTGCATCCTGCCGCCGATTTGTCCGGTGTCGGCAGGCGTCTTCACCATGGGCAGCGACAAGAGCCGCGACAAAGATGCCGATGACGACGAGACGCCACAATATCCAGTTGAGGTGGACGCCTTCGCCATCGGCCAGCACCCCGTCACCGTGGCTGAATACGCCTGCGCCGTCCGTGCCAAAGCCGTGAGAGAGCCAGAAAAAAGCTGGGATGATGTAGACTGGGCGACGCAGCAGGCGCACCCTGACCATCCTGTGGTCTGTGTCTCGTGGAATGACACAGTCGCATATTGCGCCTGGCTGGCCAAGCTTACGAGCCAGCCATGGCGGCTGCCGACCGAGGCAGAATGGGAGAAGGCGGCGCGCGGGACGGATGGCCGCATCTATCCCTGGGGCGACACGTTCGACAAGGCACGTTGCAACACCAGCGAGAGCGGCATCGGGAGGACTACGCCCGTCGGTCGCTATCCCACCGGCGAAAGCCCGTATCATGTCCAGGATATGGCAGGCAACGTCTGGGAGTGGACGAGCAGCCTCCTCCAGCCCTATCCCTACCGTAAAAACGACGGACGAGAGAATCCAGATTCCACTGATAATCGAGTGCTGCGTGGCGGTTCGTGGGACGTCGGTTCCCAGTATACGCGCGCGGCCTACCGTGACGGCAGCAGGTGGGTCAGCTTCGACGACAGCGGGGGGTTCCGTCTGGCGCGTGCGGCGGCTGGTTCAGCATAATCCTCTGGTTCTGATTTCTTGTTTCTTGTCTGGGTGCATCGATATGCATTATAAATGCAAGCTATAGGCAATCAAGCGGCGTTGCCTGGGAACTGCAACGGCGTGAAGCGTTCTACGCCAAAGTCCTGGTCGTGCATCCGCCTACTGTTGTCGCCCGTCGTAGCCAGTATGGAAGACGTGCGGGAGGTCGCTCCTCTTGCGCGTATGCCGTGGGGCAGGCCGATCTCAGTGCTGCGTGGCGGTTCATGGAACAACGATTCCCAGAATACGCGCGCGGCCTACCGTAACGACAACAGGCGGGACAACTTCAACAACAACGAAGGGTTCCGTCTGGCGCGTGCGGCGGATGATCCAGCGTTTCCGGCCAGTAAATCCGCACGAGTCCTCTTCGCGGGAAATCGACGGACGCGGCCACCTATGCTGAACCAGCGCGGTCTTGTCCCGGCTGAGGCCAGAGTGCGCCGTACACGTCTCTCTGGCCAGCTAAATAGAAAATATGTCTGCCTCCCGCAACCGACTGAAAATGTCGGCAATAACGGCTGTGTGGTGTGTCACCCCTGCCGCGATGCGCGGGGCAGACGCTTTTGTGTTCGCATTTTCCTGTTATGGCTTTTGATAGCTTTTGCAGGACTGCCTCTGGCTCCCCCTCTCCTGTGGGAGAGGGAATCAGGTCATGCGGGCGGCAGGAACGCCTGCTCGCCATAGTTGCCGCCGAGCACCGCGCTGGCGGGCGCGCCGAGCCAGCGGTCGAGCACAGTGGCGTAGATCGAGCGGAAGTCCGTCGTGAAGACGAGGTTGCCGTTGGGGTCCAGCTTCGTGAGGTCGGGCGGCTCGCCATAGACGCCGCCCTGCACCGCGTTGCCCAGCACGAAGAGGGGCGCCGCCGTCCCGTGGTCGGTGCCCGCGCTGGCGTTCTCCTCCACGCGCCGCCCGAACTCCGACCAGGTCATCACCACGACATTATCGGCGGCATTGTGTCCCTGTAAGTCGCTATAGAACGCCGCCAGCCCCTCGGCGAGTTGTTGCAGCAGCCCCGCCTGGGTATTCGCCTGCTCGCCATGGGTATCGAAGCCGCCCAGCGTCACATAGCCAACGCGCAGCCCCAGCCCCTGGACGATCACCTCCGCCAGCACCTGCAAGCCCTTGGCGAAGTTCGTGTTCGGATACTGCGCCTTCGGGACGTAGCTGGCGACGGCGGTATCGAGTTGGCGCGATCCATCCACCGCCGCCTGGGCCGTCGCATCGAGCAGCGCGGCATACGGCGCCGAACGTGGATAGGTATTGTAGAGCTTCAGCAGCGTCTCGACCCGCGCATTGGCGGCCGTGCCATTTTTGGCCGCGCTGGCGCCCTCCGGGTCGGGCTGCAGCCGATAGGTAGACGGCGAGGCGACCACGGGCACATCGGCGTTGATCGCGTTCAGCGCGACCGGCAGCGAGGTGCCGACGGCGAGCGACTGGAATGGGTGGCCATCTTTATCCACCAGCCCGGCGACGTACTTGCCGAGCCAGCCCTGCCCGCCCTGGCCGTTCAGATCGAGCGTCTGCCAGATGTCCATCGCGGCGAAGTGCGACAGGTTGGGGTTTGGATAGCCGACACCTTCGATGGCGGCCAGGCGTCCCTGCTGCCACAGCGGCATCAGCGCCTTGAGCGCGGGATGCAGCCCGAGCCGGTCGTTGAGATGGAGGGCGTCCGCCTGGGCGATGGCCAGCGTTGGCCGTGCGGAATAGTACGCGCCATCGGTGTAGGGGATGAGCGTATTCAGGCCGTCGTTGCCGCCCGCCATCTGCACCACAATCAGCGTGCGTCCCTGCGCCGCCTGCGCCCAGTGCGCGCCCTCATGCGCCGCGTTGGAGGCCGCCCGGACGGCGCGCGAGAAGATCGTCGGCATGACCATGCCCGCGCTAACCGCGAGCAGTCCATCGCGAATCATCGCTCTCCGGCTGAATGGCGCATTGAACGGTTTGCATGGCTGGCCAGGCGTGTTGGGCGTGTTGGGCATGACGCACCACCTCTCATGAATCAATCGCGCTCGACTGTTGTACTTTGGCCCGCCGTAGCCTGAAGGCCACGGCGAATTTCCCTGCCCATTCGCCGCCAATTCGCCGCAGCATTTATGCTGCGGACGGCGCCCACGAAGGACTTCCCCCTCAATTCATCTGGTACTCAGGCAGCGACATCAGCAGGTAGAGCATCTCAGCCGTCGCGGCGGCGGAGACCTTCTTGCCGCCCGCCAGCGTGAACGTCGCGCCGCCCTGAATCGGACTGTTCGTCAGCGCATCGGCCAG
Organism: uncultured Chloroflexia bacterium; assembly: GCA_963718915.1. Taxonomy (GTDB): domain Bacteria; phylum Chloroflexota; class Ktedonobacteria; order Ktedonobacterales; family JADMIN01; genus DAHUXT01. The sequence continues at coordinate 400,955 of CAVRAI010000007.1, read as the reverse complement.
CACGGCGCGGCGGCTGGGATCGAGCGTGTTGTCCAGCAGCATGGCGACGTAGTAGCTCACCAGAGCATCGGCGCTGGCAATCTTCTGCTGTGTGATCGCCTGCTGGATGGCCGACGTCCCTCCCGGGGTCGTCAGGTTGATCTTCGGGCCGCCCTTCGGGTGCGCGCCCGCCGCAATCGAGACCAGCAAGTCGGTCAGGTTGATGCGCGTGACCCAGGCCTGCGTGGACATCCATGCCCCACTCGCGCCATCTCCTGGCCAGCCCGCCACATTGGGCGGATCGAGTGGTAGTTGGCCCATCGCGTTGAGGACGGTCGCCAGCCCGGTGGCGTTCGTCTCTAGCCCCAGCGCGCGGATGGCGCCGACGACGAACTCCAGCGGACTCTTGACCCGCGCCCGGTAGGCCTGCGCGCTGAAGAACGCGGGCGAGGAGAACATGGCGCGCACCATCGCCGCGATGCTGTGATCGTGCTGGTAATAGGCGTCGGAGAGCGGCTTCAAGTCCTGCGGGCTGGGGTTGTCGTAGACGAAGAAGCTCCACATGCGCCGAGCGATATGCGTGCCGGTGGCCGGGTGCGCGCAGACGATCCTGATGACGTCGTCTACGGTCATCGGGCCAGTATGCCCCAGGAAGGTGACCGAGCTCGTTATAGTGGCGCGCCGGAACGTAGTGCGCCCCATCCGCCCGGACGACCCAGCCGGTCAGCGCCAGCGCCCCCTGATGCACATCGTCCTGGGTATAGTTGCCGATACCCATCGTGAAGAGTTCCATCAACTCGCGCGAGTAGTTCTCGTTGGGCGAGTGGCCGGAACTAAGCCGTCCATCCAGCCAGTAGAGCATGGCTGGATCAATCGTGACCGCGTGCATCAGGTCGTCGAATTGCCCCAGCCCCTTCGCGCGCAGCAACTGGTTCTGCTGGATCATGAACGGCAGGTGCGTGGTGCCGCCAATCTTGGTGAAGCTGCTGGTCAGCACGCCATGCCAGAAGAGCGTCAGCTTCTCCTCGAATGGGCGCGGGCTGTAGATCATGCGCAGCAGCACCCAGCGAATCAGATCCTGCCGGTTGGTGAAGTTGAGGTTGAGTGAGTTGAGCCGGGCATCGAGCGCCGTGTTGGAGACGCCAGAGAAGTTGAGCAGCTTCTCGATGGCGCCAGAGACGCCCAGGCTCAGGTACTGCTGAAGGTCGGCGGGCGACGAGCCGAAGCCCGCCCGGCGCAACAGGTGGCCTATCTTCGCGGCGTCGTCCGCATAGAGCGTGGCGGGGCTGGCCGACTGCTGGCGCGCTAGAAATACGGCGGCGCCCGTGCCGAGCAGCCCCAGCCCAACGGCTCCGGCGCCCGCGCCAATCAGCGCTTTGCGGCGACTCACCCCACGCCGCGACGCCTTGCCCGGCGACGAGATGGGTATCGTCCGGTCATCGGTGATACCGGCGGTCGGCGGCTGAACCTCTGGCAACTGCCAGCTGCTTCCGGCTCGCGGAATCGTATCTGTGGCATCCGCCAGACGCCCCGCGTCGCTGGCTCGCGACTGCGGACGGGAGGAATCATCCATGCTGCGCCACCCCACTCTGCGAAGATTGCTCCACCATATGGAGGCTATTATGTATCAGCAAGCTTAGTGTGCGCTTAAGATGGCCTTAATGGGGGCTTATAGTTTCACATGGCACGAAAAAGCCCCTTCCACACCGGAAGGGGCCAGACGAAACGCGATCTAGAGGTCAGTCTTCGATGGCGGCGGAGAGCTGCTGAGCGACATCGGGCGAGAGCGCACTATGCAGAATCTTCGCGCCCGCGTACTGGTCGAGCACCTTCATCGCCTCGGCGACGTTCTCGAAGGTGACGATGGCGACGAGGGCCGAACTGCCCGGCGTCAACTGCTCGCCGATCTGCTTCAGGAAGTCATCGGGGAGGCCCAGGTCGAGGATCTTGCTGGCGCCAAAACCCGCCGCCGTGCCGATGGCCGCGCCCGCCAGCGCATTGCCGCGCAACAGGCCGATCAGCCCGCCCGCCAGCGCGCCCGCGACGGCGCCCTGCTTCGCATTGAAGTCGCGTGTCTCGTGGACGTTGATCTTGCCGTCTGGATCGCGACGGATGACGGCGGCGCTGCTGAGCGCGACATCGTGGGCGGCGTTGAGCTGCTTCAGGGTCTCCAGCACTTCCTGTGCTTTGTTCTCATCGGGGAACGAGACAACCAGCGCCTGATTGGGATCGCTCTTCATGCTTGGAAGGTGGTCCATTGGATTGTTCTCCTTGGGTGGTAGGCATAGCATACAGGCGGTGCGCGCCTCCGATGGAGCACACCTCTCACCTGGTTTCTACCACACCCAGCGGACTATGCCAAGGGAGAGGATAACGACGGCAGAAATACTGAAGCGGTGCGGGCAATATGACCGATGAGATTTCGCGCGATGATTGACGCAGTAGCCGTGCGGTGTATAATCGTGACGATTGCTGGCCATTTAGCGGCCTAGACGAAGCGCATTTCACGCTGGAAGCGTTTGTGCCAGTATCAGCGAGAGGTATCGCGCACATATGAATATACAGACGCCAGAACGAGATATGTATGGCTATATTCCCGGCCTTCCGCTCTATCCGTCCGATAAGGTATGTAAAGCGCTTGTCGGCGGTCTCCAGCAACTCGCCGAGCCGCCACAGCGAGGAGTACTCCAGCGCGCCATGGACCCGTGGGGGACAAGATGGCACATTATCATTGTGTATACCATCATTGCGCTGGTAAGCCTTATCACCTTGTGGTACAGCAATGGCTTCATTGACTGGATGTTTTACTGGATGCTCGCGGGTCTCGCGATGTTGGTGCAAGTCATCATCCTGGGGAGCATCTGGCATGTTCGCCGTCAGGAGCGCCGAGCGCCAGCAGGAATATCCGCTCCCGGCCAGGTGAGCATCCGTAGTCTGAGCTGGGGCGCGCTGGCAGGCGACGATAGCCTCGCGCCGCCGATTGCGATTTTCCCCACTGGCCAGGCAGCGCAACCACTGGACACACCCGCCACATCGTTCAAGGTGATGCCGCCCGAGTCGAGACTGCTGCGCACTCAGCAGATCACGTACGGATTCAACCTGTGCCTGGGTGTGGGCGTTGTCGCAATGTGGGTGGCGCTGTTCTTCGTGGAACGAACGCTGTTAGCGCAGAACTTCTTTCCATGGCAGATGTACGCCTTAGTCGCTTTGTTCCCTATCCAGAGCGGGTTGTGGTTTGTCTCGATCACACGCAAGGTACGCGCAATCCAGGTTGAGGCGCGCGGGGATGGCCTGCATTGGGGCAAACACGCGCTGCCCTGGTCGGAGGCGCGCGGCTGGTTTGCCTTCGCCATGAATCCTGTACAGATGAGCAACCCGCGCTCCAATATCGTTTACGCCGTGATTGGACTGCATACAAGCCTGCTCTGGCTTACCTACCCACCGTATGTGCTTGCTGAAGACCCAGGGCAGCGACTCGCTCAACTCGTCCAGGCGCGGGTGAACTTTCCGCTACGCGACCTGAATCCCGGCGCGCTCCATATCTCGTCTGAAGTCTCGGAACTATCTCCCTGGCGGCGTCCCAGACTGCTCGCGGCCAGCGCGTGGCATTTTGGGGAGTCAGCACTGCCACGCTGGCCAGCCGCCATATGTGCCGCTGCGTTATCGGTGCTTGTGCTGCTTGGGGGCATTCTCATCCCATCTGCGCAACAGTGGTATTTTGGGGGGCAACTTACGCAATTGGAGACCGCAACGTCACATATCAGCGATCCACTGACGGCGAATACGCTCCAGTGGACGCTCACCTCAGCGGATGCCGCAAAGGGCGTTAGCTTTACGCCCAGCGGCTATGTCTTCACGTCCGATACCTGCTGTAATGTTGGCAGCCTCATCCCCCAAACGATGCATGATGGGCTGGTTGAGGTGACGATGCGCCAGCAGGTGGACTTCGACTTGAACGACGCGGGCATATTATTTCGCGCAAATTCGGGCAGCAACACAGCGCTGGCCTTCACGATCACGCCGAACGGCGAGTGGCATCTGAATCTCCGCCCCAAACAAGGCGACGGGCCAGAGTCCAATTATAGAGACCTGCGCTATGAAGGCTCCTTTGGCGGCTTAGCGGCGATTCATCAGGGGCTGGACGCGACGAACCGGCTGGCAGTGCTGATGCAAGGTTCCAGGTTGAGCTTCTTCGTCAACGGGCAGTATGTCGGCAGCTATGTTGGGGATGACGTGCCGCAATCCGGTCAGGTCGGTGTCTTCGTTGGAGGCAGTAATGGCACGATTACCTTCTCCGACCTGCTGATCTCACCCGCATAGGAAGGCTTCGCCTGGCATGAATACCCAGACGCCCTCATCGCGCGCATCTCGATAGATTTTGAACCATCTTTCCCCGTGACGAACCATACAGCCCGTGCTAGAATACTGTCAGATTCATTGGTTCATCGCTTTCGGTGCAGTCAAGCACAAAATAAGGAGAGCAGACAATGGAGCAGGTGCGTTTGTTCTTCAGCCACAGCAGCAAAGATGATGCGTTTGGCAAGCGCCTAGTCGCCGATCTGCGCGCGCACCTGGGCGAGGATGCCGTCTGGTACGATGTCTCCGGCGGTCTTCATGGCGGTGACGAGTGGTGGAATCGTATCGTCGCCGAGATTACTGCGCGCGGCACGTTTCTTGTGTTACTCTCGCCTGATGCGCTCGCCTCAGACTGGGTACCGCGTGAGATGGGCATCGCCTACTGGCAGCACGTCAAGCTCGGCAAACACCTCCTGCCGCTGATGTATCGTACCTGCCAGACACCCGCAGACTGGCAACTCATTCAAGCGCTACCTTTTGGCGACGACCTGCCCTACGAGGCGCGATTGACCTCATTGTTGCGCGAACTGGGCTACACTGGCCCAATTTCAGCAGAAACGGGGAGCGTGACGCCAGCCGCTATAACAGCCCCCTCACCAGCATCCTCCGCCGCGTCAGGGACGCCAAAAGAGCGCCTGGTTGCGCGCCTGATGCAGGAGATACATACCGCGTTTGGCCGCAAGGACTGGCGGCAGGTACTCATACGAGCGCGAACTCTACAGGACGAAGCGCCAGAGGCGATGACGCCGCAACTCTGGCGCGAACTGGGGCTGGCCGCCGTTGAACTTGAAGACGGCGCCACCGCGCTGGCTGCGCTCGATAACGCTCTAGCCGATGATCCATATGATGTGCCTACCATACGTGGCAAGGCCCAGGCGCTAATCCTGCTGCGGCGGATAGAGGAAGCCATGAAGCTGCTGGCGCGCGCCCAAACCTATATCCCGATAGATGAAACCGAACCACAACTGACATTGCTCACTGAACTGATTGTATTGCAGCGGGGGCAGATGCATTGGGAGGAGATGCTGGCGGCCTGTGAGCAGGCGCTCAGTCTCGACCCCAATTTTGTCCTGGCGCTGTCTCACAAAAGCTTCGCGCTCGAAGGGTTGGATCGCTCAGACGAAGAGGTGCATGCATTATGTGAGCGGGTTCTTACCTTCGATCCCAAAGATGACTCTGACTGGGTGAACAGAGGGATGGTACTGAGTACGCTGGACCGGGAGGAGGAAGCGCTGGCTGCTATTGATCGGGCGATCGCTCTCAACCCGAATAACGCGTTCGCATGGTTCAGCAAGGGTATGGCGCTCGTCGGCAAGAAGCTGCCAGAAGAGGCGCTTTCGGCCTTTAATCAATCACTCGCCATTAATCCCCGCGATGCCCTGACATGGATATGTAAGGGTGACGCACTCGTCGAATTGGAGCGACACCAGGAAGTACTGGAAGCCTGGGATCAGGCAGTCGCACTCGGCCCTCAAAACGACTCTTTTTGGGCCGGCAAAGGGGCCGCGCTCGTTTTGTTAAACCGAGATGAGGAGGCGCTCACCGCCTGCGAACAAGCGATTTCGATCAATGCCAGGAGTGTAGATGCATGGGGATTGAAAGCTACAATCCTCTTGCGATTAGAGCGATATGAAGAGGCGCTCGCCATCTATAATCAGATACTCACCCTTACCCCAAAGGATTCGAACGTATGGCAACGTAAAGGTAAAGTGCTGAAACAATTGGGGCGGTATGAGGAGTCTCTGACCGCCTATGAACAGGCAGTAGCACTTGCCCCAAAGGATGCTAGAGCGTGGTTGAACAATGGCATAGCACTCCTGGAGTTGAAATTAGACGAAGCGGCACTGACTGCCTTCGATCAGGCGCTCATCCTTGATAGCCAATTGGCCGCTGCCTGGAGTTACAAGGGGTGGACGCTTCAGACGTTGCGGCGCTATGAAGAGGCATTAGCCGCTTTTGACCAGGCACTAACTCTTGATCCCGAACATGCGGGAACCTGGGACGATAAGGGGTCGGTATTGCGCTACCTCGGCCGTAACGAGGAGGCGTTAGCAGCCTTTGACCAGGTGCTAACTCTTGATCCCAGACATAACATGACCTGGCTATCGAAAGGCCAACTGCTCACGGCTATGAAACGATACAAAGAAGCTCTCGCTGCCTATGATCAGAGACTCTCCATAGACGCTAACAATCCCATTGCATGGGATGCAAAAGCGGACACATTGAGACTAATGGGTCGTAAGGCAGAAGCCGAGAACGCTGAAATCCAAGCCGATGTTATACGAAGTACTTCCAGCTATTCTTGACCATTAGGTTGGCGCGGATGCTCCACATACCCTGCGCATTCGCGCCAACTCTACCCATCCGCCAGGAAGCCCTGGATGCCTGCGACGGTGGCGTCGGCGATGACGACTGTGTAGTGGTTGGTGTCGGGCACTTCGAGCAGGCGGCAGTCGGCGATGACGCTGCAGAGGCGCGCCGCCTCATCGCGCGGCAGAATGAAGCCCGCGTCTGGGCCGAGCAGCCCCACCGTCGCGCGGACGACCAGCGTCGGACATTTCACCAGATCGGGCAACGCCTCCGAACGGGTCAGCGCCAGCGCCAGCGACTCCTCCTCGATGGCAGCCTTCGGCACGTGCGAGGTCACCGTGCCGTCCGGGCGGACGTCGGCGTCGTAGCGGAAGTACTGCTCCCATAGGTTGTTCCATTGCAGCATCGGCAGCTGGCGCATCAGGCCAAGGAAAGCGTCCAGCGAGGGATAGACAGTTCCCAGCCGCGAGACTGAGGCGGAGATCGCCTGCGCGGTATCCTGCGGAATGTTGCCGCCCGCGTCAATCAGCACCAGCTTGCGCACCCGCTGCGGCGCGATGGCGGTGATATACATGCCGATGACCGCGCCCAGCGAGTGGCCGACGACGTTGACCGCGTCGAGGTTGAGCGCGTCGCAGAGCGCCAGCGCGTCGGCGGCGTGAAACGCGACGTTGTAGCCATGGGCGGGCTTCGAGCTGAGTCCGCGCCCGCGCAGATCGAGCGCGATGGCGTAGTAACCCTGCGCGGCCAACGCTGGCCCAAGCTCGGCGAACTCCATGGAGCTGGCCGTCAACCCGTGGATGAGGACGACCGCGCGCTCCGAGGTGGATGGCTGACCCCAGCTCTGGTAGTGAATGGTCACGTCAGAGAGGCGCAGATCGTGCGCGCCGACAGCATCGGAAGAAGTCGCGGCCACGGAACCACCGCCGGCATCCACCTGTGATGCCCGCTTGCCAAAGAGACGCATCGTCCGACCCTCCACTTTCTGAAATTCCACATAATGCTGTTTTAGAAAATAGCGCGGAAACATCTCCGGCCTGCAGCAGCGGTCTGAGGAATGCTTGCCGGAGCCTAAAGGCCCCGGCGAATTTTCCCGCCCCACCATCGCGTTCGCCCATTCGCCGTAGCGTTCACGCTACGGCCTGCTCACCCCACCGCCCGCGATCACCTTTAAAATACGGCGCTGAACGGATGGGATTAGCCGCGGCATTCATGCCGCGAAGCTGGACTATTACCCGCTAGTGCGCCGTCCAGCCGCAGTCAATCGTGACCGCGCTGCCGGTAATCCCGCTGGCCGCATCGGAGCAGAGGAATGTGGCGTAGGCTGCTACTTCGGATGGCTCTAGCAGCCGGTGAATCGGCGCCTCGGCGACCATGATCTTCTCGACCACCTCGCTCTCAGGGATGTTGTGGATCCGCGCCTGATCGGCAATCTGCTTCTCCACCAGCGCAGTGCGCACATACGACGGACAGAGACAGTTACAGGTGACGCCGTATTCGGCCCCCTCCAGCGCGGTGACTCGTGTCAGACCAAGGATACCATGCTTGGCGGCGACATACGCCGACTTGAAGGCCGACGCCCGTAGCGAATGCACCGAGCCAACGTTGAGGATACGCCCCCAGCGCCGCTCGTTCATGCCCGGCAGCGCCGCCTGAGTCAGCAGAAACGGCGCGGTGAGCATCAACTCAATCAACTGGCGCCACTTCGCCTCCGGGAATTCGGTGATTGGCGCGACATGCTGAACACCAGCGTTGTTCACCAGGATATCCAGCCTGCCCGACGCGGTGATGGTACCCTCGACGAGCTGGCGACATCCCTCGGCCTGCGTCAAATCGGCGGAGACGAATCGCGCGCCCGTCAGCTTCGCCGCCTCCGCCTGGCCACGCTCGGCGTCCAGATCGGCCAGCGTCACCCGCGCGCCCTCGGCGGCCAGCGCCTGCGCAATCGCCAGCCCGATGCCACTCGCCGCACCCGTGACCAGCGCTACCCTTCCTTCAAGAGCGGCCATCTCACGCCCTCCTTTTGTTGATGATGTCTGCCTCGGCCATAAATGGCCGGAGTAATGGAAACCATGCGAGTGCGGCAATGAACCACCTTCGCGGCATGATGAACGTTAAGAAATACCCCGAAAAGCGTGCTAGGGTGAACCAACCGGAGCCTGCCAGCGAATTTCCCTGCCCCCAGCGTCGCTCGACCCATTCGCCGTAGCGTTCACGCTACGGTCTACCTCGCCTGCCACGACACGCGGTGTTCGGAATAAACGTGTATGTTCATGCGGCATGGGAACCCTTGGATATACGGTGCCGGACAGGTCACGCACCCGCCAGAAACGTGAGGAACGCCGTGCTGAACTCCCCTGGCTTCTCGATATGCGGCGAGTGACCACAGTCGGCCACCACAACCTCAGTATAACGCCCACCGCCAATGGCGTAGCGGTCGAGGACAGCGCGTATCTGCGCGACCATCGGCTGCGACGGGAACACGTCGTCGCCGGGCCAGCCGGGCACGTAGCCAAGCTTGCCGAGCGTGCCAAAGTCCAGGAAGGAACTGTCTGAGACGATGAGATCGTCCGCGCCGCGTATCCAGAGCACCGGCGGCTGCGGCGTGATTGCGCTGAATGCGCTAAGGTCGAGCCGGGCAGAGATGGCGTTGTTCACGCCGGTCGCGCCGGGACGCACGCCGGGCCAGTTCTCGGAGGTCTGCATATCGCCGGGATAGTTCTGGTCGCTCACCTGCATCTGGAGCATCGCGTCGACGAAGACATCTTCACGCTCCGGCGCGACCCGGAACGGCGGCTTGAAGTAGAAGGCGTTCATCACGTTGCGCGGCGAGTTGGGCGATTCCTCGCCACGGTCGCCCTCACGCAGCCGCTTGACGTAGTCGGGGTTGGCGGTGCCGCCGCCAGAGCCAGCCGCATCAGGCCAGCAGGGTGCGCCATTCGTGTCCTTTGTCCCGCCGAAGCCGAACGGCGACATGGGGTCCATCATCGTGATCGAGGCGACGTCGGCGGCATTGTCAATCGCGTACTGCATGACGACACCACCGCCGAGCGACCAGCCGAGCAGATGGGGCTTGCGCGCGCCCGTCAGGCCGAGCGCCTCCAGGAATGCGCGCAGATCATCGGAGAAGTCGCGCAGGCCACGCGAGGCGTCCACCGGCTTCGTCTCGCTCTCGCCAAAGCCGCGCAGATCAGGCGCGACCGACCAGTAGCCCGGCGGCATCGCCAGCATCGTCTCCTCGAAGAAGCGCGCCGACGAGACGTTGCCGTGCACGAAGACAACGGGCGCGCCGCTCTCATCACCCGCCGTCAGCGCGTAGGTACGCAGGCGCGGCGTCTCGACAACTCTGGCGCTGATGCCAGCCATCAATGGTGTGCTCATGCTGTGTTACGCTCCAGTCTGCTGCCCGCTCAGGGATGGTCGTGGCTACAGGTTCGTTGTTTCCCTATGAGGCTGTTGTACCACGTCGGAAGGCGGGAGCGTTGATAGCAGGCGCTAATTCCGGTGAGGATTCGTCCAATAGCAAAAAGGCGCGGCTTCATATGCCAGATGTTGTTTCATTGCCGGAGCGTGCGTGCCGTCGATCCTAGAGCGGCCGATGTAAGTCACGAACCGCAAACACGATTAGAAACGACAAGCCAAGAAGTGTACTGACCGCTCCGGCGCCCGCCACTGCTGCCAATCCTACGATTATAGCCGCGAAAATGCGAGCAAGACGCAGGGGCGCTCAGCCGGCATCCCGCAAGCGCTCCTGTAAACGATGGAGCGCGACGAGGAGTTGTTGCTGCTCCTTCTCATCCAGCACCCCAAACCATTCCTTCTCACACTGATGGACGATCGGGCGAAAGGCGCTCGCGGCCTGCCTCCCCGCTTCGGTGATCTCCGCCAGAATCATCCGTCTGTCCGAGGGGTGAGGCCGTCGGCGGATATACGCCCGGCGTTCGAGCGAGTCGAGCAAACCCGTGACCGTCGCTCGGCTGATGATCAGCCGGTCAGCGATTTCATTGGGCGGTAGGGGCGACTCAGCGTTTGCCAGGATACTGAGCACCAGCCCGGAGGTAGGGGTGAGGTGCAAGGGTTGGACCAGGGTGGCGATGCGCTTCTGCAATAGGTCAGCGGTGAACACCAGGTTCATCGCACATTCGGTCGCGCGTGCGCTGGCGGTCGGATACAGCGCGTCGAAATCGGACGTGATCTGGGTGGCTGGATGCACAATTAGCTCCCGTACTATTAGCTACTTGACAAATGTCGTTAGGACACTTATTATATGAGTATATCAGAGTTTCGTGCTCCATGCAAGCGGAGGAGGTCTTGCCAATGATTCTGGACTGAGTTGAGCTCGCGTCTGCATCATCTTTCAGGATTCACTCGTGAAGGTAACCCCATCCGACGTGTTCGTCGGACGAGCAAGGAGATAGACAAACGCATGTCTCAGATTGGCGCGATTTTCTATATCGCGTGGGGACTCCTGCACCTGTATGCCGCATTCCAGGTCTACAAACTGGGTAAACGGCAATTGGCGGGGATGGTGCAGGGTCGAATTTACCAGAGTGTTTGGAACCTGGTTGCCGTGGCCGTCGCGGTGATTGCCGTGGCCGTCGTCTACAACTGGTTCAACAACCCCGTGGGGTACTGGCTCAATCTCGCCTTGACCAGCGTCACCGACGTGGGTTTCATCCTCTTCGTCGTGGTACGTCGCTATCTGCCGTTGTGGCCGGGGCTTTTGGGCCCGGCGCTCTGGATCCTGGCGGTGCTGTTCAGCACGCTGGGACAGTGGGTGATACGTGCCTGACCAGACCAGAGGGCGACAAGGTTTTGGATCCCGCCACAATTTGGCCGGGGCCAGCAGAGTTGATGAACTGAGTCGCGATCACGAACTTGAAGGGAGAAAGGCAATGTCAGTCAATGTCAGCAAGTACACGGTTCTGAAGGAAGGCGAAGGCTTGCGGCTTCAGTCTGGGCCAGGCCGGGACCTTATTTTCAAGGTCACAGGCGAGGACACGAACGGCGCCTTTGACTATTTCATCGTTGAGGTAGCTCCGCATGGCGGCCCGCCGCTGCACGTGCATCATGTGCAAGAAGAGACCATCCATGTGCTCAAGGGCCGCTTCAAGATCCGCATTGGCGATGAGATGTTCTATTGCGACGAAGGCGGCTTCGCCTATTTGCCGTCGAAGGTACCCCATGCGTTCCTGAACCTGACTGACGATCCAGGCGAGATCATCGTCGTCTACACACCCGGCGGTGGGCACAAATTCTACGAAGAGTTGGGGCCGATGACGCGCAGCGGCTCCCCCGATCCCAAGGTCGTGGCAGCCCTCTTTGAAAAATACGGGATGACCGTCTTGGGGCCGCCACTCAGCCGTGATTAAGATAAGCTCGATGCTCGTGTTCGGTAGCTGAAGGCATCGGGCTGGCCCCCCCTTGGAGAGTGCAGATGCTGACGCCATACTGTCCCTTAGGAGATCCCGACATCTGATGCCGGACGTAGCCTGTCGAATGCTGAGTTTGATGTGTACCCTGGTAACCCCGCTGGCGATTGGGACAAACCTGGGGCTGTAGCACCTGCTGTGGATGGTGGTGAGCGGGCGGCTGCTGGCGCACTGAGAGGCCATGGTAACGGGCGAGGGGCGCTGGCGGCCGCGCTTGTGTGTCTGTCCGACCACCCACTACTACCCGGCGGCGGGGAAAGGCCTCACGGCGATCCTTGTGGGCCTTATCGCACGGGTCGGCAACGTCGGACGGCAACGCCTGGCGCTGACGCCAGACATCAACGGTGTGCTCATGCTGTGTAACGCTCCAGTCTGCTGCCCGCTCAGGGCAGCTGCTCGCATAGGCCAGGGCTGTGGTTTCCCTCCGAGGCTGTTGTACCACGTTGGGCGCCAGTATCGCTGATGGCGAGACGCAAACTGCATTCGCCAACTATTCACCGCCCGTCGCCCGTGCGCGCCTGTCGTCTGTTGCGTAACAACTGGACGGACTCCCGGATAACTCCCACAAATACAAGGAGCAGGCCAAGAACCATGCTAGCGAATGCGCCGCACAGTACCACTAACAGCATCACGTTAATCAAGTTTGGTGGAGATAGCGTGGGCAAGAAGATTGTGGCGAACACCATGACGGCTCCAACAGGCACGCCAATTCCCAAACCCACGACGATCAGCATCAATCCCCAGCGCCCCCGCGCCGGGAGTTGGCGCAGAAGCCTCCAAATGATGACTTCCAGAATCGGCAAGGCGATGATGAAGACGATCACCATAGCATCTAGCAGAACGGACGAGACCACCTTACCAGTCGCGCGTGGCAAAAATTTCGTCGCCAGAATACTGGAGACACCAAGGAGGACGAGGATGCCTTGCAGCCAGGTAAGGAACCTGGGAGTCCTTGTAATCGAAGGAGCGTTCACATCTCGCTCGCCATCTTCCGCTCGCATGCCGCCTCCCGCGATGCAATCTCATGCAATGCCGAGCCGACGCCGTTGTCGGAACACGGACATTCTACAGCATTCGGGCGAATTAGCCCAGGCGTGCGGCGGGCTGGCGGGACTTCGCGGGGGATGGCTCTGGCTGGTCGGGGGATTGCGCGGCCAGCAGCGCGGCGCGGACACTGCGCGCCTGGGTGGCGAGCGCGCGCAAGGTCGCGGCGTCAATCGTCTGGGCGGCGTCGGAGAGCGCCTCGTCCGGGCGGGGGTGCATCTCGACCATCAGTCCATCGGCGCCCGCCGCGATGGCCGCCACGCCCATCGGTAGCACCAGGTCGCGATGGCCCGTCGCGTGGCTGGGATCCACAATCACCGGCAGATGCGTCAGCCGCGCCAGCAGCGGCACGCAGGCGAGATCGAGCACGTTGCGCGTATGGGTGTCGAAGCCACGTATGCCGCGCTCGCAGAGCACCACATGCGCGTTGCCCTCGGCCAGGATGTATTCCGCCGCCAGCAGCCACTCATCCAGCGTGGAGGCGAAGCCGCGCTTCAACATCACCGGGCGACCCGTCTGGCCTACGGCGCGCAACAGCGGAAAGTTCTGCATGTTGCGGCTGCCCACCTGGAGCATATCGGCATGCTCGGCGACGACCTCGGCCAGCGCTGGCTCCATCACCTCGGTGACGACCGGCAGCCCGACACGCGCGCCCGCCGCCGCCAAGAGCCGGACGCCTTCCAGTCCGCGTCCCTGGAAGCTGTAAGGCGAGGTACGCGGCTTGAATCCACCGCCACGGAGCACCTGCGCGCCAGAAGCGGCGGCGGCTTCGGCGGCCTCGTTGATCTGCGCCTCATTCTCCACCGAGCACGGCCCGGCGATCAGCACAGGGTCAGCGCCGCCAAAGACGGCGTGCCCGACACGCACCAGCGACTTCTCCGGGTGTAGCTCGCGGCTGGCGAGGACATACGGCGACTCGACCGCGACGCACCGCTCCACGGCAGGCAGCGCCGACAGCGTCTGTTGGAGGCTCGGCGAGAGCGCCGCCTCGGGGATATACAGGTCATGCTCCGCCCAACGGACCGTCCGCGCCGCGATTCCGGCATCCGATAACACAGCGCCGACGGTCTGGCGTTCCTCCGCCGAGGCTCCTCTCGCAGCACAACCACCATATGACTATCCCTACCTTCCGGTCTGGCGCGTCGGGTCTACCATACGCGCCGCTCGCACATTGCTTCACTCCAACCAACGGGATGGAGCAATTGGCGAGGTCGCGGGGGAACCGGAAGCCCGCGACAGACGAGACACTGGCAGCAAGGTCGCGGGCATCAAAAAAGCAGAGGTTCGATTTCCTCTGCTTTTCCCTCCGACCTGCCGTGAGCCGATGCCGCCGCCAAGCGTTGCGACCCTTCCGTCAGGCCGGAGGGCTATACCAATACCAATACCCGCAAACGCCATGGCGGCTTAACATCTACAGCGGCTCCAGTTAACAGACTGCTGAGTTTCATATCTCGTTATGTCAGAGTATAGAGGCGACGGGCAGGCGTGTCAAGGTCAGCAATTCACCTGTGCATCTTCACCCCTGACGGGCCGCGCGCTCGGTCCTGGCATAGCAACCATCTGTACCATATTCCTGATTGGGTTACAGCCCTTTTCCCCGCCTCCCCGCGCCTGGCGTCACGAACGGCCCATTATCCACCATCGTTGTGGATAGTCGTCGTGAATTGTGGAAAACTTGTTCTAGGTTCGGCACGCGACAGGGCGCCAAAAGCGTGATAGGATGGGGGTGGCGTCGCCTCCCAAAGCCCGGCGAATGGATCGCCCGACGCGGGGATGTATCGGATTGTATTGGGACATAGTAAGAGATACCTGGCGATGGCGTGACGCCGAGGGGGATTGCCGATGATTCCGCGCGAAGTGATTTCGCTGATGAGTCGCCGCCGTATTGTCGCCGAGGTGCGTACCGAGACGGCGATGCAGGCGTTGAGTGTGGTCGATGCGCTGGCGGCGGGCGGCGTCAGCACCATCGAGGTCTCGCTGACCATTCCCGGCGCGCAGGAGATCCTGACACACATGGCGACGCGCCAGGATGTGCTGGTGGGCGCGGGCGCAGTGCTGGATGGCAAGCAGACACGCGACGCCATCGCGGCGGGGGCGCGATTCATCGCCGCGCCGGTCTTCAATCCCGAACTGGCGCTCATCTGTCAGGAGGCCGGTATTGCCTGCGTGCTGGGGGCGCTCACGCCCTCCGAAATCATCGCCGCACAGCGGGCGGGCGCGGAGATGGTGAAGCTCTTCCCGGCGGAGGCGCTCGGCGGGCCGATGTACGTCCGCGCATTATTGCGCCAGTTGACTCACATGAGCCTGCAAATCTCCGGCGGATTCTCGGCTGAGCATATGATCGAATATCTGGATCTGCCGATTCGTAGCCTGGCGCTGGGCACGCTGCTGGTGCCGCGGGTGCTGGTGGAGCGGGGGCACTGGCAGGCGATCACCAATCGCGCGCGCGCCTTCGTGGACTACGCCGCCAATCCGCACATCTACGCCGCGCAGTTCCTGGCGATGATGGGCATCGGCTCGCCGCAGGCTGCTCCCGCCAGCGCGGGCAATCCACGTGTCGCCAATATCCCAACCATGCCCGTACCGCCAGGGATGGTTGATCCGACCGTGCCAGACATGCCTGCCCGCTCGGGGTTCGATCCGGCAGCGTCGAGCAGCGGCTTCAAGCCATGGGACTCGCGCCCGGTTGAGTTGGGCGACGACGAGGACTGGCTGCGCTGATCGCCTCTCTGTCTCACTAAGGAGCAATATCTTCGTGAATACTGTGCGGACACGTGTGGCGTTGATCACTGGCGGCGGGACGGGAATAGGCCGTGCGACCGCCGCAAAACTTGCTCATCAGAGCTATCACGTCGTCATTCTGGGGCGGCGCGAGCAGCCGCTACGGGAGACGTCGGAGGCGATTGGCGCGTCATCCTCCTGGTATCCGCTCGATGTCAGCCAGCGCGAGCAGGTTGCCGCCACCGTCGAACTGGTCGTAGAGCGCTGGGGCCAGGTTGATGTGCTGGTAAATGCCGCAGGGTTCGCCATGGGCGTCCGCGCGGGCATGCCGCTGGATGAGGCCGCCAGCAACTGGGACGAGACGATTGCCGCGAACCTGACCGGCGCGTTTCTGATGTCCATCGCCGTCGCGCCCTATCTCACACGCCCAGGTGGCCGGATCATCAGCATCAGCTCCATCGCCGCGTATACCGGCGGCCAGCGCGGCGGCTCCATCGACTATGCCGCCGCCAAAGCGGGATTGATTGGGATGACACATGGACTGGCGCGCGATCTCAGCAAGGAGGGTATCACGGCGAATGTGATTGTTCCCGGCTTCATCGCCCAGACCGAGTTTACCGGCGCATGGTCCGACGAGCGCATCCAGAGCATCGTGGCCGAGACGCCCGTTGGCCGCCCCGGCAGCGCCGAGGATATCGCGGCGGCGGTGGCGTATCTGGCGTCGGCAGAGGCGTCGTTCGTCACCGGTGAGGCGCTGCATGTCAATGGCGGCTGGCGCTTCGGCAGTTGAACTGTCAGTCAGGCGCATCGGGGCTATGTCATTGAGCGCGAGCCGCCCACACGCGCTATAATCGGCCTATGCAGGAGTGAGTGGACTGGAAGAGGTTCTGGATGTTTCGCAAGACGACTATGCGCCGGGCAATTGTCGAGGGCACGCTGATTTTCATTGCCGCGCAGTTGCTCGGGTTAGTGCCTGTCGCATTCTGGCCCTTCTGGCTCTTTCCCGTCGTTCTGGTCGTGCGGACGTTGCTCTTTGTCGCGCCTCCCGTCTGGGCGGCAGTGCGTGTCAAATCTACCAAACGCGAGAAGATGAGCCGCCGATTCTGGCGCCTGGGGCCGATTCTGGCGCTCACCTGTACCGGAGCCAACGTGC
Organism: uncultured Chloroflexia bacterium; assembly: GCA_963718915.1. GTDB lineage: Bacteria > Chloroflexota > Ktedonobacteria > Ktedonobacterales > JADMIN01 > DAHUXT01. The sequence goes on along the minus strand of CAVRAI010000007.1, from coordinate 383,960 downwards.
TGATCGCGCTCGTGTTGGGTGAGGCGACACTCTGGGGCGGCGCGTCTGGCCCGCCAGATATCGCACGCTTCGGCGCGAGCGGCTCCGCCCATCTCGCCATCGCCGATTTTCTGGTGAGCACGCTCGAACGGCTGGTCATTTTCGCCATCTACTACACCATCGCCGTCGTCTGCACGCGGCTGGTCAACGGCGGCTTCATGCGTTTCACCATGCCTGCGGGCAATGGGCGCGTCACGCTCTAGCGCGTCAATAACACCATAGGCGTGTATCGCTTGCTCTCTCGATTCACCTCTTTCATCCCTTTCGTCACGCGCGCCGTAACGTTTGGGCGACGCCGATGGCGTACACTGTCTTCATCAAGAATCGCCATACTTCATAGACTATTCGCGCAATGGCACAATGATTGCCGGAAATCCTTTGCGTACGAAAACACACCCACGGCCTGAAGGCGAGGGACACCATGAGCATCGAGCCAGCAGCGGCGTTCAGTCTTGCGGACCTCGCCTTCTTCGACGAGGCGCATCTGCGTGAAGTGATTGCCAACGTGTCGGGCGCGATAGCTCCAGTGGTGGCGGGCCGCGCCTTCGCGGCGGATCAGGCGGAGGAGCAGGCGACGCTAGCCCCTCTGGCCAGACGCATCGAGCGCGCGCTCGCGCCAGATGATCGCGCCTTATTTGCCCATACCCGCCAGCGTGTCATTTCAGGCAATGAGCGCGAGGCGGCGCGCCGGACCGTGCTCGATACCCTTTTCTGGGAGCTGACCTATTGGAAGACCCCAGATGACTACGAGCGGCTCACCGCTGGCGAGCAGGTCCATCTGGGCGCGCTCGATGTCGCGCGGGTAAACGACGCGGTCGTGCTGGATGCCGGGGCGGGCACTGGTCGCCTCACACTCCCGCTGGCCAGACGCGCGCGAACCGTCTATGCGATGGATGCCGCCCCGCCGCTCCTCCGGCTGCTGGAGCGTAAAGTCGCCGCCGCCGACCTCCGCAATGTCGAGGTGATACGTGGCGTCTTTCGCCGCGTGCCGCTGCCCGACGACAGCGTAGACGCGGTCGTCGCCTGCTCGGCGTTTGGCGTGCGGGAGGCGCGAGGTGGGACACGCGGTCTGGACGAACTGCAACGGGTAACACGTCCCGGCGGACGAATTCTCATCCTGTGGCCGGAAGATCCCGCCTGGTTTGCGCGCCACGGTTTCTGGTATGCCACGCTCCCTGGGCGCCTCACCGTGACCTTCCCCAGCCTGGAAGACGCCTATGCCATCGCGACGCGCTTTTACGGGCCAGCCGCGCTCCGCCATCTGGAGGTCACCCACCGGCCTGAGTTGCCCTTCCGCGTGCTGGGCGTCAATCCCCCGCGCGACTTCTGCTGCCTCACCGTGCGCAAGTGATACGGATTCTGGGCGTGCTGTGTGGTGGGCGCGGCAGGCCGTAGCGTGAACGCTACGGCGAATTTCCCGTCTCTCTGGCCTATTCGCCGGGGCTTTAGGCTCCGGCAGGCGCCCGCGCTGAAGGTTATTCCAGCCCATCTTCCAGCGGCTGCCGCCCGGCGAAGCCTGTCTCAGTTTCGTGCCACCAGGCGATATGCGGCTCACCCAGTTGCCAGCAGAGGTAGACCTCGCGTCCCTCGCGTAACGTCGGGAAGTCTACCAGCCCGGTATCGAGGTCTTTGACGAGGATGCCCAGCTCGCTCAGCGCGCGTACGAGGCGGGCAATACGCTGTTCAGCGGAGGCGCTGCTCCGCTGATGTTCGTACAATTTGTCGGGCGGCATGTGACCATTGCCGAACACCTTCGCCCGATCAGCGGCCACCGCTTCATCATGGGCCAGTTTGGCGCGGCGCAGTCGCTGAATCTCACGCAACACTGGAGTGATACGCGGGATCAGCGACTCGGCTCCGTCGCGGGTAAAGTAGTCCGGCATGGCTCCTCCCGCCAGCGCCAACTAGCCACTACGCGATCCGCCAGACCTACTCGCGCGTGATGGCGACGATTCCCCCCGCCCCTGGACCCGCGTGCGTGCCCACCACCGGGCCAAGAGCGAACCGCTCGATTGGCCCGTGCCAGAATCCCTCAGCCACTTTCGTAATCTGGTCGGCCACCACCGAGTCTGAGGCGACGATTGCCAGCGACTCAAGCTCTCCTAGCGCCGTCACGATCTGCCCCATGCGGTCGAGCGCCTTGCTGCGCGTGCGCACGTTCTCCAGCGGAAGCACCTGCCCTGTCCGTACCTCGATCAATGGCTTGACGCTCAACAGCGTGCCGAGCATCGCCTGCGCCCGTCCGATGCGGCCACCGCGCTGCAGGAATTCCAGCGTGTCGAGTACGGCGATCACATGGACGCGCGCGCACAGTCTCTCCGCATGCGCCTTAAGCGCTGCCAGGTCCGCGCCGTTGCGCGCCTCACGCGCCACCATCTCCGCCGGAAGCCCAAACCCGCCGGTCACGGTATCGGAATCGACCACCTCAATTGGCACATGCGTATCAGCCGTCACAGCCTCGGCCCCCTGGCGCGCCGCCGAAAAGGTGCCGCTGAGCTTGCCGCTGATATGCATGCTCAGGATACCAGTGGCGCCGTTGCCGATCAGCCGACGGAATGTCTCCTCGAAGAGCGCGGGCGGTGGCGTAGACGTCGTCGGCATGACAGGGCTGTTGCTCAGTTTCTGATAGAACGCCGGGCCGTCGAGGTCCACTCCGTCCTGAAATGACTGGTCACCGAACATGACCGTCAGCGGCACAACCTCGATGCTGAGATCACGCGCGCGATCTCGTGGAATATCCGCCGTACTGTCTACAACAATCTGTACTGCCACACCATCCTGCTTTCTTACGCCGACGTCGGCGTGTACCTCACCCTCGCGCCGCTCATTCAGCCGAGATGATGAAGTCATAATACGGCTGCCCACCACGGACAACCTCGATCTCCTGCGCGGGGAACCACTCTTTGATGCGCTGGGCCATCTCGTTCGCCGTCGCCGCGGTGACACTCTCGCCGGAATAGAGCGTCACAATCTCGAATTGGGCGACGTTCATGCGCGTGAGCGTGTCGTGCACGACCGTTTCTCGATCAGTGCCCGCCGTCACCAGCCGATTGTTGACCAGCCCAATGATGTCGCCTTCGGTCACGTTGATGCCGTCGATCTGGACGGTACGCACCGCCTGCGTAATCTCGGCGGTCTGCACGCGCTTGCTGGCCTGCTCCATCGCCTGGCAGTTCGTCGCGAAGTCTGCCTCGAAGTTGAAGGCGAGCAACGCGCCCACGCCCTGGGGCAGCGAATCGGAGGGGATGACGTAGACATCTTTGCCAACGGCCAGTTCCGGCACCTGCCGCGCGCTCATGATGACATTGCCATTATTGGGCAGCAGGATGACCTTCGAGGAGGAACAACGCTGCACCGCGTCGAGCAGTTCCTGGGTGCTGGGGTTCATCGTCTGGCCGCCGGGAACGATGGCGCTGACGCCAAGGCTCTGGAAGAGCTCAACCCAACCATTGCCCGCCGCCACCGCCACAGTGTTGATCTCGCCCGTCAGTGTCGTGTCAGCAGGTGGCGCCACAACCGGCGCGGCCACCGCGATCCCCACGCCGCGTCCGTTGGAGGTAGCTGCCCCTGAACCAGCGGCCTGCGCGCCATCGGGAGCGTTCAGCCCGTGCTGGCGGGCGCTATCCGCCGCATAGCGCAGGCTCTGCGCCTGGAGGTTTTCGATGTTGATATCCTGAAGGCTGCCCAGGCTGACCCCATAGTCGAGGATTTGCCCCGGCGTCGGGGTATGGGTATGAACCTTCAGCAGTGTGTGGTCTCCAGCGACTACGGTTGAGACGCCACCCATGTCGATGATCGTCTGGCGGATGGTGTCTACGTCCAGGTTCTCGCCCTCCAGCAGGAAGACTACCTCGTAGCCAAACTCTTCCTCAACCGTCACCATGCCTTTGTGGTGGGCCTCGGCTACCTCTTCGCGGAACTCACGGGGGCTTAGCGTGAGCGATTCACCGCGTGAGTAGCGCCAGACGCCTTCGAGAATCGTGGCTAGCCCCTGCCCGCCAGCGTCCACCACCCCCGCCTGTTTGAGCGTCGGCAGCAGATCAGGCGTCCGGGCGACGGATGCCTGGGCCGCGCGCACAGTATCGCCCAGCATCGTCGAGAGATTCGCGCCATTGGCCGCGCTCTGGCGGGCAGCCTCGGCGGCGTCGCGAATGACCGTCAGAATCGTGCCCTCAACCGGCTTGATGACCGCGCTATACGCCAGGCGCGCCGATTCTTGCAGCGCGGCGGCGAAATCCACGGCTGCGAAGGTCGTTTTGCCTTCGAGACCTTTGCTCAGGCCGCGCAGAATCTGTGAGAGGATGACGCCAGAGTTGCCCCGCGCGCCCATCAGCGCGCCGCGCGAGAAGGTGGCTGCTATGACGCTGGCGGAAGCCTCGGTGGAATCGGCGATTTCCTTGGTGGCCGCGCGCATGGTGAGAGTCATGTTCGTGCCGGTATCGCCGTCGGGGACAGGGAATACGTTGAGGGCGTTGATTGCCTCGCGGTGTTGCTCAAGCCAGGCTTGCCCCGCGAGGACGGCGCGCTTCAAATCCTGTCCGTCGAAGACGCTGATTTGCTTTGGTCGCGCGCTGGTGAAGCGTGAGAAGAAACCCTTTGCCATAATTCCTGCGGGGGGCCAACGCCCCAACTCGCCCTCCATTGTGTGTGAGGATTGAACCCAATTCCGTCTATGAATCGCGGCTGACGCGCAACGCCTGCACATTGACGTTGATGCGAACCACCGGCAGCCCCAGCGTGCGCTCGACCGCGAACTTCACGTTCGACATGATGTTGTGCGCAATCTCACTGATGCGCAGGCCGTGTTCGAGCACGACATAGAGATCAATACTCACATGGTCATCCACGAAGCGCACCTCGACGCCGCGTCCGTACTGTTCGGGCGGGAGCGTCTCGACGGTGGCGAAACGTGGATGGCGCGCGGCGATGCCGACCACGCCGTAGCACTGGGCGACTGCGCGCCCGGCGACAGTGGAGATTGCGCGAGTGGAGACCTCTATCCTGCCAGCTGGCTCGCTCTCAGTCGGAGCCTGTCCGTGCGGATAGACGCGCGGGGGATTCACACCGGCAGGCCCGCTGTGCATCATCGACATGATCTACCTGACCTTCGCCTGACTTTCAGGGCCAGTGACACACCGGCCCCATGAGCAATGGAATTTCCAGAGAAAGCGCGCATGCCGCAAGGCGCGGCCATGAATTGTTAGCGCGCTACTATATTCGCTATATTCGCGCGTATTCTAGCACGTCTGGCCCCTCCGTGCTTGCGTAAAAGCGCGGAGTCATGCTATACTAGCCTGGTGCCTTTGGCGCTATTGCCTGATGTTGCTCACCATCCCGTGAGCGCTCGAGCAGGCCGTGACACGTTGGGAATGATATACCATTGCTGGTCGCCCCGGTCAACAGGAAGCGGGAATCCGTAGCCTGGAAGGGACAGGCGCGGGAGCTAACGACGGGCGCTGGGATATGTCCTGAATGCCCTTTTTGTGAAACCAGTTTGTGAAGGTGGAGGAATATGTCCGCCCGTTGTGATGTCTGCCACCGCAAGCCCATGTACGGGCATAATGTCAGCCACTCGAACCGCAAAACGAACCGCCGGTTCAACCTCAATCTGCAACAGCGTCGCCTGATGATCGACGGCGAGATGAAGCGCGTCAAGATTTGCACGCGCTGCCTGCGCACGATGGTCAAGGTACCCAAGGTACGCAAGATCACGCTGGCGCGGACTGCGCGCGCGGCCGCCGCGCAAGCTGCCCAGGCCGCTGCGCCCGCCAGCTAGGCCCGCAGGCCGAGGTTTCACCACACGATGCCGCTCTCCCCAGGTGGGAGGAGCGGCTATTTGTGTCTCTTTTGTGCGGCAATCTCGTATTTGCGGAAAATGACAGGCGGGGCAGATGAGAGATCATCCACCCCGCTCGGTTCTCGCCATTGCGAGAGACAGAAATCACATGCCCTTTGGAATCTTGAGCGATTCTATGGGGTCACGTGGGTGATGAAGGTGCTCCAGTTGGCGAGCGACGTGCGTGTGCCGCCACAGGTCGGATCCACACTGTATTGCGCCACTGTGCAGGACTGAGCAATGTACTCGGTCGCCAGCCAGATCGAGCCATCCTGGCCCGCCACGGCGGCGGAATAGTCGCCCCAGCGCTCGACACCGCCCCCGCCAAACTCTGGATAGCCGGTGAAGCCATCGGCTGGTCCGACACCAGCGCCTGAGATGTGGACAGCGCCCGCGCCATGAGTCGCATCCACCGCCACATAGGCAGCGCTCGGATAGTAATCCGGGCCAGAGACGGTGAAGGACATCACACCCTTACCAGCGGGGTTCACGCCAATCGAGGGGAACAGCACACTGTTGTTCGCCACGGTGACATAGCCCTGCTTCGCCATGGTGGCTGAGAGGTTGTGCCCGTTCAGCTGTGGACTGACGATAAAGTAGGCGATGCCTACCTGGCTGCCGTCGCCGATGACTGTGTTGACACCAGACCACAGCATGCCATTGGCATAGACGACCTGGTTCATGCGGTCATCGTTGCCAGCAAGCTGATTCTCAGGCTCACCAAGCAACTGCCCCTGTGGGAATGGGCCAGCCTTCTGGGGCGCGTTGCCGGGCTGTCCGTAGGTCTCGGACGAAATAACCGTGTGCGCAAGTGTGACCGCTGACGGATTGCCACTCTTCAGCGCGCTGGTGTTGAAGAGCGACCAAACCGCGATACGATTGTCAAGCGGCGCTGGCCCGAACTGGAGGGCACTTAAGAAGAACTCGGTGTTCTTCAGTTGCCCCTTACCAGTTGGGGAGCCAGGAGGCGTCGTGGCAGGCTGGATCGAATACCAGATGCCGCCGGCGTCAGGCGTTGGGATAGTTCCCGCGTTGATGTGAACAACCTTCTCGGTCACGCCACTGATCAGACCTGACTTCGACATCGCATAGACCTGCGCGCCATTGAATCCGCCAACGAAGCTTGGGAACTCATTGGTCGAGATGAAGAAGCCGTCGTCGTTCGCGCCGATCAGCGGCTGATCGCCGAAGCATGGGCAATCAGGGTTGCTGGGTGTGCCATTCAGGCCATCGTCGGTGGCGTCAATGGAGTAGAGGAACCACGTGCCCCCTTGGATCACTCGTCTGGCTGACCGCGATGAGCGTGTGCGCACGCACGGACGGAGCGGGATCTTCTTCGAGATTCCGTCAGGAAGAAGCGGTTCGTTCCGGCGTCATAGAGGCACTTCGGATCGCTCAAGAATGGGCCTCGCTCGCCAGTGGTGCGGTTAATCGCGACTGGCAGGCCAAAGAAGCTGTTCATCGAGGAGGTGGGAGAGATGCGCTGGCCGGACTGGTTGAAGACCACGATGACATCGTTGACTGTCTCAACCACGAATCCGTTACCCACACACATACCCTGATCCGGCGGCTCCAGGCTGAAGGCGTTGCCGCCATCCTGTGAGCGTGTGTCTACGTGATTGAGACCCGTGAAGCCAGAGGCGCCGGGATTGCTGCTCGTCACAGGATTCGATGTGGGATCAGGCGAGACGGTCGGCGCGTCGGCGTAGACGGCGCCGGTATGTTGATCGCGGTCATCATCCGCTGGTGTCGCGTCGTGTGGGCCATCGCCAACCAGGCTGGTGACGCCGCCACTGATGCGGCCAGTTCCGGTCAGGGAGAGGTTCTGCATTGAGGTCTGCTGTGTGCTGCCTGAAGCCGCGTGAACCGAGACCGGATTCAGCACAAAGGCGGTCGTGGCAATTCCGGTAACTGCGAGGAACGTCACCGCGAGGCGCGCGAGGTGTTTCGTCGTAACGTGCATTCCGTTTCCCTTCGCAATCTGTCACTGTACAATGTCGGTTGGGAATCATCATGCGTTCACTTTCGCGTGGATATTTTGCGTCGGGGCCGACGTTCTCCTTCATCCAGCGAAAGCAGCATTCCATCCTTCGCTCTCTACTTCCCCTCTCTAAGGTCTTCCACCCATCTCTTCACACCCAATGTCAACCTGGAATGAGCAAAGATGCTCCTATGTCACAGAACATGTCACGGCATGTTCTGAAGACATCACGGAAAAGGCGTACCCACACCACCTGGCAAACTTTTGCCATTGGTAATTGACGTTTTTGTGTTTCGAGGCCGTGCTGAAACTGAGGAAAACTGGTTGCACTCCACCCTGACCAACCCATCCACCTAAACCAGCCTGACGTGAAGGAAAATGCAGGAGTAGGCGTTCATTCACCTTTCCGTGAATGAACGGCTTACATTAATCATACGTGCGCTGTCAAGTGTTTTTACGCAGGCCGGTTACGCATGGCACTGTACGAATGGTGTCAGGCCATGTCAGGAGCCGAATCAGGCGCTCTACCAGCCGCATTGGCCTGTTTGCGGCGCTCGTGGGTGCTGAGCTGGCCACAGGCGGCGGCGATGTCGTCGCCACGCTCGGCGCGAACGCTATTGCTGACGCCGCCCGCACGGAGTGTCTCGCGGAAGGCGCGGATCGCCTCGCCCGACGGCACCGCATAGCTGGCGGCGGTCTTGTTGACCGGGATGAGGTTGACGTGGCAGAGGTGGCGCAGCGGCGAGAGCAGCGTCGCCAGTTCGCGCGCGTGTTCCGGCGCGTCGTTGACACCCGCCAGTAGCACGTACTCGAAGGTCACCTGCCGATTGGTGCGCGCGACATATTCGCGGCAGGCGTCGAGCACCTGCGCAATCGGGTATTTGCGCGTCACCGGCATCGTCTTCAGCCGCATCTCATCGTTGGGCGCGTGAAGTGAGATTGCCAGATTGACTTGAAGCGGCTCCTCGGCCAGCCGCAAAATGCCCGGCACGAGGCCGACCGTCGAGATGGTCATGTGGCGCGCGCCGATGTTCAGTCCCTCCGGCATATTGAGGATGCGCACCGCCCGCAGCGTGTTGTCGTAGTTGTGGAACGGCTCGCCCATGCCCATGAAGACGAGATTGCTCACACGGTCAATCGTCTCACCATCGGGCGCGACCCACGGCTGGGCGCGTAGCTCGCGGGCGAAGAAGAGCACCTGCGCCACGATCTCGCCCGCCGTCAGATGGCGGTCGAAGCCCATCTGTCCCGTCGCGCAGAAGGTGCAGCCATAGGCGCAGCCCGCCTGGGTGGAGACACAGACCGTCGCCCGCGCCCGACTCTCGCCAGTGGCCGGATAGAGCATAAGCACGGTCTCGATCAATCGCCCATCGGCAAGCTCCAACAGCAGTTTGCGCGTCCGTCCGTCCTTCGCCTTGACCTCAGCGCGCACCTGTGGCCCCGCAATGCTCGCCTCGCGTTCGAGCTGCTCGCGTAGCGCCACGGGAAGGTTGCGCATGGCGGCGAAATCAGGGACGAGCGAGGTATAGATCCAGCCCGCCAGTTGCTTCGCGCGAAATGCTGGCTGGCCGCGCTCTGTCAGCCACGCGGCCAACTCGGCAACGTTGAGGCCGAGCAGGTCGGTGCAGGCAGGGACCACAGCATCAGGTGTTGTATTGTCTGTCGTCGGGAGAGAAGTCATCGCTGTTTAATGAACCATTCATTTCTGCCACGGATATACGAACCGGGTGAGGACTACTGACAATCGCTAGCGGGCCACACGTTGCCAGCCGTGGCCTTCATGCGGGCGGCGTCTGGGAAGTCCGCGCCGGCGGACTTGGTGGCCGCAGGCCATATAGGCGCGACTTTAGTCGCCAGCGAACGTTGGCCAGCGTGAGCGGTGCTTATCGCACCGAATCGTCAGCTAACCACCCAGGCGCGCGTTGAGAAGCGACGGATGGCCGCGCACCACCTCGGCGGTGGTCATGGCGCGCTTGCCCTCCAATTGTATCACCTCCAGCGCGAGCGCCCCTTGCCCACAGGCCACTGCCAGCGTCGCCTCGCCATCAGGAGCGAAACAGACGCCCGGCGGCACATCAACCCTGGAGGTGGATATCACCGAGGCGCGCAGAACCTTGAGCGTATGCCCCTCCCAGGTGGTGAAGGCTCCCGGCCACGGCGTATACGCCCGCACCTGCCGCGCCGATTCAGCCGCCGGGCGCTGCCAGTCGAGCCGCCCGTCGCTCTTCTGCAGCAGCCGTGTGACCGTCGCCTGCGACTCGTCCTGTAGCTCTGGTGTGACCACTCCCGCCAGCCAGCGCGGCACGGTCTCCACCAGCAATTCCGCGCCCAGCAGCGCCAACCGATCGCTCAACTCGCCCGCTGTCTCATCGGGGCCGATGGGTGTGGCGCGGCGTGCGAGCGCTGGCCCGGTATCCAGCCCGGCGTCCATCTGCATGATGGTCACACCGGTCTCGGCATCGCCCGCCAGGATGGCCGCGTTGATCGGCGAGGCGCCACGCCAGCGGGGCAGCAGCGAGGCATGAACGTTCAGGCAACCGTGCAGAGGCAGCTCAAGTACCTCCGATGGCAGAATCTGACCGAAGGCGGCGACGACGATCAGGTCAGGCGCGAGGTCGCGCAGGAGCGCCAGCGCCTCTGGGCGGCGCAGCGGCCCAGGCTGATAGACGGGAATGCCCAGCTCCAGCGCGAACTGCTTGACTGGCGAGAAGATGACCTGCTGTTTGCGTCCAACAGGCTTATCGGGCCGGGTAACTACTCCAGCTACCGCAAGGCCAGCGTTGGCCTGCGCCATCAGCGCCCGGAGTGATGGTACCGCGAAGTCGGGCGTACCCATGAAAAGCACGCGAATCGTCGCCTCTGTTCCCATGCTCATGGCATCACCTCAGCACTTTCCCGTCTCGCAGGCCACTCACACAGCAGAGTATACCCGTCTACGGGAAGATGATGGGTGATGGTATGAGCGATACGACGGCTGGCGGTTCATGTCGTATTAGCATTCGCAACGGATACGGGCGTTGTGGTGGGGTGAGCAAGCCGTAGCGTGAACGCTACGGCGAATTTCCCGGCCTCTCTGGCCCATTTACCGGGACCTTCAGGCTCCGGCACGCCCAGCCTAGCACCCAATGGACGGGGTCATGCTAATACGTTCATAAGCCGCGCCTAATTCCTGAGCCGCGCCTAATTCCTGCGACGGCAAAGGCCGCCTGCTCGGCCTGCCAGATGCGCTTCCACACAATGTGCGCTTTGGAGCCTGCGCAGGCAGGCTTTGTGGCCGAGCGCCAGCGAGGCCCTTCAGGCGCGGTTTTAACCGCCAGCCGATGCCGCGCCCAGAGTCTATTGCGCCAGCCAATCGATTTCGGAGAGGCCACGCGCGATGCCACGCAGACGGGGAGCGTCCGGCTCGGCCAACAGCCGCGCGCAGGTGAGGCCACTCCGCAGGGGACGTGGAGCGGGCTGCGCCAACTCGGCGGATGATACCCAGTCGATCAAGCTGGTGTCGAGGTGGAAGTGATTCGCAATCGCCAGCGCCCACTCATGCCGCCCGACCAGATCAGCCCCGGCGGCGTGATAGACGCCAGTCCCCTCATGCGCCGCCAGCCAGAGCAGCACGGCGGCCAGATCATCAGCGATGGTGGGGGTGTTGAACTGGTCGCGGACGATACGCACCCGTCGCCCGGCGCGAAGCTCGCCCGCCAGCCAGGTGACGAAGTTGGCGCGGCGCCCCACGCCATAGACCAGCGCCGTCCGCACAATCGTATAGGGCGCGTCACTCCCGCAGACCGCCATGATCGCCCGTTCGCCGTCGAGCTTGGTCTGACCATAGTAGCTGATCGCACGCGGCGCGCCATCTTCGGCATAGGGTCCCGGCTGGGCATCGTCGCCGGGGAAGACATAGTCGGTGGAGACGTGGAGCAAGCGCGCGCCACGGTCGCGGCAGACCTCAGCCAGCCAACGCGGCCCATCCACGTTCGCGCGACGAGCCTCGTCACGGCGGGACTCGCAGGCGTCCACGTTGGTCATCGCGGCGGGATTGATGACAACATCAGGCGGGGCCAGCCGTGCCTGTTCCCGCACGGCATCACGGTCGCCCAGATCGAGCTCGGCCCATTCGACGTCGGGATAGCGCGCGGCGAGCTCGGGCGCGGGCGCATGGCTCAGCGCGCGGATGCGGTCATAGCGCCCACCAGCTGCCGCCTGCTCCACCAGTTTGCCTCCGACGACACCGCCAGCGCCGGTAATCCACAGTGTGGTCATCGGACGGCCTACGACTCGCTCGTGGCCAGCGTCAGCGCCTTATCGAGGAAGCTATCCTGCCGGGCCAGCAGATTCTCGAGCCAGGCGGTATTGTCACGGTACCACGCGATGGCCTGCGCGATGCCGTCCTCGAAGGTCACCCCTGGCGCCCAGCCGAGCCGCGCGCGCAGCTTGCCCGAGTTGACGGCGTGACGGCGCACATGGCCGAGGCGATCCGGTACGAAGGTCATCATGCTCTCCGGCTTGCCCAGCGTCGCCAGCACCGTCGCCGCGTTCTGCAGAATGCTGCGCTCCTCATCCGCGCCAACATTGAAGACCTCGCCCACCACCTGCTCAGCGGGCGCGTCGAGGATCGTGACGAGCGCCGAACAGTGGTCGTCCACATGGATCCAGTCACGCGTGTTGCGCCCGTCGCCATAGACGGGCAACTGGCGGTCGGCCAGCGCGTTGGTGATGAACAGCGGTAGCTGCTTCTCAGGATACTGGTACGGGCCGTAGTTGTTCGAGCAGCGGGTCACGACGACCGGCAAGCCATAGGTCGCCCAATAGGAGAAGGCCAGCCGGTCGGCTCCCGCTTTGCTGGCTGCATAGGGCGAGAGCGGCTTGAGCGCGTCGGTTTCGAGCGACGGGCGGCTCGCGCCATCAGGCGCCTCGGCGTTGCCATAGACCTCGTCGGTACTGATCTGGATAAAGCGCTCGATACCCGCCTCACGCGCCGCTTCGAGCAGCGTGTACGTTCCCTCAACATCAGTCTTGACGAATGCGCCGGGTTCGATGATCGAGCGATCTACATGGGTCTCGGCGGCAAAATTGACTACCGCGTCGCAGCCCTTCATCGCCGCGCGCACCGCATCCGCGTCGCAGATATCGCCGCGCACGAAACGGAACCGTTCATCGTCGCTCACGGGTGTCAGGTTTTCCAGATTGCCCGCATAGGTCAACTTGTCGAAGACGACGACCTGTGCATCAGGCTGCGTCGCCAGCAGATAGCGGACAAATCCGCTGCCGATAAATCCGGCGCCGCCGGTGACAAAAATCGTGCGCTGCATCCGAGAAACCTTTCCTCAACGTGTTCGCAATATGTGTTCGCAATGTTGGCTGGCGGCTGAAGCCGCGCCTAGGGGACGCGCACTCGCGCGTCCGCGAAGCCTGCCTGCGCAGGCTCCAGACAACCTCTCGTAGCTTTCCGCCTTCTGGAGGCCGCGCAGGCGGCCTTTGCGGCGACCCGCAGGTCGCCCTTAGCCGCGGCTTCAGCCGCCAGGCTACTACGCGGGCAAAATGCCCACGCGGCTGTGATCGCCGAGCATCAGCTTATGTCCGCGCGGCTTGCGTGTCGAGGTATGCACCTCGGCGTGGCGTCCTATCAGACTTTCTTCAATGCGCCCGCGGACGTCGCTGATGACACTATGCTCAAGCACGATGCTGAACTCAATCTCACAGGCTTCGATGACGGCGTCGTGGTAAATCGACGTAAACGGTCCGACGTAGGCGTTGCGCAGTGTCGTCCGCGCGCCGATGATCGCCGGCCCACGAATCACGCTGTTCTCGATCACCGCGCCATCCTCCACGATCACCATACCAGTGAGCGAGGAATTCTCCGAGACGCGGGCAGTGGGCGCAATCGCGGCGGTCATCGTCAGCAAGACCTGGCGGTTGGCGTCGAGGATGTCCTCCATCTTGCCCGTATCGATCCAGTAGCCGGTGAGCCGTTGGGCGCGCACGTCTTGGCCCTGGTCGATGAGCCACTGAATGGCGTCGGTAATCTCAAGCTCGCCGCGCGCCGAAGGTTTGATGGCGTCGGCGGCGGTGAAGATACTGGGTTCAAAGAAATAGACGCCCACCAGCGCGAGATTGCTCGGCGGCTGGGCAGGCTTCTCGATCAGTCTGCGCACCCGTAGCGGCGGGGCTGCCACACCGGCTGGTTCGCCCGCGACGGCTGCCGCCTCTCCCAGAGCGCTAGCGCCATCCAGCGCAGCGGAATGAGCCACAGCTACGGGCGCTGGCTCAAGCTCGGCAATGCCAAACTGGCTGGGATCTTCGACCTCGGTCAGCAGGATGTCGCACGTATAGGGGCAGTCTGGCGCCGAGAAGTCATGCACCCGCTCGGAAAGCGATTCGCCAATCAGGTTGTCGCCGAGAAACATCACAAAGCGGTCGTCGCCGAGAAATGGCTGGGCAGTCTTGACCGCATGCGCCAGCCCCAGCGGCGCGTCCTGATGGATGAAGGTTATCTGGACTTCGTCGCCCCAGCCAGGCTGCGCCTCGCGCACCACCGCCTCGATCTCGGCGAATGTATCTCCGACGATGATACCGATCTCATGGATGCCCGCCTCGACCAGCGACTCGATGGCATAGAAGAGCACCGGCTTGTTCGCGAGCGGCAAAAGCTGCTTGGCGCGCGTATAGGTCAGCGGACGCAGGCGCGTTCCCTTGCCACCGCTCAGGATCAGTCCTTTCATCCGTTTATCCTCGTTCCACACGTATCTCATCCACGCCTAACGCGGTTATGTGTACTCACATGTCGTGAACGGCATGCGCCATTCACTTGATGGGTGGGCCACTCAGCCAGTCGTAACCAATCTCAGCGTCGTCGAAGGCGATGCGCCCCTCTTCGTCAGGATTGTAGGTGCAAGAGGTGACGTAGAAGAGGTGGGCAGGCGTTTCGCCAATGACCCGGCAGCCATGCGCGACCCCAGGGGGAATCTTGAGCACAGCGGGCGGCAGGTCGTCGCCAAGAGCAATCTCCTGGGTGACGCCGCGCGTCGACGACCCCTCGCGCAGATCGTGAAGCGCGACACGGAGCCGTCCAAAGGCGACATACCACCAGTCAATCTGCGTCTTGTGGATATGCCACGCCTTGACAACGCCGGGATACATCTTCGAGTGACTGAGCTGGCCGAATCCCTCCTGGAAGAAGCCATCCGTCACACGAATCAATTCCTCGAAGTAGCCACGATCATCCGCATGACGGGCCAGTGACTGAATCACCACACCATCGATATTTCCCAGGGGCACAGTATCCCTCCAGATATTTCCATTCCATCACGACTGCTTAGCCGGATTTGGTAGACTTTGGGTAGCGCATTGTTGGCCCTGGTCGCGGGCCGCGCCCCACAGTATAACCCAACGCAGCGCCAATGGGAACGCGCTGGCAAGAGGTACTACAGCGGCTGGAGCGCCACCCGCTGGGAGCGTGGGTCAGACACGGGCGAGGTCCGCAAACAGGCGTTCGTACTGATCGGTCACCACATCCCAGCTATAGACGGCCTTCGCGCGATGCGCCGCGCGCTTGCGGTATTCCTCGACCTGCGCTGGATTCGCGATAGCTTGAGCCATCACTCGCGCCAGATCGGTTGCCCCCTTGTCGCCCGCGTAGGGAAGCCCGGCATCGCCGATGGTTTCCATATTGGCGGCCATATCGTTGACCACCACACAGTTGCCAAACGCCATCGCCTCCAGCAGTGCCGGATGCGTTCCGCCGACGCCGCTTGCGAAGGCGTAGATACGCGCATTCGAGCCAAGCTCGTGGTAGCCATCGCCAAAGACGTAGCCCGCGAAGACGACGCCAGGACCAGCCTTCTGTTTCAACTCCGCCTTGTAGTCACTGCTATAGGGCGCGTCGCCGACCAGGCAGAGCTGCAATCCGGTCGAAGGCCCGCCAAGCTGCTGGTATGCCTCGATGACATCGTGCGCGTTATTCTCCGGGACAAGCCGACCCACCCAGAGGATGTAGCCATCCGGCTTCAATCCCAGCCGTTGCAGCGTCTCGCCTGGGGGCAGGTGGGGAACATCGGAGCCATAGGGCACGAAGACGGAGGGCGTATTAAACCTGTCCTGATAATACTTCTCGACCACGTGCGAATCCGAGACGATACAGCTTGCGAGCTTTGTCGCCAGCCGCTCTGAAGCCTGGAGATAGCGACGGGCGAAACCGCCCCACTTATCGCGCTCCCAATCCGCTCCATCCACATTGATGGCGGTTGGCTTTCCCGCCAGCCGGGGGATACCCGCCAGCGGCCCATTGCCCACACCGCAGATATAGACGACGTCATAGCGGCGGAACTCGCCATGCAGCATCGAGAGAAAGGTATGCGCGATGGTATCGAGATGCTTACTGGCAATCGTCGGCAGCTTTACGAGCCGCACGCCCTTATAGGTCTTTTCGGGCCATTTGACGTGGTGCGAGCGGCAATAGACCGTCACCGAATGCCCGCGCTCGACCAACCGCACCGAGAGCTGCTCGACACACGTCTCGAAACCGCTATAGCTGGCGGGGATGCCCCGCGACCCCATCATCGCGATGTGTAGCGGGCGTTTCGCTTTCATCACTGGCGTTGAGCTGGGTGTGGCCACGGGAGCGGGAGCGGGAGCGGGAGGGGACCAGTTGCGGAGCGGCGGTCGTCTTTCTCCGTACCGCCTCGCGCGTTACAGCGCCCGTCCGCACCAGCGTATTGTCGTCGAGCAACCATTCAGCCCGCGCGCGCACAGGGGCCATATCCGCCTCAGCCGCCAGCGCTGGCCCGCTTGAGTCTTTCGCCCTGACATGCCTTGTGGCGTCTGTATTTTCTGTGATGTCGGTGGTCTCCGCGCCATCTGTGGTACGACCAGATCGCCAGCGCGTCTGCCGGACGTTCTCGATCATGACCCAGAGCAATAGCACGACCACCACCGCGATCAGGCCGATCACGGCAAATACATCATCACCGCGAATGGACAGCGCGTCTATGAACCAGCTTATTGCCGCCGGAAAGCTGTGCGGAAGATATCCATCTGGCATCGTGCGAAATGCTCCTTGCGCGACTCCGGTACACTATATTGATGGCATAGCATCAGAGTATCATCTCTTTGGGGTATTCTACGCGCCTGGCGTGGCATCTGGCACATCTCGTCTGGCGCATCTGGCAGTCTCTCCCTCGCACGGCGCTTGCGGCTGCCGGGCCTGTTCATTATATTGACACTCCCCCGCATAAATGCGGGAGATTCTCGGTTCTCTGGGGCGGCCTACGCCACCTCTCCCCGAAGGCTCTGCCCGAGCCTTTCTATATTCTTCGCGGCGTTATGGTCACGGTGCAGGCTGGCGCCGCAGTCTGGGCAGCTATGCCAGCGGACAGACAAACCTTTTTGGACCACCACACCGCAGCCAGAGCAGATCTGGCTCGTGTAGGCAGGGTTCACCGCGATTACCCTCCGACCGGCGCATGCTGCCTTGAAGGAAAGGATGCTCAGAAATTGAGACCACCCGGCCGTCCTGAATGGACTTGGCCAGATGATGGTTCTTGAGCATGTTGGCGACCTGCAACTCTTCATGATAGATCGTATCGAAGCGCCGCACCAGATCCAGCGCGGTTTTCTGCTGGAAATCCCGCCGCTGGCGCCTCACCTTGAGATGCGCTTTGGCAAGCAACTTCACCGCTTTGCGCCTCCGGTGGCTCCCTTGCTTGCGGCGAGCCGCTCGGCGTTGGGTGGTTTTGAGGCGACGCTCCGCCCGGCGATAGCAGCGCGGGTTATGGATCATCGTGCCATCAGCGAGGGTGGCAAACGATTCCAGGCCGAGGTCTATCCCCGTTTCTTGCCCCGTTGACGGCAAGGGCTGCGTCGGCACGTCCACGCACGAGAACGCGACATACCAGCCATCGGCTTCGCGGCTGATCGTGACCGTCTTGGGGGCGCCTTCCCAGGGGCCATCAGGATGTGACCAGCGAACCGCCACGCGGCCGATTTTGGAGAGCGCCAAAAAGCCATTGTCGAGCCGCGCGCCATTGCCGTACTGCTTGTAGGTGAAGCTGTGGTAGCGGTTGCTTCCCTGGAAGCGCGGGAAGCCGGGTGTTTGCCCTTCGCGGATGCGACGGAAGAAGTCCTGATAGGTCTGCTCCAGGCGCGCCAGTACATCCTGCAAGACCAGCGAGTGAACGGTCGCATACTCCGGGAACGCGGCCTTCAACTCGGGCAACTCCGCCATTTGCTCATAGGCGGTGCGGGTGACACCGCGCTGCTTGTAGAGGGTGATTCGTTGTTCGAGCGCGGTGTTGTAGAGCCGACGACAGCGCCACAACGTCTGCTCAAGCTGGCACGCCTGCTCAGGTGTCGGGTTGAGTTTGTACTTGTAGGCTTTGCGTATGCTTGGCGCCGTCTGTCCCATCCGCGCCATCTGCACACTCCGCGCTGTTGGCTCGTCCATAGATGTCTATTCTGCCTGATAAGCACGAAATCAGCAAGGCGAGAGGGCCATTCATCCCCTGGCTCAAGCCGAAGGGCTTTCTGCTCCTTCTCTGTAATTCGGCGCTGCACTGTCATAACCCAGGTTACTTTATGCTAGACAGCGCGGCTGGCCACTATAAACGCGGTATTGCGACGTATCCATGCATGAACGACGCAGAAACAATGCCGCCAGTGGATCAGGATACGCCACCATCAGCGGCAATAGCGGGATGCTATCGTTGATCCTGCCCGATAGCTCATTGGCAGCCACTTCGGGTACAATAACCCCGTCTTCGCATGTCGCGCATAGGTTGTGAGCGTGTCGCACGCGCGTCATGCGTGACGAAGATATGACAAAGATATGACGAAGATTTATGGTCATCGAGAGCCATCAGATTGAGCAATGAAAATGAATAGGTAGGAGAACCTTCAGGATAACGCCTCGACGCACTCGCAGCCAGTCGTCGACGTGTCGATTGTGCTGCTGAACTGGAAGAACGCGCCATTGATAACTGACTGCATCCAGGCAATTGAGCGCTCTGGAGGCGACGCATCCTGGGATCCGCTGTATCTACAATCCGAGAATCGTGGATTCGGCGTTGGCAACAATCAGGCGATCCCGTACTGTAGCCGCCTCAGGACAAGAAGCGGCGCCAGTTAGCCATCTGTTTCGGCGGCGGCGCGCTTGCTGGTGAGTTCTCTCCTGATTGAGGCCTCGCACGATTGGGACATGCGAAATTGGCCGGATGAATTGCGCTACCAGACGGCAGACGTGTATCATGGTTGTGCAGTTGCCGCGAGTTACCGCGCACTTGTGCCGGGATGGGCCAAATGTTGAGGTATTGGATAAAGGGAGTCTAGCTAATCTATTGAATCGTTAAGGAATTGGTCAGAGGAACAGTCAGGTTAGAGGCAGGTGAGAGACATGTATAGAGACATATGCAGCAGAGATGTTGCAGGGGAGATACATGCGTCGTAGTCGTCAAATATCAAGACCGTTGCGGGTTGCTATCGATGCGCATATGGTTGGTGAGCGCGAAACAGGAAACGAAACGTACATTATCAACCTCATACGCGGTCTCGCGAGCCTTGACCCAGAAGCCCCTACACCGCAGTACCTGCTTTACTCGACCCACCTGGAACGGCTAGACGCATGCGGCCCACTTCCACCCAACTTTGCGCGCCGTCACGTCGCCCCGGCGACCTCTGCGCTACGCATTACATTGGGTATGCCTGCTCGCGTGCTGGCGGACCACGTCGATGTGCTGCACGTCACATACATCGCGCCACCAGCGGTATCCGCTGCGGTTGTCGCCACGGTCCACGACATCTCCTATGAACTCTATCCCGAGACATTCTCGGCGCGTGATCGAGCTATTCTCAAAACGCTGGTGCCACGGACTATACGGCACGCGCAAAGGGTGATAACCGTCTCCGAGAGTTCCCGCCGCGACATTGCGAACTATTACAATGTTGACCCGGAGAAGATCAGGGTCGTCTATCAATCTATAGCACCCAATTACCGCGTGCTTCACGACAGGGCTGAGGTCGAGAATGTCATGGCGCGTTATGGCATCAATGGCAGATATCTGCTCGCGGTGGGCAACCTGCAACCACGCAAGAATCTGCCGCGCCTGGTGCGCGCGTTCGCTCAATCCAAACGCATGGGCGCATATGATGGACGCCTGGTGCTTGTCGGCAAGAGCATGTGGCGTGAATCGCAAATCTTCCAGGAGATTCGCCAGCATGGTCTCGAGAACGAAGTCATTGCTACCGGCTATATTCCCGAAGAAGATGTCGTCGCGCTATACAATGGAGCTGATGCGTTCATCTATCCCTCGATCTACGAAGGATTTGGCTTGCCACCACTAGAAGCGATGGCATGTGGTTGTCCGGTCATTACGGGGAAGACATCGTCACTGCCTGAGGTAGTCGGCCCGGCTGGCATCATGGTGGATCCAACCTCTGAGGAGGAGCTTACTCAAGCTATTGTAGCGATGACCAGTGACGCTCAGTTCAGGGATGATTGCATCAGGCAGGGGTTAGTGCGGGTTCAGAACTTCTCGGCTACTGCTGCCGCAAGAGACACGCTGGACGTATATTATGATGCGGCGGACAGACGCCACTCATCCGACCACAACCGTGACCTCAAGTCAGCCACAGAACTTACTTCCTAATAAAGTGGAGCGCGCCATGTCGACTGATGGGAATAGAGGATCGGGCTGGGGTCGCGATTCGAGTGAGCCAACACCAACCCGATACGGCCCAGACAATCCATACAATCCCTATGAAGCCTACGATTACGATCCCTATGACTTCAGTGGCATATTCTCGGATACCGATTTTCAGGTAACAGACGCGCGCCTGCGGATCGTCGTGCCGACGACCGAATCTCCCACACCGCCGTCCGTGTCCGTTCCGATGGGGCGGCCTTCTTCTAACACTAACTCACTCAAGGCCATCGGCAACTCGGTCGGGATTATTGCCGCGCAGATCATCAATAAACTGGTCACCTATATCGCGTTCATCATTGCGTTGGCCGCCCTTCCGCCGCTAGACTTCTCGATCTATGTGCTCGTCTTGACCGGCAAAGAACTGCTCAACTCCATTACGACCTTTGGCTGGGATCAGGTACTGATTCGCACCCTTTCACACACATCCAGCGCCGAAGCGCGCAAGCGGATGTTACGCGATGGTGTGGCGCTGAAACTTGGGGCATCCGTGGTCTGCGCCGTTGTCATCATCATTGCGCTGTACATTATGGGTACAAGCGCGGATGTCATCGCGGGAACCGTCATTGTGGTGGGCGATCTCATTCTTGCCAACCTCGGATCGAGCTTGATGACGTATTATCGCGCGCGGCTCGATGCCCGCGCGCCAACGATAGCGCAGGCCATTGCGCGCACCATCTATCTCATCTCCATGGTCGTGGCCGCGCACATGGGCGGTAACTGGCTGGTGATGCTTGAGTTGCTGCTGATCTCGGATGCTACTATCTGTGTCATCCTCACGGTCCTGCTCAGCCGACGCCTCGGCCACGTCGGTCTTGCGCCAGAACGACATATACGCTCGATGCTTCCCCAGGTGATCTCGCTTGGAATCGCGGGCATCGGCATCCTGGCCTACCATCGGCTGGATACGTTTCTCATCGCCCAACTCGGTCACATCAATGAGGTTGGTTACTACAGCGCGGCCTATAAGTTTACGGAAGCTCCGCTGGCGATCTTGGTCGCTATCTCAACCACAGTGCTGCCGCTGGTGAGCTACCGCGAGCTCGACGGGGAGGTACGCGCGCGGGTGACGGCGCTGACCAAGCAGGCGCTGCGATACGGCTATGCGCTGTCGCTGCTGGCAACCGTGAGCATGACGGTTTTCGCGCCGCTGATGGTCAGGATTCTGTACGGTTCCAGCTTCGAGATCATCGTGCCAGCGGTCATCATCATGGCGTGGAGCACCGTGGGCCTGGCAATCAATAACATCACTTCCGCGGTGCTGACGGGGATTGGCCGCCAGCGCATTCTCTTACCAGTCGTCGGCATCAATCTCGTGATCAATCTCGTACTCAACGTGTTATTGATTCCTCACTGGGGGTATCTCGGCAGCTCTGTCGCGACAACCGTGACCGAGGACTTCAATGTCATCGTTCAGGTGCTGATCCTCTGTATTATCCTTCGGCGAATAAGCCTGATCGGCACCACGGTGCTGGCGGTCATCTTAGGAGCAGTGTGCCTGGTCGGCATATTTACCTTCAACATCAAACCCACCCTGGTTGAGGGGTCTATCGTGATGGTCGTTTTGTGCGTCATTCTCTTCGCGATGCGAGTCGTCACCATAGATGACCTCCGGCGGCTGGCGCGGTACGGAAAGCGCACCCTCCAGCGGATTACGCCGCGGCGAAGAGCAAAGAAGCCGTCGCAGGAGCAACTAAGAGACCCTTCGATGTCAATTCCAACCTAGGACCGGGTGACATGGTGTGCGCGGGCAGTCGATGATGGCTGCCTGGAGGCGGCAGACGCTGCGTAATGCGCCGAGTTGCGTGGAGATCGCCGAAGAAAGAAGGATCGCGAGAACAATGATGCAAGACCTATCGCAAAAACGTTCGGACGCTGTCAGCACCCAGTGGACGCCGCAGTCGCGGGTAGCGCTCATTGCAATCGCGGTCTTGCTGATAGTCTCCACAGTGCTGGGCGCGCTCGGAATCCTATCTCATAAGCTTGATGTGCTCGTATTGTTGATTCCCCTCCTCATCACGTTTGGCCTGTTGGCGGGTCTCAATACCCCACGGCTGAGCCTTATTGTGCTGTTCTTCATGATTACGCTGGAGTTCTTCTATCCCGCACTTCTGACATCAGGAGGCGCTCACGTACGCATTGATGAAATCCTTGGTCCGTCCGTGAGCCTTGGCACGTTTATTCGCCACGCCAACAACGGCACGGCCAGGCGCCTCTTTCGTCGGGTGCCGGGTCGCCTCCCCGCCGCCCTATTCGTCGTCGAATCGCTCGTTTCCCGCTCTTGTCAATCACCAGGAACTGAGTCTTGGGCTTCCGCTCATCGCTGAATTGATCGTTGGTCTTATGTGCTACGCTGCCATCATCTTCATCGTCAGCGAGTTGACCAACCCGACCTTCATTTTGTGGGCATTGCTCCCTATTGCGGCGATTGAGGCAACGCTCGGTATTCTCTTGTATGGCATTAGCAGGGTATTCCACCAGACTGACCTGTTTGGTTCGCGAGTCGACGCGTCGAGCGGTCTGCTATCCGCATATGGCACGTTCTCGGAGCAGAATTTTTTCGGCCATTATCTCGCCTCGGTCACGGTTCTGATCGTCGCAGTCATACTCAGCCAAATGGTCCGCGGACGACTGTTTACTCCCCTGTCACTGACATTGGCGCTGGTCGCCGCGTTATGTGCGGCGGGAGGCATTCTTAGCCTCACCCGAGCTTCCTGGCTGGGGTTCATCCTCGGCGCGATCATCGTCACTGGCGTGACAATATGGGTACGAGGCAAGCTCAAGCGAGACGCATCAGTAGGCGTGCCCAGCGCCTTTGACGCCGCGAACAGCACACGCCATGCCCGTCGCCTTCCGGTTGTGATTGGCTTCTCCCTGTTAGGTATCGCGATATTGGCTGCAGCGCTCCTGCTTTTGATCCGTGATGGCAGTCCGATCTCTACACGCATGGCTTCGCTGCTGAATTTCCAGAGCGGCTCTGGTGGTAATCGTGTCAAAGTCGTCTATTTAGTCGTTGACGAATGGACACGCAGCCCCATCTGGGGCCGGGGCACCGCCACGTACTACCTCTTCGAGAAAGGCGGCCCGCATAACTACTGGATCTTCTCGATGGGGCTGTCTATCCTCCACTTTTCGGGCATCATCGGGGTCATACTCATACTTTGGTTCCTGGCTGCTATGTACGTCGCCGTCCTCAGAGCGATACGTCGGCCAGCGCCATCAGCTTCTCGTGCGATCACCATTGGGCTGTTGGGAGCGATGACGTGCATGTTGTTCTGCGCGCAGGCAACGTCCTCGATGTATCTCATGCTGCTCTGGGTCTTCCTGGGCCTCGCAGTGGCGATGCCTACGCTGGCGGAGTCGCTTGATGAGCAGTCGAGGCATCGGCAAGCGATGTTGCGCGCATTGCCCTCCGGCTCAGCGAGCGGCGAAGTGATCCACATCATCGACTCTGGCGCCATTGGCGGTGGGCCACGGGTACTTCTTTCGGCGGCGCGCGGCCTGAAGACATACGGTTGGCAGTCGGAACTCATTTGCGGAAATGACGGCCCACTGGCTGAGAACGCGCGTAGGGCTGGCATCGCCGCACAGGCGCTTCCCATTGTTGGTCAGGTGCGGTTCGCGCGTGCTGTGCCTCGATTGGCCTGGCAGCTGAGTCGAGCGCGGCCAGACGCCCTGCTCGTGTACGGACCTATCGCTGGATGCCTTGCCGGTCTGGCTGGTCGCATCGCAGGCATCGACACCATAGTGTATAGCGCGGGCTATCCTTCCTACTATTCGGACCGTGGCCTCTACCGACGGATGCGTAACGCGGTCGTCGAGAAAATTGCGTGTTCCTGCGCTTCCGCGATTTGGTGCAAGTCACAGGCTGATGTTGAGCTGTATCACGCACGTAAGGCTTCTCTGCCAGAGAAATTCGTGCTAGTGCCGAACAGCGTTTCAGAGGACGTCATGGCCCGCCTGCATACATTGACCAGCGATCCCAGTCAGCTTGCCGAGACACGTCAGGCTCTGGCGAACAAACTGGGCGTCGGCGGGAACGGCCCGATTGTGGTTTTTGTCGGTCGCCTGGTGGCCGAGAAAGGCGTGCCGGTATTGGCGCATGCGTTTGCGCAGGCGCTGAGCAGATACCCCAAAGCGAAGCTGGTCATCGTTGGCGAAGGTGCAGATCGCGCGTCACTTGAAGCATTGGCGCAGCAACTTCAGATTGCCCAGAGTGTCGTCTTCGCCGGGGCGCAGAGTGACGTCGCACTCTTCTATCTACTCGCCGATGTCGTTGTCGCGCCGTCTCACTCAGAGCCGTTCGGGATTGTCGCTGTCGAGGCCATGGCAGCCGGACGCCCTGTGGTCGCGAGTAATGTAGGGGGGCTTGCCGATACCGTCGTGGATGGGCAGACGGGCCGGTTAGTGCCGCCGGGGAATGCGTCAGCCGTGGCGGAGGCGCTCGCCTGGGTGCTACAATCGCCCGAGCACGCCCACCGATTGGGCGCAGCCGGACAGATGCGCGCCATCAACGAATATTCCGAAGATCAGCTGGCAGCATCATTGCACGCACTGCTATGTCGTAGTACGCTTGCCATGGCGCAGCGAAAATCGCTGTTAGCTGGCGCCGACACGCCACTAACGTTCAGCAACCGATAAGTCAAGTGACAGACATGGCTATGCGGATAGGGTTAAGATAGCCAGAAGACGTGATCGAGCTACAGGGAGTTATCCACCTTCCAGTGGACACGTTAGAACTGATGATGCTGTCGCGTCGTGGACTTGACCTCGCATAGTGTTGTGCGGTCGCTATTTTGGGAGAGCATGTTTTCCCCACCCAGGAGACAAATGAGATGCATGATAACGCCCCGCCACAGGAGTTCCGGGCCACGGTTCAGGTTGCGCCCCAGCACTATGGATTCCTCCATTATGCCCCAAAAGGTCGGTGGGTGAGCTATTGGCATCAGATTGTTGAGGTGCTTGGACTTCAAGCCCGTACTTGCCTGGTGGTTGGGGTCGGCGACGATATTGTCACCAATGTGCTTCGCCGGGAGATAGCTCAATGCGAATCCATTGACATTGACCCCGACCTTCATCCCACCATCGTTGGCAGTGTGACACACATGCCGCTGCCGCCAAAGTCGGTGGATGTGGTGCTTTGCTCGCAGGTGTTGGAACATCTACCATTCGACCAGTTCGAGCCAGCGATTCAAGAGATGTCTCGGGTAGCCCGGCTGGGGATTGTGCTCTCACTCCCGCAGCTGAGTCGCGCATGGTCCATTCGCCTCGGGCCGGTGCGGCGCCGCGATCGCCAATTCTGGGTCTCTCTTCCTTTCAACAGGACGTTGCCCCCGAACGATCAGCACTATTGGGAGGTGGACGCGAAGGGCTATCCAGTCAGGAGGGTGCGTAAAGTACTGCGCCGCTACGGACGGATTACGAAGGACTATCGAGTGCCCGAGCACCCATACCATCATTTCTGGGTGCTTTCCTTCGCGCCGGGCAAATAGTCACTCCTCCAGCACGCGGAGCATTGCCGCTATGGAGCACGACGACAGACCCCTCCGACATATCCTGAGCAATGAAGGCATAGCATGGATCTCTCAATCGTGATGGTGAATATCAATGGCCGCGCGCTCACCGAACAGTGCATACGAACCATCGAGCGCTCGGGCACTCGGTGTAGCTACGAAATTATCATCGTCGATAATGTATCGACCGACGGAAGCCAGGAGTGGCTGCGCCAGCTTGAGTGGGCCTCTTCGCACATTCGATGCGTCTTCAATACCGAAAATCGCGGCTTTGGGGCGGGCAACAACAGCGCTTTGCCCATTTGTCGAGGGCGTTATGTGCTCTTCCTCAACAACGATACGCTTGTACTCGAACCGCTGGACAGCCTGGTCGCCGTAGCAGACCGCCTCGGCGCTCGTTGCGGCGCGATTGGCGGGCGTGTGCTCAACGCCAATAAAACGATCCAGTATACCTGCAATACGCCATTCACCGTACCTGTCCTGATCTCCGCGCTCACGCTGACATTCCTGGGAATTCGACCGGGGTTTGTAAAGAAACAGGGACTGCGGGATTGGGACTACAACGCCGAGCGCGATGTTACGGTCGTGTCCGGCTGCTACATTATGGTACCGCGTTCGGTGCTGAATCACGTTGGCGCATTCGATCCCAACATCTTCCTGTATTATGAGGAGACCGACCTCTGCTATCGCATCAAACGCGCAGGTTACACGATACGTTATGCGCCCGTCTCGACGATTATCCACCTGGGTGGCGGATCAACGAAGACGGGCGGTCAGGGCATGCGCTGGCTGAACCAGGCGGCCTGGAGCGCCCGCTATTTCGCACGCGCCCATTTGGGGCGCAACCGGGCGCGACTGCTGGCAATTACGGTGTGGTTGTGCTGGTTGCCAATGTGGGCCATCTTCGCCATACTTGCGCTGATCACCCCAAAGCGGGGGCGGCGCGCCGCATTCCGCGAGAGAGCCCGGTACCTGCGACAAGCGCTGGTAGCCATGCCGCGCCACCGCTTCCCGCGCCAATCACCCTATGCATACCTGAGCTCAAGCAACTGATTGCGCTGTTCCTCACTAATGATAGGAAATGAGCGGGTATTGGCCCCTATTGCTACGTGGGCTGTTCGGATGGCTTCGGATGGCTTCGCATTGGCAGCCATGTTATAATGGCGCCGCACTGCAACCTCTTCATACCTTCGCGGATGTCACGCAGCCTGTCAAAGACCAGGTGTCGTCCGCCGATCAGGCAAAGGATGAACGCATGAGCATGGATATGGAAGCGACACACTACAGTACGACGTGTAAAGTCTGCCAGAATGACGTGGGGAATACCATCTACCACGCGCGTGAAATGATGTTTGGCCTGCGTGAGCCGTTCGCCTATCTAGAGTGCTCCAATTGCCACTGCGTGCAGTTGGTGGATGCCCCTGCCGACATGGGCAAATACTACCCTGCTGAGTATTACAGCCTTTCCGAATCCCCCGAAGCCACCTTTCACAACCCCATCAAGAACTGGCTCGTAGGATTACGCACGCTGTATGGGACTACCAACCGGGGAATAGTCGGCAGGATAGTCGACAGCAGGAAGCCTGACCCACGCGCGCATTTGCTGGCAGAGGCGGACATCTCCACCGATACGCGGATTCTGGATGTTGGCTGTGGCTCTGGCCGATTTCTTTACATGCTACGTAGCGCTGGTTTCACGCATGTCATGGGAATCGATCCCTATATTGGCGAGACGATCACGTATAAGAATGGGCTAACCATTCACAAGCAGGCGATTCACGACCTGCGGGGCGAGTGGGATCTTATCATGTTCCACCATGCCTTTGAGCACGTTCCCGATCCTCTGGAGACGCTCGTCTCTACAGCGCGACTGCTCGTGCCTGGAGGAATCTGCCTCATCAGGATTCCTATCGGCGGCTCATACGCCTGGGAACATTATCGGACGAACTGGGTGCAGTTGGATGCGCCGCGCCATTATTTCCTGCACACAGTGGACAGCATGCGCATGCTGGCGTCACAGGCGGGCCTTATGCTCGACCAGGTGATCTATGATTCGACGGAGTTTCAGTTCTGGGGCAGTGAGCAGTATCAACGCGATATCCCGCTGTATGCGCCCCAATCCTATAAACAAGATCCGCAGAAATCCATCTTCACACCTGAGCAGATCGCGGCATTCCACCGCCAGGCGGAAGAACTGAATCAGCAGGGACGTGGCGATCAGGCAGCGTTTTATCTGCGGAAGGCGTGAGACGTTCAACCTGGATAACGATGATGAATCCTTAACTCAGCTGCCGACGAACGTGACCGTCAGCATCGTATCTTTGACGAGTGACGGGCTAGTGAACTGAACGCTCATGCCGGGTGTCGCCTTGTCAGGCGTCCTGAGCGGATCGGCCAATGGCAACGCGATCTGCTGCTTGCTGGGCGGAATAATGGTGATGTTGTAGGCGATATGGGTGCCCGCCTGTTTGTAGATGTGCAGATTGTATTGTGTCTTGCCGTCCACGGTCTTGAGCACATTGGGTGTTGTCCACTTCATGTGGAAGACGAGAGTTTGACCGCCTACCTGCATATTGTTGATGCGCGCGGCCCAGACGACATGGCCAGGCTCCGGCGCGGGAAGTAGGCCACAGGGTACAATCCACGGCGTATTGCACTGTACGATCTGCATCGCGGTCAAGGTGCCATCGGGAAGGTAGTTGCCGTTGATTGGCTTGGAGCCGTCAGGCACGATCATGCGCGCAACCCCACTGTACCAGGTGTACTTATTCCCATTACTGTCCCCATAGACCGGCGTATAGAGGTGGTTGATGAACGGCAGCGTATAGGTAAGGGTCATGTCGTGGATGGCGTTGCCCTTGCTGTCGAAGGTGATCGTATCCTTGACGGTCTCCTCCATATCGCGGCTGTAGTAGGTCGCCCCGACATTGGTATCCGAGAGCAATATCCCATCCATGCCAGTTGGCATCGGGATCGTGGAGTCTATATGCAATGTACTGAGCACTGATTCGACCCTGGAATCATTGAGATAGACCTGCACATCTTTTGTGCCGAAGCCTTCGAGGACCTCTTTCATCAGCGCGGCCTGCTGCGACGCGCTCAGCGTAGCGACTTTGTGCAGCAGCAGGCTGCCGAGCTGCGAATCGAACGCCTTCCTGGCGGTGTTGCCGTTCACCGGTGTCGTATCGCCGCGGTCGACGATGTGGTAGTAGTGAATAACATCCTGGAGGTTCTGCGCATTCACCTCCTTATCGTAACCATCCGCTTTCAACGGCCCCGTCAGCTTCAGAATGTCCCGGATGATCTCTGGCGTAATCATGAAGACGCCATCGACCGCCTGGCCGCTCTCTTGCTGATACTTTTGCATGATCAGCTTTGCCGAGGTGGGGAAGTCAGGCGAGATGTTGGCGTCGCGCATGAGGAATGACGTTGGAAATGCATTCATCCAGGCATATTGCTGGGGAATCTGCTGCGGAGGGCAGAAGTTCAATCCCTTGGGACAATCCAACCGGAGGGTGTCTAGCAGGTGGACGCCGCCGATGAGCTTCCCATTTTGCACGGTGATGAGGGCGTAATTGCCTAGAAACCCACCCGTTGAGCGCATCTCGTCGCTATCCATGTCGAAGAACAGGTAATGCGCCGGTTTGGTGACTCCGAGCAGATCCGGCAGCGCCGACATGATGCTATTGGCATAGCTCAGATAGGTTGGCAGCTTCGGCGCGAAGCTATCCATCTTCTGCAGAATCGTGACGACGCTGCTCAGGCCAATCGAGCGCAGCTGTCCATCGTTGACATACTGGCGTTCCGTCAGCGCTTGCTGAGCCAGCACTCCGGCATAGGTAATATCCTGCTGGACGCGCGTCACATCGTCCATCGTCAGACCACCCGAGGCCACGTTGCCTGGTATGGGGGTCGCTGTTGGCGTCGGCCCGACGGTTGCTGTGGCCGTCGGGGATGGTTTCGCGGTCGTCGTGCCGCTGGCGGTAGCGGCAGGGGTCGCGCTGGCGCCGCTGCCCACATCGGAGAGCACTCCCTTGAGATGAGGTACGAGAATCAGCGCCGCATCCACGCCATAGCGCCCCGCCTGCACAAGATCGAGCGCCATCGTCAGCGTATGGTTAATACTGGATCCGCTAGCCGTCGATACTACCTGGCCTGGGAGCGCGCTCTGCAAACGAAACAGATCGTCATTGAGCGCGACAAGCCGTGTCTGCATCTCGGTGAGATGGGCGGTATCGGTGACATTGCCGCCCTTGGCCAGGGCCTCTATGGCATTGACCTGCGCCCGCGCGTCATAGGCGGCAGAGGCCACATTCACCAGTTGCAAGGTACCCTGTGTGCAACAGAACCCGACGATGACGCTCATCAGCGCCAGCACCAGAACCACTTTGACGGGGAAGTTGCGCTCGCGCAGGCGCCGCCGACCCGCCTTGCCACGACCACCCTTGCGTGAAGGGGCAGGACGGCCATACCGCATCGTCGGCTCCCATGCCACCAGGAGGGCCATCATACCTATCCGGGGGAGGCCCATCGTGGAATGGCTCAGCCACATCCCAGCTACCCGCCATTGAGGCTTCTTCCCACTCGCGGTCAATATGGCGTTGCCGACGCCCGTATCCCGTGACACGTCCCACCAGCGGCATCCGCCCGGTGAAGTCGCGCATGCGCTCGCCAAATGTGCCACGACGGCGACCGTCCCTGTCTCTGGCGTCCGAGGATGACGAGCGCGTACCACGACCTGCCCGATCCTCGGCCAGACGATTTTCGTTGGGCCGACTCGGTGTCAGTTGCCGTGATCTCTGCTGTGCGCGCTTACCATCCATTCGCGAGCGCCTTTCCCTTCCAGACTATCGCGCCAGTCTCGGTCCTTGATGCAGCATATACGACGTTCGCCGCGCAATCACATCCTCTGTGGCAAGCGTCCTCTCATAAACGCGTACCTGTGCCCGACATATCGTACAACAGGCCCTTTACTGCTGAGAATGTGCGGGCCTATCTGGCTAATGTGACGATTCCAGGTGCTCGGGGTGTTTGTTGGCTCCGCACATCTCCTATCCCAACCTCGCGCTTCATGCCACCCCGTTCAATGGCACGATGGGGGCCACCGCGCCTGTGCGGCTCCGACCGCGTGTGGATCCTCACTTAACCATAACGAATAACCCTGTTACAGTGGGTAGTCGTCTTGCGTGTCGTCTTGCGTGTCGTCCGTGTCGTCCGTGTCATTGTTGTCGCCCATCGGCGCTGTGGTCGGATCTGTTCCTGTCGCGTCGGCGGCAGGCTGTGGCTCGCCGGTATCGATGGCCCGCGACTCTGGCTGCGATGTTGCCAGCGGAGTCAGCGAGCCACGAGGTACCGCGTGCATCCGCACCAGCGTATTATCGTCGAGCAGCCACTCCGCACGTGCCGGCACGGCAATACCCGCGCCGGGAGGCATAGCTGCCAGCAGCGCATCAGGCTCTCTCACCTCAGACGCTTCAGACACCTGGATAGTGTCAGACTGATTCCTCCGCCGCGTCTGCCGGAAATGTTCGAGCGCAACCCACAGCGACAGGATTGCCACGCCCGCGATCAACCCAACGATGGCATGCAGATCATCATTACTCACCGTGAACGGGCTAAGAGACCAGCTCGGCGTCGCCAGAACGCCCAAGAGAACCACTGAAGTCAGCATCGTGTGAAACGCTCCTCGCGGACTTGTGGCGCCGCCACTGACAGCATTGCAATGTACGCGTATTGCTCTTTCTGATGTATTAGACGTCTGGCAAGCCAGTAGCGCATGCGATAGCGATTAAGATATCCCATGTACCAGAGAAATCGCGGCGCATCAGCCTGGTAAGTTGCGGACGGCTGGTGACGACACTCAGAAAACCCGCGATGGCGCTGCCAGGTATGTTCACGGGCGGGAGGATGCCCTATACATGGCCTTATAATGTGGTTTTACTATGTACGCCGAACACCGCACGTCGTGGTGGGCGAGGCGGGCCGTAGCATGAATGCTACGGCGAATTTCCCGCCCTCTCTGGCCCATTCGCCGGGGTCTTCAGGCTCCGGCCTGCGCACCCCACCGCAATGCCCGTGTCCGTCGCACATGCTAAAACTGCATCAGAAGGCGCTGCTGCTCACACGGGAGGCCTGGGTGCAGTGAAGCAACATCGTGTGGCGCGGCGGGCTTGGGACGAGACGAGCATGGGCAAGCATGGGATTTGGGCCGACGACGCGCTGCTACATCATACTTTCTGAAGGATGGCCGCCATCTCGGCCTCGCTGAACGCTCGTAGGGTCTCTGTCCGCACATTCCCCTGCCCACTGACGGCGAGCAATGTGGCCATCGCCGTCTGGTCGTCGGGGGCGTCAATGGTCGCGACGATATCGTAGTTTCCCTGGGTCCAGAAGATGCTCAGGAGCTTGCCGCCGCGACGCTCCAGGTCGCCACGGAAGGCCTGCGCCCGCTGGACTGTATCTTTACTGTTATGCACACCCTGGTCGGTCCACTTGATCAGTGATACGTAGGTTGGCATGGTTTGCCCCTGTCTGTGCATCCATCTTTGCACACCACACGTTCCGTTGTCCGCCCGACCCCATGCTTCTCACAATGATGTCCTGTAAAGACAACAATGTCAACAAGGGCGCTGCCAGCCC
Organism: uncultured Chloroflexia bacterium; assembly: GCA_963718915.1. Lineage (GTDB taxonomy): Bacteria > Chloroflexota > Ktedonobacteria > Ktedonobacterales > JADMIN01 > DAHUXT01. Next base: position 351,266 of record CAVRAI010000007.1, on the reverse strand, counting down.
TTGTATGCTGAAGACTCGGCAGCTCACGGAATAATGCAATCAGTCTGCATATGTTTGCGCCCGGTGACTCCCCCGCTTCCCATGCCTGATATGATGGCTATACGTGCTACGTATATGTTCTGATGTCTGGCGGAGGTATCTCTATGCCCAGTTGGATCGAGCTGGCCTCGGCTGCCGCCGTCCTGCTGCTCATCCTGCTCATTGTCCTCATTATCCTGACATTGCGCGCCGCGAATCGGCGACGTGCCCGCCGCAAAGCCGCGACGTTTGGCATCGCCGAGACGCATGTGGTGTTCATCGCCGACAAAACGCGCATCACTCACCGCCCGGCTCCCCTCTCAACGCCAGAGACGCCTACCGAGCCTACCGAGCCTACCGAGCCTACGCAATAGGCAGGAAGCGTCCCCAGCCTGTTGCCATGAGTTTTGCCGCATCGGTCGCATTGCACGATCACGGCGAGAGGCGCTCGATCTGCCAGCCACCACTGGCGAGCAGCCGGTAGCGCAGTCGGTCGTGCAGACGGTTTGCGCGACCCTGCCAGAACTCGATGGCGTCGGGGATGACGCGGAAGCCGCCCCAGTTCTCCGGACGCGGAATCTCCTGGTTCTGATACTGCGCGCTCAATGCGGCGACCCGCTGCTCCAACTCCTCGCGTCCGGCGATCACCGCGCTCTGTCGCGAGGCGCTGGCGCTAAGCTGGCTGCCGACGGGGCGGCTATGAAAGTAGGCGTCGGACTCCTCCGCCGAGACCGGCTCGACGCGCCCCTCGATGCGAATCTGGCGCTCCATCTCAGGCCAGAAGAATGTTAAAGCCGCCCAGGGCGTATCCCCCAACTCGCGGCCTTTGCGGCTCTCATAGTTCGTGTAGAAGACGAAGCCGTGCTCGTCCGCCCCTTTGAGCAACACCATCCGTAGCGAGGGCCGCCCATCCGCGCCGACCGTCGCCAGCGCCATGGCGTTCGGCTCAATGGGCGCCGCCGCGCGCGCCTCGTCGAACCACGCCGCGAACTGGCGGAACGGGTCGGCGTCCACGTCGCTCACCTCAAGTCCGCGCTGCATATACTCTTTGCGGAGATCCGCGAATCCCATAGAAGCACTCCTCGGTCTGATAGATAGACGCCTGGGCGCGGTTTGATGACAGATTGGTCACCACACTCGCGGACGTGAATGGAACGCGCATGGCTGGAATATCCGATGCATTCAGTATATCGCGCGACGCAGCCCCGGAAGAAAGTCCCACAGGCCTCGACGGATACCTACGCCAGCTTGTAAAGTCGTTCAGGTACAGGACGTACCTGAGGCATGCGGGGAAGCAGCACAGAAGGAGGAAACTTCTGGGACAGTGGTGGATAGCAAGCCTCTTCGGCAGATTGATTGCTCTGCGTGGCGCGCGCGTGCTGGTGGCGTGCGGTGTGGTGGCGCTGGCGGCGGCAATTGGCATTGCCACGCAGCTTCGCCCCATGAATGCGGGCGCCAATACGTTACATACCAACGTCGCCAGCACGACGAAGGCATCTTGCGCCGGGCAGAAAACATCTGCTACTGGCGCCACATCCTGTTTCAGCGGGAATGATCTGCTGGCCAACAGCATCAGCCGCGCGGTCAGTGTCGCCATGCAGCCAACGCCCGCGCCAGCCCAGACCTCGCAGCAGACGGCGCTGGCAAACCAGACGCCCAATACCAATGGCCAGCCCTGCCACGACAGCTATATGTTCGTGCCCAACATCTCGGAATGGACCGTCCCACCGGGCTGCTACGCCACGATCTACACGCCCAACCGGACGCAATATACCGCGCCAAGCACCTTCGGCTACTGCAACTGGTGGGTTGAGGCGCTCCATCCCAAGCAGCAGGACATCCTGTACGGCGCGGAGTATGCGCGCACGACAACAGCCGTCGTCGGCTCGGCGATGTGGTTTCCGCCAAATCAGCAGGGGGCCAGCTCGGCGGGCCACTGGGCGCAGGTGGTCGCCGTCGCGCCAGACCACTACTGGCTGCTCATCACCGAAATGAACTTCGAGTGGCGCGGCGGCGGCTTTGGCAAGGTGGATTACCGCTACGCCCACGTTGACCCCGCCGCGGGCGTCGTCTTCGTCCACTAGCGGCTACCACCCTCTCCCCCGACCCCTCCCTAAAAGCAGACCGATGCTCGCCCCGCGCCGTGATGGCCGCCCAGTCCCTCCCCTTGTAGGGGGCTGACGCGCGAGCCGAGGCACGAGGCGAGAAGCGCGCGACGAGCCGCGCGGAGCGGCAGCGGCCCGAAGGGCGGGTGGCCGAAGGCCGGGAGAGGTCTGCTCACCCCAGGATGTGAATCGTTCCGGTGGCGTTGAGAATCAGCACGATCACCGCGATGATCGCCAGGACGATGACGACCATGCCGACCATGCCAATAGCGCTGTTCACGTCAGTCGGCAGCGGGATGCCCTGCACGCCGCCCGGATCGGATGTCCCGGTCGAGCCGCCGGGCTGGCCACTGGGGCCTGGGTCACCGGTCGCGCCAATCGGGAACGGATTGCTATTGGTGGGTAACGCCAGCTGGCCGCCCTGTTCGAGCGTCGCGACGCGGGAGACGAAGTCGTTGAAGCCGTCCGCGCCAGACTTGCCTGTCAGCCGCTGATACGTCTCGCCAAGCGTCGAGCCGCCGGTGCTCACGATCTTTGTCCAGTCGAAGCCAAGCTGGCTATGCAGGTAGTAGAGGAAGATCGTTGCGCAGCCGTTGCTGTTCTCATCCTGATCGGTCGCGCTATTGTTGTTGACGTAGTCGGCGTGGCCAGCGCTCCACCATGCCTGGATCGTCTGGGCGAAGTCGGGCGCGAGATTGGCGTTGCGCTCGCCCGCCAGCACGCGCGAGAGACCCTCGCCGTTGGTGTTGCCACAGGCCCAGCCGTTATTCGCCGCAGCCTCGAAAATCTCCACCAACTCCGCGACCATGAAGCCGTTGGCCAGCGAGGGGTCGGGCTGGATGTAGATGTCGGTGGCGTCGCAGCCAAAATGGTACGCGCCGCCCGCCTGGGCATCTACCAGTACCTGGCATGGCGTGGCTGTGCGTGGGGTGTTCTGGTCGTCGCCGTCTTGTCCCGCGGGGAGCGTGAGGCCGCCAAACCACGCCTGCACCGCCTTGAAGTCAGCCTCGGCGGACTGGAGCACGGCCTGGGCTGAGGCATTACCCTCGGCGCTGCCATCGGAGTAGACGACCATATCGGATGTCCGCCCAACCTCGGTCTCGCCGCGGAATGTGGCGCCAGCCGTCTGGAGCGTCACCGCGTCGAAATACTGTAATGAACCCTGACGTTTCGAGCCAGCCAGAATAAAGACATGTGGCGCTGGGCCACCCTCTGTTCTCACCAGGATAACTCCTCTTCAAATGCTGTTTTCCATGCCATGAGCAGATGCGCGTGTCACCTGTGTCATACAACCATCATACCGACCCATAGCAATCAGATGCGCCTGCCAATGATAAGAAGCTGGCGCACAGGTGTCAAGTGACGTGCGTCACTCCATGGAGAATAGCTGGCCTATCTGGCGTACAACTGCCATGCGCGCCAGTGCGGATGAGAATGGAGCATAGCGCTGAGAGAGCGCGGGGCAATGGTCTTTGAACGCCGCATAACGCCGCATAACGCCGCATACTGAAGGATGACCCTACATGACCGACTATCTCGCATCAAACCGGGCGCTCTGGAACGCGATGACGCTGACTCAGTTGGAGTCGGATCACCATCGCGCTGTGGCGACCGTTCGCGCAGGTGGGCTGACACTGCGCTCCATCGAGCGGGATGCGCTCGGCGACGTGCGCGGGCGAACCCTGCTGCACCTGCAATGCAACATGGGGAGCGACACAATCTCCTGGGCGCGTCTCGGCGCAGGTGTCACTGGCGTCGATATCTCGGACGCTGCCATCGCTCAGGCGCGCGCACTGGCCGTCGAAACGGGGGTACCCGCCCAATTCCTCCGCAGCGATCTCTACGACTTGCCCGCTGTGCTGGATGAGCAGTTCGACATCGTCTTTTCCTCGTATGGCGCGCTCTGCTGGCTCCCCGATCTGTCGCGCTGGGCCGCGATTGCCGCGCGCTACGTCCGCCCTGGCGGAACGTTCCTGCTGGTTGAGATGCATCCATGCGCAATGATGCTGGAGTCTGTGGATTCGGATGGCATGAGCTTTCGCGTCCACGGCTCGTACTTCCATTCCGCAGAGCCGCAGGTTGAGGAGATGCGCGGACTGCCGGATTCGGAGGAGGCCGCGACGGACGCGCCGCAGTCCGTCTACATCTGGCGCTATAGCCTGGGCGAGGTTGTGAACGCGCTGATTCAGGCGGGGCTGCGCATCGAGCGCCTCGATGAGTTTCCGCTGGCGCACTATCAGCGGTTTTCCTGCCTGGCGCAAGGCGACGATGGCTGGTGGCGCTGGCCCACACCAGCGAACACCCTGCCGATGCTCTTCGCCATCACGGCGAGCCAGCCGAACTAATCGGTTACTCGCGGCGAGGTAGCCGATTTCGTGTAGCTACCAGGCCACAGGCTGAAGACCTACGGAAAATCCAGACTCGCGCGTATCCCTTCTTTATAAGAGCGAGTGTCGCACAAAAGGGGATTAGCCGCGGCATGATGTGCTTTTACTTTTTCTTCGGAACACCCTACGTTGTGGTAGGCGAGGGAGACTGTAGCATGAATGCTACGGCGAATTTTCCGCCTCCCAATCCCATTCGCCGAAGCGTTTACGCTCCGGCTTGCTCACCCCACCGCAATGCCCGTGTCCGTCGTACATGGTAAAAGTACATCATGCCGCGAAGCTCGATTATTTCTGCTTTCGCTCACGTCGAAGTATTCCAGGCAATCGGTGAAGCCGTATATTCCGCGAACCTGCTCCTGCCCCTACCGTCGCGATCTCGTCGCGGGGCGTTTGCCTGTATACTTCGATCCTGGACGCGGCTTGGCTTTGCCTTTCTTCTCGTCGTCCTCGCCGCGGTCGGTGGTACGGGCGCGGAACTGGAGCCGGATCGCGGTGCCCTCGAAGCTGAAGACATTGCGCAACTGGTTCTCCAGATAGCGGCGATAGGAGAAATGCAGCAACTCCGGGTCGTTGACGAAGAAGACGAACGTGGGCGGATTCGTCTCGGCCTGCGTCACGTAGAAGATGCGCAGTGGCCGCCCCTGCGAGCTCGGCGGATGATGGCGCTGCACCGCGTCGCGCACAATCTCGTTCAGTTGCGCCGTCGGCACGCGAATCGAGCGCGTATCGTTGATGCGTAGCGCGTGGTCGAGGATGTTGTTGACGTGGTACTTCGTCTTGGCCGCGGCAAAGACCAGCGGCGCGTACGGCACAAACTTCAGCTTCTCGCGCATTTCGTCCATATACGCCTCGGCGTCGCGTACCTCTAGCGCGGCCAGGTCCACATTCTCGCTGGGCAGAATCGGCACATCGGGGTCGGCCCATATCTCGGCTTCGCGGCGGCGCTCTTTGATGATGTCCCACTTGTTGATGACGATGACGATGCCCTTGGCCGCCTCGTTGATGTAGCCCGCGATGTGTGTATCCTGCGCGGTGATGCCCTCCACCGCGTCGATCATCAGCACCGCGACATCACAGCGATCGATGGCGCGGTCGGCGCGCAAAACACTGTATTTCTCGACGCCGGGGCCGATATGCCCGCGCCGCCGGATGCCCGCCGTATCGATCAGCGTGACGCGGCGGCCCTTGTACTCCACCTCGGTGTCAATCGCATCGCGTGTCGTGCCGGGGATATCGCTGACAATGACGCGATCCGCCCCGGCGATGGCGTTGAGCAGCGACGATTTGCCGACGTTGGGCCGGCCGACAATCGCCAGCCGCGGGATACCATTGCTCGCCGCCTCGTCCTCTTCCTCGGCGGGCGGCAGATGCTCAGTAATTGCATCGAGCAGGTCGCCGGTGCCGGTGCCGGAGTTGGCGGCCAGCGTGATTGGCTCGCCCAAACCAAGCGAATAGAACTCGACAGCCTCCTGACGGCGGGTGAGGTTATCCGCTTTGTTCGCGCCCAGCACCACCGGCTTGCCCGAGCGCCGCAATATCTCAGCCACCTCGGCGTCGGCCTCAGTAATTCCCGACTTAGTATCCACCAGCAGGACGATCACATCGGCCTCTTCGATGGCCAGCTGCGCCTGCGCCGCAACCCTCGCGGTGATGTCCTCGCTTGCGCCTAATTCCAGCCCGCCGGTATCCACGAGCGAGAAGACGCGCCCATTCCACTCTGCGTCGGCATAGAGCCGGTCGCGCGTCGTGCCAGGCAGATCCTCGACAATCGCGAGACGCTCGCCCACGAGCCGATTGAACAGGGTCGATTTGCCCACATTCGGGCGTCCAACAATAGCAACAAGCGGTTTCATCGCAATACTCCAGCGCTCCTGGCACACACAATAGCTCTGATTGTATCACGTCTGAGGGCGCGAGAGGCGAGACTACCGTGGATCATGTCTGGCGCCGTGTGAGCGATCAGAAACCGCTGGTGATGAGGCTGGCGACGAGAAACGCCAGGCCCACGATAATGCCAACCGCCGAGCCGATCTTGCGCCAGGGTGGCAGCGTCGGCCACGCCTGCGCCGAGTTGCCCAGCAGCTACGGTCGCTGATCGACTTCGGCGACTCGCACGCCATGATTCGCTTCGGCGACTTCGAGACAATAGCGCGCTTATGCGAAGAGGTCGTCGCCGCGATTCCGAAGTAGGGCGATTTTTCCACGATTACTGGAAGTATTGAGGGTCATTGTCATGAGTAGCAAGGATGCACTCTTGACAGGCCACAAAAAAACGATAAAGTTTGTGATGCATCGATGATCATGGCTCGCCAGCAATTTGTATCACGTAAGTGCATGGAGGTTTGGAATGAAGGCCAGATTTGCGATCCTCAGTCTGGTAGTCCTGCTGTGTTCCGCAATGTTTGCCCCTTCCGCTCTGGCTATGCCCGCGAAAACCAGCGCTCCGCATGGAAGTGCTAGCCCCGACATTGGAGCTGGGTGTCAACCTACTAACTCCTCGGTCCAAATCACCTATGTTACACCGAACCCGGCAGATACTGGACAGAATGTCCATGCGCATGTTCATTGGAATTGCGAAGAAGGAGTTACGGAAAGCCTCGTTGTCTACCTAAGCTGGGGGGATGGTGACACGCAGAATTATACCTGTCACCTCAGATGTGGAGTTGGTGACACAGACTTTTACCATGACGTGACAACCCCATATGGGAAGAACTCGACGTACCACATGGTAGCATACGAGTACCTCTACAATGGTAATAGGGTGAATAGTCCAACAGTAAATCTTACGGTCTACTGGGTATGTTGCATCGTACAAAGGGTGTAGCGCCTGCTGAAGGCTCTATGTAGTCAGCAACCGGACAGATGGGGGAAACGAGGCAGTCTTGTTGGGTATTTCCCCCATCGCGTTTCTTCAAGGAAAGAATATGTCTATGATGCACCTTTTGCGCCGTCTCTCTGGAATCAGCCTTATCGTTGCGGCGGTCTCCGCGATTCTTATTGGACTCGACGTATTCTCTCCACAGGAAACTGCCGTTATTGCATTGATGTTCATAGTTGTCACGATGCTTGTGTCTGGACTTTGCTTTGCCGTGGGTATCATTGGGCTTATCGTCTCTGGGTCACGCCGCCAGTGGGGCTGGTTCGTCGCGATGCTCGTGCCGCTCATCCTGGTCAACTTTGGACCGCGGCTCTTTTTTGTGGATTCTGACTTGAATGAGCCTTTTATTGAGAACTCGCAAGGATACAACCTTGCAGCATTCATCCTCATGACTGCGCTTCCCGCTGTAATTCCCGTTCTTGCGCTGGCTTACTGTTACGTCATCGAACGTTCTCGGCAGCCTATGCAGATTGCTGACGATGGTTTGGAACTTGAATACAGCACGCTTCCCCAATCCGAGGGAACCGACCGTTAAAACCGCGCCTTTATGGCCTCACCCCGCTCCGCCACAAAACCCGCCTATGCGCGTTCGAGAGAATGTGCAATGTCAGCGTATTCGGTGGGGATGGGATCTGTGAGTTCGCGCAGGCAGACTTCGTGGCCGCAGGCCAACTAGGCGCGACTTCAGTCGCCAGCTGCCTCAAAAGCCGTTGTGATCAGGCTGGTGACGAGAAACACCAGGCCCACGATGATGCCAACCGCCGAGCCGATCTTGCGCCAGAGCGGCAGCGTCGGCCATGCCTGCGCCGAGTTGCCCAGCAACAGGAACGCCACGCCGATGCAGAGCAGCGCGCCCCCTAGCAACGGCGCGTGGGTGAAGAACGAGAGCAGGCCAATCGCGAGGAAGAACGCGCCAACCCACGGCACATAAGATGAGAAGAATCCCGAACGCATGAATTTACCTTTCCATGGCAAAGCGCATGATGAGCCGCCAACGATATTATATTGCCCCTGTATACGCCGTGTTGATGTTGCCATGTCTCGCGGTGTATGGTTGGATGGCGGCGCGGGCGCCGCTTTCACGTTCACGGTGATGCAACGACGAAGGAGAGCCGATCATGCAAATAGCGGGAACAGGCGCGCTGGTGACGGGCGGCGCGTCGGGACTGGGCGCGGCGACGGTGCGGCGGCTGGCGGACGCGGGCGCGCGGGTGGTCATTGCCGACCTCAACGCGCAGACGGGCGAGGCGCTGGCAGCGGAACTGGGCGAGAAGGCGCGTTTCGTAGCGACTGATGTCACCAGCGACGATTCGATGCGCGCGGCGGTGGAGGCGGCGACCTCGCTAGGCAGCGGGCTGCGTATTGTAGTGAATTGCGCGGGCATCGCCATTGCCGAGAGAGTGCTGGGCAAAGATACCACGCACGACCTCAACCGCTTTGCGAAAGTGCTTCAGGTCAACGTCGTCGGCATCTTCAACTCGATCCGCCTGGCAGCCGACGCGATGCAGCGCAACGAGCCAGACGCCGAGGGCGAGCGCGGCGTCATCGTCAACACGGCCTCGGTCGCGGCCTTCGATGGGCAGATTGGTCAGGCGGCTTACTCCGCCTCGAAGGGCGCCGTCGTCAGCATGACACTGCCGATTGCGCGCGAGCTGGCGCGCTATGGCATCCGCGTGATGAGCATCGCGCCGGGTATCTTCGACACGCCGATGCTCGCCGGGCTGCCAGAGCCAGCGCGTCAGTCGCTCGGCCAGCAGGTGCCGTTCCCGCCCCGGCTGGGCCGCCCGGAGGAGTACGCCGCGCTGGTGCAGTCTATCGTCGAGAACACGATGCTCAACGGCGAGACGATCCGGCTGGATGGCGCGATAAGAATGGCGCCGCGCTAGGCGCCTCATGGTCCAACGTGGCCCGATAATTACGACACAATACCTTCGCGCCAGGCAAAGATGGCGGCCTGCGTCCGGTCAGCCAGGTGCAGCTTGCCGAGGATATTGCGGACGTGGCTTTTCACCGTCTTCTCGCTGAGCACGAGCCGCGCGGCGATCTCGGCGTTGCTCAGCCCCTCGGCGATCAGGCGCAGCACTTCGCGCTCACGCTCACTCAGGTGGGCGTAGCTCGCCATATCATGATGCGACGCGACATCCAGCTCTTGTACAACACGGGCGGCGATGCGGTGATGTAGCACGACCTCGCCGTGCGCCGCCTTGCGGATGGCATCAGCCAGATCGGGTAGACTGATATCTTTGAGCAGATAGGAGAGCGCTCCGGCACGAATGGCGGGAAAGATATGCTCGTCCTCGTGATAGGAGGTCAGCACGATGACCTGTGAGCAAGGACTTTTCTGTTTCACCAGCCGTGTCGCCTGCACGCCGTCCATGCCGGGCATCACCAGATCCATCAGTACGATGTCGGGGGCCAGATCAGCCGCCAGCAATACGGCTTCGCCGCCGGACCCGACATCGCCCACAACAGCGAAATCTGGCTGCGCTTCGAGGAACGCCCGCGCACCGCGCCGCACGACAGCATGATCATCGACGATCAGGATGGTGATAGGATCGCTCACGGTGTTGCCTCCTGGATCGGCTTCTCAGCATCGTGCTGTGGGATAATCGCCTCCACCGTCGTCGCGCCCGGCGCACTGGTAATATCCAATGAGCCATTGTAGGCTGCCACACGCTCACGCATGCTGGCTAATCCCACGCCGCGCCCGTTGGCATGCGCTAGGTCGAAGCCGGAGCCATCGTCGGCGATGGTCAGGCGCACCTTCGCGCCGTCCCACATGAGATGGATAGTGGCGTGCGTAGCTCCGCTGTGGTGAGCAATATTGGCGAGCGCTTCCTGTGTGATGCGAAAGAGCGCCTCTTCGATGTCGATACCGGTCGCGCGCTCGCCCTGAATGTGGATAGCGACGGCAATGCCCATGCGGCGCGACCAGTCCTCAGCATAGTCGCGCAGGACGGCGGCCAGCCCCTTATCTGCGAGGCGGGCCGGACGTAACTCGCGGATGAGCGTGGTCAGTTCCTGGCGCGTCTGCTCGGCCAGCGCCTCGGCTTCGGCGAGATAGGTCTGGGCTGGCAGGGTATCCGGCGGCAGATGCGTGCGCGCCGCGCCCACCAGCAGGGCGGTGGCGAAAACGTTCTGCTTGATCGAGTCGTGTAGATCGCGCGCTAGCCGGTTGCGCTCCTCAATCGCCGCAAGCTCCTCGCGGGTCGCCAGCAGGGTGTGGAGCTGTTCGGCCATGCTGTTGAGATCCTGCCCAAGCTGGCCAATCTCATCGCGGGTGGGATCGCGCACCTCGACCGCGAACTCACCTTTGCTCCAGGCTTCCGCCGCCTGGGTGATGCGGCGCAGCCGGCGGGTGACATTGCGCGTGATCAATAGACCAGTCAGTGTGCCAATCACACCGGCGAGCAGGATGAAATACAGACCATTGTCTTGCAGGTGGCCCCAAAAGATGCCGAGAAATTGAGAAACCTGGGAAATACCAGAACGCGCAGGCGAGGTGGGGATCGCCGTCTTCCCGTATGGGGTCGCGCTCACTTGCTGATACCCTTGCATGCTGGCAGGGAGGGTGATGGCGATCTCGATAATGACGGCTGCCAGCAAGGTAACCGCAAAGTAGGAACTGGCCAGCCGCCAATAGAGTCCGCCAAAGCGTGTGTGTAGGCTGTACATGTAACATCACCCTCCCCTCACAAGATCGGCGAGCATTGCTGATCTCAATATGCCCCAATATGCCATATGCAGTATGTCATGCTCCGCGTTATCGCCGATGACGGCATACAAACAGGCGAGCAAGAGAGGAGCATCTCCCCGCGCATCGTTTGCCTGCCATGCTGCCTTTAGTGATATCTTGTCTAGCTGGATGGCGGTGTGCCTGTAGCGGCAGGTTGGCCCTGGTCGCTGAACTGCGAGATCGTGGTGGTACTCTGCCCACCTGAATCCACCGTCTCAGCACAGAAGGCGACAATGTCCCCGTTCTTCATGGCCACAGGAGCACCGCCGAAAGCGGATTTCGGCACGGAATAGGCATAGGTGTACGTATGGGTGTCGCGAACTATAGTCATTGCAAAGCTGATATTGCTCCCGTCGGGATGCACGGACGACACGGGACGCGGGCCAAAGCAGATGGCGGTGGTTGATTGCCCTCCACAGGCGACGAGCGTCAGCGACCCTCCTAGTGCCAGCAGAAGCACGAGCGTTCTTAGGCTGCGCATGTAGTTTCCTTCTCATTCATACCGTAGCATATCGGCGACGCGAATCTGCGCCGCGTGCGAGGCGGGCGTAAGGGTCGCCAGCGTGGCAATGACGACGATGGCGACGAGCATCGCTACAAATGCCGCGGGATCGATCACGAAATCCACCGGCATCACCAACTGGCTGAGGATCCGCACGAAGAGATAGGCCAGTGGCAGGCCGATTATTCCTCCCGCCAGCCAGGAGATGCCGCCAAGCGCCAGCCCCTCACTCCAAAAGACCTGGCCGATGCGCCATCCAGTTGCCCCCATCACCCGCAACAACCCGATCTCGCGGCGGCGTTCCAGCACGGAGGCGGTGAGTGCGTTGGCCAGTCCCAGCACGCCCGCTACGCCGACGATGATCGCGACCGCGTAGAGCAGGGCATAGAGGATGATCCAGTTTTGTAGCTGCTGTGTCGTCTCGAAACTCAGGAGCATGACGCCGGACCTTCCTCCACTACATACCTGCGTACAATTCTGCGTTTGCCCCTGGTTCAGCAGCCGATCCAGATCATCCGTGAGTTGATTGACGGCACCGGGCGAGCGATTCCGCGCCTGCACCAGAAATGCCTGGCCGACATCGCCACTTGACCCAGCAGACACGCCAGAGAACTGATTATAGGCGGCGAGGCTCATGATGATCGCCCCGATGCCACCAAAGTGGTCGATAGGTTGTTTGATGGTACCGATGATGCGCAATGTTGCCTGATTGCCCTGAGCGCTGATCGTCAGCGTATCACCAATGCGCAAGCCGGTCCTGGCGAGCGCCTCATCGCTGAGCAATACCGTGCCTGTTTCGCCGGTCGCTAGCCAGTGCCCGCTTGTCAGGTGATAATGGTAGAGTTGTGTATCGGGATCGAATGCCATCACTTGCATCTGCCCCCAATGCGTCTCTACAGATTGATCATGCCAGAAGCGCTCGATACGCTGGATATTGCCAACCGTGCTCAGTTGCGAACGGAGTTGCGCGAGCGAGAGTGGCTGATCTGTGTCAATCTCGACGTCGGCGGCGATATTGGCGTTGACAGAGCGGACAGTAGAAGCGACCGACGTGCTGGCGGTCTGTACTACCAGGAAGCTTATTCCTGCCAGCGTCAGGGTCAACAGGGTGAGAGCTGCACGCCAGCGCTTGCGAAAGACGCCGCGCAGCCCCAGCCATACTGTCTGCGAGATCCATGTCAGGCGCTGGCCCAGACGCGCCGTCACCCCGTTGCCGATGCCGACGCTCACGCCGTATGCCGCGAGGGCATCACCCACGCTGATGCGCGTGCCATTCCACAGTGGCAGCAGCGCCGCGAGGATGGGAACGCCAAAGCCGACAGCAAGGCCGACGATGACGATCCACCACTGCAATACAAAGGGGCCGATGTCGATTGGTACGGTCGTAGCAAGCTGTGAACCCAACTGGTACCCGCCGAACAAACCGAGCGCGATGGCCGGAAGCGTCGCCAGCACGCTATAGATGCCCACCGAGACGAGATAACCGCGCATGATCGCGCCACGCGTGCCGCCGACAGCCTTCATCGTGCCGATGATCGCCGTTTGCTCTGCCACCAGGGTCGTCACGGTGTTGAGGATCAGGAAGCTGCTCATGACCACCGCGACGATGGCCAATATGCGCAGCAGCGAGAAGACGCCAGCAATCGCGTTCGTTGGCGGGGATGTACGCCCGCCGGTGCTGACGGCCACCCCGTTCACGGCGATTCCGTGCGCAAGCAGGACCTGCTGCAGGGCGGTCGCGACGGTGTCAGCATCGCTCTGCACCTTGACGGCAATTTCATGGGTCAGGCCAATGCCACTATTGGGCGTTATGTCAGTAGAGATGCCAGCGGTGATCTGCTGCAGGCCAGCGTCGGACATATAGCCCTCACCACTGCCGGCAGCGGCGGGGTTATGCCCTGGCGTGCGTGCCAGCCCCACGACACGCAAGTGCGCCGTGCCCTGGGCGGTGTCCACCGTCACCGTGTCACCGATGGAGAAGGATTGCAGCCCCAGATCGCCATATTCCATGACGACCTCGCCGACATTGGGATAGCGCCCGCTCGTCAATTGAAACGGTGTCAGCGGCACGTGGTGGAGATCGTGATAGCTGGTGATAAACATGTTCATGTGCCCTGGCGCCTGGTTGACATGCCACTGCGTGCCGAACACTGTCTGATATTGCACCGTCTTGACGCCAGCGACGGATTGCAGTGCGGGCACTAGCGACGGATCGAGGTGATCGACATCCAGCACGATGTCTGGATGCGTGGCCTGGCCGCTCATGCTGAAAGTAACGGCTGCGAAGAGGGCATCCTCGGCGGTGTTGATGGCGGTCAGGCCAAAGACGCCGATAAAAATGCCCAGTACCACCAGCAGCGTGCGCCCCTTGCGCCGCGTCACGTCGGCGAACGATTTGCGCAGGCTCGCGCTGATAAGACGGCTCATCACTCCACCTCCGCCGCGTGTGTAACGATGGTATCGGCGTTGTGCTGGCCGACGATGCGCCCGTCGAGCAGTTCGATGCGCGATCCGGCGCGGGCAGCTAACTCGCGGTCATGGGTCACATACACGACGGTTTTGCCCCGTTGCGTCAGGCTGGCGAGCATATCAAAGACCGCGTGCGCTGTGTGTGAGTCGAGGTTGCCGGTCGGCTCGTCGGCGATGAGCACAGGAGGATCGTTCGCCAGGGCGCGGGAGACGGCGATGCGCTGCTGCTGTCCGCCGGAGAGTTCGCTGGGCAGCCGGTTGCCAAACGCACCCATGCCCACGATCTCCAGGCAGTCCTGCGCGCGCTGGCGCCAGGCGGAGCGCGGCATGCCACCGCCCAACTCCAGGGCCAGAAGCACATTTTCGCGTGCTGTCAGCGTCGGTACCAGTTGGAAGAACTGGAAGATGATCCCCACGTGCTGGCCTCGCCAGCGCGCCAGCGCATTCTCGCCCCGAGCGCGCAACTCCTGTCCGGCGAAGATGACTCGTCCTGAGGTGGGCTGGTCGATGCCAGTGAGCATATTGAGCAGCGTCGATTTGCCGCTGCCCGACGGGCCGTTGACGGCGAACAAGCTCTGCACGGGAATGGTGAAGGTTACGTCGTCGAGGATGATAGTCCGCTGCGCGCGAGTGGTGATGGCGCGTGTCAGACGCTCCACGTGGATCAACGGGCCGCCCTGCGGGAATGTGGCGGGCTGCTTCGATGCGGTCGTCTGTGCCATGAGCGATCTCCTTCGGGGCTTGGCCCTGGTCTACCTGACGTGAGTGAACCGTTCGGGTTCGTCATGCAGAGTATGCCCGGTAGCAGGAGATCTGTCATCCGTCCCAGGGCGGAACGCGATCAGCCTGAGGGCTGAAAAATGGGAGCGTTCATCGAGCACTGCACCGAGATCCCTGGTGAGTGTGTCGAGCGCACGAACCTCTACAGTGAAGCCATAAGCGCCTACGGGATGGCGCGATTCGCATGGCCCCGCGCTAAGCGGAACCCCACCGTTCTGGCTCCCGAGGACAAAGGCACCACCACGAGTTGAGCCACTATATTGACATTCTTCGATGTATTCTGGTAGACTCGTGACATGGACATATTGGAGACGCACGCAACCACATCTAATGCTCCTTCGGCTGACTCGATCAACGAGATGGAGGCGGCGTGCTGCGCGCCAGCGCCCGAGATCTCGGTCGGCGATGCGCAGCGTCTGCTTGCCCTTGCGGAGCGTCTCAAGGCAATCGCTGACCCGACACGGCTGCGGATGCTTGAGTTGCTCGTGCAGCAGCCTACCGCGCTCTGTGTCTGCGAAATCACCGACCAGTTTACGCTCCACCAGCCGACGATTAGCCATCACCTGCGCCTCTTGCGTGAGGCAGGGCTGATTGCTGGCGAGAAACGTGGCACGTGGTCGTATTACTGGGCAACCGATGAGGGGAAACGGGTGCTGGCAAGCGTGAGGTCCCTGGCATGAGATGTCGTGTCCCTTTTTTGTGGTTTGTATATCGAAGAGTATCGATGAAAGGATCTAGTGAGCATGGCGAACACGGCGAATGAGCCGCAGGCACATTCCACGGTGGCTGAGGTACCAGCTACTTCTGCTGACGCTGTTGGAGACGCGATCACGGAGCGTGTGCGCGAGCGCTACGCGCAAGCCGCCCAGCGGGTGCAGAGCGGTAGCGATGCCAGTGGCGGCTGCGGCGGTGGCGGTTGTGGCTGCGGCGACCAGAGTGGCGACATCGTGACCAGCGGGCTGTATGATGACGAGCAGGTGGCCGGGCTGCCCGAAGAGGCCGTTATCGCGTCCCTCGGCTGCGGCAATCCGACCGCGCTCATCGATCTGCGCGAGGGTGAGACCGTCCTTGATCTTGGCTCCGGTGGGGGCATCGATGTGCTGCTCTCAGCCAGGCGCGTTGGCCCAACGGGCTTCGCCTATGGCGTCGATATGACCGACGAGATGCTGGCGCTCGCCCAGGAGAACAAAGCGAAGGCAGGAGTCACCAACGTCGCGTTTCTGCGCGGGCGCATTGAAGCGATTCCGCTGCCAGCGAACGCTGTGGATGTCGTGATTAGCAATTGCGTCATCAATCTGGCCGCCGATAAGTCGCTGGTGCTGCGCGACGCCTTCCGCGTGCTCAGGCCCGGCGGTCGCTTCGCGGTCTCGGATGTCATCGCCGATGGCCCGGTGCCCGAGGAACTTCGCCGCAATATGGAGGCATGGGTCGGCTGCCTCGCAGGCGCACTCAATATCGAGGAGTACCAGCGGCTGCTCGCGGAAGCCGGATTTGAAGACATCAGCATCGAGATCACGCGGCGTTACACCGTCGCCGAGGCTGGACTGGATCCCACGACGTTACCTGAGGGCTGGGAATCGGGCGATGGCAAGTTAGCCAGCGCATTTGTTCGCGCCACGAAGCCAGTGACCGCTACGGTGGCCGAGGCGACGCATTCTGCGTCGCCTGTCGCACTGGTCAGCCGCGCCGACGCGAAGCCGACACCGCCTCGCGGCTGCTGTTAGGCTGGAAGCGAACAGCCAGGGCACGGGTTACAATTTCTCTCCTATCGCTTCATGCCCGGTGTGGTGGCGCGAGTTCGCCACTTGCGCCGGGCATCGCTTCGGGTCTTGACAAGCGCCTCTCTCATGCTTATTATTTCAATCAGAATTGATTCAATTTCCACTGAACTATTGATATGAAGGCAAAAGTTGCTATGCATACCTTCTCGCTAGGTGAAACTGACTCCATAACCTCGGACGACGGCAGGCGATTTCTGCGTCTGCTGGCGGATGAGTCGCGGCAAGCGATTGTGCGCCTCCTTGCCCAGTCCGACCAGCGTGCGAGTGAGATTGGGGCGGTGGTGCGCCTGCCTCCAAACGCGGTTTCATACCATCTAAAGCAGTTAAGAGCGCTCGGTCTCCTGCATGACCGACGCAGTAGCGCCGATGCGCGCGATGTGTATTATCAGCTGGATGTTAGCCGTCTGCATGCCCTGTACTCTGCCGCTGGCGATGCGCTGTATCCTGGTATGCCGACATCAACTCAACTGGCCCAGCCTCATCAGCAGCCGGACACACCATATAGACTCTCGCAACCCTTGCGTGTCCTCTTTCTCTGTACCCATAACAGCGCGCGCTCGCAAATGGCGGAGGCCCTCTTACGCCAGATGGGAGGCGACCAGGTGGAGGCGTTCAGCGCGGGGAGCCTACCCACCGAGGTGCATCCCGAGGCGCGTGAGACGCTGCGGGAGGCAGGGTTCAACACGACGGGACTCTCCACGAAATCGATGGAGCAGTTCCTCGGCGAGCCATTAGACTACATCATCACTGTCTGTGACCGCGTACGCGACATCTGCCCGTCGTTTCCTGGCGACCCAGCGCAAGCGCATTGGAGCATCGCCGACCCAGCGGTGGTCGAGGATCCCGAGCGGCGTGCTAAGGCATTTCGCGAGGTGTTGAACGAGTTGCGGATACGTATCCGCTACCTGCTCCTGCTTCCACATCCCGGAACCAGTGAGCGTTTTCATGCGACCCGTTGATGCAGACAGCCCCTATGCCGATACAGAGATGAGGAGAAGTAGTCAATACATGATAGGTTGGACCTCGCGAAGGGCAGAGAAGCCGCGGAAACCTCCACAGCGAGAGGAGCGCGCACCGCACGCAGGGCAGACCATTCCCGCGATGTCCCCGTTGCTTCCGGCATGCGTGGCCGAGGGAATCGGCACGTTCGGGTTAGTCTTCGCGGGGTGCGGCGCCATCATGGTGGATGCCATCTCCGGTGGGCAGGTGACCCATGTTGGCGTCGGCCTGGTATTCGGACTGGTCATCGCGGCAATGATCTACGCGACCGGGCATCTCAGCGGCGCTCACCTGAATCCCGCCGTCACGCTTGGTTTCGTCCTGGCCCGTCACTTCCCCATCCGACGCATGGCTGCCTACTGGCTGGCACAGTGCATTGGCGCCCTTGCGGCCGCACTCTGTTTGCGCCTGCTGCTCGGGAACGTCGCGCATCTCGGCGCAACTATGCCGTCAGGATCGGTCTGGCAGTCTTTTGGGTTGGAAGCGCTGCTCACGTTCTTCCTGATGTTCGTCATCATGGCGGTCGCCACTGATACACGTGCGGTAGGGCAGGCCGCTGCCCTGGCCATTGGGGCAACCGTGGGGCTGGAGGCGCTCTTTGCCGGGCCGATTAGCGGCGCCTCAATGAATCCTGCGCGCTCGCTTGGGCCAGCCGTCGTCGGCGGAACCTGGGCCGCGCTGTGGGTCTATCTCATCGCGCCACCCATCGGCGCGGTGCTGGCGGCGCTCTGCTATCGTTGGCTGCGCCTGACGAGTCTGGCGCCATCGCGCTCCCGCTCGCCCTCCTGACCTGCCAGGAGGCAGCACCGTGCATACGCGAAAGGAGTTTGACATGAGCGAGGCAAATCATTCCGAGGTAATGCACGTCCTGTTCCTCTGCACACACAACTCGTCACGGTCGCAGATGGCCGAGGGGATTCTACGGGCGCGCGGCGGAGATCGCTACGCTGTCTTTAGCGCGGGAACCCATCCGCGGAGCGTACACCCGTTAGCGATCCAGGTGATGCGCGAGCTTGACATCGATATCAGTGAGGCAGCGGGCTACCGGGCGAAGTCGCTCGATGAGTTTATCGGTCAGCCACCGATGGACCTAGTGGTGACAGTCTGCGACGAGGCCGCTGAAGAGTGTCCGTTCTTCCCAGGGGCGCGTCGGCAGGAACACTGGGGCTTCCCTGATCCCAGCGCCGCGACGGGAACTGAGGCTGAGCGGTTGGCGGCCTTTCGTTCGGTGCGGGATGGGATTGCAACACGGATCACGACATTTATCGATCAGCCCGCGCACCAGGGGTAAATCACCATAAGCTGGGTGAGGCGCTCGATCAAATGCGCTGAGCAAACGAGGCTATCAGCAATGGTTGGATAGCGCGATTCGCATGGCCCCGCGCTAACAGGCTCCAATTTCGCGTGTGCAAGCATCTCGCAAGCGGCTACTGCCAGGTGGCCGCTTCTTTGAAGAGCGCGGCGGCGAGCAGGGCGGTCCTCGTAGCGATCTCTCTGGGCGTGTAAGGTCGTCCATGCTCGAGCCACCAGGTGATCGCCTCGACAAAGAGCGTGGATACGATATCTGGTACGAATCCATCCGCGAAGGAATGGACGGAGTGTACGCCTGCGCCCGGCCCATGGGGACGCCGCCCCTGCTCCATGACCAGGTTGCGCAACGCCGCGCGCATCTTCGAGACGAACCAGGGGCTTCCCTTGCTGCCCAGCAGCGCGCGATAGAGCCGTTCATAGCTAGCGATATGCTCGAAGAAGGTCACCCAGATCTCCGCCGGGTGCTCTTGCCCCAGGTCTCCGACCGCGTTCAGCAGCTCGCCCATGGCTTCCGCAAAGATCTGCTCGACCAGGTCGTATTTATCCTGATAGTTGCGATAGAAGGCGGCCCGGCTCACCAACGCGCGCTCGGTAATCTCACTGACAGTAAGCGCCTCGAATCCCCGCTCCTCGATCAGCTCGATCAATGCGTCCCGCAGCAGTTTTTGCGTCCGTCGTATGCGCAGGTTGCCCGTTGGATGAGCCATTTTCGCGCTCCCTGTCTCATGTGGGACAAATCCTCCCAATTGATCCTTGTTTCTGTGTCCACATGAGGCTACAGTGTGTTTGGACAGTAAATCCCATTTGGGACACTATGTCTCATTTCAGTCAATCTGTCAATGTGCTCTCAGGCAAACAAGAGCGACTCGCTGAGAAGGAGCAACAATCATGCATTCGTCCACACGTCACCGTCACGGCCACGACTCTTCAGGCGAGGCAGGTGTGAAAGCCACAAAAGGGCTAGTCCTCAACGACGGCTGGCGCTATGACCTGCTGGGATGGTTCCACGACACTTTCTCGTCACGTGGAACGCTGCGCACGCTCAGGCAGAGGACTATCGGACTCGCCCAGTTGCAACCCGGCGAGCAGGCGCTGGATGTCGGTTGCGGCACGGGGACACTGGCGCTGGAAGTTGCCCGTTCCATTGGCCCTGGCGGCAGCATCACAGGCGTTGATCCAGGCAGTCAGCAAATCGCCCGCGCCCGCGCGAAAGCGGCACGGCGGCATGTGTCTCAGGTGTCTATCGAGTTCCACATCGGGGTAATCGAGCAACTTCCCTTCCCCGATCAGACATTTGACGTGGTCTTCTCCACCCTGATGATGCACCATCTGCCGGCCCCCCTCAAACGGCAGGGACTCGCCGAAATTGCCCGCGTGCTCAAACCTGGAGGGCGACTGGTCATCGCCGATTTCGCGCACAAACAGGAACGGTCAGGACGCGCCGCGCGCTTTCCTGCTGGCGGGAGCCGTATACAAGATCTGGAGGCTCTCCTCCAGGAAGCCGATTTCATCCAGATGGTCACGGAGGAGGTGCGACCTCCGCGCTTCTCCGCTTTCCCTGGAGCGAACATCGTCCGGGCGCACAGAGGGTGATTATATACGCGCAACGAGCAGCCGTGAGGTCATCCGAATGGCCGCGTCAGCTTGAGCGCCTGCCAGACGTCGGGATGTTCGAGCGTGGGCGCCAGCAGATCGGCGGCGAGCCGCGACGTTGGCAGCGACGGGATCCCGATGACATAGACGCCCGCAGCCCGCGCGGAGGCTACGCCGGTCGAGGAGTCCTCCAGCGCAATCGCGCTTGCGGGGTCGCCACTGAGCAGGGCGCAGGCGCGCAGATAGAGATCAGGCGCGGGCTTTGGCGCGGCAACCTCATCACTGCAGATGACCAGATCAAAGATATCCGCGAACCTTGCCTGTGCCAGCATTGCCAGCACGAGTTCCCTGGGCGAATTGGAGACGACAGCGATTGGCCTCCGCCCGCGCAACGCCGCAACCAGCGCGACTGCCCCAGGCATCGGCTCGACCCCGCGCGATAGCTCCTCGGTCGCGAGCGCGTAAAGTTCGTCCCAGAGTTCATCGGCACGATCCGGTTGATCGAGCAGGCGCCCGATGATGCGCCCCGTGGCCTCAAAGGTTGACCCAATAAGCGCCTCTTTCTCAGCGAGACCGTAGGAGCGGCCATAACGTGCGAAGAGCGCCGTCTCCGCGCGTGTCCAGCAGGTCTCTGTATCGAGGAGCAGTCCATCACAGTCGAAAAGCACAGGCCCATTGCCTGCTATCCTGTGAACTGTGACATCACGGCTCTGGATATCGGTTGGTTCCGTCACGTGCAAATCCCTTCCGGCGCGCATGGCACGACGAACCGCCACGGTCATCGTGCGGATCGCTGGCGATTGTGGAGATTGGAGATTTTCCGCAAGGAAGGGAGGAGCACCTCGTACGCTCATTGTCGCCGCGCAATCCGTGCCGGTTTGCCGCGTACGTCACGACTGTGCTGCCGGGGAACCACCCGCCGAATCGCTCGCATAGTTCCCACCGCGTCACCCAAAACGCCTCCACGTTCGGGCCGGGCGCTACTTCAAAACGTTCAATATTCCCCCTGTCCGCGAAATACCTCGCATAGCATACAAGCTGGAGCGATGGGGCGCAAGCATGACATACGCGCGGGATATCGCCACCGTCAGCTTCCACAAATCAGGCTGAGCGGCGGAATGGAGGGACAACCCATGTGCCAGGGAGAAACAAGTATGTATCTGTGCCATGTGTGACAGATAGCTGGAGGGTTCATGTCGCAATCAACACCTCAACATATCCGGCGAGCGCGCCTATCGCCCCGCCACCCTCACCGCCTACGGGCAGACTGTTGAGCGTGTGATTCAGTCCATGCGCGCGCACCTTTCGGAGCCGCTCTCGCTCGAAGAGATGGCCGAGATCGCCTATCTTAGCCCTTTTCATTTCAACCGCGTCTTCCGCTCGATCACCGATATCCCGCCCGGCGAGTTCCTGGCCTCGCTGCGGCTGGAAGCGGCAAAACGGCTCCTGCTGACGACAACGTTGAGCGTCACCGACGTCTGCTTCGAGCTTGGTTATACCAGCCTTGGCACCTTTACCACACGGTTCAAGCAGCTCATCGGTCTCTCACCGCTTCAGTTGCGCCAGATGGCCGACGATTTAGCCAGCGCCCCAATTCAGCCGCTGCTCGTCGCCCATAGCGAAATGCGGCGGCTCGGCGTGAGCCACACCAATGGAGTAAGCGGCTCGATCACCGCGCCAGACTCCTTTAGTGGCCTGATTTTTGCGGGCCTCTTCCCACGATTTATCTCACAGAATCGCCCGGTGGCCTGCACAACAGTCCCTGCGCCGGGCGCTTTCCAGATCGGCCCGGTACCCGATGGCCGCTATTATCTCCTTGCCGCGGCGCTGCCCTGGTCGCAGAACGCGCTGAACTATCTGCTGCCTGAGCGCGGGCTGCTGGTGGGCGTTTCCGAACAGCCTGTGGTGGTGCATGGCGGCCAGGCGAACGCGCCGGTTGCGCTGGCGCTCCGTCCGCTTCGCCCATCTGATCCGCCAATTCTTGGCGTCTTTCCGCCGCTGCTCGCGACGCCAGCCGCATCCAGACTGCGCGCCGCCCTCTGACATACAGGTACACTGAATCTCCAGTTGCACGGGAGTAAGCAATGAGCATGGTCTTTGAAAGCCGACTGTCGGATTCGCCGCTGGTGGAACGGGTCTGGCGGAGCAGCAGTGAGACCGCTGGCCCGTTCATCTCGATGGCGCTGAACCGCATGCAACTGGTCGTCTGGGACGAGGATGGCAGGACATACTTCACCGTGCGCGGCCCGGAGACCAAAGCGACCCTCGCACACTGTCCGGCGCACGCGGAGTTCGTCGGCATTGTGCTCAAATGCGGCGCGTTCATGCCCCATCTGCCACTCTGCGATCTGATCGATGGCGCCGTGACGCTGCCCGAAGCGACGAGTCGCTCGTTCCGGCTGCATGGCTCCGCCTGGCAATTTCCCACCTATGATAATGCCGATACGTTTATCGAGCGGCTGGCGCATGACGGCGCACTGGGCTTTGATCCCGTGGTGGAGGCTGAACTACAGGGACACCCCAGCGACCTGTCGCTGCGGTCCGCCCAGCGGCGATTCCTGCGCGCGACCGGACTGACGCATAGCGCCGTTCGCCAGATCGAGCGCGCCCGCTATGCGACGGTGCTCTTGCGGCAGGGAGCCTCCATCTTCGACACAGTCTTTCAGGCGGGATACTTCGATCAGCCACATCTGACCCGCGCGCTGCGCTACTTCATCGGCCAGACACCCGCGCAAATAGCGGACAACGGTACGGCGAAGCAGTTGTCGTTTCTGTACAAGACTTCCCTCGTTCGCTGAGTTTATGCTGTAGATAGCGCGAGGACAAATGTTCTCCTCGCCTGTAAGGGATGGAGACGACACATGGATAAGATCACGTCAAAAGACGGCACGATCATCACCTATGATCGCCTGGGACAGGGTCCGGCGGTCATTCTGGTGTGTGGCGGGTCGGTGGATCGTATGTCGAACGCTGCGCTGGCGGAACTGCTGGCGAAACAGTTCACGGTCTTCAACTACGACCGACGCGGGCGTAATGAGAGTGGCGACACCCCACCATACGCGGTCGAGCGCGAGATCGAGGATATCGACGCGCGTGGTGGATGCCGCTGGCGGGTCTGCATACCTGTTTGGTTCGTCCTCCGGAGCGGCACTCGCCCTCGAGGCGGCGCGCCAGCTTCCCGGCAGAATCACGAAGCTCGCACTGTGGGAGGCGCCGTATATCCCCGACGGCTTCCCCCGGCCGCCAGCAGATACGGCCAAGATCTTCAGTGACCTGGTAGCCCAGGGCAAGCGGGAAGACGCTGCCGAGTTCTTCATGGCGAAGGTCGTGGGACTACCACCAGAGTTCGTCGCCCAGGCGCGCACCTCGCCGTTCTGGCCAGGCCAGTTAGCGCTGGCGCACACGCTCGCCTACGACGCTACCATCATGGGCGACTATACTCTGCCGGTCGAGCGAGTAGCCGAGGTCAAGATTCCCACGCTGGTGCTGGATGGCGGGGCAAGCTTCCCGTTCATGCATGTCACGGCGCAGGCGCTGGTGGAGCATCTGCCCAACCCGCATCATCGCACCCTGGAGGGTCAGCGGCACGACGTCTCCGCCGAGGCGCTCGCTCCCGTCCTGACCGAGTTCTTCAACGGTTGAACCCCTCGCTGGCAGGAACAGGAAGGCCATCGTGAAATTTCGCGCCACCGTCGAGTCTGGCGGCAAGACCGCGACAGGTATCCAGGTTCCCGCGCAGGTTGTCGAAGGCCTCGGCTCAGGCAAGCGGCCACGAGTCCGTGTCACGATCAATGGGTATTCCTATCGCAGCACGGTTGCACCGATGGGAGGAGTATTCATGCTCCCGGTCAGTGCGGAGGTTCGCGAGCGAGCGGGCGTTGCCGCCGGCGACACGGTTGAGGTTGAGCTTCAACTCGATACTGAGCTGCGCGAGGTAACAGCACCCGCCGATTTC
Source organism: uncultured Chloroflexia bacterium (assembly GCA_963718915.1). GTDB lineage: Bacteria > Chloroflexota > Ktedonobacteria > Ktedonobacterales > JADMIN01 > DAHUXT01. Next base: position 326,752 of record CAVRAI010000007.1, on the reverse strand, counting down.
GCGGCGGCCCTCGATAGCGACGCGGATGCCAAACAATTCTTCGATGGGTTGTCCTACAGCAACAAGCAGCGACTCATCCTCTCGATTGAGGGCGCGAAGACGAGCGAGACGCGCCAGCGACGCATCGCCAGTACCGTCAGCAAGCTGCATGCGGGCCAAACCTAGCGACGAGCGCGGCATGAGAAGCCGAATCCCCATGTGAGCGAGATGGCGCATCGAAAGGTGCGCCTTTCTGGTTTCCTCGTGTGTCCGCATTGCATCGTCAAGCCCGGCACGGATGGCGGCTTTGCGGATTCCATATGCATTCACATTGCAAAGAATAGACAGACAACAATAACACACCCCATCTGAAGGAGATAACGATGAATGCCACAGCAGGGCAGACCAAAGCAGGCATGCGTCTCATGGCGATTACCCGGCCAGACAACGCGCGCTGGCTATCACTCTTCATCCTCTGCGCGGGCTTTCTGATGATCGTCGTGGATTCCACCATTGTCAACGTGGCGCTGCCGTCGATCCAGCGCGACCTCGGCTTCTCGCAGTCCAGCCTGGCCTGGGTCGTCAATGCGTATCTGATCGCCTATGCTGGGATCATGCTGCTGGCCGGACGACTCGGCGACCTGATTGGCCGCAAGCGCATCTTTCTAGCCGGGCTGGTCATTTTTACCGCCGCTTCGGTGCTCTGTGGCCTGTCGTTCAGCCAGCCGCTGCTGATCGCCGCCCGGTTTATTCAAGGTGTCGGCGGCGCGGTCAGTTCGGCGGTCATTCTGGGCATGGTGGTGACGATGTTCCCGGAGCCAGGCGAACGCGCCCGCGCCATTAGCATCTTCAGCTTCGTGGCGTCGGCTGGCGCCTCGGTTGGGTTGCTGGCGGGCGGCCTGATTACGCAGGCGATGAGCTGGCACTGGATCTTCTTCGTCAACCTCCCCATTGGCCTGGCGACCGCGCTGGTGGGCGCGCGCCTGCTTGAGAACGACCCTGGCATTGGTCTCGGCAAGGGAGCTGACGTGATCGGCGCCATCCTGGTCACGGCGGCGTTGATGCTGGGCGTCTATACCATCGTCGACTCGGCCAATTACGGCCTGGGATCGGCGCGCACGCTCGGTCTGGGCGCGGTGGCGCTTGGCCTGCTCGCCGCGTTTATTGTGCGCCAGGCGATGGCCCGTAACCCCATTCTGCCGCTACGCCTCTTCCGCTCGCGCAATCTCTCGGGGGCGAATCTGATTCAGGCCGTCATGGTGGCCGCGTTCTTCGGATTCTTCTTCCTCGGCTCACTCAACCTCGAGCGCGTGCTCCGCTATGGCCCGATGGAGATTGGCCTCGCCTTTCTCCCGGTCGCGGTGGGAATGGGCGCGCTCTCGCTCAGTTGGTCGGCGCGGCTCATCATGCGCTTCGGCGCGCGCGCTGTGCTGCTCGTGGGGCTGGTCATGATCGCCGCGGGGCTCGTGCTGCTGGCGCAGGGGCCGATGATAAGCGACTATCTGCGCGACTTGTTGCTGCCGATGACACTGCTCGGCATCGGTGGTGGGCTGGCTTTCCCAGCGCTGACCATCGTGGCCATGGCTGACGCGACACCCAGCGACTCCGGGCTGGCCTCCGGTCTGCTCAACACGACCATGCAGGTTGGCGCCTCGCTGGGCCTGGCGATACTTGCCACGCTCTCCTCCACGCGGACGGGCCAGTTGCTTGCCGATGGCCGTAACCTCACGGCGGCGCTGAGCGGTGGCTATCACCTTGCCTGGGCTATCGGCGCGGGTCTCACGCTGCTGGCGATTGCGCTGGCGGCGACGGTACTCAAACGTGGGGCGACTCCGCGGGCCGAGACGGATAGCGTGGTAGACGATGAGCGCGAGCGGGAAGATGTGTGCGCCTGACCAGCCTGCCCAACCGGTAACAAATTCGATTGATGCACACAGGAGTCTGGACGATGCGGACAGTCATCTCGAACGACAGCACGACAATCGCCTTTGACCAATCAGGAGCGGGACCAGCCGTTATCCTCGTCGGCGGCGCGCTCAGCGACCGCACGGCGGCGGCTCCAGTGGCCGCGCTGCTTGCCCCACACTTCACAGTGATCAACTTTGACCGACGCGGGCGCGGAGATAGCGGCGATACACATCCGTACGCGGTCGAGCGCGAGGTCGAAGATATAGCAGCGCTCATCGCCGCAGTCGGCGGATCGGCATGCGTGTTTGGGAAATCTTCTGGCGCGGCGCTTGCCCTCGAAGCGGCAAATCGCGGCCTCCCCATCACAAAGCTAGCGCTCTACGATCCGCCGTTTATCGTCGATACTACGCGCAAGCCAATACCGACGGGCTATGTGTCTCATCTGGGCGAGCTTGCCTCGTCGGGGCGACGCGGCGAGGCGGTCGAGTACTTCCTGGCGAATGCGGTAGAGGTCCCCAATGAGGCACTGGCTCAAATGCGGCAGGCGCCGATGTGGCCCGCGATGGAGGCGATGGCGCACACGCTTGCCTACGATGGCGCGATCATGGAAGGCAACATGGCGGGCAAGCCGTTTCCACCGGGACAATGGGCCGCCGTCACGATACCAACGCTCGTCATGGATGGCGGAGACAGTCCGGTCTGGATGCACAACGCGGCTCAGGCAGTCGCCGATGTCTTGCCCAATGCGCGCCGCATTACGCTGGAAGGCCAGACCCACGCTATTGATCCTGGCATCCTTGTCCCCGTGTTGGTAAAGTTCTTTACCGATTGACACGTTCTCCATTCAAGTATTGGCGCTCGCATGAGGCCTTCAGTTTCTCTCCACACTGGGGAGTTGGAGGCCTCATCAGCATAACCAGGCATATACGACCCTTCACTTTTTATCCGAACAGCGCGCGTCGTGGCGGGCGAGGCAGACCGTAGCGTCAACGCTACGGCAAATTTCCTCCACTCATTTGCTGGAGCCTTCTGTTGCTTTAGAAAATACGAAGGACACGCGCTGGGCAGCGTGGGCAGCGTGGGCAGCGTGGGCAGCGTGGGCAGCGTGGGCAGCGCGGGCAGTTGAAATCGCGCAATTGAGGGCCTGCGGCCACCAAGTCCGCCTGCTGGGCCGCTGCCGCTCCGCGCGGCTGCCCTACGCGGACTCCCAGGCAGTGTCCCAACGCGCTACCCGCTAGCGAGCGGATCGCTACACCCCACTTTTCGCACGACCGCTTGACGTTTTTTGGAGAATAGAGCGAGGCGAAGAGCGAAGCGTGCGGCGTGCGGCGTGCGGCGTGTATGGAGAGTAGGCCAGCGTCGGCTGGAAATGTGGCGGAGCGGTTGGATCTCCTGGGCATCGTCGCTGGTGTGTTGCGACATCGGGCTGGCGGAGTGGCTTGACGAGCAAGATACCCAAATCGCTCGTTCATCCGCAGGGCCAGTCAGTCCCGAAATAGCCCTCACCCATGCCCTCAAAACCCTGCACAGGCGCATAGGTCGTCCTGCCTCTTTCTGACGCGCACTTGCATAATAACGAAAAATTCGTTAGGATATCTACCATGGAACAAGGATCGAACGCCGCCGAGCGGATAATCAGGCGCTTCGGCGGCCAGAGCGCTCTTGCCGCCCTGCTTGGCAAGAGGCAGAGTACTATCGAACACTGGGCGAGGACAGGGCGGGTACCAGCCCAATGGCAAGTGCCGCTCATGTCACTCGGCCGCCAGAGAGGTGTGATCTTGGAAGCAAAAGACTTCGTCGAACTCAAGCCCGACCCGATCCAGCCGGCAGAGGGCCGCCTCGGCATCCTTCTCGTCGGCCTCGGCGCCGTCGCCTCAACGTTCATCAGCGGCGTCGAGCACGCCCGTCGCGGCAGCGGCCGACCCGTAGGCTCGCTCACCCAGATGGGCACGATCCGCCTTGGCAAGCGAACGGAAAATCGCTCGCCCCTCATCCGCGAGTTCGTCCCGCTCGCGAACCTGGACGACATTGTCTTCGGCGCCTGGGACCCCTTCCCCGACAACGCCTACGAGGCAGCGGTGAAGTGCGGCGTCCTTGACCGCTACGAACACATCGAACCCATCGCCGACTTCCTCAAGTCCATCACGCCAATGCCGGCCGCATTCGACCAGTACTACGTCAAGCGCCTCAACGGGCCTAACGTCAAGCGCGGCACGAAGATGGAGCTGACCGAGCAGATTCGCGCGGACATTCGCAACTTCAAGTCCGCAAACAACTGCGACCGCCTCGTCATGGTCTGGTGCGCCTCGACCGAGATCTACATGGAGGAGGGACCAAGCCACCTCAACCTCGAAAGCTTTGAGGCGGCGCTCAACGCCAACGACGAAACTATCGCCCCCTCGATGCTCTACGCCTATGCCGCCCTGATGGAAGGCATCCCCTTCGCTAACGGCGCCCCCAACCTGACTGCTGACATCCCGGCGCTGGTCAAGCTGGCAGTCGACCAGGGCGTTCCGATCTGCGGCAAGGACTTCAAGACCGGCCAGACCCTGATCAAGACGGTTCTCGCGCCGATGCTGAAGGCGCGCATGCTCGGCCTCAACGGCTGGTACTCGACGAACATCCTCGGCAATCGCGATGGTGAGGTTCTTGACGACCCAGAGAGCTTCAAGACCAAGGAAGAGTCGAAGCTCGGCGTCCTCGAGTACATCCTCCAGCCCCAGCTCTACCCCGCACTCTATAGCGACGTCTATCACAAGGTGCGGATCAACTATTACCCGCCCCGGGGCGACAACAAAGAGGGCTGGGACAACATCGACATCTTCGGCTGGCTCGGCTACCCCATGCAGATAAAGATCGACTTCCTGTGCCGCGATTCGATTCTCGCCGCGCCACTTCTTCTTGACCTCGCTCTTTTCCTCGACCTGGCCAAGCGAGCCGGCATGAAGGGCATCCAGGAATGGCTGTCCTTCTACTTCAAAAGCCCGCAGCACGCCGCCACTGTGTACCCGGAGCACGATTTCTTCATCCAGCAGACGAAGCTGAAGAACACGCTTCGCTGGATGATGGGCGAAGAGCAGATCACCCACCTCGGCCTCGAGTACTATCAGGAGGAATAACGATAGCCGCGACTGAACGTAGGGGCGGGTCTAAGGCCCGCCCGCGAGGCGCGGTGTGGTCAAGCACCAGCACACAGGAAATCCGTAGCGCCACTTCGGAAGCGACCGAACCATGGTTGAGCCGCATCCCGCAGCGGCGCCACGATCTCTGTGCCCTTGCGAACCCAGCCGACCACAGCAGGAACGATCCCCATGACCGCAAACTCCATCGAAGAGAGCGAGGTTCTCACCCTCAACTTCAACAAGCTGGCGAAAGTTGCCGAGGTTCCCGGCGTACTACCCTGTGCAGCCCACATTCCGCACGTGTCTTTGTTGATTTTTGCAGGTTTCCCATCGCTGCCTGCGGAGTTATGTGGGCATGAGGGGCAATATATCGGGAATTATGGGCCTTGCGCCAACACGGCGGAGGTGCCGAGCAGCGACCTGCTCAGTTGCGCTGTGCCTGGTGAGTGAACTTAGCGTGGCTTGGGCGCGCCGTGGCGACCATGCAATTGAGCAACAGAACGACGCCTCTGCCTGCTCTCAGGCAAGCCGCGACCGCCGTATCGCAAGCCAGTCCCGCAGCCGCGCGAATCCCAGCAGCAGCAGGTGATAGAGCGCGATGGCAACCACCAGCATCAGGCTGGCCAGCAGGTAGCTGCCCAGTACGTCACTCGGCCAGTGTTCGCCCTCCAGCACCCGCGCCGGACCAATAAAAACCAGGAAATAGAGACAGACTATCCGCACGCCCCACAGCAGCGGCGTCCACCGCGGATGCTCGCGCGCGAAGCGGAACGTGAGATAGAGGAGAAAGCCATAGAACGTGACCACATGGGTCACATGTCCCGATGGAAAGCTGTACAGTCCGAGGTCGGCGACCACGTGAATATGGATGTTGTGGGGGCGTGATCGTGCAACGAGCGCATTCAGTATCACATTGGCGAGGTCTGCGCCAAACGACGCGACCACCGCCGCAATGGCGGCGCTGAGCTGCCGCGCCAGCAACAGGACAATAATGATGGCGAGCGCTGCATATGCCGCTGGAGCAGGCCAGTTGGCATCACTGCTGAACTCGATGAAATGGGCCAGTGGCGGGAACGATATCTTCTGAATGAGAATGGCGATGCCTTCGTCGCCGGGAAATTCGGCGCTAAAATGCGCCGCGATTGAGAGCAGCGTCAATGCGACAGCGGTGAGCGCCCACAGCCCGGCGATGAGTTTGGTGTCACGACGAGTCCAGCGCTGCGAGACCGGTTCGAGCGCCACGCTTTCCGAGAACGCCTTATCCGGCGTCTGCTCCGAGGATGATGCCATCACTCTTCTCTTTCTCAAATCGCTTCCGCTCCCGCCGCCGCGCATCAATTCGCTAGATATAGCGGTTGTAGTGTGGTACGACGACCCCCTCACGAACCTCACGCAATGGATCGAGCAGGCCGCGATGTCGCTCGACAGTCAGCCCATATTCTGGCCCATCGGCGGCCCGAAGATAAGGCAGCAGATGACCGGAGAGCGGCTCGCCATTGCGCAAATGGCTCAGATTCTTGTCCGCCAGGCGCGCAAGCTCCCGCATGCCCGTTTCGGGATCGGCCAGACTCGCGGCCAGGGCATCCGCTTCCGGCGATGGAGTTGATAGAGTGGTCGGCAGGCCAGTATCGGGCATCGCCGCCAGCGCATCCACCAGCGCCAGCGCGCGTCCGGCAAGCTGCATGCCTGGTGTCTGGTTCGCCAGGGCGAGGTCGCCAAGCGGCCATGGCATATCGCCCGGCAGCGGCGCGGCAGTATGCTCCGTCCAGAGGATTCGCCGCAACCCGCGCGCGGATGCATCATCGTCGATGGCGACAGACAACTCGGCGTCGTGGCTCATGCCGCGACTGTTGAGGTTAGCCGAGCCGACGATTGCCCAGCGATCATCGACGATCCCAATCTTGGCGTGAACGTAGACCGGGCGGTAACGCATCATGCCATCGTCGGCAGCGCTGGAGGTGGCCAGGGTATAGACCCGCACGCGATTTGCCGCCGTGGCCTCTGGCGCGTGGCGGCGAAGCCACCCAATCGTATCATCGGTCACAGCGCGGCCAATATTTGGGTGGTCGGGCAAGACCAGCACAATGCGGACGCCACGTTCCGCCGCCGCCGCTAGCTCTTCCACGAGCGCGCGCATCTTGCGGCTCTCCCATCCCAAGCGCGTAAAGTTCAGCTTTGGTGGGCCTTCGACCCAGAGATACTGGGTTTCGAGGTAGATAAAGCGCTCGGCCCGTCGAACCGCCCGCTGATACCACTGCGCGATGCCATAGATGCCACCGGGCGCGAAACGATAGGTCAGCGCCGGGATAGTCCGCACGATCTGGAGACGCCCCTCGGATTGGCTCGCTCGCGCCTCGGTACGATCCGCACTATGCTGGGGTACAGGCGCGCCATCGTGCGCCTGCTCGGTCCGCCCCTGGAGATGGCGCCCGCTTTTCTCGATTGCTCCACGCATGCCACGAATGAGATCGCCCGGCGGCTGAATGCGCTGTTGCGTGCGGCCAGCCGAGGCATCCCAACGCTGGCGCAGGTTCTGCTCCACATCCAGAACCGCGTCTCCCGTAAGCATCACCTGGGCATCATGCCAGGGATGCGGCGAGGCGCCACGGTCGGTATTGCGCAGTGCCGATGCGAACGGATGGTTGGAGGTATCCCAGCGATCAAAGTCGCCGGAATATTCGACGGTGAGGTCGATACCGCCGACAAAGGCTACCTGGCTATCCACGACAGCGCATTTCTGGTGCAGTCCCTGCGCGAGATGGAGCACCGAGCGACAGTTCTTATCCAGCCGATACGGCACACCTTGCCGTGCAAGGATCTCCGCCTGTGCCGCAGGGTCATTCCCCAGGTGGCCCAGATAGAATGGGTCGAGCGGATCCCAGAGCAAGACGCGCACATCGACGCCACGGCGCACCGCCAGCCCCAGCACATCCACCAGCGAAAGGCCGCCAGAGCGCCAGAGCGCGATGGCATCGCTATCCAGCCCAACGGCGCGCAGACGCTCGATCAGGGCATATTGCGCATCGGAACCATCCTGACCTGCCCGTTGATCCTGGCCGCGCACCAGCGCCAGTCGCGCATAGATGCTCCAATCGGCAATCCAGATGCTCGTACGCGCCAGCAGGAACGAGACGCACATCGTCAGCATAGCCGCGCGTCCGTCGATCAGTGGCGCCGCCAGGGCAAGGGGATGCACCGCAAAGTCACCTTCCGCCCAGACCGCCGAGACGGGAGCGAGACCCTGCCCATGCGCTCGTCCAGATACCGTTTGCTGCGACATCGCTCACGATACTCCATTGGTCGATAACGCCCGCAGGCTGTTTTGATGCACATAGAATACGCACAAGCGATGCCACAGCGCGACCATGCTCGCGAGTATGGTCCTTGGCCACGTCCGCGCGGAATCGCCAGTGAATTTCTTAAAACGTAGTCGGCATGTTTTGGTAACGCAGGTTAGCCAATATGGACTAGTTGGGTTACGCTGCACAAGATAGGCGGCTACTATTGCCTCTGTTGAGGTTGAGCTTGGCGCGCAAAGCGGTGGCCTCGAACGCGATTCCTTTCGTGACACACAGTGCAAGGATGAGGAGGCGTCACGGTATGCAACAGTCGCACTTACGACAGCAGATGCACAGTGAGCGGGCGCATGCACGGAAACTGGGAGCAAAGTCCCGCTGGATGATACTCCTGCCCGTGCTGGGCTGGGTGATGGTATTGGCGGCGGTGGCTGCGGCATTCTGGGGATCAGGACACTTCCCGTGGACATCGGCCCATGGCGCGGGCGGCGCAGGAGGCGCAAGAGGCGCGGGCGGCGGGACAAACCATGAGTCTGAGGCAGCGCTGGGCGCGCGGCATGGTCAGCGGCGGCAGAGTGGATGCGCGCTGATCGTCCCACAACATCCGCTCACCGCGCGCGGTCTGGCGACACCCTATCAATTGACAGGCAGCGATGTCGGCGGCTCACCCTGCCATGAGACGGATAGCGGTACCGCGGCGTTTGTGCAGGCGGCGGTGCTTGATCCAGCCACCGGCCAGATCTCAATCTACAATCCGCTGGTCATCGATCAGGGGACACAACCCGCCGTCGCCCCAGTCGTTCCGAACCTGCCCGCCAACGCGGTCGTCGGCATCTGGTTCGGCTCGAATGGGACAATGCTCCGTCTTCGGGGGGCGACTTTTACCACACTGGCAGAGGGCCAGTGCGTCGATGGCCTCGGAAGCTCGGCCTTTGGCCAGGTTTCCTACTGCCACGCGCCCGCCTTCTTCGCCGCCGCCAATCGCCAAATTCAACTGAAGAAACTCACGCCACCAGCGCTGGGTACGGGCAACGATGGCAAGGTATGCCCCACGGTGCGCGACTTCTCGGTGGTGGATCAGGATCAGAGCGATAATGTCACGTCCACGTATCGTATTACCCAGGACGGGAAACTTGCTCAGGATACCGCCGCAACCGCGAACCAATTCCCAGATAGCAGCGTGCTGGCAAACGGCAGCGACAACCGGCTGGTCGCCATCGCGATGGATACGGCGCTTGGTTGCACGCCATGGAAAGCGCCCGACCTCGCCGATCCAGGCCAGATGGTGACCGCCCAGCCGCTCGACGAGCTACAGGCGGCGATGTATCAGGCCGCGCCCGTCGCGCTTGTGCCCAGTGGCGATCCCATGACGCTGGTCAATGGGCGTCCGAACCTGCTCAAGCAGAATCTGTATCGCATCGGCGTAGACCAGCCGTGGGTGCGTTCGACCGCCGAGGCAACCGCGCAGAACCGCGCCTACTGCCAGAACTTGATGACGGTCGCGCCCCAACGCATCCAGTTGGATCAGACGTGGACCGAGTCGGCGGCGTCGCTGGATTCGGGGGTTGCCAACAGTCTCTATACCTTCCTGGCCGCCCGTCTGTCGGTCACCATTGGCTCGGATGAGTTGAACTGCACGGGGCTGCTGCATCAGTCCAGCCCAATCCAGCTTGTCCAGAATAGTGACGGTGTCGTCGTGGATGTGACGTTCACGACACCCACACCACAGGCCCAGGCGGGGGCGTAAGGTGATGGGCCTCCTTGTCCGTTTCCCAAGGCTCGCGGCCTGTGTGGTGGTATTGGCGCTGGTAGGCGTAGGAACCCTCTGTGCCTTGCAGGGATTGCGGGCGCTCGAGCCGGAGACTCCGTCGCACCTGGACCACATCCACGGAATCGTCGTCGCGATGCAAGCGGGAAACCGGTTCGCGGTGCGCGTGCCGGGCCACGTAAAAATGGTCTGGTTCCGTATCGCGCAGGGAGCGCCCATCTCGCTCGCCCACATTCAACGCCATCTCCAGGAACACGCGCCTACCGACGTCTTCTATCAGGACCAGCCTCAGGGATTGCCGCTAGCCTGGGTGGCGGACTAGCGAAACGGGCGGCGTGGCGCAAGGAGGCGCCTGGTAGTGCAGGGAAGCACACAGGATGCAAGGAGGCTCTATTGAGGCAAGGAAGCCAGAAGGCGTCAGGAAGAACGAGAGGAAGAACGAGAGAGAAGGAGGCGCCTATGCGGCCTAACAATTCATCTCAGCCGTCCCAGCCGTCCAGCCATCCCAGCCATCCCAGCCGCGGCGACTGAATTCGCGACCAAGTCAGCGTCTGCGGCTGCCGCTACATTCACAAGGGAAGCACACGCTGTTCGACGCGCTAGGAACCTTTAAGATTCCCGCCGTGGAGCGCGCGCGTCCGGCAGACCAGGGAGCAGGCGGCGCGGCGCATGGCGAGGGAAGCGCGCCACCTACCGACCGCGCGGACCTGGTCGTGATTGGCAACGGCATCGCGGGCTGCATCGCCGCCATGGAGACACGGCAACACGCTCCAGACGCGCGCATTCTGGTGATCTCGGAGCAGAATCACCCAACAATCAACACGCCAGCCCTCAAGCAGTTTGGCGCTGGCCGACTCGAACTCGATCAACTATTGGCCTACTCCGCTGGCACGCAGCAGCACCTGGGTATTGGGATGATCCACCGACAGGTGGCTGCCATCGAACCGTCGGGCCATCGCGTGCGCCTGTCCGACGGGCGCACCATCCAGTATCGCAGCCTGCTGATCGCCACCGGAGCCACGGCAATGCATCTGCCGGACGACTTGCCTGGCCGGGATTTCGATGGCGTCATAACGCTGCACACATTGAGCGACTACCTCGATCTGCGGCGTCGGCTGGCAACCGTCTCGGCGGCGGTCGTCATCGGCGGTGGCTACCATGCCGCCGAAACCGCGATGCTCTTGCGCCATCAGCGCGTGAAGGTCACCTGGCTCATCCGCGGGCGTGGCCTCCTTCCACGGCAGCTCGATCCCGCGGCCTCGGACCTGCTGCTGCGGCAGGTTCGTCGGCAGGGCGTGGACATCCGGCTGGAGACGGAGATGAGCGGAATCGTCGGGCGGATGGGCGTCGTGGCGGGAGTCATCACCACGGATAACGCGTTCATTCCGTGCGAGCTGGTGATCGCGGCTATCGGGACACAGCCAGACATCACACTGGCGCAGCGCACACCAATCGAGGCAAAGCCTGGTCGCGGCATGCGTGTGAACGAACGCCTGCAGACGACGGCGCGAGACATTTACGCCGCCGGAGCAGTGGCGGCTGTGCTCGATCCACAGACGAGCCAGTACGATGCGCGTGGCCAGTGGTACTTCGCCGTCCAACAGGGACGTCTCGCGGCTGCCGCAATCACCGGGCTATCTGGATCGGAGGGTGTGGCGCTGGATGCGGTAGGCAATTTCTGGCACGCGACCCAGTTCGAGAAGCTGAATGTGCTTGCCGCGGGCGCGCCGATGCTCTCGGAGCGGGATAATCCAGCAAATGAGGTGCTCACCAACGGCTCTGGTGCGTTCTATCGGCGTCTCGTCGTGCGCCACGGCCATCTGGTCGGATTTCTCGCCGTGGGCGCCAATCCACCCCCAGGCCTGAGCATCAAACGCCTGATTGACGAGCGAATCAACATCGAAGAGATCACGCGCAAGCTCCTCAGCGAGGACTTTGACGTGCGCTCCTTCTTCACCCAGCGGCGGCTGCACGCGCTGGAAACCGGCGAATCTGCCGCGATCCCCCAGCCAGTCATGGATCAGACGATCATGCCCATTGCCGCCTGGCCCGGATAAGCGCCGTCCCTCAGTAGCGGGAGAACATCGTCCGCGGGACTCCGTCCGCATGGAAGGGATGGCATTGATGCATCAGTCGCGCTCGCAGGTAGCGGGGGAAGTGTCGGCGTGCATTCGCTGCAACGAATGTCTTGCCGCCTGCCCGGCGCTCCCGATGCGAATTCAGATCGAGACCCTGAACCACGAGACGCTGGGAGAGCGCATCTCGCCGGATGTTGCCCGCTTTGCGCAGGCGTGCTATCAGTGCGGGGCGTGTGTGCCGGTCTGCCCCGTCGGTCTGCATCGGGACGCGATGATGCTATGGCTCAAAATGCGCCTCTTGCACAGCAGTGTCGATGGCGCGAGAAGTCGGCGAGGCGAAAGACGTGATGGGAGGGCAGCGCCATGGCGATGAGAGCGGGAGCGTCACCAGGGCGCGCGCAGCAGCATCGACGGCAACGGTCGGGCGGATGGTCGCGCAGCCAGTGGGCGGCCACGCTGGGTGGGCTTGCGCTCGGCGGCGCGCTGGTGTATGGCTATGTGACCTATCTGCGCGGAGGCGATGTCGCGCCGGATAGCCGGTCTGGCTACATCTTCGCCATCCTTGGCACGTTGCTCCTCATCCTCGTCGGCGCGGGCTATGCGCTGCGCAAGCGCCTATGGCGCGGGCGGTTCGGGCTGTTACATACCGCGCTCGCCTGGCATGTCGTGGGAGGCATCCTGGCGCTGGCGCTCATCCTCGCGCATTCGGCAGGCAACTTCCACCCGCGAACAGGCGCTTATGCGCTCTACAGCCTGATCGCGCTGGTCGTCAGCGGCATTATTGGCAAGCAGCTTGACCGGATCGCGCCTCGCCTGGCCGCCAGAGCCGCACTGAAGACCCTGACCGCCGATGGCGAAGAGCGTCTCGATGCGCTGGTCAGCACCCTCACCTGGAAACGCCACCGACGACGGGAGCGCTCTCGTCCTATCAGCCAGCAGGCCGCGTCGAGTGTTCCGTGGGATCTGGCCTATTATGACTTGAGCGCGCCACCCCAGGAGATTCCCGCGTTGCTCCACCAGCAGCACAGAGGCGGCTCGCACAGTGCGTCGCCCGCCGTGGAAGGAGCGCTGGCTTCGGAGGCGGTGGCGATACGCCAGGAGATGGGCATGGAGCGGCTGTGTCTGCATCTCATCCGCGTTTGGCGTTACCTCCATACGGCGTTGAGCGTGCTGACGCTCATCCTCATCCTCTGGCATCTGGAGTTTGCCGCGACGTTGCTCCTCGCCGCCCGTTAATCGTGCGGAGCCATGCTATCATACGAACGGTCGGACAAGTAGCTCAAGAGAGTCGCATCCACACACTAGCTGATAGCGATATCTTGGGGTACCATATAGCCGGACAAGGTGGCCATGCGCCGTACCATTCTGGGGCTGAGGCAGAGGGGAACTCAACGATGACGAGACGGGTCGTGATAACAGGCATCGGGCTGGTGACGCCACTGGGCAACGATACGGCGAGCACATGGGCTGCGCTCTGCGCGGGGAAATCGGGGGTTGGGCCGATCACGCGCTTCGATGCGAGTCGCCATGACGTGCGGATCGCCGGTGAGGTCAAGGATTTCGATCCGCTCGCGGTGATCGACCGCAAGCTGGTGCGGCGCACCGATCGCTTCACCCATTTCGCGCTGGCGGCGGCGCTGGAGGCCCAGGCTGACGCTAAACTGGACATTGCGCCAATTGCCGACGAGGTTGGCGTCGTGATCGGCTCAGGCAGTGGTGGCCTCTGGACACTGGAACAGGGCTTTCACCAGGTCTTCGAGCGTCCACCCGACCGCTTCAATCCCTTCTTCATCACGATGATGCCTGCCGATCTGGCAGGCGCCAACGTCTCTATGTTGCTTGGCGCGCGCGGCCACAACTACGCCACCGTCTCGGCCTGCGCTACGGGCGCCCATGCTATTGGCGAGGCGGCGGAGGTCATCAAGCGCGGCGACGCGGACGTGATGATCGCGGGCGGGACCGAGGCGGGCGTTACTCCGATGTCGATAGCGGCCTTTGCCAGCATGCACGCGCTCTCGACCCGCAACGATGATCCGGAACACGCCAGCCGTCCGTTCGACGCAACGCGCGATGGCTTTGTCTCTGGTGAGGGCGCGGGGATCCTTATCCTCGAAGAGTTGGAATCCGCCAGGGCGCGTGGCGCGCATATCTACGCCGAGATCATCGGCTACGCTGGCACCGCCGACGCTCATCACATCACCGAACCGGCGCCCAAAGGGGCGGGGCTGGCGCGCGCCATCCGACGGGCGATGAAGAAGGCCGACCTCAAACTTGAAGATATGGACTACGTGAACGCGCACGGCACCTCGACCAAGTTCAATGATCGCGACGAGACGGCGGCGCTCAACGACGTTTTTGGCGAGTACGCTCCACAGTTGCCGATCAGCTCCACGAAATCGATGACGGGACACCTGATGGGCGCGGCGGGCGGCATCGAAATAGCCTTCACGGCGCTGGCGCTCCGCGATGGCGTCATCCCGCCGACAATCAACTACACGACACCCGACCCAGAATGTAACCTTGACTACGTGCCCAATGAGGCGCGCCGCAAGCCTATCAAGGTCGCCATGTCGGAGTCCATGGGCTTTGGCGGCCACAACGCGGTGGTCATTCTCCGCCGTGTAGAGTCATAGGCTGATCGCAACCGCCGGAGGATATGATGGGCAGCGCCGAACACGTTGATGTCCTGATTGTTGGGGCGGGGATATCCGGTATCGCCGCGGCGTATTACCTGCGGACGCGCTGTCCGAAGAAGACCTACACCATCCTCGAAGGCCGGAGCGCGATTGGCGGCACCTGGGATTTGTTCCGCTATCCGGGCGTCCGCTCCGACTCCGACATGCATACCCTTGGCTACAGTTTTCGCCCCTGGCGCGAGGCGAAAGCCATCGCGGATGGCCCATCGATCCTGAAGTACATCCGCGAGACGGCGGCGGAATACGGCATTGACCAGAAGATCCGCTTCGGCCATCAAGTGCGGTGCGCCGCATGGTCCTCAGCCGACGCGACCTGGACAGTCGAGGCGGAGACAGGAGCGGATGGGGAGATCGTCCGCTTCACCTGTAACTTCCTCTACATGTGCAGTGGCTACTACGACTACACGCATGGCTACACGCCCGACTGGCCCGCCGTCGAGCGGTTCGCTGGCCGCATCGCGCATCCGCAGCAGTGGCCAGATGACCTGGACTACGATGGCAAGCGGGTGGTGGTGATCGGCAGTGGCGCAACCGCCGTCACATTGGTTCCAGCGCTGGCGGAGCGGGCGGCGCATGTCACGATGCTCCAGCGCTCGCCGACATATATCGTGGCCCGGCCCTCCGAGGATGCCATGGCCAACTGGTTCCGGCGGTATCTGCCCGCCAGTGTCGCGCCCGGCGCCGCGCGCTGGAAGTCGGTGCTGTTCGGGATGTATTTCTACAGCCTTGCCCGGCGGCGACCCGCTGAGACGAAGCAGGCGATCCTGAAGATGACGCGGCAGCAGCTTGGTCCCGACTACGATATCGAGACGCATTTCTCTCCGCGCTACAATCCATGGGATCAGCGATTGTGCCTGGTTCCGGACGCCGACCTGTTCACCGCTATGAAGTCCGGCAAGGTATCGGTGGTCACCGACCATATCGAGACCTTCACCGAGACCGGCATCCGACTGCGCTCAGGCAAAGAGCTTGCCGCGGATATCATCGTGACCGCCACAGGCCTCAACATGAAGCTGATGAGCGGGGCGCGCCTCATCGTGGACGGCAATCCAGTTGACGTTTCGACAACGATGAGCTACAAAGGCATGATGTATAGCGACATCCCGAACTTCGCCACCGCCATGGGCTATACCAACGCGTCCTGGACGCTGAAGTGCGAGCTAACCTCCGCCTATGTCTGCCGCCTGCTAAATCACATGGCGCGGCACGGCTACACCCACTGCACCCCGCGCAGGCGCGATCCATCTATCACCGAGGAACCGCTGCTTACCTTCACCTCAGGCTATGTCCAGCGCGCAATGGACACACTCCCCCACCAGGGTTCCCGGCGGCCCTGGAAGCTCTATCAGAACTACGCGCTCGACCTGCTGAGCCTGCGATTTGGCCGGTTAGAAGACGGGACGATGGAGTTCATCCGGTAGCGCTCCACCTCTATGCATTCTGGCATACGTTCAAGCTGGCTGGCTGCTGAGTGAGGCGCGCGATCATGCCAGTGTGATCCCCGGCATAGCGGAGCGGGCGTCGTACTGGTACACTCGTCGGCAGTGAATGGAGAATACCCCCGAGAGCCGTCACTATCCTGCTATTGTTGGCGATGCCCCAGCCCCGCATTTGAGGAGATTCATATGCGTCTCTCACACTCCTGGGACTCACGCAGGCTGCTCTCTTGTTGTCTCATCGTTGCCGTAGCGATTGCCCTGGCGATCTGCGGATGCGCCTTACCAGCCGCCGCGAATGAAGCGGCCTCAGCCACGGCCACGGCGACAACCGTTCCCACCGTCACCCCCACGCCGCAACCGCCCTGTACGCAAATTTTGACCGGCGCAACGCCATTCCAATCGGTCAGCGGCGTGCCTGGACTTCAAGCGCCCGCCGGAACCTATATCGGCCCCGCGTCCACCAGCGGCGGCGGTGCGGGCCAGTATACCGTCACCACCCATACGCTCTGCTTCCAGGGAAGCGAGGCAAACATCGATGGCGGCCAGCTTACCCCCTCGGCCACGCCATCGTCGACGATTGGGTATCTTGTTCACGGCGGGTGGAAGCTGAACAACCTTTTTCCCGATCCCACGAATTTCGCCTATCTCGACTATTGCAGCAATGCCCACATCTGCGTGAATAGCTCCGGGTCGGGCGCGCCCTTCACCTTTGTGAGCTTCGATCAGTACGCCAGCCACACCGGCGGCTATACCACTTTCCGATTGCAGGTGGGCAGGATTGCGGCCCCTGGCTGTCTCAACGATCCGCAGTATTACTCCGGGACGCCGAAATACACCATCTACGAAGACGGCAGCACGGCAAGCTCCAGCTCGCCAACCTACCACTTCCTGATGCCGCCGGGTACCCGCGTCAGCACCTACCTGGGTGGCGGAACCGCTGGCTCAACCTATGCCTACTTCTGCAGCGCTGGAACGCAGGCAACCATCGTCAACTTTCTGAAGCAGGCGATGCAGAACGACGGCTACTCGATCTCGAACGCGACCGCGAGCGGATTCAGCGCGGCGACCGGGAGCAATCCCACCTACCAGGTTGACGTCAGCGTCTCAAGCCCCGGTAATTACTACCTGCGGGTCTTTGTCCCATATTAGCGCCTGATTTGCCATTCCGCACCGTCGTTCGGTATCATGAAGCCTTACGGTGACCGCTGTATCCGCACCTCGCACAGCGGCGACGTCATCGCAGACTCATGATGCTAAGGAGCAGCGCGTGCAGGACGATGGACCGAACACTTCGAGTTCACGCGGGTATGATGTGCCCGGGCGGGCGCCAGAAGAGATGCCCGTCTGGCCAGAGATGAATGCGGGGATGGAGGCGCGCCGCCAGCGCTACTCCGCCGGGGCCGCGCGTCCCACGACGCTCGCCGCCATCCTCGCCGTCAGCATCGGGGCCAATGTAGCCCTCATCGCCGCTTTGCTGGCCATCGTTCTGCTGGCGCGCGCGGGCTACCTCGCGCCGTCTCCGCGGGCCACGACGGGGACGGGCATATCGGCAACCAGCGCCGCGAACACCACGCCATCGCCTTCGCCCAGCGCCACGACCACCGCTGGCTGGCTCCAGGTTACACCGATCAGCGTGCAGTTGGGCTGTGACTCAGGCCAGCAGTCTCAGTATGTGGTACTGGCGAATAGCGGATTGGACAGCGTGGACTGGCAGGCGGAGCTTTCCGTCGATTCGGATCAGGCTGGTGTCTCGATCTCACCCAGGCATGGCACGCTCAGGCCCGGAACCAACATCGCGATTCGCCTCCAGAACAACTCGAATGGCGACGGCCGACAGGGAGTCATTAGTTTCAACACCGATTCGCAGGCGGCTGGGTCGCCACCCACCCTCAACTACACAACCACTGGCTGCTGACAAGCGCGCTTGCCAGCCTCCCACTCAGCCGATACACACCCTGCGACCTGTCCTGACACGCGGCTCCTCGTCGAGCATGCCAGCTATGTGTAGCACAAGTTGACACCCGATATCTATCCACGTATACTCATTGCATGCTTGCACGTGGTGAGGGGATGATGGGCGGGGACGAGCGAGCGCCATACCACAAGAGAATCTCGCGTACCGCTTCTTAAAAACGGGACATCGCCATCCAGATCGCTGCGTGCGACGTGTCTCGATCACCGCATTCCCACTTGTCTCTGACGGCACTGCGGCAATCCTCGCAAACCCGATGCAATCCGTCTCGACAAACATGTCCTGACCCTATCACCTCAACCCCTGACCCTGAGAATAGAAAGGTTCCCTCTGCCATGACGACGCGACGGCATCCAGTGCGCCAATGGGGCATCCTCCTTGTGCTGGCGGCGCTCGTATGCGTCGCGCTACCATGGTGGCAACCACGCGAGGCGCATGCAGCCTCCTCGCCCGCCCTAACGCCACTCTCGCTGATCTCCGCCAATCTCCCCGCCTACACCAACGACCCCAACGCCTATGATCCATCGCTGGCCAACGACACGAATTACGGCACAGTCTGGGACAGCGTGGATACGCCCAGCAGCGCGCATCCCATCTGGGTTGCCCTGGATCTCTCGACCGTGCCTGTGGCAAAACGGCAGCAAGTCATCCTGGCCTGGTTTAACGATTCGGGAGAGTATTTGCCCGGCGCCGATAACATCTTCTACAACCTGCCGTCGAACTATACGATTGACGCCAATGCGGCAGCCGGTGGCGCTGGCGCACCGCCCAGCGCAGGATGGGTTACGCTGCTCACTGTGACTGGCAACACACGCAATGCGCGCGAGCATGTCGTCAATCTTTCCGGTGATAACTGGGTGCGTATGACGGTGACGGGGAGCAAAGGCTCCAGCGGCAACACCAGCGCCGCGTTCAATCTCGATCTCTATGACGCGAGCGCGGGCGATCAGGATGACTGGCTTTTCCTGGGTGATAGTATCACTGAGGAAGGCATGACGCAGGCGAATGTCGCCGGTGGCCCCTGGACGAGTGGGGATTACGCGCAGCTTGTACATAGCGCCGACGCATCCTACTATCCGCTGCAGATCGATGGCGGCATGGGCGGCTGGACGAGTGACGATGGCGCGCAGAATATCGCCGCGCTGATGAGTGGCTTTACGGGCAAATACGTAAGTCTGGCATTCGGCACGAACGATGCCAACGAGCCATATGTGCTCTCGACGAGCCAGATTCAGACCTACTACGCGAACATGCTCGCGATGATTGATGCCGCGCAGAGCGCCGGGAAGATTGCCATCGTGCCATATGTGCCGTGGGGCTGCAATGGCGATCTGGGCCAGAACGCCCAGGCGTTGAATACCTTCGTGAATGCGCATCTCGCCACTGATCGACCCAGCGCCATTCGCGGCCCGGATCTGTGGACGCCGTTCTCTCAGAATCACAGTTGGATTTCGTCTGATTGCATCCATCCCACCTACCAGGCCCCCAGCGGTCAATTGAACGGATTCGAGCAGTATCAGCGCATTTGGGAACAGTGGTCCATTGCCAACATCTACGCGCCCTCCTTAGCGCCTGCCGTCTCACTCTCGCCGACGAGTCTCAATTTCGGCAGCCAGAACGTCGGGACGAGCAGCGCCGCGCAGACAGTCACTCTCACCAACTCGGGTAACGCCGCTTTGACGATCAACGGCCTCGCGGTGAGCGGCACGAATGCCGCCGACTTTGCCGAGACGACGACCTGCCCCCTGACGCCCAGCACGCTGGCCGCTCATGGTTCCTGCACGATACGTGTCACGTTCACGCCATCAGCTTCGGGAACTCGTAGCGGGACAGTGAGCATCACCGACAGCGCGAGCGACAGTCCGCAGAGCCTGTCACTGACAGGCGTGGGAGTAACGTCAGCCCCAGGTGTGACACTCAGCCCCACCACTGCCAGCTTCGGCAGCCAGAATGTCGGAACGACGAGCGCGGCGCAGTCGATCACGCTGACCAATAGCGGCGCCGCGTCGCTAACCATCAGTAGTATTGCGCTGGGCGGGGCAAACGCGGCTGATTTTGCCGAGTCGGCTAACTGCCCAATCAGCCCGAATACCCTGGCGTCTGGGGCCACCTGCGCCATAAGTGTCACGTTTTCACCCACCGTCGCAGGTTCGCGTAGCGCGGCGGTGAGCATCAGCGACAACGCAGGTGGCAGCCCGCAGAGTGTCCCGCTATCAGGGACAGGGGTTACGCCCACAACTGGCATGACGCTGACCGGCAGCTCAACGGCCAAGGGCAACTTTAGCGCGGGCGTCAGCATCAAGATTCCCGGCGTGCAGGCAGGCGATCTGCTGATTGCGGCGGCAGGCTCGAATGGGTCTCCGGCAAGCTGGACCACCCCTACCGGTTGGACAGCAGGAGCCGGAGGGGGGCATCCTGACAGGCAGGGGTTGAACTGGTGGTGGAAGATCGCCACAAACGCCGACTCAGGCGCGACGGTCACCCTCCGAGCGGCTTCCTACGCGGATGGCGGTGGTATTGTCCTCGCCTATCGTGGCGCGTCGGCCAGCCCCATCCTGGCGGTGAGCGCCCTCGCCACGAATGACAACGGGGGCCACGGCCACGTAACCTCGGCGCAGTTCAACGGCGTCTCGTGGAGTGGCGCAACCAGTGTTGTGAGCCTGCTGCTGGTAAGCTGGCAGCCTGCCAGAGAACGCATCATCTGGCCCACGGGATTCGTCGCCCAGGCGACCGCGACCGATGGATACAGCTATGTCGCGGCGGGAGCGAACCTGGCCGTGCAGGCAGGAAGCAGCCTCAGCGCTCAGACGGCCACACTACCTGTCGCGCAGGCAACTGTGCCAACGTTACAGATCGCGATACAAGTAGGTTCCTGAGCGCGGATGAGGGCCTACGAAAGCGGTGAGGCGCTGGTGTTCCTGGTCGGCGTCTCACCCACTCGCGGCGAATGGCGCTATCCATCGAACGTCGCGGCATCCGTGTCGTTCGGAGCCTCGCTGGTGGTTGGGACGTCAGGCACGTCGGGCACATTGGGCATATTGGGCACGTCGTGAGTCGCTGCGGCAGGCGTAGCATCCGCTACGTCGAAATCAGCGAATCCATCAGGTGATATACCGCCTTCACCTGCCATTAGAGCTTCGAGCGTCTTGACATCAAAATTACCGGACGGCGTGTCAGTCGCCAGCATATCCTCCAGCGTCGGCGCATCGCTTGCCGCCAGATCGCTTGCCGCCAGCGCCTGGAGCATCTCTTCCTTCGACCACTGCATGCGGGTCGCGCGGACACGCGCTACGAGAATGGCCGTGGGGAACCACATGGCCGTCAGCAGCAAGAGCAGCAGTGAGACCATGAGCAGGCCTGAGTCTCGCTGCACCGCCGACAGCGCGCAGTCAAGAGGCGCGCATACTGCCGCGGGGGCGTCAGTCGCGGTTGGCGCGGCGGTAGGCAACGATGTCGCCGTGGGCAGGGCAGTCGAGGTTGCCGTTGCTCGTGGCGTTGGCCTTGGCCGTGGTGGTGGCAGCGCAGCCTTCTTTGGTGCGATCACGGGCGGCTTCACGGGCGGCGGTGGTGGCGGCGGATTGGTCGGCATTGGTACCGAGGCGCCGGTATAGCCATCGGGGAGATTGGGCCATGTTCCGCCTGGCAGTCCCGCGATCAACGTACCACTCTGATTCAACTCCCAGTCAGAGCTGAGATTCGCCGAGTCGCTGGACGCCAGCGGTGAGATGTAGACATAGTGGCCGATCCACAGGTGATTGACTTGTGACGAGACATAGGCATATGGCCCGACCGCCGGGTCAGGGTCGAGCGCCTTACCCTGGTAGACATTCGCGGCATAGGGAAATTTGAAATAGGACGAACCGCTCCAGGAGATCGTTCCCGACAGCCATTGACTGATTGGAACAACAACCTCCATAGCAGGCTGGATGCCAACATTGTTCACCCCGCCGCCCGGATCCCAGACGTGAATCGCGGTGATGCTGTTGGGGTTTGCGACAGGGTCGCCCGTCGCCTCCACACCGGATACAATTACCGAATGCATGCCATGATCTACGATGATGCTGATGGGCTGTCTGCTCGCCAGCAGATCGTCGACGATATGGATGGTGGTATCCCAGGCGCCGCTGAGGCCCACTTTGACGTGATAGAGCCGACCTGTGGCCAGGGTCATACCCTCAGCCAGCGAGCGCGGGTCGGTGCCAAAGTCACCCGAGATATCCGCGGCAATATATGGCCCCCAGTACGATGAAGATGGCAATGGGTAGCCCCACATACTCTCGTTCTGCTGATTGTTGAGCATGTTGTAAATCGCCGACTGCGAGATGGGGTTGCCGAGGTAGTTGGCGACGAGGGCAACGGTAGCAATACCGCACCAGTTGCTATACTTCTGCGGCCATGCAGCCGCGGACGCCGCGCCGCTCACATTGAGCGCATAGGGATTGTTCGGGGTCGCCGTCGCGGCGGGTGTGTTCGTAGCCGTTGGCGCGGGCGTATTGGTCGGCGTTGGCGCGGGCGTGTCGGTAGAGGTAGGCGTATCGACAAGAGAGTTGGCGAGCACACGGCTGTCAGAGACGCCGTAGAAGGTGGCATGGGTCGCCGCCGCGCTGACTGGCAGGCTCCACAGCAGCGATCCCGCACTGAAGGCCAGCGCGAACGCGCAGAACAATGCCAGTGCGAACCTATGCGACGCCGTATGAGGATCTGCGTGTTTCCCAGCCCACATCCTCCGGCCGCGCCGCACCATGTCTCATTCCTTTTCGCCAGGCGTCGTTTGAGACGCTTCTCTCGCAGCCGAAGCCGATACCGTGATATAGAGGGTCACGCATCGCGCTTTCACGCAACGTCAATACGTGACAGGTTGCATGACGCAGCATAGCGGCAAGCGCCGAATCTGTCAATGATTGTCGCGTCGCGATAGGCCGTTTGGCGGTCGTTTGAGATTGTGGGATATGAGCGATGACAGGAGAAACCGGGGAACCAGAGGCGTTTCCCCTGAGATTCCCCAGCGTGTTGTTCAGTTGCTATCGCACACGCCAGACACGCCAGATGCGCCAGACACGCCAGATGCGCCGAAGGCAGTGTCCATTATCAGATGTTTCTGGTTAGAAATGCAGGATGCCGGAAAGCACCAGATACACGATAATCGCGATGACGACCGCCACGATCTTCAGGCGTATCACGAAGATGAGGATATCCAGCTTCCGCCTGGCCTTTCGTCGTGGCTTGCTGGTGGGAGCCTCCTGTGTCACAAGCGCTGGGGAAGCGACAACAGGCGGCGCAGTGATCGCTGGCATCCGCGGCGCGGTGATCGCTGGCATCCGCGGCGCCGTGTTGACACTCACACGCGGGCCGCCACTCACACGCGGCCCGCCACTCAGGCGTCTGCGGGTCTGAGGCGCCTCGGTGACCCCGCCATACGTCGAGAAGAGCACATCGGTGTAGTGGGTATAGGCTGCCGCCAGTGGCTCAGAGACGATCTTGAGCACCACCTCATCGTTGGCCTCGGCGTTCTCCGAGAAGTTGTAGCTCCCCGTGAAGACCAGCCGATCATCCAGAATCAGTGTCTTGTTGTGCATGAAGTCTTGCTCGTGCTGCGCCGAGAAAGCGTGTGAGGGCGCGGCGACGAACCGTGGATCGCGCATAAACCAGAAGAGCGCGCGATCCTGGGTGGTATAGCGCAACACATCCTCCATGCCATGCGGGTCGTAGACGCCGCGGATGTCGAACTGTGGCTGTTGCGCCAGCGGCGCCAGCGCCTCAAGGATGCCAGGATCGCTCAGCAGGAAGGCCATCAGGCGAATCTTCTTCGCGCCTCGAATGGCGTTGATAAGCTCCTGCTCGATGGATTCACCAGCGGCGGGCGCAAAGAACGGCGCGATGCTGGTCGAGCCAACCATCACTCCCGATGAGTCGGCGGTGGTAAGCGCCGTGGCTGAGCGCGTGTGCCGGTGCTGTGGCTGGAGCAACGCCGCGAATGTCGTCGCGAAATGGGCCACGAGGTCGCGCGACGAGATCGTCAGGCAGGTGTTATCCTGAAGCTCCAGGCCACCGACGGTGAAGTTGGCCGAGCCAACCCAGACATCGCGCTCATCCCGCACCACAAACTTATCGTGCATCAGGTGACGCCCGCGCTCGTGGACCGCGGTGGCGTGTGGCAGCAGCCCCGCGTTGGCCAGTGCGGCCTCGGTACCGCTGGGCCGGGGGTCGGCGCTCATGCCGCCGGAATGCTCCTTGCCCGCGTCGTAGGCAATCCGCACGTGCACGCCGCGCGCAACCGCACGCGCCAGCGCCTCAAGGATCTGTGGATGGCGCAGATCGTAGATCGCACAGTCAATCGAGTCGTGAGCATCATCCAGGAAGGTGGTGAGCCGAGCCACCAGATGAGCATCCAGCCCGGCGCGGTGCGATTGAAAATAGGCTCGAATGCCTTCGAGCGCGAGCGTTGTGCCATCTACAGTTATCTGATAGACCATGCCGGATTCGACCATGGGAATCTCACCTCATTTTTGGTCATTGCTTGCTCTCAGCAACCGCTTTGCCGATGGTAGAACATTACTGGTTGCCCGTCAACGAAGTTAGACAAGTGGGCCAGTTGAGCCAGTACCAGCTACCCACAGCCCTACATGCTCCCGCGAAGATGGCTCCGTCGCGCTCCAGACAAGGGGTGGACAGCATACACAAGCTCCGCTATACTCGTGTCCAGTCGTACCGAACCTTCACGGTACATCGCATTACTCGCCCGCTGCCTGGCTATGGCGGGCGATGGCGGGCGATGGCGGGCGATGAGATATCCCTACCGTGAGATAGCAAGTAAGGAAGACCTATGCGTGTGGGCAAGCGCCTGAGCCTCGCCAGCGGCGGTGTCCTGGTGGTGGCGCTGCTGACGCTGACGCTGCTGCTGGCGGGATGTGGTAGCACTCCATCCAACGAAGTGGATATGGGGGTCGCCGCGTTCCAGCAGACCAGTGTTTCGATCAAGGCTGGGCAGGCCGTCCATTTCGTCGATCCGGCAAGCGGTGGCACGCACATCATTTGTGTGGGCGCGGGGGTAAAATGCGTGCCGCAGACTGGCGCGCCCGCCGATCTCAATACCGATCAGGGATTACCATTTCAGACTGGCGATAGCAAGAATATCGTCTTCCCGACGGCAGGTACCTACCATGTAGTCTGCATCATTCACCCAGGCATGGAGGTTGTCGTCACCGTATCATAGACTTGTCGTGTAATGAGTCACCCAGCGTAGTGCGCTCACCTACCGCTCATCGAGGGAGCCGTCATGCCACAACCTCGTTCTCGCCGTCCAGCGCTCGCGGCCCTTACATTTCCCGCGCTGCTCGCCGTGCTCCTAGCCCTTCCGCTACTCGCGCTTGCCGGGCAGACGCCTACCGCGCAGGCAAGCGCCCAGCGCCCTCCGGCGGCCAACGCGCTCTGTCCCGCTGGCTCGCAGTTGCGCAGCTCGCTGCTCGGGCCGCCATCGCAGTTCGCCCACGTGATTCACGTCCCCGCCGATAAACCGACCATCCAGGACGCCGTGAACGCCGCGCAGCCGGGCGATCTCATCCTTGTCGCGCCGGGAACCTACCACGAGGCCGTCAAGGTCTGCACATCCGACCTGACTATTCGCGGCGAGGACCGCAATCAAACGATCCTTGATGGCCAATCGAAGCTCACCAATGGCTTCACGGTGCAGGCAGATAATGTCATCATCGAGAACATGACCGCCCATCACTATGTGGGCAACGGCTTCTACTGGACAGACCAGACCGGCTACCGTGGCAGCTATCTGACGGCCTACGACAACGGCGACTATGGCATCTACGCCTTTGGCTCGAAGCGTGGCGAGTTCGACCGCTCCTACGCCTCTGGCAGCCCGGATTCCGGTTTCTACATCGGCCAGTGCTATCCCTGCGACGCACTCATCACCGACGTGGTCTCGGAGTGGAACGGCCTGGGCTATTCGGGCACCAACGCGGGCGGCAATCTGATCATCCAGGACTCTGAGTGGGCGCACAACAGCGCGGGCATCGTGCCCAATACGCTCGATAGCGAGAAAGGCCCGCCAGAGCGCGGTACCTCGGTTATCGGCAACTATGTGCATGATAACGGCAACGAGAAGGCGCCCTACAACCTCTGGTCGCATATCCCGCTGGGCGACGGCATTCTCGTGCCCGGCGGCGACCTGAACTACATCGCCAACAACCGTGTCGCCAATAACAGCGAGTACGGCATCCTCGTGCTGGGCAACATCGACCAGAACTTCTGGCTAGCCTCAGGCAATGTCGTCAGGGGCAACACGGTGACCAGCTCTGGCGTGGCCGATCTGGCGCTCTCCTCGCCCAGCGGCGCCAACAACTGCTTCGCCGATAACAAAGCGGCGACGACGGTTCCGCCGCTGCTGGAGGTCTCGCATCCCTGCGGCTCGCCGATAACGCTGGTGGGTGGCGGCGATTTTGGCGCGACGCTGCGGCTGGTGGCAAAGTATCTCAACACCGGCTTCAGCACGCCCGGCCCCAGCTACAACCCGCCCGATTATCGCCAGGCGCCCGCGCCCGCCGCGCAGCCAAATATGCCCAATGTCAACGCAGGGCCAGGGCCAATCTTTACCGATGCATTCCCTGAGGATACCACCTCGAATGATGGGATTCCGCCCGCTGTCGCAGCCTATACGTCAGGCTACTCAGGAGGTTCCGCCATGTTCCAGCCGCTCGGCTTCACGGGATACTCAATCGTGCAGATTCTGCTCTCGTTCTATGGCAACGCGCTCTTCTTCGCGCTCTATGCCGCCTGGATCGCCGTCGCCTTCGTGGAGCTTGGCCAGCGTCAGGAGTTGAGCGCCGGGAAGAAGCTGGGCTGGGGCGCGCTGGTGCTGGCGGTTCCGGTCATTGGCCCGTTCGTCTACTACTTCGTCAGTGGCTCGAAGCTGAGCACGCGCTTCAAGCTCGCCCTGTTGATCGGCGCGCCGGTGTTGTTGCTGGTGGTGACGGTGCTGCTGATGGTGCTTGCCTCGTACACGCTACTGTAGGAGTGTACACCTCCACCCACGCGAAGAACCGGATAGGAGCCATCGACAGACAGCACCGATGGCCCATCCGGTTCCTTAGCCACATCCAAAGGGGACACTACAAGACATAGCCGCTGGCATCGAAGAGGACATTGACGTTGGCGCCGGTGGGCATATCCACTTTGATGTTGAGCTGGCCACTGCCGTTGAGGCCGACCGTCACCCCATTGGCAACTATCTGTCCGGCGGCAAAATTGATCGAACTTGTATCGGGGGCGGTCGACCCCGGATAGAGACGCAGGTCACCACTAGCGGACGCGCGCACCACCGTGACGTTGCCGACAACACCCACCGCGCCGATGGGCACGCTGATGCCGCCAATCGAGACACCTGTGACCTGAAGAGCGTGTGTGGATCCAGCGACATAAGGGAAGCTGGTGCGGGTATCGAGCAGACGAATGGGGTTGGCCAGGAAGTTGATCGCACCGCTCACTCCCGGGATGCCCGCCGCGACCTTCCGCCACGTGCCGGGTGTGCCTTCGGCGATGCAAAGATACAAATCCCCTTTGCTGTCGCGAATCTGCTCGCCCTTAAAGTTGTAGCCGCTGGTGGGAGCGCCTGTGAATCCAGAGAGGGTTTGAAAAATGCGCCCAGTACCGGCCGCGGCCAGGGCGACACCTGACAGGCTGTAAGCATAGACACCCCACCCAGAATCGCTTTGTCCACAAACGCCGGTACCCGTGTTGCCGCTGCCCGAGATCCCGTAAATGGCAGTTCCTGAAGCGCCGGTTACTGTGGCCTTTACACCTATGCCCCCGTCGCCAGCGATAGCCCACACGCCGACGCTATCTGGGCTATTTTCGGCATTTGAGATCAGACCGTAGAGATTCGATGTTGTGCTGTCAACAGTGATTTTTGTGTTGCTTTCCGCAGTATTGCCAGTGGAGCCCAGCACCATGTAGTTGCCATTGGCGGCCTGGGCCGTCTGGCTCGTCAGTGCGGCTCCGCCAGCGGCGGTGAGGGCCGCGGCTGCGCCCAACCCGCCCCATTTGAGCAGGCTGCGGCGGCTGGCGGTGTGTGGCGTTTTCTCAGATTGTTGGCCGGTCTCGTCACTACTGAGCGGGGCGGAAACGTTCGTAGTGACCTCTCTCGTGAGATATTCGGTGGATGCTGCTGGTATCAGTTGGCCCATGAGTGCGTTGAGCGCCTCGGTCTGGGCCGCCATCTGCGCGCGCAAAGTGTCAAGCTCCTGGCGCAGTGCGGCGATGTCACCTTCATATGTGGTTGGTGATTGAGGCGATGCTGAATCGCGAGCGGTCGGCGCAGACATGTGCTGAGTCGTCAAAGACGTACCCTTTCTACTGAGTTGCACGAGCGATACCGTGTATAAGTGGATGAGCTTTCGACAGGTTCAATAGCCTCGATAACCTGGAACATTTTGTGGCACGCATGCCCGGATAGGCAGATGTGCGGGCCGGGCATGCCGCGTACTCATTGCCCAGTTGCGCCATCCACGGAGAAAGGCTCCGCCGAGGGGGTTCGCCTGTGGATAGCGCTAAGTGGCGAGAGTGGCTATCGATAGAAGTAGGGATCGAGCACCAAGACTTCGGTGATCCTGTCAACTGGAAGGTTATTGCGGCGCGCTGCCCGGCGAATCGCCTCAGGTGAGGGCGCGTCATAGATGCAGAAGGTCTTCGATTTATCTTCGGTGACGTAGGAGTGAACCCAGGTCACCAGATCATCGGTATTGGTGGCGACCACCGTGCGGCAGATGTTCGCGCCTTCCTCGGTCAGGGGGATATGGAGACCATCGGTAAAGGTGCGCTCAACGAGATAGCGTGGCATATTGTCCTCCTTCGCCTGGCCGACGCGCTCCGCTGGCGGTCGAACGCTCCAGGCATGAGGCAGCATACCTGAGTTGGCTGGTATGTCACATCGGGGGGAACCCCTACATTGGGGCAATCATCCACCTATCTTGCTGGCGGGTGGCTTTGCCGTGCGGAGATGAAGCCCACCTGGCGGCCACATAACAGCCGAGGACGGCATAGATAGTCCCACCTTTGCGGATGAGACGACCCGCACCGCCCTCGACTCAACGACTGAGTTGGTCTTACCAGTCAGGACGATTAACGCGGCTGTCGCACATGTGGGAGTGGCCGACCGTCATCCGAGTTGGCCGGAGCCGAGGTGGATGATCCTGATCCCGTCGTGGCCGCGGCGCAGCTCACAGTGGGATTCCACATGCTGAACGTGCCCGACGGGTTGTTCTGCCAGATCCAGGCGTGCAACGAGTAGAATGCTGGCAGCCCGAAGCGGTTCCCAGCAGGCGTCAGCATGAAGTGCTGGCCGAACAGCTCGGGCGCCGAGTGGTGCGCCGCGTCCCACTGCTGCTGGATGACGACGTATTCGACGGCGACCAGACGCAGTTGGCCATTCCCCATTGGCTCATAGACGAGCGCCTGTGGCTTGTTGGGGTCGATCTTCCCCGCTTTGACCAGGTCTCCGTTGGCATAATGGACGCCCATGGCGCCAACACCTGGATTGTCGATACACGCAATCCCAGCGGTATCCGTGAGCAGCGCATATCCATTTCCCTGTGCGACGGTGAGCGAATGGTAGCGAGCGGTTGCGGCGCGGACTGCCTGGAGCGGATCGCGGTGAGCGTTACTCGTCGTCGATCCGTGGGCGAAAGCGACCGCTATGCCAGCCGCGAGCAAAATGACG
Source organism: uncultured Chloroflexia bacterium (assembly GCA_963718915.1). Lineage (GTDB taxonomy): Bacteria > Chloroflexota > Ktedonobacteria > Ktedonobacterales > JADMIN01 > DAHUXT01. The sequence continues at coordinate 296,769 of CAVRAI010000007.1, read as the reverse complement.
GTGGCAAAAGCGGCGGCGACTGTCAGAACAAGCCTGTTGATACGCATGTCAATTCCTCTCAATTCTCGCTAGTGATAGCTGTAAGGAGTCGAGCGCTGTCACTCCGACGATCTTGTCCACGCGCGGGTTGTTGCGACGAGCGACGTGGCGGATCGCCTCAAGTGAGGGCGCGTCAGCGTTGGGGAAGGTTCTCGCTTTATCGTCAGTGACGTAGGTCTGTACCCAGGTCAACAGGTCATCGCCGCTGGTGGCAATAACCCTGTGACCGATACGCTCGCCTTCCTCGTCCATGGGGATCTCAAGAGCGACAGGACGAGCGCGCTCCACGAGATAACACGGCATGCCATTCCTCCTTGCCTGGCAGACGCTCACATACGTCACCTGCTCCAGGCATCAGGAGCATACTCGCGCTACCCGGCGCGTCACATCGGGAGGAGCACCCACATTGGGGAAATCAGACCCCCATTTTGCCAGTGGGAGGATTTGCTGATTGAGGGACAAGACCGAGCTGATAGGCGAGACGCACCGCCTCGGCCCGCGAGCGCACATTCAGTTTCGCCAGCACGTCCGAGACGTGATGCTCCACCGTCTTGGGGGTTGTCGAGAGCCGGTCGGCAATCTCCGGGTTGCGTAGCCCCTCGGCCAGCAGCAAGAGGATTTCGAGCTGGCGATTGGTCAGCCCATAGGGGTTCGCCTGTGTCGCCGGACGCGGGCCACGGGGCAGGCCGCGCGCGCCGGCCGTGCGGAGCTGCCGTCGCAGCATCTCGGCGGCGGGGCGCGCCCCCAGCCGCTCGAAGAGGGTGAGCGCCTGCCGCTGGGCCGCCTCATCGCCGTCCATGAGCGCCAGCGCTTGCTCGTAGCGGCAGCCAATCGCTTCCCAGGCGTCTGCCGCCGCTTGCCAGTCGCCCGCCATCTGGAGCGCGTACGGGGCCGCAGCGCCCGGCGGAGCCTGAGTCACGGCGCCAGCGCGCCAGAGCCAGAAGGCCAGTTGTCCGAGTTGCCAGGGGTTGCTGTGCGCGCGCGCTACCTCGAAGCCAACACGCGCCTCCGCCGCGCACTGAACGAGATCGCCACGCAGCCAGGCTGACTCGGCGCGAGCAGCCATGACCGGGGCAATGCGCTGTAATTCGCCAGTGGACAGCGCCAGATCACGGGCTTCGTCCAATGGAGCATCCATACCAGGGTCGCCGCAGCGCATTCGCACCCAGCCAAGGACGGCGCGCGCGTGAATCGTATTGACCGGAGAACCCCGATAGGCGCGGACAACCTCATTCGCGTCTTCGCTGGCCGCCAGCCAGTTTCCCTGATCGAGGCTGGCCAATGCTCGCCAGGCAATGAGTTGATGCTTGTAGAGATCGAGATCGTTATCGCTGCAATGGGTGATGCCCAATTCAACATAGTGGTGGGCGTTTGCATAGTCGCGGAATCGCACAAAGTAGGATGATAGATTAGCATAGGCGCGACCAACATGCTCCTCGTAGCCACGCTCCTGCGCGAGGCGAAGACTCCGCTCCACCAGCGCCTGCCCTTGCCGGTCGCCCACATTCATCTGAGACATCCCAAGGGTGTTGTAAGCGTGGATCAACACCTCGTCGTCGCCAAGCTGTTCAGCCAGTTCGATGGCGCGGTTACTCCACTCCTGAGCGTCATCGGTCTCCTCCGCCAGCATTGCAAACATCGCCCGGTAGCTATATGCCCACGCCAACTCGCTGTCAGGGGGTAATGTTTGCAGCAGACGCACCGCCGCATCCACATAATGGCGGGCTTCCGCCCCCTGCCCTACGTACCAGTAGACACGCGAGAACCAGCGCAGGTTGTGGCCAACCCGCAGAGGAATGTCGAGCCTTCGCCAGATAGCCAGCGCATCCTCGCCCGCCTGTATCGCCTCCGGCATTCGCCCGGTCAGGAGATACTCGTGCGCCAGTTCTTCAAGCAGTTCAGCGCGCTGGTTAGCTTCCAGTCCGTCCGCGAAACGCAGGGCGGTCCGATACTGCTCCACCGCCTCGCGATGCGCCCCCTGGGCAGAGGCCTGTTTCGCCGCCTGTGGCGCAAAGCGTAGCGTCTGCTCGGCATCCTGGGCCAGCGCGGCATGATGCACCAGCCGCGCAACCTCGATCTGCGCCCCTGCATGCGCGAGCAGCGCCCGAAGAACGTCGGCGTGGAGCGTCCGCACGCGGGCTGGAGAGATTGCGCCCTCGACTGCCTGGCGCGCCAGCTCGTGATGGAAGCGGAGCGTGAGCGCTGTGCGGTCCTGAGAGAGCATGCCCACGGCGAGGCACTCTTCCAGCGCGGGCGCCGATGACGCGCCAAGCACTGTTTCAATGACCCACTGCTCAATCTGGTTCGGCGCCACCGCCGCAAGCGTGAGCACCTCGCGCGCGCCGGGTGAGAGCCGCGTGACTCGTGTCATGACCGCGTCGCGTATGGTCACGGGAATCCCCGGCGCATGGCTGGCAAGCACCTCGGTGACATAGAACGGATTACCGCCGGTCGTGGCATAGAGTTGCGCTGTCGAGCGACCAGCCTGCTCGGCGAGCGCCGTCACCACAGCCTCCGAGAGAGGAGGAAGCTGGAGCCGAACCACATCACGCGCGGGAAGGTCGCCCAGGACGAGGCGAAGAGGATGGTCGCGATCTATCTCGTCGTCGCGGTAGGTCAGGATGAGCAGGGCTGGTATGCGGTGAATACGTCGGGCGAGGAACTTGACCAGATCGAGCGTCGCCTCATCCGCCCAGTGAATATCTTCGATCACCAGCACGGTCGGAGGAGGAGGGTACGCAAGCTCGTCGAGCACTGCGGCAAAGAGCGTCGCGCGGTTCTCCCCGTCTTCCAGCATCGCGCGGAGCGTGGGCCGACCCTGATGGGCGATATCATACAGCGGGCCGAGCGGACGCGGCGTGAAGAGCGCCTCACACGTCCCCCACAGGACACGCGCCGCGGAGGGATGGCGCTCGACGAAGCGTTCGACGACCGAGGTCTTGCCGATGCCCGCCTCACCACTGACCAGCGCGACCCGCCCTCGCCCTTCACCAGCCTGGCGCAGCAGGTCGTCCAACGTCTGCAAGAAGGGGTCGCGCTCCAGTAAGTCCACCGTCATCCGACCACCGCACCTTTCAGCCAGGCTTCGGTCGAACTTCTAGATGCGCTCGGCCTGGGGAAACAGTCCCAACTGATACGCCAGACGCACCGCCTCAGCCCGCGAGCGCACATTGAGTTTGGCCAACACTGCCGAGACATGGTGCTCCACCGTCTTGGGGGTCGTCGAGAGCCGGTCGGCAATCTCCGGGTTGCGCAACCCCTCCGCCAAGAGCAGCAGAATCTCGAGTTGGCGGCTGGTCAGGCCGTACGGATTCTCGCGGGTGGTGGAGCGCGGGCCACGGGGCAAGCCACGCACGCCTGCCGAACGCAACCGCTGTCGCACGATCTCGGCGGCGGGGCGCGCGCCCAATCGCTCAAATATCGCCAGGGCGTTGCGTTGGGCCGTCTCATCGCCGCCCATAAGCGCCAGCGCCTGCTCGTAGGGACACCCGATCCGCTCCCAGGCATCCGCCGCCGCGCGCCAGTCGCCCGCGATCTCCAGTGCGAAGGGAGCAGGTGTCCGCTCAGGCGCCTCGGTCATCCTGCCACCACGCCAGAGCCAGATTGCCACGTCGCCCCAGTACCAAGGACGGTTCGCCGCGAATGCCAGCGGGAAGCCGACAGCAGCTTCGTCGCTGCAACCGTCGCAATCACCCTCAAGCCAGCGCCACTCCGCCCGCGCCGCCGCCACGGGTGAGATGAATTGCATTTCGCCCGTGGCTGCCGCCAGGTCACGCGCCTCGTCGAGCGCCGCCTCCACGCCAGGGTCGCCACGCCGCGCCCGCACCAGGCCAAGAATAAGCAGCGCTGGAGTAGGATCTGACGCTTTTGCCTGGGGGAGACTCAAAAGCGTGGTGACACCTTCTTCCGCTCCAATCCAGTCACCCTGATCGAGCAAAATTCGCGCCTGAACTGCCAGCATGCTATCGCGTATCGAGTCCATATCATGCTCGGCGCAGTACGCTAAGCCCGCCTTTAAGTAGTCTGTAGCCTCGGCATAGGCGCGTTGCATGGCGCTGATGTCGGCGAGATTGGCATAGGCGCGCGCGACTTGCTCTTCATAGCCATGTTCCAGGGCCAGCTGAAGACCGCGCGCCATTCTGGCCTGCCCCTTTTCGTCGCCCAGGCACACTTCAGCGCTGCCGATGCTGATAAGGGCATAACACACAATCTCACCCTCATGGAGCCGCTCGGCCAGCTCGATGGCGCGCTCGCCCCAGAGCAGAGCATTGGCATCATCACTCACCTGCATGCGCAATTGCGACATGTTGCCATACGCCATGGCCAGCTCGCGACTCGGTGGCAGGGTTTCCAGCAACTCCACCGCCTCCTCCGCATACCTCTCCGCATCCGTATTGCGGCCCAACGTCAAGGAGATTCGTGATAATCGGCGGAGCATACGCCCAAGTTGCTCCGTGTGGTCGGGCGTCCGCCAGATCGCGAGTGCCGCCGTGCAGGTTTGGAGCGCTTCGTCGACCTGACCAGTGAGCAAACACTCGTATGACAGGCCATCCAGCAGTTCGGCCCGTTGCTCATCGCCCAGGCCGTTGGCGTAACGCAGCGCTGTGCGATAATGCGCCGCCGCCTCACGATGCGCGCCCTGGGCGGATGCCTGCCGCGCCGCCTCTGGCGCAAAACGCAGCACCAGCTCCCGGTCGTCGGCCTGCGTGGCATGATGCACGAGCCGCGCCAGCGATACCTGCCCTTCACCGAGTTCCACGAACACGCGCAGCACCTGGGCGTTCAGCATCCGCTTCCGTGAGGGTGACAGCGTGCTCTCTACGGCCTGACGCGCAAGCTCATGGCGGAAGTCCAGTAATCCATCCTCAAGCTGCAAGATGCTGGACGCCAGGCATTCCTCAAGCCAGACATTATCCACAACAGTCATCGCCTCAACCGTCCGCCATTCCAACTTCGTGGGCACGACGGACGCCAGTTCGAGAAAGCATTGCGCCTCGTACGAGAGGCGGGCAATCCGCGCCAGCACCGCGTCACGCACACTCGTCGGCGGCCCTGGCATATCGCTTGCCAGCACCTCTTTGAGGAAGAATGAGTTACCCCTGGTGGCCGCGTGAAGATTCCCCACTGGACGACCTGCCTGTTGGGCAAGCGTGGCAACCGCGATCTCGGAGAGTGGTGGCAGCCACACGCGCGTGACGTTGTCCGATGGAAGATCGCCGAGCACGAGGCGAAGCGGGTGGTCTTTGGTAAGCTCATCGTCACGGTAGGTCAGGATGAGGAGGGCTGATGTGCGTTGAATACGTCGGGCCAGAAACTTAATCAGGTCGAGCGTCGCCTCATCCGCCCAGTGAATATCTTCGATCACCACGATGGTCGGCGCGCGGTCGTGGCTAAGCTCATCGAGCACTGCGGCAAAGAGCGATGCACGGTTCGCATCACCAGCGAGGAGCGTACGCAAGGGAGCCTTCGTCTGCCGCGCGATGTCGTACAGCGGGCCTAATGGGCGCGGCGTAAAGAGCGCCTCACATGCGCCCCAGAGTGTGCGCGTCGTCCCCTGATGCCGCTCAAGAAACCACTCCACCAGCGATGTCTTGCCGATGCCCGCCTCACCGCTAATCAGTGCGACGCGCCCTCGCCCTTCACCGGCCTGGCGCAGCAGGTCGTCTAGCGTCAGCAAGAAGGGGTCGCGCTCCAGTAAGTCCACCGCCATCGGGCCACCTCTCCTCCGCAAGCGCGCCTGTGCTCGTTCGCGGCAGAACGTCATCCGCCTGCATATTCGTATACCTATACGTCCTCAGACTACAACATAGTGGCGCGTGATGTGCGGCTTTCATGCCCGACATGTGTGGTTTTACCACACTGTACGCGGAGAGACGCGACGTGGAGCTAACTTCAGCGATGATCCTTCGGAAAGAGCGCTGGCCAGAGGTTCACCGCCAGGCAGATGGCCAGCGCCAGGCCCAGTGGTCCCGAGAGGCCGAACAGCAGCGAATCCACCAACGCGCCAGCCGGGCCGAGCGCATCGAGCAGTGGCGCGATGAGCAGCGATCCCACCCGCAGAATCGCGGCGCTATTGCCGAGCCAGAGCGTCGCCGTCACCAGCTTCGCCGAGAGGATGTGGCCGCCGGAGAAGCCGGGTACCATGCGCGGCGCGATGCCGCAGATGAGCAGCGCGATAAAGCCGATGGCGAGGCTGTGGCGGGCGGCATCCGGCGAGACTGGCGCGTCCAGATCCAGCACGCCCGCAATGCCATCGATCACCAGCAGCGCGCCACCCACAATCGCCCAGGTGTATGCGCTCGCCACCAGCGCCACGAATGGCCCATAGGCGCTGCGGTCGCTCGATATCTGCCGCCGGTAGTGATGCTCCGCCGCCTCGGGTTCGGGCGCCAGCTTCGCCACCCGCTGCGGCAGTTTGCCCCGCGCGCGCATCAGCCGCATGAAGAGGCTGACGAAAATCAACAGCACGGCTCCCACCAGGAAAGTGCCCAGCCCCTCCAGCCAGCCGACGCCGCTGCCAATACCCACCAGCGCCAGCGCCAGCCCGCCAAAATAGCCGATGGCGAGCGGCCAGAACAGCTTCCGCGGAAAAGGCTCCAGCCCGGCGTACATCGGCAGCGTCTGCGCCGACATCGCCAGCGCCATCGGAACGAGGAAGCCGAGCAGGCCAAGGGTCACATTGATCGCGTCGCCGCTTGCTGGCACGACTCCCGCGACTGCTACGACGCTGGCCAATGATACGTTAAACAGGTTGATGATGGCGGCCAGACCCAGGCTGACGAAGATGCCGACGAGAAAGGGAAGTGTCTTCTGCAACTGCGGGCGCGTGCTGAACTTCGGTCCCTGCATCGCCGTCGCGACGACAATAGTCAGAAACCCCAGGAACGCGAACGCTTCGAGCGCTCCGCTGGTGACCATCGCGATCTTCCAGATACCCAGTCCCGTCGCGGCGAACAGCGGCTGGCCGATGCCCCGCAGCACGATACCGGCCACCAGCATCCCTAGCAGCCAGGGAACCGCCTGTGGGTACGCCAGTCCGGCGCCGCGCAGCCGCGGCAGGAAGTGGAACGCGACGCCCAGGACGAAGAGGCCCGCCCAGCCATAGAGCTGGAGGTGTCCATGCGCCTGAGCCAGCGCCACCCACCATACGCCCGTCGGCACGCGGAACGCGCGCGTCAACGTCAGCACGCTGGCCAGCACAAAGCCGCCGCCCGCGCCAATCAGCAGCGCCGCCCCCAGCATCGGCGCAACCCGCGAGAATGGTTCCTGGCGACGCGCAGTACGTTCCGGAGCAATGGTCGACATAGAAAAAAGTCCTTACCTGTTTAGCGCGTGCGCAGGGGGTTGCCTGAGGGGTCGCGGCGGGGACTCCAGAGTGGATAATCAATGCCAGCGAGCCGATTGATGACAAACGCCTGCACGGTGAGCATCACCACCGCGAGCAGCAGAATCACGAGCTGCCTGGGCTGCGTCAGGATGCCCAGGGAGACGATGAGCGTAGTCGCGCCCGCCGGAGGATGCGGCGACTTCAGCAACACCATCAGTCCTGATGTCAGCCCCAGCGAAAGTGCGGCGGCAATCACACGCGGCCCGGTGACACCGACGGCATATGCTGGCCCCGCCATCGTCAGCCCGGTGACGACCAGGCTGAAGTAGCCAGCCACCACGCCAATCGTATGCCCAATCAGCGCGTTGCGAGGGGATGCGGTCGGTGCGGTCGGCGTGTAAAAGAAGAGGAACGCCGTCGGGCCAAGCGAGGGGAAGATGAAAGGCGAGCCAGTGACAACGGCCACCATCGCCATGATACCAATGCTGAGACAGCCATTGATGAAGCTGAAGAGCGCCAGTATTGGCACACGCGCATAGTGCGCCAGCAGCCACCTGAGCTGAAAGCGGCGAAAGAGGCCTGCCAGAATGTCTGACATCTCGCCGCCGATAGGGTGCTGGCTGTCAATGCGATAGCCGTCCCGCGAAGTGTCCGGCGTCTCTGGCGTCTCTGGCGCCGCTGGCGTCTCTTGTGTCTCAGCGCCACCCGGATCCGAAGTCGTCATGCTTGTCCTTGTCGTCTATCTGCTGGCCTGAGAGCTACCGAGGAGACGCCTGCGTGGCCAGAGCATAATCAGCAGGGCAATCAGGAAGGCAATCAGGCTGGCCCCGGCAATCCACCAAAGGACGCTTGCCCGGCCAGATAATAGCTCGAATAGCCCGGTGGTGATGAGGAATAGCTGTATGATCAGGATAGCGGCGACCAGATAGACCTGCCCCTGCACGATGGCGACGAATCCCGGCGAGCCGGTAAAGTCGGGGCCGCGCAAATGGCTGGCGTGCTCGTCTGGCGTGATATAGCCCGGCGCATCGTCGGGATTGGCGAGGTGTTGGCGGCGCATCAACACCTGCTCATCGTCGGCGACCTGCCCCCAGGCGGGCGTGTCGTGGTCTTCGTCGTCGTACCGGTCCAGTTCGTCCGTCATCGCTCCACCTCCCGCACCGCGTAGACGATTCCACCACTCGTGCGCAGCTCGATGATTGGCAGCGGGCGCGTCGGCGGCCCCGCGAGCACATCACCGGTAAAAGCGTCGAAGAAGCCCTCGTGGCAGGGGCAATGGAACTTCTGCTCCCCCGGCTGGTAGAGCACGGCGCAGGAGAGATGGGTGCAGACATCGCTGTAGGCCACCAACCCTTTCCCCGGTAGATTGACCAGGATGCCCTGCGCGTACTGGTCGGGAAAGTTGAAGACGCGCCACTCATTCTCCGCCAGCTCGCCTACCCGCGCCACTGCTTTAACGTTCACGCTACTGGTAGACCGCAGGCTACCCACGGCCGCCAGCGCGGTCGTCGCGACGAAGAGCGCGCCACTGCCCGCCACCAGAAAACGTAGCGTATCGCGCCGCGTCACCAGATCGTCGGCGCGCCAGTGGTACGGGAACTCCTCGCGCCACTGCTGGCCCTGAACGACGCTGCGTAACCGGCGGGCAGACTCACGGGCGCGACGGGCGCGCGAAGCCTCCGCCGCCGCGATCTCTTCTGGCGTGCGCTCCTGGGCGCTCGCAGGCTTGTCGCCACCTGGGTCATCGTGGATATCTGTCATAGCTGCTCCTCACAACAGGCTGGCGGCTGAAGCCGCGCCTAAGGGATGTGCTCTCGCACATCCGCAAAGCCTGCCTGCGCAGGCTCTAGAGAACAGAAGATACGAATGTTGAATCACTGGTGAACCGGCTCAGGTGTGGTGGCTGGAACAGGCTGCGCGGGTACTTCTTGCGGCGTGCGGGGCGCCCAGGGCTGCGGTGGCGCGCTCCGTTCGGGGATGCCCGCATTCCCGGCCTCCACCCACTCCTCAGACTCCTGTGCGGTGGTCGCGATGGGTACGTCCCCCAGGTTGCCCAACTGCGCCTCCTCGGCCAGCGCCATCAGGTCGAGCGCGTCGTCCTGCTCGCGCATCACCACATAGTTGCGGGTGCGCACGCGCTGCTGGCCAAAGTAAAAGACGTTCACCGGCTTGGCGCCCTGCTGGCCGCGTCCCGCCTGAACCCACTCCTCGTAGGTGCCGTAGAAGAGCGCCTGCGTCGGGCAGACAGAGGTACACATCGGCGGCTTACCCACGCTGGTACGGTCGTAGCAGAGATTGCACTTGCGCATGATGCGTCCCGGCCCATCGAACTTTGGTACACCAAATGGACAGACGTAGACGCAGTTCTGAATATTGATGCAGCGCGTCTCATCCGCCTGCTGCACAACGCCGTCGGGGCTGATGAGAATCGCCTGCGCCGGACAGACCTGCGCGCACGGCGCGACTGGCTCCTCACAGTGCATACACAGCGTCGGCGAGGTAGCGACGGTCGTCTCGCGATTGATATAGTCGATGAAGATCATGCTCTCGCCCTTGTGGGTATCGCATTCGCGACACGCTGCCACGCACGCGCGACAGCCAATGCAGCGCGAGGGATCGAGAAATATGCGTTTTACCGCCATAGCGTGCTCCCCTATGAACCACGAACGTAGCGCCAGGCGTCACATGCCGGAGCCTGAAGGCCCCGGCGAATTTCCGCACCCGAAGCATCCGCCCATTCGCCGTAGCGTTTACGCTACGGCGCGCTTTCCCCTAACTCACCGTTGGCCCCTGTTGTTCGCCCGTGCTGGGCAGGCGGCGGCGGCGTCCACGTGTGGCCCGCAACTGCGCCGGATTGACATCTTTCGCCCAGTCCGGCGGCTGTTTCGCCTTCGCGATTGATGCGGCGCAGACCTTATACTCAGGAATCTTGTTCATCGGTTCGAGGACAGGATTGGTCAGGATGTTCGCCGCCTGCGTGTGGCCATAGTGGTAAGGAATGAAAAGCGTATCGGGCCGGATGGACTTCACCACCAGCGCCGGAGCGGTCAGCTCGCCACGGCGCGTCCGCACCGTGACCCAGTCGCTATCGCGGATGCCCAGCTCGTTTGCCGTCCGCTCGTGTATCTCCACCCACGGATAGGGCGCCTGCTCCAGCAGGAATGGCGTGCGGCGCGTCTGGTTGCCCGAAAGATAGTGATAGATCACGCGCCCCGTCGTCAGCACCATCGGATACTCGGCGTCCGGTTCCTCGGCGGGCGGCAGATACGTGATCGGGTGGAACTTCGCCTTGCCATCGGCGAAGCCAAAACTCTCCTCGTAGAGACGTGGCGTTCCCTGGCTCTCCTCGGTGGGACATGGCCAGAAGACGCCGTTCTGCCGCTCGATCTTCTCATAGGTGATGCCGAAGTAGTCTGCCTTGCTGCCTTTGGTGGCGATGCGTAATTCGTCGAAGATCTCGCGTGGGGACTTGAAGGAGAAATATTGCCCCTTGCCCAGCCGCTGCGCCAGGTCACAGACAATCTGCCAGTCACGGCGCGCGCCCTGCGGTGGGTCAACCGCGCGGTTATACTTGATGACACGCCCCTCCAGGTTGGTCGTGGTGCCTTCCTCTTCAGCCCAGACGTTGCCCGGCAGCACCACATCCGCCAGCTCGCAGGTTTCCGACATGAAGAAGTCGCAGACGACGAAGAAATCGAGCGCGCGCAACGCCCGCTCGGTCGTGTGCTGGTCGGGCAGCGAGACCATCGGATTCGAGCAGATCATGAAGCAGCCGCGAATCTCCTCGCGTAACATAGCGGGAATCATCAGCGTCGCCGGGTAGCCAGAGTGCGGCATATCTTTCTCATCGATGCCCCAGACCGACGCGATATAGGCGCGATCTTCGGGATCCTCGATCTCGCGCTCGCCCGGCAGCTGCGAGGCTTTCTGGCCCATCTCGCGCCCGCCCTGGCCGTTGCCCTGGCCCGTCAGCGTCATATAGCCCGCGCCTGGGCGGCCAAAGTTGCCAGTTGCCAGCGCCAGATTCACCGCTGCCACGCCGTTATCGACGCCCTTGCTCTGATGCTCCAGTCCGCGCGCCGTATAGATCATCGCCGCATTCGCCCGCCCGTAGAGTCGCGCCGCGTCGATGATCGTCTCGGGACGCAGCCCGCAGACCTTCGCCGCGCGCTCCGGCGGATACTGCTCCACCAGCGCCTTCGTCTCGTCCCAGCCGTTCGTGCGACTGCGGATGAACTCCTCATCCACCAGCCCCTCGCGAATGACGACATTCAGCATCGCATTGAGCAGGGCTGAATCGGTGCCGGAGCGGAGCGGCAGAAAGACATCGGCGGTGCGGGCAATCGGTGTCTGGCGCGGATCGGCTACGATGAGCTTCGCGCCACGGTCGCGCGCGCGCCAGAGCCAGCTCGTGACGATGGGGAAGCACTCGCCCACATTGGCGCCGATGACGAAGATCACGTCGGAATGCAGCATATCGCTGATGGGATTAGCGGCGCGATCAATGCCGAGCGAGCGCTCATTGGCCCCCGTCGCGGACGACATGCAGAGCCGCCCGTTGTAGTCGCAGTGGCGCGTTTCCAGGGCGACGCGGGCGAATTTGCCCATCAGGTAGCACTTCTCGTTGGTCATCGAGGAGCCACTATAGACCGCGACGGCGTCTTTGCCATGCTGTCCCTGAATCTCGCGGAAGCGCCGAGCCACTGTATCGAGCGCCTCATTCCAGCTTACCGGCTCCAGCGGACTGTTCTTGCCGCCGCGGCGCATCAGCGGCGAGGTGAGACGGTCGGGATGGTTGACCGTCTGATAGGCGGTCGTGCCCTTGGGGCAGAGCATACCCCGATTCACCGGGAAGTCGTAGCGCGGCTCGACGCCAACGACTTTCCCTCCCGACACCTTGAGGTTCATGCCACACTGCACCCCGCAGTAGCAGCAGTGCGTCGGCACGTAGCGGTCAACCTCTTCGTTCGAGCGCCAGGGTGTTTCCTTGCTCTCGTGGAAGTCATAGGTGTCGCGCTGGCCCTCGTTGAAGACGCCTTTATCAACGCTCATCGGAATACTCTGCCTTCCAGGTGTTATCGCGTGACGCCAGGTTTGTTTGATTGTTGTGCCTGAAGCCCAAAGGCGTCGGCGAATTTCCCTGCCCATTCGCCGTAGCATTCATGCTACGGCCTGCTCGCCCCACCCCAAAGCTGGTGTTCGGACGTACAGACGTGCAATTGAACGTTTCGCAATCGCTCACAGGAAGCGGTTGCCCTGACCGCCCATCGCGGCGAGATTGGCCTGGCCGCGCATGATCCGCTTGCAGTCGGGGCAGAAGTCCTGCCACCAGACGCCCACGGTGGCCGCCTCGCGCCCTGAATGATCCTCAATCGGCGCGCCCTCCTGCTCGCTCACCGCATAGTTCTGGCCAATGTCATAGAGCGTCCGTTTGAGATCGGCGACGAAGCGCGCTGGCGCGAACGGCTGCCCGCAGCGCGGACAGGTGCGCTGGGTGGTATCCTCGCCGGTACGCCAGTAGAGTTCGACGCCGACGGTGGCTGGCCGCTCGATGATGTGGAAGAACTTGCCGAACGGCAGCGAGATCAGCCAAAGCACGACAATCGCCTGATGCGTCAGCGAGATGAACCAGTAATACGCCCCGCCGAAGAACGCGCTATCGGCGGTGAGCGCGAGGCCCGTGATGACAATGGCGAAGAGCAGCGCCAGCGGCACGATATCGAAGCGGAAGCGCTGCACAGCGATCAGCGCCAGGTCATGAAAACGCCGATGGAACGCCAGAATCAGCCCGATGAGCAGCAGCGCCGCCGAGAAATCGAGCGCGTGATAGATCACGAAGCCAAATGGCGAGGTCGGATCGAACGAGAAGAGCTGGAAGCCGAATACCCAGATCTGTTGCTGCTGCAGGGTGTTGACAGGCTGGGTGAACCGCAGCCAGCCGAAGGTCAGCGGGAAGGTGATGAGACAGGAGATGACCACGCCCCAGAAGATGCACTGGTGCGTCACCCAGCGATACCAGGCGCGCCTGCGGATGAACTGCTGGGTGAAGAGGTCGAGAATGGCGAGCGGGATGAGCGCCGTATAGCGCTTAAAGTTCTGGAGCGAGAGAAAAAGCTGCCAGCTGCGCCAGAAATAGCGACCGGTCTGCGGGCGCATCAGCCAGAAGGTGTATTTATAGGTGACCGCCGCCAGCGCGAAGATCGAGGCGACGGCGTAGCCGATCAGCGCGGAATCGAACCAGTGGAAGCCGCGCGAGCCAAGGGCAATGAGTGCGACCAGCCCCAGTCCCGCCGCCACGCCAAAGATAACTGCTATACTGCGCTGCCCAAGCCGCGTATCCATCTTGCTCCTCCTCCGGTGTTACTGGCGCCCCTTCCATGCCGCTCTTTCCCAACATAGTATGATTTGGTTGGGCCGAATTCGCTGCGACAAATATCACACAACATTCATCAATCATAGCACGACAGAGCGCCGCGGCCCTATACACCTGGGTCACGGCTTTGTCACGACGCGCAGTCTGATGCGCAAGCGCTCGGCGCTTCCACCCTTGCCTCAACGAGCGGCGCAAAATGGGTTGCCATCTCGTAACGCTCTAGTAACGATACCGCGGTATACTCCCTCTCAGAGCAGCGAACGGTTCCGCATGTTTTGAGGGTGCGCCGATGAGCAAAACGGTGAGAGCGCCATCTGCTAACGATATGTCTAACAAGACGCCGAGCAGACTCACACAAGGCGGCGATTTTCGCCTGCGCGGGAAGAGGCTGCTGGTCGCGCGCGTCGCCTGGATTGTGCTGATTGCGTTTAGTCTGGTGTCGTTCGCCACTGGGATTCCCGATCTCTTCGCCACCGTGGGGAAGGTGTGTCCAGATACATGCGCCTTTGTGCCACAACAGGCGCATGCGCTCGCCGATATCGGTATCAGCATGGACGCCTACGCCTGGATTGTCGTGACACTCTCGTGTCTCGTTCTATTGATCTCGCTAGCGATGGCGCTCTTGGTATTCTGGCGGCGCTCCGACGACTGGATGGCTCTCATCGTCGCCTTCTTCCTGGTGGCTTTACCGCTCGGCAATATCAGCGCGCTAAACTCTTCTGGCCCTCTATCAAGCTCTCTGCTCGCATCCCTGATCATTGCGCTGCTCAATCTTCCGTTCTTCGCTGTATTTTACGGCGCCTTCCTCATCTTTCCCAGCGGACGTTTTGTGCCGCGTTGGTCCTGGATACTGCTGCTCATCTGGTCTATTCGATATCACCGCTATCACGCTCCAGCTCAACATCCTCGATGCGGCTGCTCTACCTTGGCTATCCACTGCTCTATGGCAGCGCCATTCTCTGCCAGCTTTACCGCTTCTGGCGACATTCCACTCCTGTGCAGCGGCAACAGACCAAATGGTTCGTATTTGGTCTTATCGCTTCGCTGCTGGCCAATCAGATCTTCTGGCAGACCAATGGCCTGGATTCGCTACGGGCAACGGTCTATGGTCCTTTCACATTGCTGTTCTATCTGATTACGCTGCTATTGCTGCCATCTACATTCTTCATTGCCATTCAGCGGTACCGACTCTATGACATCGACGTGGTGATTCGGCGCACGCTGATCTACGGCTCACTCACGGCCACTCTGGCGCTGGTCTATATCGGCGGTATCATTGGCCTGCAAGCCCTGATTGACCTTATTGCGCAGTCTCGCGGCAGCGAGGGTTTCTCATCACCCGTTATCGTCATCACCACGCTGCTGATTGCCGCGCTCTTCCAGCCCTTGCGGGCGCGAATCCAGCGTGCGGTGGATCGGCGCTTCTACCGTGGCAAGTACGATGCGCGCCAAGCGATAGAGCAGTTTGGCGCGTCCCTGCGCCAGCAGGTCGATCTCCCCACCCTGACGAACCAGCTCGTCGCGGTCGTTCAGGAGACGATGCAACCGACAGATATCTCACTCTGGCTCTCACATAGAGTTGACCCCCCACATGCCTGACGGCAGGGACCTTCACGTCGTAGAGACGATAAGCCGTCACAAGAGAGCGGTATCACATAGTCGACTTGCCGCTCGCGTTAGCCGATATACTCGTTAAAGGTCGATGTCATCTCGATGTTCAGCGTCTTGCAGTAGATTGATACCTTGCCGAAGAAGATGAGCAGCGCCTGAAGGTAGATGTCAAGCTGCGAATCCACCGGCGCCGGATAGCCACCACGATCGATTGTCTTCTTCAGATCGTCGTCAGACATCGCCTCGACGATGGCCTTGATCTCCTCATCCATCTGCTGATACCACGCTTTGAGCTGCGCCACGCTGGTCTCGATACCCGGCGTCTCGTTGTGATATGACCAGTCCTGTTTGAAGGTCTTCAGCGACTGGATGTAGGCGTATTCGACATCGCCAGACTCGCGGCACAGCGCGCCCAGCGTCACATTTTCGCCGCCTGGATTGAACGAGAGGTTTTCATCGCTCAGCGCATCGAGCAATTGCAGGCGCATGCCGTGAGTGCCCTCGATCCAGGGCCACTTTTCCTGAAAATAGCGGTTCACTGTTTTCTCCTGTGTCATTGACAAAGAACATTTGTTCTTAGAACCGTAGCGCGCGCAACCGCCCTGCGTCAACTGTCGCGCCGATTGTGTATCACCCCTGCCGATTCTCGTCGCGGCGCCCAGTGGGCTTGAGCCAGAGCGAGAGATGCGCTGGTTGCATCGTATCTTTCACGACATGCAGCAGTTGGTCGGTGAGCGTCTGTAAGTCAACCTCCTGCCGGAGCGTCGACGCCAGTCGTTCCAACGTGCGGGCGGTATCGTAGCGGCGACGATAGAAGCGGCGGTCAATGCCCTGCTGGAGGCGACGGCGCAGCGGCTGAAAGAGCGCGGCGACGGCGAGGGTAGAGGCGACGATAGCGAGCGGTGATTCCTTCTGGACGCCGGTTACCGCCTGAATGAGCGCCTGAACGCCAACCACACCGAGGAAATAGATGCCAGAGAGAATGGCTGTCAGCGAGCCGTAGACAAGGGTACGATTGATGAGCAGATCGATGTCATAGAGCTGGTGACGCAGGATGGCGATGGCGAGCGAGACCGGAACGAGCAGCATCACTCCGTAGCTGGCCGCCAGAAACGCCGGGACACTGAACGAGAGCGGCTGCGTGGTAGGAAAGATGAGCGGCGTCAGGAAAGTCAGCGCCAGGAATCCGATCAGCGCGATGGCGACGCCAAAGACGACCCACTTGGTCTGCTGGCGCTGTACTGGTGTCGAGACGCGGCGAAAACGGTAGACCTGCGCCACCACGACTGAGAGGACAAATCCCAGGAAGCCCGCCGCCTGAAGCAGCGGCGGATAGCGTAAGGGGTCGAGCGATGAGCCGGGCGCGAAGAACTCCGGGAGTTGCGGCAGCAGCCAGGCAAAGGCTACCCAGCGCGTCCACGAGGGCACGAAGCGGCCATCCGGGAAAAGATAGCAGAAGAAGCTCAGGCACGCTGAGCCGAGATAGCGCAGCCCCATCACCAGCAGCCACCATTCGGGGTGCAGCGCCGCCAGCGCGGCGGGCGCATCGGGAAAGCGCGCCACGCCAAAGAGCAGCAGGGTGAATGCGGTAAAGAGCGCCATGCGGTCATTGCCGCCGCGCCAGATCACCAGCATGGCGATCAGAAACCAGCACGCACTGGAGACGATATTGAGCGCGACGAAGGCGCTTGCATAGGAGTCGAGCGAGAATCCCAGCCGTGCAAGCGCCGCTGCCTGGATGGAGGTGAGTTGTCCGATGGCGCAGGATGATGTGGGGCAGAGCGTATGCATCTGTGTGGCGTAGGCCGGGAGGCTGATGGCGAAGATGCTCACCGTCAACAGCGCCACCACGACCCAGAGCACGCGCGCGAACGTATACCTGGCGGCTCGTCGCGTATTCCGCTGGCTGGCCGCGTCAGCAATGTTTGCCGTCGAAGGTTCGGGCCGCATGGGCGTACCGCCTTTTTGCCACGCTCGTCACGCATGAGACTGCGCGCGGGTTCGTCGCTGCTCGTGAAGCGTACGCGCCTCCGGAGCGTGTTGATGCGCCATCACCAAATACACCATACCATGCGGCCCACTACCAACGACATGAATGACATGCGCTGTAACCCCCACACGTATTGTTGAGCATAAGCCTCATGAACTCGTGGCGAACAAGCAGGATGTGTGGCTGGGGGGAGCGCCTCATGGCTGGCAACTCAGGGCATACGAGCGAGGGACCAACCGTCCCTGCCGCTTATCGTTGCGCTGTCGCCGCCTGCCCGTGCTGTGCGATCGCCAGTTGCTTCGAGTGCGAGCGCTTCTGTTGCGAGCGCCATCTGAGCGCCATCTCGCTCCTGACCGCAACCTCCTCCATCTGTGTGCATGTCTGCCCGACCTGCCTGCATCTCTACCGTACCGACCCTGAGATTCAGCCGCTCCTCACGAATGTCGTCTCTCGTTTCCTCGTTGACTAAGCGCCACTGTTCCCTGAACTTCATCGGGCGACTTCCAGGACTAGACACACCCTGTTAGCATAGAACCCACCGGGCATTGTCATCGCGGCGGTCGCCAGTGCGCCATGGATCTCGATTCTGGCGGCGCGGATGATAGCGGGCGCGGCGTGGGAGTGGGAGTTACGACAGACAGAGGAGTCTTCATGTTCAACAGACAAAAGCAGCAAACCGATCCGCGCGTAGATGCCGCCAGGCGCGCTTCGCTGGCCATTGCCTGGGGTGTCGCTGCAGCTGTCGCCTATCTGGGCTTGATCTATCAAGCGGTGCAGCTCATCGTGAAGGCGACAAACGGCCAGTGGTCAGGTGGAACGGTTGATCCGGGGATCATCCACGCCGGGACAACATTCAAGGATTTCGGCGCGACCTATGCGCAACTCGCGAGCATCGTCGTAGCCGCGCTCCCGGTCGCCATCGTCGCCACGGTAGTCCTCGGCATCATCGCCCGCGTCCGCCCGCGTCTAACTTTCCTCGCACCGCTGCTCATTGTCAGCGGCGTGCTGGGGCTGGCGGCCTCGCTACTGCTCCTTGTGGCGCTGGTGGCGAATCCAAAGAATGGCGTTCAGTTCGCGGTTGCGCTCATTACGATTGTGATCGTCTCGATTCTGCTGCGGCTACAGCGGGGCATCCGTCGTTTCTTCCGCCGCTCGCCCGCCCTGGCCAGCCTGCTCTTCGCCGCCGTAACGGTCTTTTATCTCATCATCTCTAACGGCGCGAATATCTCCAGCCTGGTGTTGCAGCAGGTGGATGTCTGGCTCTCGCTGCTGGCATTCGCCATTGTGGTGTATTGCGGTGTCACGCTGGCGCGCATCGGCCAGCGGCTGCGGAGCATGGGTGGCGCGGGTCTTGCACGCCCCGGCGGCAAGCGCTAACAGCCACCAGTTATACGCCAACCTCATGCCTCATGGGTTATTGAACTGTCTGCTCGTGGTCGGTCGCCGATGCCGCGCTGGCTGCGAGCCGACGTCGATAGTCCGCAATCATTGGCAGATGTTCTTCGTCGTGCTCGGTCAACCACCAGAGATGGGCAGTCTCATCCCACGCGCCCGGCCCCAGTGGCACAGTGTCGGCAGGCTCTTTTTCCAGCGCGGCCAGCAGGTGGTCGTGGTTCTCGTTGAATTCCTGGATGACCTCGATGATCGGTAGATGCTTTCGTTCCGCGACCCGATGGGCATTCCATTCATCGACGCTCTGATTGATAAGCGGCCCAATCTCCTCACCATGCGCGGCCTGTTCCACCCAGCGCAAGGCCTCGCCCTGCCAGGCCGCAAGATGCGCCAGCAGGTCGCGTAACGCCCATTCCGGCGTCACCAGATCCTCAGCAATCTGTTCTTCGGCCAGTCCGCTGATCGCCTCGTTCAACTTCCGCCGTCCACTGCGGATGCGTTCCAGGAATTCTGCTTTTTCCATAGAGAAAACCTCGGTAGTTGCTAACGCTTCTATGCGTGACGCTCGCCCCACACTGTACCACGACGAGTCGCCACACAGCATGTATGCTGCGGCGCGAGATGATGGCGGGTCGCGGGGCGGGGGTTGCGTCCGCGGACGAAGCATGCCTACAATGCGGGTGAGCGAGTGATCGCCAATCCACGTACATCTTCTGGCTCCGTAGCTTAATGGACAAAGCATCGGTCTTCTAAACCGAGCATCCGGGTTCGATTCCCGGCGGGGCCGCCCCTAACGGTAAGCCGAGTTGCATGCTTGCCTCCGCGACAAGCCCCAGCCCATTCAACTGTCATGGAATGGCTGAGCGATCCCCTTTTGGAGAATTCGGAGCATTGGGCCTGGACGATTCTGCATGGAAAAGTGGTAGAGGATATGCTGTGCTCAACAGAATAACGCTCATCGGGACGGTTAAATACGATCTGAATGAACTCTATGAGCCAGATGGCACCATAATGGTACGCATTCACGTCATTGTTCCCCCACCGCTGGATGCTCCCTTATCAGATGCGTCGACCATGGATTTGGGTTACCCAGAGTCACCTGATCGCAATGACGATTTTCTTGTCATCTGCAGAGGTTCCACCTTGGTCGAAAAGAGCGTCCAGTCCCTGCGCAAAGGGGATCTGGTATGTATCGAGGGACGACTTGTGTTGACCACGTTCCGCGTTGGTGACTATTTCTGGCAACTGCACGAAATTCTCGCTAGCGAGGTGATTCCGCTCCGCGGAACCACATAATAAGCACAGGCTCTTGCTCACGCGGCAAGACAAAAAACATGGGTAGTCAGGAATCACTGGAACCAATTCTGCTTGACTGTGCTACCATGGCGCCGCGAGCGGGTATCCCCATCATTGACATGAGCAGGCTGACGCGCATACAGTGCGTATAGGCTCAAAATACTTCTCTATTTCAGAAGGTTTTTGTATGGCATCGTCGAGGGAGCGTCACGCTGCACTGATGGCCGTCGTAGCGCAGCAGAGCGGCTATTTCACCGCGCGCCAGGCGCTTAACGCCGGATATTCTTATCCCCGCCATCACTACCATGTCCAGACTGGCGCCTGGGAGCGAGTCGCTCGTGGTATCTTCCGCATGCGTGATTATCCCCTGCCCGAGCGGGAAGATCTGATTGTGCTCTCCCTGATGAGTCATACTCGCGCGGGGCAACCTGAGGCTGTCTTCTCACATGAAACCGCGCTCACACTGCATGACCTGGGAGAGGTGAATCCTGCCCGCATCCACCTCACTGTCCCACCCCACTTTCGTCGGAAGCTCCCTGTTGGCGTTGTGACGCATCATGGAGTCGTTCCTTCCAGGGATTGGGAAGAGCGCGACGGCTACCGCATTACGACGCCGCTTCGTACGCTACTGGATATTGCTGATGACCCAACAAGTTGGCCTTATCTTGAGGCTGCCGTGCGGGACGCGCTGCGCCGGGGTATGGCGCGTAGAGGACAACTGCAATTCGCTGTGACATCTGCTGAAGCGCATACCAGATTGCTAGCCGCAATAGCTGGCGCCGATGAGAAGGCGAGCACATCGATATGATCGGTCGCTATCAAACGGCAAAAGCATTTCGCATCGCGCTAGAATCCCGCCTCAAGCAGATGGCACAGGCACGTAGTCTAGACCTTATGCGATTGCGGCGCCAGGTCGCATTCGATCGCCTTCTCGCCCGGCTTTTCGCTGCGCAGGAGCCACCCTGGTTGCTCAAAGGCGGCTACGCCTTCGAGTTACGGCTTGGCAGCGACGCTGCTCGCACTACCAGAGATCTTGATCTCTCGATTCCAGTCTTGTCACGCCTTGCCAGTGCGGATGCCACACCATCGGCATTACCATCCCAGCTCATCCGTGAGTCACTACAGGATGCCGCCGAGCGTGATCTCCAGGATGGCTTCGTCTTCCGCATCGGTGAGCCGATGGCCGATCTCAATGCCGCGCCTTATGGCGGCGCGCGCTATCCAGTAGAGGCGCGACTTGACGCGCGTACATTTACGACCTTCCATCTGGATGTAGGTGTTGGTGACGCCCTCGTAGAGCCTCCTGAGTGGCTAACTGGGCAGGATATTCTGAACTTTGCGGGTATTCCACCCATTCGTGCCGCCGTACTTTCCCGCGAGCAACAGTTCGCCGAGAAGCTCCATGCCTATACACTGCCGCATGGTGAGCGCATCAATACGCGCGTCAAAGACCTGGTAGATCTAACGCTGCTCATCAACATAGGCTCGCCCGACCTTGAGCGCACACGGCAGTCGCTTTATATCACCTTCGCACGCCGCCAAACTCATGTGATCCCGGTTGATCTCAGCGCGCCGCCTGCGTCCTGGCGTTTACCGTACGCTGCCCTGGCTGCGGAATGCCATCTGAATCAGACTGATATGGATTCTGCCTTTGCTACCCTGGCCGCGTATTACCAAACACTCGATGTAGCTGCCCTGCCTCCAGTTCCGTAGCTTAATGGACAAAGCATCGGTCTTCTAAACCGAGCATCCGGGTTCGATTCCCGGCGGGGCCGCCCCTCATCTATCTCCAGTTTCAGACTAAATGGAGCGCCTACTCCTTCTCGACCACCAGCCACTCCTCGCCGTCCAGTAACGTGATGCGTAGCGCCTTGTCCCCTGACACCGTTGTGCAGGAATAGGCGCGCGTGGCGTACATGCCCGTATGCCCCCATGCCTCATGAGTATCGAGGCTATGGATGGTCTCCTTGAAAATGGAGCGGTACTCGTCTGCCGAGACCTCCCAGTAGAACACATCGTCATGCATCGCCATTCCCCAGTTCCACGCACACAACCATGGCATGTTTCACTGTCACGTCGCCTTCTATCCTAACACCGTGCGTCCACTTATCGGGAGCATATGTTTCCATCCGGCCTCGCGGAGAGAGTATCTGATGTTCCTGGTGTTGGTGAGAAATCTACCAGTCGCCGCCGCCTGTCGCATGCTATGCTGCGGATACGAAAGCATCCGCCCGCGCCCCCACATGGAGAGCATACATACGGCCTGTACGAGAGGAAAGCCCAGGATGAGACGCTGTTGAAGCGTCCCTTCCGCTCCTAACCTGCTCCTCGAACTTGCGCGGGCGGATCTCCTCTATGCCCTTCCTCGCTGCGCCGCGATGCATTCTGTAAGGATGAGCGGCTGTTCCATAGCGGCATCATCCTCCGATGAGAATCGGCAACGTCGCGGTATTGTAGATGCTGACTGTCGCGGGTACGCTGCCATTTCCCGCCGTTCCAGACGTATTACCGATGAGGTAGTTCCCCGCTAGTTCATAAGGACTACCCAGACTCACGAAGCGACGCTCCGCTCGATCCCAGACCAGGCTATTCTGGTGGCTAGAAACGATAATGAGGCGCGCATTGGCGCTGCTCATGCCAAAGGTATCTTTATAGGTCGCAACGGCTTTGAGCGTAGCGTCAGAATTCATAAATGCGTCAAGCTGGTAAAGTGTGGACGGACCCGTGGAACCAGTGGGTGTGCTGGGGAGGGCAGGCTGCGACTCCTCAACGAAGAGTGTGTCTCCGAGCATCAACACTGTGCCATCCGACACACTGTCGCCGTCTACCTGTGGAAGAGCGATATCCCGCCCAGTGCTGAGATCACGGACGCGCGTCTGCGAGGGAACATTGTTGCCCATCGTCACCGTATAGAGCAGGTATGGCCAGGAGAACGCGGATGGCCGGGCAGATGCGGGCATACTGGGCACGGCGGTAATCGCATGCGTGGCAAGGTCGGCCACCTTGAACCCCTCGCCTGTCCACATGACGAATAGCCCATGGCTGAGGAAAGTGTCCTCGACGGTTTGGAAGTCGGTTCCTTTCGCAATCAGATACTTCTGGCCTGTGTTTATGTCATAGGACCAGTATGCAAGATCACATAGGCTGCACGTCGCTTGCGGCGTGACATCTTGCACCATAAGCAGGAAATGCCCATCAGCTACGCAGCAGCCATAGGAGTAAAGGGCCCAATCGGTCAGGCCAATGGGCGTGAATTGCCGCGTCGAAATGTTCACGAAACCCGCCTCAGCAGGCGCTCCTGGAGCAATCTGGCCACTGCCGGGAAGGGTGATGCGATAGCCAAGCACATCTTTGCCATCGGGCGTTATGCCTCCAACCTCGAACACATGCGTAGCGTCGAGTCGAGTGCTGAATGTGGCAGCCGCGTGTGCGCCCCATGCGGTTTGCGCGTCTACAACTGGGGCAAGCGCAGGCGCGGATGGAAGCGTTGGCGAGGGAGCGAAAGTCTGGCTGGCAATTGGTGTCTTGGCTGTGGTTGCGGTGGGTGCAGGATTAGGATGCCCCGCGATGCCACCGAAGACATAAACGAACAACACCACCACTGCAGCGCTGGCTGCCAGTGCGCCCAATCCGCTCCAGATGCGCCGTGACACGCCATGGTGCGAACGGGCGCCTGCCCGAGACGCGCGCTGACGCACTGCGGTCAGGATGCGTTCATCTGGCTCGATCTCGCGCTGGCGCAAGAGCGCGGAAGCTACCAGCTCGAAATCCGCCAGCCGCCGCTGGCACGCCAGACACGCGACGACATGCTCGTGGATGCGTGCCGCTTCGGCGGGCGAGGGCGGAAAATCACGCCAGCCGGAGAGCATTTCATCGCCAATATTGGCTGCGCAGTCGAGGGTATCACGCGCCATGGTCGCTCGCTCCTTCCCGCACATAGAGTTCGCGAAACTGCCTGCGGGCACGGTGCAGCGCCATACGTACTGCGCTCTGCGAGATGCCGAGGATGCTTCCAACTTCGGCGGCGCTCAGCCCATACACCTCTCGCAATACGAGCGCGGCACGGCGCTGTGGCGAAAGCTGGAGCAGGATGTCGCGCACGAGATCGGATTCCGCGAAACGCCATGTCGGATCACTACTGGCTGGGCCTCCGTCCTCGTCTAACATGGCTGGCGATCCGGCTGGCAACGAGCGTCGTTTCAGATAGGTGAGGGCAAGATTGGTGGCGACGCGAAAGAGCCACGAGACTGGCTGGTCATATGTACGAATCGTCTCGAATCGCTGCCACGCGCGCAGAAACACCTCCTGCGCGAGATCACAGGCGGTTTCCTCATCTCCAGTCATGCGCCAGAGATAATTGAGAATCACTCGCTCGTGCTCGCGGATAAAACGCTCGCAGTCGGCGTTTATCGCCGGGACGGGCGCGGAAATGGCTCGGACACGCTGAGCGGCCGCCTGCGCATCCGTCGGTTGCTGCGTGCTGAGACGCCACGAACGCGCAGCCCACCAGCGCCACGCCAATCCGGCTTGTTTGTCTCGCCAGGCCATAAGCATCTGTGAGTACACCAGGGACATGTGAGCCACCTCGCCTCTCGATGCCAAGCAGTGCCATACATCACTTGAGCAGACAGTTCATCTCAATTGGGCACTTATGATAACACTGACAAGGATGGCCAGATGTAACAGGGCTACCAACGATCCGCCTCAGCCTGCTCTACCCATAGTCACCGCCACGTCGAACCAGGGGCCGAGGTCACGCCCCGGAGACGCCAGGAACGCCAACTGATGGGTTCCTGGCGCCGCAAGCTCCGGGAATGTCTGCCACGAGCCAACGCAGATCTCGGGTACCGCTTTGCCATCAATGAAGAGGCGTCCGCCCGACGGCGCTTCACAGCTCACCCGTAGCGGCGACGGCGTTCCACCTGGAACGGTCAGTCGTAGATAGACATCACCAGTAGCGGGAGGCAGTGCTGGCGGCTGTGTCGCCCAACCCACGGAATCCTCCGACGTTTGCCAGCCAGCGGGCGGTGGCTGTTGCCCATTCCACCAGCGCGCAGCAGGCGCCTGCTCAAGCGCCTGGCCGAAGATGTTCCCCAGCATATAGACCATCTCTGGCCCAGCATGGAATCGCAGCGCCCTGTCCCAGGCGGGCGGGAGGCGGGTATCGGTGAGCAGCGCGACCGGACGCGGAGCCAACGTCGGCAGCGCTGTGCCATCGGCGGCAAACGCGATCAGCCTGTCACCGTGAAGTAGCGAAAGCAACGCGCCCGCGAGATAGCGCTTTTCGGCCACATAGCCTGTCGTGAACTCGCTGGTAGGTATCGGTGTCTGGGTCACCTCGCGTCGGGTAAAGTAGGGCGCCCAGCGATTTGTCCGACAGACTGATCAGCGCGCTTGAATATGTAGCGAGATTTCATGCAGCCTAGATTCGGCCAGGTATTTGATGTACCGATCAATTGCATTCCGAGCGATGGACAAATTTTCCCATCCATCAAGTAAAGGGGAGATGTGTCAGCGTTACCGTAATAGTAACGGTAGCGCTGACAATAGCTATCGCAAGTCCACTAGAAATGGAACCCATAGCCGCTCGGAGCATAGAGCACGCCATGATTGCCAATATCGTTAACCCATGCAGAACCGCTGACAAAATCTCCAGGCTTCCCTCCAAGCATCGGAGTTGAGATATGTGCGCCATTGGCTAACGAGGTTGGACCTCCGCCTGTACAGCCCATTCCTCTACATGTTAACACATTCACATTGTTTAGAGTTACTCCTGAGCGGTTGGCAATCGCAGTCCATGCTGATTTGCACCCTGGAGAGTAAAAGATCCAGAAATCAAACATATACCGTCCCGGCTGATATTTGGAGTAAACGGGAATGTTTACCTCCTTAATTTGATCCTGTTGGCATGTCGTGCCGTCAACAGCTCTGCCATCACAGCTGTACTGATAGCAGGTGGAGGTCAGGGCTGTTTGTCCAGCATGCATGTGTTGAGGTGCAAATGCCATACCTTCACTCGACAGTGCCACAAAGACTACGAGCGCAAGGATAGCCAAGACCTGCGATTTCCGCTTCAACACCTTGTTCTCCTCTACATCTCCTCTAGGAGATCTTCCTAGCGGATGCCAGAAATATCCTGATCTGGCGGGGGCCATTGTAGGGTTGAAATGTCTCTTTTAGCCTTTCTTTTACACTCCTTTCAGCTTGCCAACTATGGATGTAGCGAGTATAGAAGATAGCAAGTGACAAGTCAATACTGGGTTGCGCACAGTCACTCAATGACAGTAGGCGAGCACACGGTTCGCTAGGCAGGGAGAAGAATCGTTGGGAGTCAAAGGCTTTCGGACACGGGCAAAGACGTTTTTACCAACCACAAACGTTGCTCAGCTATTCGATGTATTCTACTGGATGACCAGGCGAGCGAGTCCAGCAGCAGCCAGGCGCACCGCAGCTGCCACGACATCCACCTGATTCGGAAAGTATGACGCCTGCGCCACGCCAGCGTACCCGCGATAAGCAGTCCGCCGCTCGTCGCGAGGGCGACGGTAAGCCGCGTGATGCCCAGGCCAGCGGCGAGGAGCGCGCAACACTGCCACTGGAACGCCAGCCCCAGTGCCAGGCCGACGGCGACCCGCGTGGCATAAGAGCCGGAGGGATAGCAGTAGATCGCCCAGAGCACGCCGGGCGCCGTGAGCAAGATCGCCGCAAGCGCGACTCCGGGCGCTGAGAGCAACATCACTATTGGCCAAACTTTCACCACCAAACTTTCACCACTACGAATGTCTATTCCCGAAGGCCATAGATGCTATGCCGTGAAGAGAGCGTATCTCCCATCAATAGCCTACATGGTGCAGCCGCTCGCGCCAGCACCAAGCGCCAGCCAGGCCATCGTGAACACCTCAGCATATTTGCTGTACGAGTGTGAGCTTGCTCACAGCAGCGGCAGGCGCGTCAAGCGTACACTTGCTTCACATCGCCTCAGGTGGCTCCCAGACTCCCTTTTGAAAGGGTGCTCATAGCATGCGAAGGTTCTTCACGCGCCTATGTTTCGTCCTGGGATGCGCCATACTCAGCGCAACCATCCTATCCGGCTGTGTGGCCCCCAGCGGTATTACGCCAGCGGGCACGCCTCCATCCGTGCTCAACCAGGTCTGTGGGACAACTCCCACCGCAAAAGCTCACTCCTGGGTGGACTCCAACCGGCAGATTGTCGGCACAATCAACGGTGGTTCCGTCAGCCAGATTAGCAATTTCAGCTATCCCCTCGGCCTGCCATTTGAGGATGTCATGGCTCCCACCAGGCCAGGATTCACCACCTGGGCGCCAGACGGAAAACACCTCGCTACCCTGGTAGAGGTCACGAACCCGGCCGGGGTCATGTCATATCCCTTTGTCGTGGACACTAGCACCCATGTGGCCACTCAAGTGCAGCTCCCGGCGAACATGCAGATGGCGTCGCCCATCGAGATGGAGTGGGCCCGTGAGCGCAGCATAACCTGGGCCGACAACAACAATCTCTTGATCTTCTCTGTGATGCCTGCCCCATTGGAGATTGGAGGGACGAGCGCCTCCAATACGACGACCTATCGCTATACCCTCACCACGCAGACACTCGCCCCCTTGCCTGGTGTGACCACCGCCATTCAAGGCGCCGTGCGCTGCGACACACTGTTCTATCTTGAGCTCTCACAGATGAAGCAGTTCCAGCCCTGTACGTCTGGCCCGGGAAATACGACCTTTTACTGGTTTCTCGGCGGCGCGGCGCTGAAGCGCTATAGTCTGGCCGCCCAGGCTCCGCGTTGGCCAGCCCTATGACCTCGGCGAGACCGCGAGCTGTCCAGACTTCTATCACGGTGAAGTAGACGCGATGGGCTGGGATATCACCGCGGATGGAAAGACACTGGCATATCAGCGAACCATTGTCGCTGGCGGTCCGCTGAACAACCCTCCCGGATACCCTGCTGTCAAAACGACATCCGCGTTTCAGGTAGTCGCCATCAGCAGTCCAGGCACGGCCACTCCGATCCTCGCCGGGGCCGTCTCCAACGCCAACGCCTATCTCGCCATCGCGCCAGACCAGAAGCAGGTAGCCGCGGTAGCGAGCAACAGCCTGCTCATTGGCGTGCCGTCCACGCCTGACCCTCTCGTCTACACCGGCTTCCTGAGTGGAGGCGCCGCGACGAAGCACGATCCCTCAGCTGGAGGCCTGCCCGCGTGGTACGCGGACAGCACGGGCTTCGACACCTCGGCGCTGTGGAGCGAGACACCCGGCGTAGACTTCCCGGAGCTTCAGCAATGGCAGGTAGCGGCGCCGTCCGCCGTCGGCACGGTCACCGGAGCGCACCACCCGGCAAGTCTGCCATAGCGCCTCCACTGTCTATCAGTAGCCCGCCTGGCGCAGCCATGCTCGCACCTCCGTCAGCGTCTGGCCGAGCCTGTTCAGGCCACTGCCGTCCGCGCCGCCACCCCAGTAGTAGTCTCTTGGCGCGTTTTCGACGATCTCCTCGTCACCTGTCGCCAGCAGCACTGCCCGTATCGCCTCATGCGTCTCGAATTTGCGCTGCACCGCCGCCAGCATGATAGCGTCCTTCACCTGTTCCCAATCGGCGCGCAGGGGGACGCTGCGCGAGCGGCCAAGCTCCGCCGCCTGTTTGGGTGTGGCCGCGCGGTGAATCCGCTCGACATAGTCGGCATTCGCGGCGCCCGCGAATTTCCGCGCCTGAAAGTAGTGTTCCACCGTCGGCCACCAGACATCATCCATCGAGATGCCGTGGCGCGAGAAGTTGGAGAAACAGCCATAAGGCTGCTCGCGCGGACTGTAAAAGTAAATCGTCATGCAGTACCACTCCATCCGTTCACCAGATCAATGCCTGCATTCTAAAACAGCCATTCCTCCTCGGCCCGCCCAAAGATGAATAATCTCTCATCTACTTCCTATGGTTCTCACATTTTTGCTCGGCATTCTTCATGAGAAGAGTACACACAATTGCGTACCATGTGTGATCGTGTCTTGCGAAATGAACCGATTCGATCCGCCAGGATTCATCAATCAGCCAATGGGCCAGAGGAGTTGTGCATGCGAGCGCCCAGCCTACGTATTTCAGTCGTCGCCGCGGCATTCTGTGTCATGATCGCCAGCGTCCTACTCGCCGGATGTGGAACCGCCAGCGCGAGCACATCCGCCAACGCCAGCGCCACCCCAACCTGTCCGCCACAGGCGAGCTTCAAAATGGTAACAGGGAAAGTCACCTCCATCAGCAGCGGAACCATCGCTGTGACGGACAGTCAAGGCAAGGTGACGCAGGTACAGGTATCCTCGACGACCAGAATCACACAGATCGCGCATCCCGCCGCGACATCGCTGGCTACGGGGACATCCGTGCTCGTCCTCACCGATACCAATGCGACCGTCGCGCAGCGGATCAACGTGCTGGGCGCGGGAGCGAATGGCTCCGGCGGCTTCGGGTTTGGTTCAGGGCGACCAACGGGCACACCTTCCGCCTCCGCGCGCGCGAACGCGCGCTGCTTCCAGCGCACCGGCCAGCGTCCCGGCCAGGGCACGCCAGGCGCTGGCAACGTGCAACGGCTGGCAACGGCTGGCAACGGGACGGAGGCGCGTTTCAGGGCATTCAGGGGACGATTGATACGATCAACAGCGGCCACCTCACCTTTCACGACGCCCAGGGGCAAGAGTATTCCGTCGCCATCACCTCGGCAACCGTGATTCAGCAGACCGCACAGGCCAAGGCCAGCGATCTCAAAGTGGGTATGAATGTGGCCGTGGTGGGATCGGCAAGCTCCACTGGCATCGCGGCGCGTACAATCGCCATCCAGGGCTAGCCGGGATAGGCAGTGGGTTCGTAACTCATGAATAATCTCACATCTTCTTCCTATGACCATCACATCGTCCATAGGCATTATAGATGGAAGGGGACAGCACAATGGCGTACGCAGGAAGCGCATGTAGAGCGAGATTGCAATGGGAAAGTGACAACACAGTGATGGGAAAGTGGAGGCGCGTTTTCTATGCTTGAACCATGGCAAAAGCAAGGCGTATCGTCCAATCGCGAGGAAGCACTGACTGATAACTCCTCGAATGAATCACCCCCGCAGCCGATGCTTCATGATGATCTCGATCTCCTCGAATTCGAGGATGATGAGGGCGAGACGACGCCGCTACCCGTTCCATGGTGGCGGCATCGCTGGGTACCCGTCATCTCAGGAGTCATCCTTGTCGCCGTGGTGGCGAGTATCGTTGGCACACGGCTGGCCAGCGCGCAGAAAGCAACGACCTATCAGTACGGTACTGTGCGACAGGGCAATCTCGCGCTCACGGTGAGCGGCACTGGTCCAGTCTCGGCCGATCTCTACAATCTCTCGTTCGCAACCAGCGGCACGATTTCCGAGATCGATGTGGCGGTCGGGCAGACCGTCAAGGCGGGACAGACCCTGGCCAAACTGGATCCCACGGCGCTGCGGAACGCCGTCAGTCAGGCGCAGCTCCAGGCGTATATCGCCTATGACCAGGAACAGCAGGCGCTGGATAAGTGCGACACCAGCAGTAATCCCCCAGTGGACTGCGTGCAACTGGCCGAGAATCAGTATGCCTCTGCCTCCCAGCAACTGGCCACCGCCAAAGCCAACCTCGCGAATGCCACGCTCAAAGCGACGCATGCGGGCGTTGTGACGGCGATCAACGGCGCGGTCGGCGAGACACCCGGCAGTGGCTCCAGCGGCTCCTCGACATCTTCCAGTTCGAGCAGCGGCTTTATCCAGATCGCGGACAATTCCTCGCTC
The DNA here is from genome assembly GCA_963718915.1 of uncultured Chloroflexia bacterium. Lineage (GTDB taxonomy): Bacteria > Chloroflexota > Ktedonobacteria > Ktedonobacterales > JADMIN01 > DAHUXT01. The sequence continues at coordinate 265,944 of CAVRAI010000007.1, read as the reverse complement.
CATATCACTACCAGTGTCAATGAGGCCGATATCAGCGGCATAGCCAACGGTCAGACGGCGACCTTCACCGTTACTGCCTATCCCAGCCGCATCTTCCGCGGAACCGTCAGCTCCGTCTCGCAGGTCGGAACGTCGTCGTCGGGCGTCGTGACGTATCCGGTCTCCATCTCGGTCGATACCACCGCGTTGCAAGGGGCGAACCTGTTCACCGGAATGACCGCCAACGTCACCATCACCCGCGCGCAGCGCATCAATGTGCTGCTGCTCCCCGCCAGCGCCATCACCTTCGCGCGGGCGGCGGCCAACGCCAACGCCGGTGGATTCCTGACGACAGCGCAGCTGCAGAGCGTTCGCACGCAGGGTCGGCAGATGCTGACAACAGCAGAACAACAGAACAGCCAGGCCAGCCAGGATAATCCGACGGTCGCCTGGGTGGTCGAGCGTAGCAATAACAAGTGGGTCGTCAAGCCGGTCGTGCTCGGTCTGAGCAGCGGTACGGTCTATGAAGTGCTCGCGGGCCTGAGCGCCAACGATTCCGTCGTCGTCGGCGAGCAGAACGGCTCCATCAATCTCAGCGCCAGCTCCAGTTCTACCGGAACAGGCACAGGCCGCAGTGGCCTGGGTGGCGGATTCGGCGGCGGCGGCTTTGGTGGCGGCGGATTCGGCGGTGGCGCAGGTGGCACGGGCGGTGGCACAGGTCGCGGCGGAAACGGCGGTTGATCGATGGAGAATCTCTCAGCATCAGCCAGCGCCACCGCTGGGTCAGCTATACCCAACGCACGGAGTCGCAGCCGATCCGTCATCGAGATCGAGAATCTGCGCAGGGTCTATCACCTTGGCCAGACACGAGTCCCGGCGCTTCGCGGCGTAACGCTCACCATCCCACGCGGGCAATTCGTGGCGATTACCGGACCATCAGGCTCAGGCAAATCCACCCTGATGAATCTGCTTGGCCTGCTCGATACACCCACCAGCGGGAGCTACTGGCTCAATGGGCAGGAGGTCAGCCAACTGCCCGCCGATACCATCGCCGACCTGCGCAATCGTCACATCGGCTTTGTCTTCCAGGGATTCAATTTGCTGGGGCGGTCGAATGCGCTCGCCAATGTCGCGCTGCCCCTGCTCTATACCGGCATGGCCGAGTCGCAACGAGTCCATCGCTCGCGTCGCGCGCTCCAGTTGGTCGGGCTGGGCGACCGTCTTGATCACAAGCCCGCGCAGCTTTCGGGCGGCCAGCAACAGCGCGTGGCGATTGCGCGCGCGCTCGTCAACGGGCCAGCGTTGCTGCTCGCCGATGAGCCAACTGGCAATCTCGATACGCACACCAGCGTCGAGATCATGGCGATTCTGCAGCGGCTGAACAAGGCGGGGCTGACGGTGGTGCTGGTGACGCATGAGCCAGATATCGCCGCCTATGCCCAGCGGCAGATCGCTTTCCGCGACGGCTTGATCGCGCATGACACACCAGTGCATGCGCCGCGCGTCGCCACCAGCGAGCTTGCCGGTAGCCCACCCGGAGTGACCCATGTAACCGAAGCGCCGTCGTGGCGGGAGGAGGAGTCCGAATGACCACATCTAACCTCCGCGCGCCCGCGCCGCAGCAAGACAAAGCGGCGGCCCAGCGCCAGCGGCAGACGAGAGAGCACGGGAAGCCAGTCCATCTCCATCGCGGGCTGATGCTCAACTCCAGCGTTCGTAGCGCACTGGGCGCGCTCTGGGCCAACCGGTTACGGTCGCTGCTCACGATTCTCGGCGTGATCGTCGGTGTCGCCGCGGTAATCTCGGTCGTCACGCTGACGCAAGGCACGAGCGCCGTGCTCAACGCGCGTGTGGCTGGCCTCGGCACCAATGTGCTGACAATCACTCCTGGCTCGTCCACCACTGGTGGGGTACGTGGTGGCGCAGGTAGCCTCCAGTCGCTGACGCAGGCCGACGCCGATGCGCTGGCATCGCTGCCACATGTCGCCAATGTTAGCCCGGTCATTAGCGCCAGCGCGCAGGTGATCGCGGGCGCGCAGAACTGGAACACGCGCGTACAGGGTGTCTATCCCAACATGCAGGCTATCGGCAACTGGCAGCTCTCCGAAGGCTCGTGGTTCAGCAGCGGCGATGAGTCCAATAGTCAGCCGGTCGCGGTACTCGGCCAGACGGTCATCCAGAACCTCTTCACCCCCAGCGGAACCGATCCTCTAGGACAGACAGTGCTCATCAACGGGCAGAGCTATCAGGTGGTCGGCGTGCTGCAATCGAAGGGCGCATCGGGCCTGGGCAACCAGGACGACGTCGTCTACGTTCCCTTTAGCGCGGCGCAGCAACGGCTGAATAACTCTCAATATGTCGGGCAGATTCAGGCGCAGGTCGATTCCACCGATAACGTGGACGCCGTGCAGCAGGAGATCACGACGACGCTCAGCGAGCGCCACAATATCGCCGATGGCGCGACGGCGGACTTCACGGTGCGCAGCCCGACGCAGTTTGTGCAGACGGCGCAGCAGTCGGCCCAGACACTGGCGGTGTTGCTGATCGGCATCGCGGCGATCTCGCTGATTGTCGGCGGCATCGGCATCATGAACATCATGCTGGTCTCGGTCACCGAGCGTACGCGCGAAATCGGCATCCGCATGGCGGTTGGCGCGCGCCGGAGCGATATCCGCAATCAGTTCCTCATCGAGGCGCTGACGCTGAGCATCGCGGGCGGCGTCATCGGCATCGCGATTGGGCTGGCGGGCGGCCTGGCGCTGACCCATGCCTTCCAACTTCCGTTCGTGCTGAGCCTGATCGCCATCGCGCTTGCGGTCGGCACCAGCATGGCCGTGGGGCTGATCTTCGGCTTCTATCCCGCCGTGCGCGCCTCCCGGCTCGATCCCGATCACGGCTCTACGCACGGAGTAGGCGGCTTTGCCTCTCCCTGTTCGCGGGCTTTACCCCTCGCCTGTGGCAGGGGGAGGCTAGACCCCATCAGTCATCAGTCGCCATTTCGACCGATGGGGTCAGAGGACCGTTTGAACGGTATCAGCTTCCGCCACTTGCTTCAGGTACCGATTCCTGGTGAGCAGGAGTCCTCGCATGTAGCGCGTGAGGATCAGCGCTTCAATCACCCTCCCAAGGATCCCCAATGGGGCTTGGAACGTGAATGTATCAATCATGAGCGTTCCCGATGGTTGGGGGATGAAGGCATGGTGATGCTTCATTTCCTGAAAAATTCCCTGGATCATCTCATCGATAAAGTAATGTGGGCGCTCATACGCCGTGATTTTGGTGGTGAGATGCTGCTTGACGCCAAAATGGACCGCTTCCCACGTCACGGTATCCCCCAGGCGCATGACACCGGTGGTCACTCCAGCAATCGGGCGCTCATGGGTATGCGCCACCGAGTGGCGATGGAGGTCAACGCTGAGCGACAGATCGAAACACCGGTCTGGCGAAGCAGCAATCAACATTTCGAGACGAATGGTAGGCATCCTTCGAGTGCTCTCCTTGGCCCCTCCCTCTTGAGGAGAGAGCCAGCAGCAGATGATTAAGAGGTACTGCTTGAATGTATTGTAGACGTTTTGAAAAGGTTTGTACTCATTTTGAGACGTTGAAGCTAAAGCGAAACTCGATGATGTCGCCGTCGCGCACGGTGTAGTCCTTGCCCTCCAGGCGGACGTGCCCATGCTCCTTCGCCGTCTTCATCGAGCCGCTATCGGCCATCAGGTCGTCGTCATCCCACCTAGTATTTGACACCTGCCAGATGGTTATGAATGTACTGATGGCGGCATGTCCGTTCTAGCTCTGTGGCACTGTGTGGCAGAGGAGGTAACCGCTTCCATGAGGCTTGATCAGCACTACGTGGACCCGCGCCTTGTTGAGCTTTACGACCACGACAATCCGCGTGGCGCCGACACCGACTTCTATCTTCGCCTCGCCGCACATCTCGACGCCCGGCGGATTCTCGACCTGGGATGCGGAACAGGATTGCTAACGCGGGAACTGGCGGCGGTCGATGGACGCTTTGTGGTGGGCGTCGATCCTGCCCCCGCAATGCTAGCGGTCGCTCGCCGACAACCAGGCGCCGATAGGGTGCAATGGGTTGAGGGCGACGCCAGCGCGCTGGGAACGCCAGCAGCCGATCTGGTGGTCATGACTGGCAATGTCGCCCAGATCTTCCTCGACGATGTGGAGTGGAGCGCGACGCTCAGCGCTATCCACGCTGCCCTGCGTCCAGGCGGCCATCTTGCCTTCGAGAGCCGCAACCCTGACGTCGCGCGTGGGAACGCTGGACACGCGACGCCACCTATGAGCGGATCGACTCCCCATTCGGGCCGATGGAGTGCTGGCTGGAACTGGTTCACGTGGGCAATGATCGAGTCCGCTTCGCAGGCCACAACATCTTTACCGACACAGGTGAGGTCGTGGTCGCCAGTAGCGAGTTGCGCTTCCGTAGCCAGGAAGAGCTGACCGACTCCTTGATCGACGCCGGATTCACCGTGGAGCACGTCTACGGCGACTGGGATGGCAGCCCTATGACCAGCGCCAGTCGCGTGATGATATTCGTCGCATCGCGCCCTTGAGCATCCGCTACTTGGAGACGTTGAAGCGAAACTCGATGATGTCGCCGTCGCGCACGGTGTAGTCCTTGCCTTCCAGGCGGACGTGCCCATGCTCCTTCGCCGTCTTCATCGAGCCGCTATCGGCCATCAGGTCGTCGTAGTGGACCACCTCGGCGCGAATGAAACCACGCTCGAAGTCGGTGTGAATCTTGCCCGCGGCGGCAGGCGCTTTCGCCCCCTGCGTCACCGTCCAGGCGCGCACCTCATCCTCACCCGCCGTCAGGAACGAGATCAGGTTGAGCGCGCGATAGCCCACCTGAATCACACGGTCCGCGCCCAGCTTCGGCAGGCCCAGCGCGGCCAGATACTCGGCGGCGTCCTCCTCGGGTAGCTCGCCCAACTCAGCCTCCAGCTTGGCGGAGACGGCGACGATTTCGGCGCTCTCAGCCCGTGCGCGATCACGCGCCGCCGCCACGCACGCCAGCTCGCCCGTCGCCGGAGTCGCCGCCGCGCTCTCCACCAGCGCGCCCGCATCGCCCAGAATATCCTCGCCGACGTTCACCACGTAGAGTCGTGGCTTCATCGTCAGCAGGAACAGCTCGCGCAGGATGTTCTCATCGAGCGTGCTATAGTGCAACTCGCTCGCGGGGCGGCCCTCGTTGAGGTGGTCACGCAGCCGCCGCAGGAACTCCAGCTCCTCGCCAAACTTCTTATCGCCAGATTTCGCTTTGCGCCCGGTCGAGTCGATGCGCTTATCCACCGTCGCCAGGTCGGTGATCGCCAGCTCCGCCATCAGGTCATCCAGGTCGCGGGTGGCGTTGACACTGCCCGCTGGGTGTGGCGCCTGCGGATTCTCGAAGCAGCGCACGACAATCGCCAGCGCGTCGGCGTTGCGGATGTGGCCGAGGAATTCCGCGCTCAACCCTTCATGCTTTGCCCCGGCGGCTTCCTGGCCGATGCCCGCCACGTCCACGAATTCAATCGCGGTCGGCACGACCTTGCGCGGATGAAAAATCTCCGCCAGCCGCGTCAGCCGCTCGTCGGGCACCTGAACCACCGCGCGGTTCGCCTGCACCGTGCTGGTAGGATAGCCCGATATTTCCGCGCCCGCACGAGTCAGGGCGTTGAAGAGTGTCGTCTTACCCGAGAGGGGCAGGCCGATGATACCAACCGTTAGCGCCATCTGGCGTCTCCAATTTCGCTGAATTCAAGGTGTGCAATCCCTTGCATGGTCGCGTCGTCGCGGCGCATATTCCGTACACGACAGACGGCCCCGCAGAGCAGCGCTCCGTCAGAGCCGTCAGAAAGTATATCACGCCAGCGACTGGACCGAGAGGGTCGGGTTAGCCACCGTTCGTCGCGCCATCCTCGGGCTGGCGCGACGGCTGCGTCGCGGGCGCCGGTACTGGAGGATACGTCGTCACCGGAACCCCACTGGCGCCGTTGGCATTCTCAGGCGCCTGGGCTTTGGGGCTGACGGGGCGAGAAGGCGAAGTCGCCGACGGATCGACGGGCTGTCCATCAACCGGCGCCATGGCAGAGGTCCAACTGGAGGCATTCCAGAGCGGCGCTGGAACCGAATTCGCCGACGATGACGGATTCGCCAGATCGATGTTTCCCACCTCACTGGAGCGCGACCGGGGCGCATGTTGTGCGGAGGCCGGCGGCGCTGACGCACGCCATGTGCCCGCGCTGGCCGGATCATCCGCGGAGAGCGGCGCGCGGTCAGAGAGATCGTTCTCTACGTCGTCCAGTGCAATCTGGTGGCGTACCTCGTTGATAAGCTCCTCGACTTCCGGGCGAACCTCCAGATTGGGACGTGGCAGGCGATCCCATACCCGCCAGGCGTCATCCACCGCGCCCGCGCGATAGCAGTAAAATCCCAGCAGCGAGCGCGCATCGAAGACACTCATCCGCTGCCAGAGCGACAGGTCTTCAGCTGGACTGGTCAGGTCGGTCTCGCGCACGCTGGTCAGGTCGACGCAGTGATAAAGTCGGCGGCCAAAGAGCTTGTAAGGATAGCCATAGAAGAGGCCGATACGGCGCGGGCTATTTGGCGCATCGGTCCGCTTGAGCGCCAGCCCCAGAAAGAAGAGCTTGGTGCGGGGGCCAAGCTGCCAGACGGCGACCAGTATTAGCAAGCCGACGAAGCGCGCCAGATAGCGCTCCCAGGTCAGCGGCGCGATCACGCTGGCGACCCCCAGCAGCCCTAGCGCCGCGCCCAGCAGCCACGCCAGATAGACCAGCCGCTCGCGGTTCCAGTTGAGCAGGTCATAATGGTGGTGCATTGGCGTCGCCAGGAAGGGCAGCGGGAACTCCGTATGCGGGAAGCCCCTGGTATCGCCGAAGCGTTCGAGGAAGAGGAAGCGGCGGAAGAACTTGACCAGGATGCGCGCTGAGACCAGCGCTGAGAGTCCCTCCAGCACGAAGACGCCGCCGATAATGATGAGCAAGACTTCGAGGCGGCTGACGATCGCGACCAGCGCCAGCGCGCCGCCAAGCCCCAGCGAGCCGGTGTCGCCCATGATGAGCCGCGCGCGCCGTTTGCGTCCTGCGACGCGATTGCGCCACGGGGATGGCCAGTTAAACGGGAGATAGCCGAGCGAAGCGCCCGCCACCGCCAGCGAGACGACTACCAGCGGGTAGAGGTCTTTCTGATTCTGGAAGAGCAGGATCACGGCGAAGGCCAGCGATGCGCTCACCAGCAGCCCGCCACAAAGGCCATCCATCCCATCGGCGAAATCCACCGCGAGCGGCGTGGTGACGCCGACGACGACGGTGACGCCAATAAAGAAGATGATCCAGGCGAAATGCGCGTGCTGCAGGACTTCGCCCAGCAGCGGGATATCGCTATACGGCGGATAGGGGAAGCGCGCCGAAAGGTATTTTGTGACGATCAGGCGATTGAAGGCGATACCGATTCCCAATGAGACGATAAGGACGCCGATGAATTTCTGAGCCTCGGTGATGCCAACCCCGCGATGGACTTTCTGCCAGTCATCGATGAAACCAATGAGGCTATATCCCGCCAAGCCGATCAGCACCAGTCCCAACAACAGCCATTCTGGTGGATCCAGCCCCAGCCAGAAAGCGAACCCCAGCGACGCCGCGATGGTGGCAAGCACCAGCGCCGGGCCGCCGACCAGCGGTAGCTCGCTGCTGCTCACCCGAAATGGCTGCTTCTTGAGTTCCTTTTTCTTATGGTCGAAGCGAAAGCCGCCGGTCGATTGATCGGCCTTGAAGTTGCCCTCTTTACGTTCGCTACTGCGGAACCAGGGGAACAAGGCCCACGCCAGCGCACAGAAGAGTGCGCAGAGAAGCGCCGCTGTGACAAACGCGCCCAGGAATGACTCTATCATCTATCTATCACCCGCTCCGCCAGATAACTACACCAGATTTCTACGGCGCGACTCACTGAATACAACGGCACGGTTTCCCGGCTGGTAACGGCGCCTATGACCGCCAAAAAGCAGGCGTTCTGTCTAAGATGACGTCTACCACCCCAGCTCGGCTAGCACATCCCGCGCCACCTGCCGGTCGTCCCACGGGAGCTTCTCGCGCCCGATCACAATGCTCTGCTCGTGTCCTTTGCCAGCAAGCAATACCGTGTCGCCTTCGCGCGCCATCGAGAGCGCGCGGACGATGGCCTCACGCCGCCCGACGATGCAGACATACTGCTCGCCTTCGCGCGCGCCCTCCGCATCAGCGCCCTCCGCAATCTCCGCCAGAATGGACGCCGCGTCTTCCTCACGCGGATCCTCATCGGTAATCACGGCGAAATCAGCCTCGCGCGCCGCGACTCCGCCCATGACCGGCCGCTTCACCCGGTCGCGGTCGCCCGCCGAGCCGAAGACGACGAGGAGTCGGTTGCGTGTGAGCGGACGCAGCGCTCGCAGCACCTTCTCCAGGCTGTCGGCGGTGTGGGCATAGTCCACGACGACGGTAAATGGCTGCCCCCGCTCGATACGCTCCATCCGTCCCGATACGCCCGGAAACGCTTTGAGCGCCCGCGCCATCAGCTCCGGCGAGAGGCCGTGCAGGTAGCCGACCGCCAGCGCCGCCAGCGCATTCGAGACATTGTAGCGCGCCACCAATGGCGTATCTACCTCGAAGACACTGCCATCCGGCAGGCGGACGCGGAACTGCGAGCCGTCCGGCCCCAGCCGCACCTCCTCGGCGCGGATGTCGGCCGGGGCATCGATGCCATAGCTGACGATTGGCGCGCGGCAAAAGGGCCTCAGATAGTTGAACGAAGAATCGTCGGCGTTGAGCACGCAGGCTTTGGGATTCGCGAACGGAAGGTCTTTGCGCAGGTCAGGATCAACCGCCTCCACCAGCATCGCTTTGGCGCGCCGGTAGGCTTCGAGCGTGCCGTGTAGTTCGAGATGCTCGCTGGTGATGTTGGTGACGACGGCGATATCGTAGGCAATCTGATGGACCCGATGGAGCGCCAGCCCGCTGGAGGTTGACTCGACGATGGCGCATTGCACCTGCTCCTGGAGCATCTGCGCCAGCAGCGTCTGCACCTCGGGCGCTTCGAGCGTGGTGAAGCGCGTGTTGTTGGCCCAGCGCTTCTCGCCGATCTTGAAATCGACGGTGCTCATCAAGCCCGTGCGCCGACCAGCGGCCGTCATGAGGGCATCGATGATATTGCTGGTGGTCGTCTTGCCATCGGTGCCGGTGACGCCGATGACCTCCATGTGGTGCGACGGTTGGCCCGCCAGCAGGGCGGCGACCGTCGCCAGTTCCCGGCGTGCATTTGCAACTCGGGCATATGTCCGGTCGGTGGGGAAGTCAGGTGGGATGGCCGCCTCGCCAACGACGAGTGTCGCGCCACGCGCCAGCGCCTCGCCAATGTAGGCATGGCCATCGGCGCGCACCCCGCGAATGGCGACGAAACATGCGCCCGGCGTCACCGCGCTTGAGTCGTAGGTGACACTGGTCACCTCGCCATCGTCAGCGCCATAATGCTCCGCGACGGGCAGCGCCGCCAGCAGCCCGGCGATCCGCATACCGTGTTCTCCTCCTGGCCATAGACCCTAATCTTCAGCATCTATGCTATCACGGATTAGCGGAAATGAGGCGCTATCTATGACATACGGGATGGCTTTTTCTCACAGGAGCAAAAGGGCGGGTGAACCGCGCTCGCTCCCCCGTCATGCTCCGCCGCTAACGTTTGTGGCGCTTGAAGCGGGAAACGAATCGGGTGATCTTCCCTCGATGCGGCGCCAGCCACTCGGCAATGTCGGCAACGACGGCTGGGTCAACGTGTTGCGCCGATTCGTATTCCGAAGGCGTGGATGGGCCGACGCCGGGGAAGAAGAGATGGTTGTCGGCGTCGTAGATACGGATTGTGACATTGGGATGGTGTCCGATGCCCGCCTTCCAGCGTGAGAGATCGTCCTCGACGGTCACTTGATAGTCGCGGCCACCCTGGATGATGAGTATTGGTTTGTTCAGCGCCGCCGCAGCCGAAACTGGCTCGTAACCCCGCAGGTCTAGCCAGTACGAACCCGATAGGCCGAATGGTAATTCGCTGGCCGAAGTCAACGGTGACAGATCAGGACTCTCTACCATCGCGGCCTGTCGTGTCATTGTCTCAACGGCAGCCTCCTCGTCTGGGCTGGGATTCAACGCGGCGAGATAGCGGGCGACGCGGATCGCGGCATGCTGCATCGGTTGCGCATCACCAGACAGGATCACCAAACCAGCAACGGATGGCTCGGCGGTCGCGACACGCGGAGCAACTTTGCCACCCATGCTGTGACCGAGGACAAAGACCCGTCCGGGGTCAACGGTCGATTGGCGCTGGAGCAGGTGGACGGCTGCGACCGCGTGTGGCACGTATTCGTCAGCCATCGTGAAATCGGGCGCGTTCGCCACCTGGCTTTGGTGGGCGACGGTCACCTTATCGAAGCGCACGACCGCCACGCCGCGACTGGCCAGCCCCCATGCGAGATCCTTGAGCGGTTTGTTCGGCCCGTCGGTTTCGTCGCGGTCGAATGGCCCTCCCCCGCTGAGCAAGACAACGCCAGGTCGCGGGCCACGCCCACGCGGCAGGCTCAACGTACCAGGCACGGCAAGCTGGCCGGAACCGACTGTGACGTCATGTTCATCGAATCTTTTCGGAATAGCATAAGATGGCGGCGCCCACGATATGCTGGCGACGGACGAAATCCGGAGACCTTGCAGCAAACCGGCATCGTCCACCGACATGACCACGGTCAGCGCCCCGTGCTCGCACGTGACCGGGACACTCACCCGAACCAGCCCTGCCTTGACTGGCTCGCTCACCGGCTTTCCGATGGCGGAAACCGACCCATTTTTGCCGACCTCAGTCATCCAGCCCATCCGCAGCGTCTCAGCGGACACCACTGCCCGAAGCGGCGGCGCGAACAAATCCTCGATCTCGGCAAAACGCCCGTTCTGCGCCAGTTCGACGACCATCGTGGCGATTGCTGCCGCATCCATGGCCATTTCGTGGTGGCTTTCAGGTGATGGATGGCTCATAGGCGCCCCTTTCATGTTGGCTTCATGCGGTAGTCTCAATAATGAGAATGATATCACAATTGTCTCGATTTTGAGAATAGTCTCATCTGTGAGATAATGGCAACATGGACACAGTCGAACTACTCCTGCATCCGGTGCGGCTTCGCATCGTACACGCCATGTCAGGTGGGCGAACGCTCACGACATCCCAACTGCGCGCGCGGATGTCGGATGTCTCGAAGGCCACTATGTACCGGCACGTCAGCCTGCTCGCTGATGGTGGCATCCTTGAGGTGGACGGTGAGCAGCGGGTAGGCGGCGCCGTCGAGCGCAGGTACCGACTGCGCGAACCGCGTCCGGTCATTGATGCCGATACCGCCGCAGAGGCGCCGCTGGAGGACTACCGTGGCGCGTTCGCGACGGCGATGGCCGCGTTACTTAGCGAGTTCAACGCCTATCTCGACCGCGATCATGCTGACCCGATTGCCGACTCTGTGGGGTTCCGGCAGCATTCGCTGTGGCTCAGCCCGAACGAGCGCGACCAACTGATCCTTGAGATGCGCGGTGCGATCGCGCCACGGCTGACAAACAAACCCGCCCCAGGCCGAAGACAGCACATCCTCAGTCCAATCCTGTTCCCAATCGAGGACCTGCCCCCACCCAAGACATCCAGACAGACGCCAAAAAAATAGGCGGAGGCGCCTACCTCTGGCGCTGGCAGGCGCAGGCGGATACTACTGGTGAGCCAGGTGGATGGTGGATGGCTAGGTGATACTGATTTCGTTTGGATTGTTGTCCTTGGGGGCCGACCGTAGCGTGAACGCTACGGCGAATGGGGCTGGGAAATTAGCCGCAGCCTTCAGGCTGCGGTCGGCCCACCCAACGGCAACAACCCAGCCTAATCGGGTATGACAGAGCACCGGCAGAAAGCGCCACAAAGCGTCGGGCTATCGCAGCAGCAACTCGCCCTCGATCATCAGCACCGACGCCCCGCCAACGCGCACGTCCTCGATGTTCTCGGCGCTGCCCGTGATGGCGATGTCCAGCGTGCTTGGCCGCCCCATCTCGATGCCCTGCTCCAGACGCGCGCGTGTCTGCCCGGTCTCGTCGGGCGCCAGTCGTCCGTGGCGCAGCAGGTAGACGCCGAGCGGGCCTGCCGCGGAGCCGGTGGCGGGGTCTTCGCCGATGCCCATCGCCGGGGCGAACATGCGCCCGTGGATATCGGCGCCGCCTTCCGCGCGGTCGAGCGTGAAGAGGAAACAGCCGGGGTGTTCGTTCGGCAGATTAAGCGCCTCCAGCAGGTCAGGCCCCGAATGGGCGCGACCGATGGCATCGAGCGAGCGAATCGGCACGAGCACATGGTTGACGCCGACGATGGCGCGTTCGATGGGCAGCGTGTCGTCGAAGTCGTCGGTCGTGAGGCCAAGCGCGTTGGCCAGCCGGTTGGCGTCTCCCTGCCAGGTCTCGAAACGTGGAGTGGGCTGGTGCATCCAGACAAAGACGGCGCGCTGGCCCTCATAGAGCAACTCGACCGGCAGCAGCCCAATACCGAGCTGGAGCGTGACCGGCGACTCGCCCGCGCGGATCATCCCCTCCTGAGCCAGCGCGAAGGTCGTGCCGACGACGGGGTGGCCCGCGAAGGGCAGTTCGGCGGCGGGAGTGAAAATGCGCACGCGGCAGAGCGCTTTGGGGTCGCTCGGCGGCAGGATGAAGGTGGTCTCGGAGTAGTTCATCTCACGAGCGATGGCCTGCATCTTCTCATCGCTCAGGGAGTCGCCCTCGAAGAATACGGCAAGCTGATTGCCTCCAAAGGGTTCGCGGGTGAAGACATCGAACTGCAGAAACCGAAGGCGTCGCATGCTTTCTTCTCATTTCTTCTCAAGGTGTGAGCCTGTTGAGCGTTTCGATGCGCGTATTCAGGAACGGCGCGAAATGGCCCGCGTAGCGTCGCTGCACGTCGGGCAAGCGCCAGTCGCCCCCAGTGACGATGTGGCGGCAGAGCGACGAGCCGCACTGACAGAGACGGTCCAGCCGCCAGACGGGATCGCTCGTCACCAGCGCATAGTCGAGCGTGAGCTCCTCGCCTGTGGCGATATCCCGGCGCGCGGCTATCGTCACCTCGTCGTTCATCCACAATTTAGAGTCACACGAATGGTTGATGGAACCCTCTACCTGGTCTGGTGTCTGAATCAGATCGACCAGATGCAGGTCTTCGCCAATCTGAGACGCATTATACCGCTCCACAGTACTGCGATACGCAGCGAATTCGGCGTCGGTCATCGGCGTCCCACCGACGATGGCCACCGTCTCACCCGCACGTATCAGCGCGTGGGCGTACATGCCGCCGCCCTGTATGCCCGACGGGCGAATCTCCACACGAGAATCGTACCAGCTTGTCTCACGCCACCGCTGCTCTGCCATGATTCTCTCCTTCCGCACGTATTCTGCCATTTGGGAATGCCAGGCGACAATGGACATCTCCAGACGAGAGATAGTGGAAAAAAGAGCGCAGGCTCCCACAAATGGAGCCTGCTTTCGACGAGGGACTCGGTCTATATTTTAGTATTGATTATGCCGTCATCTCGCTGACGCGCTTGCCGTCGGCTTTCGTCGCACCAGTGGTGGCACAAGGGCGCCCCACAGCCCAAATGCGAGCGCGATGGTAAGCGGAACCGCCGCAGTTCTCAGACCACTATTCCGCATGTTGTCGGGGTGCAAGTACCACTGGGTGACGTATTTCGTCGTGGGGATGCCGTCAACGGAGTACAATTGGATCGCAAGCAGATGGGGCGCGCCACTGAATGGGGAGTCGATATACCAGAAGTCCACTCTGCCGGCAGAGTCGGCAGCATGGATTGCCTGGTCAGTCAGTTCCGGCGTAAAATCAGCACGGTTGTAGAAATAATCCACAGTGTTGCCCACGAAGGTGATACGACTAGACACATAGGCGCCCGTGGAGGAATCGGTTAACGTCTCGATGTCGCCAACTCGCACTGCATGGCCACTCTTGACCTCGGCGTCGCCGAAGGCGCTCAGCATAAAAATCGTCCCGAGAATGAGTGCGATGATAGCAAGTACGAAGCGCGGCCAGCGCCACCGAATGAACCCTTCAACGACAGAAGTTATGCCTCGATTACGCATGCGCGCTTCCTTTCTTCACGGGAAGCATCATAGCTGAGGAGGCTTCGCAAGGCAAGCGAATGCAACGGAGAGTGGGTGTAATATTTGGCGCGCAGCAGTTCCATCAAGGCAAAGCCCAGCAACACTGAGACAGGATCTTCCCCGCGTCAGGTGTGGATGTTGTCCCACTGATCGCTAGCTGGTCATCTCGCGGACGATCTCGCTGACGCGCTTGCCGTCGGCGCGGCCTTTCATTTCCTTCGAGGCCAGCGGCATCACCTTGCGGAAGTCTTTGCCCTGCTCCGCGATCAGCCGCGAGACCACCGCGCGAATCTCGTCGTCGGTCAGCTTCGCGGGCAGATACGCCGCCAGCATCCCCGCCTCGCGCTCTTCCTTCTCGGCCAGCTCGTCGCGTTTGGCGGTGCGGAAAAGCTCGGCGGACTCGTGGCGCTGCTTGATGAGCTTATCGAGGATAGCGTGGCGCTCCTGCTCGGTCAGTTCGTGGCGCGAGCCGGAGACCTCTTCAGTGCGGAATGCCGCCAGCGCCATGCGAATCGTATCCATCCGCACCTGATCGCGCTGGCGTGTCGCTTCTTTGAGGTCGTTGCGCAGCCGCTCCTCAACCGAATCTCGCGGCGTTGCGTCGCTCATACCCGTTGCTGCCTTCCTGGAAACCACTCCTCGTACACCATACACCGCGATGTTACCCGATGGCGTCCGCAGCATCCACAACCACATACGCGGGGCCACTGCCTGGGACGCGCCCAGACGGGGACGGCGAAACTTTTGGCGCGGCGCTCGGTGTCACTGCCGGGGCCGTATTGGTTGGCACGGCTGGCGTGTTGTCCAGTTGTGGCGTGGGCCGGGTGAGCATGAAATAGAGAAACGCGACGCCAACGCCCAGCACAAACATACCGGCAATGATGCCCGCGCTTCTTGTGAAGGTGAACTCGCCCTTCTCCGGCTCGGGCGCCATGGGTCTTCTGCCACCGCGCGCGGCCCTTGGGTCGCGTGGATCGCGCATGGGTGGGCGTCCTCCCCGTGGCTCATCGCCCCAGAGTCCACCGCCCTGTTGCGGCGGTCGGCGTGAGGAGCCAGAGTATCCCGGGCCACCGGGGCCACCGCGCCCGCGTTGGGGCGTGGGCGCATCCCAATCGTCGCGCACAGGCGGACGCCCGCCACGCATCGAGCGATCACTACGATCACCCGAGCGGTCTGGCGGACCGCCACGGCTGCCACGTGGATCATCCCAGCCGCCACGATTGGATCCACCAGCGCGCCCGCCCCGGTTATAGGAGCCGCCACGCCCGCCGTTATCCCTATCATCGACGTCGCGCCGTGGATTCCGTGACCCATCTCGTGGCGGACGATCCCATCCACTTGAACCGCCGTCGCGCGAGCCCGCCCGGCTCTGACGCGGATCATCATCCATACGTCTGTTTCGTGGAGACCGCCCCTGATCCCGGCGACCATCATCATCCCAACGGCCTGTGCCCATTCCCCTCTGTCTCCCACGCTGGATGTCGCGCACGACGGCACCTCGCCACCGCACTAATCGGCGAACACATACAACGTCCGAGGGTGATCCTCACCCTGTTGCGTACCCAGCCGAGTGTATCATATTCAGCCATTAATAGTACAACGACGTAGTGCATCCGGGCTGCAATGCGCACAATGCGCTCGCGCCGCAACCAGCTCCGCGGACGCGCTATGCGAGAGACTAGTGGGCGTTGAAAGCGATCAGTCGCCGCTATTCATGGTCGGGGTCGCGCTCTGGCTCGCGTTGCGGCTCGCGCTGTGGCTCGCGTTGCGGCGATAGCCCAGACCCCTGAAGACCGACCAGGCCACCGAGCAAAGTAGAGCCCGACTCGTCGTGCGTGATGGGCGTCCGCTCAAGCTCCTCTCGGAGTGTCGTGACCTGCGTGCCCAGGGCATCCGGCCCAACGCCCGCGCCCGAGAGTATCAACCCGGCGAAGCCGAGACGCGCGAGGATGGGAACACTGTGCGCTTCCGGCACACCATCCAGCGTCGCCAGTACCGGGAAGCGTAGCGACTCCACCGCGAACTTGAGCCGGGTGTAGTCCGCGACGGTCATCTTCGCGATAGCGCTCGCGCTCAGGCTAACTCGGAGCAGCGCCACCTGCGCTGGCGCCAGATTCTGCACGCGCAGCACCAGGAGAGCCATGTCATCGCCTGGCGCATCGAATGTCACCACACGGTCGAAGTGATCCAATTCCTCGAAGAGCATGTGCGCCGACGCGCCCGCGCCGACGACCGCGAAGCTCGCCCCAGCATCCCGAAGCTGCTTGAGCGTGCCATAGGCGCCACTCTCGCCCTCGGCCAGCCCAACGCCCAGCAGCGTCGTGCCCGCACTGGCCGCCGTGGTGAATGCGCTCAGATCGCTCTTGGGCGTCCAGCCGGTGAAGAGCAGCGCATCGGCCCCGGCCTTCACGGCGGACTGCGCGGCGGCGGTATCCTTCGCTCCAACGCTCACCACTATCGCCGCCGGACGCGGCTTCGACGCGGCAGCCTGCGAGCGGCCAAAAAATCCAATACCCGAGCTGGAAGATTGTCTTACCTGCTGGAGTTTATCAATCAGTTTGCCCATGTTCTCTACATTCCTTCCTGCGTGCGGCATCATCGCTCGCCACACGCGCCGCGGAGCGCGGCTGGTGGTCGGACATCCGTGGCGTACGCCAACGTGCCACCGTCATCATACCAGCCACGAACCCCCAACCGCTATGTCCCTGCGGGCGCGACCGAGGACGAGAGAGGAAAGGAATGGGAAAAGCGCGGGTCAGGATACCTGGATCGTGAACTGCTCAGCGCGCGCGATGGCCGGGCAGGCCTGTGTGGGGTCGCAGAGAGGCGCGCCACTAAAGTTTAATGTGACCTTGCCGGGCGCCGCCGCCTTGTAGAACCACTGGCAGGTCTGCGACGCATCGTCCATGCCGCCCTGCGGCTGAATGGCCGCGAGCACTGAGGTCGCATCGTGGGCAGGTGTGGCCCAATGGGTCTTCGCGTCGAGCTGCACCTCGAGCGTATCGCCGACGTGCGCCTGTGTCGTCTTGTACGAATCCTTCACGGTCAGCACAATCGTCGGCGATGGGCTTGACGTGACCGAATCGCCCGGACACGGTTTCACAGACATCGTCCCGCCATTGTTGACCCCAGGAGTTGCGGTCTGCTGCGAGCCATCGCCCCCTCCGCCGACATTGGTAGTGGTGACGCCACACCCAGCCAGCGCCAGCGCGCCGAACAGACAGGCCGCGCCCACCGCCAGTAGCAGCGCGGAACGAGTCCGCGGCCTCGTCGCTTTCCGGGACGTTGGGAATGGCTGAAACGAAAGGGAAGAACGATGCATTGCGCAACTCCTGTATCTCAACATCACACTCAGGCATTCTCCGGGATATGCGAGGCGAACTGACAATTAGACGGCGCGCATGCTATTCTGGTTCCCGCTCGCTCAGTCGCCGGGAAAGTCGGCGAAACGCGCCGCAAATGCGCCAATAGTATCCTGCGTTCGCGATCTGTCATAGACGGCGAAGGCGACATGGCGGAAGCGTCCGCCGAAGATGCCATCTGGGCGGAGGTAGTTCGCGAAGACCTGCGCCACGGTCGCGGGATCGTTCTGGAAGACGCCACAGCCCCACGCGCCCAGCACCAGCGCCTCGCACCGATGGTGAGCGGCCAGACCGAGCACCTTGCCCGCCCGCTCGGTGAGGACTGGCACGATGCGCCCGCGATTGGCTGGCTCATTGCGCGTGACCGCGCCCGCGTTGGGCGCCGGACTGGTGATGAAGTCCACCAGATATGGTTGCGCCAGCCAGTTGCCCTCGTCATCGCGCAGCACCGGACAGCCGGGGCTGTAAATCATGCGGTCGGAGTAGAGCGCGGTGTCCTGGGCGCGATGGTACTCGTAGAATTGCGGGCACTGACGCAGGCTATGGTAGAGACCTGAGCTACGCGCCAGGCTCTCCTCCTGGGCAATCGCGCCGTTCAGGAAGCCACCTCCAGGTTTGCGCGCCGAGGCAAAATTGAGGACGCCGATCCGCTGATATCGCTGACTCTCAACCAGCCGCGCGCATGCCTGGAGCGTTGTCTCGTTCGCGGCAGCGAAGGTCGTTGCGCTATTGGCGGACTGTGCCACCACCTGATCGAGGATTTCGCCCAGATCGTCAGGCTCGTAGTAGCGCGTATTGCTCACGCAGGCGGCAAGGGCATCGCGAATGGCAACGGTCGCGCCATCGAGCGCGGTATAGTGGCCCGCCTCCAGCGCCACCAGCGTCCCAGCGGCAATGGTTTTGGCATCCATGATAGTTGCTCCGATTCCATCAGATGAGTGCGGACAGGGACATGCGGGTTCAATGGCTGATAGCATATGATACCCGATAGAATACGGCACATCATCGGACTCATTGATCCGACGAAAGGACCATCGACCATGGAGCTTGCCAGGCACACGACACTGATACCGCTCTTCGAGGAGCTGCGCGGCCCGCTGGTGGTCGTGCGACCCTATCGGCTGGAGGATGCGGATGAGGTCTTCGCGGCCATCGACGAGTCGCGCCAGCACATCTGGCCGTGGATGCCCTGGGGCGATCAGCACCAGACAGTTGAGGATACGCGCGACTTCATCCTGCGCACCCAGGCGAAATGGCTGCTGCGCGAGGATGACTCGACCGTGGGCATCTTCGAGGCTAGCGAGCGGGCGCTATCTGGGTGGCTCAGGCCTGCATATTCGCGGCTGGGATGTGCCAGCGTTCGAGATTGGCTACTGGATACGCGCCAGCGCACAGGGGCACGGCTACGTCGCCGAGACGGTGAAGCTGCTGACCGACTTCGCCTTCACATCGCTGGCCGCTCAGCGGGTATTCATACGTTGCGACGCGCGCAACACCCGGAGCGCGGCGGTGGCTGAGCGGCTGGGCTTCGTCCGCGAGGCTCATCTGCGCAACGAACTGCGCACCCACACAGATAGCGAACTGCGCGACACGCTAATCTTCAGCCTCATCCCCAGCGATCCCCGCTGGCCCGCGTAGGGGTGTGATGGTGATATGCGTTGCGGCGGCGGATGTAGCATTAGCCCATCGTCGAGTATGCCAGGATGGCTGGCGACTGAAGTCGCGCCTGAAGGGCCTGCGGCCACCAAGTCCGCCTGCGCGGACTCTGCAGAACCAGACGCTGCCCAGCGATAGGTACACCAGGTAGTTCTGGGAGAAACCCGCGCAGGCGGGTCTTGTGGCGGAGCGCAGCGAGGCCCTTCAGGCGCGGTTTGAACCGCCCGCGCTTCTACATCTTGTTAATCGTCTTCCCCATGAATTTGCCAAAGAGCTTATAGGCCCACTTGCGAAAGAAGTAGCGGCGGATGCGTTTCGGGTTGCCACTGGCCAGCACCTCGGCCATGTAGACGCTGCTGTCAACCTTACGCACCGCCTTGGCCGCCTTGTGTCCCTCGGCGGCGACATGCTTCATCTCGTGGCTCGCGCTGCTGGACTTCGTCTTGGCCATCCTCATATTCTCCTTCGGTTGCTGGCTTTCTGGCTGGGGCTTCCCCATCCGTCATCGTCCCGTCGCTTCCCCGTCGCTTCATGGTGACAACTCCCCTGGCTTTGCGGCCGGGGCTTCTCGCGACCTGGCATCCTTGCGGGATACCCCTCTCGGCAAGGCTGTTGGAGAACGGTATCCAGCCTTGAGGACCGATCATTTACGCGCTGGCGGTGCCCCCGTCATGCCGTTCACGAGAAAGTTTCTCATGCAGGCAGGCAAGCATCAAGTATACGGTACTGTTGTCGCCTGAGGGCGACCGGGCTTTCATCCCCATTGCAGAAGCTGGGGCACTAGGCCTGATTCTTTGGTAGAGTCTCGCCCCTCGCTCGTCAAAACAGGCAGCCATTCGTACCGGCGACAGTGGGAGAATCGTCCTGTTCTCTGCGGATGGCCTTCGTGACATCGATGACCTGGATGCAAGTGGATGCGCGCGAATACAGCCTTTATGGCGTCGTGGCGCTGGGAGTCAGGTCGACGCGGCGCAGGCTCGTGTAGGCAATCACACCCCCCAGCAGACAGAGCAGCCCCGTAAGCAGAATGAGCGCGTCGTAGGCGTCGAACGCCTGCCCCAGTAGACTGGCGTGAAAACTGGCGAAGACCGTGCTGGCGAGCGTCCCGAAGATGGCGATGGAGGTCACCTGTGCGACGGTCATCGCTGGCTCGATCACATTCATGACGCGCCCGACCATCTCCTTTGGCGTGACGCGCAGCACCAGCGGCATCAGCGCGACATTGAGCGAGCCGTTAGGAATGCCAACCAGAAATGCGCAGACGAGGCCAGGGATCAGCGCGGTCTGCCGCGAAAGGACTATCGCGGCGATACCGACGACGACGACGGACCCCCAGAAGATACGCACCAGGCCGATGCGCTTCGCCAGCACCCCGCCGAGTAGCGATCCCAGTACCGCCCCCACGCCAAGCACGACCGGGAAAAGCCCTATCATCTGCTCTGAGGCATGCAGGTCTTGCGCCACAAAGAAGACAAAGAGCGCATTGATCGCGCCCGACCCAAACAGGACGATCACGAGCGTAATGAGCAGCGTCCGCGTCACGAGATTGCCGAGCGCGAAGCGCAATCCATCGACGAATTCGCGTCTGACGTTGCCGCGCTCGCCGTGCTTCACACTGTGCGCCGATGGCGGCGCGTGAACCGCCCGAATCGCGAGGAAGGCGACCACAAACGAGAGCGCGTCGACAATGAGCGCGACGCCAATGCCGAACGGCACAAAGAGCAGCGGCGCGACGCCGAAGCCGATGATGAACGAGAGGCCCGCCACCGTCTCGATCAGTCCGCTCGCCTGCGGTTGGTCAGGCTCGGCCACGATATCGCCGATGAGTGCGGTGCGCGCCGCGCGGGCGAATTGCGCGAGTCCATAGACGAGGAAGATGACGACATAGAGCGCCACCAGCTTCATGACGAGCGAGGGATGGCCACCGGGGAAGAATGGCAGCGGCGTCAGGTCAGCAAAGAGCAGCAGCGCGGCGGTCAGGATCGCCTGGGCCAGGATGACCGCCATTATCGTGCGGCGCTTATCCCAGCGGTCCACAAATACGCCTGAGATGGGGCCGATGACGAGCGTTCCCACCGACGAGGCGGCCAGCACACCGCTCACCGCAAGCGGCGCCCACGATTGTCCGCGTCCGAGATCGAAGGCGATCCAGAGCGCGAAGGTGAAATCGAGCAGCGCGTCGCCAATATAGGAGATGGATTGCCCGGCCCAGAGAAAGCCAAAGTTGCGATTGATGAGCGGCCCGGACCCGCGGGCTGGCGTAGTGGTCTCCGACGGGGTTTCTAGCGCAGACATAGAGCACAGTCCTCCCAATGACGAGTTTAGATAACGTGATGAGATAGCAGTGAACCGAGCCTACTCGGTGATGACCGCGAGCGGCAGCAGCGTCTGGAAATCGGCGTAGACATACAGATGGCGCCCGTCAGCGGGACTGAGCGCGCCAAAGCGGAGCGCGCATTGCCCGGCATACGTCATCTCGACCTCAGGCAGAATGATGATGGCGCTGGTTCCGAAGATGAAATCGCGAACCTCTGGAAGCGCTCCGTAGGGCGATATGGCAAAGACGCCCGACGTTATGCATCCACAACTCGATTGAAGCCAGGTCCGCATGCTGAATTCGGGAGTGAAGTCGGCGTCACGCATCACGCGCAATGTGGTAGGCCGCTGGCATACCCAGCACTGCACGACGATCTTGCCAGATGGCAGCGCATCCAGGATGGTTTGCCCAATCTGGTGAACCGTCTTTTTTGTGGCTGGCAAGAAGGAGCGCGCGTGCGCCAACTCAACCAGGCCGAGCGTGTTGATCTCCTCCGTCTGGCAGGCGGGGCAGCGGAGCCGCATATTAACGCGCCCGCCAGCCATCGGCTCGAACATGCCTTCCATGCGCACCCGACCGCACAAATAGCAGGTAATCTGAGTCTTGCGCCAGCCAACGGCATCGGCGGGGAGAATCGCCAACCCCAGCGCGAGGGCGTCTTCGCGCAGGTCGTGACTGAGCGTGTGCAGCAGTTGGCCACGCGCGCGATGCAGCCGCGCCTCCAGCGCGCTCAGCGAGAGAGCCATTCGCGCGGCAAGCTCCCGCTGTGGTATCTCCGCCAGGTAATGCTGCTCCACCGCCGTCCGGCTCTCCGGCGAGAGATAGCCGAGCGCGCGATCCAGCAGCAGGGTCATGTCGTGGCGACCCAGCTCCTCGGCGGGGTCGAAGCTATCGGGGTCGGCAAGCTGTATTGCGAGCGTGGATTCATCGTCAGGCTCGCTCTCGCTGGGATACAATGGCGTCTCGCGCGTCCGCAGGATGCCCTGCCTGCGCTGGTAGCGCAGACAAACATTGCGGCAGATACCATCCAGCCAGGCGGCGAAGCGCGCCTCGTCACGCAACTGCTCCAGCGATTTCCAGGCTTCCAGCAGCGTTTCCTGGATCACATCGTCTATCGCGTCGGGCGCAACCTGCCGCGCGCGGGCGAGCCGCTGCAACCGCGGTTCGGCGCGGCTGAACAGGGCTTCTATCTGGCTGGCGAGCGGCATCAGCGCTTCTTCACTTCCGGTGCATATCTCATCATGTATTGGGTTGGCTAGCATCGATTGTACCCTCCTGATAGATAGTCGCGCGTACCACCATGAACCTTGCGAAATTTTTGGGCGCCCTGGTGGATGTGGTTTGACGCGCGCGGCGCAAGGCGGCTATACTTGAGGGTTGAGCATACATTTCGGAAGACATTTTGAGGACATCATCGGCGCGATACTCTTCGCCTGAGATATTCCGTTGCGTTTAGGACTTTGAGAGACAATGCCAAAGCTCTATGGGTGGGTGCGCGAGGTCGTGCCGGAGAGTCCCGCCGATCTCGCGGGCATTCAGCCGGGCGATCTCTTACGAACGATCAATGACAATCCCGTGCGCGACCTGCTGGACTACCAGTTCTACGCCGCCGAGGAAGAGTTGCTGCTGGGCATCGAGCGCAACGGACGCGCGCGGACTGTGCTGGTGGCGAAGGCGCCCGACGACGAGATGGGCATCCGTTTCGGCGAGGAGCCTGCGCCCTTCATCCGCATCTGCGCCAACAAGTGCGTCTTCTGTTTCATCAAGGGACTGCCTGAGCGCCACCAGCCCCAGCGCGGCCTGCCGCTGGGCATGCGCGAGTCGCTCTATATCAAAGACGACGACTACCGCTACAGCTTCCTCTTCGGCAACTTCATCACGCTCACCAATCTGAAAGAGGCCGACTGGCGGCGGCTGGAAGAGCAACGGCTCAGCCCGGTCTACGTCTCGGTACATACGACCAACGCCGACCTGCGCCGCAAGATGGTGGATGGCCCGCGCTCTGGCGAGATACTCGACCAAATACGGCGTCTGGGCGATCTCGGCATCACCTGCCATACCCAGCTTGTCCTCTGCCCCGAAATCAACGACGGCGACGAGCTGGAGCGCAGCATCGGTGACCTGGCGGCGCTGCGGCCCATCGTCGAATCCATCTCCGCCGTGCCGGTCGGGCTGACGAAATACAACAATATGCTCAAGACCGAGGGGCTGCCGCAGATGCGCTCCTTCCGCGTCGATGAGGCCGAAGACGTGATGGCGCGTGTCGAACGCTGGCAGCGCCAATTCGCCGCCGAGCCGGGCGCGCGCGGTATGCCGTTCGTCTATCTCTCGGATGAGTGGTACTACGTGACGAAGCATTCCTTCCCACCCGCGCGCCACTATGGCAGCTACGCCCAGATTGAGAACGGCGTCGGCATGACGCGCAAGCTGCTGGATGACTGGCGCGCCACCCGTAAGACGCTGCCTGAAGCGCTGCCCGCGCCCCGCCGCGTCGGGATTGTCACCAGTGCGATGGCGCGGCCCATCATCGAACGGATGGCGCGCGACCTGCGCCGCATCGGCAATATAGAGGTGCGGGTGATGCCGATAGAAAACCGCTTCTTCGGGCCTATCGTGACTGTGGCGGGGCTGCTCTGCGGGCAGGATGTGCTGGATCAGGTGCGGGAGCAGTGCGGCGACTTCGCTGGTGATGACCTGCTGCTGCTGCCACGTGTGATGCTTGATAATGCGGGCAAGCGCTTTCTCGACGATGTGACAGTGGAAGATTTTCGCGCCCAGGCGCCCGCACCCGTCACCTTTGCCCGCACGGCGGATGAGATGGCTGAGGCGATACGTACACTGGCCGGACTTGCCGTCGCGATGCCTGATAGTGTGCCGATAGGCGGTTTATGAGATATCCAAATCACTTCACACGACGCTGGTGGGTTCTCTTCGCTACGCTGGCCGTGCTGGCGCTCTCTGCCTGTGGCCCACAGGGCAGCCCGCCCGCGCTGGGCAAGCCCGTGCAGGTGACACTCAGCGCCAGTGGCAACGCCACGACGCTCGGTCAGGCGACGCTCACGCCAGCCTATGGCGCGCATGTCGTCGTCTATATGCACGGCGCGCTCGTGCCTTATGATAACCCACAGACACCCGCGCAACTTCGTGAAGGCGGCTGCTATGGCAAGGTGGTCGCGCCGCTGACATCGAACGCGCCAACAGACGGCTCAACTGTGGCGGTGCAGGGCGCCTCCGATAAAGGCGCCAACGTCGCGCTGCCTGTGGACGCGAACTGGTATGTGGTCATGCTGCAATCCGCCGCGCCCAATGCCACCGTCACCGCCTGCGGGCATCCGCTCAATAATCTGCGCCAGTACTTCGATCTCTACGAGCCAGACAAGGTAGACCAGGGCGTTGGCCTGGGGATCGCGCTCTTCGAGGGCATCGTCATCACGCAGGTGCATGTCTCGCTGGACGCGCCGACGACGAAACAGCCCGCCCAGTGGAGTATCCATAGCGGCGGATGCCAGGGCAGCACGCTCGCCAGCGGCGCGATTGCCAGCGGAGCTACGACGGGCAGCGGCATCGCGTTTGCGCCGCTCGATACACAGACCTGGTGGCTTGCGGTTGCGGTCGCTAGCGCGGCTGACCCGACCACCTGCGTCAAGGCGGGGTAAAATAGCATCGTACGATGGCCGACGTCTGGCGGCTAAAGCCGCGTCTAAGGGCTGCGCCGCCAAGCCCGCCTGCGCGGGCTCACCAGAGGCAGACGCGCCTCATGGATTACCCGAACAACATGTTAAACGACATTAGGCACGGCTAATCCTGGCGAGCGCTTCTCTGGAGCCTGCGGAGGCAGGCTTTGTGGACACGCAAGCGTGTCCCTTAGGCGCGGCTTTAGCCGCATGGCTCGCTCGCGTTCGCAGCGCTCATATATGGGAGGGTACAGATGGCTTCAGACGAGATACAGACGCCCGGCCGAAAGCGCCTGCTGTTGCTGATGACGCCCGCCACCTACCGCGCGGGCGCGTACTTCGACGCGGCGCAACACCTCGACACCGAGGTCATTCGCGGGCTGGACTTGCCAAAGGCGGTGGCTGAGGAGTGGGGCGTGCAGCTCGCGCTCGACTTCGCCGATATCGAGTCATCCGTCGCCACGCTCAAAGAGGCGCACGCGCGCCAGCCCTTCGATGCCATCGTGCCGGTGGACGACAGCGCCACCATCCTCGCCGCGCGGGCCAACGCGGCGCTGGGGCTGCCGTGGAATCCACCTGAGGCGGCGGAGGCGGCGCGCGATAAGGGTGTGATGCGTCGGCTGATGGCGGCGGCGGGTGTACCTTCGCCCGTTTTCCGCCGCTTCCCCCTGACCGCTGACCCGCACGAGATCGCGCTGCGGGTGACTTACCCCTGTGTGGTCAAGCCGCTACGTCTCTCCGGCAGCCGTGGCGTGATCCGGGCCAACTCGCCTGACGAACTCGTCGCCGCCATCGCACGGCTGGAGCGCATTCTGCTCGACGACGGCAACATCCGCGAGACGACCGATATCCTGGTCGAAGACTACATTCCCGGCGTGGAGGTCGCGCTGGATGGGCTGCTGCGTGAGGATGGGCTGCACGTGCTGGCGATCTTCGATAAACCCGACCCGCTCGACGGCCCCTTCTTTGAGGAGACGATCTACACCACGCCATCGCGCCTGCCAGCCGAGACCCAGGCCGCCATCGCCGACTGCGCCGCGCGGGCAGCCGCCGCGATTGGCCTCCGCGATGGACCGATTCACGCGGAGCTGCGCGTCAACGAGCGCGGCCCGTGGATGGTGGAGATTGCTGGGCGCTCGATTGGCGGCCTCTGCTCCACGATTCTGGAGTTTGGCGCGGGCATGTGCCTGGAAGAGTTGCTGCTGCGCCATGCCCTACGCATGGAGCTACCCTCGCTGGAGCGCGTCGGCGGGGGCGCGGGCGTCATGATGATTCCCATTCCGAAGGGCGGCGTGATGCGCGCGGTCCACGGCGTCGAAGAGGCTGAAGCCGTACCCAATATTACCGGCGATCGAAATTTCCATTCGCCCGCATACGGTCGTGACACCGCTGCCGGAGGGTAGCAGCTATCTCGGCTTCATCTTCGCCCATGCCGAGAGCCCCGCCGCCGCTGAAGAGGCGCTCCGTGCCGCTCACAGCAAACTGCGCTTCGATATCGCTCCGCTGCTGCAAATGGCGCGCTGATCTTCGATTGTCCCCAGGTTGCGCATACGTTGCGTGCGGTATAGTATCATGCTATACAATCTGAAGCGTTGACCGTCCGCGCACATCTGCAAGGAGTAACCTTGTGTCAATTGTGACCGACAGCGAGGGCATCCGTGACATCCTGACACGCTACCGGCGGATCGCCGTCGTCGGACTCTCCGCTGATCCTGAGCGACCCAGTCATGACGTCTCGCGATTCATGCAGGCGCAGGGTTACGAGATTTATCCGGTGAACCCCACGATTGCCGGACAGGTGGTGCTGGGGCGCACGGTCTACGCCTCGCTGGCCGACCTGCCGGTGCGCCCGGAGATTGTCAACGTCTTTCGGCGCTCAGAATTCGTGCCTGAGGTAGCGGAACAGGCCATCGCCGTCGGCGCTGATGTGCTCTGGACGCAGCTCTTCGTCGTGAATGATGCGGCGGCCCAGCGCGCCAGCGATGCCGGACTGAAGGTGGTGCAGAACCGCTGCCTCAAAATCGAGTACCACAAACACGGCATCGGCGAGATCGCCCCGCGTACCGAGGGCGACGCATAAGCCGCAACGTTGCCAGCGCGGCCTTTCACCTCAGTACGCGGGCGGCGGCGCATATGGTCCATAGGGGGCGACCGGAACGACCGGGACCACTGGACCACCGGCCCAGCGCTCGGCAATCGCGCCAATCAGCGGGAACTTGACCACGCGCCCGCTGAACGCCGCGACCATCCCCCAGATCCACAAAGCCAGATAGACCAGCGCGACCGCGCCGATACAGAGCACCAGCAGAATCGTGCCGAATCCGGCGATGGTATTTGCCGTGTTCACATCGCTACCGGCGCCCGCCGCGCTGCCAAGGATGACCACAAAGAAGGCGATGAACCACAGCGCAAACAGAACCAGGTAGGCAATGGCCAGCAGAATAGCCTGGGCGGTGTGGAACTTGACGAAGCGATTCTGCTTCTCGATGAAGAAGAAGATGATCGCCACGATACTGAAGAGATATCCCAGGCCAGCCGAGATATTCGGCTCTATGCCGATGCTCGATGGCCCCCACTGGCTGCCCACGCCCGGCGGAGGCGGCGCATACCCCGGTGGTGGCGGGGCATATCCTGGCGGTGGCGGGGCATATCCTGGCGGTGGCCCATATCCCGGCGGCGGTGGCTGCCCGTAGGGTGGCTGTTGCCCATAGGGTGGTGGCGGTTGTTGTCCGTAGGGTTCGTAGGGTGGCTGTTGTGGAGGTGTATTCACAATGACGTCCCTTTCTGCCCAGAGCGATCCTTTGCGAATCGTGCCCAAAGACTATATCGCGCACTCGTTACGTCACGTCGTCTGATTCCGCCAAACTCTCTGACACACCCCACTATACAGCAATCCCGCGGCCACCGACCGGGAGTCCGTGAAGAAGTATTGTCGCGCTGGGAGTGATGAGGCGGGCGACTGCACTGCGGGCTGCGTTAATTCACTGGCTGCGGAGGCGCAGACGCGGTAAACGGAACGACTGGCCCGCCAGCCCAGCGCTCGGCCAAATCGCCAATGCCTGGGAACCTGACCATCTGTCCCCGGAAGCCAGCGACTATCCCCCAAATCGTCGCAAGCAAATCGGCTAGCAAGATGGCGCCGTAACAGAGGCAGAGCAGAGAGATTCCTGGCCCAATGGCAGATCCTGGTGTGCCGTCATAGGCACCGGGTGAACTGATCAACGCAATAGCAATCGCGTAGAACGCGATGACCCATACCACTCCTAGAATGAAGAAGACTTCCCGGAGCAACAATGCTTGAATGATGTGGAAACGCGCAAAGTGATTCCGCTTCTCCAGGAAAAGAAAGATGATCGCGAAGAGACCAATGAGATATGACAGGCCAGCTACAGTATTCGGCTCCATGCCGCTGCTCGATGGTCCCCATCGGCTACTCATATACGACGCTGGCGGTTGCGGCGCATAGCCAGGCCATGGTGGCTGTTGTTCATTCGGTGGTTGTTGCCAGGAAGGCGGAACAGTCACTACAAATACTCCTCGATTACTCCACGATGCGCAATGCTTCGATATACCCGAACGAGTATAACAGCAGGACTTCCGACTGGTGATCGGAAGTCCTGTAGGGAAGTATTGGAATTGGTGCGAGCGCGGCTCTACAGAATGTAGCGGCTCAGATCCTCGTCTTTGAGCAATTCGCCCAGACGCGCGTCCACGAAGGCAGCGTCCACCGTCACCGTTTCCCCGGAAAGCGCGGGCGCGTTGAACGAGACGTCCTCCAGCACGCGCTCAGTGATGGTATGCAGCCGCCGCGCGCCGATGTTTTCGACGCGCTCGTTCATCGTCGTGGCGCAGCGCGCGATCTCCTCCAGGCCGTCGGGCGTGAACTCCACGCTGACCCCCTCGACCCCAAGCAATGCCTGGAACTGGCGAACCAGTGAGTTTTCGGGCTGGGTCAGAATGCGCACGTAGTCATCCTGTGTGAGCGACGACAGCTCCACCCGGAGCGGCAACCGACCCTGCAGCTCGGGAATCAGGTCAGACGGCTTCGAGTTGTGGAAGGCGCCCGCGGTAATCCAGAGCACATGGTCGGTCTTGACCGGGCCGAAACGGGTCATGACCGTCGAGCCTTCGATGATGGGCAGCAGGTCGCGCTGCACACCATCGCCGGAGACATCCGGGCCGGTCTCGGACTTCACGCCAGCGATCTTGTCAATCTCATCGAGAAAGACGACACCCGACTGCTCGACACGTTTGGTGCCCTCTTCGATGACTTCATCCAGATCCACCAGCTTGTTGGCCTCTTCCTGGGTCAGCAAGCGCCGCGCATCCTTCACGGAGACCTGCCGCGAACGGCGACGGCTGCTGCTCGGCATCGCGCTGAGAATCTCCTGGAAGTCGCCCCCAACCTCGTCGCCCGCGAACCCCGCCATGAACTCGAAGACCGAGGGGAAAGCATCTTCCGGCTCAAGCTCGATCTCGATCATCTGCTCGTCAAGCTCGTTGCGGGCCAGACGCTCCGCCACCGACTTGCGTGTCGGTTTGCGGCGGCGCGCTGGAGAAGCGCTTGGCTTGGCGCCGTTGTTCGACGAGGCCGAGGCCGAGGCCGAGGTCGCGGTTAGCGCGCCAGAAGAGCCAGTAGAGCCAGAGGATGTGATGCTGGCGCCGCGCGAGGAGACAGGCGCGACCGACACATCGGTCATATCGTCGACGGCCGCTCTGGCCGTCAGGATATCGAGAATCTTCTTCTCCGCCGCCCGGGTCGCGCGCTCGCGCACCTCCGAGACCCGCTCCTCATGTACCATGCCGATGGCGGTCTCCATCAGGTCGCGGATGATGGACTCGACATCGCGCCCAACATAGCCAACCTGGGTAAACTTGGTCGCCTCCACCTTGATGAACGGCGCATCGGCCAGTTTGGCGAGCCGCCGGGCAATCTCCGTTTTGCCCACGCCGGTCGGGCCGATCATCAGGATATTCTTGGGAGTGATTTCAGATTGCAGATCCGCAGGCAACTGGAGTCGGCGGTAGCGATTGCGCAACGCGATGGCAACCGAACGCTTCGCCGCGTTTTGTCCCACTATGTAGCGGTCCAACTCCCGAACGATCTGCTGGGGAGTCAGGTCTTTCATCATACAATCTCCTGCCTACGAAAGGTCTCTCATTCCCGGCCTTAGACTGCCGGGGCTACCACACTCTTCTTCGTCTTCTTTGCGCCATTCTCGTTGATGGCCGCGGATTCCTCCTCATCAAGAGTAAAGAAAAGAATGTGATCATTGGTATAGATGCACATCGAGGCGGCAATCGCCATAGCGGCTCTGGTGATCTCTTCGGCGCTCATCGCGGTATGCTGTAGCAGCGCGCGCGCGGCAGCCTGCGCGTAGACCCCGCCGGAGCCGATGGCCGCGACCCCTTCATCCGGCTCGATCACGTCGCCGTCACCCGTGAGCACCAGCAGTTCGTCACGGCTGGCCACCAGCAACATCGCCTCCAACCGGCGCAGGAACTTATCTTTGCGCCACTCTTTGGTCAGCTCGACGGCGGCGCGGCGCAGGTTGCCCTGGTAGCGCTCCAGCATCGCCTCGAACTTGTCGAACAGGCTGAGCGCATCGGCGGTGGATCCCGCGAAGCCCGCCAGCACCTTGCCTCCCGACAGGCGGCGAATCTTGCGCGCGGTATGCTTCATCACCACATCGCCCACCGTCACCTGCCCATCGCCCGCCATCGCGACATCTGTGCCACGACGCACGGCCAGGATCGTCGTGGCGTGTATCTCACCCGTTACGCGCTGTGTCATGTATTTTCCGTCATTTCTATTGGTATCTCTCTGGCGCTCTCGCCTCGCATATCCCTCATATACATACTACGCTGAAAACGCCAATTTGTATGCATAATTTGCCACGCCCAGCGCAACGAGAGACGCCGTGGGAAAACCCAGGCGTCATATCGTATGCTTAAGCCGTTCACCAGCATGCAAACGCAGCCTCAGGAAGCCGCTGGCTGCCGGGTGGCGCGGCTGGAGCGAGTGGTGGTGGTCGCCCGGCTAGCGCCCGTCGTCTTGCGCGCCGTGGTGGTTTTGCGAACTGTGCTGGCTGCTTTGCGCGTGGTCGTCTTACGAGCCGTCGTTTTACGGGCAACGGTCTCGCCAGCCGCTCGACGCGGGCGCTCCGGCGCGGGAGCGCGATGGCCAACCACCTCTGGCGTACCCTCCTGCGCGCCAGCCACCAGCGCGCCACACGTGCCACAGTGCGCCTCGGTCTTGCCGTTGGCCAGCGTCAGCAGCCCGCCACATTCGGGGCAGGGCGTCGCCAGCGGGCGATCCCAGGCGACGAAATCGCACGCCGGGAAGTTCGCGCAGCCATAAAACACCTTGCCGGTACGCTTGGCGCGCCGCTCCACGATATCGCCGCCATCCTTCGGACAGTGCGCGCCCGTCTTCGCCACCAGCGGCTTCTTGAAGTCGCACTCCGGGTAGCCCGAGCACGAGATGAAGCGCCCAAACCGCCCGTTGCGAATCAGCAGCGGCTTGCCACATTGTGGGCATGCCTCGTTCGCCTCCTCAACTGGCTTCTGCACGCGATCCATCTCGGATTCAGCCTTTTCGAGCTGGCCACGCAGCGCGGCATAGAAGTCCTTGAGGAACTCCGTCCAGCCCTGCTTGCCCTCCTCGACGCCATCGAGACGACGCTCCATATCCGCCGTGAAGTTGGTGTCCACGATCTCCGGGAAATGCTTGACCATCAACTCGTTGACCGTCTCGCCCAGCCAGGTCGGCACGAAGCGGCGCTCCTGCTGCTCGACATAGCCGCGGTCCTGAATCGTGCTGACGATGCTGACAAAGGTGCTGGGGCGACCGATGCCGCGCTCCTCCAGGTCTTTAATCAGGCTGGCCTCGGTGAAGCGTGGCGGCGGCTGGGTGAAGTGCTGATCCGAGGCGATCTTATGCAGCTCGAGCGCGTCGCGCTCACGCAGCGCGGGCAGCGTCGTGCCCTCCTGCTCGCGCGGCCAGACCGCGTAGAAGCCGGGGAACTTGAGCGTCGTGCCGTTGGTGCGGAAGAGGAAGCTCGCCGCCGCGATATCCACCCGCAGCGTATCGAAGACGGCCGGCGCCATAAACGCCGCGACGAATCGCCGCCAGATCAACTCGTAGAGCTTGAACTGGTCGCCCGTCAGATAATGCTTGACGCGGTCCGGCGTGAGTGTGACATCGGTCGGGCGGATCGCCTCGTGGGCGTCCTGCACATTGGCGTTGCTCGCCTTGGCGCGGCTCGTGCGCCCTGGGCCGATGTACTGCGTGCCAAACGTCCCATCAATATACTGGCGTACGGCTGCCTGCGCCTCCTCAGAGATGCGGGTCGAGTCGGTGCGCATGTAGGTGATGAGGCCCTGATGCCCGGCGTCGCCCAACTCGATGCCTTCATAGAGACCCTGAGCCACGCTCATCGTCTTCTTCGGCTTGAAGCGCAGCCGCACCGAAGCGTCCTGCTGGAGCGTGCTGGTGGTGTAGGGCAGGAACGGCTGGCGGCGCACGTCGCGCTGGCGCACACTGAGCACCGTGTAGGCGGCGCCTTCCAGCTCGCGCAGAATAGCATCAGACTGCTCTTTTGACTCGATGCGAATGCGGCCCGCGCGACCGTTCTGGTCGTTCTGGCTATTCTGGCTGTTCTGCTGCGTCTCGTTGCCCTCGGTCTCGGCGTCGCTCTCGGCGACCTCCTTCGACCCCTGGCGGCCAATCAACATCGCAGTGAAGGTCTCGCGCTCCTTCGCCTTGCTCAGCGTCGCCGCAATCGTCCAGTACTCCTCAGGGACGAACGCGCGAATCTCGGCCTCGCGGTCACAGATGATACGGAGCGCCGCCGACTGCACCCGCCCGGCGCTGGTGCCCGACTGCACGCGCCGCCAGAGCAACGGACTGATCTTGTAGCCCACCAGGCGGTCGAGTACCCGGCGCGCCTGCTGCGCGTTGAAGAGATCCTCGTCGATATCGCGGGTCTGGGCTATCGCATCCTGCACGGCGCGGCGCGTAATCTCGTTGAAGACGGCGCGGCGCGGCTTGCGCAGGCCAAGCATCTCCTTGAGCGACCAGGCGATGAACTCGCCCTCGCGGTCGGGGTCGGGAGCGAGATAGACCGTCTGCGCGGCGCGACTGGCCTTTTTGAGTTCCGCCAGCAGATGTTCTTTCTTTTCGATGATGACGTACTTCGGCTGGAAGTCGCGCCGGGTATCAACGCCCAGCCCCTTGCGCGGCAGGTCGATGATGTGCCCCATCGAGGCGCGCACCTCAAAATCGTCGCCAAGAAATTTCTCTATCGTCTTTGCCTTGGCGGGTGACTCCACAATCACCAGGTTCTTCGCCATGCTGATTTCCACCTTTACGATACCTACACGCTATGCCATTTGAATGGACGTATCCTGTCGAATAATTCTTTAACGTTAGCTGTGCGGAACGTCGCGCACACTGCGATGAGTGTGGCGCACCGGTCGCGCCCATGTCATCCACAGTGTCGCGCGCACCAGTATGTCACATCGCCGCAAGACCTTGCTACGACACTTCAGTGCTTCTGTTTCTTTCTCCTGCGATGAAACACATACAAATCTACGAGATACGGGGAGAAGGCGCCAGATGTCAAGAGTACGGTCAGAAAGTATAGCAAACTGACACACTGGCGACACACGCCTGAGGCGGCATCTCATCATGGATTGAGCAGATAGTCGGCTTCCGTGAAATTCGTCGAAAACTCGGCGCCAATGAACCGAGGAGCGCCGTGCCTCGAGAACACAAGAACAAATGTACAACGTGTTCAGTATATCACACTATCGCCTGCCTCATCGCCGAATTGTGAGAGGGCTGCTCACAGTGTTGAGTCGATGGCGCAGCGTAAAAATATTACAAAAATTGATATCGATATTGATTTTATTTCAGTCATATGTTATAAGATTGCAGAGCCGACGCGCGCGTTGGCTGCTCTTACGTCTTCGGCGCCCACCCAACGCAACGCCGACGACCATGATGGCGTCATGATGGCGCAGAGATATGAAAGAGGAGCATTCCTGTGTCGCTCTCGATGGATACTTCCCCGGATACTGGCGCTCTCGACGCGGGCGCGGCGGCAAACCAGCCCGACCGCGCACCCGTTTCTCCCCGCCCTCGGCGCGGATTGCGCGCTGGCCCGTTGCGTCTTCGCAATTTCAGGCTGCTGCTCGCGGGCCAGATGGTCTCGACCATCGGCGACATGTTCTATGCGGTGGCGCTGCCGTGGTTTGTCCTCTCCAGCGGGGGCACGGCCCGCGATTTGGGTATCGTGCTCGCCGCCTATGGCATTCCCCGCGCGGGCTTTGTCCTGCTCGGTGGCTCGCTGAGTGACCGCATGCAGCCGCGCCGCATGATGCTGGTGGCCGATATCGCGCGCGCACTGCTGGTGGGTGGGCTGGCGGCCATTGTCCTCCTCGACATGCACACGCTCTGGATACTCTGCGCCATTGCCGCGCCACTGGGCGCATTCGAGGGGCTTTTCCTGCCCGCCTCGATGGCGATTTTGCCCAGTATTATGTCAGACGATGATCTCCAGGCGGGCAACGCCATCAATATGGCGACCGTCCAGGTCTCGACCCTGGTGGGGCCAGGTGTCGGCGGCATCGTCGTCGCCTCCGTCCGCTCAGGAATCGCCTTCCTCATCGACGCCGGAACCTTCGTCGTCTCTGCCATCGCGCTGGCGGCGATGCGTGGCAAACGCGCGCCTAAGGGTTCAGCCGCCGTCGCGGAGGCCGCGCTCGTGGAGGCGCCCACCGCAGAGATGCGGGAGGAATCCGCCGAGGACGAGCCGAAAACATTCTGGGCGCTGCTGCGTAGCTCGCGGCTGCTCCAGACCGGGCTTGCCGTCTCGATTGTCGCCAACCTGGCCTTTGGCGGGCTAGTCGAGGTTGCGCTGCCCGATCTGGCCCACGGTCCGTTCCACGCGGGCGCCACTGGCTTCGGCCTGATGATCTCCGCATTTGGCGCGGGCGCGCTGACCGGAACCCTGATAGGCGCCACCATGGGCAAGCTGCCGCGCCGTGCGTTGCTTGCGCTCATCTTCAGTCTAGTGCAGGGAGTATTGGTCGCCGTTACCCCGTTTACAGGCGGACTGACCGGCGCGGCAATCGCTTTAGCCGGGTGGGGAATCTTCAACTCGATGAGCAATGTGCTTCTTGTCACACTGCTTCAGCAGAAGCTGCCGCGCTCGCTGATGGGACGCATCATGGGCGCATTCGGGTTCGCCAATTTCGGGCTGTATCCCATCTCGGTCGCGGTCGGCGGCGTGGTGGTGGATCGCCTGGGGCCGGAGATACTCTTCGTCATTACCGGTGCGCTGCTCTTCGTGGCGATCCTGTATGGCCTGTTCCAGCCGGAACTGCGCAACATGTAACACAGGCAAGCGCGCTATACCCCAAACGATTATGACGCCGGGCGACGCTATCCCATTTCCGCGCACGCGGAGGGCATGGCGTCACCTGTCGCATGAATTCAGACTCTTCTCTCACGCTCAATCAGCCTCGCTCTGGTGAACCGCTACGCACCCCCGCTTAATTATCCTCTCAACACCGTCTCGTAACGGCCGTCGTCACGCATGCGTGACGGCGCGCGAATAGACTGGCATCAGGTATCTCGCCTGCCAGCGTCCGTATGCGACGCCGATTCAGGCATCCACGTTCATATACGTCACAGCGCGACCAAGATGGCCTCGCACAATACCGAATGTTTGTCGTATAGTGCCAGACGTATATGGCGCCGTGGCTACCACATCGGCGGAGGACAATTCCCACCGCGAAGATCGATGCGCCCAGTCAAAGGAGTCTTGGACCATGTTCAACAGGCGTCGTGCGGCGTGGGGGGCATCTGTTCCCATGTTGGCCGCATTGCTGGCAATGGCGCTCGCATCCCTGCTGGCATTTGCCCCGGTTGCCGGGGCACAGCCGACGACACAGACCGCACCCGCCGATAGCGCGAACCTCCACGGGGTGAATCTGGCCAGCCCGGCGGTCGTGCGCATTGTTTCGGAGGTGGATGGCCAGGTCGTCTGCAAAGGCTGTAACTCTGGCGCCGATGTCACATTCCCCCTCGACGGCGGCACGTATGGCCTCGCGTTCACTGGCTCTGGCGCGTTCATCAGCAGCGATGGCTATGTGCTGACCGCCGATCATGTGGTCGACTATGCCAACAACGACCAGATCACCCTTGACTTCTTCAACGAGGCGGTCGCCGAGTTCGCTCAGGTCTCAGGCTACAGCCAGGCAGACGCGCAGACACTCTTCCTTCAGCTCGTCAACGAAGACCTGATCAGAATCCCTACACAGGTCATGTCTCAGAAAGTCTTCCTGTCCACGGCCTACACCGGAACGCTGACGAATCCCGCTGGCGTAACCAGCTATGACATCACCCGCATCGTCTCCAACTCGCCGGTGGATAAGCAGGATGTGGCCATCGTCAAGGTTGAGGCCAAAGATATGCCTTACCTGCAACTGGCCCCAGCCAACAGCGTTCACCTGCAAGACACGATCACCGCGGTCGCCTATCCCGCCGACGCCGATACCGGCGACTTCACGGCGCTGCTCTCGCCGACGAGCGGCGGTAACGTCAACACCGCCAATTCGCTGCTGACCGCCTCGGTCAACACCGCTCAGGTGACGAGCCAGAAGACCTTCGCCGATGGCACGCCGGTCTACGAGACGAACGGCCTGGCCAACCACGGGTCGAGCGGTGGCCCAGTTATCGATACGCAGGGCCGCATCGTCGGCGTTGTGGACGCTATCGCCGTGCAGAACGGCCAGGAAGATACCCGTGTCGTCTACCTCATTCCCAGTGATGTCGCCGCCCAATATGTGCGCCAGTCGGGCGCGACCACTGGCGGCGCGTTTATGTCCGCCTGGACCAAAGCGATCACCGAGTATGACGCGACGGGGCCATGCCACTTCACCAACGCTAAGCGCGACCTGACGAGCCTGAAGAGCAACTATCCCGCGTTCGGTGGGGTAAGCACATTCCTGACCGAGGCGCAGAGCAAAGCGACCGCCGCTGAATGCCCGTCCCCTGGGCCAGGCGCTGGC
The DNA here is from genome assembly GCA_963718915.1 of uncultured Chloroflexia bacterium. Taxonomy (GTDB): domain Bacteria; phylum Chloroflexota; class Ktedonobacteria; order Ktedonobacterales; family JADMIN01; genus DAHUXT01. Next base: position 228,671 of record CAVRAI010000007.1, on the reverse strand, counting down.
CTGATCGCGGGTATCTGTGGTGGCCTGCTCGTACTGATGGCCATCCTTGCCGTGCTCGTCTTCATGCTGGTGCGCCGGGGCAGGCAGAACCAGCCACAGCCAGCGATGGCCGTGGGCTATGGCGCGACGCCAAATATGTACGGCCAGCCGACACCGCCCGGCGTCTATCCTCAGACGCCACAGCCCGGCACGCCCTATGCCCCGACGCTACCCGGCGGCGCAGCCCCCTATGGCGCGCCTCCCGTCGCGACGCCGCAGCCACAGGCATATCCGCCACCACAGCAGCAGGTGTACGGCACGCCACCACCTTCGCAGCCGCCGCCGCCCGTCGAGTCAGCGCCCACTCCGCAGCCACAGCCGCAGCCGCAGCCACAGCAGCCCGGTCAACCAGCCGCCGCGACCCGCTTCTGCGCCAACGGTCACGCGGTCAACGACCTCACAGCGCAGTTCTGTCCGGTCTGTGGCGCGCCAGTCCACTAAAATCGTCCGCAACTATCCAGGGCGATGAACGATGAAGACAGCGATCCCTCCCCAGCGGTTGGGGAGGGATGCCTCTTTACCTGGCGCAGCCGCCGCTACGGCGTCGCCTCACCGTCGGCGGGTTGAGCGGGTTGCGGCGCTGGATTGTCCTCAAGCCGCGTGCCAACCGTTCCCTGCGCGGCGCGACGGGCGCTTATATCACCGCCACGTCCGCGCAGGATGTAGGCGCAGCCGACGGCTACCAGCGCGCCCAGGATTGGTCCCACGACGTAGACCCAGTAGTGGTCGAAGTTGCCCAGCGCCAGATCCGGCCCGAACGAACGGGCTGGATTCATCGAAGCGCCACTGATCGGGCTTGACCAGAGGCCGGCGAGGATAATGTAGCCACCGACTCCCAGCGCGGCAATGGTTCCCACATTCTGCGCCTTCGACGCCGTCCCCAGAATGGTGCTGACCAGGCCAAGTGTCAGCAAAAATTCCATAATGGCGGCCTGGAGATCGCTCACGCCCGCGCCAGGCTCGGTCGCGCCGAGCATCCCTATCTTGCCAAACATCGCCCAGAGCAGCAGGCAGGCGAGAGTGGCCCCGACCAGTTGGGCGATAATGTAGCCTGGCACGCGCCGCCAGTCGAAATCGCCGCGCGCCGCGAAGGCGATACTGACCGCGGGATTCAGGTGCGCGCCCGAGACCGCGCCCATAAACAGGATGATAGCCAGCACCATCAGACCAGGAGCCGTCACCGCGGCTGCCCGCTCGATGGCTCCATTGCTGAATGCGCCCACCACGCCGCCACCTGCCCCCACAAGCACGAGAAAGAACGTCCCAAGCACCTCTGAGAACAATCGCCGCCATTCGTGCCTGGGATTGTCGAAATCCCGCCCCGCAGGCGACTCAAGTTCGAAGATGGCTTCGAGCGATCTTCCCTTCGTGGTCGTGCGTCCATTGCCGCGCGCGTTGCCGGGCTGGCGCTCGTCATGAACAGGGTTCTCCATTGCGCTCACCTCACAGTGTTCGTTAGCCTCCGGCGCCATTCAGGTGAACCAGAGCCATCCACATTGTCGTTCAGATTTCGGGCCGCAACGACGCCCATACATAGCACGTTTCCTGCCACGCCACGACCGCGACCGCGACCGCGACCGCGACCGCTGCGCGCGCCATACGCAGTATGTAGGAGCCAGACACCTGCGACGCCCCATACAAATGGTGGGTCTGAAGAGGAAGCGCTTCACTCCCCCAAAGCGGCGGGGTGAGCCTATCCAGCGGGCGAGCGCCAGCATCTCCATAATCCCGCTCACTGATCTGAGCGGCAAGAAGCGGGCGGGCGCTGCTTGACGGGCATGGTATACTTTGTTAACACGCAACGTCGAAGTTGACGGGGAGCGCGCGGGCAGCGAGGGCTGTCTGCGCGCTTTGGTTTCAGGGTACGTACCCCCATACCGGCATAACCGGCCCACCGCGCGAGGCTTGTACCTCGTATCCGCACGATATGCGGTGAGGCAGTGGCGGAGAATTCTGGATGCGCACCGACGCACCGCTCGATCACCGAGCCGAAGGCAGCCAACCTATGAGCGAGCCACAGACCGACGATCAGCCCATGATGGCTCAATCGCCGAGCCTGAGCGCGCTGCTTGGCCTCTGCTCGCTGTACATGAACGACGACGACCTCGCTCTCATCCACGAGGCGTACCAGGTGGCGGAGGCGGCGCATGCGGGCGTCATGCGCCGGTCAGGCGAGCCGTTCATCGAGCATACCATCGCGGTGGCCGGGATTCTCGCGGAACTGGCGATGGACGCGCAGGGGATCGCCGCGGCGCTGCTCCACGATACCGTTGAGGACACGACGATTACACTTGACAGTTTGAGCGAGCAGTTTGGGCCGGTGATCGCAGCGATTGTGGACGGCGTCACCAAGTTCGACGCGGTGGAGACGCCCAAGGACACCAGGGGCGACAAAGGTGAGAAGGGCAGTGGTGAGGTAGCTCCGGTTGCGGTTCTGCCCACGCCAGCGCTAGACGGCGCCGTTGACCCACAGGCGGCGCGCGCGCGCAAGCTCCGCGAGCAGGCCGAGACCGTGCGCAAGCTCTTTCTGGCGATGGTCGCCGACCCGCGCATCGTCCTGCTCAAGCTGGCGGATCGGCTACACAACATGCGCACGATGGCTGCACAGACGCCTATCAAACGCGAACAGAAGTCGCGCGAGACCATCGAGCTATACGCGCCACTCGCCGGACGCATCGGCGTCCATGTTTTTCAGTCCGAACTGGAAGACCTGGCCTTCTCCTTCCTGATGCCCGCGGAGTACGAACGCACCGTTAAACGGTTACGCGAGGAAGAAGCGAAACGGTTGCGCTGGGCCGAGCGCATGTGCGAGCGAATGGCGCACGAACTGCTGGCGAGCGGCATCCCGGCGGCGGTCAACTGGCGCGTCAAGCGTCCCTACCGCGCGTATCTGGAGACGCAGGAGACCGGCATGGATGTCGCGCAGCTCCACGACGTGTTTGCCTTCCGCATTCTGGTCAACACCTCGGAGCAGTGTTACGCGGCGCTCGGCATCATTCACCAGCTCTGGCATCCATACCTGGAACGCATTCGCGACTACATCGCCGGACCCAAGATCAATGGTTATCGCTCCCTCCACACCGCCGTCTTCGCCCTCGATGGCCGCCTCGCCCAGATGCACATCCGCACCCACTCGATGCATATCGCCACCCAGCACGGTATCGCCACCACCTGGCTGGAACGCGCCGAATCAGGCGAGCGGGAGCCAGTGACCTCGGCGCTCTGGCTGGCGCATCTGCCCGATTGGGTCTCGCAACTGGGGCGCTGGCAGGACGAGCTGCGGCTGAGCGCGGCGGACTTTCTGGAGGCGCTGCGCGGCGAGGTGCTGGAAGACCAGATCTTTATCTTTACCCCCAAAGGGGATGTGCGCGAGCTTCCCCCTGGGGCGACGGTGCTCGACCTCGCCTATCAGATTCATACCGACATTGGCAGCCATGCCGCCGGAGCGATCATCCAGCGCAACACGCGGCAGGGGGTGCTGACCTCGCGCGCGGTGGGGCTGGACTACGCGCTGAGGACGGGCGATGTCGTACGCATACTCACCAGCGCTGAGGCGGTTCCGCGACCTGAATGGCTCACCATCGTCACCACCCGCACCGCCCGCGAGCGCATCAACCGCTCGCTACGCAGCCAGCAACGGGCCAGTAGCGGCGCGCTCCCAGGCGAGCCACCACGCCCGCAGCCCTTGCGCCACCCCTCCGGGCGGCTGGCGCAGGTGCAGTTCGCCCGCTGTTGCTTCCCGTGTCCTGGTGACGCTATTCTTGGCGTCGCCGACCGTGGCAGCGGCGTCACGATCCACCGCACCTGTTGCCGCACGCTGCGCATGACGCTGGATCGCCGACTCGCGCGCGGGACGACGAATGATGGGACGGTGCAGGTGCGCTGGGATCAGCTTCCCACGATGCCGTACCGCATGGCGTTCGCTATCTATGGGCAGGATCACCAGGGGTTGATGCACCAGGTTTCTGAGTGTGTGGCACAATTAGGATTGAACGTTTATCGCAGTGTGGCCATCGCTCATCAGGATCGCTATAAGGCGGCGATCCTCCTCACGCTGGACATGCTGCCGACGACCCGGCGCGAGCAGGTGATGCGCCGACTGCGGACGGTGCAGGGCGTCACCCAGGTGGAGCGCGACCAGCGCAACGGCTGCGAGAACGTTCCGCGTTAGTATTTGTGGCGGTTCGCGGCAAGATGGGCAGGCCGTAGCGTAAACGCTACGGCGAATGGGTGAGGTTCCCATACCGTAGGCTGATGTAGTTTTAGAAATTGCGAGGGACATGCGCGGGGTGCGTGGGGTGCGCGGGCGGTTAAAACCGCGCCTGAAGGGCCTGCGGCCACCAAGTCCGCCTGCGCGGACTTCTCAGACCGTATCCCTACAGTGTTACTACTGGTGAGCGGTTCTGTGCAACCCGCGACGGCGGGTTTCGTGGCGGAGCGTCAGCGAGGCCCTCAAGGCGCGACTTCAGTCGCCAGCCGCGTGGCTGTCCCTCGTAAATTGTGAACGTTCATCATGCCGCGCAGGTGGCCAACCATCCGCCTTGCCCAACGACGACAATGACCCGCAATGCTTGTAGAGAGAGATAACCCGCGTACACATACATGTCTGGTGGTTTCGTATGGATACCGATGCGCTGCAATCAGCACAATCCGAGCCTTCCGCCATCCCGCCGAGCCTCCTGCTCGATGCGGGCGCGGAGCGTCTGCGGCAGACCATCGTCGGCTATCTGCCACCCCACGATGTCGCCAACGTCGAGACGGCCATCCGCATAGCGCTTCAGGCGCGCGTGGAGAGCGCCGGAGCAACCGACGAGCGGGCGACGGGCGTCTTGCGCCAGGATTTCGCCTACGTGCTGGCGGTCGCCCAGACGCTGGCCGAGGCGCTGCATATCGACGCGATCACATTGGCGGCGGTGCTGCTCGATCAGGTCGTCGGGGCGCGGCTGGTTGACCTCGGCGAAGTGCGCGAGCGTTTGGGCGGCGAGTTCGGCGAGCAGGTCGCGGAGACCATCGCCAGCCTGGAGCGCTTCGACGCCCTGCAGCGCCCGGCGGTTGCCCTGCGGCGTAGCGCCCAGAGCAGCGCCCAGAGCAGCGCCCAGAGCAGCGTTGAGCCAGACGACGTGCCGCGCGAACGGCGGCGCGGACGGGCGCGCCAACGCCAGCAGGACGCCGACGCCCTGCGCAAGATGTTTGTCGCGATGGCCGAGGATCCGCGTGTCGTCGTCATCAAGATCGCCGATCACCTGCGGCTGATGCGTGAGGTGTTGACGGCGGCGGACTACTGGCACGCGCAAGCGGCGAATGGAAACGGGCATAACGGCGAGACCGCTTCATCGCAAGAGGCGACAGTGACACCGGCATACAGTCTGGATGAGTGCCGCATTATGGCGCAGGAGACGCGCGAGATCTTCGCGCCACTCGCCGGACGGCTTGGCATGGGGCGTGTCGAGGGCGAGCTGGAAGACCTGGCCTTCGCGGTGCTGGAGCCGGAGGAGTACGCCTGGTTGCGCGACGCCGTCGCCGAGGAGACCGAGGGCCGCAGCCGCTATGTGCGCCGGGTCATCGCGATGCTGCGTGAGGAGATGCAGAAGATCGGCATCACCGCCGAGATATCGGGCCGGGTCAAGCATCTCTACAGCATCTACAAGAAGGTGCAGCGCACCGGCAGCCACGACCTGTCCTCGCTCTATGACATGCTGGCGTTCCGCATCATCGTCGGCAGCGTCGGCGAATGCTATCTGGTGCTGGGACATGTGCATGAGTTGTGGCGTCCCAAAGATGGGCGCATCAAGGACTTCATCGCCAGCCCCAAGCCCAACGGCTATCAGTCGCTGCATACCACCGTCTTCTGCCTGGACGACCAGCTTGCCGAGATTCAGATTCGCACGCGCGAGATGCATGAGATGGCGGAGTACGGCGTCGCGATGCACTGGTATTACAAGGATGCTGGCGACAGCGCCAAAGCGACGGCGCGACCGCTGCAATCCTGGGTGCAACAGGTGAAGGACTGGCAGCAGGAGCTGCACTCGCCCGGCTCGACGGCGACCCAGCGCGCGCTGGATGCCGTGAGAGGCGATGTTCTGCGCGAGCAGATATACGTCTTCACGCCCGCTGGTGACGCCAGGGAGCTTCCGGCTGGCTCGACGCCGCTCGACTTCGCCTTCCGCGTGCATACCGACCTGGGGCTGCATGTCGCCGGGGTGCGCATCACCTCGGACGATGGCATGGGGCGGCTGAGCAAGAAGCTGGTGCCGCTGGACTACGTGCTGAAGAACGGCGACGTGATCGAGATTCTCAAGCGCAATGAAGCCCACCCCACGCGCGACTGGCTCAAGATTGTGCGCACGAAGGTCGCCCGCGACCGCATCCTGAAGTATCTCAAAGGCCACGAGCGCGACATCGACCTCCAGATGGGACGCGAGCGGCTGGATCGCGAGCTGCGTTCGATGGGCCTGCGTAAGGGTCTCGACGACCTGCCCGAAGATGATCTCGAATGGCTCGCCCAGGAGTTGAAGCAGTCCGATGTGGAGTCGCTGCTGGTGGCGTTGGGCGCGGACAAACTGCGGATGGCGGCGGTGCTGGCGAAGTTGCGCGAGCGGCTGCGCCCACCGGAGGAAGCGAAACCGGAGCAACTGCCGCAGACGTTGCCCACGCGCGAGTCGGAGGTTGGCGTCAGCGTGGAGGGGATGGGCGGCATGATGACGCACCTCGCCACCTGTTGCAGTCCCTTGCCGGGCGACGATCTCTACGGCTTTGTCACGCGGGGCCGGGGCGTGGTCATCCACCGCGCCGACTGCCCGAATCTGCGGTCGCTGCTGGCGCGCCAGCCGGAGCGCGGCATCGCGGTCAGTTGGCCGCGGCTCGAAGGCGACGAGACTTTCCGCGCGCCGATCATCGTCGAGGGCACGGATCGGACGGGGCTGCTGCGCGACGTGACGGGCGTGATCTCCGGCGGCGAAGATCAATATGCTGCGGGTGGAGGTGGTGACCCGCCACCGGCCTGAGCGCGCGGTCATCAACGCGGTGCTCGAAATCCGCCATCCCGAGGAGTTGGAAAATATCCTGCGCGAGATACGTGGCGTTTCGGGCGTGCTTTCCGCCGAGCGGCGCGAGCCAACCGCGAAGAAGCTTTCCGACGTCGCGCCAGCCGGGAAGCGCCGAAGCCGCCGAAGCCGCCAGCGCATCCTGGGCGCACCGGGCGCAAGGGATGATTAGCAGTTGAAGGTGGCTGGCGGTTGAAACCGCGCCTGAAGGGCCTGCGGCCACGAAACCTGCCTGCGCAGGTTCCAGAGAGACGCACTCTGCGGTCCGCCGTTGCGACTCCAGTTCTGGCGCGTGTAGTGACGCGCTCCCTCTATCCGCCTTTTTGCGCCACATTGCTATCATTACCGCTTATTGGGAATACACGTCCTTTACGCCTACTCACTTCTGGGCTACAATGCCTGTACGTACTTCACGAACAGACAGACTGGAAGGGAGATTCGCGGTACATGGATACATCACGCCTGCTCTTTGTGAGTCACAGCCATCAGGATGACCCCTTCTGCCTGCGTTTGATTGCCGATTTGCGCGCCAATCTGGGTGAGGATGCCGTCTGGTACGACACATCCGGTGGGCTGCATGGCGGCGACGACTGGTGGGATCGTATCATTGCCGAGATCACTGAACGCCCGTATTTCCTCGTCGTCCTCTCGCCTCATGCTTCAGAATCCAAGTGGGTGCCGCAGGAAATGAAGATCGCTTTCCGCCAGAGCGTCGAGCTTGGCAAGCACCTGCTGCCGATTACGCCTTGCTCCACTCGCCGCGTCGCCCAGACTGGGAAAGTGTCCAGGAGTTTGACTTTACCCAGGCCGATGACCCCGCGCACTACGCCGCCTCGCTGGCTGAGGTGTTGCGCGCCATTGGCGCCGACCCAAACGCGCCGACTGTGACTGCTAGCTCCACTGCCCCAGATCCCAACCGCCCGCTCTCGCCTAACGAACGGCTGGCACGAGAAATTCATACTGCCTATGCCCGCGAACACTGGTCTGATGTGCTCGATAAGACGGAGATATTGGTTGAGCGAGGTGCGATGACACCGGTGCTCTGGCGTGAGCGCGCTTCAGCCGCTTTTGCCATTGGTGACAATAACGGCGGATTGGCGGTCATCAAGCAGGCGCTCAAAGCGGGCGTTGACGACGCCGATACTTTGCTGCTGTATGTGCGACTCACCGCCAGGGCTGGCAATGATGGGCAGACAGTGGAGATTCTTACCCGCGCCTTTGCGCTTGCATCGCTCGACGACACCACTACCCGCCTGGCCATCCTCGAAGAGTTGACTGCCGCGCTGGCCCGCCTAAATCGCTGGGACGATTTCGCGCGCCGTGTGAGCGATGCCCGCCGCATGGCGCCAGACGACCCACGCTGGGCATTGCGTGAGATAGAGGCATTGTTGATTGCTCAGCGTTACGACGAATCTGTCGCGGCAGCTCGCGCGTTACCTATGCTACCCGCAGGGGTAGATGCCACGTTGGTGCTGCCTGCCTGGCACTCTGCGATCTCATCAGCGGCTAGGGGTACATGGGACAGCAAAAACTGGCTCACCTACCGCGCCCTGCTCAACGCCGCAACGTCTGCTGGCGTTGACCCTTCCACCATCGCACACTGGCGGTTTGAGTTCCCGCATTTCGTGCCGTTAGTTACCCTTTCAGGTCACAGCGGCCAACTAGGCAGCCCATTATGGTCTCCTAACGGCGCCTTGCTCGCCACTGTCAGTACAGATGGCGTGCAGGTGTGGGATACGGCCTCTGGACGACTACTCGGCACACTAGCTGTCCCGCAAACGATGTATGGTAGTGCCAGTGCTGTTGTATGGGCGCCCGACAGCACCAGACTTGCCGTCGGAGGCGGTGGATCACGCGTTCGTATGACCACGCTAAACACTGGATCCCAGATCTACGGCATGACTAACGCTGGCAGGTGCTGGCCACAATTGGCTCCCAAGGGACGTGATCTCTGGCGTGGTCGCCAAATGGGCGTTGGCTCGCTACTACTAGTAGTTCTGGAGACCAGCTCTGGGATGCAGCCAGTGGACGTTTGCTCACCACCTTAACTGCGACTGACACCACCAACTACGCCCCCTATGGCTATGTCTCCCCGGCATCCGCTGTATGGTCGCCCGATGGGACACGGCTTGTCACTTCCAACTCGTACAGTGCACGAGTGTGGGACGCAGCTAGTGGGCGATCTCTAGCTGTCCTTTCCGGTGGACATAATCCTGTGGCATGGTCTCCTGATGGTACTCGACTTGCCACTGCCAGCGCAGAGGGCGCGAAGGTATGGGATGTGTCTAGCGGACGCTCACTTGTCACCCTCGCCCAGCACCTTGAGAAGGTGAATACGCTCGCCTGGTCGCCCGATGGCGCACGGCTGGCCATCTGCGGCGAAAATAAGACCACAAACCTTGATTCGGCAAGAGTCTGGGAACCAGCCAGCGGGCGAGACATCGCCACTATCGCCACTCTGGCTGGCTATGGCAAACATATTAGCGACATATCATGGTCGTCTGATGGAAGGCGGCTCGTCGGTTACATGTTCAAAAGACCAGTGATGTGGGACGCGGAAAACGGACAGGAGATTGGTAACTTCTACTCCATCCCCGGTACTTGGTCCCCTGGCGGGGGACGACTTGTTGTTATCGATGATAAGGCAGCGACTATCTGGGGCGAGGAATAGCAGTAGGGAAGCCATACCTCTCTACAGGCAGGTCTTCCCAACCAAGACAATCGTAGAGGGCAACGTCTGGATGAGTCCGCGCAGGCGGACTTCGTGGCCGCAGGCCCTTCAGGCGCGGTTTATGTCGTTTTAGCATGTGCGACGGACACGGGCATTGCGGTGGGGTGAGCGCCCGTAGCGTAAACGCTACGGCGAATTTCCCGCCCCATTCGCCGGGGCCTTCAGGCTCCGGCTCGCTCGCCCAGGCACGCTGTACGGTGTTACTGCTAAAACGACATAACCCGCCCGCGCCCTATCGCCCTTACCCCTTCTTCGCGCTCTTGCGACCCTTCGCCTCCTGGCGCTTGCCCGCGCCATTAGTGGCGGCGACAGCCGTATCGCGCCGGGCACGTAGCCGTTGCCGCTGGCGGATGCTGCGCCTCCAGCGCCTCCAAGCGCTCGGTCAGCTCGCGGTTGCGCTGGCGTAGCTCCTCCAGGTCTTTGCGCAGCTGGCGCGTCTCATCGCCCGCCGCGCGCCCCTGTTGCAGCGTGCGGATGGCCGTCCGCGCCCCACGAACCGCCCGCTCGTCGGGGCTGCGATCCACCAGCCGCTGGAGCGCCGGAATCGCCCGCTGATCGCCCCAGGCCGCTAGCGCCGCGATAGCCTGGAAGACCGCCAGCTCCCAGGGATCGTCGAGCGCCGCGATCAGCGCATCTACCGCGCGCACCTGCGCCTCGCCCTCGATACGCCGCGTCGTCGCCAGAATGCGCAGCCCGTTGGCCGCGACCATCCGCGCGTCCTGCGGCTTCGAGAGATCGAGCCAGCCCGTCAGCGTCTCTACACAGCGGGGATCGCCCAGCGCGCCCAACCCGGCGAAGACGCCCGCGCGGATCGTCTCATTCCAGGAGGCGCGGTCGAGCAGGGGCACGCAGCCGCTCATAGGCGTCGGCGACGTTCGTCTTGCCCAGCGCGGTCGCCGCCGCCGACTCCACGAAGTAGCTCGGGTCGCCCTTCGTCCAGCAGCGCCGTCAGGGTAGCCGCCGCGCGCTCGGCCAGCGCCGCCTGCTCCGGCGCGTGGAAGACGCCCAGCGCCGCCACGATGGCCCGCCGCGCCTTTGGCTCATCCACCTTGCTCCAGCGCGCCAGTCAGCGCCGTTGAGCGCGCGCTCGTTGCGCTGCCGCCCTATCGCCTCGGCAATCGCCCCGCGCACCGACCAGAACGACTCCTCGATCAACTGCGTTTCCAGCGCCGTGATGCTCTGTGGATCGGCCAGCCGCCCCAGCGCCTCCGCCGCCTCGATCCGCCCCAGCACGTCGGGATCGTGCGCAAGCTGGTAGCGCAGCATCTCGGCGGGCCGCTCGAAGTCCAGCGTCTTGATGAGCCAGCCGCCCTGATCGAAACGCACCGAGAACGGCCGCCGTGGCAGCGGGAAGTAGAACGTCTGCTCCGCCGTATCCACCTGCACCCGGAAGGTCGTCAGCGTCGCCTTCGCCTTGGGATCGTCGCCGCGCGCGCCGTCTTTCTCCGGTACCATGAAGGCGATATCCACCGGCGTCACGAAGATCGGCGTCTGCGCCGTCTCCTCCTGCGTCTGGCGCACTGTCACCCGCGCCAGCTTGTGCTCGTCGTCCCAGGAGTAGCGCACGTTGAACTCGGGATGCCCCGCCTTGTAGAGCCACTGCTCGAAGAAGCGCGCCAGACTGCGCCCGGTGGCCTCCTCGAAGGCGCGCTCCAGGTCGGCGGTGATGACCTCGCGCCACTGGTTGCGCCGCGTGTAGAGCTTGACGGCGCGCCAGAATGGCTCCTCGCCGACGACGAACCGCAGCATATTGAGCGTCAGCGCGCCCTTCTCGTAGACGTGGCGGTCGAATAGCTCGTTGCCGTTCTTGCGATAGACGTTGTAGACGATGGGGCGCCGCCCGCGCGCGTCGGCCTCCAGATACGCCTGGAGGTAGTCGCGCATCTCCGTGCGGAACTCGTCCACGCCATCCGAATGCTCGCGCCAGGTCGCCTCGTAGAAGTCCGCCGACGACTCCTTGAGCCACGTATGCGCCCAGTCGCGCACCGCCAGCATATCGCCATGCCACTGGTGCACCAGCTCGTGCGCGACCACCGGCTCCGGCGTGTAGTCGAGGATGGCGCGCGCGTCGGGCAGCAGCCGATAGCTGTGGGTGGTGGCGCTGGCGTTCTCCATCGCGCCGGTAAACTGCTCGGCGACGATCTGCGCGTACTTCTCGTAGGGATAGTCCACGCCGAAGCGCTCGGAGAAATACTCGATCATCGCGGGCGTCTTATCGAACATGAAGTGGCCGTCGGCCTCGCGCCCCTTCGGCACGTAGTAGTTAACCGGAATATCGCGCCAGGAGTCCTTCAACTCGGTGAATTCGCCCGCCACCAGGGTAATCAGATAGGCGGGATACGGCTCCTCCATGCGCCATGACCACGTATTATGGCCATCACCCGTCTCGCTGACGCCTTCGAGCTTGCCGTTGGAGAGCACGAAGAAGCCGGTGGGGACGGTCGCGCGGAGCGAGGTGGTGGCGCGGTCGTTGGGGAAATCGTGGCAGGGGAACCAGAAGTGATGGTACTCGGTCTCGCCCTGCGTCCACGCCTGCACCGGCAGTTCCGGGTCGCCCGCCGTCGGCTTGACGAAGACGAGGCCCGTGCGCGGCTGCGCGCTGTAGCGTACCGCGACGCCGAATGGCTCGCCGTGATGGTAGGTGCGGTTGAGGGCGATGTGCAGCTTCTCGCCCTCGCTCCAGAAGCGCAGCGGCGTCTTCTTGCCCGCCATCGTCACCGTCTCGATCTCCAGTTCGGCGGCGTCGAGGGTGATCTCGCTCACCTCCTCGAAGAGCGTCTCAAAACTGGTGGTGACCGTGCCAGCGACACTCGCCGCGTCGAAGTCAAGCGTCACGTCGAGATCTATGTGGCGCACGTCCGCCTTGCGATCAGGCGCATAGCGCGGCGCATCGCCCGGCAGCGAGAAGCTCATCGCGCCATTGACTCCATTGACTCCATTGGCGCCCATCTCGCCGCTCTCCAGCCCAAGCCCGATGGCGCCGAACAGACGCCGCGACATGTTGCCATAGCCACAGGAATACACGAGACCCTCCCTGCTTTCTGCCGAAAACACTGCGCTGTATGTTGGACCTCTGTTTGACGGTGGTCTAACTATGAACTTTACCGCGCCGACACTGGCCGGTCAACCGCGTCTGGCGGGATTTCTCCCTGAACTCGCTATGCGCTACACTCAGCGCATCAATGAACGCTCACTGTTTCCTCCGCACACCGCGCGCTGTGGCGGGCGAGGCAGACCGTAGCGTGAACGCGTTTTAGAAATTACGAGGGACACGCGCTGGGCAGCGCGGGCGGTTGAAACCGCGCCTGAAGGGCCTGCGGCCGCCAAGTCCGCCTGCGCGGACTTCCCAGACGTGTCCCAACGGGATACCCGCTGGCGAGTAGCTCTGTGAACCCGCGCAGGCGGGTTTCGTGGCAGAGCGCGCGCAGCAAGCGAGGCCCTTCAGGCGCGGTTTTAACCGCCAGCCGTTGAGGCGTGCCCGTCGTAAATTGAAAACCACATCACGCTACGGCGAATGGGCGTACGCTTCGATTCCGAAATTCGCCGGGGCCTTTGGGCTTCCGGCAGACCCACCCTGGCACAATGTTCGGCGGTAATTCTAAAAGTTCAGCATAGCGCTGATATCCACGAGCAGCCCGCTGCCTGTGCAATATGGCGCACTACGATATACCCGCTTGCCCTGAGTATGTTACAATGGGCCGCGACAGCAATGTAGCCTGAGCAGGCCCGCCCAGCGCCGTGAGCAGGTCGCCTCATCAGCCAGCCACCATTCTCTTTTTCAGTGTGGCGCATGCTGGCGTTCTGAATCGGTTTTCCCGAAATCATCTGCTAGTATCAGCACATGACAGCTATGACGAAAGAGGAGTAGCATGGGCCACTATAGCGCCATCACTGGCTGGGGCATGAAGGTACCGGAGCGAGTGCTCACCAATGCCGACTTCGAGCGCATCGTAGACACCTCGGACGAGTGGATCACCTCGCGCACGGGCATCAAGCAGCGCCACGTCGTCTCGCCAGGTGAGAAAGCGTCCACCCTCTCGATTGCGGCGGCCCAGCAGGCACTCGAACGCGCTGGCCTCGAAGGCAAAGACCTCGACCTGATCATCGTGGCGACGGTCTGCCCCGACTATCGCTTCCCCGCGACGGCGAATCTCGTGCAGCACGCGCTCGGCGCGAAGTGCGGCGCGTTCGATATGCAGGCGGCGTGCAGCGGCTTCCTCTACGCCGTCTCGGTGGCCCACCAGTTTATCGCCAACGGTTCCACGAAACACGCGCTGGTGATTGGCGTTGAGGTGCTCTCGCAGGTGGTGGACTTCAAGGATCGCTCGACCTGCGTGCTCTTTGGCGACGGCGCGGGGGCGATTGTGCTGAGCGCCAGCGACGAGCCGGGCGGCCTGCTCGGCTTCACCATCGGCAGCGACGGCGCGCGGCCAGAGTTGCTCTGGATTCCGACGGGCGGCTCGGCTGAGCCTGCCACCGAGGAGACGATCCGCGAGCGCCGCAACTACGTCCAGATGAACGGGTCGGAGGTCTTCAAGTTCGCCACGCGCATCATGGGCACGGCGATGGAGGAGGCGCTGGCCAACGCGGGAATGACCGCCGCCGATATGGACCTCTTCATCCCCCATCAGGCCAACCTGCGCATCATCGAGGCGGCCTCGAAGCGGCTGAATCTGCCGAGCGAGAAGGTCTTCGTCAACATCGAGAAGTACGGCAACACCTCCGCCGCCGCGATCCCGATAGCGCTCTGCGAGGCGATTGACCAGGGACGCGTCTTCCCCGGCGCGCACCTGGGCATGGTGGCCTTCGGCGCGGGCCTCACCTGGGCCGCCGCCGTAGTGAAGTGGACGGCGGTCACCTCCAGCCAGGAGACGAAGAGCGCCGACGCGGCCCGCGAGCCAGTCTCCGCCGGAGCCGGGAACTAAACCCGGACTGACCTCACCCTCAACCCCTCTCCCACTGGGAGAGGGGAGCCAGAGACGCGCGCCAAGCTTCGCCTCTGGAAGTGATATGGTATCCCTCTGGGTTGTTGGCAATTGCGCAGGCAGACCGACCGTAGCGTAAACGCAATGTCGAATTTCCCCGTTCTATTAGCCGTGGCCTTCAGGCTACGGCGCGATTCGCCACAGCAGACTGTCCGGGATCACTTCTGAAGGTTTACTAATCGTTTGCGCCACTATGCCGAACCAGGCGCCTCAAGGAGCAGGCGGAAACCGTCGTAGTCCTTGCAGCGATCTGGACTGGCGCTTAGTCGGGTGGCAGCACGCGCGCCGACGTCGATGGCATACCAGGAACCACCACGCTGCACACGATCTTCATCGGAATCAGGCGCCTCGCGGCCATCCCTTATCTTGTAGGGATACGGCTTGTAGAGGCTGTGCGTCCACTCCCAGACGTTTCCTCCCATCTCCTCTGCGCCATAAGGGCTGGCCCCACTCGGGTAGCTGCCCACCGCCGTTGCTCCGCGTAGCCTGCTTTCAACTGTATTGGCACGACTCCGGTCGAACGTATTGCCCCAGGGAAAGAGACGCCCATCTGTCCCACGCGCCGCTTTCTCCCACTCCGCCTCGGTCGGCAGCCTCCAGGGTTGCTCGTTCATTTGCGCCAGCCATGCGGCGTAGGCGATGGCATCATCCCAGGAGACGGAAACGACGGGATAGTCGAGTTTCTTCAGTTGGCCTGCCCACTCCTGCGGTTCGCGGTGTCGCGCCGCTGCGACAAAGCAGGCATATTCGGCCACTGTCACCGGGAAGCGCGTGATGGAGAAGGCGGCGAGGGTGACGCGGTGTTGTGGCATTTCATGGTCGTTAATCGCATCTTTGTCCCGGCGCTTGTTGCTACCCATCAGGAACTCGCCCGCAGGTACGGAGCAGATCGGCGGCACAATGAAGGCGACGCCATTGCGCTCCCGGACAACAAAGCCCTGTTCTGCCAGGCGCGGCGGGAAGCGGTCGGGCTTGAGGATAACCAGCAATTGCTGGCGATCCAATGCGAGGGCGGCGTCATTGGGAGCCAGACGGCTGGCAGCGTCCAGCGCGCCGCGTATCTCGTCGTTCGGCGTCTCGCCCGCCAGCTTCCATGCCAGCCGTGCCCGGTTCATCCAGAGGGTGGCGGTCGCGCCGGGAAGCGCAGTCAGCGTTCTTGCCAAATCCAACGCCTCTTGATCGTGTTGCAGCCCCATCAACGCTTCCAGTTTGAGCGCCAGCCAATCAGCATCCTGCTCACCCGCCAGTTGCAGACCCTCGTTGACGACGCGCTGCAGCGTCGTCCAGTGGGTCTGGGCGCTTGCCCCACTCTCAGCGCGTGCGACCTCAGCGAGCACGCTGGCATCGATGCGCAAGAGCGCCAGCCGTTGAGCGCGGTCGGTGGTGAGCGTGAGCGCATCGTCGAGCAGCGGCAGAGCGGCGGCCTTCTCGCCCAGCGCGATACGGGCATCGGTGGCGGCCCGTAGCGCCGTCACATCGAGCGAGTCGCGCTGCCGTATGGTGTCCCAGGCGGTCTTTGCTCCGGCATAGTCACGCTCGGCCATCAGCGCCCGCCCCTGCATGGCGTAGACCTCGCTGGGCAGCTTCTCGGCGGGGACGCTGCGCTGGATGAAGGCGGCCAGTCGCGCCACCTGGGGCCAGTCCTGCGCATTGAAGGCATCGCGCAACTGCGGCAGGAAACGCGCCAGCAGGTCGCTGACAGGGTCGGTGGGCGTCTGTGGCGCTGGCGCGTTGACCGGGGACGAGGTAGCGGGCAAAGCTCTTGGCTGCGCGGATGGCATAGTGCTGTCCGAGAGTGCAGAGGCAATGGCCTCAATCGCTTGCTCGAAAGGCATCGCTTGCGCGTCGATCCAGAAGAAGGCGTTGAGAAACGGCGGCACGGCGCAGGAACCGATGCGCACAGGCAGCAGCAGTCGCGAACGATCTTGCGCCATTAGCCCCAGATAA
Source organism: uncultured Chloroflexia bacterium (assembly GCA_963718915.1). Classification (GTDB taxonomy): domain Bacteria; phylum Chloroflexota; class Ktedonobacteria; order Ktedonobacterales; family JADMIN01; genus DAHUXT01. Next base: position 211,926 of record CAVRAI010000007.1, on the reverse strand, counting down.
CTCTGCATCTCCAGATCCACCCAGAAGGAGCCGAGCGCGTTCTCCGTCATGAGCAGCACAAAGGCCGCGCGCTGCTGTATCTCCTTCTGGATTTCTGAGCCGAGCAGATGGCCATTCTGCGCGTTGTCGCGATCATACCAGATATCAATGCCTCGTGGCCGCAACGCGGCGACGTAGCGGTCGCAGAGGTCATTATCGGCGTGGGCATGACTGACGAAGGTGGCACGAAACGCGCTCATCGTTGCTCACTCGCTTACTAGAGGGCTATAGCGTCTGGCTGCCCTGCCAGTGTAACATCTGGGGCAATGGCATTCAAGATGGCGAATGATGTGGAGTGAGCGCGACGAGTTGCGGGTCATTAGCCAGTGGCATGGCGTATCTGATGCAGCTTTGCCTACCCGAACGTATAGGCTAGCATCGTGCTTTTGGGTTGTGCGCCGGGTATGGTAGTAGCAGTACACTGTTTGAAGTAACTATCTTTTCTATCCCATCCCATACAGGAGGAACTATGAGCGGCCCAGGCAACTACAATCAGGCAATCATCGAGCAGTATCGCGCCAGCGGCGGCAAGACCAATCACCCGCTGCCCCTGTTGTTGCTGATTACGAAGGGCGCGAAGAGCGGCGAGACGCGGACGAACCCCCTCGCCTATTCCCGCGATGGCGACCATTACATCGTCCTTGCGTCCAAGGGCGGCGCGCCGACCAATCCCGCCTGGTACTATAACCTGCTCGCCAACCCTAACGTGACCGTCGAGGTGGGCGACGACCGCTTCCAGGCGCGCGCCACCCCCGCCACCGGGGACGAGTACGAGCGGCTCTTCACCCAGCACGCGACGCAGATGCCCGGCTTCGCCGAGTATCGGACGAAGACCACGCGGCAGATTCCCGTCATCGTGCTGGAGCGGATTGGATAGCTGGTAGGGGCGTTTCCGCTCTCGTAGGCTCGGCGGCGCCCCAGCCAAACCAATGTGGAAAAGCGCGCGTCAGACGGGGAACGCCCTCGACGGTGACGCCATATCTATTGAGCGCCTCTGGATAACTGATCCGCCCTCCCCATACTTTGTAGAATGTCGCCAGATCGGCTGTCACCAGCAGATTGATCTCGTATCCAGGATCAGTGAGGCAGAGCGTGACGTCAGCGCGTGTCAGTACCAGCCAGAATGACACCGCCGCAGCGCCGTGAAAGTCGAACTGCGCCACGACGCGCTGTTCGGGCAGTTGATCCACATCGACGCGATTGTGTAGCCACCACATGAGCAGCACCGGATCGAGTTCATCCGGCGCAGGATCGCCGAACGCCCACTTTTCGCCCCATCCCCGTAACGCCATAATGACACCGAAAAGTTCCTGCCCTGCCTGGGTAAGCTGATATTCAGTCGTCTTGCGCCCAGCCCTCGTGAGCCGCTTTTCGATCACACCCGCCCGCTGCAACTGCCTCAGTCGGCTCGCCAGCAGCGCGCGAGAGATTCTGGGCAGTCCCCGCTCCAGGTCGTTGAAATGGCGCGTCCCAGTCAGCATGTCGCGCACAATCAGCAGCGTCCAGTGATCCCCCAGGATATCCAGCGACTTCGCGACCGGACAGTATTGTCCATACTTCGACATGAGATGGCCTCCCGCGTCTCAAAGTGGCGAACCCCAGCGACCGGTTCAATTCCTGAACTGGTGCTTCATTGCAGGATACCATACCGTAATCGAGAAGGGATGACGCGCGTCGTCACGGCGCGATGAGGAGTAAAGAGGGAGAGCAAAGATGTCATGGTTCGAGCATGGTACATCGCGTATCTACTATGAGGAGAGTGGCGCTGGCGAGCCTGTCCTGCTGCTGCCGGGATTCAGCGACCGGATCGAGGGCCACTCCGCGCTGCGAAGGGCGCTTGTTCCCGGCAATCGGGTCATCGCCGCCGATCTCCCTGGCTCAGGGCGCTCGGGGCCGCAGCCACGCGAGTACACCGCCAGCTATCTTGCCGATGACGCACGCTCGTTCGCCGACCTGCTGCGAACGCTGAACACCGGGCCAACGCATCTGCTCGGCTTCAGCGATGGCGGCGAGATTGCCCTGCTGATGGCTGAGCAGGCGCCGGATCTCGTGCGCTCCGTGCTGACCTGGGGCGCAAGTGGCACGATCAGCGATCCCGAGGGCCAGTTGCGCGAAGTGATGAACAACGTCGTCGATCATCCCATCCCGCCGTTGCAGGGTTATCGCGACTACCTTGTTGCCACGTATGGCGAGGCCAACGCGCGCGCCATGACGCAAAGCGAAGTCACCGCCCTCAGCGCCATCATCGCGGCTGGCGGCGACCTCAGTGCCGCGCACGCGGGGGATATCGCTTGCCCGGTGCTGCTCATCGTTGGCGAGCACGACATGTTCGTCCCCAGGGCGCTGCTCGACAAGATAGCGTCGCGCCTGCCTCATGGCGAGACGATCGTGGTAGAGGGCGCCGGACACGATGTCCACAACGCCCGTCCCGAATGGTTTGCGCAGACCATCCTCGACTGGCTGGCAAAACACTGATTTGACTGGCAGGCCGAGACGCAAAGTAACGCCCCCTCTTCTTCAGTCGAGAGAGGGGGCATTCGCGTTGTAGGGTAGATTACGCCAGCGCGGGAGCTTTCGCTGTGCTGGCGGCGGCTCGCGCTCGCGTCTGTGGGTGGCGCTGGGCCAGCCCGCTGACCAGCAGTGGCAGCGCCAGCGAGGCGTCCGCACGGACGGCGATGGCATGCCTGCCCGTGGCGAAGGGCTGCGCGCCCAACGCGACGACACCCGCCAGCGCCGGAGTCGGCAGGCCCAGCAGACCCGTGGCCGCCTGCGCCTGGGCCAGCAGCGCATCGGACGCGCCCGCGCCACACTGGATAACGCCGAACGCATCGCGCGCCGCAAGCAGACGTGCCAGCGCCAGTGTATCGGCGCCAGCATCCACCACGAAGGCCGCTCCGTCGGACTGTGGAGACAACAACGCCGCCCCGAACGCGCTGACGCCGAGGTCGGGCGTATATATAGGCGTTCCGGTCTGCGCCGCCGCCTGAAGCAGCCCCTTGCGTGGAGCCGTCGTCGGCAGGATTGCGCCCAGCCGCTGCCACAGTTCCGACGCGGCGATACCCGGCTGCTGCTCCGCTAGGAAGTCGCGGAAGACCGCCAGCGCGTGCTCCCGGCCCTCGTCGGTCATCACCATCGCGCCGTCGTCGCTGGCGAAATGCGCGTGGCCAAGCGCCTCGTAGAGATCCGCAAGCAGGTTGTCGCTGCTGGCGATAATGCTATCGACGTAGCCGTGTTCGACGGCGTAGACCAGCAGTTCGCGCATGCCCTCGGCAATGACTGGCGCGGAAAGCGTCAGCGCAATCGCCGTCTTCTCGGCGCGTACCAGCCGCTCCCACTCGGCCAGCGCCAGCCCCAGCGCGCGCGCCTGCCCGCCGGTGGCCGCCATCTTATCCAGCAGGCCGCTCATCGAGGCGGTCGGATTGACCAGCACCGGCTCGGCGACGGGTAGCGGCGTGCCATTGGCGTCGGTCGGCGCGTGCTGGTCCCCGGTCAGCGCGACGACAGTGGCCCCGCCACGCGCGCACGGCTCGCAGGCGTCAACTGTTGTGGCGGCGCCATATGTGCCAACATCGGGCGTCACGCCATACTGCGGCCAGAGCATCCGACCACCGGCGGCATCCTGCCCGGCGGCGGCGCGACTTGCCAGGATGGCGGCGCGCTCATCGCTCAGCATCTCACTGGGCTGCTCGCCAGGCGTGTCGTCAGGCGTGTCGTCAGGCGTGACATCGGGCAGGGCTGGCTCTTTGCTGATGATGCCAGCCCGCAGGCGGGCCTCGGCGGCGGCGATCAGCTCATCGGTCGCGCCGTTTTTGCCGTGGTGTGGCCCCTTGAACGAGAGGCCGCGCTGCACCAGCATCCGATCCATCTCCTCCACGTCGAACGCGGTGCGGATGTACTCGATGGCCTTCTCATGGTCAAAGTTCTTGCACGAGAAGATGTCCATCGTGAAGTAATCCAACTCCGGGAAGGTGTGGATGGCGATGTGGCTCTCGGCGATGACGACCAGGCCGGAGACGCCGGAATAGGCGGGGTCGGGCGCCTGGTACTCGAACATATAGGGGCCGCCGATTTTGGTCATGCCGATTGCGGCGGGATAGTCATTCAACACTTGCTCGACGAGGATGCGATCTGCGAGCTTGCGGATGTTACAACGGGAACCATCGATAATCAGGTGGGGTCCGAACACGTAGCGAATCTCCTCTACAATGCGCGGCGCGGCGCATTCTACGCGCGGGCGGCGCTAGCTGTTTCCGCTCTGGAAGCAGCCGATGTACCAACTGAGATAGGTGCCAACAAGCATGCCGCGAGCTGGTTGCTCGGTGTGCATGCTGCCATCGGTACTCATGGAGTCCCTTTCACTGCGATCAAGCTCCCTGCCTGAGACAGCTTCTATCCTTGGTGTGGAATGCTGCGAAGCGCCGGGTGAGGACGGTTCGGGAGGCGGCTCGATGTAGTCGCACGGTGGGGGCGCTATTCCCCCAGCCGTAGAACTATACGTTGGAATGGGGTAAAAAGTAAAGATTGTACAAGACGCCGATGTGGGCTTGACAATTTGTTCGCAATATGCGAACATTGAATCACAACATATTGTATGCCAGTGAGGGAGCGTGGATTGCATGTTATCGCAAAGAGTCGCTTGATGGAGTTTGCCGACAAGCACGGAGATTGTAAAAGCCAAGTCATTGCTTGGTACAACATCGCGAGCAAGGCAACTTGGCACAACCTCAGTGAAGTGCGTCAAGCGTTCCCTCAGGCTGACGTTGTGGGCGGCAAGACCGTCTTTAACATCAAAGGCAATGACTATCGGTTAGTTGTACATATCCTCTACGAAAGACAGAGGATATATATTAAGCATTTGCTGACACATTCGGAGTACGACAAAGGCGACTGGAAAGCATGAGACCCCGGAAGGGAAGGCATAACGATGGCGATGATAATGAAAAAAGCGACCGAAGAGCAGTATCTAGCTCTCGTCCGTGCCTTCCCCCTGGTCTCGATTCACAACAACGCCCATCTGGACGAGGCGCTGGCGGTGATTGACCGGCTGCTCGATATCCCCGATCGGTCGGAGGCAGAGGAAGAATACTTGATGGCATTGACCGATCTGGTCGAGATCTACGAAAATGCCCATGTGGTGATTCCGCCAGTGTCCGGAGTCGATCTGCTCCGCTACCTGATGGAAGAGAACGGGCTGACCCAGGCTGATCTCGTCTCCGACTTCGGCACGCGCTCCATCGTCTCCGAGGTGCTGGCGGGCAAACGCCACCTGGCGCTCACGCACATCACGCGACTGGCCGAGCGATTCGGCGTACCTGCGGATGTCTTCATCGGATAGATTAGCCGCGGCATTCATGCCGCGAAGCGTCACCCCACGCTCACTCCTGCGCGGCGAGAAAATCGGCGAGATCAGGTGGCAGTGGCGCGTCGAAGATGAGCCATTCGCCGGTCGTCGGATGGACGAACTCCAGGTGGGTGGCGTGCAGAAACTGGCGTGGCGGCAGCGGCAGCTGCGCCCGACCATAGACGCTGTCGCCGACGACCGGATGCCCCACAGAGGCGAGATGGACGCGAATCTGGTGGGTGCGCCCAGTCTCAAGCTGCAACTCCACCAGCGAGCGCCCACGCACCTCACGCAGCACCTTGAAGCGGGTGCGCGCCTCGCGTCCACCGTTGACCTCGCTCACCAGCGCCATCCGCTGGCGATGGCGAGGATCGCGTCCGATGGGGGCATCGATCACGCCCTCATGCGCGGGCATGCGCCCCTCCACCAGCGCCAGATAGCGCTTGACCGTGCTATGCTCCTTCATCTGCTGGGCGAGCGCGGTATGCGTCGGCGCATCCTTCGCGATCACGATCAGCCCGGACGTATCCTTATCCAGCCGATGGACAATACCTGGGCGCGTCGCATCGCTGCCAGCCGTCAGTCCCGGCAGGTGCGCCAGCAGCGCGTTCACCAGTGTGCCGGTGGCGTGGCCCGGCGCGGGATGCACCACCAGCCCGGAGGGTTTATCCACCACCAGCAGGTGCTCGTCCTCAAAGACCACCCGTAGCGGAATCGCCTCGGCCAGTGGCAACGACCCGCCTTCTCCCCCCGCGACGCCAGCAATCTTGAGCGCGCCCGCGTCTATCTCGATCCGCTGGCCCATCTCTAGCTGATGGCTGACACGAACCGACCGCCCATTGACGCGCACCGCCCCCGCCTTGATGGCTGCCTGCGCCCGTGTGCGTGATAGCTCAGGGAATAGCAGCGCCAACGCGCGATCCAGCCGCTCGCCATCGAGGGTCTCGGTCACTTCGATGACCGTGGGCGCGGGTATGTGGTCGTCCGTCGGCTTTGGCGCGGACTTCTTCGTGCGGGCAGCCACCTAGTCCTCCGCTGGCGTTTCCGCCGTCTCGCTGGCCGCAAGGCTTCTGCTGCTGGTAGCGCGCTCGCCCTCCGCGCCCATACGCCAGATCATCAGGGCAAGCAGCACGACGCCGATGGAGATAGCGCTGTCGGCGACGTTAAAGACGGCAAAGTCGAAGTGGATGGCTGGAATTTGGAAGTGGATGAAGTCGACGACGTAGCTGTGCGAGAAGCGGTCGATCAGGTTGCCGATGGCGCCGCCCAGCACCAGGCCGAACGTCAGCTTGAGCGCCAGCGAGCCGGTCTCGCGCGAGCGCCAGTAGAGATATCCGATGACGCCGATGGCGATGGCAATGAAGAGGAACATCACCGTCTGGCCTTCGAGCAGGCTGAAGGCGACACCTTGATTCTGCACATATTCCAGCGAGAGCATCTGGCCAAGAATGGGCACGGTATAGCCCTCGGGCTTTGTGCTGAAATAGGAGACAACCCAGTGTTTGGTCAACTGGTCAAGTACGATAACCAGCAGGCCCAGGCCCACCATCGCCAGATCACGTTGTCGAGCAAGGCTCATGAATTCTCCTCACAGGGTCGTCTCGCGTTCGACGATCTCCTGACATTCCAGATCATAGATGGCAGAGGGCAACGCTTCGAGCCGCCGCTCGCCAATCGGCTTGCCACAGCGCTGGCAGAAGCCATACGTGCCGTCATCCAGCCGCTGCAACGCCGCCCGCACCTGCTCTAGCAGCGTCCGCGAGTTGCCCAGCACCAGATTGCTGCGTTCGGCATCCGCCATGGCGTCGGCCTCCTCGGCGGAATGGCCGCGCGTGCCGCCACTATCGCTAATCGGGTCGGATGGAACGACGGCCTCATCACCCTCGGTGCGCTGGTAGATATCGTCTTCCAGCCGCCGACGATCCGCTTCGAGTCGCTGGCGAATCGCCGCCGCATCGTAGTGTATCATAGTCTTCCCCCGGTGAATGTGCTATCTGGGCGCGCGTGCCCGGATTCTATCCCACCGTCGCCTCACTCCGCAAGAGTGCGGCCGCATCCACCGCCGGGAGCGTCTGGGTATCCTCGTTGGCCAGTTCTTCAGCGGCGACCGCGTCATGCAGATGCTCCAGCAGGAACCAGTTATAGGGGTCAGGCCGACAACTGGGATGGTTTTCGCGCGCTCTGGCCAGCGCCTCGTTGGCGGTGATTCCTTCCAGCAGCATCAGTGCGGCGCAGCAGACCGTCGAAGAACGATTCACCCCCGCGTAGCAATGCACCAGCACCCGCTGCCCCGCCCGCAGACGCCCAACCACCCAGCGCGCCTCCGCCAGCAGGTCGCTCATATCCATGCCAATTGACATCTCACCCTTCCGGGCAAAGCGGTCACACAGGTGGCGACCCGTATGCGCGACCCAGGGATTATCCAGCTCGCACAGGTTGAGGACCGCGTCAACATCCGGGCGGACATCGGTCTGATAGCGCAGACCACCGATGAAGAGCCGGTAGCGATAGCGGCGGTTGCCCAGCGCAATGGTGATCGGGTCGCCGTTATACCGATGCAGTATCTTGTGGCGTTCGGGCACCAGGCCTACTGGATGCGGCGGCGCGTTGGACCAGCGCCGCAGGAACATGGCTGGTTGCGGTTCGCCAGTGCGGTCTTCCAGCATGAAGTCGTTGGCCCGCAGCATGCAATCAGCCGACTCCTGAGTAAAGATGAGGACGATCTTACCCAGGTCAGGCCCGCTCCAATGAAGCACGCCCATGATCGTACGCACCCCATGCTCTGAAGGTATCTGATCGAGTCGTTCCAGAACAGGGCTGCGCTGAACCCATTCAGCTTCGGTGAAGCGGAGCGTTCGCGGATGGTATTCTCCCTCCACCCGCTCCTCTGGCCAGAGCGGCGAGCCACAAGGCTGTGGCGGCTTCACCAGCCGAAGCTCCTCGAAGTCGAAGAGGATGTCGATGGCGTTCTCGCCGCTGGCGGACGGTTCTTCGCGAATGGCGACCAGGCGCGCGCCAAAGAGGATATCGTGATAGGGGAAGGGGTGGTTACGTATGCGGGAGGATACTTTGCCCATCAAACATTCATCCTTTGAGGTATTGAGTGGTAACAGCAGGCACGTTGCGGAGCGCGGACGGCAGAGAAGAGGGCGAGATTTGCAATGCTGGTAGAGCGCCGCGCCACATCAGCGGCTTCATGACACGGATGATGGGCGCTGGCGCTCCGCTGGAGATTAGCGTTTGCCCTGGCGGCGGCGGCGCTGACGATCCGCCGAGCGTACCCGCTCATATTCCGAGTCGTGCGTGACGCTAGAGCTCTGCGCGCCGTTCTTCCCATTGGCCGTGCTGGCGCTCTTTGCGGTGTCACTGCCTTTAGCTACTGGGCCTTTAGCTACTGGTTTGGGCGCGGCCTTGGCAGTGGCAGTGGGCTTTGCGCCATTCTTACTGCCCTTGGCGTTCGCCTGCGCCTGGATCTGCGCCTGCGTCTCGGTATAGCGACGCTGGGCTCGCGTCTTGCGCGGTCCGGTGGACGCGCCGGTCGCCGTCTTATTCGCCGTCGAGCCGCCTCCGGCCTGCCGCTGGGCGCGCTGCTGCGCCTGGGCGCGGGCGCCGAAGAAATCGCGCGGGATGAGGTTGAAGCGAATCAGCAGGAACCACAGGCCGATGACCGCGCCGCCATAGAGCAGCAGGAAGGGCGTGATCCAGCCAAGCAGCGGGGTGTTGGGCGGCAACAGATGGAGCGTTTCGAGCGGAGGTTTCTGTCCGGGCCTGGTCAGCCAGCCATCGACAATCAACAGCAGATACATGATGAACTGCGACGCGATGAACCAGATCAGGATGCCAAAGAACGATTTGAAGATCGTGCCGCCCGCACGCTGACGCGGCTTGCCGTTCGCGGTGGGCGCGGTGGTGAGCGGTGGACGCAGCCGTGACAGCCAGTTGCCCTTCGGGGCGGGTGAGGTCGCCGGTCGAGTCGTGGGTGTTGGCGCAGTTGCTCGCTGCGTCCCCTTTGGCGGCGACTTTACCGCTGGTTGTGTCTGTTCTTTCGTCTGCGCCATACTGATCCTGCCTCCGCGCTGCCTGCGCCGCATTCCTGAAAAAATTGAGTGTACACGAAAATGCCAAGTGGCCTCACCATGCGTGTCGCCCGCCGATAAAGACGGCCCAGCAATCCACACGCACGAAGCCTTCACCCCTCAGTATACACTACGTTGGCCGCGCATTGGCGCCGCATCGATGGCCAGTTTGCCGCGTTTCCTCTCGGTACCACGCTTACCAGTCGTTGCGCTGGCGGCGAATCGGCGGCGAGCCTGTGTCTGGTGACGATGTGCGCAATGGGTTATGTGCGGGATTGTGCGTCTGCGCGTGTGGCGGCCCCATCGTCGAGAGGCGTGGCGGCGCGGTGGGCGGTATCGGTTTGGCGGGGAGTGGCAGCGGCGCCGTCGAGATATGGGACAGTTGCATCTGGAAGTTGCGCAGGTCGCGGTGCAGCTCGTCCGCGTCGTGATAGCGATACCCCAGGTCACGCGCCATCGCGCGCCCAATGATCTGTTCCAGTTCCGGCGGCACCGAGGCTACCAGCCGACTCGGCGGCTTCGCCGTCCCCGAAAGAATCGCGTCACTCATCTCGGTGAGTGTCTGGCCACGATAGGGGCGGTGACCGGTGAGCATCTCATACATCGTGATGCCCAGCGCATAGACATCGGCGCGGCCATCCAGCGTGTGCCCCAGCAGTTGTTCTGGCGCAACGTAATAGAGACTGCCGACAACGGTACCCGCCACGGTGATGCTGCGGGCGCCCTCGATGCGCGCCAGGCCAAAATCCAGCACCTTGACACGGCAACGCTCATTCACCAGCAGATTATCAGGTTTGATATCGCGGTGCACGAGCCGCCCCTGGCGGTGAGCGTAGGCCAGTGCATCGGCGGTCTGCATGGCAATATCGACCACCGTTTCCAGCGGCAGCCGCTGGCGCTCTTTGAGCAGCTGGCCAGCCGTCGAGCCGGGAAAATACTCCATCACGAAGTAGATATGCTCGCCCTGACGTCCGGCGTCATAGACACGCACGATATTCGGGTGATCGAGCGACGAGACAACCCGCGCCTCGCGGATGAAGCGGGTAATGAACGAGACATCGGTGGCAAGCTCATCGAGCAGCACCTTGACCGCCACGGTGGCGCGTTTGGGGAGATAGGTCGCCCGATAGACCGCTCCCATCGAGCCTGAGCCGAGTTCGGCCTCCAGCACATAGTCGCCCAGTTGCTGTCCAACGAGTGAGCGCAAAGTGATCCCCCTGACCGTGGCCGCCAGACATCGTCGTTCTGGCTGTTCTGGTGACTGTGACGAGGGAACGTTGCGACAGTCACCCGCGCACGCTTGCAATGGACGAAAAGCCTATTTTCTGGTGGGCTTTGGTGGCGCGTAGCCATCGGCTTGACTCTCAGCCTGACCATCGGCGGGCGGCTCCTCCTGGCTGGGGGCGTCGGGCGCGGTGGCCTGAGCATCCTCGGCACGCAGCGCGGCGATGACCTCTGCATTCATCTTGGCGCTCTGTGCCGCCGCTGGGAATGTGCGCTCGCGCACCTCGGCGACGTATGCCTGCGCCGCCTCGCGCATGGCCGCGCCCAACTCCGCGAAACGCCGGGTGTGGCGTGGCGTGAAATCCGGGAAAAGCCCCATGATATCGTGCACCACCTGCACCTCACCATCGCAATACGGGCCAGCGCCGATACCGATGGTAGGAATACTGGTACGCTCCGTCACCAGCCGCGCCAGCTCCGCTGGAACCAGCTCCAGCACGACGGCGAACGCCCCCGCCTCTTCCAGCGCCGCCACATCGTCCAGCAAGAGCCGCGCCGCCCGCTCGGTCTTGCCCTGCACCTTGAAGCCGCCGGTGACATTGACCGACTGCGGCGTGAGGCCAACATGGCCCATGACGGGGATGCCCGCCTCGGTCAGCGCCCGCACGCTCGCGGCCACACGGCGGCCGCCCTCCAGTTTGACGGCCTGTGGCGCGGCTTCTTTCATAATGCGGATAGCCGCGCGCATCGTCTCTTCAGTCGAGACCTGAAATGAGCCGAACGGGAGATCGCCCACGATGAGCGCATGTTCGGTCCCGCGCACGACCGCCTGCGTGTGGCGAATGATGTCATCTATCGTGACGGGGAGCGTCGTCGGATGGCCGAGCACCACCATGCCCATGCTGTCGCCGACCAGCAGGATGTGCAGCCCGGCGGCATCCAGAATCTGCGCGGTGGGATAGTCGTAAGCCGTCAACATGGCGATGCGCTCACCACGTGTCTTCATCTCGCGAAGTTGATCGGGTGTGACGCGCGACATGGAAATCCCTCCAATTGTTTGCTACCTGCCTGGTGAATGTCCCCTGTGATGACGCCAGCGCACCCTGATTGTATCCCACAACAAGCGGCTATGCGCAGGCGAATTGCCGCCAATTTCACTCCCGCGTTTCGCTCACATATGGGTCACGACCGGGTCATTAGTTGACTCGTCTTGTTAGGCCATGCTAATATCCGAGTAGATAACTCTGATTTAGCCCAGCGCTTTCTCCGAGACACGCGGATGCATGGCGCATTCATGCGATACAGCCGATACAGCCGATACAGCGATGGACAGCAAGCCTTAGAAAAGAGTGTAGCGTGGTCACAACGTTTGTGCTATTCCTGCGCGAGGGCCTGGAAGCCGCTCTGGTGATTGGCATGTTGCTGGCGGCGCTTCGCCAGATGGGACAGACGTCGCAGATGCGCGCGGTGTGGGCTGGCGCGGCGCTGGCGATTGTGGCGGCGCTTGGCGGTGGGATCGTGGTCTACGCGACCATCCACGAATATGAGGACACGACCTTCGCGGCGGTCTTCGAGGCCATCACGTTCCTGGTCGCGGTTGTCCTGTTGACCTCGGTGACATTCTGGATGCAACGCCACAGCCGTACCCTGAAAAGCGAGATCACCCAGAAGGCGAGCGCGGCGGGGTCTGGGCTGGCGCTTGGCCTGCTCGCCTTCACCACCGTAGGCCGCGAGGCCGTGGAGACGGCGGTCTTCACGCTGGCCACCGCCTTCCAGGGCGACGCGGTGCTCGTCGTGCTGGGTGCGCTGCTGGGACTGCTGGCGGCTATCGGTCTCTGCGTACTCATCTATCGCCTCGGCTATCGGCTCGACTTCCGCATCTTCTTCCGTGTGATGGGCATTGTGCTGATCTTCTTCGCGGCGGGTCTGCTGGGCAGCGCCGTCGGCCAGATGCAGACGCTGGGCTGGCTGCCGTTCGGTACGGCGCATCTCTGGGATCTGCGGGCGGTCCTGAGCGACGAGAGCACGGTTGGCGGGTTGCTGCACGGCCTGCTGGGCTATAGCGATAATCCGACGGTACTCCAGGCCATCGCCTACACCCTCTATCTGGTAGTCGCGGGCGGCCTCTTCTGGCGCGAGACACGCAAACACGCGCCTATCGCGCAGCCTGCCAGCGGCGCGCCAACGCCCGTTTCGAGCACCGCCCAGTAAGCGAACTGGTTGCATAGACGCGCAACACCTACACCAATGCCCGGCCACCAGTAATCGTGGTCGGGCATTGGTGTTTTATGCGGACCTATTCCTTCACATCTCTCCTGGCAGTCAGCACAATGGCAACGACGGCAAATACCGCCGCGAAGAGCGCCACCACCAGCAGAGTATGCCCGCCATCCACCGGCACCAGCGGGGTGCGGAAGCTGAAGTTTGTCGCTGGTATTGCCCGCTCTGGCAGGATAACCGCTGGCATCGCATTAAGATTGAGGCCCAGGAAATTGCCGGAGAGCAGGTACCAGAAGTCGGTTTTGGTCAGTCGCTGGCCCAGTATCAGAAAGATGGTCGAGAAGTTCTCGGCGGGATACCAGAGCATCCCCACACTCAGGCCGATAACCAGCGAGCGTCCGACGACCGTCACTGCCGTCGCCATCAGGATGGTGACGCCCAGGCTGAGCAACGCCAGCAAGAGATATGTCCCGGCGTCGGACCAGAACGCGCTCGTCGCCGATTTAAACAGATCCATATTGCCAGCGGCGAGGAGCGAGAGAACTACCGCCAGCAGCAGATCGACCGCAAGCGTCACGATCACGACACCCAGCGCGATGAGCGTCAGCGCGGTCAGCTTGCCAAAGAGCAACTGCAGCCGCCCAACGCCACGTCCGAGCAGCACGCGAATCGTCCCGCCGGAGTACTCCATGCCAATCAGCCGTGCCGTGACGATAATCATGAAGGCGCCACCAAAGACCTTGAGCACCAACATATCCGTGCCAAGTGTTTTATAGATCGCCCAGGTGGGACTCTGCTGCATACCTTCCTTGAAGTTGCTTGACAGTTCGACGAGGTAGGGCAGGCAGATGGCCCCTAGCAGCAACACACCAAGCACCCAAGTGCTGAGCTGGCGCGAGACTTTGAAAAGCTCACCGCGCACGATGCCCGCAAAGCTGGGCCGCGCGGTATCGTGCCGCGTCGCGGTTGACGCCGACGTGGAAGCGGAAACCAAGGCGCTCATCGAACCTCCTGAGACTAAGAAAACGTGATATGGCATAGCAACCCCCTCGCCTTGTGGGAGAGGGGGTTGAAGGTGAGGTCAGCCTGGCTATTCCTTCACATCGCGCCGGGCGGTCAGCACAATCGCGACTGCCGCGAAGACGATGGCGAAGAGCGCCGTCACCAGCAGTGTGTGGCCGCCATCCACCGGAACCAGCGGCGTCTGGAAGTTGATCTCCGCTGCTTGCGCGGCCCGTGGTGGCAGAATGGCTGCCGCCATCGCGTTGAGGTTCAACCCCAGGAAATCGCCGGAGATCAGTCGCCAGAAGTCACTCTCCGTCAGCCGGTAGCCCAGGAACAGGAACAATACGGAGATGTTCTCGGCGGGATACCACAGCAACGAAATAGCAACTCCGAAGGCCAGCGAGCGTCCGACCACCGTCACCGCCGTCGCCATGAGGATGGTGACGCCGAGGCTCACCAGCGCCAGCAGCAGATACGTCCAGGCGTCTGACCAGTAGCTGCTGGCCGCGGATTTGAAGATGTCCAGATTGCCGACCGTGGCCAATAGCAGAACCACCGTCAGCAACAGGTCGAGCAGCAGCGTCACGACGACAATGCCCAGCGCGATGAGGGCCAGCGAGGTCAGCTTACCGAAGAGTAGTTGCAGCCGCCCGACGCCGCGTGAGAGCAGCACGCGGATCGTTCCGCCAGTGTACTCCATGCCGATGAGGCGCGCCGTCACGACGATGATGAGGGCGCCGCCAAAGACCTTGAGCACCATCATATCCACGCCAAGGACGGAGTAGAGCGCGCTCATCGGGTCGTCGCGCACCTGAGTCTTTGTGCGGCCACTTGACAGCAGCACGAGATAGGGCAGGCAGATGGCGCCAAGGTAGAGCACGACGAGCACCCAGGTGCTGATTTGCCGTGAGACTTTGAAGAGTTCGCCACGCACGATGCCGACAAAACTGGGCCGTGCGCTATGCAACCGCGTCGCAGTGGGCGCGGGCGGGGTAACGGTAACAGCGGTACTCATTGCGCATCTCCTGAATTGGAGTTGGTCAGGCGCAGGAAGATTTGCTCCAGGTCTTGCGCCTGCGGGGCAATCGCTTCTGGCGCGAAGCCAGCGTGAACCAGAAAGAGATTGAGGTCGCGTCCGTGGCCATCTGGCGCGGCGGTAATCAGCACGCCCTGCTCATCCATCCGGGCGTCGTGTCCCCACGGCTGCGCGCGCACGAGCGCCAGCGCCTCGCGTGTGTGGGCGGGTTCCAGCTGCACCGCAAACTCGCCATGTCCTTTGACCAGCTCCTCAATCGTCGTCTCGGTCACGAGCCTGCCCTGATCGAGGATGGCGACGCGCGTGCATATCTGGCGCACCTCTGTAAGCACGTGGCTGGAGATGAAGATGGTCTTGCCCGCGGCGGATAGCGTCCGCAGCAGGTCGCGCATCTCGACGATGCCCGCCGGATCGAGTCCGTTGGCTGGCTCGTCCAACACCAGCAGGTCGGGGTCTTGCAGCAGGGCCATCGCCACGCCGAGGCGCTGCTTCATGCCCAGCGAGTAGGTCTTGACCTTATCCCGCTCGCGACCCTTCAGCCGTACCAGCTCCAGCACCTCGTCAATGCGCGACTCTGGCACGCCGCCCAGCACCGAACCGACCGCGCGCAGGTTGTCGCGCCCGGACATATAGAGGTAGAGCGCCGGAGTCTCGACCAGCGCGCCCACCCGGGGCAGAACCTCCGCGCTAGCGGTGGCAATATCGTGGCCGAGGACCTCGACGCTGCCGCTGGTCGGCGTTATCAGGTGGAGCATCATGCGGATGGTGGTGGTCTTGCCCGCGCCATTCGGCCCCAGGAAGCCGAAGATGTCGCCGCGATAGACCTCAAGATTGAGTGTGTTGACGGCCAGCCGCTCGCCATACTGCTTGGTCAGGCCGTGCGTGCGGATCGCGACGTCGCCGCTGCGCGCCTGTCGCCCGTGGAGTTGTTGCGCTCATGGTATTAACCATGGAGTCATGCCCTTTCCAGTGATGTCATAGTGTGAAATGATTTGACACTATTCGCGTCGTGCGAGTGATGCGTGGGTTCTTCCTCGCTCACCTTCATGGTAACGCGCAGTTGTCTTGACCGTATCGCGCACCTGTCGCAACTTTGTCGCAGTCAATCGGTGAAAGTGAAGCGCATCGGAATGGAGGGATGGTGAGGAGGGGTTCCAGATAGGATCGGTGACGCGTTCTTTCGTAGAGGCGTTACTGGCCTGATGTCGTTCTCTTTTTTTTAGGAGGTTATAGGGGATAGTACCGTCCAGTATGAACGTTCACGTATTCCTCCGAACACCGCGCGCCGTGGCGGGGGAGGCAAGCTGTAGCGTGAACGCTACGGCGAATGGGCTGGGGATGCGGGAAATTCGCCGTAGCATTGATGCGTATGCTACGGTCTGCCTCGCACACCACGACGTATGATGTTCGGCGGAATACGTGAACGTTCATTATGGCCGAGAAAACCGTCCACGCTCTTACGACGCCCGCCGCGCGGAGAGCGCCGCCAGCCAGCGATCCGCTGCGGGGCCAAGCAAGAGACGAGCCTCATCCAGAGTCACATAGCGGAAACCGTCGATCTCGATACCGTCGACGACCGGCGCGCCATGCAGGGTGGCGGTGTAATAGAGCGTCAGGTGTTGCCCCGGCGGCCACGTCTCGGCATGCACCAGCGAGCCGATAGACGCCTCGACGCCCAGTTCTTCGCGCAACTCGCGCACCAGCGCCGCCTCTGGATGCTCGCCCTTGCCGATCAAGCCGCCGGGCAGACCCCAGGGATATTTGCGATAGGTATGATGCGCCACCAGCAGCCGTCCCTGCTCATCCTGCGCCAGCGCGCAGACGCCCACCGAGACGCGCGTCATCCGCATCCGCAGCGCCAGCTTCGCAAGCCAGCCAGGAAGCACCCGCCAAAGCCCCACAAGTCGGCCAAGCGCCATCCGCCTCATCCGGGCGCGTAGCGGTACTATGGGTGGGGCCGATGACTCGTGATGTGTCGCTGGTTGGGCTGAAGACGGTGGCATCTGTTGCTGTGATGATGTATCTGGTGCGTTGATCATGCTGGCTCCTGAATTGGGCGCGCTACTCCTCATAGATGGACGACATTACTCCTCATAGATGATCGACACTGGTATATGCAACGTATGACGGCGCTGTCACCGGGCTATCGTCAAAGTGTCGCAAGTCTGTCGCAATGTGGCGGTGTGGCCATGTCGAGAGCTTCTTTTACCTACTCTCATGCATATAATGTCGAAAGGTCTACGAACGAACGTGGTGCGAGGGTAGCGATCATGGCGACAATTCTGCTGGTGGAGGACGCGCGCGAACTGGCCACCGTGGTGGTGCGCGAGCTTGAGGCGGCGGGCTATCGTGTGCGGCATGTGGCCGATGGTCGCGCCGCGCTGGCCGCGCATGTCAGCGTCTCGCCCGATCTCGTCATCCTCGACTGGATGCTGCCGGGCATGGATGGCCTGGAGGTGCTGAGGCAGATTCGCCAGATGGCCCCGACGCCTGTGCTGATGCTGACGGCGCGCAGCGAGGAGACTGATCGCGTCGTCGGGCTGGAGGTTGGCGCCGACGACTACCTGACCAAGCCATTCAGCATGCGCGAATTGATCGCCCGCGTCCGGGCGCTGCTCCGGAGACAGGAGCTTCTGCGGCAGATGCTGGCGGCGGATCGCGATGGCGCGTCTGAGACGCTGACACGCGGATCGCTGCGGCTGGATGCCGCCTCGCACCTGGCGACACTGGAGGGCGATTCGCTCGATCTCAGCCCGACCGAGTTCGCCCTGCTGCACCTGCTCATGCGCAGCCCGGGACGCGCCTTCAGCCGCACCTACCTGCTCGAAACGATCTGGCGCGAGTCCTACATCGGCGGCGACCGTTCAGTGGATAACGTCGTGCTGCGGCTGCGGAAGAAACTCGGCGCGCTGGGCGAGGAGATTGAAACCGTCTGGTCCATCGGCTATCGGCTCCGACCCGAACAGGAAGGCGCCCTATGAGACCATTCAGACCCATGAGACAGGCCGCGAATCTTGCGGACCAGTTACGGGTATGGCTAACACAGGGTGGGATATGGTGGCGCGACGAGTGGATGCGTCTGCGCCCACAGATCGCGATGTTGTGGCGATTCATTCGAGAGCGATGGAAAACGCTCTGGCTGCACGCGCACCCGATACAGGCCGTTGCCGAGGCGCTGGTACCACAGGCGCTTGCGCTGGTCTGGTCTCTCGTCATCATGACGTCACAATTCGGAGGCGGTGTCGGGCCGGTCTATGGACGAATCATCGTCGCGGTTTTCATCAGTGGCGTCGCCAGCTTGCTCTGGGCCGCCTTTCGGATGCGGCTGGCTGAGCGCTGGTGGTGTCGCCTCCTGATCAACCTCGCCGCCGCATTCGTGCTGGCTATCGCGCCAACGATCATTCTCTCGCTGCTGGTACACACGGAAATCTCTGGGGTGTCGCCCGCACAAATCAGGGAGGTGTCCGCACGAAGCACAGCCGTCGACTTTTTGCTTTCCCGCTACTCGCTGCTCTGGCTGCTCGTGCTGGCCGGGGCATTTCTCTTCGTGCGGACGGGTATCTCGCTATTGGTCTGGTGGAATCGCCTGCGCCGCCGCAGTCTGGTCTGGTCGCTGACCAATGCGCATCTGCTGGTGGTGGTTATCGGCTCTGGCGCGCTCTTTGGGTTCATCGTGCTCACGGAAGTCTCCTTCACCCACAGTATCGAGCCGCAGATTCTGCCAATCCTGGTCCTCATGGGCATTCTGACCGTGATTGCCGTACTGGTTGTCTTACCGCCGTCGCTGCTCTTCTCCTATATCTTCGCCCGCCGCACCACCCGTCGCCTGCGCAAACTGACCACTGCCACGAACGCGCTCCGCGAGGGCGACTATAGCGTGCGCGTGCTGGTTGAGGGCGCGGACGAGGTGGCACAGCTTCAGGCGAACTTCAACGCGATGGCGACGGACCTGTCGGCGGCGGTGCGCGATCTGGAGGCCGAGCGCGACACCGTCTCGCACCTGCTGGGTGCGCGGCGCGAGCTGGTGGCGAGCGTCTCGCACGAGCTACGCACGCCCGTGAGTACTCTGCGCGGCTATCTGGAGTCGGCGCGCGCGCGCTGGGACGAGAAGGACGCGCCGCCTGCCTCGCTCCGCCACGATCTGGACATCATGGAGCACGAGACACGGCGCCTGCAGACATTGATCGAAGACCTGTTTACGCTTGCCCGCGCCGCGGTGAACAAGCTCGAACTGCGCTGCGTCCCGTCGGATGTCGGCGACGAGGTGCGGCGGATCGCCGAGATGGTGGCGCCGCTGGCGTGGCAGTCGGGGCGGGTGGAGGTCGTCGCGGAGGTCGCGCCGGGGTTGCCGCTGGCGCTGGTGGATAGTAACCGGCTCAATCAGGTGTTGCAGAACCTACTGCACAACGGCATCCGCCACACACCGCCCGGTGGAATCGTGGCGATTTCGGCGTCGGCTGATGCGGAGCGCGTGCTGCTTCAGGTGAAGGATACCGGCGAGGGCATCGCAGCGGACGACCTGCCGCACATCTGGGAGCGCTTCTACCGCAGCGACCGCGCGCGGATGCAGTCGGCCAGCGGATCGGGTCTGGGGCTGGCGCTGGTGAAGGAACTGACGGAGGCGATGGGCGGCAGCGTCTCGGTCGAGAGCACGCTGGGCAACGGTTCCTGTTTCACGGTGTCCGTCCCGCGCGCCGCCGACTCTACCCCCAACTCGTCCGCGTCACGACGGCGGAAGCCCCCCGCGCGCCCGACGCCCGCACTGGCCAAATCAGCCAGGTCAGCGCGCGTGACGTGAAGGCGGGTTTCGTGGCAGAACAAAGTGAGGCCGTTCAGGCGCGGTTTATGTCGTTATAGCATGTGCGACGGACAACGGCGGTGTGGTAGGGCGAGCAAGCCGTAGCGCTCACGCTACGGCGAATGGGCCTGAGAGGCGGAAATTCGCCGTAGCATTTATGCTACGGTCTGCCTCGCCCGCCACAACGCGCGGTGTTCGGTAGAAAAAGTGAAACTACATTAACCGCCCGCGTTCCCCACTACCGCGCTCGCCCCAACAGCATTACCCGCGCTCTACCCGCCGAGCGCCTTTGCCCGCGCCTCCGCCTCCTCCGCCTCTTGCGTGCGCCCCAGTGAACGCAGTGTACTGGCCATATAGCTCCATGCTTTTACTATTGTAGGATCAATGGCAACCGCTTGCCGGTAGGCCGCTATCTCCTCTTCGTGCCTCTTGAGGCTATATAGCGCATTGCCCTTGCCAAGCCAGGCCTCCTTCATTCTCGGGTCGAGGGCCAGCGCCTGCTCGAAGGCCGTGAGCGCCTCCTGGGAGCGACCCAACCCATCCTGGAGCGCGTTGCCCTTGCCGTTCCATGCGAATGTGTATTTGAGGTCGAGGGAAAGCACCTGCTCATAAGCTACCAATGCTTCGTCGTAGCGCTGCAAGCCTAGGAGCGCATTGCCCTTGCCATTCCAGGCGAGTACATATTTAGGGTCGAGGGCCAGAGACTGTTCATACGCCGCCAGTGCCTCACCGTAGCGCTGCAAGTCGAGGAGCGCTTTGCCTTTATTATTCCAGACAACAGCATCGCTACGATTGAGGCTGAGAGCGCGGTCACAGGCAGCTAGCGCCTGTTCATAGCGACCCAACGCATCGAGCGAGTAGCCGACATTGAACCAGGCATCATCTGAATTGGGATCAAGCTGGGTGGCGCGCTCGAAGAGGGTCAGCGCTTCGACATGCTTGCCCTGTTGCTGGAGCGCCTTGCCACGGGTGATGAGATCGCCCACACTCTCGGTCGGCTGTGGGGCCATCGGGGCAGGCGCCTCACCTGCGGGGGTCAGCGCGAGGGCATGCAGCACGCGGCCCACCGCCTCGGCCAGCGGATACGACTGGAACCCCAGCGCCTCGATCCGCTTGAAGTCTTCAAGAAAGAGCCAGCTATTTTCGGGGCTGAAGTCGTCGCGCTCGATGGCGCTGGCCGTCACCGGCAGGATGACGCGGGTGGGGTCGCGGTCGTAGAGCGAGTACGCCCAGCCCGTCTCGCGACGCACCCACTTGGAGGCGAAGGCGTGCTTCGAGAGGATGACGATAAAGATTTTGCGCCGCCCCAGCTCCTGCTGGATCACGTCCATCAGATGGCCCGCGCCCAGATTGTGCTCGTCGAACCAGACATCCGCGCCCGCGCCACGGAGCGCCGTCACCAGCGCCTGGCAGAACGCGCTATCCTCGTGGCTGTGGCTGACAAAGATCGGCAGGGCGTTGGCCATCGGGCAGCCTCCTCAAAGAGCATCGGGTGAAGCGAGCAACGCACGATATAGGCGTAGTATACGCGAGAGCGGGCGATTGTGGGAAGGGGAAACGATGCGAATGGGAACCACAGGGCACGATACGAGCAGGGGTTCGCTCGCCGTGGCCTGAAGCGCCCCGGTTAATCCTGGCCATTCGGTTTCCACTGGGAGGTGAGCGGATGTGCTGCGGCAGGGATTAGCCGCAGGTCTTCAGCCTGCGGCATGCTCGCCTCACTGCAAACGCCACCATCCGATTGGCACTCTACATTGCTACTCCTCCACCGGCAGCGTGTGTGGAGCAGCACGCCGCGCCGCCGGACAATCCCATGGAAACGACAAGAGGCGCGCCTCCTCATGAAGCACGCCCCCATACGCTCTGACCTGGACCGGTAGCTCGCCAGCTACGAAATGAAGGTGACTCCAGCTCCGACGTGGATATAGCGATAGTTGACCTTCTGCCAACCAGCGCCACGCCAGGTGAAGTTCATCTCGGTAACGAGCACCCAGTAGTGATCGGGCGCTACCGCAACCACCTGTGCCCAGTGACCATCCCTGCTCGCCCCCTGAACGCCACCATTGAAGTGGACCACCGCGCCGGGTGTTGGCGCGGACGAGTGGCGATATTCGCGACCCCACAGAATGTCAGCCTGTCGTGGATGGAGCACCTCAGGCCACCAGTTGCACCAGCCAAAGCCGGAGCGATAGACATAGTTGGCAGGATTCACGCGATATACGCCCGCATAGCAGCTCACAGGCGTCGTCCACTGGCTGATGTGCGCCGGGAACATGTAGGAGCTGCGACATGGCTGGCCGGCGGTGTTGCTGCCGGTAACTTTCGCAGCCGACGTGCTGGGCCTGCTGGCGGCGCTGGAGGTTCCGCCGGTCGAGGCTGCATTGGGGACCCACGAAGGGTTATCAGAAACGAGCTGGCTGCCGCTGCGATGCCAGTGTCCGGTGCAGTGATAGGTTCCGTTTGCCCAGCCGTAGCAGAGCATGCCATTCACGACGTAGTAACCGCGCTGATAGTGCAGGCTGCTCGCCGCATCAGCCGTAGGCATCGAGCCACTGGCTCCGAGTGCCGCTACGAACGCCGCTCCCAGAAGCGCTGCTCCAAACAGCATGCGCGCGCGGGACAGACGGCCAGTCAGTACAGTAGGAAAATGCGCCAAGATAGTACCCCTCTCGAGGCTCCCGTGGGAGCCTGTTCGCGGCTGCGTTACCGCGATTGTTAGCCCTCCTAGAAAACACGCGCGTACCTGCGCGCGGTCTTCTCAGCGACGACAGATTCTTGCTGCCGTCAGGTGTCCAGAGATCAGAGTTGCGCCTTGTCGAAGGCACGAGGGAGATAATACACAAGAGCTGTCGTGAATCACAAATCGGGCTAAATGAGCAGTACTATCGGTTGTGAAGTTATGTGTGATCCTGACAACATGAGGGATATCATCAGCGCCACTCGCGTCATATTCATAGACAGTGGGGATGGGATAGAGTAGACTTGAACGGAAAAACGCGCCACGTATGGCTCGCTGGCTCCGCGCGAACACAACGCATGGTAAGTCAGTTGGCAGACTGAGAGCTGGCTGAGAGCTGGCAACAATGATCCCGGAAACGGTGACCTGCTTGCTGCTCTGTCGTTGTAGTACTCATGCGTGGGTTGAGAATCCCGGGCGAAAGCCAGGATGGTGGCACGGTCTGCGCTATCAATACCCAATCAATACCCAGCAACGTGATATTGTGAATGAGGCGGTGTGGCCTCAGATTCGGCCTGGATGATCCCGGCAGCATGGTGGAGGAACTGAGGGAGGGGCGGACCAGATGACAACGCACCATGGATGGCAGAACAATGGGGGACACGAGCCTGATGATCAGCGCCCGCCGTCCCCGCAATCCCCGCAGCCTCCGTATCCCTGGCAGTCCGACCACAGCACTCAGCACAATGGCCTGAATCAAGGGCAGAACAACGGGCAGAACAACGGGCAGCACAGCGGGCAGCACACTAGCCAGAACTACGGACAGGGCGCGTGGCCCGATGGGGCTTCTGGCGCGCCCAACCAGACCTATACGCCCTATCAGCCCCCACGCGAGCCTCAGGCGCCTCCCTCGCCGCCGCCGATGAACGGCGGCGGACACCCTGATCTTTCGTATCCGCTACGCGCCTCTGGCCCCGACAATGGCCAATATGGCCAGTATGGCCAACATGGCCAGGGCGATCCTGCCGCTGGGCGCGCACCGATGGCGCATGCGCCTGGATCGCCAGCGGCAGCGCCTATTGACGATTCCGACGACGAAGACATGGGATTTAGCACCACGACCCGCATGGCCCGACTCTCCCGCAATCCCGAGTATCGCGAGATTGAGCGGCTGCTGGCCAATCGTCGGCGCGCCCGTGCCCGTCTGAGTGAGATGATGCTCCTGGTAGACGCGGGCCTTTCGGTGCTGCTGATCGTCCTGATCGAACACTTCAGCGGCGCCATTGCGAGCCTCGTTCCGCAGATTCGCTATCTCAAGACTTCTGACGCGCTCATCTTTGCGGCAATCGTCGCAGTCGTCTGGCCCGTCGTCTTTTCGTTGCTTGGGGTGTATCGCTCCAGTTGGGTCAACAATATCTTCGCCCCGCTGCGGGCTTTCATCGCGGTTGGACTTGCCGGACTAGCCGTCAGCGGCATCCTCTATTTTCTGGTGCTCGACCGCATGCGTATCTTCTGGCTGACGTTTGTCATTGTGGACGCTGTGCTGCTGGCGCTGGCGCGGGTCGTCTTGCGGCCGCTGGCGCGTTTGGGCGCTCCCCGGCGGCGGATTCTCATCATCGGCACCGGACGCCTGGCCATCGATGCCGCGCGTGCGGTCTCGGCGCGCAGCGCAATTGGCCTCGAAATTATCGGCGTCGTCGGTCCGCGCCGAGAGTTCCACCCTGAGCCGGATATGCCAAGCCACTGGCAGGAAGCCCTCTACCACCGCTGGATAAGCTGGCGGCTGGGGGACCTGCGTGATGCGCCGCGCGTCATTCGCGAGAAACAGGTTGACCTGGTGCTGATCGCCCTTTCCCCACGCGAGCGGTATGAGGCAAGCTGGCTCATCAGCAGCCTGGCGAATCTGCCAGTACAACTCTATGTACTGCCCGATGTAGTAACGGAGACCGCCAAGATCGCCGTGGACGAGATTGATGGCATCCCGGTGATTGGCCTGACGGAGTCGGCGATTTCAGGATGGAACGCGCGCGTCAAGCGGCTGATGGATCTGGCAATCTGCATACCATGCCTTATCCTCGCCACGCCGCTGATGCTCCTCATCGCGTTGCTGGTTCGCCTGGATTCACCCGGCCCGGCGCTCTTCAAGCAGGAGCGCATCGGCCAGCACAACCGCCGCTTCGTCATGCTCAAGTTCCGCACCATGCGGGTGGATACCGAGCGGCGCATGAAAGAGGTGGCCGAGCGGACGGCCACTAAAGACCTGGCGCACAAACGCCGCGATAACCCCAACATCACGCGGGTGGGCGCTTTCCTGCGGCGCACCAGCCTGGATGAGCTGCCGCAGTTGCTCAACATCCTGAAGGGCGACATGTCGGTCGTCGGCCCGCGCCCGGAGCTGCCGTGGATCGTGGAACGCTATCGCGCCTGGCAGTATCGGCGGCTACTGGTGCCACAGGGGCTGACCGGCTGGTGGCAGGTCAATGGCCGCAGCAACCGCGTGCTGCATCTGCACACCCAGGATGACATCTTCTACGTGCGCAATTATTCCCTCTGGCTCGATATCAAGATACTGCTGATGACGATCAAGATTGTGCTCACGGGACGCGGCGCCTTCTGATTTCGGAGGCCTCGCTCCGCATGTCGTGCTCCGGCGGGACGACAGCCGCCTCTGTGTCGTATGCTGACAGTGTGTTCACTTTTCAGCTACGTCAACCGTTGAAAGGAGCTGCGCGGGTGGGTACAACCAGAGTCAAGAAGCCAGACACAGCGCCGCGCCCAGATGCGCATGCCCAGCGGCAACTGCCAGCCGTTACCGGTGATTTCTACAGTATCGCCACTACTGTGAGCGAGGACGATAAGGCGATCCTGGCGCGGGTGCGCGCCTTCATGGAGGCCGAGGTCGCGCCAATCATCAACGACTACTGGATACGCGCCGCCTTCCCCTTCGAGCTGATTCCCAGGATGGCCGCGCTCGACATTGCGGGCATCTCCTACACAGGCTACGGCTGCGCGGGGAAGACGACAGTGCTGGACGGCCTGATCGCCGTTGAGATGGCGCGGATTGACCCCTCGATTGCCACGTTCTTCGGCGTCCACAGCGGTCTGGCGATGGGCAGCATCTATCTCTGCGGCTCCGAAGAGCAGAAGCAGCAATGGCTCCCGGTGATGCGGCGGATGGAGAAGATTGGCGCCTTCGGGCTGACGGAGCCAGACGTTGGCTCAGGGGCATCGGGCGGCCTGACGACCACGGCGCGCCGCGAGGGCGACGAATGGGTGCTCAATGGGCAGAAGAAGTGGATCGGCAACGCCACCTTCGCCGATGTCACGATCATCTGGGCGCGCGATGAGGCCGACAATCAGGTGAAGGGCTTCCTGGTCGAGAAGGGGACGCCCGGCTTCACCGCCACGAAGATGGAAGACAAGATGGCGCTGCGGGTCGTCCAGAACGCGCTGATTACGCTTAAAGACTGCCGCGTCACGGAGGCGAATCGCCTGCAAAATGCGCGCTCGTTCCGCGATACGGCGGCCGTGCTGCGGATGACGCGGGCGGGGGTCGCGTGGCAGGCGGTCGGCTGCGCGATGGGCGCGTACGAGCACGCGCTGGCCTACGCGCAGAAGCGCAAACAGTTTGGCAAACCCATCGCCAGTTTCCAGCTCGTGCAGGACTTGCTGGTGGGCATGCTGGGCAACATCACCGCGTCACAGTGCATGGTGCTGCGGCTCTCGCAGATGCAGGACGCGGGCGTGATGAACGACGAACACGCCTCACTGGCGAAGGCGTTTTGCACAAGCAAGTGTCGCGAGACGGTCGGCTTCGCGCGCGAGCTACTGGGCGGCAACGGCATCCTGCTGGAAAATCAGGTGGGGCGCTTCGTGGCCGACGCCGAGGCGATCTACTCGTATGAGGGCACCCGCGAGATGAATACGCTGATCGTCGGGCGGGCCGTCACCGGCTTCAGCGCTTTTGTGTAGCAGACGGCTGGCGGCTAAAGCCGTGCCTAAGGGACGCGCGTGCGCGTCCGCGAAGCCTGCCTGCGCAGGCTCCAGGGATTACCCAGAAACCACGCGCTCTGGAGTCCGCGAAGGCGGCCTTTGCGGACTTCGAGAGAAGGCCCTTAGCCGCGCGTTTACGCGCCGGGCATCCAAGTGAAACAGGAGAGTGGCAACGTGGCACTGGAAGGCTATACGCTCGCAACCATTCGCGATTTCGTGGGCAAAGAGCTTGGCGTCTCGGACTGGGTCACGGTGGACCAGCAGCGCATCAACGACTTCGCCGACTGCACTGGCGACCACCAGTGGATCCATGTGGATGTCGAGCGCGCCACACGCGAGAGTCCGTTCGGCGGCACGATTGCCCATGGCTACCTGACATTGTCACTGCTGCCGATGATGCAGTTCCAGGTGGGCACGCTGCCCGATGGGGTCACCGCGGGCCTCAACTATGGCGCCGACCGCGTGCGCTTCATCGCGCCAGTGAAGGCGGGCGCGCGCATCCGCGACCACATCACGCTCGTCAACGTCGAAGATAAAGGCGGCGGGCGCGTGCTGGTGACCTCGCGCCACACCGTCGAGATCGAGGGCGAGGAGAAGCCCGCGCTGGTCGCCGATACGCTGGCGATGCTGCTAGGACAACCATCATGATGGCATGCGACCAATCAACTTCAGCACGGAAGGGAGGTGTCGGCAGTTCTCGCGTGTGTTTAGGTGACGCCGGGCAAAGCGTGTGAGCGCACGCGCCGGGCCAAAGGAGAAGCACATGGCAGAAAGCGTCTATAAGGTCATAACGCTCGTTGGGACGAGTACAGAGTCGTGGGAGAAAGCTGCGAACGCCGCGCTCACGATGGCAAAGCACAGCCTGCGCGATCTGCGCGTGGGACGTGTCATCGAACAGGACATTCACGTCGAGGAAGGTCAGCCGCTGACCTACCGTATCAAGCTCGAAGTCTCGTTCAAGTATGAGGGCGGCTCCTGATAGCGCCCTGAGCTTCGTCTTGTTGTTGCCGCAGGGGGACGACGCTACTGCCGCTGATGCGTGCAGGTGATCGTCCCCACAGATTATTCGGTATCCTCTTGCAGGGCATGCTCTAGCGCCTTGTGCGCCAGAAGCCTGGTTGTGTCGATAAAGGGCAGCGGCGTATTCCCCTCCGTCATGACAAAAAGTGACAAAAGGCAATGGCAGACCATGTCCCCCTAATGAAATTACCTCGTCGTTGCGCTACGCGACGTCCTCACTCTTTCGCTCTTGGCAGCGTCTCGGAGTATGCACGGTCGCGCTGGCGCTTGCCCTGAACCTGGCCGAAGGTCGCGACCGAGAAGGGCACGAGATAGGTCACGAGCATCGGAACAATCCAGCGAGGCGAGAGCTGGCCAGATAGCATTTCCTGGCCGTGGTTGATGACGGCCAGAATGGAGCCAACGACCAGCGCCGTCTTACAGGAGCGCAACAGCGTGTCACGCTCCAGGCAATAGGTCAAATATCGGCCAATGGCGCTCCACATAGCGCTACCCCGCTGAAGAGTTCGGGCCGAGCATGCGATTCACCCCGCGACGCTGATGACCAGCCACGCGGGTTGGGCGAGCCAGAGCGCCGCCAGCGCCAGCATCGCAATGCCGACCAGCGGCCCGATCCAGCGCCCGCCCGGAACCGCCTTCTCGATGGTCATGATGCCCGCCAGCGCCGCCATCCAGGCCAGACTGCCGATACCAACACCGAACATGACCAGCATCAACGCCCAGCAACAGCCCAGGCAGAAGAGGCCGTGGCGCAGGCCCAGCCGCCATGCGGGCGCAACACCCGCGCGATAGTAGCGCATGAAGAACGAGAGCGGGCTGCGACAGGCGGCGAGGCACCGTTCCTTGAGTGGCGTGAATTGGAAGACGCCCGCGATGGTAAACGTCGCCGCGCCAATCAGAGAGTAATGCGCCGCCAACCAGGGCCAAGTGTCCACCGCCCGGTGGATGAATGTATCGCCCGTGAAGGCGACGAGCGCGAAGGCTGTCCAGATCGCCGCGTAGCCCGCCACAAACGCGCCGATAATCGCGTAGGTGCGCGATTGCTTGCGCGCGGCGTAGGTCATCATCTTCATCATCGGCATGCTGGAGGGCAGCATCATCGCCAGCGTCATCACCTGCCAGCATGCCAGGAAGACCAGCGCGGCGAGCAGCCATGGCAGCCCACTCGCCTCGATCAGCCAGTGGTGATCGATCAGAAAGCGCAGGCGCAGCAGGGTGGCTAGCAGCGCCACCACCCACGCGAGCGCGGCCACCACCCAGGGCCAGCGGACAGGCGCTCGACGGCGCGCTTTGACACTGGCCGGTCGGTCAGAGAGCTGTGCGGTAGTCATCGAGCGCCCCCTTTGCGTACGTCTTGCCTCAGGCTTCGAAGTGGAATCCGCCCTGGATAGCATTACGGTTCGAGAACTCCCAGGTCATGCCGTGTTCGGGGATATTGACCTGATGGGTTGAGGCTTTCGACACGTAGGCAGGCGAGCCTGGGATGGTGCTGAAGACACTCTCGTGTAGCGAGGTCGCCCGCCCCTGCGCGTCGGTATAGGGCGCCATCTCCGAGTAGACCACCTGGCCGACGCGAATCGTGCCCTTGCCGCCCTCGACCTGGTGCTCGATTGGGACGGGATGGACGGCCACGATCTCGCTAATCAGCGCGGCGAACTGGGCGGGAGCGCCACCGAGCTTGCCGCCAAAGGCGTCGAGTAGCGCCTGCTGCTGCTCAGGAGTCGCCCTGTCATCAGTGTAGATGACCGTGCGCCAGTTGCCAGCCAGCACGTTGCCGGGAATCTGATTGACCAGCACCACCGAAAGCCCTGAAACATCTATGCCACGAACCTGGCCGCGATCAACGTGATAGGCGATGAAGGCGTCGCAGGTACCGCCATCCGGGTCGTCGCCAATCCAGCAGGGACAAGGCGCCGCGCAAGAGCACGCCTCCAGCAATGTGCCATCCATCGAATAGGTTGTAGGCGCCGCGGTTGCCATTGGTACTTCTCCTTTTTCGCTCTGTTCTCGGTGCGCTTGCCCATGTCGCTTTGCGGATAGGACGCAGGCGCACCCTGGCGCGATGCACGTTTGTATCGCGCCCCCCTGGTTGAAGTAGTGCGGGAACGGCGGGGAGATGCGGTCTGGCCAGGGCCACTTCCTCCCGCGCAAACTGTCCACCCGCCCCGCGATGGCGGGAGGACGCCCTACAACAGAAGCGTCAGAAGATGAATCAGATAAGTTCGGCGATGCGCGCCGCCGCACGGGCCGCGCCATCCGTCTCGACCTCGCGATAGCGCACTGGGCGGCAGATCTCCTCCGCAATCGCCGCAGCGATCATGTCAGGCGTCGCCGTCGCATAGTCCATGCAGCGCCCGGCATTATAGCGCTCCAGGCGATGACGTACATGGAAGTTCTGCTCGAAATGGTGGCGCAGTGGGAAATAGAGAAATGGGCGCCTGTTCGCCGTCAGTTCCATACAGGTTGTCAGCCCGCCCTGAACAACCGCCAGATCGCAGGCGGCAAGGTGGCGATACAGCTCATGCACATACGCCCGAATTTCCAATCCATCGGCGCTGGGGAGCGAGGCTGGCTCGATGCGCGGGCCAGTCACGACGATCATGCGGAGATTGGGCACGCGGCGCTTTGCCTCCGGGAACGCGCCAATCACACGGCGGAGCAGATGCTGGCCAACGCCGGAGCCGCCGACGGTGACGATGCAAACCTGCTCGTCGGGTTGGTAGCCGAGCTGCTGGCGCAGGGCCTCGCGGTCGGCGAAGTCGCGCGGATCGAAGCCGGTGATATAGCCGCTGAAGTCGTAGTGGCGCTCCGTCCAGGCGCGAATCTCGGGCAGATTATAGCCGAACGTGTCAGGCACGATATCGTCAGGGTTGCCGACGAAGATAGAACGGTCGCGCAGCCGTGGGAAGCGCTCGATATGCTCGATCATCTCGGCGTTATAGTCGGTGGTGAGGAACGACTCCCGCGCGCCGCCGTCGGACATCGGCAGGTAGCCCACGAAGTCGGTCAGCCAGACATAGGCCGTGCGCTTCTCATCGGGATTCTCGTGGATGAAGTAGTCCACATCCCACGCCTCATCGCCGACCACCAGATCGTACGAGCCATCGCTCACCACGTCGTGGAAGAGCATATAGTTGGCGACCAGAATCTCGTCCATTCGCCGCAATGCCTGGAAGGCATGCAGGTCATGTTCGGCGGACTCGCTCTCGATGTGGCTCGACTCACTGGCGAGCAACGCGCTGGCAGGGTGGATGCGCTCGCTGTGCGCCTCCAGCACGCGCGTCACCGGATCCTGCGCAAGCCAGTCTATCTGAAGGTCTGGGTGCAGCCGCCGTAGCTCCCGCGCGATGGCGACATCTCGCTGGGCATGGCCGAGGCCAATCGGCGACGAGAGATAGAGGGCGCGTTTCTGCCGGTTGCGCCCGCGTTTCCAGGTGATGGTGCGTGGCGGCTCCGACGGCGCGAGCAAATCGCTGGAGGTAGCGCGCACCTCATCCACGAAGTCACGCAGCAGCAGGTTGACCTTCACCGGGTCGCGCGCAAGTGGGATATGCCCGCTGCCTTCGAGGGTTGCCAGCCGCCCACCAGTCATCCTGGCGAGCGCCACGCCCCGCGCGTGCGGAGTTATGGCATCGCAATCGCCATGAATCACGAGGACAGGACAGCGCACCTGCCCCGCCAGTTCATACACATATTTCTCGTCTCCGTGCGCCAGGTTGATCGCTCGCCGTGACGGGGCGTCTTCGATGGCGATGAGCAGTTCGGGCGTCGTCTCAAGCCCCCATCCAACGCAGTCCTCGATCTGTTTTGTGGAATGCGGCTCGTTGAAGCATTGCGCGAAGAAGAACTCCAGAAATCCGCGATAGTCCTTCAACCAGTAGTGGCGGTTATACTTGGCCCAGCCCTCATCGGTCGCGAGCACATCGTCGAATGAGTTGACCACGCGCGCCTCGATGCGCGGCGGAATCGGCAGCGACGCGCCGATGAACACGGCTCCCGCGACACGATCCGCATGCTCAGCGGCGAGGCGAAGCGCCCACTGCGCGCCCATCGAAAGCGAGACCAGCATAGCCCGCTGCGTTGCGGTCGCATCCAGCACCGCCAGAGCATCCGCGACGAATTCCTCGGTGGAGTGGGCCGCTGGAGCGAGCGGGCGACTCGATTTGCCGTTGCCACGCCCGTCGAAGGTGATGACGCGACAGTGGCGCGCGAGATAGGGTACCTGCGCCTTCCAGAAGCGTGAGTGGATGATTGACCAGCTGGGAAGCAGGAGAACGGTAGGCTCCCCCTCGCCAAAGACTTCGTAGAAAATGCGCACACCGTCGCGCTCGACATAGCCTTCCGTATCAGGATATCTGGCCCTCATCGTTCGCACCCTCCCCGTTGGTTGGCTCGATCTGCTCTGCCTGCTCGACGCTCGCCGCCTTTGCCGCTTCGAGGCGAACCAGCCACCGGTCAATCATGGCAAGCAGTTCTTTGTGGCCCTCGGTGATACCGCCGAGACGCTCCATCTCGATGCCGAGATTGAAGGTAATGACGAGGGTAACCATCGCCTCGACGGGATATTGCTCCGTATCGATGCCATAGTCGGCCATGGCTTTGGTGAAGGCCTCGGACAATACCTCGTACCACTGCCTGCGCACACGCGCCACACGCTCCTGCAACTCCGGGTGATTCCATGCGAGCGCCTGAAGCTCCATCCATACCTTCTCATACCCGCTTGAGAAGTCCTGATCGACGAGAAATCCCATCGCCGTCCGCCATTTCCGCAGAAAAGGGATGTCCGCCGCGTACAGGGCCTTCTGACGTACGATCAGTCGACTGGTGAAGCGTTCGAGCACCTGAAGGAGCAACTGCTCCATCGAGCCAAAGTAATAGTGAATCAAACCGTGGTTCGCGCCCGCCTCCTCGGCGAGCCTGCGCGCTGAGATGCCTGCGTAGCCAACGCTGATGAGCAGTCGCTCGGCGGCATCAAGAAACGCATCCACCGTCTCATTCTGTGCCATTGGTCGTGTCATGTAATTCCCCATGCCACTCTCTTACGAGTGGTTTATACGACTGTATAATCCATTTGACTAATTTTGTCAAGCCCCTATGGTGTCACCGCAGAAAATTGGTTGGCGAAGTCCCGTTCTCAACGGCGTTTGCTGATAGCGTACAATAGACGCGCAAAGAGTGTACTCTTGCTGATGTTGAGATGGCTCGAGTAGTGAGTTCAGGATAGGCGGCGAACGAGGATGATGGACGATTGGCGCACGGCTTCTCGCTACGGGTTGCCGTTTGGTGTGGGGCTGGCCATCTTTGCCGGTGGGATTGGGTTGCTACATGCCGTCAATCCATCGTCTCAGTTCCGTGCGCTTCCCTATTTCTGGCTAATAGCCGCTATCATCTGCGCGTTTCTTGCTGGATTCATCGCCGCTCGCGCCAGAGGTTCATTTGTCCTCGGTGTTGATGCGGGCGCCGTGGCATGCGCAGCCCCAGTGGCGCTGGTCTTTCTCATCTTTGGGTTCGGCACTGTCTACCATGGTCAGCAGACAGACCCAAGCGGACAATACCTTCCGGGCTTTGTGAATGCGGCAATTGTCGCGCTGTTGCTGTTTTTCGGCGGTGTGGCATGCGGCGCTGTCTTCGGCGGTCTCGCCGGTATCCCTGGCGCACTCCTCGGTCGCATCCAGGCCAATTTGGACGGTGTCATCTTTTCAGACGGGAAACGCAATCCCCGCCAGAGGAGCACAGCGATGACGATTCAGATCCCGCGCTTCCACTGACGAACTCTTCATCCGCGGATATCGTCATTGATCTGAGTTGGACCAAGGGTTCACTGTTTCTCGTTCTCACATTCTTATTCGCAGCGCTTGCGTATGGCGGCATCAGGAGCGGTCAGAACGCCGCGATCAGTTGGATCGCCTTCTGCCTGTTTGGTCTGGGTGTCCCTCTTACCCTGGCGAATCTGGTCCTCAATCACCCCCTTCTCCGTTTCAGTGAAGCAGGGATTGCCTATAGGGGAAGCTATTTTGGGCTGCGTGGGCGCGTGGCGTGGAAGGGCATTTCTAGGATTGACCTGCGGCCACCGACAGGATATGGATCGGGTATCCAGGAGTGGTTCCTCGGTCGTTACGAGGTCTACATCGTCTGCGGCGATGCGATCCCTCAGACAATCAGGATGATGAACTGGCAGTTGCCGTCTCGTGTCAGGCAATCGCTCCGCGACGCGACATCGCTATAGCCAGCAGATCGCAGAGAACGAGATCGTGGTGCGCGGCGTCGAGTGATGCGCACGCATGCGCGGGCGAGGAGTGTGGCAGACCAGCATCGCGGCATGATGAAGTTTAAGAATGACCTCCGAACAGCGTGCTGGAGCGGGCGTGCCGGAGCATGAATGCCCCGGCGAATTTCCGGCCCTCCCGTTGCATACCATCACATGCGCCCATTCGCCGTAGTGTTTACGCTCCGGCCTGCTCACCCCACCGCAATGCCCGTGCCTGTCGCACATGCGAAAACCACATTATGCTGCGGCTAATCCTGCGAATTCAGCAGCCTCGCTCGTGGCAGGCGGATACGATCATCCCAGGATTAGCCGCATAGCTCTCAGCCTGCGGCGTGGGGACACACGCGAAAACAGCGCCCTCCATTTGTGTTCTCACTTCCCCTTGAAATCTGGCGCGCGCCTGGCGAGGAAGGCAGCCATCCCCTCGCTGGCATCCGCCGTGCCAGACATCGCGGCGATAGCCTGGCTCTCGGCCATCATCTGCGTCTCCAGGCGTTTCCGACCACCCCGCGTGAATCAGCCGCTTGGTGGCGCCGTAGGCCAGCGTCGGCCCCTGCGCGAACTGGCTGGCCAGCTCGTCGGCGCGGAGCAGCGCCTCGCCATCAGGCGCGACCGCCGTCACGATACCCCAGTCGAGCGCCTCAGGAGCCGTGAGCGTCCGGTTGGTCAGCGTCAGCTCCAGCGCGCGCCGCAACCCGACCAGCCGCGAGAGCGAGTAGGTCATCGAGCCGTCGGGGCAGAGGCCGATGCGCGTATAGGCCGCCATGAAACGCGCCGACTCGGCAGCAATGATCAGATCGCAGGCCAGCGCCAGGCTCATGCCCCCACCAGCCGCGCTCCCTTCGACCGCCGCGATCACCGGAGCGTTCATCCGCGCCAGGCAGGAGATCGCCGCGTGCAGATAGGTCGTGATGGCGCGCACGTAGGTCGGCAACTGCTCACTCGCGTCTTCGGCGACGAACCGCTTGACATCGCCACCCGCGCAGAACGTCTTCCCCGCGCCCGCAATCACCACCGCGCGCACGCCGGTTGTCTCATCACACCGCATCGCGGCATCCAGCAGTTCCTTCGCCATCTCCAGGTTGAGCGCGTTCATCGCGCCCGGCCGGTTGAGGATGATATGGGCGATATCATCACGGATATCGAGCAGTACCGTGGCATCATTGGCGTCTGGCATAGGTTCATCTCCCTTTCTCTCTATAAAGCAATACCGGGCGGCCCCCAGACAAGTGAAGGGCCACCCGGAGAGAAGTCATCCCTAGGAGTCTATAAGAGTCTATGCGGCTGGTTGCGTGAGCGAAAGGGTCGCCATCAACTGCCCTTGCAGATACGCTGCTATCGCGCCGCCCGCATTGGAGCCACCCGTGCCCTGATACGCCGCGCCTGTCGCCGCCACAAGCGCCGCCGCTGCGGAAGTATCGGTTGGCGCGGTCAGCAAGGCGAGCGCGGCATTGTCCGCCGTCGTCACGGATTTCGAGACATCCGCCAGCGCGACCTGTACGGTGCGCGCATGCTGGCGGAGATCTTCGGTCGCGTCGGATGTGGCCGTTGCCAGCGACGCATGGTTGGCGGCGTTCTTGATGTAGCCAGCGGAATCTGACGCGCCGTTGTAATCACCACCAGTGTTGTTGCCGCTACCATTGTTGCCGGGTGTCACCGCCTGCACCGGGCTGAGCAACCCGAACCCATCGCCTGCCTGGGTGACGCCGAGCGCTCTGCACTCCGCGCCGAGCGGCTTGTAATGTTCACCGCTTTTGCCCTCGCTGATGTCGATGACACTCTGCGCGAGACACTGGACAAGCGCCGCGTTCCTCTTGCCAGATGCCGTATTGAGCGCGCTGGCCTGAGCGTTCAGCAGCTGCGTCTGGCGCAGCACCCCCACGAGCAGGCCAATCTTGCCAGGCGTTGTGGGGAAACTGAGCAGCAGATGCTTGATGTGGACAAACGACTGCGGCGGGAACTTGACCGCCAGCAGCATATGCCCCGATGGCGCGACAACGTTGCTCTGCTCCTGGGTAATCTCGACCATGTCACCCTCCGAGAGCACGTTGGCGGCTGACTTGCTGTTTAATCCACCGGGTGTATAGGCCAGTTGGTAGGTCTGGTTCTGGCCTGCGACCAGTTGGCCCAGCGCGATAATCTGCTCGGTTTCCTGGTTGATGAACCAGACTTCATAGCGCGAGCCGGCGGGAAGCGCCGACAGGCCACTGGCGGTGATGCGGAACCCATCGTCGCTGCCGGTTGGCGACGATGCGCTATCCACAAACAGCAAGGTTCCGCTCGGAGGCGTGGCGGCGGTCTGGTGATTGTTGGCAAGGAAGAGCGCGCCCGCGGTAATAAGCGGTACCAGCACCAGCACGATCAGGAGGAACCACCAGCTACGCGAGATGAACTGACGCCACCCTGGCGCTGTTGAACCCGCGTCGATGTCAGACGGCCCGGTAGGGGCGCCGACTCGGCCCGCTCTCGCGCCCGGAGTTTGCGGGACGAGGGTCGCGCCATTGGCTCCGCGCCGTGTGAGCGCCTGTTGCGCTGGGCCTGAAGGCGCTGGACTAGCGCCATTTCCGCCGGGCGCGTCGAATGGCACACGCAGGGCGTTGGCTGGCGCAACGACATGCTGATAGGCGTCCGCGAAGGCGCCGGGGCGCTGGATCCGCTGCGCGGGGTCTTTGGCAAGCGCGTCCGCCAGCACGCGGTCGAGCGCGATGGGTACCCCCGCACGGGCACGAGCGAGCGATGGTGGCTGCGCGTGGAGATGCTGCTCCGCGACCACTCTGAAGTTGTCGCCATTGAAGACCGGTTGCCCGGTCAGCAACCGATAGGTCACCGCGCCGAGGGCGTAGACATCGGTATAGGAGTTGATCTGACCGCCGGTCAGTTGCTCCGGGGCAAGCGCTTCGAGGCTGCCGGAGAAGAACCCGACCTGGCTGCCGGGCGTCAGCAGTTCGTAGAGACGCCGCACGCCGAACTCCCCGACGGCGATCTGTCCATCCATCTGCAGATAGATGCAATCGACGGAGAGATTGCGGTGGTAGGTCGTATTCTGGTGGGCATATTCCAGGGTGGCGGCGATCTGGTCGAGGTAGCGTCCCATCGTCACCACATCCAACACGCCGCTCTGTGAGAGGCGTGTGCTGAGCGAACGCATCGTCGTAGAGGGCCAGACGAGATAGGGAAGGCCCTGAGCGATACCATAGTTGACCAGCGGCATCATATAGGGATGCCGCAAACCCATAATATGTCCAGCCTGGCGTTCGAGAAGCTCCTGATAGGACTGCATCATGTCGGGGGTCTGCGCGGGCGGCACGGTGAGAACACGGATAAGATAACTGGAGGTCGAGGTCGTATTCACAGCATCGGCGGTATAGAGTGGCCCCATCGGGCTTACGCTCAGCAGGCGTGTCAGGCGATACTCCCCGAGGGCAGCCCCTACCCACTGTGCGTATGTTGTCTGGTCGAGCATCTCGTCCTGTCCCCTCCCCGGCTGCCACCCCTACCTGATTTATCCTGCGATGATGTTCATGTCACACCAGCCCGTGGCAACCGCCTTACGACACTGAGCATGGCCCAGACGAATAATTTGTGCTGTTATACTCAGCCACACTATAGTTCCCCGGCTTGTTACACGCAAGGAGCTAGCAATATAGATGATGCGGGCGATCAGAGTGCTACAGCCACACCTATGCCCTCGCGGCGCGCCCGCTGATAGACAAGGCTGGCCGCGGCCATGTCTTCACAGGCATGTCCCATTGCTTTGTAGACGGTGATATCGTCATCGGATTTACGGCCTGGTCGGCCCCTGAGTAGCACTTCGCCAATTTCCGTGCCGCTCATTGGATCGCGTCCCGCAAGCTCGCCACAGCCAACCGGTGGCGCCTCGAACGCGCGTCGTGTCTCGACGAAGAGCGCGCCCCGCTCGATGACGTCGTCGCCCAGTTCGCCGCCGGGTGGCCGATAGCCCACCGAGGTCACATGCGCGCCGGGAGCCAGCCACGCGCCGCGCAGCACCGCATCGGGAGCGTTGGTGCAGAGGCAGACGACGTCGGCGCCGCGTACCGCCTCTTCAACCGTCTCAACGGCGCGCGACCGCTCGTCGCGTTCGGCCAGGTGTTGCGCGTGGGCAAGCGTCCGCGACACGATACGAATCTCGCGGAAGTCGCGTACTCGGGGAACC
This sequence comes from uncultured Chloroflexia bacterium, assembly GCA_963718915.1. GTDB lineage: Bacteria > Chloroflexota > Ktedonobacteria > Ktedonobacterales > JADMIN01 > DAHUXT01. The sequence continues at coordinate 174,055 of CAVRAI010000007.1, read as the reverse complement.
AGTTTCAGGTGCGCCGCGCCCTGCACGCCCGCGCCGACAATCGCCAGCGTCCGCGCATCCTCGCGCGCCAGCTCGCGGGTGGAGAGAGCCGCCGCGCCAGCGGTTCGCATCGCGGTGATATACGCGCCGTCCATGATGCAGACCGGTGTTCCCGTCGCGGCATCGAAGAGGCAGATCAGCGCCTGATGGCTGGGCGCTCCGAGGGCGTCGTTGCCATGGAAGACCGAGACCAGTTTCACGGTGATCTCGCGCCCGGGGCGGTAGACAGGCATGGCCAGCAGGAATCCCGGATCGCCAGTGGAGACCTCGCTGCGTCCCGGCGCGATTATCTTGTCTTCGCTGAGCGCCTTGAACTCGTCGGCCAGCGCATCCAGCAGCGCATCGGGATCGAGCAACCGCTCCACCTCACCCGCGCTGAGCATCAGGATCTCCATGACACACCTCCCGCCTCTGCTCTAGCATACTCCTGCTGCCAAGCCCTGTCAGCCTGCATCATCTCTACGACTCTAGTATGGGCGCTGTATACTATTCGGCGGGCGCCTCTGGCGGCAAGCGACCATCATCCAATTACCTTACGCTGGACTTGTCAGATTAGATATATCCCTCAGGAGCAATGTGTGATGAGATTGCGTTCGAGGATACGCTACCCGCTCGCTATCGCTTTGGTCATTGCGATGGTCGCCTATATTTTGTGGCAGATAATCGTTGGGATCTCTCATGCACACTCGGCGCATCAGGCAGCCCTCATTGCTCTCGGCGGTCTTGGCCTCGGCAGTGGCCTCCTCGTAATAGGTTTTTTCGGGCTTCTCCAAGTCCGTCGCATCCAACGTTATGAGGTAGCGCGCTATGCGGCTACGACGCTTCTCCATGGACGCCCGCTCAACGACCAGGCTCCCTTTCAACACCAACCGCCGGCGTCACAGATTCCGCTCGTGATCCGCCTCAGACCCAATTGGTGGCGCATCCTGGGAACTACGGGCTTCGTCATCCTGCTTTGCGAGTGGTTGGCAGGCAGCTTGATTCTCTTGATGGGTGACTCCCTATACGATGCGCTTTCCCTCCCCGTCGCAGCAATGGCTGTCCTGGTCCCGGCTTTCGTTTTCCTGGCGGTCAATGAAGCGCGGCAAACCATCGAGGTGAGCCGACACAAGTTAGTGGTGGTAGGATCGGTACGACGAGCGGAGCAGCCCCTGCGCTTTGCCGAGGCGCAGTTGTTCGCGATTGTCCCGCCTGGCAAACGCGGAACCCCGCCGATTTGTTACGAGCTCGCCGGAACGAGTGGTATGGTCCGTTGGCTGAGGATAAGGCGCCACATACCGTTTATGCCATGGATGCTCGTGACAAATACGCGGCCAACGATGCCACAGGATGAGTATGAGGCGCTTATGGAGTGGCTGCTTGGGTATATTGCCGAGCAGACGGGCTTGTCGCTGATTGATCTGCGATAGATACAGCCAGGAGCGTATCGTATGGCCGCCCACACCCTATCCCGCTCACGCACAGTCCGTCTGATGTCGGCAGCGCTCCTGTGGCTGCTGATGCTGGGTATCGCGGGCTGCGCGTTGACCATGGGCACGACCAGCACGCCGGGCGGCGCGGCGAAGCCACTGCCCCACTTTGATCACATCGTCATCGTCGTCGAAGAGAACCACAGCTACGCCGATATCACGAGCGCCGCCGACGCTCCGTATCTCGCGACGCTCGCCAGAGAGGGCGCCGTCTTCACCGACGCGCATGGCGTCACCCATCCGAGCCAGCCAAACTACCTCGCGCTCTTCGCCGGGTCCACCTTTGGCATCGCCGACGACGCCTGCCCGCAGCAGTTGGCCGGGCCGAATCTCGCGAGCGAACTGATTGCCCATGGCATGAGCTTCACCGGCTATTCGGAGAGCATGCCAGAGGCGGGATACACTGGCTGCTACGACGACGCCACCGATCAACTCTACGCCCGCAAGCACAATCCCTGGGTAGACTTCGCCAACGTGCCCGCGACGAGCAACCAGCCATTCACGAGTTTCCCAACGGACTTCAGCCAGCTCCCGACCGTCGCCTTCGTCGTGCCGAATCAGCAGCACGACATGCATTCCGGCTCCATCGCAGAGGCGGATGCCTGGCTGCGGCAAAACCTGGGCGGCTACGCGCAGTGGGCGCTGACCCACAACAGTCTGCTGATCGTGACCTGGGACGAGGACGATGGCTCAGACGCCAATCACATTCCGACGCTGTTTGTCGGCGCGCATGTTCAGGCAGGAGAATACCCCGAGACCATCAACCACTATGACGTCCTGCGCACCGTCGAGGCGCTGGAAGGTGTATCATTCACCAACGAGGCGGCGCATGCGACGACTATCGCCGACATCTGGCAGGGCTAACGCGCCGCTCATACATCGCCATGTGATGGACCGATGACGGTATGATGAAGAAAGGAATGCAGGTTGGGTATGCCACCATCCGGGCAGGAGCCTCCGTACAATCAGCCTCCGTACAATCAGCCTCCACCCCCATACTATCCGCCGCCGGGCGCGATGGGATACGCGCCGCCCCCAGCGCCGCCGCAAAAGCGAGGCTTGCAATGGTGGCACTGGCTGCTCATCGCGTTCGGTGGCGTGATTGCCATCTGCTGCATCCTGAGTACGGGACTGATCGCGTTAAGCACAATCGCCACCAGCCGAACCAGTGATATCCCACCCGGCGATTTGACCCCCAGCGTGACATCCACAGGACAGGCCACCTGCGACCTCACGACCCATCAGTGTACCGGCGCGCCCCTGATGACCATCAACACTGCCGATACCTATATCGCCACCATCACGACGGCAAAGGGCGATATCGTCCTCCAGCTTGACGCCAAAAACGCGCCCATCGCGGTCAATAACTTCGTCTTCCTGGCGCAGTCGCATTGGTACGACGGCACGTATTTCTGGCGCGTGGAGACACCGGGCAAGCCCAGCGTGATCGATCCCACTGGCGGCCCTTCGCACCTCTCATTGGTGCAGGGTGGCTCGGTCGCGCGGGATGGCTCTGACGGGATCGATATCCCTGGCTACACGATCCAGGATGACAATCCGCTTCCGGCAGACTACAGCGCGGGAACCATCTCGATGGCCAGCGCCGGAGCGCCGGACAGCGCCAGCGCGCAGTTCTTTATCACCACCGCCGACGAGTCGCAGTACTTCGACAATATCTACGTCACGTTTGGCAAAGTGACTCAGGGCATGGATGTCCTCAAGAAGATTGCCGCCGACGACATCATCGAGACGATTTCCATCAGCGTGGCCGCCGGATAGCGGCCTACTTCCGCTATGCGCTCTCTCCGTAGCCGTGGGGATGCCGCTGCCGCCATGCCCAGGCGCTGGCGACGATATCGTGGATGTCGGTGTGACGCGGCTGCCAGCCCAGCTCGGCCCGGATGCGCTCGGCGCTGGCCACGCTCACGATCTGGTCACCTGGACGACGCGGCTCCACGCGGATAGGGAAATCGATACCAGACACCGCTCGCGCCGCGTCAACGACCTGGCGCACTGAGCAGCCCGTGCCCGTGCCAACGTTGTAGATACGCAGCCCCGGTTGCTCGCGAGTCAGCGAGAGCAGGTGCGCATGGGCGATGTCGGCGACATGTACATAGTCGCGGATCGTCGTGCCGTCGGGGGTGGAATAGTCCGTGCCAAAGATGCTGAACGGCGCGTGTTGCTCCGCCGCTTGCAGCGCCAGCGGGATGAGATGGGTCTCCGGGTTGTGCGCCTCGCCGTTGCGTTCGGTCGCGCCCGCCGCGTTGAAGTAACGTAGCGCGGTGCAGACCAGATCGCGCGCGGGCGCGATAGTGGCCAGCATCCGCTCGGCCATCAGCTTCGATTCAGCGTAGGGATTTTCCGGGTGGGCAGGCGTCTCTTCATCAAAAGGAGCCTCATTGGTATTGCCATAAATGGCGCCGGTAGAGCTGAAGACCAGCCGCCGCACGCCCACTTCACACATCGCTTCGCAGACGCTAGCCACGCCACCGACGTTCGTCGCGAAAAACTGCTCGGGGAACGTGACCGAGAGACCCGCCTCGATCAGCGCAGCCATGTGGATGACCGCCTCGATGCGCTCGTCCCGTAGCGTACGCGCGAGCAACGCCGTATCGCGCACATCCCCTCGCACGACGGGAACGCTGGGAGGGATTGCCGCGGCGTGCCCGTTGAGCAGTGAGTCATAGATCACTGGCTCGTGGCCAGCGCTCAACAATTCTTCAGTGATGACACTGCCAATATAGCCAGCGCCACCCGTCACCAGTACCTTCATCCGCACAGATCCACTTTCACTTTGAGTTGAAGCGATGCGCCATGCATGCCGCGCAATAGCGTCTCCAGATTCATCCATCTTTTGCAGCATATCCCATGAAGATGTGCGACATCATAGAATCCAGGTCTGCGTCATTCCGCGGATTCAGGCAATCCCGCGTAGAGCGCACGCAACTGGGCCGCGGCGGCTTCGGGCAGCGCGTCGTTGAGCCAGAATCCCCACGCCATCTCACTGCTCGCCGCCAGCTTGAGCTTCCCCGGCACAGCCCCCACCGGCAGTAGCTCGATATGCAGGTGAAAACGCTCGTCCGCCAGTTGATGGATCGCCAGCATATAGGGCATCGGCCCGGCGAAGACCTGATTGTATACGCGAATGAGACGTGGCAGCAGCGCCGCGAGTTCCTGAACCTCATCGCCGCCACGCGCCAGATCGCCTATCGCACTGACATGGCGGCGCGCATAGACGTGTAGCTCGAAGGGATAGCGCGCATAGGGCGGCACGAACGCCAGCCAGTGCTCGCGCGAAACAACCGCCCGCGCGCCATGGTCTTCCTCCGCCAGAATGCGGCAGAACAGGCAGCCGTCACCGGCGGCGTAGGACTGCTCCACGCTCTCCATCTCGCGCGCCAGCAGCGGCGGAATCGCCGAGATGGCGTAGGTCTGGCCGTGCGGGTGGCGCTGCGTCTGTCCAATCACCGCGCCGCTCGTCTCCCACGTCATGACACAGGCGTAGCGCGGCGAGAGTTCGGCATAGAGATCCTGCCAGAGGCCAATCACCGGGACAACTTCCTCCTGGCGCAGATCGGCGAAGGTGCGGTCGTGGTCGGCGCTATAGATGAGCACGAAACACTCGCCCACCGGCGGCCGCAGCGCGGGGAAGTCATTGGGGCGAATCCAGGCCTGCGTGCCGGGCGGCACACGTCCGCTGGTCAGGTCTTCGCAGAACGGGCAGTCGCTGGTTGCCTCGCGACGATACATGCGCCCCGGCGACTGCGCGAGATATTCACGCAGCAGCGGATTCCATACCAGCCGCGTTTCCGGCTCGCCCGGATCAGGCGCATCCCCAGGAAGGCTCATCGCACGACCTCCGCTCCCGCCGCAGGGGAAAACGCATACCACGCAGGCGCATGATACCCTTGCTGAGTGAACGCTGAGGTCACGCCTTCGGTCAGCATCCGTACCTTGCCGCCCGCGATGAGCGCGATGGCGCAGCCGCCGAAGCCCGCGCCGGTGAGCCGTGCCCCCAGCGCGCCCGCCACGCGCGCTAGGGTGACAAAGGCATCCAGTTCCGGCGTCGAGACAGCGTAGTCATCTCTGAGCGATTCGTGCGACGCCCACATCAGCTCGCCGAACGCCGCGAAGTCCTGCCGCCGAAGCGCATCGGCGCCCGCCAGCACGCGCGCGTTCTCGCCGACGACATGGCGGGCATAGCGTAGCTCCTCGCCGGAAAGGCGCGCCAGATCCTCGATTGTAGCGTCACGCAACTGGGCAATGCCCAACGACTTCGCTGCCCGCGCGCAGGTGGCCCGCCGCTCATTGTAGTCCCTCGTGGCGGCCAGTTGTCGTTTGACGCGCGTATCACAGACAACCAGGCTCAGGCCCGCAGCCCCCAGGTCGAGTGAGACCTGTTCCGACGCCAGCGAGCGACAGTCGATCAGCAGCGCGCTCCCCTGCTGACAGAGCAGCGAGGCATACTGGTCCATGATCCCAGAGTCAACCATGACGAACTCGTTTTCGGCGCGCTGGCAGAGCAGCGCCAGATCGGCGCGTGGGATGTTCAGTTCGAGCAAAGCGTCGAGCGCGAGAGCCGTCGCCGCCTCGATGGCCGCCGAGGAGGAAAGCCCCGCGCCCGCTGGAACATCACCTGTGATCGCCGCTTGAAACGCGGGAATGCGCGCGCCAGTCTGCTCCAGCGCCCAGACGACGCCATGCGGATAGTCGCCCCAGCTCTCGGCGCGCGATCCGGCGCACGGCTGCATGTCGTCGTGATCGACGCTGTAGAGTCCACCCGCGCCGTGGCCCAGGGCGACCGCGACGCGACGCTCGATGGCGCATGGCAGCACGAAACCGCCGTTGTAGTCGGTATGCTCGCCGAGCAGGTTGACTCGCCCCGGCGCGCTGGCCACCACCTCAGGCAATTCGCCAAAGCGGGCGTGGTATGCGTCGGCGGCGCGCTGCTCGATCTCTCGCATGGATTCCTCTACCGTATTAGAATGGCGGGGCGCGGCCAACTCTGGCCGTCGAGCGTGACATCCCAGGTCGGCCACTCTGGCATTGCTGTCAGCACCTCTGGCCCATCGGCGGTCAGCAATATTGTATCCTCCGATTTGACGCCGCGCACTGAGGGATTCCAGGCGAAGGCCTGCGACAGTTCCATAGGCGTGGTGTCATCTGGCGTCGCCAGCCGCTCGCGCGTGAGATAGCCGATGCTGCCGCCCTGGTGATGCTCCTCGATGGCTTCAGGATACCCTGCGTCGCGATAGGCCCGCGCCGCCAGCGCCCACTGGTCGGCGAGGGTGCGGCCCGCCTGGGTACCCTGAATCATGCCGCGCGTCCACCGCCGCGATGGCATGCGCCCGCGTCTCCAGATCGTCTGGCAGCGCGCCAAAGTGTACCAGACGTGTAGTGGCGGCGACCAATCCTCGCCAGCGCAGACACAGCACCAGCATCACGTACCGCTCGATGGCCTTCTCGGTGGGCAGTGGATGGCGATAGGCGGCGATGCGCTCGTCGCTGCCGACCAGCGTGACCACCGCAACGCCGCCCCGCGCGCGCGACGCTCCGTCGATCAGCCCGGCTATCGCATGCTCGGTCATTCCGGGCGTTACCTGGGCAACGACCTCACGCAGCACATCGGCGGCCAGCAGGCACGCATAACGTAGCCGCCCGACCTCGCTGGGTTGCAGTGTCGTACGCAACCGCTGGATGTCCGGGGCCACCGTAGACAGGTCGCGCTCGTCATCACCGCCGACCCGCTCGCGCTCCCGCATAGCGGCAATGAACGCGCCGCGCCGATACCACGGCTCGACGACCAACTCGAATCCAAGGTCTACCAGTCCTTCTTCCGCTTCGAGTCGCGGCGCTTCGACGCCATCGGTGACGACACAGGCGCGCTCCGGCGTCACCAGCAGCGCGAGTGGGCCGCGATCCGTCGCGATATTGATGGCGGTCTCCGCTCCGGCGGTGAGCCAGGCGACGTTCGGGGTCTGTTCCAGCAGGATAGCGTCCAACTCGCGGGACGTCATCAGGGCGCGCAGTTGCGCCAGTTTCGCATGCGCCTCGTCGCGTCGCGCTGTGCCATTCTCCATCACGCAGCTCCTGTGGCAGATGTGGACGCCGCTGTATCGCGTCACCGTATCGTATTGCAGCGAACGAAGTATAGCAGATGTGCGCCATTAAGAGCGCTGGCATGTCTCTGGCATATCGCTGGCATATCGTGATATCTGGCATATCTGACGCACTGGCGCTATCATCCCGCGCAGGATACCTATGTTGAGTCTGGTCGAAGACGAAGGAGCAGCAAGATGGTGACGGTGGCATTACTGGTACGGCTGGAGGCGAAGCCGGGCAAAGAGGCTGATGTCGAGAATTTCCTCAAGGGCGGCCTGCCCATCGTGCGGGAGGAACCCGCGACGGCCGCGTGGTTCGCGATTCGGATGGGGCCATCCACGTTTGGCATCTTCGACGCATTTCCCGATGAGGCGGGACGCCAGGCGCACCTGACTGGGCGGGTCGCGGCGGCGCTGATGGCGCAGGCATCCGACCTGCTGGCGCAGCCGCCCAGCATCGAGCAGGTTGACGTGCTGGCGGCCAAGCTGCCCGGCGACTAGGCGGCGTATTGTCGCTGGATAGGCGCTCAATTCCGGTGGTATGCTCTGGCATGCCAGCGGTTATCGTGCTGGATTGCGTCACCTCATCGAGAAGGATAGGCCACTATAGCGCGCACAGCATACTACAACAGCATCGCGAAGCAGTGGCATCGCGTCGTCGGCTATCACGGTGGCGCATTCAAACGCCACGTGCTCAACGATCTGCTGCTCGACAGGAGTGGGCGCATCGAGGGCCAGGCAATTCTAGAACTGGGCGCGGGCAATGGCTACTTCGCGCCACTCATGCTGCGGCGCTACTCCGGCCAGACGCCCGCCCGGCTCGTCATCAGCGACCAGGCGCAGGCGCTCGTCGATATCGCGCGCGCCACGTTCGGCATCGAGGATGCTGAATACCTCGCCCTCGACGTACAGGATCGCCTTGCCATTTGCGGATGGCAGCTTCGATCTGATTCTGGCGACGATGGTAGAATTGCCTTGAGGCGCCCATGCCGGCGAGTGTCACAGGATTCTCACGCCGGGTGGCCGACTGCTGGCGTCGGTAGTGCATCCAGCTTGGTTTATACTGCGAAGCGTGGCGCGCTCACATGCCGTTTTGGCCAGTGGCCTCTTCGCGATGCTCAGCGCCGAGTGGCGCGGCTGCCGGTCGCCCGCGCTCGTCGAAGCGTATCGGCAGCGCTGGAGGAATGGCTGCACCGTGACGCTGGAGGATGTGCTGCCAGAGAAGACGCTTCACGAGAAGCCAGGCTCAACCGATTTTGACGCCGATGGCGCTCGTTCGCGATGCCCAGCGCCGAGAGGCTAAGCGGCTGCCGTGTGCCCGCCGCTCCGTCGAAGCGTATCGAGGCAGCGCTTTGCGAGCCGCCAAAGTGGCTCCCAAGTAAAACAGTCCATCGCTGTCTCTGTCGGATGTAAAGACGTCCAGCAGCTTTGCGCGATGTGTGGCACGTAGGTTATCTGATGGGTAATCGATCACAACACGCTCGAAATAAGCGTCATTGCAGATTGTCAGCGCGATGTCGCCATTGGCAGGAGAGGAGACAGTTACAAATTCTAGCCGTTTCAGTTCCGTCAGAGCATCTTCCCAAGGAAGTCGTTCCGTCACAAGTGACGGCTCGCTAAGGATTTCGTCACACACAATCCGAATGCGCCAACCGGTCAGTCGTGGGATACCACAGATCGTGAGAAGTTTCATTGCGCGAAGCACTGGTACAGCTGGCTGATTTCTATGCACCAGGTACATATACTCCTGTAGCTTGGTATCGAGTCCATGGTCATTGATGTCCACAATGTTGTCTCACTCTCTTAACTACGCACTAGTTCCGGCAATGCAGTAATCAAACAGACTATGGCGACAACAGATATACTCCCGTCGCGGAAGCCATCGTTGCCACGCGCGGTTAGTATGCAGGGAAATCTGCAGCAAGGCAAGTCTCATGACCGCAGGTGGAGCACTTCGCTAGTGCTTTCTATGCGCTTCTCGCCGCAGCACCCAGACCAGCGTGAAGATGCCGAGGCTACCGAGCACGAGCGCCACGAACGTCCACAGGTAGGCGAAGAAAATATATCTTGCGTGATATATAACATCTATGCTATAATAACCTCATGTGGAGCGTAGAAGGCACGGATGCGTTTGCGTCGTGGTACAACGCGCTGACGCCAGAACAACAAGACGCGCTCGCTGGGCGCATCGAGCTTCTGGAGTTGCACGGGCCAAATCTGAAGCGGCCCACTGTTGGCGAGATACGAAGCTCGCGTCATGCGCCGCAGATGAAGGAACTCCGTGTGAGCGCGGAAGGTCAGTTGCGCGTTCTGTTTGCATTCGACCCGCGCCGCACAGCGATCTTGCTGCTCGGCGGCAATAAGACTGGGCAATGGGCTGAGTGGTATCGCACAGCAATTCCTGAGGCTGACCGGCTTTATGACGAGTATCTCGATGAGCTGCGCGCCGAAGGTCTGATTTAGAGATTATGTTGATTCATAAAGGAGAGCACATGGCAGGACATCGTCCCTGGAAGGAGATTCGCGGCGCGGCAGACCGTGATCCGGAACGCCGACGGCGCGCTGAGGCTGGCGCCGCGAGGCGGAGGGCGAGCAGGCTGCTTACGAACAGTCACTTGCCGAACTGCGCCGAGCCAGAGCCTTCACACAAGCCCAACTGGCCGAGGCGCTGGATGTGCCGCAATCGCAAATCTCACGCATCGAACATCAGGCCGAACTCTACATCTCGACCCTCGCCCGCTACCTCGAAGCGATGGGCGGACACCTCGAACTGGTATGCTGTACGCCCTACTAGAATGACTCGCCAACGGCAGGTTCCGCTGCCCTCGGTTTTGACCCAACACATTCCACGACAAAACGCGGTTGTAACGGCGCTGATGCGGACAGTAGTGAACCATGTCGGGCCTTCACAACGACACCCGCCTCAGCCAGGGAACAATGGCGAACTGTTTCGATTGGGTCTCCAAAACCGCAGGTGGGACATTCGGCCCATGCGTTCTATACGCTCCTTTGCCGTCGCCGGAGCGCACACACCAGCGCGACAATGCCGACGATGCCGAGCAAGAGCGCCACGAATGTCCACAGGTAGGCGACGCTGAAGTCGATGCGTGTCAGGCCGAAGCCGAAGAGCGGGAAGAGCACGATCATGATGGCGCTGAAGAGGCCCGTCTCCAGCGAGAGCACCGTCGCGCGCTGCGCCTCCGGGCTGCGCTCGTTCAGATACGTGCTGATGGCGGGATAGAGCACCGAGTCGCCAACGTGCAGCAGTCCCAGGTAGCCGATGAGCGCCAGCACGGGCACGCGCGTCGCCAGCGCCAGCAGCCCCAACATTTGCGCGCCGACGAAGATCGCCAGCACCCAGCGGCGCGGCAGCCAGCGCATGATCCGCGGCGCGGCGGCGGCGAAGAACGCATCTGGCACGACCGGAATCGCCAGCAACAGGCCGATGGCGGCCAGCGAGAAGCCGATGCTGTGATAGTACAGCTGCGTGTAGTAGCCGATGGTGGTCATGACGCCCGCCGTCAGCCCGGAGAACAAGAGCAGCCCTAGCAGCACGGGATCGCGCCCAACCGCGCGGACTCCCTCGCGTAGATGCGCCAGTGGGTGCGGGCGATGCGCTTTGTGAATCCGTTGCTCTGGCAGGGCCAGCAGTGGGATGATCGCCAGCGCCGAGGCCAGGCTGGTAAAGACAAACGGCAACGCCTGCCCGTAGCCGAGCAGGAAGCCGCCAGTCGCGACGCCCGCCGTCTGCGTCACCAACATGACGACAAACATCCGGCTGAAGAGACGGCTATAGCGCGCGGCCCGCTTCTCATCGCCAGAGCGCTCGACCAGCGTCCACAGGAGCGCGCTGTCCGCGCCGCCACGGAAGGCAAACGCCACGCCCTGAATGGCGAAGCTGGCGGCAATCATCGCGGGCGTGGGCGCGAGAAAGAGCAACTCCGCTCCGACGACCAAAAGCGCGGAGATGACCAGGCTAAGCCGCCGCCCCAGCAGATCGGCGAAGATGCCTGTGGGCGCCTCGGCGAGAAACTTGGCGATATGAAAGCAGGTCTCGAAGAGGCCAATGGCGAACGGCGAGAAGCCGTGCAGCGCGAGATAGATGACCCAGACGCCCTGGGTGAATGTGAGATTGGTCGCGGCGGTATAGAGGCCGAACGCGATAGACCAGCGGCGCTGGGTTGCGGGCGTCGCGATCTCGATGGCGGCCGACTCGATGGCAGGCGAGACAGATGGCAGGCTCATAGCGACAAAACTCTCATTTCCGGGAAGCTGCCCCGGCGAAGGTCGTCTTCGCGGGCAGCAACATGCGCGAGGGCATGCGGGTAGGGCGATAGATACGTTGGAGAGCGTGCTTCCCGGCGGAGGAGGATGTACTTGCTAGGATACAAATCCGCGAACGGAAGAGGCAAAGCGAGGAGTTATCGCTGGCAACGCCACTATTTCCGCGTCACGCGATGGGCATGGAAGGCGGAAAACGAGCAGTGGCGCATTGTCCTCACCTCGCCGCGTAAGCAAATGCGCCGGGCTTACGCGGCCGATCAGCTATTCTTGGTTGGCCTGCACAGGAGGGTGAGACGCGCGACCCCATGACGACGACGGCGCGTCTGGCGATGATAAGTATTCACGAGCAGGATGGTACCATGTGGCAGGGGACGAGGTCAAGACGCTGGATATCTCGGCTATTTTTGCGCTCTGGGGCACGGCGCGATTCACCAACCGAGCTGTGCTGGCAAATAGACGTGTACATGGCCGGTCTGCCACAGATGCTGAATGTAGGCGTTGACTCCGGTCTCCGATGACTCGCCTGCTGGTAAGCCGGTGCGAATGTGCTGTTCCACCGCTGTCATCGTCAGGATATCCCTGTAGCCTTCCAGGATACCAGGGTTGGTCAGAAACGTTTGCTCGGTCAGGTGATTTACGCGCAGATAAGCCTCGAAGCTGACCCGCGCCTGGTCGGAGGCCGGCAGTGAATAGATGAATTGAAGTTGCTGGTGGGCCATTGCCTGCGCGCTGGCTATTGAGGCAGTCAGGCCAAGACGTTTTCCCTGTTGCAACAGCAGGCATTCCTGAATCATCCGTGTGAGCGCGTCGTGGCGAATCTGATTCGGTGTCCGATCCAAAGACGCCTGGATGTTCGGAGGCAGCGTCTGTTGCGCCTGTTGCGCCTGCCGTAGCGTTTTTTGCTGGTTCGCAATCGTCCCCTCGACCCGTTCCTCCAGTCCCTCCGCATAGAGAGGATCGCCATGCACGGTGGCGACAACACGCGGCTCTCCGGGAGGGATCGTTACGGGCAGAGTGAGGTCTGGAGGAGTAATAGACGTGGTGACTGTGGCATCGCTCTTTGGAGCGCATACACCTGCTGGCGCGCTTGTCTGCGCAACCGACTGCGCTTGATGCTGATGGATGAAGATGGCGCCAGCGGCCAGCGACAAGACGATGACCATTCCAACGCCACCGACAAGTTGCCAGCGCCTGAACCGTGTGGATAACATGTCCGCCATCATGACGCTCCATGATTTCACTATCGATCGCTGCGTTGCTTCATGATACTCCGTCCGTCATGCCACTGTACAGCGATCAGACATCCACGATACCGGTAGCCAGGAACTGTCTGGCTCGGCGCCATCGCGAATAGGTGCGCCACAGCCGTTGTTGAGCAACCGATTGGGTACTCATCACACACACGAAATCATACGAAATCCGTCTGGGTTGTTGGTGGTTTCGAGGGCAGGCAAGCCGTAGCGTCAACGCTACGGCGAATGGGTGGACGAGGCTGCGGCCGAGGAAATTCGCCGTGGCCTTCAGGCTACGATGGGCGTCTGAACCACAACAACTCACCCGAAATCAGTATCACTGCTGAATACGACAATCCCCGATGGCAGCGCGTGTGAGCGTTCCCACCGGGGATGTCTGTTTGCCGTGAGACATGACTCCCCATTCGCCGACCATGCTGGTCTGCGGCCCCTCCCCTGCTAGGGGAGGGGGTAGGGGGAGAGGTCCGTTACTTGACGTCGGCCTTCGCGCCAGCCTCTTCGAGCTTGGTCTTGGCGGCGGCAGCCTCTTCCTTCGCGACGCCCTCCTTGACAGCCTTCGGCGCAGCCTCGACCACGTCCTTCGCCTCTTTCAGGCCCAGGCCGGTCAGCTCGCGCACCGCCTTGATGACGTTGATCTTGTTCGGGCCGATCTCGGTCAGCACGACGTCGAACTCGGTCTGCTCCTCGGCGGCGGGGGCCGCCTCAGCGGCTCCGGCGCCACCAGCGGCGGGCATCATGCCAGCGGCCATCACTGGCGCCGCGCTCACGCCCCACTTCTCCTGCAGGGCCTGGCTCAGCTTGACCAGATCGAGCACGCTCATGCTATCAAGCTGTTCGATAATCTTCTCCACATCAACGGCCATGGTAATTTTTCCTTTCGGCGTGGCGGCATCTTCTCAGCCTCACGCGCTTGTTAGTAATCTCGTTCTCGTTCTCGCGGACATCACCAGCCCGCGCTCAGATGGGCATACCGCGCCACAGGGCGCTAGGCAGCCTGCTCGCCGCCAAGCTGGCGGACGCGAGCCTCCAGCACGTTGACCAGATCGCGCATTGGCGCAGTCAACAGGCCATAGAGCTGGTTGAGCGGCCCATGAATCGTCCCGACCACCTGGCCACGCAACTGGTCTTTGCCCGGAATCTTCGCCAGCTCCTCAACCTGCTTGGCCGAGATGGGCGCCAGCTCCAGAATACCCGCCTTGATCGTCAGCGGCTTGCCGGTGCGCGCCGTCTTCAGGTAATCCGCGATCGCTTTGGCCGCCGCGATCTCGTCGTCGAAGCTGAGGGCAATCGCCGTTTGGCCGTGCAACAGCTCCGAGAGATCCTGATAATGCGCGCGCTCAGACGCGATACGCAGCAGCGTGTTCTTGATGACGTGCAGTTCCAGCCCCGCCGCGCGTAGTTTGCGCCGCAGTTCCGTCACCTCGGACACCGTCAGCCCCTGCGTCGTCAGCAAGACAGCGCCACGCGCCCGCTCCAGCTTCTCCTGCATCTCATCGATGAGGGCGCTCTTTGCTTCAGTTGGCATCGTCAGTTCCTCCCCTCCAGGGCAGATGTCGGGGGTAAAGCCACCAGATGTTCTCCGCATCCAGCCTGCCCGCCGCGAGTGTGGCGGAGCAGCCCCGCGAGCTACTCAGGGAACATACGCGCCATGCCATCCTTTTTCGTGATGCTTGAAAATGCCCACGAAAAAGGGCCTCCAGGTCGCCGACCCGAAGGCCCAAAGCACTCTATCATCAGACACACCGCGTCGCGGCATATCGGATAAGCACCATGGATACTTCGCCTCGGCAGGCCTCTCGCTTAAGCGCTTGCGCGCACCTGCTATCACTGGCATGTATGCGATTGTACAACGAACTCAGTGACATCTCCCCCGGCTGAAACCGGGAGCTTCCAGGGGTCGAACCCCACGCCATGATGCCCCAGGGCGAGAGCAAAAGCTCACCAGCAGTATAGCAGCCGATGGCCGCCAACGTCAATGGCTGATCCGGCTTGACCGCCCTAGCCCGCGCAGGCAGGCTTTGCGGCGCAGCCCTTAGGCGCGGCTTCAGCCGCCAGCCAGCTACGCCGTGCGCAACGCCATCGTCGGCTGGATATCGAGCCGGACGCTGGGCGACATCGTCGAGCAGAGCACGATGCTCTTGATGTACTGACCCTTCGCCCCGGCGGGCTTCGCGCGCTGAATGGCATCAAGCGCGGCGGCCAGGTTCTCTGTCAGCTGTTCGTCGGTGAAGGACAGCTTGCCGATGGGAATGTGAATCAGGCTGGTCCGGTCAACGCGGAACTCGACGCGGCCCGCCTTCACCTCGCGCACCGCTCTGCCGACGTCGAAGGTGACGGTGCCCGTCTTCGGGTTCGGCATCAGACCGCGCGGCCCCAGGCGTCGGCCCAGACCAGCGACCTTCTGCATCACATCAGGCGTCGCGACGGCGACATCAAAGCCCAGCCAGCCCTCGTTGATCTGCTTTATCATGTCGTCCAGTCCGATGAAATCGGCCCCGGCCTGCTCGGCCTCGGTAGCCTTCTCGCCCTGGGCAAAGACCAGCACCTTCACCGATTTGCCCGTGCCAGCGGGCAGGCCAGCGGTGCCGCGCACCATCTGGTCGGCGTGACGTGGGTCCACGCCAAGCTGCATGTGCAACTCGACGGTGGGATCAAAGGTGACGTAGTTCAGCTTACGCAGCAGCGGAATCGCCTCGGCTACCTGATACAGCTTCTCTTCGTCGACCAGTTTGGTCGCTTCTCGATACTTCTTACCGTGTTTTGGCATGCGAATCTGCCCTCCTCGTGGCTCATGGTCCGCAGTGACTATTGGGCGGATAGAAGCCGGGGGATCTCCGGCTCTGTCTCTCTAAACGTTTACAACACAACGTGGGATTCGGCGCTAGCCCGGCTGGCATACTCTACAAGCCGGGGCGTGCGAACCTGGTTGGGCGACACATCACATCCAGACTCAGGCGATGGTAATCCCCATCGAGCGCGCGGTGCCCGCGATGATGCGCTCAGCCGCCTCGATGTCGTTGGCGTTGAGGTCTTTCATCTTCAGTTCGGCAATCTCGCGCAACTGCTTTTTGGTGATCTGCCCCACCGTGGCCTTTGCCGGGGTCTGCGTGCCCTTTTCGACGCCAGCCGCCTTCTTCAGCAGGTCGGTCGCCGGGGGTGTCTTGATGATGAAGGTGAAGGAGCGATCCTCGTAGACCGTGATCTCGGCGGGGACGATATTACCCGCCTGATTCGCGGTGCGCTCGTTATATTCCTTCACAAAGCCCATGATGTTGATGCCGTGCTGGCCGAGCGCTGGGCCAACGGGCTGTGCGGGCGTCGCCTTGCCCGCGGGGAGTTGCAGTGTGAGCACTGCCTTGACGCGCTTGGACAATTTCTACTCCTTTGAGGTCACTGGGCAATGCGGCTCCGCGAACGAAGCCCCAGGCCATCACGGCCCGCCCTCCCTCGAACTGGCGCACGCCGATATCCGCACGCACGGCGGCGCGGCGCCCACCACAAACACGTTGGAAACTGACGTTCACATCCAGATGTAAGCATACCGCATGGATGCGACCGCGATCACATCTTCTCGACTTCGAGGAAATCCAGTTGTACTGGCGTCTCGCGTCCGAAGAAGGAGACCAGCACCGTCACCTTGTTGCGGTCTTGATTGATCTCGCTGACCGTCCCGATGAATTCACTGAACGGCCCACTGATGACCTTGACCGGCTGGCCGATCTTATACTCGATCTTGGTCTTGGGCTTGGCCTCGGCGCCAGCGGTGGGCGCGCGCAGGATATAGCGTAGCTCGCTCTCGGGCACAGGAACCGGCTCGGTGCCCATGCCGCCGACGAAGCCAGTCACGCCGGGCGTATTACGCACCGCGTGCCAGGTGATCTCGTCGAGCACCATGTCTACCAGCACGTATCCGGGATAAATTTTGCGCGTGACGGTCCGGCGCTGCCCGTTCTTGATCTCGATGACCTCTTCGGTGGGCACGACCACCCGGAAGATGCGCTCCTGAAGCTGCATCGAAATGATGCGCGCCTCGATATGCGTCTTGACCTTGTTCTCGTAGCCGGAGTATGTGTGGATCGCATACCAGTGACGCCCCTCGACCTCAGGTTCGGGCGGCGGAAGCTGTTCGCTCTCCTCCAGGGGTTCCTGATCCTGCGCGTCCATCGTGCTCTCCTCTATGGCGCGGAACACCCACGCCAGTTATCACATCCGGCTTCTCTGTTATTGATGCAACGAGATGCTACCACCGACGCCGAGCGCACTGCCACTGCGCGTCGCTTAGACTAGCCGCCCAGGCCAACCACCCAGGTAAGCAGTTTGGCCAGGCCAAGATCGGCCGCGGCGAGAATGAGGGCGACGATTGCGGACATGGCGATGACGATGAGCGTCCAGTTCCATGCCTCGTTCCAGGTCGGCCAGGTCACTTTGCGCAGTTCGATGTACGATTCCGCGATGAAGCGCGTCACGGGGTTGCCCAGCGTCCAGGAGGGCACCGTATAGGTGCGCAGCGCCGTCCGGTTCGTGGTGGCGGTGAGGGACTGGTCGCTCGCGAATGCCGCAGGCAGCGGATCACCGGCGTCTACGGCCTCCTGCGCCTCGGCCAGCTGCTCCACTTCCTCGTCCATCAGACTCTCCCCGGCGGGATCGATCTCCTGATCGTGCGGCGTCTCATCATCGGTCGATGGTGTGCGCACGGCACGCGCCAGGCGTCTGTCCTTATTTGTACTTGCCTTTGCCAAGGTGAGTTCTCCTGTTGCGGATCGCCGCGCATCTGCGGGCAACGCCTATGGGTATGCTCGTCCGCTACTTGGTTTCGCGATGCGCGCGCTGACACCGGCAGCGCGGGCAGAACTTCCGCAGTTCCATGCGCTCCGGATCGTTCTTCTTATTCTTCGTCGTAATATAATTGCGCTCTTTGCACTCGGTACAGGCGAGTGTCACCAGAATACGGTTTTCTTTGCCTTTGGCGGCCATACGTCCCCTATCCTCTCAGCCTTCTCTTTCGTGGCTACGTCGACTCAGCGCACACTATACACAGAATGTTCATAAACGTGCGTTGTATGCCAACCATGCGCAAACGTACTGGCGCAAACCACTCCAGCCTATTGTATACCATTCTCCAAATGACTGTCTAGCGCATGGACACGAAGTTCGCCATACCGCGTTCGCCGTTGCTCAGGAACGGAATACGCTCCTGACCGACAACTGCCGATCAGGAGCGCTGCACGTTGCAACCGTGCGAGTGCGTTTACAGTGAGCTTACGCGGTGACCTTGGTGACAGCGCCAGCGCCGACGGTGCGTCCGCCCTCACGAATCGCGAAGCGGCTCCCCTCCTCCAGCGCCACCGGAGACTTGAGTTCCACCGTCATCGTGACGTTGTCGCCCGGAATCACCATCTCGACCCCTTCGGGCAGCCCAATCGCCCCCGTCACATCGGTCGTGCGAATGTAGAACTGGGGCTGGTAGCCCTTGAAGAACGGCGTGTGCCGTCCACCCTCCTCCTTCGAGAGCACATAGACCTGCGCCTCGAACTTGGTGTGCGGCTTGATGCTGCCCGGTTTCGCCAGCACCTGCCCGCGCTCGATCTCGTTGCGCTCGACGCCTCTGAGGAGACATCCGACATTGTCGCCTGCCTCACCCTGATCCATCGACTTCTGGAACATCTCGACCCCGGTCACCGTCACAGCGCGCGGCGCCTCGGTGAAGCCGACGATCTCGACGGTGTCACCCACCTTCACGGTGCCGCGCTGGATGGCCCCAGTGACCACCGTGCCGCGTCCCTTGATCGAGAAGACATCCTCGATGGGCATCAGATACGGCTTGTCCACCGGCCGTGGTGGCGTGGGGATGTAGTCGTCCACCGCATCCATCAACGCCCAGATGGGGGCTGCCGCTGGGTCCTCGCGGCCCAGGTTCCCCGTGCTCTCCAACGCCTTCAAGGCCGAGCCGCGCACTACCGGCACGTCGTCGCCGGGGAAGTTGTTCTTCGAGAGCAACTCCCTGACCTCGAGTTCGACCAGTTCGAGCAACTCCTCGTCATCGAGCATATCGACCTTGTTGAGGAAGACGACCATCGCCGGCACCTCGACCTGGCGCGCCAGCAGGATGTGCTCGCGCGTCTGCGGCATCGGGCCGTCCGGGGCCGAGACGACCAGGATCGCGCCGTCCATCTGCGCCGCGCCGGTAATCATGTTCTTGATGTAGTCGGCGTGTCCGGGGCAATCGACGTGGGCGTAGTGGCGCTTCTCGGTCTCGTACTCGACGTGGGCGATGGCGATGGTGATACCACGCTCGCGCTCTTCGGGCGCTTTGTCGATCTGGTCAAAGGCGGTGTACTTGGCCTGCCCCTGGCTCGCCAACACCTTGGTGATCGCCGCGGTCAGCGTCGTCTTGCCGTGGTCGATGTGCCCGATGGTCCCCACGTTCACATGCGGCTTGTTCCGCACAAACTTCTGCTTCGCCATGAAGCTGAAAACCCTCCTGTGTGCTCGTGCTCTCCGGCACACGAACCGGGCGCGGCGCGTCTGGCGTCATCTCCTGTAGATGCTAGATACACTTGCCCAGTACACAATAAAACGTTCCGCCGCATCTCTGCCAGCTTGCGCCAGCAAATCAGCGGGGAACCGTTGGAGCCCGCGATGGGATTCGAACCCATGACCCCAACCTTACCAAGATTGTGCGCTACCTCTGCGCCACGCGGGCATATGGATATGTGGTGGCGCCCATAGAACGTCGTGAAACGTTCGTCAGGCGGTGGCCAGAGTAGGATTCGAACCTACGAAGGCGTAAGCCAACTGATTTACAGTCAGTCCCGTTTGTCCACTTCGGTATCTGGCCATGCAGAGTTGTGAATGCGCATGTGACACGCTGCCGCAACAGGTTGCGCCAACAATGCCACGGGGTATTATCGCTGTTCCGCGCGCTGTTTGTCAAGACGCCCGCATGCATGCTTCGTATTTTGTCTGCGACGGCAGGTAGTTACCGCGCGCCGCACGCCACTATGAACGTTTAGCAATACCTCCGTATAGCGTGCTGGGGTGAGCCTGCCGGAGACTGAGGGTCCCGGCGACTAGGTCGGAGGTGCGGGTAATTCGCCGTAGCGTTGACGCTACGGCTTGCCTCGCCTGCCACGGCGCGTGGTGTTCGGCGGGAAAAGCGCAAGCTCATCATGACAGGAGATGTCATGAATTCGAGGCTAGACTGGCGCTATATCAGGGAGCGAGACGCAAAGACACTTCGTACAGTGAGCAGAAAGGATGCTCGCGATGAGCGAGACTGACGAATCCTACGAGGCGGTGGTTAGCACAGCCTGGGAGGCTATCTATACGCATCCGCTGGCCGGGCGCGCGGGCGAGCAGTTGGAGGCGACCGAACGTGTGGAAGACTGGCGCGAGACGCCGGGGTGGCGTTGGCGCTGGTGTCGCGATAGCCGCGGCAAGGAGGGCTGGGCGCCCGAAACGCTGCTCATGGTGAATGGCGCGTCGGCGACGCTCCGCGAAGACTATGACGCGCGCGAGTTGTCGGTCGCGGCCAGCGCGCGGCTCACCGTTGAGCGCGAACTGGCCGGGTGGGCGCGCTGCCACACAGCAGACGGGGCAAGCGGCTGGGTTCCACTAGAATGCCTGTCGCGTCTTCCCAGCTAACCGTAATTTGGCCTGCGGAAATCCGCACGATGAGCATCCGCGCAATTCACCACTTGACAGCACGCGCTCTCCTTGTATAATCGTGCTGCGTGGCGCATGGTGCGTCCGCAAACATCAGTGCTGAAGGAGAAAGCATGGAACGGAAGACATCTCGTAACCTGTATCTCATCGGTCTGCTCCTCGTTATCATCGCGTCGGTTCTTCTTGCGGTGGGCGGTATCGGTGCTGCAGCGGCAACAACGACTAATCCCGATGGCACAGTAAGCGCGACTGCTGGCGCTGGCCTCGGAATCATGTTGATCATCGCTTTTATCGTCTATGCAGTAGGCGGCATTCTCGCCTTAGTTGCCTGGATTGGCGCACTCGTGAAAACGGCACGCCTGGGCCAGTGGCTCTGGTTCATCCTGCTGATCGTCTTTAGCGGCATCACGATGCTGGTCTACATCTTCGCTGGCCCGACGAAGCCCGCGAATTCCGGGCAGACCGCATAACCTGCCTCGGCGCATTCTCAACGGCTCCTCCGTCCGCATGGGCGTGGGGAGCTTTTGTTTTGCCGTATGTTGGCTCACGCCGATGGCAGCCCCATCGAACGCAGCAGCGCGGGTAGGCAGGCGTCGTGGTCGGCGAACAACGGCGGCACGCCATCAGGAAGCTGCGCCCAGAAGAAATCGAAGGCGACGCGCTCGCTGCCATCCGAGGGAAATTCCTCCCAGTGCCGCCAGATCCGCGGCGGCGTACCGTCGTAGCGCAGGTGGAAGAAGTAGCGGTGGTGCAGCTCATCCTTCCCAAACGGCGTCACATCACGCAATCGCTCACCCAGCGGCGCGACCAGCGTCAGCCCGCTCAGCCCGGTCTCCTCGAACGCCTCACGCAGCGCCGCGGCCTCTGACTCCTCGCCCGGCTCTATCGTGCCTGCGGGAACCTGAATCCCCGCCTCGGGAAAGTCGGGATGGCTGAAGACCAGCAGCTTATCGCCCCAGGTAATATAGGCGAGCACCTTGTGTATGAGCGCTGGCATGCATCTCAGCTCTTTTCGCTGACGGGTAGACATGGAGCGAACTGCTCCTCCACGAGCGCGATCATTTGCGCCAGTGAACGGCTACCATCCACCTCGTGGCAGATAAGTTGACGCACAGTAGCCTGGCGTTTTACGTAGCGCGCCATGCGTAGATCGCGCTGCACGATGTTGCGCAGAGCACGGGCGGGATCGCTCGTTCCCAGCGCGCTTCCTCCCCGCTGCCGCCGCACGGCCATGCAAAATCGCGCTGTGGTCACAAGCCAGACTGCCTGCTGAGGATTGATCAGCAGGGGAGCGACACATTCTGGAAACAGTCCTGGCCCTTCGGCAAAGAGTGGGATGTTCATGGGCAACGCGCGCACATCTTCGAGTACGAGCGGAAAGCGGGCCTGCCAGGAAGCAATGGCATTGCGGGCCATCGCATCTGGCGACCTGGTGAGCCAGCGCTGGTCCATGTCCATCGCGAGAAACGCCATCAAGTCGGGGTTCGTCGCCTCATTGGAGCGTGCGATGTGGTTCTTCTCCATGCGGTCGAAGTGATAGACGTTGCCCTGATACTTCGCGGCCAGGGCGTCCGCGATGGAGGTTTTGCCCGCGCAGGGCGAGCCACCGATCCAGAAGACATGGGCATGCGCCACGCCAGGATGCTGTTGGTCCCGCACACGGGTTCCTCTCTTGCTCAGCGAGTGTGAGTGGCGTCTCTATCGCGTATCCAGAGCGAGATATGCTCCGGCTGCATCGTCTCGGTGACCACAGTTACCAATTGCCCTGTCAACGTAGATAAATCTACCTCCTGGCGCAATGTCGCGCTGAAAGCCTCAAGGGTTTTGCGCGTATCGTACTTGCTGCGGTAGAACCGGCGGTCGATGAACCGCTGGATCATACGCCGTAAGGGTTGAAACAGCGCGGCAATCAGCAATGTGGTGATGACGATCAGCACCGGCGAGGTTTCTCCGCTGGGGGCGCGTGCGATGGTGTTGACAAGAGACTGGACGCCAATCACGCCCGCAATGTAGACGCCTGCCAGAATGGCCGTGAGCGAGCCATAGATTAGTGTCCGCCGGATGATGACGTCGATATCGTAGAGGCGATAGCGCAGGATGGCGACGCCGAACGAGATCGCCAGGATGCAGATCATCAGGAAGCTATCCGGCCCCGCGAGGAGTATGTAGAGCGAGTCTGGCTGTTGGAGCGCGGGGATCCACGCGGCGGGCTGCCAGAACAACTGATTCGCCACCAGGGTGAGGATAATCCCAGAGACAACCCATTTCGTCTGCTGGCGCTGCACGGGCGAGGAGCGGTGGCGATAGCGATAGATCTGGCCACCAATGACGCAGCCATAGGCGATAAGAATCAGGAACAGGTCGAGGACGCCTAAGTACATCCCAAGAGGCGTCTGCGTGGCGAGTATTTCGAGGAGCATGGGCGCCCAGAGCCAGCGCGGCACGAAGCGCCCGCTGGGGAAGAGGCCCATCAGCAGATAAGAGCGTAGATAAAAGTGGCTGTGCTATAGATCTGGCCCACACCCTGCCAGTTTGCGGGAAGGCCCTGCCCAATGGGTGTAAAGACTGCAGGCATGAGAATGAGCGTCAGGGCGACGAGCAACGCCATCCAGTCGTCGGAACGCCGCCAGAGCAATACTGCCGCCACGCTCGCAACCAGCAAGATGGCCACGCATGAAAGGATGACAACTGCTACAGCCAGCCCATAGGGAGTAATGCCAAGCCGTGCCAGTGGAGCAACCTGCTCTGGCGTGATCAGACAGACATTGACCGCATCGTTACAGGGAATAGACATGCGCGGCACGAACCCAGGAAGCGCCACCGCATAGACCACGAGCGTGAGCGCTACAACGGCAAATACCGCCGCACGCACGACCACGAGGAGCCAGCCATGCAGGCGTGTCGAATCGTCGGATGGGGGCGCCGGGGGAATGTCGGTGTGCATCTGTAGGGTGGCGCGCCTGTTCATGATGAGCGCCTCTCCCTCTCACGCAGCCAGAGCGAGACGTGTTCCGGCTGCATCGTCTCGGTGACGACGCTTACCAATTGTCCGGTGAGTGTCGAGAGGTCCACCTCCTGGCGGAGCGTCGCGCTGAACGCTTCGAGCGTCTTGCGGGTGTCGTATTTGCTGCGATAAAAGCGCCGGTCGATAAAGCGCTGGATCATGCGCCGCAAGGGCTGAAACAGCGCGGCGATCAGCAATGTGGTGATGACGATCAGCACCGGCGAGGACTCGTTGCCAGGATGTGGCGCAATCGTGTTGACGAGCGCCTGCACACCGATGACACCCGCGATATAGACGCCCGCAAGGATGATGGTCAACGAGCCGTAGATCAGCGTGCGCCGGATGATGACGTCAACCTCATAGAGGCGGTAACGCAATATAGCGAAGGCAAAGGCGACCGCACAGAGGGCAATCAGGGAGTTAGTGATGGGATCTATGATCACGAAGTAGAGCGACGTTGGCTGTGCCAGGCTGGGATTGAGGGCAACTGGCAGCAGCGATGCCATCTGGCCCACGACAACCAGGGCAAGCGCGAGGATGACCCATTTGGTCTGTTGGCGCTGTAATGGGGTCGAGACGCGACGGTAACGATAGACCTGAGAAAGAATGAGCGTTCCCGTCACTACCAAGAAGTAGAGAAAATCATCGGGTATCTGGACAAACGAGGTGATGAGCGCAAGAAGAAGCGAAGGAATCAGAAACCAAAGCAGCCAGCGAGGCACAAATCGCCCTGTCGGGAACATGGCCAGGAAGGCAAACAACAGCATCGAGTTGAGCGCGCCAAAAAGTTGCGAGGGCAGCTCCCACACCAGGTGGCTCCCCAGGAAGACATTGACGGCGCTGCTCGCCCCCTGCGTGAATGCCTGTGCGACGATGAGCAGCACCATCCAGTTATCCGATTTGCGCACGAGGACGATCGTCGCGACGACGAACCATACCAGTGCGGTCAGCAACGCAAACAGCAACTCAAAGATGGCGTAAGTTTCCAGCGAGATGCTCATGCCGTGCAATGTGGCAGCCTGTGCGGTGGTCAGTTGTCCGGGAAGACACGTGTCGGCGGTGGCGCAGGTGGACTGAAACTGCTGATAGGTTAGCTGGAGGCCGGGTATGAACAACACCAGCGAGAATATACAGACGGCGAAGCATCCCACACGCGCCAGGAGTAGCGGAATACCGGTGAGCCTCAGCTCAGTCTCATTGCTCACTATGACATCGGAGACTATGCGCGCCATCAGATCTCTCCCTATCCGGTATAGCTCAGTCTGAAGGTCGCGTCCCTACTCCACAACCCTGCTGCCTATTATACCTGGCGCGGCGTTCCCGAAGCGTTACGACGAGCGTTACGGGCGCCACGCAAACAAGCATTCCTTGCCGTGGTCGCTTACAATTGGCAGTGGGAAGAGTAGCGTTCCGCGAGGAGGCGACAGAGATGACGGCCATACGCAGGGTATTAAAGGCATTGTACTGGTTTATAGTTGGGGCCATGGTCGGCGTGGGCATTATCGCGCTCCTGAGTATTGGCATATTCCTGATCGCGGCCAGTATTCCGTTGGTAGTGATTGGCGCGGTGCGTGGCTGGCTGCGCGAGTTGTGGGTCGGTGTCGTCGGCTTTGGGCTGGCGCCGATGTTGATTCTGCTGGCTGATCTTCAAGATCGCGATCAGATTCAGCCGACATCCACAGCCGACTTCTACCAGTTACTGGCTATCGGGTTCGGCGTGATTGTGGCGTTCGGGGTGGTTCTTGGCGTCGCCGTGGAAACGTATGTGGTGACGCGCCATGCGCGCCGGGAACGGCTGGAGTCGGGTGGCTGACGTCCGGGAGGATCCGAACGCCAACCGCCCAGTTGGGACACACATCAGACGCCTGCGGTTGCGGCGACGATGCGACCCGACTTAATGGCCGCCAGGAGGGCTTGATAGTCACGCTCGGCCTGATTCGCGTAGGCCTCAGCAAACGTAGCGATGGCGCGGTCAAAGGTGTCACTCGCCCCCAGATAGCCCGCGATCTCGGCGGCATCGCCCGAACGCGCATGGGCGCGCGCCAGTGCCCAGCCACATACTTCCGCCCAGAACGCCAATTGCGTCGCCGTCAGATTCTCGATCTCGGCCGAGCCTTTCATGTCGCGAAGCTGCCGCACATAGAAATCTCGTTCGGGGCCGCGGAGCCAGCCCAGCGTAATGTCGGATGCCGCCTGCATCAGCTCCTGACCGGATACGACGCGCTCGCCCTGTTGCTTGAACTCGGTTTTTGGCAAGTGCCTCTCCAGCACTGACGGCGGGGCTTCCTTGACCTGAAGGAAGAGCGGATCGTTGTCATCGCGCCCAAGCAACAGCAAGATGAAGCAGCGGGTACCGACGCTGCCCACGCCAACGACCTTGCTCGCGAAATCGACGACACGGTAGCGATCGAGCAGACGCCGCTGGGCGCCGCGTAACGTCCCCAGGTAGGTGTCGAACAGCCCCTGCAACTGGACTCCGACCGTTTTCCGCCGTTATGCGCATGACGAGCGGGGGGTCGTTAGCGATGATACGCTGCCCATTCACCTCCTCGGTCAGTTTCGAGAGCGCCTGTATGCTGTTGCGCTGGCGGGTTTTGCCCAGCACCTTTTGCGCGCGCTTCTGCGCTTTCTGATCTTGAATCAGGGCAAGCAGATCGTCGGCGGTGACATGGGAATACCACACCTCCAAAAATCCCATGGTGGCGAACTGAGCCATACGCTACCGATACGAGCGCACAGCGCCCAGACTGGCCTCGCGGCACTCCGCCTCGGGGAAGCCGTTGTCACGTCCGGCGATATAGGCGCTCGCTGCCAGTCGTTTGACATCCCACTCCCATGGTCCTGGTAATGTCTCATCGAAGTCGTTGATGTCGAAGAGCACGGTACGCTCAGGCGAGGCGTACAGGCCAAAATTGGAGATATGCGCATCGCCGCACAACTGCGTCCGTATGCCTGTCATCGGCGTTCGGGCCAGGTCCTCGGCCATCACGATAGCTGATCCGCGGTAGAAGGAAAACGCCGAGACGCGCATGCGGGCGTGCCGGATGGGGATCAACTCCTGCTCGCGCGTCACCTCCTGGGATACGAGGAGCGCGACAGGATCAGGACGATCTGGAGTCTCCGCCCAGAATGCATGGCTGCTGCGTGGCACTCTGGAGCGCAGCGCGCGCCCACGCGCCATACGCTCCTCCACGGTCGTCGACTTTACATCTGTCGCTTGCTTGCGGGTATCGACCGGAACCGGCGCCGCGGGCTGGGCGGTCTCCTGCGCGGTTTCTTTGGCGGTTGCCTGCACTTTGGTAACCATGGGGGTGCTTCCTCTCCTGTGATTCGCTCTCATATGGGTGTCGGCTCCCACCGTCGTCCGTCCGATAACCTCTGCGTGGGGCTGTCGTTTCGTGTGTTATGAGCTTCTCGCAGCAGAGTGTGACGGGGACGCACATATTCAGCGTAGACGAAGGGAATCAGATGTGCCCCGCATGAAGGGTGAGTCCGCCAGGGGGTTTTTGGGCTGGCCGAAGGGTGAGTTTTCCCCTAGCCCTGGTACGAGCGCCCGCTATGATTGCGCCATGTTTGCGCCATACGAGGCGTTCCTCACATCTTGGGATCCTGAGGGGAACGTTTTTGAGCAACGCCAGAGAAATCGTATGGAGCGTTTGTACGGCTAGAAGCGACAAAGCGACAAAGCGACAAAGCGAAAGACAACAGGCGCTCACCCGGTGATACGAGAGATGCTTCCATTCAGACTGACCACGTACAGTTCTCCGCTAGCATCTTCGCCAAATGACGAAATTGAGAGTGGCGTATCCAGTACCTGCTGGACCGTGACATGGCCGTCTCGCGCATCGGCAGCCGGGAACGTCCAGATCCTGCCACTGCAAGCATCGCCATAGAAATAGGCTCCAGTCAGGCTGGGATAACGCTGGCCACGGTAGACGTAGCCGCCGACGACGACGCAGCTGCCATCCACATGTCTGTAGGTTGAGACAGGAGCGGTCAGCCCTCCGGTTGAGCAGGCGGCGCTACCAACGAAACAGGTGTTGCCCTCGTAGATGGCCCAGCCGTAGTTCTGGCCACCCGCGCTCGCGGCGGGCTGGTAATCGATCTCCTCGACCGCGTTCTGGCCCGCGTCGCCGATAAAGAGGTCATGGGTAGCGCGGTCGAAGCTGAAGCGCCAGGGATTCCGCAGCCCATAGGCCCATATCTCCGGGCGCGCTCCCGCCTGGCTGACGAAAGGGTTGTCGGACGGAATGGCATACCGCTGGCCCGACGCGGTATGGTCCACATCGATGCGTAAAATCTTCCCCAGAAGGGTGTTCTTCCGCTGGCCGTTCGCCGAGTTGCCGTTCCCGCCATCGCCAATCCCGATGTAAAGATACCCGTCGTTGCCAAAGACGAGCAGCCCCCCATTGTGATTCGACACTGGATGTGCTACCGACAGGATGGTCTGCGCGCTCGCGGGGTCGGCGCGATAGGGATCACCCTGCGAGACCTGATAGCGCGCGACGGTCACGGTACCGTCAACGGCGGTATAGTCCACAAAGAAGTAGCCATTCCGCGCATAGTCTGGGTGGAAGGCGATGCTTAACAAGCCGCGCTCGCCTCCACTGGAGATCAACTGGTGGATATCCAGAAACGGCTGCGCGCGTACCGTGCCATCCATCCCTACCACCAGGACACGCCCTGTTTGTTCCACGACGTAGACGCGGTCTGTCTGCCCCGGCGCGTAGGTGAGATAGACCGGGCTTTGCAGTCCGGTGACGAATGGCTGGAGGTGGACGGCGCCTGGCCCAATCGGCGTGCCAGGCGCGCTGGTCGCGGTCGGGCCGATATGGGTGGCCGTTGCTGTAGGCTGGGTCTTCGCAGTCGATGAACCGCAGGCCGTTACCGTCATGCTCATCACAAGTCCCAAAGTCATCAGTAGCAAGACACGACGGCGCATCGGTTCACCTCTCGACTACTTCAGGGCGATCCCACCAGACCACGCGGCCCATTGCTCATAGGACGCTACGACGCGCGGTAGACATGACGCCCTACGGGATAACGGTGGATTGATCTTAGCATAGGGGCCGTCGAAGCGTTGGGAGTGTAGCGGAAAGGTCGGCAGGTAGAGTGGTTGAAGATCAGGGGGCCGCGCAAGCCATACCACAGACGCCTTCGGCCCAGCTTATCCCTCTTCTGTCATGTTGGGCATGAGGGGTGCGGGTTGAAGCTTCCGGAAGGAGGCGCAGCCCGCTATGACGAAGATACGAGAAGCGGCCCACACGGTCGCGTTGATCGACGAGTACTGTGCGCACTACCGCGAGCTCTTCGCCAATGTGCGGCACTTCGAGCAGTTCACCGCCCTGCATCTGGGGCTGCCCGCCGGAAGCTCAGCTGGGATCGGCCACATTGACGGCTTGCGGCGGGGAGCATTGTGCCTGCAGGAGCGGGTCGGGTAGCCGGTCGCCGAGTCGCAGCAAGCCGGCTCCGGTCAGTGCTACCGCCAGGGCGCCGCCCCACCAGACGGCGTCGGGGGACGTTGCGAGCAGGACCCCGCCGACCGCGGGGCCGAGGGCCACGCCTGCGGTGAAGCTGAGGCCGTAGAGCGACATGTAGCGGCCGAGCAGATGCGGGGGTGCGAGGTCGGCGACGATTGGGCCGAGCACGATGAACTGCGCGCACTCACCGATCGCGATCACGATCGCGACCCCGGCCAAGACGGTGGTAGCGGTGAGCGTCGAGCTCGTGAGCGGTGCGAGCAGGACCGCGAGCAGGCCGATTGCAAAGAGCGCGCTGGTCGCGGCGAGAGCGTGTGTGCGGCGCATCCGCTTGACGACCCGTGTGGCTGGAATCTGCGCGACGACGATGAAGAAGGTGTTGATGAAGATGACGACGCCGATCTCGCCCGGCCCGACAGGCGTGTGCGCCGTCGCAAACGGCGCGAGGATGTTGGAAAAGAGCGCGCCGCCGGTCATCACGAGCACGATGTTGGCGGCGATCAGGATGAGGAAGAGCCGATCGTGAGCAACTGCTCGAAAGCCCGTTCCCCTGTCGCTCGCCGACGCAGCATTGGCGAGGCGAGGATTCGGGATCCCCACGAGCACAACCAGCGCGAAGACAGCGAAGGTGACGCCGTCGAAGAGGTAGAGCGCCTGGAACGCGCGCAGGTCATGGGCGAAAGCGACGATGAAGCCCGCAACCGTCGCGCCGCTGCCGAGACCGAAGTTGCCTGCGACCCGGCGGAGCGCGATCGAGGAGGCGCGGTGCTCCGCTGAGACCAGGGTCAGGGTCAGAACCTGGTTCGCGGTGCTCGCCAGTCCGAACCCAGCGCCGCCGACGGCCGCGCAGACGAAGGCTTGCCAGGGACGGTCGACGAATGCGAAGGCCGCGTAGCCTAGTGCGCTCGCGAGATTGCCGGTGATCAGGATCGGCTTCGCACGGAAACGATCAAGCAGCGCACCCGACGGGGGCGTTACGACCGCCGCCGTGCCCATGATCGCCGCCAGGACCAGCCCCGCGGTCGCCGTTGGGAAGCCGCGGGCCTGGTGCAGGTAGATGATCTCGAAGGGAAGGATCAGTCCAGTGCCGAAGTAGTTGACCGCGGTCCCGGCCTGAAGAACGAGGACAGGCCCCGGCAGGCCCGTCCGCCAGCCGGCGAACACACGAGCGAGCGTTCTTCTCACTCGCTGCCTGCGGGTGGCTGCTTTCCTGTGCATGGGCTCCTCCTCGGGATTCGCACGTTCACCAGCGCCCCCGGCTGACATACGGCGTCCAACTGCGCGCTGTGGCCGTTCGCCTCTACCAGGCGCCGGTCGGAGACGTGCTCGGGCGCTGGCGCTGGCGCGCCGTGTAGTCGTGTGCCCAGCGCGAGCAGGGCCGTGCCCGCCGCTATCAATAGGCGCCCAAGCGCGTGGCGCTCTGCGTGCTGCGATGCCGCGAACCGGTCGCGTGCCGCCTGCTCCGCCAGCTCACCCTGGCGCGCATGCAACAGGGTGAGCTGAAGACGTGGATCGAGCATGGTGTGTGTTCCTGTCCTTTCGGAGATGGGGGCGTCGGAGCCGCGCGAGGGCGCAGCGGGTCCAGCCGCGGCGGCGATCGCGAACGGCGAACGCCCCGCGCCCGGCCGGTGCGGACAATTCCATGGGTTACCTTCCAGGGTCGGTTCCAACTGGTGCGGAACGATCCGGTGGGCGGATCGTCCGGCGGTCGGTAGTGCATACACCGCGGCACTGGGAAACTGGGCGCCCGCGAGCCGCCCAGTTCGCGCCGTAGGGCGGTGTATATACTGTGGGCGGTGTATATACTGGGGCGGAGGGACGACGTGGTGCGGGAAGGAAGGTGCGCAGGATGGTGACAGCCGATCTTCTCTCCCGGGCGCGGGCCGGGGATGGCGAGGCGTTCCGGGAGCTGGCCGAGTCACACCGGCGGGAGCTGCAGGTGCACTGCTACCGGATGCTCGGATCCCTCCAGGACGCCGAGGACGCCGTCCAGGAGACGATGCTGGCCGCCTGGCATGGCATCGGCGGGTTCACTGAGGA
The DNA here is from genome assembly GCA_963718915.1 of uncultured Chloroflexia bacterium. GTDB lineage: Bacteria > Chloroflexota > Ktedonobacteria > Ktedonobacterales > JADMIN01 > DAHUXT01. The sequence continues at coordinate 142,720 of CAVRAI010000007.1, read as the reverse complement.
ACGCGCGTCGCTGCGCACCTGGCTGTACAAGATCGCCACCAACCGGTGCCTCAACGCGCGCCGCGCGGCGAGTCGGCGCCCGGCCAGGGAGTGGGACATGTCGCAGTTCGAAGCGCCCGTGCCGACGCCGCGCGACGAGGCCGTCTGGCTGCAGCCGTTTCCTGACCAACTCCTCGAGGGCGCCATCGACCGGTCGCTCGGGCCGGAGGCCCGCTACGAGCAGAGCGAAGCGATCTCGCTGGCCTTCGTGACCGCCCTGCAGCTGCTTCCGCCGCGCCAGCTCGCCGTCCTCATCTTGCGCGACGTCCTCGGCTTCCACGCCAGCGAGGTGGCCGACATGCTGGAGGTGACCGTCCAGTCGGTCAACAGCGCCCTGAAACGAGCCCGCGCTAGCCTGCAGCGCCGGCAGCCAGCCGCCGGCCACCAGCCGCCGCCCGTCGCAGGCTCGCCCGCCGAGGACGCGATCGTGGCCATGTTCGCCCGCGCCTGGGAGTCGGCCGATCTGGAGGCGCTGGTAGCCCTGCTGACCGACGACGTCTTCATCGCTATGCCTCCGGAGCCATTCGGATACGAGGGCCGTGACAACGTGGCCCGCTACTGGGGCCGCCAGTTCGGCGCGGGCCGCATGTTCGACCTCGTGCCGACCCGAGCCAACGGCCAGCCCGCGTTCGGGGCCTACCTGCGCGTCCCGGCCGGAATCCGCCACGCGGCCGGCTTCTACGTGCTCACCCTTGCCGGCGACCGGATCTGCGCCATGACCCGCTTCGACAACAGCGTGCTGCCGTGGTTCGGGCTACCGCGATCGCTCCCGAGCCGATGACGGTTGCCCTGACTCGGTGTTCGGGCGCCTGGTGGAGTTCCTGAACCGGCCGGACAGCGCGGGCGTCGTGTATCGGCTTGGCCACACCAAGCCGGAGTCCGTCATGGTCGAGATCGCGCTGCCAGGCTGGCACTGGGAAGTCGAAATTCATGACCAACGGATCGACGGAGATCGAGCTCTACCAGTCGACCGGCAGCCGTAGGCGCCTGAATCGTACAGGGGCCCGGATGCGATCACGAAAGATATCTAATCCCTCTTTTTTCATGTCGGGAAGACGGGATGGAAGGTGTTCTGGAGTGAACCCCTCATCCCGGACCAGTGAGGCAAGACAACTCAGCCGAAAGTCTGCGGTACACTGAGGCCAGACACCGCAGAACAGAAAGCGAGGGACGCCATGCCTGGACGGACCTTTACGCGTGAGTTCAAACTGGAGATCGTGCGCCAACTGGCCAACGGGACGAAACGCCCGGCCCAGATGTGTCGCGAACACCAGTTGTCTGATAGCCTTCTGGCGCGTTGGCGCCACGAATATGCTGAGCGCGGCGAAGCGGCTTTCACGTCGCGCACTGGGACGGCAGCCGAGGCGAGCGCCACACCGCTAGAAACGCGGATTGCCGAGTTAGAGCGCTTTTGCGGGCAGTTGGCGCTAGAAAATGCGGCGTTAAAAAAAGCCTTGCAGCAAGCCTCGCGCAGCACGCTGACCCCATCAGCGAGCAACACGCCATGATGACTGTTCTCCAAGAACAGTTTCCGACGCTCTCGGTGCGGCGTCTCTGCCGCTTACTCGATGTGAGCCGCAGTTGGTACTACGCGCATCCCGCCACTGATGCGCGAGCGGAAGGCGACCTGGTTCTGCGCGATGCGATTGAACGCATCACGCTGGAATTTCCTGGCTATGGCTACCGGCGCGTGACCCACGCGTTGCAGCGGGAAGGCTGGGCGGTCAATCACAAGCGAGTCTGGCGCGTCATGCGCCAGGACTCGTTGCTGTGCCAGCTCAAACGACGCTTCCTGGTCACGACCGATTCAGCGCATGGCTTGCCGACCTATCCCAATCTGCTGGCGCAGATGACGCTGAGCGCGCCCAATCAAGCGTGGGTCGCCGACATCACCTATGTTCGCTTGCCCACCAATTTCGTCTATCTGGCCTGTGTGTTGGATGCGTATTCGCGCCGCTGTGTCGGCTGGAAGCTCTCGCGCCAGATTGATACCCAGCTCACGCTCGACGCCCTGGAAATGGCGCTGACCCAGCGACCGCCCGGCCTCGGGACTCATCCACCATTCGGATCGCGGCGTGCAGTATGCTAGTCTCGCCTATGTGGCGCGCTTAGAGCAGGCCGAGGCGCGTGTCAGCATGTCAGCCAAAGGCAATCCGTATGACAACGCCAAGGCCGAGAGTTTCTTCAAGACGTTGAAACGCGAGGAGGTGTATCTCCAGGAGTATCGAACGTTTGCCGATGCCGAAACCAACCTCGGCCATTTCATTGAAGCGGTCTACAACCTGAAACGGTTGCACTCGAGCCTGGGCTATCTGCCGCCTGTCGAGTTTGAAGCCGCTTCCTCGTTATCCACTGATGAGTTGTCTTGAACTGCGGTCCGGTAAATGGGGTTCAGTCCAGTTCATGAGGGCGCACAGGTCGGCGAGGCCAGCTTGCAGGTGCGGCAGCGGGAGCACGCGGAGCCAGGGGAAGAGAAGGCAGGCACAGACGTAGGGTTGGAGCAGGAGGCGCAGGTTGTTGAGGGTACGCTTCCAGCCAGGGCCGCCATCCCAGTGGGGATGAATGAGGAGAGGAGAGCTGGCGGTGGCTGGGTCAGGTCCCGTGAAGGCAGGACTCTCGAGAGCGACGAGGGTGGCCACACTCATGACCAGCTCCCACCAGCGCTCGATCGCATGGTAGTCGGTGACCCGTAGTCGGCCCAGCCCAGCTCGTCTTTGGCCTGCTTGAAGCCGTACTCAATCCAGGTGCGCCAGCCGTACAGGTCGCCCACTGTCTGCTCGATCTTGCCGGGCAGGTTGGTCACGATGTACCACGTCGTCTCGGGGGGCTGGCGGACTGGGTCGGTGGTGAGCTGGAAAAAGCGCTGCCGATAACCCTTGCGCCGCCCGAAGACCACCTCACGGATGAAGCGGGGGGTGCTGCTCCCGTCGGCAAAGACACGGTCGAAGGTGTGCCAGCGGTTGTAGCGCTTGTGCTCGCCAGGAGGCAGCCAGACGACGTGGTTGGAGCGGATGGCGACGACGTAGAGCAGTTGCAAGCGATGCAAGGCGTGGGTAAAGTCCCAAATCTCGCCATACATGCTATCGGCCAGCACCACCGAGAAGCGGAAGCCGAGCGCCTGCAATTCCTGGATCAACTCGACCGCCAGCTGTGGCTTGCTCTTGAAGACGTCGCCTGGCTTGAGGCGGGACTTGGGCTTGTAGACCCGGAAGGCGAGCGGGAAGGGCGTCCCGTCGAGGATGCCGTAGGCATTGACCGAGACCACCCCGTTGGCCAGCCCGCCAATGTTACCGATGTACTGGTGGGCGACGTAGTCGGTGGTCTTCCCCTTCTTGCGGTCGCCGGTCTCGTCAATACACAGAATGAATGGCCGTTCGGCCAGTGCTGCCAGGAGCAGCTCCACGCGCTTGGCCCGCAGGTCCTCCACCGACCACTCGGCATTGGCCAGGAAGTGATGCAGCGCCTGCGCATCGGCCTTCGCCGTTTTCGCCAGCCGCGGCAGCGACTTGCGTTTGGTTTCGGCGAGCAGCCCCAGATGCAGCGCAGTGAACTGCTCGAAGTGGCGGACGTTGGCGAAGAGCGCTCGATACTGCGCACAGTACTCATCCACGAAGGCCACCGTATGGGTTGCTTCCCGCACCTTGGTCATGGCGCCGCCTCCTTTCGGCCGCCATTGCCTGCAGACTGTGTGCCCAATATGACAAAAGAGGGTTATACTACATCCGGTTGGACTGTTGTCATAGGGAGGCAGGCCGTAGCGTGAACGCTACGGCGAATTTCCATCGCTCTGGCCCATTCGCCGGGGCCTTTGGGCTTCCGGCACGCTCCCCAACTACAACAACCCAGCCGGAATTGGTATTAGAGCTTGAAATAGGCGAGGAGGGTCACCGCCGGAATGAGGATCAGCGCCAGCCAGTCCAGCAGGCGCAGCCGCCCTTCGTGGAGGAGCGTCGCCTCGCCAGTAACGCCATAGCCGCGCGCCTCGATGGCCATCGAGAGATCCTCGGCGCGGCGCAACGCCCCCTGAAGCATCGGCGCCAGCAGCGACCCCGCGCCACGAATACGCGCGCTCACTGGGCCAGCGGTAAAGTTGGCCCCACGCGAGACCTGCGCATTGATGAGCTGTTCGGTCTCCTGCACGAGCACCGGGATGAAGCGCAACGCCACCAGCGTCATCAGCCCGAACTCATCCGCCGGTACGCGGAATCGGCGCAGCGGCCGCAGCAACACGACGATGCCCTCCGCCAGCGCGACCGGACTGGTGGTCATCGTCAGAATCATCGAACCGAGGAAGAGCAGCAGGAAAATGGCCCCCAATGAGATGACAAACCAGATGCCATCATAGGTCACGACGATGGGGCCAACCGCGAATCCTGCTACATCCCACGGCCCGAAGGTATGCCAGGTGTCGCCGGGGGTAAACATCAGCGTGAAAGGAATCCCCAGCGCCAGCAACAGCAGCAGCAGCCGCATGCGCCGCCAGATGTAGCCGAACGGCACGCGGCCCACCAGGATCGCCAGCGCCAGCAGGCCGAACGAGAGCAGGTAGACGCCGTAGTGAAAGTCATTGTGATTGGCGGCAAAGAAGATCAGCGCGAACCAGCAGAGCAGCAGCAGCTTCGTGCGGGCGCGTAACTCGTGGATCGGCGAGGTTCCGGCGATGTAGATACCAACCGGCAGATTATCGAGCATGGTCGCCTCGCTTTTCGAGCGCGGTCAGCAGCGCGCTCGTGGTGGCGTCCAGCGTCGTCGCATCTGGTGGCACAGCCAGTCCGCGCTCGCGCGCCAGCACGCCAATCTGCGCGAGTGGCGGAGGCAATAACCCTGCCGCGATGATGGCCTCCGTCTGGCTGAAGACCGCCTCTGGCGCGCCAGCAAGCCGTAGCTCGCCCTCGGCCAGCACGAAAATCTGGTCGGCCAGCTCGGCGACCTCGCTCATGTCGTGCGAGATCAGCACCAATGTCAGACCGTTCTGCCGATGCAAGGTTCGCAGTTGGGCATAGAGTTCCGCGCGCGCCTCCGCATCCAGTCCCGCGCTCGGTTCATCGAGCGCCAACGTCCGTGGGCGCATCGCCAGCACGCCCGCCAGCGCCACGCGCCGCCGCTGCCCGCCACTGAGCGCGAACGGCGAGCGCGCCAGCAGCGCGTCATCATAGCCTAGCGCTACGGCATCCAGCGCCCACACGACCCGCGCCCGCACCGCCGTTGCCGATAGACCAAGCTGGCGCGGCCCAAACGCGACGTCATCGTAGACTGTCGCGGCGAAGAGTTGCGCCTCAGGGAACTGAAAGAGCAGGCCAACATGCTGCCGTAGCGCCTGGAGGTCGGTTCCACGGGTCGCGCGCGCGCCGACATCCAGCCCATCTACGACGACGCGGCCACTGGTGGGGCGCAGCAACCCGTTGAAGTGCTGGACGAGCGTTGATTTGCCGGAGCCGGTGACGCCGATGATCGCGGCGCAGGCGCCGTCCTCGATGGTCAGGCTGACATCGCGCAGGGCGGTGCGCGCTCTGGGTGTGCCGGGATGGTAGATTTGCGTCAGGCGCTCGACGTGGATGCTCATGCGGGGCGGCCCTCCCGCGCAATGAGCGCGGCGATCAACGCCTCGGGTGTCAGCGCATCTGGTGGGATGGCTAGCCCGGCCCGCCGCAATCGCTCGCCCAGGAGCGCGATCTCCGGCACAACCAGCCGCAGCGCCCGCAGCCGGTTCAGGTCGGCAAAGACGGCGGCAGGCGCGCCTTCCAGCGCGATACGGCCATGCTCCAGCACGATGACCCGATCCGCCAGCGCGGCTTCTTCGAGGAGATGAGTGACCGCGACCACGCTCAATCCACGGGTGCGATTCAACTCGCGCAGCAGGGAGAGTATCTCGCCGCGTGCCTGCGGATCAAGTTGCGCCGTGACCTCGTCGGCGACGATACAGGCTGGCTCCAGCGCCAGCACACCCGCGATGGCAAGCCGCTGGCGCTGGCCTCCCGACAACTCATGAGGCGCTCGCCCGCGCGCATCCGCCAGCCCAACCGCCGCCAGCGCGGCATCGACCCGGCGCGCGATGATGTCGCGAGGCAATCCGCGCGCCGCCAGCCCCCACGCGACATCGTCGGCGACGACGGTGGCGATAATCTGGCTGTCCGGGTCAGAAAAGATCATGCCCACACGCTCGCGCACGAATCGGCGTCGCGTCCGTTCGCGAGTATCATGTCCGAGCACGCGCACATGCCCATCCGCGGGCACGAGCAGACCGTTCAACAGGCGGGCCAACGTCGATTTCCCACTGCCGTTGTGGCCGAGCAGCGCCACATATTCGCCCGGGTTCACCCGCAGCGAGACAGCATCGATCGCTGGATGCGCGGGAGTTATGCCGTTCCGTGCTGGATAGCGATAGGTGACGCATTCAGCGTCAATCAGCGGTTCGCGCGCGAGCGATTGATTCATCACGCGCCTCCCGCCCTTTTTCCCGCTGGCCTCAACCTGCCAGAGCTATCACCTGGGTCACTCCGCTCACGCGCGCCATTCACATCATCAATACGCCCGCCGCGATGCAAGATGCGCCTGGGCAAGCTCATGATAAACGCCAGCGGCAGCATGAGCAGCCAGGCTAGCCGCAGCGCCCAGCGCGGCGGGAATGGACGGACATCGTTGCCCAGCACCCGCGCCGTTCCTGTCGCGACGGTGAGGTAAAGCATGACCATGGGAAGCGCGAAGCACAGCAGATAGCAAAAGAGCAGCGCTGGCCAGAGGCGCAGGCTGAATGCCTCCAACGCGACGAGCGGAGGCCGCACGGCCAGCCAGAGCTGTTCCAGGCCAACCAGTTGCGCGCCACTCGCGACCAGCGACATCGCGGCGTCCATAGCGTTGCGCAGCTCATCCACGACGTCTTTGACGGGCAGCCCAGTGAAGACGATCAGGCCCAGCGTCGCGAAGACGCCCGCGGCGGTGATGAAGAGCGAGCAGAGCATCAGCGCGATCCATGGCGAGCGCCGCCGCTGCATAATCCAGCCAATCATGGCGCCCACCAGAGCCTGTATCCCCATGCGCCAGCCAAAGTGCGGCCCCGCGATCACCGTCACCAGAAACGCGGAGACAGCGGCCGCCAGGAGTGTTACCCGCACCCCTCGCCGCAACATCAGCAGCGCGAACGGCGCGGGCACGGCGGGCATGACGACGATGCCGACGACCGGGAGGTAGATGGCGACCAGATCGAGGATAATCGCGACATCCAGCAGCAGCCCACCCTCGGCCAACGCCAGTGGTGGGAGCCAGCTCTCACTCGGCGCGGCGCGGTGTGGCGTTGCTCGTGGTGTAGAGGGATTCCTGCCGGTCAGGTCGTCCAGCGATTCGACGGCTTCTCTGGGCGCGGTATCAGTCACTGGCCTCACGCCTCCAGAGGACGATGGCCAGCGCGGCGACTCCCGCCAGGCCAATAGGCACCCATACCGGCACCGGCCGACTGAGCGCGGCCCTGGCGCGTGGTACGCCTCGTCGTCTCAAATCCGGATTCAGGTGCGGGCTTTCGATAATCATCCGTAGCTCGCCACGTTCCATGCGTTCGAGCACCCGCTCGGCCAGTCGTGGCAGCGCCGCCACGCTACGCGCCATCGCGACGCCATCGCGGGTGAGGGTGCGCCCCAGATCGCCCCAACTGCGCGCGCCGAGCAGACGAGGAATGGCGTCTAGCGCGCTCTCACCCAGGAACTGCTGCGCATAGGGTACGGTGGCGTCGAGCAGATTGAAGTGTGGCGAGAGGGAGGTTGCCAGTCCCACCAGCATCGCCATCGCGCGGCCAAAGAACGCCAGATGGGCGGGCAGCCGCAGCGGCTGGTCGTAGAGCAGCCCCTCGACATCGTGCAGCATGAGTGAGGGATCCACCTCGCGGAGCTGGCCAAACGGCATGGCGCTGAACTGGCCAATCATCAGGCCAACCGCCTGCTCGATCTGGCCATGATTCGCGCCCTCACCCAGAAAGCCAAGGGTATCCATGCCCTTGACGATCAACCCCGCATCCTCGGTGGTCATGCCGATGAAGGCTTCACGCATCCCCTGCTTCATCGGCATGGTGATCGAACCCATCATGCCGAAGTCCAGGAAGACGACGCGGAAATCGTTCCCTTCTGGCTGCACAAAGATATTTCCTGGATGTGGGTCGGCGTGGAAAAAGCCAAACTGCAACATCTGCCGGACGTAGCTACCGGTGATGCGTTGGGCGAGGGCGTCGCGATCTACCTTCGCGGCGTCGAGGGCGGCGAAGTCGGTCACTTTAATGCCGTTCATCCACTCCAGCGCCAGCACCTGCCGCGAGGAGTGCTCCCAGATGACGCCGGGGACGCGGATACCCGGATCGTCGGCGAAGAGCTGCGCGAATCGCTCGGCGTTGCGTCCCTCGCGCTCATAGTTCAGTTCCTCGTAAATGGTACGGCTGAACTCCGCGTACAGTCCGCGAAAATCCATCACGCGATCCATCGACGGTGCCAGACGGCGCACCAGTTCCAGCACGAAACGGATGGCGCGCAGGTCGGCGCGAACGATGCGTTCGATGTTGGGGCGCTGCACCTTGAGCGCGACGGACCGCCCATCCTTCAGGAGCGCACGATGCACCTGTCCAAGCGAGGCCGACCCTGCTGGAGTCGGATCGACCTCACTGAAGATATCGCCAATGGGCGCGCCAAGCTCTCGCTCGATGATGCGCTTGATGTCAGCGAAGCATTCGGCGGGCACTTCGTCCTGCAATTGCGAGAGTTCCGCCAGCGCCTCGGTGGGGAGCAGGTCGGCGCGGGCGCTGAGGAACTGACCGAGCTTGATGAGTAGGCCGCCCATCTCGATAGCCGTCACGCGAAACGCCCGGAGCGCCCGCCGCAACACATCCATATTGGGATAGACGTTCTGCCCACGGGCACGCGCCCGCACCACGCGCCGCCGCTCGCGGGTCAGCAGCCAGATGGTGACGAAGAGCAGGCGCGAGACGCGATAAAATCGCCATACCTGAAGTGTCCGTCCCCATTGCGCAGTCATCCGGCCCATACGATCCCACTTTCCGCCAACTCGCCGGTTGTCTCGCAGCCACGTCCGGTCAGCATACCACGTCTTTTAGACGAACGAAGCCTACCGGTTGTTCTGGAAACAACGGAGACGCACAGAAAATTGCCCCCGACGCCGGGCGTGGCGCGGAAGGGAGCAAGTAGAGGCGAGAGGGACCGGCAATTCCACGTATGCTCAGGAGTCTGAGATGTAGACGCTAGTCCAGACATCAAGCGGCGTCAGGCCGAACGACGCGACGGTGTAATTGTGTATCCGCGACTGGGTCTGCCACCAGGCTTTCGTCTGATAGAGCGGAATCCAGGCGATATCGACGACCAGCAACTGCTCGGCGGCGTTATAATCGCGCATCCGCTGGAGCGGGTCCTCTTCGGCGTCGGCCTTCAGCATGAGCGTATTCGCCTGATCGACCATCACATTGCCAATGTTATTGTCGCTGCCCGGCAGGAACTGGAGCGAGAGCCAGTCTTGTGGGTCGGGATAGTCGCCAAGCCAGTTGAAGAGCCATATCTGTAACTGCCGGTTGCTCAACTGCTGCAACATCGCCGTGGGATCCACCGCGCGAATGGAAATCGGCCAGCCGGGCATAGCTTTCTTCCAGGCCGCGAGCACATTGTTGGCGACCGTCGTGAGATCGGGCTGCCCGCTCGGAATGGTCAGCACGACACTGGGGCAGGTCGCGAATTTGCCATGGCATGCCTTGTCGGCATACTGGAGGGCATACTGCGCCGCGGATGCCTGATCTCCTGTCAGGTGCGTGCTGCCATCTGGGCCACGTAGCGCGGCGTCATAGCCGGGCATCCCCTGAGGGACGATGTGATTGGTGGGGATGACGGTATTCTTGAGCGCATCGGCAATCGACTGTTTATCTATTGCCAGCGCGAAAGCCTGGCGCGCCTGCAGGTTGTTGAACGGCGCCTCCGTCCAGTTCATGGCGAAGTAATAGAGATCGAGCATACCCGTCTCATGGAAGTCCTTCGCCTTGGCGACGGCTGGATATTGCGCGGTGGGCGCATAGCCAACGTCCACCTGGCCATTTTTCCAGGCAGTGTACGCGCTATCTGTCGTTGGATAGAAGCTGTAGTTGATCTGGCGCAGCAGCGGGCGAGCGCCCCAGAACTGCGGATTACGTGTCAGCGTCAGCGTGCCATCGTGTGGCCACGCGGTCAACGAATACAGGCTGCCGCCCATGCCGCTGCCATCCGTCAGATGCTTCGTCCAGTCGTTGCCATAGGTGGTAATCAGCTGCTCTGGCGCCGCATACGCCACCGGGTAGCTGAGGATGTTGAGGAAGTACGCGGCGGGCTGAGCCAGCACAATCTGGAGCGTGAGCGGATCCGAGACGATGAGGGCGTCGCCAATCAGCGTCTTGATGGGACCATCCACAGTCACGCCGTCGCTCTCGCAGCGTCCCGTGTTGAAATAGGCGACGGCATCCTTGAGACCGAAGAGGTAGTAGTTGACACGCGAATTGACACACGGACTGAGCGCGCGATTGATCGAATAGGCAAAGGTGCTGGCGGTGATCGGCGTGCCATCACTCCACTTCAGCCCCGCGCGCACATGAAAGGTGTAGGTCAGGCCATCGTCGCTGACATCGGGCAGGCCATCGGCGGCCCATGGGATCACCTGCTGGCTGGCATTGAGCGTCACCAGTCCTGGATAGATCAGCGACATGACCGCCAGGCTGTTGGCATCCGCGACGGTCGCCGGATCCAGCCCGCTGATATCTTTCTGGCCTATCAGCGGCACGCGCAGCACCTGCTGGCTATCGGGTAACGCTGTTGGTTTCGGCTGGGTTGAACCTGACTCGCAGCCCGCGAGTATGATGGTCATCACACAGACCAGTAGTCCGAACGTCACGAATGGAACTTTGCGCAGAGCGCGTCGCATGCGGATTACTCCTGATTACTTCCACACCAACCCGGTCTGGCGCGCGGTGTGCGGAGCAAGCATATAGCAGGACTATTTATGAGCGCATTGTGCGCGCATCAGGTACTATGATGACGAATGTCTCTGGCCGTATTGTTCCGAAGAGAGACTGTTGCATGGTTGTCCGGGTCTCTGTGTCAGGACACGCGCAAACCAATCGAATCAACGATACAGACCCCATCACTTTAGGAGTACGCGCCGATGCCATCTCCCCTCTCGCATGACGGTACATCCGCGCATGCCCCCGGCGGTGGCCCAGATGCGCCGGATAGCCCCTGGCGCACCCTGGGCAGCTACGAAGTGTACCGCAATCCCTGGCTTATCGTCACCGAATATGATGTTCTTCGGCCAGATGGCGGGCGCGGAATCTATGGCATCGTTGACCCCGGAGCCAATGTTACCATTGTTGCGTTAGAAAATGATGAAACTATCTGGCTCATCCGCGAATTCAGCTACCCGCTCCAGCGCGACCGCTGGATACTGCCGACTGGACGTGTTGAGCCAGGCGAAGAACCCCTGGGGGCGGCACAGCGCGAACTGGCGGAAGAGGTAGGCCTGCAAGCCGACACATGGCGACACCTCGGCGCATTCCCGCTCAGCGGCGGCATCTCGACGCAGATCAGCCACGTCTACCTGGCGCAAGAGCTTCACCGTGGCGCTGCCACCCCCGAAGGTACCGAACAGATCGTGCCGCGCCAGATGCCACTGCGCCAGGCCTACACCGCCTGTCTGGACGGCACAATCAGCGATGCCCCGGTGGTACTCGCCATCTGGCGAGCCTGGGCGCTGCTGCATGGCGGCGAAAGCCTGCCCACGCCATAGCCGCCATAGCCGCCATAGCCGCCATCTACTCTGTCACGTCGCGGCGGCTCAGCAAGAGATAACTACCGCCGAAGAGCACCGCGCAGTAGACAAGCGCCACGAGCAACGACCGCGCCAGCGTGAAATCGCTGGCGGGCGCTGACGCCAGGCCGATGGGATACTGCCCGGCCAGCCCCAGCAACGCGCCGACATTACTGCCGAGGAACCAGTCGGGAATGTGCTGCAGGACGTTGCCGAAGTCATTATGAGCGATATTGACGAGAGCCAGGCCAATCGCGGTCAGGATGGGCGTCAGGATCAGCTCGATCACGATCACGCCGAGCGATAGCCCGACGCCCGCGGCTGTGCTCTTGCCCAGTGTAGCCGCCGCCAACGCCACCAGCGCATAGGCAAACAGGCTGAACGCGAACGCAAAGAAGAACTTGATAATCTCCATCCAGCCGCCGAATGATGGCGCCGAGACTGCCACCCCAAAGGCTGGCCCAACCGTCAGCCCAACAATCGTCGCCAGCACGAGCATGCCCGCGGCGACAATCATCGCGATCACCGCCAGCGCGATGGTCTGCGCCGTTAACATCTGTAGCCGACTGGTGCCGCGTGAGAACGCCAGCCGTTGCGTGCTGAAGCCGTATTCACTCCCGACGAGCGCGCCCGCCAGAATACAGATGAGAATCAGCCCGACGATACGGGTGAAACTGGCGGCGAAGCCCAGCGAGGTCGGAAACGTCACCGGATCGCTGAATTGGGCGATGCTGGCCGCGCGCTCCTGATCGAGCTCCTGTTGTGATGGAGCCTGGCAACCAACAGCGTCCGGCGGACACTGGAATGTCTGAGGCGCGGGCTGATTCTGGATCGACGCGAGCGTGAGGCCAACAAAGGCAACCACAATCGCATAGAACACGACCAGGAGAATCATCAGCACCTTCGCCATCACCCGCCGCCATGCCAGATAGAGTTCCCAACGGGTCAGGCGAAACACCTCGGTGATCCAGATGCCAGCAGGCGCCGGAATAGCGGACGCGCTGGCGCTGGCCTGGGGAGCGGTAGGATTCATACGACGCCTCCTTGCGGGGGTGTGGACGGTGAAACAGGCGACATAGGCGACATAGGCGATAAAGATGACGCGGCGGAAGACATCGCGGGCGCGCCGTCTCCGCTCTCGCCAGTCAGCGCCAGGAAGTATTGCTCGAGGTTGCCCTCGCGGCGGCGCAACTCAGCGGCATAGATGCCCCGTTCCGCCAGCAACGCATTCACGTCGGCGGCGCGATCCAGCGGCGCATCGACAAAGAGTATCTGGCCGCCTGGGGGAACCCATGCGCCCGTCTCTGGGGCGGAGAGGCTTGCGCCGCGCAGCCAGGAGCTGGTCGCCGCCGCTCCTTGGAGTGTCTCAAGCGCTTGCGCGAGTTGTTCGGGATCGGCAAAGCCCAGTTGCAGGCCAATCTGCGCGGCGAGCAGGTCGCCTACCTCGCCGTGCGCCAGGAGCGTGCCTTCTTTCATGATGGCAACGCGCGTGCAAACCTGCTGCACCTCGTGGAGCAGGTGGCTGGCCAGTAGCACGGTGATGCCGCGCTGCGCAAGCTGCTTGATGAGCGCGCGCACCTCCACCATGCCCGCGGGATCGAGGCCATTGGTCGGCTCATCCAGCACCACCAGCTCCGGCTGCGTAAGCAACGCCGCCGCAATGCCAAGCCGCTGTTTCATGCCGAGCGAATATTTGCGATAGGCGTCATCGGCGCGCTCGCTCAGGCCGACATAGCCAATTGCCTCGTCTACACGCTGGCGCGATTCGGGCGAGTTGGGCAATCCAGCGAAGATGGCGACGCCGCGCAGATTCTGACGCCCGGAGAGATATGGATAGAATGCTGGCTGCTCGACTACCGCGCCCACCCGCCGTAGCGCCGCGCGGCGCTGATCGCTCTGACTGTGATCGCCGCCGAAGAGCGAGATAGAGCCAGCGGTTGGCCAGACCAGACCCAGCACCATGCGGAGCGTTGTGGATTTGCCAGAACCGTTCGGTCCCAACAGGCCAAAAACGTCTCCACGCCGAACGTCGAGACTTAGTCCGTTGACGGCCAGCCGCTTCGAGTAGCGCTTCGTCAGCCCGGTCGTGGCAAGCACCACTTCACCCGCGCGCGCCGCGCCGTCCGTCGCTGGCGCGACAGTGGCATCCATGAATGATTCCTCTTTCCCTAACGAGACCGGGTAGGTCGAGAAGCTCCTGACGCTGGATGCCTTCTCTGCCCTGAGAGTATAGGCGTACGCATTCCCGATGGTCAATCAGGAAAATTGACTGTAACGGCCTGCTATGCTAAGGTACGCCTGAATGACCGTGCGCCTGTACGCGTGCCACACGTTATCTTCATCAGGCTGTTCATCAGTTGTCGGTTTCGACGTTCTCGGCGAGCGGTATCTATCATACATCTGGCGCACGCGGCGTCGTTGGCTCGGAGCGTCTGAAAGAGGAGTGTGACACCTCATGTCAGTGGATTTTGAGCGCATGTCTGCGAATCTACCAGCAGATCAGCGCAAACAACTCGACCACCAGTATCGCCGTAGCGCAAAGAACGAGACAACAGCGTTCCTCTCCTGCTTTTTCCTGGGGATCTTTGGCGTACATAATATGTATCTCGGAGAGTGGGCGCGTGGCATTGCCCATCTGATCATTCCCGTGGTGGCGGCGATTGCGGTGGTCGCGGGCGTGCTGGGCGATCTGCCCTCGCTCCCGGTCACCGTGCTGGTCGTCGCGCTGCTGGTGGTGGGCCTCATCTGGGAGATCGTCGAACTCTTCCAGGTAGATAACAAAGTGCGGCGCCACAACCTGACGCTGGCCGAAAGCCTGATTGGCGCGGGCGCGCTGGCCGACAGCTCGACACTGACCGACGCGGTGGCCAGACTCGATGCCGCGATGACCGGCACGGCTGGAGCCGCCGTTGCGGGCGGGATCACCGCGGACGACGTCTCGGCGGCACGGGCGATGGCAGACGAGCATAACAGCGCGATCATGGAAGAGTTCGATTCTTCTACCACGAAGTTCATCAGCGACGACCCGAACGCAACATCACCGGGCGCGGCCAAGACCTGGAACGAGACGACGGTTTCCGGCGCGGCAGACCCTTCCGCCGACGATACGCTCGATCTGCCAGCGCCAGAGTACGTCACCCATACGCATACCGAGACGGCAAACACCGTTTCCGACAGTTACGAATATGACCGCGCGCCTGATGCGACGCAGCCGATGGCGATCCCAACCGCCCGCGAAGCCGAGGCGGCTACGTGGCCCGACCATCCCCCGCTGAATCTGGCCGCCAATGCCATGGATGTGACCGATCATCATACCTATGTCCCTCCGGCGGAGGCAATAGCCGATGTGGAGGGGCCGGGCGCTGCCCCGCAATATGTGACGCTGCCTGACGATCAACCAGCGGCGGAGGCTGGCTGACAGTGCGCCGCTGGTGGTAGACGCTTCCACCACCGCCCGCGACGCCACTGATGCTCATCCACACGCGCCGCACGCCGGGCTGGTGGCCGATGTGGAGGCCAACCCAACGCAGCCAGTCTATGTGAACCTGCCGGATGAGACGTATGTGCCGCCTATCGTCCCGGTGACAGACGCGGGTGTCGCGGCCGCGGGCGCTGGATACTTCGCGTCCCAGGCCGCCGAGCCATCCCTAACACCAGACATCCCGTCGGAAGCGCCAGTAGAGGCGTCTCCGACCTCTGGCCCGCTGATGAAGCGCATCCGCATGAAGCGGCAGATTGTGGTCGATGGGCAGGTCGTGCGCGAGGAGGTGGTCGAGAAGCTCGTGCCAGTGGAAACCGATACGACCTCGATGGTGGCTGAGATGGATACCGAGCTTGGTCATGCCACCAAAGAGGAAATCGCCCACATGGCCAATCTCGATCCCGACACCAGCCTCGATCTGCGCCAGCGCACCGAACTGCCCGCCGACGAGCAGTAGCGTTCTCTCAGTCTTCGGGTACCCTGTGGGACAAGGACTGGGGAGAGGTCAGTCCACCTCCTCTCCCTGCCGCGTCCCTTCACGGAGCGATGAGACCATCAATCCCTCTGGCAGCTGGCGCTGGCGGCGGTGTCCGCGCCCAGCAAGAGCGACGTAGAGCAGCGCTGCGACCGGACCGAGCGCCTCCCCCAGCGCAATTAGCAGGTAGATCCACTGATTGATAGGCTGGCAGACGGGAATGCCTACATTGTCCGATGGTATGTATGCGCAAGGCTGCACATTCAGTTCCACCAGAATATTGATGGAGTACGACAGGAAGCCCGCGACCACAATCAGCGCGAACCAGACCCAGCGCTTCGATTGCACGGCATGCGCCAGCGCCAGCGTCCATGCGGCCAGCAGCAGAACGCCTCCGACCCGCGCCACGATGCCATCCGTGGTTCCCAGGCCGCTAACGCTCATGCCGTATCCAAGCACATCGGTGACGCTCCGATACCAGGCGTAGGCGACGGCTAGCAGCGCGACAACGCTACTCACGATAATCGCGCCATGGGTTCGGCGCGCGCCAAGCAGAATGGCCAGCGGAATCGCCAGGATTGGCAGGATGACCCACTGTAACTGAAACTGCAACCATTGCGATAGCACAGCTTGTTTCCTCATTTCATATAACGCCGTCCTGGCGCGCCATGCCTCAATAACGTTGCCCCGAAGCGACGGGCGCATGGTATCATAGTGTCCTGGGTAGCCGAAATAGCGAACCGTCGAGGGCCATATACTATCAGGCGTCTGACACACCTGTCTACGGGAATAGGAGCCGTACCGATGCGCATCGTGACCGAGCCAGAGATTTATGTCGTGGGACGTCAGACGCTGAACAACGACGAGGTGCAGCGCTTCCTGAACGATCACGAGACCTACTGGGAGACCGACTCCGAGAACAGCTCCGAGCTGATCGTGGAGCTGGCGGGTCGGGTCTGTTATTTTTCCTTCGGCGATAAGCAGTTCCGCAAGACAAATGACGCCTACGTCGGCAATCTCATCAACCAGGGTCATGGCTCGGTGCTGGAGCACGCCGTCTGGGACTTGCTGCTCACAGGCGTCTCGCGCAGCCTGACCCACGAGCTGGTGCGACATCGCGCCGGCACAGGAATTTCCCAGCTTTCGCAGCGCTATGTGGACGAATCCACCGCCGATTTCGTCGAGCCAGGCATCATCGCGGGCGACCCCGAACTACACGCCATCTGGCAACGGTCGGTCGAGGCGTCGCATGAGGCGTATAAAGAGCTTGTGGCGGCGCTGGCGCGGAAGGTGCAGGAGCAGCATGGCGACCTGCCGCGGACGCAGCGGCTGAAGATGGCGAAAGAGGCGGCGCGGAGCGTCCTGCCGAACGCCACCGAGACGAAGATGCTCTTCTCCGCCAACGCGCGCGCGCTCCGCTGGATCGTCACCCTGCGCGGCGGAGAGGGCGCCGAGCCGGAGATCCGCAAGTTCGCTGTCAAGCTCTGCCGCGTGATGCAGCAGGAGGCGCCCGTCCTCTTCGGCGACTTCGAGATCGTCCAGTTGGCGGATGGCAGCGAGGGTGTGAAGGCAGGCCACCAGAAGGTTTGAGCAGATGTTTCTCACATTGGAAGGCATCGAGGGCGCGGGCAAATCCACCCAGGCGAAGCGACTGGCCGAGCGCCTGCGCGAGAGTGGCCGCGCGGCCTGGCTGACGCGCGAGCCGGGCGGTACGCCGCTTGCCGGAGCGATTCGCGCGCTGCTGCTGCACCCCGAAGCGAGCCGGATAGCGCTCTCACAGGCAGGGTGGGCGCCGGGCGACGAACCTGCTGAAGAGATGCTGCCGCTGACCGAGGCGCTGCTGCTCTCCGCCGCGCGCGCCCAGCACGTCCCCGCAATCCGCGCGCATCTGGCGTCAGGCGAGATCGTCGTCTGCGACCGCTATGCCGACGCCACCCGCGTCTATCAGGGGTCGGCGCGCGGTTTCGACATGACGGCGATTCTCACGCTCGAAGATATGGCGACAGGCGGTCTTCGCCCCGACCTGACGCTGCTGCTGGATATGCCAGCCGAGGCGGGACAGGCGCGCAAGGTGCAGGCGTCGGCGGATGGCGGCGAGTGGAACCGTCTCGACGCCGAGAGTCTGGCGTTTCACCAGCGGGTGCGCGCGGGCTACCTGGAGCTTGCCGCCGCCGAGCCGCAGCGCATCCTCGTGCTGGATGCCGACCAGCCACCCGACGCGCTGGCCGACCTCATCTGGGAGACCGTGAAGGCGCGACTCTAAAGCGTGCACATGCGTATACTTGAGTATGGATACGCATGAGTTTGAGCTACCATTCCGCTGGAATATCCAGCAGCGCGCCACCCTGGGTTCGCTGCTCGATGGGCCGCGCAAAGATATCCCAGAGAGTGGCCCACCGCCATATCTGCCGCTCGGTGAGTCATCCCATTACCCCACGGACGCGCTCGCCGAGATGAGTGGTGACTGCGCGCGGATCATCGCGCTCAGCAACAACGCCGATCTCTGCTTTGTTGGGCGCTCGCTGGAAAGTCTGTTTGACTATCTGAGCGGGCTTCTGAGCGATACCGACTGGGTAGAACGACTCTGGCTGCTGCAATTTTCCTGGTATGGGAAGCCGACAATTCAACCGGGCGAACTGGCGGGGCTGCGTTATTACTTCGAGCATATCGCGCTTGATCCCTACCATATAGCGCGGAGAAAGCGTCCGGTGGCCTTTGTTGACATCGTAGCCACTGGCGATACATTCGGTAACCTCGTCACATTCTTGTGCGAGTGGGCAAACGAAATCGGCGAGGATTGGGGTGCAGTGCGGCGAAAAATTCGCATCATCAGTGTCACGAGTCGCGCCAAAACCAGCCCCAAAGCCTGGCGCTGGCAGCAACACATAACGTGGCGTGACTTGCTGCCGCAGCAGTCCATCAAGAGTGTTGCGATCCCGGAAGGCTTGTGGGATTACTTCGGCAACTGGCAGGAAAAAACCACCGAATCCTATACCCATTCGCGGTGGGGGAGCAGCGCCTCAGCGCAACCCAACCACGATGAGAAGCATCTGCTCGCGCTTCGCCTTGCCGTTCAGTGCTTCGACTGGGGACAGGACAAAACACAGCGGCAGACCTTTGCTCACCAATTGAGCGGCGAACGAGCTATGATTCACCCCTGGTTTCGCGACCTCGTTCGAGCAGTACACCAGTGATGATGGTAGTGTTGGCGCGCATCACGGCTTAACAGGCGGGCGTGGGCTGCGGGTAGTCCGCTGGCGTGGACAATGGCTTTGGCAGCAGCGTATCCAGGTGCGAGAGCGAGGCGCTGGCGAGGCTTCGCATCGTTGCGGCGTCTGCCGTGCCAGAGAAGTAGAATGTCCAGCCGTCAGCCAGCGGGACCGTGACCGTGACGATACCGTGGTCGGTCGCCTGCCAGCCGGTGCGCCCGCCGATGCTGACGGTTTCCGCGCCGTCGGGCCGGGTCGCATCCCCCTCAAAGCGACCAGTAATGAAGAGTCGCGTGCTGGAGTCCAGCGAGAGCAGCGCTGATGGCATTATTCCGCCACCCATCTGCTCCGGCTCGTAGGTGTCAGTTGGCAGCGGCAGCCAGGACGGAATCTGATACGCCATCTGGCCGAGGTTCGCATCGGCAGGAAGCCGTGCTCCGAACAGACCGCCCTCGATGTCCCAGGCGGGGCAGCCCGTCTGCACACTCTTATCCAGCGCCAGTGGCAGCAGTGCGATGCCTTCATGGACGTTACCCCCATCCTGTGTGCAGGTGGCGCGCGCCAATACGACGCCATACGTCGGCCCAGCAACCAGCCAGGTCAGTGTCGTCGTCTTAGCGTTGGCAGGCGGCTGATTGCCACAGATATTCAACACGCTCATGCCCGCTGCGTATGCCTGTTGTGGGGTTGCAGGTGGAGGCGTCACACGCTGCCAGATAAAGGGTAAAGGCGCCGGGTGGCTGTAAATACTCGATGAGGACGAGCTATAGGCGGGTACCCAGGGCAGCGGCACGGAACAGCCCGCAAGCAGCGCCAGCGCCGTCACTAACAGCGCGACGCTAGCCAGTCGCGGAGATATCCTTCGTCCAGGTCGTAAGCCGTTCATACGCGGCGACTCCTTACTCTGCGGCACATCCCGACAACAGTATAGCATCCGATCATAGAGACGGTAGGATAGCCCTGCTGGTTCCGCATGATATACTGTCCTGGTATGTTTAGAGATACCGCCCTGATGCTTTCGGGGCCGACGTATGCACTATTTCCCTCCAGAAATGGGAGGTTTACACCTAGATGTTTGAAAGTCTCTCTCAGCGGCTCGAAGGCGTCTTCGAGCGCCTGCGCGGCAAGAGCCGGATCACCGAGCAGGACGTAACCGAGGCCATGCGCGAGGTGCGCCAGGCGCTGCTCGAAGCCGATGTCAACTTTAAGCTGGTCAAGCAGTTCGTCGCGCGCGTGCAGGAGCGCGCCATGGTGACCGTCGGCACGGAGGTGCTCAGCGGCGTCACGGCGGCGCAGCAAATCTTCGGCATCGTCCACGAAGAGCTGGTCACGATGCTCGGCGGCGAGGATGAGGGCAGCGGCAAGATCCAGTTCGCTGGAGCGCCGCCCACCATCATCATGCTCGTCGGTCTGCAAGGCTCCGGCAAGACGACCCACGCGGGCAAGCTGGCCAACTGGTTCCGCAAGAACGGCCAGAAGCCGGGAATGGTCGCCGCCGACATGCAACGGCCCGCCGCCGTGCAGCAGTTGCAGCAGATCGGGCGGCAACTCGATATCCCCGTCTACGCCGAGCCAGCGGGCAACAAGCCGGTCGACATCACCCAGCGCAGCCTCAAATGGGCGCGCGAGCAGGCGCTGACCATCCTCATTCTCGATACGGCGGGCCGCCTGCACATCGACGAAGACCTGATGCACGAGGTCGCCATCATCCGCCAACGCACCCAGCCGCAGGAAGTGCTGCTGGTGGTGGATGCGATGACCGGACAGGACGCCGTGCGCGTGGCCGACGAGTTCAACAAGACCGTCGGGCTGACCGGCCTCATCCTGACCAAGATGGATGGCGACGCCCGTGGTGGCGCGGCGCTTTCTGTGCGCCAGGTGACCGGCGTGCCGATCAAGTTCATGGGCACAGGCGAGAAGCTCGACGCGCTGGAGCAGTTCTACCCCGACCGGCTGGCACAGCGCATTCTGGGCATGGGCGATGTGATGTCGCTGATCGAGCGCGCCCGCGAGCAGATCGACGAGAAGCAGGCCGAGAAGATGGCCCGCAAGATGGGCACAGGCCGGTTCGACCTCGAAGACTTCCTGCAGCAGATGCGCAGTATGCGCAAGATGGGGCCGATGGCGCAGTTGCTCGAAATGATCCCCGGCATGGGCAAAGCGCTCAGCGATCCGCAGGTCAAGGCCGCGCTGGAAGGCGACCAGATGAAGCAGACCGAGGCGATCATCCTCTCGATGACGATGGAGGAGCGCCACAACCCCGAAATCCTCAACGGCAGCCGCAAGCGGCGCATCGCGAAGGGTAGCGGCACGACCCCGCAGGAGATCAACCAGTTGCTCGCCTCATTCAAACAGGCGCAGACGATGATGAAGCAGGTGATGGGGATGCAGCAGCCTGGCAGAAAAGGCCGCAGAGGGCGATTAGGCAGCCTTGGTGGTGGTCTGGGCGGACTGGGTGGGCTAGGCGGAGGTAGCCCGTTCGGCCGGTAGGACGGCTGGCGACTGAAGTCGCGCCTATATGGCCTCGCTCCGCTCCGCCGCGAAACCTGCCTGCGCAGGTTCAAACAGTCGCCCGTGGCTGGGTGCGATCCACGAGACGCTGTCTGGCGAGTCCGCGCAGGCGGACTTCGTGGCCGCAGGCCATTCAGGCGCGGTTTTAACCGCCCGCCTTCAGCGCCGTGACGTTCCATTACATCCCTTCGTATCCCTTTTCGGCCGCCCCCAGCACAGAAGCAGATAGCCGCTTCGTCTCATACTATGGAAACGGAAGTTGCCGCCAGGTTACTCTTATGTTCAGGAGTGAACTGGGCGGCTTCCTGTTTCCTGAGCGCACGCTCACGCGCGACTCTTGAAGGCGCGATTCCACAGTACTCACGAGCGATTGATGTTCCCCAGGGCTACTCTGTACGTTTATTCGGTTAAGCGGATGAGGAGAGTCTCCGTCGCGCCAATGCCGGTGCATGATGCGCGCTTCGTTGTGACTCCGCGGTGTGGCGCGAGGAGGTTCGGTCAAGCATGTTTGGACGCCTGTCTGTGAATACACTGCCCCGCCGAACACCCCGCTGGGTCATGGCGCTGCTGATTGTTGTTGTGGTCTGCATGACGCTGGCGGCCTGTGGCAGCGACCCTAGCCAGGAGGCGGCGCAGCAGAACAAGGCGCGCCTCGATGGCGAGTTGCGGCACGCGCGCACGACCCTTGGCCTGCCAGATTCCATGCTGCAACCCATCGTCTCGCAAGAAACCAAGATTTCGTCCGGTGAGGGCGGCTTCAACTATAACTACCAGGATGCCGCGGCGAACTACACACTGCTCTACAATCAACTGGTCGGTATGGAGCAGAACGCCCAGCAGACCCTGCAGACACAGGCCAACGACGACATCCAGGCCTTCGCGAAGGCGGTCACGCAACTACGCGGCGAGGGCTTTAGCGAGATCGATATCTATCAGGCGCGGCTCGACCAGGCGGTGCAGGACTTTAACGTCGCGAAGACGGTGGGCGACTATGCCAGAGTAGACACGACCGCGCAGCAGCAGACGGCGGCGCTGCACGCGCTCTGGCCAGCCTACCAGAAGCTCCAGGACTTCCAGATGATTCTGCGCACGCTGCAGAACGCCGGGATGAACTCCGCGATGGGGCAGATCGAGTATCAGCAGAATCTCGACGCGATTCGCGCTGGCCTGCCCGGCGATCGCTACGCCAAATTGGTTGAGGTGATCGACGGCCAGATCGTCCAGTTGATGGCCGACCAGGCCGAAGCGACCCCATATATCGGCGCTGCTCTGCTCGACTCTTTCCAGGCGCGCATTGACCTGCTCAAGACCTACGGCCAGGAAACGACGACTTTCCAGCAGCAGCACGACGAGGATGTGGCTCAGCTGAAGGCGGCGAAGAGCACGACCGATTACCTCGAGCTTGGCCAGGCCATCAACAAGCAGATCGACGCGATGTCGTTGCCGCTGCTCAAGGCGAAGGCCTTTAGCGATTACGCGCAACTCCAGAAGCTGGTCAACTCGGTCGCGAGTATCCAGCTGACCAGCAAGTGGGATGGCAGCACCTATTCCGCGGACTACGAGTATTCGAACCCATGGGTGGGCATCGGCGACGCGCATGATAACCTGTATGCGGCCAATAACCTGGAGTCATATCAGAACGCGGACGACGAGATCAATAATCTGGCGACGAATCTTCGCGCGCTCAAGGATAACCTGTCAGACAACACGCCGCATTCACAGCCGCACGCCTCTGATTTGTGGCTCATCAATACGGCCTACCATCTGACCGGCAAGGTGATCGTGGTCTCGCTGCGCGAACAGACGCTCCGCGCCTACGACAATGGCCAGATGGTCTGGTGGTCCTACGTGACGACGGGTCGTGAGGAGCTTCCTTCATGGCCGGGCCTGCACTACGCGACCTACAAGCTCTACCACACCGAGTTTACCTCGCCAGAGCCGAAGGGGTCGCCGTTCTGGTACGCACCAACGCCGATCAACTATGCCATCGCCTACGCGCCCAACGGGTTCTTCCTCCACGATGCCTGGTGGCGCGCCGAGTTCGGGCCTGACACAAACCTGCCTCACTGGGATCCCGCCGCGTTCAATGGCGGCTCGCACGGCTGCATCAATCTGCCGGAGAACAACATGGCGTATCTCTACGACTGGACGCCAATCGGCACGCCGATTGTGGTGTATTAGGCAGTTGGCGATTGAGGCGAGGCATCACGACTAAAAACCACGCATGCTTGGGGAATACAAGCCGTAGGCTGAAGTCCTACGGCTACTCCTGGTCTAACGCACTTGGCCGCTGTCACTGCTGTCACCGTCAGTACGAGCCCCGAACGACTGGGATTAGCCGCGACATTTGCGCCACAGAGTAGAGATAGTTAATCCTCCCACCCCGCGCCGATTGTGGCGGCGTCCAGCCAGGCGTCGCCCGCGTGGAGCCGCGCCAGAATTGCCCCCTCACGCACACCGCGACGACTGATCGAGAGCGTGTCCGCGCCAAGCTGCTCCACCGCCGCCCGCAACACTGCCGCGCCCGCGCCGAGTATCACCGCCCGCGCCAGGGGAATGCCATACCGTTCTGTCAGTTGCGCGGCGGGTGTCGCCACCAGTAGCAATGCCAGCGCGTCCAACTGATCGCGAGTGAGCAGCCCAAGCCGCATGCCATCCGCGTTTGGCGCGTTGAGCACATCGAGTGGTGGCGCTACCTCGCCAGCGGCCAGATCCTCCGGCTCAGGGATATGCAGCGCGCGGATGGCAAGCATGGTGAGCGTCGTCGCGGTGCCACCACAGGCAATGACCCGCGCAACCGGGATCGGCGCACTCAAGGCGGCAAGCTGCTCGACCGTCACCGCGCGCACCTGATCCAGTTCGGCGGCTCGCGGCGGATCGGATGGCGCATAACGGGCGTGCATCGCGCCGGAGCCAAGGGGGAGCGAGCTACGCCACTGAATGCGCGTCCCCTCGCCGATAACCACCTCCATGCTACCGCCGCCGAGGTCGAGCACCGCCCGGCGTTCGGTTGTGGCGGGCAACCCACTGGTTGCGCCCCAGTAGGTGAGCGCGGCCTCCTGATCGCCACTGACGACGTCTAGCGTGATGCCCGTCTCTTCGCGCACTCGCGCCAGAAAGTCGTCGGCGTTGGCGGCTGCGCGCACCCCCTCGGTGGCGATGGCCAGCAACTCCTTCGCGCCAAGTGACCGCGCCTCCTCCGCGTACTCGCGCAAGATCGTCATGGCGCGCGCTGTGCGTTCCGGCCCGATGGCGCCAGTCGCCGAGACATCCGCACCGAGCCGCGTCAGATCCAGCTCGTCGGCCAGCGTGATGAGGTCGCCGCCATCCTCCGTCGGATGCGCAACCACCAGATGAATCGTATTGCTGCCGACATCCACCGCGGCAAGAGGAGTGTATTCCATAGTCTCTATCCCCCGAGTATGCAACTTGTTTCATAAAGGCACGCCGTATCATAGCCCCGGCTCGTGCCTACTGCAAGGGCAGGACAGATGCCCGTTCCATGTGGCTCACACCGCGCGCTGCGTGAGAACGGTCATGCGCAAAACGTATATCTGGCAAGCTGTATGCCATTGGCAGGTAGCAAGGAGAGGAGTTTGTCCATGCCCTTTCGCAATTGGGCGCAGGTAGGCTATGGTGGCATATTCGGCGTGTTGGCTGGTGGTGTTGGCGTCGTGCAGGTCATCGCCGTGGTACGCGATTATGAGGCGCAAATCGTGGCATTTGATAAGCGGTTTCCACCGGGCTACACCGGATTCAGGGATGCCACAAATCTCGTACGAGGAGGCGAGTGGAATTTTGTCGGAACCGCGTTTGAGGCGCTTGGTGTTATTGCGATCCTGCTATCTATTGCGGCGACACTGGCTGTAGTAACAACTCTCACGTCACGCACAGGCGTTGCCACTACGCTGATCGCGGGAGCAATTTGCGCGGGGATCTATGTGGCGGCGAGCGCCATTGCCATATCGACCGGACCACATCCGCTGGTACCGTCAAGCAGCGGAGTCCTGAATTCTGATGTCCCGCCATGTTTCGGCGCCTTTGGCACCCTTCTTTTAGCGCTGGTCTGGTTCACTGGACGGATCGGCGTTGGCCTGGGGTCACTCATTGTGCAAAGGTTTCCCCACTACTGACCAGTAGCGCCCCGTCTGCATGACTCTGCCATTCGCTGGCATGCATAGAGCGCCTTGACGCGGGACACCCAGGCGGGATACGCTGCTCAACAGTGTGAATTGATAGACAAATACAATCGACACAGGAGCATGCATGGCCAACGACCCCCTTCCCGAACATGATACCGCGCCGCTCCAGCAGGAGAACGGCCGCGCGGCATCCACGCGGGAGGGGCTGGTCGTCGCGCTTGCGCCGAATGTCTTCGAGGTCGTCACTGTGGACGGCGCATCGTGGCTCTGCATGTTACGTGGTCGGCTGCGCAAATCGCGTCCGCCACGGCCCGCATCACGCCAGCAGCAATCTCCCCACCAGCCACCCGCATCAGGACCCATCCCCGCCGATGAGCGACCAGTCGAGGCGCCGACGCGGGTTGCCCCCGGCGACCGGGTGCGATTCACGCCGCTGGGCAACGGCGAGGGTGTCATCGAAGAGATCATCCCGCGCCATGCCGTGCTGGCCCGCGCCCGCCCAGAGGTCGGCACCGAGCAGGTGTTGCTGGCGAACCCCGATCAGGCGGCGCTGGTCTTTGCCATGCGCGAACCATCGCCTCACTTTGGCCTGCTGGACCGCTATCTTGCCCTCTGCGAGCATGCCCACGTCCCCGCGCTTATCTGCCTGAACAAAGACGACCTGGGCGAGCCGGAGGATGTCGCCAGGGCGGAAAAGACCTATCGCGCGCTGGGATACCCGGTGTTACGCACTAGCGCGACGACCGGCGACGGGCTGGACGCGCTTCGCCAGCAGCTTGCGGGGCGTATCTCGCTCCTGACCGGGCCATCAGGCGTCGGCAAGTCGTCGCTGATGAATACCCTCCTTCCCGATGCGCGCCAGCGGACGGGCGAGATCAGCACGGCGACCGGAAAAGGCCGCCATACGACGACGGGCGTGCGCCTCTTGCCGCTGCCAGAGGGCGGATGGCTGGCCGATTCCGCCGGGATTCGCGAGTTAGCGCTCTGGCAGGCGCCATCGGAAGAATTGCCTGCCTGCTTTGTTGAGCTACGCGATGCGGCGGGCAACTGCGAGTATGAGGACTGCACCCACAGTATCGAGGAGGAGGGCTGCGCGCTGCGGGCGGTGCTCATCGAGGGGCGTATGACGCCGGAACGCTACGCCAGCTTCCAGCGGCTGCTCGACGAAGCGCGCGCCACCGAGGGACCAGCCTGGGAGGCCAAGCGACGATAAGCGACCGCGAAAGGAGTGGAAGGCATGAAGCGCATCGCGGTCGCGACCAGTGGTGGTGACGCGCCCGGCATGAACGCGGCGGTGCGCGCGCTGGTGCGGACGGCAGCGGCGGAACAGGTCGAGGTGACCGGCATCCGTGACGGGTTCGCCGGGCTGCTCGCGAACCGCTTTGAGCCACTTGATAGCCGGTCCGTCGCCGGAATACTCCAGCGTGGCGGTACCATCCTCGGCTCGACCCGCTTCCCCCAGTTTTGCGAGCGCGAAACGCAGGAGGAGGCGGCTACCCGGCTGAACGCCGCGGGCATTGATGGGCTGGTGGTCATCGGCGGCAACGGTTCGCAGCAGGGCGCTCTGGCGCTGCATCAACTGGGTTTCCCAGTGGTGGGAGTCGCCTCCACCATCGATAACGATCTCGCGGTGACCGAGGCGACCATTGGCGTTGATACCGCCCTCAACACGGCGCTCGAGTGCATTGATCGGCTCAAGGATACCGCGACCTCGCACCAGCGCGCCTTTCTGGTCGAGGTGATGGGCCGCAATTCGGGTTACCTGGCGATGATGGCAGCCATCGCGGCGGGCGCGGAACTGGCAATGATCCCGGAGCGCCCGGTCGATCTGGATGTGGTGGCTGAGGATGTGCGCGCGAGCTATGCCCGTGGCAAGCGCCATTACATCGTCGTCGTCGCCGAAGGCGCGCATCCCGGCGCCCGCGATCTCGCCGACTACCTCGGCAGCCACCCCAGCGGATTTGAGGCGCGTCTGAGCGTGCTTGGCCACGTCCAACGCGGCGGCTCGCCAACCGCGCGCGACCGTGTGCTCGCCAGCCGGTTTGGCGCGGGCGCTGTGCGGGCGTTGCTGGCGGGGCGCTCAGGAGTGGTCATCGGGCTGGTGGAGGGGCTGCTCACCGAAATCCCGCTCGAAGACGCGCTCGCCCCTTGCAACAAGGTGACGCAGGAGATGCTGGCACTGGCCGATGTGCTGGCCCGCTAACGCTCATCGAAGGGAGAGACATATACGCTGGATACGCCATAGCCAGTGGCGCAGCGTCGTCGTAACTAAGCAGGGGGGCATGCATCTGGCAGTGGATTATGAGCGCAAAGCGCAGACCAGAGAAACCTTCATCGAGGTAGCGATGATCCGACTCCTGGCGCCTTGCCTGGGACGGCCAACGTCATGATGCGCCATACACGCTGTCAATAGCCCAGGATCCGGTCCCACACCGCCAACTGCGCCAGCTTTGGGATCGGCCCGATCGTCATGTTTGATGTGTCTCCTTCGCCCCATCGCACTGTTGTGGCCGTGCCTGGTTGATACAAAGGCCATTCCTGTCCCGCAGCGGCAATGGGGGAGGGATCTCGTGCAAACGACACCAGCGCGCTGATCATGTCACGGGAAAGCCTTACCTCCTCAGGGCCTGCGCCTACCTTGTCTCGGTAGTAGTCAAGCCCAAAGGTACCAAACACCATCGGTAGATCAGCACAATGCGGCACACTCCGCCCCGGCGCCCTGACCGGATGCATGTAGGTAGCGTAGCGGACCTGGACACCCGTCTGGGTGAGAGTCGCGGCATAGCGCGTACCATAATTGCGGAGCAGCCGGTCGCCGAAGATGTCGACCCACAGGTCTCCTGGGGCTGCCCTGCGACCCTCTGCAAGCGCCACCTGCGTATAGACGTCGATGACAGCAACTGCCGCGTCGGGCGAGCCGCCCACCTGGGGGAGCAGCACCGCCGTCAAAGCTGCATGAGTGTCTGGCAGCGGCGGTGTCAGCATGGCATTCGTAGTCTGGTCCCGCAAATCCACAAAGAACGCCCCTTCGTCCAACGTGTAGGTGATGATGACGGGGATGTCCGTGGGCCAGGCGGTGCGGGTCCAGTCGGAGAGATAGGAGATACCGTCGACGAGCGGCGCGAGCTTAAAGCCCAGGCCAGACGTGAAGCTTGCGGGCAGCGGCTGCAGGTTGAGCGCCAATTCCGCATCGTACAGCGTCCTGGCCGACACGTCGCGGAGCCCGCGAGGTATGGTCGCCAAGCTACTGGCCAGTAGTTCCGTGTAGGCGGCCGCGTCGCCTGGCGTCATGCTGACCGGCGGTGGCACTGCGGGCGGGCTCAGCAGCACCGCCTTACAAAAGCTCGAACGATACGCAGGATTTTGGGCAAAGATGGCCGTGCTCATGGCGCCGCCGGACTGGCCCATGACGCAGACCTGGGCGGGATCGCCTCCAAACGCGGTGATGTTCTGCTGCACCCAGTGCAGTGCTGCTCCCATGTCCTGCAACTGCCAGTTAGCCCAACTCCCCGTGTCGGGATCCGCGAGATCCGGGTGCGCGAGCAGGCCCAGCGCGCCGAGACGATAGTTCACGGTCACCATAACGACGCCGCGCTCCGCGAATGCGCGACCGTTCATCAGCGGCATGCGCGTGGCGCCTGTCCGGAAGGCTCCCCCATGCAGCCAGACGATGACAGGCAGATGCGTGCCATGCTGCGGCGCCCACACGTTCAGGGTCAGGCAGGCCTCGCTGAGCTGATCCTGAGGCGGGTAGATCCACGTGACCAGAGGTGGGATCGTCTGGATGCTTGCGGCTCCAAAGCGGTTGGCATCTACTACATTGCTCGTGGGTCGACAGGGCTGAGGGGCGCGGAAGCGCAGCGGACCGATGGGGGGATCCGCATACGGGATGCCCAGGTACGAGGTCACGCCACCCTCGACATGACCGCAGAACCTGCCGGACGACGTGCTGACGACAAGATCATTGTCCATCCGTGCCCACGCTCTTTCTAGGGGGTGCGGCAGGCGTAATGTAGCACTGGACGGTGATTCGTGAATAGACAATGCCACTCACGTCACTGCCAAACACGCTCTCAGTATAGCATAGCGCTTGACGCTACCTGTCTTCGCCACATAGAATGTGCGGTATGAGTGAACTAATGACCCGCATCGAAGCACTACAACGCCGGGTGTATGAAATAACGGTGTATCTTTGACCTCGCTGCCAAAAAGCAGCAGATAGCGGCTATCGAGGAAGAGTCGCTCGCGCCTGATTTCTACGGCGACCGTGTGCATGCGCAGCGACAGATGCAGACGATGAGCCGCCTGCGTGACGAGGTGTTTGTCTGGGAATCGCTCGACGCGCGCCTCGCCGAACTCCACGAACTGACCGAACTGCTCGAGAGTGATCCAGATAGCCAGCTCGAGGGCGAGATCGACGAATCGCTCGTGCGGATCGAAGAAGACCTGGAAAAGCAGCGTTTCCGGCTGCTACTCAACGGGCCGCACGACGCTAAATCGGCCATCATCTCGATCCACGCGGGTAATGGCGGCACCGACGCGATGGACTGGGTGCAGATGCTGCAGCGCGCCTATATGCGCTGGGCGGAGTCACACGGCTACAAAGTGGAACTGCTGGACGAGATGCCCGGCGAAGAAGCTGGCATCAAGAGCACGACCTTCAGCGTGGATGGGCCGTACGCCTACGGCTACCTGCGTGGCGAGGCGGGCGCGCACCGGCTGATTCGCCTCTCACCCTTCGACGCCGCCCATCGCAGACAGACGTCCTTCGCCAAGGTTGAAGTGATGCCCGATATCGGCGAGGATCCGATTGAGATCAAGATCCGGCCCGAAGACCTGGATGTGGACACCTTCCGCTCGACCGGCAAGGGCGGCCAGCATCTCAACAAGACCGACTCCGCCGTACGCATCCGCCACAAGCCAACGGGCATTGTCGTCACCTGCCAGAACGAGCGCTCGCAGATCCAGAACCGCGAGCTGGCGCTCCGCGTGCTCAAGTCGAAGCTCTACGAACTGGAGATCGAGCAGCGCGAGCGTGAGGCGGCGCGGCTCAAGGGGGTGCACGTCGAGGCCGACTTTGGCAACCAGATTCGCACGGTGACGATCCATCCCTACTCGCTGGTGAAAGACCATCGTACGGGCGCCGACCAGTCCGACACCGTCGCCTACCTGAATGGCGAGATGGATCACTTCATCCAGGCCAACCTGACCGCGCGGGCAGGCGAGGCGCTCAGCGCGGCGACCTCGTAAGGTGGATTAAGGCAACGTGTGTTATTGGGGAATTGGGCCGCCAGTAGCAGGCGGTTGATGAACGTTCACATATTCTTCCGAACACCACGCGTTGTGGCGGGCGAGGTAGGCCGTAGCGTGAACGCTACGGCGAATTTCCCGTCCCTCTGGCCCATTTGCTGGCAGGCTCCGGCCCGCCCGCCCTAGCACACTGTTCGGGGGTATTTCTTAACGTTCGTAAGCCGCGCCTGAACGGCCTACGACAACAAAACCCGCCTGCGCGGATTTCATTCAGAACCTCACGCCGACGGGGAGATGTTCTGGAAGTCCGCGCATCTTCTCGGTCTGGAGCCTGCGAAGGCAAGCTTTGTGGCAGAGCGCAGCGAGGTTCCTTAGGCGCGGCTTCAGCCGCCAGCCGACGTGGCTACGGAAACGCCTGGCCGGTTGGCCGTACCACCATCTCAGAGATGGCATAGTGCGCTGGCTGCTCGATGGCGAAGACCACCGCGCGAGCGATGTCGGCGGGGACAAGCGGTGTCGCGCCCTTCAGCATGTTGTCGAGGATGCCGGGGGGATAGTCCGCGACCTGCTGGAACTCGGAGATAACGACCCCCGGCTCGATGGTCGTCACGCGCACACCCCGCGGGCCGACCTCCTGCCGCAGCACGTCCGCGATGGCCGTCGCCGCGAATTTGCTGCCACAGTAGGCCGAGCCAAGCATCGTTGGCACGCGACCCGCCACCGACGACGTCACGATCACATGTCCTTGCCCGCGCTCCAGCATCGGCGCGACGCCATATTTCAGCGTGAGCAGCAGGCCGTAGACGTTGGTGTCGATCATGTCTTTCCAGCGAGTAATGTCGCCATCCACCAGCGGCGCGCGATAGCCGAAGCCGGAATTGGCAACCAGAATATCGAGCTTGCCCCAGCGATCAAGCGCCTGTTTCACCGCCGCCCGCACGTCCTCAGGATTGCGCACGTCACAGGCCAGCGCCAGCGCCTCTCCCTGCCCGTCGCTCGTCAGTTCCTCGGCGAGCGCCCGCAAACGCTCCAGCCGACGCGCCGCCAGCGCCACACGCACACCGCGTTGCGCCAGCGCCCTGGCCACTGCCTGACCGATGCCACTGCTCGCGCCTGTCACGAGCGCGACCTGCTCGCGCAGATCCTGAAGCGCCGCTGATGGCGGCTGATTAGTACTCACCTGTAGGTCATCCTCTCTGTCCGGCGCCCGTCCGGTCGCATCTACCTATCTACCCATCTGTCCGCGTCGAATCATCGCCTGTCATATCATCAACTATAGCATGCATGGCAGCCGCCGCTTGTGTACATAAGTGTGCGGCGCAAAGGGGAGGAATAGGTCACTTGACCTATTAGAACATTAGTTCTATAATGTCCTCATCGCGACGGGAACACCCTTCACCTCCCGGCGGTTGGGGAGCCGCTCGGTGTGAAGTCTCGCTCGCAATGATCCTGGCGCCGCACGCATCCTCGCGTGTGGCACGGCGCGGATGCCCTCCATTCGCGACGGCCTGGGCGGTCGTACCCTCTTGCGGCTCCCAGGCGTTTGTGATCCCAGGCTCATCTAGCGTGAGTTGGGGGATCATTGCGCCATCAGCAGGGCAGGTGTCGTTACGGCCCAGGCAATCGCGTTATGACTGGCAGAGGCTATATCAGCGTATAATCGAGTACTCGGGTGGCTGCGGCGCCACGGGCTGCGGCGCGGTCGGCGCGGGCATCGGGTACGCCTGTGGCATGTGTGGCGCTGGCGCTACTCGTGGTTGGCCCGCGGGCATACCATCTGGCCCGGCGACCAGATAGGCTACCATCGCGGCAAAGCCGAACAGGCCAGAGACGAGTCCGAGGATACCGCCAGCCAGTAAAATGATGAACCACGCCTTATCCTCGATCTGATAGGTGTTGACGAGCGCCCCAATCCAGGCGGCTAACTGCACGATGCCACCCGCCACAGCAATCGTGAAGCCCACAATCATGAATCCGATGGTTGTCCAGAAGAATCCATTGATGGTGGGAATGAAGTCTGAGCCGCTCCCGGACGCTGCCGGAACCCACGTGCCGCCATTGGCGAGCATCAACCCAAGGCTAATGCCTCCCATGGCAAGCCCGGCGACGAGAACAATCAGACCCGCTATCCACATTCTGGTGATACTGGCTTTCGACATAGTGTTCATGCTCCTTCCCTCTGAGCGGGCATTTTCGCCTGTCGTAACCCGCTCAGAGTCACCATATCCCCTGGATGTTACAGATGCGTCACAGCCGACAGCGCCGACCACACGCGCCAGTCACGGTTGGAGGAACGAGGATGCGGCGGCTGATCTAGGGTGTTGTGGATAAAGGATGGGAGGAGAATACAGGAATAAACGTATAGGTGACATAGTTCCATCATTGGCAGTATGATATGGCCCTGAGCGATGTGCTGGACACTGTGCAGGATTGTCAGCCTGCATATCCGGAGGACGTTGACAATCAACCGCCTCTACTGCCTATACTATACCAATCCCCCGGATTGCTCAGTTTGCGCTTCAGGTCCGCGGCGATCACCTTCGCTTAGCCGCGCAAATTCCCAGCGTTGTCACAAGCGCTCACCAGTAATACCCGGTGTTACCTGCGCATTTCGCACGCTGACCCAGGTTCTATCAAGCTATGGCAGGATGCGTCACTTTCGCCATGAAGCACTGGAGGGTGTATGCCGGATTGGGGTAAACGCCGCTCAAAGAGACAGCAACAACGCCAGGATAATGCGCCTGAGGGATCGCAGAATGAGGCGGCGCCTCCTCCGGCAGCCTCGCGCGGCGCTGACACGCATGATGCGCTATCGCGCGCTATCCGTGAATGGCTTGCTGCGCCCGATTGGGAAGTCTCGCGCGCCTATCTGCGCGCACATCCCGCGCTCCTGGCACCTGACGTGGCTGCCCTCCTACCCGACGAGGAACACCGCAAGCTCTGGAACAATGTGGCGCAATACGGCCTAGATGAAGGATACGAACGCTATTTGGAGGCTATCGAGCGCTCTAATATCAGCCCCTTTCGAGAAGATGGTGTCGAAACACTATTGATTGTCTCGGAGCCTCCGATTACGACATCCAGTGTGAAACGCCGTAGCATGAGTGAGCGAGATCAAAACACAGAGGATGAGCCAGAAGAGAAGCCTGTTTCCTTCATCGCGTCGGGCGCAGGGACGAGTGAGTACACGAGCAGTGCGCCAGACATATCACATCCTGATCCGCTTGACCAGCAGGCGATCCAGACTCCCACCCAGCCTGACATATCATGGATTCGTCGGCTTCAGCAAGATCAAAAACACTCCACTTTTGAGAGGCTTTACTCACCCAATCCTGGCGTGATTATTTCACGCACCAAGGTTCCGAACCCATGGGCTAACGACGAGATGCCCTCAGGTGAACAGCCAACGGGTGGCGACGGGAAGACCGATGGCTCCTCCGCAAACGGTCGGCAATCACGTCTAAGACAGATCCCCGAGATAACAGTCGGCACGAGGCTAACAGACTACGCGACGATTGATCTGACGGTAATTGGGACAGTCAGTGGTGGCATGGGTTTAGTTGTGTGGGGCTCCGATGCTTTGCAGGGCGGCAAATATCGCGCTATCAAGTTTGTACGCCCTGACCGCCTTGCTTCGGCATCGAGGGAGCAAAGAGCAGCAATGCTGGCGGATTTTGAGCAGGAAGCGTTGGTCGCTACTCATCTGTGGCCTCATGCGGCCATTGTCCATATTGACGAAATGGTACAGATACCGGCGCTCGATGATCTACCAAGTCTGGTGATGGAATACCTACCAGAAGGCTCGTTACGTGACAAGCTACAACAGATGCACGGGCCGGGCAGATCATCAACCCTTTCTCTGGATGCCGTGTTCAGTTGGGCGCTGGATATTGTGGCGGCGCTCGATGCGCTCCACACACGTGATTCAGATCACGAGCGTCCACTGCCCAATGTACATTGTGACATCAAACCAGAAAACATGCTCATTGCCGCGAATTGGTCAGCACGGATTCTCGATTATGGGCTCTCGCGCGTGTGGCTGCTTGCGCACCTCGGAGACGAGAACGAGCAGGGCAAAGAAGATGAGGCGAGCACCTATCGCATTTTGGAAATGGTACGGAATTTATATGGTCGTGCCGATGATTCGCGGTTCGATCAGGGTTCCGCCGACGATGACTTAGATGGGCTGCGGCAGACGCGCGCATTCGTTGCTGGGCGAGATTATCCGAAGTCCGGGCAGAAAGCTCCAGATTTTCATGGAGCGACAAGTATCATCGTAAGGATGGGCTCTCGTGGACCTGTCGCAGGTACTCCTCCATACATGCCTCCAGAGCAGTGGCTGGGGATGGAGGCGGTCGAACCCGCCAGCGATGTTTATGCGTTCGGCGTTGTGCTCTTCGAGTTGTTTGCCGGGGTAAGCGGACAAGCCTCCTATCCGCACCAACCTGACCCGCAATTGACGATGACCGCCGGGCCCTTCGCCGCGTGGTGCGCTGCCCATGCCAGCGGGCCGAGTCGGCATCTAGGCGATGCGGAGGTGAAAGCGCTGAGCGATGGGCCGCTCTCGCAGTTGTTGAGTGGAAGTGATGTTTCCCAGAAGGAGACGGCGCTGGCCACTGCAGCGCTTGAAGAGCTTGACAACCTTGTATCTGCCTGTCTCGCACTCGATCCGGAGATGCGTCCCACAGCACGCCAGGTACATGGGCGGCTCGGGGCGCTTGCGGATTGCCTGGGGCTGCCGTCGCAGCCTGACGCTCGCCCGCGCGCTCATACACCTGAGAATGAAACGGCATTCTGGCATCGTCTCGCAAAGACGTATGGCGCTATCGGTCAGGCCGAAGAACACCTCCAGCTCGCGCGCCGCGTTGTCGAAATGGCTCCGAACAAGCCGGAATACTGGATGGACTTTGCGCTCGCTCTGAGCGAGCAGGAACACCCGGAGGACGAGGAGCGCTGGGAGGCTTACGAGCAGGCATTGCAAGCTTGCGCCAAAGCCGAGGCGTGCATAGATAGGGAGTCTGATGCGACGGTTCAGTATCGATTGCCGTTTGTTCGTGGCAAGGCGCTGCTGGGTCTCGCACGCCACGCCGAGGCATTGGTGGAGTTCGTGCACAGCCTGGGAGGAAATCCAGATCAGGCAGATGTCCTTTACCATCTGGCGCTGGCGTACTGGCAGCGATCCATCGGCGCATCGACTACCGTGGAGCAGAAAGACCTGCTACTGCAAGCGTTGGGTGCACTGCGCCTCGCGCTCGAGAATGCGCCACTTTATGGCGACGCGGCCGAACTTTCCCGCATTGTCGAGGCGGAACTGCATACGCCTGATAAACCAGAGGGGGATGCATGATGAAACAGGCTCCTCCCGTCGAAGAAGCGCAGCCAGAAGCCGAGAGCGGTGTAACTGGCTCTTCGACTCGTCCGTCCGTACCGCCTGCTTCGGCTCGTGGCGTGCCATTGGGCGTTCGGGTGATCGCGCGGCTGCCACGCTGGATGCGCTGGATTCTGTTTCGCTGGTGGCTCGTAGTTGCCGCCGTGGCAACCGCGTATGTCACCAACGCGACGCCGACGCTGATCCATAAGGGGTGGGATCCATTCTGGAAAGAGATCACCTCCTGGGGGCTGTTCAATTCACTCGTGGCGCAGTATCCCGCTCCTACCTACATTGGGCTGGCGCTGCTGGTTCTCCTTGCGCCCGTCGGCTACCTTGCCAAGCGCTACCATGACGCCTATCCGCAAGATACCCTGACCGCCCGCGCGCACTATCTCGCGGCGGTGCTTCACCGATACAATACGGTGTCGTTGCCGACACAGCCAGTGCATGAATTCGCGCTCAATCAGGTGTTCCAGCCGCTGCGGCTACGCCGCGACCCATCACTCGACACCGCGGAAAGCGCCGCAATTGGGCAAGCCACGGATGACGCCAGTGACCGGTTGCCTGCCGAGCGCGAGCAGGCGGATGTCATCGCGGAGAGCGGCGAGGATGCTCTGGAGAAAAGCCCGGCGCGCAGGATTGTTGTGCTCGGCGGCCCTGGCAGCGGCAAGACGACGATGTTGAAGCGGCTGGTCACTCAGGCCGCGCTGCATGCCCAGAGTGATGAGCAGGCGCCGCTGCCCGTGTTCATCTCGCTGCCCCACTTTGCGCAGTCGCACATCTCACTGCGCCAGTATCTCGATACCGTCGTCACCGATTTGGAGCTGGACGCCGGATATGCGAATGTTATCTGGCAGGTGATGCAGGACAGCCAGGCGCTCATCTGTCTCGATGGGCTTGACAATGTCCCTGCTGAGGCGCGCGAGGACGTCACGAAACTGATCGCCGACTTCTCGTCGCGCTGGGGTAGCGCATGGGTGGTTGGGTCGCGCCTTACCGACTACGCCCGCACAGACCTGTCACAGGGAAACTTCGCGGAATGGGAGCTACGCCCGCTCGATCATCCCATGCGCGAGCAACTGGCCAGGAAGCTCCTGCGTGGCGAGGCTGGCTCGCCAGCCATCTTTGTCGGCCTGATTGAGCATCATCGCCAGGCGGCGCTCTGGGGAGACAATCCGTTGCTCTTCAGTCTGGCCGCGCTCATCTTTGGACGGATCGGCAGGCTTCCACCTAATCGCGCGGCGCTCTATAGCGAAGTCAGCGACGAGGTGCTCAAGGTGCGTGAAGCCGACATGGCCCGACGCCTTGTGCTGCGCGAAATCCTCGGCGAGATCGCGTTGCGCCTGCAATCCTCCCCCGGAATGTTCTCTATGGATGCCCTGCTGGCGTTTCTTGGCGAGATCCAGCGCGAGCACCATGATGGTTTCAACCGCGCCGACCTTGCCAGGAGCGTCATCAATTCCGGGCTGATCGAGGCCGTAGCCCGTGACCGCTACCGATTCATTCACCAGACATTCCAGGAATTCCTGGCGGCGGAGGCGCTGGCGCGACGATTGACAGTCAGGCGATGTGGCTGCCCGTACAGCTATTTGGGAGGTATTGCGCGGACATCGGTTTGCGCAGCAATGGCAGGGCGTTCTTCAGCTATTTATCGGAATTCTGGCAACCGCGACTGACGATGGCAGTAAAGGGTTCGCGCGCGATTGGTTGACGACATTGGTCGCCCAGCGAATGCTTCCAGAAGGCGATATTGGCGATGCGGCGCTGACGCTGGCGGTGCGGTCGCTCTCCGAATTGCCGGAGTCTGCGGAGGAATCGGGACGGGCAGCGGCTGGCGCCAGTGGGCCAGATGATGCGCCCGACATCGCGCGGGTAATCATCCTGGAATGGATCGAGTTACTGATCAAGGCCGCGCACAGCGGACAGGCCATACGGTGGAAGCGCCTTCTTGCCACTTGCGCCAGAAGTGGCGACTCGCTGACCGGGCATTAGCGGACGTGGCGCGAGTGCGCATGGAAATGGCGCTGGGGAACATGAATGGCACCGTGCGCCTGATTGCCGCGAGAACCTCTGCAGTATGTGGGTACATCTGCCTCCATACCAGCCCTGCTGAGGGCAATGGGTGATGCGAATGCCGAGGTGCGCGAGGCAATCGCGCGCGCGCTGGCGCATCTCGGAGAGCAGGCGCCGATTGACAGTCTGATGGCGTGTCTCTACGCATCCAGCTACGGAGGTGCGCGATACAGCGGCGCGCGCCCTGGGGAACCTTGGGACGCTCTGCCCCGCGTGACGCCCTGGTCGCCGAACTTGCCACAGACGATGTTGAGGCACAGGCGGCCATCGCCACGACGCTGGGTCGTCTCGATGATCGTACGGTGATACCCGCGCTGCTACGCCTCCTCGAAAGCGGACGCACACAGGTGCGCTTCACAGCTTTGTTGGCCCTGGGCTCCCTGGGAGAGGGCATAGCCTTCGAGCCGATTATGGCAGCATTGAACGACCCAGATGATATTATTCGCGAGGCCGCCGCACTGGCCCTGGGATCTCTTGGGAAGCACGTTCCGTCTCAACCGCTCATCAGTGCTTTGAACGACATCAGCGCCCATGTGCGCGCCGCCGCTGTTCTGGCGCTTGGAGCGCGCGACGATCCGGCGCTGCTTTCGGCCATCCTTCCAATGCTCGACGATTCCAGCGAATACGTGCGCGTCGCCGCATTGCGGTCGCTCGGCGTGCAGAGAGAGCAGGCGCCGCTGGATGAGCCTGGTTCGTTGCCTGACAGACAGTAACCCCTACGTCAGAGTAGCGGCAGCCCGGATTCTGGGAACGCGCGGCGTCGGCGATCCACTTTGCCGGGCACTCGAAGACGACGACTGGCAGGTGCGCGCCGCGGCAGCCACAGCCCTTGGACAGTTGGGAAGCAGCGCCCCAGTTGAATCGTTGGCGCAACTGCTCACAGACGAATACGCAGGCGTCTGCACAGCGGCGGCGGTGGCGTTAAGCTCAGCGGGAACCCCGGCAGCCATCGAGCATCTCGTGACCGCATCCCAGGATTCGCGATCAGATGTGCGAACAGCGGTTGTTCAGGCGCTTGGACAGCTCCGTTCCCCGTCGCCCGCGCCAGTGATGGATCGGCTGAGCATACTCCGCCATGATAGCGCGCAGGCAACGCAGGACGCAGCCGACGACGCGCTGGCAAAGCTACTGGCGACATCCGATAGCGAGATCCATTAGGGCGCTGACTCTCGTCCCCGAATACCGGTTGATCTCCAATCATACATCCAGCGACGAGAAGAGGTTGTTGAGCGACTCGGCGAGGGTGGGGTGGGCGAAGACCGCGTCGCGCAGGACCGTGTAGGGCAGGCGCCCCAGCATCGCGATCTCTATCATCGCCATCAGCTCGCCGCCCTCGATGCCGAGGATCGCGCAGCCCAGAATCTGCCGTGTCCCGGCATCCACCACCGCCTTCATGAAGCCGCGCGACTCATCCACCTCGTCGGCGCGCGCCACCCAAGACATCGGCATCTTCGCCACCTTGATGTTGCGCCCCTGCTGTCGCGCCTCGTCCTCGCCCAGCCCGACACGCCCAAGTTGCGGATCGATGAAGACGGTATAGGGCACGAGCCGGTCGGTGATCGTGGCGTTTCCACCCTCCAGCAGATTGGTGCGGATGATGCGGAAGTCGTCGTAGGAGATGTGCGTGAAGGCGGGCGGCCCCTTCACATCGCCCAGCGCGTAGATGCCCGGCACATTCGTCTCCAGCCGCTCGTTCACCTGGATGTAGCCGCGCTCGTTGGTGGCGACGCCCGCCGCCGCGAGGTTCAGCGCCTCGGTGTTGGGGACGCGCCCCGCCGCCGCCAGCACATGCGAGCCGGTGAGATCGCGCTCGCCGTCCGGCGTCTTCACGTGCAGCGTCACGCTATCACCAGCCGTCGTCGCTTGCGTCGGTGCGCTGTTCAGCAGAATCTCGATGCCATCCTCCGCCAGAATCTGCGCCACGGCCTCGGCGACATCGCTATCCTCACGTCCGAGCAGTTGCCTGCCGCGCTGGATAATCGTCACCTGGCTGCCGAAGCGGCGGAACATCTGGGCGAACTCCAGCCCGACATAGCCGCCGCCGATGACCAGTAGGTGCGACGGCACGGCGTCCAGCTCCATGATCGAGGTGGAGTTGAGGGCGCCCGCCGGATCGAGCCCCGGCACATTCGGGTCGGCTGGCCGCTCTCCCGTATTGATAAAGATCGTTTCGGCGGTCAGTTCGCGGATGACGCCGGAGTTCAGCGTGACCCGCACGGTCTTTGGCCCGGTAAAGCACGCCTCGCCATAGATCAGGTCGAGGTTTGGCTTGTCCTCAAGGCGGCGCTCGCTGCCCCCGCGAAAGCTATCGACGATATCGCGCTTGCGCTGGCGTACCCGCTGCATATCCACCGTCATATCGCCAACATCGACGCCATAGTCGCCGCCGCGC
Source organism: uncultured Chloroflexia bacterium (assembly GCA_963718915.1). GTDB lineage: Bacteria > Chloroflexota > Ktedonobacteria > Ktedonobacterales > JADMIN01 > DAHUXT01. Next base: position 101,969 of record CAVRAI010000007.1, on the reverse strand, counting down.
CGGGCGAGATAGGCGACGCGCGCGCTGGCGACCATCGTCTTGGTGGGGGTGCAGCCCTCGTTGATGCAGGTGCCGCCGACATGCACGCGCTCGACGATGGCGGTCTTGCGCCCCGCCTGCGCCAGCGCTGTGGCGAGCGGCCCGCCCGCCTGTCCCGAGCCGAGAATCAGACAATCATACTGTTCCGTCGCCACCATGTCCGTCCTTTCAGTGGAGACTATCGCGCCTGTTCCGCCTGCCAGTGCGCCAGCAGTTGCGCGGTCTGCACGATGTGTTCGTCGTAATGGTCGGTCAGCCAGCCGAAGATAGCGGCGACCGAGGTGGGATAGGGATCGGTTCCGGGGGAATAGACAACATCGGATTGGCGCGTTACTGCCGCGTCGTCAAGCACGCCGAACCGCTCCGTAACCCTCTTGTGGGTCGCATTGAGGTCGTCGAGCAATGCGGCACGGTCCGCGCTGGTGGGCTTTGTCGTGACGAGTCGCTGGTGTTGTGCGGCCTCCTGCTGCGCGAGCGTGGGGTCGGCGCCCAGATCCACCGGCCCAAAGTTCGCGGCAGCCATACGGTCGTAGACATCGAGATAGTGATTCATCGAGTCTTGCAGGTGTAGCGGCAGAATACCCAGAGCGTATTCCTCGCCAGCGGGTGTATAGGGCAGCGCCTCATCAGGCGCCTGGGCGAAGGCCACGAGGAAGCCGTCGCACGCCGCGTCGAAACGCGCGATCAGCGTCGCCGCCTGCCTCTGTGGGTCTGTTGATCCGCTCATGATGTCTTTCTCTCCTCCCAATGCCATCGTTCAGTGGACGCTGTTCACGCCGTCCTCATTACCGTGCCCAATAGTCCCCGCGATGTCAAGCGGCGTTACATGGGGAATGAGAAGCTATGACATCTGGCGAGAAACGCGGGCGGTTAATGTAGTTTTAGAAAATAGGAGGGACACGCGCTGGGTGAGCAGCGCGGGCGGTTCAAACCGCGCCTGAAGGGCCTGCGGCCACGAAGTCCGCCTGCGCGGACTGACCAGACCGTAACCCAACGGGATACCCGCTGGCGAGCAGCTCTGTGAACCCGCGACGGCGGGTTTTGTGGCGGAGCGCGCGCAGCAACCGAGGCCCTTCAGGCACGACTTCAGTCGCCAGCCGACCATGAGTAGCAAGAAATGTCATTCATCACTGGCGTATCGTCGCTGGAAAGCGTTAACTGCTAGTATCGGACGGCGATGTATGCCCGATGTGCGCGAGAGAAGGCGGCATCCATGATTCGCATTCTGTTGGCCGAAGATCAGGCGATGGTGCGGGGCGCGCTGGTGGCGCTGCTCTCACTGGAGGCTGATATGGAGATCGTGGCGGAGGTTGCCCGTGGCGATGAGGTGGTCGCCGCCGCGCTTGCCGCAAAGCCGGATGTGGCGCTGCTGGATATCGAGATGCCCGGCTGCGACGGCCTGACCGCCGCCGCGCAGGTGCACGCGCAGTTGCCAGCCTGCCGCATCCTGATGCTGACGACATTCGGGCGTCCCGGCTACCTGCGACGAGCGATGGAGAGCGGAGTCGTCGGCTTCCTGCTCAAAGATGCCCCGGCGGCGCAGCTTTCCTCGGCCATCCGCCGGGCGATGGCGGGCGAGCGGGTGGTTGATCCGACACTGGCGGTCTCCGCCCTGAGTGACGGCGTCAGCCCGCTGACCGAGCGCGAGCGCGACGTGCTGGCGGCGGCTGCCCATGGCGCGAGTATCGCCGAGATTGCCGCCTCGCTCTATCTCTCCGAGGGCACCGTGCGCAACTATCTCTCGGTGGCGATGCAGAAGCTCAACGCGCACAATCGTATCGAGGCGGCGCATATCGCCGAAGAAAAAGGCTGGCTATAACTATCTTGCAATCTGCGGTATGCTTGAGCATAAGGAGGCAATTTCATGACAGCAGACGCGACCAATAACATCCCGGTGGCGGGGACACCCGCGCCGGATTTCACGCTGCCCGCGAGTGACGGCAGCATGGTGACGCTCTCGACGCTCCGTGGACATCACGTAGTGCTCTACTTCTACCCCAAAGACGACACCCCCGGCTGCACTACCGAGGCGTGCAGCTTCCGCGATAACTGGCACACGCTGGAGCAGCGCGGCGTTCCCGTGCTGGGCATCAGCCGCGACAGCGTCCAGTCGCACCAGAAGTTCGCCGAGAAATACGGCCTGCCGTTCACGCTGCTCTCCGACGAAGGCGGCGAGGTGACGGAGAAGTACGGCGTCTGGGGCGAGAAGAGCATGTACGGCAAGACGTATATGGGCATCTCGCGCGTGACCTTCGCCATCGGGCCAGACGGCGTGATCGAGCACGTCTGGGAGAAGGTGCATCCCGAGGGCCACGCCGCCGAGGTGCTCGCCGTCCTCGACGGGCAGGCGAACGGCTCATAGCTTTGAGTATCCTTTCGCGATGTCATCATGGATATGGTCTCGCCGCTGCAATCCAACTGTAGTCGGCGTGGCCTATCACAGCGCAGATAAACCGGAGCGCAACTGGGCATGACCACTGAAGGCGACGATACCTCACACAGGTACAGGCCACAGGCAGACTCGTCACTGGGAGTTATCCCGGCACTGTTGTGGATCCTCGGGCTTGCGTCACTGAGCGTTGCGATCTACGCGGGCTGGCAGGTTTGGCTGGCGTTCCAGAACGGGTACGAGCTATACTGGCAACATTTCTGGTTCTCGGCGTACGCCCTCGGCGGCATGACCATTGCGTTTTTCGGCGTCAGCACACTGGGATCGGTCCTGCAACGATTGCGCCCGTTCATGCGGGACGCCCGCTCCCAGGCGGAGCGTGTACGTGCGGCAGCGATATCTGGCGACGACAAACTTGCCCCGCTCGCCGCCGAGCAGCCTGAGCCGCTTCCCATCTCGGAACTGCCGATTCGTCCTGTCACGTTCGGGCCATTCGGATCGGCGAAACGTCGTCGCTCGCACTCGACGCTCGGTCAGTCTGCCGCGATGCTGCTCGTGAGCCTCGGCGTGAGCGCGATATGCATCGCTGCCTTTGTTGTCGCTTCGCCTTACCTCGATGGTAGCCCTATCACAGCATGGATGCGCCCCATGTTCCTCATCATGCTGGGCCTGTTCGCATTAACCACTCTGCTAAGCCTCATCGGATTCATCGTCGTCGTCGTGCAGCGGCTACGTGGCGTGGGACGGGTGGAGGAGGTACAGATCGTAGCCGACGACTGGGGGATACGTCAGATCGCTGGCCGCCGCGACAGGGAGCAGCCCCTCGCCTGGCATGATGCGCGCGCGTTCTATAAGGTCGACGACAATGTGCATCTCAAGGGGAGCATCATAGAGAATGGGACGTCTCAGGCGACCGCATATACACTCGCGACCACCGAACGCTCGATCTCGTGGCCCGTTTCGGACGAAGCGTCAGCGGAGCAGCTCGCCGACAGCGAGCGCCTCTCGCGTCTCATCGTGGCCCGCACCCATCTCAGTCTGCGCGATGTGACTGGAACTCTGACGCAGCTTAGCATAGGCACGCTCGAATTGCTCACTCCGCTTCTGCCCTCACAGCTCCGGCTGGCAAGCGAGGCACAGACTGGCCATCCCGCGACGCGGCGGCTGGGGACAACCTGGCCACACTGGCTCAAGGCGAGCCAGATCGCGATACTCTCGCTCGCGGTCGTGGCGATCATTGTTGGTCTAGTTGCCCAGGGAATCCAGGTATTCCGGTATTCCGACCTCATCGAGCAGCATATTGATTACGAGTCGCCCTACTATACCATCGACTTCCGCACCAACGACGGCGCCTGGCCGAATCATGCCGCGAAGGTGGATGATGGTAGCTATTCCTTCAAGGCTGACGGCTATTATTTGACGGGCGCGCCAGACGGGCGAGCTATGGAGGCTGTGTTGCCGCAGCAGTATGGTGACGCCACGGTTGAGTTGACAGCCGGACTGAAGGGTGTTACTCCTCCGAGTGACATCGGCGTCGTTTTGCACGAAAGCGCCGACGGGGCTGACAAGGTCGTGTTTACGTTAACCTCGTCGGGTGGGTGGATGCTGGCTCGCATGCATGTGGCAAATGGCGCGACGGCGCAACGAATAGTCCTCATGAGCAACGATCACAGCGATGCTGTCCAGACTGGGAAGGATGCCAACAACTATCTAGCGGTGATCATGCGTGGTCGGGACTATTTGTGTTTTGTGCGCGATAACTTGGTTGGCATCTACCACGATGAATCCAGTGAGACGCCGTCATATGGCCACGTTGGTCTCTGGCTGGGCAATAGCCATGCGGTCGGCATGTTCTACTATTTTTCGGTCTATCCCGCCCCAAAGTAGATATACCTGAGTACAAGTCGAACTCTATCCCACCACGATAGACATCTCTATCGCTGTGTTCAGTAGCGCGTGTATGCTGAGGTTGCGCCTGATTTTACGCGAGACTGAACACTTTGCCTCTGTGGGTGTATCTCCTATCCAGGCGGGTGACTGACTGGGCGAGCCACCGATGGAGGGGAGCGCGAGAGATGCATGGCGCTGAGAGTGCGAGGAGCTTTGCCGCCATCGTACCGCTCCACGCGGCTGCCATGTTGCGGCTGGCTGCTGCGCTCATCGGGCCAGCGGAGGCCGAGGACGCCGTGCAGGAAGCCTCCATGCGCGCGTGGCAGGCCTGGCCAACACTGCGCAATCTGGATGCCGTGCGCCCCTGGCTGCTGCAAATCACCTTGAATGTCTGTCGCCAGTGGCGGCGCGGTCTCAAGGGGCAGCAACAGGCGCAGATGCGCTCCCTGCCCGAAGAAACCGACGCCCAGCATCTCCACCTGCTGGTCACACTCGAAGAAGACCCCGGAACGAGCAATAACACCGGGGCGCTGGATCTCCGCGCCGCCATCAACGCGCTGCCAGACGACCTGCGCGCAATCGTGATTCTGCGCTTCTACGCGGGCCTGGACGCCACCGAGATTGGGACAATGCTGAGCATCCCATCGGGCACCGTGCGTTCGCGGCTGCACCGCGCCATGGCGCAGATGCGCGAACGGCTCCAGCCGCCGGGCCTCGCAGGCGCCACACACCCCGAGATGGAGGGCCGCTCATGACGCACGAGCCAAACTCCCTCAACCATCACAACCATCACAACCATCACAAATCACCATCATCATGACGACAACAACGCGCATGATGCATTTCCGCCAGAGTTCGATGCCCTTGCCGCGCGACTGATCGCCGACGGCGCTGCCTGGCAGAATCGCCTGCCCGACGCGGCGCGGACGGCCGAGCGCATCCGAACCATCCCCACCGGAGCGCCGCCCTACGTCTCCGTGGAGGATGTGACGCTGCCAATGGGCGTCAACAATCCATCCGACCCTGGCGCTGGTTGGGATGTGTCTCGCACTCAGCGGAGGCGGCGCGCCCCTTCGAGCGGTTGGGGGCGCGTCGTGGCTCTCGTCGCCGCGGCGGTCGTCGTGGCCCTGATCGCAACGGTCTTCGCGCAGCTGGCAGGTCGCGGCGGCCAGACCACTGGCCCAGCGATCCATCCCGCGCCGACGCACGCACAGTCACTGCCGACGGCGGCGCCGACTATCGCCGCGCCCACGGCCACAGCCACTGGCTACCCGATGCTCGTCTACTTCTCGAAGAACCCCGCTTCGTATAATGACGCCACGGCGGTCTACCCGGTTCACCGAACCTCTCCAACGCTCGGCGTCGCCACCTATGCCATCCAGCAGCTCATCGCCGGGCCGACACCATCTGAGGCGTCCGCTGGCTACTTCACCGAACTCTCCACGGTGCTCCAACGCGCTGGCGCGTCGAACTGCGGAGGCACGGACTTCAAGATCACGCTGAATATGCGCGGCGCGACAGCAGAGTCCGGAACCGCGACGCTCCAGTTCTGCCGCCCGACGGCCTCGCCCGGAATTGGCGCCGACGCGCGCATCAAGGCGGAGATTGTGAAGACGCTGACACAGTTCTCCAATATCAGCAAAGTCGTCATCCTGCTCAACAACGGCCATTGCTTCGGCGATGAGAGCGGCGCGGACCTCTGCCTGAAATAGTCTCGCGAGAAAATGAAGCTGCCTGTCCAAAGGGCCAGGAATCCCCTGAACCACTGACGGATGCAGGTAGACGTTCGCACGTGGCACAATCCCTGAGGACAGTAACGAAGGGAGTTGTGACCTATGGAACACTGGATCTGCGCCACTTGTGGGGCGCAATTCGCCGAGAGCCAGGAGCCGCCCGCCGAATGCCCGATCTGCCTGGACCAGCGCCAGTATCTCGGGCCGCGGGGACAGCAGTGGACGACGCTGGCGAGTATGCAGAGGGAGAATTACCGCAATCTCATCACGCAGGAGGAGCCGCGCCTGACGGGCATCGCCACCGAGCCGTCCTTCGCCATCGGCCAGCGGGCGCTGCTGGTGCGGACCGAGCAGGGCAATGTCCTCTGGGACTGCGTCTCCTATCTCGATGAGGAGACGGTTCAGACGGTACAAGCCCTGGGTGGAATCGCGGCAATCACCGCCTCACATCCCCATCTCTATGGCTCGATGATCGACTGGGCCGAGCGCTTTGGCGCCGCCATCTATCTCCACGAGGCGGATCGCCAGTGGGTGATGCGGCCAGACTCGCGTATCACCTTCTGGTCCGGCGAGACGCATGCGCTCCCAGGTGATCTCACGCTGGTGCGCCTGGGCGGACATTTTCCCGGCAGCGCGGCGCTGCACTGGCCAGCGGGCGCCGATGGCCGCGGCGCGCTCCTGACCGGCGACACGATCTATGTGGTGGCCGACCGCGCCTGGGTCAGCTTCATGTATAGCTACCCGAACCTCATCCCGTTGCCCGCGCGGAAGATTCGGCATATCCGTGACACCATCGCGCCCTACCGCTTCGACCGACTCTATTCTGGTTTCGCCGGGCGAGTAGTCAGCACGGACGCCAGCGCCGCCGTCCAGCGCTCCGCCGAGCGCTACCTCAAGGCCATCGAGCAGGGGCTGGAAGGCGACGAGGCATAACTCACCGCAGTTTCGGGAAGCCCACTTCCTCCGCAGCGGCCACCATCGCGCGGATTCCATCGTAGTCTGTGTCGGTAATCGGGACAAAACCTGCGACGAAACCATAGTCGAGGGCGGCGCGGGCAGTGGGGTCGTCACCTATAGCGCATAGGACGGCGCGGAGGTCGTCTTTCAAGGTAGCTGATACGTGACGCGCGGCGACAATCGGCTGAATGGTTGCGGGGCCAAGCGTGTCGATGATCCGCACGCGCCCGGCAAGATCGGGATGATCGCGTAACTCGATGGCGAGTACCTGCGAATCGATGGCCGAGGCATCCACGCGGCCATCGGCGACCATGCGCAGCGCCTCCTGATGGAAGCCAGCCTCGACGACGCGCCCAAAGAAGCCGTGCGTCTCGCCCAGCCGTACCAGCGTGTAGCGGGTGATGTTATAGCCAGAATGTGAATTGGGGTCGTTATACGCCCAGCTACAGCCACGCAGGTCGGCGAAAGCGTGGTAGCGGCTATCATGCCGCACAATCACATCGGAGAAGTAGATGGGCAGATCGCGATAGCGCTCACCTTGAAGGACTGGCGCGGCGAGTAGTTCGACCGGCGCGGGACTACTCCGCGTCAACTGGACATAGGGAAGACCGCAGATGAAGCCGACATCAACCTCGCCAGACGCAAAGGCGGCGAAGGACGCGCCAACGGCAAGCTCGGTACGGCATCCGAGTTGCCGCCCCACATAGTCCGCGACGCACTGGTAGACTGGGTACATATTTGGGGCAAGGTAGGTGGCAAAGCGAATAGCGCTGCGCTTCACAAACATGCGAAGTCCCCCTGTGTCGTCGCGCGTTGCGGCGCCTCGCGTAGTTGGCGTAGACGGCCTTTTCACAGCCACTATACGCCGGTAGAACACACAATATCTCCAAGGCTACGGCACATGCAAGCGTATCTGGCCCCAGGCGGCTCGTTACCCTCAGGACTTGATTTGCCGGAACTGTCATGGTATGGTTGTTACGTCAATCTGCCACGAGATTGACCTGTGGATGGGCTGGCCTGCCGGTTGTGGCGGATGTTGTGTAGTGGTGGACGGTAGAGCATTCGGCTCTGGCCATTTCCCCTGTGTATTGCTCACCCACCGGGTTTGTTGTGTGTCCACTTGTTTGTTCTCCTGTATGTTCCTCACTGTATCTGTCACCTTGTATGTCGATTCGATACTCACCACAAACATGATCTCGCAGGTCTTCGCATGTCGTCGTGCGCATACCGCGGTCACACCGCAGGAGGGGAGAAGAGATGCGCATCACACCGGCGGCCTATCGGCCCATGGCGCCGCCACAATCACCGAGTCCCACAACAGGGGATGGAGACGGAGACGCGCAACGACCGCGTTTCCACGTAGGACACACGCATATCTGGGATCACGCCATCTCGCGACGAACGGTCATCAGGACGGCTGCCGCTGGCTCAGCGGTAGTCTTCGGCTCAGGGTTGCTCGCGCCTGGTCTGGCCTCTGCCAAACATGGTTCCACCGCGCCCAGGCCAATACCCGAGACGATTTTCCCTGGAGCGCCATTTCACGTCCTCTCACCTGGCAGTGAGGAACCGTCGACGATCTACGACTTCAACGGCTTCATCGCCGCCACCGAAATCCAGGGTACCGGAACCGATGGTCTGCTCTTCGATGCGGACATGCGGTTCATGCAGGGCACGTATGTCGGCGTCGATGGGAAGGTGCATCACGACACCTTCGGCTTTGTCTGACTGGATGTCTTTGTAGGTCAGTTTGACTTCAATACCTTCTCGACGCAGATCCACGATTTCAACCCCGGGATCTTCCCGTACCCCGATGGCCTGTTTTGGACCGTGCGCATCCCATCGGACGCCGTTGAAATCCATCTGGGCAAGGGAACCGCGACATACGAGGGCGAACACCAGCATGTCAGAGACTTTTTCAGTATCCCCAACTCCTTGAACAATGGCCCATCCGATCCCTCCATCGTTTCGTACTCCATTCGATGGCATGACGTGAAGCAGCGCCGTCAGGTCAATAACTCAGATCTGCACGTCGCGGGGCTATTCCTCGACACCGACGCCACGATTCACTGGACAGGGAGAAACGAGGCCACTGGATTCACGTTCTCGTCACATGCGGCAGGGCAACAGGCAATCTCGGCCCAGATTGGGCATGAGCGCAACGGCGTCTTCTTTAGCTAGCGTGGCAGCCGTTGAAGCGCTGAGATGACGAGGGACCCACCTCACCCCCTCCCCAATCGTCGCGGGAGGGGGTGGCTGTAGCAGAATAGACAGCAGGGTGTGGTTCGAGGAATTAGCGGGCACGCCGCTCAATACGTTCGATCACGCGGCAACTAACTCTGTCGCAGGCGGCTATCCACCTGCGTAGCGCACGCCTGGAGCTGATCCTGCGTGCCGAGCGCGCCCCCAGTGAGAGGACCAAAGGTAAGGCAGTCGTAGAAGAATGGTCCTTCGAGAACGTAGAAAATAGTCGCTGAACCCGTAAACCCCTGGTCTGTCGCCGTAATACTGACGAACTCCGCCTGAACGCCGATACCATCCACAGGCGTCGCCTGGTTTACCGTGATTTTGGACGCGCCAGAGGCCTGGGCTAGCGCGGCTGCTATATCAGCCTGGGGAATCGGAACCGGCCCCTTCCAATCCAGGAAGTAGATGATGAGCGGGATTCTTGTCGATGAGGCAACATAGTTGCACGAGCCGCCATCGTCACTATTGTCCGCGACGAGTGATGTTGCTGGGGCCGGTGGCTGAACAATGGTATTGGCCTCGGCCACTGTCATCAGTTGCTGGCAAAGCGCCTGGGTGATGGTTGGGAGCGCAGTGAGCGCGGGCTTCGCCGTCGGCTGGGCTGTGGTGGCGGTCGCGTCTCCGCTCGGTGGTGTGCCAGATGCAGTGGATGTCCCGCCGGGGCTGCACGCGGCCACGGAGAAACTGATACAGGCACAGGCGAGAAGAGCCAGGACGATGCGAAGTCGAGATCGTTTCATGGGCTTCATGGTATGAGCTACCTTTCAGTCTCGAATGTTGCGCGTTACACGCCGTACGAAGGCGAACGCGGCAACTGCGCGACGGCCACCAGCGTGCCGTCAGATGATGGCGTTGTCCAGACTTGCGCCTCCTCTGGCACGACATTGCGGAGCGACTCCAGTTGTACCGCTGCCCGGCTGGCCTCGAGCATGCACATCACCGCCCCGCCGGGACGCATCTTCTCAGGGGCCAGTCTGAGTACCTGCCCCTTGAACGGCGGTAACGTCGGATCAAACTGGCCACAGACGATCAGGTCAGTTGGCTCCGAAAACACGTCGAGCGTTTCTCCCGCCACCCAGTGGATGACCAGATTGAGGAGATAGCGCGCGCCATTGGCCGCCGCCACGGCAAGAATCTGAGGCGAGGAATCCACCGCGTAGATGCGGCTGAAGCGAGGCTCAAGCGCCGCCAGCGCCAGAGCGATAGCGCCGCAACCGGTGCGCAACTCCGCGGCGATCAACTGATCGGGCGCGCGGCTACGCGCCCATTCCAGCGCGGCCTCCACTAATCGCGATGCGCCGGGGAAGGGCAGCGGAGTGTCCCACCCAATCGTGATGTCCAGCCCCATGAATTCCAGATGTCCGGTGACATATGGCATCGGCACGCCACCCGCACGGCGCGTCACCCATGCGTGATACCTGCGCGCGTCCGCCTGGAGCATCGCGGACTGTGGCTGCGTGAGAATCTCGGAGACGGGCAGACCGAGCAGATGACCCAGCAACTCGGCTGCCTCCCTCTCTGGCAAAGGCGAGCCGGACTCGGCCAGGATGCGTTCGGCGCGAGCGAGCTGCGCGCCCCATATCAGTGCGGTATCTGACTCGCCCGCCATGAGATTGCCCCCAGTTGCGCTCCGAACCAGCCCTGCGCCTCAGCACGTACAGTGTGCCTGGATCGCGACCACAGAGACCAGCGAAAATCCGTAAAACTGCCCGTAAAAACCATCCTTTCAACGTGAACAGGATCACGAAAAATGCTGGCCGAAGGTGCTACAATGGTGGCGATTATGGCAACCAGTCTGAGCACGCAGACCTGGAGGAGATTCCATGTCAGCGGTGGATACCCCCGACTTCGCCAGCCTGCTACGTCGTTACCGGCGTCGTAGCGGACTCACACAGGAAGAACTCGCCGAGCGCGCGGGCCTGAGTGTGGCATCGGTGAGTCTGCTCGAACGCGGGATTACGCTTGCCCCGCAGCGAGCAACCGTCAGCCTGCTCAGCGACGCGCTCGCGCTCGCCCCGGACGAAGCGGCGGCGTTTGTCGCGAAGGCGCGAGGGGGGTATTCGCGCGATGATGCTGGTGATGCCCAACGGCGCCCCGACGACTTCCTCGCTGGCGATCTCCCCGTGCCATTGACCTCGCTGATCGGGCGCGAGCGCGAGCAGGCGGCGCTGCTGGAATTGATCGGGCGCGAGACGACACGGCTGCTGACGCTGACGGGTCCGGCGGGCGTGGGCAAGACGCGGCTGGCGTTGGAGCTGGCGGCGAGACTGCGGCGCGAGTGGCAGAGCCAGGATGTCGTCTTCGTGGACCTCATTCCCATCCGCGAACCGGAGCGTGTTTTACCTGCTATCGCTCAGGCGCTGGACGTGCATGAGAGCGACAGTTTGCCGCTGCGCGAAACCCTGATCCAGGCGCTCCACGACCGCGAACTGGCGCTGGTGCTGGATAACTTTGAGCAGGTGTTGCCCGCCGCGCGCGCTGTGCTGGAGTTGCTCATCGCCTGCCCGCGGGTCAAAGCGCTGGTGACGAGCCGCTCGGCGCTGAATGTGCGTGGCGAGCAGTGTTTTCCGGTCCCACCGCTTCCCCTGCCAGACGCGGCGCAACTGGAGTCGCTCGATGCGTTGCGTCAGGTTCCGACGGTGGCGCTTTTTCTGGATCGTGCCCGCGCGGTTGCGCCAGACTTCGCGATCATGACGCTGGCGGATGGGCGCCTCGTGGCCGCTATCTGCGCCCGCCTGGATGGCCTGCCGCTGGCCATCGAGCTGGCGGCGGCGCGCGCCCGGATTTTCGGACTCCATCAGCTGCACGACCGGCTGGCCCAGCAGACGTTTCTTGGGATACTCGCGGAGGGCGCCCAGGACCTGGCCGATCATCAGCGGATGATGCGCTCGACTATCGCCTGGAGCTACGACCTGCTCAGCGATGAGGAGAAGCGGCTCTTTCGCTGGCTGGGGGTGTTTGTGGGCGGAGCAGCCCTTGACGCTACCGAGGCAGTCACCAGCACGCCAGATGAGACGCTCATGGCCCACCTCGCAACGCTAGTCAACGCGAGCCTGATTCAAAGCCTGGATAGTGGTGGCATGCGGCGCTATTCGCAACTGGTGACACTACGCGCCTACGCGCAGGAGCAACTGCGCGCCGAGGGCGAATGGGACGAGGCACGGCGGCGACATGCCGACTATTTTCTGGGATTGGTTGATCTGACCTTTCCCGACCAGGTAGACCAGCCTCAGGCGGTCATGGCGCGGCTGGAGATGGAATATGAGAATATACGCGCTGCGCTTGGCTGGGCCTGGGAAACGGGCGAGACGATGCATGGGCTGCGCATGGCGGGCCACTTACGCCGCTTCTGGGCCTCGCATTCGCAATATCTCGAAGGTTAGACTGGCTCAACCGCTTCATTACCCGAATCGGGATGCCGACACAGCGGAAGGACCGCGCTACACTTGCCGAGGCGTTGACAGGTGTGCTGATGATCACACACCGACTGGATCGGCTGGAGCGCGCGCGTCATGCGGGTGAGACGGCCCTCGCGCTCTGGCGTGAGCTGGACGACAAGATCCAGATTGCCTACTCGAAGATGAATCTGGCGAACACCATCACGGCTCTGCATGACTATGAGCGGGGGAAGTCACTCTATGAGGAGGCCCTTGCATTGCAGCGTGAGTTAGGGAATCGCAAGGATCAGATCTTCCCGTTGATGAATCTTGGCGGACTGTATTACGAGATGGGAAGGCCACGGGAAGCACTGGCCTATTATGAGGAGTCGCTCGCGCTGAGTCGCGAGGTCGGCGAGACAGACTGGGCGCGGGCGCTCACCTGGAACAATGTCGGCGAGGCCTATATCATGCTCGATGCGCCAGCCCGCGCGATTGAAGTCACCGAACCGAACTATCACCTCTTCACCCACGAACATGATATCTTTGGCGCCGCTACCTGCGCCTTCACCCTGGGACGCGCATACTGGCGCGTGGGCGATAGCGACGTCGGGCGCCGGTATCTGGACGAGGCAGAGCGGTTGTTCCGCAATCTGGGCAATCCGGCGATGGCGGCGCGTATCCTCTATTTCCGCGCCACGTACGCGCTCGAAGCCCACGACGTTGCGTTGGCGCGCCGGGACCTGGCGCAGGCGCTCGGTGACCTCTCTGGCCAGGTGCGCGCCAACGAGTATCTCTGGTGGCTGGCGGAACGCGCGGGAACGCTGGCCCGCTCCCGTGGCGAGTCGGAGCAGGCCGCGCGCCTCTATGCCGCTGGAACGACCCATCGCGACGCGATACCCGGACCAGTGGAACCGGTCGAGCATGAGATGCGCGCTGGCGATCTCGCCTGGCTCAGGGAGACGATGGAGGAAGCGACGCTGGCCCGCGTGCTGGGCGAGGGGCAGGCGCTCTCACTGGATGAGGCTGTTGCCGCGCTCCGAGAGACACTTGAGGACTAACCTGCCGGACGTCTGGCGCGATCCTGGCGCGATGTTCACGCCATCTGGCCGCTCTGCGCCATCCCTCTCAGCCGCCAGGAAAGTACCAGCAGCAGTATCCCGAAGATAAGCGCGAAGATGCCAATGAGCCAGACCAACGCCAGCGCTCCCGTGCTGGGGAAGAGGAGCAGGAGCAGGCCAAAGATGACCGACGCCGCGCCGCTGAGGATCAGCAGCCACTCGTTGTTGATGACGCGCCGCAACTCGATGGCCTCGAAGATTTCCATAACGCCGGTAATGATCGCCCAGGCGGCGATGAACGCCAGCAACACAAAGGTCGTCACGCCGGGCCAGCGGAAGGTGATGATACCGATGAGCACACCAGCGATGCCCTCGATGAGCAGCCAGCCCCAGTTACGATTGTTCTCGCGCCCGCGAATCGCCAGATAAATGGCGATTATGCCGTCGATCAGCACATACGCGCCGAAGAACGCTATCAGCACGATCAGCGTGATGCCCGGCACCACCAGCGCGAGAATGCCAAAGATGATCGCCAGCAGCCCCCGAAGCCCCACCGCCCACCAGTGCCGCGCAAGCAACTTATCCACGACTCTTGCTCCTCTGCTCAACTACAGTGCGCGGCCCATTCCGCCGAATGGACTACCGCTTGTTTCCAGTGTACATCACAGCGAAAGTGCAACGTCTCTGCGAGGGAGTGCCGAGGCGAAACGCCGCGCGTGATGTTACAGTGCGGAGAGCGCCCACCCGTACCCGTTCACCCGTAGCGCCGCACAGGACTATGCATATGGTCAGAGGGAGGGTAGTATGGATCAGATCGAGATCGAAGGGATTCGCATCGCTTATCAACGGGCAGGCACAGGGCCACCTCTCGTCCTGTTGCATGGCATCTATGACGATAGCCGCACGTGGCGTCCCCAGATCGAAGGGCTGTCCGATGAATTCACCGTGGTCGCGTGGGATGCTCCGGGCTGCGGCCAATCCTCCGATCCACCCGAGACGTTTTATCTCTCCGATTGGGCCGACACCCTCGCCGGATTCATCACCGCGCTTGGGCTGGAGCGTCCGCATGTGCTTGGGCTGTCGCTCGGCTCAATGTTCGCGCTGGAACTCTATCGCAGACACCCCACGGTTCCGCGTTCGCTCATGCTGGCATCGGCCTATGCCGGGTGGGTCGGCTCGCTTTCGCCCGAGATGGTTGAGCAACGCAAGCAACGCGCCCTACGCGAAATTGACCAGCCACCAGAGCAGTGGATCCCCGACTGGATTCCCGAACTGCTGACATCACATGCGCCCGCTGGAGCCGCCGATGAGGTGATCGCGGTCATGTCCGAGTTTCATCCAGCAGGCGCCCGAACCATGGTGAAAACACTCGCCGATGTAGACCTTCGTGACGCGCTTCCGCTGATCGCCGTGCCGACATTGCTGCTCTATGGCGGCGCAGATACACGGGCGCCGCTGACCGTGGCCGAGGATCTCCACGCGCGCATCCCAGGGTCGCGGCTGGTGGTCTTGCCCGGAATCGGCCACATGAGCAACGTCGACGCGCCAGACCTGTTCAATGCCGAGGCGCGTCGCTTCCTCAGGTCAATTCCGGGCTGAGCGAGCAGGCATAGGCACGCCTCAGGATGCGGGCGGCGTGATGCGTCCGATGGCATGCTGGCCAAGCTCGGTGAACCAGATATTGCCGTCGCTGCCCACGACAAGACTGAGCGGGCCGCTCGATGGATGCGGCAGCGTATACTCGGTAAGCTCGCCGCTGAGCGTCATCCGGGCAATCGCATTGTACGAATTTTCGGTGAACCAGAGATTGCCATCTGGCCCAGGGATGATGTTATACGGAGTGCGCGGCGGCGACGACGGCAACGCGAACTTCTTCGTCACGCCCTTCGTCGACATCTGCCAGATACAGTTATCGCCGATGTCGGTGATCCAGAGGTTCTTGTCTGGTCCAACTGTAATCCCATAGAGGCCGCGACCGATGATCGGCACGGCAAGCTCAGTGATCTTGCCATCAGAGGTGATACGCCCGACGAAGTTGCGATAGTTCTCGGTAAACCAGATCGCGCCATCGGGGCCAACGGTCATCTGGTTGGGGAAACTCGCGGCAACTGGCAGCGGAAACTCGGTGACTTTGCCTTCAGGGGTGATGCGCCCAATCGCATTGCTCCCCGGCTCGGTGAACCAGAGATTGTTATCCTTGCCCAACACGATATCCAGCGGCCCGCCATTCGACGGCAGTGGGAACTGAGTCATCACACCCGCGGGCGTGATACGTCCGATGATATTGAACCGGGGGACCGTGAACCAGAGATTGCCGTCGGGGCCATTCACAATGGCGTCGGGGATCTGCCCTGGCTGGGGCATAGCATGCGGCGTCAGCACCGCTTTGAGGGTCAGGCGGCTGACCGTTGGAATGTCGAACGTGTCATCTGGCGAGAAATGGCCGGTGATCCAGAAATTGCCATCTGGCCCGATGACGATGTCATATGGAAAGCCATCACGATCTGGTACGGGATACTCGACAAGTGCGGCGGACTGCACCTGCGTTGTTGCGCCGCGCAGGTTGATGGTGCCCGTGGGGCCGCGCTGAACGGTCGGCTCGTCGCAGGCAGCAAGAGCCAGGGCGAACAACACTACGCCGAAACAAAAGGTCCGTAGCAGTCTGGAACGAACGGCTAGAGACACAGACACGCTCCTTTGGCGAGAGTGATTCCATGCGCATGGATGGCTGAACATGAGTACATCCCAACGGGAAAGCAGACGCTTCAAGCAGGTATGCATTTTCAGAACTAAGGATAACGCGATAGCTCAACGATATCCAGACTATACCCAGACATGCTACGATTAGGCCATGATAGACGATAAAAAGAAGACTCCCGCACTCACGACCGAATCCCATCATGGCGTAACCAGTTCATTCGACGGCGACCTGACCGACCTGGGCACGCTGAAGCAGTTGCTGACGCGCCACGGCATCTCCCTTAACAAGGGTCTTGGCCAACATCTGCTCATCAGCCGGAAGGCGCTCAACGCGGTCGTCGGCGCGGCTGACCTCACACCGGATGATCGCGTGCTGGAGGTGGGCGCTGGCCCTGGCGTGCTGACGCGCGAACTGGCGCTGCTGGCGCAACGGGTGGTGGCGGTCGAGCTGGATCGCGCGGTGCTGCCGGTGTTGCGCGAGACGACCGACGACCTGCCGAACGTCGAGATCATCCCACTCAACCTGCTGGAGGTGGAGCCGGAAGAAGTCTTCGGCGCCGAGCCGTATAAGCTGGTCGCCAACCTGCCCTATTACATCACTTCGCTCATCCTGCGCCATCTGCTCGAATCCGCCAATCCGCCACGCGTGCTCGTGGTGATGGTGCAGCGCGAGGTCGCCGAGCGGCTGGTGGCTGTCCCCGGCGAGATGAGCCTGCTGGCGCTCAGCGTGCAGTTCTATGGCACGACGCGCATCGTCACCTATGTCCCGGCGACGGCGTTTTTCCCGCCGCCGCGGGTCGATTCGGCGGTGGTGCGCGTGGATCTGCATCCCGCGCCCCTGCTGGATGCTGCCACCACTGAACAGTTCTTCGCGCTGATTCACGCGGGCTTCGCCGAGAAGCGCAAGCAACTGCACAACAGCCTGGCGCGTCACCTCGACGCGCCGCGCGAGACGGTTAGCCGCTGGCTGGCCGAGGGCGAGATCGACCCCATGCGGCGGGCGCAGACGCTGAGCCTTGAGGAATGGCTGCGGCTGGCGCGTATCGCCCAGGCGGAGGGATCGGCGTGAGGTGGCGCGCAGGGACGCGCGTCGGTTGACAGCGGCGCGAGGCCAATGATACACTGTGAAACGCTGGTTCTATTCCGGCATACGCCAAGGTAGCTCAGTAGGTAGAGCACAGCACTGAAAATGCTGGTGTCGGCGGTTCGATCCCGCCCCTTGGCACCTCATCCCCCTCTTCTCCGTCCGTTCCCATATTGATCCGACCCTACTCTATCCTGGTGCGATCCTGGCGCGAATGCATACCGTTCGCTACTTCACAGATAGGCGTCGTCGCCCCTGCCGGTTGCCACCTTTTGCGGCCAATTGCGTATATGCGATGCGAGAAATCGCAGAAATATGGGCCAATTCCCTTTGAGCGACGCCCCTGTTCGGACTAGACTTACACCACAGGGACGTGAATACCCTGGAACTGGCAGGACACGGTGAATCACAGGCGGAGGATCGCGGTGAGGGCAGAGTACAGAACGGGATACAGAGCGTCGTTCAGGCCCAGGTACAGGGCAAGGGATACCGATAGGCCAGAGGAACTGGCGCCGGTTTCCTGGCGAGGGACAGCCATTGCAATCATCACTATACTCGTGCTCCTTGGAGGATTCATCACACTTGTAGCGCAGATGTCCACGCTCGCCAAAGCGGCGAAGCATCCCGCAACGACCAGTGCGAGCCTCGCGGGCGGCGCGCTCAAGCTGCTCTCGGCCAACGCTCCGAAGATCACCGCAGTCGCGGCCTACGTCTTCGATGCCGACACCAATACCGTGCTCTATACCAAAGACGCCGACGCCCAGCTGCCGATGGCGAGCTGCACGAAGGTCATGACGGCGTTGCTGGCGGTGGAGCATGGCAATCTCGACCAGATGATCACGGTTGGGGCCGACGCGCACGCGCTGGTGGGGCCGGATAGCAGCTACATGGGACTCGATACCGGCGAGAAGCTTACCCTGCGCGACCTGCTCTATGGGCTGGTGATGCCGTCCGGGAACGATGCCGCCGTGGCCATCGCCGACGCTATCGGTGGCACCCAGGCGAAGTTTGTGGCCATGATGAATGCGCGGGCGGCCCAGTTGGGGCTGACACACACGCACTTCGCCAACCCACACGGACTGGACGCGCCGGGCCATCATACCAGCGCCCGCGATCTGGCGGTGCTCTCAGCCGTCGCGATGAAAAACCCAACGCTGGTGACGGTCATGTCCGCGACCAAATACGATATCCCCAAGACGGCAACTCACAAAGCGTATAAACTGTTCACCGGCAATGATCTGTTGGCCGGAGCGGGTGCGCCTTATCCTGGCGCGATTGGTGTCAAGCCAGGCTATACCGGCCCCGCTGGATTCTGTCAGGCATTTGCCGCCATCCGCCACGCCCACCTGATCGTTGGAGCCGTGCTTGCCGACCCGTCGTGGCAGGTGCGCCGGGTCGATATGCGCCGGTTGCTCGACTGGGGCTTCGAGCAGGAAGGATTGCCGCCCGCGCCCCCACCTGTCTCCGGGTCAACGCCGCCCAATGACTGAGCAAAGGGGGTGTCCATGTTCCCGCTCGCGCATGCCTGGTTAATACAGCGCCTGGTTCCAGCGCCGACGGCTGCCCACTTCCTGGGATGTGTCTGGCCGGACATGCTCTTCGGCAGCCCGCTCTCACATACGGAATCGCACCGGAGCGGCGCGCGGCTGGTGGAGGCCGTCAACACGATACCCACTGGCTCGGCGCGAGACGAGTTTCGCGCGTTCGTCGTCGGCGCGCTCTCGCACGGCGCCGAGCCGCATGGCTTCGACTGGTACAGCGACGAGGAGTACGGCGGTCGTCCCACAGCCGAGCGTGGCTACGCCTTCCAGCAGGCGGTTCCGCTGGCCAAGGATGCTGCCCGCGCCTGTGGCGTCGCGCTGGATCAGGGATGGTGGAAGGCGCACAATCTGATCGAGATAGCGTTCGAGCAGCCGCTCTATCTCGCCATGCCCAGCCTTGGCGCATCGCTAGCAGACGCCTGTGCTGACGAGGCGCTCTGCACTCGCATCGCGAGCGTGTTGGCAGGCATCTTCGGCCAGCCCGCCGATGCCCTATCCGGCGCGATGCTGCGCTTCCCGTCGGTGGTCACGTTCGTTCCCGCGACGCCACGACCCCAGGCCGAAACATACGCCCATCAGACGCGGCTCAAGCACGCGGGCAGCAATCCCGATGTCGCCGCGCTGGAATCGCTGATCGAGCGCGCGCAGGGCATCATCGCGCCCACCCGCGACGAATATCTGGCGACCTGCAAAGAGGCCGTTGGGCAGATGGTGGGCGAGGTATTGCCCGATTGATACCAAGTCCGGCTATGGTCGTTGTATGTGGGGAGCGTGCCGGAACCTGAAGGCCCCGGCGAATTTCCGCTCCTGCGGCATCTCCCCATTCGCCGTAGCGCTCACGCTATGGCTTGCTCGCCTCACCACAAACGACAACCCACCAAACGAATGTGTTATCAGACGGCGACACGCGCGCGCGTATGCGTCCGTGTACCGTTCGCCTCCATCGCGATGGCTCGGACGACATATTCTGCGTCCCTGCTTACCCCCTGCACCATTGCCGATGACGCCGCGTAGAGAAATTCCAGGCCGACGAAGTATAGCCCCGGCTCTCTGGTAACAATCCCACGCTCATGCGATGGCTCATCGCCGTCGAAGATGGGCAGATCAATCCACGAGAAGCCAGGATGATACCCCGTACACCAGATCACGTTCGCCACCTCCAGCACGCGCCCATCATCCAGCGCGGGATGCCCATCGCGCGCACCGGCGGTGCGGGGAACGCGCTCGATGCCAGCGGCGGCAAGGTCTTTGGGTTTCGTTCGAATGAGCGGATCACCACCAGCAAGGAGCTTCGTACGCGCCTTGCGCCCAATTGACGTATTGACCGTCAGCACGCGATGGAAGACGATGCGAAACAGGGGTTTGACGAAAAATGGCGTCAAAGCTCCCTCGATACGAACCGGGAGGTGGCCAGTATCCCTCCCTGAAAGCCAGACGTGATGACTGCGCACCACCTCCATAGCGATCTCGGCCCCCGAGTTGCCCGCGCCGACGATAAGCACGCCACCGTCGCGGAGTTGGGAAGGGTTACGATACGCGCTGGCATGGAACTGAACGATGCCCGGATCCAGTTCCCCGGCGAACGCGGGCACGCGCGGTCGCTGATAGTTTGACATCGCCACGACCACATGGTCAGCCTCGAACTCCAGGTCGCCCGCCATCGCCACAAACCGATCCCCACGTCGCGTCAGGCGGTCTACCCGGACGCCTGTCCGCACCGGCAGGGCAAACCGCGCCGCGTAGGACTCCAGGTAGTTGACCATCTCATCTTTCGTAGGGAAAGAGTGGGCCGGGGCGGGGAATGGCATCCCGGCCAGCCCATCATAGCGGGCGTAGGTGAAGAGGCGAAGCGAGTCCCAACGGTTCCGCCAGGAGTCGCCAGTTCGCTCGTTCGCGTCGAGAATCACAAAGTCACGCCCTTGCCGCTTCAGGAAGTAGCCAGTGGAGAGTCCCGCCTGGCCACCGCCAATTACGATAGTGTCATGGTGGAAAGTTTGATTGCTCATAGAGCTAGCCCCTTTCATATGCGCTGCGCCTCTAGGCGATACAGCGATGTCGTCATGCCTCCGCCGGGCTGTCTATCCACCTGAGAGCCTCGGAGAGACGCGCGAATACTCCCGCGACACGCCGCCGGAGACGCGCCCGTAACGCTGCGATGAGCTGTCCTGGTCGCCGCTCGTAGCGCAGATACCAGAAGAGCATCAGCACGGTGGAGGTCATATAGAACGAATGCAGCAGCCAGATGGGGCCGGGGGGCAGATGGAAGACATAGATTGAGTAGATGACGTTGCCCATGTTGGCGAACAGGATGTTGCTCAGGCTGTATGAGCGCAGGTTCTTGGTCTGGAATGCTTTCAACAACATAGGCAGCTCGCCAGATGCGAAGAAGATCGTCGAGATCGCTCCGGCGATGATCGGCAGATTGATGTCCATTGTCAGTCTCCCCTGTGAATGCCCCGTGATGCCCCGTGCGGCGTCTGTCGCTATGCGCAATGATATGCGGAAGTGAGGGCGGCGTAATGCCCGGAACGGGGTATTCACCAGGGGTATCTTTTTGGGGTGTGAGACGAGATGTGGGCGGAAGCGCTCAGTCGAGCAGGTTCAGCGCTCTGGCCCTGGCCGCAGCTTCGGTGCGGTTGCCCACGCTCAGTTTTCCATAGATGCTGCCAGTATGCTTTTTGACGGTTTCCGGCGAGATGACGAGCGTTTCGGCGATTTCTCGATTGGTCAGCCCGGCGGCCATCAGGCGCAGCACCTCCTGTTCGCGCAGGCTGAGCGGCTCTGGCAGTGTGCCGCGCTGAGCGATGGAGCTGGCGAGGTCGCTCGCACATATCGTCAGTAGGCGCTCGACATAGTCACGCATCACCTCGCGGGAATGGGCCTTCTGCAGCAGGCGGGCCATTGGCAGACCCAAATCGGCGAAGAGACGCGCATAACCTTCGGGTTCGGCCAGACGCAGGGCGCGCTCCAGAATCGTCAACGCCTGCGCCTCTTCGCCGCGCCGCCAGTGGGCGAGGGACTGAAGCGCCAGCGCCTCGGCGGCGACGCCTGCCCGCCCCTCGTCGCTCGCCAGCGGCAATAGGCGCTTGAGCAGCGCCAGCGCTCGTGTAAGGGACTCGTTATCGCTCTGCACGATCAGCGCGCGAGCCAGCGCCAGCCGCGCAACCTCGCTTTCAGCGCCCCCTTCGAGGTCATCGCTCCGCATCATCGCCTCGGCCCGCTCAACGGCGGCCAGAATCCTCTGACGCGCCAGCAGATACTCCACCTCCAGGCGCCCAAAGCGGCCAGCCCAATCGGGGAACGCGGCATGCTCCACCAGGGGACGCGCGTGCTCCAAATGCTCACCAGCGGCGGTGATGTCGCCCGACGCCAATTTCAGACGGGCGGCCAGCAGATAGCCAGCGATCATCCCGCGCACATCGCCGCCCAACGCAGCGCGTTGCAGCCCGCGCGAGAGGTCGTTCTCGGCCTCGCTCAACTGGTTCCACTCATAGAGAATCTCGCCCAGGCGGATATACACCCAACCGATGAGGGGCAGCGGGAAGCCGCTCCGGCCGTCCCGCTCGCCGATCACGTCTAGAGCGCGCCGCCACCAGGTCGCGGCGTCCCGAAGGCGCCCCTGCCGCAGATCGA
This sequence comes from uncultured Chloroflexia bacterium, assembly GCA_963718915.1. GTDB lineage: Bacteria > Chloroflexota > Ktedonobacteria > Ktedonobacterales > JADMIN01 > DAHUXT01. Next base: position 79,321 of record CAVRAI010000007.1, on the reverse strand, counting down.
GGTCGGCCAGCGCGCCCAACGCCTCGACAGACTGAATCCGAAACGCCTCTTTCTGGGGGTCATTGAGTGTCCGGTCAAGCGCTTTCAGATAGCATGCGCGCGCTTCCTGCCAGCGTCCATTCTGGCGGTAGAGATCGCCGAGCGAGCCATTCAGCCCCTGCCGCAGGTCAATTTCCTCTTCGGGCAAATCCTGGAGCGCCTGGTAGGCCAACGTCTCCGCTGGCACGACGTCGTTGTTATAACAGGCGACGAAGCAGCGCATCGCGGTCACGCGCGCCAGATGTAAACGCGCATCCTCACCCGCCGCCGCGCGCACCCGGCGTTCCAGCGCATCGAGATCGCGCACAAACGGTTCTATTTGCCCGGTGAAGAACAGCACATTCGCCCGGAAGAGGCTCAACTGCACGTGGCTTGCCTCCCACGCCGCCGGAAGCGCCGCGAGCCACCGCTGTACGACGGCAATCTCGCCGCTCAACAGCTTCAGGAAGAAGTAGCGCTCGAAAATCTGAATCACAAGGTCTTCGTCTTCGCCAGCGACCGCATGCTGGAAAGCTGGCTCAGGCAGATCATGCGCCAGATACCATCGCGCGGCGCGGCGATGCAGCGGAACTACATCCTCAGGATAACGCCGTTTCAACGCCTCGCGGAGAAAGTCGGCGAAGAGGACGTGATAGCGGAACCACTCGCGCTGGTCATCCAGGGCGACGAGAAACAGGTTCTCACGCTCCAGCGTTTCCAGCATCGCCTGGCTGTCTTGCCCCTCGGTGACGGCGTCACATAGCGAGCCGCACATGCGATCCAGTATGCCAGACTGGAGCAGGAATCGCTGCGTACTAGTTGGTAGCTGGGCAAGCACATTCTCACTCAGATAGTCGGCGATGAAGCGCTGCCTGCCGCTGATGATCAGCGTATCTGTCGTGGCGTGGCGGCGCTGGCGACTGAGCGCCACCAGTTGCAGACCGGCGATCCAGCCTTCCAGCCGCATATGCAGCGACGCAAGCTCATCCCGCGTGAAATCGAGCCGCATTAGCTGGTTCAAGAAATCGTCTGTCTCCTCTAGTGAGAACTGCAAATCATCCGCCCGCAACTCCAGCAGTTCGTGGCGAGCACGATAGCGGGCCAGCGGCAGCGGCGGTTCGGTGCGGCCCGCCAGCAGCACGTGGACGGTTGGCGGCAGGTGGTCGAGCAGGAAGGTCAGCGCCTGATGGATGGAAGGATCCTCGATCAGGTGATAGTCGTCGAGGAGAAAGACCAGGTGATCGGGCACGGTGGCGGCGGCGTTGATGAACGCGGCCAGGATCGCCTCACGCTCCGACATCACCGCGCCGAGCAGCAGGCCGAGCGGGCTTTCGCTGATGTCTGGCCGTACCTGTTCCCACCCCGTCGCCAGATAGCGGAAGAAGCGCTCAGGGTCGTTGTCTTCTTCGCTCACCGAGAGCCAGACCATTGGCAGAGGACTGGCATGCGCCCAGTCGGCCAACAGGGTTGTTTTGCCATAGCCAGCCGGGGCGGAGATCACTGTGAGCTTGTAGCGTGGGATACCCTGATCGAGCGCGTCAACGAGCCGGGCGCGCCGCACCCGATGATGTGGGGAGGGAGGAATGCGCAGTTTGGTCGCCAGGAGATAGGTATCCATAAGGGCGCCTCATCGCTCGCATGCGCGTATGTTGTCATGGTACCATCAACCCCGTGATATTAACATAACTCTATTGGTCTACGAGAAAGTGCGCAGCGCGGCAAAGTATACAGAATCCGGGGCGTCGTTGTCGTTGGGACAGGCAGCCGTAGCCTGAAGGCCACGACGAATTTCCCGCGTATGCAGCCCATTCGCCGTAGCATTTATGCTACGGCGCGCCTCCTTACGACAACATCTCTAACGAATTAGGCATCACCTATGCGCTGCCGCCATCCGACGGCGAAGTCGAGCAGGCCGGAGACGCCCGCGCGTAGCACGTCGGGGGCGCTGGCCAGCGAGACGCGCACATAGCGAGTGGTGCGGCTGCCGAACGCCATCCCCGGCGCCAACGCGATACCTCGTTCGGCGATCAGCGCCTCGGCGAACGCCAGCGTATCGAACGGCTCATCCGCGTCATAGCCCGCCGCGCGCGCCACCGGAATCAGCAGGTAGAACGCGCCCGCCGGGGTATATTCGAGCAGACCGCGCTCGCGTAGCAGTCCCGCCGCGAGGTCGCGCCGCGCCTGGTACGACGCGCGCATCTCGGCGACACACTCCTGCGGGCCTTCGAGCGCGGCAAGCGCGGCCCGCTGGACGAAGAGCGGCAGATTGTTGAGCTGCGCGGCGGTGGTCAGTCCCAGGGCCGGTGCAATCGCTGACGGCGCGACCACCCAGCCGATGCGCCAACCCGTCATCGCATAGGTCTTCGAGAAGCTGCCCACTGTCAGCACACGCCCATCGGGATCGAGAGAAGCAGGGCTGACATGAGGCGCATCGAAGACCAGCTCGTCGTAGCACTCATCGGAGAGCAGCCAGAGATCGTGCCGGACGGCAATCTCCACCAGCGCGGCGATGGTCTCCGCAGGATAGACCGCGCCGCCGGGATTCGAGGGCGAGTTCACGAGCAGCACGCGCGTTCGCGGCGTAATGGCGGCTTCGAGCGCGGCAAGATCAGGCAGCCAACCACGCTCTGGGAGCAGCGGATAGTACGCGCGATCAACACCAGCGACCGCCAACATTGCGTCGTAGCCGGGCCAGCCGGGGTCGGGAGTCAGCACGATGTCGCCGGGCGCGCAGAGGGTGAGCAGGCTGCCCATCAGACCGCCCGTGCCACCCGCCGTCATCACCACTTGCTCGGCGGCTGGCGCGAATCCATTGACGCGCTGGACACGCGCGGCGACGGCGGCGCGCAGTTCGGCAATGCCGTTGCCGGGGCCGTATCCCTGGCGTTCGCGAGTGATGGAGGCAACGGCGGCGGCGGAGATATGCGCTGGCGTGGGGAGGTCTGGCTCGCCAAACTCCAGATGGAGGATGTCGTCACGGCCATAGACCAGCGCGCCGATGCGAAACATCGGATTGGGTTGCTGTGCCGCGAGCGCCGGATTCGACCGGGGCATGGGAGGTGCCCCCCTCAATAGGTGAATATGTTGCTGAGCGCGTTCAGTTGTTGAGCATATTGAGCATCGTGAAGATACCGATGACCAACACGTTCAGACCGAAGGCGATGAACGCGATGATAGCGACGGTGGCGCCACTCTGCAGATTGGAATAGGTCGTAACGCCCCAGATCGCGACGGCATGCACCACGACTGAGTAGAGGAGCAGGCCGAAAGCCTGTAGGCCGCGCCTGAATCCGCTCACCCGCTTGCGACGGAAGACCGGCCGACTGATCGCGTGACCGCCAATCAGGCTGGCCAGCACCACGATGATGAGCCATGCGCCAACGAACGTGACGATGGGGAAGTTATTCCCCCTGGTCACCGCCATCACCACGCCCAGCGCGATGATAAGCGCTCCCCAGAGAGTCTCGACGAAGCCAAATGCCAGCACCACTTTGCCTGGCCCACCCAGAGCCGTCGTGCCAACTCTGATCCAGGAGGACTTCACCGCCGACGACGATCCCACCGCGCTCGGCGCGCCAGTCGCCCGGTTGACCACCTTCGGGGGATTGGCGGGAGTGGGGGCAACACGTGGCGCGAGGGCGTTGTTCCCCGCGATATCTGTCGCCGTGCCACTGCCAGGATAGTTGAGGATCGATGGCGTCGGCATATTTGACACCGCTGGCTGTTTGCCAGTGCCGCGCGCGGCGGTCGGCGAGACGGCGGGGTGTTTGTTGGAACTGCGCTGCTGCGCCGCGATAAGAGTCCCTTTGGTGCGCTGATCGTCGGCCAGCGGATGCGCCACGGGCGGCGACGCCATCGCGGGCATCTGCGCAGTGCCACGCGCGTTCGAGGCCGCTGGTGAGGCGATCTTCGGGCGTTTCCCCGCGCCACGCGAGAGGGAGTCACCTGCCGCGTTGAGAGGTGCGCCACAGTTGGCGCAATTCAGCAGCCCAGGGCGATTTTGCATGCCACATTTCGCGCAGACCGGTCCCATATCCAGCGTGGCTGGCCCAGCCTTGCCACCCTTGAGGGCAGTCTGCAACTCGCGCTGCAAATCAGCGGCGGTTTGCTGGCGCTGCTGCGGCGAAAGCTCCAGCGCTTTCTTGACGACGCGCTCGGTCGCTTCGCTGACCTGTGGGTTGTAGAACCGGATGGGTTTGAGATCGGCGCCCTGGCTAGTGGCCCCCGTCTGGGCGAGCAGGCGGGCGGGCGCCTCGGGGGCGTCGCGGCCGGTCAGGCAGGCGTAGAGCGTTGCGCCCAGGCCATAGACATCGGTACGCGCGTCGGTCCTGCCTTTGGCCATGTATTGTTCTGGTGGAGCGAAACCCGGCGAGACGCCCTGGGCGGCGGCCTGGGTATTCTTGTTCTCCTTGTGCAGCTTCGCCAGTCCGAAGTCAATCAGCACCGGCCGTCCATCCGGAGTGATCTTGATATTCGCTGGCTTGATATCCCTGTGAATGATGGGCGTTTTGAGTGAATGCATCTCGGTCAGCGCGTCGCAGACGGCAATCGCCCACTGGAGCACCTGTTTCTCGTCGAGTGGCTGCCGGTGCGTTTTCAGGCTATCATTGAGAATTTCTTCGAGGTCTTTGCCATGCACGTACTCCATGATGAGATACATGCGTCCTTTATCATCGAGGATATAGTAGCCACGGGGAATATTAGGATGCTTGGTGTCAATAAGCAGGCGAGCTTCAAGCTGGAACTGCATGCGAACACCGGGATCCGGGTCAATCACTTCTTTGATCGCACGCTCATAGCCGAAGGTGAGTTCAGTGGCGCGATAGACATTCGCGTAGCCGCCGCTCCCAATCAGTTCCTCGATGCGATAGTTATTTCGAATGATCGTTCCGGGAGCAAGTGCGCTTTTTGCGGGAGCCTGCGGCACGTCCTACTCCTTCATCCACGCAACACCGGAGCATCGCTCATCGCTCATGCGTCACCCGTGCATTGCCCGTGCAGAGCGTACTACTCCGCTATTTTCCAATGCCGTGCTGCGCCATCAGAATACCGCACAGGCGCTTTGCCGTCAATAAATGCGCGGCCCGCCTATGACTATTGTGCCGGTCGTCACATGCCACGAGTAGACGAATGGCGCCGCCTGCCTACAATGCAGTTATAGCAAACACCGTACCATACTGCCAAAGCAGGCGGATTTTCGCCCGGTGAAACTCACGCTTCATCCTGAATATCGTCGTCGTTGGGAGCGCCCACCGTAGCCTGAAGGCCACGGCGAATTTCCCCGCCCGCTCGCCTATTCATAATCTCAGCCACGGCATCCAGAACACGCAACACCTCAACAGTTGGCGTGGCAAACCAGTCGCTCGACCAGATACGGTGCAGCTTCCAGCCCATGTGTTCCAGTTGCCACTGACGGAGGCGATCGCGGTCGCGCGCGGTCTTCGACGAGTGGTACGATGCGCCATCACACTCGATACCCAGCAGATAGGCGCCGGGATGCTCTGGGTCGCGCACTGCCAGATCGATCCGGTATCTTGAACAGCCCACCTGTGTATCGAGCATCAGACCACGAGCGGTTAATGCGTTGTAGACAGCCTCCTCGAAAGGTGACTCAAATCGCGACTCCGTCAGGCGCATGGCTCGTTCGTCGCTCGCTGTAGACTGCTCGGAAAGCGCCTGCCTCCCGGCTTGCGCGCCGCCATTCGAGCACGCCTCCGCATAGAGCAGATAGTCACGCAGGGTGCGAGCGCCGAGCGAGGCCATATGAGGTGGCAAGTCGCTTGCCCGCATAGAGCTGACGACGATCATCTGTTTGCGCGCGCGTGTCACCGCGACATTGAGACGACGCTCGCCGCCCGCATTATTGACTGGACCAAAGCGTTTATAGATGTTGCCATCAACATCTGGTCCATACCCCACGCTCAGAATGATGGTGTCGCGTTCATCGCCCTGGACGCTTTCCAGATTCTTAATGAAGATGCCATCGGGTTTGCCAATAAACAGCGCATCAAAATACGGCTCCAGCCGTGGGTCGCGCTTGATACGGTTTTCGAGCGCCTCGGTGATGGCTTCCTGCTGGGCGGCGCTCAGCGCTACGATGCCAAGTGAGGGGTCTTCATGCTGTTGCAGGTGATCGAAGACAATGTCCGCCACTCGCGCGGCCTCGTTGGTGTTTCGTCCGCGCCGGTAATTGCTGTTCTCAACGTACTCGAAGCGCACACCCTGCCCAGTGGCGCCAAGCGGGCTGGGGAAAGTCACCAACTGATCATCGTAAAAGTGGTGATTGGAGAACGCGATCAACGCTTCGTCGGCGCTGCGATAATGCCACTCGAGGCTGCGCTCGTTGAACGATGACGCGCGACACTCATCCAGGATACTCTGAGTACGCTCTTTTTGCTCGTTCTCCTCGTCTTCCTCATCCTCATCACCACTTTCATCGGCCAGTGATTTCGAGAAGAAGCGCGTCGGCGGAAGCTGCCTTGGATCACCCACCACGATGAGCTGCTTCCCGCGCAAGATGGCTGAGATGCTGTCTTCCGGGCAGACCTGAGACGCTTCGTCAAAAATGACCAGGTCGAAGAGTTGCTCCGCCGAATCGAGAAACAGGCTTACGCTGAGCGGACTCATCATCCAGCATGGCTTCAGTTCGAGCAATGCGCGCGCGGCCTTTCGCACAGTCACCCGTATAGGGCTATGGCGTTTCTTCTGCGCTTCTCGGCGCAGCGCACGATCCGCCTGCGAGAGCGCCACGGCGCGTTTACCCGCTGAGCTTTGAAAGGCATGGCGACGGCGTTGCCGCAGTAAAGCGTTCAAACGCCTTCTGGCGAGTGTCAGATGACCAGCGTCCAGATTGCGGAAACGGTCAATCGCGACTGAGTGCTCCTCGCCCCGGAAGCGGGCGAGAGTTGGCGACTGGCTACGCACATGATCGAGCCAGAGCTTGTAGAATCGGCGCTGGAAGATCGCCGCGAGGTTCTGGGGAATCGGGCCGTGACGCATCAGGCTTGCGATGAAACCGTCCAGGCCAACCTGTCCACAGTGGTGTAGGCGTTGCTGGCAGGTGAGCCAACGATGCAACGCGGGAAGTTCGCGCAGATGGAAATCAACATGATCAGCCAGGGTCACAAGGGGAGTGGTTTCGAAGGTCTTCCCAGGCTTATTGAGCGCTGTTCGCGCCAGGACGGTATCACTGAACGTCAGTTCCGCGTCCATGTGTGGCCACGTCTGCTGGAGCATGGTAAGCGCCTGGCGAAGTTCATCACGCCCGACAGTATTCTCGGGATCGGTGACGAGCGCCAGGGTTGGCTCTGGCACGGCGCGATCAGCGTAGTGAGTCAGGAAACGCTCTGTCCACGCCAGCGCGTCATCAATGGCCTGCCAATTGGTCGTCACACCTGTAAAGTAGCGTCCGAAATCGCTGGAATACTCGTCGGCCTTCTCCGTCAGGCGCGTCTCGAACGCTTGAATCGCTCGCGCGAGCGCTACGTCAGCGCGGAGGCTCACCCAGGACATAGGCTGGTGTGGCTCTGGGGGCATATGACGGTGGCGTTGAACGGTGTCAACGGCCTGCCAGAATATCCGCAGGTCACTGAGAAGCGCATCAAGCGCCACGCACGCCTGCTCAGGCGCCGCATCATCGAACATAATGATGCCAGGAAGAAGCCGTGAAACCCACACGCGACTGACACAATAGGATTCCTCATCCGCCCATGCCGCAACCAGTTGCGCGAGTGTATCAAGCGTGGCGTTCATGGCCCGCAACGCTTTCGCTGGCCCAGTTATCAGGGCAGCCATCGCCGACGAAACAGGAATACCCGCCAGGTACTCGTGAAGCTGCGTCACCCAGCGTAGGGCAGCAGTCACCTGCTCCCAGTCAGTCTGCGCGCCATCGAAATAGTGATCCAGTGTCTGCGCATAGTCAACCCGTTTCTCGTTTAGCCCCGCCTCCATATCGAGCAGCTTGACAGCCTGATACAGATCTGCCTCAACCTGCGCCGCTGTGCGCGTCTGTCCTGGCAGCAGGAGCGAGCGCGCCATCTTGATGTCGCGACGATACGATGTCTGCAAGAAACGGAAAAACGAGCGATACTGTGTGCGGAAGCGCTCCGCCATACCATGCAGATCGAGTGTGAAGAACTGAGGCTGATAGACACCTTCCAGCGCGCCGCGTAATTGCGCGCACTGCCAATAGCGCTCCCGCGCTTCAGCCGCTAGCGCGCGCACGACAGCAAATTTCGATGGATTCAGCCACTCAGATGGCGGATTGGGAGACTGCGAGAGATGGCGTGCAAGCGCGATCAATCCTTTCGTCTCGCCTAACGTCTCTGGTTGCTCAGCGCCGCACAGTTCCGCCAGGGTATTGGCCACTGGCGGAATGGCCGCCAGTGCGCGGCTCGCAGCCGTGAGGCGCTTATCGAGTTCGTCATGCTGCGCAATCGCGGTATCGCGGGGCGATTCCATCTCGTCACGCAGGCTGGCTATCTTCTGGGCGTTTTCCTCGCTGAGCGACTCTTGCAACGTCGTCAGATCTTCGGCGAGCAACGCGCGGTTGTATACCGGTGTGAATTGAGCGATCCACGCTAAATATTCCCGCGACCGCGCAACCATATCCGCCACCTGTGGTCGGAGCCGCGCCAGTTCTTCACGGCTGAGCCACGCGCCCAGCGGGAGTGGACTCTCCAACACCACCTCCGCATGCCGTACAATAAAGTCCATCCAGGCGAAATTAATGGCGGCGTGTTCTCCGAGCAGTTTGACCATCGCGGCAAGCGCGTCATGCAGCGTGCGCAGGTTGGCCGAGAGGCGCGTGTAATGGTCGCGAATGTTCGATTCTAATTCCAGTGAATGGCTCGTGGCCCGCGTCTCGCGCCAGGGATGCGTTTCGTAGGTGTCCAGCACATCGCGACAGGCATCAAGCGCGTTGATTGTCCGTAGCTTCGCGTCGAACTGATCCGGAGTTATCGCATCAACGTTTGGGATCGCAAAGTCAAAGTCAGGGGCGTCGGCGAGTCTGGCAAGTTCGGCGTATGCCCAGAATGCTGATTTCCCCAGCGGCTGGCGCGGTTGGTGCAATTCCCTCACGTAACTGTTCAGTTCCCTGCGCTGTCGCTCCAGGTTCGACGACTGGAGCGCCCAACTACCGTCACTGCGCTCTTCTGGTGGTCGCGAAACATCGTCGAGCGAGGTTTTAAGCGCGTTGAAGAACGCTGACTTCTGCGCGGAGTCTGTCTGTGAACTGTGAAGGTCAAGGCAGAAATCGCCGAGGCCCACTTGCTGAAGTCGCGTGCGCACGACATCGAGCGCGGCCATCTTTTCGCTGACGAAGAGCACCTTCTTCCCCTGCCCCAATGTCACCGCGATGATGTTGGCGATGGTCTGACTCTTCCCGGTTCCTGGCGGACCCTTCAGCACAAAACTGACATCAGCCTTGGCCCATTGGATAGCCTCCTGCTGGCTGGAATCGGCGTCAAGAATCTCCAGGACACGTTGTGGATGAATGTTGTCATCAAACTCGCGTGGTGATGGCAACCAGGAAGTGGGCGCTGGCAGAACCGCCTCACCGCCCAATACCTGAAGGAGAGGATGCGCTAGAACCTCGGAGGCATGGCGCCGCAAATCCTGATACATCACCAGTTTTTGGAAAGCGAACCTGCCAAGATGTACCTCAGGATGAATAGTCCAGCGTTCATCCTGAAGCGACCCGCCCTGCTGTGGCAGCGCCTCCCCGATTCCCCGCAAGATGGCGTCAAGCGTCACCGGGACATCAGGGTCATCAGAGATCACTTCGCTGAAGGTGGGCAGAGTAATCTTGAATCCATAATTCAGATATTCACGTAACGTCGGATTGATTTCGCATTCGATGTCTTCGACAAATTTCAATGTGAAAGAATCTGTCGCCCGTTTGTACTCCAGCTTTACCGGCAGGAAGATGAGCGGTGAATGTATCGCCTCCTGACTGGATGGGGATTCATACCATTCAAGCACCCCAAACGCCAGATAGAGGGTTCTGATGCCGCGATCCCGCTCATCCTCACGCACCCGCAGGTAGAGTCGGAGCAGCCTGAGGCTCAGTGGACGTCGTTCCAGGTCTTCTGGTGAGAGCGCGCAAGGGATCTCACTGAGGGCAACAGTGCCAGGACGACCGCGGAGTTGCGCAAACAGCGCGCTTGGACTTTCAGGAAGGAATTGAATGCCCGCGGCGCGATAGCCTTCACTCTTGTAATAGAGCATCGGATTCCGGCGGCTCATATCAATGAGATCATTACGCCAGGTTTCAAGTTTGCCGCTGAGTGACATGGTGAAGGATCCTCCTTGTGAGCAACTGGCCAGGGGTTGAGCGTCGCGGAGTGAATATCGAGCCGGCGGGCGCGACGAGGCGGCATGAAGCGATGGAGCAGTGTGCCGGGACGTTGGTGAGATGTCCTTATCGCTGACGCGAAGCCGTGGATGAGGATGCATGCGAGTGAAATGCTGTCCCGCCAACGTCACGAACACCATGAGCATGGGCGCACACTCTCTCAGTATGCGCCTCAATCTCTATCGCATCGATACATCATCATACGTATGGCGTAGCACCTCTGTCACGCTTCATCCACTATCTCCCACTTGCGGAAGAGCAGTGGGCCAGGCTGGACTCGCGTCCCCGCCGGAAGCTGACCCCAGACGGCGACATCGGCCCACAGTGCGCTGTCGTCTAGCGCGATGCCCAGTTGCGCGGCGATCTTTGTGGCGGTCCCCGGCAGGAACGGCACGAGTAGCTGCGCCACCAGTCGCAGCGTTTCCGCCAGCGTGTAGAGCGCGGTATCCAGTCGCCGAGCCGCCTCCTCGTCGCCCGCTTTGCGCGCCTTCGCCAGCGCCCACGGCTCCGTCTCGGCCACGTAGCGGTTCGCCGTCCCGATCAGATCCCAGATGGCCGCCAGCGCCTCGTTCGACGAGTACGCCCGCACGGCGACATCCACCAGGCCGGGGAGCGCTTGCGCCCGCGCGATGAGCGATTGCTCGGCGGACGTCAACGGGCCGGACGCGGGAATCACGCCATCGGTGTAGCGCTGGAGCATGCTGATGGTGCGGTTGAGCAGATTGCCAAGCTGGTCGGCCAGGTCGGTATTACAGGCGCGCAGAAACCGCTCCAGCGTGAAGTCGCTATCGGTAAACGGGCTGATCTCGCGCAAGAGGAAGTAGCGCAGCGGTTCGACGCCGTAGTCCGCCGCAATCCGCGCGGGATCCACCACGTTGCCGAGCGACTTGCTCATCTTCTGGCCGCCGCTGGTGATAAAGCCATGCACCAGCACCGTCGTCGGCAGCGGAACCTGCGCCGAAAGCAGCATCGCGGGCCAGTAGACGGCATGGAAGCGGATGACATCCTTCCCCAAAACGTGCAGACGCCGGGGATTCTCCTGCCAGTAGCGCTGGTAGAGCGGGCCATCGTCGGCGTAGCCCAGCGCGGTGATGTAGTTGCCCAGTGCGTCGTACCAGACGTAGATCACCTGCGCGGGATCGCCCGGCACCGGAACGCCCCAGCCGTGTGCGCGTTCACGTGAGCGCGAGACGCTGAAGTCTTCCAGACCGCGACGAATGAAGCTGAGCACCTCATTCTTGCGCGTCTCTGGCACAACCCGCAGCGTATCTGAGGCGATCAATTGCTCCAGTTGGTCGGCGTAGCGTGAGAGGCGGAAGAAGTAGTTCTCCTCCTCGACCTCCTCGGGTGGGATATGGTGAATCGGGCAGAGGCCATCCACCAGCTCATCCTCGCGATAGAACAATTCGCAGCGGACGCAGTACAGCCCGTGATAGTGGCGCTTGTAGATATCACCGCTCCGGACGCACGCCTCCCACAGCCGGTGGACGCCGGGAGTATGACGCGGGTCGGCGCTGGTGCGGATGAAATCGTCGAATGACGTTTCGAGCGTCTCGGCCAGCTCGCGGAAACGCGTCGAGTTGCGCTCGACCAGCTCCGCTACGGGGATGCCCAGGCGTTCAGCGCTCTGGACGTTAGTCAGCGCGTTCTCGTCGGTACCGGTCAGAAAAAAGACATCGTCCCCGACACGCCGATGGTAGCGGGCCAGCGCGTCGGTCAGCACATACTCCAGCGCGTGGCCGATATGCGGATTGGCGTTGACGTATGGGATGGTGGTTGAGACGTACCAGGGCGCTTTCTTAGCCGTTGATCGCCTGGTCGTTTTCCTGGCATTCTTTGCGCTCGTCGTGTTCGCCATACTGCACTCGCTCGCTTTCCTCGATGGATGATTACGGATAAAAAGGCCAACAAAAAGGACCGCCCCCTCGCGGAGCGGCCCCGGTCTCGCGCTGATGTTCAGTGAGCAGACAGCATGGACGATGCCCCGCGCGGCGTGCGCATGGCCATCTCCATCATCATGCTGTTGGTGTGCTGCTGAACGGTCGTCGTCATGAAAGTCCCTGTATTGGTATCTATGAAACGTTCATCGCTCTCAGTATATCACGCGATGCACTAGCATGGTAGCTTGCCGCGCCGCCCATTAGCGCTCAGTCCAAAAGGGACTTGACTCTGGCAGAATGCTCATGCGCCCAGCCTTCACATCTCTGGTGGGAAGTCATCAGAGGTGTCATCTCTGTCTGCCTAGAAACCTGGTCTCGGCTTGAATGAGCCAGCGGCCCCCACGAGCCGATCACCTGTACTCGCGTCGTAGATTTCCTCGACTGTCTCGCTGAAGTGAGGCCCCGGGTAAGCTCCTGGCGGAAGCGACATCATCGTCAAATTGAATGGACCGCGCAGCACGACATAGCAGACGAGCGCATCATCGGCCAGCCCAATATATACGTTCAAGCGGTCGGTCAGTTCTTTACAGGTCACGAATTCCACCGACTCAACGGTAGGAGGCTGTCCAGAAAGTGTTGGTCCCAACGAGCACGATGGGGCGCCTTGCAGGTAGGCCTTCATGTCTTCTGCCGTGAACGCCGGTACCCACTTGGATGTCAGCTTGAGCGCTGGGCGCCCATGCGGCTGAGCGTTAGGCATCAATTCCTTCGCTTTCCTGTTCCTGGTACAGCGTCCATGAACGATGCGTGACAAGGCCTTCATCGATATCGTACTCGCTATGCCCACCCATCCTCCAGCAAGGCGCTCTCGCGATGCGCTAGCATGGTAGCTTGCCACAAGCGTTGCCTCACTGGTTCGCGCCGTAGTCCTGCGCGAGGCCAGCGATGACCGTCGCGGGGTCTACCGTGCGCGCCGGGGTGATGATCGTGACGCCCGCCTGAGGTAGCACCACGATCGTGTATGAGATGCCCTGGGCATCAAGCTCCTGTGCAAGGATCGGATGCGGATTGACGCGCGCGATGATGAAGCTGGGGCGGTCGGCCTGGCTCACGGTTTGAAGCGTGCCCGGCGGTCGCTGAATCCCGCCCTTGACCACCTGATCGTAGTAGTCGGCGCAGACCGTCTCGCCGTCGGTGCGGAAGGTGACAATGTTGCCGAGCCAGTGATTGCACCAGGCATAATGAATATCGTGCGTCTTGAGATAGCCATAGAGCTGGCTCTGATCCTGGCGAATGTAGCGATAGAACGGCGACTGGAACGCCGCCTGCATGTCCGAGACGAAATACGTGCCGAACTGGATGGCGCCGCCAAGCACCAGCGCCAGCAGTGCGATCCGCCAGCCACGCGCCAGCGCCTGCCCATTCAGCGGCAGCGCGGGACGGCGCAGCAACCGTCCACCGTGGGCCACGCGAGCGGCAGCGCAAGAGCGCCAGCAGCAGGAACGGCTCGACCAGCACCAGCGGCACGGCGTAGCGTCCGGCGAGATCGTACTCGCAGTTCTTCGAGGCGGCCCAGGCTGAAGTACCCAGGCAGAAGACGGCGGTGATGACGGCGGCAAAGAGTAGCGGCAGCCCTCCGCGCACCTGCCAGCCCGCGCCATCGTTCGCGCGGCGCAGGAGCCAGACGGCGCAGAGGATGCCAGCCAGCGGCGGCAGAAGCAACAGCAGGCGGAGCGGCAGCCAGTAGAGCAGCGGCTCAGCGGGCATCATGCCGTTGAAGACTTGCGGCGCGATACAGCCCGCGTAGTGCGTCGTGATCGCCCCCGCCAGCACGAGCCGCCCCTGCCGCGCGGCGCCACTAACGGCGGGGCTAACGGCAGGCTGGGTGAGGTAGACCAGCAGGTTTTCGCCAGAGTGGCTCAGCGCATAGAGCCACGCGGGCAATCCGCCGACGAGCAGCCCCGGAACCACCGCGAGGATGGTCGCGGCGCGCGCTGGTTGGATAGCGGCGGGCGTCTCAGGGTGTGTATCGCCGTTCCTGCGCAACCGCGCCAGTAGTCCAGGAAACGCCCGGTGCGCGTAGGGAAACACCAGCCAGAGGACGGCGGTGATAAGCGCGTAAACAATCAGGGGATTGACCCAGATGCCCAGCCCCGCTAGGAATCCCCAGATGGCCCAGCGCCGCGCCAGTTCGGCGCCGCCCGCCCCTTCGCGTAGCCGCCGCGCCAGTTCGACGGTGGCGAGGAGCAGCGCGAGACTGATGATATACACCTCGATCTGCCCGCCCCAGGTGCGCAACTCGGTTACGGCGTCGTAGAGGGGTGGGACGGCGGCGACGAACGCGGCTAATCCGGCGAGCAGCGGTGTGGCGCGCGAATGACGCGGCAGCAGCGCATACGTCAGCCGCCAGGTAAGGTAGACCAGCAGCGGCGAGAGCAGGATGGGTACGGCGCGCATTGCCCAGGCTGAGGGGCCGAACAGGCGGAAGAGCGCGGCGATGAGGTAGGTTTCCAGGCTGCCCATGTAGGCCTGGCCGTAGAAATACGTAGGGAATTCGCCATGCAGGATGCGCTCGGCCTGGATGCCAACCATGGCCTCGTCGCCGTCGATCAGGGCGTTCGAGCGCATGACCAGAACGAGCCGCGCCAGCATGCCCGCCACCATGGCAAGCGCCAGTGGGAGCCGAGGATGCCGCCACGCCCAGTCGAGCAGCGCATCCGCCCAGCGCCAGCCAAAGATAAGGGACTCCGGCGCGTCAGAGCCAGCAGATGCCGCCGATGGCGCAGTAGTGGCGATTTCAGCGGCGCCATCAGCCTGTGTCTCTCGCATGCCCCGATCCATCTCTCCTGTGTGCCGCATCTATACCGGGGTTATATCTGGGACTGTCCGTCTTGTGAAAGCCCAAGACGCCCGCGGACTTGTGCCAGGCTATCAGTCGCGGTATTCAGCAGAATGGCGCTCAACAGCTCGCGGCTGGCAGCCTCTATCGCCTGGACTACATCAGCGGTAGGCTCCCCGAAGCGCCCACGTAACATGATCAGCACTGCTTCTCGCAGACCACGTTCCTCGCCTTGTGCCATACCCTGTGCCATACCTTGTTCGGTAGCCTTCTGCATCAGCCAGTGATAGAGAGGCGACTCCTCCAGAATTTCACGGTTCATAAACAGCCTCCGTATCAGCCCCATGATGGGACCTGTCCCCAGATTTCGTGCTGAGAAGAGCGCCAGCAGCAGTTCCAGTTCGGCCATGTCCTTCGCTGATGCGCGTTCCTGGACCGCATTGGCCGCCGCCTCGATGGTCTCGATCGACTTCCCATCTTCGGTGAACGCGATCAACGGCAGTAAGCCAACCTCATCACGTGCTAGCAAGTCCGACGCATGGAGACGTTGGAACAGCCCCGCCTGGTTCGAGCCAGAGTCACGATAGAAACGACCGGCAAGTTGTGGATAATACTTGCTCTCGCCCCATATTCGAAGCATCGACGTGGCATATCTGGACGTGGACGCGCCTCGGCTTCAATATTCGCAGCGCACTCGACACCCTGGTAACGAATACGCTGAAGTGTATCCAGCATCAATTGTGGCTCGGCAGCGATATCAGTAGATAGCGCCCCCAAATGCTCCGCGCCTGGCAATGCCGGCGCCAGCACGTCTGCCGGATGTGTCTGGATCAGTCGCTTGATGCCCTGGTCCATATCAGCCACGCGCTCGTTCCTCCCAAATGATGTGGTGTCGCGTGCAGTATATCACTCACTGCCCCAATGGCCCGTAACGGCTCCCCCTGCAGCATCTTTTTCCGACTGGAGCCAACCGCCAGAGAATGCATCACCACAACCCTACTTCTCTCACTTCCTAATCTCTCATTCCCACACAGGGGAGGCAGTGTATGACACTCGACGAACAACTAGCGGAACTGTTGGCGCAGCTTGGTGTCGTGCTGGAAGATCCCGCCGAAGAACTGGCGCCCGCTCCGCCACCGCCGACCAGCATGCCCTATTCTCCTCGACGTCCCGCACCGACAGGTGAGGAGCAGGAGGCGGAAGATATCTTGCCGTTCGCGCTTGAAGGAGATGGAACCGTGGATGAGGAGGCACGCGGCGAGGCCGAGCTTTCACTCTTCCAGACCTCGCGCGAACATTTCGGGGTGTTCTACCGGCTCGATCTCGTGACGGGCGCGCCACAGTTACGTATCTTTCTGCCCGAAAGCCAGGGCGCAATCAAGATGCGCTGCTATCTGGTACGCGCCGCCATTGGCTCGCCGGTGCGCGACTGGTTCCTCAGCACGCGCACTCACGATGGCTCCTCGGCCTACGCGGAAACCAGAGAGACGACCGAGCAGCACCTGCTCTTTGCCGCGGGTGAGACGCTCAAACGGCTCTTCTGGCTCGGCGAGCCTGATCGCATGCGGTTCCCGGCGGAGATCGAGGTCGAACGGCTATTGTAGCATCGGCTGGCGGTTAATGTCGTTTTAGCATGTGCGACGGACATGGGCATTGTGGTGGGGTGAGCAAGCCGTAGCGTTAACGCTACGGCGAATTTCCCGGCCCTCTCTGGCCCATTCGCTGGCAGGTTCCGGAACACCCATCCCAGCACGCTGTTCGGAGGTATTGCTTAAAGTTCACAAACCGCGCCTGAAGGGCCTGTGGCCACAAGTCTGCGTAGGCGGACTCCCAGAGTGTGTCCCAACGGTATACCCGCTGGCGAGCGCATCGGTGCAACCTGCGGAGGCAGGTTTCGTGGCCGCAGGCCCCAGAGGCGCGGTTTTAACCGCCCGCGCTTCCCCACGCATGTCCCCCGTAATTTCTAAAAGCACATCAGTCGCCAGCGGCGCTCACGCCTGAGCAGGCGCCTGTCCCGACTGTGGTGTATGCGCGGCGATGAACCGCAATATCTGCTGCCACGCATCGGCCGATTCCTGCTGGAACTCCTCCTGCTTGCGGTCGAAGAAGCTGTGTGGCGCGTTGGGATAGACAATGAGCTCGTGTTCGATATGCACATTGGTCAGCGCCTCATCGAACGCTTTGATGGAGTCTTGCGGAATGCTCTGGTCTGTACCACCGAACAGGCCTAACACCGGGCACTCGAACTCATCGATTCGCTGAATCGGTCCCACCGTCGCTCCCTGGCGAGGCATCGGCGAGCCATAGAAGCCAATTACCCCCGCGAGGCCATGATGGTTGGCGGCCTGTAGGAACGAATGATGGCCGCCGAAGCAAAAGCCGACGGTGAAGATTGCCCGCGACCCGCTCCCTGGCATCCCGCGCAGATAGGCAACGCCTGAGGCGACATCCATGCTGACGGTTTTCGGTGTGGTCTGCATGACATGCGGCATATAGTCAAAGGAATCCTCGCGCGGATCAAGCCCAGCGGTACGGCCAAAGTAGTCAATCGCGACGGCGTCGACGCCTGCCTCGGCGAAACGCTGGGCAAGCGCGCGATAGAACGAAAACAGGCCGCGCACGTCTGGCATGACGACGATTGCGGCGCCGGATGGCGTGGTAGAATCGCTATGCGCGGCGAAGGCATTGAAGCGGGTACCGTCAGAAGCCGAAAGCACCAGCTCTTCGGTGCGCACTGGCAGACCGTGGTGCGGCGCAATCGGTGGCTGTGAGTCAACATCGAAGCACATGAGTCATCTTCCTCCTGCGACCTGAAACTACTTTGCCAGACAGACCTGGTTCATCCGGGTATACGCACTGAGGATATGCTGGCAATCGAGAGCCGCGATGCTCTGTGCCACTATACTACCGCTGCCCCACTCCTCAGGCAAGGCCAAGCAGGCGAATCAGTCGGCTGGTCGAGTAGTTTTCGATACGCGGCGTGACGACACGCACCTCAACGCCGATGCGCGCCATCGCCGCCCGCTTCTCCGTCAGGAAAGGATCATCGGCGGTGACGGCGAGGTAGCGTGGCGCGAGTGGATGCAGCAATTCTACGTAATAGTCGGGATCTACGCGCTCACCTGAGATAAGAAAGACGCGGTCCACCACCCGGAGCGCGGCCAGCAGATCGCACCGGTCATCTTCCGTCATGATCGGCCGGTCAGCGCCTTTCCAGCGCCGCACCCGCGCATCATCTTCGACGCCGACGATCAGCGTATCGCCCAGATGGCGCGCCGCCTCCAGAAAGCGCAGATGGCCGATGTGCAGCAGATCGAAGACGCCCGTGACGACGACCAGTCCACTTTTGCCCGTACCGTTCGCAGTCTCACCCTCGCCCATGCTGATCCTTTGCAACTTCTCATGTGCGCTGCCGCCATTGTGAGAGGCCAGCCGCCTCGCGCTTCAGCTTCCCATTATACATGGCGAGGAGCGCGCTCGGCCCAGGGTTGGCGCTTCTATGGCCACGGAAGGCCCATCGGATTGGGTATCGGAACGCCGCCAGCGCGCACGACGGTGTCGCTTAGCTGAAAGGCCAGCTCGCGCAGTCGCGCGCAGCCATCCGCGCCCAGCGCCTCCCATGGACGAGCGGCGAGGGCGTCGGTGCGCGCCTCCACCCACTGGCGGGCGTCGCGGCCAGCCTGGGTGAGCATGCCCACGTCGTCGAGCCAGCCACGGGCGCGCAGTCGTGTTTCAGCCGCCTCCCACTCCTCGTCGCTCCATCCACGGTGCGGCTGGATCGCCTCACGTGGTACCGCTCCGGTCCCAACGAGCGTGACGTGAGCCTCACACCCATCGATCCCGCCCGCGAGCAGCGAGGCAACATGCCCGTCGCCGCGATATTCGCGCAGCAGTGTCGTCGCGTGCCAGAGACGCATGTGAGCGGCTTCGGGCCAGGGGCGAGCGCTATGGGCGGCGAAGAGCGGCCGCCCCGCCACCTCGCACGCCGAGGCTGCTGTGTAGGCCAGTTGCGCCGCCTCCTCGATGGCTGGCCCAAAGGTGGCGTCGCCCAGAAGACGGCGGAGCGCGGCATCGGCGGAGTCATAGCGGGCTGAGAGAATGTGTTCCGGCGACGAGAAGCGCCATGCATCGGGGATCGCCCGCGCCACCATCCGCGGATGGAAGTTGTAGAACGTGGCGGCAACCACCTCCGGCCCGACCGGCCCCATCGCCGCCGAACGCGACGCGAAGTAGCCCATCCAGTAGCCCTTTAGCCCGGACTCGCTATAGGCTGCCCGCGCCTCAGGCGCGAAGTAGATCATCGCGTGATAGGGTTCAAGCACCTTCCACATCGCCCGTGGCAGGGATATCACCGGCGCGTCGTCGTTGGTCGGATTAGACATGGTCGTTCTCCCTCTCGCTTGCATCTCTCTTGCATCTCTCTTGTTGCGCTTCGCTGCTACACGTATGCTACACGAAAGCCGCACACACAGCGCAAGGTCATCTGGGTGTTATCTGGAGGCGCTGGCGTTGCGCTGTGATATAATCTGGCGCGGCGTGGGCCAGCGATGACGCGCCCCACCGATGGTCGGATGGAGGACATCCAGCGCTATGACAGATTCCCCGCTTGGCATTACTGTGCTTGGCAGCACCGGCTCGATTGGCCGCCAGACCCTGGATGTCGCGCGCGCTTTTCCCGATCATTTTCATGTGGTCGCGCTGGCGGCGCGCGGCAATATCGCGCTGCTGGCCGAGCAAGCGCGCGAGTTCGCGCCGGAGATCGTCGCCTATACCAGCGATGACCCCGCCACCCAGGCGCAGGCCGCCGAGCTACTCCCCAACGCGCTTCACGGCGTCGAAGGGTTGACCACCGCCGCCACACATCCTGGGGTCAAGACGGTTATCGCGGCGACCTCTGGTCTGATTGGCTTGCGGCCAACGCTGGCGGCGATTCGCGCGGGCAAGACGATTGCGCTGGCCAACAAGGAAACGCTGGTGATGGCGGGCCATCTGGTCATGGCCGAGACGCGCGCGGCTGGCGTTGCGATTCTGCCGGTGGATAGCGAGCATAGCGCCCTCTGGCAGTGCCTGCATGGCGAGCGGACGGCCGAGGTGCGCCGCCTGCTGATTACCGCGTCGGGCGGGCCGCTGCGCAGGGCAACGCTAGATGAGATGCGCGATGTCACCGTCGAGCAGGCGCTGGCGCACCCGACGTGGCAGATGGGGCAGAAGATCACCATCGACTCGGCGACGCTCGTGAATAAGGGGCTGGAGGTCATCGAGGCGCACTGGCTCTATAACATACCCTATGACCAGATCGAGGTCGTCGTCCACCCGCAGAGCATCATCCATTCGATGGTCGAGTTCGTGGATGACTCGATCAAGATGCAGGCGAGCCTGCCCAGCATGCACCTGCCCATTCAATACGCGCTGAGCTACCCCACCCGGCTGAACCGTGAGGCGACCGACCTCTCACATCCGCTGAGCTGGCCCGCCGTCGGACATCTGGACTTTGAGGCGGTGGATATGGCGCGGTTCCCCTGCCTGCGGCTGGCGTATGAGGCGGGGCGACGCGGCGGCACGGCTCCTGCTGTGCTGGTGGGCGCGGACGAGCAGGCGGTGCCGCTCTTCCTGCGGGGGAAGATTCGGCTGACGGATATCGCCGCCATCCTGGAAGATGTACTGGCGCGGCATACAGTCGTGGACGATCCCGATCTGGAGACGGTGCTGGCCGCCTGCTCCTGGGCGCAAGATGAGGTGCTGCGGCTACATGGCGAACCAACGGCATCCCACGAGCGTAGTTCCCTGTGAGAGCGATTGGGATTGGGTACCTGGCGCCTGGCGCGTAAACACGTGGCTAAGGGCCTCACTGCGTTCGGCCACGAAGCCTGCCTGCCGCAGGCTCCAGGGTCAGGATAAGGTCTCTGGCAGGCCGCGAAGGCGGCCTTTGTGGCCGTTGGCCCCTAGGCGCGGCTTTAGCCGCCAGCCTTGTCGCGGCAGCAATATATCAATCTGGGCAATGGCGGGAGAGTGAATTAATGAGTTGGTACCTGTTGGCGGCGATTCCAGTGTTCGGCGTGCTGATCCTCGTCCACGAGTTTGGGCATTTCATCACCGCCAAGTGGGCGGGCATCCGCGTGGACGAGTTCGCGCTCGGCTTTCCGCCACGGCTCTTGAGCGTGAAGCGCGGCGAAACCACCTATTCGCTGAACGCGCTGCCAATCGGCGGCTACGTCCGCATGCCCGGTGAGAACGGCGAGACGACCGACGAGAACGGCAACTATGATTCCCGCACCTTCGCGGCGAAGTCGCCCGGCAAGCGCGCCATCGTCCTGCTGGCGGGCGTCACGATGAACCTGCTACTCGCCATCTTCTGCTTCACCGCCGCCGAGGTTGTCGGCCAGGTCAACTTCGTGGCGGCGGCGGGTACCGTTCTCAAAGGGTCGCCTGCCGCCGAGGCGGGCATACAGCCCCATGACACGATTCTCGTGATCAATGGCCACACAACTCGCTCCTTTACTGATCTGGTCACCCTGGTGGGCGACGCCACCGCCGCAGCCCCGGAAGGCGCCAAGACCGTTCAGATTGAAATGGTCGTCCGGCATGCTGGCTCCAGCACACCCGTCACCCTCCAGGTAAATGCCCTCGTCAACCCAGCGCAGGGACAGGGCCATCTCGGCATCACCAGTGATGACACACAGACCTATGTTACCCGCGTGCCACTCTGGCAGGCGCCCATCAAAGGTGTGCAGGATGTTGGTAGTGTGATCGGTGGCACGGCCACTGGTATCGCTCAGGTCGTCGCCGGCAAGTTGCCTTTCAGTCAGGCGGTGATGGGACCAGTAGGCATTGTCACTACGACGGGTGAGGTAGCCAGTACAGTGCCCGTCATCGGCTGGTATTGGATGTTCTTTCTCGTCGGCGCGCTGAGCGTCAGCCTGGCTATCGTCAACCTGCTGCCAATTCCGGCGCTCGATGGCGGGCGCGTCCTCTTCATTGGCATCGAGGTGCTGCGGCGCGGCAAACGCATCAGCCCGGAGCGCGAAGGGCTGGTCAACCTGGTTGGCATGGGCATGCTGCTCTTCCTGATGCTGCTGGTGACGATCAACGACGTCGGCAATCTGCTCCACCATTGATATTCCCTAACGAACGCCGAAAGAATCCGGGCGCAGCGCGGATCGCACCTGAGTGCGGGCAATGAGGCGCCCTCGCGGAGTAAAATAGAATGTGGCGGGCAACGTCGCCCCGACAAGAATACACGCCGACGACTGGCGCAGTATAATTATTGAGAGATATCTGAACATTCAGGCACTCATTGCTGAGACGCATCTGGGAGAATCGCATGCGACGGAAAACGCGACAAATCGCGGTAGGAAATGTCCTGATTGGCGGTGACGCGCCGATTGCCGTGCAATCAATGACCACCATGTATACACGCGACGTAGAATCCTCGGTCGCGCAGATCCTCCGGCTGGAAGAGGTCGGCTGCGAACTGGTGCGTGTCGCCGTGCCAGAAGAAGCCGACGCACTAGCGCTGGGCGCGATCAAGAAGCGCATCCATATCCCGCTGATCGCCGATATTCACTATGAACCCAAACTGGCGCTGCTGGCCATCGAACAGGGCGTAGATGGCGTGCGCATCAATCCTGGCAATCTGCGCCACGGCCATGAATCCTTCGCCACTATCGTCAAAGCGGCGAAGGAGGCAGGCATCGCCATGCGCATCGGCGTCAACTCCGGCTCGATAGACGCGCTGGAGCGTGGCTCGCAGATGCGCAAGGTCAGCGTGCAGCGGCTGGATGATGGCACGTTCATCAAGAGCGACCCGGCGGAGGAGCGGCGTAAAGAGCGCGAGGAGCTGGTGGGCCGCATGGTCGCCAAGGCGCTCGAATACTGCGGCATGGCTGACGATCTGGGCTACACCAACTATAAAGTCTCGCTGAAAAGCTCGAACGTGCTGACCGCCGTCGCGGCGTACCGCAGCTTCGCCGACGCCTGCGACGTGCCGCTGCACCTGGGCATTACCGAGGCGGGCACGCTCGTTACGGGCGCGGTCAAGTCGTCCATCGGCTTCGCGCTGCTGCTGGCCGACGGCATCGGCGATACCATCCGTGTCTCGCTGACCGCCGAGCCAGAGGAAGAGATTCCGGTCGCCTACGAGATTCTGCGCTCGCTGGAGCTGCGGTCGCGCGGGGTCACGTTCGTCTCGTGTCCATCATGCGGGCGTGTCGAGATCGATATACTCAAGATCGCCAACGAGGTCGAGAAGCGGCTGGCGAAGGTACAGACGCCGATTCAGGTTGCCGTGATGGGCTGTCTTGTCAACGGGCCAGGCGAGTCGCGCGACGCCGATGTCGGCCTCTCCGGCGGGCGCGGCAAGGGCGCCATTTATCGCAAGGGCCAGTTCGTACGCACGGTGCCCGAAGACCAGTTCCTGGCCGAGGTGCTCAAGGAAGTGGCAAGCATGCTGCCGGAACACGAGGCGCGACTGATCTATCCCGGCGATGAGGCGCTCGGCCCCGTCAGCGGTGGCCGCACCCGCAAGACCGGAATCCACGACCAGGTCGAGTCAGCCACACCTGCCGCACGCGGTAAGGCGTTGCCTATGCTCACGGTCAATCCAGGGGATCGCGACGCCTAGGACCCTGGCCAGATGCGTGCGCGGTCAGGACCGCAGCACCGCCACGCATATTCAGTAATCTCGCGGATAGACGACCAGGCTTCTCTATGGGACAATCGGGATAGCTCCAAACGCAACGCCAGCCTGACGATAGTTATACAAGTGTCTATCTGTTTTGGAGCGAACCGTTGCGAGGCGAAACGCCAAATCGTCCTGTATAGGTGCGGGATGGCGCGCGGACTGGTACACAGTGTGCGCCAGACAGCCCATTCGGAATGTCACGAGTAGCGCGGCGATTGTCCTGGCGCAAATCAGGAAGGCAGATGCGCATGGCCTGGCAGGATATGTCACCCTTCCCCACACCTCGGATGGATGCCGAGGAGGAACGTGAGTTGCGCCTGGCCGCTCAGGCGCGCGCGGGCGCTGAATGGGCGCTGGCCGCATTGATCGCGCGCTATCAGCCCGCTGTCGTGCGCTACCTGGCCCGGCTGACTGGCGACGCCCCCCAATCGCATACGATGGCACAGCAAATCTTCGTGCGGATGGAGCGGCGGGTGCGCGGCCCGCATGGCGGGGAACATCTTCGTCTCTGGCTGTTGCGCGCCGCCACCGAGACAGGTCTGGATGTTCTACGCCATCCCAAACGCTCGCAACAGTCGCGCCTCAATGCTCCTCCAGGCCCACGCGGCCTGCTGATGGATGGCCTCCCCGGCAGCGCATCGGATCGACTGCGCGCCGGACTGGGCAAGATCGCGGAGATCACTGGCTCTACCCGGCGTCAGGTGCGCCAGTTAATCTGGAACTCAGGCGAACCAGCAGCGCCAGCCGAACGGCCACACGAGCAAACGAACGGAACACATGGAGCGCATAGAGCGAATGGGGCTATGGGAGCAGTCAAAGCAGCGGCGGAGGCGGTTGATCCTGAGATCGACACGATGACCCCACGTGAAGTGTTGCGCCATCGTCTGATACGCGCCGTCCTCGCGGAGTTGCCGTACGGTGACGCGCAATGCCTGGCGCTCCACCTGGTGGCGGGACTGAATCAGACAGAGGTGGCGATGGCCCTGGGGATTCGGCCCAGCGCCGCCCGACACCGCATCGTGCAGGGGCTGCAAATGTTCGCGCACCGCTACGATGCCGCCATCACGAGCCTGGGTGTTCCCGCCGAGGTGGCGTACGCCGACGACGGCCAGAGTCTGCCCGCGCCGATGGCTGACCTGATGGAGTCGATGGATGTCTTGAACACGAGCGACCAGGACTATCCCGTGCCGATGGCGCCGATGGAAGATGCGTCGTATCTGGACAGCGAGATGGCGACGGAGGCCGCGTTTAGCGGCGCCTATGATCTAGCGGAGTCGCCTATGGCGGAAGCGCCCGCAAGCTCGCCGCCACCTCCACCACCATCATCATCGGTGATCGTGGACGCGCTGCCAGCCATGGCGAACGACGAGCTGCCCTACGGCGACTGGGTAGACCAACCGACCATGGTGCCGATTCTCTCCAACGGAACCCGTTCAGAGACCAGCGATGAGAACGCCACTGGCGGCGACTCCGTCGCGGCACAGACACCGCCGAGCACACCGCCGAGCGTTCCCGTGCTGACGCCACCGCCAACCTCCTGAGCGCTCTCAGCGAGTTATGCTGACGAATTCTGGCAGATGCCGCCCAGGGGCGTGGTTATTTGCCGTCATCTGCGTTTCTATATATAGCGGAACCTCTCCCCCATGCTGGCGGTCATGAAAGAACATCACTCAGGGAAGAGGCTGTGTTTTTTTAGCCCCACGCCGTGATCAGCCGCGCCAAGACGTGCGGCGACACGTGTATACAGACCCAGTATTATAGATGGGTGTCTCTCGCGCGTGCTGTTCGCGAACAGACATTTTCGTCTGCCTGTTCATGGAAATAGTGCACACAATCATATAAGGAGCCTGGGATGGCGGAGATGATGACGCCGCCGGTGCGTATCGCACGGGTGACGACTCGGCGCATGCATACGCAGACCATTCAGTGTCCGCTCGATCCCGAGATGCTCGTCGCCGAGTTTGCTGGTGAGCTACCGCCCGATATCGCCAGGCACGTACGCGAGCATCTGGTCTTCTGCGAGACGTGCAGCTCGCGCTCGCGGGCGTTGCGCTCCCCCTATGAGCTGCTCGCTTCTCTTGGCTCTGAGCCGGCGCCCTATGTGACGGATCTGCGTGATAGCGTGCGCCTTCATCTGCGGTCGCGCCGGGCGCTGCATGAGGTGGCGCGCATGACGGCGCGGCTGGGGCGCGGCGGCACTATCGTGCTGACAGGGCTATTAGGGCTTGCCGTCATCTGTGTCTTTCTGGGGGTTGCGTTCCTGTTTCCGGCGGTCGCTGGCGTCACCACACGCTCGCAGAACGGGCTGACGCATGTGCCATCGGCGGCGCCCAGTGGCATTCTCTACGCTGAGACCAGCAAACTCATCCCTATCACCGACCACACCGGCAAAACGTGGCAGGTGGCTGAAATCATCGCCGTCGATGAACACAGCGGAGAGGTGCGCCATTCGCTGCCAGCCTCAGGGGGCACATTGCATGTAGCCCAGCCGGGCCAGTTGCCCGTTGCGGTACAGGTGAGCCGAGGGACAGTTGCGGAACTGACCGCGCCGGGGAAGAATGGGAGTCAGGCGCTGGTCATCTTCGATGCGACGACCGGAGACATCAGCGCGATTACTCCGCTGACACTGCCAGACGGTCGCGCGCTGCCCAGTGGAGTCAGCGGCGCCTCACTGGTGATGGCGTTCGATCAACCAGTGGCCTACGTTGGGCTGGATATTCCCGATCCACGGAGCGATGTTCCCGACATCCTGGTGGTAGACCTGAGCAGCGGCGCCATTAGCGGCTCCCTGAATCCCGGATATACGACATCTGTGCCACTGCCGCCACCGCCTGGCAGCCTGCCTGTGTCGGCGTTCCCGTCGGCCATTCCCTATCTCGACATCAGCAAGATGACGGTTGCAACGGGTCTGGATGGCGCGCTGGCGCTCTCGCCCGACGGCCAGTGGCTCTTCGACGCGCTCGCGCTGACTGGCCCCAACCAGCAGCATTACGCCCTGATCCGCCGCTTTAGCGCGACGACCGGCGCGCTGAGCCAGGAGCTTGCGCTTCCGGGTGATTTCTCGCTGGCGCGGATGCTGAGCGGCAACAGCGCCGAGACGCCACAGTTATATCTCGTCGACGGCAGCCCAGACGCCCAGTGCTACATTCTGGACGCCAGCGACCAGGGGCCGACGCTCGTGGGTGATGTGCCGCTGGGTGGGCCAATTTCGCTGCCGGGCACGCGGTTCACTGGCTCGATGTTCCTGACACTGTCAGGCGATGGCAACCAGCTCTACATCACGCAGGACGCCGCCAGCGTGGATGGAGAGATCACCGGCCACGATGTCTGGATCGTGAATGTGCGCAGCATGGCCCTTGACGTTCACCACAGTACGACAACCAGTGCTGGCATGGTTCTGCCCAACGGTTCCAGCCAGCAGGGCGCGCGGACGTTTGCGCTGCGTGGCGGCGTCATCAGCCTGACCGATGTGCAACTCAGCGGAAACCTGACACCATGGCTCCAGTTGAGCGATGGCAAGCCGGTGATTCAGTTGCTCACCACCGTGGCGGGTTGACGCGCCTGCTACTCCCCTGGCGTGGATTCCGGTTTCTGTTCCGGAGTGATGCGCTTGCCCTGGCGGCGCGGCTTGCGGCGGTAGCCTGCCAGATCGTGTAGCTGGTAGAGCGCGCTGACGATGGCCTCATCGTTCCAACGTGACGTCAGTGGCGGGGCCAGCCCCAACGAATCGAGGATGCCGTCGCTGCCGGATAGCGCCACCAGCGTTGTCGCCATACACTGCGTCACAGCGTCCAGGTGGTAGCCGCCCTCCTGCACCACGACCAGCCGCCCATCGCAATAGCGGTTGGCCATCTCGACCACCTCGAGCGTCAGGTCGGAGAAATCGGCGTTGCTGAGACGCATATCGCCCAGCGGATCCATCCAGTGGGCGTCGAAGCCCGCCGAGAGCAGGATGACATCGGGTTTCATGCGGTCGGCGACTGGCCAGAGCACCTGGCGGAAGATGGGATCGTAGACGCTCCAGCCGGAGCCGGGTGGCAGCGGCACGTTGATCGTCGCGCCTTTGCCCGCGCCCTCGCCAAGTTCTGTGGATGCGCCCGTGCCGGGATACCAGGGGAACTGGTGGGTCGAGAAGTAGACGACATCGGGATCGTCGTAGAACATTTCCTGCGTTCCGTTACCGTGGTGCACGTCATAATCCACGATGAGCACCTTCTGCCAGCCCCAACGCCTCTGCGCGTAGCGGGCGGCGACGGCCACGTTGTTGAAGAGGCAGAAGCCCATCGCCTGCGCGGGCCGGGCATGGTGGCCAGGGGGACGTACCAGCGCGTAGCCGTTATGGGCGCGTCCCTCGCCGATGGCATCCAGCGCCACCAGCGGGGCGCCCGCGGCCAGTGTGGCGGCGAGGTAGCTGCCTGGCGAGATATAGACATCAGTGGCGAACTTCACCGAGTCAGCAGCGCCTCCCTCGCGCTCGCGCAGCCGCTCGACCGCTAGCTGCACTTTGGCGACGTAGGCGGGCGTATGCACCGCGACCAGTTCATCAGGGGTGGCTGGGCGAGCATCCAGCCGCAGCACGCGCTCGGCGGCCAGCGTCTCCTCGGCGATCAGCGCCTCGATCAGGGCGATACCGCGCTCCAGCCGCTCCGGCGTCTCCGGAAACTCCTCTGGCACCTGATGATCCAGCATCGCCGGGTCATAGACCAGCGCCGTCGGCAGTCGCGCTGGCTCTGTGCGCTGCTCCGCCAGCTCGACCGACTCAGCAGATTCGGCGGGCGCTGAAGATAAAGTGGGCAGGTTGGTATCTGGCGTATCTGGCGTATCAGCCACGATAAGGCTCCTTGGGAAGAGAGCGCGGGCGGTTAAAACCGCGCCTATTTGACCTGTGGCCACGAAACCCGCCGTCGCGGGTTTCTCCCAGGCTGGTTCCTCGTCTGTCTCGCCGGGGCGCTTATTGGGAAGTCCGCGCAGGCGGACTTGGTGGCGGAGCGCAGCGAGGCCAATCAGGCGCGGTTTTAACCGCCAGCCATCACGTCGTCTGGGACGTGTTAACTATGCCACAACCTGCGCATCCCTGCTACTAGAACACTACCGGAACACTACCGGCGTGGGCAGCATCGGGAAGAAGTGATAGAATGCATACTGTTCGTGCGCGTGGGTGATGGTGGATGACACCGCGCCAGATCGCGTCACTGGTTCCCCATATGATACTCGGTGCATGGCTGTATGCCAGCAAGTCCCACAAAAAGGAGCGAGCCCACCAATGGGATTCAATATGAAAGACCTTCAACGGATGCAGGCGAAGCTGATGAAGATGCAGGAAGACCTGCAAAACAGCGACTTCGTTGGCACATCCGGTGGCGATGCCGTCCAGGTGACGATGACCGGCCGCTTCGAGGTGACAGCGCTCAAGCTGAGCCAGGAAGTGGTTGATCCTGAGGATGTGGGCATGCTCGAAGATATGATTCTGGCAGCCTGTAAGGATGCGTTCGAGAAAGTGATAGACGCGCAGCAGAAGATCATGACCTCGATGACGGGCGGTATGAAACTGCCGCCGGGCATGGGCTTCTAAGGGCGCGCGTTTTTTCGGGGACCGCGAGCAGAAGAGCATACGATGCAAACAACATCCGCCTTGGTGACAGCGCTGATCGAAGAGTTGGCCAAGCTTCCTGGCATTGGCCCCAAGACGGCGCAACGGCTCACCTTCTACATTCTTCGCAGTCCCGCCGAGCAGGCGCGGCGACTGGCAGAGGCCATTACGCAGGTCAAGGAGAGCATCATCCAGTGCTCTATCTGTTATAACCTGACGGAGACCGACCCCTGCCCCATCTGCGCCAACAGCCAGCGTGATCGCCAGATCATCTGCGTCGTCGAGGAGCCACTGGATGTGCTGGCGCTCGAAAAAACCGGCGTGTTCAAGGGGCTATATCACGTCTTGCATGGCGCGCTTTCGCCCATCGAGGGCATCGGCCCGCGCGACCTGCGCATCGACGAGCTGGTAGCCCGGACGCGCGCAAACACTGGCCCCAACGCCAACGCCAACGGCGACCATGAGCCGGTGAGCGAGGTGATTCTGGCGACCAACCCCAACTATGAGGGCGACTATACCGCCGCCTATATCGCGCCGCTGATCGCGCGACCTGACCTCATGGTGACGCGCCTGGCGCGCGGGCTGCCGATTGGCGGCGATCTGGAGTACGCGGACGAGGGCACGTTGAGCCGTGCGCTGGAGGGACGGCGAGAACTGTAAGCCTGGTGTAACGCGCGCCTCTCGGCGGAGCGCCGGAGATTTCAGCATATCGCGGTGGAGGATGATGTTGAAGACTGATGATACTCTGCATGCGCTGCGCGAACAACGGCTGACGACGCTGGCGCTGGCCGACCAGATTAAGGAAGACCGCTGGCGCGAGCCGCTCTTGCCTGGAGATCGGTCATTGCACGATTTGCTGGCGCATATTCTCGCCTGGGATGAGTGGGCGGTCGGCGTCTTCGAGATCAGTCGGTTGCGCGCGCTGCCGCCTGTGCTGATTGATGCGCTACGCGATGTAGACGCCTACAACGCCCGCGCCATGCGCCGCTACGCCAACATCACCCGCGACGATTTGATGTCCGCGCTCCAGGCCTCCCCTGATCGCGTGCTGGCCAGCGCGATTGGCCCCGGCGGCGAAAACTGGCAGGAGCGCCGCTTCCCGGAGCTTGCCCATGCACGCACACTGGACGCGCAGAAAGATGAGTCAGTCATCACATCGCGCGGGCCGAGCGTCGGCGGACTGCTCCGCGTGCTGCTTCGCCACGAGATGAGCCATAATCAGGAGATCAGCGCGGCGTTTGGCATCACTCCCGATTTGGAGCGCTTTCGCGATGACGAGAGTGTCCCGACGACTGAGTGACCCGAAAGTCCCTGGGCCGTGGCGGCTTCCGGTCAGCAATAGCCCGAAAAGAAAGGACTATTGACGCTGGAGTCAAAATCGCATAAAATTGTACGTATGTTCTAGCATTTAGGACACTCGTAAGTCATCCGGCGACACATTCTCCCCAACATCCTGAATTCGCTTCTTCCCTGGGTGGAAGAAGGTTGCGCCCGCCGTCCGGGCGAATGAAAGAGGAGCAAGCATGCCTGCAGATCGCGGCAGCAACAACGCTACCCCGGTGGCGTACGGCGCAAGCGCCAGCGAACGCGAGAAGTCGCTGGAGTTGACGGTCTCTCAGATCGAGCGCCGCTTTGGCAAAGGCGCCATCATGAAGCTCGGCGAACACCGGGCGCACGTCAAAATCGAATCTATCCCAACTGGCTCGATCATGCTCGATCTGGCGCTGGGCATCGGCGGTGTCCCTCGCGGGCGCGTCACCGAGATTTATGGGCCAGAAAGCTCGGGCAAAACGACTCTCTGTCTGCATATTATCGCCAATGCGCAACGGCGTGGCGGCATCTGCGCGATTGTCGACGCGGAGCACGCGCTCGATCCCGGCTATGCCGAGCGGCTGGGCGTCAACGTCAATGACCTGTTGATCTCGCAGCCAGATACGGGCGAGCAGGCGCTGGAAATCGTCGAGATGCTGGTGCGCAGCGGCGCGGTGGATGTGGTCGTGATCGACTCGGTGGCCGCGCTGGTTCCACGCGCCGAAATCGAGGGCGAGATGGGCGACTCGCATGTGGGCTTGCAGGCGCGACTGATGAGCCAGGCGCTGCGCAAGCTGACTGGGGCCATCAACAACTCGAAGACGGCAGTCATCTTCACCAACCAACTGCGCGAGAAGATCGGCGTCATGTTCGGCTCACCCGAGACGACCTCTGGCGGGCGGGCGCTGAAGTTCTACGCATCCATTCGGCTGGATATCCGCCGCATTGACTCGATTAAGACGGGTACCGAGGTGGTGGGCAGCCGGGCGCGGGTGAAGGTGGTCAAGAACAAGGTCGCGGCGCCTTTCCGCGTTGCCGAGTTCGACATCATGTTTAACGAGGGCATCTCGCGCGAGGGCGGCCTGATCGATGTTGGCCTCGAAATGGGCATCATCAAGAAGGCGGGCGCGTTCTTCTCGGTCGGCGATATCCGGCTGGGCCAGGGGCGCGAGAACGCCAAGGAATATCTGCGCCAGAACGCCGATGTCGCCGACGCCATCGAGGCGCAGATCCGCGCGGCGGTTGCCCCGGCGGTCGCTGTCGAAGAAGCGGACGACACGGCGGAGGAGGGGGAAGTTTAGTAGGCGCGGAGGTGTGGGCGTGCCTTCGCGGCATGATGTAGTTGTAGAAATTGCGAGGGAGCGGTCAGCGCGGGCGGTTGAAACCGCGCCTCTTGGGCCTGCGGCCACGAAGTCCGCCGACGCGGACTGCCCAGATCGTGTCCCAACGGGATACGCGGTGGCGGACGGTTCTGTGCAACCTGCGCAGGCAGGTTTTGTGGCCAGAGCCCCAGAGGCGCGGTTTCAACCGCCCGCGTACGGCAGCGCAGTGTCCAGTAATTTGTAAAACGGCATGAATGCCGCGGCTAATCCCACCCTTACACGCTTCTTTGACGGGCAAGCCGATACGCTCGACCCAGGATTAGCCGTAGGTCTTCAGCCTACGGCTAGCGTTTATCCCAGGCGCGTGTTGCCCTTTCAGACGTGCGATCCGTGGTGATTTCTATAACCGACCACTCTTCGATGGAGCAGCCCACATGACCGAGCGTCCATCGCCGCTGGTGATTGTGGTGAACGGGCTGCCCGCCACCGGTAAGACGACGCTGGCGCGGCAGCTCGCCGATGATCTGCGGATGCCGCTGCTGGCCAAGGACGACATCAAGGAGACGCTGTTCGAGACACTCGGCTGGAGTGACCGCGCGTGGTCGCGACGCCTGGGGACGGCGACGATGGCGCTGCTCTACCTGCTGCTGGAAGAGCAGCTGCGCGCTGGAAAGCCATGCATCGTCGAATGCAACTTCTATCCCGACCGCGATGGCGAGCGATTCCGCGCGCTTCAGCAGACGCACCCCTTCACGCCGTTCCAGATACTTTGCGTGGCCGATGGGCCAACGCTATACGAGCGCTACTGCCAGCGGGCGCGGTCAGCGGATCGCCATCCCGGCCATGTCGAGACAAACAATCTTGACGAACACCGCGAGCTACTGTTGCGCGGACGCATCGAGCCGCTGGCTATCGGCGGTACGCTCTACGAGTTGGACACCAGCGACTTCACCACGATGGACTATCCAGCGCTGATTACGGCGCTCAGGGTGGCAAGCTCGTCGCGGGAGATTACGGATACCAGGGATTAGAGTTCACTGCCCGCTTGCGGGGTTTGGACGCGGCTGGGAGGAAGATGCCTGCGGCGATGGCGGCGAGCGCGACAAGCACGAAAACCGCGGCCAGAATCAGATTCGACGTACGGCTCTGGTCGGGATGCGTATAGAAATCGGTCACATATTTGGTCAACTGTACGCCACTGGCGCCGGGCATCTGAATCGCGACGATAGACGGATCATTGAGCGGCGACTGGTTGTACCAAATTGTCACCGGCTCGCCAATAGCGAACTGGTCAGCATTGAGATCTGGCGTGAACTCGGTGCGGTTGATTTGGTACGAGGCGCTATCGCCAGCCAGTTGGATCGTATCGTATTTGTAGTCTCCAGAGTCACTCGTAGTTGTGCTGAGATGTTCGATAGTCCCGGTCTTCACCTTGATCGCGCTCGTCCCAACGGCGCTGGCCGTGACACCCACCGCGCAGAACAGCGCCACTGCGGCAACCACGAAGCGCGTCCACCGCGTGCCAATAATCAGCCGAATCGTACTCAGCATCGCGCCATCCTCATCATCTCCTCATTTCCGAAATCTGAGACTCATGCCTGGGGCGCGTCGCCTCTTTGCTCGGCCAGTTTTCGCAGTATCTTCTCGCGCTGCGTCCGGGCGACGCTGAAATCCATGATCGAAAGCGCCCGCTCGCTGCACTGCAATGCCTCCTGATAGCGACCAAGCGCGACCAGCGGAATTGTCATGTTGTGCCAGATCCAGGGGTCGTTGGGGTTGAGCGCGCACGCCGCCTGGAACGTCGCGACCGCATCATCGTTGCGCTTCAGGCTCATCAAAAGCAGCGCCTTACTGGAGAGGATCGAGGCCTTCTCCGCCGGAGTCGTGGCAGACGCCAGCGCGCGGTCGGAGCAGGCCACCGCCTCCTCATATTCTCCCCGCACGCGGTGATAGAACACCTCGGCCTGCGGCAAACGCGGATGATCTGGGGCAACCTGCTGGATCATCCCAAGCGTCTTCGTGGCCAGCTCCTGCCAGTAGGGCGCGCGGCAGGCGACAAGCAGCTTGAGTTGCGTGACGAGCGCATCTGGCTGGAATGGTGTGTGAAACTGCGCGCGAAAGGCGAAGCGCAGACCCTGCTGTAACCCCACTGGCGCGAAGGTTGTGCCGCTCAGATATGCGAGCCGGAACATCACCTCGGCGGCGCCAGCGTAGCACAGCGGCGTCGGCAGGCCAGCAAAGACACGAATCGGGCCGCGTAGCTTCGACCAATCCCCCGATGTCGCCATCACCTCCGACATCGCCACATCGAAGGTGGCGCGCACGCGCTCATCCGGGTATTCCACATGGTCGCCCCAGGGAATCTCGCGCAGTTGGCTGACGTATGTCGCAACCCGCGCGAGGTCGTCCTCGCTGGCGCCCTGCGGTGGATTCTTCGGCAGCGGCGGGATCGGCAGCAACTTGCCCTCTGCGAGCAACTGCTTGGCGCGCGCCTCACCCTCGGCGGCGGCGGCGCGCAGGCGTCGCTGGCTGCGGCCGATGAAGATGTTCCCCACCAGCACCATCAGCGCCAGCACAAAGAAGAACGCGGCGCCGATGCCAAAGCCAATATCCTGCGCGGTGTCGTTTCCTGCCAGGGCCAGGACAAGACAGACCAGGGCCATCACGCAGGAACAGGATGCCCAGAACCCATCGACCTCGCTGCGTCTTCATCAGGCGCTCACGCGCGGCATCGAACAGCTTGCCGATGAGGTTACTCGAAACGTTGTTAACCATCTGGCTATCCTTCCATGGGAGTACGCACATTTGCCGCCGCTCTACGCAATAAACAGTACCGGCGTGTTGTCGGCGCCAGTATAGATGAATCCGCCTGCGTAGTCAACGGCCCGTGCGCGTCGCCAAGGAAGCGTCAGCCATTCTGTGGGGATGGAGTATTCAGCAGTCGCGCGCGCTCGTCACGGAGTTTCTGGATGACCTGTTCCGCCGACTCGCCGCCAAGCGCCATCTGTTTGAGCGAGGCCACCAGCCGCGCCCACTCGCTCGCGCGTTGCTGAAAACGCGCGTCACGCTGCAACAGTTCCTCGAAGATATGCGTCTCAAGCTGGAGCCAGGTGGAACGGTCGCTGCTATCCAGCCCGTTCTCGTCGTCCATCTCCCATTCGCTGTCTCGCGTGCCGTCGTGGATGCGCACCACCAGCGGGTGAAACATCCGCTGCGCCGTCTCCTCCAACTGGGTGCGGTCGAGCGCGCTGGCGTCGAAGCTCAACACCCCCGTGAGCGAGACATCCACCACCGGCTCCAGTCCCGGCGCTGGCTGCTCGGGGACAGCGTACTCGCGCACCTTGCTCCGACAGTAGCGCTCGAACGCCTCGTAGAGCGCGGCGGGGTCGCGAAGCCCTTCGACGTTGAACGGCAGCCGCAGAAACGGACGGCGTGGATTGACGACGTGCTCGGCGATGTGGGGCGGCTCGCCGTCGGGCGTATCAGTATCGATTCGCACGACATAGTAGCCACGTTCCCAGGCGCTTTCTTCCGCACCCCAGGTTTCCGTTGAGCCGGGATTGTAGAGCCACTGATCGATCTCGTACGGCTTGTGGACGTGGCCAAGGGCAATGTAATCTACCAGCCCGCGTAGCGGCTCGAAGTCACTGCGCTGGGGCAGGCCGTGCAACGTCGGCAGCATACCCTCGACGCCGGTATGCAGCAGCAACAGCCGGTACTCGACGCCCGCGGCATTCTCCGCCTCGCGCGTGGCCGCCAGTTGCTCGGCCAGGCTTTTCATCACCCGCGCCGTGCTCGCGCCATACCAGGGCAGGCCGTAGACGCGCAGCTTGCCGCCCTTCAGGTCGATATACGCGCCGCGCATCTCCTCCTGATTCCAGGGCTTCAACTCCGGCGCGCCATCGCGGACGTAGGGGTTCAGCAGGATCAACTGGTTCTGCCAGCAGAGAAACTCCAGCCAGGAGAAGCCGTCACGATAGTAGCTGCGGTCGTGGTTGCCCTCGATAGCCACACAGGGGATGCCCGCGTCGCGCAGCCGCGCCAGCCCCTCCTGCGCGTGCATCAGCGTGCGCGCGTCAATCGCCCGTTTATTGAAGAGATCGCCCGCGATGACGAAGAGGTCGGCCTTGCGGGCGATGGCGTCATCCACGATGGCCCAGAAAGCGCGGGAAAAGTCGTTGAAGCGCTCCTTCACTCCATATTGCTCGTAGCCCAGATGATTATCAGCGGTATGCACAAACAGCGCCTGCATCGTGTTTCTCACATTCTCACAGTCTGGTTCAATTCGAGCGGCTTTGCAAAGTATACCCTCATCCTGATTATCCGGCCCGGAGCGCCACAAGCGGAAATCCGCGCCGCCAGTATAGCCTATTAGATGTTGTTAGACGGCTGGCGCCCCGACGCGCTCTCAGCCGTCTAACACCGACCAGCAGATATCGTTCCGCAACCGCTCGTCGTCGAGTACTAGCTCGCGAATCGCCTCCGGGAGCTGGTCGCGCTGCCACCTGCACTCGAGTCGCCCCGCGGCCTCGCCCTCTCCTTCCGGTGCGGTGGCGCGTGCGGCCTTGATCGCATAGGCGGCGGCGCCAAGCTCGTGCGCGGCGACATGTGCGACGACACCGGCCTGGCCAGCAGCGTACGCGGCATACCGCGCTGCCCCACGCAGGTCTCTGGCCGCGCCCATTGCATGACCACCCGCCGCGCGAGCCTGGGACATCGTGATCTCGCCACGCACCCAGGCGCGGGCCTGCTCAATCGCCTGACGCGGTCGCGGATCCTGAGGCCGAGCCGACTCGAAGAGGTCAAGGACGTGCTCCGCGCACAATGCCGCCCACAGGGCGAGGAGCTGGTGATCCGAATCGGTGAGGGTCCCACCGCGGCGGATCGTCACGAAACGAGGGTCGCGGTCTTTCGGGAGAATCACACCCAGCATCCCTTCCGCTCGCATCTGCCCAGCGGCCAGCGGCCTGCGGCAGGCTGAAAAATACATGACAGACCGTCACGGCTGGCCGCACAAAAGTAACCTACAACATCGCCCGCTGTACAGCCGGTCAGTTGGAGTGCGGTGTGAGGCGCGTTGGCTATGCCTGACGGAGAGCCGTGTAGGGCTGCCGCATGGCCCACACCGACACCATCTCACCATTGTAGCATCCGCGGCAGCGGCTGTCCCA
Organism: uncultured Chloroflexia bacterium; assembly: GCA_963718915.1. Classification (GTDB taxonomy): domain Bacteria; phylum Chloroflexota; class Ktedonobacteria; order Ktedonobacterales; family JADMIN01; genus DAHUXT01. The sequence goes on along the minus strand of CAVRAI010000007.1, from coordinate 42,153 downwards.
GGCGTACGAGCCGCCAGATAGTCACCCTGCCGCGTGCGAACGGGCGGCAACCCAGCGACGGCGTGGGTCACGTCCCTACGCCACGCGCATCCGGCTGCGGCATGCGTCGGCGTCTGCCCGCACACTGTTCCATTGGTGGCCACAGTGTCTCCACAAGCGACATGCGCCCAAGCGGAAGCAGTACGATGGATCCGGAAACAAGAGGAGCGCCCCTATGAGTCGCGGGGCGCTCTTTCAGATAAAAGGATCATAGCGGAGACGGGCTATTAGCCCCCCAGTGGTGTTGCCGTGGCGGTCGCCGTAGGCGATGGCTGCGGCGTCGCGGTGGGCTGCGGCTGGTGTCGTCGGCGTCGGCGCTGGCCCATTGCTGACGATCAGGTTGATCGTATCGCCCGGACTCACAGAAGACCCTTTGGGCGGATCGGTCTTGATGACGTTGCCAGTGACAATTGTCGGATCCGACTGGTATGACTGGATGTTACACTGAAGCTGTAACGTGGAGGCGGCAAGCGCTGTACAGGCATCCTTGACCGTCATATTGCTCACGTCGGGCACGGTGACCTTGCCGCTGCCGCCGCTGACCGTGACATTGACCGTTTTGTTGTACGCCACGCGCTGGCCGCTGGAGATGTCCTGTGAGATGACTTGATCCACCGGTTGAGGGCTCGTCACGACCTGCTTCTGCAGTTGGAGGTGGTTCGTCTGCGCCAGCGAGAGCGCTGCTGTATACTGCTGGCCAACAAAGTTGGGAACGGTTGTTGTGAGCGGGGGAGTTGAAGTCTGGCCGCCCAGGACGCCATTCATGAGGGCAAAGACCAACACACAGGCTACCCCCAGCAACAGCACCAGTCCGCCAATCATAGCGGCAATCAGGCCTGTTCTGGACTTGCGGGGTTCGTCATACTCACCCTGGGGGCCTGAAATACGCGGCACCGTCCCGCGCGCGGTGGCCCAGGGGGTGGTGCTGAGTCCATTCCCATTGCCCATGCCACCGTCGTAGTCCTCGAAGGTGGGCGCGTCATAGCCATCGTTCGCGATCGCATCCGGTGGCGGAAGACCCCGGTTCGGTCTGCTGATGACCGCCGACGCGCCAAACTGCGACGGCCCACGCCCCGGCTGCGGGCGGGCATCGATACCCGGCAGGTCCAGCGGACGGCCTGTGCCACTGCTGCCAAAGCGCCTGCTCGGCCCGCGCGCGAATTGATCGAGCGCATAGGCCAGCGCATCGCCGTTGGGATAGCGGTCGCGCGGATCCTTCTCCAGGCAGCGCAGGATGATCCGCTCCAGATCGCGGGGAATCATCTGATTGATCCGCGAGGGCGGCTCCGGGATATCCTGAATATGGCGCATCGCGACAGCGACCGGGGTATCGCCGTCGAACGGCGTCTTGCCGGTGAGCATCTCATACATCACGATGCCCAGCGCGTAGATATCGGCGGCGGGCGTCACAATCTCGCCCTGCGCCTGCTCCGGCGCATAATACTGCACCGTGCCTAGCGTCATGCCTGTGGTGGTGAGCCGTTCGGCGTCAACGTCCTTATAGACACTGGCAATGCCGAAGTCGGTCAGCTTGACCAGCCCATCGCCGTTGAGGAGGACATTCTGCGGCTTCACATCGCGGTGGACGATGTTGCGGCGGTGTGCGGCGCCCAGCCCGAGGGCCACATCGTGGGCGATTTCGACGGCGCGGTCGGGGGTCAGCACGCCTTCGCGCTTGAGGTATTTGCGTAGATCGGCGCCATTGATGAGTTCCATGACGATGTAGTAGGCGTCGCCGCTCTGGCCATAGTCGAAGACCTGGACGATATTGGGGTGCTGCAAGGCGGAGGCGGCGCGCGCTTCGCGCTGGAAGCGGGTGACGAACTTCGGGTCGCTGCTATAGACCTCGCGCAGGATCTTGATGGCCACCTCACGGCCCATCCGCGTATCGGTGGCGCGATGGATGGTGGCCATACCGCCGCGACCGATAGGTTCGCCCAATTCGTATCGATCACCGATCAGCTCATTCGGTTCCATGGTACTCCTCATCACGGCGCCGTACCGCTATGCGCCGTGTGTCCCTGTCGTCCGGACCTCACCCGCCGTGACGCGCTCCGCCTGTCCCCGCACGGTCTTTCCCGTGACGCGCTCGGACACCGTGAGCAGCATGGGTATCGTAGCAGCAGTCATGGCGCGCCAGGCAGAGTTGCCCTTCATTGAGGAATAATGGCCAATGATGGTCAATTCTTGTAGCCATGCCTACTCTAACGCGCCGTGCAGGCGGTGTCAAGCCGGGCAGCCGCCGTCGCGCCTCACTGCGTATCCTGAAACGATGCGCCCGCTGGAACTCGTCAGCAGTGTATCACACCGCCCGATAACGCGCTATGGCTGGGGTCACACAGTCCTATTTCCTGGGCGCATGCTTATGCGCGTTCACCCATACTCACCCTGGCGTCATGATGTTATGACGCGAACACGCTGGTCAGATATTTCGTTATCAGCGCCTCACGCGCCTTGATGAACTCCGGGAAGCGCTGAAGGGTATACAGGCTCGCGTCGTCCGGGATGTGATGCCGCTGCTTGAAGCCCGGAACGCGCGTCTCAATCCACCTGGCGAACTCCTGATTCGACTTTTCCATGTTTTCCTCGGTAATCAGCAGGAGCAGGTTGCCCAACGACTGTGAGAGATTTCGGTAGCGGCTATGCTGCGATGGGTGGATGCCCGCCGCCGTGAGACGCGCAGTGGTGAAGAGCGATTGTGGGAAGATGTGGTCGATTGAATAGCCGCGATTGCCCCAGCCCACCTCGTCATAGAGCAGCGTCAGCGCCAGGAAGGTCAACGGCTGACCATAGGTCAGCTTGAGCGCCCGATTCACAATCACCCCACTCAGGCGCTCAGGCGCGTAGCCCAACTTACTGGCGATGGCTGCCAGCGGAAAGTCTCTGGATTTCTCGTTCTGAATGATGGCGCGCGCATTGCTCAGGACGGCGTCTGTCTGGCTGCCGAAGACCTTTGCCAGCATCGCGAACGCGAGCCATTTGCGAATAGCGCGGGCATTTGTGGTGTCAAATGCTGTTGTCCCGCCGACGCGAAGCGCCGGGTACTTCATGAGATAGTAGATAGCGGGGATGATGGCGTTGACACTGGTCAGGCTTTTTCCATCGATACCGAACGACTTCACGAGGGCGAAGCCCGCATTGATGGCCTGTTTGACGGGCGTCCACTTGCGAGCGATGAGCTGCATGTTGTCGCGGGTGAAATGCTCGACTCTATACGCGACGGGCAGGTCGCAGAGCACGAGCGCGCACTTGAGGATGAAGTCTTTATCAATCCGGCTTTTCCCTGGTAGCCCTCGGTTGATCTGCTCAACCAACTGATAAATCTCTTCACGCGCGTTGAGCGGATCCCATCGCGCCGTCACCATCGCGAGCATCAAATCGGATTTGTCGAGTCTGGTTCCCCCGTTATTCGCGCGCGAAAAGATTTCGAGCACCTTGTTTGCGTCCTGTAGGCGCACCAGGTGGTAGGCCAGGGATTCATCGCGCCAGATGCGGCGGTAGAGCCGATCCAGATTGCTGTCGATAGTTTGCGCCTGTTCGGGTGTGAGATTCCCAAGGAGCTTGCCAGCCGCTTCAATCTCGGCCCGCTTCAGTTCATAGAGTCTATCCTCACTGTCGCAGGCGGAGATCCGCGCCACTTCAAACCAGTAGGGTCTGCGGACGCCTTTCACGCTGGTGGCACGTATTCTGGAGCGAAACCGAAAGAGGAACTGGTCGCCTGTCTTCGGATCGGGATCGCTCGATGGCTCGGAGAGAAGGTTGAGGGAGAGGTATTGATTCTCCCAGGCTGTCGGATCCTCATGTGGGAGACTGGTCTTGACGTACATTTTCATATGGCCTTTCAAGCCCAGCGAGAGGGCTGTCAGGCGCTGCTGACCATCCAGCACGAGGACGGGATTCGGGACGGCGGCGAGGTTAGCCAGGGGGTTGTGCGTCCCAAGTTGCTCGAATTCGGTGAGGAACTGGTAGGCGTCCCACTGGTTTCTGTTGTCGGCGTTGAGCTGCCAGAAGAGAAACGAGCCAATGGGATAGTCCTGCATAATCGAGTCGAAGAGCCGGTAGACCTGAGATTGTTTCCAGACGAACTCCCGCTGGATCGCGGGGAGAAAATAGGTGTCGTTGAGTTGCCTGAGAACGGTCATGATAGTGTCAGAGCGATACATACAGCCCCTCGCTTCTCTCCAGCTACGCGCTCCAGTTTCGCGACGCCTCGCCGAGCGCGTGGCCGCACAAATGTTTGCGGGTAACGCGCCGGTCTTGAGCCTGTTTTACATGTCTATTATGACGCCCTGTCAACCGGTCATTGTACGGAGAAACGGGACTCTCAGCCGTCGCGCGCGTTGACGCTCCGCATGCCCGGTGCTATACTGCCCACGGAGCACGCGCTGGCACAATGCCGCGCCATACCTCAACAGGCCGATGTAGCTCAATTGGCAGAGCAGTGGTTTTGTAAACCTCAGGTTGTCGGTTCGAGTCCGTCCATCGGCTCCCTAAAAAATCAGGCTCCACGGCTAGCAACCGTAGAGCCGATTCTTGTTTTGACCCCCAGATTGACGCCCACCGGCCAAAAATCACCCTCCAATCAGCCGAGGTCTCTCTGCGCCTTAGCGCAGCTACGAGATCGATCGCGGACCGCCAGTCCGGGTCGTCGGAGAGTGAGCTCTGCATGCCCAACTAGCTTCTGGCGTCCGGCACGCGGGCGGCGCCGCCGCCCGTGAGTCGAGCCGCGACGGCGACTGGGATGATCGTGACCAGGATCACGAACGACACGACGACGTTCACCTCCGGGAGCAGGACGCCGTGGCGGATCTGGCCGAAGATCCAGATAGGCAAAGTGCTCTGGGCGCCGGCAGTGAAGGTGGTCACGATGACCTCGTCGAATGACAGCGCGAAGGCCAGCATGGCGCCGGCCACGACTGCAGTCGATATCAGGGGCAGCGTGACGTCGCGAAACACCTGGACGCTGTTGGCGCCGAGGTCCATGGCGGCCTCGATCAGCGATCCCTGCATACGGCGAAGTCGGGCGAGCACGTTGTTGTAGACGACCACCATGCAGAAGGTGGCGTGGCCTACGACTATGGTCGCGAGCGACAGCGTGATGTTGTTGAAGCTGAAGAACGTGTTCAGCGCGATGCCGGTGATGATGCCCGGCAGGGCCAGGGGCAGGATGAAGAGCAGGCTCACCACCTCGCGGCCGAAGAACCGGGTGCGGTGGATCGCGAACGCGGCGCTCGAGCCGAGGACGAGAGCGATCGCCGTCGCCAGGAGCCCGGCCTGGAGCGACACGAGCAAGGCCGATCGCACGTTGTCGTCGTTCCAGGTGGCGCTGAACCACTTGAGCGTCAGCCCGGGAATGGGCCAGCTTTCGATGTTCGAGGTGTTGAACGCGTACAAGAAGATCAAGAGGATCGGGATGAACAGGAACAGCATGATGAGGACGGCCCAGAGGCGCAGGAAGATGCGAGTGCCGACTCCTTCCATCGTTTACCTTCCCTTTCTGCGGCCAGAAGACCCCTGCCTTCAGGCATGGGGAGGAATGGCCTCTCGCCTTGACAACGCGCATGCTTTAAGTTGACAATACTGACATGCGTAAGACGTTCAAGTATCGCCTGTACCCGAACAAACAACAACAGCGTCTCCTTGAGCAGCAGCTTGAGGAGTGCCGCTGGTTGTACAACGAGTTGCTGGCTGCCCGGCGTGACGCCTGGGAGCAGCGCCAGGACTCGCTGCGCCTCTACGATCAACAGGCGACATTGCCGCTGCTCAAAGCCGCCCGGCCCACGCTGGCGGCGGTGCAATCGCAGGTATTGCAGAATGTCGCTGTACGCATTGATCTGGCCTTCCAGGCGTTCTTTCGCCGGGTACGCGCTGGTGAGAAACCGGGCTACCCGCGCTTTCGTGGCAGAGGGCGCTATGCCAGTATCACCTATCCACAAGTCCCGGTCGGCTGCAACCTGGACAACGAGACGCGGCGGCTGAGGTTGTATGGCATCGGACAGGTGAAGATCATTCTCCATCGTCCACTGGAGGGGATGCCCAAGACGGCCACCATCAGCCGGAGCAGCACTGGCAAGTGGTACGTCTGTTTCTCCTGCGAGTGCGCGGAGCCGTCGCCATTGCCGGAGATCGGGCAGCCAGTGGGCATTGACGTGGGATTGAAGACCTTTGCCACCCTCAGCACTGGACAGGAGATTGCCAACCCGCGCTTCTTCCAGGCTGAGGAAAAAACGCTTGCCAAAGTGCAGCGCCGCTTGTCCACAGAGGAAAAGGGACGACAGAACGCGCCAGACGGCGCAGAATCGTGGCGCGGGTGCATGAGCGTATTGCATGGCGGCGGAGCGACTTCACCCATCAGCACAGCCGCCAGATTGTCGACACCTGTGATCTGATCGCCGTTGAAGATTTGTCGGTCAATCGGATGACGCATAACCATTGCCTCGCCAAAAGCATTCATGACGCGGCGTGGAGCCAGTTCACGGACCTTCTCTCGTACAAGGCAGCATGGGCCGGTCGGAGATACGTCGCCGTGAATCCTGCCTACACCTCGCAGGACTGCTCGCAGTGTGGCCATCGGCAAACGCTCTCCCTCTCCGACCGCATCTATACCTGTCCCTGCTGTGGGATCGTCTTGGATCGCGACTATAACGCCAGCCTGAACATTTTGAGACTGGGGCAACAGTCTCTGGCTTCGGCCTAGAAGCCCCCGGCTTTCGCCGTGGGGAGTTGTCACCTTCCATCCTTTACAGTGCCTCGAAGGCGCCCAGCTTGTAGGCGATCGTCAAGTAAACGACCATGATCGCCACCGGCACCATGGTCAGCGCCGCCGCGAACGGCACGTTGTTGGCGATGCCAATGTTGGCGTAGACGACGTTGCCGATGAAGTTGGAGCTCGCCCCGCCGACCAGGAGCGGCGTGATGAAGTCGCCGAGCGTCAGCGAGAACGTAAAGATCGATCCGGCGACCATGCCCGGCAGGGCCAGCGGGAGAACCACGTCGCGCACGGCGCGCCAGCGGCGGGCGCCGAGGTCGGCCGCCGCATCGAGCAGCGACTCGGGCACCCGTTCGAGCGCGGTGTAGGTCGGAATGATCATGAAGGGCAGCCAGATGTAGGAAAAGACGAGCCACATCGCGGTGTTCGTGTAGCCGATGTTCGCGGGGGGCAGGCCGATCGATTGAAGGCTCCAGTTCAGAAGGCCGTCGTGGTTGAGGATCAGGATCCAGGAGTAGACGCGGGCGAGGTAGCTCGCCCACAGCGGCAGTAGCACGGCGGCGAACAGGAGGGTCTGCACGCGCCGCGAGGCCACGCGGGCCATGTAGTAGGCGAGAGGAAAGGCGAGCACCGCATCAGTGATGGTGACCAGCGATGCGATGAGGACGGTTCGGCCGATGATCGACCAGTACGTCGAGTCAGTCAGGATGATCCGGAAGTTGTCGAGATTCCACTGCTGGACGACCTGAGTCGTGAACGGGTTGATCGTCCAGAAGGCGGTGATCAGCAGCAGCGCGAGAGACGCGAAGTAGATCACCACGAACCACGCCAGCGGCGGGGTCAGGAGGAGCACGGGGCGCAGCCACGGCAGGCGCCACAGGAAGCTAGAAAACGGGACGCCCCCGGCCCCGCCCCTCCTGGGACGGAGCCGTCGGATCGCTTCTATCGACATGCGGCTACCCCTTGATCGTTGTCCAGGCGGCGACCCACTGCGCGTAGGGTACGCAGTTGTTGGTTCCGTCGTCGCAGGTCGCAAGAGGCGTCTTCCAGAAAGCGATGGTGCTGAAGTACGCGCTGCTGGTCTGGTCGGCGTGGTATTTCGCGCACGAGCCAGCCTGCAGGGTCTCCATCACGGCGCATGCCTTGCTGTTCACTGGCGTCTCGCCGAAGGAGAGGGCCTGCTCGGCCTGCACCTGCGGGGTGCTCACCCACTTGGCCCAGAGGTAGGCGCAGTTGGGGTGAGGAGCTTTAGTCGCCAGCATCCACGTGTCGGCCCACCCCGTGGCGCCCTCCTGTGGGATGGTATCGTCGGCCGGTGCGCCAGCTGCCTTGAGCGTGATCGTCTGGTACGGCCAGGCCGCGCCGACGACGACGTCACCGTTCTGGAACAGGGAGATCTCGTCGGTGGCGAGCGACCAATAGTGCTTGATCAGCGGCTGCTGCTGCTTGAGCAGGTTGACCGCCGCATCAAACTGCGACTGCGTCAGTTCGTATGGGTCCTTGATGCCAAGGTTCGGTTGCGTCTTGCTGAGGTAGAGCGCTGCGTCGGCGATCTGAATCGGGTTGTCGGGCACCGTGATCTTGCCTTTGTAGGCGGGGTCGTAGATGACCGACCAGCTGGTCGGCTTGTTGGGGAATGCCTTGGTGTTGTAGAGCAGTGTGTTGGGGCCCCACTGGAGCGAGACGCCGTAGTGCACGCCGTTGATCGTGTTGAACGGCGGGTTCTTGAAATATGTCTGGAAGTTCTGCCAGTCGGGGATCAGGCCAACGTTCATGGGCTTGACGTCGCCACCGTAGATCAGGCGCAGGTCCGCGTCACCGGAAGCTGAGACCATGTCCCACTGCCCGCCGCCGCCGTTCTTCATCAGGCTGACCATCTCGTCCGACGATCCGGCAGGGTGTTGGTTGACCTTGCAGCCGGTTGCCTGGGTGAACGGGTCGACCCACGATTTGTCGGCGTAGCCGTCCCACAGGATCAGGTTCAGCTGACCCTCGCCGGCGCCGATGGTGGTTTGCGGCTTCATGTTCGCCGTTGGCGGCTGCTGCGTCGTGGGCCTGGCAGTGCCGCCACTGGAACCGCATGCGGCGAGCAACAGCAGCGACGCCGCTACCAGACCCCCGAACTTCATGGACTTCATACCCCGCCTCATCGACTTCCTACCTCTCCCTTGTCGAGCACATATGTGTGGTCCGCCGTCCAGGCCAGGCGGACCGGCTGGCCTTCAAACTTCTGGGCATCGTCCTGAGCGTCCATGTTCTGGCGCACCGCCACCAACTTCTCCCCGCGATCGAGGTGCACGATGTAGCGCGTCGACATGCCCGCATAGACGACCTGCTCGACGCGCCCCGGCTCGACGGTCATGCCGACGTCGGCCGGCTCGCCCTCCGCCAGCATGCGGATCTTCTCCGGCCGCACGACAAAGCGGACGCCGTCGCGGAGGAGGATATTGGAGATGCCGATGAAGTCGGCGACGAACTCGGTCGCGGGCTGCTCGTAGACCTCCACGGGGGTACCGATCTGCTGGATTCGGCCGCTCGACATCACCGCCACGCGGTCGCTCATGGTAAGCGCCTCCTCCTGGTCGTGGGTGACGTAGACGAAGGTGATGCCAACCTCTTTCTGGATCTGCTTCAACTCGATCTGCATCTCCTGGCGCAGCTTGAGGTCCAGCGCTCCGAGCGGCTCGTCGAGCAGTAGCACCTCGGGCTCGTTGACAACGGCGCGCGCCAGCGCGACGCGCTGCCGCTGCCCGCCCGAAAGCTGATTGGGGCGGCGGCCGCCGAGCCCGCTGAGCCGGACCATGTCGAGCGCACGCTGGACCCGCTCGTCTCGGGTTTGCCTCGCCACGCCCTTGATGCGCAACCCGTAGCCGATGTTGTCCGCCACCGACATGTGCGGGAAGAGCGCGTAGTCCTGGAACACGGTGTTGGTCTCGCGCTGGTAGGGAGGGATGGAGGTGACGTCTCGGCCAGCCAACTCGATGCGGCCAGAGTCCGGTCGCTCGAACCCCGCGATCAAACGCAGCAACGTGGTCTTGCCCGACCCCGAAGGTCCGACCAGGGTGAAGAACTCACCGCGGTCGACCACGAGGTCGACGCCATCAACGACGACGACGTGCCCGTAGTTCTTCCGAACGGCCTCGAGCTTGAGGGCCGGGCCTTTCGCGGCGTCAGTCATGGGAGGCCATGACGTGCTTGATCTGCGTGTACTCCGGGAGCGAATAGATCCCCATGCCCTTTCCGTTGCCGCTCTGCTGGTAGCCGCCGTGCGGCATCTCGTTCACGAGCGGGATGTGCGTGTTGATCCATACCGTGCCGAACTGCAGGTTGCGGGCCATAGGCAGCGCAGCCGGACTCGCGCCGAGCTTGGCTAGTTGCTGAGCGTCACGCTCACGTTGCTCGGTCTGCACTGCCGCCTGGTTGTTGCCTGGCATGTCAGCCATGCTGTTTCTGCCTTACTGTGGCCGCGCCAACGTACAATCCGCCTGCGTCTCTCCAGTGAGCTGACCTTTTGACGGATTGGAGGAAGTATAGTGGGGAAACCAGCGAGCTAGGAATGGCCGAAGTACCATACATCTCGACCGCCCTATTGGCCAGTGTGTCTAAATCAAACGGCGTATGCGCTGGGCGTCGCCCGCGCCCCAGAGGTAGCCTTTGCGCGCCTGGGTACGCTATACTGGCGTAGCGAACAGTCTGGTGAGCGGCGCGGGAGGCGCGGGAGCGGGAAAGGCGATTGGGCCGATGGGTGGGAGTTGGTGACCATTCAGGCAGTAGTACAACCGGCGCCTGAGGAAGAGGGTGCGCTTCCTGGGTTAGCCAACCGTAATCTGACCGGCGACTACCTGGCCATATTCAAGAAGGTCGGTGGATAGTTATTCAATCCTGTACCTTCTCAAGCACCCACAGATCGCCCCTTATTCCTCACGCCGCATAGGGCGCTTGAGCAGCGCGCGCATGTGCGCTACGTCATGGCGCGATGCATCCAGTAGCGCGCTACTGCGTATACGTTACAGGCAGGCGCGCAATGCGTTTGAGGGTCGGTGAGTAGATGTAAGGATGACGTGGGAGCGGCAAGCAAACCTGCCCGCTTCCTATCCTGGAGGAAACGGCTGATGCACGCACATCACTGGCGGAGATGGTGGGCTGTGGCGCTTGCGCCAGTTGTCCTGCTGCTGGCTGTCGGTATGATTCAGGCCGGAGCCAGCGGCGTCTCGGCAGCGGCGCGCAATAGCTGTACCGGTCCGGTTGCCGGACAGCATATCTACGACTGCACGGGTCTCCTCACAACAACGGAGATCGCGACGCTGGAAAAGGATGCCGCGGCGGTCGAGCGCGCTGGAGCGCCCACCATCGTGTACTTGCAGGCGCGCGACACCACGGCGAACGAGACATTACAGGACGCCATCGACCTGATGGGGCGCTGGAATGTGGAGTCGCACCCCGGCGCGCGCGATGGCTTTGTGATGTTCTTCAATCTCAAGCCAGGCGACCTTCACCACGGCACGGTGGCGCTCTACGCGGGCGAGAAACACTATCAGAAAGGGAATCTACCACAGGCCGAACTGGATCGGATTCGTACCGATGTGATGACGCCGCTGCTGACGAGCGGGCAGACCGCCGCGGGAATCGCCGCCGGGCTGCAACAGGTGGCGCACGATCTGGTCTATGGGCCACCACCCCCACCACAATCACAGGTGGTCTCCGCATTCCTCGGACGCCTGCCATATAACATCCTGGCGCTGCTCTTCGCGGGCGTGGTGGGGCTGCTCTACATGCGCATGCGCCGCCAACAGCCACTGAGCACCGCGGGCGATGGTGTGCACCTCGATCCGCTGGCGCTGGCGACTCCCGGCGATCTCTCGCCCGCGCTTGCCGGGGCGCTCATCAAGGGGCGGGTGAGCGACGCCCAGATCGAGGCGACGGTGCTGGACTTTGCCCGGCGTGGGCTGCTCACCATCGAGCCGGTGAGCGCGAAGAAGGTACAGATGAGCCTCCTGAGCGACGGCAAAGACCTGACGGGCTACGAGCAGAGCGTCTGGGATGGCCTCGTGGCGCAGGCAGACGAGGGCGACCATACGCTCAGTGGCGATGACCTCGCCAGAGCGCGGCTCAGGTGGAGCGAACCCAGGACGGAACTGCGCCGCGAACTGACCGAGCGCGGGTGGTACGACCCCGAGGCTGCGTCCGCGCGGCGTCGTCCGCTCTACATCGTGGGTGTCGTCGGGCTGGCGCTGGCGGCGGTGGCTATCCTGCTGATGGTGATATCGAAGGAGGGCTGGGCCGCGATTGGCATGGTCATCTGTCTGCTCGCTAGCGTGGCCGCGTTTATCGGAGCGTACTCTGTCCCCAACACGACCGTCGAGGGCGAGATTGCCGCCGCGCCGTGGCGAGGCTATCGCGCCAGCGTCTCAGATCGCGCCTACGAGCCGAATCTCGATACCGACCTGCCCTATATTGTCGCGATGGGACTGCTGGGCAAACTCTCATCGCGGTTGAGGGCGGCGAGCGAGCGCGGCTACTCTCCCGCATGGTTCCACGCCGAGAACGATGGCCAGCGGGTGGCGACGACAACATCGGGCTTCTATCCTTACTGGATCGTCTTCCATTCGAGCATGGCCCCCGTCTCCAGTGGTGGCAGCGCCAGCGGCGGGTACTCTGGCGGCGGCGCGGCGGGCGGTGGTGGTGGCTCAGCCGGGAGCTTCTGACTTCTGTGATGCGCTTGTGCTCGCGCCTCCCTGACATGTGACCAATCGGTGAGGCGCGCCTGCAACCACTGACAGGGAAACGTCCCCGTCAGAAAGGAGCTGTGCTATGAGCGCGTACGTTACAGAATCCGTTGCCGCAATCAATCAGCGCGTAAATGTCCCAGGTACAGGACAGGCAGACGCGGCCTGGAAACCACTCTATCGCATAGCCGCGGTTGTCGCGCTCATGTCGGTCGTGTTTATCGTCATCGCGGGTATCGTGTTAGTGGTCAATCCAATCCCGACCACTATGGTTGGCTGGTTCAATCTGTTCAATCAAAGCTGGCTTCGGGGTCTGCTTGCCGCCGACTTGATGATGCTGGCGAGTTACGTGCTGCTGGGGGTGATTTATCTCGCCTTGTATGGAGCGCTCAGGCGGGTCAACCAGCCATTCATGGCGCTGGCGACCGCTTTCGCCTTCGTCGGCATGGTGGCATATATCGCGGCGAACCCCGCCTTTTCGATGCTCTCGCTGAGCCATCGGTATGCCGATGCGACGACCAACGCCGAGCGAACCTCACTGCTGGGGGCGGGACAGGCGATCATCGCGAACTGGACTGGCGCCTCGTTCAACGTGGCGTATTTCATGGGCGCGGTGTTCGCGATCATCGTGTCTGTCGTCATGCTCCGTAGCAACGTATTCAGCAAAGCGACGGGCTACGCGGGCCTCGCGATGGGCGTGCTGACGCTCGTGCCAGCGTCCGCGGGCATGGTCGGCATCGTATTCTCGCTTGTTGCGCTCGTGCCCACAATGATCTGGTACATCTTGATTGCCAGGCGGTTCTTCCAGCTGGGCGGCGCGATGCGATGAAAAGTGTGGTTTGATAGCAGGGTGGCGTATCCGTCTCTTATCCGCCGCGTGGTGGGCTGATGGTGTCATACGATATAGCCACCTTGATGCTGTTCAGGAGGTATTTTCATGGGTTGCCTGCTTGCGCTGTTCGCACGTATAGGATTGCTCGTCGTCTGGGTACAGACGCCGCTTGTCAAGGTTGCGTTCAACGATGGCTGGATCTTGCCGCTGCTCGGCCTGCTCTTCTTGCCGATCACCACACTCTCCTATGTGATCGTCTACGCCTTTGGCAACGGCGTCAACGGGGCCGCATGGCTCTGGGTGCTGCTGGGGCTGCTCTTCGACCTGGGCTTGCATGGCTCCGGCTTCTACAGCAATCGCCCGCGCGTCCGCCACTATCGCTCATCACAAAGCGTCTGATAATCCGCGCTATGAGCCAGTTGTGACCCAGCGCGCCGCCCGTGTGACGCGCTGGTGATGCGTCCATGCTACGTTGCCTGGTGGATGGTGTTGAACCATGGTATCCGGCCACGCCATAAGCCAGACAAAGGAGGACGCATATGTATGCCCTGGTTGTCTACGACTCGCAATTTGGCAATACCGAACGCATCGCCGCAGCAATCGCCGATACCCTGCGCACGTCAGGAGAGGTGCGACTGGCTCGCGTCGATCCAGCGCGCCCGCTCGATCTGGAGGGCGTGGATCTCCTGATTCTGGGATGCCCCACACAGGGATGGCGTCCCACCGTGGCGATGCAAACGCTGCTGGCGAGCCTCATCCCCTCGCAGCTTCATGGGCGGGCTGTCGCCTGCTTCGACACGCGCTTCCAGAAGCCTCGCTGGCTCACTGGTTCGGCTGCGCGCAGGATGGCGGATACTCTCGGGCGCATGGGTATCACGCTGGTGGTACCGCCAGAGAGCTTCTTCGTGGAGCATAAGGATGGACCGATGCTCTCTGGAGAACTGGGCCGCGCCGCCGTCTGGACGCGGACGCTGCTCACCCGGCCGGAGGCGCCTCGTCCGGTTATGCAGCGCTAACCAGCCCACGTATCCGCGGACGAAGTTCTGGCTGACCCTTGCTCGGAGGTCGCCTCCCGCCGTATCTGGCGCGACGACCCCACGAGCAGCCAGGCGAGCGCCAGCAGGCGATTCGTGCTAGGGCTGGACGAGAGGGTCAATCAGATACGTTCCTGGGGCGGGGATGCCGCCGCTTGAGATCATGTATCGTGAATCGCAGGTGGGGAGTTGCGAGACGGACTCGATTGGCAGGCCGCGCCAGAAGAAGACATAGGAAGCGGTGACTCCAGCCAGACCACCAGCGCAGGTGATCTCCCCGCGCTGCTGAGCAATCAGCGTGCCAACCAGGGATTGTCCCGATGGTTCTGCTATCACGGCTGCGCGCCAACGGGCGATGGTGGTCCGGTCGGTGATGGTTCCGGTTTTTGTGACATCGTAGGGCACGGGTCTGGAACCCTGAAACTTGTACCCGAAAGCGTGAATCTCATAGCGCACCGAGTCCGCCGGGAGCAGTCGCACGCCAATCTCGAAGAGGACAAACCCTGCCACCAGCAGGAGACAGACCACCACGATCGCCCGTCGCCGGTCGCCTCGTATTTTCGCCCATCGCATCGCCAGGAGCCTGCCTTTCTCACCATGGCATTGTACCTTAGCCCGTCATGGAGCGTTCGGCGCAACAGAGGCGGCAATCGCGGTGGGCTTCGGCTCGACCAGCAGCCAGGCGAGCGCGGCGCTCAGTAGCGCCATTCCTGCCCCGATGAGGGAGATCAGGCGGAACACGCTAATGAACGAGTCCTGCACCGCCGCCGTCACCTGCGAGGCCGTCTGCTGATCGACTCCCGGCGGCGGGGGCGTCTCGCCGAGCTTGTCCGCGTCGGCCACCAGCGTCGCGCGCTGCTGTGCGGAGAGTGGCAGCGTGGCGGCTCGCGTCTGGAGCGCGCTCGAGAACGTGAAGATCGCCACCGCGCCGAGAATGGCAAGCGCCAGCACCTGCGCCGAGCGCGTGACGGCGTTGTTGACGCCAGACGCGAGGCCGGAGTGTTCCGTCGGGGCCGACGACATCACCGCCGTGGTCAGTGGCGCGACGGTGATGCCCATGCCCACGCCTATCGCCAGGATGCCTGGAAAGTAGGTCCACCAGTACGCGACCGGCCCAATAGTGATGCCCGGCAGCGCCAGCAAGACGAAGCCCACCGCGACAACGCTCGGCCCCACCGTCAGCAGCAGGCGCGGACCAACACGGTCGGCCATGCGCCCCATGCTCGGCGAGAGGATGGCAAGCACGATCGAGAACGGCAGATTGGCGAGGCCCGCCAGCGCCGGATTATAGCCCTGAATCTGGATGAGGTTCAGCGGAAAGAAGAAGAATGCCCCAGAGAGCGCGCCATAGAGAAACACGCACATCACATTCGTGCCCACAAACGTGCGCGAGCGGAAGATGGAGAGCGGCATCATCGGGTGGGCGCTGCGCATCTCGACGACGACAAAGAGCGCCAGCGCGGCGACGCCCCCAATCAGCGAGAGCACATCCAGCGGATTGACGCCCGCGCCGCTGTGGTTGCCCAGGCCAATCGCGCCGAAGGTGACACCGAACAGCCCCAGCGCCACCAGCAGCGTTCCCGCCACATCGAAGTGGCCCGTCACAGTCTCATCGCGCGTCTCGGGCACATGGGTGAGGGCGAAGAGCGCGACGACCGCCAGCGGCACATTGATGAAGAAGACGAGCCGCCAGACCCCCAGGCTGGCGAAGATGCCGCCTACGGCTGGCCCCGCCATCGTCGTGAGCGTGCTGGCTGCGGACCAGACACCAATTGCCCAGCCACGTCGTCGCCGCTTGAAGGTCGCGGAGATGATCGCCAGACTCCCTGGCACCATCAGCGCGCCGCCAATCCCCTGAATGACCCGCCCGGCCAGCAGCAGTCCGATGGTCGGCGCGATACCGCAGGCCAGCGACGCCGTGGCGAAGATCGCGATGCCCATACTGAAGATGCGCTTCCGGCCATAGCGGTCGCCTAGCGAGCCGCCAGTGAGGATGAGCGCCGCCATCATCAGCAGGTAGGCGTTCACAATCCAGAGCAGCTGCGCGCCAGATGCGCCAAGGTCGCGCTGGAGGGTGCTGAGGACGACATTCAGCGCCGAGCTATCGATAAATGCCATGCTGGACGCCAGAATCGTCCCGACCAGTGTCCACATCTCGATTGACGACGTGCGTTTCGCGTCGAAAGACATGCGCTCCATCCTTGCCAGCGGCACCCGCTCAGAGAGACCCTGGAAAGAGCATACATCATCGCGGAAACCAGATCATGCGCGACGTGTCTGAACCCTCTCCTGTGGAAGACGGACGTGGGGGCGAGGGGTGAGGTGAGGTCAGTATCACCGGCCGAGAGCGCCAGTGGCCGGATACCTGGATGAGGGCGCCTGCTCCACCCTGAAATATGCGCATCCTTGCGCATATCAGTGGTGATCTCGGCCTAATGGAGCAAGTTTAGCGTGTTGCTGCCGTCATCAACAAAGTAGACGCCGCTGCCTCCTGGGACTACCGCCAGACCGAAGAGCGTCCCGGCTCCAGGCGGGCTGCCGGTATTATCCACCAGCTTCGCGGCCACCTGCGCGCCGTAGGGTGTTGTCTCAACCATGAAACCATCGTTCCCGTTCGCGGTGAGGATATGGCCATTGGGCGCCAACGTCAGTCCGAGCGGGTCGTTCAGCGCGCCATTTGCCGTAACGGTGATCCCTCGGCTAGCGCTGCCGCGGAAGACTGCGTTGGGAATCGCCGCGATGCGGTTTCTCAGACTGTCAGCCACATACAGCGTGCCGTCACTCGCCAGGCCAACGCCTGTCGGGCCAATCACGAGCGCCGCTGGATCGGTTCGCTCAGGGAAGCCAGAACCGATGACCGTCTCGGAGATGATCCGGGGTATGCTCCAATCCTCGTCGCCGATCTTCAGCCCAATGCGCAGAACCGTCCCGCCGTTCACGACGTTACCGCCCGCAGCTACCGTACCATTCAGCACGTTGGTCACGAAAAGCGCCGCGAACCCGCCAAAATCAAGGGCGGTCATGTCCCAAGGGCCATTGATCTGCTTATCCGCGAACGTCTCGACCACATGGCCTCTGCTGTTCAACACAATTAAGCATCCGGCCTGGGCCGTCGCCGAGGTTCCGTCCGTTGTTGGCAGGCTTCCGACGATCACAAAGCCGCTCTTGAGCGCAACCAACGCCGTCGTCAGCCCGACTCCACCTGGGCATGGCCCGGGCAGCTTGCTGGCATCGATCTGGGCGAACTGGGTGATTTTTCCGCCTGGTGTGATTTCCACAATAGTTGTGCCGGTACCCTGCAAGTTCGCACTGTTGTTGAAGTTGCTCACGAGAACGTTGCCTTGCACCAGCTTGCCGACCGTGCGCGGAACGACCACCGTGCCATACGGATTGATATCCCCGTTGGCAGGCACGGTCGAAACGATAGTGCTAATAGTGTGGAACCTTCCGATGAAGGAACCGGCGTCAGCTTGCGCCAATGGCGCGGCCACCGCGAGCGCGAAGGCCACAATCCCAGTGAGCGTCGCGATTGTGGAGATGGCGACGTGCCGTCGTATCATGCTACCCTCCTGATTTCTGAACAATTGTTGGTGCATTGTGTCGCACTAGCATTGGACTGATCATCATCGGTCGGCGCACAGGATGTGGCCGACTGTCCTTCACCATCCCGGTCTCCGCCGGGCATGGCATGGTATGGCATGGCATGGTATGGCATGGCATGGTATGGCATGGCATGGCGCTACGAGGATGCGGCTACAGGGGATGGCTACATGAGACAAGTGGCTCGTGTCGCGTGCTGGCGTTAAGGGTATGCGAGCGAGGAGCGCCAGCATCAATGGACTATCAGAGTGGCTGCTATACACACCTGATTCGATATCGATCCCTCGAAATCGTCTCTCATCCTACAGGTCTTTCGCGCGCATGGGAGCTTCGGCATGTCACCAGGCGCTTGCTATCGGCCCAATGGCGCACCCTATAGGGGTACGCGGCAGGTTACGCAATTTTGTGTATGCCAACCCAACAAAAATACCTCACCCTTCTGGCTGAGAAACCAGGGGCGAGGTATTGCTCTGATATCCCCTCTCCTCGTGGGGGAGGGGGCCAGGGGGTGAGGTTCGTTGTCGTGCTAGTGGCCAAGCACCTGAATGAGACTGCCCGCGCCGCCCGCCGCCTGCGACATCACCACGCCGATGACGATGGTCAACGCGAAGATGCCGATCACGGCGAGCGCCATCGTCAGCGAGACTGAGCCAGGCACCTGGATGCGCTCTTTCTTCTGCGGCTCGATGGCGTACATGCGCCAGACGACATTGGCGTAATAGACGATGGAGATGGTGCTGTTGATGAGGCCAAGGATGACGAGGAAGGTCAGCGCGCTGCCCTGGCCCCAGGCCGTGAAGAAGATGAACAGCTTGCTCAGGAAGCCCGCCATCGGTGGGATGCCCGCCAGCGCCAGCAGACAGAACGCCATGCCCGCCGCGATCCACGGGCTGCGCCGACCGAAGCCGTCGAAGTCGCGGATGTTCTCTTTGCCTGTCGCGTCGGCCAGGGCGATGATGCCCGCGAACGCGCCGATATTGGTGATGACATAGACGACGAGGAAGACCAACACCGCCGTCGTGCCCACCGCTGAATCGTGGATGGCAATGGCCGCCAGCCCCAGCAGCAGGTATCCCGCCTGGCCGATGCTACTATAGGCCATCATGCGCTTGATATTCGTCTGCACCAGCGCCACGATATTGCCCAGTGTCATCGTCAGCGCCGCTACAACCGCCAGCACAACCCAGAGATAGACATCGCTATGCGCGAAGAGGCCACCGAAGACGAAGACCCGTATCAGCGCCGCGAATCCCGCCGCCTTCGAGCCGACCGAGAAGAAGAGCGTCGCGGGCGTTGGCGCGCCTTCGTAGATATCCGGCGCCCACATGTGGAACGGCACCGCCGAAATCTTGAAGCCGAATCCGGCAAAGATGAAGATATCCGCCGCCAGCACCATCAGGTTGCCACTGCCCAGCGTCGTGACCGTCTTCGCAATCTCAGCCAGATCGGTCGTGCCGGTCGCGCCATAGAGCAGCGCCATGCCATAGAGCAGGATCGCCGACGACATCGCGCCCAGCAGCACATACTTGATGGCTGCCTCAGCCGAACGTCCATCCCGGCGCGAAAGGCCCGCGAGGATATAGAGTGGGATGCTGGTCAGCTCAAGCGCGATGTAGATCGTAATCAGCTCGCCCGTGCCGCCCATCAGCATCATGCCCGCCAGCGACATCAGGATGATGGCGTAATACTCACCCGGCGTCGCCCGCAGATACTTCTCGACATACTGAAAGGAGACCAGCACCACGCCGAAGCCGATGACCAGGAACAGATAGTTGAAGAAGAGCGCGTAGGAGTCGGTGGTGAGCATGCCGAAGAAGCCGGTGGTTGGGCGCGGGCCGAACCAGTTGAACGTCAGCGAGAGCGTGAGCGCCAGCGGCACAAGCAGGCCGAAGAACGCCACCGCCCAGACTAGCGTTTTGCGGCGCGTCACCAGATCCAGGCATCAGCACGAGAAACGAGAGCAGCACCACGCTCAGCTCTGGCGAGAGCAGCCATATCTGCGCCGCATCAATATGAGATGTCATCGGAACTATCTCCTGCCTTAGAGCGTTATCGTGCCACCAGACTCTGCGCCGTCGCGAGCATATGATGCAGGCTTGGCGTGATCAATCAATGAATGGGCCGGGATAGATGCCAATTAAAGAGGATCACCAGCGCGAGTGAGACCAGAATCACCCGCTCGCGCGAGCGTGGCATCGGTGAGCCAGGCCCACTTGGGGTTGAGCGCGCCATAGAACGAGCGTCGCAGCATCCACAGCAGGTAGCCCGCCGTCAGCACGACCCCGAAGACCGCGAATATCGTCTGCACGGGCAGTGTCGCATACGAGCCGGTGAAGGTCAGATACTCGGCGACGAATCCACGCGCCGCCCGGCAGACCGAGCGAGGTGAAACACGCGAACGAGTAGAGCAGCATTAGGAAGGGCATCACCTTGCCAATGCCGCCGAAAATGTCTATCTCGCGGGTATGGGCGCGGTCGTAGAGCACGCCGACGCAGAAGAAGAGCATGCCGGTAATGAGCCCATGCGTCACCATCTGGAGCGCCGCGCCGGTCAGCGCCGCCTGGCGGAAGTCCAGATTTCCGGCGGTGGTCGCCACTGCCGCCGCCGCCACGCCCAGCGAGATGTAGCCCATGTGGCTCACGCTGGAGTAGGCGATCATCCGCTTCATGTCGTTCTGCACCATCGAGGCGCCCGCGCCCCAGAGCACGCTGATCGCGCCGATGATGCCCAGCCAGGCGGCGATAGGCTCCAGTCCCTGCGGCAAGAAGCCGAAGCCAATGCGGATCAGCCCATACGCGCCCATCTTCAGCAGGATGCCCGCCAGCAGGACGCTGACCGCCGTCGGCGCCTCGGTATGGGCGTCTGGCAGCCAGGTATGCACCGGCCACATCGGCAGCTTCACCGCGAAGGCGACGCAGATCAGGATGAAGATCACCACCGGCAGCGAGAGCGACGTGCTGAAGAACGGAATCGTGCCCGTTATCCGCGGCCCGGCCACGGAGAGATACTGGAAGTTCGCCGACTTGCCGCCGGTCTGGAAGTAGAGCAGGAAGATGCCGCCGAGCGTGAAGACCGAGCCGATGAGTGTATAGAGCAGGAACTTCCACGCGGCGTATTCGCGGCGCGCGCCACCCCAGATGCCAATCAGCAGGAACATCGGGATCAGCTCCACCTCCCAGAAGAAGATGAAGAGGAAGAGATCGTACGAGGCAAAGACGCCCGCGACGCCGGTCTCCAGGAAGAGCAGCAACGCCATGTAGAACTTCTGGCGCGGCTGAATATTCCACGAGCCGATGACCGCGAGGAAGCTGAGCAAGGCGTTGAGGATCAGCATCAGGATGCTCAGGCCGTCGACGCCGAGCGCGTAATCAACGCGGAAGGTGGTGCTGCCGACCTGGAGATTGATCCAGTTGAGATGCTCATACCACTGTGGGTGCGCCACATCGCCGAAACTGCCGCCGAGCAGCCCGAAGTAGAGCCAGAGGCTCAGCAGAAAGACGCCCCCCGTGAAGATCGCGGCGATCCAGCGCGCCGAACGTTCCGGCGCCAGCAGCACGATGACGCCCGCGAGCAGGGGCAGGAAGACAATGGCGGTAAGCATAGCGCGTGTTCTCCTTTCCCTCTCGCTACTTCAGCGCGCCGACCGCGAAGAAGACAATCACCAGTATGACGATGACGCCACCAAACATGGCCGCGCCGTAGTTTTGCACCAACCCGGTCTCGGATCGCTTGGAGACACTGGCCAGCCCGCGTATGGAACTACCGATCCCGTTGACCAGTCCGTCGATGATGTATTTGTCGAATAGCTCGCAGCCCTTGGCCACGCCCAGCACGATGTACTTGATGATCGCGCCGTAGAGTTCGTCCAGATAATACTTGTGGAATAGCACGCGATAGATGAACCCGCCAACCGGGTTGCCGGTGAAGAGCGTCTTCGGCAGCACCTCGATGCCGTACATCAGCCATGCCAGCGCGACACCCACCACCGCGACCGCGATGCCGGTGTAGGTCAGCGTTTCGCTGAAGGGATTCGTGTAGGGGATCTGCTTCCCGGTCAGATAGTCGGCGAAGCCGCTATTGATGCTCCAGAAGCCGAGGATCACCGTCGGCACGGCCAGAATCGCCAGCGGCAGCCACATCGTCCACGGCGCTTCGTGTGGCTCTCCCTCGCTGCGATATTGCTGCTGGCCGCCCCAGAAGCCCGCGAATCCGCCGCCACGCCCGCCGAAGGTCATGAAGTAGAGGCGGAACATGTAGAAAGCGGTCAGGAAGGCGGTGAAGGCGGTCATGCCGTAGAGCCAGAAGCTGCCGTGAGCCATGCCATAGTCGTAGGCCGCGCCGATGATTGGGTCTTTGCTCCAGAAGCCCGAGAACGGTGGAATGCCGGAGATCGAGAGCGTCGCGATGAGCATGGTGAGCGCCGTGATCGGCATGAAGCGCGCCATCCCGCCCATCTTGCGCATATCCTGGATATGGTGCGCCGCGAGAATGACACAGCCAGAGCCGAGGAAGAGCAGCGCCTTGAAGGCGGCGTGTGTGACGAGATGGAACATACCGGTCGCATTGGTATCCGCGACAGCGAGGCCGACGAACATATAGCCAAGCTGGCTGATGGTCGAGTAGGCCAGCACCTTCTTGATATCGTTCTGGGTCAGCGCGATGGTGGCGGCGAAGAGCGCCGTAAAGCCGCCGATGTAGCCCACCACCTGCAACGCCTGCGGGCCAGCCACGCCCAAGTAGATCGGGAAGAGCCGCGCCACCAGATAGACGCCAGCGGCCACCATCGTCGCCGCGTGAATCAGCGCGCTCACCGGGGTCGGGCCAGCCATCGCGTCCGGCAGCCAGACGTGGAGCGGGAACTGCGCCGATTTGCCGACCGCGCCCGCGAAGACCAGAATCATCGCCAGCGTCAGCAGCGCGATATTCATTTTCGTTGTCGCCGTTTGCAACTGGATGAAATCGAACGTCTGGGTACCGAAGAAGAGTATCAGGATGCCTATCAGGAAGCCGAAGTCGCCGAAGCGCGTCGTGACGAACGCCTTGAGCGCGGCGGGCGGCGGATAGGGCGGGGTGTCGGGGTCGGCGGGATCTCCGGGCGGCGCCACATCGAACCAGAAGCCAATCAGCAGGTAGGACGAGAGGCCCACCAGCTCCCAGCCGATGAAGAGCACCAGGAAGTTGGCGCCGAGGACGAGGATGAGCATCGAGACGGTAAAGAACGAGAGTTCGATGAAGAAGCGCGAGTAGCCGAGGTCGCCCGCCATGTAGCCGCTGGAGTAGAGATGCACCAGCATCGAGACGCCCGTCACCACCACCAGCATGATCGCCGTTAGCGTATCTATGCGGAAGTCAATCGCGTATTGCAATGGGCCAAAGTTGAACCAGTTGTAGAGATGAAGCGTTACCCCGCCGCCAGTCGGGTCTTTGGTTGCCCACGGCACAGAAAATGAAGCGGGAATAGTGTTGGTCAGGAATTGGAAGAAGATGATGACCGCGATGATGAACGCGGCGAGCATCGCTACAGTCGTGATGGCGCTGCCGACCCGCGCCCAGAACGGCGTCGCGCCGCCATGCTCATCGTGGCCGCCGCCATCATCATGCCCACTATCGTCCGCGGCGTGGGCCTCGTGCTCGTGGCCTGTGGTCGCCGCAACAGCGTGGGCGTCGGCTGCGCCATGCGCATCGCCAGCAGGTGGCGCCGGGCGCGGCACACGCGGGCGCGCGGCAACGTCCAGCGGGCGCGTCACCAGCAGGACGATGATGAGCGCGGCCAGAGGCAGCGCGGGAATCAACCAGGCGAACTGTACCATACTCCAGCTCCGTTGCCGTATGCGTCGGCGTGCGATGTTGCCCGGCGTGGAGCCGGACCCCGTCGCGACTACCAGCGCATCAAATTAATCTGGCCGACGTCAATCGTGTTCCTTCGCCGATAGATGGCGATAATCATCGCCAGTGCGACTGAGGCCTCGGCGGCGGCCACGGTAATGATAAATATGGCGAAGACCTGACCGGTGAGGCGGCCTCCGAGCGTCCCGTGGTGAACGAAGGCGGACGCGAAGCCGACGAGCGTGATGTTGACGGCGTTGAGCATGATCTCGATGCTCATCAGAATGCCGACAGCATTGCGGCGGCTCAGCGCGCCAAACAGGCCGATACAGAAGATGACCGCGCCCAGCACCAGAACTGCGTTGAGTGTCACCATCGCGCTTAGTCCTCCCGGCCTATCACAATCGCGCCCACAATCGCTACCAGTATGACGATGGAGGCGATTTCAAAGGGCAGCACATAGCTGTAATCGAAGGGGCTATAGAGCAACTGTCCCAGCCGGACGACCGAGCCACCCGCGTCGCCCGCATTGGCCAGGTTGGCCGAGGCGTTTGCGCTGGCGAGCGCCATCGTGCTGCTACCGACGGCGTAGATAACGCCCACGGCCAGCACCACACAGATGATGCCAGCCAGCCACCATTGCCCCGCGAAGGGGTTGGCGTTGGATGAGGTCATCGCGTCACGGGTCAGCATGATGGCGAAGAGCACCAGCACCGTGACCGCGCCCGCGTAGATGAGTATCTGGACGATTGCGATAAATTCGGCGTTGAGCAGCACATAGATTCCGGCTGCCGCCCCGAAGAACAGCGCCAGAAACAGCGCCGCGCGCACGATATTACGCAGCAGCACCACGGCCAACGCCGATCCTACCAGCAGCACCGCGATCACGTAAAACGCCACGGTCGCCAAATCAGGCATGAAGTTGCTCCTCTATAAACTGGCCGCTGGACCGCAGCAACTCATCTGAGGATGTTTGAGGCAGACGAAAGCGCCTCGAAGCGAGTCACCATCTCTGATTGTATCATCGGCTGTCAATTGACGACGCACGCTCCCCCATGGCCACATTCCAGGAAATATCGGGCCTGTCGCCCCCATCAGACGCGCATCCATCGCGGTGTCACGATAGCCGATTTGGGGCTTTTCCGTGTGGGAACGTCACGAATGGTGATTCTATATACACATTCATGGTGTATTCATGTGGCGCGGTGATAGTTGCTGCGGAGGAGATCGGTCCGCTGTGCCTTCCCTCCCAGCGTGCTAGCAGCAAGCAACTATCCATGTTACACTTAGGTACGCCGCCCGTGGGGCGCGCTACTTGCGGAAACCGAATCGCAGGTACCTTGAGACCGATTCGCACTGGAGGTGCAGGACCATGGGTGTCGTAGGGCATCTTTTAGGCGGCTTGGGGCGCGCGATTTGGCGCATCTTGCTCTGGTTCCTCATTTTTGGACTTATCGGGGCGGCCATCGTTGAAGGGTTCTCATTTTTTGAGACCAAGGGCGGCCCAACCGTCGTAACCCACATTGTCGCCGCCGCGATCGGCCTCACCCTGGCCTACGCCGCGGGGCTGACCGTGCTGATGGTCGAGGTGATTCGATTTTTGATTGGGGCGGTGAAAGAGGCGGAGAAGACCGTCGAAGGTGATTTGGGAAATCTCGGTGGCATTGTCGGCGAGGTTGGCAAAGCCATCGAGAAGCGGATCTAGCGCCAGTGGCGACGCGGAAGTGACAACAACATGGATGTATGGAACGCAAACGCGCTAATTGGCAGACGGCTTGGGTCATCTATCCTCGAGCGCCCGCTCGGCATCGGCGGCATGGGCGCGGTCTATCTGGCACGCCAGGAGCGACCGCGCCGCCATGTGGCGGTGAAGGTGCTGCGCCCTGGACTCGCCGCCGACGATGACGCCTGGCAGATATTCCTGGCGCGTTTCCGCCGTGAGGCTGACGCAGCGGCTGCGCTCGATCACGCCAATATCGTCCCGATCTACGAGTTTGGCGAACAGGACGAGCTGGCCTATATCGTCATGCCCTATCTCTCAGATGGCTCGCTGGCGAACTTCCTCGCGCCTGATGCCCGGCTTACGGTGGCGCAGGTGATTTCCTACATCGACCAGGCCGCCGCGGCGCTTGACTACGCCCACCAGCATGGCATCGTTCACCGCGATGTCAAGCCGTCTAATTTGCTGCTGCACCCCGATGGCAGGCTGCTGCTGGGAGACTTCGGCATCGCTCGCCCGCTGAATATGGCGGATTTGCCTGAGGTGGCCTCGGTCTTCGAGGGCGGTGATCTAACGGTTTCAGGCGCGGCGATGGGCACCCCGGAATATATGGCTCCTGAACAGGTGCGCGGCGACGCCGTCAGCGCGGCAACCGACACCTACGCGCTTGGCGTCGTGGCATATGCGCTGCTGGCGGGCCACACGCCGTTCGAGGGCAACGATCTGAACGGGATTCTGGCGCGCCACCTGACCGAGACACCACGGCCACTACGTTCGATGCGACGCGATGTCTCGCGCGACGTGGATGAGGCGATCTCCTGGGCGATGGCGAAGGATCCATCGCACCGCCCCGGTTCTACTGGCGCGTTTGCCCGCGCGCTCCACGCGGCCAGCACCGGCATCCCCACCACGGGGAGCATTGTCAACGCGCGGACGAAGCCGCAGACCTTGCTCGCGGCCACAACATCCCGCAGTAACTCCAGGTATGCTCCGCCCGTGCTTTCGGGTGGAACCGATGCTGACCTTCCACAGTTCCGTGAAGGCCCAGACGCACCGACGCTCTACGATGGCGCGTATCGTGGCGGACAGGGTGGCTTCGGCGCGCCCGCGTGGCCCTCGGCTCCACAACCCTCAGGCGATGGAGTCTCACCTATCTTGCAGCCGCGCACTCTTGGCATCCTGGCGCTGCTGGGCGCCGCGGGTGTGTTGCTGCTGACGATGGCCATCGTGCTGGCGAGTGGCTCGCTGCCGAATCTCTTCAACAACTTCAACCCTAACAACACAGGCAACATTGCCCCTCACGCAACCGCGACCCCATGGCCAACGGCCACCCCGAAACCGTCGCCTACGCCGGTCGTCAACTGGTTGCGCGTCTCGCCGACCAGCGTGCAGTTTGGTTGCAGTGGCAATGATCGGACGTTTACGGTGACACTGAGGAATCTGGGGCCGGAGTCAACCGGGTGGAGCGCGCAAAAGCCGAACTTCACAGGTAATGTGATTACGGTGCGGCCAGGTTCGGGTGAGCTGGGCGCTGGCGCCAGCAGAACCATTACGCTGACCTTCTCGCCCGCATTCGTCTCCTTGCCGCAGAACAACTCGATCACCATTAACCCGACAAACGGCGCCGCTGGCGCTTCGCCGACAATTAGCTATAGCGCGCCATCGTGCTTTGGGCGGAGCGCGAAGGGAAGCATATCCCCACTACCCATCGCGAGCAACGCTACCGCTGGGGACAAGCGCCAGGGGCATGGCTGATACCGTGCCCGACACATTATCGCCCTGCGCCTGGACGTTGATTGTCAGTTGCAGTGATGGCTGGCCAGGCTGCGTAGGGTCGAGTTGCGCGACCATATATCCCCCATTCAGGGTCGAGATTTGCCCCTGGTAGAGTGGTGTCGTCGCATCGACGCCGAGTGTCACCTTCGTCGCCGTCACCTGGCCATTCCCCCCATTGCCACCATCTCCACCGTCGCCACCGTCGCCAATCCCGCCACTGTCCTGTTCCCATAGCTCAATCCGCAGGACGCCCTGCTGCGCGCCGCCCATGGTGAGATCGAGACGAAGGATCGGCTGACCCGTGTTCGTATCGGTCTGGTGGCTCATGGTACCCTGCAACGCGGCGGTAAATGGCTGGCTAAATGGCGCGGCGCTGGCGGCTGTGGCCGTCGGCGTGGTCGTCCCAGTGGAGCTTCCCGCTGCCTGCGCGACTCCGCCTGACCCGTTGCCATTATTCGCGATGACATTCCAGCCAGGGCGAAGCGGCCCCGTCGCCGTCCAGAGAATGGCGACGACGAGCGAGGCCGCGGTAATTCCGGCCCATATGGGATGTATCCTCCCGCCGGGCGCCACCGGCTGGAGCAGCCGCACGCAGAGCAATCCACAGACCAGCACCGCCGAGACAATATAGAGTTCGATGCCCCAGAGCGTGCGCGTGTCGCTGCCGGTCGCCAGCCCATGAACCGTCGCCAGCGCCCAGACGACGAAGGAAAGCTCGTGGAGGCGCAGCCACCAGGTATAGCCGATCTCCCGCCGGATGAAGAGGCTGAGCGCGACGGCGATTGAGAGGTACATCGCGACGATGCCGAGCGCCATCCAGAGCGGGCGATAGTGGCTGGCGAAGGGCAACAGCAGCTCGTTCAGGCCAAAGCGGGTAAAGGGGTCGATCCAGCTGGCGAAGATATGGATGCCGAGAAAGACGAACGAGAGGTTGGTGATCCAGACGTGCAATTCATAGGAGATGAGCCGCGGCCACCAGCGCACCTGCCAGCGCATGCTCAGCGCCAGCCCCAGCAGCACTGAGATCGTCACGAGCAGATAGGCGGTAAACCCACCAGCGCGCGCGGTATTCCAGGTAATGGCTTCCCAGAGGCTCATCGCGTCTCCCCTATGATCTCCATCATCGCTCCAAGCGGCCAGGGGCCAGCCGTCAAGTAGTCGCCCGTCGTCGGGATGAGCAACCCGGCCAACCCATGTGTCTCCAGGAATCGAACGCCAGCTTCCGCGCCGAGCAGCAGCGCCGCCTTCGCGCCCACCTCCGCCTGGCGGCAATAGGGCGCCACCACCGTCGCCGAGAGGATATCGCTCCGCGCTGGCTCGCCGGTCGTTGGATCGATCAGGTGGTGTCGGGCAGTGTCGCCCTGGCGCCAGTTGCGGCGGGTGACGGTGGATGTGGCGATGGCGCCGTTACGTAGCGGGATTGCCCAGTGGCGGTCGCGGCCTGGGACGGCAATTGGCCAGTCAGGCTGACCCGGCGGCTGACCCATCACCGCCAGATCGCCGCCAGCGTTCACCAGCGCGGGCGTCAGGTTCAGCGCGTGCAATTGGCCGAGCGCGGCGTCTACGGCCATTCCCTTGGCGATTCCACCAAAATCGAGGCCGGCGCCTTCGAGCAGCGTCACCCGCCGATGCGCCTGATCGAGCTGGATCAGTCGCCAGTCGCCGCCAGTCCGCGCCTGTCCGACTGGGCGAGTCGTCCCGCGCCCAGCTTTATCGATGTCCGCGAAGGTGCGGTCGTAGCCGATCCAGAGCATCTGGCGCTGCAGTGTGGGGTCATAGCGACCATCGGTGGCGCGAGCAGCTTGAAGCGCGGTGGTCAGCACATCCCAGAGAAGCGGGCTGACCTCGACGGCTGTTCCCGCCCGCGCATTCAGGCGCGAAAGCTCGCTCTCTGGCAGAAAACGGCTCAGGGTGCGCTCCCATTCATCGAAGAGCGCCCGCACAACCTCGGAGGCATGCGATCCATGTTCCGCAGCCGCCAGCACCGTCACCGTCGTCCCCATCGCCGCGAAGACATGGCGGCTCATGCCATCGGGCGCCTGCTCGTCAGGAGCCACCGGAGGTGGAGGCGGGAGGCTGGAAATTGCCGGAGCCAGAGCCGAAGTTATACCCTCCACCCTGGCCGCTCTGTTGTCCGCCGTCGTCTGAGCCTTGCCTGTCACCTGGGAAGAATCGTCCATGGTCACCCTGATTCGATGGCGTCGTCGTTGCCGATGCGCCCGCGGCGTTCGCCGAGGTGACGCCAGTCACGTGATTGGCGGCCAGCCCAGCCAGCGCGCAAAACGTCACCGCCGTTCCGGCGAGCGTCAGGCGTTTCAACGTTTTCGCACGTCGCCGCGCCTTCTCTGGGGGCATCCGTTCGGGGCCACCGGTTGGCGTGTGCTGTGATGTCTTTTGCGGCCAGGTGGGAGCATTATTGGGCAGGTTCTGCATCGTCGATGAACTATCCTCCCGAATTCCCGCGTCACGGGCTTTAGATGCTACTACCGTGCAGCGTTACACTCTCGCAGCCAGTATAGCAGAAGCTCATGAGAATTCCATGAAAATATGCGGCGCATGTACCCATGTACCCATGTACCCATCATCCCGGCAGGCAGATGCCCGGCGCGCAGAGACCAGGCAGTGCGAGCGTCGAGACAGAGCCTTCGGGCAGCGAGACCACCCGAATCGCCGAATTATTGGTGTCGGCGACGTAGAGCTTGCCACGGGCGTAGCTCAGACCGCTCGGCTCGCGGAAGCGCGCCACCAGCGGCGGGCCATCATCGAAGCCAGCGGACGACTTCCCGCTGAAGCTACTGAGGTCGCGAGTTGCGGCGTCGAGTCGGCGCACCTTGTGGTTGTAGGTATCGGCGATATACAGCGTGCCGCCAGCTGGAGCGCCGACGGGTACCCAGGTGACGCCGAGCGGGTGCTGCATGCGCGCCATGTCGCCACGGCCATCGCGGTCGCCGAACTGGAAGAGATCGCCCCCGGCCAGCGTGCGCACCTTCGGCTCTGGGCCAGCCAGCTCAATCTCGCGCACGCAGCTAATCTCGCTATCGGCGATATACAGGTGAACGCCATCGGTGGCGATGCCGCTGGGTTGGGCGAATGCCGCCTGCAGAGCGCTGCCATCGGTGCGGTGTTCGGCGCCAGAGCCAGCGAAGACCGCGACTGTCTCGTCGCCGGGATGGTAGACCCATATCTGGTGTGACCCGGCCAT
Organism: uncultured Chloroflexia bacterium; assembly: GCA_963718915.1. Taxonomy (GTDB): domain Bacteria; phylum Chloroflexota; class Ktedonobacteria; order Ktedonobacterales; family JADMIN01; genus DAHUXT01. Next base: position 11,688 of record CAVRAI010000007.1, on the reverse strand, counting down.
CGCAATGTAGAGCTGGTTCTCCAGCAGGCAGACATCCCAGGGCGAATTGAGCGGCACACTCAGCGCAGGCCCGCCCTCGGTCCGGCGAAGCCCCTGCTCGCCTGTCCCGGCGATGGTCGTCACGGACTGCGTCTCGAAGTCGATCCGCCGCAACAGGTGGTTGCCAGTATCGGCCACATAGAGGCAGTTCCTCGCGGCGTCGAGCGCCATTCCCTGCGGCGCGCGGAAACGCGCGGTCTCGTAGTCGCCGTCGGTTGCGCCTGACGCGCCGTCGCCAATCATCACGTAGTTTCCGCCGTCGAGATCGGTGCGGACGATGCGATGATGGCCGGTATCGGCGATGTAGAGGCTGTTGCTCGCCTCATCCGCCAGCACTTTGCCCGGATAGAGCAGCGGTGAATCTGGTGAGAACGCGCCAGACTCCGCCTCCAACTTGACGAGCAGCGGTTTGGGATTGAGCGCCTCAGCCTGGCCGAGCAGATCGAGCGCCTGCGCGATGGCGGCGTCCAGCCGGTCGCGATTGCCCTCGCCCGAGACGCGCCCCAGCACATAACCACGCGGATCGACCAACACCAGCGTTGGCCAGCCGCGCACACCATAGGCCTCCCAGGTGCGGCGTCCGCTATCCAGCATCACCGGGTGCGTAATGCCGTAACGGGCAATCGCCTGCCGCACGCTCTCAGGATCGTCTTCATTCGTGAACTTCGGCGAATGAATGCCGATCACAGCGAACGGGCGGCCCGCATATTTGGCTTCGAGATATTTCAGGTCTTCGAGGACATGCAGGCAGTTGATGCAGCAATAGGTCCAGAAGTCGAGCAAGACCAGCCTTCCACGCACACCCTTCAGCGTTAATGGCTGAGGGGTATTAAACCAGGCCGTGCCTTGAAGATCAGGCGCGCGCACCGCTTCAAACTCCAGTCCCATCATCAGTGTCCTTCCCTAATGCCTGCATGCCGTATTTTGCCGTCACACGGAGCAGGGTGCGCTCTCCATATTCCGCGGTGAGATAGACCAGCGCCCCCGGTGGCAGCGTTACGCCAGGGCGGAGACGCACGGTGACATCCTCACGCGCCAGCAGGTCGTCCAGTGGCAGCCCGCGCAGAATCTGGCGCAGCGCCTGCCATGAGAGGAGCAGCAGGCCAGCGCATTCGCCGTGTGGCTCCAGGGGGTCAGCCGGGCTGTCGGTCATGGCGCGAAAGACCGCGACCGCGATAGGGCGGACACCCTCGTTGCGCTCTGGGTTGGCGGGGGCAAGTCGTTCAAGATAGAGCAGCGGCGCGGGCGCGTCACGCGGGGGCAGCCGATCAATCGCGTGGCGAGCGCTTGGCCCATAGGTAACCTCAGCGGCCAGCGGGTGGAGCGCATTACCGAGCCAGTGTTGCCCGATGGCCGCCATCGCCGCCTCAGGCGAATATCCCTCCGGCCAGAGGCCACCGGGTAGCTCCAGCGGAATGAAGACGCAACCTGGGTCGCGCCGCCAGCGGCCCTCGTCCCCAATCACCAGCGCAACCCGTCCGCGAACCGTTACCAGCGCGGCACACAGACGCCCATGTATTGCCTGCGCCGTCGTCTCAGTCTGCATCTTTGCCGCCTGATTTCCCGCCTGCTGATGTCCAGTTCTCAGGGTCATTGTACCGCGCGGAGCAAGGCGCACTGGTTGAGCCGCGTCTGTCGCCAGAAATAAGTACGGAGGGTGGTCTGACGTCCACCCTCCGTATGAGCCACCCCTCTTGTCTGTTGCCGACTAAAATTGCCTGCGCTCCGGGCGGCGCGGCTTCTGGGGCTTCGACTGCTTTGTTTTGCGGCCGCCCCAGTCATCCTCTTCTTCTTCCTCCTCGTCGTCGTCGAAGCCGGCCTCGTCGATTTCGTCGAGTGACTCCGCTTCGATCTCCTCTTCCTCGGCAGTATCCGCGAAGTCGTAGTCACTCGTCAGCGGCACCTCCAGATCCTCGGCTTCATCCGAGGCCAGATCGACATCTGCCTCATCGCCCAAATCGGCTGAGTTTTTCATCAGCATGTCGATATTGGCGAGATCCGCCAGCGAACTAAGTGATCGTGGCGACTCGGGCTTCTTGTCGGGAACCTTGCTCCTGGCGGGCTTCGCGGGCTCTGCCGGAGCAACCGGAGCAACCGGAGCAGCAAGCTCCGTCAGATCAGCCAGCGCGGCCAGATCGTCGCCTGTATCCTCGGGCACATCCAGATCCAGGATATCATCGCTCAGCACGGCTCCCGCGCTCTGCCCGCCCTCTTTGCCCTGCGCCACTTCAATCCAGAACGAGGAATAGTTGCGAGGTCGCTCGGCATCCTGGGAATTATCTCTGCGAATCATGCTTGTCTTTCTCCCGGGCATGGTCGGCGCTGGTTCATTGTAATGGCGGCGCGCAACCATCTGCCATTCAGGTGGTATATCAACGATGGGTAGACGCTCTTGTACAGACAACACGGATGGACGCCAGCAAGGGCGTCTTCCGGCGATTGTATGCCGCGGGCCACTGGTTGTCAAGCGACGAGCGACCAGCGTTCCTGGTCATCGGTGACTGGCAGGCGATGAACGCGCCCCTCGCGCTCCAGCTTGTAGAGGTGCGCCAGCACCGAGTATGCGGCGATTGGGTGGAGATCGGCGCTGACATCGGCATAGATGACACTCACCAGCTCCCCAACGGTTTGCGGGCCTGTCGCAAGCGCCGCAAGCACCTGCCGCTCGCGCTCCTCACGATGGGCAATGTAATAGCTGAGCACAGCCTCTGGATCGTCCAGGAATGGCCCGTGCGCGGGCAGGATGAGCCGCAGGTCAAGCGTCTGCAGCCGTCGTAGCGATGCCAGATAGTCCAGCAGGTCGCCCTCCGGTGGCGCGATCACCACCGTGCCCACCCCCGCGATCAGATCGCCCGCGAAGAGCGCTCTGGAGTCTTCGAGCAGAAAGCAGAGATGGTCGAAGCGGTGCCCTGGCGTATGGAGCGCGCGCAGGCGGCGAGTCCCGACCGAGATCACCGCGCCATCGGCCAATGGACGATCGCTCGCGGGGACGCCTTCGCGGCTCCAGGCATAGACTGGCACGCCGAGCAACTCGCGCAGGGAGGCGGCGCCATCCGCATGGTCGGGGTGGCCGTGCGTCACCAGAATCGCCGTTGCCCTGCCACGCTCGGCAATCGTATCGGCGATGTGGCGCAGATGCTCGGGGATGTCTGGGCCGGGATCGATCACTACCACCTCGCCCGCGATCTCATCCGCGACCAGGAAAGTGTTTGTCCCCGGCCCGGTCAGCAGCGAAGGGTTGGGCGCGAGAATGCATGTGACGCCAACAGGCAACGCAACGGTAGCGGACATGGCGAACTGCTCCTTCGTCACTCTTCGTCAGGCAGGAGAATGACCAGCTTGCCGTCACGCTCGACGACGCGCGGCATGATCGTGCGCGGCGCATGCCCGGCGAAACGCGCGCGGGCATCGGCGAAGCTGTTCAGACCGTGTAGCTCGCGGAGCTGGTGAATCTGGGCGAAGACAAGCGGGAAATCGCCGCGCTCGTAGCCCGCGCTGGCCTCCTCCGGTGTGATCCAGACGCCGTCGGTCGTCTCCAGGTGGTCGTACGCCGCCTCCTGGGAGGTGGGCATCTCCGCCAGAAAGAATCGCGTATCGAAGCGTTTGGGCATATAGCCTCGGGCGTAATCCAGTGCGCCCAGGGAGTGAGCGCATCGGTGGCGAAGGTCAGTCCCTCCCGCTCGGCCAGCGCGATCATCGTCACCTGGCGCTGCTGAAGCGCCGCGCGATAGTCCGCGATACGGGCCACGTCTCCTTCGCCAATCGCCAGCAATTCGGCCCCGCGTCGCGCTAATAAGACACCCGCCTCCTCGAAGCATTCGCGCAGCGCCGCCACACGGAACCCGCTGCCCAATGTGTCGCCCTCGACCGCAACACAGAGGCCTGGCGTCCGCTCCGTCTGCTGGTCGTCGTCGGTGACAGAGCCACCGGGGAAGACGTAGACATCAGGCGCGAACTCGCTCTGGATGTGACGTCGTACCATAAATACCTCAACTCCGCCGCCCGCGTGTGGTCGCATCAGCACGCACGTCGCCGCTGGGCGTGGGGTCACTGGAGTCGTCATATCTGCCACAATCCCTTCTCTGCCAGAAAAACTTCTCCCCTGATTCTACCGCGATTCGTGCCCGATCGATCAGCCTACTGGCTCGCGGGCCTCGCCTCATCGAAATCGCCGGAACCGAGCAGGATATTGTCGACGCCCAGCACCCGAATCGCCACTATCGTTCGCCTCCACTGCCAGACAGGCTCAGATCACCATGACCGTATTTCTCTGCTCATCGAGAGTTGCCGGAAAATCGCCATGTACTACCGCTGATTGTCATGTACGCTGGTTGTGCAAGATAGCCGCCGAGTAGCCTGATGTTGCGCCACCTTGCGCTCATCCGTTGTGAATTACCTTTCTGCGGCCAGAAGGCCCCTGCCTTCAGGCATGGGGATGAATGGCCCTCTCGCCTTGACAACACGTATGCTTTAAGCACATAAAATATAGATGCGTAAGACGTTCAAGTACCGCCTATACCCGAACAAGCAGCAACAGCGCCTCCTGGAGCACCAACTTGAGGAATGCCGCTGGCTGTACAATGAATTGCTCGCTGCGCGGCGCGGCGCCTGGGAGCAACGACAGGAATCGCTGCGTCTCTATGACCAGCAGGCCGAGTTGCCTGCCTTGAAAGCCGCTCGACCTGCGCTAGCTACGGTGCAGTCGCAAGTCTTGCAGAACGTCGCGGTGCGCATTGATCTGGCCTTTCAAGCGTTCTTCCGGCGCGTGCGCACAGGCGAGACGCCAGGCTATCCCCGCTTTCGCGGCACAGGACGCTACGATAGTATCACCTACCCACAAGTCCCAGTCGGTTGCAAGTTGGATGGGGAATCTGATGCTGAGGCCCGCCGCCTGCGGCTGCATGGGGTAGGGCTGGTGAAGATCATCCTGCATCGGCCCCTGGAGGGTACGCCCAAGACGGCCACCATCACGGGCAGTAGCACGGGCAGTAGCACGGGCAGTAGCACGGGCATACACGGGCAAGTGGTACATCTGTTTCTCCTGCGAGTGCGCGGAGCCAAGCCCACTGCCGAAAACGGGGCAGCGAGTCGGCATAGACATGGGCTTGAAGACGTTTGCCACCCTGAGCGATGGACAGGAGATCGCCAACCCGCGTTTCTTTCGTGGCGAGGAGAAGGCATTGGCCAAAGTCCAGCACGCCCATAGCAAACTTGCCAAGGGTACGCCGGAACGGGCGAAGCATCGTCACGCGGTGGCGCGCGTGCATGAGCGCATCGCCTGGCGGCGCAGTGATTTTACCCATCAGCACAGTCGTCGCATCGTGGACATCTTTGACCTAATAGCGGTGGAGGACTTGTCGGTCAACCGAATGGTGCATAACCACTGTCTCGCCAAGAGTATCCAGGACGCCGCGTGGAGTCAGTTCGCAGCCCTCATCGCCTACAAGGCAGCATGGGCCGGTCGGCAGTATGTCGCGGTGAACCCTGTGTATACGTCTCAGGATTGCTCGCAGTGTGGCCATCGGCAACCACTCTCCCTCTCCGACCTCGCTAACCGCACCTATACCTGCCCCTGTTGCGGGGTGGTGTTAGACCGCGACTACAACGCTAGCTTGAACATTTTGAGACTGGGGCAACAGTCTCTGGCTTCGGCCTAGAAGCCCCCGGCTTTAGCTGTGGGGAGTTGTCACTATAATTCGCGTAGGCCAGCGTCGTCAAGACATCGACAGCGCCGTCCCTGGACGGATATCAACCGAATGGCGTACCATTGCCTGACAACGTGGTACAATGCGGGCGGAAAGTTCTCCTGGCGCTCGCTGTACTCCACTCGACGATGCCGTCGGACAGTGCTGTGCATTGCCGCATGCGCATGGGTGTTCGCTTGCCAGCGCGGATGAAATGGACAGGATTTCCGGAGGGTTGAGCATGAACAGAAATCAGGCGCTGGATAACCTGTGGCTGGCACGCGCATTGTACGACCTTGGCGCTGTCTCGTTCGGCGATTTCACTCTGGGCGACAGCACCACTAACTCACCCGTCTTTATCAATCCCAAGCTGCTCATTAGCAATCCAATGGCGCTTCGGGTCGCGGTCAAACTGATGCACCAGGAGGTCACGCTGGCGCAATCGTTGCGGCGCGCGCGGGTACATCCCTACGATGTCGTCGCTGGTGTGCCGGTTGGTGGCTTGCTGCTCGCTACGGCGTTCTCGCTGGAATCATCGGTTCCACTGATTTATCCGCGTCTCAAGCCCGAAGGCACCGGCCCGCGCGGCATCGAGGGGCGCTTCCAGCCGGGAGCGCGCGCGCTGCTGATTGACGACCTGATTACCGGCGGCAGGAATATTCTGGAGACAGCGCAATTTCTTCAAGAACACGATATTGTCGTCCACGACGCGCTGGTGCTGATCGACCGCGACATGGGCGCTCATGCGCGACTGAAGGCGCAGAGCATCAATCTCATCAGCATCCTCAAGCTGGAGGTGATGATGAAATTCTACTCCTCACAGGGGCTGATCGACCCAGACGACTACCAGCGCTACGTCGACTACGCGCAACTCAACGCCCCCTCGCGCGCGCCGAGTGCTGAGTAGGAGGACTGACCTCATTCCCAGCCCCCCTCTCCGCGAAGGAGAAGGGGAACCAGAGTCGCAGGTGTCGCCGACCCTCACACTTACTACTGAATATCAGGATCGAGGGTGCGCGGCGCCTGAGGCAGCGGCGTGGTTGGTGGCTGTGGTTGCCCAAACGGCTCGGAGATCGCCGGTGGCGGCGTGCCCGAAGTCGGTGCGGAAGCTGGTTTCGCTGGAGGATTGCCGTTGGGTGCGATCCGATGGGATGCCGCCGTTAGTAACTCGCGTAGCGGCTCGATGAGATCAATGGGCAGGGGGAAAATGATCGTTGAATTCTTTTCCACCGCGATCTCGGTCAGCGTCTGCAGATAGCGCAACTGGAGCGCCGCAGGCTCGGTCGAGATCAGATGGGCCGCATCGGCGAGCGTCTGCGCCGCCTGGAATTCGCCCTGCGCCAGCAGCACTTTGGCCCGCTTCTCGCGCTCGGCTTCCGCCTGTTTCGCCATCGCGCGCTGCATCGTCTGTGGCAGCTCGACGTCTTTCAACTCGACGGTGGTCACTTTGATGCCCCAGCGCTCGGTATGCTCATCGATGATCTGCTGCACCGCGCGATTGATTTCCTCGCGGTTCGCCAGCAGTTGATCCAGTTCTGACTGACCCATTACGTTGCGCAGCGTCGTCTGGGCAATCTGCACCGTCGCGCGGTAGTAGTCCAGCACGTTATTGACGGCGTCGTTGGGAGTGACCACGTAGAAGTAAACGACCGCGCTCACCCGCACCGTCACATTATCGCGGGTGACGCCCTCTTGCGGCGGTAGCTCGATGGTGACGATACGCAGGTCAATCTTGCGCATTGTGCTGATGAACGGCGGCACCCAGAAGACTCCTGGCCCTTTCGCGCCACGCAGACGTCCGAGCACAAAGATGACACCGCGCTCGTACTGATTCACCACGCGCAGCCCCGCCAGAAGGAACAGCAGGAGCAAAACCACAATGATAGCGCCCGCTACACTTAATGTAACTGGATCCACCTCGTCCCCTCGTTTCTGTTATCACGTCCGCCGTTACTTATGACGACGTGACACTCCCACCACATCCGAAGTTGGCTCAACCAGGACTTTTAGTCCCTCCACGCGCACCACCCGAACCGACGCGCCCGCCTCGATGGGCGGCGCATCAACCTGCGTCAGACGAGCGCTCCAATCCTCTCCCATGACACGCACGCGGCCCTCTGGCGCTAGCGATGTTAGCACCGTCGCCTGCTGGCCAACCAGTCCCGCGCTGCCAGTGCGCACCGGCCAGCGCTGCGAGCGGATCACGAATTGCAGTACGATGAGCGCGATCAGGCCGACGCCAATTACCACCCCGCCGATGATCACTGGACTGAGTGGTTGCGAGCCCCGGTCCACACCAGTGTCAAAGAAGATAAACGAGCCGAGCGCCAGGCTGACCAATGCCCCTATCGAGAGGACGCCATGAGTCGGCACGCGCACGTCTATCCCCAGCAGCACAATCGCCAGCAGCATCAGCGCCAGCCCCGCCCAGTTGGGGTCGAGCGTTCCAGCGCCCAGCAGGAAAAGCACCAGCGCAATCGCGCCGATGGTTCCCGGCACGATAGCTCCGGGATGCGCCAGTTCGAGATAGATACAGACCGCCGCGACGATGAAAACCAGGAAGAGCACGGTGGGATCGAGGAAAAACGCCTGCACCTGATCGGCGAATGTCGGCTCCAGCACCGTCACTGGCAGCCCCACGACCCGCAATAAAATAGTCTTGCCGCTGAACATCACCACCGATGTGTCGTCGAGTTGGCTGAGCAGATCATCGCGGGAGGTGGCGCGCAGGTTGATCAGGCCGTTGTCGAGCGCCTCCTCGTCGGTGAAGGAGGCGGCGTTGGTCACCGTCTGCTCCGCTGGGGCTATGGTGCGGTGATACGCCTTCTGCACCGAGCGAACCATCGCCAGCAGGTCGTTTTTGACCTTGGTATCCAGCGTTGAAGGCAGGTTATCGCCGGAGCTATCGACCGGGCTGGCGGCGCCAATACGGGTGCCGGGCGCCATCGCGATAATCGGTGCGGAGTAGGCGATCAGCGCGCCCGCCGAGGCCGCTCTCCCGCCCGCGGGGGTAACGTAGACCGCGACGGGCACCGGACTGGCCAGAATCGCCTGCGAAATAGCCTTCATGGAGTCAAGATCGCCGCCGGGCGTATCCATCTCGATGATGAGCAGCGCCGCCCCATCGTCATGCGCCGTCTGTATCGCGCCAGTCAAGAAGCGCGCCGACGCGGTATCTACCTCCTGATCGAAGGAGACCACATCGACGTGAGGGCTATTGGCGAGCGCCGTGGGCGCGCCACCAACCAGAGCCGCCACCGCCAGCGCCGCAGCGCAGACGCCAATCAGCGTCAGGGACAGCGCGATGCCGCCAACGATCCATCCGCTTCGCGCAGAGAAGGATGCCACGCGCATAGGAAGCCTCCTTACCCAAAACCAGCCGCTCTGCCTTCTCCGCCACATTCCATAACACATCTCTGCTGGTGGCGCTAGCCTGAATATAGACCTACCGTTACATGCCGTCAAGCGGCGAAACATTCGGCCACAATGCGCGAGTGACACGGCCAGTTTCACGCCAATTGTTGCCGGGTTCATATCTCGGCGCGTATCACTTCCTTATATGCTGAATCCAGCAACCTGCAAAGATACCCATAGGGATCGCTCGGAGTAACCAGTGTCATAAGCAAGGACGCTTCTCAGCTGCGCAAATTACTGGTCGTGTGCATAGCATGCGTCGAGATGCCGACACTCTTCGATACGCTCGCCGAAAAATGGAACGGCCAGAACCGCACGGCCCCTCGCTGTTGAGTCAGATCCCGTTCAGCAAGTCGTGTCGATATCCAGCGCGTTGGCATCGCTGGAGGACTGCTCTACGCTCAAGCGCTTGTAGTGGCTGAAATCGGAGATGATCCGTTCGGCGATGTCGCGGCTCTGGTGAAACCCTGGACGAATCTGGACGGCATAGGGCTTGCTCGACCCGATCCCGCTATTGGCAAGCGTGATGCCGCTGAAGGCGTCAGACGCCGTGATCGTCACCGTGCTCAGCGAATCGTAGGGATGCTCAGACAGACGTGCGGAGTTAAAAAAGGTGATATAGCCTTCGGGCACTGTGATGATAGTGTCTGGATAGCGTAACCGGCGGCGCGTAAAGAGCAGGTTCGGCACGCCGATACCAAACAGCAGCACGCTGGCAATGAAGAGGGGATAGAGATTGCCAATCGCCAGCGCGAACAGAACGCCAAACGCCGCAACCGCCAGCAGAATAATCGTCGAATAGATGAAACGCGCTGGCAGACTCGCCCGGTAGACGGCGCCATCGGGCGGAGTTATCCCACGAAGCGCCTGCGCCATGACCAGCGTGGAGCTCCGCGGCAGACGCCCACCGGGCAGCGCGCCGAAGGTCGCCGCTGGATGCGCGCCCGCCTGATCGAGCGCCTCGGCCAGGTTCAGGACGCCAAGCAAGAGGTTGTCGCGCAGGTCGCTACGCGGGCACTGGCGAAGCTCGGACGGAGGCTGGCGGGTCGTGCGAATCTTGGCGACGAGTACCGGCTTGCCAGCTTTCAGTGCGTGCTGATATTCGTTCCTGACGGCCGCCGACCGGAGCACGGCTGGCGAGAGCGCGACGACCAGCGCGGCGCATTGATCAATCGCCTGGCCCACCTGCGCCGACCAGGCCTGCCCGGCCCGCAGATTGCTGCGATCCACCCAGACGTTGTATCCTGCCTGCCGCAAGCTCAACTCAAGCCGGTCTACGATGCTGGCATCCTTGCGCGAGTAGCTGATAAAGAGCAGCGGAGCCGCCGCAACCGTGGGCGTCAGGCCTGGTTCACCAGACAGATAGCGCGCGACGTATGCCTGGTACTGCGCGAGCGCCTGCTGCCCCAGTATGCCCTCGCCCGGAAACTTGCTCAGCGTCATTGCGACGAATGGTCGCCCGTTTCTGGGGTCCACCTTCAGATGCACGTCGCTCGTGCGCGTCTGCGCAACCGGGACGTCAGTAGTCGCGTCGCGGAACGCCGCCGAGACCGCCCCGCCGGTTTTGGTCGTCACGACAAAGCCATCCGGCGTCAATATCACCATCGGACTGTTCTTCAGCGAACGGAGCGCCGCAGGGCTGTATTTGATATAGAGCTGATAAATGATGTAGAGGGCTGGCGCCACGACGAGCAGATTTTGGCCGGTGGCAAAATACGTCAGAATGGTTAGGATGACGGTGATCGTCGCCCCATAGATGGTCCAGCGCGAGAGCCGCCGACCGGCGCGAACCGGAAGTCGGCTCACATACCATGCCGGAGGCGTGATGCCGGAACGCGCGCGGGCCAGCACGACCTCGGCATCAAGATCAGGTGGCGTCGCAATCGGGTAACGGGCGATACCCAGCGTATCGAGCGCGATCAGCAGCGCCGCCCAGCCAGCCTGCTCGCCCGCGGAAAAGTCAATCGCCTGGAGATGGCTCACATCGGCAGGCAGATCGTTGGCCGACGAGACAATCACTGGCATGACCTGCTGGTTGTGGGCCAGCGCATACTGATAATCCGCCGTCACCTCAGCGGAGCGCATGCTGGCGTGTGAAATGACGACAAGGACGACCTGGCAGGAGTCGATGTCGCGCTGTCTTTCATCGCGTGTCGCTGGCCCGCTCAGATCGCCGCCTTCGTGAACCACCAAACCGCGTGATCGCAGGCGCTCGCACAAACCATCGACAAACAGGCGATCCTGGCCCGAAGCGCTCAGATAGAGTTGCGGTGGACTGTTCAGCATCGGTGGCATCCTTTTTACACCTGATGGCAAGAGGACGACAAAGGCCCGGCGGTTATCTCTATTGTAACCGATAGCTACCAGGCGTGCCCCACATGACCGTGGGATCGTTGCGCTGGATTGCATCATGGCACGGTCGATTCGCCTGAAATGACGCTGGCGGATCGAATGGGCTTACAGTCGGCGTAGGCAGCGCCGCGTGGCCCGCTGTATACTGTTGTAGGCGTGAACTGTCTGCAACAGCGTGGCCCACGGAGACCACCGCTCA
>CAVRAI010000006.1:0-186826 GCA_963718915.1 uncultured Chloroflexia bacterium | reverse complement strand
TGAAGAGGAATGCAAGCCGCTCCTCATCTTTGAGGGCCAACATCAGATTGAGAATATCGAGCCGGATCGAAACATCCAGCATCGAGACTGGCTCATCGGCCAAAATGACCTTGGGCCGGACGGCCAGCGCCTGGGCAATCGCGACGCGCTGCCGCTGACCGCCGCTCAACTGGTGCGGATATTTCTGGATGAACTGTTCCGCCGGACTCAGGCTGACGCGATCAAGCAGGGTAAGTATCTTGTCGGTCTCCTGCCGCTGAGATTCCGCGTGGCCGTAGAGGCGCAGCGGGCGGCTCAGGTGGTAGCGGACACTATGGATGGGATTAAGCGATGAGAATGGATCCTGAAAGATCATCTGGACGTGGCGGCGATACTCGCGCAGGGCGGCGCGCCCGTTGCCAGTGACGGGCTTTCCCTCGAAGCGCATGACGCCTGAGGTCAGTGTATAGAGCCGTGCCAGCATGCGCGCGATGGTGCTCTTGCCGCTGCCACTCTCGCCAACCAGCGCCAGCGCCCGCCCAGGATAGAGCGCGAGTGTGGCATCTTCGACCGCGTGAACGACGCTGCTAGCGCCGCCAACCTTGAACTGTCGCACCGGGAAATGCTTGCGCAGATGAATGCCCTCCAGCACGGGCGGCGTCTTCGGCGGACCGCTGGCGAACTCCGCTGCCAGCGAGAGCGCGGTGAGAGGTGGGTTAGCGCTGGTGGTGTCGGTCGTATTGTTCACACCGGTATCCTCCGCACTCATCGAGGTTCCTCCACCACGGCACGCCTTGTTCCCAGGCTGGACCGTGCGTACACCTCCTCATAGCGCGCGCCAAGGTCGGCGTTTGTTGGCAACGGCCCGCTCGCATACGTGGAATCATAGAGGTGGCAGGCGACCAGTTGCTGGGGCGTCTCAGCGCTGGAACCGCGCAGCTTCGGCAGCACTGTTGCGCAGGGAGCGAACGCCATGGGACAGCGCGGATGAAACGCACAGCCCGCGGGCGACTCACGCAGATCGGGCGGCGAGCCAGGAATCCCGGTCATCCGGCGGCGCGGGCCATGCAGCGTCGGGAATGAGTGCAGCATGCCATAGCTGTAGGGATGGCGCGGCTGACGTTTCAGTTCGAGACAGGTAGCCGTCTCGACGAGACGCCCCGCGTACATGATCGCGATTTTGTCGGCAAGCTCCAGCAGCAGCGAGAGATCATGAGTGATGAATATCACCGAGAAGTTGAAGCGTTCCCGTAACCGGGCGATTTCCATCAGAATCTCGCGCTGCACGACCACGTCGAGCGCGGTGGTTGGCTCATCCATGATGATGATTTCCGGCGAGAGCGCCAGGGCGATAGCGATGATGGCGCGCTGGCGCATGCCACCGCTCAACTCGTGCGGATAGCTCTTGATGCGGTCGGGCGAGATGCCAACGAGCCGTAGCAGTTCATTCGCACGCTCGCGCCGCTCCCGCGCCGTCATCTCTGGTCGGTGCGCCTTCAGGACATCGTCAATCTGGCTGCTGAGCCGCAAGACTGGATTGAGCGCATTCATGGCGCTTTGAAAGACAATGGCGAGCGTGCTCCAGCGTACGGCGCGTAGCTGCTTACTGGTAAGCTGAAGGATATCGACTGCCTGACCATCGCCAGGCGTGTTGAGCGACCGGGCGCGCGGCGAATCCTCCGTTGGGTAGTAGAGCACCTGCCCCCCTGTGATGGCGGCGGGTGGGCGGAGCAGCCGCGCAATCGCATGCCCGAGGGTTGTCTTGCCGCTGCCGCTCTCGCCCGCGAGTCCCAGAATCTGGCCGCGTCCGAGGGCAATGCTGACGTTATTGAGCGCGCGTACGGTCCCGCTGGCCGACGCATATTCGACGCTCAGGTTCTTGATCTCCAGGATATTAGTCGCTGAGGAGAAGGGAGTCGTCTGTGGCACGGTCATACCGTCTCCTCCTGTAGCTGCGGTGTGGACACCGGAACACCAAGCGCGCGTTTGAGCAACGACGGCTTGCGCCCGCGTTCGGTACGCAGGCGGGGATTGGCAATCTCATCGATGCCGAAGTTGACGAGCGCCAGCGCCGCGCCCAGCATGGCGATACAGAGGCCTGGCGGCAGAAACCACCACCACGCGCCCAGCAGCAGCGCATCATTATTCTGCGCGAAGAAGAACATCGTTCCCCAACTGACGCTACTGAAGTTGCCAAGACCCAGGAACTCCAACCCCGCCTCAGCGAGGATGCAGTAGATAATTGTGCCCAGCAGTTCCGCCGCCACCAGCGCTGTCTCGTTGGGCAATATCTCGAAGAAGACGATGCGAGATGAGGTCTCACCCCTCGCCTGCGCCGCCTCAACGAAATCACGCCCGCGCATCGAGAGCGTCTGCGCGCGCAGTACCCGCGCGCCCCACGACCAGCCAGTGACGCCGATAACGATGCCAAGGGTCAGCGGGCCTTTGTAGGGAAGGAACGCCGCCAGCAGGATGGCCAGCGGAAGCGTTGGTAGCACGAGAAAGACGTTGGTCACGAGCGAAAACGCCTCGTCGATGACGCCACCGAAGTAGCCCGATACCACACCGACGACGACCGAGACCACCGTGGTCAGGATGCCGACGATGAAACCGAGCGCGACCGACACTCGTGTGCCAACGATCAGTTGCGCAAAGACATCCTGCCCGTTCTGGGTCGTGCCGAGCCAGTGCGCCGATGAGGGCGGCTGGAGCAGGTCTTCGGTAAACGCGGTCGGATCCTGACGCATCAGCACTGGCCCAAAGAGCGCCACCAGCACAAAGAACGCGACGATCACGATACCGACGGTTACTTTGCGATTGAGGGTGACAAAGCGCCAGAGGGCGGACAATCGGCCAGGAGAGGCTGTCACGGATGTGTTCATGATCGCCCCCTCTCGTGGCGCACGCGCGGATCGAGCGCGACGTACGCCAGGTCGGCGAGGAAGTTCGCAACCAGCACCGCAATGACGACCAACAGGAATATCCCCTCGATCAGCGAGTAATCGTGGTTCTCGACCGCCTGCAAGAGCGCGTAGCCGATGCCAGGATAGGAGAAGACAATCTCGGTGAGCAGTGCGCCGCTGACGACGAAGCCAAGCGAGAGGGCGAAACTGGTGATATTGGGCAGGATAGCATTGCGCGCCGCATAGGTCAGCATGATGCGCCGATCCGAAAGCCCCTTCGCCTCTGCCATCAGGACGTAGTCCTCCGAGAGTGTCGTAATCATGGTATTGCGCATACCAAGAATCCAGCCAGCAATCGAGCCAATGATGATGGTAATCGCTGGCAGGAAGGCGTGTTCGAAGGCGCTGACGAGAAAGTCCAGGTTGAAGCCCGGTGTAGTGGTGGTCGCGTCATAGCCACCATAGATCGGAAACCAGCCGAGCGTGAATCCGAAGACGTAGAGAAAGATCAGCGCCAGCCAGAAGTAGGGAATCGCCGAAAGAAAGGTGAACATCGGCGGCAGAATCGAGTCCAGCGCTGAGCCGTGGCGCCAGGCGACCAGCGCGCCGAGCAGCGTACCGACGACGAAACTGATGATCAGCGTGACGCCGACGAGGATCAGCGTCCAGAGCAGGTCACGCGCAATCACACTGGAGACCGGCTCGGGCAGATAGGTGATCGAGATGCCCAGGTTACCATGTAGCAGGTTGCCGATGTACTGGACATATTGCGACCAGAGCGACTCGTGCGTATTGACGCCGAAGAGAATATCGAGGGCATGAATCGCCTGCGGGGACGCCTTGCCACGCAGGCGGCTCAGCATCGCCTCCGCGGGATTGCCTGGCGAGAGCCGTGGAATCAGAAAATTGAGCGTAACGGCGACCCAGAGCGCGATTGCATAAAAAACCGCGCGTCGCAACAGGTGACGCATGATGCTTCTCCTCGTCGTGGCGAAGCCCGTCAAGGGCGCCCATCGGAGTATCCAGGCGAATGCTCAGTTGCTCAGTTGCTCAGTTGCTTAGTTGCTTAGTTGCTCAGTTGCTTAGATGTCCCGATGAGCCTGTAAACCGTGGCCCAGCTAACTGGCGGGCTGGAGGTGGAGCAGCACCATCTCGTTGTCGGGATAGGTATAGGGCGAAGGCTCAGCGTAGAGATGTTGCGCGTCCGGCCAGCCAACGTAGCTGCTGGTGTTGTATTCGTACCAGTATGGCTCATTGAGCAAGGGGATGCTTGGCAACTGCTCGACCATGACCTGCTCGATGCTCGCCATCGCCTGCTGTTGCGTCGGCAGGTCGTTCGACTGCGCGAACTGATCGAGTAGCTTATCAATCGCCGGATCGTTCCAGCGCTCGTAATTCGAGTTGGCTGATTGTCCCACCGGCGCCGAATTGGTTGTGCGCAGCAGCGCATCGAAGATGAAATACGGCGACGGCCCCGGATTGGTCCAGCAGAGCGAGATGTCGAAGCTGCCGACGGCGAGATCGTTTGCCCAGGCATCCTGTGAGATCGTGTTGACGTTGACGTCGATGCCCAGCGTCTTCAAGTTGCTGGCGATAATCTGCGCGCCCGTAATCCAGTCGGTGAAGCCAGTCACCACATCCAGCGTCATCGAAAGCTTCTTGCCATTCTTGTCGGCATAGATGCCGTCAGAACCCTTCGTGAATCCGGCGCTTTCGAGCTGTTGCTGCGCTCCGTTCACGTCTAAGGTGAATTGCGCGTTTGCATACTGTGGCGCAAGGAACTTCTGGTCGTATGGCAATACCAGGCCCGTCGGGCTGGCAAGCGGCTCATACCCACTCTCGGCGATCTTTGAGAGTTTGGCGCGGTCAATGGCGAGACTCAGCGCCTTGCGCACGGCAAGCTGGTTGAATGGATACTTGGCGGTGTTGACGAAGAGCATCAAGATGTCGCTCGGAGGGAACCAGTAGTGGTTGTGCGCTGGATCGCGATTAACGTACGTCTTCTGGATGTCGGCGGTGTAGATGCCCGCCCAGTCCACCGTACCCTGATCCATCGCCAGCTCCGCGCTGGTATTCGAGTCGAAGGCGGGATAGCGTACCTCCTGCACCTGCACCTTATCGGCCTGCCAGAAGCTCGGATTCTTCGCCAGCGTGACGAGTTGTGGCGTGAATGACTTCACCACGTATGGTCCTGTGCCGACAGGGTTCGGGTCCGCATACTTGCTGCCATCACCGACGCTCGCCCAGATATGCTTGGGCAGGATGTATGTCTGACCACCCAGGTACCACAACAGCGGCGTGAAGGGCGCATTCAGCTTCACGATAACAGTTGAGGGATCGGGGGCGGTGACGCTGGTGATCTCATTCCAGAGGCCATTGATATCCATCGCCGGATACTGCTTCAGCTCATTGAGCGTGAACGCCACATCCTCGCTGGAGAACGGCTGGCCATCTGACCACTTCACATTGGGGCGGATCGTAAACGTGATCTGGCTCAGATCGCTCGAATACTGATAGCTCGAAGCGAGCCACGGCGTAATGCTCTCGTCACCACGATTGAAGAAGAGTAGCGTTTCATAGATGACGCCCTGCGATGTCGTCAGATTCGACGTGTTATACGGGTTGAAGTTCTGGGTATAATCGCCGGATGCATTCGCGACCACGGTGATGTAGTTGCGATGCGCCACGTTCTTCGCGCCGCTGTTACAGGCGGAGAGGAGCAATGAAGATGCCACCAGGAACGCAAGCAGGAACGTTCCAATTCGAGGACCGCGCTGGCCAAAAAGGCGACCTGTCACAACACACCTCCAGTGTCGAGTAGGGAACGGTCATTGTTCCCATGAGACGGACAGACGAGGTTGCGCGAAATTGCCTGTCCCGCAGGCCTGGTCTTACAGGGCTTTACATCACATCGTCGAAGAAAGTGGCAGCGAGATGGGATTGGCCGCACCCGACGAAGCGCGCACAATCAGCGATGTTGGCAGAACGATCCGCAGTGGGTTGGCCAGGGTATCGCCGCTCCCAATTGGCGAGCCTCCCAGCCCCGACTCCTGTTCTTCTGTCTGTGCGACCAGATTGAGGAGCAGCTTGATCGCTTCCTGACCCATCTCAAAAGACGGCTGGCGCACGGTGGTCAGCGGAGGTAACACGTGGGCAGATGGCGCGTCGTCGTCGAAGCCGACCAGGGCGATATCTTTGGGGATGGCGATACTGCGTTCCTCGGCGGCTCGAAGCACACCATAGGCCGTCTGGTCAGCGGCGGCAAAGATCGCTGTGGGCCGCGTCTCAGGCGGCATATCGAAGATCCGGATGGCGCCACCATACCCGGATTGCGGCAGAAAGTCGCCGTCGAGGATGAGCGCGGGGTCGGGCGAAATGCCTGCCTCTGCCAGCGCGCGGAGATAGCCCTGCTGGCGGTCGTGTGAGGCGAGATACTCCGCTGGCCCCTGGATATGAGCAATGCGGCGATGACCAAGTTGGGTCAGATGGCGCACCACATCATAGGCGCCAGTGATGTTGTCCGCACGCACCCAGGGAGTCACCTGCGCTTGCTGGTCATCAATGATGACCACGGGAACGCCCTGTTGATGTAGTTCGGTTAACTGGCTGGAGAGTGCGCCGGGAAACACCCCCAGAAGTCCAGCGGTCAGATTGGCCGCCAACCGATTGACGACATCACGGCGGTCGCGATTCAGGTCTTCGTCGTTGAACGTGTACAACACCAGCTCGTAGGGCGTCTGATTCAGGATTTCGCTGATGCCACGAATGAGGTCAGGGATGATGGGCCAGGTGAAGACAGGGAGCAGCATGCCCAACAGGCGGTTGCGCCCTCCCGCCAGCCCGGCAGCGGTAAGGCTGGGCACGTAGCCCTGCTCGTCAATGATGCGGAGGACGCGCTCACGTGTCACGCGATCCACATCGGGGCGATGGTTCAAGACGCGCGAGATCGTGGTGCGCGAGACGCCTGCCATTCGTGCGATGTCTTCGATCGTTGGTTTCTTTGGCATGCCGACCCTCTCAGCCTCGCCGAGTACAACAGCACTGTGAGCGTGTCCGGAATCGTGTCCGGAATCGTGTCCGGAATCGATGTCCGGAATCGATCACAAGGAGTATGCACTGAACGCTTCTCGTTGTCAAGCGGCAATTTTAGGAAGTCGTAGCAGGCTCTTGTCGTGGGGAGATGTGGGGTAATGAAGCGCGTTATTCCGGTTGGTCGGGGGTATCAGTCGCCAGCACGTCCTCTGCCAGATGGAACGCCGCGTTTGCCGCTGGCACGCCACAGTAGATTGCGCATTGCAGAAATACTTCCTGGATTTCCTCGATGGTGACGCCGTTACGCAATGCGGCGCGGATGTGCATGCGCAGTTCGTCGCCACGATTGAGCGCGACTAGCATCGCCAGCGTAATCAAGCTGCGTGTCTGGCGGGGCAGGCCCGGGCGCTCCCAAATCTCGCCCCAGGCGTAGCGGGTGATGAGGTTCTGGAAGGGCGCGTTGAATGGCGTTAGACTGGCCAACGACTGCTCCACATAGGCGTCGCCCAGCACCGCGCGGCGAACGGTCAGGCCGGACTCGTAGCGCTCCTGTTCATCCATCGGTTTACCCTTCGGTTCTTCCTTCGTCATGCCTCTGATCCCCTGAAAAAGCGCACCAGCGCATCGGTAAATGGCTGCCCAACCTCGATATTAGCCATATGCGCCGCGAGGAACTCCTGATAACGCGCGTCGGGAATCGTCTCCGCCAGGAAGCGTCCATCGGCGGGCGGCGACGCGGCATCGAGCGACCCGGCGATGACGAGGGTGCTGGCGCGAATGCGGGGCAGAGTGGCGCGCATATCCATGTCGCGAATCGCCTCACAACAGGCGATATACCCTTCAGGCGGGGTACGCAACAGTGTCTGGCGCATCGTCTCGACCATCTCCGGCTCGCGCTCGAAAAATGCCGGGGTGAACCAGCGTACGATCACTGCGGCAATGATATTTGCCATACCCCACTGGCGCACCGATCCGATACGGGCATCCCACAGTTGAGGCGGCCCCATGCGCGCGGCGGTGTTACAGAGCGCCAGCCGGTTGATCCGCTCCGGCACGTTGGCAGCCAGCCACATGCCCACCATGCCGCCCATGGACAGCCCGCAAAAGTGCGCCCGTGTGATATCAAGCGCGTCTAAGAGCGCCAGCGCATCCTGCCCCAGCATCTCGATGGTATAGGGGCCAGGAGGAACGGCCGACGCGCCGTGCCCTCTGCTGTCATAGCGTAGCACGCGGAAATAGCGTTCCAGCGCAGGCATCTGAAGATCCCACATCGTATGATCGGTGCCGAGCGAATTGGAGAGAATCAGCACCGGGGCATCGGGTGGACCGTCAAACTGGTAATAAAACTTGCCCGACGGCAGATCAATTGAATGCATACGTCATGGGGTCCTTTTGATCATGATTCATTCAACGCGGCGCGCCAGGGCCCGCTGGATCAGTTGGTCCGCAAGCCCGGTGGCGTTGCGCGGGTCGCAGAGACGATCTAAGGCATCGGCGGAAAGTATCTCCGTCACCTGTGGGTCTTCGGCAAGGACGTCACGCAGCGCAACATCCCGGGCCAGCGCCTGGCGGCAGGCGTCGTCGACGACCTGATGCGCGGACGTTTTCCCCAGCGTCGGCACGAGCGCCATCGCGACCGCCTCGGCGCAGATCACCCCTTTCGTGATGTCGAGATTGGCGCGCATGCGATCAGCGTCAAGCTCCAACCCCTCGGCAACCTGAGCCATCTGCCAGAGCGCGCCAGCCGCCAGCCGCACTATCTCCGGCAGCGTCTCCCATTCGGCCTGCCAGCCACCCAGCCCGCGCTCGTGCTCCTGGGGCATCGCCGCGAGCATGATTGCCACCAGCCCAGGCACGCGGACGGCCGCGGCGAGCGCCACCGACGCGCCCACCGGATTGCGCTTCTGCGGCATCGTCGAAGACGCGCCCTTGCCCGGCTCCGCTGGCTCGAACGCCTCACCGACCTCCGTCTGCGCCAGCAACGCGAGATCGCGCGCCATCTTGCCAAGCGTCCCCACCAGCGAGCCGAGGGTCGTGGCGGCCTCGACCAGCCGGTCACGGTGCGTATGCCAGGGAATATCTGGCAGCGCCAGGCCAAGGTCATCGGCCAGCGCCTCCGCTACCACCAGCCCCGCCGGACCAAACGCCGCCAGCGTGCCGACCGCCCCGCCAAGCTGCGTCACGAGCACGCGCGGACGCATCTGCCGCAGTCGCTCGCGGTGGCGATTGACGGCGCTGAGCCAGCCAGCCGCCTTCACGCCGAAAGTGATCGGCAGCGCCTGCTGGAGCCAGGTGCGCCCGGCCATCGTCAGATCGGCGTTGCGCTCGGCCAGTCGCGCGCATGCCGCCGCCAGGCGCGTCAGATCAGCATCGAGCGCATCCAGTGCGCCGCGAAGCTGCAAGACGAGTCCCGTATCCATCACATCTTGACTGGTGGCTCCCCAGTGAACGTAGCGCGCCGCCTCCGCATCATCGGCGGCAACCTGCGCGGTCAGCGCCGCGATCAGCGGGATGGCCGGATTGCCAGCCGTCGCCGTCGCCGTCGCCAGCGTCGCAAGCTCGAAACGGTCGGCATGGCAGTGCGCCGCGATAGCCACCGCGGTCCCCTCGCCGATCATGCCAGCGCGCGCCTCCGCTCGCGCCAATGCCGCCTCGAAGTCCAGCATGCCCTGAATGCGCGCCAAATCCGAAAAAATGGTTCTCATCCGGTCGGTGGTGAACAGGTGATCGAACATGAGAAACCTCCGCCGTGGCGCGTATCAGGTCGTGTTGGGTCATGTCGGGTCGGGTCGTATCAGGTTGCGAAGAAGACGGTCTCGTCTGGCCCCTGAAGGTGGATATTCCACTCCAGTGTCCCATCCGCCGCGGGCCGCGCAATCAGCGTCGCGCGTCGCTCCTCGGAAACCAACCGCAAGACGGGATCAGTCGCATTCGCTGGATCGCCAGGGAAGTAGACCCGCGTCACCAACTGGCGCAGCAGCCCGCGCATGAAGACCACGACCGCCAGATGTGGCGCCTGCGCCTGCCCGTCTGGCCCTGTAACTGGCCCCGGCTTGATCGTGGTGAAGTGAAACGCGCCGTCGTCATCGGTGGGCGAGCGGCCAAACCCCTGAAATCCAGGCGTCAGCGGCTTCTCCTGCGTATCGTCGGGGTGGGCGTATCTGCCCGCGGAGTTCGCCTGCCACACCTCGATCAGCGCGTCGTCAACGGGTCTGCCGTCGCCGTCGAGCACACGCCCGCGCAGGGTGATACGCTCGCCGGGCACATCTGGCCCAGCGATGTCGGTGACGAACATGGGCGTCAGGCCAATGCGCAGATACGGTCCGATGGTCTGTGATGCGGTTGGATGCAGTCCCATTTCAAGCCTCCATCGGTGTGTCATCGCGACCGCGTAGCACAATATCGAAACGATAGCCCAGGGCGTAGTCCGGGCTGGTCAGCTCCCAGTCGAGCGTCGAGATCAGGCGGCGGCGCGCTTTCTCATCGGGAATACTGTTGAATATCGGGTCTTCATCCATCAGTGGGTCGCCGGGAAAGTACATCTGTGTGACCAGTCGGCTCAGGATGCCCGCGCCAAAGAGCGAGAAGTGGATGTGCGCGGGACGCCAGGCGTTGTAGTGATTGCCCCAGGGATAGGCTCCCGGCTTGATGGTCAGGAAGGTATAGCGTCCCTCATCGTCGGTCATGGTCCGCCCATAGCCGTCGAAGTTGGGATCGAGCGGCGCATTGTGCATGTCGGATTTGTGCCGGTAGCGTCCGGCGGCGTTGGCCTGCCATAGCTCGATCAGCGCGTGGCGCACAGGCCGACGATAGTCGTCGAGCACGCGCCCACAGACGATGATACGCTCGCCCAGGGGTTCTTCCTGGTGGTGTGCGGTCAGGTCGTTGTCCGTTGGCGCGATACGGTCATAGCCGAAGACTGGCCCAGTCACCTCCGAGAGCGTATGCGGCAGCAGGATCAGCGGCCTGGTGGGCGCGCGTTTGGGCGTCGAGGCATATTGCGGGTAGAGGTAGGGTGGCTGCGTCTCCTCCTCAAGCCGCCGATAACCGCGAATTTTGGGCATCGTCAGACCTCCTCACTGCTCTATCACTCGTGCTGTGTCCCATGCGCCAGAGCCGTACGCCGTTGCAGATCACGCAGCGTGGCAAGCTCCTGCCCGGATGGCGGCATGGTTGTCTCCAATGTGGCCGCGAATCGTACCGGCCAGCCGATAGTCTCCCGCACCTGATTGCGGGTCACCCCCTGGTGCAGGTGTGTCACGATAAACTCGTTCGTGATGTCTTCTGGCTCCATGATGCATAAATCGGTGATGATTGCGGTGGGGCCGCGTCCGCTCAGGCCCAGACGCGCGCGCGCATCGCCGCCGTCACCATAGCCAACGGAGGTGACGAAATCGAGGCGCTCGACGAAGGCGCGCGGCGACTGCTTGAGCAGGATGAAGACCTGGCGCGCCGCCCCGGCGATCTCTGGCGCGCCACCAGCGCCGGGCAATCGCGTGCGCGGATGGTCGTAGTCGCCAATCACAGTCGTATTCAGGTTGCCGAAGCGGTCAATCTGCGCGGCGCTCAGAAACCCGATGTCAATGCGCTCGCCCTGTAGCCAGTAGCGGAAGATTTCGGAGGTCGAGACGACCGTATCCGCCGTCTCGGCCAGATCACCGTCACCAATCGAGAGTGGCAGCACGGCGGGTTTGGCGCCAATTGGGCCAGATTCGTAGATGAGTACGAGATCCGGCGCGTGGGTCAGCCGCGCCAGGTTGGCCGCCGTCGAGGGCAGGCCGATGCCGACGAAACAGACCGCGCGGTCGGGGAGCAGGCGGGCGGCGGCGACGGTCATCATCTCGCTGGTGGTGTACGGCATATCGCTCATACTGTCGCTCATGGCTGCACCTCGTCGCCCGACGATTCCTGTTGCGATTCCTGTTGCGATTCCTGAAGCACCCGCTGAAATTCGGCGAAGTCGCCGGTATCGAGAATGTGGCGCTGAATCCACGCCTGGAAACGATCGCGCTCGCGGGCGATGGCGTCCCAGGCTAGATAGAAGCGATTATCGCGCTGATAGTAGCCCTGCGCGTAGGATGGCGCCGCGCCACCGGGAACGACACAGACGGCGCTGACCACCCACCAGGGAAGTATGCAGGCGTTGGGCCACGCCTCCAGATCATCTACGACCTCTTCGACGGTGACGATGGCGCGCTGCGCCGCCAGCGCCGCCTCTTTCTGGACGCCCAGAATGCCCCAGAGCAGCACATTGCCCTTGCGATCCGCTTTCTGCGCGTGAATTACAGCAACATCTGGGCGCACCGCGCGTACCGCCGATAACTCCTCGCCGGTGAAGGGACACTGGATGAAACGGATATGGTCGTTGTTGCGCGGCAGGTCAGTGCCGCTGTAGCCGCGCAGGACGCCAAACGGGAGATGCGACGCGCCCGCGACATAAGCGTTTGACAGGCCCGCGTGGCTATGCTCCTCGATTTCGAGCGGCTGCGGCCAGTCGTGCTCCACGGCGTCGCGCAGGCGATGCAGCGAGCCAACGCCGGGATTGCCACCCCACGAGAATACGAGCCGTTGCGCGCAGCCAGCGCCGATGAGTTGATCGTAGATGACATCTGGGGTCATGCGGATGAGCGTCAGACGCTGTTTGCGCTGGCGAATCACCTCATGGCCAGCGGCGAAGGGAATGAGATGGGTAAATCCCTCCATCGCTAGCGTATCACCATCGTGAATGAGCTGCGCGACGGCTTCGCTCAACGACATGAGCTGCGCCATGATGTTCTCCAGAGTGCGATGTTGCGATGAGAGCCAACCCCCTGGGGGCCGGGAGTCGTCGCGCTAGGGCTGTTTGCCGGTATTCATGACTTCAAGAATAGTGTGAGCGTTCAGGTGCTCTGCGCTGAGGGTCGCGCAGATGCGCCCCCCGAAAAAGACTAGCACGGTATCGCATATCGTGGCGAGTTCTTCGAGATCGGTCGATGCCAGCACCTGCACGACACCCTGACGCGCAAGATCGCGCATGAGCCCATAAATCTCGGCCTTTGCCCCAATATCAATGCCCCGCGTGGGGTCATCCAGCAGGAGCACCGAGGGGTTCGCTTCAAGCCACTTGGCAAACACCACTTTTTGCTGGTTGCCGCCCGAGAGACGGCCCGCCTCCTGATTCACGGAGCTTGCCCGGATACCAAGCTGGGCCATGCGAACTCGCGCCCGCGCCCGCAGCACATGGGGGCGGATGAGGCTGCCATCCCGCCCCAGCGCGACCGACCGCACCTGCGCCATATTCTCCCAGAGAGGCGCGTCGAGTGTCAGACCGACGCGCCGACGATCCCCTGGGACTAACGCCACCCCCTGCTGCACGGCTGCCCGGCGTCGCGGTTGGATGGGCACGCCATTCGGTAGCTGTATCTGCCCACTAGAGAGCGGAAGCAGACCCGCCGCCGCCGCCAGCGCATCGCGATGCCCCGAATCGGCCAACCCGACGACGCCCACTATGGAGCCTGCCGGAGCCGCGAACGAGACTGCATCGAGGCGCCCCGGCGCCGTGACATCGACAAAGCGCAGGGCATCCTGAGTCGGCGAGTAGCGCTTGTGGGTCACATCCTGGCGCGCGGGAAGCTGTTTCTTCTCGCCCAGCATCGCCCGGACAATCTCATCGATCCCCAGGTGCGCGGCGGGGACGGCGTCGAGCACCCGCTCGCCATCGCGCAGAACCGTCACGACGTCGCAGAGATTCAGCGCGTCTTCCAGGATGTGGGAGACGTAGACGACGGCGACGTTCCGCTGGCGGAGCGTGCGCAGGAGGTTGTGCAGTCGCTCGGTCTGGTGGATATGCAGCGCTGAGGTCGGCTCGTCGAGAATGAGCACCCGCGGATTAATCATCAACGCCCGCGCGATCTCCAGCAGCTGGCGCTGTTCGAGGGAGAGCGATGAGACAGGCGCGCGCATGTTCACCCGCAGACCGAGTTCCTCCATCACCGGAGAGGCGAGGCGCGCCATACGGTCACGCGCGACGACTGGCCCGCGGCGTGGCTCACGCAGGACAAAGAGGTTCTCCAGAACGCTTAAGTCAGGAAAGAGATTCAGTTCCTGCGAGACGACCGCGATGCCCTGGCTCGCCGCATCGGCGGTGCTGCTGAAGCGCACCCGGCGTCCGTCGAGTTGCAGCGTTCCGGCATCGGGCGATGTCGCCCCAACCAGCACCTTGACCAACGTCGATTTGCCCGCGCCGTTCTCGCCGAGCAGTGCGTGGACTGTTCCCGCGCGGACGCGAAAGTCTACGCCTTTGAGGGCCGCAATCCCGCCATACGACTTACGAATGCCGGTCGCATTGAGCGTATCGGGCAGTGTATTCATGCGTCCCTCGCTTCTATCGATGCACTCCCTCGGCCATAAATGGCCGGAGTATGACTCATTGGGCTATACATGAACTTGTACGTTTTAGCCCGAACACCCAGCGCGATGGCGGGGCGAGCAGGCCGTAGCATGAATGCTACGGCGAATTTGCCCCGCCCCATTCGCTGGCAGGCTCCGGCAGGCCCACCCGAGTACCGTGTTCGGAGGTAATTCTAAAAGTTCATAATGGCCATCCCGCCCTGATAGGCTTTCAAGCCTTCTGCCCAATTACTCCGGCCCTTCAAGGCCGAGACCATGCACAATCCGCAAGCTACAAGAAACAGTGAGCGGCTACTTTGCCTGATCCATCGGTTTGATATACGCCGATGGGTTCGCGAACTGCTGGGCGATGATCGGCTTGTAGTAGGCGCCCTTCGCGTCAAGACTCGCCTGGCGCGCGATGATCTGGTCGATGTTCGTCTGGTCAACCATCAGATGCCCGGTGTTCCACCAGCCCTCAGGAATGGCTGTGCCATTGAGCGCGTGCTCGATCAGCAGCCGCATGGCAACGTAGCCCTTCATGAAGTGATATGGGTCGAGCAGACCAAAGTTGACGCCATCCTTCACCGCCTGAATCGTCGCGTCGTTGAGATCGAAGGCGCCGGTGAGGTATTTGCCGTTGTTCGCCGTCTTGATCTTCGCAAGCGAGACACTATCCTGGTCGCCAACGCCAAGGTAGGCGAGGGCGTTCGGATGCGCGTTGACGAGGTTATTCCAGGCGTTATAGTTGCCCTGCGGGTCGTTCGCCGTCTGGAACGGGCCAAGCACCTGAATGTCTGGGCGCTTCGCCGCAAACTCGTCTTTGATGCCCTGAGCGCGGAATGCGAGCACTGGCACGGCGAGTATAGGGTTACCAATGACTACTGTGCCTTTGGCGTCTGCGGGAATCTTCGCCAGCGCGGCGTCGGCCAGAGCGGCTCCCGCAGCGACATTGTCATTGCCGACATAGGTCTTGATGCCAGTATCTGCCGGAGCAACGGTATCAACCGCGACAATCGGAATACCTGAATTCACGATGTTGGCCTCAGGATGATCGAAGACATCCGGCGCGAGCGTCTCGACTGCGATGCCGTCGGTCGCCGTCTTGGCCGCGTTCAGCAGCAGGTTGACTTCGGCCTGCGGGTCGTTGGGGTTGGGCGGAGCCAGCAGCTGCACGTTGACATGATACTGCTCTCCGGCGTATTGCGCCCCTGCCGCCATCTCCGACATGGCATTAATGGCCGTCGTCCAATAGACAAACGCAACATGGATATCTGACGGGTTTTTCTTGTTTCCTCCCGTGCTGCTCGTGCTCTCACCACAACCGGCGAGCGCGACAATGACGACGACGACAATGGCGACTAACGAAATCACCTTTGATCGCATGATCTCCACCTCCAGGTCAACGATGACAATCTATGCGTAGACGCCTGCCTGAATCGAGGCGCAACGCGCAATGTATGAGGGATCTCCACGGAGATCCACATGAACCATCCACATGTCAGGTCAGCGTGGCAATATTTCAGAGTCGAGGGGAATTATTGGTGCGACGTCTGCGCAGTAAACTATCGAGAATCACCGCGAGCAGGATGACTGCCCCTGTCGCGAATGAATTCCAGTTGATGGGGACACTGAAATACGCAAGGCCAGCGGCAACGACCGCTAATAAGATCGAGCCTAGCGCGGCGCCCACGATGGTGGCTTTTCCGCCCATGAGCGATGTCCCACCGATCACCGCCGCCGCTACCGCGAGTAGCTCGTAGCCGATTCCCAGGTTAGGGTCGCCAGCCCCGAAATAGCCAAGCGACAATACCCCTCCCAAACCTCCAAGTGTCCCCATCAGGACGAACGCCAGCAAGCGAATCCGCACAACAGGAATGCCACTGAAGGCCGCGGCCTCTGGATTGGAGCCAATCGACCGGATACGATACCCAAACGGCGTGTAATAGAGGACTCCAGTGAGCACGGCCACCAGCGCGACCATCACATAGACCGTGTTCGGGATGCCGAAGAGATGGCCGCCCGCGAAGACCGAGAACGAGTCGCTCAGCGACGGGCCAAGCAACTGCTGCCCATTGCTGATGGCGTATGCCAGGCCTCGGAAGATCGAGAGTGTCGCCAGTGTGGCGACGATGGATGGCAGGCGAAACAACTGGACGATCAGTCCGTTCGTCAGGCCGAGGGCGGCGCCGACACCGATGCCAATGAACGCCGCGACCCATGAGTTCATCCCGTTTTTCATGAGAATCGCGGCGCACACCGAGGTCAGCGCGTAGATAGACCCCACGGAGAGGTCAAGTTCGCGCATCGCCAGCAGCATTGCCATGCCACAGGCCAGAATGGCAACGAATGTCGCCTGGTTGAGGACATCGGTCAACTGGCTGAATCGTAGAAACGCCGGATGCGCCAGGCCGATGACGAGCGCCAGCGCCACGATGGCGACGAGCACGCCAACATAGTCGCGCGAACCGATCACCCGGACGACGGCGCGCACTCCTGAAGGTACGCGACCGCCGCCAGGGGTCGGCAAGGAATCGCCACTGACGCTGGCTTCAGCGGCGTGTGGAACGAGCGTATCCTGCGACGACGGCGATGGCTGCGACGAGGCATGGCTCGCGATGGCTGCGATTGATCCGTCGCCAATGTTGGTTCATTGCCATTATCAAATGACGGTGCGGTCATGGCGCGTCCTCTTGAACTCAGAGCTGATGGGGCGCGATCTGGCCGCGAACTGTGACCCACTGCGTCTCGGTAAAGGCGTCAATGTTCCACTCCGCGCCACCAAACCGCGCGCCCGTGCCCGATGCGTTGAGACCGCCAAAGGGCGCCACTGCCTCGTCGTTGATGGTCTGATCGTTGATATGCACGATGCCGCTGGGGATGCGGTCGGCCAGTTCCAGGCCCTTCATGACATCGCGGGTCAGAATCCCCAACGCAAGCCCGTACTCGGTGTCGCCCGCCAGCGCGACCGCCTCGTCGAGCGATGAGAAGCGAATCACGGGCGCGACCGGCCCAAAGACCTCATTGGCATAGGCGGGCATGGTCGGCGTCACGTTCGCCAGCACCGTCGGACGATAGAACAGCCCCTCGTATCGTCCGCCCGCCGCCAGCTGCGCGCCCGCCCGCACGCTTTCGGTCACCAGCCCGTGAATCTTGTCCCGCTGGCGCTCGTCGATGATTGGCCCCAGCGAGACTGGCTGCTGCGCCGGATCACCCACCGCCATACGCTCGGCGGCCTCGGCCAGCCGCTGCGTATACTCGTCCGCGATGCGGTGATGGACGAGATGGCGGCCGGTCGTCATGCAAATCTGGCCCTGATGGAAGAATGACCCCCACGCGCCCGCGTTTACCGCGAGATCCAGATCGGCGTCGTCGAGGATAATGAGCGCGCTGTTGCCGCCGAGTTCGAGGTGGGCGCGTTTCAGGTGTGTCGCCGCCAGCTCGCCGACTCGTCGCCCGGCGGCGGTCGATCCGGTGAAGCTGATGACGCGGACGTTGGGATCGGTAATCATCGCCTCGCCCACATCTGGGCCGCCC
Organism: uncultured Chloroflexia bacterium; assembly: GCA_963718915.1. Classification (GTDB taxonomy): domain Bacteria; phylum Chloroflexota; class Ktedonobacteria; order Ktedonobacterales; family JADMIN01; genus DAHUXT01. The sequence goes on along the minus strand of CAVRAI010000006.1, from coordinate 169,007 downwards.
GGAAGCATATGCAGCACGCCTTTGGGCACGCCAGCCTCTTCAAAGACGCGCGCCAGCACAACGCCCCCGCTGACAGCGGTGCGTGGGTCGGGCTTGAGGATGACGGCATTCCCCAGCGCCAGCGCCGGAGCCACCGAGCGAATGCCCAGGATCAGCGGCACATTGAACGGGGCGATCACGCCGACCACGCCGGACGGAATCCGTCGCGCCATGCTCAGCCGTGGCTCCTCGGAGGGGATGAGACGCCCGTAGGGTTGCGATGGCAGTGTGGCGGCCTCGTAACATTCGCTGGAGCCGACGTGTAGCTCGAAACCCGCCTTGCCAGGAATCGAACCCGTCTCGCGGATGATCCACGCCTGGATTTCGCGAGCGTGTTGCGCCAGCAGGTCGCCAGCCCGGCGCATGATGCGCGCGCGTTCGGCATACGGGAGGCGCGCCCATTCTTTCTGGGCTGCCGCCGCCTGCCTCCCCGCCTGGCGCGCGTCGTCCTCGTTTGCCCGCCCTACGGCGCCGAGCGATGCGCCGGTTGCTGGCTCGGTGACGGGAAAGATGCCACCAGCCGGAGCAACCCATTCTCCGTTGAACACTTTTCCGCCCCAGATGCCGGGGTCAAGCAGGTATGGGGATACTGGGGAACTCATGCGGTCTCCTTCGTACAACGGCGTACTATCAGGCAGACGACGGCTACGGGTCATGCAGGTTATGCAAGGCGCTTTGGCGCCAGAGCGCCAACAGACACAACCAACGCAGATGGTGGTTCTCAAAGTCAGCGGGAACGGCTGAGCATGGATATTGCGAGGAGTGTAAACAAGACATGTCATTCAGGCTATCCCTTGCACTGTCCTTTTTTAAGATAGGGATATCAAGGGGCTTCCTTGCGAAGTGAATTACCCAATGCGGCGTGGAAGAGGTGTTGGGTAATTCATGGGCAGAGCAGGCTCCGCAGACGATCCGCCCAGGCATGCAGCGCGGCGTAGTCACTCCCGCGTAGCAGTTCCTGCGCGCGATTAAGGATGAGCCTTGCGACATCCTGCCTGCCTACCTGCACCTCAATCTCGATGAGACGCAGATCAATGGTGATGAGCAGATAGCGCGCGGATTCGCGCGTCAGGCGTGTGTGAGTGTTTTCCAGCAGTGTGATGGCCTGATCGACCTCGCCGCGCTCGAACGCGACCAATCCCCTATCCGCCTGAAGGTGCGCAATCTGGACGGTGTTATCGTGGCGCTCGGCTTCGGCCAGGCCGCGCGCAAACCAGGTTTCCGCCTCATGCCAGTGCCGCTCGGCCATGGCTAGCTCGCCGCGTGTCGCAAAGAGCCACTGGTTGACCAGATGCACCGCCCGCGAGCGCGCCAGCCTCATCCCCGCCTCGATGGCGTTGCGCGCCATCGGCAGGTCACCCACCTGGAGCGCGGTAGCCGCCAGATTGTGATAGCCGAGGGCTTCGTGGAAGTAGTCGCCGATGGTATGGGCGATGGCGATGAGTTCATTAAAGCAGCGAATGGCGCTGGTAGACTCTCCGGTGTGGGCGACGACCGTCCCTAGCTCCAGCAGGATGCCGGGCAGTAGCTCGACCATATTCCCCTTGATGGCGCCGAGCAACGCCTCGTTGAGCTGAGCGATGGCAGCTTGCAGCGACTGGCCGGTGCCGCGCAGGTGGCCGCCCATCAGGTAGGCGGATAGCACGTGTGGCAGCACGGGGTCTTCATCATAGGGAAGATAGCCACGGGCGCGTTCCACCCAGGTCACAATGTCGTCGAACTGGTTGCGCGCCAGACAGATGCGCGCCATTTCCAGGCAGATGCGCGATGCCCACGACCATTCGTTGGCCTGCTCGCAGGCGCGTAACGCCTGAATGTAGGCGGCGCGAGCGCCCTCCAGATCCGCCTGGCGACGACGCGCCAATCCTAGGCGATAGTAGCGGAGCGCGGTGGCCTGCAACTCCAGCGCCTGCTCGTAGAACTGCGCCGCCTCGACCGGCGCGGCCAGCGAGAGCGCGCGATCCCCCGCCAACTCGGCGTAGTAGGCGGCGCGCTCGGGATTCTCAGCCTCGCGGAAGTGATGAGCCAGCCGCCCTGAAATCTCCGTCAGCCGCTCGCTCGCGAGGCGCTCAAGCGTCTCGGCGACGCGCCGATGCAGAATGGTCCGGCGGGCGCGGCTCATCTCGGCGCCGACGACATCGGCAATCAGCGGATGGCCGAAGGCGTAACGCTGCCCTTCGTCGCGGAGCAGCCCGGTCTGCTGCAGCGTTTCGACCGCCTCAATCGTCTCTTCCTCGGTTCGCCCACTAATGTACTGAAGCAGCGTACAGTCAATTTCCGGCTGTATCAACGCGGCAACCTGCAATATCTGGCGCGCGGCGCCGGGCAGTTGGTCGAGCCGCAAGATGATGAGGTCGGCCAGTTGGGCGGGCATCGCACCGGGTTCGGCGCGCAGCAACTCGATCAGGAAGTAAGGGTTGCCCGCGCTCCGGGCATAGAGTTCTTCAACGCGCCCTACATCGCCACTGAGCGCTGCGATCAGTTGGGCTGTCTCCTCGCGGTCGAGCCGTGCCAGCGGAAGACGTTGGGCCACTCCGTCGCGCATCCACGAGGCTATCAGCGCCATGAGCGGTGGCGGCGCTTCTTCTGGCCGGTAGGCGCCGACGACGAGCAATGGCAGATTGTGCTCCCGATGCAGCAGGTAGCCCAGCCACTCAATAGTCGCCTGATCCGCCCAGTGCAGGTTATCGAAAAATAGCGCCAGCGGATGCTCCGCCCGGATGCCAAGGCTCTGCACCAGCGCCTCGAAGAGCCGCCGTTGCTCCTCGAGCGGGGGAAGAATGGTGGACGGCAGCGGAACCGGTAGTTCGTCGCGCAGGTCAGGGACAAGCTGCATGACGTCTTCCAGCCAGACCGGCGCCGCATGGGCCAGCCGCAGCAACCGGCGGCGCATCAGCGGGCTGCGCAACAGATCAGCCACGGGCGCGAACGGCAAACTCTGTGTGGTGGAGAGACATTGCGCCTCCAGCACTGTGGCCGCTGGGGCGAGTCGCGCGGACCACATCTGCCACAGACGTGATTTGCCCTGACCAGCCTCACCCGCGATGAGCGCCGCCTGCGCCTGCCCCTGCTGCGCCGTCGCCCAGAGGTCATCGAGCGCCGCCATCTCACTATCTCGCCCGATGAAGGGCGCGGCAGGCTGATTCGATGCGGATCGCGCTGGCAGCGACGAGACGGAGGTATCCGCCGGGACAGGCTGCAGGCGTCCATCGAGAATATCGCGGCGAAGCTGCTCGGTCTCGGCGAGCGGCGCCACCCCCAACTCGCGATCGAGCGTCGTCCGAAGCGTCTCGTACTGGCGCAGCGCCGAGGCGCGATCTCCCATTCGGGCATGCGCCTCCATCAACATCCGATACATCGGCTCCTGCAGGATATCCGCCATAACGGCCGTCCGTGCGAGGGTGATGACATCCGCCCAGCGCCCCTCCGCGCGATAGTATGCGGCGAGCGCGCGTAACGCATGGGTGTGCGCCTCGTGGAAGTGTTCGCGTGTCATGGCGACCCAGGTCTCGAACTCAGCCGCGTCGTTGATGGCGATTCCATCCAGGAAGCTGCCCTGATAGAGCGCAATCATCGTCTGATAACATTCGAGCGCGCTCGCGCCGCCTGCCTCGCGTTGCCGCGCCTCACGCTGCGCCTGCGTGAAGCGTCCGATATCCACCGAGACCAGCGCACCCAGGACGAGGCTCTCCTGGCCGGTCACCACCTCCTGGCCGAGCGTATCGCGGATGGACCAGAGAAGGTTACGCAGATTCTTGCGCGCCTGGGCAACGGGGCTTTCGGGCCACAGCAGCGCCAGCAGATGCTCCCGGCGTTGCGGGCGCCCATGGACGCCGAGATAGGCCAGCAGGCCAATGGCTTTCATGGATGTGAGGGTGATGTCACGGTCAGCGCGTGTCAGGTGCGTCGCGCCAAGAAATGTCATGCGCACGCCGGATAACTGCTCCGGGGTTCCAGGCTGGTGGGTCAGTGTGGCGGCGACCAGACGCAGGCGTTCCGCGGTCATGGAGTTCGCTTTGCCCAGATACGATTTGCGCAGTGAGCCTTGCGTCGCGTGATAGGCGTACCAGTACCAGCCCTGGCGTTTCTTTTCGGGCCGGATGGTGATGGCGCCGTCGGGTGTCTGATACGAAAACGAGGACGGAGTCTCACTGCACAGCCACGCAAACCATCCCTGCGACCCAACCGCGATGGCATGAGGCTCGCCCGCATTGGTCACCAGATGATCGTCAATGACAATAGGGATGCGACGTGGAGACACCGGCCAGTTCTCCCATTCGATGGTTTTACCCAACAACGTGGCCCTAGTCTACCCAAGAGCTTCGATTTGCGCAAGCAAGCGCATCGGCGGGCGACTGAAGTCGCGCCTTTACGGCCTGCGGCCACGAAGTCCGCCTGCGCGGACTCTCAGACCGGGTCCCAACGCGAGACCCGCTGGCGAGTGGATCGCTACAACCCGCCGTCGCGGGTTTCGTGGCGGAGCGCAGCGAGGCCATTCAGGCGGGGTTTATGTCGTTTTAGCATGTGCGACGGAGACGGGCTTTGCGGTGGGGCGAGGTAGGCCGTAGCGTGAACGCTACGGCGAATTTCCCGGTCTCTCTGGCCCATTTGCTGGCAGGCTCCGGCAGGCCCACGCCAGCACGCGGTACGGGGTTATTTCTAGGTTCTGTTGACATTTAGGCAGGACCCCCTAGAGTAGGAGGCATGACCGACATTCGATTGAGCGACGCCGACTGGACCAAGATCCACCCGTTCTTGCGCCAGGAGTCGCAGGCCTACATCGGCCGAGATGAGCAGGCGTGCCGCCGCTTCGTGGAGGCGGTGAAGTGGATGAGCCGCAGTGGCGCAATGGCGCTTGCTGCCTGCGGAATATGGGGCGTGGAATAGCGTGTACAAGCGGTTTGTGCGCTGGTGCGAAGCTGGGGTGTGGGAACGCCTGCTCGCTGCGTTGGCCAGCGACCCCGATACCGAACATGGGATGATTGACGCCACGATTGTGCGGGCCCATCCCTGTGCCGCAAGCGCGCAAAAAAATACGGGGCGCAAGCGCTCGGGCGGAGTCGCGGCGGCTTCAGTTGCAAAATCCACCTCACCGTTGACGGTTTAGGCAATCCCTTACGCGTCATCTTGACGCCTGGCCAACGCCACGACAGCATCCAAGCCGAGGCGTTGCTCACTGCGTTGACCTTCCAGAAAGTCCTGGCAGATCGGGGCTATGCCGGAGCGCCGTTCATCGCCTACGTGAATCAGCGCGGCTGTGAGGCGGCCATTCCACCGCATCAGTGCGCCAAGGTCAAACGCGAGTACGATCCCTGGGTCTACCGCGAACGCCATCTGGTCGAATGCTGCTTCAATAAACTCAAGCACTTTCGCCGCATCTTCTCGCGTTTCGAGAAACTGGACCGCTCCTTTCTCGGCTTTGTCCACTTCGTTTGTGCGCTCGTTTGGTTGCGGTGAAGGCCCTGCCTAAATGGCAAAAGAACCTAGTGCCCAGTCCACAGAGAACTTGACAGCGATTGCTTCGGCCGCTAGCATCTGTCACGTTGGCGCCCACACACTGCGACAGTGGGACGCTAGGTAGTCCGAGGAGTAAGCTGGTGTTACCGTCACCCCTTCCTTTGCCCGACGGTCCTCAGGCCGCAGCCACCACTGCGCCCTGGCTGCTGGCCACAGCCGTCGCCAGCCTCCTCTGTGGCATCCTCAGTCTCCTCCTCTTCGGAGCCTATACCGCTGTAATCTTTTCCCTACACGGATGGTTCTTTCTCCTCGGGTGGTTCTTTGCCCTCAGCGTAGCCTGCGGCGTCATGGGCGTCGTGCTCGGCCATCTCGCCCGCGCCGGTCGTGCCATGCTAGGCAGCAGCGGCGCGGTGCTCGCCACGGCTGGTCTCGTGCTCGGCTATGGAGGCACGCTCCTGCCCTTGGCTTTCATTGCCGTAATTGTCGTGTTATTCCAATTAGCCGGACCGTTTCCCCTTGCGCCTTAGTCCTACCGGGAACCGGCGGCAGACCGGCGCTCAGAGCCGCAGCCACCAGCAGACCCCAGCAATCTGCCTCGACTGTCATAACCCAACTGGACTGAGTACTAGAAGGCCTGAAGACATCAGGTGCGATCGTGTTGACTATTATCGGTGATCACGGTGCGATTCGTGATGGCGCACATGGTTGCTGCGGCTACCGGAAAGGAACAAGAGAGTGAAAAAGTACATACTCTTCGATCATGATGGTGTCCTGGTGGATACCGAATTCTGGTATTACAAAGCTGGAGAACGCGCCCTGGCGGACATTGGTTTGCCTTTGGACAAGGATCAATACCTCCGGGACATGAACCAGGGATTGGGCACTTGGGCGCAAGCCACGGCGGCAGGTATTGATGAACAGACCATTAGCAGGCTGCGTGAGGTTCGTAATGATTACTACCAGGAATATCTTAGAACAGAACCCATTGAGATTGAAGGCGTCGTTGAAACTCTTGCTGAACTGTCGAAATATGTCCGCATGGCCATCGTGACGACCGCAAAACGTGTGGATTTTGAAATTATCCATGAAAAGCGCCAAATTAGACAATTCATGGATTTCGTCCTTGTTCGCGAAGACTACAAGTTCGCCAAGCCGCACCCGGAACCGTACCTGACCGGCTTACAACGCTTCGGAGCCACCAAAGAAGAGACACTGGTTGTAGAGGATTCATCCAGAGGGCTGAACTCGGCCGTGGCGGCCGGTATTGACTGTGTCATTGTCTATAACGACTTTACAAAAGGACAGGATTTTTCACCAGCTCGCTATCGAATCGAAACTCTAATTGAATTGAAGGATATCATCCTTAATGTACCCTGAAGGAGAATTTACCAGTGTGTCCCATACTCCTTTGAAAAGCGAAAGAGCATGGCTATCTCGACCGCGAAACGTTCGTGTTCGCGTGTGCGCTCGTTTGATTACGCTGAATGGTCCCGCATAAATGTCAACAGAACCTAAAACCACATGAACCGCCAGCCGCGTGTCCCCCCATAAATTCTAAAACCACCTCACGCGGCTGGGCTGTCCGCAAAATTTGCTAAGAAACAACCGCAATCTTGTGTGTTGACGGGCAGAACTCAACTGTGTATACTGCTGACATCCCGCAGCGACGAAATGTGATTTCATATATGAAATCACGGACGATGATGTCCGGGAGGGGGCGATGGAGTACGGCGTTCCGTCCGTTGCGCTGGCAGCGCAGGCGCTAAAGCTGCTCAGCCGCCACAAGTACCGGTCCTCGTCCTTGAAAGTCATCGCGACCCGGCTCGACGCCAGCCCGACGACCTGTCTGCGTATCCTCCGCTCGCTCGAACGCGAAGATTTCGTCCGCTACGACCGAGAGACGCGCAAGTACAGCCTCGGCCCGTATCTCATCCCGCTCGGCAACCGCGCCGCTGAGCTGAATGACGCCTTCGCGCGAGCGGCGGCGGAGATCAAGCGCGTCGCGGCGCAGACCGGCCTGATTACCGCGCTGGTTCAGCGCTGGGACGACCTTCCCGTCTTTATCGCCTCGGCTGAGCCACCAGTCGACGATAATCGGTTCACGCGCCTGAGCATCTCCATCGGCGAGGCGATCCCGCTGACGGCGGGCGCACACGGACGCTGTTTCCTGGCATTCGATGACGAGGCGGAGTGGCAGCGCCATATCGCGGCCGGGCTGCGTCACATCACGCCAACTACCATCACCGATTCCGCTCAGTTCATCGAGGCGCTGCGCCGTGTGCGACGCCAGGGATACGCCGTCTCCGATGGCGAATTTCACCGGGGCGCGACCGCCGTGGATGCTCCCATCTTCGGGAAGACCGGGCAGGTCGAGTTGGTTATCTCATGTGTGTGCATCACGTCGCAGCTCGATGAGCGGCATCTGGCCAACGTCGTCAATACTGTCCGCGCCGCCGCGCGCAGACTCTCGGAATGGAACGGCTACACGCCCCACTCAGGGGACGAGGCGGCAACCGAAGCGGCGCTGGTGTAAACCGGTGGCGTAGCACTCATAAAAGTCATCGCAAGTTCAGAGCGTAGTCAGAGCAATGGCCGGGCAGGGCGCCAGAATCGAGAATGGCGAGACAACCTGTCGTTATTCGTGGAGGGTGATAATGGACTTCACGCTGGCTCCCGAAGAGAAGCTTATCCAGCAGACGGTGCGAGACTTCGTGCGGCGCGAATTGATGCCGCTGGAAGGCGATGTCCTGCGCAACGAGCGCGAGGGGCGCCCTGGATTAGAGCCGGGGCAACTACGCGCGTTACAGACAAAGGCGCGCGACCTGGGCTTCTGGGGCATCAACACGCCGGAGGAGTATGGCGGAGCGAATCTCGGCTCAGTCGCCACCTGCCTGACCCTGATCGAGCTGGGGCGGACGTTCGTGCCATTCAGCTTCGGCGGCGCCGCCGATAACATCCTCTACGCCTGCAATGAAGAGCAGAAACATCGCTACCTGCTACCGACCATCGAGGGCACGCTCCGGTCGTGCTTCGCGCTCACCGAGCCGGGAGCCGGATCGGACGCGGGCAACATCCGTATGTCGGCGGTGAAAGACGGCCACGAGTGGGTGCTGAATGGCGAGAAGATCTTCATCACCAACGGCAACGAGGCCGACTTCACGATGGTCTTCGCCGTCAACGATAAGGAGGCGGGGCCACACGGCGGCATTACGTGTTTCCTGGTAGATCGTGAGATGGGATGGCGTTCCGAACGTATTGCTACCATGGGGGCATGGGATCCAGCGGCGCTGATCTTTGAGGATGTGCGCGTGCCCGAAGAAAACGTGCTCGGCGAGGTCGGGCACGGGTTCGATACGGCGATGCAATGGATTGGCGCGGCGCGCTGGGCGATCCCCGCGCGTGCGGTAGGCGCATGTGAGCGCATGATGGAGATGTCCATCGAGCACGCGAAGAACCGCGTCACCTTCGGGCAGCCGCTGGCGGATCGACAGGCGATCCAGTGGATGATTGCCGACTCGGCGGTGGAGATCGAGGCGACAAAGTGGATCACGCTGCGGGCGGCCTGGCTCGCCGACCGTGGTCAGGATAACCGCCACCAGGCCGCGATGGCGAAACTCTACGGCGCGAATATGGCGAACCGCGTCGTGGACCGCATGCTTCAGATCCACGGCGGCATGGGCTACACCCGCGAACTGCCCATCGAGCGCTGGTATCGCGAGATGCGCGTCTTCCGTATCTTCGATGGAACCGACGAGATTCAACGTTTCATTATCGCGCGCAATCTATTCAAAGGGCATGTGAAGGTTGGCGAATGGGCCGAGTAGTAGCGATTCCTTTGGAGCGTTGGCAGTGAGGGATGCGCGCCGTAGCCTGAAGGCCACGGCGAATGGGTGGAGGGAAATTCACCGTTGCGTCAACGCTACGGTCTGCCTCGCCCGCCACAACGCGCGGTGTTCGGAGGAATCAGTGAACGTTCATACTGCTGCGGGTTGTGAAAACACACGCCACTATCGGAGTCAGCGGGAGGTAGCCTAGATGCTGGTCGTCCGGGAGCTTGAGGTGACCTATCAGGGCGTCATCAAGGCGGTGCGCGGGGTGACGCTGGAGGCGCCGGAACGCGGTGTGGTGGCCCTGCTGGGCGCGAATGGCGCGGGCAAGACGAGCATCCTGCGGGCGATCTCGGGCCTGCTGCGATCCCAAGGTGGACGCATCACCCACGGCTCGGTGGAGTTCGACGGCCAACCGATCACCACGCTGGACGCCACACGTATCGTGCGTATGGGCATCGCGCAGGTGCTGGAGGGTCGGCGGCTCTTCGGCTCGCTGACGGTGGACGAAAATCTGCGCGCGGGGGCATACGCCTCACGTGACGCCGCCGCGACGCGCCGGAGCTACGAGCGCGTGATGGAGCTTTTCCCGATTCTGCGCGAGCGTCGCCGGAGCGCGGCGGGCTACCTCTCTGGCGGCGAGCAGCAGATGCTCGCCATTGGGCGCGCGCTGATGGCCAATCCCCGGCTGCTGCTGCTCGACGAGCCATCGCTTGGGCTGGCGCCGGTGATGGTGCAGCAGATTGGCGCCATTATCGGCGAGATTAGCGCCGGGGGCACCGCGGTCTTGCTGGTGGAGCAGAACGCCCGGATGGCGCTGACCCACGCAACCCATGGCTACGTGCTGGAGACCGGACAGGTTGTGCTCGACCAGAGCGCGGCGGAACTGCTGCGCGACGAGAGCGTGCGCACCTTCTACCTGGGACTGCATGAGGAGGGCGGGCGCGCCGACTTCGCCACGCTCCGCCAACGACGGCCAGAGAGGAGGTGGGCGCTATGAGCGCGCCATCAGACGCAGCGGCTCAGACACAGATCGCCGATACTCTCTGTACGCGATATCACGGTACGCTTCTCTGGCCTGACGGCGCTCTCGGACGTCAGCTTCGAGGTGATGCCCGGCGAGCTATTTGCCATCATCGGGCCAAATGGCGCGGGCAAGACCTCACTCTTCAACGTGCTCTCGCGCGTCTACCGTCCCGTGGCTGGCGAGGTGAGCTTCGAGGGGCGCAATCTCCTGCGGCTGCGCACCGACCAGATCGCGGGCGCGGGCATCGCGCGCACCTTCCAGAACCTGGGCCAATTCCCACATACCACCGTCATGGATTATCTGCTGCTGGGGCGGCATAGTCGCATGCGTAGCGGAATCTTGCGCGGCGGACTGTATTTCGGCATGGCGTCGGCGGAGGAGCGCGAGAACCGGGCGTATTGCCAGCGCCTGCTCGCGCTGCTGGGACTGGAACGTTTTCAGGACCGTCCGCTAGGCAGCCTGCCGTTTGGCCTGCAGAAGCGGGCCGACCTGGCGCGGGCGCTGGCGGCGCAGCCACGCCTTCTGCTGCTGGATGAGCCAGTGGCGGGCATGAGCCTCGAAGAGAGCCACGACCTGGCGGCGGTGATGCTGGATATCCAGGAGCAGCTTGGCATCACACAAATCCTGGTCGAGCATGATATGGCGATGGTGATGGGCATTGCCGACCGGATACTGGTGCTGGATTTCGGGCGTGTCATCGCGCGGGGTGCGCCAGCGGAGGTGCAGGCCAACCCAGAGGTCATCAGAGCCTATCTGGGTGAGGATCTGGCGGAGAAGGCGCCCGCGGGCGGGGAGGCGAGAACAGACTCGGACGGCTGAGCAGGCAAGGCAAGCAGGCAAGGCAGAGTGGGGCCAGCCGCGGGCCAGACGCGGCGAGCAGGAGTGGCAATGACGACATTCATCCAGCTAGTGTTTTCGGGCCTCGCACTCGGATGTGACTACGCCCTGATCGCGCTGGGCTTCACGATTATCTTCAAAGCCAGCGAGGTCATCAACTTCGCGCAGGGCGAGTTTCTGCTGGTGGGAACCTTCGTCGTCTCGGTGGCGATGTTCTCGTGGAAGCTCGGCTTCATCCCGGCGCTGCTGATCGGCATGCTCGTCACCGCGCTGATCGGCGTGATCTTCGAGCGGGTCGTCTTACGGCGCATGATCGGGCGGCCACCCTTCACCATCATCATGGTCACCATCGGCCTCGATGTCCTGCTCTTGACGGCGGTCGAGATACTGGTAGGTGGAAATAATCCGGCCTCGCCCGCACCGTTCGACATCCTGAGCGCCATCACCATTGGCAGCGTCAAATTCGGCGCCAACGCCATCGCAAGCATTGTCGTCACCGCGTTGATCTGTGCGGCGCTCTTCGCCTTCCTGCGCTACACCCGCTACGGGCTGGCGATGCGCGCCACCGCCATCGATCAGGAGGCGGCGCGGGCGATGGGCATCAGAATCTCGACGGTCTACGCGCTGGCCTGGGGCATCTCGGGAGCTATCGCCACCATCGGCGGCGTCTTTCTCTCGGCGGGCGCGGGCAATCCCGCCTTCGACGTGGGTCTGGGGCAAGCCGCGCTGGTCGCCTTCCCGGCGATCATCCTCGGCGGGCTGGACTCGATCCCCGGCGCGGTGGTTGGCGGCATCATCATCGGGCTGGTCTATGTCCTGACGCAGGGTTACGAGACAAGCGGCTTCCTCGGCACGAATTTTCACCTCATTGCGCCGTATCTGGTCATGATCCTCGTCCTGCTGATCCGCCCATATGGGCTTTTCGGCACCCGAAAGGTGGAGCGGATATGAGCGCCTCCACGCCTGCCACCACTCCTCCGGCGACGCCAGTTGTCGCGCGCCGTGGGCTGCTGCGCTCCTCGCGGAATCGCGCGCTGCTGCTTTTCGGCATTATTCTTCTGGCGCTGATATTCCTCTTTGGCGGTGATGGCTGGGTCTCGGTCCTCGACTACACGATGGTCACCGCCATTGCCGCGCTCGGCCTGAATGTGCTTTCGGGCTACGCGGGGCAGGTCTCGCTCGGCATTGCCTTCTTTATGGGTGTCGGCGCCTACACGGCTGGCTGGCTGGGCGGAGGCCCACCAATTTTCCCCGGCGACCCGACTGGCCTGGGTCTCTCGTTCCTGATCTGGCTGCCCGCCGCTGGTATCGTTCCGGCGCTGATCGGCGCGCTGATCGGCCCGACGGCGCTGCGCCTCAAAGGCTTCTACCTTGGCATCGTCACATTGGCGCTGATCTTCATCGGACAATACCTGTTCATCAACCTGAAATCCATCACTGGCGGCACGCAGGGACGCCTCGATTTCCCGACCCCCAGCTTCGGCGACTTCTCATTCGCTAGTCCCACGACGGTATTAGGACTGGATCTGACGACGAACCAGTGGTTTTTCCTGCTCCTGCTGCTGCTGCTGGGAGTCGCGGCGGTCTTCGTGGGCAATGTGGCGCGCACGCGGATTGGCCGGGCCTGGCAGGCGGTGCGGGATAACGAGGTCGCGGCCTCGATCATGGGCGTCAATCTGCTCCAGGCGAAGATGGGCGCCTTTATCCTTTCATCATTTCTGGCAGGTATCGCGGGCGCGCTCTATAGCTCGTTTGTGGGCATCGCCACGCCGGGAACATGGAGCCTGGTCTTCTCTATTGGGTTCATCGCCGCCATCCTGATTGGCGGGGTCGCCAGCGTCTGGGGATCCATCCTGGGGGCGGCCTTCGTCTTCGCCGTGCCGACCGCGCTCAACACCTTCTCGATCCTGCCACAAAATACCAGTTCGACGCTGCTCTCACCCGGCAACCTGAGCGCGGTACTCTACGGCCTGTTGATTATTGTCTTCCTGTTGTACGAGCCGGCGGGCTTCATTGGCCTTATCCGTCGGTTCCGTGCGGCAATCCAGCGCTTTGAAGCGCGACGCAAAGGAGGTGAGCTGGCCACGACGGCCTCATCGGAGCATGCATTCCAGCTCGACGTCGAGCGCGTGGATCTTGCGCAACGCACAGACGCGCCTCAACCGCCCGTCTAATGCGCGTTGCTCGCGAGCGGACGGTGTTCGACCCACCGAGCATCCGTCACCGTTCATCTGTCTTCGAGAGGGGGAACTCATGGCGATTCATCTGTCGCGGCGCGCGCGTGGCCATCTGCTGGGCGTGTTGACCGTCCTCGTCGTTCTTGGCACATTTCTCTCGGCTTGCAGTACCTCTGGTGGCGGCGGGATCAAAGCTGGACCCGGCGTTGACACGGCCAAGAAGACGATCGATCTCGGTGTTCTCACACCGCTTTCCGGGCCGGTGGCGGCGCCTATCGGCATTCCGCTGACCAAAGGCATCGAGACCTATTTCGATGCTGTCAACGCCAGCGGCGGCATCGACGGCTACAAGATCAACCTGATCGAGAAGGACTCGAAATACGACCCACAGACCCAGGTTCAGATGTATAACCAGATTCACAATCAGGTGTTGATGCTGGCCGAGAGTCTTGGCTCCCCGACCACACAGGCCATCGTGAGCCTGTCTGAGCGCGATAAGATGCTGGTCTCCGCCGCCTCGCTGGACTCAATCCTGGCACGCCAGCAATATATGATTCTGATTGGGACGCCGTATCGGCTGCAAGTCGAAAACGGCCTCGAGTACGCGACCAAAGTGGCCACGCAGCTGGGCGTCACGAATCCCAAGGTGGGCATCATCTCCCAGGATGACGCCTACGGTCAGGATGGTGTTACTGGCTACAACGAGGCGCTTGGCTGCTATACGTCCCTGAACAATGTCGCGCAGGCGACCTATGAGCTGACGGATACGACGTATACTGCGCAGGTCACCAAGATGAAGCAGGCGGGCGCGCAGTTCGTCGTCCTGACTGCCATTCCCACCGTCGCTGCGGGCATCATCGGCACCGCGGCCCAGCTTGGCTACTTCCCACAGTGGATTCTGAACAGTCCGGCGTGGGCGAATGGGCTGCTGGCTGTCTCACCGCAATTCACCGGACTGCTGGAGAAGAGCGTGTGGGTCGTGGCGCAGGGGGCAACCTGGGGCGACACGAGCCAGCCGGGCATGGCCGAGATGCTGCAGAATGTCGCGAAGTATGCCCCAACCCAGCAGCCTGACGGCTACTTCCAGTTCGGGTATGCTGAAGCCAAAGTCACCTACGCGATCCTGAAGAAGGCTATCGCCAACGGCGACCTGACGCGAGATGGCCTGCTCAAAGCCTTCAACTCGCTGGGCACGGTGGACCTGGGCGGGCTGTTCGGCGCCAATGCGCAGTATGGCTCGGCGCCCAACCAGCGCGTTCCTACCCGCGACAACAGCGTCTACGGCATCGACACGACGATTCCGAATAACTTCAAGAATCTGAGTGGCGACTTCGTCGGCTCCTGCGCGGCCAAGTCGAACTTCTAGTAGTGTTCATGCGGTGTTCGAAATGCGGCAGGCAGCAAAGCAGTGCTGGGAAGCGGGCCGTAGCGTAAACGCTACGGCGAGTAGGCGGACGAACTGTTAGGACAGGGGGAATTCGCCGGGGCATTCATGCTCCGGCAGGCTCCCCCAGACGCAAGCCGCCCGCCATGGTAGCGTATCCTTGCTATTTCCTAAAACGCGCTGAATGTCATCAGATACATCTCCTGGGCGCCCCGGTGGTTCACACGTCGGGGCGCCTGTTGTGCGAACACTGTTCGGCGTATCATGTGCGTGAGGTTTCGCGGTCGTCTGGAGCAGCCGTGCGAGGAGGGAGCTTCCAATGGATTTCGCCTATAGCGAGAAGGTCAACGAACTGCGCGCGCGCATGAACGACTTCATGGAGCGCCACGTTTACCCGAACGAGCGCGCCTACCGCGAGCAGATTGCCGCCTCGGGCAATCCGTTTCATCACGCCGAGATTGTCGATGAATTGAAAGCACAGGCGCGAACCGAGGGGTTATGGAACCTCTTCCTGCCTGATAACGAGTATGGCGGAGGGCTAACCAACCTGGAGTATGCGCCGCTGGCAGAGATTACCGGACGCGTCCACTGGGCGCCGGAGGTCTTCAACTGTAGCGCGCCCGACACCGGCAATATGGAGATTCTGGCGCAGTTCGGCACGCCCGACCAGAAGCGCGACTGGCTGCAACCGCTTTTGGATGGCGAGATACGCTCCGCCTTCGCGATGACTGAGCCAGAGGTCGCCAGCTCGGACGCCACCAACATCCAGCTCACCATCCGCCGCGAGGGCGACGAGTACGTGCTCGACGGGCATAAGTGGTGGATTTCAGGAGCAATGCGACCGCGCTGCAAGATCCTGATCGTGATGGGCAAGACCGCGCCCGACTCGCCCGACCGGCACCGCCAGCAGAGCATGATCCTCGTGCCAGTGGAGACGCCGGGCGTCACGGTGGTGCGCAATCTGCCCGTCTTCGGCTATATCGAGAACGAGAGCCACTGCGAGGTCACGTTCGAGGGCGTGCGCGTCCCCGCGAGCAACATCCTGGGCGGCGAGGGCGACGGCTTCGCGATTGCCGAGGCGCGGCTGGGGCCGGGACGCATCCACCACTGCATGCGCTGCATCGGCGCGGCGCAACGGGCGCTGGAACTGATGTGCGCGCGCGTCTCAGGACGTGTCGCCTTTGGCAAACCGCTGGCCCAGCAGGGCGTCATCCAGGAGTGGATCGCCGCGTCGGCCATCGAGATCGAGCAGACGCGACTGCTGACGCTGAAGGCGGCGTGGATGATCGATACCGTTGGCAAGAAGGCGGCGCAGAACGAGATCGCGATGATCAAGGTGGTCGCGCCGAACCTGATGACGCGCGTGGCCGACCGAGCCATCCAGGCGTTCGGCGGGGCAGGCGTCAGCGACGACTTCCCGCTGGCGGGCATGTACGCGGGCGGGCGCACGCTGCGGCTGGCGGATGGCCCGGACGAGGTGCACAAGCGCGCGATTGCGCGGTCCATGTTGCGGCAGTATGGCCAGTAGTCCAGCTTAATCAGGAGCGGAAGAACGATGGCAATCGAGGATTTCAACGGCGCGGTGGCAGTGATAACCGGCGGGGCGAGTGGCATCGGGCTGGCGACGGCGCGGGCGCTCCACACGCAGGGCGCGCACGTCGTGCTGGCGGATATCAACGCGGACGGGCTGCGGACAGCGGCGGAAAGTGTGCGCGGCGGGGCGACTGATGCGGCGGAGCGGGTCGCGACGGTGGCCACGGACGTGACGGATGACGCGCAGGTGCGCGCCCTAATACAGGCGGCGCTGGAGCTGACCGGGCGGATCGATCTGCTGGTGGCGAGCGCGGGCATCGGGCGCGGCGGGCGAATCGAGGATTTGTCCTCAGCGGACATGCGCCAGATGCTGAATGTCAACGTGATGGGCGTCTACAACTGCGTCCAGGCGGTCGTGCCGACGATGCGCGCGCAGGGCGGCGGCCAGATCGTACTGCTCAGCTCGGTGGCGGGCAAGTTGGGCGTGCCGACGCTCTCCGGCTACTGCGCCAGCAAGTGGGCCGTGCGCGGCTTCTCTGGCGCGATGCGCGCCGAACTGTTCGGGACGGGCATCGGCATCACGACGGTCTATCCGGCGTGGGTGGATACGCCGATGGTGCAGCAGGCGACGGAGCAGAGCGGCGGGCTGGAGATCGAGGTGCTGCTCAAGCCGGAGCAGGTGGCCGACGAGATTCTGCAGGCGGCGCGCGAGGGTAAACGCGACCTGACACTGGCGCCGAACCCGGACATCCAGCTACTCATCGAGCTAACAAAGGCCGACCCCGACCGCGCGGAAGATGGCGCAGGCATCGCTTTCCAGCGCCGCGCGCAGGGGCAGTCGTAGGCCATTGACGAGGTTCGCTGGCGCTGGGAACCAGACTGCCGCCTCTGAAATCACCCTCAGCGTTCATGATGCAGCCGCCGATGCGGGAGCCAGGACGGTCCAGGCGCCACCCCCGTCGTCGGTTCGCAGCAGGCCCGCACTGTCAATTGCCCAGCCCTGCGTGGCGGAGACGAAACTGAGCGCCGACACCTGCGCGAACGGGGCGGCCGACGGGAGCATAGTCCAATGCTGACCACCGTCGGCCGTGCTCAATGGAGCAGCGCCAGAGCTAGAGTCGGCGTCGAGCCACCAATGGGATGGATCAAGCAGGCTCACTGCGCCCGGCTCCGCTGCTGAGTTCGCCATCGCCGTACTGCTCAAGGATGCGCAACTCATGCTCTCCTTCACTGGGAGATACATTGAGAAACCTATCGGGCGTCAGATCGGATTGATTGCACGGTTATGTTCGAGTCGCCAGCGGCAATGTCAAGAGCGATAGGGTTAGGAGTATAGTCATACTTTCGTGTGGACAAGCATGCAGTTGTACTAGTATTGATGTGCGCTGGATTCAGGTAATCCGCCGCAGTGTGGCAGATGGGGTGATCGTCTGCAGCAGAGCAAGTGAAGGCTTCTCGATGCGCGAACCGGTTCGCTCCAGTCGGCGCCGGGTCGCACGTCTACGCTCCGCGCAACCTCGCCGCTGCGACCTAAGCCGCAGCATTACCAAACTGGCAACCTACAATACCTTTCCCGGTAAGGATCGCCCTTTCGTTGGACAGTTTGAAGACGATCGATACACGTTGCAACCGGTTCATTGGCCGAGTAAAGACGTTTCCGCGAAGGTCCACTGATGAGCAGCTCCAAGGAGATTCATAAGGCATGCGCGAACCGGTACGGGTGCTGTTCTTACATCCCAGTAATGAGCTCTATGGCGCCGACATCTCTTTGCTGTACCTGCTTCGTGGGCTGGATCGCAGCCGATTCAATCCGCTCGTCCTGTTGGCCAACGACATGGAGTACAGCGGCTTGTTGAGCGCTGAACTGGAAAAGTCGAACATTCTGGTTCATTCATTCCCGATTGCCGTGGCACGGCGCAAGTATCTTTCACCGTCAGCATTTCCAGGCTTCCTTGGCCGCGTCCGCACCTCTGTAAGTGCCGTCTCGGAGATCATACGGCGCGAGCAGGTGGATCTCGTCCACACGAATACCCTTGCTCCCTGGACCGGAGCCCTGGCCGCTACGAGGACGAAGCGCCCGCATGTCTGGCACATTCATGAGACACTCGAAGGCCCAAAGCCGCTTGTCACCCTGATGCGTCGCTTTGTGCCGTCGCACTCACAGCGCGTAGTCGGTGTGAGCCAGGCGGCGCTGGAGAACATTCTGGTGACACCCGAGGCTCGCGCGAAGGGTGTTGTAATCTATAACGGCAAAGAGCCGGGAACCTGGATGAATGCGAGTGGCCGCGAACGTGTCCGTGCCGAGTTGGGGCTTACCCCTGAAGACATCGTCGTCGGAATGGTAGCGCGTATCTCGCATATGAAAGCGCCAGACTTGTGCGTACAGGCTGTCTCACGGCTGATGCCCTACTTCCCACGATTGCACTGTTTCATCGCGGGCGGGCCAGTGCCGGGCCAGACCGACGCGATCGATACGCTGCATCGACTGATCGCTGAATCGCCTGACCCGACGCGCTTCCATTTGCTGGGTGAGCGGCGCGACGCGCCTGATCTCATGACGGCCATGGATATTCTCGCGGCCCCGTCGCGATATGGCGAAGGCGCCAGCCTAACTATCATTCAGGCGATGTTTGCGCGCAAACCGGTGGTCGCAACCGACGTAGGTGGTAATCGCGAACTGGTCACCCACAATGAAACCGGCTACGTCGTGCCTAACAATGATGTCGAGGCGTTGACCAGTGCGCTTGGCAGGTTCGTTAAGAGCGCGCAGCGACGCGACGCTATGGGCGCCGCCGGTCAGCAACGCGCGCTGCAATGTTTTACCCTCGACCGCATCGTCCCTGCGTTCAATGAACTTCTGTGGGAGGTCTATAAGGGTGTCCCCGCGGACGTGTAGCACCGTGGTTTCCTTACCAAACGGATGCCAGACAGAAGATTCCAAGCCGAAACGGTTATCAGCGGATAATGGCGCACCAGAGGGGAGGTCACGCATAGATGACTGACCGGGGCCGTGTCGTAGACATCTCGATTGTACTGCTCAACTGGAACGGTGCGCCTCTCGTGGAGCAGTGTCTTGACTCCATCATGCGCTCAGGCACACGCTGCTCGTACGAGATTGTCATTGCGGATAACGCCTCCACTGATGGTAGCCAGGAGTTGCTCCGTTCGCTCGAAAACGCCATCCCGCTGGTACGGTGCGTATACCACCGAGAGAATCGTGGCTTCGGCGCAGGGAATAACCAGGCGCTCCCATACTGTACCGGACGGTATATCCTTTTCCTCAATACCGACACGCAGGTGCTCGAACCTCTCGACGGCCTCGTGGCAGCCGCCGATATGTTAGGGCCCCGTTGCGGCGCCATTGGAGGAAGAGTCCTCAATCTTGACCACACGATCCAGTATTCGTGCCGCGACGAGTACACGCTGCCAGTGCTACTTGCTAGCTATATACTCGCATATCTCGGCTTGACTAGCCGCAGCGAGCGCCGTCAGCAGCTTCGGGACTGGGATCATAGCGCGCCACGGGATGTTGCTACGCTCTCTGGATGCCAACTGCTGATTCCGAGCCATGTGCTGGCGCAAGTTGGTGGCTTCGATCCACATATCTTCCTCTACTTTGAGGACACCGATCTCTGTTATCGCATTCGAAGAGCGGGCTATGTCGTCCGCTATGTGCCCACCTCCACGATCATCCACTTCGAGGGAGGTTCCAGTCGGCAGAAGGGCCTCACCCCGCGCTCACTAGGCGCGAGCATCAACAGCGCGCGCTATTTCGCTCATAGGTATTTGGGGGTGTGGCAGGCAGCAACTCTTACCGTCGCGGTGCTATGCGCCTATTTCGCCATGATGTGCGCACTTGCGCTCGTGGGCTTGCTCGCGCCGAAGCAGCATCTCCGAGAAAAGTCACAGCAGCGTGCAAGGTTGCTCTGGCACGTCATAGGGATCATGCTCCGAGGACCCGCTCCCTGGCGAGAGCGTAACGTGTAGGCGCTGCTTCACCTGCCGCAGGAGAGGAGAGTCTGCGTAACCGCCACACGCCAGCAACTCAGATGTCTCGCACGTGGGAACCGTGCTGCGGCCGAAAGGCTACTCAGTTCTACGCGCGCTCGACGGCGCATAGGCACGAACAGCCGCAGCCTCGAACGCGTCATAGGTACGTTGGGCTGTGTGATCCCAGGTGAAATTCGCGAGCCGCTCTGAACCCTTGCGCACCAGTTCGCCACGGAGATGGGGATCGTTTGCGAGTAATTTCAAGTGATCCGCCAGTTCCTGGGGAGAAGAGGGTTCAAAGAACAGCGCCGCGTCTCCGGCAACCTCGGGTAGCGCTCCCATCAATGAGCAGACGAGCGGAATCTTGGCCGCGAAGGCCTCCAGCACAGGGAACCCAAACCCCTCAGTCTTGGAGGGCAGAACATAGGCCGCTGCCCGTGCATAGAAAGCGTCGCGCTCCTCCAGCGTCAGCCTGCCGGTGAGAACCACGAGTTGCTCCAGGCCGAGTTCCGCAATTACGCGCCTGATATTCGGCGTGTCGTCGAGCGTCGGCTGGACTGGCGAGTGTCCAACAAGCACCAACTTGAACTGCTGTGGCCCACCCTGTTGGCGCCAGAGCGCGAAACCGCGCACCAGGGTCTCAAGATTCTTGCGGTGCTCAAGCACGCCTACGTGGAGAAGATACGTGCCTGAAGCCACACCGAAGCGCGACACGATCTGATCGGCCCGTGTATCCACACGCAATGTATTCACACGCAACGTGCCCGATTCTGGGAGACCCATTGGCGTCACGTAGATGCGCCCAGGATCGAAATGAGCTAGCTGCGAGGCTTCTGTGGCTGTGAAGTGTGAGGGCATCACGATGGCATCAGCGTGGCGTGTCGCTGGGATGGTGATGAGGCGGTACATCAAGTGCCAGACACGGTTGTAGTCCTGAGGGCGTCGGAGGAAGGTAGAATCGTGGTAAGTGACGACGCGGGCCACTGGCACCCAAATCGGCGTCAGATACTCAGGGCTGAAAAGCACATCGTAATTGCCCAGGGCAAGCCTGATTGGCAGAAGGACATGCACCCAGAGCAGATTCAGACCCTGGTTGATAGCACGAAACGCCGTGTTGGTGGGGGGCAGACCCTTCGGGCCTGAGATCGGCGCCACCACGTGTGGAACATCTTGCTGACCGAATCGCGCCAGAAGCTCATCCACATAGACCCGAACGCCCGTGCTCGCACTGCGCAAACACTGCACATCCATCGCGATACGAAGGGGACGTACGGCCTGAAACGTATCATGGATTCCGTCCGGCACAACCCTGCTCTGGCGTACCAAAGTCACCGCGGATCCTGTGAGCCAGAGCATGACATACAGAACGAAGAAGTTCAGCGTTATCTCGGCAACAACACCATCGACCAGCACAAACACCCACGCCGCAAGCACTCCCACGAACACCGCTCGGTGAAGCAGATCAAGTCGCGAACGAATCGCATTCCATATGGCGAACAGCGATGCCAGGAATATTCCCAGGTAGAGCAGCAGTCCCGGCAAACCAAGCTCCACGCCGACTGGCAGGTAAGCGCTCTCCGCATTGAGGCCCGTATCATAGCGCGAGCCGACAGCTCCAGCGCTTCCGACGCCGTAGCCCAGCGGATGATGGAGGATCGCGCCTGGCAACCGTTTATAGGATTCGAAGTGCCCCTGTGTGGAAGTATTATCACTGCTAATAGCGCTCGCTAGAGTGTTGTCCCCTGGAGTGGAATGCTCGCCGCCTCCAGAGGTATCGGTAAGGTTCCAAGACGCTGGTGGTATGCCCGTCAGCTTCGCGATGGGCGTGTTGTATATCAGCGGAGCGAACATGCCTGTGGAGTTCGCAAGCGCGAGCGGTGGAACAAACAGACAGGCGGCTATGAGCACGACACCCACCAGTCCGCCCAACGTCGCCCGTGCGAGGGAAGCGCGCCGCCGACGGATCATCGCAGATATCCCCGTGATAAGTGCCACGACAATGGCAGCAACACCGCAGATAGTGAGGATGGGGGCAAGAATATCCAGCCAGGTATATACGCCAGAAGCAAGCATGCCCTGGTTCGACCACGCCACACGGTCACTTGGATCCTGGGCGGCCAGTACGTACGCGGATGTCTGCAAGAATAGCGAGATGCCAATGCCAACGCCCAGGCCGACAAGCACTACGCCGCGCCACTGGCTGCGGATGCCCAGGAGTACCACGAGTAGTAGCAGCTCGACCGGGAGCAGCAACAGGCTCATGCGGCCGAACGCGAGAACCAGGGCCGCCCCACTCATCACCGCCGTGAGGCCCATCAGAAGACGCCACACCCTGGCATTGTGTTCCTTGAAGGCTGGCATTGCCGCTAGAACGATAGGGAGGGCGATCACCAGCAAAGACGCGAGATCGAGTGGGTTGACCGCCAATGACCCAGCACGCGGCAGCCAGTTTGGAGTTCCCGTGAAAAAGGTAGCTCCCATGTTGTACGGCAAGAACGACTCGAAATTGAAAAAGGTGGCATTGTAGGAACCGTAGTTGAGCGCCACAAAAAGCCCATCACCCCACACGGTGCGCTCGCCAACCGCTACCAACGCGAATACCAGGGCGATCAGCGCCAGAGCACCAACCAGCCACTGCAGTTCACGACGCGTCGGAGGAGCCAGCCGGCCCAGAAAATAGACCGCGAACGGCGCCACCAACTGGCGGAAGCCTAGCAGTTTGCCGGTCAGCGGCACAATATGGCTTGGCGTCACCACGCTCAGCGCACACACCACACAGAACAACAATACCAGGATGTCGAGCGCAGTCAGGCGCACCCGTCGCGTGCGCCACCATTCGAGCACAGCGGGCAGTCCAGCACGTAGCAGCGCGATCCCCAGGACAACCTCTTTCCATGGCTGCGCGAGTTTCACAAAGTTGGCATCCCCTGTCGATGCGAAGAGCAACGCCATCAGCAGATTGTGCAGCGGGAGCGCAAGCACGAAAATATAGAGTCCCCACTGCGGGCGAATTGCGACAGAGGCAAGCATTACCGCAAACACGAGTAGCGCAACGACCTCAACGCCGAAAGGAAGTAAGATGATGCACGCGGCTGAGATTGCCACCAGGGAGACCATCGCAGCGATCAGGACCGATCGTTTCCCGCGTGTGGTTTGCCGAGGCTGTTGGCTGCCGTTCTCTGGCCGCACTGTCTTCAAGCGCGCGCTCGTCTGCCATGATTGGTCGCGTGCAACACCAGGTCGGACGGCAGCAAGGGGCATAGTGGGTTGATCTGCCATAGCGACGTATTGCAGCGCCGGCAGTACCCCACTGTACTCGCGTTCGAGGTCCTCCTCTTCGGCGCTTGCTGGCGCAGGCGTTCGCGAGAGCAACGCACGCACTTGTGCCGGTTGGACAACGCCAAGCACGAACAGAAGGCCCCCAAAGAGCAATAGACCTGCGATTCCTCCGACATAGGAGGGAAGGTGTGGCAGGAATGCAAGACCTAGCGGTAGGCAAGCTCCAATCAGGCCGAGCATCTTGCGTAGCGATGGGATCATGTGCCCTGTGAATGCGACGACGGCGACATTGAAGATGATGACGAATGCCTCCGTCGCAGCCGTCACCCAGGCCGCAGCCACGAAGCCAAACCGTGGGATGAGGAGAAGATTGAGGCCGATGTTGAGAATTGACGCGACCACTGCCATCGGAAAATTCCAGCGCTGCTTGCGGATTACGATCAACATGTATGACGCAACGGTACTGGGAAAGATCAGCGCAATCGCGAGCATGAGTCCCGGCATTGCTGTTCCCGCTGCAAGGTACTGTTCTCCGACCACCAAGGAGAGGAGTTGCGAACGGAAAACTACCACACCGACGGTCATCGGGATCGCTAACGCAGCCATGAGGATGAACACCTGTGAATATAAACGCCGTACACCCTCCTTGTCGCGAGCAAACGCACGCGCCAGGGAAGGGAACACCACGATCATGATCGTCGCCGAGATGGTGGAGAGGACATCGAAAAACTTATACGCAACGCCATAGAGCGCGACCTGCTGGGGATCGGTCAGTTTCTCGAGCATGATAGTGTCGATGCGCCCATATACCAGCACAAACGCCGAGCCGAAGGCAAGCGGGAAGGATTCCGCAAGCAGGTAACGAATCGCTGGGCCACTCCAGCTCATGCCCAAGGGGATGAATTTCCGGGAAGTCAGGATACAGATGATCGCGTCGACCAAGTTAGAAAGGGTGTAAACCAGGAGGAATACATCGACGCTTGCATGTAGAAGACTAGCCCCGGCTGTGCCGACGACAACCACAATGGCCGAAATGGCGCTAGCCACAGCGATAGAGGTGTTGTCTCCACGCGCCTGTAGTACATCGCCGAACACACCATTCGTGCCAAATGCTGTTACCAAAATGAAGGGTGAGAAGAGGACAATAGATGTAAGTAGTTGCCCGGAAAAGTTCAGCGCCACAGCTACCGAGACACCAAGTGCGCTAACTCCGACGGCAAGCAACAATTTGCTAGTAAATGACGCGTGAACAAGTGTTCGGTGAGCCCCTCGATCGAGTTCAGGTTGCGCCAGGTCGCGGATCAGGATGCTGTCCACGCCAAAGTTAGCGAGTGCGTTAAAGAGTTGAATATAAGCGAATATGATAACGAAGTCGCCAAAACGCTCGATTCCTAGGGACCGCGATGCCAGTGCGAACGTAAGAACACTGGCAAGTAACTTGGTCATACGGCCGCCAAGTCGTATGACTGCGCCGCTCGCCAGACTGCTGCGTCGTTGTGCTACATCAACCGTCCCGTCTCTGGTGGAAGAGGATGTCACCGCTGCAGTCTGGCCTAAGCGAGCGATTCCATCGACACGATCCGTCGGCGTGCCGCTATCCTTTGGCCCGTTATGTTGCGACATTCACATGACCTCTCGCGGCGTGATAGTTGATCGCTTCACAGCGCGATACTGCCGCAGAATGCGCGTAGGATCAAATCCACAACAATGCCTGTCCAATGGAACAACAGAACCTTCGGACCCAAGCGCCATAGTATGCCTGTCCATCGATGCCTGTCAACGAAATGCACCGGTATTGGTCATTTGCGAGACATCTTGCGCGCACTCGCAAAACAACTCGGAAAAGCAGTCGTATGCACAATCTGTTCAACACACAGATCCCATACACAACTCCGACGAGCATGGGTAACGCTATGGGTAACAATATTAGCGGAAACCGTATGAGGGACCACCGATGCCGGTGAGTTCGAGTGCCCAGAGGGAGCGGTACCAGCGGACGCGTTCGAGACGACCGATGGCGACGAGGTAGCGGGCGTCACGCAAGGTGGCGCGCAGGTCGGCGGCGAGGGTTAGGGGTCAGGTTGTTCGTGCCAATGCAGGCCATATTCCCCACCGCATCATATGTCGCCGTATACGTTGGCCCACTGCCAATGGTGGTGACGCCATGGAGGTGGGCGCTATCACCATAGTTGTAGCTGCCCAGGGGACCGCTGGTGAGCCGGTCCAGGGTGTCGTAGCTGTACGTCTGGGTGTAGTTGGCGCTGCTGAGGCTGCCTGCCGTGAGTGAAGACCCACACGATGGCGTACCGGTGGACCCTGCCCAGACCAGCCGGTTCTGCTCGTCGTAACAGAACGCCTGGTTGTCCGTCCCGGCAGAGAGCGTCGTAGCCACCGCCGTCACGTTGCTCGTCGCATCGTAGCCCCGTTGGCTCTGGAACAAGCGGCGCTGGTGCTGGTGTTCGAGACACTCAGGCTACTCAAACGGACATCGACGTCGTAGCTGGCTGCGAAGGTATAGGTCCCTCCTCCGCCCCGCCCACGCTGGCGCTGGTGGCATGGCCCGCTGCTCCGCCTGCGCCAGCTGTAGCCGATGCTGCCCAGCAGGGTGGTGGCGCTGCCGCCTGCGGGCGTCGTGCTCAGACTCGAAAGCCAGGCAGATGCGCTACTCACAAACCTCGAAGTGCAACTCCACGCGACTGATAAGCCCGCCTTCCGCTTGGTGTAGATATCTTTGGGAGACTGCTTAGACCGACCTATCCGGGAGATGAAGAAAGCGGTCGGCCAAGAGGATTGCCACTCCACAGAAGACAATGGCAACTGATGAAGCGCCTAACGCTATCATTGCAACCTTCAGCCCTTGCGCTACATCGCTGGGCAAAGCGATGTCATGGCTCTCCTGACCGAACATGACGAATAGCAGAGCGAACGCCAAGAAACCCAATCCACCTGCCAGAAGCAGTAAATCGATACCGAGCTGCTGCCGGGTGAGCGGTTCATGGAGTCTGCGACGACCGACGATCCAGACGACGAGCAAATAGATGAAGAATCCGGCAACGCTTGTGAAAAGCACAATAAACGCCAGGATTATCACACGCTCAATCACATGCACACCTACCTGCTTGCCCCCACACGAGAGGCATTTTCCCGCCATACTTTCCCCGAACGGTATTCCAACCGTGGCACATCCCCGCAAGAGTGCACTACAACGACTCGCAACTCACGGTTTCCCCACCGTTCTGTGCGCCACTGCCGAAACCGGGCACTGCCCCATAACCCTGCGACTACCGGATGTGGCTCGATCTCCCGTCACTGGATGGCGCTTGCCTGCGGAGCGCTCTCTTTCGCCGGGCGGATCCACCCCATCCGCCGTGCATTTCCGCTCCCTTCACAGCACCAGACGAGCCCCCAACCATGCCGACACCCCGCAGCACTTGCTTGGTTGTCCCGAAGAACCTCGCTCTGGGCTGGCCGGATGGTTCCTAAGTGTGGGGATAACCTACTGAATTGGGCAATTCTCAGGGCAAGCGGCTTGCTATGGCGCGTATCCTCTGGTTGCTGGACTCATCTGGTTAGATCGGATTGGGATTAACCGGCGGTGTCGTGCATACCCCCTTGTTCTGACTCTCGGAACACCAAACCCCGATGTCCTCCGACATTTGGCGTTGGTAATCCCATATTAACGCGGCTCCGAGTGCTATTACAAAATGCCCACCAGCACTCAGAAGATTATTTGCCATAACTCCCGCCAGCATCATGATGATCGTAGTCAGCACCGAAGGGAGACCACCAAAGCCTGCTTTCATTGTGATGACTGCGGCATCTGCCGCCGCTTCCCCAAGTGGGCCCCACTGCTTATACAGGGCTATAGCTCCACGTACGATCCCTATGACGGCGTGAACTACACCTGTCATCCATCCCACCGCAGCTATCATAGCAGCATCAGAAATAGCGTTTGCTACATCATCCGCCAGGCTCAACGTGTCAAAAGCGAAGTCTAACCAAGCCATAAGGGCTGGAACTGCTGAACCTTTGGTCATAAAGATAGCCACATCAGCCAGCATGCTCAAAACCAGGCCTAGCCCGTGAGTGCCATAGGCTATCACTCGCGTTAATGTGAGCGCATCAAAGCGCTTCTGTTTATTCGTGTCCTCCCACTGTGCGTAGCACGCTGCATAGTACTCGCTGGGCGGTTTTGCGCAAGGATCCTGAGAACCTGGTGAACCTGGTGAACATTGCTGATTGCCACCACATCCCTTCCCGCCACTAGACCCGCTACCCGAACCACTGCCACTCCCACTTGAGCCGACCCCTCCGCGCGCGCATGAATCGTCGAAGCATTGGTAGTGCCCGCTGGGATCAGTCGCCGTCTCGGGGTTGCCACCTACATACCCGTAACGGCTCAGCCCATCGGCCACCGTATCAGCACTGACAAACTGACCTGCCACCGGATCATAGTACCGAGCACTGTAATAGTCCAGCCCCGTCGCGCCATCCGCCCGCTGCCCGGTATACCCCATACTCGTTGGCGAGCTTCCGCTACTGTAACGCGCGTTGCCGTACGGCGTATAGAGCTGGCTGCTCGTTACATTCCCCGCACTGTCGAGAGACTGGGAGACGGTGCCCTGTCCGTCCGTGGCCAGATAGCTCAGCGGGCCGCTGGTCCCGACCCGTTCCGCCGTCGGCAGGCCATTCCCCGCCGTGAAGTATTTGGTGAGGGTGCTGCCCGTGCCGTTGTCGCTGATCTCCTCCAGCCCGCCTGCCACATACGTCGTCGTCGTGGTCATCGAGCCATTGATCGTCACTGACTGCTCGATGCGGTTGCCCGCCCCATCGTAGAGGAAGCTATCACTGGTGGTGGGACTGCTCGGCGCATTCTGCCACGTGGCGAGCCGTCCTTCGTTGTCGTAGCCGAGTTGTGCCCCTGTCGGCGTACCCGCGCAGGTCGTTGTGTTATCAGGCGCACGGCAGGTCATGTCGCCGACCGCGTCATATTTGGCGGTATAGGTCGGACCGCTGCCTATGCTGGTGACGGCGTGCAGGTGCGCGCTGTCGCCATAGGCGTAGTTGCCCAGTGGCCCACTGGTGAGGCGATCCAGATTGTCGTAGGTGAACGTTTGCGTGTAGTTGGCGCTACCCAAGCTCCCTGCCGTCAGGGACGTGCCACAGCTTGGGGTGCCGGTAGACCCGGCCCAGACCAAGCGGTTCTCGTCATCGTAGCAGAACACCTGGTTGTCGGTTCCCGCTGTAAGTGTGGTGGCGACCGAGGTCACGTTGCTCGCTGCATCATAGCCGCGTTGGCTCTGGAACAAGATGGCGCTGGTGCTGGCGACACTCAAGCTGGAGAGGCGGACATCAGCGTCATAGCTGGCGCCGAAGGTGTACGTCCCCCCGCCGACGCTGGCGCTGGTGGCGTGGCCTGCCGCTCCACCCGCTCCCGTGTAGCCGATGCTGCCGAGCAGTGTCGTGGCGCTGCCGCCTGCCAGAATAATTTTGGGCTGATTACGGAATACGAATTAAGCAGCAGCTAGCTTGCCTAGCATTACATTACTTGGTTATACCAAGCCGCCCTATTTAGGCTACCTCATTTCTTGGATTCCGCCTATCCCACAACAACCAGAGCGCCAACCTCCCACCCAGGTAGAAACCTAGGCCAACAATCAGAGCTCCCCCAAATGGAGACACTACCGGTTGACGCAGAAACTGCTGTAACTGCTCCGCTCCCCAACTGCGAAAGTAACTCGCGAACGCAGGTGACAAGACTACCTCAACGAGTGCCAGCCCCACTATTCCTCCTAAGACAGCGCCGAGAAGAACCAGCGCTATTTTCCGTTTTGCAGGTTGCCGACTCATTGTTTACGGGCTCCTGATAATGATTGTGGCTTCAGCAGTTGTGCTCGTTATTGAAGAAGCCTATCCCCGTGACGCATTCACGATAGAGTTCCTTGCCTACTGCGTTTTTCACAGCGTCTCCAGGACTGCTCCCTCTCTCGATGACGGTAGCACCAGCCCCACTAACATACCACAGGGTGCTATCAGATCGCGCCGCCCGATTCTCCAGCGCTAGTGTGGCTTGCAGATCTGAGATCGTTGATCTCAGTTGGACTTTAGCGATGTCAAGCACCAGATTTAATCCAGCAGCGGTTCCAGTCATTGCCAATGATCCAACCCCGAGAGCTTGCTTAATTGCCGACGAGACATCAGGAGGCGGGTCTCCTTCTACTGTTGCGACACCTTCCGCTGCCAACACGCACAATGTTACGATCACTCCAACGGCAAGACCAGTTCCATTTGCGATGTCAGAGCTCCAATCGTTTAGCCTCTGCAACCAGGCCTGATCGTCATTCAAACGTTCTTTGTCTGAACTGATGAGATTCTTCAACTCCTTCCCTGAGTACCCGACCGCAGTTACACACGTACCGTCGTTAGTGCACCATTCATATTCGCTGGTAGCACCGTGAGGTGCATCATTATCAACTGGCGATATCGTCATCTGCTGGCCATCGCCTACTGTAATATGACCATGACGATCTGCCGACGCGTTGCCACCATAGACCAGGTTAAGGCCACAATCCAGCAACGAGAGGCAGTTTATTCCTCCCCCATCCCCAGAATACGCCTTGTGTCCGCTGGGGTCTGTTGCCGTTTCAGGATTGCCTCCTACATACCCATACCGGTTCAATCCATCTGCCATGGTATCAGCACTGGCAAACTGGCCTGCCACTGGATCGTAGTACCGTGCCTGGTAGAAGTCTAACCCCGTCGCGCCATCTGCTCGTTGGCCCGTGTAGCCCATACTCGTCGGCGAAGAGCCGCTGCTATACTGTGCGTTGCCATACGGTGTATAGAGTTGACTGCTCGTCACGTTCCCCGCGCTGTCCAGCGATTCAGAGACGGTCCCTTGCCCATCTGTGGCCAGGTAGCTGATCGGACCACCCGTCCCAACCCGCTCAGCCGTCGGGAGCCCGTTAGCGCCAGCGAAGTACTTGGTGAGGGTTGTGCCTGCCCCATTCGCAGTAATCTCTTCGGCGCCGCCCGCCACATACGTCGTGGTCGTCGTCATCGAGCCATTGACTGTCACCGACTGCTCGACGCGCTGGCCCTCACCATCGTAGAGAAAGCTGTCCGTCGTGGTGGGGCTGCTTGGCGCATTCTGCCAGGTGGCTAATCGCCCTTCGTTGTCGTAGCCCAACTGCGCCCCGGTTTGTGTGCCTACACAGGTGGTCGTATTGTCCGGCGCACGGCAGCTCATGTCACCGACCGCGTCATACGTGGCCGTATACGTCGGCCCGCTGCCAATGCTGGTGACCGCGTGGAGGTGGGCGCTGTCGCCATAGGTGTAGCTGCCTAGCGGCCCACTGGTGAGCCGGTCGAGCGTGTCGTAGGCGAACGTTTGGGTGTAGTTGGCGCTGCTGAGGCTGCCTGCCGTGAGGGTACTCCCACACGACGGGGTGCCCGTCGATCCGGCCCAGACGAGCCGGTTCTGGTCGTCGTAACAGAACGCCTGGTTGTCCGTTCCGGCCGCGAGCGTCGTGGCCACCGCCGTGACATTGCTGGCGGCGTCGTAGCCCCGTTGGCTCTGGAAGAGCACTGTGCTGGTGCTGGTGTTGGTGACGCTCAGGCTGCTGAGCCGGGTATCGGCGTCGTAGCTGGCGCCGAAGGTATATGTGCCTGCGCCGACACTGGCGCTGGTGGCGTGGCCCGCCGCCCCGCCCGCCCCGCTGTAGCCGATGCTGCCGAGCAGGGTCGTGGCGCTACCGCCTGCCGGGGTGGCGCTCAGGCTGCTGAGCCAGCCGGAGGTGGCGTCGTAGCCATAGCTGGCCACCTCATTGTCGGAGTAGGTGAGGCTGGTCGTCGCCTTTTGCGCCACCCGGATCCGCGTCCTACGGTCGAGATAGCTGCCGGTGGTGGATCTCCAGGCGCATACTTCTTGTTGTTAGGATGTGTGAATACCAAATGCTCGAAGTACCGCGACTGGGAATACGGAGCCAAGCAAATATCCTGTTAACTCGCCGAATACAATGATTGCGAAGAGTAACCACCTGCTTCGTGTACTCACGGCGGCAAGAGCGTTAGTTAAGAGAATGAGTTCATAGATAGCAGCGGCAAGCGCCACCAACGGCTGCCATGCATTCAGTGAGAGATGCTGCGTAACGATGGGCAGCTGCAGCGGAAGCGTAAGGACGTCGAGGAGAATAATTACGGTGGCCGCCGTAAGCCGTGCGAGCAGAAATGGACGTAGGAGGAGATATGCACGATGGTTGAGTGTTCCCTGGGTCGCAGGCATGAGCGCTGCAACGATAGAGATGATCACGGCAATGCCAAGTAGAACCGCGAATGGCGACACGAAAACGGCAACGATCAATTTGCCGGGCAGCATTGATGCCCCGTTTCCATTTGTCGCTGGTAGACTTGAAAGGCCGAAAACTGCTGGCACCACCGATGACAATAGTCCGTTGAATACTACCAATCCATAGAGCAGTAGTGCGTAGAGGCGTATCCTCTCAGGTCGAACGATATCCATCCATTGGGAGAAGACGGCGCGACTGGGATGAACACCAATAGCGATGAGTGCTGCCACGAGGGCTCGCAACGAGTGTTCAGGCGGCTGCAGGGAATTCACCTGCTCTGGTACAAGGTTATTTGACATGCACACCTTCACTCTTTCGCTCTTCTGCTATGCTGCCGTAGCAATCTAGCAGTAGTTGTGAATCTAGCAGTACCTATTTTCTGGGCCTTGGTCTTTAATTGCAAGGCCCAGTGCCAGGGTAATTGGAATCCTGTTGTTTAGTTACTCCTGGACTAGTCCCAAAGTCACTCGACGGATATCCAGCACATTGCGCCATCATGCTGTTGCCAATCGCATACAATGCATCCGGTGGAGGCTGATCGCCCCAACCCGTGCTAAACGATGGCCCTCCAATTTCCTGGCTATATTTAGAGTTAATGTGTCCAAGCCACATCATTTGTCTGTACCATACGGTCTGACCTTTAGATGCCGCTCCCTTCAAGGCCGTAATCGAAGCGTTAAAATCTGCGACATTCATCTCGGCATCAACCACAGCCAATTGCTCCAGTACTGTGAGGTTTCCAACCCACCATTCATGTAGTTGCTCGAGTTCGTCCCCATCGAAGAGGGGACACTCATTAAAGTCAGTCTTATAGCACGCTGCAACAGCCGAGACAAATGCACCAACCACTGAAGCGACGTCGATAGCTGCTTCGCCTTCATTTTCATCCCAATCGAGAAACTTTTGGTAAGCTTTTCTTAGGATCTCCCTCGTTTGGATCAGATGATCCAAAACCTTCCCGCTATACCCTGAGAGCAGAGCCCCGTTTTGTTTGGTCCCATACTTGTAGACGGTAGGATTGTTATCTGTGCCTTTTTGCTCCAATTGGCCCGGAGCGACGTACGCTCTAGTACTTAGTCCACATTGATTTGGGAGAAGGTGGTAGAATGCAGCACCAGAAAGGAGCCTCGTATGCCCACCTCTACCCACCCCCTGACGTTGTCCGCCGCTGAACGCGCCCAGGCCCAGACCGTCATCCAGCGCGGACATACCGCTGCGCGGATCCAGCGGCGCGCCCATGTGCTCTTGAAATTGGCCGACGGCTGGAGCGCCGCCGCGATTAGCCAGGCGCTCGATGTCAGCCAGAATACGGTCTGGCGCGTGCGCCAACGCTTTGCCGCAGAGGGTGTCGCGGCGGTGCTCGCCGACCGGCGGCAGACGCGGCTCCGGGCCGCCTTGACCGGCGAGCAGCAAGCCCACCTCATTGCCGTCGCGTGCAGCGATGCGCCCGCTGGCCACGACCACTGGACGCTGCGCCTCTTGGCGGGCAAAGCGATCGAACTCGGCTTTGTGGAACGCATCTCGCCCGAAACCATCCGCGCCTTGCTCAAAAAAACGCGCTGAAGCCCTGGCAGCACAAAGCCTGGTGTATTCCCACCGTGAGCGCCGCCTTTGTCGCGGCGATGGAGGATGTGCTCGCGCTTTACGCCCACGTCTATGCCGCTCCGCCCGATCCCCTGCGCCCCCTCGTCTGCCTCGATGAGAAGCCCGTCGTCTTGCACGGGCAGCCGCGGATGGGACTGCCGCCCGCTCCCGGCCGCGTGGAGCGCCGGACTACGAATATATTCGGCAGGGACCGGCCAACCTCTTTGTGCTGGTCGCTCCGCATGCGGGCTGGCGTCACGTACGCGTCACCGCGCGGCGTACCGCGCTGGACTATGCCCGCTGCTTGCGGTGGCTGGTCAAGGAAGCCTTCCCTCTGGCCCAGCGCATCGCGCTCGTGCAGGATAACCTCAACACCCATACCCTGGCCGCGCTCTATGCGGCGTTCCCGCCTGCGCAGGCGCGCGCTATCGCCAGCCGCTTGGAGGTGCACTATACGCCAAAACATGGCAGTTGGCTCAATATGGCCGAGATCGAGATCAGCGTCATCGAGCGCGGCTGCCTCGCGCGTCCAGTCCCCGATAACGACACGCTGGTTCAGCGCGTCACCGCCCTGGAGGCCGAGCGCAACGCAACTCACGCCCGCATCCGCTGGCAATTCACCCCCGATGATGCTCGTACCAAGCTGCATGCGCTCTATCCTAACCCTCAAATCAAACTGGACTGAGTACTAGTACTTAGTCCACATTGATTTGGGAGAAGGTGGTAGAATGCAGCACCAGAAAGGAGCCTCGTATGCCCACCTCTACCCACCCCCTGACGTTGTCCGCCGCTGAACGCGCCCAGGCCCAGACCGTCATCCAGCGCGGACATACCGCTGCGCGGATCCAGCGGCGCGCCCATGTGCTCTTGAAATTGGCCGACGGCTGGAGCGCCGCCGCGATTAGCCAGGCGCTCGATGTCAGCCAGAATACGGTCTGGCGCGTGCGCCAACGCTTTGCCGCAGAGGGTGTCGCGGCGGTGCTCGCCGACCGGCGGCAGACGCGGCTCCGGGCCGCCTTGACCGGCGAGCAGCAAGCCCACCTCATTGCCGTCGCGTGCAGCGATGCGCCCGCTGGCCACGACCACTGGACGCTGCGCCTCTTGGCGGGCAAAGCGATCTAACTCGGCTTTGTGGAACGCATCTCGCCCTAAACCATCCGCGCCTTGCTCAAAAAACGCGCTGAAGCCCTGGCAGCACAAAGCCTGGTGTATTCCCACCGTGAGCGCCGCCTTTGTCGCGGCGATGGAGGATGTGCTCGCGCTTTACGCCCACGTCTATGCCGCTCCGCCCGATCCCCTGCGCCCCCTCGTCTGCCTCGATGAGAAGCCCGTCGTCTTGCACGGGCAGCCGCGGATGGACTGCCGCCCGCTCCCGTCCGTGCAGCGCCGGCACTACGAATATATTCGGCAGGGAACGGCCAACCTCTTTGTGCTGGTCGCTCCGCATGCGGGCTGGCGTCACGTACGCGTCCACCGCGCGGCGTACCGCGCTGCACTATGCCCGCTGCTTGCGGTGGCTGGTCGAGGAAGCCTTCCCTCTGGCCGAGCGGATCGCTCTCGTGCAGGATAACCTCAACACCCATACCCTGGCCGCGCTCTATGCGGCGTTCCCGCCTGCGCAGGCGCGCGCTATCGCCAGCCGCTTGGAGGTGCACTATACGCCAAAACATGGCAGTTGGCTCAATATGGCCGAGATCGAGATCAGCGTCATCGAGCGCGGCTGCCTCGCGCGTCCAGTCCCCGATAACGACACGCTGGTTCAGCGCGTCACCGCCCTGGAGGCCGAGCGCAACGCAACTCACGCCCGCATCCGCTGGCAATTCACCCCCGATGATGCTCGTACCAAGCTGCATGCGCTCTATCCTAACCCTCAAATCAAACTGGACTGAGTACTAGTTGCGTCAGCATATGAGCACCCCAGATCTGGGTTGGCGCATCCATGGTAGAAGACAGTAACGTTGTTAAGGGTAAAGTCGCAGTCGTGACACTCGTAGTCATCGAAAAGAGCCTCCATCCGATGCCCACTTGGGTCTATCGCCGTTGTGGGATTGCCGCCCACGTAACCGTAGCGGTTGAGGCCATCGGCCACCGTATCGGCAGAGACAAACTGCCCCGCCACTGGATCGTAATACCGAGCGGGTAATAGTTTAGCCCTGTGCTACTATCCGCCTGCTGCCCAGTATAGCCCATGCTCGTAGGTGAGCTGCCACTGCTATAGCGTGCGTTGCCATACGGTGTATAGAGTTGGCTACTTGTCACGTTCCCGGCGCTATCGAGCGATTCCGAGACCGTGCCTTGCCCATCCGTGGCAAGATAGCTACAGCGGGCCGGTTATACCTGTCGGACCGACCCGCTCAGCGGTGGGCAGGCCATTAGCGCCGGTAGAAATATTTGATGAGCGTTGTCCCTGCCCCATTGGCAGTGATCTCTTCCAATCCGCCTGCCACATACGTCGTGGTGGTCGTCATCGAGCCATTGATGGTCACCGACTGCTCGACGCGCTGCCTGCTCCATCGTAGAGGAAGCTATCGGTCGTGGTCGGGCTGCTTGGCGCATTCTGCCAGGTGGCGAGCCGCCCCTCGTTGTCGTAGCCCAACTGCGCACCGGTTGGAGTGCTTGCGCAGGTCGTCGTGTTGTCCGGCGCGCGGCAGGTCATGTCGCCGACCGCATCATACTTCGCGGTGTAGGTTGGCCCGCTGCCGATGCTGGTCACTGCGTGCAGATGGGCGCTGTCGCCATAGGTGTAGCTGCCCAGCGGCCCGCTGGTGAGCCGGTCCAGCTTGTCGTAGGTGAAGGTTTGCGTGTAGTTGGCGCTGCTGAGGCTGCCTGCCGTGAGCGACGCGCCACAGCTTGGCGTGCCCGTGGATCCTGCCCAGACGAGCCGGTTCTGCTCATCGTAACAGAACGCCTGGTTGTCGGTCCCGGCCGAGAGCGTCGTGGCGACCGCCGTGACGTTGCTGGCCGCGTCATACCCCCGCTGGCTCTGGAAGAGCACGGCGCTGGTGCTGGTGTTCGCGACACTCAAACTCGACAGCCGGACATCGGCGTCGTAGCTGGCGCCGAAGGTATACGTCCCACCGCCGACGCTGGCGCTGGTGGCGTGGCCGACGACTCCGCCTGCCGCGCTGTAGCCGATGCTGCCCAGTAGGGTGGTGGCGCTACCCCCCGCCGGTGTCGTGCTCAGGCTGGGGAGCCGAAAATTACGCCCACAGGCGCAATTCTAAAGGTAGTTGACCTGCCGAAGTCGTAGCGAAATGCACCGCAGACGACTTAGAGGTACAAGACGATCAGGGCGTCGAATTTGTACCGCCGAGCGGGCTGTCAAGATGCGGGACAACATCAGGATTAGCCGCCTTCAGCTCGCGCAACGCGACCTCAACCGCGTGGTAACGCTGATGCCGCTCCTCCAGACTCATCGCCAATGTTCGCACAACAGTGACATCCGGGCAGGGCTCCTCTCCTGGAGCCATCTGCTGGAAGTACTGCTCCACCTGTTCCCGCGTCGGTACTGGTGGCCGCCAATCGCCATAGCGCTCCTGATAGATCTGTTCGAGCCGTTCCTCGTGTTCACGCTGCCATTGTTGGTGCTGTTGTTCCATCAACGCCGCATGGGCTTGCAAGCGTTCGTCGGTCCACTCGATGGGCGGTTCGCCGGAGGCGATGCGCTTCTCACGCGCCGCCGATTCCTCCTCTCTGTGCCGAAGGCGCGCTGGCTCACTCTCAAGCCATTGTTCGATGCAACGGATGATGCCAGGTAACGTCGCCAAGAAGCGCTGGATCCAGGCGACCTCTGCTTCTGTCTCTGTGCCTGTGTCGCGCACAAGGGTGATCGCATAGGTTGTTGTAGGCTCCGCGCCACCACCTTCCAGAGGCATGAACACCCGTCGCAGGCGAAAACGCCCATATTCTTGTGCCACTCGACCATACTGTGGCTCGGCATTAAAGGCTATCTGACGCATATCAGCACATCTCCTTGCCCGTTAACAGATAAAGGCGCTCCGCCATTGCATGTGCCGCAACAGGCTACTTCACCCCATCATACATCAAGACGTAGAACAGGCTTGCAAGGGAAAGCTGATATCTATTAACGCACTTCTGGTCTGCCGCAGGTAGCATTCGCCAGATGAGGCTAAAGCCTGCGAATCACCCTTTGTTCCCCTTATATTCATCCCCCAAGGCACATAATTCTGCGAAAGATGTTATGAGAAACCTCGCCAAATCCGGCATAATTCCGGGAATGTCGTTTTCCTGCGCGATCTTACCTGTGGCATCCCACGCGGCTATTTCTGCTCCGAAGGCGCACGTTGCAGGATAAGGCTCCGGCCCTTGCGGACCGTAGAAGAATCGGTTCTCTCCTTCAATATCTTCGCTAGCATAGGCACCTGTATCGAATCCTTGTACCCAAGCGACCTCGCTGCAGTTGTTACCTGCATGATCACCCCCATAAAAGATATGGTAGTTGTGCAGTTCCTGGCCTTCCGCGGAAAAAATCTGCACATTGACGTGCCATTGTCCGTCATCTCCATGTTGCTCGGGTCCTCGGAAAAGATACCTCTTATCGCTAAAAGATATCGCGTTGGTCTGCTCGTGTCCTCCGCTTCTTACCCCACCAGCACCAAGCGTCGGACCGTTGTTACAACCTTGGGTGGGTAGGCCAAGGTTACAGATAGTCTTACTGCTACACAGTGTATAGCACCCACATGATGCATCACTATGACACGTCGTCGGAATTGGAGGCAAGGGTGAACTCCCAGGTCCGCCACAAACGCTACCATCGCCTGTAAAACATCGATGCCCCGTTGGATCGGTCGCTGTCGTTGGGTTCCCGTGCACGTAGCCATACCGGTTCAGCCCATCATCGGCGGTATCTGCGCTCCCGAATTGCCCTCCCACTGGATCATAATACCGGGCATGGTAGTAATCTAATCCGGTTGTTCCGTCTTCGCGTTGCCCAGTATAACCCAGTGCCGTCGGTGAGCTGCCACTGCTATAGCGCCCGACACCATACGGCGCATAAAGTTGCTGGAAGGTGACATTGCCGCTGCTATCAAGGGCTTCAGAGAGGCTACCCAGCCCGTCGCTGGTGAGGAGGCTTACTGGGCCGTTGGTACCGACGCGTTCGGCCGTTGGTAAGCCATCTCCTACTGCGAAATACTTGGTGAGAGTGGTCCCTGCTCCACCACTGGTGATTTCTTCATGCCCATCGGCTACATAAATCGTCGTAGTCGTGATCGAGCCATTGATGGTCACCTGCTGCTCGACCCGGTTGCCCGCCCCATCGTAGAGGAAGCTGTCAGTCGTCGTCGGGCTACTCGGCGCGTTCTGCCACGTCGCCAGCCGTCCCTCGTTGTCGTAGCCCAACTGTGCGCCCGTCGGGGCGCTTGCACACGTTGTCGTGTTGTCGGGGGCTCGGCAGGTCATATCGCCCACCGCGTCGTACATGGCGGTGTAGGTTGGCCCGCTGCCAATGCTGGTCACGCCATGGAGATGCGCGCTATCGCCGTAGGTGTAGCTGCCTAGCGGGCCATTGGTGAGGCGGTCCAGCGTGTCGTAGCTGAACGACTGGGTGTAATTGGCACTGGACAGGCTGCCTGCGGTGAGCGACGCGCCACAGGAAGGCGTGCCAGTGGACCCCGCCCAAACTAAGCGGTTCTGGTCGTCGTAACAGAACGCCTGGTTGTCGGTGCCTGCTGAGAGTGTGGTGGCCACCGCCGTGACGTTACTGGCGGCGTCATAGCCGCGTTGGCTCTGGAACAAGACGGCGCTTGTGCTGGTATTTGAGACGCTCAGGCTGCTGAGGCGGGTATCGGCGTCGTAGCTAGCTCCGAAGGTATACGTACCACCATCCACATTCGCGCTGGTGGCATGCCCTGCCGCTCCTCCCAGCGCCGCTGTAGCCGATGCTGCCGAGTAGCGTGGTGGCGCTACCACCTGCGGGGGTGGTGCTGAGACTCGCAAGCCAGCCGGAGGCGCCGTCATAGCCGTAGGTCGCCACCTCGTTGTCCGAGTAGGTGAGGCTGGTCGGCTGGCTGGCGTCGTTGTAGGCGGTCTGGATCGGATAGCTGCTCGTGCCATCGGCAGCGGCCATCGGGGTGACAGTGATGCTGCCGGGGGCTGGGGTAGCTGCGCTGAGCTGGTCGAAGAGAGCCGCGGAGAGCGCGCCGGTGTTATGCGCGGTGACGGCCAACCCCAGCTGCACCGTCCCGCTCAGATTGCTCATCGTCCGCGCCGAGCCGGGGATCGCGGTCCAATGCACCCCGTCGCTGGAGGTGGAGGCGCTGTAGGTCGTCCCGCTCCGTGTGAGCTGGAGATAGAGTGGTACGACGCCACTGGCCGTCGCCGACTTCACCGCCGTCGCCCCCGTGCTATCGCGAACCTGCACCGCGATGCCGTTGCCCGGCGTGACGAACACCGCGTAGAACGGCGCGTTCGCCGCGTTACTGGCGCGCGCCATGATCCCCGCCTTCGCCCAGGGGTCGGTGTTGGTCTGGGTATTCACCCGCGCCGAGAGCGAGCCATCGCCCGATTGGCTCTCTGAGACGAAGTGGAACTGGTCGCTCGTCCCGACGATATCCGCGCCCGCCCCACTTCACGGCTGGGCATGCTGCTGTTGTTTGCGGCGGATGTTGCGCCGGTGGGTATAGACGGTCTCCACCGAGAGATAGAGCCGCTTGGCAATTATGCGCGGCGGATAGCCGCGTTCAGCCAGGCGTAGCACCTCGCGTTCGCGGGGTGTCAACCGGACTGGAGATGCCAATGCTGATGTTGGACGGGCGCGACGCATCGGACGTGCCAGGCGGGAAGATCCTGGTTCTGTCTGCGTCGTGGCAGTAGCGTACGGAGCGACTAGCGGGCGCAGTGTTGGTATTCCGACGCTTCTCTCCCTCTCCCTCGCGCTACCGTTCCCGAGTTCTTCGACCAACGCGATTACCGCCCGCAGGTGCTGCGCCCAGCGGTGCGCGGCTAGGTCCAGGTCTTGGGCCTCGTGCGCTTCTTCGTGCGCGTGAAGGAGGTCACTGGCGATCATCTGTATGCAGGCGCCCAATTCGGCAATGAGCCTGAGAGCTAGGTGGAACAAGTCGGGTGACACTTGTGACGCTTGTGACGCTTTGCTGATCTGGGAGAGTGCGCCGTTGGCTAGCAGGTGTTGCTCCCCAGGTTGCGTCTCATAGTGTGCCTGTCCCATCCCTGGCCTTCTTTCCTTGCGTAGTGAGAGTACCGCGAGTAGCGCACGAAACCAGCAGCAATACCAACAGCGCCAGCAGTGCAGTGCTTGCCAGCAGGGGAAGCTGCAATGCGCCAGAGGGAACGCAGGTGGCGTTGCTCTGCTGCCGCGCCTGCAACAGGATGTATCCTCTGTGCCTGACGAAGCCTACTAGCATAGACCTCGCATCTGTCAACTCGCTTTCTTCTAGGCGGATTGTGGAGATAATATACATCACTCTCCCTCATGACTACGGCTGAGTTGACTTGCCTGTCTGGTTCGTAATCAGAAGTTCACTCCATTCACACCTCGCCTTGACAGTAACCACATCGCCGCAGTAGTCACAGATAGTCATAGGCGCAATGTGAGACATCCGGTGTTTTTATGCGCGTGGATGTCACCGGTTGCGGTGTTGAGAAACTATGCGGCCCACGAATAATGTCAACACGCCTATTGCCACGAGCAATATTGACACCAGTAAATATAGTGCTCCATATGGCACTATGAACGCGTCTATTGCAGCGAAGGCCAGTTCGGAGATACGGTGATCTATCAACCCCAGCAGAGACACTACCCCAATAGCAAGGAGTATTAATCCTGTTGCCTCTGTTCCTAGCGCCACCAGCCATGCGCTTATGCGACCGAATGATCGATGTGACTGCCTGGGCGTTTGCGTATAGACCGAGCGCACCGCCATCGGTGTAACGATTAACATAAACGCAAGGCCTGCAAGGGCAAATGTAATACCTGATATAATCGCAATCGCACTTGTATCTCTCAATCGAGTTCTCCGTCCTTTGCGCAGGTGTTAGGAAAGGCCTTGGGCCGCCCGTGATCGCCACAGCCTGGGTGAAATTGGGAGCCTTGAGAGCCGATGCCTTCTTCATCCTCTCGCCAGCGCTCCATCGCCATTCTAGGGCGTCTGAGACCGGCTCATCAAGTTCATAACGCCCTCTGTACATCGATTATGCGCTGGCATAGATCGTGGCGGAAGCTCGACTGCGACGCGGGAACGGTAGGCTCCTCAATAAGTGTTCTTTGGTGCCTTCGTGCAGACGCCATCATGCAGCCCACACCACGTTTCTAAGTCCATGTTCAGGTTCTGGTCAAAGTCTATCTTTGCGGCCATAGCCGCCGCATAGACGGTTTGACTTATTGCTGTAGCTACAACGCCTACCATACCTTGGGCGGCATCTATGATTAGCCTAATCACTATGCCCATAAATCCACCTGTTGCAGCCGTTTTGGCCGCTTCGATGGCTGCCGGCAGCGCTACGTCCTCAAGAGCTTTTCCAAGCCAGCCTAGTTTTGCGATTTGGACCAGGATTCCCAAAGCACTGTTGACCGCGGAAGTAAGGGCCGCCAGCGCGAATGATACAGCATTCAGATCATCACCTGTGGCATAGTTAACATCCCACGAGGCATTTCTAAGAAGATGAATGCCCAGAAGGCCCGCATAGATACCCTCTCCCATGTCTAGGAGAGTATCGAATATCGTGACCGCATTACGACTCGCGGTTATTGTAACTAGACCTGCAAGCAATAGCGCGGCTGCCGCAACTATTAAGAGCATGCCCGCTTTAGTACGGAGGCCATTGAGCGCATCCCAGCGGAGCGGCTCATTTTGTCGCTGCCAATCATAATACGCTTTGCACTCTGGATGATAGGCACTCTCCTTACAGGATCCATGCGTGCCAGTACCACCTCCATCGCCGTCACTCTTGCTACCACTGCCACTCGTGCCATTGCCGCCGTGGCCTCCTCCGCGCGTGCAAGAGTCATCGAAACACTGGTAGTGCCCGCTGGGATCGGTCGCCGTCGCCGGATTGCCTGCCACATACCCATAGCGATTCAGCCCATCAGCGACCGAATCGGCAGAGGCAAACTGGCCCGCCACCGGATCGTAATATCGCGCCTGGTAGTAATCCAGCCCCGTGGCGCTATCGGCGCGTTGGCCCGTATATCCCAGCGTGGTGGGCGAACTGCCGCTGCTATAGCGCGCGTTCCCATACGGCGTGTAGAGCTGACTGCTCGTCACATTCCCTGCGCTATCGAGCGATGTGCTGACCGTCCCTTGCCCGTCAGTTGCTAGGTAGCTCAATGGGCCGGCGTGCTCCCCGTGCTCACCCGTTCGGCGGTGGGCAAGCCATCTGCGCCCGTGAAATACGTGGTCGTGGTCGTGCTTACGCCATTGGCGCTGATCTCCTCCAGCCCGCCCGCCACATAGGTGGTCGTGGTCGTCATCGAGCCGTTGATGGTTACCGACTGCTCGACCCGTTGCCCGCCCCATCGTAGAGGAAGCTATCAGTGGTGGTCGGACTGCTTGGCGCATTCTGCCAGGTGGCGAGTCGCCCCTCGTTGTCGTAGCCCAGTTGTGCCCCTGTTGGCGTACCCGCGCAGGTCGTCGTGTTATCAGGCGCACGGCAGGTCATGTCGCCGACCGCGTCATATTTGGCGGTATAGGTCGGCACCGCTGCCAATGCTGGTGACGGCATGCAGATGGGCGCTATCGCCATAGGTATAGCTGCCCAGCGGCCCACTGGTGAGCCGATCCAGATTGTCGTAGGTAAAGGCTTGCGTGTAGTTGGCGCTGCTCAGGCTCCCTGGCGGTCAGTGAGCTCCCGCACGACGGCGTGCCGGTCGATCCGGCCCAGACCAGCCGGTTCTGGTCGTCATAGCAGAACGCCTGGTTGTCCGTTCCGGCGGAGAGCGTCGTGGCGACCGAGGTCACGTTGCTGGCGGCGTCATAGCCCCGTTGGCTCTGGAAGAGCACAGCGCTGGTGCTGGTGTTCGAGACGCTCAGGCTGCTCAGGCGGACATCGGCGTCATAGCTAGAGCTAAATGTGTACGTGCCGCCGCCGACACTCGCGCTGGTGGCGTGACCCGCTGCCCCACCGACTCCGCTGTAGCCAATGCTGCCCAGGAGCGTGGTCGCGCTGCCGCCTGCCGGGGTCGTGCTCAGGCTCGAAAGCCAGCCAGAGGCGCCGTCGTAGCCGTAGCTGGCCACCTCGTTGTCCGAGTAGGTGAGCGTCGTCGGCTGGCTGGCGTCGTTGTAGGCCGTCTGAATGGGGTAGCTGGTCGTGCCATCGGCGGCGGCGATGGGCGTGACGGTGACGGCAGCGGGCGGCGCGAAGACTGGGGAA
This sequence comes from uncultured Chloroflexia bacterium, assembly GCA_963718915.1. Lineage (GTDB taxonomy): Bacteria > Chloroflexota > Ktedonobacteria > Ktedonobacterales > JADMIN01 > DAHUXT01. The sequence goes on along the minus strand of CAVRAI010000006.1, from coordinate 125,178 downwards.
CTACCCGGCGTCTCGCTAATCTGGTCGAAGGTGTCGGGCGAGAGTGTCCCGTTGTTGTGCGAGGTGACGGCCAGGCCGATCTGCACGCTGCCGCTCAGGTTGCTCATGGTGCGCGCCGAGCCGGAGATCGCCGTCCAGGTGACGCCATCGCTGGAGGTGTAGGCAGTGTAGGTGGTTCCCACCCGTCCGACCTTGAGGTAGATCGGTGCGCTCCCAGCAGTGGTCGTCTGGGTGGCGGCGGTGTTACCCGCCGCGTCACGGTACTGGACGTAGACGACGCCGCTGGGGGTGGCGAACGCGAAGTAGTAGGGGGCGTTATTGGCGCTACTGCCGCGCACCATCACTCCCGCCTCGGCAACCGAGTTCGTGTTGGTCTGCAAGTCGACATGGGCGCTGAAGGCGACATCGCTGGCGACGGCCTGCGAGACGTAGTGGAACTGGTCGCTCGTCCCCCAGATGTTGGCGCCTGCGCCCGAGATGATCCAGACGCCGTTGTTGAGGTAGTTCTGGCTCCCAGCGGGCGTTGGGCTGTTGATATCCTGACAGGTCCAGCCGGTCGGGCAGACATTCGCGCCCCCGGTCATGAGCGAGACGGTGTCGAAGGTCGCCGTCGAGACGGTCGCGTTGTTGTGCGCCGTCACCGCCAGCCCCATCTGTACGCTGCCGCTGAGGCCGCTGCTGGTATGGCTGGAGCCAGGGATCAAGGTCCAGTTCGTCCCATCCGTGGAGGTATAGCCGCTATAGGTGGTCCCCACGCGCGCGACGGCGACATAAGCGGGCGCCGCCACGCCGTTGACGTTCGCCGGGTGCACTGCCGTGCCGCCCGCCGTATCACGATACTGCACCGCGATGCCGTTGCCCGGCGAGACCAGCACCGCATAGAACGGCGCGTTGGCCCCCGTGCCGGTGGCGCGCACCATCACCCCAGCTTTGGCCCAGGGGTCGGTGGTGGTCTGTGAGGCGACATGGGCCGAGAGCGTCGCGTCGCCCGCCTGGCTCTGGGAGACGAAGTGGAACTGGTCGCTCGTCCCCACGATATCCGTCCCACCGCCCGAGACGGTCCAGAGGCTGTCGCCCGCGTAGCTCTGGCTCCCCGCCTGCCCGGGGCCGCCAATATCCTGGCAGGTCCAGCCGGGTGGGCACGCGCCCGCCCCGCCCATCGTCTGGTCGGTTTGAACGGTGCGGCCCAGCGAATCATAGGCGTAGGTGTAGGCGCCGGAGAATTGGGCGGGGCCAGTTCCCGCGCTGCCACGGAAGACCTCGGCGGTCAGATGTCCCATCCCATTGCCGAAGGGCGAGCCGTCGTACGAATAGGTGACGTACGCCCCGCTCGGTGTGCTGCTGTTGTTGCGCCAGATCGGCCGGTTGAGGCCATCATAGCCGGTGTAGGTCGTCCCTGCGCCGCACGCCGTCTGCGGCAGGCTCGTCCCGCAGCGGGCGTCGGTCTGCTGGGTCAGGTTGCCGTTGCTGTCATACGTAAAGCTGGTCAGCCCGCGATCCGGGTCGGTGGCGCTGGTCACGTGTCCGGCGGCGTCATAGGTCGCCGTCGACATGCTGACGCCATCGGGCTGCAAGGTCTGCGTCACCCGGCCCAGGAAGTCGTAGGTGGTCTTGGCCGTGCTATAGACGGCATAGGTCGCCGGGCTGTTGCCGCTGTAGCGCTGGGCATAGAGCGCGCGGCCAAAGGCGTCGCTCAGGCTGCCCTGCTGGTGATTGTTCGGGTCGGTGGCCAGCGTCTGCTCGTAGCAGGCGGAGTCACTCGTCCCTGGCGCGTTACAGACAATCGAGTAGGCGATGTGGCCGACGTTCGAGAGCGCATCCTGCGCCTGGATCATGCGCCCCAGGCCGTCATAGCTCGTGATCGTGCCATCCTGCGTGCTATCGGGAATCGAGTAGGCGGCGGTAACGCCTCCCGGGCCGGTATAGGCCGTCACGAAGTACTTGACGCTCGACTGCGCGGCCTGCCCGGCGGCATTGTAGAGCGTGTACTGGACAACATCCTGCCCGCCAGGCGCGGCGGTGCGTGTCTCCACCAACCGGTTCTCGCCGTCGTAGAACTGGCGGGTCAGGACGCTGGTCGTGCTGCTGGTCCGGCTTGTCGTATCGACCTCGACACAGGGCGATGAAGCGCCGGTAGCGGGGCAGAGATTGTTGTAATAGGCGGTCGTCTGGGTGGCGGGGCCGCTGGTCTGCCCCGGCGCAACCATCGTCTGCATGCGTCCCAGCCCATCGTAGGTATAGGTCGTCGTCTGGCCGTTGGCGTCGGTCGTCGTGGTCGGCCAGAGTCCGTAGCCGCCCCCGGCGGTCGTGTCATAGGCGCTGGCGTCGTTCAGATTGCCTACGCTGCTGCTGCCCGTCGTCTTGGCGGCGGTGTTCGCGTCGTACTGGGTGCAGTTCGTCTGGCCCGAGCAACTGCCGCTGGCAATCTTGTGCGAGGCGTCACCGTTGACGGCGTCGGGGTCCTGGGTTGCGGTGGCGTTGCTATACGTGTCGTAACTGGTCGTCGCGCCCACCTTGCCACTGGTCGTGTAGTTCGGCGCGGTCCCGCAGTTGGTATAGGTGTCCTGTTCGGTCACATTGCCCTTCGTCAGGCTGCTGGTCTGGCTGATCGTATACACCGCCATGCCATCGTAGAGGGTATAGTTGCAGCTATAGCGGTTACCGTTGCCGCTGCTATCCTCAACCGTCTCCAGGGCGGGCAACTCGACGAGATAGACGCCGCTCCACCAGGTCGGGTTCGCGGTGGAGGGACTCTGGTTGGTCCCGTTGCGCTGTGAGGGTGGCAGGGTCAGCCCGTCGTTGCGGATGAAGGTGGTCTTGTCGTAGATCGTCGTCGGGCTGGAGCCGCCGCTGCTGCTAACCCGCTTCGTCTGCGAGACCATGCCATAGATGTCATAAGTGTAGCTGTCGGTCTCGCTGATGCTATTACCCGAGCCAAAGCCATTGCTGTCATAGGTGGTCGTCACCTGCTGTGTCTTCTGCACGTCGCAGACCGCCACCGGGTTGTTGTGGTCTAGCTCGCTGACCTGATTGCTCCCCCAGGGGCCGAAGCTGCTGCCACTGCCAGTGTACACGGGCGTCGCGCTGACCCCACTTGGCGGGCAGACGGCGTTGTAGGTCGAGGTTATCTTCTTGAGCAGGGTATGGCCAGTGTCGCTGTCGTAGTAGTCCGCCTCTGTCTCCAGCCCATGTCCGGCGTTGGCCACATCCCACCAGGGTGAAGGCTGGCACGCGGTCTGGATCGGTGGCAGCGTCGAGTTACAGCTTGGCACCAATGTGGTGTTCAGGGTATAGACACCCCAGCCCTCGGTCGCCTCATAGAAATGCTTCTCGGCGGACCCATCCGGGTTCGAGACATCCGCCTCGGCGAAACCCATGAACTTGCCGTTGTAGTAGTCCATGTAGTCGCCGTCGTTCTGGTTGCCCCAGTACATGCCCGCCACACAGTCGATGCATTCCTTCGCGGTCAGGGATGACAGGTAGTAGTTGTATGTCCAGTTGCTGGTGATTGGGGTCGAGGTCAGCGTCCCGCCCTGCCCCGCCTGGGTGAGCTGCTGCACGGAATCCGAACGGCTGGTGACCACGATGCGGCTCCACGCCTGATCGTCAGCCGAGTTGCATGGGTATCCCGTCGGGTTCGTGGTGCAATAGAACGGGTTGACGTCATCAGCACCATGCGAGGTACCGGCTCCGTGGGTGTTGTTGCGCGCATAACCTCCAGGAGATCGACTGGTGCAGCCCCTGGCCGTTATCGATCGTGGTCAGGTAGCGGCTGTTGCCATCCCGGCTCTGGCTCCACAGGTCGCAGGTACCCCCGTTCCCGCCGGTGTTCCAGCTTGGGCCACAGAACGTCGTGCTAGTACGGCGTATAGCTGCCGTCCTCGTAGTATTCCGTCTGGCTGGAGTAGCCGAAGCTCATCGCCGGATAGTAGCTCGACGTCCCGTTGTCGCCGAACTCCTGGAACTGCGTGAGGTCTAGATAGCCCGCGCTCGAAATGTTCTTGCCGGTCACCGGATCGACAATTGTCGTCGGGCCAGACTGCTCATAGCTGAACTGGTAGTCACGCACCGTATTCCACGAGGAGCTATTGTAGCTGGTCGCAGGGGTGTTGTTGATCTGCACATTGGCGTCGTTGAGCACGAAGGCGCCATTCACCAGCGGCGCGTTCGAGCCATTCGCCCCTGTGATGTTCATCGGGTCATCGCAGCGGACCGTCGAATCGGTGTTGCAGCCTGTGGGCGTATTCGCTGGGTGCCCAACGTACGTCGAGTGCGTGGCGCTGAACTGGACGCGGTAGTGTGGATGCCACGACGAGCTGGGACACAGCAGCTTGGCGCTGTTGCAGTCGGGCGAGTCCCACTCGATGGTCGACGGAACGACATCACGGGGGTAGGAGACGCCGTTAGACGCGGTCGCCATATCTCGCTGGTAGGTAATATGCACCTGGCCACCCTGCGGATTGGTGATGAGATCGAGCATCCAGGCGACGGGATAGACCACGTTGCTGTTGCCCTGGTGCGGCAACGACCCAGACAGCAGCGGATAATACTGCAACGAGTCGGCGGTGCAGCCAAACTCCTCCATGACGCCGTTCCGCAGATAGACCCGGAAACAGGGGAATGGATCGGTCTGAGTGCCAATTTTGGTAGGTCCAACATAGGCATAGACTTTGGCGTAGCTCTCATTGGCCGTCTGGAATTGAATCGGGCAGGCGGTAGACGAGGCGTTGCCGGTCGTGCACCACCAGTTGTTCGAGTCGTCATAGTAGGTCGAGGTCGCCAGATTAGGCGGAATCAGCTCTGTGCTGGTGCCGAAGGGATCGTTCAGCATCCACTGGCTCTGCCAGCTATTGGTGCAGCTCGTCGTGCAGGTGGGCACGACATTGTGCTCAGCCCAGCTGATCGAGCCGAGCGAGAGGCTCCAGCCCTCGCCCACCCAGCCCGCCGCGCCCTGGGGGCTGTGCTGTTCGTTCACCGCCGCGCTGTTATAGGCCAGCGTCAGATTCGGCATCGCGCCCGCCGGGCCAGGGGGCACGTCAAGTTGAATGCCTTCGGTCAGCGAACCAGCGTTCATATCTACATCGAGTGGGTCGGGATTGCCGAACTTGGCGATAGGCGGATAGGTATTGAACGTGAAGGTGGTGGGCGGCGTCTGCTGCGTATAGACAGCGGCGACTGTCTGCACCTGGAGAGCACTACCTGTTGACGACGTCTGATTCTGCGCTCCAGCGGTCGGACTTGCATCGGGTGTCGCGCCTGCGGTGGCAGTGAGCGCGGCTGTAGGCGTGGCTGTCGCTGCCGGAGTCTGTGTCGGCGCTGGTGTTGGAGTCGGGGTCGGAGGTGTGGTGGGGGCTACGAGCGTCGTGTCGGCAGGGAGTTGTGTCTGGAGCACATCACCCGTCGCGTCATTGGTGACCGGCTGGGTAGACGAGGCCCCAAGCCCACTGATCGTCTGTGGATGCGCGCCGTTGAAGACGACAAAGGCGCTGTCCAGGCCAAGGGTACGCTCCTTGGCGGTATAGTGCAGCTTCAGCGTCACCCCTTTGCGAAGGCCGTGGGTAAACAGATCGGAGGCATTGCCCTGGCCATCCACTACCTGCACCGAATAGCTGCCGAGCGAGATGGCCTCGCTACCCGCATTCGAGCCGGAGGGAGGCGCGATCTCGGTAATGCGGAGTCCGAGCGTATGCCCAGCGACCGCGGCAACATCGCTGGCGGCGATCGCTCCGGCAGGCACGTCAATTTCGAGACGGCCATCGCTGCCGACGAATTGTGTGGCGTTGTTCGGATCGAGTTTCAGCGTGCCCGGCTTCATCGTCGGGATGAACCCATGGGACATCGCGGGGCGTTCTGTGAGTGTGGGGCCTGCTGGCGGAGCCTTGGAGGCTGGCGGCTGATGCAGAACGGACTTCGTGCCGCTCTTGGGATCAATCTTATGCGGTTTGCCTTGTGGGGCTGGAGTCTGCGCGATGGCGCGACTGCCGCCCATGCCGTAGGCGAACGGCGTATTGAACCCGGCCAGCAGCGTCGCCGCCAGCAAGAGTGAGACGACGAGCGCGCGTAGATGCGATGAGCTACGCGCGAGCGAGGGGCGTACGAGCGCGGGGAGTGAGGACAAGCGGTGTACCATGGCAGAACACCACAACGTGATGAGCGAGAAGTACTTTGTCCTCAAGAAGCGCCCCCCTTACAACTTCCGGTCTCCAGCGACCCGAGCCCTATAACTCTTCGCGCGGTGAAGAACGCGCGACTACGCCTATCTACTGGGTATCGCGTGCTATCCTAGCGGATTGTGCTGGGTGGCTTTACGCAGAATTGGTTAGATATCGGGTATCTTTGATCGCGGAGTCGGGTATTTTCCCGGGTATTCAAATGCGCCGTCAAGGTAGGCATTGAGAGCGCTGACGGTGTGTAGAGCGCACCATGTAAGAGGAAGGGGTCATCCATCTACACAAGGTCCACGACCGACTGATGGCAGATCGAGATTAAGAGGTTTTCAGAGAATCAATCACTCGTTGCTTGCGCCGCGCGTTGCGCAGATGCGTATAGACCGTTTCCACCGAGAGTTGGAGACGTTGGGCAATCTTTCGAGGTGGCAAGCCCTTTCGAGTGAGGGCCATGATCTCACGCTCACGCGCAGTGAGTCTGGGTGGTTGAACACCTGAATGGCCCGATACAGGGCTACGCTGTTTGACGTGAGGCGCAGGATTTCCGATGGGGTGCGTTCCATGTGCTCGCTCTATAAGCGCCGTCAGTGCCGTGAGGCGTTGCAACCAGCGTGCGCGGGCGACATCGAGGTCGGCGGCGTGGGCGATGTCGCTTGTGATCATTTGAAGGCAAGCGCCGAGTTCGATCATGAGTATATACGCCAGATGCGCAAGGTCGCGTGGTGACGTGCCGCTGCGCGGATCAACGATTTCGATGTCATACAAAGGACGTTGAATGCGTGGGGAATCGCCAGATGCCAATTTCACTTGTCTACTCCATATGTGAAATCAAGCGTTGACTCCTGATTTGGGCGTTGGCTATCCTGTGAACACCGAGCAGAAGAGGAGCGCATGCTGGCTGCCGAGTCGTCCTACGCTCTCCTGCGTCATCCTTCACGCCAGAACACTGGCGGTGCTATTATCGGTTGAGCTTGGGATGCTGTCAAGACATTGCAGTGACCCCGACGTCATCGCTAATACTTGATCGCAAGTGGCTGGTATCGGTGCGAAGCTGTCACGGCGTTTTCGTCATGCACACATGCGGAAGGGACTGATTATGGATGTCAAAGCGCCGGAGAGCGTGCTGATTGACGGGCGCAAACTTGCCTTTGATGAGGCGCGGCCCGCGAACTCCGCCGACGAGCAGGGGACTATTCTGCTGCTGACGGGCCTGGGATCGAAGCGGCTGGGCTGGGCGCGCCAGATCGACGTCTTTGGTCGCGAGTATCGGACGATTGCGATGGATCACCGCGACACTGGCGATAGCGACGAAGTGACCGCCGACTACACCGTCGCCGACCTCGCCGATGACGCCGCCGCACTGCTGGGGGCGCTGGGCATCGCGCATGCGCACGTCGTCGGCATCTCGCTGGGCGGCTTCACGGCGCTGCAATTCGCGCTGCGTCACGCCGACATGCTCGATAAGCTGGTGCTCGTGGCGACATCCGCTGGCGGCAGCGTCCATGTCCCGGCGTCGCAGGAGGTGCTGGCGCTGCTCGCGCCCACCCCAGGCGAAGAGGCGGGCGAGCGGGCAATCCGCGTCTATAGCCAGATCATGGCCGCCGAGTTCGTGGCGGCGCATCCGGCGGAGATGGAGCGCATCGCGGAGACAGCGCGCTACCGTCCACAGAGCGCCGCCGCTTATATGCGCCAGCTTCGGGCGTCGCTCTCGCATGACGTGGCCGACGCGCTGCATCGCATCACCGCGCCCACGCTCGTCATCCACGGCGGGGCCGATCCACTGGCGCCGACGCCGAACGGGACGTATCTCGCGGCGCACATCCCCGGCGCGCAGTCCATCGTCTACCCCGGCGTCGGCCACATCCCCATCGTCGAGCGCGCGGACGAGTTCAATCGCGATGTGCTGGCGTTCCTCGCATCTGACTAAGACGCCGCCGACGACTGTGGCATGGGAATCAGCCCCATCTCGATCTTGAGCGTCAGGATACGCTGGACCGACGTGTCGATCCGCGCGCGGGTCAGCGTGCCGTCGGCGATAGCCTGCTTCAGCGCGTCTTTGGCGTCCTGCACCATCTGCGCGTTGTACGGCCCAATGACGATATCGGAGCCAGCCACGATGGCCAGCACAACCGCCTGCGAGACCGACCAGCGCTGGTTGAGCGCGCCCATGTAGAGGCTATCGGTAATCACGACGCCGTTATAGCCCATTTCCTGCCGTAAGACGCCGTCGACGATGGCGGGCGAGAGCGAGCTGGGCAGGTTGGGATCCACCGCCGGGATCATCTCGTGCGAGACCAGAATCGCGCGCACGTTGCCGTTGGCAAGAAGCGTACGATAGGGCGCGAGGTCGGTATTTTTCCACTCCGCTGCCGAGCTATGGAGCACTGGCATGCCGACATGCGGATCGGTTCCGGTCTCGCCAAGGCCGGGGTAATGCTTGAGGCAACCGGTGACGAGTCCGCTCTGCTGCAAGCCGTCGAGGTACGCGCCCGCCATCGCGGCGACGCGCGCGGGCGAGGAACCGAATGTACGGCTCCACAGTTCAGGATTGAGCGTGCCAACATCCACCACTGGAGCCAGGTTCAGGTTGAAGCCGTAGCTATGGAGCAGGTCCGCGTCCTGCTCGCCCTGCTGCTCCGCCTGCGCGGGCGAGGTGAGCGAGGCGGCGGATGGGCGCGGGCCGACGAGGCTGTAGAAGCGGTTGACAGTGCCGCCCTCCTGATCGATGCTCAACAACATCGGCACTGGCGCGATCTGCTGGATCTGCGCGTTCAAGGCACGAATCTGATTGCCGGATTGGATATTGGCCGCGAAGAAGAGAATGCCGCCAGCCTCCTGCGTGGTAATCATCTGGACCGCGTCGGGCGAGAGCGCCTGCCCGGTAATCTGCACCATCATCATCTGCCCAAGCTCGTCGTCGAGCGAGAGATGTTTGGTGAGCAGCGCCGCGTAGCTTTCGGGGGTCAGCGGAGTGGTCTGGTTGGGCCGGGCGGTTGGGACGGCAACGCCACACAACGCGCAGTGAACGACTGGCCGGTCGCTCCAGCCGAGGATCGCGCCGCCCGGCGTCATGAACGTGGCGCTGGCCAGCCCGGCGCGCACGCCCAGCGCGATCAGCGCCAGGATGAGCGCGATCCGCACCATACGCGGCGACAGATGTAGCGCCGTTGGACGGCGCGGCAGCGGAGGTTTCATCGCGCCACCACCCGCCGCAGCCGCGCAAATGCGCCGATGACGACCGGCCGCGCGAGCCATCCCAATGCCCCCAGCGCGGCGAACAATTCAAGCGTGCCAACGGTGCTGACGGCATGCGGCTCCAGGACGAGATAGTAGGGACCAATGCGCGTCGCCGCAGCAATCGCGAATATGCCAAGGTCGAGCCACGCGGGCAGTGTCGCGAGGATGACGGCTACCTGCCAGCGGCGCGTCAGCATGCCCGTCAGCTGAGGGCAGCACATAAAAGAGGCCCGCGACGACCGGAGCCATCTCCAGGGGGATCGGGCCGTTCGGCATGCCAAGGTCATTCCAGACGCTGGCGGGGACTAGCGCGATCAACAGGAGAACGCTCTGAAGCGCGACGACAACTCCCAGCGCGATCAATCGCGGTGAAAGACGACGGATGCGGGCAATCATGCTATCGAGGCGCGTACGGCTATTGCGGGGAATCTCAGGCCGCGGTGGAAACGTTTCGCGGGGTTCTACGAGCGGATTTCGTGGCTGCGCGGACATCACCCATTTCCTCCATGAGCGCTCCGCTTTGGGGGCGGATGATACGCAACGGGCGTGCGATTCATAACGCATGACACACATGACGCATGCGCGCTGTGGATGTTGCATGTCACTCAAACTGGCTGCGAAGGACGCTCTTTATCCGGCTAAACCGGCTCGCACATCAACGCCGATGTGCCTGTACGCTGAAGTCTGGCGCCGATCCTTCCGGAGCATATGTACGGCGTTGACGTATCACAAGCTGTATGTGGGACGCATCCAGTACTTCCATCGCGCATCCTGCCATCCCTATGACAAGAATAGTACCTCTGTTTCGCCGTGAGAGGGTATCTATCGCATCACAGCTCAGTTCTCAGACACGATTCGTGCGAAAAGTCGCTGACGCCCCTGTCAGAAGTGGCTATTGTTCTACCCAGCGGTCGCGCGCTGTTCCTCTTCATTGAGAACCCGCGTCGACACGCTTCAATGGTATAGACGATGTATCCGCATCAGAGCGTACACATCCACGTACTTTCTAAGGAGTTTGACGCCAATGAGCGATACGAGCGAACAGACCACTACCCTCGACGTGCGAACAATCCCGCCAGCGCAGCGGCACCCAATGATCTTCCAGCGGTTCGTGGCATTGCCTGTGGGCGAGAGCTTTGTCCTGGTCAACGATCATGACCCCAAGCCGTTGTATTACCAGTTGAATTTCGAATATAGCGGCCAACTGGGCTGGGACTATCTTGAGCAGGGGCCGCAGGTCTGGCGGGTACGCATCAGCCGGACAGCCGAGAGTGGAAGTGGGAGCCAGAAGCACATCCCACTGCGGGCGACAACGCCAACAACCGAATGACACGCCTCGACCTCAAGGCGCTACGCCTCGCGGTGCATGGATGGTGGCTTGGCAACCCGCTGGCCTACAAGCCTGGGGCCGCCGATCCTGTCGCCAGCGCGCGCGAACTCGCCAGCGCGGGGGCCGCATCGGGCACGCTTGTCCTGAGCGATCTGTCGGATGTGAATGAGGATTGTCGCGAGCAGGTGCAGGCGATACTGATTCTGCGCCTGCACGCGTCGCCTGAGCAGCTCGGTGAAACTGCCGCGCACTCCGTTGCTGAGGTGATCGAGGGCGCGTTTGGTCGCCCTTGCGTTATCCAGCAGCGGTGGGAGATCGCAATACACGACAGGACGCCGCCACTGCGCGTGTGTCAGATCAAGGTAGAAGCGCACGATGGCGTGGCTTTCCTGGATATACGGCTCGATTTCGGGCGGCTCTCGGCCATGGAGCGGGAGCAGGTAAGCGATGGGCCCGCGGCGGCGCTGCTGGCGCGACCCGACTGGCGCGAGGTGTTGCTTGCTCGCGTGCTCCATGCGCTGGACGTCCGGTTATCTTCATTGCGGTAGCGGTATAAAGAGGACGAGTGTGGTGAGTGATCCCCTCGTGACAATAGGTTCGCCCACCACACCCGCCCCGGCAGCGCATGCTGTAGTTTTGAATTTGCGACGGACACGGGCATTGCAGTGGGGTGAGCAGGCCGTAGCGTGAATGCTCCGGCGAATGGGCCTGGGAAGCGGGAAATTCGCCGGAGCATTATGCAGTTTTACAAAATAGGAAGGGCACGCCAGGAGGCGGGCGACTGAAGTCGCGCCTGAAGGGCCTCGCCTGCTGCGCCTGCTGCGCACGCTCCGCCACGAAACCCGCCTGCGCGGGTTGCCCAGAACCGCTCGCCAGTGGGTAGCGCGCTAGGACACGGTCTGGGAAGTCCGCGACGGCGGACTTGGTGGCCGCAGGCCCCAAAGGCGCGGTTTGAACCGCCCGCGCCCCTCCGCGCATGTCCCTCGTAATTGCTAAAACCACATCATGCTACGGTCTGCCTCGCCTCCCACGACATATGGTGTTCGGAAGAACAAGTGAAACTACATCATGCGCCATGTTCACGCGCCTGGGTGCTTTCCTTAACTGGCTTTGCCCATGCGCACGCGCCACACCTCTGGCCCCTCTTCCAGGTACTGCCAGAGCAGTTGTCCCTGATATTCGGCGACAAGCTGATAGTAGAGCGGCTTGGGGTCGTGATCGTTGACCAGGACAAAGCTCCCGCCAACCGGCAGCGCGTCGAAGCGCTCGAAGATCACCTGATGGCGCTGGGCCGGTGGCAGGTGGCGCACCTCAAGGGTATCGGCTTCGGCTTCGGCAGCGGTTGTCTCTGCCACACCATCGGCTTCATCGTGCAGCGCCGCGAGCAACGCCTGCTGATCCCCGGCGGAGATTGCCTGCTCGATAAGCGGCAGGTAGACGCGCTCCTCCTTGGCCAGATGCACGCTGAATAGCCCTTGTAGCTGAATCAGTTGGCGCGCCAGCCCGCGCGCCAGATCCGTTCGGGTATGCTGGTCGGCGGAGCGCAGGGCGCGCGCCGTCTCGGCGATCTGTCGGGCGTAGTCGCCGATGTATTCATGGTCGACACGCATCGTCGCGGTCGGCGAGCCATGTTCGCGAATGATCGGATCGAGCGCGGGATAAAGTGTCTTCTCTTCGCCCGCGGCATGCGGCAGCAGATCCCCGCTGAGGAAGCCCGTCAGCCCGTCGAGAAGTTCGACGAGGTGCGCGGCGCCGAGTTCCGCGACGCCAGCCTCTACCTCGGAGGTGTAGTTATCCAGCGTATCCGCGAGGGCGCGGTGATGCGCGCGAATCGCGGCGCTCAGGTCATGGGTGGTCGTGGCGCTCATACAGATGTTCGTCCTTACTAGCGTGCAGATGGATGGCGCTGGCGCACGACGCGCCAGGCAATTCAAGTCGTCACCTGTAGTATGGCGCGGCACGACCACGAATGGCAGCGACTTTTGTCATACTGCCATCACTGCCATCACTGCCATCACCACCATCACGTCCGCGCTCAGGCCTGCCTGCCGCCGGTCTCCTCGGTGAACTTCTGCCAGTCTTTCAGGAAGTTCTCGATGCCCTTGTCGGTCAGCGGATGCTTTGCCGCCAGTTCCAACACTTTGAAAGGCACCGTCGCGATATCCGCACCCGCTTTAGCGGCGTCGATGATATGCAGCGGATGGCGGATGCTTGCGGCAAGCACGAGCGTCGGCAGATTGTGTTTGTGGTAAATCTCGACGGTGTCGCGCACGACCTGCATGCCATCCTCGGAGATGTCGTCCAGCCGCCCAACGAACGGGCTGATGATGTAGGCGCCCGCCAGCGCGGCGAAGAGCGCCTGATTCGCGCTGAAGCAGAGCGTCACATTAGTGCGGATGCCCTCCTCCTTGAGCAGCTTCACCGCCGCCCAGCCGTTGGGCGTCGATGGCACCTTGACGACGACGTTGGAATGCCACTTCGCGAAGCGGCGCGCCTCCACGAGCATGCCCTCCGTATCCAGGCTGATGGTCTCGGCGCTGATGGGGCCATCCACGATCTCGGCAATCTCGCGGATCACCGCCTCGTGGCTCTTGCCACCACTCTTCATCATGAGCGTAGGGTTCGTCGTGACGCCGCTGAGGATGCCCCAGCGGGCCGCCTCGCGAATCTCGTCGATGTCCGCGGTATCAAGAAAGATTCTCATTGGTGTCTGCTCCTTGCTTCCCGTATCCAATCAGCCTCACAGCTCTCCATTAGAGCTTATAGCGCGTCGTCTCTGTTCACGCCAGCACATTTCACGCCAAACGCCAATGGCCCGCCACATCTCCCCACTGTATCATATGTAGTGGTCGTATCACAGTGCGACAAATGTCGCTGACCCTTCCGCGCGCCGCGCCTACGGTGATTTATGGTATACGGCGCACACGTGAGTGAAAGAACAAGTAACAAGGAGACTGATCGTATGCAATCGCGTATGGAATATCAGAAGGCCGCGCCCGGCGTTTCGCAGGCGATGAGCCAGTTAGAGCGACACGTCCGCGAAAGCTCGCTGGAGCCGTCGCTGCTCGAACTGGTCAAGACGCGCGCCTCGCAGATCAACGGCTGCGCCTACTGTCTGGATATGCACACCAAGGACGCCCGCGCCCGTGGCGAGACGGAGCAGCGCCTCTACGCGCTGAGCGCCTGGCGTGAGACGCCGTTCTACACTGACCGCGAACGCGCCGCCCTGGCATGGACGGAGGCGGTGACGCTGGTCGCCGAGACGCATGTGCCCGACGACGTGTACGAGCAGGCGCGCGAGCAGTTCAGCGAACAGGAACTGGCCAACCTGACGCTCGCCATCATCGCTATCAATGGCTGGAACCGCCTCGCCATCAGCTTCCGCACCGTGCCGGGAACCTACCAGCCACGCAAGACCGAATAAGGACGTAGCGGCGACGCCGTGACGAGAGGGGAGGGCAATGATGAGTAGCGCAACGCCACAACCACGGCAGACGCGGAGACGCAGCAAGCGCTCGCCGAGCAACTGCGACAGTGGCATTTGCAGCCGCCGATGCTCCTGCTGCCGAACGCCTGGGACGCCGCCAGCGCCCGCATCTTCGCACAGCTTGGCTTTCGCGCCATCGCCACCACCAGTTCCGGCGTCGCCGCCGCCAACGGCTATCCCGACGGCGAGCGGATGCCTCGCGCGCTGATGATCGAGACGATTCGGCGCATTGCGGCGGCGGTGGATTGCCCCGTCACGGCGGATATCGAGGCGGGCTATGGCGACGACATGGACGCGAAACTCGACACGATCCGGCAGGTAGTGGACGCGGGGGCCGTCGGCGTCAACATCGAGGACTCGCTCGAACACGGCGCGCCCGCGCTGGTGAGCCAGACAGCGCAGGTGGATCTGATCGCGGCGATTCGCGCGGCGGCCAGTGAGTGGGGCGTTCCGCTGGTCATCAATGCGCGCACCGATGTGTATCTCTACAACGTGGGCGACGCGGCGAGTCGGCTGACTGAGGCGACGCAGCGCGGCAACGCCTATTTGGCGGCGGGAGCGGACTGCGTCTTCCCCATTGGCGCCAGCGATGCGGACACTATTGCCGCTCTGGCGCGCGGCATCAACGGCCCGATCAACATCCTGGCCAGCCCGCGCACCCCCACGATCCCAGAACTGGCCAGCCTCGGCGTCGCCCGCGTCAGCTTTGGCGGCGGGTTCACGCGCGTCGCCTTCGGCGCTATCCGCCGTGCCGCGCAAGAAATCCTGGAACAGGGAACCTTCACCAGCATGGCGCTGGATGCCTTGCCGCCCGACGAGTTCCGACGCTTATTCGCGGACTGACTCGTCCCGAATGGAGGCACAGGTATGGATAGATATGACGCGCTGCCAGTCCATCCCCAGGTCAACAACCAGCAGCAACCTGATGGCGAACGAGGCGCGCTCAGGCTCAGCGGTTTGATTGCGCGGCCAGGGACGCTCTCGGCGGAGGAGCTCAGCGCGCTCCCACGGGGACGGCTGGACGAGCCCTTCGTGTGCGAGGAAGGGTGGTCGGTGGATGGGTTAGTGTGGGAAGGCATTCTCCTGCGCGAGATTGTTGCTCGCCGCGGCCCGCTGCCGGAGGCGCGCTTCCTGCGGGTCTATGCGGGAGACTACTGGCTCGCGCTTTCGCTCACCGATCTGGAGGGCGCGCTGCTCTGCGATTGCCTGAATGACGCGCCACTCACGGCGGAGCATGGAGCGCCGTGGCGGCTGGTTCTTCCCGGTGGCGCCTGCTTTACCAGTGTCAAGTGGGTGGATCATCTCGAACTGGTCACCGAGCCAGGCGACGGGACCGCTGAACAGATAGCGCGCCGCCGTATCGCTCCCAATGGCGGCTGAGAGCAACGGTCTGTTGTCGAAAAGACACGGCTATGCGCGGGCGTAAGGACGAATTGGACGGCCCATGTTGCCCGCGTAGAGGCCGCGTGTCGCCGTAAGCGCGGTCAGCGTCAGGCTCGCGGGCTGCGTCTGTGAGACGATGGGGAGCGCCACCACCAGGACACCATTGCCATAGGTGACATTGGCCATCGCGCCATCCACCGCGACCGGCAGCGCGATCTCACGCTCGGCGTCGCCCGCGTTCCACTCATTGAGCAGTTCCTGTTTCAGCCCTTTCAACTCACCGCGCTGGCGGCCGCGAATGATGAGGTGAGAGGCAGGCGTGATCTCGACACTGATATCCTCTGGCTCCAGGCCGGGCATCGGAACCGCGACCATCACCCGTAGTGATGACTGGTAGATCTTCGCGGGCATACTGCGCATTGGGCGAGCATTCGTCATCGGGATTCTCCTCTCAGGCTCCGCATTATCTCTGTGGGAAGACCTGCCGTAACCCGAATGCCACGGCGAATAGATAGGAGATTGACCACAGCGCTTTTGCTGCGGCAGCGTCTCAAAATGCCAGATGCCAGCACGTCTAACTTCTGCCGTGTTATAGCACAACGCGCTGTCAGAGCGGCGCATCGTATCGGCTGATCGTCAGTCGCTAAGGACTCACCGCCAGGCGTCGCGGAGCGCCGTGCGCTGCGTCTCGACCCAGGCGGGGAACGTCTCGGCCCATTCGAGGTGCGCCCGGCACTCCCGCTGCGAGTAGATGGAGCGGCCATTCGGCTCGGCGGAGATGAGGTCGTCGGCGATTCCATTGACAAAGATGACCGGCAACACCAGCAGCAGCGCGTCGCCAAGCAGCTCCGCCTCGCCGGGCTGTGGCTTCGCGATTTTCCCGTACGCCGCGAGGAATGCCCGCGCGCGTTCCAGATCAAGCCCGCGTGCGACCAGCGGCGGTGTCGCCCCGGCCACCGATGCCGCCGTCTCATCCTCCCAGCGCAGCCCGGTGAATGCCAGCAGCGCATAGGCCAGCTCGAGGATGCGCCACTCCCAGCGCATCGCATCGAAATCGTAGATCGCACAGACGCTATCCGCCTCGAAAGCGAGATTGTGCGGCTGGTAATCGCCGTGGATGTGCAGACGCGGGAGGTCTGAATCTCGTTCGATGCGCTCCGCCGCCACCGTGACCCACCGCGCGCCCTCGCGGGCCAGCCGCCGCAGCCCGGTGGCAAGCGTGCGCGACACCTCCGCGCCATGGCTGGCTTCGGCAATGCGCGTCAAATAGAGCCGGGCGAACGCCAGCGCCGAGCGCTCCGGCGGCCACCGGTGCGCTGGCCCGGGATATTCCAGCGAGGCAGTGTGCAACGCGGCGAGGGTCCGCGCCGCCGCCTCCAGATAGCTATCTTCGGAGGGGCCATCCGTCACGAAGCGCCGCCCCGGCAGCATAGACCTGCACGTCGTAGATAGCGTTCTCCAGCACGTAGCTGAAGCCATCCGCCTGCTGTGGATCGGTCAGGGGCACCACCGGCACCACCGCATAGCCGCTGCCTTCGGGGCGACTCAGCAGCGCCGGAACCGGCAGGCCACGCGCGGTAAGATAACGCATAAACGCATGCCGGGCGACGATATCGCGCTCTGACAGGCTCATGGGCTGGCAGCGCACCACCACTGGCGACTGCATACCACTGGCGACTGCATCACCACCTCGACGATGGGGTGCGCGACGGGGGCCGCGGCGGAGAGCCGGTCGGTCGCGGAGGCGGTGAAGCCGATGATGTTCCAGAGTTCCGGTCGATATCCCCAATACTGGAGTACCGTGGCGATTTCGTAGCGCGCCCGGTCCACATATTCTTCGGGAGGGTGTATCTTCGCCATGCGCAATGGCGAGATATTGCGGAGGCCAAGCAGCGGCGGCAGCGCATCTCCAGCATCCCCGGCATTTCCCGCATCGGGCGGCGGGACATCAGACGACATCGAATCCGGTAACATGGCTTGCCCCCTTCTGTGCGGCGCTGTGCCAGGGAAGATGATATCGGCTCGGCGAGCAACGTTTTTGCGCCTGTTTTTCGCCTGTTTCAGCATATGCGGCGCCCGCGCCATCTCGCAAGAGCGCCGCGCGCATCCCCGCAGCCTCGCGGATAGTTCATTCTCCCGCACACATCATGCCCGGTCGCCATCCAGCGCGCTATGACATTCATCGCAATAGACAAATGGGCCATCCGCCCGACGGCGTCGCCTTGTCACAAACCCCGTGCCAGCCGCGTGGCGTGCGCGCTATCACCGCTTCACCTGCTTTGACCGCATCGGCGCATCGAGACGTACACTGAATAGACTTTGATGGACTGTCGTTGGCCTGCCGCTGGGCAAGGATAGCTCCCGTAGACACCCCCCTCGAAGGAAACGCAAGGAGATTCTCAATACGGTGTCAACTCCGATAGATATGCCTGGCGCAAGCCTATCCGAAAAGCCACAACTCTCGCGGCGCGAATTGCTGGGGATGAGCCTCCCCTGGTTCGCGCTCAACTTCCAGTTCGCGGCGCTGCTGCCCGTCGTGATTCCGGCGCAGATTCTGCTCTTTGTGGCGCCTGGCTCGGCGGGCAATGCGCAACAGGCGTTGTTCCTCGGCGCGATGGCGGCGCTGGGCGCGGTGACGGCGCTCATCCTCCAGCCAACCATCGGCGCGCTCTCTGATCGCACACGCACGCGCTTCGGGCGGAGACGGCCATTTATGCTCGCGGGCGCCGTCGGGCTGCTGATCGGCCTGGCGCTGCTGGCGCTCTCACATAATGTCGTCCTCTTCATCGGCGGGCTGTTCATTGTGCTCGTCGCCAACACCATCAGTTCCACCGCGTCCCAGGGACTGGTCCCCGATTGCGTGCCGATCCATCAGCGCGGAGCCGCCTCTGGCTTCGTCGGGCTGATGACGCTGCTCGGCACCGTTGGCAGCCTGGCGGTGGCATCCATCCTGCTGGGCGCCTCTACGAGTGGCGGCGCGGCGACGTCGGGCATCGCGCACGGCGCTGCGCTCTTCTACACTGTTGCGGCGGGCGTTCTGACCGTCTTCGCGACACTCCCACTGCTGCTCATCAAAGAGAACACCTGGGCGCGGCGCTTAGGTTCGCGCAATGCGCAGCATCCAGATGAACATGCGGACGAGCAGGGCGCATCAACCGAGGCAGGCGGGTCACGCTGGGCGCCGCTGCTCCATCCGTGGCGTCAGGCCAACTTCCGCTGGGTCTTCCTGACCCGCGCCTTTGTGATGCTGGGGCTGGCGCTCTTCATGACCTATATCGAGTATTATTTCGCCCGCGTCGCGCACGTGACGAACTTCGTCCAGGCCACGGCGGTCATCGCCATTCTCTCGCTGGCGGGGGCGGTGGCAAGCACCTTGCTAGTGGGTATGCTGTCGGATCGCATCGGGCGGCGCGCGCCTATCGTCGCGGTGGCGTCGGCATTCATGGCTGCCGCGGCGCTGATCTTCGTCGTCGCGCCCGGACAGATTCCGCTCTGGCCTCTCGGTCTGCTCTTCGGACTGGGCTACGGGGCGTACATGAGTGTCGATGTCGCGCTGGCGGTGGATACGCTGCCCTCGCGCCATGCCGCCGGCCGCGACCTGGGCATGTGGAGCATGGCCTCGACGCTCCCGGCCGTGATTGCGCCGGTGCTTGGCAGCGCGGTGATTATCCTGGCAAGCGACGTCGGCCAGACGGCCATTGGCTATCGCGGCGTCTTTGGGCTGGCAACCGTCTTTCTGGTGCTGGGCGCGGCCCTTGTCTTAAAGGTACGCGAGAACCGCACGCAGAACGACTCAGAGCCAGACACGTCGGACACGCCAGACACCGATTTGCTCGAAGTGGAGCAGATCGCCGTCTGAAAAAATGAGGTGGCGGCGTCTGGTGATACACTGGTGCACTGGAGCACATCATGGAACACCCGGACGCACAGCACCCAACACCCTCCTCTGAGGCGACGCCCACAAACGCCTCGCTAGGGCGCGCGGATGGGCGCTATCGCGGCCCTACAAGTGGTCCACGACGGCCCTATTTCCGCACCTATGGTGTGCCGGTACGTGAGCGTCGCCAACGCGCCTACGCGGCGCAACACGCGGCGCGCGCCCCCGGCGTCGGCGTTCCCCGGCGGCTGCTGGCCACCGCGTTCATCAACCGCAACTTCGCGCTGCTCTGGTGGGGGCAGACGGTCTCCAGCATCGGAGACTACGCCTGGGATACCGCGCTCATCCTCTGGATCGCCACTGATGTCGCCGGGAACCAGTCCTGGGCGCCGCTGGCGGTGAGCGGGGCGATCCTGGCGGCGGCGATCCCGCAGATTGTGGTTGGCCCGGTCGCGGGCGTCTTCGTGGATCGCTGGGATAAGCGCCGGACAATGATCGTGATGACGGCGATCCAGACCGGGCTGGCGGCGCTGCTGGTCGTGCCTGTGCTGGGCGTCACATTGCCAGATATCGGTCGCGCCCACATCTCTTCTGGCTGGCTGCTCGGCGTGATCTATGCCGATATCTTCCTGCTCACCAGCTGCTCGCAGTTCTTCCTGCCCGCCCAGCTCGCGCTGATCAAAGATATCGTCGCGGAGCCGCGCCAGGACCAGGCCATCGAGATGACGCAGGCGATCCAGGGGCTGGCCGTGGTAATTGGCCCGCCAGTGGCCGCCGCGCTGGTCTTCGGCCTGGGCATCCAGTGGGCGCTGCTGCTCAACGCGATCACCTTCGGACTCTGCTTCTGGGCGACCGTAGCCATCGCCGCGCCGCCCTCAGTCAGCAGCCTGGCGCCTGGCGAGACAGGCCACTTCTCGCGCGAGTTCGCCGCCGGGGTCAGCTACGTGCTGCGCCATAACGTACTGCGGACCGTCCTGATCGCTGAGATCCTCACCTGGCTCGGCTTTGGCGCGCTCCAGAGTCTGGGCTACTTCTTCATCACCGAGAATCTGCACGCCCAACCGGAGACCTACGGCTGGTTTGGCGCGATTTTCGGCTTCGGCGCAATCACTGGCGCCGCATTCGTCACCGTGTTTGGCAGGCGAATCGGTCTGGTGCGCGTGCTCTGGGTCGCGCTGGTCACGTCGGGCATCTTCGTCGCGACGATGGCGCACCTGACGAGCTTTGGCCTGGCGATGCTGGCGGCGTTCCTCTTCGGGGTCACGGCCACCGCGATCCTGATCTCGGCGGGGCCGCTGGCGATTGACGCCACCGAGAAGGAGTTCGTTGGGCGCGTGACGGCGGTGATCAATCCGGTGGGACGGCTGGCGGCGTTTTTCTCCGTCATCATCGCGGGGTCACTGGTCGCCACCGTGCTGCACGGCTTCCACGCGACGATCCTGGGCGTCGAGTTCGACGGGGTAAATGTCGTCTTCAGCCTGATGGGCCTGCTGGCCGTCGCCGGGGGCATCTACACGCGCGTCCACCTGCGCGACGCGATGGACATCGGGCGGCAGCATCGCCGCGCCGCGTAGGTTGCTGTCCTGACCACCTCTCATCTGGCATAGCTCCGAACTTGCCACATTCTCCAGCCATTCCATCCTCTTCCTTCCCGCGCAGTGGTTGCTTGTGTATACTGGCAGTGACGAGCGAACGGAGAGGAGGGTAAGTTTGGACAGGCATCTGAATGTGTTGAGAATTGCATGGCTGAGTATGCTTGAACCACCCTGGCGACATTCTGGAGACCCCGATGACCGAGATATCTCACTGGTTTTACTGGATTCGGTGGGTTTGGTCGCTCGCAGGGATGATGGGTGGGGCGCTGATGGCACTCGTCAGTGGTCCAGGCGATGGGGGCTTGCCGATACCGCGTACCAGGACTGGCTGGTATTGTGGTCGCTTGCTGTCTGGCTTTCTGTTCAACTACTCGGTTTTACATTAATAAGTACGCTCGTTTTTCATGGCGAAGATCCGACGGCAGGGCGGAGATATATCACGTGTATGGATTACGCTTCTTTGTTCGGACCACGTTGTTGCCCCTCCGGTGTCGGCTATGGAATCTACCGCTACCTCGCCTGGGTCGGAGCAGGCCAGCATTCTGTCATTGCCTTCGTGGGTAAGTGCTCATCAAGACTATCTCTATCTCGCTCCTCAAGGTCATTGTCACGGGCGCGGCCTTGAAATGGTAATAGACGGATTTGGTGGCAAGGACAAGAAGAGCGCCTGATACCGCCTGCCGCTCCTTCCCCATCGTCTGATTGATGCGCCAGCCCAAGAAGCGTAGAGTAAGCCCACTATACTGGACGCTCGTACGGGAAGGAGGAGCGTGAAGTGGATCCCTTTTCTCGCGTCTGGTGGATACTTGACCCGGCCCATACGCATCACTGCGATGACTGTAAACACATGGCAGCTAATCGCCATACACACCGCCCTGGGGTATTACCAATCCGCTGAACCAGACGCCGGGCGATGGCCAACATCGTGCGATGCCCATTGTACTTGCATCCTCAGCTATGCGCCGCCAGGACCGACCAATCCCGACATGTCTCAGTTCCAGAACCCAGATCATATCTCAGTTCTGCTCCAAAACTATACCCATGGACAGGTGCGTTTCATCGAAGAGTACGGCCTCGAAGCCACCAACAGGCATACCGCTACCCAGAGTGAAATTGACGCGCTCGTGTTGCGCGATGGGCGTCTCATAAAGCGGAACGAGTACCAATACATCCGCTACTTCCGTACCGCTGATAGCGGCGCGAGCATCCAGTTATGGGAGTATCCAGAGACATGCAGCTCCCGCACGCGGGGCAAGCGACAGCAAGGGTTTGATACAAGTTTCAGGCTTATCACAGATGGCCAATCGCCCAAGTACGCTGGGTGCTTAGCCCTGAAGCGCTACTCGCTACGAAGAGACTGCTCCCAACGTGCCAGAGTGGAACGACGTGGATGATGGTTAACGCTAGCCGGTCTTCTTCTTGTGTCGATCTGCATCCTGCACCGTGGCTACGGCTGGTCGGGATGTTGCTCCTGTCGGCGGCGCTCCCGCGCGATAGCCCGCGCCGATACTCCAGCCGAGGACGACCAGCACGCCACCCACGAGCGACGATGAGCATGAAGAGCGGTGGAACCAAATCAAACCAGTGGAAGCCTGCCAACATCATCGTGTCCTTTCTCTCCTGGGGAATCATGCAATCCTGAAATGTGCCATCACAGAATATCCAGCAGGTAACGACAGCATAACCCAACCGCAACTACTATGCAAGGCAGCGCTATGGAACGATACGGCTGCGTATCATATGTCAGCATATGTGCGTAATGGTCCATTCATTCCTGGCTCTCCTGCCGCTGGAACGCGGTTTGCGATGACTCAGACAGAGACTGGAAATAGCTGCCAATGGATGTATGGCCGCTGTTCCGTGTGGCATGGCGAAGGAATCCAGGGATACTCAGGATGGCAAAACGCAGTCCCGGCGCGTTGGAGCGCCTCGCGATTGGCCTTGCGCTGGTCGCGCTGGCGGACCGCGCCGTCAAGCTGGGGACTGGTGGCGCGCTACTTTTCGCGTCCACAACCGGACGATCCGGCGGTCTGGCCGCGCGTGACGCTCCTGCAGACGGTGACGCGCGGCAATGACGCGCTCCGGGCGAACCTTGAGGCGCGGACCCGGCTCGACTATCCCGCGCGCGTGCGGCACATTCTCGTCTGCGACGCCGACGACGCCGATTCCCAGTCCATCTGCAACGCACTCTCCGCCGCGCATCCCGAGCTTGATCTGCGCATCGTACGGGTCAGGGGCGACGGTTGTGGCCCGGCCTCCAAGCTGGCGAAACTTCAGGCGGGCCTGCCCCACGCGACTGGCGACGTGCTCTGCCTGATGGATGATGATGTCGCGCCGCCCGCCGATGGGCTGCGTCGGCTCGTGGCGTATCTGATGCAGCCGGGCATCGGCGCCAGCTTTGGGTTGGCCTGCTACGCGAACTGGTCGAACCTCTGGTCGGGTCTGCTGAGCAGCTATGTCAATACCTACACGCTCGAAACGTTCATCACCTGGGCCTATCTCTGCGGCCCGATACGGGTGGTCGGCCAGATGGCCTGCTACTGGCGGCGTCCGTTCCTCGCGGCGGGCGGATTCGACGGCCTGGAGGGCTATCTCGACGACGACTTTGTGCTGGCGCAACGGCTGCGGATGACGGGATTGCGCCCGCTGCAGACGCCCGTGGTCTACGATGTAAACGACCCCACCAACACCTGGCGCGACTACGCGGCGAAGTTCAAGCGCTGGATTATTCTGCCCCGCCAGGCCATGGCGCCCTTCCTCACGCCGTGGCAGCGCGTGGCGGCTTTCCTGGCGACCCCGGCGACGATTCTGCTGCCGAGCGCGCTGGGCGTCATCGCGCTCGTGACGCGGCGACGCATCCCCGTCTACGCGCTGGCGGCGACCCTTGGCGCATGCGCCGTGACGCATGAGGTGTCGCGCAGATGTTTTCTGCGGCGGGCTATGCCACGACGGCGCTGGCCGATGCTGCTTTATACGGTGCTGGTGACGCCCATCCATGCGGCGCTCACGCTGCTGGGAGGCAACGAGATCGAGTGGCGCGGGCAGCGCATGCGCGTCTACCGCGACGGCCACTTCGAGCGTATCGCGTAGGTGAGGCAGAGGGCTCGCGACAGGCTGCGCAGTCGAAGGATTGGCCTTCTTCGGCGCGTGGCGCGATATGCTACTATGAGGCTATCGGTTAAGGCTACTATCTATGAGGTTACGATAGCGTTCCAGAGGAGGAAGCGCGTATGTCCAGCACAACCGCCACGGGCGAGCAAACCCTGGTCAACTATTCCACGGATAACGGTGTGGCGATCATCGAACTGACGAATGCGCCCGCCAACACCTACAGCTATGAGATGATGAGCCAGCTCGACGCCGCCATCCTGAAGGCGCGGTTCGACGACGACGTCTATGTGATCGTCCTGCGCGGAGCCGGGGAAAAGTTCTTCTCCGCGGGCGCCGAGATCGCCATGCTCAACACGGTGACGCCGACCTTCAAGTATTACTTCTGCCTGCATGCCAACGAGACGCTGACCCGCTTCGAGCAGACGCCCAAGCTGGTGATCGCCGCGCTCAACGGCCACACCGTCGGCGGCGGCCTCGAGATCGCGCTCGCCTGCGACATCCGCATCGCGCGCAAAGGCGGCGGCAAGGTGGGCCTGCCGGAGATGAATCTTGGCGTGCTGCCGGGAACAGGCGGCACCCAGCGCATGGCGCGCGCCCTGCCCAAGAACAAGGCGATTGAGCTGATGGCCGAGGCGCGCCTGATGGACTTCGAGGAGGCGCTCGACCTGGGCCTCATCAACTACATCTATGAGTCCGAGGGCTTCTGGGAGAAGGTGATGGAGTACGCGCACGGCTTCTGCCCGCCGAACAAGGCGGCGAAGGCGGTTGGCCGCCTGAAGCGGTCGGTGCAGTCTGGCTCGGAGGTCGCCTTCTCGGAGGCGCTGGCCATCGAGCGCGAGCTACAGCAGCTCTGCTTCCAGAGCGAGGATGCGAAGGAAGGCATCGCCGCCTACCAGGAGAGGCGCAAGCCCACCTTCAAGGCGCGCAACTAACCGCGCCCTCACCCCCCGGCCCCCTCTCCCGCGAGGAGAGGGGGAGCCAAAGCGCTATGGCTATATGCCTCTCGGCACAGCTTCGGACGTCGGAATATGCTATATCTCAATGCCCATCGTGCCGTAAAAACCCTTCCAGCGTCATAGTGTAGCCGTAACATACCTTGCCGTCGCTGTCCTTTAAGATATGCCTATGACCGTCGTATCTATAATATGTGTTATCATGAACCGTTCTATCGGCGTTATATGGTCAGTGTTCCTGTAGGAAGATTGGCCTATTTGCCTGAGTATATTTCACCGTCGAGCCTTGAACATCAGTGACATCCGCAATGTGCCCTGTCGATCACCGGTTCCCATAGTTTCATCTTTAATCTGGCCATGACAATAAGATCACCTTTCCGTGGCTCCGAATGGCCAGCGCGCCGATCCAAGATTCGAATTGCCACCTCGGTCAGACGCGGCCAGCATCATCGGCATACTCCTTCCAATATTTCCTCGCGTCCCCCACAGCAGTCATCACCGTCTTCTTCGGGTCTCCAAGCGCAAACTGGTATGCCATGATGACGAACGCGACACACTGTACATCTGATGTCTTTGGACTTATTCACCGAATGTCCAATGCCCCGGTATCCCTGTTAAAATAACGCTTGTAACTTTCTTCCTATAGGCCCATCCACGCCACCTGGCACTTTACTCCAGTCAATGTGATTGTCACCGTAAATTCCTGACATCGTCGTATGCCCATCGTCAGCCATGCTGATCCTTCCTGCGCAGCGATGGCCGCCCGCTCCGCATGCTATCGAACTTGTGGAGATGAGGGCCTGTCCTGCTCCAGATGCAACAACGACTCTTCCAGCACGCTAGATGTGGCCTCGGCTAGCCTGACTAATTGTTATGAGGGCGTGGCAGACTGATTCCGTGATATGGTCCAGTCAAAGGAGGCATTGTCACTGTGACTGTGTTTGTGTATCTCATCAATAATGGTCTCTTCACGCTGATGGAGCCGGGTCAGGAAGTCCACGAAGTCTTGCGCCTGCGCACATGCCCGATAGAGCGCGCTGCGCGAGCGGTTGAAATGCTCCAGGATATATCCGTGATCGCTTATCATCCGCAGGATATTGCCCGGATTAAGCAGCGATGTGATTGTCCACAGGCTGTCAAGCGCGGAGTTAAGAGCATCGCGCAACGCGCCAGCGCGGTCGTGCAGTATCGGAACAAGCTGACCGCGATGGGTGTCGCACAAGCGCTCTACCACCTGATCAGTCGTACTGCGCGCCTGCTCGAGCTCGCCACGTATGGACGAACACGAGTATGACGCGCTTCCAAACCCCAGCCGATCCCAGATGTCGAATGGATTGAGAGCGGCAAACATCGAGGAGGCTGCTTCGTGGAGCATCCCTTCAATCTGCCCGGCCACACTCTGGTGCTGGGCGTATTGCCCATTGAGCGTATCGCGTACCACAAGCATGGAGATACGCGCTGACTGTACGGCGTCAGAATCAATCGTGATATCAGGCATGGTTGCGGCCAACCCCTCTTTACAGACGCCCCCCACGCGCCCACTCTTGTATTTCTACACCGCCTATGATACACTGGCGCACAATAAGAGGCAAGCCTCATTGTCTCTCGATGAAGTTGTGGCGCAGTCGTGGTGCAGTCGAATGGTGTTACGGAGGTCCTTCTGATGAAGATTAATATTGACGTTGACCAGATCCAGAGTATCGCGAGCCGCTGCCAGACCAGCAGCCAGACGATTCAGCAGGAAGCTACAACCATGCAGCGGCAGGTGGCCGCGCTACGTGAGGCGCTGGCAGGGGTTCCAAATCTGGCTATGGCCGAACGCCTGGATGAATGGCAGCAACTCCTGACCAAACTATCTACTTCACTTCAAGATAGTCAACAATACCTGCAAGGGGTTGTACGCTCCGTTGATGATTTCGTGAACAACCTTGGCCGCCACTAAACTCTGGCTGTGTCTCAATACAACAGGCGAGCGTCTCCACCCCTGAGGCGCTTGTCGCCTCTCCTCCCTACCGTAGCCATGCTATAGCCATGCCGTGCCCGGCGAGGTAGGCTATCACTGACATCTGGCGCTTCTGCCGCCGAACATGGGGCTGGAGCACATCGAGCCTCGCTGTTTTCCTATCTTTCCCCATCAAGCCGTATCGAGTGGCCGTCCAATGCCACGCCGCGACGTTGCTCGTGCGTATCGCCCGTAGAGGAAGCCGGTAGCGCCGCCCGCCAGCACTCCCCCACTGAAGGCTACAAATCCCTCGAAGAGGCTGTAGACGAAGGTGAGGTAGAGATCTATAAAGGAGCCGATAAACACCACCTGCGGGTTGGTGGCATGCGGACTCCCGGAGAAAATTGAGAAGAGTCCGGGTTTGCCCATCAGGATATTGACGATGACGGCGAAAAGCATCTGCCAGACGACGAGCAGGCCACCCGTGACCACTCCCATGAGCGCGCCGTACACCAGGCCCTGTCCTGTTGCGCCTCCCAGGGCAGGCCGAGCGCTCAGCCCCCTGCGCACGACCAGGATCGCCGCCAACGCCCCGGCAGCCATTGCGATAATGGCGAAATAATAGAAATCCAACAAGCCGCCAGAAGGAGCGATCAGAGCGCGGGCGCTTTGCATGCCGAAGAGATAGCCATATACCACGATGATCGCGACAGCAAGCGCTGATACACCAAGACCCACGCGCACAATGCGCATACGATAGACCTCCTCGCCAGGAGCACGCCAGCCAGAGAGTACCAGAGGAACTGTAACATTTCCGTGCATTCCTGAGACGAATTTAGAAGGAGATTGCCCCATAGGAAGCGAGCGGGAACTACAGCAACTCTGCTTCCAGAGCGACGACGCGAAGGAAGGTATCGCCACCTATCAGGAGAAACGCAAACCAACGTTCAAGGCGCGCTAATACGCTCCCCTGAGATAGGGCGGTACTCCGCGAGCACATCGTGGGGAGCCGCCCTTCTCGTTTGCCCGCGGAAACCTCGCCTGATGTCTGGATACAATATTGACTGCTCCCCATGCCTCTCGGCAGGGGATTCCTGCTTCAACGAGCCGCGCCGGGGCGGGCTGGACGAACCGAAACCCTTCCCGGTCTTACCGGCTCTCCACAAGCTGTCACTGTGAGTCCCATGGCCAAAATATTCTTGGCAGCATTGACATCCCGATCATGGACGGCGCCACAGTCCGGGTTGGGGCATGCCCACGCCCGCATGTCCAGCGGCAGCGTGTCCAACACCTGGCCACACGCTGAACACCGCTTGCTACTCGGTTCCCAGTGGTCAATCTGGACGAGCGTTCGCCCATACCACGCCGCTTTGTACGTCAGCAGGCGGATGAACTCGCCCCAGCCGACATCATGGATCGCTTTCGCTAACGTCGGATGCTTGCCCATCGCTTTTACCGCCAGACGCTCGACGCAGATCGTTTGGTTCTCACGGATCAGCCGGGTCGAGAGTTTGTGCAGGAAGTCGGTACGACGGTCCGCAATGCGGGCATGGATGCGCGCGACCTTCCGCCGGGCCTTGTCACGGTTGCGGGAGCCCCGCAGCTTCTTGGCGAGGCGCCGCTGGGCGCTGGCCAACTTCGCTTCCTCCTGCTGGAAGAAGTGGGGATTGCCCACCTTCTCGCCCGAATCGAAGACCATCACGTCATGCAGCCCCAGGTCGATGCCCACCTGTCCCCCGGTCTCCACCGCAGGCAAGGACGCAATCTCCTCCTCAACCAGCAACGAGACGAAGTAGCTGCCTGCCGCATCCCGGCTCACCGTCACCGTTGTCGGCATCGCGCCCTTTGGCAACGGTCGTGACCAGCGGATGGCCAGTGGCTCCTCCATTTTGGCCAGGGTCAGCATGCGGGTGGCCGCCTCGAAGCGAAAGGCGCTACTAGCATAGGTGGCGGTCTGCCGTCCCCGTTTCTGCTTGAAGCGCGGATACCTGACACGTTTGGCGAAGAAGCCACGAAACGCGGTGTCGAGATGGCGTAACGCCTGCTGCAAGGGGACACTGGAGACCTCGGTGAGCCAGGCGGTTTCGGGCTGCTGCTTCAAGATCGTCAGCGCGGCGGAGGTGTCCTGATAGGAGAGGTGTTCTTGCCTTTCCTGGTAGGCGGCGCGCCGCAGCTGGAACGCCCAGTTGAAGACGAACCGCGCACAGCCAAACGTTCGCGCCATGGTAGCGACTTGCGCGGGCGTGGGGTAACACCGATAGCGATAGGCGCGGGGCTGCTTCATGCTGTGAAGATAGCATACGGCGTGGCCGTCCGCAAGTTGTGAACCAGCAGGCGCTTCCGATCTCCCAGATCGTTTGGGAGTAGATGTCAGGGGATGTCGGGTGGTGGCCGTCATTGACGGCGTTTCATTGACGGCATTGACGGCGTTTCATCCCCATGCCTGAAGGCAGGGGTCTTCACACCGAAGGGTTGATAACAGCGAAATGCTGACAGGCTAGTGTCAACATTTCGCCGAGTGCACGGTGTTTTCGGATCGTTACCGCGAGGAGCGAATACCGCGTCTGGTGGGAAGCGCGCCCAGTTCCCAGCCGAGCAACGCCAGCGCCCGAATGCTCACGAGCGCCGCGCGACCAGCATAGTTGCCGACCGCCATGCCAATGAACGCATCGTTGAGCGCAGTCTCGCTCACGTCCAGCTTGAGCGCATATGCAACCATACGCAGCGCAAATCGCACGACGACAAGCCCCAGCAACACGAGCAGATATTTCCAGCCGCCGCGCTGCATGACGAGACTCGTGGCGCTATCTCGCCAGATCGTGACGACGGTGGCGCTGGCCAGGCCAGTACCCACGCCGAAAAGCGCCGCACCAATGACCATCACGACATCGGTCGAACTACCCGGATGGCCAAGGTAGGCGTAGGCGAGATAGGCGGCTCCGATGAGCGGCAGCAACAGGTCACGCCACGTCACCTGACGGGTGACAAACTGGCGATAGATCATGTAGCCGAGCACGAGCAGCGCGATAAGCTCGGTCTGTAGCGAAGTCATGACTAATGCTTTCTCTGAGGTCACTACGCCTCGATGGGCGGAGCGATGATGACGGCTTTCGCGGTTTCGGAGAGGCGTCGGCCCGGCCAGACCCAGTTCCAGCGACCCAACAATGTCGCAATCGCCGGAACGAGCAGCGGGCGCACGACGAAGGTATCCACCAGGATGCCGAAGAGGATGGCGAAACCCGTCTCGGCGATCTCGAGCACCGGGTTGGCCATCATGCGGGCAAAACTGGCCGCCATCACCAGCCCACAGGAGGAGACGACGCCCCCGGTCAGCGCGACCGCCGCCGCGATACCCTTACGATGGCCAAGCTGCCCCACTTCTTCGCGTATCCGCGCCATCGTCAGGATGTTGAAATCTTCGCCGAGCGCGACCAGAAAGACGAAGGCAAGAACCGGCACGAGGTAGAACAGGGGCTGTCCGAGTATGTCGTGAAAAATCAGATTCGTCATGCCGATAGCTGTACCCGCCGAGAGCGCGATGGTACCGAGCAGATACAGCGGCGCGGTCAGGCTGCGCACAAGCAGCGCCAGGATGACGTAAATCGCGACGCAGACCAGCGCAATGATGAGCCGGAAGTCGGCGCCCAATTGCAGTGCCTGATCGCGTACGAACGACGCCTCGCCATCGATAAACACGGTGGCGCCAGCCAGCGGCGTGTCCCGATTCGCTCGCGCGGCGGCGGTATAGGCGGCGTCTATCGTATGCTGAGCGTCTTGTGAGTCGGGATCAATGTTGAGGTCGAGCGTCAGGTATACGGCGCTCCCATCGGTCGCGAAGAAGTGCGCCCATTGCGATGGCGCCGACGCAGGCGTCGGCGCGAGAACGCGCGTGACGTGTGGCACAGTCGTAAGTGTTGTGTCAAGGACGCTGATCGCGCTGGCGTATGTCTCGGAACGCAGGTCATGGCCTGGCGCGCTGACGAACACATTCACACTGGCGACATCGTCGAAGTGGCGCTGATAGGCGCGGAACGCCTGGAGTGATGGCGCAGTTGACGGTAGTGAGCGTAACTCGTCGAATGAGGGCACGGCGGTCAGCGCGGATATAGCGAGCGGCGCCAGCACGAGCAAGGTCAATCCGGCGACGACCACAGGGCGTCGAGTGACGAGCCTGCCAGCAGCGGCCCACATCCCACGGTGCGGAGCGTGGTACACACTGAGCGTGCCGGGGCGCGGCAGCGCTGGCCAGAAGAGCGCGGGGCCACACAGCGCCATGAGCGCTGGCAGCAGCGTCAGACCGGCGAGCAGCAGACAGCCAACGGCGACGGCGACGGCAGGGCCGGTAACGCGCAACAGGCTGAGCTGGGCAAACCCCATGATCGCCGTCGCGACAATAACCGTGGCGGCGCTCGACGAGATAGCCTCACCCACGCGGCCTACCGCGCGGCCCAGCGCACGATGACGCCCCACCTTGCCCGCGTCGGTTCCGCGTTGTATCTCCTCTCGGTTCCGCGAGAGCATGAAGACACCATAGTTTGTCCCCGCGCCCAGCAGAATGAAGGCGACGTATTCGAGGCTGAAGGTGGAGACGGGCAGGCCAAACACCTGCCCAAGCCACGCGATCACCGGTATCGAGAGTGCGAATGCGAAGCCAGTGCTGATGAGCGGCACGATGGCGGCAAGCGGCGAGCGGTAGACGAAGCCGAGCACAATCAAAATGATGAGCACGCCAAAGAGCACGCCAACGCCCGACGAGCCGAAGATCATCTCCATGAAGTCGCGGTTGAATGCCGACGAGCCATCGAGTCCAACGGTGACGCCAGCAGGCAGGCCTAGCCGCGACAGATGGGCGTCTATCGCGTCAACCGATGGCTGGAGAGCCGTAGCGTTGGTGGTATCCCATGTGAGGGCGATGCGCAATGCCTGGCCGTCCGAACTCTCGAAAGCCGTGACGGGAGCCTGTGGGCCGGGGCCAGTCACACTCGCCAGGTGCGCCGGGCGCGTTTCAGGCGAGGTCAACCAGGCTTCGATCCGCTCGGCGAGCGCAGTATCAGCGCCGGAGATACCATGCGCATCCGCCAGCACGAGCAGGTCACTTTCACCCGCGCTCTGGCGTTGGCCATCCGCAAACTTTGTACGATAGAGATGATCCGCCTGAACACTTGGCGCGGAACTGGGCAATGTCTGAATATTTTGCGCTTCGGCGACCGCCTGAAGCGATGGCCCAAAGTGGAACGCCGCCACGACCAGAACGATCCACGCGGCGAGGATGACCAGTGGGAATCGGGCGACGAGACGCCCCCACCTTTCGAGCAACAACTCCATCTGAATACTCCTTCTCAGGGTTCGCAGACGCCCAAACTGGGGCACTACATCTGCGTCGCTGAGAAGTGTAGGTGGGAAGCTATGCGGCGCGCGTCGGCCCACAGGTGGAGTGGCGGGCGATTTGTCGTGGGGAAAGGTCTACATCTCAGGGTGGAGAGGTGGAGAAGAAGTGGAGGGCCGTTAGGAGAGACCACGCTGGCGGGCGAGCACGATAGCATGGGCGCGGTCGCGGGCGCCCAGTTTCGTGAGCAGGTGGTGAACATGTGTTTTTACGGTGGCTTCGCTCACAAACAGATCGGCGGCGATTTCGGCATTGGTGCGCCCCTGGGCGATCAGACGCAGCACGTCACGCTCGCGGTCAGTCAGGCCAGCCTCATGTTGTGA
The DNA here is from genome assembly GCA_963718915.1 of uncultured Chloroflexia bacterium. Taxonomy (GTDB): domain Bacteria; phylum Chloroflexota; class Ktedonobacteria; order Ktedonobacterales; family JADMIN01; genus DAHUXT01. The sequence continues at coordinate 92,387 of CAVRAI010000006.1, read as the reverse complement.
GCCGTCTGTGGCCTCCCCATGCCCGCCGGGCTGCTCTGGTATCCGCATGCCCGCGAGCAATTGCGCCGCGCTCTGCGTCTGAAGCAACACCTGGCCTCGCGCGACGGCGCGAATGGCGGCGCGCAGCTCCTCGGCGCTGCAATCTTTGAGCAGATATCCAGCTGCTCCCGCCCGCATTCCTTCGATCACAAGGTCGGGCGTATCGAACGTCGTCAGCAACAACACGCGCGTCTGGGGCGAGACCTGTAGCACCGTTTCGGTGGCCGCGATGCCGTCGCATTGTGGCATACGGATGTCCATCAGCAGAACATCAGGCTGTTCCGCCGCAGCGAGCGCTGTCGCCGCCTCGCCATTCTCCGCCTCGCCAACCAGAACCATATCGGGCGTCGCCTCGATGATGATGCGCAGTCCCTCGCGTAACAGCCGCTGGTCATCGGCCAGGGCCACACGAATCCTTTCCATATTCATGTCTGTGCTCATGCTATCTTGTCTCCAAATTTCTGATTCACATCAACCGCTGGCGCCTCAGATTGCCCCGCGTGGAGTGGTAGCGTCAGGCTGAGAGCGAATCCACCGCCGTCTATTCGTGGCCCAACTTCGACCGACCCTCCAAGCGCCTCGGCGCGCTCGCGCATCCCACGCAATCCGTTACCCGGCCCCTCGCCCGCTGTGACCGACGCCACGCCAGCGCCGTTATCGCGAACCAAGAACCGCACGACGGTGTTCTCCCATACGATCTCCGCCTCAGCTTCTGTTGCCTTGCCATGGCGATAGGCATTGGTGAGAGCCTCCAGCAAGGCAAACCGCAGTGTCTCGACGTGTTGGGCAGAGAGGTGGACAGGCTTGCCAGACTCATGCAGCGTGCAGCGCATCCCCGTGCGCTCTGCGAAGCGCTCCGCCGTCACGCGCAAACCAGTCGCGATACTCGCCGCGCCACCATCCTCTGGCATAGTCTCGCGTAACAGCCCAACGATCTGCCGACTCTCCACCTGGCTCTCACGCAACACCTCTGCCATCTGGTCGAGCAACGCCGCCGCCCGCTCCGGGTCATCACGAACGAGTTGTCGCAACGCCTGCGCCTGCACCGAGAGCACCGTCAGCGAATGGGCGAGCACATCGTGGACATCGCGGGCAATGCGGGCGCGCTCGCGAGCCGCCGCAAGCTCCGCCGTGCGCCCCATCTCATCGCGCAGTCGCTCCTGCGCCCGCTCGAGCCGATTGATGAGCAGGTGGCGACTACGTTGCGACAGCGAGGCGGCAAACGCGAAGCCGATAATCAACCCCTGACTGACAATATTTGCGCCATTGACACGCCCATTGCCAAGCAGCAGGTCGACCAGTCCTTCAGAAATGAGAATGATCAGGGCGCAGAGCGCGGCGATCGGGAGACTCAAGCGCAACGGCAGGCGGTAGACAACGGTGACAATGACAACGTACAGTCCGATATTCCCCCAATCGGCGTGGGTCATCATATCGAGCAGGACACAAAGCGCGATGGCCAGCAGGGAAAGGCCAATAATGCCCCAGACAGGTCGCAAAGCGCGCGCCCAGGCCGCGATGGCGAGGCTGGCGATAAAGACGAGTTCCGACAGCAGTGGAGAGTGATTCTCTGCGCTGAGGGTTAGCCACATCTGGACGGCGGTGACAATCAACGCGCCGAGAAAGAAGACGAGCACGGGCCACGTGAAGCTACGGATATCCCCTGTGCTGGTTACCACAGCACGCTCGTCGAACAGGGCAATCCGCGATCTCCACGAGCGTAACTGCCTCGCGAGCCGTCCGGGAACGGGCGCCTGAGCCATGACGTGACCTCCTTTCACAAACACGCGCCGCGAAACCGACCCATTGTACCATTCGTCCACGCACCCGTCCTGGCCTCACCAGACAAGATTCCCGCGAAGTCTTGTAACATCCTGGCGTTATCCGAGACCAATCACCAGAACCTCTCTATCAAGCGCGGGTAGCGTCGCGCGAATGTGCGGAAAAGCGGGCTATCTATGGCAAACCCCGATGCATCTCGTTTGAGTTGCCAGGAACTCATCGAACTGGTCACGGACTATGTGGAGGGAACGCTGTCCCCAGCGAACCAGGCGCGCTTCGAGCGCCATCTCGGCATATGCGCGGACTGCCACCGTTACCTCGACCAGATGCGTCAGACCATCCTGCTTGTCGGCTCGCTCGCGGAGCAGGATATCCCCACTGACGCGAAGGAGCAGCTTCTCTACACCTTCCGAGACTGGAAGCAGGGGAGCTAACACTGGGTCACGATGCTGAGCCAACCCGGCGGAGTATTGCCCGCGCGGGCGCGCCATCGCCGCCGACGATGCGCAACGGGAGGCAGATGAGGTCGTAGACGCCCGGCTCGGCCAGTGAGAGATTGAGGCCCTCGATAATCCAGATGCCGCCGCCCAGCAGCGCCTGATGCGTCTCGGGGCCATCCACGTGAGAAGCCGCCGACGGAGAGATAGTCCACGCCGACCAGTTGCACGCCGAGCGACGCCAGATACTGCGCGGCCTCGTGCGTGATGTAGACGAAGTCCTCCACGAAGTCGTCGGTCTGCCAGCAGCGGGCGGAGTTGCGCGTCTTGAAGAGGATACGCTCGCCGCGCTGGATCGCATGTGCCCGCAAGCTCCTGTTTCGTGATGGATACCGGGTCGCCGATCTCGATCACGCGCGCGCGGCCTATCGACGCGGTCAGCGGCATCTGGTCAATGCCGATGCCGTTGCGGAGAAAGTGAATTGGGGCATCCATGTGCGTGCCGGTATGGACGCCCAGCGACATCTTCGAGACGTTACAGACGTCGCCGCGCTCCATATCCAGCTCCCGCTCGATAGTGACCGGGGGATTATCGGGCCAGTGAACCATGCCCGTATGCAGCGGAACCGACACATCTATCCACTCATCCGCCATAAGAAGCGCCTCCTTCACGAAGTACAACACACTACAGACTATACACGCCCGACGTTGAAATTCCGCCTCTCCCACAATCGCCGCCTATCGCGTATACTACGAGCATATCATGCATCGCTCGCTTCACCTGCCAGAGAGGGAATAGCCGATGGCCCAGTTGCGTATCTTCCTCAGCCATAGCTCGGCTGACCGGGATTTTGCCGACGCGCTTGCCCGTGCGCTACGTGGGGCGGGCGCGGATGTCTGGTACGACGAGACCCATCTGGGCACCGGGCAACTGCTCGACGAGATCAGCGCGCAGTTGCCGACGCGCCCGGTCTTTCTGCTCGTCGTCTCGAAGGCCGCCTTTGGCTCCGACTGGGTCAGGCAGGAGTGCAAATGGGCCTTCAATCTGTATAAGCGCGAGCCAAACCGTATCATGCTGCCCGTCGTCGCGAAGCAGATTGACCCGGCTGACTGGAACGTGATGCTCTGGCTCGAAGACTTCCGCCGCATTGAGGCGCCCGGCGAGAAGCCCTACCCACAACACGAGGCCATCGAGCACACCCTGCGCCTGCTCGCGCTGACGCCCGTCGGCGAAGCGCCCGCGCCAGTCGCCCCACAGCCGACCGAGAGCGTGGACGACCTCATCACCCGTGGCAAGGCATTGCAGGGGCAGGGCAAGCACGCCGAGGCGCTGGCACTCTTTGAGCGCGCCACCCAACTCAATCCCAATTCGTATGACGCCTGGTTCAATGTCGGTTATTCGCTCAATGAATTAGGTCGTTACGAACAGGCATTGGTCGCCTATGATCGCGCCAGCAGCCTCAACCGGAACGACGCTGTCGTCTGGAATAATAAGGGATTCTCACTCCGAAAGTTAAAACGCGACGCTGAGGCGCTCACAGCGTACGAGCAGGCGCTAGCCCTTGACCCTAAGTATGCAATTGCCTGGAATGGCAATGGCAACGCGCTCATGGGTTTGCGGCGCTACGCTGAGGCGCTTGCGGCCTACGAGCAGGCGCTAGCCCTTGACCCTAAGTATGCAATTGCTTGGAATGGCAAAGGCACAGTTCTTTACAGTCTCAAGCGATATGATGAGGAAATAGCAGCATACCAGAAGGCACTGGCTATCGACCCCAACTATGCGCTTGCCTGGACGAACATGGCGATCACGCTGCGGCTGCTGGGGCGCACGCAAGAGGCGGAGGAGGCGGAGGCGCGGGCAAAGGCGCTCGGGGGGTGAGTGTGGCGAGGTGAGTGGTAGGCCACGTTCGCGGCATGAATGCGGTTTTCGATTTGATTTAGAGAATAACGCGGGCACGCCACACGGCGGGCGGTTAAAACCGCGCCTGAAGGGCCTCGCTGCGCTCCTCCACAAAACCTGCCTTCGCAGGTTCCAGGAACCCGATCGCCAGCGCGTATCCCGTTGGGGGTGCAGTCTGGGAAGTCCGCGCAGGCGGACTTGGTGGCCGCAGGCCCTTCAGGCGCGGTTTCAACCGCCCGCTACTCCGCGAAAATCTCGGCGACGAGGGTGGAAAATCCCGGCACGACATCCTTGCCATCCAGGGAATCTTGTTCGTTCAGGACTGTCGCCGGTTGCCCTGGCCTGAACGCCTCGATGGAGCGGCGCACACGATAGACGACCCAGACCATGCGCACGCCCGCATCGAGCCACATCGCTACCTTCTCGGCGATCTCGCGTTCGCGATCCCGTGAGGAGACGACCTCAACCACCAGGTCAGGCACGACGGGGTTCCAGTTCGGCGCGGAAGCCTCAGGGGTCAGGCGGCTGGCCTGGATGAAGGCGATATCGGGCGCGCGTACCGTGTCGGGATTGCGTGCCAGCAGGAAGCCCGTCTCCGCGCCATAGATTTTGCCGAGACGCTGCGCGCGGATATAGGCGCCCAGGATGACATGCAACGCGCCAACGGTGTCCCCATGATCGGCGAACGCAGGCGGCATGGCGCGCATCTCCCCCCGGATCAACTCCAAGCGCAAACCCTCCGTGGGAAGCGCGGCAAACTCTTCTGCTGTAAGTAGCCCAGGCTGTACGGACACTCCATACCCCACGATTCCGCGCCGAAAGCGCATAGATCTGGCACATTGCCCATCGTGTCTTCTGTTAGCGTACCACAGCGCTCGTGCGAGGTGTACTGGCTTATTGCGAGGTGAGTGGTAGGCCACGCGGTCGCGGCATGATGAACTTTAAGAAATTCCTCCGAACAGTGTGCTGGGGTGCGCGTGCCGGAGCATAAATGCCCCGGCGAATTTCCGCGCGTCACCATCGCGTACGCCCATTCGCCGTAGCGTGAACGCTACGGCCTGCTCACCCCACCGCACAGCCCGTCTCCGTCGCATATGTTAAAACGACATCATGCCGCGGCTAACCCCTCTATCGCGTATCGCTTGCCCTCAGCGGCAGTATCGAACGACCAGGATTAGCCGCCTGGCTCTCAGCCTGCGGCCCGTACCCCATTACGCGAATGTTGCCATGCGCGCGTGCTATTCGTGTCGCTCCAGCCACCCCCGCACCAGCGTTTCCGCCTGCCTAGCCAGTGTATCGAGCGGCTGCGCGGCGTCCAGCCAGGTGATGCGCGTATCGGGGCGAAACCACGTCAACTGGCGGCGGATGTAGCGATGGGTCGCCAGCTTGAAGTGTTCGGCCGCCTCATCCAGCGACGACTCGCCGCGCAGGTATGCGCCGATCTCGCGATAGCCCAGGCTCGACATCGACGGCAGCCGCCAGTCGTAGCCGCGCGCCACCAGGCCCGCCGTCTCCTCGACGACGCCCGCCGCCAGCATCCCATCGATGCGCGTATCGGCGCGGGCATAGAGCGCGGCGCGTTCCATATTCAGGCCCAGCAGCAGCGTCCGGTAGGGCGTGGGGCGCGCGCCCTGCTGTTCCGAAAACGGGCGGCCCGTCACCAGGCAGACCTCCAGCGCGCGAATGACCCGGCGCACATTCGTCGGGACGATCTGCGCGGCGGCGGTGGGATCGAGCGCCGCCAGCCGAGTGTGCAGCGCGGCGGCTCCCTGCGTGGCCGCCTCGGCCTCCAGTTCGGCGCGGAGCGTAGGCTGCGGCGCAACAGTGGGAATCGCCAGCCCATCCACCACGGCGCGTATATAGAGGCCGGTGCCGCCAACCAGCAGCGGCAGCGCGCCATCGCCCGTAATCATTGCGATGGCTGCCTGGGCATCCGCCTGATACTGCGCCAGCGTATAACTCTCGTCCGGCCAGACAACATCAATCAGCGCGTGGGGCAGCGCCGCGCGCTCGGCGGGGGTAGGCTTGGCTGTGGCGATATCCATCAGGCGGTAAATCTGGCGCGAGTCCGCCGCCACCGCCGCGCATCGAGTGACATCGCTCAGCCGCTCGGCCAGCGCCACCGCCAGCGACGTTTTACCGGTGGCCGTTGGCCCCACCAGCGCCACCAGCGGCATCGAGTCCGTTGCGACGATCACGGATACCCTTTGGTGCGCGGACGCCCGGCCTGCGCGCGCGCGCTGCGCAGATGCTGGTTGAGGTAGCGCGATTTCGAGAAGCTCAGCGTGATGCGGTTGAGGCGGTCGCCAATGACGCCGCCGATAACCGCGCCGGTAACGACCGCGATGGGCAGCAGCCAGGGCAGGTCGCGCACCAGCCACCATGCGCCAGCCCCGCCGCCCACAATGCCCGCGAGCACCCAGAAGAAGCCCGAGAAGCGGCGGATGAACGCGCCGATACGCAGCATAATGCCGCTGTAGAAACGTTCCGCGCCCAGCGCCGCGCCGAGGCTAATCATCGCGGCGGCCAGCAGCAACGCGCCCGTCAGCGCGGGGTGGTCCGCGAACAGATGCAGGGTCGGCCAGGTCGGCTGCCCCAGCGTCGCCAGCGCGGGGGACTGCTTCGGGAGAGTGAAGCCTGCCAGCAGCACTGTATGCTCCGTCGCCAGTGCGACCAGGAATCCCATGGCCGCGCCCGCCAGGGTCGTGTTGAAGCGTCCCGGCCAGCCCCTGCCGCCACTGCCAATCAGCGCCCCCGGCGTCGCGATCAACGCGGCCAGCGCCAGCAACGCCAGCATCAGTGGGGCGCCCAGCGCCAGCCCCGGCGCCCACATCGCCAGCAGCGACGGCAGCAACGCCAGCGCGGTCACCGCAAGACCCAGCGCCAGCAAGAGCGCGCCCAGGAAACCGAGATTCAGCGGACGCCCCAGCGGTGGCGCGGCATGCTTCACCTGCGCGTTGGCGCCTACCGCGGCGTGTACCTGTGTAGCGTAGGATGCGCTGCTCTGCGGCGCGGTGGTCGCCCTGGGCGCGCGCACAATCTCGGCGGTGATCGGCACATAGATATGCTGCGTGCCGGTCACGATCTGCAGGCTGCTATACTGCTTGCCCGTCGCCGCGATTCGGGACGTCTCGGCGGTCAACTGAACCAGCGTGCTCGATCCGCTGAACGATTGCCGGTCGAGCGTAATCCAGGGATGCGGTGAGATGATCTGGCCGTTGACGTTGACGCCATTCTGCCCGCGAATCGTGATACTCACCGTGCCACGCTGGCCCGATTTGAGCTGGCCAAAGTCAATCGTACGCGGCTGGATCGTGACCAGGGACGCGGTGGCGCTGGGCGCGGCGCTGGCGGCTGCGTGAGTCGTCGTGCCGCGCGTGGATTGCTGTGCGGAACGCGCCTGTGCGCTCTGCCGTGCGGATGCCGCTGTTGCCGCAGCGGCTGCGGGAACCTGCGCCTCCTTGAGAAACGCGGCCAGCCCCGCCGCCTGGTCGGTCGTGCGCATTGTCGCGGCCAGCACCGCCTTGACCGCCTGGCGCTCGCCCCAGCGCGAGAGCCACGGATCGAAGCGACGGGCGTAAAGGTGTTCCGCCGCCTCCTGTGGGTGCGCGTTGCAGAGCGCCACCAGCTCGCGCAGCGAATGAGCGCACTCGCCCGTGCGGAAATACATCCCCTCAGGGTGACCAAGCATCTTCTGGAAATCGGCGACGGAGCGGAATCGGCCCTCGCGGTCGAGTTTGGTGGCGCGCTCTATCGCCACCTGCACGTGCGGCGAGACCTGAGAATTTCGCGAGTTGAGCGGTGGCAGCGCGAATGGCGTGCTGGCGGGATCGTAGCCCGAGAGCAACTGATAGAGCGTGCAGCCCAGGGCATAGACATCGGCGCGCGGATCGGTCTGCGCCTTGCCATACTGCTCTGGCGGCGCGTAGCCCGGCGTGCCCAGCACCTGAGTATCACGGGTGCGCCCCGGCACAAAGACTCGCGCGATGCCAAAGTCAATCAGCTTGATGCGCCCGCTGCTCGTCACCATGATGTTGGCGGGCTTCAAGTCGCGGAAGATGATGGGTGGGCGGCGATTGTGCAGGTAGGTCAGTACATCGCAAATCTGGTCGGCCCATGCCAACACATCACGCTCCGGCAGTGCCTTGCCGACCGCCGCGGTCTGTCGCTGCTCCAGCGTCTTGCCCTCGATGTATTCCATGACGAGGTAGTGACGCGAGCCTTCGGAGAAGTGTCCCGAGACGCGCGGCAGCCCCTTATGGCGCAGGCCCATCAGCATCTCGGCTTCCTGCACGAACGCGGCGTTCGCCTCCTGAAGCTCGGAGGGCGCGAGGCTATCCTGGCTCATCTCCTTGATGGCTACCTGTGTGTTGTTGCGGATATCGGTCGCCTGATAGACGGCGGCCATGCCACCCTGGCCGACGGCGCGGCTGATAACATAGACGCCAGCCAGGCGCGACTGCGCGGGGAGCCGTCCAGTGGGATGCAGGGGAGCGGCGGTTGGGCGGCGCGAGGCGCTGGCAGCGGGGTGGATGACCGTTGCGCCTTTGAGTGCATAGCCGCATGAGTTGCAGTACGTCGCGTCAGCGCGATTCTGTGTACCGCAGTGCTGGCATTTGACCATCCCCCGCTGCTCCCTGATGTTGGGCCAGACTCAGCCCCTGCCTGGCAAATCGCACACCTTTCAGCGGAAACTACGGCTCGCGCAAGGCCCATGTTGCAGATAGTGTGCCGTTAGCTCCCCAGCCCGCGTATTTTGTCGCGCCGTGATATCGCCCCTTGAAGGGTATAGCGCCGCGCGCATCGCGTCAAGAGCGGCAGAGGAACGACGTGAGAGACAGTCACCGACTATTCCCCCCGTCGCCTCGGAAAGATTCCGGCGGGACGCTAGTTCGCGGCGGATGCGTAGCGCGCCAGCACGGCGGCGAGCGCGGCGTTGGATGGCTCGACGAGAACGCCGCCATCGGGGAAAACGATGGTGGGGACGCTGCGCATGCCGTTATTCAACGTCTGCACCAGCTCAGCCGCGTCTTCATTGTCCTCGATATTGACTTCGAGATAGGGGACACCGAAATCGGCGAATACACGCTTAGCCCGGCGGCAATCACCACACCAGGTCGTCGAATACATCGTAATGGTGGCGGGGTTTGTCGTTGAATCTGTTGCATCTAATGTGGAATCCGTATCTGCTGGTGTATGTGCGGGATTGGAATGGATCATCGAAACTGCTGAACCTTTCAGGCAATATTCCTTAAGAACCGGAAGAGAGGCCCTCACTTCAAAAAGTATAGTACATGAAGAATATCATGGCAAGAGCTAATTCGATGGCTGGCCTCAATCCTGCGCTTGCGTTTCGGTCGGTCTACGTTGCAGACTACCATCTGAGCCAAACGGGCTGTGCCCATCTTGGCCATTTCTGACCACCGCGCTCAATCATGCTGGTATGCTATAGCAAGAGCATGCTGTCGGTTTCCGAAAGGCATGTCTGAAGGGCGGCGCGAGCATCGCAAGCACAGATTGCGAGCATAGATCGCGAGCACGGGTGGTACTATTGCGAACATTTCTGTACAATCCCGGTGGTTGTCCCGCTCGATGTTTCTCTGAATGCTTACTGAGTGTAACCAATGGACCCGTCTGTTCGTTCCTACAACTCGAATAGCTCTGAGCAGCCGCGTCGGCGCGCCAGCAAGAGCAACAAGCGTCCGAGTGACGCGCCAGTACGGGCGCCAGCACGGAAGACGCGCTCGAATCCACCTGCCCGCAAGGCGGTGGTCGAGACGTTGCTCGAACCGGCTGTACCCGCTGGCGAGGCGGCGCCGGAGCGTGCCAGTCTCGTCAAGGAGATTGGGGAGCAGGCCGCGTCACACGAAACGGCGGAGGCTGGTCCCGTTGTCACGATTGCGGACTTCGAGGACATCTTCGCGCGTTTCCAGACGCCGCTGATCAACTTTGTCTTCCGGCTGGTGGGCAACCGCGAGCAGGCGTGCGACCTGACGCAGGACGTTTTCGTCAAAGCGTATCGCGCGCTCTCCTCGGGGACGACCATCCAGGCGGCGGCGCTCTCGTCGTGGCTCTATCGTATTGCCTCGAATACGGCGACCGATGCGCTACGGCGGCGGCGGTTGATCTCCTGGCTGCCGCTCTCGCTCTTCAACGAAGATCGTGGTGTGGGCGCCGGAATGCCGGGGATGGAGGGCAATGGCAACAACCAGCAGGGGCCATCGGAAGATGCCCTTGCCAGCGCTGCCAATGCCTTCTCGGCTGGCTATGACGGTGGGCGCTTTGAACAGCATGTCGCCGACCGGGAAATTGTAGAAAGCGTGCTCAAGCGGCTTCCGCCGAAGTACGCGGCATGTCTTTTGTTATACGAACACGAAGGTTTTTCATGCGCGGAGATCGCCGAAGTACTCAACGTCAGTCCATCAGCCGTGAAAATGCGTCTCATGCGGGCGCGCGAGCGGTTCATCACCCTGTATCGACAGGAGGTCAGCGGACAATGACGTGCAGGCGGGCGCATCGGTTGCTCGCCGCGTACCGCCGAGATGACTGGTCACCTCGCGACCGGGCCGCGCTTGGCCAGCACCTGAACACCTGCTCCGCCTGTCGCAAAATCGAGTTCGCCTATCGCAGTGTGGGTGAGTCTGTTCGCCAGTTGCCTTCGATCACGCCGCCGCTGGGATTTCGCGAGGCGGTCTTCGCCGCGATTCGCGCCGACGAGCAGCGTATGGGGCGCGCCGTCGCCTCGCTGACCGAGGCGGATACATCGCCGGAGCTGCCGGTGATCTCGTCGGCGCACCGGCCAGTCAGCCTGGCCGCGGCTCGCAATCGTCGTATGATCCGGCTGAATCCGCGGGTCGCGCTGGTTGCCGCCGCCGCGGTGATTATGCTGGGCGTGCTTTCGATACAGGTTCTGCCACATTCTGGCCTCGCCTCACTCGCGACCAGTCTGGGCGCCGCTCATAGCGGCACTGGCCAGACGGCGAAGCCTTCGGTCGCCCGTTACATGCCCGATGCCAGCGCGCATGCGATTACACGAGCGCTGGCGACGTCGAAGTGGCTGGTCTATAGCGCCTCCGATACGGCGGGCGCGACGACGCTCTACGCCGAGAACCGGCAGACGAAGGCCATCGCGCCGCTGACGCATGGCTCCGGTGATGCTCCGGTGATGCTGCGCGCCGTCACGAATGACTGGGTCTTCTGGAGCGCGGGCGGCGACTCATCCTGGACACTCTACGCTGGACGCCCTGGCAGTAGCGCTGACGCCGCGATACCACTGGTGAAGAGCGATACCTCCGCCAATGCTCCGGTGGCGCTCAACGGCGTCTGGGCGAATGCGCATATGGCGCTGGTTGCCGTCACGACGAATGCGGGCGGGAGCGAGGTGCTTCAGTTTGCGCTGCCCGCGACGAATTCCGCGCCGGTCACCATCGCGGAGACAGCGGTACAGGGACATGCGCTGGCCGATCCCTCGGCGGACGACTCAACTATCTACTGGGCGGAGCGGTGGCAAGATACGACTGGCCAGCACAGTCTGATCTGGTCGCGAAACGCCTCGGGCCAGATGCATCAGATGAGCGCGGATGATACCGCCTTCGCCCCGCATATTGCCAATGGATTGCTGATCTGGGTCGAGGGGCAGCCGGGCACGCTTGAGGCGGAGGCGCTCTCTGACAGCCAGCAGCAGTGGACCATCGCGCAGTCGGTTGATAGCGAGAGCGTGCGTGTCGCCGGGGAAACGATTCTGTGGCGCGCGGGCGGCGTGATGCACGCATGGGATACGCGCACCCACCGATCAAGCGCAATCGATGCGCTGGTGCGACCGGCGGCGTGGGTCGAGGCGTGCGATTCGAGCATCGTCTGGGCTGGCCCCGATGGCGCGATCGATGTCTACGACGTAGAATAATCGCCCTCCCTCTGGGGGCCACGGCAAATTCTAAGGGGTTGCGCGCCGTAGCCTGAAGACTACGGCGAATGATGGGAAATGCCTCTTCTCCCGCGCGGGGAAGGGGCGTTTCGCTTTCGTACGCATGCGCCAGAGCGCGCAAGTCTGCTTATGAGGAGCGACGCCCATGACAAGCGAGACGCCACCAACCGACGATGCCAGGCGTGGGCGACTCCTCGCGCGCCCGCTCCCGCCACAGGAGACGCCAGCAGCGCCCGGACTGCACGCGCTTGGCCTCGCCGACGAGGATGGCCGCGATGGTCTCTTCTACGTACCCGCTGGATACGATGTAACGCGCCCTGCCCTCTTTGCGCTGCTGCTGCACGGAGCCAGCCACACCGCGGATACCGTTCTGGCGCCGGTGCTGCCCTGGGCCGACGCGGCTGGGCTGCTGCTGCTCGCCCCCGATGCCCGCCTCTTCACCTGGGATGTCATTATGGGCGGCTACGGTTCCGATGTCGCTTTCATCGATCAGGCGCTGGCCCATATCTTCGCGCGCTATGCCGTAGACCCGAAACGGCTCGCCATCGGTGGCTTCTCAGATGGCGCGTCATATGCCCTCTCGCTAGGGCTGACCAACGGCGACCTCTTCACCCACATCATCGCCTTCTCGCCCGGCTTCATGGCTCCTGGCGAGCGGCGCGGCCAGCCCCATATCTTCGTCGCGCATGGCGTCCACGACCAGATTCTCCCCATCGACCGCTGTGGTCGCCGGGTTGTTCGGGTGTTACAACACGCGGGCTACGACGTGGACTACCACGAATTCGACGGCCCGCATACCGTTCCGCCGGAGATCGCCCAGGGGGCGGTCAAGTGGCTCACGCGCTGAAAAGTCTGTTCCCAGTTCCCAGTTCCCGCTATGCCGCATCCTGGCTGGCCTCGCGTCGCGCGGCGCCGTGCTTCTCGCGCGCGCGTCGCAGGGCCAACATCGCGGCGAAAAGCGCCGTGATCGCCAGCGCGTACCAGAGGCTCTGGAACCCGGCCAGAACGAGCGCAAGGATGGCGCATGACGAAATCACCAGCGCGGGCAGCCAGCGGCGGACCGGAAGCAGCCGCCACGCCGTCAGGACGATGAACACGTAGGTCAGCAGGAAGTTGCCGCTGGAGAGCTGGATGTAGGTCTCGATAGGAATGGCAAACAGGAACTGGATGGCGAGCGCCACGCCCCAGGCGACGCCAAGCGCGAGCGCCGCACGGCGCGGCGAGCCGGTCGCGCTGTCGATGCGCGCCAGAGAGGATGGCAGCAGTCCATCACGCGCCAGGGCGTAGATCAAGCGCGTCGCGCTCCGCGCCCAGGTGAACATGAACAAAAGCATCAGCGCCAGCGCGATGGCCGCGGCGAGACGGGTGGCCGCTAGCCCCAGCGAGAGGCGCGCCAGGTCCGCCAGCGAGGCGTCGCTCGTCGCCAACACTGCCCGGTCCAGGCCGCCGACGACGGTGATGCCCAGCAGCACGAAGAGCGCGCCAACCACGGCGACAGCCAGTCCCAGCGCCTTGACCAGCGTGCGCGGGTCGGCGAACTCCTCCCCGGAGAAGGCGGCGTTCTCCCAGCCGACGAAGGCGAAGAAGCAGATCAGGCCAGTGGAGGCGACGCCCGCGAGATCGTAGCCGCTGATGTCGGTCAGGCGGGCCGTGGTGACGTGCGGCAGCGCCAGCAGCATCGTGGCGGTGATCGCGGCAAGGCAGACGAAGAAGCCCCACCGCTGGAGGCGCATAATCTGCGAGACGTCGAAGCAGTTGCCCAGCACGAGCAGGGCAAGCAGCGCCGCCGCAACGACGAAGTTCCAGTGTCCGGGTAGCGGCACGAGCTTGGCCACATACTCGGCAAAGATGAGCGCCGCCGCCGGTCCGCCCACCGCGATTGCCGTGAGATAGAGCGTGCCGGTGAGCCAGGCGACGGGCTGGCCCAGACCGCGCCCGATGAACGCGATAACGCCGCCAGCCGAGGGGTAGCGCGCGCCCAGTTCGGCCATGATACGCGCCAGCGGATATGAGACGACGGCCAGCGCGGCCCAGACGAGGATGGACCACGGCCCGGCATGCCGCGCGGCGATGGAGGGCAGCACGATCAGGCTCTGCCCCAGGACGGCGCTGGTATAGAGGACGAAGCCATCGGTCAACGACAGATGCTTGCGCAGGGTTTCTCCAGTTGTGGCTGTGGTCGCCATTAGTTGTATTCGCTCCTTGACATAGAGAAACCAGCAATAGCTGGCAGTAGTTACGCGGTGATATGATAGTAAAGAATATGCGGCGAGTGAATGGGATTCCCAAAGCAGATGCGGCCAGTGGTGCGCAAACGGAAGGCAGAATGCCCCTATGACTAACGATCCTGAAAAATTGCTCGACGAGACAGGATGGGCGCTGCTCTGCGCGCTTCAGGAGAACGCGCGCAGCTCGTACGCGGATCTTGGGCGGCGGGTGGGGCTGACGCCGCCAGCGGTGGCCGACCGCATCCGGCGGCTGGAGGCAGCCGGGATCATCACGGGCTACCACGCGACGGTAAATCCGGCGAAGCTGGGTCTCTCGCTCACCGCGATCATTCGCTTCAAAGGGGCGAACGTGACGCACGAGCGCATCATGGCCGTCATCAAGGGATGCCCAGAGATCGTCGAATGCCACGACATCACCGGCGACGATTGCATGTCGCTGACCGTCGTCGTCGCCTCGGTCTCGCACTTGCAAGCGGTGATTGCCCGGCTGATGCCCTATGGCTGGCCGAACACGTCGATTGTGCTTGCCTCGCCGCTGCGACACCGCGCCATCGGCCCAGCCGCGCTGCCACAGGAGGAGCAAGAAGAGAACGTTTGAAAGCGCCTGAGAGCTACGGGGTACTATGGGGTACTATGGGGTACTACGGGCGCCACTCGTCGCGGAGCAGGCCAAAGTAGTGTTCGTCCTCGAAGCTGCCACGAAAGGCGAAGCGCTGGCGCAGGTTGCCCTCATACTGGAAGCCCAGCTTGAGCAGCACATTTTTGGAGCGCTCGTTGGCGATGTCGATGATCGCCTCGATACGATGCAGGCCCAGGTCGATGAACCCATACGTCAGGATGGCGGAAAGCGCCTCAGCCATGATGCCCTGCCCCCAGCAGGCGCGATTGAGAATATAGCCTATCTCGGTGCGGTGGTAGCCCTCGTCAAATTGGTGAAAGCTACAGGAGCCGATGATGCGGTCGTCATCCTGTCGCGTGATGCCCCAGCGGATCTCTCTGCGCCGGGTGTAGTCGTCCCGCCGCAGAATGATGAACGCCTCGGCCTCGGCAAGCGACTGGTACGTCGGGTCGCCGTAGTAGCGCATCGTCTCTTCATCGGAGAGCATCGTGTACAAATCGTTGGCGTCGCGCGACTCAAGTTTACGCAGCCGCAAGCGCTGCGTCGCCAGCACGGGAAACGTGGTAAACGCCGCGTCTATCGTCATGGTGTGTAGCCTTCTGTTTCGTCTACGCGCACTAATGCGGTGTTGCAATGCAGCCTCAACCATTGCGGGAAAATTGGGATCTTCCTTGGCGCATTCCGCGATGAACTCTTCCAAATCATCTTTCTCGGTTGCCAATGATTACGTCTCCGCCAGTGGGTTTCTAGCCGCTCCGGGCAATGAATAGCGAATGCCAGGTATCGGTTAGCTTTCTACAACTGGCTCTCTTTTGGGATTGGGCAAAATGATCTGGCGCGGCTCGATCTTGAGCGCCCGCGCGAGCGCTCGGATATTCCGAAATGCGGGCATCGCGCGGTCATTCTCCCAGTTCCAGAGTGTTTGGATCCTGACTCCGACCATATCCGCAAGTTCTTGAAGTGTGAGAAAATTCTCCGTGCGCCATGCTCGAATAGTTTTGCGTATGAGTTCCTGCGACATGCTTTTTGCCGCCCTCCTCTACTGGTTACCCACTATAACACAGATGCGTCATGCCTTCTCAAGTTCTACACAATGATATACTATTCCTATTTGTATTTTGCCAGACCACTTGCATGTCTATACCTATTCTGTTACAATCCTCGCATTAAAAATACTGCTTGGTTTGGCAGGCGCCCGCATTTCACGAGAACAGTATCGCGTTGAAGAGCAGGGAACGATTGAGCTACCCTGAAAAGATAGCGGAAGGGTTATGTATCGTGAGCGATCATTCACAGCCGCCAGCGCCCATATCTCCATTTGACGCCATCAAGCACAGCGATGAGCAGGGCGAGTACTGGCTGGCGCGAGAACTTGCGCCTGTCTTGCAATTCGGGAAGTGGCAGGACATGGAGAGCGCCATTCTGCGCGCCATGGAGGACTGTGCGAAGTCTGGTCGTAGTGTCGAAGAGCATTTTCAAAACTTTACGGGGGAACGTAAAGTTTCTGGTAGTTCGCGAGGCCCGCGCCCAAAAGACTATCGTCTGACCCGTTACGCATGTCGTCTCGTGGTAATGACAAGCCGAACGAGGGGCGATATCGCCGCCCAGGCACGGACGTACTTCTCCGATAAGGTCGAGGAAGCCGAAACCGCCGTTGATCCCGACGGGGCCTATCTCCGCTGGCGGGAGCGCGCAATCCTGGCGCTCATGAGTGATGGCTATACCGCTGAGTGGGCGCGACAACGCATTGATGACATTGTGGCGCGCAATGCGCTGACGCACGAATGGAGTGTGCGCGGTATTCGCGGCCGGGAATACGCTATTTTGACCGATCAGCTTCATATGGGAGCTTTCGGCCTGACTATCGAAGAGCATAAAGGTGTCAAAAGCTTCCCAATCACCTATAAAGGCAAAAAACTGGTCTATAAGGGTGAGTTGCCGCCTGCGATGACCCTCACCGAACTTGCTCTGAATACCCTGTCGAATACAGTCGCCCGTGAACTTCACATCCAACACGATTCTCAAGGATTCAAAGCCGTAGCAGCTGATGTCGACGTTGCTGGGCGCATTGCGGGAGATACGCGGCGCCAGATTGAAGAAGCGCTCGGACAGCCAGTCGTAAGTCCGCGCAATATGATTCAGGAGCCTGATGGTGGGCTATGGGGAGCGTTGCCATCCGCGCCAACCAATTCAGGAGAGATAGAAGAACCTATATCGGACGGAGGAAGTTCAACTGGAGACAGCAATAAGAAGAGCCAGGAATAGTCTCTCGTCTAATCCGGGCCGAGCAGCGTGTGGCGGATCAGCATCAGCGGCGTCAGCGGCCCCAGGCCACCGGGGACAGGCGTGAGCGCGCCAGCCACCGCGCGCAGGCTCTCGTAGTCCACATCGCCGACGAGGCTCCCATCCACCGCGTTCATCCCGGCATCCAGCACCACCGCGCCGGGGCGTATCATCTCCGCCGTCAGATAGTTGGCGCGGCCAACACTGGTGAAAAGGATATCAGCCGTGCGCGTGATGGCGGCCAGATCGGGCGTGTGCGAGTGGCAGAAGGTGACGGTCGCGTTCTCGCGCAGGAAGAGCAGCCCCGCTGGCTTGCCACCGACATTGCTTCTGCCAACCACCACCGCGTTCCGCCCTTGCAGCGCCACGCCCGCATACCGCAGCAAGGCGAGCGCGGCATCGGCGGTGCTAGGCACGAAGCTGGGGAAGCCGAGCATCAGATGGCCCGCGTTACGCGGCCCCAGGCCGTCCACATCTTTTTCGGGCGGCAGCACCTCCGTCACCATCCGCTGGCGGATGTGCGCGGGCAGCGGCAACAGCAACACCACGCCGTCGGCGTCACCGCGTGCGCCCAGGGCAGCCACCCGCAGCCGTAGCGTCGTCTCATCGATCTCCGCCGGGAACCGCTCGAGCTGGCACTCTACACTCGTCCGCAGGCACGCGCGCCGCACCTGTTCGGCGTAGAGGAGCGCCGTGGGGTTCTCGCCAACCGCCACCAGCATCAGCAATGCGCGGCGATCATGCGCCAGGGCGAAACGCTCCGACTCACGTCGCAGATCAGTCATGGTGCGCTGGGCCAGCTCGCGGCCATTCAGAATCGTCGCGTCCATCGCCACCTTCCAGACATTGGGTATGATGTGGGTGAAGCCGTTCCCTACTATACCATTGAAACGGGCGCCGTCATGGACAATCAGGATGAGCCACTCGCCGGGCTGAGGTGGCGCGTCCCCGCGCGCATCTTCGTGCGTGGAGGCATGCCGCGAGAGCAGACCGTTCGCCTGTCACTGCCGGGCGCGAAGTATTACACCCTGCGCTACCTGCTGGCGACGCTGCTGGCGGATGGCGTCTCGCTGGTGCGCAATCCCGCGCGGAGCGACGATACCGTGGCGCTGGTGCGGGCGCTGCGGGCGCTGGGCGCGAATGTCTCCGAAGCGCAGAGCGATGGCGACTGGGCGCTGCGCATCACCGGCACTGCTGGACACCTGAGCGCGCCGCCGGATAACACACTGGCCGTGGGCAACGCGGGCGCGGTGCTGCGGCTGCTGCTGGGCATCGGCGCGCTCTTGCCAGAGGTCACCTTCACCACCGACCACCCACAGTCGCTCGGTCGTCGGCCCAACGCCGATTTGCTGGCGGCGCTCGCTCAACTTGGCATCACCTCTGAGGCTACCGGGCCAGACGGACTGCTGCCGATCACGCTGCGTGGCGGGCCACCTGCTGGTGGCGAGGTGACGGTCTCCGGCGCGCGTAGCTCGCAATATCTCAGCGCCCTGCTCTACCTGGCCCCGCTGCTGCCCCAGGGGTTGCGCATCACGGTGACGGATGGTCTGCGCTCGTCGGATTTGGTGCGCGCGACGTTGCGCGTGTTAGCGCAGTCCGGCATTCGCGTCGAGGCTGGCGCCAATCTGCGCGCGTTTGCGGTCGCGGGCGGGCAGATCTATCGCGCGCATGATGTGACTGTGCCGGGCGATGTGCCTTCGGCGGCGGCGCTGGCGGTGGCGGCGGCGCTGCTTGGCCAGACTGCCCATCTCTCCTCGCTGGATGCCGCGCAGCCGGAGTCCGTTGCCCTGCTGGCGGCGCTGGCGGCATTGGGCGCGCCGCCGACGCTGGCTGACGGCGTGCTGTCCATCGGCGTGGGGACATCATTGCACGGTGCGCGGCTGGACGGCGATCCGCTGATCGATAGCGTCCCGGTGCTGGTGGCTGCCGCCTGTTTTGCTGAGGGCGAGAGCCGTTTCGAGAACGTCGCCAATCTGCGGCTGAAGGAAAGCGACCGCATCGGCGATCTCTGCGCCGAGTTGCGGCGCGCGGGCTGTGACGCGCAGCCGTTCGACGATGCGATTGTGGTGCGCGGCCAGCCGGGCGGCATTGCTGGCGGCGTGACGGTGGATGCCCACGACGACCACCGGCTGGCGCAGGCGCTGGCTCTCGTCGCGCTTCGCTCTCGCGCGGGACTGACCATCACTGGCGCGGACGCCGTCGCCAAGAGCTACCCGACCTTCTTCGAGGATCTGCGGCTGCTCGGCGCTGAGGTGCATGACAGGTGATTTAAAGAAAGCGATGGCTCCGTGCGTATCCTCTTCACCTTCGAGGGCGGCAGCGGCCACTACAATCCACTCGTCCCCATCGCCCGCGCCGCCGAGTCCGCGGGGCATACCGTCGCGTTCGCCTGCGCCCCACGGCAGCTTGCGATGGTCGAGGCGGCGGGATTCCAGGCATTCGCCGCTGGCATCGATGTCGGCAGCACACCCGCGACAGAAGCGATGGAAGACCACTACATGGCGACCCCAGCTATCGCCGAACGGGAAGCGTACCTGCTGCGCGAGGGATTCGCGGGATGGTACGCGCGCCACAAGGCAGCGGACATCGTCACCTTGGGCGAGATGTGGAGACCTGATCTGCTGGTCCGCGACGAGATCGACTTCGGCAGCGCCATCGCGGCGGAGCGGCTCGGACTGCCTCACGCCAACGTCCTCGTCATTGCCGCTGGCTCCTTCGTGCGTCACGAACTGGTGGCGGAGCCGCTGAATACGTTGCGCCTGGAATATGGACTCCCGCCCGACCCAGATCTAGCCATGCTCAGCCGTTATCTCGTCCTCGCGCCGTTCCCGCCCAGCTACCGCGACCCAGCGTTTCCGCTCCCCGCCACCGCGTATGCGCTCCGTCCGCTCCTGCCTGAGCCGACACGTGAGGAACAATTGCCGCCATGGGCCGCCAACCTTACCGGCGCGCCAACGGTCTATTTCTCGCTCGGCACCGCGTTCGCCAGCAGCCTGCGCGACGTGTTCGCGCGGGTTATCGCCGGGCTGCGCGGCCTGCCGATCAACCTGATCGTCACGGTGGGACGGCGGATTGACCCGGCTGACTTCGGCGAGATGCCCGCCAACGTCCATATTGAGCGCTACATCTCGCAATCGCTGATTCTGCCGCGCTGCGACCTCGTCATTACGCATGGAGGATCGGGGAGCGTGATGGGCGCGCTGGCGCATGGCGTGCCACTGGCCGTGATTCCGCTCAACGCCGACCAACCGCTCAACGCCGAACGATGCGCCGCGCTCGGCGTCGGGCGGGTCATTGGGGGAGAGGATATCACCTCAGCGATGGCACGCGATGCGGTGGAGGAGATGCTGGCCAACCCGGAGTATCGGCGCAACGCCGGACGCCTGCGCGATGAGATCGCCGCGCTACCTGGGCCAGCGCGCGCCATGGAGCTACTCGAACGGCTTGCGGCTGAGCGACGGCCACTGCTGAATTGCTGAACATCTGAACATTGGCTATCCATCAGGGGAAAACATATACCCCTTCGTCCTGGCTTGCACCAACTACGAAGGGGTATATGCACGACCACGTTGTGCGATTCCGCCGACCCACAACTTCCTCACCGACCCCACACATGTCGCACGGGATCGCACAACCACCCATCTACCACAGCCCGTCTTCTCGTGACCGCAGAAATAGTATATCCTGAGTGGGTGTTCACAAGCATGAAAGACGCCACATTTTCCATGACAATTCTTTCATGATTACCGGGAAATGCCCTGTGTTACAGACCAGTTTCATGACAATTCTTTCATACTGGCCCGAAAGCAGGAAAAATAGGCCTGCTGGCTTACGGCCAACGCGCCACAATCTTCGATGCCTGCCAGCCATATCGCCGTATTTCCGGCGCTCAGGGAGGATGCCATGCATATCGAGCGCCTGCGCTTGACCGATTTTCGCAACTACCGCGAGCTGGACCTGGCGCTGCCTCGCGGGTTGGTTGTCTTTCGCGGGCGCAACGCCCAGGGGAAGTCGAATCTGCTGGAGGCCATCAGCCTCATCGCCACCAGTCGCTCCTTCCGCACGAATAGCGAGCGCGAGGCGGTACGCTGGGGCGCGGCGGGCCACTTCGCGCGCGTCGAGGCCGAGGTCGTCCGCCGCAACGATACCCTTGATGTCGAGGTGATCGTCGCCGATACTGGCATCGAGGCGCCCGCCAGCGCCGTTGCCCGCGAAGCGAGTGGCGCCGCCAGCCCGCCACTGCCCGCCGTCCCCTTTCGCAAGCGCATCCGTGTCAACGGCATGCCGCGCCGCGCGATGGACCTGCTCGGCAAAGTCACCGTGGTCGTCTTCGCGCCAACCCATCTGGAACTGGTGACTGGCTCGCCTTCTGAGCGGCGGCGCTTCCTCGACCTGACGCTCTGCCAGGTGCATGCGGGCTACTGTCGCGCGCTCGGCCAGTACCAGAAGGTGGTGACACAACGCGCGGCGCTGCTGCGGCGTATCAAAGAGGGCGAAGAAGGCCCCCATGCGCTGCCGTTCTGGGATGAGCAGCTCGCGACGCTGGCCGTGCCGCTGATGCGCACGCGCGCTCGCTTCATCGCGCATGCCGAGGGGACTGCCGGGCAACTCTACGAGGTGCTGGCCCGCGACGAGGGGCTGCCGGAGATGCCGCTCCATCTGGCGTACGAGCCGTCGTATAAGGGATCGCTGGATGCTGGCGACGATGAGTTAACGGCGGCGTTTCGCGCGCGGCTGGTAGAACTGCGGCGGCGCGAGATTGCCCAGGGTGCGAACGTACTGGGGCCGCACCGCGACGACCTCGCCTTCTATGCCGGGGACATCAACCTGACGACCTATGGCTCGCGCGGCCAGCAGCGCACCGTCGCGCTGGCGCTCAAACTCGCCGAGTTGGCGTATATTGAGGCGGAGACTGGCGACCAGCCGCTGCTGCTGCTCGACGACGTGCTGAGCGAACTGGATGCCCGCCGCCGCGCCGATTTCCTCGATGCGGTGAGCGATCTCGATCAGGTGCTGCTCACCATCACCGACGCCACCAGCCTGCCCGAAACGGTGCAGTCGCGCGCCTACGTCTACTCAGTGGGGGGTGGACAGGTCACGTTGGAGGCGTCTCCAGCGTCAACGGACATCGCCGGAACATCCAGACGTGAGAGCGCGTCACGGTAATACTCTGCGAGCGTTGAGAATGGCTGAGCAAAGGTGCGCGGACTCCCAGCAGGGTAGGCCAGTGGACGGACAGGGGGTGGAAATGGGGCGTGTGGAGGCGGAGTCCGGCCTGAAGGCAGCCGCGCGCGGAGACCTGATCCGGCGTACCAACTGGTCTCTACTGCTCCGGCGGGCGACGTTTGTCCTTTGCCTGTTGGATGTCATGGCGGCGGAGTCGCAGTTGAGCGCGCTGGTGAAGACGGGCGGCGGGGCAAGTAGCGTGGTCGCCTCGCTGGTGGTAGTGGCGCTGCTGCTGATCGCCAGTTTCGGCGCGGCGCTCTTGCTCCGCTGGCAGGCCGTCTTTGACACCGTGGGTGCGGCATGGTGGTCGCTGAGGCAGGCGCCTGAGGCATTACAGGGTCTACGTCGCCTGCCCCTGATAACCAGCGAGCGACTGCTGCCCCGGCGCGCCGCTCTTCAGGCGCTGCTCGAACGCTGTCGGATTGCACTCCATGCCACGACCTGGCGGCACTGGGCTGGCCTCTCGCTCGCCTGGATCGCGCTGGTGCTGGCGTTGATAGCATCCGCGCTGGCAGGCGCCGCCGTTCCGGTGCTCGCCGCCCAGTGGTTCTGGATCGCAGGCACGCTTCTGCTCATCGTAGCCGCGTGCGTCTGGCCGTCGGCGCACTCATCGCCACTCCACCGGATGCGCTGGCGGCTAACCATCAGCGCGACCTCTCCGCCATGGTCGCGCTGGCGCACGCTCTGGAACACCTGGGGCGATTGGCTGTTGCTGGGCGCGTTGCTGGCGGTCGGCGCGGCGCTGCGGCTCCCAAATCTGACCAGCATGCCATATGTCGTCCATGGCGACGAGGCGTCGTGCGCGCTGGAGGCGCTCCGCTGGCTGCACGGCGAGGTGCATACGCTGCTCTCGACCGGCTGGTATGGGCTTCCGGTTCTGGGCTACGGCATCCCCGCCCTGGTCATGCATTTCGCGGGGGATAGCCTCTTTGGCCTGCGCCTCTCGTCGGTGATTGTGGGGCTGCTCTCGCTGATCGTAATGTATCTGCTCGCGCGCGAGTTCGCTGGTCGCCGGGTCGCCTTCGTCGCAACCGCGCTACTGGCCGTCTCGCACCTGCATATTCAGTTCAGCCGTTCAGGCATCCACTATATTCACGCGCTCTTCGCCGTCGAGCTGACACTCTGGCTACTGGTGCGCGCGCTGCGCGACCGGAGCGCCATCGCCGCCGTGCTGGCCGCTGTCGCTATGAGCTTCTCCGCCCAGGTCTATTTCAGCGCCCGGCTTGTCTTTGTCATCGTCCCGCTCTTCATCGTCGGCCTCTGGCTGCTCAACCGCCGGTTGCTCTCCGGGCGTGGCCCAACCCTTGTCTGGCTCATCGCCGGACTGCTGGCCGCGCTTGGGCCGCTGGCATCCTTCTTCCACACGGCCGGTGACACGCTGAACAGCCGCACCGATGAGGTGCTGATCCTCAATCAGACGCCCTGGATGCGCGATCATTTGATTGGCCAGTTTGGCACGGCCGATATTCCCAGGGTGTTGCTGCGTCAGCTTGCCGCAGTCCCGCTGCTGCCCACGGCGGTCGCCGACCAGAGCACGCAGTATGGGCCACATTACAGTCTGCTCGATGTTGGCGTCGCCACGCTGGTCACCATCGGCTTCTTCTACGCGCTGCTACACTTGCGCAAGCCAGTTTATCTGCTACTCACCATCTGGATTGTGGGAACTGTGGTGTTTGGTGGCATACTGACCATAGATATGCCTGACTGGCAACGGCTGCTGGTGATGCTTCCGGCGCTCTGTCTGCTGGCGGCGCTGCTGCTGGAAGATATACTGGAACGGGTCGAGCAGGGCATCGTCTCATTCGCCGACAGCCTGCCGAAGCTACGGCTGCCCAGTCTCGCGCCCGTGCTGGCCGCGACGCTGCTGGCGCTCGTGTTGGTGGGCCTGAGCGCCAACTGGAACATCCAGCGCTATTTCGTGGACTTCCCCCACCAGACGAATCACGATCCCTGGTGGACGACGTACACCGACATCGGGCGCTACCTGGGCACGCTGCCAGCGGGCACGCATTTCATTCTGTTCAGCGACGACAGTCTGGTGGCGGATTACGCGACGATGCGCTATCTGGGGCCGGGCACGACGGGCAGCCGTGTCGAGACGACGGGCGAGCTGGCAAAGGCGCTGGCGAAAAGCACCGGCCCAACGGTGACCATCGTGACGCTGAGCCGCGTTGGCGATCTCGAGCAGGCGCTGGTAGCGGGCGGGGCGCTGCCCCCAGGCTCGTTCGCGCCGTACGTTACCGCCAACCATACGACGACGTTCTACCTTTTCACGACGCAAGAGGCGCCACCTGGCAATACAGGGGGATAATCCCTGAAAGATGATCGGCCATTTCCGGTTCTGGCCAGAGAGGGAAGAAGATGTCGAAAGGAGCGCATCTTCTACATTCTCATCACACCACAAAAGCCAGTATGCTATGGCTGAGCGAGAGCGATAGAGATATGGAGATGTGAGCAACAATGGATGAGCGAGAACACGCGGCCCGGCGAGCGCATGAGAAGCGAGAGCCAGACGCGAGGGAGGCGATTCCGGTAATGGGTGCGACATCCGCTGAACAGATGGTTCAGGAGACGGCGGCGCAGCAGATGCCCGCCAACCTGCCTGATCCGCGTAATCCACATACAGCCGAGAGGCTGAAACAGCGCACCTCCAGTGGTGGCTACGTCGTGAGCGATGCCGATCTGGTGCGTGCGATTCGAGCCTGGAAGGCGCGGGGTGAGAGCGAGCGCGTTCGGGGGCTGTGTGAGGCGCTGGTCACCCGCTGCATGCCTGAGTTTCAGCGCCGTAGCTACGGCCTGCGCCACCGGCCTGACCTGATGGAAGAGGCCATCGCCGGCATGATCGAGCAGTTGCTGCGTGAGGCACAGAATCCGCGTGAAGAGTTCATGCTGGCCAATTTTATTCATTATCTGCGCTGCCTCTGCGCGGATAATTTTCAACGGGTGCTGCGCAACGAGGGGCTGAGCTATCGGCGCGATGCCCAGGGCAATCCGGCTGGGCGCGGTATGCACGTCCCCCAGGCGCTGGTAGACCGGCTGGATGCGCCGCTCGGCGAGGGTGATGGCGCGGAGACGGCGGGGCGCGAGCTGGCCGATCCGGGCGATCAACTGGCGACGCGGATGGCCTCGCTGGAGGCGCAACGAATCCTGCGCTACCTGACTGACCCGCTCGACCAGCGGATTATGATTTTGCGCGTCTTCGAGGAGATGCGCTGGGATGATATCGCCGCACTCTGCGGCAAAACAGAACGAACGATGCGTCTACGCTTCGAGAAGTCGAAGGCGCTTCTACGCGAGCGGATTGCGGCTGAAAACGCGGAAGAGCAATGAGCAGGTCGCCCCTGATGAGGCAGGGCAAGGAGTAAAAGCATATGACAAAGCGAACCGCAGCACAGCGCGATCCGCTGATGCAGATCAAGATGGAGTTGGCCGCCGCCAACGAAGATGGCAATCAGGGCGCGCTGGCCACCGCTCTGACGCAACATCCGGCGCTGGCCGAGGAGTTGACGGCATTTTATACCGCGCTGCTGGCGACGGGGGGCTACGACGACGCGCCCATCACTCCAGCGATGGACGCCATTGCCGAGCGCGCCTCCGCCCGCGCGTTTGCCGCTGTCTTCGGGAGCGTGGGTGTCGCCGCCGCTGAGCAGGCCGCGCCCGTTGCCGCCGCCGCGCTTGCCCAGGCGCATACCCTCAAGGCGCTCCGCCAGGCGCAGCGCAAGAGTCTGCGTGAGGTCGCGCGCGGGCTGGGGCTGGGTGTGGATGTGCTGAGCGCGCTCGAGGCCGGACGCATTCGCGCGAGCACGGTGCCAGAGCGGCTGCTCCAGCGGTTGAGCGCATTGCTCGATACCGCCGCCGCGCAGCTTCAGGCGATGCTGGCTGGCCCGACACAGGCGCCCGCGTTCTTGCGCAGCAAACAGGGCGAGCGCAAAGATGGCGCCGCGCCCGAAGAGATGTCCTTCACGGATGCGGTGCGCCTGAGCGCCGAGATGTCCGCTGAGGAGAAGTCCACCTGGCTGGCTGCCGAGTAGGTGGCCAGCAGTAGGCATATTAAATTGATGGCCTCGAATGAGATAGAATATATCAGGGCGTTACTTTCATATTCATCGGAGAAATTCATCCATGCAACATCCGTTGGGCATTCTGGGGGTCTACTCAGATCCCGAGATTCATGGTGGCCAGCCAGTCATCGAATCTGGCATTCCCATCTACCTCATCCTGGATATGCTTGCGCAAGGCTTCCCTCGCGAAGAGATGCGCGATGATTACGGCATTACCGATGAGCATATTCGCATTGCGCTTCATTTTGCCGCGGAGTATGTGAAGCGCGAGGGGCAGGATGCTGCCTGATTGGCGCTTTTTGCTTGATAGCTATAAGACACGTCGCAAACTGATCTGCTGAAAATGCTGTACCTGACATGGAAGTTGTATGGAAACTATCATACGAGTTTGATGACAATCTGGCATCAGCAGTTGACGGAATGTGGATAACTCGTTACAGTGTGTTGGATAATAGGTCACGTTGCCGTGTGGCGCATGGGGTAGTGAAGCAAACGGCAACAAATTTTCCCGTATTTTAGGGAGTTGCACGGGAGAGGAGTCGCGGGATGCAAGCGATGCCCTACCGCCACTCCTCGCCAGAGTTGCGAGCGGTCCGAGGGCCAGGCGCACCTGGTGAGGGAGTGGACGAGCTAGCTGGCCGGAGCGAGATGCTGTTACATCGTATCGTGGAGATAGAGCAGGGGCTGGCTGTTCAGGAATGGTGGCTGCTGGGGCGCGCGCTCCCCGAGGCGAGACTGCTGACCGAGATCATCAGTCTGCTGGCGGTGGCGCGTGGGGAACTTTTCCAGTTTCTCGCCGACTTCTTTGGCCGCGCGCCCCTGGGATTCGACCCGGCGGAAAATCCCGCGGGCAGCGAAGAGCCGCACCTGGATGATCCCATGTGGATGAACGAGCGCCATCAGCAAACGCTCTATCTCCTGCGCAACATGGCGACCTCCCTGCCGCCGATGATTCAGTATGCCCGGATGCTACGCGCCAATGCCGAGCGCCTCAATCTGGCTGTCACCGCGCTCGACGGCCTGAGCATCGTCGCGGGACGACTCGAAGAAGCCTACGAACTGCTCCTGCAGCCTCCATCGTAGACCATCCTTACGCACAGTACTATCATCCGACCCGTTCGGCGAGCGGCATCTCGTTCGTGTCGGCGGCGCCGTCCGCGTGCGGCGTCTGTTGTTGCGCCAGCTTTACCGCCGTCAGCGCCGCGATGAAGATCATCGTGAACAGGCTGATGATTGCCGCTGTCTCATAGATGTTGACGGTTTGCCAGACCGCGCCCGTCGCATCCGTCACCGCCCGGTTTTTCGCGCTCAGATCGTTCAGGATGAACGTTGAGCCAGTGATGGCATAGGTTGTGATCGCCTGCGCGTAATACCATTTCGGCAGCGTCGCAGCATCCGCGCGACCAGGCTGGCGGAAATAGACATATAGGGCAAAGAGCTGGAAGAAGACGAAGACCGTGAAGAACCACCCCAGGTAGTTCGAGAGCGGTACCCCAAAATAGCCGCCGCCCTGTTCCCAGACCCAGAACTTGAGGATAGTGGAGAGCGTTGGATCGAGGCAGACATCCCAGACGACCATCGCGAAGGCGGCGATAAACGGCGTGGCGAGGAGCGTGTATTTGCCCGCGCTCCGGCGGATGTCTCCGACAAGCACGTTGCCAATCACCCAGGCGAGATAGCCCGTGCTGATGTAGGCCGGGCCGATGAGCAGCGGCACGAGAAAGAGCTTTGGCCCCAGGCCGTCGGTGTAGTGATAGTGGCCGAACGGAAACCCGGTCAGGATGCTGAGATTTTCTAGCGCGTTACTGACCACCAGACAGATGATGACGAAGATTAGGATGCCGCCCCAACCGTAGCGCATGGACCCGTGAATGAGCGCGAACGCCACCGGAATCAGCACCAGGACGGATGTGGGAACCGCGTGGGGGACGAGCAGGCTGTTGATGAGCGTCAGCACGCCATAGAGCGCCACCAGACCCCAGAGCATCCAGCGTGAGACTCGCATGGTGTTCGGTTCCTTCATCCGATGGCTGTGACCTCACCACTAGCCCGGGACCTCATCCCCAACCCCTCTCCCTGTGGGAGAGGGGAGCCAGAGGAGCGCGGTTATCTCCACAAGCTGAGGAAGCCAGACGAGGCGCCCGCTACACTACTCGTCGGCCTCGTCGCTCTCGTCCGCCTCGTCGGCCTCTGCCTGCGCATGTTGGCCGTGTGGCTCCTCGCCAGCCCAGAACGCGCCGTTGAGACTCTCATCCGAGAGGATCGCGTTGCTGAGGTCTGTACCGGTGAGGTCGGTATCCTCCAGGCTCGCGCCCGTCAGATCGGCTCCATCGAGATGCGCGTGTTTGAGTTCCGCGCCATCGAGGAAAGCGTCTTGCAGCGTGGCCTCGGTCAGGTCGGCGCTGGTCAGGTTCGCCTCCTCCAGGTCGGCTCCGCTCAAATCCGCCGCGCGCAGATTGGCCCCTTTGAGGCTGGCATAAGCCAGCACCGCGTCGCTGAGATCCGCCTCGCTCAGATCGGCCTCGTTCATGTCCGCGCCCGCGAAGACGGCGTTTTCGAGGTTTGCGCCCGCCAGGTTGATCCCGTGCAGCACGGCGCCGCGCAGATCGATATCGGCCAGATCGGCCTCAGCCAGATCGGCCCCGGCCAGGTTCCAGTGGTAGAAGTCTCGTTGTCCGCGCGCATAGGCTTCCAGCAACTTCTGGGATGTGGAGGAGGTCTCCATTGCGTGCCCGTCCCTTCGTGTCGCGCGCCCTTGCGCCCGCCGCAAGCCATACATCCGCGCAGATGGAGTATAACGCCCCACGCAATCATGCGCCAGTGGATAGACGCGCCTGGCGTGTAATGTTGTTTTCCTTATTACGAGGGACAGGTCTGGTGGCGAGGAGCGCGGGCGGTTGAAACCGCGCCTGAAGGGCCTCGCTGCGCTCCGCCACAAAACCCGCCGTCGCGGGTTGCAGAGACCTGCCCCGGCGATGGCCCTACTATGTGGGAAAACCGCATAACGCGCGGCTAATGGCCTCACGCCGTTTGGCCAAGAAGCCTGCCTGCGCAGGATCCAGACACGAAACCGGGAGTCTGTTTTGGAGGCCGCGTAGGCGGCCTTTGCGACGCTAGCCCATAGGCGCGGCTTCAGCCGCCAGCCAGTTGTTGGCGCATATCAAGGCTCCCCAGCCGCCTATCCCTTCCGCGTGCGAGACTGCTTGTGAGGCGGTGTGCCAGACATGCTAGAATGGGAGGAGCGAGCGGCATTGTCGGCGGGCCGCGACATGAGCACGACATGAGCACGGCATGAGCATGGCACGAGCATGGAGAGAAGGGGCGACACATGGCGGAGGCAGCACAGCGACTGCGCGTATTCGTCAGCCACAGCCACGAGGACGACGCATTCTGCCGCGCCATCGTGACTGGCGCTACGCGAGGCGGGCGCGGATGTCTGGTATGACGAGCAGAATATGGGATCAGGTTTGTTGATGTCGGTCATCCAGAGCGAGCTGGGCGCGCGCCCGGTCTTCGTGGTGATTCTCTCGAAGGCGGCCTTCGCGTCGGAGTGGGTGAAGCGTGAGGCGACCTGGGCCTTCCAGATGGCCGAGTTCGACCCGACGCGCACGATTCTGCCGGTGACGGCGGCGCCCATCGCCCGCGAGGACTTCACCCCGGCCTCTGGCTGGTTCTTCCTCTATGGCTACAAGCGCATCGAGGCGCCCGGCTACCAGGCGTACGCCGCCCATGACGCGGCGGGCCACGTGCTGCGCGCGCTCGGCCTGACCCCAGCGGGCGAGGCGCCCATCCCCGTCGCCCCGCAGCCGACAGAGGACACAGACGAGCTAGTGACGCGCGGCAAGTCCCTCCATGCGCAGAAGAAGTACGCCGAGGCACTGGCCCTCTTCGAGCGCGCCGCCCAGCTTGCCCCTGACTCGTTCGAGGCATGGGCCAATCGTGCTGACGCACTCTTACAACTCGAGCCGATTTACCGAGGCACTGGACGCCAGCGTCCGCGCCCTCGCGCTTGACGACAAGCAGGCGTGGATCTGGAGCAGGAAGGGCGCCGCTCTCGCACGATCTGGGTCGCTATCAGGAGGCATTGGCAGCCAGCGACCGGGCACTGGCGCTCGACCCAAGCTACAGTTTCGCCTGGAATAATAGGAGTGCCGCGCTCGCCAACCTGGGGCGTTACAATGAGGCGCTGACGGCCTGTGAGCAGGCCATTGCACTTGACTCGAACAATGACGCCGCCTGGAACAACAAGGGCACCGCGCTCGTCAGTCTCAAGTGCTACGAGGAGGCGCTGGTTGCCTATGACCAGGCGCTGGCCCTCGACCCGAACGCTCGCTGCATGTCTGGAATAACAAAGGCTATCTAGCCTGCGCAAACTGGGGCGTACCGCCGAGGCTGATGCAGCGGAGATGCGCGCGAAGGATTTGGGGTGGAGGGGATAGCGCGGCGGGCGACTGATGTAGTTTTAGCATGTGCGACGGACACGGACTTTGCAGTGGGGTGAGCAGGCCGGAGCGTAAACGCTACGGCGAATTTCCCGGCCCCATTCGCCGGTGCCTTCAGCCTACGGCGCGCTCATCCAGCACGAAACACGCCCTTTGTCGCAGCCTTTGGCCCACATCTCTGCAAACCCGCGCAGGCGGGTTTTGTGGCGGCGCGCAGCGAGGCCCTTCAGGCGCGGTTTTAACCGCCCGCGCATGCGCGCCGGGCACGTGCCCATTACCATAAAATAACGCTCGTGTGCCTCCTCCGCTCCTTGACACACTACCCCCGCCCGCGTAAGATACCCTATATCCAAATGGAGATATGCACCCCTTTGCGATGGCCTTGAATACGCGCGTGCGCTGTGCGTATGTTTCCGTATGTCCGGTGTAGAGAATCCCTGGCGCTGAAGCTGAATGCAGACTAAGGAGGCCCGATGGACGCCTTACTGACCGATTCCGCCGTGCTGGAGCGGATCCACGAACAGCGACTAATCGAGGGCGTCGAGCATATGAGTCCGGCGTATCTCGAAGGCATGAAACGCATCCTCACCGTCTCAGCCGATACCGAGCTTGTCAGCGCGCCCGCCTACCTCTACGCCGCGCGCGGCGCCCCCAACATCAACACCTTCGGCTCGGCCATCGCCATCATCCAGGATGAGCTGGGCCACGCCCACATCGCCTACCGCCTGCTGCGCGACCTCGGCGTGGACACCGAGGAGCTGATCTACCGGCGCGAACCCGTCAAGTGGAAATATCCCTATGCCTTCGACGTGCCGCTGGATAGCTGGTATGAGCTGATCGTCGCCAATGCCTTCTACGACCGCGCAGGCTACATCCTCCTCAGCGATGTCTATAGCAGCACGACCTTCGGCCCGTGGAAGCGCGCGCTCATCAAAGTAGATAAAGAAGAGACGTTCCACCTGCGCCACGGCGAGCAGTGGATGCGCAAGCTCGCGCCCAACACCGCCGACCACGAGACGCTGCAGAACGCGATCAACTGGATGTTCCTGCTGACCGTCGAGTGGTTTGGCCTGCCAGACGACCTCAAGAAGCACACCGAGCAGCTTGATTTCGGCTTCAAGGGCAAGAGCAACGACCAGCTACGCCAGCAGTGGATGAGCACCGCCGTTCCCTTCTGCCAGGAGCTTGGCTTCGACGTTCCGGCGCACTTCGACGACGCCAGCCAGACGTGGGTGGTTGACTGCGCCTTCCCGGCGACCTTCGACGAACGCGAGAAGCGCTGGCTGCTCGAAGATGGACAAATCACCTGGGATGAAGTCATGAAGCGCTGGAAGAAGCGCGGCCCCAAGAACGAGGAATTTGTCGCGACCCTCCAGCGTGGCAACAAGGGGCTGGCGCGGCTGCTGGGTGAGGAGGTGGCCTGATGATGGCCGCCGAATATCCCCATGACGCGCTCTGGGACGCCCTGCGCGGCGTGCCCGACCCGGAGATGGCTATCTCCATCGTCGATATGGGGCTGGTCGTCGCGGCGGAGCGTGTGGACGAGACGGCGCATATCACGCTGACCTATACCGCGATGGGCTGCCCGGCGATGCAGATGATCGAAGAGGACGTGCGCGCGGCGCTGCTGGCGCTGCCCGGCGTCACCGACGTGGAGATCGAGACGGTCTGGCTGCCGGTCTGGACGAAGAGCCGACTCAGCGCCGAGGGACGCGACGCGCTGATGCTACAGGGGGTTGCGCTATGAGCTATGTCTCCGAATATGACGCGCTGGACGACCCCGCGACACAGCCCGATGCGCTGGAGGGCAAGAGCGTCACCCATCGTCACGTAATGGCGGACCGGGTCTGGCTGGTGCTGGCGCGGCGCGAGTATGAGAAGCCGCTGCAACAGGTGGGCACCGTCGAGGCGGATGATCCCGAGCTGGCGCGCGTCTACGCCCGCAGCATCTACGACGAGTTCGCCTGGATCGAGATGGTGGTCATCCCGCGCGATGCGCTGGTGACGGTCATCGCGTCGTGAGGGGACGACTGGCGACTAAAGTCGCGCCTGAAGGGCCTGCGGCCACGAAGTCCGCCTGCGCGGACTCCCCAGGACTGTATCTCAGCAGTATAGCCGGTCGCATCAGGGTTATTGAAACCCGCGCAGGCGGGTTTTGTGGCGGAGCGGAGCGAGGCCCTTCAGGCGCGACTTTAGTCGCCAGCCGTCTTAATGAAGCGGGAGACATCCATGAGCGAGACAACACAAGCGACACAGGCGCCCACCGAGGCGATCTTCGCCCTAATGGCGCGGCTGGCCGATAACAAATACTTCCTGGGCAGACGCTACGCCGAGTGGTGCAGTAGCGCGCCAACGCTGGAATCGAGCGTGGCGGCGGCAGCTATGGCGCAGGATGAGTTGGGCCATGCGCGCGCCATCTACCCCGTGCTGAAGACGCTCGCCCCTGAGGCTGGCGCCGAGACCGACCCGGAGACGCGCACCGCGTTTACCGCGCTCGCCTGCCTGAGCGAGCCGTTCGGCGGCTGGGAAGATTTCGTCGCCGCCAACGTCATGATTGACAACGCGCTCACTGTCGTCTTCGAGGCGGGCAAAGACTCCAGCTTCGAGCCGCTGGCGGGCCGCAGCCGCAAAGTCTTGCAGGAAGAGCGGATGCACGCGCAGCACGGCGAGGGCTGGGTGCGGCGGATGGCGCGCGAGGGTGGCGCGGCGCGCGAGTCTCAGCGGCAGGCGCTTCGTCGTGTCTGGGATGAGGTGTTCTGCTGGTTTGGCCCAGCAGACTCGTCCGGCGCCAGCGATCCCTTGAAGGCGGCGGGCGTGCTCGATGCGACCACCGACGAGCTACGCGCGCGCTTCCTGGCGGTGATCGGCCCGATGCTCGGCGCGGTCGACTTCGATCTGCCGCTACGCCGTGTCGGCAAACATTGGGAACTCACCGAGCCGCTGCCCTGGGATCGCTGGGACGCCGTGACTTACCAGCTTGCGCCTGCCAAAACGGGCAAGAGCAAGCAACGACGAAAAGAGTCGCGGGTATGAAGCGTCATGAAGAGCAAGAGCAGCCATCGGGCGTCTCAGAGCCAGCGGTGAGCTGTCCCTTCTGCGGCTCGGTGGAGGTCGAGCTACTGGCGCTCTTTGGCTCGCAGCTCTTAACCGATCAGTATTATTGCCGCGCCTGCCACACACCGTTCGAGCATCTACGCGCCGACGCGGATGACGATGAGCAGGCTGGCCCGGCGGGTATGGCACACCAGGGAGAATAGCGCACATGGCAGAGCAGACGGCGACCTCAGGCAGAACATTCAAAGTTGGCTATCTGGCGTCGCTGGATGACATGCCAGCCGAGGGCACGACGCCGCGCTTCAGCGATGTGCGCGCGCTGGCCCTGGCAGCCGAAGCGGCAGGGATCGACTCGTTCTGGGTGGCGGACCATTTTATCGCCCGCATGCCCGAAGAAGGCGAAGTCGGCCAATGGGAATCGCTCACGTTTCTCAGCGCCCTCGCCGCCGTCACCTCGCGCATACAGCTTGGCCCGATGGTCGCGGCGACCTCCTTCCGCAATCCCGCGCTAACCGCCAAAATGGCCGATAGCATCGACGAGATCAGCAACGGCCGCTTCATCCTGGGGCTGGGCGCTGGCTGGCACGAGCCAGAATACACCGCCTTTGGCTACCCCTTCGAGCACCTGGCGAGCCGCTTCGAGGAGGCCTTGCAGATCATCGTGCCGCTGCTGCATGAGGGCAAGGTGGACTTTTCGGGCGAATACTACACCGCCAGCGACGCGGTGCTGCGTCCGCGCGGCCCCTCGCCCAAAGGGCCGCCTATCTTGATTGGGGCGCGACGCCCGCGCATGTTGCGGCTGGTGGCGCGCTATGCCGACGCCTGGAATACCGCCTGGCACACCCAGCCAGCGGTGGTGGCCGAGCGTCTGGCAGGGATGCGTCAGGCCTGTGAGGAAGAGAGGCGCGACCCCGCCACGCTGGAAATGACGGCGGGCGCGATACTGAAGCTGGGGCCGGATGGCCAGCCAGCGGAGGGCAAGCCCTACCAGCTTACCGGTACGAACCAGGAGATCGCGGACCGCCTGCGCGGCTTCATCGAGGTCGGCGCGCAACACCTGATTCTGGTCATCGAGCCGGAAGGGATGGTCGGCTTCGAGCGCTTCCTGCCGATCCTCGACCTGCTCAACCAGCGCTGACTCCTATCGGCAAGGTACCTGCCTGATTGACATATCGCCAGCCAGACCTTTACAATATCTCGGCCAGCACACAAGACCGCGCACCGCAGAGCGGATATGCTGGCGGAGAGCAGGGTGGGGAACGGTATGGCAGAGGGCGAAGGGACGCTCGCGGGGAGCCGCGTTGGCGCGTATCAGCTTGGTGGGCTGGTTGGCGCTGGCCAGCTTGCCGAGGTCTACCAGGCGCAGCATCCCGCGATACCGCAGCCCGTCGCGCTCAAAATCTTCATGCCGGGCGTCGCCGCCAATATCGCCTACATGGGCGCAATGCACGACATCGCCTCGCGCGTCCGGCTCCTCAAGGCGGACTATATCCTGCCAATCCATGGCTTCGGGCAGGAAGGCAAACTGCTCTACCTCTCGATGCCGCTGATGTACGAATCGCTGCGCTCGATTCTCCTGCGCACGGGCTATCTGCCGCTCTATCGGGCCGTGACGCTGCTGCGACAGGTCGCGACCGGGCTGGCGGCGGCGCACGCGGCGAACATCATCCATCGCGACCTCAAGCCGGAGAACGTGCTGCTGAACGTAGCTGGGCAGGGCTTCGTCAGCGATTTCGGCGTCGGGCGCGACCTCTCGCCAGAGAGCGTGGAACGCCGCTCGCTGGGCACGCTCTCCTCGCTCATCGGCACGCCAGCCTATATGGCGCCGGAACAGCTGCGCGGTCAGCCAGCCGACCAGCGGGCCGATGTCTACGCGCTCGGCGTCATCTTCTATGAACTGCTCACCGGAACACCGCCCTACAGCGGCAATACGATCTATGATGTCGCGGCGAAGGCGCTCACCACGCCGATCCCGCCACCATCGCAGCACGCCGCTGGTATCAATCCGCTGCTGGAGCGCGCCATCCTGCGGGCGCTGGCGCGTGACCCCACGGAGCGCTGGCCGACGGTGCAGCGATTCATCGTCGGACTCAACGCGGCGCTGCCTGTCCGTCCCGACGCGCCGCATATCCCCGGACGCTCGTTTACCACGATGCCGCTCACGCCGCACATGCTGGGGGAGTATGCGCCCGTCATCGGCGACGAGGTGGCGATAGACGAGGTTGCCACTGAGAAATTCCCGGCCCAGCCCGAGGCCGCGCCCGCTGACGAGTCAGGCGGGAGCAGTGGCGCGCTACCAACGCCCGATCTGCGGCTGTTCCGCGTCCGTTCACAGTCGGACTCGTCCAACAGACGTCCCTTCGTGCTCTTGCTGCTCGCCGCGGCTCTGCTGCTGCTCGGTATCGTCGGCGTGGGGGGCGCGCTGCTGGCGAACGCCGCGCAATCCGGCGTGCCAACGCCAACCCAGCCACCCGCGACGCTGGCCCCAACGCATGTTATCATTGGGCCGCTGAATACGCCGTTCCCGACCGCGACCCCCAAACCGACCTCGCCGCCCGCGCCAAGGCCGACCGCCACCCACGCGCCCGTCCCTACGGCGACGGCGACGGCAACCGCCATATCGACTGAATCGCCAACGCCATAAAGATGTAGAACGTACGTGTATGGGATAGCACGCTAGCGAAGACAGGAAAGCGGACGAGGAAGGATCATGCAGATAGGGCGCGCGATGGATGGTACGAGTGAGATGGGCGAGATGAGTGCGGCAAGCGAGAGGAAAATGGCGGCGCGCATCTCGCGGCGGGATATGCTGCGCGGGCTGGCCGCTGGCGCGCTGGCGCTGGGAGTCGCGGGCTGTGCGGTTCCCGGTTTCTCGCCCGCCGCGACGAAGGTACCCTCGTCAGGTTCGCCGCTCCTCGTCTATAAAGGCCACAGCGCCTCGGTCAATGGTCTCGCCTGGTCGCCTGACGGCACAAAAATCGCCTCGGCCAGCACCGATCAGACCGTCATGGTCTGGAATGCCGCGACGGGCGAGACCCTGCTCACCTACAAGGGCCATACCAAGGAGGTGTGGGACGTTGGCTGGGCGCCCAATGGCACGCTCCTGGTGACGGGCAGCGCTGATAACACCGCCCAGGTCTGGGACGCGCCGACCGGCAAAATGATTCAGACGTATACTGGCCATACCAACGATGTCAACTCAGTCAGTTGGTCGCCCGATAACACGAAGATCGCCAGTGGCAGCGCCGACCACACCACGGCCATCTGGGGCGCATCGACGGCCTCGACGCTGTTCACCTATACCCGCTATCTCAGCTTTGTCTTCACGGTTCGCTGGTCCCCCGATGGCACGCGGATCGCCAGCGGCAGTGGCGATTACACGGCGCGCGTTTTCAACGCCGTGACCGGCGGCGACAGCATCGTCTATCGCAATCACTCGCAGGCGGTGAATAGTGTGGCGTGGTCACCCGACAGCACGCAGGTTGTCTCGGCCAGCAGCGACGGCACAGCCCAGGTATGGGATACCATTCAGGCGAATACTATCACCACCTTTACTGGCCACAAGGCGCCGGTCGAGACAGTGAGCTGGTCGCCCCAGGGCAAATATATCGCCTCTGGTGGCGCGGATCAACTGGTGCAGGTCTGGGATGCCACGAATGGGACGGCCGTCTTCACCTATCGCGGGCATGTCTCGCAAGAAAAGATCAAAGGGCAGCCGGGCGGGCTGCTGCACGCGGTGGCGTGGTCGCCTGACGGCAGTAAAATCGCCTCAGCCAGCCTGGATGGCGTTGTTCACGTCTGGAACGCGCCCGCGTGAGTGTGTTTGTATGGGGGAGTTGCTATGGCTAACGACATCGTGTTGCGTGACATACATGACGACGACCTACCGATCTTCTTCGAGCAGCAACTTGACCCGGAGGCCAACCACATGGCCGCCTTCACATCGAAGGATCCGACCGATAGAGATGCCTTCGATGACCACTGGGCCAGGATTCGCGGCGACGCGACCGTCACCAACCAGACCATCCTCTGCGATGGGCAGGTAGCGGGCAGCGTGGCGAGCTTCGAGGATTTCGGCCAGCTGGAGGTTACCTACTGGTTGGGCCGGGAGTTCTGGGGAAGAGGCGTCGCCACACAGGCGTTGGCGGCGTTTCTCAATTATCAGATCACGCGCCCCATCTATGCCCATGTCGCCAAAGACAATGCCGCCTCGCTACGGGTGCTGCAAAAGTGCGGGTTTGTCATCACGGGCGAGGGGAGCGGCTTCGCCAACGCGCGCGGCCAGGAGACCGAAGAGTACATGCTGACGTTGGAGGCCGATGCGCCAGCGATATGATCAATTGAGCGATATGAGCGATGTGAAAGTGAGTGAGCTTGTGGCCGACCTGACAGAGTATGAGCGCGCCGATACGCCCGTGGCGAGCGCTGGCGCGGAGTTTCTGCTGCGCCCAGGGATGACCTTTCTCAATCATGGCAGCTTTGGCGCGTCTCCCCGTCCCGTCTTCGAGGCGTATCAGCGCTGGCAGCGGACGCTGGAGGAGCAACCGGTCGAGTTCCTGGGTCGGCGGCTGGACGGCCTGCTGGCGGAGGCGCGCGCGCCGCTGGGCGCGTTTCTTGGCACATCGCCCGATAACCTGGTCTTCGTGCCCAACACCACCTACGGCATCAACGTCGTCGCGCACTCATTCCCGCTGGAGCCGGGCGACGAGGTGCTGGGCAACACGCATGAGTATGGCGCGGTCGAGCGCACGTGGACGTTTGTCTGCGAGGCAAAGGGCGCGCGGTATCACAGCCAGCCGATTGCGCTACCCGTCACCAGCGCCGAGGATGTCATCGAGCAACTCTGGCAGGGCGTCACCCCACGAACGCGCGCGCTGGTCATCAGCCATATCACCTCGCCGACAGCGCTGATCTTCCCGGTGGCCGAGATATGTCGACGGGCAGCGGCGGAGGGCATCGTCACAATCATCGACGGCGCGCACGCCCCCGGCCAGATTCCCCTCTGCCTGGACGAGATCGGCGCTGATTTCTATACCGGTAATCTGCATAAATGGCTCTGCGCGCCCAAGGGGTCGGCGTTTCTCTACGCACGCCCCGACCGCCAGCCGATGCTCCAGCCGCTGGTGGTGAGCTGGGGTTGGCGCGCCATCGCGCCCGGCCCGTCACCCTTTCAGGACTACTTCGGTTGGACCGGCACCAGCGATCCCGCCGCCTACCTGAGCGTACCCACCGCCCTCGACTTCCAGCAGCAACACGACTGGCCCGCCGTCCGCGCAGCATGCCACGAGCTCGTCGCATCCGCCAGCCAGCGTATCGGCGCGCTCACCGGCCTGCCACCCATCAGCCCGGAGACGACAGAGTGGTACAGTCAGATGCGCGCGATCCCCATTCCGCGCACCGATGTATCCAGAGAGGAGCTTCAGCGGCGGCTCTGGGACGAATACCAGATCGAGATACCCGTGGTTGACTGGCAGGATCAACGCTTCGTGCGCATCTCGATTCAGGCGTATAACACGCCAGGCGACGTAGCCCGACTCATCACGGCGCTGATGGCAATCTCTGCGATTTAGATCTCTTCTCAATTTTCTGTGTTAGTAACTTTGCCGACACGATTCCATCAATGTAGCATTTCAGCAACCAAAAACCGCTCGCTAAGAACTGCTAGTGACACTTGAACACCAGTTCTGTTGACATTGTCGCTTATATGGTTCATTATACGTGCAAGTTTTGGGTTGTTCGGCGTCAACTAACACTACTTTGATGGGTGGGGGGACAGTGATGCAGAATTTGCTCGACACCATATGGAATCATGGAATATTCGTTGCCGAGAAAGGGCAGAACCCAGCGCTATACCCTTTCTTTCTCGCTGGCATTGTGCTTTCACTTATACTTGGTATCGTGAATTTTGCTTTCGAGCTCAGATCGCGTCAATTTGGATTTGTGCTGAAACTTGAACTGAAGTGGCTCCTGGTCTACGAATTGTTACCGCTTTATGCCGTTTGGTTGGCGTTCGCTACTCCCCCGACGCGGCTCCCGTTCCCACCGCCCATTCCGAATACCTCATGGTTATTCATTCCCGCGCTGCCAACATATACGGTGATTGCCGTGATTCTTCACGGTCTTTTGTCCGTGTGTGGCCTGGTATTGACAGTAGGCTGGTTAGCGCAGTTCAACACACCTAACGGCAGTCGAATAGATACCTTCTTTCTGCTCATCACGCTCGTGGGCCTGGTAATAGGATGGGAGCTGCAACACTGGCCGCTCACATTCCTGATTGTTGCTGAAATCCTCGCCGTGGCGCCACTTGCTGCCCAATATTTTGGGGTTTTAATTTGGGGTTCACAAGCCGCCAAGGAAGCCCCAGGCGCACAGCGAGTGCTCGCAACCTACATCCTTGTGAACACTCTTGCTATCGCCCTGACGTTATTTTGGCACGATTCTTTGATCGTGCAATGGTATCTTCTCGCTGCTATTGTGACTGCCTTCGTTCTCTCCTTCTTCTTTGGGCCAGCCTTCTCAAAGCCTTCCGCATCCAAAGAACAGTCAGTGAGTCTCCTGGTTCGCTATCTGCTTGTCTCAACGGTCCTCAATCTCGTATTTTGGCTCCTGGGGGTTATCTCCGAGTCAACGTGGCATGTTGTTGACCCTGTCGTATTGAATATTGCCGCCGTGTTCTATCTGCTCATTCAGTTTGATGCCGTCTTTGTAATCGCCTATGGCCAAAAATTCAAACGCATGACATTCCTTCCATTGCTCGCTCTAGCAGTTACTCTGATTGCGGCAAGTGGGGCATTTGTGGGTATAACACACAATAGCGGGCTGAATTATGCGATTTGGCTTGAAGGTGGTGTAGCAGCCTCAATTTTCCTCCTGTTCTTCCCGCTGACTCAACTCGCGCGAGAGTCGTTTCGAGCGGACCAGGTCGCGAACCATCAACGCCGATCCGCGGGCATACTCGCGGCGCCCCAGGCTATTCTTGCATTGCCAGACGGTTCAAATAGCCTAAAATCGTCTCAACAAACAGGACAAGCCAACCAGGGTGGCGAAAAAATACAAGGTTCATTGCTGCCGCAACAACCGCCAGAGCTTGCGGGGATCCAGAAAGAGTACGAGATGCTCCAATTTCAGGGGGGCATATTCTTCCTGCTGTTGGGAGTCTGCTACCACTGGATTGCCATAAATCCAGATATCTTCTCCGCCTTGAATGGCAACCTGATCGGACTTGTCTTTGCCGGCATTGCCGCTTTCACTGGGATGCTTGCCATTTCTGTAGACCGGGACAATGACACTTCGAGAGCAGTACTGTTGCTCGTGCTACTTCTGACAGGAAGTCTGGT
Source organism: uncultured Chloroflexia bacterium (assembly GCA_963718915.1). Lineage (GTDB taxonomy): Bacteria > Chloroflexota > Ktedonobacteria > Ktedonobacterales > JADMIN01 > DAHUXT01. Next base: position 51,055 of record CAVRAI010000006.1, on the reverse strand, counting down.
AGGCGCGGACATTCTGTTAAACACAGCGTTACCAGGGGCAACGCTGAATCTTGCCAATGTACAGGCGCCATTCAACCTGTTTACCAATCACCAAATTGCACTTTCCACCATCCGTAGTGTCGTAGAAGAGTCTCTCGTGCTGCTGGGTGGGGGCCAATTCTTCTATCTGATAGTTATCGTCATAGCGTTTTTGGGAAGAAAAGCGGCAGAAATAGAGGCCGCACGGACGAGCAGACCGTATTGATGTCGTAGTATCTTCGCCTGGATCCAGATACCAGTAGATTATACCAAGTCTGGCTGGGTCGTTGTATGTGGGGAGCGTGCCGGAAGCCCAAAGGCCCCGGCGAATGGGTAGGGAAATTCGCCGTAGCGTGAACGCTACGGCCAGTGAGCTTCATCGGCCATAGCCGAGTTCACGCGCACGCTCCAGGGCAGCCTCAGCCTCCATGCGACGTGGCTTGGTCAAGAATCCGCCTGACGCCATCAGCATCTCGCCTTTGACATGCCATGCTTGACCACTCTGTGGGTCAAGCGCAATCGCTTTATCGCAGCAGGTTATCGCCTCGTCATGGCGTCGCAGCGCGCTCAACACGCGGGCTTTGTTGAGCCAATTGGTAGCGTCCTGCGGATTGGCCTGGAGCGACTTATCGAACCAGACCAGCGCCTCGGCGTTGTTATGCAGATTCGTGAAATAGAGCCACCCTTTTAGCCGCATCGTCATCGCATCCTGCGGGTCAAGAGCCAGCGCCCGATTGTAGCAGGCGAGCGAGTCATCATAGCGTTTGAATTGCTCTAGCACGATACCCTTGCAGCGCCAGCCAAATCCGTTTTGTGGTTCGATGGCTGTGGCTTGCTCAAAGCTGGCAAGCGCCTCATCATTGCGCTCTAACCGCCAGAGCGCATTTCCTTTTGAAGTCCAGCCGCTGTAATTCCGGGGATCAATCGCCAGCATCTGCTCGTAGCAGCGGAGCGCCTCCTCGAAACGTTCGAGTTGTTCGAGCGCGTAGCCTTTATTCTTCAGCGTTGGAAGATTCTGTCCATCGAGTTGCAGCGCCTGATTCAAAGACTCAATCGCCTGCTCATAGCGCTTCAACATCATCAAGGTCACCCCTCTGTCGGACCAGCCCATTACCTCTGTTGGATCCAACTCAACCGTCTTGTCATAGCAAGGAAGAGCCTCATCATAGCGCTTCAACTCTCTGAGCGCCTCCGCTTTCATCAGCCAGGACGGCCCATCTGTTGGATCGAGTTCAACCGTTTTCGTCGCCGAGGGGAGCGCCTCGTCGAAATGACGCAGATCGAGCAGGTAGGCGGTCTGCGCTCTCCAACTATCGGCAGTCTCTGAGGCAATAGCAATCGCCTGTTTGAAGCAGGCCATCACTTCGTCGTAGCTTTTCTGAAGGCTGCTCAGCGTCAGCCCTTTGCTCGTCAGGGCGAAGGTATTTTGGGGGTTGGCCGCAAAAGCCCGGTCGTAGCAAACGATAGCCTCGTCATAGCGCCGCATGCTATTCAGCGTCAGCCCTTTGCTTTGCCAGGCATAATCATCCTGAGCATCAATTTCAATCGCTTTGTCGAAACAGTCAAGCGCCTCATCGTACCGCTTCATGATACGCAACGTAATGCCTTTGACAGTCCAGCCGTATCCGTTCGATGGCCAAATCGAATAGCCATCGGGATCGAGTTCGATGGCTTTCTCGCTACATGCAATAGCTTCCTCATAGCGTTCCAGGTTGAGGAGAGTCAGCGCTTTGTTGCTCCAGACCGTCGTATATTTCGGGTCGAGGTGGAGCGCCTCATCATAGCAGGTAATGGCTTCTTCAAAGCGTTTGAGATCACGCAGGGCATTGCCTTTGCAGTTCCAGGCAATCACATTCCGAGGATTCAGCCGAATCGCCTCTTCGGCGGCGGCGAACGCATCGGCGGTGCGCCCTGGCATATTCGAGAGCGTACGTGCCTTATAGCTCCACGCCGTCGAATTAGCTGGCTCGACCACAATAGCGGTGTCGAAGATAGCGAGCGCCTCGGCAAACCGTTTCTGCGCCAACAACGCTGTCCCCTGCTCAAAGAGATAGTCGATGGTAAACGATCCAGCCGACAGCTCATGCGCAGAGCCACCAGGTGTGGTCAGCGAGAGCATCGCCAGCGCCCTGGCAACGGCCTCTTGCGTCGGCAACGCGCGACAGTTTCCCCCCTCGATGCGCTTGAATTCTGAGAGAAATAGCCATATTTCTTCTGGGCGAACATCCCGCGCCAGAATTGGCAGGATGACTCGTGAACGCTCTCGGTCACGCTGATACAGGGTGAATGCCCATAGGCTCTCATTTTCCACCCACTGTGAGAGCAGCGCCTCTGGGGAAAGCACCAGCAGGAAAATCGGGCGTTGGCGCAGTTCCGCCATGATAGTTCGCGTCAATTCGACGGCGCCAAGATCGTGTTCGTCATACCAGACATCCGCGCCTGCCGTGGTCAGCCCCTCGACCAACTTCAGGCAGAAGTCATTATCAACATGGCTATGGCTCACGAATATCCTGGTACTGCTCATGAGTGGCGCTCCTGGCGACTGGGTGAGCTACTGGCCTCTCCGACCTATGGCGTGGTTGTTGGTGTTAACGCCGGTGTTGGCGTTGGCGTCACCAGCGACATCACTATCTGTAGCGCACCGGTATTATCGCCGAGATGACTATCACGGTCATTTATGCGCAAGAATATATCGCCACTGGTGGCAGCGGTGAAGGTATAACTATCGCCAACCAGGAACGCTTTGCCGCCATTGCCTACCTTGCCGATGAGCGCCTGAGTCGATACGCCTGGGAGCGGCTCACCGCAATGGCAATAGAGATCGGCAGGCGGATTCGCTGGTTTGCCGTTGGCGTCAGAGAGTGGCGAGTTGCTCCCTGTAACAGACCATTGCCCGGACACATAGGTGATCGTGAGCTCATCTCCCGGTTGAACGACAAATCCAGTATCCTGCCAGCCCTTGCCCGCGTCAACTGTGACCGTTTGATCGGCGGCGGCTGAAGCAGGGTGGTAAAGGATTGCGCCAAAGAGCGGGAAGCCACAAAACAGGATGACCGCCACCGCCACGGCGCCACCCAGCGCGACTTTACCGACAGCCGAAACGCCTGAAAACACCTTACCAGCGCCAACCGCTACAGCGCTCCGGTTAATATCAGCCTGCTTCGGGCTGAAGAAGCCGATAAGGTGTCCGACCATGGCGCCAAGAATAATCCCCGGAATAGCCCCACCAATCAGGCCACCGTAGCTCTGCGAATAGACTGCTTCGAGCGTGGGCAGTGACAGGTGGGTTGCGGCCAGAATGACGACGCTGCCCATGATGCCAAGCACGCTGCCCGCAACAGCCAGACTTGTTCCGCTGGGAATGCGATTGAATGCCGCCGCAACCTCGTCACGGGGGCGCAGGCGCTTCTCGAAGGCGAGGCCCAACACCAGGCCAATGACCGCCGAGAAGACCGCAATCCCCAGGATAACTTCCTGATAAGGGATGACCAGCGCAGCGGACAGCAAGAGCAGCAGGCTGAGAATTATGCCCAGGAAAAGACCTATTCCCGCGCCAACCGCGCCTGAGATCAGGATGGCCTTACGCTTCTCTTCGCCGAAGTCATTCGTGACGATCTTGTTGACCAGCGCTTTCAAATCCTCGCGGTCAATACGTGTGAGCCAATCTTCAATCTCGGTCATGAGTACCCAGCTCTGAAGGGGACTCATGATTTGAATGCCAATGGCCTCGCCAAAGATCTCCGCATTGAAAGCATCCTGATACTGCTCGATAGCTTCCTTGACCGCCTCAGCCTTCTGGTACACCTTGTTAATCGCCCAGATCACCAGGCCGATTCCCAGCACAGCGCCGACGATGATCGCAATCGCCGTGATGATGGCGGCAACGAGGAAGTTCCAGTACTGCCACCAATCGATGGCAGGTCGATTGAGCAGCAGGACGGCGATTGCGCTCCAGACGAACCCGATGACCCCGCTACCGAGCGTCGCCAGAATAGTCCAGGTTGTCTTGCTCAAGAAGCCGAATCGCGCTTCAAGGGACGCCGCGAACCGTCTGCCGACGTATGCGCCATAGAGGCCGAAAATGAGCGTGCAAACAACCAAGAGCGCTGCGAATGTGAGATCGCCCGCGAGCGCTGGAAACACCTGGGTGACATCGACACCTTCATGGAAGGTGCTGATGACCAGGAGCAAGAGCAAGATGCCGCCGATGACCCCGCCGTAGCGCCAGCCTGCCGCACGAAATTGCTTAATCTGCGCCTGATCACTTCGTTTCGAGTCCTCTTTCTCAAGCTCTTTCAGGCGATTGTCGGTGAGGGGAACACCTGGATCATTCCAGGGAGCCGTGTATTTGGGGGAGAGACCTAATATCCGCTCATAGACGGCGCGCGCGCGGCTGAACTGCTTGAGATGACAGAGCACATCCCCCTTGTTACTAAGAGCTTTCAGGTTGTCGGGATCCGAACTAAGGACCTGGTCGAAACAGCGTAGCGCCTCCTCGTAGCCCTTCTGGGTGCGCTGGAAATGAGCGAGGATCAACCCTTTATTCAGCACAGCCAGCGTATTCGTGCCATCCGCCTGTATGGCCAGATCGTGGTTGGACAACGCCTTATCGTATTGTCCCAACCGCTCATACACAACGCCTGTGTTGTTGTAGGAGTACGATTTGTCATAACCCAGCTTCAAGGTCTGTTTATAGGCTGCAATAGCTCGATGATATTGTCGCAATTCCGTACAGGCCCTACCGCGATTGAACCAGGCCGAGCCACTTTTGGGATCGAGCGCCAGCGCGATAGTGCAGAATCGGAGCGCACCCTTATAGTCGTTCATTGCGAGGCAGACCGCGCCTAAACGCTCCCAGGCCCACGCGGTTTTCGGATCGAGTTGTGTGATCTCCTGGTACTTCTTCAGCGCTTCTTCGTAGTGTTCCTGATCAAACGCGTTAGTGGCGGCCTCGGCAAGCATTTGCAGGTCTGCGTTCACTCGAACTCTCCATCTTCTGCATCAAGCGCAAAACGGGCCAATCAAGAGGAGGGCGGGGACATGCACGAGAACAGGTTCCATAGCAGCGTCAGCATCGTCATCACATCGAGGTCATCCCTTGTACGGCACGCAATGACCTATGTTCTTCCCGCACACAGGTGGAGTGGAATCGCTCTCCGAGCGGGTGCATGCGCCAGGAATGCCAGTATACCTGGCTTCCAGAATCTAGCATAGATATACTACGTGGTCAAGCAACCAATGCTTAGCACATCTGCATCTCATAAATGGGCGTTGGCGCACCCTACAGTCGCCGATGTGAGCCAGACGAACAGGAGGGCAGCAGCGTTCCCGCTGGGCGACGAAGCGTCCTCGACGAGGAGCCTGCTGATCGACGGCCACGTCGCCAGTCAGGCGAGCGCCACCCAGACGCCACTGCTCTCCACAGACGCGACCCGCTTTGATTACACGGACGCTGCGACTGAGCGACTTCAAGGTCTATGCGCTGTAGGCGATTGCAGCGACCCTGATGTACGCTCTCCAGCAGTGACCCACATCAGTAGCGCTGTGTTGCACTGCATGGAGAGGAGGACGTGGATGTCCTATACAATCTTGCACCGGGATGATATTCGGGAAGGCGTCGGCAGCTACGAGTTCGAGGGCTACCTGCACGGGGATAGCAGCGTCTCCTTCATCTGGGTAGACCTGCCACCTGGAGCAGGGCCGAAGCTGCACAAGCATCCATATGAAGAGATCTTCATCGTCCAGGAGGGCCGCCCACTCTTTACTGTTGGCGCGGAGACGCTCGAAGGGCAGCCGGGGCAGATCATCATCGTTCCGCCGGAGACGCCGCACAAGTTCGTGAACATCGGCGAGGGGACACTACAGCAGATCGACATCCATGCCAGCAAGCGGTTTATCACCGAATGGCTGGAAGACTGACAACGGCCAGCGCTGACACAATCCAAAGGCGCTACGCAAGTATTCGAGATGCACGGCGTGACCACATCCGGCGCACGTTCGTGTGCGCTGCGAGATGCCATAGATACTCGCTTCTTGGGAACGATTACTATACGTCGACCTTCGCCTGAATGCGGCCCTTCTTGATAGCCGCGAGCAACGCCGCGTGGTCGAGTTCAGTCTGGTCAGCATAGGTCTCGGCAAAGCGGGCAATCGCGTGTGCAAACGCATTGCTGTGGCCCAGGTAGCCACTGATTTGGGCGGGGTCGCTGCTACGGCCATGCGCTCGCGCAAGCGCCGAAGCGCATAACCAGGTGTAGGAATCGAACATCTTCTTCGTCATCGTCGCAATATCCGCGGAAAACTTCATATCGCGCAACTGCCGCACATAGAAGTCGACCTCTTTGCCTCGTGTCCAGCCCAGGAAGATGTCACTCGCTTCCTGCATCAGGAGCTGCCCCTGCACCACGCGCTCGCCATTGTTGGCGTAAACACTCTTGCCAAAATAGGGCTCGAGTGTCGATGCATCTGCTTCCTTGACCTGCAGGAAGAGAGGGTCGTCTCCATCCCCGCCTGCCATGAGCAGCACGACCCAACAGCGTGTTCCAACGCTGCCCACTCCTACCACTTTCAACGCTATGTCGACGACGCGATACTTGCTGAGCAGCACCTTGCGATCATCTGGCAGTGTTTGCGCATAGGCCTCAAAATAGCCCTTGATCGCTTCGGCTTCGGCTTGTTGTGTCTTGCCCAGTTGCTGTACGTGCACAATCAGAGGCGGGTCATCCTTGATGCGGTACTGCCCATCAACCACCTCAGCCAGTTTGGGAAAGACCCCCTCGTTCGTGCGGTGACCCGCCCGCTTTTCATCCTTCAGAATACGATCCTGTTCTTTGTGTTTCACGTGCGCCGATAGGTGTTCAGCATCGATGTGCGTGTACCACACATCAAGGCAAGTCATGTTGGCCCCTTGGTGCATCACGGTCTGGTACTGCTGGATACTCCTTACGACTGCCTGCCTGATATCGTGAGCCGAATACCCATTGTCTCGACCAGCGACGACGATGCTGGCAGCCATCCGCTTCACGTCCCATTCCCATGCTCCTGGCAAGGTCTCGTCGAAGTCGTTCACGTCGAAGACTAGGTCGCGCTCTGGCGTAGCGAAGCCGCCGAAGTTACTCACATGCGCATCGCCGCAGAGCTGCACCGTGATACCCGAGACGGGCGTCGTCGCCAGGTCAGACGCCATGACCACCGCTGCGCCACGTAAGAATGCGAACGGGGACAGCGACATACGTCCCATGCGGATCGGCGCCAGTTGCGGCAAACGAGTGCGGTTCTGCTCCTCGAGCAGAGTGAGCGGATCAGGCCTGTCAGTCGCTGGAGCCCACTCTCCATGACTGTTATGGGGGACCTGGGTACGCAAGGACTTGCCGTAAGCGTACCGCTCAGCGCGCGTTGCGGACTGAGACACTCCTGGAGCAAGTTCGATCGTTGTCATGGCTCCCTCTTGCGCATATTCTGTCGCATATTCTGTGTCGGCACTAGAACGCGAGAAGCGCTCACGTTTCTAAGCAAGATAGACGACGACACGCCAGCTACGCACCACCTGGAAGCGGAGACCGCAGGTCTAGTCCCGTGCTAACCTCAGGGCGGAGACAGATTCGGGACGGGGTAAGGGACCGCAATATCAGCGAGGGATCGCTCTGGCAGATCGACATCCACGCCAGCAAGCGGTTCATCACCGAGTGGCTGGAAGAGTGAAAGGCCTTGGATTGATTGGGGCCGTTCGCAGCATGATGAATGTTTGGAATAAACGCCGAACACCATGCGTCGCGGTAGGGCGAGCAGGCCGTAGCGTTATGTGATTTACTTTTTCATCCGAACACCCTACGTCGTGGTAGGTGAGGCAGACCGTAGCGTGAACGCTACGGCGAATTTCCCTACCCATTCGCCGGGGCCTTTGGGCTTCCGGCACGCTCACCCCATCGCAATGCTCGTGTCCGTCGTACATGGTAAAAGTACATTATGCTCCGGCCTGCCTCGCCCGCCACGACGTGTGGTGTTCGGAATATAAAGTGAACGTTCATAACGCTACGGCGAATGGGCAGGCTCCGGTTCGCACGCCCTGGCACACTCTTCGGAGGTCATGCCGAAGGCTCATCATGCCGCAGCTTACGCTCTCTATTGACCTTACTAAAAGACATAGGAGTACACGTTTGCAAGGATTAGCTGTAGGTCTTCAGCCTACGGCGTGGCGCCAGTAGCTACTATTGCCCGTCAGCAAACGCTCTGGTCCCCCTCCCACTTTAGGGGAGGGGGTTAGGGGAGAGGGCGCTGGGAGAGAGATTCGCAGCCTACTTGCGTGACTGCGTCGCCAGCTCGTAGAAGCGCTTGAGGCGGTCGTTTACCCGCGCGTGTATCTGATCGGCGCCAACGCCCATTAGCAGGGGAATGCCTTCATCCACCCAGTTGATCGGCCAGATGCTGAACCAGCCCTCCTGCGCGATGGAGTAGGCCACGTCGGGACGGAGCATCAGGTCGCGGGTGTTGACCGCGGGGATGATGGCGCCGTAGCCACCGACGGGCTGCTCGCCCGCCGCACGTCGCGCGCGGCAGAGGTCGAAGAAGCCCTCGATCTTCGTATTCACGCCACCAATCGGCTGAATCTCGCCATACTGGCCGACCGCGCCGGTAACCGCCACCGAGCGCCGGATGGCTACCTGCGCCAGCGCCGAGAGCAGCGCGAAGAGTTCCGCCGCCGAGGCGCTATCGCCGCCGGTGCCGCCATGCTGCTGCTCGAAGCGGATGCGCGCGGCCAGACTCACCGGGCGATCCTGCCCGTAACGGTTCGCCAGGTAGCCCTCCATCGTCATCAGGCCGCGAATATGCTCGGCGTCCGCCTGTTCCGCGCCGCGTTCGATGTCGAGCAGCGAATAGTCTTTGCCGACGCTGACGATGGCGCTGATACGCATCGGCACGGCGAACGTGCCTTCCGAGGGATGAACCTCGTAGATGCCCAGGCCGTTGATCTGGCCAATCGCCGCGCCAAACGTCGCCGTCATCTCCTGGCCGGAGAGGATCGCGTAGCGCACCCGCTCGGCGCTGCCCGCCTGAAGCTGCCTGCGCTGGAAGAGCGCGTTATCGACATCCTGGCCGCTGGTCGTGGCGGAGTTGCGCGCCTTGGCCACACGCCCCGCCTGAAGCGCCAGATCGTGCAGCAGCAGCAGATCGGTCGAGAGGCGTGTCCGCTGGAGACCATCCACTCGCCGCGCGCCCTCCTCGACGAGCCGGGCGACACCAGATGGATCGAAGGCTGGCAGGCTGTGGCGCGTGCTGACACCAGTGGCGAGGGCCGCATAGGTGGCCTCGGCCTCACGCCGCCACTCAGTATCGTAGTTGCACCAGATCTCGTAGCGGAAAATCCGGCTAAAATCTTCGGTATTGTTGACCAGCGCTGTGTAGGAGCTGTTTGAACCGATCATCACGACATGCACCGAGAGCGGAATCGCGGGCCAGCCCTGCTTGAGCAGCAGCGAGCGATTGCGTAGCGATGTGGAGAGCGAGTTCCACGTGCTCGAATCGAGCGTATCGGTGGCCGCGAGGATGAGCACGCCGCCGTTCGCCCGCAGCAGCGCGTCTGAGAGATCGGTCTGCCCCAGCGAGACCACGACGACGGGCGCGCCCTTCTCCGCCGAGCCGCCGGGCAGCGAGTCGGGCGTGGGGGTGACATGGGCCGTAGGAACGCTGTCCTCAGCGAATGGCAGATCATCGCCCTTGCTGGCAAGCTGCTGCAACGCCGCGGTGAGCTTCGCCACGTAGGCGCGCGCGTCATCGCTGGGCGCCGCCGATGTCACGATGGCCATGATCTTGGTGACGAGCGTGCCGCGCTGCTGGGCAATCGCCGCCGGGTCGGGGCTACTGGCGGGTGCGGATGACGCGCTTGCGCTGGCCTCCTGGCTGGCAGCGGCGCCGTTGCTGGCGCTGTTTGCGCTCGTGTTGCCGCCATCGCCGCTATCGCTGCCCTCACTGGCCGCACTCGCATCGCTGCTATTATCGCTAGAATCACCCTCGCCGCTGGCGCCATCCCAGTTTCCGGCGATCAGGCGCAATCCGGTCTGCAGCGCATCGGTGAAGTCCGCGCCCGTGTCATCCGGCACCGCCAGCGCCATCGGCTTGCCGAGCGCATCAAGGTCAGGCACATAGCAGTACTCGACCGGAACCAGCGCGTTGACCATCACCTGCCGGGCCAGCGAGGCGACGAGACTCGTGCGCCCCTGTCCACCGAAGCCGCCGACGTAGAGGTGGCCATCGGGCGAGCCATCTGAGAGCCAGGCGCGCACATAGGCGGCGGTCTGTGGCTGAAAGCTGGGCGAGATGAGCTGCGCGACCCAGTCCTGTAGCCGCAGGTCGGCATGAGTTGAGGCCTCGCTGGCCACGTCGCCAAACGCCGGTACCTCGCGTCCCTGGAATGGGCGCATCAACGTCTCGCGGTCGGCGTCGGCAAGGCGATCCCATTCGGCGCGCCGGAGCAGGTCATTGGGAGTGCGTATCGGCTGCGGCGCCGCGACACTTCCGTCTGGCGCGGCGGGCTGCTGTTGCGCGCCATCGGCTTTTGGCCGTCCCCACATGTGCTGTATCTCCATTCTTCCAATTGGTAGAGATCCAAACCTCCACACCACCAATACCAGGATGAGTTGCGCGGTTCATGGTAACACGCCGGGGGCAAAGCTGGCGAGTGACATGGGTCACTTCCCGCGTCGCAATGTGACGAAAGCGGGGAAAATCGGTGTTTTTGCGGAGGATGCACGGTGTGGCGTCGTATCCCAAAGCTGACGCCGCTATTCTCAAACGAAACCAGTGCGACTATTGGATCAGACGCGGATAGAGCCGCACCGCCAGCACAATCAGGATGCTGGTGATGACCAGTATCACGGCGAAGTCCAGGCCGATAGGGTTGATATGCTCGCCGCCGACCACCATCAGGCCGCGTAACCCATCCACCTCGTAGCTCAGCGGATTGACCCTGGCGACGAATTGCAGCCAGATCGGCATGATCGCGATGGGATAGATCGCATTGCTGGCGAAAAACAGCGGCATCGTCAGCAGTTGGCCGATGCCCATCACACGCTCGCGGGTGCGTAGCAGGCAGGCGATAATCACCGAGAAGGTCGAGAAGCAGGCCGCGCCGAGGACCACCATCACCGCGACGCCCAGCAGCGCCAGTGGGTTCCAGTTCATCCGCACGCCCAGCAGCAGCGCCAGCACGTAGATAATGACCGCCTGGGACAGCCCGCGCACGCCTGCGGAGAGCGCCTTGCCGATGACAATCGCCGCGCGTGGTGAGGGGCTTGCCAGAAACTTATGGATCACGCCCAGGTCGCGCTCCCAGATCACCGCGATGCCATAGAATATCGCGATAAAAAGGATGCTTTGCGCCAGAATCCCCGGCGCCATGAATTGCAGATAGCTCTCCTTGCCGGTGTTGATGGCGCGAATATGCGTAAACGTCTCGCCGAAGATCAGCAGCCAGAGCGCTGGCTGGACGGCGCGCGTCAGCAGATCGGTGGGATCGTGGCGCAGTTTGCGCACCTCCCACTCGGCGATGGTGAGCGTCTTGCGTAGAAAGGTGGCCACCTTGCCCAACGGCGACGGCTGCTTCAAGCTGAGCGGCACGAAGGCGAGCATGGCCTGATCATTGCTCTCGGTAGTGGTGGTAGTAGGTAGCGTCATCAGGAATATTCTCCATGGCGATAGATCGGTTTGACTAGCCGAGTCGGCGCGCGGCGCGACGGGCGCGCGTCACATCGCGATACGAGCCACCCGCGTCGAGGTCGTGGCCAGTATAGTAAGCGAAGACGTCGTCCAGAGTTGCCCCAGGCTGGTCGATGCTTGCCTTCAACTCAGCTGGAGTACCCATGGTTGCGACTCTGCCCCGGTGCATGATGGCGACGCGCTGACAGAGGCTGTCGGCCTCTTCCATGTAGTGCGTCGTAAGGAAAATCGTCATGCCAATCTGCTCGCGCAGGGCGCTCAGGCTATCCCAGACCGCCTTACGGGCCACGGGATCGAGTCCCACGGTTGGCTCATCGAGAAAGAGCACCAGCGGGCCGTGGAGGAGCGCCTGGGCAACCTCCAACCGGCGAATCATGCCGCCAGAATAGGTGCGCACCAGCTTATCACCCACCTCGGTCAGCTCCATCACCGCGAGCGCGTGGGCAATGCGCTCCTGACGGATAGCGCGCGGCACATCGTACAATTTCGCGAAGATCAGGAGGTTTTCATAACCGGTGAGCGTTCCATCGGCTGAAAGCGCCTGTGGCACGTAACCAATGACCCGGCGAACCAGCGCCTGCTGTCGCACGATATCGTAGCCAGCAATCGTGGCGGTTCCAGCTGTCGGCGGCAGGAGTGTTGTGAGCATCTTGATGCTCGTCGACTTGCCCGCGCCGTTTGGCCCCAGCAAGCCAAAGACCTCACCGGGAGCAATCTCCAGATCGAGACCATCAACTGCTCTCATTTCCCCAAAAACACGTGTCAGATGCGATGTCACAAGAATTGGCGAAGTCACAATGGCGTTCCTCATAGTGTTCATGGAATGGCTGAAGAAGTGAAAGGGAGCAAGGCGGCTAACCTCGTGGCTTACGTCGTGGCTTACGTCATGGAGCGACGCGCCGCTCAGCAGGGAGGCGGCTCGCCGGTGGTCGCGCCCGTCGTCCGCGCTACCGATGTTTCGTTGCTGAAGAGATCGCGCAGAAGCGGCAGTGCATTGGCGATGGTGTCTCGTTCGGTTTGTGTGAGGCGCTGAAACGCGGCATCGAGGCCCTGCTGGGCGCGCTGGCGGGATCTGGCGCGCAGTTCCTCGCCAGCGGGAAGCAGGTTCAGTATGACCTTGCGGCGATCCGAAGTGTCCGTGGTTCGGGTAATGAGTTTGCGATCCACCAGCTTATCAATCAGCCGCGAGGCGCCAGACATTGGTATCCCAAAATGGTCGGCCACATCTTTGAGCGAGGCATTGTGATGCCGACCAATGAAGCCAAGAGTTCTATATTGTGGAACGGTGAGGTCGTTCTCCCGTTCGGCGCGCATCAGCGTACGAATCGCGCGCATCACTGGCGGGATCGTTTCAAGCGTCAACGTTGAGAGTTCGTCGGGCGCTGTTTCGGGCGAGCCGACGTCAGGATTATTTGCCACTGGTAATTGATGCATGAGGCAACTATACCACTGTTCACACCCATCATGCAAGTGGAGCAGCCGCACATGGGGCAGCTGGCGCGAGGGTGCGACGCGCGCTGGTGTCGCGGACGAGGACGGCCAATTGCAGCGATCCTGAGCGATGTCTATTTGCTATCGCACGTGTCATACTGAGCAATACCGCGCAGCGCTGCTACAGTTCGATGCGGATGTTCGCTTGCCAGTCAATGAAACGCTAATTTCCTCCCAATTTAATAGTGTGCACGTGTGTCACCCTCACTCTGATAGCGGGCATCCGACGCAGACAATCGAAGTGTAATCGCTTATGTACGCACTTTTGCGGAGGATAGGTGGGTTGCTTATTGGTAAATAGTACTAACTGCTGAGGCAAATAGTCGTAATGTGATAGCTAAAACAGGTTCTGGACTTGACAGGGTAAGAATTTCTACAATATTATTGAGTGAGGTGTAAGACTAACCGTATACTATCAGTGTCCCCTCCTATTTTTCGCAGACTGTCTCTGGAATTTGTTTCATGAGAAAAGCGGATAGGCGCGGATACTGTAGGTAGGAGCCAGCTACTAATGAACAATAAGGTGGATCTGAAGACTCGGCTTCGATTTCGCGACTGGCTCCGTAAGGAGTTGCGCGATCTTGACTTTTACCAGCGACGCGGAGACCATTACCTAATCCGCGAGTTCGCGAAGTATTGTGTCGAGCATCACGCGCCGATTGACGAGGCATCGCTTGGACGTTACCTGAGGGATGACGAGCCAGTATTGCCGACACCAGAGCGGTGCCGGGCGCTGGCGCGGGTCTTCGAGTATGCGCCGGTCAGGGTACTGATCGAGGCAGGCTATCTCGAAGGCAACGACCTGTTCCCCGCGCTGCCACAAGGTGAAACCACCATCCGTCGCCAGGCGATTGTCACCGAGGCCGAGCAGCAGGCAGGTAACATCGAGCCGCTCAAGATCATCATCACGCTGATGGAGCAATCGGTCGGCGCGCCGAAGATGGTTGCCAAACCGATGCCAAAGGCCGCAGTGGTCAGGAAAGTCCCGGCAGGCAAGTAGCATAAGGGCGTTGTCGAGTCCGGCGGCAAGGCCGGACTCGTCTGGTCGCATACCTTGTTGCATGCCTGTTTGTGCGCCTGATCTTCGAGCGGTCTACCCCCATCCACATCCATCCACGTCCATCCACACTCCCTGCTTCCTATGCTTTTGACTTTCGCGATGGGGCGCGGTACAATAGTCGCGAGGTCGTGCTAGGTGGGGAGCCAGGGCTGCCCTGTACCCGAAACGCTCTTATGCGGGGCTGAATTCCTGCCCGCGGTCGTACGCCTGCCGATTCTGGAGCTTGGATGGTTATGAGGGTTTAGACCCCACGCGGCGGATGTTTGCGAACCCCGTCAGGTCCGGAAGGAAGCAGCGGTAAGTGGACCTCTCCGGGCGCCGTGGGAGCACTGGGCCTGAGCTGGAAGAGTTTCGGGGTCTAATGGCGCGGATCAACGGTGGGTGCACGACCCACTTTTTCTTTCCCCTATTCCTAAACTCCAACCGGTACCTTTCTCTACCATTGACTACACCTGATTTCCGATGCCTGTCCAGGCCATCTTTTCGGTAATAACTCGCCTTCACGGCGTCCGCGATGGCCGTATGGGTCAGCAGTGAACGGCACGCCTGTCCCCTTCGTTTAAGATATAATTGTTCTGGCGGAAGCGCGAACATGGCGCTGCGATCCAGCCAACTGACACGCTCGGTCTATCTGACGCGCACAATTCCGATTGTTACGACTTGATACAAACGTGGGGCATCGCATGGCATCGCAATCCCTCTACCGCAAATGGAGATCACAGACATTCGCCGACCTCGTCGGGCAGGAAGAGGTCGTCCGCACGCTGCTCAACGCCGTGCGCGACGGGCGGTTGGCGCATGCCTATCTCTTCTGTGGTCCGCGCGGGACGGGGAAAACCAGCGTCGCCCGGCTGCTGGCCAAAGCGATCAACTGCCAGAATCCCCACAATGGTGAGCCATGTAACGAGTGTATCTCGTGCCAGGAGATTACCAGCGGGCGCTCGCCCGATGTGATCGAGATCGATGCCGCCTCGCATACCAGTGTGGAGAACATTCGCGACCTGCGTGAGAACGTGAATCTACTTGGCAGCGACGGCCATCACAAAGTATATGTATTCGACGAAGTACATATGCTCTCGACCTCGGCCTTTAACGCGCTGCTGAAGACGCTGGAAGAACCGCCGCCGCATGTGATCTTTGTGCTGGCGACTACCGAGGCGCACAAAGTGCTGCCCACGATTATCTCGCGCTGCCAGCGGTTCGACTTCCGCCGCCATCGCATGCGCGATATCGTCTCTCACCTCCACCACGTCGCTGAGGGCGAGGGACTGACCCTGGAGCCAGCCGCCGCCGAGATGATCGCGCGCGCGGCCCAGGGCGGCATGCGCGATGCGCTCAGCCTGCTCGATCAGGCGATCACGTTCTGTGGAACGGAGATCGACGCGAAAAGCGTGCGCGGGATGCTTGGCCTGGCCGATCCCGCTGCCCTGCGCGCAATGATCGAAGCGGTCGCCGATCAGAATACCGCTGACGGGCTGGAGCGTATCCATACGCTGGTCTCCAGCGGAGCCGACCCGCGGCAACTCTCCTCGCAATATGCCGAGGAATGGCGCGCGCTGATGCTGGCGCGGGCAGGCGCGGATGTCGCCACGATTATGGATCGCACCGCCGAAGAGGCCCGGGCGACGGCAGACCTTGCCGGGCGCTTCACCCTCGAAGAACTGGCGGATTGCGCTCGTGTCTTCGCGCGCAACGAGCAGCCAGCGCGAGGTCTGCCCGTGCCGCAGCTCGCTCTGGAGCTTGCCTTCCTCGAATGCGTCGGCGTCTGCGCGCATAACGACTCAACAAACGACTACTCGCCCGCTGAAAAGCAGCCGCGACCCGCGACGCCCGCCCGCGCTCCACGTTCGCCGCAGCCAGCGTCACAGCCAGCATCACCACACGCACCAGCATCACGTCAGCTCACAGTCAGCGTCACAGTCAGCGGTGACGGTTACCGTACATCAGCCAGCGCCCGTCGCCAACTCGTCGTCCCGCGAAGAGACCGACGCGGATGTCGTGGCGCCCGCGCCCATGGGTGACGCGCCATCAGAAGCTGGTACGTCGGAAGCCGAGGCGGCCTGGCGCCTGCGCCAATGCCAGTGTCACTCCCACCCGATCCCCCCCTGATGGAGGCGGAGCAGGATGACGCGCTGGTAAACATGTTGCGCGATATTCAGCGTCGCTGGACGATGATCAAGAAGGTCTGCAAGCAGAAAAGCTCGATGGTCTCGGGCTTGCTGAGCGATGCGCAGCCGGTGCGGCTGGACGCTGGCAGCCCGCTATCACTGACGATTGCGGTGAAGTGGCCCTTCCATCTGGAGAAGTTGCGCGAGCCATCCAAGCGTGAGGCGGTCGAATGGGCGCTGGAACAGGTTCTGGAACGACCGATGCGCGTGCGGCTGGTGCTTGCCAGTGAGGGTGGCTCTGGCCAGCCTGCCACGAAACCGCCGCAGCGGCCGTCCTCTCCGCCCCCGCCATCGAGTCAGCCCGATGGATCGGCGCCCAACAACATCGTGCCATTCCCGACAGTACAGGCCGCTGGATCGTCACGCCCGTCACACATGTCACACACGACGCAGAAGACCCAGACGAAGGGCGCAGCTACCCAGCCACCGATCACTCCTCCACCCGCCGACGCCGCGACCTCGGAAGGGATGCATCTGCCTGACATCGCCGCCCTTGAGCGTGAGGTGCGCGCTGACCCCGTCATTCAAGAGCTGATGCGTATGGGTGGCACGGAGCTGGCCGAGGTACGGGCGCTCCACGATGGCGACGGCACATGAGCGGCCTCGCGGCGCGTGACCTCCAACGCTTGCGCGCGGGAGAACGCCCATTCGCCCGCGCTGACACCGCGGAGGCGCGCCAGGAAGACGTCGCGTGGCGAACGGCCCTCACCGAGGCGTTGCTGGCTGATCTGCAGCCAGGTGACTATCCGGTGGCAATCTGGCTGCTTCAGCGCGAGACGGATGCCATCAGGGCGACGGGCGAGGGCGCACCCGAGACACTCTATCGCCTGATTGCCGCCGTGGCACGTTTCGCACGACCTGACGATGCGCTGCTCATCTGGCGGGCGGCGCAAGCAACACCTGAGACGCGCGTTGGCGTCGATGTGGAACAGGCGTTACGCGCTGGCCCGGAGGCGGTTCTGCGGTCGCTTGGCCGGCGAACTCGCGCGCGGTGACGCCGTTCGGAAGACGCCGCTGCCGCGCTGGCGTGGGTGCGGGCGGGTCTCGCCGACGGGCGCGGCGGACGATCTGCCCGCGTATTTTGCCTGGTCAGACGAGCGCTTTGGTCTGCACATCTCTGGCCCCACCTGACGTATCGCTGGCCCAGCGCCGCGTGACGACGCCTGCGATGCACGATAACCCTTACCGTGGTTCGAGATACAGCGGCGAGTAACTGACCTCGCCAAAGCACGGATACACCCCGCCCGCCTGATCGCTGACGATGGCGACGAGCTGGTTGACCCCGACGTTATTGTTTGCGCCGATTTGAGAAGGGTCTACCGTCAGGGCAGGATCAGCCCCGCTATTGACGTTGATTGACCCGCTGGATGGCGTCCCCGCTCCACCAGCGCCCACCGCCGGGTTCGGTTGCGCCTTCGTCTCGATGCTGTACGTCCATGACGGCCCATCTGACGCCCCCGACCGATTCAGCAGCAGCCCATCGGCATACGTCCACAGCCAGCTATTCGTGATCGCGCCCGCACTGTTGCTGGGATTGTTGACCGTGGCGACGAGCAGCGAGCCATCTATGGGCAAGCAGCGCCTGCCAGTTGGTATACCCATTCTGCGGGCTGCCGCTGCTATCCTGCCACTGTGCGCGTGGGATGAGGTACAACTGCGTGGGATCATTCAGCGCACCCTGTGGGAAGGACGGCAGATTGCACTGCCCCGCATCGGCGATAGTCCAGACATTCTGCGCTGCGAACGGCGTCACATACGCGCCGTTCCAGGTGCTGACGACATCCGCCCCACCCACCTGATTGAACCAGGCGTCCGTCTGCTGGGTGCTCACCGCTCGCAGGGTGATGCTGCCCAGGTTCCCCACGATCTGCGCCGTCTTGACTCTGGCCAGCAAGTGATAGATGCCCGACGCATCCGAGGCGAGCAGCGAGAACGCGCGTGGATTCCAGCCCGCCTGAGCCGACCGAGGCGTAGCGAGTCGAACCCGCCGTAGCTGCTGGCGTCCAGTTGCGCGAAACCTTGCGGCGAGAAGGCTGCGCGAGAATGCGCCGTAGGAGACGCCGACCAGTTGCGCGCGTGGGCTGGTGATCGCCTTGCGACCCACGTAGAGGCTCAAGGCGCCGCTCTGTGGCAGTGAGGCGACGTATGTGCCAAGGGCGAGATAGCACGGCGCAGGCAGGTCGCCAGCGAGTCCTGAGACCACCAGCATCGCAGGCGAGACGGCCGCGCGCAGGTCGCACCACGGCATGCTGCTCATGCTTCGCGCAGTTGCGTCTTATTCCACAGTTGCGCGTTGTCCAGCCAGATCGTGCCGTTGGCGCTGGCGCTCGTGGCGTCGAGGGCGCGCAGAGCGAGATCGACATACGCGCAGATGGCCCCGGTGGTGGCTGTCCCGGCCAGTTGTGTCCAGCTTGACTGATTGCCGCTGAGTGTGGCGAGTGTGCTGGAGCGCAGCAGCGAGCCGCTGGCGTCGAATTCGCGCAAGACGAGCGAGAGTGAGGCCGAGCCTGCCAGGCCGTTGCTCTTGACGTAGAGCGAGCCTGCCATCTGCTGTGAGGGCGAGCAGGGGATGGCCCACGTTCCCGTAGGCGTCCCGCCGTTGTAGGAGTGGAACAGGATGTCCCATGCGGCTGTGGGTGGCGCGTCAAAGCGACCGGCGCCATAGCTGCTCACTGGCCCGCTGGGATATGTGTTGGCGCTGGACTGTCCTTGCCCTTCCCAGGCTGCTGATCCCACTGGCGTGCCGGAGGATGGGTCGAGTTGCCAGCCACCCGGCCCAAACAGACTGACGCGTATGCACGCTGCGTATATGGCCCACCAAGGATGAGCGATGCGCCCGACTGGCCTCGATCTGTGGCCTGCCTGAGAGCGCGGTGACGGCATCCTGCGTCGGGACTGGCCCAGCGGTGAAGAGGGATGCGCCCACCGTTCCAGGCGTATTGCCATCGGTGAGGATGGTCGCCTGCACATCGGCGACCTCGCCAGGACTCCCAGGCGCGGCGGGGAACTGTGTCACACGCAGCCAGTACCACACGTTTGAGGCCAGGCTGATACTCGTCGTCGCCAGCGTGGTAGTCGACGTCACATTGTGTGTCGATCGTCAGGGCAGTCCCAGTGACTTCCACGCGCAGCCAGTGACTGGCATCGGTGTAGTGCAGATAAAAGTCCGACCGTCCTGCCCGACTGTGTAGCGGAACCGCGCCTGCCAGGTGTTGAGCGCCTGCCAGGCGGGACAGCCGAAACTGATACGCGCACCCGAGGCGAGGGTCAGCGCGTTGGTCATGGTTCCCATGCCTGTGCCCGCGTTGCCCGCATTGTAGTGGGCGGTGATCCGCGTCGAGGAGAGACAGGCGCCGTAGTACGCGACTTCATCAATGCGACCAGGGAACCAGGAGCCAGCGGCGGTCACATCCACGGCAATCGTCATCGCGGTCGCGGAGCCAGGGGTCGTCATCGCACCAGGTGTCGCAGTGGTCCCGCCCACCGCGCCATCCACATAGCAGGTGAGCGTCGTGCCGTCCCACGTCCCGACCACGTGGTGCCAGGCGTTGATGCTGACCGCTGCGCTGCCGCCGGTTGCGCCGCTCTGTGTGTCGGCGTACAGTTTACGCGACGTGTCCATGTAGATGCCCAGCCGCTGATGCGCCGCGCTTTTGCCATAGCCCGCGATGATCGCGTTGCTGGCAGGTGCGCCAGTGACAAACACCCACGCCTCGATGCTGGCCACCCCGTTGCCCGTCGGCATGCCGGTCACTGAGATGCCACCCACATACTGCGACGACCCGTTGAACGTCACAGACTTATCCGCGCTATCGCCGCTGATGGCTCCCGCCGAGCCAAGGGTGGGGCTAGCGTTGTACGTCCCATTCGCCCCGCTCCCACTCACGTCATAGGCCGTCGTCCCGCTGGCTTCACCCATGCGGTAATAGCGCAGCGGCGTGTCAGCCATGACCACATCAGGATAGTTGTTGTTGACCGAGCCTGCCGTTGGCGCGCTCCCCGCCTGGCTGGCGTAGAAGTTCGTATTCGCGAAGGTGTCCAGGAAGGCTACCATGCCAGCAGTCGCCAGGCTGTTCCAGGCCAGGGTTGGCGACGAGATTCTGGAGGGTCACGCGATCCCCGCGTAGTCCTGGCCGGGTGATGAAGCTGATCGTCAGCGGCTCAAACTGGCCGCGTAGCCATTGCCCCTCGTCGGCAGGCAGATTATGCGACGCCCCCACCACATCCAGATAGAGCGGCGTGCTGGCATTGAATGGCTGATACTGGAGCGTGATCGGGATCTGAGGAGGAGCAGCCAGCCAGACGAGCAGGGTGCGGATACTGGCGATGAGCGCGGCGCTACTACTGGACGGGCCAACAATCAATCTGGCCGTCACCGTCCGATTGTGCCGGACGATGGCGCGCGTGGCAATCTCGCCCTGCGTGCGGATGTTCCCGGCAAGGAGGAGTGACCGTGGCGGGGCAGACATCTCTAACCCCTCTGGCGAGGCAAGCGTGAAGGTTGCGCCATCGTTCAGGTCAATGGCTGACCCCAGGATGCGGATGCGCCCCAAACGTATCGGTCAAGGGGTTCGTATACCCCAGCTTGAGAGTCGTCCCGCCTGCCATTGCCTCACCCCCACCCCTTCTTCCATAGAAAAAGCGCCGCCCTCACCCCCGTTCAATGACAGGAATGCGGGTGGCGCCTTGACTTCGGCTCACCACACGACGCGCGATGTCGCGCATGAACCACTATAAAACAAAAATTCTAACAACACAAGCACAATGGCGGACAGCGCCAAAGAGCCTGGGGTATGTGATTGCCTTCTGGCGCATCTGTCCGCCTGTATGATGCCTCTTGACACGCCGCGGGCGAGATGGTAGCCTGCGGCCATGATGATGCACGCGCCCGTCCGCCTCGATATCGCGAATACCAATCGGGGCTGGACGATTCACCGCAACCGGAACCGCAACACAAGCACTCTCGCCGCGTAAGCCCGGCGCCGATACGCTTACGCGGCTGAGGACTGTCGGCCTGTGTCCCCCGCGCGTGCCCGCGTTTTTCGCTGGCGCGCCTGCTGGCATGGCCTTCTCATCTGCTCCTCTGCCCCACACACCAGCGCCTCTCCAGCTTCTGCCGGGCTAAGACCCCCTACCGTCTTTCCGTGCGCTCTGCGCCATGTTGCGCAGAACGCCATGATTTCGCAAAGCAGGCAGAACATGACCTCATCCCCGGTAGGTTTGCCCAAGACGCCGACGTCCGGACAGCGCCCGCGTTCGCTCTGGCGCAACCGTGACTTTGTGCTGCTCTGGAGCGGCCAGTTCATCTCAACCGCTGGCACGCAGGTAACCAGCCTGGCGCTGCCCCTATTGATTCTGGCAGTCACCAATTCGCCCGCACAGGCGGGCATCGTCGCCGCGTGTAGCTCGCTGCCACGCTTCCTCCTGGCGCTGCCAGCGGGCGCCCTCGTAGATCGCTGGGATCGCAAGCGCGTGATGATTGTCTGTGACAGCGTGCAGGTGGTAGCAATGGGCAGTATTCCGATTGCGCTGGCGCTTGGCCACCTGAGCATGATCCAACTCTATCTGGTCGCGCTCTCGCAGGGCACATGCTTCGTCTTCTTCTGGCTGGCGCGTCTCGCGGCGCTCCCCCGTGTTGTCGCCAGAGAGCAACTGCCCGCCGCCGTCGCGCGGAACGAGGTGGCGGAGAGCACCGTCACCCTGCTCAGTCCACCGCTGGGCGGCGTTATCTTCAGCCTGGGACACGCGCTGCCGTTCCTTGGCGACGCCATCTCGTACGCCGTCTCGGTCATCTCGCTCTGCTTCATCCGCGTCCCATTCCAGGCGGAGCGCAAGCCAAAAACCGAGGCGGCGCCACGCCATCTGGTCGCGGAGATGCTCGTCGGCATGCGTTGGCTCTGGCGCTCACCGCTCATCCGCTTCATGTCGTTTGTCTACGCGGGCTTCGCGCTGGCTGGCGGCTATGAGCTCGGCGTGATCGTGCTGGCGACCGAGCGCCACGCCACGCCGCTCGTCATTGGGCTGATTTTCGCGGCGGGCGGTGTCGGCGGACTCTGTGGCGCACTGATCGCGCCACGCATCCAGCGCCGCTATCGTTTCGGCCAGATCATTCCGGTGCTCCAGTGGGGCTATCCGCTTGCCAACATTCTCTTCGTGCTGGCGCCTAACCCGTTCCTGATGGCGCTGGTTGAGGCAGGCTGATGGCCGTTGACCAGATCTACGATATCGTCTGGCCGAGCTATCGAATGGCGCTCATCCCCGACGAACTTCAGGGGCGGGTGACGAGCGCCTATCGGATGATCTTCTCAAGCGTGGGGCCGCTGGGTGCGGCGCTCTCGGGCATCCTGATCCAGCGGTTGGGCGCGGCGCCAGAGCTGCTGCTGGCGGCGGGCTTTCTCGTTGTGGTGAGCGTCGTCGTCATGCTCAACCCACATGTGCGCCACGCGCCGCCCATCGAGAAACTGTGAACTGGCCATCGTTGCGCGCGAAGAGAACGAGTGGCGTGTTACGATGCCGAGAGCATTAGCTAGGGGGAATAGATTGGAGATTGCAGTGAGCATACTGACGTCGGCGCTGGCGTTGTTGATTCTGCCCATTGGGCTGTTTGAGCTGGTCAGTGGCCAAATGCCTGGGGGAGCGCAGCGCTGGGGATTCTATCGCTGGCTCAGTACCCCGCTACGTGTTCGCGTCGCGGCGCTGGTCAGTCTGGCCGTCTGTGCCTTCTTCCTCCTCAGCTATCCGCCTGAGACCGGCGCGGCCCTCATTGCGGGCGCTATCGGTCTGCTCATCGGCTGCTTCATCATCTGGGGTGGCCGACGCGGCAAAACCGCGTGAGGCTGATTGCTACGCGACGCGCTGCTGATGCTGAGTCGAGGTTAGCTAACCTCGATTCTGTGGTACGCTGCATGAGAAAGGGAGGTGTGCAATGGCTCGTGATAGCAAAGCTCCCTGGGCCGAGTCAGCCTCAGACAAACTCATGACGGCGGCCGATCTAGCCGACCTGCCAGAGAGTGGCCGGGGCTACGAATTGGTAGAGGGGAGACTGGTTCGTATGCCGCCGACCGGGGGATGGCATGGCCGCATCAGCATGGATCTGGGTACCGCACTCAACAACTACGTGAAGGCCCATCAAGCCGGGATGGTGCTTGGCGCGGAGACGGGCTTTCTGGTGAGCCGCCCCGATGACCCGGATACCGTGCTGGCGCCTGATGTCGCGTTTGTCGCGCGCGACCGTCTCCCCAATGCGGATGACCCGATGCTCGGCGGTTACTGGCGTCTCGCGCCCGATCTCGTTATCGAAGTGGCCTCGCCAACGCAATATGGCCCGGAGATGGCGGAGAAGGCAAAGCAGTGGCTGCTGACGGGCGCGCAACTGGCCTGGATTGTCTGGCCAGCCGCGAAACGTGTCGATGTCTGGCGGCAGGGAAAAGATGACGCTCCAATGGCTACCCTTGGCGCTGGCGATACGCTCGATGCACAGGCGCTACCCGCGCTTGTCGGGTTCAGCATCGCGCTCGACGATCTGTTCTCCTGGCCCTCATAGCCTGACACTCACGGCAGGCGGGTTCGCTCATCCGTCGTGGTGTTGGTGAGGATGGTGAGCGTGTCGGTGAGGGCATCGGCCAGATCGGCGGCGCTCACGTCGGCGCCATGCAGGCTCGCCCCATGGAGGATAGTTCCGGTGAATGTGGCATAGCTGACGTCGGCGTGGATGAGCTGCGCCTGAGCCATTGTCGCCCCGTCAAAAGACGCGCCGCTCACGTCGGCGTGGGCGAAGGTGGCTCCGGTCAGATTCAGCGCCGTCGAAGTGGGCGTCGCTTACGTCGGCCTCGACAAAACGCGCCTGGCGCAGATCCGCGCCGCGAAAGTCGCTGCCGCTGAGGCTCACGCCCGAGAAATCAGCCTCCGCCAGTTGCGCGCCGCGAAATCGACGACCAGCAGATGCAGTATGGAGAGATCCAGCCCGGCGAGGTCGGCGTCGCGCAGATCCAGTGGCGCGTTGACGCCGTCACCCGGCCCAGGCGCGCGCCCCAGTTGCCGGAAGAGGTCATCCAGCGAGGTTAGAGCAGATCGGTCGCTGCTGGATCCCTTCATCCGTCATGCCTGCTGCCTCCACTCGCCAGCCTCCGCCTGCTCTCGCTATCACCACGAGCATAGCACATGCGCCGGAAAAATCAGAACCGCGACGAATAGTGTACCAATGGGCACACTATCCATCGCGGATTTCTGGCTACCCTTCTCCTCATGGGAGAGGAGGTCAGGAGGTGAGGTCTACCAGCGGTTGCCGCCGCCGGAGCCGCGATTGCCGCCGCCGCCGGGGCGTCCGCCACCGGGGCCGCCACGTCCGCCACCATAGCCACCGCCGCCCGGTCGTGGGCCACGGTCGCCATAGCCGCCTGGTCGCGGACGTGGGCGTGGCCGCTCGGCCTCAAGTTCCTCGGCGGATGGCATCTCGCCACTGAGCGCGGCGCGGCGCGAGAGGTTGATGCGTCCCTGTGGATCCACCTCGATCACCATCACCGTGATCTCGTCACCCACCGCGACCACATCTTCCGCCCGGTTGATATGGTAGTCCGCCATTTGCGAGAGGCGAACCAGCCCTTCCTTGCCCGGCAGAATCTCGACGAACGCGCCGAAGTCCACGATACGCCGCACGACACCGGTGTAGATCTTGCCGACCTCCACCTCTTCGGTCAGCGCGCGGATGGCATCCATCGCGCGGGTCATGCCCTCCTCGGAGACTGAGGAGATATGCACTATGCCGTTGTCTTCGATCTCGACGGTCGCGCCGGTCTCCTCCTGGATGCGCCGCACCATTTTGCCACCTGGGCCAATGACCGTGCCGATCTTCTCAGGGTTGATCTTGATGGAGACGATGCGCGGCGCATAATGCGACAGGTTCTCGCGTGGCTCTGGCAGCGCCTCGAGCATGCGATCCATGATGAACATGCGTCCCTCTTTGGCCTGCGCCATCGCCTGCGCCAGCAACTCCGTCGTCAACCCGCGAATCTTGATGTCCATCTGGAGCGCCGTCACACCATCCGCCGTGCCCGCGACCTTGAAGTCCATGTCACCCATGGCGTCTTCAAGCCCTTGAATGTCGGTCAGAATCGCGTATTTATCGGCGGTCTCGCCGCTGGCGGTAATCAGGCCCATCGCCACACCGGAGACCGGCGCTTTGATCGGCACGCCAGCATCCATCAGCGAGAGCGTGCTGCCGCAGGTCGAACCCATCGAGGTCGAGCCATTGGAGCTAAGCACCTCAGAGACGATGCGAATCGTGTAGGGGAACTCGCTGGCCTCGGGGATCACCGCCAGCAGCGCGCGCTCGGCCAGCGCGCCGTGCCCGATCTCACGCCGACCCGGCCCGCGCGATGAGCGGGTCTCGCCGACGCTGAACGACGGGAAGTTGTAGTGATGGATGTAGCGCTTGGTCCCCGCGCCACCCAGGCCATCGAGGCGCTGCTCCTCGCCGGGCGAGCCGAGCGTCACCACACTCAGCACCTGCGTCTGCCCACGGGTAAAGATCGCGGAACCATGGGTGCGCGGCAACACGCCGGTCTCGCACCAGATCGGGCGGATATCCTTCAGGCCGCGGCCATCCGGGCGAATGCCCTTATCGAGAATCTGCGTGCGGACGAACGCCTTCAGTTCTTTCTCGAAGAAGGCGCGAATCTCTTTGCCACGGTCGGGATACTTCGGCTCCAATTCGGCCACGAGGTCATTCTCGATGGCGTTGAGCGCCGCCTCGCGGGAGGCTTTGTCAGCATTGTTGACGGCGGTCTCGAAACGCGGACGCACAAAAGCGGTAACCGCGCCCAGCAGCTCGGCATCCGGCTCGGACGCGGTGAAAGGGGTCTTCGGCTTGCCTGCCGCCGCGACCAGTTGCTCCTGGATGGCGATGAGGCTCTGAATGGCGTCGTGCCCCGCCTTGATCGCCGCGATCACGGTATCTTCCGGCAGTTCTTTCGCGCCCGCCTCAACCATTACCACGGCATCTTTGCTTCCTGCCACCACCAGGTCGAGCAAGCTGTTCTTCAACTCGGTCTCGGTGGGGTTGATGACGACCTGGCCGTCGATGTAGCCGACGCGCACGCCGCCAACCGGCCCGGCAAACGGGATGTTGGAGATCGAAAGCGCAGCGGAGGCGGCGATGATGCCAAGCACGTCATTGTCGTTCTCCAGGTCAGCGGAGAGAACCGTGATGACAACCTGGACATCATTGCGAAAGCCCTTGGGGAAGAGCGGGCGAATGGGGCGATCCACCAGACGAGAGGCGAGAATCGAATGCTCGGTCGGGCGCCCCTCGCGCTTGATGAACCCGCCGGGAATCTTACCCGCGGCGTAGAGGCGTTCCTCCACATCCACCGTCAGTGGGAAAAAGTCAATGCCCTCACGGGGCGAGGCACTGGCGGTCGCCGTGCCCAGAACAACGGTATCGCCGTAGCGCAACAGCACCGCACCGCCCGCCTGTTCCGCCAGACGACCCGTCTCGATGCTCAGGGTGCGCCCCGCGAGCGTCGTTTCAACTTTGTGAAACATTATTTCCTCCGGCGCCTCACCGCTGCTCACTGGCTGAAACCGTGCCACTCAGGCCGGTGCGGGGGCGCGACTAAATTGCGAGGATATCTTTACCTGCCCGACAATACGTGCATGGGGAGCGCCACATGCGCTCCCCTCGCGGGCAAGAAATCTTCCTCCGTCCAACGTGTCAGGACGTCAGGCCACAGACGCACGAGCGCTGATAGCCTGAGCCGCTGGCCAGGCCGAGGGATCGCTTGTGAGGACGGCCAAAAGGCAAAGACAGAGAGACTAGTGTCGCAGGCCGAGCTTTTCGATCAACGCACGATAGCGCTCCGGGTTGGTGCGGTTGAGGTAACGCAGCATACGGCGGCGCTGACCGACCATCTTGAGCAGCCCCCGACGGGAGTGATAATCGTGCTTGTTCACCTTGAGATGCTCGGTCAGATCGCGGATACGCTGGGTCAGAATGGCAATCTGCACCTCTGACGAACCAGTGTCGCCTTCGTGGGTCTGATGTTCCTCGATGATTTGCGATTTGATCTCTGGCTGCAACGGCATAGCGTTTTGCTGGCCGCCCACCATCCGGGCTATCACGCGCCGGAGGTGTCGGCCTCCTCCTTCACTGGTGTTCTCGGGTGTTTGCGCGGGCGACCCAATGTCTCCCGCCACTGATGGATCACCAGGACAAACCCCATTGCGCACGTCCAGTCCGGCGTGTCGGTGTCGGCGCGCGCGGCGTCTGCCGGTTGTCCTTTTCAAGCAATCCTGTTGTCCTCGCCGGGCATACCAGGGGCGCCCCATCGTCAGAACGTATGACGGAGCATCCCGGCGGATGTGCTACTGCCTCTGTCATAGGCAGCCAGTTGTATGCCACTTAAAGACGCTACCAAGTATAGCATATCCCTTCGCCAGCCGCCAGTAGACTGCCTGCTACCTCATGGCTCACTGGTGGCACCCAGCCGTGGTCGTGGAGACATTGGCGGACAGTGTCATTCCCGACACTGGGAGAGGACAAGCACGTGTTTTGAAATGTCATCGCGTCAACTGGGTGTCCGGCGCGATCCACAAAGCCACCGCCAAGGGTCCAATCGGCTGGGCCTGTGGCCGGATGCTCTCACCCCTGACATCAATGGGTGCGACGAAGTGGTAAGGCCGAAGCCCCCGAGCCACAGCCGTCCGAAGTGGAAAATAGCCAACAATTGTCACGAGGATCGCGAGCAGCGTTTTGCCTAAGAGCGCACCAGCCGCAATACCCAGCGCCAGCGCAAAGGCCGCATACGCGATGCGCACTATACCGACCACTTCAAATATTTAGGTTAAATCGCCCGTCAAGTTGGATGAACGGGTGTAGCCACCAAGTGTTCAGGAGGCTGAAGGCGGCGAACAGCGCAATCGTGCCAGCGAAGATGCCCAGCAGCATACCCACCAGCCAGCGCATGCGAGTGACACCCTGCGTCCAGACGAGGAGGCTCGTCTTCCGCTCCAGCTCGCGGGCCACCAGCGGTGCGCCCACGAGGATTCCCACGACCAGAGGAGTGAGCGTGAACAACTCATTCCAGGTAGTCAGGACGTCATACTTCCCACTGAAGGTGGCCCATGCGTCTCCACAAGCGAGTGAGGGATGAAGCATATTACACGCGGAAAGGCCCAGACTTGTGAAATCAGCGCGCATCATCAGGCCCGTAATCACCATGAAGGTTGCTACGATGCCCAGGAAAACCAGCGCGGTGATGAGAGCGCCACGGTGCGTGCGCCAGGCGAGCCAGATCATCGGGTGACCTCCTTCAAGCCAGCCTGGGACCGGCACGCTCCAGATAGGCCAGCACCACCTCTTCCAGGTGACGGAGCGTGCCTCCCACTGCGCGGGGAAGCCACTATGACGCCGCCGGACCACCAGCGCGGCATCCTGCTCGCTCCGCCGCTCTAAGATCACCTCGGCTTGACGGGCTACCGAAGCAATCTGGTCACGTGCGACGGTGAGCGCGGCATGGCTCGCCTTGATGCGCTCGATCTCGTCCGCGAGCTGTAGCTGTCCGTTGCCCAGCACCACCAGGTAATCGCAACCCGCTCGAATCACTGATGATGTGCGACGAGAGCATCACGGTGAGCGGCGCGCCGCCACAGCATCCATCAGCATGGAGAGAAAATCGCGCCGAGCCAGGGGGTCGAGGCTGGCCAGCGGCTCATCGAGCAAGAGCAGGTCAGGCTCTTTAGCCAGAGCGAGAGCAAGCGCCGCCTGAGCCTGCTGACCCCCTGAGAGCTTGCCCGCCTTCTGCTGCAAAGGAATCCCGAGCTGGTCCAGATATTCGAGGGCGAGGGACTGATTCCAGCGCCGGTTGAGCTTCCGCCCCATGGTGAGCAGGTCGGCGACTGAGAATCCGTTGTAGAGCGGATGCTCCTGCGCGACAAAGCCCACGCGCGGGAGCACGAAGTCCGGCTCCCGCTGCTGATAATGCCCAATACAACCGACTTATCTACTGCAGGCCTCACCCGGCATACCGCCGAGTGTGTCAGTGTCTGGGTGATCCGTCTATCTCGCTTACTGCTGTCGCCGTCTCCTCCTCCTTGCGCGGCGCGGGCGTAAGAGCGCCTCCATTCTCGTCGTCGCGCGCCGCTAGCCACGAGCAGATGTCGCACAAGGAGCGCTAACGACCTGAGCGCTTGGGCAACGTCCAGAGCCGGTGATGACTCGACCGCTTCCACCAATCACTGACCTGGCTGTCAATCTTTTGCGTGGTCATCGTCTGGCACACCTTACGCCGTAGCCACCTGAGCTACTATCGCGGTCTGCGTTATGTTCTCGCGCCTGATCGATTTACTCCACCAAATTCCCCACTAGTGGCTATGTCCAGCAACTCGCGCAAGCCGAACTCGAGGATATGGTCATCCTCTATGAGCACTAACTTACTACAACCTTCTCCCCCGACTCGGCTACGCCGTTTTAACCACCAGCAGTGACAGCGGGCGCGTTGGCTCGGCCTCGCGCTGTATATCCAGCGGGGTGCGTGCGGGCAGGCGGAACGCGACCTGCCGTCGCAGCGAGCGCCGCAGCCGCCTGATGCGCTCGCGGTAGACCTCTTCGGGCTGGCGCGGTGTGTTCTTGGGCGGATCGCCCATCGCCACATGCCACTTGCGAAACGCCAGGCCCGTCGCTCGTCTGGTAGAGCGTGCGCGCGGTCAGCCAGGCGCGCGGCCCATATTCCAGCGCATAGGCGCGTTCGGCGGCGTCGCGCAGTGTCGCGTTCTGCAGCAGCAGATATTCGTCCGGCGAGACAACACCGTCGAACACCTCACTGCTGAGGTACTCGCGTATCGTCTCGGCCTCGCGCGCCAACGATGCGAGAGCAATTCGCAGCAACACCGCCTGCGCTGTAAAGAGCGGCACATATTCCGCCAGCAGCGTCACCAGCGCGAAGAGCGCCGCCGCGTGCGCCAGCAGTTCGGGAGTTGCCAGCTCGTCGGCGCCAAAGGCGACGAAGTCGAAGCCGGTATGGAGCAGAATCGCCGTGGCAAACCCAGCAAGCGGGGCCAGCACTTGCCAGCGACGGTCGCGCGTCTCACGAGCAGCCCCAAGGCCCGCGCCAAAAAAGGCCGTGAACGTCGAATGGCTGAGCCAGCCGAGGATCACACGCCCAAAGATGAGCACGCCAAGGTCGGCGCGTGGCGTGACGGCGAAGAAGACGAAGTTCTCCACCATCGCGAAGCCCGCGCCAATCAATGCGCCGTAGATAATGCCATCGGTGACGTTATCGAACTCATCGCGCAGCAGCACCAGCAACACGATCAGCCCAATGCCCTTGATAGCCTCCTCCGAGAAACCCGCGCTCATCGCCTGTGACGCCGCATGCGTCAAGCCGTCTGGCAGCCCGATGGCGTTCAGCGCCGACGCCAGCAGGGCAACCAGGCGCCGCTCCAGAAAAAGCGCGGGCGCGATGGCAATCAGCGCTCCCCAGAGAAATGCGCCCAGCATCAGCGACCACGGCTCGCGCTCATAACGATCCAGCGTCATCGTCACCAGCGCAACGCCAAGCGCGGGCACCAGCGGGATCGTCAGCGCCGCCAGCACGGAGCCAGCGCCCTCGGTGGCCAGGGCGCCACGCCCCACCAGCACTGTGGTTCCCAGTGTGACAACCGTGCAGACCAGCAGGATGAGCGCCGCGCTGATGCCCAGCAGCCACCACATGCGCGCCTTGAAGCGTCCCCGAAACGCGAATTGGAGCGTGATGCCAGGGCTGAGCAGGTGGGTGGAACTGGCGCTCTGGGGCAGTGAGAGATCACCTGATACGCCGTCGAGCAGATCGGCCTCACTCACCTCGTCGGTCAGAAAACCGTTGCTTTCGCCGGTTGCCTCGGCCAGATAGGCGGCATAGCTACCCTCAGATGATTCTGGTGGTTCAGCGGAGGCAGAGGTCGAGTCGGGATAGGCTGGACGCCAGGCCACCAGTTGCAGCGATGTCTGTCCCAGCCGCACGACGTCGCCCGGCGCAAGCGCCATACCATGCCCCGGCTGGCACACCTGCCCGGCAACCTCCATCGTGTTGGTCGTCGAGCAGTTCTCGATCCACCAGCCCTCGTGGCTGGCGATCAGGCGGGCATGCTCGCGCGAGACAGATGGGTCGAGCAGCACGATGGCGTTACGCTGTGCCCGGCCAATGGGACTGATACCCCGCGTAATGGGCACGGCACGGCCGCCACCCAGAAAAGCGATCTCGTCGCTGGCAGGGCTGACCAGCCGCAGTACGCCCAGGGTCGGCGAGGCGACCTCCGCCGCCAGACGGGCGCGCATTCCGTGTCCGAACGAGCAGTTTGCGACGTGTCGTTCGGCCCACAGCATCCCCATCCCTTCTACACAGGTCAGCAGGACGTATCCCTGCTTACTGCCCCGCCTCGGGGAGACTGCCAGGCAGCGCTGGCGGTGGCAGCAGCTTCTCGTCCTGCCGCGTCTCGCGATAGCGCCGATAGAAGCGCTTGAACGAGGCGTTGATCTGGCTGGGGGTGAGCTTCTTGCCGCTCTCGAAGTATTCGATGGCCACCTGCCCAATAGACCACGTGGCCGCCGCCGCGATGGCCCCCGCGACCAGGTCGCCGCCGAATGGCACCATTTTGGCCGCTTCTTCCGCGAGATAGCGCATCAGCAGCCCACCAGCGATGGTCGCGACCAGTTCGCGCATATGCTGAGCGTTCATCGGCTCGCCATAGACGGCGGCGACGCGCAGCACCAGCCGGATCTGATTGCCCAGCAGAATGGGAATATCCACCAGCGGCACTGGCTGAAGCCCGGCAGCCAATGCGATGAGCGTCGCGGAACGCACCACCTTGTTAGCCGCCGCGCGCCGGAACTGGGGCAGCTGGCGCCCCAGCACAATGGCCGCCTCAGGGCTGGCCTCGATGAGCGCGGGGATAAGCTCCTCGCTGACGTTGGCGCCATCGCGGGCCGAGATGGGGATGACATCCTGCACGTGCAGCCGCGCCGCCGCACGCGCGGCGGCCTCATCCGCCGCCTCGCCGATCAGGTCGCACTTGTTGAGCGCCACCGCGAACGGCTTGTTGAGCTTGCGCAGCTGATCCACCATCTCATAATCGCGCGGGCGCATGCCCTCGCCAGCGTCGAGCAGATAGATGGTGACGGCAGCCTCTTCGATGGCTTCCCGCTGCATTTCTGGGATATGCCCTGGCGTATCGATGAGGGTGAACGGGCCAAAGGCGCCGCGCACGTTGGCGGTGGTGGTGCCTTCGATCGGTGAGACTGGCGAGACATATTTGCCCTGCAAGGTGTTGAAGAGGGTGGACTTGCCAGAGTTTGGCAGGCCGATGATGGCCACCTTGCGGCGGATTTCTCCGGCAATTTCCTCCTGCGCATACTTCCAGTTCACCGAGTTGAAGAACTTGCGCGCCAGCGCCAGATTCGAGGGGATCCCGGCGAGCATGGAGAACGAGAACAGACGCCGCGGATTGACGTTGAACCTGTTGCTCTTCTTGCCATTCTCTCCGCCAGCAGATGTATCCGCCATGCCTATTCCTTCCATTTCGGCCGCGCTCGCCGTCGCCGTTGTTTCAGCCTGTTATAGCACGCCAGCCCGGTCGCTGGCCAGACAGAGTAGCCTGATGTATCAGTATGTTATGCTCGTTGCATCGCAGTCCATCGCGGTCTGTCGCGGCAGGCGCGCTTCATCCACCAATCTCAACCTGTGCGATTTGCGTGCCAGCGCGGACCATTGCACTCCTGTACGCACACACTGCCATGATCGCATCGCCATTCTCTACATCATGATACGTATAAGACGAGGAGCAGGTATGATTAGCGCGAACGACCTAGCGGAGGCTTTTGCCCGCAACGTGGGCATCGCCAAAATGCAGTCTGAGGGGCTGACCCAGGACGATAGCCTGCGCCAGCAGCCGCTGCAGGGGAATTGCCTGAACTGGGTGCTCGGCCATATCGCCATCAATCGGGATCAGGTACTGGAAGTGCTGGGCGAGCCGCCGCTGATGGGCGAGGCGGGCGCGCGCTACAAGCGAGAATCGGAGCCGCTAACCGCGAACGATGAGGGCATCCTGCCGCTCGACGATCTGCTCGGTCGGATTGCCCATGCGCAGGAACGCATCGCGGCGGCGCTGAGCCAGGTGGACGAGGCGACCCTTGCCCGCCAGGCGCCAGGTGGGCGTCGGCAGCGAACGGTTGGGCAAGCGCTCTTCTTCCTCTATTTCCACGAGAGCTATCATATCGGCCAGACCGAGCTTTTCCGCCAGCTTGCGGGCAAGACCGACAAACTGATCTGAGCCGCCCGACCATCGTCACTCGCGCTAGCCAGCTACCCGCCAGGCGGCAGGAGGCTGGCCAACGTGGCGCTTGAAGGCGTGATTGAAGGCCACGTCGGACTCATAGCCCACGCGCTGCGCAACCTCGACCAGATTCAGATTCGTCTGCTTCAGCAGATACTTCGCCAGTTGAATGCGCCAGGCCGCCAGATAGTGCATCGGCGTCTCCCCGATCAGCGTGGTGAACCGCTGAGCCAGGGTTGAGCGCGAGACAGCCACGGCGTGCGCCAGATCCTCGACGGTCCAGGCATGTTCCGGGCGCGCGTGCAACAGCCGCAGGGCATGCCCAACCACGGGGTCGCTGACCCCAGCAAGCCAGCCATGCTGGGCCGCCGGAAGCTGCTGCATGTACCGTCGCACCACTTCGACGAAGAGAATCTCGCTAAGCCGGGCCAGCATATCCGTGTTGCCGGGACGCTCGCCAAGCGCCTCCTCGACGGTGTGCCGCAGCGTCGTCTCCAGCCAGTCTCCGGGCTGGATCGCCAGCGCCGCCGATGACGCCAGCGCGCGCGCTCCCGATATCGCCGCCTCTGCCTCTGCCTCGCGACCATCGTGGTTGGGATGCACCACCATGACGTCTGGCAGCGCGCCGATGAGCGGATTGAATCGCTGGTCGCAGTGGAGATAGCCGCAGATGAGTTGCGTCATCTCGCCCATGCTTCCACCCACGACCTCCGTGATACCGTCGGGTGGCATTGTCGCTGGCAGAACCGCCCGGAATGATATTGGACTGAGGCTCCAGTCGCTGCCGACGACGTGAGGACAGTTCTGGGGCAGAAGGACGGCGTCTCCCGCCTTCAGCAAGACCGGGGCGGAGCCTGGGATCGAGAGCCAGCAGCTGCCCTTCGCGAGGATATGGAAGACGGCGATACAGTCGGATGGCAGGCGCAGATACTCGGCAAGTTCGCTGGCCGTCGCGGACGCCACGGCCCAGGGCGATGGCAGTTTTGCCCGCAGGAAGACCGCGCCGCTCAGCCGCACCACCTTCAGCGTGTCAGACAGGACATCCATCGGGTGCTCTCCCTGGCGTCAGCATGCAGCCCAGCAAATACTGGAGCCTCAATCAACAGTCTCGGAGCCTCAGTCATTGTCTTGCGCGACGGCGCCTCACATACTGAAAGCACATACCGCAATAGGGCCGCTGGCGCCATTGTAGCACGGCGAGTCTGCGGGCTGGTAACGCCGTGCAAAAGCGACCGGCATGGAGGTGTCGTGTATGACTACCGATACAGGAAAAACCGAGAATCCAGCGCTCCAGCCGGACGCGATCCTGGATATGACGCAGGTGTCGGCGGCGCAAGGCACGATCTGCGCCCTGCTGACCCCGGCCATCAAAGCGAAGTTGCGCGAGATGGCGGGCGGCCAGGTACTCGAAGTTCGCGTGAACGACCCGACCGCGCGCGAGGATATCGCCGCGTGGTGTCGCCTGTCGGGGCATGCGTTGCTGGCTGAGATCGAGGAATCGCCGCGGTTGTTGCGTGTCTTTGTGCGCAAGTAGCGGCGTCGAATCGCCTGCGAGAGGAGCTTTTCACCATGACATCACTGCTCGTCCACTGCACCCACGGTCGCGAAGACACCGAACGCGCCACACTGGCGTTTATTGTTGGCAACGTAGCAGCATCCGCCGATCAGGATGTGGTTATCTTGCTGACGATCGATGGCGTCTGGCTGGCGACGCCGGGCTACGCCGATGACATGCGCAAAGAGGGCTTTCCGCCACTCAGCGAGGTGATACAGTCGTTTCGCAGCAATGGCGGCCAAATCTGGGTCTGCGGCGCCTGCGCCACGCCACGGGGTATCACCCAGGATCGGCTGATTGAAGGCGCCAAGATCGTCACGGCGGCGAATGCGGTAGAGCGCCTGCTGAGTGGCGCGGCTTCGCTGGACTTCTAATAGCCCCTGGGGAGGTATTTTTATGGGCAGTCTCGCGACATCCTTCAACCAGTCAGGTTTCTCGCACTTCATCAACGGATCCTCTGGGCGCGTCTTTCGCATCGTCGCGGGCTTGGGATTCCTCATCCTTGGCCTTGTCTTCAGGGATCATCTGCTTGGTATTCTGTCATTGGTGTGGGGCATTTTCCCGTTGAGCGCCGGAGTATTCGACATCTGTTTCATCAGCGCCGCGCTGGGTGGGCCAATATCAGGTAAGCAAATTCGCAGCGCATACAAAGCGCGCTGACCTCACCCCCAGCCCCTCTCCTGCGAGGAGAGGGGAAGACAGAACGCGGGAGTCGGTGACGCGGCTTCGCTGGACTTCTGAGCGATTCTGGGTATAATGCGTCTCATGAACTCGTGTCCGCGCGGCGCAATATCACAGCCAGGCAGAGGAGGGCGAAGCCATGCGCGCCACAGACTTGCTGACCCGTCAGTTCGCCAGCGCCAACCTGATTTTGCATGACGTCGGCGACGACCTTACCCCCGCGGAATTGACCACGCGCGTTCTTCCCCAGACGAATCTGCTTGCCTTCGATCTCTGGCACGTTGCCCGCGCTCAGGACTGGGCGCTCAATACGCTGGCGCGCGGTGTGCCAGAGATGATCGACGAGCCGCACTGGCAGGGGCGCGGCCGGCTGGTCACGCACGGGATTGGCGTTGGTCTGAGCGAGGCGCAGGCCGACGAGATGGCGCGCAGTCTGGCGCTGGCCGATATCCTGGAATATGCCGACGCCGTCCATCAGAACCTGCTGGCGTGGTTAAGCACGATCTCCGATGACGATCTCTCACGCGAGCCGGATGTCCCCGCCCAGCTCCAGCGCTACCCGGTCTATCTCGAACCAGCCATGCGCGAGGAGGTGCCGTGGATGTTCCAGCGCCCGCAGGTCTGGCGCTGTCTCTTCCCGGCCCTTGGCCATGTGCGCGACCACCTTGCCGAGATGGACATGCTCAAGCGCCAGCTACGCGCCCGGATGGCATAAACAGCGGATTGCATCCATTTCGATGCTGGCACTATTATCGCTGAACCCCGCGCGTTGTGATGGGCGAGGCAAGCCGTAGCGTGAACGCTACGCGAATTTCCCGCCCCTCACTCCCACTATGGCAAGCACCCGTGCAGGTGCATCATTGCGATAACTGCGCCAGCCGGAGTAGGGTCACCACGACATCGGTGAGAGACGCGCTGGTGTTGATCTCGTGGTCCGCGGCGCGGCGCAGCAACGGCTCGACCGTCTCCACTAGGCCCAGCACGCGAGCAACTTCGTCGGGACGCTTCCCGTACGAGTTGCTCGTCCTTGTGCGCAATCGTTCGACGATGACATTGGCGGGCGCGCTCAGCAGAACGACATGATCGAACTGGGGCAGGAACATCCGCATGTTCGCCGCGCACCCACTCACGAACAAGACGTCAGCGTCCTCGGTGGATAAGAGCGCCTGAATGCGATCCTCGCGCCACATCCAGTCACTGGCGCCCCAGGCTGGCGACCCCAGGACACCGGTGTCGCCGACGACCTCCACCCACTCAGAGTACTCGTCAATGTCCGCATCGACTGCCTTGTAGCCGCGCGCGGCCAGCTCGCCGATGACCGTGGACTTGCCGGTTCCCGACATCCCCGTCACCAGAATCCGCTTCACGCAATAGCAACCCTTCCGTACTGGTTTGCCGCTTTGGAACAGTATAGACGGAATGGCAACCGGGGCGCGCTGTGTAAGGCCGCCTGCTCCCAGGTGATACAATGCCGGGGCAGCCCGCGTCATCCGCTGTACTACTCATCATATTCTGAAAACACCACTTGATACCACGCCATGCCGACCATTGCCGGAACTATCGAGCGCATCGTCTTTCGCAACGAGGAGACGCACTTCACCGTCGCCCGGTTGCGACCGAACGACGTGGGCCGCCTCTTTCGCAGCGAGCTGATAACGCTGGTCGGCGCGCTGCCGGGCATCAGCGTGGGCGAACTGATGGACGTGACGGGCGAATGGGAGGCGCACCCGCAGCATGGCCGCCACCTGCGCGTCGTCTCCTTCACCGCGCACGCGCCCGTCACCCCGGAGGGCCTCAAGCGCTACCTCGGCTCCGGCGTCATCAAGGGCGTCGGGCCAAAGACGGCGGAGCGCATCGTCGAGACGTTTGGCGAGCAGACGCTGGCCGTCCTCGAGTTGGAGCCGGAGCGGCTGATGGAGATATCCGGCATCAGCGCGCACAAACGCGACCTGATTGTGCGGGGCTGGGCGCAGCAGCAGGATATCCGCGAGATCATGGTCTTTTTGCAGGGGCACGATGTCTCGCCGGGCCTCGCCACCAAGATTTATCAGCAATACGGCAAGGAGTCCGAGAAGGTCATCCGCGAGAACCCCTACGCGCTGGAACGCGACATCCACGGCGTCGGCTTCCGCACCGCCGATGCGCTGGCCGTGCGCCTTGGTCTGCCGCACGACGCCCAGCCCCGCCTGATGACTGGCATCAAGCACGCGCTCTCGGAGGCGGCTTCCAGCGATGGCCACTGCTACCTGCCGCGCGCCGAGACGCTGACCCGCGCCGCCGCCCTGCTGGATGTGCCAATAGAGGCGCTCGAACCCGCGCTGGAGGCGCTGCGCAAAGAGCGCGAGGTCTTCATCGACGAGGAGCCGAATCGCGTCTATCTCGCCCCGTTCTTCTACGCCGAGAGCGGGACCGCCCGCTGGCTGCGGCTGCTGCTCCACGCGCCCGATACGCTGCCCCCGGTCAGTGACGCCGCCTGGGAGAAGGCGTTCGCCGCGCTCGAACAGGAGCAGGGCATCAGGCTGGCGGAGCGGCAACGGGAGGCGGTGCGGCTGGCGTGGGAGTCGAAGGCGATGGTGCTGACCGGAGGCCCCGGCGTCGGCAAGACGACGACGCTGCGCGCGCTGCTGGATATGCTCGACGCGCGCGGTATCCAGTATGCCCTGGCCGCGCCGACTGGCCGCGCCTCGCGCCGTATGACCGAGGCGACGGGACGCCCCGCCAGCACGCTGCACCGCCTGCTGGAGTTTCAGCCCCATAACAACGACTTCGGCTACAACGAGGAGCGCCCGCTGCCACAGCGCTACATCATCGTGGATGAGGTCTCGATGCTCGATATCCTGCTGGCCTACCGGCTGGTGCGCGCGATCCATCCCGAATCGCATCTGCTGCTGGTGGGCGACGCCGACCAATTGCCGTCGGTCGGGCCGGGCAGCGTGCTGGCGGACATCCTCAAGAGCGAGCAGGTTCCGCAGATTCACCTGACCGAGTTATTTCGCCAGGCGGCGGAGAGCGCCATCGTCGTCACCGCGCACGGCGTCAACCGTGGCGAGATGCCCGCGCTCAAGTCGCCGCCCGCGAGTGATTTCTTCTTCCTGCCCGCCAGCGATCCCACCGCAGCGCAACGGCTGATCGTCGATCTGGTGGCGCGTCGCCTGCCCGCGAAATATGGGTTCGATCCGGTGGCCGATATCCAGGTGCTCTCGCCGATGTATCGCGGGCCAGCGGGCGTCGTGGCGCTCAATGAGGCGTTGCAGGCGCGGCTGAATCCCTCGCCCGCGAGCCAGGTGGCCTTTGGCGATCACACGCTGCGTACGGGCGACAAGGTGATGCAGGTGCGCAACAACTACGACAAGGGCGCGGGCGGCGTCTTCAACGGCGATCTTGGACGCATTCTGGACGTGACGGACGAGCGGCAGGTGGTGGTCGCCTTCCCCGACGGCGTAGGTGCGGGACTGCTCCCTGTCACCTATGAGATGCATGAACTGGACGAGTTGACGCTGGCCTATGCGTGCAGCATCCACCGGGCGCAGGGTAGCGAGTATCCCTGCGTCGTGTTACCATTGGTCGCGCAACACTATCTGCTGCTCCAGCGCAATCTGCTCTACACGGCGATGACCCGCGCCCGCAAACTCTGCGTGATCGTCGGCGATGCCCGCGCGTTACGTCGCGCCGTCGAAAACAACGCCCTGGCGGCGCGCAATACCGCCCTGGCCGAGCGCCTGCAAGGGCCACGGCTGGGCGGGCAGGTTATCGACTAGTAGCGAAATAGCCCTGAAGTAGCAGGCGCGGAGGAGGTGGGATTACGGATATCGTAATGGCAGTACTGGGTCACAAATATGGCTGGAGGAAAATGCAGGTTTTCAGCTGGATATTCTTCCTGGCAGGATTTCTCTTTCTTACACTCCCTTTTTTACAAGGATTTAGCCAGGAAGCCTGGCGTAGATTATTCAGTAACCTTTCCACTGGGTTACTACTCCTATCGATCGGTTTAGGTGGCATTATTGCTATTCCACGTATTCGTCGCCGCTCTACGCTTTTCGAGGCTGCATTCGCTTCTCCCACAGGTAATGTGCCGATGGTAGCAAATCAGCCAGTGCCAGATAGCTCGCCGATTGTCTCGCCGATAACAATCCGCCGCCATATTCGATGGCCTATCGCTTTGGCGTCGTACGCCATCTTCTTCCTCGTGGCAACTCTCGTGCTGGCCGGACTTACAGTAGGAGATGGACTGCTCAGGGAACGCTTAGCAGGAGCATCTCTCGAAAAATCATCTGTCACCGTCCTGATCATCGTCACATTAGCGTTGATCTGTGGATTAGCCATGCTAATCGCAGTTTTTATGCTGCCCTGGCGACAGCAGCAAATGCTCATCACGGACGAGGGCATTATCCAGGTTCAATCTGGACGGCGTAGCGCTGTTGCCTGGAAGGATGCCCGTGTCTTTGCGCTTGTCGAAGGTGGGCGGCGTTCTGATGCCACTGCTGTTTACGTGCTCAACTCAGGGCGATCCGCTGTCCGTTGGACACTTCGCGCTCGCACGCACTGGTATTCGATAACTGCCCCAATGACTTCCGATGAAGAATACCAGCGGCAGATGGAAGCGCTGTTGAGCTATGCCGCCGCCCGCACCGGGCTGCCGCTGCTCGACCTGCGCTAACGTGGGGCGTTGTATCTGGAATGGCGGCATGTGTGATGGGTGACGCGCGCCGCAGGCTGAAGTCCTGCGGCTAATCCTGCGCCGAGCGTACTATGCTTTCCGGGTACAAGGGTCGAACAGTATATTATTGATACATTGCAGTCGTGTTATAATGGAACATAGAAGCGCGTGGATTCGCGGGCCCACCGTACATCTGAGGTCATGGGTTACGTGTTATTTGTGCAGGCAATGTGAGAAGAAGGTGGACTCGTGGGTGACAAGGAGCCAGCGACAGGCGAGGCGCACAACCAATGGGTCAGCTTCGACGCCTTTCAGCAGGCGGTCGGACGTCCGCCGCTCAATGTGCGGTTCGCGGTCAAGGCGCTCGGTAGAATGCCACGCCGCAAGCCGGACGACCAGCGTTTCACACAGTACAACCTAGGCTGGGCTGATGCGGTACGCGAGTATCTGGATAGTCTTGGGAATCCGACTCCACCAAACGCTTGATATGTGTTGCACTGTCGTCAATCGCAGTTTGGAGGCTCCAAGGTGAGTGATTCGACCAATCCGACCAGCGCAGACAATGATGACCCCAAGGCGCGGTTTGATTCCATCCGCCAGACCAGCCCCTATGGCGCGGAGTATTGGAGCGCGCGCGACCTGTATCCCCTGCTTGGCTACGACACCTGGCGACGCTTTGAAACGGCTATCGAACGCGCAAAAATAGCCTGTGCGAACATGGGCGAAGAGGTTGCTGACCATTTTGCCGGAGCCGTCAAAATGGTCCAAATTGGCAGCGGTGCGCAGCGAGAAGCCGACGATTATGCGCTCTCGCGCTTCGGCTGCTACCTCACCGCCATGAACGGCGACCCCCGCAAGCCAGAGATTGCGAATGCCCAGGGATATTTCGCGATTCAGACACGCCGGATGGAGCAGTGGGACGAGCTGCGTGAGGCGCTGGCAGAGCGTGTCGAGCGACGGCAGCAACTCGCTGAGGCGAACAAACGCTTGAATGGAACGGCGCAGGCGTATGGGTTGGAGCGGCACTCATTCGGACGCCTCCACGATGCCGGAACCCGTGGCCTCTATGGAAATCGCTCGGTGCATGACCTGAAGACCATGAAAGGCATCGCGCCGAAAGAGGAGTTCGCCGACCGCATGGGACTGGAGGAACTGGCCGCAAATCTCTTCGTGCGCACGCAGACCGAGGCCAAGGTGCGTAACGAGCAGATCCAGGGGACTGACGCGATTGTGGGTGCGCACTATGAAGTCGGCGCGGAAACGCGTACGGTTATCGAGCGCATCGGCGGCACCATGCCCGAAGAACTGTCAGCCGAGCCATCCCTGCGCCCGATGCTGAGCCAGCGGGAACGCCAGGACAAGAAGCGACTCCCACAGCAGGATAGCCCGACGCTCTTTGATGCGCTTCCGTCATCTGATGAGGGAAAGTCAGAGTAGTTGGCCAAGCTATTCCCATTCCATCACCGCCTCCCTGTTGTGTCGAAATGGACACTGGGAGGCGATTGCACTGCCCGTGCTGGTGATATCGTCTCTCCAGCGACACTCCATAGCCCATAACGGCCTGTCCGATTTCCGCTCGCCCATGCGGGATGGAGAATGGATGCGCATGTGATGTGCGATTTTCAGTGCTGGGAGTAGCGCGATGGCTAACAAACTTCGGGTGACGCTTGAAATCGGCCCGAAAGGCAAGCAGGTGGTGGCGGTGGCGCCGGATTGGCCCGGCCTCGAGCGCGGCGCCAAGACCGAGGAGGCCGCGATTGCACGGTTACAAGCCTACCTCCCACGCTATGCGCCGATGGCGACACGGGCGGGAATGGGCGCGCAGTTCGCGACAGACGCGGCCAGCGCCACCGTTGACGTGGTCGAGCGCTATCCTGGCACAGGCTCAACGGACTTCTGGGGCATCTCGTTCGCGTTCTCGGACTTCGATCAACAAGTCATGTCGAGCGAAGAATTGGAACGTGAACTCACCCTGATGCAGGCGTGCTGGGCGTTTTTCGACGCGGTCCGCTCGCGCGTGTCGGCGGAGATGCGGAAGGGGCCGCGCGGGGGCGGGCGGGATCGGGACCGTATTGTCGGGCATACGTTGGGCGCGGAGCAGGACTTTGCCGCCAAGCTCGGCGTGCGCGCTCCCCAAGGTGCGCTGCTGACGGACGAGGAGCTGAGAGCGTACCGCGACGCCTATTGCGCTGCCATACGAGAGTTCCACGCCCAGGGCAAATCAGCCCGCGCCTGGCCGCTCCGGTATCTGATTCGGCACACCGCGTTTCACACACTGGATCACGCCTGGGAAATGGAAGACAAGGATCTGACGGAAAATCCCGCCGCCACCTGAGCGGCTGCCCAATAGCTCGATAGCCAATACGGGCCGCCTGGTACCCATTTGCCCGCGCAGGGTAGAGAATACAGGGTAGAGAATAGATGTACGCGACCACTCTGGCTCCCCCTCTCCTGTGGGAGAGGGGGCTGGGGGGTGAGGTCCGGGGATCGCGCAACACACCATTGACTACCCACATGGCGGAAAACGACATGGATTCAATAGAGCAGGCGCTCAAGACCCACTTCGGCCACACAGCGTTTTGGCCGGGTCAGCGGCAAATCGTGGATATGGCGCTGGCTGGGCGCGATGCGCTTGTGCTGATGCCTACCGGCGGCGGCAAATCACTCACCTATCAGCTACCCGCGCTGCTGCGGCCAGGGCTGACCGTGGTCATCTCGCCGCTCATCGCCCTCATGCAGGATCAGGTAGAGCGGCTGGAGGCCAACGGCATCCCCGCGACCTTCGTCAATAGCGCACTGAACCCGACGGAGCGAGCACGGCGCGAACAGGCGGCCATGCGCGGCGATTATAAGCTGCTCTACGTCGCCCCAGAGCGGCTGCTGGGCGAGAGTTTCCTCGCGCTGCTGAACCGCGTGGCCGCTGGGCCGGGCATCGCCCTCTTCGCCGTGGACGAGGCGCACTGCGTCAGCGAGTGGGGCCACGACTTCCGCCCCGAGTATCGCCAGCTCAACCGCCTGCGCCAGCGCTTCCCTGCCGTTCCCATGCTCGCGCTGACGGCTACCGCCACCGAGCGCGTCCGGCAAGACATCCTCGCGCAACTGCAACTGAGAGAGCCATACCTGCACGTCGCCAGTTTCAACCGACCCAACCTCTTCTACGATGTGCGCGCCAAGCACCGACATTCCTATGCTGAGCTGGTAAGTCTGCTCCGTGAGATTGGCGGATCAGCGGGCGACGCCCCCGTCATCATCTACTGCCAGAGTCGGCGCTCGGTGGAGCAACTGAGCGAACGCCTCTCGCGCGATGGTATCCGCGCGCTGCCCTACCATGCCGGGCTGTCGCCGGAGGAGCGCACCGAGTATCAGAGCCGCTTCATTCGCGACGACGTGCCTGTGCTGGTCGCCACCATCGCCTTTGGCATGGGCATCGGCAAACCCGACGTGCGCGCCGTTATCCACTATGACCTGCCACGCAGCCTGGAAAGCTACTATCAGGAATCAGGCCGCGGCGGGCGTGACGGCGACCCCGCGCGCTGCGTCATCTTTTATGCCTATGGCGACCGCGCCAAGATCGAATACATGATTGCCCAGAAGAGCGAGCCGCAGGAGCAACAAGTGGCCCGCGAGCAACTGGCGCAGGTCGTGGCCTATTGCGAGGGTACCGTCTGCCGTCGTGCCACGCTGCTCGCCTACTTCGGGGAGGAGTTACCAGGCGAGAACTGCGGCGCGTGTGACGTGTGCCTGGGGACACGCGCCGCGCCCGAAGATCGCACCGTGGACGCGCAGAAGTTCCTTTCCGCCGTGGCGAAGACTGGCCAGCGCTTCGGCATGCGCCACGTGGCGGATGTGCTGCGCGGCGCGAACACGCAGAGAATTCTCTCAAACGACCACCACCAACTCTCGGTCTATGGCATCGGGCGCGACTACCCGACGGCGGAGTGGCAGCGCCTTGGCCGCGCGCTGGCCCAGCAGGGGCTGGTGGAGAGCTGGAGCGGCGAAGGGGGCAACTATCCCGTTCTG
Source organism: uncultured Chloroflexia bacterium (assembly GCA_963718915.1). Lineage (GTDB taxonomy): Bacteria > Chloroflexota > Ktedonobacteria > Ktedonobacterales > JADMIN01 > DAHUXT01. The sequence goes on along the minus strand of CAVRAI010000006.1, from coordinate 6,389 downwards.
CGGCTCAATCCCACCTCGTGGGAGGTGCTGCGCGGTCAACGGCGCTTTGAGATTGCGCCAATGCCGGTCACTGGCCGGGATAGCCGGGATAGCCGCGTGGGTCGTGGCGTGCCAGAGGAGGCGCTGGACCCGGTACGCCAGCAGCTTTTTGCGGAGTTGCGCGCGCTGCGCCGCGAGATTGCCGGGGAGCAGGAGGTTGCCTCCTTCGTCGTCTTCTCCGATGCGAGTCTGCGCGCGATGGCGCTGCTCTGCCCGCGCACGCTGGATGCCTTCGCGCGCGTGCCTGGCGTTGGCAGTCGCAAACTGGACGCCTACGGCGAGCGCTTCGTCCGCGCCATCGGCCGTTTCTGCGAGACACACGGCCTCTCCGCCGCGCCGGAACAGCGGGCATCGCTGGCGAGAGAAGGCGAGCGACGCTGGGGAACAACACCGGCCAAAACATCTACGATGCAGGAGACGCTGCGCCTCTACCGTGCCGGGTTCGGCCTGGAGCAGATGGCCACAATGCGCCAACTGACGCAAGATACCATAGTTACCCACCTCCGCAAGCTGATCGAGGAAGGCGAGGAGATTGACCTGCACGACCTGGTGCCCGACGATCACTATCGCCGCATTGCCGACGCCTTTGCCGAGGTTGGTTTCGCGGCACTCACTCCGGTGAAGGAGATCGTCGGCGAGGATATCAGCTATGCGGAGATTCGTCTCGTGCGCGCCGCGCTCCAGCGCGACGAGTAATTCCGCGACGCTCGCTGCCAGTGTTGGCATTTGGGCAGACCTCACCCCCAGCCCCTCTCCTGCGAGGAGAGGGGAGCCAGAGCCAGAGCCAGAGCCGGACGTCCCTCAGCGCTAGAGTGTTCGTTTGCGGCCCCTCTCCCCGTGGGAGAGGGAGTAGGGGGTGAGGTCCCCTCACGCGATACGTTTGCGCACCCACCAGATCGCCAGCGCCAGCAGCCCAACCGCCAGCGCCAACAGGATGCCCGCCTCAATTCCCTGGAACGGCCAGAAGCGGTCGGCGGGCTGGTAGGTCGTGAAGGCGAGCCAACCGTGGTTGTGGATGCACTGAAAGAGATCCAGTTTGGTGCCGCCTACACGCGGATCACAGGCCTGGAAGACCGCCGAATCGGCAAGCGGGTGGCCCGCACCGTCTATCCATCCCTCTCCCAGATTCCACGCGCCATGCAGCGGCGTCTGCGTCGTCGGCGAGAGCACCGTCAGGATGTCCTGGGTGTATGTCAGTGGCGGCTGAAAACGCGCCCGTAGCAGAAACTCCATCGGGAGCCGCACCGCCAGGAATCCGACCAACGCCACCGCAACCGCCGGGACAACCCGCCGAAGCAGCACACCCGCCGCGATGCCCAGTGCCAAGGCGAAGACGGTATACGCCAGTGGGACGATGCCCTCGAAGTCATACATCAGCGGATTCATATGCCCGTCGAGCTGGCTCCAGGAGGTCGCATGCCACCAGGACATCAGCGCGGTTATGATGATAGTGGCGGCAATGGTCACGGCGAAGAGGATCGCCAGCTTGATGGCCAACCAGCGGCCCGCTGAGATACTCTGCGTCCAGACGAGGCGGTGTGTGCCGTGTTCCAGCTCGCGCGCCACCAGCGGCGCGCCGACCAGCATCCCCAGAATCGCGGGCAGCAGACTCAGCCAGCCCGACGCCGCGATGAACGCGCCATACTGGTCGCGAAACGAGCCGACGATATCGCCGCAGTTGGGATGGGTCGGATGCGCCAGGCAATCGGCGACACCAAGCTGCTGAAATGCATCGGCCATCTGTTGGCCGGTTACGATGAAAATGGTTCCCAGGATTGCCACTACCAGGGCAATCGTCACAATCGCGGCGCGGTGTTGCCGCCAGGTCAGCCAGATCACTGGGACACCTCCATCTCCGCCGCGACATCGACGCGCGCGGTCGCCGTCTCGCTCGATTGTCCGAGATACGCCAGCACGATCTCTTCGAGGCTCACGTCTGCCACCTCCCAGGCGCCATCGGTTAGCGGGCCATCGGTACGCGCGAGCAGTTGTGTCTGCCGTGGCGTCGCATACTCTTCCACAATGGCGGCGACACCCGCGATGGCCCCTGGCGCGCGGCGGGACGCGGTCAGCCGTTTGTGCGTACGCACGATCTCGCTGATCTCGCCGACAAGCTGCACCCGCGCCGCCGAGAGGATGATAAGGTAGTCGCAGACCCGCTCCAGGTCGGCGATGATGTGCGAGGAGAGCAGCACAGTCACGCGGCCCTCCTCGCCAATCTCGGCCAGCGCCCGCAGAAAATCGCGTCGTGCCAGCGGATCGAGGCTGGCGACTGGCTCATCCAGCAGCAGCAGATCGGGCTGCTTGGCCAGGGCGAGCGTCAGCGCCAGTTGCGCCTGTTGTCCGCCGGAGAGCTTGCCCACCGGGCGATTCAGCGGGATGCCGAGCCGTTGCAGTCGCGTCTTGGCCAGCGCGTCGTCCCAGTGAGGATTCAGCTTGCGGCCCAGCGTCAGCGTCTCGGCCACGCTGAAGGTGCGGTAGAGCGGATGATCCTGGGCGACGAAGCCGAGGCGCGGGCGAGCGTTCTGTGGCGGCGCGCCAAACACCCGCACGCTGCCAGTCGTCGGGGTGAGCAGTCCCACCGCCAGATGCAGCAGGGTCGTCTTGCCCGCGCCATTCGGGCCGACGAGCGCCGCCACCCGCCCGGCGGGAAGCTGGAACGAGCAGTCGCGCAGCGCCCAGGTGCGCCCGTAGCGCCTCCCCAGCGTCTCTGCCTCCAGCGCAAGATTCGCGTTTGTCATATGAGCATTCTCCTTCGCGGCAGGGAATGTAAGCCTGCGAAGGCCACTGTAGCCGTCCGAGATGACCGCCACATGACACCAACTGTCATCTTGCTGTCATCAAGGTGTGCCATACTGAAGGCAAAAAGCGATGTGTGGGCGAGGTATGCGACGGTCCAACTTCGCGGCATGATTGCCGTTTTAGAAAATATGAGGGGCATGCGCTGGGCAGCGCGGGCGGTTCAAACCACGCCTGAAGGGCCTGCGGCCACCAAGTCCGCCGTCGCGGACTCCCACTCCCAGACCCTGTTCCAACACGAGACCCGCTGGCGAGCGGCTCTGCAACCCGCGCAGGCGGGTTTCGTGGCGGAGCGTGCACAGCGAGGCCCTCAAGGCGCGGTTTGAACCGCCAGCCGCCGTGGCGGTCCATCGTACATAGTAAAACCACACAAGGCTCTGGCTATTCCTGTTCGTTCGGCATTCCTGGCAGGGAAGCGAGGCGCCGCACGAGGGTATCTGGGAAGATTCTAGAGGAGACAAGTTTCATGGGTGATCTGCGCTTTGGGTGGCACATGCCCTCTTGCCCGGTCGATGGCAGCGATGCTGGCGTCTTTCTCGATCAACTTCGGCATGCATTGGCGCATCTCCAGCCGCACTTTGACTCCGTCTGGGTTGATGACCATGTCGTTCCTGGCTCATCCTGGTTGCCCAATGACACACCCTACCTGGAATGTTTGACGACGATTGCCTATCTGGCCCCGCTGTACCCAGATCTTCAATTTGGTAGCAGCGTCTTGTGCCAGTCGTACCGCAACCCGGCCTTGATGGCCAAGATGACGGCCAACCTTCAATGGCTCACTGGCGGTCGTTTCCTCTTTGGCATCGGGGCGGGCTGGATGCAAGAGGAATATCAGGCCTATCACTTTGACTTTCCCGCGCCATCCGCGCGCGTCGATCAGATGGAAGAAGCCATCCAGATCGTCAAACTGCTGTGGACGCAGTCGCCCGCCAGTTTCGCGGGCAAATACTATCAGATCGACAACGCCTATTGCGCGCCGCTGCCTGACCCGATACCTCCCATTTTGATCGGCGGCGGTGGCGAGCAGAAGACGCTGCGTGTCGTCGCCCGCTATGCGGATTGGTGGAACCTGCCCGGCGGCACGCTGGAAAACTACGCCCACAAGCTGGAGGTGTTGCGCCAGCATTGTCAGGCGGTAGGGCGCGATTTTGATGACATCGTCAAAACGTGGTCCCCAGAGGCCATCGCTATCGCCGAGACGGAAGACGCCGCCCAACAGATCGCGGCGACCTCGCCCTATCAGAAAGATGTGATCATTGGCACGCCGCGCCAGGTTGCGGAGCAGATCAAGCCCTTCGTGGATCTCGGTGTGGAACGTCTGATCATCCGCATCATCGATTTCCCTTCGATGGACGGCCTGAACCTGTTCGTCCAGGAAGTCATACCATTGCTGCGCCAGTGAAACGCCGCTATCGCTTTACTCCCCTCTCCTCGTAGGAGAGGGGCCGGGGGTGAGGTCTGTCGCCAGGGATGAACCTCACCCGGCCTTCGGCCACCCTCCCCTGCGAGGGGAGGGACTAGGTGACCATTCTGCCGGTCGGCAACATATGCGCTCCCCTCTCCTACGAGGAGAGGGGTCGGGGGTGAGGTCTAAGTAACTATCTCAAAAGGGACAAGCGATGGAGGCGGCGAAACCACAGCAGCGCGCAGGCCAGTTGGAGCAGCCCCCGAAAATTGGCGGCGTACTTGTCGTAGCGGATGAGCAGCGCGCGGCACTTCGAGAGCCAGGCCAGCGTGCGCTCCACGACCCAGCGACGTGCCGGGAACCGCTTCTCACCCGTGGCCAGATCGAGCTTCTCCTTGCCGATGCGGCGCAGGTGCGGGATGTAGTGGTGGCTTGCCACCGCCGCGGCGCCGGTCGGATTGTCATAGCCCAAATCCAAACACAGATGCTGTGGCCGCTCCCGGGTCGGATGAGGTCGCGCCACCACAACTGCCTCCAGCGTCGCCGCGAGCAGCTTGGTATCATGGACATTGGCACCAGCGATCACGACCGCCAGTGGGCCGCCAGCCGCCTCGACCAGCAGGCTGCGCTTCACTCCGCGTTTGCCGCGATCGGTGGGATTGCGGCCAATGAGGTCCCCCCCAGCCGGGCCTTGCCCAGCATGGCATCTGCCGCTTGCCACTCCCAGTCCACCCCACCCAACTCGGCACAGTGGTCCACCAGCGTGGCCCAGATGCACTCGAAAAAGCCCAGACGCACCCAGCGCTGGAAGGTGCGATGGACTGAGCTATCATCAGGGAACCGCTCCGGCAACTGGTTCCACTGGCAGCCGCTGCGCAGCCGAAAGATGATTGCATCCAGCGTCCGCCGCGCATCCACGCGTGGTCGGCCCGTCGCCTGCGGCGGATCAAGCCTCGCCAGGATTGGGGCAATCACATCCCATAACTCATCGGAGACGGTCCAGATCGTCGCCATGGCGTTCCAATCGGGCCGGACCTTGCGTGGTCGCCCCATCCCTCACCTCCTGCCTGATCATCACTCCCTTCCACAGCACAGTCTACCGCACCTGACAGCGTTCTGAGATAGTTACTAAGTGTCCTAACTGTCGTGGGTACAAAGTGTCATCGGAGGTCGTTGACGAGTATACAACTGGCCATAGCCCAGGGTATAGGTTTGCAGAGTGGGTGCCTATGGGGTGGCTATTCTTGATACCCATAATCGCTATCGCGCTTGGACTTTTGGTCGGGACAATTGACGGCCATGGAACGGGTGGGGCTATATGTGGACCTTTCGAACAGTGCCCAGGTAATCCATATCAACCCTCGGGGCTGTATTACTTTTTGATCGATGGTGCCGTGATTTTGCTCGTAATCTGGGCGTTATTGTGCTTCATCATTCTACCAATCTTAAGGTGGGACGATGCAAACGACAGAAAGCTCCATACACGAGCCGTAGGCATGAGCTACACGTGTGACATTTGTGGCTATCAGTGGACAGTTCGTAACAGATAGCAACAGCGGAAAGGGCTGTCTGGCGGTGTGAACTAGCGCCTAATTGAGTTGGGTGAAATCTCCAGCGGTGACAGAATCAGTAGTGCTCTTCCAAACAGTTGCCTGTTGCCCTTGCCTTATATTTCGATTGATTCCGTTTAAGACTCAGTCGAAGTATTGGTGAGTTGTGAGTCGGTGACGCTTCTGAGTGGCATGCGCTCAATTAGCTGGGCTTTGTCTATCTCGCCCGTATCCTCATACTGCTTTGTCAACATTTAAGAGATAGCTTGTAGCCGCAGCATTTATGCCGCGAGGTTGCTAATCATGTGCCTTGCTGGGCGCGTCTCTATATCGGCTGCAATGGCTGGTGTGGTGGGGATGGTAGCTCGACGGTGATTGTGTCGTCGGGACGCACCACGCCGCCAGTGATGACGATGGCCATCACACCGGCCTTGCGAATGAGATTACCCTCGGCGTCACGATCCAGCACCGCCGCCATCAGCCCGCGCTGGATGCTTTCCAGTTGCGAGCAGGGGTTGCGCAGGCCGGTGATCTCGATGATCGCCTCATCGCCCAGCTGCAGCCGCGCGCCGGTAGGCAGATCGAGCAGAGCAACA
>CAVRAI010000005.1:0-9053 GCA_963718915.1 uncultured Chloroflexia bacterium | reverse complement strand
CCCGTGCCGGAGCCGCGCGGCACGAACGGGATGCCCTCGCGCGCGCAGAGCCGCACGACATCGCGCACCTGTTCGGTGCTGGTGGGCAGGACGACGACGCCCGGCGTGGCGCGATAGCTCGCCAGCCCATCCGACTCGTAGGTGCGGCGCTGGGCCTCCTCGATGATGACGCCGTCATCCCCCAGAATCGCGCGCAATTCATCGATCATGCGCGGCGAAATCTCGGGAATCGCGGGCTGAGCAACGATATCCGTGCTATCTGCCATCGGTGGCGATCCTTTCCATTCCAGAGGCATGCCTGCAGTGCTTTCCATCCTTAGTGTACCACTGTACGCGATAGAGATGGACTCAGGGCAGGCTACGTACAGGCTCTCAAAAGTCCGTTCCGTCTTTGACAGGAGGAGCGACACACGCTAGACTCAGAGTGGGCGATACAACCAGGGCGTGGTTCCAACCCCACTCATTCTGAGGCCAAGATATGACCAATATCCTCACAACGCTCTCTGCCTCTCACGTCCCGCAAGCAATCATTGTCGGCGCCGTGCTGGCGTTTCTCACCGCACAAGTCATCATGAACGCGGTGGTGAAAGCCATGACGACGACCGTCAACGGGTGGAGCACCACCATGAAAGCCGGCCAGCCCGGCAATGGCCTCCTGGTGCGGGCCGCATTTGCCAGAACCCTGCCCGCCGTCAATGTGGTGCAAGAGGCTGCGTACTGGACGACGACCAAGGACAGCGCAGGGCAGACTTTGCGCGGCCAGCACGAATACGTCCTGCATTTTCCTGTAGGACAACTCCCGCCGAACGATGCCTTCTGGTCGCTGACCATGACCGATGTGGCGGGGTTCATGGTGAACAACCCCATCGATCGCTACAGCGTCGGCAGTCGCTCCGGTCTCGTGCCCAACGCCGATGGTTCCATCGACATTCACATTCAGCGCGCGGCTCCCGCAGGGCATGAGTCCAACTGGCTGCCCGCGCCGGCAGGCAACTTCAAGCTGATGCTCCGCGCGTATCTGCCTGGCGCTGCTGTCCTCGACGGCAAGTACCACGTGCCGCCCGTCAAGAGAGTGCGGTGATGTGAGATGAACCGGTTTATTCTGAAATACGCCTATCCCATTACGTTCGTCATCCTGGCCATCCTCGCCTGGGTCGTCTACAGAATTTTCTCCGCGGGGGGAAGTGGACTCATTGGGTTCGTCGCCCTGGCTGTCATCGTCTGGGGACTCGGCACGGTCGTGTTCATGTATCTTTGGCCGACTTTCGCGTACAGCGCCTACAAACGAGCGGTCGTGCGGCATGGGCTTGGCGGCGGCCCCATCCCCGTCAATACGCTGTACGCGACGCCCAATCGCGCTTCGCCCGCGGCGTCAAACGCCAGCTTATTAGCAACCGGGACCGACGACGTGCTCTACGTCGGCGGCTGGCTCGACCTCTCCAAAGGACCGCAAGTTTTGCACGTGCCGGACATGGCGGGCCGTTACTACAGCGTGCAGTTCACTGATCCGTCGGACGGCGCTGATTTTGCCTACGTCGGCAAACGCACCACGGGAACCGAGGCTGGCGAGTACCTCATCAGCGGGCCAGGCTGGAAAGGAACCGTGCCGCAGGGAATGGCACAGATTGCTTCGCCGAACAATGCGGTGCTCGTGGTCGGTCGTGTATTTGTCGAGAGCGACAGTGATCTCCCGACCGCCTACGGGCTGGCGCAGCAGATACAGCTCACACCCCTCAGTCACTGATAGACCCGATGTCTTTCAGGATTTTCGCTCCATTGGAGCGCTGAGCAAGCACGCGGAGCGCCAGTGGCCCGCGAGGGCGGGGCCGGGTGAGGTCAACGTACCCGCTCGTACGTCTGGTGGGCGATGGAGACGACGCGGCCGGAATCGAACTGTCCCATCGTCCCTTCAAGCCCGTGTTCTCGGTCTTCCGCGCTGCCCTGAGCCTCGAAAATCTGCTCGCCGTAGGCCGCCACATCCTCCACGATGCGCTCGTAGCGATAGTAGCTGAGCGCCACGGGTCAATCTCAATGGCGCCGTAGCCCTGATAGAACAGCGCCTCCTCACGGGCAGTATCCCAGATGCCGCCAATGCCGCCGCCGAGGAACATCAAGTCCCGCTCTCTGGGCGCGAAGATCGGGGCGTCCCAGTCCACGATGGCCAGATCGAGGTCGTCGCGCGCGCTCAGCAGGATGTTCCCGGCATGCAGATCCGTGTGGCACAGGACGAACGCATCCGCCGCGCTCGCCGTTCGCTGCCGCAAGCATCTGGCCAAGCTGCTCGGCCCGCTCCACCATCGCGTGAATCTCGTCCTGCCGCGTTCGCCAAGAATGCCGCCAGTCTCCGGGCAAACGGGTCATCAACGTCATCATAGACGCGCGTCTCCACCTGCCGGTCGTAGTTCATCACGATATCGCGCCACCGTGGCGAATAGTCTTCGCGTGGCACGCGGCTGGCAAGCGCTGGCGGCAGGACGCTGGCATGGATGGCGCGCAGGCTCTGGCCGAAGGCGACCCATTGCGCATCCGAGAGCGGCTGCCCGAAGCCATTTGCGCCCTCGAAGTATGGGTAGAGTATCCAGTTGAAGCCGTGCCCGCTCGCCCACAACTTGCCTGTCGTCGTCGCCAGCGGCGCCATCACCTGCGGGATGCCATGCGCGCGGAGATACGCGGGTATGCTGACCGCGATCTCGTCGAAGTCGCCGCGCTTCAGCTTGAGGAAGTAGGGTGTGTTGTCGTCCGCGTCCACCCGAAAGACGGCGGCGTTGGCATCCGCCCCAATAGGCAGAAAGGTCACCTGGCGAACGCGCAACGCATAGTGTTCACCTAAAAAGGCGATAATCGTCTCGCTAGCGATATCGGGCGGTGTCAGCATGGGCAGCCGGTCATTTCTACTCCATTCATATTCCGCAACCCCACTCGCCCACGTCGATTCAACCATCTCGGCCTTCATCGTATTTACCATTCATTCATTCGCGGTAATGTATTTTGCATGCGTCGGGATGCCTCGTGGGAGCACCGCGTACGCCCGGCAGGGCTTGGCGGGCCGTAGCGTAGCGACGGCCTCGCTCCACGACGCGGCTTCGGCAGCCAAAGTAAAGCTACTAACGCTACCGCAAACTCCCCGCTGTAAGGCTCATGCATCGAGAACGCGCCAGCCCCTGTATAATGGCAGACAGTGAAGCGGATTGAGGCGCATTTTTCTTATCATTTTCAGATCATCCCAGAGAGGCGCGACATGGCACACCCCAAAATCACGCTCATTGGCGCTGGCAGCACCGTCTTTGCCCAGGCGCTGCTCACCGATATCCTGAGCTTTCCCGAGCTGGCGGAGTCGCATATCAGCCTCCACGATATCGACCCGGAGCGCCTGCGCACCTCGGAGCGGATGGCGCGCAAACTGGCGGAGCAACTGGGCGCGCATCCGCACATCGAGGCAACCACCGACCGCCGCGCCGCGCTGACCGACGCGAACTACGCCATCTGCATGATTCAGGTCGGCGGCTACCGTCCGGCCACCGTCATCGACTTCGACATCCCCAAACGCTACGGCCTGCGCCAGACCATCGCCGACACGCTCGGCATCGGCGGCATCATGCGCGCCGTACGCACCATTCCCGTGCTGCTGGATATCTGCCGCGATATGGAGGAAGTCTGCCCGGAGCCACCCTGCTGCAATACTCGAATCCGATGGCGATGAACTGCTGGGCCATCAGCCGGGCGAGCAGCATCAAAACCGTTGGCCTCTGCCATAGCGTCTTTCACACGGCGCACGAGCTGGCGCGCGACATTGGCGTGCCCGCCGAAGAAATCAACTACCTGTGCGCTGGCATCAATCACATGGCGTTTTATCTGCGATTCGAGCGCGACGGCGAAGATTTGTATCCCCGCATCCGCCAGGTCATCGACGAGAAGCGCGTGCCCGCCGAGAACCAGGTGCGCTACGATATCTTCAAACGCCTGGGCTACTTCGTCACCGAGTCGAGCGAGCACTTTTCGGAGTACGTGCCCTGGTTCATCAAGCGCGACCGCCCCGACCTCATCGAGCGCTACAAGATTCCGCTGGACGAGTACATCCGCCGCTGCGAGGCGCAGATCGCCGGGTGGGAGATGCTGCGCGACCACCTCGAAGGCGACGAGCCGCTGGCGATCCAACGCAGCCAGGAATATGGCGCATATATCATCCATAGCATGGAGACCGGCACGCCGCGGCTGATTTATGGCAACGTCGCGAACGACGGGCTGATCGATAATCTGCCCGATGGCTGCTGCGTGGAGGTTCCGTGTCTGGTGGATAAGAACGGCATTCAGCCGACGTATATTGGCGCATTGCCGCCACAGCTTGCCGCGCTCATCACCACCAACGTCAACGTGCAGGGGCTGACGGTGGAGGCGGCGCTGACCCGCCGCCGCGAGCATCTCTACCACGCCGCGATGCTTGACCCCCATACCGCCGCCGAACTCGACCTCGACCACATCTGGTCGCTGGTAGACGATCTGCTGGCGGCGCATGGCGATTTCGTCGGAGCATGGCCGTAGCCATCTTGCCCGGTGTGACCGCGTTGCTTCGCGCGGTATGCGGGCCGGAAGGGGTCTCTCGCGTGATACAATATTCCCCGGTGCGCCGGGGCCTGAAGAAGACGCCTGTTGCCAGCCTTTCAGCCCTGGTGAGCGGTGTGCGGCAATGGGGCCGCGCCCTGGGCTGTTTCCAGCTTCGCTCTCAGGAGGTTGATTTCCATGGCAATTCGCGTAGGCATCAATGGTTTCGGACGTATTGGCCGCCAGAGCCTGAAGGCAATGTTAGAGCGCTATTCCACGCAGATCGAGGTCGTCGCGATCAACGATCTGACCGATACCGAGACAAACGCCCATCTCTTCCGCTACGACTCGACCTACGGGCGCTTCGATGGCCAGGTAGAGGTGCTTGATAACAACGACCTCTCGATCAACGGCAAGAAGATCAAAGTCTTCCAGCAGCGCGACCCGGCGCAGATTCCCTGGGGCGACCTCGGCGCGCAGATCGTCGTCGAAAGCACCGGCTTCTTCACTGATGCCAGCAAGGCGAAGGCTCACCTGCACGATAGCGTGAAGAAGGTGATTATCTCCGCCCCCGCCAAAGGCGAAGACATCACTATTGTGCTCGGCGTCAACGAAGACAAATACGATCCCGCCAAACACAACATCATCTCCAACGCATCCTGCACGACCAACTGCCTCGCGCCCGCCGCCAAAGTCATCCAGGATACCTACGGCATCGACCGCGGCATGATGACCACCGTCCACTCCTACACCAACGACCAGCGCCTGCTCGACGTCGTGCATAGCGACCTGCGTCGCGCCCGCGCCGCCGCCCAGAACATCATTCCCACGAGCACCGGAGCCGCCCGCGCACTGGCGCTCGTCATGCCCGAACTCAAGGGCAGGTTTGACGGCTTCTCGCTGCGCGTGCCCACCGCGACCGTCTCGGTCGTCGATTTTGTGGCGCTGGTCAATAAGCCCGCTACTGTAGAGGCCGTCAACGATGCTTTCAAACAGGCGGCTAGTGGCGCGATGAACGGCATCCTCGACTACACCGATGAGCCGCTGGTCTCCAGTGACTTCCGTGGCGACTCACATTCCTCGATCATCGATGGTCTCTCGACGATGGTGCTGGGAGACAACATGGTCAAGGTCATCGCGTGGTACGACAACGAGTGGGGCTATTCCAGCCGTGTCGCCGACCTGACGAACTTCGTGGGTGAGAGGCTGTAGCCATGAACAAAGCCACCGTACGCGATATTGATGTGCGGGGCAGGCATGTGCTGGTGCGCGTTGACTTCAATGTGCCGCTCGACGAGGGCGGCGCAATCACCGATGATACGCGCATCCGCGCCGCGCTCCCAACCATCCGCTATCTGCTGGATCACGGCGCCGCGGTCATCCTGATGAGCCATCTGGGGCGGCCCAAGGGCAAGATTGACCCCAAATACAGCCTGAAACCGGTCGCGGAGCGGCTGAGCAAGTTGCTCGGCCAGCCGGTGGCGCTGGCGCACGATTGCGTCGGGCCAACGGTGATGGCGCAGGCGAAGGCATTGCAGCCCGGTGGAGTGTTGCTGCTCGAAAATGTGCGATTCCATCCTGAGGAAGAGGCGAACGATCCAGCCTTTGCGAAGCAGCTTGCCGCGCTCGGCGATATCTACGTCAACGACGCCTTTGGCACAGCCCACCGCGCCCACGCCAGCACCGAAGGCGTGGCGCACGACCTGCCAGCCGTCGCGGGCTTCCTGATGGAGAAGGAGTTGAACTTCCTTGGCTCCGCGCTGGAAAATCCGAAGCGGCCCTTCGTCGCCATCTCTGGCGGCGCGAAGGTCTCTGACAAGATCGCCGTGCTGGATCGCCTGATCGACATTGCCGATGCGATACTGATCGGCGGTGGCATGGCGAACACATTCTTCAAGGCAAATGGGCTGTTTGTTGGCGATTCATTGGTGGAAGATGACAAGCTTGAAGAGGCGCGCCGTCTTCAGGTGAAGGCGCGAACCGCGGGCAAACGGTTTGTTTTGCCGGTGGATGTCGCGGTCGGCGAGAAGTTCTCGAATGACGCCGAGCGTACCATCACAACGCCAGATAACGTCGCTGAGGGCTGGCGCATTCTCGATGTCGGCCCGCAGACGATCCTGGCGTTTGGCGAGGCGCTGGCCGATGCGGAGACGATCATCTTCAACGGCACGCTTGGCGTCGCGGAGTTCCCGAAGTTCGCGCAGGGCACCAATGCGCTGATTGCGCTGCTGGTGGAGCGCACCGAGGCTGGCGCGACGACCATCATTGGTGGTGGTGATTCGGCGGCGGCGGTGGAGGCGGCAGGCGCTGCCGCGAAGGTGACCCATGTCTCGACCGGCGGCGGCGCGTCGCTGGAATTTTTGGAAGGGCGCGAGTTGCCCGGTGTGGCGGCGCTGCGTGACCGCGAGGCGCCTGCCGATGGAGGAGGAGTGTAGGTGACCAATCGCATGCCCATTGTCGCGGGCAACTGGAAGATGAACCTCGGCCCAACCGAGGCGCGCGACTTTGCCGCAAGCATACTCAGCGATCTGGTGACGGTGCGCGGCGTCGAGATCGTGCTCTGTCCGCCGGCCATATCACTGCCCGCGGTGCATGCGGTGCTGTCTGGCACGAACATCAGGTTGGGCGCGCAAAACATGTATTACGAAGAGAAAGGCGCGTTCACGGGCGAGATATCGCCGACGATGCTCCAGGGACTAGCGGACTACGTCATCCTGGGCCATTCCGAGCGGCGCACGCACTTCGGCGAGACCGATGACATGGTGAACCGCAAGGCGCTGGCCGCCTTCGCGCACGATATCCGCCCCATCGTCTGCGTCGGCGAACATCTCGAAGATCGCGACGCGGGTCGGACGGAGCGCGTCATCACCTCGCAGGTCTATGGCAGCCTGAAGGGGTTTCCCGCGAACCGGCTGGATGAGCTGGTCGTCGCCTATGAGCCGGTCTGGGCCATCGGCACGGGTCGCGCCGCGACGCCCAAGGATGCCGCCGATGTGGCGGCGCTGATTCGCGCGCTGCTGGTGGAGATGTATGGCGCGGTCGAGGCGTCGGTGATTCGCGTGCAGTATGGCGGGAGCGTGACGACGGCCAACGCGGCTTCTTTCGCTTCCCTTCCCGATATCGATGGGTCGCTGGTGGGCGGCGCGAGCCTCAGGCCCGATTTTGCCGAGATTGCGCGCCAGACGCTTCGGGCCAAGAAATCGTAGCATGGAGCAGCACGCAACCGGGCGCGTCGCGGCGGTGAGCAGCAGCGCGACGCATACCCTGGCGAAACCGAATCATGCGGAGATTCGGCTGCTCGAAGGGCTGGGCGTCGAGGGTGACGCCCACGCGGGCACGACGGTCAAGCATCGCTCACGGGTCTTGAAGAACCCGTTTCAGCCCAATCTGCGCCAGGTACACCTGATTCACGCCGAGCTACACGACGAACTGCGCGCGGCGGGCTTCGTGGTCGCCGCCGGACAGATGGGCGAGAACATCACCACCCGGGGTGTTGCTCTGCTCGATCTGCCCACCGGCGCGCGGCTGCGGCTGGGCGATGAGGCGATCATCGAGATCACCGGCCTGCGCAACCCCTGCTCGCAACTGGAAAGCATCCAGCGCGGGCTGATGGCGGCGGTGCTGGATCGTGACGCCGAGGGTAATCTCATTCGCAAGGCCGGTGTGATGGCCATCGTCATCACTGGCGGCGTGGTGCGTCCCGACGACACAATCACCGTCGAGCTACCATCCCCACCACACCAGCCATTGCAGCCGATATAGAGACGCGCCCAGCAAGGCACATGATTAGCAACCTCGCGGCATAAATGCTGCGGCTACAAGCTATCTCTTAAATGTTGACAAAGCAGTATGAGGATACGGGCGAGATAGACAAAGCCCAGCTAATTGAGCGCATGCCACTCAGAAGCGTCACCGACTCACAACTCACCAATACTTCGACTGAGTCTTAAACGGAATCAATCGAAATATAAGGCAAGGGCAACAGGCAACTGTTTGGAAGAGCACTACTGATTCTGTCACCGCTGGAGATCTTCACCCAACTCAATTAGGCGCTAGTTCACACCGCCAGACAGCCCTTTCCGCTGTTGCTATCTGTTACGAACTGTCCACTGATAGCCACAAATGTCACACGTGTAGCTCATGCCTACGGCTCGTGTATGGAGCTTTCTGTCGTTTGCATCGTCCCACCTTAAGATTGGTAGAATGATGAAGCACAATAACGCCCAGATTACGAGCAAAATCACGGCACCATCGATCAAAAAGTAATACAGCCCCGAGGGTTGATATGGATTACCTGGGCACTGTTCGAAAGGTCCACATATAGCCCCACCCGTTCCATGGCCGTCAATTGTCCCGACCAAAAGTCCAAGCGCGATAGCGATTATGGGTATCAAGAATAGCCACCCCATAGGCACCCACTCTGCAAACCTATACCCTGGGCTATGGCCAGTTGTATACTCGTCAACGACCTCCGATGACACTTTGTACCCACGACAGTTAGGACACTTAGTAAC
>CAVRAI010000004.1:0-1051705 GCA_963718915.1 uncultured Chloroflexia bacterium | reverse complement strand
TGACGTTTCCGTGAGGCAACCGAACTGGCGAGCGCGACCTAAACTACACTTTTATGCCCCAAGGTTTCCGCATCTGGCGACCATACGCGCGATCCCTCTCCGAGCAACTTGGGTGGCTCTCCCGGCGCGTCCTGCGCCGACGATAGGCGCCCGGGCAGAGCGCGGGCGCTATGCCTAACGGCGGCGCATCCAGTGCGCCCGGCACGGTTTGGGCTTCTCTCAATCAATCCAGGGTTGTATGGCAGGGAAGCCCAAACCGGGATTGAAAGCGCCGCATCTCTCCTGTCACGGATGGCTCAGGGGTGTATCGGCTCGACGCTGGTGCGCAGTCGCGGCCCACGTTCGAGGATCAGCGTTACCCGCAGGAAGGTGGAGCGTCCATCCGCCGTCGTCACCTCGGCATCGAAGACCCCACCGCCAAGCTGGCGCCACCGAGACACGTCACACCCTGCTTCTCCTGGCAACACGCTACCCACGACATCGCGGCATGCGCCACGGCATTGCCGATGATCGTGCTGGCTTCGTGGCTCCGCTCGCCATCCTCCACTGGTTCAGGCACAGGCCCAGGATCGTTCTCGATAGTCTCAGCGCTGGCGGTCAGATAGGCGTTGCTCTCTTTGCCGTGGCTGTCTACGAGGCGTAGGAAGCGCGGACGCTCTGACTGCTTATGGTAGCGTGTGCTCATGGAACGATTCTCCTGTGTTTCTTTTCATGGTCAATTATACCCCCTCCTACCGTGGTTCGAGATACAGCGGCGAGTAACTGACCTCGCCAAAGCACGGATACACCCCGCCCGCCTGATCGCTGACGATGGCGACGAGCTGGTTGACCCCGACGTTATTGTTTGCGCCGATTTGAGAAGGGTCTACCGTCAGCGCAGGATCAGCCCCGCTATTGACGTTGATTGACCCGCTGGATGGTGTCCCCGCTCCACCAGCGCCCACCGCTGGGTTCGGCTGCGCCTTCGTCTCGATGCTGTACGTCCATGACGGCCCATCTGACGCCCCCGACCGATTCAGTAGCAGCCCATCCGCATACGTCCACAGCCAGCTATTCGTGATCGCCCCGGCGCTATTGCTAGGGTTATTGACCGTGGCGACGAGCAGCTAGCCATCTATGGGCAAGAGCGCCTGCCAGTTGGTGTAGCCATTCTGCGGGCTGCCGCTCGTGTCCTGCCACTGTGCGCGTGGGATGAGGTACAACTGCGTGGGATCATTCAGCGCACCCTGTGGGAAGGACGGCAGATTGCACTGCCCGGCATCGGCGATTGTCCAGACATTCTGCTGCTGCGAACGGCGTCACATACGCGCCGTTCCAGGTGCTGACCACATCCGCCCCACCCACCTGATTGAACCAGGCATCCGTCTGCTGGGTGCTCACCGCTCGTAGGGTGATGCTGCCCAGGTTGCCCACGATCTGCGCCGTCTTGACTCTGGCCAGCAAGTGATAGATACCTGCGGCATCCGAGGCGAGCAGCGAGAAGGCGCGTGGATTCCAGCCCCCTGAGCCGACACTCGCGTAGCGAGTCGAACCCGCCGTAGCTCGCTCCGTCCAGTTGCGCGAAACCCTTGCGGCGAGAAGGCTGCGCTGAATGCGCCGTAGCTGACGCCGACCAGTTGCGCGCGTGGGCTGGTGATCGCCTTACGGCCCACGTAGAGGCTCAGGGCGCCGCTCTGTGGCAGTGAGGCGACGTATGTGCCAAGAGCCACGATAGCACGGCGCAGGCAGGTCGCCAACGAGTCCTGAGACGACCAGCATGGCAGGCGAGACGGCGGCGCGGAGATCGCACCACGGCATGCTGGACATCCGCGGCAAGTTGCGTCTTGTTCCACAGTTGGGCGTTGTCCAGCCAGACGTGCCGTTGGCGCTGGCGGATGTGGCGTCGAGGGCGCGGAGCGCGAGATCCACGTACGCGCACGAAGCCCCGGTGGTGGCTGTCCCGGCCAGTTGTGTCCAGCTGACTTGGTTGCCGCTGACTGTGGCGAGGGTGCTGGAGCGCAGCAGCGAGCCGCTGGCGTCGAATTCGCGCAAGACGAGCGAGAGTGAGGCCGAGCCTGCCAGGCCGTTGCTCTTGACGTAGAGCGAGCCTGCCATCTGCTGTGAGGGCGAGCAGGGGATGGCCCACGTCCCCGTAGGCGTCCCGCCGTTGTAGCCGTGGTACAGGACATCCCATGCGGCTGTGGGTGGCGCGTCGAATCGACCGGCGCCATAGCTGCTCACTGGCCCGCTAGGGTACGTGTTGGCGCTGGACTGTCCTTGCCCTTCCCAGGCTGCTGATCCCACTGGCGTGCCGGAGGATGGGTCGAGTTGCCAGCCACCCGGCCCAAACAGGCTGACGCTATGGACGTTGCGAGTATGGCCCACCAAGGATGAGCGATGCGCCGCTGGCTTCAATCTGTGGCCGCCCTGAGAGCGCGGTGACGGCATCCTGTGTCGGGATTGGCCCGGCGGTGAAGAGGGACGCCCCCACCGTTCCAGGGGTATTGCCATCGGTGAGAATCACCGCTTGCACATCGGCAACCTCATTGGGCGCGGCGGGGAACTGTGTGAGGCGCAGCCAGTACCAGACATTCGAGGCCAACGAGATCGTCGTCGTCGCCAGCGTCGTTGTGACGGTCGCTATCGTGTGTTCGAGCGTGAGCGCCGTCCCAGTGATACTGGCGCGCAGATAGTTGCTGGCATCCGTGTAGTGGAGATACCATCTTCCCGTCATGCCCGACGTGAACCGGAAGCGTGCCTGCCAGGTGTTGAGCGCAGCCCAGGCTGGACTGCCAAACTGATACGCGCACCCGAGGCGAGGGTCAGCGCGTTGGTCATGGTCCCCATGCCGGTGCCCGCGTTGCCCGCATTGTAGTGGGCGGTGATCCGCGTCGAGGAGAGACAGGCGCCGTAGTACGCGACTTCATCAATGCGACCAGGGAACCAGGAGCCAGCGGCGGTCACATCCACGGCAATCGTCATCGCGGTTGCGGAGCCAGGGGTCGTCATCGCACCAGGTGTCGCAGTGGTCCCGCCCACCGCGCCATCCACGTAGCAGATGAGCGTCGTGCCATCCCACGTCCCGACCACGTGGTGCCAGGCGTTGATGCTGACCGCTGCGCTGCCACCGGTTGCGCCGCTTTGTGTGTCGGCGTACAGTTTACGCGACGTGTCCATGTAGATGCCCAGCCGCTGATGCGCCGCGCTTTTGCCATAGCCCGCGATGATCGCGTTGCTGGCAGGTGAGCCAGTGACAAACACCCACGCCTCGATGCTGGCCACCCCGTTGCCAGTCGGCATGCCGGTCACTGAGATGCCACCGACATACTGCGACGACCCGTTGAACGTCACAGACTTATCCGCGCTATCGCCGCTGATGGCTCCCGCCGAGCCAAGGGTGGGGCTAGCGTTGTACGTCCCATTCGCCCCGCTCCCACTCACGTCATAGGCCGTCGTCCCGCTCGCTTCACTCATGCGATAGTAGCGCAGCGGCGTGTCCGCCATGACCACATCAGGATAGTTGTTGCTGACCTAGCCTGCCGTTGGCGCGCTCCCTGCCTGGCTGGCGTAGAAGTTCGTATTCGCGAAGGTGTCCAGGAAGGCAGTCATGCCAGCAGTCGCCAGGCTGTTCGAGGCCAGGGTTGGCGACGAGATTCTGCAGGGTCACTGCGATCCCCGCGCAGTCCTGGCCGGGTAATGAAGCTGAGGGTGAGCGGCTCAAACTGGCCGCGTAGCCATTGCCCCTCGTCCGCTGGCAGATTGTGCGACGCGCCCACCACATCCAGATAGAGCGGCGTGCTGGCGTTGAATGGCTGATATTGGAGCGTGATCGGGATCTGTGGCGGAGCCGAGAGCCAGACCAGCAGGGCGCGGATACTGGCGATGAGCGCGGCGCTACTACTGGACGGGCCAACGATCAATCTGGCTGTCACCGTGCGATTGTGCCGGACGATGGCGCGCGTGGCGATCTCGCCTTGCGTGCGGATGTTCCCGGCAAGGAGGAGAGAGCGCGGCGGGGCAGACATCTCTAACCCCTCTGGCGAGGCAAGCGTGAAGGTTGCGCCGTCGTTGAGGTCAATCACTGTGCCAGTATCGGATGCGCCCCAAACGTATCGGTCAAGGGGGTTCGTATACCCCAGCTTGAGTGTTGTCCCGCCTGCCATTGTCCGCCACCACCTCACTACGTAACTACGTATTTATGCGTACGTGATTGTTTTTGTGATTTTTCTCGCGCCTTTTGCAAAGCCAGGGAGCCATCAGGAGACGCTTCCGCCCGCGATTGCCACTGCTGACGCACCAGCCAGCGCCACTCGAAGCAGCGATACTCAACTCCTGCCACCTGCTCGTAACAGAGTCCCCGGCCTTCCTCCGCCTGCACTTCAGCGATGCTGGCGACGCTTGCGCCCAAGAGTTCGTGTTTGAGCACGACGGGCCAGAGCGCGTCACGGATGGCGAGAATCTGCTGCTCGCCCGCGTACCAGTCGGCGCGCATATCCACGAAGCACTGCCCAATGACCTCGATCCACGACATCACCCGTCCGACATACCCGACGATCTCCGACATCTGGCGGCTTCGTCCGAGGGTGGAATCCAGAGGTTGCACTGTGGCAGATAGCCGTCATTCAGGTCTTTCGGGCGTCCGACGAAGACGGCGCGCGCGACGCCGTAGCGTGACTGGTCGGCGGCTGAAAGTGTGGCGAAGGGCGAGACGGACGCGACAAGCGCCTCGGCGATGATCGTGCTCTGCATCGCTTGCAGTATCCCCAAGCTATTTGGCGTGCTGCCTATTGGCCCTGGTATCGGCATGGTAGCGTTCTCTTTCTCTGCTCCTCAGTTCCCAACGCTCGTGGCGACGGCGCTGACTGCTGTAGCCCCATTCGATACGACTGTCCACGAGAGCGTGAACCCGTAGATCGTTGGGCTGCCCGCGCTGATCCCACTGGCGTTCGTGCTGCCCACGCTGGAGAGCGTGACGCTGGTTGGCGCTTTGGCGAGCGCCGCGCCCCACGGCACGACCATCCTGATTGTCGCACCCGCCGTCTGATTGCTGAATGTCCCACCGCAGGGGACGATCACCGGAGCGCCAATGCTCACCACTGGCTGTATGCTGCCGCGCGCCCGTCTAGAGGCGTCATAGGCGAGCTTGAGCTGCGAGACGAGCGCGGCGCCCCGGTCGGCATAGTTGTCCAGTTGCAGCACCAGACGCACATCCCCACTGGCCGTCTCACGGTAACTCGATTCCACGATATAGAACTGGTTGGAGCCGGGCACTGGCCCGCCGGAAAGCTGCTGGCCCCTGACCGCCAACTCAGGCACGTAGAGGTTACTATCGGCGCGTACCTGATGCAGCGGGATCACATTGCCGTAGCCGTCTCTGACGTTCGAGAGTTCGACCTCCACCTTGTTGGTGACAGACTGATACTGCGCCAGCCAGGCGTTGGCGATGGCCGTGGCCTGCGTGCTCGTCAGCGGCATCCGTCCGAGTCCCTGCCGGAGTTTGCGCCTGCGGAATGGCGCGAGGTTCTGCGCGCCACTCCCCGCCAGCCGTGTGTCTGAGACAGTCACCTGAGCAGGCCCACTGCTCGAATCGGTGTAGCAGACCTGCACGACGTTGTAGGCCCGTTGCGCGCTGGGTGTGACACGCCAGGCGAGGATGTCGGGCAGGTACGCGGTGTAGTGCGTCGTGGTGGTATCGCGCGGATGCGCCTCCAGTCGCCAGGTGGGCAGGCCCATCTGATCGTCATGCGTGGGATGATCCCAGACGCTCCAGGTGTAGTCGCCGAGGTTCGCCATGAGGTCGCCCAATATCTCTTCGAGGTTATAGCCGTCGTAGGCGGGCGAGAAGGTTGCGGCTGGGTTGGTCGGCAGGAAGGCAGCGAGGTCACTGTCGAGGGCAAGGTAGGCGCTACGTTTGCTGTATTCGCTGGTCATGATCTGCTTTGCCGTTTGCAGGCTATAGTTGCTATCGTCGGGATCATCGCGTAGGGCGACACCGCCACCGAGGGCGGAGAGGAGCACGTACTCGCCATGCGTCGCGTCGAGGACAAGGGCCGGGTCAGCCCACTCGCCACTGAACGCGGTGAACAGCCCATCTTTCAGCACGGCGCGCGAGAAGAGCCCAAGCTCAGGGCGAGGGATGCGTGAGTCCGGCAGCTTGACAATGCAGGCGAGATCGCCAAACCCGCCAGGCGCGACGGTAGTAAACTCCAGCCCCTCGATGGATGCGCCATAGTCTTGCAGCACCGTGGGCAAAGGAGCGCCCGGAGCCGTGTAGCACAGCAGCGCGAGGTTACTCCGTAGCGCCATACATCACCACCCCACCACACAATATAACCGATACGTTATAATCCCGCTGGCTACAATCTGGCTACAATCCTTCCGGCTGGCTTCTGTAGCCCACCTGGTCGTCGCCACGTCCGATTGGTCAGCCTGTCCTGCTCCCGCTGCCATGCCTGAAAACTGTGCGAGACGCTGACCGAGCCGTGATTGATGAGGTCGATCAGGATGCCTGAGAGGCCAACCTGCGAGAGCGGATCGAGTTCACGCACCGGCAGCGCGCCGCCCGTTGCCTGGCTGGCGGTTGGATAGGCTTGGGTCGCCTTGCCTGCCGAGCCTGCCCCTGCCGCTGGCCGGATGCGTACCGCCTTGGGTTTCTTCGGCTTTGCCACTTTCTTCCTCTTTCGCCTGCTCTGCTGCTGCGACTTCTTGGACTTCTTGTTTGCCACCTGGCCGGGTTGGATGGGCACACCCCACTGATCAACGCCCTCATGCACGCGCCCATAGTCCGTGCCATCTGAGCCAGGTTCTGCTGGCGGCGGCTGAATCGGCTTCCCATCCGGGCCGTAGACGTTGCCGTAGGATGGCGGGTCAGGCCGGTGATGATAGGGGCCGAACACAGCTACCGACTCCCCAGGTAAGCGGCAGCAGCCTGCACCCCGGCGCGAGAACCAGCCTGCATCCCAGCCTGGCATGGCCACGAGCGACGAGAGGCGAAGGTAACGCGCCCGCGCCGAGTATAGGCCCGATGCGCCTTCTTCGTACAGTGCGCGCGCATCGAGCAGGTCAGCATGGGACGCCATCGCCCTCGATAAGCCCAATGCGCCACCTGCATCTCGCAATCCTGCGCCACCCGCCAACTCGCCAGCGTCATCAGCGTCTCCAGATACGCCCGCTGAAACGCATTCAGGCCACTCATCCGATCAGCTATCAGTCCCGCCCTCAGTCCCACCGCCACTGCCGCCATCTCTGCAGCTGCCATCGCGCCACCGCCTGTCTACCACTGTCAAGAACATGCGTTCTTTCCCGCGTGCTTCTATCGTATCGCTTCACGTGTCTTCCGTCAACTTCAATTGACTGATTCATCCAAACGTTTGACAAAAGATTTGGCGTTAGACTACCCGAACAGCCGTTGCTGCTTGGGCGCATCGAGCGCCGCCTCCACCTTGCGCAGATAGCGAGGCAGCGCAACTTTATAGGCATATTCCCGCTCCGTCAGGCCCGAAGCGCGGCGAGCTTCGTGTCCCTGGCCGAATGCGCCCTCCCATGCAGCGCTATCGCAACTCCGAATGGCGCGAGGTAGCGCGATCCGGTGGCGCAGCGCCGTGATCTTGACGCCCCAGATGTGGAGCGAAATTCCGGGCAGTTCCGCAGCGACAATCTCGGTAATGCGTACGATGGTCGGCACATCGGCGCGGCGGCAGAGCGTCCCAATGCCCACGCGGAAGTCTGACCCCGGCCCGTAGTAATCGGCCATCTCGGCGATGAGTGGCGCGAGTTCACGCGCATGCTGGCGATAGTCTTCTGGCTGCCAGCCCTGCACCGTGGGAACCCAGCACCATCGGGCGCGCTTGTACTCCTGCCAAAAGTGATAGGCCATCTCGGTAGTCCGTTGCTGCCGCGCTCTGACAACACCTGTGTTGCCGCTCGTGATCTCATCCTCACAGCAGTAATCCATCGTCGCCGCCCATTGAGGTTGCCACGTCTGGAGCCAGTCAACGTATTGCTGCGGGCTAAAGCGGTAGTCACCCCACTTGAACGTGGCGACATACCCGCCACAGTCTGCCGCCCGCTCGGTGACGTGATCTGGCAGCTTCGGTGGACGCATGACCCCGAAGCGGTTCATCTTGCGCGCCCAGGACGAGGCAGGCAACAGCACTGGCACATCCGGCATGTACGAGCGCACCAAGTCACTGCTCACCGTCGTATAGAAAGTGAATGGCTTACCCTCCGAATTGCCCATAGGCGAGGCATGCCCGACCGCATACGGCTTACACATAGTCGCGCTCGTCATGACACACCCCGCCTGTACCGCTCTTGCGCTGCGCTCATGACCGTCTCCCGACCATCCGCTGATCCTCGCCCCGCAGCACAACCATTACGTTACGTGGCTCAAGGTAGTGCAGATCACATCCCCGCACTGTCCATTCAAATAGTCCTTGCTGGCCACGTAGCGGGATTGGCTCTAGCGGCCTGACCTCGGAGAATATCCAGCCGTAGCGGTTGGGGCCGTAGTTACCGAAGTCCGCCTCATCCTCGGAAAGTCGATAGATAGGCGCTTCGCCCTTGCTCTTGAAAAACTGGTAGGTCGGTATGGCTTTGTCAAACCGTGCGATGGCGACAACACAGCCAAGCGGTGGGCTAACAAGATTCCATAGGCCACGCTCAGTGGCGTGAGCCAGAGCGCGCGCGAAGGCCGGGTCATACTGACAAAGTTCCTGTTCTTCGGCTGTCCAGCGTTTGGCGGCATGAATGGCTACCAGTTGTCCCGGCTTCAATCCACGTGGCGCCCATGAACGCGTCTCGATTCTTTTCGCCCCTGAAGCAAGCAAGGTAGCCCAAGGCTGCCAAAGTGAAATCACTTTCATGACTGCCTCCCCGCTATCCGCTTGGATACACGCTGATCCTCGCCCGCCAGCACGACCATCCGCGCGAGCGACGTATCCTGCATCCGCGATGCGATGCGTGGCTCCAGTTCATCCAGGCTCACATTCGACGCGATGACCGTAGGCAGTCCCTCGTTGTAGCGATGGTTGAGCAGCCGATACATCTGCTCATCCGTCCACAGTGTCCGTTTCTCCACGCCCAAGTCATCCAGCAGCAGCACCGAACAGGCGCGGGCATCTTCCATCCGGCGTGAAGCGCTCTCACTCAGTTTCTCCGCGTCGTAGCCCGCACGCAGGTAATCCAGAAAATCCGGCACGACCACATAGAGCGGCGTCTGTCCACGCGCCACCAGCAGATTCGCGACCGCCGCCAGCAGGTGTGTCTTGCCCGTTCCGCGATTGCCACGCAGCAGCAGCCAGGGGTACCCTTGACCATCCGGCGCATCGGCGAACTCACGCAGGATGGCGCAGGCTTCCCGCGCCGATGGCGAGCGCGAGCAGTCAAAACTCGCGAAGGTCTTGGAAAGCAGCCGCCCTTTGAGGTTGCTGGCCTGCTGTGCCCGTTGGGAGCGTGCCGCGCGATCTTCATCCGCCTTGCACGAGCAGCGCACCGCCCGCCCAAAGTCGGGATGCCCCACAGGCACGTCCGCGCGCACAAAGCCCAGGTCACTGCACATCCGGCAGTTCACCGACTGAACGACTACGCGGCTTGGCGAGCCTGCCTTCGGCTGCGAGGCGCTGTCGTTCCCGCTCCCAATAGTCCGCATCGGGGAGCGGCTTCGGCGCGTTCGCGTTCCAGCGAGACGAGCGGCCGCTCGCGCCAGCGCCTCGTTGATCGGAGACATTGCGGTTGCCTGTGTGATTCCCTGTGTGTCCATAATCGTGTACCTCCTGGGTCTCTCTTGAGAGTGGGGTCCAGTTGCTTGCCAAGGCCATAGGGTTGAGCGGGATGCCATCTCCATAGCGCCGCCGGTATCTCTCCGCCCGAATAGCTATCTCGTCTGGCGTCGCGCCACTCTGCCGCAGCGACTTCAGCCCTTTGTTCCACTTGCCGCGTTCGGCGTCATTGGATGGCCCGTCGCCATCGCAGGCCACCACACAGGCGTCCCACAGCAGATCAGGGGGACGAGCCGTTTTCGGAGGAACCTTCGGCGTGGGCTTGGGGATCAGCGTAGGGGGCTGAACTGGTTTCAGTGGCGTGATGATGGCCGAGGCTTTTGATAAGGGCGAGGGAGAGACGAGAGCGAGCGCGCCGTGCGTAGGCAGAGGCGAAGCCGAAGCCGAAGCAACCGGCGCCACCACTCTCTCTCCAGATGTATCTTCCCCATCAGTATCAACTGTTGGTGTAGGAGAAGGAGAAGGAGAAGCGGGATTTTGCGGGGATTTGCGGCGGTCATCAACAATCTGCGGCAATTTGCGGTGATCTGCGGGGATTTGCGGCGAATCGCGCTCCTCCGGATCATCCGACCCCTCTGTGAGCTGATATGTGGGATTCCGCAGCCCAGGCGCTGGGAACGCGGACTTATCTTTCCCTCGTTTATCCTTCGGGATGTAGTTCTGATGCTTGAACCATGACGCCGGAGGGAAGGCAATGTACCACTTGCCCCCGACCTCGTAGCGGAGCCACAAGCCTGTTTCGGCGATGAGAGTCAGCGCCTGCTCAACGTCACGCGCCGTCACGTCCAGACCAGGGCAGACGAGCAGCCTGAACTGCCGTGGATCACCCGACAAGCGCCCCCAATCGTCGGCGTGTGGTATAGCCCATGTATAGAGCAGCAGGGGCAGCGGGCCATGCTCCGCCAGCTCCGCCACCTGTCTATCCGTGCTGATATCTGTGCTGATCGAACGATGCCTGCTCATAGACACCTATCCCCATCACCTAGTAATTATGTCGAACATTTGTTCTTGCCTGTTGCAATATGCTGTCAGTTATGCTTGACAGCATAACTGACAGCATGACGCCTGAACGACCTTGAACGACCCTGAACAGCTTTATTGCCACAATGCGGGGAAACAAGCCGATTTACGTGAGAAGATGAACTAGGCTGAATGAGGAAAAGCGGTCTCCAAAACCGCAGGTTGCAGGTTCGATTCCTGTCCCACCTGCCCCTTAGAACGTTAGAATTGAAACGGCTCTCGTGCACATAATGCGCACGAGAGCCGTTTTCGTTGAAGCGGGTTAGAGTGTGACCGGGAGCTTGCCATGCGCAAACGCTGCGCCCACCAACACACGGGCGGCAGCATTCAACGCAGGCAGCGTAAAATCATACGTGGCTAGCCAGCTGGAAATCTGCGGGAGAGCAGCGGCATCATATGGGTCGCATACGGCAACCCCAACGAGCGGACGGCCAGTCTGAAGCAGTGCCTGAATCACTGCATGCGCAGTCGCAAGATTTCGTGGCAGGTGCGCATTGCAGGTCGGAGCGAGTACCACATCTGCCTCATACGCCCTATACTGGAGCGCCACCAACTCCTCAGCGGAAGGGCGTTCGGAGAAGCTAGACGCCGCGATGCTAACACCTGCGCCTTCCGCGGCCGCATGAAGCTGCCTCTGGAGCGCCTCAATAAAGTCGGTAGGGACAAATTCTCGGTCGGACGCCTGACTCACCTGCGACGTTGATGGCAACACAACGAGCAGCCGAGAATTCCCATGCAATTGGAGCGGGAGCAGGCTCGCTTCGTCCCGAATTATAGTGATACTCTGCGCGTAAAGGTCGTCGGCAAGGCGCTGGTGCGCCGCGTTTACCATGCTGCGAGGCGAACTTGGTGTGGGCATGTCATCCCAGGCTGGCAGGCGCTCCTTGAGGCGCAAGACGCGCTCTGCCGCTGCCTGTATTACGCTGGCAGATACATCACCGTGCTCAACTGCCATGTGCATGGCGTGAAGTCCAGTCATCTGGCGATCATAGCGATGTGAGATCAATACAATGTCAGCTCCGGCCTGTAATGCCCGCACAGCGCCTTCAGCGATGCCCACCCCGGCGCTAATAGCCCGCATTTCCAGGCAATCGGTAATAACGACGCGGTCGAAACCGAGGCGGCTCCGCAACAGACCATTGATAACCTCTGGCGCAAGTGTCGCGGGAATGGTGCTAGAACCGGTGATCGCTGGCACTGCGATATGCGCGGTCATAATGGCCTCCGCGCCCGCTTCAATGGCTCGTCGGAATGGCTTCAACTCAACGGCCTCCAGCCGCTCGATATCGAACGGGATGATGGGGAGCGCCAGATGTGAATCGGTATCGGTATCACCATGGCCGGGAAAGTGTTTGAGGGTCGCCACCACGCCTGCCACCCGATACCCTCTCACAGCGTCTGTCCCAAGGCGAGCAACCAGGTCGGGATCACCACCAAATGATCGAACTCCAATGACCGGGTTCGCGGGGTTATTGGAAATATCTACATCTGGCGCGAGATTCATGGTGATGCCCAGTTCCCGCAGTTCTTGGCCAGTGGCGCACGCGACCGCTTCGGTAGCCGCCTGAGAGTTGATCGCGCCAAGCGCCATGTTGCCGGGGAAACAGGTCGTGGCCGAGTTGGTACGTCGCACCGTGCCATTTTCCTGATCGGTGGCGATAAGGAGCGGATACGGGTGACCGGCAGTACGCGCCGCTTCCTGCAGTGTGCTGGTGAGTTGGAGAATCTGCTGCGGGCTTCCAAGATTACGCGAGAACAGAATGATGCCGCCAACATGCTCTGACCGGATTAGTTCGAGCACCTGCGGCGTTGCTTCCTTGCCGGAAAACCCGACCATGAATAACTGGCCAATCTGTTCATCGATACTCATCTGGCTCAACAAATTACTCATAATCCTGGCCTCAAATCTCTCAGAGCACGGGCTGCGCTTGACGCCGGTTCCTCTACCAGCACTTGTTCGACGTTCCATACGCGCGCAATACGACGGGCCACTAGCGCGCGAAGTCGCTCCTCATGTAACAGCACGCCGCCACCACACGCCACTGGAAGCGATCCTGCGACAAAGTCGAGCCTGCGGGCAACTGTCATGGTGGCCAGAGCCAGTTCGTTTGCGGCACGAGCCTCGATCTTACACGCCATGGGGTCGCCTGACCGGGCGAGAGCCAATACCAACGGCGCCAGCGCAGCGATGGCCGTCTTGTCAAAGGTTGGATAGACGTATTCAAGAAGGGATTCTGGCGCGGGAAGTTGCCAGCGTCTCAATATGCTATCGAGTAGCTCTGTTGCTGGTCCACGCCCATCGGCAGCACGTACAGCACACCGCAATGCCTCACACCCAATGCCAAAACCGCTGCCCTCATCGCCAAGAATATGCCCCCATCCGCCGACGCGAACTAATGTGCCATTTGCGTCGCGCCCCAG
This sequence comes from uncultured Chloroflexia bacterium, assembly GCA_963718915.1. Taxonomy (GTDB): domain Bacteria; phylum Chloroflexota; class Ktedonobacteria; order Ktedonobacterales; family JADMIN01; genus DAHUXT01. Next base: position 1,038,506 of record CAVRAI010000004.1, on the reverse strand, counting down.
TGCAATCGATCCTGTACCTGAGATGACAGCCACGCCAACCTGGTGTGGCAACGCGCTAAGCACCAACTCGGCGTCGTTGGTCATCCGAACTGTTGCGGCAAACGAGCGAACCGCTGGTGTTAGCATGTCGACGTCATGTGGATGATCGACTCCTGCCAGTCCAAGCCACGCTGCCGTCAGAGGGAAGTCGGCATGGGCAGCGGTGGTAGCCATCCCTACGGCTTCATGAATTGCGGCTACCGCCCGTTCGACTCCCACGACTTCATGATTGCTGGATCCCGCAACCCCACGTCCCCGCTCGCAACCTGTTTTGTCGACGATGACAGCCAATGTTTTACTGCCGCCACCATCGACGCCCAGAAACAGCGGGGTGGTCTCTCCTTCGCTCACGGCGCGTCCTCCAGCGCCGCACGCAGCACGCCACCATGCAGCGCAAGTCGCTCCCTGGCAGCCGCCGGCGTAAGACAGGCGCGAACCGAGAGGATGGCAGTTTTCAGCTCACCGTTAGCCGCCGCGAGTTCCTCCTCGCATCGAGCGCGTGGCAACCCCGTTGACTGAGCGAGAATGGTAAGCGCGCGTTCGCGCAATTTCTGGTTAGTGGCACGCACATCTACCATCAGGTTGCCAAAGGTCTTGCCCAGCCGCACCATCGTCGCCGTGCTGAGCATATTAAGTACCATCTTCTGCGCGGTACCTGCCTTCAGACGTGTTGAACCCGCTACGACCTCAGACCCAACATCAGGCGCGATCATGATATCCACCGCATCATGTAGCGGCGTATTGGGATTACATGCCAGGCCGATCACCAGCATTCCCCGTTCGCGTGCACTGGCCACCGCGCCAAGCACATAGGGTGTGCGTCCACTCGCGGTGATGCCAACCAGCACATCGGCATTGCCCCCGTTCAGGCGCTCGATATCGGCACGACCGGTCTCGGCGCTGTCTTCAAGGTCTTCGGCGGATTGCGCAAGCGCAAACGAGCCACCCGCGATACAACCAATGACACGGTCGGGCGCGATGTCGAACGTCGGTGGACATTCGACTGCATCCAGGGCGCCAAGTCGCCCAGAAGTTCCAGCGCCGAGATAGATGAGCCGACCACCGTTTCGCAGTCGGATGGCAATAGCCTCAACCGCTTCCGCTATCGATGGCAACACTTTCGCAACAGCCGCCGCTACACCAGCATCTTCCACATTCATCAGTTGCACTATCTGAAGCGGTGTCATCTGGTCAATTTCAACACTCGCTGTGTTGGATTGCTCGGTCACCAACCGGCGAAGCGAAAGGTCAGGCTGGTCTTGGCGGTTGCTTGGTGGCATCAGGCTGCGCTCCTCACCTCACCTCGATACATGTTCACGATATATCGTGCCAGTCTCATGCCAGTCGCAGCACATCAGACACGTGCTAACCGAGCAGTTGCTCACGTCTGAGATGTGTGTAGAAGATATACTTATTGCCGCAATACACCGAGCGCGCGTACTCAATGGGCTGGTTCCGATCAGTGTAGGTTGTCCGACGGGTATAGAGCACGGCCGACCCGACGGCGATCTGGAGCAGTTGGGCATCTTCGGCGCTTGCCAGGCCAGCCTCCAACTCCTGATCGGCCTCGACTAGCGGCACACCAAACTTGGTGGCGAGCGTGCGATAGAGTGAATTATGCTCGAAGTCTTCGTCTACAAGCAACTCGCAGCCCTTGAAGACAATATGTGTCCGCTCGACGGCCAGCGGCTGGTCATCGGCAAGGCGCAAGCGCTCCAGACAGAAGACGGGGCTTCCCACTGCAACATGCAGGCGATCAGCGGTGGTTTCATTCGCGGGCCGCATGGCTGAGACAAGCACTTTTGTGCCGGGTAGTTGCCCACGGGCGCGTATATCGTCGGTAAAGCCAGAGAGGTGCTGAAGTTGCTGCTGAATCTTACGCGGACTGACGAACGTGCCCCGGCCTTGCTCACGGAAGCAGACACCTTCGTTGACAAGATCAGAAATAGCCTGACGGGCGGTCATGCGGCTGATGCCATAGGTCTCACACAACTCGCGTTCCGAGGGGATGAGCGCGCCTGGAACCCATTCGCCGGTACGGATCTTCTTGAGCAAGATTTCTTTGAGTTGGTAGTAGATGGGGATAGGGCTGTTTCTGTGAATGATATCCAGAACCATTGATTTCTCCCTTGGTGGCGTCAATCCCTGTCAGACACTGTATCACAGGAGCGTGCAGAGAAAGAAGGCATATGTGCCCTCTTGCCTTGAACGGCTCGGTATGGTACAACGTAGATGCATGGTATACTTGACATGTTGTATAGACCACATTACAGTCGCCATGGTCGCATAGGTTCTTAACCTTGTCAAGTGCAGCGGTTCAACGACCGTCCATCGGAGACGACCGGCTTACCGTGAGAACACCTGGCACGCAGACTCGCATACACAATCGGTTCGAACGGAGGGCAGGCTGATGCGGTTTATATTGCGCGGCGCACGACTGGTGGATGCTACAACGGACCTGACGTTCGGCACAGTGATTGTCAACAACGGTAAACTCGAAGCGCTTACCGAGGGCCTGCGCGACGTTGAGTCCGATGGCGCAACCTTCGACGTCGATGGCATGATTCTCACACCTGGCTTCCTGGATATCCACACACACGGCGGTGGCGGCTTCAATCTGCACACTAGCGATCCTGCCGAGATTGACGCATTTGCGCACTGGGCGCCAAGCACCGGCCTCACATCCTTTCTGATTGCGGTCGTAGGAGTGCCAGACGCTCTGCCGATACCCCAGATCGAGGCGGCAGTAGTCGCGTGCGAGCGGGATAGGATAGGAGCCGAACCAGTTGGCATCTACCTCGAAGGCCCTTATATCAACGCGGCGCGACGCGGCGCACACCTCGCGTCGTGGCTGCGGCTGCCTGATCTAGATGAGGCCAACACGCTGCTGGAGTTGTCCTCGAACCACCTGCGGCTCATTACCATCGCGCCTGAACTGCCTGGCGCCGCACCCGTCATCCGTCGATTGGTCGAGGCTGGCGTGACTGTCAGTATTGGCCACACTGACGCAACCTTTGAACAGACTCTCGAGGCCATCGAGCTAGGTATCACTCATGTGACCCACTGCTGCAACGCCATGCGCCCACTCCTACACCGCGAGCCAGGCCCATTGGGAGCCATTGCGCTTTCGCCCCAGGTGACGGGAGAGCTTATCGTGGATGGTGTACATGTCCATCCCGCGATGGTCACTATTGTGAACAGGACGCTCGGCCCTGACCGTACAATTGTCATCACAGACGCGCAGGCAGGCGCTGGGAAAGAAGGCGCCACATTCGAATTTGCCGGGCAGCCCGCTCATGTCGATCGAGGCGCTGCCAGGTTGGCCGACGGCACGATCACCGGCAGTGTACTCAGGATGGATCAGGCGTTACGCAACACCCTGCGCATGATGCCAGTCTCGCTCTCAGAAGCGGTAGGCATGCTGACGCTCAATCCTGCCCACTCTATCCACGTGGACGACCGCAAAGGACGACTTCACTCCGGCTATGATGCCGATCTGCTCCTGTTCTCGCCCGATCTGACGCTCCAGGCGACATTCTGCCGCGGCAAGCTCGCCTATGCTACCGACGCCTGGCGCGCCCGACTCACTAGCCTCTAATCGCTGCGCTTCGAAACTTTTAGAGTGTCCGCGTCACTTTGTGCAGACCACGTGGCGCGTCAGGATCCAAGCCACGCGCGAGTGTCAGTTGCAGCGCGAGCATCTGCCCAGGCAAAATCATCGTCAATGGGCTAAGCCACTCTGGTACAGTTGCGGCAAGCTGGAATGGTGTCGTGGCGAGCGCCAATCCCTCGGTCACATCTGAGATCACCAGCAGATCAGCCTCGCGCTGACACAAATCGAGCGCCAGCTCATACATATCAGCATATGCGGCGCCTCCTGGCATCATGAGGATTACGGGAGACCCTTTGCTTATGGTCGCTACCGGGCCGTGTCGAAAATCGGCGGAAGAGTAGGCTATCGCCTGGGTGTAGGTCAGTTCCTTCAATTTGAGCGCCAGTTCAAAAGCGGTTGCGTAGTTGAAGCCTCGACCGATAACAGTGAACCCGTCCACGTCACGATAGCGCTGAGCACGCGCGACGATGTCGCGCGTCCCATGAAGAGTGGCATCCAGAGCGGCAGGCATGGCATGCAGTTCGGCCACACGCTCAGGGTTACCGCTCCAGATAGCCGCGAAGGTGGCGATAACCGCCAACTGAGCAGCGTAGGTCTTGGTCGCGGCAACACTTTGTTCAATGCCCACGCCCAATTCGACAACCTCATCGGCAGTACCCCCCAATGGAGAAGTTCGGTCGTTTGTAATTGCAAGTGTCGGGCGTCCCTGGCGTCTGGCCTCAGCCAGGACGGCTACGATATCTGGCGACTGACCTGACTGAGAGATACCAACGACCAGCGCACCCTCTAACCGCGGCGGTGTCGCGTAGAGCGTGTAAAGCGAGGGCGCGGCCAACGCGACCGGCCAACCGGCCAGCGCCGCCCAACAGTAGACCGCGTATGTCGCCGTGTGATCGGAAGAGCCGCGAGCCGCGATCACAATATATGAGAAAGGTGGCAGGCGCGCCACAATCTCAGTGATATGTGGAATTTCTCGCACCAGCAGTTCCCCGATCTGTGTGGGCTGGCTGTCTATTTCGCGCGCGAGCCAGGATGTCTTCGGCGATGCCATCAGTACTCCTCCAGTTCGAAACAGGGTATCCAACGAATATCATCACTGGAACTATTGGGCGACTCAACAGATGGGCATTACATGAATATCATACCAGATATGGTATAGACCACTAGACATCTTGACAAATATCCAAGACTACCTTATAGTGACTTCCAACGCGGCCCGGTCGTGTCAATTCGACAACCGCCTGTCAACAACAGCCACTGTCGCCAGAGAGGAGGGCTGAGTCCGCACCAGCACACTGGCACTGGTCTCGCAGGCGCATCGCTTCACGCGCCTCGATCAGCGGGTAATTCTCACGCTTTGCATCCATCGCGCGCATTTCGAGATTGGGTCTCTTCATAAGCACTTCCTTGCGCATAAGGTCCGTCTGTGTCGCGAAACCTGCGTGGCAACGCGGCGCCACATGACTCCTGAGGAGGATCGGAATGACTCCTGGCTCTTTCCCCCCAGGCTCTCGCTGGGCGAAAGGCAAAGCGACGTCGCTGGCCTTTACGTTTCTCGCATTGTTGTCCCTCGTACTGGTCGCTTGTGGTACCACAAATCAGGGCAAGACCGGCAACCATACGCTAACAGCTATTTGCTCCGTCGGTGGCTCGTTTACGCAGAACATGAGCCCATTTAGCCCGAACGTGAACTGCGGCGTTGATGGCCTGGTGTATGAGAATCTGGCTTACGTGAATGGCGTCACTGGCCAGGAAACACCAATGCTCTCAACTGGTCATCAATACAGTGCCGATAATATGACGCTGACCTTCACGATTCGTCAGGGCGTTAAGTGGTCCGACGACAAGGCCTTCAGCGCGAATGATGTCGCCTTCACGTTCAATTTGCTCAAGCAATACCCTGCGGCCGATTCCGCCGGGCTGTGGCAGCACTTCTCCAGCGTTACGGCGCAAGACGCCAACACCGTGGTAATGAAGTTTACCGATGCCGCGCCGACACTGCTGCCGTTCATCGAGCAGACGTACATCGTGCCAGAGCATCTGTGGTCCAGCGTAGGTGACCCGACGAAATATGTCAATCCGAACCCCGTCGGTACTGGACCAATGAAGCTCAAGAGCTTCGACGCCCAGGTCATCAAGTACGTGAAGAATCCGACCTTCTGGCAGGCTGATAAGGTGCAGGTAGACGAGCTGGATTACCCCGTCGTCAATAGCAACGACACTGCCCTGCTCAAGATGGCAAGCCATCAGGCGGACTGGACCGGCATCTTCAACGCCGCCCTGCAGACAGCGTTTGTCGGCAAAGATCCACAGCACAACCACGTCTATATGGTACCGGTTGTGCCGGTGCAGATCGTGCCTAACCTCAAGAATCCGTTGCTCGCGCAACTCCCCGTGCGTCAGGCCATCAGCGTCGCGCTTGACCGCCAGCAGATGTCCACCGCCGGTGAGGCAGGACTTGAGCAGCCCGCCAGTCCCACAGGGCTGATGCCCGGCCAGGAGAAATACCTGGACGCGCAGTATAATGGGAAGCTGCCTGAGTTCTCCGCTGCCAATGCCTCGGCGGCTGACCAGATTCTCGAGGGCGCTGGTTTCAAGAAAGGCTCCGACGGCATCTACGCCGACGCCAAGGGCAACAAACTCAACTTCAAGGTCACGGTACCGGGCGATTACTCCGACTATGTGCAGGACCTGCAGATTGCTCAGCAGAATCTTCAGGCCGCAGGCATCGGCCTCACGCTGAACAAGGTTTCAGACGACGACTTCCGCGCTGACCGCGCCTCGCACAACTTCGACCTGACCATGACCGGCGGCTTCTTTGGCCCAACGCCGTTCTACTACCTGGAGCCGCTGCTCAACAGCTCGCACATCAGCGGCACAGGCGCGACGAACTGGGCTGGCTGGAACGATCCGCAGACGGATCAGTTGCTTAAACAGTACTCCTCGACCTCGGACACCGCTACGCAGGTTCAGGCAATCCAGGGGCTGACTAAGATCATGGCCGAGCAGTTCCCGGTTATCCCGGTACTTGACGCCATCCAGTTCTTCGAATACACGACCGTTAACTGGACTGGCTGGCCGACGCCGCAGAATCCATACGCGATTGGCTCTGCCTATCAACTCGCAGCTGGCGATAACGAGCAAGTCATCCTGCACTTGACGCCAGCATAGCAGACAGGTCTTTCTTAATTCGGCGCCGGGGATGAAATCGCAAGAGATCATCCCCTCGCCACCAGCCCACAGGTGGATGGTCGCATTGACCACCCACCTGACTGTCAGGCCTATACGCAGAAGGAGTCGCATAGTGCGTCACGTGATCCGTCGCATTGGCATCTATCTGCTGGCAATTTGGGCTGCGGTGACCATCAACTTCTTTTTACCTCGCCTGGCGCCTGGGAATCCCGCGGAGATCGTCTTTGCCCGGTTATCGCAACACGGCGCGGTCAGCCCGGCGACACTGAAGGCTCTAGAGATCGAGTTCGGCGTGAACACGACCGATCCGCTCTGGGTGCAGTACATTGCGTATCTCAACAACCTGATACATGGCAATCTCGGCGTTTCAACCACCTTCTACCCACATAACGTCACGGACATCATTGGGCAGGACATGAAGTTCACTCTGGTGCTGCTCTCTGTAAGCGTCATTTTGAGCTTCACGCTGGGCACACTGCTTGGCATCGTCGTCGCCTGGAAGCGTGGCACAGCAGTGGACACCTTGCTTTCGTCGGTGATGACCTTCTTCTACTCGATTCTGTATCCCTGGCTCGCACTAATGGCCGTCTATTTTGCCTTCACCCTTGGCTGGTTCCCTTTCTCCGATGGCTATGATCTTTCGCTGACACCCGGCTGGAATCTCGATTTTCTCTTGAGTGCGGCATACCACGCTATCCTGCCTGCGCTCACCCTGATCATCTCGACCATTGCGGGCTGGATGCTGACGATGCGCAACTCGATGGTGACAACCCTCTCGGAAGATTATGTATTGATGGCGCAGGCAAAAGGGCTGCGGCAGCGACGAATCATGTTCGCATATGCCGCGCGCAACGCGATCCTGCCAAGTGTGACTGGGTTCGCTATCGCCCTTGGAACCGTTGTCGGTGGGGCGCTCCTGGTTGAAATCGTCTTCTCATATCCCGGTATAGGCTACGCGCTCTTCCAGGCAATCCAGGGTCAGGACTACTTCCTGGCGGATGGCATTCTCCTGCTCATCATTGTGGCAACCGTGCTTATGAATCTGGTGGTTGATGTACTCTACTCCGTGCTCGATCCGCGCGTGCGCCAGGAGAGGAGCGCATGACCATGAAGCAGACGCCGCTACCAACAGTATCAACAACGACAGCCAACAAAGCGGACGGTGTATCTGCGATGCCGTCGCGACAATCAGGTGGGGAGACAAAGACAGTCGCGGGTATCCGCCATGTGCTGCATCGCTTCTGGAGTATGGTGACAGTCAACCGAAAAGTGATGGCAGGCAGTATCATTGTCGCCATCTTCATTCTGGTAGCAGTGATAGGGCCAATTATCATTCGCCAGAACCCTTTTGCCTATACCAAAGCTCTAGTGCAGCCTCCCTCTTCGGCACACTGGCTGGGAACCAACCAGGGTGGCCAGGACGTTTTCGTGCAATTGATCGTCGGAACCCGCAGCTCTGTGATGTGGGCCTTCATCACGGGATTGATGGTCATGGTTATCTCGATAGCCGTTGGCCTGGTCAGTGGCTACCTAGGCGGTGTTGTCGATGACGCCCTCTCAGTCATTACCAACGTCTTTCTGGTTGTTCCGGCTTTTCCGCTCGCGGTTGTCGCCGTCGAATACTTCAATCGTTCCTCGCTCACGATTGCCATCATCGTCGCGCTGACGAACTGGCCATGGGGCGCGCGGGTACTGCGCGCGCAGACGCTCTCGATGCGCAATCGCGAATTCGTTACTGCATCTCGCGCCGTTGGGGAGAAAACATGGCGGATCATCTTTCTCGAAATCCTCCCTAACGAGATTGCAATTGTCGCCGCCAGCTTCATTACCACGACCATTCAGGTGCTTCTTGCTGTCGCCGCCCTCGAATTTCTCGGCTTCGGTGACAACCAGACTGTCAGTTGGGGAACGATGCTCTACGACGCGCAGACAGGCAGTGCACTCTTTCAGGTCGCGTGGTGGTGGTTTGCTCCGCCGGGGCTTTGCATAGCTCTGCTAGGGGCAGGGCTTGCTCTATTGAACTTTGGCATCGACGAAGTTGCTGATCCACGCCTGCGACAGCTCAAGCGCCGCGTGCGACGTGGAAAGGCAGTCGCTGCATGAGCATGAATACAAATACGCCGATTCTCGATGTGAGTCATCTGTGCGTGGACTATCTGAGCGAAAGCGGTGCGGTCCATGCTGTGAGCGATGTGAGCCTGCGATTGCGCCGAGGTGAAATTCTCGGTCTGGCAGGGGAAAGCGGGAGCGGCAAGTCCACGATGGCCTATGCAATCACTCGCCTGCTACGCCCACCCGCAGAGGTCACTCACGGCGAAGTGCTCTATTATGGGCAGGAATCCGACCAACCGGGGGTATCAGTGGCAGCGGAGCCGACAGATATTCTCCGCCTGAATCCTGCAGAGCTACGCGCCATTCGCTGGCGAGAGCTTGCTATTGTCTTTCAAAGCGCAATGAATGCCCTCAACCCGACAATGACCGTGGGCAATCAGTTACTCGACGTGCTGGCAACTCACCGCCCTAAGATGACATCGGCGCACCGGCGCGGCCGGGCACGCGAGCTCTTCGAGATGGTCGGCATCGCCGCCGAGCGGCTAAAGAGCTATCCGCATGAGCTGAGCGGTGGTATGCGCCAACGCGCGACGATTGCCATCGCCCTGGCGCTCACACCGAAGCTCATCATCATGGATGAACCGACCACTGCTCTCGATGTGGTTGTACAGCGTGAAATTCTCACCGAACTGCTGCGGCTGCGCGAACAACTTGATCTCTCGATCATCTTCATCACTCACGATCTCTCCCTGTTACTCGAAATCGCGGATACCATCGCGATTATGTACGCAGGCCGCGTTGTCGAGATGACCAGCGCGCGCGAGCTTCATCGCAAGCCTCTGCACCCATACAGCTTCGGTATGCTCCACTCGTTCCCGTCACTGCATGGCGAGCGGCGGCTGATGACCGGCATTGCTGGCTCGCCACCTGACCTGCGCAACGTCCCGACCGGCTGCGCGTTCCATCCTCGGTGCCCGTTAGCTTTTGCGCCATGTTCTCTGAAAGTGCCTGCACTTTTATCGACGCCAGTTGGTCACATCGGGCAATCGGTCGCATGCCACCGATATGACCCAGATCACGCCGAAGGAATGGAGCCACCGACGCCCGCCGAGATGGAAGAGGGCTACAGTGCCTTATCTTCGGCAACACTGGAGCTCGGGAGGACGCCAGCATGAACACGCAAGCAACCGCACCGATCTTAGAAGCTGACCATCTACGCAAGCACTTCCCAGTCCGGCAGTACCGCCCACTCGCGAAGCCGCAAGTGGTGCATGCGGTAGAAGACATTTCGATGGCGCTCTCCGCCGGTCACGCAATGGCGCTCGTCGGCGAGAGTGGCAGCGGGAAGACGACGGTCGCCAGGATGCTCGCCCGACTCTATGAGCCGACTTCAGGAGCGATACGCTTCCGAGGCGCTCCAGTGGGGAGTACCAAGCGGGGTGGCCTGCATGCCTATCGCCATCACGTCCAGATGGTCTTTCAAGATCCATTTGCCTCGCTAAATCCGGTCCACTCCGTCCGCCATCATCTCGGGCGCGCCTTGCGACTACATGATCGGGCGCATTCCCAGTCTGAGGAAACCGCGCAGATTCTGGCGTTGCTGAACAAAGTGAGTCTGACACCTGCGGATCAGTTCATCGAAAAGTATCCCCACCAATTAAGCGGTGGTCAGCGCCAGCGCGTGTCCATCGCCCGCGCATTGGCGGTCGGACCGGAGGTGTTGCTTGCGGATGAACCTGTGTCGATGCTTGATGTCTCGATACGCCTAGGAGTGCTAAATCTTTTGCTCCGACTCAAACAGGAGGAGCGGCTAGCCGTCCTCTTCATCACCCATGATATCGCCAGTGCCCGCTACTTTGCCGAGGAAACACTGGTTATGTATGCGGGGCAGACCGTTGAAGGTGGCCCAAGTGATGCAGTCATCCAGCAGCCCAAACATCCCTACACGCAACTGCTGATCTCGGCGGCGCCTGATCCCGACCGCCCCTCGTCAGCGAAGCCGTTGCCTGCGCGCGGCGAGATTCCCAGCCTGATTACCCCACCACCTGGCTGCCGTTTCCATCCACGGTGTCCACATGCAATGCCCATCTGTCACGAGCGTTTCCCCGGTCGCACTGACCTTGGCGGTGGTCACTGGACAAATTGTTTTCTCTATGGCGAGGGAAACACCAGTAGCGCGACGGTCAACCCGTCAACTACCAACTCAGCATCCGCGACTGACTCCTGACCACCACGGCGATCATTCAGGAAGCCGACTGCTTCTCGAAGGTGGCTTTACAACCAGCGCAGCAGAAATAGTGTGTCTCGCCGTCGCGCACCGAAGTGTAGCGCGCAGTTGCCACATCCACCGTCATCCCACAGATAGGGTCGATGGCCTCGGCGCGCTGGGATTGCGTGGGGAGGTTGGAGAGAATGCCTAGACCCTGATGACGCGCCTCAATCAGTTCCGCCATCACACTGAAGGCGATTTCCTCAGGCTTGATGACGAAGCTCTTAAGGCCAGCTGGACGCTTGAGCCGGGCAAGCTGGTCTTCGGTGAGACCACGCTCACTCAGATCGGCTTTCACGGACTCAAGGCGTTTGTTGCTGGCCACCAGCCCAACATAGCTGGCTGAACTCTCGAGCGCGACGCAGGCAGCATCTTCGTCATACTCACCAATCGTAGCGACCACGACATAATTGCGCTCGGTGAGCTGCGGGCCGAGCGCATCAAGTGACGCTACCAGACGATCAGCGTCGGGAAAGCTCACCATGTCAGCCAGGGGATCGCAGGCCCACACTTCGAAACCCAGCAGCGCCGCAAACCGAGTCAATGCACGCGCAACAGCCGATTCTCCAACGACCACGAGCGCAGTGCGCGGCAGAAATGGTTCGACGAACACCTGAAGCTCACCCTGCCCAGCACAGAGCATCGGCACTTTGACAACGCCTCCATTGAGTGATGTTGACTCTTTCACATCGGGGCTAATCACGACAAGCCGTGGGGCGCCAGCCGTCAGCGCCTCGATACTTTGACGAATGACGGCTGGTCGGGCGCAATGGCCACCAACCCATCCTTCCATACGCCCATCAGGAAAGATGATCGCGTGTCCGCCCTGGGTTCCAGATGTTGGCTGCCGCGCCAGGACGACGGTGGCCAGCGCGAAGACCGATTGCTCCGCTCGTAACCGTTGGGCTTTCTCCAGGACATCGTCGCGCATCTGGTGGCCTCACTAACTACTAGGATTCAGGCGCTTCAGATGCAGCTGCCTCGGGTGCTGGAGCTTCGAGTTTCTGCTTGAAGCAGGCGAAGAACTTCGTGATCTGCTTGTGCGCAGTGCCTTCCAGCAGACGCGCACCCACGCTGGCGATGGTGCCGCTGACGGTCACATCGGATACCCAGTTCATCGTCGTCTCAGCCTCTGTCACTGGCACGAGATCGACGATTGCCACGAGATCGACGGCGCTGCCCGCCGCAACACCGTGAGCTTTGACTTCGCCATGATCCGGCTGGCGGATATTTTGCAGTTGAACGTCAAGCGTAAACTTTGCCTTTACCGCCCCCACACCAACCCCAAGTGTCGGCTTGAAGTGATCCGGCGCCAGGATATCCATCGAGATAAATCCCGGCGCACACCCAGCCACCTTATTGGGGTCGAGCAAGAAGCTGAAAACCGCTTCCTTCGATGCTTTGATCTGTTCGCTTCCCTCGAAATGCATCGCTTAAGCCTCCACGGGTATGAAATGTAACTACCCCTCGGCAACCCCGTGCGCTTCGAGGATCTCATAGACCTTCCACGGCGTGATGGGGATATCCAGATGGGTTACGCCGAGATGGCTCAGCGCATCCACCACCGCGTTCGCAATCGCGGGCGGCGCGCCCACTGTCGCGGACTCGCCAACACCTTTCGCGCCGAGTGGATGGTGAGGCGATGGTGTCACCGTCTTGTCCGTTTCCCAAACGGGCGTCTCCATCGCGGTTGGCAACAGGTAATCCATGAGGTTGCTCTGCTGGATATTTCCATCCTCATCGTAGGTAATCGCCTCAAAGAGCGCCGGAGCCATGCCCATCGTCAGGCCGCCATGAATCTGACCGTCAACGATCATTGGATTGATAATGTTGCCACAATCATCCACTGCGACAAAGCGGCGAATCTTGACGACGCCCGTGCCACGATCAATATCTACGACACAGATGTACGCGCCAAACGGGAAGGTCAGATTTGGCGGATCGTAATAATCTACCGCCTCGAGGCCAGCCTCAACATCCTGTGGGAAGTTCGTATACGCGGCGAACGCGACATCTTTCATCGTTACCGAGCGACCTGGTACGCCCTTCACCTGGAACTTGTAGTCCACCCATTCGACATCGTCCGGGCTGACCTCGAGCAGATGCCCAGCGATCTTCTTCGCCTTCTCGCGGATCTTCCGCGAAGCGACCGCTGTAGCCGCGCCTGCTGTAGGCGTACTGCGGCTGGCGTATGTGCCGAGGCCATATGGAGCGGTATCGGTGTCGCCATGCTCGACGGTGATGTTGTCGACTGGCAAGCCCAACTCTTCCGCGACAATCTGGGCAAACGTGGTTTCGTGACCCTGCCCCTGCGTCTGCACGCCGATTCGCACGATGGCAGACCCCGTAGGGTGGACGCGTATCTCACAACTGTCGAACATCTTGATGCCAAGTATGTCGAAGGTATGTGATGGTCCGGCGCCGACAATCTCGGTGAACGTCGAGATGCCAATACCCATCAGTTCGCCACGCGCGCGCTTCTCCGCCTGCTCCCGACGCAGGCCCGGGTAGTCGATCTTATCCATCGCCTTTTGCAGCGCAGCAGGATAGTTGCCACTGTCATATTCCCAACCTGTGGCGGACTTGTATGGGAAGGCATCGGGCTGGATGAAGTTTTTCATCCGCACATCGGCAGGGTCAAGTTGGAGCCTCTGCGCCAGTGTATCCACCATTCGCTCGATGGTATGCACCGCCTCCGTGACACGGAACGAGCAGCGATAAGCGACACCGCCAGGCGGCTTATTGGTGTAGACTCCATCCACCTCAACGTGGGCCGCCTCCAGGGTGTACGACCCAGTAATGATGCTGTATAACCCTGCCGGAAACTTCGAAGGGTTCGCGGCAGCATCGAATGCCCCATGATCGGCGAGCGTCTTGACACGGAGCGCCTGCATCGTGCCATCGCTCTTCGCCGCCAGCTCGGCGGTGATGTGATAGTCTCTGGCGAAGCTATCCGCCTGAAGATTCTCCGACCGATCCTCAATCCACTTGACGGGAAGCCCCGTGGTAATCGACGCGACGCTGGCAATCACATAGCCGGGATAAACAGGCACTTTTCCACCGAAACCGCCGCCTATATCGGGCGAGACAATGCGAATCTTGTGTTCGGGAATACCTGTCACCAGGGAGTACACTGTGCGAATGGCGTGCGGCGCCTGGGTCGTCATGTAGACGGTCAGCTTGCCTTCAACTTTGTCAAACGAGGCGACGCAGCCGCACGTCTCAATCGAACAGACGTGAATGCGCGGGATATAGAGATCTTGCTTGACGACGACATCAGCGCTCTGGAATATCTGGTCGGTCCGGGCCGCGTCTCCAGCTTCCCAATGCCAGATGTGGTTGGTCTTCTGTTCGCGGTCTGGCCGGACAAGTGGTGAATCAGGTTCAAGCGCCTTAAATGGGTCGATGACCGGCGGAAGTGGCTCATAATCCACCTCGACCAGGGCAACCGCATCGGCGGCAATGTAGCGCTCAGTCGCGACAACCGCAGCCACTTCCTGTGCCTGATAGACAACCCGATCCACAGGGAGCACCATCTGCTTATCGCTCATCAGCGTCGGCATCCAGGCAAGCCCCGCCGCCTCCAAATCCTTACCGGTAATAACCGCCAGCACGCCAGGCAATGCAAGCGCCTTGCTCGCATCAATACTCTTGATGGTCGCGTGCGCATAGGGGCTGCGCACAATATCCATATAGACCATGCCGGGGAGCTTGATATCATCGATGTAACGGCCCTTGCCACGCAGGAAGCGCGCATCTTCTTTACGCTTGATACTGCGGCCCATGCCACCAATCGCTGCACTATCCGTTGTCATACGACCGCCTCCGATTCCGTAGCTGGCGTGGCCTGCTCATCGCGTATTTTCTTCGCGGCATATTGAATCGATTTGACGATATTAACGTAACCCGTGCAACGGCAGAGGTTGCCCGAGATTGCCCGTCGAATCTCTTCATCGGTTGGATTGGGGTGATCTTTGAGGAAAGCAACGGACGTCATCATCATCCCAGGAGTGCAAAAGCCACATTGCAGGCCATGCTCCTCGAAAAAGCCCTCTTGAATCGGGTGTAATTTGCCACCTTGTTCGAGGCCCTCGACGGTGCTGATCTCGGCGCCGTCAGCCTGAACGGCGAATATCGTGCATGACTTGGCCGGTGTGCCGTTAACTAGCACAGTGCACGCGCCACAACTGGTCGTATCACAACCAATATGCGTGCCCGTCAGGTTCGCCACCTCGCGAATGAAGTGGACGAGCAGCAGTCGCGATTCGATGTCAGCCTCATAAGACTGGCCGTTGATCTTCATGGTGACATGCTGAGTCATTGTCCACCTCCCGCCTGGGCGCGCTGTACCGCTAGCCGCAATGCACGCGCGGTCAGCGTCCGCAATATGGAGCGCTTGTAGTCCGCGGGCCCATGTAGATCCGTGGTTGGCTCAGCCGCCGCTGATGCCAGTCTGGCTGCCTCGCGCACGACCGCCTCATCGAGCTGCTTACCAACGAGATATGATTCTGCCTGCCGGGCGCGAATCGCTGTTGGACCTACATTCGTAAGGCCGATGCCTGCGCGGCTGCACACTCCGCCATCAAGGGTAATCATGACGCCGACTGCGGCGATAGCATAGTCCCCTACTTTGCGCTCAAGTTTGATATATGCCGACCCGGTATGTGGAAGGGGCCGTGGAACGCGAATATCAGTCAACACCTCATCAGGGCGTAAGGCGGTCTCCATCGTGTCTACCAGAAAATCATCCAGCGCCATGGTCCGAGTTCCCCGTGGACTCTGGGCGGTGACATGCGCCCCCAGCGCAAGAAGCATAGCAGGGTGATCGTTGGCGGGATCGGCATGCGCTACGTTACCACCTACGGTAGCGAAATTACGCACCAATGGATCTGCGACAACAGCGCTTGCTTCGTAGATGCCGGGATATCGTGCCTGGATCAGTGGAGATTGTTCCAGATGAGACTCTCGCACCATGGCGCCAATGACGAGCGAGCCATTCTGTTCTTCGAGGGTTGTCAATCCTGGTACATTGCGGAGGTCGATCAGATACGCGGGGGATGCAAGGCGGAACTTCATCAAAGGTATCAGGCTCTGGCCGCCTGCCAGAATTTTCGCGTCGCCCTCATGTTGTCGCAACAGATCCCACACTTCGGGCAAGCTGCTGGGGGCAAAGTAGGTGAAGTCATCCGGAATCACTGCCAGCCTCCTTTAAGCCCGAACCACACCGCTATGTGCAGTCAACGGACGCTGGATAGCCAAACAAGATACACGTTACTTCATGCGCAACAATCACACGCATGCGCGTCGCCAAAGAACTGTTCGCGAGGCAAGTCGCCATGTGGTGTACGTAGACCCAACCTCGCACTACACGGTTTGCGCTACATGACATTATCAGCTGCAAGCCGACTTCGCCGTCGGTGATCTGAAACAGTACGTGAGCCTGCGACGATGAGTTTGCAGCGCGCACAAGTCCAGAGCGGGGTTCTCATGGAGTGTGCATGGTCGTTTGCCAACACTATATGTTCTGAAGTGGTGGGACGTCAAATCGGCAGAGCGAGGCGATTTCGCAACATGTCCAGATGTCTTCGCCTGGATCGATGAGTGTATACCTGTCAAGAGGCAATTATGTCATGATGTGGCAATAATCAACATTATTTCAGCAAGCTGGAGGAGATACTTAGCGGACGCAAGTCGGGCAATGGCGATTCAGCGTCATTGTGTGACGGTGATATAACAATGCCCCACACGCGCTGGTAGAACGTATGGGGCAACTCTTAATCACCAGACAATGCGCGCTTCACAACATGCTACGGTACAAATCCTGGGATGACCCGCGACGGTGCTGGACTGGCAGGCGCAGAGCTTGCAGAAGGAGCCTGTCGCTCTTCGTGGCTGTGCGCTTCCTCAAAGGATGGACTTACCTCAACAACATGGCGCTTGAGCATGTATCCGACACCAGGCGATGTCAGAATGAACTGGGGCTTGCCCGGCACAGGCTCAATCTTTTCGCGAAGATGGCGAATGTGCGCCTTCACCAAATAGTTGTCACCAGATTCGCCAAATCCCCAGACATGCACCACGATCTGATCGAGCGTACAGATATCGTTGGCGTTCGCCGCAAGCAGGTGCAACAATCGGCTTTCCGTCGGCGTCAGGCGTACAACCTTGCCATCACGCACGACCTCGTGTCGGACAGTATCCACACGCAGTGGACCAACATCAATGATTGTTGAAGGATTGCGCACCAGCGTCGAACGGACGCGACGACTCAACGCGCGCAGATGCGCGAGCAGTTGTCGTGGGAGAAAAGGCTTTGCGAGGAAGCTATCCGCACCACTTTCGAGGTATGCCGACTCGGCATCTTCACCATTTGTCGTAGTAAACACGAGCACCAGCGCATCATGTGCATCGCGCATCTCACGACACATGGCTAGCGGATCATTGCCGTGATTCTCAGGGTCAATAATGACAACATCTGGTCGCTTGTCAAGCCAAACCTGTCTTGCACGCTCGTGGGTAAAGGCATGGTGAACTTCGTAACCTCGAGTTCTTAGCCAGCCTGTTACCATCTCCACCATGTCGCGATCGCTGTCCACCACCAACAGCTTCATCTCGCCCTCCACTGCGGTCGCTTACTAATTAGACATACTGCATGAACGTACATCCTGTTCCCAGAAGGCTTCCATGCCTGGGCAACGTCATGGAGCGAGTTGCCCAGGGTGCGCTGGAATGTTGAAGGTGAATGGGAAAACCTGCTCAATGCTCCTGCGGGAAAGCAGAAACTGATGCTGATTCCAGGAAGCGGCGTTGCGTCTGGCATCTGAGGACGTTTCTTGAACCCATCGCACAACATAGTGTCTCACCGAGGACATTGACACCGGTGACGCTTGGGGAAGAACCTAGGGCAGGCACATTTCCTCATCCACTATGTTATAACGGTCAAGCGCCCACATGGCCACACTCTTGGGAACAGTTTGCGACGGACATCACACAAATTAGTCCTGTTTGCGTATCTGGATCAGTTACCAACTCATGGCTCCCGGAGAGTTAGCAACTGTGTCTGAGCGGAGAATTATCGATCCAGGTGTCTACACGGGACAAACACTACGCGCACAACAGCTTATCAACTGAGGAAAATCAGGCTCTCACGCTCCGCCCCTGCCGGTAATCATAACTGGAACAGTCAGAACCATCAGCTTGAGGTCGTAGAGCAGTGATTGCGTCTCCAGGTAACTAATATCTTGGTCGATCATTTCTTCAAAGGTCACCCGGCCGCGCCCGAACACCTGCCAGGTACCTGTCAGACCGGGCTTGCCAGCCAGGCGAAGGAAATGTCGCGCACTGTAGCGCCTGATCTCGTACTCAACTGGAGGACGAGGTCCAACGATGGACATGTCGCCCTTCACTATATTCCACAACTGGGGCAGTTCGTCAATACTCGTTTTGCGTATGAACCTGCCAACTCGTGTAACTCGCGAGTCGTCACCCAGCTTATAGGGCATGTTCTTATCGCTATGATTCAGCTCGCCTGCCCCATCCATAAAGGTAGCAGTAGCTTTCTCATGCACATCACTGGCGACGTTCTGGTACATCGACCGGAACTTGTAGAACGTGAATCGCGTGCCGTTGACCCCGTAGCGTGTCTGCCTATAGATCGCCGGGCCAGGAGAGTCGAGACGGATGATAATCGCCGTCACCAGCATGACCATGCTAAGAGGAATCAGCGCGATCACCGTGAGAACGATATCCGTTGCTCGCTTGAGGCGCAAATAGCGGCCCTCAATGCTAATGTCATCTCTGACCAAAACTTCCTGGGCGACCATAGCAACCCTCCGTTGTCCGCACCCTCACATCACGTTCCCATCACGGTTCATACACAACTCAGTCTGCACGCCTGAGGTGAAGAAGTTGTACGAACAGGGTGGTGATTTGTGTGCTAGTTCGGGTGAGAAGTAGAGGGCACAACACCAGCCATCTGAAGCCGGTGAGCGTTCCTGCACAGGCTGGTTGTGAGGGCTACCATAATTGCACAGCACCAAGTACCCACACACACTTGGCCTTACGGTAGCCTAGTGGAGAACGGCGTAGATGCATGGCACTCCACCACCGCCATGTATCTACGTCGCCTCGCAAAGATGTGATGCGGTGAATTGGGGGGTTGCAACGTATGACGGTTCCATTAGTTGATCTCAAGGCTCAATATCAGACGATCAAGCCCGACGTACTCGCGGCTATTGAACGAGTGCTCGACGGGATGTCACTCTATTTAGGTCCGGAGCAGCTGGCGTTCGAACGCGAGTTCGCGCAGTATTGCGAAAGTCTCGATAGCGTGAGTGTCTCCAATGGCACCGATGCGCTCGCGTTGGCGCTGCGTGCCTGCGAGATTGGGACGGGTGATGAAGTCATTACAGTGGCCAACACCTTCATCGCCACCGTTGAAGCCATCGCAATGGTAGGGGCAACCCCAGTTTTTGTCGATATCGACCCCGACACCTACACCATAGATTGGCATGACATCGAGCGAGTTATTACCCCAAAGACACGGGCAATCATGCCAGTACATCTTTTTGGGCATCCCGCCGACATGGATCCGATCCTCGACATCGCCCGCAAACATGGGCTGCGCGTCATTGAGGACGCCTCACAGGCACACGGCGCTACCTATAAGGGACGCCCCATCGGTGGCATCGGCGATATCGGCTGCTTCAGTCTGTACTGCAGCAAGACCCTCGGAGCGTACGGTGAAGCTGGCATCTGCGTCACCAACAATCCCGACCTGGCTGAGCGGATGCGCGTGGTGCGTGACCACGGCTCGCGCGTACGTTACGAACATGAGGTCATGGGCGCCAATTGGCGAATGGACGAGATTCAGGCGGCGATTCTGCGAATCAAGCTCCCCTATCTGGATCGCTGGAATGAGGAGCGGCGGGAACATGCGGCGTCCTACACTGACAAACTGCGCGGTGTTGTCGCTTCGACGCCCGAATCGGCGCCATGGGCGCAAAATGCCTTTTATGTGTATGTGGTCGAGGTACCAAACCGCGATCGCGTTCGTAATCTACTCACCGAACGGGGCATTCTGACCGGCGTCCATTATCCAATTCCGCTCCACCTTCAGCCGGCATGCCAAACATACGGCTACGCCCCCGGTTCGCTCCCCGTCACCGAAGCAGCCGCCGAGCGAATTCTCTCCCTTCCTATGTACGCGGAGCTAACCGACGAACAAATTCAGCAGGTATGCGATGCCCTGGTCGATGTGTTGACTCCAACACCGACCCATTGATGACGCGAAGAGTTTGCGGTGAGATGGCGCGTCGATGACAATCTCGGCAATAGGGGCCGAATGAGTGAATGAGGATGGTGCCTTGATGATGCAACAATTGCGATTCGGATTGATTGGTTTGGGATATTGGGGTCCAAAGCTCGCACGTAACCTCGAATCACTCCCGCAAGCTTCGCTGGAGATCGTAGCCGATCTGAATCCGCTTGCGCTGAAAAAGGCGAAAGATGAGCGCCCCTGGATCAAGATCACCGAGCGGATCGAGGATGTCTTCAACTCGGATGTCGATGCTGTCGTCATCGCCACCCCGGTTTCCACCCACTTCGACTTGGCAAAGAAGGCGCTACTCCATGGCAAACATGTGCTTGTAGAAAAGCCGCTAACAGCCTGCGTCGCCGAGGCGGAGGAGCTCATTGCGCTGGCAGAGCAGGAGAACCTGATCTTGATGGTTGGGCACACATTCCAATACAGCCCGGCGGTCAGGGAACTACGCCAGTTGATTCAGGACGGTGAACTTGGCGACATCTATTGTGTGGAAATTGAGCGACTGAATCTCGGGCTGTTCCGAAGCGATATTGATGTCATCTGGGATCTCGCCCCGCATGACGCCTCTATCTTGCTTTCGTTGCTGGGTAAGTCGCCGTCGCGGATCGAAGCGCACGCACACGCGCATCTGCACCCTACCATTTACGATGTTGCCCACTTGAATCTCGAATATGACTGCGGCACGACCGCACATATCCACGTCAGCTGGTTGCACCCGGACAAAGTTCGACGAGTGACGGTTATCGGCGACAAGCGCATGGCGATCTATGATGATACCAATCCCGCCGAGATGCTCAAGATTTTCAATAAGGGCGCGGATCGCGGTGTTGATCCTATCGTGTCGTACCGCCATGGCGCTATCACGATTCCCCACATCGAATGGATGGAACCGCTGCGCCTCGAGTGCGAAGACTTTGCGCGCTCAATTCGCACTGGCGATCAGCCTGAAGCAAACGGTCGCATCGGGCTGGAAGTCGTGCGGCTGCTCACCGCTGCCGAGGCATCACTCCGCAAGCGGCAAATCGCATAACACGTTGTACGGTTAGTCGCATGTGCAGGAGGCACGATTTTGGAGGTTTCTGTGCAGGAAATCAGCCAGGTTCAGTCTGCTCACGCTCCACGTGGCAATGGGTTTTATACAGACGAGCGCTGGCTCGACCTGATCCAGTCAACCTATGGTTTCACCGTAACGCGGCTTGAGGCACATAGTAGCGACGGAGCGCTTCAGGGCTACCTGCCAGTGTGCGCCTTGACCAGTCCACTCACTGGGCGTCGGATCGTCTCACTCCCATTTTCGGACACCTGCCCGCTGGTTGCTGCGGACAGCGCGACCGCACACCGACTGGTTGACCAGGCCATTGAGCTAGGGAAAAGCAACGCGCGCGTTATGTCGAGTTGCGTACTGGTTCGTCAGCGCTTCTCGAAGGGCGCGATGATTTCGTCGCCACTGACAACTTCGTCAGTTGGCGGCTGGGATTGGCTTCAAATGAAGCGAGTCTCTGGTCAGGCGTGCAGAAACCAGTGCAACGCCAGGTGAAGAAGTCGCGCAAGATGGGTGTCACTATCCGCTTCGCCCAGCAGCGCGAAGATATGGACACCTACCACCGATTGCATGTCGGCACACGCTCGGGCAAACACGGCATGCCAGCACAACCCCGCGCCTTCTTTCGCGGCCTGTGGGATCGTTTCGGCGCGGATGGCACAGTGCAGGTGCTCTTTGCCGAGCATGAGGGGAGAACCATCGCCGGCATGGTGCTCTTCGCCTCAGGCGATACCGTACGGTATGCCTACGGCGCTTCCGAAGAGCACGCGCTCCACCTGGCGCCAAACAACCTCCTGATGTGGGAGTCAATTACCTGGGCAACAAGTAAGGGCTATCAAATCTTCGACATGGGGCGAACCGCGCGGGACAATCTTGGTCTCATGGAATACAAGCGCAAATGGGGGGCCACCGCAGAGCCATTGCCATATTACTATTGGCCACAGGTGGCTGGTCTGGCATCGACCTCTGAGACAAGCCGTAAATATCAGGTATTGACAGCATGTTGGAAACGTCTTCCTCTGCCCGTTGCATCTACCCTGGGAGGCATTCTGTACAAGCATCTTGGATAGGCAGGTAGCATGGACCGCATTTTTATGTTTGCTCGGCACTGGTTGCCGCTTGGGCGCACAATCACCGCGTTATTGTTAGTAGTGGCCGCAGGATGGCTTGCATGGCCATCCACCCCCTCGTCAACCGCGCGCACCTCTGCCGCTCCAGCGCTCCCTACGGCTCCTGCAGCAGTGGCAGCGCCAACTCCACCGCCAGGCGCGCTCCCCGGATCGCAGATTTGGAACAGCGGAGCATCATCGTTCCTGTTTGGCACCAACGACAGCTATGAATGGTCAGATCAGAACCTTCAAACTATGCCGTCGATTCAGCTCGCGCTGCGCAACGCTGGATTCACACTGGTGCGCACGTTTATTCCAGACAATGCCGATGACGCAACACTCGAACTGCGCATCAAAACAATCGAGAATATCGGGGCGCAGTGCCTCGCTGTCTTGACAAACGTCAGCAACACGACCTTCAATGAGCACGTAGTCTCCTATTTTGGCAATCGCTGCCAGCTCTACGAGTTCGGTAATGAGCCAGACTACTACGGACCTTCGTTTGAACAATATATGTCTGCCTGGAATAAGACCATCCCACTGCTGCGCCAAATCAACCCTAGCGCGAAGTTTATCGGCCCAGGCGTCATCAATGCCACCGGTTTCGACAACTATCTCCCGCGCTTCTTACAGGGTGTGAGAGCCTCGGGTGTGCTCCCAGATGCGATCAGCATCCACTACTACCCCTGCTGGCATATGGATGAGCAGACATGCCTCGCAAGCGCCTCTACCTACGCCAGCACTGCCCAGAAAGTGCGTGGATTTATCAAGAGCATCCTGGGCAAAGATCTACCCATTGGATTTACCGAATGGAACTACGATCCCAGAAATCCCCCTCCTTCCTATGGCAGCGACGCCAACTTCATCACAAAATTCACCGTTGCCGCAATCAAGTCGATGATTGATGGAGGCGTGGCATTCGCCTGTCAGTTCGATGCGGCAAGTTATGGTGGTTACGGTCTGCTGGATATGTTCGATGTAAAGACTGGGCTCGCAAAGCCTCAGTTCGACGCGCTCGTCTCATTGATCAAACAATACAAGCCCACTCCAGGCTCACCTACGGTTTCATCCGGGCCAACGCTACTCTCACAAGGCGCAACTATCATGTGTTCCTCGAATAATACCGGGCCGGGTGGAACAGATGCGCTGACCGACGGTAAATTTGGCGCATGGGGTTTCTGGGAACTAGCGACAAACTCGTTGCCCGGATCGTGCGCCTTCCAGTTGCCGAGCAAAGCAAGTAGTGTTGTGCTTGCCTGGTTTAGCGACTACTCATTTGACTACACTGATCCTACGTCGATGGCGCCGCAAGATTATGACATCGAAGTCTCGAACAACAGCACCACAGGCAGCGATGGTACCTGGCAGACGGTAGCTTCTGTGACAGGAAATCATGCGCGGGCACGCGAACATCTCATTAATTTTGCGGGAATGTCCTGGATACGCATGACAGTCCTCTCAGGGCAGCCGCACCCCAGCCAACCATTTGTGCGCATCGATGAAGTAGAGATTTTCGATGCAAAGAACCTTGGCGCAGATACCTTCTTCTTCTCTGGTGATTCGATTACTGGCATGTCTTACAACCGATATGCTGAGAACATGCCATCATTCGCGGAAGACATGCTACTCTGCGCACCCAAACACTATCCACTCATGATCGACGGCGGCTTCGGCGGCCAGACTTCCGATGGCGCAGTGGAGCAAATCGCCACCTGGCAGTCACTGCTTCCCGACATGCACTACTGGCTGCTTGGGTGGGGGTCGAATGACGCCCTCAACGATGTCTCAGCAGATGTATTTCACGCCAACATGCAGACCCTGGTAACAGCAATCCTTCAACACGGCGACGTTCCAATACTGGCGCATATCCCATACACGACATATCACAACCAGCCAGGACTGGATGCTGAGGTCCAGCGGTTGAATCAAGTTATTGATGAAGTCACGAAAGCGAACAACCTGATCCCCGGCCCTGATCTCTACTCTCTGGTACGCGCGCATCCTAACTATCTGGGGCCAGATGGGCTGCATCCAAGCAGCGTCGGTTCCGTGGCGATCAATGCGCTATGGTTCCAGACACTCCGGTCATACCTGGGTTTGGGCGCCTCGCAATGCAACTGACCGAAATGAGCCAGCGCGCGGAAAAGTGCGCGCTGGCCGCGCCAAAACATCCCTGCTGAAACCACCTGAGCTGAGCTTTCTGCTGCTACGGATGCTGGCGCGCTTCGACGATCCGAAGGAAGAAGTCCTGAATCGTGATCGAATCAATGTCACCCGTAATTGAGAGGGCTGCGCGAGCACCGTCTGGCCAGACGCCGAAGCGCAGGAGTGGCTTGTCGAGCGCCTCGATTTGCGAGACGAGCGCGCTGCGCTGGGCGGTTTGCTCCTGGCGTGTCGTACCAAATCCACTGGGCATATCCAGATACAGCGAGTAGCCTGGCGCCGCGGCAGCATCTATCCGAAGAACCGCGTAGCCCTGCTCACCCAAAAAGTCTTCTACCTCGCTGGACGTGTGAGGCGAAAGCGCGACGCATGGACAACTGGCCGCATGCACCGTGAATTCTCGCCCCTTGACGCTGCGATCCTCGCCCGTCCACTCATGCATCGTTGCGCCGTCCACTGTGAGGCGCCGCGCAAGCACAGTAGCTCTAGCGCTGCACGTTGCTGTGACACTCCAGCTGGCCTCACCGGACGGAGCGAACGAGAAATGGAACGCTCTTCGCTCGCGCCACCACGTTTCAACATCGTGCAGCGAAGCCACCCAGACAGGTAGTGGCTGCTGCTGGGAGAAAGACAACAACTTGGCGAGCGCGAGACGACATAAAACACCACGCTCGGGGTGAAGGTTCAGCACATATATGCCACCGAGCGCATAGACTCGTGTCATCACCTCGCTCCAGATGTTACCCAGCTTTACCTGATCGGTAATCCGAAGCCGGTCGTAGAGCATTTCATCATCTGGGATACTGGTGGGAATGCGGGCCAATTCGCCCTCAAAGTGTGGGCGGAGTGTGTACGCGCTGGGAGAGATGGCCTGGAAGAGCGACAACGACTTCACCCAGCCAGAGCGGATCGTTGGGGTGAGTTTAGTCAGATCGACGACATCATGCACGATAGCTTCATTGCTGTCATATCCAAAGCCCAGCGCGGCAAATGAGCGCACAGCATCTTCTGTCCAGCCAAGGTAGGGGTTGCGGAATCCTTGAAATGGCAATTGCACATCATCGAATACCGCCATGGCTTGCTGAGTCTGCTGATGCTGGCTGACGTCACTCAGGCTCCGGTAATCGTTGTGGACATAGCCGTGAATGCCTATCTCCGCGCCGCATAGCGCAATCTCGTTAATCAATTCATGATGACGGCGTAAGACAACGGCGGGAATAAAGAACGTCGGATTGCCATCATACTGGCGGACAGTTGCCAGAATCGAGAGGAGTGTGCGGCGGCTGCGGGCATCCGAGAAGCCGAAGCGCGCGAAGACGGTCCATAGGCGGCGGGCGAAGTTATGCGCCCCTTTCGTTTTGATAGAGAATGCGACGAGATTCATACATTTTCCCTCTATGCAATGATTTCACCGCGTGCGAACACGGATGACAAGCGCCATAGATCATTCACTGGCAATCCGCGGTATCACACACTCTTGCTGACAACTCTCACACCAGCCGACCGTACTCCCATCTTCACCCTGAGCGAGCCGCGACAACGGGCGCGCGCAGCGGCACACATAGCCATGCGGGCGCGCCGGATTGCCAAAGACCAACGCGTGTGGCGGAACATCGCGCGTCACCACCGAGCCAGCGCCTACCAATGCGAACTCGCCAATCGTCACACCACATCGGATCACCGACCCACCGCCGATTGACGCGCCATAGCGCACAAGTGTCGGAGTAACTTCCCAGTCGTCAGCCGTCTTGAGGTCACCATCGGGCGTGATAGCGCGTGGGAACAGGTCGTTGGTAAAGCATACATGTGGGCCAACAAAGACGCCATCTTCGAGTGTAACCCCCTCAAAGACTGACGTGTGGTTCTGTATCTTGACCCGCGAGCCGATGTGCACGTGCGCATCCACGAAGACACCCTTACCAATGTTGCACTGCTCGCCGATACGCGCATGTTCACGCACATGCGCCTGGCGCCAGATGCGAGTCCCCTCACCAACCTCAGCCTCCGACTCTACCTCGGCGGTTGGGTGAACGTAATATGAAGATCCAGTCATCAATAGCACTCCTGGTACACAATTCCCTTATCCTCAGAGAGCAGTGGCAGCGGGAACCCGTTGCTCCGCTCCGCCGCTCAGCGTAGCAAGCAACGCCTGGTATTCAGCGCGCACCTGCTCCCAGCGGTATGGCAAGTAATCTTCCGCTGCGCGCTCAATAAGGGTTCCCTGTAGCTCGCGGCTCTCACACAGCTCAACCATTGCATCGGCGAAACTCTCAGGGCTATTGGGGTCACAGAGTAGCAGCGAGCCAGGCCGGAACATCGAGCGAATAGCGACCGTATCAGAGGCAATCATAGGGCGCTGCATCCACGCCTGCTCGTAGGCTTTGGTGGGCGACACCAGCTCGGCGAAACCATCGAGGCGATAGGGGATAATACCGGCGTCACCATGCAGAATGAAGTCCACAATGCGCTCTGAGGGGCAGGGATCGGTAAACGTGACGTGATCGGCAATGCCAAACGACTCAGCAAGCTTCAAAACCTCTGGTACGTATTCCCCCCGCCCCATGATATCCAGACGCAGACGTGGAGCGCGCGGCAGCGCCAGAGCCAGCGCGCGCACGGCGGTGTCGAGACCATTACGCTCGGCAACCGTGCCGTAATACATGATGATGTATGGCCCATCGAAGTCCGGCGCCCAAGACGGCGGAGGACAGCGTCGTGAGGCAGGGAAGAGCCGTGGATCGGCGCTGTTGAGCACCAGTGATAGCTTGCGCGACGGCACACCACGCATTTTCAAGCGCTCTTCAAACGGCCAGCCAACGGTAATGACATGGTTCGAGAACGCGGTGGAGATGCGTTCCTGGATCGCTGCCAGGTGATAGAGCAGTCGTCCTTTTCGTCCACTGGATTTAGCCGCCATCAACTCCGGGCTGGGATCCAGCACATCCAATACAACTTTCGCGCCCAAAATACGCGGGATCATGGCGGCGAACACCAGAAAGTCAGGCATGTTGTACGCGATGATCACATTGTAAGGATGACGAAGGTGCTGCCAAGTCACCACCCAACCAGCAAGGAGCATGAACCACATCCAACTCAGGATGGTGAGGGGCAGCGCACGGCCAAATCCACGACTCAATGGCACACGATGCGTCGCGACGCCTTCACATACCTCGTACGACGACTCTCCGCTGTCGCGCAGGCAAATGACGTGCATCTCGTAGCCAGCGTCTACCGTTGCGGCAGCCATGCGTCGTATCGCGATATCAAATGGATAGTAATCATATGCAATTGCGCATACTCGAACCGGATTCATGACGTCACCCTCCCCCGCCTTATATCTCAAGTCAGACGAATCGTTTTATCGATCACGGCGCGACATCGCCTGGCGCTTCTACTGTTCTGCTCGTACGAACCCATGACGTCGTATTCTTACGCAGGCGGCGTAGCACAAAGTAGATCCAGAGCTTCCGGGCCACATATGCGGGCGCATAGACCAGCGCGCGATACACACCGAGGGGCGGGTGCAAAAGGACGAACGCGGACGCCACATAGGCGGCTAACATCGCTAGCAGCGCCGCCGCCAGCGCAATCTGCAATGGGGCTTGCAGAACTACCGCAGCGAGCAGCAGCGATATGGAACCTCCTATCAACACTGAGAGAGGCGGTATCATCAGCTCCGCCAGCGCATCCAAACGCAACCAACTATGTCGGCGAATACCTTCGCCAAGAAGGCTCCAACTGATACGTCGCTGCCATGCGCTTGCGTCCGGGTTAAGCGATTCCCACCGTATATCCTGTGTCTGAAGCTGACGAGCCGTCGTTGGCATCACCGAGCGAACGTCCGCATCTGGCACGAAGAGCACTTTCTCACCGCTGGAGACAATCGATAGATAATATTGATAATCCTCGGACAAGCCAAATGCCTGCCAGGGATGGCGCACGAGCAACTCATGGGTGAGACACATGCCATTTCCGGTCAGGGTGGATGA
This sequence comes from uncultured Chloroflexia bacterium, assembly GCA_963718915.1. Classification (GTDB taxonomy): domain Bacteria; phylum Chloroflexota; class Ktedonobacteria; order Ktedonobacterales; family JADMIN01; genus DAHUXT01. The sequence goes on along the minus strand of CAVRAI010000004.1, from coordinate 1,009,713 downwards.
GCCGCCGAGCGTATTACGGCCGAGAGGTCGAATGTAGTTCATCAGCGAGAGCGCCAGCCAGCGCAGCGCGCTCACCGACGATTCAGCGGCATTGAGGACGGCGTTCTGCGACTGTAGCGCCGACCCTCCGCGCGCCAGCCCGCGCGCCAGTGCTTTGAGCAGTCCCGGATCGACTACGGCATCGGCATCGAGCACAACAAAGGCATCGTAATGAATTGAGCCATTCATCAACAGGTTGAACGCCCACGACAAAGCAAAGCCCTTGCCACGATTCTCAAGATCCGTTCGCACCTGGACGTGAACGCCAGCGGCACGAGCAATCTCAGCGGTACGATCAGTGCAATTATCAGCGATGATGTGTACGTCGTAGCAATCCGCGGGATAGTCGATCCGTGCCAGACTGCTAAGCATAGTTCCTATCAGCGCTTCTTCATTGTGCGCGGGTATCACTATCGCAAAGCGGCTGGCAAGCTCTTCTCCTGCTGGCGCATGAGGTCGGCGGATCGTGCCTATCGTTGCGCCAATGGCAAGCGCCAGGAGATACAGAAGCGGTAGGGCCAGCAATATCTCCAGCGCGAGCAGCACTCCGCGTGCAAGAGTCAACAGTGTCATCGGCGCCACCCTCTCTTCTCGGCATCATCAAGCGCCTGCAGCAATTGTTGACCACAATGCGCCCAACTATATTGCTCTTCAACCAGCGCACGGCCAGCAGCGCCAAGGCTTGCCCGGCGCGTGCCATCCTGGAGTAAGCCGACAATCGCCGTGGCAAACGCGCGGGGGTCATCGGCAACGACGAGATCGCGATCTGGAACACAATTGATTCCTTCGCAGCCGAGACTGGTCGAAACAACGGCACGCCGCAAGGAAAGAGCCTCCAGAATCTTCAACCGTGTACCCGCACCCGTCAAAAGCGGGACGATAGCGACCTGTGCCGTGGCGAGATGCGGCTGTATAGCAGGCACACTGCCTGTCACCGTTACCCCCCGAAGCGCGCCTAGCCGGACGATCTCAGGCGGTGGATTGCGCCCGACAAGATGCCAGGTCGCCTCCGGAAATGCGCTTTGAACGAGCGGCCAACACTGCTCGGCGAAGTAAAGAGCACCCTGCACGTTCGGGTAATAGTCAAAGGAGGCGGTAAAAATGACTCGCCCAGGCGTCTCCGTCAGAGACTCATCGGGCGCAAAAGCCTCAATATCAACGCCATTCGGCGCCACCTGAACATTTTTCTCTGGCATCAGCGCGCATAACACCTGCAGTTCACGCTCGCTGGTTACCAGCACGAGGTCCGCGCGCCGACACCAGGCGATTTCGAGCGGCCTCAGGCGGCGATATTCGAGCCAGTTGAAGCCGCGTCTCGCAACACCGTTGGCACGCTGATAGCTCCGCCAAAGTAGTTCGTGCTCGATGTTGTGTTCGTCAAGAATAATGCGAATATGGGATGGCACCTGATAGCCAGCGACAAACAACCCTTCAAAGAACACCGCATCATAGGCATTACGCGTCAATTCATCGTCCAGAGCGGCCTGTGCGCCCGGTACTGTGTGAGAGTCCAGGTAAAATGAACGTCCGGCCGCCAGCGCGCGAATCTGATCAAATCGCCTGGAGCCAGTATGTGCTGCATCTACCAGCCGCACTGCGCGCATGTATGGGATCAGATGGGCCGCCGCGCTTTGCTCGCGCTCGTGTTCATCAACGAGGGCAAGCAATGAAACATCATGTTTGCTCGCCAGGGCGCGCAGCAGATGGTAGTTGCGGATTCCAGCGCCCCAGGTAGGGCGAGGCAGCGACCGGGCAACTATGAGAATTTTCATGGATACGACCACTTCCACCTGAAATTGTCACCAGTCACACGCGCCGTCATTGCCGAGACAGGAATCGGCAGCGAGTGTGGAATATCGAGTCGCGCGCGTGGACGCGGTTTCTTGCGGGCGGTGGGAATTGCGTCGTCCAGCGGGTCAGTATGGCTCGATGGCTCCCCCCTTGCCGCCCGCTCGATGGCCGGTAATTTCATCAAGACACCGAGGGCGACACCAACATATATCATGTTGCGATAGAAGAAGAATTGGTAGTCGCCGTACGCCAGGATGACCTCCATCACGACCGTCGCGAGCGTGAAGATCGCGAAGAATTGTAATTGTGGATCCCTCAACCGGCGAACGATCATGCACCCCGCTACAATCGCGGACCCGAAGAGATACCAAAGTGCGCTAAATCCCAACGGCCCCAGGCGCATCCAGACCCAAAGGACGTTGTTATGGGGTATGTAGAGGTAGTAAGGATCCAGTTCGAGCACGTTCGGCAGCGCCACTGGTTGCAGAAATGGCTTGCCAAAACCAAAACCCAGGATCGGACTTGTCTGCTCGGTCCATTTGAGATCGTAGTTCTCAACCACACGATACGCATTTGAGGCCGCATCGCGTTCATCCGAAGCACTGGGGTTGAAGACCGAGATCACCGCGCGCGCAGGCTGGCCGAGAGCGCCGGTAGACTTCTGGAAGGCGAGCACATAAACGCCTCCGAACAACAAACATATGGCAAGCACAGTGATGAGCGCGCGGCGCGACGCCGGTTTCACCAGAATCACCATCGTCCATGCGATCAGAATTCCAAGCAGCAGCGCCACGTAGTCGGCACGCCGATTATTTGCCACCAGCGCCAGCAATAGACATGGCAGTGAGAAGAGGATGGCGATGAAGAGAGCACGCTGAAAGTGATGTAGCAGCATCATGACCAGCAGGAGGAGCACGAGCACAAAGAAGAATGACTGTTCGTGCGCCATGATCTCGTTGTGTCCCTCGATCTGGCCACTATAGTAGGTGTAGACGATGAAAACACCCTGAACACCCTTGATAGCTGTGCCGAGAACCGTGATCCAGATGATGTTTCGCACATGTTTCACTTCAGACACAATATTGTAGGCAAGAATATATGAGACGAAGAAGTACCACCATGGTCGAATCTCAAGCACGATGATGCGAAATGACCCACCCGTCGCCAGACCGTGAAGCACACCAACGGCCATACAGGCGAAGAAGAACAGGAATGGATAAAAGAGCCTGCCCCCGTAGAGTGCGCGCCGACGGAAAAGCACTGCAGTGATCACCAGGAAGAACAGAATCGCCAGGATAAAGAACCCTATTGGACGCTCGGGTAGCCCCTGCAGGTGTGTTGGCCAGTAGAAGACATTAAGGTGATCCGTGCCAATCGGCGTACCCGGAAGCGGTTCCTGCTCGACGACCACAGCACAGATAACAATCAGATACAGCCCCCAAATTGGCTTCCACGGCACGAGCGCCAAAGCGATCAGCGCGGCTAGTGCGGCCAATATCGTGCCATACCCCTGATCGGCCCCCACGAGAATCAATAACGGGGTGAGCAGAAGCGTTGCCACAAACAGAACGAGATACGCTCTGGAACTCTTTCTGGTGACGGAATGCTCAAATTTGGGTGATGAATTTGGCTCCGACGTAGGAGGCGTCTCGGCGGGTCGTTTGAGTGTGGCTGTCATGGCACTTTATTGACCCCGCATTAACAAGACAATTCCGACAACGATGGCGCCCATCATCAGCAGACGCGTGCGGCCCGAAAACTTGCGCGTGAAGCAGCCTATTGCAAGAAAAGCCACGAGCAAGGCTGAGGTTGTGACCATGCTCGTCCCCCCTAGAGCAGACTTTGAAGCCAGCGTGGTACCCGCGTGTGAACCTGGTTGAGGATGATGCCTTCAATGCGAAGATCCTTCAATTCGTCAGTTGCGCGAGTGATAAATGAGGCCGGTGTCGAGCCAGCGCGCACAACCAAGAACAACGCCTCGGCTAATCGTGCGGCAAGTACTCCATAATATGAGCCAAGCACTGATGGTAGATCGAGAATCATCAGCTCATCAGGGTCGGCTAATCGCTCACGTAATTCTGGCCGCTGAAGCTCAGCGAGAGCTGTCATCGCATCCGGGCCGCCCAAACCAGCGGGCACAACCGTCAGATTAGGCATGAATTGGTGGCGGACATCAGAGCGATCGGTCGTTCCGCGCAGCCACTCCGAAAGACCTGGCGACGCTGGCAGATGGAGGTCGCGGCTTAGCGTCGGGCGATCCCAGTCACACTCGACCAGCAATACAGGCCGACGCGAGCTTGTCGCCAATGCATGGCTGGCCAGCAAAGCAGACAGCGTCTTACCTTCGCCAGCAACCGCACTGGTAACTCCAATCGAACGCACGGGAAACTGGTCGGAGAAGAAGAGCGGCAAACTCACATGGAGGAACTCGGCCTGAAGGCGGGCGATAGAGCCAGATTCCCGCTCAGAGAGTGGCCGAGGCTTCTTCGAAAGCACCGGAGCACCCTTTGGAGAAAGCGAGCCATTCTTTGGGGATAGCGAAGTAATGAACTGCGATGTCACCGCTCGTGTTGGCATTGCCAGGTTTTCGTCCTCTGTGCCCTTCTCGCCATCGATGATCACTTCTTCCCTCATATGACCATCTTGTCTCAACTTATGATTCCGCGAATCAATGGTCTTCATTGTCCCTCCACTTTAGCCAGCCGATGTGATGAGTTGATTCAGTAAACCTGTGGTTCAGTCAGTCCGCTGGGCTGCGGGCACGACTACGCTCCCTTTTCTGTGATCAGTTTGCTGTTCGTGCGGGTAATCCATGTTGCCGACCGACGCGGGAGCTTTTGAATCTGAATCAGCACAGGATAGTCCGTAATCGCTGGCATCTCAGCAGACGAGTACACCGACTGGTCTAGCCGTACCAGGATGAGAAAAAAGCCAATGGCCGCAAGTAGCCCAATGACCAGGCCAACACCCCCACCAACCAGTAGCGACTTGACCCGCGACTCCGGTTGCGTAGGCAGCGTCGGCGCGTCGATAGTCAGGAACAGCCCTTGGTTTAATGAGTTAACCTGCGACTCTAAGCTATTGAAGTTATTTCGAATGGTCGCGAGATTCGTATTTGCCTGGGTAGCATCGTTGGCGAGCGCTTGATATTGCGGATCGCTTTGGGCAATAGCTGACGCAGGGGTGAGGTTATGGTCACTGAGGTACTGCGCCGCTGCTTTTGTTTTGCTGTCTGCAAGCGCCTGGGCGGCGTCGAGTTGCCCCTGGAGACTCTTGAGCAGTTGCTGGCCTTCTGTGGTAGCGTAGAACGCGCTCTGCTCGCCGTATTGATTGACAACCGCGTTCACCACCCGCATTGCCACCAGAGGATCTTTATTTGAGTAGGTGATTATAAACAGGTTGGAGCCCGACGCCGTCACTGAGACATGTGTGGAAATCTCAGCATAGAGAGCATCTTTTAAGCGCTGTACATCCGACGATGGAACGTTCATCTGCTTTGCGAGGCCGGTATCTTTGGCAACCGCAACGTCAAAGTCTTCGGTCTGCAAGAACTCCGTCAATGCAGTCGCCTGGGTCGTTGACGGCGTAGATTGCAGATCAGATTCTGGACCAGTCGCGCCAATCACGGTATACCGTCGCTCCGCAAGCAATCTGGCAGTTGCCTGATATGTGCGGGGCAGAAAAAAAACAACGATGCCACTCACCAGGACAGGCAGCAGGAGAAGCGCCACCAGCTTCATTTTATTGCGGAAGAGAATCTCAAGAAATTTGGTCATGCTACTCGTACCTCCAATAGAGCATGGGCTGGCGTTTAGCAGTCACATACAAGATCAGTGTAGCCCCTCAGCGCAGGTGTCCCGGTATGGCCGGATGTATTTGAGGGGTGCATGGGAAGTGCCGCAGGTGTACATCCAAACACGCCATAAATGCGTCCGAAAAGTTACGGGTAATCCGTTACGAACACAGGTATGAGAGCGCGAACAGACAGTGGAGATCACCTGCGTGTACGCAAGCCAGGGCTAAGTAGGCGCCTCAAGACACCCAGGGAGCATCGGAAACCTGAAATCTTAGCGTGCAAGCGCAATGGTAATGGCCGTTGGATTCGTTGTTAATGATGACGAAGATAACCCAACTTAGGGCACGAATCCACTGATATTCTCACACCGAACTGATTGAGGCCTCACGAACGTCCTCATTCTAGTAACGAACCAATCAGCTCTCTGTGAATGCACTCATGTTATCGAGAGACATTTTGTCGAGAGACATTGCCAGAACCACGAATACCAAACGAATACGTATCTGCACTGACAACATTCTAGCTGCACCAGTTTGTTACCACGATGAATATAGGCATCGCTGCTCAAACGCATTACGCTGATTATCGAATATACGCAATTCGGAGACTGCGCGCCCTCGACAACGGCGCCATGAGCGGCATCGACGACAGCGTGGTGCGAATGAGCATGGATGCGCTTGAACGAGGGCACGCGACAGGGCGCATTTCTGATGAGTGGTGGACGTATGCGCGGCATCCGCGCGGTGGGGAATGGAGCAAACACAGGTGAAACAGTATCCAGTCGCGATCATTGGCGCAGGTCCCTATGGCATCTCAATAGCAGCGCATTTACGAAATCGGGGCATTCCTACTTTAGTTTTCGGCAAGCCTATGGCCTTCTGGGATCGTATGCCAAATGGGATGTTTCTGAAATCCGTCTGGTCCGCTTCCTCGATTGCCGATCCGCACAGACTTTACACACTGGACCGTTACGTTGCTACTACCGGATATCAACAGCAGGAGCCAGTGCCATTGCCCGATTTCGTCGAATACGGGCGGTGGGTACAACGCAATACGGTTCCAGACGTTGACTCAGCCTTTGTGCAATCGCTTGCTCGCGATGGTGACCAGTTTCGACTGGAGCTGAACGATGGGCGCAGCGTTAATGCTGGGTCGGCCATCGTGGCGACTGGTATTCAATCGTTTGCCCATCTACCAGCGTTTGCCCACGATTTGCCCCCATCTCTGGCGTCACATACGCAGGATCACAAAGAGTTCAGCAAGTTCGCTGGAAAACGCGTCGCCGTTCTGGGCCGAGGGCAGAGCGCGGTCCAGACTGCGGCATTCCTCAGTGAAGCAGGCGCCACGCACGTAGAGGTCATAGCGCACGGGCCAATCATCTGGAGTCAACGGAAACTCTACGAAAAAGGTGGCCTGGTTCGTCGAGCATTCTACGCCCCATCCGACATTGGGCCTGCTGGATTGACCTGGGTTATCCATTTCGCATCCTTCTATTACATGTTTCCGGAGGAGCTGCGCGCGAAGATTGACCAGCGCGCAACACGGCCAGCTGGCGCGAAATGGTTGCGAAATCGTGTTGAGGGACATGTTGCGATCACAGCAGGCGCGGAGGTTGCAAAAGCTCGTCCGCATGGCGAAGAACTGGAGTTGACGCTCACAGACGGAACAACGCGAGTCGTCGACCATCTCTTCGCAGGTACCGGATACCGGCCTGATGTTGATCGGCTCACATTCATTAATCCGGTCATGCGTGAACAAGTGCAGCGCGCAGGAACAATGCCGCTGCTTGATACCTCCTACCAATCAAGCGTGCCGGGTCTGTTCTTTGTCGGCGCGATAGCGGCCCACAACTTCGGCCCACTGACGCGCTTTGTCGCCGGAACAGGCCTTGCGGCTCGCCACATAACACACCGATTGGCGCGTGGTACAGCGCAGACGGAACTCGAAAATTCAGAGAGTCTAACCTCGATTCGCGGTTGAGAGAGAAGGCGCTGGCGAGCGCCTCGAGTGAGCCTTGGAAGTGTTGAGGTGGGGGAGAAGGCGACGATGCGAGATATGAGACCAATACCTGGTGTTCTGGTGCTGGGAAGCGATTTCAAAGCGCTGGGTGTTATTCGCAGCCTGGGACGACATGGCATCCCCGCAATCGTCGTCGACAGCCAGCCACGCTCGGCGTGGTTTTCGCGCTACGTGACACGTCGGTTTTCTTGGCACGGGTCACTGGAAGACCCCGAGCTTGCTGATTACCTGGTGCAGATTGGGCGCGAGCATCATTTGCAAGACTGGATGCTTGTGGCGGCGCAAGATGACGCAGTGGGGCTTGTCGCAGAACACCGCGATGCGCTAGCGATGATCTATCGACCAACAACGCCGCCATGGGATGTCGTCCGCTGGGCATTCGACAAGCGGCTCACTGATCGTATGGCGCGCGAATCAGCGGTAGCTTACCCAGGCACGTGGTATCCCGCGCATGAAGGGGACCTGGATCAACTCAACCTTCGGTATCCGGTTATCCTCAAGCCCGCCATCTCCATTCGGATGCAACATGCCGCGCGCTTGAAAGCGCTGCCTGCCGCTAATATCGAAGAACTCCATACACAATATCGAATCGCGACAAATTTAGTCAGCCCTGATGAGATCATGGTACAGGAAGTGATTCCCGGTGGTGGCGCCAGTCAAGTTTCAGTCGCCACTCTCTGTCTTGATGGTGAGATCAAACAGTTGATGACTGCGCGTCGCCGACGCCAATACCCGATCGATTACGGTCTGGGCAGCAGTTTCGTTGAGTCAGTATACCTGCCAGAACTGATCGAGCCAACCGAGCGCTTGCTGCGCTACATGCGCGCGTCGGGGATGGTAGAAGTCGAATTCAAACAAGATCCCCGCGATGGCGTGTATCAACTGCTCGATATCAACATCCGGCCCTGGGGCTGGCATACACTCTGTATCGCCTGTGGGCTTGATCTCCCCTATCTCCAATATCAACAAATGATCGGCCAATCATCGCCACAACTCGCTCCGCGTTATGGCACGCGCTGGATCCGTGCGGCGACAGACCTCCTTGCGGGCGTCCAGGAGATGCGCGCTGGCATCACCACACCCTGGAGTTACGCGCGCTCGTTGCTTGGCAGCAACACCTACTCTGTTCTGAACTGGCGTGACCCGCTCCCAGCTTGTGGTGATCTCGCCGTCCTCGCCGCCCGGTTTGTCCACAAACCACACGCCAAGGAGGCATATGCATGAATAACTTGCGAAAGGTCATCGGCAATACTGGCGTCTCATTCTTCGGTCAAATAATTACCTGGATATCAACTCTCGCGCTGACCGCGGCATATGGTCGCTTTCTTGGCGACGAGCGGTTTGGCGAGCTGTTCTTCGCTATCAGCTTTGTTGCGCTTGTTGGCTTTCCTATCGAATTTGGCTTCAATCAGCAGATAGTACGTGACGTGGCGCAAGACCCAACAAAGGCGCTGCGTTACCCCGCGAACGTGCTCATATTGAAACTGGCGATGTGGGCAACCCTATTTGCCGCCATTCTCGGTGTGATCAATGTGCTTGGTTTCGCACGTGAAGAGCGTATCCTCGTGATCCTGTGCGGGTGTGTCCTGTTTATCAGTGCGACAGGCAGCACTTTCGGTTCGATTCATACCGCGGCGCAACGCCAGATATTTCCAGCGATTGCGCTAGTGATTGAAAAAGGTCTCGGCGCGGTCATTGCCATCGTATGGATGCGCGCGGGAGGTGGCGTCGTCGCTGCGGGGGCCGCACTGCTGATTGGAGCATGCGCGGGTGCGATCTGGCAACTCTTCTGGTTCATTCGCCTAGTGGGTATTCATTGGCGCTTCGACTTCCAACTCATGCGCAACCTGGTGATGCAGAGTATTCCATTTCTTACCTACGGTGTCATTGGTGTCATATACTATCGCATTGATACCGTGTTCTTGCAGGCGATGACCTCGACGACAACTGTTGGTACCTATGGCGCGGCATACCGGCTGTTTGACACCCTGGTCTTCCTGCCAAACATTGTCATCGTGGCGGTGATGTACCCAGTGATGGCAAAGTTGTCGGTGAATTCAGAACGCCAGATGAAGGTGGCTATCGAAAAATCCGTGAATTTCCTGCTCGTCGCTGGGATTCCTGTTATGGTGGGGCTTATCGTCGCCGCGCCAAATATCATTGGCTACCTCTATCACAACAACCAGTTTAACCCGTCAATACCAATCTTGCAGGCTCTTGCGCCTGGACTGGCGATTCTCTATCTCAACTCCGTCTGGACAACAGCCCTGATGAGTTTAAAAATGGAGAAGCAGTTGCCATGGATCGCCGGAGCGGCGCTGGTATTCAATGTCATTGGCAACGTCCTGCTGATTCCGCGTTTAGGCGGCGTGGGAGCAGCGATCGTGACCTCATTTACTGAACTGCTTCTTATGGTGCTTGCGCTCTGCGTTTTACCACGCAAAATGCTACCAGTACGAAGTATGGCGACTGGCGTTAAGGCACTCGCGGCCAGCCTTGCAATGGCTCTCGTCGTAGTCATGTTGAGCAAGCTGTCGCTCCTGGTTATCTTGCCCGCTGCGGGCATTACCTATGCGTTGATTGCAACCGCACTAGCTACGATTCCGCGCGAGGACATCGATGCGCTTTACCTGGCAATTGCTCGGCGGACACGTAGCGTTGCCCCTGCCGTGAATGCGCCAGTGGCGACAAGACAGAGTGGTTCGTCAACAGCTCTCGCATTGAGTGGCAGCGGATACTCATCTAGTGCGGATTGGCAAGTTGAACGCGGAAGGGTGCAGTTGGTGGATACCAATAGACTGCCGCGCTGGCTCCAGAATCTTGCAAACGCCGTGACCTTCTGGGGGACACATCTTGCAAGCAACGTTCGAGCGAGTGTGAGACGGGGAACTTCCGTACTTCGCCACACTGGCGCGGCATCCATCAAATATGCCACGAATTACATCATCGCGTACGTGCCAAGTCACACGATACGCCTTGCGTGGTATCGACGTGCGCTTGGTTGGGACATTGGGCATGACGCCTCTATCTTGATGGGATCGTACATTCAGATGACTGGTATCCGAACGAGCGGTCGTCGCGTCTCGATTGGAACCGGAACGGTCATTAACCAGAAATGTCTGATCTATACATCTGGAGGCCTGGTTATCGGCAGCAATGTCAGTATCTCGGCGGAGGTTGCTCTCATTACTGGAACCCATGATATCAATGATCCTGGGTTCCCCAGTGACTATCGGCCTATCGTCATCGACGACTATGCCTGGATCGGGACACGGGCAATGATTCTACAGGGTGTCACGATTGGTCAGGGGGCTGTCGTCATGGCAGGGGCTGTCGTCACGAAGGATGTCGAGCCGTTCGCGGTTGTGGGTGGGGTTCCCGCAAAACCTATTACCGAACGCTCCCTGCGCAACCCGTCCTACCGCCTTATCGAGCGTCCGTTGTTCGAGTAAGGAATCGCTCCTACTTCCCGCCTGCGATAGCCTGTAATGAATGGGCGATTGCAGGCGTTTTACGTTGGTCTCCGTTTGTCGAAGATGTTGGCGCTACCGCCCTCTCGCTCTGTTGCTCACCCCCGCGCCGATGATAGAATGCTGGCAGTATCAGTGAGGACAAATCCGCAGCAAACGAGCGTGATTGCCTGCATCAAAGCTAACCTGAGTCTGTAATTGTGGGAAGGGTAGGCTTAGGAAGACACATGAGTAACGACAACTCCAGCGACTCTGCGGCGTCCGGCGCGCCATTAGCGCCATTGGTAGACGCTGGCGCTCTTGCCACATACCTCGGCCAGTCTTTCCCAGAGCGCGCGAATCTGCCGCTGAAGGTGGAGCGCATCCGTGGAGGACATTCCAATGAGACCTTCTTCGTCACACACGGCAATCAAGAATTGGTCTTACGCCGCCCTCCGCGCGGGCCGCTATTGCCCACTGCGCATGATGTCACGCGCGAATTTCGGGTGTTGACGGCGCTCACGAGTACATCAGTGCCTGTCCCACGCCCGATACTACTGTGTACAGACACAAGCGTCATCGGCGCGCCATTTTATTTGATGGAGCGCGTGCATGGGGAAGTCATCCGGGCACAGCTACCACCGGCGTTTACCAATGATGTCGCATCGCGTGCTGGCCTGGGTTACGAACTGATTGACCGTTTGGCAGACCTGCACGCGGTAGATTGGCAGGCGACCGGACTTGGCGATTTTGGCAAGCCACAGGGTTATCTTGAGCGACAGGTACGCCGGTGGACTGGTCAGCTCGACGCCTCTCGTAATCGTCCGCTACCTGACCTCGATGCTGTGACGAAGTGGCTAACCACACACCTGCCAGAGTCCGGGCCAGCGACCATCGTGCATGGCGACTATCGCATTGACAATGCGATGTACGCGCCGGAGCCACCAGCACAAATCCTGGCGATATTCGACTGGGAGATGGCCACACTGGGCGATCCTCTTGCGGACCTCGGCTATCTCCTCTCCTTCTGGCAGGAGTCGGGTGACGCCGGACCGGAACTTGACGATGGCTCCTGGGGCATTACTGCTTTGCCGGGCTTTCCTTCTCGCGCACAACTGGTGGCGCGATATGCCGAACGCTCGGGGCGACAGCTGGAACACGTCGCATTTTATGTCGCCCTCGCCATCTGGAAACTCGCGATACTCCTGGAAGGTAGCTATCGGCGCCATCTGGCGGGCACGACTGATGACCCTTTCTTCGCGACACTCGACCGTGGCGTACCGGCGCTCGCACAACGGGCTTTGGCTGTCTGCCGTGGCGAGATACAGTTCGCCTGATCGCACGATCACCAATTCTAGGAGCTGAAATGAATAGCGCCACTCCAACCGACGAAGAGTCACAGCCGCCAGATCCGTTCATGAGCCTGAGGCATGGTGGTGTCGAATTGTACATCGTGCGTCATGCCGACGCGCTGCCAGACGCCGATGAGGTCGTTGATGGTGGATACGACGCACAGGCACTCAGCGCGCTTGGGCGACGTCAGGCGGAGGCACTGGCGGATCGTCTGCGCGATCTCTCGCTCGCCGCCATCTATACGAGCCCAATGGCGCGGGCGGTTCAGACCGCTCAGCCAACTGCGGTATCCCATCAGCTTGAGATTCAGCCAGTCGAGGGGCTACGCGAGATCGCGTTGGGGACGTTGGCGTCAGACGACCTGGCAGGAGCAACAGCGGAGGAAGTATCGATTCTGCTACGAACGCGCCTGCGAGAAATCGCGAACATCGCGGTCAGCACAGGAAGTTGGGAGAGCATTCCTGGAACCGAGCCATCCGCGCTTCTGCGTGCCAGACTGACTACCTCCATGGATCGCATCATCGCAGCCCATCCGGGTGAGCGTGTACTCATCGTAAGCCACGCCGGAGCGATCAACGCGTATCTAGCGACGCTGCTTGGCATCTCGCATGATTACTTCTTCCCTACCGCCAATACATCCATCTCGGTGATGCGCGCGCTGGGCGAGCGTCGGATGCTGTTTTCGCTCAACGACATTGCCCATCTAATACAGGCGGGCCTTTTTACACCCCGGGACTGAGGTTGTGCGCAAGGAATCAACGGCGGTACCAGAAATTATCCCAGAGTTCCCAGAATGTCTCGCCGCGAGCGATAACTTTTCGCGGGCCAGCAATCTCGACACCGGATCGCCCTTCGAAATCGGCGACACGGTCCGGCGTTGCCAACTCGACGGTAAATGTCACTGGGCTGGCTGGCTTCCACGGATCAGGCCAATCTCTGGATGTCACCGCCAGCCGGACACGCTCCTCGATCAGTTCGCACGCATCAGCATGGCTAAGAGAGCGTGCTGAATAACGGCCCAGTCCAACTTTGACTGGCGCTGTTGCTATTTTAGGGCCAAGCAGCTCGGTAACTTCGCGACACGTCGCCTCATCGCCAGAGACGAAAATAACAGGCACGCCCCAGACGCCACAAATCGCTGCCTCGATACCGCTCTCGCCTACCAGCGTCTCGTTAATCCAGGCGTTAAACCAGGCCTCGCTGCTGACGGTGTGGCACATGACACCGTCAGGCGTTCCTGCCATGGCATGCGCGCCGACGAGTAGCGCGGCATCACAGTGCTCTTTGAGTGGCTCGATGTAGCGACACCAGGTATGTCCCAGCACATAGGTGGCTCCGCGCTCGAGGCGCTCTGGCATCAAACTTTTGAAGCTATCAGAGCCGCCCGCGCCGTGGCAATCGATCACAATGATATCGTCAGCGCCACCCGCTTTTGCACCGCGCACCGCTGCATTTACCTCGCCCGTCAGCAGCCGTCTGCCTTCTTCATACTGAGGCTTACCCGAGGTGACTTGATCCCAGGTCTCGATGCCTGCGATGCCTTCCATATCCACCCAGATGACAACACGCACGGGCGCGCTCCTCTTCTCCATCACGTTGCCAGGTTGGCGCCATCATCGCACCGATCGGACGCCATCGTACCGCCAATCGTATAGCGTTATGCGTTGCTGAGGCCCAGTATCGCCCAATAGATGGCTGCCGCACCAGCATCTTCAACCGATGCGTCGATCACGACTCGCGCATTCACCAGCAGATCCTCATCCGTGCTTTTGATGAGTTCGGCCAGGCGGCGCGCCACAGGCAATTCGTCGGCATCGTCATCATCATCGTCCTCATCCGCGATAAACCACTGGCTGCGATGATCCAGCGTCGCGCCAGCAACCGAAAAGGGACGAAGAATCTCAGCCGTCGCATCCATTGCGTCGGCGATGCCGAGCCTCCCAGGGCGATGCCGCAGCACAATATCTTCCACGCGCACGGCGTCCGTTCGCGCATGAACGCCCCGCTGAAGCGCCGGAAGTATCTGATTTAGCCACACGCCATCGGCGGCGGTCAGATGCGCGAGAAAGACGCTCGCGTTAATCCGCCGCTCCTGCGCGGCGTTACCAGATGTTGCTCCGAGCATCTGGCGATGTCTCCCTTGCCTCATGCGCACCCCCAAACTCCTGGATGCCTCTCGCATCCACACCACTGAGATCACCCCAGAGAGCGAAGACCAGTCGTCATTGTGTGAGGAGGCTGACTTCCCCGCAGTCAATACCCTCTTCCGCTGCGTTATGCGCAAAAGGGAATACGAGTCTCCGCGAATACAAGTACATTTATGCTATCACGCGGTTCGCGTGCTTGCCAGCCGCCCCATGAAGGCGGGTCGCCAATCGCGAGTTGAAGCAAAAGCAATCGGGCGGCAAGTTGGGGCAGGCTATACAAGGTACCTAATATATGATATACGACGGAATCAGTGTCAGGTTTCTCTCGATACATCAGGGGGTCGTATGCTCTTTCTTTTCGACATAGATGGCACGTTATTGCGCAGCATGCCGCCTGCCCATCGCATGGCGCTTTGTGACGCTGCTGAACAAGTTTATGGTGTGACTGTCGAGCCAAGATATCTGGGCAAGACCGCAGGGATGACAGACAGCGCCATCGCACGTCGTATGCTCCTGGAGGCGGGAGTTAGCTCAGACGAATTGGCACGTGGTCTGCCGACCTTCTTCGCAGCGGCGGCTGACGCATACGAACGCTATGTGCCTGACGATCTGCGGCCATATCTTACCCCTCATGCTGTCGCATCGCTCGAATGGTTACGTGGCAATCAGGCTGTCCTGGGGCTGGTCACTGGCAATATCGAGCGGATTGCCTGGCGCAAGCTCGCTGCCGCTCATCTGGATGAATATTTCTCTTTTGGCGCGTTCGGCGATGAGGCAGAGTTACGGGAAGAGCTGCCACCACGAGCAATCGCACGTGCTGAACAGATCACAGCCCGCCAATTTGCGCTTCATGAGGTCTTCGTCGTCGGAGATACTCCGGCGGACATTGCCTGTGGCGCTGCCTCACGAGTACGCACAATCGCCGTCGCCACCGGACCTGAGCATTCATTGGAAGACCTGCACGCCTGTCAGCCTGACTATGTCTTTCCGGATCTGGGCGGCCTTCTCGACGCGCCGCTCTTCGGGCAACCGGGAACGAGTAACCGTGCGATTTAGTCTTTCCCCTTGAACTTGCGCAGGCTGGTATGGTATCATGATCATGCCGTGCCACACATGTGCGCGGCATGATCCCGGATCGTCTAATGGTAGGACAGCTGACTCTGAATCAGCCAGTCGTGGTTCGAATCCACGTCCGGGAGCCATTCACCTCTTTAAGTTTCTTGAATTTAACGCGCACACCCAGGCGCAACCACATTTAGCAGAGCAAGCACATTCACAGGCCGAGAACAGGGATTACTCACCTGGCTTCTTTTATGACCGCGATAGCTGGTATTTAAGATTCAGGGTAACGATAGGCCATTGACTCTCGACCCATACAACGACGAGAAGTAGCGCACGTCGCACTTGACAGCACCGGCTACCTGCACATACTGGAAGCTACATACCGCTATTTCACTGAAAAGCGAAGTACCGATGCTGCGCTCGATTCGACGCCATTCCCTGCCGCACGTATAGCGCTCCTGCTGCTACTGGCCGGGCTGGCTATCATTGGCAGTGCGCTCCTCTGGGTCGAGAGTGGCATGGCAGTGGGGAAGCCACAACAAGTTAGCGCGCAAGTCACGCAGATTGCGCCGACGATGGGTGACCAGATCGTGTTTGTTGGCGATAGCCTGACTGAGGGCGCATGTGCAACAGCACAGACACAGGATTATGCATACCAAATCAGGTACATACAGGGCATTCCATCAACGTACAAGACCATTACGGTGTTACCGCCCTCTTCACCGAGCAGCGGATGCTGGCTGAAACTGGCCAGTTGTCACGCACGACGCTCGTACCGTCGTAATAGATCAAGGAGTCATACTGTGGTAAACACCAGGACTACCTCGTCGAAGCTATCTTTCAACATGAGGGTATGACCGCTGAGTTCATAGCTCCGTACCCGTTGCAGCGTATTGAGATAGGTGACCTCCTGGCTCATGATAGGTCCAGCACAGGCGACCTGAGTGACGCTTTTGAACTTGAGGTTGAGGCGGTCACCCGAGACAATATACGCCCCATTGTAATAGTTGCAACCGCTTGACCCGATATATGCGCCGTCACTTTGCTGGAATTGCAGCGTGACAGGCGCCGTTGGCACCAGGGTCTGAATCTTCCCATCGGACTGGAGTTGCGTCAACATCCAGGAGGAGCCGCTAAGCCTAGAAGTTGGCTTGGATATAGAGGTAGCGGCGCCCGAGCCGCCAAGAATACCAGCGAGCGGGTTGGCGCAGGCGCTCATCGAGACGAAACATATGGACAATGCTAGAACGACCGCCAGACGAAGGCGCATGCGTGGCCCTCCATCAACCAGGAGCAGCAATATCACTCATCACAATCGGACGTACTAACGAAGAGCATTTTTCTTCCCGATAGACCAGTTCCCTGCAAAGAGCGGAAACGTTGATGATCATTCATAATTTGCCGTCAAACGCGCGAAGGCTTGCCAACGCAAAGCAATGCCACTGGCGCGTTTCCCGGCGACGATCACCCTCTCGCATGAGATAATCAGCCGTGAGCAGATATGACGCCCAGGTAGCGCGAATCAACGTGCCGAGCAACGCGATATGTCGTCCGGGAAGCGGAGTGCACCT
This sequence comes from uncultured Chloroflexia bacterium, assembly GCA_963718915.1. Classification (GTDB taxonomy): domain Bacteria; phylum Chloroflexota; class Ktedonobacteria; order Ktedonobacterales; family JADMIN01; genus DAHUXT01. The sequence continues at coordinate 992,486 of CAVRAI010000004.1, read as the reverse complement.
CGTATACACTTCGAGAACATCGGCGATGATGTGTTGGGCCTGAGATGGACTACTGCCTTCCAGACAAAATAGCGCCAGAAAAATGCCCAGGTCAACAATGGGATAGCTGAGATCCATACATCTAAAATCCAGGATACAATAACGACCAGCCCCATCTTTGAGAATATGTTTGCGCTGCAAGTCTCCGTGAATGATCCGTCGGCGCGCCCGGCCAAACTTCATACCGGCAATCGCATCGGCCCATGGCGCAACCAGCGTGCGTGTCGCATCGCTCACCAGCGATTGTTTGCGCGCAAACTCGCTTGGGAGGTTGAGCGTTCCCCACGAGTCATAGCTCGGAGTAACCTCGAATGGCAGCCGGTGCAATGCCGCCAGAAATCTGGTAATGGCCAGCATATCATCGCGTTGCGGCGGAGCAGCTACAAAATCCTCGCCTTCAAAAAACTCGCTGACACACACACGTCTCCCGGACACGTCCACTTACACGAAACAACCCCGCGCCGTCGATCGTGCATATGCGCGGAACTGGAATGTGACGCTTCGACAGCGCCGTCTGCACCCGTACATAGTCCTCGACGGTGGCAACTCCTTTGCTTTTATTGAAGAATTTGGCGACGTATAGTCCGCGCTCGCAAACGAGCAGCACATTCAGGTCGTCGTAGCCTTGCGTGATGATGCTTGAGCGCTCAATACGACCAAGCTTGTAGTTTCGTGCGATATCTCGCAGCACATCATCCAGTGGCTGCGCCATGTCCACGCGGCTCAGAAGTTCTTGGTACGTCTGGCGCATTTGCAACTTTCCCCAACCTGACAGTGGCTGCGCGCTTGATATACATCAACAAATGGAACAGGTGTTATTCCTGAATCGTATCTATTCCGAACCATAGTCTACCAAGAGTCGCCGCGTCTCTCAAGATCACTACGAACTACGAGGAGCAAGGCCGTGAAACCCAAACCGGTATTCTTGGGGCCGCAGCAGGCCGCTGCATTTCAAGATGAAGGGGTTGCCAGAGTATACCGATTCCGTCCGCCGTATCCTGATTCCACCTTCGACATCCTCGTCCACCTCGCAATAGGTAAGCCACAACGAGTTCTGGATATCGGCTGCGGTACGGGATTCGTCGCGCGCGAATTGGTAGATAGAGTAGTCCATATCGATGCAATCGATATGTCACCCGCGATGATCGATCAGGGCAAACAACTACCACGGGGCGATGCGCCTTCGCTCACATGGATCGTTGGCGCCGTGGAAACCGCGCCACTCAATCCCCCCTACAGCCTGATTACTGCTGGCGACAGCCTGCACTGGATGGACTGGGCCACGGTAATGCCACGCCTCACCACGATGCTGACACCACATGGCTCATTGGCGATTCTCGGCGTTGGCCAACTAGCGACACCCTGGGATGACCACTTATTGCCCATTATCCAACGCTACTCGACGGTGAGTGGCTATCACCCTTACGACCTCGTCGTCGAACTGGAATCGCGCGGCCTTTTCCACACATCTGGCCGACATACCACTACGCTTGTCTCTTTCGTCCAACCACTCGACGAATACATCGAGTCTTTCCATGGGAGAGCGTCATTCGCGCGAGAACGCATGGGGCCTGCTGCGGCATCGGCCTTTGACGCCGCAATCCGTGCGTTAGTAAGCCAGCACTGCACGGGTACAGTCACAGTGCAGTTGGTGACGGAAGTAGTCTGGGGTAAGCCGCTACATCCTAGCAAATAAGCCACCGATATATCACCTGTCTGCCTTACAGGAACAGCCAGACCGTGCATGCAGGTCAAAAACAGTGAGTTCGGGACGACAGTTCATGCGAACAAATGGGCTTACCACGCCAACGCCACGGTTGGTATGCTGGATCATGCGGCCGACTTGATAGCATCCGGACGGATACTTGCGCCCAAGAGAGGGCAACAGTAGCGGTCCAATCAGCGGCGCAACGATCTGGCCTCCGTGCGTGTGCCCGGATAACTGGAGCGCGAATCGGCCGGTCGCAGCGCTCTCGTCGGCGAAGTCCGGCTCGTGCGCCAGCAGAATCGCGACGCCATTCGCTGGCAGCCGGGAAAGCACCAGATCGAGCCGATCACGCCCCGCAATGATATCATCTACCCCTGCGACATGTAGTTGCGCTCCAGCGCGGAGAAGCGTGCGGACGTCGTTCGCGAGTTCGCATACACCAATGGCAGCCAACACATCGCGAACCGCTTGCGCGCCAGACCAGTGATCATGATTGCCCAGCACAGCCACCACCCCGTCGCGCGCTTTCAGACAGCTTAATCCACATGCTAAGTCGCGCATATGAGATCCGGCACGGCGCGTTATAAAATCCCCGGTAATGGCCACGAGGTCGGGAGATTGCTCATTGGCGAGACGGACCACATCATCCAGCCGGGCAGCGTTCATCCAATCTCCCATGTGGATGTCGCTCAGTTGCACGATACGATAGCCACAGAACTCTGGGGACAGTCGGGGTAGCGCCAGCGACATCTGCTTGACGTCAATCCAACCGGGTTCGATCAGGGTGGAATAGGCGACCCCGACCAGTGCCGTCACGCTGGCACAGGCGATCCCGCGTCGAAATAGCTGCTTAGGAGTCACGCGCGCCTACTCCGTGTCACTTCTCGTCTCATGCCGACTGCATTTCATACGATACAGGCGCACGGCTGGTTTGCGTACCCCTCCCAATATCGGACTTTCTGGCAGGCTCAGCCTCAGAAGCCAAGGCGGCGTTCCTTCATACTCACAAAACAATTGTGCCCCACGACAATATGGTCAAGCAGCTCGATATCCAGCAACTCGCCCGCTTTGCGCAGTTGCTCGGTGGTGCGTACGTCTTCGGGCGAGGGAGCGGGATCACCCGACGGATGATTGTGGACAACGACAATCGCGGGGCATGTCCGGCTGATGGCAGGCTTGAAGACCTCAGCCACGCGCACAACACTACTGTTGACTGTGCCCTGGTAAACGACCTGCTGGGCTACAATGTAATTTTTGGTATCAAGGCACAGCACCCGCAACTGCTCCTGGGCGAGATAGCCCATTTCCAGCATCATCAGGTTAGCGACATCCATTGGACTGGTGATCTGCGAGCGCCCACCTGGCGTCAACGCGCTCAGCCGCCTGCCCAATTCGAGCGCCGCCTTCAGTTGTGACGTTTTCGCCTCACCCATACCCCGTTCCGCGCTGAGCAGCGCGGCATCTACCGTCAGCAGTCCACCCAGTCCGCCATGTTCGCGCAGCAACCTCGCCGCAAGTTCGATGACGTTTTCGCCTTGTGTGCCCACCCGCAGAATGATCGCCAGTAGCTCTGCCGTTTGTAGCGTCACAGCGCCGTATTTCAGCAACCGCTCGCGCGGACGCTCATCACTCGGCATATCGCGAACGGTGACACGGTACTGCGCATCTGGGCGATCTGAGCGGGCGACGGTCATGGAAAGCTCCTCCACTGGCGTTGCGGGTATTCATATGACATCGAGGAGAATGGCGGTAGTTTGTCCATAGTACCAGAATCAGGCGAGCGTGACAAGTGCGATATGCCGCATGGTCGCAACCTCACTGTCTCAGGCGCCGTATACATCGTAACGTCAATTCCCAGATACGAGGAGCCAGTCACCGTAAAACGGCCACAATGAATTGCGGAATCGAGAGTTCATCAGTATCGTAGTGCGTATTCGCCTATGGGCAGATGACACGATGGCAAGAAACGATGAACGAGAAGTTCGAGAAGTTTACGGAACGAGCGCGCAAAGTGTTGAGCCTGGCGCAGGATGAAGCGCAACGGTTCAACCACAACTACATTGGGACCGAGCACCTGTTGCTGGGATTGGTGCGCGAGGGCGACGGAGTGGCGGCCAAAGTGCTGGCCAACCTGGGGGTCGAACTCAACAAAGTGCGCAGCGCGGTCGAGTTCATTATCGGCCGGGGCGACCGCATCGTGTTGGGAGAGATTGGGCTGACCCCGCGCGCCAAGAAGGTGATCGAGCTGGCGGTGGATGAGGCGCGGCGGCTCAACCACCATTACATCGGCACCGAGCATCTGCTGCTGGGGCTGGTGCGGGAAGGCGAAGGGATTGCCGCCGGAGTGCTCGAGAGTCTGGGGGTCAACCTCGAAAAGGTGCGCAGCCAGACCATTCAAGTCCTCTCGCAGGGTAGCGGAAGAGAAGGTGTGCCGTCGGCGCCTGTGCGCAGGACATACATTCAGGGCATACCAGGCCATCGGGCAACAGTGCTGCCGACGACACTATCGGTTACGTCGCTGGTGTTGCTGGGTCTAGGCGTCACTCAAATGGCCAACAACATCGCCTTTGGCATGCCGACCCAGATCGGCCTTGACATCTACATGGCAACTGCTCTACTCGGCGGCGTGTGCGCTCTTCAGGCGCTGGGGCTGCTGCTTGTGATGCGACGCCTGGTGATTGGATACGCGCTGACGTTTGCCGCGGCACTTTTCTGGATCGTTACAAGCATTCTGGATCAAGCTCACGTCCTGTTCGCGACAGGGGTCTATCGCGAGTCGCTGCTCTCGCAGATTTTAGCCTACGCTGTACTGGGACTGGGAATACTGATTGTCGTCATCTCATTCGCGACTCCACTGACTGTCAATTACGGCAATGGCCATCGGCGCCGTCGATAGGATCGTCAGCCGATGGCGTCTCACTCGCGATAAGGCGTGCATGCTCCGCCAGCGCCAGCAACTCATCGCGCAACTCCGGCGGTGAGAGTACAACCAGACGACAGCGCAGTCCTGCCAGAAGATGCGCTATCCATGCAAGGTCTTCGGCATATCCATGCATGATGACGCCGCGTTCAGTTTGTTCCAGACTGGCAGTCGCGGGAGATATTCGTTGCGCCGCCGCGTCCAGTGAGAGATCGAGCTGAACGCGATATTTCCAGCGCCATGGCGCCTGACCGATGGACTGCTCGACGGCTGCCAGGGCATCGATAGTCGTCGGCGAAAATGGTTCGGCGAGCAGGGTGACGTTGAGGATGTGATCGAGACGAAACACACGCTGATCCGTCCGCAGGTGGCAATAGCCGACAAGATACCAGCGCCCGTACCGGCAGACCACATGATAGGGGTCGACGATCCGCTCAGTCATCTCTCCACGCCAAGAGTGGTACGTCATTCGCACTTGTTGATGTGATGCGACGGCGTACAGAATTGTCTTCAGATGCTCAACGTCTATGGGGTCGTCCGCATGCATAGGGAAATCCGCGAACGTCACCACCTGTTCCAGGCTTCGCACCACATCGCGAGTGCTCAGTGGCAACGCCATCGAGAGTTTATCGAGCGCGCGCCGCGAGTCTCCGCCGACGAAACCAACATCGTGCCGACTAGTGCGAAGCAAGCCCCAGGCGGTCGAGAGCGCTTCTCGTTCGGTGAGCGCCAGCGGACGCTTGTAACCAGCGTGCAGATAATACCCACCATAGCGCCCGCGTTCCATCTCGATTGGTACGCCACGATCACGGAGCGTCGTCACATAGCGACGTACAGTGCGCTCGTCCACTTCCAGCCGTCGAGCCAGTTCCTCGCCATGCACGCGACCGCGCACCTCCAGAAGCTCCAGCAAGGCAAGCACGCGAGCCGTGGAATACGACATAATTTCCTCATTGGCGAGATTCGCCGATAACCGGACAGTATGTGTCCGGTAAGGACTGTACCCTGAGAGTAGTGGATTTTTCCACTGCGTTCTCATGCATGAGGGAGCACCAATGGAGCGGTTTTCTCTGATGGATCTGCGGCGCCTCCGGGCTGGAGGTAACGCGCCCTATCACGAGTTCTTACATGTGCCAGCCATGAGCGCCGGAGTGTATGAACTTGGCGTCGGCGAAGAGGACGGTCAGCAGCCGCATACCGAAGACGAGCTGTACTATGTCGTGTCTGGGAGGGCGACGCTGCTCGTTGGTGAGGAGAATATACCAGTAGAAGCTGGCTCGATGGTCTACGTGCCAGCCCTTGTCATTCACCGCTGTCACACGATCACGGAGGCAGTGACGATTCTGGTATTCTTCGCACCCGCGGAATACACCTTCCGCGATACGCCAGCGCCGCAGTCCTAAGACACGCGCAGACACATCTCGCAGCGGATCCGTGCATGAAACGAGTCGTTGCCAGTTGCACAACTGTAGAAACGGATGGGAAGACACCGATGGCGATGGACACAAGTAGTGTGGAGACAATACACGACGGCAGAGCGGATTTCGACTTCCTCATCGGTTCTTGGAGGGGCTACCAACGGCGGCTACGCGAGCGGCTGAAAGGGTCGCAATCGTGGGAGGAGTTCGAGAGCGTATCTGTCGTCAGGAAGATGCTCGGCGGACTGGGCAACTTCGATGAAGTCACGATGCAACGTGAGTCAGAAGAGATGAGGGGCATTACGGTACGTCTCTTCAATCCTGCGACAGGGCAGTGGAGTATCTACTGGGCAGACAGCCTCGGCGCAACGCTGGGAGCGCCAATGGTCGGCGAGTTCAAGGATGGGCGCGGCATCTTTTACGACTGCGAGCCATTCGAGGGCAAACGGATCTTCAGCCGCTTTCTCTGGGTCAATGACTCACCAGACACCTGCCGATGGGAACAGGCATTTTCGCAGGATGGCGGCGCTACCTGGGAGACAAACTGGACGATGGATTTCACCCGCCTGAGCTAGCCCGAAAAGAGGCGTCTCTGATTTGCGCATTGGGGACGCCTCCGAACCGCCAAATTTCAAGCCCTCTGTACCTCAGAGCGTGGCGCGAGCCAGGCGTCTATCTGCGGCCAGGTGCGCTTAATCGCGGCGCTGCCCGCCATCATACCAATATGCCCGCCAGGGATACGTAGCAGTTCTTTATCTTTGCTGCCAATCTTCGTCATCACACCCTCGGTCTGCGCTGGTGGCACGATATGATCTTCCGTGGCAATGAGATTGAGCGCACTGGCAGTGATATTTTCCAGATGCACCGGCTCGCCACGTAGCGTCATCGTCCCCTGCATCAGGCGATTGTGGCGATACATATCCACAATCAGTTGCCGGTAGGTCGCGCCAGCGATGGGGGTCAGATCAGTGACCCACGTATTCATCGCATGCCACGACTCGACAACTTTGGGGTCATCGATGTTTTCCCACAACTTGAGGTAGTTGATGATGTAGTTATCGACCGGCTTCAGCGCCTTCGCGCCGTAGTCCAGCATCTCGCCGGGCATATTGCCAAATGCCGCCAGTATCCGCTCGACATCGAGATGCTGCTCATCCACCCAGCGGATGAACCCGGTACAGTTCCTATCGGTAAAATCGAGCGGCGCGGTCAGCAGCAGCAGATTGCGCAGGCCATCGTCGGGGCGGAGCGCGGCGTACATGGTGGTGATAAGCCCGCCAATACACCAGCCGAGCAGGCTAAACTCCTGAGATCCGCTAAACGACTTCAGTTTGCGCACCGCGCGCGGCAGGTAATCCAGCACGTAGTCATCAAACTTGAGATTGCGATCCTCCAGACCGGGAGTGCCCCAGTCGAGCAGATAGACCTCGTAGCCTTTGCCGACCATGTATTCGACAAAACTTGCCCCTGGGCGTAGGTCAAGGATAGACGACCGATTCATCAGGGCAAAGACCAGCAGCAGCGGAGTAGGGTAACGTTCTTCCGGCGGAACCACTGGAATGTAGTGATATAACCTGGCTTTATTGAGCGTCCAGATCGTCTCTTTCGGCGTCTGCGCAACGGGATACGGGGTGGTTAGCACCCTCTGCAGCGTGCGAAGCTGCTCCTCGACCAGTTGCAGATGCTTCTGTTTCGCACCGTTTTTTGCAGTCGTTGGGTGGGTGGGAGTCGCCATAGGATACGATTACTCCTTGCTGCGCGTGGCAGTTGCGGAACGACCTGAGGCGCTGGCAGCGCGCGAGCGACGCGGACGGCTGCTGTTCGTAGCAGGAGTTGATGCGCCCGCCGATTTTGGCGAACTCTTCGTTGCAGCGGCCACAGGCGTCACTCGATCGTGCGCGGTATTTGTGACAATCTGTGTCAACATACGCTGCATCTCATCGAAGCGAGCATCAAGATCGTCCAGTCGCATCTCGATGTTGGTCATACGCTCGGCGAGACTGAGCACCTCGGCGCGCGTTGGCATATTAACCTGCCCCAGAACCTGCGTCATCGCGTGCTCAACAGCCCTGCGCATCGGAACCGATGCGGCGAGATAGCTATCCAGTATGCGACCGGTGGCCTCAGCGTACGCCTCGCTATTGACAAGTTCAATCATCGCCTTCGACCATGCCTCCAGCGAAGCACTCTGCGTGGTTCGCCAGAAACTAAATGGGTCGAAAGGATTAGGAATATCATTGGGCTGACTCATCGTAAGACCTCCGTGGCCTTGGGCAGTCTACAAAGAGATACTGCCATGGCAGTATATACACTGGATGCGTGCAGCGCCATAGCAGACAGCATCGACGCGCGCAAACATATCACTACTTCAGGCGGCATCGTGCGGCAAATAGTCACATGCTGGCCTTAGCGGCTGCCGAGATCATCGCGGTTTGCGTTCGCCCTGGACCACTAGCTCTTCCCCCTTGACACGCAGTGCATCTATATGTATAATGCACATAGATGCACCGTATAAGGGCCGTAAAAACATGAGCACCAGGAAATCCAAATCCCAGCAAACCGAACATGATACCGATACCTCCGGGACGGAGGCGAAGGCAGGCGCAACCCCACGTAACTGGATGACCGCGGTTATCCTGCTACTCCTGCGCGAGTGGAGTTCGTACGGTTACGACCTGATGGAGCGCATGGCAGGGTTTGGCTTCGCCGCGATGAATCCCGGATCGCTCTACCGGGTGCTGCGCCAGTTGGAGAAAGATGGCATGGTCAACTCCACCTGGGATACCAGCGGGCAGGGTCCAGCGCGGCGGATGTATTCGATCACCGAAGCTGGCGAGGCGTATTTGAAGCTCTGGGCCAGCGGCATCGAACACTACCGCACGATGATGAATACGTTCTTTCGGCTGTATACAGGTCAGCCTGAAGATAGAAACAACTCGCGATAAGACCAGTGGCGGATTCACCGCCGAAAGGGATGACATCACATGGAAAAGGGCATCAATCAGGCTGCGCTAGAGTGGACCGAGACGACCCGCCAGGCGTACCAAGCGGTCGCCAGCGGCATCGTAGCGGCACAGGAGCGCAACATTCAGTTCGCGCAAACGGCCTTCGAGAATGGCGTCACACAACTCCGCGCCCAGGAAGAGACCGCACGCGGGCTATTCCAGACAATGGCCGATCAGTCCGAGAAGCAGCGAACGGCATTCCAGAAGGTCGCCCAGGAATCGATCAACGCCTATCTTGATCTGCTTGCCGCGCCAATTGCCTTCTATCAGAAGGGAATCGATGTGACACGCCAGGCGGCTCAAAAGGCCCGCTAGACTGGCGATAGCATTCGTCGAAACACGCAGACCGGGGCGATTCGCTCCGGTCTGTCTCTGTCTGTGCCGTGCTGAGTCGGCTCACATCATGAAAATGCCGCCGTTGACGTTGAGCGTCTGGCCGGTGATATAGTCGCCATCCACGATGAGATAGCGGACGGCGCGCGCGATTTCCCGCGATGTGCCGACACGCCCCAGCGGAATGCGCTTGACAATCTGCTCTTTCACCTTCTCGGGCACAACTGTGTACATGTCGGTCTCGGTGAAGCCCGGGCAGACGCAGTTGACCGTCACGTGATACCTTGCCATTTCAATGGCCGCCGTCTTGGTGAAGCCGATGATGCCGGCCTTGGCAGCGCTATAATTGGCCTGGCCAAAGTTGCCCATATGGCCGACGAATGAGCTGATATTAACGATTGTGCCGCTCTGCTGCTCTATAAGGTGGGGAAGAGCAGCTTTGACGGTGTAGAAACAGCTGTTGAGGTTGTTCTGGATCACCCGATTCCAGTCTTCAACCGAGAGATTCTTCATCGAGCGATCAATGGTGATGCCAGCATTGTTGACAAGGGCATCAATACGTCCGAACTGGGCCACCGTCTGCTCGATGAGTCGCGCTGCCTGCTCGGGATCGGAGACATCCGCTTGAACGGCAATGGCCTTCGATCCCCCCTCGGTGATCGTGCTCACTACCTCTTCTGCCGGGCCACGACTGCTGCCATAATTGACTACGACGAGCGCGCCACCAGCACCAAGTTCCTCAGCGATGGCTCGTCCGATGCCACGGCCCGCGCCCGTGACCAGTACAACCGCTCCCTCAAGAGTTGCCACGCCGTGCCTCCCTCTCATCAGGAGATTTCATCGCGGCTCATGTGCCACGATGAGAGTGCATACGAGACAGGTGCAGTATGCGACGCGGCAGGCGCAGGTTGCAAGCGGCTACGGCAGGCAATCTTACGTAGTTGTGGGTATATCTCAGGTGTGGCAAGCGCTCAGCACTTAATGACGGCTTCGCCTGTCAGCACAAGAACGCCGTCTGCGTTGACACAATCGGTGCGCAATGTGACGAGCCGCTTTTCCTCGCGAATCTCGATCACCTCGACGCTGGCGGTGATGGTGTCACCAATATAGACGGGCGCCAGAAACCTGAATGTCTGTGAGGCGTAGATAGAGCCGATGCCCGGCAGTTCGGTGCCTAGCAGTGCGGAAATCATGCCCGCAGTGAGGAAGCCATGGACGATACGCCGCCCGAAGCGTGATTTGGCGGCGTAGTCGTCGTCCAGGTGAATGGGATTGAGGTCGCCGCTCAACTCGGCGTATTCGACAACATCGGCTTCAGTAAAGGTGCGGGTGCGCTCAGCGCGGTCTCCAAGGGCTGGTAGTGGACGCAATTCACGGATAAGGTCAGTCAACGGGTAACTCCAGTTCTGGCGCCAATGGCAGTTGGTAGCAATTGGGTGGTCGCGGCGAACAGTCATTGTCCCACCGTATCCGCAGCAACCGGGCTACCACCCACATGTGTGTCACAGTATGACAAGAAAAGCGCCCCTGGTCAAGAGTACTGCTCAGCTATGGGCATTGTTGGGGACCCACATTAACGCGATGAGCTACGGCACGTGCGCTGGATAGGTCGGCGCGCGTCGTAGCTTCGTCGCCTGCTCGAAGGCATAGACGAAGCCGATAAGCTTACGCTCGCTGAACGCCTGGCCCATGAAGGTGACACCGAGCGGTAGACCGAATGTGTATCCAGCGGGAATGCTAATCGCCGGATATCCAGCCAGCGCGGCAGGTTGGCTTGCGCCACCCATGCTATGATCGCCATCGATCAGGTCGATTTTCCAGGCTGGCTCTCCTGTTGGCATACAGAGCGCATCAAGATTATGCTCGCGCATGACGGCATCTATTCCCTCATCACGCGCCAGCCGCAAGCATTCGGCACGCGCTGCAAGATACTCCTCGTCGGTGAGCGGGCCTTTCGCCTGCGCCATCTCAAATAGCTCCTGCCCAAAATAGGGCATCTCCTGCGGGGCATGCTCTTGGTTGAAGGCAATCAGCGCTTCAAGGGTATGCGCCTGTGTCTCGTGTCCAAGAATCGCGAGATAGGCGTTCAGGTCAGCCTTGAACTCGTAGAGCAGCACGGTCAGCTCAGCCTCTGACGTGCGCATCTCCTTCGACGACGGCAGATTCGCTGGATCGACCAGCACCGCACCAAGCGATTGCAGCGTCTCAACGACGGTGGCAAAGATAGCGTCCGTTTTCTCGCTGAAGCCAGTATGAACCTCGCGCGGGATACCAATGCGCGCGCCACGCAGGGCGTCTGCGTTGAGATATTGCCGATAGTCCGCAGGTATCTGCCCGGCACGCGCCAAGGTGGCTGGGTCGCGCGCATCCTCGCCCGCCAGCGCGCCCAGCAGGATTGCCGCGTCGGCGACGGTGCGCCCGAACGGGCCAACCGTATCCTGACTGTGCGAGATAGGAATAACGCCCGCGCGGCTGGTCAGTCCAACAGTCGGCTTGATACCTACCACACCGTTGATCGAGGCCGGGCAGAGAATCGAGCCATCGGTCTCGGTGCCCACGGACGCGGCGCAGAGGTTGGCTGCGACGGCAGCCGCCGAGCCAGAGCTTGAGCCGCAGGGCGTCCGGTCAAGCGCGTAGGGATTGAGCGCCTGACCGCCACGCGCGCTCCAGCCACTGGAGGAATGGGTTGAACGGAAGTTGGCCCACTCGCTCATATTCGCCTTGCCGAGCAATACCGCGCCTGCTGCTCGCAGCCGAGCGGCTACGAAGGCATCTTGCGCGCGCTTTACCCCGACCAGCGCCAGGGAGCCAGCGGTCGTCTCCATCCTGTCGGCGGTGTCGATGTTGTCTTTGAGCAGGATTGGGATGCCGTGGAGTGGTCCACGCGCGCCACGCTCAGAGCGCTCGCGGTCGAGCGCTTCGGCGATTGCCAGCGCATCGGGGTTCAGTTCGATCACCGCGCGCAGTGTCGGGCCGCTCACATCAAGCGCCTGAATCCGCTCTACATACGCCTCCACCAGTTGCCGGGACGTACGCTGCCCAGATTCCATCGCCGCCTGGAGATCGGCGATGGTCTGTTCCTCCAGATCGCCGTGCGGCGCCTGCCACTCGCTCATCACACTATCCTCGCTCGTTAGACGCCGAGTTCGTACAACTGCTCGAACTGGAGGTCGAGGTCATTCGTCACCTGCCAGAGACAGGCAAGCGCCTTACGCACGTTTCGTGCGGCGCACGGCGGCAGGTCATCGCGCGCGGCAAGCTGCTTGAGCAGGTCGTACGCTCGTAGCGTCTCCTGCTCCATTGGCGTCTGTGCTGTTCCCAGGATATCGGTCTCGGCCATTGCAGTCACTCCTCATAATCATCTTCATCAACCATTCGATATGCCCGCGAGATACGGCTAGTAGACAGCGACGGGCCGGTCATCCTTCAGCCGTTTCGCCTTGAGTTCGAAGCGCGGTAGTGTGCCCGGCTGCATCAACTCAATGATGAAACGCAACCCTTCATGAGCGGCGGCAAGCTCGTTCGCTAGCTCCTCACTCAGCACCGGCCATTCATCCTCACGCCCCGGCTTCATCTCGACTTTAATCGATATCTCATCGCGGATATCGTTACGCCAGATGTAGAGCTGGAACTCGTCGATGGCGTCGTGCTCGCGAATGAGCGCCTCGACCGCGCGTGGATAGACGTTGGTGCCACGGATGAGCTTCATGTCGTCCCAGCGACCGCGGATGCCGCCTTGATAGATATCACCAGTGCGGCCACAGTCACAAGTGGAGTATGGTACCTTCAGCACCATGTCTTTGGTGCGATAGCGCAGCACGGGAATGAAGCCGCGCCCAAAAGAGGTCACAACGCGCTCGCCTAACTCCCCATATGGCACAGGCTCGCCTGTCTCGGGATGGACGACCTCCTCGATGAAGTGGTCTTCAATAATGTGGGTCCCGCCGGGCTGGTGCGAGCACTCGAAGATCATGATCGTACCCAGCTCCGTCATGCCTGCGGTATCGCCACACTTCGCCCCCCAGGCTTCTTCGAGCTGCCGCTTGACCGCTGGAATAGAGCCAGATGGCTCTCCAGAGAGGATAACCTTGTTCACAGCACTCTGGGTCAGGTCAATGCCCATCTCCTGCGCCTGCTGCCAGAGGCGAAGCGCGTAGGTCGGAGTGGAGCAGACGGTGGTGACGCCCATCTCGACAATTTGCTTGACGCGCGCCTCGGTGGTCTGCGCGCCGCCAGGAATCACAAGGGAGCCAATCTTCTCGCAGCAGTAATGCGCGCCCCAGAAGCCGATGAAGGAACCATAGCCAAAGGCGAAATAGACGACATCTTCCGGGCGAACACCAAACCCCCAGAAGCCGTAGCTCCACATCTCGGCGATCCACTCCCAGTCCTTCATGCCATCCAGCACGCGGATGGGAACACTCCCACTGGTGCCGGAGGTCAGGTGGTAGCGAATGGCGTTATCCTGACTGGTCGTCGGCAGCGCGCCAAACAACGGCTGCTCCGCCTGCGTCGCCATCCACTCCTGGCGCGTCATGAAGGGGATACGCCGCAGATCATCCAGCGTCTTGAGTTGGTCGGGATGGAAGCCAGCGACGTCGAATCGCACCCTGTGAAACGGGCTACGGGCGTATGCCCATTGCGTCATACGTTGCAGCTTCGCCAGTTGGAGTGCCTGAAGCTGCTCGCGTGGCAGCATCTCATTCTTCGGATTCCAGTATTCGGAATACACCATCTGCGAACCCTCCGCTCTCGAGCTGGATGCGCCATCGCCTCCGGCCCACTACTGCTCGCGCCCGATCAATTCTCGCGCGAGGATGATGCGCTGGATGTTGCTTGCCCCCTCGTAAATCTGCAAACCTTTGATGTCACGATAATAGCGCTCAACGGGATACTCGCTCGAATAGCCGCGATTGCCATAGAGCAAGACCGCCTCGGACGCCGCCCTGGCCGCTGCCTCGGTGGCGAACAACTTGGCGCTAGAAACCGCCTGCGTCGCCAGGCGGCCAGCGTCTACGAGCCATGCTGCGTGATAAACCAGCAGCCGCGCCGCCGCGATATCCGCCGCCATGTTGGCAATGCTCGCCTGTACCATCTGGAAATCGCCGAGGCGACGTCCGAATTGTCGCCGCTCACGCGCCCACTGGACGCAGGCATCCAGACAGGCCTGGCCGATACCCACGGCGCCCGCAGCAACACCCAGCCGCCCGCGATCCAGCGCCGACATGGCAATTTTGAAGCCCTCACCTGGCTCGCCGAGCATGGCGCTGGCCGAGACACGGCAGTTCTCGAACGTGATGTGCGCGTGGTCGGAGGCGCGATGGCCTAACTCAACGCCGGGCATCTCTTCACGCCGCAGCCCCTGTGTGTCGGCCTCGACCAGGAACGCGCAGATGCCCTTATGGCGCTCGATACGGTCACGTGTGGCGAAAACGACACCAAGACGCGCCATAGTACCGTTGGTGATCCAGATCTTCTCGCCATTGAGCAGATAGCCCTCACCATCTGCTGTGGCAGTCGTCTGAATGTTCGCGGCGTCCGACCCGGCATCTGGCTCGGTGAGGCAGTAACAGCCGATCCATTCGCCACTGGTCAGTCTGGGCAGGTAACGCTGTTTTTGCTCGGCAGTGCCCCACTGCTCCAGGCAGCCCGAGACGAGACTCGCATGCACCGTCAATAGCCCTCGTACGGACGAATCGGCGCGCCCCAACTCTTCGCAGACCAGCGCGAACGCCACGGCGTCCATCGCCGAGCCGCCATTTTCCTTCGCAATCGGGCCACCGAGGAAACCAAGTGTTGCCATGCGACCGATGAGATGCATAGGGAACTCGCCTGTCTCGTCGGCTGTGCGCGCCAGAGGGGCTACCTCATCATTTGCGAAGTCACGGGCGAGGGACTGAAGCCGCTGCTGCTCTGGCGAAAGCTCAAAGTCCATTAGCCTTACTCCTCCACGCCCAGCACGGCGAACCCCTCCATCTCGATCATCGCCTCTGGTTGGAAGAGCCCCACCACCTCAAAGAGCGCCATCGCAGGATAGTAGTTGCCGAAATATTCACGAAACAGCCTGCCCAGCGGTTTGAGCTGCGCCACATAGGCGTCGCGGCTCGTCACAAAGACATTCAACTTGACGATATCCACCATCTGACCACCTGCCTCATGGACGACGGCATGGAGGTTATGAAGCACCTGGCGGCACTGACCAACCATGTCGCCCGGAGTCACAATAGTTCCCTCGCCGTCGCTGGCATCCTGCCCGGCGAGGAAGAGCAGCCTGCCTCCAGACGTCAGCAAGCCGTGGTTGAAGCCACGCGGCTCAGGCAAACTCGCAGGATTGATAATCTGCTTGCTCATCTAGCGTCACCGTCCTGTAAACGTCGTTTTTTGCTTCGCCGTGAAAGCTTCGTAGAAGGCGCGGTGATCCTCGCCCAGCAACAACAATGCCTGCGCCTGCGCCTCCGCCTCGATGGCCGAGACCAGGTCCATACTTAGTTCGTTGTTGAGCATACGCTTGGTCATCGCCAGCGCCTGCGACGGCCCATCGGCCAGACGACGCGCCAACTCCATCGTTACAGACATCACCTCATCATGCGGCGTAACCCGATTGACCAGCCCATAGCGCTCAGCGGTCGCCGCATCAATCGTATCGCCTAGCATCAGTAACTCCATGGCGCGCCCAAGCCCGACAATACGCGGAAGCAGATAGCCCGCGCCCATGTCAGCGCCGGTCAGTCCAACCCTGGTGAAGAGGAAAGCAATGCGCGCCTTTTCCGACGCTATTCGCAGATCGGACGCCAGCGCCAGCACCGTACCCGCGCCCGCAGTCATGCCATTGAGCGCGGCGAGAATCGGCTTATCGAGCAGGCGCATATGCTGCACAACCGCGCCAGTCATGCGGGTGAAGTCGAGATGGCCCTTCAGATCGCGCTTGAGCAACTCGCCGATAATCTCCTGTACATCGCCACCCGACGAAAAGGCGTCACCTGAGCCGGTCAGCACGACGACCTTTACCGCGTCCTCATAGCGTAACGCATCGAAAAGATCACGGAGTTGGGCGTATATCTCGAATGTCAGCGCATTCAGCTTCTCAGGTCTATCGAGCGTGATCGTGGCCACGCCGTCTTTGACCGCGTACCGAAAGTCGTACCCCATCGTCAGCAGCCTCTCCGTTGAGTCAGACTGGCCCTGGCTACCACATCACCGCGCCACCATCGATATTGATCGCCTGGCCGGTAATGCCACCGCTGGTCGTCTGCGCAAGAAAGAGCACGACGCGCGCAACTTCATCCGGGGTGACAAGCCGACGTTGTGGGTTCGTGCTCGCGAGGTATGCGCGGGCATCATCTTCGCTCATACCAGTACGCGCAATCATATTGGCGACTGCCGCATCCGTCATCGGTGTATCGACATATCCAGGGCAGACCGAGTTGACGGTGACACCAGTGGTAGCCAGCTCGATCGCAACCGATTTCATCAGTCCGAGCACGCCATGCTTGGAGGCGCTATATGCGGCGGTATACCGGCTGCCGACTTTCCCGGCAACAGAGGCGACGGTGATAATTCGTCCCCACTTCTGCTCTACCATCTCCGGCGCGACTGCCTTGGTGACATAGTAGACGCCTGTGAGATTCAGCGCCAGCAGACGATGCCATATCTCATCGGGATGCCCAAGGAACTTGGCGCTCAGAGCGCTTCCGGCATTATTCACCAGGATATCAATGCCACCAAGTTGTGTCTGCGCCGTCTCCACCATTCGCTGAACCTGCGCGACATCGCTCACATCGCACGAAATCACGGCGGCGTTGCGGCCACACTCAGTTATCTCCGCCGCTACCTGCTCCAGTTCGTCGGCGCCGCGCGCCGCCAGCGCAACATCGACGCCAGCCTGCGCCAGCGCCAGAGCGATTGCGCGCCCGATGCCACGGCTCGCGCCTGTGACGAGCGCCCGTTTGCCCGTAATGGTGTCATCTGCCATGTCGAGCCTCCTGTTTCGCGCGTCGCCTTGTCGAACGCGATTCAGAACGAATGTGAGTCACATCGGTTGAAGGTGATGTTTCCGGTATTATGCCGTCGTCTGGCCAGGGATATTCTAGTGTACACAGGTCAGCGCGTCCTGCGGCAAGCAATGTGTTGGCTTCGTTCGAGGTAAGCAGATAACCGCCGACCATCGTAGGAATGTCGGCCTCATTGCGCACACGATCCGAAAGCGGCGTCAGGAATCCGCGGCGGTATGGCGCGAGGGATGCGGGTGTGGTCTGCCCGGCCATGATCACGATGAGATCACAGCTATGATTCTTCAACTCACGCGCGATCGTCACGCCATCATCGACGGTGAGGCCGCCCGCCACACCATCGGTGACGTTGAGCGCAACAGCGAGCGGGCGGGGCGCTGGCCATGCCGCACGCACAGCATCGAATATCTCCAGTGGGAAACGCATCCGATTGGCGAGACTGCCGCCAAAGTCGTCGTCGCGAATGTTGGTCAGCGGCGAGAGGAAACTGGCGAGCAGATAGCCGTGGGCGGCGTGCAGTTGCAGGAGATCGAACCCCGCCTCAACGGCCATATGCGTCGCCCGTACAAATTCGTCGCGAATGCGCGCCATTCCCGCGCGATCCAACGCATCCGGTGTCGTTCCTGCTGGGGTATATGGTATCGCTGAGGGAGCGACCAAAGGCCAGCCGCCATCACGTAGCGGCACATCTAGCCCGCGCCGACGCGACTGCATGCTTCCGCGGCGACCCGCATGATTCAAGACGATGCCCACCAATGTGTGTGCATCCAGGTGGCGCATGTATGTCACCAGTGACAACCATGCCTGCCGTTGCTCATCGCTATAGATTCCCACATCTTGTGCCGTAATCCGCGCATTCGGCGCGACGGCAACCGGCGGCGTCATCACCAACCCAGCGCCTGCCTGCGCGCGCGCTCCGAGTCGACCCACTAGCGAGTTGTCTGGAAGTCCATTACTGGCGGACGCAGTGTCCGTTACCGCCATAGCTACTCTATTGGGTACCATACTATCACAGAGCGCAAGCGGCGTAAGCCAGGGAGTGGGGGAGACGATGAGCATGTCTGACGGCTGAAAGTTAGCCGTGAAATCGCGGTCGAGCGCTTCCACGAACCGGCCGTCACGTAGTCGCAGATCATCGTAGCTGATACGCCCGCTACGGGTGAGCAGGTTGAAGGCGAACTGGCGCGGCGGCAGATTCCGATAGCGTGCAATCCCTTCGAAATAGGCGCGGCTCTCCTGCGCGGCCTGCTGGAGCGTTTCGACAACAGGGCGGCGTTCCAGTTCGTAGATCGTCAGCGCTTCGGTAAGATCGCCATGGGTACTCAGTGCGTTGACGAGGGCAATCGCGTCTTCCATCGCCAGCTTCGTGCCAGAACCTATCGAGAAATGGGCGGTATGCGCGGCATCGCCAAGCAAAACCGTATTGCCAGAGCGCCAGACGGCGTTTTTGACAGTCACGAAACTGATCCACTTCGAGTTGTTGCCAAGCAGACGATGGCCGTGTAGATCGTCGGCGAAAAGCCGCTCACAATAGGCGATACTCTCGTCCTCAGTCGCGTTGTCCAGTCCCGCGCGCAGCCAGGTCGCCTCGTCAGTCTCAACGATGAAGGTGCTGGTCGTCCCGTTGAAAGGATAGGCATGCACCTGAAACAGACCATGCTCGTTCTCTTGAAAAAGAAAGGTGAACGCATCGAGTACTCGATTGGTACCGAGCCAGATATACTTCGATGCGCCGTAATGCAGATTTGGCCTGAAGGTTGCTGCCTGCTGCTGGCGAACAAGACTATTGACGCCATCTGCGGCGATGAAGAGATCGCAATCTGGTACTACAGTCAGGTCGGTGATGTCTGTCTCGAAACGCATCGCAATGCCTAACTCGAAACAGCGCTCGCGCAGGATATCGAGTAACGCCTTGCGCGCCAGCCCCGCGAAGACATGACCTCCGCACCGCATCAGCTCGCCGTGGAAGCGCGTATCTATCGCATCCCACAGAACAAACTGCTCGGTGATCCGTGCATAGGTAGGATAGTCCGCCTCTCGAAACGAGGCCAGCGTTCGGTCAGAGAAGACGACTCCCCAACCGTAGGTTGCACCCGCTGGATTGCGCTCGAGAATGGTGATCTCAGCGTCGGGTCGTGCTTTCTTCAGCAGCAATCCACAATACATGCCTGCTGGCCCAGCGCCAAGAATGACGACCTTCACGCGCAACTCTTTTCGTAGATGACAGGCTCAGCCAGTTGTATCGGTCAGCCAGCGAGGACTGCGGCGAGACGACCCAGTTGGTCAGGATGCGCCACCGCCGGAAAAAGCACCAGATCATCACAGCCAGCCTCTGCGTAACCTCGCACAAATTGTGCTATCGATTGAGGCGTTGTCAGCAATTCTGCGACGATACGCTCGACATACGGCCCCGTGAAAGCATAGTACTCGCGCATGTAGGCAATTCCGGCGGCGACAGTCGCATCATCCCCAAGCGCAAAGTAACCTTGTCCCCACAGTCCTGGCTTGCCCGGACGACCAGCATCGGCCCAGGCAGCGCGCGCTTTATCGGCGGCACGTGCAAAGGCGCGTGGTGGTCCGCCACCATGTACGTAGCCATCGGCGTAACGGGCCACACGAGCAAACGTGATATCGCTGCCACCACCCACAAGCAACTCGGGCGTGGAGGGCATCTCAAGTGGCATCGCCATTGGCCGCTGTTCCCAAAGGCCACGGATCGATGCCAACTGCTCGGCAAGGCGCCGCCCGCGACTGCTGTAGTCTATCCCGGCGGCATTGTAATCGTCTTTACGCGCGCCAACGGCCACGCCAAGCGAAAGGCGGCCTCCAGAGAGCGCATGCACAGACAAGGACTGTCGCGCCAACAATGCTGTGTTGCGCAGAGGACTGATGACAATCATTGTGACGAGCGGGATAATGGACGTAACGGCCGCTGCAGCCGCGAGCGCGGCCAGCGGTTCGAAGCCATCATGCACAACTCGATCCAGCACGCCAAGGCTGCCCAGCCCTTGCGCCTCAGCGCTCTGAGCCCAGTCGATGATGAGTCGACCGCTCACACCAGGAAACGTCGTGGGCAGCCCAACTCCTACACGCATCGTCACTCATCCTCCTCTTTGAGGCGGGCAATCATTGCCGGTGGATCAGCTTGTCGGTGAAGCCACAGTGGATGCTTTCAACTTATCACACATATCAGGTCCGCCGACAATGGATAAATAGCCATCATCATACAGAATACATCTACCCCGCGCGGAGCGCCTGCGCCTGGGCTTTATCCGCGCGGGCTGTGGCATGTCCAGCGGCAGTCCTGGCCTCGGCAGCTTTTGCTGCCGCGTTCGCGTTCCAGGCGCGGTCGAAATCGCCCCAGACCGTTGGATCAAAGGTGCGAATGCGCCAGCGCCACGACTCGCACCGCGCGATACATTCTTCTACCACAGCCTGACGCCAGGCCAGGTAGCCAGCCTCACCGTGCGCGGCGGTTGCCACCAGCAGCGCTGTGGCGTCGAGCAGCGTGGTCTGTAGATGAAAGGCACGCTCGCCCATCTCCTCGAAGCGGCTCACATCGCCCTGCACCACAAGGTTACCGTTCCGTGCCGGACGCTCGCCAAATGACCCCACCCAGTCAAATAGAAGCGTTTCCCACGCTAGCGACGCTCGCTCGAAAGCAGTGCGCGCCTCGGCGAGAGCGCGACTGGCGGCTGTCCCGGCGATTGCCACACGGCTGCCTGCTCGACGGGAACGCCGTAGCGAAGCAAGCCCATGATCCACGGCGTCAACCACATTAAGCATGGCCTGCCGGGTAGCATTCGCGGCATCGGCGCGCGCCTGCATGTCTTCCAGTTGGCGCTCGCGCTCGCGATCATGCGCCGCTGCCAGGTTGGCCAACAGGCTTTCGAGCGTGGATCGATCAACTACTTGAATACCGAGTTGCTCTGCTGCCTGAATGGCCTCACGGGTCGCGGGGGCCGTCGAAAACACCATCCGGGTCACAGAGCGTTGCTCCGGCGCCAGATGCGCGGCTGCCTGACGCAAAGCAGCTTCATCGAGCGACTGCTGCTCTATTGGGCGAATAGAGGCCGCGACCACCTTGCCTGTAGATGATTCCCCTTGCCAGATGGCAAGCGATCCGACACTTCGCCGAGATTCTACGGTAATCCCCTGGTTCAAGAGGAGCCAATCCATTGCTGTACACCACATCTCCGGCGGAAGCAACTCGAGATGGTGCACGCTCAGCGCCTCGCCAGCGACCAGAACCGTTGCATCCTTACGAGAAACGGCGGGCTGGTCAATTGTTTGCCCGCACTTCGCACAGGTGACCTGCTCTGGCTCACCACAGGCGCCACATCGCCAGGCGCCACACTGTTCGCATGCCAGCGCGCACTGAGCGCAGAGCGCATGCCCCGAATCACAGACGTAGCCTGCTTGCATGCTCATCCCGCAGACGGAACAGTCTGGCAGAATTACACACTGCCGTCCCAGATCCACATGAACCAGCAGTTCGGTGTTTCCATTGGATGGACGTAACGCGACTTGAGCGAGACTCGATCTTATGAAACAGGCGCTTTCCAGTCGGGCCTCAACATCCACCGCGTAGACCTCTGAGAGCGCGGAGATCTCGCGTTTCCTTCCAATCTTGGCGGCTCGCGCGGTCTCTGGTGATTCGTGTTGAAGTCGGTCAAACGTGGTGGCCACTTCTTCCAGCCGTCGACGATATTCGTCGAGCGATCGCTGCCTCAGGAAAACGCCTGTCGCCGCGAGGGTCTCCTCTATCAAACGCTCGGCTGAGGCACGCGCCAGAATTAATTGTTGCTCGTGATCCGCGGGAACAACATCTGGCTGGGCAGGCGCCAGCGCGGTATCCGAAAGCATCGGTACGGTTCTTCCAAACGCGGTTTCCACTGCCTGCCGCACCCACACATCCTGGCGTCCATATCGGTCTCGCGCAACAACGAGATAAGCAAGCTCGACGGCAACCGACTCGTCGTGTTGCACCACACGCGCAGAGAGCGGTCCAGCAGTCCGCCAATGCAACGCCAGTCGCCCCTGCTCAACGGCAAGCGCGACCGGATTAGCCACAGATGTCAAACGCAACGCGGTGAGTCGGGAGCGGGTAGCAATATCATCGAGCATCACGGCAAGAGCTTCGCTGCCTTCAACCAACAGCGTCATACTCTCGTCGGCGCGCGCCTTCGCCAGCGTCGTGGTGTAGCGCACCAGACTGCCATCAGGCAGCGTTGCGGAAAGCACATCTTCATCCTCGACGCGCACCCGCCCACCGACCGACTGAAGGTAGTCGCGCGCAAGCGCCAGCAGATCGCCAGTGAGTAGCCGCGGCTGGCCAAGGCGTCCGCTGGTCGTGGGCGCACGCTGAACAGCTTTCGAATGGGTCGCCGCGGATGATGGCGCCGCAACTTCTGCTTGCCGCTGACGTCGACGCTGCCAGAACCATCTCATCGCAGCACCTCCACCGTCAGTGACTCCGCGGCCGACTGGCGTTCGCGCGCGCCCAACAGTTCATCTCCCAATTCGGCCATCTCCCGACGTAGCCGGGTCCGATCATCGGTTTGCAGCAACAGTTCGAGGATGCGCTCTTCGAGATCGAACTCACCTTCCTGTACTTCAGAGAGTACCGTCTCCAGAGCGCCGACTGTCATCGTGAAGAGCGATATTTTCTGGTAGAGGAGCCGTACCACATAGTCGTCTATTGTCTCGTGTAGGACAAAGTTGAGCACCCGGACATCGCGTGTCTGCCCTAATCGATGCACCC
Source organism: uncultured Chloroflexia bacterium (assembly GCA_963718915.1). Lineage (GTDB taxonomy): Bacteria > Chloroflexota > Ktedonobacteria > Ktedonobacterales > JADMIN01 > DAHUXT01. The sequence goes on along the minus strand of CAVRAI010000004.1, from coordinate 969,290 downwards.
TCCCAATCCTTTGCTCAATGCGCATGGGATTCCAATGAAGGTCGTAGTTCACCACAATATGACAGCGCTCATGCAAATTCAGGCCTTCCGCGCCAGCATCGGTAGCGATCAACGTTTGCAGCCTGCCACTATTGAAGCGCTGTACAAGCGCCTCACGCTCAGAACGGCTTAGTGCGCCAATGTACGTTTCCGCGCTTCGTCCCCGCGCGCGAATTACCTCGCGCAGGCGCGCCGCCGTTTCCAGGCGTAAAGTGAAAACCAACACCGGTTCTTCGCGTAGTTCGGTGAGAACATCGAGTAGAGTCGCCTCTTTTGCGCTGACAATAACAGCGCAGCGATCAGCCAGCGCGAGCAACTCTCCGCGCTCGTCAGGATGCTTTTCCGCGCGCGCGCGCAATGACCGCTCAATAGCTTGAGGACTGCTGCTCAAAGACTGTTGCAGCGCCATGATCTCACGGATGACCGCGCCACGATTCATCTTGCTTGAGCTGGTAGGCGCCCGGCGGTAGAGCGCGCGCAAATAGTCGGTGACATCTGAGATCAGTGCGTCCTCGGCGGGGGTTGCCCGGATACTGCGCGTATCCACCGTTCTTCCGGCGAAAGCGATATCAGTGTCACTCCGGCGGGTACGGCACATATGCTCACGGGCCAGGCTGCGCAGTTCTTTGACTCGGTCAGGTCGCACTACACGACAAGTGCCGGGATCCGCGACATATTCAGCTTCGAACTCGCGCTGCGTGCCGAGACGGCCAGGAACCGCAAGATCAATCAGACTGTAAAGATCGGTAATGCGGTTGGCTACCGGAGTAGCGGTGAGCAGCAGTCGCCAGGTACTTCGTAGCTCGCTGACGCATTGCCTGCGACGCGAGGCCGGATTCGCCAGCAAGTGCGCCTCATCGGCAATCACACAATCCCACAAGTGACTATTGATACGCGCAAACGAACGTACGAACTGCGGCAATGAACAGATCACTCGTGGCTCGACTTCAAAACCACGAAAGCGCTTTTCGTCGGTGAGCACGAAATCCTCGTCGAAGTGTTCGCGCAGCTCCTGTTGCCACTGGGTCAGCAACGACTTTGGGGCCAGCACCAGCGCCGTGCGCACCAGTCCCCGCAACGCTAGTTCCTTGTAGATAAGCCCCGCCTCAATCGTTTTCCCAAGCCCAACATCGTCCGCCAGAATTGCCGCTGGCGCCTTCTCGCGCAACACTTGCTCAACTACCCGTAGCTGGTAACTGTGGGGACGGACACGATCATACAGAACCGCAGGGGCAAGCAGTCGGTCGAACGACGCAGCGATACGGTGACGATGCGCGCGCAATGCCAGCAAATACCACCGTTGAGCTGTCGGCTGTTGTTCTGGTTCGGCTGTGGGTGTTGCTCGCGCCTCAAAGAAAGGATCGCTAAAAGTCACACGAATTGGAGGATCGACAGAATCAGTGGCATGCGGTCTTGGGGCTGGTCTTTGCACAGATTCGTCCATTTCGCACAGACCCGTCCGAGCGGGCCAGTTGCACTGGTCGTTCTTTAGTAAGCGGTGGCAGTATATCACGAAGCTGGCGAACGTTTCAGCGGAGAACCAGCAGGCACAGGCTCAAACTCCTAATGGCGGCTGCTGTTATGTACGCTGGTATGCATCATGAGAATCGTCACATACTATTAGGTAGACAGGTGTGTGCATGGAACCTTTTGATATCAAGCCACGTACTAACTCTAGGAGCAAGCAAAACCTATTGTCTTTGCCGACTCCCGCAGCATGCAAATTCGCATGTGATACTTCACTATAGAGAGACGGGTTCCGGCGTCACCGCTGGACCGGTTACGGCAAATCAGTACGTGATCATAATCGCGAACCCAGGCTGATCCCTTCCTCCGGTCTTTGCGCTCGATAGCCGCCGTCGCATGACGCAGAAAGACCTAAGAGGGGATTGGCTATGACGGATGTAGAGAAGGTTGGCAAGAAGCGTGGGCCGGTCGCCGGCACTGAGGAAGCGCGCCGTGGTGGCGAGGCGGTTCGCAAAAAGTACGGGCGAGAATTCTATTCCCGCATCGGAAAGAAGGGCGGCGACACGGTTCGGCGCGAGCACGGTTCAGAGTTTTACGCGGAAATTGGACGTAAAGGCGGCGAGCAGACAAAGAATCGCCAGGGTTCCGAGTTCTATGCGCGCATTGGGCGCATCGGCGGCCAGCGCAATCGGGCGCGTGTCCAGCCGGACAGCAACAAAAAGTAAGTAAGCGAAGCGTCTGTGTGATTCAGCGGGAGTTATCTGTCTACCAGAAATGACCACCACGGGCGCGCAACTAGCACACGAGGGCGAATTGGAGCCTTGCCTCCTTCGCCTTTGTTCTTTTCCCCAAGGACACAGGGTATTTGTATGTCCTTCCGACACAACATGCCACACGAGCGTGTCTTAGCGTGTTGCCTCAATTGCGACATTCTTAATCGCGCTGAGGCCGATGGCGCGATATCGCTGATAACGCCGTTCGAGTAACTCCTCGGTTGGCAGCGCCTGTAACTCAGCCAGATTTGCAAGGATTGCGGCTTTGACAGCGGCGGCAGCTTCGGCTTTGTTCTGATGAGCGCCCCCCAGCGGCTCAGGGATGATGTCTTCGATCAAGCGTAATTCTTTGAGATCCTTCGCGGTAATCTTCATTGCCTCGGCAGCATTCGGCGCAAACGCGTTGTCGCGCCACATAATCGAGGCGGCAGCCTCCGGACTTGCCACCGTATATATGCTATACTCCAGCATCAAAATGCGATCGGCGACACTCAGACCGAGCGCTCCTCCACTGCCACCTTCGCCAATAACCACGGCGATGATTGGGGTACGCAGGTTCGCCATCACCATCAGATTCTCGGCGATTGCCTGAGCAATGCCACGCTGCTCGTCCTCGAGGCCAGGTGATGCCCCTGGAATATCAACCAATGTCACAATGGGAAGGTGGAAGCGTTCGGCGTGACGCAGGAGGCGCAAGACTTTCCGGTACCCTTCGGGATGCGCCATACCAAAGTTGCACTCCATCCGTTCTTTGGTGTCGCGTCCCTTCTGGTTTCCCAGAATCATGACTGTTTGACCGCTAAGGCTCGCCAGTCCGCCCAGAATGGCGCGGTCATTACCATAGCGCCGATCCCCACGAAGCTCGAAGAAATTGTCACACATCAAATCGATATAGTCTGAGGTATAAGGGCGTTTCGGATGACGTGCCACCTGCACACATTGCCAAGGAGTCAATGCGTCATAAATTTCGCGAAGACGTAGATCGAGTTCGCTTTGATATTCTTTCAGGCGTGCGCGGTCGTCGCTCTTAAGCCTGGCTGCTTTTCTCTGTAACGACTGAATGCGCTTATCCAGCTCCGCCAACGGTCGCTCAAACTCGAGATCGAATATCATCATATGTCCCCCCACAACGTATTGTCTGTCGCATACGTCGCTGGATCAGCATCATGCAAAGCGAAGTCAGAAGTCTAATGGACGGCGGCCTCGGCGACTGCATAGTAATGTAAAAGACGTGCTATGGTCGCCCTTAGCTCGCGGCGATGAACAATGCTGTCGATCATGCCATGGGCCAGCAAGAACTCCGCATAGCCCACGTCTTTCGGCAACTTTACATGCAACGACTGTTCGATGACGCGTGGGCCAGTGAAGGCAACAAGCGCGCCCGGTTCCGCAATCGTGACATCGCCCAGCATCGCGAAGCTGGCGGTGACGCCGCCAGTTGTGGGGTCGGTAAGTAGCACAATAAACGGCACACCAGCATCAGCCATCCTGGCCAAGGCGGCAGACGTCTTGGCCATCTGCATGAGCGCGATGACGCCCTCCTGCATGCGGGCGCCACCAGAGGCGGTTGATATGAGCAACGGTATGCGATCACGAGTCGCTATCTCAATGGAGTGGGTTATTTTCTCCCCAACCACCGCGCCCATAGTGCCACCAAGAAAGCGGAAATCCATAACGACAAGCATAAATGGCAGGCCATCTATCTTCGCCGCACCAGCCTTCACGCCCTCGGTCAGTTGCGTTGATGCGACCAGACCCTCCAGTTTCGAGCTATATGTCTGCGCGTTACTGACGAATTTGAGAGGATCATTCGAGACCAGATCGCGATCGATTTCGATAAACGTATTATCGTCGGTGAGCAGGTCGATGCGCTCATCCGCAGTCAGTTGCGCGTGATGGCCGCAGCGTGGGCAAACCTTGAGGTTGCGCTCCCAATCCTTGCCGAGTAACAGTTCGCGACATTTCGGGCACTTGACAGCCAGGTTGTCTGGTAGGGAGCGCATTGCTATGTCAGGGTGCGCGCCATTAAAGCTAACTGGTACTTCCGCCTGCTTACCATTTTCACTCATGCTCTACCTCCGTACCCGCAGGGCTGCGAACCTTGGCATGAAGGGTGGGCGCCGCCCGCTTCCTTCTTGCGCGTGAAGCGCAACGAGCGGAAAAAGACTGTCATTCTATCTTCCTCTATTGTCGGACGCCCGTCAATTGTGAATTTCTGCGCCTTGACTGCGCCTTGCACTGCAAGAAAGCGCCAAAGTCGCCATACGAGCGCACCCACTATGGCTACTCGTCGCCAAACAGCGCATCCACGAATTCTTGCGCATCAAAAGGCGCGACATCGTTCACACGCTCGCCTGTTCCAACGTATTTAATCGGCAAGCCTAATTCGGCGGCAATGGCGAACGCGATGCCGCCGCGGGCTGTTCCATCCAGTTTCGTCAGTATGACGCCACTGACACCAGCATCTTTGACAAACTGCCTGGCCTGGATGAAGCCATTCTGGCCGGTGGTTGCGTCGACGATCAGTAAGACTTCATGGGGCGCTTCGGGATCATACTTCTGTAATACGCGAACGATCTTTTTTAGCTCCTCCATCAGGTTGTACTTTGTATGGAGGCGACCCGCAGTGTCTACAATCAGCACATCGGAGCCGCGCGCCTGGGCCGCCTGCATCGCATCATACACGACTGCCGCCGGATCAGCGCCGTGCTGGTGCGCTACGACCTGAACGCCAATGCGCTCACCCCAAGTACGTAACTGCTCGGTTGCCGCCGCTCGAAAAGTGTCACCGGCGGCCAGAAGAACACGGTGCTTCTGCTTCTTGAGTTGATTCGCCAGCTTGGCTATACTGGTCGTCTTACCAACGCCATTGACGCCGACGACAAGGTAGACCGAGATCGGCGAGGTGTCCGAAAACACAAGAGGCTCAGGATCACCTAGCAGAATTTCAAGTTCTTCTTTCAGCGCGTCGCGCAGCTCTGAACCTCGCTTTAGCCCCTCTGCCTGGACACGCTCGCGCAGGGTGTCCATCAGGCTTTCGGTTGTCTGAACGCCGACATCGGCGGTAATGAGCGTTTCCTCCAACTCATCCCACAGCGCATCGGTGATATCATCTGCCTCGTCGAAGGCGGCATTCATCTGCCCGAAGAGTTGGCGCGTCTTGCCCAGACTGAACTTGAATGGGTTGCGAAAAAAGCCTCGCCGCTCCTGCTCATCGTTATCTAGCCCATCATGTTCAGCGGGGTGGTCGTCTGGCGATTCACCTGCCTCAAGCACTTGTTCAGACAGCGCAGTTGGCGGTTCCGAAAGGCCTGACACTGGAGTGGTCAGCGCGGCTGGCGGATTCTCAGGCGGCAACGCCCCGTCATCATCAATGGCGACACTGGTCTCATCTGTCTCATCTGTCTCATCTGTCTCATCTGTCTCATCTGTCTCATCTGTCTCATTTACGGCATCATCAGCCTCAGGTGAGACAGTTGTCTGCGCTATCTCCTGCTGGTCTGGCTCGGTGCGCCCGAGAAGTCCGTCACGGAGTCGTTTGAACACGATGCTATTCCTCAGGATGTGTATTGAGTGACTCGAAAGCGAGTCGTATGAACTGGGCGAATATCAACATTGCGACTGATGTTCTTCATCAGTGATGAATTTACCAGCGCATCCCGGAAACTATACCGCATCAAGACACCGAGTCGCTAGCATGAGCATACCTGTGTCACACGATGAACCGCCACCACCAGAAGCGCAATGCCACATAGATACGGCATTTCTCACGCCGTAAACTGGTGGATGGATGTGGTCTCAGTGTGGTACTTGCCGCCATCGTCCTCAGTGACACATGAAGCAGACATGTTGAACATGCGAGCGCGCTAGCGTGACGTTCTATAGGGATGCTGTAAAGCGTCGCTAACTGGTTCGTTGACGATGACATCGCCATTACGAATCTTGATGTTGTAGAGGCAGTTGGGGTTTGTGCAAACCCAGGCCTTAAACTGAATCGGCGCTCCCTGGCTGCCGAAATCTGACAGCGGAACCAGATCACCCGCACCGCATTTACGACAGCGCGGAAATGTGAATTCAATCCCCATCACCCCATCCTCACTCTCCAGGTCCGCCCCAGAACCACAACTGGCGCCACTCGGCGCCTTCACGGATTTGCTATCCTGAACCTGGCCAGCCGCTTCCGTCGTTATGGTCACCACGTCACATATGTTATTCTATTATACCTTGTCGCAAAAGCGCGCCTCACACGAGAGTAATCTGAAAGGTACGTTCGGCAACTAAGCAGGCTTGCGACTTTTTTTGCGCGGGGCCGTGAAGATTGCTGTCAAGCTGCCCACTTGCCCTGTGAATCACGACAGACGTCACCAGATACGGATAACTGCGTGCCATTGCGCAAATCTCGTCCGTCATTATAGCAGTCGGAGCGCGACAGGTACACCCAGATGCGGCCAGACAGTCAGGCCATTTGATTGCCTTTGACTGGCTGCTGAAGTATACTGCAAACGAGCAGGCTAGCACCAGCGGACAACTCGCTCAGTATGCTTTCGGCGCATCTGCCACCGCACCGGCAATACTTCCAGGAGGCATCCATGGATAAGCGGCCTCGTCCCACACGCCGCGTTCGTGATGCGCGAATTTCAGACACCACAGTGAACGCATGCATGCAGCGTGGTGCGACAGATAGCATGGGGACAATCCGGGAACTGCCTGTGTTGCCCGTGCGCAATACCGTCGTTTTGCCAGGCATGGTGCTTCCACTTTTTGTCGACCGTGACCCTGCTCTCCAGGCCGTTGAGGCAGCTACTGCCGAAAATCAGACAATCTTGCTGGTGGCCCAGCGCTCCGAGCAGACAAGCGATCCTCTTCCAGTTGACATTTATACCGTTGGCACCGAGTGCGCCATCAATCGCGTGATACGCATGCCAGACGGTGCGAGCAGCGTCCTTGTTCACGGCTTGCGTCGGTTTCGGATCACAAATTGGCTGCATGAGACCCCTTTTGGGCGAGTCCGTGGCTTGTCCTGTACTGATGCCCCAAGTACGAGCGACCAAACAGAAGCGCTTGCACGCACAGCACTTGGATACTTCGAGAAATGCACACGATTGAGTCAGCGACTCAACGAAGATATGTATGTGCAGGCGCTCAATGTCAGTTCGGTCGGTGAATTAGCCGACTTCATCATTGCTCAGCTAGAACCCGCGCTACCGATTCGCCAGGAATTCCTTGAAATCTTCGACCCTCAGGAACGCCTGCGTAAGACCTGTTTGCTGCTGCTGCGCGAGCTAAACGTGCTTGAGATCGAGGGCAAGATTCAAGCTGACGTCCAGCGTGAGATCGATCGCGGCCAGCGCGAGTTTTACCTCCGGGAGCAGATGAAGATCATCCAGCAAGAACTGGGCGAGCATGATCCTGCCCTCCGTGAAATCAGCGAGTTGCGCGAACGTATCGAAGCCGCTGGAATGCCCGCTGATGTGCAGACACGCGCGCTCCGCGAACTGTCCCGCCTCGAAGCAATGCCTTCAATGGCTCCAGAATATAGCGTCCTTCGCAACTATCTCGATTGGCTCATCATGTTGCCATGGAATGTAGCCTCGCGCGATAACTTGAACTTGTCGCACGTGGCGGATGTGCTCGATACCCATCATTTCGGGCTGGAGAAGGTGAAGGAGCGTATCCTGGAGTTCCTGGCGATCCGAAAGCTTGCGCCAGAGGGGCGTGCGCCGATTCTCTGTCTGGTTGGCCCTCCAGGCGTAGGCAAGACATCGCTCGGTCGCTCGGTCGCCGAAGCGATAGGCCGCACATTCGTACGCGTTTCGCTGGGTGGGGTGCGCGATGAGGCAGAGATTCGCGGCCACCGCCGCACCTATGTGAGCGCGCTGCCTGGACGCATCATACAATCCATGAAGCTGGCAAAAACCGTCAATCCTGTCTTTGTGCTCGACGAGATCGACAAACTCGCCTCTGATTTTCGCGGCGATCCAGCGGCGGCTCTGTTAGAGGTGCTCGATCCTGAGCAGAATAACAGCTTTTCAGACCATTTCCTTGAGGCGCCCTACGACCTCTCGAAAGTCTTCTTTATTCTGACGGCAAATGTCCTGGACACAATTCCCGCGCCGCTACGTGATCGGATGGAAGTTATTGAAATTCCAGGATACACCGAGGAAGAGAAGGCACAGATCGCCCAACAGTTTCTCATCCCGCGCCAAATGCGTGACACTGGGCTGAACACCTCGCGAATTGAAATTGACGATTGCGCCATCCATCGGATCATCCGCGAATATACCTTCGAGGCAGGCGTGCGCGGGCTTGATCGCGAACTAGGCGCTATCATGCGGCGCGTCGCCAAACGAATTGCAGAGGGGCGCCGCCACAAGGCCAGCATTACCTCGGTTCGAGTCCCTGCGTATCTTGGCCCACAAAAGTACTTCCCGACGGAAGCCGAAGAGACTGACCAGGTAGGTGTGGCGACTGGCCTCGCCTGGACGGCCGCTGGCGGCGATTTGACGACAGTAGAGGTCATGGCTCTTCCAGGGCACGGCTCCATGCAGCTGACCGGTCAGCTCGGTGACGTGATGAAAGAGTCGGCGCAGGCTGCGCTCACGTTCACCCGCGCGCGGGCGCAGGCGCTTGGTCTGCCAGCGTTGTTCCACGAAACCAACGATATTCATGTACACCTGCCCTCAGCCAGCATCCCCAAGGATGGCCCGTCGGCGGGAGTGACGATGGCTATCGCTATGATGTCGGCGTTAAGTGGGCGTCCGGTGCGCCGTGATGTCGCGATGACCGGTGAGTTGACACTACGGGGCCGCGTGCTGCCCGTTGGCGGCATCAAGGAGAAAGTGCTGGCTGCGCATCGGGCCGGCATCCATACCATTGTCTTGCCTCGCCGCAACCTCAAAGACCTAGACGACGTGACACCCGATATCCGCGCGCAGATCTCATTCGCACCAGTCGAATCCATGGATGAGGTGATTGCCGTCGCATTGCGCCAATCGTCAGACGTAGGCGACATGACCCCCGCGCCCACTTCAGGCGCGCTGACCCGTGGCGCCGTACGACCCAGCCGCCCATTGTCGGATTCACTTCCGCCATCCGGCCGGGTGGCGCGCCCTCGCGCACGCCGCGATGCCATCGTTGCGGGCTGATTATTCAGCTTGCTCATACGACATATCCTCTGCTGGTGGAGCAATCCAAACCTCCCGGCCTATTCGGGAGGTTTTCCCCGCGCGAGAACGTATAATGGAGGAACAGATTACGCGCCAAGCGAAGGGACCAGGATGATCATGGAGAAGTCGCCACATCTAGCCACACTCTCAGTCATCATTCCTGCCTATAACGAAGCGCACCGTCTTCCAGGAAGTCTGCGGCATTTGCACACCTGGCTGAACGATCAACCCTATACCTCCGAGGTGATCGTCGTTGACGACGGCAGCACCGATGACACTGCAAAGGTTGTACGCGCCGCAATGACGGAGTGGTCCGCGCTGACGCTGCATTCTGTATCACATGCTGGCAAGGGCGCTGCGGTACGCGCGGGAGTACGCGCCGCACACGGAGAACTGGTGGCGTTTTCCGACGCCGATTTCTCGATGCCAGTAAACGAACTGGAGCGCTTGCGGGCGGTGGCCGAGAAGACCGCTGGAATCGCGATTGCCTCACGGGAAGCCTCAGGCGCGCACAGGTATGGTGAGCCATGGTATCGCCATGCGATGGGCCGGGTATTCAACCGACTCGTGCAGCTTCTGCTGCTGCCAGGGATTCAGGATACCCAATGTGGTTTTAAGTGCATGCCCCGCGACATTGCGCTGACCCTCTGCACGCAACAGACGATTTCGGGGTGGGGATTCGACGTCGAACTCCTTGCAATTGCCCGCCACCACGGCTTCGCGGTGCGTGAGGTGCCAATACCGTGGTACTACATGACCAACAGTCGTGTTCGACTTGGGCGCGATACACTCAACATGCTTCGGGAAGTATTCACCATACGCGCCAACCAGCGTAAGGGCTATTATGACCCATCTGGTGTCTCCGCAGGCGCATCTGACGCCGCCCTGTTAGAGATGAGAAATACTCATGCGCGCTGACCAGGAGCAGAGCGTACAGCAATCAAAAACGTCAGGGCCAGCGCTGTCAATGGTTCAGAAGGGTGCATTCGCTGGCGTAAAGGCCGCCATACGCGCTATGCGTGTGTCCCAATGGTCGAAGAACGGTTTTGTCCTCCTCGCCCTCATTTTTGCCCGCCGCCTCTCAGATGGCACAGCACTTGGCCGAACACTCATCGCCTTTGTCGCATTTTGCTTCGCGTCGAGCGCGGTGTATATCATCAACGACCTTGTCGACCGCGAACGCGACCGTACTCACCCGCGCAAACGCCTGCGTCCTATTGCATCGGGGCTGCTCTCGGCGCGTGGCGCGGCAATCACCCTCGCGCTCTGTCTCGGCGTTGCCGCTTTGCTGGTCGCTCTCCTCACACTCACCACGACACCCAATATCACTGACCCCTTCCGCCGATGGGGAGGAAGTCAGCTCCTCTTCGCTCTGACGCTGCTATGCTACCTGGCAATCAACGTCGCATATTCGTTCTGGCTCAAACATCTGGTGATCTGGGATGTTTTCATCATCGCCGCTGGATTTGTCTTGCGCTCGCTTGCGGGCGCATTCGTCATTCCGGTGCCAATATCCACATGGTTCTATGTGTGCATGACCTTTCTGGCCCTCTTCCTGGCGCTTGGCAAGCGGCGTTCGGAACTGATTCGGCTCAATGATCAGGCGGCTATCCATCGCCAGAACCTGCGCCAATATTCCCTCGGGCTGCTTGATCAGCTTATTGGGATAGTCGTCACGGCCATGCTGCTCACCTATTGCCTCTACACCTTTCAAGGTGAGAACAGTAACCACGATCTCATGTTAACGATCCCGGTGGTGCTCTTCGGGACTTTCCGCTACCTCTATCTGATGTATGCCCGCGCCGAGGGCGACCAGCCAGACGAAGTACTCTGGCGCGACCCACAAATCCTGGGCGCAGTGATTGTCTATGTGTTGTTGGTTATCACGCTGCTCTACGCGATCCCCGGTCACTGATACCTTCGAGCAGCGCCAGAAAATCACCGGGCAACACGAGGTGTCGCGGCCACCACCAACGTCAAATGAGCAGTCCACCTGTAATAAAGAATGCCAGGAACGCTGCCTGGAGCAAGACGCCTCCATAGGTGAAGAACGTCGCGACACCTGGTAAACGCTCTGACCACTTGCCTATCAACAGGAAGACCGGCAAGGCAGCGAGTGAGAATCGTCCGGCCGAGACGAGATACACGGCGTTGTCGGCTATTTCACGCGGGCTAGATAAGATAAGAAAGTTCAGCCCGACAAGATAGAGGGTGAAGGCCACGGGAAGCTTACGGACGCCAATGATGGTCACTATGACGATCACCAGAAATGGCAGGGTGTCGATCAGCGTGTGGCCCTGAAAGTAACTCAATGGCAAGAAACTCAAATGGTAACGAATCGTCTTCCAAATGGAATCCCAAATTGGCATGGATACGCGATCCCACTGAATCTGGATGTGCACCCACATCAGCGGGTCACCGTAGCGGAATAAACAAAAGCCACTAAAGAGACCAAACGCCAACGGTACCGCGGCAACAACTGCCATAAGCGCAAGAATATCTCCGCGGTCGAGATGGAAGGATAGCGTACGCTTACGGATCTGCTCCACCCAACCATGCTGACGCGCAAATTCATAGATGAGTGGCAAAAAAAGAATTGCTCCTGTGGAGCGTGTCAGCGTGCCAAAGAAGGCGCACACTGCGGCAAGATACCAATATTTGCGGCCTAAATATCCGCGACGCATACTCCAAAGACACCAGACGGCAAAAGCAAGGAAGATGCCTTCGGTATAGCCAGCGGCAAGAAAGAATCCCAGCGGCCAACTCAACAGCGCCAGCACGCTGAGCCGCGCGGTATGCTCATTGCCGCCTTCATCCACCGAGAGCCGCGCCAGCCCGATAAAAGCCGCCAGAGTGCCAAGATTGCTGATAATCACAGCGATCAGGACTGTATTCCCAAAGATGAATGAGCCAACGTAGATCAGGATGGGATAGAGCGGAAAGAAGGCAGAATCTTTTGGGGTCATATATCCTTGCACTGCGATATTGACATAATTGATCGCATCGTAGCGAAACCATGCATCCAGCATTGAGGCGCGCGATGTGCCCTCGCGGTACGTGAGGACTAACGAGAAGAAGGTGAAACTGATCAGCGCCAGCCGACTCACCAGCCAAATGGCGGCTGCCTGGACGACAAGATATTCCCAGGCAATACGCTCTTCGCGCTGAGACGCATGCTCAACCGATGGCGGGGCATCTACCTTGTCTCGTACCAATATCCCCATAGTGTGTGGACTCCTTAACACCGCGCCCAATCAGTGCGCACGAACTTCCACGCGGACAGTTGGCAACTTTCATGTCCGTTGTTGGAAGTCATGTAGATACGTGTTAAGACGCAACGAATCACGGCATAGGTAACGGAAAATTCGCTTGCGGCGGCCATGCTCGTCCGCGATCATATGACACGCATCCGCGCGAGAAAGACACAGATGTTTAGTGGCGCGCAGCTTGCAAATACTGCGCCAGGGTGCGCACCATAAAAACTTCACGTCACCCTGTGGCGCGCATGAATTTCGAACCCTGGCAGCAAGGAGCGCTCTGTTTTGTCGTTGAAGGATCTTATTGCCACAGCATCGTCACAGTCATCACGCGCGCGCATTCTTACCTATATAAGGCCGATGGATAATGGTCCGCGGGAGATACGGGCGCTCGATGGGCTGCGTGCGGTGGCAGCGCTGAGCATCGTTTTATTCCATGTTATGCTCTTTCTGCAAATCGAGTATACGCCGCTGAGCCATGCGATCAATAATAGCTGGTATTACCTCTCGACTGGTGTCCATCTGTTCTTTGTGCTATCAGGCTTTCTGCTTTTCCTGCCCTATGCGCGATCTATGCTCGACGGTCAACAGTTGCCCTCGGCACGCCGCTTCTACCGTCGCCGCGCGCTACGCATTCTGCCTGCCTACTGGGTCTGTCTGGCGATCATGGTCGCGCTCAAGGTCTACGTGCAACATGTTCCGTTTAGCCTCGGCGATTTTGCGGCGCATGTTGCCCTCATCCATGACTCCTTTCCACAGTTCAATCGCGACTACGACGGCCCATTCTGGACGCTCGCGGTGGAGGCGCAGTTCTATCTGCTGCTGCCGCTGCTTGCTCTGATTGTCTCACGGGTCGGTGGCAGTCGCCGCTCCCCATGGCGAATCGCAACTGGCATCGGTCTATTGATCGCTGGCGCACTGACCCTACGGACGGCTGACTCGATTATCATGGCATCGTTGCCAGCGAATGCGACGCTTCCTAGTTCACCTGCTGGGATTTTCGTGCTGGCGACGATGGGCGTGCAGGGAAAATACCTGGAGGTATTTGCGGTCGGCATGCTCTGCGCGTTGCTGTTTGTCATCACAATCGAACGGCATATACTTTCAACCGAACGATTGCGCCAACTTGGTCTGGTCATGCTTGCAGGCGCCGGTGTATGCATGGCGCTGGCGATTCCCCATGTCGAGCTGGCCGGGCTGATGGTGACTCCGGGAACGCGGTGGGGCGCGGATGTGATTTGCTACCCACTACTGGTGGGCTTGGGGTTTGGCGGACTTGTGCTGGCGATTCTATGGGGTGGCCATCGGGTACGGCTTCTCTTTGAGGTACAGCCTATGCGCGTTGCTGGCCTGTTCTCGTATAGTCTCTACTTGTGGCATTTGCCAGTAATTCACGGCGCAATCCCAATCTTCTTAGGTGTGCCGCTGATGATAGCGATTGCTGGTGCATTTCTTATCTCGTATCTCTCCTACCAGTTCATCGAGCGCCCCTTCCTGGTGCGCCGTCACCGCCAGAGTAGCTCAGAGGCTTCCTCGAATACGGAACTCGATCCGGTGGTCGTGCCGGTTCTTGCGACTGCCATCAAGGCCACTATCGAACCTGCCGAGCGTGTCCCAACGCTGGTGTAGCCGCTTATATGTGCTCGAAGGCGCGTCCGTGGTTGGCCCGCGCACGCACCTGATCCACAATCAGAGCTATCACGCGGTCGGTTGCGGTCCAACGGGCGGAAATACGCGCGGGGTCGAGCCGATGCGCACGGACAATCTGGCGTAGTGACGCAATATCCAACTGCGTTAGCTGGGCGCGCAAGGCGTCCTCGCCATGCTTGCGTAGCACTTGGAACGGGTCAGGGAGATCAGCGGCCGTAGTTGTTGGACGTTTTGCGCCATTCGCAGGCTTTTTGCGTGTTGGTGCTGATGGCTGTGGCGATGTGGTAGATGTGGTATCGAGCAGGCCACTAGAGCGTACAGCCTCGGCAAGCTGAATGCCGAAGGCGGGATCGCGTTCCGCCCGCTCAGCCAACTCCCGTAGCAGCCTGGCGGCAGCCTCGGCATCGTCGCGACCTGGAGTCGGCTTACCGCGCGACATGGGTCAGATACTCCCTCGTCAATTCCGATAAATACTCATATGATCCGCCTCCATACTTCTGCTGGAGCGTATGAACTGGGGCCATTACATCGGCAGCCTCTGCGATTCTGGTGGATTCGGGGATCATCGTATCGAAGACCAGCGGAAAACGCCGGTCGAGAAAGTCATCACGCAGGCGCTGCACCATCTCGTTGTGCAGAATTGTCTGAGTACGAATCTTGGAGATGACAATGCCAAGCGCACGGATATTGTGCCGCGTGGATGAAGCGAAGTGATCGATACGGTCGAGTATCGGCGGAATGCCAAGCACCGAGAGAATATCGGGCACGACGGGAATCACATATGTATTCGAGATGGCCAGTCCGTTGAGCGTGACTATGCCAAGCGACGGTGGGCAATCGATCAGCACGTGGTCATAGTATGGGAGGAAATCGCCAAGCGCATCACGCAGGCCGTAGATCGGCCCCCGTGAAAAATGCTCGAAGTCGGTCAACTGGGTGACGCGATCCTGAATCTTGATTAGGCCCAGGCTGGAGGGCAGAAGGTCAAGTCCGGGCACGCCGCCGCCGATATTCGAGACGTCGCGCACGATCGCTTCGTCGGCGTGAAAACGCTTGGTGCCTTTGACCAGATCGGCGAAAAGCTGGAAAAGTGTGCGACCTGATTCATCGCGAGCTTTCCACTCGAGCTCGGGAATCAGACTCACCGTCGCGTTCGTCTGCGGGTCAAGATCAATCACCAGCACACGCTTCTGGTGCTCGATTGCCAGGAAGTGGGCCAACGCGAGAGTTATCGTCGTTTTGCCAACCCCACCCTTGAGGTTGATGATGCTCGTCACAACAGGCATGGATATGTCCCTTTCGCTGTGGCGCGAGAACCATCCCGTAACCACAGGCGAAGGTATTCTAACTGGCTAGGGGTGAGTTGCCAAGGGGCCTTTTTAGGCTATAGGCCTTATGAGGGAGAGCGTGCGGACAAAAAATGAATAAAGGCAGACGATCTGGCGCCGCCTGCCCTGCCAGATAGAGATCGTTACACCGGAACAACCACCAGCCGCCCAACAACCACGACAAGCGCCAGGATCAGCAGCACAACATTGCCAAGTACATTCGATGCCTCATGCCGCGTCAGGTGGAATATCGCCGCGCTCACCATCACGATGGACAGGCCTATGGCGGCGGCAACCGTCAGTCCGGGAAGTATGCCAGTGATCATGGGCAGTATCAGCCCAATCCCACCCAATAGCTCGGCCAGGCCGATGAAGCGCACAAACCCTGGCGAAACCGCCGCAGTCCACGCCATACGCTTGTTCAAGGTGGCAATCGGCTGCGTCAATTTCATGAACCCTGCCATGAGAAACGCCAATGACAATAACACCTGAATAATCCACAACACTACGGACATAAATGCCATGCTCCTCGATCAAAATATCGGCGCGCCTCGCGCCTACTGTCAAGCGATTAACGACAACTGTTGTCTAATTAACTGTTGTCGAGTACAATACTAGTGTCTGCATTTCATGAAAGCAATCCGCAAATCTGGCGTTTCGTTGTCTAACCAACACTGCGGCGAAAATGTCGATTTACTCTGGATGAGGTAACGCATGAACGAGGCTGATCCGCGAGTGAAACGCACCCGTAAGCTATTGCAAGAAGCGCTTGTCTCCCTGATGGCAGAGAAGAACTTCCAGAGTATCAGTGTGCAAGATATTGCTGAGCGTGCGACACTCAACCGGGCAACTTTTTACGCTCATTTCGAAGACAAGTATGCGCTCATGGATTATCTGGTTCGCGAAACATTCCGAGAGGAGGTAGAGAAGCGGGTAGGAAATTCATCGACATTTTCGGCCAACAAGCTCCCTCTTCTGGTCGTGACCGTCTGCGATTTTATGGGCAATTTTCATGGGCACTGCGCTCCATCTGCCAGTAACCTAAATCCACCAATCGAGGCCAAGGTACAGGAAGAACTTTATGTGTATCTTCTCAACTGGCTTCATCACGACCAGTGGGCCGACATGCCACCGGATGCCGTAGCGTCGATCATGAGTTGGGCAATCTTTGGCGCGGGTATGCAATGGAGCCGCAGTGATCGTGCGATTCAGGCGAAAGACTGGGCACGGCAGGTAGTGACTGTGCTTCTCACGGGTGTCACCCGACATGCTTCTTCGCAGGCTAATCGAGAGTCGAAGCGGGAGATAACAGCTGCGCAATAACTCAGAAGTTCGTGTTGTTGAGGGAGTTGCTCGGCGCTACGAGCGTGAAGGGGTCGCGAGGACACGTGGCCGGGTACGCAGCCGATCATCATACCAGTGCAGTCGCTCGACGAATGACATGCCGCTCAAGGGCGCCTCGAACACGAGATCAGGCGCCACACGCATCATAAGCTCGGAATACATCTGGCTGCCATAAAGGGCAAAGGTGAGTGGTTCAGCGCTCCGGCCAACACGCGCGCGCAACTGTCCGGCGACCGCCTCAGCCCATGCCAACCGCTCTGCCGCGCTCAACATATAGAGCGCTGGCTCATCGGCCCCGACCACCTGCTGTGGCAGCGCCAGCAGGTACACCGTACTCAAAACATACCACTCGCTATATGAGCGATCACAGAAGTCGCGGGCACGGCGAAACACGGGCGACGGGTCGAACTGCTCGTGCGCGCGGGCAATGCCTCCACGTCGACGCTTCGAGGCCGCGACCAGTCCAATTGTGCGTGCCATGCTTCACCTCCAGTTGCGCCACCTGGGACGCTTCCTTGAGAAGCCCAGTCTGTCGCCGTTGGGTTCTATTGAAGCAATCTCGCGCCGTATGGACAATAGGATAACCCGAATTGGCTCGCCACGGTCACTTTGCGGCGCGCTGCGCGCCAGTCTGTGCCGCCAGGCGCGTGAGGTGCTGATAGCGCCCAATATACCAGCGGATAGCTCCGGCATACTCAGCGTGGCTCCAGGTCAATGGCGAGACCGAAAGTGGTTCATGCGTATACGGGTTAATCTGTTCGGCAAGCACACCACTGGGCAGCGCATGCGACTGCACCCATTGCAGCCACGGTAGGGCGTTTTCGAGTTCGTCAATGGTCGTCGCACTCTCTATTCTGTACTCGGCCAGCCAGCAGGCGCAGATGAACCATGGGTTACCAGGAACATTCGCGATGTCTTGGCTCACCTGATGATAGTAGTCGTTCTCATAGCGCGCGACACCGCCGACCTCCGATTTGATGACCAGCCGCTCTTCCACTGCCTGCATCGTCCGCTTGATTCTGTCATCCCGCACATCGAACATGCCGAACTGGTACAGCCCCGACAGGCTTGCGTCGATGACCATATCAGGCGTCATCGTACCATCAGGCTCGACATAGAGCGTCCTCACGAATCGTCCGGCATCCTCGCGCCAGAGATAACGATTTGTCGCATCCTTGATTTCCCCGGCGACCTGGGCATAGCGCTGTGAGCGATCATGCTCGCCAAACGCCGCCGTGAACTGGGACGCAGCCATCAGTCCGCCATAGACCGCTGCGAGCGTATAGGCGTGAACACCGCGTCGTTCCTCCCATAAATCCCAGGATGATTGTGGTAGACCTGTGCGCTCATCGCGAAAGGCGCACATAAAGTCGGCGGCGGCTGTTATCAACGGGCGATAGAGCGGCCGGATGAACTCGATCTCATGGAATAGCGTGTAATGTTGCCAGAGCGCATAGAGCACCAGCGCCGTCTCATCCTCCTGTATGGGCAAGGCCAGATTTCCCTGCTTATCCATCCATGGCTGCCAGCTGCTGCCCAGATTACCATCAGGCGTATACTTGTGCATCAGGTAGCCATCATCGGTGATGTGTTCCGCGCAAAAATGGAAGAACGCGCCTGTGGCGTCGCTGTACCCCGCGTGGCTGAGCACGTTTGCCACCAGCGCGCCATCGCGTGGCCACATATAGGCGTAGCTATCGCGCGCGAAAGCCCACACATCACCATCTGTCGCGGCGATAATCGCACCGTCCTGGTCGATCTGCGTGCGCATGATAAGCAGGCTGCGCCTGTACAGGTCAACGAGTGGCTGCGGCAAATTGCAGGCGTCAAGCGGTTTGTTGCCAACCCAGAGGCGCCAGTAGTCGCGCGTGCGCTGGATAAAGGTCTCAGGCCCGCGTTGGATCACGATACGGTTCAGGTTGCATGCTGTCTGATACTTATGCGCCGCGCACAGCCAGTGGTAGCAGTACCGCTCCTGACCAGCCGGAATGTCATCCAGCGAGAAGCCGATACAGCTATCAATTGATCCCTGTGCGATTGGATTGCCTTCGAGCGATCCGTCTTCCGCGTCACGCCAGGTACCCTGCTGTCCATTGAACTCCTTATAGCCAGTAGCCCAGGAATATACGCCCACTTTGCCGTGATTCGCATCCTGGCGAGCGCCCGCATCGGCATCGCCAACACAGCCGTTGAGGATCATGTGGCAGGAATCTTTGTATGCGCCGAGAATATGGAGGTCGGGCCGGTAATAAGCGGTGTTCGCGCCTTCGCTCTCGCCAAGGTGCCAGTCGTAGTGGAAGAACAGGCGCACTTCGCGCGCCTGATTGGTCAGGTTGACCACCTTCATCTTGCGCATGAAAATATCTCGGTCAAAATCAACGACATCGGTGCAAGTGATCGTGACGTTGAGCACGGGATGTGTCATCGTTACCGCCGTGACCAAGGTACTCGGTTCATAGAGGAGTTCTCGCTGCCATTCTGGCGCGTCGAACCAGGCGAACTGGCCTGCCACCCAGATGCCGGTGTGGTTGACGTGCCCTTGAGTGTGGCCCCGCTCGCCTACATGCGGCCAGTAGATGTCTCGCAGGTTGTAGCTGGCATCGAAGTTCACCAGCAGATGACCATTTGCAAGTGGCAGATCACGCGGCATGACAACACCTCTCGATACTCTGTAGCAGCGACGTAGCACCAGACAGACGGGCTATATCGACTATATCTGAGGATTAGTTGCCCTGCCAGCCCACGTATCTGTTACCATGTCTACAAAATAGCTGCATTTCGAATAGACTTGTATGGGAGCACATGTTGAGCGAAGAATTGGCGCGGATACGGTTGCGCGGAGGCTATGCGATTCTGGCAGGGATACTCCTGTTACTTGGTGTTCCGCTCTTTCAGAGTCTAGTACTTGTCCCAACAGGATATGTCTCAGCAGTCAATGCGATTGTCGCGCATGAGGACTTTGGCCCGCTACTCTCCTGGGCCGCCGCGCATCCATCGGAGAGCCGCCTGTTCCGTGTGGTCGAGGTCATCCCGTTTTTGCTGGCGCTGGGACTACCCGGCCCACTCCGCTCGATTCTCTGGGTCGGAGAGCGCCAGGGTGGGCAACTGGCCGCCTGGCTCGGACGCATTGGATTCGCCCTGTTTGCGCTGGCCCTTTTCATTGGCATGTTCACAAGCGCCGCGTCAGCCACCAGCTATGTTCAGACCCAGACCGAGAACGTCCGTCAGGCTATCGCCTTCGACTACGCCGGTCACTATGCGCTCGAAACATTGCTTTCGCGTGTGCTAGGCGGCATCTGCCTCACGGTGTTCCTGATCCTCGTGAGCATGCGCATGGTGCGCATGCGACGATTCCCACTCTGGTTCGGTGTGGTAGGAGTTCTCTGCGCCGCTCTCCAGGCAACCACCGCGGTCTTCTTCGCCTTCGGACCAACCCAGGCCAAAACTCCTACCGCGGGCCTGGCGTTTATCGCGATGGCTCTATGGCTGCTGATAGCCGGTACCTTTCTTGTTCGCATGCGCGCCCTTCCGGCTATTGCCGCTCCGGAGTCCGCTCTCTCCCCATAGCTATGACGACGCGAGATTCATGTCTGCCAGGGATTCACCTCACGGCGAATGCTGTCTGAGTGCTAGCAAAGCCAGTCGCGCGTGTCCTGCTTCTTGCGGCTCCGGCGCGGCGCGGCTGGGGTCTCACTGTTAAGATAGGCAGAAGCCTTCGGTGTTCGCTTCGATGGCGTCTTCGCGCGCGAGGTTGCGGGCTTCTTTGTGGCCCCCGTCTTTCTGGGCACGTCAGCTACGTCAGCTACGTCAGCTACGTCATCAGGCTCTAATTCTGGATGGTCGGGGCCAGAATTATCCGGCTCATTGTCCCAACGATCCAGCGCATTACGCAGGTCATCTGTCATTGCGAATTGCACTGGATAGGCTCCCGAATCGGAGCGGCGAGGCGGAATCGGCTCTGGTGTTGGCAGAGAAGCAATTGGTTCAGGCGCATCAACATTATGTGGTGATAAGGGAGCAAGAAAAACTGGCTCTTGATCGAATTGTTCATCCTGCATGGCGCGCGCGCGCGATGAACCGCCAGCAGATACGGGAACATGAGGATGAGGATGAGGATGATGCCCAGTAGCTCCCATCGTTCCAGTTGCCAGCAGTCCCGGGCGCGATGCCGGACTGGCGGAGGGGAGGATAGAGTTCCAGTAGCCACCTACCGATGGAACATTGTTCGACACAGGAGCCCAGGTCTGGCTGCGATGTAGGAGCGAGGCCGAATTATGGGCTTCGCGAATAATACGCACCGTACGAACATTCTTACTCCACCCAAAGAACTGCGCCACCACTCCAGCGAGAAGAATACCGCCGACTGCGAAGAGGGCTGTGAGCGCCAGATAGGGCATGAACCAGGCAAGATCACCAAAACCGTTGACGAACTGGGCCAGGCCGATGTCCGAGAGATGCGAACGCTCGGCCAGCACCTCGATGGATCTTGGTCCAGAAGCGAGCGACGAGAGAAGTATTCCTGCCGCCGCAAGCCCGCACGCCACTACGCCTCCACGCACGCCTGCCGCGAACTGGCGGCCATACCATGCCCAAGGCAGCCACTTGGCGATTACCATGCCCGCAATAATGCCGAAGACTGCGATCAGTGGCATCGCCGCAAGCGCAGTGATGTATTGCAGCGCAAAGAGGATCACGAACCCGATGCAGCCGAGCACAATGACCGTTCGCCGTATCGTCCTCATGGTTAGCCCCCCGCACGGCTACCTCTAGCCCGCGCGAAACTGCCAACTAGAGGTTCTTGTAAATCAAAATCCGCTGCACTTCGCTGGTGCCTTCACCGATCTCATGCACCTTCACGTTGCGCCAGTATCGCGAGACGGGGTATTCGTCCATGAATCCATAACCACCATGGATCTGGACCGCCTGATCGGCGCAACGCTTTGCCGTCTCTGAGGCAAACAACTTGGCCATGGATGCTTCGCGCGAGTAGGGGCGCTGCTCCATGTGCAGCCACGCTGCTTTATAATACATATTGCGCGCTAGCTCAATCTCGGTAGCCATATCGGCTAGCTTGAACTGGATGGCCTGGAAAGACGAGATCGGCCGACCGAACTGATGACGCTCGCGCGAGTATGTCAGCGACTCGTCCAGACATGCCTGCGCCAGGCCCACACTTAACGCCGCAATCGCGATGCGTCCGGCGTCCAGAATCGACATAAACTGGCGAAACCCGTCACCCTGAGAGCCGAGGCGATTTTCATCTTGTACCTGGCAATCCTCAAACGAGAGTGGGCGTGTATCTGATGCTCGCCATCCCATCTTATGGTACGGGTTGCCGATCACATAGCCGGGTGTCCCCTTCGGCACGATGAAATTGGTGATCTCCTTGTGGCCGTCACTCTGCTTGCCAGTAACCGCTGTAATCGTGACGCCACCTGTCATATCAGTGCCAGCGTTGGTGATGAAGGTCTTCGCGCCATTGATATGCCAGACGCCATCGGTTTTCACTGCACGGGTTTCTGTGCCAGCAGAATCTGAACCCGCATTTGGCTCCGTCAGCCCAAACGCCCATAACTGCTCGCCACGAGCCAGCGGCACAAGATATTGCCGCTTCTGCTCCTCATTGCCAAAGAGGTAGAATGGCGTTGCTCCCAGCGAGGTATGCGCCTCCATTGTAATGCCAACCGCGACATCACCTCGGCCAATTTCTTCAAGAGCAAGGCAGTACGAGAGAAAGTCCGCTCCCGCGCCGCCATATTCTTCTGGAAAGGGCAGACCAAGCAGGCCAAGATCAGCCATTTTGCGAACAATCTCGTAGGGGAATACGCCAGATCGATCCATCTCTTCGGCGTGGGGCTTAATCTCTTCTTCAGCGAAATCGCGACACATATCGCGGATCATCTGCTGCTCGTCGCTGAGCGAAAAATCCATACGTTGCGCTCCTTGGTCCGCACCAGAGAACGACATTGTCCGGCGCATATCGAAACGACACGAGCGGCGCTGCCCGCATGAAGCGAATTATATCACCGCCGCGCGCGACCAAATCTCTACTCCGATAGGCCTACGGAATTGGATACGCGACCCAAATCAACATAGTATACTTAGCAGTGCTGGGGCAGCGCTTCTCGTTCCATGCGCAGAGGAGGGTAGCGGCGTGCGCAAGGACACCACAAACCGTGGCTCGGGCATGCTGGACGTCAAACCTTCCAGCGCGCGCATACTCGTCGTGGATACCGACACAGGCACAGCCAGTACCCTGGGAGCAGTGCTACGGCATGACGGTTGGACCGTACAAGTGGCTCCGAGCGGCGAGGAAGCATTGAAGGCTCTTGCAGAAGGGCATTTCGATCTCCTTCTTGCTGACCTCGATGACAATGATCCTCACGACCAAGAGGTACTCAAGCAGGTTCAACGGGCGGTTCCCGCGGTTACCGTCGTGGTGATGACAAGCTACGCGACACTGGAATCGGCGTTACGGGCTTTACGTCGGGGTGTCTACGATTACCTCACCAAGCCAATCGACGTGGAAGAATTGCGGATCACGCTCGCTCGCGCACTTGAGCGGCGGCGATTGCAGCACGAACTTGCGGCGCGCGTCCGCGAGCTTGAGGTCGCCCACGCCGCTGCCCGCGATTTCAATACTCGACTGCAAGAGCAGGTTGATCGTGCGACGGGTGAGCTGCGCCAAAAAGTCGAAGAACTCGACGAGGTAAACCGCCAACTCAAACTGGCGCAAGAGCAGCACGACCGGTTCGTCGCGATGGTCGCGCACGAGATGCGCGGGCCGCTGAACCCCATCATCAACTACGCGCAACTTGCCAAACGGCCCAACCTCCAGGAAGGCGCCCTCGGCCGCTACATGGATATCATCGTCGAGCACGGCTTCCGCCTGAACCGTATGGTGGACGATCTCCAGACAGCGACACACCTGAGCACAGGACACTTCTCACTGCGCATCGAACCATTTGATCTGATGGCAGCGGTTGGCGAGCTCATGGATCAGTTCGCAGCATCGGTGCGCGAGCGGCGCTTCGTCTACGAACATCCCGATACCCCCGTTGTTCTCGACGCGGACCGCGACCGTATCGTTCAGGCTGTACGCAACCTCATAGACAACGCTGTCAAGTACTCTATAGAAGATGGAGCCATCGAGGTGCGCATTGGCGAAGACAAGAATACCGTCACGATAGAAGTTGGCGACTATGGCGCTGGCATCTCCGAGGCTGACATGAAGCGGATTTTCGAGCCATTCATCCGCGGCGAGCAGGGATCTGACAGCAGCGGGAGTGGCCTTGGTCTATTCATCACCCGTGGCATCGTAGCCGAACATCATGGGACGTTACATGTCGCCAATCGTGGTGGCTCCACGCGGGTGCAGGGCGCAATCTTCACCATCACGCTGTCACGCCGTCTGACCACCGACCTCTCATAACGGCCCCACAGATGGCGACTACACAACTTCCACAACTGGGGCGCTGACAGCACACAACTCCATATCTAGTGACGTATACTGTTGAGGCAACAGGAATCGCATCACCTGGATATGAACATCGTCCATAACATGATGGCGCCGAATTACATGGCTGATGTGGGGAAGGGGTATCACAGAGTGGCTGAAGGACGCAAGGGTTCGGATACCAACACATCGACCTACGGAGCGCGCGTGCTCATCGCGGATGACGACGCGTCCATGCGCGAGGTATTGTCACAGCTGCTTGAGGAGGAAGGTTACAAACTTGACGAGGCGTCCAGTGGGCAGGAGGTGCTGGAGAAGGTTGCCACAGCCAACAAAAACCCGCCCGATATCGTGCTGCTGGACATTGGCATGCCCGATACCGATGGCATCCAGGTGTTACAAACCATCCTCGAGCAGGGAATCGATATCCCCGTCATCATCATCACTGGCCGCGGCGCTGGTTCGTTGGTGGTGAAGGCGATGCAGATTGGCGCGGCAGACTACATCCGGAAGCCATTTGCCGACCTGGATGACATTGTCCACGCCGTCAAGCGCGTTCTTACCTATGAGAAGCTCAAACAGGAGATTCTGGCGAGTAAAGCGCCGACAGCGCATCCTGATCCAACCGAGCGGATTGTTGGCGCCAGCCCGGAAATGATTGATATCTTCAAAACCATTGGCCGGGTAGCGCGTACGCAGGCCACTGTATTGGTGACAGGTGAGACAGGCACTGGCAAGGAACTGATGACCGAGGCGATTCACAACGCTTCTGATCGCCGCTCGGGGCCACTCATTAAGGTCAACTGCGCCGCATTGCCTGAGACACTGCTCGAGAGCGAACTCTTCGGCCACGAGAAAGGCTCATTCACTGGGGCGCTGGCGCAACACAAAGGACGTTTTGAAGCAGCTAACAGGGGCACCATCTTCCTCGATGAGGTAGGCGAAATGTCACTGGCGACGCAGAAAAAGCTCCTGCGGGTGTTGCAGGAGCGCGAGTTCGAGCGTGTCGGCGGGACTGTGCCGGTCAAGGTCGATGTACGTGTCATCGCCGCAACGAACCGCAACCTGCGCGATGAGGTACTAGACGGGCGATTCCGCGAAGACCTGTTCTATCGCCTCAATGTCATCGAGGTGCATATGCCGCCACTGCGCGATCGCAAGGAGGACATTCCCGCACTCGTCAGCCACTTCCTCGACAAACACCGCTATAGCGGCATAGCCATGCCTGCACGCATCAGTGAAGAAGCGGTGGCGGAGCTTATGGAACACGAGTGGCCGGGCAATGTGCGGGAACTGGAGAATATCATCCAGCGGGCGGTGGTGTTGAGCCGGGGTGATCTCATCACACCAGAACACATCGTCTTCCAAAGCGAGATGAGTCGCTTCATCCTGGATGTTGACCAGAGGGTGCGCGCAGGTACCCCACTCAACGATATGCTTGCTGAGGTTCAGCGACAGGCAATTACTACCGCCGTGCGAATGTTCGATCCCAACCGGCAGAAAGCGGCGGAGCAGCTCGGCATCTCCTTAGAGAAACTCGAGGCTATAGCCGCTGAATTGGATATGCCATTCGCCGAGGTACGGTGACAGTAGCCTGTATAATGCTTCCCGCCAGTCTGGCACTGCGATATGTATGAGTGACGCTACGACTTTTCCTGCTGCTCTTGCTGTTCCAGGAAGAGCCGACCAAGGGTGGCGCATGACAGCACATATTCGTCACCCACAAAGCTCATATCGAGCAGTCCCTCCTCGGCCATGTCGCGAAAATCGTCGGTGACGAGCATGTACTGCTTCAACATGCGGCTGACATCGCTCTCTGGCAGCGATCCCCACTCTCGCAATTTGCGCAATACAGCCACCGTTGCCTCAGTGTCATCATCTATCGCACGCATCAATTCCTCACTCTATAAATGGTCGCGACACACATCTCGCCAGTTGATGTCAATCTCGTTTCTCGACTGTCATCTCCCCATTCACGCCGGGTAAGTCCGACTCCTGGCCACACTGTAACATTTCAGAGCCATACAAGACTACATCAGTGCACGCATTGCGCAATGATGACTGATCGCGACATAATTTTGTGTGAACACCCTGCCGTTTCCCCGCTGCTCAGGAGTCCCTGGCAGCATCTGACATAGGAGACCATATCCATGGATCTGACGAAGTTGTTTCGACGAGAGCCTGACCCTGCAACCAAAGAAATACGCGAAGATGGACGCGAGCGATTGCCCGCTGGCCAGTATCTGACAAAGAAGTGGCCGATTTTAAGCTTCGAGTCAACTCCAAAATTCGACGCGGAGAAGTATCGCTTCAAGGTATGGGGCGCGGTGGCCGAGCCATTCGAGTTGACCTGGGATGAGTTACTGGCGCTGCCGCGCGTTCAATTGACATCGGACTTTCACTGTGTGACCACGTGGAGCCGGTTCGATAACGCCTGGGAAGGCGTGCACATCCGCGAGATTCTCCAGCGGGCGCAGCCACTGCCAGAAGCAAAATTCGTGACGGCGCACTCATTCACCGGCTATACCACCAACATGCCGCTCGCCGATCTGGACGATGATGATGTGCTCATTGCCTTCACCCATGATGGCGCCCCGCTCGAACCCGATCATGGCGGTCCTGTGCGCCTGATCGTGCCCAAGCTGTACGCCTACAAGAGTGCGAAGTGGCTTAATGGCCTGGAATTCCTGGAGAAAGATCACCCCGGCTTCTGGGAGGTGCGCGGCTACCACAACCATGCCGATCCCTGGAAAGAAGAGCGCTACTGGTAACCGCTGGTTAGCTGCTTATCAGTATTTCCACCAAACGGACTACACCCTGGCCAAGCGCTGGGGTAAAGTCCGTTTCGTTGTACTGGACTATGGGTAAAAGAATGACCTGCCTGCGAGATCATATTCAAAATCTCGCGGACAGGTCGGTTAAGAGTCTGGCCAGATCTTAGCTGGCACGCCGGGAGCGCTGATACTCGGTGCTAAGCTGCGAGATCAACTGCCGCGCCTCCGCATAGGTGAGCGAGCTATCAGGCTCAGGCCTGCCAAGCGCCACACATAGCTTGCGGATGCTCACCAACTGCTGCTCGCTGGCGACTGGCTCATCCGTCCCCTTGGCTGGCGAAGTCGTGGCAACAGGTGTGGGAGTGGGCGCTGCGGGTGCTGACTGCGCAGCCACGGGGCTGACACGGGACGCTGGTATCGAGCGGCGACGCTGGACAGTATCCGAAGAAGCCTTTTCTTCAGGCATTGGCAGTTTCGACCTCAGCTCGCGTAGAAGCTGATCTGAAATCCGCCCGTTCTTTTCGACCTGCACCCAATTCATCGGCAGGTCATACAGATAGCGTCCGATTCCCCAATGGACGGCAGCGCGCTTGAAGCAGTGAGAGACCGCCCCTAGCGATTGCTCGAAGTTACTGGCAGTCCCTGCATCCGCCTTAGAGACGCCGTTGATGGTGAGGATGCCTTTGGTCACCATAATTTCGCCCTTGTCAATGACAAGCGGCTCCCAATCGAATGACCAGTTACCAGCGCCAACCACCTGATCGAGCCGATCCTGCACCATACGAGCATCAATATAGGCTACGACTTGTGCGCGCCCGGTCTGCTCGTTCACCCTGCCCTGCACACGGAAATCCACATCTGCTGGGTTGAAGGGTTCCTGCAAGCCTTTTGAGATTTCATCCCAAGACTTCTGGGTCTGCAGTGTTGTTTCTTCCATTCTCTTGCACTCCCTTCGCGGGTAATTGTCAGCCCGGAAGTTGCCTGGTTCTTCATGTCACCCCCGTGATTTAGAGGAGTTGTGACACAGATAACATTCTTTGCGGAGACTACTGAATCGGTAACTGCAAAGGCAGTATTTAGAATTATGTTCTATTATTACCACATCTTGGCACAAGTGGCTATCTCATGCCTTGCCAGCCCCAAATCCATGCGGCACATGTTACCGTGATTGACACCATGCAGATTAGTTGTTAGCCTGTCTTCAAAATGAGGAAATCATGGGCACAACGATACTGAAGGAGTGAGTCAACATGGAACCAGCAGCTTTTAATGACGGAATTTTGGAGCAAATCTGCAAAGTCGTAGGTGATACAAATACCGGGCTTACTGGCGCTGAGATTGAAAGATACTTGAGTGAGGTTGGAATTGACGACGTAAGCCCTGGGAGTACCAAATGGGCACGTCTCTCTATGATGCTCTACACGCATCTCAAATAGCGAGCGAAAGCGGGATATATGTAATCAGATTTATCGAACGTGCAATGATCCCTTTGAACTATTGGCGTTCCCCTGATCAATTCACAAGAAAACAGGCCGAGCTTAATAGTGTGTTGGGATTCAGTGGTTACCGATTAGAAGATGATGGCCATGTAGTTGCAATCAATCCTATACAGACCTTAGCAGAGGCTCAGCAGCGAGCGACAAATCTGTACGATCTTCTTGCATCTAGAAATGCGCACCCAGATGTCTTGAAGGTTTGCAAGCCCGAACTTGTGGCAAATAATTACTACCACGCGGTTTTGGAAGCGGCAAAGAGTATTGTCTCCAAAATCAGGAAGTTATCGGGATTTTCAGAAGACGCAAGCAAGCTTGCAGGCAGGGCATTTGGGGGAGACACTCCCCCATTCGCTATCAATGCCCTTACCACAGAATCTCACTGGTCTGAGCAATCTGGCTTCTTGAACTTGCTACAAGGAGTATTCTTGGCATTCCGCAATCCCACTGCCCATGAGCTTAAGGATGAGTGGCCGCTGAACGAGCAGGACGCCATAGACATTCTGTCGTTGATCTCGTATCTCCATCGTAGGCTCGATAATGCAACCAAGAATTCGGACAACAAGTCGAGGCCCACAAAGAGCAAATGAATCTCACCTATTAAGGATTTACAACCCTCGATTCAGATGCACGGGTCTATCAATTGATTGATAGCGTAGCCACACAGCCGCCCTGCTCGTCTCTACACTGGCAGGAGGATGCGTATACAGCCAGCGCCAAGCGCGGTACAATAGGAGGGAACGTCGGAACACGCGCAGCGCTCGTCGCGAACTGCGGCTGGAGCGCGCGTCATCGGTCGAGCGGTAATGGCTCACGGGTACATCATCCCCTGTGGTCCACCTCGTATCATGCCTGGATCATGCCTGGATCATGCGTCGCCCGCACAACGTTGTGCGGCAATGAAGAGGAGCACATCACATGTCTACCCGGATTACCATGCCCCAGCTTGGTGAGTCTGTCTCGGAGGGAACTGTTGGTCGCTGGCTCAAGCAGGAAGGCGAGACTATCAAGCGTGACGAACCGCTGGTGGAGATCATCACCGATAAGGTGACGGCGGAGTATCCTTCACCAGTTACGGGGCGCGTGGTCAAGATCCTGGTGAAAGAGGATGAGACTGTAAAGGTCGGCGCTGAGATCGCCGAGATAGAAGAAGCTGGCGCGACTGCGAGCGGTTCCCCGACCAGTACGACTGCCTCAAGTACCGCTCCTGGCGTAACCGGCAATGGTGGTATTCCGTCCGCTAGCGTGCCAGGCGCGGGCGCCAGTAATGGCACAAGCGCCACATCCTCTGCTCCCAGGGCGTCAAGTGCGACGGCGACGTTAGAGCGTGTCTCGCCACTCGCCCGCCGCATGGCGCAGGAACACCAGATTGATCTCCAACAGATACAGGGTACAGGCGAGAACGGGCGCATCCGCAAAGAGGATATCATGGCACACCTCGCTCACTCAACCCAGCCGACGGCAACCGCTCCAGCACCCGTCGCGCCCCCCACGCCACGACCTGCGGCGTCTGCCATGCCAGTGGCGGCGATGGAGGGCGACCAACTCATCAATCCGTCGCCAGCGCGGCGTGTGATCGCGGAGCACATGGTACGCAGTAAGCAGACATCTCCGCATGCGACGACTGTCTTCGAGGTGGATATGACTAACCTGGCGCGCTGGCTGGCGGCGAACAAAGACGGCTTCCGCCAGCGCGAGGGCTATGGCATCTCGTTCCAGACATTCGCGATCAAAGCGGCGGTCGAGGCGCTACGCGAGTATCCCTACGTGAACGCCTCATGGACCGAGGACAACAAGATTCTGCTGCGCCACCAGATCAACATCGGTATCTCGATTGCGCTCGAAAACAACCTGATCGTCCCAGTTATCCGCAATGCCGATACCCTGAGCCTGGCAGGCATCGCGCGCGCGATGAGTGACCTAGTTGCTCGCGCCCGCACGAACCGGCTGAAGCCAGATGAGCTACAGGGCGGGACATTCACCGTCAACAATCCCGGTGTCTTCGGCACGATGATGTCCATGTCGATCATCAACCAGCCCAACGCCGCGATTCTCACAATGGACGCCGTCGTCAAGCGTCCAGTCGTTATCGGAGATGCCATCGCCATCCGCGACATGATGTATATGTCGATCTCGTTCGACCATCGTATCCTCGATGGGCTGACCGCAGCCCAGTTCATGGGCGCCATCAAGCGGCGTCTAGAGAACCCTGGTTCTGACATTCAGGTGTATTAGGCGGCAAATATATTTGACGATATGTGAAGCCCGTCGGTAATATGCCGACGGGCTTTATCCTAGCTGATAACAGCTCAGCGATGTGATGAAAATTAATGAGAGCAGTCCGCGACATGGCGGGAACGGTATACCACGCTGTATACCTGACGGTTTGCGCTAGCCTGCCAGCGCTTCTGAATGCTCTTGCGTGCGCTCCTCGCGCACGGCGCCGGTTACCGCACTCAATAAATCGAAATCCCGGGATGCAAGAGCGTACTGATGCCACTCGTACGTTTTGCGGAATGGAAGCTGAAAATCGGGATGGCGAGCTTCAACATAGAAGCCTGCGCCCGTCTTTCCCAGAACCACCTCCGCACCTGTCCGAACATTCTCGTAATGACGCATTGGTTCTCTTTCCTCGACGATCATAATTTCGTGCGAGGGGCGATATATAACAGCACATTGCCCACGCCGTCAATCATTGTACACCATTCCCACAGCATCTGCAGTCCTACAATAGTCCTAACGGTTCATGGTCTTCCGGTCTGGTGAAATAGCCGCATTTAACGCCTCCTGTGCTATAATTGCCAGCGTCGTATGGTTGCGAAAGAGGTACTACCCCGCATGTCTAGTGCGTCAACCGTTCCCGGGTCAGAGCGTGTGCTTGTCTGCATCGCATGGCCCTACGCGAAAACCAGCACCCACGTCGGTCAGATCGTCGGTTCGATCCTGCCCGGCGATATTTTTGCCCGCTACTCCCGACTGCGCGGAAAAGACGTCCTCATGGTCTCTGGCAGCGACGAGCATGGCACACCGATTGTCGTGGATGCCGACCGCGAAGGCGTCTCACCACGCGAATTCGTCGCCCGCCATCACGCGCAGATCCTCGATATCTGGCGACGGCTCGGCATCTCGTGGGATCTTTATACCGAGACAACCACCGAGAACCACTACCGTGTCACACAGGACTTCTTTTTGCGGTTGCTGGAAAAAGGCTTCATCTACAAAGATTCGATGAACTCGCCGTACTGCCCGACGGATCAGCGCTTTCTACCTGACCGCTACATCAACGGCACATGTCCCTACTGTGGCTTCGCCGATGCGCGGGGTGACCAGTGCGATAATTGCGGGCGGACGCTCGATCCCGAACAGTTGATCAACCCAAAGTGCCGCCTCTGTGGCAGCGCCACCAGCGCTATTGAGATTCGCTCTACTGAACACTTCTTTCTCGACCTGCCCAAGTTCGAGCCGCAGCTGCAAGCCTGGCTGGAAGAGAACCAGCCGCGCTGGCGTCCGAATGTCGTCAACTTCGCGATGAACTGGATTCGCGAGGGGCTGCGACCACGGGCTATCACTCGCGACCTCGATTGGGGTGTACCGGTTCCACTACCTGGCTACGATGACAAGCGCATCTATGTCTGGTTCGACGCCGTCATTGGCTACTTCTCCGCCAGCATCGAGTGGGCAGCGCTGGAAGGCCAACCAGACGCCTGGAAACGCTTCTGGGAGATTTTGCCGGACGGGACAGCGCCTTCGCGCTCGTACTATTTCATCGGCAAAGATAACATTCCCTTCCACACAATCATCTGGCCCGCAATGCTGCTGGGATTCGGCGGGCTGGCGCTGCCGTATGACGTGCCCGCGAACGAGTTCATGACGATGGGAGGGTTCAAAGCGTCGAGCAGCCGCGGCAACGTCATCTGGACCAAAGACGTGATGGATCAGTACGGCCCTGATCCAGTTCGCTACTACCTCGCCAGCACGATGCCGGAGAATCACGACACCGATTTCACCTATGACGAACTGGTACGCCGCAACAATGACGAACTGGTAGCCACCTACGGCAACGCCGTCCACCGCCTGCTGACCTTCGCCCACCGCAACTTCGATGGCAGAGTGCCCCAACCAGGCACGCTGAGCGAGGCCGACGAGACGATGCTGGCGACGATGCGGCGGGGGCTGGTCGCGGCGGCAGAGGCTATCGAGTTGGTACATCTGCGCGATGGGCTGAATGAGGCAATGGCAGTAGCACGCGCGGCAAACCGCTACCTTGACGAGCAGGCGCCATGGAAGCGCATCAAAACTGATCGTGAGGGCGCCGCCACCACCGTGTACACGATGATTCAGGTGCTCAACGGGTTGAAGGTGCTCTTCGCGCCGTATGTGCCATTCTCGTCCCAGAAACTGCACGAACTGCTTGGCTTTTCTGGCAAGGTAGAGACCTGTGCCTGGGACGCTGAAGAGGTACCCGTCGATCAGGCGCTGCCTGTGCCGACACCACTCTTTGCCAAGTTCGATCCGCCCGTCATGCCCGAAGATAGCGGCAGCATGAAATAACAGGACATGTTGGGAAAGGACGGCTTTATGCGGCGCATTGCGATTCTGGCCGAGGGCCGCTTTGACCGACAGGGCGCGAAGACGGCGGTTGGTGTGTTGCGCTACAGCAACGATACCGTCGTGGCGGTGATCGACAGCACACGCGCGGGCCAGGATGCCGCTGTCGCTCTGGGTGATCCCAATGGGCCGGGGCGCGGCGTGCCCATCGTCGCCAACTTCGCCGCGACATTGCCATATCATCCCGACACCTTGTTGATTGGCATCGCGCCCATCGGCGGACGATTGCCCGACGCCTGGCGCTCTGAGGTATTGGCGGCGCTTCAGCGCGGTTTGGAGGTCGTGAGCGGGCTGCACCAGTTTCTTGGCGATGACCATGAACTGGCAACTGCCGCTCTGAAGCATCACGGGCGCATCTGGGATGTGCGTCGACCGCCGGAATCACTTGCCATGCGCATCCGTGAAGGCGCGCCACACCGGCCGGGCAGTCATGTTGTCTCGTTCTGCGGCAGCGACTGCAACGTTGGTAAGATGACCGCCTGTATCGAACTTGACCGCGCAGCCCAACGGCGCGGCATCTCATCGGTCTTCGCGGCCACAGGCCAGACAGGCGTCATGATCTCCGGGAGCGGCATTCCGGTTGACCGCTTCATCAGCGACTTCGTTTCTGGTGGCGTCGAGGCAATGGTGCTCGATTTCGCCGAACGCTACGACTGGGTATTCGTCGAGGGACAGGGGTCGCTCGGCCACCCAGCATATTCAGCGGTGACGCTCGGCCTGCTGCACGGCGCGGCGCCAGACTACCTGATCCTTTGTCATGAGGCGGGGCGCACGCACATTCACGGCTACGATGTCGCGATTCCGCCATTATCGGTTGTACGGGAGATTAATGAGACAGCAGCGGCCTGGCTCAAACCCGCACCAGTAGTTGCCATCGCGCTCAATACCGCCCAATTAGATGAAGAGGCGGCGAAGGCAGCTATTGAGGTCACCGCGCGAGAGACGGGCCTACCAGTGACCGATCCGGTGCGGTTCGGGGCGGATCTGCTGCTAGACGCACTACTCGCGCAGGCGTAGACAAACTGGCTATCAAACAGTCTCCTCGGCTGAATGAACTATCCATATCAGGAAGGGCGTTGACATGGAATTGACGGCGCAGGCGCTCGATCTGAATCTGAGTGTCCCCTTTCGCATCTCTCGCAGCGTTCAGACCGTTGCACACAACGTGCTGGCCCATATCGAGGACGATGGGCTTACCGGCATTGGCGAGGCGGCGCCCAGCGGATACTACGGCGAGAAATGCGAAAGCGTCCTGGTAGCGCTATCTTACTTTGCCGAGCATCTCGGCGACGACGCCACGCTGATCGAGGATATTTCCGCCGACCTCAAGCGGGTGATGCATGGCAATGCGGCGGCGCGAGCAGCGGTCGATATGGCGCTCTACGATCTCATGGGACAGCGCCTAGGTGTGCCTGTATATCAACTGCTTGGGCTGAATCCAGAGCGGACGCCAGTGACCTCATTCACCATCGGACTCGATACTCCTTCTGAGATGGCGCGCAAGGCACAGAAGGCCGCGCGGTTCCCCGTGCTCAAGATCAAGGTAGGCACGCCGGACGACCTGGAGATTGTCCGCGCGATTCGCGACGCGACCGATGCGCGACTGCGGGTGGACGCCAACGAAGCTTGGACACCAAAGCAGGCTATCAAGACAATCAATGCGCTGGAGGCCTTTGGCATTGAGTTCGTGGAGCAGCCAGTCGCCGCTAGCGACATCGAAGGATTGCGGTTGGTGCGCGAGCATACTAATCTGCCGATTTTCGCGGATGAAAGCTGCGTCACGCTGGAAGATGTCCCTAGAATGGCAGGCGTAGTGGATGGCATCAATATCAAACTGATGAAGTGCGGTGGCATCTCACAGGCGCTTAAGATGATCGCAACGGCACGCGCGCATCACTTGCAGGTGATGTTGGGCTGTATGATTGAAAGCTCGGTGGCGATTACCGCCGCCGCCCAGATTAGCCCACTGGTAGACTACGCGGATCTTGACGGCGCGCTGCTGATTTCCAACGATCCGTTTGAGGGCGTGGGCGTCGAGCATGGCAAGCTGGTATTGCCCGACCGTCCGGGCCTCGGGGTTCGCATCCGCGCCTCGGCGAAGCTACCGACACAGCCAATTCGCGCGCGCAATGCCCGTAACGTCAGCGCAAAGGATGAGGAGTAATGCAAGATGGCGAGGGAACTAAACTACGATGAGGCGCTGGCGTTGTTACGCGCGCACAATGAAAATGAGAGTCTCGTCAAACATGGCATGGCAGTGGCGGCGGCAATGGCGGCCTACGCGCGCAAATATGGCGAAGATGAGCTGACATGGCGCGTGACTGGATTGCTCCATGACGTCGACTATGAGAAGCACCCTACTATCGAAGAACATGGTAAAGTCGGCGCGGACTGGCTTAAGGATGAGGATTATCCAGACCACGTCGTGCATGCTGTTGTCGCCCATAATGCCTATCATGGCGTGCCGCGCGATGATCTGATGTCACGAGCGCTTTTTGCCTGCGATGAACTCACTGGTCTGATTACCGCGACAGTGCTGGTACGTCCCAACAAGAGCATCCATGGGCTGGAAGTCTCATCAGTTCGCAAGAAAATGAAGGATAAGGCATTCGCACGTGGCGTCAATCGCGACGACATCGTCAAGGGCGCTGAAGAACTGGGCGTGGACCTCAATGAACATATCGCGTTTGTCATCGCGGCGATGGATGGCGCGGCTGACGAGCTTGGGCTGGAGGGGACACCCGCCTGACTTGCTATCACTGCCATTCGATGTAGGAGGCGCAATATGCCGGTGCGCATTGACCATGTCATCGTCGCGGGGCGCGATCTGACGCAACTCGAGGCGGCATTTACTCGGCTGGGATTCAACGTCGTCGGTGGCGGACGGCACCCCCACCTTGGCACACGCAATCGTATCATTCTGCTTGACCAGGGATATATCGAGCTCCTGGCGATTGCCGACGAGCAGGTCGTCTCGCCAGCAGTGCGGGAACGGATCGCGGCGGCGCCAGGCTGGATTGGCTTTGCGCTTCAATCAGCCGATATCGTCGCGGAAGCCGACGCAATGCGGGCGCGCGGAGCTGACATACGCGGGCCGCAGCCAGGCAGGCTCGTCGCGCCAAATGGAAATGCGCGCTCGTGGCAGACGTTAACAGTGGGCGGCGACGATCTCTTCAGCGCCGCCGAGCCAATGCCATTTCTGATTCAACACGACAGCAGCGGCGCACAACACCAGCAGGAGCTGGCGGGCGCGGACTCCGTCGAGCCTCATCCAAACGGTGCGCAACGCCTGCAATCGGTGATTGTGGCAGTCGCGAGTCTCTCAACGACAGAGGATATCTTCGCAAACGATTATGGGTTACTTGCAAAGAAACCGGCAATGACCGTGCCAGTACTCGCCGCAAACGCGTGCGCGCTGCCATTGCAAGCTGCTGGCGAGCGCATCATGCTGGCGGAGCCGCTTGGCGCTGGAATCGTGCATGATCGGCTGATGAGCGCTGGAGAGGGCGTTTGCTGCGTGTCCGTGGCTGTCACCGACCTCGCTGTCACACACAACTATCTCAGGCAGAGTGGCGTTCGCTGCGCACCATGGGAGGACGGCCTGATGATTTCAGCAGCCGTGACAGGCGGCGCACCCCTGGTGTTCGTCAAAGATATAGCGGAGTAAACAATACATGAAGGCATCAGTACAACGCGTCGCGGACGCTCTTGAGCAGTTAGGCATCCAGGTAGAGATTACCGAGTTCACGGAGAGTACGCGCACGGCCTCGGAGGCAGCGGAGGCTGTGAATAGCACACTTGGCCAGATCGTCAAGTCGCTGGTATTTCTCGCAGGAGAGCAGCCTGTGCTGGCGCTGGTCTCGGGCACGAACCGTGTCGATACAGAAAAGCTGGCGACAGTCGCTGGTGGACCAATCAAACGCGCCACCGCAGACATCGTCCGCGAGGCAACTGGATTCTCTATCGGTGGAGTGCCTCCAGTAGGCCACGCGACTCAACTGCCAACCTACCTCGACCGCGACTTGCTCCAATATGAGCTTGTCTGGGCAGCGGCTGGAACACCCAACGCCGTCTTTCCCATCGCACCCGATGAACTACAGCGCATCACTGGCGCCAGGGTTGCCGATCTGGCGGCAGCAGGCTGATCGCAACATCAATCAGCGCATCTAGTCTAGGATGCCGCAGCCGGGACGAACCAGGCAGGATGCGCCAGCCAGAGTGCAGCCAGCAGGAGCAACGCAATGCCTATGACCTGTCGGACATATCGGCTGCGCCGTTTGTCGGCTGTCGAAGACTCGCTGGCCATAATGACTGTAAGCGCCACCATCCAGCCAAGATCCCCCACGCCGATGCCAAACATCACCAGCATCAGCGCCCAGCAACAGCCGACCGATGTCACTCCATGGCGCATACCCTGCCGGAAAGCAAGGCGCATCCCCACGTTATCCTTGAATGAATCATGGAGCGCCTGGCAACGCGCAAGGCAAGCGGCTTTCCAGGGAGTGAATTGGTATACACCCGCTACCGCGAATGTCACCGCGCCGATCACAAAACTATGCATCGCAAGCCAGGGCCACACATCCACCAGGCGGTGTATCAGCGTGTCATCAGTGAATGCCAGCAGGCCAAAGACTGTCCACGCGCTGGCATATCCTGCAAAGAAGAGTGCAAGCGTCCGGTTTGGATGGGTACGCTTGCTCCAGTCGGCAGGGATTCCAGGCATAATAAGCACGCCTGATGGCGCCATCATAGCTACAAGCATCACCTGCCAACTGGCAAGAAACACCACGGCGGCTATCGCCCAGGGCAGCCCGCTTTCCTCCAGCAAATAGTGATGGTCGATGAGAATGCGCCACCCCGACAGCGTGGCGATGATCGCGGTAGTCCAGGCGGCTCCGACGAGCAGCCACGGCCAGCCGAGACGCATACGTATGTGTTGCGGGGGTGGCGCATGGAGATCAGTTGACATTCGAGTTCCCTCGTTGACTCAAAGCCACGAGACCAGCAGCAGGCGGCGCACCGGGAGCATGCGCTCCCTGGCACGCCAGGGATGACGACACAAATGCGTAGCTTCGGGTGTCCAGCTTTCCTCGCTAATGCACAATAGCGCAGCCGAAGGGCTGGGTTTCCGGGACGGTTATAGGTAATCCAGCGAACATATCGTGCAGGGCGTTCTCCAGATCGCTGCGGGTTGCCCGCGATGGATCGCGCGTATCGTCGATTCGCCCTTTGTAGACCAGGCGGCGTGATGCGTCAAGCACGAAAACATGTGGCGTGCTGATGGCGCCGAACTGCTCGGCAACGGTGCCATCAGCATCTTTGAGATAGGGAAAGTTGAAGCCTTTCTCGCGTGCCCGATACGACATCTCCTCGAACGTATCAGGCGGAGACAGATACGGATTGTTCGAGTTGACAGCGACCAACCGCACTCCCGCTTGGTGGTATTTCTCCTGGAGCGCGATAAGACGCTCCTCATTAGCTTTGACGGTGGGACATCCTGTGCAGATGAACGCAACGATAAGCACCCGCCAGCGCAAGAAACTGGCGAGCGAATAACGCTCGCCATCAACCCCTGGCAAGTCCCGAAAGGCGCTCGCACGTTGACCGATAGCGAGCATTGCGATCACCGTCCCCGACCAAACATGCGGGCAAGTCCCCGACGCTCCGGCGCCGCTGTTGCGGTTGCAGGTATTGCGACGGTGACGAAGCGCTCGGGGAACTGCTTCACGATCCCGTCAGCCAGCGTATCCGATACCGTCATAATTTCGGTGAAGATGTCGTCGAAGGCCACCACATCGTCGTCCCAATTTCCAGTCAGGCGTGCTACTGCTTCGTCTTTTGTCAGCTTGAGGTGTACACCAAGCAGGTCAACCACATCACTCTTGGGCCAATTCGGATTCGCGCCACTCAGGAAGGTAGCGATCTCCTCGGCATTCTGCGACCATCGCTGATCTTGCCGCTGGAACTCCGCGTCATCGCCCGACTTGGCAGCCGCTAGCAGATCAACCGCGATGAGGATGTGTTGCTTCAACAAGTCGGTGAGTCGTGCCCCAGCCACATCACCATAAAAGGGAACAATCGCGTTGCCAATGTGTTCCTGATTCTTGAGCAGGCGGGTCGCGGCGGTACTCGTGTCTGATCCGTCGCTGGCGAAGGCGACGATGTATTGTCGCGTCCAGATTGCATGGTCTGCCCAGAGTTTGCGGAGAGCCGTTCGCAGTGCGCACTGCGCCTCACTCATTGCCATGACAGTTGCCCTTTCTTGCCCGTTCGGCGTGAATTGTCGACATGACCATCCAAACGCACCGCGAGAAACACTTTTCTGCCGATACGATTGGATATTCACAATAAGTCAATGTCTATTTGTACTTATTACGCTCGACGGTTACACCTGGCAATTCTGGAATGTCTCCGGAGTCTCCGGTTCCCGGCGAGGCAGCCTCCATCGGCCAATGATTTTGAGAGGGTATGGAAGGAAAAGTCGGTGCAACCAGGGGCGACAATCGGCAGAGGAGCTGGATGGTGGAATGAAAAAACCTCGCCCATGTGAGACGAGGTGATGAAGAGAGTTGTGGTGTGCCCGAGAGGACTCGAACCTCCGATCTCTGGCTCCGCAGGCCAGCGCTCTATCCACTGAGCTACGGGCACGTATCGGGACATCATCGCAAGCAATGCCCACGACTGACAGCTTATCATCTGACGCAGGAAAAGTCAAACGTCATGCGCAAAGAAAGCAAAGTGCCCGCGTATCTTCGCACCATGCGTCAGGAGCCCTGCTCACCACTTGTAGGCGCTGATAGACTGCCACTCGTCCTGCGTTGTGGTTTGCCACTCGAAAAAACCGACCCCGATGCAGCCGATCTCATGTGCCGTGCGCAGGTCAGTGGTTATTTCGGCTGCGGTTGGGGCGTCTTTCCATCCGGTAAACGCCGCGGTATACATATCGTACGTCTGGCCCGTTTCCTCGACAGGCAACGGCGTGCCACCGGCGATGCTCATCGCGGCACGAATCGTCTGAATCGAGACGCTGACAAAACGTTGTACCGCCTCATCGTTGTATGCATGATTTTTGCGACTATGCCAGTAGTCCATAGGTGCGATGACGTTGAAGCTGGCCGCGATGGCAGCGTAAGGATAACCCGGACGGGCATAGGGATGAAACACTGAGGCGACAAATAGCACATCGGGGCCAAGTATTGCGCGCGCTAGCTGACCATACGTGTAGACGCTTGCGCTGTCGGTCACTTCCTCGATGTCCATCAACAGGCCATCGGC
The DNA here is from genome assembly GCA_963718915.1 of uncultured Chloroflexia bacterium. GTDB lineage: Bacteria > Chloroflexota > Ktedonobacteria > Ktedonobacterales > JADMIN01 > DAHUXT01. Next base: position 928,660 of record CAVRAI010000004.1, on the reverse strand, counting down.
ACGATCACCATCTGGCGTCCGATAGTTGGCGACCAACTCGGTCATCCGCGCGTCATCGCCGACATTATCGAGGTTCGTGTATATCCAGGCGATCACTGTCAGACCAGCCTTGTGGGCGGCGGGAAGCAGGCGATTGAGCGAGTCTTGCGCGTAGAAGCCATAGCGGGTAATGGCAACCTCGGTGTAGATGTGGGTGATGCCCGCTTTCGTTGCTGCCTGCACCAGTGCATTGACATCCGAGTGATGAACCAGGTAGTTCGTGGCATACATGCCTTTGCCTGCCATCGGCGCCCAGATGGGCTTACCGTTGACCTGCTCCGTCGCTGGATTGGGCTGATCCATACGGATGTCACCGCCCCATATCCAGCCGTTTCCCTGTGCAATCGTGACATTGTACCATGGGTTGCCACGGGCATCGGTTGCCCATGCGGAGAATGCGAGGTCTGTTCCGGGCGTAAGATTCGTCAGTGGCATTGAGTGGGTGTCCACTCTGGCATAGACAGTTGCCGGAAGTGTCACCGTCGCGTGACCGGCCAGCGGAAACGGCCCGTGCTGCGTGGTCAGCGCATTCGCCTCGGCGATGGGCAAGCCAGGATAACCGCACCCATTGTCGCTGACGCCAGCGGGAAAGTTAGTCGAGACGACATTGGATGGAATATAACCTTCGACGCCGCTCCAAATCGAGACGTGGACCCATGGCTGGGCGCCAATTGTTACCTGCCCAAGTGATTTGACCTCCGTGCCCGGCAGAAGCTGCGTCAGGAGCGTCGAGTGGGTATCAGCGCTGGCATAGACAGGAGTGCACGGCTTCTGCGCATACAGCGTACTGCTGGCCGCAGCACCTGCCGCAAAACTGGACGGTGTTGCCGCCAGCAGGCTTGTCACGCCAATCAGTGCGAGTAATACAGCACGACAGAACACCCTGCATGTGGTCAATGAGCGTGGCGATTTATCCGCGTGCCCTGAATTCAACCCGACACCCCTCATCCATGTACCCACAATGTATGCAAAGCCACCGAAAACCAACCCCCGGGCTGCATCTTACTGCGCTACTGGCATATCCGCCAATTGCATCGAAATGACACGCGAGACGCTATTTTCGCCCATCGAGATACCGTAAATCGCTTTGGCATAGGTCATCGTAACACGGTTGTGGGTGACTACGATAAACTGTGTCTGCTCGGCAAGCGACTGAAGGATGTCACAGAAACGCACAACATTCGCTTCGTCAAGCGCGGCGTCCACTTCGTCCAGAAGACAGAATGGTGGAGGGTTCGTTTCGAGCAAAGCAAACAGGAGCGCTACCGAGACCATGGCGCGCTCCCCACCCGATAGCAGGGAGAGATCCTGAACCCTTTTGCCTGGAATCTGCACGTAGACCTCTACGCCGCCGAAGCCAGGGCGTTTCGGCGCAGCATACTCCTCGACGTCTTCGTCGTCCTCACTCAGGTCGCGCCTGGGCGCCGTCAACTCCAGCCGCGCCGCACCACCATGGAAGAGCGCGATGAAGTGACGCTGGAAGCGCTCGTTGACGATCTGGAAGGTTTCCTCGAACTGACGCCGCATCGTCGCATCCAATTCGGTGATGATGCCGCGCAAGTTGGCGGACGCCTGTTCCATATCGCGTACCTGGCTGGTCAGGAAGTCATAGCGTGTCTTCAACTCTTCGTAGGCCTGCGGCGCGTCGGGATCATAACCGCCTAGATTCTTGATCCGCGACCGCAGTTGATCTATCTGGCGACGCAGTTTACTCATCTCTTCCGTGGTTAATGCATTAGAATCATCGGCCTGGCCACTCAGCAATGCATCAACCAACGCCTGTGGATCGACGGCTTCGTCCTCTTCCGAGGCGAGATCTTCGCGCATCTGCTGGGCCAACGTCTCGATGGCGTCGCGCGCACGTTGCGCCTCTACAATACTGCGCCGATACTCCACCTCAAGCCGCGCCAGATCCTGTCGCTCGGCACTTTGTTCGCGTTCCAGTTCAAGCGCCTGCCGCTCTAGTTCGTTCTGCCGCGCATCCGAGACACGCAATTGCTCGCTGAGCGACTGCACGCGCTCGCGCGTCACGGTAATCGTGGACTCTTGCGTCTCGATCCACGCGACGAGTTCTGTGTGCTGCGTGGTAAGCGCCTGCATCCGGGCGTTGCGGCGGGCAAGCTGTGTTTCGAGTTCGCGCACCTGGCCGCGCACCTGTTCAGCCCGCTGGCCTAACACACGAACCTCCTGCTGTTGAAGCGCCAGGGTCGTGCGCATCTGCGTCAGTTCGTCCTGTTGCGCCTGGTTGCGTTCTGTCAGGTCATCCATCGCGCTCTGGATATCTTCGATGAGCTCAGTGGCCTCTTTCTGAGCGCGCTCCTGCTCCGCGACGCGCTCCGTAGTGGCTGCGATCTCCTGCTCGATACCCATCACTTCTGCAGCCAGTTGCTCGGCGACCGACTGGCCGACATGCGCCTCACTCTGGGTACGCTCGAACTCGCGTTGCAGAGCTGTCACCCCTCTCGCAAGTTCCTGCGCAGTCTCCTCAGCATGCTGGATATCGACTCCGAGTTGCTCATTATGCCGCTTGCGCTCCTGCTGGCGGGTTAACGCGCCGTCGTATTCGTTCCGTGTCTCTTCCACCTTCGCAGCCAGCCGATCGATTTCCGCTGGAAGTTGGCGCAGTTCGCGCTCGCGGCCCAGTTGGCTCACCTCGTGATTACCACCGGCTACGCGGGAACCTCCGCGCAACCAGCCGCTCGGATGCATCATCTCGCCATCAAGCGTCACGATGGGCACGGGCGGTGGCTGATTGCCCCAGTGGGTCGCGACTACCGCCAGGTCACGTACAATATAGGCGCCCCTGAGCGCACGCGCCAGCATCTGATGATGTTCCGAGGCGCATTGCATGGCGTCATGGGCGAAACCGAAGAATCGCTCGCCGTCGGCCTCGGGCATGTCTGACTCCACCGACTTTTCCGTCGGCTCGTCGAGCCAGAGCATCGTCGCCCGCCCGCCGCTCCGCTCGCGCAGCCAGCGCGCAGCCTCATGCGCATCCCGCCGGGTAGGCAGAATCGCCGCGTGGAGGAAGCTTCCCATTGCCGCCTCGATTGGCGCCTCGAACCCTGCTGGCACGCTTATTAGCTGCGAGACAACCCCTATCACCGGAGGCTTCTCGTCATCACTGGATTGCAGTAATGTGCGCAAACCGTCGCTGAAGCCCTCCATGTTGCGACGCCACTCTTCGAGCAATGCCAGTCGGTCGGCGACCGCACGGCGCTCTCGCTCGCCGTCACCCATCATAGCGCGCAACCGCTCCAGATCCAGTTGCGCCTCGGCAATTTCACGGGTAATTTGTTCACGCTGAGCTACCAGATCCTCGACTGTTCCGTGCGCCTCTTCAAATTCGCTTCGACGTGCCTCCAACGTTTCTCCAGCAGCCGCCAGTTTGCGCTCCAACTGCGCAACCGAGTCGCGTCGGGCAGCCAGTGTGCGATTGCGCTCGCCCACCTGCCGCTGCAGTCGTCCCAGTTCTGTCTGTGCCGCGCCAAGCCTGGCCTGCACCTGGATAACATCATGTTGCGCCGCCCGTAGTCGTGCTTCCTCGCGTTCCTGTTCCTGGCGTGCGGCGTGTCCAGCGCGTTCGAGTCCTTCCAGACGGTGCGCTGTGGCATCGACCGTTTCGGTTGCCTGGGCAACCTGCGCCTCCAGCGCCTCCGCGTGCGCTCGTCCAGCTATGATCGCGTCTTCCTGTTGTTCCTGCTCGGCGCCAAGCTCACCTTGTTGTTCTTCGACGCTAGCCAATCGTTCACGCGCCACCGCTAACTCACGCTCGGCCGTCTGCAAGGCATCCAGCCTGGCCCCTCGCTCGCGTCTGACCTGGGCAATTTGCCCTAGCAGGCCTTCACGTTCCTCACGAATTGCCGTGATACGCTGATCCTGTTCCGCCAGCAGCGCCTGAAGCTGCGCGATCCGCATCTCAAAGTCACGCTCGGCAGCGTCAGCGGCAACACTGGCGGCATGGAGATCCGTCCACTGACGCCGATACCATTGGCGGAGCAGTCGTGTGAGATCCTCATGAGCGCCCGCAAATTCTCGCGCCCGCCGCGCCTGCTCGGCAAGTGGAGCAAGTCGTGGCTCGATCTCACCGAGGATGTCCCGTAGACGTGAGAGATTGCCCTGCGTGAGCGCCAGTTTCTGTTCAGCCTCGCTGCGCTGCGCCTGAAACTGACGAATGCCAGCGGCATCCTCGAAGAGGCCACGTCGTTCCTCGGCGCGAAGGCTCAGCGCCTGATCGACGAGTCCCTGACCAATTACGGTGTACGAATCATGGCCAATGCGTGCCTGGGCTAACAGGTACAGCACATCCTTCAGCCGGACACGCTGCCCATTCGCCAGGTATTCACTGTCACCCGACCGGAAACTACGGCGGGCCACCGTCACCTCGGTATAGTCGGATGGCAGCCAGCCCGCGCTGTTATCCAGCACAAGACCCACCTCGGCCATCTGCGCGGCGCCTCGTCCCTGGCCGCCCGCAAAGATCACGTCATCGCTACGTTTGCCGCGCAACTGGCGCATGCTCTGCTCGCCAAGCACCCAGCGTATGCCATCTGCGATATTCGACTTGCCGCTGCCGTTCGGACCAACAATAGCGGTGATTCCGGGGCTAAACTCCAACACAGTGCGCGGGGCGAAACTCTTGAAACCATGCAACTCAAGCCGTTTGAGATACATGCCGCGCCGCCTCCTCGAGCCTGCGAAACCAAACGCAGCCACGCCGCTCCGTGGATGCCCCCGCCAGCATATCATGTTTCCCGCGCTTTGCCCGATAACCGCTCATTTGTGGCCTGCTTGGGCTATACTCGTCGCAAGGCTATCCAACTAGTGTCGGCCAATCACCGACAACACAGCTAACCGCGAAATGAACGGCGCCGGACTTGCAACAAGCGGTTGGCAAGCACCGTACGAGTAGCGCGACGTGATTGGCCTTGCGCGCGAGCGTGACAGCAGCCACGAGGCAAAGAGAGGGTTTATGGAGGGGAAATCAGACAAGGCGGGGTCGGCGCGTCATGCTATCACCGATGTCTATGACGAAGAGCGGCGCACCTTTCTGGTGCATTTTCCGCTGTGGTATATCATCGCGCTCGGACTCAGCGGCGTGATTGTGCTGGGGCTGACAGGATTTCTCGGCCAACCACAAAGCAACAACCCCTATGATGTTATCTTCCGTCAGCCGTGGGTCCTTTATCTCTGGCTCTGCCTGTTGGTATTGACGCTCGAAGCGGAAGTCCTGCGCGACGCCTCGGTTCGGTTCTATCGTCTCGCCGTCGTAGCGACTACGCTGATTGCTATGATTATCGTCCTCATCACATTCTTTTACGGCATTCCCTTTGGCGAACTGCTCAACTCCCTGCTCGAACAGCTCTTCCACCTGAGAGTCGCCGTAGAGCAATTGATCTCCAGTCCCTGGTTTTATGCCGTGCTGAACTTTGGGGTGCTCAGCGTCTATGCGCTCGATTCGGGGCGGCGCTGGTTACGACGCGCGCGTGGGCTATCTCCAAACAGGCGTGTGGATATCGGTCTGGGCGTGGCGACACAGATACAGCGGCTCCCTGGTATGCAGCAACTGGTGGCGGGTGATTTGCTGGCGGGCGCGCTGCTCTGCGCGGCGCTTGCGATCATCTTCCGGCCCGATATCGTCGCTACATTCTGGCATCTGGCCAATTCAACAGTCGCTACCAATGGGTGCACTGTATCATGGCCATTGGGCCACTGCATGCCTCCAGGTCTGACCATAACAGACCCGCCCACGCTTACCTTCATCGACACCATCTTTGCCCTAATCGCCTTACCAACCGGGCTGTTAGTACTGGCGCTAGCGGGAGCCATCAGCGGGCTGGGCGCCCTGGGCGGTGTCGCACGCGAGCCGAGCGAGTCAGGACCGCTACCTATATCCATCCAGCAGCAATCGAGCACGCAGGCAATCTCCGAACATGTTTCGCGGACGTTGCTGGACACCCTGCTTGCGGCGCTGAACCGCGGCGGTGGCAGAGGGCAGGCGACAGCGGCAGAGGTCGCTTCCGAGAGCTTGCTGCTGCCATTGCGCAATGTGCTTTGGCCTCCGCTCATCTTCCTGGGGGTGGCTGCCGTCGCTCAGGCAGCAGCGCACATCCAGCTCTACTTTCACGGCGTCAAGTCGCTTGCAGACGAGGCGGTGCTGCTAGTAACCGCCGCGCCATGGGTGGTGGTGTCGACCGTCAGCATTGTCATTGCCCTCGCGCTGGTTGTATTCCACGGGCGGATCGCCGAGAATACGTTTCGCTTCCTGGGTCTAGTTGCATTCATCGCCCTTCTCACCGCCTGGATCTACTCACTGGCGCTCTGGAGCTTCAATCAGCTGCTCTTGCTGCTGGGCGCCAGTACCAGACATCCCTTCGACCCACCAGCCTGGAACACCGTACTATCGCTAGGCGCGTTGCTTATCTTCGGCACACTCTATTTTGCCCGCCGACTGCGCCGCCCACCGGGCGAACCAGCCGATAGTAGAACGTCGAGCCTATAGGTTGTCGGCACTAATGCTGACCGTCCACTGGCGCCGCTCTTGCGTATAAAGCATGCAGCGCTCGCCGCGAGACATTCGAGACGCGAGCGCGGGAGGTGTCGAGATGCTAGCAACCCTTTCGATAGTTATGGCAGGTCTGCTGAGCACTGTTTGGGGGTGGTTGGTCTGGATTGTTATTGGGGGAATCGCGGGGGCGATTGCCGATCAACTGGTACAGGGTAATCGCCTGGGCTGCCTTGGTAACGTCATCGTTGGTATTCTCGGCGGTTTGCTTGGCGGTTTTCTGCTGGGATTGATCGGCGTTGACGTCAATAACATCCTCTGGATGTTTCTCACGGCGCTCGGCGGTGCAATCGTGTTGCTGCTGGTGGTTCACTTGTTGACCGGTGGCCGGGGAATTGGCATGCGACACCGTTAAAAAGCTTAGCACCCAGGGCAAGCGCCGGGCATACCGAACAGCCGGTTAACCTGGCGCATTTGTCAATCTTTGCTTGGATGTTTATTACAACATGGTGGTGGCGCCAACAACCACATAGTCGGCATAGGCGTACTGCGGCATAGCTGGACGCTGCACTGAGGCGGTACGCTTCCCCGGACGATCAGCCGCATTATCGGCAATTTTCATTCCCAGGGCATTCATGATCTGCATATTGCGGCGGGCAAGCCCAGGATGCGGGAGATAGGCGTAAAGCGGTGAATTCATCGCGACAAGCTGATCGTCACATTGCTCAATCGTGTGGCCATACTGCGCGCAGGCTTCGCGTACCTCGCGGAGTTGCCTATCTGGTAGGAGAGCAAAGATATTGCGTAGCGCGCACACGAGATTATGGGTGCGATTGAGCAGTATCATACGGCCATGGGCGAGACGACGGGAAAGCGCCAGATCCCCGTTCTGTACCGCTGCCTCGAAGCTCCGCATGATGAGGCCGAATGGCGCATAATCAAGCTTCAACTCAAGAAAATCGACCAGGTCCGCAGTTTTGCCCTCTTGCCATTGTCGCAGTAACTCCAGCGCGTACTGTCCCTCGTAGCGCTCGAATCGGTCGTCACTTCCCTTTCTGCGCCTCCCAGTCACTGGCACGCTGAGCAGCATATCTTTACAGTTGCATATCCAGAGCGCGTGCAGATAGTGTACCGTCGCCAGAATCGGGAACGACGAGAAACGGCGCTGCCCGTGCACATCCTGAACGTACGGGAAGTTTGCCAGTACCTCTCCCGAGATCCTGTCGAACTCCGCCAGCTTCTCGGTAACCAGTTGCGACTCGGGGGCCGTACCGCCACGCACAATAACATCGGCGCCTGTACTCATCACGTTTCGCCTTCCAAAGGATTCAGTACCACACATGATTCACATTGTTTTGTCAGCATCAAGCGTGCCATCTGGTGTCGTTGACTCGATCAGATCATTGCGTTGCAAAACTCTCCAAATGCAAGGATATGCTGAGTTATAGTAGCTGGCCAATGTGCCATACTGATCCTGAGACAACCTCATGCAATCTGTCTGAGAAGTGGGGCCTATTCTATGAAGCGAGCGCAGGGAGGGAACGCGCCGCGGATCACCATTGTAGGCGACGCCGCGATACTTGTGCGGCTGAGCAGCCATCCCGGACCCTCCGCGACCCGCAGAGTGCTAGCGCTCGTTGCCGCGCTCGACTCCACCCCACCGCCAGGACTGGTTGAGGTTGTACCGGCGTACGCATCGGTCCTCATTCGCTTCAATCCGTTTCTCATCGACCCAGTGGATATGGTTACAGTGATCGAGAGCCAACTCAACCATCTCGGCAGAGTCTCATTACCCAGCGGACGTATTATCCACATCCCGGTTCATTACGGCGGAGACGATGGCCCCGACCTCGACAACGTAGCCACGCTGCTTGGGCTGACACCACAGGAACTCATCGATCTGCATTCGTCGGCCACATATCGCGTTGCTTTTCTCGGATTTCTGGCGGGCTTCCCATATCTCCTGGGTCTGCCCCGCGCGCTCGCCGTCCCGCGACTATCCACACCTCGTAGGAAAGTTCCATCCGGCAGTGTCGCCATCGCTGACCGCCAGGCAGGCATATATCCGACTGATAGCCCCGGCGGCTGGCGGATTCTCGGTCGCGCCTCCATGCCACTCTTCGACCCGGCACAGCGCCCGCCATCGTTACTCCGTCCTGGAGATCGCGTTCGCTTCTATCCCGCAGCAGCCAGCGACCTGGCTTCAGTGGCAACGCCAATTCCGCAGCGGGCGGCAAAGTTGCGGGCCATACCGTGGCTTCAGGTACTCCAGCCAGGAATGCAGACGACGGTTCAAGATAAAGGCCGTGCCGGGTTCGCGCGCTACGGCGTCACGGCATCCGGCGCGGCTGATCCCGACGCGCTTGCGCTTGGTAATGCGCTGCTGTCTAATTCTTCTGAGGCGGCAGCTCTGGAAATCACGGGCGGCAACACGCAGTTCGAGGCTCTTGCGCCATGTATCGTTGCCATCACTGGCGCGCCGTGTGTTGTGCGGGTTAACCAGCGGCAGACGCCGACTGGTGTAACTTGCGCGCTGGTCACAGGCGATACGCTTGCGATTGGGCCAACATTTTCGGGCGTGCGTGTCTATCTTTGTGTGGCTGGCGGCGTCGCCTTGCCGAAGGTGATGGGCAGCCGCGCGACAGACCTGCGCGCACATCTCGGTGGCCTGGATGGCCGTGTCTTGCGGACAGGCGACACGCTCGCACGCGCCCATACCCCCAGTGATGTCGCTGGGCGGACGTTGCCAATCGATCTGATGCGCCGCCTGTCTGGCAACGCCAATTGGCGCTTGCGTGTCCTACCGGGATCGCACGCGACGCATTCTCCCAATGCGCTCGACAGATTACTTATGGCGGCGTTCACGGTGGATGCGCGCTCCGACCGAATGGGCGTCCAGCTCCGGCGGGTGGAAGGTCCTTGCCTGGAGGGTGGCGAGGTGCTTTCGGAAGGCCTGGCACGGGGCGCGGTGCAGGTTCCGCCGGATGGAGAGCCAGTCGTGCTACTTGCCGATGCGCAGACGACTGGTGGCTATCATGTTCCTGCCGTTGTCATCAGCGCCGATTTCTGGAAGATTGGCCAGCTTCGACCCGGTGATACCGTCAGGTTTCGTGGCGTCTCGCTGATCGAAGCGCTGGCGACATTGCGACAGCGTGCTGAGGATATCGCGCGGGTTGCGCGCCAACCATCGCCAGCGCGTCTGCTTGCGGGCTTTGCTGAATGGAGCGACGATGCCGACTCGATCATGGCACTGCGAAAGGACTGCGACAATGGTACGTGAAAACGTGGCGCAAGAAATCGACCTTAATTGCGACGCGGGCGAGTCCTTTGGGCAGTGGCCGATGGGAGATGATACAGCGCTGATTCCGCTGATGACTTCGGTCAACATTGCCTGTGGCGCGCATGCGGGCGATCCGCTGGTCATGCGCCGGACACTGCTACTGGCCAAACAACACAATGTGGCCGTCGGCGCGCACCCCGGCTATCCTGATCTGTACGGCTTTGGGCGGCGAGCAATACCTCTCTCGCCTGATGAAGTGGAGGTGTGGACACTGGCTCAACTTGGCGCACTCGACGCGATGGCACGCGGGGTTGGCGCTATTCTGCGACATGTGAAGCCACACGGCGCCCTATATAACACAGCAGCCGACGACGAAACACAGGCGGCGGCAGTGGTGAGGGCGGTGCGAGCATTCAATCCAGACCTGGCGCTGATCGCGCGGGCAGAATCACGTATGGTTACGGTTGCGCGCGAGGCGGGGCTACGAGTCGCCGAGGAAGCGTTTGCCGATCGTGGCTATGACAGTGCGGGCAGACTCCTACCACGGTCACATTCCGACGCCCTGCTAGGCAATCCTCAAGTCGCGGCGGAGCGTGTGGTGACTCTGATCCAGGCAGGAACACTGGCGGCAGCCGATGGCTCCACGCTACATATGCGCCCCCAGACGCTGTGCGTTCATAGCGATACCAAGGGTGCCGCGACAATCGCGTCGGCGGTGCGTATTGCCCTCAGTACGGCAGGGATTGTACTTCGTCCGTTGCATGAGTTGGCCTATTGATGCCGCGCATCTGTGACCAGTTGTAGGGATATACCCACAGGCGTATAATCTAAAAAGTGCGCATGATACCTATAACCGTGACAATGGGGTCCGACGAGCGCAATGAGGCAGAGTCAGGTCGTATGCAAGCGAGTGATCCAATTTTCCGCATTCCCGTGATACATCCTGGCGAAACCGTCATCGATGTGCGCGTTTGTCTTATATCCCCGTCTGGTCAACTGGCGAATCAACGTCGCGATATCTGCGAAAGCGCGCGTTTGTCGTAACCCATGAGTTTTCTCTAAAGGAGACACTCCGTATGTACAGAGGTCAGTCGGGTCAATGGTCCTGGCTATTCCACCGCGTGACAGGCCTAGCCATTCTGCTCTTTCTGCTGGTCCACATCATTGATATCACCCTGATTGGCTTCGGCCCGACCATCTATAACGATGCCATCGGAATCTTCAGCCTTGGGCCTATTCGCGTCGTCTCGGTTGCGTTAATCGGCGCGGTGCTTTACCACGCATTCAACGGCGTCCGCATCATTCTCATCGACTTCTGGTCAACAGGTTACAAATACCAGAGCCAGATGTTTTACGTCGTGATGGCGCTGACCATCATTGGCACGCTGGGCATGGGATACTTCGTCCTCGCGCCGATCTTTGGCATCTGCCCGCAAGGGCCGGGGCTGTGTAACGCGAACATTATGTAGGATCGACTCGAAGTCAAGGAGAACGAGTATGGCGACACCAGTTCAAGATAGCCCAAGAGTGACGAGTTACGGAGCAACCTCCCGGCCAAATGGCGCGAGCGGTTTTGAAACGTTTTCCTGGTGGTTCTTCCGAGTGAGCGGGGTGGCGCTGGTCTTTCTGGCTATCATTCATCTCTTCCTCATGCACGTCAGTGTCGATGTTTCGGAGACGGTATATGATTATGTCGCAAAGCGGTATGACAATCCGTTCTGGCGCGGCTACGATCTGTTACTGTTGACGCTGGCGCTGTTCCACGGATTGAACGGTCTGCGCATCATTTGCGACGACTATATCAAGTCACGTGGCTGGAGGGTCGCGGTTGTTTCGGGCCTGTTCGTTATCGCGCTCAGCTTCTGGCTGATTGGCATGATGACCATTATCACCTTCCATCGGAATATGAACATCACTCAGGCAATCCTGGGTATGCTGGGCCACTAGTGCATGTGCGCGTAATTCAGCCAGGGTGATAGAACAGAGGCTAGATCCAGGAGTCTATTCATGAACTACCATAAGTTTGATGTAGTGATCGTTGGCGCGGGTGGCGCTGGTCTGATGTCGGCGATGCAACTGGCCCAGGGCGCCAGCATTGCGGTCATCAGCAAGCTCTACCCCACGCGCTCGCATACTGGCGCAGCGCAGGGCGGGGTAGCCGCCGCACTGGGCAACGTGGAAGAAGACCACTGGAAGTGGCACATGTTCGACACCGTCAAAGGTGGTGATTATCTGGTTGACCAGGATGCTGGCGAGGTGCTCACACGCGAGGCCATCGAAGCAGTCTATGACCTGGAGCATTGGGGACTGCCTTTCAACCGAACCCCCGATGGCAAGATCGACCAGCGCCGCTTTGGCGGCCACAGTCGTAACTTCGGTGAGGGTCCAGTACGCCGCTCGTGCTACGCTGCTGACCGCACGGGGCATATGATCTTGCAGACAATGTATCAGCAGTCCATCAAGAACCAGGTGCGATTCTTCAACGAGTACATGATGCTCGATCTGCTCATCAACGATGGTCAGGCATGTGGCGTTGTCGCCCTTTGCCTGCGTGACGGCACGATACACACCTTCCACGCAAAGACGGTGGTGCTGGCGACTGGCGGCTATGGACGCGCCTGGCGCATCACTAGCAACGCGCTTGCCTGCACTGGCGATGGCATGGCCGTGGCCTATCGGCGCGGTATCCCGCTTGAAGATATGGAGATGTATCAGTTCCACCCAACAGGATTGTATAAAATCGGCATTCTGCTGTCTGAGGCGGCGCGCGGCGAGGGCGCATACCTGCTGAACAACGAGGGGGAACGCTTCTGCATTCGCTATGCTCCAACGATGCAGGAACTCGCGCCGCGCGATATGGTGTCACGCTTCATCGTCCAGGAGATTGCTGAGGGGCGTGGCATCGATGGCAAAGACTATGTGTACCTCTCGGTAGCGCATTTGGGCAAGGAGACAATTGACGCCAAGTTGCCCGACATCACCGATTTCGCCCGCAACTACCTTGGCGTCGAGCCATATTACGAGCCAGTGCCAATCCAGCCAACGGCCCACTACGCGATGGGTGGCATCCCCACCGATATCGAGGGGCGGGTAGTGACGGACGAACAGAATATGGCGCTGCCGGGGCTGTATGCGGCAGGCGAGGTTGCCTGTGTCTCCGTGCATGGAGCAAACCGCCTGGGCACCAATTCGCTGGTGGATCTGATTGTCTTTGGCCGTCGCGCAGGCAAGCATATTGCGGCCAAATGGCTGCCTGAGGCTGAATTCGCGCCGCTGCCCAACAACCCCGACGCCTATGCTACTGAGATGGTCGAGGGGTTGCTCAGCCGCACCGTCGGCGAGACGCAGGAAAATATCCGCGCGGAATTGCGCGATATGATGATGGAGTATGTCGGCGTCGTGCGTAACGAGGAGAGTCTGAAGACCGCGACCACAAAGCTCGTCGAGCTGAAACAGCGGTTCGGCGCCATTCGCCTGATGGATCGTACACGCGCCTTTAACACCGAATTGATGGAAGTGATCGAACTGGGCAATCTGATCGAATGCTCCGAGGCAACCATCGCCGGCGCACGTGCCCGCAAAGAGAGCCGCGGCGCGCACTATCGCACAGACTATGAGAAGCGCGACGATGTCAACTTCCTCAGACACACGCTAGCCTATCGATCCGAGACAGCCGGTGCGCCAGAGTTACGCTACAAGCCCGTCGTCATCACAGAGTTCGAGCCGAAAGAGCGCAAATATTAGGCGTGATGATGTCCAGGCATAGTCCAGGCATAGTCCAGGCATAGTCCAGGCATAGTCCAGGCATAGTCCAGGCATAGTCATAGAACAGTGTCATTTAGAGAAGAGGACTGGCGATGGCTGCCACCAATGGAAAATACAAGGCGCATGTCAAAATTAAGCGCTACCAGCCCGGAGAGAATCCCGAGCCATACTGGCAGGAGTTCCACGTCGAGGTAGAAGGCAACGACCGCCTGCTTGATACACTAAACAAGATCAAGTGGGAGCAGGACGGGACACTTACCTATCGCCGCTCGTGCGCTCATGGTGTCTGTGGATCGGACGCGATGCGGGTCAACGGGCGTAATCGGTTAGCGTGTAAGTTGCTGATGCAGGATCTTGGCGCACGGATCTCGGTCGAACCAATGCTTGGCTTTCCAGTCATCCGCGACCTGGTGGTTGATATGGATCCCTTCTTCGCAAAGTATGAGAAAGTGAAGCCCTATCTCGTCAACAATGAGCCTGCGCCGCGCACCGAGCGTTTGCAGACGCCCGAGGAACGCGAGCGCTTCGACGAGACGACCAAGTGCATCCTCTGCGGCGCCTGCACCGGGTCGTGCCCGTCTGTCTGGGCTAATGCCGAGTGGGTTGGACCAGCATCCATCGTAAATGCGCACCGGTTCATCTTCGATAGCCGCGACCGTGGTGGCGCCGAGCGCCTGAACATTCTGAGTGACCGTACTGGCGTCTGGCGTTGCCGCACGATCTTCAACTGCACAGAGGCCTGCCCGCGTGGGATTCATGTCACCGACGCGATTGAGGAAGTCAAGCGCGCCATCCTGTATAATTCGACGGACGGCGATTGATTTACATGCGCTTACACACATCGCAAGAATCAGGGGCGCGCCATCTCCAGTGGAGCGTCCCTTCATTATGTATTGTGGCGAATTGCGCCTTCTCTGTGGGAAGATTGGGTGAAGCTACCCGGCTACCGCGCGCTTCGGCGTAAAATCTAACGCGGCCTGTGCGGATTCATGGTGAAGTCGATGCAGGAGGCACGGAGCGCTAGGCCATTGTTGCGTGCCAGGAGTACCGCTGGCTATGGGATATCTGCCGGGGAGTAAAGCGAGGAAGTGTGGAGATTTCGGTTCTGATTCCTGTCTTCAATGAGCGGACCACCATTCTTGAGGTCATTCGCCGTGTGCAGGAGCAGCCGTTCGATAAAGAAATCATCATTATCGATGACCGCTCGACCGACGGCACGCGCGAACTGTTGCAAGAAACTGACTGGCCAGCGAATGTCAAGGTATTTTATCACGACAAGAACAAAGGAAAGGGTGCGGGCATACGCACGGGAGCGCAAGCAGCCACCAAAGATATCATCATCATTCAGGATGCCGATCTCGAATATAACCCCAGTGACTTTGGAGCGGTTCTGCGGCCACTCCTGGATGGAGTAGCGGATGTCGTCTATGGTTCGCGATTCCTTGGCACGCACCGCTCATTTATGCTGCATCACTATCTGGGCAACAAATTGCTCACGCTGATTACTAACGTCCTTTACAATAACATCTTGACCGACATGGAGACCGGCTACAAGGCGTTTCGCGCGCCGATTCTCAAGGACGTACGCATCCGCAGCAATCGGTTCGACTTTGAGCCAGAGATTACCGCGAAGGTGCTGAAGAAGGGCTATCGCATCTACGAAGTGCCGATCTACTACGCTGGACGTGACTACGCCGAAGGCAAGAAGATCACCTGGCGCGATGGTTTCGCGGCGATGTGGGCGCTGATCCGTTTCCGCTTCTCGAACTGACTTGCACCTGAGAGTTGTAGCTGCTTGCCTTTGTCGCGACTCAACAACACATTATCCCGAAATTATGTGGCATGAGGGGTTGACTGAGGCCAGGAAGCGTGTTATACTGAGGGGGTGCCTTAGAATAGCCAACGATGGTTCTCTGAGGCACATTTCATCGCCACCCGATAATTTCGGGGCCGGGCGCATCGCACATGAACAACCGCATAATGTGATGTGGAAGCGACAACGAGCGTAGGATGTTCGCGCGATATACCGTAGCCGAGTGCGGTGCGCGAGACGAATACGGGGTGTTGTCGAGTGTTTTCTCATATTTGCCGATGCGAGTAGCGCTCTTGTCCTGAGAGCGTGTCGCATGTGATCGAACTGATAGCACCAGCATGGCGTTGGAAACACGCCAAGCGGGAGAAGGTGCAGGGTGGATGCCTAGGGGCCAGGAGCCGAAGAAGGACGCGGAGCGCGGCGAAACGTGGTGGGGGAGCTGCATGCAAGCGATGAGCCCACCGAATCCGAATGGGGCAACCCCTCGTCCGTGATGGGACGAGACCAGCGGGGCAGGACCGCTGGGGGGCACCGGGGGAACTGAAACATCTCAGTACCCCGAGGAAGCAGAATCAACAGTAGTCTTTCGCAAGGGAGACTACCGCCCGTCTGGTGGGGACACCGGCGGGTGGAGAGACCCGTAGTAGTGGCGAGCGAACCGGGTCGAGCGCCCAAACCAGCCCATACGGTCGCAAGGCGGTGGGGGTTGGGGTTGTAGGGCGTCGCTGGTCGTCGGCAACGAGGACACCGCAACGAGGTTGGGTCTACGCGAAGGGTCTGGGAAGGCCCACCGGAGCGGGTGAGAGTCCCGTAGCGAACAGGCCGGACGCGGTTGCGGAGCGATGACCCTGAGTACCACGGGGCACGAGAAACCCTGTGGGAAGCTGGGGGGACCACCCTCCAAGGCGCAGATACTCCTGGCCACCGATAGTGAACCAGTACCGTGAGGGAAAGGTGAAAAGCACCCCGGGAGGGGGATGAAAGAGCCTCTGAACCCCTGCACTGACAAGCAGTCGGAGGGATGCGTTGTGGTGGGTTTCGGCCCACGCAGCCGCCTGACGGCGTGCCTTTTGTAGAATGATCCGGCGAGTGTATGTTGGCAGCGTCCTGAGGCGTTTGGTCGGCCTCAGGGAAGGGGTTAAGCGGTACAGCAAAGCCGTGGAGCCGGAGCGAAAGCGAGTCTGAAGCGGGCGAGCGGGAGCAATCCCAAGCGATGCGTTGCCAGGATACGACCCGAAACCAGGTGAGCTACCCATGGGCAGGGTGAAGCGGGGGTAAGACCTCGTCGAGGCCCGAACCCACCAGTGTTGCAAAACTGGGGGATGACCTGTGGGTAGAGGTGAAATGCCAATCGAACCTGGAGATAGCTGGTTCTCCCCGAAATGCATGGAGGTGCAGCCGCGACGTTTTCGCCTGCCTGGGAGGTAAGGCACTGGATGGGTGCGGGGCCGTGTGCGGTTACCAAGCTCAACCAAACCCAGAATGCCCAGGTGAGGAGCAGTCGCGAGTGAGGCGGCGGGGGCTAACCTCCGTACGCCAAGAGGGAAACAACCCAGACCGTCGGCTAAGGGCCCTAAGGGGCTGCTGAGTGGGAAAGGTAGTGGGGGCGCGCAGACAGCCAGGAGGTTGGCTTAGAAGCAGCCATCCTTGAAAGAGTGCGTAATAGCTCACTGGTCGAGTGCCCCTGCGCCGACAATGTAACGGGGCTCAAGCAGCCTCCCGAAGCCACGGATGGTCGTCGTCCATCTCGCAAGGGATGGAGTCATGGACGGCCATGGTAGGGGAGCGTTGTGGGCAGCGGTGAAGGCGGACCGGAAGGGCCGGATGGAGCGCCCACAAGTGAGAATGCCGGAATGAGTAGCGAGAATGGCGGTGATGAACCCGCCACACCGGAAGCCTGAGGGTTCCTGGGCAACGGCAGACGTCCCAGGGTGAGTCGGATCCTAAGCCGAGGCCTCTGAGAGTCAGGGGGCGTAGGCGATGGCGAGCAGGTCAGAGATTCCTGCACCCGTGCGCGCATGGCAAGCGAGGGGGGGACGCGACAGGAAGCACCCACGCCCCGAATGGACAGGGGGCGTTGTTGGTTCGGGGGACGAGATCCAGGGAAATCCGGGTCTCATGCGCAAGCAGTTCGCTGGGCTGACTGGAGGGGCCGTTGAGGCCCTGGTAGTGGTGTGGTCTCCAGGTCGCCCAGAAAAGCCTCTAGCAGCTGCTCGGTCGCAAGGCCGAGGAGGCAGGCCGCATGGTCCGTACCGCACACCGACACAGGTGGGCAGGGGTAAGCACCCCAAGGTGGACGAGCGATCCTCCGTTAAGGAACTCGGCAAATTAGCCCCGTAACTTCGGGAGAAGGGGCGCCCCGGCAGTGTAGCGCGGGTCTTCGGACCAGGCGCGTGCATGAGGGGGCCGCAGGAAGCAGGCTCAAGCGACTGTTTACCAAAAACACAGGTCTCTGCGACGGTGAAAGCCGAAGTATAGGGGCTGATGCCTGCCCAGTGCCGGAAGGTGAAAGGGAGGGGTGAGCGTAGCCCCGAACTGAAGCCCCGGTGAACGGCGGCCGTAACTATAACGGTCCTAAGGTAGCGAAATTCCTTGTCGGGTAAGTTCCGACCCGCACGAAAGGCATAACGACTTGAGCACTGTCTCGACGGAGGGCTCGGCGAAATTGACGTACCCGTGAAGATGCGGGTTCCCCACGACAGGACAAAAAGACCCCGTGGAGCTTTACTACAGCCTGGTCTGGGCGCGCAGCCGCGTCTGCGTAGGATAGGTGGGAGCCAGCGAACTCGCGCTTGTGGGCGCGGGGGAGGCAACGGTGAAATACCACTCTTGCGCGGTGGCGCGTCTCATGCACGTGTCAACAATTACACACTACGACCGTGCAGACAGGGCCAGGGGGGTAGTTTGACTGGGGCGGTCGCCTCCCAAAAGGTAACGGAGGCGCCCAATGGTTCCCTCAGGGTGCATGGACATCACCCGGACAGAGTGCAAGGGCATAAGGGAGCTTGACTGCGAGGCAAACAAGCCGAGCAGGGACGAAAGTCGGGCGTAGTGACCCAACGGCGCCGCGTGGAAGGGCCGTTGATCAACGGACAAAAGCTACCCCGGGGATAACAGGCTTATCTTGCCCAAGAGTTCACATCGACGGCAAGGTTTGGCACCTCGATGTCGGCTCGTCGCATCCTGGGGCTGGAGTCGGTCCCAAGGGTTGGGCTGTTCGCCCATGAAAGCGGCACGCGAGCTGGGTTCAGAACGTCGTGAGACAGTTCGGTCTCTATCCGTCGTGGGCGTAGGAGACGTGAGGGGCGCAGCTCCCAGTACGAGAGGACCGGAGCGGCGCGACCGCTGGTGTTCCGGTTGGCCGGCCACGGCCACCGCCGGGTAGCTATGTCGCGTTTTGGAGAAGCGCTGAATGCATCTAAGTGCGAAGCCGACCCCAAGATGACGTCTCCCCGGTATCCTTGTGATATCGTTAAGACCCCGGGCAGATTACCCGGTTGCGAGGTTGGAGGTGGACGCTCGGTAACGGGTGCAGCTGACCAACGCTCATGGTCGTAGGGCTTGGCGAACCACTTCCATGCTGGGATATCATTCGATCTCATCGCGCGTGTCTCGTATGCATCTTCGGATGCGGACGAGAGCGTCTACTCGTCGGCAAATATGAGAAAAACAGTCGTTGCATAGACATTGTCCACATCCATGCGGTTGCTCAACCCTGTGCAGACAAACTGGTGTTTGGGCAAGGATTTCAGATCATACTGAAAGGCCCGGTTGAGCGCAATGGAGCGCTCCCCGGGCCTAGTTGCGCTCAGAAACAGTGTTCTCTCGCAGGTTTCAATGGCCAGAGGCCATCTGGACTAATTCTTGCGTCTTGCGTTATTGTCTATCTTTGTGTAACCGAAGTGGGGGGGTTTACGTATGAAAGGTGAGTGGAGTATCATTGGCGCCTGTTGAGCCAAATAGCCAGGTTAACCTCATGCGTGGCAAGTCACGCGCCTGGCTCCATCAGCGTAAGTAGAGAGCAACTTCAGGGCGCTACCGCTACTCAGGTAAAATACTCATCTAATCATGTTTGTTCACCACGACGTGCGCAGGTACTCCTGCACGTTCATTCTGTTGGATGAAATCGCTTATGCCTTCAGTCACTACAACCGATACTATCACATTCGACGAGATATTCAATGAAGGGCGCAAACGCGGTTACGTGCGCCGTGCTGATCTCGAAGCCGCCGTTCGCCATCAGGCAACGGTTCAGCGGGCTCTTGTCCCAGACAAGAAGCATGACCACGCAGACAAGACGGCAACTTCAGGTGAGGCGACTATAGACCTCGAGACCGCCATAGATCGGCTTCTGGCAGACGACGTTGATATTATCGACGACGATGAGGAGGCCAGCGTGCAGGAGGACGAGGCAATCGAAAGCAGCATTAAGGCAATGGAAACAGATAGCGCACCTCTGGTTGACATGCCAGATGAATCTGAGGCAGGCGAGGCCCGCCTCCGCCGGGTTCACGAAGTGGCGCGGGCCGTCGAGCGTGGCGAGGCCACTGAGGTCGATGCGATCACCGCATACCTCCGCGAAATCGGTCGCGTGCCGATGCTGAGCCATGCCCAAGAGATTGATCTGGCTCAGCGCATCGAGGCAGGCGATAAAGACGCTGTGCAGCAGTTCGTACTGGCGAACCTGCGCCTGGTGGTAAGCATCGCCAAGCGCTACGTTGGTCGAGGCCTCTCGCTACTCGATCTCATCCAGGAAGGCAACATTGGCCTGATGCGAGCCGTACAGCGCTATGACTGGCGCCGCGGGCACCGCTTCAGCACCCACGCCACCTGGTGGATTCGTCAGGCGATTAGTCGTGCTGTGGCTGATAAAGGGCGCGCTATCCGCCTGCCAGTCTATGTCAACACCGCCCTCAACCGCGTTCGCCGCGAGCGACAGCGGTTGGTGCAGGAGCTTGGCCGCGATCCAACCGAGCAGGAGCTTGCCGACGTGCTTGGCATGGAGGTTGAGCGCCTGCATGAGCTTGAGGCCGCGCCCGGCACACCCATCTCGCTGGAGCTTCCCGTTGGCGAAGACGAAGAGCAGGAGCTTGGTGACGTGTTGGCCGATGAGACGAGCACCTCGCCAGAGGAGGTTGCCACGACTCGGACCATGAAGCAGGAAGTGCAGGATGTCCTCGACGACGTGCTGACCCCACGCGAGCGTCTGGTGCTTCAGTTGCGCTTCGGTCTGGGCAACGGTCACACCTATCCACTGGAGCAGGTAGGCCGCCAGTTGGGCATCACCCGCGAGCGTGTGCGCCAGATCGAGGCGGGCGCGCTGGCGAAGCTTCGCCACCCGAAGGTGTTGGAGCGCCTGCGCAGTTAAACCAGTGTTGACTAAACTCTTGTGGACCTGATCGGCTTTCCGGTCGGGTCCATTTGTCTATATGTTTCATTGAATGATTCGTTGCTGGAGGCTGATGATGGGCAAAGGCAGTATGCGCCTGGGCGACTTGCGCGCCGAGGTAGCGCGGTACGCGAAAAAGATGGTGGCGAGTGGGCTGGTGCGGGCGGCACAAGGCAACTTGAGTGCGCGTGACCCCGAGAGTGGACTGATTTGTATCACCCCGAGCGGCATGGACTACGATCTCGTCGCCGCCGAAGATATCATGGTGATCGACGAGCAAAGCAGGGTGGTCGAAGGCTCCCATCGTCCGAGCGTAGAAACACCCTTGCACACGCTGCTATTGCGCTGCCGTAGCGACATCCACTGCGTCATGCATACCCACTCGCTCTACGCGACCGCGTTTGGCGTGGTCTACGAGCCGCTGCCTATGGTGCTGGCAGAGTCCGCGCTATGTCTGGGCGGCGCTGTGCCTATCGCGCCCTATCAGATGTCTGGCACGCCTGAATTTGCCGAACTGATCGCAGAGACAATGGGCAATGGCAACGCGGTCATCTGGGGCAACCACGGCGCTATGGTGGTCGGGCCATCGCTGAGTGCGACCTATTCTGCCGCCCATGCGCTCGAAGACGGCGCGCAGGTCTACGCGCTCGCCCGCCAGCTCGGCACACCCGTTCCTCTGCCGCCCGATGAAGTCACGAAGCTACATGCCTTCTGGCGAGAGCACTACGCAAAATAGTCAGTAGGAGGTGCTAGAGCATTACACCGTCGGCGTATCCCAGAGTCCGGGTGTCTCCGGCCCGCCGCGATAAGGAATGCCAAGGTGCTCGTACGCAAGGCGTGTCGCGATGCGCCCGCGAGGGGTGCGGGCGAGAAAACCTAGCTGCAAGAGATATGGCTCGTAGACATCTTCGACCGTCTCAACCTCTTCACTGGTGCTGGCCGCCAGCGTCTCGACGCCCACCGGGCCACCATCGAACTTTTCGATGATCGTACGCAGGATGGTGCGGTCGCTGGGATCGAGTCCGCGCTCATCCACCTCCAGCGCGCTCAATGCCAGCCGCGCCACATCACGGGTGATGACCCCATCGGCGCGCACCTGCGCATAGTCGCGCACACGCCGTAGCAGTCGGTTGGCGATACGCGGCGTTCCACGGGCGCGACGGGCGATTTCCGCGCAACCGTCGCTGTCCATCTCAACCCGCAGTATCCGCGCCGAACGCCGCAAAATCTGCTGCAAGGCAGCGTCGTCGTAATAATCGAGCCGGTAGATCGCCCCAAAACGGTCGCGTAGCGGCGCCGTGAGCGCGCCAACGCGTGTGGTAGCGGCGACGACGGTGAACGGCTTAAGGGGCAACCGCACATTGCGCGCGGAAGGGCCTTTGCCGATGATGAGATCGAGCGCGAAGTCTTCCATCGCCGAATAAAGGCGCTCTTCCACGACACGGCTGAGCCGGTGAATCTCGTCGATGAAGAGCACATCATGCTCTTCGAGGGCCGTCAGTATCGAAGCCAGATCACCCGCATGCTCGATGGCAGGGCCAGAGGTCATCCGAATACTGACGCCCATCTCGGCGCTGATGATAAGTGAGAGCGACGTTTTGCCCAGACCTGGAGGCCCATAGAGCAGCACATGATCGAGCGCCTCGCCGCGCAATTTAGCGGCTTCTAGCAGAATTTGCAGGTTGCCCTTGACCTTCTCCTGGCCGATGTAATCTTCCAGCCGGTGCGGGCGCAGGCTATTCTCTTGAAAGTCGGCATCGCTCGACATGGGCGAAACCAGCCGATCGGTCGTATGGTCAGTCATGCGTCACGCTCCGGCGCTTTATCGTGCGGCTCAACATGCTGGTGAACGTACGTTCTACCGCTACTGGTAGCAAGTATATCATAGCGGACGGACGGACGGACGGCTTGGGAAAGTAAGCGACGGGCAGATCGCACCGTCTTCCGATGCATCGTCTGCCCGCGCACTGTGACAAAGAACGTGCGGTTTGCTATCCGCGCGACTTGAGATAGTAACGTGCCGCGAGAGCTGCCAGCGCTCCAGCGCCCACGACAGCGCCGCCGATGGCGACATCCTTGGCAACATGTGGGTGGTCGGTGAAGATCGAGTGATGAGCGGCGGCAACATCTTCTGGAGTCGCGGTGGCTGGGTCCATGGCGGCGTGGGCCGAATCGGGCGCCGCTGCCGCTGCCTTCGCCTGAAGCGCCGCTGCCGCTGCCTGAAGTTGCTCGGGCGTCATATCAGCATAGTGCTGCGCGATCAATTGCTGCACCAGCGCAGGGTCGGCATTCTGTTGGAATGCTGCCAGCGCGGCTGCTGCCTGGTCTGCGGGAATCTGGTCGTGCGTGCCTTCATCATGATGTTGCGCAAGCTGCTGTAGATCGGGATGGTTTGGATCCTGAAACACAGATTTCCTCCTGAGCACTGTGGAAATACGCCGAGGCTTGAAATAATCAGTCACATAGCCCGCGGCGGAAGCATCACTCGACGCCCAGGCAAGTGTACCATACTACTGTCCAGCTTGTGCAGCGCAGAGGGCCAACCGTGGCAAGGATCACAATTGTAGCTCATCGCCATCGCTGGGGGCGATGATCGTGCCCGTGAAGGCCTGGGCAGCCTCAGCGCAAGCGGTCTCCGTCGCCCAGCCAGCTGCCACACCCAAATGTACCAGCGCCAACGTTTCGGCTCCGCATGCCGCCGCGTGCTGACCCGCTTCCAGGGCGGTCATATGGCGGCTGATGCGGGCGAAGTTTGCGCCATCGTTCAGATAGGTACACTCAGTGACGAAGACACGCGCGCCCTGCCCCAGTCGTTGGATCGCAGGCGTTGGCTGGGTATCGCTAGTATAGACAAAATCACCAGCAGCCAGCGCAAGCCGGAGGCCTGCCGAGGGAAGGGTATGATCCATCCGCGCGACCGTTGCGTGCATGCCGCCAAGGGTAAGCTGCTGGCCATCTTCGACAGCGGTATAAGTCACTTCAAAAGTCCAGGTATCAAGCGTCAATTCATAGCTGAAGATTTCGATAATCTGACGCGCTGTCTCGATAACCTCTGGTAGCCCGAAGATATGCAGCGGGGCGTGTCGGCCCCCGAGACGATAACTCTCGATCAACGAGGGGAGGCTGCCAATATGATCGATGTGGGCATGGGTGATGAAGAGATCGCGCAGCTCATCTTGAGCCAGATTGGCACGGCAGAGCGCTGGATAGATGTCGCCACCTGTATCAATCAGCACGCCCGGCGCCTCCGCATCACCGATAATCGCCAGGGCGGTATTGCACCGGTCGGCAACAGGTAGCGCGGCAGCGGTTCCGAGAAAAATGACTCGCGCCATAGTTGAACGTACTCCTCAATTCGCCAGTCAGTCCAATGCCCGCGGATGCCCTATCAGCGCCGACCCTCGCGCCAATCCTCATCTCGTCCGGTGTTGCTTCCGCTCTGGCGCGGGGACGTATCAGGGGGGTAGCGCACAGGCTGACGCTCGTCGTGGCCTCCATATCCCCGCCGCTGGCTTTCGTAGTCCTCGCGCCCTGCCGAGTATTGAGCATTTTCGCCTGGATACGCGCCGCGTGAAGATTGGTTCGGATAGCCTCCGTAGCCAGGTTGACCGTGCCGCGCCATACCTTGCTGGACGGCGGAGCGCCCCTGTACCTGCGCCTGAGACGTTACCTGGCCCGCACGCTTCCCGGTGAGCACCCCAACCAACAATGACATGCCAAGGAGTATAGCGCCGAGACAGATAACGGCGCCAGAGATACGCAATGGATGCTCGGCAACAACTGTTGGCGCTGCCCCAACACGAATCGCCACCATCACAACCGTAATCAGACTGATGATATAGAGAAACGCAGCCAGAACCGCCGCAGGCAAGGTTGTTGGCGCTCCACCCGGCCGGGCGGACGACGGACGCCCCGCAATCAGTCCAGTCACCAGGCCGCCGAGCAGTATGCTACCGAACAACGCACCCGCGCCAGCAATCACAGCGGTATTGGAATCGAAGACGTTGGCATAACCAGCAATGTTAACGCCGAGCAAGGGCGCCATGGCAGCGAGCCAGCCAGCAATGCCCCCCGCGATCCACCTCATGCGTTTTTCCTTCTGCACCTATGCGTCAACACCTGTCAACTACCGGGCACGCGCGAATACCGGCAGTGTACGCCTGCCTGCGAGGAGCGTCAAGCGTGTTGGGCGTTCTAGCTGCATTCAGAGACTCCCCTAAGAAGCAACAGTCCGCACGACTGAGATTGCGAAACCATCCATTCCGTTGTCGTCCATGGGAAAAGCCACCGAAACCAGCCGTGGATCCGTGGCTACGTGGTGGTCGTAAGCACTCAGGGCGCGCGTTGCGGGATCATCCTCGACTGGCTCGCGCAGGGGCTTGCCGCCGCGAATGCAGTTATCCGCGACGATGATGCTGCCGGGCCGCGCGAGCTTGAGCGCCCAGTCTAGATACATGGGATATGGTGGTTTATCAGCATCGATGAACACCAGATCGAAGGGCGCTTCACTCGTCAATGTCGGCAATATATCCAGTGCCGAGCCAACACGCACCTCGGCGCGATCACTTAATCCGGCGCGCTCCAATGATGCACGCGCAACCATCGCATGCTTCTCGCTTACTTCCAGCGAAATGAGGCGCCCGTCCGGCGGCAACGCGCGAGCCAGCCAGATGCCGCTATAGCCCGCCAGCGCGCCAATCTCGAGGATCTTACGCGCGCCACAGGCAAGAGCCAGCACCTGGAGCAGGCGTCCCTGAAGTGGTGAGATTTGGATGCTGGGCATTTCGGCATCGCGCTCAGCGGTCAACGCGTACTGCAAGGCATCGTCCTCTGGCGCGAATAACCGATTCAGCGCCGCATCTATCTCGGCTCGCTGCCGCGCCTCCTGCTGCAATTGCTCGACTCGTTGGGTGATATCCGCAGGCTGGTCAGATTGTGGTGTCACGGTAATGCTCCTTTGCATCTCGTCCCCAAGGGGCTGTTGCGCGCGAAAGTTGCGCGCGAAAAAGCGATCCTCCCATCAGACAATTCTAAGACGCAGCCAGCCAATCCGCCATGAGTACCCCGGCAGTTGTGATTCCGCCGGAGAAAACATCGATGCCACCAGCATCCAGAAGCGTTCGCTCCAGATGTAGTGGCAAGCGACGTTATCGCGCCGAGGCGTTGCGCCTACCGGCTTTCTTGCATTTTTGCGATGATAGCATCGGCAACCTGCGATGTACCTACGGCCGTGGGATCATCGGGGCGTGGTTTCAGGTCGTACGTCACGTTCTTGCCCTCGGCGATGACCGCGGCAAGCGCTCCCTCAAGACGGTCGGCAGCCTCGCGCTCGCCCAAGTGGCGCAGCATCAGGACGCCAGAGAACATCATCGCCATCGGGTTGACCTTGTTCTGGCCAGCGTACTTCGGCGCGCTGCCATGCACAGGCTCGAAGACGGCATAATGTTCGCCAATGTTCGCGCCAGGCGCAACACCCAGGCCGCCAATCAGGCCCGCAGAGAGATCCGAGAGGATGTCGCCGTAGAGATTCGGGAGCGCCAGCACATCATATTGTTCGGGCTTCTGCACGAGCTGCATGCACATGTTATCGACTATGCGATCCTCGAACTGGATATCGGGATACTCTTTCGCAACTTCCTGCGCGACTTGAAGGAAGAGACCATCCGAAAACTTCATGATGTTCGCTTTGTGAACAGCCGTGACCTTGCGGCGATTATTGGCGCGCGCGTACTCGAAGGCAAACTTCACAATGCGGCGGCTGGCCGCGACGGAGATGTACTTGATGCTGATCGCGGAATCTTGTGAGAGTTTCGTCCCGGTGGTGCGTCCGATGAAGTCAATCAGTTCTTCAAGCTCTGGGCTTCCTCGCTGAAACTCGATACCCGCATAGAGATCCTCGGTGTTTTCGCGGCAGATGATGAGATCGACATGTTCGTATCGTGAGCGTAGGCCTGCAAAGGTCTTGGCTGGTCGCAGGTTCGCATAGAGATCGAGACTCTTGCGCAGGGCTACGTTGGCGCTGCGAAATCCCTTGCCGACTGGTGTGGTAATCGGCCCTTTCAGGCCCACCTTTGTCTCGCGAATCGACGCGATGACCTCTTCTGGCAAGACAGTACCAGACTTTTCCAGGACAGCGAGGCCGGCCTCATGAACGTGCCATTCGAACGCAACGCCCGTTGCCTCAAGCACGCGACGGGTCGCTTCGGTTATCTCTGGTCCGGTTCCGTCACCCGGAATTAATGTGACAGCGTAAGGCATGTATCCTCCGTAAAATGCCCACATACGTGCGTAATCTGGATGCAAAACAGCTGCTCCGGGGGGCAGCGGTAATTGCTGCATCCCCGTGGGCCATCAATGATTATAGCACGCATGAGCGCAACGACGGCACAGTCGGACGAGCAAACATGTGGACTGTGTTATACTGGTGGAGTGCGCGGGTTCAGGGCAGACAGACAATCGCGGCCATCCATGCGCTGGCCGAGGAAAGTCCGAACTCCACAGAGCAGGATGCTGGCTAACGGCCAGCGGGGGCAACCCCAGGGAAAGTGCCACAGAAACATACCGCCGGGCGGGAACTTGCTTCCTGCCAAGGTAAGGGTGAAATGGCGAGGTAAGAGCTCACCAGCGGCCAGGTGACTGGTCGGCTGAGGTAAACCCCATCTGGAGCAAGGCCGTGCAGGAGGAGCAGCAATCGGCTCAGGTCGGTTGCTCGCGGGTGGCTCGCCCGTTTACCTCCGGGTTGGCTGCTTGAGGCGATGGGTAACCGTCGTCCTAGAGAGATGATTGTCGCCGTGGCTGCCGTAAGGCGTCCGCGGAACAGAATTCGGCTTATGGCTGGCCTGAACCCGCACCTTCATCTTCACGCACGTAATCGCCGCTCTTGCCACCACTCTTGTGCATCAGGCGCACCGTATCAACCACCATCGCGCGATCTATCGCCTTGCACATGTCGTAGATCGTCAGTGCGGCGACACTCACCGCCGCTAGAGCCTCCATCTCCGCGCCCGTTTTGCCGACCGTGCGCACCGTCGCCGATATGGATACACGCCCCTCGCCTGCATCGCCATCTTCCAGCGCAAATGTAAGATCAACGCCAGTCAGCAGCAAGGTATGGCACATTGGAATCATCTGCGGAGTCTGCTTGGCTGCCATGACCCCAGCCACCTGTGCCACCGCCAGTACGTCACCCTTCGCGATAGATCCCTGGCGAATCTGCGCGAGTGTCTCCGACCGCATGCGTACGACCCCAGCAGCGGTGGCCTCCCGCGCAGTATCGGCCTTCGCGCTGACATCAACCATACGCGCGCGCCCCGATTCGTCGAAGTGTGTCAGCCCCATTGCCGGTTCGTCCTTTCGCGTTTGTCTCAGACTGGTCGTCGCTTGTCCGTGTCCATACGCCGTCTCGAACAGACGTGCAAGTTGCACAGTCGT
This sequence comes from uncultured Chloroflexia bacterium, assembly GCA_963718915.1. Taxonomy (GTDB): domain Bacteria; phylum Chloroflexota; class Ktedonobacteria; order Ktedonobacterales; family JADMIN01; genus DAHUXT01. The sequence continues at coordinate 900,438 of CAVRAI010000004.1, read as the reverse complement.
AAGTGTACCATGATGCCTGGGAATGCAGGCATGACATGAGGGCGGTACTGCTTGCGTGGCCTGGATGTCTGGGTTATACTGACTTAGAATGTGTGTGTGCGAGACTGCGAGGGAATCGCGGCAGGCGCCACAGGCGAATAACTAAGGGATGACAGCCATACAGAGGGGTACAGGGAATGCCAAAGAAGTCTACGGCCGCGCATAAAACACAGGCGGCCCGTCGGCCGCAGGCAGCGGCAAGGTCTCAGAATGTAGCGCTGGTGCGAGCGTCTGGCGTTGAAGCTACTGCGGACACGCCCGATACCGCCGTTACATCTGGCGCCAGCGCTGTCACCTCCTCCGCCTCCAAGCCGTCATCATCCACTGCATCCACGCCTCGCGCATCGTCGTCAGCTCCCAAAAGCGCCGCACGAACAGCGACCGCTACTCGGCCCGCTACCACAAACGCGAAACCTGGCGCAAAGCCCGCAGCCACGTCCCAAGGCACATACGCTACGCGCGAGCAGGAACGTCGTGTCGCGCGTGCTAAGGAAATGCGCAGGATTCGCGAGGCCAACATGGTCACAGCCGAACACTATCGCTATGTTCTGCATGACCTTCGTCTGACAGGGATCCTTGCGGCGTTGATGTTTGCTGTCATCATCGTGCTGCACTTCGTTTTGGGCTAAGGATTCGAGCAGAGCGACCGACGATTTATTCGCGGCGACAACTTTACCTGCATGCGCCCCTGAGGCGATCCTCCAGTTCAGCGCCACTATCGCGCTGACCGCGCGCCCTCTTATTATGACGAAGCCGCCCCTGAATTGTGGGGCGGCTTGAACTGGTCTGTATTGCTACTCTTGACGAGGTTATAGGCCCTTATGGGTGCCAGCGTAGTTAAGGCTGAGCGGCTCGCCTTGACGATGTTCGGCTGGAATCGAGACGCCAAGAATGCGCTCGCCAGCCATAGTATGGCAGCATGTGCCCCAATCGGCAAAGAAGCGGCAGGTGCAGTGCCACGCGCCCTCTTTGAACGACACGGTATGGATATCGTTTTCACCCTGGAAGGTCGCCTCAAAAGCAGTAAACTGCATGCGTTCGGGTTCCTGAGCATACTGCTTTGCTTTTGCAATCTTTCCAATCATACTGGAGTGCATAGGCTCTACCCTCTTTCGTGTGCCTTCGCCTGACACTGGCTCGCTACCAGACTACCAGTGCTGGAACATCCCTGCGGTTCACTGAATCAGGCAAAAAAACTCACACCGATCTCGTTGCTGGTGGATTCCGGTTACATAGCGCTTGACTGTTGGCCGTCTGATGGCTCCTCCAGGCCACGACGCCCGGTGGTTCACACACTACGCATCTGTATACTGTTTTGCTCTACGAATCGGACCGTGGTCCACAAATGCGAACTTTTGTTGGATGGCTTATCACTATTGGTCCCAGCAATAGCGAAGGCGCCAGAGGTCTATTCCCCTGGCGCCTTGTACGTTTCATTCTCCCGCACACGCAGAGAGACGCTTGTGTGATCTGCTCGAACCCGGACGACCGGTCGCATATCTGGCCTCCCTCTCAGCAACTAACTCTGGAGAGTGCCGCATCTTTGCGTGTGTGACTCAGTGTACCACGAACAGTCGCGTGCGTCCAGTCTTGTGTTTCAATCGTTACACAACATAGTACAATGCGGGATACTTCACGATATCTTTGCGGGACACGTATTACACACATTCCGTAACGATTCCTGTAACGTTTGGGAACGGCGGTCGCGTATGCTCTGGGCGTAAGGCATGGCTGGGGAACCTCGTGAGGGAGGCTGATAGAATGGCAACACTGCTGCAAAGCATGAAACGAATCTGGCCGGTTCGCAAAACGAGCGAGACTGTGGAAAGCCGCAAACCAGCGGAGCGTCTGAGGCAGGTAGCGCCGCCGATAGACATTGCGCCCGATGACCCCATCGTGGCCTACTTTCTGAGTGCGCCTGGAGCGGTTGAGGTGGAAAAACTACATCTCGATTCGCCCGCACTGCAAGCTTTACGCTCGGCAGGTGTTACGCTGGCGATTCCGCTCGTCAGTCAGGGCGAGCTGGTCGGCCTGCTCAACCTTGGCCCGCGGCTCAGCGAGCAGGACTACTCGCCCGATGACCGTGGGCTGCTCAATACCCTGGCGACGCAAGCCGCGCCAGCCGTGCGGGTCGCGCAACTGGTACGCGAACAACAGGCCGAGGCCCGCACCCGCGAGCGTACCGAGCAGGAATTGCGCATCGCCCGTATCATCCAGCAGACACTACTGCCTCAGGAATTGCCGCAACTCGAAGGCTGGCAATTCGGCGCATACTATCAACCGGCCCGCGCCGTCGGCGGCGACTTTTATGACTTCCTTCAGTTCGACGATGGCCGTCTGGGGCTGGTCATTGGCGATGTCACCGACAAAGGCGTTCCCGCCGCGCTGGTGATGGCGACTACTCGTAGCATGCTGCGCACCGCCGCACAGCACGGCGACTCTCCGGGCGAAGTGTTAGAGCGCGCCAACAACCTGCTCTGCCCCGATATTCCTCCCAAGATGTTCGTGACATGCCTCTACGCGATTCTCGATCCCGCCACCGGGCGCCTGCAATATGCGAACGCGGGACACGACCTGCCTTACGTTTCGCACAACGGAGCCGCGTCAGAACTGCGCGCTACCGGCATGCCGCTCGGCTTGATGCCAGATATGCATTACGAAGAGAAGGAGATGCATGTGGCTGCGGGTGACACGTTGCTGCTCTATAGTGACGGTCTGGTCGAGGCGCACAATCCCGAGCGGGATATGTTCAGCTTCCCTCGATTAATGTCGCTCGTCGGGCAATATGGCGATACCGGTGCATTGATTGAATACCTGCTCAACGAATTGCGCGCCTTCACCGGGATTGGCTGGGAGCAGGAAGACGACGTAACGCTGGTCACACTTCAGCATACAGGAGATGGCCATATGAACGATCGTGCTGACGCTAACCACACGGTAGACGAAGGGTGGCGCGTGCTCGATACCTGGCCCATCCCAAGCGCTCCCGGCAACGAACGCGATGCGATGCGTCATGTCGAGGCTACGATACGCGAGCTTGGGCTGCCAGAGAAGCGCATTGAGCGCCTCAAGACAGCCGTTGCCGAGGCGACGATGAACGCCATGGAGCACGGCAATCAATACCAGGAGGATGTGCCTGTGGAGGTGACAGTGCTGTCTTCCGCACGCCAGGTGGCCGTCCGCATACGCGATTCCGGAGGCGGCCAGCCCGTGCCCACGCAGTCACAGACGCCCGACCTGGAGGCGAAACTGGCTGAGGAGCAGACACCGCGCGGATGGGGGCTGTTCCTGATTCGCAATCTGGTGGATGAACTGCGTGTTACCAGCGATGAGCGCCATCACACCGTTGAATTGATTATGTCCCGGGAGGAGGAAGACGATGCCAACCAGAGCGCTTGAGGCGTATGTGCGTCACAAAAAGCCGCGAGTTGCTGTGATTGATCTGCATGGCGAGATCAATGGATTCGCGGAAGAGACGCTCAACACCGCCTACGCCGAGGCAGAGACGGAACAGCCTGAGGTCATTCTGCTCAATTTCGCCAACGTAGACTATATCAACAGCACCGGCATCGCCCTGATCGTCACACTGCTGGCGAAGGCGCGCAAATCCCACGTCCATCTGTATTCGTGCGGCTTGAGTGAGCATTACGTCGAAATCTTCAACATCACGCGACTCGCTGATTTCATGAGTGTGTTTCCGGACGAAGCGAGCGCTCTCGCCGACCCGGCCATTGCGACGGAGGGGAAATAAGCATGGCGACACAGGACCCGAGCGTGACTGTGCATGTCCGCTACGTGAATCCAACAGTGAGCATCATTGACATCGAGGGCGAAGTCACGGCATTTGCCGAAACTGTACTGACAAACGCCTACACAGCCGCCAGCACCAATACGACCAAGACGATCATCCTGAATTTCACCGGGCTGGAGTACATGAACAGTAGCGGCATCGGCCTGCTGGTCACGCTCTTGATCCGCATGAACCGGCACCGGCAGCACATGTTTGCTTACGGCTTGAGTGACCATTACAAGCATATCTTCGAGCTGACACGACTGAACGAGGCTATCAGCATCTTCGAGACAGAGGCCGAGGCGGTCAACGCGGCGTCAGGCGCTTCCTGACTGCCCCAGAAAGATGGGCGACAGCGGAAGAGCGAGGGGAATTAGCGATGGACAATCTAGAGCCACAAACAACGGGAACGCCCCAAGCGCAGCCACGTGACATGGCTTATTGGGCTCAGCGAGGCACCGATCTGCACGTCACTGATACCCCAGAGCATGCGATCAATCTCAATGTTGAAGGCCGCCGTGTCGTCAGCCCATTACAGGGCTTTGGACCGCTATGGCAGAAGACCTACAAGGTGCGCGTGCCTGGTGACATCGTCTCGCCCCTGGAGTTGGTGCGCTTCTGGAAAGACCATTTCGGCGAGTTGCAGCCGCGAGAAAACCGCTTCTATGCTCCACGCTCTGGCGTCACGCCAGGCGAAGTCGTGTTGTTGAATGCCTCAGCCCAGGGCTTACCGGTGCATTCAGGTCTGCTCATCCTCTATGCCGATGACGAGTCATTCACGTTCATGACTCCTGAGGGTTGCCCCGAGGCAGGGTGGATTACATGTAGCGCGTTCGCAGACGATAACTTCACGGTCGCACAGGTACAAACCCAGGGACGTTCAAACGACCCGATCTTCGAGGTTGGGTTCCGCATGTTCGGCGCACGACAGCAGGAGCGTATCTGGTCGTATGTGCTAACCCATCTGGCGGCGAACTATAACGTGCAGACTGACGCAGTGATTGAGCGGACCTGTCTGGATCCGCGCTTCCAATGGGGTCGTACGGGCAATGTCTGGAAAAATGCCACCATCCGTTCGTTTTTTTACGCTTGTCTCCGTCCGGTACGAGCCATCGGACGGCGCGCGTAGCGGAAAGACGGACAAAGTCTCCTAGCGCGTGCCGTATCGAAAAGTAGTTCATATGCAAGTGCAGAGTTGAAAGAGAACACCAGTGGATAATCCAGCGACACCAACACCGGGTGCGACCGGAGGGCAACCGCGTGACGCCGCCAATTGGGCACAGCGGGGAACAGATTTGCGCGTCTCCGAGGCTCCAGACCACGCTATCAACCTGAATGTCGAAGGTCGGCGGGTGGTTAGCCCGCTACAGGGCTTCGGCAAGATGTGGCAGAAGACCTATCGCATCCGGTTGGAAAGCGCCATGGTGACACCGACTGAGGTTATTCAGACGTGGAAGGACCATTTTGCCGCATTCTGGCCGAAAGGGAATCACTTCTACGGCCCGATCACCGGTATCGCTCCGGGAGAGGTCGCGCTGCTCAATATCAAGACAGGCGGGATGCCCCTCTCAACTGGTGTGCTGGTGCTGTATGCGGATGATGAGTCATTCACACTCATGACGCCAGAAGGCCACATGTTTGCCGGCTGGATTACCTTCTCGTCCTTCATGGAAGGGAACTGCCCAATCGTTCAGGCTCAGGTACTGATGCGGGCAAATGATCCCATTTACGAGCTAGGGCTGGCGATGGGTGGCCATAAGCAGGAAGACAAGTTCTGGCGACATACGCTCCACGGTGTAGCGGCTTACTTCAACGCTGATGGCCCGGTGACGTTACAGATGGTCTGTGTTGACCGCCGCCGACAGTGGTCAAACGCCCGCAATATCTGGCAGAACGCCGCTGTGCGGACGGCGCTGAACACCCCTGCCCGCTGGTTCGGTCGGGGTCGCAAGCGCAAAGCACAGACCAGGTGAGCCAACCCATCATCGAAGAAAAACGAGGAAGCTGGATACTCCATGTCGTCTCATTCGTCAATGTATGATGCTGTGGTGGTTGGCGCTGGGCCGAACGGGCTGGCGGCGGCTATTACGCTCGCCCGCGCCGGGCATTCGGTCGCCGTCTTCGAGGCCAGTGACATCATCGGCGGTGGCTGTCGGTCGAAAGAGCTGACCCTGCCCGGCTATATCCACGATGTTTGCTCGGCAATTCATCCGCTGGCGGTCGGTTCGCCGTTCTTCCGCACACTGCCACTCGAGCAGTATGGCGTCGAGTGGATCCACCCCGACGCGCCGCTGGCGCACCCGCTGCCAGATGGCGGCGCTGCCTTGCTGGAACGCTCGTTTGAGGCAACGGGCGCAACGCTTGGCCCCGATGCTGACGCCTGGCGGCGGCTATTCGCACCACTTGCGCGCCGCTGGGACTCCCTTGCCGAGGGTATTCTTGCGCCGCTCCGTCCGCTCTGGCAGGCGGCTCACCCGATCACGTCAGTCGCAATGGCACAGTTCGGCTTCAATGCGGTGCAGTCGGCGCGTGGCCTTGCCGAGCGCGTCTTCAAAGGGAACTATGCTCGCGCGATGTTCATGGGCATGTCGGCCCACTCGATGATGCCCATGGAGCAACCATTGACTGCGGCCGCGGGTTTGGTGCTGGGAGGGCTGGGTCACGCGGTTGGCTGGCCGATGCCCAAAGGTGGCTCACAGCGCATCGTGGATGCCCTTGCGGCATACCTGCGCGACCTCGGCGGCGAGATCGTAACGAACACCGAAATTCGCTCGCTCGCCGAATTGCCCCAGGCGCGCGCCATTCTCTGTGATGTGACGCCACGCCAGCTGCTCGCGCTCGCTGGCGACACACTGCCCGCAAGCTATCGCCGCCAGTTGCAACGCTACCGCTATGGGCCAGGTGTCTTCAAGGTGGACTTCGCCCTCGATGGGCCAATCCCCTGGCGGGCTGTGGAGTGTTTGCGTGCGGGCACGGTTCACGTTGGCGGGACTCCAGAGGAGATCGCGTCGGGCGAGCGGAGCGTGTGGCGAGGTGTGCTGCCTGAGTTGCCATTCGTGCTGCTGGCTCAGCAAAGCCTCTTCGACGAGACGCGGGCGCCAAGCGGCAAGCATACCGCCTGGGCATACTGCCACGTGCCCCATGGCTGCACAGTGGATATGACCGCGCGTATCGAAGCGCAGATCGAGCGCTTCGCCCCTGGCTTCCGCGACCGCATCCTCGCGCGTCACTCGTTCAATACCACGGAGCTCGAGGCCTACAATGCCAACTACGTCGGCGGCGACATCAACGGTGGGGTGCAGGATCTACGCCAGCTATTTACTCGTCCCACGGTGCGTGTTGATCCGTACTCGACGCCAGTGAGCGGTCTGTACATCTGCTCTTCATCCACACCACCAGGTGGTGGCGTGCATGGACTGTGCGGCTACTTTGCGGCGCAGTCGGCGCTGGGACTGCTTGGCGTTGGGAACGGTTCTTCGTCTCCTGATACTGCCAGACGTAAGCGCCAGTTACTGACGTCAGCGAGGTTACCACTGTTACCCCAGCCGGAAGGGCGCGAACAGCAGCGGGAGAACTGTAATGTCCCATCGCATTGTGCGACACCTCGGATGGATTCTCTGGCTGCTTGATTTGATCGTGATTGTCGCGGCCATCGTCCTGTTCACTCAGACGCCGGGAAGCAACGAGAATAATGCGTTCCTGGGAACATTTTCGATGGTCGCGGCGTTCTTTGCATTTCCCACCATGGGAGCGCTCATCATCTCGCGTAGGCCGGATAACACGGTCGGATGGATCTTCTGCGCCATTGGCCTCGGCACGGCAACCACCTCGTTCAGCGCGTCTTTCGTGCAGCATGCCCTCGCGAATCACACAGATACCCAGCTCATCGTGGGACTAGTTGAAATACTGGGTAATACTGTCTGGCCAATAAACCTGGGAATGGGTACACTGCTGCTCTTCCTCTTTCCCGACAGGGCGTCTACCATCACCGCGCTGGCGATTTGTCTTCTGGCTCGATGTTGTCTTGATTGCGCTGTCTGTGCTCACCGCCATAATCACACCTGGCTATCAGGAATCGACTCCGGGACAGTCCGGTCCACCTAATCGCATCTGGAACCCGCTCGGCATCGACGGAGCAGGCCCAGTGCTCAATGCGGTCACCAACGCTGGCGGACTACTGTTCATTTTCTGCGCACTCGCTTCTGTAGCGGCGATTATCACACGCTATGTGAAGTCGCGAGACATCCAGCGCCAGCAGATAAAGTGGTTCGCACTGGGTGTAGCGGCGATGGTTGCCATTCTGGTCCCATCCATCATCATCATCCCGAATGAGAACGCGCTCAGCAATGTCACCTTCGCGCTGGGTATCGTGATGCTCCCCATCGGTGCTGGCATTGGCGTCTTGCGCTATCGCCTCTTCGATATCGACGTCATCATCAACCGAACGCTGGTCTATGGCTTGCTGACGGCTGTGCTGGCAGGCGTCTATTTCCTCGGCGTGGTCGGCGTGCAATCGTTGGTCAACGTGCTCTCTGGCCGCGCGCTGTCTGGCATACAGGGGTCGCAATCGCCGGTGCTGATTGTTGTCACGACCCTGCTGATCGCCGCGCTCTTTCAGCCGTTGCGCCGCCGCTTCCAGCAGTTCATCGATCGGCGGTTCTATCGCTCGCGCTATGACGCGAAGAAGACGCTCGACAAGTTCGGCGCATCGCTGCGGAGTCAGATCGAGTTGGACCACCTGACCGATCACTTGCTGGAGACCGTAGAGCAGACAATGCACCCTGCGCATGTCTCGCTCTGGCTGCGTGCAGCCGAAAGGGAACGATCATCGTGAAGATTCGGCTTGTTCGCGTGTTCGCGGTATTCGCACTGATTTTCGTCGTGGCGCTCTCGATTGCCGGCGACGTCCTCACCGTGCTTGATACCTCGCCAGCAGCGATTCCAGGCATTGTGTTTCAGTCGCTGGCGCTGGCTGGTTTTGCCCTGGTAGGTGTGATGATCGCTGTGCGTCGGCCAGAGAACGCGCATTGGAACCTTATTCTGCGCGTCGGCGCTCATCTGGGCCTTGAGTAGTTTCTCGCTCGCATACGCCACGCATGGGTTAATCACACAACCCGGGACGCTGCCAGCGGCCAATTTACTCGGCGTGATTGGGACCGCCGCGCAATCTCTGGGATTCCTCCTCATTTTCACCTACGTGCTGCTACTGTTCCCGACTGGCCACCTGCCATCTCCGCGCTGGCGACCACTCTTCGTTATCACGACCATTTTGCTGGCAGGGGTCACTCTTGACATGCTCTTTGGCCACATCGCGAATGAGACACAACTCTCCCCAGTTCTAAAGAATCCGATCCAGCTCATCGACAGCACGGTGAGCGACAACATTTCGACGTTGCTGACGGTTTTGCTGTTCGTGGCATCGATATGCTGTGGCGTCTCACTCATTGTCCGAGCCAGGCGTGCGAGCGGTATGGAGCGCCAGCAGATAAAGTGGCTCGGCTATGCGGCCATTCTCTGCATTATCTTCATCCTGTTTCTCGTCGTCGTCATCTTTGCCCTCAATGGCAACGTGAGCAGCTATGTCTTTTATGTTCCGCTTGTCGCCATCGCGGGCGCTACGGGTATCTCGATTCTGCGCTATCGTCTCTTCGACATCGACGTACTCATCAATCGGACGCTGGTCTATGGCTCACTGACCGCTGTACTGGTGGGTGTTTACTTCGTCGGCGTTGTCGGGGCGCAAGCGCTCATCAATGCGCTGACCGGCCAGCATGAGCAGCAGTCGCCCATCTTGATTGTCATCACAACGCTGCTCGTTGCCGCACTTTTCCAACCGCTACGCCAACGCATGCAGCGGTTCATCGACCGGCGCTTTTATCGCAGCCGCTATGATGCGCGCAAACTGCTCGACAAGTTCGGCGCATCGCTACGGAGCGAGGTCGAGCTGACACACCTCACCAGCAGCCTGCTGGAAACCGTTGAGACGACGATGCATCCAGCGCACGTCTCGCTCTGGCTACAGGGCGAAGATACACGAACGACCGAGCGCCACCCTTAACAGTTCACTCGTGCGCGACACGATAGCGCGCGGTGAATGTATCGCCTTGCAGTCAACCGTACTATCGAGCGATGTGGCGGTCCATCCATCAGGCAAATGTAGCGCAATGGAACAACCAGGGTAAGGCCATGCAAGCCGCCCACTGACGCGCTCCAGCCGCACGGTCAGATCGTCCTCCTGCCAGGTTGCCCGCGCCCGCCAGATTCCGAATGTACCGCGCTCCTCGGCCAATGGATGATCGTCATCCAGCCACATTTCCGCCACCGCTGTCGGGCTGTTCGCCGAAAGATACACATGAAGCGTCAACGGTTGCTCAGTCATGCCATCGGTGGATTGCGCGACCGCTGCCAGCGGCAGAATCGTTCCCGCGCGCACATAGAGAGGCAAAGTATCAAGCGTGACGGGCGCCGAGAGTCGCTGGTCGCCAGCATGCAACGCACTGCTCTCCCATGCGAACCACTCGCCCGGTGGCAACAACACCTCGCGCGATGTTGCGCCTTCGTCCAGCACGGGCGCGACCAGCAGCCCATCGCCCAGCAAAAACTCATCGTCACAGGCAAGACTTTCGGCATGGGTCGGAGTGATCCATGAGAGCGGACGCACCATCGGAGCGCCAGTCAACGCGGCCTCGTGAGCCAGCGCGAGCAGATACGGCAGAAGCTGGTATCGCCGCTCGATGGCTTCGCGGCACATGCGCGTATATGGCTCGCCAAATGCCCAGGGCTCCTGTCGCGCGGTGCCCATCGCGCTATGATTGCGACAGAATGGCAGCAGTGCTCCCAATTGCGTCCAGCGCACTAACAACTCTGCGGTAGTGTTTTGCCAGAATCCACCAACATCGCCTCCGGTCATCGGGAAGCCGGACAGCCCGACGCCGAGGTTGAGCGGAATCGCCAAACGCAGATTATCCCAACTGCTGGTCGAATCGCCGTTCCAGACAATCGCGTAACGCTGTGAGCCTGCAGTGGCGGCGCGCGTCAACACAAATGGCCGCTCGTCGGGCCGCAATCGCCGCAAGCCCTCAAAAGTGGCCTGCGCCATCGCCAGTCCATAGGCGTTGTGGAATCGTGCATGGGTGATGGGATCATCTGGCGTGCCGTGCATCACATCGTCCGGCAACGTCTCGCCGTGGGAAATCGTGACGCTGGGTGGCGCAAAGATTCCCGCCTGCGCGGGTTCGTTCATATCGATCCAGATTCCCGCCACACCCGCATCGACGAAGCCGCGGTGCTGATCGCCCCACCATGATCGCACCTCAGGCTGGGCAAAGTCACCCCAGCAGCTCAGCCCGGGCCAGACCCACCCCTGGAAAAGCGCGCCGTCTGCCGCACGCGCAAAGTAACCCTCGGATTCACCTACCTGGTAGACCGCATACTCAGCATCGACTTTGACGCCGGGATCAATGATCGTCACGAGACGCAGGTGCCGCTCGCGTAAGGTCTCAATCAGGCCAGCGGGATTAGAGAAACGATCGGGATTCCAGGTAAAGACGCGGTATCCGTCCATGTAGTCAATGTCGAGATAGATGGCGTCACACGGGATCCCCTGCTCGCGGAATTCACTGGCGATTGAGAGCACTTCGTCGGCAGACATATAGCTCCACCGCGACTGCTGATTGCCGAACGCCCAGCGCGGCAGCAACGGCATCCGTCCAGTGAGTGAGGTGTATTGCCGCAGCACATCACCCAGTGTAGGGCCAGCGACAACATAGGCTACCAGTTCGGCGGATTCTGGCGCGTAGGTCAGGACATCAATTTGAGCCTTGCCAATATCGGCCTCGGCACGCTCATTGACATCGAAAAAGACACCATAGGCTTTGCCGTCCACCAGGCCAATAAGAAACGGAACAGACTGATGCATCGCACCGGTCTGATCGCCATGATTGGGGAGTGGGTCAGTGGTCCAAAAGGTCATACTCCGGCCACGCTTATTCAACGGGCCAGTGCGCTCGCCACCGCCATAAATCACTTCGCCTTCCGCGAGCGCCGCGGTCCAGACGGGACGCCCGGTGGAGACCAGGCCGATTATGGCGCGCGCCAGCACAACACTGCCATCCTGTCGACTGATGACCAGTTGCAGCGACTCTTCTCCATCTGGCACGGTCAATGCCACTTGAAGCGCATTCGTGCGCAGACTGGCGTGATCTCCCTGGTCATCTATCGTAACGTCCGCGTCAGGCAGAGCCATTGCAGAAGGGGCAAGCGACCAGCTACGGTGTGGCTGTGCGTTCGCGGGCGTAAACGCGACACGCAGGATGTCATCGGCTACCGCCTCCACCGTAAAGCGCCCCCTGGTTGAAATGTGTCGCCATTCGCGCCTCGGTACAAATGTTGAATCAGACATAAAGCGCGCGCCCTTCTGAAGAAGACAAGGGCCTCATAACTGGAATTCATCCTGTTCGTCCAGCACACGACGTGCCGGTATTCCCAGTGCCGGTATCTCGGTGTCGCGCAACAGATCTAGCGTGGCTCGGTAACACCCATTTGCCAGTTCAAATTCACCTAAGGCAGTGAATTCATCGCCAAGCATGACGTGTGCCTGGGCCAAAACGGCGACATCGTCGATGTCATCCGCGAACTGTATCACACCCAGAATCATACTTTTTCTTCCGCTATTGCGGTTGGCCAGGCGATCAAAGTGCGCTCGCTCAAGTTGGCAGAGAGCTTGACCAGGACGGTCATGTAATGTCTCGGCCAGATGCTCCGCGTTAGCGATATGTGGAAGCGCCATCTCGATGGCCAAATCGCGATACGTGCCCACAGGCAGGGATTCCGCAAACGCCAATGCTGCCTGTGCAGCAAGAATTTCCGCGCGCTCGTATGAAAGTGGATTGCCCTTGAGCGCGTAAATCTCGGAAATCTGGAGTGATGGGGCTAGCGCCAGTCCAGGACGGCGTTTGAGAATATCCATATTCACCTGGACCCACGCCGTAGCCGCTGCTGGCAGACTTGCATCTGGCGTGCGCGCAATAAGTTTCCGCGCCGCAGAGATGTGCGCCTTCGCCGCCTTGAAATCGCTCAAGTAGAATTCGTACGTGGCAAGCTGCGGAAGAAGTTGCAGCCGAGCAGAGGAGACGTTTTCAACAACGAGGTGATATGCGTGCTCATCAATGATCATCATGCAGTCGCGAGCGTCTTCGGCGGCACGGGCAAGGAATAATTCTGAGCGGTTCATCCTGGCGCGATGATACAGCAACTTGCTCACATCGAAGTGGCTTTTTAGTTCAAAGGCAAGGGATAGCGCTTGATCAACCGATTCTATCCCCTTGCTAGTCATTCCGATAGCATCATCAGCACGAGCGATCAAATAATAGATGCGCATGCGCTGGCGAAGCGACATCTTCTCATCGCGCCAGCCTTTAATAATCCTCATTGCATGCCGATATGCCTCGGCGCTATGATCGCGCTTTCTGATCTCAATATCGGCCTGATAGAGGAGAATACCCACGTTAGGATTATAGTTATCTTCGTCGTGCCACCAGAGTTGATCTGGATAATCAAGAGAGCAATCGAACATTGGGAAGACCTCCAAAGGCATATTGCTCCAAAATATGGTAGCACGAGAGAGAGCCTCAGCGGAGACAAGGTAAAAACAAGGTAAGTATGGTTCAGAAGCACACAAAATTCAATACTTCCAAGCCAGAAGCCATTTGGCTCAATTGACTCGGAAGTATTGACACATCTAACGAGCGCAGTTACAGGGCGCCCTGGCTCAGCACGGCGCTACAATACCACCGCACTTCGCATTCGGGGTTGAGTCCAACAAAGGGGCAACCTGGACTGGCGTCAGTTGATTCGACGGATGTTCGCTTGCAACCTGGAAGGTATTCGTGGAATTGATCCACAGTAGCGCTCCAAGCAAACAAAAGGTAATCAAGGCGCCGACGATAACCTTTCGCATCTGTTGCACGATGGTGGCTGAGGCGTGTACACTGGTCATTGAAAGTGTCTCCAATTCATAGCTCTGGCGAGCGTGATCGGCTATACCAGTCCAACCGGGCTGGCTGTTTTGAGATGCTTTTTCGAGCGGGGTCTAAGGTTACGCAGGTGAGACTTCGAACACCTTAGACCTTCGTTGCTCTTTCCCTATGCGCGAAGCGGGCACAGTGCGCAGCGGAGGGAAAGGGGGATCGCGGTTGAATACCATTGGTACCTCCAACTACTCTAAAAAACTGGAACCGTGCGTAACTGAGCGACCTGCCTCTGTTAAACATGGCAACGGTGGCCATTGATGAGACACACAGCACGACTGCGCGCCTCGTCCTGCGAGACAGGACGCTCAAACTGACAAGAGAAGTGTACTGTCAGCATTGAAAATAATCCTGGGGATAAAGCCGGTTTACTTCCAACTTTGGCAATCCAAGCAAGTCGAAAAAATTACACTTTCCCCCAGACACTGCCATTTTTACGCCCCGTGACTTGAAGCCGATGACTGATATAATCACTTTGGAGTGCAGGATAACGCTAATAGTTAGGGAGCGTGTGTGCTACTATTGGTAATATTCCTCTCATCCAGACCATGAAAATCGGGGGTCGCGATGCCCATCAATCACCATGGAACACCACCTGGACATCAAGGCGCGTCCACTCTTGATCTGACACTCGGCGAATTAATTCGCACGCGCCGAACGCGGATAGGGCTGAAGCAGAAGGATTTGGCCCTCGCGTCGAATGTCGCGGAGACCACCATTAGCGATCTCGAGCGCGGCGTGAACAAAGCGCCGCGCTACGATACAATAAGCAGACTGATTGATGCACTCCTACTTTCCGATGAGGAACGTGATCAGGTTGAAATGGCATGGAGGGCGCTTAAATCTGGTGGAAAAAAGCGCAAGCTGACTGGCGGAGCAGTCACCGGAGCCCCTGAGTTTGGCATAGCAGATGAGGCGGATACCGATCATGCGGAGATCAAGCACCACGATTGGGGCGGTGCGCCAACGGCGTCACTGCTCTTCAGCCGTGGAGAAGAACTGGCAGCGCTGAAACAACTGATTGTCGACGACCGTTGTCGTGTGGTGGCAACAATCGGGATGCGCGGGATTGGAAAAACAAATCTTACCGTTACCTTCGCAAGAGGCAGCCAGGATGCAGTGTCTGGACAGCAACTGTCTCAGCGCTTCGATTACGTCATCTGGCGGACACTCATTGGCGCTCCCACCCTCGATGATATCTTGCGACAACTCATTGTCTTCGTCTCCGATCAGCAAGAGGTTGACCTTCCCGAGTCAGTAGATGAACTCCTGGAAGTGTTGTTCTCATACCTGCATCAGCGCAAGTGCCTCATCATTCTCGACAACCTCGAAACCATCATGCGTGGTGGGACGGATATCGGACGATACCAGGCAGGCTATGAAGATTATGGGAAACTTTTGCGTCAATTTGCTGGGCTACCACACCAGAGTTGTTTGTTGCTGACAAGTCGAGAGAAACCCGAAGAAATCGCACAGATGGAGACGAAATCTGGCCCGTTACGTACCCAACTGCTCAGTGGCATAGATGTCGCCGGATGTAAAGCAATCTTTGAGCGCATTGATGACTCATTCAAGGGCGAAGAGGAAGACTGGAAGCAGCTTACACAGCAGTATGAAGGAAGCCCATTAGCGCTCGACCTGGCGGCACGCCATATTCTGGCTGCGTACGGGGGGAATATTTCGGCGTTCCTAAGAAACGAAAACAGGTTGTTTAAAGACCTGGACAAACTACTTCGATGGTACTTTCAGCGATTCTCTGATTTGCAGAAGGAGATTTTATACTGGCTTGCCATAATGCGCGAACCCGTCTCGCTCGATGAGCTAAAAGGAGTTCTCATCTCACCGAAATCAAGACAGGAGCTTCCTTCAACGCTGCAGACCCTGCAGCAAGCTCTGCCACTGCAGCGCGTAGGCGAGGCATTTACGTTGCAACCAGTGTTGATCGAGTATATGTCTGCACGACTCATCGAACAGATTGCCGCCGAGATTACTGATGAGCGCATAGGATTGCTGAACAGCCATGCCGTGATGCTCGCGTTGGCAAAGGACTATATTCGTGACGTTCATCGCCGTGTGTTTCTCGATCCCATTCTTCAGACTCTGAAGGGTAGTATAGGCTTGACCGCCTGCGAGCGGAATCTTGGGGGACTGACCAAGCAACTTCAGCAGCAGCCTATGACATTGCCGGGATATGCCGCCGGCAACATTCTCAACCTCATGATCCACCTGGGCATAGATCTCAGCGGTCGTGACTTCTCGCTTCTCTCTATTCGGCAGGCATACCTCCGCGAATCAAGCCTGGTTGACGTGAACTTTGCCGATGCGTCTTTTGAACAATCGGTGTTCACAGATATGTTCGGCAATGTTCTCTCGGTGGCTTTCAGCAACGACCCATTCGAGACCGCAGTGATTGCTGCCGGAACTGGAACCGGGGAAATTCGACTCTGGCGAGCCAGTGATGGTATGCCACTGGCAACGTATACTGGGCATACCGATTGGGTGTGGGGGTTGGACTACAGCCCGGATTGCCGTTTACTTGCCAGTGGCAGCAGCGACTGTACGATACGACTCTGGGACACCTCGTCCGGCAGACATCTCTATATCCTCCGCGGTCACACGAAACGCATACGATCTGTTGCCTTCAGCCCAGATGGGAAAGTGCTGGCAAGCGCGGGGGAAGACAATCGCATTGGCCTCTGGGATATCGGGTCAGGTGAACTGATTGGCTTCATTGAGGGCCACACACATCCTGTGCGAGAGGTTGCCTTTACACCTGATGGGAAGACGTTGGTGAGTTGTAGTGATGACTCTACGGTTCGTGTGTGGGATGTCGCAGATCGCGCAGAAAAATTGCCTCCGCTAGTAGGCCACAATCGCCCGGTGTGGTCGCTGGCAGTCAGTCCAGATGGTTGCGTCATCGCCAGCGGTGGTGATGATACACATATATTCCTATGGGACACGGCGAGTGGGAAACACATCAAGACGCTACAAGGCCATAGTGGCTGGATCTGCTCGCTGACTTTTTCGCCTGACGGAGCATTCCTTGCCAGCGCTAGCGCCGATAGTCATATCCGAATATGGAGCATGACGACATGCGAGACGACCAGAGTATTGCAAGGTCACGGTAACTGGGTAAATTCCGTCCGCTACCATCGAGATGGAGCAGTCCTGGCCAGTGGAAGCCATGACCAGACAGTGCGGCTGTGGGACACCGCATCTGGCAATAGGATGACGACGTTACAAGGTTATAACAATGGCATCAGGGCCGTCTCGTTTAGTCCAGGGGGGAACCAGCTTGCAACAGCGGATCGATCTGTGCGCCTCTGGAATCCTGTCAGTGGAACCATCGAGGCTGTCCTATCTGGGCACAGAACGTACATCCGCGCCCTGGCATACAGCCCCAACGATAATTTCATCGTCAGTGGAAGCGATGACAACACGAGTTGCGCCTGGACACTGCCATCTGGCAGAAAGCTTCGCCTGTTATCTGGTCATTCCAATCGTGTCAAGTCGGTCGCGGTTAGCCCAAATGGATCGCTCATTGTCACTGGGAGCGATGATAATACGGTGCGCTTGTGGGATGTTGAAACACCGCTTGCCAGGGTTCTGGAGGGCCATACCAACCGCATACGTGCTGTTGCTTTCAGTCCAACGGGATTACTGGTTGGCAGCGGCAGCGACGATAGCACAGCGCGCCTATGGGATGTGCAATCTGCCGAAGTCGTACATATCCTGAAAGGACACCTGCACCGCATCTGGTCTATTGCGTTCAGTCCAGATGGCAGTTTGTTCGCCACTGGCAGTGAAGACACTACCGTGGGTATCTGGAGTGCAGAAACGGGAGAGTGTCTTCATGTGCTGCGTGGTCATACACATCCTGTCTGGGCGATAGCTTTTCGCCAGGATGGCGCCCTGCTCGCTAGCAGCAGCGAGGATGGGACGATCCGCCTTTGGGACACTGCGACTGGCGCATGTTCGCACCTCTTGAATGGACATACAAAGCCGACCTGGGCTCTCGCTTTTAGCCCCGACCAACTCCGGCTTGCAAGCGGCAGCCACGACCATACCGTTCGCATCTGGAACAGTTACACCGGCCAGAATCTCGCAACCCTCACTGGTCATCAAGACTCTGTGTGGGTAGTAGCTTTTAACCCAACTGGCACTCTGCTCGCAAGCGGGAGTGATGACGGCGCCTGCAAAGTCTGGGATGTCAATAACAAGAAGCTTGCGCATTCATTACGCAGTGCGCGCCTGTATGAGGGCATGAATATTCGCGGAATCACCGGGCTGAATGACGCGCAGAAGATAACACTCATGGCGCTTGGCGCAATTGACGAGTAAAGGTGCTGTCTAGGCGGAGCTACACAGGGCAAACGACCCATATAAATTGTGCTTCACCTGCTGGAGGTAAGGATGCGAAGGGCATCCCTTGTCATTTGCACCAAGCACGGATGATGGAGATCCGCTCTGGCGAATATGTCATGAGGATGGACCCATTGCGTCTCACTGAATTCTTCATTGGGTCTGATGCTGCTAGCCTCCTGGCGTGTCAGCCGTATCATCATTGCCACACTGATGTGCTGGCATCCCGCATTTGAGGGCTCTTGCGCCCGTTGATCCCAAATGAGGTTGTATATCCCTACCGTCCGAAAGCGGTCCAGCTCGATAATATGATTGTCACTGGAAGAAAATAGCTCGCGCATGATATTGCGCTCCGCAGCCTGTTGGTAAAGCTCACCTTTGCGCATGCGGCCGCCGAATATCCACCAATCTGCCTGCGGCTGCCATCTGCGACGACCGATGAGCATGCGTCCACGATAGAACGGCATCACATCAACGCATGCAATGACGAGCGCATCGAGCGCCTGACTATAGACAGTGTCAGGCAGCCAACCTGTACCAGTCGATCCTTCACCGGTTCGAAACTGCCGGTCAGGATAAGTAGTAATCAAATCCGATGACACCAAGACGCTCACCTGCATTTCCTCTTAACAAGCTACATTGAAAGTCGTGCATTTACATTATAAATCGACAAGTCAAGGCAGTGCAGACTCAACGAGAGAACGATCAGCAGGTCAAATTGAGCGCCGTCTCCTGACTTTGTACATAACTAGCGGGAATATTCTGAGCAAGCAACGCATCCGTCGAAGCATTAGAGGTGAGATATTCGATCATCGTATAGCGCGTGCAACTCAGCGAACCGGTTCCGGCAATCGGCCCACCCGTCTGGATTTTCGCGTTCTTCTCCACTGCCATTGCCACCACCTGATGTGTTGCGGTGCTGACGTAGACATGGGTGCGCGTGGGCGCGCTCGTCCAGAGCAGATCGTAGACCCTTTGCCCACTGTAGTTGGTTTCATTCAAATACCAGAGTATGCCGGTAGTGAGGTAGGTATTGGCGTTATAGAACAGTGTTGGCAGCGCCGTTCCGTTCAGGTTCGCGCCCTGATCCGCCGGAAACACCGGCTGCCAGGTATAGGTTTGCTGCGCGTCGTCGAGGTGCAGCAAACGCTGGCCACTGGAGATATCTGTGTAGAGTAAAGCGCCGTTAGCCCCAAGCGAATACGCTTCGCGCACCTGACATGGATCCGCCGTAGAGGCGCATGGCGCCACGTATGCATCTTCGCGCCATGCAATCGCGCCATTGCCATTGAGTGCCACTACAGTGTAGTGCGCAACCATATCTTGATATGGTATCGGCAAAATGCGCGCGGTGGTCTCATCCGGCGCAGTTGGCATGACCACATAGCGTGAATCCATGGAGAGGCTCATGAGACGCAGCATGGTCTGTCCCGCCGCTGCCTGCGGACCAGTGGATGGTGTCGAGACATCGAGCGCGATGGCTACTCCCGCGCGAAGCTGCGCTACCGCCAAGTTTTTCGGCGTAGCGTTTACAAGTATCTGTTGCCACGGTGCGTTCCCGATCTGCCACGCCACCTGCGAGGTAATTGATGCAATTGAATAGCCAGCCAGGCCCAGTTTGCTTGACGCTTCGTGCAAGTGAATCGTGTTGACCGCGCCGCCTGGACCATTGATATTCCAGTAGATATCAAGATAATGCTCGCTGATCTCGGAGTCGCGCTGCGGACCTATGGCAATAGCATAGAGCGTTGCGCCATCAGGGAGATAGGTTGGCAAGATAGGCTTGAACGCCAGTTGCGTCTGTATCGCCATGACGGTCGCATTTGTTTCCGCCAATGTGATATTGCCGGGCGCAGGGGTGGCCGTCGGCTGCTGGACCGGAGGATTGATCTGGCTCGTATTCGGCAGCCAGCGGAACGTTACCAGCGCCACACTCACCAGCAGCATCGCTGCGATCGCAGGAATCGCAATCGAGACCCACCGCGAACGGTTCGTCGGCCTGATTTGCAAAGGCGGCTTGTCGCTCGCTGGCATATCGAGCTCAACCAACTTGCGCTTGAAAGTGGTCAGTCCCCACGTCGACCGCATTGCTTGCCGACGATCTAACTGCTCGCCTTCTGCGGCAACCACCGTCAGAATTTCGTCGAGCGCCTCGGGAGGCGGTGTGCTACGCGGCATGCCAGCCAGTAGGGTATCGATTTCACCGTAGCGAACGAGGGTAGCGGAACAGGCCTCACAGGTACCGACGTGCTCGGCAACCTCGGAGCGCAATGGCTCTGGCAATTCACCGTCAGTGAATGCGGACAGGTACGGCGCTACATCTTCACAACGCATTGTTGTCTCTGCACTCATAGCGAACCCTCGCCTCGTAGTGCGTTGTAATGGCGGCTAAACAGGTCGCGCGCTCGTGTCAGACGCACGGCGGCGGCTCCAGGTGTAATCCCCAGAATATCGGCTATCTCGCGATACGAAAGCCCCTGGGAGCTATGCAGCATCAGACATACCGCATACTTGGGTGGCATCTCACGCAGCGCGCCAGCGATGTGGTCGCGTTCGGCCACCTGATCGATTGGCGCCGTACTCCCAGGATTGGCCACCTCGCGCATCGTCGTATGTTCATTGTCGTCCGAATCAGGCCCGAGCGGCACTGCGATACCAAAAATCCGTCGCGTGCGCGAGCGTCGGCGAAGCTGATCCATACACAGGTTTGTCGCTATACGGTAGAGCCATGACTTGAGGCGACCCGGATCGCGGAGTTCGGCGAGGTGCCCATGCGCGCGAATGAAGACTTCCTGCGTGATGTCGTCGGCATCTTCGGTGTTGCTCAGCAAGCGTGACGCATAGCTGTGAATTTGCCCACTATACTCATGGTATACAGCGGTGAGCAGCGCTTCTTTATCCTCATGCGCAACCGCTGACTGCCCCTCGCTCTGGCTCATCACGTCGTCACTCTCCCACTTGGAGACGACACTGGCCAATGGCGCCGCCAATTGAGCAACAAGACGCAGAGCGCCGCGCTGATTCGCGGGTACTGGTCTTCGCGTTTTGCCCTGCCATGCGATGGGCAGCTGTTCCAGCATACCTCTGCCTTTGTCTGAAGTGATCCGGGTTCGACGAACCGACCCTGATGCTTCGACGCGCGATGTAGGGCCTGATTTACGCCCATCGCCGGGATGATCCTCTCAAGCTGTGCAATGTTATTCGCCCTGTAGCATACCATACCAGGCCCGACGCCTTCAGCGTATGCGCATTCTCTGCGGTCCGGCTGCGAACGAGATGGCGCTCGCAGCATGCATGTCGCTCACCGTGTTCCTTCACTGGTCTCCCCGGTGCGTATTGAAGCCGCCATTTGGCCAGGTTGTCCGCTGCTCGCTCCTTCTCCCGCACGCTCCGATGGGAGTTGCTCCTGTTCCGCCAGGAAAACAGTCGCGAGCCTTGTCGCCTCGTCGCGATCATCTGAAGCTAGCTGGCCATCGATCACGAGACCAAGGAGATATTCCTTGAGCGGTCGCAGCCACGGCCCCGGCTCGCGCCCAAAAATGCTCATCAGGTCGTTGCCGTCCAATGGACTGCGGATGGGCACGCGCTCTGCCTGCTCGCGCAATCGCTGGCACCGCGACTCGAGTTCGCTGACGCGCGACTCCGCCCGCGAGACTTTATCCTGACGATAGCTGGTAATATCGGCACGTGAAAGTTCAAGCAGATCGGGCAACCCATCGCCCGCATCCAGCATCAACCGCCGCACCGCGCCATCGGTCCATTCAGGCAGGTAGGCGTTGGCGCGCATATGCAGCTTTACTAATCGGCTGACGTATTCGATAAAGGGGCGGTCGAACTTGAGTCGATGCATGATTTCACGCGCCATCACTGCGCCAACGTCTTCATGCCCGAAGAAGTGGACTTTCCCATCCTCCACCGAACGTGTACGCGGCTTCGCGATATCATGTAGCAACCCAGCCCAGCGGGTGGCTGGCCGCGGGGGTGTCCGCTCGACCACACGCAACACATGATCATAGACATCCTTCGAGTGCGCGGGCTTCTGGCTTACCCCACAAAGTTCCAGCACTTCAGGCACAATCCATGGCATCAGTCCAAAATCAACAAGCAGCCGCAGGCCACGCGCCGGATTTTGTGTCACCAGCAGCTTGGTAAATTCATCGCGAATACGTTCGCGACTGATGCGGGCCAGCGTTGGCGCCTGGAGTTTGATCGCGTTTGCCGTGAGCGGCTCGATCTCACAGCCGAGCTGTGCCGCGAAACGTGCCGCGCGGAGCAATCGCAACGGATCCTCCTCGAAGCGACTGGCCGGATCATTGCCGACAGCGCGAATCAGACGATGTTCAAGGTCTTCCCTGCCACCAAAGGGATCAACAATCTCCCCAGAGAGCGGATCACGCGCCATGGCGTTGATGGTGAAATCTCGTCGCAGCAGATCGCCTTCAAGTGAGTCGCCAAAAGTGACTTCTGGCTTACGCGACCCATCAGTATACTGGTCGCTACGATAGGTGGTGATTTCGACTATGTCAACGTCACCGCTCGCCTCCGCTACTAATGCGGCGGGCACTGGACTTATTTCCTGCCGAACCACTGTATCTTCTGACGCGACCGCAGTGGCGCGGCGATAGTGCACGCGCACCGTGCCAAACTGCTCGCCAACCGTCACAACCGCGTCGGGATGTGTATGGGCAATGAGCCGTTTGATCTCATCTGGTCGAGCGTTCGTGGTCAGATCAATATCTGGCGACGTCGGGCGACGCAGCAGCAAATCGCGTACTGTGCCGCCGACCATATAGAGATCTTTATCGTTGTCGCGGAAAATCCGCGCAAGTGTTATCAGCAGTTCTAGCATGAACTCGCTATTTCTCTCTCGCACAGCGCCATCCTGACGCATGCGACCGTTCTTGACTATTTCGTCTCGACTGATACTACCGCCAGATGAACGCGACAGACCATCAGCAGGCTGTCGCCGCTCAGCGATGGCCCATTACCCAGGCTGCGATATCAGCGTCCAGCACCGCGCGATGCGGCTCGAATTCGAAATCGTGACTAAAGTTCGGGTACGTTTTCCACGTCTTGTCCGCGCTGCCCAATATATCGTAACAGCGTCGCGAGGCGGCAGGCACGACCGATAGGTCACCTTCGCACTGGATGACGAGGGCGGGTGTGCGTATGCTTGGCGCGCGTTTCATCGCCGAACTCCGTAGGCGTAACAATACCTGATAGATAAACGCAGCGCTCTGCGTACGCTGCCAGTACGTATCCGCATCAAGCATACGCTTTGCCTCGGCATTGGTTGTCATGATCTCGTGTCCGGGCGCAAGGCTCCATTGCCGTGTCGAGCCGCTCAGCCCACCCACGGCCATAGCCACCTGACGCCCCATGGGCACTTTCCAGGTCGCGGCAATCCCTGGGTTCACCAGAATCATGCCAGCGAGTCGGTGCTGTGTCGCGGTAGAATCGTCGGAAGCCATGTGAAGAGCATAAATCGCTGCGAGGCTATGGCCGAGAATACTCACCGGAGCCTCTGGATGTCGATGGCGAAGCTCCGCCACCACAGCTTCGGCGTCGCGGACTGGCGTCTGAGCCTCAGCGACGTGGCCACGCAGACCACCAGAGCGCCCGAACCCACGATGGTCCATGATATAGACGGTCAGCCCTTGCTCGTTGAGGCAATTCCCCATGTCGATGAACCAACCACTATGCGCTCCGATACCGTGCATGAGCAGCAACACCGGACGCTGTGCATCGGGGTGCAGCCACGCGCGATAAAAGATCGTGACACCGTCTGTCATCTTCATCGTGCCAGTCTCGTATCGTCCGCCATCGACGGCAGTAGCCACCCCCCAGTCACCAACACGTTCTGACTGGTATGTCACCGATCCTGCCATTCGCTGCCCCTTTGGAGTTAAGATGCACGCCTATCACGATACCGCCGATCAGCCATGAGACAGCCACACTGTCTGGTCGCACACTGCAGTGCATGCATTGGTTCTTTGGTTCATTGTGCATTGTTCGGCACATTTTAGCATGCCAATCCGTCAGCGGCAACGGCGCCGGAAATGATGCGGCGTTAGTCTGTAGGCAGCAGTTCGTTGTTCGCGATTTTGGAATGTTAGATGTGACACAATATCGCAATGAGATATACTAAGGAGTACGGCGCAGATGGCGCGGAAATCGGATGTGCCAAAACTCGCGACGACTATTACTGAAAAGAGATTACTTTTGGAGGCTGTATGCTGCGCGTCTGTTCGCTGAGAGAATTCACTGCCACATCAATTGGTCGGAGCACGCGAAGTGAAGATTCTCAGCAGGTTGCTACTTTTTCGGCGCTGGGTGCTCTCAGAGCTATCATCGGGTCTGTTTCTCCTTCGGCACGCTGCCGCTTCATCACTGTCGCCACAAGCAACGAGCCTGGCGCCACATACACCTTGCCATCAGCACTCTTTCCCTCATCGCGCAACCTCGTGATGCGCAATTTGGTACGGCAGCCAGGAGGCGCGCAATGAACTCTTTATTCTTACGACTTTCTGGACGCTCCACGAAGACAGAGACGCACGAGCAGCGGCTCGGCGACTTTACGACAACGCCGCGGGTTATTATGCTGTCCGCTCTGGCGATTGTGATCGGCCTCCTGGGAGCGGTCGTGGCGCTGGTGCTGCTCAGGCTCATTGGCCTCTTCACCAACCTCTTTTTCTTTCAGCGCTGGGATACCACCCTGGTCTCGCCAGCGGGCAATCATCTTGGCGTCTTCGTCGTTCTCGTGCCGGTACTCGGCGCGCTCGTCATTGGCCTGATGGCACGCTACGGCTCGGAGCGCATCCGCGGCCATGGCATTCCCGAAGCGATTGAGGCTATTCTGATCAATGGCAGCCGGATCCAGCCGCGCGTCGCCCTACTCAAGCCACTCTCATCAGCAATCTCTATCGGCTCAGGTGGACCGTTCGGCGCCGAAGGGCCAATCATCA
The DNA here is from genome assembly GCA_963718915.1 of uncultured Chloroflexia bacterium. GTDB lineage: Bacteria > Chloroflexota > Ktedonobacteria > Ktedonobacterales > JADMIN01 > DAHUXT01. Next base: position 875,254 of record CAVRAI010000004.1, on the reverse strand, counting down.
TGACGGGCGGCGCGTTTGGTTCGCTGGTCGCGCAATGTCTTCGGCTCACCAGCGCCGAGCGCAAAACACTTCTCGTTGCAGGCGCCGCCGCTGGTATGGCGGCGACATTCTCCGCGCCGATAGCATCCACATTGCTCGCGGTTGAATTGCTGCTCTTCGAATGGAAGCCACGCAGTCTCATTCCAGTGGCTCTGGCTGCCGTGACAGCTGACGCCGCCCGCTACTATCTCATCGGCGCCGGACCGCTCTTCCCGACGCCCGCGCACGTCGCGTTCATCGGCGTCGGCGGCCTGTTGGGCTGTGTTCTCGTCGGGGTGCTGGCGGGAGCGCTATCCGCTCTGTTGACGCTGGCTGTCTATGCCGCCGAAGACGCATTCCGGCTGCTGCCAATCCACTGGATGTGGTGGCCCGCTATTGGTGGGGTTGTGATTGGCCTGGGTGGACTCATCTTCCCGCAGGCGCTCGGCGTCGGCTATTCCACCATCAATGTGCTGCTTCAGGGACATGTAGCCATGGGAACCATCCTGGGCGTGTTGATTGTGAAGTCCATCATCTGGTCAGTCTCGCTCGGTTCAGGCACCTCTGGCGGCGTCCTGGCGCCATTGTTGATGATGGGTGGCGCGCTTGGAGGTCTGCTCGCGCTCGTTTTGCCCTTCGAGGGCGCTGGCTTCTGGGAGTTGATCGCAATGGCCGCGATTCTGGGTGGCACAATGCGTTCGCCATTTACCGGGGTCATTTTTACGCTGGAGCTGACGCACGACATCAACGCGCTTCTCCCGTTGCTGGTCGCCTGCGTGATCGCCCACGGCTTCACCGTACTGACGTTGAAGCGCTCGATCCTGACCGAGAAAGTCGCTCGCCGCGGCTACCATCTGAGCCGCGAGTATGCGGTCGATCCCCTGGAGATTCTGTTCGTACGAGAGGTAGCGCAGACTAACGTCGTCGCATTCTCATCCGATACATTAGTGCGCGATCTGGAGAAACGCATCCAGGATGGAGATCGCCCTCGCGGCCAATATCTCTTCCCGATCACCGATGAGGACGGGCTGCTGGTGGGCGTAGTCGCGCGCAGCGATATGCAACATGCGGTCGAAGACAAGACCGCCGACCTAGCAAACTTGCGACTGGCAGACATTATGAACAGCGACCCCGTTGTGGCCTATCCAGATGAACCGCTGCGCGTCGCAGTCTATCGTATGGCATCCACTGGCTTGACGCAGTTTCCTGTCGTCGAGCGGGATAATTCCAACAAGGTCATCGGTATGCTGTCCCTCAATGATCTGCTCAAAGCACGGGCGCATAACCTCGAAGCGGAGCAGCGTCGCGAGCGTATTTTGCCTCTGCGTATCGCATTCCCCCGCTCGCGCCCTCACCCCCAGGCGACCGAGAGTGATTCGGAAGCGGAAGGCGAACCCACTACTGAACCTCCAACGGAACCCGCAACTGAATCGACAGGGGAACCAGAAGCTGACAAAACCACCTCGCAGACATGACCATGCTCCCATTCCGTCTGTACCCTACTGTAAGGCAGGTGGTACTGTAGCGTCATAATTATGAGCCGCAGTATCACAAGGCTGTATAATGCGAGAGACCTGCTGGGCGCAAGCTGTCGAGGTTGGGCAGCGGCGGTGGGTCTCAAGGGGTTAATGGCGGAGAATCCGAAGGAAACGTGAACCAGGAAGGGACCAGGAGCATGCGAGAGTGGAAGCTGGGGGCATACCAGCTTGTACAGCGTCTCGGCGAAGGGGGTATGGCACAGGTCTACCTGGCGCGCGATGTTCGCCTTGGCCGCGATGTTGCGGTCAAGGTACTGGATCGCCGTCTGGCCGACAGGTCTGGCTTCCGCGAGCGTTTTCTACGAGAGGCTCGTGTGGCCGCAGCGCTCGATCACCCAAATATCGTGCAGCTCTTCGACTTTGGCGAAGAGAACGGCGTGCTCTACTTGGTGATGCCCTATGTCAGTGGTGGCAGCCTGCAAGATCAACTATCACGCGCGCCGCTGTCGATGAGCGAGGTGGTTACCTATGGCTCACAGCTGACTGACGCGCTCGCGTATGCTCATAAACGCCACCTCGTTCATCGTGATGTCAAGCCTGCAAATATTCTCATTCACTCCGATGGTCGCCTCATGCTTTCGGATTTTGGTCTGGCCAAGATTCTCGATAGCGGCGCGCAACCAGCTGCGGCACGCAATCATCCGGATGCCGGTACGCCCGAATATATGGCGCCAGAGCAGATCGAAGGCCGCACCGAGGCACGATCCGATCTCTATGGCCTGGGTGTTGTGCTCTACCTGTTCATGACCGGGCGGCTGCCGTTTACCGGCTCGTCATCGAACGCCGTGATGGAGGCGCATCTCTATCGCCTTCCTGAATCGCCACGACGACTGAATCCAGAAGTCACCCCGGCGCTTGAAATGGTTATCCTGCAGGCGCTGGCCAAGCGACCAGAAGATCGCTTCACAACCGCGAGCGAGATGGGTGCGGCGCTGATGGCGGCGCTTGTCGCTGGCGACTCGTCACCACTGCCATTCGCGAACCCCATTTCACCGTTGCCATATGCCAGTCTGCCTCCGATTGCGCCGTCTCCATCGCAGGCGCCGATGACACCGCCGCGATCGGGAGGCTCTGCGTATACGAAGGGATCGCAAACGAACGCATTAGGACGCAGACCATCAGACATAACAGCAGGTCCCGCGCCCCAACCAGATCCGTTACTAACGAGCCTGCGCGCTACAATTCCCGCTCCATATATGAGCTTGTCGGAATCGCAGGGTGAGGTTGGGCGCCAGGTGTTTCCGAGTCACATCAGCGGAACGTCGCGTGGCGCCTCTGGTCCACATCCGCTCTCATTTCCTGCCGCGCAAGAGTCGGGACCTCCGCTGACCTATCGCGCTGGTGAAGTCTCGAACATTCGAGCAGATACGACCATGGATCCTACGCAGCAGCTGTCAACGCTTCGGCCCTCCGCATTTGGCATTTCCAGTCCTGCCATCAAGCAGGCGCGGCGGGCGGGCGCTTCGCCGGTTGCGCGGGAATTGCCGCGTCAGTCGAATTCGCGAGGCTGGATCGTGGCAGCAATTATTCTGACCCTCCTGTTGGGCTTAGCAATTCTACTGCTGCGGATGGCGCAAACTGGGACACTCTTCTCGATGTAGCGGATACACTGGTTCAGCGAATCATGGTATCTGAGAGGTGTTCCGTATCGCCGACGCTGTATCTGTTTGGGCGAACGTCTATTCGGCGAGAGGTCGGCGCTCGCACTACCTGAGGCGTGTGAGTAGGCTTCAGGTGACGGGCGTATGATATGTATATCTGTATGTTGGAAATTTGGTGGAGAGGTTTCCGTGTGAGGATAGTTGTAGATGGATGTCTCAAGTCGACGCCCGAAGTAGCAGGCGGAAGGCCTTTAACACTCACTCGCGCAAGGGATGGTGGCTCGTACTGCTCGCCGGATTTCTGGCGCTTATACTGGCAATGACCGTCCAGTTGGTAGGAGTTTCGCGGCAGGACAACGCGTTCACTGCCTATAGCGCTCCTATCACTCACCTCGATGTGACTCCAAGTCCAACGGCGCAGGTCGGCCCCCCAACACTGTCGCTGTCAGTGCCTTTATCTGGGCAAGGTCCGATGAGTGCGCATATTACGGTCATCGGATCTAACTGGGCTACTTCCGATGTGCTGGTGGGGATGGCCGCACCAGGGGTAGCCTGCGTCAACACCAACTCCTGGGTGCAGACATTGAATCACGTGCGCCCCCAATCCGATGGCAGCATCATCTTTACCTTCACCTGGCCAAACGCCCTGACCGCCACAGGCAGTCCATATTCCATCTGCGCGTCCAGCCCCGCGGGTGTCGCGAGTGTTGGGTATCAATTGCTCACCGTACTGTCGCCAACGCTCACACTCAACCCTACGACAACCAACGCTGGCTCGCTAGTCGCCGTCAGCGGAGCAAATTTCTTAGGCTCCGGCAGTGTGACTCTGAGCGTGACTAATTCCCAGGAAGTTACCCACGAACTGACGACTCTCGCACCCAATGCAAGCGGTGGATTCGACCTGTCCTATCAGCCACGTCCAACGGACCTGGGCGATGTAACCTTGCGAGCCTTCACGAGCGCTCCCCAGGGTGTGCGTCCAGCGCTGGATGTGACGGCTACACTTCATGTAGATGCTGCCCTTACGCCTACACCTGCCGTAACCCCCACCGCCGTCGTCGTAACGCCTACGCCTCACCAGAACGGTGATTCAACAGCAATCGTCATCGTCGTGGTGGCCGCTGCGATTTTGTTGGCTTTGCTGGTGACAGGAAGCGTGCTCTTCTTCATGGTGCGCAATCGGAGAAATCCTGAGGGCGAAGCTGGTTCCGCCGCTGGATATTATGGAGGCAGCGGTCCTGGGTATGGCCCGCCAGGCAATATGTATGGTGATATGTATCAGGACAATGGCTATGGAGGCGCAGGCAATGTGGGAAACCCCGGCTGGGACGCGCCGACACAAGGCTTCTCCACCTATCATGAGAGTGGCAATGCGCCGCAACCCGGCTACGGAAATGACGCCAGTGGCTGGCCCCAGTCCGATGAGCCTGATCCTGAATGGCGCCCACGACCTATGACGGGTCAGTGGCACGCGCCAGACGGCTATGCTGACGCGCCCTTTGGCGGCTATGGCTCGGGCGCGAGTGGTAACTATCCCCCACAAGACCCATGGGGCGATCCAGAGAGTTCCTACAATCAGCCAGGGCAACCACGCGGCACAGATCAAAGCTATGGCGGCGGATCACGCGGCGGAGGGTATCCACCGCGTGATCCGTGGAGCCGCGAATCTGGTGGTGAGCGCGGGCGCGGCTCCGGCGGGACGCATAAAGCGCCCCGCGGTGGTTATCCAGATGAGCCACCTGATGATGACTGGTAGCGCCAGCGCCATCAGGCCAGTACATCATCGCATACTCATGCGTTGTCCGAGGCCGCCGTCCCGGTCGTAGATGTCTGGATGGGGGCTTCGACCATATCTCCTTGCGGGATGTGGCCATTCGGCGAGAAGCCACGTTCCGGCCGCGGCCCTGGAATGGGAGTAGACTGGGGCCGCACTTCAACCAGTTTGACGGCCTCGGCAATTGCTCGCTCCAGTTGTGGGTCTTCACCAGCCACGTAAGCTTGCGGAAGGTACTCAACCTCAATCGTCGGATCGGTTCCGTAATTCTCAACGCCCCAGCCAACGTCGTTGAACCAGAAACTGAACTCCGGCTGTGTGGTTACTGACCCATCCGCCAGCGTGATGTATGGCTCAATGCCGATAACGCCACCCCATGTGCGCATCCCAACAAGCGGCCCTAGACCAAGCAGTTTGAACGCATGACTGAAGATATCACCATCCGAGCCTGCGTTCTCATCAGTCAACGCCACGAGCGGTCCACGAGGCGACTGCAGCATGTAGGGTTCCGGTGGTCCCCAGCGCTGGAAGTCGTACCCGAGCCGACGTCGCGACAGCTTCTCCAGGAGCAGCCCAGAGACCATGCCACCGCCATTGAAGCGCACATCGACGATCAGCGCGTCGCGGTCGTACTCCATCAGGAAGTAGCGATGGAACTCCGAGAACCCAACATAAGACATATCTGGTATGTGGAGATAGCCTACGCGACCGCCTGTCATCTCATGAACCGCGCGCCGATTGCTCTCCACCCAGTCCCGATAGCGTCCGGCGTGGCTATCCGCGGTCGCGCGCACGGTGACTCTGCGCGGTTCGCCGCCGTCGGCTGACTGAAGTAGCAGTTGCACCTCACGTCCAGCCTGGTTGACAAGCAATTGATCAGGCAAAGCATCCGCTGAGACTACCCGCCCGTTGATCGCCAGAATCGCGTCGCCTTCTTGAGCGTTGACACCCGGTGTTCGTAGTGGCGAGGTTGCGTCAGCGTCCCAGGGATCACCCTCGACAATATGGGTGATGACAACATGACCGCTTTGCGCATCGAGACGCCATTCAATGCCCAGATGGCCCTGGGTATACTCAGGATGGCGACGATATTCCCCACCAATTTCGTATGCATGCGACGAGCCAAGCTCACCCTGCATCTCCCACATCAAATCGGAAAGCTCACCACGCGACCCAAGACGCGCTACCATCGGAGAATAGCGCTGGTAGACCGCACGCCAGTCCACACCGCCCATGTCGGCGACCCAGAACTGTTCACGCTGGAGTCGCCATGCCTCGGCGAACATCTGACGCCACTCGAGCTCTGGCTGAACCGAGACCTTCACCCGATCGAGATCAACCCACCCGGACACGCGGCCTGTCTCGCTACCGCCTTCGCCCGACGGCTTTTCCCCGGCCTTCAGCACCCGCAACCGCTCACTTGCGCGATAGAGCAGCGACTTGCCATCAGGTGTGACGATGAAATCGGAGACGCCTTCAACCAATGACTCATGCTTGTAGGAATCGAAGTGATAGCCTTCAATGGTCCCCTTGGCTTCAGGAGGGCCGGGCACCCAATTCTCATTCAGGGTTCCTTCAACCGGCATACTGAGGAAGACAGCGCCCTCATGTGTCCCCATAATGCGCTCATAGCGGCCCTCAGGCACGGGGAAGGCGACGATACGCCCGGTAATGCCATCCAGATCAATCTCGACTGGCTTCGGCGTTAGCGGCTGCTCATCCTTTTTGCCCTGCTCAAGTTGCTGTTCCGCCTCACTCTTTGGCGACTCGGCTTTGGGAATGAATGGCGAAGCGAGGTCACGCCGCAGCGTCAGCAGATACGGGCGCACGCCTCTTGGGAAGCCAGCATCGAAGTGCAGGTTGTCGAAGACGGGATCGAATGTGCGGGCACTCAGGAAGTAGAGGTAGCGCCCGGCGGGATCAAACGCGGGCCGCATATCGCGCAACACCGGGTTCGTCACCTGGGCGACCTCGCCTGTCTCCACCCGGCACAACTTGATGGCCGATTGCTGCCCATTGATGCTGAATGAATAGGCGAGCCACCGTCCATCTGGTGACCAGGCAATCCCATTGCTGATAGCCCCCAGCCCACTGCGCCCATACTCAGTGTGATCGAGCTGGCGAAGCGTTCCCTGCTCGAGGTCTGCCAGCAGCAGTTCATTGCGGTGATTCAGTAGCGCGACCTGTTGCGCGATGGGCGACGTGCGTAGCTCAGTGACGTGGCCAACATCCAGCCCATCCAGCACCTTCTCTGGCGCTGAACCATCGGCGGTTAAGACCCTCAGCCGCGGCTCGCTGCCATCATCGCCAACCGCGACCAGGTGCGCGCCATCGGCCAGCCACTGCATATGACGGTAGCGAACGCCGTTTGGGGAGCCATGTTGCAGTACCGGTCCCTCCCAGTTGCCCATGCTGAACGCCTTGCCGCGCGACGTGATGGCTACCGCATGTCCTTTTGGATGGATTGCCCATGAGTCGAGATAGCGCCCGGCGGAGACAAATTTGCGCGTACGCTGGGCACTGGCGCTACCGAGTGTGATATCCAGGCGGGTCACACTACCCTGGGTTGGCTCGATGACATACAGGTCGCCCCCCGCAAAGTAGACCAGCCGTGCATCATCGCTGGTGAGGCCGCGTGCGTAAAAGTCGGTCTGGTTGCTGTGGCGCCGCAAATCTTCGCCAGAGGCCAGGCAGGAGTAGACGTTGCCTATGCCTTCATGGTCGGAAATAAAGTAGATGCGGTTGCCTACCCAGCATGGCGCGGTGATGTTACTGTTGAGATTGAGCAACCGGCGAAATGTCCCATCACCGGTCGGGTCAATATAGAGATAGCCAGCGGTGCCACCCCGATAGCGCTTCCAGAATGCCGGCTCGCCAGTGTTACGACCAAGCACGACTGCGCCATGTGGCCCGAAGGTGATTGCCCTGGCAGGCCCGTATGGGAGCGTGGCCGTCGGTCCACCGGTCGGCGCAACCTCGTGGAGAGTAACCATACGACGCGATGGCTCACCAGCCGGGCTGGCGTATATGATCGCTGAGCCGTCAGGGCGCCAACCAACTACTGCTGCGGCGCTGCCGTGATAGGTGAGCCGTTGCGTGTCGCCGCCGTCGGCTGGCATGACGTAGACCTCGCTTGGCCCCTCAGAGAATCCAGTGAACGCAACCTGGCGGCCATCTGGCGAGAGGCGGGCGTTGCGCGCCTCGGCAACATCGGCGGTCAATCGTTCGGCGCGCCCGCCGTTAGCGCTGACTCGCCAGAGATCGTCCTCAGCCGTGAAGACAATCGTCTCGCCCGCGATGGTTGGGAAACGTAGATATCCGCGCACAGCCATGCTTTCATCCCTTCCTACACTATGGATGGCATGCCTCTGGCGCATGCCCTATGTGACTGTATGAGTTTACCCAGGTCAATGTCAACGCACCGCCAGGCTACCTTATCATTTCATCAAGATTTCTGCTGAGTTACGGGCTGGATATGAGCGAGGCGCGTCCCGCCAAGGATGTCTGCAACCACGCCAAGGTGGTACCGTATGTTATCGGGGCATTGGTTCCTCCTTTGACGCGCGCTCTTGCAAATGGCTTCCATACACTGGAGTACTACATGCGATTTACCTCAGCGCGTTCATATATCACACTTTCAATCGGCGCGGCGGTGCTGACGATGGCGCTCAAGTTTGTCGCCTTCGCGGTAACGGGGTCGGTCGGCCTGCTTTCCGACGCGCTCGAATCGGTCGTGAATCTGGTGGCGGCGTTAATCGCGTTCTGGGCGCTCTCACTCGCGGCCCGCCCTGCCGACGAAGAGCATACCTATGGTCACTCCAAGGTGGAATACTTCGCCAGCGGCATCGAGGGGGGGCTGATCGTGCTGGCCGCCTTTAGCATCGCCATCGCCGCCATACCGCGCATCATGCACCCTCAGCCGCTGGAGAAGGTAGGTCTGGGCTTGCTGGTGGCGGTCATCGCGGCGGCAATCAATGGAGGCGTAGCGCTGGTATTGGGGCAGGCAGGGAAGCGGTTGAGGTCGGTGGCATTACAAGCCGATTCGCGCCATCTTCTGACTGATGTCTGGACGACGGTCGGTGTCCTGGTGGGGGTAGCCCTGGTCGGCATCACTGGTTGGCTGATCCTCGATCCGATCATCGCGCTGATTGTCGCGGCAAATATCGTCTGGACCGGTGTGAAACTGGTGCGTGAGAGCGGCCTCGGATTGATGGATACCGCTCTGCCCGCGGCAGACCAGCGGATCATCGCGGACGCGCAGGCGCCATATCGCGCGCGAGGCATTGAATTTCACGCGCTGCGCACACGCCGTTCTGGCTCGCGTCGCTTTGTCTCGATGCACGTGCTCGTACCTGGCGACTGGTCGGTGAAGCAGGGCCACGACCTCTGTGAGGAGTTTGAGATGGCGATTCATGCCGCGTTGCCCGAGACGACGGTCTTCACCCACCTGGAGCCACGCGAAGACCCCTCCGCCTGGCAGGATACCGGCCTCGACCGCGAGACAGGCGACATCCCTTCGCAGCCATAGTCGGCAATAAAACCCATTATATAATCGCCTGCCTGGTGTTATAGTTGCCTCATGGACATGAAGGTATGCACCAAATGCGGGCCACCAGCCCAGCCAATAGAGACTTTGCGTTCAAGAATAGCGCACTTGGCATCCGCCACGCCATATGCAAAGATTGTCACAAGACGTACTCGAGAGCGCATTATCATGCGAATCTTCCGGCGTATCTCAAGAAGGCTCACAAACGACATGTGAGACTGACCAAACTAAATGCCGAGTTCATGATCGAGTACCTTAGCAGTCATCCGTGTGTGGACTGTGGCGAGAGTGATATTGTCGTTCTCGAGTTCGACCACCAGCATGATAAGGTGGCAGACGTTTCGGTGCTCGCTCGCGATGGCTATTCGCTCGACAGAGTCAAACGAGAAATTGACAAGTGCGAAGTTGTCTGCGCTAACTGTCATCGGAGACGAACTGCCAAGCAATTTGGTACATATCGATATCGAGTTGGGTAGTTTATATCTAGCGCTCGTAGCTCAACGGATAGAGCACCGCACTTCGGATGCGGCGGTTGGGGGTTCGATTCCCTTCGGGCGCGCCATTATCTGGCTTTCTCGGCCAGTCTATCGCCTCGCACCAAGCAGTCGTCCCCCCGGGTCGCCTTGTCATACCCTTGAGCCAGCAACTTGCCGCGAGACGTATAAGAGCTACCTGAGTGCGGCCACTTATGTGGCAGTAGGCGATGCGGTTGACGATGGAGCGTCTGCCTCCGGCTCTCGGAAGAGCGACCCTGGCTTCCACGGTAGCCCCAACAGCGGCAGGAGCCAGCGGTCCAGCCCGATGAGGCCGCAGACCCGCCAGGAGAAGCACAAGAAAAGCCCGAACGTTCCCAGGACTGGATTGATGCTGACCGTACCGGCGAGCAGATAGTTCAGGTTCATCAACACGCCAAACCCCGAGGCAATCCCGGTGAGCGCGCCCAGGAGTATCCCCAGGCCGACGGCAAGCTCTCCCCAGGTCACCAGGAACGAGAACAGGCCCGCGTTTGGGAGAACAAACTGCTGCAAGAAGTTCCCATACCAACCCTGCACTGAAGGGTGGTCGCCGCCAGTCTTCGAAATGGCGCCTTTGATGAACCCTGTCAGCAACGACGGCGGCAGAGACGGCGATGGCGATGCCTTTCGCACCGCCAAACAGGGATTTGACACCGCCCGAGGCGGCAGTCGAGGTTACCGGGGAAGTCCCACTCATGGTACGCCGTTCTGAACCGTGGTCGAATACAAAACGGGCGCTGTGGGCACGGTGTATATGAACGCTTCCCCAGGATCTACCATAAAAAGTGCCTATGAGCTGTGATAGATATCCTCATATATGTCGGCGCTGTGGCGCGCAATCAGACGTTTCAGCTTTCTCGCAAGCAAGCGTATACCGGATGTGCTGCAATGCGCCGAGAAGCTGGGGACGAGTCACGGACAGCTCAACGCGACGAAGAGAACCTTGAAGACTGTCAACGACACTCTGAGGAGGGAAGCAACAAGCATGCTCGTGTGACCACTGTCCAGATACAGCCCGAGAAGATCGACGAAGCTAACAGCATCTTTCATGACTCAGTGATTCCTGCCGCTCAAGCGCAGAAGGGTTTTCGCGCCGCCCGCCTGTTGGTCGATAGCGCTCCGGGCAAAGGTATGACGATCACCGCGTGGGATTCGCTCGAAGACCTCCAGGCAAACGAGTCATCTGGCTTCTACCAGGAGCATCTGGCGAAATTTGCCCCATTGTTTGCCGCAGCGCCTACGCGCGAGACGTATGAGGTAAGCGTTCAGGCACAGGCGTAGAGTTGAGCGCCAGCGCAAGGTGGCACATGCGCGTACGCATCCTCAGCTTCCTGCTCCTGTCTTGCTCCATCCCGCACTATTTGGGGGTATCGCTCCCTCTCCTTTACCAATTCTGACTGTGCTATCAAGACTAACGTTGCGGACTCGTCATCCACCGGTAGAGTGCGAGGATGGGGCGTGCGGGCACAAGAGGAATCGCCGAGGCGCCGAGGTAGATCATCCGCTCGTTCATAGTGAGCCGCAGGCCATCAACCGTTCGTCCGGCGATAGCCTCGATCGCGGTAACGACATCGCCAATGCCCCACGGGCCGAGACCACCAGGGATCATCTCGATCACCATCGTAATGACGGCCTTGAGCGTTGCGTTCGCTGAGCGTTCTCGGTCGTTCGTCTGTGGCGGCGGCGTCTGCAATGCCTTTGTCATGTGGATAACCTCCCTGGCGCTGGATGCTCGCGCCTCGTGGCAGCTTCTCCCGCACACACCCTATGCATTCGCAAGAATCTGACCGTCGGCCATATGCGAACCATGGTGCGAGCAGTGTGCGTGTATTCTACCACCACACCTCTACAAGCAGGCGGCTCCATGCGGCAACGCGGATATCGCGGGGATCATCGTCCAGAGAGGTTTATGCTTCGGCAGCTTACGAGAGTCTTGGGATGGATTCCAGCGTTCTGCCAACGACCACCGTCTGGCCACTCATCAGCGAGGAATCCATAGCAGTCTCGGCAATTGCTCTACCCATATCATCTGTGCTTGGCAACGGATTTGTGGATGTAGGTCGGGAGCCTGCGAGGCCGGGCGTCACGCGCTCAAGGAGCTTTGGTGTAATCGTGCCCTCGATCAGATCCCCGGTTACGACGAGCAATCGGATTCCTGCCGCGGCAAGGACGTCCTGCCGGGCACGTAGCGCCTGTTCTCCCGCATATTTCGTGGAGGCCACAGGTTCATACGCCGGAAGCTGCTCGACGCGCCCATAAAGGTGCGCCCAGTGGCTGGTCACGAAAACAATCGTGCTTCCCGCTGGCATGATCGGAGTAGCGGCCTCGACCAGCGCCACCTGTGCGTCGCGGTTGATGCGCTGAGGGTACTGCGGATCGGCGGCGACTAGCTTACGCTCCAGACCGCCCGAGGCATTCAACACCAGCAGTTCGAGACGACCATGGCGCCAGTCGGCCACTCCACGGATCAGGCGATCCGGCTCTCCTGGAGCGGTGATGTCCGCGGAGATGGCTTTTGCCTGCCGTCCGATGGCGCCGATGCGCGCCACGACATTCTCGGCGCGGGCAGACTTATTGCGATAGCTGATGAGCACGTCGTAGCCGCGCTCGGCCAGCGCCAGCGCGGTCGCAGCTCCGATGCCACGCGACCCACCCGTCACCAGCGCTATTGGTGCGCTCAATCGCTCTCCTGGTGTATTCACTTCCTGCATCTCCATGTCATCTTCCTCATCTGGCAAAGCGTTCGTCTTAGAGTTCCGGCATTGGCGGGCGGCCTCATTCTACCAGCGAGCGCGTGAGGATGACCATCGTGACGAAGGTGCGGAACAACATCAGGGGATCGTCTCCCTCAATCAACACGGTGCGCGACAGGTTCTCCACAAGATGCACGCCATGCAGCCATGTACTCATCTCCGCCATATCCGCAGTGAGGAACGTGACCTCGATCCGTATCGGCATCGTGAAAGATGGAGCGGAACCTGGCTTCTTGCTCGTCAGCGCAAGGCGTGCGCCCGTGTGGATGAGTTCGCGCGCGACCTCCGGGTGCAGACTCTCACTGGCGTAGCGCGAGATCGAACGTTTGACCTCAACGCAGACCGGCTCAGGCTTCAGCCCCCGCGCCTCCGCTGCCGTCACCTGGTCGCCCGTCACGAGTGCGATGGGTACGCCATAGTGCGCCGCCACCAGCGCGTTGAGCGCCGTCTCGCCGACAATCTCGCCGTTGATACGAACCTGCCAGATGGCGCGTGGATTGTAAGTGTGGCTCAGCACGGACTGACTGGCGCCGATTGAGCCGTGGTAACCGAGAAAGAGAATCGCATCAAAACTGGCGTCCAGCCCCTCCATCATATACATCGGCTTATGCTTGCCAGTAATCAGACTCGCCTTCCCGTGCAGCATGTCAGGTGGGAGATTGCGCATACTGCTATGGGAATCGTTGACGACAAACTCAGTCGCGCCCGCGACAATCGCGCCATCAATCGCGGCGTTGAGCTCGCCAAGAAGGAGGCGTCGCCCCATGTCGTAGTCGGAGCTTCCCACCATGATCTGATCCCAGTCCACAATGCCCGCGACGCCCTCGAAGTCGGTTGAAATAAACACTTTCATGCGCTTGCCCGTCTCGCTTCCATTCATCATGCCTGGCTCCCAGCCTCATACAACTACGCCTCCTTGCGCCTGTGTCTGCATCTTACCTCATCGGGCTAGAGCATGAGTCGAAGTGGCCCAAGAACGCGCTCAGTTAGTCGCATGAGAGGTGAACGTCGCTGCCACCGTTGTCTGGTAATCTCCACCGCATTCGTCTTATCGCTGTCGAACATCTGCTCCATCTGGCAGGCGAAACGACTATCATAGATTTCGACGTTGATCTCGTAGTTGCCAATCGAGCTGAGCCGATCCAGATTTGCCGTGCCGATGGTTGACCACTGCCCGTCAATGGTACACGTCTTGGCGTGCACCATCGCATTCTGGTATCCCAGCAGATGAATACCCGCATCGAGGCAGCGCGAGAAGTACGAGCGCGCCGCCCAGTCGGCGAGGAGATGATTCGAGTGCCATGGTAACAGAATCTCAACTTCGACCCCACGCCGGGACGCGGCTTCAAGAGATTCGAGCAAAATGTGATCAGGTATAAAATAGGCGTTGGTCAGTCTGATATGATGCTGGGCCCGGTCAATCGCGCTGATATAGGTGTCACGAATGGGGAAAATCATGCGTGCGATATCGTTGCCATAGACGTTGACCATGGGGTTGAAACGCAGCGGGTAATCATGCGCGATACGTTCCCGCTTGCGACAGAAGCGGTTCCAGAAGTTTACAAATGCTTGGGCCAGGTCTCGCGCCTCTGGCCCAACGATCCGCAGATGGGTATCTCGCCATTGAGTGGCATAGAGTGCGCCCACATTGTAGCCGCCGATGAACGCGGTATACCCGTCGACAATCAGCAACTTGCGATGATCCAGCCCGTAGCGCCGGGGATCGAGCAGATGCCAGGGACGGCGAATCGCCCAGAATGAGAGCACATTCATCGCAGGCGAGAATCGCTTAAACGCGCGCGGCACGACGAGATTGCCGAACGTGTCGTAGATGACGTAGACCGCGATCCCTTCCTCCGCCTTCGCGGTGAGGCGTTCCTTGAAGGCGCGGCCAATCGCATCATCTTTCCAGAGATATGTTTCGAAGTAGATGCTCTCGCGGGCGTTGTCAATCGCGTCGAGCATAGCATCGTAGAGATGCTCCCCGTAGCTGTATATTTGCAGCCGATTATCGCCCGCGGTCAGTTCTGGCAGACGCAGATGAGGGAAACCACCGGACGGCAGCCGCTGCCAACGCCGTCTCGAAAGGAGGGTGAGCACAGTAATAAGCGCCGCTTGAAACGCGATAAGTCCCACAAGCAGCGTCACCACTATCCGAATCAGTGGGATGCGCTGCACAAATCTCCGTATCGGCGATCCCCCCGTTGATTCCTGTCGCTCCATGCTTTCTTCCCCCACCCCACCCATGCGCGAAGATACCCGTACTTTCCCGGAAAGTAGCCGCATGGCTGGTATCGGCATCTCCTCTCATTACTCCATAGAGTAGGGGCGAACAGACTTGCTACTGAGTCACACCCGATCAATTAGCCTGCATAGTGAGCGTTCTCGGTTGGTCATGCGCGACGCCGAGTGCGCGGTCGTAGAACGATGAGACACGCTCGCAATACGCCGCACGATCCAGGAAATAGGTGCCGCAGTGCTCTGCGCCCTGGCCAATCCAAAGCTCCTTGGGTTCGCGCGCCGCCTCATAGACTTTGATGCCCTGCTCCACCGGAATCGAGGTATCATCGGAGCCATGAATAACAAGCAATGGACGCGGGGCAAGCTGCGACACCCAGCGCACCGGCTCCATGTCGCTGCCATGATAACCGGCCATCCGGTAGAGGAAGTAATCGGAAATGCGAGTAAACGGTTGGCCAGGCAGATGCACACGTTGGTGAACGCGGTAGCTAATGACATCCGAATGCCGCGCGAATGGGCTATCGGCGACAACCGCCAGCACATCATCGCGCCGTGACGACCCCATAATGGCAATCGCGGCCCCCATGGAGCCACCAAATACGCCAATACGCGCTTTGGACAGCCGACTGTTGGCGTAGTCGAGCGCGGCAAAGAAGTCGTCCATCTCGCGGAAGCCGAGCGTCACCGGGACGCCAAGATCGCTGCCGTGACCGCGATAGTCGAAGAGCAGCACATTAAAGCCCGCGCGCCAGAGCATGGTTCCGATTCCCACCAACTGCGCTTTGCTGCCGCGATAGCCCGCGCAACCGACAATGACGCGATTGGTCTCGGGCCGGTTCAGCCACCAGCCGCGGAGCTTGTGGTCCGCTCTGGAGGCGAAGGTCACCTCCTCGAAGTCTGCGCCAGTCTCATAAGGACTCATGGTGTATTCGTCAGTGATACGGGCACGCCGGGGTTTGGTGAGACTCATGGCAACGTAATAGCCGATACTCGCGCCACCTGCCATCGCTCCGCCAACCGTTAGCGCGGCGGCAGTCGCGGCGTATCGCCAGATGCTTCGAGACATTTTCAATGCCATTGCCGTCTCCTTTTCCCAGCCATACGAGTGCTCTATACCGTCGGAGAAGGGCGGTCAGTGTGAGCTTGCCATGCTGGTATTTTATCACCATGGGAGGGTGATGAGAGATCACACCCGTTTTTCTTTTCTTTAATACGGCGAAACGAACGGAAGGTTTACCAGTCGTGCGTAATGCTACAACATCTGCCCGTTGGCGCGTTTCACCACGCCCGCATATCCAAAGCGGTTCTCGATATTGAGGAAGTGGCGCAAGCCGCGTCCATAGATATCGTCCCGGCGGGTGGCGCGCTCTGCCAGCGACGGCAGGCCACGCGCTGTGAGCACGCGATATGCCACCCATTCCGCGAATCCTTCGCGCACCAGAGCATCTTTCAGGTAAAGTCCCTGCTCAGTCTGCCAGGCATGCGCCAACTCGTGCGCCAGGGTACCCAGCAGCAACCCACGTGGTAGGCACGCTTCAGCGTAGATGGTGCTCACTCCATGCGCCTGGACAAAATAGCCCAAGACGTGATGGCTGGCGGCGGCGGGTTCCGATGACCGATGTTCGTAACGCCGCCGTATTTCGCCCATCTTACGACGACTGACGGTTTCCAGACGAGGCGTCTCCCGCAACTGCCCGTGTAGCACCCGCGCCACCTGGGCAACAGCTTCGTGATAGATGGTCAAAACGTCGGCGACCTCCAGCACAATCTCAGAGAGACAGAGGGCGCAACGATACTGCCCATCCGCCAGCGGCTGCGCGCCATCGGCGACCGGCGCGCGACAGAGATCGCACCGGGGACGCCCCTGGACGCAGCGCGGGCAAAACTTGCGTGGCGCAACGGTCGGGAGCAGTTCCTCGAAGGTGTACCACGTTGAGGTGATTGGCAGCCCACACCCCGCGCAACGAGGCGCGTCGCGGGCGCAGGTCGCGCACAGTGGATCAGCCCCCTGGATGGCGGACCGCGCGATCGGCACGCCACACCGTGCGCACCGTTGGGAGGTGGCGTCGCACGCCGCGCAGACAACGAGTGTGGCATTGTAGACGAGATAGCGGCTGCGCAGTCGCGCGCCACAGAGATGGCAGAAGTGTGCGACGCGCTTATCCGCGGATGACGGAGCCGTGACGCACCTCCTATTCTATCGCCGACAGTTCCACGCCGCTTCAAGCTGTGCGACACCTAGTGGACGAAGCCTAGGGCAGACGAATGTCTCCACCAGCCAGGGCCGAGCGCGTGCGTGCAAGGTCACGTACAGCGGTAAGTGAGCTGAATATCGCCTGGGCGCGCGTCAACTCATCATGTGCCCGTTGTTCGTCGCCTGGTTCAACTCGGCGACGATACAGGCCAGCCAGCGCATACCGCGTACGCGCCTCCTCCCAGATGGCGCCGAGGTCTGAGTAGCGAGTAAACGCGCTTTCCATGTCGGCCAGCGCATCATCCCACCTGCCCGCCGCCATCGCCACGATGCCCCGAGCGCGGACCGCCTGCGCCAACGCCTTGCGCGCGCCAGACCGCCAGCCAAGCTCCAGCGCCTGTGGGCCATAGCGATCATACAACGCCAGATCGCCCTCACGCGCCAGCAACTCTGCAAGCTCGGCAAGCAGCATTGCCATACCGACGCGCCCCTCACGATCCTCCAACCCATTGAGCAGCAACTGGCGCGACTCGCGGGTGGAACCCAGAGCCAATGCGAGACGGGCGCGCCCTACCGCCAGGTACTGCACATCACACGCTTGACTGTTCTCAGCCACCTGACGCGCGAGACGGTCGGAGCCATCACGATCTCCCATACGCGCCTTGATGATGGCCATTGCCAGCACAGCCGCGAGCTGACGATGGGACAAGCGTGGCTGTGCTTGAGTCGAAACGCGCAGTAATTCTTCGCCTGTTTCGAGCGCTTCAGCCCAGTGGTCCCACTCGTAATACGCAATTGTCAGCGCACGGAGCGCATGCGCCTGGAGCGCTTCAGTCTCGGCGGTACGCGCAATATCCAGTGCGGCGCGCGCATGGGTCACGGCTTCGGCATATTCGCCAACTGCCTGATGCGCCTGGCTTACCTCGGTATGAATGTCAACCAACTCATTGGGATCATCGATGTGTTGCGCCCATTGGAGACGACGAGTCATTGTTTCCAGGAATCCACGTAGATCGGTGGTAATGGCGAGCAGGTTGCCCAAGGCGTCGAGGGCCTCCGACGCGCCACGCGGATCATCGCCCAGGGCCTCCGTAATGCGCACGGCCTCGCGCGCGCTCCGCAACGCCTCCATCAATTCGCGCTCGCCTCGATGCTCCGCCGCGGACATCCAGAAGAAGCTTGTCGCGGTCAACAGCGCCGCATACTCCGCGGTGTCATGGCATCCAGCGGCATCGGCCAGCTTCAGTCCTCGGTCGAGATACCCTTTCAATTCGTCCTGGGGTGGCGCCTGCTGAAAATAGGCGGAGTACCGCGTCGGCAGCGCCACGAGCAACCGATACAGACGCATACCCTGGGTGAGCCAGTCGAGATGCGCCTGCCCGTTATTTGCGGATTCCGACGCAGCGCCTTCTCGTGACTCCGTAGGGGGTATTTCGTATCCCGCCCACAGTTCCAGAGCTGTGCGATAGTCAGCCCATGCCTCGTCCGCGCGGAGCGCAAACCAGCGAGCATCCCCCCGCTTGGTGAACAGCGCCTGCCGTAACGGAGCGTCATCCAGTCGGCCTTCTTCTTCGATGAGACGGATAGTATCGGTGTAGTACCCATCTGCCTTGCTGGAGGCGTGACGTGCCGCAGCCTGGTCACCCGCCATCATCAGGTAGTGAACCACCTTCGCCAGCACCGCCTGGCGTCGGGCAGCGTTGCGGGTTCGCGAGAGATTCGCCTGAATGTAATACTGACGGTAATGCTGCGCCAGCAATTCCGCGAACTCTTCTACGCGCCCCTGCGCCAGGTTCTCCAGCCAGGCAGCCACACGCTCGTGTTCGTGCGCCCGCCGTGTCCGCGCAATCGCGCCATAGACAACCTCGCGAGTCAGCGCATGATTGAAGCTGTAAATTGGCTCATCGGGTGGCGCGACACTCGTCTTACTATGGTCGGTTAGGATCAACAGTTCCTTCTCGACCAGCGATTGCAGCACGACATCCAGCCGCGTTCGTTCCAAATGTGGGGCAAGCGCGACCAATGCGCTCGGCCAGAAGTAGCGTCCAATCACCGCCGCATGTTGCAGGACGTCAAGCTCTTCCGCCGCGAGCAGATCGAGTCGGGCGTTTAACACGCCCTGCACGGTATCAGGAATTCCAGGGTCGGGGATCTCACTCTGCCCCTCCCATTCCGGCGCCACCTGCCAGCCAACGCCCGGTGCTTTGACATGGACCAGAATGCCAAGGTCAACGAACATCCGCACGATCTCTTCGATATAAAATGGGTTCCCCTCGGCCTTCTGCACTATTCCCTGTCGGAGGCTCTGCGGCGCCGTCGCGCCGGGGAGTAGTTCGCGCATCAACTGCTGTGTCGCGACTGGTGAGAGCGCCTCTAATCCAATCGTGACGTAATTGCGCTTGCCACCACCCCACTCGGGGCGCTTGTCGAGCAACTCCGGGCGAGCGGTACAGAGCAGCATGAGCGGCACTTCAGCTGCGCGCGCGGCGACGAATTCGATCAAATCGAGCAGCGCGTCATCGGCCCAGTGTATATCTTCGATGAGGAGTATCAGCCCCGTCGGCTGGGCAAGCGCCTCGAAGAATACCCTCCATGCGCGCAGCAGCCCCTCTTGCTTCTGCTGCGCATCGACGGGGAGCAGCCCACTGCGCCGTGACTTCGATTCAATGCCGATAGTGTATCCAAGATAGGCCGCGATCAGCACAGGATCATCACTACGTCCAGCGCGTAACAAAGCACTCGTGACGCACTGCGCCAGTCGCGCGCGCGCAGCCTCCGGTGACTCCATCGCCTGGATGCCGCAATATGCCCGCAACATGTCGGCCAGCGGCCAATAGGTGATCCCCTCGCCATATGGTGGGCAGCGGCCTTCCAGAATCACTGGCTGATTGGACATGGCCGTTGCGCGGGAGCGGGGACGTGGTCGACGCGCCGTTCGGCGTTTTCCACTCGTCGCTGGAACCGGCGACTCTGCTGACTCGGTTGGTTGGCGCAGAAATTCACGCACCAGCCGGGTTTTGCCAATGCCTGGAAGTCCGAAAACAGTGACAAGGTGAGGGGAGTTTTCGCGCAGCACGCGGGAACTGACCGCATTCATCAACTCCATTTCGACATCGCGGCCAACCATCGGCGCCTTAAGACCCGCGACACCTCGCGGGCGTGGAGTGGGCACGGCGCTCTGATCCGTCATCGCCAGCGCCTCCCATATCTTGACGGGCCGGGCGCGGTTGCGGACGTTCGCGGGAGGCAAATCGCGGTACTGCACCGCTCCTTGTGTGGCGCGCCAGGTGCGCGAGCCAACGAGAATCGTGCCCGGGGTAGCCAGTTGCTGGAGCCGTGCAGCGACATTGACGGCATCGCCCGTCACCAGGAAGTCGCGCCCCTCTGACGCGGCGCCAGCGGCGGCAACCTCACCCGTGTTGATGCCAATGCGCATCTGTAGCTCGGTAGCGGCGGGATCAGCAGCGCGGCGTTCCTCGTTGAACTGGCGTAGCGCGGTCTGCATATCCAGCGCGGCGCGCACGGCGCGCACGGGATCGTCCTCGTGGGCCACCGGCAGTCCAAAGACCGCCATCACCGCGTCACCAATGTATTTTTCGACGGTGCCGCCATGCCGATGAATCTCGCGCGCCATTGTGCCAAAAAAATCCGCGAGCAGGGCGCGCGCATCTTCGGGGTCGAGGTCTTCCGCCAAAGCCGTTGAGCTGGCAAGGTCGGCGAAGAGGACAGTGACAACGCGCCGCTGTTCGGTGGTCTCTTCCACGGGGGTCGTTGCATTCGCCAGCACCACCCCGCTCGAGTGATTCCCGTTCAGTTGGGCGGGGTGATCGTCAGTGGGAGCTGGCACAGTATCCAGCGGCGAGCCACACTGATTACAGAAGCGCGCGTTTGGTGGGTTGACGGCGCCACAGACGGAGCATATCCGTGGCAGCGGCTGGCCACAGGAAATGCAGTAACGAGCATTTTCTGGATTCACCGTCGAGCAGTTTGGGCAAATCATGGGCACTCCCACAGGCCACCATCGCGCAGACACACATCTGTATTGTATCGCGCGCGCACCCATCTGGATAGCCTGAGTCGCCATACCGGACGAAGGACAATTAGGCGCAGAGGACAATACGCACAGTGGCGTGCCGGAAAACCGTCGTGTGACCCTGTCTCCCGGCATAAGATAGCGGCGTTCGGGCAGCTACTGGACAAAATCGACGGGCACATCGTGTGTGATAATGCCACGCTCGATAGCCTCTTCCAGAAAGAGGCGGATGCTCTGCCGACCACGATCGCCCATATCCACCGTCCAATCGTTGACGTACATCCCCACAAACTGATCGGCCGTAGCTGTGGGCAATCCACGAGCGAAACGCATGGCATATGTCAGCCCATCCGCACGATGCTCCAGGCCATAGACGATGCTCGCCTTGAGAATGCGCGACAGTTGCGCCATGCGCACCGGGCCAAGATCGCGCCGAACAGCATTGACGCCAAGGGGCAATGGCAGTCCGCCAGTGCGCTCATGCCACCATTTGCCCAGATCCACGACAGCATGCAAGCCAAGCGCGCCATGGGTCAACTGGCCCTCGTGAATCAATAGGCCAGCTTCAGCCTTGCCAGAACTAACTGCCTCCATAATCTCATCGAACGGCATGATATCGTACTCAAAGTCGCCTAGGTAGAGGCGTAACGCCAGATACGCGCTGGTCATCGTGCCAGGGATCGCGATACGTCGCCCAGCCAGCCACTCCGGGCCAACAGCCTCGCGAGTGACGACCACTGGACCGTAGTTGTCACCCATACTGGCGCCATGCGTCAGTATGGCGTACTTGTCGGCGACATAGGCGTAGGCATGAACCGAGATGGCGGTGATTTCCAGCCGCCCTTCAAGCGCCCACTGGTTCAACGTCTCAATGTCGCGCAGGATATGCTCAAACCGCAAACCTTCCGTATCGACATGGCCCTCAGCCAGGCCGTAGAACATGAACGCATCATCAGAGTCGGGGCTGTGACCCAGACGAATCAGTGTGCCCTCGGTTGCGTCATTGTCAGACGAGTTCATACCTGTCCCTTTTCTGCAGGCTAGTGTGCGAAACCCACAAGAGACGATCTCAACGAGACGATTCCCGCACAGCGTAGATTGTAGCGCATGTAGAGCTGAGATTCCGCTGCCCGCTTCCCAGTACGATAGTCACTGCTGAGCATGATACTAGTTGACAGCCGGTGTGTGAGTGCTAGAGTGATACGATAAGTACTTTGGCGTAGACTGGCATGGCGGGCGGACGGCGGGTAATATTGGACGTTGTGGAAGGGGTGGCACGTGGCCAGAGGTCGTGGAGGGTTCACGGAGGACGACAGTTACTACGATGGTAACGATCGCACCAACGGCGGCGGAGAGCAACGAGGGCGGGGAGGCTGGAATGATGGTGAGAGTGAGGAATACAACGCCATCCCTCACCCCAGCCGAGGCCCACGCCGTACTATTCCCCTCTCACATAAGTACGACGATGACGACTACGGGAATGGCAGCGCGCTGATCGCATATGATGACACTGGCGACCGTCTGCCCGCGGTCGTGCAGGACGAGACCGGCCCTGTCATCATCGCTGGCGATGGCGTCACAATGGGCAATCCATTCATCAAGCGACGCGAGCGCCCGCTGACCATGCGACTGACCATCATCGGCCTGATGACCTGCATTATCGTCACGGGCATGTTCGCCATCACCCCGCTCGGCGCCAGCGCCAGCAATTCGATGTCATCCTTCCAGGCGATCTCAGGCGCCATTGTTTTGAATAAGGATCCGGCCTTCTTCTGGTATACAGCCGTCTGGGGCGACACGCCGGAATCTATCGCGCAAAAGTTTGACGTGCAGGTTGGTGGTATCTATGAACTGAATAACCTGCTGGCCGGGCAGGAGATCAGCGTGGGCATCGCGTATAAGATTCCGCGTGATGCCACCTATGGCAAAGATTACCGCCCACTTTCCTTTGTCGGCGGCGCTAATGATGGCACAACCACCTTCGGCAACAGCCCGTGGACTTCAATCGCTGGCGATCCCGCGCCAGGCTCTGAGGTTGTCTGTGGCCCGAATGGCAATGGCAATCCGGCAGGGTATCAGCTACACGCTCCCAACTGGGGTGCGTACTGGGTGCGTGGCTTCACATGGTATCACAATGGCGTGGACCTCGCGGCGAATGAAGGGAATCCTATCCATGCGGCGCAATCGGGGCAGGTTATCTGGGCTGGATGGGATGTTGGCGGTCTGGGGTGGTCGGTGAAGATCAATCACTGTAACCACGTCTCGACGGTCTACGGCCATATGGATAAGTTGGAGGTCACAGCGGGACAGATCGTGCTGGCAGGTGATGTGATTGGCCTTGAAGGCTCAACCGGATGGTCCACCGGACCGCACCTGCACTTCATGGTCGAATGGAACAATGAGCCGGTTGACCCTATGTCCTACTTCAATTACAACGAGTACACCATCACCCATAACAGCTAATGATCCGTCGCGGTGTTCTCCATACTGCGGGTCACAGACGACGAGGGCGGAAAGACTTTCCGCCCTCTATGCTATCTACAATACATCTCAACTATTTGCCAGAAGGCGCATCCGTAAATGGTGGCTGTCCGGCGTTCTCGGCGTTCTCCCGCGCGCTCTCGCCTTGACTCCGCCAGCGTTGCGCCGCCTCATCCATGAGCGTGACCAGGCGCTCCAGCCGTGCTATGACACTGGTGACGTTCGACCGCTGCTTCTCATAGGCCGCGGGATGTAGCTCGCGCACATAGGCTTGCAGGTCATCGTCGGTCAGGTCGTACCATTTCAGATCGGCCTGAAGTCGCAGATGTACCTTGAATCCTGGATCGTGTTGGCGGCGTTGGTTTGTGGGGTTGAGCAGGTCAACTCCCTGGAGCGAAGGCGCATCCACTGTGGCTGGGTGCAGTTCTTCGGCGAGCTTTTCGAGGTCACTAACGCGGAAGAAGTTGCCCTTACCCACGCCAGGATAGGCGCGCAGGCGCTTGCTGGCGATCAGTTCGAGCAGCGTCTCGCGGTCAACTTTCAGACGGCGAACCGCCTCCCCTTCATCCACAAAAGAAAATCGTGATGGTTTAGCCGGTTGCATGGGATTCCTCGTCGTGCGTGTAAAACAGGAGTAGCGTGCTGCCGTAGCGCCGCTCGTCATAGCGACGCAGCCGTTTGAGCATGAGCGCATCTAGCTTGGCGCGCTCCTGTGGGTGGATTTGTACGATCACCAGTCCGTCTGGCTCCGTCAGGGGCGAGGCATCAAGCTGCATGAGCGCCTGCGTCGCCATGTTCACATATTGCGGTGGCGCAACATAGACCAGATCGAACCGCCGACCGGTGGCCGCTGCCTGCTGCAAGTAGGCAAAGGCATCGGAGCGTAACGCCTCGGCGCGGTCGCTGAGGTTGGTGAGCGCAAGATTCTCGCATACCAGCCGCCAGGCCTCCGGGCTGCGCTCGATGAATGTCGCGGATTCCGCGCCCCGGCTCAACGCCTCAATACCTACTGCTCCGGTTCCGGCAAACAGATCGAGGACACGCATGCCCATAATCTCTGGCGCGAGAATGTCAAAGAGCGCCGTCTTGACACGATCCATGATTGGCCGCGTCTCGCTGGATTTCGGTGATTTCAGCTTCCTCCCACGGGCGCTGCCTGAAATGACGCGCATTACCGCGTTCCCCCGGCGGGACGTCCCCGCGGCGCAGGGCGCGACGCGGCTGGAGTGTCGGAGCCATCGGCGGCTGCCGCTTCCTGATCCGCACGCTCTTGCTCAGCCCGGAGCGCCGCGAGCACCTGTTCCGCTTCCTCGGCGAATACCTCTTCCTTGCCCCAGCGAATGAGCGCATCCAGCTGCCCCGACGTCAGATGATCGGCGGTTGTCCGCCAGAGACCACGCACCAGCGCCACCGCCCGCGTCCGGCCAAGCTCAGTTTCGACGATATTGCGATAGGCATTGCGCTGATAGTCGTTTGCGGTTCCGCCACCAGTCGCCGAGCGGAGCTTGCCAATGAGCCGCATTGCCTGCGTGCGCGCGCTACTGGCGCCGCTGGTAGCTGGCGCATCGTGGGCGGGAGCGGAGGTCTCACGGGCAGCATTGGGGGTCTTGCGCCCGGCTGGTGTCGTTCGCGAGCGGGAAGGCGCGGGCGGCGGCGAGAGATCAGGCACGTCGTCAAGGTCTACATCCTCGTCATCGTCATCGTTTTCATCGAGCGCATCATCGCTCCCAACAGGATGATTCATACCATCGCCAGTGGGTGTGGCGGCAAATTCGTCCTCGGTCAGTTCGTCGTCCTCGTCGAGCGCATAGAAGATGGTCTCGTCATCCTCTTCCTCAAAACGTGACGCAACTGGCGGAGCGGTGACGGCGGAGCTAGCGCTCGCTACAGGTTCAGGCGCGACATTTGGCTCTGGTTCTGATTCTAGTTCGGGCTCGGCATGAGAAGAGGCTCCGAGCAATTGCCGTCGTAGTGACTCCAACGCCTCGCGCAGGTTAAGCCCTTCGAGCGAGCGGACGCCTAATCGATCCATCGCCTGACGAGGGTTGAGGCCAAGCTCAGCGGCGGCAGCCAGAAACTCTGGCCGAGTCATTTCGGCGCTCGCGGCGGGCGCAGTGACGGGCGGCTTGGTGCGAGACGGCTCAGATCGCTGTGGCGGTTGCGCCGCAATCGGACTCTCGAGAGCAGCCGTCGGTTGGGCTGGGTGTGTTGGCCGCTCAGGCGCTCGCGGTGGAGAAATGCGGGCGCCGCCGCCTGTATCATGTGGCTGCTCTACTGGCGGCTTGGCCGCTGGCGCCGGATCCACGGTTACCGCATCTGCTGGCATATGTCCATTGGCGGACGCAGCCTCCTGAGCGGATGGTGGTAGCGCTGGAATGTCAGCATGGGTTCCGCTCAGTACTTCAGCAATGCGTGTATCGAGGCGGCGTGAGAGCGCGATCATCCCGACGTCAGCGACTTCGAGAAGCGTCTCGACATCCTGCGCGCTCGCATCGCGCGGAACGGGAATGCCGATCTCAAGCGTCCGCGTCTGCCCGTCTAACGTAAACGTTACGGCCTGCCGCAGCCAGATATGTCCGGTATCATTCGCATCCATAAAATCTCCACCGCCTCATTCATCGCTCCGCCCGCTCGCTCTGGTGGAACGTTGTAGTGACACCGTATTATACGCCACGCCGTCTAACCTAGCCTGATGAATGACAGAACGAACCAGCCGCGCTGAATGGTCACCAGTGGCAACAAAATCGCCCACTCGGCGCCCATACATTGTGATACATTGCCTCTGGGCCAGACACATGCTATACTCGCGCAAGGCGTATCTGCCAACGCGCGGTCTACCAGAGGACGGAGCGAGCAGTGAACGAGAGTATTTCACACCAGGATGGCACGGTGACAACACTCACGAAGCAAATCTCCGACGCCGATGTGGCGCTGTTCAACCTGGTGACTGGCCTGACGACGGTGACGCCCGATCAGATTCCGATACCGACGCAAAGCACGCGGCAAATCGCGCCGATGGCCATGATTGCGGCCATGCTCGCGGGAGCCGCCGCGCAACATGGGCTACGCCCTGACACGGTGCGCTTCTTGAGCGAGACTATCCGTTTCTCCGAGCCAGCCTACACCGACGACACTCTCACTGCGACGGCCCAGATGGTTGACCGGGACAATACCACACAGTCGGTGCGGATACTCACCTACTGCGAGAATCAAGACGGGCGCCGCCTTGCCGAGGGTGAGTTTGTCCTGAGCGACCAGTAATCCTCCATCGGCTCATCCGACCTGATGGCCCCTTCATCAGCAACAGCGCAGCTCCTCATACATCAATGGGCTGATTTTCGTTGACATACCCCCCGTCGCGCCATATACTGAGCGCGTTTGTGTCATCTTGCCATGGGTTATACATGCCGAACTGTCATCTCTCTCGTATAGATACTGTGAGAAGTCAGGTGGACAGCCCGAACATAGTAACCAGGCGATAATCGGAGAGAGTATTCATGAGCGGCCCAGGGGGTTCGACCACGAAACGGGATCAGCGGCGCGATTCACGACGCCAGCAATTACAGCAGCGACAAGTGATCCGTGAACGCGAGCGACAACGCAAGATTCGCAATCAACGGCTGCGTTTAGCGGCCATCATTGGTGTCCCAATTCTGCTGGTAGCGCTGATTAGCGTCGTGCTGGTCGCTACCCATCAGGGGCCGTCTACCTCGTCAACGACTGGCCTCAGCCCCGCCAGTGGTCAGACGGTGGATGGCATGGAATGCACATCCAGCGAGCAGCTTGTCTTCCACATCCATTCGTATCTGGAAATTTACGCGGATGGCAAGCCAGTGACAGTCCCCCCAGGCGCTGGTATTGTCGCGCCCGCAGCCTCTGGCGAAACGGCGCTGGCGTCAAATGGGCTGAAGACATGTCTCTATCCGCTCCACGTGCATGATGGCGAGCCAAACATCATCCACATTGAATCGCCGATCCAGAAGACGTACACCCTCGGCAATTTCTTCGATATCTGGGGGCAGCCGCTCAGCGCCACGCAGGTGATGGGGAACAAAGCCGATAGCACGCACAAGCTGGTATTCGAGGTATTCGATGCTTCGGGCAAACTGACACAGGTCACCAGCGATCCGCGCGCCATAGGGCTGGCGGAGCACGAGACCATTGCGATCCTGTACAATAGCCCGAATGTGCAGCCCAAGCCGTTCACCGACTGGACACAATACGGCCTGTAGGGCGCATATCTAGCTCACACAGCACAGCAGCCAATAGAATATCCCCCGCCGGAGTGATTTCAGCGGGGGATTGCTTTGTTCGCGTGCGGCGCGGGCGAGAGATTAGCGGCCAGATTAGCGGCCGTGGCACATCTTGTATTTCTTGCCGCTGCCGCAGTAACACGGATCGTTGCGGCCAATCTTGCCGTTGGCCGATGACGACGAGGCGCTTACAGTGGCGTGCGCTGGCTGAGGAGCGCGGCCAGTGGGACGCGCGCCGCCACCCTTGGCGCCCTTCGCGCCGTTGCGCGCGCCATTGCCACCCGCTGGCTTCCCGCCGTTGTTCCCAATAACCCTCGCAACACTGCTCCCTGGGACAGCTCCCATCGGGCGCACGCCGTTGCCCTTCGGTGGCAGTGGCAGCCCGGCGGACTTCGTCTGGCCGCTGGCCGCTGCCAGCGCCTGGGCGTTGGTCTGCAAGTTTTGCGGAAGCGCCTGCGCGGGCGGGGCAGGCGTCTCAATACGAACGAGTCCCCGCATCGCCAGATCCACGATGTAATGTTCCAGGTCTACCTTGAGGCGTTCAAATGCCCGATATGCCTCAGACTTGAATTCGTTCAGCGGGTCGCGCTGCGCCAGTCCGCGCAGACCAATACCGCTGCGCATCTCGTCCAGGTGGTCGATATGTTCGCGCCAGAGGGTATCGAGGACCTGCAAAATGACCGCGCGCTCGAACTGGCGCATGTAGTAGCTGCCCGCCTGGGGAGAGTTGTGCTCTTTGACGCCCTTCTCGACCTCGTCTTCTTTCTTGCTGTAGTGGTCCAGGGCAAGGCTCACCAGATCATCGCTGAGCGTGTCGCGCTTGAGCCGGTTGAGCTGATCGGGGAAGATGTCGTCAGACACCTCGATGCCCCACAGCTCGAACTGCTTGACGATGCCGTCCAGGTCCCACTCCTCAGGCAGATTGGGGCGCGTGTGCTCAGTTACCATGCGCCTGACATCGTGCTCGATCATCTCGACGATGCGGTCGTACATATCGGCATGTTCGAGCACCTTATGCCGGTCGGCATAGATCACTTCACGCTGCTTCGAGATCACATCGTCGTATTCGACGACATTCTTGCGGATGTCGAAGTTGGCGCCTTCAACCTTGGATTGCGCCTGCTCCAGCATGCGCGAAACAGTAGAGCTTTCCAGCGGCATGTCATCGTCGATGACGCGGCCCATCAGCCCGGCTACCTTATCCGAGCCAAAACGCCGCATCAGATCATCCTGCAATGAGACGAAGAAGCGCGACTCACCGGGATCGCCCTGGCGTCCCGAGCGGCCACGCAACTGATTATCGATGCGGCGCGACTCGTGGCGCTCGGTGCCGATGATATAGAGGCCACCCACATCGAGCACCTTCTGGCGGTCCTCGTCACAGCGCTTCTTCGCTTCTTCGAGCGCCTCCTCGCGGTCTTCATCGGTCGCGAACTCGGTGTCGATGCCACGGTCGACAAGAATGGCATCGACGTAGGCGACCGGATTGCCTCCAAGCACAATGTCGGTGCCACGGCCCGCCATATTGGTGGCGATGGTAACCGCGCCGCTACGGCCCGCCAGCGTCACGACCTGGGCCTCACGCGCGTGCTGCTTGGCGTTGAGGACATTGTGCGCAACCCCCTGATGGTTGAGCATATCAGAGAGGTGTTCTGAAATCTCGACCGAGGTGGTACCGACCAGTATTGGCTGGCCGACCTCATGCCGCTCGAGTATCTCATCGACCACCGCGCGGTACTTACCCTCCTCGGTGGCATAGATGAAATCTGGATTATCAGTACGACTGATCGGCTTGTTCGTCGGGATGACCATCACATCCAGCTTGTAAATCTTGTTGAATTCCTCGGCCTCGGTCAGCGCCGTGCCGGTCATGCCAGCCAGCTTCTTGTAGATGCGGAAGTAATTCTGGAAGGTGATTGTCGCCAGGGTGCGATTCTCGTTCTGAATCTTCACCCCTTCTTTGGCCTCGATGGCCTGGTGCAGCCCTTCACTATAGCGCCTGCCAACTAGCACACGGCCCGTGAATTCATCGACAATCAGGACTTCACCGTCGCGGACGATATAGTCCTTATCCCGCTTGAAGAGCACCGACGCCTTGAGCGCGTTCTCCAGGTGCCGCGTCAATTCCATATCGTCATAGATGTTGTGCAGCCCCATCGCATGCTCGACCTTATCGATGCCCGCGTCGGTGATCGAGGCGGTGCGCATCTTCGCATCGATGGTGTAGTCTTCCTCAGCGCTCAACCGCGGCGCCACCCGCGCAAATCGCTGATAAATCTCAGCCGACTCTTCCGCCTGCCCCGAGATAATGAGCGGGGTACGCGCCTCGTCGATCAGGATGTTATCCACCTCGTCCACGATGGCAAAGTTAAGCTCCCGCTGGACACAGAACGCGGCGTCGGGCACCATGTTATCGCGCAGATAATCGAATCCCAGCTCGTTGTTCGTGCCGTAGGTGATGTCGGCGGCGTAGGCAGCGCGGCGCTCTGGACTCTGCGGGGGCAGTGAGGAGAGGATGACGCCAACGGAGAGACCAAGGAACTCGAAGATTTTGCCCATCCAGTCACGGTCGCGCTCCGCCAGGTAGTCGTTGACGGTGACGATATGCACGCCTTTGCCCGTCAGCGCGTTGAGGTAGGCAGGCAGCGTCGCCACTAGCGTCTTGCCCTCGCCAGTGCGCATCTCGGCGATCTTACCCTGATGCAGGACGACGCCACCGATCAACTGCACATCGAAGTGGCGCATACCAATCGCGCGGCGGCTGGCCTCGCGCACCACCGCGAAGGCGTCGGGCAGAATATCGTCAAGCGTCGCGCCGTTAGCCAGTTCCTCCTTGAAGTCGGCGGTCCGCTCGCGTAGCTCTTCATCGGTCAACGCCTTCAGATCATCTTCGAGGGCATTGATCTGATCGACAATAGGCCGAAGCGCCTTCAATTCTTTTTCATTGGGGTCACCGAACATCTTGGTGATGAAGCTCATCTTCGATACCAGTCTTTCGTCATGCTGATCCTAGTTGCTCTTCTCGTTGTCTGGGGATGCTTCCCGCCCTATATGCAGCTAATGTACACGTAGATGTATACGCACGAGACGCAAAAAATCTCCATCTTCAGGACGTCTCATGTCTCCGCCCCGATCCATCTGGGCGCCTCCTCATTATACCATGCGATGCCCGCCACGCCGGGACATTTCCCTTCACAATGTATGACAGTCAGTGACTTCATAGCTAGACCATTTGTTCTTTATTCGGTATACTACCAGACAGAGAGGCGGGCGGCGCAAGTTCACCCTGCCCGAAGCGCGTTGAGTTACGGAGGGCAACGAACGTGGTGATTCCAGCGGGGGGATTCCGCCGGGTGCTCCATGCCGACCTCGATTGCTTCTTCGCCGCGGTCGAGGAGCTTGATAATCCCGCACTGCGCGGTAAGCCCGTCATCGTCGGCGGCGACCCTGATCGGCGCGGGGTGGTCAGCACGGCCAACTATGCCGCCCGCCGCTATGGCATCGCCAGCGCGATGGCCGCCGCCCAAGCGCGACGTCTGTGTCCCCAGGCCATCTTCCTGCGCCCGCGCTTCGACCGCTACCGCGAGCTCTCCCGGCGCGTGATGGCAATTCTCGCGGACTCGGTGCTGGCGCTGGAACAGGTGTCGGTTGACGAGGCATATGGCGAATTGCCACCAGGGCTGCCAGGCTGCGAGCGGGGGGAGGCGATTGCCCGGCGCATCAAACTGAGGGTGCTGAGCGAGACTGGCCTCGTCATCTCGATTGGCGTCGGTCGCAACAAATCGATTGCCAAGCTTGCCAGCGACGCCTCGAAGCCCGACGGCTGTCTGGTGATCCGGCCCGGCGCTGAAGATGCGTTTCTGCGCCCGTTGCCAGTGAGTCGGCTGAACGGCGTCGGCCCCCATACCCGCGAGCGGCTGGAGCGCCTGGGCTTGCGGACGGTCGGCGATCTGGCCGCGCGCGAGCTGCGCGAGATGGAATCGCTCTTCGGCAAGCACGGGACTTGGCTCTGGCGGCTGGCGCATGGTGAGGATGATCGCCCCGTCGAAACCGAACACGAGCCACCCAAGAGCATCTCGCATGAAAACACCTACGAGCGCGATATCGCCGATGTCGAGCGCGCTGTGGAACATGTCCGCAAACTGGCGCTGTCGGTGGCCCGGCGCGCTGAGAGCAAGGGCATGGTTGGCAGGACCATCACGCTCAAGGTCAAGTGGTCCAACTTTCAGATTGTCACGCGCCAGCAGCCACTGGCAACACCGACCGCGCAGGCCAACCCGCTGGCAGATGCCGTGGAAGCGCTGCTGCGGGAAGAGATCGCGCCGCTCCTCGATGGCGTACGGGCTATTCGGCTGCTTGGGCTGGCGCTCAGCGGACTTAGCCCGGTCGATGGCGCGGCGGAGATCACTTACCAGCCGCGTGTCGTCCACGGATGGGTACAGCCTTCGCTCTGGGAGCGTCTGGCTGGATGAGCGGCGCTTGCCATGCCCTGCCTGGCGTGGGATACTCCGCAAAGGTGCCTACCACAACCATTTACCACATCAATAACCCCACCATATTGTCTTCCGAAGGAGCCTGACTGTGTCTGAGTCGAAGAGTTCTTTGCTGCGCGGAGAGCGCGTTGACCTGCGCGCGATTGAGGAGGCAGATTATCCACTGCTACACCGCTGGGCCAATGATCCTGCCGTGGTCGGCGACTACGACATCCTCAGGCCGGTCTCGCTCGACGACATTCGACGCCGCTACCGTGATAACCGCGCGCTGACGGTGGAGGGCGGCGCGCTGCTGATTGTCCGCAAAGATGGCGTGCCCGTAGGGACGTTGAGCAGCCACCCTGTCTCGTATGGCGTCTATTCGCCCGCTTACAATATCGGCATCGAGATCGAGCCAGAACAGCGGGGGCAGGGCTTCGGCAGCGAGGCGCAGCGACTCTTCGCCGACTACCTGCTGGCCACCTTCCCGGTGGGCCGGGTCGAGGCGAGCACCGATCTCGAGAATACCGCGGAGCAGCGGGCGCTCGAACGGGCGGGATTTACCCGCGAGGGCGTGGCGCGCTCTGCAGCCTGGCGCGGTGGGCGCTGGCACGACATGGTAGTCTTCAGCCGCGTCCATGGCGATAGCTAACCTCTCTCCTAACCACCTCCACTGAAGTGGGAGGGGGAGCTAGCGGCGAGTGGTGATTACGTGTCCGCCAACCCAAGCGCGCCCGCGAAGCTGCGGCCATTCGCCAACGGCGGCAGACCGAACGCCTCGGCGAGCGTCGCGCCCAGATCGGCGAAGCTCCCGCGCGCGCCAAGATTAACGCCCGCACGGATGGGCCTGCCCACGGCCAGGAGCGGCACGCTCTCACGCGTGTGGTCAGTACCACGCCAGGTGGGATCGGTGCCGTGGTCGCCGGTGATGAAGAGCGCGTCGCCGTCTCCCAGCCGCGCCAGCGCAGAGGGCAGCCAGGCATCAAACATCCGCAGCGCCTCGGCGTAGCCCGATGGATTGCGGCGGTGGCCAAAGTTCTGGTCACACTCGACCAGATTGACGAAGAGCAGCCCGGCAAATGGCCGCGCAAGCTGCTCCAGCATCGCCGCCTGCGCCTCGGCGTTGGTGGCCGTGTGATTGCTGGCGGTGAGGCCGTGCCCGGCGAAGAGATCCTCAATCTTGCCGATGCCGACGACCTCGCGCCCGCTGCCTTTGAGCGCATCGAGCAGGGTCGGGGCAGGCGGTGGCAGCGAGAAGTCTCGGCGGTGTGGCGTCCGCACGAAGGAGCCGGGGACTCCGGTGAAGGGGCGGGCGATGACACGTCCCACCGCATCCTCGCCGGTCAGCAGGCCACGCGCGATCTCGCACATGCGGTAGAGGTCAGGCGTGGTGATGACCTCTTCGTGCGCGGCAAGCTGGAAGACGCTATCGGCGGATGTGTAGAGGATCGGCCAGCCAGTGCGCAGGTGCTCCGCGCCCAATTCTTCGATGATCTCTGTGCCTGAGGCGGCCTTGTTGCCGAGCACGCGGCGGCCAATCGCGGCCTCGAACCGCGCGACCAGCGCCGAGGGGAAGCCGTTGGGGTACGTTGGCAGCGGTTGGTCAAGGATGACGCCCATCAGCTCCCAGTGGCCAGTGGTGCTATCCTTGCCCGTCGAGCGCTCGATCAGGCGGCCGCACGCGCCCAGTGGCGACTGTGGCGGCGTGCCAGCGATCTCCGTCAGGTTGCCAAGGCCAAGGCTACCCAGCGTTGGCAGCGCCAGCCCGCCCACCGCCCGCGCGCAGTTGACCAGGCAGTTCGCGCCCTCATCGCCATAGGTCGCCGCATCGGGAGCCTGCCCAACGCCGACGCCATCGAGAACGATCACGATGGCCCTTGAGAGCCTACCCATGAGGACACCCCCTGAAATCGCCACTGTTTCCGCTACACGCATTCTACCCCAGCGCGGCGCCGGAGGCTGATGGATGATTGTTAAGTGAAGTTGAAATAAAATCAATTTTACTATTGACTTTATTAATTTGTCATGGTATATACTTCGTATCCCAGTTATGTGTTGGCAGTTTACCCGGTCAGTGAGTTGACTGATCGGCCCATATCGGAGGAGTTACCCATGTTTGACCCCAATCTGTTGATCGAGTCGTCCCACGAACAGCAGCGCGACCTGGATCGCAAGGCCGAGCTTGCCCGCATGATGCAGGAGGGCCGCGAGTCCCAGCCAGCCCTGCCAGAGCGCATGCTGCTGGCGGTCGCCGATGCCCTGATCGCCGCTGGCGAGCGAATGCGCGAGGGACATCCCGCGCCCGCCGCGCATTAGTCCATGGCGCATCTCGTCTCACCGACAAACCCATCGCCCTTCGTCCCATGTGGAGAAGGGCATTATTGTCGCCTCCAGGCGCCTATCTTCAAGCGTGTGAGACGTAGCTGAGACGCATACCAGTTGCCCGAAGACCGCGAGGAACGGTATAGTCCAACGCAGAACTCATCGGTTTTGTTCGACGTAACGACTGCTCTTCCGCGGAGGCTTCTGTGCTCACAACGCTCATCAAGATTCATGAGGACACGGCGCCAGTGATTCTGGCCGCTGGCGGGATTACGCTGATCTGGGGGATCGTCGTGCTGGTGTTGGCGCGCGGCCGCACTTCGGAGCCGGGGGACGTCTGGATGCCGCTGCGCGTCTTCCGCATCCTGCTCTCCATCACGGCGGCGTTTGGGCTGCTTCAGGCGATCCTGGGCGGGCTAGTCTGGCTTCAAGGGGCCCGGCCCGGCGAGGGGCTGCACTATGTCTACGGCGGCATCGTCCTGTTGGCGATTCCGGTGGCGTATGTCTATAGCGACCAGCATCAGGTGCGGCGTGACATCATCATCATGGTCATCGCGGTGGTCGCGGTGGTTGGCGCCGCCGTCCGCGCGCTGATGACGGGCCAACCGTAGGGATCGACCTCACCCAGACCTCACCCCTCCAGCCCCCTCTCCTGTGGGAGAGGGGAGCCAGAACCGGCGCACCGTGAGTTGGATACCGGGCCGCCCTCTACATCTGGCTGACGGTGATGTCGCCGGCATCGACGCGAATGTGAATGGCGCCCGCTGCCTGCGCGCCCAACGGTCCTTCCGCGTCCGCGCCCAGGCTGTTGATGCGCGTAGTCTGCATCGGCCAGCCGCTGACGTGGATGGCGCCGAGATTGGTGTGGGCGTCGAGCTGAGTGGCGGTATCCGCGGGCAACTGTATGTTCACGCTGCCCGTGCTAACCGAGATATCGATGGCAGCGTTCGCCCGCACCGCGCCCTGCATCGTTACGGACCCGGTCGTCATATGAATGCGCGAGCCATCGGCGAGCGCCACATCCTGCAACGTGATGGAGCCGACTCCCCCAGTAACCTCCAGCAGCCCGCCAACACCGCTGATCTGGATGTCTCCAGTGGTGACATCGGCGGCGATGGTGGTGTTGGGCGGCACGGTCAGCAGCAGGTTGACGTTGCTGGAGCTGGCGAAGACGCTGCCATCCGGGAACTCGGTGGCGATCGCTATCTTATCACCCAGCTGGGTGCTAGTCACTACGATGCCGTCGAGATCGGCGCGGGCGGCGCTCTGTGATGTATCGCGGGCGGTTTTGGTAATCTGCATGCTGACGACGCCCGCTGGCCCTGGCTGCACCTGCAGGCGACCCGAGGCGTTGTGGATATCGAGCGACGGCAGGTCGTTGACGACGAACGACTGGGTGGTCGTCGTGGTGGCGGTGACCTCGTTGGCCAGTTTGAGCGCGATGCCCACCACCAGGCCACCGACGAGCGCGCAGGCTAAGAGCGCCAGCAGCAGGATGCCGAGCAGGCAGCCGAGCAGCAAGATAAGCCAGCGCGGCCCACGACGGCGCGGACGGCGACGGGTTGGCTGGAGCGGACGCGACGGGTCTGCCGGAGCAGCGGACCGGGCCTCTACCTGTACTCTTACTCTGCTGTGATTCGGAACCGGCGCGTCCTGACCCATGCGTGTTGCCCCCTGCCGACCGCGCAAAAGCACAGATTGCCAGCACAGTATAGTGTACGATTGAAACCGGGAATCATGGGCAGCCAGGCGGCAAAGTCATCACCTTTTATGCTCGCCATGAACTACGCGACGGGGAGCGCCAGAGTTGTAGCGATGGGATACGCAGGCGGCGCCTCTCGCGCGTGCTGGCGTCCTATGCGATACTATCAGAGCATGGAAGAGGCGCGGTAAGCAGACGCCAGGTAGGTGGCGAGAAACTGAGGCGTGCATGCTAGAGAGCAGCGGAGCAACGGGCAACTATCATCAGGCGGTGTGGCGGCTCATGATCGAGCGCGGGCCACGGACGGGCGCGTGGAATATGGCGCTCGACGAGGCGATCATGGACGCGGTGGCGGAGGGCTCCGCGCCGCCGACCCTGCGCTTCTACGCCTGGGAGCCGCCATGCCTCTCGCTGGGCAAGCGTCAGCCCCTCGACGGAATCGACCTGGCGCGCTGCCGGGCCGACGGCATCGACGTGGTGCGCCGGGCGACGGGTGGTTTCGCCATCCTGCATACCGACGAGCTGACCTATAGCATCGTCACCCGACCCGACGACCCGCGCGCCGATGGCGCGATTCTGGACGCCTATCGTAAGCTGAGCCAGGGATTGATGGCGGGACTGCGGCTGCTCGGCGCGACGCCGAAGATGAATCCCGTCGTGCCAGGCGGCGTGCATAACGCCAGCGCCGCCTGCTTTGAGATGCCCTCGGCCTACGAGATCGTCATGGGTGGGCAGAAGCTGATTGGCAGCGCGCAGGTGCGGCCCGCGGGGCGCGTCCTCCAGCATGGCTCGTTGCCGCTCACGGGGGACATCGCGCGGCTGGTCCCCTATCTCGCCTATGAGGATGAGGGTGAACGGGCGGCGCTGGCGGAACATCTGCGCGCGCGCGCGACGACGATCAGCGCGGCGCTGGGGCGCACGGTCAGCTTCGATGAGGCGGCGGAGGCGATGGCGCGTGGATTCGCCGACGCGCTCAACCTGACACTCGAACCTGCGGAACCCTCGGCGGCTGAACTGCTGGCGGCGGAGGCGCGGCTGTGTGAGAAGGTGGTGGTGGGATGACGGAC
Organism: uncultured Chloroflexia bacterium; assembly: GCA_963718915.1. Taxonomy (GTDB): domain Bacteria; phylum Chloroflexota; class Ktedonobacteria; order Ktedonobacterales; family JADMIN01; genus DAHUXT01. The sequence goes on along the minus strand of CAVRAI010000004.1, from coordinate 837,744 downwards.
CTCTCCCCCTACCCCCTCCCCTCTCAGGGGAGGGGCCGCAGGCGGGCTTGGTTCTCCGAACCTGACGGCGCCGCTATAAGGGAAGGGAGCCAGCGGCAGCCCGCGCAGGCGGGCTTTGCGGTTGCGCAGCAACCTCTAGGCGCAAGGAGGGGAGCCAGCGGCAGCCCGCGCAGGCGGGCTTTGCGGTTGCGCAGCAACCTCTAGGCGCGACTTTAGTCGCCAGCGCCTCGCGCCGAATGCCGACTATCGTGACTATCCCACATCTTGAGAACAGAGAGAGTACACATCATGGGCGAGAAGCTGCGGGTTGGAGTCATCTTTGGCGGACGCTCCGGCGAGCACGAGGTCTCGATTGCCTCAGCCGCCTCGGTGCTGCAGGCGCTGGACGCCGAGAAATATGAGGTCGTGCCGATTGGCATTACCGCCGAGGGGCACTGGCTGGCCGGGGTTGCTCCGCAGGCGCTGCTGCAGGGCGCGACGATGGAGGACGCAGTGCGGGATGGGCAGGCGACCGCCGTCACCATGACCGGCGACCCGACCAACCGTGGCCTCGTGCCCGTCGAGAGTCCCGATGACGACCCTGAGGGCGGTGGGCAGCATCCGCAGCGCCCGCTCGATATCGTCATCCCCGTGCTGCACGGCACCTATGGCGAGGATGGCACGCTGCAAGGGCTGCTGGAAATGGCGGATGTCGCCTACGCGGGCTGCGGCGTGCTGGGCGCGGCGCTGGGCATGGATAAAGACACGTCGAAGATGGTCTTCCGCTCCGCCGGGCTGCCCATTGTGGACTGGCTCACCATCCGCCGCGTCGAGTTCGAGCGCGACCCAGCGGCCGTCTGCGCGCGCATCGCCGGACGATTCCCCGGCGCGGTCTTCGTCAAGCCCGCCAATATGGGGTCGAGCGTCGGCGTGGGCAAGGCGCACAACGCGGAGGAACTGCCGGGCGTGGTGGCGGAGGCGCTGAAATACGACCGGAAGGCCATCGTCGAGCCCGCCATCAACTGCCGCGAGCTGGAGTGCGGCGTGCTGGGCAACGACGAGCCAATCGCCAGCGTCGTCGGCGAGATCGTCCCCAGCAACGAGTTCTATGACTACCGCGCCAAATATGTGGACAATGCCTCGCGGCTCTACATCCCCGCCGAGATTCCGGAAGTGACGATGGCGACGCTGCGCAAGATGGCGGTGGACGCCTTCCTCGCCCTCGACCTCTCCGGCCTGGCGCGGGTGGACTTCTTCCTCGATAAGGACTCCGGCCAGGTCTATCTGAACGAGGTCAATACGATGCCTGGCTTCACGCAGATCAGCATGTATCCCAAGCTGTGGGAGGCGAGCGGCGTTCCCTATCCACAACTGCTCGACCGGCTCATCCAGCTGGGGCTGGAGCGTCACGCCGAGAAGCAGCGCAACCACACGAGCTATTCGCCCGAGGAGTAAGCGGATGTTAGCCCCGGACCTCTCCCCCGGCCCCTCCCCGGCGCGGGGAGGGAAAGGTAGGGGCAAAGGCAAGCGCCGACACCACCAGGGCCTCATGCTGGCTCTGGTTCTGGCCTCTCTCCCTTTTTGGGGGCAGCCGCGCGAGCCGAAGGCTAGAAGCGCGCTAGGGGAGAGAACCGTCGCCTACCCACCGAGCGCCTTCGCTCGCTGCTCCGCCGCCTCCGCCTCAGCCGTCCGCCCCAGCGCGCGCAGACATCGATCGCCTTATTATTCCAGTCAATCGCGTTGCTGGAATTGAGCGCCAGCCCACGATCATAGGCAGCCAGCGCCTCCTCGTACCGCCCAAATTGCGGAGCGCGATGCCCTTGTTGTCCCAGGCGTCGGCAAGTTCGGGTCGAGCGCCAGCGCCCGGTCATAAGCGGCCAGCGCCTCCTCGTACCGTTTAGGCCGTAAAGCGCATTGCCTTGTTGTACCAGGCGCCCACATAGTTCGGGTCAAGCGCCAGCGCCCGGTCGTAGGCGACCACCGCCTCCTCGTAGCGCTTCAAAGCTTTCAGCGCGATACCCTTGTTGTTCCAGGTGTCGGCGTCGTTCGGGTCGAGCGCCAGCGCCCGGTCGTAGGCGGCCAGCGCCTCCTCGGCGCGCCCAGGAGTCGGAGCGCGAGGCCCTTGTTGTACCATGCGTCGCTGGTCGTGAGCGCCAGGTCGTAGGCGGTCAGCGCCTCCTCGTACCGTTTCAGGCGGTTGAGTACGGCGCCCTTGTTGTTCCAGGCCTGCGTGAGATTCGGGTCGAGGGCCAGCGCCCGGTCGTAGGCGACCAACGCCTCTTCGTGCGCCTGAGATTGCGCAGCGCGTTGCCCTTGTTGTTCCAGACCCATGCCTGCTTGTCGTCGAGAGCAAGGGCGCGGTCATAGGCTTGCAGGTCATCGCCATGCCGCCCATTTCGTTGCGCGCAAGTCCCAGGTTGGCCCAGGCGTCGAACGAGCCGGGGGCGAGTTGGGTGGCGCGCTCCAAGAGTGGCAGCGCCTCGGCGTATTTCTTCTGCGCGATCAGCGCCCGGGCGCGGGTCAGCAGATCGTCGGCGCTCTCACTCGGCTGCGGGGCAATGGGCGCGGGAGCCTCGCCTGCCGGGGTCAGCCCGAGCGCATGCAGCAGACGGCGCGCCCCCTCATCTGGCGGGAAGGCTGCGAAATTGGGCGCTTCGACGCGCTTATAGCTGTAATACGCCAGCCAGCCGTTGTCCGTGCCGAAGTCGTCGCGCGCGATTGTCCCCGCCGTCACCGGCAGCAGCGCGCGCGAGGGGTCGCGCTCCTTCAGTTCCTCGGCCCAGTCGGTCTCGCGCTTGACCCAGCGCGAGGCGAAGGCGTGCTGCGAGAGGATCACCACGAAGATCGGGCGGCTGCCCAGCTCGCGCAGGATCTCGTCCGCCAGCCGCCCGCTGCCCAGGTTGTGCTCGTCGTACCAGACATCCGCGCCCGCCCCGCGCAGCGCCGCCACGATGGTATGGCAGAAGGCGCTATCCTCGGTCGCATGGCTGACAAAGACGCGCAGTTGGGTCGTTTCGGCCATCTGGGTCGCTCCTTTGCTCAGTGCAGGCTGTGTTGGGAGACCTGGGCGTGCCGCGCACGGCAACCAGACGCGCCGTGTTACGCCCATTCTAGCATGCGGGCGTGCCAGATGACCAGGGGTGGCACTCTCCCCCGGCCCTCCTCTAAAAGAGAGGGGAACCAGAGGCAGACGCGCCAACCACTAAAAGTCGCAAGTGAGCCAGCTCAGCGCCAGGCCACGGCCGGACGTGTAGGGATAATTCCGAGTATTGCCCCTTACACCAGTTATGCCCAATCTCAGTTGATGGCCACAACTGGCCGCCATGGGCACAACTGGCCGCCCAGCGAGCGCAAATCAGCTTGCGCCTGGTTCTGGTTCTGGTCCCCCTCCCTTTTTAGGTGAGGGGGCTAGGGGGAGAGGGTCGCGCGTTACAATAAAACCACCACCACACACCATCACACAGCCAGAAAGCGAGCAATGCATGACGGACCGGGAGGAAATCGTCGCCGAGGCAGAGGCGTTCGCGCGGGCCGTGCTGACTGGCGAGAGCAGCGGCCACGACTGGTGGCATATCGCGCGGGTGCGGGCGCTGGCGCGGACCATCGCCGAGGCCGAGCAGGCCGACCCTTTCATCTGCGAGTTGGCCGCCCTGCTCCATGACATCGCCGACCCCAAGATCGCGGGCGACTGGGAAAGCGGGCTCGCCCGCGTCCGCGACTGGCTCACCGCGCACGATGTCCCCACCGACGAGCGCGAACACGTACTGGAGATCATCGGCGCCATCTCGTTCGCGGGGGGCTCGAAGCCCACGCCACGGACACTGGAGGGCCGTGTCGTGCAGGACGCCGACCGCCTCGACGCCATCGGGGCCATCGGCATCGCTCGCGCCTTCGCCTATGGTGGCGCGCATGGGCGCGTGCTCTACGATCCAGAGGTCGCCCCGCGCGAGTCAATGACCGCCGAGGAGTATCGCAGCCATCTCACGCCCACCATCAACCACTTCTACGAGAAGCTGCTGCTGCTCAAAGGCCGCATGAACACCAACTACGCCCGGCAACTGGCCGAGCAGCGCCAGCGGGTGATGGAGGCGTTCCTCGACGAGTTCTACGCCGAATGGGACGGGACGCGCTAGCGGGGATGCCAGAATCACCCCGCGCGCATTCGCCTTGGGCACGTTTGGCTCCGGCTCTGATTCCCCCTCCCTTTGAGGGGAGAGGGCAGACTGGGGATGCCGAAAGCGGCAAAGTTGTGGCACACTATACTGTATGGTAGATGCCCATCGTACCGCCATCCTGTCAGGGATAGCCTTTCTCACACGAGGTTAACGTATGGCCCGCCCCGCGCGCACCCCAACCACCATCGTCCGCCTGGACGCCGAACCGCTGAATATCGCCCTCCACGAGCCGTTTGTCATCGCGACGGGCCGTGTCGAGACCGCCCGCAATGTGCTGGTGCGCATCACCCTGGCCGATGGCACGGTGGGCCTGGGAGAATCCGCGCCCTTCCCCCCAAGCGGCGGCGAGACGCAGGAGACCGCGCTGGCAGCGCTCCGTGGCATGGCCCCCCTGGTGGAGGGCCACGAAGCCGCCTCGTGGCGTCCGCTGTCGGAGCAGCTACTGGCCAGCTTCGAGCACCAGACAACGGCGCGCGCGGGCGTGGAGGCCGCCGTGTTGGACGCGCTGACCCGCTCGTGGGGCATCCCGCTCTTCCAGTTTTTCGGCGGCGTCCAGTCGCAGGTCGAGACCGACGTCAGCATCCCCATCGTCGCGCCCGCCCGTGTAGCTGAGTTGGCCCGGCTGCACGCGCGCCAGGGGGCGGCGACGCTCAAGCTCAAGGTCGGCGCGAATGTGGATGACGACGCCGACCGCGTGCTGGCCCTGGTCGAGGCCGCACCCGACTGCGACCTGATTCTCGATGGCAACCAGGGCTATACCCCCACCGAGGCGCTAGAGCTATTACGCGCGCTGAAAGAAGAAGATGTCGAGCCGATTCTCTTCGAGCAGCCCGTCCACCGCCACGACCTCGAAGGGTTGCGCTTCGTCACTGAGCGCGCGGGCATTCCGGTCGCCGCCGACGAGAGCGTGCAGACGGCCGCCGACGCGCTGCGTATCGCGCGGATGGGCGCGGCCAACGTCGTCAATATCAAGCTGATGAAGGCGGGCATCGTCGAGGCGCTCGCCATCGCGGCGGTCTGTCGCGCCGCCAACATCGATCTGATGATCGGCGCGATGATCGAGTCGCGGCTGGGCATCGCGACGTCTGCCCACTTCATCGCGGGCCTCGGCGGCTTCCGCTATGTCGATCTCGATACCGCGATGCTGCTCGCCAACGACCCCTTCACCGGCGGCTACGCGCAGTCCGGCATGACACTCGCGCTCGATCCCGCCCAGCCCGGCCACGGCGTCCGCACGGGTGAGTCGATGGAGTAGCGCCCCCGCCATGCATACGCCATGCATAACATCCGCAACGCATCAGCGTGTCGCCAGCGCCCCTGCTCAAACGTTCTGGAATGAGGGCTATCAAGACGCAGAGCGATGAGTGCGCGGAGATGAGGGGAGAGGCGTATGGCGACGGATGACGCATTCCCGGCGCGCATCGTGCCTATTATTACCCCGGCCCATACTCCCGGCGTCGCCCCCGAAACCGTGAGCGGGACGGAGGCCGATGAGAGCGTGCAAGTTGCCCTCGTGGGCGCGTTATCTGGCCTGGAAAGTGCGACGAATCACGCCAGGGCGGATAGTCCAGCCCAGGCAGAACAGGAGGCAACCACTATGGAGGGTTCGGTCTCACCTACTAACCCCGCGCAACCTGGCGTCATGTCAGAGACGATACACGATGAAAATCAGATCGCCGAGGTGCTCGACGAATCGCAGCACGCCTATACGCGCTCGGCCACACACCCGGCGCCACCCGAGATGAGCCAGCGCACGCGCGAACGCCAGCGCACGCGCGCCACCTCACCCACTTCACCCACTTCACCCACCGTCACATCCTCAGTATCCGCGCCACCCACCGAGGGCGGACGCCTCTCCTGGCTGCCAGGGGTCGCGCTGGCCGCGCTGATCGTCGGCCTCGCCGCCTGGACCGTCTCCCGGTCGATCCGCCGCGGACGCCGCCGGGCCGCCAAAGCCGCCAAAGCCGCGCGCGCCAGTGTCCGCACCTCCGTGAGCGACGCGCGCAAATCCGCGGCAACCTTCGCGCAGACGATGCGGGCGAGCGCGAAAGAGGTGGCCGCCAACCCACGCGACACCGCCACCGACGCTTTCAGCAACCTCGCCGACGTACAGGCGCGCTACCGCTGGTTCCGGCGCGGCATGCGTGTCGGCGCGCAGACAGCCCGCTTCCAGAAGAAATAGCAGCGCATGGGGAAGCTGGCTGCAGCGTGTTGTGGCGGGCGAGGCAGCCCGTAGCGTAATGTAGTTATAGGATTTGCGACGGACCCGAGCTTTGTGGTGGGGTGAGCAGGCCGTAGCGTGAACGCTACGGCGAATGGGCCTGGGATGCGGGAAATTTGTCGTAGCATTTATGCATGTATGCTACGGTCTACCTCGCCTAGCACGACGTAGGGTGTTCGGAAGAAAAAGTGAAAGTACATAACGCTACGGCGAATGGGCGAGGGCAACAGCCAAGTGGGGAAATTCGCCGTGGCCTTCAGGCTCCGGCGCACGTTCGCCCTCATCTAACACTTGCCACAGCGTCAACGATACGGCGAATGTTGCGGAATCATCTCTGGTCCCCCCTCTCCTGTGGGAGAGGGGGGTAGGGGGTGAGGTCTACGGATACGAGACAAACACCGTCTTGGTCTCGCTGAACTCCTCGACCGCCTTCCAGCCCAGCTCGCGGTGTCCGTTGCCGCTCTGCTTCGTCCCGCCGAAGGGCATGTGTGGCTCCGCGCCAGTCGTCCCCGCGTTGATATAGACCAGTCCGGCGTTGATATCACGCATCGCGCGGAAGACCGTCCGCGAGTTCTCCGAGAAGATGGCGCAGGAGAGGCCATACATCGTCGAGTTGGCGGCTACAATCGCCTCATCGTAGTTCGCGACCGGCACAATCGAGACGAACGGCCCGAAGACCTCCTCCTGCGAGATGCGCATATCGTTGGTCGCGTTGGTGAAGACCGTTGGCGCATAGAAGGCGCCCTCGGCCAACGCGCCCTCGCTCAGTGGCTGCCCGCCCGTGAGCAGCGTCGCGCCCTCAGCCTTGCCAATCTCCGTGTATTCATGCACCGCGCCGACCCGTCCGCGATTGACCAGCGGCCCCATCGTCGTCTCCGGCAGCAGCCCATCGCCCACCGTCAACTTCTCGGCGGCGGCCACCAGCTTTGCCGCGAATTCCTCCGCCACCGCCTGATGCACGATGACGCGGCTGGTCGCGGTGCAGCGCTGGCCTGTCGTGCCGAAGCCCGCCCACGCCACAGCGGCGACCGCCTCATCCAGTTTGGCGTCGTCCATCACGATGACCGCGTTCTTGCCGCCTAGCTCCAGGCTCACCCGGCGCAGATCGCGACCGCACAGCTCGGCGACGTGTTTGCCCACCTCGGTCGAGCCGGTGAGCGAGATCATCGCCACACGCGGATCGGTAACGAGCGTGTCGCCCAGCGAGCCGCCCGGCCCCGTCACATAGTTGAGCACGCCCGCTGGCAGCCCCGCCTCGATCAGGATCTCGACCAGATTGGCGGCGGAGAGTGGCGTATCGCTGGCAGGTTTGAGGACGACCGTGTTGCCCGCCAGCAGCGCGGGGAAGGTCTTCCAGGCGGGGATCGCCATCGGGAAGTTCCACGGCGTGATAATGCCGACGACGCCCAGCGGCTGGCGGATGGTCATGTTCATCTTGTCGGGGATGGCCGACGGCACAACGTACCCCTCGGCGCGGCGTCCTTCGCCCGCGATGAACTTGCCGACATCAATCGCCGTCTGCACGTCGCCCTGCGTCTCGTTGAACGGCTTGCCCATCTCGCGCGTCATCTGGCGCGCCAGCTCGTCACGCCGCTGCTCCAGCAGCAACGCCGCCCGCAGGATGATCTCGCCACGCTGGGGCGCGGGCATCTTGCGCCAGGCGGGCAGCGCCTCTTCGGCGGCGGCGATGGCATCGGCGATATCCGCCGTGGACGAGCGCTGAAACCGCCCGACGATCTCGCTGGTGTGGGCGGGATTGGTGTTGTCGAACAGCATGCCCGAAGCGGTCGCCCGCCACTCACCGCCAATGTAGTTCTGATACGTTCGTGGCTGCTCCGCGCCTGTGGTGTCTGTATCTCTGGCTGATGTCGTCGTCGTCATCGTCTTTGCCCCTCCGTTGTGGCCCTGTCTGCTCGTCTCCCACTGCACGCCAAAGCGCCCGCGGCTGTTGAGATACGACATGCGCGCGGGCACATACCGACAGTATAGCACGCCGCGACTGTCAGAGATGGCTACCCCTCATCGCGCGCGCCTGCTAGAATAAACGCTCGTACGTGGACACCTGGGTAGGGAGGAGCACGTCTATGAAGCAGCGACCCGGCATCCGCTTAACTGCCATACAGGCCACCTGGCTGCTGGCCGTGGTTATCGGCGCGCCGCTTGGCATCCTGACGATACACAGCCTTGGCGCACAGATGGGGCTGCGCTTCGCGGGGTATCTGGCGATCGCCTGCCTGCTGGCCTCCCTGGCGCTGGCGGCATTACAGCGGCGGATTGGCCCGGAGCCGAATCGGTGGGCCACCGTGCTGACCCTGAGCCGTCTCGTGACAGGCTGCGCGCTGGCGGCCTTCGTGCTCTCTGGCGCGCGCGACCGCATGCAGGCGGCTGCCATGCTCATTTGGGCGCTGGTGTTCTTGACCGCGACGGTAAGTGACTGGCTGGACGGCCCGCTCGGTCGGCGCGAGGGGCCGACCCGCTTCGGCAGTTCGCTCGACATCGAATCCGACTCCTGGCTGACCCTCTGGAGCGCAGTGGCGGCTATCCTGCTGGGTGGTCTTCCCTGGATCTGCCTGCTGCCGCCAGTGGTGCGCTACATCCATCCGCTGCTCGCCCTCCAAGCGGGGAAATTGCCGGTCGGAGGCGGCCCCTGGTGGAGTCGCATGACGGGGATGACACAGATGGCGATGCTGATGGCGGCGTTTGCTCCCATCGCTGGCCCAGCGCGAGACGCCATCTTTGGGATTGTCGTCTGGCCGGTCAGCCTGGCGCAGTTGGCGACCATGCTGGCGCTGCTGGCGCTCCGCCGCCGATAGCGTCCATTCGGCGCGAATTGTGGGAAACGCCTTGCGCGCGGGAAACACGCTATGTTATACTAGTTCGGTGCGCGGCGTTCGGGCGGAGATGTGTGGAGTGTACCGGCCCAGTCGCCAGGAGTTACCCTGCATACAGGGCCGGAGTGAAAACACATGAAGAAATACAAGCTGAAGACGCATAAGGCCACCGCCAAGCGCGTCCGCATGACCGGGGGCGGCAAGTTCATGCACCTTAAAAGCGCACGCACCAAATACCGCCGCAAGAAGGATCCGACGCGCAATCGCTCGCTGAGCCAGCCAACGGTGCTCTCGAAGGGCGATACGCGCAAGATGACACGATTGCTGCCCTATAGCTAATAACGCTACATCTGGCAGGCGGTGTGCGGTCCGGTTGTTCGCCGGGCGCCGAGGTGGAGAGAAACAATGCCACGAGTGAAGCGGGGCGTGACGTCCCGCAAGAAGCATAAGAAGGTTCTGCAGCGTACCGAGGGCCACTGGGGCGCGCGGCATCGCCTGATCAAAACGGCGCGCGAGTCGATGTTCCACTCGCTGCAATACGCCTACCGCGACCGGCGCAATCGCAAGCGCGACATGCGTGCGCTCTGGATTACGCGCATCAACGCGGGCGCGAAGCTGTATGGCATGAGCTATCGTGACCTGATTCACGGCCTGAAGCTCGCCAACGTCGCCGTTGACCGCAAGATTATGGCCGACATGGCCGTCAGCGACCTCAAGGGGTTTGGCGCGATCGTCGAGGCGGCGCGCACCGGACTGGCCCAGAAGGCCACGGCCTAGACCCGATTCTTCACGATACCAGGCGCCGCGCGACGATAAAAGTCCGTGAGGCGCCTTTTCGTGTTGAACGGTTACGTAGAGTTATTCTTCAAACGCGAGACAGAGGCAATGATTAGCAGCCCATCCAACCGACACGTGCAGGAGTTACACGCACTGCATACGCTCAAAGGGCGCGAGACAGCCGGAGCCTTTCTCATCGAAGGGCCACACCTGCTGGACGCCGCGCTCGATGCCCACATCCTGCCGCGGCTCATCCTCTACGATCCCGAAGCCCTGGGGCGCACGGCACAGGGGCGGCGCACACTCGGACGCATCGAAGAGGCGCGGGCGCATGGTGTCGAGACGCTCGAAGCAACAGGCGCGGCCATCGAGCGCGCCAGCGATACCCGCACGCCGCAGGGGGTGGTGGCCTCAGTCGCCCTGGCGGATATGGCCGCTGACAAGGTGCGCACGCGCCGTCGGGGACGCGCCCGCCCGCTGCTGGTGGTGCTCGACGCCATCTCCGACCCCGGCAACATGGGCACAATTCTCCGCTCGGCGCTGGCCGCCGATGTGGATGAGGTGCTGCTCACGCCAGGCTGCTCTGATCCGCTGGCGCCAAAGGTCGTGCGGGCGGGCGCGGGTGCGCACTTCTACCTGCCGGTACGCACCAGTCTCGACTGGGAGGGGATTGGCACGTGGATTCACGGCGCGCCGTCTGTGCGGCAGATTCTGCTAGCGGAGGCGGAGGGCACGCGCGCCTACGATAGCTTCGACCTGACGATGCGCACCGCGCTGGTGATCTGTAATGAGGCGCATGGCGCATCACCTGAGGCGTCACGGCTCTCGAAGCTCCACGTCAGCATCCCGATGTGGAACAAGGTGGAGTCACTCAATGCAGCGGTGGCCGCGAGTGTGATACTCTTTGAAGCAGCACGCCAGCGTCGGGTGCGCGAGTCTGAGAAGGCGCAAGCATCAGACGACGCGGGTGAGCAGGACGTAGAGTAGCGTCATATGCGGGCGAGTAGACCGTAGCGTGAACGCTACGGCGAATGGATACGCAACAGGATTAGCCGTGGCTTTCAGGCTACGGCGCTCAACACAACCAAATAGACAGGCGACGACGGAGAGAGTAGGCGGGGACGACGAATAGGGAGCCGGGGCCAGCGACTGAAAGCCCACGGCGCGCGCGAATCCGACCGAAGTTCACTCCCGAGCAGACGGCTGAAGTACGACGCATTAGCGACGTGATGCGTAGGCCGCCCGGTAGCCCACCGTTATCGCGGCTAGCAGAGAGGAGCGTGCGGCTATCCGCGACGCTCAATGTGGGTGGTACCACGGAGTATACGGCAACTTCGTCCCGAGACGAGGCTGCCGTTTTTGTTGTTCGGGAGGCGAACTATGGCGACCGATGAGGAACGCCAGCTTGAGGCGATGCGCGAGCGGGCGCTCGCCGAGTTGGAGCATCTGGACACCACCGAGGCGCTGGAAGACTGGCGCACACGCTATCTTGGGCGCGAGCGCGGCGAATTGACCGCAGTGCTGAAAGGGCTGGGCAAGCTACCCGGCGAGCAACGCAAAATCGTCGGCCAGGCGGCCAACGCCGTCAAGACAGAGCTGGAGGCGCAGCTGGAGGCGCGACGCCAGGCGGTGCAGGCGCGAGATCGTGCCGCCGCGCTGGAACGGGAGCGGGTGGACGTGACACTGCCGGGCGCGGCGATGCCTGTCGGGCATGTGCATCCCCTCGCGCAGGTGATGCGAGATATCGCCCGCACGATGAAGGCGATGGGCTTCCAGCAATACGACGGGCCAGAGGTCGAAACCGACTATTACAACTTCCAGTCACTCAACCTGCCACCGGACCACCCCGCGCGCGACATGCAGGATACCTACTGGATCGCGCCGGGGCAAATCCTGCTGCGCACGCAGACCTCGCCGAATCAGGTGCGCATTATGGAGAGCATGCGCCCGCCCGTACGCGCGTACGTCATGGGCAAGGTCTATCGCAACGAGGCGATTGACGCCAGCCATGAGGCCGTCTTCCACCAGGTAGAAGGCCTACTGATTGACGAGACCTGCACGATGGCCGACCTGCGCGGCGTGCTGGAACGCTTCGCCCGCGAGATGTTCGGCGGCGAGCGCAAGATTCGCTTCCGCCCAAGCTACTTCCCGTTCACCGAGCCGAGCGCCGAGTTCGACGTGGACTGCATGAGCTGCAAGGGCAAAGGCTGCCGCGTCTGCAAATACTCTGGATGGCTGGAGATGGGCGGCTCCGGAATGGTAGACCCGCGGGTGCTGCGCGGCGTCAACTACGATCCAGCTGTCTATCGCGGCTTCGCCTTCGGGCTGGGCATCGAGCGCATCGCCATGCTGCGCTGGGACATCGACGATATTCGCCAGTTCATGAGCAATGATCTGCGCTTCTTGCGCCAGTTGACCTAGCGAAAGGGGATGTGTTCACCATGCATCTGCGCATCGCGCTCCTGGGCTATGGCAACGTCGGGCGCGCTCTGATTGCCTTGCTCGCCGAGAAGGCCGACATCCTGCGCGACCGGCACAATCTGACGCTGGGCGTCACTGGCATCATGACCCGCAGCGCAGGCGGCTGGCTGGCGCCCAAGGGCATCAGCCCGGCGGACGTCCTGGCCTCTGGCTGGCCTGGGGACGGTTTACCTGTCGGCGCCGAGCCCTTTTCCGGCGGCAGTATCGCCTTTGTGGGACTGGCGCCGTGCGACGTGCTGGTCGAGCTGACGACGCTAGACGCCCAGACCGGCCAGCCCGCGCTCGAACATGTGCGCCGGGCGCTCTCAGCTAGAAAATCGGTCGTGACGGCCAACAAGGGGCCAATCGCGCACGCCTACCGCGATCTGCGGGCGCTGGCGGAGGAGCGTAGCGTCGCGCTGCGCTTCGAGTCGACCGTGATGGATGGCACGCCGATCTTCAACATGGCTGCCGCCTCACTGCCAGCGACCACCATCGCGGGCTTCCGTGGCCTGCTCAACAGCACCAGCAACTACGTCTTGAGCCGGATGGCGCAGGGCGAGACGCTGGAAGAGGCGGTGCGCGGCGCGCAACGGCTGGGTATTGCCGAGGCCAACCCCACGAACGACCTGGAGGGCTGGGACGCCGCCGTCAAGGTGACGGTGCTGGCAAACGTGCTACTGGATGCCGACCTGCGCCCCGCCGATGTGCTGCGCGAGGGGCTGGGCGCGGAGGCAATGCGTCAGGCGCAGGCGGCGCTGCTGCCCGGACAGACGCTCAAGCAGGTAGCCGAGGCCGAGCGAGCAGGCGATACGATCACCGCGCGCGTCCGCCTGGAGGCGCTGGCGCCGGGCGACTTGCTGGCCCATCTCTCCGGCATGGAGGCCGGGCTGACCCTGCGCACCGATACCATGGGCGATCTAACAATCATCGAAGGCGAAGGCGGGCCAGGCCAGACGGCCCACGGCGTGATGGCTGACCTCGTAGCTGTCGCGGCAAGCAAGCAGTAGCGTTGACGCTACGGCGAATGGGCAAATGCGCGGTGTGAAGCCAACATTTGCCGGGGCCTTTGGGCTTCCGGCAAGCCAGCAGGCCACGATGCGATTAGAGACATAATTGCGACAGGAGATAATATGCGCGTTCCCTACACCTGGCTCAAAGACTACGTGGATATCACACTTTCCCCCGAAGAACTGGCCGAACGGTTGACGATGGCCGGGCTGGAGGTGGATCGCGTCGAGTATCCATGGCCTGGAATCGTCACCGCCCAGATTACCTGGCTACAGCGAGTCAAAGGCTCGGACCATCTGAGCGCGACTCGTGTCACCGATGGGAGGCATGAATACAGCGTCGTCTGCGGCGCGCCTAATATCAAGCTGCGTGACAAAGTGCCGCTGGCGCGGATCGGTGCGCGCGTGGGCGATATCGTCATCGCCGAGAAGATGGCGATGGGCGTGCTCTCGCAGGGGATGCTCTGCTCGCCGCGCGAACTTGGCATGAGCGACGACCACGGCGGCATCTATATCCTGCCCAAAGACACGCCACTCGGCATCCCGCTGGGCAAGCTGCTCGGCGACGCGGTGATCGACCTCGACATCAAGGCCCATCGCGGCGACCTCTTCTGTGTGGTAGGCGTCGCGCGCGAGGTAGCGGCCTTCACTGGCGAGAGGCTGCGGCTGCCAGAGACCGCCGTGAAGGAGAAAGGGAAAGCCGCCGAAAAGCAAATGACGCTGGAGGTGCGCGACCCCGACCTCTGCCCACGCTATACCGCCCGCGTCGTCCGTGACGTGAAGATTGGCCCCTCGCCGCAGTGGATGGCCGACCGGCTGACGGCGGCGGGGATGCGACCAATCAATAACGTCGTGGACATCACCAACTACGTCATGCTGGAGCTTGGCCAGCCACTACACGCCTTCGACTACGACAAGGTCACCGACCACACGATCATCGTGCGCCGCGCGACACCCGCCGAGCAGCTCACGACACTTGATGATGTGACCCGTACCCTGACCAACGAGATGCTGCTAATTACCGATCCCGCCGGGCCAACGGTGATCGCGGGCATCTTCGGCGGATCGCGCGTCGAGGTCTCGGATGAGACGGCGAACATCCTGCTGGAGGCGGCGCACTTCGCCCCAGGCAACATCCGCCGCACCAGTCAGGCGCTCGGCTTGCGCACCGAATCCTCGGGACGCTTCGAGAAGAATCCCGACATCAACCTGACCGCCATCGCGATTGATCGGGCGGCGCGGCTGCTCACCGAACTGGCGGGCGGCAGCGTCGCGCCGGGACGGGTGGACTTCTACCCAAAACCCGCTGAGGAGCATGAGATTGAGTTCGCGGTGAGCCAGGTCGAGTGGCTGACCGGCATGCAGGTGACGCCCAGCGAGGTGGAAGACGTGCTGCGCGCCCTCGGATTCGGCGTTGCCGAGAGTAAGGAAGACGCCAGCAATGTTACAATTCACGTCACCGTACCAACACGGCGACACGACGTGGAGGAAAGCGCCGACATTGTCGAGGAGGTCGCCCGCATCGTCGGGTTCGACCGCATTCCCGGCACAATTCCCTCTGGGCCACTCCCAACACCACACCACGACACATGGTATGAACGCGCCGATATGCTCCGTAACGCGCTGGTGGGCGCGGGGCTGACCGAGATCGTCAGTTATCCGCTCACCAGCCGTGAACGCATGGCGCACCTGCTGCGCGGCGCATCGGCGGGTGAAGAGCAGCTTCTGGGCGCGCCGATGGCTATTCAAGAGTTGCCGGCTCCTGCGACAAATAGCACCGATGCCCGCAAGACCGAGCGGCGCCAGCTAGCCGCGCTGGCCGAACGGCTACCCGCCATTACCCTGGTCAATCCGGCAAGCGCTGAGGTCGAGGCGCTACGGCTGACGCTGATGGCCAGTCTGCTCGAAACGATTGCAGAGAACAGCAAGCACGAGAGTGTGGGCCTGTGGTTCTTCGAGCTGGGTCGGCGATATCTGCCCACCGAGGCGCTGCGCGACGGCTCTGGGCTGCCGCAGGAGCGCCACACGCTCGGCGTCGGCGCCGCTGGCCCCATGGCGACGGCATGGGCAGGCGACGTACGGATAGCGGATTTCTTCGCGATCAAGGGAATCGCCGAGCTACTCCTGGCAACCCTGAAGGTGGCGAACTATCGTTTCGTGCCCGGCGCTCATCCCACCTTCCACCCAGGCCGCTGCGCCATCCTCGAAGTCGGCGTCCCTGGCGCAAAGCCTGAGCAGGCAGAAGAGGCGACCGGGGCGACAGACGGGCTATCACTGCCCGCAGCGCGTGACACTCTGGTATGGGTATCCGCCGCCGTCCTGGGCGAGGTACATCCAGAGGTCGCGGAACGGTTCGACCTGACGGCGCGCACCTGCCTGATGGAACTGGACCTGGAACGGCTCTATCTGGCTGTGCCCGAGGCGGTTTTCAGCCAGGCGGTTCCACGCTATCCGGCAGCCCAGCGCGACCTGGCGATTGTAATCGACGCCAGCGTGCCCGCCGCGCTCGTGCTCGATACCATCAGAGCGGTTGGTAGCGATTTGTTACGTGGCGCCGTCCTATTCGACGTGTATACTGGGAAAGGCATTCCAGAGGGCAAAAAAAATCTGGCGTATGCGCTCACCTACCAATCGCCGGAGCGAACGCTCACCGATCAGGAGATCGAGCGTGCGCACGCGGAGATCGTGAAGGCGCTGGGCGCTACGTTTGGCGCCGAGTTACGCGCATAACGAGGAGACACGCGGCAATCATTGGGTCATGAGGAGAGACGGGAGACTTTGAAACGCCACGCCTGTCCTCATGAGTGCAGTGCTTCAGATATTCCAGGGGAGATGCTGGATGGAACACGATCAGGATGACGAGGAGTCACAGCGCGAGTCCCACATGCGCACCCACCTGTTCAACAAGCAGGTGGTTACCATCGGTGGTGGAACAGGCCCATTCGCGGTACTCTCCAGTCTCAAACGCTACCAGTGTGGGATTACCGCTATCGTCACCATGTCCGACAGTGGCGGCAGTTCCCGGCGACTGATGGACGAGTTCGGACAGCTCCCGTTCGGCGATCTGCGCCAGGCGCTCGTCGCGCTCTCGCGGAATGGCGCGCTTTGGCGCGATGTCTTCACCTTCCGATTTCAGCCCGGCCATGGCAATTTTAGGGCTGGAGAGCGCGCGCCCGAACCGGAGGGCTATCCGGGGACGCTGCGTAGCGCTGAGGATGACTTTGGCAAGCTACAACGGGTAGCGGAGGCTGCGGGAGTCACTGGCCACAGTCTTGGCAATCTGATCATCTCGGCATTGCAGGAGATCAACGGGGGCAACCTGCTCTGGGCCATCCGCGATGCGCAACGTCTGCTGGGTACGGCTGGCGATGTGCTGCCGGTTACGCTCGATCACGCGACGCTCTGCGCGGACCTGGAAGATAACACAACGCTCTGTGGCGAGACTGATATCGACACCCGTGGCGAAAAAGTCTCCGGCGATCTCCCGGCGATCCGGCGCGTCTATCTGGAAGAACCAGCCGAGCCTTGCGAGGAAGCGATTCACGTCATCCGCCGGGCGGATATGATCGTGCTTGGCCCCGGCGATCTCTATACCAGCATTGTGCCCAATCTGCTGGTGAATGGCGTTGCCGAGGCGATTCGCGCGGCTGAGGCGGAAGTGGTCTATGTCTGCAACCTCATGACCAAGCATGGCGAGACCGATGGCTTCCGCGCCTCCGATTTCGTGCGTGAGATTCAGAACTACCTCGACCGTCGGCTCGACCGGGTGATTCTGCACGATGGATCGTTCCCCGACGACCTGCTGGCCGCCTACGCCGTCAAACAGCAGTTCCCTGTCGAAGCCGATTTATCTGAGGTGCGCAAGCTCGTGCCTGAGGTGATCGTGGAACCAGTGATGGCTGTGCACAGTGAAACGCTAGTACGCCACGATGCCCGCCGACTGGTGCGCGCGATCTTCGCCCCTCCCTCGATGGCACTCTGACCTTACCTCCATCCCCTCTCCCACCAGGAGAGGGGAGCCTGTTTACAGGCAAGGGGAAAGAAAACCTACAACACGACGCTGGTGATGTCGAAGATCCCGTCGGCCTCGTCGATATGCTCCAGCGCCTCATCGGGTACGGGTCCATCCAGCGCGAGAATCATCAGCGCCTCGCCACCAGCCTGGCGCATGCGCCCACCGGCTATGCTAGCCACCGGGCCAACATCCATGTGTGAGATATTGACGCCTGCCTCACCCAGTATCGTCCCCACGCGGCCAACCATGCCGGGGCGGTCAAGATTGCGTGCGATGAGGATATGTCCGTTAGGCACGAAATCGGTGGCGTAGCGATCCACCCGCACCACACGCTCCTCACCCCACGCAATCGTCGCCGAGAGCACGCTGGAGGGCGTCTCAGGGCCATCCGCCGCCACACGAATTGTCACCAGATTGGAATACTGCTCCGCCGCCGTCGAGCGGCTTTCGACGATTTCCAGCCCCCAATCGCGCGCCACGACCGGCGCGTTGACCAGATTGACGTGGGCCTCAGATACGGATTCGAGCAGCCCCTTCACCAGCGCGGCGGAGAGCGGGCGGGTATCGTAGCTGGCGATCTCACCGCTGACGCTCAGTTCGGCGCGGCGCAGTGGGCCAGGATGCAGCTGGGTATACAGCCGACCAAGCTTTTCGACCAGCTTCACCCACGGCTGCAATTGGCGCATGGTCTCAGGCAGGATCATTGGCGCATTGACTGCGGCGCGCGCGGCCCCGCCCCGCAAAATCTCCTCGACCTGTTCCACCACATCCACGGCGACGCTAATCTGCGCCTCCTCAGTGGACGCGCCCAGATGTGGCGTAGCGACCACATGCGGATGCTCGATCAGCGCGTGAAGCGTCGCGTTATCTCCAGGTGGCTCTTTGCTATAGACATCCAGCGCGGCGCCAGCCAGCACGCCCGATTCCAGGGCCACCAGCAACGCCTCTTCATCGACGATGCCACCACGCGCGCAGTTGATGATACGCGCCGTCGGCTTCATCAGCGCCAGTTCAGCGGAGCCGATCAGGCCGCGTGTACCTCCGGTCAGCGCCGTATGGATGGTGACGAAGTCAGCCTGCGCCAGTACCTCTTCGAGCGATACCAGTTCGGCGTTGAGTTTGCGCGCTGTCTCTGGCGAGGCGTACGGATCAGAGGCGAGCAAGCGCATCCCCAGGCCACTCTCGCCCGCGCGTCGAGCCACCTCCGCGCCAACCTTGCCCAGCCCAACAATACCCAGCGTCTTGCCGCGCACCTCAGTGCCGACGAAACGCGAGCGCTCCCAGCGGCCCTCGCGCAATGACGCGCTGGCGGCAGGGATATGCCGGGCAAGCGCGAGCAGCAGGGCAACGGTGTGTTCGGCGGCGGCGGCGATATTGCCAGTGGGCGAGTTGATGACGATGATGCCATGCCGTGTGGCCGCATCGACGTCGATGTTATCTACACCGACTCCCGCACGCGCAATGACGCGCAGGCGCGAGCCCGCAGCGATCACCTCGGCGGTGACTCGGGTTTCGCTACGTACCACTAGCGCGTCGTATGCGGGAATCGCCGCAGTCAACTCGGTGGCGCTCAATCCGTGCCGTTCGTCAACTGCGGCAAAGCTGTGCAGCAGCTTCATCCCTTCGCTGGCAATCGGGTCGGCAACCAGAATATGAGGACGTACGGTTTCCATGTCTGACGCAGTATCCTCTGCAACGGTGGCAATTGGTGATGCATTATCCTGTGGTTCAGCAGTCACAAGGCTCTCCTCAAATCCATTTCATCGTGATTGATGTCGTTGTTTTACCTTAGCCGCTGGCCCTCTCTGCTATTGGTAGAAGGGGCCAGGCCCGTGCTTTCCCCGTGCCGCGGCCCTCCCCACAAGGGAAGGGTGTCCGCGGGACGGAAGAGGTCGAATACAGACAGGCACAGCATGTGTGATGGCCGGCATCGTGGTTACGCGCCCGCCGCGCCCGTCGGCACGCGATGGCCAAGCGCGACCAGTTGCCGTTCCAAGGCATCCATGCAGGCGGTCAGGTCAGCCTCGTTGAAGTAGCCAAGGTGACCGATACGAATAATCCTGCCTTCCAGGTGCTCCTGGCCCCCCGCGATGACGACGCCTTCATTCTCGCGCATCGCCTTCGTCAACGCCTTGCCATCCACCCCGTCGGGTACATCAATCGCCGTCACCGTATTCGAGGCGAAGGCAGGGTCGGCAAAGAGATGCAGCCCCATTGCGCGGGCGCGCTCGCGCACCAGCGTGCCACCAGCGAGATGTCGGGCGAAGATCGCGTCGCGTCCCTCCGCGCGCATCATTGGCAGCGAGACGTCCAGCCCATAGTAGATGCTGACGGGCGGTGTATAGGGGGTCTGCCCCTTCTCTAGCGACTTGCGCGCCGCGCGGAAATCCCAATAGGCGCGCGGGAGCGTTGCGCGCTCGGTGGCGGCCCAGGCGCGCGGGCTGACACCAATCATGGCCAGCCCGGGGGGAACCATCCAGCCCTTCTGCGAGCCAGTGAAGACAACATCGAGATCCCACTCGTCCATGCGCAGATCAACGCAACCCAGCGAGCTGACCGCATCCACCAGGATGAGCGCGTCTGGATGCTGGTTCCGGATCACGCGAGCCAGCGCCTGAATATCATTCGTGATGCCAGTCGAGGTCTCGTTATGTGTCAGCAGAACACCACGCAGATTCGGGATCGCCGCGAGCGCCTGCGCCACGGCGTCAGAGTCTGCGGCATGCCCCCACTCTATGGCATGCCGTGTGACATTCAAGCCAAAGGTCTCCGCGATTTTGGCGAGACGATTGCCAAACGCGCCACAGGTGACGGAAAGCACTTCATCGCCAGGAGAGAAACTGTTCACGATTGCAGCTTCCATCGCGCCTGAACCGGAAGAGGGAAAACCGAGCACGGGCTGGGTCGTTTGAAAGAAGTGTTGAAGCCCCTCGCTGACGCGGGCAATGATGGCGGCAAACTCTGGGCCGCGATGGTTGATCATCGGCCGTGCCATCGCTTCGGCGACTGCGGGCGGAATCGGCGTCGGACCGGGGATACGCAAATTCTGTTGCATACGGGCAAGCCTCTCCTCGTCAGAATGGATTCGGACGAACACCGATAAATACGGCCCGCAGGCGTTGCGTGCCCCCGTCAGCGATGCGGCGCTGCATCACAGTGGTGTGGGTGTATTCGCGCTGCTTTAAGGATAGCAATGACCCTGGAACAGTGTCAATGCGATGGGAGGAGGATGTGCGCGGGCGACTTTGCTTGCGGCGCCATATTCACCGTGGCGAAACCCCTTTCAGTATTGCGTGTATAATGAGTCGTTGAGGCATTCACGCTGCCTGGCACGCAGGCGCGAGGGCGTTGAGTCATCTCGTGTAGCTGACCTGCGCCTCACTGCCGCCGAGCTTATCGAATACGGCAGTGGAAGGATCGCAAGCCTCTTCGAGTGGGAGCATATGCGCCATGAGTGGACATACAAATCGCAACAAACGCAACGGGGGTAGCCCCAAGTCACGTCACGGTCCGCCGCGCCAGCGCGGACCAGAGAACCGCTCAAGTCAGACAAAAAACGCTGGTCCGCCAGCTACAGCGCGAGAGCCACAGTCGAACGAAAAGCCGCCCGAACAAAAATCTGAACTGAAACCTGAATCGCAGCCCCAGCAGGAGGTGACAGAGTCGCGACGCGAACCCCAACCTCCAGCTCAGGCTCTCAATAATCAGCCCGACGGTTCGGAGGGCATGACTGGCCCTGAGCAGACGGAGGCGGTCAGTGACACCCCATCGCGCGATGAGCCCCCGATACCTGCCGAACACTCTGAGAATGCCCATCCACGGGGACGCGCGCCATTTGCGGCGGCCTCGCGCGGGGGACACGCCTACATCCCGGCTAGCGGTTCGCACCAGGGAATGAATGGGCAAAGTGGGCAGAATGGTCATCATCATGGCAATGGCTTCGCCCCCAGTGAGCGTCGCGCCGACGCCACCAGCGCTATTAGTGACTATGATGGCGGCGAGAGCAATGGCGCGGACGCAGTTCCAGCGACCTGGCGTATTGAGCGCCTGAACGGTGGCGCTGACTCGACGCCGCGCGAGCCTTTTCGCCCTGAATCTCGTGGCGAGGTCGGTTCGCTGATCGATTCACTCCACGAACTCTTCGCACAGGATCGCGCGGTGGCAAGCCAGGGAGATAGCGCGCGCTGCGGCATTTGCTATATCCATTTCCCACTCGCCGCGCTGGAGTATCGTGAGGCGGAAGGCTTCTACGTCTGCGCCGCGTGCAAGCGGGCGCTGGGGCATAATCCGCTGATGATGATTCGCCGCCAGCAGCCACCACACACAGGGTAAGGCTTGCGCATTGCGGCGCATTTCGCTGCTGGACTGTGCGCGGACGCCTGTCTATGATACAATAGACTGCTAGTGGCGCACTCTATTCGACGGCGCGCCGCTAAGATCGTATCAGAGCAAATTCACCAGGCGGTGAAGACAAGGTCTGATGCGTAGAGAAAATCTGGCGTGCCTGATCGCTTTGTGCGCCCTGGAGACGCGGCGGTCGGGCACGTACAATGATGTTCGCAGATGTGTGCAGGTGTTCGCGGAAGCGGCGCGAGATGAATGACTCGCCTGCGGTGCGGCCATGCTGTGCAATGATGAGGATGAGGAGAAGAGTGTGGGCGCGCTGCCAAAGAAACGCCAGACCAATTCGCGCCAGGGCTTCCGGCGCCAGCATCACAAGATCAAGATTCCGCAGTTGAAAATTTGCCCGCAGTGCAAACAGGCGCGGCTCTCTCACCATGCCTGCCCCAACTGCGGCACCTATCGTGGCCGACAGGTGATTCCGGTACGCGAGCGTCGCGCCGCGACGGAATAAGGTAGTAAAAGTCCGAATAGCACAAATAAGCCACGAATAAGCATGGAGGGGACGAGTGGGCCAGCGCATCGCGTTCGTTTTCCCTGGCCAGGGAAGCCAGACGGTTGGGATGGGCGCAGATATCTATCAGGCGTCTCCTGCCGCGCGATCGGTGTACGAGATGGCAAATGATGCGCTGGGGTTTCCGCTCTCAACACTCTGCTTCGAGGGGCCAGAGTCTTCACTCCGCGAAACAGTGAACACCCAGCCTGCCATCGTCGCCACCAGCCTGGCGCTACTTGCGGCCTTGCAAGAGACGGCAGGCGCTGAGAAGGGTACCGATCCAATTCAAGGCGGCCCAATTCAACCGGCATTTGTCGCGGGCCACAGCGTCGGCGAGTATAGCGCGGTTGCCGCGTCCGGAGCGCTCGGGGTCGCGGACACGCTGCGCCTGGTGCGCGAACGCGGGCGGCTGATGCATGAAGAGGGTCTGCGCTGTCACAGCGGCATGGCGGCGGTGCTTGGTCTAGACGCTGACGCGCTGACTTCCATCTGCGCCGAGGCAACCGACGTGACGCGGGCAGCACTCTCAGCGGACGAGTTGGCTGGGCATCCAGGCGCGGGGCGCGTGGTTGTCGCCAACAATAATGCCCCTGGCCAAATTGTCATTTCCGGCGCGATGCCCGCGCTAGAAACAGCGATGGAGCTTGCGCGCGCGGCTGGCGCGAAGCGGGTCGTGCCGCTGGCGGTAAGTGGCGCATTTCATTCGCCCGTGATGGCGCCTGCCGCCGAGGCGCTGGCCACGGCCGTCGGAGAGGCGCCAGTGGCCACTCCTGCCGTGCCGGTCATCGCGAATATTACCGCTGAGCCTCTCACTACTGAGTCTCAATTGCGGCAAGAACTGGCGCAACAGATTGTCTCTCCGGTACAATGGACGCGAACGATAGAATATCTTGCCGATCACGGTGTTGAGACGTTCGTGGAGATTGGGGTTGGCCAGGTGCTCGCCGGATTGATCAGGCGCATCGCGAAGGGCGTGACGATTGTGTCGGTTGGCGCTCTAGCGGATCTCGCTCCCGCCGCGGAGCGATTACGCGCCTGAGTGTATCGTGTCGCGGTTTCACGGAGAGGGGCTTTGGCATGACGACAGCGCGGAACGGCGCGCCTGATGGCCAGGCTGGCGCGGAATCTGTGGAGACATCATCTCTGCCAGATTCCGACTATGCGTCCGAGAACCTCGGCACTGTACGAATTGCCCGTCGGGTGTTGCGGACAGTCATCGAAGAGGCCGCGCTAAGCGTGCAGGGTGTGGCGCGACTGGCAATGAACGTCAGCCAGTGGCCGCATCTGATTGGCCGCTCCTTACCAATTCATGGGGTTGCACTGGTCATGCGCGACGATGTTGTTTCCATTGATCTCTATCTGATCGCACAACCAGACGTCAATCTTATCGCGATTGGCGTGGCAGTGCAGGAGGCTGTGGGGCAGGCTGTTGACCACATTCTGGGAATGCGGGCCAGCGAGATCAATGTGTATGTTCAGGATGTAGCGTAGACCTATGCGCACAACGCTTCGCCGTCAGGCTCGCATCACGGCGCTACAAACGCTCTATGAGTATGATACCGCCCACCATGACGTGGAAATTGTCATCCAGCGGCATGTGGAGGAGCGGCGGCTCTCACCGCGCGTGGCCGAGTATGCGGGTGAACTGGTGCATGGTGTGCTCGAACATCTCGATGCGATTGACACTACCATTCAGGAAGTGGCTCCTGAGTGGCCGATTGCGCAGATGGCGCGAATCGACAAGAATGTCCTGAGGCTTGCAATTTACGAGATTCTGTACAATAATTCTGTGCCAGCAAAGGCTGCCATCAATGAAGCGGTGGAACTCGCCAAATCGTTTGGCAGTGACACATCAAGCCGCTTTGTGAATGGCGTGCTGGGCACGATTTTCAACCGTACACAGGGATTATCAGGATTGTCGGCATCAGGTGCCGGAAGTGAGGTCAGGTAATGGCGTCAATGTCCAAAGAAGAGATCATGGGGAAGCTCAAGCCCGTGATTGCGGAACAGCTCGGCGTGGATGAGAGTGAGGTGACCGATACAGCATCGTTCACTGAGGATCTCAACGCTGACTCGCTCGATCTGGTCGAGTTGATCATGTCCCTGGAGGAGCAATTTGGCCTCCAGATCAGCGACGATGACGCCGAGAAGCTCACCACGGTTGGCGAAGCCGTAGACTACATCTTCGAGAAAACGCCGTAGGCTACATCTTCGAGCACACAACTCAACACGACCATTCGCGGTCGTGCGGCGCAATATGCCAGGAGACGTGACACCATTTTGGGTGCGCACGTCTCTATTCTTTTTCCTGAACACCCCACCTCATCATTACCAGACGATCCGCGGAACAAGTGATACTCCATCCGGTTGGACTGTTGTCATACGGAGGCAGACCGTAGCGTGAACGCTACGGCGAATTTCCCGCCGCTCCGCCTCATTCGCCGGGGCCTTTGGGCTTCCGGCACGCTCCCCACTTACAACAACCCAGCCGGAATTGGTATGACTCCACGCCGTCACCCCGGTCACATATGGATCATAGCGTGATCACAAGCGGATCTCATTTGGGCCATAGCACACATGGGCATTCTATTGACAGCACCCGAACACTCCCGACGTATAATTGTCAGGATAAGAGAACTCCGGTGCATTGATTGGCCACAACACCATCGCCACGAAACCGCGCTGTTACGGGCCGCCACGCCCGTAGTCAGTCACGGGATGAAATGGCGGCAGGCGCAGAGGAGTGCCCAGTGGGCGACTGTCGACAGCAACCACGGCCCAACTCACCCGATCGCTTCACTACCTATGCCGAGCGGGTTGGGATGACCTGGCCTCCAACAACCCCCTTTGAGCAGGTGCTTATACGCGCCAGAGGCAGCGATCAGCCCGCGATTGGTATGCTCTACCGCCGATTTAACTCCGCCGTCTTCCGCTACATCATATCGCGTGTCGCGGATGTTCCCTCTGCTGAAGACGTCACCTCCGAAACCTTCGTCGCCATGATTCGCGGGATTGCCTCGACACGGGCAACGGACGAGTTGAGTTTTGCCGCCTGGCTGCTAGGCATCGCCCGCAATCAAGTACTGGTGCATTACCGCCGGACGAAGACACACCCCCAGGTCGAGCTGAAGAACAGGCACAACAACGAGGCGCAAAGTGTCGCCGAGGAAGGCGATCCGCTGCTTGTGCTGATGGCGCGTGAAAGCTGGACCGAGACCGTGGATGCTCTCAAACAGCTCCCACCAGATCAGCGATCTGTCATCCTGTATCGATGCGTCCTTGGCTACCCGCTCGACGAAGTGGCAAAATTTATGTCAAAGAAACCAGGCACTATCAGCGCATTGCAGTTCCGGGCGCACCTTTCTCTGGCACGACATCTCGATGCCCGCACCAGAGCACGCGGGCAAGAACAGCAGCAACGCTACGAGCACTGATACACAGGTGCTATTCTCTACCACCGTTCGCCGCTGTAGAAGGGGTGGCAGCATCGTCTGGTGAAGATTTTGGCGGAGTCGCCCAAAGCGCTGCGCTATCCCACATCGGTCCGAACGCGTGGGGCAGCGGTTCTGGCCGAATGTGGCGCAGCCCACACTGCCGCAGATGTTCGCGAATGCAGGCGCGAGCGATGTCGGGCGTATTATTCGTTCGGCTCAGGTGGGCCAGCCAGAGCCAGCGCGGCCCATCGTCCAGCACTTTTTCCAGAGCAAGCTTGGTCTGATCGTTAGAAAGATGGCCCGTCGGGCCGAGAATTCGCTGCTTGAGGTACCAGGGATAGGGGCCGTTCAACAGGCGGTCGCGATCGTGGTTCGCCTCGATAATGATCAGATGCGCCGTTCGCATGGCTTCGAGCATCGCATCCGTCACCATCCCCGTATCGGTCGCCACAAAGACGCGCCAGGCCGCACTGGAGAGCACGTAGCCACAAGGCGCCACGGCGTCATGCGAGACGGGAAAGCTCACGATCTCGATCCTGCCCCATGACAATGCGCGCCCAACAGGCATCTCGACACGTTCCGGTGGCGGCGCACCCGGCATGCCGCGTTCTGGCGTCGCGCAGAGCGCATTGAGAGTCCGTGGGTCGGCAATCAGCGGGATGCCAAAGTGGCGCGCGAACATTCGCGCGCCGCCCGCGTGGTCGGAGTGCTCGTGCGTAAGCAGGATCGCGTTGATATCCTCTGGCCTGACATGCGCCTGATGCAGGCGGCTTTTCAGTTCCTTCACCCCAAAGCCATCATCCACCAGAACGGTCGTCGTGTCGTTCTGCACGAGAATGGCATTCCCGTCGCTGCCGCTGCCAAGTGAGACTACCCGCACGACACACCGCGCTTTCGCCAGAGGCTCTATTTGCTGAAAAAGCGCCAGGACGACGCAAGAACGAACCCAACCAAACACATACACCGACCGTCTTCGCCTATCGTATCCCCCTCCCCCTGGGAACGCAAGTCACTCACCCGTTGGCGAGCGCCGCTCCAAGCAGCATGGCGGCATTGCCGCCGAGCGCCAGTCCCAGATCGGCATCGGATAGGCCTGACGCACGCGCATAGTCCAGCATGCGTCGCTGACCCAACAGCGGAAAGTCGCTGGCCCACAGAATCTTCTCTGCCCCGGCGATACGTGCGACGATAGCAAAAATCTCAGGCCGGTAGAGATAGAGCGAGGCGGCGGAATCATACCAGAGATGCGCTGCCGCCGCATGAACCTCTGGCATCAGCTCGTAGAAGGGATATCCCCCTCCCCAATGCGACGCGACAATGCGTAGATCGGGAAACGCGACCAGAAATGCCTGTAATTCGGCGGGCGTCACATCGCCTTTTCCCGCATAGAGATGACCAATCGGCTCGCTCGTATGCGTCAGGATAAAGAGATTGTACGCGCGCGCGACCTCGGCAAGTGGCTCGAAATACTGCGTCTCACTGAGCCGATATCCCTGACCATGTGGCATCAACTCGCCGATGCCAGGCATACCCCCACGCGCGCACCGCTCGACCTCGGCCACTGACCGCGCGCCCGCCAGTGGCTGCGCCGCCGCCAACCCAATGACGCGCCCGGGGTACCGCTGCATCGTCTCGATCACGTAGCTATTACAGTCCTCGATCAGTCCGGCATCGCTCCAGCCAAACGGAAACGTAACTGAGCAGTCAACGCCATCGGCATCCATCGAAGCCACCAGGTCATTCGCGTCGGCCATTTTGGCGCGCGGACTACTGTACAGTTCAGCAAACCACGGATCGAGCGCAACAAATCGCGCTCTCTGTGCGATGATTTCTGGTGGAAAGATATGGGTATGGAAGTCAATGATCATGCGTCTGGCTCCTTGCGGACATGGTTCGCAGACACCATTATGTGGGTTGGAGCAGTATAGCACGCCGCTTCAGATACATTGTGCGCCTGCTCGTGTCGTGGGATGGCCGGAGATGGCAGCATTTCCAAGTTGGGAGCTATGGTATACTGGTGACAATCCCAGCGTCCGGTATATCTGGGTATGCGCACTGCTGGTCGGCCCATGAGGTACAATATATCCTGAGGCGTTTATGGGTTGGCACGGCGGGAGCTCAAGCGCCTCTGCCGGTTCCGCAAGCGGGCGGAATTGGATTCCGAAAGGAGCCTGAGACTTGGATTCTCCGAAGACATCGCACGGCGCGCCGCATGGATGGCTGCCTGCCGAGCAGCCTGCACTAGGCGACGACTCTGAACTCTCCGAGAGTGACGAGTTTACCGAGGAGTTGTGCGAGGCAACGATTGTCCGACTCGATTCCTCGGCGTTCGAGGCACTCTTCCAGAAGGCTCGCGCCTAACAAGCCGACCAATTCTCTGGCGTTTCGCCATCCTGAGTCTCACCAGCGCCACAGCGCTTCACCAAGACTCAGAAAGCGAAAGGTGATATGGTTCCAATGGAAATAGTAAAAGTCACCCCACGCGGTTACTGCTATGGTGTTGTGGATGCAATGGAAATTGCGCGGAAAGCGGCCAGAGACCCATCACTGCCGCATCCTATATATATCATTGGCCTCATCGTTCACAATCGCTTTGCCGTAGAGGAACTCAACCGGCTTGGCGTCCTCACACTTGATGGGCCAAATCGGGCGGCGATTCTCGACCAGGTGTCAGAGGGAACCGTCATCTTCACAGCCCATGGTGTCTCGCCCCGCGTCAAGGAGCGTGCGCGTGAGCGTGGCCTGCAAGTGATCGACGCGACGTGTCCCGATGTGACCAAAACGCATAACCTCGTGCTCGACTTCGCGGCTCGTGGCTACCAGATTCTCTATATCGGCAAGAAGGGTCACCCCGAACCGGAAGGCGTCGTGGGTGAGGCGCCATACGCCGTCTATCTGGTAGAAACTGAGTCAGACCTCGATGCGCTGCCCGAGCGCATTCTGCATGCCGAAAACCTGATGGTGACCACGCAGACTACACTCAGTCAGTGGGATACGAGACGACTTGTCGAGGCAATATGCAGGCGATTCCCACACGCCGAGGTCTATAACGAGATTTGTAAGGCAACGCAGGATCGGCAAGAGGCAGTCGCGCGTATGGCGCGTGGCGCGGATCTGACCATCGTCGTTGGCGACCCACGCAGCAATAACACCAACCGCCTCGTGCAGGTGGCTGAGGAACTGGCTGGCAGCCCCGCGATTCGCATCGAGTCGTTGGCTGACCTTCCGCCGGGAATCCTGGAGGGCAAACAGCGCGTGGCAATTACCGCTGGCGCCTCTACTCCCAGCCAGATTGCCCGTGAGGTCATTCACTTCGTTCAAAACTTTGGCATATCCACCCGTGTGCTTCCGCAGTATGATGGAGAGGAGCCATCATCCAGGTCTGCCAAGTCCGCGACTGTACCTACAATGAGGGAAGACGTCTAGCCAGCGTGACAGGCGCTTCTTTCCTCATTCGGGCTGTGTACAGGATCTTATCACCTGCGCATGTAGCTTGTTTGTTTGAAAGGGCGCCGGTACTCGCCTGACGTTATCTTGACGTTCTATGGAGGAATGGAAGCGTTCGTCAACTGCTGCGATCTGCCTGTAGCGTGTGCTCACCGGTAGCGCCGGTGGCAGGAAAACAGGTTGGTCGCGCGGTGAGCGCTTTCGGAGGGACCGGCATAATGAAAAGCCTGAGCGTTATCCTCGCAGATGAATCACTCTGTTCCCTGCGCGAGCTGGCGGGATGGTGGGGCGCTGAGCCGCCCGCCACCGATACCGCCGAGGCGCGTCAGAAGCTCGAGCGCGCGATGCGTGACACAATCGCCGCGCGTTTCGTGTGGGAGCATCTCTCCGAGGATGAGCGTCGCGTCCTCTTTGCCGTGGCTGGACCATCCGCACGAAACTGGTGTCTGGTTGAGAGCATCGCCGAACGAGCGCGCCTCGACACCGATGAGGCAGAGGCGACACTCAATCGCCTGGTCGAGCGTCATCTGGTCTTTGTCGAAATGGCAAAAGTTCAGGGCACCGAGCTTATCGGGCAGCGCGTGACGTTTTACGGTTACTCGTCGCCGCGCAATACCCAGGCAGCTATCGAAGAGAAGCGCATCGCCTACGTTCCGACGGAACTGGTGACCAGTCTCTATGCGAGTGGCCGCGAGCTTTACATTTCTCATGCCGATCGCTCTGACAAAACCATGGATGAGCTACTCATGCCCTATCGCCAGGGTGACCTCGACCAGATCGGGCGCCGATTCGGGCTGAGCGTTCAGGCGTATTACTCGCGCAACGAAGTGCGCGCCGCCATCGCCGAGAATCTGACTCAGGCTGAAGCGGTACGCTACGCGCTGGCGCGAGTGGACGCGAAGGTGCAGACGACCTACGACTGGCTACGCGGTCGTGGGGGTCGAGCCACCGTCAACGCCATACGCGCGCAGGCGCATCTCAGCGAGTGGGAGCTTTCCGCGCTCATCCATACCTTCGAGGAATATGCCCTGGCTTTTGATACCTTTAGCGAGGGCGAGCGGATTCTCTTCCTGCCCGGGGAAACGCAGGCAAATCTCGCGCGCGCTGATGGACGCCCACACACTGCTGTTGGTCTTCAGGAGACCAACGCCCCACAAGCTGTGCGCCCTGCCGACACCACCTTCATCTGGGACATCGCGGTGCTGGTTGCGGCGGCCTATGGACAGGAGATCGAGCTAACACGCTCTGGGACTCTGCCGAAGCGCGCCGCACAGCGCTTGACGCCCATGCTTCTGGGTGAGCGCGCGCGCCGCAGTGAGCGAGAGGCGCTTGACTATGTGGATCTCCTCAAGCAACAGGCGCATGATCTTGGCCTCGTGGTGGCATCGCCCTCAACCGCGCGGCAACGCAACCAGCTAACACCGGGTCAAAAGCTTGATTCCTGGGCGCGACACGACCTCGTCATGCAGGTGCGTCGGCTGTTCCGCCGCTGGCCAACCGATCGCTGGTGGATCGACATGCCTGGCGCTGGCTACCATGACTTCCATTCGTTCTTTATTGAGATTCCGCTGGCGCGCGAACTGGTAACTCGCCTGCTGAAAGGTTGCCGAACCGGCGTGTGGTATTCGCTTGACTCGTTCCGGGCGACACTACAAAGCGACGATCCATACGTTTTGCGCCCATCGCAGCGTTGCGCCGGGGAGGCTGGGTTCAAACTAGCCGAAGAACTACGCGCTCACTGGGACGCCACCGACGGCGAGATTATTACTGGAATGTTCCGCTCAACACTCTACGACCTGGGCATGGTGGCCCTCGGCTACCAGCGTGAGGTGGTTCCAACCGCGAATGAGCAGATCGACCCTGATAGCTTCATGCTGACCGAGCTTGGCGCCGAGGTGCTCGCCAGCGAACAGAGCGCCAGCCAAATGTTCTCGTCGCGCGCGCTGGTGGTTCAGCCCAACTTCCAGGTGCTGCTGATGGAACCGTATATGCCTGCGATCTACTGGCTGTTGCGGTTCGCGTCGCTTGATCAGATGGGTCGAGTCAGCCAGTTTACACTCACTCGTGAGTCGCTTCGGCGGGGCATGGCCGATGGCACGACGGTAGACGACGTGTTGCGCTTCCTTCAGACACACAGCCAGAAGTCGCTGCCGCAAAACGTAATCTATACACTACGCGACTGGGCACGGCAGAGCCGTGAGGCGCCGCAGCCTCGACTTACGCTGCTGGAGGTCAACGATGAAGCGTTGGCTGGCGAACTTGTCACGTCGCCAAAACTGCGTGCCTATCGCCTGAGACGTGTCGGGCCAAAGTCCGTAGCTGTGCCACCAGAGACAAGCCTCGGTGACCTCCATCGGACACTCACCCGGCTGGGGTACGCCAAGAAATTACGGAGCGGCTTCGAGGAACTGGTGGCTGCCGCCATGCCTGCGCGCCGTCGCTCGCGACGCGATGACACCGCCGCAGCCGCGGGAGCATAAGTCAGTCAGGCGCGCCACGCCCGTGACCGCTGGCACATCTTTCGCGTCAAGAGGCCGGATGGGTATTCTCCCAGTCCGGTCTCTTCTCGTCTCACTATTTGATCTTCTGGCATTCGTACATCCGTGAACACTGCTCTTCGCTCCCTGGGAGGCGATTGTGGCGCATATTGTCCTCGGAGCGCTGATTTTCGTCTCGACGCTTGTCCTTATCATGATCCGCCCCTTGCGGCTCAGCGAGGCTGTGATCGCGGCGGGCGGCGGACTGCTCATGCTGGTCTGCGGAATCATTACGCCAGATGACGCCACCAGCACTCTGCTTGGGCAGTGGAATATCTATGGCTTCTTCCTGGGGCTGATGGTGATCTCAGCCATTTCCGACGCCGCTGGAGTCTTCGATATTCTTGCCTATCAGGCCGCGCGACTGGCAGGCGGAAGTAGCCTTCGCCTCTACCTCGCCATCTTCGCGGTTGGTGTCGTCATCACCGCATTCCTCTCGAATGATGCCACCGCGCTCATTCTGACACCGGTTGTCTATGCCCTGGTAACTCGGCTACGACTTCCTGTATTGCCGTTCATGTTTGCCTGCACGTTTATCGCCGATACCGCGTCCTTTCTCCTCCCCGTCAGCAATCCGATCAACATTCTGGTGCTCAACACATTTGGAGGCGGTCTCGGAACCTTCCTGCATTATCTCGCGCTGCCCGCGCTCGTGTGCGTCACGCTCAACATCGGGCTATTTACGCTGATCTTCCGGCGTGCACTGACGGAACGCTTTGATGCCGACACGATCCCCAGACCGCAGGTTGACCCCAGATTCTTGCGTGCCGTCATGGTGTGTCTGCTCGTCATCGCGCTAGGCTATGTGATTGCCTCAGTCGCCAGTGTGCCGATTTCAATCGTCGCGCTCGCTGGGAGTGTGTTGCTGCTGGGCTGCGCCGCATGGTCTCGCCAGATACACTGGAACCGCTGGCGCAGCGATATCTCATGGTCGCTGTTTATCTTCGTCAGCGGGATGTTCCTGCTGGTGCGCGGTGTCGAGACCCTGGGCCTGACAACGGCGTTCGGACAGGCGCTCCTTCATCTGGCTGGTACAAGCCAACTGCGTTCCGTGGCGTTGGTTGCGGGCGGCACAGCGCTCGGCGCCAACTTAATCAACAATGTGCCGATGGCGCTGGTTATGATCTCCACAATTCATGGTGTTCAGTCTCCACCAGCAACGCAGATGGGGATGATCTTTGCCATCATACTCGGCGCCGACCTCGGCCCAAACTTGACGACAGTCGGTTCGCTGGCGACGATTCTCTGGCTGCTGATTCTGCGCCGTAAGGGACTGGAGATCTCCACGCGCGAATACCTCAAACTGGGATTGGCGGTCGTACCGGTGATGCTGACGTTGGGCGTTTTGTTGATCTGGCTCCGCGTGTAGAGCTGAATTGAAACGATGGGAGCATCACGATGCGTCTGCTTTGTGCGATAGGACACCGTGACGGAGCGCAAGTAATTCACGCTGCGCTCGCGCTTGTAGGCGATCTCGATTATCTGGCCCTCGTACACATCATAGACGATCAGCCACGCCATAGCGTCGACGCGCAACGAGGGCTGTTGCGGCGGGTATCGCCAGATCGTCAGCGAGAGATTGCCCTGGCCGAGGAATCAGCTGGCAAGGAAGCATTGAGCGAGGCCGAAGCCGCCGCACGCAACCTGGATGGGCGGATTACCACCATCGAGACACGTCTGGAGCGCGGCAGGCCTGAACAAAACATCGTTACATTGGCGCGTGAGCTACAAGTTGATCTGGTGGCGATTCGCGCGCGCGAACATCCCGATGGATTCCCCCGCATCGGTCCGCCCTCCGTCGGTCATACCGCACGCTTCGTCGTCGATCATGCGCCTTGCCCAGTCTTGTTGCTCCGACTCGTAGCGACCGGTCAAGAAACAACAAAATAGTCTCGCGCTCGCTGAGGGTCTTGCATTGCATTCAGCCAAATGTAAGCTAGCACTATTTGATCAATATTTGGCGAATGGCATACAACGTGCAGGACTGATTGGAGCGAGGTGGCTAACCGATGCCGCACAGTGCAAACGCTTCTCAGCCAGCATCTTTGGTTCAATGGGCGGATTGATATGCTCAGACGACCCAAACGCTAGATTAGGCAGGCATTTGAGGAAGGCGCCTCAACGAGTGGCAAGGATGCCGCGTCGAATACTCATTGGCGCGGAGCCGCCAGCCGAAAAGTGTACCTACTATCATCCTAGAAATACTCGGCCTTTTCGCGATATCGCAGAAACAACAGCGTGCAAGTCCTCGCACGCGATACGTAAGGTGGGCGTCGAGTTGTGATGCATTGAGATGTTCATCGCGAGCGGATGGCGAGCGGATGGCAAGTGCCTTGCATGGTCTCCCTGATGGATGAGCACGTGATTGGGATGCCTGTCACGAAAAACGCTTCCAGGGAGGGACGCAATGAGTGCTGGGGATAGCGCTGAGGGTAAAGAGCAGCGGCGCGCTTTGTCAGAGTCTATTGGCGAACCAGGCGCACCCGCGAGCATCGAGCCAGGCGCCTACCTGCGCACGCTCGGCCCTGGCGTGTTGGGCGGCATGGCCGGAAATGACTCCTCGGCAGTCACGACGTATGCGGTCAACGGCGCTACCAATGGCTACAGTCAGCTCTGGCTGCTTCTGCTGGCGACGCCGCTCTACCAGGCGGTGCAATATGCCTGCGCCAAAATTGGGCGCATCACGCAGAAGGGGTTAACCGACATCCTGCGCGAGCACTATGGGCAGAAGATCGCCATCCCCGCATCATTGACACTGGTAGTCGCCAATACCACCCTGATCGCCGCCGACCTGGTTGCCATTGGCACTGGCATTCAGTTGCTCACGGGAATCGCCTGGGAATGGTTCGTTGTCCCGGTCGCTGTTGGCCTGTGGTATCTGATTGTCTATCAGAGCTTTGGCGCCATCAAGAAGATGTTTTTGGCCATGAGCCTGGTCTTCGTCGCTTACCTGATAACAGGTGTGGTGTCCGGCGCACATTGGGGCGAGGTTCTCCAGGCGACACTCATCCCTCATCTCTCGCTGAGGCTTGCGAGCGTCAGCAGCGCCGTCGCTCTGCTGGGGGCCACCATCTCACCATATACGATATACTGGCAGGTTCAGGGCGAAAAAGAACACAAGCGCCCTGGCACGCGCAAACAGCAGTTCAGACTGGCGGCGCTTGATGTTGCCGTAGGAACAATAGCCGGCAATTTAGTGGCGTACGCCATCATTGTCTGCACGGCTGCAACGCTCTTCACCCACCGCAAAGAGATACAGACCGCTGCCGACGCCGCGGCCGCTCTGGCTCCGCTGCTTGGCCCCTACGCCGAACAGCTCTTTGCGATTGGCTTCATTGGCTCAGGGATGATCGCGATTCCTGTCTTGCTGGCAAGTACATCATATGGCTTATCTGGCGTATTTGGCTGGTCGGCAAGCCTCTGGAAGAAGCCATGGCAGAGTGAAGGATTCTATTTGATCATGACAGCAGCGATGATGCTCAGTCTGATCGTCGCGCTGCTGCGGTTCGATCCGATTCAACTCATGTTCTGGGCGAATGTCTTACAGGGCATTCTCTCACCTGTGCTGATCGTTTTTCTGCTCCTCGTTGGCAACAACCGTACGATCATGCGCTCTTATCGTCTTAGCCCCATCACCAACGTCGCCCTCGTTTTGATTGCCCTGATAATGGGCGCCGCAACGATACTGCTGTTCTATGGCCTGCTCATCGGCGGTAGCGCGTCTTAACGCACTGGTGGTTCAGTTCAGCTCAGGGTTGAGGGGCGCCGCGCAGATTTGCCAGGTGGCGAAACTGTGCACGAGGAGGAATCGCTACACATGGGTCATGTATGGCTCGGCAGACATCAACTGCTCTGCCATTCGCGCGTTGCGAGCCACCCAGCACAAGCAGACTAACTTTACACGACAACTGGGCATCTACACCTGCTTTTCCTAGGGACATGCGTGGTATAATCCTAGTTGGCTAGTCGGAATTAGGCCGCCTCTGGAATGACAGGGTCGGTAGGCCATACCCACAGGTCACTGGCGACTGTGCCTTTGCCGGGCAAGCCGCAGACACTCGTGAGGATGCTGCTGGGAGAAGACGCATGGCAGTTGAGATAAATGCGGACATGATTATTCACGATGTGGTCTCGCAATATCCGCAGACCGTGAAGGTTTTCCAGGGGCATGGACTGCCCTGCACCGCGTGTCAGATTGGCGCGCGGGAGAGCGTCGCGGCTGGGGCGCGCACACATCGCCTGAGTGTCGAGGCGCTGTTGAGCGACCTGAATCGTGTGGCGAACGGACAGGAGGCCGAGGGCATCAAGCCCGCGACGAAGGCTCCTGTTGGCCGGGGTATCCCGCTCCAGGTGATGGGCCAGCCACAGGATAGCAAGATTCGCCATATTGTGGCGGTGATGAGTGGCAAAGGTGGCGTGGGCAAGTCGTTGGTGACGGGCCTGCTCGCCGTCGCGCTGCAACGCCAGGGGCTGAAAGTTGGCGTCCTCGATGGCGATATCACCGGCCCGAGCATTGCCAAGGAGTTCGGCGTACGCGGGCAACCACGCAAGACCGATGCGGGCATCGAGCCACTGCGGTCGGTAGGCGGCGTCAAGGTTATGTCGATGAATATGTTCCTGCCCGACTCGACCGATCCCGTCGTCTGGCGCGGCCCGATGGTCTCCAGCGCCATCCGTCAGTTCTACAGCGACGCCGACTGGGGCAACCTCGATTTCCTGCTGGTGGACCTGCCGCCAGGGACGTCGGATGCGCCAATGACAGTGATGCAGTCATTGCCGGTGGATGGCGTTATCATCGTCTCCTCGCCACAGATGCTGGCAACCGAGATTGTGATCAAATGCATCAAGATGGTGCAGACGCTCAAGGGACGCATTCTCGGCGTCGTCGAGAATATGGCCTATCTGACCATGCCCGATGGCAGCCGTAATGAAATCTTCGGTCCCAGCAATGGCAGCGATCTCGTCTATATGACCGGCGCGCCGTTGCTGGCGCAGATCCCGATCGATCCAGAGATCGCCATGCTCTGTGATGGCGGCAAGATCGAAGATTACAACAGCGAGTCGTTCGATACGCTGGCCGAAAACTTCGTCAAGTCGCTCAAAGTTCCGGCCAAACGCGCCTGAACCCTGAGCGTTATGTAGCGCCACTCGCGAACCCATAGCTCCCCTGATACACAGACGTACGGGGGAGCTATTCGTGTCTCAAAATCGATGGCTACGAGGCGCCGCCGATGAAGAAGCTCCATGTCCACCAGGTGAGCAGCGCCACCGTTGCGGCGAGCGTGAGCAATTGCGCGAACAATGCCGCGCGGCTGGCCTGTGGCGCGGGCCGTGGGTGGCCAGTCTTCCGCGCCTGCGCAAGCACCAGCGCCACCTGTTCAACGGAGACGGCATGCGCCGAAAGGCGTGATTCGCGTTCATCGGCAGAGGTGACGGCGCGCACATAGAGCGGATCATCGCGCATCCAACGGAAACCGTCCGGCTGCGTGAAATACCACAGCACATATGGCTCGTTGCGTTCAAAGGCATCGGTCAACAGCGCAAACGCGCGCTCCTTCCCACCGGAAATGAGCGCCTCGCGCTCGGCCTCCTCTACCAGCGCGAATGCCTGCAATGCACGGACATGTCGCGGAGCCTGCTGGAGGGCTTCAAATGCTTGCGCGGCGGCCTCAGTGCGATTGAGGGCCCGCTCAGCGCGGCAGAGTATCGCCAGACAGGCGACATAGTGCTCGCGCCGGGCCAGCGGCAGCAGCGCCTGCACATCGCTAAAGCCTGCCAGCGCCAGCGCCTCTGCCTCAGCAGGCAGACCACGCGCCAGCATTGCGCCCGCTAGCGCCGCGTTGGCGCTCACCGAGCGTTCGCGTGAGAGCGATTGCGCTATGCGAGCAGCCTCCGCAGCCTCGGTATAACGGTTCAGCGCCAGCAGCGTCGCGGCGCAATTGCCGAGCGTCTCGGGGTCTGATGAGATCGTGACCGCCTCCAGCGCCGCGTTGAGGGCTTCATCGGGCTGCCCCAACATCCAGAGCGCGGTCGTATAACGGTTGAGCCAGACCAGGCGGCGTGTTCCGGCCCATGCCCCGGCGCCCTGCACAGCCAGCGCGCGCTGACAACGCACACGCGCCGCCTCATAATCGCCGCGCCGCATCTCGGCGTCGGCACGGACGGCAGGCGAAAGCACGCGCGCCACCCGCAGTCCGGCGAACCAGACGACGACTCCCAGCAACGGCAAACCATACCATGACTGTGTGAGTCGCACGGAGATGATAATCGGTAGCGCCACAATCAGAAGCCACGAGATGGCGAGGCCAAAAGTGAAGATGCGGCTGCGGTCACCCGACACTCGTCGTGCTCTCCCTCTATCACGTCAACGTTATCTTGCACAGGTGTCGCGGCTACCGCGTCGCAATGGGCGCCGAATCTGAGTCCGCGCGCCGCACTGCCTGATCGCTCTCTCTGGCGGATAGCGCCGCTACCCGCTTGTGAGGCCGCCGCAGGATGGCGCGCAGCGTCGCATACAGCAGGAGCAGATTACGCGCCGCGATCACCGGCATAAACTGCCAGCTAAACGGCGCGTCCCAGATAGGCGCGCGTAGGCCGTAGACGATGGGAAAGTCCAGCGTCGTCAGGACGCCAATGGCGACCCAGAGCAGGCTGAATCCCTCGACCGCGGCGACGATTGGCAGCACCCAAATGATGTACTGCGGGCTAAAGATTTTGTTGGTCACCATCACCGCGCAGAGGCAGGCCAGCACAGCCTGACCCACCGTGAGCCGATGGCGCATCTGTCCCCAGTAGACCACCAGACACCCCGCGACGAGCGCCACCGCTGAGAGCGGCTTGAGAACGACATCCAGCGATCCCACCATATTGAGTGAGACGAACGAGAACTCAGGGTGCGCGGGAATACCGACAAGCGTACCAAGCCAGAGGAGCGTGGCCGGGGTCGATTCGATTTGTAGCGGGCGGTCACTGGCATAGGTGAAGCCGGAAAGCGCCGCGCCGCCAGCAACAGCAATCGCCGCGGCAAAGGCCAACGCAACCACTCCCACACAGAGCGCCGCCCCCGACGCAACGGCGCGCATCGCGGGGTCGCGCCTCACGAAGGCCACCAGCGCGCGTAACCCGTCGCGCCAGCGCATGGTCGTCGGGTAGGCGACCCGGACAGCCTGCCAGTGCGCAATCATCACGATGGGCAACAGGAAGGCGGGATACAGTTTGAGCAGGATTCCCGCCGCCAGCAGCAGATAGGCCAGCACAAAGCGCTTGCGTTCGGTGGCCCAGAGGGCAGCCAGAGTGATGAGCGCGGGCATGATGTCGAAGCGCGCGGTCAGGACGGCATTTGATCCGACCAGCAGATACAGTAGGTAGATCAGGCCACGTCGGCGCGTTGAGAAGCGGAGGAAGCCCGCATAGCCAACCACGACGACGGCGGCCATCCAGAGCGAGAAGATGGTCTGGATATCCTTCAACGGGGGCAGAAGCGTCAGGGAGAACGGGATAATCGCCAGCGGCGGATACTCGACTGGCAGCTGGTGGAGCGGCGGTCGGCCGAGCCAGAAGGCCTGCGCGTAGGTGTTGTACTCGATCACATCGCCTGAGGTGAGCTTCCAGTGGGTGACCGCATACATCCGGCCAGCGACGACAAGGGCAAAGACAGCGGCCAACTCAGCGATCCGGGACACGACCCGCCAGAATCGTGGCGAGAGCCGTCTCTGTGCGCGCCGCGACAGTGCGCGTGATCCGGGCACGATAACTAACCCCCCATTGTCGAGTGTATTTGTCAGCAAGAGCCAGTGGGTCTATTCGACCATACCGCTCCTGGCGCATCGCATCGCATCGCAACGTATCGTACCACGGCGCCGGTCATCGTGACGAACAAACCACCAGACCCCGGGACCGCCTATTCAGTTGACCCCAAAACACTCAGGCAGGTATGCTTCAGGCATGCGTATCAGTTTCTCGACGGCCACCTTTTATTCACGCAGCCTGGGCTACAGCTTGCGGCTCGCGCGCGACGCGGGCTTCGATGGGGTTGAGCTAGCATTGGGCGTGGGCTACCAACTGCGCGGCCCGCAGCCCTATCTGCGCGCGATTCGCACTGTCGGCATGCCGGTGCTGAGCGTGCATCCGCCCTTCCTGCGCCTGCGCGTGCTGGGCTGGCCACTCGCCGTGACGCGGCGTATGACCAACCTGACCAGCGCCGCCCATCTCGTCGATGCCCCGCTCTGTGTCTCGCATGTACCGGGCCTGCGCAGCATGAACTCCCACCGCGCCGCCCTCTTCGAGCGAGCGATTGCGCTGGGCTACGAAGCCGTGCCGGGCAACATCACGATTAGCCTCGAAAGCACGCAATACGCCGGGACTTCTCCGCACCTTTTGGACGACATCACGACGCTGGTGGCGTACGCTGGCGACCACAACTGCGGCGTGACCCTTGATACCTGCCACGTCGGCGCGAATGGCGAGGATTTGCTGGCGGTCTACGAGGTCGTCCGGCCCCTGCTCATGAATGTGCACCTCAGCGACGCCCGCCGGATCGGCCAGCATGCCCAGACCCATATCATGCCAGGGGAGGGCGATCTGCCCCTCAGAGAACTGCTGGCGACGATGGCGCGCGATGGCTATGATGGCCTCATCACACTGGAACTGCACCCGCGCGAGGTTGGCTTCATTGGCAGAAAGCGCAATCTGGCGCGGCTCCGCCAGGGGCGCGAGTTCGTCCAGTCGGCGATTGGCGCCGAGGTGGCAGCGGCCTCCGAGCGGTAAGAGATGCGCGCCGTAGCCATATGTCGTTTCAGAATTTGCAACGAACACCGCGCGTTGTGGTGAGGCGAGCAGGCCATAACGTGAACGCAACGGCGAATGGGCGCGCGTCAAAGGGGCGGGGAAATTAGCCAGAGCCTTCAGACGCCGGTACGCTCCTCGTGTCCATCCGATAGGATGCGCGCTGGGTGCGTATAGATGTTCATTGATGCGCCGCGTAAGAAGGCGACCAGCGTGACGCCGCTTTCGCGCGCCAGGTCTACCGCCAGGCTGGACGGCGCGGAGACGGCGGCCACCAGCGGAATGCCCGCAGCGACCACCTTCTGCACGATCTCGAATGAGAGCCTGCCGCTGACCAGCAGCATCGTCTGCTCCAGCGGCAGCGTGTGATCGAGCAGCGCGCGCCCAACCAGCTTATCGACCGCATTGTGGCGGCCCACGTCCTCGCGGAGCGCGAGCAACGTCCCATCGGGCACAAAGAGTCCCGCGGCATGCAGCCCGCCTGTCGAGGAGAAGACACGCTGCCCGGCGCGCAATTGGTCGGGCAGGGTCGCGAGCGCGCTGGCGGATGTCAGCGGCGTTTGGGTCGCGCGCGGTGGGAAGGCCGCACAGACCGCCGCGATGCTATTGCGCCCGCAGACGCCGCAACTGGCGCTCACGGCGAAGGCGCGCGAGACGCCACCCGCACGCACGCGCTGCGCGATCCCAGCCTCAGGCGCCGGGATAATATCGAGCAGGTTGGGCGAGGGAAGGCCATCCGCGTCCTGTCCAGGGATGACACCGCGCAGCTCGTCGGCGCTGGCAAGCAGACCTTCGCTATAGAGAAAGCCCACCGCCAGCTCGTCGTCGGCGCCAGGAGTGCGCATAATTACAGCAATCGTCTCAGTCGCAGATGGATTCGATGGGTCGCTCAGGCGCAACCGCACCTCCAGTGGCTCCTCGACTGCCAGCTCGTCCTCCGATGCCGTCGTGACACCAGCACGCCAGCGCACCAGGGTCGTCGTCGCCTGGCGTAGCGGGTCGGCCTGGGAGCGACGAGGCGCGCGCAGAGGGTTCGCGCCCTGCGATGATTGGGCCATATCAGCCATAGATGTACTCCCCAGCGGATGCCCGTATGATCTTCTGTGACCCTGGCTCACTCATCCACATCGGCACTCGTCTCTACGACCCAGTATACGCCAGGAGAGATGCGAGCCATGGGCCAGGCGCGCGGATTGTGTGGGAGAGTAGCGCAACTGGCTGAGTTCATGCTATGGTGCGAGCAGCGGCGAACGGAGCGGCCCTGACCGGCATACCGCCATCGTCGTCGCCATCGTCGTCGCCATCGTCGTCGCATGCTGCCCGCTTGTCGGCCTTCCAGACCTGTGAGACAATGCGTAACAGAAGCGCGCAGTCACAACGTCGGTGCGCGGGACGGCTACTCGTCGGGGACGGTAGGTTGCGCAACAGCGCATTCGCATCACGTTCGTATCACGTTCGTTTCAAGCAAGTGAGGGATCGTATGGGGACACTGAATCCAGAGACCGTAGACGCCCTCAACATGCTGCTAGAAGACATGCGCGCCAGTATCGAGATTGAGGTGGCGCTTTCCAATGGCGCGACGGAATTTCTCGAACGCGAGGCGCTGTCGCAGATGGGCGTCGAAGACACACTGATCACCTTCCTCCTGCACGACTGGCTCGACGCCATCCATGTGCCCGTGACACGGCGCATCAACGGCATCGTGCTGCAGGCGCTCGACCTGACACGGTACGATGATCGGTTACAACTGTTCGTTCATCATCAGCTCGCCTCATGCGACCAGGCGATACATCTGCTGGAGGATGGTGAGATCGCTGGTGACGGAGAGACGATTCTCCGCGCACTGGCTGATGCGCATACCCGCCACGCGGTCTGGTGCGAGCAGCGCGCCAGAGAGTTTGCCGCGACACGCCTGCTGGATTTCCGGCGACCTCCACATGACCAGCCCCCAGGCGGCTCGGAGAGCGACCCACTGCCCGACGTTTCTGGCGAACACAGCTCGCCGCGGCAGGCGGCCCGAGTGATGGCCGAGCCGGGCAGGGATACCGACAGGGATACCGACAGGGAAGACACATTCGACGAACGCGACGGGCCGCTCGTAGAGTGACGACAGCATAACGACAGCATAACGACAGCATAACAACAAAGTGACGATGGAGCTTTCGATGCGTGTAGCAACATTTCGCAGTGACGGCGATCAGCGGCTGGGCGTCGTGCGGGGCGAGGAGATGGTCGATGTGGCGCTGGCGGCGGATCGCCTCGGCATGGGCGACCTGGCGGGCGCAACCAGCGGCATGCTGGCGTTGATCGCGGGCGGCGCGGAGGCGCTCCAGGCGCTGGCGGATGTGGTCGGGCGCGCGCCAGATGAGGCGCTGCTGCCACTCGGCGCCGTTGAGCTGCTCGCGCCGATTCCACGCCCGCGCAAGAATGTCTTCTGCGTCGGGCGCAACTACGCCGAAC
Source organism: uncultured Chloroflexia bacterium (assembly GCA_963718915.1). Lineage (GTDB taxonomy): Bacteria > Chloroflexota > Ktedonobacteria > Ktedonobacterales > JADMIN01 > DAHUXT01. The sequence continues at coordinate 794,717 of CAVRAI010000004.1, read as the reverse complement.
ATGCCGCCGAGTCGCTGCGCGCCATCGGGCAGGAGGTCTCGCTGCCGCCAGCGCCCAATATCTTCACGAAAGCGGTTACCGCCGTCACCAGCCCCACTAGCGATATCCCCTTTGACGCCACCGTCAGCGAGCGGATCGACTGGGAGGTGGAGCTTGCGGTGATCGTCGGCATGGGCGGGCGGCGCATCGCGCGCGAAGACGGCATGAAGTACGTCTGGGGCTACACGGTTCTCAACGACGTAAGCGCCCGCGACATCCAGAATCGGCCCGGCGCGCAGTGGTTCCTCGGCAAGAGTCTCGATGGCTCGTGCCCGATGGGACCGTGGATTGTGACGGCGGACGAGCTGCCCGACCCAACGAATCTGCGGCTGCAATTGCTGGTGAATGGCGTCGTCAAGCAGGATGATACGACGGCGCATATGCTCTTCGACATCCCGACGCTGCTGGCGGAAATCTCACACGGCACGACGCTGGAGCCGGGCGACATCCTCGCCACGGGCACGCCCGCCGGGGTTGGTTTCGCCCGCACCCCGCCGGAGTTTCTGCGCCCCGGCGATGTGATGGAGTCGGTGATCGAGGGCATCGGCGCACTCCGCAACCGCATTGTGGCGGTGGCATAGGTAGCTCATCGCCAACAGCCGCCTGCCTCTGCCTCTGCCTCCCCTCTCTTTTAGGAGAGGGGCCGGGGGAGAGGTCTGGGGAGAGGGCCGCCCCTGGTCATCTGGCACGCCCGCATGCTAGAATGGGCGTAACACGGCGCGTCTGGTTGCCGTGCGCGGCACGCCCAGGTCTCCCAACACAGCCTGCACTGAGCAAAGGAGCGACCCAGATGGCCGAAACGACCCAACTGCGCGTCTTTGTCAGCCATGCGACCGAGGATAGCGCCTTCTGCCATACCATCGTGGCGGCGCTGCGCGGGGCAGGCGCGGATGTCTGGTACGACGAGCACAACATGGGCAGCGGGCGGCTGGCGGACGAGATCCTGCGCGAGCTGGGCAGCCGCCCGATCTTCGTGGTGATCCTCTCGCAGCATGCCTTCGCCTCGCGCTGGGTCAAGCGCGAGACCGACTGGGCCGAGGAGCTGAAGGAGCGCGACCCCTCGCGCGCGCTGCTGCCGGTGACGGCGGGGACAATCGCGCGCGACGACTTCGGCACGGACAACGGCTGGCTGGCGTATTACAGCTACAAGCGTGTCGAAGCGCCCAATTTCGCAGCCTTCCCGCCGGAGGAGGCGGCGCGCCGTCTGCTGCATGCGCTCGGGCTGACCCCGGCAGGCGAATCTCCCGCGCCCATTGCCCCGCAGCCGAGTGAGAGCGCCGACGATCTGCTGACCCGCGCCCGGGCGCTGATCGCGCAGAAGCAATACGCCGAGGCGCTGCCACTCTTGGAGCGCGCCACCCAACTCGCCCCCGGCTCGTTCTCCGCCTGGGCCAACCTGGGACCTGCACTGAGGAATCAAGGGCGCGCCGCCGAGGCGCTGACAGTCTACGACCGTGCTCTCGCCCTCGATGACAAGCAGGCATGGGTCTGGTACAACAAGGGCGTCGCGCTGAACGCTTTGAAGCGGTACGAGGAGGCGCTCGTCGCCTATGACCGGGCGCTAACGCTCGACCCGAACGACCGCTCAAAGCAGGCCTGGGAATCGGACAAGGCGACACCGGTGCATCGCGCTGAACGCTTTGAAACGCTCCGAGGAGGCGCTGGTCGCCTACGACCAGGCGCTGGCGCGCAATACGAATCACGCCAACGCCTGGTACAACAAGGGTAACGCGCTTTACGACCTGAAACGCTACGAGGAGGCGGTGGTCACCTATGACCGTGCGCTGGCGCTCGACCCCAAGCTCCGCGGCGCCTGGAATAACAAGGCGCTTGCGTTACGTGCGCTGGGGCGGACGGCGGAGGCGGAGGCGGCGGAGCAGCTGGCGAAGGCGCTGGGCGGGTAGGCGGTAGTGGCTGGCGACTGACGTCGCGCCTGAAGGGCCTGCGGCCACCAGGTCCGCCTGCGCGGACTTCCCAGCACCAGACGCTGCCTGACGAGATGCTCGGTCGCGAGCAGGTCTCCGCAACCCGCGACGGTGGGTTTTGTGGCGGAGCGCAGCGCGGCCGTTCAGGCGCGGTTTATCTGGTTTTACTATATACGCCGAACACCGCACGTCGTGGTGGGCGAGGCCGACCGTAGCATGAATGCTACGGCGAATGCTACGCGAATGTCCCGGCCTCTCTGGCCCATTCGCTGGCGCCTTCAGGCTCCAGCCTGCTCACCCCACCGCAATGCCCGTATCCGTCGTAATTTCTAAAACGCCATTAACCGCCCGCATGTGCACCGCCCGCCTGTTCATCGTCCTCATCGCCGCGCTCCCTTCTCATCGTCGCCCGTGTCGCCGCCTATGTCGCCCATGGTTGCGTCAGGGCGCCGCCTCACCGCACTCCACACAGCGCAGCCGCCCATCCGCGTGGCGGAACTGCGCATACTCGTGCGGCCCGCCTGTCGCCGGGCAGCGTGTGGATGGTTGTGGGTCTATGTCCGTGGCTGGCGCGCAGTTTTGGCCAACTGGCTCAATTGTGGCCAATATCCCAGGTTGGCCATAACTGGACGGATTGGCCACAACTGGCGGATGTGGCGCGGGCATCCCCTGTATCGTCGTCACGGGCAGAGATCCCGCCGCCTGCTCTAACCGCCAGTGGGTACGCATCGCCGACCCGTAGCCCGCGCGCTCGTCGCGTATGTCAAGCTGTTCGCGTGCGCGGCGGAGCGTTCTACTGGCAATTCCCGCCGCCTCCGCCGCCTGCTCTATGTCATCCTTCAGGTGTGGCCCATCCGCCAGCGCCTCACGCAGCCACTTCTTCGCCGCCTCCACTTTCGTGGGATTCGCTTCCGCCGCTTGCCCTCCCGTCGGGGTAGCGGCTAACAACGCCGTCGCGTCCAGGTCGCACTCCCCCAGCCATTCGACCACGGGGACATGCTTTAGATGCTCGATGCCGTCTTCCTCCAACCCTTCGACCTCGCGTAAGATCGCCGTGAGCTGGTAGCGCAGCGACGGCATCGGCGGGCCGAGATTGCTCTTGATCGACGTCAGCACACGCTCGCGGTCAGGATTATCGGGATGCTTCGCCACCAGCAGCCCGGAGCGCGCCGCCCCGATGATGCCAATGGAGCCACCGCCACGATAGAGCGCGCTACTTCCACTGGCCTTGTTCAGGTGGCGCAGGATCAGGATCGCCACCCCAGTCCGCTCGGCCAGCGCCGCCAGTGGAGCCAGCGCCGCCCGCACGTCCTGATCGCGCCAACTGTTCACCGCACCATCCAGGAAGGACATCAGCGGATCGATCACCACCAGCCGCGCCGCCTTGCGCTGGATGGCCATTTCCAGCCAGGGGATATCGTGTGGCAGCACGAAGGCTCGTTGCAGCGTCCGTCCAGTCACGGCGTCCTCCTCCGGCACACCGCAAATAAAGCCTACGCGCGCCATATTCGTCGCCGCCAGCCGCAACCGGGGTACAATCGTCGCGGAGATATTATCCTCGGCGGAGAGCAGCACCACGCCAGCGCCGCCCTCCGCGCCCTCCATACCCGGCGCGCCCAGAGGCATCCCCCGGCCAGTGGTGACACGCGCCGCCAGGTCGATGGTCAACAGTGATTTGCCCAGCCCCGGATCGCCATCCAGCAGGGTGATGGCTCCCAGCGGAATACGCCCCTCCCAGAGCCAGTTCACCCGCGTCTCCACCACCGCGTCACCTGAAACGAACCAGCCGCCGCCCTCATCAGTTGTGGCCAACGTATCAGTTGTGGCCATCTCCTGATATTGGCCATAACTGGCGTTTTGGCCATAACTAGCCCCCCGTGCGCCGCCAAGTCCGGACAGATGCGACAGCCCTAGCCACGCACGCGCCTGCGCCACCACCCGCTCGCCAGCGCCCGCGTTCCCGGTCAGTCGCCCGGCCAGCGCCGTGCCACCTGTCACAAGACTGCCCTCGGCCAGCTTGCGCGCCGTAGTGCGCGCCTTCGCCCGTTTGCGCCACTCCTCGTCGCCCGCCAGCCGCGCCACCAGCATGACGAAGCGGTCGGTCTCATCCGCGTCCCAGCCGCCCCGCAGGAGCACCCCAGCGAGGTCTTTCGCCGCCTCATCACGCTGTCCCTCGCCCGGCCAGTGGCGAATCAAGAGGGCGGCAGAGGCCACCCGCGCCACCGCGCGCAGCAACGCTGACCCCGTCACCACCCCCGGCTCGCCCGCGCGCTCCCAGCGCACGATCTCTCCACTCGGATGCACTGAGGGTGGCGCAATCGTCTGGCAGCCCGTCGAGCGCAATTCGATGAGCATGGAACGTGGGGCGACGGCCCTCTCCCCCAGCCCCTCCCCTAAAGAGGGAGGGGAGCCAGAGCCGTCGCCACCTGGCACAATGGTAGCCGTAGCCCTCCCCGCGTCGGGGAGGGTGGCCGAAGGCCGGGAGAGGGCTGCCGCCACATCCGCCCACTTCGTCGTCGCGGGCAGCTCACCGTCGATCCGATACCAGTAGTGACTGGTGGGAGCGCTCGCCCGGCCTGAGATACGGTCCGTCTCCGGCAGCAGCTCCAAGGCCGCCAGCGCCGCCTCGGGCGCGTCGCAGTCCACATCCATCAGCCCACCGCTCGGCTCCCCCGTCAGGATGCCGATATTGTGCTGGATATTCACCCCGATCTGGCCGAACCATTTGGGCAAGTCCTCCTCGTCGAGGCGCATCTCCGGCCAGCGGACAATCGCCACCCCCTTCTCGCCGGGCCGCACTGGCACAACGCGCCATCCCCGTCGCGTGTACGCCCGCGCCGCCGCAAGTATCCCATTGTCTCCTTGCTCACCATCCCTTGCCGTCCCCATCGTCGTCCCCATCGTCGTCCTCCTCCTTTACCCACCTGCCACGTGCTTGCCGTCGCCCGACCGCCACGCGAATATCCTTATCCGGCGCGCAATCGGGAGGGGTAGGGGAGAGAACCGTCATCCCACGAAAAAACGGCGCTCCGCCACCCCGCGCGCAATCGGCAACGGGATAGCGTGGCGCCGTATTCAGGCTGACCAGCTCATCAAGTACGACAATCATTATAGAATATATGTTCTTCTTTTCGCAAGCGGCTCATGGCGCACGCGGTGAAGTTAAGTAAGTTGAGCGGAGAACGTGACATTAGCCTTGACATACGCCTCGTCGGTTAGATACAATCTCCCCAACAACCAAATATGTTGCGTTCGCTCTCATCAAGAGTGGCTGAGGGAAAACGGCCCGTTGACGCCTGGCAACCCACCCGCATTGCCGCGGGGAAGGGTGCAAACTCCGGCGGAACAGTTGATTCCGCGAGATGAGAGGGATGGAAATACCGCGTGCCCGTCACGCCTGTTGCCGCCCTCTCCATTTCCCCGGAGAGGGCGATGTCGTGTCCCGTCGCTGCCCTCGCCAGGAGAGCGAGTATGCGGAGAGTCTGTGGACCTAAGACGGCGACAGAGAGCCGTAGCCGCTGAAAATTCGGCGTCGTCTTGCCCAATAGGCATGCTCCTCAGAGCAGCGCATCGAACTGGCACACCAAATCGATTGCTATATGTTCAGTGCCAAAGTAGAGTGCGCCGGGTGAAGCCTCGTTAGCAGCTTCAGGATTACCCTCGCATAGATCGGCGCATACACCGGCGCTGCCATCATGTCTGCCGCTATGCGCTTCAGGTGATCCATGAGGCCAGCATCCTATGCATCATCCTATGGGCGCTGGCAGAACAGGGTGGTACCGCGAAGACCTCTCGCCCCTACACGAGAGGTCGTTTTATTGCCCCCAGGCCATCACGCCGATGCGCCGGGTGGCATGCGCGGAGACATCCACATGGCCACTGAAAAGCGCGCGCCGATTGCGGCTGCGTCCCGTCCTTCCGCACAGACGATCACGCTGGACGAGTTCCGTTTCAGCACAGGCGAGATCGTCGCCCCGATGACGCTGGCCTATGAGACGTGGGGCGCCCTCGCCGCCGCCAAAGACAACGCCGTCCTCATCTGCCATGCGCTGACGGGGGACTCGCATGTCCGCGACCTGGCGAACCCTGATGATCCGCGCGCGGGCTGGTGGAATCCGCTGGTTGGCCCTGGCCGTCTCTTCGACACCACGCGCTACTTTGTCATCTGCGCCAACGTTCCCGGCGGCTGCTATGGCAGTAGCGGCCCCACATCACCGCACCCAGCGGACGGCCACCGCTATAACATGCGGTTCCCACTGGTCAGCATCGGCGATATCGTGCGGGCGCAACGGGCATTGCTCGAACGGCTGGGCGTGCGGCGGCTAGAGATTGTCACTGGCGGCTCCATCGGCGGATTGCAGGCGCTTGAGTGGGCGGTGGCGTATCCCGACTTTGTGGATCGCGTCATCATCCTGGCGGCAGGCGCGCGCCTCTCGGCACAGGGCATCGCTCTCAATGAGATTGGCCGACGCGCCATCGTCGCCGATCCCCGCTGGAACGGCGGTGACTATGACCCGGAGCATAGTCCCGACGACGGGCTTGCCATTGCCCGGATGGTCGCAATGCTGAGCTACACCAGCGCCGACGATCTTGCCGCCCGATTTGGCCGCCGCCCATCAGCGCAACCAACGCGCGAACCGAGCTTCGGCGGCGCGTTCGCTGTCGAGAGCTATCTCCAGTACCAGGGGTTGAAGCTGGTGCGACGCTTCGACGCCAACAGTTATCTCATCCTCACTCGCGCAATGGACCGCTACGACGTGGCCGAGGGACGTGGCTCCGATGCCGAGGCGTTCAGCCGGGTGCGCGCACGTGTGCTGGCTGTGGGCATCAGCAGCGACTGGCTTTTCCCGCCGGTTCAGGTGCGCGCCGTAGCCAACGGTATCACCGCCGCTGGCGGGCAGGCCGAGTATCGCGAGATCAACTCCATCCACGGCCATGATGCGTTTCTCAAAGAATGGGGACAGCTCGAAGCCCTTCTGCGCCCGTTCCTGATGGATTGCTCCGTGGCGCGAGGTCCGCCGCGTGCGCCAGCTATGCATCGGAAACGCTCACAGCCAGGGCAACAGTACCAGGCGACCGAAGTATCGATATGTATGCAAAGGAAGACACCCGTGACAGATACAGCTCATGCGACCGCGCCAGACCAGTCAACACCGTCCGCCGATCAGACGCCGCACTATGCCTTCGAGACGTTGGCGCTCCATGCGGGGCAGGAAGACCCTGATCCCACGACGCGCGCCCGTGCGGTGCCCATCTATCAGACGACATCGTACGTCTTCGACAACGCCGACCACGCCGCCGACCTCTTCGGACTGCGCGCCGCTGGCAACATCTACACACGCATTATGAACCCGACGCAGGACGTCTTCGAGCGCCGCATCGCCGCCCTGGAGGGGGGAGTCGCCGCGCTGGCCACCGCATCCGGCCAGGCGGCCATCTTCCTCTCGATTACCAATATCGCGGGCGCGGGTGATGAGATCATCTCCAGCGCGAGCCTCTACGGCGGCACGTACAACCTCTTCGCCCAGACTCTGCCGCATCTTGGCATCACTGTGCAGTTCGTCGATGGCAGCGATCCGGAGAACTTCCGCGCCGCCATCACGCCGAAGACACGCGCGATCTATGCCGAGACGGTCGGCAATCCACGCCTGGATACACTGGACATTCGCGCCGTCGCCGATGTCGCCCACGCTGCGGGGATCCCGCTGATTGTGGATAACACCTTCCCAAGCCCGTACCTGCTTACACCTATCGAGCATGGGGCCGATATCGTCGTGCATTCGGCGACCAAGTTCATCGGCGGTCATGGCACCTCCATCGGCGGGGTGATCGTGGATGGCGGCACATTCGACTGGAACGCCAGCGGCAAGTTCCCAGGGCTGACTGAGCCAGACCCAACCTACCATGGCGTCCGTTACGTCGAGACGTTTGGCGCGGCGGCCTTCGTCGTCAAGGCACGTACGCAACTGTTGCGCGACCTTGGGCCTGCCATCAGTCCGCTGAATAGCTGGCTCTTCCTGCAAGGGCTGGAAACGCTGCCCCTGCGTATGGAGCGCCACAGTGAGAACGCGCTGCGTGTCGCGCAATTCCTCGCCGGACATCCCGCCGTCAACTGGGTGCTCTATCCTGGCCTCTCGAATCACCCGACGTACGAGTTAGCGCGCCGCTATCACCGGCATGGCTACGGCGCGATCATCGGCTTCGGGATCAAAGGCGGGCTGGAAGCTGGTCGGCGGCTCATCAACTCGGTGAAACTCTTCTCACTGCTCGCCAACGTCGGCGACGCCAAGTCGCTGATTATCCACCCAGCCAGCACGACGCACTCGCAGTTGAACGAAGAAGAGCAGGTCGCGACCGGCGTCACACCCGACTTTATCAGGCTCTCCGTTGGCATCGAGGCTGTCAACGATCTGCTGGCCGACCTTGACCAGGCGCTCCGCATCGCCTCGGCGAACCAAGCGTGAACCTGCCAGTGGCGCTACTTCGGCCCCTCTCCCGACTGGGGGGAGAGGTCGGGCAACATAAGCGTTGGCCTCATTCACACTATCTCTGCAAAGGGATTCCTCATGACAGACAGCAAAACATGTGAGACCCCAGCGGAACGAATACCAGCGCTTGTGCTGGGAGCGACCGGACTCGTGGGCCAGCGGCTCGTCGCGATGCTGGCCCGGCATCCCTGGTTCCGCTTGGCTGGAGTAGCCGCCTCAAAGCGCCACGCGGGACGGATGTATGGCGAGGTCGTTCAGTGGCGGATCGAGGGCGATGCGCCACCCGAGGCAGCCGCGCTCCGGCTGTCGCGCCCCACACCCGACGACTGCCCGCCAGCGATGCTCGTCTTCTCGGCCCTGCCCGCCCTGGAGGCAGAAGCTATCGAGCCAGCGTTTGCCCGTGCGGGCGCGTTCGTCTCCAGCAACGCCTCGGCATTCCGCATGCAGCCGGATGTGCCGCTGGTGATCCCTGAGATCAATCCCGAGCATCTCTCCGCGCTCGCGCAACAGCGAGCATCGCGCCAGTGGCCCGGTGCGCTGGTCACCAACCCCAACTGCTCGACGATTGGCCTGGCGCTAGCGCTCGCGCCACTGCTGCCCTTCGGCATAGAGCAGGTGATGGTGACAACACTTCAAGCAGCCTCGGGCGCTGGCTATCCCGGTGTTTCCTCACTCGACCTGATCGACAACGTCATCCCGTTCATCGCGGGCGAGGAGGAGAAGATCGAGACGGAGACGCGCAAGATTCTCGGCGTCTGGCAGGACGGCGCGTTCACCGATGCGCCCATCCGCCTGAGCGCGCAGACAACCCGCGTTCCAGTTCGCGAGGGTCATCTGGCGTGCGTCAGCGTCAAGTTTGCGCAGGCGCCGCAGCCCGAGGAAATTCTTGCCGCCTGGCAAGCGTTTTCCGGGCTACTACAGACGCCAGGGCTGCCAACAGCGCCTCAGCGGGTTTTGCGCTATCTTGATGCGCCAGATCGCCCCCAGCCGCGCTACGACCGCGACGCCGAGGGTGGCATGGGCGTGACGCTCGGTCGGCTGCGACGCTGTGCAGTACTCGACTATCGGTTCGTCTGCCTGAGCCATAACACCATCCGAGGGGCAGCGGGCGCTGCGCTGCTCAACGCGGAATTGGCCTATACGCGCGGACTGCTGGGAGCATTGGGGAGGAGCGCATGATCGTCGTCAAGTTCGGCGGAAGCTCATTGGCTGGACCAGAACGTATGCTTGTCGCCGCGCGTATCGTAGCCCAGCACAACCGCGCCGAACAGGCGGTCTGTGTCGTCTCGGCGATGGCTGGCGTGACCGACCAACTCTTTGCGATTGCCAGTCTCGCAGCACGAGGCGCATCCAACTGGCGCGCAGTATACGCCTCGCTGCGCGCTCAGCACGAACAAACACTGGCGTCATTGGCCCCGGCTGGAGACGATATCGAGAACTTTGCGCTTGCTCCGCTCTGGCGCATGCTGGAATCAGACGTGACAAAGCTTGCAGCCACGCCTGATGGATACGAGCGTGAGGAAGCCATCGCGGTCTTCTCCGCCTGGGGCGAGCGGCTCGCCGTGCGTCTGTTCGCGGCGGCCCTGGCCCATGCTGAGATGGAGTCAACTCCGTTCGAGGATGCTCCGGTTATCGTCGATCACAATATCCGGTGTACAGCTCCGCGCTGGAGCGCCTCGGTTGCGGCGACAACGCTATGGCTTCGCGATCCGATCACAAACCTCATGCGATGTGGCAAGACGCCGGTGCTGCCGGGTTACCTCGCGCTGACGCAGGATGGCGCCTACACGACGCTCGGTCGCAACGGCTCAGATCACTCCGCGGCCATCATCGCAGCGGCGCTCAACGCGCGTGCCGTTTACATCTACAGCGATGTCGCGGGCATCTTCACCGCTGATCCGCGCATCGTACCTGGCGCACGGCTGCTGACCTCGCTGACCTATGATGAAGCCGCCTCCATCGCCACTCGTGGCGCGCGCGTGCTCCATCCCGCAACCCTGCCCCCGCTGGCCCAGCGCGGCATCCCGCTCCACCTGCGCAGTGCGCTCGCCCCCGACGCGCCGGGCACCGACATCGGCATTTCTTCTACGCCACCTCCTCGGATGGATGCGGCGCCATTGGCGGCATTATTCGCCTCGCTTGCGTTGGCGGGAACGCAGCGAAAGGTTGGGCGGCCCGATGCCTTCTAAGGTCGAGTCGGACAAACCATCCGACTGGCTGCTGGTTCAACTTGGGATAGGCCAGGTAGGAGCAGCTGTTGTCTCCTTAGTGCAGCGGCTCGCTCGTGGCTGGCAGCAGCAGTTCGGCCAGGGGATCAATTACTTCGCGCTTGCCGATTCACGTGGCTTCGTCGTTCCGAACCAAAACGAGCGCCTGCTCCCACTTGAGACGCTCGCCAGCATAGCTGAGGCGCATACGAGCGGGCGATCACTGAGCATGCTGCCGAATAGTCGCCAGGTAGGAGGCTGGCAGGAGGCGCTGGAGCAGGCGATCCAGGCCAGCGGGAGACCTGACCAGCTTATCGTGGTGGATTGCGCGGTGGGCCACAGCACGACCGATATATTGCTAGCGGCGCGGGCAGCTGGCGCGCATATCGTGCTCTGCAACAAGGATCCGCTGACCGGGCCGTACGCACAGTTTCGCGCGCTCCAGGGTGAGGGGCAGGTGGGATCGCTCCACCTCAGCGCAACCGTTGGCGCGGGGCTGCCAATTACGGGCGCGGTGGCTGCGGCGAAGGCCAGCGGCGACTCCGTCGTCGAGCTGCACGCGGTGGCCAGCGGTTCGCTAGCACAGCTTTGCTCTGACATGTCCCAGGGTGCGAACTTCCCCGACGCGCTCGAGAACGCTATCGCGGCGGGATACTGCGAGCCAGACCCTCGTGTAGACCTCTCCGGCCGCGATGTCGCGCGCAAACTGTTGATTCTCGCTCGTCTCGCCGGGTATCCCGCTGAGTTAGCGGACATCGAGGTCGAAAGCCTGATACCAGCTGGCGCGGCGTCACTTTCGCGCGAGGCGTTTCTGGCTGAGTTGCCATCCTGGCGCGAACACCTGCGCGACCGTTTCACCACAGCGCACGCATCTGGCCGCGTCCTCCGCTATGTTGGCGGAATGGATGCACAGGGCCACTTGCGTGCCGACCTGAGCGAGGTAGACCAGAACGATCCCCTCGCGCGAGGACATGGCCCGGAAAACATCTTTGTGCTGCGCACCGAGCGCTATACGCAGCATCCACTGGTCATCGCTGGCCAAGGCGCGGGTGTCGCCGTGACCGCGGGCGCCGTCGTCGGCGATATCTTGCGGTCGGCTGGCGCGCTATAACCAGGCGCTAGTCTGGCTGGAGGACGAGTTTGCCATCCTTTAGCACCAGAATGTCATCCACATAGACCTCGCCCCCGCCCGCCGCTGGCCGGAGGTCACAGATCATATCCCAGTGCAGGGCAGAGACATTCTTCCCGCCTGTCTCTGGATAGCTGTTGCCAAGCGCCAGATGCACCGTGCCACCAATCTTCTCATCGAAGAGGATGTTGCGGGTCGGACGCTGGATGCCAAAGTTGTTGCCAAAGGCGAACTCACCCAGATAGCGCGCGCCCTCATCCATCTCAAGCATTTGATCGAGGAACGTCTGCCCTTGTGCCGCACTCGCCTCGATCACGCGCCCCGCCTCAAAGCGCAGGCGAATATCTTGGACACCACGCCCGTTGACATTGCTAGGCACTGTGTAGCGGATATAGCCCTCCGCCGAATCTTCAACCGGCCCGGTGAAGAACTCGCCGCTGGGGAAGTTACGCTTGCCATCACTATTGCGGAAGATGCGCCCCGCAATCGAGAGCCGTAGATCCGTGCCCGGTCCGATGATATGGACGTTCTGCTTGTCGGCCAGCCAATCCACATAGAACTGTTGGCGCGCTCCAAGCTCTTTCCAGCGCGCAGCGGGATCTTCACTGTTCAGGAAGCACGCCTCGTAGACGAACTCCGTGAAGTCCGCCAGCGACATATCGGCATCCTGCGCGTAGGCTGCGGTCGGGTAAAGGGTCAGGCACCAGCGCGCCTCGTTGGGCCGATTCTGACGCAGACGGAGGAGATCGCGCTGAGAGCGCTGCGCAATCGCCTGCCGCGCCGGATCGACCGCGGCAAGTTGTCGCGTGTTCGTCTCGCTGGAGATATTGAGAAAACAGTCCACCTGCTCTGTCATCACACGGTCGGCGGGGTTAATCCAGGACAACTGGTCATCATTGCCCTCACGAAGCAGTGTTTCAGTTAGTTGCGGAAGGCGAATCGAGGATACTGGATGCCCGCCCGCCCGCAAGACTTCACGATAGACCTCCGCGATGAGCGGCTCGGCAGCCGATGTCGCGGCAATCTGCACAACCTCCCCAGGTTTGACTTCGAGGCAATAGTTCACCAGCGTCTTTGCCCAACGCGAGATTCGCGGATCCATGCACTGTCCCTTCATGACATCATCACTACGCCATGTAGTGGCGAACACTTTTCGCGACGCTCTCAGGCCCCTTTACGCCGCCGCTGCTCGGCGAAAAAAACCAGGAGATCGTCAACCGCCAGCGTATTGAGCACATCGCTCGCGGTCAGCCAGCCCTTCCGCGCGATCCCTATGCCAAAGTGGATGTTCTTCAGGCCATCGGGTGTATGCGCATCGGGGCAGATGGGTATGCGCACGCCGCGCTCGGTGGCGAAGCGATGCCAGCGCCAGTCGAGGTCAAAGCGATTGGGATCGGCGTTCAGCTCGATGGCCACGCCCAACTCACCCGCACGCGCGATAACACGCTCCAGGTCGGGCGCATAGCCGTCGCGCCGCAGCAGAATCCGGCCCGTCGGATGCCCGAGAATCGAGCAATAGGGGTTTTCCATCGCGCGAATCAGCCGCTGCGTCTGATCGTCAGGCGAGAGATTGAAGTTGCTGTGGATCGAGGCGACGACGAAATCGAAGGTTGCCAGGGTCTCATCATCGTAGTCCAGCGAGCCATCGCGCAGGATATCGCATTCAGTGCCTTTGAGAATGCGCAGCCGACCCGCGAACTCCTGGTTGAGGGCATCGATCTCCGCCTGCTGACGGCGCACCGCATCGGCATCAAGCCCCCCAGCATAGGCGGCAAATTTGCTATGGTCGCACATGCCAAGGTACTCTTTGCCCAGCGCAATCGTCGCATCAGCCATCTCGCGAATGGATGCCTTGCCGTCGCTCCAGGTGCTGTGGACATGCAAAATGCCCTGTAGGTCGGTCTCTTCCACCAGATGTGGCAGGTTGCCTTTGAGCGCCGCCTCAATCTCGCCACGCTCTTCGCGCATTTCCGGCTCGATGTATGCCATCCCAAAGGCCGCATAGAACTCGTGCTCGTTCGCGCACGGAATCAACTGGTCATCGCGGAAGATGCCATACTCGTTGATCTTGATGCCCTGGGCGTGGGCACGGCTGCGGAGCGCAACATTATGCTCCTTCGATCCGGTAAAGTGGTGCAGAAGGTAGGGAAACTCGTCATCACCGACAAGCCGCAAATCGAGCGCGATACCCGAGCGAAGCACGACGCTCGTCTTGGTCTCACCGCTACCCGTGACCGACGCCACCAGCGGATGCGCCAGGAGCGTATCCATTACTGGTTGCCGGTCTTCGAGCCGCGCGACACTGCCCACGATATCAATGTCCCCCACAACCTCCTTGTGGCGGCGGATGCTCCCAGCAACCTCCATGCGCACGATCTGCGGTAACGCGCGCAGGATCGCGGCGATTGCCTGGGCCTGGGCCTGGGCCACTGGATAGAGTGTGCGATCCTGATGGCTTGCCAGGAACTCCAGTCCTTTGAGGATATTCTCCTGGCTCTTCGCGCCAAAGCCCGGTAGCGTCGCAATCGTGCCAGCCTCAGCGGCAGCCTTCAGATCATCGAGGGTGCTGACACCAAGTGATTCGTAAATCTGACGTATACGCTTCGGCCCAAGTCCGGGAATCCGCGTCATCTGACGCAAGCCAATAGGCACACGTTCGAGCAGTTCATCGTAGAGCGCGAGCCTGCCCGTAGTGATATATTCGGTGATACGCGCCACCAGCGTCTTGCCCATACCAGGGAGCTTTGCCAGCGCTCCGCTCTGCACCATCTCGGTGATATCGCCCTCAGCATTGTTGAGCGCGCGTGCCGCGTTCTGGTAGGCGCGCGACTCGAATGGGTTGCCACCATCTAGCTCCAGTAGCGTACCGATCTCATCGAGAACCGCGGCAACCTCAGCCTTGTCTGGCTGCGCGCGGCGAATCCCACCGGGTGCGCCAGTTCCTCTGGATGTCCCATCGGACGCCTCGTCTGATTGTTGTGACATGATCCTGCATCTCCCGGAATGTTCTCGGCACGCCTATTGGCGCGTCGCCGATGTGGAGAGCGTATAGCAAGGTGTCTCACGCGGAGTCAGGTCGAACGGCTGGACGCCAGTCAGCTTTTTGGCAAGCCACCGCTTACAGTCAAAGTGTACCAGCATCCACGCGACCAGGTCTTTCTCGACAAAGATCGCGTCCCAGGTTTCTGTAGGTGGCAGATCAGGTTCGTCGCGCAACACCCGCCCGCAGGACGCGCAACGAACATCCCCAGCCCGTAGCGCTACTTCGAACCAGCGGAAGAGAAACTCGTTATAATCCTGCAACCGCATCTCATGTAGTCGCTTGCCCGCATAGCGCAATACATCCGGGTGCGGTGGCAGCACAAAGTCATCATCACGCGGTCCAAGCGCAACGAGCGGCGGATGAGCCACCTCAATATCTTCGCTCTCGTCACTATCATCACTCGCGCTTGCGGAATAGCGCACCAGCCCCTCGGTAGCAAACCATTCCAGCAAATCTGGCTCCATCGCGCTGCTCCGTTCCCGTGTATCCATCCCATCTGCTATCGCGGTCACTCTATCACAGTGAGCCGTGCAATGGCCCACACACGGGACGACAGCGTTATAATTAACAGGGCTTCCCGCTGAATGTTTGCAAATGTTGCTCTTGAAAGGAAATACACTGTGACTCGCACGAAGATTTCCACCCCATCAGCCCCCGCGGCCCTCGGCCCCTACAGCCAGGCCATCGCCCTCGATGGAATCGTCTTCGCCTCAGGCCAGATCGCGCTCGATCCTGCCTCTGGCCAGCTTGTCGAAGGCGACGTGCAGGCACAGACACATCGCGTGCTGCAAAACCTGACAGCAGTCCTGGAGGCAGCAGGCAGTTCGCTGGGCAATGTCGTCAAGACAACCGTCTTCCTGACAAGCATGAGCAATTTCATCGCGATGAACGAGGTCTATGCGACCTACTTTGGCGACGAGCCGCCCGCGCGCTCGACTGTCGCCGTCGCGGAGTTACCAAAAGGCGCACAGGTGGAGATCGAGGCGATAGCAGTGCGCAACTCGTAACGGAGATGGCGGCTTGATCGTCGGCGCTTCCATGCTCTCGATCAGCCTTTGCGTTCCTCATCCAGTTGGGCGTTCAACTCCCCTATTCGTCGGCGGATGTCGTCGAGCGAGGCGACGCCCAACTCCTGCATCTCTTCTTCAAGGCTTTCGAGCCGCTCCAACTCGACCAGCGTGTTGTATTCGTTGGGGTCAAAGTCGTCGTCGCCTTCCAGATCATCCTGCTCATACTCATCGGTATCCCGCGTCCCAGACATGATTCACCCCCAGCCCGTGCATGCGTTCATGCCATCACCAGAAACGCCGTCGAAGGATCGAGATAACTCCAGGTAGGCGAGCGGTCTGCGCCGCTGTCGACCAATGTCAGCGCCTGGCCACTCGCAAGGTTGGCGACGTACAGGCCGGTTGTGTTGGCGTGTGGCGCGGGGAGCGTTTTGCCCTGCCAGAGCGCGCTACTCGCGCCAACAAAGATAAAGCGATTGCCCGTCGCATCCCATGGGCTGCCCGTGGCGGGATGCCAACTGGTCACGCCCGTTATATCAGTTGGCTTCACTCCCGGAAACGTGATGAGCGTACTTATGCTATGCCGCGCAATGTCAACCAGCCGCCAGCCATCGCTTTCCTGGATCAGAATACGTCCACCAGCGGGCGACCACCACGGCAGCGCCGCAGGATCGGCCTCTGTCCACGAGAATACCGCTTTTCCCAGCTGTGCGACGTTCCAGACCTCGAATCCCTGGGTTGTTCGCAGCAGCAGCCGTGAGCCATCAGGCGAGAACGAGAGATCGAGCAGGCCGCTCACCTCGCCCAGTGAGCGTGGCTTCCCGCCCAGCTCAAGCAATTCAATCGCTGCTTTTGATTGAGCGCCAGACGACAGATAGAGCAGCGCGTTGTGCTGTGGCTGCCAAAGCAACCGGGCAGGGCGATTGCTATTGGGCATCATCAGCAGCGCGCCCGTCGCCATGATCTGGCCAGACGTGCCGGGAGCGCCAAGGTAGATATCGCCCCTGCTATCTATAGAAGCCAGGCGACTGCCATCGGGTGAAAGCACGGGCAGACCCGCGTTTTGCGCGACGGATTTACGCGCGATACCGACAGGCTGGTCAGCTTGCGAGACGACATATGTTGCCCCCACCAGACCTGTTCCGGCAAACGATTCGCGATAGAGCAACCGGTTGCCATCCGCGTTCCACCAAGCGTCACTGCGCGCCAACCCCGCCAGGTTCGGCGTGATCTGAACAGCACTACCACCATTCACGCTGCCCACGGCAAGCTCTCCAGGCGCATCAGGCACGCCCAGCGGGCTGGTAGAAAGTGGTAGAGCAGACAGCTGGGCCGTTCGCATGACGTATTGGTGATGGTCAGGCGACCAGGAGAAGCTGACAATATTCCCCTGGGCTAACTGCCGCAGTCCCGACCCATCCGGGTTAATCGCCCAGAGTGTCTTGCCACGCAGAAAAGCAATGGTCTCACTGCCATTTTGCAGCCCACAGCCCGCAAGGAACGTCATAGCAAGGCAAACGATAAGCAACACCGCGCTGGCGGTCATGCCTCTTTCGCGGTGCAAATGTTGTTTGACTGTTTTGGTTTCGGTATCTTTCATTGCGCCGCAATTGTAGCTGGAAACAACCACCGCTGGCAAGATACCCCATCATATGCCGGACAAATCACTACACAACGCTGGTGCTACAATTGCGAGGCAGAACCCCGCCTCCGTGTGGCGATATGCAAAAATCACTCACAGGCTAAGGAGCAGACGTGTGGCAACTTCCACAAACCTTCCGCACTGGGATATGACGGTCATCTATCCGTCGCTGGATTCCCCTGAATTTGCCATGGGATTCCAGGCCGTCAGCGATGATATCGCGGCGCTTGGAACACTCTTCGACCAGGAACATGTTGGCAAGCACGACCCACAACCGCTGGACGACGCTACCGTGCGCTCGTTCGAGCGTGTTGTCGAACGCTACAACGCCGTCCTCGCTGCATACCGCACGCTCAGCGCTTATATCCACGCCTTTGTCTCGACCGACTCACGCGATAACCTGGCTCAGGCGAAATACAGCGAATTGCAGGCGCACAGTGTCAAGCTCTACCAGCTTGGCGTTCGCTTCACCGCCTGGATTGGCTCGCTGGATGTCGAGGGGCTCATCGAGCGATCCGCCGTCGCCGCAGACCATGCCTATGCGCTGCGCCAGGCAAAGACCGAGGCGGAACATTTGATGTCGCCTGACGAGGAGGCGCTTACCGCCGAACTGAACATCACCGGAGGCAGCGCCTGGGCCAAGCTGCACGGCAACGTCACCTCTCAACTGAGCGTGCCAATGGAGGTCGATGGCACGGTTGAATCGCTGCCGATGAGCGTCATCCGCAACATGGCCGCCGATGCCAACCGCGAGACGCGCCACCGCGCCTACAGAGCAGAACTGGCGGCATGGGAGCGAGTCGCCGTCCCACTGGCCGCGGCGATGAATAGCATCAAGGGCGAGGTCAACATACTGAGCGCCCACCGTGGCTGGACCACCCCGCTGGATGAGGCAATCTTCGAGGCGAGCATTGACCGCCAGACACTCGACGCGATGTTCACCGCCGCCCGCGAATCGTTTCCCGACTTCCGCCGCTATCTGCACGCTAAGGCATGCGCGCTTGGTCTGCCTGTGCTTGCGTGGTATGACCTGCTCGCTCCTGTCAGCGCCACTGACCGTGTCTGGAGCTTTGAGGCATCGGAGCAGTTCATCGTCGCACAGTTCGGCAGCTATTCGCAGCGACTCAGCGACTATGCCGCGCGGGCTTTTCGCGAGCGCTGGATTGATGTGGAGCCGCGCCCCGGCAAGCGTGATGGCGCCTTCTGCATGCCCTTGCGGGCCGATGAGTCGCGCGTCTTCGCCAACTTCAAGCCGACCTATGATGGCATGAGCACCCTCGCTCACGAGCTTGGCCACGGCTACCACAACATGAACCTGGCGCAGCGTACGATGCTCCAGCGCAACACGCCGATGACACTGGCGGAGACGGCCAGCATCTTCTGCGAGACCATCGTGCGCGAGGCGGCGCTGAAAGACGCGAACGCGCAGGAGCGTATCGAGATCCTGGAGGCGTCCCTCGTCGGATCGTGTCAGGTCGTGGTGGATATCACCAGCCGCTTTCTCCTGGAAGAGAGCATCTTCGAGACGCGACGCAAGCGCGAGCTTTCGGTTGACGAACTGAACGACATGATGCTTCAGGCGCAACGCGAGACCTATGGCGACGGCCTCGACCCGAATCAACTGCACCCCTACATGTGGGCGATGAAACCGCACTATTACAGCACCGGGCGCTCGTTCTACAACTTCCCGTATATGTTCGGCCTGCTGTTTGGGCTAGGATTGTATGCCCGTTATCGCACAGACCCCGAGACATTCGGGGCACAGTACGACGACCTACTTTCTTCGACCGGGCTGGCCGACGCGGCAACGCTGGCAGCACGATTCGGGATAGATACGCGTACGCCTGACTTCTGGCGCGCAAGCCTCGATACGATCCGGCGTGAGGTGGATCAGTTTGAGGAAGCGGTGAGCGAGAAATAGGCGAACAACGCCTTCGAGCAGACAATAAGCCAGGATCCCCGCGATTCCAGCTTATTGACTTGCTATAACCTCTCCGAGAATTCAGCAAGATGTGAGAAGTGCTTTCCTTCGAGGGCGTGTAAAACTGGAGCAAAGAAAATATCATGTCACGATTTGGAGGTGTTATGGGAAACGTAATTGTTGGCGCGACCATGTCGCTGGACTGGTTCATGAGTGACCGCAATGGTGATGTGAGCCGCCTGTATCCAGACCTGGAAGTGTTGCACCGCACGGACTTCTTGCAGGAAGAGATACGGACGACAGGCGCGGTGGTGATGGGACGACATGCGTTCGATATGGCCGAAGGGGATCTCACGGGCTACGAATACCAGACGCCAATCTTTGTTCTGACGCATCACGTTCCAGAACAGGCGATCAAAGGCGAGAATGACCAGTTGACAGTTACCTTTGTCACCGATGGCATCGAAAGCGCGATCGAGAAAGCAAAAGCAGCCGCGGGCGGCAAACATGTCATGGTGGTCGGCGGTGCGAATACCGCTCAGCAATGCATGCGTGCGGGGCTGGTTGACGAAATCCACATTGGCATTGTCCCTGTTTTGCTGGGTGAAGGTCTTCGCTTTTTCGAGCCCCTGGCAAATGAGGGGATAATGCTGGTTCGAACGCGGGTCTTCGAGTCTCCGACAAGGACTGATATCTGGTGTAGCGTGGTTAGGTAGCCAGATAACTCGCTCTCGCTGATAAAGCCTGGAAGGGCAGGTGATGTCAGATGCGGTTGGCGTCGGCTCGCTATTACCGCCTGCTTCTATATTCATAGGCATAATAGAAGACGGCGGCAAAGGCATTTAGAAAAATGAATGCCACCGTCCAGTTCGACCTCGCGGTGTCAGACAGGTTGTTGTTGTTCAGCATGTCGCGGAACATCCAGATCCAGAAGATGACGAGCGGAAGAATCAAAACCAATGGAAGCAATTGAACCAGTGAGAATACCTGCCCTGGCGGCGTTGCAACCATCAGAACGAGCCGCGTCATGGCGCTCCCTCCCTGCCGCAATTCATACCTACTCTTCCTCTTCCGGGGCACTCATTCGTTCGACGCGACGACGTGTCTGCAGAACCGCGCCCGCGCGCCCGTCCCACTCCGCGCTCGAGATTGGTGTCACGGGTGTAGATGCTGGCAGGCGCTCGATGGTAGTGAATAACTGCGTCTCAGCAAAATCTTCAGGCGCTTCGGGCGCTGTGGCTAGCGCCGCAATGCGGTCGCCAAGCAGGAAGTGATATTCTACCAGCACCCTGCCCGGCCCGTTGTGCATCCCAACCTCGTCGAGCGATACCAGTAGCGATTCATACTCCGCCTGCGCCGCCTGATGCTCGGCCAACGCGATATCGAGCGGATGGGTCTCGCTCGCCGCCTGCGCTCGTCGCTGGGTTGCGTCACTGTCTTCATTCGTCGATTGCTGACGCCGCTCCAGCAATAGCATACCCATCGCCTCGTTCTCCAGCAGCCGTTGGCGCGCAAGCCACGCCCGCACGCCACGCACCCGAAGCGCATCAGGGGCGCCCAGAGGCAGTGTGAGCATCTCAGACGCCCAGGGCGATTGCGCCTCGCGCCGGAGATCGCTGGCGATATCGTCTGGCGTACCCTCCGGCTCCTCCCAATGCAACACGCCGCCCTGCGAGACCCATTCGCCCACGCTTGCCGTTTCGTCCTCGCTCACGTCAGAAGCGCCGTCAGCGTCGCTATGGCCAGTGTGAGCTGTTCCGTTGCTCACTGTCTCCCAGTCGAAGTTATCCCAACCATCTCTGTCATCTGGTTTGTTCTGGTCGTCGCTATCGCCTGTCACCATGCGGGCCTTTCTATAAAACATCGAGAATCGCGCGAATGATCTGCCGCCATCACTCCCACTCGATGGTCGCGGGCGGTTTGCTGGTAATATCATAGACAACCCGATTAACGCCGGGTACCTCATTGACGATACGATTGGCAGCGCGCGCCAGGACTTCGTGGGGGATGCGCGCCCAATCAGCCGTCATGAAATCGTCGGTGGTGACGGCGCGAAGGGCAACCATGCTGGAATAGGTGCGAAAATCACCCATGACGCCGACACTCTGTACTGGCGTCAGCACAGCGAATGCCTGGCCAATCTGTCGATACAGCCCCGCCAGCCGAATCTCTTCGATGAATATCGCATCGGCGTGGCGTAGTGTATCCAATCGCTCAGACGTCACCTCACCAATCATCCTGACGGCCAGGCCGGGGCCGGGGAATGGGTGACGCCAGACCCAATCCTCTGGCAGCCCCAACTCCCGCCCGACCTCACGCACCTCGTCCTTGAAGAGATAGCGCAGTGGCTCGACGAGCGAGAACCGCATCTCCTCTGGCAAGCCGCCGACATTGTGGTGTGTCTTGATCCGCTGGGCGGCGGCGGCATCGGCGGCGCTTGTACTTTCGATCACGTCGGGATAGAGCGTCCCCTGCGCAAGAAAACGATAGTCGCCTGCCTCACGGAGCCGCTGTTGTTCCGCCTCGAAGACACGGACGAACTCTTCACCAATGATCTTGCGCTTCTGTTCCGGGTCGGTCACGCCTGCCAGCCGCGTAAGGAACCGCGCGCTCGCGTCTACAGCCACCAACGGGATACCCAGATACGTCTGAAAGGTCGAGACTACCTGCTCTGCCTCACCCGCACGCATACAACCGGTATCCACAAAAATGCAGGTCAACCGGTCACCAATCGCGCGATGAACCAATAGCGCCGCCACTGCCGAATCTACGCCGCCTGACAGCCCGCAGATGACCCTCCCATCGTCGCCCACCTGCTCGCGGATGCGCCCAACCGCCTCATCGATGAAGGCGCCAGGTGTCCAGTTCGGGGAACAGCCGCAGACATTGAACAGGAAGTTTTGGAGCAACTCACCACCCTGCGGCGTATGACGCACCTCGGGATGAAACTGGATACCAATGTGTCCGCCGCCATCAGCCATCGCCGCCAGCGTTCCCGATGTCGACCGCGCGACCGGCGCGAAGCCGGGTGGAACCTCTCCCACACTGTCACCATGACTCATCCAGACAGGGATACTTGTTTGCTCGTCCGTCAGGACACCCGTAAAGAGCGCTCCGACACCCAGTGGCGCACCGCTCTCTTGTGGGAGCAGATGTATCTCCGCTGGGCCGTATTCCCGCCGCCCGGTATGCGGCTCGACCTTCCCGCCGAGCTGGTGGGCCAGCAGTTGCATGCCGTAACAAATACCCAGCACTGGCAATCCACTGCCGAGAATGTTCTGGTCAACATGACGGGCATTTTCATCGTAGACGCTATCTGGCCCGCCGGAGAGTATTACTCCTTTAGCGCCAAGCCTCTGGAGGTCTGCCAGGGTCGTAGCCGCGGGCAGCAACTCGCAATAGACCCGGCACTCGCGAACGCGGCGGGCGATCAGACGGCTATACTGCGAACCGAAATCGAGAATAGCAATCATCTCACGGGCTGGTTGATCGCCACTGGCGGAAGTCGGCTGGGATGTGGGCTGCTGAAGACCGGAAGACATGGCAGGCAGGCTCCATCTGTTCTGTCTAGACTCCGGCGCAGCACAGTATCGCATGAGTGTCGCTACGCCAAAGCAATAGTATGCTCATAGTCTATTATCCGCTACACAACCGGGATGTAGCAAGCGCCAACACCGTCAGCCCGTTGACACGATAAAAGAACTATTGGCCATTTGCTGTTGATAGCGTGATCGTTTGAAAGGTGACGTAACAACATCGGCGGCGTGCTATACTATGTTGTGGGAAGTATCAGGCATGATGCAGGATCATGCCTCTTTCCGATGAGTATCTGGTCGAGTTCTAACTTTCGTATCGAATCCAAGGAGTGCGCGCTGATATGCCCACTTACCAGTATCTTTGCGGATCGTGTGGTCATCGCTTTGACATCTTCCAGCATTTTGCTGATGCGCCCCTGACCACCTGCCCCAATTGTTCGGGTCAAATCCATCGCGTGCTATTCCCCGCAGGGATCGTCTTCAAAGGCTCGGGCTTTTATAAGACTGATAGCCGGGGCTCGTCATCCGCCGCAAATGTCGCCCCATCAGCCGAGGAGAACGGCCACGCCAGCGCAGCCACCTCGAACGACGCCGAGAAGGCGGCATCCGGGACAGGGGCCACTACTGAATCTGGCTCATCTGAATCTGGCTCATCCGCCAAGGCTGAGACTGCGCCAGCCAGCGGTTCATCGACGGACCACTGACCCGATGCGCGCCGTCGTACAGCGGGCAACACGCGGACGTGTCATCGTCGATGGGGAAACGATCGGGGTACTCGATCCGCTACCGGGGCTGGTCGTACTGGTTGGCGTCGGCCCAGGCGATACCGAAGCGCAGGCGATACTGCTTGCAGACAAAATCGCGGGACTTCGTATCTTCGCCGACGACGATGGAAAGACCAATCGCTCGCTCGTGGATATTGGCGGCGGAGCGCTCGTCGTCTCACAATTCACCTTGTTCGCCGATTTACGGCGCGGCAGACGGCCTGGCTTTACGACTGCCGCCTCCCCTGATGTCGCCGAGCCACTGGTCGAGCGCATAATGAAGGCACTGCGCGCGCTCGGTGTGCCGGTGCAAGGAGGGCGTTTCGGCGCCGATATGCAGGTTGAGCTGGTGAACGACGGTCCATTCACTATTTTGCTCGATACTGATCTGTGGCCGAGCTAAGGGAAGCGTTCACTGTGGGCACGCTCTATCTGGTCGCAACGCCTCTGGGCAATCTGGAAGATATAACTCTCCGTGCCCTGCGTGTCTTACGTGAGGCTCAGATTATCGCCGCAGAAGATACACGCCACACGCGCAAGCTGCTCAACCATTTCGCGATACCCACGCCAACCATCAGCTACCATGAGCATAGCGGGCCAGCGGGCATTGCCACGGTGCTGGCTGCGCTGGCCGAGGGCGACGTCGCGCTCGTCTCTGATGCCGGAACGCCCGTTATTTCAGATCCCGGCGCGGATCTGATCCAGGCTGCGCTTACCGCCGGGTATCCGGTCGTGCCGATACCCGGCCCATCTGCTGTCATCACCGCGCTTATTGCCTCCGGCTTGCCAGCCAGCGAGTTTACGTTTCTTGGTTTCCTCCCGCGCCGGTCTCAAGAGCGCAGGGCACTCCTGCTGCGCGTCAGCCACGAACCGCGCACGCTGATTATCTACGAAGCGCCCCACCGGCTGCGCGTCAGTCTGGATGATCTACTCGCTGTGCTGGGTGATCGTGAAGCCTGCCTCGCCCGCGAGTTGACCAAGGTTCACGAGCAATGGCTGCGCGGCACGCTCTCTGCGCTCCAAACCCGCTACCATGGCCAGGATGAGCCGCGCGGAGAGTACACTCTGGTAATTGCGGGGGCCTCCCATGCGTCCCAATTACAGACCGAGGAAGAACCTGAGGCGCTGGCGATCCGCGCGCGCGACCGGCTGCGAGAGCTACTTGCCGCGGGAAGCGGTACCCGCGACGCGGCAGGGATTGTGGCACGGGAACTGGGCTTGCCACGGCGCGAGACATATCGTCTGGCGCTCGGCCTCGCGCAACCTGGCTGATGTGCGCCATTATGCCATTACTTCAGATTTCACAGTATTTGACATGCAGAATACGCGACTCCTATACTTTGTGTGGCCGCTACGCGGCTCAGACGACTTTACAGGATCACGCGGAATAGACTTGAAGAGTGTAGACAAGGGCCACTGCTTGTGCTGATAGATACCCATTGTCATGTGCAGATGCGGCAGTTTGCCGCTGACCGCGAGAACGTGATAGCCACCGCTTTCGCCAGTGGCATAGGACGGTTGGTTGTTCCCGGCATCGACGTCGAAACCAGCAAGGCCGCGATTGACCTTGCCCAGCAACATGCCGGGCGTATTTTCGCAGGCGTTGGCACACATCCCCACGACGCAAGCACCCTGACATCCGATGCGCTTGCCGAGCAGCGGACTCTGGCGCAACGACCTGGTGTCGTCGCCATCGGCGAAATCGGGCTGGACTTTTACCGCAACCTCTCGCCGCGAGACGTTCAACGCGATGCGCTGGTAGCGCAACTCGAGCTTGCGCGAGAACTGGATTTGCCAGTGATTCTGCACAACCGAGAATCACATGAGGAAATGGTTTCATTGCTACGCGCGCATGCGACTGGATTGCGTGGCGTCTTCCATTGCTTCATAGGCGACCGCGCCATGGCGACCGACGCGCTTGATCTGGGATTCTATCTCTCGTTTGCTGGGCCACTGACGTATCCGCCCAACGAAGGGCTGCGCGATGTCGCCGCATGGGCGCCCGCGAACCGAATCCTGGTCGAGACTGATAGCCCGTATCTCTCGCCACAACCGCTGCGCGGCAAGCGTAATGAGCCACAACATGTTGCACTGGTCGCTCGCACACTTGCCCTGGTGCGTGGCGTCTCTGATGAGGAGATCGCCACCCTCACCACGCGCAACGCATCAGCACTATTTCGCCTGCCTGAACTGACACCAGAGACGGGAGTCTGAGCGCTACATGGAACTCTTCAATACCCTCACCCAGCGCATTGAACCGCTTCATCCGCATGGCAACGAGGTCACTCTCTATGTCTGCGGTGTCACGCCGTATGACACGACACATCTTGGACACGCCGCCATCAACGTCTATTACGATACCCTGATTCGATTCCTTCGCTCGGAGGGGCAGGAAGTCAATTATGTGCAGAACGTTACAGACATCGATGACGATATCATCCGCAAGGCGCGCGAACAAAATACATCGTGGGACGAGCTGGGCCGCCGCGAAACCATGCGCTATCTGGCCGACCTGCGCGCTCTGAACATCTTGCCACCCACACACTATGTCTGGGCGACGAACGAAATCCCGTGCATGGTTCACGTGATCGAGAAGCTCATTGAGCACGGCAATGCCTACGTGCGCGATGGCTGGGTGTATTTCTCCGTCGCCAGTGATCCGACCTTTGGCGCGCTGGCTGAGGCTGGCGGTTACAATGGCTACGCCACATGGCTGACAACGGCGAATGAGCGCGGTAATACGCCGGACGATCCACGCAAGAATGACCCACTGGACTTTGTGCTATGGCAGGCGCATCAGGAGGGCGAGCCATCATGGGAGAGTCCGTGGGGAATGGGGCGACCGGGATGGCATATCGAATGCAGCGCGATGGCGATGGGCCATCTCGGCAACCGAATTGATATCCATGGCGGCGGCGCCGATCTGATCTTTCCGCACCATACCTGCGAGATTGCTCAAAGTGAGAACGCAAGTGGTGAGCGGCCTTTCGTGCAGATATGGATGCACTGCGGCATGGTCTATCTAGGCGAAGAGAAGATGAGCAAATCGCTCGGCAACCTGGTGCTGGTGCGGAATCTACTCGAAACATACACGCCTGGCGCTGTACGGGTGCTGCTGCTTTCGCACCACTACCGCGAGCCATGGCAGTACACCGACGCTGATATGCGCCAGAGCGCCGCACGCGCCGCGCGTTACGCCGATGCCGTGTCCCGTTTGGAGAGCAGCGCGCATGCCACAAGCGACGACGATAGCGCGACGAACTCAGTACGCCAGCGGTTCTCCGATGCCCTCCGCCACGATCTGGATACTCCCGCCGCGCTCCGTATCCTCGACGAGTTGGTAAGTGGAACAACCGCAGCAGAATTGCAGGCGCTTCAGAACCTGGGAGGCATTCTCGGTCTCCAGCTGGGTCCGTCGGCGGATATAGAGAGCGCTCAAGTGAGCTGACACCTCACCGGCTGCATAATCGCCAATAAAAGACCCCTGGCCATAACTGGCATCAGGGGCTTTCTAATTGCCATTCGCTGGTGACGGCAGCCGAGATGGCTAGCGCTCGATCGCTGACTCGTTGCTATTTCGGCTCGCCAGACCCACGAGGAAATTGACCACTAACGCTCCCAACATGACACCAATGGACGCGGCGAAGAAGACGCCAAAGAAGTACGACAATCCATCGATGCCGATATTGGCCGCATTTACCCAGAAGAGTATCGCCCCTGCAACCACAACCCCGCCGACAAGTCCTCCAAAGAGCGCCGCCCATTTCGCCCGCGCCATGCTCGACAACCCAGCGACGAACAGCCCGCCGGGGAGCGCAAGTACCACACCAATGATGCTGAGTATAACGTCTGTAGACACAGTTTCCTCCTGAAATACAGAGGCGTGAGACCAGTGGCTACGGCACACTGCCTCTCGACTCGCGTGCATGGTTTTCCATATGGGCATCACAGCTATTGTACTCCTGCTTCGCCAGTTACGCTACAACTGCTCACGCGAACGTCTGCCATTTACGGAGATTCGTACGCCGTGTGGCGTCTGCTTGTCCTCAACCGTTATGACGTACGGGCCTTGCAGCCCGGCACGTGCTTCATTATGATATGGTGGAATGACTGTGTGCAGGACGGTTCATGTCGCTGGAAACAGGCGGCGAGCTCTTGAGATCAGGCAGTGGAGGTCGGCGTGGCGATTCGTGGAACAGGCGAGGGCGCTTTCGATTTCGGTGATGTGAATGGCGAAATCGGTACGGTACGCGAAATCTTCCGCTTCGGACAGAAGATTCGCGGCGAGAACGTACCCTCGGTTCCTGCCCGCTATCGGGGAGGCCCTGGTGGGCCGACGGGGCGTGTCGTTGCCGCCTTACTGCGACCCCCATCAGGTGAGCTATGGCTGCGTATCCGATCCAGCGATGCCCCCTGGCAACGGCAGGTACGCACCATCCCACTGAACACGGATCAACCGCCAACGCCGACGCCTGAGAGTGTGGAACTTCGCGGAGGTATCCGAGTCTATTGCCACGATGGCTACGCGGGAAGGCTGGAAGGCTTCGCTCTCGACACCGATGCTGGACTCGCTCAGCATATCGTCGTGCGCATCCGTAATAACGTGCTCGCCGATGTGGATAATCCATCCGATCCGCTTTTCAAGCTGGTGGAGGTTGGCGGCCAGCAGGTTATGCTCCCGCCCGCCTGGGTCGTCTCATCGACTCACGAAAGCAGCGGATTTCCGTTCGGCAGCGGTAGCTCGCGGCTCATGCTGGATGCCAGCGCCGAACAGGTCGCCGCGGGCCTCCTGCTTCGCTCCGATGGGGCGCTGACCGCTGCTATCTGGGATATCCTGAACATCAATCCAGCAATAGCCCCTTACACGCCTCAGGTGCGTGTGCTCGTTCGTGATGGAGACGTGACCCTCCGGGGTGTGCTGCCATCACCACGGCATCGCGCCTCCGCCGAGCAGGATGTCTGGCACGTTCCTGGCGTCCTCGCGGTCCACAATGAAGTCACCATTGGCGAATGACACTGCGCGAAGCTCGTCATCAGGCGCGCCCATAGACTGGGATAGATGCGCCGCTGATCAGGCCAGCGTCGTCTGAGGCAAGAAAAAGCACCACTCTGGCGAGTTGCTCTGCCGTGGGCCAGCGGCTGGTATCCGCGGTGGGCATTCCCGCGCGGTTGGCGGGCGTATCGATAATGCTGGGCAGGATCGCGTTGACAGTCACCCCGGCATCGCGAAGCTCATCAGCCTGCGCCTCCGTCAGCGTAATGACAGCGTTCTTTGCGGCAGCATAGGCGGCGGCGTTCTTGCGGCCGCTGCGCGCCGCCCGCGACGACAGGTTGATGATTCGACCCCAGCTCTGGTCAACCATGGCGCGGGAGGCATATTTGGAGAAGAGGAATGTTGGCCGCAGATTCAGGGCAAACATATGCTCCCAGGTCTCCAGTGGCGTCTTTGAGACTGGCTCACCGGCATGAAATCCGCCGATTCCGTTGACCAGGATATCTAAGTGGCCGTGCGCTGCCCGTGTATCAGCGACTACCTGAGCAACACCTGCCTCATCCGTGGCGTCCACCGCCACGAGGCTAAATCGATCATTGCCATCGCTGTCGAGGAGCATGCGAATAGCCGCCTCCCGCTCCTCGCCCGCCCGCGAACCGATACCGATGACCACGGAGCCAGCCTCGACGAACGCACGAACCAACGCCGGGCCGAGACCACCCGTGACGCCTGTAACCAGCGCCACTCGGCCTGCAAGATCGTATACGGTCAGGTGCATGCTCACCAGCGATCTCCTTTAGTTTTCGCTGTCGTCTTCGCCCTCTTCCTCGTCCAAAGCGCCCGACGCACGCAAAATCGCATCAATCTGTTCGGGCGTAAATTCCGTGGCTGGGTCATCGCGTAGCGCTTCCACAAAGACGACGACGGCTGTGCTGTTATCGTGACCGCCCGATGCATTGGCCAGACGCACCAGATGGTTGGCGCATTCCGCCGGGTCATCGGTGCTGGTGAGGCAACGCTGAATCGTCGCGTCATCCAATTCATCCCAGAGGCCATCGCTGCACAGCAACATGCGGTCGCCTGGAGCAATGGGAAACTCCATCAGGTCGGGCGGCGCTTCATCTTCCTGGCCCAATGAGCGATAGAGATAATTCCGTGGCATGCCGAACGATGGATCGTTGAGCAGTGGATGATCAAGCTCCGTGAGCCGTGCCAGTAGTGAGTGATCCTTGGTTAACTGCACTAGGGTGCCCGCGCGTAAGAGATAGGCGCGGCTATCTCCCAAATGGGCAAGAACAGCCCGACTGCCCGCTACGACAACGACCGTCAGCGTCGTCCCGGTAGACTCTTGCAGTGTTCTGGCAAGCTCGCGCACCTGCCGATTGGCACGGTCAACCGCTACCGCAAGCGCCTGGACAAGCATCGCGACGCTTGTGGTTCCCGAGGTAAATTCGGGAGAGAATGGATCGATGGCGGGCATAGCCACCGTCGGAGAAAGCAACTGCTGCATAATCTCCGCTGTCGCGATACGCGCGCCGATACGGCTGGCAATTTCCCCGGCTGCCTCGCCTCCCATGCCGTCCGCGACGAGGAAGATACCAAGTGGTTGATCCCTGCCAATATCGTCACGTATCTCCAGAACCGTGCAACCAAGAGCATCCTGGTTCTGGGTACGGAGCAATCCGATCGTGGTGGCCGTTCCACAATGAAACGCCAACGCATGTGTTGCGGTCTCATCCGCTTCTGGCAACGTTTGAGCGGGTTCCTGTAGCGCCGCCCCACACTCCTGCGCCAGCTCTTCCGCGGTCGCGTATCCAGCAGCATCCGCACGAGCCGCGATAGCCCGAAGCGCCTGCGCGGGGGCAGTCTCGTCGTCGGAAGCCTCGTCAGGCAGCCCTGCAAGCATCGCAAGTGAACGACCCAACCCATTGACATCAGCAGAGAAGAGAGCTGCGCCGGTTTCGTCGGATGCTTCAACAAGCATACACCGTTCGACCCCGCTGAGATAGGCACGGCCATCGTGAACCAGGATTGCCATTGGCCCAACGTTCTCATGCGCGACGCCATTGGTGTGAAGGTACGAAAGCGCGTTGGCAAGCCCTACCCCTGCCTTGAGCGCACTCCGCACCTCCAGCCGCCCACCATCGCCAATCGCCTCAAAGGGCGCTTCATAGTTGGCGGGCGCTTCGACGACTAGCCAGTGGGTCTCACCCTCGCGCTGAACGACTGCTCTCGGCGCCAACAGGCGCGCGTGGTAAAGGTGGAAGTCGACGATGCGCCTTGCAGCCACAACATCGAGCGCAGTCCGCTCCAGCAGCACCGCTGGTGGCTCCTGGCCAGATGATGTCTGCGCGTCGTTGCGCCATGCTAGCAGAATGCGCCCCCAGGCATCTCGGCCGAGTTCGCGAACCGTTGAAAAAACTGATGCACTCTGTGCCGATGGGATATTGATCGCCGGCATAGGCTCAGTATCATCCGATGTGGCATCCACTTCTTCCTCATCCGCTGCATCGGCGGAGGGCGTCTCCTCTGACTCTGGTTGCTGCGCCGCAGACGCATCTTTGCTATCTTCCGACGAAGATGCGCCATCTTCCGCCTTGCCCGCGCCTAACTCGTCGGTGGCTGCATTGTCAGGCCCGGCGCTTTCACTGCTTGCAACCTCGGCAGCGGCTGCATTGTCTGTTACCGGAGAATCCGACATCTCTGCCGTGTCATCACCGTTATCGCTGATATCACTGGTATCACTGGGGATCTTCACAACTTTGGCATCATCGCTATCTGGGTGAAGGTCGTCCACTTGCGGCCCTCTCATTCATGAGTAGTGATTAGTCCGGACAGGCAGGAGCCACGACCTCGCCTCCGCTGCCCAGTTTCTCGCCGATACATCGCCACACCATACCATATTCTGGCCTGTTGCCAGTGCCTGAACGGTACTTTGTAGCGCACGATACCTGAATATAGCACACTTGCGCGAGCGATTCGAGAGCAATGACTAAAATCCACACCGTGCGACTCTCAAATTATCGCTTGACCGTCCGCCACCTTCTGGCGTAAGCTGTGCATCGCGCTTTCCGTATCCAGATTTTCGCGCACGTAACGTGGAAAGGATCGGCGCCAATATTTACGAATGACGGGCCAACGCACTGGTCCGAGGTGCGCTATCCCATTCGTCCAACTGCCCTGGAACGCATCCTCGCCGCCGTCGCCCATCTACTGACTCTCTTCAGTTTACCAGGAATGCTGCTCGCGTCAGTGATCTGGTTCACTCAACGACGTCGATCACGCTATGTGGCGATGCAGGCGCGGCAGGCCGTCCTCTGGCAGACGTTAGGCCATATCATTGTCTTTCTGGCGATTGGCCTTCTGCTACTTACGACAATTCTCTCCGTTGGCGGTTCCGAGTCAAGTGGTTTGCCCGGGCAGATTGCGGGCGGGAGCATGATTGGCTCGGTGATCGGCTTATTTCTTATTCCGGTTGGCGCGACGATATTCTTCTTTTCGTCATCAATTGTAGGAGCCATTGCCTCCCTGCTGGGTAAAAAGTATACCTACCCATTCATCGGAAGACTTGCCCATCGCTCAGTCGAACCTGCAGCAGATATGAAGCGGCTTCCACCACCCGGAACAATTGCGCCCAAGCCTGTCAAGCCTGTTCGGTAGCGCTGTATCGGCCACACTGAGATATAATATGACCCATGAATATCTCCGATTTCACCTACGGCCTGCCCCCGGAATTAATCGCACAAACGCCCATTGAACCACGTGATAGCTCGCGTCTGCTCGTGTTGCATCGCAGCGACGGACGGATCGAGCACCGACATTTCCGCGATATCGGAGATTATCTGCATACGGGTGATCTGCTGGTCGCCAATCAGAGCCGTGTGCTACCAGCGCGCCTACTAGGCGTGAAGCAGGACAGTGGCGGCCGGGCAGAAATCCTCCTGCTGGCAATCCGCAACGATCTGGGACTGGACTATTGGGAGGCGCTGGTGCGTCCAGGGCGGCGGTTGCGCGCGGGCCAGCGCGTGCTCTTTGGTGACGGGCTACTTACCGCGGAGATTCTTGAACGCACCCCATCTGGAGGGCGCATCGTCCATCTGGCCGCTCGCGAGGGCGTGGTTGCCAACGCAATCGCGCGGGTTGGCACGGTGCCATTGCCACCCTATATCCATGCGCCGCTAGCCGACGCCGAGCGCTATCAGACCGTTTACGCCCGCCTGCCGGGATCAGCCGCAGCGCCAACAGCTGGGCTGCACTTCACCCCACAACTGCTCGCCTCCCTCACCGCACGCGGTATTGGCCTGGCAACCGTCACACTGCACATTGGCCTGGACACCTTCCGACCCATCGAAGAAGACAACCTCGAAGAGCATGTGATGCACACAGAAGAGATCGAACTGGATGCTGAAGCGGCGGAGAAGATCAACACGACACGGCCTAACAGAGGGCGAATAGTCGCCGTCGGCACAACGTCAGTGCGCGTGCTGGAGAGTGTTGCCGCGCTGACTGCTGAGCAGCGAGCGCAAGGTGAAGGCGCGTTAGCAAGCGCATCCGCGCTGGTGACACCCTATCGCGGGCGCACATCGCTATTTCTCCGGCCCGGCTCGGAGTTTCGGGCAGTGGATGTGATGATCACCAATTTCCACCTGCCGCGCTCGACGCTCCTGGTGCTGGTGAGTGCGTTCGCTGGCCGCGAGTTGATACTGCGCGCCTATGAAGAGGCGGTTGTTCAACGGTATCGGTTCTACAGCTTCGGCGATGCGATGCTTATTCTGTGAATGGCCCGTTGCCATTGGGAAATTCGCCTGCGAGCGCCGCACGAGCCGCCTCTCTGCCAGCCGCTTTAATGCTGCTGCCCTCGCCGCGCCCAAGCAGGCGATCTCCCGCGAAGACGCCGACAAGATAGCTGCGGTCGTTACTCTCACCACGCTCATCGAGCACTTCATAGCGTGGAAGTTGCCCCGACTGACGTAAGACATGCTGCTGGAGCGCGCCCTTGGGATTGCGTTCGCCTAGGGTCGCTCGCACCTCAGGAATAACCGGCAGAATGAACCGACCGACAAAAATCTTCGCCCGCCGCCCGTCCGGCATCCAGGTGGATCGCGCCAACCAACGCTTCCAGCACGTCAGCGCACAGCGACTCGCGCGAACGATCATTAAAGGTGCGCAGGCTGGCTGGATCAGCGCGGATGAACTCCATGAGGCCAAGGCCTAGCCCAATCTGCGCAAACACCCTCCGGCTGACCACCTCCGACTTCAGCGCGGTCAACTCGCCCTCGGTCGCATCGGGATAGGCCTGAAAGAGGTGCTCCACGACATAGGCGCTGATAAGCGCATCGCCGAGAAACTCCAGCGTGTCATAGGCGTCGCGCTGTGCCGTCTGCGGGCAGATTGAATGATGGGTCAGCGCGCGGACAAGCAGCGTACTGTCGCTGAAGGAGGCGCCGATGCGCTCCTCCAGCATGTCCAGCGGCGCCTGTTCAGCGTGCGTCTGTTGGTTCATCAGCACGCCACCTCTCTGTTCAGCGCCAGGCCTATGCTATGGTTGAATAGGAAGTCCATCGCGAACGACCAGCGTAAAATCGTACGAGCCATTGACATCACCCAGTGGCTGGCGGTACCAGAGCCAGTTCCAGAGCCGATTCACGGTCCGCCCCAGATCGAACTTCGCGTTGGCGGGAGGCTGGCTGCCGTAGCTCAGGTAGTTACCTAGCCCGACACCAGTTCCCCAATCCGCGGACGTCGTACACATTGATTTGACCGTCGCGCTGCAAAGCGGCAGCTTATACGACTCATCCCACCACGAGCGCAATTTGTATTGCTTCGCATGATAGCCAGGATGCGCCGCCATAAACGTGGCCGCGTCGGACGGCAGCAGGATGAGCACATCGGGAGCAGGCACGCCCTGGGCAAACTTATCAGTAAGGCTGGCTGGATCAAAGGTTACATACGTTCCCGGATGGGGATCCAGGTAATAGTCGCGCAGATACCAGTACATTGGCCATTCCTCGCCCTGGCCCACCCATACCTGTAGCTGGTGATTACCTGCATGGAGCTTCTGATCCGCAGCGTTGATCTTCGCCATCGCCGCAGTGACATCTGGCGTCGTCTGCACATAGGTCATCATCTCTTGTGGACCATCCGCTGGTTCCACGTAGGCGAGCTCGACCATACTATGAATCATCGGGATGAAGAGCGCCAGCGCCAGCGCTGCCGTCGCAATGGTTCCGACGGAGCGCCAGGCAACTGCACGTTTCACGCGCTGAATAACCCGCCCTACCGGCGTCAAGAACCGCTGGATGGATATGAAGAAGGCAGGTGGGTTCCAGGGGTTGTGTTGCACCTGTTCTCTGACGATATCATTTTCCCTATCCGCACTGGATTCAGAGAACCGGCTCTGCTCGGTGGCTATGTCACCCGAACTGCTCGCGTTGAGACTTGCTTCGGTGGCCAATTGAACCTGTTCCGCCGGGCGCAAGAGCAGCGCGCGCGCTCCCTGTAGCCGAACATCCCACGAGAGATCGATGCATGCCTCAATCAGCCGCTCGATCATAATCGCCGCCAGCAACATCAACGGCAGCAGAATGTGGATCGAGAGCCACGGCATCTTCTCCCCTGCCCAGGAATACAGGCCCATGGAGACAACAAACCACCAGACCAGGAAGAGGCGGAAGCGAGTCGGGCGGAATAGCGCATAGACCGCGCCCCCAATGCCAAAGACGATGGCAAGCTGCTCGTAGAGTGGCAGCAGCAACATGTAGTAATAGATCGGCTGCCCACCACGAGCGATCTGTTGTTGTTGCAACCAGTAATAGAGGCCCTGCCAGACGCCCCTGCCGACACCAATCTGGAAGCCCTGCCCCCATGTCAGATTGCCCTGAGGACCAGGGGGCAGCACCCAGTAAAGGGCAGCAAAAACCACCCATGCCGCGACAATCCCAACGAACCAGTGCACCCAACTAATCCCAAGCAACATATGCAGGAAGGGCTTCTCGTCGGGATCGATGCGCTCGCGAATGGCCGCGATCCGCCGTCCAGGCGCGGTAAAGATCGCCTCGAGCCGATTGGAAAACGACTTACCTGGCACGTGTTCTTCGTCGGCGTCATCGTATGGCTCGCCCTCAAAGCTGACACGGCTATCATCACGCGAGATTTGCCAGAGCAAGACGCCAATGACCGTGATGGCGACAATGATACTCAGATAGAGCAGAACCAGCACCGTCGTGTTTTCCAATTGAACGATCTGGATATCTGTCTGGGCAGTATGCGTGGTGATATAGGTGCTGAGGTTGTTCAGGATGTGCAGGCCGATGTAGGCCAGAATACCACCGATGCCGCCTGCTACCAGCAGCAGCCCCGCTCGACTGAAGAAGAGCCGCTCGCGTCGCGTCAACTCCTTTGGCAGGCGACGCGCCAGACTGTAGGAGAGTTCCCAGAGCACGAGCAGCACCAGGAACGAGGCGAAGATGACCAAGGTCAGGTAGATGCCTTCAAAGGTGGCATACGCTAAGATGGCCGAGAGAAAAAGACCTACTATCCAGCGAATAGTGCGCTTGTGAGCATATTGCACCGCAC
The DNA here is from genome assembly GCA_963718915.1 of uncultured Chloroflexia bacterium. Lineage (GTDB taxonomy): Bacteria > Chloroflexota > Ktedonobacteria > Ktedonobacterales > JADMIN01 > DAHUXT01. The sequence goes on along the minus strand of CAVRAI010000004.1, from coordinate 758,448 downwards.
AGATCACCACCGCGAACATGAAGAAGTTGAAGTAAATGTCTTCGCGCAGGAAGCGAGAGAAGTAAACGAAAGTGGGCGAGACCGCCAGCAGCAGCGCGGCAACCAGCGCGCCAATGCGGCCAAGCTGGCGCCGCAGGCCAAGTGGCAGCACGACGATTCCGACGCCAAATATCGCTGGTAAGATTCGGGCAGTCGCATCGTTGATCCATGGGTTCCCAGCCGCGCCACCAACGCCAAAAATACGCTCAGCAGCCAGTATCACCATAAAAATGAAGCCTTCAGCATGGAACTGAAACGGCCCATGGAGCAATGGATCATACTCATAGCTCGCAGGATTACGAGCGAATGTCAACGAGAAAAACGCATGCATGCTCTCGTCATGATGAAGCGGTTTTGCGCCCAAATCCCAGAAGCGCAAAATCGTCGCCAGCAGAATTACGCCGATCCAGAGCCACTGCTCAAGCCGCATAGATCGGATGTAGTCCCACATCTGTCGCGCCTGATATTCGAGTCGTTCGCGGACTGGCGTACGATCATAGATGGATGTCAGAACAGGCACAGCATCATCTTGTGCTACATCTTCTTCAGGAGCATCTATCTCTGCGTTTGTTAGCGATAGCGCCGCATCAACCGAGGCAGCCTCAGACGCCGACTGGGTCGACCGATAGATGTTCGCAGCGCTCATATGCCGAGACCCGCCGCCTTCAGCGCTGTTACTCTTTCGAGCCATAGACTCACTCCTGACTTATGGAACCGCGTAGATGGTCACATCAGCGGAATGATAGACCATGCGGAGAAACGTCGCGAAACGACCCAGGTCAGCCGATGGATATAACTGGCGTTCCGCCGCGCCAACATATACATAGCTCACTGAGTATTGATGGAGCAGCTTCAACACCTGCTGCTCGCTGGTATCGGTATAAATTTGCGCCACAGCATTCAACCGCTGTGTAATGAGATTGCCTCGCCCTGGCTGCTGCAACCAGTTGTAACGCCACTGTAGCTCGTGGCCTCCCCAACCAATCAGCGTTGGCAGCCCCGTAAAGGCCGAGACACGACCATTGTGCGTGTACTCGTCATATTGCGCGGCTTCGACGATAACCGCATCACCCGTCACGTGGGCATTGAGCCACGCAATGGCCTGCGCATCGCCCTGATTCACCAGATCGGTGCTCATATAGGCCGTGCCGTCAAGCGAGCGTGACAGCGTGAAATTAGCCGTACGGGCCGCGGTCGCCATGATGGGATAGATCGTAGCCGCGCCAACCAGCGCCGCACACACAAGTATCCAGAGTACGATACCACCCGCACCGAGTGCGCGCAACGCATCTGGCCCAGTGCGTCTATGCCCACTGTGTATGGACGGTGGCTCATGTGTATCGGTTCCCGCCGATATTGAACTATTTGGTGGAACAGCCGCCGAGAGATCCGCATAGGGGTCGCTCGCGGCGAGGGTCGCCAGCGAGCCAGCCTCACCATGAAGCATCTGCGCGCCCGGCGCCACGCGCACTAGAGCCGGTTGTGGCTCCGCCCAATCATGCGCAACGAAAGCAGTGCGCAACCAGCGAAATGCGCCAGCAAGCAACCACCAGAGCGCTGGCCCCGCGACGATGCCCAGCAGCAGCCATGCTTGATAATACAGTTTGAAGACGGTGTTCATTCGGAAGGCCGAGCCAAGCGGGCCCTGATCTCCCCCAGCAAACACATCTCGGAGAAAGACTAGCTCGCAGGCGGCAATCAGCGCGACAGCCGTACCGCTGAGGCACCAGAGCCACGCCCTGGCGCGCAACCGTTCATTCTCGCGCGCATCCTCGTGGGGGTAGAGCGCATCCGCAGGTAGACCACTACCTAACCGCAGCCCCAGTAGACCAGCCGCTAGATAGGCGCAGACAGCTACCACCAGCAGTGCCCCGAGTAACGTCCAGAGTGTCGCGTTGGGCACAAGCAAAGATCCCAATGCCAGCACCACTCCAGTTGCCAAAGTGATCTGCGCGCCCGGCGCAGGCCAGCGCTTCACCAATCGCACCGTCGCCAGCGAGAGCAGCACAAACAGGGGCAGACCGAAAATAGCCACTTCGTAGCCTATAGGAGTGCGCGCATTAAATGGAACCAGCCCCACGCCTTCTCCTGGCGAGGAATAGTCGCGATAGAATGGCAAGTATGCGACAAAACACAGCGCGCAGAGTAACAGTGCGACCGTCAGGAAATCGATGAAGAGCGGTTTGCTGAACCGCCGCTCATGCGCCAGCCACTGCTGAATCGCGAGCGCCAGCACTGCCAGTCCCAGATAGGTGGGTAAGTCCCATCCATTGATGGCATACAGCCCACCTATCGCCACACCGCAAGCCAGAAGTACGAGCAAACTCAGACGCCCATCACCAAATGCATGAATGCCTGACCTACGCGCAAGCAGCAGGTTGCACGCAAGACCGATAGCCACAGTCGCAAAGGGTAGCGCCAGCACATGCGCGTGTAGATCGGCAAGAACAAAACTGAACGCCGGAAACTCGTTGATCGTGTTGGGGATGACTCGCGAAGGCGCCCACCAGTCGTAGCGCGTCCAGACATCGCGATGGAGTAACCATGCCCACGGGCTGCTGTAGAGCGCTGGCAACTGGCGCGCCAGATCCTGCGCGTTCTGCCACCAGACCTGCGCCCCGTTCAGGTTGCCGAGAATCAGCACAAAGAACGCCGAGGTCAATCCAACCAGCCCGCGCCAGAATCCTCGCCTAGTGGGAGACACCACGGCGAAGAGATTAGCGGCGACACCAAACACCGCCACCGCCGTGAGCGCAAAGATGAGGCCAATGCCGAGATTGAAGGCCGTGCCGGGAACAGTGCCAAGCAGCTTTGCGAGCAGCGCTATCAGATAGTGGCCAAAGTAGTAGTAGTTAATAGACTGGCCACTGAGCCATGGGTCAGGTGGTGGCAGGTGGGGAGCACGCCAGATCGACGAGAGGAACGCCACATCCATAAATTTTTCGGTGTCCACCACTGCGGGAGTAAAGGACCGCTCCCAGACCATCGCCGCGAACGCCACGATAAAGAGGAGTTCGGTGAGAATGAGATAGCCGCGCTGCCGTGCAAAAAGCGCTGCGAGCGCATTTCTGACGCGCGCCACCCTCCACACAAGCGCAACGTTCCCCGCGAGATAGAGGAGTAGTGTCAGTACAATCCAAACACGGTTGAATGGCAGCGCCGAGATGAGGGTGAGGGGAAACCAGATCAGCCAGCCAAGCATAAGCAAGCTGAACGGTTTGGCCAGCGACCAGCCGCGATCAGGCAGATTGGCGAAGACCAGCGCGGTCAGGGGCAGCCCAGCGAGACCGATCACTTCAATTGCCAACCACCAGAAAATCGTCTCGCCCATTAGCCAACCACCTGATAGATCACCACATCACTATTCTGATAAACCGCACGCAATACGCCCGCATGCGCCAGTGATGTGAATTTATCGAGCGCCGCGCCAGACATTGGCACACAGCCTCCCTGGTCATTGGTCATATAACAGGTGCGCTCGAGGCCGCCGATGTAGACATACTTGACGCTGTACTCGCGCAAGAAGTTCACTGCGGCAGCGGGATCCTCGGATCCATAGAATGTCTGCACATCCGACTGACGCGCATAGACCTGATCACCGTAACGCTGCTGTGATTCGTGACTGCTCCAGCCCAACACATCGGGCAGTCCTGTGTAAATCGAGACGCGGCTATACCACGCATACGGGCCATTGCTCGCCTCCACGATAGTTGGCGCGCCCGCGATATGGTCATTGATCCAGGTGATTGCTGCGTAGTCACCTGGATACCAACCGCGCATATAAGCCATACCATCTAGCGAGAGACCTTGTGGCTGAACGCCACCCGGTGGCGGCTGCACGGCGGCCCAAACAGCGGGATCGCTCACTCGCGCTTTTGTGCCCTCGATCAGAAAGATCGACGACCCAAAGAGCAGACCAGCGAATGCCAATACCCATACGATCCGCATGCCGCCGCGCAAAACGCCTGCCCACTCCACGCCACGAGGATGTGAGGGCGCAACCTGGCCTGAAGACTCCTCTTCCTCTATCAACTCCTGACCAGTCTCATCGTCGCCATCTTGCTGTGTCGCCTCGGTGGAGCGCATCGGGAAGATGCGTCCGAGCATCTGAGTCAGCGCCAGTATTCCTCCAAGCGAGAGCAGGGTCCACACCTGATAGTAGAACTTGAAGACCGTGTTCATCCGCTCCCAGTCGGAGTTATCCAGAAAGTCGCGTACGTAGATGACTTCGACGCCGAAGGCAACCCCCAGGCCTAGCAAAATCACCAGATAGGTCAACCGTTTGACCGCTGAGTGGCGGCTTCCCAAGCGCGAGATACGCGCCAGCGCCGAGCAGCACGAGCAACAGCACTTTGAGGCTGATGGCAAACGCCAGCAACAGAACAACGATACTTGCAAGCGTGAGCAGGATGAGGCGCTGCGCCTGACCAGTTCGATCCTCGCCACCAAATGTACGCTCGACGCGATCCCACAGTTCGAGGAATAGGAAGCTCGCCACCAGGAAGAGCCATATGCCGAACAGCGTAACAAACTGGGCGGGATTCGTAGGCGTGGTGACCGGCCCGGTACCGCTGACGAAGTTCTGGAAATTCGCGTGGAATGGCAGGTAGAGCGCGTATGCGCCTGCGAATGTCAGGACCACGGCCAGCGCCACATTGCGAATGGCGGACCATGAGAGGCTCTTCAGCGTCCGCCAGAAGCCCACGCCTCCATTCGGGAACAGCCGCAACATCAGTACGAGCGCAACCAGCAAGCCATACGTCGGCAAATCCCATGTATTCGTACACCATGCCGCCCCAAGCGCCAGCGCCACGACCGCCAGCGTCGGAACCACCGACCGCCAGTGTTGTCCGAAGACGCTCGCGCCACGCAGAAGCGAGCCACAGGCAGCGATAATCAACACGACGATTGGCAGATCAATCAGATGAGCATGGAGATCGGCGTAGAGGAAGCTCCAGAATGGGAACTCGTTGATCGTAAACGGGATGACACGACTGCTACGCCAGTAATCGAAGGCAGGTGGAATCTGCCCGGCAAGCGATGCCTGAAGCTGGCCGATCAGTTGCAGCAGACCATCCAGATTGCCCACGACAGCCAGGCCAAGCCCACCCATCAGACCCGCCCACCAGCGACCGGTCATCCCGGCAACCACCGAATAGGCAGCGGAACACGTCAGGCCAAACAGCAGTGGAATCGCCAGATTGAAGGCAGTAGTTGGGGCGATGCCGGTCAGTTTGATGAGCACGGCAATCAGATACTGGCCGTAGTAGTAGTAGTTGATATAGCCACCACTGAACCAGGGATCAAGCGGCGGCATAAAGCGACTGCGTAGGATGCCGTTCAGGAAGGCGAGCTCCATTGGCTTTTCGCCGCCGCGATAGATATGCCAGAGATCAGGGTCGAGCGCGCGAATCCAGACGAAGAAGAGGAACGCCGCCACAAAGAACGCCTCGCCAATAACGAGTAGCCGCCAACGTGCCCGGATAAATGCCCAGAGGGCATCGCGTCGTAGCCAGGCGACAAGCGCGCCGAATGCCGCCAGCACGCCGAACATCAGGACAACTGCCCAGCGATCAAATGGCAACACATGCAGACTGGAAGGCAGCCAGATGGCCCATGCCAGGACGAGTAGCCCAAGCAGCTTGCTCAAGCCCCAGCCACGGTCGCGCAATCCGGGAAACGCGCTGAAGGCGAGCGGGAAACTCACAATGCCCAGGAGTTCGATGATAAGCAGCCACCAGAGCAATGGGATCGAATTGGCAAGGCTATTTGCCGGGAACTGCACGCCGAGTGGCTGCGACTGGTTATCCGCCGCCGCATCCTGTGATGAGAGCAGCAGCGATTTCTGGCTGCCAGAGCGATGCGATGCCGCTGGCAAATAGAGGCCGTTCGTCAGTTCCTGAGTCAGCTGCGCCTGGGTCAAACCCGCACCCTCGCGTGTGAAGATCCAGACCGGCGGATGATCGTAGACCGAGAAGCTCTCGTCCGCTCCGCTGTCGTCGAGCGTGATGCCCAGGAGGTTTGGGTGGTTCTCGAAGTGCGCCGCCAGTTTGAAATCCCAACTTGCCCGCGAAGAGCAGATCGTAGTAGCGCGTGGTCATAGGGTAGCGGTCAGGCAGTTTGGGGATGGACTTGACCAGCCGCTGGCTACTGATGACGACAACATTGGCGCTGGCGAGACTCTGCGCCAGTTGGACGGCTTTCTGCTGCGTGTCATCGTCATACAGATTGAGGCCAATCTGCTGGTACTCCGATGGGTTGATAACCGCGCCACTGGCGGTATATCCAACTCCCTGCGCGTCGACGCGCGCAGGCGGCGCTTCTATCGGGAGCGGATCGTCCCAGACCTCGTTGGTCAGCGTCGAGCCAGCGGATACGTGGTCATAGATCCAGACGGATGCCTGCACACGGGTATTCGGCTCGCTGTAGATGTTGAGCAGAGCAAGCGTGGCAAAACTGGAAGCCACCAACACCCCTAGCGCGATAGCCAGACAGACCCCACGCCACCAGCGCACACCCCAGAGCGTCGTTGCCCAGCGCGCCATCGGCAGCGCGAACGGATCGCGGCGCCACCAGCGTCGCTGTTTAGCTTCCGCTTGACTTTCGCTGATAGCGCGTAGCCGACGCAGCCCCCACGCGCTCAATGCGGCAAGCGCCGCCGCGCCGCAGATTGCCAGCCCGGTGAAGACGGGGAGCATGTACCGGCTGAACTTCATGTATGCGCCGCCGACAATACCAAAGTAGACGGCCAGCCACGAAACAAGAATCAGCCAGTCGGTATTTAGAGTGCGCCAGAGCTTGCTCGTTGCCCAGGCAAAGCCTGCAAGGCCGAGCACCCCAAGCGGCAAACCCATGTCATACAGCAACAATTGCCGCAAAGGATAGATGTAATTGGTCGCATCCGCGAACTGGCGCACGTAGGGGTAGTCCAGCTGGCCTTGTGAGAGCATCGTCTGCTCGGTGACCTGCTGCTGAAATTCCTTCCAATCGAGGAACGTATAGGGACTGACAAGCGTAAATACGATAAGGCCGGTCGAGACGACTCCCATGAACGCGAGTAACATGGAATCCATCCCTCGCCGCCACCAGCAGAGCGCCAGAGCCACAAGAATCGGTACCGCCAGCGGCAGCGCGCTCACCTTTGTGGCGAGTGCCAGCGCATACGCGACGCCGATCAGCACGCCCAGACGCCATGCCCACCACTGGCCTGCCGCGAGGCGATCCCGCGAGGCTGGTGAACCCGCTCCCTGCACGAGCAACATGCAGCCGTAGAGCGTCAGCATGACGAAAAACAGCATTAGGGTGTCCACAGCGTAGAAGTGCGCGACCTGCACCTCGAAGGGGATTGTCGCGACAAACGCCGCCGCCAGCAGCGCTGCCCAGCGGCCCGCGAGCCGACGGGTAATCAGGCCAGCCAGCAGAACGGTACCAGCGTCGAATATTGCCGAAATCGCCCGACCCACCAGCGTAAAGTGATTGAAATCGTCCCAGGTTCCTCCATCTGGCGGCAGAAATCGCCCACCGGTAAGATGGGTAATCCAGGCAAGACCATGCGCGACCGCGGCCAACAGATACAGCGGGAATGAACCATAGGCAAAAAAGTGCGGATTGAGGGGCGAATTTGGCGAAAGCAGCCAGCCCGGACCCGTATAGGCTGGATCGCAATTACCAATTCGCGGCGTACCGGGAAATGAGAGACACATCGCCTTGAAGACGATTTCACGCTCATCGGGGTGGAGGTGATTATTAGCGTCCCAGTTGATGCCGTAGAGCCGTAACACCAGCGCGACGAGCGCGATACCGACCATCGCCCAGAAGAGGGGATCACGGCGTGCCAGCCAGCCCCACACACGATCCGAAATCGTGCTCACCCGACGTGCCGCGGCAGTGGTGGTCGTCTCGACCTCATCAGATGAGTATGGCCGAATAGCAGCGAAAGCTGGTCGCAGGCGACGCCGAGTGCGGTTCGGCATTGACGCCTCCTGCATCGTTCTTCTCCACTCGTGGAATGGCCGCCCTGGAGTCGCGCAGATGGGCCACAAAAGACTGAAAAGCACTGGCAGTGTAGCACTGGCCTTGCGAAGCGGCAACGGCTATGGGACCGGCGCACACGTAACATCTACTCCAATTATGGTGCGCGATATCAGTTGTGCAAATCAATAGCGGCCGTGGCTCGCGCACGCACCAACGGAGAAACACGATCCCAGATGGCGTCGGCGACGGCACGCTTCGCCTGGAAAGGTAGCTCCTCGACCGTGCCATCACGGTGATAGAGCGTCACCTCGTTATCTGGCGCCTGGAATCCAATATCGCTCCGGGCAACATCGTTGGCGACGAGGATATCCAGATCCTTTGCGGTAAGCTTCCTGGCAGCGTTCGCGGCGATATGTTCGGTCTCCGCGGCAAAGCCGACGCGCACCAGAGAACGCATCGCGGGCAACTTCGCCAACTCTTGGAGAATATCAGGGTTAGGAATGAGATGCAATGTCAACGAGCCATCGGCGTTTTCCGCCGCCGACCCTTTTTTGATCTTGTGCACGGCGGGCTTGGCCACCGCATAATCCGCGACTGCCGCTGCCATGATAAGCACGTCGGCATCGGCGCACGCGGCCACTACAGCATCGAGCATATCCCGCGTAGACTCAACGTACATCAGCGGGATTTCCACGGGTGGTGTTGCGCTGTAAGAGCCTGTGATGATTGTCACCGTAGCGCCACGGTCGCGCGCCGCCTCAGCCAGCGAGAAGCCCATCAATCCGCTGGAACGATTGCCGACGAAACGCACCGGATCGATTGGCTCGCGCGTCCCGCCAGCCGTGACGACGACGCGTCTGCCCGCAAGATCACCCGCACGTCCCAACAATCGGTGAATGGCGGCGAGAATCGTCGGCGTGTCCGGAAAACGCCCCTTGCCTATCGCGCCCGATGCCAGGTGGCCTTCTTCAGGCGGCAGGATGGTTGCGCCGCGCTGCTCCAGCAGGTGGAGGTTAGCCTGTGTCGCCGGATGATAATACATATGGTGTTCCATCGCTGGCACGATGAGCAATGGAGCAGTAGTGGCCAACGCCACGGTGGTGAGCATATCGTCGGCCATGCCGTGCGCCAGGCGCGCAATTGTATTGGCGGTGGCAGGCGCGATCACCAGCGCATCCGCCTGCTGGCCAAGCTTGATGTGCTGGGCGGCAACCTCGCCAGTCGGTTCCCACAGGTTGGTGTAGACGGAGCGATGGCTGAGCGAGGAGAAAGTCAGCGGTTGAACAAACTCGATGGCGTGTTCGGTGAGCACGACATCGACGAGCGCACCCGCCTGCTGCAGCTTGCTAGTGAGGTCGGCCGCCTTATAAGCAGCGATCCCGCCACATACACCCAGCACAATATGCTTGCCTTGCATTGCGCTTCCCTCGCTCACAGCCATGTAATAACGGCCATTGTGATGGTGTCTATCTCTACATATCTACAAACGAAACCACCAACCAGATAATAGCAAAAAGCCCGGAGCTGTTCGCTTCGGGCCAAGAGTGCGGTTGTGGTGCGCGGGGGGAGTGGCAACGTCCTATTGTCCCACAGGGCTGCCCCTGCAGTATCGTGGGGGCTGGAGGGCTTAACGACCGTGTTCGGGATGGGAACGAGTGTGTCCCCTCCGCTCTAGTCACCAATCCCCCCGCGTCTCACAACTCGCGAGTGAATCACACGATCGATACCTGGTCACGCTGGGAGGCGCTGCCTGGGCAACATGGGTGGAGACGAGGGGACTCGAACCCCTGACCCTCTGGATGCAAACCAGATGCTCTCCCAACTGAGCTACGCCCCCAGAAGGCAAAGCGACCAAATCGCGAACCATACTATCGATGTGCGGGTGGGCCTGCTCCGGCTCGAACGGAGGACCTCAGTCTTATCAGGACTGCGCTCTAACCAGCTGAGCTACAGGCCCGCAGTTGGCAAGCCGCCGGACGACTTCCTGCGACAACCGAAGAGTGAGAAGCAACCTGCGCTATGATGCGAATAGATACGTTTCTGCGATGCATGGTACCACACAAATGGCAACCATGCACCTCGACATGGAAGTGAGGTCAAGGGTGCCTCCGAAGAGGTTTCCTGACCTGGATACTCCCTAGAAAGGAGGTGATCCAGCCGCACCTTCCGGTACGGCTACCTTGTTACGACTTCACCCCAATCACCAACCCCACCCTCGACGTCTGCCTCCAGGGTTGCCCCTAGTTCGCCCGACGGCTTCAGGTGTCGCCGGCTTTCGTGGTGTGACGGGCGGTGTGTACAAGGCCCGGGAACGTATTCACCGCGGTATGCTGACCCGCGGTTACTAGCAACTCCAGCTTCAAGCAGGCGAGTTGCAGCCTGCCATCCGAACTGAGACCGGGTTTTAGGGATTGGCCAACGCTCGCGCGCAAGCGAGACCCGTTGTCCCGGCCATTGTAGTGTGTGTGTCGCCCTGGACGTCAGGGCCGTGCTGACTTGACGTCATCCCCACCTTCCTCCGCGTTGCGCGCGGCAGTCGGGCCCGAGAACATGTAACGGACCCCGAGGGTTGCGCTCGTTAGGGGACTTAACCCAACACCTCACGGCACGAGCTGACGACAGCCATGCAGCACCTGTGCGATCGCCCCCGAAGGGGACAGGGCGTTACCCCTGGTGCAACCGCATGTCAAGCCCAGGTAAGGTTCTTCGCGTCGCATCGAATTAAACCACACACTCCGCTGCTTGTGCGGGCCCCCGTCAATTCCTTTGAGTTTCAACCTTGCGGCCGTACTCCCCAGGCGGTCCACTCATCACGTAAGCTGCGGCACTGAACGGGTCGATCCGCCCAGCACCTGGTGGACATCGTTTACGGCTGGGACTACCAGGGTATCTAATCCTGTTTGCTCCCCCAGCTTTCGTGCCTCAGTGTCAGCAAGCGGCCAGGACGCTGCCTGCGCCGTCGGTGTTCCTCCGGATCTCTACGCATTTCACCGCTCCACCCGGAATTCCACGTCCCCCTCCGCTGCTCAAGTCACGCCGTCTGGAAGGCCCCCGCCCAGTTAAGCCGGGCGATTTCACCCCCCACGCGCGCGACCACCTGCGCACCCTTTACGCCCAGTAACTCCGGACAACGCTCGTCTCCTACGTATTACCGCGGCTGCTGGCACGTAGTTAGCCGAGACTTCTTCCTGGGGTACCGTCCGTACTCCCTCGTCCCCCAGAAAAGCGGTTTACACTCCGAAAAGCGTCTTCCCGCACGCGGCGTTGCTCGGTCAGGGTTGCCCCCATTGCCGAAGATCCCTCACTGCTGCCCCCCGTAGGAGTCTGGGCCGTTCTCAATCCCAGTGTGGCTGACCATCCTCTCAGACCAGCTACCGATCGTCGCCTTGGTAAGCTCTTACCTCACCAACTAGCTAATCGGCCGCGGACCCCTCTACGTGCGCCTGGAGGGCCTTGCCTCCCCCCAAACTTCCTTCGCGTCTCCAGTCCCCCAGAAACACGAACGTATGCGGTATTATCCCTCATTTCTGAAGGCTATCCCCCACACCTAGGCAGGTTATCCACGTGTTACTCACCCGTCCGCCACTGAGTGCCTCTCCGAAGAAAACCACCCCGTGCGACTTGCATGTGTTAGGCACGCCGCCAGCGTTTGTCCTGAGCCAGGATCAAACTCGCCATCCAAGTTCTGTGGTCTATATGCCTGCAAGTCCGCCGACGCCTTGTCGCGTGCGACCTCCTCGCAATACATGTCATTCCACTCGCTTGTTACTGCGTCGTTTGCACGACTCAAAGAACATTGACGTATGCTACCCGCATCGTCACAGTGCTGGAAAATTCCTGGCACTGCGAACACTTAGAGCATACTGCTGCTTCTCACTCTTCGGTTGTTCAGGTACTGTGCGATGGCAACCACCGCTCTGACGCCAAGCGCCAGACGCAAAAGAGAGCATATCACAACGCAGGGCGCAAGTCAAGCGAATTGCCGGGCAATTTTCGCACTCCACAATTACCTATGACCAATGGCCGGGGGCTGTTGGTACTGTCACTCTCGCCTGGGGATTGACTTCCCGCTACGATAGTCCCACCAAAATGATCGTGCGCTCGTGCGCATATCTCATGCACATATGAGAAACGATATCCCACCTGCTAGCTGAAGGAGAGGATAAGGCATGCCAGAGAACGCATCGGCCACCTCGTCGGCTACAACACCCAAAACACCATCAGGACGTACCAGTTCTGGACGCAAAGGCACGCCCCACGCCGCACCGAAGCCCTCGACTGTTCGCCAACGGGCAATCAGCCTTGGCGATGCCACGATCACCTACCGCCATCGCATCAGCCGACGCGCCCGACGTTTGCGCTTCGAGGTGCGTCCCGGCAACGGACTGGAGGTGACGACGCCGCCTGGCGTCAGCGTTGCGCGCATAGAGGCAGTGATGCGCGAAAAGACCGACTGGATCACCAAAATGCTGGAGCGCTATGCGCAGCCACCTCTCTCCGTGGTCGAGACACCACTTCAGTCAGGCGCACTTCTTCCCTTTGCGGGCGGACAATTGCGCCTCGTGCTCGATACCAGCCACCCGGGCAGACGCAAGACCACTGTGATGGAAGAGGGCACACTGCGCCTCTTTCTGGATGCCGCGTCCCCCGACGCGGTGCGGGTGACCATCGAGCGCTGGTATCGTCGTCAGGCGCATCATGTCTTCGCCGAGCGAGCAGCCCAGTGGAATGCCCAATTCGGCTACAGCTACGGGCGCATCGCGATACGGGATCAAAAGAGTCGCTGGGGAAGCTGTTCGCGTCAGGGTAACCTCAATTTCAACTGGCGGCTCCTCCTGGCGCCACTTGCCGTGCTGGACTACATCGTCATTCACGAATTGGCGCATCTCAAAGAAGGCAACCACTCGCCGCGCTTCTGGGCGCTGGTGGCCGAACACTGCCCGGATTACCGCGATCGGCGTGTCTGGTTGCGGCAGCATGGCCCTGAACTACACTTCTAGCAGACACAAAAAGTACCAGGCGGCGAAGGCTAACGGCGCAACCAGGACTTCGATACGTCTCATCAGGTATGTGGTTTCCCAATCGCATGCAATTGCGGAGAGAGAGCGGGTGGGCTACTCTCCCCGCATTTTTTCACTGCGCAACCATCCCCTGGCGCTGAGAGCGCTTCTCCAACAGCCGCTAACCGCGCGCCAAAGACCAGCTTCGAGTGCGCCACATGGGGCGATTTCTCCCCCTTACATAGCCTGAGCCTGTAAGATTACACCACGAAGATGCGTACTTTATCTTAGCTGTTGCCCTGTGCAATAGGTCTGCGACAGCGCACCAGAGGTCTTGCGTGGGAATGGTACACTCGTTACACACATGAGCTTTTCCCGGCATCCTCTCAGGCGTATGGTGATGTTGTAGCAAGGAGAAGACTGGATGATACCCGCGTCAATGCGCACCCCGTCAAGAATGCGGCGGGTTATGACTGTTGGAGTGGTTGGAGCCGCAATGGGGCTTTCGCTCCTGCTCTCGGCCTGTGGAACCACGACAACCCCAACAACCGGTGGTAACAATGCAAACTGTCCGTCGTCCTCTACCGTCGCAAGCTGGCACCTGGTAAGTCCGGGGAAATTGACGATTGCCAGCGATACGACGTATGCTCCGGCTGAATACTCAGATCCCACCAACCCAAGCAACTACATCGGCTATGACATGGACCTCGCCCGCGAGTTTGCCAAGCGACTCTGCCTGACGCCTAACATCATCAAGGCAGATTTCGGCTCGATCATCCCTGACCTTTCTGGCCCGACGCTTGGTCAGCAGCGCTACGACATGTCCATCTCATCGTTCACCATCAACTCTGACCGCCAGCAGAAGGTGGACATGATTCCCTACTTCACTGCCGGTGAGTCCATCCTCGTTCAGACAGGCAATCCCAAGAGCATCACCTCGATTGACGCGATGTGTGGCAAGATCGTCGCTGCACAGGATAATACCGTCGAGCTTGCTGAGTTACAGGACGCGAATGGCACGGGCGACGGCACGTCTGGTCAGGCAGCGGTCTGCAAAGACAACAAGATCAAACTGGTACACTTCGCATCACAGAATGATGTCGTGCTGCAGGTAGTTAATGGCAGCGCCGACGCCAGCTATCAAGACCAGCCAGTGACCGACTACTATTCCAAGCAGAATTCTGGCAAGCTCGAGTCTGGCGGCATCACCGTCTCGCCTTCGCCACAGGGCATCGTGATGCGCAAAGACAATTCGGCGCTCGAGACAGCCATCACCAATGCGCTTGCGGCGATGCGCTCCGACGGCACATACCTCAAGATTCTGACCAACTGGGGTGTGCAGAAGTTGGCCTACCCGCCACTCTCCTAACCCTTCGCAGTCAAGATGGCATAGCACGAAGTTGCGGACGGTCGGGGTATAATGCCTCGACCGTTCCATTTCGCCGGTTTGCACGCGATGCCGAGCCCCGCTGTCGCAGGTTGGACGTATGTCTGCTCCCTCCGGCGTAGCAGGTGAGCCAGGTACTGCTCAAGAAATGAGGGGAGACAAACAATGGGCATACTCCAGTGGCTGCAAAACTTCGTCACGCTCAATCACAGTTTCAATTGGGCCTATGTTTGGAAATACCTACTTGCAGCGCCAATCATACAGGGTGTTATCCTGGTTATCATCCTCGCCGTCATTGCTCAATTCCTGGGCACGCTCATTGGACTGCTCCTCTACTTCATGAGCCGAAGCCGCTGGCGTGTCCTCAGAGGCATCTCTGCCATTTACGTCTGGTTTTTCCGTGGAACCCCGCTGCTGGTACAGATCCTCTTTGTCTTCTATCTCTTCCCCTATCTTGGCCTGGTTCGCCCGTTGCGCTCCTTTGACTTGTTCTCACTGATTGGCTTCACCCACGGCGTTGGCCCGATTTTTCTTGATTCATTCCTGGCGGCATTGCTTGCGCTCTCTCTGAACGAGGGCGCCTATATGCGAGAAATCGTCCGCGCTGGAATCGGCGCCATAGACACTGGTCAACTCGAAGCCGCCAAGTCGCTTGGAATGACCTATCCGCTGGCGATGCGCCGTATCATCTTGCCTCAGGCTTTCCGCGTCATCATCCCACCCCTGGGCAATGAATTCAATAATATGCTCAAGAACACCTCGCTCGCGTATGCGGCAGGGCTCTATGAACTGCTCAATACATCGCTCTCGATTGGCGGACCACTCTTCGCTATCCCGGAACTCCTGGTCGTGGCCTCGCTCTGGTATCTGCTTCTGACCACCATCTGGGGTTTCATCCAGAGCTACATCGAGCGCAGGCTGGGCGCCTCAGAGATCGAGCCAGGCGTAAAGGGGGCCAATTGGTGGCAGCGTGTAGTTGGCATGGGTCATCGAGAAGTTGGACCATTACCTGTGCATTAAGGGGTTAGAGTAGGCGAATCCAACAGCACACGCCGAAAGGGAGAGATAACACTATGGCAATGCTGAGTGGCGCAAGCGCGCAGGCGAACGGGGCGCGACCGATGGTGGATGCCCTGGACGTTCACAAATACTTTCATAACAACGAGGTGCTGCGCGGTATCAACATGCGGGTGCAGCGTGGCGAGGTGGTCGTCGTGATTGGCCCGAGCGGGTCGGGCAAGACGACCTTCCTCCGCTGCATCAATCACCTCGAAAAGATCAATCGCGGACGTATCTATGTTGACGGCGAGCTGATCGGCTACCGCGAGGCGTCTGACGGCAAGCTGGTGGAGGATAGCGAGCGCAACGTCGCGCGGATTCGTGCAGAGATCGGTATGGTTTTCCAGCGCTTCAATCTCTTCCCCCACCTGACGGCGCTGCAAAACATCGTCGAGGCGCCCATGCAGGTGAAAGGCATCTCGAAAGAGCAGGCGGAGGCGCGCGCCCATGAACTGCTGGCAAAGGTCGGCCTTGGCGAGAAGGCTGACGCTTATCCCGCACGGCTCTCTGGCGGGCAGCAGCAGCGTGTCGCCATTGCGCGCGCGCTGGCCATGGATCCCAAGCTGATGCTCTTCGACGAGGCAACCTCCGCCCTCGACCCGGAGCTAGTGGGAGAAGTCCTCAAAGTGATGCGCCAGCTTGCCGAGGAGGGGATGACGATGATCGTCGTCACGCACGAGATGGGCTTCGCCCGCGATGTGGCAGACCGCGTGATCTTCATGGATGGCGGCATCATCCAGGAAGAGGGGGCACCCGATCAACTCTTCAACGCTCCAAAGAACGACCGCCTGCGCACCTTCCTTGGTCAGATAAAAGAGGCATAAGGAGGCTGGCGGTTGAAACCGCGCCTGAGCGGCCTCGCTCTCGCTTGGCCACAAAACCCGCCTGCGCGGGTTTCTTCCAGACTCGCCCGACCGGTGCATAGGTCGGGCGAGTCTGGCTCCCCTCTCCCGGTGGGAGAGGGGTCGGGGGTGAGGTCCGCTACCCGACGACATTCACCAGGTTGCGGTCGCGCACGTAGATGAACTTCTTCGGCGCTCGTCCCTCCAGCGCGGACTGCACCCTGGGGCTGGACAGCACCAGCTCACGCGCCTGCTCATCGGTGAGGCCAGGCGCGACCTCTAACTTGTCGCGTACCTTGCCGTTCACCTGCACGACCAGTGTCACGATGTCATCTACTGTCATCGATGGATCGTACTCTGGCCAGGCTTGCAGGTGGACGCTCTCTTTGTGTCCGCGCTGATGCCACAGCTCCTCCGCCATATGCGGAGCCATTGGCGCCAGCAACACCAAAAGCTCATCGACTGCCGCCATGAAGCGCGCATCACGCACGACCGCGGCAGGCTCTTCGCGCAGGTGGTTCAGGCCATTGACATACTCCATCAGCCCCGCCAGCGCCGTATTAAAACGCAACTCACCGAAGTCCGCCGTCACGCGGGCAATCGCCTTGTGGCGCAACCGCTCGGCAGCGGCTCCCTGCTCCGACCGTATGGAATCGCCCGACTGTGCTTCAATCGTTTCGGTCACCAGCGCCCAGACACGGTTCAGGAAGCGCGCAACACCCTCGATGCTCTGATTGTTCCATGGACCGCCTTGATCGAATGGCCCCATGAACATCAGATAGCAGCGCACCGCATCGGCGCCGTAGCGACCAATGACATTATCAGGCGCGATCACGTTGCCGCGTGACTTCGACATCTTCTGGCCATCCGGCCCCAGTACCATCCCCTGATGGTAGAGGCGCGTAAATGGCTCGTCAACCGATACCAGCCCCATATCGCGCAGCGCCTTGACGAAGAAGCGCGCATAGAGCAGATGCATTGTGGCGTGCTCAGGCCCGCCAATGTACATATCGACCGGCATCCACTTTTCCATCGATGCCGCCGTCCAGGGATGCATCGCATCGTCTGGGTCGGTATAGCGCAGGAAATACCACGACGAGCAGATGAACGTATCCATCGTATCGGTCTCGCGCGTGGCGGGCTTGCCACATGTCGGGCAGGTCGTATTCAGGAACTCCGGCACATAGCGCAATGGCGACTCACCAGTCGGCTTGAACTGCACCTCATCGGGCAGCACCACCGGCAACTGGTCTTCTGGTACTGGAACCGCGCCATGATCTTCGCAGTAGACGATGGGAATCGGCGCGCCCCAATAACGCTGGCGGCTGATGAGCCAGTCGCGCAGGCGATAGTTGATGGTGGCCGACCCCGCGCCAATCTGCTCGATATACTTGATGAACGTGCGGATCGTGTCCGGGCTATCGGGCAGACCATCAAACGAGCCTGAGTTGACGACGTGGCCAACATGCGAGACGGCTTCGGTCATCGTCTCGCCATCGAGCAATCCATCCTCTTCCTGATAGACCACGCGCACGGGAAGGTCGAAGTTACGGGCAAACTCGAAGTCACGCTGGTCGTGGGCGGGCACTCCCATGACCGCGCCCGTGCCATATCCCATGAGCACATAATCGGCGATCCAGATGGGCACTTGCTCACCGCTAACAGGATTCGTTACGTACGTGCCTAGCGGAACGCCCGTCTTCGGGCGCGCGGCATCGGCGCTCAGGCGCTCGATCTCCGTCTCATGGCGCACCTGCTCCAGATACGCCTCGACGGCCTTTCGCTGTCCTGGAGTCGTCAGTCGCTCCACCAGCGGATGCTCCGGGGCCAGCACAAAGAACGTGACACCATAAATCGTGTCAGGGCGCGTCGTAAACACTGGAATCTCGATACGCTCGACGCTTTTGCCCTTGCCTGCTGGCGCTTCCGCGATGAACCGCACTTCAGCGCCCTCGCTCCGGCCAATCCAGTTGGTCTGCATCAGCCGCGTCTTTTCGGGCCAGTCCATGCCGTCATAGCGCAGCAATTCATCGGCATATTTAGTGATACGCAGCAGCCACTGATCGATCTCGCGCCGCTCTACGACACTATGGCAACGTTCGCACTCGCCACCGACGACCTGCTCGTTCGCGAGTGTCGTGTTGCAGGTCGGACACCAGTTCGCGGGCGCTTTGGTGCGATACGCCAGTCCATGCTTATAAAATTGCAGGAAGACCCACTGCGTCCAGGTGTAATAATCCGGCAGACAGGTGACAACCTCTCGTGACCAATCCCAGCCCGCGCCCAACGTCCGCAACTGCTTACGCATGCGGGCGATATTATCGAGCGTCCAGGTGCGTGGCTGGATGTTATTTTTGATGGCGGCGTTTTCGGCAGGCAGGCCAAAGGCGTCGAAGCCAATCGGCTGCATCACGTTGTAGCCACGCATCCGCATGAAGCGTCCGTACATATCCGCGCCGGTGTAGTTGTACCAGTGGCCGATATGCAGGTCGCCTGACGGATACGGAAACATCACCAGGTTATAGTATTTCGGGCGAACATCATCATCTCTGGCGGTATAAAGATCATCGGCAGCCCATTGCTCCTGCCACTTCCGTTCGATATCAGCGGGCGAATACTTCGAGCGAACCATAAGATATGCAAACCTCCTCTTCACCTCATCCTGGCAGCCGCGGCCTCCTCGACGCCGAGAGAGCAGGGAGGACCGGGAAGAGGTTCAGACATAAGAAATGGCCTTCCGCCCGTGGTGGGTGAAAGGCCAGCGCATCGTTGCGTTCCTGTTGAGATACCCCTAATGGGTGGTGAGATGGATTGGGTGGACCTGAGGGGATTCGAACCCCTGACCTTCTGCATGCCATGCAGACGCGCTCCCAGCTGCGCCACAGGCCCGTCATGCTGGTAGCATGCGCCACCAGCCCCTCAATAGTATCACAGACGCCGAATGGATGCAAGGGTTACCTTGAACAGTTCGCGGGCCGACGCCTGGACAAGTTCGCTGTCGCCTTCTATACTGTTTCCATGATGTACGGTGCATACAACTTCCAGGGATTCTACACCATGACACGGATTCGGCAGGTATAAGCGAGGCCCTTTCAGGACTCCCGCTCGGACGCGCGCGTTTCATGTCATAACGCATGAATATGGCGCGTTACCTGCTCCGCCGTCTTTTCAAGATCGGGCTTCGCACTCAGTCGCATGAGCCATCCAGCTCTGCGGCTTTTTTGCGCCTGTCGCCAGCCCACATCTTGAAAGGAAAGCGTCATGTCATCCTGGCCCCACGAACGCGCGCTGCTATCCCAAAACTTTCTCAGAGATTCCCGCCTGGTCGCCTCTCTTCTCGACCAATTTGACCTCGGTAGTGATAACACTGTCTATGAGATTGGTCCAGGAGAGGGCCTCATCACCGAACAACTCGCGCTACGGTACCGTGAAGTCGTGGCCATCGAGAAAGACGCGCGGCTGGCGCATCGGCTCCAGCGAATCCTTCGCGATTACCCAAATGTGACCATTCACATCGGCGATTTCCTGCGGCATCCTCTCCCACACAACTCCTACAAGGTGTTTGCGAACATTCCGTTCAATATCACTTCGGCCATCGTTACCCGACTCACCACCAATGAGCACCCGGTCGATGAGGCATATCTGACCATGCAGCAAGATGCAGCGCACATGTACCTGGGAAGGCCAGGCGAATCGCTCCGTTCGATTCTGCTCAAGCCCTGGTTCGAGCTAGAAATCGTACATCGTTTCCGGCGCACCGATTTTCTGCCTGCCCCGCGAGTCGATGTCGTGATGCTGCGGCTACGCAAGCGCGGTCCACCACTGGTCTCGCGCGCTGACCGACAGTCCTTTCGCGACTTCGCCGTCTATATGTTCACTCACTGGCAGCCGAATCACATCACTCCTCTCAGCGATATATTTACCAGGCAACAAAAGAGGTTCATAGAGCGCGAACTGGGGATCAATCTTGACGTGAAACCGGCTGCGATATCCCTGGGAGATTGGCTGGCGCTATTCGATCAATTGAAACGGGTTGGCGACACGCATACACGGCAAAGGCTGTCTGGAAGCGAACGGTACCTGCTACACCAGCAACGTGGCCTTCAGAAAATTCATCGTACTCGTACAGTTGAGCGCAAAATGTGAACTACTGGCTTTGACGCTGCCAACGTCGGGTGCTACACTCAGACCGCGCAACCCAGCGCATGGCTGTAACGTCTAAGTGTCGGAACGAGATCAGTCAGACACGCGAGCGGAGCTTGCCACCTGATGAATACATTGACAACTGGTTCGATTCGCCGCCTGTTCACAACCTTTCTCATCCTGTTTCTCATCGTTAGCGGTGTCGCCGCCTATGTGCAGGTTTTCAATCAGGCGTTTTTCAATGGCCCAGTGCTGGCGCACGGATCCTATGACTCGCGAACATGCCCTCCTTACGATGCTCCGCTCCGTGGCACGATCTACGACCGCAACGGCGTAAAGTTGGCGTGGACTGTCCAGGACCCAACGGAGAAGCCCTGTGGGTATCGCCGCGAGTATGACCCTCGTGTCGCGACATCGGGGCTGGCTCCTTTGCTCGGCTACTACAGCACGCAGTACGGCACGGCTGGTGTCGAGAGCGCCTTCAATGACGCACTGGCAGGCATTCAGCATGGTGTGACGCCCAGTGATGTCACAGATAAATTGCTCCATCGCCCGCGACATGGCCAGGATATTCACCTGACCATTGATATCAATCTTCAGGTCGAGGCGAGCAACGCCTACGATAGCGAATATCTCTCAGGGTTAAACGGCCTCTGCCAGGCCGCAGGCTCACATCCACCTGGCAGCATGATTGTTGAAGATCCACATAACGGCGAGATTCTGGCAATGGTCAGCAAGCCATCGTTTGACCCAAATCAGATTGACAAACCCGGGTACTTCCAGCAACTACAGGCCGATACAGGGCTACCGCTTCTCGATCGAGCAACGCAAGGTCTCTACGCGCCTGGGTCTACGTTCAAAACACTGACTTTGCTCGCCGCACTTGATTCTGGCATGGCCTCACTTGACGACATGTATACCAAGGATGAGGCGCTCAATTACGTCATCAACGGCGAGCCAATTCGCTGGGACGACTATTATGCTGGCGCGTGGCAGACTGGCAACAATGTCGCCACCTTCCCGATGCCGCTGATAGATGGGTACGCCTATAGCGATAATGTCATCTTTGCTCGCCTGGCCGTCGCGACTGGCTCGGATAAATGGCTGGATTATATACGGCGCTTTGGCATCGCAACACCGGGAACGCCTGTGGATGCAGTGCCGTTTGACGCGCCATACAAGCAGAGCAGCGCCTTTAACGCGATCGGTAGCAACGGCCAGCCCCAGGACTTCAACGTCAATCTGCTGGCGGAAAGTGGATTTGGCCAGGGCCAGTTGCTGATTTCACCGCTGACGATGGCGGAGTTGACCAGCAGTATAGCCGCCGATGGCGTGCTAGTCTCGCCGCACGTCTTACTCGGGGCGGATACCTCAAATCAACAGGTCATCTCCCCGACGACCGCCGCCGGAATTCGCAAGGCGATGTGGGCCGTGGTCGACCATGGCACCGGCAATACCTACCCCGATCCACATGGTGGCCCGCCACTGAAGTTTTCCTCAACACAAGAGGGCGGCAAGTCCGGCACGGCTCAGCTCGAAGAGGGCAGCCCGCAGTCATGGTGGATCTCGCTGGCGCCTGATGATCAGTACCCCAACGGTGGGAGCGCGGCGAAACTTGTCATCACAGTGAACAAAGAGCGCAGCGGAGACGGCGGCTGCCAGGCCTGGGTTGCGAACACCACCTATAAATACGCGATGGATCACCACATCGGCCCGTATGGCGGATGAGACGCCGTTATCGCGCAGCCAGCAACACCTTTATCTCTTATCATCCGCAGGGGCAAAGAGCCTGTGTACCCATAGGAGATACGGGCAATCTTGGGCCATTTGGGCATTGCGTTAGAGGGAGTCATGATATACTAGCCCAGGGAAATTTCGCTGGAATCGTCTGAAGTGCGCATGTGGATGTGCTGTGTGGTGAGGAGAAGGCTATGGCAGGGCTGCAGGGCCGGACGTTGGGCGGCTACCAGCTAACCGAGCAAGTTGCGAGCGCTGGCATCGCCGAGGTCTATCGTGCGCGGGCACTCACCGCGAATGGTCGCGATGTCATCATCAAGGTTATCTATCCTGAATTTGCCCGATATCCCAGTTTCCTCCCCAACTTTCAGCACATCATCCAGACTGCGGCGCGGCTGGCCAGCCATCCACACATTTTGCCTGTTGTTGCCAGTGGCGAAGAGAATGGTTACCTCTATCTCGCGACACCCTGGGTGGCTGATGGCACTCTGCGTGACTGGATCGCGCGGGGCGGCCGTCTCGGCGTCAGTGACGTCGCTCCATTCTTTCATCAGTTAGGAAGCGCACTGTCGTATGCGCACAGCCTTGGCCTGGTTCACGGCAATCTTAAGCCCAGCAACGTCTTCTTGTTCGAAGGCCGTCATGTTCTTCTCGGCGACTTTGGCATGCTCTGGGACATTCGCCAACTCGACATGAATCACTCAGGCTCAGGCGTGGACGTTGTCGAATATCTCGCGCCGGAGTCATTCTCTGGCCAGTTCACGCAGCAAAGTGATATTTACAGCCTCGGCGCGATTCTCTTCGCCACACTCACTGGACGCCCACCATTCAGTGGCTCCAAGCCAGCAGACCTGCGGGACGCACACATGCACTATCCACCGCCGCGTCTGGGGCAGGTTGATCCATCACTGCCACCAGGCGTCCAGGCGCTCGACCCGATCATCCAGCAGGCGATGTCGAAAAATCCCGGTGACCGATTCCCTTCGGCAATGGCGCTGGCCCAGGCGCTAGATGCGACCTTGAAGCAGCAGCCTGCCATGCCACCAACGCATATGCCACCCGCGCTCCCGGCGCCAGGGCAATCCGCACAGTCCGTGGGGATGCCACAGGGAGCTGCTCAATCAGGCGTTCCTGACTCGTGGGGCGCGCCTGGTCCGATTGGCCCTGGCGCGCGCATAGGCGCACTACCGGCTCCCGCCGGTCCAGCCATGCAGCCTCAGCAGCCGCCTTTTCCACCGATGAATGGTTATGGCGCGCAACAGGCCGGAGCGCCCATGTCACAGGGGTGGCCTGCAGCCGACGGTATCCAGTATACCGAGCGTGTTCCCGCGACTCCAGTTGCTCGCCCGCTGGTCTCGCGCCCGCAATTGCCTCCGCCAGACAGCGGAATGGGCGGACCCAGCGCGCCGGTGATGCCGCCGATTGGCGATGATCCCGAATGGAGACATGACGCATGGCCAGCCGAGAACGGCGCGTCACGCGGTTATGGGGACGATTTTCCACGGCCAGATAATGCGCCACGTCGCCAGGCCGCGCGTGACGATGACTGGCGTCTTGCCCACAATTCGCCCAGCCGAGGTGGGTCAAGTAGAGCGGACTCTACCGACTTCCCTTCAGAGTACACCGACCAACGGCTCGCGCGAGTGGATAACGGCTATGACATGTCGCGCGCCGACTGGGGACAGAGCGGCCCACATAGTGAGGCGCTGCGCTATCGTGGCGGATTCTCGGCAACGGAGTTGGGGCTGCCGCGACTGACCAATCCCGCCTTGCAGGGCGAACTACCGCCCGAGTGGGAGGATCTGTTGACGGGCGAGGTACTGCCTCGTCGGGCGGATGTTGGCCCGCGCAGACCATCTCAAGCGCGTCGTAACTCCCAGGATAGCTACGCCTCAGAAAGTTATGCCTCAGAAAGTTATGCCTATAGTAGTGTTGGTCAATCCTACGCGCCAAACGGCCCTGCGTCTCGACCAGCGGGCCGACACGAGCCAGGCGCCAGCGATGGCCGCCGCTATGGGGAGTATGGGGAGTATGGGGAGTATGGGGAGTAACCATCGTCTGCCAGGCCTGGCAGGCAACGTGAACAACCAATGCCGACGCTAGCATCGGCGCACTATCCCGCCTTCGCAGCCAGTCGGATGCCTGGACAACCAGATTCGCGCGTCCCATATAAAGCAAGTGAACCGCGCAAACGTCTCTGGCCACGCCTCGTCCTGCTCGCGGTACTTGTGCTGGCGCTGGTTGGAGGCCTGGGGGTGGTGCTGGCAAAGCCTACGGCCTGCCCGGGAACAGTCTGTGTGCAGGCAAATCGATTCCTGCACAAAAACCTGACCTTCTTGGGGCCGATTCCAAACGCCAATATCCTTCAGGCAACACCCAATGCGCTGACGGTCCAGGCGATATCAGGAAGCAGCACCAACCTCAATGTTCAGGTCAACAACAGCGGTACCGACCCGGCAGTATGGCATGCTACGGCGAGTGTCGCCTGGCTCAACATCACGCCACGCAGCGGAACTCTCGCGCCTGGAGGTACAATGACGCTCAGCGTGGTCGCGATGCCTGCTGATGTGTCGCCAGGAAGTTATTCCGCGCAAGTTACCGTCATCACAACCGAGACGTCCATTCATATCCCTGTCACGGCCAGCATCGCCGCTGGCCCCAAACTGGCCCTTGCGACGACGTCGATGACCGTTCACGGTTCGCAATGTAATAGCACACAGTCCTTCAAGGTCACTAACAGCGGCGATACACCGCTTTCTTTCACGGTCACAACATCGAAGGCTACGGCCATCGCGCTTGGCAAGTCCAGTGGTTCGGTCGATCCTGGAGGCAGCGTCGCCGTTCCATTTACCATTAACTGCTCAGCCTTTTTCGCGGACTTTACGATTACCGTAGCAAGCGATGGCGGCAAGGGCACGGTCACGATCCACTATACATTTTGATGGGGTGCGCATGGAGAGCGCCAACACCTATTGAAGTTTGATGTGGAGTAGACGGGAGACTCAGCATGCGCTATGTCGCCACGATTGGCGAACAGACCTACACGATTGGCTTACAGGAAGATGGCCATCAGCGTGAGGTGACGGTAGGCGACAATCACCTGACGGTGGATTGGCAGCCTGTCGGAGGCGCGGCGCTCTCAGCCGGAAAGGCCGCCTCTGATCACGCTGGCCACTATAGTCTGCTCCTCGGCGTTCAATCCTTCGACATCTTTGTGCAACCAGTGGCTGCTGACGAGGAAGACGGAACATCGAGCGTCTTTGAGGTGCATGTCCGCGGACAGGTGTATCGTGTACGCCTCGCCGACGAGAGAGCACGCGCGCTTGCCTCACTGGCTGCCGGAGCGCACGCCTCAGGCGACGCGAATATCCGCGCCCCTATGCCGGGACTTGTCTCCAACTTGCTCGTCGAGGAAGGTGTTGAGGTTGAGCGCGGCCAGGCCATCATTGTGCTCGAAGCGATGAAAATGGAGAACGATCTCCCTGCGCCTCGCGCGGGCATGGTCAAGAGTCTGCGCGTGAGCAAAGGCCAGGCAGTCAACCAGGGCGACCTCCTGGCTGTCATTGGTGATCCGGTTGGAACCCCACCCTCGAATGAGGACGATGAGAGCCGTTAATGATTCCCCTCGACGATCTGATATGCGCAACCAACGCAGATGTGCTACAAGCTGGCGCCCACACCACTTTTGAAGGATTCGCGCATGACTCGCGTGTTGTAGCGCCTGGCGACTGCTTCGTCGCGGTTCATGGGATGCATGGTGATGGTCACGAATTCGCTACCGATGCACTGGAACGTGGAGCCGCCGCGGCGCTGTTGGAACGTGGCTGGCTAGATACCCTGCGCGAGACCCGACCTGAGCTTCTGGCAGATCTTACCTCGACTGGAGCGACCCTGCTCATCGTACCCGATACCCGGTTGGCGCTTCGCCAATACGCCCAGTATATTCTGGCCCGTTGGCATCCCGAGGTCATCGCCGTCACCGGGGCAACCGGCAAGACCACCTGCAAAGAGGCAATTGCCGATGTGCTTGGCCTCCAGGCGCCAACATTCCGCTCGTGGCGCAACTATAACGATGCCCTGGGGCTGCCGCTTTCCCTCGGCCGATTGGAGCCGTCCCATCGTTATGCTGTGCTGGAGATGGGCGCCGATCACCCTGGCGAAATCCGCCAGCTCTGCACGCTTACTCTGCCGCGCATCGGCGTCGTCACAAACATTGGCGCATCGCATCTCCAGTATTTCGGTACAATCGCGCGGCTCGCCGAGGAACTGACGGAGCTTCCTGCCTCGCTTCCAGTCGACGGGCTGGCCGTTCTTAACGCCGACGATCCGCGAGTACGCTCTATGGCCACTCGTACGAACGCCAGGACTCTCTTCTTCGGCAACAGTACCACCGTCGAGCGGCCAATCCACCTGCGCGTTCAGCCACTCGCACAACATAGTGGCGACGGCCTGATATTCGAATCAATCGATGAACCTATCAGCGACAAGACTTTGCTGAGCTTTCCACACCTGCATGGCGACGCCTGGGCTACGATTGTACTGGCGACGCTAACAGTTGCGCTTGCGCTCGGTATTCCGCGCGAGCAGGCGCTTGCAACACTCTCTCTGCTGCAACCCCTACCGGGCCGAATGCGGCTACTGCCTGGAACGCAAGGCCTACGCATCATCGACGACTCGCACAATGCCACCCCCGAGAGCGCCACCGCAGGTCTGGCAACGCTCGCCGTACTGGCGCACCACCAGCACGAACACGCGCCGACGATTGCCGTGATGGGCGACATGCTGGGGCTCGGCGCCAGCGAACGGCGGGCGCACGATCAACTTGGCGTCGCTGCCGCCCACCACGCCGACTACCTCATCACTCAGGGCCTGCGGGCGGAGCGCATTGCCGCATCGGCTTTGAAAGGTGGGATGGACGCCAGCCATATCACAATCGCGCATGCGCCCGAAGATTGCGCCACCGCCGTGCTCGCGTTCGCACGCCACGCCAGTGAGTCGAGCACTGCCGCGCCGCTAGTCTATATCAAAGGGTCGGAAGAGATGCGCATGGAGAAAGTCACAGCGCTATTGCTCGCCGATCCGCGCCGCGCCGAAGACATGCTTGATCGCCAGACACAAGCATGGCGACGTATCGTCGTGATGCGACCAGATCGTCCCACATGGCTGGAGATTGACCTGAGCGCGATAGGCAAGAATACCCAACTCTTCAAGCAGATCGTGGGGCCGGATGTGCGGCTGCTGGTCAGCCTGAAAGCCGACGCCTACGGCCACGGCGCTTTACGGGTCGCTCGAACCGTTGTGCGCAATGGGGCGGAGTGGCTGGGCGTTGCTACCGTCAGCGAAGCAGAACCGCTCCGGCGCGCCGGTCTCGACGTACCTATCCTCGTCTTCGGCTACATCGCCCCGTGGCAGGCGCGGGAAGCGGTGCGCATGAATCTGCGGGCGACGCTCTTTGCGCCGGATCTGGCACGCGCGCTCTCGCAGGCGGCCACCGATCTGAATGGACAGATCCCTGTCCATGTCAAGGTAGATACTGGCATGGCGCGACTTGGTCTGCGCGCGGAGGACGTCGATGGAATCGTCCGCTTCTGTGATGAGGTGCGCTCGTTGCCAGGACTCATCTTCGAGGGCATTTTTACCCATTTCGCCACCGCCGACGCTGCCGACCAGACCTATGCTATGCGCCAGCTTGACCGCTTCGAGCAGGTGCTGGCTGCGCTTGATGCGCATGGCTTGCGTCCGCCGATAGTTCACGCGGCAAACAGCGCG
This sequence comes from uncultured Chloroflexia bacterium, assembly GCA_963718915.1. Classification (GTDB taxonomy): domain Bacteria; phylum Chloroflexota; class Ktedonobacteria; order Ktedonobacterales; family JADMIN01; genus DAHUXT01. Next base: position 730,498 of record CAVRAI010000004.1, on the reverse strand, counting down.
GCGGCGCTCGCACTGCCGCAGTCGCGCTATGACATGGTACGCCCTGGCATCGCCATCTATGGACTCTCACCCTCCGACGAGATGCGCCTGCCCGAAGGATTTCACCCGTCGCTGGCGTTCAAAACACAGGTGGCGCAGGTGAAAGATGTTCCCGCGGGCGAAGGCGTCAGCTATGGCGCGACATACACCACCACCGCGCCGACACGTATTGCCGTGCTGCCAGTGGGCTACGCTGATGGATTCCGTCGTGCCCCCGCGAACTGGGGCGAGGTGCTCGTTCGCGGAGCGCGCGCGCCACTAGTGGGCCGCGTCTGCATGGACCAGTGCATGATCGATGTCACCCACATCCCCGGCGTGCGCCAGGGAGACGAAGTTGTGCTCATCGGACGCCAGGGAGAGGATGAATTGACAGCCGACGAGGTCGCTCGCAACCTGGGAACCATCGCATATGAAGTGACTTCGGAACTGCTCGCACGCGTTCCGCGCATCAGCTAATGGCAACTTTTGAGGCTGCCGCCTCGTAATACTATACATAGCGGCGAGTCATGTCTCTCTCCAACCAGACGGCCGCTCGGCGTTCGCAGGCGCGCCCCATACGGCTGGCAGGAGGATGCGTCATGGATGGTAGCCCTCGGGTCTCCACCTCTTCCTCCTCATCCCTCCCCACGAAAAGCTGGCATGCATTCTGGCATTCCGTGGCGGATGGCTGGCGCTCCCTCTGGAACTCACCGCGCATCCGCGCTGTTACCAACGTGAGTGTGATTGGGCTGCATATGCTCGAATGGCGCGAGCGGCTGCGCCGCCCACTGGCGCTGACCAGACCCACAACGCTGCGCCGTATGAGCGCGATAGCCCGCCTCGCGTATTATGTCTTACCTGCTCCGACACGGCGCAAACATGATACGCAGGAGGACGACGACGATAGCGCTCGTCCACGCGCGCGTATCATCGCCAACCCACGCTCAGGCACTCTACGAATGCCTCTGGCCCTCAATCAGCTCAATCAGGTAGCCGCAGCGCTCACTGACGCCGGCCTTCCTGTCGAGGTCTGTCTGACCGAGCGGCCTGGACATGCGTCCGTTCTGGCTCGCGAAGCTGTACGCACAGGCATGGAGATGGTGATTGCCGCTGGGGGCGATGGCACGATCAACGAGATCATTCAAGAGCTAGCAGGCCACTCAACGGCGCTCGGCATACTGCCGCTCGGCACGGTGAATGTCTGGGCGCGCGAAACACGTATTCCGCTGAGTCTGCCCGACGCGGCGCGCGTTCTGCTCTATGGCGTGCGTCGGCGGGTAGACCTGGGACGCGCGGGAAATCGCTACTTCCTGATGATGGCTGGCGTCGGATTCGACGCCGAGGTCGCGCAAAGGGTCGAACGAAGCGTGCTCAAGCGCGTTGGGCTGAAGATGCTGGACTATTTGACCACGGTGGGAGTGCTGGGCGTCACGCATAAGCCTGTGCTGGTGCGTATCAAGCATGACGGCAAACGGCGAGAGATCTCGTCGCTCATGCTCGTGGTCGGCAACACACGCCTCTATGGCGGCGCACTCACATTCACCCGCCACGCCGTCGCGGATGACGGCTTGCTGGATATCGTCACCGTGGGAGGCGGCGGTCTGATCTATCGGATGGGCGTCCTGCGCAATGCATTTCTGCGGCGTCCGCGGCGTGGCCCGCGCGTACGGTACGAACGGGCGCGCAATATTCGCGTTGAGGCCGACGATCCCCTGCCTGTACAGGTAGATGGTGAGCTAATAGGCAAGCTGCCCATGACGTTCAGCATCGCGCCGCTTGCGCTGACTGTGATCGTGCCATCTGACGCGCCTGAAGAACTCTTTAGCCTTCCCTCGCTCAAATAGAGCCAGAGTCCCGCGCATCAATTCAGTCTGCCGCGATACCTGCTAGTGGTAAGGTAAACCAGAATGTGGCGCCTCCTCCTTGTGGCGAAGTGACCCCAATCTCGCCGCCATGACCATGCACAATCTCACGCGCAACGTATAATCCCAGACCCACTCCTGGGTTCTCAACGTTCGAGCCATGGGTATAAGCGTTGAAGATGGTGTCTTCCTCGCCTTCAGGCACCCCGATGCCTGAATCCGTCACGCTAATGTGCGCCTCTGACGGATCGCGCCTTATCCGCACCTGAACATTCCCCCTGAGACTGTACTTGAGCGCATTCGACAACAGGTTCCCGAGCGCCAACTCCACTCGTGACGCATCCCATCTGGCGACCACCAGCTTATCAGGCATCTCAAACATCACGGTATGCGCGCGGCTCGCCATCCCATAAACCGAGACTAACCGCTGAGTTATCGCGACCAGATCCGTTGCGGTTGCATCGGGCTGAAGACTGAATTGACCCTGTGCAATGCGCGCCGCCTCCAGGTACGTGTCAAGCCGAACAGTCAAACGCTCGATCTGAAACGCCATTCGGCCGAGGTCACGCATATCATCGGCGCGGCCACCCTCTCGTTTCAGACGCCGCTGCAATAGCTGGACGTGGCTCTTGAGCACCGCGATTGGATTCCGCAGGTCATGGCCAGCGATATCGAGGAAGCGGATAAACGCTCCCTCTTCGTCAGCCATGGTGGGTTGTTCACCGAGAGATGGATCCACGAGCAGCTTCCTTCCAGAATGCTAACAGGCGCATCGGTCGCTAGGAGCATGACGGTGCGAAGATGAGACAATACTCGTTTATGATGTCTCTCGCGCTTGGTAAGGAAGGCGTATAGGCGTCTGGTATCCGTTGAGGCGTAAGGGATCAAACGCGGCCAACAGATTCGCAGGTGTAGTAGACGTTTCTGCAGGATACAGGCCACAACTCGCGGCGAGCGACGCCAGAACCTGACTCGGCGCCAATCCTGCCGCCCGCAATGCATCCAGACCAGCGGCAGCATCGCGTTTGGCTAATCTCACGCCTGCAGCATCCAACATCAACGGAACATGCGCGTACTCCCTCGGGCGCGCGTATCCCAGCGCATCATAGAGGGCAAGCTGGCGAGCAGTGGAAGCCAGCAAGTCGGCGCCTCGAACAACCTGAGTCATCGCCATCAGCGAGTCGTCAACAACGACCGCCAGTTGGTAGGATACAATACCGTCGCTTCTGCGTACGACGAAGTCCCCAACTGTAGCGGCAACCGACTCGGAGATCGTTCCAGATAGCAAGTCATCGAACTGGATCGACGATTCGGGAGCGATGAATCGCCATGCTGGCCGCCGACCAGACGCCTCACGCGCCGCGCGTTCCTTCGCGGTGAGATGACGGCAGATACCAGGATAGCGTGGGCCTTCATCCCCTTGCGGCGCGCTCGCAATCTGTGCCAGCTCGGCGCGCGTGCAATAGCACGGATAGAGCAACCCTTTTTCTCGCAGTCGGGCAATCGCCTCGTCATAAAGAGCCTGGCGCATACTCTGACGATACGGCCCGAACGGCCCACCAACATCCGGCCCCTCATCCCAGTCAAGACCGAGCCACCGCAAATCGGCCAGCATCGTCTGGGCGGCGCCCCGACGGGTACGCGGCAGATCAAGGTCTTCGATCCGCAACACAAATCTTCCACCAGCCGCACGGACAAAAAGCCAGGCAAGCAGCGCAGTTCGCAGGTTGCCCAGATGTAGCGCGCCCGTCGGCGATGGAGCGTAGCGCCCGCGCACAGGCTGCCCGCTCATGGTGTCTCGCTGGCTTTTTTCGGTATGGTGGGCATCCGTCGGATAGATGCGGCCGCCGGGAGTGGCGCCGAGCACGTGGCCGACCAGGAGCAGAGCGGCGAAGCGGTTGAGGACGTTTCGGCGACTAACATGTCTGTTGGCCACTGGCCGAGTAGCGCCCCAACCAGGCAGACCGGCAGCCCAATAACGCCGAGATGGCAGCCGATGAACCGCTCTACCGGCGAGAAGTCTGGATGTTGGATCGAATATGCGCCCGCTTTGTCCAGTGGATCCCCTGTCGCCACATAGGCGGCGATCTCAGCATCGCTGAACTCGCGCATAAGCACACGTGTTGCTGAGGTTGCCGAGACGATACTCTCGGGATCATCACCCGCCAGAGCGACACCCGTCGCCACGATATGCTCGCGTCCGCGCAACATGCGCAGCATCGCCTCTGCCTCTGCCAGATCGCGTGGCTTTGCCAGTGAGCGGCCATCGAGCAGCACCGTTGTATCCGAGGCAAGCACTCTGCCCTGCCGCCCCGACTGAGCAAGCGCATGCAAGGCCGCCAACGCTTTTTCACGGGCCAGATATTCGCCGAGCCGCTCCAACGGCCCCATATAACTTGCGGAGAGAGCATCCTCGTCAACTGGCACGAGCAGGCGCTCGAATGCGATGCCAGCGCGGGTGAGCAGCTCGCTGCGACGTGGCGAGGCCGAGGCAAGATACAGGGGCATGGGCGAACAGGTCATCAACGAGCCTCCAGCACGGCGATATTCTCAATGTGCGCCGTCTGTGGGAACATATCGAGCGGCTGCACTGAAACGAGTCTATAGGCATCGGAATGCAGGCATAGGATGGCGAGGTCGCGCGCCAGGGTATCAGGATTGCATGAGACATAGACGACACGCGGCACGTGGCGAGCAATCAAGGCATCCAGTACAGGACGCTGGCAACCAGCGCGTGGCGGATCGATGACCAGCCCATCCAGCCGACGCGTCATGCCTGGCAACACGTCTTCCACCTTCGCCTGGATAATCTCTACATTGGGTGAGCCGCGCAGGTTCCAGCGTGCGTCACGGATCGCGCTAGCTGACTCCTCAATAGCAAGTACAGCTCCGGCGCTTTCCGCGAGCAAACGGGCGAACACACCTACACCACAGTAAGCGTCCACCAGCGTCACATCCGGCCCCGAGGGCATTTGGTCGAGCACGAGCGCCGCCATACGGTTCGCCTGCGCCGTATTCGTCTGGAAGAACGAACTGGGGCGGATGCGAAAGCGCGCGCCGCCCATCTCCTCCTCGATGGTCTCGTCGCGCACATCGAGTCCCACAGCCAGCAGGCGATTCAGAGCATCGCCAGTGGGCTGAGGCTGGACAAGCATTTGGCCTGTCGCCACGCCGTAACGTATCACGATCTGCGGACGCGCCAGATGTTCCGCTGCCAGGGTGGCGAGCGCGCTATTGATGGAAGGATGCGCTAGCGGGCAGACGGTAAGCGGGAGAATCCGGTGGCTGCCGCGTGCGGTCAGGCCAGGCTGCCCCTCCCAGTTCACAGAGAAGCGCATATGGTTCCGATAGCCCCAAGGCGAGTCGCAGCCGATGGCAGCCTCGACTGGAGGGTCGCTGAATCCTGCCGCATCCAGCGCGGCGACGACGCGATTTCGCTTCCAGGTCAATTGCGATGCGTAGTCCATATGCTGAAGCTGGCAGCCACCGCATTCGCCAAAGACCGGACAGCCCGGCGTAGCGCGCTCTGGCGCGGGCGCAACGACAGCGATGAGCCGCAACCGCGGCGGCGGCACGCGCTTCGCCCGCTTGCGACCTGGACGCGGAAGACTCCACCGTGCATCGAGGTCTACGATCTCGCCGGGCAGCCCACCAATGAAAGTGAACTCAGTCGGCGCCTCGACGGCGCGCCCGGAACCATGAACGGCGGCAAAATCAGCCTCAATTGGCGGCTCGATCACTTCTACGATGACGCCGCGCGCCAGGCCATCGGGCAGCAGCGACTCGACCCGCACGCGGTAACGGCCGACGACATAACGTGGGCCTTGATATGCAGTCGTTTCTATCTGCGGAGTCGTCTCCAGCATGGCCTCCTCAATACTGTCACGATATTCCGTCGAAATTACATCACGCGATGATGCAGTTGGCGCAGTATACCATCTCGCCAGGATAGAGCCGTCCTGAGCGACAAATGTTTCCCAGCAACGTTGAGGCGCGTCAGCCTGCCTGTGATAAATTATGTAGATGGAATTTGGGCGAGAGGGAGCGTTGTCTAGGCAGGAGCAGGCGATGGTCGAGCAGGCAGAGACGGGACGGCAGGCAGCACTCCAGGCCATGGCGGCTGATCCGCTGGATGTGCTGGTCATCGGAGGCGGCATTACCGGCGCGGGTGTCGCGCTGGATGCGGCGGCGCGTGGCTATCGCGTCGGACTGGTCGAGCGCGGCGACTTCGCCAGCGGCACAAGTAGCTGGTCCACCAAGCTGGTGCATGGCGGCATCCGCTACCTGCCAGAGTTCGATATTGCGCTGGTACGCGAGGCGTTGATCGAGCGCGGACGGCTGCTACGTAACGCGCCTCACCTGGTTCAACCACTCGCATTCATCTTGCCCCTCTATGACACCTCACGCCGCCCCGTCGGGCTGCCCATTGCGCCACCGTTCGGTATCGGTCTGGGATTCATTCTCGACGCGGGCCTCTGGATCTACGATGTCCTCGCGGGGAAAGAGAACGTCGGCGAGCATCGCCGTCTCTCACGCGAACAGACAATAGAGCGCGCCTCGTCATTAAGGCCCGACGGCATCAAGACCGGCTATATCTACTACGACGCAAGCACCGACGATACCCGGCTTACGATAACGGTGCTGCGGACGGCGGCAGCACACGGCGCGCAAGTTGCCAACTACGCAGAGACTGTGCGCTTTGAGCATGATGGCGAGCGCATCACTGGAGCCTGGGTGCGCGACTCGCTCACCCCGACGGGCAACGAGTGGCTCATCCGGGCGCGACACATTGTCAACGCGACGGGAGTGTGGGCCGAGCAGATCGAGCGACTGGCAGGGGAAGCGCCGGGGCTACACATCGCGCCGAGCAAGGGGGTTCACCTCGTCTTCGACCGCGCGACGCTGGGGATCGATGAAGAGGCGATTGTGCTGCCAGAAACCGAGGATGGGCGCATCATCTTCATTGTGCCGTGGCAATCGCGCGCGCTAGTGGGCACCACCGATACGCCCGTCCGCGACATAGAGCGACCTGTGGCAACCGATGAGGACGTCAACTACCTGCTTCACCACCTCAACCGCTATCTGCGCCGACAGGTAACACGCGACGATATCCTCACTAGTTTTGCTGGTAATCGTCCCCTCCTCCGTGTGCGTCGCGGCAACAGCAGACTGGCGCGTCTCTCACGCTCTCATGAAGTCGTCGTGAGCGAAGCCGGGCTGATCTCGGTCTCCGGCGGCAAGATGACTACCTACCGGCGCATGGCGCAGGATGTCATGGATCGGATCGACCGTCGCGAAAAACGGCAGATGAATCACCCAACGCTCAAACTTACGCTGCGCGGGTCTGGCGGATGGGCCGAGGCGCGGCAACTCGTTCGAACGCGCGGGCGAGCGCTGGGGCTGGCTGACGATATCATCGCCCATCTCGGTGGCGCGTATGGAGCCGACGCGCTTGATGTCCTGGCGCTCGTCGAGCGGGATAATAGTCTGACCACGCGCCTGCTTCCTGACCTGCCCTATATTCGCGCCGAGACGCTTTACGTCTGCCGTGAGGAAATGGCATTGACGCTGGAAGATGTGCTGCAGCGGCGCACGCATATCGCGCTCGAAGACCATCTGCGTGGGACAGGCATCGCGGCTGAGGTAGCGCATCTTGTCGGGCCAGAGCTTGGGTGGGATGCCCCGGAAGAGGCGCGTCAGGTCGAGCGGTATCTTGCTAGTGCCCGGCTGCACGCTGGGCCGTTTGCAGATCGGCTTCCACCGCACTCCAGTGGATCAGAACTTGCCATCTGAGGAGGGAGGCTACCACTCAAACGCTCGTGCCAGTCCCGAAGGGCTATAGCGCAGCAACAGTGGACTGCCATGGGGGCATGTCGCCACCACCAGCACCGAGCGCAAATCGGCCAGTAGCGCCCGCTGCTCTTCTTGCGTAAGGGGTTGTCCGCGCCGGATGGCCGTTCGACACGCCAGCGAGATACACACCACATCCAGCCAGTCGTTACTATCGGTCGCCGCATCCTCGGTCAGTGAGGCGGCAACTGCGGCGGCGTCATATGCCATTCCGGGCAGGTGGGGTACAGCACGCACCAGGAAAACGCTGTCGCCGAACGGCTGGCAATCCAGACCGAGCGCGCGCAGTTCATCCAGCCGCGGTTCGAGTTGGCGTGCCTGGAGCGGCGAAAGTTCCACCAACAGCGGCTGCAAGAGCATCTGCGCGGATTGTTCGCTGGCAGCGCTATCGGTCGCGCTCGCGGCACGCAGGAGATGGCGGCGTTGGAGCAGGCGCTCGTAGAGGATGCGCTCGTGCGCCCGGTGCTGGTCTATCAGCAGCAGTTGTCCGTTCGCCGTCCTCGCCAGGATCAACGTCTCGTCGAACTGAGCCAGCGGCTCCCACTCACCTGCATCGGTACCAAGCGCGGTCTCTTCATCGTTTGTAGCGTAAGACCGAGGTCGCTCGGCCAGACGTGTCGCCCGACGGATACGCCGTTGTGGAAAGCGCAGTTGTAGCGGACGCGCAAACTGGCCGGTGGCGAGGTCGCCAGCGCTCGCCAGCGCATTGAGTGGCGCCTGCCCCATCGCTGTGTGGACCGCCTCACGTAGCGCCGCCGCCAGCGCCTGTTCGTGCCGCAGCAACACCTCTGTCTTCGATGGGTGGATATTGGCGTCCACCTGGTTGAGCGGCGCCGTCACCTCGGCGATCAGCAGCGGATGGCGCCCTTTCCGCAACAGCGGGCGATAGCCTGCCTCGAGCGCGGCCAGCAGCGCGTGATTCGCCACTGGTCGTCCGTTGACGACCAGCAACACGTGATCGCGGTTACTGCTATGAAAAGCGCGCGAGGCGGCTATCCCGGAGATTGTGGCCTCGCCTGCCTGTACCGGACCAATGGTCAGCGACGCCCGCGCCACATCGCTGCCATAGATCGCCGCGATGGCCTCTGCGCGATCATAACCACTAGTCTGAAGCACTACGGCGCCATCGCTCACCAGGATAAAGTGAATCGCCGGATGCGCCAGCGCATAGGCGCGCACGACCGCCAGCGACCGCCCCACCTCAACCCGCGAGCTTCGCAATAGGGCGCGCCGCGCCGGAACTGTCGCGAACAGAGCGCGCACCGTGACGGTTGTGCCACGACTACGAGGTAACTCAGTCGTCACGCTTGGCATATCTGGGCCAGCGCGCAGGGTACACGCGATGCCGCGCTCGTCAGCCGCGCTGGCAATCTCCACTTCGGCGACGGCGGCGATGCTGGCCAGTGCTTCGCCACGGAATCCAAGCGTAGCGATGTGCTCCAGGTCGGACAGGCTGCGCACTTTGCTGGTGGCATGCGGCGTCACAGTCAGGGGCAGGTCGTCCGCCAGAATGCCCTCGCCATCGTCCGCGACGCGAATCAGCCGCAGACCGCCATCCTGTAACTCGACGCGGATCATCGTAGCGTTGGCGTCCAGCGCGTTATCGATCAACTCGCGCATGACCGAGGCGGGCCGCTCGATCACCTCGCCCGCCGCGATCCGCTCGATCACCTCGCGCGCTAGTGGCGCGATTCGTTCCGGCACAGCTCTCACACTCCCTCATCCGCCGCGCGCAGCAGCTGAAGCGCCCGTTGCTGCAAGGCAAAGAGCGCGTTGATCGCTTCTATCGGCGTCATCGCGGCAATATTGGCGGCGGCCAGATCGAGCGCCAGTTCGCGTTCCCGCCGCGTCACCACTGAGTCTATCTGAGTGTCTTCACTGGCTGAGGCGACATACGCGGCTGGTGACTCCGCGATCAGCCGCTGAGCGCTGGCATGCTGCAATAGCAGGGCCGATGCGCGTTCGGTGACGGGTGCGGGCAACCCAGCCATCCGCGCGACCTGAACCCCATAGCTATCAGCGCTGGCTCCCGGAACGACCCGATGCAGGAAAATCGCGCCATCGTCTCGCGCGGCAACCGCCATGCGGAAGACGCCGACGCGGGGCAGCGACTCGGCGAGATCGGCTAGCTCGTGGTAGTGGGTAGCAAAGAGCGTCTGCGCGCCAACGTAGTCGTGCAGATATTCGACGACTGCGCGTGCAATAGATAACCCATCGGCGGTGCTGGTGCCCCGGCCCACCTCGTCCAGAACCACAAGGCTTTTCGCTGTTGCATGCCGCAGAATGTAGGCGGTTTCCACCATTTCGAGCATGAACGTGCTCAAACCGCGCGCGAGGTCATCCTCCGCGCCCACCCGTGTAAAGATGCGATCCACCAACCCGATACGCGCCGACGCCGCTGGGACGAACGAGCCAATCTGCGCCAGCAGCGTGATGAGCGCCACCTGCCGCAGATAGGTGGACTTGCCCGCCATATTCGGCCCGGTCAGCAGCATGATTGCGTGCGCATCATCAATCGAGTTCACGCCAGCTTGGCCATCATGCTCATGCGCGCGGAGGTGGGTGTCGTTAGCGATGAATTCGGCGCCCTCAGTCGCCACTTCGACGACGGGATGTCGCCCCGCGACGATTTCCAAACAGGTTCCATCGACCAATTCAGGACGCACATAGTTCCGCGCCAGCGCTACCTCCGCCAGCGCCAGCCACATATCTACCTCCGCCAGCGCCGCAGCAGTCCGGCGCATTGGCGTAGCGGAACCAGCCAGCGACCGCAACACGTCACCGTAGAGCGCCCGCTCCATCACCTCGATCTGTTCGCTGGCGTGCAACACCTGCGCCTCATGCGCCTTCAACTCAGGTGTGACAAAGCGCTCACCCGTGGAAATAGTCTGCCGACGCTGATAATCCTCAGGCACGCGGCTCAGATTTGGCGTGGTGACCTCGATGTAATAGCCGAAGACCTTATTGAACCCTACCTTGAGCGACTTGATGCCTGTCCGCTCGCGTTCGTCGGCCTCCAGCATTGCGATCCACTGGCGCGCCTCGGCGGCGGACTGGGCCAGTGTATCCAGTTCGGCGTTATAGCCCGCGCGGATGAGGCGACCAGTTCCCGCGCCAGGCTCGGCCAGCGCCCGCACAATCAACTCACGCGCTCGCGGACAGGCGTCCAGATCCTCGCGCAAACGCACCAGCGCAGACACTTTCGTATCACGGAGCGCGGCAGCGACCATTGGGACGCGCGCCAGAGCGCTCTCCAGACCAAACACCTCTCGTGGCGCCGCCGATCCATGGATGATGCGCGCAATCAGGCGCTCCAGATCGCCGAGACCGTCAAGCGCGCTGGCCAGCTGTTGGCGCATAGCTGTTGTGGCATGCAACTCGGCGACGGCGTCGAGCCGCTCTTCGAGCGCGGCACGGTTGCGGAGCGGCTGCAGGAGCGACCGACGCAACAACCGCGCGCCCATCGCTGTCCGCGTGGCGTCGAGCGTCGCCAGCAGTGTCGCTGGCGACTCCCTGCCCGTCCTGGCATGTATCGCGTGCGCTGGCTCGATCACCTCCAGCGCCCGCCAGGTCCTGCCGTCAATTTCCACGAAACCGGCGGTGTCATAGGTCTTGAGATCGGTCAGCAAAGAAAGCAACGTCGGATTCATTCGTTCGAGGTAGGCCAGAATCGCGCCCGACGCGCTGACGGCCAGCGGCAGGTGCTCGCAGCCATAGGCGACGAGCGTGGCAGCGCCGAAGTGACGACACATGCGGCGGCGCGCGCCGTCCTCCTCGAACCACGAATCGCTGCAGGGAGTGAGTGTCCAGTGCGCAAGCCAGTCGCCTTCGCCAATCAGGTGCTCAGGATGTGCTTGGATACCCTCGGCGAGCAGTACCTCGGCAGGAGCCAGCCGCTCAAGTTCGGCGCGCAATGCGGCAGGCAGACGCGACGCCGACCATTCGACGCAGGAGAACGCGCCGGTGCTCGCCTCGACCACCGCCAGCCCCGCGCCGCCACGCGCGCCGAATGCCAGCGCGACGAGGTAGTTATCTCGCCGGACGGGCACCATATTCGGCTCGACCACCGTCCCAGGCGTCAGAATGCGCGTCACCTCGCGCTTCACCAGCCCCTTGCCCGGTGGGCTGACCTGGTCGCAGACGGCCACTTTGTAGCCACGCGCCACCAGTCGCGCCAGATACGTCTCAAGCGCATGGGTCGGCACCCCCGCTAGCGGCACCGCCTCACCCGGCCCATAGCTGCGCGCGGTCAGGACGATCTGCAGCTCACGGGCAACGATACGCGCGTCTTCGTCAAAGAACTCATAAAAGTCGCCTATGTTGTAGGCAAGCAGCGCATCCTGATGCTGCGCCTTGATATCGAGGTATTGGCGGCGAGCGGGTGAGGCCATGGCAACTCCTCTTTGCCAGACAGCGGGCGGATGTGGAGTATCGGTATGAACCCGACCCGGCTATTGTAGCATGGTTCACGTGTGGTGTTGAGATAGTCCACTCTTCTTTCGCAGACTCGCTGCTTTGGAAACCAGGTTTCCGCGTCATGTGATTCAACTAGAACAAGATTTCCACATTTGAGGGTGCATATCCACAGAGGCGGTGGATAACTTGAATCTATGTTCCAGTCACAATGCGTTGGCTTGACGCATTTGGGCAAACATGGTACATCTCTATGTGACAACCGAATACTGAACAACCGCAACGGGAGCTTGGGGCGCCAGGCTGAGAGGGTGGCACAATCCGCCACCGACCGACGGAACCTGATCTGGGTAATGCCAGCGCAGGGAGCGATTAAACGCTTCACACGATGGGGACGCTGGCATGATACGTCGGCGTCCCTTTTTGTGTGCGCGCCTCGCGGGTCTGTCTCAACCTCCCGGATGCACTGACATAAAGCCACTGAAATGTGCTGGCAATCTGGAGGGCAGGCGATGGGAACACCACTGTTAGAGGCGCGCGCGGTCACGATGCGCTACCGCGTTGGTGGCGCTGATCTTCTCGCCCTTCAGCGCGTCTCGCTGCATGTGGATGAGGGCGAGTTTGTCGCACTCGTTGGGCCAAGTGGCTCTGGCAAGACGACACTGCTCTCCATCTTCGCCGGACTGGAGACACCTACCTCCGGCACGGTCGCCCTGCGTGGCGACACACAGGCACGGCTGCTCGGGCGGGCAGGCTACATGCCACAGCGCGATCTGCTGCTCCCCTGGCGCACCGCGCTCGGCAACGCGATAGCCGGACTCCAGACGCAGGGTGTGTCGCGGACTGAGGCGGCGACTCGCGCCCGTGCCCTCTTCGCCGAGTTTGGGCTGGCGGGATTCGAGCGCGCCTGGCCCGCCACGCTCAGCGGCGGCATGCGCCAGCGGGTCGCCTTCGCCCGAACCGTCCTGGCGGCCCACAATCTCTTGCTGCTGGATGAGCCGTTTGGCGCGCTGGACGCCCTCACCCGCACTGGCTTGCAGCGCTGGCTTGCCGATCTCTGGGAGCGATTAGGCGCGACGTGCCTGCTCGTCACCCACGACCTCGACGAGGCGCTGCTACTATCCGACCGTATCTATGTGCTCACGCCGCGCCCCGGAACCGTCCGCCTGGAGCGCGCCGTGCCGCTGGAACGCCCGCGACGGCTGGAGATGCTCGCGCGCCCGGAAATTGTCGCGATCAAGGCGGAGTTGCTGGCATCGCTGCTCGACGCCGAGGTGACGGGAGGCGCGGCTTGAAGACGCTGCATGACTCACCAGATACCACCAAGAGCGCTTCATCCAGCGCCACAGACACTGGAGCGATGCCCATTCTGTCGGCGTGGCCCATAGCACGATGGTGGCGAGTCTCCCGTCGCACCATGGCGGCTACTATCCCGGCCCTGGCGCTGTTGGCGGCGCTCGTGCTGCTCTGGCAGTGGTACGCCAGCCAGCCGACGATTGATGCGCAGATCCTGCCAACGCCGCTCGCCGTCTGGGGGGTGCTGGTGGGCCAGCGCGATATCCTCTGGCAACACATGCTGGTGACGCTGCAAGAGACGCTGATTGGCTTCGCGCTGGCGCTGGTAGCTGGGATTGTCTTCGGCACGCTGATCGACTTCTCGCCATGGCTGCGGCGGGCGATCTATCCGCTGCTGGTGGCGTCGCAGACGATCCCGATCATCACGCTGGCGCCGCTGCTTGTGCTCTGGTTCGGGTTCGGGCTGGTCTCGAAGTCTATCGTCGTCCTGCTGGTCTGCTTCTTCCCAATCGTCGTGGCGCTGGCGGATGGGCTGCGCTCCGCCGACCCCGAGCTTATCCGGCTGTTTCGTGCGTTCGGCGCGGGGCCAGTGCGCATCTTCTGGTCGGTGCGGCTGCCGGGCGCGCTGCCGTCGCTCTTCTCGGGCGTGCGCATCGCCATCGCGTATAGCGTCATCGGCGCGATCTTCGGCGAGTATGTCGGGGCAAGCGCGGGCCTGGGATTCTACATGCAGCTCAAGCAACATTCCTTCGCGACGGCGGGGGTGTTGGCAGCCATCGTCGTCACCGCGCTCCTGAGCATCGCGCTCTTCGCCTCGGTGGCGATTGTGGAGCGTCTGGCGCTGCCGTGGTATTACCTGCAACGCCAACGTAGGGAGTGACGAAATGCGAGGCGAAAGCAGCCTGCGTTGTTGGCGTTTGCGTAGGGGATGGCGGGCGGTAGCGTAAACGCTATAGCGAATGGGCTGGTTGCTTCGGTGGGGAAATTCGCCGGGGCCTTCAGGCTCCGGCAGATGACCCCAAATATTATCAAGACCAGTTCATCTGGCCACCGAAGGAGTTCTTCATTCATGGAATCATTCGCACAATTGCGTCGTATCAAATCGGCTCCACAACTGGTCGCGCTGCTCCTGCTGGTGGCGCTGCCGCTACTCGCGGGCTGCATCGGCCAGTCCACCACGTCATCATATGACGGCCCAGTGGCGAAGGTCTCGCTCGCCCTCGACTGGACGCCCAACACCAACCACACCGGTATCTATGTGGCGATGCAGAAGGGCTATTACCGGCAAAATGGCATTGATCTGTCGCTGACCCCCTATTCGAGTAGCGTCTATCCCGAACAGCTTGTGGGCACGGGCAAGGCGGAGTTCGGCATCAGCTTCCCCGAATCGGTGACGACATTCCGCGCGCAGGATGTGCCCATCGTCTCGGTGGGCGCGATCATCGAACACAACACCTCGGCGCTCATCACGCTCAAGAGTTCCGGGCTAGATAGCGTCGCGAAGCTGGCGGGCAAGCGCTACGCGGGTTTTGGCGGAGCATACGAGCAGCCAGTCATCTCCCAGATGCTCAGTTGCGCGGGCGCGCCCAGCACCAATTTCCAGAACGTCACGACGCAGCTTGATCCCATCGCGGCGCTCAAGAGCGGTCAGTTCGATTTCGCCTGGGTCTACATGGGCTGGGAGGGCATCGAGGCGCAGGTGCAGGGTGTCGCGCTTAATGTCTTCCCGCTGCCGGACTACTGCATCCCCGACTACTCGTCGCCGGTTATCATCACGAATCAGCAGTTCATCCAGCAGCACCCCGACATCATCAAGCGCTTTATGAAGGCGACCGCCGAGGGCTACGAATACGCCATCCAGCACCCCGACGACGCGGCAAAGCTACTGATTAACGGCGCGCCCAAGGGCAGCTTCGACGATCCGCAACTGGTCTACAAGAGTCAGGCGTATCTCAGCCCGCTCTACGCGCCGGGCGAGCCGTGCTGGGGCACACAGTCGCTGGCCTCGTGGACAAACTATCCGCGCTTCATGTTCAACCACCACGCGATTCAGGACACCAACGGCAATCCGGTCACCAAAGAGCCTGATTATAGCGCGGCGTTCACCAACCAGTTTCTGCCCGCATGCTCGTGAGAGAGCAGGCCGTAGCGTCAACGCTACGGCGAATGGGCGCATGCGCTGGCTGGATAGGGTGATTCGCCGGGGCCTTCAACGTTTGGTGTGAGTTATCTGGGCACTCCTTACCAGTCGATCAGATCAGCAAAAGCGAGCAAAGGACGTCCGAGTTGGTAATTGAGCCAACAACAGAGATTATGGAGCGTCACCCGCGCGGCGAGGCGGGCGCGGAACCCCGGCAGCGCATGGGGGCGTTCATGCTCCAGGCCGAAGGTGTGCAGGAGCTTGTCATGGACGCTCTCGATGATCTGGCGGCAGCGGGCAAAGGCATGGCGCGCAGCGTGGGACCAGGGCTGCACGGGGCGTTGACGCTCGGTGCCCCGCTTGGGCGGGATGAGGACGCGCGCCTGGTACTGGGTGCGCCACGGCGTGACCCAGCGGGCGCCCTCAAAGCCGGTATCGGCCAGATACCACTGCGCCGCGTGCGGCGCGTGCGGCGCGTGCGGCTGGCCCACCTCGGGCCAGCGGGAGTGCGGGTGGTGGCGGGCGGCGAACAACGTCTCCGCGAGCCATTGGTCGGCGCTGTTGCCGGGCGCGATGCCAAAGCCGGTGAGGATTCCCTGGGGCGTGACGACGGTCAGCACATGGAAACCGACGTACCAGCCGAGCCGATTGCAGTAGCCCCGCGCCGCCTGGCCCGGCAACCAGCCGCGTCCTCGGCGTTGGTTATGCCGCGTCGCCACCCCCAGGCTATCGACCACTTCGTAGGCATCGTCCGCTCCGCCTGCTCCGCCTGCTGCCGCCAGCGTGTCGCGCAGCGTGTCGCGCAGCCGCGCCGCGACCCACTGGCCCACCGCGATGCCCACCGCGATCAAGGCGGCACTCAGGCGGCGCACCTGGCGGTTATACTGGCTGCGCGCGGGCAAGGTCGGGAAAGCCGGGCGCAAATGGCGCTCGGCATAGCGGTAGAAGGCCCGCTCACTCGCAAACAGGCCCCATTGGGCGAAGAGCGCCAACGTCAAGGCTTCGCTGCGCGCGAGCGCCGGAGCGGGGCCAGGCGTCGGCGGGTCGGGCGGCAAGGCGGTCTTGTCGTACTCGTCCACCAACACGTAGACTGTCGTTAGGAAGGTGTCCACATCGAGCATCTGAGGGCCTCCTTTTCGAGGAATTGGTCTTTCCCTCAGTCTGCCACTGTGGCGCCTCCTTTCTACTTGCTCCCTGTGCACGAGCGCCTAACTCACACCAAACGTTTCTGGCTCCGGCATGCTGATCCAAACCACATCAACCGCCCGCACTACAGCACATCGAGCGCGCGCTCGGCGAAGGGACGATCCAGCCGGAAGGGGTTGTCGGCGCTGGCGACGGCTCCAGTGATAACGTCCACCGTCAGGCGACTGCCGCCCGCACTGCCCATGATGCCGTGGCCGCTATAGCCGCAGTTGACGTAGAGACCTTCAATTGGAGTCGCGCCGAGCAGCGGACGATGGTCGGGTGTGTAGGAATACTGGCCGGCGACGAGCAGCCAGTGTGCAGTGTTGCGCAGCCAGACATCGCGCCAGAACGGGCTGATGCGCGCGACGGCGTGCTCACTGGCGGGGTTGAGCAGCCCGTAGGCGAAGGCGAGGCTGGTGGGCACATCTTCCATAGGCGGGGTGGCTGGCTCGGTGGGCGTTGTCCACATCAGGTGCGCGCCGGAGAGCCAGGGCCGCCAGTGCGCGCCAGTCTCCTCGTCAATAGTCATCGGCGCATCCCGCGGAACTTCGGGGGTCTCCGGCAGAATCAGCCGCTGTCGCCGGACGCAGGTGATCGGCAGGTCGAGACCCGCCAGCCGCCCGACCTCCGCTGAGAATGGCCCAGCGGCGATCACCACGCGCTCGGTAGAGACGTAGCCTCGGCTCGTCCGCACGCCATGCACGCGCCCGCCCGCGACCTCGATGCCCATGACCGTCGTTTCCAGCGCCAGCGGCGCCTGACTGGCGCGCGCATAGCCCATCAGCAGCCTGCGCACATCCAGCCAGCCATCGCCCGCACGATAGCGCGCGCCCAGCACATCTTCGCTCACATAGGGGAAACGCCGCCGCGCCTCATCGCCATCTAGCAGTTCGACATCATCCAGACCCCAGGCGCGCTGCTCATCCACCAGTTCGCGTTGGCGTCGCGCCGTCTCGGGGGTCG
Source organism: uncultured Chloroflexia bacterium (assembly GCA_963718915.1). Classification (GTDB taxonomy): domain Bacteria; phylum Chloroflexota; class Ktedonobacteria; order Ktedonobacterales; family JADMIN01; genus DAHUXT01. The sequence goes on along the minus strand of CAVRAI010000004.1, from coordinate 712,768 downwards.
TGGCGAGCCAGAGGTAGCCCTGCTGATGAATGCCGAGGTCGTAGCCATCCAGCCCGGTACGTTCGCCAAAATTGGTGTAGAGGTCGATGCCCTCGCGCACCAGCGCCATCTCGTCGGGATTATCGAACTGCGCGCGAAAAGCTCCGGTAGCCTTAGGCGTCGTAAGAGTGCCGGGCATGGCCTGCTTTTCGAGCACGATGGGCAGAAGCCCAGCCCGCGCGGCAAAATACGCGGTCGCCGCGCCGATGATGCCACCGCCGATGATGACAAGATCGGCGATCTCCGGTAGCTCGTCTGTGTAGCGCGGGTCAAAGGTGGCCACGGGGCGCTCCTTCCGGCAGTTTCTGGCGTCAGTGGATTTGCGAGGTGGCGAAACGTGCGCGGGTTCTGCGCTGCTTCTGCGCTGGGCGCGTCACTTTCTGCGGAGGTCTGCGCCGCGCTTTGGTAGAGTACAGCAGAGCAGTGAGGTTTCCCAATCGCATGCACGCTCTCCTGGGACGCCCGGACGTTTTCATCAGACCATGAGCGGATGGCCTGGTGGGGCGTTCCGGGCGTTGTTTATCCCTCGGATTACAACATTTCCGCTTGAGTTCTTATCCTTCGGGGAAGCGAGCCGGAGCCTGCCAGCGAATTCGCCTGACCGACCAAATCGTCTGCTCCATTCGCCGTAGCGTTTACGCTACGGCATGCTCCCCCAGGCGCCAGCGCCTTTTGGAATGACCTTCACGCTTTGCTGTTCGGCTTATGCGTCGGCGAGCTGCTTGACCTGATCCCAGGCGTGATACGAGCTACGCACCAGTGGCCCGCTATAGACGTTGCGGAAGCCCATCTCACGACCGATACGCGCATATTCGCGGAACTCATCCGGCGGGACGTAGCGCTCGATGGGCAGGTGTTGCGGCGAGGGGCGCAGATACTGGCCGATGGTGACGATATCGATGTTATGGGCGCGGATATCGCGCAGCAACGCGACGATCTCATCGTGCGTCTCACCCAGGCCCAGCATAAAACCTGTCTTGGTCGGCTTCTCGGGCTGCATCTCTTTTGCCCAGGCCAGCACCTCCAGCGAGCGCTCGTAGACCGCCTGCGGGCGCACCCGGCGATAGAGACGCGGAACCGTCTCGACATTGTGGTTGAAGACGTCGGGCTTTGCGTCCATCACGACCTTGAGCGCCTCGCGCGAGCCTTTGAAGTCCGGCGTCAGCACCTCGACGGCGCACGCTGGGTTCATGCGGCGTATCCAGCGAATGGTGGCGGCGAAGAGGGTCGCGCCGCCGTCGTGCAGCTCGTCGCGGTTGACTGAGGTGACGACAACATGGTTGAGGCCCATCTGCGTCACCGCCTCGGCCACGCGGCGCGGCTCCTCCCAGTCGAGCGCCATCGGTCGCCCGGTTGCCACGGCGCAGAAGCCGCAGCTACGGGTGCAGACGCTGCCGAGGATCATGAAGGTGGCGGTGCGGTTGGCCCAGCACTCGCCCATATTGGGGCAGCGCGCCTCCTCGCAGACGGTGTGCAGCGACTTGCTGCGCATCAGGTTCTTCAGGTCGTTATAGTTGTCGCCGACGGGCAGACGCACCCGCAGCCAGTCGGGGCGGCGCTCATTTGGGAGAACGGCCATGCTGGATATCCCTCGTGTCTAGCGTCTCTCACGTCTCTCATGTCTCTCACGCGCGGCTCATTGTGGGCCAACGTCTCTGCCCGCATTGTAGCAGGGGAGGGAATGGCGCCGCAAGCGCGGACCCCGGCGGGGCAGCCCCGCCCCTCCCCGACGCGGGAGGGGCGACGAGGCGACTGCTGTGGCCTCCGGATCTGGCTCCCCTCCCTCTTTTGGAGAGGGGCCGGGGGTGAGGTCCGGGGATGCCCTCGCCGAGCTGCCCCTCAAGCAGTACGATCACGCGCTGGACGCCACCCGCTACGCGCTGCATACCGCACTGGCCTGCGCCCGCGCCACCGACGTCTGGGTCGAACTTTTTCTCACGCGGCGGCGAGGATAGTAGGGCCATCATCCGCACACCGGCTTACACCGTCTCGCCGCCGTCCACGACCAGACAGTGGCCCGTGACGAAGCTCGCGGCGTCCGAGCAGAGCCAGAGCACCACGCCCGCGACATCCTCCGGGCTTCCGAGCCGGTTTAGTGGGTTGGCGTCGGCGATACGCGCGTTGTTCGCGGGATCGTCGCCCTCGCGGTCGAGATACATCTGCGTCTTGATCGCGCCGGGGCAGACCGCATTCACGCGGATGCCCGCCTGCCCGTATTCCAGCGCGGCGGCACGGGTCAGGCCGACGATGCCATGCTTGCTGGCGACGTAGGCGGGCGTGTTGCGGGAGCCTGCCAGCCCGACGATGGAGGCGTTGTTGACGATCCGACCGCCGCCACTGGCCAGCATCCGCGGAATCTCCGCCTTCATGCAGAGCCAGACGCCCTTCAGGTTGACCCCTAGCACGCGTTCCCACTCCTCCTCGCTGCACTCCACCAGCGGCCCATGCTCGATGTTGATGCCCGCGTTGTTGAAGGCGCAGTCCATCCGACCCCACACCGCCATCGTCGCCTCGATCATCGCCTCGACCTGCTCAGAGCGTGAGACATCCATCGCAAAGGACTGCGCTTCGCCGCCAGTCTCGCGAATCATCCCCGCCGTCGCCTCAGCCGTCCCGCCGTGGATATCCGCGACCATCACCCGCGCGCCAGCGTGCCCGAAGGCGAGCGACGCCGCCCGCCCCATGCCAGACCCGCCGCCCGTGACCACGACCACCTTGCCAGCGAATGACCCCGCCATATCAGCCGTATCTGCCATGATGTTGCCTCCACCGTCTATCAGACGTGCGACATTGAGCACAGCATAGCACCGCAGCAACCTGAACAGGGCTGCTGTAGCGTGCAAGCTATGCTATACTGGCGCTGCCGGAAACCGGCGTTCTGGCTACCCTCCTTTTGCGGGGGCTGACGCGCGAGCCGAAGGCGAGAAGTGCGCGACGAGCGCGCGGAGCGGCAGCGGGCCGTAAGCCGGGGGAGAGGGCAAAGGGTGATATGAGCGACGACTGGCGAAATACGCTACCGACACTGCGTGAGGAGACGCGCGCGGCCCAGGGGCGGGCACTGGAATTGCTCGCAAGCGCAGTGGTCATCTCGACGTTGCTCAGCCTGGCGATCAACCTCAGCTCCTCGCTCATCGCCAACACCGCGCCGACGTCTGTGCAGATCGCCCTGATCGCCGTCGCCGCCTCACTGGGGCTGCTGGCTATCGTCATCCTTCTGCCGCGCATCTCCACCACGGTCAAGGAGTTCGAGGAAGATATCGAAATCCTCGTGCCTCTGATGGTCTCGCCGAACGATATCAGCGTGCTGCGCCTGCGCTACTACGACGACGTGACCGAGCTAGCGCATGCCGCCATCAACCGGATGCCCGCCGAGCGCCGCAAAGAGATCGCGCAGATGCTCCTGACGCAGCATGGCGACGCCGATAGCTCCGAGCGCGCCAAACTGACCGCTTTCCTCCTCGACCTGACGCAGTTCCTGATGGCGGGTCGGCTCGTCCGCGAGTCGCGCAGCCTGCTTGGACCGCACGCCGCCTATCATAAGTTGCGCGCGGTCGCCCGCCAGCAGTCGGCGGTGATGGCGGTGGAGTGGCAGAGCCTGGCGGCGCAGTCCGAGACCAACATCTTCCTCCACCAGCGCACGCAGGGCATCCCTGAGAAAGTCTTGTTGCCGGAAGGTGTCTCATTGACGCTGCCCGAGGGGGCGCCCGCTGCCCTTGGCAAAGTGCATCGGCAACGCGCCGAGTCGCCGGGCATCGCCTATGTTCCGTTGCTGGAGGCCCGCTCGCGCCGCGATGTCGCCCTGCGTATCAGCGCGATGGCCGGATTCAGCGAGCATGGCCTGCCGACGCTGGGCGGACCTGAGAAAGGCTTCACTGCGCGCTGTGTGATGCGCAACGTGCGCGACGAGCGTATCCGTGGGTTGGCAAAAGCCGAGGAACACGCCGCAGGTGAGGTGGCGACGCACCGGCGTGGCAAGAAGTCGGAGAAATCGGAGAGGTCGGAGACGGCGGATGCCACCGGAGCCCCCGACGCCACGGCTGCCTATGCCGCAGCCTTCGCCAAAGTCTACGACGCCAGCGCCAAACCCCACCTGATACGGCTATTCGTCCGCTTCGACGGCATATTCCGCATCCGCCTGCTGCTGAGCGACCGTCGCCAGCGCGGACGCTACGCCTGGGGCGCAGCCCTCTCGCGTTTACTGGCGGAGTCCGATATCGAGGTCTTCCTGGCGACGCTGCATGAAAATGGACAGAAGACACCGCGCCGTACATTCTAGGTAGATGGTAAAGGTATGCCGACGCCATAGCGCCTGGATGCGAGGTAGGAAACGGTGCAGCCATGACACGCACATTTCTGGCGCTAGAACTGCCCGACGCGGTCAGGAACACGCTGCGGAGGCGGATCGAGCGGCTGGCGCGAATGATTCCTGAGGTACACTGGGTGGATCCAGCGGGCCTGCATGTGACGCTGGCGTTTCTCGGCGAGCTTGACGACGCGCAAGTAAAGGCGGCAACCCAGGCGGCGGCCACCGTCGCGGGCGTCTATGCGCCATTCTCACTGCGGCTGGCGGGCCTGGGCACGTTCGGTTCCGCACGCTCGCCACGGGTCATCTGGGTCGGCCTGGCGGGCGAAAAGGCGCGGCTGTTGGCATTGCAGGCTGCCGTCGCCGACGATCTCGCGGCGCGTGGTTTCCCCCGTGAAGAGCGTCCGTTCTCGCCACACCTGACGCTGGCGCGCATCAAGAAGCCACTCACCGACGACGCGCTGGCGGCGCTGGCGCGCGTGCAGCACGAGCCACCGCCCGACGCCACCTGGCGGGCCGAGGCCATCGCGGTGATGAAGAGCGAGCTGCTACGTCCCGCCGCCCGCTATACCGCGCTCTCCCGCTGGCCGCTCGCGCTCCCCTGATACGTCACGGCGATGTGCCTGTCGCGGCGTCTCCCGCTACGGGTGGTAGAATGTGCCGGACGCGACTGACGCTTGCCTCTGACGCTTGCGTCGCGTACCTGACTTTCGTAGCGGGCCGAGCGAAGGAGATAGATTGAGATGGCAGCAGAGAACAGCTTTGACGTGGTCTCGCAATACGACGAGCAGGAACTGGCGAACGCGCTCGATCAGACACGCCGCGAGATGACCACGCGCTTTGACCTGAAGGATACGCACACCGAGTTGACGTACGACGCCAAGAAGAAGACGATTACCATCCTGACTGATAGCGAGTTCACCCTTAAGAACGTGCGCGATGTGCTGGAGTCGAAGATCGTTCGCCGCGGCCTTTCGATCAAGATCCTCAAGCCCGGAAACATCGAGCAGGCGGGTGGCAACCGTGTTCGGCAGGTGATCGAGCTGCAAAGCGGCATCTCGCAAGACCTTGCCAGAGAGATCACCAAACTGATTCGCGATAGCTTCCCAAAGGTGAAGGGCCAGATCCAGGGGGACGCGGTGCGTGTCGTCGGTAAGAACCGCGACGACCTCCAGGCGGTTATTACGGCCCTGAAGGCGAAGGACTATCCCGTGCCGCTCCAGTTCAACAACTATCGCGGATAATGCCTCCACACGCGGGCGAGCCACAGATGACGCCGGTACGATAGTACCATACGGCGTCAGGCCGCTCGCGCGCCTTATTTTCCCGAACGCGGTTATCTATGCCTGTCTGTCCGCAGACTTGATGAATTGGCCACTGCTGAGCCATGTTATACTGAGCGCCGGGCGACGTATGCTTCAGATGTTTCCAGCATGACCCCAGGTCTCCGGCGCTGAAGCTCCCATGAGGTGTTCCCGCTGTGTCTATCGCCCATTATTCCTGAAATCACTGCTTTGCAATGCTTGATGGCGTATGCTGAAAACATAGCTGATTTCGTGCAGTCCGCAGACGCGCGCAACGCGCTTCCTGCCCATCCATTGCCAGACATCATCCGATGCATGATGCTAGCAGGGCAAGGCGCCGTCAGATGGGAAGTTGGAGTATGGGCAGAAGAGGCTCTTCTGGCGATTGGGGCGATATGTCGGGTTCGCGCTCGGGGCGTGGCAGGCCACAGGACGATGGCCGACGGTCCGGGGGGCGTCCGCGTGTGAGTGGCCCACAGGTTGGAGCAGCGCTGCGTGAGGCGCAGCAGCTTCAGCAGGAAGGGAATCTGGAAGAAGCCGTTCTCGTCTGTGAGGATCTGCTGGACGCGGGTGTGAATCGCTCCGATGTGCATTACTTTCTCGGATGGCTCTATCAGGAATCGGATCGTTGGGACGAAGCCGCCGCGCAGTTTGAGCTGCTGCTGGACGACCCGGACTATGCGCTTTCCTGCTTTTACGCCCTCGGTCAGTGCTTCCGCGCGATGGGCAACCTGGAAGAAGCCGCCCGCTACTTCGACGCGGCGGTAGACCGCGTGAACCTCGACGCGCTGACGCTGGAAGAGGTGGATCAACTCCTTCAGCTCTGCCAGGAGGCCGCCGAGGCGCACCGCGAGATGAACGACCTCGAAGGCGCTTCGACCGTCTTCTCGGCGCTGCTTGGCTTCCTGAAAAGCCAGGGATGGCGAGAACAGGTCGCGGAAGTTGAGCGCATGATGCACGAGGTGCTGGGGACAACGCCACAGCCACAGCCGCCGCGGCGACGGCGCCCTACTGCCGGGAGCGGCACGCCCGGTAAGATTCCGCAGCGTGGCACGGCGGGCGCGCGGCGCGATATCCCTGATTCCCCGCTCAATGACTTTCCCATGCCCGACGGCATGTCTGCTGGCCCAGCCAGATCGTCGGGGGCCGATTTCGCGTCGTCCCAGGCTGGCGGGATGAATGGCGGGATGAATGGCGGCATGGGCGTCGGCATGGGCACGCTGATGGGCGGGAATGCCAACGTCTATAGTGGCACGCCTGCCTCCAATGGCGATCATCTGGCGCAGTTGATCAACTCGCTGGGCATGGCAGGGAGCGGGCGGGCGAGCCTGATGAGCCTGCCGGAGCCATTGCGCTCGCAAGTGTCGCAGGCGGTGCGCAGCATCGAGAACTACGTAGCTCATGGGCTGCTCACCGCCGCCGTCGAAGAGTGTATGACAGTGATGGAGCTTGCGCCGCAGTATCTCGACGTACATCTGCTGCTCGGCGAGATTTATGTACGGCAGGGCAAGTCCGAACAGGCCGTCGCCAAGTATTCGGTGCTGGTCGAGACGTATCTGGCGCACGGGCGCATCGATGACGCCATCGCCACATTCCGACGCATCCTGCAACTTGAGCCGAGCAATCTGACGTATCGGGTCAAGTTGATCGAGCTGCTCACGCGCCAGGGGCGCTCCGATGAGGCGCTCGTCGAGCGCATTTCCGCCGCCGATGCCTATCTGCGCATGGGCTACGCCGACCGCGCCATCGGCGAATACGAGCAGGCGCTCATGGCGCAGCCGAATAACGGCCAGTTGCGCCTGAGCTACGGGCAGGCGCTGATGAAGGCAGGGCGCGTCCCGCAGGCTGTCGGCGAGATTCAGCGGGTGCTCCAGCTCGATCCGACCAATGTGCGGGCGCTGGCCACCTGGCAGATGGCGCTGGCCACCGGCTCAGTCGCCTCGCCCGCGATCAGCTCTCCTGGCATGAATTCCAGCCGTGTCTCCGCGATGGAGGTGCTTGGGCGGCTACTGGCCGCGTTGCGCGGGGAACATTTCGCCAGTTACAGCGATATCGCGCGCGACTATCTTCAGGCCTCAGACCTCAACCCGACGAATCCCGATCTGCGCTACGCGCTGGGACAGGTGCATCTGGTGACGGGACACCACCATGAGGCGCTGACCTGCTTCCAGCAGATTGCCACCGCCTCTGGGATGGAGGTGCTGGCGCATTTTGGCGCGGGCCAGGCGCTGATGATGGCGGGCGATGTACAGGGCGCGGCGGCTGCGGTGCGCGAGCTTGAGGAAGCTTCCGCGCTGACACGGCGTATGCCACCTGATCCCGCCATCTGGATGGCGCGCCCGCGTCTGGAGGGCGAAGAGTCGCTCAACCCAGAGATGGAAGTGGCGTTGCTGCTCTCACATGCGTATCAACTTTCCGGTCAGATGCAGCAGGGGAATGCGATCTTGCAGTCGGTGCAGAGTCAGCGCGCCGTCAACGACGAGGTCTATCAGGCGCTGGGACAAATCGCGGCGCGGCAGGGTGATCCCCAGGCACAGACGCAGGAGTATGCCAAGCTGGCGCGGCACTATCGCAGCAACCGGCAGTTCGAGAATGCCATTGCCGTGCTGCGCGAGATGGCGAATCTCAACCCAGACGATCCCGCCGTGCATAGCGAGATGGCAGAGATCCAGATTGCTCGTGGGATGCTCGACGAGGGGCTGTCGGAGTATCGACTCCTCGCAGATATCCATGTGCGCCACGGCCATCTGCGCGAGGCGGCCTCGGTCTATCAGAAGATGTCTGAGGTTACGTGGGGCGTCGGCAATCAGGCCGATGGACTGATGCATCTGCGCCAGGCGATCCAATACGCTACCGACGACATGCAGCTTCGCCAGCAGTATGTGCAGTACTGCCTGGAAATGAAGGATGTGCAAGGAGCAATCGAACAGCAGATTGTGGTTGCGCGCTACTACTTTGCCAGCCGCCAGACGAAAGAGGCTGTCGCCGCATTACAGCAGCTAATCGCGATGGATAAAGCCAACTACGAGGCGTATGACCTGCTCGGCCAGACCTACTATTCCGTCGGCGAATACGAGCAGGCGGCGCGTGTCTATCGCAATCTCGCCAAAGTAGACCCCTCGAACCAGATGGCGCGGGCGCGCTTGCAGGAACTTCAGGCCGTCCGTTCTCAGATGGGCTGAGACGCGATACAATGCATGCATGAGTTGCATTGGCACCGCGGGGCATGTGGACCATGGCAAGTCCACGCTGGTCACCGCACTCACCGGCATTGATCCCGACCGCCTCACTGAAGAGAAGTCGCGGGGGATGACCATCGATCTCGGCTTCGCCTGGGTGACGCTACCCAGCGGGCGCGAGGCGAGCATCGTGGACGTTCCCGGCCATGAGAGCTTCATCCGCAACATGCTGGCGGGCGTTGGTGGCATCGATGTGGCGCTGCTGGTCATCGCGGCGGACGAGGGCATTATGCCGCAGACGGACGAGCATCTCGCCATCCTCGATTTGTTGCGGGTGCGCTCAGGCGTCGTCGCCCTGACGAAGTGCGATCTGGTGGACGATGAGTGGCTGGCGCTTGTCCGCGAAGACATCGCCGAGCGGCTCGCCCACACCACACTTGCAGGCAGCCCAATTATCCCCTGTTCGTCCGTCACCAGACAGGGTCTTCCCGAACTGCTGGCCGCGCTGGATCATGCTGTGGAGGATGCCCCGATTCGCCGTGATCTCGGGCGACCGCGTCTTCCAGTTGACCGCGTCTTTAGTATGGCTGGCTTTGGCACTGTCGTCACGGGGACGCTACAGGAGGGCGGGTTACACAGTGGCCAGGAGGTGGAGGTGCAGCCGCGCGGTCTGCGCGCCCGAATTCGCGGTTTGCAGGCCCATCGCCACCCCATCGAGGAGAGCAAGCCAGGTGGCAGGCTGGCGGTAAATCTGACGGGAGTTGCGCGCGCTGATCTGCGGCGCGGCGACGTGGTGACACGACCGGGGATGTTCCAGCCGACGACCGCGCTCGATGTGCGGCTGGACATACTTGCATCGACGCCTCGCGCGCTGGCTCACAATGCCGAGGTCGAAGTGTACCTGGGCGCGGCGGAGGTTCCGGCGCGTGTGGCGCTCTTCGAAGTAGATGAGCTGGAGCCAGGCGCGACCGGCTGGGCGCAGATCCGGCTGGCGCAGCCGCTCGTAGCGGCGCGAGGCGACCGTTTCATCGTGCGGGTTCCCTCGCCGAGCTTGACGATTGGCGGCGGAGCCGTAGTTGATCCGCACCCGCGCCGCTATCGTCGCCATAACGCCGCCGTGCTGGGATGGCTGGCGACGCTGGCCAACGGCACGCCCGATGATATTGTGCTGGCGATGTTGCGTGGCCAGCCTGGTATCACCAGGTCAATGCGTACGCGGGTAGCTCGACAGGGAAGCTATGGCGGGCGCGAGTTGGAGGAACTGACGCGGCTGGTTAGCATGCCCCTGCCTGATGTGGAAGAGGCGCTAGCGGCGCTTGCCGCACGAGGGGACGTCGTCTCCGCTGGATCGTTCTACTTCGCCGCCGACCATTGGCAGCGGTTGTCAGGGGACGCGCTCTTGCTTGTGCAAGAGTACCACCGGCAGTATCCGCTCCGCGCTGGCATGCCGCGCGAAGAGTGGCGTTCCCGCCTGCGCCTGACCCCGCGCGAAGCCACAGAGGCGCTGATACGGTTGGCGCATGCGGGCACACTTGCCGAGACACATAGTGGACGCGGCGTTTTCGTCTGTGCGCCTGGGCATGCTCCCCATCTAACACCGCAGCAGCAGCAGTCGGTGGATGCGATGTTGGCGCGATTCCGCCAGGAGCCCTTTGCCCCACCAACGCGGCCCGAGGTGGACGAGGAATTAGGGGCTGAGGTCACGGCGTTGTTGATCGAGCAAGGTACGCTCGTCAGGCTCAACGATGCGGTGCTACTGGAACACTCCGCATACGTCGAAGCGCTCCGTCGTGTGGTGGAGCACCTGAGGACGCATGACTCGCTGACGGTGGCCGATGCGCGCGATCTGCTGGGGACGAGCCGGAAATACATGCTGGCGCTATTCGAGCTTACCGACGAACGTCGCTACACCGTGCGTCGTGGCGATGACCGTATCCTTGGCCCGCAGGCGTCTGAAGTGGATACACTAGCCCGGACAATGAGCGAGTGAAGAGCGAGCGCATGTTGACAGCCCGGCTGCGGCTGTGGTATATTCCCACGTGCCGTGCCAATCAAGCGATTGGCACGCCGGGACCCGTAGTGTAGCGGCCTAACACGCCGGCCTGTCACGCCGGAGACCGCGGGTTCGAATCCCGTCGGGTCCGCCAAAATATCACCTTGCTGACAGACTTGATGCATCCGCATTGAGTCTGTTTTTTCTTTTTTCGCGCATGAGAAGGGGAGCCTTGCTCGGCACAGTCGCTGGTTTCCATCCAGTTCCCGCCTCGGCGGCCATCGATGGAGCGCACAGTGTCACCCAGCGCCTCGAATTGGCTATCGTGGCTGATCCTTCAGCATGTCTTCGACTTCAAGACGTGTGGGGAGAGACGGAGCGGCGCCCGGTCGAGTCGCGGTCAGGGCGCCCGCCGCAAGCGCGAACGCCATCACTTCGTCTATGGCCGCTCCTGCCGAAACTTTGCTGGCGAAAGCTCCACAGAATGCATCTCCCGCAGCGGTTGCGTCCACCGCGCGGACGGCGTACGCGGGCCATTCACGGTGAGTTATCCCTGTCAGTGGGTCAGCATCTACTGCATTTCGCGCGCTATACGTAGCGCCTAACGCTCCCAGGGTAATAACCACCTGCCTCGGACCACGCTTCAAGAGTGCTTGTGCCGCGATGGCCGCGGGCGCGAAACCATCGACGCTCATCCCGGCAAGGAGGCCCGCCTCGATCTCATTGACAATGAGGACATCCGACAACTGATAGAGATGATCATCAAGCGCTCCCTGGGGAACCGGAGCAAGGTTCAGAATGGTGGCCATGTGCAGATCTCGCGCGCGCTGAAGACCTCGCACGACACCGCCCACTTCTGTTTCGCATTGCGCCAGAAAGACGTTCGGGCGCGCCTCAGCAGGCTCGGCGGCGATCTGGTCAAAGGCCGCGTCGACCATGACGGCGTTCAGCGCCATATTGGCCTGCCTGATGCTGCCAATCATGTTCTGCCCGTCAGCGATTCCTACCAGGACGCAGCACACACCTGTCCCGAATTGTGTCTGTCGCGTGATGAGAGCGGTCTCCACACCATCGGCAAGCAGAGTCGCATGCAGGAGGTCGCCGAGGTGATCCTGACCGATGCATCCAATCAAGAAGACATCAGCGCCGAGACGGCGGGCCGCGATGGCCTGGTTGAGCCCCTTCCCGCCTGGAAATATGTGAAAAGCCTCGCCGATGACTGTTTCACCAGGAATCGGAAGACGGGGTATCTGGGCTACGTGATCGACGTTGAGGCTCCCTTGCACGAGAACACGCGCCATTTTCCCTCCTTACCTGAGCTTTTTTCACGGCTTTATAGAGCCAGGTATCGTCGAGCGCCGTTTTCCATGGCAATACCTTCGGACGCCCGACGACGACCTATCGTAGTACCTGTCATTCGCCTCGTTCATTACTCGCCGACAGCTGGCAGACGCGATGCCCGCACCAACTTGTTGAATGCGGCCACGTCGCCATCGAGCAGTTCTTGCAGTTGGCGTCCTACGGAGGCGGCCTGTTCGCTGAGCGCCGCGAAGACCTCAAGCGCGCCCTGCGTTGGGACGTCGTCCGATTCGTCTATCATTTCGCTCAGGGTAGCCAGCTTCTCTTTCATGCGTGCCGGGCCAGGCTGAGGTTTGTCAGGATCGAGATTGATCAACTCACCCTCAAGCGTGCTGAACTTCTCTTTGAGCGAACCGGCAGCCTCGACAATGCTCTCATGTCCCTCGCCAGCCTTCGCGCGCTCTTCCCACGATGCTACCTGCTTGCGCAGTCGCCGGATTTGATTGATGGTGTGATGCGCTTCATCCACCTGATCGCGGATCTTGCGCTTGAGGTCGAATTGCGCCCGAAGTTCCTCCGGCGTCACCGCGAGGCGTGGGTCTGGCAGCACGGCGAAACGCTGTGTGACAGTGGTATCGCCAACAGTAAGCCGCGCCTCATATTCGCCCGGCAGTGCGCGCGCAGACAGCGCCTCGAGGACGATTCGAGCCTCCGCCTTTTCCTTCTGGTCCTGCTTCTCGACCTTATCGTCTTCCAGAGCGGATGGTGGCTCGTAGCGGAAGTCCCAGATAATCCGGTTCGCGCCTTGCTCGGTGGGAAGCTTGGCGCCAATATCCACTTTGCTCGTGAATGTGCGAACGGTGTTGCCCTCGGCGTCGAGTATCGTCAGGGTCACATCACCCTCTGGCTTCTCAGCAAGCGCGTAGTGGAAGATGACCCCAGCAGGCGGATTCTGGCCACTATCGAGCAGCTTGCGTGAATTCGCGCCTGTGGCATCCTCCTCGTGGCGGAATGCCACCGTAACGGGGCCAGCCATGAGGTAATCTACAAAGCCCGGCGTGCCTTCAGCTTCGGTGTATTCATAGAGACGATAGCGCGTTGTGTCGCGCGGCTCGTAGAGCACAACTGGCGCGTTGCCATCCACCATCTGGCGCAGCGGCGTGATGTCGTCGAGAATCCAGAACGAACGGCCATGGGTGGCGACGATGAGATCGGAATCCTTCACAATCAAGTCGTGGATCGGTGTCACCGGAAGGTTGCACTGGAATGGCTGCCAGTTAACCCCGTCATCAAACGAGATATACAGTCCGGTCTCCGTGCCGCAGTAGAGCAGACCGCGCCGGTTGGGATCCTCGCGGATGACTCGTGTCAGGGCGCCATCAGGCAGATTGCCCGTAATCCTTGTCCAGGTCGCGCCATAGTCGCTGGTCTTGAAAAGATAGGGCGCCGTGTCATCGACCTTGTAGCATGTCGCGGCGAGGTAGGCTGTCGCGGGATCGTGTGGCGACGGCTCGATGATGGAGACGAGCGCCCACTCAGGCAACTCGGATGGGGTGATGTTCTGCCAGGAGGCGCCGCTGTCGCGTGAGATGTGGACCAGTCCGTCGTCCGAGCCGACCCAGAAGACACCACGTTCATGAGGCGACTCACGGAAGGCAAAGATCGTACAGTAGATTTCAGCGCCACTGTTGTCGTACGTGATTGGCCCGCCAGAAGGCCCCTGTCGATCCGGGTCGTTGCGGGTGAGGTCAGGGCTGATGACTTCCCAGTTCGTACCCTCGTCGGTTGAGCGATGGACGAAATTCGAGCAGATGTAGAGCACATCGGGATCGTGTGGCGAAACCTCCACCGGGAAGGTCCACTGGAAGCGATATTTCAGGGTGCTCGCACCGACACCGCCCACACTGGCGCTGTGTACCTCTGGCCAGACGGTGACATTGCGCTTCTGCCCAGTATCGGGATTCCAGGCGATCAGCCGACCATGCCCCGGTCCCGTACCGATGCCGCCACCGAAGACTACATAGGGCGGTTTGCGGCCAATGGCGATATAGCCGCTCTCGCCGCCACCCGGCTCGACGTAGTCCTTCCAGGTGATGGCTCCCTCGAAATCAATGCTTGGCAGGCGCATCGCCCAGTTATCCTGCTGCGAGCCATAGACGTAATAGGGTACGTGATCGTCGGCGACGACGTGATAGAACTGCGCGGTCGGCTGATTGAGGATGGAGGACCACGAGCGACCGCCATCGAATGTGACACATGCGCCGCCGTCGTTGCTCTCGATCATGCGATTCGGGTCGCGCGGGTCAATCCAGAGGTCGTGGTTGTCGCCATGTGGTGTAGGCACTCCGACGAAACTCTTGCCCCCGTCGGTCGATTTCCAGCAGCGCAGGTTAAGTATCCAGACCGTGTCGGGATCGCGCGGGTCAGCGTAGATGTGCATGTAGTACCAGGGACGCTTGCGCAGATCCATCTTGTCGTTCACCCGTTCCCAGGATCCACCCCAATCCTCGGAGCGGTAGAGTCCGCCAGCGTCTTTGCCATCCTTGTCAGCCGCTTCGATAATGGCCCAGACGCGGCCAGGCTGCGCGGGTGAGGCTGCCACGCCTAACTTGCCGTAGATGCCACTCGATGGCAGCCCCTTCGCTCGCGAGAGATCCTCCCAGGTATCGCCGCCATCGGTCGAGCGCCACAGGCCAGACTCTTCGCCGCCGCTGACCAGCGCATGTGGGTAACGCCGCGTCTGCCAGATGGTCGCGTAGATAATGTCTGGCTGATTCGGATCCATCGCGAGGTCAACGGCGCCCGCGTTCTCGCTCTTGAAGAGCACCTTCTGCCAGGAAGCGCCGCCATCGCGTGTGCGAAAGACACCACGCTCCGCATTCGGCCCCCAGGCGTGGCCCAGCGCCGCCACATAAGCGATCTCAGGATTCGTCGGGTGAACCACGATGTCGCCGATATGGCGCGTATCCGCCAGACCAACGTTGCGCCACGACGAGCCACCGTCGTTCGATTTGTAGACACCATCGCCGTGCGAGACGTTGCCGCGGATCGTCGCCTCGCCCGTGCCCACGTAGATAACGCCTGGCGCTGATGGCGCGACGGCAATCGCTCCCACCGCGGATGTCGTGAAGTAGCCATCGGAGACGATTTCCCAGAGCGCGCCGCCGCTGGTGGTTTTCCATACGCCTCCAGCGCAGCCGCCGAAATAGAACGTGCCAGGCTCGGTGGGGTGCCCGGCTACGGCGACCACCCGACCTCCGCGGTGCGGTCCAATACAGCGCCATGAGAGCGATCGAAAGAGCTTGTCGTCCATGCTGCTGTCCTCTATTCGTCTGAGTGTGTTCGATGCCCGTCAACACAGTATGATGGCATTCTGACGCTGAAAGCGACCAGTGTCAAGATGCGATCTGTCGCCGCTATAGAATGCTATGGATTCGGCAAAGATCAGCCGTTTCAGAACCGTATATTCACGAGAACATCGCACGGCAGTTTCATAGCTGCCCATAACGATCAGGTCGAATCGCGCGACTGCCCGTGGTATCCTGACTGAGCACAAATTCTCCCCGCTGACCTTGCAACACCTGTTTTATGTCATCAAGGCGATCAACCGAAGGAGTAAAGACGAGCGATGCCGAAACTGGACAGTCAGGTGGCAGTCATTACTGGCGCTGGCAGTGGGATCGGGCAGGCTACCGCATTGGCATTTGCCAGCGAAGGCGCTCGCGTGGTGGTAGCAGACTACAACCAGCAGGCGGCAGCGCGAACAGTCGCGCTCATTCATGCGCAAGGTCAGGAGGGAGCAACGCCACTGGCAGCGGTTCCCTTTCAGGCCGACGTCAGCGTCGCCACAGACGCCGATGCGCTGGTCGCGTTTACGGTTGAAACCTTCGGCAAACTCGATATACTGATCAACAACGCTGGCATAGGGGTAGCGGGCACTGTCCTGACGACCAGCGAGGAGGACTGGGATCATCTTTTCGCGGTCAATGTGAAAGGCATTTTCTTGTGTTCTCGCGCGGCGATTCCCAGAATGATCGAGCAAGGTGGAGGCGCGATTGTCAACGTATCGAGCAGTGTCGCGATGGTAGCCGTCACGGACCGGGCCGCCTATGGCGCGTCTAAAGGGGCGGTTCTTGCATTGACCAGGGCGATGGCCGCGGATCATGTGAGAGACAGGATCAGGGTGAATTGTGTCTGTCCCGGAACAGTGGACACGCCCTGGGTAGAACGAATGGCGCGGAATTACTCCGACCCGGAGGAAGCCCTTCGCTCAATGGTAGCGCGGCAGCCAGTCGGGCGGCTGGGCACTGCGGAAGAAATCGCTGGAGCAATACTGTACCTGGCCTCGAACGAAGCCGGATTTGTCACTGGGACGGCGCTGGTCATCGACGGCGGCTTTACCGCGTTCAAGGCGCCGGGTTGATCAGTTGATCACATGCGCAAAACCAAACCACATCTCGTACCGTGTAGCTGAGATTTAACCGGGGTCTTGGAGGGGAAAACAGGTGAGCGGATTCTCTGGAAAAGCCGTTTTCGTCACCGGAGCGGGAACGGGAATAGGCTATGCGCTGTGTAAGGCATTTGCCGCCGAAGAAGCCACGGTAGCATTGAACGATGTTGATTCAGCGCTCTGTCAAAGCGCGGCCCGGCGAATCAATGATTCTCTGGGTGTCGAACGCGTACACCCCTACGCGGGCGACGTTGCTGACGTCGACGCTGTCCGGAGGATGTTTGACCAATTCGTTGCGGTGGCGGCACGGCTCGATATCGTAGTTGCGAATGCGGGCATCACCAACTATGGTGAGTTTCTGACCTATACTCCAGCAGCATTTGATCGCCTGCTCGGTGTCAATCTTCGCGGGAGTTTCTTTACCGCCCAGACGGCGGCCAGGATCATGATTGACGCGCATATCCCTGGGCGTATACTCTTGATGTCCTCCGTGACCGGCATCCAGGCGCACCTGAACCTGGGTGTATACGGGATCACCAAGGCCGGTCTACAGATGATGGCGAAGACGGTCGCGCTGGAGGTGGCGCAATACGGCATCACGGTGAATGCCATCTGCCCTGGCGCAACTGTCACCGAACGCACGCTGCGAGATGACCCGAACTACGAGCGTAACTGGGCGAGTGTGACTCCCACGGGACGTGTCGGCTATGCTGAGGATGTCGTGGCGGCCGCTCTTTATCTCGCTTCAGATGAGGCGCGCCAGGTGACCGGGCAAACGCTGGTAGTTGACGGCGGTTGGACCTTGCAGAGTCCGCTTCCACCAGATCATCCAGAACTGCCCGACTACTCTTCACGGTTGCGTTAATCAGTGTGAGTTGCGCTGCATGGCGACTTCTCGCCTTTTCTGATCGAGGTTCCCATCTTCTGACTGCAAAGGGGCTGCCAGAGTGCCGATAGATCCACAAAAACTGCGAAGTCAGCGGCTGCGCTCGGTGAATTACCAGGGCGATGCGTTGCGCTTGGGAATGAACTGGACGGAAGAGGATCTCGCAAAGCCGCAAGTGCTGGTCGACAGCGCGTATGGCATGGGGCATCCTGGCACATTTCACTTTCGCCCGCTGATCGAAGAGGTCAGCAACGGAGTATTCGAGGCGGGAGGAAAGCCAGGAGTCTTCACCGTCAGCGATATCTGCGATGGCGTTGCTCAGGCGCACGATGGAATGAGCTATTCGCTCGTCTCTCGCGATATTATGGCCGCCATGATCGAGATTCATGCGCTGGGCCATCCACACGATGGCATGGTGCTCATCTCAGGCAACGACAAATCGGTTCCCGCTCACCTGCTCGCCATCGCCCGCTGTAACATCCCGGCCATTCACCTGCCCGGTGGCACCCAGCTCAACGCGCCAGACTATATCACCTCGAACCAACTCTGGCAGATGGGGATGTCTGTCGAACGTGGCGAGCTATCGCGTGAGGACTTTGATGCTGCCCAGCAAGCGGCGTGTCCTACGTGCGGCGCCTGTCAATTTATGGGGAGCGCCAGCACAGGTCAGGTGGTGGCTGAGGCGCTTGGCCTGGCGTTACCGGGCTCCGCGCTGGTTCCCGCACCGCTGACCCGGCTGTTGCGATATGCTCGGGCCGTCGGCAAGCAGATCCTCCATCTGATCGAGCAGGAGATCACTCCCCAGCAGATCCTGACACGTGAAGCCTTCGAGAACGCCATCATGATCCACGCGGCGACGGGCGGCTCGACAAACATGCTGCTCCACCTGCCAGTCATCGCGAGGGAGGCTGGCGTCGAGATCACGATTGACGACTTCGACCGCATACACCGCCAGATACCGGTATTAGCCAATGTAATGACTACGGGCCGCTATCCGGTCGAATACTTCTGGTACGCTGGCGGTGTGCCTGCGATCATGCTCGAACTGAGAGACATGCTCCATCTGGATTGCCTCACTGTGACGGGCAAAACGCTGGGCGAGAACCTGGAGGAGATCGAGCAAAGCAGTTTCTTTCGCGAGAGGATCGGCTATCTCCACAATGTGAAGGTGGCCCGGCATGAGATTCTCCGTCCGCGCTCCGACCCGTTTGGAGCGGCAGGAGGAATCGCCGTACTCTATGGCAATCTTGCTCCTGTTGGTGCGGTCATCAAAGCATTCGCGGTACCCAGGGAAATGCATATCCACGTCGGGCCAGCGCGCGTCTTCGACACCGAGGGGGCTGCCCTGGATGCGTTGCGCGAGCGCAAGATTATCCCTGGCGATGTCGTAGTGATACGTTACGAAGGGCCACGCGCCAACGGCATGCCTGAGATGTACTTCGCATCGACGATCATCGCGGATGATCCCGCGCTCAACGCCACCACAGCTCTCGTGACCGATGGTCGTTTTTCGGGTGCGATGAAGGGACCGTGCATCGGACATGTCACACCAGAGGCGCTCGATGGTGGCCCTCTCGCGCTCGTGGAGGAGAACGATCTTATCGAGATCCATGTGCCCGAACGGAGGCTCGCTATCGTTGGGGTTCAGGGCCAGCGGCTGCCGGAAGATGAGCTGGAACATGTGCTCACCGAGCGCCGGGCGCGTTGGTCGCCTCCGCCACCACGCCACAGCAGCGGTATCCTTTCGCTCTATGCGCGCACTGCTCGGGGCGCATCTGAGGGCGCATCCATGACTTAGTGCCGATTGAGGACTGCCTGTACTTCCACGAGAATCAGATCGACGGCGAACGATCAGTAGGGCGCTACTATCTCACGCGGTCTGGCTGGGCACGGATACCTTTCACCACCGATGAGTGAATAGAAGACACTGAAATTACATGCCGAAACGAGGACACGATGCAGCGGCGCGAACTTGCGGAAGGCTGGTCTTTCAAACGGCGTGATCCAGCGAAAACGATTGAAGAGGATTGCGCGGCAGAGGAAGGCTGGTTCTCCGCGTCCGTTCCCGGCGTCGTGCAGAGTGATTTGCTAGCGCTGGGCATAATACCCGACCCCTTTCAGTCGCTGAATGAGGCGACAGTGCAATGGGTCGGTGAGTCCGATTGGATCTATCGGAGCCGCTTCTCCTGGTCACCGGACGATGTAGCGCATGGTGAGACGACCTTGTGCTTTGGAGGGCTGGATACTTTCGCGACTGTTTGGCTCAACGGTCACCAGATTCTGGCCAGCGACAACATGTTCGTCGCCCATCGCATTCCCGTCCAGGCCAACTTGCTGGCAGGCGACAATGAACTGCTCATCGTGTTTGAGTCGGCGCTACGCCACGGAAAAGCGCGTGAGTCCGAAATGGGGAAGATGCCCGTCTGGAATGGTGATTCGAGCCGTGTCTATGTCCGCAAGGCCCAATACCATTACGGGTGGGACTGGGGCCCATGCCTCCTCACAGCCGGACCATGGCAGCCCGTCTGGCTGGAAACCGCCGCAACGCGCATTGCGGAGATGCACTGCCCGCTAGAGATCGGCGACGATCTTCAGCATGCGCGGTTTCCTGTGCGCATTACCATCGAGCATCCCGAGAATTCGCCCCTCGCTGAGCTACAACTGGCTCTCTACGATCCTGCGGGCGCGCTTATTGCCGAACGAACCTTCTCACTCTTAGAAGAGATCGTGGAGCACACGTTCGAGGTTGAGCAACCAGTACTCTGGTGGCCGCATGGCTACGGCGAGCAAGCGCGTTACCATCTCGTCTCCACGCTACGCGAGGGAGACGTTGTCATGGAGGTGAAGGAGCAGCGGCTCGGCGTTCGGCGTGTACGACTCTTGCAGGATGAGATGGTAAGTGAGGCTGGTAAGAGTTTCTGCTTCGAAGTGAACAATGTTCCGATCTTTTGCGGAGGGGCCAACTGGATTCCGGCGGATATGATGCTTCCACGAGTGAGTCACGACCGTTATCGCGCCTTTCTGCAACTGGCTGCCGACGCGCATATGCTCATGATTCGCGTCTGGGGCGGCGGAATCTATGAGGCAGACATTTTCTATGATCTCTGTGACGAACTGGGCCTACTTGTCTGGCAGGACTTTCTCTTTGCCTGTGGGATTTATCCCGCACATGAGGCTTTCCTGCGAAGCGTGCGCGGTGAGGCAGAATCTGCCATCCGGCGCCTTCGCCATCATCCATGCCTGGCGCTGTGGTGTGGGAATAATGAAGACTATGACATTGCGCGTTCGCAGAATCGCCCCATCGCTGGGCCGGTAACTGATGCCTTCCCCGCGCGCGTCATCTATGAACAACTCTTGCCAGAGCTGTGCGCGTGGCTCGATCCCGGTAGAGTGTACTGGCCCGGCAGTCCGTATGGTGGCGCTTCCGACAATAATAACGACCCTCTGGCAGGGGACCAACATGTCTGGAGTATCTGGCATCAAACCATGTTGCCGTATCAGGACTACCCACAAAACGGTGGGCGCTTTGTAAGCGAATTTGGCATGGTTGCATTACCATCGGCGAGATCACTCGCCGCGATGGCAGACCCAGCGGAGTGCTATCCAGGAAGCCAAACACTTGACTATCATTTCAAAGCTGAGGGCGGAGTTCGTCGACTCGCTGTGTATCTGAATGAGAATGTCCGAATACCGGCGGATATCGACCACTATCGCTACGCCACGCAAGTTATGCAGGCTGAGGCGCTCGCCGCGGCAGTTCGTGGGTGGCGACGCCAATTTCAGGGGCCTGGACAGTATGGATGTGGCGGAGCGCTGGTCTGGCAGCTCAACGATTGCTGGCCAAGCATCAGCTGGTCCATCATTGATGATGCTGTGCTCCCTAAACTAGCTTATTACGCTATGCGCCGCGCGCTCGCCCCAATTGCGCTGGAGATGGGATATGAGTCCGAGACAGCCAGCACGCTGTGGGCAGGGAATAGCACGAGTGAGCAGGTACACGGAATTGTACAGATCCGTCGCTGGTCACTTGCGGGGCTGGTTGAGGGTGAAGAGGAACTAGCAGTTACGCTCGCTCCGCACCGGACCACGCCCCTTGGGAGCGTTGACCTCGCTGTTGATGCCACTCACGTCTTGCAGGCGCGTCTCCTCACAGATGGCGCTGTGCGTGCGACCGCCTCACTCTGGCCAGAGCCACTCAGATATCTGACGCTTGTCGATCCCGAACTTGCCGTCGAGCGACTCCCTGAGGGATATCTTTCCGTCCGCACACGAACTCCCGCGAAAAGCGTCTGGCTCGAAGGTGAGGGGAATATTGCCTGGAGCGAGAACGGATTTGATCTTTTTCCGAGTGAGCCGATTATCTTAAGCGGCCCAAGCCACACCAGCACACCGCTAACCACACGATCACTGTTCGATCTTCAGTGAGCCGCGGCGTCCATGGTATGAGTCTCACCTGCATCACAATCTGACACTATCGCTCGTCACTGGCGCGCTGACTGGGCTGCATCTCAAGTCTGTGTGGCGTCTGCGCCCACGGAATAGGCGCGGATTTGAACTGGCGCTGCGCCGAGAAGTTCACACGACAGAGCAATGGGACCAATTCCTGAGTAACCACTTGACAACCTGGCCCTCAATCAGTACACTGCTTTGTAACCGGTCACGTAATCGTTACTGATATCGCTTACAGATACCGCTTACAGTGTCCGTTCGGACGCCCGGAGCGTCGTTCCCAACCGTGAGGATCATGATGGCAGACAGGGTTACCATCCAAGATATCGCTCGTCTTGCGGGCGTGTCGAAGGCAACGGTATCACGTGTCATCAATCAGAAGCCGGACGTTGATGCGATGACACGCAAACGGATCCTGCACATCATGGAAGAGCACGACTTCGTCCCCAATGCTGCTGCCGCTGTGCTGGCAGGCGGACGCACGCATTTGCTCGGAGTGCTCATTCCCTCACTGACGTGGCCCTTGATGCCCCAGCTGATGCTGGGGATTGGCGACTTCGCGGAACAGACCACCTACGATCTGGTTCTCTACACCATGGGCCAGAGGCTGGATCATCGCGTTGTCCTGGATCGCATCGTTAGCTCCAAGATGACGGCTGGCATGCTGGCAATATTTCCCGGCAATGCAAAAGAACATCTGATCGAGTTTCACGAGCAGGGTTTCCCCATCGTGATCATAGACGATCAGAGTCCGGTCTCATCCCTTCCTTGGGTTGGTACCGACCATCGCGCGGGCGCCCGGCAGGTCGTTAAGCACTTGATCGAGGTTGGCCATCGAGATATCGCCTATATTTCTGGACCCAAGAGCTTCAAAGTGTCAAATGACCGCCAGCTAGGTTACTTTGATGCGCTCCAGGAAGCTGGTATCGAACCGCGCCCAGAGTTCGTGCTGGAGGGTGATTTCAAGCCGCCCACTGGTCTGGCGTGCGGGCACAGGCTGCTGGAGCTGACACCGCGGCCAACCGCCATCTTCGCCGGCAATGATGAGATGGCCTACGGGGTTATGGAGGCTGCCGAAGACCTGGGGTTACACATACCAGAAGATCTCGCGCTGGCTGGATTCGACGATATCGCTCCTTCAGCGCACATGCGTCCGCCGCTCACGACCGTACGCCAGCCCTTCTATGAGATGGGACAACAGGCCATCTCGTTGCTGCTGTCATTGTTGGAAGCCTCTAGAACCCGTCTTCCGCCGTCATTCCAGGCAATTCGGGCATTTACTCCGGATCTTCCGCCTCGAGCGCCAGATCCCATCCGCATCCAGTTGCCATCGACCCTTATCGTCCGAGCGTCCAGCACTTCCGCTAAGAATCCGCCATCCGAGCTTGCTGGATAAACCCGGGACGAACTATCAAGAAGGAGGTTTTGCGCGCCTATTTCGTTTGGTTGCGTAACCGGTTACGCAAGTGCCAGATCAGAGTTGATCGATAAGAGTCCAATTTAGGAGGATTCTCACCGATGGTTTCTCCGCAACGTCGCATCATGGCCGTGCTATTGGCCGGTGTCGTGCTGTTGACTATGGTGCTCTCAGCCTGCGGCGGGAGCAGCAACAGCCAGGGCGGCCCATCAGGCACACTCACTATTGTTCCGTCGCCCAAGGGCAACTTCACCGCGAACTTCAATCCCCTGTTGACTGGTGCGACCAATG
Source organism: uncultured Chloroflexia bacterium (assembly GCA_963718915.1). GTDB lineage: Bacteria > Chloroflexota > Ktedonobacteria > Ktedonobacterales > JADMIN01 > DAHUXT01. Next base: position 689,158 of record CAVRAI010000004.1, on the reverse strand, counting down.
ATTCCTCGTTCGGCATGATCTACGAGCCGCTTATGGCGCAGAATCGCTTCGACGGAACCGCGCCACAGCCGTGGCTGGCTACATCGGCGACGTGGAATAGTGACTTCACCCAGATCACCTTCAAACTGCGTACTGACGTGCAGTGGAGCGATGGCGTCAAGTTCACCGCGTCTGATGTGGCCTACACGTTCAATCTGATGAAGCAGTATCCCGCACTGGATACCAGCGGTTTCTGGACGACGAACGCTACCACAGGTAAGGCGCTCTTTAACTCCGTGAGCGCGCCTGATGACAGCACTGTCGTCATAACGTTCAACCAGAACGCCTCCGTCTACGAGTGGTTCTTTGCCGCGCAGACACCAATTGTGGCGCAGCACACCTTCAGTAAACTGTCGGATCCAGGCAAGGATCTCAACTCGCAGCCCGTTGGCACCGGCCCATATGTCCTGTCGAACTTCTCGCCGTCATTGATTACCCTGACGGCTAATTCCAAGTACTGGCAGAAGGGCCTGCCCAAGATCAAGACGTTGAAATACCCGGCCTTCGATTCGAACACCAGCGCTGAGGTGGTTCTCAACAATAGCCAGATCGACTGGGCGGGTGTTGCCTATCCGAATATCAAGCAGTGGGCGTCGGCGAATGCCAACAATCACTATTTCTATGCGCCGACGAATGTCGTCGAGCTGTACCTCAACCTGCAGAAGGCGCCTTTCAACGATCTTGCCTTCCGCAAGGCGATGAGTGCTGCGATTGATCGCGACAGCATCGTCAACCAGGGCTCGTGGGGTCTGGGTTCGCCAGCCAGCCCAACTGGCGTATTGGTTCCCGCCAACCAGAAGTTTATCGCCTCACAGTTCGCGAACCTGAAGTTTGGGTCCGCGGATGCGCCTTCTGGCAACGTCGCGGCCGCGCAGAAACTTTTGGATGATGCTGGCTACCAGAAGAATTCCTCCGGGAAGTATCTGGGCAAAGATGGCAAGCCCATCACATTCAGCGTGAACGTCGTCTCTGGATGGACGGACTGGGACCAAATCGTTGCCATTATCGTCCAGAATCTCAACCAGATGGGGCTGACGGTCACGGCCAATCAGACGCAGTTCGCCGACTATTACAGCGGCCTGCAAACGGGCAAGTATGACACCGCGATCAGTTGGACCAATCAGGGACCAAGCCCCTACTATCCACTCTATGCGCTGCTGGATAGCATCAATTCCGCTGCCGCTGGCCAGCAAGCGAATCCCACGAACTGGGAGCGCTTCACTGATACCGGCGTTGATGCGGGCCTGCAGCAGTTTACGACGGCTTCGAGCGATGCCGATAAAACCTCTGCGCTGATGCCTGTCGAACAGGCGATGGTCACGCAGTTACCGGTCATCGTCCTCTACGAAAACTTCGCCGCCTACGAGTATCGCACGTCGAACTTTACCGGCTGGCCAACAGCGGACAACTACTTCGATGCGGGTAGTCCTTACCAGCATCCTGAAGATGCCCGTGTTGTACTCCATCTGACGCCAGCTCACTAGTGGAGTAGTGGAGACTCTGGAGATTGGGGGGCAGATAGCCAATCTGGTTATCTGCCACTCCTCCACCGCAATACTCCGTATCATTCCCACATGTCCACCTGCCCATACATCCGGGCTGGCCATCCACACTGCAATTGCTGCCGAAGGTGGAGTTCCTTTAGGGGCCTCAACACGAAGCCTTGAACGGGGAATAGCACAATGGCGTACTTCCTTCGCCGACTTGGGTTCTACCTGGTCGCGCTCTGGGTCGCGGTTACCATGAATTTCCTCCTGCCGCGCATGATGCCAGGAGACCCTATCGACGCGATCATCGCGCGCAATCAGGGGCGCCTTCCGCCAGCAGCGGTCAACGCGCTGAGGGCGCAACTCGGCCTCAGTCATGACCCGCTCTGGCAGCAATATCTCACCTATCTTGGCAACCTGATGCACGGGAATCTTGGTGTTTCCTTTGACTATTACCCTGCCACCGTCTCCAGCATGCTGGGCGACAGCATCTTCTGGACGATCAATTTACTTGGTGTCGCGTTGCTTATCAGCGCGGGCCTGGGCACCTTGCTCGGAATCGCCGCCGCATGGCGCCGTGGCTCATTTGTTGATCGCTTCATTCCACCGCTTCTGGTCTTTATCCAGTCGATTCCAGCGTTTTGGGTAGGATTACTGCTTATCTACTTCATTGGCCTCAAACTGCAATGGTTTCCAGTTTTTGGCGCAATAGGCATAGACACAGACCCAAATGACAAGAACATCAATTACTACATGGACGTTCTCTCGCATGCCGTCCTACCCTCGCTGACGCTTGTTCTTGTCTCAATCGGCGGCTGGATGGTAGGGATGCGCAACGCCATGCTCAATACACTGGCCGAGGACCACGTGGTGATGGCAGAAGCCAAAGGACTCCCGCAACGACGCATCATGTACACATACGCCGCCCGCAACGCGATCCTGCCGCAGGTCGCCAGCTTCGCGAATGCGCTGGGCTTCATTATCGGCGGGCAGTTCCTGATCGAATATGTCTTCTCATACCCTGGACTTGGCTTCCTCAGTATCCAGGCTGTCTTCAACGAAGACTATCCACTGATCCAGGGGATCTTTCTCTTTATCGCGGTCGCCGTTCTGGTAGCCAACTTTATTGCTGATATCGCCTACGCTATACTGGACCCTCGCGTGCGGGATGAAAGGAGATAGCGGCGATGACAGTACTCGATTCGGTTGAGATTCAGCCTACCGATTCTAAAGGCATGCGTCCTCAAAAGAAAGCCAGATTCATGCGGTTCTCGTTGCCTCGATCCGGGGCCATGCGATTGGGATTCGGGATTCTGGCGTTCTTCATTGTGATTGCTCTCATCGGACCGCTCCTCGTGCCTGGTGACCCAAATACAACCACTCGATTTGGCAATCTCCCACCCTCGCTTCAGCATTGGCTTGGGACGACAACCATTGGGCAGGATATCTTCCGTCAGCTTGTCGACGGCACGCGCTTATCGGTGCTGATCGGCTTCACCTGCGGCCTGTTGACGACACTCGTCGCGATCATCATTGGCGTAACTGGCGGGTACTTCGGCGGATGGATCGATGAGCTCCTCTCGCTGATTTCGAACGTGTTCCTGGTGATTCCTCAGCTCCCACTGATTATCGTGCTCGCCGCGCTTGTCCCCAGTGGCCGTGGCCCGGGAACAGTTATCGTCGTGATCACGATTACTGGGTGGGCCTGGGGCGCACGAGTCATGCGCTCAATCACTCTCACATTGCGGCAGCGTGATTATGTACAGGCGGCGCGCGTCGGCGGCGAGAGCACCTATCGCCTGGTCTTTTTTGAGATTGTGCCGAATATGGGCGCTATCATTGCTACGAACTTTATCTTTGCCACCATCTCAGCGATTCTCACCGAGGCGACACTGGAGTTTCTGGGCCTGAGCAATCTCAATCAGGTGAGCTGGGGGACAATGCTGTACTGGGCGCAGAATAACGATGCGTTATTAGGTGGTTACTGGGCGTGGTATGTGCCACCTGGTGTCTGCATTGCGTTGCTCTGTACCTCTCTGGCGCTCATCAACTATGGCATAGACTCCATTGTCAATCCTCGCCTGCGGTCCATCCCGACAGAAAAGCCAGCAGGCCTCTCGGGGCTGGTTTCGCGATTCCCTCTGCTCTTCCCGAAGAAATACGCGCGAAGGATGGTACAACAGCATGGCGAGTGAGAACATTCTCGAAGTCCGCAACTTAAGCGTTGATTATGCCTCCGACACGGGAACGGTTCACGCGGTCGACAATGTCTCATTCGTCGTCAATCGCGGCGAGATATTTGGGCTGGCAGGCGAGAGCGGTAGCGGCAAATCTACGCTGGCCTTCGCGCTGGCGCGTTTGCTCAAGTTCCCGGCGAAGATCACGAATGGCGAGATCATCTTCAACTTTCAGGCTGATCGGCAAAGCCCACAAGAAGAGGAGATGTTTGGCGAGAGTGTTGATGTTCTCCAGCTTTTGCCGGAAGAATTGCGTCAGTTCAGATGGAGGAAGCTCTCAATCGTCTTTCAAAGCGCCATGAACGCTTTGAATCCCGTGCTGACTATCGAAGCGCAGGTTACCGACGTCATTAAGGCTCACGATCCTTCGCTAGATGCCCGTCAACGCCGCGAACGCGCCATTGAGCTGATACGTTTGGTTGGTATCTCACCGGATCGCCTCAGGAGCTATCCCCATCAACTGAGTGGAGGGATGCGCCAGCGCGCGATTATAGCCATTGCGCTCGCGCTAAATCCTGACCTGATTATCATGGATGAACCCACCACCGCGCTGGATGTCGTTGTACAGCGCGAAATCCTCAATGAGGTCAAAACATTGCAGGCGAAGTTTGGCTTTTCGGTGATCTTTATCACGCATGATCTCTCACTTCTCCTGGAAATTAGCAACCATGTGGCAATCATGTATGCCGGACGTCTGGTAGAGCTATCCAATCAGGAGGGGCTTATCGTCCATCCCTATCATCCGTACTCGTACGGCCTGATCCATTCCTTCCCAGACCTTCAAGGCGAGAAGAAGCATATGCTTGGCATTCCTGGCCATCCGCCTGATCTGCGAGCCTTGCCGACTGGTTGCCCGTTCGCGCCTCGTTGCGCCTTCGCGTTTGATGCATGCCACAAGGTCTTGCCTGCTCTGCGTGCTCCCGACGATGCTCGACCAGCGCATGTGGTGGCCTGCCATCTCTACGATCCAGCCTATAACACCAATCGTCCCCCGATGTCGGTGGATCCTTCACTGGCGGCTGAAACACCGCGCGGCCAACTGTCATCCTCAACAGGAGGCTCACAATGATGACTGCAACGCATGGCGCGCCGAGCATCGATGATCGCTCTCAACCTATTCTTGAGGCGATTGCGCTGCGCAAGACATTTGCGGTGTCGAGTCGCGCAATACTGGGCCGCACCAACACAGTCAAAGCGGTTGAGTCTCTGGATATTGCCCTCTATCCTGGCAAAGCGGTTGCGCTCGTGGGTGAGAGTGGTAGCGGGAAGACCACAGTGGCGCGTGTCCTGGCGGGAATGTATCCAGCAACGGGTGGAACTGTTAAATTCCGGGGCGCGGTTATCGACCTGAGACGATCAGTGCCAAAATCGCATCATCGCCAGGTTCAACTGGTATTTCAAGACCCATTTGGATCGCTCAATCCGGTGCATAATGTGCGCTACCACCTTGCGCGGCCTCTGCGCATTTTCGGACATATTCATACGAAAGAGCAGGAGAGGCAGCAGATTCTCGATCTGTTGCGGCGCGTCAATCTGACCCCTGCCGAGCAGTTCATTGAGAAGTTCCCGCATGAATTGAGTGGGGGCCAGCGCCAGCGGATCGCAATTGCCCGTGCGTTGGCGGTACGCCCGAGCGTTCTGCTTGCCGATGAGCCTGTTTCGATGCTGGATGTCTCGATCCGGCTCGATATGCTTAATCTGCTGGAAGGTTTTAAAGACGAGCTAGGACTGGCACTCCTGTTCATCACTCATGATATCGCCAGTGCGCGCTACTTTGCCGATGAGATTCTCGTGATGTATGCTGGCCAATTGGTCGAGGGAGGTCCGACGGAAACCATTATCAAGACGCCGAAGCATCCATATACCCAGTTGCTCCTTTCCGCGGCTCCTGACCCATCCCGTATATTTTCCCAAGGCACGCAGGGAATTGTCGAATTACCAGCACGGGGTGAGCCGCCAAGCCTGATTAATCCACCAACCGGTTGCCGTTTCCACCCTCGCTGCCCGCACGCTATGCCGGTTTGTCGTGAGCGCTTTCCCTCGCGCACCGATCTGGGCGGCGGGCATTATACTCACTGCTTCCTTTATGGAGACGCTAACGGTAGCTCGCAAACACCCTCACAGGTTACAGAATAATACGCAGGAGACACGTTCATGACGTTGAGCGACACGACCCAGGTGCGTGGCGATATCGATCCATCGCTCTTAGCCACCTTCCCTCCCAATTTTCAATGGGGTGTAGCTACCTCCTCCTATCAAATCGAGGGCGCTACTGATGAGGACGGACGCAGTCCATCCATCTGGGATAAATTCGCCACAAAACCCGGCGCGGTGTATCAGGGGCAGAACGGCGACATTGCCGCGGATCATTATCACCGTATGCGCGAAGATGTCGATCTCATGGCGCAACTTGGGATTCGCTCGTACCGCTTCTCAATTGCCTGGCCGCGCATTGTCCCTACCGGGATTGGAGCTGTCAATCCCAGTGGTTTGGCATTTTACAGCCAGTTGGTCGATGCATTGCTTGAACATGGCATTGTGCCTATGGCGACGCTCTATCATTGGGATCTACCCCAGGTTCTGCAGGAGCAGGGAGGCTGGCTGAGCCGGAATACTGCCTTTGCCTTTGCTGATTACGCCGAAGTTGTTGTCGGACACCTGGGTGATCGGGTGAAGCATTGGATCACCATCAACGAGCCATTCTGCATCGCCTATCTCGGGCATGCGGATGGTAAACATGCGCCAGGCATGCATGATCCGCAGGCGGCGATCATCGCGGCGCATCATGTATTGCTTGGGCATGGGCTTGCTGTCCCGCGCATTCGGGCGCTCGTGCCTGATGCTCAGGTTGGCATTACCCTCGACTTCTCCCCCGTTTATGCCGCCGACGATCTGCCTGAAACCCAGCAAGCAGTAGCGGCGATGGATAACTTTAAAAATCGCTGGTTCGCCGAACCCGTCTACCACGGCAAATATCCTGACACGTTCTTCGCGGAACAGCGTGTCGCGCCTCCCCCAATCCAGGAAGGAGATATGGCGCACATTTCCGCCCCACTCGATTTCCTGGGCGTCAACTACTACATGCGTCAGATTATTGGCGGCGACCCGGACAATCCCGGATCAACCCGGACGGTCTATCCGGTGCCAGGGAGTTCATATACCGCGATGAACTGGGAGGTGTTCCCGCAGGGGCTAAGCGATCTCCTGTTGCGCCTTCATCGCGACTATGCGCCAACTGCGCTCTTCATCACCGAGAATGGGGCAGCCTATCACGATGAATGGGATGGCGGTGACCGCGTCAGCGATCCTGAGCGCAGAGCGTATCTTGTCGCCCACATCGAAGCGATTGCCCGAGTCATCGATCAGGAGGTACCCGTACAGGGCTATTTCGCCTGGTCGTTTATGGATAACTTTGAGTGGGGCGAGGGATATTCCAAGCGATTTGGCGTGGTCTACATCGACTACCCCACTCAGCGCCGAATTGTCAAAGACAGCGGTCACTGGTATCGTGATCTTCTGGCTCGCGTGCCTGATTCGCCAGGCAGGTAATTACGTCGATTCCTGCCAATGGGCAACAATAATCTGTCTCAGCTGTTCTATGCTGGCACTGCCTGATGCGTTGGGTCGGCAACCTTCGGCTTGCTTTCCCGGTCAGACGGACGATCTGTTTCCAAAGAGGTGGTGAGGAGGGATCTCATGCGATTCGTCATTGGGGTGGATGGTGGTGGCACCAAAACCACAGCGGCGGTGGTAGGAGATGACCTGCGCGTACTGGGGGCAGGAGTCTCCGGCCCATCAAATTATCGCTCCGCCAACATGGAGGCCAGCAGCCAGAATATCGTGGACGCGGTGACGCAGGCGCTTTGTATGGCAAATATCGCGCTTGAGCGCATTGATGCGATGTGCATGTGTCTTGCCGGATTCGATACTGAGCTTGATCTGCCTGTGCCACGGCGCGCAATGACACTGCTGGGGTATCGCGGTGCGGTGATTGTTGAGAATGATGTCGTGGGAGCCTGGGCCTGCGCTACGGACGGCGGGCCGGGCATCGTCGCCATCGCGGGAACAGGCGCTACCGCGCTTGGCATGAATGCCGACGGCGCATTTTGGCGTGTCGATGGATGGGACTACATCCTCGGCGATGCGGGCAGTGGCTATCGAATTGGCCTCGCCTCCATCCACGAGGCGATGAAGATGCTGGATGGTCGTCGTCAACCGACACGCCTGCTTGACAAGCTTGCTGAGTTCTATGGTGTTGACGGAGCGCTGGCGATGCGTCGCCTGGCGGATAGCGGTGGCCTGGGCAAGTTACGTGTCGCTGAATTTTCGCGCTGTGTTGCCGAGGCGGCGGACGAAGGCGATCAAGTGGCGCAGGATATTCTGCGGCAGGCAGCGAGCGATATCGCCAACGATATCGAGGCGATAGTCACTCAGCTTGACATGGAGAAGGATTCCTTCCCGATAGGCATCGTCGGCAGTGTCTTCAAGTCCACTACCTGGGTTCTTGATCCGCTACGCATAGCCGTCAAGCGTATCGCTCCACAGGCAAGGCTGGAATCGCCGCGACATTCGCCAGAAGTTGGCGCCGCAATCGTCGCGCAAAATCGTCTCGCCGACGGAGACGTCAGTTCATGGACGCTAGGCGATGGGACACGCTCCATTCGTCGCAGTATCGAAATCAGCCACCTCGCTAAGATCTAAAATCGAGGGACGCAAACCGGTGCATGCCAACATGGAATGCATTCGCTTGAGCCAGCGCCATGCAAAATACGCTGTTCTGGAAATATGATGGAACCAGCATCGAGTGGTACGGCTTATGCGACCCTTGCATCGTAGTGTACATGATCCGCGGAGGAGGCGATATCTATGCGCTTCCGTGATCGCAGGGATGCTGGGCGGGCTTTGGCAGCCAGCCTCACACCATACGCCGACCGGCCAGACGCTATCGTGCTTGCCCTACCGCGCGGAGGCGTGCCAGTGGGCTATGAGGTTGCCTGTGCGTTGCGCGTGCCGCTCGATGTTTTCCTTGTGCGCAAACTAGGGGCGCCGGGCAACGAAGAACTGGCGATGGGCGCCATTGCCAGTGGAGGTGTCCGCGTGATCAACCACGATGTCGTCGAAGGATCGGCGATCTCGCCAGCCACGATCGAAGCAGTGGCTGCGGCGGAAGCGATGGAGATGGAACGCCGCGAACGTGAATATCGCGACGACCGTCCAACTCCGACCATCGAGGATCAGGTGATTATTCTGGTAGATGATGGTCTGGCGACGGGCGCCACCATGCGCGCGGGCCTCGTTGCCTTACGACTGAAACAGCCGTTGCGCCTGGTCGCTGGCGTCCCCGTTGCTCCAGCGTCAACCTGCCAGGAGCTACGCGCCATCGCGGACGAGGTGGTCTGCGTTGAGACACCTGAACCATTTTACGGCGTCGGCCTCTGGTACGACGACTTCTCGCCAACGTCTGACGCCGAAGTACGCGAACTGTTACGCCTTGCCGCAGAGCGCGCGCATGTGCCGTTTACGGAGTACGCCAACTCGCCTGATTTCCCAGACGTGCAATGACGCTGGCGTATGCCGTATATGCCGAGATCGCCTACATGGCGTGTGGCGTTCAACGGGTGGCGGAGCCGTCGTGGCGGGCGTGGGCCGAGACGATGCCCATCGCCATCCAGAGCAGCGCGCCGATGAAGAGCGTTGGCGCCGCCTGGTGTAGAGGCGCATGGGTGGGGAGTGTCACACCGATCCATGCGACTAGCGAGATAATCGGAGCAGCCAGAATACCACCAATGATGGCAATGTTAGAGAGCGCCGTCAGTAGCCACTGGCGGTATGCGGGATTGGCCAGCAGGCTTATCATCACCATAAGCAAGATCAGCAGTGCGGACCAGATGCGCCAGGTGAGAATATACTGAATGTGACCCTCATGTGCGGCCTTCCTGGCCAAAATACGTGCCTTGCGTTGCCAGTGCCGTAGCTTCGTCTCGGGGCGCTGGTCGATGTGCTGCCAGATCGTCATGATATGAACGCCGTGCCTCCTCATACTCCGGTATACCCGCCGGAGTTGTACACCTCCCGTGTACAATATGCCCTATGCTCTCACCAAGAGAAACGCGCGGTTTCCGCTTCAGGCCCGGCGCCCTTGCCGATAGCCCGCAAACGCTTGCCGCTCGCTTGTTCTTATCTCTGTCTCAGAATTGGAAACGACACATGCCATCTAGTGTAACACATCGCGCTCGCTTTAGCACACTGCTCAGCATGCTTCGCCGGCCGCTACAACCTCCCAAAAATACCGGCAATCTGACGAGATTGGGCAGCGGAAACAGGCCGGTTTGCGGGCATAGCATATTTGTCTCCCATGACGGATAAGATCGATGTGCATCGTGTGACGCCACTCTGGAGGTATCAGCGCTTGGAGTGTCTCTTGAGAGCTTTCCGCAGACATTTGTGGGCCAATAAGTCCTAGCCGTTTCGTAACACGCCAGACATGGGTATCCACCGGAAAAGCTGGCTTGCCCAGAGCGAATAGCAGAACGCATGCCGCGGTTTTAGGACCTACGCCAGGCAGCCCGCGCAGCCACGCCAATGCGTCGTCCAGCGGCATTGCATCCAGTCTGTCGAGCGTTAATGGCGCGTCGCCCAACTGCTCCGTCAGGATGCGGAGAATCTGCTGGATGCGTTCTGCTTTCTGCTGCGCCAGTCCGCCGGAGCGAATCGCTTCGACCACGTCACCCGTAGGGGCATCACGCACCTGCTCCCAGGTACGAAACGCAGAGCGTAACTGGCGATAAGCGCGTTCGGAGTTGATGTCGGAGGTGTGCTGCGAGAGGATAGTGGCGACCAGTTCACCGAGAGGATCGCCGTTTGGTTCCCATGTTGGGATGCCATAGGTGGCAACCAGTTTCTCGTAGATGCGTGCAACCTTCTCAGCGGATTCGCCATCCGTGTAGCGCTGTCTGTCGCTCACCTGCGTTCGCTCCCTTCCAAATCTCTCAATCTCCTCATCTCCGCCAAAAATCCGCTCGCTCTATATGCTCAGAATGGTACAATACCGCGCGAGAATCTTTCACCAGACAGGATGATTCATGGCGGACGATACAAAGCTGTCGGCGTTTCTGAAGTCGCTTGCTTCGAGCGCGCCCACACCGGGCGGAGGCGCGGCGAGTGCGCTGGCGGGCGCGTTAGCGGCGGCGCTGGCGGAGATGGTGGCGCAACTAACGGCTGGACGCCCAAAATATGCGGCGGTGGATGAGCGTGTCCGCGTGGTCATCGCGCTTCTGCACGAAGCGCGTGCCCGTCTTGTCCAGTTCATGGAAGATGATGAGCGCGCGTTTCAGGCTGTCTCTGCCGCGTACAAATTGCCGAAGGCGGACGAGGAGGCGCGCGCCTCGCGGGAGGCGGCAATTCAGCGAGCGTTGGACGCGGCAATGCAACCACCGCTAGCGGTGATGTCCACGGCCTGTGATGTGCTGGCGCTGGCGGAGGAAATAGCGCGTATCGGCAATGGCACGGTGGTAAGTGATGCGGGCTGTGCTGCTATCATCGGTGAGGCGGCGGTTCGCTCGGCGGCGCTCAATGTGCTGGCAAACGTCGTGTTGCTGCACGACCAGGCTGCCTCAGGCGTTGCCCGCCAGCAGGTCGCGGACTTTGAGGCGCGCGCCCTGGACATCTGTCAGCAGACGATGGGCACGGTTCGTCGGCGGATGGGGCTTGAGCCATGACGGCGCGCATCCTGGATGGCAGACGCATTGCCCGTGCGGTGCGCGATGATTTGATAGCGATGGCAGCCAGCGACGAAGCGCGCTACGGGGCGCCTGCTGGGCTAGCGATTGTGCGCGTCGGCCAGGATCCATCGTCTGAGGTGTATACGCGGGCGTTGCTGCGTTCGTCCGAACGTGTTGGCGTGCGCGCGACGATGTTGTCGCTGCCTGATGAGATTGACGCCTCTGGCCTGCGCGCGTGCATCGAGGTATTGAATGCCGATAACAGTATTCATGGCATCTTAATGCAGTTGCCCCTGCCGAAGCATCTCTCGCAGCGGCTCGTCGCCGAGACAATCGATCCGCGTAAGGATGTTGACGGGATCAGTACTCGGAGCGCGGGCGATCTCTTTTTGCGCCTCCCCACCTTTATTCCCTCAACCTGTGCCGCAGTGCTCGAAATGCTCGACCGTTCCGAGATACACCTGAATGGCGCCCGAGTTGTCGTCGTTGGCGCGAGCAATGTGGTTGGCAAGCCCCTGGCGTTTCTGCTGCTGCACCGCGATGCTACAGTGACGGTGTGCCATATCTATACGCGCGATCTCGGCGAACAGACACGGGAGGCTTCGGTTGTCATCGTAGCGGCGGGCAAACCGGGACTGCTGACGGCAGGTATGGTGCGGCCAGGCGCGACGGTGATCGACGTGGGTATCAATGTCCAGCCCGACGGCTCGCTCATTGGCGACGTGGATGCTGAAGGCGTTATGGCGGTCGCTGGCGCGCTGAGCCCGGTGCCAGGTGGCGTCGGCCAGTTGACGAATCTGATGTTGCTCAAGCAGACGCTGCTGGCCCGCCAGCGTCTTTTCGGCGGCGAGCTTGAAGTGTGATGTCGCTTAGCTCTTGCCAGCAATCGCATTCATGACGTTTGTGATGGTCTTCTCACGGGCGAATCCCCAGTTCAGTAGCGCGGTAGCGTCGTAGAAGCGCTGCTCGCCCGTTTGGTCTTGCTCACCGAGCAGCACGCCGATGAGGGTGTTTCCGCTTCGTGTTGCCGCGAAGACCAGACAGTAGCCAGCTTTGCCAGTGTGCCCAGTCTTGATGCCGATAGCGCCTTGGTAATCATGTAGTGGCGTGAGAAGCTCGTTGGTGGTGTGCCAGGTATATTGCCCGTTCAGCGGGGTGCTCACGACGTAGGTGGGCGTTTTGACAATCTGGGCGAACAGTGGGAAATTCCGAATCGCGATACGGGCGATGCGCGCCAGATCGCCAACTGTTGTGTAGTGGCCAGGGGCGTCGAGGCCGTGGACATTGGCGTAATGTGTGTGGTCAAGGCCGAGCAGCGCCGCCTCAAAGTTCATCATGCGCACAAAACTGGCCTGTGAGCCTGCTATGCCATCGGCGATTGCCACGGCTGCATCATCCCCGGATGGCAGCAACAGCGCGTACAGCAGGTCTTTCAATGTCAGCACATCACCTTTTTGCAGACCTGCGACGCTATTCTCGTTGTTCTGTTCATTGACGGCGTCCTGACCAATGGTAATCTTCTGGTCAGGCTTGCCAAAGGTCAACGCTACTATGGTCGTCATGATTTTGGTGGTGCTGGCCATGGGAACTTCATCAAGCGCATTGTTGGAATAGAAGACCTCACCCGTGGTGGGATCCATCAGATACGCCGAGGATGCGTATATCTTGGGGGCGTCGGCAGGTACGAGCTGGCCATACGGGGCAAAAGCTGAGGCTGCGCCGTGCACAGTGCTGAGCGGCGCCGAAAGGGTATGGAGAGGTACAGAAGCCTGCTGTATCCGAGCAGGGTGAGCGGTTTGACCGACTGTCAGGCCCTTTGGCAGCGCTACCAGTCCGGCGATCAAAACGACCGCCAGGAGTAGCAGCACGCCCCATCTGCGTGCCAGTCTCAGATGCTGTGTATTGGCCTCAGCCATGCCTGCTTCCTCCACTCAGCCAAACGTTTCTGGAGTGCGCTGTCGCAATATCCTCAACATATGGTATCACGGGCGCTCCGCCGAAATGCACAGCATCGGCACATGCATGACTAGTTCGCCGCCATTCGCCTGCGTGCGCACGCGCAGACGCCGTTCCACTTCGTTGAAGACGAGCCGACGAATGGTCATGTCGGGGATGATGTCGCGCCATGTGCCAAGGTAGAGCGTCTGCGCCAGTGGCGACGTCAGGAACGCACGCGGGTCGTGGAAGCGTAGCGCAAAATTGTCCGTCACGGTACGGCGGATGATAAACCCCGATCCCTCGATCAGTCGCTGCACCGCGTTGATCGTCGGTCGGGCGGCGACCTGCGCTCCAAGCGTCTGCATGTAATCCTGCAGCTTTAGGTCGCGGAGAGTGAGATGGTAGGTATCGAGAAATTCTCGCAGCGCCGACTGTAATGGAGTCGTCACGATGAGCTGGCCGCCCGCGCGCAGGAGCCGCCACATCGCCCCGAGCGCTGCCCGTGGATCGTCGAAACTGCTGAGCGCCAGGTTGCAGGTGATCGTATCGAAGCTACCCTCAGGTAGCGCCGTCTCGCAGATGTCTTCCGCCAGAAAGGTCACGTTGCGCAGCCATTCTTCGCTAGCCTTGCGACGCGCCAGCAGGATCGCCTCTTCCCAAATATCTATGCCCGCGAGATCGCAGTCCTGGCCGAGAAATCGGGCAAGTTCCAGCGCCGGGTAGCCAGTGCCACAGCCGACATCGAGTACCTGCCAACCGGTGTCGCGCGGCATTGTCAGAAAGATACTGAGCAGGAGCCGTCCAAATGGGCTGGACCACTGGGGTACGAACAGCGCATCGTAGAGTTCGACAAATCCAGGCTCGTGAATGTCATAGTTGACGGTCAGAAAATCTTCTCTTTCGGCGCGCGCGCTTAGCGCCAGGCCAGCCGGGCCGAGAGCATCAAGGCCGCTTGTGGGCCGCCTGGGTGTGACGATACTAGGTAGGTCGATATTGGCTGGGTCCGGTGGCAGTGGAAGGTTGGAGATGGCTGGCATCTGCTGTGTATAGCCACGGCGCGCCCGACCGGGATCCCAATCATCCCAGTCGCTCGCATCGTTAGCGCCTGACGACCCAAACGGCGGGAAGCGCGGATCGTAGCCAGACATCTCCTGCCTCGTGTTCCCTGTGCAACGTCTACCTGTAGACACTACTATACGATACGCTCGCTATACCCGGGCAATCCTGCGGCGGCGCTATTTCTTCGGCGTACCGGTTGGCGCAGCTGTTGGCACATTCGTTCCGACAGGGCCAGGCGTCGGCGTACCATACCCGATGGGAAGAACCGCGAAACTGATCGTCGCCATGAGCGCCGGGTCGGCGGGGTCATTGCCTGTATCGTTCGCGGGCCGATCCCAATAGACTTTCACCATGCCTTTTCCGGGTGAGGGGTATTGCAGCGAGAAGCACGCGCCTGCGTTGTTATCACCCAGCGTGAGTGTCGTCTTATCTATCGAGGGTGGATTGACATCGGTTCCGTTCGCAAACCAGCGGACGCTGATCGTATGCCCTTTCGCTGGTTGTTTGAGGATGACGAAGACCCAGACGGCGTCAGTGGCATGGAAGTACGATGAGGGGTCTACCGGATTGCAGTTGCCCTGGCGATGGAGGGCGGTAACCACCTGCGAAAGCGGCTTGGCGGCTGGTCCAGGGGTCGCGACTGGCGTCAGAGGTATGCCACTGAGATCAACCGCGGGCTGTGTCGTGACAATTGTGATGGGTTTGCTCCATAGCGCCTCGATCCTGTCTTTGCCCAGGATGCCTGCCGCCGCGCATGACGCGATGCAGGCAAGCATAACGCTGAGCACGCCACTGATGACACGCCAGGAGCTGAGCCGCTTCTTGCGTTTCTCGCTCGTCGCCGGGATAAAGGCTGGGCGGCGTATGCCCAGCATACGCTCTTCTTCGTCGGTCTGTGGGAAGCCGGGAAGTGCTGGCAATCCAGCGCCGCTTTCCATCTGCGCCATCATCTCATTGCGTGCTGGAACCAGCGCGCGGTCAAGGTCGATCTCATCATAGCCGTCGGCAGGGCGGCGGTTTCGGCGGTTGGAGCGAGACGCAGGTGGCTCATCGTAGCCATCACCCTGCCAGTTGTCGCCACTGCCACCCCAGCGCTCGCCCGAGCGTCCGCGCCGACCAGATGTATCCGCGCGCCTGGAACTGCTAGAACTGCTGGAACTGCTGGAGCCACTGGAGCCGCCACGAGACCGGCGATCGCTATCGCCGGGGGCGCCGCGCCCCTTCCAGTCGCGCATGGAGGAATATGTGCCTGGCGGTGGCGCGCCGCACTCAGGACACAGTCCCGACCGTGGGCGTTCCGATCCACACTGATCACACAGCATTTGTATTCCCTCCTGCCCCAGCTAGTCACCCAGGTGATTGACGTGCTCTTATCCCTCAGAGCGAAGATCGCATCGAGTGGGAGTTAGCGCGCCCACACCATACATGTCCCGGACGCGGCGGGTCAAGAAAACAGGGCTTTCATAGGAGCAATGGGGGAAGTCAGGTGATAGTGACAGAGCAGGCAGCCTTATGATATGCCCATTGTCTGGTTGGGGCGGGCATGGTACCATGTTTAACCAGAGAATGAAGCTCAGTCTGTGTAAGAAAGTGACTGGCGCTATGGGCACTACACCAGGCAACTGGCACGATCAACAGGCGATTGAGCGGCTGGCCCAGCATATCCCCTTCGAGACTGACCCGCGCACCAAATCCGAGTGCATCGAGATGCTGCGCGAGATTGTGCTGCGCGCGGGACGCCAGATCGACCGCGAGTTGTTCGGCTTCGAGGCGCGCCAAGAGTTACAGCGACTCGGCCTGTGGGAACGGCTGGGCAACGCCACCGCCTCATAAGAACCACTTATCCGCCGAGATGCCAGCCGCTTGCGTCTCCGCTCAGACTGATGATGCCTGCCTCGCTGGTGCGATAGACCAGCGCTCCCAGCGCTGTCGCCGCGTCGGTGTCGGAGGTCCAGTTCTCGCCATGTACACGCGCGCGCGCCGTGACCGAGTCTGGGGCAATCGGCGCGTCGCAGATGACCACCAGCCGGGGATGCGCTTTGAAGAGCACGTCACCCAGCGCCCCGCTTACATCCAGCGTCTCGCCAGGTACCAGCGCTAACTCCACGACATCGGCAGAAAGGGATTGTCCCGAGCCTGCCAGCGCATCGAGCGCATAGGAGTCCGCAGCTCCCAGAAAGAGCGCGCGCAGACCGGGCGTATCCAGCCGGAGAATGAGGTCGTTGCTGGCGGTTGTGACGCCCTGCTGCGAAGGAAAGAGGGCTTGAGGCGGCGCAAGTACTGTCAATGTTGTGGACTCATCCAGATGCAGCACATCGCCCTGGCGTACCTGTGAGTAGGTCGCGCCCGCATGGGTCATCGCGTCGCGCCAGGCGAGATACTCAGTTGTCGGGTGAAACGCGCCCGCATCGACTGCGCGAGTGATGGTGAAGTGTGTGGCAGCGTCGTCCAGGCCGCGCACAGCGCCAGCGCGATGATCGGTCAACACTGCCAGATCGAGCGCGTGTTGCCAGAAAGGGAGGCGCCCGGCCAGCGCGCCTTCTAGCGTGGGGCCGTCGGGGCCGCCATCCAGCAGCGCCGTTATACCGGATGGCAGGCGTAACAGCGTCGCCGCGCCACCCGGACCGACATCGAGGAAGTCGAGATGGGCCGCTTCCCCAGCGGCCAGTGCGGGCGCGGCCGCCCCTCCAGCGCCAAGCAGCGCAACCACCAGCAGCACGATAATCGCGCTCCGGCTGATCCGGCTATGCATCTGCTGCGCGTTCAGTGCGGCGGTCCAACGTCGCAGCAGCGGCGCCATCCGCCATCCACCTATGGCCAGGAGGAGATAATATCCCCAGGCTACTATGAGTGGCAGCCCGACAACGGCCAACGCCGCGTCTGGTAGCGACGCGCAGAGTGCAATGGCAGCATTAACGTACCAGAGCAGCGGCCAGACAACCCAGCTCAATGCCAGCGCCAGGATGCCGAACAGAGGGATGCCGAGCACTCCGAACAGGGCAAGTAGTTCTCCCAGAACGAGTAGTGGCGCCAGGAGCGGCACCGTCAGCAGGTTGGCGATAGGCGCGATCAGCGACACTTCACCGAAGGTCAGCGCCAGAACGGGTAGCGTGGCGATCTGCGCTGCCATGGTCACTGCCAGCGATTCCGCGATGCCAGCGCCAATGCCGTGACCCAGTGTGCCCAGCACGAGCATGAGCAACCGCTGCAGCGGTGGTGTCAGGAGCGGGATGCCAAGCGTAGCGAGCGTGGTGAGCTGGAAGCCCGCGTCGTAGACCAGCAGCGGCTCGATGGCAGTCATGATAAGCACTGCCAACGCCAACGCGGTGAAGACATTGTAACGACGTCCCAGCGCCCCGGAGAGCACGAGCAGCGCGCCCATGATGGCAGCGCGCACAGCCGCTGGTCCTCCGCCGCCAATCGCGGCATAGAGGGCAACCGCCGCAAGCGATCCACCCAGCCTCGGCCACCGACCCAGCGGACGCAAAGTGCGGCGGGCAATTTCGGCAAGCATAGCCACTTTGAGTCCAGCGGGCACGACCAGATGAATGGTACCGGTTGCGGTAAAGAGGGTCAGGCGCGAACGCAAAACGGGTGTTTTGAAGCCGAGCAGAATGCCGATGAGTAGCGCCGCTTCTGGCTCTGGCAGCATGCGCTGGATAGATTCAGCCAGCCGCAGGCGCAGATCGAAGAGTATTGCCAGCAATGGATTACCGCCGCCACGCGCCATGATACTCACCTGCGCGCCATGCATCTCGGCAAGGACTCCACTTGGGCCAGGCTGCACGGGGTTGAGCATGCCGCTCAGGCTCAGCGTATCGCCGTAAGCGGGCGCGAACCAGTCATCGGCCCCATTGACAGTCACGCTGGCACGCCCCACCGCTGGTTGCCAGGTTGCGCCACTATCTAGGCTGGCCGCGCTGACATCCACCAGCAGGTAGCGATAGCCGCCGCGAATGTCTGGTTCGGCCGCCACCTCGCCGCGCAATCTCAATGGCGTGTTCAGCGGTAGATAGCTGATAGCATGCGGATCACTGGCAGGGTCTGTCCATGCTGCTCGCGCCGCTCCGAAGGCTATGGCGAAAAGGAGGATAGCGAGGATCAGCGCGAAACGTCTGCCAGCGCCGCCAGACAGAGATCTCCGCCAGACGAGGATGATAATCACCATGAAGGCAGGCACGCCAACGAGCAGCCATACCCAGGGTAGCAAGAGAGACAGCGGCCCCACGGAACGCAATACGATTCCCGCGATCCAGGCCAGTGTCACCGCGACCAGCGCGTATCCACCAAGCAGGGGACGTGCGATGGATATGGCTGTAGGTGGCGTGGCCATGTAGACTCGCTTTCGCCGCGAAAGGAACGTGGGGGTGATCCGTAGCTGGAGTGTAGCAGAGCAGCGGGACGATGTATAGTGACCTTGACCGATTGATTGCGGATGATTGAATGCAGAGGAGCGTGCTTGCTCAGAATTGCGCCGGGCCAGTCGCGTTAGCCACACTGGGTGAAGCGCATTGGATAGCGATGCAGTCGTTCGATGCCGGTGCGCGTGACACGCACAAGTTCGCCCACCTGCACGCCCATACGCTCGTCGTGTGTGATCACATTCGGCTGGATGACAACCGTCATATCTTCGGCGAAGACAAATCCAGGATGGCGCGTGCCGCCTGTCTGCCTGGTTCGCACCAGCGGAGCAAAGTAGCCTCCGCCGAAGCCATGCAGCAGATCGTCGCAGATAGTATAACCCGCGGCAGCGATCCCCTCCGCTGCATCAAGAACATCTTCCGCCACCGCGCCGTGCCGAACGACTGCTGCGATGCTCTCGAAGACATGCACAGCAAGGTCGTACATGCGCCGGTAGTCCGCAGTCGGCGGCTCGCCGATGCTGAAGGGACGTAGTATCTGGCCTGGGTATCCATCGTACTGCGCGCTAATTTCGGTGATGAGTACATCACCCGCCCGCAGGACACGATCTGACTGGAACTGTGCTGGGACGCAGAGTTGCGGGTTGCGCATGGGTGTAGTTGCCATGTAGTGGATGTGCGTCTGCCCACCAAGCGGCGCGTATGCGCCCTCGACGATGGCGGCCAGTTCGTATTCAGCGATGCCCGGACGCGCCTCCCGCTCAAGCGCTTCCATCGCCAGGTCACTGAGTTCCGCACCGCGCCGCAGGAAGGTAAGCTCCTCCTCGCTCTTGATGAGCCGCAGATGCTGGAACGGTGTCGTGGTATCCGAGAATTCCACGCGCGGCATTTCTGTGCAGAGCGCGAGATGCTGCTGCCAGGGAAGGGCGCCAACTAACCCAATTCGCCCAGAGTTGAATCCACGGTCACTCAGGTGCGTCACCAGGGAAGATACACCCTGTGCGCCAGCCCACCGCACATCGGCAACGTGCGCACGACGACGCGCATAAGAGACGTGGTTGAAATACTGGACAAACAACGTCGGTTCGCCTTCGGCAGGCACGACCAGATAAGCTTCCCGCGCCGTGCGAAAACCTGTGAGGTAATGCACCTCAGAGAAGCTGCCGACCGCACCGTAGACGACGAGCGCGTCAAGTCCGTGCTTGGCCATCATATTCCGGACAGCCTTATGGCGACGCGCGAACTCACCGTCTGAGAAACGCGGTTGTGTATTGTTGGGATCGTTGCTCATCGGCCCCGCGACTCCTTACGATGGGCGAGTCGTATGGCACAGGCCTCCGTGATATCTGGCGAGCGCGTGATGGATTAACTGGCGTGTGTGTCTTCCAGCGAGCCGCCGAGATAGAGGGCGCTGATCTCTGGATTGCCAAGGATGTCCTGAGCGGGGCCTGTCAGCCGCACTTTCCCACTCTCCATCACCACACCATGAGTGGCGACGCCCAGGCCACTACGGACATTCTGCTCAACCAGCAGAATCGTACGCCCAGACTCATTCATGTGTTTGACTGTTTTGAACATTTCTTTGGCTGTTTTGGGATCCAGGCTCATAGACGGCTCATCCAGCATCACGAGCGCGGGATCCAGCATGAGCGACCGGGCAAACTCTACCTGACGCTGCTGCCCCCCCGAGAGACTGCCTGCCTTTTCAGCGGCGCGCTCTCGCACAATCGGAAAGAGCGCCTCGACTTCTGCAAGTCGGCGCCGAACGAGAGCGGCATCGTTAAGCATGTATGCACCTAGCTCGACGTTCTCGCGCACCGTCAAGTCGGGGAAAAGGCTGTGCGCCTGGGGTACCAGGGCAAGTCCTCGTGCCAGGATCTGTTGCGGACTTAGCCCGCGAATAGACCTGCCATCAAAGATGATGTCACCCTGGCGCGGCTTCAGCAGGCCACTGATGGCCGCCATCACCGTTGACTTGCCCGCGCCGTTTGGCCCGACAATACAGGTGATTGAGCCTTGCTCGACGTTGAGGTTAATACCCCGAAGGACATCACCTCCGCCGTAGCCAGCGTAGACAGAATCGAGCTGCAGCACCATGGTCTCAGTCTCCTAGGTAAGCCTCGAGCACAGCCGGGTTGCCGCGTACCTGATCGGGAGTGCCCTCGGTGAGCAGGGAACCGCGATGCATGACGGCGACCTTGTCGCACAGGCTCATTACAAATTGCATATTATGCTCGACAATAAGGAAGGTGATGCCGCGCTGGTTCAGCGTTTTGATGCGGTCGGTCAGTTGAGCCGCCAGAGTTGGATTCACCCCCCCAGCAGGTTCGTCAAGCAGTACCACCTGTGGTTCGGCGATCAGAATCATGGCGAATTCAAGCAATTTCTTCTGACCATAGGAGAGATTTTCCGCGGGCGCGTCGGTGAGATGCGAAATGCCCACGAAATCGAGCAGTTCTTGTGCGTGCGCTCGCTCGTCTGGCGCGGTCCACCGACGGAGCAGAGAACGGATCCCACGCCGTTGCACGGCGATATGCATGTTCTCCATGACCGTCAGGCGCGAAAATATCCGAACGAGCTGAAACGTGCGTCCCATTCCGAGGCCAAAAATTGTGCTGGGGGTAGCATTCGTAACGTTAGCTCCCTTGAACGTGACAGTGCCCGCGTCAGGCCTTTCGTAGCCAGTGATCACGTTGAAAAGCGTTGTCTTGCCTGAGCCATTGGGGCCGATCAACCCGGTGATCGAGCCTTGTTCGACCGCCAGCGAGCAGTCATCGAGCGCGTGAATGCCGCCGAACGCTTTGGATATGCTGTGGACTTCGAGGAGACTCATCGGCTCAACCTCACCCTTTCTCCACGACAGCTGGCTGACGTTCTGGCGCTACTGGAGTGCCACCTGCGCCACTGCGCACGCGCCATGCCGTCCAGAGTCTGGCAAGTGAGCGGACGATGCCCTGAGGCATCAACAGTATGACGATCAGAAACAGGGCGCCGAGGAAGATCTGGTACAGCCCAGTGGGCGCGTAAATGTTGAAATATTGCTGGGCAGTTTCCAGTATCAAGGCGCCAACGACTGGCCCCGCAAGGGTACCCACTCCACCCAGGAACGCCATCAGGACGATGGTGATCGTCAACGCAGGGTCGAAGACGTATTGAGGGTAGATCGAGCCGATGAAATAGGCGTATACAGCGCCAACCATACCAACGAAGAACGCCGAGATCACGAACGCAATCAGCTTGCTCGCACCAGTACGCACTCCCAGACCTTCGGCGCGGTCTTCGTCGTCGCGGATGGCGAGCAACCAGAGGCCATACCGCGAGCTGCGGATATACAACGACGCCAGAAGCGCAACTACCAGAATCGCAAGTTGAATGTAGTAGAACGGTAGGAGAAACCAGTCAACGTCAAAGCCAGGAACTGGCAAGAAGAGTCCAATCGATCCGTTGGTGATGCCACGCAGGTTAAATGCCAGCAGTTGGAAGATAAACACCGTGATGAGCGTGATAACCACGAAGGCATGGCCGCGCGTGCGCAGACAGACCCATCCAATCGGAATGGCAGCGAGCGCGGCGACCACTCCTGCCACCGGAACCAGCAAGAAGAGCGCGAATCCCCCCTCGAGACTCTTATCCACTGAGATCAGCGATATCGTATAGGCGCCGAATCCAAAAAAGGTTGAGTGTCCGAGCGAGTTGTAGCCAGTGTACCCGGAGAAGATGTTCCATGCCGTGGCCATTGCCGCATACATCAGAGTTAGCACGGCGACATTATCCAGGGCAGGATTGGGAAATACGAGTGGAAATAGTCATCGCCGCGACGAGCAGGAGAAGTGGCCAGACAATCTTGACCAGACGCAAGTTCAGGGATCGCTTCATGTCCAGGTACTCCTAAGCTATTGCTTGCGTGTGGCGACGCGGCCAAAAAGCCCCTGTGGGCGGAACAACAGCAACAGGACAAGCGCAACGAAGAATACCGCGCTAGACCACACCGGTGACCACACGACAGCGGTCACGTCGGAGCAGACAAGCATGATGATCGCGCCAATGAGGGCGCCTTGAACGCTCCCCAGGCCACCCAGGATGATGATGGCAAAGAGGCGGGTAATGAGGTCATACCAACTGTTGTTATTGAATGGAGTTGTCGCGCCATAGGCCATGCCACCCGCGGCGGTAAGCGCCACACCGATTGCAAAGGTAATCGCTGATACGCGCTCGACATTGATGCCGATGAGCTGGGCGGCGGTGCGATTTTGCATGAGCGCACGAACGCTACGGCCATATTTGGTTCGGTAAAGCAGCACGAAGAGTGCAGCGATGAGAACCAGTGCCAGGATGAATGCAAAGACATAGATGTACGGTACGTAGGCATTACCAAGCTGGAATCCATGAGTGACATACCAGGCCTGGAACTCCCTGCTCAGTGGTGCCAAATGCCATGCCCAGCACGCCTTCGATGACCAGTCCGATACCAAAGGTCACCAGAATGGACAATTGAGTGCGCTCTCGCTTGAGGGGGCGGATGAAGGCCAACTCGACGGCGAGTCCAACAGAAATAGCAGGGGCATAGTGATGAGCAATCCAAGGAAAAGATCGATGTGCAGAAATCCCTGGAGCACAAGACTCAAGTAGGCGGCGAGTATCACATACCCTGCCTGTGCGACATCGATAATATCCAGTACCCCGAAGATCAGGCTTAGCCCCGTGGCCATCAAGGCATAAACAGTGCCCGTGAGGATCCCATCCAGCACTGCGCCAAATATCTCCGCAGGGTTTATGTTGAGGGGCACGTCCATACCTCCTGAGGTAGTGGAGCCACAATCCGATTGATTGAGCACGGTTTAGAAGCGATGGGCCCTGCGGAGCCCACTATGGTTGAGCGAACCCCGCAGGATAGAAAGAGATGACTTCGCACGACTGAGCCAGTTGTGCTTATCAACGCCCTTCTAGCGTGTGAGGGAGCGCGTTTTGAACGAATCGAGGCGCTCCCTAACGCCAGAATATCAGCCCGCCCAGTTCGGCTTCGGATATTCCATTGTACCAGTCGCCACCGACGACGGGTACACGCAGATGACCGAGCCTTTCTGCCATTGGAAGACATACGCTGGGAGGTTGGCGTTCTCGCCTACGCTGTTAAACTTGACCGGACCCTGAACGCTATCAAAACTTCCGGTGTTGATGGTCTGGATTAGCTTGGCATTGTCGGTGCACTTACACTGCGCGACCGCCTGTTGCAGCACCTCGCCGACCGAGAACGCCTCCGCGGTATCGGCAGCAATTGCGTCGGCCGTGCCACCGTACTTGGCCATGTATGCCTGTACGAACTGCTTGTTGGCCGAGCTTATTGAGAGCTGGCCACCAGCTATTGGGGAACAGGATGCCCTCTGTGTTGGCCGCGCCAACGCCCTGCGAGAAGGCGCGCCCGTATCAGGCCCGCTGGTAAACATGATCGCTTTCGGGTTGTAATGCTGCTGTGCGAATGCTTTGACGTAAGCCTCTGCATCCGCGGTTTGTGTACCTGCGATGACGACATCGGCGTGCTTGTTGATCATCGCCGTTGCCATGGGTGAATAGTCTGTTGTTTCCGCGGGATACACCTGGTAATAGGCCGTCGAGAATCCGGCGGCTTCGAGGGCAGCCTTTGCCTTATCTACCTGTGGTTCGGTGAATGGATCGTCGGACGTCACATACGCGATGGACTTGGGCTGCTGATCCGCAGGAAGCGACTGGAGCATTTGCGAGAAGGCCACGAGAAGATTTTCTATCGGCGCGGATACGTCGTAAAGGCCTTTAATACCACGGTTGAAGACCGAAGGAGCGCCGCCAGAGCCTTCGACCATCGCATACCCGTAACGCGCCGTGACAACGGATGCCGGTTTGGTCAGGAGGCTTGAGTATGGCCCGACAACCAGATCAACTTTGTCTACTGTGATGAGTTTCTGGTAGTTCGTCGTTACCTGATCAGGGGTGCTGTTGTCGTTGACGATGTCGAGTTGTACCTGCCGACCCAACAGGCCACCGCTCTTGTTCACCTGCTCAGCCCACAGCTCATACCCCTGCTGGGTAGCCTTGCCATCATCTGAGAAGTCGCCTGAGGTCGAGATAGAGACGCCGATCTTGATGGGGGTCTTGTTCCCCGTTTGCGTGCTCGACGTTCCACACGCGGTGAAAGCCATGAGCGCTGCCAGCGCTATTACAACAGCAGACGTGAACTTCCGTATCTGGTGAAAATGCCATCCGGCCATTTTTGTTCCCCCTCGTAGCACTGAGGTTTTCGCAGGCGCTTGGCGCTCCTCGTTTACATGTGATTCGCTGGGAATAGTACCGGTCGTGATTGCCTTGCCAGGATGAATTGTCCTCATCGTCTTATCGCTCCCTCGCTGAGGTCTTCGTGCTCCGCATCGCGACTATCACGAGGGTTTCTTGCCACCTCCTCACCGAACGAGAATGCCAAACAGGCGTTGGACAAACGATTGCCTGAGACTTTAGCATCTCCCCGCTGCTTTGTCAATCCTGTGTCATAAATCGCAGCGCGAGCATCCGCTTACCCCATTATACGTAGCATTGCTGGCGGTTTTCTCGTGCCCCAGCAACATCCAGTATCGATGGTAACTGATGAGCCAGCCACACAAGAAATGGTTGGCCATGTCGCTCGTGGCGCACACAAAGCTGTCAGGCGCCTTCATGCTCTTGTCTTCATTCCGGTTGGATCACCGCATTCCAATCGCGCCCCAGGTCTGTGAGAAGAACTTGTGCGGCGTTGCGACCCGGCGCGCCTGTCACCGACCCGCCAGGATGGGTGGTTGCGCCGGTCTGATAGAGGCCGGGGATAGGCATGCGATGTTGAGCATAACCGGGTACGGGTCGTAGTGCGCCTGACTGTGACGGCCCCATGTCTCCGCCGTGACAACTGCCATGCCAGTTGTGCGCGTTGTAGCGTTCGAGGTCGAGTGGGCTGAGGATGTCCGTGGCCAGGATTTTGTCATCGGTGAGATTTGGCGCGTATCGACGTAATTCATCGAGGTTCTTGCGGGCAACCTCCGCTTTCATCTCATCCCATTTTTCCGGACCATCGCTCAGGTCATATGGCTGCTGGCTGATGACTTTCACCATATGTTTCCCCTCAGGCGCACGCGAGTCGTCGCCGACCGAAGGAGTCAGCACCAGCAGGGGTGTCTGATCGGCATTCAGCAATCCCTCACGGAAGCTTTCTTCGGTGCGAAGCTGACGCTCCGGCGTCTGGGCAACCCCCGCTGCGACGGTCGCAAGTGGGCCACCCGAAGTAGCGAACAGCGGTGGTTCGGTTGTCGCGTAATGGGCGACGAACATGGTTCGGCCGCCTTTGTACGATTCCACCCCGTAGAGGAAGGCATCACCCCAGACATCGGCTGGCGCCATATCCACAAGGCGCTTGATATGGATCGATGAGACAACAGCCCGGCGCGCGCGGAATCGTTCGCCTGTGGCCGTTTCGACACCCACACAGCGCCCATCCTCAACGATCAGGCGTATCACTTCTTGATTGGTGATGAGCGTGCCACCATGCGCCTCAATGTAGCGGCCCAGAATCTGAGGCAAGACGCCAGACCCGCCTCTGGGAATACCCCAACCATTGCGCTGCCGTCCAGCGGCGAATGAATATGCCAGGCTTCCCGTGCCGGGTCGATCAGCGGGCTGCAAGGTACCCTCGGCGAACCAGAGCATCATGGATTTGACATGCCAGTCTTCAAACGTGGCGTTGATAATATCCCAGGCGGAGAGCGCCTGGCGCCGCAGCCAGATGGACCCATTCTGATGCTCGGCGAGACGATCAGCGACCGACGGCCCCCAACCAGCCGGAGCGTAACGCACACCACCGAACGCTGGCGCGATGTCGCGCCACTCGGTTATCATGGTGCGATAGGCGTCCGCATCATGGCGCGAGAATCTGGCAATCTCATCACAGGTACGATCAATCTCGATCCACTGAGTGATGGAGGTTCCGTCGGGGAACACGATGTGACAGGCAGGATCACTCGTGATGTATTCCAGGCCATACTCGGCTAGCGGCAACTCGTGATTGCGCCAGATGGGACTCTCCATGAAGATCGCGTGTGACGTTGAGCAAGTATCGTGGCGAAAGCCAGGGAGCGTCAACTCCTCGGTAGCGGTATTGCCCCCGATGTGCGGGCGCGCTTCGAGTACCAAGCATGTCAGCCCTGCTTTGGCCAGATATGCGGCGGTTACCAGGCTGTTGTGACCAGCGCCCGCAATGACGACATCGAACTGATCCGCCATCTCACCCTCCTACCATGAACAAATCCGCAATCAGCTATCAATCGAGTGTCGAATGAGAAGCGAGAGACCGATACTGGATAGATCGCGCCCTAGCCGAGATGCTGGGCTAACCAGTCGGCCATCAGAGCGCGCGACGCGAAGACACGGTCAGTACAACCGTGATTGCTCCCCTCGAACGCGGCCAGTTCAGAACCTGGTACTTCGGCGTGGATACGCTCCGCGTCGCTGAAGAGAACAATGGTATCGCGAGTACCATGCACGATGAGCAGTGGACAGCGCACATGCTGGGTGACGCCGACGAGAGACATCGCGTGCGCGTGTTGCCGCGCCTCCGCCTCGTCCGCCGCGCCGGAACGCTTGCTAAAGGTGGCGCGTGTCATGGGTGGGCGTTCATCCCAGTGTTCAGCCATCGAGTAGAGTCCCGCCAGATCAACCGCTGCCTTGATGCCAGGGACATACGCCGCTGTTCGTATTGCGTAGTAGCCGCCGAGGCTGACGCCAAAGACACCGACACGATTATGGTCGAGATCGTCGCGTGTCTTGATCCAGTCCATCACAGTCTGAGCGGCGTGCTCATACGCTGGCTCGATGCGCAGCAGTTCCTCGGTCTCACCCTGCCCAGGTCCGTCTACCGCTAGCGTCGCCAGCCCGCGCTGTAAAAAGAAATCGGCGGTCGTCTGGATTTCCTCTTTGGTTGAGTCTAGCCCTGGGAGCATGATGACCACGGGCGGCAGGTCTATCCCTGCTGGCAGACGGAGTAACGCGGCCATACGAACGGCGCCGTAGGGAATCTCGACGCGCGTCGCAGGCGGTTCCAGCGCCCACATCCCTTTCTGATACTCTTCTACCAGCCGTTGCTGGGCCGTTCGTGCGAGATCGGGATCCTCCATGAAGACGAACTTGCCAAAGTGCCAGCAGAGTGCGGCGCGACGCCAGGCCTCGGCAGCTGTCACGGCGAACCCACGGGATTCCGCGGTCTGGGCGAGGTCTTCATAGCCACGCGCCGTCGTTGCCCACTCCGTCAACCACTGGCTCCAGGTCTGGATACGCGCCAGGGTGGCGTTGAAGTCGCTCAGATCCACACCGTTCGCGACAAATCGCGGCGCCCAGTGACTGACGGCAATGCGAACGCGCTCGTCTTGCTGGGAATAGCTTGTGCTCTCATGTGCGTTAGAGTCAGTCGTGGTCATATTTCCTCCCTGCACGCCAGGAGCGTGGTCTTGCCGCTCAATTCATTCGAGCATGCTTCAGCAACTCGTCCATCGGTTGTTGCGTATCCAGGTCGGCGCTCATCACGCTGAACAATCGTTTGTTTGTGATGAACAAACGATTGCACGAAACTGTAGCACTACCCGCTGAGCATGTCAATGCGCCGCCCAGTTGACACGTGGCACGAAACACGGGTCGTTGCGCAACGGCATACCCGCAGTCTGTGCCGGAATCGCCGTCTGGTGGTATTCTTGATGTGGGAACCAGAGGGAGATGTCGCCACGATCACATCATGACTATGCCTGAAGTGGCTGCCCGACGATAATTGACAGGCCCTATATTTGATGCTACTGTTGTCAGAACAACCGTTTGTTCAAAACGAGGGAGGACTGTACTGGTGAGCGAGCGACAGGCCAATAGCAATTGCAAGGCCGCCTAAAAATGACCTTGAAAGACCTTGCCAGGTTGGCTGGAGTACATCCCTCGACAGTTGCGCGGGTGCTCAATGACGATCCGCAGCAACGGGTGAGCGAGGAAGTACGCGCGCGCATTCTGGCGCTGGCTCGCGAGCAGGGTTATCAGCCGAATCATCTGGCACGCTCCCTCCGGACAAGGCGTAGTTTTGTCGTTGGCACAGTAATCCCTGACATTGCCAACCCGTTCTTTGCCATTCTGTTCCGGGGCATAGAGGATGCGATGGCCGCCAGGGGATACAGCGTGATTATGGCCAATACGGACGACGAATTGGAGCGCGAGCAAAGTAGCATCGCCATGTTGCGCGGACGGCAGGTGGATGGATTACTCATCGCGACGGCGCGACGAGAGGATCCCATAATCAATGCGCTGACGGCGGGTGAGTTCCCCTTCGTGATGGTCAACCGCCACACCGATCCCATTGCCGGAAATACTGTCGTGCCCGATGACTACGCTGGAGCGATCGCTGCTGTGGAGCATCTCATTGAACTGGGTCATCGCCGTATCGCCCACATTGCGGGTTCAGATGAAATGTCGACGGGCTACACACGCGCCCGCGGATATCGAGATACACTCGAGCGGCACAACCTGGCTGTTGATCCCGATCTCATCGTGCATGGTAGCTTTCGCGCACCGGGTGGCTATGAGGCGACACGGCAACTCCTCGCTTTGGCCCAGCCGCCAACAGCGATCTTCGCGGTCAACGATCTGGCCGCGGTTGGCGCTCTGCGTGCGATAGAAGAGGCGGGCCTTCAGACGCCGGGCGATATCTCAATTGTCGGTTTCAACGATATCTCAACGGTTCTCGGCACAACTCGTTTGCTGACGACTGTCCATCTACCGCTACACGAAATGGGACGGGCAGCGGCAGAGCGCCTGCTTGCGCAGATTACCAGTGGAACGACGGCGCCGGAGCCACTGGTGATGTCCGTTGAGTTGATCGTTCGCCAGAGCACGGGTCCTGCTCCGTTTGCGAAGGCGGCGCAAGCAGCGCGCAACGGTGGCGATGCCACGCCATGACGACCCTTGCCACGTTGTGGGCCTCATGAGCGAGGAAACGGAAACAGTGACGATGGCGGGCCACGCTGTCGTTCACGTAATCACCTGGAGGTCTGGATATGGCTCGTGTCGCTCTTGGCTTCATCGGTCTTGGCGCGATGGGTGGCCGCGTCACGAAGCGGCTCCTGGATGCCGGATACGAGGTCGTTGGTTTCAACCGCACGCCATCCAAAGTGCAATGGCTGCTGGCTGCCGGGATGCGCTGGGCCAATACGCCGCGCGAGGTGGCGGAATCGGCTGAGATCATCTTCACTATGGTCACCAATACCGACGCGCTTGAGGCGGTCGTGCAGGGGCCGAATGGCGTGCTGGCTGGGCTACGGCCAGGCAAGGTCTACATCGATATGAGCACGGTCAGCCCGGCGAAGTCGCGCGAGTTGGCGGATCAGGTGGCGGCGCGTGGCGCACGCATGCTCGATACGCCTGTCTCGGGCAGCCCAATTACCCTGGAGCAGGGCCAATTATCGATGATGGTCGGCGGCGACCGAGAGACCCTCGAGCGCGTCAGGCCTGTGCTAGAGGCGATTGCACCCACCGTCAACTACGTGGGCGCCAATGGTCAGGCTGTGCTGATGAAGATCGCCGTAAACCTCAATTTGCAGGTGCAAATCATGGCTTTCTCCGAGGCGTTACTCCTCGCGGAAAAGGGCGGTATTCCTCGCGCGACGGCATTGAAAGTTCTTCTCGATAGCGTGATTGCCTCGCCTTCTCTCAAGTACCGCACTCCTTTCATTCTTAATGAACCAGCTGAAGCCTGGTTCAATGTCAACATGATGCAGAAGGACATGCTGCTGGCTCTGGATATGGGGCGGCAGTTTGATGTCCCGCTCCCAACAGTCGCCTTAAGCAACGAGTTTCTGACGGCTGCGCGCGCGATGGGGCTGGCCGAGCATGATTTCTTCATCGTCTATAAAGTGCTTGCAAAGATGGCTGGCATCGAGCCGTAGTGGCCCGTCGGATCGTGAGCAGCATCGTGGATCAGAGAGCATCGAACAGCAGACTGCGTATCAACTCGTTCAAAGGGTTGCAGAATCTTCCGCTGTATGTCGCCATACGTGAGGGCTACTTCGCCGCACGTGGACTCGTCATCGACCTGACATTTACGGCTGGGTCAGCTGCTCAACTTGCCGGTCTGGCGCGGGGTGAGTTTGACCTCATCCAGACGGCTCCAGACAATGTGATCAATTTCGCGACGCAGCCCGCCGCTTTTGGGGTGGAGTCTACCACCGCGCCAGAAATTGCGATGGTGCTGGGCGGCAGTGTCGGCCCGCTGAGTGTCTACGCTCGGACCGGCGCGGCTGGCATCAACGATCTGCTTGGCACGACCCTTGGCGTAGACAATCCCACCTCCGGCTTTGCTCTGGTATTACGCGACTTGCTCCAGCGTCAGGGGTTGACGCTGGAGCGCGACTATTCGTTCGCCGTGGCTGGCGCGACACATGCACGTTGCGATGCGCTGTTGGCGGGGATCTATCGCGGCCACGGTTCTCTATGCGCCGTTTGATCAGCGCGCCGCCGAGCGTGGATGCGCTCAACTCGCGTCTTCGTCCGTAGCATATCCCGCCTATGCGTCTGGTTCGACTGCCGGTGTGCGCCAATGGATGAACGCGCATCCAGAGATGGTGACGCGGTATATCACTGCCATCCTGCAAGCGCTACGCTGGCTTGATGATCCCGCGAATTCCGAGTCGGCCCAGGCGCTCATGCGCTCAGAGTCATCACTTGGCATAGCGCCCGATCTAGTTGCACGAGTGTATGCGTCGTTTGTTTTACCTACGACAGGCTACGGAAGAGATGCCGCGCTCGACGAGCAGGGTCTGCGTCAGGTTATTGCGCTGCGCCGGACGTACGGCCCCACTGGCATACGATTGGGACAGCCCGAAGAATACTGCGATTCGCGGTGGTATCAGGCCGCACGCGCCAACCTGCCAACTCATGTGTAACAAACATTGCGCATCACAGCTGATGAGTCTGACGCTTGACAACTTTTTGTCCTGCGGTATGATTGTCATACCAGTTTGGGACGACGTGGCAAAGCTGGCAGTGAGGAATGCATGTACGACCGGATCGAGCGCAGCAGGGTATTCGAGCAGATCGCGGCTCAGATCGAGCGGCGCATTCTCTCGGGTGAGTTGCGTCATGGCGACTACCTTGGCTCGGAACGCGAGCTGGGGGAGCAATTCGGCGCAAGCCGCACCGCCGTGCGCGAGGCCTTGAAGACGCTCGCACAGCGGGGCCTGGTTGATATGCGGCCCGGCCGGGGAACGATGGTGATTGATGGTACATCGCAGGCTGTGCGCCACTCGCTCCACTTGATGATGCGCATTGGCAGCCGACACGTCACGGAGCATCTCACCGAGGTGCGCGAAATCCTCGAACCAGAGATGGCGGCTTTGGCGGCGGGGCGTGCGGAGGGCGAGCATATCGCGGCAATGCGGGCGGCGTACGAGGCGATGGAGCATGCGCTCGATGATGCTGACGCCTTCATTGCCGCCGACAACGAATTTCATCGCGCGGTGGCGCGCGGTTCTGGCAATCCCTTGATATTGGCGCTCATGGATTCGATTGTCGATCTTCTCAGCGATCAGCGCAAACTGATCTTTGCCGTGCCTGGTGGACCTCAGCGTGGGCAAATGCATCACAAGCGCGTACTGAATGCGATCGTGAAGAAAGATTCTGAGGCTGCCCGGGACAGTATGCGCGCGCATTTAAAGCAGGTGCGCGCAGATACCCGGCAAGCAATACTCGGCAACACGTCACTTGGCAACACATCAACGGATGTGAATCTCCCATAGCGGGCGCATGCTCTGGAAAGTAGAGGAGAGGCCCACATGGCACAGGCGAAAACCGCGCGACAGGCGCAGAATGCCAGCCAGTCAGACGCCACTGAGGGCGAGCTCTGGCTTGATATGTACCGGCAAATGATCAGGATTCGTCTCTTCGAGGAACAGGTCAACGACCTCTACAAGACCGCGCGCATGCCTGGTCTTGCGCACCTGTACTCTGGCGAGGAGGCGGTTGCGGTGGGCGTCTGCGCGGCGTTGCGACGCGATGACTACATCACCAGCACGCACCGCGGTCACGGTCACTGTCTGGCGAAAGGCGCTTCCGTTGATCGCATGTTCGCCGAACTGCTCGGCAAAGAGGCTGGCTATTGCAAGGGCAAGGGCGGCTCCATGCACATTGCCGACCAGGATACGGGCAATCTGGGAGCCAACGCTATCGTCGGCGGCAGCGCGGGCATCGCGACGGGCGCGGCATTCTCAAGCAAGATGCGTGGCGCGGACCAGGTTGCCGTCTGTTTCTTTGGCGATGGCGCGCTTGGGCAGGGCATCGTGTATGAGGTCATGAACATGGCCTCGCTGTGGAAACTGCCCGTCATCTACGTGTGCGAAAACAACCTGTATAACGAGTACACGCATTACAGCGAGACCACCGCGGGCGAGTTGACCGCGCGACCACAGGCGTTCGGCATTCCTTCCGACGTGGTCGATGGCCAGGATGTTCGCGCCGTCTATGCCGCCACATGTGGTATGGTCGAGCGAGCGCGTCGTGGCGAGGGGCCGTCATTCCTCCTCTGTAACACCTATCGCTACTATGGCCACCACGTTGGCGATATCCAGCGCACGTACTACCGCTCCAAAGAAGAGGAGGAACACTGGAAGACCCAGCGCGACCCGATCACTCTGCACGGCCAGTGGCTGACGGAGCAGGGTATTGCCGAGGCTGATGCGCTTGACCGGATGACACGGGAGGCGCGCGCCGAGATCGAGGCGGCAGTAGATTTCGCGCTCAACGCGCCTTTCCCAGATCCCAGTGAGGTTGATCAAGATGTCTACGCCTAGCACGATCATCAACCAGACAGAGTCCGCCGGGGTTCGCGAGCTGACACTCGCACAGGCTATCCGCGAGGCGCTCGCCGAGGAGCTTCGCCGCGACGCGACTGTATACATTATGGGCGAGGATGTCGCGGAAGCTGGCACGCCGTTCAAGGTACTCTCCGGGCTGGTGGAGGAATTCGGCCCGCGGCGCATCATTGACTCGCCAATCTCGGAGGTTGGTATCACCGGTATCGGCGTCGGCGCGGCTATGACGGGAATGCGTCCCGTCGTAGACATCATGTTCGGCGATTTCATTGGATTGATTATGGATCAGCTCGCCAACCAGGCGGCCAAGATTCACTACATGTCCGGCGGCAAGCTCAAGGCGCCGCTCGTCGTTCGCACAACACTCGGAGCCACCCGCCGGAGCGCAGCGCAGCACAGCCAGAGCCTGCACGCCTGGGTCAGTCACATTCCCGGTCTCAAAGTTGCCCTTCCATCGACTCCGTACGACGCCAAGGGTCTGCTCAAGACCGCCATCCGTGACGATAGCCCGGTGGTCATCTTTGAGGATAAGATGATGTACGCGCTCAAAGGCCCTGTGCCTGAGGAGGAGTACACCATTCCTTTCGGTGTCGCCGACATCAAGCGCGTTGGGACGGATATCACACTCGTCGCGACGAGCAGCATGGTGCAGGTTGCCCTCGCCGCCGCCGATACGCTGGAACAGCTTGGCGTCAGCGCCGAGGTGATTGACCCCCGCACGATGGTTCCCCTGGACAGAGATACGCTGATCGCGTCTGCCAGGAAGACCAGCCGCGCAATCGTCATCGACGAGGGCTACGAGAGTTATGGGGTGACAGCCGAGATGGCCGCGGTGATCGCTGAAGGCGCCTTCTATGATCTCGATGCCCCGGTCAAACGGCTGGGGGCCATGGACGTTCCCATACCTTTCTCTCCCGTGTTGGAAGACCAAACGGTTCCAACTCCCTCCACGGTCGTCGAGCTGGCGAAGACCCTCTGTGGGCGTGTGTAATTGCCGCTGGCAAAAACGTCTGGAGCCAGACCAAAGGAGCAGGATGATATGGCACTCAAGACATACGGCACAATGGGCGTGGACTGGGAGGAGCGCGTAGACTTTGAGCGGCTGCGCACGCAGCGCCTCGCCCGCATCAAGCGGCTTCTGAAAGAATCAGAACTGGGCGCACTCCTCTGCTTCGATATGACCAACATTCGCTATATCACCGCTACCCACATCGGCACGTGGGCAATGGACAAGCTCGCGCGCTTTACGCTGCTGGCGCAGGACGACGATCCGATCCTTTGGGACTTTGGTTCGGCGGCGCGACACCACAAGCTCTACTGTCCCTGGCTGGGCGAGGAGCGCTCGCGTGCTGGCATCTCGACCCAGCGCGGCGCGATGCTCCCCGCCGCCGGGCGCGCCGAAGAGGTGGCCCGCAAGATTCGCGTGGAGCTGGAGGAGCGCGGCCTGCTCGGTGAGCCACTCGGGGTGGACGCCATCGAGCTTCCTGTCCTCTTCGCGCTCCAGGCTGAGGGCATCAAGGTAGTGGACGGCCAGCAACTGATGCAGCAGGCGCGCCTCATCAAGACGGTCGATGAGATCACGCTCCTCAATACGGCCTGTATGATGGTGGACGCCGCCTATGACGACCTGTATCGGTTCATGAAGCCGGGTGTTCGTGAGAACGAGTGTGTGGGCGTGGTCAGCAAGTCGCTCTATGATATGGGCTCGGAACATGTCGAAGGGGTGAACGCCATCTCTGGTGAGCGCTGCAGCCCGCATCCGCACGTCTTCAGCGATCGCGCGCTCCGCCCAGGCGACCCGGCCTACTTCGACATCCTGCATAGCTACAACGGGTATCGCACCTGCTACTACCGCACCTTCGCGATCGGCAGCGCCTCGCAGGCGATGGTGGATGCGTATAAAAAGTGCCGTGAGATTCTGGACGCCGCCATCAACATCATCAAGCCGGGGGTGACGACGGCGGATGTGGTGAAGCTGTGGCCGAAGGCGCAGGAATTTGGTTTCCCCGACGAGGAGGCCGCCTTCGCGCTCCAATATGGTCACGGTGTCGGCCTCTCAATCTGGGAAAAGCCTATCTTCAGCCGATTGGTCTCGCTGGATCATCCCGAGGTGATCGAAGAAGGGATGGTCTTCGCGCTGGAGACCTTCTGGCCTGCCGCGGATGGCTGGACCGCTGCCCGCATCGAAGAGCAGCTTGTGGTCACCAGCGATGGCTGCGAGGTCATCACGCGCTTCCCCGCCGAAGAGCTGCTCGTGGCTGGCACCCATTACTACACGGTCAATGGGCAGCTTGCTACAAAGCGCGAGGTTCAGTCCCATCTGAATGTCAAGGCTGACGGCCACCGGCGCGGCGCGATAGCGCACAGCGCGGCGGAGCGTCCATAAGATTAGGGTTACGGGAGATCAGGCGCATGGCGACAGATGTTATCTTGCCCGCGCTGGGGATGGCCCAGGACACCGGTAAGATCGTCGAGTGGCTCAAATCCGAGGGCCAATCTGTGACCGCTGGCGAGCCGCTGGTGGTGATCGAGACAGATAAGGCGGCGGTGGACCTGGAGGCGCCCGCGACGGGCATCCTGTCACGAGTGGCGGCGAACGTCGGCGACGAGGTGCCAGTGGCGCGGGTGATCGCTGTTATCCTCTCGCCGGAGGAGGCGGAAGCCGCGGCGGATCAGTCCGCCCCCACGTTGGCCCATGCCGCTATAGCAGCGTTGGGGAATGCGCGCCCACAACCAGCACAACCGGCACGATCAATCCCCAGCATAGTCGCGTCCGCCCCATCCGGGACACAGAGCGCCAATGGACGTCGCCAGGCCTCTCCCAAAGCGCGGCGTATCGCGGCGGTGCGCGGAGTGGATCTGTCAGTGATACGCGGAACCGGGCCGGGCGGCGCTGTGCTGGCCGCGGATGTGCTGGCGGCTGGAAGCGCCGCGCTGACACAGACGATAGAGCCAGCCGACTCCGCGACTGCGAACGAGCAGTCCTTGAGCGCCATCTGGCGACTGATGGCGGAACGCACGACCCAGAGCTGGGTGACCACGCCCCACTTCTTTCTCATGCGCGAGCTGGATGCCACCGCGTTTAAGCACTGGTTCGCACTTGCGGAGAAGCGCGCAACCGAGAAGCTGACATACACTGATTTACTGGTCAAAGTGGTGGCGACTGCGCTGCGGCTGCATCCTCGCCTCAACGCATCCTGGCGGAACGGCGCCATCATCACGCACGACGAGGTGAATATCGCGCTTGCCGTCGCGACGCCAGATGGCCTGGTGGCGCCGGTCATCCCGCACGCCGACGACCTGAGCCTCAGTGGCATCGCACGCCATCGGGCGGAGATGGTCGCGCGCGCGCAGGCGGGAAAACTGAGGCCCTCCGACCTTCAGGACGGCACATTTACGATCAGCAATCTGGGGATGTACGGCGTGGATGCATTCACGGCGATCATCAACAGCCCACAGGCGGCGATTCTGGCGGTTGGGGCGCTCGTTGACCGGGTGATTCCAGTGGATGGCCAGCCAGCGGTACGCCCGACCATCACGCTCAGTCTCTCATGCGATCATCGTGTTGTAGATGGCGCGCGGGGCGCGCAATTTCTCGCGACGGTGGCGGAACTGATGACCGACCCGTCGGGTCTGTAGCCTTGTCGAATGTTTCAGGTGCGGCGTGTGTGATGCCGCTCAATCAGGCGTGTCATGGGCGTGAAGGGAGAACGGACGTGGGTGGACGTTCGCGCGCAGCGTTTCATCGAGCCTGTAGTTGTGTCATCCTGGCCTGTGTCGCCGTGATGACGGTAACGGCATGTGGTATCGCCCCGGCTCATACGGTTGACAGTCCTCCAGTGAAAATCGGCGTCTCACTCTCGCTCACTGGCGACTTTGCGGCTGATGGCACGGCTTTTAAGCAGGGCTACCAGCTCTGGGCCAACAGCGTCAATGCCAGTGGTGGATTGCTGGGGCGCAAAGTAACACTCGACATTCTGGATGATGGCAGCAGCGATACGCAGGTCGTGACGAACTATCAGCGGCTTATCAACGTTGACCATTGCGATCTGCTCTTTGGACCATTCTCATCCAAACTGACCAAGCCCGCCGCGATTGCTGTGAATCACTACGGCTACGCGTTCGTC
The DNA here is from genome assembly GCA_963718915.1 of uncultured Chloroflexia bacterium. GTDB lineage: Bacteria > Chloroflexota > Ktedonobacteria > Ktedonobacterales > JADMIN01 > DAHUXT01. The sequence goes on along the minus strand of CAVRAI010000004.1, from coordinate 651,307 downwards.
GAAGGCGCGGGCGGCGGCCCTTCTGTATTTACCCAGGGACTCAATAATGTCTTTGATGTCTCCTTGCCCGTTGCGAACAACCTGATTAGCTTTACACAACTGATTCTCTCGCTTCCCCCCAGTGATCGGCCACAGACAGCGGCGTATGCCACCGAGGACGATCCGTTCACACAGCCTCAGATTGACCTCGCCAGGCAACTGCTTGAACAGGCTGGCATCCAGACGGCTTCGTATACGGTGTATTCGTCAGACACAACGAACTTCACGCCCGTTGCGCAGAAGCTCGTGAACGCCAGGGCTGATATCGTCGTGTTGGGGACGTTGCTGGAAGATTTCAAGGCGTTCGCACTCGCGTTTAAGCAGCAGAACTATAATCCGAAGGCGATTGTGGCCACAGCAGGCCCCGATCAGGGCAACGACTTCCTGCATGCCATCGGCGGGGCAACTTCGGCGGAAGGCATCATGGTTCCGAACGGGTGGTACCCGCAGCAGACAACACCAGGGAATCAGGCGATGGTCAAGGCCTACCTCAAGCTGTATGGGGGCGATATGAGCGCGATCAGCTCTGATGTTCCCGAAGCCTACTCGGTGGGTCAGGTTGTTCAGCAGGCAATCACCAAGATCGGTTCACTCAACCAGGCCAGGCTCATCGCGGAACTTCACAAGGATACGTTCACCAGCGTCCAGGGTCCCGTCAAGTTCGACAACACCGGGCAGAATGTTGTGATCGAGGCGTTCCTGTTCCAATGGCAGGGCGGACTCCTGGTTCCCATTTATCCAACGACGACCGATCCAAATTTCAAGCCGCCAGAATATCCACGGCCGAACTGGCCGTAAGTCTGTAAGTCTGTAAGTCTGTGAGTCGCTCCTGTCTTGTCTTGTCAGCAGGCGGGGTTAGTGTGTGTGCCACGTCCGTGTTGATCGCGGGGCAGGAGCGGCTCTTTCTTCCTCCATATAGACAGTGCGCGTGATCCCCATTAGCCTCTATTGCCCAGTTCCTCTTGATGCTCTATACTGGCCTCGCAACGGGCATGCGGTTTTTGACGAGAGACGCGGATGCGATGTGAGGGAGACGATGCGATGCTGCGACGCCGATGGATCACAGCCGCGCTACTGGCTGGACTTAGTGTGATGGCCGCTGGTTGCGCGACAGGTAGTATTGGGAATGCGGCAACAACTCCGACGCCAACCTCGTTCACCGTGACCGCAACGCCGCAGCCGACCGCAACGGCAATCGCTGATAATCCGTCGCCGACCGCCATAGCACGTGTACAACGATGCAGCCCGACGGCTGGAGCGCTCTCTGTGGGCGACCTGTCTGTCAGCACACCCGCAGTGTTGTATGGGTTTAACGCCGACTATATGCTGCCCGATGGCCTTTCTACCGCCCAACCGCTGACCATTACCACACAGAATAACGTCGCATTCGTCCTTGGGAGCGGGTTAGAGAGTCGGGCAGTGGTGCAGCCGGTCGAGTTTCTCGTCGAGATATGTAACACGTCCACGACCAGCACACACCATTTGGACGCTTTCGGCGTCAGGTTGACGTCGCTGACGCCGTATATGGGGCAGTTGAATGTGCTGAATGGCTGCGCGGAACTCTATGCTCGCTCGGGTAGTATCGGCGGCGAGTGCGCCTCTGGCTATTCGCCAGATATCGAGGAGTCGTTTCAATTCACGGCCAGCGCTACCGTGCCCGCGACGGTGACGCAGACCTTGGCGTCCGGCGCGCCGATACACCCTGGTCAGGATGTTGGCATAGGCTTCAGTATTCATCCGCCAACGAGCATTGCCACCATGACCTTTCAACTGGGGTTTGGCGTTGATGGGCAGTCACTCACATTTCCCGCTGGTCTGACCACGCAACCAGCCATCAACGCGCCGATAGCGCGACGCTGGGCGGGCAACTACTGCTCCGCCCCGCCGATGCTGTCCCAGATTCCCGCGACGAGCCCGGCGAACACGTACTATGTATGTCCGCAGGTCTAGCGCCCTGCCCGTTGCACATTACGCCTCGGTCTGCGCCAGTTCCCGCACGCTGAGATCGACGCCGGGACGTAGCTCGCGGGCGAAGGTGGCGATGCGCATGGTGGGATGCATCCCCGCGCGCTCGTAGAGCCAGGTCGCGCCGGTCAGGCTCTGGGCGTCCACGCCGAGGCCGACACTGGTCACGCCACGTCGGTAGAACTCGCCGAACGACTGGTAGAGTAGCACCAGCCCCAGCCCGTGTCGTCGCCATGGCCGCCGCACCGCCAGCGTGCCGACCCAGCCACCGGCGGGACGCAGCCAGCACGTGCAGACTCCGGCGAACTGGCCCTCATCTAGCGCAAGGAACCAGAGCGACGGGTCGAAGGTGGGACGCTTCAGCCGGGCGAGCCACTCGTCATAGTTGCGGGGCGTGTGGCCCCAGTGGTCCTGGAACGCCTCCTCGATGGTATCGAAGACGGCGCGCTCATCCTGGCCGGGGACGAAGGCGCGCATGGTAATGCCTGTGGGCCACTCTGGCGCGGGCGGTGGCGCCGCCATCTCGATGCCCATGCGCCAGTGGGTCCGTGCGAGACTGAACCCGCGCGATTCGAGCAGGCCATGCGCGGCGGCGTCCTCGATCAGGACGCTATTGTAGAGCACCACGCGCGCGCCATCGGGCTGTTGCTCGATCTGCGTGGCCGCGCGCGCCTCACCCAGCGCGATGATGGCCGCGCCGATGCCCTTGCCGCGATGGTCTGGGTGGGTGTAGCCGTCGATCTGGAGCTGGCCGTAGCCCATGTTGGTCTCAGTGCCATAGCCCGCCATGTTGCCGTCTGGGGCAAAGAAGACCCAGGCGTCGGACTCCGGCTTCAGATGGCTCCAGTCCTCGCGGATGTCGTCGGGGTCGTAGTCATCTGAATGGCCGATGAAGAAGGTCTCGAAGGCGTTCATAACGCCGATGATGCCAGGGATATCGTCCTCGGTCGGCGGGCGATAGCTATAGCCCGGCGCGAGCGTGATGTTGGGGTCGGCCATAGGGGTGCGCTCCTGTTCTCTCGTCTGTCTGGCGAAGGTCAGCCGGATTGAGCGTACCCCATCGCGCGGGCTGGCGCCTGTCAGTTTTCTGTGTGAAGGTTTGTACCGATTTCTCCGGGCTGTCTCATGAAGCGTCCTTGCATAGCTGGAATAAATGTCCCCTATTCGTTGCTACGAATGACCAGCGGTTCAGCCCGAATACGATGCCACGCTATCCCGTTTTTGCGCGGGTGGCGGCCCGTTTTTTCGTGGCTCAGGCAGGCGACGCGAACTCGGTGAACGTGGAAGACGACGAGGGCGACGACGAAGAGCAGGAGACGCAAGAATGAGCGCGGCGCGGAGTAGCGGGCGGTTAAAACCGCGCTTGAACGGCGTCGCTGCGCTCCGCCACGAAACCCGCTGTCGCGGGTTGCGGAGACCCGCCACAGCGCCGTATACGTTGGGGTATGGTTCCCCTCCCTTTTAGGGGGCAGCCGCGCGAGCCGTCAGGCGAGAAGCGCGCGACGAGAGCGCGGAGCGGCAGCGGGCCGGAGGCTGGGGCTGGGGGTGAGGGTCGCCACCCACGAAAAACGGCGCCACGCCATCCCGCGCGACCATGCAACGGGATAGCCTGGCATCGTATTCGGGCTAACCAGCTAGTCAACTATGGCGATAATGATGGAACTTCTGTTCGATTTTAGCAGGGTGACGGGTAAGAACGCAGGCGGCCAACGTCGCGAGATGGCGCTGTTTTACCGGATATGCGGGATGATCTCCTCAGCGTAGAGGTGCAGACGGTCGTGGTCGTAGGCGACTTCGGGGAGGTAGGCTATCAGGTAGTTCACGCCAGCATCCACGATTGGCTGAATCCGCTCGATGAGCTGCTCCGGCGTGCCGACCTCAACCGTGTTCAGATACTCCTCATACGTCGCGCCGACGGCCTCCCGCGCCTTCTCGGTCGCCTGTCGCGGGTCCTCGCCGGGTTTGAGCGGGAAGAGTATGCGGTTGGACGACCGGGAAATGCTCTCGAAGTCCCGGCCCACCGTCTCGCAGTGACCACGCAGGATGTCATACTTGCGGCGCAGCGTCTCGGGATCACCCGCGAAGTTACAGGCATCGGCGAAGCGCGCCACCAGCTTGAGCGTCACCTGCTCGCCGCTCCCGCCAATCCAGAATGAGGGATGCGGCTTGCGCACGCCCTTCGGCTCGTTGATCGGCTTATCGATGGAATAGTGCTCACCGCTGAACGTCGGATAGTCCTCAGTCCACATCTTCATCACGATCTCGCACGCCTCGCGGAACATGCGCATGCGGTCGCGCGTCTCGGGGAAGCCGAAGCCATAGGCGCGCCACTCATGCTCGTACCAGCCTGCGCCCAACCCGCAGTAGAGTCGTCCGTGGCTCATCACGTCCACCGTCGAGGCGATCTTCGCCAGCAGCGCCGGATGGCGGTAGCCGTTGCACGTCACCATCTGGCCAATATTCACCCGGCTGGTATCGCGCGAGAGCGCCGCGGTGATGCTCCAGCACTCGAAGGTCGTCTCCATCGTGGGCGTGGGCACGGTATGGAAATGATCGTAGACCCAGATCGAGTCGATGGCGGGAATTGCATCGGCGGCCTTCGCCACACTTGTCATCGCCTCATACTTCTCCACCGGATCGGCAATCTCGACCAAATCCCTGCGCCAGCCCTGAGGCACAAAGACGCCAAACTGTATAGCCATGCGCGCTCATCCTCCTGATTATGCCTGAATGCATACTACCTACAGAACACCATGCGACCTAAGAAGCCGCCGCTGCCAGGATACCACTTCAGAAAGGATAGTAGCAGGCATCGCGCAGTCTGGCCAGATGTTGTGGGATCATCCCCGCTTCGTAGCGCGCGGACCTCATCCTCGGCCCCTCGCCTTGATGAACTTTTACGATGTAGCCCGAACATCCAGCGTAGAGGCGGGGCGAGCAGGCCGTAGCGTGAACGCTACGGCGAATTTCCCCCCAGCATCTCCCCAGTTCATTCGTCGGGGCATTTGGGCTTCCGGCAAGCCCACCCCAGCACCCGGTTCGGAGTTCATCCTCAAAGTTCGTCCAGGGGAGGGGTAGGGGAAAGATCCGCCCTACGGCATATTGGTCACGTTGAGGTCGGCGGGCGCCTCGATAGTGAAACGCCACTCGATCTTGCGCTCCTCGCCGGGCGTCAGCTGCATCTCCCAGGTCATCTGCTCCAGCTTCGTCTTCGAGGTTGGCTGGGGACGGAAGTCCAGCGGCTTGATCTTGATGCGCTCGTGGCGTGGCACTGGCATGCGATCTTTCAGGATCACCTGCTGCGGCGCGGCGGTACGATTGGCCAGCGTCACACGGTAGCCCAGCGTCACGCGGCGGATGCCGGTCTGCAGGATATTGCCCTTGTCGGTGTCGCGCTCAATCATCTCGCGCTTGACGGTGATATTGTCGTCGATGCCTAGGTAGAGCGACAGCTCGGCGTCCTGCGCGGTCAGCTCCAACGCCGTCGCGCCGACATACTCGTCGCCAGCCGCCCCCGCGTGGAAGACATACATCTCCCCCGGCAGCAGCACCGTCCCGGTCGTATTCTTCGGCAGCGCCCGCAGATGCGCCCCCTCGGAAACCACCGGCTCGGCGACGTATTCCATACGACACGGCAGATCATACGCGCCGATGCCCAGCGTATGCGGCGAGCCATCCGAAGGGACATCCGAACGGCCACCGATGTGGAAAACCTGCGCCGCGCCCGACTGCACGACATCCGCCGCAGCCAGCGCCATATCGAACGATGACGCCTGCTCAGCCACCATCAGTGGGGCGGCCATCGGCATAGCGCCATCCGCCGCCGCGCTGCTAAATGTTACCTGCCGCAGCATGGATCGCGCTTTCGGCATAACGGGCTGCGGGGGCTGGTAGACATCGAGGTACCACGGGTCAGGCTCATCGGGCAGGCGCACGGTGGCCGAGGGGCGCGCCGTCGAGAGCGAGAGCGCCACCTGCCGCCAGTCCTCGCCGGTGTTCTGCGTCACCAGCCCCTGCTGTGTCAGCAACACTTTCGCCGCCTCGGCATCCACCCGGGCATCGTAGCGCGGACGCCATGCGGCTCCATAGACGAGGTATGAGAGATTCACCGTCACCTCGCCCGCCTCAGCCGTCTCAATGCGCACAATCGCCGTCAGTCGGTCAGGCTGGTACGCGCCACTCAGCCGGGCAAGCTCGCGCCGCCGGGCATCCAGCGTGCGCTGCGACTCCGTGCGCTGACGCTGAATCTCCTGCCGCGCCGCCGCCAGCCGCTGGGTTTCCTCATCGGTAAAGGCCAGCAGCCCACTGGCATCGCTTGGCTTGGCCGTCCCGCGCGCCAGCCCCCACGCCAGGCTGCGCGCCGATTGCTCGCCCAGGCTCGCCAGCCATTGCTCCTGCTGCGCCATCAGCTTGTCGCGCCCGTCCAGCAGGTGAATCGCCCGCTCCAACCGCTCGATCTCGTCGCGCAGGCGCGTCAGCGACTCCTCGGGCGCGGTCTCGTGGTATTCCTGCGTACTCTCGACGCTCAGGATGCGCGTGCCCGCTGGCCCGATTCCGGTCGCGCGAAACGAGCCGACATCAATCGCCATCGCCAGCCCGACGAAGCTGAGCGCATGCTCGCCCGCCGCGTCCACCGTCGCCGTGCCCTGGCGCGTCACCTGCCCGCCCTGCGGATAGACTGTGACCTCGGTAATGGCGCTTTCCAGATCAACTTTCATGGACCTCTCCCTCCCTGGGCTATCTCGGCCAGCAGTGCGCGACCGAATGGAGATATCTACAGTTCTGTTCGTCGTGGAATCAGGCAGGAGTATCGGGCATGCATAGTCCCTCGCACTGCACTATACGCCGCAGCCCAGCCGCGAGTTCCAGCCCAGCCTAGCCATCGTAACCGTCACGAGCGGCGAGGCTCTCCAGAACCTCGGCGGTATGCTGTCCCAGCAACGGCGGTGGCAGGCGCACCTCGGCTGGCGTCTGGCTAAAGAGGGCAGCTGGACCAACCAGCGGCAGCTGCTCCATTACCGGATGCGCTACCGACACCACCTGGCCCGACGCCACCACCTGCGGATCGGCGAACGCCTGGGCCAGGTCGTTGACCGGGGCAACCGCGACGCCCGCCTTCTGGAGCCGCTCGACCCAGCTTGCCACCGTATCGGCGCGCACCAGCTCATCGATCAGCGGAACCAGAATCGCACGGTTCCGCACGCGGTCAACATTCGTCCTGAAGCGCGGATCGCTGGCCCACTCTGGCCGTCCAGCCGCCACGCAGAACGCGGCGAAGAGCTTGTCGTTGGCGGCGCCGATCATCACGTAGCCGTCGCTGGCGCCGAAAACCTGATAGGGCACAATCGAGGCGTGGGCATTGCCGCGCCGCACCGGCATCTCGCCCGCCACCAGATACGCGCTCGCCACATTAATGAGCGCCGCCAGCTCCGCGCTGAGCAGCGAGACATCGATGCGCTGCCCTTCGCCGGTTCGCTCGCGATGATAGAGCGCCGCCAGGACGCCGGAGAAGGCATACTGCGCCGCGATCACATCCACCAGCGCGACGCCAGTCTTCACCGGAGGCCGGTCAGGCTCGCCCGTGATGCTCATCAGCCCGCCCATCGCCTGTATCGGTACGTCGTAGCCCGCCCGGTCGCGGTATGGACCCACCTGCCCAAATCCGGAGATACTGCAATAGATGATATCTGGCCGCGCAGTGCGCAACGCTTCATAGCCCAGCCCGACGCGGTCCATAAAGCCAACCCGAAAGTTTTCCACAACCACATCACAGCTCAGGCAGAGCTTGCGCGCCAGTTCGCGGCCCTCGCGCGTCTGCAAATCGATGACGACGCTCTTCTTATTGCGGTTGACCGAGAAGAAGTAGGTGCTTTCGCTGCCGACAAAAGGTGGCCCCCAGCCGCGCGTATCGTCGCCGGTTCCCGGCCGCTCGATCTTGAAGACATCGGCGCCAAGATCGCCGAGCAACATCGTGGCGAACGGGCCAGAGACGACGCGGGTGAAATCGGCGACGCGAATGCCAGTAAGGATGCCCATCTGATTCTTGCTCCTGCGATGTATGAAGAGAGGTAGTGGCCGCTATTCCACTATAGCGTATTGCGATAGAGCAGATGGGAAGGGCGGCAGTGCCAGATATGACATTCGCGCGCTACACTCCCTACAGGCTCAGCGATAGAAACGTCTCCGCCACCCAATCACCACATCTCAGAGTGGCTACACATGACGAGCAGGAGGTAGTACCATGAATGTGCTCGATGCAATCCGCCTTAAGCGATCCGTGCGCCGGTTCGCACCTGACCCACTACCGGACGATGCGGTTCGCACGATTCTCAACGCGGGTCGGCGCGCACAAAGCTCCAAGAATACCCAGCCCTGGCAGTTCGTCGCCGTGACCGACAGGGATATACTCACACAACTCTCACAGACGGGCGACTTCGCGAGCCATCTGGCTGGCGCGGCGCTGGGGGTCGTCATCGTCGTGCCCGACGACGCGGAGCGGCGCGAATGGCTCATGTTCGACGTCGGCCAGACGGCGTCCTACATGCAGCTTGCGGCCTGGGAGCTTGGCATTGGTTCGGTCATCGCCACCATCTATCATCCCGATCAGGCGCAGGCGATTCTCGGCGTCCCCGATGGCTTTCGCTGCGACGTGGCGCTCTCGTTCGGCTACCCCGCTGACAAAACCGTGCTGAGCGCGCCGCCAAAACAGGGCGGACGCAACCCGCTCGATGAGATGGTTCACCGCGAGCGCTGGTAAATCAGCTTTTTGGAATGGTGGCATTGCCTGCGTGGATTGTGTCGTCCGCAGTGAGCGTCGCCACCAACCGCGCCATCAGCGCCACCGCCTCCTCGTCGGCGAGCTGTTGCCGCCGTACCAGCGAGCGCCACGTCTCGAAGTCGAGTGCATGGCCAATGGCGGCTCTCACCATTTCAAGCGCCGCGTCAGAGATGCCCCAACCTTCCAGCAATTGCCCATGCAGTGCGGCCACGTAGGCTTCGCGTCCAGTAAGGATGGCAGCCAGATCTGGCATCAGTGACGAATCATGGAGGATATTCGCTGTCATGGCTTCGGTCTCTCGGTAGTAGGTGTAGACCGCCGTCAGCGCCGTCCTTAGCCGTTCCACCGGGTCGGCGAGAGCGGCCCAAGCTGAGGGGTCTGGCAGCGGATGCTCCGTCCGAAAATGCTGCTGGCAGGCAGAGAGCAGGTCACGCTCCTCAGGAAAGTGGCGATAGACGGTGAGGCGTTCCACGCCAGCCCGTTCGGCAATCGCGCTAATCGTCGTCTGTGCCGGCCCGATTTCCCAGTGCAGCGCAACCGTCGCCACAGTGATGCGCCGCCGCGTCTCTTCCTGCCGTTCGGCGCGCAGTTTTTGCTGGTATTTGCGTTTCTCGGTCATTTTATTGAACAGCCATGTTTCATGATATTGACAACACTCCAATGTTCTGAGTATACTCTGTACATCAGTATACATCATTGTTCAGTGAAATCAAAGAAGATGGAGGCGCTATGGATCCGAAGGGACATGACGAAGACATTCTGATACAACCAGACGGCGGTGAGATGGTATGGCTTCGGGGTCTGGGAGTACGTTATCTGGTGAGCGGGGAACAGACTGGAGGGCGGTTATCGCTGGTGGAGCATCCGATTCGTCCCAAAGCTTTGGCAGCGCCGACACACACGCATACCCATGAGGACGAGATATCCTATGTCGTCGAGGGCCGGGTCGGCATCCAGATCGGCGAGCGTGTCCTGATCGCCGAGCCGGGCGCGACGGTCTTCAAGCCGCGCGGCATTCCCCATGCCTTCTGGAACGCTGGCGATACACCCGCGCGCGTGCTGGAGGTGATTACGCCCGCCGGATTCGAGGGCTACTTCCGCGAGATGGCCGCGCTCTTTTCAGCGGCGGAAGCAGGTTTACCTGATCCTGAAAAGGCCGCGGCGCTCTTCGCGAAGTATGGGCTGGATTTGGACTTCGGCAGTGTCCCACGTCTGATCGAGGCGCATCACCTGCAAGGCTGAGTCTCTTCTCAAGAGTCACCCAGCACGCGATATCCTCGAAAAATGCCCCTCAACTGATGAGGGGCATCGTCGTCTGATTAGCTGGTACCCCTGACGGGATTCGAACCCGTGATCTCCACCTTGAAAGGGTGATGTCCTAGGCCGCTAGACAACGAAAAACTACTGGCCGAATGCTATCCGCTTTTCCGTTGTGAGGCATACTGTTGGCGTTCATACTCAGCCAAAGCATCAAGGATACCCTGCCGGATCCGATACATGCGGAAGAGGGCAGTGCGCGCACGCTCTAACTTGTCTGGTATGCCCTGTGCCTGAAAGACAGCCTGCTCCCGTCCCGCACATTCGGCGTTGATATCCTCGAGCGCCTTTTGGTAGGCCACATACTCATCAGCAGTAGTGATCGGCGGCTGCGTCTCTTTCATTGGTTTGTCTCTTCTCGTGCAACGTGCACTGGATTACTGGCTTTCTTGCCGAGTACTCGACATGCGTGTTTACACCAACAACAGAATAATGCCTTTTGGCTGATTGCTGCGGGTTCTGGTAAACACGTTGACAAGGTAGCGCCGGTTCAACGGATCGGCATGCACATCGAAATAGGTGGCTGGTACAGGGCACTCCTGGTTCAGAAAATCCTGTACCTCGACTTCATCCAGCACGTCAGTCAGGATCAGGACATCAATATCAACGGGAGAAGTCTTATTCGTCAAGTAACTGCCATCTATGTACAGTACCATATCTGGCGCAATTGTTTTAAGTTTAACAAACGCTGGTATCACATCCTGCAAGGCTTGATTGAGTTCGGTTCTCTCCACAGTGGTCGAAGGAAATGCCGCGAGTATCTCTTCAACAGTAGCAGGATATTCACCTGGAGGAAGGTGTCCACTGGGTAGCAGCGACGGAATCGGCATAAATATGGTACCCCTGACGGGATTCGAACCCGTGATCTCCACCTTGAAAGGGTGATGTCCTAGGCCGCTAGACGACAGGGGCTAGTGACATTTCTCCCGCGTGAATCGGGAGCGTTCAGGGGTCGCACCCCACGCCCAGATGCCCCAGGGCGAGAGCCAAAGCTCACAGGTAGTATATTATCTCCACCCAGGAATGGCAAGACGCATTCACCTGCTCATGAGCATGGGAAGAGTTCTGGCTTGATTGCTGGTGTAGAATGTCGTCAGACTGACGGCGATGTGTTGGAGGATGCCGGGAGTAAGCCAGTCACACAGACTGGCGTCGCCCAATATCTGCCCACACGGCCGGGGTTTTGGTACATAATAGCGAGCAGAGCGCAGGAGACCGGGATGAATCAGCGAATCCGATGTCCGAACCCTATCTGTCCGCAGCCTGAAGATGTCCAGAAGGTGAGCATTGTCGTCAGTAGTGGGACTATCGAAGGCCTCGAACCAGGGAAATACAGCGTTATGAGCTCGCTGAGTAAGCAGTTGGCGGCTCCGCCACAGCCGGAGTACACCGACAAATGGGGATGGAAGCTCATCGGGTGGATGGTGCTGCTCGGGTATTTATCACTCGCCAGTCTCGCGGAGTTTGCCCTACTCACCGCTGGCATCGTGGTTCTGCCACCAGGTGATACCCCAACGCCCCCCGCGTTTCTCGTCATCGGCATCGGAACCGGCGCTATTTTCGTGTGGATCCTCATCTGGCATCGAGTGACCGCAAACCAGTTTCGCCGGTGGCAGAAGGCAAAGGACAAGTGGGATCAGCTCTACTACTGCAAGCACTGCGGGAGTGTATTCAACCCGAACGCGGGCGACGGGCAACAGTATGTGCCAGCTGCCCAGATAAAGGCGTTACTGTCGTAGCAATCAGGCGCAAGCTGCCTCAACGCCTCTCCGCGCTACCCGTCGCCCGCACACGCGGGACAGGCCTCCTGCCTACCCAGCCCGCTAGACTTCGACCACGACTGGAAGAATCATCGGGCGGCGCTTGATCTGCTGATAGACGTATTCGCTGACCGAGTCACGGATCTTGTTCTTGATGAAATTCCAGTCCACCACGTGTCCGCGCTGCTGCGTGTGCCGCGTAATGGCTCGCTCCACCACCGCGCGCGCGCCTTCGAGTATTCCCTCTGACTCGCGTTCGTAGACGAAGCCTCGCGAGATGATATCAGGCCCAGCAGCAAGCTCGCCGGTATCGCTATCTACCGTGACCACCACGACGAGAACGCCATCACTGGAGAGGAGTCGTCGGTCGCGCAACACCACCTGGCCGATATCGCCAACCCCCAGGCCATCGACGTACACATTGCCGCACGGCACGTGATCGACAATCTCGATGCCGCTGTCTGGCGAGACCTCAATCACATCGCCATCCTGCGCCACCACAACATTCTCCGGCGCGACCCCCATCTCTACCGCGACTCTGGCATGCTCCGCCAGCATTCGATACTCACCATGAACCGGCATCACATAGCGCGGCCGCAGCAACGCCAGCATCAGCTTGACTTCCTCACGGCTGCCATGCCCCGAGACATGCACCTGAAGCTTGCCCTGATAAAGCACATCAGCGCCCAACTTGATGAGGTTATCGATATTGCGTGAGACGGCGCGCTCATTGCCGACGATGGGCGTAGAACTGAGCACGACCGTATCACCCAGCTGAATCTGCACCAGCCGATGATCGCCATTGGCGATGCGGGTCAGCGCCGAGGTTGGCTCGCCCTGGCTTCCAGTGCAGATGATCGCCAGCTCGTTGGCGGGCACATGGCCAATATCCTCCGCGCGGATCAGCATACCAGCGGGAACCCGTAGATAGCCTAGCTCAATCGCCATCTGCGCATTGTTGACCATCGAGCGACCCACCAGCGCGACTTTACGCCCATGCTGCTCCGCCGCATTGATAACCTGCTGCACCCGCGAGATCAGCGAGGCGAAGGTGGCAATCAGGATGCGCCCTTGCGCATGAGCGAACACCTCGTCGAATGTTGTGTTCAAGACACGCTCAGACGGCGTGAAGCCAGACGACTCGACACGGGTGGAATCGCCACAGAGCACCAGCACACCTTCTTCGCCGAGCCGCGCCAGGCCCGCGATATCGGCGGGTGGCTGCTCCACTGGCGTGTAGTCAAATTTGTAATCGCCGGTATGCACAAGGATGCCCACTGGAGTGCGCACCACGACCGCGACGGCGTCAGGAATGCTGTGATTGACCCGGACAAAGCTCACAGTGAACTGTCCCGCGCGCACCGATGTCGTCGGATCTACCTCATTCAGAGTCGCGAGGTCGAGCTGGCGGTGCTCGCGCAGCTTGACGCCAATCAGGCCGATGGTCAGCTTCAGCGAGTAGACAGGTGGGAAATTAAGTCGGGGCAGCACATAGGGCAGTCCGCCAATGTGATCCTCGTGGCCATGGGTGATGAAGATGCCACGAATACGCTCCAGTTTATCATTCAGATAGGTGGTGTCGGGAATGACCAGATCGACGCCGAGCATCTCCTCATCAGGAAACATCAGCCCCGCATCGATGATAATGATGTCCTCGCCGTACTCTACGGCCATCATATTTTTGCCAATCTCACCCAGCCCACCAAGCGGCACGATGCGCAGGGGATGGCGCGTCCGTTGTTGCTCACGCCCATGTTGTCGGTTACGTTGATGACTCATCGTTCTTCAAACCCTCACTCAAAACAATCGTTATCTCGAATCCCCGCCGAGCGATACGTTCTCGCGTGCGGGATGTTCAGGTGTCATGCTATGGGTTGCGCCCAGCCAGAGACAACCACAAATCACCATATGACTGTACCACCCCGGCGGCCAGCTACGTCGGGATTCATCCGAATCATATGGTTGACACATACGATGAGGCGAGGTGACGCGACTCGATGGGCGTTGGGCCGTTAGCCGTTAGAGGTGACCTGTCAGCAACAGCACAATCCAGAGCGCCAGCCAGAGGACTCCAACGATGAAAGCGCCAATCCCCAACCAACGAAACTCTGATTGTATATGCCGCTGGCGCATGCTCCAGTAGCCGAGGATAATGGCCGGAATCGCAAAGAGCAGCGTCGGACGCGCAAAGAGGGCCATCAGGCTCATTGCCGCACAGACAATTGCCAGAAACGCGAAGATGCTGACCCATGCCTCATGCTGACTCGCCGGAACGCTCAAATTCCTGCTCCACGGCATCCGCACCGGCGTCGGCGAAACTGGCGGCAGTCCGCTCGACGCGGATAGCGAAAATGACATATCACGCGGCCGCTCAACTTCGAGCGGACGTTGCTGCCGGGGCGATAACTGAGGCTGCGCCTGCGGTCGTGGCTGTACCAGGACGACGCGATGCGGCGCAGGCGTTGTCGGGGTGTTATCCTCAGGGGCAAAATCGGGCACGTCGGAATCGCGTGCGACCACGTTCTGCTCCTCCACTGGTTGGCCGCACTTCTGGCAGAACCGCGCATCATTGCGGTTACGCGCGCCACACAGCACGCAGAGCCATCCACTGCTTGGAGTCTGCGTTGGCATCTTTGTCTGTCGGCGAATGGGTGTCCCAGACAATGCGCCACGCGGCGTCAGCGCCCGCCGCGCCTCGGTAAGCTCATCCGCCAACTCCCGCGCCGTCTGCTGGCGAGCCGCGGGATCAAGCTCCATGGCGCGCAGCACCACATCATTCGTCCGCTTGCTCAGCAGTGGATTGAGGACAAATGGAGCGCGTAACGCATGGGCGCTCAACCGCGCTGGAGCTTCGGTCGGCTGGTAACCGGTCAGCAGATAATAGAGCGTTGCGCCAAGCCCATAGACATCCGTTCGCTGGTCTGTGGCGCCAACCGCCTGATACTGCTCAGGGGGCGCGTAGCCAGGGGTGAAGGCGAGCGCCGCGCCAATGGTCTGCGTCCCGCGAGCATACAGCTTTGCCAGCCCCAGATCCATTAATACTGGCTCACCCGTGCTGATGCTCAACTTGATGTTAGCAGGCTTGATATCACGATGGATAATTGGCACCGGCTGCTGATGCAATGCGACGGCCGCGTCGCAGATAGGGATGATCCAGTCAAGCACCTGCGTCTCGCCAAGTGGGCGGCCTGTTTTGCGGATATGGTTGATAGCGATATCTTCCAGTGTTTGTCCATCGATGTAATCCATGACGAGATACAGGCGATTGTTTTCCTCAAAGACCGCGTAGGCTGAGACGAGGTTCGGATGTCGTACATTGAGCAGGAACTCCGCTTCGAGGCGAAACTGGCGGCGCGCGTGCAGATCGCTGCTAAACGCCTCTTTCAGCGCGCGATAGTGATGCAGCATTGTGTCCTGGGCGCGATAGATATGGCCGAATCCACCGCCGCCAATGTACCCCTGAATCAGGTATCGGCCCTGCGCCAGTGATATACCGGGGGCCAGCGCTGGCGGCTGTGGAATGGTCGGCGCGGACTGTTCAGGCAGCGGCCGTTGAGGATAGCGTTGCTGGTGATCGAGCTGCATGCGCGTGTTGCCGTCCTCCCATTATGCCCTGTTCATCCGCGCAACCTACGTCATTACTCATCACTCTACACGATGCGACAGATCTCGCGTCGCCACACAGACCAGTATACCAATCTTCTCTACCAATCTTCTCCAAAAGACTTATTTATGCAGACGAGAAGACGTCAGCAATCGTAGCACAACGGGAACCTATGACTCAGATTTCGTGGCCAGATAGAACGTAGCGCTAACACTACCCTCGCCTTCGTATCTCCCGCCTCCCTTCCTTGAGCATTGGGTACCAGCCGCCATGCGTTCGCAGCAAGCGACGTAAAAAACTTGGAACGCAGGCGTCTCCTCCGTATAAAGGAGGACGCCCATGGAAAACCCTTCGCGACGATTGTCACGCCTTCCGCTCGGCTACTTTCGCGCGCGGCGCATCTTCCCGCTCCTCGCCCTTATGCTGTTCGCTCTGGCCGCCTGCGAAACTGGCGCATCAACTGCCACAACCCATCCGCGCGTGACGCCAACAGTCCCGCTGGACGCACAGCTCGCCAGCGAAACGCTCTATGTCATCAACGCCTCACCGGTTGCCATCGCCCCTTCAGGATGGGCGCTCATCGCGTTGAACGCGCAGACTGGCGCGGCGCGCTGGAGACTGCCGACGGCAGGGATGATTGGCAGGCCCATCGTCGCCAACGGTGTCATCTACTTCGCGCCGCAGGATGGCTACGTCTATGCCGTTGACGCCGCCACCGGACATATACGCTGGCGCTTTCAACGCACTGTGAATGTCAGCGCGCAGGTCGGCATCGATGGTTATCCCGCGCTCGACGGCAACACTCTGTATGTCGCCAGCGATGGCGGCACAGTCTACGCGCTTGATGCGCAAACGGGCAAAGAGCGCTGGCTTTTCACCCTGCCCGGCAGCAAAGGACATATCTACGCGGCGCCAGCCGTTGGCCGAGGCAAGGTCTATGTGAGCTCTGGTAACGGAACCAATGCCTTTTATGCGCTCGATGAAGCTACTGGCAAGATCGTCTGGCAAATATCTGAGCCACAGGGCTTCGACAGCTACCCGCTACTGGCGGGCAACACTGTGTATGTTGGCGCCAATGGCTATACTCAAGCGTCGTTCTATGCGCTGGATGCTGATACAGGCGCCATCCGCTGGCAATTTCAGGCGAATGACTCCGTGATTACCCGCCCCGCCTTCGACGGTACGAGCCTTTTCATTGGCGTGCTCGACTCCTCGCTGTATCAGGTTAATCCAGGGTCCGGCAGAGTCGGTTGGCACATCACAATCGCCAAATCGGATAATCTGCCTGCGCTCCCAACTGGCGCGGCGCCAGCGGTGGCTGGTGGTATCGTCTACGTCGGTGGCGAGAGCGGTGTGGTCGAGGCGCTTGATGCGACTACTGGCACACTACACTGGCGGCATACTGTAGACGGCTCGGTAGACTCAGCGCCCGCGATTGCCGACGGCGCCGTCTACTCGACAACCGAGAAAGGCAGCGTCTACGCCTTTCGCGCCAGTGACGGCGCGCTCGCATGGAAATATGACGATGGCGGCTTGATCTACGCCTCTCCCGTCGTCGCGCCATAACGTCCATGCATCTACCACTTGCGTCATCCGCTGTTCTCACGGGTGGTTCGGCGGTACAATAGCGATGAAGCTTGCTCCGACGGAAGAGTTAACGAGTCCCAGGAGCCACCTGCCATGTCGAGCGCCCGCCAGAAGTCGGTTCGCCGCCCATTCATGCAACACAATGCGCCACTCTTTTTCGCGCACCGTGGCGGCTCGCTGCTGCGCCCGGAAAATACCATGCCCGCATTCGAGCACGGCATATCGCTTGGCGCCGATGCGCTCGAACTGGATATCCAGCAGGGTCGTGACGGCGAGCTAGTGGTTATCCACGATCCTACGCTGGATCGCACCACCAGCGGCAGCGGGCCTGTCGCCAGCTATTCACTGGATGAGTTGCGCGCCTTCGACGCAGGCTATCGCTTCACAGCCGATGGTGGCGCGACTTTCCCCTATCGCGGACAGGGCATCACGATCCCGACCTTGCGTCAGGTTTTCGAGCGATTTCCTGACATCCGCATCAACATCGACCTGAAGGAAAGCACGCCTGACCGCGAAACGCGCCTCTGGACGCTGATGCAGGAGTTCGCGGCGGAGGACCGCATCTGCGCGGGCTGTTTCACGCATGCCGCGCTCGCTCGCTTTCGCCGTCTGACTGGTGGTCGCGTCGCCACATCAGCCAGCCCACGCGAGGTGCGCAATTTCCTGCTCGCCGCCCTCTCGCATACGACCAATTGGCTACGTCCCGCCTATGACGCGCTCCAGACGCCAGATATCTACGGATCTGTGCGGATCGTCTCGCGCACAACGGTCGAGGCCGCGCACCGCCTGGGCATAGATCTCCACGTATGGACGGTGGATGAGCGCAGCCACATGGAGGCGCTGCTGGCGCTAGGCGTAGATGGCCTTATGACCGACCGGCCCGACATTCTGGCGGACGTATTGACTGATGAAACTTCTGAGAACGCGAAGCAATAGGCCATCTTCTTCCTTGCGGTTATAGCGTCCCCATTCGACGAATTTGCCATGCCCGAAACCACACGCAGAAATCTGACTTGACATGGTCGCCATTTTGTGACACCATTGTCACGGTTTGACATTTACGTCTATAATCACCGAACGGATGGGAGATCGTGACGATGACAACGCAGACATCGTCCTTGAAGGAACGCCAGCGCCAGGAGCGCGAGCGGCTCATATTGCGGGCGACCAGCGAGGTGCTTACCGAGAAGAGCTACGATGCCATGTCGATGGAAGAGGTCGCCAGCCGGGTAGGTATCTCACGGACAGCGATTTATTTGCATTTTCCCAGCAAAGAGGACCTGGTGCTCGCGCTGCTCCAACGTGGGGTACAGTCATCCGCGGAGCAGCTCGACATCATCCTCGCGGAAACATCATCCCCTCGTGAGAAAGTGCGGATGATTATCGAGCAGTCCTACGGCGGGATGTCGCAGCCATCGTTTCAGGTGTTCAGCGCCATCCTGCACAGCCCCACATTCCTTAGCAAAGCCTCCGAGACGCGGAAGAGCATGCAGGGCTTATGGAATCCGACGTTGCAGCGCCTTACCGCAGTTCTGGAGGAAGGCAAGCAGAGTGGCGATTTCGATCCCGACATGCCAACTGTGTTGATGGTGAGCCTGTTAGGCGGATTGCTCTCGCCGTTCACCTACAAACGCATGGTGGAAGAAGAGCAGATGCCACTTGCCGTCGTTGTCAACTATCTGAGCCGCTATTTTCTCAAAGGCGTCTCTCCCGACCAGATGTGCGCGCCTCCTGGGCAAAGTAAAGCGTGTGGTAGCGCTTGACAAATAAGATACAATACGATATATCTTATTTGTTATCATTCAGACGAGTGGCGTAGCCCACTCGCCACAACCCATTACCCCTGGCCTGCCGTCTCGTATCAGGCTGTTTGCGTCCTCAAAGGCGGAGTGGAGTGAATTTCGTATGATTCGGCTATTCCGGTTTCTCAAGCCATACCGCGCGTTAGTCGCGCTGGTGCTGGTGCTGGCGTTTCTGCAATCGCTGGCAAACCTGTATCTGCCCACATTGATGGCGAACATCGTCGATCAGGGCATCGTGACAGGCGACAACGACTATATTTTGCGTACCGGCGGCTTGATGCTGCTGATCACGCTCGGCGGCACAATCTGCGCTATCTTCGGAGCCTTCTTCGCGGCGCGCGTAGCCGTGGGCTTCGGGCGCATCGTCCGCGGCAAGCTGTTTTCCCATGTGGAAGACTTCTCGCTGCACGAGTTCGACACCGTCAGCACGGCCTCGCTCATTACGCGCACGACGAACGATACCAATCAGGTACAGCAGGTACTCGTCATCATGATGACGATGATGGTGACCGCGCCGATGATGGCAATTGGCGGCATCATCATGGCGCTCTCGGAGGACAGGACACTAGCCTGGATTCTGGTGGTGGCCGTTCCATTCCTGGTGATCGCGATCTTCCTGATCTTTAACCGGGCGATTCCGCTCTTCACATCAATGCAGAAGAAGCTCGACCGCCTCAACCTGATTCTCGATGAGGGACTGACCGGCACGCGCGTCATCCGTGCCTTCGACCGCAACGGCTATGAAGAGCAGCGGTTCGATGTCGCCAACCGCGACCTGACCAACGTCGCCATCACCGTCAACCGCATCGTTGCTGTGCTCTGGCCGCTGATGATGCTCGTGCTCAACATCTCGACCGTCGCCATCGTCTGGTTTGGCAGCATCCGCATCAACAATGGCGAGATGCAGGTGGGCGCGCTAATCGCCTTCATGCAGTATGCGATGCAGATACTCTTCGCCATGCTGATGCTCTCGGCAATGTTCATCATGCTGCCACGTGCCGCCGCCTCCGCAGCCCGCATCAATGAGGTGCTGGCGATAAACCCGGAGATCACGGATGCTCCAGATACACGACACACATCCCTGGCATCTGGATACGTGGAGTTCGACGACGTTACGTTCAGCTATCCCGGCGCTGAAGAGCCAGCGCTATCGCACATCTCTTTCCGGGCGCAGCCAGGCCAAGTGACGGCGATCATTGGCGGCACAGGCGCTGGCAAGTCCACGCTCATCTCGCTGATTCCACGGTTCTACGATGTGGATAGCGGAAGGGTGCTGGTTGACGACGTCGACGTGCGCGCGCTTTCGCAAGATGAGCTGCGCGCCAAAATGGGGCTGATACCTCAGACCGCGGTGATCTTCTCAGGCACCGTCGCCGAGAACATTCGCTACGGTAACGAGAACGCCTCCGATGCGGAGGTGCGCCACGCGGCTGATGTCGCGCAGGCCACGGAATTCGTGAGCACCCTGAGTGACGGCTTTGATTCGCTCGTCGCGCAGGGTGGGACGAATCTCTCAGGTGGCCAGAAGCAGCGGCTCTCGATTGCGCGCGCGCTGGTACGCAAGCCTGAGGTCTATATCTTCGACGACAGCTTTTCCGCGCTCGATTATGCCACAGACGCCAAACTACGCGCGGCCTTGCGACATGAAACGACGAACGCCACAGTGCTGATAGTCGCCCAGCGTGTCAGCACGATCATGGATGCCGACCAGATTCTCGTCCTCGACGAGGGCCGGATGGTGGATATCGGCGCGCATCGCGACTTGATGGAGCGAAGCGAAGTCTACCGCGAAATCGTCCTGTCGCAACTCTCTGCGGAGGAAGTCGCATGAGCCAGAATCAAAGCACGTCACCTTCTACAGCCAGACGACAGCAGCAGGGGCCAATGATGTTTGGCCCGCGCGGTGGCTTCGGCATGCCAGTGCAGAAGGCCAAGGACTTCCGTGGAACACTCTTCCGCCTGCTCCGCTACTTTGGGCCGCAGAAGTATTATCTGATCGCGGTACTGGTGGCGGCGATACTCAGCACCATTTTCACTATCGTCGGCCCGAAGATCCTTGGCCTCGCGATCACGAAACTCTTCGATGGATTCGTGCTGAAGCTCCAGCATGTTCCCGGCGCCACCATCGATTTCGCCTATATCGACCGCATTTTGCTGATCCTGGCCGGGCTGTATCTCATTAGCTCGATCTTTGGCTACATCCAGCAGTTCATCATGGCTGGTGTAGCGCAGAAGACGGTCTATCAGATGCGCAGGCAGGTAGACGAGAAGCTTGCCCACCTGCCGCTCCGCTACTATGACTCGCGGACGCACGGCGAGATTCTCAGCCGCGCGGTCAACGACATGGACAACATCAGCACCACGCTGCAACAGAACCTGACGCAGTTGATCACATCTGTCGTAACGGTCATCGGCGTCATCATCATGATGCTGACGATCAGCCCGTTGCTGACGCTGGTGGTCGTCGTCACGCTCCCATTGAGCATCGTCGTCACCACAATCATCGCGAAGCGCTCGCAGACCTACTTCGCGCGCCAGCAACGAGTTTTGGGCGAGCTGAATGGGCACGTCGAGGAAATGTATAACGGCCATAAGATCGTCAAGGCGTTTGGTGGCGAGAGCAAGTCGATTGCCATGTTCAACGAGCGCAATGACAAACTCTATGAGGCAGGCTGGCGAGCGCAGTTCGTCTCGGGCATGATTATGCCGCTGATGATGAGCATTGGCAACGTCGGCTACGTCTTCGTCGCCGTTATCGGTGGCATCATGGTCACACGCAATGCCATCCAGCTCGGCGACATCCAGGCGTTCATTCAGTATTCGCGGCAGTTCACACAGCCCATCACCCAACTTGCCGCGATAACCAACTCGATCCAGTTGACCATTGCTTCCGCCGAGCGTGTCTTCGAGTTGCTCGACGAGGCGGAAGAGATACCGGACCCGATGCCAGCCGCAGAGATTTTGGAACCGCGGGGCGCGGTGCAGTTCGTCGATGCCAACTTTGGCTATAGCGCCGATGTGCCCTTGATTGAGGACATGAACATCGACGTGCAACCAGGCCAGACGATTGCAATCGTGGGGCCGACAGGCGCGGGCAAGACCACCCTGGTCAACCTGCTGATGCGGTTCTACGATCTCGACAGCGGCCAGATTCTTGTGGATGGCACAGACATCCGGGAGATGCGCCGCGGCGATCTGCGCCGCATGTTTGGCATGGTGCTTCAGGATACCTGGCTCTTTAACGGAACTATCCGCGAAAATATCGCCTACGGACGTGAGAACGCGACCGAAGCGGAGATCGTGCAGGCGGCGGTGGCGTCGCAGGCCGACCACTTCATCCGCACATTGCCAGAGAGCTACGATACCGTGCTCAATCAGGACGCGACCAACCTCTCCCAAGGGCAGAAGCAGCTCCTGACTATCGCCCGCGCGGTCCTGGCCGACCCGGAGGTTCTGATTCTGGACGAGGCGACCAGCAGCGTGGATACTCGCACCGAGATTCTGATCCAGAAAGCGATGCGAGAACTGATGAGGGGGCGCACGAGCTTCGTCATTGCGCACCGGCTTTCGACGATTCGCGATGCAGACATGATTCTGGTGATGAACCATGGACGCATCATCGAACAGGGCACGCACGAAGACCTGCTGGAACAGGGTGGATTCTATGCCACACTCTATAACAGCCAGTTCGCGGTTCAGGAGCAGGTGCTGGACGCGCTAGCCCAGTAAGAATCGGCCACGAGTAAGATCAGCATCTAAACAAGCACGGTAGTGACAACAAGGCTGTTGCTGCCGTGTCTTGCTACTATGAACACCTCTACTATTCATCGCGGCGTATGGTTGTCAATCACCCCTGCCACACCATCTACCTATCCGCCAATCAATCGCTGTACGATATATTGCCTCCCCTGCTATAATAGTGCCACTGTCCGCCAGAAAGGTTCTCTTGCTTTGTGGCGTCGGACGCGAGCAACCGCGGGTCTGATTGAGCATCTGGCTTAGTAAGACAAGCTATCCACAGTACTGTATCCTACGACCATCGCCAGCGTTTGGTAGCTGTGTCTCGCAGACGACGAGTCATGGCGCGAGGCGCTGATAGACGAAACTGCTCCAGGGAGTGAGGCGCGAGGGATTATGACGAATCCACACTCCGAGCGACGTAAAGTGCTTGTCATCGATGATGATCCTGCCGTCGTAGCGACGCTCGCCGACGGACTGCAACTCGTGGGGGATTATGAGGTCGTTATCGCCTCAGACGGAGCCGAAGGTCTCCACAGCTTTTACGAGTCTTTACCTGACTGCGTCGTCGTAGACGTGCGCATGCCGCGCCTGAATGGCTACCAGTTTGTACGGGCAATGCGCGGCGATCCGGAAACGGCCGAGATTCCCATCATTATTCTAAGCGCCCTGGTTCAGGACCACGAACAACTCGCTGGATTCCTTTCAGGCGCCGATGTCTATTTGCTCAAGCCTGTGGAGATTACTGAGCTGCTGGCGGCGATTGATACCGCAATTAACCGCACCATGGAGCAACGGGCGGAACAAATGCGCCTCCTTGCTGATGAACCGTAGGCGAAGTGAGAGGTCGAATGTCGAATCAGGAAAATCGCGCCACTGGTCTGGCCCGGCTATTGCCGTTCCTGTCACGCGCACGCCACGCCCTTTCTGTCCTTGTCCTTTCTGATGATCAGCGGATGGGCGAAAGCATGGCGGCGGTTCTTGGGTCAATGGCATCGGTTGTTGTCACTCTTTCATGGGAGGCTGCGCTCGCCGCGAGTGAAGTCCGGCGTCCGGATATCCTTCTGTATGACTTCGATCGGCAGGAAACGTCGGGTTGGCCAATTCTCACGCAATTGCACGCCGCGCCATCCCTGCGACACACACTCCTGCTGGTGCTCACGCTCCGAACGAGCGTCAATGACAAGATCGCTGCGTTCGAATCTGGCGCTGACGACTACCTGATCAAACCCATTACTGCCGACCAACTGCGCTACCACGTTCAGCGACTGAGCCATTTCAGACAGGTGCTTGGATCCAACTGAGTCATGATAGGTCGCGGGTCACAGGCGCTTGCGGTCACTGGCTCGCCGGATAGTATGCGGTAACGCATCATGAATGCGCGGAGGTAAAGCGTCATGGACACGCCCGAGTTGCCAGAGCATCACATCACCAGCCTGGGACGTCGCGTGCATGTGCGTCGTCGCATGGCAATCCTGCGCGCCGTTTTCACCGAACCGTTCCTGCCGTTGCCTGCCGATCTCCTCGCGCTCCCGCTTGACCAGTTGGAGGCCCGAAGGCGGGCAGGTCTGTTGCAACTCATTTTGTATAGCATCGTCGCGGGACTCTGTCTGCTCGTGATTCCAGTTGCGTTGATTACCAACACCGACATCGTTTTTTTCAGCACACTTCTCAGCGAACTGGTGCTCACGTGTCTCTGTCTGATTGTCAGTATCTACTGGGGAGCCACGGCGGCAGGCATCTTTTTTGTCTTTGGCAGCCTCATGCTGGGGCTTTCATTTACGCTTTTCAATCCACAGGGCCTGGATATACGTAGCCTGCTGCTTTATGCGTTGCTTGCGGTTGTGGCGCTGATTGCGGGCCTTGTGCTGCCGATGTGGGTTATCTGGGTAGCGGCGGTAGTTCTCGTCGGAACCACGATTTCAGGAGTTCTGCTCACGCCCGTTTCGTCCGATCTTGGGCGCCTCAGCGGCGACCCCTTAACGTTTCGTCTGGAGGCGCTGGTGCTGCTCGTAGCCAATCAAGCGCTCGCCGCCGTATTGGGCTGGATGTATGCGCGCACAGCACGCGCCAACATCGCGGGGGCCAGGCGCGCCATCGAACGCGAGCGCGAGCTGACGGCGCTCAAGGATCAGTTTCTCATCGCCGCCAACCATGAACTGCGCACCCCAATCATGACCTGGTACAACAATATCGAGATCCTAAACTTGCTTGGCGATAAAGCAACCGCCGAACAGCGTGAACGGCTGCTGACTCGCGCCCTCACCTCGGGAAAAGCCGTGCTGCGTCTGCTTGCCACTGTGCTCGACACGGGCGCGCTGCAGAGCGGCCCACCGCAGATCCACGCGCAGCCAGTGGCGCTGGAGCGTGTCGTGCGTTCGGTGGTTGAGACATTCGATCCACGGCTCGTCGGAGAGCCAGGATTGGAAGACATCGCGTCGCAATCGCGGAATATCAACATCGAGATTCCAGAGGACTTGTGGGTGATGGCTGATGAAGACCGAGTGCGCCAGGTACTCATCAATCTGCTGACCAATGCGCTTAAGTATTCCGACGCAACCACTCCCATTCTGATTTCCGCGAGGGCGTTGGCCTCGAAGCGAGGCGCGCGCAAGCCTGCGGCCTCAACTTCCCTCAATGCCTCGCCCGGCGGCCCAACGATGCCCAACGTTGAGGTGAGTGTGCGCGACTATGGCCTCGGTGTTCCCTCACGGGACGCCTCAAAGCTGTTTCAGCGTTTTGTGCGGCTCGAACGCGATATCGCTGGACCTGTGCGCGGGACGGGCGTTGGCCTATATCTCTGCCGCGTGCTGGTGGAGGCAATGGGCGGGCGCATCTGGGTAGACAGCACCGGCAAACCGGGAGAAGGCTCGAACTTCCGCTTCACGCTACAGGGCGCGCCGAAGCAGGCGGAGCAGGCGGCCACAACGATACCACTCGCCACGCTGTGATGGCAACCAAACCCTCATCCCGTCTGATATTCAACCTTACGCCATCAAGCTTTCAATAGTGAGCGCCAGCCCATCGCGGAACCCCACGCTCGGCTCGTAGCCAAGCAATGCCTTCGCACGTGATATGTCCGCGCGACTGTGCCGAACATCTCCCGCGCGCGGTTCGCGGTATTCGGGGTAAAGCGGGACGCCGAGCAGGCCGGCGGCGACACGCAGCATGTCATTGATCGAGATAGATTCGCCGCTGCCGATATTGATCACCTGGCCCACGGCAGCTGGAGAGTCTGCCGCCAGGAGATTTGCCTGCGCGACATTCCGCACGTAGACAAAGTCTCGCGTCTGCTCGCCATCGCCGAAAACCACCGGATTAGCGCCTCGCGCCAGCGCACGCGTCAATTTCGGGATAGCGGCGGCATAATCCGATGCGGGATCCTGGCGCGGCCCGAACACGTTGAAATAGCGTAAAGCCACCGTCTCCAGGCCAAACGTGCGAGTGAACACACTACACAATCCCTCGCCAGTGAGCTTGTGCACCGCGTATGGCGAAAGTGGATTGGGGAGCAGCGCTTCATGGGATGGCATTGCTGGGCGCTCGCCGTAGAGTGCGCATGAACTGGCAAAGACGACCCGCCGCACGCCATAATCCCGCGCCGCCAGTAAGACATTCTGTGTCCCACTGACGTTGACATCGAGCGTCATGGCTGGGTTGGCAAGAGACTCTGGAACCGACGCTACAGCCGCCTGGTGATATACCACGTCCACATCTTCCATTGCGGCGCGCACAGCCTCTACATCGCGTAGATCCGCCTGAATCAGTTCCACGTCGCCATGCAGCACGTCAAGATTGCTCGTTCGCCCGGTTGAGAGATTGTCGAAGATGCGGACTCGCTCTCCACGCTCCAGGAGCGCCTGCGCGATATGCGATCCGATGAATCCAGCGCCACCCGTGACAAGCGAACATCTCGACATTTCTCTCCCTGACTCGGTGATACCCCAGATAGGGGTGAGATACGATACTTTCGAACTACTTGTGCGCCAGCGAATCGAGCGAAGCCTTCACGCGCGCTGGCGTCAGTGGGATCGCGCGCATTCGCGCGCCACATGCCGCGTAGATGGCGTTGGCGATGGCCGGAGCGGTCGTAACCGTTGCTGGTTCGCCCGCGCCAACCGGTGGCTGGTCAGGCCGATGAATCAATTCGATGATGATCTCCGGGATCTCGGAGAACGTCAGGATTGGGTAACTCTCCCAGTCCAGACTGGTGATACCCGTGGAGGTAAATTGCACCTCCTCCTTCAGCGCGCGGCTCAGCGACTGGATCACATTGCCCTCGATCTGGTTACGCACCCCGTCTGGATTGATGACCTGCCCGCAGTCGTGCGCCACGACCATCCTGTGCACGCGAACTGCGCCAGTCGCCACATCCACCGCGACCTCGGCGACGGTGGCCACGTAGGCCTCAGTATTCTCGTAGCGCGCGAATGCCAGGCCGCGCCCCACGCCAGCGGGAAGTGGCTCGCCCCAGCCCGCGCGCCGCGCCGCCGTCTCGAGTACCACCCGCGCGCGCGGATCATCCAAATAGCGCAGACGAAACGTCAGTGGGTCGCTGCCAGCCGCCATTGCCAGCTCATCCATGAACGACTCATTGGCGAAGGCATTGGCAAACGCGCCAAGACTGCGCATGGAGGAATAACGGAGGGGCTCGCGCGCCAGCCAGTGAATTGTCACGCGCTGGTCATGTATTGTGTAGTCGGTTGGCGCGTTGCGGTCACCCCCAACCGCGAAAGCTCTCGCCGGAGGCTCCGCCGCGCCCATCTGTCGCCCAACAAGAAAGTCACCTTCCTGGCGCGGGCGATTGCCATGCGAGGGCGACCACCCTTCAAAGATCAAGCCGCTGATCGCGTGCGCTTTGTCCAATCCTCCACGAAGGTCGATTACCATCGCGGGCGTTTTCGGTTCTCCGGAGAACTCATCCGCGCGCGACCATTGCACGCGTACTGGCCGCCGCAGCTCGCGCGCCAGAACCGCCGCATCCGCCGCGACGTCATCGGATCCGTTGTGCCCGTAGCTCCCAGCGCCCTCCATGTAGATCACCCGCACGCGCTCCTCTGGCAGCTGTAACAGACTGGCGAGCGCCGCGCGTAGTGGATGGACACCCTGTGTGGCGCACCAGACAGTCAGTTGCTCGCCATCAAAGTCCGCCACCGCGCAGGATGGCCCAACCGAGGCGTGCGCCTGGAATGGCATGGTGTATGTCGCGCTCAGTTGTATTGCCGCCCGCTTGATCGCTGCCTCGGCATCGCCGCTGGCTGTGGCGACTCGCACAGTAGCTCGCTCGTGACGTAACGACTCGTGCAGCGACTCCATCGCGGGCAGCGCAACCGTCTCACTCCAGGTAACCCGCAAGGCGCGCGTCGCGCGAATCGCCACCTCCTCACGTTCCGCTACCACCGCCACGAAATCACTCAACCGCACCACACGCGCGCCCTGCACAGCCCCATCATCCAGACTGATGAGCGTCGCGCCAACGTCGGACGGACGGACGACGCGCGCATGGAGCATGCCGGGCAGCCGCAGATCGTGGACGAATGAGGGTTGGCCAGTGAATCTGGCAGGCAGGTCGAGCCGAGGCGCGGAGGTACCTACGACCTGGTATTCCTCCGGCTGCTTAAGCGGCGCTGCCTCTGAGATTGGGCGTTCAAAACGCCCACCCGCCATGAGACCAGCAATGGTCACTCGCGGCCCAGCCGCGCCGCGCGGCGTTATCACCCCATCGTGGATCGTCAGCTCATCAGGAGACGTGCCAAGTTCAGACGCCGCCATCTCCAGCAAAAGTTGGCGCGCGGTCGCCGCTGCCCGCCGCAGAGTCATCCCACTGGTTTTGACAGTCATGCTGCCCGCGGTATAGCCCTCGTTTGGCGTCCGTGCCGTATCCCCCATCACCATGTGAATGCGCTCTAGCGCGACGTCCATCTCTTCGGCGACTATCTGTGCCAGCGCTGTGCGCACCCCCGTGCCCAACTCCACCTTGCCGCTGTAGACGGTGACCGTGCCATCTGGCTCGATGGCCAGCCAGTCGTCGAGTTGCTGAGATGCTGTGCCGAAGAAGGAACGCGCGCCAGCAGCGGGCGCGTGCTGACCTGCCAGGTTGGTATCGTTGGGGTTGGCGGGGGGTGTGTCAGACATCAGTTGCTATCTCCCCACATCAGCGCTTCGGCCCGCCTGACCGCTCGGAGAATGCGCGCGTGCGAGCCACAGCGGCAGAGGTTACCGTCCAGTGCTGTACGAATCTGCTCGTCGGTTGGGTGTGGCGTCGCCCAGAGCAGCGCAGCGATGGTCATGATCATGCCATTGCTGCAATAGCCACACTGCGCCGCCTGTTCGTCGAGAAACGCCTGCTGGACAGGGTGCAGCTCGCCATCTTCGGCCAGCCCTTCCAGCGTCGTGATGCGCGCGCCATCCGCCTCGCCCACAGGAAGCATGCAGGTCATTACTGCCTCTGCCCCGCGTAAGACTTTACACGCGCCACACTGCTCCAGCCCGCACCCAAAGAGTGGCGCGTTCAGCCCCAGCTCGTTGCGCAGCACGTAGAGCAGCGGTGTATCTGGCGTTGCCGCCACCTCGTGCTGCTTCCCATTGACCGTGATGGTAATCGCCACAGCCGCGCGCCCTCCCTGTCTCTATACCAGGCATCGTAACACACACCATCGCGGGGAAACCATTGCGCCACCCATGCTGGACTGTATCGTAGTGGGTGATGTTTGTCCAGCGCTATAAGGTATGCATCACATGCAAACGACCACTTAGGAAGAATGAAGCGGTATCGGGCCAACTGACCTGATACCGCTCGCTATCACAGCATATCTCGGGCGGAGGGACTGGGATTCGAACCCAGGAGACGTTTCCGTCTAGTGGTTTTCAAGACCACCGCATTCGACCGCTCTGCCATCCCTCCAACAGACTCGACGACGCCATGCGGCAATGCGCCGAATCACTGCAACAGTATACCGTACGCCGACACGCGCGGCAAGCCAGACAAACGCGCGGCGCTGGCAAAGACTCTACGAGGACGCGCCAGACGACGCCCCGGCAGATGGGGCAGGGCGAGGGCGAGTCATTACCAGCCCCACGATATCCACCAGCAGCGCGACGAGCGCCAGGATGATGAACAAGACAGGATAAGGCAGTTTAATGCCAAAGAGTTGATCCAACGAGATCGTGCCCGCCCCCGCCAGACCGATGGCGGTCGCAATCGCCATGACAGCCAGCGTGAACTCGATCCCGCGCTTGCTATTGAAAAACCCGTTCTTCCAGTGGGCCTTGCCCATCGCCATGACCATCGCGCCAAATCCGCCTGCTGCGCCGAGCGGCGTCAGGAAGCCGAATGCCAGGGATAGGCCTCCACCTACCTCACCCAGGATATTCAGGTACGCCCAGAATCGCGCTGGCTTGAATCCCTGCGCCTGCAATCCCTGCTCCCACTTGGCCATACCAGGGCCACCAAACCAGCCAAAGAGCTTCTGCGCACCGTGCGCGGCAAGAATCAGCCCGCCAACGAGACGGAGGATGAGCCAGGCAATCGCCACATTCGCAGCCATAGAATCGCTCTCCTTCCCTGGAAATCAGGTTGCGACAGCCGCAAACTCTGCTATACTTCCCAAAATGAGGTCACTTCCAATATAGTACCGTGGAATACATGGCAAATGGCAATCGGTCAGTAGACACTGCCTGTACAATGAGCGAGGATCGCATGCGATGCGGCAGCGCACAGCACGACATGAGCCAACGACAAGAAGGGGTCTATGACGTTTCAATTGCCTGAGAATGAGGAAATCATCGCCAAAGCCGACCTCCAGCGCATGACCGATGCGTTGATCGATGATGTCAAGAAGATGCTCAGGCGTTGTGTCGATGCGGATGTCACTTTCGCGGCAGTTGACCCAATGGCGAACGATCCGGCCGCCGCAACCGCTGACGAAGAGGGTATCGCATGGACGCTCGGCCATATCATCGTTCATATGACCGCCTCATCCGAGGAATCAGCGATACTGGCGGCAGAACTGGCCCGCGGCGTGACGTATCACGGTCGCTCCCGTAGCGAGGTTCCGTGGACCACCATGACGACGATTGCCCAGTGTCGGGCGCGGCTGGAAGAAAGCCGCCGCATGCGGCTGGCCAGCCTCAACACGTGGCCTGATGCGCCACACCTGTCGAACACATACGCTCCACGTCCAGGAGTGAGGGAACTGGGGCCAGTGACGCGGTTCCTGGGCGGTCTCAAACACGATGCCAGCCACCTCGACCAATTGCGCGATGTCATAGGCCAGGCACGAGACCACCGCTTCCAGCAAACTTTCATGGGAAGGATGCGCCTTCGCCTCCGGCGCTCCCCCAACCGCGCGACATCACACGCCAGCGCCAGCCCACTGGAAACGCCGCCCGTCTCCTGACCTTCAGCGCGGGTCAGGCGTCACGGCTGAGCAGACGTGCCGCTGGAGCGTGCCCGTGCCAGAATAGCCTCGACAACCGATGTCTTGGCATCGGCATAGTTCTGCACATATTTCCAGGTGCGTTGCGCCAGTTCGCGCTTGGTCTTCTCGTACAAAGCGCGGTCGTCGTCGTGAGCGCGGAGCCAGTCGCGCATCAGCACCATGCGTTCGGTTTCCTGGCAGCCTGGTGAAAATACATGCAGATTGACAGAAGGCTCAACACCCTTTAAGACGCGGTGTTCGAACCACTCCGGCTCGCGAATACGCAGCATATATCCAACCCGCTCCAGATCAGGGATGTACGACGGCTCATCGGCGGAATCGGCAACGACCAGCAGCACATCGAGAATAGGCTTTGCCGCGAGTCCAGGCACTGAGGTCGAGCCAACATGCTCGATCAGGAGCGCCCAGTCGCCCAGCGCCGCCCGTATCTTTGCCGCTTCCACGGCAAACTGGTGTGGCCATTCGGGATCGTAGTCGGCAATCAACACTGTGGTATTGTGCGGCTGGAGCGCGCCAATAGTGACCGCGCGCAGTTCTTCCTCAGTTGTCACGCGCTCCGCTACGGCTGGAGACTCATCTGCCATTGTCTAGCCTTCCATCACATCACGGGTGAATCGTCACCTTGCGAGAGTCGATGGTGTTTCCGCGCGTGAAGTGTAACATTCATCCGCCATTGCCTGTCAATACTGGTATTGGCAACGAGTTGTCTCGAAATACGATGCCGCACACCAGAGATAGAGGGGATACATGGCTAACGACCAGCATGGCGAGAGGCGCGTCGAGTTTGACTTCGCGGTGACGTTCTCCAATGGCGGCGGACTGCAAGGCGAGGGCTTCCGTCTGGACATTCCCGGCGACGATATCGCCGATGATGAACTCGCCAATTACCTGATACGCGATCTGCGCCTGCTCATGGTGCGGAACATCCGTATCAACAACAAGCGGATCATTGTCGAGCCACATAAACGCGGAACGGCTACAACCACGGGGGCAACGCTGACCTCCCAACATCACATCGACCTGAGCCACACCGTCGAGGACGGGATGATTACGTACAAAGGGCTGCCAGCGCCCATCATCTGCGACTACCTCAGTCGCGCGCAGTCGCGCGCCAACTATGCCGAGGGAACAGAGTTCCAGATCGGCAAGATCGAACTGGTCGCCAATACAGGCACCTACCTCGATAGCCCTTTCCATCGCTATGCCGAAGGCCACGATCTTTCCGAGCTTGACCTGGCAAGCCTCGCCGACCTCGATGCTGTGCTCGTTCGGCTCACCGGCAGCGCCGAGCGCGCAATCAGCCGCACGGCGTTTGGCGCGGTGGATGTGCGTGGAAGAGCAGTGTTGGCGCATACTGGATGGGATCACCACTGGCGCACCGATAAGTATTTCGAGGGGCATCCATTCCTGACAGAAGACGCGGCCAGTTATCTCCGAGATGCGGGAGCCGTGCTTGTCGGCATTGACTCGTACAATATCGACGATACCGCCGATCTCCGCCGCCCCGCGCATTCGATTCTGCTTGGCGCGGGAATCCCCATCGTGGAGCATCTCCGTGGGTTGGAGCAGCTACCGACCGAGGGATTTCGCTTCACGGCGGTACCGGTGAAGGTTAAGGGGATGGGCACGTTCCCAGTCCGCGCCTATGCCACGCTGACGGAGGAGAATCACCTATGACCTCCAATAAGCATCCTGTCCCTCAATTGAGTGAGATAGACACCTGGCGAACGATCAGCGCCAGTAATCTCGCCCTGCAATTCGAGTATATTCCTCGCTCGGTGGGCAAACCCTGGGTACGTTGGGATGGCGTCTGGGCGGCGGATACGAAGTTGCTAGCCGCGTATCCCAATAGCGCGACGATGCTACGGCCTCTGGCGGAGCAGGAGGCCGCTGACGTGATAACGCGCCTCGACCAGTTCTACGCCGAGGATATCGGTGGGCCGTGGATGCTCTGGAGCGCGTGGCCCACGCCTGACCTGGCGCCGTATGGCATGCGTGCGGCGGGCCAGACACCGCTTATGGTACGCCTGCCCTCCACTGTTCCTGCCGCTGCTCCAACCGGGTTTCGCATCGTGGAGGCCGTCACCGAGTCGGATCTGCGAGACGTCGATTACGTGATGATCCACGGCTATCCCATTCCCGAGCTGACGTATCACGTCGACCGCATCACCGATGAGCGAGCCTTTGGAGGGCCATTGCGTTTCTTCGTCGGCTATGAGGACGACCAGCCGGTGTCGTGCGCGATGGCCTGCATCGGCGAGCGCGAAGTGGGTATCTACGCCGTTGCGACGCTGCCAGACAGGCGCGGCAAGGGGTACGGCGGCGCGTTGACCATTGCGGCGCTGGCTGCGGCGCCAGATCTACCGGCGGTACTGGAGGCATCCGACTTCGGCCAACCGATTTATCTGCGGCTGGGATTCCAGGTCGTCAGCGAGTACACAATATGGTACAAAACACGACGCGGGGTATGACTCCAGCTTATACGACAAGTACCAACTATTCTGACATGAGATCGGCGAAATTGGTCTCCAGCAGGCGACGGGCCAGCGCCAGCGCACCCTCGCGGTCGCTCACCTCGTCCGCCAGTTGCGCCAGCCGCACCGCACGCAGCAGCCGTCCGAGCGTCGGGCTGCCGGGGATTCCTAGCGCCAGCATCAGGTCTTTACCGCTGAGCAACGGCGATGGAATAAGTTGTTCGCGCTGATGGATATACATCGCCACCAACGCATTTGCACGTACTGCCAGCTCCATGCCCAACCGCTGGTCGTCGCGGGTGAGCGTACATGCCGTCGCCACCAACAGCGCATCGACTGTCATATCGTCACTCTTGCCTCCTTCCCAAAACAACACGCGCGCGGCAAGGAGTCGCTCGCGACCACTTTCGGCTTCCAGCACAGCCTTCGCCTGTCGCCAGAGTGTCGGTGCAGGTGAGCTGTCGTCATGTCCGGCGCGCGCGTGGATCAGGGCAGAAACACGCAGCGATACTCTGCGAGCATCGCTCTCACCCCACGCCGTGAGCGCCGGAAAACTCTCTCCATCGCCACGTATACCCATCAACCGATCAAGCTGTCGCAGGGTTGCCAGCGCATGAATGGCAGCACCGCCACTGAGTCCTGGATAGAGCACGGGAAGCGCGCCCAACTCGTCCAGCAGCGCTACCCCATCCGTTGCCTGAGGGAGCGCCAGCAACAGCGCCATCTCTTCGCGCAGCCGATCTGGCGAGAGCGTAAGCAGCTGAGGAACCGCTTCTTGGGCCAAACGCGCGGTCTCAGCATCTGGGAGCAGCCCGAGATGCGCCCGCAACCGTGCCGCCCGCACGATACGTCCAGGGTCATCGCGATATGTTTCCGACCCAACTGCGACCAGTCGCCTCACGCTCAAGTGACGGAGGCCGTCAGAGGGATCGATCAGGTCGGGCATGCCTTTTTTGTGGCCATGCATAAGCGCAAGCCAGTCTGCGCGCGCCATGAGTGGCAATGCCATCGCGTTGACCGTAAAGTCGCGCCGAGCGAGATCAGCCAGGATGTCGCCACCTTGAAGCTGGGTCAGATCGAGATACATTTCGGGATTGTGGCGCGAGACAAGTCTGATGGTACCGTGGCCCAGCCGTGCCACCGCAAGCCGCAACTGCCGCGCCAGCCGTTCGGCCACTAGCAATGGCTCCCCAGTCATCGCGACATCCACATCGTGGACGGGTATGCCCAGCAGCGCATCGCGCAGGCAGCCGCCCACCAGCCACCCCCAGCCACCTGTCTCGACTAACACATCCGCCAGCGCGTCCAGCAGTGCTGACCAATTCATTGCCTCGCCCATTACGATCCCGCCCCTGCTACACCGCGTATTTTCTGGGCCAGATGCTGGGCAATCGCTTGTTCGTAGGCGTCGGCCATGGGCAGCTCGGGCCAGTATTGGTGTGCTGCCGCGTTCACCGCGACCGGCACACCGAACCGATGGAGAATGAGGCCTGCCACAGCCATACCCTGCGCACTCGTATCTGGCGCTCCCTGCGCACTTTCAGGCAACGCGGCAGCCAGGCAGCCGATAGCACGCGGCGCACCAGGAACGTATAACCACATCACTCCGGCGCCCCCACTACTCTGACCAGGTAGCTCAGGCGGGAGTATCCCTTGATACCCCACCTCGTCCTGCGCGGTCATACACGCCGGATCGCCGAAAGGGGAACCCGCAACCGGGGAATCGAAATCCGCGCGTGCTTGCCACTGCGAGCTATCCCAGCCAATCGTGATCGGCATAGGATGCTCATCCGAGCCTAGAAACTGAAGCTGGCCGCCGAGATCCGGCTGGTCGTCCGCGACGGCGCGACCATCGAGCGTCGCATAGCTCCACTCGGGATGAGCAACGACGTACGCCTGCCAGGAGCTATCAGCAGAAGTGGGCGGGGGTTGCCAGGGTGCGGTACAGATTTCGCGGCAGTCACCATTCATCATGCAGTTCGCTCCCGGTCCAGAATCGATCGCCACGCATTGCGCCCGCGGATTCTCAGCATCCGAGACAAAGCTCAACGTTGCCCGTAATGGCTGAGCTGCCACAGTGGGAGTGCCTGATTGAGCGAGATCAACATAGCTTTCGCCCGTTCGCACTGTCTCGCTCGACTGGTGGGCATTCAGCGCGGCGTTGATCGCGGATAGCAGCGGCACGCGATAGGCTGGCGCTAGGTTAGCCAGAGATAATTGTAGAGTCACAACACTGGCGATCCCCTTTTTGCCGGGCAAGATCCCCACCCGTAGCGGACAGGTGTCTCCTGATGCGGTTGGCGCAGTCAGTCGACAAGAGATATCAATGATCGGCGGGAATCGCCAGCGTATCCTGTGAACGCCACGCGCCAGATGAAAGGGCTGGTCAATACCCTCTATGGGGAGATTCGTCAGCGGCTTGCCATCCAGCGTTACGGCTCCCCAATGGGGGCTGATCGAGACATAGAGGTTGTCCTCACCAGCAGGCACAGGCATGGTCGCGGTCGGCGTCGGGCCGAGCACCGCGCCAAGCAGCGCTTCGCGTGTCGGCGCAATTGTCAGCGTCAGCGCCACCAGCGTCACCACCAGCACGCCTGTGACGATGATCCCACGTCGCCGCTGCGCCAGACGCGAGCGTGTCGACGCGAAAAGCGGTTTAGCCGCGGTCGATTCAGCCGACGGCTCAGAGGTCGCCGATGACGGCTGAAGTGAGCTAACCTCTATCTGGAGGTCATCGCCTTGCTCTGGATCGTGCATTCCCATCACTGAACCCGTTCATATAGCTGCTGGTATGCCGCGGATCGGGCATACACATAATACCGCCTAAGCGGTAGCGCTCGCCTGGTCTCTATTGACCAGCGGCTAATATCCACCGTATACTGGCCTCCAGACAAAGCAACACGCGCGGCGCGAAGGGGAAGGCTCAGCTTCTTCCTCAGCAGGAGGCCGACATGATTGTGATGGATGGCGAAGAATTTCTGACGGCGCAGGAGACATGCGCACTGTTGGGTGTCAAACCGGCGACGCTCTATGCCTATGTAAGCCGGGGCATGCTGCGCAGCTATCGTCAGGGAATCAAACGTATGCGCCTCTACCGCCGCAACGAGGTCGAGCGCCTGACCCGTCTCCGCCATCCCGAAGGGACTGACAACGAGTCCGAGAATGAGCCTATGCGCGACAACGACCCCGCCTGGATCCCCTACGTTTAGCCCATGATGGGCCTGTAGAAATCGCTTCGCGCGCATGGCAGATGGTGAGCAAGGTACTCACCCTTAGTTCCCATAACACGCTGAGCCTCTGATTGACGCCTGCTGCCTACACAGGATATAGTAACCAGGATACGCCTCTCGATATGCGATTCACGACGTGCGAGCGTGCGCGCTCGTGAGCGTTGTGCACGTCTCATGCGACGCGGATGGAGGATAGAAGGATCAATGGCAGACTTCATCGAGCGTCAGATCCGGTTCCCCGCTGCGGGGCGACCCACGGTGATGCTCGAAGGCAACCTGGCGCAACCGGCTACGCAGCCACCTGAGAGTGGCTATGCGGTTGCCGTGTTGTGTCACCCACAACCGGCGAGCAGTTCGATGGATGACTCGCTGCTGAGCCAGCTTGCTGTCGCGCTTGCGACAACAGGGGTGATCGTGTTACGCTTCAACTTTCGCGGCGTTGGAGGCAGCGAAGGAGAGCAGACAGATGGTCGGCTGGAGCCGCTCGATGTCGCGGGAGCGATTGAAGCCACACGATCACAGACCGACGCCAATCCAGAGAAACTTTGCCTGATTGGCCATGCGTTCGGCGCATATGTTGCGCTTGCTTATGCGGCCCATGACCCCCGAGTCAAGACCGTAGTAGCCATTAGCCCGCCAGTCTTCCGACTGACTCCTGAACTGGGGCGTTATGACCGTCCCCGATTGTTTCTCACTGGTGAGTACGACGAAGTGTCGCCTCGTCATAAGCTCGAACCCTGGATCGCTGAGTTGCCGGGCGCTCGCAACCTGCGGGTCATATCAGGCGCGCGCCATCTGATGCGCGGATACGAAGCCGTCGCAACGAGCGTTGTCGTTCAGTACATTCACCGCTGGGCAGAGACACCCGGCGTCTAACATCGAACCAATGACTTCTAGTAACTAGCAGTGGGGCGAAAACCACCGTGCCGATACAGACGACGAATCCAATGATCGTGCAGAGCGACCGCACAATTTTGCTGGAGGTGGACCATCCTCTCTATGCCGAGGCCCGCGACGCACTGGCGCAATTTGCGGAACTGGAGAAATCTCCAGAACACATCCACACGTATCGGCTCACGCCGCTCTCGCTCTGGAATGCCGCCGCATCTGGGCTAGATGCCGTGCGTGTGCTGGCCTTACTCGATCAATTCACGAAATACGACCTGCCGCCGAACATCGTAACCGACATTCGTGATTACATCGGGCGGTATGGACGATTGAAACTCATACGTGATGGGCAGTATCTGGCGCTCATTTCCGAGGATGTCGCGCTCATTACCGAGGTGTCGCGCCAAAAACGGATGCAACCTTTCCTTGTGGAACAGTACGACGCAAACCGGCTCATCGTAGACCCGGCGCGGCGCGGCCACATCAAGCAGGCGCTGGTGGCCATTGGCTTCCCCGCGGAGGATCTGGCGGGGTATACCGATGGTGAGGGTCTGGCGTTTGCCAGGCGTGAGACAGCCCGCTCTGGCGAGCCATTTCAACTTCGTCCCTATCAGGAGGACGCTGTCGCGGCTTTCCATGCGGGCGGCGGCGTGAGTGGAGGCAGCGGCGTGGTGGTCTTGCCCTGTGGGGCGGGCAAAACGGTTGTCGGCATCGGGGCCATGGCGGCGGTGCAGCGGTCAACACTTATCCTCACACCCAGCACCGTTGCGGTGCGCCAGTGGATAACCGAACTGCTCGACAAAACGACCCTGACCGCCGATCAGGTTGGCGAATACACTGGTGAGCGCAAAGACATTCGGCCAGTGACGGTCACAACCTATCAGATGCTGACCTACCGTCCAAGTGAAGACGGCGACTTCCCCCATTTTGGTTTGATGACTGAGCATGACTGGGGCCTCATTATCTACGATGAGGTGCATCTTTTACCCGCGCCGATCTTCCGCATTACCGCTGAAATTCAGGCGCGCCGCCGTCTGGGACTCACAGCGACACTGGTACGCGAGGATGAGCGCGAGGCGGATGTCTTTGGCTTGATTGGCCCAAAGCGCTTCGATGTGCCCTGGCGCGAACTCGAGCGTCAGGGATGGATCGCGACGGCTGAATGTTATGAGATTCGCGTCGCGCTTGAGCCTGAGGAACGTCTGATCTACGCAGTCTCGGAGGAGCGCGAAAAATATCGCATGGCAGCCGAGAATCCGGTCAAGATGCGTGTCGTCGATGAACTGATTCGACGCCATGCGGAAGACCAGGTGCTGGTGATCGGACAATATCTCGATCAGCTCAAATACCTGGCGGAAATGCTTGATGCGCCGCTGCTCACCGGGCGAACCACAAATACCCAGCGCGAGAAGCTGTACGACCAGTTCCGCCACGGTGCGCTCAAGCGGCTGGTCGTGAGCAAGGTCGCCAACTTCGCCATTGACCTGCCAGACGCTAACGTCGCGATTCAGGTATCGGGAACGTTTGGCTCACGTCAGGAGGAGGCGCAGCGGTTGGGACGGTTGCTGCGTCCCAAAGTGGATGGTCGCCCGGCGCACTTCTATACCATCGTCACCCGCGATACCCGCGATCAGGAGTTCTCCGCCAACCGCCAGCTTTTCCTGACGGAGCAGGGCTACCGCTATACCATCGAAGATGCCGAGACAGCGGGACTTTTGGTTGAGCGGCCACACGCGCGACGTACCAACGGGCATAGTTCTGGGCATACGACTGGCAATAACTCAGGCAATAACTCAGGCAATAACCGGGGTAAGCGTGACGGCCAGGCAAACGGCAAGACGAATGGCAGCGCCAGTGCCAGATCACATGGTCAATCCAATGGTCATATCCAATGGCAAACACAACGACACCAGCCCTGGTTATCAGAGAGTCAAATCAGAAGTAACACCGAGAAATCGCGGAAATCACCTGTCAGTAACAGGGCCGACCTCATCCGAGGGTTACGAATCGCGGAGAAGGCGTTGATGTGGCGACGGGGTGGTATACTGTCCCCAAACGCGCCCAAACGCACCTAAAGGAGCCAGGGCTTGTTCTTCCAATGGTTGTCTTACCGGGGGAACGCGCGCTCCAAATGAACACAGGAGGCGATGACGATGGAGCATGTGCGAGTCTCGGAACTTCCAGCCACCGAACGCGCGACACTCATCGCTGCCTTCAATGGGTGGAATGACGCGGCTAACGCAGCCACCTGGGCAATTAAGTTCCTTGTCAACCAATGGGACGCCAATTCGTTTGCCGAAATCGATGGCGAGGAGTTCTTCGATTTCACCGAGACACGCCCAACCATTCGCGTCAATCGTGGGATGCTACGTCGCGTCTCGTGGCCCGCAAACCGCTTTTATATCGCACAGACGAAGGTTCAGACCGAGGCAGATTCGTCTGAGACGAATGAGACCAATCAATCCGCTGGGGATGTAATTCTCCTGCTCGGCGATGAGCCACACCTGCGCTGGCGCACGTTCGCGCGTGAGGTGCTCGATGTCGCCCGCCTGTGCCACGTCGAGGATATTGTCATCCTTGGCGCGCTAGTTGCGGAGGTGCCGCATACCGCGCCAGTGCAGATTGCTGGCGCCGCCACCACCGAAGACTATCTCAAACGTATGGAGCAATGTGGCATTGAGCGTACCAGATATTCTGGTCCATCAGGGATAGTCGCTGTACTGCAGGATATGGCGCGAACTCAGGCGATACCTACGATCAGCCTCTGGGGAACCGCGCCGCACTATGTCTCGGCCACTCCGAATCTTCCCGTCTCCGAGGCGCTTCTTCGCAAGCTTGATCTTTTGCAAGGATTCCAGCTTCAACTCAAGGAATTGTCGCGCGCGGCACAGCGATTTACCCAACGGGTCTCATCGCTTGTCGCGGAGGATCCCACAGCGTCGGCATACGTCCACGATCTCGAAGCGCGAGGCGCCCCGCTTGAGCAGCCCGACGAACCAGTGATACCATTTGATGCCTCAGGGATTCATAAAATCCCAAGGGAAGGTGAGTTGCCAACTGGAGAACAGGCAATCGAAGGCGCCGAACAATGGCTCCGTCGTATCCGTGATGAGTAGTCACTCGTCATAGTTCATGAGCATTCGGAGTGGCAGGCGGGTATTGCCTGGCTGGTAATTCTCTGATAGATTTCATTGCATGATACCCGGCGACACCTCTGACTAATGCTCATTTTTGCGCCCATTCGCCACGATAGCGAGCAGTCGTCATGCGCCGCTGCCGGATATTTGCTCTGGAGGAAGCATGGAGAGCGAGAATCCACGACGCGATGAGCACATTCCACATACAGAGAGACGCCAGAGCACACCGCCTTCCGATGCGGCATCAACTACCCGACGTGCAGAGCATCTGGCCGAGACGACCTTCGCCTACCAGTCAGCCCTGTTCGCCGCAAGCGCTACTGCTTCGTCAGACGCGTATCACATGCGAACGATCATGTATCCATCAGAAGTTGAGCCGCAAGGTACAGATGCGCTATTTGCACAACCAGATGACCAGCCAGTCATTGTACCTGTGTTGAGCGCGCAGCCTATCACACAACCATTTCTGCGTAGCGAAGAGCGCGACTTCGTTGAGCCTGATTACCGCTGGCCAGATGACGAAGAAAGTCATCTGGAAGACGATGAGTCGGACTTCGCGTATGACGTCGATCCGGATCTCAACATACCAGATAGCATCTCGGGCCAGGGATTCACACGAGACGACGCGTTCGCGCTACATGAGCGTAACCACGATAGGTGGAAGCAGTTTCGCAAGACCGCGCTGGCACTGCTCGCACTCGCGTTGATGCTGGCAGTGGCTGCGTCTGGTGCGGCCGTGGCAGCATCATATCTGCATCGTGCAACGGATCATCTGACTATCCCCGCCCCTGTTCCGACCGTCAGCAGCTATAGCAACGGAGTAGTGGTTCAACCTGGATCAGAGAGTATCGCGCCGACGCCGGAAGCGCCCAAATATCAGATCGGCGCGTGGATGTCGAATAATGCGCCTGGTGGGGGATCGGTCAAGGTCTTTGTGCGTTTGTCCGAGGATGTCGCGCCAATCCCGCAGGTTCC
Organism: uncultured Chloroflexia bacterium; assembly: GCA_963718915.1. Classification (GTDB taxonomy): domain Bacteria; phylum Chloroflexota; class Ktedonobacteria; order Ktedonobacterales; family JADMIN01; genus DAHUXT01. The sequence continues at coordinate 609,572 of CAVRAI010000004.1, read as the reverse complement.
GGTGACACTTTCGGTGCAGATGCCTGGCGGCTCGGTCGTCCAGTTGGGGCCAACCAATACCGACGGCTATGGGTTGGCTACCTTCACCGTGAATTTCGGCGGAAGCAGGGGAACGCCGATCTTTGTGACAGCCAGCGCAACGGTTGGAGCCGAGAATCTCCAGGCTGAGACGGTCTTTGTACCCGCATAGCGCAGAACCAGCATGCGGTGGGTGATACACAGCAGGCGCGCCTGGAACGCTCCAGATGCGCCTGCTTGTTCTTATACGAGATGGCATCTCGCTTTGCATGCCTCTACGGCACGTCCAACTTGATGACGCCGTCTTCCACCCAGACCTCGTAGCTTCCCGCCGACCCAGTGGCCGGCAGGGAGAGCGCCTCGCCAGTGCGCAGATCGAATCGCGCGCCATGGAGCGCACATTCAACGGTCGCATCATCGAAGACCTCGCCCTCCGAGAGCGAAAATTCCTCATGAGTGCAGGTATCGCCAATGGCGTAATACTCGCCATGCACATTGAAGATCGCGATGGGTATATCGCCAACTACGACGCACGCCGACTGACCCGGCTGAATATCGCTCTCCGGACCAACCTCGACGATTGCCATGGCATTCCTCTCCTGACTTAACACAATGATCGTTCACATAACGGGCGCCGCATGAGATGACCGCTAGGACGCGCGCGCCGTCTCGGCCTCGCCAACACGCGCCGCAATCTCGCGACGCAATGTATCACGCAGCCCCGTCACGGGTACCATAGCTACCAGTGGATCCACAAAACCCTCGACGATCAGCCGCGTCGCCTCTACTCGACTGAGGCCACGACACATCAGATAAAAGAGCTGCTCCTCGTCCACCTTGCCGACTGTCGCGCCGTGAGTGCAGCCGAGAATATCATTTGCGCCGATCTCCAGATTTGGGATCGAGTCGGCCCGCGCCGCACGGCTGAGCAGAAGATTGCGATTCTGCTGATAGGCCGCTGTCCCTTTGCCCTCAGGCGTCACGCGAATAAGCCCCGAGAACACCGAGCGCGCCTCATCGGTGACGACCCCTTTATACAGCAAATCACTGGTTCCACTGGCGGCGCGATGATCTTGCAGGGTATAGCGATCCATATGCTGCTTGCCGTCGGCGATATACAGCCCGAGCAGCTTGACGCTAGCGCCTGCGCCCCCCAGAATCGCCTCGACGCGTCCCTTGGATAGGCGGCTGCCCAGTTCGATGGTCTGCAACGTTGCGGTGGTGTCGCGCCCAAGCAGCACCCGCTCGGTATGAAAATCGTAGACCGCCCGTCCCAAACGCTGCGTGCCGACGTAGTGCAGAACGGCCGCGCGTTCGAGAATCAGTTCGACAACCCGGCTGCTCAACCCCTGCTCGGGCGTCTCATCCGAGACAGCATCTTCGACGAGCGTCGCCTGGGCCCCCTCATCCAGCACCACCAGCGTATGTGTGAGGCTGGCAGTGCGATGTAGTGCGGCGGAAATGATGACGCGGAACGGCTCGGTGATGACGACCCCCCTGGGCACGTAGAGGAAGACGCCGTTCTGCCAGAATGCGCCATGTAGCGCAGCGAACTTGCTATCGCTCGGCGGCACACAGCGCGTCATGAAGTGCTTGCGCACCAGCTCGCCGTGCTCGCGGATAGCCGTCCGCAGATCGGTGAAGATGACCCCTTTGCCACTCAGGTCGTCACGGAGCAGATGCTCGACCTGCTCGCCATCACGAAGTCCAAGTACGCCCGCAAACACTTCATCGCGCTCAGACGATGGCAGAAGGCTCGTCGTAGCTCCCGACACTTCGGCAAACGGCGCGATGTCACCGAGCTTCAGCGCGCGCAGGTCAGTCCGCCGCCACTCCTCGTCCTGGCGAGTTGGCATTGGCAGGCTCTCGTAGATCTTCCAGGCTTCCAACCGGCGTTCCCGCATCCATGCCGGTTCGCCCTGCCGCTCATTCAGCGCGTGTATCGCCTCTTCGCTGAAGCCGCGTCTGGCCACAGGAGCAGTCATGACAATATCCCCTTTGCACACACAATCGCACGCGGAAAATAAAGGCGGAGCAGCCAGCGCCGCCCCGCCCGAAACCATCCCGAACCCTACGAACGTGTCTCACTCGTTTGGTCGTACGTCTCTCCCGACGGAGGCTACCGAATGCCAGCCGTGCTGGCAGCAGGTATATCACCCGCCAGCACAATTTGAAGGCGCGGTTTATCCAACCGAGCCAGACATTTCGAGCTGAATCAGCCGATTGAGTTCAACGGCATATTCCAACGGTAACTCTTTGGCAATTGGCTCGATGAAGCCACTCACGATCATGGTATAGGCTTCGCTCTCAGAGAGGCCACGACTCATCAGGTAGAAGAGTTGCTCCTCGCCCACTTTGGAGACGGTTGCCTCGTGGCCAATCTCGACATCCTCTTCCTCGATTTCGATGTAAGGATAGGTGTCGGTTCGGCTCGCCTCATCCAGCAGCAGCGCATCGCAGCGCACGTTGGATTTCACATTCGTGGCGCCCTTATTCACCTTCAGCAAGCCGCGATACGTGGAGCGTCCGCTGCCCTTCGAGATCGACTTGGAGACGATTTGCGAGGAGGTATTCGGCGCGACATGCACGACCTTGCCGCCCGCATCCTGGTGCTGGCCATCGCTCGAAAAAGCGACCGACAACACCTCGCCACGTGCATGCTCACCCATCAGCCAGACGGCGGGATACTTCATGGTCAATTTTGACCCGAGATTGCCATCCACCCATTCCATTGTCGCGCCTTCATAGGCCACGGCGCGCTTGGTGACGAGATTATAGACGTTCTTCGACCAGTTCTGAATGGTGGTGTAGCGTACCCGCGCATTCTTGTGGACGATGATCTCCACGACGGCGCTGTGCAGGCTATCTGAGCTGTAGGTTGGCGCCGTGCAGCCTTCGACATAATGTACGTAACTGTCTTCGTCGGCGATGATGAGTGTCCGCTCGAACTGTCCCATATTCTGGGCGTTGATGCGGAAATACGCCTGAAGCGGAATCTCGATGCGCACGCCCTTCGGCACGTAGATGAAGCTGCCGCCGCTCCAGACCGCGCTGTTGAGGGCAGAGAACTTGTTATCGTTCGGCGGGATGATCGTCGCGAAATACTTGCGGAAGAGGTCTTCGTGCTCGCGCAAGGCGGTATTTGGATCGACGAAGATGACACCCTGGCGCTCCAGATCCTCGCGTACCTTGTGGTAGATCACCTCAGATTCATACTGCGCGCCTACACCAGCGAGATACTTGCGCTCCGCCTCGGGAATGCCCAGTTTCTCAAAGGTGTCCTTGATTTCCTCGGGCAGGTCTTCCCAGGTTGCCCCGGCCTGCTCCGTCGGCTTGATGTAGTAGTAGATGTCGTCAAGGTCAATGTTGCTGAGGTCGCCACCCCAGGTGGGCATTGGGCGCTTCAGGAAAAGATCGAGGCTCTTATGACGGAAGTCGCGCATCCATTGCGGCTCGCCCTTGAGCTGGCTAATCTCCTCGACAATCTCGTGCGACAGACCCTTGCGAGACTTGAAGACATAGTTCTCAGGCTTGCTAAAGCCCCACTTATATTGTTCGAGGTCGTTGCCGACTGCTGTATCAGTTGCCACTATTCTGCCTCCACTTGACCGCAGGCACTGGAGTGTCTGAACTGTTGGGAATACCCACAGCATCCACCAGGCATCCACCAGTGAATCGAATGCGATCCGAACACGCCGACGCCAGATTTACGCAACGCGAGAGCCACATACTTTGCTAATCCTGACTAACCTGCTAGGATATAGTATGCCACGTCATGACCAACATGGTCAAGGGAGCGCTCCGCACGAACTTGTGCGCAACAGGTCGTCTGCTGCGCCGCAGCGCCCTGTGCGTGGATCGGGATACATGATCGCCAAGACATCGTTTGGCGCGAAGAGGTGAGGAATTTAATGGACGAAGCCGCGAAAAAAGAGGCGCTGCGCCTCTTCACCTATGGTCTGTATGCCATCACCACGGGCGATGAGCAGCAACACAACGCTTTTACCGCGAACTGGGTTTCGCAAGTATCGTTCGATCCTCCGCTGGTAGTTCTCTCGATTGAGAATGACTCTGTCTCGCTGCCGATCATCCGCCGCACCGGCCTCTTCGCCGTCAACATCTATGCTTCCGATCAGCGCGACCTCGCCGGGCTACTGGGAAAGTCCTTCGATAAACATCCAGAGAAGTTAGAAGGCCTCACGTTTAGCGCGGGCGAGACGGGATGCCCGGTGCTTTCCGAGGGGCTAGCATATGTCGAGTGTCGGGTGCGGGGCGAGATGCTCGCGGGTGACTCGACACTGCTCCTTGCTCAGGTGGAAGGGGCAACGGTACTGCGGCGGGCGGAGCCGCTCACTATGCTGGCGGCGGGCTTCAAACACGCGGGCTGAGGGAACGACGACGGCCATACAACGTCGTGTTGCATGGCCGTTTTTGCCGGGATGTCATAGATACGGCGACTAGTGTCACAGGGCGCCGGGTTATTAGAGTTCGGCCTGGTCTTCCTGATCTTCTACAGGAACCGGCGCGGGCTGCGATGACTGTTCGGTTTCAGCGGATGCATCGTCCGCAGCGCTGGCTTGTGTCGCGGGGCCGTGACTATTCTTGCGGGATCGCGGGATCGGAGCGACTTTCTTCGGCGGCTCCCATCCGGGCGCGCGAGTCACAATCAACGACATAATCTTGCCCTCCATGAGCGGCGGGCGTTCGACCACGGCGATACTCTTCAGGGCAGCGACAATTTTATCCAGTAGTTGACGGCCAAGCTCAGGATGCGCCAACTCGCGCCCGCGGAACCGAACACCAACCTTGACCTTGTCGCCCTCGCTGAGAAACTCTTCGATCTTGCGCACTTTGACGGAAAGGTCGTGGTCGTCTGTTCGCGGACTCAGACGAATTTCCTTCAGTTCTGAGACCTTCTGGTGTTTGCGGGCCTCATTCTCTTTCTTGGACTGCTCGTACTTGAACCGCCCGTAGTCCAGCAGCTTACAGACTGGCGGCGCCGCCATCGGTGACACCTCAACCAGATCCAGCCCGCGCTCGCGCGCCATGGATAGCGCCTGCCCAGATGTCATGACGCCGATCATCTGGCCGTCTTCGTCAATCAGCCGCACCTCGCGCGCACGAATTCGCTCATTGACACGTGTCTCCCGTGCGCGGTTGTCTCCCCGAAAGTCCCTGTTGATAGCCAAAAACGCAAAACCTCCAGTACTAAGCTCTGCCCACCGCTACCCTAGAATAATCCAGGGCTTCGCCACTCACATGAGCGCGCGCCTTAGCGGATCAATCGTATGGACAGGCTGCTTTCCCCAGACTCACCTACAATCTGATCAAGTGTAGCACATGTGCCGGATCAACAGCAAGCGAAACAAGGCAGCCGATATTGGCATGCACCCTGCTTGAATGCGGGTCTCGCGCAGACAGTCAGCAATCGCTACCAATAGACGCCCACAGTATGCTACAATGCTCCCGGCGGAATCAGGCGACCGCACGCCACCTACGTTCGCCAAGCTGAGAACACCGGCCAATCCGGCGTTCTCCGACCCGGCAGGAGCTGGCATGGAGTCAGACGTTTCCTGCGCACGGTGTGGCCATCGCCTCCCACCAGATGCGCTCTTTTGTCCAGGCTGTGGAGTCAGCATACAGGGACACCAGACAGCCCTTCACAGACCCGGCCAGATCCCTCCCGGCGCGCTGTTACGCCAGCGCTATTTCATCGATCACAAGCTCGCTCAGGGCGGCCACAGCGCCGTCTATCTCGCACGCGATACCCTGGACGACGGCATATTAGTCGCCCTCAAAGAGATGCGCGAGACGCAACAGACCACCGAAGAGCGCGATACCGCTATCAACGGCTTTATGCGCGAGGAGCGCATGCTCGCGGCGCTCAACCACCCCGCGCTGGCGCGTGTCCGCGACATCTTTGTCGAGGATGGCCACCACTACCTCGTGATGGAATACGTGCCCGGATACACCCTCGAAGATGAGATGATGGCGCTGCAACACCCCATCGAATGGAGGCGCGCCGTCGAATGGGGCTTGACGCTTTGTGGTGTGCTGGCCTACCTGCATCAGCAGCAGCCGCCCATCGTCTATCGCGACCTCAAACCGCCCAATGTGATGATTACCCCCGATGGTCAGATAAAACTGATCGACTTCGGCATCGCGCGCTGGTTCTACTCAGCCCGCTCGCGCGATACGACGCAACTTGGAACTGATGGCTACGCGCCGCCAGAGCAATATGCTGGGCGTTCCGAGCCGCGTTCCGACCTGTACGCCCTCGGTGCAACGCTCTACCATCTGATGACCGGACGTGTGCCTGAATCGGCGCCGCAACGGATGAATGGCCAGCCGCTCACGGCGCTGCGTGCTCACGTGGCCACTATACCTGAGCCAGTCGAGCGCATCATCCAGCAAGCGATGAATCTCGCGCCTGCTGATCGCTTCGTCTCCGCGGAAAAGATGGGTGAGGCGCTAGAGGCGACTATCTGGGCTGACCGTTCGGGCGCCCGATCATCTAGCGGGCGGCATCCCATCCCAACACCAATACCCGACACGCTGCCAAAGCGTCCGCGCCAACCTACAGGCGCGCCGGCGAGCCGGGCGAAAGGGAGTTCCAGCGGCAATACCAGCAACGGCAGTCTACAGAAAGACGCCATACCCCCTCGGCTTTCGGTGCGTCCGCTACGGCTTGACGCCGGGTACATCGCGGCTGGCGGCTCGGCAACGTTTCCGTTGGAGGTCGCCAATCGCGGGGAGGGCGCGCTGAGTGGTCAGGTTGAGACCAACGCCGCATGTCTACGTGTCTCGCCGAAGAAGATCGCGGGCGACACCATCAGCCTGAACATTGTGATTGATACCGCCGGGCTGAAGGAGGGTCAGTACGTCTGCCATGTAGCGATTCGCACGAACGGCGGCGATCAGACGGTGCCGATTCGCTTCGTCGTCACATCCACGGATGAGGACGTCCCCGGCGTGTACGGGTGGAACGGTCGATAGGATGAGCGTTGAACAGGGAGGGCAGGATGGCTGATTTGCCACAGGCGTCGATTGGAGTCATCGGCGGGAGCGGCCTCTACCAGATGGAGGGGCTGAGCGACGTGCAGGATGTGCGTGTCGAGACGCCCTTTGGCGCTCCTAGCGATGCCATCACCGTGGGACGCCTGGGCAATGTCTCGCTGGCGTTTCTGCCCCGCCATGGGCGCGGCCACCGACTGAATCCGACTGAGGTACCGTCGCGCGCCAACATTTGGGCGCTCAAGCGGCTGGGCGTCCAGTGGGTGCTCTCGGTGAGCGCCGTCGGCAGTCTACGGGAGGACTACGCGCCGCTGCACCTGGTGATTCCCGATCAGATCTTCGACCGCACCAGGCTACGTCCTGGCACGTTCTTCGCGGGCGGCGTGGTCGTCCATGCATCGTTCGCCGACCCGTTCTGCCCGCACCTGAGCGGCCTGCTCTGGGAGACGATGTCGGGCATGGACGACGTGACCAGCCATCGCGGCGGCACACTCGTCTGCATCGAGGGGCCGCTTTTCTCGACCAAGGCGGAGTCGCGCATCTATCGTCAGCTTGGCTGTGACCTGATCGGCATGACCGCGCTGCCTGAGGCGAAGTTGGCGCGTGAGGCGGAGCTATGCTACGCGACGATTGCCTGCATCACCGATTACGATGTCTGGCGCGAGAGCGAGGAGACGGTAACGGTGGAGATGGTGATCGCCAACCTGCAAAAGAACGTCGCCAACGCCCAGCGTATCATCCGTGATGTAGCCGGGAAACTGCCTGCTGACCGCTCTGCCTCACTCTGCGGCTGCTCCAGCGCCCTGGCGAACGCCATCATCACCGACGCGGCGGTTATCCCGGCAAGCGCCCGCGAACGTTACGCGCTGCTGCTGGAGAAGTATGTGGCGGGGTAGGCTGGTTCGCATATGGCGGTGGTCCGAGGCGAGCGTACAGCAGGCATCAGTCTGTGGCCTGATTCCGAACAGTCAAATGATGTCATGCGCTGCCATCACTCCCACTCCATTCGCTGGACAGCCGTGCTAGCATTGGGGCAATACTGCCCTCATCACGCCTGTTCGGGGAGATTCACCGCCTATGAGCGCATCGGCCTCCGCGCCTACCCTTCGCCGCGTCCTGCACTTTCGCACCATCGTCTCGACCAGCACTGGCCTGGCCTATGCCGCCATCAGTTTGCTGGCGTGCATCCAGGTTGCGAGCTACATGGCGGGCGACTCCGCCTGGATTGCGCTGCTGATCGCGGGCGCTCTAGCGCTACTGGCAGCTTTCTGCTTCTCCGAGCTGAACGCGCTCTACCCTTCGGCGGCGGCCATCCGGCAGTATCTGCGCGCCGCCTTCAATGAGAAGACCTCACTCACCATCTCGTTCGCCTACGTGCTCACCATCGTCGCCGTCATCGCCGCCGATAGCTATGTCGTCGGCAGCGCCGTCAGCTATGTCCTCCCGCAGACGCCCGCGATTCTCTGGATACTGCTGATTCTGGGGCTGGCCGCGGGCGCGAACCTGTTCGGCATACGCATCGCCGGATTGCTTCAGGACATCACCACTTACGCGCTGCTCGTCTCGCTGGCAATTATCTCGATCCTCGCTCTCTCGCGCCACGGCTTCACGCTGCATCAGCCCCTGGCGGGTCTTGGCAACCCCGGCAACCTGCTCAACGCCGTCGCGGTCGGCGTCTTCGTCTTCTCCGCCTTCGAGTGGGTGACGCCGCTCTCGGAGGAGATGACCGATACACGCCTCATCCCACGCGGCATGTTCATCTCGCTGGGGCTGCTTTTTGTCTCCTACGCGCTCTTCACCGCAGCCGCCACCAACCTCGTCGGCATCGACGCGCTCAAAGACAGCCCCGTGCCACAGATGCTGCTGGGGCGCGCCACACTGGGCCAGGCTGGCGTTATCTGGATGCTCATCGCAACGCTGTTTACTGGTGTGATGACCTTCAATGGCGGCTTTGCCACCGCGTCTCGCTTCCTCTACGCCGCCGCCCGCGAGGCGACACTGCCGCCGATCTTCGCTCGCCTCAGTCTCGCGCGCGCCGTGCCGTGGGTGACGGTGCTGATTCTGGCAGGTTCATCAGCAGTGGTCGCGATCATCATCGATATCACCAGAGAGTTCAACATCCTGATTCTCATCGGCGCGGTGCTCGAGGCGCTCATCTACGCCGCCGCGGGCCTCTGCGTCATCCAGTTACGCCGCCGCCAGCCCGATAGCGAGCGCTCATTCCGCATCCCGTTCGGCTGGACGATTCCGCTACTCACCGTTGTGATCTTTACACTTCTGGGAATCGCCGCCGCTGTCTCACCCACCCCGCTGCCGCTGCTCATCGCCGCCGTTATCTTCGCCGTCTCATTTGTCTATGTGCAGACGGTCGTGCCGCGGCTCAAGGCTGCTGAAGAACAACGGCGGCAGGCGCGTGGCCGGAGACGCCCGCCACGCCGTCCAGAGGCAGGTACTACGTCCGCCAGTGAAACGCAAAACCAGCAATAAGAGATTGGAGAAGAAGGATCATTTATGCCCAGCGTTACCATTCATGTCCGCGTGCCATTCGTCGACGTCGATAGCAGCACGCGCATCCATTTCACGGCCATGTTTCGCTACATGGAGATCGCCGAGCATGAGTTGATGCGCTCGCTTGGCTTTCAGTACGCCACCTCGCTCAAGTCGTACGCCTTCCCGCGCGTGCACCTCGAATGCGACTTCCAGGGGGCGATCCGCTACGACGACGAGATCGATGTCACGGCGCGAATCGAACGGTTGGGTACCAGCTCGTGGACCGTAGCGTTCGCGGCATACCCGCCTAACGCCGCATCAACCGATGGCCCAACGCTCGCCACTGGCCGTATGACCATCGTCTCCATGGACCCCGCGACCGAGCGCGCCACCCCACTACCCGACGAGCTGCGCCGCGTTCTCCTGGGCGGCGAGGGCTGATAGTGTAACCAACACGCCGCCCTCATGCGCTTTTGACAGGGGATACCTGCCAGCGTACAATGAGAATAGCCACATCTTGCGACTGGTACAGTAGTGAGCGGGGTCATGGATACTTCGGAACAATCGCATGGTACGCTATCGGCGCGGGTGACGGCGCGACTGAATAAGCTACTCGCGCTGCCACTGCTCTATAAGGTGCTGTTCGCGAATAGTCTGGTCATCCTGCTTGGCGCGACTCTCGGCACTTATCTGGCGACGCGCCTCAAAGACACCAACAGTCTGGTCGTGCTGGTCGGCTTCGTGCTGCTCGGCCTGATTATCAGCGTCGTCATCAACTACGCGCTGCTCAAGTTTGCCCTGAGTCCGCTCACCCGGCTGCGCGAAACGATGCAACAGGCGCAGGCAGGAGATATGACCTCCAAAGCGCCCGTCAACGGCTTTGATCCCGACGCCGACGCGCTGGCGAAGACGTTCAATACGATGCTGGCGGCTATCGACGAGCTTTCGAAGTCGCGCGCCATCCAGATTCTGCATGCGCAGGAGCAGGAGCGCAAGCGCATCGCCCGCGAGCTGCACGACGAGACGAGCCAGGTACTGACCTCGCTGCTCATTAGCCTGGCCATGCTCGAAGAATCGGTGGGATCAGAGACGGCGCGGATACGCATCGCCGACACCCGCGCCCTGGCGCACCAGACGTTGCGGGCGGTGCGTAACCTGAGCATCGATCTGCGGCCGAGCGCGCTGGACGACCTCGGGCTGCTGCCCGCACTGCGCTGGTATTTCAAGGAGTACCAGCAGAAGTGCGGCATCGACGTCGATTTTTCGGCATCTGGACTGAAGGAAAGATTGCCTGCCGAGATGGAGACGGCGATCTACCGCATCATCCAGGAGTCGCTGACCAATACCGCGAAACATGCCCACGCCCACAAAGCCTGGGTGACACTGACCGAAGGCTCCACTGCGATCAACGTGCGCATCGCCGACGATGGCTGCGGTTTCGACGCGCCGGCGGTTATGCGCACGCCCTGGCAGGATCGCGGGCTTGGCCTTGGCGGTATGATGGAAAGAGCATCGTTGCTCAACGGGTCGGTGGATATCCAGTCGCAGCGTGAGCACGGCACGACGATCAGTGTGCGAATCCCGGTGACGCGCATGCCACATGCCGTAGAGTCCGCACCGACGACTCACGCTGAAAGCCAGATCGCGGGATAGCAGATATACAGATATCATGATGACAGGTGAGCAAAAGCGAATGAATGCCGATAGCACAAATCTCATACCAGGAGCGATTGAGACCGAGGATACGGCCCCAGGCACAGTAGATTCTGGGCCAATTCGCGTGCTGCTTGCCGACGACCATACCATTCTGCGGGCAGGCCTGAAGATGATGCTGAGCGTGCAGCCTGACATCGAGATTGTGGGCGAGGCGAGCGATGGACGCCAGGCGGTATCCGAGGCGCAGCGCCTGCAACCCGACGTCATCCTGATGGATATCACGATGCCTGAGTTGAATGGCATCGAGGCGACGCGCCAGGTGAAGAAGCTGCTGCCAGAGACGCGCGTCCTGGTGTTGACGATGCATGAGAACGAGGAGTATCTCTTTCAGGTGCTGCGGGCGGGCGCATCGGGCTACATCCTCAAAGAGGCGGCCGATACCGAGTTGATCTCGGCGATTCGCTCAGTCTACGCGGGCCGATTCTATCTCTCACCGCCCGCCCAGGCGATGATGGTCGGCGACTATATGCAACGGGTGCGCGCGGGTGAGGAGCATGACAGCTATAGCGGGCTGACGGAGCGCGAACGCGAAATCCTCAAGCTGGTGGCCGAGGGCTATACGAACAACCAGATTGGCGAGCGGCTCGTCATCAGCCCCAAGACGGTGGATACCCACCGCACCCATGTGATGGACAAACTCAACCTGCACAGCCGCGCCGAACTGGTAAAATACGCGATGCGACGCGGCCTGCTCGAAGGGTAGCGCTACCGCACCAGCGTGTCTGGGTTCTCCAGCCCGGAGACGAGGCGCGCCCATGAACTGCGCCGCCGTCGCGCCATCCACAATGCGATGGTCGCAGGCAATGGATATCCACGCGCCGGGACGTGCCAGCACCTGTTCGCCGACAACCGTAGGCCGCAGCTTGATCGCGCCAAAGCCGACCACACACGCCTCAGGCGCGTTGATGAGCGGCGCTCCTGTATCCACCGGACCCGCCGCGCCAACGTTGGTGATGGTTATCGTTCCACCGGTCATCGCGCGCGCATCCAATTTGCCTCCGCGCGCCAGCGGTACCAGCCGCTCGACCTCGGCCGCTATCTCGGCGAAACTCATCGCGTGCGCATCATGGATAACCGGCACAATCAGCCCGCGCTCTGTATCGGTGGCGATGCCCACAGAAATGCTGCGCTTGACTACGATGGCGTGGCCTTCCTCATCCCATCGCGAGTTCATAATGGGATATTCCCGCACCGCTGCGACGAGGGCACGCACGAAGAACGGCAGGAAGGTCAGCCGCTGGCCAGCAAACGCGCCACCCATACCACGCATCTGGTCGCGAAGCGCGCTCACAGCGGTAGCATCGAACAGACTATATTCGACAAAGTGCGGGATCGTCGTCGCCGACTTCATCATCTTGGCGGCAATAGCCTTGCGCAGTCCAACCGTACTGATACGCTCTTCGTCGTCGGCTACAACCGGAGCAGTCAACGCCGGACTGGCAGCGTGCGCCGACGCGGCACCCAGATCCTCGGTGCGAATGCGCCCGCCGGGGCCGGTGCCTTTGATGATGGCGAGGTCGATGCCACGCTCCTGGGCAATCTTGCGCACGAGCGGGCTAGCCTTGATTTCCTGCTCGACGACTGGCGCGGATGCAGCGGGAGCCGCGCCACGCCGACGCCGTGCGAAGGTCGCCGCTGGGCCGGCCGAGCCGTAGCCCACCAGCACCGCCGGATGGTCGTCATCCGCGACGGCGGGCTGTGCGCCGGTATGCGCCTCGTCGACGGTTATCAGCGGCGCGCCAACCAATACAGTATCGCCAGGCTGGGCATGGAGGACGCGCACCGTCCCCGCATAGGGTGACGGAATATCTACGAGCGCCTTGGCGGTCTCGACCTGGCAGATGGCCTGATTGAGGTGAACAGAGTCACCCACCTGCACCATCCACTGCACCAGCTGCGCCTCTTCCAGGCCCTCCCCGAGATCGGGAAGCAGAAACTGACTCATAGGTATCTATGCCTTTTCATCGCTACTATGACGCGCTTGTTAGTACTCTCGAATCCGGTCAACGGCCTCGAGAATGCGGTCGGCATCAGGCAGGAAGAGCTTCTCAAAGCGCGACGGCGGATAAGGAATTGTTGCGTTGCCCACACGCTCGATGGGCGCCTCCAGCACATCGAAAAGATCGTGCATCAACTGCGCGGCAATCTCAGCGCCCATCCCCATGAAGACGGGCGCCTCATGCACCACCACCGCCCGGCGCGTCTTGCGCACTGAAGCCCGCAACGTATCCATATCGAGCGGTGAGAGGCTGCGCAGGTCGATGACCTCCAGCGAGATACCCTCAGCCTCGCCCTGTTCCGCCGCGGCCAGCGCCGTCTGCACGGTTGGCCCGTAGGCGATCAGCGTCGCGTCGCGTCCCTCGCGCACCACATTCGCGCGATCTAGCGGCAGCGGTGTGGCAGGCAGTTCGACATCCTGACGCATCCAGTAGCGCGCCTTTGGCTCCAGAAAGATTACCGGGTCGGGGTCTTGAATCGCGGCAGACAGTAACCTGTACGCATCCTCTGGCGTCGAGGGCGTCACCACCTTCAGGCCAGCGGTATGCACATAGTAGGTCTCTGGGCTTTCGGAGTGCTGCTCGATGGCGCCGATATTTCCGCCATACGGAATGCGGATCACCAGTTGCATGTTGACCGCGCCGCTCGTGCGGGTGTGATACTTGGCGATGTTGCTCGTCACCTGCTGGAACGAGGGATACGAGAAGGCATCGAACTGCATTTCGGCGACAGGGCGAAACCCCTTCATCGCCAGCCCCAGCGCCAGCGCGGCAATCGTCGCCTCCGCCAGCGGTGTGTTGAAGACACGCTCCCGGCCAAACTCGTCTTGCAGGCCATCGCTGACCCGAAAGACGCCGCCTAGCTTGCCGACATCCTCGCCGAACATAACGACGTGATCGTCACGTTCGAGCGCATCATGCAGCGCCAGATTGAGTGCTTTCCCCATCGTGATGTTGTTCACTCAGCGCCTCCCTGTTCGAGTGACGCGGTAAACTCATCACGCTCGCGTAGCAGCGCCGCGGGTGGATTGGCGAATACCAGATTGAAGACGCTCTCAGGATGTGCCGGTTGCGCCGACAACACGGTCTGGCGCATGGCTGTGGCGCGTTCCTCGGCCTCCTGCGTCACCGCCGCCACAAAGCTCTCATCGAAGGCGTTACGCTGACGCAGCCGCATAGCGCAGCGCTCGACGGGATCTTTGTCCTTGTCCCGCCACGGCTTCAGGTCAGCGTCGGTGCGATAGCGGGTGGGATCATCCGAGGTCGTATGCGGCTGCATCCGGTACGAGACCGACTCGACCAGAAACGGGCCTTTCCCTTCGCGCGCATGCCTCGCGGCGGCTTTCACCACTGCGTAGACGGTAAGCACGTCGGTACCGTCGATCCGCACTCCGGGGAAACCATAGCCCGCCGCGCGATCGACGACACGACCGGACACCTGCTCATTCAGCGGCACTGAGATGGCCCACTGGTTGTTCTCGCACAGGAAGACGACCGGCGCCTGGAAGACACCAGCGAAGTTCATCGCCTCATGCCAGTCACCTGTGGAGGTTGCTCCCTCGCCGAAGCCGACCAGCACCGCAGTCTGCTCGTGATCAAACGCGCAGCCAATGGCGAACCCGACCGCGTGGGGCACCTGCGTGCCGACCGGGATGATGAACGGCGCGAAGCGGTATTCGTAGGGATTCCATGCGCCGTGCGTCAGCCCGCGGAAGATGGTGAGGATAGCTCCCGGGTCAATACCGCGACAGACCGCCATGGCGAAGTCGCGGTAATAGGGGAAAATCCAGTCGGTAGTCTCCATCGCCAGCGCCGCGCCCACCTGCGCCGCCTCATGACCGACATACGGCCCCCACAGGCCAAGCTCGCCCTGACGCTGAAGGTTCAGGCCTTCCTGGTCGAGACGGCGAGAGATGACCATCATGCGATACAGTTCGCGAAGCTGCTCATCACTAACGGCAGCGATACGCTCACCTTCGGGCGTCAGCACGCCATTGGCATCGAGCAGCGCGGCAATCGAATTGTCGCCACCCTCCTGAGATTGCGAGCGCGTGTGCAGCGCCTTGGCCATATCTGTCCTCCTGATACAGAGGTATATCAACGTAAGATCAGTTGCGCCAGGTAACGATATCGGCTAGACATCATTCATGGCATCGAATCCATTCATTTGACCTGAGACAGTATGCGACTCAGCGCACCATGCACACGGATTCGGACCCGCGGCGCCGTTCCAACAGGTGAGTTTCTCGTGGATATTATAGAAGTTCGCCGCGCCACAGAATGGACATGGAACTCCCGTGTAAACGGTTCCTGTCGCTTGAAAACGTCCATACCCTCCACGCTGCGCCGCCTGTGGGCTAACCTCGAAGGCGTTGACAGCAACCCAGCCCTCCCAGGTCGGATGCTTCTGAAACTCAAACTGGATGATATAGGGTTTCTTCGTATGAGAACAACCGGATAAGGCAAATGCGGGTTCTGGGCCAGTTTGCCCTTGCGTGGTGAGCGCCTGCCCACAGTGATCGCAGAACGCCGCGTTATCCCTGACTATCTTATTACCACACTTAGGACACGTTCTTGTCATGCAGTCTCCCTCACCACATCAAGAACAGCCTCCCTGCAACACGGTAACGGCGTTAACTATTCCGCCTCATCCTCGACCAAACTGGCTGCCTTGAGCATATCTTCGCTAACAGGCGAGATAGCCGCTTCGGCGCATTGGCGGAGATCCATCTCTTCGAGGACACGCTTCTTGCCCAGCACATGCTTCACCAGCACAAACGCGCGCGCAAGCTGGTCTGGCGTCAGCTCATAGCCTAGCTCTTTCAACTGTGCGTTGAGCGCGGCGCGACCCGAGAGCTTACCGACGAACATTCGCCGGTCGGATGCGGGCAGGCCAATATCCTCCGGGCGCATAATCTCGTAGGTGCGCGTATCTTTGAGCACGCCGTCCTGGTGAATGCCGCCGCCATGCGCAAAGGCGTTTGCTCCAACAATAGCTTTCGTCCACTGCGGCTGCATGCCAGAGAGCCGTGCGACTAGTCGACTCGTCGGGATGATCTTCGTGGTATCCACCTTCACGTCGAGATCGAGATTCTGGCGGCGGGTACGGATCGCCATGACAACCTCTTCGGTTGCCGCGTTGCCCGCGCGCTCGCCCAGTCCGTTGAAGCAGGTGTCAACCCGCTCCGCGCCGTGCATCAGCGCCGTAAGCGCATTGGCGACGGCCAACCCCAAGTCGTCGTGACAGTGAGCCGAGATACGCACGTCCGGGAACTCACGGCGCACATCGTCCACCAGTTCGCCGAACTCCCATGGCAGTGCGAAACCCACCGTGTCGCAGAGCGCGACGTAGCGCACGCCCTCCTTCATGACTGCTTCGATCACTTCGAGGATGAAGTCATGCTCGGTGCGGGTCGTATCTTCAAGCGCAAAGTCGACGTTTGGTGTGTATTGCCGCCCGCGCGCCACCGCCGTCCGCGCCAGTTCCAGCACCTCCGCACGCGATTTGCCGAGTTTTACCTCGCGATGGAGCGGCGAAGTGCTGATGAACGGGTGGATCGAGCTATGCTCGGCGTCTTTGACCGCCTCCCACGCACGGTCGATGTCATCAGGAAACGAGCGCGCAATTGAGCAAATCTCGGCGGTGTGGACATTACGCGCGATCAGCCGGATCGCTTCGAACTCCGGCTCGCCGGAAATGGCGAAGCCGCAATCAAGCGTGTCGAACCCCATATCGGCAAGCGCCTGCGCGATTTCCAGCTTCTCCTCGGCAAAGTAATTGATGCCTGGCGTCTGCTCGCCATCGCGCAGGGTTGTCTCAAAAAACTTGACGATGCGTGGCATGTGAAACCTCCCGCTGACCTCATCCCCTGGCCCCTCTCCCACAAGGAGAGGGGAATCCAGAAACCAGCCGATGCTGAGACAGGGGGTTATTCCAGCCAGCTAAACGGATACTGCGGATCGTCCATCGTCGCAGCGGCGGTTCCCAGCCTGAGCGGTCGGAACGTGTCTACCATCACCGCCAGCTCCTCGGTGCGCTCGGCGCCAAGGCTGTTCTCCACAGTACCGGGATGTGGCCCATGTGGGATACCGCGCGGATGCAGCGTAATCGAGCTGATTTCGATGCCCTTGCGGCTGCCGAAGTTGCCGCTGACGTAGTAGATCATCTCATCAGAGTCAATGTTGCTGTGATTGTAGGGCACCGGCACCGCATCGGGATGGTAGTCCAGTTTGCGTGGGCAGAACGAGCAGACGACGAAGTTTGGCCCCTCGAACGTCTGATGGACCGGCGGCGGCTGGTGGACGCGCCCGGTGATCGGCTCGAAATCGTGGATGCTGAAGGCGTACGGATAGAGGAAACCATCCCAGCCGACGACATCCAGCGGGTGGAAGTCGTACGTGTAGGTCATCACCTCATCGTTGACACGCACCCGCACGTCGAACTCGCCGCGCTCCTCGTGAACCGGCAACTCGGATGGCGGGCGCAGATCGCGCTCGCAGTACGGCGAGTGTTCGAGCAACTGACCAAACTGATTGCGATAGCGCTTCGGCGGCTGAATCGCCCCCCCATACGCCTCGACAACCAGCATGCGCTGCTCTCCATCCTCTGCCTGAAGACGCCACGTCGTGCCGCGCGGGATGACGAGATAATCGCCCTCGCTGTAGGGCAGAGCGCCAAAGGTCGTCTCCAGCACGCCGCTGCCCTCGTGGATGAAGAGCAGTTCGTCGCCCTGTGCGTTGCGATAGAAGTAGCTCATCGGATCAGTCGGTCGCGCCACGGAGATGGCACAGTCATTGTTGTACATCAGCAGATGACGCCCCTCGACGGGATCGCCGCCCTGCGGGGCATTCGCGGTTTTCAGATGGTGATGCCGGTGCTGCTCCTGCGTCCACTCCTCGCGGCAGACGCTGCCATGGCGGGCAATTCTGCTCACTCGCGTTGGCGGATGCTGATGGTAGAGCAGCGACTCGACACCGCTGAACCCCTCCTCGCCAAAGAGCTCCTCGGAATAGAGGCCGCCGTCGGGCTTGCGAAATTGGGTATGTCGCTTATGAGGAATCTTCCCCATCGCGTAATAGAAAGGCATGGTTGAGACTCGCTTTCGCCTATCCGATTACAGATTGCCACGCAGCGCCTGCTCGCGCTCGATGGCCTCGAACAGCGCTTTGAAGTTGCCTTCGCCAAAGCCACGGGCGCCCTTGCGCTGGATAATCTCGAAGAAGACCGTCGGGCGATCCTGCACGTTGCGTGTGAAGATTTGCAGCAGATAGCCGTCGTCGTCGCGATCCACCAGAATGCCGAGTTTCGCCAGTTCCTCGATTGGCTCGTCGATCTTGCCGACGCGCTCCTCCAACTCATCATAGTAGCTGGGCACGCCCTTGATGAACTCGACACCCTGATCGCGCAGGCGCCCCACCGTCGTGAGGATGTCGCCGGTTATCATGGCAACGTGCTGGACGCCAGGGCCGCGATAGTAGTCGAGATACTCGTCGATCTGCGACTTCTTCTTGCCGACGGCTGGCTCGTTGATCGGGAACTTGATCTTGCCGTGACCACCCTCCATCACCTTCGACATCAGCGCCGAATATTCCGTGCTGATCGCCTCGTCAGTGAAGTGGATCATCTGCTTGAAGCCGAGGACATCCTCATAGAACTTGACCCACACGTTCATCTTGCCAAGCTCGACATTGCCGACGACGTGATCAATCGCCGCCAGGCCGATACCACGCGCCTTCAGCCCTTCGGTCACCGCGACGGGACGATAGCCTGGGAGAAAGACGCCCGCGTAGTCCTCCCGCTCGATGAAGCTGTGGAGCGTCTCGCCATAGGTGTAAATAGCAGCGCGCTTTACCTGGCCGAAGTCATCTTTCGTCACGGTCGGCTCGATGGCGCTGCGCGCTCCCCGCGCGAGCGCTTCCTCATACGCCTTCTCAGCATCTGGCACCGTGAGCGCAACATCCTTGACGCCATCGCCATGCTTCAAGACATGCAGCGCAATCGGGCTTTCTGGCTCCAAAGCCGTCGTCAGCACCAGGCGAATCTTGCCTTGCTCCAGGACGTAACTGGCGCGGTCTCGCACCCCGGTCTCCAGACCAGAATAGGCCACGGGCGTAAAGCCAAATGTCGTCTGGTAAAAGACGGCTGCCTGCCGCGCATTGCCAACGTAGAACTCAATGTGATCCCATCCCTTGATGGGCATGAAATCCTGCTCAGACATAATGGTGTCCACCTCCGAATAGGCCTCTCTGGGCCAAGATTGCTGAATTTAGGAACATGCTCAGAGTGTGAGCGTGCGGGTGCTACCGCTGAGGCAGGACAGGCGGTGAATGCTGGCAGCGGATATTATCGACCACGAAGGTCGAGTCGGCAAGACAGAGGGGCAGTCGCAGGCAGCCACGCCAGCGCTCGCCAGCGCGCTCGCGCAGCCAGGCGGCAGGCAGTTGCCGAACCAATGCGCCTGGGTGATCCCGATTGTGGCGCATCACAGCGCGCGGTGGCCGCCAGCTTGAGAGGGCGCTGAAGATCACACGCACCCGCAAACTCCTTTGTTTTCGGGCATTCGTCCGTCTGCCAGCGCGCCGCACACGCCTGCGCTCGTTCGCGGGTGCGTACCCGCCGGGCATTGCACGCATTATACCATGCGCGGAGGTCTCTCTCCTTCACAACTGACGGCTCTCCACGCTATATTTTGTGTAGTATTGGCGGATGCACTCTCAGGCATAGCAACCATGTATAAGGGGGATTCTCATGCGACCCGACATCGTTCCTGGCGCGCAATTTCCTGACTACGAGCTGACCGACCACACACGCAAGCGCCGCAAACTCAGCGAATTGCAGGGCAACGACCCAATGATTCTCATCCTCTCGCGCGGCCACTACTGTCCAAAGGACCATCAGCAGCATCTGGAGCTGGCGCGATTCTATCCCAAGATTGCCGTTGCCTACACGAAGATTGTCACTATCTCAACGGATAACCTGCTGGAAACCAACGAGTTCCGGGACGCCGTCGGCGCGCAATGGACGTTTCTCTCCGACTCGGGGCGCAAAGTGCAGAAAGACCTCGACATTCAGGAATATACCGACCCCTACCACAACCCCATGATTCCGCACACGCTTGTACTGGCGCAGGGCCTCGTGATCCACAAAATCTACAATGGCTACTGGTTCTGGGGTCGTCCTTCTACTGAGGATTTATGGCAGGACTTGCGTGAGGTGACCTGCGCATGCCGTCCAGACTGGGATCTGGCCGCGCCGGGCCTGCGCGAGAACTACGACTCTGGCGACCAGACACAGCACTGGCCGTATGTCACGCGCGAGGCGCACGCCGCTCACATCGCCAGTCTGACGCATGCGCCTTACGAAGGGTAACGACATCATATTCATTCTCACAACCGACAGGTGAACGGAGACGTTTCCCTCGCCTGCTTTTGTTAGCTCGGTCACACCTCGCTAGCCCGGACGGCGCAAACATTGACGGAAAGAAGCTTTGGCCGATATACTGGCGCCATGCCACAACTGCACGGAAGCGAGTCCGTGTGAGATGAGGGAGTCAGGGGCAACGGAGCCTGTGTGGGGGGATGAGGGAGGCGGGCCGCATGGACCACAATGCGCTGAACCCATTGCCACTGGGCGCGGTTGTCCATGAGCGCTATCGGGTCAATGCTATCGTCGGGCGCGGTGGTCTTGGCACTGTCTATAGTGTGCTGGACATCCTCTTTGGCAGACAAAACATTTATGCCCTCAAGGAGATGGCCGACCAATCACGCTCCGCCCGCCGTCAGTTCGAACATGAGGCGCAGTGGCTCCAGGCGCTCGATCACAACCATATCCCTAAGGTGCGTGAATATTTCGAGTGGCGCTCTCGCCTCTACCTCGTGATGGACTTCGTTGACGGCGAGAACCTGGAACTGAAGCTCTATAACCAGGGAGGACACCCTCTTCCTGAAGAGCAGGTGATCGCCTGGATTCTGCCTATCTGCGATGCGTTGCAATATCTCCACACCCGCAGGCCCTCGATTCTCCATCGCGATGTGAAGCCCGCCAACATCATCGTTACCCCCGCCGGACATCCCGTGCTGGTGGATCTTGGCATCGCCAAGGAACATCTCCCCGGCGCCAACCGCACCGCAACATTCGTCCGCAAGGCAGGCACCGAGGGATACGCGCCGCCCGAACAATACACTGTGGCAGGCAAGAGCGGCCCATGGTCTGACGTCTATGCGCTGGGCGCAACACTCTATCATCTGCTGACGACACAAGTGCCTGTCTCCGCGATTGATCGTGTGACGCAGGACCCTGATCTCATTCACCCAGCGTTTTATAACCGGGCGATTAGCCAGCAGACCGACACTGCGATCTGTCGCGCTATGGCCATGCGCCCGGCGGAACGATTTCAGTCAGTCGCTGACTTTGCCGCTGCGCTCTCTGGTGCGCCGACGATCTTTAACTCACCTGTATCCGGGACGCCACGCGGACAGATGCCATCCGCTCCATCCTATGCGCCAGGGTGGAATGCGCCACTCACTCCTCAATCACCGCCACCAAGCTCCATGCCATCCGCACCGCTACGAGGGGGGGCGGCGCCACAACCCTACTCACGCTCGATGCCTGCTGGCAGCCCTGAGTTCAGTCCGCGCGCGCCATCGAATGCGCCCCCGCGCACTCCATCGCCGCCACCATCGCGATACCCGTCTTTTGCCGGTTCCCATCCATCTGTGACCGACGTTGGCAGCGCGAGTGGTATGAATAATTTGGGTCAGATCGACCTCTCGCTGCCACCATTGCCGCCTTCTCAACCGTCGGTGATGGCGTCCGCGGGCCGCGCGAGCAAACCAGCGCTTCGCGGCTCACCCGAAACCACAGCCGCGGAGCATGAGCGCATACGGGAGTCGGTGACCGGCCGCAAACACATGACCTCAGGACCACGCCGCGGGGCGTCTGGTCGTGGGCCGCTGCTCGTTGGCATCGCGTTGGTATTCATTCTCTTAGCGGTAGGTATCGCGACATTCATGATTGTGCCGCGGCTGACCCCGCCTGACCGCTCGACACCACAGGCAACGATTACCGGATATTTCAACGCGCTCCAGCAGGATGATTTCTCGCGCGCCTGGCAATTTGTCTCGGCCAGCCGCAATGACACGTCGTCGCAAGACGTGTTCACCCAGAACCTGCGTGCGGATGACTCGCGTTATGGCAAAGTCATCTCAATACACATCATCTCCGTAGATGCCGACGGCTCGAATCACGCTACTGCGTTAGTCCAGGCAGTGCGCGCCAACGCCCCTGGCAGTCCCGTCGTCTACTCGATTGCACTCAGCCAGTATGACGGAACCACCTGGCTGATGGATAGCATTGCCAGCCAGTAGGGATGACGACAAGGAGCTATTCCTCCTCGTCGGATGAATCATCCACCGCTGCCGCGCGTGCAGCGAGGGTCTCCGCGACTGACTCAGGAATCACCTCGCCCCCTGCGACAGCCAGCCCCAGTAGTTCCTGCATATCAAAGGCATTGGCGATGCTGTAGTTCGAGGCGTTGTTGTTGGTTATGACATGAACCTCGCTGCCCTGTAGCGCCTCGGCTATGCGCTGGATACGGTCAGCCCAGGGCGTTAGTTCGTCGCGGGTATAGAGATAATCGAAGCGATCACGGCTGCTCTTCAAGTTCTTGCCATACCACATCACACGATTTCGCCCGTGAAACCGCACCATCGAGAAATGGGGATCGGTGAGCATCACGATTGGCGGCATAGATCCGCTGCCAACCTGCGGCTCATCCACAGCCACGAAGGCCAGACGCGCGTCGGCAAGAACAGCCTTCGTCTCCTGCGCGTTGGCGCCCTCGACCCACGAGCGGTGACGAAACTCGACCGCGATGGTCTCATCCGGCAACATCTCGCGCACCGTGCCCAGGTACTCCATCTGCTCCGGTCCGAATGTAAACCACGGTGGGAACTGGAAGAGCAGCGCGCCGAGCTTGCCTGCTTTGCGCAACGGCTCGATCATCTCGCTGAACTGCGCGAACGTCTCCGCGGCGGGCGTGATAACCTCTTTCGCGTCGTCGCGATGATGCCAGGTGAGCTCGCCATAGGCCTTGACGTTAAAAACGAAGTCATCAGGCGTGCGGTCGGCCCACATCGTGAAGTTTCGCGCGGGCTGCAGCCTGTAAAACGTCGAATCAACCTCGACCAGCGAGAAGAATCGCGCATAGTAGCTGATTCGATAGGCTTTTCTGTCAGCCCTGTTGTATTCCGGCGGATAGAACGGCTCATGATCGGTCCAGCTTGCCGTGCCAACACGAATACGCGCTGTCATCTCACTACTCCTCTCTGCTGTCCGCGCCCGGCGCCCACGCACTACAAGACGGAGCAGCCTGATAGCGTTGTGAGAGCTGTAAGGGCATGTCAGGTTGTTTGTGATGTATCATCTCAGCACACACCACTAGCGCCAGCGTGGCGGTGATGAGGAATATCTCCGCATGAGATGTTCCACACCGGGCCAGGATCTTCCAACGAACACATGAAACCTGATTTGAAAGGGAGACCACACCGATGCTCTCCGAGGGCGTGAAGCGCATCGACCATGTTGCTGTGGTCGTAAGCGACCTGGATACCGCACTCCGATTTTACCGAGATTTGCTCGGTATCATGCCGTCACGTGTGCTCGACTTCCCTCAGGAAGGTGTGCGTATAGCATTTCTTCCGCTCGGAGGCGCGAATGGAAGTGAAATCGAACTGCTCGAGCCGATGAATCACGAAGGCAGTGTCGCCCGCTTCCTGGAGCAACGTGGCGGCGGATTACATCACATCTGTCTGGAGGTGCCTGATATCGACCGCGCGCTGGCGGAACTTCTCTCCGCTGGGGCGCAGGCGCTCGACGAGACGCCGCGCCCAACCGCTGAGGGCCGGGGCATCTTCCTGCATCCCAAAGGGACGGGCGGCGTGCTGCTGGAACTTGTACAGCGGACAGCTACGTCAGGCGACGAGCCGACCGAGGCGCAATAGCAGCCGAGAGCTCATTTTGAAATTATCTACCCTGATCGAGGAGCCGTACTTATCCATGAAGACGACGAAACAGAAACTGGAAGAGCTTCGAGCGCTGAAAGAGCAGGCTCGGCTTGGCGGAGGCGAGGAGCGCATCGCCGTGCAGCACCGCAAAGGCAAGCTGACCGCACGCGAACGGCTCGATCTTTTGCTCGATCCCGGTACTTTCCAGGAAACCGACATGTTCGCCACCCATCGCACAAGCGACTTCGGCTTAGCCGATCAGAAGGTACTCGGCGATGGTGTCGTGACGGGCTACGGTAAAATCGATGGGCGACTGGTCTACGTCTTCTCGCAGGATTTCACCGTCTTCGGTGGCTCACTCTCAGAGGCGCATGCTGAGAAAATCTGCAAGATTATGGATCTGGCGATGAAGAACGGCGCGCCAGTTATCGGCCTCAATGACTCCGGCGGCGCGCGCATCCAGGAGGGCGTGGTCAGCCTGGGGGCGTACGCGGATATCTTCCTGCGCAACACGCTCGCCAGCGGTGTCATCCCGCAAATCTCGGCGATCATGGGGCCATGCGCTGGCGGCGCGGTCTATTCGCCTGCCATCACCGATTTCATCTTCATGGTCGAGGGAACGAGTCACATGTTCCTGACCGGGCCGAATGTCGTCAAGACGGTCACGCACGAGGATGTCACCTTTGACGAACTGGGCGGCGCGACGATCCACAGCGGCACGAGCGGTGTCTCACACTTCTCTGTGCCGACCGAGGTCGAGTGCCTGCGCCAGATACGCACGCTGATGAGCTACCTGCCTGCCAATAACGTGGATGACCCACCCACCGAAGCGACCACCGACAGTATCACACGCGCCGAGGAAGCGCTGGATGAGATCATCCCTGACAATCCCAATAAGCCATATGACATGAAGCTGGTAATCGAGGCGGTGGTGGACCGCGGCAGTTTCTTCGAGGTCCACGCGCAGTGGGCGCGCAACATCATCGTCGGCTTCGCCCGCATGAATGGCCGTCCCGTCGGCATCGTCGCCCAGCAGCCCGCTGTGCTGGCAGGCGTGCTCGATATCGACTCGTCGGATAAGGGCGCGCGGTTCGTTCGCTTCTGCGACTGCTTCAATATCCCCATCGTCACGTTCGAGGATGTTCCGGGCTTCCTGCCGGGCATCAAACAGGAGCACGGAGGCATCATTCGCCATGGGGCCAAACTGCTCTTCGCCTACTGCGAGGCAACCGTGCCGAAGGTGACGGTCATCACGCGCAAAGCCTACGGCGGCGCCTATGATGTGATGAGCAGCAAACATGTGCGCGGCGACATCAACTACGCCTGGCCGACCGCCGAGATTGCGGTCATGGGTGTGGATGGCGCGGTCAATATCATCTTCAAAGATGAGATAGCGCATGCCGCCGATCCGGAAGCCAGACGACGGGAGTTGGTCGCCGAGTACCAAGAGAAGTTCGCCAACCCTTATATCGCCGCCGCCCGTGGCTACGTAGACGAGGTGATCGAGCCGCGCCACACGCGCGAGAAGATTATCGTCGCGCTCGACATGCTGAAGAACAAGCGCGATACCAATCCGCCCAAGAAGCACGGCAATATTCCGCTCTAGCAAGAGTCCTATTTACAGAGACGGATTGGCAGCTCGTTCTCCTGACCGCCTAATGCGAGATCGCCTCGAAGTGGTTGACATCCACCGGCTCGACGAAGAGGCCATTGATGTGGCTGCGATACTCGGCGAAGAGCGGGCTGCCGCGGAAGACATCAACATGGTATTCGAGCGAGACCCACTCGATCTGAAAGAGGAAGAGCTGGTCATCTTCTATGCAGCGGCTGACCTTGATCGATTGGCAGCCCTCGGAGGTCTTGATGACTGCCGCGCCTTTGATAAGTCCGTTCGCCAGGTCTTCCGCTTTGCCTGGCTGCGCCCGAAAACGCGCAATCTCCGTCACCATTGTCCATTTCTCCTTTGAAATCTCAGGCTGGTTCACCAACCGCCCAGTCGCGCTCGAACGTCGTCGTGATCGTCGCCAGCGCCATCGTATCGGCCAGCAGTAGCCCGACTTCGCGGTTCTCATCCAGCGAGGTGGACGAGAAGTTTTCTGAGCCGACGAAGGCTAGACGCCCATCGGCGACGATCACCTTGGCGTGAATGTACGGCGCGGACACATAGACAAGCTGCACGCCGCCAGCCTTCAGCCGCACGACATCCGCCGCCTCGATATCCGTCGCACCGGGCAGTATCAACCGCACGCTGACCCCACGCCGCGCCGCAGCGATCAGCGCATCCTCCGATGAAACATCATACATCTCCTCGTCTTCAATCAGCAGCGAGGTCTGCGCACTCGCGATCAATGCCGTAACCTTCGTCCGTGAGTTCACCGGACTGACAACCATGTTAGGATCATGCAACACAGGCCGCGTGCGATTCCAGTCTGCCTGGAAGATAGCCGCCGCCTCGGCTACATCCT
The DNA here is from genome assembly GCA_963718915.1 of uncultured Chloroflexia bacterium. Taxonomy (GTDB): domain Bacteria; phylum Chloroflexota; class Ktedonobacteria; order Ktedonobacterales; family JADMIN01; genus DAHUXT01. The sequence goes on along the minus strand of CAVRAI010000004.1, from coordinate 582,868 downwards.
CGCCATGCGTATCGATGACGCCGAACTCGCGATTCCGTCCCAGACTGCTGCCACCCAGCCCGCTCTGCGACAGATTGGCAGTGAGGATGTAGAGTGTCGCCTCATCAATAATGAGCATCTTGGCGTGAGTGTAGGTATACGCCGTATCGGCAAACTTTGCCTGAATCCCAGCTGTGGTAAGCGTCTGGAGCGTTCGCTGTGGCGAGACAACATCGAAGCCATACGGATGCTCCTCCAGCATGACCCGCACGTCAACGCCACGCTGTCTCGCGTCTTCCAAAGCCGCGATCACCGGCGTATCGGTGAGCAGATACACCTCGACCCAGACCGAATGGGTGGCCGCCGCGATGGCGCTAGTCACGGGCTTTGTGCCCGCATCTGGCTCGACAAAAAGCTGCACACCTCGCACACCCGCTCCCAGCGCGCAACTCTCGCCCACGCACGGCGTGGGGTGATGCGTAGCGGCTGATGTACCGCCAGGGTGGAAGGCAGGCAATAGAGTTCGAAGGCCGACGATCACAGCAAGCACAAGGGCTAGCGACAATAACGCCAGCCAGAGGATATGTCGGCCACTGCGGCGCCCCATCGACTTTGCCTCCTGGCGCATATGAGACAAAACACAACTGCGGCCAACCCGGCGGGACGCGCCAGAGCCAGCCGCAGTCAGTTTCGCACTGAAACCGCCCGATACCGCTACCTGTGCAGAGCGATGAAGAGCGGAGCCAGCACCAGTGTAATCGTGCTCAGCAGCTTGATAACGATGTGCAGCGACGGGCCTGCGGTATCTTTGAAGGGATCACCCACCGTGTCGCCCACAACCGCCGCCTCATGCGCAGGAGAGCGCTTGCCCAGCACATTGCCCTTATCGTCTTTGAGGTTGCCTGCCTCGATATACTTCTTGGCATTGTCCCAGGCGCCACCGCCATTGTTCATGACCAGCGCCATCATGATGCCGCCAATCGTGCCAACCATCAGCAGACCAGCCGCGGCCAGCGGCCCAAGGATAACGCCGATGAGGATTGGCGTGCCAACGACCAGGATACCGGGTAACACCATCTCTCGCAGCGCGGCGCCAGTACTGATGGAGACACAACGCGCATAGTCAGGCTTGGACGTGCCTGCCATGATACCGGGATCCTCCCGGAACTGTCGCCGCACCTCCTCGATCATGCCCTGAGCGGCGCGACCAACCGCACGAATCGCGAGCGAGCTAAAGAGGAAGATCAGCATCGCGCCAATCATCGCGGCGATAAAGATCGGCGGGTTCGCAAGATTGACAAGATAGGCGCCCTGAACGTTGTTTTGCGCGAGGATATCGAGATACGCGCTGAAAAGCAGGAAGGCCGCCAACGCCGCCGAGCCAATGCCATAGCCCTTGGTCAGTGCCTTAGTGGTATTGCCAACGCCGTCAAGCGCGTCGGTGATGTTGCGCACGGAGTCTGGCGCGCCGCTCATCTCAACGATGCCGCCCGCATTGTCGGTAATCGGCCCGAACGAGTCCATCGCAAGGATATAGCCCGCGCTCATCAGCATGCCCATCGTGGCGACAGCGGTGCCGTAGATACCGCCGATGCTGATAAGGCCGCTTGCAACATGCCCCATATTCGGAATCAGCGAGCCGAGGTAGTAGGCGAGGCCGATGGCGCCACTGATGACGAGGACAAATGGCGCGGTATTCTCAAAACCGACTGCCAATCCAGCGATCATCGTTGTTGCCGGGCCAGTCTTGCTGGCCTCCGCAATCTCACGTACCGGACGGAAAGAGCCAGCGGTGTAATACTGTGTGATGAACACAAAGGCGAAACTGGTCACGATGCCGACCAATCCGCAGAGGCCCAGCACCCACCAGTGGTCAGTTGCGTTACCAAGCAGCAGCGCGGCCAGGACGAAGATGCCAATCGCGGAGAGGATCGACGTCACATAGTAGCCCTGATTCATCTTGCCCATTGCGATATCGCCCGGATCACGTCCACCAGTGCGTCCCGCCTCCATCGACTGACTCTTCCGCACGACCAGCACGCCAATCAGCGAGCAGATGATGCCCAGGCCGACGACAACCAGCGGAAAGACAACCCAAGCGGGATTCGCATTCTCCGCGACATTGTGGGCAAGAAACAAGGCAACGGAGGCGCCCAGGATCATCGCGCCGATGTTCTCAGCGGCAGTGGACTCGAAGATATCGGCGCCACGACCCGCGCAGTCGCCAACGTTGTCGCCCACCAGATCGGCGATCACGGCGGGGTTTCGTGGATCGTCCTCCGGGATACCCGCCTCAACCTTACCGACGAGGTCAGCGCCCACGTCCGCCGCTTTGGTGTAGATGCCGCCGCCTAACTGAGCAAAGAGCGCAACGAAGCTGGCGCCGAAGCCGAAACCAACAATACTGGTGGGCGTCGCAATTGCGGCGTCGCCGCCAGAGAGCGCGCCGAAGACGATATAGACAAGGGTAACACCGAGCAGGCTAAGCGCGATAACCAGGAACCCTGTCACCGCACCGCCCCGGAAGGAGACAAGCAAAGCGTCACCCACGCCACGCTGCGCCGCACTGGCGACGCGAATATTCGAGCGCACGGCGACATTCATGCCGATGTATCCCGCGACACCAGAGCAGAGTGCGCCAAAGAGGAAGGAGACTGCCGCACGCAATGCGAACTGACTCGCAGGCAGACCAGCGACTTCGCCACCGCTCAGATTGGTCAAAAATGCCAGGAGAAGTCCGATGACGACGGCCGCGACCACAGCAAGAATCGCGATAGTGCGATATTGGCGGCGTAAAAAAGCCTGAGCGCCGTCGAAGATAGCGTCGGAGACTTCACGCATCTTTTCCGTGCCGGTGTCATTCGCCAGCACCCAGCGCGCCAGATATGCGGCGAACGCAATCGCGACGACACTCGCCACAATCGGAACCGCCAGCCACCATAAGGTATTGTTACCCACGAGTGCTTCTATCCTCCTCATGAACCGTATCACTGCTTAGACAACGCTGCGCTGCGTTTAAGCAGGGCCGCACATACGTTGCGCGCTCGAATCGATTCCGCTTTACAAAGAGCGTTTGCCAATTCGAATGCGCCAGAACACATGTCGGCGGGCCTGCGGAGGCGCGCGCCTGGGCATCCAGAGCAACGCGGAAATCCGCCCACGTTTGAAGCAGGTTGTCTCAGACGCGCATGTGCAAGAGCACATGACTCCAGGAGTATGACATCTTCTCCGGTCAAGCCCAGGAGCTTGCGGGGGATTATTTCCCCACGCCATCATGCCCCAGAGCGCAGACCGCAGTCTGCGAGATAGTTTAACATAGCCGCTAACATGTTGACAAGCATTGATGGGACTTGGTTTTCTTGGAAACAAGCGAGGTTAGGCAGGAGAAAGCCTGCCAGCTTGCGCCGCTTGCAGAAGCATTGGTAAGTCAGGGAAAACCATGTCAGGTCGGCGCTCACCGCTGGACGCCAACGCCTCCTCATGGCTCGTCAGCCCGGTCAACACGAGCGCAGTCGTCACCTGGGCCGCATGTCCCGCGACGATATCGAGGTCCAGCCCATCGCCGATCATGAGTGTCGAGCCTGGGTCGGCCGCCAGCAGCCGCATCGCCTCCAGCACAATCCCCGGCGCAGGCTTGCCAATCGTCTCTGCGCGCCTGCCGCTGGCATACTCGAGCGCCGCCACTAGCGACCCGGTTCCAGGTTCGAAGCCGTCTTCCACGGGCAGGCGCGGGTCGCGATTCACTCCGATAAACGCCGCGCCCGCGAGAATCGCGCGTAGCCCCCGCCTCAGACGCTCGTAGGTGACCGAGCGATCGAGTCCCACCATCACCGCGTCGGGCACGTCGTCATTCAGGTCATCGCGCCAGACAGGTCGCAGCCCAGCGCGCACTGCCAGCCCATCGAGTGCGGGCACCGTCAGCATATAGACACGCCCATGGGGAAATCGCTCGGCGATTGCCTGCACGGCAGCCTGACCCGCGGTAAAGACCCGGCCCTCAGGCTGGGGCATGCCAAGCCGCGCCAGTTTGGCGGCGACATCCTCTGGGGTGGCGAAGGAGTTGTTGGAGAGATAGAGTGCCTTGCGCCCCGTCGCATCGATCCACTCGACGAGCTCACGCGCGCCGGGGAGCAGCACATTGCCACGATACACAACTCCATCGAGGTCAAGCAGATAGGTCCGGTAGTCGGGCATGCAGGTACTTTCTAGGTAGCGCTAAAAATGGAGGCTTCCTCCATGTACTGATGGCCGAACCAGCAGGCCGCATGCCATCAGTACAGGCGGAGGAGGGCCAGGATTTGCCACGACATTCATACCATAACACAGGCGTCGGGCGCAGCGCCGCTAGCCCGCAAGCTGCTGACGAATCGCCAGCACCTCCTTGCGTAGCGCCGAGTTTTCGTTGACCTCACGGTTGATTTTATCGCAGCCATGTAGCACCGTGCTGTGGTCGCGCCCGCCAAGCGCCTGGCCAATCTCCATCAGCGAGGCCTCGGTCTCCTGGCGCATCAGATACATCGCGACCTGGCGCGGGACGACGATGTGCTTGTCACGCTGTTTGCCGCGCAAGTCATCGGCCGAAATGCGGTAATGTTCCGCGACAGCCTCCAGCACGTCGGCAACGCTGACCCGGCGCTGACGTCCGTCGGTGGCCAGGCTGGCGAGCGCCGCTTTCGCCGTATCGATCGTCAGCGGCATGCCTTGAAGCTGCGAGAAGGCGAGAAGGCGATTCAGGCTGCCCTCCAGCTCGCGGATGTTGCTGTGGATGCGGGTGGCCAGGAACAGGATAACGTCGTCGGGTACCAGGCGGTGCATCATATCAGCCTTGGCGCTCAGAATCGCCACGCGCGTCTCCAGATCGGGCGGCTGGATGTCGGCAATCAGCCCCCATTCAAATCGCGAACGCAGCCGCTCTTCCAGGCTGACGATGGCCTTGGGCGGGCGGTCGCTACAGATGACAATCTGCCGATTGCTTTCATAGAGGCTGTTAAACGTATGAAAGAATTCCTCTTCGGTTGAGTCTTTGCCCGCGATGAACTGGATGTCATCCACCAGCAACAAATCCGCCGACCGATACTTCGCGCGGAACTCCTCAGTGGTCCGGTAGCGAATGGCATTCACGATATCATTGGTGAATGTTTCCGACGACACATAGAGAACAGACATATTCCGCTCAACCGCGACATGCCCAATCGCATGGAGCAGGTGGGTCTTGCCGAGACCCACTCCGCCGTAGAGAAAGAGCGGATTGTACGCCTGACCCGGCGCTTCGGCAACGGCGAGCGACGCCGCATGGGCAAGCTGATTGGCGCTGCCCACAATGAATGTCGCGAAGGTGTATCTGGCATTCAGACGTGGTGGTGGGATAAACATGCTCTGTCCTCCCGCTATGACGGAATCGAACTCCGCTGGGGAATCGGGAGTAGCGCGACGTTGCGTCTCGCCGGCTGGAATGGCTGCCATGGTCGGCGCTGTCGTGAACTGTCCGTCCGGCGCCTTTCGGGCGCTGGCTGCCTGCGCTGGATCAATGGCGGCGGTGCCGTCGATCCAGCGTTCGTCGCGCGGACTCTTGCCGACAACAATATGGGGATCGCGGTCGCCGCTCGAACTTCGCTGGCTGTTGCTATTGCTGGCACGGTTGCGGTCGAGCGCCGCACGAATACGTTCGCTCCGGGTAGAAGATATCGCGGGCGGCAGCGCCTGCCGTGGCGAGGAGCTGTCGAGACTGCGTGGGACTGCTGGCAACGATTCATCCTGCGCGGTAAACAGTTGTGGCCGATCATACTGGCTCGCTTCCACAGAAGAATGCGTGCGACGAGACATGCTATGGCGCGGGGCATCGTCCTCGGCATATTCACCATCCACCGCGATCTCAAGCCTGCACGGCTCACCAGTCACCTCGGCGATTGCCGCCCCGATGCGTTCGCGATAACGGGTTTCGAGCATATCTTTGGCAAATGTCGTGCGCACCCGCAAAATGCAGACGCCGTCATCCGTGAGGGCGAGTTGCGTGCCGCGCAGCCAGGTGTCGTACTGTGCGCGTGAAAGTTCGCGTCGCAGGCGCTCGAGCGCCGCGCGCCACACATGTGCCGTGTTCACCGGATATCCTTGTCTCGTCCCGCGCGGAAGGTCGCATTACGGGTCTATAGCTGAAAACAGTGCCATGACTGGTGGCGCTGACGCCGCCTGTGGACAGCGTGCAGCTACCCGGCGAGTAGTCACCTGGCAGTGCAGGAAATAGTACACGACACGCCTGCCAGGTCGCAAGCGAAACGCCTCATTTGGCCCGATTGTCTGTGCCTCCTCATCGCTATCATCAGAGTGTCGCCGGGATGCCACAGGATGGCGCCTGACGCGATTTTTCTGCTGAGACAGCCGTGAGTTGCTTGACAGGCATTGGCACATCTCTTTATGCTGAACGTATAACGCACGCTGGATGCTTCGATCATTTCCCCACATACCGACCGTGGCGCGAGAATTCGCGCCGTCACCGCATGAGGAGGCAGCACTATGGCAGGCAGACTCGACGGACAAGTGGCGCTCGTAACAGGCGCGGCGCGGGGCATTGGGGCAGCGACAGCCACTCGGCTCGCCGCCGATGGCGCTTCTGTGGCGCTGGCCGACCTTGACGAGGCGCAGGCACAGGCAACCGCGCAGCAGATTGATCCTTTTGGCGAGCATGTTCTGGCCATCGGATGTAACGTCTCGGAGAGCGCTCAGGTGCAGCAGATGGTGGATCGCACGCTGGAGCGTTTCGGTCGGCTGGATATCCTCGTTAACAATGCTGGCATCACCCGTGATAATCTGCTCTTCAAGATGGCTGAGGAGGACTGGGACGCGGTGATTGGCGTCCACCTGCGCGGGGCCTTCCTCTGCGCGCGCGCCGCTCAGAAGCCAATGGTCGAGCAGAAGTACGGCCGCATTATCAGCCTCTCATCCGTCTCGGCGCTGGGCAATCGCGGTCAGGTGAACTATTCGGCGGCAAAGGCAGGTATCCAGGGACTGACGCGCACCCTGGCCATTGAGCTTGGGCCATTTGGAATTACCGCGAACGCCGTCGCGCCCGGTTTCATCGACACCGACATGACTCGCGCCACCGCCGAGCGCCTGGGATTGACGCCGGAGCAGGCCCAGGCCGCCGCGACGACTCGCATCGCGCTCCGCCGTATTGGCCAGCCCAGCGAGGTTGCGTCGGTCATCGCATTCCTCGCATCTGAGGATGCCAGCTACGTCAACGGCCAGATTCTCTACGTCAATGGCGGCCCGGCAGGGATAACGATGTAACGTAACCCGTTTCCATCAGCAGAGTCATTCTATCCGTGAAATAGCGTCCTGAAGTTCCGACGACTGTGGTTCTCTTTCAGCTTCAGCAAAGACAGGAGCGCACCATGGACCTGGGCCAGATGCTTGCACAGACAGCCGCGAAGAATCCCGATAAGACCGCGATTATCTTCCACGATCAACGTACGTCGTATCGTGAGTTCGACGAGCGCGCCAACCAGGTGGCGAATGGCCTGATACAACTTGGCATCGAGCCGGGAGACCGCGTTGCGCTCTACATTCACAATCTGCCGATTTTTATGGAGGCCTACTTCGGCATTCTGAAGGCAGGGGCTTCGGTGGTGCCGTTGAACGTGCTTTATAAAGCGGGAGAGGTTGAATACATCCTCAAGGACAGCGGCGCGAAAGCCATATTGACGTTCGTGCCATTCGCGCCGGTTGCTCTGGCAGCCGCGCAAAATGCGCCGGAACTGCGCCATGTGATCGTCGCCGCGCCCGAACCGATACCCGGCGCAACACTCTGGCGTGACGCTTTCGGGAATGCGCCTACTACCGCGCCCCAGGTCGCCGTGCAGGATGAAGATGTCGCCGTTATCTGCTACACATCTGGCACGACTGGTCATCCCAAGGGCGCGATGCTCACCCATCGCAACCTCTACTCTAACCTAGAACAGTGCAGCGCCATTCAGAGCATTGCGACTCAGCCGGACGATGTCGTCTGGCTGGCGCTGCCGCTCTTCCATATCTACGCCATGAATGTCGCCATGAACCTGTCCATCAAAGAGGGGGCAAGCATCTTATTGATCGAGCGGTTCGATCTCACTGGCAGTCTGGATGAGCTTCAGAAGCATCACTGCACCGTCCTCTACGGGGCGCCGCCCATGTTTGTCGGCTGGGCGCAGGTGCCTACCCTCAAGGACTACGATTTCTCGACCGTTCGCTATATTGGATCCGGCGCCGCGGCGCTGCCCGTGCGCATCATGCAGCTCTTCGAGGGCCTGGCAGGCGTGCCCATCACCGAGGGCTACGGTCTGACCGAGTGTTCGCCAGTGGCCGCCACAAACGCCGCCGGGCCAGTCATCAAGCCTGGAACGGTGGGGCCAGCAATCCCCGGCTGCGAGATCAGGATCGTCGATGCGTCAGATAACGAGCTGCCGCACGGCGAGCTGGGAGAAATCATCATTCGCGGCCCAAACGTCATGAAGGGTTATTGGAAACAGCCCCAGGCGACCGCCGAGACGTTGCGCGGCGGCTGGTTGCATACTGGCGACCTGGGCACGATGGATGATGATGGCTATGTCACCATCGTGGATCGCGTCAAAGATATGATCAATGTCTCGGGCTTCAATGTCTATCCACGTGAGGTCGAGGAGACACTCTTCAAGCATCCTGCGGTGGCGGATGCGGCAGTCGTGCAATACCCCGACCCCTATCAGGGCGAATCGGTGATGGCGTTTATTGTCCTCAAGCAGGGGGAATCGGCGACCGAACAGGAGATCATTGACTACTGCCGCGAGCAGCTTGCGGTCTTCAAGTGTCCGCGCAAGGTCGTCTTCACCGATGCCCTGCCGAAGAACATTTCGGGCAAGGTGCTGCGACGAGAGTTACGTGAGAAGGCCGCACAGGCCGTCTGAGGTAGTGAACAGGAACGCACAAGGAGTACACGATGGTTACGGCGCTTGTGCTGATGAATGTCGAGCGGAGCGCGGTCAATAGCACCGCGCAACAACTGCTGACTATTCCAGGAGTCAGTGAGGTCTATTCGGTGACCGGGGAGTATGACCTGGTAGCGGTGCTACATCTGGCCAAGTATGAAGACCTGGCCGATGTCGTAACCAGCCGCATGATCGCCATCAGCGGCATTACCCACACGCAGACGATGATGGCGTTCAAGGCATACTCGCGCGAAGACCTGGAGCAGGCGTGGGATATCGGCGTCGAGTAGTTGTGTACGTTACCACGAGCGCTCTCCCCGGCCCCGCTGCTTTTTCGGCGCACGCCGGGGATTGCCCTTACGCGGATGCGTTCGCGGCTCGCCGTCCTCGTCGCCCTCCCATTCCCGGCGCATATGGCTGACATGCCGCAGCCGCTTTGCGGTGTACTTGTCGGGCGCGTTCAGTGTCTGGGTCATTTCGGCGACCGAGGCATGTGTTGCTCCACGGAGGGTGGTATTCTGGCGCACCTCGAGATCATTGGTACAGACGACCACCTGGCGTCCTTCGTCGCTGGCCTCTTCAGCCAGCCGCACGATCACCGTATCAGCCGACATGCCGCGTTGCGTGAAGATGCATCTGCCGCCATGCAGTCCTTTCAGTGGCTCACACACCTCGCGCTCGCCATTGCCGTCGAAGATAACCGCTACGTGGTACGGTGTGCCACGAAATCGCTGGCGCACCATTGCCAGCAGATTCTCGCGGGCCGTGGCCAGCGCGACACCATCCTCCAGCCGCGACCCGGGCATATTGCGCGAGACGTTATAGCCGTCTATCAGGATGGTGAGCGCGTGCATCATGGCATCACTCAGGTTCCGCAGCCGTCGACGTGGCGCTCTGTGGCTCACCGAGCTTTTGCCAGCCGCGCTGGCGCATGATCTCATAGAGCGCCACTGAGCCAGCGACCGCCGCATTCAACGAACCAATGTGACCGCGCATAGGCAGTTTGATAAGCAGGTCGCAGTGCTGCCGAGCCAATCGGCTGATACCTTTGCCCTCATTGCCAACCACTAGCGCGATAGGCCCTTTGAGATTCGCCTGGTCATAGGTGATTTCGGCGTCGCCGTCCAGCCCGATACACCAGAGTCCCTGCCGCTTCAGATCGTCCAGTGTTCGCGTCAGATTGGTGACGCGTGCCACTGGCAGAAACTCGACCGCGCCCGCCGACGTCTTATCGACCGCTGGCGTCAGCCCCGCCGCGCGATGCTCAGGGATCACCACGCCATGCGCGCCAACCGCTTCGGCGGTACGAATCAGCGAGCCGAGGTTTTGCACGTCCTGAATGGCGTCCAGCACGACGACCAAGGGCTCCTCGCCAAGATCTTTCGCCCGCGCCAGGATGTCGTCAAGTTCGGCATACTCGCGTGGGGCCGTCATTGCCAGCACACCCTGATGGTTCGCACTTTTGCTCAACTCATCAAGTCGCCGACGCGAGACCGTCTCGACGATGACGCCAACGCGACGCGCCTGATCCTGAATCTGCGTCAATGCCGGGTCGCGCGGCCCCTGGGCTATCAGCACCCGATGCACACGGCGGCGCGAACGGAGCGCCTCCAGCACGGGATAGCGCCCCCACACATAATCCGCCATAGCATCTCTTCACTTTCTATGCGCTTCATCGCTTCTGAAATTATGACTCACGCACTGACCATGTTGGCCCCTGCGGTGTATCTTTCACGACGACGTTCCAGTCATTCTCGAGAGTCTGGCGAATACGATCCGCCTCGCTCCAATCTTTACGCGCGCGGGCGGCGGTGCGTTCCGCCACCAGCGCCTCGATCTGAGCTCGCGCATCATCGTGAAGGGTCTTTTCCGGCGATACATCTTCAAGCAAGATACCCAGCACGCCGGTCAGTTCCTCAAGCATCGCGGCTGCCGCGCCGAGCGCTTCCACCGAACCCGCTGGCGCCTGTTCGCCGCCGAGGCTGTGGGCATAGTCGTTGGTGCGGTGCGCTAGCTCGTCGATGACGCTGAGCGCCAGCGAGGTGTTGAAATCGTCGTCCATCGCGGCGACAAACTCGTCATGGGCATCCTGAACCGCTCCAAGCAGGCCGCTCTCGGTCATCCCGGGAACATGCGCCACGCCAGCTGGCTGGTGTTCCGCTGCCCACGCCTTCAGCCGCAAGGCGGTATTGCGCGCCTCGACCCAGCGCCGCCAGCGGCCAATAGTCCCGCGCAGCTGCTCCTCGGAGAACATCAGGTTGGCGTGGTAGTGCGCGCCGAGCAGATACGTCCGGAGCGCGGGCGGCGGGATCTCGCCCCCCGCCAGTGTCGAACGGATGGTGACGAAACGCCCCGAATGGGCAATCTTTTCTTCCTTGCCCTCCTCGCCGAGCATCGTGAGCATGCCGGTATGCACCCAGTAGCGCACGAATGGCTCGACGCCAGTGAAGCTCTCACTCTGGGCAATCTCGTTCTCGTGATGCGGGAAAATCAGGTCGGTACCGCCGCCGTGTATGTCTATCTGGTCGCCGAGGGCCTCGCGCGCCATCGTCGAGCACTCGATGTGCCAACCGGGCCGTCCCTTGCCCCACGGGCTTTCCCACCACGGCTCGCCGGGTTTGGCGGCTTTCCAGAGCGCGAAGTCGCGCAGATCGTGCTTGCGCTCATCCGGCTCGATGCGCGCCCCCGCCAGCATCGCCTCGGCATTGCGCCCCGAGAGTCGCCCGTAGCGCGGGAAGCTTGGCACCGAGAAGTAGACGTCACCGTCGATTTCATAGGCGTGCCCGCGGTCAATCAGCCCCTGCACCATCTCGATGATCTGTGGGATGTACCTAGTGACATAGGTAAACTCGTCGGCCCGCTCTACGTTGAGCGCGTCCATATCCTCGAAGTAGGCGTCCATGTAGCGCTGCGCGGCAACGAACGGCGAGATGCCCTCGCGCAATCCAGCGTCGATAGTCTTGTCGTCGATATCGGTGAAGTTCTGGATGTACCGCACCGGATAGCCGCGATACGCCAGGTAACGGCGCACCATATCGTTGACGATGAAGAGACGCGCATGGCCAAGATGCGGCTCATTTTTGGGCGTCAAACCGCAGACGTACATCCGCACTGGCAATGTCAGCGGCTCGAACGGTTCTTTACGTCCAGATTCAGTATTAAAGATTTGCATCGTGAATTCTCACTTCCTGCTTCCTGTCCTGCTTGCGTCGTATCGCGTTGAGCGCTCCATCTTTGCCATTGACGTGGGCGCCGCACGAGAGTTGGTGGCTCTTACTGCCTGCCGGGGAATGCCACATGGGTAGCGTCTCTCAGCCAGCAGGTCTAGATACAGAGCGCCATATATTCGCAGCGGAGAGGACACGATGCACCGGGAAACCTCCTGGCTTCCCGTAGACCAGCATATGAGGATGTTCGACGCGCATAGGATTCGGGCGTCATGCTGCCAATCGCTCCAGACAAATTCACGCGCGGGCCTCGCCAATGAAATGGCAAAGCCAGCGCTTTCATGATGATTTCACGCCGTAGTATAGCACAGCGGCCCATACATTTCCCACTGCTCGCCATACCACGCCGGGCAATAAAGGCGCTACAATCTAGACGGCAACAGGCAAGCACGAGCAGGAGAATCGAGATGGCGCGGCTCTTGTTGGTAGATATTCCCGTGTCGCATGGCGCGCTGGAGGGATTGCTACGTCTCCCTGATGAGGAAGCGTCGCAGCCAGCAATGGTGGCGGTCGTCTGCCACCCGCACCCAGCTCATGGCGGCACGATGCACAACAAAGTGGTCTTTCGCGTGGCGCAGGCTCTCGGCGATCTGGGGATTCCCGCGCTACGCTTCAATTTTCGTGGCGTGGGCCGCAGTACCGGCGCCTATGACGAGGGCAATGGCGAACGGGAAGATGTCTGGGCGGCGCTTGACGAGATAGCGCTCCGGTTTCCCGATATTCCGATCTGCCTCGCGGGCTTCTCGTTCGGCTCATGGATTGGGCTGCCCATAGGCTGCGCCGACAGCCGCGTCCGCCAGCTCATCGGCGTTGGCATCCCCACATCTCTGCTGACAACAGACGCTCTCGCCGAGTGCCGTAAGCCCAAGCTCATCGTGCAGGGTGAATTCGACCAGTACGGGCCTCAGAGCAGCCTGGCGCCCTGGTATGACGCGCTCCCTGAACCCAAGTCGCTCGCCATCGTCCCGCAGGCCGATCACTTCCTCAATGGTCACCAGAACGAACTTCAGGATGCGATCCTGACCTATTTTCGTTCCGGCGCCTCGGGACAAGGGAACTTCGCAGCGTCGTGAGCGTACTATCTAGCATAAGGAGTAAGCGGCTTATTCGAAAAACCGCGACAATCCTGCGACACAATTACCGCAAGAGCGACGTATAGTATTCATAAGGCGGCAACCGCCAATTCTGAAGTCAGTCAGAAACACCAGGCTCGCGCCAGTACGTCATTTCCCACAGCAACATATTATGGCGATGTGCAGCAGGTGTCGGATTCTAGCGATTGCGCGATGGATGCGAATCAGGAGGAGGCACGCAGGCTATGGACACCGGAAAGCAATTATCGGCGCCTGGACAATGCGCTGGATGCGGTCACAGTCTTGATGCTCAGGCCGTCTATTGCCCCAATTGTGGCCGACCAAATCAGGCTTTGGCTGGCACAGGTTCGGTTGGTGGGGCGTCACCGGTCTCGGAGCCAGACACCACCTACGCGACGGCTCCAATCAAGACAGCCGATGCGGCTTTACCCCCACCGTTGCCTGCCTGGTACAACCAACCCACATCTACCAGCGGAATCGCTGCCCTGGCAACTGGCCCCGCGCTCGCTCCAGAGAAGCCGATCCGTTCGCATAAGCGCCGCAACATTCTGACGGCAATCTCCGCGGTTGTGGTCGTCGGACTGATTATGTCCGGCGCCTACTGGGCTTATGCCGCTTTTGCCTCGCGCAGCGACAATCAACTGGCACGCTACTTCCCTTCAACAACCGTGGTATTCGCTTCAGCGGATCTGGCCGCCGCGGCCAATAACAACTTCAACATCAATCCCGCCGACGTGGTAGGAGCCCCAGCCACGGCGCTGCAAAAGGCTACCGGACTTGACTGGCAGAAAGATGTGGTTTCATGGGCCGGGCCAGATGTTGCCCTTGGTGTCTTTCCGCTGGCCAATGCACAGCAGGCTATCGCCAATCCAGCGGCGTCGGTGGGGGTTGTGGCGCTGATTGAATCGCGCGATGACAACGCCGCAAAAGCCGCCATTAGCAAGCTGAACGCCCATGCGAAGCAGCAGGGCACGACAATTCAGCAGTCGAGCTATAACGGGTTTACCCTCTACTCCACTGGCTCAGGCTCATCGTCCGGTCTCTACGGGAATGGCGGGGGCTGGGTGCTCATCGCCAGCAATACCGAGGCGGCGCACGCCGTGATCGACCGCATCAATGGGAGTAGCGACTCTCTCAACGACCAGCAGGCGTTCAAGGACGCTATCAGCAATCTGCCGAGCAATCACTTCGGCACATACTATGTGAATCTCCGCCAGGCGCTCGACTCGCTGATCCCCGTCAAGGCGCCGAACGGACTCGCCAGCATCAGCGTCCCATTCATCGAGACCTATCCGGTTGCGGGAGGCTATCTCGCCTGGAGCGACACCGGGCAGCGGAGCCAGATCACCTTTAACGCGGTACGCAATCCAAATATTCCCAATGTCTCGGGCGACACAACGGGCTTTGCCAAACTTGCGCCATCTGATGCGGTAGCCTATGCGGGGGCGGGCAATCTCGGCAAGCTCGTTCAGGCGTTTGTCAACCAGTTTGGCGTCGCCGCAACGGGCGCTGACCCGCTACAGTCCGCTCTGGGCGTCTCGGCAAGCGATCCGCTGGCACAGCAGCCTGTGGGTATGGCCGCGCTGAAGACGAATGGGAACGCGCAACCCGTCTTCTACATCCATGTCAACGACGATGCCGCCGCAACGCAGTTGATTGGCAAGATCGCAGCAGCGCACAACTGGACAGCCACACCAACCACTATCGCGGGCCAGTCGGCGACGACGCTGAGTGATACGTCTACCGACGCTGGCCAGCCAACGGCAGATGGTACCCCGGTGAAGACGACTGTGCGTGTCGTTGCTGTCGCGTTTACCGTGAACAACACGCTGGTCATCGCGCCCGATACCAACTCGGCAACGCTTGTCGCCCAGGTGGCGCAGGGCAGCGTCGCGAACCTGACGAGCAACGCGACCTTCCAGAAGATGCTCAAGACAGCCCCTACTGGCGCGGCGGTGACGGGCTACGTGAGCGCGGCGGCATTGCAATCGCTGATGCACACGACTGATTCCACGACATCAGGACTCTTCTCGCACTTCGACGCGATGACGGCCACGCTCATCTGGAACAATTCGCTGCTTCAGGGGACGCTGGATACCGGGTTGCATTCCTGAGTGTCGAGGTTTTAGCGCGCGCTGAGCGCACAGGTCAGGGTGGGGATTTTCGCCTCACCCTGATTTCTTTTTGGTTATCCTCTTAACGTTGATGAGTAGAGAGTCGCTCACAGGAGGCCAAACCATGCAAACGGTAGCGCCCGCCACGCCTGAGGTCACAGAAGTCACTGAAGTCACTGAAGGCGCCGAGGTACACGATCCACAGGTGCTGGCGCAAGCACGCGCGCTGCTCGACGCCTGCGCGTCGCCCGCTGAGATGCAAGAGACCATCCTTCGTGCGGTGGCCAGCAACGAAGAGTGGCGGGGAAGGCAGTGCATTAATCTGCTGGCGCCTGAAGCGCCCACTACACCAACCGTGCGCGCGCTGCTCTCGGCGGAGGTTGGGACACGCGCCGCCGAGGGACACGTCGGCAGTGTCAACCGCTGGTTCGCCGGAACCAAATACATTGATGAGATTGAATCGCTCTGCATCGAACTGCTCAAACAGGTCTTCCGCGCGCGCTATGCTGACCATCGGCTGGTCGCGAGCATGATCGGCAATATGGTGGTCTACGCCAGCATGACCCAGCCTGGCGATACCATCATGACAGTCGCGCAACCATTCGGAGGCCATTCGAGCAATCGCCAGGACGGCCCCGCGGGCGTTCGCGGTCTCCACATCGTTGACATCCCCTTTGACCCTGTAGAGCTAATCGTTGATCTGGATCGGTTCCGCGCCATCGCCACCACCATTCGCCCCAAGCTAGTCACACTTGGCCTCTCGATGACTCTCTTTCCTTTTCCTCTGCGCGAGATGCACGAAATCGTCGCCGAATGGGGTGGCGATATCTACTTTGACGGCGCCCATCAGCTTGGCCTGATCGCCGGCGGGCAGTTCCAGGATCCATTGCGAGAGGGCGCGGCGGTCTTGACAGGCTCCGCGGGCAAAACGTTCAGTGGGCCACAGAGCGGAGTCATCGTCTGGGACGAAGCGCGGCTAACCCGGCCGCTGACAACCGCTATTTTCCCCGTCATGGCGGCCACACATCAGGTGAATCGCGTTGCCGCGCTGGCAGCGTCCGCCGTCGATATGCTGGCCTATGGGCAGGCGTATATGGCGCAGATCGTGCGTAACGCCCAGGCGCTTGCCACAGCGCTACAGCGCAAGGGGATACCGATGCTCGGCAGCCATAAGGGCTTTACCCAGACCCATCAGGCCATCGCGAATGTGCGCCAGTTTGGCGGTGGACTGGAGGTCGCGCACCGTCTGGCGCGGGCAAATATCATCACCAACAAAAACCTGATCCCCAGCGACCAGCCGTCCGACTGGGATCGCCCTGGAGGGCTGCGCATGGGAACCATCGAGGTCACCAGACTCGGCATGCGCGAGCAGGAGATGGAGCAGATTGCCGATTTCATCGCCCGCGTGCTGGTAGATCACACTGAACCCGAATCGCTGGTAGCCGAGGTAACTGCCTTCCGGGCGCCTTATCAGACGCTCTACTATTGCGTCGAGGAGGGGCTGCCACCGCAACAGATGTAGTGGTGGCCTTCAAGACGAACGCAGTCAGCCAGTGTTTGTCGGCTGTGGCGAGTTTGCGCAGCTTGAGTTTGACATCCGCAAAATGGCGTTGGACTATGTATGGGTCAGTTGGACTTTTCGCATGTTCATTCGATGCTTCAGCACCTAGATACAGAGTCTGCGCACATCATGACCGATCCAACACAAAGCGCCTCCGACGCAACGCTGAAAGCGCTCGACCACGGCCTGACCACCGCCTCAGGCGAGATCACTGACCCCTATGTCCTGCGCGGCGCTGCCAGCACGACCGTTGAGAAGATAGCCCTCAAACAGGGTGACGCCTTTATGGTGACGGATGCGCGCGGCGATATGCCCGCATCCGAACAGGAGACCGGACTCTTCTGGCACGGGACGCGCTTTCTGCGCACCTGCGACCTGTTCGTCGATGGACTGCCGATGGTCACACTCTCGCACTCGATCTCGGACGAAGAGGGCGCCTGCCAGATTGACCTGACAAACCCCTTCCTGCCACTGGCCAAGGAGCAGGGGATGTACCAGGGCTTGATTCACCTGCGCCGCCAGATCGAGTTGCACGGTCATCAACTTGTCCAGACATTTCTGCTGACCAGCTTCGACTCATCGCCTGTGGAAGTGCGACTTGGGCTAAAGACCGGCGCTGACTTCTTCGACATCTTCGAGGTACGCGGCATGGAGCGCCCCAGCCGAGGGCACGTACACCCACCACATATGGAAAACGATGAGGTGGTGTTTCGCTATGATGGCCTTGACGGTGTCGAACGCAAGACGCGCGTTCTGCTCGATCCGCCTGCCGACCACATCGTCAACGACGGCGTGTTCTGGCGGCTGCGGCTCGTGCCAGGTGAGACTGTCCAGTTACAGGTGGTTGTCAACGCCAGCGAACAGGCGCTGCACAGCGCAGAGACGCATACAGAAACGACCGAGAACGCCTGGGAGGTTTCAGTCTCACACACGGAATTGCCAACCGTGCAGAGCGATAATGTCTTTTTCAACCGCGTGCTGACGCGCGGCATGCATGACCTGATTATGATGTGTTCTCCAACAGCCGAGGGTCCATTCCCCTTTGGCGGCATACCATGGTATGTCTGCCCATTCGGACGCGACGCGCTCATCACCAGTCTGGAGTTCCTGCCGTGGTTCCCTGAAGTGGCGCATGGCACACTGGCATTCCTGATAGCGCACCAGGGTCAGAAGGAAGACGCCTTCACCGAGGAGGAGCCGGGACGCATTTTGCATGAATACCGGCGAGGCGAGATGGCCAATTGCCGCGAGATCCCCTTTATCCCCTACTATGGCGCCGTCGATGCGACACCACTGTTTCTCATCCTGTTTGAGGCCTACATCCGCTGGACCAATGACATGAAGTTTCTCAAGGCGAACTGGGCCAGCGCCGAGGCCGCGGCGCAGTGGATGCGACGGTACGGCGACCGAGACGGCGATACATTCCTCGAATATGTGAAGACCTCGGAGAAAGGTCTGATCAACCAGGGCTGGAAAGACTCGTGGGATAGCATCTCGTATCACGATGGACGGCTCAGCGAACCGCCTATCGCGCTCTGTGAAGTTCAGGGCTATGCATACGCCGCGTACCGCGCCATGGGCTACCTGGCTGGCCGCCTCTCTCTGCATAAGGAGCAAGAACACTGGCGCAATGCCGCCCAAACGATTCAGACGAACTTCCTGCGCGATTTTTGGTGGGAAGAAGAAAATACGTTTTACCTCGCGCTGGATGGCCAGAAAAAACCATGCGATGTCGTCACCTCGAATGCTGGCCACTGTCTCTGGACTGGCATCGTGCCAGACGAGTGGGGCCAGCCAGTTGTCAGTCGCCTCCTCGCCGAAGATATGTGTACAAAATGGGGTATACGCACACTCTCTGGGCGGGAGCAGCGCTACAACCCCATGAGCTACCACAACGGCTCGGTCTGGCCACACGACACCGCGATCGTTGGGGCAGGCTTCGCGCGCGTTGGGCGCAAGAAAGAGGCGAGTGACCTGCTTGGGCATCTCTATGGGGCAAGCCTCTTTTACGAAGGCGCTCGCCTGCCGGAACTGTTCTGTGGGTTCACGCGGAGACACGGCTTCGGTCCGACACGGTATCCTGTCGCCTGCTCTCCACAATCCTGGGCGGCTGGCTCGCCCTTCCTGCTCCTGAGCAGCATCCTTGGCTTCGAGCCGGAGGCAGAAAAGAATCGCCTGATGCTCCGCCAGCCGATGCTACCAGAATGGCTCGACCACCTGGAACTACGTGGGCTGCGGCTGGGCAATCGGCACGCCCGCATACGATTCACATGCATGGGTAAGGATACCGCTGTCACGCTGACTGGCGACACTGGCATCGATGTCCTTGTTCTGCCCGGATAGTGGGATAGTCGCTCGTCATCTCGTGCCACACGTCAGGCGCTTCCCTGTAGCTGACCTCCAGCGACACCCCGCTGTGCCAACCAGCAATTTTGCTTACTCTACCGTCAAATGGCTCGAATCAGCGGCCGGAGCCTGCCTTCATCTCGCCTGCTGTGCTATTCTTTCCAGCGGAAGAGATGGACGAAGCCCCAAGAGGTTCATGCGCAGATGGTGTGGAGGAGACTTCAAGCATGACGATGACACAGCCTCTGGCTCCGGTGGAGGACATCAGCCCCGAAATGGTCTCACGCCCGACGCGGACATTCCTCGCGCGCATACCATGGTATGCCTGGGTTGGCCTCGCGCTCAACGTGACCGCGTGGGTGATGTCATGGGCGCGTATTGGCGAGTGGAACGGGCTAACAATCAACGGCCACACCTACCTCGATGCGCACATCCATTTGTGGGGATATACCTTCTTTCCCCTCTGGTTGGGATTCATTCTCGTGCTGGATGGAGTCAATGTCGCACGCACCGGCTCCTCGCCACTGACCCGCGACTGGCGTGGCTTCGTCCTGCTGTTTCTGCTCTCGATTCCATTCTGGTGGTTGTTTGAGATCCTCAATCTGCCGGTACAGAATTGGGTCTATCTCTTCGACCATCCGATTGACACGAACGCGCTCAACGGCTGGTTGGAATATCACATCTACTCGTCGATATGCTTCAGCACGGTGCTGCCCGCTGTGATCGAAATCGCGGGGATACTGGCCAGTTTCAACGCGCTGCGCCCGCGCCTCGCGTCGAACGATCCCGGGCCGAAAGTCAGGTTATCGACGGCGATTTGGTTGATGCTGGTTGGAGTTGTCTGCTTCACTCTGCCAGTCCTTTTCCCCTACTATGCCTTCGGGTTGATCTGGCTGGGCGTGGCATTTGTGCTCGACCCAATCAATAACCTGATGCGGACCAAGTCAGCGCTGGGCCACCTACTCGCTGGCGACTGGCGCTTCTTCGTGCTGATGCCGCTCGCCGCGCTCTGCTGTGGCTTCTTCTGGGAAATGTGGAACTCCCTGGCGCTACCAAAGTGGATCTACACGATTCCACTAATCGAGAGCTGGCACATCCCTCATCTCTTTGAGATGCCGCTGATCGGCTACTCCGGTTATCTGCCGTTCGGCGTCGAGCTATTCGTGCTGTATCAGTTCGCGCTGCTGCTGCTGCGACGTCGCAAGGATGTCCTCACATTTTAGCTGGCGTTAACTCGATCTCCTCGAACTTCTTCACCCGGTAAATGAGGGTGGAGATGAGCCAGCTCACCAGCAGTATCGCAACGATGAAAAAGCCGACATTGCCCAGAGCAAGGGTATTGTTGACGAAGTTCCAGAATGGGCCGCCGAGGTTCAATTCGCCTGAGACCACCTGCAATACTTCGATGGCCCCAACGACGACCGCCACCAGCACCGAAATCAGCGTAATATTCAGGTTATAGTACAGCTTGCGTACGGGCTTCACGAACGCCCAGCCGTACGCGCCGAGCATCAGCACGCCGTCAGTCGTATCGGCCAGCGTCATGCCCGCGGTGAAGAGCAACGGGAAGACCATGATGAAGAGGAACGGGACGCCCTGCTGCGCCGAGACGGCCGAGAGCGCCAGCAACCCCACCTCGCTGGCGGTATCGAAGCCCAGCCCAAACAGGAAACCGACCGGATACATCAGCCAGCTATCATGCACGAAGCGAAAAAGCGGACGGAAGAATCGCCCCAGCAGGCCGCGCTGCGCCAGGAAATCCTCGATCTTCTGCTCGTTATACTCACCACCCCGGGTGACGCTGCGAAACGTCTTGAAAATGTCGATCAAGATGACGATATTGAGCGCGGCAATCAGGAAGAGGAAGACGGCCGAGACGCTCGTACCGATCAGTCCGCCAACAGCCTGGAAGGTAGGCAATTCCTTTTGCACGAAGAGCGAGGCGGCGGCCAGCAGCGCGCTCAGCAGAATCACGATGGTCGAATGGCCAAGCGAGAAGAAGGTTCCGACCGCGACGGGGCGCTTGCCATCCTGCATCAGTTTGCGGGTGACGTTGTCAATCGCCGAGATATGGTCCGCATCTACGGCGTGACGCAGCCCCAGACCATAGGCCACAAACCCAAGCGTAATGAACCTGGGGTCATTGAGTCTCACCGACGCCAGCACCGCCAGCACCCAGGCGACGATGTTCGCCGCGATCAGCACCGCGTAGATGGCGAAGATGCGTGTCCGCAAGCCCGAATCACCCGTACGAAGCACGCGCCAAAGCCCCGAGAACATCGTTGCCTCCTTGATACGCCTCTCGCGGCCCACAGAACGCATGCCGATTGTCTGGATAGAGGATAGCAGTACGTCACGGCTTGTTGCAAGTCTTCGCATCTGCATACATTCGCAGGTTTTGTGGATAGAGTGAGTCAGCTATACCTTCTCATTGACATAGGAAAATCGGATGCAGCGGCGCTCAACAACCTTTATTTGCCAGCGTGGCCTGGCATTCACGGCAGGTTCCGAAGAGCGCGAGGTGGCGCGCATTGGTGAGGAAGCCGTAGTCGCGCAAAATACTCTCATGTACAGGCTGGAGCGCAACGTCCTCGACCTCCAGCACAGCATGACAATGCTCGCAGACAAGATGATGATGGGGAGCATCACCCACGAGTTCGAAGAAGCTTACACCACTGCCAAAGTCCGTCTGTGCCACCACTCTAATCGAGATGAGCCGATCAAGGGTACGATAGACCGTCGCGAGGTTGATCGCCGGATAGCGCGCCGCCGCCCATTGTAAAATTTCGTCAGCGGTGATATGCCCACTGTGGGCTGCCAAAGCATCGAGCACGATCAGTCGTTGCGGCGTCACCCGCAAGCCTTGATGGCGCAGGCGCTCCACATAGGATGGCTCGGACTTCGCACCCGGCTGCCTGGCGTCCATGACATTACATCCTGTTCCATAAAAAAGAAGCGCAATGCATCTCTACTATACATGAATACCAGTGTACCCGAATGTCCTCGCACATGGGTATTAACCCTCAGTATGAGCCGAACTTCCCTCATGCGCAAGCGACCTGCCCGCGCCAGACATGCGGCGTGCGACTCAGCCATAGTGCGTAGATGTCAGACCCTCCAGCTAATGCCGGAAGCTTGTGTCTAAGCTCCACCGCAGTTCGGCATAGCGTTGCCGCTGGGCCGCTTTGGCTTCATCACTCGACACATCAGGGCGTTCTGACAAGACGCCCGTGCTCACCCAGTCCTGCCGGGCAAGCAGCGTTCGTAGCGCGACGTTCCGTGCTCCCACGAGATCCGCATGCAGCGTGAGATGGCATGCTTGACAGACAAAGAGGAGACCCTGCCCCGGGCGGTTATCTCCTGACGCGAACCCGCAACGGGGACAGGACTGGCTGGTCTTGTAGGCATCCACCTTCACTGCCATGCTTCCTGTGAGCAGGGCTTTGTAGGCGATGTAGCCGTGCAACTCCGCGAATGCCCATGCCGATGCGTGCCGATTGGCTCGGCGTTGCTTTGGGCTCGCCAGTTTGCCGTGCGTCCGCTTGATACGAGTGCGTTCGCGGATATGGGTCAGGTCTTCCAGACCAATGAGGGTGTGCGGGTAGGAGTCCACGATCTGCCGACTGATGAGGTGGTTACGCTGCTGCTTTAACCGTCTCTCTCGCCCGCTCACCACGACGAGGCGTCGGGTGGCCGAACGAGTGCCTTTGTGCTGCAAGCGCTTCCGTAACCGCGCGTAGTGGTCAGCCTGCGTACGGGCCTCCGTGCCAGGAAAGAACCGTACTGAATCTTGCAAGTCAGTTGCAACGGCTAGGTAGCGTTGTCCTACATCCACCCCGACGATGCGTTGATGGGTTTCCGGCGTGAGGTTAGCGACCACCACATCCAGGCTGACCAGCAGGTAGAACTGCTTATGCGGCTTGTCGTACCAGAGCTTGGCCGCGCCAATTCGCGTGCCATGGCTGTGCTGCAAACCCTGCTGGATGAAGGCCACATGCCGAGCGTAGCCAGTGTACGGTATAATCACCCGCCCTTCCAGGGACAGGATACTCACCCGTTGCTCAGTCTTGACGCTATAGTCGTGACCGAATTGGTAAGTCAGGGTGGGTGAGACGTACCTGGGTGGCTGGTCCAGGCCCTTATAGCGTTTCTTCGTGCGCCCAGCCATACGCGCCGCCGTGTTGGCCTTGGCCCTCGTCCAGAGTGCCTTATAGGAGACGCCTACCTGTCTGGCTATCGAGCAGGCCATCTGCGCGGGCAGTCCAAAACGAGATCGGATGTCCTGGTACGTCCCGTCCTGCAAGCTCACCTTGTTGCTCAGTTTACCATGCGCGAAGGCGTAGCGACTCACATAGTTCAGCGCGTCGCGGTACGCCAGTTGGGTCTGGCGCAAAGCGCGGAACTGCTCAGGAGTCGTGTGGAGTTTGAGCTTGGCAGTCAAGGTAGTTATCATGCAAGCAGTGTATCACATTCACTATCAGCTCATCATTGGGATAGCGCTAATGAAAGTGTGGACATGCCGCTAACGGCGGTGGATTCCCCTGTCCTGAAGACGCGGAGCTTCCAGGGCCTTTTTTGTGAGCTATCTCATAGGCCGCGAGGAACATTTCGCCGCACTCTATGCGTAGTTACAGGTAAGAGGTGATGAGTTATCTTGTCGCCAGCTTCTTCCAGCATAGCGTCTCTGGCAGAAACGTCAGCCAGTGGCTAATGCTACGGAGCCGCTGTGGTAGTATATGGTCGGAATCCTGGGAGGAAGTAGAGGTCATTCGGCGTGCAGTATGTTTTCACTCTGCCAGAACAGTGGCAGTCGGCGGTCCTGGCCGTCAGCGCATTTGACGGCGTACACGCTCGACACCAGCGTTTGCTGGACGAGACGATCACCGTCGCCAGGCAGCTCGATGTGGCCCCGGTCGCCCTGCTCCCCTGGCCGCCAATGATGGGTGAGCAAGGTGAGACGAACGACCTGGCACGCGATGGCCTGCTGACGACGCTTGCTGAGCGGCTTGCCCTGCTGGCGCGAATCGCTCCCGCCGCGCAGCCAGTGGTACTTGCGGCAGACGCGGCGCACCCGTGGTCACCCGCGCTACTGGCCGAACGTATTACGAACGGCTGGGATGTGCGAGGCCTGGTGATAGACCCATCGGCAGACGAAGCGCTTTGTGGCACGCAGCTTGCCGATATAGCCCACCAACGCGGGGTGACTGTTACTGTACTCCCGGATGAAGAATCAGCCGTACCATTGGGGGGGCAGATTCGCGCCGCCTTGTCCGAAGGCCGTCTCGCGGAGGCAACCCAGCACCTGACGTATGAGTACGCGCTTTCGGCGGAAGTTGTCGGCGGGGATCGGCGTGGGCGTCTACTTGGTTTCCCGACGGCAAATCTGCGTGTCGACGCCAACAAGCTCCTGCCCGCCAATGGCATCTACGCCGTTCGCGTGGGGCTGCCTGGCGACTCATGCGCATCGCGCCCAGCGGTGGCAAGCGTTGGCGTGCGCCCGACATTCGGCGATCACAATACGCGGCTGGTTGAGGTACATCTGCTGGATCTGAGTATGGATCTCTATGGAGTACGCATTGAGACGACCTTTGTCGAATGGCTGCGTTCAGAAGAGCGCTTCGACACCGTCGAAGCGCTGATTCGCCAGATGACGGAGGACGTTGCGCAGGCGCGCCTGCGTCTTGGGAGTGTTCATCAGGCGTCGGAGAGTAGCGCGGGTTCCCTCCGACTCCGGCCCGTGCATCAGGGTGATGCCCATCCGTGATGGGGAAGGAGTCATTTATGGGCATTGTCGGTAAGTTCGAATCCGCCATGCGCGGCCTGGTTGAGGGGACGTTTGGCCGCTTGATTCGTACTACGCTACAGCGCAACGAATTTGGTCCCCAAGTTGAGCGCGCGATGGAAAGTCACCTGCGTGGCAGCCCTAACGGGCGCGAGGCGCCGACACTCTACGACATATACCTGAGCATCAAGGATTACGGTGTCTATGGAAAGGACACCAGGCTTGCTCAGGAATTGTCCAGCCAGTTGGTGCAAATGGCGCGCGAGCGTAACTACTGGCTAGAGCGCAACCCGGTCATCCGGTTCCACGAGGATCCACACGTCATCACCGGGCAAATGCGGGTCGCTTCCTATAACCTCGACGAGGAGGAGGCGCCTTTATCTGGCATCGCCAGCATGGACGAGACACGCTCTATTGCGCCAGGTGAGATCCAGCAACTCAACGACGAAATCGCCCGCGAGCAGGCGCGCAACCAGGCGGACGTCGCTCTGCCACCGGCTTGGCTGACGCTATTCCGCCCCACACGCGGGCAACCCATGCGGCTGCTCAACTCTCCCATTCATATTGGGCGGCATCTCTCCAACGAAATTATCGTCAATGATAAACGCGTCTCACGTCACCATGCGGAGATTCGCTTCGAACGCGAGCAGTTCGTACTGTATGATCTCAGTTCGACGAATGGGGTCAAAATCAACGGGGTGCCAACCCGCCAACCTGTACCCTTGCGCAACAATGATTTGATCACCGTGGGTAGCCACGAGTTCGTCTTCCAGCGGAGGTAGCTTCGGTTGGATACTTACACCGTTTTGCTCGTCTTGCGCATCGCACTGGTTGCCATCCTCTACCTGGTCATCTTGCGGGTCGTCGCGGTGGCACGCCGGGAGAATAAGCTCATGGAGCAGGTGCTGAAAGTCGCTCCAGGATCAGTCACACGAAGTAATGACATCGTGGGCCAACTTGTCGTCATAGACAGTGGCTCGACTGTGCTGCCTCCCGGCACGAAACTGGATATCGAGCCAATCACCACGATTGGGCGAGCGCCCACCAATACCATTGTGCTGGACAGCACCTTTGTCTCCACCGACCACACCCGCATCCTCTTCAGGGGTCAGTCGCTCTGGGTCGAAGATATGAAAAGCCGAAATGGCACGTTGGTGGATGATAAGCGCATTACCGAACCTGTCGCGGTGACACCCGGAACTATCCTTCAGGTGGGCGATGTACGTTTCAAGTTCGCCGTCTATAAGAGAGAGAACCGATGATCTATCGTCGCCACTATCGCTGGACCGAGATGGGCCTGCTGCTGTTTCCGGCGGCATTTATGGCAGTGGCGCTGATTGAGCTGCAACTGGCCCAAAACGCTTCGACACCGCTCACCCGCAATATTCTCAATCCACTCGATACCCTGGGGCCGGCAATCGGCCTTGTGATGGCCCTGGCCGTGACGCACGTCCTGCTCAATATCTTCGCGCCAGATTCCGACCAGACATTGCTGCCAATTGCGGGGATGCTGGCCAGCATCGGGGTCATTATGGCAATACGCATCGGATCGTCGCCGGGATTCGATGTGCTCTCGCTCGGCGCCAAGCAACTCGCCTGGGTAATCCTGGGCCTGGGATGTTGCATTGGAACAGTGATCCTGACCCGTGATCTGCGATGGGTGCGCAATTATAAGTACACCTGGGCTGTCGTAGGCCTGGCCCTCGTCGGTGTTACCCTGGTGAACGCCGTTCGCAATTTCGACCCGAACACTCCAAGCCGTGACGTCCTGACTATCGGCGCTGGTGGACTGTCATTCCAGCCATCGGAGCTGGTGAAAATCTGCCTGGTCGTCTTCTTCGCCGGATATCTGAGCGAGAACCAGGAAATGCTCACCGCTGGCTCCATCCCAATCGGAGCCATCAAACTACCACCATTGAAGCAGTTGGGGCCGCTACTCTTCATGCTCGGGCTGGCGCTAATCATTGCGGTCGGTATCCGCGAGCTGGGTCTGGCACTCTTGATCTTTGGCATGGTGCTCTCGATGACCTATGCGGCGACCAGCCGTAAGGTCTATGTGATCGGCGGTTTGGCGCTCTTTACGGTCGGCGCGGTGATTGCCTTCTCAGTCTTTAGCTATGCGCGGGTGCGCCTGAACATTGTCTCCAATGCTTTTGATCCGGATGTCGCAACGAATAACGGCTATCAGATTGTGCAGGGACTAGTCGCGTTTGGATCAGGCGGCGTCTTTGGCTCCGGCCTGGGTCTGGGCCACCCGACGCTTATTCCCGCCTCTAATACCGACTACATCGCGGCGGCATTTGGCGAAGAGTTTGGCTTCGCGGGATTGCTTGCCTTGTTGGGATTATTCATGCTGCTCGTGTTTCGCGGCATGCTCGTGGCCTTCCGCTCCCGCGACTCATTCAACCAGCTCATGGCCGTTGGGCTGACCTCCGTTTTCGCGCTGCAAACGCTCGTCATTCTGGCTGGTAATCTCAAGCTGATGCCGCTGACGGGTGTCCCTCTCCCATTTGTGGCGTATGGCGGCAGTTCGGTCGTCGCTAACTTCATCATTATCGGCTTTCTCTTACGGCTCTCGGAGAAGAAGCCTTAACTTTCAATCGCTGGCGCAACCGCGGGCCGGGGAGGTTTCCCCGGCCATTCGCACGTATGTTACGCATTTGTCGATCAGGGTGTCGCTTGTTCAGCGCACAAAAAGCTCGCAACATGGGTCAGACAAGTAGGTGACGGATATGGCGAGACAATGGTAGAGTGGATGAGAAAGAAACGAACAGGATCTCCTCCGTGGCGGGAAATGCGCATGCGCGCAAAGATGTCTTGCTGAGGAGCATGGAGTGACCGACACGGCGAACGCGACCACATCACAACCATCCGCTGAACAACACGATGGCCATCGGCTTAGCGCATTTCTCTGCTGGGCTGTCGTTTTCGCTGATATTGGTACTTCGGTGTACTATGTGCCGGGTATCCTTTGGCGACAGGTGCAATGGCAATCGGGCTTGTTCGTCACCCTGACGCTGGTAGCCTTTACACTGCTCATCTTCATCTACGCCGACGTCAGCGTTCGCTTTCCCGAGGGTGGCGGCGTCGTCACAGCAGCCGCCAACGGACTGGCGCCGTGGGCTGGCGTGGTTGGTGGCGTATTCATCCTGGGTTCGTATTTCCTGACCTCCGCGATCAGCTCCCTCTCTGGCCTGCTCTACTTCTCGACGGTCTTCAACGCCATTTCACACTACGTGCTGCCTCTTACGGTGCTTATGGTCGTCCTGCTGGGCCTGCTTAATTTCTGGGGTATCAGAGAATCAGCGACCGTCAGCGCGGCCATTGCTGTGGCTGCGTTGGTCAGCGATATTCTGATACTTCTGGTTGTCTTCCGCAACGTGCCAATGTCGGTCATCGAACAAGTCATCCAGAAAGTCTTTTCAGGGCAACTTGGCGGATTTGCTATACTCACCGGATTCTCTGGAGCATTCCTGGCCTTCTCCGGTCTTGAAAGCATCTCACAACTCTCACCAGTCATGGCGGCGCCGCGTCGCAAAACTGTGTCTAGAGCGCTGATGCTGGTCGCGATAACCGTTGGTGTCACCAGCCCGCTGCTCACAATTTTCTCGACAGTATTGCTCAATTCGCCCGAACTGCTTGCGAACACCTCGATCCGCCTGGAAATCGCGCCGACCCCGGAGACTTTTATCTCCGATCTCGGCGGTACCTATGGAGGAGCAGTGTTGCTAGTGGGAACAGCCATTGCCGCCTCCACACTGCTGATCTTTGCCTGTAATACCGCCATCATCGGCGCGTATCATGTCTTCCTGGCACTCTCGCGTATGGGCTATCTACCAGCGATTGTCACCGCGACCAATAGCTGGCGCGGAACTCCACACTTCGCCATTTTCCTGGCGACCGCGATCCCAATATTCGTCCTGATTGGTGTCCAGGGGCAGATAGCGATCCTTGGCGATTTGTACGCTTTTGGGCTTCTGGGCGCCTTTTTGATCACCTGCCTCTCAATAACCATCATCCGTTACCGCGAACGTCATAACGCCTCACAGATTGGCGCTGTGCAGGCCGCTGAGCAAGCTGCTGGACTCGGCGCAATTCAGCGCGCGGGCGAGCCATGGCACAGGCGCATCGGCAACGCCACAAGCGCGCGGATACATCCACAGGTCGCCGCGCGGCTGCGCATGATCGGCGCTCAAACCCAGCGGCACATCAGCCCATGGACAAAACGCGCAAGGGAAGCCTGGCCAAGCCTGAAATATTACCTTGGCATCGTGACAACACTCCTTGTCGGCATCGCCTGGGTCACCAATCTTTTCGCCAAACCACTGGCAACTGTCTTCGGGGGCGGGTTTACTGTGCTGGGCGTGAGCGTGGCGCTGCTCTATCATCAGCGGTTGGTGCAGCAAGGTCAGGCGCCAGTCGCTCCCATGCAAATACTCCAGCGTATGAGCGATTCATTGCTGGTGGCGCTTTCATCAGCCAGCGCACACAACAGGCAAGTGATCGACGCGGCCATCGAAACCGCTGACGATCATCAACTGGTCTTGCTCTATCTTTCGCGCAAGCCAACGCAGTCGCCGCGCTTCATGCAAATCGCTGATCCCTATCTGATGGATCTCGAAGCCCAGCGCACGCTCACCTATGCATCCAACAAGGCCAAACGTGCTGGTCTGAAGGCAACCTTCGTCTATCGCCTGGGTGGCGCGGGCCAGGTGATCGACATCTGGCGAATCATTCGCCCGGATGAGATCATTGCTGAGGCGGAAATTGCCAAGAAGGTGTCGAAATACGTTCCACCCGACTATGTGCGCTATCAGCAATTCGAAGATGTGCGCGTCGCGCACTATGTGCGCCACCAACTCCCCCATGGACACCAGACGCCTCTGCCAGGCTCAGGAAGCGGCATCGCCATTGGTGGCCAGACGCGCGGTCCTTCAGCGGTTGGCCCACGACAAAACCCGGTCACAAGACAACCACCAGCTAACCAGCCTCAACCATGGCGCCAGCCTCATGTCGAGGTCCCACCCTTGGAGCCGCCAGCGGAGGCAGGTGATGCGGCGTCTGCTGCCGATTCTGCTGACGACGAAGAGTGGATCTGGACAGGTACCGATCTCGTGCGTAAGGCTCCACAAGATAGCGACTCGACGGATACTTGATACGCTCAGACTCCCAGTGCGAGGCCCTATCGACGAACAGCCTGCTCCTCGCGCGCGAGAACGGTTAGCTGCGTCAGGGCATCCTCCCATTCGCGGATAGATCGCGCCACCCATGCCGCCGTATCGGGCGTCACCGCATGGGGCTGTTTCGCTCCCAGGCGCGCGAGAGCAGCCAAAGGATTGCGCTTCACCCCAAGGCGAGCCAGTGTCTCACGCGCCTGGGCAAGTTGCGCCTGCACCCACACCATATCCGACTGAATCGAGTGATCTTCCTGAGCATCCAGCATCCGCAGCAGACTGATCCCCATCATCAACCCAGGCGACTCGCTCGCGGATTCGGTGATGTGGTGAGGAACAATATGCCCCTGAAGCGCCGACGATATTTCATACAGCCCGTGATACAGCGTAGCAATCGGCAAGACACCCGCGGGCGGCAGGGTATAGAGCGCGTGCAGGGTCAGCGCCAGTTGCTCCGCGATAGCCTCGATGGAACCTCCCAACCGAACCTCGACCACGTGACGGTAACCATAGCCACAGCGGCGGAATCGAAGCTCGAGCGGTTCACCAGTGAGCGCGAACCCTGAAAACGTTGGCCACCACGGCTCCGCCACAGTGTCAGCCAGTTGCGCATGGGGATAGCGTGCTTCGAGCGCATTCAGATACCCTTGAGTCGCTACTTCGAGCGAAGCCGCGACCGCACAGATGCGCCTGCACGAGTCGTCGAGCTGCCGCAGAAACTGATCTGCAACGGCGCGGGTTGAACCCGCTAACGAAGCCTCTGCGCCTGTCAGCAGCAGGAAGAACTCGGCTTCAACACCAACCTCGCCCAGCGCCCTGGCCAACGCCAGTTGTGGCTCATTCATCCCGGGCAACCGCAGGCCCGCGTAGAGACGCTGCTCCCACCCACCAGGCTTCGTCATGGTCTTCCCTTCTCAGGATATCCCGCTAGTAGCCGCTCAATTGTACGCCAGTCGCTTCATATGGACAATCCTCATGGGCGCACTTTCCCAGCCGCAACGCGCAACCTACCGCCGCTCGCTTGACATAGCAACCGGTGGCCCGTAGAATGCCAGATTGAAACTTCTGTTATGAGGCTCTCGTGCGAACATAGACTCAAGCGCGCTGA
Source organism: uncultured Chloroflexia bacterium (assembly GCA_963718915.1). Classification (GTDB taxonomy): domain Bacteria; phylum Chloroflexota; class Ktedonobacteria; order Ktedonobacterales; family JADMIN01; genus DAHUXT01. The sequence goes on along the minus strand of CAVRAI010000004.1, from coordinate 551,547 downwards.
TTAACGCAAATACACAGGAAACACCCTATGACGGACGATGAAAACGATATTGTCGAACTCCTGCGGCGCCACGTACAGACACTGCGTCAGCAACTGGGCAAGGCGTCAGGTCTTGAGGGGGAACCGGATGATGGCAGCGACGCAACTCTGCTCATCGAATCCCTGGCCGGGCTACCGTCCGATGTTTCCATCCAGCGCTTTGAAGAATCGGGGCGCGCGCTCTCGCATCAGGGCGGGCGGCTTGAAATGCGCCTGCAGGGCATTCGCATCTGGAGTTGCGCGCTCGCCGATGTGCTTGGCGATCAATTCGCGACCAATCCAGGAACGTACGCGCGGGCGCTTCGTTCGTTATTTGAGATCACCACACAGGCCACCGTCGCCATCAGTCGCGGATGGCAGGCGGCGCAAAATGAGCAATCGGACAATGAGGCGGAACGCGCGCGTCGTGGCATGACCCGCATGCAGGCGCTGCAACGGATCAACTCTGCCGCCAACTCCACCCTTGATCTCGATCAGACGCTTGCCACAACAGCCCACGCGGTTGCCGAAGAGATGGACGCCGACCTCTGCTCCATCTATCTGTTCGACGAAGTGACACGCGAGCTGGCGCTACGGGCAACTAACGGCCCGCGCAATGTCAGCCATCATGCCCTCGCGTTGGGCATGGGATACACTGGCTATGTCGCCGAGCATGGCCACCCGCTACTCCTGCGCGACGCACTCAGCGATGACCGCTTTGCGGGCGAGGCCCAGGCATATGAGATACCCTATGCGGGGCTCCTCTCCGTTCCAATCATCTTCTTCACCGCCGAAAAGTTGCAGGGCGTCATCAGCGTGCAGACGCGCGAGCCGCATCTATTCACCGACGACGAGTTGAGCTTCCTGGAGATTGTCGCCGGGCAGATCGCGATGAGCATCGAGAACGGCCGTATCTATGCGCAGACCGATGAGGAGCTGCGGCGGCGGGTACATCAGTTGAATATGCTCTATCGTGTCTCCACACTGGTCGCCTCAACGCTCGTCTTCGAGAACGTGCTCCATACCATCGTTGCCCAGGCTGTCCAACTCAGTGGCGCTGATCGCTCGGTATTATTTGAGCTTGACCCCGCCAACCAGAAGCTTTCGACCGTCGCAACGCACGGTTTCGAGCAACTTGAGACGGCACGAGCCGAGGTGCCAGTTGGGCAGTGCTGTGTCGGGCGAGTCGTCCAGACTGGGGCATCGAGCCTGAAACTCGACTGTATGCGCACCGACGAGGGCTGCTTCCTCTATGGACATCCCGAAGCGATCGATGACCAGCATGCCGTGCTTTGCGTGCCACTGACCGCACGCCAGGGACCGGTCGGCTCGCTCTGCATCTTCAGCAGCCAGCGCTATATGCTGAACGATCATCAGTTGCAGCTCGTTACGACATTCGCGAATGTCGCGGCAATCGCCATGGAGAACGCTCGCCTGTTCGAGCAGACCCGCGAAGGGCTACGTATCAAAGAAGCGCTGTTAAGCGAGATGCATCACCGGGTGAAGAATAACTTGACACAAATATCAAGCATCCTCAATATGCGAAGGCGGCGGAGTCAGAATTTGGAGGTGCAGCAGGTACTGCTCGAAAGCGTTGAACGCATTCAGGGCATCGCCGCAACACACGATCTGCTCTCGACCAATCAGTTGGGCGTCGCACGCATCGATGAGATTGCCCGCAAGATTGCCATGATTGTGCAGGCCAATCTCGTCCCACCACACATGACCATCCGCTTTCACGTCGGCACGGTTCCCTATTATCTGCCGACCGAGGAGGCGACGACGCTGGCCATCGTGCTCAATGAACTCATTGCTAATGCCATCGAGCATGGCTTCGAGGGACGCGAACGCGGCGAGATTCGCATGAGCGCGGCGCGCAAGAGCGACCGGCTGGTGGTTCGGGTCGCGGATGATGGCGCGGGGCTGCCCGCGGATACATCACGAGCGACGGAGGGACTGGGGCTTCAGTTAGTACGTGGTCTGGTTGAAACCGGACTGCGGGGCGCATTTACGCTTTCGCAGACCACTGGTGACCCTGATGTTGGCGAACGCGCCAACGGCTCGACCGATCCCGCGCTGGCAGTAGTATTCCCTCCCAGTGAATCCAATACCGCAGTCGTGGAACGGACGTGGACGATTGCCGAGTTTTCGATTGCGGCGGCGTTGCTCGATACCGTAGAGCCTGCCAGCGCCTCATCGCGCCAGATTGATGCGGGTAACCGCTAATTCTCGCTGACTGGCGCGCTGGTGTTCTCACTGGTCACGTAGTCGGGCTGCGGCTGGTGTATCTTGCGCCCACGCATCGCTCCGGGGCGCCCGCCTAGCCAGCCCATCAGTGCGGCGATTCCCAGCGGGATGGTCACAGTAACAAAGAGCGCCATCGCCTGCATACCGAAGCCGCCCGGCATGTTTGCATCCTGGGTGAGAACATTCGCGGAGCTACCCGGAGCGTAGATGGTGATCAAGACGCCGTAGATGGCGAATGTTACCAATCCGGCAAGCGCGCCCATCCCGGCATTCAGTGTCTCGCGCCCAGCAAAGAAGCCTGCGGCTGAAAAGGCGAACAACAACAGAAACAGACTCCCACAGCCAAGCGTTAATTTGCCGGGACTATCGAGCGAGGCGGAGCCGTTGCCAAATACCGCCACACCAAGTACCGTCAACCCAATACCTAACAAGAGATACGAGGCCACTCCAACCAGAGCGCCCCACTTTATCGCAGCACGCATTGCCCACCTGTTTTCCTGAGTATTTCGCCGCTCAACCCGCCAGGCGCATGTGATCGCGCCATCTGTGTGATTATAGTGCCCCGCGGCACAGTCGCTGCCACATGGCTGCCTTTTTTCGACTGTAACTCAACAGGCACGACTCCCCCATGCTGGCGCTCTTCGCTCTTTCGATATACTATGCACTACGATGGCGCGACGATGATGCGCGCCACGAACAGTGATGTTCATCGCCATCCTGGGATCCCCCAGAAGGCCGTTGTGCGGCGAAAGTCGCAGGGCGGGATTCGCCGCCGTGAGGACATATGCGCTACTACCAGAACATTCTCGAAACCATCGGACGCACGCCACTCATTCGTCTGAACCGGGTTACGCAGGACATATCGGCGACCGTACTGGCAAAGGTCGAGTCCTTCAATCCAGGCGGCAGTGTCAAAGACCGGATCGGCCTCTCCCTGGTGGAGGCATGCGAGCAGTCTGGAAAGCTCAAACCTGGCGGTACGATCATCGAGCCAACCAGCGGCAACACCGGCACCGGGCTGGCGCTGGCAGCCGCGATCAAGGGCTACCACCTCATCTGCGTGATGACCGATAAAGTGGCTGAGGAAAAACGCAGCCTGTTACGCGCGTTAGGCGCCGAAGTGGTGATCTGCCCCAACAGTGTTCCCTCCGATTCTCCAGAGAGCTACCGCAATGTCGCGGCGCGGCTCGCCCGTGAGATTCCAGGCGCATGCAGCCCCGACCAATATTCCAACCCCGCCAATCCGCTCTCGCACTACCGCACCACCGGTCCAGAAATCTGGGACGACACCGATGGCAAAGTGACCGCCTTTGTAGCGGGAGTCGGCACTGCCGGAACGATCATCGGCACGGCGCGCTATCTGAAAGAGCGCGACTCGAAGATACAAATTATCGGCGCTGATCCGGCAGGGTCGATCTATTCTCATGATGAAATTCGCCCCTACAAGGTTGAAGGGATTGGCCAGGATGCGTATCCGGCCAACTGGGACGAGTCGGTAGTTGATCGGGTCATCCGTGTGGATGACCGCACCTCGTTCCACATCGCGCGGCGTCTTGCCCGCGAGGAAGGGATGCTCTGCGGTGGATCTGCCGGCACGGCGGTGGCCGCGGCGCTGGAATATGCCAAGGATCGCGGGCCAGATGATCTGATTGTGGTGCTGCTGCCAGATACTGGCCGTGGTTATCTGTCGAAGCAATACAACGAGACATGGCTTCGCGAGAACGGTTTCCTCGAAGTCCCCGCGCAACCCACGCTTGCGGATGTGCTGGCATTCCGACGCCAGTCGGAACCTGCGCTCCCCGCGGTCATCGGCATTGCCCCAGGCGATCCTGTGACAACTGCCATAGAGCGATTCCATCGGTACGGCATCTCGCAGCTCCCAGTGATCGAAGACGGCAAAGTCGTCGGGTCGCTCACCGAGACATCGCTCTTGCAGCGATTGGCGGCGGGCGAACCACTGGAGGGGCGCATGGTTGGTGACTGGCAGGATGCGCCGCTGCCCGCGATGGCCGAGACCGCCACCGTGCGCGAGGCCTATACGCTCTTCGCGGGTGGACAGAGCGCAATCGCCGTTATCGGAGCCGATGGGCTGAGCGGCGTCGTCTCCAAGAGCGACCTGATGGAATTCTGGGCGCGCAACGTATAACAGCTAGACATACCTGCTCATTCGCTTGGGACGTTTTCATGGTGGCAGCTGCCCCTCTCCCCTAACCCCCTACAAAGGAGGGGGAACCAGAGAGGTTGCGCCGCCGCGCCAGGAGGATTCTATGCCCACTTTCTCCAATGCAACGTCAGCGCTTTTGCTCCAACCCAGGACCACTTTGCCTGGTTTCGCGCTGCCTGACGTCAGTGGCGCTATCATTCGCCTCAGGTCGTTTCGGCAGCGCCGTCCCGTTCTGCTTGCGCTGCTGCATAGCGCGACGTGTCCCGATTGCCATGCCTGGTTGTCGGCGTTTGCGCCCGCACGCGAAGAACTTGACTACCTCACTGTGCAGCCGCTGCTAGTCTTCCCGGACGACTCCGCAACGCTATCCGCCCTCCAGCATGAGCTAGACATCCCCGGGAAGCTCCTGTCTGACCCAGGCAATACAGCACGCGACAGCTATTTGCGAACTGAGAAACCTTCGGCAGTTCCTGCGCCTCCGTGCGTGGCGCTGGTCGCGGTTGGCCGCTACAATGAGTGCCTCGATGCATGGGTTGCCGACGAACCATCGCAGTGGCCATCGCTGGCCGAACTCATGGCTACATTCGCATTTGCCGAGCAGGAAGACTGTGCCTGTGGTCTCCCTATCTGGCCGGGCACGTAAAAGCTTTTGCGAGCGCTACTTATACAATCTCAGCCAATCTCAGCCAATCTCAGCACTTCTTGTGTGAGTTTGCTCACAACGAGTACGTAATAATTGGCAAGTCCGTTGAAATGCGTAGCGGACTCATGGCGCGCTGACGTTCATCGCACGTGTTGCGTAGCGTCGGCCAGAGCGGATTCGTAGGAGGCTCGCCAGAATGCTCAGACAGCGCAATCTCTGGTATCTCCTGGCGGTTGGATTGCTACTGATGGTGACGGCACTATCAGCCTGCGGACCCACCGCCAGCACCACCACTAGTAGCGGCCCGAAAAAGGGCGGCAGCATTATCGATGGTGTGCAGGAAGAAGCAAATAGCATCATGCCTGCACAGTCAACCGAGACGTTCGCGGATCTTGTTGACGCAGCCATTTGGGCATCGCTGGTCTATACGACAGACCAGTTCCAGTTAGCTCCTGGGCTGCTCACAGAAGTCCCAAGCGCCAGCAATGGTGGCATTGTCGTTTCTGGTAGCACAGAGACCTTCAACCTTCATCTGCGTCCGAACCTGAAGTGGTCGGATGGACAGCCGCTCACCTCGGCTGACGTTGCCTTCGCAATCAAAACCTATTCGGATCCCGCCTACGGGGACAAGCAGGGTTTCCCGGCGCAAGACATCGCCAGCGTCGACACGCCTGATGCCAGCACGGTGGCCATCCATCTCAACAAGATCAATGTCGCCTTCCTGACATTGGCCTTGACCGACCCGCTGATCTTCACTCCGTTGCCGCAGCACATCTATCAGAATACCGCTCCTGGTGACATCGCCAAGGTCTTTACACCTACAGTGACCAGCGGCCCATTCACGGTCGCTGACTCTGACCACGTCAAAGGCGACCACATCACCGTCAAGCGGAATCCGAACTACTACCAGGCAGGCAAACCGTATCTGGACCAGGTCACGTTCAAGTTCTTCCCGGACGCTGAGACTCAGGTCAAGGCGCTCCAGGCCGGCCAGATCGACACCGCCTACTTCCTTCCTGTGACCGATGTCGATACGCTGAAGAACATCCCTGGTTACAACCTCTTCACGCCGAAGCAGTCGCCAAACTACGAGGCGCTCTACTTCAACCTGAGCAACCCGACGCTGGCCGATCCGGTCGTGCGTCAGGCGCTGGCACTGAGCTTCGATGTCAAGCAGGAGATCACAACCATCCAGAAGGGCAACGCTGTCCCAACCTGTGATGATGACACCGGCACCTTCGCCCACGAGCCAAACCTCATCAGTGCCGATGGCTATTGCCCGTACGGCCCGAACGGCGCTGCCAAAGTCGACCCAGCCGCAGCCAAGACCCTCCTGGAGGGCGACGGCTATACGATGGGTAGCGATGGCTACTACACCAAGGGCGGCAAGAAGCTCGAGCTGCGCATCTCCACCACGGCTGGCCGCCAGTATCGCCTCGACTCCGAGCAGTTGGCGCAGGCCGCCTGGAAGAACATTGGCGTCAAGATCGATGTCGTCAACTTCCCGTCGTCTGACTTCTTTGGCCCGATTCTCTTCCCATCCGATCACAAGTACGACAAAGCTAACGACCAGTGGGATATCGGTGAGTTCGAGAACTCCCTGGGTGTTGATCCAGACACGCACCTGATCTGGACCTCGACGCAGGTTCCGTCACAGGGCGGACAGAATCTCACGTACTACAACAACTCACAGGTGGATCAGTGGGAAGCTCAGCAGCTGCAGGCGGTTGACCAGACGCAGCGCACGCAGCTCTTCCATCAGATCCATGCTCAGATCCTCAAGGACATCCCGATTTTCTACCTGTACTCACCGCTGGATCTGTCTGAGTACAAGGCGACACTACACAACTACAAGCCAGACAGCATTGGGCCGTCTGAGACATGGAACATCTGGGACTGGTATCTGAGCTAGGAAATTCCTGGTGTCACGGTAACTAGCAACCCAACCACGGCACAGCGATTCCCTCGTGGAGTCGCTGTGCTATACCCAGCGCTTTCATCAGCGTCTGCTATTCCGCCGGGATTCAGCGGCAACTAGTAAATTCCCGCACCTGGTACCGTCTCTACAACAGCGCACGTAGAACAACTGCGCCAAGTTGATAGACTCAGGATGCGCCGCAGAGTGAGCAGAGTGATTTGTGGTCTGATTTGTGGTCTAATGTAGCGAACTACCCATAAGCGGGGATCCAGGAGGAGACACCATGAGGCGCTATGTCATTCGCCGCCTGATCCAGGCCGTATTTATCCTCTTCTTGCTGTCGATTGGGTTATTCGCGCTCATTCATGCTATCCCTGGCGGGCCAGATCGGGTCTTTCTCTCACCTCACCAAACAGAGGCTGCGCGCAAGGCGATCATCCATAACCTTGGATTAGATCAGCCACTCCCGATCCAATATTGGAATTGGCTCAAGGGCGCATTACACGGTGACTTCGGCGTTTCCTTTACCGATAACCAGTCGGTCGCGAGCGATATCTTCGCCCGATTCCCCGCAACGCTTGAACTGTTTGCAGCCTCACTCAGTTTAGCGCTCGTCGTCTCTATTATCTTTGGAGTAGTCGCCGCTGTTCGTCAATACTCCCTTACCGACTACACCCTGACGATCCTCTCGTACCTGGGAATCTCGCTGCCAGTGTTCTGGTTCGCGCTTATTTTGCAGACCATTTTCGGGGTTCAATTGCGCCTCCTTCCAGTTTTTGGCCAGAGTTCTCCAGTCACGAATGGGTTTAGCTTCTTCGACCATGTCGAAGACTACGCGATACACTTAATTTTACCTGCCATCGTCCTTTCCATTTTGTTTATTGCTGGCTGGAGTCGCTATCTGCGCTCAAGCATGCTGGATACGGTAAAACAAGATTATGTCCGCACCGCGCGCTCCAAAGGGCTAAGTTCGCGGGTAATCTTCTTTCGCCACGCTTTGCGCAACGCCTTGATTCCCTTCATCACAGTGGTAGCTATTGACTTTGGCGGAATCGCCAGCGGCGCTGTCATCACCGAGACCGTCTTCGCATGGCCTGGCATCGGGTATCTCTTCTATGATGCCTTGAATGACCGTGATTATCCGGTGCTCATTGCCATGTTGCTGCTTGCGGCGGCCTTTGTCATCATGTTCAACCTGATTGCGGATATCCTGTACGGCGTTGTGGATCCTCGTATCCGCTACTCGTGATCGTGGTCGAAAGGAAGTAGCGCCATGGAAATCCTCCAGCAACCAGATGCATCCCAACAATCGGGAATCGCTGCCATTGAGTTGACACCTGATCTGGTACGCAAACGTCGCAGTCAGTTGCGCATCATCTTCGATCGATTTGTGCGCAACCGAGCCGCTGTTGCGGGAGCAATCGTCCTATCAATAATCATCCTGATGGCGATCTTTGCTCCAATCATCACGCACCAAACGGCCACATATGACCCTGCAAACACGATTCCAAGCCACCCAAAGCCTTCAGACCTTCTGGCTGGGCCATCATGGGCTCATCCAATGGGAACGGATGAGCTAGGCCGCGATTTCTTTGCACGGATGCTCTTTGGCGCTCAAGTCTCTCTCCTGGTCGGCTTCTCGTCAATGTTCGTGGCAATGGGCATCGGCGTTACGCTTGGAGCCATCGCCGGGTACTACGGTGGCTGGGTTGACAACGCTCTGATGCGTGTCGTTGACGCGATGCTGGCGCTCCCTTACCTGCTCCTGTTGTTTGTGCTTTCCATCATCTTCTCGAATGGCTCGGTCAGCACGGTCGTATTCATCATTGCGATCCTGGCGTGGCCAGGCACCGCCCGTATCGTACGCGGGGAGTTTCTGGCGCTCAAACATCAGGAATTTCTGATGGCGACAAGGACTCTGGGAGCAGGGGATCTGCGGCTCATCTTGCGCCATATACTGCCGAATGCCGCAGGACCCATCATCGTCAACGCGACGCTATTGGTTGGCCTCAACATCATCAATGAATCGGTCCTCAGCTTCTTCGGTTTCGGGCTAACTCCCCCGCAGTCTAGTTGGGGAGTGTTGCTGGGGCAATCTCAGACGTTCTTTAATTCAGCGCCGCGTATGCTCTACCTTCCGGGCTTCGCGATTCTGATTACAGTGCTCTGTTTCAACTTGATCGGCGATGGCCTGCGTGATGCGCTCGATCCACATTTGACTCAACGCTGACGCATTCGCTTTGGCAGTGACTTCGATAGAGACACGTACGGTTGGAGAGGAGAGGCTCATTGGCTCCGATTCTTGAAGTGAAGGGCCTTAAAACCCAATTCCGCACGCGGGACGGCACGATAAAAGCAGTGAATGGCGTGAGCTTCGACCTTGATGAGGGCGAAACGATTGGCATCGTCGGCGAAAGCGGCTCAGGCAAGAGTGTCACCTCGCTCTCGATCCTGCGCCTGTTGCCCACTCCGCCCGCCGAAATCGTTGAAGGCGAAATCCTCTTCGAGGGCCATGATCTGGCTGACATGGATGAGCGCGATCTGCGTAAGATCCGTGGTCGCAAAATATCCATGATCTTCCAGGATCCGATCTCCAGCCTCAATCCCGTTATGCGTATCGGCCAGCAGTTGTTGGAGCCTATCAACCTCCATCTTGGGTTGAAAGGCGAAGTTGCCCATCGCCGAGCCATCGAGTTATTGCGCGCGGTCGGAATACCCGATCCCGAGCGCCGCATTCGTGGCTATCCCCACGAGTTCAGTGGCGGCATGCGCCAGCGCGTCATGATCGCCATCGCCATTGCGGCAAACCCCAAGCTGCTCATCGCCGACGAACCGACAACAGCGCTCGATGTGACAGTCCAGGCGCAGATACTCGACCTGATTGGCCAACTCCGCAAGGAATTACACACCTCGGTGATGCTCATTACGCACGATCTGGGTGTGGTCGCGGGTATCACGGATCGCATTTTGGTGATGTACGCTGGCCATATTGTCGAGCGCGCGCCAACTGATGAACTCTTTGCGAATCCCCGCCATCCCTATACGCTTGGCCTGCTTGCCTCGGTACCCCGACTCGACGATGTGGGCGTCAACGAGCTACAGACCATTCCAGGCGCACCACCGGATATGCTCAACCCGCCACAAGGGTGTCCATTCCAACCGCGCTGTCCCTTTGCCATCGAGAAATGCAAGACCTACCCGCCAGAGGTCACCGTGGGGCGAGAGCACAAATCAGCCTGCTGGGTAGACGTGACGGCTCCCGCAGAGATTGAGCGGGCAAAGCAGCGTGGATATATCCCATTGCGTTCGGTTGGTGGCAGTTTCATCGGCGAGACACAAGGCTATGCGGAATAGGGCGCCAGTGGCGAGGAACGAGGTAACTGATGGAAACATCTGCCGCGACGAACCCAACATCATCAACGACTCCCCCAGTTGGTGACATTTTGAAGGTTGATGACCTGGTGATGCACTTCCCGATCACACAGGGAATCATCTTCCAGCGTCAGGTTGGCGCCGTGCGGGCCGTGGATGGTGTCTCGTTCACCATTAAGCGCGGCGAGACACTTGGCCTGGTGGGCGAGAGTGGGTCGGGCAAATCAACCATAGGGCGCTGTCTGGTACGTCTCTATCAGCCAACCAGTGGTCATATGTTCCTCTCTGGTGAAGATCTGGGTGACGCGAAAGGCAATGCCTTGCGCACAATCCGCCAGCGCGTGCAGATGATCTTTCAAGATCCGTACGCATCGCTCGATCCACGCATGACTGTTGGGGCGCTGATTAGCGAACCTATGGTGATTTACAAGACCGGCACGCGATCCACTATCCGCGCTCGCACTGAAGAGTTGCTGCAAAAAGTCGGTATGAATCCGCAGTTTGTGGATCGCTATCCCCATGAGTTCAGCGGCGGCCAGCGCCAGCGCATCGCGATTGCCCGCGCTATTAGTATTGAGCCGCAGTTCATCGTCGCCGATGAACCAGTCAGCGCCCTCGATGTCTCGATTCGCGCGCAGGTGATTAATCTCATGCAGCGTCTCCAGCGCGAGATGGGGCTGACCTACCTCTTCATCACGCACGACATGAGTGTGGTGCGCCATGTCGCCACCCGTGTCGCCGTCATGTATCTGGGCAAACTAATGGAGCTATCCGACCGGACAGATCTCTTCGTCAACCCACTGCACCCGTACACCATGGCGCTGCTCTCGGCTGTACCGATCCCCGATCCGCGCGTCGAGCGCCAGCGCAAACGGATCATCCTCAAAGGCGACCTGCCCAGTCCCATCAATATTCCCACGGGCTGTCGCTTCCATACGCGCTGCCCCATCGCCCAGGATATCTGCCGCGAGGTCGAACCGCCACTCGAAGACAAGACAGGCCGTGGCCACTTCGCCGCCTGCCACTTCTCGGACCGCGTCGCCGCACTGGCAAAGAGCGGGAGTGGTGAAGTGCGCGGTAGGCTCTAGGCGCGTGAGACGCTTAGATCTTGCGCCTACGAAGCGTCAAGGAAGGCGCGCTTGGCCGCAAGCAGCGCGCCCAGCTCACGATTGGTGAGCAGCCGCACATCGCCGTGCGCCAGGATTATCTGCGCATCACGCGCGGTGACATCGAAGTGCTCGCGATAGCTGCCCGGATATTGCACCCAACGCTCGCGGAACCCGAGCGGCACGGCGAACGCGCGCAATTCGTGCGAGCCTTCAGGGCCAGGGATATCCGACAACAGGTGATACATGCGATCCCCGCGATGGACTCCCGCGGGCAGCCAGTCACGGGTCGCGCGCGCCGCATGCAGTACAATTGCCATGATGGTTGCGCCTAATAGCTCAGCAGGGCAAAGACATCATGTCCTGGCAGGCGTGATCGCCCCTGCAACGCCGAGAGCTCGATAAGAAACGCCAGTGAGACGACTCGCGCGCCAAGACTTTCTACCAGCCGTACCGTTCCCTCGGTGGTGCCGCCGGTAGCCAGCAGGTCATCCACAATCAACACGCGCTGCCCGGAGCGCAGACCATCGGTATGAATCTCCAGCACGTTCGTGCCGTATTCCAGGTCATACTGGATGGAGATGGTATCGGCGGGTAGCTTTCCTTTTTTGCGCACCGGCACGAACCCCACATCCAACAGATAGGCCAGTGGCGTGCCAAAGATGAAGCCACGCGACTCGATCCCGACTACCGCCTCAATGCCCGCTCCACGGTACCGCTCGGCCAGCTTATCGATGGAGAATTGGAGCGCTCGCGCATCCTGAAGCAGCGGCGTAATATCGCGGAAAAGGATGCCAGGCTGTGGATAATCAGAGATATCACGAATATACCCCTTCAGCCAGGCAGTCTGCTCGGCATCAAGCGGCGCGGCGGAGGCTGGCGTAGCTATTGATGATGGTGGTATCGGCTCTGACATGCGTGAATTGTCCTCTCAAGGGTGACCAGGCTCGATGAACAGTAGAGTCGGCAAGGCATCGTGACACACTGGCCGCAGCCAGTATACCATGCGCTGTACGAGTGCGCAGAGAGCCTGCTAATGCCCATGCAAAGCACGTTGGACGCTTGACAGCTCAGACTTTCCGCTAGTATATTGACGTGACTACCTTGTAGCGCGCCACTGCGTTCCGGTAGGGATCGGCGCTGACGCACACACTTCCATCTGTGTGTATACTTCGCGCTACAACGCACCTCTACAATTGCCTCACGGAGGTACCCATACGTGAATCCTATTGACTTCGCTATCATCGTCGTGGCGCTAGTCATCGGCACCATTGGCGGCTTTCTTTACGGCCGCCAGCAGAGCCGACTGCACCACGAACAAGAGATGAGCGGACTGAAAGAGCAGGCCGAGGCGCGCCTGCTCAACATGCAGGAAAAGCAGCGCCTGGCCTTATTGGATGCTCGAGACGAGACCGCCAAAGTGCGGACATCTATCGAAACCGATGCGCGCGAACGACGGCAGGAAATCAAGCGACAGGAGCAACGGCTTGTTCAGAAGGAGGAAAACCTCGACAGGAAGGTAGAGAATCTGGAGCGCCAGGAACGAGTCCTGGCTCAGCGGAATCAGGAACTGGAAGAGCGGCTTGCGGGAGTGGATGCCCTGCGCGACCAGCGAACCGCCGATCTGCAGCGGGTGGCGCGCATGTCCGTGGATGAGGCGCGCGCCGAACTGATTTCCTCTATCGAAGAATCGGCCCGCCGTGAGGCATCTATCCGCGCCCGCGAGATCGAGATGCGCGCCCGCGAAGAGGCCGAGTCGCGCGCGCGCGAGATCATCACCCTCGCCGTGCAGCGGTGCGCCTCAGATCAGGTGTCTGATATCACCGTCTCCGTCGTGCCCCTGCCCAATGACGATATGAAGGGCCGCATTATCGGGCGTGAGGGCCGCAACATCCGCGCATTGGAAAGCGCGACTGGTGTGGATATCGTCATCGACGACACGCCAGAGGCTGTCATTCTGACAGGATTCGATCCGGTACGGCGCGAGATCGCGCGTGTGGCGCTTACCAAACTGATTCTGGATGGCCGCATTCATCCCGCGCGCATTGAAGAGATGGTCGTCAAGGCGCGTCAGGAGATCGATCAGGTTATCCTGGAGGAAGGCGAACGCGCCTGTCTCGAGTCCAACGTCTCCAATTTGCCGCTCGATCTGGTTAAACTGATCGGGCGCATGCACTTCCGCACCAGCTACGGCCAGAATGTGCTCAACCACTCCATCGAGGTCTCGGTGCTGGCGGCAACCATCGCCGCTGAACTGGGCGCGGATGTCGGTGTCTGCAAAGTGGCCGGGCTGCTCCATGACCTGGGCAAGGTCATCGATCAGGAGGTCGAGGGGCCTCATCACCTTATCAGCGGCGAAATTGCCCGGCGCTTCAATCGCGGGCCAAAGGTAGTCCATGCCATCGTGGCGCATCACGCCACCGACATGGAGCCGCAATCGCTGGAAGCGGCTATCGTCCAGGCGGCGGATGCCATCTCTGCCGCGAGGCCAGGCGCGCGTCGCGAGACCATCGACCTCTACATCAAGCGGCTGGAGATGCTCGAAAGCATCGCGAACTCGTTCCGGGGTGTCGAGAAGTCCTTCGCTGTCCAGGCCGGGCGCGAGGTGCGCATTATCGTCAAGCCAGAAGAGGTGGATGAGGTCGCAGCGTCACAACTGGCGCGAGATGTGGCGCGCCGAATCGAGGAAAGCATGGATTATCCCGGCCAGATCAAAGTCTGTGTCGTGCGGGAGACGCGCGTGGTGGACTACGCCAAATGAGTGTCGTCCCTACTACACTCGACCTCCATACCCACTCGACAGCCTCGGATGGGCTACACTCACCAGCGGACCTGGTAGAGCTGGCCCATCAGGCCGGGCTGACAACGATTGCGCTCACCGACCACGACACGACGAACGGGCTGGCCGAGGCGCAGGCGGCGGGCGCTGCGCTTGGCGTCACGGTCATCCCTGGCATCGAGATCAATACCTATCTCCCGCAGGGACACGGCGAGGCCCATGTTCTTGGCTACTACCTCGATACGGCCAATCCAGACCTCCAGGCGTTTTTACGCTTTCTGCGGGAGACACGCGAGAAGCGCGGCGAGCGGATGGTGGCGCTGCTGCGCGAGCAGGGCTACGACATCACCTGGGATCGGGTGCGCGAGCTTGCGCACGGAACGATTGGCCGCCCGCATGTTGCGCTGGCGCTGATGGAGAAGGGATACGCCGACAGCATCACGGACGCCTTCAACCGCTACATCAGCCCCGGCCGCCCGGCCTACGTGCCGCGCTTCAAGATGGCGCCAGAAGATGCGGTACGCATGCTGCGGAGCGTACATGGCGTGCCAGTGCTGGCGCACCCTATGCGCCTCTACGGGCTGGAGGACGATCTGATGCCGCGCTTGATGGAGGCAGGTCTGCTTGGCCTCGAATGCTACTACGGTGAGTATGACGAGCCAACGGTAGAGCATTTGCTGGCGCTTGCCGAACAGTATGGCCTGGTCGCCACCGGCGGCTCCGACTACCACGGGCCGGGTGTTCATCCCACGCCACTTGGAGGGCGTTACGTCCCGCCCCAGGCTGCTATTCAGGTACGCGAACTGGCTGACAGGTTGGCGAGCGAGCCAGCGCCCCCATTCACGCCACCGGCGCCACCACAGGAGACAGGTGACTCAGTCGTGTAGCGCATCGTGCAGCGCGGTGGAATATGAAAGAACTCCCAGCGCCCCCAGGCGCCGCTCGGCGGCCATTCGCAGCCGCCGCCGATAGTCTCGGCCAGCGCTTGGGGTGACGAATAGATGAAGGATCGTAGGCGCTTCATCCACTTGCGCCTCCGGCGCTGCCGTCTCGCCGCCATTTGCTGTTAGCAGGTGCGGCAGTTCGCGTTGGGCAGACGTCGCCACGGCCTCTACGACGACCTCATGCGACGCGAGACCAGCCTCGGCCGCCAGCGTCTCTTCCAGCGCATTCCGGTCGCGGCTGCTCCCAATGAGGCGCATGATCGCGCTGCCATCGCCAGGAACCTCTGCCTCCCAGACGCACACAAAGAGGCTATCACGCATCACTTGCTCCACCAGAAGCTCCTGCCCGTTCCGCTCGCTCCGACCAAGATACGTCAGCGCCGCGCTATCGGTCATATCGAAGAAGCCCGAAGGCAACGCATCAGCCTGCGCCGCGAGATCGACAGCCTTGCGCAGCATCGCATGCATCGCGAGGTTGCGATGGCCCTGACGCAATAAGCGATAGACAGTTGCGCGGTCGCTCAACCACGCCAGCGCGCCCTCAGCGCCATCCGGAAGTAGGATAACATCTGGCAAGCCTGAATGCGTCGCGTCATTGGCAGACGAAGGAGGAGCAGAGAGGCGCAACGCCCGCGCCACCTGACGAGCGTCATACCCAGGCCTACCCAGATCTCCTGCCAGGAGGAAGCGCGCTACATTGTCCAGATTGTCGTAGTCCATCTGGCCGTTGAGCAGGGCGCCGCGGCCATCGGTGGTCTGACCGAGCATCAATGCGGCCACCTCATCCCAGTCGAGCCAGGCGATCTGGCGCGTAGCGGCGGGCGTAAGTGATGCGCGAACCTGGTCGAGCAGCCGCGCGGATCTCTGCTCGTGATTAACGCCAAGCTTTTCGATCATCAATGGCTCGGTGAGATGTGAGAGCGGGCCGTGCCCCAGGTCGTGAGCCAGCGCCGCCACGTGCAGGGCGCGGTCGCGTGGGCGCGCGGCGCGAGCGAGCGCATAGACGCCACGTGAATGATCCAGCCGGGACGGAAAGGGATGTCGAAACAGCAACTCACCGGGCACATCTGAGAGCGAAACTCCAGACAGTCTGCGAAATGGCGGTGTATCGAGCAGCGGCGAAATCCAGCCAGAAAGGTGTACCTCGCCGTAGAGTTGGTCAGGGTACGTTCGCGGTCGCAGCCCACTGCCTCGGCGCGGCTGCGGCCCGGAAGCGGCGCCTGGCTCAGCGGACATGGGCGATCCTTGTATGTGTGACAACGATCAATTCATCAATCAGCCAGCACAGTGACGGCGCGGGGTGGCTATTCTTTCGGAGGCGGAGCCTCAAGGCCAAGACTCTTGCGGTACTGTCGTGGAATATCGTCGCCGACGAACCCTTCATTGAAGACCCGCTTCCGCACAAGGTGGCGCAGCAGCATCAGGCGCCGCGTCTGGGTGTCGAGGCGTTCCAGATTGGTCAGGTCGTCACCCTGCTCTTCGTACACATGCGCAGCGGGTACAGCAGGTACAGCGGGAACTGCTGCTGGCGTAACTGCTGCTGGCGTAACTGCTGCTGGCGTATCGGTTGGCTCGGGAGCAATGGGCGTTAGCATGATACGGGGCGCGGGAATTTCGGCGGACGCAGGCGCTACCACGGGCGCTGTCTTGTGGCGCAAGGGTCGTGTTGGGCCAGCGCCAACATCACGAGGCGCCATGCGCATTCGTGGTCGCAGGCGACGTCCATTATCCAGCCAACTGCTGAGCGAGAGACCGGAAGCTGCCTGTCCGGTGGCGGTGTGTGGTGTAGCTGACCCTACGAGCATCGGTTCGCGCGCGGACGGCTCCGCCGAACGCTGACGCGCACCCCTTAGCGAAGCAATCACTGTCAATCGCAGCCAGTTCATGAAGCGTCGCACGATCATCGGGCGCACCCTCGCTTCCACTGGGAACCGTCAGCATAGTTCTCCTCACACACCGTAATGTGCCAGAAGAGCGCTGACATGCTCGCCTTGCCTAGTCAGGATCGTAGCATAAGAGCCAGTTGACGTCAAACGCAACGTGATACTTCTTCGACGACTACCCCTGACTTTGAACGACTTCCAGGTCACTGATTTTCCACGCCCCCGATATTTTCGCGAAGGCAATCTTGAATGGTACCTGCACGGTCAGTGCGCCCGCGTCGGTGGTCACCTTGATATCGAACGCGCCCGAGACGGATGCGTCGTCGCCCTGCGCCGTGACTGTATAGGTATTGATCTGCGGCTGGCATCCAGTAATCTGGAACTGGCCGCCTCCAAAGACCTGCTTCAATCCGTTGACGTATTTATCAACCGTACCGATCTGCTGCTGGTAGGCGGGAGTGAACATTGCATAGACGGCCTGGTAGTTCTGAGCGGCCAGCGCCTGGCAGAACTGCGCGCCCGTCGTGAGCGCCCCCACGTCAGACCCCTGCAGCGACTCGTCCACTGCATCAATCTTCCAGCTCCCGTTCTGCTTCACCAGACTGATTTCGCCTGTGTAGCTGTGATTGCGGGTGACCTGGGCGTTGAACGACGCGGTCTGCGGATTGAGGTTGAGATTGAAGCCGCCGCTGTTCTGGATACCCGCAAGGCCACACGCATGCACTTTGCCATCGAGCTGATCGTGGAGCTGGCTGATTTGGGCAAAGTCGGTACTCGATACCTGTTTCTGATACCCAGCGGAAAGCAGCGCATAGGCGTCAGAGTACTTCTGCGCCTTGAGGTCCGTGCAGAATGTACTCGTCGTACTCAGCGGCTCCTGAAGCGCATTCTGCCCGATAGCATAGACGACACCGCCAATCACGGCACAGACGACCAGGACCAGCGCCGCCACCATCACCGGAATCAGCCATCGAGGCCGCTTCGATGAAGGTGACTCAGGACTTGAAACTCTGCTTGGCGTGTAGGCATCGGATTGCCGCGGACGTGGCGACGACATTGGAGGTGGCATATCAGAATAGTCACGGTTACCGGGATAATCCGACTGCCATCCCGCTCCCTGTTGTGGTTCACTCGGCTGGCGGGGCGAATAGCGAGATCCCGGATAATCAGACGACACACAAAGCTCCCTTCGACACCGTCGCTCAGATCAACTCGATCAGCCAGGTGGTTTTCAGGATACCTCAATTCCTGCTGTTTACCGGAGTATATCGGAAAATTGGGCTAGCGGCCCCACAACTAGTCATTGTGGCCACGCATCACGCGCAAATCAACCAGTGGGCAGCCGCGCCAGTGCCGCTCCCGCCTCCTGCGCATAGCGCGCAATTGTATCACGCTCCAGCACGCCCTGTTCAGTAACATATCCCGCAATCAACGCTGCGGGCGTCACATCGAAATAGGGGTTACGCGCGCGGAAACCAGCGACTGGATCGGGCAGCAACTCCGCCGGATCCTTCTCTTCCAGTACCAGCGGAAAATCTGGCGCGGCGATCTTGAGCGTCTCGCAAAGCACATAGACGGGCTTGCCAACTTCACGCGCCACCAGCGCCAGCGGATACGAGCCGACCTTGTTGACCAGGCTTCCGTCAGCGCGTACGCTATCAGCGCCTAACACTACGCAGGTTGCCTCGCCGATGAACAGGCCACTCGCCGTATCCGCGACCAACGTCACGTCAAGCCCGCTCTGGGCAAGCGCCCGCCCCATCGCAATACCTTCACCACCTGGAAACGATACGCCAATCAGCACTCGCTTGATGATATGGCGTTGGCCCAGGTCACGTAAGACAGCTTCGACGGCGCCGGAACGGCTCATAGTATATACGTTGCCGAGGAACAATTTCTCCGCATGGACCAGCAGGGCATGTTGCGTCTGCTCATCTTGCGTGAAGAGACGCTCCGCCATGTCGCGCAGCTGTTTCCGAGCGCCCGCGGGTGTGGCTGACTGGCCAGCAACCCATATACGCGCCGCTGTATTGGCAACCGCCGCCATACTTGGCCGCGCCGCGACCAACATCTGGGCTGCCGTCCGTATGAGAACATTCCACATCTCAACGGGTACATCATCGCGTGGCTCAGTCAACCGCAGGAGTACACCAGCCGCCGCCCGCGCCAGCCAGCTCGCCCCGTGTTCTCGGTCGTCTCGGATCGCCTGGATAGATGCGATGATGTCAGCAGGAAGCGCGCGTCCGGCGTCATTCGCCATGATGCGTTTCTGGCGGATAGACGTGCGCAAGCGCCTCCGCCAGTCGTGGGACGGTCGCCAGCGTCTCAACCAGGGGTGGCTCATACCACCTGAACTGAGTCGCCTCCCAATCGCTGCGCAGGTGTTCGGCATGTAGCAGCCGGAACAGGAACGGGTGTACCACCCAGCTCTGCGCCAGCATGTCATCGCGAAATGCTATTGGTTCGCCTGTCAGTAGCAGTTCCACGTCCTCGTGCGCCAGTCCTGCCTCCTCCTGAAGCTCAGTATACGCCTGCTCCAACGGCGTGATACCCGGCTCGACGTAGCCACTGATGCCTGCCCAGGCGCCGCGATAGGTACGCACGAGCTGGCTGCGCTGTGCCAGGAGTATTTCGTCGCGCCCATGATCCACGCGCATCACAAAGCAGGTAACGACCGCCGTCGCATCGTCCGGTCTATCGGGAGTTGACATGTTAGACCTCCAATGCGCCACCTCGCTCGACCTGCCCGGTTTCGAGCAGGCGAGTACCAAGCAAGACAAAGTAGAGATAACCCCGCCATTCACTGAGCGCCGCGAGCAATTCCGTGCGACGCGCATCAACCTCGCCCGCCTCCCAGCCGAAGATCGCCTTGAAGGCTCGTTGCGCGCCAGAGTCACCTAGCGGGAATGCCGAGAGGCGGCCCAACCCACGAAGCAGAATCACTTGCGCGCTCCACCGTCCAATACCATGTAACTGCGTCAGTCGGGCAATCGCCGCGTCGTCGTCCAGGCCCACCAGCTCATCCTCGCGAATGGAGCCTTTTAGCATCGCCTCCGCACCGCTACGCAGCGTCTTGACTTTGGCGACACTTAGTCCCCAGGCGCGTGTCTGCTCATCGCTCGCCTGCAAGAACTGTTCCGCTGTGGGATAGTCATAGTAAACAATATCGCCATACACAGCGCGCGGACCAATATCAACAATCATCCGGTTAGAGATGGCCTGCCCGGCCTCCAGGCTTACCTGCTGATAGGGCACGACCCCAACAAGCGTCGTCCAGAGGTCGGGATAGCGTGGCGGCTTCATGCCTGCCAGTTGCGTGAGCAGATGCGCCAGCGGCTCGTAACAGGAGAAGGCAGCAACCACCGGGGTCAGGTCGCGCCTCAGCCCCAGCATACGATCCAGCAGCAGCGATAGCTCTTCACGCTCTTGCGGGGTGAGCGTCCCATCGAGTACGGACACCTCTACTGCCGCGAGATTGGTCTGGCGGATTGCTATCAGGCGCTCGAGGCCGCCGACGCGCAGCAGACGACGGTAGACGCCGTCGGACCACGTATCGACCAGGTTTGTTGGCCGCCGCCGGGTGACGGCCACGGTCAGCGCCAGATCGAATGGCGGCAGCGCGCGCAACGTGAGGGTGGTCGTGTTATCGCTCATCGTGTCCATGCTTTCCTTTTCTCCCCACCCGATGATACACCTCCAGGTGCCGCCGGGCCACTCGCTCCCACGTAAACTCTGCCGCGCGCGCCAGACCGCTGGTCCTCATCGCTTCCTGTCGTGCCGTCTCGCTCGTAACGGCCCGGAGCGCATCGGCCAGTGAGGCGACATCGTCCACGGGCACGATAAGAGCAGCATCTCCCGCTGCCTCGGGCAGCGCGCCGCCATCGCTACAAACAACCGGTGCGCCGCAGGCCATCGCCTCGATCACCGGGATGCCGAAGCCCTCATAGGCCGAAGGCATTGCTAGCACATCCGCCGTCGAGTAGAGGGCTACAAGGTCAGCATCGGGCACATAGTCGAGAAAGCGCACCGCATCGACGACGCGATGCTCCTCAACGGCCTGAAAGACACTCTCGTACAGCCAGCCACGACGCCCAGCAATCGCCAGCATGCGCGGGCCACCCGGCTGCTGCCGCGCCCGAGCGAAGGCGGCGACCAGATGATCGTATTTTTTGCGCGGCTCGATGGTACCGACGGCGAGCGCCAATGGATGCTCTAACCGATAGCGGGCGTCGATCGTTGCAAGCGCCTGTCTGTCAGTAACTGGCGCAAACGACGTATCAACGCCCGGCGTGATGACGTCGATGCGGTCACTCGCCACTCCATACCGTGCCACGATGTCAGCGGCGGTGATTTCGGATGTGGCAATGATGGCATCCGCCCGATGGAGCGAATGCGGCACAACCGCCGAAAGATAGCGCGCAAGCGTTGGCGTCGCGTACTGCGGATGCGTCAGAAAGGCGAGGTCATGGATGGTCACTACACGCGGCACACCCAGCGCTGGCGGCAGCGCGAAATCTGGCCCGTGAAACACATCTGTCCGTCGGGCAATCATCTCGACTGGTAACGGAAGGCGCAAACGATGCCAGAAAATGGTCAGGCGGCGATTGCCAATCGGCCGACCAGCGAGTCGAATGACCTGGGGCCGCAAGGCTTCAGCAATGGGGAATGGCCGCGCCGCAGTCGGCGCGGCAGCGGAAAGCAACAGATACTCATCGCCACTATCCAGCCGCGCCAGCGCATCAACCAGGCTACGGGTGTAGCGCCCGATGCCAGCGCTCTGGGTGATAGCAGGCGTATAGTCAATCGCGATCCGCATGGGTGACCGCCATCTCTCCATACAGGTCGAGGCGCCAGTAAACAGGGCGCACGCCAGTATAGCACGGGATAGCACGGCAGGTGGGGTGACTTTGCGCAACAGGCCTGGCGTGATAGACTGGACTGGGACTCAGGAGCGGACGCAGATGTTATCTGCCACCCAGGCAGAGGGATACGCGCCGGGCAGTAGCGGGGAGCAGCAATGAGGGGCACGTTCGGAACACTTGATGTGCGCCAGCTTGAGCGTATGCGCCAGGCGCTGGCCGAGACCCTCTGCACGCACTTCGCCAGCCCACCGTTTTTCGATCCACGCCTGGGAACAGACCGCGTACGGCCACTGGACCGCCACGGCCTTGACGCAGTCGGACATTTTGTCCAATCTGTCAATTATTCGCCGCTCGATGCGATTGATGTGTCCTCCAACGAGGTTCGCCGATTTCTCGAAGCCCTGCTTCTGCGCTATCTAGAGGTGAACCCAGCGTTTAAAAGCCCGCGTCATGCTCGCTACCTGCACGCATTACGCGCGCGCGCGCCCCGACTGGCGGCCGATGTGCATCGTGGGCTGCTGGCTTCGCTGGACGGCAAGGCTCCCAACTTTGGCGCTCCTCCGCGCAAGCAGTCATGGATGGAAGGGCGCGAGCGGGCGCGCAAAATCCCCCAGGAAGACTATGAGCGCACCGCCAGGATTCTCGAGGCGGCTATCATCCGCTCACGCATAGACGATTACAGCAACAGTGGCTTCGTGCCACAGGCAGAGCCAGCCGATGTTGCGCGCCGTCCTCCCGCCCCTGCGAGTCCAGCGGCGCAGCCGTCTCCCAGCAACGAACAGTGGCTCAATTCGACGACCGCGAACGATCTGACGGTGCCTGTCTCCGCAACTGGCTTTGCCGCCGCGTTCGGCGCGCTCGGCATCAATGCGACGGGCGCGCAACCCGCTCCGCCACCGCCAGCCAGTGGATCACGCAGACCTACCGACCAGCCCACAAGCCCGATGCCTGTGGCGTCTATTTCGCCAGGGAATGGCGCGGTAGCCCCGCGAGAGCTGCCGGAGGATCTCTACGAACTCTACGGCGATTATCTTCAGGACATGCAGCCTGATACCACCGTCACTCCGGCGGTATCCTCGCGTCCAGCGCCGTCTCATCCTGCTGCCCAAAGTCACCCTCAGAGCCATCCCGCCGCGCCTCACCCTGGCGTGGCGCCCGCCGCGGCGCCGTGGCAATCCGCGCCAAACGTTCCACCAATCTTTCCGCCAAACTCCCCGCCTGCCTCTGCACCCACACCGAGGCCACCACAGTCACAGAGCAACGGGCTGCCAGCGAATCCATCGACGCATGCCGACCAGATGGTTTTCTGGCAGTTACGGTATCAATTGGAGGCGTATGTGCGGCGGGCAGCGGAAAGCTATGGGCTGTCATATAACGGCTCAGACCCGTCAGCCGTGCTGGATGCTCTGCGCCAGTCTGGTTTTGTGGATGAGGCTGACCTGCGCATCGCCGAGGGCATTCTCGCACTTACCGATCGCGTGACACGTTCCTCGAACGTCGCTATCGAAGATTATCGCCAGGCATTCCTACTCTACCTGCTCTATCATCGCAGCCACCTCGGCATCTGATCCGCTAGTTCTTTTCCACACGCAGCAGAAGCAGTGGAACAATCCAACAACATTCACCGTCTGTTTCCTCATTGCTGAGCATACGGCCACATGCTGCGCCGTTATCGACCGCATCAGGCCCCTTGCCTGAGTGCGTGATATCCGGCAAGCCGGCGGCGTAGTAAAGCCAAAGGATCGGTTGTCTGGCGCGGACACACATGGCGGTACAAGGGAGGGCTTCATGAGCAGGCGGCGATGGACTCGATGGGGCATTGTGGTGGGTATGGCGCTGGTGTTCGTTGTACCAGCCGTGCTGGCTGGATGTGGGTCTTCGGTGAGCAACGGATCGACGGCTGCTGGTCTGCCTTCCAATTCATCGACGGATCAGTCGGTCTATGGGCCAGCGGCAACGGCAGGAGCTGGGCAATCGAGTACTCCTGGCCCGCAGTATCTTATCAAGGCGCTCTCCGTCTCAATGACCTTTTCCGACACTCGCGCAACCGCGACTGATCTTCAACACTGGATTGCGGCGACGGACCCTCGCTCCTCCTCCGCTGGCGTCACCTATGACGAGCAGTCGACTAACCGCTATCAAATCACAATGACATTCTCAGTGGCGGCAACCGCCTATCCACAGGTGTTTTCCTATCTTGCGGGCTATGCGCAGACGCACCATGGCACGCTGAATAATCTTCACGAGACTGTACAGGATGTCTCGAATGATTACGTGGATACTACGTCGCGGCTCAAGAATCTGCGCACCGAACAGGATCGGCTGCTGGCGCTGCTGAGCCAGGCGAACAATCTCTCCGACACGCTCGCCATCGAGCAGCGGTTGACAGATGTCGAGGGGCAGATTGAGCAGATTGAGGCGCATCTTAACGCACTGAACGGCCAGACAACCTACTACATGGTAACGATCACGCTTGTGCCGGTATATACCCCAGCGCCAGACTCGCCCTCCGCGCCCTGGAACCCAGGGCAAACATTCCATGACGCCTTGACCGCCGCGCTTGGATTCGGCCAGGGGCTCGTCTCCGTGCTGATCTGGCTGGTAATCTTTGCGGCCTACCTCATTCCGGTGGTGGTGATCTTCCTGCTGGTGCGCCGGTGGAGACGCGCTCGCGCCGCTCGCCGTCCAGCGCCCGCATTGTCCCCCACAATGGCGTCGTCGGTCGCTCCCGCAACGACTTCCACAACGAGCCAGCCGCCGTCTCAGCCGCCAAACACGTCGACGACTCAGCAGCCGTAATGCGCGTGCTCACCGCGGATGACTTCTCCAAAGCCGGGGAGAGGTCATCCCTGCTCGAGCGCCTGCTGCACGAGCCGCCAATCGTTGGCGAAACCGGCCAGCGCATCATTGGTAAGCGGGCTGTGAACCATCGCGCGTATGACGTCTGGCTGAGCGGTAATGTCGTGCGCGCCTGCCAGTGTTGCCTCGAGCACATCATCGGGCGACTTCAGGCTGGCGACCAGCAACCTCGTTTCGGCATGTTGCGCGCGCAGGAGTCGCGCCATCTCGCCAATGCGGGAGCAGGCATCCAGCCCAGCACGGCGTAGCCGACCGAAGTACGGGATGATCCACTCCGCGCCCGCCAGCAGTCCCTGATATGCCTGTGGGAGCGTGTAGACAGCGGTAAAGGCGATACGCGCACCTTCGCTTCCCAACAGTTTGCCCGCATGCAACCCATTGGCGGTCATCGGCAGCTTGAGGACGATGCGCGCCGGGTCAATCGCCATGCAAACGCGACCCGCCGCCACTAATTCATCCGCACCGTCGGCGACTGGCTGCAGAAAGACCGGGCCGGGGCAGAGCGCAAGCAGTTCGCGGGCCAGATCGTCGAGCGAGAGTTTCTGCCCTCGCTCGATGGCCGCCAGCACAATCGTCGGATTCGTCGTGACCCCAGCCACCGGGAAGTCCCGGCAGACCTGCGCCACATCGTCGAGCCGCGCGCTATCAACCAGGAGCGCCATCTCGTTCCCCCTCTCAACAGCACGGCGTCACGTCGCTGGCGACACACATCGTGTCTATCCAGCCAGCGCCCGGAGATTCTCCATCGCTACCTGCAGGCGGCGTACAACGCGCTCGCGTCCCAGCACCGTCATCATCTCGGTGAGTCCGGGCGTTTCTTTGCGCCCGCTTACCGCAACACGCACCATCATAAAGACTGGCCCTCGGTCGGGAACCTGGCTGCCGTCTGCCTTGGTGCGAATGTACCCCAACCGCTCGACCGTGCCATCGAGCGCCCGCAACAGCGCCTCAGGCGTCCACTCAGACTGCTCGCCCAGCACGGCGATCACCGCATCTAGCGCCTGTGTCGCCCGTTCGGCTTCCATTCCCTTTCCCAGCAGCAGCTGCCCATCGTACTCTGGCTGCTCGATAAAGAAGAACGACGTCAGCAACGGGATGTCGGCCAATGTCTTGAAGCGCTCCTGGTCAAGCACAAAAACCTGACGGGCATACGTCGGCTCTACCGTCGCGGCGACATCCTCGGGCAGCCCCTTGAGCAAGAAGGGCAGCGCCAGCTTGGTCAACCGCTCTGGCGAAAGCGCGCGGATGTAGTGGCCATTGAACCAGTCGAGCCGGGTCACGTCGAATATCGCGGGCGAGGTGCCGATACGCCGGTCATCAAACGCCTCGATCATCTCTTCGCGGGTGAAGAACTCTTTCTTATCGTCATACGACCAGCCGAGCAACAGCAGGAAATTGCAGATCGCCTCCGGCAGATAGCCTTTGTCGCGATAGTCCAGGAGGGGCAGCGCGCCGTGCCGTTTCGCCAGCTTCGAGCGGTCGGGCGCGAGCACCAGCGGCACATGCACCACCGTCGGCTCCTCCCAGCCAAACGCGCGATAGACCTGGGCGTAGCGTGGCGCGCTGGAGATATACTCCTCGCCACGAATCACATGGGTGATGTCCATCAGGTGGTCGTCGATGATGTTGGCGAAGTTGTAGGTGGGATAGCCATCTGACTTCAGCAAGATCATGTCGTCAATCGTGCTGTTGTCGAAGGTGATATCGCCCCGCAGGAAATCGTGGTAGGTTGTCGTCCCCTCAATCGGCGCTGCAAAGCGAATCACCGATGGCAGCCCCTCTGCCTCGTTGGCAGCGCGCTCCTCCGGCGTCAGATAGCGACAGCGGCGGTCGTAGCGCGTCGGCTGCTTGCGTGCCTCCTGCTCGGCGCGCATCTGCGCCAGCCGATCCTCGGTGCAGTAGCAGCGGTAGGCGTCACCCTGCTCTATTAGCTTCTCGCCATACTCGCCATAGAGATCGAGCCGCTCCGACTGCGTATAGGGACCGTACGGGCCGCCAACATCCGGTCCCTCGTCCCATTCCAGCCCAAGCCACTTCAGCCCCTCCTGAATGGCCTCGATCGATCCGGTCACCAGCCGTTTGCGGTCGGTATCCTCCACCCGCAGCACAAACTTGCCACCGGTATGTCGCGCCGCCAGCCACTCAAAGAGCGCGGTGCGGTAGTTGCCAATATGGGGAAATCCCGTGGGACTCGGCGCGTAGCGCGTGCGCACGGGAATGCTATCGTTCGTTCGATCTGCCATGACAAACCTCTAGTATGTTGTGCCGTTCAGTCGCTTGCCTATCCCGGCTGATCCTAATGCTGACAGGCTAGACACGGCCCATCAGCGGGTAGTGGAACGGCTGGCCCTTGAATGCCTTCACCGCTCCGATGATGCCAAAGACGATGGCCACTATCTGTACGGCAAAGATAGCCCCGTAGAAGATGATGGTACCGACAAAGACTGACACTGATATTTGATTCGGATCGGGTTCGCTGCCTACCAGTGCAAATGTGCCAGCTAAGAAGATGAAAAAGCCAGCAACGATCACGACTATCTCTACAACAGCCACACCTAAATGGAAGAAGAACGCCTGTTTCGACTGCTGTGCAGCATAGGGCGCTTTTCCACGGTTCACCAGCCAGAGAATCAACGGCACGATCAGCGCGCCGAAGAAGATGCTGAGATGCGCAAGTCCAGCCATCACCGTCTGGTTATCATTCGATTGTGGCGGCGCATAGCCGTAACCAGCGTAGGCTGGCGGATAGCCATACTGCGGCGGCGGTCCCCCAACTGCCGGGCTGTGCAGCCGAGGGAGCAGGTGGCGGCAGCGGAGTGCGCAGGTCGGGACGTTGCGCATAGAGCGCCTCCAATATCTGCCACGCATGCGGCGGATCGGCAGGCGTCGCCGAGGCATACTGGCCGTTTGCCATTCGCCAGGCGACGGCGGGTAGTGGTTGCCCGCCCTGCGGGGATGCTGGGTCATTAACCAACCCAGCCCAGACAATATCCGCCAGCGGATAAGAGGCGCCTGCCACCTCCAGCCTGTCTGGCCAGACGCTCAATGCGCCGCCACTGCGCAGCGGAATCCCAATGAGCGTGGCTCCGCTACTCGCTCCCGTACTACTCATCCCTCTGCAATCCTCTCATCGTCAAGTCGTTTTGGCCACTGCCCAGTCACTACTTCGACGCCTGCGCCAACTCCCGGGCAATCACCATGCGCTGAATCTGGTTTGTCCCCTCGTAGATTTGCGTTATCTTGGCGTCGCGCATCATCCGCTCGACTGGGAACTCTTTCATATACCCGTAGCCGCCCAGCACCTGGATGGCGTCGTTCGTGACCGAGATCGCGGCATCGGAGGCGAACGTCTTGGCGATGGCCGACTCGCGGCTGAAGCGAGGTGTCCCCGCATCCATCAACTCGCCGACGTGGTAGATAAGTTGGCGCGCCGCCTCCACCTCGATATCCATATCAGCCAGCATGAACTGGATTGCCTGGTTGTCCCAGATCGGTTTGCCAAACTGCACGCGCTGCTTCGCGTATGCCACCGCGAAATCGAGCGCTCCCTGGGCGATGCCCAGTGCCTGCGCCGCGATGCCGGGGCGCGTGCGATCAAGCGTCGCCAGCGCGATCTTGAAACCCTCGCTCTCGTTGCCGAGCAGGTTATCCGCCGGAATCTCGCAATCCTCGAAGACTCAACTCGCCGGTCTGCGAGCCGCGAATGCCCATCTTGTTCTCGACCTTGCCCATATGGAAGCCGGGCCGGTCACCCTCCACCACGAAGGCGCTGATACCACGTGTACCCTGATCGCTGGTCACGGCGAAAACCGTATTGACATGCGCAATGCCCGCGTTGGTGATGAAGTGCTTCAGCCCGTTAAGCACGTAGGTATCGCCATGCTTCTCGGCGCGCGTGCGCATGGCGCCCGCGTCGGAGCCAGAGCCAGGTTCGGTCAACGCATAGGACGCTAGCCATTCGCCACTCGCCAGCTTCGGAATGAAGCGTTGCTTTTGCTCTTCCGTGCCCGCCAGCAGAATTGGTAGCGAGCCGAGTTGCTGGACGCAGAGCAGCAGTGATGTGGTGGCGCAGGCTTTGGCAAGCTCCTCGATGACCATCAGGATGCTCAGCTCGCTTGATCCCAGCCCGCCGTACTCCTCTGGGAACGGCATCGCGAAAATATCCTGTTGCGCGAGCAATTCCTTCATATCCCACGGAAACTCGCCCTTCGCGTCGATCTCGGCGGCGCGGGGAGCAACTTTCTCGCGTGCCAGATCACGCACCATATCGATGAGCATCTTCTCTTCGGATGCCAGTTGGACTGCCATACAGCACGCTCCTTTGCGTCTCTGTTCTGTGTCTCTGTTCTGTGTCTCTGCGACTGATTCGCCTGTCTATCGCCCTGCCATTAACTCATCATGTCACTGTTGCGCTCACGAGTTCGTATCGCGCGCCACAAATCCGGAAATAAACGGACACCCACGCATTATACGTGCGGGCGCAATTGAGCGTCAAACTGCCGCTTGAGCAACCGGCCTGATATGCGCCAGACGCCTTGATACACAGGGCATTAAGTGGTATACTGCGAGTGAGCCGAGACCGGCCCGGAAATATGCTTCGAGCGAAAAGTGGGTTATCTGTCCCACTTTTTTGTCTTATGTGGGCTGATTCCTGGGGCGGCACAACTCGGAGCGCGCCGTGTAGCGCGGGGTGGCATCCGACAATAGGTCGGGGAGGCGTGGGATGATCTCACGCCTTCGTCGTGTTTCATTCCAGGACGCGGTCATGTGCAACCGTTACCAGCGCGTGGGAAGGGGAAAAACTATGCGAACCGAATTTCAGTCAGCAATCGCCCAATTGATTCATGAAAAAGGTCTTCCACAGGATAAGGTGATGGCTGCGGTCGCCAACGCGCTGCTGGCCGCTTATCGCAAGAGCACGGGTAGCGGTGAGAATATTCGCATCGAAGTCGAAGGCAGCGGCGAGGTGAAGAGCTGGGCATCGAAGCGTGTCGTGGCGCAGGTGCAGGATCCTATGCACGAGGTATCGCTCGCCGAGGCGCAGCAAGGCGATCCGCATGCGGCGCTTGGCCAGCAAGTTGACGTCGAAGAACCAGAGATTTTCAGCAAGATTCCAGCACAGGCCGCCAAGCAAATTATTCTGCAACGCATTCGCGAGGCCGAGCAGGAGTTTTTGTTCGAGTCGTATCAGGACCAGCTCGACGACCTGGTGATTGGCACTGTCTTGCGACGCGACGAGGGCGGCGCGTATGTGCTGGACCTGAATAAGATCGAGGGATTGCTCGAGGCTAAAGAGCAGATTCCCGGTGAGCGCATGCGCATCGGACAACGAGTGCGCGTCTATCTCTACGAGCTGAAGCGTGGAGGTGGGCGTGGCGTGCAGGCGTTAGCGTCGCGTACCCATCGCAACATCATCAAGCGCCTCTTCGAGCTGGAGGTGCCTGAAATCTATGATGGGCAGGTTGAGATTAAGGCCATCGCGCGCGAGCCAGGAAGCCGCTCGAAGGTCGCCGTCTGGGCGCGTCAGGAGGGTATCGATCCCATCGGCGCGTGCGTTGGCGTGCGGGGTACCCGGATCAACAATGTCATCAACGAGCTGAACGGCGAGAAGATTGACATCATTCTCTGGGATCCCGAGCCGACGAAGTTCGTGGCGAACGCGCTCAGTCCGGTGAAGCCAATCTCAGTGGAGTTGCGCGAGTCGGACCATACCGCGCTGGTGATCGTGCCGGAGCGTCAGCTTTCGCTGGCGATTGGCAATCGGGGGCAGAACGCCCGACTGGCGGCGCGGTTGACCGGATGGCGCATCGATATCGTGCGGCCCGAGGGGCAGCCTGCGCCCAGCAATGAGTCAACGGCGTCTGTCTCCTTCGAGGTATAGGCGTCAGGAGGATGAGAGACGTGCTCGCACCGCAACCGCCGACGAAGAAGCCCAAGCAGCCGCAGCGTCCGCGCCACGTGCCGCAGCGCACGTGTATCGTCTGCCGCCAGGTGCGCCCGAAGCGCGAGCTGATCCGCGTCGTGCGCACTCCCGACTGGCCATATCGAACTCGACCCAACTGGTAAGAAGTCGGGCCGGGGCGCGTATCTCTGCGCCCGACGCTCGTGCTGGGAGCCAGCGCTTCACCAGGGGCGACTGGAGCGTGAGTTCGAGATGGCCATCCCGGAGGAAGATCGTCCCGCACTGGAAGCCTATCTAGACTCGCTCCCACAAGAGGCGGCTCCCGCGCCAGTCAAGAAACCTGCCCGGCAGCGCAAGCAACAGCCCACAACGCCTGAATAGTAGCCACGCCACAGCCCTCCTTCTCCCAGAGAGATGGGGGGCATTTTTTGGCAGTAAAATCCCGTGCCACTGAAAGACGCTCTCGATATCGCGCTCCGCTGTCTACAATCCGGCGAAAACGTCATTCTCCGGTGTGGGATAGGCGCGGTCAGAGATCGGTGGTGGAACCAGCACAGAGGTTTCGCTTCCCATGAATTCACGAAGCTGCTCAGGAGTCGCCTGTGAAAACGGGCCGTCGGATGGCATCTGGGTCGCGTGCGCTCGCATGGATTGCTGTTTGGCGGCAAACTCGGCATCGTCGAGGGTCACCACCGTCGTAATCTCCGCCTCGGGTGTTCCCATCTCTTCCAGCGGAATCGTGCCCGCGTCGCCACCGGGAACAAAATCCTGTCCCTGCTTGCGCGCCTCCGCGGCCAATGCCAGCATGCGCTCGCGCGGGAACGCAGTGTAATAGACCTTGCGGACTCGATGCGGCGCAAGTCCCGCCGCGAGCTGCTCCGGGTAGCGCGTTGGGTCGGCGGCCGCCGCAATCGCGGCCAGCGTATAGCGGTGAATCGCCATGTGATCGGGGTGCCCATAGCCGCCGTTCGCGGCAAAGGTCGCGACAACCGCCGGGTGGAAGCGGCGAAGATGCGCGACGATGCGCCCAACCGCCTCATCCTCATCGGCATGGGCAAGTTGCCCATCGACGTAATCGAGAAACGAGACATCATGCACGCCAACGGCTTTACAGGCGGCTCGTAGCTCGCCTTCACGCACCTGGCCGAGATTCTCGGGCGTCGCCAGCGCCGAATCGGCAATTTCGCCAACTTCGCCTCGCGTGGCGCAGACAATCGCCGCTGGATGCCCATGCATCGTCGCCCGCGCAAGCGTACCCGCTATCCCAAACGACTCGTCGTCTGGATGCGCAAATATACCCATGATGCCAGGCAGGTTACCCGGCGCGTCACTCATCGTCATCGAAGATTCATCCGTTCCGTTCATCGAACGCTACTAGTTTGTCTCACTCAGTCCTGGAGTTGCGACCAACCCCGGCGCATTCTGATCGTGTGGCTCCTGCTGGCCGCGCTGTTCCGGCGCTGCGGGCTTCGCCCCTCGCGACCGGCCGCTCTCGAGCGCGATGGTCAGTACTTCGCGAGCGTCATCGACCGGGTAAAAATGCATCTCGTCGTGCAACTCCTGAGGAAGCTCTTCGAGATCATACTCGTTCCGGTGCGGGAAAATCACTGTCCGAATACCCGCGCGATGCGCCGCCAGCACTTTTTCTTTCAGCCCGCCAATCGGCAGAACTTTGCCGCGCAGGCTAATCTCGCCCGTCATCGCCACATCCGACCGCGCCCGGCGTCCTGTCACCAGCGAGACAATCGCCGTCATCATCGTGACCCCTGCCGAAGGCCCATCTTTGGGGATCGCGCCTTCTGGGACATGGATGTGAAACGCGCGATTCTCGAAGGCCGTCGAGTCGATGCCCAGCGCCTCGGCGTTCGAGCGCACATAGGTGAGCGCGGCCATCGCCGACTCCTTCATCACATCGCCAAGTTGGCCTGTGAGCGTCAGCGTATTTTCACGGCTGGGCATCATCGCCGCCTCGATGAAGATAATGTCGCCGCCGACTGGGGTCCAGACGAGACCTGTCACGACACCAGGGCGATCCAGCCGTTCCGCCGTCTCCTCGAAGAAGCGCGGACGACCCAACAGCTCGCGCAGGCTTTCTGGCGCAACCGCGACCGGGCCAGGATGCCCTTCAGCAATCTGGCGAGCCACCTTGCGACAGACCGAGCCAAGCTCGCGCTCCAGGTTGCGCACGCCTGCCTCGCGCGTATAGCCCCGAATGATGGCCGTTACCGTCTCGTCAGGAATGCTCAACTCATCCACCTTCAGGCCATTGGCGGCGATCTGCTTCGGCAGCAAGAAGCGCCGGGCGATATGGAGCTTCTCCTCCTCGGTATAGCCACTCAGTTCCAGAATCTCCATGCGGTCGCGTAGCGGCGCGGGGATCGGGTCGAGCGAATTAGCTGTCGCGATGAACATCACCTGCGAGAGGTCGAATGCCAAATCGAGATAGTTATCGCGGAAAGAGAAGTTCTGTTCGGGGTCGAGCACCTCCAGCAACGCCGAGGATGGATCACCGCGCCAGTCTGAGGCGAGCTTATCTACCTCATCCAGCATGAAGACGGGATCATTTGTCCCCGCGCGTCGAATCGACTGCAAGATGCGCCCTGGCATCGCGCCTATGTAGGTGCGACGATGCCCGCGAATCTCGGCCTCGTCATGGATGCCGCCCAGCGACATGCGCACGAATTCACGGCCCAGCGCGCGCGCAATCGAATGGCCCAGTGAGGTTTTGCCAACACCTGGTGGCCCAACGAAGCAGAGGATCGGCTCGCGGCTCACGGCTGGATTGCTGGCGCTGGCATCCGCAGGCGCTCCCGCAGCGGCAGCCTCCGCCTCAGCCTCGGCACGGCGCACCTCCTTCAGATGGCGTACTGCCAGATATTCAAGGATGCGCGCCTTGATCTTCTCCAGGTCATAGTGATCTTCGTCCAGCACCTCACGCGCATGCGGCACATCGATACTCTTGCCCGTGCTCTTGCTCCAGGGCAAAGAGATGAGGAGATCGAGATAGGTGCGTATGACGGAGTATTCTGGCGAGGCGGCAGGCAGTTTTTCGAGCCGCGAAAGCTCGCGCTGGGCCTCTTTGTAGGCTTCCTCAGACATATGCGCCTGCTCGATTTTCTCGCGCAGTTCATTGACTGTGGCCGCCTCTTCGCTCTCTTCACCCAATTCCTTCTGGATGGCCTTCATCTGCTCGCGCAAGAAATATTCTTGCTGCGCCTTGCCCATCTCCTCTTGCGCCTGGCTTTGAATCTTCCGTCCAAGCTCCAGCACTTCCAGCTCATGTGTCAGGAAGCGCGTCACTTTAACGAGCTTCTCGCGTACCGAATCGAGTTCGAGCAATTGCTGGCGTAGCTCAAGATCCATCTGGGCGCTGCTGGCAATCAGGTAGACAATCTGGCGCGGCTCTTCGACATTGAGCGCTGCCAGAGCCAACTGATCGGGCAGATACTGCACCAGGTTGACGAGCCGCTGGAACATGTCGCTGGCATTGCGCTGTAACGCCTCGATCTCGACACTCTCCTCAGACGACTCCGGCAAGAGCCGGACTTTCGCCCGCAGGTATGGCTCCTCCGCGACATACTCATCAATGGTGATACGCTCCAGCCCCTGCACAAAAATTTGCAGCGTGCCTTCCGGCATCCGTAGAAGACGAGCAATGCGCGCGACGGTGCCAACGCGATAGCAATCGTCCGGGCCAGCGTCGTCGACAGAGTCGTCCTTCTGTGCGACCAGGCCCACCATCCGCGACCCGCGCATGACATCATCAATCAGACGGATCGAACGCTCTTTACCCACCCCAAGCGGGATCATCGCGAATGGATAGACGACGGTGTCTTTGAGAGGAAGAATCGGCAACTCGTCAGGGAGTTCGAGTGTCGGCTCCTGGCGTTCTTCCTCATCGCTCTCTTCTTCGCTCTCATCACCCTCTTCTTCGCTCTCGCCGCTCTCGGCTGGCTCAACATCGGTCAATGTGCTGCCAGGTTCGCCAAAGTCAGCATCACCTACACCTGCGACTGGCTCGTGTTCGATGTCGGCCTGCGCCTCATCATCAGGCACACCGCTGGTTTCACTGTCTGGCACCGTGTCTGCCTCGCCAACAGCGCTCTCAGCGCCGTCGGACTCAGCGCCGTCGGACTCAGCCAACACATCGGACTCAGCATCGGACTCAGCATCGGACTCAGCATCGGACTCAGGCACGAACCGCGGCAGTGGAATAGTGGGCGTATCGGGCAACTCACCGAAGGTCTCATCTGGTATGGAATCCGCTGGCAGCCGATCAGCCCAGGGCTCGTTCGGGCGCTCGTTTCGCGGCTCGCTATCATCCTGTGGCGGCCTATCCGGGGGCAAATCATCACGCATGCGATGTCTCCTTGGAATAGGAATGAGTCAGCCTGCCAGTGGCTGGTTCACACACAATTGAGTGGCCGGCTGGGGGCCAACCGGAAAACCCAGGTTCAGTGGTCTCGCCTTCGCTATCCACTTCTCCCGTCTCGCCGTCGGATTTCTTCCCTGATTCCTCTGGAGTCGCGCTTCGCCGTGGTAGGATGATGCGCAGGAAGCCGTTCTGGTAGAGCGCGCTGGCCATTTCAGCCTGTATCGGCGTCGACAAGTAGGCGTCCGCACGAAATAGACCATAGCGGATTTGCGCCTCGTGATAATACGTCTCTTCGTCGTAGTCGCTATCATCTACCCGCTGTCCCGTCACGACGATGGCATTTGGGTAAAGCGTGATCTCGATGCTGTCCTCATCCATTCCAGCTAGTTCGATCTTTACCAGCACGGCACTGGGCGTCTCGTGAATATCCATCGCCGGTCGCCAGATAGCGCCCGGCTGCAGATAGGAATATTGTTGGCCCAGATGAAACATTGCCCCACGCAGCGTGCGGTAATGTTGCTCCAGGCTGGGCGCCGCACTGCCAGGCTGGTAGATGACAGAGTGCAATCGCAGACGCATTGTAATCGCTCCTCAAGACATCTCCTGCTCGCGGCAGGTATTGGCTCCGGCCGATGCGCTGGCATCGCAACATCGGCCGGTATCTTTAGAGTATAAACGTACGCATGGTGTCCTGGCCACTGTCGTGGTCATCAATGCGTATACACCTGATAACTACTCAGGAACGAGCGGTAAATCCTGTTCTCCAGCGGCAAGTTCATCCCGGCACGCGGGGCAGAGCATTTGATACTCAGCAACCTCATCGAGCGCATCCGTGGGCGCATCGGTGGCCTCACGCGCGGAGATGAGTGCGCCACAGCGCGAGCACTGCACATAGTTGGCCTGACCAAGCGCCTTACGCAGGCCAATTTCGTCTTCCTGCATGGTCACCCTCCTGATGTTTTCGGCGCGCAGATCGCGTGCCGATATGACAGCGGTTCGCAACATCTTCACCAAACCCACCTGCCGGAGAGAATCCGTCGAGGGGCATCCCCTATTATGACACATGCGCCATGTAAGGACAGTGGTCAGGATGGGCGCCAGGAACTCTCCGCGGCGCGCATGGGCATGCATGGGCATGCATTATGATGTTCATGGAGACACGGGCAACGACGCCACGAGCGCCCGGGCATAGGCCTCGGCGACGGTCTGACAATCGAAATACGTCGCCTCGAACATAATCCGATACCGGCATTTCCAGCGACGGGCGGCCGCAGGAGTGAGCCGGTAGAGCGTGTACCCCTTGAGATGCTCTTCCAGCGCCAGCCGCAATCCCACCTCATCGCGCTCCCTGATCCCGCGCGCGGCAAGAGCCGCGTTTACATCGTCCGGCAATCGGTCAGGAGACGGCGTTTCTGCCACGAACTTCCTCCTCCTATGATATGCTTGCGGGTGATCGTCCTCGCCGGAGAATCAAGTTCCACCACAGTGTAGCTGACGCATGCGCCATTGTACTTTGCCACCGCCAAGCGCGGACAGGCCAAAAGTGATGGCGCCTCGCATCTGGAGGCAGACGCATCATGGCCCATTCGGCTGACGGCACCAGCGAAACCACTGTCCAGCATAACAGGCCCAGCATCGGCGTCGAGATCGCCGCGAGCGGAACGCGATTGACTGCGAGACATGCTGCCAGCGGCACAATCCACCACCGACGCTTCGCCGCGCCGCCTGCCTCCGACGATGCGGTCGCGATCCTCAACGACCTTATCGCCGAGGTGATCCGAGACGACGCCACACCAGTACGCACACCCTGACGCGGTGGGCGTGGCTGTATGGAGTGATGTTGACTCCACGCGAGGCGTAATACGTAGTATGCCGCATGGAGAAGGATGGGACGAGTTTCCGCTGGCGAATCGGCTGGCCAACCATTGGAAGCTACCTGTCTTCCTCATGTCTGCTGTGGCGGCTGCTGGGCTGGCGGAGGCGACATCGGGCGCTGGCCAGCGCCATAGTGTGGTGTTGTATATCCATAGCGGCAGGACAATTGCCAGCGCGCTGATCGAAGAGGGCGCAATCTCTGTCGGAGCCAGCGGTCGCGCTGGAAAACTCGCGCACTGGCTCGTCCAGCCTGATGGCCCACGGTGCGCCTGCGGCCAGAGCGGCCATCTCGATCCAATCGCCTCCGCGCAATCCATTGTTCGCGCGACGATTGGGCTGGCGTCCGGGTCAGACGAGAGCACGGCGGCAATGCTGCGCGTCTCTGGTGGCCGGGCGGAGGCTATGACCGTACGCCAGGTGGTGCAGTTGGCCGAAGAAGGTGATCACGCGGCGCGCGCCGTACTCGAACGCGCCTGGGATGCACTGGCAGTGACACTGGCCAATCTTGTCGCCGCACTCGATCCTGATGTTCTCGTTCTAGGCGGCCCACCTGCTGAGGCTGGCGAAGGTTTTTGCCAGCCACTACGCGAGCGGCTGGCAATACTCTGTGGCTCCTGGCGGCCCTCGCCGGTTCTATTGCCCGGCGCACTCGGTTCGCGCGCGCCGCTCATTGGCGCATGCCTGCTACCATATAATCAGCGGCACTCCTGATGGCGGCGTCACCGCCTGGCAGGGGGAGTCCTAGTCCGGCGCATAAGTGTGGCCGGTCGCGTGCGGACATGCCATAATGCAGTACGGCGCAGGCGAGCGCAGAGTGGCTGGGCAGGGCAGCCAGTGTGCAAGGGGCGGGAAATTGTGGCAGGCAATATCACAGCAGGCTCAGACATGCAATTAAGCGGACGGCAACTTGCGCGACGATACACATTGTCCGATGAGTTGGCGCCTGGCGCGCTCAGCCGGATCGTCCGCGGTGACGACATGATGCTGCGCCGTCCAGTGATTGTCAAAGCGATTCCACCAGAGCATGTTGAGGTCTACACGACGGCTCTGCGCGCCACCAGCGCATTGACCCATCCAGCCGCCGTCGCCTTCTACGATGCGTTTCACGAAGATGGCTGGCTGTTGCTAATCCAGGAAGCCATCCAGGGTCAGGCGATCTCGCGCTATCTGCGCCAGGGCGTACCCAACGAGCGCGCAGTCAATCTGGCGCTCCAGCTCGCGCATACGCTTGCCTATGCCCACCACCGCGATGTCGTGCACGGCGACCTGACACCAACGGCAATTCTGGTTGACCGACAGGCAACGGTTCGCGTGAACAACTTCGGGCTTCCGCCCGATCTCGATTACTTTATGGCGGAGGGCGGCGATGACTTGCAGCCGTTCCTCACAGATGGCACGCCGCATAGCGATGTGCTGGCGCTAGGATTGCTGCTCAGGCAGTTGCTCAGCAGCGTGGAACTGGCGGGAACAGAGCACGGGGCACGACAAATGCGCGTCGACGTGCCCCAGGAACTGGCGCTCCTGGTCACCCGCTGTATCACCCCCGACGCCAGCGATGCCATTACTGATGCGGCTACGCTCACCAGCGCTCTCGAA
The DNA here is from genome assembly GCA_963718915.1 of uncultured Chloroflexia bacterium. Lineage (GTDB taxonomy): Bacteria > Chloroflexota > Ktedonobacteria > Ktedonobacterales > JADMIN01 > DAHUXT01. The sequence goes on along the minus strand of CAVRAI010000004.1, from coordinate 513,004 downwards.
GGGATCAGCGAACAACTTGTAGAAACCAGGCGCCCGCTCTCAACCGATACCCCACCAGCGCTTCGGGTCGCCCACGCGATTGCCGCTGAACAGGCAAGCTGGTCAAGTGAGCAAACCGTGGCGGGAATGCTAGCGCCACACCTGATTGAACCGAGTAGTTATGAAGTTGGCTCGCGCTTCAGTACGATCTCCGACCACGATCATGCGGATGGAGCCGACACGCGCGCCGCGAAAGAAGCCGACCTCGCCGTTGCGCCACGCCTGCGTTTGCCCGCACGGCAGTGGCCCAATCCACCAATGTATCATGAGGCAGGAAGAAGGCCAGCGCCGGTCTACCACAGGGATGAGCGTGATAGCGCGCGCAGCGTCGGATTAGGGGCCGTGCTAGTTGTGAGCACGGTGCTGTTCATTATTTTCTTTCTGATAGGCTTCCTGGGTCCGTTTTCACTGGGCGGGCGTTGAGCATCCTGGACCTTGCCACCAGCATCCCGTGCGTGGCTCACTGATGCGTAAGATGGAGGCGCGACGAGATGGAACACCTGTGGGCGCCCTGGCGCATGGCCTATATTGACGCGAATGCTGAGAAAGAACAGGGCTGCATCTTCTGCGTCAAGCCACAGCAGAGCCAGGATCACGACGAAGAGAATCTCGTTCTTTACCGTGGCGAGCGCTGCTTCGTGCTGATGAACCTATTCCCCTACAACAACGGCCACCTGATGATCGCACCATACGCTCATGTCCCCGATATCGAAAAGCTCGATGCCGAGACACTCACAGAAATCATGCTCACCGCGCAGAAATCGCTGGGAGCCTTGCGCGCCGCGATCCATCCAGACGGCTTCAACATGGGTATCAACCAGGGAACAGTGGCGGGCGCGGGAATCGCCGACCATGTACACTTCCATGTTGTGCCGCGCTGGAACGGCGATACCAACTTCATGCCGGTGCTGGCTGAGACCAAAGTGATGCCTGACTATCTGCAAAACACCTACCGCCAGCTCAAACCCTACTTCTCCTGAGTATCTCGCGTAGCTTGATAGCACAGCCAGCGTACGAGCGACTCTACGTTGTATAATAGAGAGCAATGATTGATAGCGGCCAACTGGTGACTGCCGCGCATGAGAGGATTCTGGCATGGATAAGCAGGGGCGTATTCGCCTGAGCACAATGGAGATCATATTGATCGCGGCCATGCTCGGCACGTTGCTGCTTGGCCTGCTCCAGGCATTCGCCGAGGAGCGGTCGCGTCGCCTCAGCATTGAGACCAATTACGAGCATTAGCGCCTGATCCGAGAGCGCCCCGTCCCCCTGCCCAGCAACCTGGGAGGTGAAGGATGGGGCGTCTGTCTGTCCGCCGCATGCCAGACAGCCATGACACGAGTGCGGCGTAAGGTTATTTTGTTTTGTTAGAGAGCGACGATAACACGCTACATTGCGCATAGGAGCACGTATCCGCATGAATACAACAACTACGGCCAGTCTCGACCGCAAACTTTCCGCGCTCGAGCAGCGCTATCAGGAACTTCAGACGATCATGGCCGATCCTGCAACGGCCAGCGATCCCGCATTGCTGCAACGGTATGGGCGCGAATACGCCAGCATCACCGATGTGGTGGAAACGTACCGCGCCCTCCAGGAGGTACGCGCGCAACTCAGTGACACCGAGGCGATGCTGAGCGACGGACTCGACGAGGAGATGCGCGCGCTCGCCTATGAAGAGATCGAAGAACTGCACGCCCGCGAGGACGAACTGACGACCGAGGTGCAGGTCGCGTTGCTTCCGCGCGACATCATGGATGACCGCAACGCCATCGTCACGGTCCAGGCAGGCGCAGGTGGCGATGAAGCCGGTCTCTTCGCCGCCGACATCTTCCGCATGTATCTGCGCTATGCCGACGCAAAACGCTGGACTATTGAGGTGATGGATGAGAATGAGAGCGGCATTGGCGGCTACAAAGAGGTCGTCTTCGAGGTGCGCGGCAAAGGGGCCTACGCTCGCATGAAATATGAGGGTGGAACCCATCGAGTCCAGCGGGTACCCGCCACCGAGTCCCAGGGGCGCATCCACACCTCCACGGTGAAGGTGATTGTGCTGCCAGAGGCCGAGGAAATCGAAATCGAGATTCGCCCCGAGGATATCCGCGTGGATGTCTACCGCTCAACTGGACACGGCGGCCAGAGTGTCAACACGACCGACTCCGCCGTACGCATCACCCATCTGCCGACCGGGCTGGTAGTCACCTGCCAGGATGAGAAGTCACAACTCAAAAACAAGGCGAAGGCGCTGGGTGTGCTGCGCTCGCGCTTGTGGGATCTCGAACAGCAGAAGCGCGACGCCGAACTTGGCGCGGCCCGCCGCTCGCAGGTGCAGACAGGCGACCGCAGCGAGAAGATTCGCACTTATAATTTCCCACAGGATCGTGTCACCGATCACAGAATCAACGTATCGCTTCACAACCTGCCGCGTATCCTGGGTGGCGATCTCGATCCGCTGATCGACGCGCTGATCTCCTCCGACCAGGCGCAAAAGCTGGCCGATATGAACGACGACCCTGATAATAACCATAAGTAGGCTGAAGTCTCATCGGACGAGAACCGCAAAGGAGCAGCACACATGCCCGCAGCATCGTCAGCGACCGCAAGCGCATCCGCCGTCTACGCCCCTGTCGAGCCGCCTGAGCGGCTATTGATGGGGCCAGGGCCGAGCAACCCGCATCCTGCCGTGCTGCGGGCTGCGGCTGCTCCGGTGCTCGGGCATCTCGATCCAGCCTACCTGGCGATACTTGGCGAGACGGCAGAGATGCTACGGCAGGTCTTTGGCACGAGCAACGCCCTGACGCTCGCCGTCCCAGGCACGGGCTTCTCTGGGATGGAGGCGTCGCTCTGCAATCTGCTGGAGCCAGGCGATACGCTGTTGGTCGGCGCGGCGGGCTTTTTCGGTGCGAAGATGGCGGAGATCGGCGCGCGGTGCGGCGCGCGGGTCACCACAGTCGCGGGCGACTGGGGCACGCCAATAGCGGCGGATGCGCTCCGCGCGGCGGCGCGAGAATTGGGACAGGTGAAAGCCATCGCAGTTGTGCTGGCGGAGACCTCGACCGGCGTAGAGCAGCCATTGGCGGACATTGCCGCACTAGCCCACGAGATTGGCGCGTTACTTGTCGTGGACGCGGTAACGGCGCTCGGCGGAATGTCCATCCCAGTGGATAAACTGGAACTCGACGCCGTCTATAGCTGCACGCAGAAATGTCTTGGCGCACTACCTGGACTCGCACCTATTACCCTCAGCGCGCGTGCCGTGCAGGCTATCGAGCGACGCAAGCAGCCGGTACAAAGCTGGTACCTGGATCTGCTGGCGCTCCAGCGTTACTGGAACCCACCCCATGCGTACCACCACACATCGAACGTCTCGCTCATCTACGCGCTCCACACCGCCCTGCGTCTGACCCTGACCGAGGGATTGGACGCCCGCTACGCTCGCCACATGCTGAACGGCATGGCGCTCCGGGCGGGAGCGGCAGCGCTTGGGATGATACCATTGGCCGGGCCAGAGCATCAGTTGCCGATGGTGGCGGCATTGCGCGTTCCAGACGGCGTGGGTGATGTCGTCGGCCTCCGCAAGGCGCTGCTGGAAGAGGACGGTATCGAGATTGGTGGCGGTCTGGGTGACTATGCTAGCAAGGTATGGCGCGTCGGCATCATGGGCTACAATGCTGAGAGGCGCAACATCCTGCGCGTGCTTAGTGCATTCGAGCGCTTGCTACCGCGCTTCGGCCATACGCTGACCGCTGGCGCGGGCGTCGCCGCCGCCGAGGTTATCTATACCGGGCAATCTACCGGTGTATAGGCATTTGACCCGTCGCGCATATCCCAGGAGAGTACTTCATGTCAGCACCGCGCGAGCTTCCCAATCCACAGGCTGTACGGGCCATCTTCTTCGATGTTGGCTACACCCTGCTCGCGCCTCATCCATCGGTGACGCAGATTGTTCTAGACGCCAGTCAGCGCCTGGGTGTGGCGATTGACGTGAACTGCCTGCGCCAGCAGCAAAAGCGCTCCGAGGATCATCTGCGCAGTATGTCGAAGGCACAGCCCTGGACGTGGGGCGATGAGAATGCCATCAATGGCATCTGGACGAGTTATTTCACCGAAATGCTCCGCCCCTGCCTCGCCGATCAGCCGGAACGCCTGGAAATCTGCGTCCAGGAGACGGTTCGCGCCTTTGACGACGCGGGCAACTATGCGCTCTATCCCGATGTGCTGCCTTGCCTGCATGCGCTACATGAGCATGGCCTGACCCTCGGCGTGATCTCCGACTGGGGGGTGAGCCTGAGCCTGATCCTGCGCCATTATGACCTGATAGACTTCTTTGATTTCGCGGTCATCTCCGCGCAGGCTCGCCGAGCGAAACCCGATCCGCAACTCTTCCAGACGGCGCTCGAGCGTGCCGACGCCATCCCCGACTATACCCTTCACATCGGCGACTCCTATGTACTCGATGTGTTGGGCGCGCGCGCTGTCGGGATCACACCAATTCTGCTCGACCGCCGTCGCGTGCATGATCCCGCGCAGATAGATTGCCTCGTCGCGACGACACTCTATGACCTGCTCGACTGGATGAGGATTCCGCGGCCTCCAGCGGACTCGACCACACCCGCTTCACTGTAGCTTTGCACGAGCTACTCAGTGATGGAGTCGCCGGAGTCGCCCAGCGCTTCCTGCGGCATTACATACTCTGGATCGACATCCGGGCCATCTGGCGCGAGGCGCAGTCGCAACACAAAGTCGGGATTATACTGGCGAAAGCAATGGCCACAGGAGACTGGCCGCGCATAGCGCCGCACACGTGGATAACCGCGATGGCACTGAGGGCAATAGTAGAAGTATTTATAGGGGCGAATACGCCGTAGCGACTCTTCACGCCGCCGCGTCTCCTCGGCCAACTCTCGGCGGAGTGTCTCGGCATCCCGTCCGGTAATCACCGCCTCGTCGAACGAGATGGAGTCGTTGCCATGGCACTGATGTTTGCGTGGTCGTCCCTGCACGCGATCCGACAGGTGAATCAGCTCGTGGGCAACCGTCACCTCGATGCCGCGTTCGAGCATACCTGGCTCGATGAAAATGAGATGGCGAAAGTCGCCTGCCGGTGCGAAAGAAGAGGTTCCGTGAGCATAGTAGTCTATGTATGTATCGAAGCCAGGTAGCGTCGGCTGAAGCGATGGCGTTCGTGAGGCAGTCCGCTCTTCAGTGGCGACTTCGACAATATCAGGCGAGGCGCTATGGTCAGTCACGGTACCGGCAATGTTGCTGAGCGGCAGGTAGCAATAACAACCAAGCGCCATCGACTGAAGCCTTCGCCCAGTCCATTCCGCGAACTCCTGGCGATCCATCGTAATGGCGAGAAAGCGTAACTGACTGGTGGGTATCTTAAGCTGTTCCCAATAGTGCCCAAGCCAATATTCCACCTGGGAACTGGCATGGATCAGCGGCAAGTTGCCGAGGGATGGTGGATGAGGTTTTCCGGGTGTGTTCTTTGCCATGCCTGCCATTATGACAGCCCGTCCGCACGCGCTGTCACATCCTCACTTTCAAGCCCAGACCGATACACCTGCGCGCATCGTAAGCCCTATCATCTCTCCTGGCAATACGGGAAGCGACGCCGTGGGACATATCGCTGGCCGCTCCCGCGTTCCTCGTCCACCTGGGAGGCGACTGACGGGCCATGGCGGCACGCCAGTGAGGTTTCTCTATCTCTCATAACGTTCACAGACGCCGGGAGTAATGAGCAAGGACATCTGTCCTGCGGGAGTGTTCTGGTCGGCCTGGTTTTTGTCAGGCCACTGTCACGGGATGATAGCTAGACTGATGTCGGCTCTGGCTCCTCGCCAACACTCTCGCTCGCAAGCGCCGCATAGCCCTCTCGTCGCAGCCGCAGATCATAGAGCACGGAAATTGCCGCAAGCGCAACGAGTGGCGCTGTCAACGCGGAAATCAGCGGATTCGCTATCAGCGCTGCGACTCCATACGATGCATACTCCACAAAACTGACAGGGAATGAAATGATAGCGACGAGCACTGCAGTCACGAATAATGGCCAGAAGACACGCGCCCACTGCCTGCGCGTCAGATTCCAGCTACGGCGTAGCGACGCAACTGGCCCCAGCGCCTCCGTCGCAGCGATATAGGGAGACAGGATGAGCCGCACATAGACGTAGATCGCAAAGATGATACAGGGCACCATGAAGAGCAATGTCAGGCACCCCAGCAGCGTGAAAACAGCACCGGCTGTTGACGACGAATCGAGACTGGTCGGATCCTTTAAAGCATCGCCGAACTGTGTGAGCAAGATGCCATAGAGGACAAGAACCGGCAGCAAGATAAGCAGCACAATTGCGCCGCTGAGAATGCTGGCGCCCAGCGCCGGGAAAGCCCGCTTTAGCCCGGCGCGTAGCGACTCGCCAATCTTCGGGGCACGGCCAAACAACGCATAGCGGCCCGCATTTCCCAGGACAGCGGCAGACCATCCACTAATCAACGCACTCACTATCGCTGTTATCAATAGGTCGAGAGAGGTCAGCAGCAGATCACGGCCCTGGGGCAAGGTTGTGCTGCCTAAGCCGAGACCGCCGCTCCCCGCGCTCTGTGACGTCAACGACAAGCCAGCCCAGAGATCATTGCCTCCGAGCACGTGGAATACCGCATCCACCGCGCCATTTACCATCTGGGGTACGAAGAGCGCCACCAGACCCAGCAGCAGCCAACTTCGCCAGTGCGCCGTGAACAGTGCGAATGTCGCTCCGATCAACTCACCGACGCCACGTGGATAGGGTGTCAAACGACCACCAGTTGCGCCGACGGGTGGATAGTGTGGGGAAGCATAAGGAGGCATAGACGGTGGCAACGCGGGTTGGGGCGGTGGCGGATACATGCCCGGGTGTGGCGGCCAGCTTGGGTGCGCTCCCCATGGGGCAGGGGCCACTTGTTGGTGTGTTGGCTGCGGCAGCGGTGGGAAACCCGCGGGAAGCGTCGCGGGCGCCTCAAAGCCTGCTGGCCGTAATTCTGGCCGCAGCCGGAACAAGGCTTCAAGCAATAACGCGCCATCGCTAGCCTGTGCGGGCTGAAGCTCGACGACGTGACGCTCGTTCGCCACGCGCAGCGCAATTGTTACAGGGTCAGGCGCGACCTGGCGCGCATCCTGAACATCGGCCAGCGCATACATCCGCTCATCCACATGCACGCCATCGTGTCGCACCGTCGCCGATGCGCCGTTCCGCAGCGGAATCGTAACAAATGGCTCCTGATTCTCCACCTGTTTTCTCCTGATGCCAGACTTCTCACGCCCGGCCTATCGTACCAGCCCAAGCATGCATGGCGCAAGCGACGCCTCGCACAATCGCGACCATCAATCATGCGTCTGCGCCACGATGCTATCAATGCAATCCAATGCAATCCACCGCCATTCGCTTGCTCTATACACCTTGACATTCGCATTCATCCACGCATATACTTGCAGGCATCTTCTGGCAAGATGAGCCTGTGGCGGGCCTTTTGGACCCCGCCAGTTTTTTTATGCTGCAAGCCGGGCCAACCGGCATATCTCCGTGGCGCGGCCTGCGCGGCCAAGGGCAGTTCGTTCGCGTTACAGCGCACACAGCCACCAACCTATACGGAGAAGCAAGGAGTATGGACTATGGCGACAAATGCGACAAATAATAGTCACGGGGGACGCGCCGCCGAGACAGAGCGCATTCCATTGACACGTGAGGGTTACGAGGAGAATCAGGCTCGCCTCACGTTTCTCATCACCGAGCGTCGCCAGCAAGTTGCCGACTATATTCACGAGGCCAAGGAAGCTGGCGATATCTCTGAAAGTAGCGCGTATGAAGACGCGAAAAATCTCCAGGCTATGGTCGAGGGTGAGATACAGGAACTTCAGCACCTGCTGGAACATGCGGTCATTCTGGAAACACCGCAGCATACCGGCGGCAAGCGCACGGTACGACTGGGCACCAGCATCGACGTCGAGACAGATCGTGGCACGAGCCGCACCTTCACGCTGGTGAGCAGCGCCGAGGCTAATTCAACGACTGGCAAACTCTCTGACCAATCTCCAGTTGGGCGAGCGCTCATGGGCCATGCCATCGGCGACAAAGTCGAGGTGTCCACACCGGGAGGAACGGTCATCTACACCGTCAAAGACATCCATTGACGCACGTGTATCGAGTGCCGATTCATGACGCTGGCTGGAGCATTCCGGCCAGCTTTTTGACGCGATATCCTCCTATCGTAGCGCTAGCAGTTATCACAATGTCAAGATATTCGCTTTGTTTACATCACTTTATGTATGTCCTTGACATGCTATGAAATATTGTGTATGCTGAAGTCGATTTTGAGGATGTTGTCTTTTACCTAATGCGGTCACTTGCTCTGCTTAGGAGGGGAGTTGAGTACCGAATCCCTTCCTCGTCGCAATCCCTTCCTCGTCGCAATCCCTTCCTCGTCGCAATCCCTTCCTCGTCGCAATCCCTTCCTCGTCGCAATCCCTTCCTCGTCGCAATCCCTTCCTCGTCGCAATCCCTTCCTCGTCGCAATCCCTTCCTCGTCGCAATCCCTTCCTCGTCGCAATCCCTTCCTCGTCGCAATCCCTTCCTCGTCGCAATCCCTTCCTCGTCGATGCATCGTGGCATCGCAGTAAGCTTACTCGTAATGTTCTGTGGAGTCAGAACTGCGCATAGGAAACCCTTCCTCAAAATGCGATGGGGAAATACCTCGGGCAAAGATTTTCATTTCCGTCAAGAGGTGAAGTCAAGAGGTGAAGTAAGGAACAACTATGCTACGGAAACCAGGACATCTAGTGAGCGTGCTCGTGGTCACACTCGGGATGATGGTCTGTGCAACCCTGCTATTACCTGAACTCTCAGTGGTCGCAGACGCACATGCACAGGCTGATCCCCAAGTAGTCGCAGTTTATGACCTGTCATCCGTGCCTGGATCAAGTTGCACGATCAAATTGACAGTCAATCCCGGAAAGTCAACCCAGCATGTGAAATATCAACATGCCTGCGGGCCAGGGGCTGTGATTCTCACAAGGGAGATGCCACTTTCCCATGCGCGAGCGAGGCACCTTGCATACCTGATGATTCCTGCATCTCAGGCGTCAGTACAGACCCTCATCGCCAAGACACGCGCCACAGCTTTCCACGCCACAAGCACGCCACTTGTCCAGTGTGGAGCAGTGTGTCGAACTGGTTGTGGCCAGTACATAAAAGCAGAAATGTACTGGAATGCCGACTTACCAGATCCACCAGGCACGATCCTGATGTACTCCTTCGTCAACTATGGAAGAGATAGTGGCCCACCTATCGACTGCCAGGACTGGCTGAACTTTGGCCAGACAGGTATGGAGAACGAGGGGTCAATCCATCCCCCTGGTTGGCTCTATAATGACTATCTCAGTCATCACGATCAGTTGCAATGCCGCCTGCTGCCGTTCTATACGCTGGAGACATTCACCAACTGGTTTAGTGACCCACCAGGGCACAATTTTCAGTGGACCGTCGATGATAAGCCAGGTAACTCGGGATGTCCATGGGGTTATTCTGATGACAGTTGGTCCATTGGGCCACTAAACTGACAAACTTACGGCATCTACGAGAGTAGAATCTGATATTCAGTTGTGGTACGCAGTCGTATGAAGGAAACCCAGAAGCACTTCCATTCATTCGGCTGCGTGCCAGTTCAAGCAATTCAACTGCCGGGCTGAGTAGATGTTGAGTGACCTCAAACACGTACAACAGATCTGATTTGGACATCTGAAAGGATGGCGAGAGACATGCATCGAGTAGCGATCTGGCGCCTTAGGAACAAGGCCGAACTCTTGAGTGGCCTTGGAGCGAGTCTTGTTGGTCTTGCTGCACTGGCTTTCACACTCTTCGCGCCGCGATGGAGAGTTGGGACATCTGGCGCCAACGGTGTCCATACTATCCAGTATGTTTCCACTCTCCAGCTCGAGCTGACGGTAGGTTATCTCGTTGTATACATATTGCTTGCGCTCACTATCTGCGGCTTTGCCCTGAGTGTGATGGCGCACCTCTATTCCCGCCGAAACGTTTGGCGTAAGGTGCTCCTTGGACTCACCACATTGCTGCTACTTTGGATTATCTATCCATTATCCTATCCAACAGATGGGTTGCTCCGCCTGTATTACGTGGTGCATGATAATGGCATATTCTTGCCTGTGCTAGTTCTCGCACTCGCGGCTACACTGCTCGCATATCGAACGCCATCACCCTACAATGAAAGGGAGAACTAGAGATTCGCTCATTAACTCCACCAGAGGAAAGGGAGAATACGGCTCAGGCCCACGAAGCCACGATAGCAAAGCGCATAATATTGCGAAGTCTTCAGCGGCTAATCCCTCAGCCCTGAAAGAGAGAATATGCTGCTTGTAAAGAGTTATTTGCAGCTAATTTCCAATACAAGCAAATAGTGAGACTTATAACTATATCAGGTAATCAATACTGACTCGCAGCAACGACTTTTGACGTTCTGCATACCGAATTAACATGCTCTGCGGAGAATGAATACATGCAAGTTACACAATAATCCACCAGATGGTGGAGGTCAGTGAGCGATTCATGGCTTGAATCCCGGCAAATTTCCCGCCATATTAGCCGCAGCGTTTGGGCTTCGGACAGCGCACCTGAAGGGTAATCATCACCGCCAGATTTGGCATTTCAGCGATTGACAGGCGCTAGCCTACGCCATATACTGAACTAGAACAAATGTACGCACGAGAGGATCATTCCTATGGTCATGGCAGGATTGCTCTGGTACGACGACGACGCCAGACGTCCGCTGGCTGCGAAGATCATCGAGGCAACCGAGCGGTACCGAGATCGGCTAGGCTTCGCGCCGACGGTATGCCAACTGCCTCCGCAACAACTGAAGGCGCTCACCGAGGCTTCCGCAAGCCATCGGAGGCGCACGCGTACGCCAGTCATCGAGCTGCCTCGTAAATTGCGGCTCGAACCCGACGAGCGCCTGCATCCAAATACCTTTCTCCTGGGCATGGGTGAAGAAGATATCGTCATACCCAACCCGCTCCTCGCAAAGGATGATGAGACGCCACGGCGCTCTCGGGGGATTAGACAGCCTCGACCGGCGAAGGCGACGCCGAAAGCAGCAGCGCCCGCCAGTCCGCCGCCAAACCCTGCAATGACAGCCACTACGACGCCAAAAGCCACTCTGTCTGTGAAGGCTAGGGTCGCGAAGGACACGGATGCCACTGTCCCCAAGCCCAAAGTCGCCAGGGTTGCTAAGACAGCGGCGGCGGAGAAATCTGCCGAACCCGCGATTTCTGCCCTTTCAGTCAAGTCCACGGTAAAGCGGTCGGCGACGCCAACGCAGACGCAACGCAGTCGTGGCCAAGCAGGCGACACTATGGGACACCGCGCCTGCCACGGCAAAGCGCGCCAAAGTGTCGGCAAAGCCAGCTACACCTACCGTCGAGAAAGTCGAGAAGGGCGCGCGGATCGCAAAGCCAGTTCGGGCCACGGCAGGAAAATTAGCCAAAACTACCAAAACGACCAGCGCTACCCAAATTGCCGCACCAACCAGGTCAACCGCTACCAGAACAGCGCAGATCGCGACAAAGTCGGCAACGAAAACAATCAGACCGGCAAAATCACCCGACGTCAAGTCTGCCAAGTCTGCCAAGGCCGTTAAGGCCGGACGGCGTGCAAACCCAACCGTCGAAAGGATCACGAAGGCGGCGGAGAGAGCGACGGAGAGGTCTGCACAACGTGCCAGGCCGGGAGCGCATAAGCCCACGCGAGCTACCAAGTCTGTGGCGAAGAAGCCGACGCATGTTACAATCACGCCTGCGTCTCCTGCGTCTCCTGCGTCTCCGGTGAAGCCGAAGGCAACGCGCAGGTCGGCGGTGGCGAAAGCGGCTGCCGTCGACAAATCCACACGCGCTCCGTCGAAGTCTGTCACTCCGCGTCGGCGGCTGGCTAAATCAGCCTGAACCTGACCATAGCAATAACCTTCTAGCAAGCTACAAGAGTGAGGGAAGCACCCACATGACGACCCACGCGACCTGCACATTTGCGATCACTTCCTGGGAACCAGAGGAATACGACGATCTTGATGGGGTCAAGCTGACCCGCACGCACTTAGCCAAGACTTTTCAGGGTGATCTGGAGGGCCAGAGTACGGCAGTACTGCTGATGGCTGGCGCGCCGGGCGGTTCCGCCGTCTATGTCGGACTCGAACGTATTGTGGGCCGTCTTCACGACAGGTCGGGAAGTTTCGTGCTGGTTCACGACGCCAGCATGTCGAGCGATGGGCAATCGTTGAGCCTGACCATTATGCGCGACTCAGGCACGGGCGAACTACAGGGAATCGGTGGTCGGGGCAATATCACTATCGACGCCGACGGTGGCCACACGCTCACTCTGGACTATGACCTCAGCTAACATCTTCACCCGCTACCTTCTCTAACAGCAGGAACGCGGCACAATGCGGTACGATAAAGAGTGAGAAACCACGCGAGCGGCGCCACCCACACGCCGACCGCACCGCATAGATGCTACAGCGAGACGGCGCGTCCGCGAAGGAGAAGGCATGATTGAACGCTACACCCGGCCTGAGATGGCGCGGGTCTGGTCGGATGAAAATAAGCTCGATACATGGCTGCGGGTCGAATTGCTGGTCTGCGAGGGATGGGCGCGTGAGGGCGTCATCTCCGCTGAAGATATGGCGAAGCTGCGCGAGGCTACCTATGATCTGGCGCGCGCCCGCGAGCTTGAAGAAGAGATTCACCACGATGTGATCTCGTTTCTGAGGTCCGTCCAGGAGCGCCTGGGGCCAGAAGGGCGCTTGTTACACCTCGGACTCACATCATCCGATATGCTCGACACTTCCCTGGCGGTACAACTGGTTCAGGCTGGCGCGCTCCTGCGTGAGCAACTCGACGCGCTGAGCGAAACCACTACGCACGCCGCGCTTCGCTACCGCACCACCCTCATGGTCGGTCGGACCCATGGCATCCACGCCGAGCCAACGACCTTCGGCTTCAAACTGGCGATGTGGGTTGACGAGTTGCGCCGCTGCCGAGCACGGCTGGATCACGCCATCGATACTATCGCCGTCGGCGCGATTTCGGGCGCCGTCGGCACCCATGCCACCGTACCGCCGAGCATCGAAGAATATGTCTGCGCCGAACTGGGACTCCAGCCCGCGCCGGTCTCAACGCAGATCGTCCAGCGCGACCGCCATGCCGAATTCGTCAGCGTGCTGGCGCTTATCGGCTCCTCACTGGAGAAGATGGCGCAGGAGATTCGTCATCTACAGCGCACCGAGCTGGGCGAGGCGTTCGAGCCATTTGGCGCGCAGCAGCAGGGTTCATCCGCCATGCCGCACAAGCGCAACCCGGAGAAGTGCGAGCGCATCTGTGGGCTGGCGCGGGTACTGCGCGGGCACGCCATCACCGCGATGGAAAACGTCGCTCTCTGGCACGAGCGCGATATCAGCCACTCCTCCGCCGAACGGATAATTCTGCCAGACAGCACAGGATTACTTCACTACATGCTCTGGCTCTTCAACTCGGTCATGCAGGGGCTGGAGGTGGATGAGGAGCGCATGAGCGCCAACCTGGAGATGACACGCGGGCTTATCTATTCCTCGCGTATCCTGCTGGCGCTGGTGGATAAGGGGATGGATCGCCAGGAGGCCTATAAGCTGGTGCAGCGCAATGCGCAGAAGGTCTGGCGCAATGAAGACCAGGGGCAGGGGCTGCTTGCGATGCTCAAAGCCGACTCCGAGGTCATGGCCCACATAACAGCAGACGAACTTGACGAAATTGCCGACCCAAAGGCATATCTCGTCAACATCGACACTGCCTTCGAGCGTCTTCACCTGCTCTAAAAGGAAGAGCGGGTGGAAACAACCATCCTCCCCAATCTCAGAACGAATGGGGAGGATATCAAGAGGATATCAACCGGCAGGGAGTTCGTCTCTTTTACAGACGCGCACCACCCTCATTCAACAGCCTCTCTCGAAGCGACAACTCGCCTTCCGCCGTGACCAGCGCGAAAATGTGGTCTTCTGGCAGAATCACGGTGTCGCCCGTAGGGGTCAGATTGGTGTCGCCACGCACGATCAGCGCCAGATTGACCGAATTGGGGAGGGTCATCGACCGCACCGTCTTGCCCGCGGCGGGTGATGTCGGTGGCACCGTCAGCTCTACCAGTCCCAGGCCAGCCTTCGTCAGCGTCATGAGCGGCACCAGCGTATGATGCGGTAATTGCGCCTCGATCATATGCAGGATCGACTGGGTTGGACTGACGATGACATCAATGCCAAGCTTGCGGAAAAGCCCTTCGTTGCGAGGATTGTTCACGCGCGCGATGGTGGTGGCGACGTGGAAGCGCGCCTTGGCCACCTGGCAAATGACCAGATTATCCTCGTCATCGCCTGTCACCGCGATAACCAGATTCGCGCGCGACGTGCCGACCTCGGCCAGTGTGCGCGCCTCACATGCGTCGCCCCGTATGATGGAGTTGCTCAACTCTTCAGACAGGCGCTCGACACGTTTGCTATCTTTCTCGAGCAGCACCACCTCATGGCCCTGCTCGATGAGACCTTTCGCCAGATAATAACCCACCTGTCCGCCACCGCCGATAACGATATACATAGGTCTAGTGTTTCTCCCCAGTGGCCGCTGGCGTGGTCAGCGGTTTCTCAGGCTCGGTGGCGGATGGAACGGGCCGACCTTCGGCAATGGATTGCACAGCCGATTTGGTGCGGGGCGCATCATTGATGAGCGCTGTCTTGATGAGCTTCGCGCCAACAACTGTAGGAGAGATACTCTCCAGGCCAAGCGCATTGTACGTTTCTTGCCGGATTGGGTCATAAATGCGGCAGATCACCTTTTGAATGCCAAAGATATGTTTAGCAATCTGGGCAGCCAGGATATTGCGATTGTCGCCATTTGTCACAGCCGCGAATGCCTGCGCATCTTCGATGCCCGCGCGCATCAACACATCTTCGTCTGTGCCGTCTCCGACGATTGTTACGCCACCAAAGTTCGATCCCAGGCGTTCAAAGGCTTCGCTATTGAGGTCAATGACAGTGACCTCATGACCATCTTTGATCATGATATTGGCCAGAGTCGCCCCCACGCGACCACAGCCAAGAATCAGCAGTCTCATATTCCCTTCTTCTCCGGGCGATGTCCGGAGCGTGTCCTTTATGCGCCCTGCCACTGTAAACCCTTTTCGCATCGGCATTTGGCGCCAGCAAATTATACATGGGATAGCATAGCATTTGCCAGTTTCTACCAGTTTGACCATCACACAGGGCTGTAGGGTCGGCCATTTCAGAACTATCCCGAGGCGACTCAATACCTTGACAACACTATTGCATACTCAATGCCCAGAATATCACCACGTGATAGGACAAAACTCCCTCTCCACCCGGTACCCTTGATAGAACCGGTGACAGGTGGAGAGAGAGCGCACAGGTGTACGATGCGCCGCTTGTCGCGCTATCAGCTACGAATCAGTAGGCTTTGGCAAAGATGGCCCAGGCAGCCGATGGGCGCCCACAATGGACGCATACGCCGCTGCCATCAGGCTGTTCCAGCGGCAGGCAGCGGATTGTCGCCTGTGTTTCGGCTTTGATTTGCGCCTCACACTCGGCGTCGCCACACCACCAACCTTCGACGAAACCGAGGCGTTCGCGGTCAGCCATCAACGCCTGGAACTCCTCATAGGTGTTCACCGTGTAGGTGCGACTCTTACGGAAGGCTAGCGCCTGGTCATACAGTGTCTGCTGAATCTCATCAAGCAGCGATATGACATGATCGGCTACCGCCTCGCGCGCTACGGTGCGCTTGTCGCTCCGGTCGGTCCGCGGCACAAGCACCACCTGGCCGCTCTGCGCGTCACGAGGGCCAATTTCTATACGTACCGGCACGCCCCGTAGTTCCCAATGGCTATACTTGAAGCCAGGCCGCTCCTCACGCCAGTCTGCTTTGACACGCACCCCCACGGCGCGTAGCGACTGTTCAACCTCGCCCACCAGCGTTGCCACGGCCTCGCGCTCCTCATCTTTGCGCCAGATGGGAACAATCACTGCCTGAATTGGGGCCACTCGTGGCGGCATCCGAAGGCCTGAGGCATCGCCATGTACCATGATGACACCCCCCACCATGCGGGTACTCGCGCCCCAGCTTGTCGTCCAGGCGATCTTCACCTCGCCATCGGAGTCCTGGAACTTAATGTCGAAGCTCCGCGCGAAGTTCTGACCCAGATTGTGCGATGTCGCCGACTGCAGCGCCTTGCCATCGCCCATCATTGCCTCCAGCGAGTATGTTCGCAACGCGCCCGCGAAACGCTCGCTCTCACTCTTGAGGCCCGCGATCACCGGAATCGCCAGCTCCGTTTCCAGAAAATCCTGATAGACCTGCCGCAGGATCAGCATCGTCTCTGCCTGCGCCTCATCTTCAGTGCGATGGACGGTATGGCCTTCCTGCCAGAGAAATTCAGTCGTGCGCAGGAAAGGCCGCGTGCGCTTTTCCCAGCGAACGACATTGCCCCACTGGTTATAGAGCAGAGGGAGGTCGCGATAACTATGCACCCACTGCGCATACATATAGCCAATGACCGTCTCAGAGGTCGGGCGCACGACCAATGGCTCGGCCAGTTCTTCTTTGCCCGCGCGCGTCACCCATGCTACTTCTGGCGCGAATCCCTCCACATGCTCGGCCTCGCGCTCGATGAAGCTCTTGGGGATGAAAAGCGGAAAATAGGCGTTTTCATGGCCGGTCGCCTTGATGCGATCATCCAACCGCCGCACCATATTCTCCCACAGGGCGTAGCCATAGGGGCGAATGACCATGCAACCCCGCACCGGAGACTCGTCAGCCAGCTCGGTCTTGTAGACGAGGTCCTGATACCACTGCGAAAAATCGTCGCGGTCGGCAAGATCCTCGACCATTTTCTCCGCGTTCGCATTCTTCTCTTCAGCCCGCGCTTTCGCCTGCCCTTTGCTTTTTCTGCCAGCCGTATCTGCCACGGTGATGCCTTTCCCCTGGCTGCGCCCCGCGCCAGGCACATAACTCAAAACACCAGAACAGCACAACAAAAAACCCACCCTCCAGACCTGATTCCTGGGAGGGCGGGCATGTTTCCCGCGATACCACCTACCTTCGGACGCTACCGGCCGCTATAGATGGCGACAGTAAGCATCCCTCAATGCCTGCCGTACCGGAAATGATCCTCGCGGAAGGCTATCCCATGATAACGGTGGATGGCCGATAGCCTTACCCTCTATCGCGCAGAAGTTCGGCTATTGCTCGCGGGATGGGTTCGGCGGGATGCCCCACACCGGCTTTCACTATCCCGGCTCGCTGCGTAATGGGGTGATCGGCGCCTACTGATCCCGGTCGTCGCGGACGTATTCTGCTCAAAGTCTATGCTCTCGCCAAGAGAACGTCAAGCACGGCTACGCTTCCTGCTGGCCAGCGCTGGCAACCTCAGCCTCGGTCACTGGCGTCTGGCGACCCAGGCGCTGCATGGCAACGTCAAAGAACTTGCGCGAACCAGTGCGCAGGAGTCCTGGGTTCCTTCTGAGCACGCCGAGGAACAAACCGATGCTGTAGTCCCCGCGCAGCAATTCCGCGGCCTGAGCCGGAGTGAGCCGCCGCAGTATTTCGACGCCTTCATCCCACCGGGCATCGCTCCAGCGCGCGATGCGCTGATTTACGATATACGAGATGTCCATCTCACGCCCAAATCGAGCGCGCCACTGGCGGTCATACCGGCCCAGAAATTGCGCGCTACAATCGCCCGCACGCGCGGCCTCCGCCGCCACCGCCCCAGCCATCTGGCCGCTGTAAATCGCGAAGCGAATACCCTCGCCAACCAGCGTGGATCCATGGCCCGCGGAGTCTCCAGTCGCGATCAGTCCGTCTGAGACAAAGCGTTCGGCGACGCCTTCTGACGGGAAGAGGCCGGTATGATACTCAACCGGACTTGATCCCGCGAAATCGGACGCAAGCGACGGCAGCCGCTGGACGAAGGTATCCAGATACTCACGGGCATCTTCGTCTACATCGGGGCGGATAACTCCGACTCCTAATCGCACGCGTCCCTTGCCGCGCGGGAAAGCCCAGGCGTAACCAGCGGGCGCTACCTGGCTCCCCATAATCAGGTAGAGCGTTTCGGGGTCGTAATTGGGCGCGACGAGGTCGTATTCCGCCCCATAACCGTAGCGCTTGAAACCCTGGCGCAATCCCATCTTCGTCACAATGGTGCTCGAAAAGCCGCTGGCATCGACGACAACCGATGCGCGCCACTGACCGACTCGATTACGATGATCCTTCGCGACAACGCCAACGACACGCCCATCTTCCAGGATTGGCCCCTCGACCGGCGAGTTGGGATGCAGTGTCGCACCTGCCCGGACAGCGCGACCGGCAAGATGCTGGTAGACCCCGCGCACATCCAGCACGCAGCACACAGGATCGGGGTACTCGAAGCGCGCTTCGCGGTTGGGCGAGAGAAACGTCACGTGCTTGATGGGATGGTAGAGATCGGATGGGATACCGAGCGTCTTCATATCGGCAACCCAGCTTCCACCACTGGTGTGAACCGGGTAACCGATCTCCTTCTGCCGCTCGAGCACCGCGACCGATGCCCCGCCACTCGCCGCCGCCGCCGCCGCGCTCAGCCCAGCTGGCCCACCGCCTACTACCAACACGTCCACCGTGCGCACATCGTCCGTTCCGCTCGCCTGCCCACTAACCGTCATGGATTTGCCTCGCTCGTCAGAAAGTTCAGAGTGCCGCGCACGCATTGTTACGCATCAAGTCTCAGGCCAGAAATAATTGGCCATGCGCTGCGCTGATCCAGGGCACTATATCACACACAAGCAGGCAGGCTCACAACGCTGACTAGGAGTTACGAGACCGGCGATATCCCAACAGAGAGCCGCTCCCGGCGCTATGCGGGCATCTCCGGCGAGACATCCGCCTCAGTCGTCGGGGGTTTGTGCAGCGCATGATGGCGATGGAAGTGGAGCGCGATGCGATACAAGGTCAATCGCCCCCAGAAGTGGTGAATGACCAGGATCGTCAACAGGACAACCACCACGACGACTGCGCCGATTGTGCCAAACTGCTGGAAGTACTTGATGGCGCTGACATAGTTCTTGCCGAGCGCCGCGCCAATGATCGTGACGACCCCGCAGTACAACAGCGAGCCAACCGCAGTCCCCAGCAAGAAAGTAGGCAGCTTAATTTGCGCTGCCCCCATCATGAATGAGCCATACGTGCGCACCATGGGCGTCTCACGCGCGATGAAGACGCCAACCGCGCCCCGATGACGCAGCCAGAGCTCGATGTGATCGGCGCGCGCCTGTGTCAGCCCCACATAGCGCCCAACACGCGCAATCGCCTGCGTACCGACGCGGTCGCCGATGAAATAAGCCACTGAGGAAAAGAGTATGCATCCAACCGATGCCGCTACGATCACCAGAATGAGGTTAATAGCTGATCCGGCCTGTGTCGTCAATGAACCAGCGAAGAGCATCAGCGGCTCGATGGGTACGCCAATGCCGGAACTCTCCAGTCCAACCCAGACAGCAATGATGCCATAGACAGCGAACGCGGGCACGGTCTCCATCACCTGAAGGATATGCTGGATGAACTGCTCCATGCATCTCATCTCCTCGCTCATAAAACCACACGCTCGGCTGCATACCCGGTTTGTCCTGTATAAACGGGCTGGGTATTCGAGCGAAATGTGGCCGTTTGCCCTTAGCGCTGCGCTACGTGGCCCTCCCACCGGCACAGCCCAATCGCGCAACGAGTGTACTACTCACGCCCGCGGCGCACAAGTTCCCACCTCACAATCCACGTTATGGGAAGCGCCCGTTATTGGTTCCGCGACTCTATTGGGATGTGCAGCCAGGCAACGCAACGCCTACATTGACGCTCTATTCGCCGCGAACCTATACTGAATACGAACCTCAGATGGCAGCTATGGCCGTTGGAAAGAGGTTTTGTATATTTCGTGATAGCAAGGGACGATGAGACATGTCCGAGAAAATGAAATGCGCCCACTGCGGCAAGCGATTCAAGCAGACGAATAAAAAACAGGTGCTCTGCGCGGACTGTCTGGCGAAGGAGCGTCTGGCGAGGAAGAACGCGCTAGCCCTGGCGCAGTCTGGCAACGGAGGGACTGTCCGCCCAGGCGCCGGAACAACGGCGCCAACAATTACGATTGTCCAGGCGACACCACCGCCAGAAGAGGCGATCTTTGGCTCGCAGGCACGCTATGCTGAGCGACACAGCACGCGCGGGCCACAGCGCGCGCCTCAGCCGGAGTCGGCGCAACCCATGGCCGCGACGCCTCCCGTGACGAAGCCCACGCCACCACAGCAGCCTGCGAAGAGACCCGCCCCGCCAGAAAAGCGCGCCCGCCAGCCACGTTCCGCCCCTAAACCGTATGAGTTGACCGACGAGCTACGCGCGACTATCGAGCAACGCTATCTGGAGCTATCGCATCCGGTGGAGTTCGATGGTATCCGTTCGCAGATTGCCGACGAATTGAAGGCGCCCAAGCCAATCGTGAAGCAGGTGGTCAGGGAGTTGCGCGCCAGGCGGCAGTTGCCCAGTTGGTGGGAGTTACAAGCTTTCAAGGGCAACGACGAAACCCTGGAACGTATCCGTGAGCGCTACCTGCCACTGCTGCCGGTGCCACCCATTGGGGTCCACAAACAGATTGCCACCGACCTCCAGATGGACGCGCCGCAGGTATACCAGGCTATTCGTCGTCTGCGCGCCGAGATGAAGCTGCCGCAATATAATTCGCCAGAGTCGCATACGAGCGAGGCGGTGTCATCTGAGTCTGAGATCGCCTCCATTGGCTCTGCCGCTGCCAGTACCGAGTAATGCCACACCAGCACATCGGTCCAGGCGACTATTCGCCACATCAACATCGTGATAGAATCGGTGAGCCATACTGGCAGATGCTGGTGTGCGCATGCGTGTTCATGCGTGTTATCGACGACGAGGTGATGGCGCGATGGGACGAGCAATCATTGTTCACGGCGGCGCGGGACTCATACCGCCCGATCGCTACGAGGCGGCTCGTGAGGGTTGCCGGGCTGCGGCGAGAGCTGGCTGGCGCATTCTGACCGATGGCGGCTCGGCGCTCGATGCCATCGAAGCGGCGATCACAACGCTCGAAGACGATCCGGGATTCAACGCGGGCACTGGGGCAGTGTTGACCAGTGACGGGCGCGTTCAGCTGGACTGTGGTGTTATGGATGGCAAGTCGCTCAATGTCGGCGCTGTCGCGGGTGTCGAGCGCATCAAGAATCCCATACAGATTGCACGCGCCGTGCTTACCAGTCCGCATGTCCTGCTGGTCGGCGCTGGGGCTGAGGAGTTCGCCCGTGAGGCTGGCTTTTCGCTCTGCGAACCTGGCGAATTAGTTACTCCGTACC
Organism: uncultured Chloroflexia bacterium; assembly: GCA_963718915.1. GTDB lineage: Bacteria > Chloroflexota > Ktedonobacteria > Ktedonobacterales > JADMIN01 > DAHUXT01. Next base: position 491,488 of record CAVRAI010000004.1, on the reverse strand, counting down.
AATACGCGCGCTGGCAACGCGGCTATCGTCCTGGCGATGGCGCGCACGCGGGAACCGAGTTGGATGCGCTTCTGGCAAAGCCTCCCGCGAAATCGAAGACACGCGCCGCCGCCAACGGTCACAACGCCAGCGCCGAGCCGGTACACGCCGACGACGTGAAGCACGGCACCGTAGGCGCGGTCGCGGTGGATAGCGACGGCAACATCGTCGCATCGGCCTCGACCGGCGGACGCGCGGGCAAGCATCTCGGGCGCGTGGGCGACACACCATTGCCTGGGTGTGGCTATTACGCTGAGGGCGGCATTGGGGGCATCTCTTGCACTGGTGACGGCGAAGATTTCATCCGGCTGCTGCTAGCGAAGCGCGTCGCCGATTTTCTCTCATCGGGACTTTCCGCTCAAGGCGCGGCCACCGCGGCAATCCGCCTGTTGGGCGAGCGCACGTCTGGTGAGGGCGGGCTGATCGTGCTGGATAGCTACGGTCGCGTCGGCTATGCGCGTAACTCCGCAACGATGGCCCACGCCTTCATGATGGATGACATGCCAGCGCCTTTCGCGGGCATCTGAAGCCCACCAATCCCAGCTTCCCACAATCAACCAAAAACATGCTGGCCTGGTTGGCCGAGCATACAACCGTCGCATGCCACATCTACGAGTGGAACACATTGCCGTGCGCTGTAACCCGAGTATGACCCTTACTCTTTGCTCTGTGGTTTTCCTCAACACCGCTCAAACCCCGTAGTCTTTGGCTATAGGAAGACCAATACCCCTCCTGCAACAACCAGAATGTGACACAGTTCACAGTTTCACCAATATTCGTCCAAAAAACTAGGGTTTTCCAGGGGGTATTTTGCGCTGCTTCTGGCTATACTTACCTGTGTCGGCAGACGGGATGCTGTCAGGAAGTGCGATGAACGCAGTATCGCAAGGATGCAGCCGTTCCGGCAGAACCAACGTGTGGGGGCAGGGCGCCATAGGAGGTGGCGGTCTGCCCCCCCTCAATTTCAGCGACGTTTCACCGAACACATCCGCCATGAATCCCACGTTTGCGTCTCATCCTGCTGGATGCTAGCATCTAGCATGCGCCTATGGGCCTGAGACCGCTCGACGCGCGCGTCATTCAGAGAGGATGCATCATTTATGGCCAACTCACCGCAGTACGTGATGGCGCTCGACCAGGGCACCACCAGCTCACGCGCAATTCTATTCGACCATTCCGGCCGAGCCGCGGCAGTCGCCAGTCAGGAATACCCTCAACTCTATCCTCAGCCCGGCTGGGTGGAACACGACCCCGAGGCCATCTGGGGATCACAAATCGCCTGCGCGCAGAGTGTGCTGCAAACGTCGGGCGTGCATCCGGCACAGATCGCCGCGCTCGGCATCACCAATCAACGCGAGACCACTATCCTCTGGGAGAAGGCGACCGGAAAACCAGTGATGAACGCCATCGTCTGGCAGGATCGCCGCACAGCGCCGCTCTGCGATGCGCTCCGTGCCGAGGGTTGGGAAGCGCCGGTCCGCGCGAAAACCGGCCTTGTGATCGACGCCTATTTCTCGGGCACGAAAATCGCCTGGATGCTCGACAACCTGCCGGGCCTGCGCGAGCGTGCCGAGCGCGGCGAGATTCTCTTCGGCACGGTCGATTGCTGGCTGCTCTGGCGGCTGACGGCTGGCAGAGTCCACGTCACCGACTATTCCAACGCCTCGCGCACCATGCTCTTCAACATCCATGCCCTTGAATGGGATGACGAGATTCTGGCGCGGCTACACATTCCACACGCGATGCTGCCCGACGTTCGACCGAGCAGTGAGGTCTATGGCACGACCGACGAGCAGCTTTTCGGCGTGGCGATTCCGGTGGCAGGGGACGCGGGCGACCAGCAGGCGGCGACCTTCGGGCAGGCATGCTTTACGCCTGGAATGGCCAAGAACACCTATGGAACTGGCGGCTTTCTCCTGCTCAATACTGGGGAGTCGCCCGTCGCTTCGCAGAGCGGGCTGCTCACGACGATTGGCTGGGGACTTGGCGGCAAGATCACCTACTGCCTGGAGGGTAGCATCTTTATCTCTGGCGCGGCGGTGCAGTGGCTGCGCGATGGACTGGGCATCATCTCGCAGGCGAGCGAGACCGAGTCGCTGGCTACCTCGATTCACGATACCGGCGGCGTCTATCTGGTGCCCGCGTTCGTCGGTCTGGGCGCGCCATACTGGGATCCCTACGCCCGTGGCCTCATTGTCGGACTGACACGCGGCACGGGGCGCGCCGAGATCGTGCGGGCGGCACTTGAGGCGGCGGCCTACCAGACACGCGACGTTGCCCACGCGATGGAGACGGACTCCGGCATCACGCTGCAAGAGTTGCGCGTGGATGGCGGCATGGTCGCCAACAACTGGTTGATGCAGTTCCAGGCGGATATGCTCAATGTGCCGGTACAGCGGCCAGTGGTCGCGGAGACGACAGCGCTCGGCGCGGCCTACCTGGCAGGGTTGGCAGTCGGCTTCTGGAGCGGGCTAGACGATATCACCCGCAACTGGGCAATGGATCGCGCGTTCGCGCCGTCGATGGCCGATGATACCCGCGCGCGACTCTATCGCGGCTGGCAGCGCGCCGTCGAGCGAGCACGCGGTTGGGCGCGCGACGATGCATAGGTAAGGCTTGCGCTACAAAGGTACAAAAAGAGTCCTATACACCTGCCTAAAGAGTGGGTACCCGCCTACAAACAGTAAGATCAACGATAGCACTAATAAACCAAAGACAAGCCAGACAACGACGCCAACGCTCCATAGCATCGGCCAAGCCATACATGCGGCCAACAGAAAGAGAGCGCATCCCTGAAGCAACATCGCCACATATTGCAACGAAGTTCGCATCGTGAAAATAAGCGAACGATTCCTTTTGAGCGACAGGGTCAGTATCAGTCCCGAAATCAGGACGATGAATGTTGCGCACACAAACATGAACCAACCGAGAGGCGGGAACAAATATTCACCTCGATTTATTGGTCCTACGGGGACGTTTCCAGCGTTTCCTGCCTCAAGATCCAGGGAAGGGCTGTTATGAGGGAGTCTACCACGAAAGATGAGGCGCGGCATGACCCCCTGCTATACCCTTTGTGGCCCATCATTTGCGAGAAACTGCGCAGCAGGCGCCTGTTGACTGGCAACTCGCTACCTGGTAGGCTACAATACTCGCTGGCAGGTCCGCTGGCGCATCGCCGTGTAATGCCACACAGTATTCACTAATGGGAAATCTTGAATAGTCGGCTTGAGTGACGATATCGGCAACGGGAGCGATGAGAACAATGGGCTGGAATGACCTGATTGGCATGCGGCTCGACCAGTACGACATACTGGACGAACTGGGGCGCGGTGGCTCGTCGCGAGTCTACCATGCGTACGATACCGATGCCAAACGCGATGTCGCGATCAAGGTCATTCCGAATGACGCCGAGGACCGCGCGCTCTTCCTCAACCGATTCGTACGCGAGGTCGACGCCGTCCGGCAACTTCATCACCCCAACATTGTCGGCGTCTATGGCGCGGGCGAGAACGACGAGTTCGTCTATCTCGTGATGCAGTGTGTCACTGGCGGCACCCTTCGGCGCAAGTTGAACGGCCCCCTGCCGATCCCCGAAGCCGTCGCCTACATGGTACAGATCGCCTATGCGCTGCACCATGCGCATACCAAGGGCATCATTCACCGGGATGTTAAGCCCTCCAATATGCTGCTGGAGTATCCCGGTAGCAATCATCTGCTGCTGACGGATTTCGGCATCGCCAAGATTCAGGGCGCGCGCGGCCTGACTAAATCAGGCACGACGATAGGCACACCAGAATATATGTCACCGGAACAGGCCGAGGGGCGTGAGATCGACGAACGCGCCGATATCTACGCGCTTGGGTGCGTGCTCTACGAGACACTGGCTGGTCGACCACCATTTCTCGGTTCGACGCCGGTTTCCGTTCTCTTTCAGCATGTGCATTCGCGCCCGGCCTACATCCGCGGCTTCAATCCAGGCGTCCCGTCGGAGCTGGTGCACATCCTGGAAATTGCGCTGGCCAAGCGGCCCGACGAGCGCTACGGGAGCGCCGAATCGTTCGCGCGCGCTCTGCGTCCATTCGCGGGAGAATTGCCTGATATCTCTGCCCAGCAGCCTGAAAACGGCCCCATAGTGATCGCACACTCTCGTGGGTTGACCCCGACACGACCACTGCCCGCGCCTCACCAACGCGCCAGGGATGATGTGGCCGATCGCGATACAATCGAAAATCCCCCACTCGTCGCGCATGTCCGTGAAGATATCTACGAAGAGACGACGGCCCCGCTGCCCGCGATCAGCGCCCGAAAGACCATGCCGCCATTCCACCGAACGCATCGAGGGCTTGGGGCGGGTCGAGTCCGCAAGACGGCGCCGCTTGCACGCGGGCATAAGACAGCCCCACCGAGTCGCGCTCGCAAGACCTTGCCGCCATTCGTGCGTGTGCGCCGACCTCCGTCAATCGCTGAACTGGGCGTGCCACTGGAACAGAGCGGAGCTATGCCGCCTGCGGCAGCGGCTATGGAAATCTCTGGCTTCTCGCACGAGCCAATCAGACTGCCGCTCGGTTCGCCCGCGGGTCGCGTGGCTCCGTCGGGCTTCTTGCGTACGGAAACCGCGGATCAGGCGCAACGAGCGCCAAATAGCCGCCCAGGCGCCTCAGACAGGGGGCCAAATAGCGAGCATCGTATTCCGGCAACTCAGCCACGGCCTCGCAAGCCGCGCTCTCAGCTGGCGGTCCTCATTGCCGCGGTGGTCATTCTGACACTGTTTGGCGGCCTTGCGCTTAATGCGTCGCGCTTTGGCATCGCGTTGGGTGGTAATCCCCAACCCACGGCGCAACTCACCGTAGCGCCGACCAGCACCACACAGGCTACCACGACGCCCGCGCCAACCAACACGGCTGGCCCGCAGCCTACGGCAACGCAGACCCAGCAGCAAATTCTCAACCAGCAGGCCTATGCGTCGTTCCGTAATGTCACTCTTGCGACGTTCTCAGACGGCAACTGTTCCGGCGGCAACAGTCGCACGACATTCAACTCTGGCCAGAATATCTACGTCAACTACTGCACGTCGGGACGAGCAGGCTCAGCGCCAATGGCCATTGCATTCCGGCACAATGGTCAGGTTGTCTATACACTGGCCTTCAACATCAATATCGCACCATCATCGTGGGGCTACTTTGTCACTTCGCACGCCTTCAGCTCTGGCACATACGATGTGCTGGTCACACTGAATATCAATGGCACAACGTCTGTCGCGCGCGATCTGCCGCTTGTCATCAACTAATCGCGGAGCCTCCACAGGGACTGAGGAATCGGACACTGGCACGCTGACGCGCTACCCCGCGAGCGTCACGATGGTGATACCGTCGCCGCCGTCTTTGGCATCCGCGGAGGCCTGTGACTTCACCAGCGGATGATGTGAAAGCTGCTGGCGGATCGCCTGACGAAGCGCTCCGGTGCCTTTGCCGTGGAGAATGCGGACGAACGGCATCCCGGCGAGCGCGGCGTTATTGAGATAACGATCTACCTCTTCGAGCGCATCCTCGACCCGCCAGCCGCGCAAATCGAGTTGTAACTCCGGCGCAAGGGTGGGTTCGCGCAAGGGGAGTACGACTGAACGGGTCTCCGCCACACGCGCCTGCCGTCGGCTGAGCCGCTCCACCTGGCCCTCCGCCACACGCAGCTTCATCGCGCCAAGCTGCACCTCGACCTCACCACGGCCATTCGCCAGGGCGATAAGCTCGCCACGCTGGCCCATCGAGCGAACGAAGACCGTATCACCGACCTCCAACGGGCCAGTAACAGGAGTACCCTCGGCTTCCGGGGAGGCACGATGCGACCGATGCGACTTTGGCGACTCGACGGCCATCCGCTCGTCCAGTCTGCGCGTGCGCTCGCGGAGCTTGTCCAACTGATCCTCGTTCAGCTTGCGACGCATCTGCGTCTTCACCCGCGCCAGCTCGGTCCGTGTCTCCTCGACCTCACGCCGCGCCAGCGCCCGCGCCTCGTTGAGCACGCGCACGCGCTCCTCCTCGATCTCCGCCCGCAGCTTCTCGGCCTGGTTGCGCTGGTATTCGGCCTCGACCCGCTCCATCGTCAACCGGTAGCGCTCATCAGCGGCGGCGGTGCGCTCCGCCTGAAGGGTGGCGAGCAGCCCCTCCATCTCGACGCCAGCAGTCCCCACGTATTCGCGCGCGCTTTCAATAACATCCTCCGGCAGACCCAGGCGTGTGGCAATTGCCAGCGCGTTGCTGCGACCCGGCAGGCCGATGCTCAGCCGGTAGGTCGGCGAGAGTGTCTCGACGTTAAACTCCACCGATGCGTTGGCCACGCCCGGCTGCTCGTGGGCAAAGACCTTCAGCTCGGAGTAGTGGGTTGTTGCGACAGTATTCACCCGCTGCGCCAGCAGATGCGCCAGAATAGCGCGGGCCAGCGCCGAGCCTTCGCTGGGATCGGTGCCCGCGCCCAACTCATCCAGCAACACCAGTGAATTATCCGTCGCCAGCCGCAAGATTTCGACAATGCGCGTCAGATGCGATGAGAACGTGCTCAGGCTCTGCTCAATGCTCTGCTCATCGCCGATATCGGCGAAGATATCGCCGTAGACCGGAATCTCGGAGCCATCCTCGCAGGGGATATGCATCCCTGCCTGCGCCATCAGGCTGAGCAAGCCGACCGTTTTGAGCGCCACAGTCTTGCCGCCAGTGTTTGGGCCAGTGATGACCACCATGCGCATCTCGGCGTCATCCTGGTCGCGCCCCAGCCAGAAATCAATCGGGACGACATTGCCGCGCAGAAGTGGGTGACGCGCCTTGCGTAGCAGCAGCCGTCCGTCGTCATTGACGCTGGGCGCGCTGGCACGCAGCAACCCGGCATAGCGCGCCTTGGCCAGGTGCAGGTCAATCTCAGCCAGCAGCTCGACGGCCAGGGTGATGTATGACCCGTCGCTGGCAACCGCCGCCGAAAGTTCCTGCAGGATGCGCTCGATCTCGCGCTGCTCCTCCAGATGTAGCTCGCGCAGGCGGTTGTTCATCTCGACGACGACGGCAGGCTCGATGAAGACGGTCGCGCCGCTGCCCGACTGGTCGTGGACGATGCCCTTCACCTGGCCACGGGACTCGGCTCGGACCGGCAGGACGTAGCGGTCGGAGCGCATGGTGATAATCGGCTCCTGCAAGGCGCTACGATACTCGTTCACCAGCGTCCCCAGGCGATCCTGTAAACGCTGTTGGGCGGCGCGTAGCTCGGCGCGTATGCGGCGCAGGGCGGGCGAGGCGGAATCGAGGATATCACCATCCTCGTTGACGCTTTCACCAATGCGCGCCTCCAGCCCAGGGCGAACCGGGAGATCCACCGCCAGCGACCAGAGCAGCGGAAAATGCTCGCTGACCTTGCGCACCAGCCGCGAGACGTATTCGGAGGCGCGTAGCGTTGCCAGAATCTCGACCAGCTCATGCGGCGTCAGCATGACGCCACGCTCAGCCGCCCGCACATGCGGACGCACCTCTTTCGCGCCACGGACGCCCGTATCGGGCCGTTGCTCCAGGAGCAGCCGAGCCTCCGAGGTAAACGCGAGACGGCGGCGCACCTCGTTGCGGTCGTCGCTGGGCGCGAGCGTGCGCGCCAGTTCTTTACTGGCGGAAAAGCCCGCTTCGCGGGTCAGTTGCTCCAGTATTTTGGGATATTCGAGTGTTGTCAGGCTCTTCTCGTGCATGGTCTCAATAGTATGTGAACGGCAGAATACCTGCCAGCAAGATTTCTGATACTCATTTCCGATGAGATGGTGTTTATCGCAATACATGCCGGAACCTGAAGGCCCAGGCGAATGAGATGTCTCCTGCGCGGTGGCGTCCTCATGGGCCATAGCATTTACGCTACGGACTTATTATGCCAACAGGCGCCCCATGCACAAACATCCAGAATACAGTATACCTCACAGCCACGCTCATACGGCTTGACACGCGCGCAGAGACTGGATACCATGAAGACACAATCGAAGACAGGCGCAGCGCGAGACAAGTACGCCAGCGCCGGGCTAGCAGCAAGCCGCGGGATGATGCGACGCGGCGCCCGGCTGACGGAAATCCCCTCGCAAGCCTCCTCCCGAAAACCGCGCACACAGCTAGCGGAAGAAGGCGGGACGCGGACCAGCGTTAGTGGTCATTGAGGTCGTCTGGAGCCATATGCGCCTGGCGACAAACAAAGGTGGCACCACGATACGCCGCTCGTCCTTTGAGATGGGCGGCGTTACCTGTTTTCCGAGGAGGAGTAAGAGCATGTTGGATCTGGCATTCATCCGTGAGCATCCCGACCTGATCAAAGAGGTCGCGCGTCGGCGCAAGACCGCCGTGGACGTGGATGCGCTGCTGGCCATCGATAGCGAGCTACGCAACGTCCGCCGCCAGGCTGAGGAGCAGCGCGCCGAGCAGAACCGCCTCTCGAAGGCGATCCAGCAGGCGGGAAGCGACAAAGAGGCGCGTGAGGGATTCATCCAGCAGGGGCGGGCCGTCGCCGCGACGCTGAAAGAGCTGGAGCCACGCGAGCGGGAATTGGAGGCGCGACTACGCGAGCTTTGGCTGCTCGTGCCGAATATCCCCGACGCCACCGTGCCCGAAGGGGCGGGCGAGGAGGACAACGTCGAGGTGAAGCGGGTCGGCGCGCCGCGCACGTTTGACTTCGAGCCGCTCGATCATGTGGCGCTGATGCGCGGGCAAGACTGGCTGGACCTCGAACGGGCGGCGAAGATCGCTGGCTCGCGCAGCTACATCCTCAAGGGCGAGGCGGTGCTGCTGGACCTGGCGCTGATGCAGTTCGCGCTCAGCCGTATAGTGCGCAAGGGCTTTACACCTCTGCTCGTCCCGGCGATGGCGAAGGAATACTGTTTCATCGGCAACAGCCAGTTCCCGCGCGGGCGCGAACAGACCTACGCGCTGGAGGCCGAAGATCTCTATCTGGTCGGCACCGCTGAGGTCTCGATCACCGGAATGCATAGCGGCGAGATTCTGCGCGAGGAAGACTTGCCAGTGCTCTACGTCGGCTACTCGCCTTGCTACCGGCGCGAGGCGGGTACCTACGGCAAGGATACACGCGGGATTATGCGGGTGCACCAGTTCGAGAAGGTGGAGCAGTACGTCATCTGCAAGGCCGACCACGAGGAGTCGGTGAAATGGCATGAGTCGCTGTTGGCGAACGCTGAGGAGATCGTGCGCGCGCTGGAGCTGCCCTACCGTGTGCTGAACATCTGCACGGGCGACCTGGGCGACGCGAAGGTGAAGGGCTACGACATCGAGTGCTGGATTCCCTCGGAGGACCGCTACCGCGAGACGCACTCGGACTCGTACTTCCACGATTACCAGGCCCGCCGCGCCGACATCCGCTACCGCGACGGCGAGGGAATGGTGCGCCACGTCCACACGCTGAACAACACGGCGCTCGCCTCGACGCGGACGATCATCGCGCTGCTGGAGAACCACCAGCAGGCGGACGGTACGATTGCCATCCCAGAGGCGCTGCGTCCCTTCCTCGGCGGCCACGCGACGCTAGGCAAACCGTGGCGGTAGAGGGAGGTGAGTCTGGCCGTAGCGTCAACGCTACGGCGAATGACTGTAGGATAGAGCGGGGATATTCGCCGGGGCATTTTTGCTCCGGCAAGCGTCCCTCAGACATCTACCGCCGACCGGTGTACTGACTGCACCGTTTTGCGATGCCACGTGAAAGACCAGCCAGTCACAGATGCCAGACGTGCTAGAATGAGGGAGCAAACGGTATCGTCGGTAAGCCAGCATGCGCGCAAAGGAGGGACCACTCATGGCAGCGCAGCAACTGCGGGTATTTGTCAGCCATGCCACCGAGGACAATGCCTTCTGTCATGCCGTCGTAACGGCGTTGCGCGATGCGGGCGCGGACGTCTGGTATGACGAGCACAACATGGGCAATGGCCGATTGCAGGATGTGATCCTGCGCGAGCTGGGCAGCCGACCGATCTTTGTGCTAATCCTCTCGAAACACGCCATTAGCTCAAAATGGGTGAAGCGCGAGGCGGACTGGGCGGAGGAGTTAGGCGACCGCGATCCCTCGCGGGTCTTCCTACCGGTGACGGCAGAACGGATCGAGCGCAATGACTTTGGGGCAGATAACGGCTGGCTTGCATACTACAACTACAAGCGTATCGAGGCTCCCGGCTTCACGCCCTACGCCGTGATGGAGGCGGCCAACCGCCTGCTGCGCGCCCTCGGCCTGACCCCGGTTGGTGCGGCCCCCACTCCCGTCGCCCCGCAGCCCAGTGAGGACGCAGATGACTTGCTGACTCGCGGCAAGGCGCTGATTGCGCAGAAGCAATACGCCGAGGCGCTGCCTCTCTTCGAGCGCGCCACCCAACTCGCTCCTGGCTCGTCCGACGCCTGGGCCAATCTTGGACTTGCACGCAATGAAACGGGGCGGCACGGAGACGACCTCCAAGCGTACGACCAAGCCCTCGCCCTTGACGATAAGCAGGCATGGGTCTGGAACAACAAAGCCAAAGCGCTCAGTGCTCTGGGACTCCGTGAGGAAGCGTTAGCTGCTTACGACAGGACGGTGGCTCTCGCCCCTGACTTCGCTGCCGCTTGGAGCAACATGGGCAATGCACTCGGTCGTCTTGGACGCCCTGAGGAGGCGCTGGCTGCATGCAACCGTGCCTTGGAACTTAATCCAAATTTTCGCGCCGCCTGGATCGGCAAAGGTGCAGCGCTCGGCAACTTGGGACGCCTTGAGGAGGCCTTGGCCGCTTTTGACCAGGCGCTTGACTTGGATCCGAACGATGCCCTCACATGGAGTAATAAGGGATTCTTACTCAATAACATAGGGCGCTATCAAGAGGCAATGAATGCATACGAACGAGTGCTAGCCCTGACCCCCTATGATGCTAATGCCTGGAATGGTAAAGCAGTCGGTCTGTTCGCGCTGGGGAACTATGAGGAGGAGTTGACCGCCTACAGCCGGGCACTGGCTCTCGACCCGAACAATATCACTGCTTGGAGCAACATGAGCATCACGTTGCGCATGCTGGGGCGGATCGCCGAGGCTGATGCAGCGGAGAAACGCGCTAGGGAGTTGGGGTGGACAGGGTAGTGTTACCAGCGTCATGGGCGTAGTCCCCCCTCCTACCGGGAGAGGGGACTAGGGGTAAGGTCGCTTCAATCGTACTGGGTGAGGTTGTACTGCCGCATCAGCGCGATTAGCGAGGAGCCAGGATCGTTGTCGCCGGTATAGTGGCCCGCGTCCCAGGGAGACGCGCCGAGCGCCTTCGCCGCCGCCTCCGGCCCTCCACTACGCGCGGCGGACGCGACCTGGGCATAGTAGCTCAGTTTGGCGACATGGACGTAGAAGCGCAGGCCATCCGCGGGCGAATCGGCGTAGGCGAACGTCGAGGGCGAGCCAGGGGCCGACGTACCGGGAACGAAAGGCTCATCCGTCAGGCCGCCGCAGTTGCCAAAGTTATAGCCGGTAAAGGTGGGCGCCTCCCATCCCTGTTCCAGTCCCCATTGCGCCAGAATCATGCTGGTGGGCCAGCCCGTCGCCTCGTGCGCCTGCTGGGCATAGGGCAGCGCGAAACGCACATACTCCGCCTCTCCCTGGATTACCGGGCCATCGGTCGCCGAGGCAAACGGGGTACTATCCGCTGCCTGCGCCACATCCGACTTCGACGGGATGCAGAGTTGCATCCCTATCGGTGGGTCTTTGACATCGTAGATGCCATTCGCCTGCGCGATATCTTCGACACTCACACCATCGAGACGCGCAAGCGAAATCAGCGAGTCTCGAACGTCCACCGTGTGCCAGCGACAGCCCAATTGCGAACGCGGCAGGCCAGCGCCGCGTTCGAATGTCGCGTAGACTCCTAGCGCGACAAATACCGCGGCCACCGCGCCCAGTGAGACCCAGTCACGCGCGCGCATCGGGTGCATCTGACGGTAGCCGAACTTGCCCGCGCGGACCAACCCTTTGCCGCCCAACGCGACACCGCTCCCAACCAGCCGCAGAGCGCGTCGTTTTCGGCTCCGCTGGCCGCCGACGAAGATATCAGTGGTCTTGCTGCCTGTGGCATGGTTGAGCCACTCACTCGATTGTGATGGACGGGAATCGTCCGCGTCAAACGCATCGCCATACTTGTCGTCGGTGCGCGACCTCCGCTTGGCATCTGGTAGGAACTTCGACTTCTTGCGCACCCTGCAAACTCCCGAGATATGTGAACGACATCAACCCATCAGCAAGGTACCACATGGAACGAGCCTCTGCTTGCGAGATGGGAAGAAGGGTCTGTCGGGTCGTGGAAGAGAGCGCTATGCTGTAAACAGGAGGCCCAGGAGAATGCCCAGCGCGCCACCGGCGAAGACTTCTACCGGCGTATGACCTATCAGCTCGCCAAGGCGATGCACGTCGAGTCCGCGCTCGTGGAAGAAGTCCTCCATCATCAGGTTGAGGATGCGCGCCTGCTTGCTGACCGCGCGCCGCACGCCCGCCGCGTCATACATCACCACCCCGGCGAAGACCGCCGCTAGCGCAAAGTAGACCGACCCCAAACCATCCACGCGCGCCACCCCGGTCGCCAGCGCCATCACCAGCGCCGAATGCGAACTGGGCATCCCACCGGAGGCAAAGAGATAGCTCGGCTCGAACTTATGGGTCGCGATCAACGCCAGCAGCACCTTGATGCCCTGCGCCACCAGCCATCCCGCCACAGCGGCCCACAACACACGATTCCCTAACAAATCGGTCAGTGGCGAATGCATGTCGCTCCTCGTTATTCGTCGTCGATGTCGAAGTTTTCCAGCGCAAAGGAGGCCTGCCCAGCGCTGAGATCGGAACGCAGCTTCTCCACCCGCAGCTCGGCGTTCTGGAGCAGCTGGTCGCAGGCGTGCGCCAGCCGCATCGCGCGCTCGTAGAGCTGCATCTCTTCGTCGAGCGAATGCTGGCCATCCTCAAGCTGCGCGATAATATCATCGATCTCGGTCATTGCCTTATCATAGTCGGCCAGCCCGTCCAGCGAAATGTCCGCTGGTGAGGGCGAACGTGATGGATCAGACCCGTTTGCGCGACGCCCACGTCGCTCACGCTGCATAACGCTACTTCCTCTCCACCTCGGATGGCGTTACCCGCTCGCCAGCCACGGCGTCAAACGTTCCGTCGGACACGCGCACCCGCAACGCATCGCCTGGCGCAACCTGTCCGACGCTCATCACCAATGTATCATCATCCGCGCGCCGTACCACGGCAAAGCCCCGGCTCAATGTCAGCAGCGGGCTGAGCGCGTGAAGCTGCTGTGCCCGCCCGCGCAGTCGCTCGCGTCGAAGGTCTAGCTGACCCTGCATCCGCGCGCGTAGCCGCTCGCGCGCCTCGTCAACTCGCTGGCGCGCCTGCGCAATGCGCCCCAATGGGCTGGCGCGATCCAGCGCGTGCTGGCGGATGCCCAGCGTCGCCCGCTGGGTATACAGGTAGACGCTAACCGCCTGATCGAGCCGCTCGCGCTGCTGGAAGAGCGACTCACGCCAGGTCCGCAGGTCTGGTACGGCGGCTGTGGCGGCGGCGGTGGGAGTCGAGGCGCGCAGGTCGGCGACGAAATCGGCGATGGTGAAATCCGTCTCGTGGCCGATGCCCGTCACCACGGGAATCGCCGACGCCACGATGGCCCGCGCGACCACCTCCTCATTGAAGGCCCATAATTCTTCGAGCGAGCCGCCACCGCGCGCGACGATGATAACCTCCGCCCGCGCATGAGCGTTCAGCAGCGCGATGGCCGAGGCCACCTGTTCCGCGGCGCCATCTCCCTGCACCAGCGTCGGCGCCACCACCACCCGCACCAGTGGGCAGCGCAGCCGCAGCGTCCGCACAATGTCGCGCAGGGCGGCGGCCGATGACGACGTCACGACGCCAATGACTGAGGGTGAGCGTGGCAGGTCACGTTTGCGTTCCGCCGCGAAGAGCCCCTCGGCCTCCAGCCGCGCCTTCAGCGCCTCAAAGCGCAGATGCAGCTCGCCGATACCCGCATCTTCCACGACATCCACGTAAAACTGTACATCGCCCCGCGCCTCATAGACACTCAGACGCCCATGGACGAACACCGCCATCCCGTTACGCAATGGCGGCGTGCTGGACCCATTACCACGAAACAGCACGCAGCGAAGCGAAGCGCGTTCATCCTTGACCGAGAAGTAGCGGTGCCCGGCGCCAGATTGCACATAGTTGGTAATCTCGCCGCGCACCCAGGTGTCCTGCAGATAGTAGTCTTCTTCGAGCAGGCTCTTGAGGTAGCTCGTCAGTTCACTCACACCGACAATGCGCATTACTGCCGGACCTCTCCCCCAGCCCCTCCCGATGGGACGCAGGCGTTATGCGTGCATTACGCACACTCCGAGCCTCACGGCTCGCACGTCTGCCTCCGACGCGGGGAGGAGAGCCAAAAAACGTGCCTGTCGAAAAGATGGTACAGGCGGGGTTAGCCGCGGCATAAATGCCGCGAAGGTAGCCTGACACATCCTTCGCGAGTGCCAGTTAGCGCCCCACTGACCGACCATCTGGGAGAGGTCAGGCTTTGAGCGGCTCGACCATCATCAGCACCTGGCCATACTGAACCGGCTGGCCGTCGTCCACCAGAATCTTGCGGACGCGCCCGGCCGCTGGCGATTCGACCTCGTTCAGCACGTTGAGCGCCTCGACGGCCCCGATGATCTGCCCCTCCTTGACGCTATCTCCCGGCGCGAGGGGCTTCGCGCCACGCCTGGCAACCGCGCGATAGAAACCGACCAGCGTTGAGCGGATGTCGAGAGCATTCGCCGCATCATCCTCAGCCTCGGCCTCAGGCTCAGAGGCAGAAAACGCCGCGCCCTCCAGCAGTTCGCCAGCGCCCAGCAGCACGGATGGATCAAGCTCCACCGGCGCGGGCTTGCGGAGTGTGAGATGCAGTCCATCACGCTCATGCTCGATGGTAATCTCTTCGATGTCGCTCTTCTCCATCAACGTGATAAGCTGACGCAATTCGGCGACACTGAGACTGGTGGATGTCGGTACCGGGGCCGATCCGTTGTTGCGATCCGCGCGTTCGCGTACCATGGTGACTGCGCCTCCTCCCGCAAGCTCCGACGACCCCGGAGCGCACGAGCCAAAGTTCTCTTTATGAGTTGACCCGCTCGACGTAGCCACCGGTATCCGTCTTGACGCGAATCTTATCGCCAGTCGTGACGAAGAGCGGCACCTGAACGATCAGTCCCGTCTCGACGGTGGCGGGCTTGGTGCCCCCAGTGGCGGTGTCGCCCTTGAATCCCGGCTCGGTGTAGGTCACTTCCAGATCAACCGATGGCGGCAATTCAACGCTGAGCGCCTCGTCGTTGTAGGTCACAATCTCGATCTGCATACCATCGAGCAGGTAGTTCTTCGCATCGCCAAGCTGCTCGCCCGTCAATGGTATAGTCTCGAAGGTCTCGTTGTCCATGAAATAGTACGTATCACCGTCATTGTACGAGTACTGCACGGGACGGTGTTCAAGGAATGCGCGCTGGAAACGCTCGCCCGCGTCATAGGTGCGCTCGAAGTTCGCGCCGGTCCGCAGGTTGCGCAGCTTGATCCGCACGATGGCGCCGCCGCGCCCCATCTTGATGTGCTGCCAGTCAACAATCGTAAAGAGCTGACCGTCCAGCTCCAGCGATATTCCTTTTTTCAAATCACCTGTCGAAATCATAGAATCTGCTTGTATCCTCCCGGAGCCGACCCTGTCGGTCCTCATCGACGCGCGCATTGAGGCAGCGTCGCTTTTCTGTATCTGCGTATGCAAGCCGCACGGTCAATGCGACCGTTCCATTGCCCACACACGGAATTGCGCCAACCTATTCTATCACCGGATTGCCGCCAACCGCCCAGTCACGCAGTCACGAGCGATACGAGCGCTTCGAGCGCATAGAGATAGCCTCGCCAGCCCAGCCCCGTAATCTGACCCTTGCAGACTGGCGCAAGCAGCGAGGTATGGCGGAACGGCTCGCGCGCATAGATGTTCGAGAGATGCACCTCGACCACTGGCAGGCCAGTCCCCACCAGCGCATCCCGCAGCGAGACACTGGTATGGGTCAGCCCGCCCGGATTGATGACGATCCCCTGCGCGCTGCCCGCCTCCGCCTGGAGGAAATCGATCAGCGCGCCCTCGTGATTCGACTGGAAGGCGTGGGTCTCGCAACCTAGCGCCGCCGCCCGTTCGTGAATCCGCTGGTTGATCTCGTCGAGCGTCATCGACCCATAGATCTCTGGCTCGCGCTTCCCCAGTGTATTGAGGTTCGGCCCATGCGCCACCAGGATACGTGGCCGCTGTTCGGTCGTCTCGCCGTGACTCATGCGCGTCGCTCCAGACTATCAGCATCTCACTACGCCTCAGCGCCCACCGCCAGCAGCGCTTCGCGGACGGCTTCGAGCGGCACATCGCTGACCACTGCGGAACGGCCCAGCGTCGTCGGCAATATCCAGCGCACCGCGCCGCCGCGCACCTTCTTATCCCAGAGCGCCGCGCCCATCAGCGCGCTGGCGGAGACGCCCTCCAGGCTGGTCGGCAGACCTAGATACGTCAGCAGCTTTTCCTGCCGCTCCACGACCTCTACCGGGGTGATACCCAGGCTGGCGCCGATGCGCGCCGCGACGTTCATCCCGGCGGCGACTGCCTCGCCGTGTAGCCACTGGCCATAGCCCGCGACCGCTTCGAGCGCATGCCCGATAGTGTGACCGTAGTTGAGCCGAATGCGCTCATCGTGCGCGCCTTCGCGTTCGTCGATCTGCACAACCACCGATTTGATCGACGCCGATTCGACGATTGCCTTCGTCAACGCAACTGGCTCGCGCCGCAGCAGGTCGCTCGCGTTCAGCTCCAGCCTGATGAAGTAGCCTCCATCCAGCGCGACGCCATGCTTGACCATCTCGGCCAGTCCCTCGATATATTGACGTTCGGGAAGGGTCATTAGCAGCGCCGGATCGCTCAGCACCAGCAGTGGCGGATAGAACGCGCCAATCAGGTTCTTGCCCTGCGGATGGTTGATGGCCACTTTGCCGCCGATAGAGGCATCCACCTGCGCCAGCAATGAAGTGGGAATCTGGACGAGCGGCACGCCCCGCAGCCAGGTCGCCGCCGCATAGCCCGCCAGATCGCCGACAACGCCGCCGCCGAGCGCGAGAATCGCCTCCGACCGTTCAGCGCGTCGGGCCGCCAGCCAATCGTAGATTGCTCCAAGCTGGACGGCGGACTTGCTGCCCTCGCCCACCGGCACACGAAAGACCTGCGGTGCGAACCCCGCATCCTGCAATGCGGTCATCAACGGTGGTTCGTAGAGCGCTCCGACTGCCTCATCTGTAATGACGTGGAGACGCTTCGGCAGCCGCAGTTCTTTGAGGCGTCCAGACAGACTGGTGATCGCGTTCCAGCCGACGACGATCTCATAGTCAGGCCCGTGCTGCGTCCTGGTTAGCCAGCAGGCCGTCTCCGCGCCGTCGTCGGGTAGCAGTCCGCGCCCCACCAGACTCGCCGCGATACGCGCCGCCGCATCGGCAGGGGTCAGATTCTCGACCACCAGCGTCTCGTCTGCCTCGGCATAGAGCGGCGCGCGGCGCGTGTAGAGGCTGCCCAGTCGCTGCAATGGATCGCTGCCTGCCAGCATCGGCCGCTGGCGACCTAACTCCGTGGGAGAGGCGGCATGCTCCAGCAGGCGACGCCAGATGGTCTCCGGCGAGGCGAGCAGGGCAACAACACGGCTGTGCTTGTGGAGCAGCGCCCGGTTTGCCGCACGCTCGACGACCCCCGCGCCCGTCGCGATCACCACGCAGCGCCGCTCGGCAACAGCTTTGAGCGCCGCCGTCTCGCGGTCGCGAAAGCCGCGTTCCCCCTCACGCGCGAAAATCTCCGGCACAGCCATGCCGGAGATGCGGGCGATTTCTTCGTCAAGGTCGATAAATTGCCAATGAAGTAGCATCGCGAGAAGTCGGCCAGTTGCGGACTTCCCACTTCCCGTTGGGCCTATGAGTACCACACGTTTCACACACTTCGTCTCCATGCAGGCATTGTAGCATTCACAGGCCCAAGACGTAACTACCCCTCGGTATCAGGACGGGGTCAGCGGTGTATAGTCGCCCAGGTCGGTCTGCCACTCGTAGCGCGAGCGCTCCCGCCACTGGGCGAAGCTGTGCTGGTAGTGCCGCTGGAAATCGGCGCGGCTACAGCCGTTGACGCGCATGAAGTGCGCGACGACCGCCTCATAGTCGAGCTTGCCCTCGCTTGCAAGCTTCCCGGCCATCCCGATATGTTTGACGTGGTGGCAGAGGACGCAGAGCGCGCGAAAGCCCTCCAGGTGCTGGATGTGCGCCACGTCATCGTAGCGCCAGACCTCGTGGCAGTGCAGCATGCCGCCCGCGCTGCAGATACCGCAGCGATTGCCGGATAGCTGGTAGACCTCGCGCCGCAGCTTATCCCATGCAGGACGTGGCAGCACATCGCGCAGGTTAGCAAACCAGCACGGCTCCGGTACCAGTTCGATGGTCAGGCGCAACAGCGGGGCGGTGTCATCCATCGATTCACGCTCTTTGTTCGATAAGACGCCAGCAATATGCCAGGCGCGTAAACGCGCGGCTAAGGGCTACGCCGCAAAGGCCGCCTACGCGGCCTCAGTACATCCAGCATACACGCTCTGGAGCCTGCGCAGGCAGGCTTCGCGGTCGCGCAAGCGCGACCCTTAGGCGCGGCTTCAGCTGTCAGCCTATGGAGGCGCGCCATCATCACCTGTTCCGAGTGATTTCTCCGCTACCATGCCAATCCCGGAAACATAGGCGCCCCGAACCGGCGATTGCTCACCGATATCGGGGTGCTGCGAATGGGTGGCTATTCCCGAAGTGGCTAGGCGTCGTAGTAGAGCGCGAACTCCAGCGGTGACGGGCGCAGGCGCACCTCGGCGGCCTGCTCGCGCTTGAGGGCCACATACTTGCCGATCAGGTCCGTCGTGAAGACGTCGCCCACCAGCAAGAACTCGTGGTCGCGCTCCAGGGCGTCCAGCGCGTCGTCCAGCGAACCGGGCACCGACTTGATGTCCTGTTTCTCTTCCGCGCACATCTCATAGATGTTGCGATCAACCGGCCCCAGACCGTTCTCCTCGGGCAGAATGCCGCGCTTGATGCCATCCAGGCCTGCCATCAGCAGCGCCGAGAAGGTCAGGTAGGGATTGCAGGTTGGGTCTGGAGGCCGGAACTCGACACGCTTCGCCTTCGGACTATCCGAATACATCGGGATGCGCACCGCCGCCGAGCGATTGCGCTGCGAGTAGACCAGGTTGACGGGCGCCTCATAGCCGGGCACCAGGCGACGGTAGCTGTTCGTGCTGGGCGCCGCCAGCGCTAATACTGCCGGGGCATGGGTCAGTAGCCCACCGATGAACATGCGCGCCATCTCAGAGACGCCCGCGTAACCCTCGGCATCGGCGAAGAGCGGTCGCTCGTCCCTCCACAGGCTCATATGCACGTGCATCCCGGAGCCGTTATCGCCGAAGATCGGCTTCGGCATGAAGGTCGCCGACTTACCCGCGCGCCGCGCCACATTCTTGACGATGTACTTGTAGAGCATGACGCGGTCGGCCATCGTCAGCAGCGAGTCGAAGCGCATGTCAATCTCGCATTGCCCGCCGGCGGCAACCTCGTGATGCTGCGCCTCGACATCGATGCCGCAGTCTTCCATCAGCAGCACCATCGCCGTGCGCAGGTCTTGCAGCGTATCGTTGGGCGCGACCGGGAAGTAGCCCTCCTTGGGGCGGTTGCGGTGGCCGAGGTTCGCCGTGCCATTGCGACCAGAATTCCAGTGAGCCTCATCGCTATCTACCACGGCCCATTGCTCGTTCTGCGTCGAGCGATACTTGACATCGTCAAAGATAAAGAACTCGGCTTCAGGGCCAAAATACGCGGTATCAGCAATACCGGACGACTTCAAATACGCTTCCGCCTTACGCGCGATGTAGCGGGGATCGCGGGAATACGGCTCGCGCGACGCGCCCGGCTGGGTCACATCACAGACCAGGCTCAAGGTTGGCTCGGCGGTGAAGGGATCCATGATAGCGGTGGTAGGATCAGGGAGAAGGAGCATATCGCTCTCGTTGATCTCCTGAAAACCCCGGATGCTGGAGCCGTCGAATCCAATGCCCTCGGTGAAGGAGGAGGCATCAATCGCACGGGTGGGGATGCTGAAATGCTGCCACGTGCCAGGGACATCGGTGAACTTCAGGTCAATCATGCGGGCCCCATGCTCGTGGGCCATGCGCAGCACATCTTCCGGCGTTCTCGTCATCTGTTTCTCCGCATGCTCTATGACGTAGCGGTACGACTTGATGGGGTTCCACGCGCCCCACCGCACCTACATTGCGCACACTGCACAAAACAATCTCAATGTAGTCAGTATAGCGCCATGGTAGGTGAGAGCGGAACGACGATGCGCCAGAAGTATCGTATTAATCATTGTGCATGTTGCACAATACAACCAAAAAACATCCCGGCCACCGTGGCAGTTCGACTCGTGGCCACGGATTTGCGGGATATGCTCATGAGGCTCATCTCGCAACCGTTGAATAGGATCGAGTATGGTCGACTATCCGCGACGAACACGCAGCGATACAGTTCCACGCACATCACGCGCGACGGTCTGGGGCTGTGGTGGGCTGCTGATCGGTCTGGTGATCGGCGGGCTGGTGACGCTGTTTGGCCTCTTTGCGCTGGCATCGGGTCCATCGCCCGCATCGCCTGAGTACGGGCAAGACGAGCGGCGAGATTGGCATCTCCATCGATGACGTCTATCTCACACAGGTTCTGGCCGACGCCATGAGTAGCAGTACCTTACCCATTCACATCAGTAACATACAGGCGGAGATTCTGCCAAACAATCGGATAAAGCTCTCGGGGACAACCAGCGGGCAGTTTCCCATAAGCGCTCCGCTTGTCGCCACCGCGCAACTGCGATTGCAGTCAGGGCAGCCGACCATCCACTTCCTCAGCGCCCAGGTCGGCGGGCTGCCATTGCCAGCCGCCATCACGACAGCGCTCGAACGGCCTATCAACAATCAGCTAGCCCACACGATGGCCAATCTGCTACCATCGGGTTCCACCGTCACTGGCCTCAGCACGACGACGCACCATCTGCTGATGACGATCACACAGCGCTAAGATTGTGGAGATTTCTGCCAGAAATCCTGCGCCAGACTGACACGCGCTGAAGTCCTCACGACGCATCTCATCTGGCTCGGCGGCTACTTGGCCACGTGTTAGACGTCCATCATACGCATAGGTCATAAGCCTTTTCGCCACCCGGCGTTTTGTGTTACGCTGATAGCATGTCAACTCTGCGTGCCGTCTCGGTCTACCTCCTCCGTCACAAGTACGTGCTCCTGGCAGGTGGCGTACTTATCATCATCGCCAATCTGATCATTCTGCTGCCGCCGCTGCTGCTGCAAGAGGCCATCGATAGCCTGAGCCAGCACGAGGATGCCGCGGCTCTCACGCGCTACGCGCTGCTCATCATTTGTCTGGGCATCCTTGCGGGAGTGTTTCAGTTCGCCAGTCGTTACGTAATCAACAGTGTCTCGCGCCACATCGAGTACGAGATGCGCGGCGACCTCTTCAAACATTTTCAGCAACTCGATCTCGCCTACTTCCAGCAACGCAAGATTGGCGATCTGGTAGCCCGCGCCACCAATGACCTCAGCGCCGTGCGCATGATGCTCGGCCCCGGCATCAGCAACCTCTGCAACACTACTGTCGCGTTCACAGTGACCGCCATTGCCATGTTCAGCATTGATGGGCAGCTCACCCTCTACTCGCTGACTGTCATGCCGCTGCTCTCGGTCTTCTTCTTCTTCGTCGGGCGCGTCATCCGTGTCCGCTTCCGCCAGGTGCAGGATCAGTTTGGTGAGGTATCGGCGCGGGCGCAGGAAAACTTCTCGGGTATCCGGGTCGTCAAGGCCTACGCGCAAGAGCCACACGAACTGGCCGCATTCAACGCGGTCAATGAAGAATATGTTCGCCGCAGTATCAGCTTCGCGCGGATCGACTCGCTGCTCTGGCCCGCCATGTACTTCCTCGCCGGGTTGGCGGTCGCCATCCTGCTCTGGCGCGGTGGCATTGACGTCATCGAAGGTCGCATCACGCTAGGCACGCTGGTGCGCTTCAATACGTATCTCGCCGCGCTTGCCTGGCCGATGATCGCGCTCGGCTGGACGGTCAATCTGCTGCAGCAGGGCGCCGCCTCAACAGCCCGCATCCAGGAGGTGCGTACCGCCGTGCCTGCTATTCGCGACACCGAGGCAACCGATCCCAACGCCTCGCCCGCTCACGGAGAGATCGAGTTCCGCCACGTCGCACTGGCCTATCAGGATGTCGAGGTGCTCCACGATATCAACCTGCATGTGCCCGCTGGCTCATCGCTCGGCATCGTCGGGCCGACCGGCGCCGGGAAGTCGAGTCTGGTCAGTGCGCTGGCCCGTGTCTTCGATGTAACTGACGGCGCGATTTTGATCGACGGCGAAGACATTCGCCATATCCCGTTGACGAAGCTGCGCGCGGCCATTGGCTACGTGCCACAGGATAATTTCCTCTTCTCGCTGACCATCGAAGAGAACATCGGTTTCGGCCTCGAACAACTCGACGAGCAGCAGTTAGAGTTCGCTCTTGATATCTCACAATTGGGCAAAGATGTCGTGGACTTCCCCCAGGGGACGCAGACGCTGCTGGGCGAGCGTGGTGTCACGCTTTCCGGTGGCCAGAAACAGCGCGCAGGCATCGCCCGCGCCGTCGCCAAGAATCCGCTCATCTTGATTCTGGATGACGCGATGTCGAGCGTGGATACCAATACCGAGGCGGCGATCCTGCGTGGGTTGCGCAAGGTGATGGAGGGGCGGACATCAGTGGTTATCGCGCATCGCATCTCAACCGTCAAAGATCTCGATCAGATTATCGTGCTGGACGACGGGCGGATCATCGAACGCGGCCCCCATGAGCAACTACTTGCCCGAGACGGCCTCTATGCCGACATGTATCGGCAGCAGTTGCTTGGCGAGGAACTGGATGCGGGCGACGGGCCAGACCTGAGCAGCGAAGAGGGCGAGGAGATAGTGGATGTCCCCAATAGCAGCGCGGTACAGCAGGCGGGCGGGGATTGAGACCGTTCCAGGTGGCCCTCGCCTCGCAGGGGAAGGGGACAAAGGGCGGGGACAAATACCCCGTAAAACGAGACGGCGATTGATGGCCGACCTGAGGGAGAGGGTAGATGGCGCAGGCATTCTTTCAAGAGGATGAGATACTCGGTAAAGCGTATGACGCCCGGCTGGTCCGGCGCCTCTGGGCGTTCATACGCCCGTACCGCTTTACCTTCCTGTTCACCCTGGCGCTCATCCTGCTTGCATCGAGCGTCGATCTGCTCGCGCCATTCATCACGCAGGTCGCCATCGACCGCTTCATCGTGCCGCCCTCGAATTCCGCGCTCTCGCTCACCGATCGCGCCAATGGCGTCTTCGAGATGAGCCTGGTCTATCTGCTGGTGCTTGTCGCCGGTTTCGGGCTGCGTTACTACCAGAACCTGCTGCTGAGCATCGTCGGCCAGCGGATTATGTACGATATGCGCTCGAACATGTTCGAGCATCTGCAAAACCTGTCTCTCTCGTTCTTCGATCACAATCCCGTGGGGCGATTGATGACCCGCATCACCAACGACGTCGATGCCCTCAACGATCTCTTCACCTCTGGGGCCATCTCACTCATCGGCGACGTCTTCTCGCTGATGGGCATTGTCATCATCCTGCTCTTCGAGAATTGGCTGCTGGCGCTGGTCGTCTTCGTCGTCATCCCGCCGCTCTTGCTGGTGACCGCGTACTTCCAACGGGCCATGCGCGATAACTTCCGCGCGATTCGGGTGCGGCTGGCGCGTATCAACGCCAACATCGCCGAGAATATCTCCGGCACACAGATTGTCCAGTTATTCAATCGCGAGCAGCGCAACTTTCAGTATTTCGACACGCTCAACCTGGACTATCGCCGCGCATCCCTGCGGTCGCTCTTCTATTTCTCCCTCTTCTTTCCCGTCGTCGGACTCTTTGCCTCGATAGCCACCGCGCTCATCATCCGTGTGGGCGGCGGACAGGTACTGGCGAGTGCGCTGACGCTTGGCGCGCTCGTCGCCTTCTTGCAGTACGTCGATCGCTTCTTCCTGCCACTGCGCGACATGGCGGACAAGTACACCGTGCTCCAATCGGCAATGGCCAGCTCCGAGCGCATCTTCCGCGTCCTCGACGAGCCGGTGACGGTGCGCGACCCTGAGGAGCCGATGCCGCTGGCGCATGTGCGCGGCGAGGTGGAGTTCCGCGACGTCTGGTTCGCCTACAATCCCGGTGAGTGGGTGCTCAAAGGCATCTCGTTCAAGATTCTCTCGGGCGAGAGCGTCGCCTTCGTCGGCGCGACCGGCGCGGGCAAGACCTCGCTCATCAGCCTCATCTCGCGCTTTTACGATGTGCAGCGTGGCGAGGTGCTGGTGGACGGCCACAACGTGCGCGATCTGTCTCAGGCCGACCTGCGGCGACACGTCGGTGCGGTACTCCAGGATCCCTTTATCTTCTCGGGCACCGTCGCCAGCAACATCCGCCTGCACGAGACGGGCATCAGCGATGAGCGTATCCGCGAGGCGGCGCGTTTCGTCAACGCGGCGAAGTTCATCGAGCGGCTGCCCCTGCAATATGATGAGCCGGTGCTGGAGCGGGGGGCGGGCTTCTCGGCGGGCCAGCGCCAGCTCCTTGCCTTCGCGCGCGCCATCGCCTTCAATCCCGAGATTTTGCTGATTCTGGATGAGGCGACCAGCAGCGTGGATACCGAAACCGAGGCGCTGATCCAGGACGCGCTCGAAAAGCTGATGCGCGGGCGCACGTCGGTCATCATAGCGCACCGCCTCTCCACCATCCGCAACGTGGACCGTATCGTTGTGCTGCACAAAGGGCGCATCGTCGAAGAGGGCACGCATGAGTCGCTGCTGGCGCGCAACGGCTACTACAAACGCCTCTACGAGCTGCAATACGTCGAGTCGCTCGCCCGCGGATCAGCGTCAGCACAGGCGTAGGCTATGCGAAAAGTGGGCTAAGGGGACGTGAAAGGGAGGACACTTTGTCCGAGCTCAATCTTCCTGAAGACTTCATCAAGGCCATTATCGATGTCAACGGCGAGAAGGGCGTCGAGTGGCTGGCAAACCTGCCCTCGCTGCTAGATGACTGCGCCCAGCGATGGGAACTTACGCTTGAGCCGCATTTCACGCCACTCAACTACAACTACGTCGCCCCAGTTATCCTTGGCAACGGCCAACACGCCGTGCTCAAGGCTGGCGTGCCCAGCATGGAACGCCAGCACGAGGAGAATTCCCTGCGATTTTACGGTGGCCGTGGCATCGTCGGTCTCCTGCAAGCCGACACGGATCGGGGCGTGATGCTGATCGAGCGACTCTATCCGGGAAGGCCGCTGGATGATGTCGCGGATGACGACGAGGCGACCAGCATTGCCGCGCAGGTGATGTCCGCACTCTGGCGCCCTCTACCAGTTGATCATCCATTTCAGACTGTCACAGACTGGGGGAGGGATTTCGAACAATTGCGCGCAACGTTCGACGGCGCCACTGGCCCTTTCAAGGCGCATCTCGTCGAGCAGGCAGAGCGTCTATTCGACGACCTGGTGGTGTCGTCGGCTCCACCTGTGTTACTCCATGGCGACCTGCACCACCGGAATATTCTCTCAGCCGAGCGCATACCCTGGCTGGCGCTTGATCCCAAAGGCGTCGCGGGCGAACCTGTCTACGAGGTTGGCTCGTTGATGCGCAACCCAGCGCCAGAGATGTTTTCGTGGCCACACCCCGAGCAGTTGCTGCTTCGGCGCGCAACGATCCTGGCTGAAGCGCTGGGATTCGATTGTCAGCGTATCCTGGCGTGGAGCATGGCGCAGGCAGTGCTCTCCGCATGGTGGTCATACAAGATGCACGGTTCTGGCTGGGAGCCGATGATGGTGTGGGCCGAGCGAATGGCCCACCTGCTCTGAGTGAACCTCTCAACTCCCTGAGCGGCGCGCAACCCACATGAGCGGCCCGTTGCCAATGCTGGAGACTGGCGTAGACGTTGGCGTCTCATTCGGGTTCACCGTTGGCGTCGGCTGGATATTCGGCACGCCCGGGCCAGTTGGCGCGAAGGTATCGCCGAAATCGCTCACCCCCCAGGACGGCGTTGGCGTGGCGCGATACTGCAATTCGAGCGTCACGTTGTATTTCACCTTCGAGCCGCGCGTCACCGCGTACGTCAGCTTAACATCGTCCGCCTGCGCCGCGTTGTCTGGCGCACCGATAAGCTGCGCATCGGTCACGTTGCCGTAGACGTCGTCGGCGGTTTTCGCATCGTTCACAAACACGTCGGGGGTCCGCTGCACACGCAATGTGGAGGACAGCAGGTTATCATGAAGATCGATGTAATTCTGAGTCTTCATGTCATCCCAGAAGCCACTGCTGGTCGCCGTGGGATCCGGCTTTTGTGTGATGTATCGGAGCAGATAGAACGAACCGCCACCACAGACGCCACAGATGAGCACTGAGGCGACAATCATGAAGAGCGAGAGCAGAATGCTATTGGGATGGTTCGCCTTGAGCGGCGGGACTTTGCGCGAGAAATCATCACGCATGGCGCGCAGCCGCAAGACCCGCTCGTAGCGCTGCTCGCGTTCCTCGCCATTTTTGGTCTCGGGAAGCAGCTCCATCTGCTGAAGTTCCGCGTCAATTTCCTTCAGCCGTTCGCGCGCCTCTCGCAGCTCCGCCGGGGTTGCGCGGCGGCTCTTCGCGGCGGCCATCTCTCGGCGATTAAACTCCCGCACGTCCACTCCTCACATCTTCTTGCGCGTCTACTTGCCCGCGGCATCCATGCCCCACTCTAGCGAACGCACTGTCGGGCAGCCGCGCTGGCACTATACTGGCGCGCGTCCGGGAACGTCAAGCGCGTGGGAGAATAGGCTGTTTGCGGAACACCGCCGCCCTGTGCTACATTCCCTGAAGCGTCGCGCGAAACAACCTATGCGACTCAGGCGACTCAGGCGACTCAGGCGACAAACGCCGACGTCCTCGCGACAAGCCCAGATTCACCCATGAAAGGCAGGCTGGCATTCGATGACTTCGATGACCTCGCCTTCTTCGCAATCACCTTCCGCCATGCCGCGAACACCGATAGAGCTGACGATCAATGGACGAGTCCGCGCGCTGAGTGTGGAACCGCGCCGCACACTGCTGGACGCCCTGCGCGAAGATTTGCATCTGACAGGCGCCAAGCCAGGATGCAACATGGGCCAATGCGGCGCATGCACCGTCTTGCTGGATGGCGAGGCTGTCTACAGTTGCCTGCTGCTCGCCGTCGAGTGTCAGGGGCGCGCCATCACCACCATCGAGGGCCTGGCGCACGGCGACGCGCTTGACCCGGTGCAACAGGCGTTCATCGAACACGACGCGCTGCAATGCGGCTTCTGCACGCCGGGGCAGGTGCTCGCGCTCAAGGCGCTTCTGCTGCGCAACGCGCAACCCTCCGATGAGGAGATCGAGCGCGCGATGTCAGGGAATCTCTGCCGTTGCGGCGCGTACCCCAAAATTCTTGCCGCCGCACGCGCGCTGGCGGGCCGCCCATCATAACCGCCCATCATAACATCGACACCAGGTCTGGCTCCCCTCCCGAGCACGGGGAGGGGCCGAGGGAGAGGGCTTCTACATGCCAATTCGCATTGTCACCACGCATCTCGAATTCGAGGGACAGGTCGAAGAGAAGCGGGTTGTGCTGGAGGGCGAGGAGCCGCCCGTCTGGGGACCAGAGGCGCAGCTTCAGGTTGTCGGCAAGCCCACGCCGCGCGTAGATGCCCGCGAGCGCGTTACGGGAGCCGCCGAATACAGCATCGACGTTGCGCTGCCCGGCCTGCTGACCGCGGCTGGCCTGCGCTCGCCACACCCGCACGCGCGCATCACCGGGCTGGATACCACACGCGCCGAGAGGCTCCCTGGGGTGCGCGCGATATTCTCGCATCGTAACGCGGGCGAGTTCGTCAATCCTTCCACCAAACAGCCTATCTTTGGCACAGAGATGCTCTATCATGGCGATCTGGTGGCGCTGGTGGTCGCCGAGACGCCGGAGCAGGCGCGCGAGGCCGTTCGCGCGATTGACGTGACATATGAGCCGCTGCCCTTCGTCACCCATCCAGAAGCTGCCCTGGCCGACGACGCCCCCCAGGTCAACACGGCGCGACCGTCGAACACCATCTCGGACGAGTTCCCCAGCGTCTACCAGCGTGGCGACGCCGAGGCCGCGCTCGCCCAGGCCGCCGTCACTGTGGAGACCCGGCTGGAAACGCCCGCCGCAATGCATAACTCGCTTGAGACGCATGGTGGCGTCGCGTCCTGGGATGGCTCGCGCCTGACCGTCTGGCTCTCCACGCAGGCAGTCTATGGCTCGCGCCAGCAGGTCGCGCAAGCGTTAGGGCTACCGCTCACCGCGGTTCAGGTCATTACTCAGTTCATGGGCGGTGGCTTCGGCAGCAAGTTTGGCGCGCACCGGACGGGACTGCTGGCCGCATATGCCTCACGACAACTGGGGCTGCCGGTAAAATACCTGCTCGACCGCACCGAGGAGAATCTTGATGCGGGCAATCGCCCTCCCAGCATCCAGGCCTACCGGCTCGGCGCTGAGCAGGACGGCACGCTGACCGCGCTCGACGTCGATGTCGTACACAATGTTGGCGCAAACGGCGAATGGGCCTCGCCAGTGACACTGCCCGCGAAAGAACTCTACCAGTGCGCCAATGTCCGAACCACCGACCGCCCTGCCCGCACCAATCTCGGTACGCTCGCCGCATTCCGCGCGCCGGGAGTCGTGGAAGGGATGGCCGGGCTGGAGGTGGCGATGGATGCCCTCGCCGCAAAATTGGGCATGGATCCGCTGGAGCTGCGGCGCAAGAACTTCGCGGCGCGCTATCAATTGCTCGACCGTCCCTATGCGCGCAATCTGCTGCATGAATGCTACCGCATCGGCGCGGAGCGTATCGGTTGGACGACGCGCAACGACGAGGACCGACACTTCCCCGCTGGCCGCAGTGGCCACCTGCGCCGTGGCATCGGCATGGCCAGCCAGTTCTGGGGTGGCGATGGTGGGCCGCCAGCGCAGGCTATCGCAAAGCTCCTGCCCGATGGCACTGCGGTCATCATCACCGGGACTCAGGATATCGGCACTGGCACCCGAACCGTGCTGGCGCAGATTGCCGCCGAAGAACTGGGCTATCCGCTCGAACGGGTGCGCGTCGAACTGGGCGAGACGGCGTACGGCGTCTTCTCCCCTGGCAGTGGCGGAAGTATGACCCTGGCCTCGGTTGGTCCGGCCGTTCGCATGGCCGCGACCGAGGCGCGCAAAGAGATGTTGGAAATCATCGGTCATCTTGCCGAGGCGCCAGCGGACGCGCTCGAAATCCGCAACGCGACCGTCTTCAATCGCGAGACTGGCAGCGAGATGGGCAGCGTAAGCGCCTTTCTCGAACAACTGGATGGCCACGAGATTACGGCGAAAGGCATGCGCGGCCCCAACGCGGAAGATGTGACCGTGCGAACCTTCGGCGCGCAGTTTGCCGAGGTTGAGGTGGATGTCGGCACGGGCGCGGTGCGCGTGCTGCGCATCGTCGCGGCGCATGACTGCGGGCGCATCGTCAACCCGCTGACCTTCAGCAGCCAGATCGAGGGCGGCATCATTCAGGGGATAGGATTCGCCCTCACCGAGCAGCGCGTCGTAGACGAGCGGCTGGGGATGGTGATGAATCCAAACCTGGGCGACTACAAGGCGCCAACCATCCGCGATATCCCGGAGATCGATATCGTGCTGCTCGACGAACCGCTCGTGGTCGCCAATACGCTAGGCGTGCTAGGCGCGGGCGAGCCGCCCATCATACCAACGCCCGGCGCCATCGCCAACGCCGTCGGCCATGCGCTGGGGCGCTCCATCACACGGCTGCCGCTGACGCCTGACCGCGTGCTGGATATGCTCTCTGAAGCTGGAGAGGACGAGTAATCTATGCGCCCATTCGAACATCTCACCGTGCAAGCCAGCGACGACGCCATCTCCACACTCGCCGCGTCTGCTGGCGACACGACACGCCTGATCGCTGGGGGCACTGACCTCCTGCCCCTGCTCAAAGACGGCCTGCTGACAGTAGATCGGCTGATCGACATCAAGCCCGCACGGGCATTGCGCCATCTCGCCTTCGAGGACGATGGTAGCCTGCGCATCGGCGCGCTGACGACTCTTGCCGAGCTTGAGCGGAGCGCCGACGTGGCCGAGCGGTTGCCAATTCTGACGCAAGCGGTAGCCGACGCTGCCACACCACAGCTCCGCGCGATGGCGACCGTGGGCGGCAACCTACTCCAACGCAGCCGTTGCTGGTATTTTCGCGGCCCCTTCGACTGCTGGCTCAAGGGTGGTGAGACGTGTTACATGCGCAACGGCGAGAACAAGTACGCCGCCATCTTCGAGCAGGGGCCGTGCCGCTCGGCGCACCCCTCCGACCTGGCTCCGGCGCTGGTCGCGCTTGACGCCACTGTCACCCTGGAGAGCGCATCTGGCGCGCGCACACTTCCCGTAGCTGAGCTGCTGGCGCCGCCCACGGCTGACGAGCGGATCGAGTATCGCCTGCGCCCCGGTGAATTGCTCACCGAAATTCGCGTTCCGGCGCAATCCCAAAACGCTCACGGAGTGTATCTCAAGGCGATGGATAGGCGCGCCTGGGCATTCGCGCTGGTCAGCGCGGCGGCGCAACTGACGCTGGATGGCGGCATAGTAACCCACACACGGCTGGTGTTGGGCAGCGTCGCCAACGTCCCGTGGCGGGTCACGGAAGCCGAGGCGCTGCTCGCAGGGCAGCCACTCACATCAGAGCTGGCCGCTCAGGCGGCGGAACTGGCTGTTCAGAGCGCGACGCCGCTGGCGCACAACCGCTACAAAGTACCACTGGCTCGCGAACTGGCACGACGGGCGCTCTTGATGGCTGCGCGCATGTGGCCCGAAGAAGGATGATATCGGAGTAGTGAGCGTCCTATGTCAGACGAGGTCAGGCAACGCAAAATCGAACATGTCACCATCGCGCTCGAAAACGACATCGCCGCGCCGCAGCAGGCGACGTGGGCTGACGTGCGGCTGGTGCATCGAGCGCTGCCTGAGGTTGACCTGGACGACATTGATACCTCGGTCGATTTCCTGGGGAGCCGCCTGCGCTACCCCATCTTCATCTCCTCGCTCACCGGCGGTCATCCCGATGTCGCCACCATCAACGAGCGGCTGGCGACCATCGCGGGCGAATACGGTCTGGCAATGGGTGTTGGCAGCCAGCGGGCGGCGCTCGTCACGCCTGAACTCGCCGCGACCTATGAGGTCGTTCGTACCGCCGCCTCCAGCGCATTTCTGATTGCCAATGTCGGCGCGCCGCAGCTCATCGCGCAGAAGCGGCATCCAGCCTTCACGGTCACAGACGCTCGCCGTGCGGTCGAGATGATCGGCGCGCGCGCGTTGGCCATCCACCTCAACTATCTGCAAGAGGCGGCGCAGCCGGAAGGCGACCGTCGAGCTCGTGGCAGTCTCGAAGCGTTGCGCAAGATCGCGGCGGAGGTTGGCGTTCCTGTCATCGCCAAAGAGACGGGCGCGGGCATCAGCTACGAGCAGGCCCACACGCTCCGAGCGGCGGGCGTCGCGGGAATCGATGTGGGTGGCGCCGGAGGCAGCAGCATGGCCGCGATGGAAAGTGTCCGCGCGCAGTCTCGCGGTGATGACACAACGGCCCGTATCGGCCAGCTCTTCCGCGCCTGGGGCATCGCCACACCTATTGCCGTGGTCGAGACACGCCTGGGCGCGCCGGGCCTGCCAGTGATATCCACCGGCGGCGTACGTTCGGGTCTGGATGCCGCGCGGGCGTTGGCGCTCGGGGCCACGCTCATCGGCATGGGTTTCCCCTTCCTGAAGGCGGCGAGCGAGGGGCTAGAAGCGGTGCGCGCCTTCCTGAACCAGTTCCTGGCGGAGTTGCGCGTGGCAATGCAACTGACCGGAGCAGCCACCATCGACGAGATGCGGCAGCGCCCGGTCGTCGTCACCGGGATGACGCGCGAGTGGCTTGTGGCGCGTGGATTCGAGCGTGACGTACATGCAATGGCCCGCCGCGGCATGCCCGGGCGCGGTAAGTAACCCCCCACTTTCAGACACCGTAGAGCAAACCCACGGTATGTGGTACGTATCCTGCAAAGTATAGCTCTATAGAGACCAGCTTGAGCAGAATAATGCGCCAGCTGGTGGAGATCTGACGTTGGCCGTGTTGTGTCGGCGTCATGCGCATTATCGCGGTGTATCATATTGCTGGGCCTTGCACAATGGCATCTGACGTGCCATACTCGAATTGTGAGGATTCGCAAGGATCACAGCGCATCGCGTTGTGTTGAAGCGTTATCATTTCCCATCATCTGTACACACGGCCATCGTAGGTAGTTGGGCTGAATATTGCCCAGGCTCTGCTTGCTGACCACGGAATCATCAGATGGCCCGCCACCGGACCAGCCACTCAGTTTGGAATAGCTCAGGCGCTTTGCCTTTGCTAGAGCAATGAGGAGGTATGTGTCATGGGAGTGTTACGAGTGCTCTCACACCGTGGAGATGATCGGTACACGTGGGAGCGAAACGCGGTAGAGGTCGGAGATCCCGAGGCTGTCGCCGCCGTCAGGGAGGCCGAGCGCATCTTCGCGGAGCAGCGAGAAAAAGGCGCCACAGCCGTCAAGGTGGCGCCAGGCAAGCCAGCCGAGCGAATTGACCGATTTGACCCCGAGGCTCAGGAAATCGTCATGATTCCGCGAGTCGTCGGCGGCTGACGTATGAACTCGCTTAGTGACACACTTGGCGCAGTCGCAGTGACCACCATTATCCTGATTCTGGTGGGTAAGTTCGTGCTGATGCTCTGGTCGTGGCCTACGCTTAGCGCGCGCATGTGGCCCTGGCTGCGGATGCAGAAATGGTGGCCTGTGCCCGCTGAGCGCACGGCGGAGATGCTGTTACACGATCAGCTCTCACCAGCACAGTATCACCAACTCTGCGACTCCGGCTACCTGGATCTCAGCAGCGCAAAGCATCCAGGTAGAACCTATCGCGTTCCACGCGGGCCGGGCCAGGTGCTGGTGATCGAACACGACCGTGTGAGCGAACGGCTCTGCGTGCAGCCTGCCAGTGGCGGGTTACCAGAGGCGGATGTTGTGCTGATCCACAAGTTGCTGATCGAGGCTGATGAAGAAGGCTACCTTCACACAGCGAATCACTTTCCACGCTCGATCTGGCATTAGCGCGGTACGACCGCACCAGCAGCCACGTGCGAGCTTGCGCACCAGAACCAGAAATGGCAGTCTCATTCATTGAACGCTGCCCTCTCTGGTTCTGTGTGTTTTCCAGCCACTTCCCACCCCCGCCAGCATCGCCTCATCGTGCGTGCATCGACTACCTGAGTTCTTTTGCGCTCCATATCGCTTGACGCCGCTTCACACCGCCTCCTACAATCAAGGATAGATGCTAACAGACCGGCACGTCGGTACGTAATCCGACGCGCCAACGGAGATGCGCTATGGACGAGCACGAGACCCCGACGAGCGGGCATGCGCGCACGGCAGGCCAGCACGCTACCCGCGACAAAGACGCCACCCGCCAGCGCCTGCTCGATGCGGCGGAACAGGTCTTTGCTGAGAAGGGCTATCATGGCACCGTTGTGGATGATATCATCCGCGCGTCGGACAGTTCCAAGGGCGGCTTCTACTTCCACTTTCTCAATAAACAGGCCATCTTCCTTGCGCTGGTAGATAAGCTGGTGCCGAAACTTGCCGCCGCCATCGATCGCGCCATCGCCGGAGAAACCGATCCAGTGGCCCAACTGGACTCGGCGCTGCGAACCGTCCTTGAAACGTTTGGACGCCATCGTCAGCTCAGCAAAATCCTGCTCATCGAGGCGGTGGGCCTTGGTCATGGCTTCGACGAGAAACTGATGCATACTCGTGGGCGCTTCGCGGGCATGATACAGACGCACCTCGACCGCGCCGTCGCGGCGGGCGCGATTGCGCCGCAGGATACGACGCTCATCTCCTGGGCATGGTTCGGCGCGATCAATGAGATCGTCGTGCGCTGGCTGGCGATGGGTGAACCTGAACGGCTCGAAGACACATTGCCCACGCTGCGGACGATGCTCTTGCGCTCCGTGGGCGTTGAGCTACCCATCGCGGAGAGGAGCGGGCGCCATGACGCATGAGGCAGCCATCGCCACGACTGGAGACGCACGCCAGACACTGCCCGCGCGCCTTGGCGTGATCGACTACCTGAACTGCGTGCCGGTCTACGACTGGCTGCTGGGCCAGATGGCGACGAGCGGCCTCCCCAGTATCGAGACGGTTGCGGGCACGCCCGCGCAGATGAATCAGGCGCTGCTTTCAGGGGCGATTGACGTCTCGAACGTCTCGAGTGTTGCTTTTGGCGAACATGCGCGCGAGTGGCTGCTGATACCACATCTCTCAGTCGCGGCTCATGGCGCGGTTGAGAGTGTGCTGCTCTTCTCGTGGCGCGACGACTGGCGCGCGCTCGACGGCCGCAGCATCGCCCTGACCGACCATTCGGCGACCTCGGTGGCGCTGGTCAGGCTACTCGCGGAGCGGCGCTACGGCATCCAGCCGCGCTATGTGACACAGCCTCCCGACCTCGACGCGATGCTAGCCGAGCATGACGCCGCGCTCTTGATTGGCGATATCGCCTTGCGCGAGGGCCACCTGCGGCGTACCATCGCGGGCCAAGGCCAGCCGCATGTCTTCGATCTGGCGACCGAGTGGCGGGCGTGGACGGGGCTGCCGTTCTGTTTCTCGGTCTGGGCGGCGCGTGCCGAGCGGGCGGAAGCCATCGCCGCCAGCGAGGTGGTGAGGCTTCTCCACCTATCCCGTGAGCGCGGTATCGCCGACCTGGATCGGCTGGCGCAAGAGGCAGCAGCGCGGCTTGATCTGCCAATAGCGGTCTGCGCGCGCTACCTGCGGCTGCTAGATTATGACCTGGGGACGCGCGACCTGGCGGGCCTGCGCCACTTCCTGGAGATGGCCGTGCCCGATTTTCGCTGGTCGGATGCGCGTTTCATTGGCGAATCTTAAGGAGTCCGCGTAGGCGGACTTTGTGGCGGAGCGCAGTGAGGCAGTTCAGGCGCGGTTTTAACCGCCCGCGCACCGTAGCGCAGTGCTCAGAATAGAGGACAAGACTATGCGACAACTGGATTTGCTGGAAGGGCAATTCGCCCGCCACAAGACGCTGCCGCGCGAGGCAGTGCTGAAGGCCGACCTGCTGCGTGTGGGCATTTCCTTCGATGAAGGCGCGCTCATTCTCCCCGCCGGGGATGGCGAGCATGCGGCGCGCGAGCATCAGCCGAAGTCCTACTTCATCTTCTCGTTCGACATGGTGCGCCAGAAGCAGCTTGACGAGACGCAGAAGTGGCATGCTCCCGAAGAGATCGCGCTGACAGGTGGCCGCTGGAATCTGCGCCGCACCATCGTCTCCACCCGGCTGAATCCCGCCTCGCCGTACCATGTCGCTCCGCATGACGGCGCGCTCTGGCTGCATATCGACGGCGAGCCGGTGGCCGAGGTTGGGCTACACGACCTGCCACCCTACTATCGGGCGAAGCTGCCGGATAGCCGCCCCGTTGCCGAGATCGCGCCCACTATCGAGTGGGGCTATCTGCTCTATCTGACTGTCTTCCGCGTCTGCCAGTATTTCGGCGCGAAAGAAGAGTGCCAGTTCTGCGACATCAACAACAATTATCGCCAGCAAATCCAGGAGGGTCGGCCCTATACTGGCGTCAAGTCGGTGGCGGATATCATCGCCGCGCTCGAAGCGATTGACGCTAGCGGCAGCGAGAGCCAGGCGTACACTATCACTGGCGGCAGCGTCACCTCCACGTTGCAGGGCAAAAACGAGGTCGAGTTCTATGCCCAGTACGTCGAGGCCATCGAGCGCCGCTTCCCTGGCCGCTGGATCAGCAAAGTGGTGACGCAGGCGTGGCCAGTCGCGGATGTCCGGCGGCTGAAAGAGGCGGGCGCACAGATATATCACCCGAACTATGAGGTCTGGGATCCTGACCTCTTCCCGAAGATCTGCCCCGGCAAGACGCGCTACATTGGCCGCGACGAATGGATTCGGCGCATCGTGGAGGCGGGCGAGGTCTTCGGCCCGGCGCGCGTCATCCCGAACTTTGTCGCGGGCGTCGAGATGGCGCAACCGTACGGGTATACTGAGGTGGAGGACGCGATTCGTTCGACCGCCGAGGGGCTAGAGTTCTTCATGTCGAAGGGCATCACGCCCCGGTTTACGACGTGGTGTCCGGAGCCGATGACACCACTGGGCGATGCGAACCCGGAGGGCGCGCCGCTGGAATATCACCTGCGGCTGCTCGAGGTCTACCGCGAGACCATGCGCCGCCACCGCCTCGCGCCGCCACCGGGCTATGGTGAGGCAGGGCCAGGTAAAGCCGTCTTCTCGGTCAGCCCGTTCATGGACGTGCTCGAAGAGGTCGCCGCGCCTGCCTAGAGGAGATGCGCCGTCATGCATACAATGACCGAGACCGAATATAAAGCGTTCCTGCTGACAGGCACGCGCACCGCCAAGGTAGCCACCGTGCGCGCCAATGGGCTGCCGCACGTCAAGCCGGTCTGGTTCGTACTTGACGGTGACGACCTGCTCTTCACGACGCACGAGAGCTACGTCATGACGCGCCATCTGCATCGCGATCCGCGCGTGACGCTCGTTGTCGACGATCAGGAACCGCCCTACAGCTTCGTCATCGTCGAGGGAACTGTCACGCTCTCGGACGACCTGGGTGATCTGGTACGCTGGGCGACAGTGATTGGCAGGCGCTATATGGGCGCTGATCGCGCCGAGGAGTTTGGTAAACGCAACGGCGTCCCCGGCGAATATCTGGTGCGGGTGAGGCCGAGTAAGATTATCGCGCGGGCGGATATCGCTGGTTATGATTAGCCGCCGCTGAATTGAGGTATGGAACGATGCAAACGATCACGACAACGCCGAGTGAGTTGCTAGAACGCGCCATCAACGGTGGCCGCATTAGTCTCGATGAGGGCATCCATCTCTATCAGACGGCGACGACCGACGAGTTGAAACGAGCCGCCGACGCCATCCGCCAGAAGCGGCATCCTGAGGGGATCGTCACTTATCTGGTGGATCGCAACATCAACTACACCAACGTCTGCATCGTGGACTGCGGCTTCTGCGCGTTCTATCGCAAGCCCGCCAGCTCCGAGGCCTACCTGCTGACCAATGAGCAGATTAGCGCGAAGATGGCAGAGCTACGCGCCTGGGGCGGCTCGCGCGTGCTCTTGCAGGGCGGCGTCAATCCCTACCTCAAGATCGACTACTACGAAGGGCTGCTGCGTTACCTCAAAGAGCATTTCCCGGAGATTCAGATCGACGGCTTCTCCCCGGTTGAGGTCTGGAATATCGCCCGCATCATGAAGATGCCGCTGGACGAGGTGCTGCACCGGCTGCATGAGGCGGGGATGGACGGTCTGCCCGGCGGCGGCGCGGAGATTCTGGATAACCACACGCGCAACCGCATCGCGCCGCATAAGGGGACATGGGAAAGCTGGATCGAGGCGGAGCGGCTGGCCCAGCGCGAGGGGATGACGACCTCAGCAACGATGGTCTTTGGCTTTGACGAGGAGATCGAAGAGCGCGTGCTACACCTGACACGGCTGCGCGACCTGCAAGACGAGAGCCATGCCTACAATGGCAACGGCTTCACCAGCTTTATCGTCTGGAGCTACCAGCCGGAGCACACCGCGATGGGCGGCACGCGCGCCAGCGGCGACGAGTATCTGCGGATGGTCGCGTTTGCCCGCATCATGCTGGATAACTTCGAGAACATCAGCGCGTCGTGGCCCTCGCAGGGGGCCGACCTGGCGCGCGAGGCGCTGCACTGTGGCGCGAACGACTTTGGCAGCACGATGATGGAGGAAAACGTGGTCAGCGCCGCCGGGGCCGACGTCGGCACCTGCATGACGGTCGAGCAGATTCAGGCGCAGATTCGCAAGGCTGGCTTCCGCCCCGCCGTCCGCAACAGCCGCTATGAGATTCTGCAGGTGTTCGAGTAACAACAGCAACTTCTTGCTATCTATTGCGGTTGCCAGATCTGTACAGTGCCGTCTCGACTCGCTGAAGCGATATGCGTGCCATTAGGCGACCACGCCACGGACCACACTATATCCGAGTGGCCACGATAGATATAGGGATGGCCGCCATCGATCGCATCCCACACCTGCACAGTTCCATCATCGCAACAAGAAACTACTCGCGTACCGTTTGGATTCCATGAGACACAATATACCTGCCCTGAGTGACCGCTATGTGTATATGGGTTGTCACCATTGACCGCATCCCACACCTGCACCGTCCCGTCGCCACTACAAGAGGCTATTCGGATCCCATTTGGCGACCAGGCAACATAATGCACGGCGGCAGAGTGGCCGCTGTAGGTAAACGCATGCCCGCCGCTGGCTGCGTTCCACACCTGCACAGTCCTCAAAAATCCATCACCGGAAGCAATGAACATACCACTTGGCGACCAGGCCGAGCATGTCGGTCGGGCGAAGTCACCATGATAAGCAACCACATCGCGACCGTCGGCTGCATTCCATACTTGTATGAACGGACCATTAGAATCTCCCTTGCCCGACGCAATATGTACCCCGCTAGGCGACCAAGCGGCAAACCCGCCAAATCCTTGAAAGGTTGCTAAGTTGCCACCATCCGCCGCATCCCATATCTGCATCGTTGCACCAGCAGAAGCGATCCGATTCCCTTTAGGCGACCAAGCAACGGAAGTTACACTACTTGCGTCGACACCATAGGGATGGCCGCCATCCGCTGCATCCCACACTCGTACAGTTCCATTAGCATCAGCCGAGGCAACTCGTGTCCCATCTGGTGACCACGAAACAGACAGTACATCTCCTGTATGGCCGCGGTAGGTGAAGAGAGTGGCTGGCGTCGACGTCGCCCTGGGAATGTTGGATACACCTGATATATAGTTAGTGCGCGACCACCAAATGATCCCTGTGCCGATTGCGGCTACACCGACTGCTCCTGTCACGATGAGCGCGCGGCGGGAGATGCCCATATTAGGGTTGCCGCCAGGAGCGGGTTGAGATACCAGAGGTGGCCTGGGCGTGGGTATCGTCTGCTGAGGAGATGAAGGCGCTGGCTTTGGCTGCTCCGTTGGCCGAACGGGAGCCGACGATGGGGTGCTGGTCGTCGCGGGTGTAGCACCGACGTCCGGAGGGCGCACAGAAGGCGACGGTGCAGGCGATGAAACGAACGGTGGGCCTGCCACTTCGAGCGCTTTGGCCAATTGATCCACCACCTGCGGCATTGGCAGAGTTGTCGCATCAATCCACCATCGGGCAGCAAGGCGGGGCGGCAATTGGCAAGGCTCCAGCTTCACCGGGATCAGCAATCGCGACGGATCCTGTGCCATGAGTGAGAAGAACATGCTGATTTCTTCAGTTACCCAAAAAGATTTGAGCGCTGAAGGAGTCACCATCACGATCAAAGCGTTGGCCTGCTGGATTTCACGCTCCAGCGTTATGCCGAGGTCACGGCCAACCTGTGGATTAGCGCGGTCATAATAAAGGCTGATGCCACGTTTCTGCAAAACATCCGCATAGGGATCGCACTTGGCGTTATCAGCATGTGCATGGCTCATGAACGCAGTTTTATACAGCATTGCGTTACATCCTCAGCGGCTTGATAGCGCATCTTGATCTGGCGAACAATGGTTCCGTGTTGTAATCATATAGGAGATGCTGCTACTTGTATAGATGCAACGGAGCGACTTTGGGCATTTAGGTGCGCAACGGCGAGGCCTTCACAAGACAGACTGACAGCTTCGACGAGGCTGGTGCTGGCAGGTAAGGGATGTTATATGAAAATTGACGACGACGAATCAGGCAGTAAGGCCGAGATAGATACCCTGACGGCTGCGTTCTACCGGGCCGTCTCGTTCGATGACGGTGAGACTCCACCGTACGTAAATCTGTACGACATCTTTATCGAGAGCGGACAGATCATCAAGAACAGTTCGTCCTCGCCAGAGATCTATACCGTCCGCCAGTTCATCGAGCCACGCCAACGCATGGTTGAGTCGGGCGAACTCAAAAGCTTGCGAGAATCTGAAACGGCGGAGATCACAGAAATATTTGGCAACGTTGCCCACCGCTTTAGCATATATGAGAAACATGGCCTCAGTGCGGGGACGACGATCGAGGGTCGTGGCGTGATCGTAATACAGTTCATCGCGACGCCCACCGGCTGGAAAATCAGCTCGATGGCCTGGGATGACGAACGGCCCGGACTCACGCTCTCAGAGCGGTACCAATGAATCAGCATTGGTGTCATTCGAGTCGGCTAACATTCGTCCCGCCGTCCGCAACGCCCGCTACGGGATTCTCGAAGTGTTTGAGTAGTACGTGGTAGAGAAGGGTCCCTAGCCTCTATTGGGGACTCCATATCCGTACGGTATTGTCAGCGCTGGCCGAGGCAATGCGTGTCCCATCGGGCGACCAGGCAACGTAATTCACTGGCGCTGAGTGTCCATTGTAGGTATAGACGTGGGCGCCATCAGACGCATCCCATACCTGCACCGTCGTGTCATAGCTGGCCGAGGCAATGCGCCGACCGTCGGGCGACCAGGCGACCGAAAGCACATAATCCAGGTGTCCACGGTAGACGTAGGGGTTGGCTCCCGTCGTCGCATCCCACACCTGCGCGGTTTTATCATTGCTCGCCGAGGCAATGCGCGTCCTGTCCGGTGACCAGACCACCGCATTCACCCAGTCCGTGTGACCATGATAGGTATAGACATGGCTTCCCCTTGACGCATCCCACACCTGCGCCGATTTGTCGGCGCTGGCCGAGGCAATGCGTGTTCCGTCAGGCGACCAGGCCACGCCGTTCACCGCGTTCGCGTGTCCGATACAGGTGCAGATGCGCGAGCCTGTCACCGCGTCCCACACCTCCACAATCTTGTCACTGCTTGCCGAGGCGATACGCGCCCCGTGTGGCGCCCAGGCAACCGAGTTCACCGCACTCGTGTGACCACGATAGATAAGCAAAGGGGCAAAGATATTACTGCCTGCCTGCCACACCTCTACAAAATCATCATCGCCCGCCGCTGCGATGAGAGACCCATCACGTGACCACGCCACCGTCAATACCGCGCCAGGGCTACCCAAAAAGGTGTTCTGTTTGACGCCTGTTGTCGCATCCCATACCTGTACCGTGTGATCGTCACTGGCCGAAGCGATGAATCGTCCATCAGGTGACCATGAGACGCTATTGACTGCGGCAGAATGTCCATGGTATGCGCTAATCGCGGTCGGCGTCGCGGTTGGCTGCGGCGTCGCGGTCGGCTGCGGCGTGGCCGTCGGTTGCGGCGTCGCGGTCGGCTGCGTAAAGAATGGTGGCAACGCCGATGGATCGTTGTGAAGCCAGAAGAACGCACCAGCAGTGGCCGCGAGGATACCAGTTGTACCCACTGTCAAGAACACACGCCGCGCGATTCTACGCCTGCGTTTGAGCGGAGGAGTGGAAGACTTCGGAGCGCGTTGAGGCGATGGGCGCGATTTTGGCGTGGGTTGTGGCTTAGCCGATGGCGGAGTTCCAGGCTGTGGCGCTGGAGATGGATTTGTGCCTGAACTAAGCGGTGACTCCAGCGTGGGCGTAATTGGCGCGGGCCGTGGTACATATGGAGGAGTTGTGGCGTCGTCTGGCGCGTCCTTCACCGTCAGCGCTTTTATCAACCGATCAATTAATTCATCTGGAGACAGCGAGGTCGCGTCGATCCGTCCCCGCGACGGCAAGAAGCCAGGGAGTTCACACTGCTCGATCATCACTGGGATAATCTGTCGCGTGGCGTCGCGCATCATGAGCGTGTGGAAGAAGTTATACTCCTCGATCACCCATTGAGACGCTACAGCCGCTGGAGTAGCCATCAGGATAAGGGTTTGGGCTTGCCTCAGCTCTCTCACCAGAACCTCGCTGAGGAGTCTGCCGTCCAATTCCATCGGTTCTTCGCGATCATAGTAGAGGTGAACGCCTCGTTCGCGTAGCGCCTTCGCATACGGGTCGCATGTGGCATTGTCGACATGAGCATGGCTCATGAACGCGGTCTTGAACGACATATCGTGAAAATCCCTCAGCACAGTGAAATCGTGATTCCACACAGTATGGCAGGCTTGCTGCTATCATACAGGATAACCATCCGCTTGTATAGACATGTTGGCGTATATCTCGCCGAGTTGATGTGTACCCAGGAGCGTATATTTGCCTGATGATTTGCCTATCGGCGTGGGGAACAGGCAGCTGTGGTGGAGACAGACAATGGTACAATCACCAGGCAGCTACATCGCCGAACGGAAGGTAGTTACGACCACATGACCATCACCCTTTACACTGCCCGCCACGTCTTCCCGGTGAGCGCGGAGCCGATTCCCGATGGCGCGGTCGCCGCCGAGGCTGGGCGCATCGTCGCTGTGGGGACGGCCGCATACCTGCGCGAGCGCTATCCCGGCGCGCGGGTGGTGAACCTGGGCGAGCGGGCGCTGCTGCCGGGGCTGGTCAACGCCCACACACATCTGGAGCTAACCCACCACGCCGGGCACGTTCCCGATAACCTGCCGCTGATCGAGTGGATCTATCCGCTGGTGAGCTACAGCCGAACGCGCACGTCGGACGATTTCGAGCGGGCTGCCTATGCGGGCGTCGAAATGATGGTCGCCAGTGGCACGGTGGCGGTCGGCGAGATATGCACGTTCGGCCAGAGCGTGCGTCCGCTGGTCGAGAGCGGCCTCCACGGCGTTGTCTACTTCGAGTTGCTCAGCCCCGACCCGGCAGCGGGCGGACGACCTTTTGCGCGCGGGCCAGCGGCAGATCGAACAGTGGCGCCGCGAGTATCCACAGGACCGCATCCGCTTCGGCCTCGCGCCGCATACGCCGTATACCGTCTCCGCCGAACTACTGCGAGCCACAGCCGAGTGGTGTCACGCCGAGGATGTCCCGCTCACCATCCACGCCGCCGAGTCGCCCGCCGAGACCCAGTTCCTGCGCGACGCCACTGGCCCGATTGCCGACCTGCTCTATCCCGGCGCTGGCTGGCCGATCCATCCAATGCGCGCGCCATGCGTCTCTCCTATCGCGTATCTCGACCAGTTAGGCGTGTTGGCGGCGCGTCCGCTGCTGGCCCACGGCATCCAGGTGGACACGGATGATGTGGCACGCATTCTCCATGCGAATGCGGCGGTGGCGCATTGCCCGCGCAGTAACTCACGGCTGCACTGCGGGCGCATACCCTATGAGTTGTATCGCGCGGCGGGCGTCCGGCTGGCGCTCGGCACCGATAGCCTGGCGAGTAGTCCCTCCCTCGCGGTCTGGGACGACGCTATCGCGTCGCATGAGCTACATAGCGCGGCTGGCGAGACGCCGACACCTACCGAGCTACTACGACTGGCAACACTCGGAGGAGCCGACGCGCTTGGCCTGGCGGATGAGTTAGGCACGCTGGAACCGGGCAAACTCGCTGCGATGGCCTGCGTCCCGCTAGGTGCGCTCACCCCCACTGAGCAAGTCGACGCAGATGAGGTGCTGGCTGCAATGGTTGTCGGACGCATCAGCCCCCAAGTGCTACCTGTTACTTCTTTTTCGGCATGAAGAGCAACTTAGTGAGTTCCGTCTCGACAGCCTCGGCG
This sequence comes from uncultured Chloroflexia bacterium, assembly GCA_963718915.1. GTDB lineage: Bacteria > Chloroflexota > Ktedonobacteria > Ktedonobacterales > JADMIN01 > DAHUXT01. The sequence continues at coordinate 447,537 of CAVRAI010000004.1, read as the reverse complement.
TCGGTTGCTCCGGCGGGCGTAAGCAGCATATAGGCAGGCTGCGGCGGCGCGGGCGAGGGCGGCTGCGGCGACATGAGACCTGTGCTAGTGGCCACATTCACCTGATCCATCCGATTGACCCTATCCTATCCGCTTGCCAGAATACACATCATCTCCTGCGATAGATTGCTTCTCCATTTTACTGGGCCTGTCCAGTCCTTTCTGCTGGCGCGCTGATCGTTCACAGGAAACTGATGCCTTGCGGGCAGTGACGAAATCTGCCATACTTTGCGCAAGTCGTTTATACAACCACGTTGGGAGGCGCCATGAAAACGGGCAATCATTCGTCATTTTGGGTGCGGTTCACATCCTGGCTTGCCTTTGGCCTCACGTGGCTGGTTCTGCTCGGCTATATCGCTCTGCTCGTCTGGAACGTGCGCGGCGCGGCGCCAGATACGACCAATCCACCGTCGCCGCTCTCCGCCGTCCTCCATGCGATTGCGCTGCCTGGTCTGCCGCCAGCGCCACCCGCCGACGCGCTGCTCTTCGTGTTGATGTGCGGCGTCTTCGTCCTGGCGTTGCGCGCTTCGCCTTCTCTACTGCGACCCAAACCGCTAGCCTCCGCTGTAACCCCTGCCGCCCCGTCTACTGTCTCCACCGCGCCGTCGTCGGTCGCGCCCGCGCCAGCCTCCGTGTCCGCGCCCGTCCCAGGCAGCGACCGGCGGCGCGTCTTCATCAGCCACAGCAACGGCGACAACGCCTTTGGCGAGGCGCTGCTTGAGCGCCTGCGCGCTGCGGGCTTCGACGCCTGGTATGACTCGCGGGGCGGCCCCGGCGCCGAGGGAACCTGGGAGGGTGGCATCGCGCCTAGCCACTTACTGGCAAGATGACATTGTCCGCGAGCTGACCACGCGCGAAATCTTTCTCGTCATCCTGACCTCGCAATCCGCCGCCTCGAAGTGGGTGCATGATGAGATCGGGCTGGCGTGGAGCCAGAAGAATAGCGCCAATGTCAAAGACGGCAAGATTGTCGTGCCAGTGCTGCGCCAGACCTGCGCGGTACCGCCGCTGGTGACGCTGGCGCAGTATGTGGACTATCGGCTGGAGGTTGCCGACGAGGCCGCCTTCGCGACGCTGCTCGTGGCCCTCCGCCATGGCAGCACGATCCCCGCGCCGCCAGTGGAGGTGGGGCCGCCGTTCGACATCGGGGCGCTGCCCGGCATCGAGCGCTTTATCGGGCGTGAGGAGGACGCGAACCGGGTGGTGGCGCTGCTCACTGGCGCGAACGGTGGCGGCATCGCGGGCATCGCCTCGACCAATGGGCTGGCGGGCATCGGCAAGACGGCGCTCGCCACCGAGGTGATTCGCCGCCTGATGGTGGCCAACGCCTTCCCCGATGGCATCGCGGTGGTGGTCGCCAGGGATGAGCATGATCCCGTACGGCTGCTTAGGCAGATTCTCGCCCGCTTCACCACGGGACGGAGCGAGCCGGAGGACACCGACCTGGCGGCGCTTGGCGACCGGGCGCGCCAGATACTCGGCGAGAAGCGGGCGCTGGTCGTGCTGGACAATATGGAGCCGGGGCCGCATGTCGGCGAGGTGGCGCAGGCGCTGCGCGCGGCGGGGGTGGCGCTGCTGTTGACCTCGCGCGCGGAGTTGCCCGAAATCCCACGGGAGGCGCGTGTGAAACTGGACGTGCTGCCGCTGCCCGAGGCGCTCGACCTCTTCGCGTCGTATTACGGGCGCGGCGCGGCGCTCGACCTGACCGCCGCCGAACTGCGCGATGTGACAACCATCGTGACCCTGCTAGGCCGCCACACGCTGGCGGTGAAGCTCCAGGCGGCCAACGCGGCCAGCCTGGGTCGGCCGCTGGATCGGCTGGCGGCGGAACTGGAGGCGAACCCCACTAAGGCGCTGCTGCTGGAAGATGGCGCGGAGGCGGTGCGCTACGTCCTCGATTCGAGCTTCGCCGCGCTCGATGCGCCCGCCCAGCGGCTCTTCGTGGCGCTCGGCGCCTTCGCCACCGGCGATGTGGGACGCGAGGCCGCGCTCTCCATCGGCGCGCTGGTCGCCAGCGACGATGAGACGGAGGATGATGCGGCGGATGAGGCGATAGCGGAGCGCAGCCTGAAGGCGCTGATTACCCTGCGGCTGGCCGATCCCGGCCTCGACGAGGCGATGCCAGAGCAGAGCGACCGCGAGCGCGTCAGGCTGCACCCGCTCGTCTACACCGACGCCCGCGACCGCTTCAGCCAAATCGCCAGCGATGACCGCGCGGCGCTCTCCCAGGCGGTGGCGCAGTGGTACGCGGACTATAGCAATGACACGAAGCGACGCCGCTTTGGAAACGACGAGCGCAACATCCTTGGCGCGCTTGCCTGGGCGCTCGCCGCCAGCAACGACACGCTGCTGATCCGCCTCTGCCAGGGCAGCGCCAACTACTGGAACGACTCATAGCCGGACAGCGGCGCGCGAAGAATATCTCCCGGCGGCGGTGGCTGCGGCTGAGCGCCGGGTTGCCGCTGAACGCAACGATGCGACGGTCAGGGATGCGGCAATCTTGCATGGCCATTACGCGACGCTGTTACAGCAACTTGGCCAGATTCCTGAGTGCGAAGGCGATGGCGGCAGCCAGCGTCGATGAATTTCGTGAAGTCCATGACCAGCGCGGGAAGGCGTGGCCCTCTCCCTGCTCGGCGACCTGGCGATGCAGGAAGGCGATCTGGCGACCGCCAAGGCCAACTACACCCGCTTCCTCGCCATCATGCAGGCGGTGCATGACCAGCGCGGCGAAGGCGTGGCCCTCTCCCTGCTCGGCGACCTGGCGCGGCAAGAGGGCGATCTGGCGACCGCCAAGACCAACTACACCCGCTACCTCGCCATCATGCAGGCGGTGCATGACCAGCGCGACGAAGGCGTGGCCTGGTTCAATCTGGCTACTGTGCAGGAGGCGGAGGGCGACCTCGATGCGGCGGAGCATAGCTATCGTCAGTCGCTGGCGATTGCCTTGCGTCTGCAACTGGCACCGCTTTCAGCGCCAATACAAGAAGGCTTGGGACGTTCCTGCTGCGACATCAGCGCAAGACAGATGAGGGCTGCCAGTTGCTCGCCCAGGCGGTGGAGATGTACACGCGATTGGGGCAGGACGCTGCGGCGACGCGGGTGCGCCAGCGGGCGGCGCAACTGGGCTGCAATCTCGATGTTTTGGAGTAGCCCGCGGCGCGCGACACCCATACAGATGTTCCTCGCACGCCTCCCATCCAGGCTGGCCCATCCGTCCAGCGGACTGGCACGCCAGGCAGGCGTGTGCTACCGTTGAGGGTGCGGGATAGCAAGGGGCAGGTTGCCTCGGGGCATCCCGCTTCGTCTGTACATATGTACTAGTGACGTGGGTTGTCCTGAAGGTAGCTGGCGACTAAAGTCGCGCCTAAGGGCTGCGCCGCAAAGCCCGCCTTCGCGGGCTAGCCAGAGCGGGCGCCAACGTGGCGTCAGGTGGCGAACAGGCGCATGCAATCCGCGCAGGGCAGTCGCGCGAGACGTCAGGCGAGGAACGCGCGCGGTATCAACGGCCTTTGGGCGGGTTTCTCCAAAATCGTGTCCACCAAGCGATCCGTTGGTTCACACTCTGCAGCCCGCGAAGGCGGGCTTTGCGGATGCGCGTGCGCATCCCTTAGGCGCGGCTTCAGCCGCCAGCCGCTCTGACGCGCCACCGACGAACCAGGCGCCAACACATACACAACACAACACAACACGATACCGCGAGGGATGGTGATTTTCCGTGGCCGACTTCACCCACCTGCACGTCCATTCCGAATACAGCCTGCTCGACGGCCAGTCGCACATCAAGCGGCTGATCGAGGCGACCAAAGCGGGTGGTATGGACGCGCTGGCCCTCACCGACCACGGCGGCATGTACGGCTCCATCGAGTTTTACAAAGCGTGCAAAGCGGCGGGCATCAAGCCCATCATCGGCGTTGAGGGCTACGCGGTACCCTCGCTCGAAGAGAAGACCGGCCGCTACGAATATAACCATCTGCTGCTGCTGGCGAAAAACCGGGTCGGCTACCATAACTTGCTAAGGCTCACGACGCTCGCTCACACGAAGGGCTACCAGGCGCGCCCGCGCATCGATAAGAAGATGCTGGCCGCGCACGCCGAGGGGCTGATTGTCACCTCAGGCTGCCTCTCCGGCGAGATTCCCGAATTGCTGCTCAAGGGCGACCTCAACGGCGCGCGGGCGGCGGCGCGCTGGCATCAGGATGTCTTTGGGCCAGAGAACTTCTATATCGAAGTGCAGGATCACGCCGCGCCTGATTCACCGCAGGTCAAGCTCAACCCGATGCTCTACGACTCTGGCCCGCGAGACTGGCGCGCCGCTGTTGGCCACCAACGACCTGCACTACGTCGCCGCCGAAGACGCCCAGGCGCAGGATGTGCTGCTCTGCGTCCAGACCGGCAAGACGCTGGACGAGCCGAAGCGGATGAAGTTCGACAGCCAGCACTACTACCTCAAGACCCCTGACGAGATGGCGCGGATGTTCCCCGAGCTGCCCGAGGCGCTGGCGAACACGATGCGCGTCGCGGAGATGTGCGACGTCGAGATCGAGTTCGGCGCGAATCTGCTGCCGATTTACCATATCCCCGCCGGATATGCCACGCCAGACGAGTACCTCTATCATCTCTGCCTGGAGGGCGTCAAAGAGCGCTACGGCGCGATGAGCGAGGCGGTGCAGCAGAAGCTCGACTACGAGTTCTGCGTTATCGGTGAGAAGGGGTTCGTCTCCTACTTCCTGATCGTCTGGGACTACGTGAACTTTGGCCGCAGCCGTGGCATGCGCTGCGTCGCGCGCGGCTCGGCGGCGGGCAGTCTCGTCGCCTATGTGCTCGGCATCACCAATGTAGACCCGCTCCGCTATGACCTGCTCTTCGAGCGCTTCCTGAACCCTGAGCGCATGAGCATGCCTGATATCGACATGGACTTCCCCGACGACCGCCGTGAGGAAGTCATCCGCTACGTCGCCGATAAGTATGGCTGGGACAAGGTCGCCCAGATCGTCACCTTCAACACCATGGCCGCCAAAGCCGCCGTGCGCGACGTGGGCCGGGTGATGGGCTTGCAGAACGAGGCCGACCGCGTGGCGCGGCTGATTCCCACTGGCCCGAAGGTGACGATCACGAGCGCGCTCAAAGATGTCGCGGACCTGCGCTCGATCTACGAGACGCAGCAACCCATCCACAAGCTGATTGACATGGCGCGTGACCTCGAAGGCACGGTTCGCAGCACCGGCATCCACGCGGCGGGCGTCGTCATCTCGCGCGATCCACTGGAGACGGTGGTGCCGCTGCAACTGCGCGATTACAAGGAGGCGAATCCCTGGCTCGTCTCGCAGTACGAACAGGCGCATTTGGAAGAGCTTGGGCTGCTCAAGTTTGACTTCCTCGGCCTCTCCAACCTGACCATCCTGATGAACTCGCAGAAGTTCATCCAGCAGACGCGCGGTATCGAGATCGACCTCGACCGGCTGCCCACCGACGACACGCGCACCTATGCGTTGCTGGCGCAGGGTGAGACGACTGGCGTCTTCCAGCTTGAATCGGGCGCGATGCGCGGCTACATCAAGGAGCTAAAGCCCACCTGCATCGAGGATGTGACGGCGATGGTGGCGCTCTACCGCCCCGGCCCGATGGACTCGATCCCGACGTTCATCAAGGCGAAGCACGGCGAGATCGAGGTCAGGTATCTGCATCCCATGCTCGAGCCGCTGCTCCGCGAGTCGTACGGCGTCATCGTCTATCAGGATCAGGTGCTGCTGATCGCCGTCCAGTTGGCGGGATTCAGCTGGGGCGAGGTAGACAAGTTCCGCAAGGCGATGTCGAAGAAGATCCCTGAAGAGCTTGCCAAATACCGCGACAAGTTCATCAAAGGCTGCGGCAAAAACGGCATCAGCGAGAAGGTCGCCGAGCAGATCTTCGCATTCATCGAACCCTTCGCTGGCTATGGATTCAACAAGTGCGCCCACGGCTCAACCGAGATACAGCTACCCAATGGCGGACGTATGGCGCTCTCCGCCGCGTACCGGAATCCGCCCGCCGAGATCATGGCGATGTGGCCCGATGGCCAGATTCGCCCGCACAAAGTTGCGCGTATCGTCCAAACGGGCCGCAAACCGCTCCTTCACATCCGCACAGCGTCGGGCAAATCCATCAAGGTGACGCCGGAGCATCGCTTGCTGACCACCGAGGGCTACTTGTCGGCAGGCGAGATGCGCGTCGGCATGGAGCTTATCACCGCGCCGGACATTGATCTGAGCGTCAGCGCGCTGCACGCCGGACGATGATTGCCCGTCTCAACCGTATGCGGGGCAGCGCGCCCGTGTCAGCGAGCGGGTAACAGCCTATCAGGCGCGCGCGATCCGATCCAGCGCCACACATGGCGCATCAAGATCAGCCTCATCTGCGCATTGGTGTCGCGGCGATGCATGAGCGGGTCAAGTGGCTGTTTGCCAACGATGCCGCGTGGAAAGAGCGCCTCATCACCAAATCAATCGCGAATACCCGCGCCTGCTACGACACTGGCCCCGGCTACGGTCGCTGCTCCATTGCCTCGAATGGGTTGTGGTGCGCCAGCCAGCCAGAGCGCGATATGTGCGAGTGGCTCATCGGGCAGGGTATCGCCTTCGAGATGCACAAGGTACTGGGCAATGGGCGCATCTGCGACTTCTATTTCAACGGCATCTATTGGGAAATGGACGGCATGGATCGGGACGCTCGCTACTTCGCCGAGAAGTATGGCGACCTGCCCTACGTCGTCGTGACGCCCGAAGATTTCAAGCCCATTGCCCTGCGGCATCTTGGCGTCGCTCACGCGGCGAATGGTGATGCCATCGTCTCGATTACCCCGTGCGGCGAGGCAATGACCTACGATGTCGAGATGGCGCCCGACGGGCCGCTGAACTATATCGCCAACCGTATTGTCTCGCATAATAGCCACGCGGCGGCGTACGGGTTCGTGGCGTATCAGACGGCCTATCTCAAGGCGAACTATACGGCGGAGTTCATGGCGGCGACGCTCACCACTGAATCGGGCGACGCGAAGAAGGTCGTGGCGGCGGTCGATGAATGCCGCCGGATGGGCGTCGAGGTGCGACCACCGGACATCAACAGGAGCGAGAGCGGCTTTACCGTCGAGGCGATGGAGCCTGACCCGGAGACTGGCAATCCACAGTGGGCGGTGCGATTCGGCCTGCTGGCGATTAAGAATGTTGGGTCGCGTCCAATCGACTCGCTGCTCGAAGCGCGTCGCGAGGGCGGCCCGTTCCGCTCGCTGGCCGATGTCTTCGCCCGCACCGATAGCAAGGGCGTGACTCGCGGCGCCGTCGAGTGTCTGATCAAAGCGGGCGCGTTCGATAGCCTGGGCCGACGCAGCCAGTTGCTTGCGGCGCTGGATCGCGCGCTCGCCTATGGTCAGCAGCAGCGCAAGATGCGCGAAATCGGCCAGAACAGCCTGTTTGGCGGGCTAACTACCGACGACCATGACGACTTCACCCTGCCCGATGTGCCCGACCATCCACAAGAGCAACTCTTGCAGTGGGAGAAAGAGTTGCTGAACCTCTATCTCTCCGCGCACCCGCTGTCGCATATCGCTCCGGCGCTCAAGCGGCGCGTCACCACCTACACCGCTCACCTGAACGACGAATGGGCGGGCCAGACGATCACCCTTGGCGGCCGCATCACCGCCATTCGCCGCAGCCTTACCAAGCGTGGTGACGCCATGATTTTCGTCCAGCTCGAAGATTTGCAGGGAACCGTCCCAGTGACCGTCTTCCCCAAGACCTACGCCGCCACCAGTGAGATCTGGCGCGAGGATGCCGTGGTGCTGGTGACGGGAACCGTGCGGCTAAAAGACGACGACGCCGAGATTATCTGCGAGAGTGTCGAAGAGTTCGCGCTGATGCCAGATGAGGTCGAGCGCAAAGAATACCTCGTGCGCATCTCACTGAAACGCCAGAAGAATAGCGCCCTCGACGTAGCCCATCTACAGGATGTCCTCACCGCGCTCAACGACTTCCCCGGCCACGACCGCTATGAGTTCGTCGTCCGCAACGGCAAGTGGGAGGCGCGGCTCACCATGCCACCAGGACACGCGGGCATCCGCTACTGCCCCGAATTGCACCAGCAGCTCGAAGGGATCCTTGGCCCTGGCGCGGTGATGCCACAATACGCCAGTTGAATGGGACACCGTGCGACATGGGTGATATGCGCTCTCCAAACCGAACTGTAGCGACGTGCGTATCAACGAATAGACTATTCTTTAAACAGTGGAGCCACCTATTTCAACCGCGGGTGCGCTTTCTGGTATACTAAGGGCCGCGCAGCAGATGAGACATCCAATAGCATGCTGCCGAACTGAGTAACCGCACCTGGAGAGGATGTTAGCGTCTTGGATGGAACAATCTGCCCGCATTGTGGCTCTGCCGCGCGTCCGGATGATCCGAGGTGTCCGGTATGCGGGGCGCAACTGAACCGCCTTTCTGAGCAGCCGGGTAGTCTGGCGCCAACGGGGCAGGCGAATTCGCCGTCACCAGCTACGCCCCAAACGGCACAGGCCGCTCCTCCACCACCATTGTCACAACCAACTGCTCCGGCGTCGGGCCAACCTTCCTCTGGCCAGACACCGTATGGCCCCTATCAGCCGTATAGCGGTGGCGTGCCAGCCGGAGCCAGGCCAGCGGCGCCTTATGCGCCCTACCCGCCTTATGCACCGTATCCGCCGTATCCGCCGTATGCACCGTATCCACAACACCCAGCGTATGGACAGGGCTATCCGCCTGCCCAACCGGGCTATCGTCCTCCGGCGTCATATCCATACCCCTATCCGCCCGCACAATCGGTGGGTCAACCGCCGCGAGCGCCTGCGCCAGGGCAGCCAGTCTACGCGCAGGGGCAGGCGTATCCGGGCTATCCCTATCCGCAACCATACTGGGCATATCCCTATCCGGCGCCCGTTGTCAAGCGCCGTCCGCCCGGCGAAATCTACGCGCTGGTCGTGGCATGGATCGTCTTTTCACTTGGCATTCTTTCAATTGCCGGCGGACTGCTGCTCTTGCTGGTCGCGGTCTTTGCCGCAGCGAGTGGTTCTGGCGATAGCCTCGCCATTCTGACCACATTCGCGGGTTTCACGCTGGGACCAATTCTTGGCGGCATCCTGGCAATCGTTTATGGTATCTCGCGCGCGATGAAGCGCACGTCCCCACCGCCAAGCCTGCCCTCAGCGCTGACTATGCTGGCGCTGACCATCATCTCGCTCGGCGCGGCGGTGGTTCTCTGGCATTTCTACACGTCGCCGGGGCTGGCGTTTGCCGTCCTGCCGCTGGCATTGCTCTCAGGCTTCCTACCCGCGCTGACGATTCTGGCGTTCGGCGTGCAGCGGCTCGGCTCTGCCACGACACGCCGCCACCTGTGGCTCTCGCTCTTCTTCGGCGCGACCATGGCGCCCCTCTTCGCCATCATCTTTGAGGCCATCGCAACAGTTCTTATCGCTTTGGGCTTCACCGCTGCCCAACATGCTCTTTCGCCTGGCATCTCAGATGTCACCAGCACGGCGCCCAGGGATGCAGCCGACGTGTTCTTCATTCTGCTGATCCTCGCAGTGGTGGCGCCGCTGGTAGAAGAAGGGCTGAAGCCGCTGGGTGTGGTCATCATCGCGCGCCGCCTGCGCTCGCCCGCCGAGGCATTTCTCCTGGGGCTGGCGGCAGGCATAGGCTTCGATATGGTCGAGACCATCGGCTACATTGGCATGGGACAGGCTGACTGGATCTCCATCGCCATTCAGCGCATCGGCGCGGGACTGCTCCACGGTGTTGGCGCCGCGATGGCCGCGCTCGGCTGGTACTACCTCATCAATGGCAAGGGCGTCCCCCGACGCTGGCTCAAGGGTTTCGGCGGACTGGCATATGCCGTCTTGCAACACGGCATCTTCAACGGCAGCAATCTGCTCGGGCTTGTGCCGGGGCCAGTTGGCGATCTGATGAACAAGACACTTTACGTGGGTCGGTTGCCGCTCGATAGCGGAATGATCCTCTTCCTGTTTTACTACGCCGTCATCCTGGGGGTACTGATCTATATGACTGGGCGTCTCCGTCGCGACCTGCAAAAGCCATCAGGAACAGCTTCCACGCCAGCCAGCGCTCCATCGCTGCCAGCGGGGAGCGAGCCACAGCCCGTGGCGGGAGGCGCCCGATGATGACGCCACCCATGACCACACCAACGGCAATGCCACCAACCGTCCCTGATTCCGCGCCGCCTGCTCAACCAGTTCATCCGTCGCGATTCGGCCTCTTTTTTGGCATCGTCGCATCGGTGCTGACTCTCGCCGCTATAGCTCTTGCGGTCTTTGCGCCGCAACTCACGAGCGCGCCGAAGCTGCAAGTCCCCGTGGGCTGGCAGCAGGTCTATAGCGCGAATCCCGGCGACACGACGGGCGCCTGGGACAACGCGGTCGGCTGTGACTTCCCTTCGGAAGGTCTGGCGATTGAGAGCGACTCTAGCTGCAAGTTCCAACCGAGGAATGACGCCACGCTTGATGGCGGCGTACTTATCGATGCGCAGCTCGCGCCCGCGGCAGATGTGCCAACCTCGGAGGATGCCGGGATTCTGCTGGACAACTCGTTGCTTGTCATCATCACGCAGCAGGGTGATTACCAGATTTGCCATGACACGTGTGATTCCTCATTTACCGCAGGTGACTTCCAGCCCTCTGGTCTGGTGGCTTCCGGGTCAACGGTCGCGTGGCATGCCGACGCCTTCGTGCCCAATGAGATCGCGGTACTCTATAACGCCGATCAGGATACCGTCGCCTTCTACGCAAACGGGCAGTTCGTGGATCAAGCAAGCGCGGACATTAGCTCCAGCCCAACGATCGCGCTGACGACCTCGTCGAGTGGTGAGGCGCTCTTTACCCACGTCACGCATCTACGCGGCCAGCGTGTCCTGACGTCAAAAGGATTCACAGCCACAAAGCCCGCTGGCGATATCCTTCAGCGGGCTTCACTGTCTATTCTCAGCGCGGATGGCTGCGTATGCGCAGCCTCTCTTCGAGACGAGAATGGTACTATGCCGCGAATAGACCCAGAACGCACACTTGAGACGCCACGGCTGCTCCTGGAGCCGCTCGTCGTCGGCCATGCTACGGCGCTATTCGAGGCGCACCAGGCTCCCGACCTGTACACCTACATTCCCCAGGATCCACCATCCTCGCTGGAAGCGCTCACAACGCGCTTCTCGGCTCTCGCCAGCCGTCGCTCGCCCGACGGGCAGGAAGACTGGTTGAACTGGGCGCTCCGCCAACACGCGACGGGCGACTACGTTGGCACGATTCAGGCGACCGTGCTTGCGAACCACACCGCTTTACTCGCCTACATGGTCTTCGTGCCATTCTGGCGACAGGGCTATGCGCTGGAGAGTTGCACGCGCGTGCTCGCCCACCTGTTCGAGGATTATCACGTGAGCCGTGTCGCCGCCGAGATAGATACGCGCAATACCGCCTCAATCCAGCTTGTCGAGGCACTCGGTTTTACGCTCGTTGCCACAACTCATGGCGCGGATTTCTTCAAGGGGTCCGTCAGCGACGAGTACCGCTATGAGGTGAGCGCTCCCGCGCTTCGCAAGGGTTCATGGTAACTGACCGAAAACACCCGCATGTCATCGCTTCATCACACTGGTAGACAACAGATGAAGCGAGAACGGAATACAGATATGCGCCGCGCGGTGATTATAGGTTGCCTGTTGCTTTTGGGGATATCGGGGATCGCCTTCATGGGGATCCGGCTGGCAGTTGGCGCCTCAGACGCGACCACCCCAGCAGCCCATAGCAGCGCCGCCAGTCCAGCGGTATTTTCTACGGCTCGGGCCACTGCGAATGCCACAATTTCCACGAGCGCGACTTCCAGACAGCCAGTGTGCGTTAGCCCAGCGATTGAATGGGCGCCGCTGCCTTCGGCATCGCCTGCCGATGTGCTTGCCGCCGCTGAGTGTACGGCGATGTTCCAAAGCGCCAGGCACAGCAACGACCCTATCGGGATAGCATTGGGTACAGGAGCAATCGGTCAGCCAGTTCTTGTTACACCGTATACCAGTGGGACGCTTATGGCGACCGTATGGGTTATTCCCGTCGTCGGCCCTGTGGGATATCCAACAGCCATGCTGGAATTCGTCTACGACCGCCCCAACCACCGGCTGCGCGCGGGATCGTTCGGGGCTGTGAGCAACAATATGTTCTACACGTCTCACCACTTCCCATACCTCAGCGCAACACAGGCCACTTCACTGGTGTGGCAGACGCGCCACATCTCGCTTATGGGGGGCAGGTCGCCGGAACTGGTCTATTTCTACAGCTCCGACCATCTCGCCACGATTACTGGCAATGCGGACGCCTGGACGGAGGGCGGCGATCTCACAATTGACCCAATGTGGCGCGTGCCAGGCGCCGATGGCCGCTGGCCGCTGGTACTACGTGACACCACACGACCTACAAGTACGCACGGCGCAGAACTTCCCGACTATGAGTGGTGTCCCTCCAATGCCGCAATTCGTGGGGTAAGTGGTTCGCGCATTCACCCCAGCGGGGCGACATAGCTTTCGTAGACAGGCGCATTGTCCGCCGCGCCTTTACCACGCCGCCAGAGCAGCAGCGCGGGGATCACACCGATGAGCGCAAGCACAGCCGTCACCAGGAACATGTCACTATACACCTGGTGCAGCGCATGGGTGACGCTTGTCAGGTAGGCGCTGATGGTTGGGCCACCAGGCGTCCCTGGCAACGGCTGATGGGCCAGTAACGCCCGCAGATGACCCAATCCCCAGGCAACCATCGCAGCCAGGCCTACGGTCATCCCAGTCATGCGTAACGCCGTCACTACCGACGATGCGACACCTGCCTGGCTCGCCGGACTGGCGTTAAGAGCGCTCGTGCTGATCGGCGCGATCACCAGTCCGAAACCGAGGCCCGCCGTCACCGTCGCCGCCGTCACCTGAAGCTCACCCACGTTGATCGGCCAGAGGCTCATCTGGTAGAGACCCGCCGCCGTCAGCATCGTCCCAATCGCGGCAGTTAGCGGGCAGCTGATGCGGCCAGAGAGCCACCCGCCCGCGAACGCGCCCACCGGCACGAGCGCCGTCAACCGTAGCAGCGCCAGCCCAGCGGCAATTGCCGTCGTATTTTGCAGAGATGCCAGGAATAGCGGGATCTCGACCAGCGCAAGAATTAAAGCCGCGCCGATTATCAGACTGAGCAGCGCCGCAGCGCTAAACGCGACGCGCTTGAAGAGCCGCAGGTCTACGATTGGCCAGCGAATGGTTAACTCCAAAACGACGAAGGTGACAAAGAGCACTGCCGCGGCGCCTAGAAACAGCGGATTAAATGTACTATGCGCCCTGGGATCGAGTATACCCGTGCCACCGCTTTGCTGTCCGAGTCCCAGGGTTAGACATATCAGCGATGCGCCAAATATCAGTGCGCCAAGAATATCTATCGGCTCACGCGCGCCGCGCGCCCTCGGCAGGCAAAACGCGCCAATGCCCAGCAAGAGCGCCACCAGCGGCAGATTGAGCCAGAAAATCCACGTCCAGCCCAAGGTGGACGTGACCCAGCCACCCCAGACTGGGCCAACCACGCCACCAGCCTCCGTCACCGCGCCAATCAGTCCCAGCGCCAGCCCGCGTCGGGTACCGCCAAAGAGATCGCTCGCCACCGACATCGCCACCGGGACGAGCGCGCCGCCACCAATCGCCTGGATAAAGCGTGCCGCCACCAGAATGTCGAGGCCCGGCGCTGACGTGTCTATCCCCAATTGCCCCAAGGGAGTGACTATCGCCTGCACCGCGTTGTAGAGCGGCGTCAAAAGCGCGCCGCCGAGTGTGGTGGTGTCTGGCGCAATCGAACTGCCGAGCTGTGGCGCGAGCGCACAAGTCAGTGAACCCAGGCCGAAGATCACCAGGCAGATCATGAAGACACGCCGACGCCCAAAGATGTCGCTGATGCGGCCCATCAATGGCATGGCGATCACGTAGCCCAGCAGGTAGCCGCTGACGATCCATGCAATGCGGTCAGGTTGTGTAATCGGTACTCCGACATCTAAGCGCATTGCGTCAAGGGCGGTCACCACTACCGTCTGATCGAGCGCCGTCAGAAATACCGCGACGCAGACAACACCCAGCGCCAGATAGCCAAGCGTCGAAAGTGTTCCGTCACGCTGCTTGAGCGGATCATCCACACTCGCTACGCCGCTTTCTCCGACTACTTTCGCCACTCGCGCTGCTCCTCTCGCCCACACGCCGCAGTTTCGCTCGCCTAGGCTGGCGGCTGAATATTTACGGGCGCATCATACTTCGAGATATAGATGGTGCGCGTTGTCTGGTCGGTGTCGCCCGCGATCACCTGGCCGACGAGCACGATGGAATAAAGCTTGTTGTCGCTCTTGCCGATACAGACGGTAGCGTGAGGCGCCTTGGCGGATCCCGCGGCACTCCCCAAGGAGCGCGCTCAAAGCGGCGGTATCCACGTCACCGCTGATCTTCCAGCAGGGCGTGCCATTGGCGCTGCCGTCGCTGGGCGTCGAGGGATTGCGTAACGCGGCCAGAGCCACTCCCAGCCCCTTCGTCGGGTCAAAAAGTGTCACGAAACTGGCATACGAGTCATCCTCATCGAACGAGCCTGTCAATGGGTTTTGATACCATGCCTTATCGCCAATAATCACCAACTGCGTGGAGACGGTAAGCCCGCCCAAATCAACCGTACCGTTGGTGCTGAGCCGGTCAGGCCGCTGCACATCCCCATCAGCTGCCGAGAGACTGCTTAGACCAGGATCACCCGCTGGCTTGGGGCCAAGGTGATCGGCCTTCAGCGTGAAGTGAAATGTCTTGGCGTCGTTGAAGGTCTTCTGCGCCGCCGCGAGCAATATGGTGGAGGTCGGCGCGGATGGCCCGCTACATCCCGCCAGAATACCTATCGTCATCAGTATGGCAAGTCCCAGCATGGCGCTCCATCGAATCCCGCGCCATCCGGTTCCGCGCAATTGTCGCATCATGAGCTGCGCTCCCTTCACTGCATCACCCGCCGCACGCATGGTGTGACGGGCTACCTCTCGTTCGCCCATTATCGCCGCACGATTCAGGCGCGTCAAATCGGCTGACTCTCGTTCATTGCTCGACACTGCCATAATAGAGACGACATCAGGCGCGGTATACTCTGGTCAAGTGACCGCGAGGTACCGACGTTGGGGCTAGTCGCGACATCTTGCGTTGCGGAAAAGGATGCCTGCCACATGACAGCGGATACCATGAAGGGTGTTTTCTTCGAAGAGACCGGCGGCACGGATGTGCTGCGATTTGGCGATTTGCCGCGCCCGCAGCCCGGCAACGGACAGGCGCTGGTGCGCGTGTTGGCATGTGGCGTCAACCGGCTGGATATCTACGCCCGCACCGGCCGAACGCCCGTCAAGCTGCCCCACACCTCCGGCTCTGAGGCGGCGGGCGAGGTCGTGGCCTATGGGCCGGGTGTCGCGACGGAGCCAGTGTCTGTGGGCAGTCTTGCCGCCATAGCGCCATATCTCTTCTGCGGGCAGTGTGAGTTCTGCCTCGCGGGCGAGGAGACGATGTGCATCCGCGGCGACATCCTTGGGCTGGCGAGCCAGGGCGCGTTCGCCGAATACGTCGTTGTGCCCGCGTCGAGCCTCGTCCCGGCGCCAGACGGAGTGAGCGCGGCCTCTGCCGCGGCGGTGGGCCTGGCAATGATTACCGCCTGGCGCATGCTCATCGTGCGAGCAAAGGTCCAGCCGGGCGAGACTGTGCTGGTGCAGGCGGGTGGCAGTGGCGTGGGCAGCGCGGCGATTCAGATCGCGAAGCTGGCGGGAGCGCGAGTCATCGCAACGGTGGGTAGCCGTGAGAAGATGGAGCACGCGCAACGACTCGGCGCGGACAATGTCATCAACTACAACGAGCTTGATTTCGCGCAGGAGGTGCGCAAGCTGACGAGCAAACGCGGCGTCTCGGTGGTCGTGGAGCATATCGGCGCGGCAACCTGGGCCGCGAGCATTACGTGTCTCGCGCGCGAGGGGCGGCTGGTCACCTGTGGCGCGACGACCGGCAACGAGGGCACGACCAACATCTGGACGCTCTTTGCCAAAGAGCTGAAGCTGATTGGCTCCTACGGTGGCACGCGCACCGATCTCGCCACGGTACTGCGACTGGTGGCGAATGGCCAGCTCCACCCGGTGATCGCCCGGACGCTGCCGCTGGAATCGATTGCCGAGGCGCAACGCCTGCTTGAAGAGCGCGAGGTCTTCGGCAAAATCGTCATCGACACGACAAAATAGTCGGGGCTACGCCTTGCTGGGCATCGCTGTCACCTGACTTTTGCCCGACTTTCACCCAATCTCCGCATACCCCCTTGACCCTCCGCTAACCGGAGGGTGCAAACTTATGCATGAAGGCGGCCCCACACATGGTCACGGGAGGTAGCGATGCTCAAAGTCGGCGAATTTTCGCGTTTGAGTCAGGTAACTGTCAAAACGCTGCACCACTACGACGAGGTGGGGCTATTCAAACCATCACAGACAGACCCGTTCACCAACTATCGCTACTACACGCTCGACCAGCTCCCACGCCTGCACACGATTATCGCGCTGAAAGAATTAGGTCTGTCGCTGGATGAGATCGCCCAATTGTTGTCTGAAGATTTAACAGTAGATCAGATACGGGGCATGTATCGGCTGAAGCAGGCTGAGTTGCGCCAGCGGGTACGCGAGGAGCAGGCGCGGTTGGCGCAGGTGGAGTTTCGTCTGCGGCAGATTGAACAGGAGGGTATCGCATCGACATTAGACATCGTCGTCAAACGTATCGAGCCATTCTCCGCGCTGACGCTGCGACGAACATTTCGGTCGCGGCAAGAGCGTGAGGTCGTAGGTCGCAGCATCGAGTCGGCGGTCAAGAGGGGCGATATCGGCTGGACGGGCGGAGCGCCCGTCTCCATCTTCTATGAGGACGAGTTTCGTGGCGACTATCTTGATACCGAAACGGCGGCGCCTGTCGACCCGACACACACTCCTAGCGTCTCACTCGGTGATGTTGGAACCCTCACCCTACGTGAAGTGCCCGCCATCGAAACGGCGGCAGTCTACATGCATCAGGGCGACTACGATACGCTCAACGAGAAATATCTGCTGCTCCAGCGCTGGGCGGTAGAAAACGGCTATCACCTGAGCGGCACGTGGCGATTTCTTTATCATCGCGGGCCGATGCATCACTGTGACCCTTCAGACTACCTCACCGAGATTCAACACCAGCTTGACGTTGAGTGAGTTGGTTTACAGGCCGGAAAAATATCAAGAACACACACGATGCCCACCATAGTGAGCATCGGGGGAGATTGTCATGTCTGACGCGAACAAGATCCTGGCTCAGCGATTCTTTGAAGAGATCCTCACCAGGCAGAACTACGCGGTGTGCGACGAGATCATGGAGGGGCAGTATATCGAGCATGCCGTCGCGCCGTTTGGCCAGTCGGAGCCGGGTAGCGTTCAGGGGCCACAGCACGCCCGGAGCGCCGCCGAGTGGCTACACGCGCAGTTTCCGGATATGCGGATGCGCGTCGAAATGGCCATTGCCGAAGGAGACCTGGTCTCGTGCCGTGTCTTCTCCGAGGGGACAAATCTTGGCCCGTTCAACGGTACAATCCCGCCGACTGGCAGACATTTCGCCGGATGGCAGACACACTGGTTCAGGGTCGCGGGTGGCAAACTGGCCGAACACTGGGCAGTGCGCGATGATCTCCCCATGATGTTGCAGTTAGGCATAATCCCGCTTCCGGGGCGACCGTAGCGCTCCGAAGTGACGGCATATTCCAACCCAGAGGTTCGTCATGACAGATGTATCGCTGAGACGACTCACCGCGCTTGCTGGCATCACAAGCGTTATCCTGTACGCGCTGGGAGACATGTTCATCGCTGACTTGCCACCCATCAACGCACCGGCGCACCTCGTCGCCGCTGGAGCGTTTGCCCAGGATGGCTTTTTCTCGCCGTCCGTCGTGAGCGTGTTTGTGGCGCCGCCGCTCTTCTTCATCTGGGTCTTCATCGCATGCCTTGCCGTGCTGTTCGTGCGTTCTCGGAAGACGTCCTTGGCACGGGGATAACAGGACAAAGGGCCGTTGTTTCAGCGTCCCAGAAAATCGGCGGTGGCGTCGAGGAAGCGCTGGCGCTCGCGCATCAGAAAGAAGAGATGGCCGCCCGCGAAGGGGAGCAGCTTCGAGCCGCGTATGCCGCGCTGCATCTCCTCAGCCAGCGCGAACGGCGCGGTTCTGTCGTTCCTTCCGTGCATGATGAGCGTGGGCGCCTGTATTTCAGATAGCCTGGCGGTGCAGTTAAACAGGGTGGATGCGTCACGCTGGCGCACGAAGGCATAGCGCGGCTGTGGGTACTTACCCTGAAACATCGGCACGCTGGACAGGAGACCGAGCGCGTGGAACCGCCAGCTTCGCGGGAGAACTCGCGCGGAGGTGGAGACGAGCGCCAGCTTCTCGACACACTCCGGATGCGCGAGTGTCAGCGCCAGCGCGATACGCCCGCCCAGTGAGATGCCGAGGACGTGTGCGCGCTCGATGCCCACCGCGTCCATGAGTCCAATAGTGTCGTTCGCCATCATCTCGATGGTATATGGGATATCAGGTTTATCGGTGCGGCCCGCGCCGCGATTATCGAACGCCAGCACGCGGTATCTCTCGGCAAACCAGCGGATGATCGGCTCGACCTCGGATACGTCAATCGCCATGCCAAGGATCAACACTAACGGCTGACCTTCGCCGCGTAGCTCGTAATACATCTGGATGTCGTCGACCTGAACCGTCGGCATAGCGCGCTCCATCACATCGGTTCGTTGGCGCAGCCTCAGGCATAGTGCTCGATGCGCCAACCTGTTTGCGCGGCCCAATCCTCTGCGCCCGCCATGATGATATCGCAGACGGGATCCTTGACATCGTAGTACAGATCCCAGTCGTAGGAATCCTTCCGCGCCAGCGCCACCTTCACCTGGGCATAGGCCAGCGCTGCCAGGGGATGCGTCTGCAGGTAATCGCGGAAAAGCAGCGCATAGCGCCCATTGGCGCTGCCCGCCTGACGCACGTGGATATGTGCCGGGCGCATCTCCGCGGGAGGCTGATAGTAGAGTTTCCGCCAGTTGTGATCGCTGTCTGTCATTGTCGGTGGGACATGATCGTGATCGATCTCCACGACTCGCGCGCAGCCTGCTCGCGCGAATGGCGCATCGAGATCGTGTGTAAGCTCAGCCACCGTCACCTGGACATCGATGATATCTTTCGCCGACAATCCCGGCGCCGAGGTCGAGCCAATGTGGTCGATACGCAGCGCTAAGGCGCCGAGCGCGCCACGAAGCCCCACCGCAATCTGCGCGAATTCATCGGGCCACTCGGGACGATAGTCCACGATGATAATCTCGCGCTTCTTCCTGGCGTTCAACTGCCTGCTCCTAGTCGTGTTCACTATGTCCGCGCCGACGCCTGAGCCATGCCTGAATCGAGGCTTCAGCACCCTGGGCCGTCGGGTGGTAATACTCGCGGGCGCTCATCTGCTCCGGAAGGTAGTCCTGTGGGCGCGCTGGCGGCGGACGCGAGGGGTCGTCGGGATCGGGCTGGCCCGCGTAGATGTCGTGCGCATACTCGTAGCCCTTGCCATAGTCGAGCTGCTTCATCAGATTGGTCGGAGCGTTGCGCAGGTGCAGCGGTACCGGATCATTACGGGTCGCGCGCACATCCTCCTGTACCGCGTCATAGGCGGTATAGACCGCGTTGCTCTTGGGGGCAGTCGCCAGATGAACGACGGCCTGGGCCAGCGCCAGCGCGCCTTCGGGCATACCAACGAAGTGTACTGCCTGCTGCGCCGCGACACAGACCAGAAGCGCCTGCGGGTCAGCCATGCCAACATCCTCACTGGCGAAGCGAATCAGCCGCCGCACAACATAGAGCGGATCCTCCCCCGCCTCCAGCATGCGCCCCAACCAGTAGAGCGCGGCGTCGGGATCAGAGCCACGTAGCGATTTGTGCAGCGCTGAGATGAGGTTATAGTGCTCTTCGCCCGCTTTGTCATAGAGCAAAGCGCGGTGCTGCAAGGCATCCTCGACGGTTGCCAGGGCAATGTGGCGCGAGCCATCATCTGCCTCTGGGGCGACACCTGCCGCCAGTTCCAGGGCGTTGAGAGCCGTGCGCGCGTCACCATTGGCGTAGGTCGCCAGCGCGTTGAGCGCGTCGTCGTCCATCGCGATGGGCTGCGCGCCAAGCCCGCGCTCGGCATCGTGTAGCGCGCGGTTGAGCAGCGCCCGAATATCGTCGTCACTGAGCGCGTGCAGGGTGAAGACGCGCGAGCGCGAGAGCAGCGCCGCGTTCACCTCGAAAGATGGGTTCTCGGTCGTCGCGCCGATCATCGTGACGGTTCCGCGCTCGACATGCGGCAGAATCGCATCCTGCTGCGACTTGGAGAAGCGGTGAATCTCGTCGATGAAGAGGATGGTTCGGCGGCCCGTCGCGCGTAGTAGCTTCGCCGCGTCATCCACCACGCGCCGCAGGTCTGCAACACCCGCCGTCACTGCGCTCAGCGCCACAAAACGCGCCTGGGTTGTCCGTGCGATCACACTGGCGAGCGTCGTCTTGCCGCTGCCTGGTGGCCCCCAGAAGATCATCGACGGCGTCTGGTCGCGTTCGATGCTGCGGCGCAGGGCGCGTCCCTCGGCCAGCAGATGAGCCTGCCCCAGAATCTCGTCCAGCGTCTGCGGGCGCATCCGCGCGGCAAGCGGGCGCGCATTGGGCGGGAGATTGGTCGCCTCGGGCCCATCCAGCGCGCTCTGCGGCGTGGTAGGCTTGCGCAACGGCCTGGCTTGCGGTGCGGGCGTTACCTCGCCAAAGAGCGATGTCTGCTGACGTGGCTCGTCGGTTCCGCTCATATACGCCTCCCGCGCTCTCGAACATACGACCTAAAAGGAGCCTCCCTGCCAGTATAGCATGTCTCACGCCCGTTGGAGACTCCCACGTAGACGCGCTGGACGCGCAGTGCCATACTGTGTCTGGCCGCATTTCCAAAAGCACTCTGAATGACGAGGGATAATAAAGAGGCGCTATGACAGACGAACCCGGCAAGGACTGGCTGCTGACTCAACAGTATCACGACGCATCACGCCTGACCGCACGCGCGACGTTACACGCACGTTTCAGCACGAATCCCACGCGCTGGTTTTCCTGGCTCTTCGATCATTTTCAGACGTCACCGGCCGCCCAAATCCTTGAGCTGGGCTGCGGGCCAGGCTGGCTCTGGCTCACGAATCGCGAGCGCATCCTCACAGACTGGCATATTACGCTCACCGACTTTTCCGAAGGGATGCTGGTAGAGGCCCAGCAAAACCTGGCGCCCGTAGCCCATGCGTTCGCCTTCGCCGTGGCGGATGTGCAGGCGATTCCCGACTCGGACGACAGCTTCGACATGGTAATCGCCAACCACATGCTCTATCATGCGCCCGATATCCCCGTCGCGCTGGCGGAGATTCGCCGCGTGTTGAAGCCTGGCGGGCGCTTCTACGCCTCCACGCTCGCAGGTGACTACATGCATGAGCTGGAACAATTCATGTCTGGCCGCAAACCACCACACCTCAGTTTCAACCTCGATAACGGCGCGGAGATGCTCGCGGCGCAGTTTGGCCATGTGTCGCTTCACCACTTCGACAACACGTTGGTCGTGACCGAGTCCGAGCCGCTGATCGCCTACATGGTGTCGATGACGCCTCAGTCGGCCATTGAGTTGCACGAGCGCATATACAAAGATGTCGGGCCACTTGTCCAGCGCGCGCTCGATGAGCATGGCGAGATACGCCTGACCGCAAACGCCGGTCTCTTCGAGGCGTGGTAATACTATCGCCTGCCGTCAGATTGTCATAATGACGAAGCTGGTGATGACGAGCTTGACCTGAGACGCCTCGATGAAGAGTTGGGCGGGCGAGTTCGGCTGCTGATTGGTGATGCCGCCGATGGAACCAGCGCCGCCAGGATAGTAGATGGCTCTGTTGTCATAGACATCCACCCGATAGGTGCGGGCGTTGCTGCCGATTATCAGTTCCCAGACCTGGTCGGCGCCATCCGCCGCAAACAGTTGCGATTGCCCGTGGTAAGGCAGCGGACCGAAACAGGCGGACTCGGCGGTGAACAGGCGAGAACCAGCGGTATCCTGAGCGCCAAAGCCAAAGAAATTGTTGCAACTGGTCGTTTTGAACGTCACATCCACCATGCGCGCCGTCATCAGAATCCGGTAGTTCTTGGCTGTGATTATGTAGGGAACCGGCAGATGGTCCTGCGTCAGCCCGTCGGCGACGAGCGCGCCACCCTGAATGGACCAGTGCGGTGGCAGCTTCCACGCGCCCGCTCCATGCGACCAATCCGCCTGAAAGACCACCCGCGGCATTGCTGGCGGTGTGGGAGTCGCCGCCTCGACAGGCGTAAGAGTTGGCGTGGATGGAGATTGACGCGCGGAAGATGTACCGCAGCCAGCGAGCGCAACCACAGCGCACGACACAAGCGCAATGATTGCCAGCGGGGCGCGCGTTGCGTGTATGAACCGACTGAATCGCATGGAACCCTCTTAGACAGTGTGACAAACTCTGGGGGTGTGTTGCCTCTGCATGAGGATGTTGACGCGCCTGATCAGCAGCTATTGACGAGCTATTTCAAAAGTCGGCAGGCGATACTTGTGAGGTGTCAGGAAGTGGGCCAGACACGGCGCCAGATGCCGGGGTAGTCTATGACGAAGCCATCTTCATCGACCAACAGTTCCGCTGTGAAGCCGCTATCCAGGCTCTCGTAGCGATAGCGCTGGCCATCGTCCAGGCGAGTATAACGCTGCCGGAGGGGGCTGATGCTCAGGTCCGGCGCCGCGATGTAGACAACGCTGATCTCACTCGATTCTCCTGGAGCCAGCGCGAGCCGCCGGATGGGCAGCGTGTTGGTGAGCGGCGTCAGCATGATATCCACATCGATACAGCCTTGCAGCGCGACAAGTGGCTGCCCATCCCTATCCTTCCAGTTGCCTGCGCCATCAGCTTCAAGTCTAATCATGCGCGGGCTTACTGCTGTGCTTGGGCTGACCACTTGTAATGTGCGGACGTGCCACTGGGCATCACAGAACAAGGTGTATTCCACTCTCAGCGGCTGCCCTTCCCAGAGGCGAACAACGGCGCTGGCGAACCCAGTGCCGCTTATCGGATCGTGCGTGATCTGCACATCCTCGATGCCCGGCTCATCCGCGGGTATCCAGACAAGGCGCATATGGTTCAGCATGTCACCGTCACCTGTGGATTAATCCGCCAGTTCTACACTCTGCGAAGGCTCGCGCAACACAGCGTCCGCCGATTTATGGGATTCCTGTCGCCGCCAGAGCCATGCGGCCAGCAACGCCACCGCCAGGCATGGCAGACCAGCGATGACAAACGCCGCGGGGACACCCGCCGTGCCTGCCACACTGCTGACGATCAGATTGCCAATCGGCGTCGTGCCGACGAAGACCATCGTGTAGACGCTCATCACACGCCCGCGCATTTCTGGCGGGCTGGAAAGTTGCGCGCGCGTATTCGCCGAGGCCGAGAACGAGCTCATGGCGAAGCCAGTCGCCGCGATCAGCATCATGGCGAGCGGCACCGAGCGAGTCAGCGCCATCGTCGCCTCCAGCAGGCCAAAGGCAATGGCCATACCCACCAGCATCCGATTCGTCGGCACGCCGCTGCGCCGCGCCAGCATCAACGCGCCGATGAGCGCGCCAGCGCCAAGAGCGGAACTAAGCAGCCCGAAAACCACCGCGTCCGAGTGCAACATCACGGTCGCAGCCAGCGGCAGCAAGACGTTGAAGTTGAAACCCATCGTACCGATGACCGCGATCATCAGGAA
Organism: uncultured Chloroflexia bacterium; assembly: GCA_963718915.1. Lineage (GTDB taxonomy): Bacteria > Chloroflexota > Ktedonobacteria > Ktedonobacterales > JADMIN01 > DAHUXT01. The sequence continues at coordinate 423,575 of CAVRAI010000004.1, read as the reverse complement.
AGTGACGCGCAGTTTGGGACGCTCCATCACGAAGCGAATGCCGTCGCCCATCACTCGCAGTCGCGCCAGGCCGTGCTGTGGTTCGGCATGCGGTATCGGCACTAGATCCCCGACGCGCATCAGGAGCAGACCGCCAATCACCGCGATGTAGCTAACCGCGTTGAATAGAAAGAGCGGCGGCGTCCCTCCTAGCAGAGCGATCATTCCGCCCGCGAGACCCGGCCCCACAATGCGCGAGGCGTTGAATTGCGCCGAGTTAAGCGAGACAGCGTTGAGCAGACCGTCAGGCGGCACCATCTCGCTGACGAAGGCCTGGCGCGTCGGCATATCGACGGCGTTCACCAGACCGAGCAATGCCGCCAGGACAAAGACCTGCCATAATTGCACGGCCCCCGTCGCGGTGAGCGCCCAGAGGACGAGCGCAAGGATTCCCGAAGCAATCTGTGTGCCAATCAGCACGTTGCGTCGCGGCCAGCGATCGGCGATTGCGCCGCCGAATGGCCCCAACACCAGCAATGGGCCGAACTGAAGGGCGCCAACAATGCCGAGCGCCAGGGGATCAGACGTGAGCGTCAGGACCAGCCACTGTTGCGCGGTGCCCTGCATGAACGTGCCGGTGACGGATATCAGTTGACCAAACCAGAAGAGCCGATAATTGCGATAGCGCAAGGCCGAGAAGATGCCGCCATTCGCCGCGCCGTTGCGTGCCGGGATCGCGGCATCAGCGCGCAATGTCGGTAAGCGCGGGGGAAGAAAGAGTTGTTTCACACGAACCACGAAACCGCCTCACAAACTGAGAATAACCTGAAATGAAGATGAGGATGATACCATCATTGTACCCTTTGATTTACGTTAACGTCAATGTTTTGGGGAGATGCCGCCGATGTCTGTTAGATGTGCATCATCCATCCATGGCAAAGCAAAAGCCCCGGAAGGACTCCCTCCGGGGCATCGCCGCCTGGCGGCAGCCAGACACGTACAAAGACCTAAGCCAGCTTGAAGTGATCCTTGTGGTAATACTGCATGCCCTGACCGAAAACCTTCACGGCCTGCAGATCCTTGAGCGTAATTGGCTCGCCGCACTTCTCACAGACACGGCTGGTCATAAAGTCTTTGTCATCGCGCTGCGCCAGCGAGGCGCGCGCCGTCTTGGAAAGCTCGCCCTTCTTCGCCATGGTTCCTGGTACTCCTCAATGGGATAGTGTGTGGTTCTTCTGAAATAGCGCTATGTAATGGCGCATCGATACACCACAGTATATCACAACCAGACAAACCGCCGCCGTCTCGCGCGGCATGCCCGCAGCAGTGAGGCGGGGTGATTCTCGACACGCTATGTACCGCTCTATGCATCAGTCGCTATCCGTCTGGCTATCAGAGATATGCCAAACAGGCGTGTTGCGATACTTCCAGACTTCTCGCACGTCTATACACAATAGCTCAGCTATGCTATGCTCCACGCGCATGGCTGACATATCACAGCATGAAGTGTTATGTAAGGACATTTCACTTCATTTCCGGCACGCCCTGGATTGGCGACAGTAAGCCGCAGAGACAGCTTGAAAGCAGGAGGTTGCATGACAACGCAGCGCCAAGACGGTTCTTCCCCATCACCTCTTTCCCCGGTCGATTCCCCTGCAAACCAGTCCGCGTCTTCCGCATCGTACGAGAGTGAGGCCATCGCGCTTCAGCAAGAGTTGGCAGCGTTGCGCGCCGCTCACGAGCAGGAATTATCAGCGCTACGCGAGGAGATGGCAGCACAGATTGTGATGCTACGCACAGCCCTGGCGGGGACGCAACCCCAGCCAATAGTGACCTCTTCCCCGCAGGAATCGCTTCCACATGCGCCAGTGTCGCCAGATGATACTCCAGACGATACTGTTGAGGAGCCGAGCGAGCCTTCCCACGCGCAAGCCAATGGCACGACTGGCACGACTGGCACGACTGGCACGACGAGTCGGCGGACGCTGCTCAAGTGGGGCGGGGTCGGCGCCGCCGCTGCCCTGGCCGCCACCGGAGGTGCAGCCCTCACCACGCAGACGGCCCATGCCGCCGATGGCGGAACACTGACGCTGGGCAGTTCCAGCAACACCGCCGAACATCTGACTCAGCTCACCTATAATGGCGGCGAAGCAACGCCAACCGCCTTCGAGGTGTCGATCGGCAATGATGATAGCACAGGCATTTTAGGAGCCGCCGGTAACGCCACGTCGGGGAACACTGCCTATGGTGTATACGGCACAGCTCTCACTGGCGCCTTTGCTATCGGTGTCGCTGGCTCTGCCGGAGTGGATGCCGTCGGTGTGTCCGGAAGCGCAACCGGCAGCTCTTCTGTTGGAGTGTATGGAGCAACTGACTCGGGCTTCGGCGTGGTAGGCCTCAGTGTTACAGGTATTGATATCGTCGCCATAGGGACCGGGCGACTGCTACAGAACCTGTCCGGATTCGTCGGCGCGCCTACCAGTGGCTCTTACCTCATCGGCGAGCAGATTCGCGATAACAACGGCGACCTCTACATCTGCGTTTTGTCTGGTTCGCCGGGCACATGGCACAAGGTACTCACGGTGGATGCTGGCAACACTGGGATCATGAGTTTGTTGTCTGCCCCAATTCGCCTGCTCGATACCCGCACCTCCCATACCCCCTGGGCCTCCGGCTCGGTGCATACACTCCCGGTCACGGGTGTCCTGGTTGGCTCCATCGAAGTGCCAAACGGCGCAATCGGCGTGGTGGGCAACGTCACCGTGGTACAACCCACTGGCGGCGGCGACCTGCGCCTCTATCCGGCCAGCGCGCCCCTGCCTGGCACCAGCTCGATCAACTTCGCCAGCGGCCAGATCATTGCCAACGGCGTGATCGTCGGGCTCGATAACAGTGGGCAGATGAATATCAAGGTCGATATGCCGGCAGGTACCGTGACACATGTCCTCTTCGATGCCAGTGGCTATATCATGTAGCCGCCACATTGTCGATGGTTATGAAGAGTACCAGGCAAGAAGGTGAGATATCGCATGTCTGCTCATAACAATGCGTCGTGGTCAACGGCGCCGATTGTTCCCGTTCTGACAGAGAAAGCCACCGATGTACCCGCCAACTGCGATCTTGGGTTACTTCGGCAAGAGATAGGTTCGTTGCGTCGGCGTCAGCAAGAGGATTTCGAGGCGTTTCGCGCGGAATTGGCGGCCGAGATTGCGTCACTTGAGGCAGCCTCAGCCGCCGCTCTCAACGATCACGCTCCAGTCACCACTATCGAACAATCCGACTTCTCAGTACATCCGACGAGTCGACGGACGCTGCTCAAGTGGGGCGGAGTCGGCGCCGCCGCTGCCCTGGCCACTGCCGGAGGCACGGCGCTGAGGATGCCGACAGCCCATGCCGCCGATGGCGCCAATTTAGTGTTGGGCAACGCGAGTAACATGGCTGAACACGTGACTACGTTGACGTATGATGGCAGTGAAACGAAGCCAACTGCATTCAATGTTGCCATAGGCGACAACGGTCTAGCGATCAACGGCAACGCGGGTAACTACAACACTGCTGGCTCCGCGGGTGTCGGTGGCATAGCAGGCGATGGCGCTAATGCTGTCGGCGTTGCAGGCAACGCTGGCTCCAACGGGACAGGGGTCTACGGCGTCGCAAAAGGGAGCGCCGCCTGCTGGGGCATGTGGGGCTCTTCCGACGCGGGTGTTGCTGTCCAGGGGAACAGCGGCACAGGTATCGCCCTGAATGCTGGTGGCTCAGGCCGTCTCGCCTCGATTCCTATGCTTTCCGTTGGCGCGCCCACCGATGGAGCATACTCCGCTGGCGAGCAGATTCGCGACGCGGGTGGCAATCTATTCATCTGCGTTGCGGGTGGCTCGCCCGGCACGTGGCTCAAAGTAGCCGCGGCCGCTGCTGGCAGGGGTGGTATGGTCAATCTGCTGTCCGCACCCATTCGCCTGCTCGATACGCGCTTATCGATCGGGAGGCTTTCCGCAGGCTCGGTGTACGTCCTTCAGGTCACCGGTGTGGATGTCGGTGGAATTAGCGTGCCGAAAGGCGCGACTGGCGTGGTGGGCAACGTCACCGTGGTACAGCCCAATGGAGGTGGCGACCTGCGCCTCTATCCGGGCGGCGCGCCCTTGCCGGCCACCAGCTCGATCAACTTCGCCAGCGGCCAAGTCATCGCCAACGGCGTAACGGTTGGTCTCAATACTGGCGGCCAGATCAGCATCAAGGTCGATATGCCCGCGGGAACCGCGACCCATGTGATCTTCGATGCCAGCGGCTACGTCATGTAAGCGCCGAGCGTCGCTCACTATGCAGCAACCGACCGAGATTGGTGGGCATAGGTCTGTGTATATGAGTAGTGCCGATTCAATCTCGAATTCACCAGTTATTACGCGAACTGCCTGAGGAGGCATCCGATGCTACGAGATAGCTCAACCCCGGCGACGTCGGCAGCCCCGGCAACGCCAATGCGCCCACCACGTCCAACACTTTTGCCGCTGGCGCCAGCGCCACAGATCCCCGCGCGAAGGCATCCATCCAGCGCGCGGCCAAACGTCAAAACGCCACAGATCCCCGCGCGCAAGAACCCGCTGGATCGACGCCATAGCCATCCCGCGCCACAGACGCCGAAACGTGCGACCTCGAGGTAGGGTCAGCCGTCACGCCGTTTGGACGGCCGATACACACAAATAGACATGGGCGCTCGTGACGAATCATGGGCGCCCATATCTCACTCGAACTGGCTGATACTACATCCGGTTGGACTGTTGTCATACGGAGGCAGGCCGTAGCGTGAACGCCCCGGCGAATTTTCATCCCCATTCGCCGGGGCCTTTGGGCTTCCGGCACGCTCCCCACATACAACAACCCAGCCGGAATTGGTATGACTCGTATCGACTCACATCAAGCGTCGGGGAAGAGATCCTCCGCCGGGCGCGGGCCAATGGCCACCCGCACCAGCGGATCCGTCAGCGGGAAGCGTTCGAGTAGGCGCATGATCTGCTCGCGGCTGACGCCATCTACCGCTTCCTTCAACTCTTGAATCGTCGTCAGCTTCCCCTCAAACCACCACGACCGCAGCAGCGAACCCATCCGCGCCGCCGAACTTTCTCCGCGCATCACCAGCTCGCTCTTGAGCTGCACCCTGGCGCGTTCCAGTTCGTCGTCGGTTACCCCCTTGTCACGCAGCAACTTCAACTCATCCAGCATCACCCTGACAGTCTCCGGCGCCTTCTCCGGCGTCGTGCCAGCGTAGAGAAAGCCCGCGCCAGATGCGCCATTAGGGGCGAACATCGCCGCGACTGAATAGACCAGCCCGCGTTTCTCGCGCACCTCGCGGAAGAGCCGTGAGGTCATGCCGCCGCCGAAAATCTCGGTGACAACCGAGGCAGCGTAATAGTCGGGATCGCCATAGGCCGGGAAGGGAAAGACCATTGCGATATGCTGCTGGTTGCCCTCCTGCGGCTCGACAAAGACGGATGATTCTGGGTGTGGCAGGGCAGTCGCCGAAGCGGGCGATTCGCCGCTCCAGCCGCCAAACAATTCGCCGACGCGCGCGACTGCGGCATCCCAGTCGAAGTCGCCCGCTATCGATAACACTGTTCCGGCTGGATGATAGCGCGCCTGCCAGAATGTACGCAGGTCATCGCGGGTGATCGCCTCGACGGTCGCCTGCGTGCCGAGGGCACGCCGCGCGAGGGGAGAGTTCGTGTAGTAGCGTTCGCGCGCCAGATCGAAGATACGGCGCATCGGCTCATCGTCGCGACGGCGAATCTCCTGCAACTGCACCGCGCGCATCTGGCTCAGTTCTTCTTCGGGCAGGGCAGGGTGGAGCAGCACATCGGCAAATAGATCCAGGGCGATATCGAGCCGATTACCGACAATCTGCGCCGAGTAGCGCGCGAATTCGATGGCTGACTCGCCGCCTTTGCGCGCGCCAAGCGCCTCGAACTCCTCCGTGAGCTGGCGCACCGACCGATGCTCCGTCCCCTGAAACATCATCTCGGAGAGCAGGTAGGTCAGGCCAAGCTGGTCTTCCGACTCATCGCGTATGCCCGCATCGAGCTGTATTCCGAATGTGACAGACGCCAGGCTGGGCATCCGCTGCCCCACCATGCGTAGACCGTTCGGAAAGACATGCATGAAGTAGTTCGGGACCAGTTCGCTACCCGTCGTGCTGGTCGACTCTGATGTGTTCACCCAGACTATCCTTTCTGCCGGCGAAAGAATACGCCGGGGCTTTCTCGTCATGATTGTACGATACCATAGCAGACATTCGCCGCCGATGTCAGCGAGTCACGTCTGGGAATGCGTGGTAGCCGACGCCGTATCAACCGGCTCGTGCTGGCGCGACCACCGTGGCAGAATCGCCCGCATGGCGATGCCCTGTCCAAGCAGCGTTATCAGCACGACACCATAGGTGACGAACTCAAACAGACTGCTGTTGGGCATCCCTTGCGGCAGGCTGAGCACCAGCGCCAGCGAGAGCGCGCCTCGCAGCCCTGAGAGCAAAATGATCGGTCGCCAGCTGCGTGGCACAGGCATGATCGAACTGCGCAGGCTCTTATGCGCGCTCCGCCGACGATGCGCGTACCAGTGGGCGATACCGTCCTGAAGCGTAAGCATCAGAAAAATCATCAGCGCGCGCCCGACGATAACACCGGCAATTGCCCAGAGCAACGGCCCGAAGACCGCGCCGATATGCGAGTTGCTAATTTGAATGCCCAGCAACAGAAAGAGCAGCGAGTTGGCAATATAGCTGATGAACTCCCATACATCATCCACCACATCACGGGTGCGTTCAGACATACTGCGCTGACGCCCATAACCGCCAAGCGTGAGACCAGCCATCACGACCGCCAGCAGGCCCGACGTGTGGAGCAGATCGCCCACCAAATAGACACCATACGCGGCGCTAAAGGTGATGGTCATCTCGATCAGGTGATCGTCAAAATGTCTGAGCAGCCGTGAGATGAGAAAGCCAAAGACCAGGCCAATCACAGGACCCCCAATGATGAGCCACGCCGTCTCCACGCCTACCTGCCACCCAGCGATAGACTGCGCCGATCTGCCCTCCTCTATCAGCAACAGGCCAAGGACAATCGTATAGACGGCGGCGCCGACGCCATCGTTGAACAGGCTCTCGCCCTCGATGATGGTCCGCAGCCGCTCGCCTATGCGCAACTGCCGGAAGAGGCTCACGACAGCCACCGGATCGGTGGGCGAGATGATCGCGCCGAGCAGCAGCGCTTCAAGCCAGGTGAGGCCAGCGCCGAAGTGGAGGGCAGACGCGGCCACCGTCAGCGCGATGAGCAAACCAGGCGCCGCCAGCAACAGCACCGGCAACCAGTTCTTCAGCAGCACCATGACGCTGACATTCCATGAGCCTTCAAAGAGCAGCACGGGGATGAAGATAAAGAGGACCACCTCGGGATTGAGGTGAACGCCGGAGACTATGGGAATCCGACCGAGCGCCAGGCCCACCAGCACCAGCGCGAGCGTGTAGGGAAAGCGGAACTGCCGGGCAATCAGCGCCACGATCAGCGAGACTATCAGCAAGAGCACCAGTTGTTCGACCTGCTCCTCCGCCAGCGCCATTGCCTGCTCCTCTCGCCAGCAGCCAGGCCCGGCGACGCTCAGGTAGATGCACAGACCTGCTTTGGTTGCTCTACAGGATATGCACGCAATTTCCGCTCCCGCCAGTCCATCTCAGGGCGCGTCGCCTGCGTCTGATCCGCCCGCAATAGGTCGCGCGAAGGCCAGCCCCCAGAGCGACGCGGCCCCTGCGGCGCGTAGTGGCTCGGCAGCGGCGTCGAGCGTACTCCCGGTCGTGGTGACATCATCCACCAGCACAATCCGCTGCCCGGCGATAACCTTTACGGCAGTGGGGTTGGAGAGGGCGAAAGCGCCAGCCACATTGCGCCGACGCTCCGCCTGCGAGAGATGCGTCTGCGCCTCGGTCGCGCGCGCGCGCGCCAGCACATCAGTACGGACAGGCAACCCTTGCAACGCCGCGAATGCGCGCGCCAGCAGTTCCGCCTGATTGTAGCCTCGCTCGCGCCGTCGACTGGCATGCAACGGGACCGGGATGACTATGTCCGCTGTGTGGATGTCGGATTGAAATGGCGCTCCCATGAGCGGCGCGAGACATTCGGCCACTCGCCGCTGACCGCGAAACTTGAGCGCCAATATCGCGGGGCGAACAGCGCCCGCATAGGTGGTGGTCACTCGGACTCCGTCGAGATGCTTCGGGCCACGGCCATTGGCGCAATCCGGGCAGAGGCTGGAGGCGGAATTGGGCGTCACGCGAATCGTCTGGCCACAGCGCGCACAGATTGGCGCAGCGGGCGGCTGCATGCTGCCGATACAACTCGCACAGACTGGCGCGCCCACGCGCTGACAGACGACACAACGCGGAGGATAAATGGCATCCAGCAGTCGCCGTAAACCCTCGCTCAATCCCGGCATAGCGCACTCTCCAACCCACCCATTGTTTGGGACGGGGTTACACACATTCATCCGGTGGGAGCGACCGGCGTCCCCACGCGCCGTAGCAGCGTGACGTCGCCCGCGCGCCCAACAACCTTGTAATGATCTGACTGCATCATGATTGCCAGCATGTGCTCGTCGTCCGCTCGCGAGACCGAAATGGCGTCGGGAATATCCACGGCAACATAGTCTGCCAGGTATGACTGTGGGTCGGGCATCAAATAGATGGTGTAGCGACTGCTCAAACGTGGATTGAGCGAGTCGGTGGCCGCGACCGTGGCCGACTGCGGCACGCGATCCAGCAGCGCGTTGACCTCGTTCTGATGGGGAATGGGCGTATCGCCAGCGTGCCAGAATGACCCGATCATGCCGCCCGCCGTTGTGGTCAGGTTCCACCAGCCCGTCACCAGCAGCCACAGGATCACCAGCGCCGGAATCCAGCGCGACTGGACAGGGATATGTTCCAGCAGCCTGCGCCAGCCCCAGACAAATAACCGCGCCAGCGAGGTCATACGCGCCCGTAGTGTCTTCTCGGCTGAGCGTTCAGGCCGGGGGGTCGATTCGCCACGCTCGACCCGTTGGCGCGCCGCCAGCAATGCCGCGACGCCATAGATCGCGGCGGGCATAACATACGCCAGAATCACGGCGTTGTACTGAAAGAAGCCACTATACTGCTCGACATGCGCGCTGAGAATATTGACCGCCAGCTCCGGCAACGCGCAGAGCCAGAGCGCGGGCATGAAGATGCCCAACCCACCGCCGGTACGCAGCAACATCGCCAAATAGCCGAAACGGTCGGCATCGAGGATGGTCAACGGGAGGAATGGATTCCTGAGGATATTCTTCAGCGCCGCCCCCGCCGAGCCTCCAAGCCAGCTATAGCGATACCAGAAGTTGTTGCCGCCAGATATCCCGCCGTTGAAGTGGGGCAGGATGACGCCAAAGCACAATGCGGCATACGCAATCGAGAGCAGTGTCACGGCCAGACCAAAACCCGGCCGTCTGCGCCAGAAGATGATGAGTATCCCCAGCAACGCCAGCGAGAGCGCCACGTCCTCTTTGGTGAGCGCGGCCAGAATCGCCGCCACCGCGAAGGTACGATATCGCCCGGCGTCGAGCGCCCAGATGGCGAGAATGAGCAGCGGTGTCGCCAGCGCCACGCTGTGAAAATCCCAGAGCGCCGCGCCAAGAAATTCCGGTGCGAGCAGATACGACGCGGCGAAGGCGACACCTAGCAGCGGCAGCCCCGGCAGACGGCGCAAACTGAGCAGGAAAAGCGGGATCGCGCCGAGCGCCATCGCCACATTCTGGATCACGATCAGCGTCTCAGGCCCATCGTGAATCAGATAGAACGGCGCGATGAGCACGAGGATCGGCTCGACGTGGATGCCCAGGCGCGTCGGCGGGCCGAACCAGTCCAGTCCGCGATTCGTGAAGCGGAAGAAATTGCCGTGAAGCGTGTTCCAGACGGCCTGGTTCATGTTGCCGAGGTCGAATGCGTCGGCGTGGTAAGTCTGGTAACGGGCAATGCTGTGCTGGCAGACCAGAATGCTATCCACGACGACGAGCAGCAGCACCAGCGCCCATGCGAGGCGACGCTGCCCCTCCGGTGTGCGCAACGCATCCCAAAAGCGCCAAAGCCATGCCGTTGCCGAGGCATCGTGTGACGTTGGCGCGGAGAGCATGCGTTCGATTGGAGTCGTCATGAGGGCAACATTCCGGGTATTAGAGCGGCTTGACCCGCACGAGCGCGTCGCCCTTCTGGACTAACTGGCCATTTTGCGCCGGAATCGAGGCGATGATGCCCGACACCTCGCTTTTGATCTCGTTGAAGACCTTCATCGCCTCGACGATGCACACGATCTGCCCCGCCTGCACCATCTTACCGACTTCGGCAAACGGCTCGGCGCTGGGTGACGACGCGGTGTAAAACACTCCGGTGAGTGGCGCGATGACCGCGACGCCCGCGTCGGCCGGGTTGGGCGCCGTTGCGGACGCGGCTGGTTCGGCCCGCTGTGGGCGCGGCGCGCGCGTGGTAGTGACAACCTGCGCTGTCGGAATAAAGACAGGCGCATCAAGGCGACGCCGTAGCGCAATGCGCACGCCGTCCTCGGTGAGGTCTAGCTCACTGACGTCGGTGCCTTCGAGCGCCTCGGCCAGCGCCTTTACCCGGCTGACAAGCGATTGACGTTCCGTAGGTCGCCTCCTCTATTTCACCAGCATAGCCGAACGTACCTATTATTCTTTAGTCTCTACTCCCGACCTGCGACCCCTCCCCGCGCCGGGGAGGGGTAGGGGGAGAGGTCTTTTCACCCTAGTAGCGACGCATGACCAGTACCGCATTATGTCCGCCAAAGCCCATCGAGTTGGAGATGGCAATCTGCGGATGGGTTGTTCGCGCCTCATTAGGCACATAGTCCAGGTCGCATTCCGGGTCGGGATGCTCAAGGTTGATTGTCGGCGTGATTATGCCAGTATGTAGCGAGAGCGCTGTCACCGCCGCCTCGATACCGCCAGCAGCGCCGAGCGTGTGACCGATCATGGACTTCGTCGAGCTGATCTCCAACTTGCGCGCGTGATCACCGAAGACCGTCTTGATCGCCTGTGTCTCGTTGCGGTCGTTATAGACTGTCGCCGTGCCGTGCGCGTTGACGTAGTCCACCTGATCGGGAGCGATACCGCCCTTCTTCAGCGCCTTGCGAATGGCACGCACCAGGCCCTCGCCGCCAGGAGCTGGCTCGGTGATATGGTGTGCGTCGGCGGTACTGGCATAGCTGACGATCTCCGCATAGATGCGCGCGCCACGCTTGCGGGCGTACTCCTCGTCTTCCAGGATCAGCACGCCCGACCCTTCGCCCATAACAAAGCCATTGCGCGTTGCGTCGAACGGGCGACTGGCATGCACCGGGTCGTCATTGCTCCGCGAGAGGGCATGCATGCTCGCGAACGACGCGATACCCATCGGGGTAATGCCACATTCACTGCCGCCCGCGATCATTGCGACCGCATCACCGCGCCGGATAATCTCCGCCGCCTCACCAATCGCATTTGCGCTGGTGGCGCAGGCCGAGACCGTGGCGAAGTTTGGCCCCTTCGCGCCAGTCTGCATTGAGATATACCCTGCCGCGATGTCGGTGATGAACATCGTGATGAAGAACGGGCTGACCCGGTCGGGTCCGCGGTCAAAGAGCACCTTGAACTGGTCGTGGCATGTCGCAAGGCCACCGATGCCAGAACCAATGATAACGCCGACATCTTCAGCGTTCTCGTCATTGACTGTGAACTCGGCGTCAGCCAGCGCCTGCGCACTCGCGGCCATCGCATAATGCACAAAGCGGTCGTTACGCCGAATCTCCTTGCGATCCATGTACGGCGATGGATCAAACCCCTTCAATTCGCAGGCGATACGCGTTTCCTGGTCGCTGGCGTCGAAGGCGGTAATCATGCCTCCGCCAGAGACGCCCTCGCAGAGCGATTTCCAGGTAGATGGGGTATCGTTGCCAACGGGCGAAACCAGCCCGATGCCGGTCACTACGACGCGCCTGGTCATAAGATTGCCACCTCTCAGCAAGTCTGTTCGCGCTCTACCCAGAGACAGAGCAGGCAAGTTGTTTTGATTGTCTGGCCATCGCGCCTGTGGCACGCTGTGGCATACGCTATTGTATCAAATTGCTTCAAGCGTCCGGAGGATTTCCCCTTCCCAGCGTGCTTCAGGCAGTTTCAGCCCTTGATGCCGAATTCCTCGCCATGATCCGCCAGGAAGTTTGTATACGCCACTCCACGCACGAACGTGTCATGCTCCAGAAGTTTGAGATGGAAGGGTATCGTCGTCGGAACCCCTTCGATCTCGAATTCGCCCAGTGCGCGTTTGCCGCGTGCGATGGCCTCCAGACGCGACGGCGCCCAAACAATCAGCTTCGCCAGCAACGAGTCGTAATGTGGCGGCACATCGTAGCCGACAAACAGGTGCGAATCGACGCGCGTGCCTGGACCACTCGGCGGCAGGTATTTCTCGATGGTACCAGTCTGCGGGCGGAAGTCATACGACGGGTCTTCGGCGGTGATACGGAACTCAATGGAGTGTCCGCGCAAGACCACGTCTTTCTGGCCGAACCAGAGCGGCTCACCCGCGGCGACGCGCAGCTGGGCCTGCACGAGATCGATGCTCGTCACCCACTCCGTGACAGGATGCTCCACCTGGAGACGCGTGTTCATCTCCATAAAATAGTAGTTGTTGCTTTCGTCGACCAGGAACTCGAGCGTGCCGACCCCGCGATAGCCAATAGCCAGCGCCGCCGCGATGGCTCGCTGGCCCATCTCGCGCCGGAGCGCCTCTGGCAAGCCGGGGCTAGGCGATTCCTCGATTAACTTCTGATGGCGCCGCTGCACCGAACAGTTGCGCTCGCCCAGATACACCCCATTGCCGTAGTTGTCACAGAGCACCTGCACCTCAACGTGCTTTGCCTGTCCCAGATACTTTTCGAGGTAGAGACCGTCATCATGAAAGGCCTCGCGTACCTCACTCTGCGCCGTGGTAAAGACGTGGTCGAACTCCTCAAGACGCCGCACCAGCCGGATGCCACGCCCGCCGCCGCCCGCCGCCGCCTTCAGCATAAGCGGGAAACCAATCCGCGAGGCAGCCGCCACGCCCTCACCCACCGAACGCAGTACATCAGTACCCGGCAGCATCGGTAGCCCGCCGCGCATCATCGCGTCGCGCGCCTGAACTTTGTCGCCCATCTGCACCATTGCGGCGGGTGGCGGCCCGATAAAGACGATGCCGCAATCCGCGCAGATCTCGGCAAAACTGGGATTTTCAGAGAGGAAGCCATAGCCGGGGTGGATCGCTTCGGAGCCAGTGAGCATGGCCGCGCTAATGAGGTTGGGGATGTGAAGATAGCTTTTGCTGCTGGGGCCAGGGCCGATACAGATGCGCTCATCGGCAAGGCGAACAGGCAGGGAATCCTTGTCCGCCTCGGAATAGGCGATGACCGTGCTCACGCCTAATTCGCGACAGGCGCGTATCACCCGCAATGCAATCTCGCCTCGATTGGCGATCAGCACCTTATTGAACATGTATTCCTCGTGCCTCGTCTCTTAACATCTCGTACAGAATTGGATTCGCCCAGACGCACAAAGAGACCCCGTGCCCGCGCTTGCAATCAGGGCATTTGGCCACAGTGTACCACCCAGTGTATCACGCGCCCGGCGCGTGGAGTAGGGATGTGCTGTTGGCCTGCGCGGACAGGGAGTCAGAAAACGCGAACTTCTGGCAGGAAGCGTTAGTCGAGGCGACCCTCATTGGCAAGGCGCTGCTGCTGGGCATAGAGATTTGTCCACATCCAGGCGAGGCGCTCATAGCAGCCGTCATGGGTGCGGTTGCCATTCGGCGTCTGCCATGCCCACCCACGAATCCGCTCGCCACAGACCTCGCACTTGAAGCGATAGAGACTCAGTTTCTGCTTGCGGCTGGTGTAAAAGCGGTTCATCGTGCGGGTATAGGAGAGCAGTGGCACGCCATGCGATGTCACCGTGCTGGATACGCCAACCAGCGATTGTTCCCGCTGGAGCACGAGGCCGCGTCCATCATCCTGTGCATACATGTCATTATCATCATACTGGTCATAGTCGCCGTACTGGCCATTCTGGTCATAGTCGGCATTCGCGTAGCCCTGCTCGCCGTATCCGTAGGATTCGCCATTGTCAGCGTAACCCTGATCGTCATCCCATTGCTGATACCGCTCACTGCGACCCCGCATCGCGTCTGCTCCTCTCGGCCACACCACTCCGCCAGAATTCGCCCGAAACTCACCATGCGGCTGCTTCGAGAGCCAAGTATAGCACAGGCGCCGCTATCATACTATCGTGCTGGAACCATTGGGCCACGTCAGCAACGGTGCTACTGCCACTCGGCGCGCCGCCACAACGTGGTAAAATCATGTCCGGCGTATAGCCTGTAAGAAAGCCGTCCGGCCTGTGCTCTCTACCAGGACAGGGACATTCACTCGCGGCGAGACTCGAATCACAGGACAGTATGATCGACTCATTTACGGCGCACATGCGGAAATCACCACCTACCGTTTCACAGACGCTTCGCGGTGGGATGCTGGCATCGGCATTGCTGGCCATCGTGCTAGTGGTCGCCTTCCGCGCCACCGCGCCTTCAGCGACGGCGACACAGCACCATATCAATCGGCCTGCAATAGCGTTTGCGCTGCCCGCCGAGCGGGCCGGCGTCCAGTTGCCAGCGCCCGCTACCTTCGCGCCTGCCACAGGCAAACCGACACTACTGGTCTTTTTCTACACACTCTGCACGCATTGCCTGCTGCAAATGCAGTCCACTCACGCCGTCACCGCTGGATTCCCAGCGCTACACACCGTCTATATTGACTCGCCATCTGAGCTGCCAAATCTCCCCAACCTGATGATGCAGCGCCTCGCTATCACCGATCCGGTGCTGCTGGACACCGATGGCCAGGTTGCCGCGCGCTATGGGATCGCCTACTACCCCTCGCTGGTGCTGATCGACGGACGTGGCATCGTGCGCGCGATCTGGACAGGCGAGACTGACGCCGCGACACTCCATGCGGGGATTGCGCGGGCGCTGACGTCGAATGGCAATGAGAGTGGATGAACCCATGACAACCCAGGCCACGCCACGGTTGATACTGCTACTCGGCGGCGCGCGTAGTGGCAAGAGCGCCTATGGTGAGACGCTGGCAGCACAACTGGCCGGGGAGGCGCCTGTGCTGTATATCGCCACCGCAACCGCCGCTGACGACGAGATGCGCCAGCGAATCGCGCGCCATCAGGCAAGCCGCCCACCACACTGGCTCACCGTGGAGGAGCCACACAATCCCGCGAGCGCCCTGCATACCAATACCGCGCCCGTGGCGCTCCTCGACTGCGTGACGCTGCTCGTCGCCAATCTGCTGCTCGCCAATGTGGACGACCACGATGAGCTCGACGAGACGGGCTTCGCGAGCGAGGCGGCGCTGGCCCTGGTGGACAGCGCCATCGACGACCTGTTGGATACCTGGCGAGCGCACTCGTCCACACTCATCCTCATTTCCAATGAGGTGGGCATGGGGATCGTCCCGCCCTATCCATTGGGGCGCGTCTATCGCGACTGCCTCGGGCGCGTCAACGCGCGCCTGGCCGCGCAGGCCGATACGGTAGTGCTGATGGTCGCTGGTCTGCCGATAGAGATCAAAGCGCTGTCCGACGCCTGGCGCCGTGAGGCTACTCGCCGGTTCGGCGCGCAGAGCTAACGCCACCCGACGTTGCTCACGCTGCTATGGGTGGAGTGGACTCGCCGTATAGTATTGCGCCAGCCACTGGCCAGCCAGCTTGCTATCCTTCAACGTATCGCCGCCCCAGTAGCTGCTTGACGCCCAGTCGCTACGAGCGCTCCGCGCGGTGAGTGGCTGGTCGGCGTACCAGATAGCGCCCTGCCAGAAAGGCGCGGCGGAAAAGACCTGGAATAGCGCCTGCATGTCGTTGAGTTGTTCGTTCTGATCGGGACTATCCGATGACGCGCCCAGCGGGTCGCCATTCGCGCCTGCCGCGCTGACGTAGCCTGCACCGGTGAAGAGAATCGGACGACTGAACGTTGAGGCGAGTTTTTCCAACTTGCTGTAGATATCGCCATTGCCCTGAAGATCCAGCCCTTTACCATTCCATGCATTCACCAGGTCAGTCACACCGACATCGGCATTCTGCGTCAGCGGGAAGTAGGCATCAACGCCGATGTAATCCACCGCGTCCCACCAGGTGATATGGTCAAACTCGCTGCTCGTGGCGCCTTCAGAGGCTCCGCCCCACGATGCGGCATAGATCAACTTGCCAGTGTATCCGCCGCCCTTCGTCTGTGACGTGTGGCCAATGAAGGTCGCATAGGTGGGCGAACGCAGCGCATGGATCACATGCCGCCAGCCACAGTCGCGCCGACCCGTGCAATTGGGAAACGACTCACCCGGCACGCCGCGATCAATACCGTTGGGGTCAGCCTTGGCGGTCGTTCGCGCCGTGTCCTCCGCAGTGTTGGTCAGTTGGTCGCCAATGATGAAATAGGGCAGATGGTTCTGTTCAGAGATTTGCGCAAAATGCACCGCGAACTGTGTATAGTTATCAAACCACTTGTGCTCCAGCACACCAATCGGATCTTTCTCACCATAAATGTTGAAGTTCGAGGTCAGGTTCGACCACGCTACCCCAACGAGCTGGCTCGTCTCGTTGACACCGCCTGTAGTCGTACTCAACTGATCCTGCTGGCGGACCTGGAGTTCCAGAATCGGTACCAGACCCGCCTTCTTCGCATCGTTGATCGCGCGGATGTATATGCTGTCGTCAAAGGTATCTTTATCGCCCTTGTCAGTCGGATGCCACGCGATTGTGCTCGCACTGCGCGTCGGCATATCAGCCACCACCGGGATAATGACCGTGTTCATGTGGAACGTCTTCGCCTCGAACGTCATATTGTCCAGCGAAGCCTCGGTATCGAAGCCACCCCCTGTATTGCGGCGCGTCCACATCATGGTAAAACCCTGAAAGGGCGCGCTATTGCTCAACTGCCCGTTCGGTGAGTTGCCCGTCTGTGCCAACATCCCTGGCGCTAGAAACAGGATGTGGGGAAGAACAAACTGTCCGCCTGCCAGAAACACGACCAGGAGCGGGATAGCCACCAAAGCACCCATGCTCAGCGCCCGTCGTCCTGGGGGGCGGCGTCCCGGCGCTGGGAGCGGCGACGTGCCGGGGAGCAACGGGGATGGCGAGAGTGGCATCTGCTAATCCTCCTAGGCCGGGAACGCAAGCTTGCGATACTTCTCGGCAATCTCATACCAGGCTTCTTCCGATAAGCCAAGCTTTTCGCGCAGGTCATCCATCGAGACGCCCCCGCGCAACTGGCGCACCGCGAAGATGTCGCGCAGCAGCTGCAACGTTACGCGCTTCTCGAGGTCGGCGCGCTTGACGGCGGCGGCAAGCACATAATTCAGATTACGATCCGTACACTCGAAGAGGCGTTCGCGTGGCTGGTAGCGCTCCACATAGCGCTGGAAGACATCCGTCCATTCCGCTGGCAGCGCCATACGCCGCTCGCGCCGCCGCTTCGCCTGGCCGGGGAAATGCACTTCGAGCGCGGGTTGCTCAGGGTCCGAAAGGTCCACATGACGGAGCGCCACCGCCATCAATTCCTCTTTTTTCAGACCTGTCGCCAGCAACGTCATCACCAGCAACTGGCAGCGCGGGTCGGCCTCCGCAGCCTGCTCCAGCCGGGCAATCTCATCCTCGAAGAGCAATTCTGGAAGTGGGGGCGCCGGCCGCGTCAGCACGATACGCTGCGATGGGTCGTCCGCGAGCACCTGCTCCTTCGCCAGCCAGCCGAAGAAATTCTTCAGGAAGGTAGCGCGCCGCGCCATCGTCTTTGGCGCTGGCTCAGTGGCGCGATCCCAGCGCAGGTGGCCAAGCCAGCCCGCCAGTGAATCCTGCGTAATCGAGCGTAGCGGCGTCTCGCGCCCGAGAAACTCGGTCAGCAGGCGCAAATCCGAGAGAAAGCAGGTGATCGTGTAGGCCGAGTGATCGGTCCGGCGCAGATACTCCTGATAAGGCAAGGCGCATGCGCCTAACACTGACGTCACGGTGAGCGTGGGAACAATCACCACTGACTCCTGCTTCGGCCCAGCCACTGGCGTAGCGGCGTCGGGGAAAAACAGGCTGGGCTGCTCCACCGAGTCATCAGATGTTTTGTCTGTGTCGGGCATAGCTGGCCTCGCATTGACTGATCCCGGAAAAATTGGACTTCCGCGCCCCAGTATGGCCCATTCGGGCGCTGTTTGCAAGCCAACGGGACCCTCTTTAGGATATACTGGCCGTTGCGCCGCCCGGCAGCATCCGTCTGACCGGATGGGCTTGCTGTATGGTATGTTCGCCAATCCGCACATGAGTTGTCATCACGATACACAATAGAGGAGCGTACTCCGTGTCTGACACGACCGCCGCTTCCGGCGATTTTCTCTCGCTAGACGATCTCCAGTTTCCCGAGACACTAGAGCCTGCCGAGGTGGCGCGAGTCGTCGCGGTTGAGCTGAAGCTAAAACCGTCGCAGGCGCTCGCCACCCTCACCCTGCTCGACGACGGCAACACCATCCCATTCATCGCGCGCTATCGCAAGGAGGCGACGAGCAACCTCGACGAGGTGCAGATTCAGGCCATCGGCGACCGCGCCGATGCGTTGCGCACGCTCCATGCGCGCAAACACGACGTGCTGCGCCTCATCGCCGAGCAGGGGAAGCTCACCCGCGAGCTGGCCGACGCGATCATCGCGGCCACGACGCTGCAAGCCGTGGAAGACCTCTATTTACCGTACCGCCAGAAGCGAAAGACACGCGCCAGCATGGCACGCGAGCGAGGATTGCAGCCGCTTGCCGACCTGATTCTGCGCCAGGAGCGCATTCCCGGCCCACCGGAGCAGGCGCGCATCGCTGCGGCAGAGCCGTTCGTGGATGCCGAAAAAGGAGTGGAAGACGTGGCGGCGGCACTGGCCGGGGCACGCGACATCTGCGCCGAGACGATCATGGAGGATGCGGCGGTGCGCGGCGAGGTGCGAACACAGTACTTCAAAGAAGGCGCGCTGGGGGCGAAGCTCACCGTGGATGCTGAAAAAGCGGCGGAGAAGGACCCACGCGGCGTCTATCGCATGTACTATGAGTTCCGCGAGCCGGTTCCGCGCCTCGTCCCGCACCGGATTCTCGCGTTGAATCGCGCCGAGCGTGAAGACGTGCTGCGCGTCTCGGTGGATGTGCCGTTTGAGCGCGCCGAGCCGCTGATTCACAACCACTACCCGCCCGACCGACGCTCGCCCTTCGCCGAGGAGCTGGAAACCGCCACCAGCGATGGCTACCGCCGATTGCTTGCGCCCGCGCTCGAACGTGAGGTTCGCGCCGAGCTAACGCGCCAGGCCGAAGAGCATGCCATCGGCGTCTTCGCGACCAATCTGCGCAATCTGCTCTTGCAGCCGCCGCTCCGGGGCGAGCGTGTCCTCGGCCTCGACCCTGGCTTCCGCACTGGGTGCAAGGTGGCCGTGGTGGATGAAACCGGCAAGCCCATCGACTCCACCACCATCTATCCCCACGCGCCACAGGAGCGCTGGACCGAGGCGAAGGCAACCCTCAAGGCGCTGATCGCCACCCATCGCATCGGCGTTATTGCCATCGGCAACGGCACCGCCTCACGCGAGACCGAGCAGCTCGCCGCCGAGGTGATCGCCGAACTGGAGAAGCTGGGGCAGCCCACTGGCTCGCTGGGCTATGTCATGGTCAACGAGGCGGGAGCGTCGGTCTATTCCGCGTCTGAGGTGGCACGGCAGGAGTTTCCCGGCAAAGACGCTACTGAGCGCGGCACCATCTCGATTGCGCGGCGGCTACAAGACCCACTGGCCGAACTGGTGAAGATCGATCCCAAGGCGATTGGTGTTGGCCTGTATCAGCATGATGTGGATCAGCGCGCGCTGGCAACCGCCCTGGACCGCATCGTGGACTCCTGTGTGAACTTCGCGGGTGTGGATCTCAACTCCGCCTCATCGCAGCTACTGCGCCATGTCTCTGGCGTCACCACGCGAATTGCCGACAACATCGTCGCCTGGCGGGCAGAACACGGCTCATTCACCAGTCGCCAGCAGTTGCTCAAGGTCTCTGGACTCGGCCCCGCCACCTTCGTACAGGCGGCAGGATTCCTGAAGGTGCCTGGAGGCAAGGAGCCGCTCGATAACACCTTTATTCACCCCGAAAGCTACGACGCCACGCGCTCGGTGCTGAAGACGCTACCAGGGTCGTCTGATGAACGCGCCACCGACCGGGTGCGTTCCTGGCGGATGCTCATCGGCATGAACTCGCGGGGTGCGGGCGCGCAGGCAGCCATCGCGGCGCTGGCAAGCGAGGTCAACGTCGGCGTCCCAACGCTGACCGATATCCTGGAAAACCTCGAAAAACCGGGGATCGATCCGCGCGATAGCCTGCCGAAACCCATTCTGCGCCAGGATGTGCTGAAGTTGGAAGATTTGAAGGAAGGGATGGTGCTGCAAGGCACTGTGCGCAATGTCGTCGACTTCGGCGCGTTTGTAGATATCGGCGTCAAGCAGGACGGCCTCGTGCACGTCTCGGAGATGGCCGACCGCTTTGTCCGCGATCCGCTGACCGTCGTACAGGTCGGGCAGGTCGTACAGGTGCGCGTGCTCGCGGTGGATATCGGGCGCGGGCGCGTCCAGTTGAGCATGCGCAACCTCGAGGGCTGAAGCAATCCATAATACGTAGCAAAGCGTATTGACAAGCGGAGCAACCAGCAGGACAATGCCTGCGCGCGTACAGCGCCCAAGAGGGTATCTATATCGGGGGGGAGCCGGTTTTGGAGAGGTCCGTCTGGAAGCGCAAAATCAACATTTTCCTGCTATTCATCCCGCTGGTGATCTTCAGCGCTTGGATCGAGGAGCACCTGCTCCACGATGTGCTGGCGGGACTGGAAGACCAGCAGCGCGTTCTTGTCGTCGGCGGCGTGATATTTCTCTGCGCCGCGCTCTCGCTGATTCCGCTGGCGGCCTTTCTCGAAAGCGCCGTCGAAGAGCTGGCCGAAATGCTGGGCGAGTTCCTCGGCGGCCTGCTCCATACCACCGCAAGCAACGTGGCGGAGCTGGCGCTGGCGCTCTCGGTGCTGACATCATTCGCAGGCTCGCGTGGCTCCGAGATCGTGCTCAGCTCGGTGGCGGGCGTGATCGTACGCAACGCGCTGCTTTTCCTCGGCATCGCCACCCTGCTCGGCTGCTGGCGAAACGGTAAGATGCGTTTCAGCCCGGAGGCCGCTGGCGAATACTCCACGGTCTTTGCCCTGGCCGTCACCGGACTCTCACTGCCGACACTGGCCTCGTTCATCGTCGGATCAAGCGCTGGTGGCGAATCGGCTGGAGAAGAGCTGCTGGTCTTCGGCCATGTGCCTTTCGCGGTCTGCATTGCCATTGTGCTGCTGATGAGCTATGTGGCCTATCTCGTTTTCGTCGTCTTCAGACCGCGCACCGGCTACAACATGGCAGGCGAGCGCGGAAAAAATGCCGCTGCTGAGGACGCAGCCGCTGACGACTCAGCGATGCTGGTGGCTCCCGACACGCAGGCGCTGTTTGAGGAAGAACGCGCCAGCGCTGAAAACAAACTCTCGGCGCGTGCCCAGCTGGCGGCGGAAAAGCGCGCGGCAAGGGAGGAGTCGGGCGAAAAGCGGTTTCTCGGCGAACATAAGGTTGCCCGCGGATTGCTCGCTCTGCTGATTCTTGGTGTGGCTGCCGCGGGCGTAGTCGTCATGTCAGAGCATTTCGCCGATTCCGTCAAAGAGATGGTCGAGACCAACACTGGCCTGCGCGACTACGAGTTCTTCCTGGGCCTGATTCTGATTCCCGTGCTGGCAGGCGTCGTGGAGCTTTACGGATCTGTTGGCATGGCGCGCCGCAAGAAGATGGATATCACGATGGCCATCACAGCAGGCGCGTCGATCCAGATGATCCTTCTGGTGGTGCCGATTCTGGTTCTGGTCGGCTGGATGACTGGCCATCCGCTCGGGCTGGTCTTTTCACCACTAAACGTCATCATCTTTGGCGCGGCCACGTTTGCCTTCATGCTGCTCAGTCGCGATGGTGAATCGACGATGCTCGAAGGCGTGCAGCTGGTGGCGCTCTGGCTTCTGCTGGCCGTCATCGCCGTCTATCTGCCACCAAATATCATTGGCGGTTGATGTCCGGCGGATGCTTGACAGCGGCCTGTTCCGCCACGTAGACTGATTCGTATCAATTGAAGAGAGTTCGTCGTGAGGGACGAGTATCCGCGCTACGGCGAGACAGCGAGCCGGGGAAGGTGCAAGCCCGGCAGGCTGGCGCGCGGAGAAGCCACCCTCAGGCTCAGCGGCGCAATCGCCGCCCAGCCGCGACGCGGGACGAACGCCCACTGTGGCCAGTAGCACCCGCCGGAAGCTCCCCGTTACCTGAGAGCAGGGCATCGAGCTATCCGCTCCGTGCCCGGAAAGAGTGGAGAGCTACAGCTATGCGCCGTGCGTGCGCAGGCTGGGATGCTCTCAAGCAGGGTGGTACCACGGGATCCGAATATATTTCGCTCCCGCCCCGAGCAAGGCGCTCGCGGCGGGTGTTTTTTGTCCCTGGCCGCATAAGCAACATCTGGCAACGAGCGCCTCAGCCTCGCACACTGCGCCTTTCCTGTTGGCAACTTGTCCGGCTTTTCCGTCGGATGACGAACTCTGCCCATTCTTACCGCCTGGGTTGATCCCAGGAAGGGAGGCAGTCGCATGACCATGTACAGCAAGCCAGGACTCTCATCACCGGAAATTACCCGGCGCTACCTGGCATACTTCCGCGAGCGCGGTCACCTGGAGATCGCAGGCGCGTCGCTGACTGCGTCTGACAGCACACTGTTTGTGATCGCGGGGATGCAGCCGTTGCTCCCGTGGCTGCGCGGCCAAACACCTCCGCCCGCGCCACGCCTGACCGCGATCCAGCGCTGTTTGCGCACCGACGACGTGGACGCCATCGGAACAAACGGGCGCACGCTCAGCAGCTTTAACATGCTTGGCAACTGGTCCATCGGCGACTACGGCAAACATGAGGCGATAGGGTTCGCGGTCGAACTGATGGACTTGCTCGGCGTTGATCGCTCGAACGTCTGGGTGACGGTCTTCGCCGGAGAATCAGCGTCAGGCCTGCCACCGGACGAAGCGACAATCGCGGAATGGCGGCGGGTCGGCCAGCCCGACGCGCGCATTGTGCCGCTGGGGCCAGAGGACAACCTCTGGACGATGTACGGCCCCGGACCTTGCGGCCCCTGCACCGAGTTATTCATGGATCGCGGCGAGGCGGTTGGCTGTGGCCTGCCAACCTGTCGTCCGGGTTGTTCGTGCGCGCGCTTCCTGGAGTTTTGGAATCTGGTCTTCATCGAGTATGAGTGGCAACCTGACGGGAGCTACACGCCGCTGCCGTTGCGCAGCGTGGATACCGGTATGGGGCTGGAGCGCATCGCGGCGATTCTTCAGCACAAGATGACGCTCTTCGAGATCGATCAATTCGCGGGCGCGTATCAGCGTCTGGCGGAACTCGCGCCAGACGACAACGAGACGCCAGCACGGCAGCGCGCGCGCCGGGTGATTGTCGACGCGGTACGGTCGGCGCTCTACATCAGTCTGGCAGGCGTCGTTCCCCGGCCAGATGGCCGTGGCTCGGTCATCCGTCGGCTGATTCGCCGGGCGGCGCGGCATGGGCGCGTGCTTGGGCTGGAGCAGCCATTCCTGGGAGAGCTAGTAGCGCCAGTAGTAGAGCGCGGCGAGGACTTGTTCTCGCCGGACGAGCGCAAGCGCGTCCCCCAGATCGCGACGCTGCTGACCGATGAAGAACGCCGTTTCGCGCGCGTGTTGCCCACTGGACTGCGCCTGCTGGATCGAATGAAACCAGATGCGGGAGGAACCATTTCAGGAGAGCAGCTATTTCGTCTGCACGCGGAGCGCGGCTTCCCGGCGGATCTGGCGGCGGAAGTGCTCGCCGAGCGCGGCATAGCGGTTGACTGGTCTGGATTCGAGGCGGCGATGGAGCTTCATCACACAATCAGCCGGGTCAGCGCGACCAACCGCTTCGGCGCGAATGAGGAATTGCCTGGCAGCTAATACTACAGAGCCGTCAACCCAACTTGCATCCCCTCCCCAGCGTCGTAGAGGGGATGCTGGTAATTATTAGCGACCTGGCACATCGGCAACCGGCGCGTCGTTGAACTGAAGCGTCATCGAGCCAAGCGGTGGCACGCTCTGCAGCAGTGACTGGCTGTTCGCCGGAAGCGAGATGAGACCCATGCGCATCTTCAGCAGCAGAATCCGCTGGACGGACTGGTCGATACGCGCCTTGGTGAGACTGCCGTTGTTGAGCGCACTCTTGAGCGCAGAGATCATCGCCCGCATCTGCGAGGCGTTCCAGGGGCCGAGCAACATATCGCAGCCAGCCTGAACTGCCAAGACGCCTGCCTGTGGCATGCTCCATTTGTTCGAGATGCCATCCATGTAGAGCGCGTCGGTCATCACGACGCCATTAAAGCCTAGCTCATTGCGCAAGACGCCAGTGATGATGTTCGGAGACAGCTCAGCGGGCAACGTGGGATCCAGGGAGGGCATCAGCAGGTCGGTGGTCATCACCATCTGAACCTTCCCGGCATCGATCATGGCGCGGTACGGCGCCAGCTCCACCGATTCAACCTGATCGCGCGTGCGGTTGATGACTGGCAGGCTCAGGTGCGCGTCTTCCAGGGCGTCGCCAAGGCCAGGGAAGTGTTTCAACGTGCCTACGACACCGTTATCCTGCAAACCATCGAGATACGCTCCCGCCATTTTGGTGACGGCATCAGGTGTCGAGCCGTAGGTGCGGCAAAGCAGATCCCGTCCGTTGACGAGTTTCACATCGACATCGGGGGCAAGGTCAACATTGAAACCAAGGGAAGTCATATTCTGCGCCATTTTGGCGCCCTGCTGATAGGCGTAGTTCGTCGAACCTGTGGCGCCAATCTGCGGCGCTCCAGGCTGTGGGCCATAGATTTGTGTCAGCCGGTCAACGCAACCACCCTCTTCGTCCACCGTGACCAGCAAGGGGATTTTGGCATGCGCCTGGGAGGTCGCGATCAACGCCTGGGTCTGCTTGGCGTCGTGCATGCTAAAGGCGTAGAGGATAATGCCGCCAGCATGCATCTGCTCGATCATCGCCGCGTTGTTCGCGTTGAAGTCCGTGCCGACATACTCGGCGACGAAAAGCTGGCCTAATTCCTCGTCCAGCGACATCTTACTGATGATCTGATCGGCGTACTCGGCAATCGTCTGTACGCGCTGGCGATCATAGTGTCGCGGTATGAGCAGGGTGGAATTCGTCGATGTGGGGCCGCGTTGATCCGCCTGCGCGAGAACAGCCTTCTCGGTAAGCGCCACAGCAGGGTTCGATCCGCAGGAGTTCATCACGAAGATGATAGCAAGTAAGAAAAATGACGCCGTCAGGCGGATGACCTGCATCCGTCCCTTTGGACCCCTGGACTGGTGTGAAGCTGCACCCTGCCCCATAATTCTTCCCCTCAAGGAGCGAGCGACTCAGCGCTGCTTTTCATCTCATACATCATAGTAGATGAATGAAGTTGCCTTCCACGGCAAGAGAACGCCATATATTGTGTGTAAATACCTGCTCTTCTGTAGTTCTCGAAGAGAAGAAGCCGATGCCCCGGTTACTTGGCACATTATCATCTCGGCGAGTTCCACATCCTTATGACCTCCGCAAAGGCCGCGTGTGGTTGAGAATGCGCGGGCGACGAGTTGATAGAGCTGGGGAAAGTGGATTCTGCCGTCGCGCGCTGATGTACTCACTACTGAGACGCTCCGCAGCCACGGCGAGTAACCGTAGCAGCGCAATTGGTTAGTGTGGCATAGAAAGCGCCAAAGCCGCTTCCAGACTAGAAGAGCCGAGCGCCCAGTGGCGTGTCTGAACGTGGAGCAATCAAGACCACCGCGCCAGCGGCATCGGCGACGCCCAGCGTCAGCACCTCGGAGCGAAAGCCCGCGATGCGCCGTGGCGGAAAGTTGACGACCGCCAGCACCAATTGCCCAATCAATCCCTCCGGCTGGTAATGCTCGGTGATTTGCGCGCTCGACTGACGCACGCCAAGTTCCACGCCAAAGTCAATCCGCAGGGCATAGGCGGGTTTGCGCGCACCCTTCAGCGGTTCTGCTGCCACGACACGCCCCACACGAATATCCACTCGCTGGAATTCCTCGATGGTAATTTCTCCCGGTCGCCCAATCCCCTCGTCTGACATTGCTCGACTACTCCTGATTCAGCATGGTATGAGACAGAATCATGTCGCCGGTATGGTATCCGTTCTAAATCGGCGACACAGCGACTTCATGCAGCGTGCCATCGGCAAGCTCCCAGAGAGCGCCGCCAAAACGATTCAGCAGCCAGCGGTCATGCGAGATCAGCAGGACGGGGCCAGGGAAAGCCAGCACCGCCGCCTCAAATGCTTCCAGCACATCCAGGCTGACATAGTTCGACGGCTCATCCAGGAGCAAGACATTTGGGCCGAGCGCCAGCAGTCGCGCCAGCTCAAGTTTACGCTTTTGTCCGGGGCTGAGCTGCGCGACCGTTTTCGTCAGATCCTCCAGGTGAAAGAGGCCATTGCCGAGAATACCAGCGACGAGATTCGACTCGTAGCCCTCCAAACCTGTGCGGTAAGCATCGAAAACTGTGCGCTCGCCGTTGCCGACCGCTGGCTCTTGCGTAAGATAGCCGATTCGCGCACCCGGCGCCAACTGGACGCTTCCCTCATCGGGCGACTCCAGCCCCAACAGGATACGCAGCAGCGTCGTCTTGCCCGCGCCATTTGGCCCGACCAGCGCAACCCGCGACTCGGGCAACACCGTCAGGCTTACATCGCGCAACACCTGTTGGTCGCCATAGTGTTTGCTGATGTGCTCCATCCGTACAATAGCATTCGCGCGCAATGCCTCGGCCCGAAACTGGGGCTGGAAGCGCATCAGACGTGGCGGTTTGGGAATCGGGTCTGCCTCAATGCGACGAAGTTGCTCCTCGGCGGCGCGCACATTTCGCGAGACAGCATCCGCCACCCACTCGCCCTTACCCTTGTACGCCAGCTTGTCATTGTCCTTCGGCTTGCGATTATGGGCTACCTGCCGGGCCGACTCGCGAATACGCTTGCGCAGGTCTTTGATCTCCTCCTGCTGGCGCGCGAACGACTCCTCCCAGGCCTCGCGCTCCGCCGCCTTGGCCCGCCGGTAGACATCGTAATCACCCTCATAGCGCTTGAGCGTATGCGTGTATTCGTCCAACTCGAAGATGCGATTGACGCTGCGATTGAGAAACTGGCGGTCATGGGAGACAATCAGCGCCGCGCCTGTATAGGCAGCCAGATAGTCTTCGAGCCAGGCCATGCTGGCGGCGTCGAGGTGGCTTGTCGGCTCATCCAGCAGCAGCACATCCGGCGCGCGGAGCAAAAGCAGCGCCAGCCCAACTCGCGCCCGCTCGCCACCAGAGAGCGTCTCCAGGTCGCGTGAGCGCGGCAGGTAATCGAGGCGCAGACCCGCCAGTATCGCATCCATGCGCGCCTCCATCTCGTAGCCGCCGCGATCCTGAAACTGGCTGGCAAGCTGCCCGTACTCCGCCAAAAGCCCATTGAGCGCCTCACCACTGGCGCCTGCCATCGCCTCTTCCAGCGTCCGCATGCACGCCTCGATAGAGCGCAATCCGCCAAGCGCATCGGCCAGCAACTCTTCAATCGTACGGCCAGCGGTATTGGGCAGCGTCTGCGGCAGATAGCCCATCGCCCTTGAGGCGGCTCGCTGCACCTCGCCACTATCGGCTGTTTCCTCGCCCATGATGATACGTATCAGGGTAGATTTGCCCGCGCCATTCGCGCCGACAAGCCCCACGTGCTCGCCGTGTTCAAGCGCGAAGGTAACGCCATCGAGTATGGTGACGGCGCCATAGGTTTTCGTGATATTTCGTACGGTCAGCAACATATGAGGTGGTTCCCCTTCGCCAGGGTGGCGGAATGCGGTGTCAGAGGCAGGATGTGCGTCAGAGGCCGGAGAAATCGTGCTGTAGTAGGAAGTCCATGACCGGCAGGGAAACACACGTACTGCGCAGACAACCCGGAAACAGGTCTCAGGCAGAGTAACCGGTCAGGGGATGAGATGTGGTTGAGAAGAAGCGACCAGGCACGCGGGCAGATTATGCCGCCGCGTATGGGATGCTCATCGGCTGCCGGTTAGTGTGTATTCCATCGGTTCACCTCCAGCGCACATTCTACGCGACGGTGGGCGCATTGGGCAAGCCCTCACCCACCGAGCGCCAGCCGCTTCGCCAGTTCGTTCGCCAGCTTGATGCTGTAGTTCTGGCCGCGGTCCTGCGGGTAGACCTGGAACATGTTGGCGAGATAGAGGCCCGGCAATGGCGTCTCGTGCGGGGGAATATGCGCGCGATAGTCGCGGGTGACGATGGGCTGCGCGAAGGGCGCGGCGAATCCCCACACGTCGGTGATCCAGTCGCGCGAGAACGCGGGATTGAGCCGCTGAAGATAGGGTGCGAACTGCTCCAGTGCTTCCTCGGGAGTGGCGCGCATGAGCGGATGGTCCATTGGCAGGTAGTTGCCGAGGTAGAGCAGATGCTTACCGCCATACTCATCCGGCGGAATGTAGTTGGTATGCTCCACCGCCGCCAGGAACGGATAGCCCTCGTCGGCAATGCTCAACCAGTAGACATCCTTCATCAGTGGACGATCCAGCGCCAGAATCAGGCAGTGCGCGCCGTAGGCCAGCCCCCAGTCGTAGCGCGCCTGGAAGTCGGCGGGCAGATCGGGCACGACGCGAAACGTTACTCGCGTCGGCAATGTCGAGACAACACGCGCGAAACGCTCCTCGCCCGCAGCCGTCGTCACCAGCCAGTCACCACTATCGGTCGGGCGAGCGGAATCCACCGTCACACCCAGCCGCACCTCGCCGCTTTGCGTCTGGATACCCGCGACCAGCGCCTCATAGACCTGCTGGAAGCCGCCACGCAGATAGCCAAGCGCAGCCGTGCGACAGTGAATCCGCGCCCAGAACCATGGCATCGCGATCTCATCGGCATAGGAGCCAAACTTGCCGCGAAAGAGCGGCTCGAAGGCGAGCGTATAGGCGCGCGGGCCAAGCCAGCGCCGCAGCCACGACGACGCGGTGACTCCCTCCAGCGGATCCGCGTTGGGCAACGCCTTCATCAGCGCGGCAACCGCGCCCAATCGCAGACGATCAACGACGGGCAGCGGCGAGAATCGCAGCACAGGAAGGGCGCCATCCAGCCGCCAGGGTTTGCCGTCGATCAGCGAACTGGTGTTGGGATGGCCCCAGTAGAGCTTCTCGGCGAGACCCAACTCGCCCATCAAAGCAATGGCGTCCCGATCCGTACGAAAGAGGTGATGATAGAACTTTTCCAGCCATGGGCCGCCCTGCGGATCGCCGACGCGGAAACCTGCTGCCAGCCCGCCCGCCACCGGTTCGCGCTCATAGACCACCACACGCTCGCCCGCCCGCGCCAGCCGCCACGCCAGCGTCAGCCCCAGCGCGCCGCCGCCGAGAATCGCCGTACCCTTGCTCGTCATCGTGCCTCTTCTAGCCTTCTGATGTCTTTCTCAGTCACGGATGCTGGATTCGCCGGGATTCAACCGCTGCTGCCCGGCCTCTCCAGCATATCACGCGCGCTGGGGCTGCTTGTGGTCATAGCATGCGCCGTCGCATACCAGTAGCCGAGGATACCGAGTAGTCCCAGCGCGCCAAGCGCTCGGAGTGTCAGCAGTATCCACAACGGTAGCAGCCCCGAAGTCGTCGTCTCAGTTGGCGAGGCCGTGGTGTCCCACTGATTGGGCAGTGCGACGACGAGCAGATAGCAGCACAGCACCGCGAGCAGCGGCAGTGCAACGCGCCAGACCCCGCGATCTGTGTGGGGACTCAGCGCCCATGTGATCGCCAACGCCAGCGCAATAGCGGCCGCTGGCAGCGCCCAGACGTAATGGTGAACCCAGACGGTTGGCCAGACGATCACCATAGCGCAGAGCGCCATGCCGTAGCCCGCCGCGTCTTTCGTATGACCAGCCGCCGCCTCGCCCACTGGCCGCCAGCGGCGCCCAATGAGGTAGCCAACGGAGAGCGCCAGCGCAACCAGCGCCACATATTCTAGAGCCTGAAATACTGGCTGCGCGTTAGGAATTGTGGCGGTCAGGGCGCTGAGCAGCGGCGCCAGCAACGCTTCGTTATGGCCGAGGCTGGCGTCAGACGTTCCGACATGTAGCGCCTGCCCCACCGACGCCAGCGCCACACCTGGGCCAACCACCACGACGCAGAGCAGCGCCAGCCCGGCGAGAACCACCAGCCCGACCCAGACGACCTGCCAGCGTCGCCGCAGCACAAAGTAGAGCAGGAGGATCACGGGAGTGAACTTGAGCATTGCGGCAATGGCGACCATACTGCCGACCCAGCGAGGATGCCCACGCCGCTCCAGTTCAGGCACGAGCGCCAGCGGCAGCAATACCAGCAGGTTGATCTGCCCCGTCAGCACGGTCTGTATCGCTGGCTCAGCGGACAGGCAGAGCAGCAGCGCCAGCGCCAGGGCTACCGGCGGCAGCGGATTGGCGAGCAGGTTGGCGAACGTTCGCTCGTGGTTGGCGCCGGTATCAGGCAGGCGGATGTGTTCGCTGAGCAGCAGCGCTATCTCGCGCGCCAGCACCAACGTGACCGCCAGCCAGAGCGTGCAATTCAGCGCCAGCCAGAGCGCCGCCAGCGTCTTGAACGGCAGTACGGTGAACGGGCTGAGTAGGATGGCGAACAGTGGCGGATAGGTGTAGGGCAGCGGCAGGCTGAGGAAGGTATGAGCAGCCGCGCCTGCCTGCGCCAGCACGTTGGCATCATAGATGTTGGCATGAATGTCGTGCCGGAGCGCATATGCGGCGGCGTAATAGGTCGAAAAGTCGTAACGCCCGCCTCCATGCAGCATCGAGGCCACCCGTAGCATCCACGAGATGAGCGTTACGGCGCTGACCGCCACTGCTATCAGGCTGATCGCGATCCGTGCGCGTATCCGTCGGTGCGAGGCTACCGTCTTCAGCATACGCTCACCTTTCATCACAGCTTTCCGCCAGAGTATTGGGCATTTCAGCGCATGATGCAAATTCCTCGCCACGCCTCGCACCGATGTAGTATGCTCTTACTACGACCTATGCGAAAATCACGCACGCCGACAGCGTCCGGATAGGAGATAGCGATATGGCGCGGATGGTACATTGTGTCAAACTGGGCCGCGAGCTGCCAGGGCTGGAGAAACCGCCTGTTCCCGGCGAGCTTGGCCAGCGTATCTATGACAACGTCTCTCAGGAGGCCTGGGAGATGTGGCAGGAACATTCCCGCCTGCTTATCAACCATTATGGGCTGAATCTGGCCGACCCCGATGCCCGCCAGATCCTGCGCCAGGAGATGGAAAAGTTCTTCTTCGGCGAGGACGCGGCGATGCCTGAGGGCTGGGTTCCTGAGGGGGCCGGCGGCGCGAAGGGCAAGGGCGGCGCACCTGCCGCTCCTGCGAAGAAATGAGAGCAGCGGGCGCAATCCTGCTGGTAGCATGCTACGAACTGGGTCACCAGCCGCTCAGTCTTGCCTCGCCTCTGGCGGTTCTGCGCCGCGCCGGATTCTCGCCGGTCGCGGTCGATACCTCTGTCTCCGAGCTATCCGATGACGCTATCACACAGGCGAAACTGGTTGCCATCTCCGCGCCGATGCATACCGCGCTGCGCCTGGGAGCGCATGTCGCCGCGCGCGTCCGAACGCTCAATCCCAGCGCGCATATCTGTTTCTACGGCCTCTATGCCACCCTCAACGCCGACTATCTGCTGCGCACCGTTGCCGACTCGATCATCGGCGGCGAGTATGAGGAGGCGCTGCTGGCGCTGGCCGACTCGCTCGAATCATCGCACCAGGGCAGCGCGCCCGAAACGATACCCGGCGTGCGCACGCGCGACCATCATGCGCTGCCTGTGCTGCGGCGGCTGGAGTATGCCGCGCCCGAACGCGAGACGCTGCCCGCGCCGCAGTCCTACGCCTATCTGGTACGTGGCGACGAGGTCGTTCCGGCGGGCTATGTTGAAGCGACGCGCGGCTGCCTGCACACCTGCGCCCATTGCCCGATCACGCCCGTCTACGGCGGACGCTTCTTCGCGATTCCGCGCCCGCTTGTGCTCGAAGATATCCGCGCCCAGGCGCATGCTGGCGTCGGGCATATCACCTTCGGCGACCCAGACTTCCTCAACGGTCCGCGCCACTCACTGGAGATTGTCCGCGCGATGCACGCCGAATTTCCACACCTGACCTTCGACGCGACGATCAAGATCGAGCACATTCTCGAACGGCGCGAGATCTTCCCGGAGCTTGCCTCGCTCGGCTGCGCCTTCGTCGTCTCCGCAGTCGAATCGCTGAGCGAGGGGGTATTGCGCCATCTGAAGAAGGGCCATAGCCGCGCCGATGTTGCCGAAGCGCTGGATATCCTGGACGACGCGGGCATCCCGATGCGCCCAACCTTCGTCGCCTTCACGCCATGGACCACCGCCAGCGACTACCTTGACGTGCTGGACTTCATCGCCGAACATGGGCTGGTGGAGCATGTTGACCCGATCCAGTACGCCATCCGTCTGCTCGTGCCGCCCAGCTCTGCCTTGCTGGACGACCCTGCTGGGCGAGGGTGGCTCGGCCCGTTGGATGAGGAGGCGCTCAGCTACACCTGGCAGCATCCCGACCCGCGCATGGATGCGTTGCAGCGCGAGGTCCAGGCGCTGGTCGAGCACGCCGCCAGCCAGCGCGAGCCAATCGCGGTGACGTTCGCCGCCATCCGTCGCCTGGCAGCAGAGCGGCTGGGTGTGCGTGAACCGGCGCTGGTGGGCGCAGGCATGTCTGACACCACCGGCACGCTCCGGCGAGCACGGCGACCTGTCCCCCACCTAAGCGAGCCATGGTTCTGCTGAGCGGAACCCACCGCGGACCAGTTCGGTCCCCTCATCCCGAAGCTGTAAGCGAATAGTCAGCTACCATGATTCCGTGTTTCCCTGAGGCATAAATATGATATAACACGCTAAGCTTGTATAGCGTAGCGTCCACTCGCGCATATTCTAATGGAGTTGAGATATGGCTGAAACTACTCATGAAGGTGAGCGGTCGGGATGAATTCATATCCAATTCAGGAGCGTGAGTTAACCCTGCATTACATCGAGCGCATCCACGAAACAATGCTAGCCACCGGAACAAGCATTAATAGAGCCTATCTATTACAGTGTGTTTGTAGCGCTATCACAATCCTCCTGTCGTTTGGCATTGCAAAGTCAGATAATCAGCTATCTCTTGCTGGACTTGAAATTCATGTTCCTGTGTGGATGATAGTTTTGGGCTTTTCTGTCATTGTCGCAGCTTTGTTCAGCTATTTGGTTGGTCTCTCCAATCACCTTCGTCGGCTCCGCCGGATCATTGTTAAGTTGTATTTCGACATTGGATACCCAAACCCATATTCCAATAAAGCGATAGCCCATCCATTGGAATACCCTGACATAAGCTCAGTCATTACGGATATTGGTGAAGGGCTGGAAGGGAGATTCGTACGGATCCTCACGGGGCTTGCAAACGTGCCAATTCTAATAATCACCTTGCTGCTTTTTCCGGCAGTGGCGCAATTCTCAGTTGCTCAATATCTGATACGATCGTTCGGTTGGACATGGTTAAGCACGGCTTATATCATACTTATTGCTTTCAGCACACTCATTAATGGTATTGCTTTCGTTTTGGCGTCTAAGCCTGAAGGCAAGTAATATATGGAGAAAATCAACGAGTAGCATCTTTAGGTTCAACTTTGAACTCTGACTGGGTGAGTATGAATTCGTCCGACGAAGCGCCTTCTACTGCGTCGAGGACAACTTCAATGTCTGCCTTCTGAACGACTAATTCAGCATGCCCACTTGAGATCTTGATGTGCAGGGAGTGTCTGCCCAGCTGAGACACATAAACCTCAAACGATAGCGGCGAAACGTCCTTGTCCCAGGCAACTTCAACCAATCGCACTCTTCCATTTTCAACACGGATTGCAGAATCTCCAGATTGCATCTCGACGACTAATTGGATGGTTCGCGTGGGAACCAGCTGTATGCGGCTTTGTCCCTCAGCTAGTCCGATGTTCAACTGAACGCGGCTCGTCTGGCCTGCAGCAACTAGACGCGGTACCATCACAGTGACTTGACGGCGTTGCCGACGAGGCCGCAGTAAGTTGAAATTGTATAGCAACGCAAGCACATCTCCAGGCCCCCCTGCGACCGGATCGTTATTCTTACCGTAGGATCCCAATAGATAAATCGGAGTCCCCGATAATGCAAGGTCAAGTACGTCTTGGACGCCGAAGAACCTATTGCCAGCGCCTTGACGCAAGGTCGCGCCAAGACCGCACTTCAGGACGGAAACCGGCAATATCTCTTGATATTTTTCCAACGTTTGAATCCAACTATCCTCAGCGATGTGCTTTGTCATCTCGATGAATACCGCACGATTCGACTTAATTAACTCATCAGGCAAATAATCAAGAAGTTGCATAAGGACATCGGCCGAGTGCGTTTGATCAGCACTCAATCGGAGTTGACGAAGCAATTCTGTTAGCAATTCGCCCTGAAATCGGGGGTCGACGGCAAACAGAAATTGCATGAGTATCTGATCAGGAGCATAATGCCTGAGGCTAGGTTCTCGCCCATACTCGTCAACATATTCTCCGTCATCAATCTGGCCCACCTTACGCGCAGAGTCAATGACCAAACCTAGCCATTCTGTCTCCCATTGAACACCACCATGCGGCACCAATATTTGCAACGCATAAATCGTGTCGTCTAGTTTGTCGGATGTGCGGGCAATTGTGAGTGCCTCAAGCATCAGGTCATCCGTCGAGTATGGCGACAACAGTGTCAAAGCCCTTACGCGCGCTCGTATTGGGACAAGTTTACGGGCTAAAGTAATGAGCTGCATCCGACCGTCGATGTCAGGCGAGGTGCAAGTGCTGCGAGCGCATCTGCCACCGCCTCGGACTCATCTACCGATTCGCATATACTGACGAATCGCGGAAAAAGTCTTCCGGCAAATGTGACGCAACGCGTTTCAGGACATCAGGCATGTAGATCTCGCCTACCGCTGCTGAGATAGTGTCTAGCAATTCGCCATATTGCGATGCCGTAAGAAGGTGACCCAATGCCAGTAGAACATTTACCCGTAACGATGGCTCTGGAATCGAATTGGCGATTTCGACTGCTCGTCCGACTAGCGTGTCGGGAAGGTACACCGCCAGTGCTTTTAAATTGCGTTCTTTCGCCCATGAGTCGTACGATCTGTCGAGTCCATCAATGAGATCAAGGACAAACTCACACTGCTGAAGCGACAGCCGTGGTGCAATAGCTTCAAGGATATCATCGGTGGTATAGCCACCATTCAGTCTCTGCATTGCGGTTAAGAAGTCATCCATCAGGTCGACAGGCACATCAGGCGCAATCGCTGAAAGGATTTGGGCGAGATCGGCTTGATCTCTCAGTTTGTGGATCTGTGCAATGCCGCCTCAATGAGATTATGTGGCAGGTATTTGGCGAGGTGCCTTACCGCTTGTGCTCGTGCTTGCATATCTGGAACTCGAAGAGCAAGAAGTAGTGACTCTTGCTGCGCCTTGGGATCTAAATCTCGCCAGAGGTATGCCCACGCATAGATCAGAAGTTGCAGCCCACGATCATGAACCAATCTTTCAAACCAATTACTTGTGCCTGCCATGAGGGAATGCGATACCATGTCTGACGTTAACTGCGAGGCCATACGTTCTATGATAAAAGTGCGCAAAGCTGGGTCAAAACTCTGGGGCAGGTACTCTGTTAACGTGTTCTTCGTAGTCTCTAGCAAGTTCACCGACGTAAAAGTAAGGAGACCTGCAAGTGATGCCAAACGCTCCTCGCGGTTCTCAATCCCATACGCAATTTCTATCATTCGTGAGCAAATTCATTTACAGGCACCCTATTCATGGCAGGCAAGAGTAGATAAAGAAGGGCAAATCCACGAAGCTCGGATAATCTTGCGATCTGTTCCAATACCTCATTAATCAGCCGACGTTGCTGCTCTGTTTCGCTGTTTGCAGCTATCTCGGTCAAGGCAGCAACGCCAAATATACTTGGATGTAATTCGCGGGCTGCTTCTATACAATATTCATGCGATATATCTGAGGCCGAGTTGAATATCGCTCTGAATATGTCATATTGATACCTTTCATCAGAAATTTCTCGGATTACCCGAAGTAGATCTTTAGCTATTGTAACGTCAAGGTCATCACTTTTGGCGACCGTTTAAAAACTCCAAACAGTGCAAGTCAGACGAATCTAAATCTGGGCCGCGATTCAGATTACCACAGAAGCACAAGTGCAAGCATCTCTATGAATAACAAGGTGCTCTTGACTCATTATGCCTGGCAGCAATGGAAAAGCCCTACACGAACGCATATCTACGTAATAGCGACAAACAGCGGCGGCACCAAATCTTCATTTCTCGAATTTAGTATATACGAACAGACAGCAATCCGCCAGTAGTTGGCTCTGTTCGGTCTCTCGTACCCAACCTTTACATAATCTACTCACGTTGCAAATCATGACTTCTGAGGCTCGATCGCCGAGCCGATAGAGGCGCACCGCATTATCATGGAGCACTGCCATGGCGGCTGTCTCGGCCTCCGAGAGGGTCAATTCGCCATACGCCACCGATTCGCCCAGCGCCTGGCCAAGAATGCGGCGACCGTCGCGCGCGCTGATCCAGTGGAGTTCGGGAATCCCAACGGCATCTGAGCTATAGAGCAGCTTCGAGGTTGGGCGCGACGCCTAGCGCCGCACGGGTAAACGCGACCATCTCGCCATAACTGAGAAATGGGATGCCATAGGAAAGGTCCAGATACACCTGCTCGTAGACCGCCGCGAGATAGCCGCCCTGGCGCGTGTATGGGTAGCATTCGTGCAGCAGCACCACGCGCATACCGCGATAGGGCCGGTGCTCCAGCACGGCGCGCAGATGCAACGGATTCGCCAGCAGCATATCAGCATCGGTATCGCCATAGCCCGTGTGGAACTGGACCGGAAGCTCTTGCCGCGCCGCTTCGGTGAATGCCACATGCAGCAGGGTATCGAGCAATGGTTTGTGCTGCAAGCGTAGATGTCCCTGTTCGACCGCCTCCTGGCGCGCCTGCGTGAAATGACGTCCACCGCCTCGGACCTCTCCCACCAGCGGATATCCAGCCCGGTGCGATAGGCGACGATACTCTTGAGGCCAACATATCCTTGCGCGCGCACATCAGCGAGCGCCGCGCGCAGCGCCTCGGTGACGGCATCCAGCGTATCGTGCTCCGCGATCAACTCCTGCATCAGGTTTTCCAGCCGCAGGAACGCACCCACCCGGCAGCCCGCGAGCGCCGCGACATCCGCATCTGGCATGAGCAGTTCAGCCGCCGGATATCCTTGGTCGATCAGCAACGTCTCGATGTTGCCCGCCTGGAGAAATGCACGGATCAGGTCGTCGGATTGGTAGCGACTCGCGCCTCAAGCACCGCCGACTCCGTGGCTTCGCAGCCAAAGAACGTCGCCAGCTCACGCATCAGCCGCTGATAGAAGAGCGTGGAAGGAACATGTTCCTGCCAAATGCTTTCGTCCGCGGACTCCGTGAAATGGCGGCGCCATGCCATGACATCAGTCGGCTGTCTGCGCAGGTAGAATCCATGGCAGTGTTCGTCTATGACCGGAATATCAGTCAGATCCAGCGCTTCCATCGTCGCCATCCTTCTCGCGCCAGTCGCATAGCGCCGCGCCTGTGGCCTTGACAGCCATTTCGCCGTTGCCTATCGTACGTCATACGCTGTACATTACCCGTTCGCGCCATTTCTTCCCGTCGTCATCAGGTATGATACGCCAGCGGGCAGTAGCCTCGCGTGCAGCGTCATAGCCCGGAGGAAAGCCATGGACCGCGAGACCGTTCTCCAACGCGCGGAAGAGGCGCACCTGCGGCTGGTGCGCTTCATGTACTGCGATAATGGCGGCATCATTCGCGGCAAAGCGACCCATATCAATGGCCTGAAAAGCCGCATGGCTGAGGGAATCGGGCAGTCGCTCGCCATGCAGGCATTTGCGGGTGTCGATGCGCTGGCGGCGGTTGACGGCATGGGGCCAGTTGGCGAGTTTCGCCTGGTGCCCGACCCAGATACCTTCGTCGTGCTGCCCTACGCGCCCAACACGGGCATGATGCTCTGCGACCTCTATTCGCAGCAGGACCGCCAGCCCTGGAGCGCCTGCCCGCGCACCTTCCTCAAGCGCATGATGGCGGCGGCGGCGCAGATGGGCATTGCCGTACAGGCAAGCGTGGAGCATGAGTTTTATCTGGCGCGTGAAACGCCGACGGCGGCTACGCACCCTATGACCGAAGCCTCTGCTACAGCAGCATTGGCTTCGACTCGTCGGCGCAGATCATCGACGACATCCTGGCGGCGCTGGAACAGGAAGGCATTCAGGTCGAGCAGTTTATGCCGGAACTTGGCCCCGGCCAGCAGGAGCTCTCGATCCATCCACGCCGATGCGCTGCGCGCCGCGGATAATGTGCTGCTGGTGCGTGAGACCGTGCGCGGCGTCGCCCGGCAGCATGGCGTGCTCGCCTCGTTCGCCGCGAAGCCATTTCTCGACCAGGCCGGCAGCGGCGCGCATATCCATTTCAGTCTGTGGGGACTCCAGGCGCCGCCAACGCGGGGCACAACCTGCTGTATGATCCTCAGGGGCGGGGCGGAATCAGCCAGCTGGGCTACCACTTTATCGGCGGTGTGCTGGCCCATCTGCCAGCGCTGCTGGCGCTCACCTGCGCCAGCCCCAACTCGTATCGTCGGCTGCTGCCGCACTTCTGGAGTTCCGCCTATACCGCCTATGGCTTCGACAACCGGGAGGGCGCGATTCGCATCCCCTCGCCATTCTGGGGGCGCGAGGCCGAATCGACCAACCTGGAGCTAAAACCAGCCGACCATAGCGGCAATCCGTATCTGGCGCTTGGCGGGCTGATCGCGGCTGGGCTGGATGGCATCCGCCGCCAGCTGCATCCAGGCGCCAGTCGATGTTGACCCAGCCAATCTGAGCGACGAAGAACGCCAGCAACGCCACATCAGCCGACTGCCAGCCACGCTCGACGAGGCGCTGGATGCGCTGGAGCAAGATACCGTGCTGGCCGATGCCCTCGGCCCATTGAGATGACAGCCTACCTCGCGGTCAAGCGACTGGAATGCCAGCACTTCGCCGACATGCCGCCAGAGGAGGAGGCGCGCCAGCATTTCTACAAGTATTAAGCAGCGGTGAAGTGGCCCCGACGCCCAGTTATTTTATGAGTCGGTTGCAGACGCCGCAGCGCCCTTTCACCTGGGGCTTTCGACAACGCCAGCGCTGCCCTTGCAACGTACTGTTACAGGGCTTCGTATTTACATAAAGGAGAGTCTGCCTCTCCTCCTTTCATCTTCATCGTGCGATCCGAGTGTGCCTTGAAGTCTTTGAACAGACGTATACTACGTATTGGTAGGACGTTTCATAGACCGTTCCATCAGATGGTATTCGCTCCGGCAGATGAAATTCATGCAGGACGCTGGTTGTTGCTCGTTGGCTCATAGACGCCTCACTAGTTGACGAACAGACCAGCCACGCGACGGTGAGCGCTGGATTGCGAGGCGAGCGATGCCGATGACGTTTCTCTCGATGCCAGGGCCGTTTCTTTCGGTGCTGGCGGATCCCAATGTGGCATATCTCCTCTTCATCCTGGGGATCGTTGGCCTTATCGGCGAGTTCCATCACCCAGGAACCCTCTTCCCAGGCATTATCGGCGGGATCGCACTGGCGCTGGCGCTACTGGGATTCAGCATGCTGGGCGTCAACTGGTTTGGTGTGGCGCTCCTTGTCCTCGCCGCCGGACTCTTCGTCGCCGAGGCGCATTCGCCGCAGTTTGGCCTGATCGCGCTGGGCGGTGTCATCGCCTTTGTCGCGGGATCGCTGCTCCTCTTCACACCATTCGTGGGTCCAGCGCCCGAAACGCCTGACAGGTCTATCAGTCCCTGGCTCATTGGCCTTGGCACGCTTGCGGTCAGTAGCTACATCCTCGTCGTCGTGCGCGCCGTCCTGCGTACCCGTCATCTTCCGAGCAAGAGCGGGAGCGAGGCGTTGCTCGGAAAGGAGGTGTGGCGACCACGGACCTGGCGCTACGTGGGACCGTCCGCGTGAACGGCGAGGAGTGGAGCGCCGTCGCGGAAGCCGGGCCGATTCAGGCAGGCGAGACGGTGGAGGTGCTCGCAGTGGAAGGGATAACGCTCCTCGTGCACCGGCCATATGAATGGAGGCTGCCCGATGAATCACTGCTCTGAGTGTCACATCATAGCTCGTGAGTCTATCGTTTTCGTGGAGGAGGCGCCACCATGTCACCAATAGCTTTTGTGATCGCCGTGCTCGTCATTCTTCTAGGTGTCGTTCTTGTTGGGATGGCAATTCGCGTCGTGCCGGAGTATCAGCGTCTGGTTGTGCTGCGGCTTGGCCGTCTGGTGGGTGTGCGCGGTCCGGGCCTGGTTCTACTCATTCCGGTCGTCGACAAGGGCATTCGCACCGATCTGCGCGAGCGAGTCTTCGACGTCACGCCGCAGGCCTGCATCACCCAGGATAACGCCTCGCTGTCCATCGATTTTCTGATTTACTCCAAGATCGTCGACCCCGCAGTCGAGCGTCATCAACGTTCAGCAGTATGAAAACGCATCGCGCGGCATCGCGATCACCACGTTGCGCGCGGTTGTTGGCGATATGCTGCTCGACTCGGTGCTTTCCCGCCGTGAGGATATCAATTCCACCCTGCGCGGCAAACTCGACGAAGTTACCGAACGTTGGGGCATCAAGGTCACGGCCGTCGAGATCCGCGAGATAAGCCCGCCGCACGAGATTCAGGAAGCGATGACCCGGCAGATGTCCGCCGAGCGCAGCCGCCGCGCCATCATCCTCGAAGCCGATGGCAAGCGTGACGCCGCAGTGCGAGTCGCCGATGGCCAGAAGCAGGCCGCGATTCTCGAAGCCGAGGGCGCGCGCCAGGCAGCCATCCTGCGCGCCGAAGGATATTCACAGGCGCTGGCGCAGATATCTTCGGTCGCGGATCACCTCGACAATCAGACGATGAGCCTGCAATACCTGGATGCGCTCAAGGCGCTCGGCGCATCGCCATCCACCAAGCTGGTAGTGCCTGCCGAGTTTACCAACCTGCTCAGGCCGTTCATCGAGCATACAAACACCGCGCAGCACGCTAACGCGATGACGTCAGCGCTGCCAATGCGTCCAATGGCGCTACGCCAACAAGCCCCACCGCGCAGAGTCACCCGTGACATTCCTGACGGAAATTCGCCATGATGCCATGACGACAGCTTTGTTGGGCGGAGCAATCGCCTCAAGCTCGACCCAACGTGCCGGCGGCGATCAACTACACGCACACATCCCTGAACGGCTGGCGCATCAGCAATGCGCTCCTCTTTCGCTTCTCATCCGCCTCCAGACATCCTCACATCATTTCGGCATGTCGTGTTCCCAGCTATGCGCCACCAATTGTGGCAACAATCACTTTGTGCCAGAGGCCACTTGATTTCGTTTGCCTGAACCCCTATACTCGCTGTCACAGTGCCATGCTTGCTTAGAGCCTCGTCGGCATCTTCTCGGTCTTCGCGAATCCTTTCCACCAGGCGGCATCTGTGTTCCATCGTCGTTTTCGCGTGAATGAGAGTAGTGCGCCCGGCCTGCCGTCTGGATTAGCGATGCACAGGCCGCGGCGAGAGGAGAATGTATTGAGAAGGCACAGGCATGGTCTCATCCGATTGGTCATTCTGTTAGGGTGTAGTGCGCTCCCATTATTTGCGTGCAGTATCGGCTCGACAACTTCACCTGGTAGCGCCGCTGTCCCAACCGCGACACCTATCCCCTGCGCAACCGCTGCGACCGGTAGCGCGCTGGTCTGGGTTCAGGCGAAACAGGTTCTCGGTCGCATTCCCGCCAGCGCCGCAACGGCAACGCTCAGTAACTTTGTCTATCCGCTGGGAATCCAGGATGAGAACGCGGTTGGCAATGCTCCGACGCCAACCCTCATTGCTGCCGCCCCTGACGCGCATCATCTCGCCGTGGCAATCACACAGTACGTTCCCTTTTCGGTCGAATTCAACCCCTATATCGTCGATACCAGCACCCACGCGGTGACGAAAGTCCCGCTGGCGCATCCCATCACGAATGCGCAGTCAGATCAGCCGCAACGCCTCTTTGCCTGGGCGGATGATCACACGCTGATTATCTTTACTGGGGCCAGTTCTCCAGCGCAAAGCTACGACCTGACGACAAATACCCTTACCGCGCTTTCCGGCACGGATGGCGCTATCGAAGGGGTCGTCCGTTGTTCGACACTGTTCTACATGACCTACACGGGCATCAGCGTACCTGCCAGTCCAGTCGTTCCTGAGCTGATTCACCGCTATGATCTGGCCTCGCACGCCGCCATTGGCGCGCCCATCACTATTGGGACAGCGGGAACCTGGGGAGGCGCCGAGGGCGAGATTTTCTATGGCGGCTGGGATGTCTCAGCCGATGGCGCGCATATCGCCTACCAATCGCTTGCATCAACCGTCACTGGTGGCGGCAGCGATCTGACCCAGTCCTCGCACTGGTACTCCGCCAACGCGGATGGCAGTAGCGCGGTGAGTATCCTGCCGACCCTCACGTCAAACGATCCGGCCTATCTGGCGATTTCGCCCGATGGCTCGCAGGTTGCTGTCACGAGCGCCGATCCAGCGCCCAACGTCGCCTCTGGCCCGATGACTGGCGGCGCTACGCGCTTCTACGACTCGCCGAACGGCTTCTCCCGCCCGGCATGGCGCGCGGACAGCCAGGCCTTCTACGCCAGTACGCTTCAGTACATCGACCCGTCGGATATCATCGCGCAATTCCCGCTAGGCGCTGGCGCGCACGCCACCGGCTCTTCGGCAATTACTCCAGGCAATATGCCTGTGAGCCTGCCATAATGTCCGGGATGGGCATGTGAGGTCACATGAGTGCGTAGCCGTTCCGGGATTGCCCTGTGCGGCTGCGCGCAACATGTACCAAAGGCTATGGAGACTCCCAATCGCCACGGCCTGCCCTCAATCGATGGGTCGGTGCAAAGCGCCAGAGTGCTCATATTCGAGGTTGAGAGGTTTCCATCAATGCCAAAGCACTGGGTTGGCCACTCTTTTGTACTCGTTGCCGCTCTGCTTCTCACAGCCTGTTCGCCTATTGGACTGCGGCAGTCTGTCACGCCTCAGCACTCGCTTGGGCAAGATGGCGGCGTCCGACTTACCTTGAGCACGGCGTGTCTTCCGGAAGCGCCCGCCTGCACTCTGGCGAAAGAGCGCGATGCGGCGATGGGCGTGCTCACCCGACGACTCGCGGGGAGATCTGACGTTCACGACCCCGTTGTACGTGCCGACGGCTCAACGCAAATCATCGTCGAATTGCCAGGTATCACGGGCAGCCCGCAGATCGCCGACATCACCTCGTTGCTGACCAGCAGCGGCGCGGTCGCAATTCTCGACACAGGATCAGACTTCCTGCCAGTCGGCGCAAGCACAACAGGCAAGACTTGCGTCGGCCCCTGTGAGGCCGGGCAATACCATATCGCATTCACAGGGGACCAGATTGATCGCAATCAGGTAGCCGCAGAGCTAGACAACCAGAGCGGCCAGTGGGTTGTGCAATTTGCGTTCGCGGGATCAGCCAGGCAACAATTCGCTTCTTACACCGCGTCGCGCATCGGCCAATATCTGACTATTGCGGTCGATGATATCGTCGTAGAATCGGCGACCATCCAGAGCGAGATTGATGGCGCGGGCCAGATCACGGGTGGAGACGAGGCCTCGGCGCGACAGGTGGCTGCCTATCTCAAGTCTGGGTCATTGCCCGCCGTGATAACCGTCGTTTCAAGCGAACTGGTAACACCGAGTGCGGGATAGTCCAGGCGGCGCCAGCACGGAGACTGAGGATTACTCCGCCAATTTGCGCGCGAGGATATACGCCCGCTGGCTCTGATGCTCGACATCCGGCGCGTACGGCTGCCGCACCAGCGACATCTCGATGGTAAACGCCGCGTCTCGCAGCAGCGACTCGATCTCGCGCGGCTGGAGGAACCAGGTATCCAGCGAGACCTCCTCCCCCCACCACTCCTCCACATGGCGCTGCTCGTCGCCGATATGAAAGGCCAGCAAGAGCAGCCCGCCTGGACGCAGCGCACGGTGGAACTCCGCCAGCGCCCGCGGACGACCCTCCGGTGGCAGATGAATGATCG
This sequence comes from uncultured Chloroflexia bacterium, assembly GCA_963718915.1. GTDB lineage: Bacteria > Chloroflexota > Ktedonobacteria > Ktedonobacterales > JADMIN01 > DAHUXT01. The sequence goes on along the minus strand of CAVRAI010000004.1, from coordinate 379,076 downwards.
AATACAGCGCCACAATGCCACCCCACGACGCATCGGGCGTCGCCAACGCGAGCATCGACCCCTGCTCGAAAGGGATCTCCGGCGAACGTTGCCGGGCGATTGCCACCATCTCTGGCGAAAGGTCAATCCCAACGACCTGCGCGCCCAATTCATGCAAATAGGCGGCGACATGCCCAGGGCCGCAGCCAATATCCGCGATAATGCCCAGCCCGCCAACCTGCTCGACAAAGCATGCCAGTAGCGCGCGATCCAGTGGCTTGCCCGCCAGCTCCCCCGCGATACGCGCCGCATATTCCTCGGCCACGCGATCATAGGTGGCGCGTGTGTTGGCGAGATTTCCAGGGTCATCTGACATCGTTCAGGCTCTTCCTAGTGGGTTTCTGACATATTCGAGAGAGGCGCCTTGCACACAATACATTGTCCGTGAGTGCCGTCGGCGCAGAGTTCCGTAGGCTTCAGCGAAACATGGGACAAAACAATGCAAGCAGTCGAATATGTGCGCAGGCGAGATGGCGGGTGGTATGTCGGAGAGAGAAGATGTCATGTCTACAGTGTGATCTCACTCTGGCGGCAAGGCTTCCCACCGGAAGAGATACAGGCGAGTTTTTCGCCACTCTCCTGCGAGATGACTATGGAACGATCCTCTATTCATGGAAAACCGTGATCAGTTTGATGCATTCTTTCCGAAGCAGGATGCACTCTTTCGCCGCCAGAAAGCCGACAGCGAAGCGCACAGGCCCGAGTCCTACGCTGAAATGCGCAAGCGAATTGCTCAATGTAGAGAATCAGACATTCGCTACATGAGTATGGCTGGTAGCGCACACGACCAGAAACCGCGATTCCTCACCGATGTGAACTCCAATGAGCGCATCGTGTTAGGTTTACGGCGTATCGCTCCCGCTGTCGATCCATAACAGCCCAGGGAACTGGTTTCTCTACAATGACTGAAAACGATCTGACGTCTGTGGGTTCATCATTATGCGCGCATGGGAGGCGGACGGGCTGTTTTAGAACTCGCCCGCCTCGTCAGCCATACGGACCAGCCGTGGTGTGAACTTGCCCAGCACATCGATCAGATCGCTCTGTGCGGCGACGACCATCTCGATGTCCTTGTACGCCTGCGGCGACTCATCCACATTGCCGCCAAGCAGCGTGATGCCCCGCTCGCGAAGATAGGCGTCTCGCGCCGTCTTCGTGATCGCCTCGAAGGCGGCCCGGCGGCTCATACGGCGGCCCGCGCCATGCGACGCCGAGTTGAGCGCCACCTCCGACCCGCGCCCGCGTACGACGTAACCCGCATCTCCCATCGAGCCGGGAATGATTCCGAGAACACCTTTACTTGCTGGGGTCGCTCCCTTGCGATGGACAACCGCACGCGAGCCATCAGGCAAGTCTTCCAGCCACGCGAAATTGTGAAAGTTTTCCACAACGGACACCGTCCGCAGCTTCATCGCCGCCGCCACGCGCTGGTGGATGACGGCGTGATTCGCCGAGGCGAAGCGCCCCGCCAGCTCCATCGAGAGCCAGTATTCCTGGCCTGCCTCACTGGCCAGCGAGAGCCACGCCAGATGACGCAGCGATGCATTCAGGCGCGGATGCTCCCGCGACGCCAGCTCGGTGAAGGTGTTGGCAATCTTGAAGCCAACACCCCTCGAACCGCTGTGTGAGAGCAACGCCAGGTACTCGCCCGCATTCAGGCCAAGCTGTTCGTCGTCGGCGTAGAGGCGGAACGCGCCCCACTCGACGAAATGGTTGCCGCTGCCAGACGTGCCCAACTGCTGCTGGGCCTTCATCTTGAGCGACTTGAGCAGCCGCGTCGCCTCCCATGCTGGGTCGTCCAGCACAGGATGATCGGGGCGGTCGCGCACTTCCCAGCCCTCGCGCAGCCCGAAGCGCGTGCGATCCAGCAGGGCGTTGCGAAACTCAGCGCGCCGCTGGCCCAGCACAATGGGCGAGATGTCATAGATCGACAGCCGCATGCGACAGCCGATATCGACGCCGACCGCATACGGGATGACCGCGTCATCCGCCGCCAGCACGCCGCCAATGGGCAGGCCATAGCCCACATGCGCGTCGGGCATGAGCGCGCCCTGAACCGCGACGGGTAGCCGCATCGCATTTTCCATCTGAGCTACCGCCTGACCCTCGATCAGGCTCTCGCCCCAGACGGCAAAGTTCGCGGGCTGGTCACGGGCAATATCTTCAGTCTCATCGTAGGGCGTTTTGGAGCGACGCAAGCACTCACGCGCCAGCGCCGCGAACGTTGGATCAGCCAGATATTTGCCCGGCTCCTCGCGCACGCCATCCAGCCAGACGAGGATAGCGTCCTGTTCGAGGCCGGTCTTTGCCAGATCTTCCGCAGCTGATTTTGCCAGCCCGATGATCTTGCCTTCGGGCCAGCCGTAGGTTTTGAGTATCTTGCCGGTAATCATTACAAGCCTCTTCAGAATCGAGACGAATCTCGAATAGCGCGCATAAAAATAGCGCGGATGTCATCATCGGACACCCGCGCCTGCTCTCTGATCGAGTACGCCTCAATCCACCCTCCGACGGCGAGAGTGAGCGTACACTTGTTGGCAGGCACGGGGATACAGCGCTTGGGTAAACGGCGCAAGGCCGAGTAGCTTCTGTTGCATGCTGCGTCCTCCTGTCCTTCATCGGTGCGCTCAACTCGCACCGCGCTTTAAAGTAACATACTGGACCGGTCACGCGCAAGAGACCTCCCGTTCATTCAAGCAGAAATCTGATACCCGCGACTCTCCATCTGCCCTGGACATAGAGACAGGGATTGATGCGTCGCTTGCCGCTCATGTCGCGCGAGCGCTACGATGTGACATAGAGACACCTGCCATTGCCAGCCAGCCCTGCCGGTAGGCCAGATCATGTGCTAGACTGACGAGCGGTGGCACATGCCAATCGGGCACAAGTTTTGCGGCTGACATCATGGGTGTCTCTCATCCTGTTTTACCGATTCGCAGAACGTTAGGAGGATTCCAAAACAATGGCGTACGAACTTCCATCGCTGCCGTATGACTACAATGCACTGGAACCGTATATCGACGAAGAAACGATGCACCTGCATCACGACAAACACCATCAGGCATACGTCAACAACCTGAACGCCGCGCTCCAGGGGCAGAGCCAGTTCGACAACATGAGCATCGATGAGCTGATCCGCGGCCTGAGCAGCGTCCCTGAAAACATTCGCACGACTGTCCGCAACAACGGTGGCGGGCACATCAACCACAGCATGTTCTGGCAGATCATGAAGCCCGGTGGCGGCGGCGAGCCAACTGGCGACCTTGCCAGCGCCATCTCCTCCGTATTTGGCTCATTCGATCAGTTCAAGGCGGCGTTCAATGATGCTGGCGCCAAACGTTTCGGCTCCGGCTGGGCGTGGCTGGTCATCGGTGCGGACGGCAAACTCGCGGTCACGTCGACGGCCAACCAGGACAGCCCGCTGATCGATGGCCTCTACCCAGTCATGGGGAACGATGTCTGGGAACACGCCTACTATCTGAAGTATCAGAACCGGCGCCCAGAGTATCTGGCGGCCTGGTGGAATGTCGTCAATTGGGACGAGATCGCCAGGCGCTTTGCCCAGGGCATGAGCGGACGCTAGCACGCACAAGGCTCCTGAATGACTCCCCCTCCTTCCATGTGAAAGCCATGTGGACGAGGGGGATTGTCTGCGCGCTCCCGCCTACTCCCGGCTACTCAGGCAATGGCTCGCCCTGCTCCACGAGACTGGCACGGGCAACCGCCGCTTTGGAGCGTTCAACGCGCAGGGTCGCCAGCGGCAGCAGCGCGACGATAAACATCGCGGCGACGAAAGGAAACATGGCCGTGTAGCCGAGGTGGTCGATCAACTCGCCCGCGATGAAGGCCGAAAGCGGTGCGGCAACAGAGGTTACCGCTGTATTCAGACCTGTATAGAGACCCATCTGATCGGGGAAGACAATGCGCGTCAGGAGCGGAAATGAGCTGGCCGTCTGCGCCGCGTTGCCAATGCCCGCAACCGTCACGATGATGAAGAGCAGCAGCGCGTTGTGCGTAAAGATGCCTGCGGTGGATGCTCCCGCCATGCAGATCATTCCCAGCAAAAATACGCGGCGCAGACCCAGGCGGTCGCTGAGCGCGCCGAACGGCCAGACGAACAGCGCCGTGCTCAACAGCAACATCAGTGAGAGCAGCAGCGCCCCCTCTTCCGAGAATCCCGCCTCGTTGATGGCGTACAACGTCAGGAATGGTGTGATGGCGTTGATCCCGAACCAGAGAAAAAACTGGACGGCGAAATAGAGCAGCACCTGCGGGTCCGAACGCAGACCGTTCCAGTAGTCGCGCACGGTATAGCGACGATGCTCGGTGACGCCAGGCAGATTGCGCGACTCGCGGATGCCGAGCACCGTTGGCAGAAAGAAGGTCAGCAGCGTGCCCGCGGTAATCAGAAAGAGCACGCGCATATCGACGCCAAGTAGCGCTCCAACCAGCAGAATCGCCACCTGACCGAACGCGCCCGCCGCCTGGAAGACGCCATTCACCCGGCCCCGCTGCCGCTCTGGCGTGATATCAGCCAGCAGCGAATTATAGGGGTCGTACATGATGTTGAAAGTGACCGAGAAGAGAAAGATGCCAAGGGAGGCCAGAATCAAGGGGAGTGACCACTCACCCGTCGCCTTCGCGGGTGGATTCTGTGGCGGCGCAATCAGTGGCGTGAGGATGAGAAAGAAGACGCACAACGGGACAAATGCCACAATAAAGGGCTTGCGACGGCCGAGACGTGTCCAGATGCGGTCGCTCCACGCGCCAACGGCTGGCTGGATGACCGAGCCTTCGAGCGAGCGCGTGCTGCTGAGCAAGCCAATCAACACATTGGACGCGCCAAATGACTTGAGGTAGATGGGCAATATGAAGTTGTTGAACGAATAGAAGACGCCAGAGCCGAAATTCCCGCTGGAGTACGTAAGTGACTTGCGCAGAGAGAGCGGAGCCGCCTCCGTCGCGGCAGGCCGATTTCCCACTGGCGGCACTGGCGCGGCAACACTATCCCCACCCTCGAAACCTGGCCCCAACCCTCCAACACCGGGCAGACTCCCTGGCTCGATCACACGCCCAGCATCGGATAAGAGGTCTGCATCCCCGGCTGAATCGCTCATCGTGGGCCTCCGTCATCTATGCCCATCTATGCAATGCATGTGCCTCGAGTCTCGTTGCGCAAGTGTAGCAGGCGCAAACCATCCACACAAGTAGCGCCGGAACGGTATCGTCGGCATCGTCGGCGCCCTGGTCATCACGTTTGCTGGCGCTCTTATCCTGCTTGTCATCCTGCGGGCGATTGGAGTTGGGCGCTCCCACAATGTATGACCACTCTATGAGGCTCAGCCACACCCCTCACGTCTGACGATGGACGATTGCGGTGACTGCCTGCGGATATCTGGCGGTTCTCAGTGTGCTTGTGCTCGGAGATTGCCCTCCAATGAACACCAATAAACACTGGAATCGCGGCAAGATGTGGAGCACGTCATTGCAGACAAGCACGATATCGTACATCCTAAGTCTTAGACAGGTTTCTACCCTTGGACACTACAGATGCCCAGGGTTATGGGGTAAAATACTATCAACGCCAGACGTGAATGGCAAGTTTGCAACCCTGAGGCGATTTCCGCGTATACAGAACGGGAAGCTCAGCTTCAGAGAGGCATAGTCAACCAGGTTCATGTCGGCGTGATGCAATGAGATAGCTCGATGTGGCGAATGGTATCTCCGGGATTGCCGGGATACATCGCCAACGAGATAGATACGGCACACGGCCAAACGAAGGAGGCCCGGGGTGGATATCCAAGGTACTGCCCTGGCTGCTGGTAAAGCGCTGGGTCGCGCGATGTCTGGGCGTTCGCAAGACGAGAACACGAATGGTATCTCTTCGTCGCGTACGACCGATATGATCGAGGACACCACTCTCGTGCGCAGAACGCTTTCTGGTGATCAGGAGGCATTCTCGTCGCTCGTTGAGAAGTACAAGGATCCTGTGTTCAATGTCGCCTACCGCATGCTCGGCAACCCAACCGAGGCGGAGGACGTCGCCCAGGAAGCTTTTGTCCGCGCCTACACCCAGTTGCACACCTATAAAGATACGCATCGGTTCAGCACTTGGCTGCTCTCGATTGCGTCGCACCTTTCGATTGACCAGCTTCGTCGTCGACGTTTTCTCGCATTGCCCCTGGAGAACGTGCCCTTCCTGGAATGGATCGCCGATGTTGGCCCAGGGCCAGAGCAGTCCGCTCTGCGCCATGAGACCGCTGACGACATGCAGCGCATCCTCGATACGCTGCCGGTCAAGTATCGCGCGGTTCTGCTTCTGCGCTACTGGCATGACTTCTCCTATGAGGAAATTGCCCAAACCCTGGACCTGACTCCGGCTCTGGTGAAGGCCCGTCTCCACCGCGCCCGCGAGCTTGTCGCGCGAACTATGAAGGCACAGGGGCTGGACATGACCCTCGCCAGCGAGGAAACAGATGAGCGAGAGCATGGATCGATCGCGGCAGGCGACGTCGGGCTGGCGGCGCACTAGTATCGCCGCCTTCTCCGCGCTATTCGCCTTCATCCTCGCGCGCATGGCGCTACGTCGTCGGCCAGCTTTGCCCGCTGGCACGCGGCAGGCCAATATTGCGGTCGAACCCGCCGATGATGCGCTCGACCGCCAAATCCGGCTACGCATGCCAGTAACGATGGCCAGCGCACCCAATGAATTTACCGCGAAGGTGCTGACGCGCATCGCGACTGCACCCGCACCGCAACAACAACTCGTCGCGAGTCTGCCCCCACGAGTCTCGTGGCTGCGTTCGCTGCGCATTCTCGGCGTGATATTCAGTGTAGCGCTGCTCCTTATGCTGAGTACGGGAGTTGTCGTCACGCTGGTTAACCCCACGTTAGCGGTCGCGATTCTCGACGCGCTCATCTCGATGGCGATTGGCCTGCTGGCTTTCGGACGAATGATCGGCCAGATGATCAGCCGCGCCACCGCCACGCCCTGGGTGATTCCCGCCGTATTGGGCGCCCTACTGGGGTGCCTACTGCTGTCCTGGGTGCAACTGACTCGCCAGTTCGGGCGCGACCCACAGGAAGCCTGACGCTCCCATGCGCGCCCCCCACTCATCCTCGCACGCACGCTATGCGATACTCCTGGCAGCGGTTCTCGGCGGCGTCGCGCTCTTCGGCGCTGCTTTTGCGCTGCCCTGGCACACCTGGTTTAGCGGCGCGCAGAGCGAATATCCTGACCGACTGGCGCTTTCGACTGGATCCTTCGCCAGAACCACACCCGCATGGAATCGCACTCCACTCGCGAGTTGCGCTCCAGAGGACCACGATGTCTTTGGCAAAGATGTTGTCGTTGATACACAACAGTGGTATTGCGGCCACCTCATGGACTACGGCGGCAATATTACCGTGCTTGGCCGTGTGAGCAACGATGTTGTGGCAGTCGGTGGGAGTATTGTCGTCTCTGGCGAGGTTGATGGCCGCGTGCTGGCGCTTGGCGGCAATGTAACCCTCCTGCCAGGCGCGCATATCGCTGGCGATGTGCAGACGTTCGGTGGCTCCATTAGCCGCTCGCCCGGCGTCGTGGTGGATGGCCAGATCGATCGCGGCATGACGACCGATCAATTCGCGCTGCCGAACGTCACCAGCATCATTCCCGTCCGCCTCGACTGGGCTGATGTCATCTTCTGGGCATTCTCCGGGCTTTTCATCTCACTCTTCATGCCATCGCAACTGACCCGCGTGCGGCTCATCGCCCGCCACCAGCCCCTTGGCAGCCTGTTTCTCGGCCTGCTGGCATACGTGATCGGCGTCGTCGCCGCGCTGGTGCTGGTGCTGAGCTGCCTGGGTATCCCACTGGCGCTGGCGATTGGTGTGGTACTCTGGGGAGGCTCGATCTTTGGCACGTCGGCGCTCGGCCTCTGGATCGGGAGCGCGCTGGTTCCGGGCGCGGCAAGCCATAGACGTCTGCCATTCATTCTGGCGACCGTTCTTGGTGTGTCGATACTCGCCATTGCCAGCACCGCGCCAGTGATCGGCGGGATCATTCGCGTGCTGGTGAGTTGTGTGGGGCTGGGCGCCGTGCTCCTCTCGATTGTGACGATGCGCCATCCCTCTCCGGCGCGGCGGCGCGCGCTCGTCTAGTTCCCGCACCTACCTGTAATCTCTATCCCTCTGATTGCCTTTGCCTTTGTACATGCTACACTACGGCAGAGTACTAAGACTTCTATAGAGATTAACCGTGTCGATCAGACTGGGAAGGGCGCGCAGTCATGTCAGAAGCCGATACGGACGGCGCACTACTGGAATTAGCGTTGACCGATCTCGCCTATGGTGGAGATGCGGTGGGCCGCTACTATGGGCGCGCGGTATTCGTGCCGGGCGGAATCCCTGGCGAGCGTGTCCGCGCCCGTGTGGTGAGTGAGAGCAAGTCCTCCGCGCGGGCAGAACTGGTCGAGATAATGGAAGCGTCGCCAGATCGCGTCGCGCCGCGCTATCCCGAACTCTCCGCGACAGGCGGATTCCAGTGGCAGCACATCGCCTATCCTGCCCAGGTCGTCTGGAAGACGCACATCGTCGAGCAGTTGCTCCAGCGTATTGGCCACTTCGCTGAACCGCCTGTGTTGCCAACCATCGGCATGCCCGAAGGCAGTGACCTCTGGCGCTATCGCACCGTCGCTCAGTTCGCCGTAGGCGCGGAGGGCGCGATTGGCTTCCGCCGCGCCAGTAGCCGCGATGTGCTGGATATGCCCAACTGCCCCATCGTACATCCAATGCTCGATACGCTCTATGTCGCGATACGCGAATGGATGCAGGCGCGCTGGGGCGCCGAGGCAGCCGGATTCACCGAGCGATTCACCGTACGGGTCGCCGCCAACCCACTGGATACCGCCTCGACTGACATCGCTCTGAATGGCTACGGCCTGCTGACCATTGAGGCGCGCCCAGCTGGCGCATTCGCCAACGCCGACGAGATGGCCACGCTTGCCAGCACAATACACGGAGAGATACCGGGGCTGGCAGGAGTTGTCGTCCTTGGGGTTCCAGGCGGGCATGGCCGCATTACCGCTGGCTCCGACTTCATCTTCGAGCGCGTTCTGAACAAAATATACCGCGTCTCGGCCGGGTCGTTCTTTCAGGTGAACGCGGCGCAGACCCCTATTCTCGTGCGTGAGGCGCGTGCGGCGGCGCGCCTATTGCCAGCGGATCACCTACTGGACGGCTACAGCGGCGTTGGATTGTTCTCGCTGATTCTCGCGGATGACGTTGCCCGCGTTCACGCGATCGAGTCGCATCCAGGCGCGGTCGCCGACGCTCGCGCCAGCGCCACTTTAAACCACGCCAGCAACGTGATCGCGACTGAAGGGGTATTGGAGCGCGTTCTTGGCACAATGCGCCCTCCGCGCGATCGCGCGGATGTCGTGCTGGTTGACCCGCCGCGCACCGGATGTCTGCCACGCGCGCTGAACGAGATACATCGGCTTGCGCCGAGAACCTTCGTCTACGTCTCATGCGATCCTTCGACGCTTGCCCGCGATCTACGCATGATGTGCGACAACGGCTACCGGCTGGTATCAGTGCAGCCGGTAGATATGTTCCCCTTCACGACTCATATCGAATGTGTGGCGCGCTGCGAGCGAGTAGGGACGATGTGAACGAACCTGCATTGCCTCTCTCTTAGGAGGCGATCACGCCATGGTTAGGAAATCGCTGGGCCGCCGCGTCAATCGCCTGCTTCATCGCCGCGACCGGCGCTTCGAGCACTGGCCCATGTCCCACGGCCAACCGGGTCGGCTGAAGTTCGGTGAGCGCGCGGGCGGAACGGAGCGCCGTACCCTTATCCCATGTCGCCATCGAGGAGAACGGGAAGCGCATCCTGAACATCCCTGCGACACCGATGCCAGTGAAGGTAAAGAGTGCGTCGCCAGCGATCAATGTGCCGTCGCGGGTATCGAGAAACGCGATGTGTCCGGGCGTATGGCCGGGAGAGGCGATCACGCGCAGCGATCCCACCATGTCACCGGGCCGGAGTATGCCCGTTGGGCGCGTCGTGATGACCGGATAGTCGCCGCGGGGCTTCGTTTGGGCTTCATCCGCATCGAGGCTGAAGTCGCGCGCGAGCAATCGCGCCTCACGAGCGCCCACCAGCACATCGACATCTGGAAGCGTCTGATGGAGCGGATCGAGCGAGCCGACATGGTCGCCGTGCACATGCGTCAGCGCAATCCGCCGGATCGGCGCGCCAAGCTGCCCCGCCGCAGCAAGAATGGCGTCCGCTGTCTTCGTCCAGTTGGTGTCAACCAGTGTCAGCCCGTCATCCTCACGCACCAGATAGCAGTTGATCGGAAACAAGATCGTTGACCGCTTTATCTGAGTCAGATACTGGCCATGGGTCGTTATCGAGATCGCCATCGAGTGAACCTCCTGCTCACAACGCCAATTACTAATATAGTTAGTTTATAGACTATTTTCATTAGCGTGTCAAGAGCCAGCAATGCCGACTCTCTGAGAGCGGGGTAATGCCATTAAACCAATGAGACAAGTCTATTGAAAGCGGGAGCCTCCTGGCACGTCTGCACGTTTGGTGGCGTGCGCTCGCGACCAGGAGGCATGTTGATCTAGTGGCCCTGATGGGGCATTCTACAGATGCGGCCTACGAGCCGGTTGCGACTTTCCAGAGGTAGCCATCCGGGTCGCTAAAGTAGCCGAAGTAGCCCCACTGCACCGCGGCCGCTGCCTTCACGACACCGCCACCGGCTGCCACCGCCTTGCTCATGACCTCGTCCACCGCCTCAGGCGAGGAGACAATGTAGTGGAAAGAGACCCCCCGGAAGCCGGATCCCTCGGAGGAGACGCCCGCATCCTGAGCCGCGGCCTTGCGCTGGTAGAGCGCCAGCGACGACGAGCCATCACCCAGCGTGAACTTGACGAATTGGGGATAATCCTGATCGAGCGCGCAGCCCAGGCCCTCCCCATAGAACTTCCTGGAGCGGGCCAGGTCCTCGACTCCGAGCATGATGGTGGTCACTTGTAGCGACATGGTTGTTTTCCCTTCCGCGTTTCGACAATCGTTCGACGGTGCGTTGAACACCCTACCTGGTTGACGAACCGCAACGGCAAAGTGTGACCGTATGACCCACCCCGCGAACAATGGCATCAGACACGCAGAGTCTTATCCCTCATCGGGCATCTCCGGGCCGGTATCCGCGCTGGCTGGCCCCGCGATTGGCGGTACCGAGTGCGTCGTACTATATGGATGGCGGCGCATCACCAGACCTGATTGCGCCAGCAACGACTGATAGGCATCTTCCAGCTCGTCGTCGTAGTCATATGGCTGGTCATAGACGACTTCCCTGATACCCGCCTGCACGGACTCTTTGAGGCAGTTGAAGCAGGGGCGTGTGGTCACGTAGAGGCTGGCGCCCTCAGTCGCGGTACCTTGTCGCGCCGCCAGGGCGATGGCATTCTGCTCGCCGTGAACACAAAGACAATACTCCAGCCCGGCGCCGCTCGGCGCATCCGAGGCGCAGCGCGGACAGCCGCCCTCGTCGCAATTCTTGACGCCAAACGGCGTGCCATTGTATCCAGTACTGATAATGCGCTTCTCGACGACGATCAGCGCGCCTACGCGGCGACGGATGCAGCTGGAGCGGCTCGCCACCACCCACGCAATGTTAATATAGTAGTCATCCCACGAAGGGCGTTCTCGTCCAGCCATAGCACACCTCACTCGCATCTATCGTCGTACTTTCACCTTCCGCTGCATTATATAGTGTCGCGTCGCTTGCGTCATGCCAGCGTGATCGCGTACAATAGCGTGCGGCGAGACCGACAGCGAACAGTTGTCTACTCGCCCCGGTCTGATTTGCCATGACACACCCCCTGGTCATGGCGCTGGAAGGAGGGTGACCCTATGAGCATGTCCGCACCTGCGCGTCATGGTCTGCGCCACCATCATCTCACCCTCCCCACACGTCGAGAGAACGTCTCCACACGCTGAGAGAGCCGCCGTGGTGGCCCTGGCGCTGACCTTGAATCCGCATTCCGGCGGGCATCGCTCGTCGCGCAACATCCGCACGTCCGATTACCACCACAAATCACATACCGGCCACAGCGCTTGCCGGGCATTTTCAGCGTCAGGAGAACAACCGACTTGTCTTCAAAACACCGATCATCGCGTCAGTCCGAACGAGCGACCGGCGCATTCGAGGCGCCCACAGCCGCCCAGCTGGCGGAGGGGCTTATTGTCGATGGGAGCCGTGGCCTCTACTCAGTCGAGACGCCGGATGGCATCCTTCGTTGCAGTATCCGGGGACGTCTGCGCAAAGAACTGGAATTTGGATCGCGGGGCGGGGCGGGACGCGAGGTGAAGCGCGTTACCGTGCGCGAGCATGATCCGGTGGCTATCGGCGACCGCGTGCGCGTTCTGCCAACCGGTGGCGATAGCGGCGTCATCGAGCAGATCATCGCACGGGCAGGAGGAGCCTTCACCCGCCGCGACCCGAACGCGGGTGAGGGCAATCTGTCGTTGACGACCATCGCGGGGCTGGACCAGCTCATCGCGGTCTTTGCCGCGCGCGAGCCTGCGCCACACCTGCGCCTGCTGGATCGCCTGCTCGTGCTCGCCGAATCACAGAGCATCGTCGCGTTGATCTGTCTGAACAAAGTTGACCAGCAGCCGGACGACTGGCTGCTCGAACGATTGGAGGTCTATCGCGCGATGGGCTATCCCGTTGTGATGACCAGCGCCACCACTGGGGCGGGAGTCAGCGAGCTGCGCGGTCACCTGGCTGGACGCACCTCGGCATTTGTCGGGCCATCTGGCGTGGGGAAATCGAGCCTGCTGAACGCTGTACAGCCAGGACTGGCCCTGCGGGTAAGCGCGATAGGTGAGACGACCCATAAGGGACGCCATACCACCACTGGCACGCGGCTCGTTCCGCTCGACAGCGATGAGCGGCTATATCGCGGATACCGCTGGCATCCGCGCGCTGGCGTTGGGAGCAGCCTCGCTTGCGCCATCTCGACACCTGCTTCCGCGAGTTCGCGCCCTATCTTGGGCAGTGCCGCCTCACCGATTGCACCCATCTGCACGAGCCAGACTGCGCCATCCGCGCGGCTGTGGCGGATGGCACGCTCGATGTCGAACGCTACGAGAGCTACGGCAAGCTCTTCGCCGAGAAGAGCACGACTTCAATAGCTTTCGCAGCGCTCGAATAGCATGTCAACGAGCGGGTCGCTGTCCTGGTTGCCTGAGAAATTGCGCGGTGGCCAGGACAGCGCAGACGATACTGAGCGCGGCGCTCGGCCAGAAGTTCGGCCCCAATACCACCGTGGCGGCCAAAGCCGCGTAGGTCAGCAGACCGGCGAGCACCCACAGGAATATCAAGGTCGCCAGCGAGAGCTGGCTTCCCCGCGCCAGGCTGACGATGGCGAGGCAGAGCGCCAGGACTCCCAACGCGGTGAGCATCGCAACGCCCACTGGCGCTCCAACGTGTTGTAAGAAGCCTATTTGTGTCGTCTGAACCGCGAGGACGTTTCCTCGCGCGTCGAGCGCCGTCCCACGCTGCATAGCGGTCGGTAGCGCAATCGCAGTGATGGCGCCGACCACACCCAGAACAGCGGCGCCCACTCCGCTGACCGCTTCGAGTCGTCTCATGATGGTCATAGCAGCCTGCTCCTTCACCAAAGTATATCACTGTGGATTGTGGCCGAATAACCAGTCCCACGTCCAACCTGGCATTGTGGCATGTATGTGTTGAGTGCCGATAATCCATGTAATGGTTGATAGACATCACACACCGCATCGCTCAGAGAAGCCGAGTGATTGTCCGGGATAGGGTAGCCAGACACATACGGTTACTCCAGAGTGTGGGGCACGTCACATTCAGTAAGATAGTCTCACAGCCGCTTGTATTGCTGAGCGATGTGAGATATATATCTAACAAGAAGACCGTGCCTTCAGCTCTGGAGTTTTCATTCATGCGTCTGCCAAATCGAAGTCGTCCCCTGTTCTCATTTATCCGCGGAACCACGTTTTCATCGTCTGGGGTCATCTCGAAGCAACCGACTACATCGAAGGCAACCACAAGTACTCGGCCAGCGCGCGGCCAATCAAAACGTCCACGGCCACGTGCGTTCCAACACAGCATCCTCCGTCGGCGGCGCGCGATTAGCCCGCGCATCGTCGCTAGCGACGACACTGCCATCACAGACTCACCACCGTCGCCTAACGCGCTCGTTCTATCCACGCCAGCGAAGGCGATCAAGGCGACAGACAAGACCGATACGGAACTGAAACGCCGAGTCTGGGGACTGGCGTTGCCCTCCATCGGCGAGCAACTGCTTTCGCTCGGCGTCGGCGTCTCTGACACCTTTCTCTCAGGTCACCTCTCCGATCACGCAATTCAGGCGCTCGGCTATGGACGCGCGACGGCGGTGGCCGCGGTGGGTATCGCTAGCACGGCGGCCTGGATTGTGCTCACCGTCTTTTTCGGCGTCAATATCGGTGTGACGGCGCTGGTAGCGCGGGCGACAGGCGCGCGCGATGGTCGCCTCGCCTCACGCACCGTCGGCCAGGGTATCTGGCTGGGCGCAATCATCGGCCTGGCAATGATCGGCCTGGCCATTCCGCTGGCGCATGGCATCATTGCGTTACTCGGCGTTACCGGCATCGAGGCAGACCTAGCAGCCTCGTACATTCGTGTCTACAGCCTGACGATGCCCGCAGCGGGCGCGGCCTCTGCCATGAACGCGGCGATGCGCGGCTCGGGCGACGCGCGGCGTCCATTGATGGTGATGCTAGTCGTCAATGGCGCGAATATCGTCGCCTCATGGACGCTGATGAACGGTGTCCCTGCGCTGGGCATTCCGCCGATTGGCGTGGTTGGCTCCGCTGTCGGCGCGGCTACAGGGTGGACGCTTGGGTGCGTCCTCGCCGCCTACCTGATGACGCGCAAGCATCCA
Organism: uncultured Chloroflexia bacterium; assembly: GCA_963718915.1. GTDB lineage: Bacteria > Chloroflexota > Ktedonobacteria > Ktedonobacterales > JADMIN01 > DAHUXT01. The sequence goes on along the minus strand of CAVRAI010000004.1, from coordinate 364,073 downwards.
CGTGCGCCGCTGCTCACCCGCACCGCCCTGCGTCCCAATTTCGGCATCATGGGCCGTGTGCTGCGGGTTGGGATACCGTCGGCGGCGGAACTGGTGGTCTTCCAGTTAGGCGTGCTGACCTTCAACCGCGTCGTCATCGGCCTGGGGCCGATCACCTATGCCGCCAATGTGACTATCAATACCGTGGATAGCATCGGCACGCTGCCCGGCTTCGGCTTCTCGGTCGCGGCGACGGCGCTGGTGGGGCAGGCGCTCGGCGCGCGCGACACCGATCTTGCCGAGCGTTCGGTCTGGGCATCGGTACGCCCGGCGGTGATGGTGATGCTCGTCGTCGGCCTCTTCGAGGCGGCGATACCGCGCATGCTGCTTGGCGTGTTCGTGGCTGATCCGCCTGTGCTGAACGCGGGCGACATTGCCATGCGGCTCTCGCTGCTCCTGATGCCTGCCTCGGCATGCAGCTTTGTTTTCAACGGCGCATTGCGCGGCGCGGGCGATACGCGCTTTCCAGTGCTGGTGCGCGCCGCTGGCACGTGGGGCCTGCGCTTGCCAGTGGCCGCGTTGATGATACCAATCTGGGGGCTGCCCGGCGCGCGCCTGGCGATGGGGCTCGACTTCTGGACCCAGGCAGGCCTCTCGTACTGGCGCTTCCGTAGCGGACGCTGGCGCAACTCCCGCGTGTGATCGCAACACAATGTATGCAAAATACCCCCTCTCATATGCTCAGAAAGGGGTGCATTTCACTGTCGCGATATCAGGATCAGCCCGTTACTTCTGCGCGGCTCCCACCAGCTTGTCGGCGGTGACGGCGTTGCCCGCTGGGCCAATCTGAAGCACCAGCGTATTCTGCCACGGATCCTGAACAATCACCGCGTCGGGCGTCTGTGTGTGGATGATGCCTGCCGCGTCGAGCCGTGCAACAATGGCGGCGCGTGCCTCCTCGCCGGGAATCTCCAGCGTAAAGAAGCGCAATCCGGCGGTTCCAGCGGGCGCGGGCGGCGCGTTGCGGCTATGCCAGATGTTCATACCGATGTGGTGGTGATAGCCACCTGCCGAGACGAAGAGCGCGCTCGGCATCATCGCTACGATATCGAACCCCAGCACCTCGTGGTAAAACACCTTCGCCTGAGGGACATCGCCAATCTGCAGATGGATGTGGCCGACGCGCGTGCCATCCGGGAATCCCGCCCATGGCTCGTCGTCCTTCTCAGCCTCGCCCAGCACACCACGGATGTCCACCGGGTCAACCGCCATCCGCACCTGACCATCATCCCAATGCCACTCACTGCGCGGACGGTCGCGGTAAATCTCGATGCCATTGCCATCGGGATCGGAGATGTAGAGCGCCTCACTCACCAAATGGTCGCCCTGCCCTGGCAGCGGCAGCCCCAACTGCAGCCAGTGACGTAGCCAGCGTCCCAGGTCGCGGCGGGTTGGAACCAGCACCGCGAAGTGATAGAGGCCCGTATAGGCATACTGATCGTGCGGCCAGGGACGCGCGCCAGCCTCCTCGCGCAGCAGAAGCAGCGGCGCCGACGGCGTGCCCAGCGTCGCCTCACCCGCCTTCTGATCGAGTAGCGTAAAGCCAAAGATATCTGTATAGAACTTGAGTGACCGTGCGAGGTCGGCCACCGTCAACGCGACAAACCCGACCTGGGTGGCAGGGTCAATCACCGACGATTGAGCGGATGTGCCCTGCTGTTGTGTATCCTGTGTCATGTCTATGCCTCCAGCGGCAGATAAGAGTTTTGCTATTGCTATTGTGATGACAGTAACTATATAATGTATAGCATAGCCATGAATTCATGTCAAGAGCTTCACGCAGGATCCAGATTTCTGCCAGTGAGAGAGAAGAAAGATACAATACCCGAAGTCTGGGGGATGACCATGATGACAGACAAAGACACCTATCACGAGGAGACGCTTAGCCCGGTGTCGCAATCGACTGAGAGCGGGGCGTCGCGGCCAGGCGGAGAGTCATTTTGCGGCGTTGCGGCGGCAGTAGCGGTGCTTGGCGACGCCTGGACACTGCTACTGGTACGCGATCTTGCGGATGAGCCACGGCGCTTCACTGCCCTTCAGGCATCCACCGGCATCAGTCCGCGCGTGCTCACCGACCGACTGCGCAAAATGGTGGATGAAGGTCTAGTCACACGCCACATTTACGCCGAGATACCACCCCGCGTCGAATACGCGCTGACCCCAAAAGGGCGCGACGCGGTGGCTGTGGTCGCGGCGCTACGCGCCTACGGCGAGCGGTGGCTACGGCCATAATGGCCTAATAGCCCACTTCAGCGATCCCATGCGCACGGCCTGCCGCCGTACCTGAATCTGCGTAGCCCACTCACGCGCTTTGGGGGGTTGCTTCATGCCCACAAATATGGCACGCTCTCTATGCATGTAATGCAAAGTGTCAGCTTTGTCCGTTAGAGTATGGGGAGCGTCTTGTGCACCCCTCGATCATGTGAAAGGGCATCATGGTATGAAAGTAACCTTATTGAGCAAGTGGACTGTCCTGCTGCTCACGATCATCTCCATCGCACTGACCGTAATCGGCGTGCTGATGACGCAGGGCAACTTCTTTGGACAGGCAAGTAACTTCGGGCTGGCTCTCATCGCCTTCATAGTCGCTGCTATCATCTATGCGATTGCCTGGATTGTCGCGTTCCTCGATTCTATTCAAGAGAAGCGCTGGGGCTGGCTGGTGACCCTGATCATTCTGTTGCCCGTCTGGATCGGCCCGGTGCTTTACGCCCTGATTGGGCCGAAGAACACGAAATAGCGGTTCGCGACGCCACTACTGCCGGGAACGCGCGCCAGTACATCTCGTCGCGCTATGCGCATGAGCGAGTTGCTTTGCTTCGCGTATGCCTACAAGTGCGCATTGGCGCGCCCTTCCGGCTCTCTTCTTCTGGAGCAGTTCTATGCAGGACATCGCGTGTACTCTCTGCGGGCGGCGCACGCCGCTCGCACCTGGATCAACGATGGCGTGTCCAAGCTGTGGCACGCCGCTTGCCGCGCCCGTGCTGGCGTCGTCGGCAGAGGATGACTCGGCGACTCGTCCGAGTATCCTTCCCAGCGATTTACCAGAAGCTATGCCAGCGCACGACTTAGCCAGTGAAACGGCCAGCGTCGCGGAGGTTGATACCACCTCAGACGATGGTGATACTACGAACGCTGAGGACATGACGGCGGACTTTCCTATGCCACCAGCGCCTGCGCGTACCCAGACCATACCCGCTCAGGCCATGCCATCTACAGAGTCACAGACCCAGCCAGCGCTTCCCTTCGACGCGCCTGCCGCTGGGACGAGCGCGCCTCCCGGCAAACCAGCAGACACAGGCCGCAGGCGCGTCCCATCTGGTCTTATTGCTATCCTGTTGCTGATTGTGCTGTTGCTGATCGTCGGCGGCGCGGGTGTGCTGCTGGCGAATGGGCGACTCCCGTTCTTCAGCGCCTCACCGACCGCGACCGCATCGGCGACCGCGACACCCGCGCCGACAGCCACCCCTGCGAGCAATCTCAAAATCTTCACCGATAGTGGCAACGTGTTCAGTGTCGGCTATCCCACTGGGTGGCTGCAGACCATCCAGAACAATCAGTCACCACGCCTCGTCATCTTCTCGAATCCCACCGCTGGCGCAAACTTCAATGTTGGGACGTTTGCCACGACCGACGTTCCGGCGCAGCAGGTGGCGGACAGCGCCCTGGCAGTGCTGGCGCAGAAAACAGGAATCGCCAATCGTAGTGGGCCAACAACGGTATTTATCGCGGGGCAGACCTGGACACAGGAATCGGGCGATGTCACGGTGCAGCAAAATGGGAAGCTCACGCCAATGCACGCAATAGCGCTCGCGACCATCCACGGTGGCAACACCGTCTACGCGCTCGAGCTGGCCCCGGTGGATACCTTCGCGACGATAGAACCGACCTTCCAGCAGATACTGCAATCGTTCGAGTTCTTGTCATAGGAAATGTGCGGGCGCCAGGTCAGCGGCCTGCGGCAAAATCGATGAACCAGCCGTTGCCGGGCCAGTTGGCCTGGACGATGTAACAGCCAGTGCCAGGAAGATAGAGAATACCAGACCAGATATCCCAGCGAGCATCCCTGGTGTGGCCCAGACCGTGTGCGGGAACAATGGTGGCAAGAGGAGCTGCCTCCGCGATTGAGCCAGGATTATTGGCGTCGGGAGACAACCAGAGGTTGTAGCCTGTCGTCAGGTCATGACCGGTAAGGGTGATGGTCTGGGCAAAGCCATGCTTGATGAACACCGTCACCGGGACGGGCCAACCGGCCAGTGTGTAACTGCTTTGTGGTAGCTGAACATAGCCGGGGTTCGCGCTGCTGGCGATGAACCAGACGTCCGGGCCGCCAGCGCCAGCGGTGGTTTCACCCGCACTGAAGTCGACGAGAGGCGTTTCTGGCGCACAGTTGGCGGATATCGTGCTGATGGCGGGGACATTGAGCGTAGGCGTGGGAAATGGCAGGGGCGCCAGCCTGGCAGACATCGCCGTAGGGGAACCGCTGCTCCTGACGGGGGGAGCGGGCGTTGGATGTGCGGCGAATGCGACGAGAGCAGAGCCAATCGGCGTCGCAATCAGCAGCAGTGAAACGAGCATCACCGTGAGGGCGACATCCACCACCGGGCGTGGAAGCTGCACGCGCTGCTGTCGCCATGGCACAAACGCCGCGCTCTCATAGGGCGACCGTCGCAGTTCGCTGACCTCGACGTGAAGCTCGTCCGCCTGGCTCTCAGGATCGCCCGCTGTTTCCGCTTCATTGCCATCTGATTCCGAAGGAGGCTCACGTCTGCCAGCCATGCGGTTCTCCCTTTCGCCCAAGTGACATTAAGAGAACCTATTATGCCACTGCTGGCAACGAGATGGAACTGTGCGATTATTGGACGCGAATGATATAGCAGTAGATCGTCGCGCCGCCCTTGATGGTCGCGACCACTTTGCTCTGCCAGTGCGGCAGTGTCGGGAATTCGCGCTGTATCAGATGGGCTGGCCAGATGAGGTAGAGCGGCCTCCCCTTGGGAACACTCGGCGGCACATAGGCCTGACCCATGACGACACTGGAGGGCGTGAGGCGGATACGCTCTGGGTAGAGATATTGGCGCATCTGCATCCAATAGTCGAGTGAACCGGGAGTGCCTATCAGCGTCACCGTCACCCACCCTTTGGTATGATCGGTGACCCACTGCGTGCCATCGGCATAGGCCGGATACGCCACCTGCAAGGAACTGTTCTCGCCGTTGAGCCATTCACTGGTATAGCCTTCGGCCTGCGAAACAGTCAGTAACCCTGAGAGGGGCGGAACAACCATCGCGATACATGCCGCGAGGATCAGCGCCTTCGCCACGAGTTGACGCGGGCGCTGCTGCGTCAGGTAGCCATACAGCGTAAGTAGCCATTTTGGCGCGGCAGCAGCGGCAATCTTCGGAATTCGAACACCTGCACGCATGCGACTGCGCAGGGCTGCCAGCCCGATTTCTCCCCAGTTAACCAGCCGCGGCCCAATCCAGCGACACATGCCAATGAGCGCCCATGCGCCAATAAAGGTCATTGCTGGCGCCAGAGGGAGCATATAGTGGGTGCCCACGACAATGTTGAGCAGCCCGAATGGAAGGAGCATTCCAAAGAGCCAGAAGAAGATAAACGCCGCGCGCTCATCGCGCCCACTCGGATTGCCTTTCGCGCGAATGATACGAACAAGCGCCCATGGCAGCGCCAATAAGGCTGGAATACAAATAAACAGGCTCATTTTGGCCACGAGGATGAAGACCACTTCACCGGGCGGCACATGATCCCACACCAGCCCATTGAGAAAGACGGAGTGCCCGCGCGCCGCGTGGTCCCACTGGAAGAGGATGCCGCTCCACAGACGATCAAGCGGTGATACCCAGATAGCAGGGTCGGCGATATAAATGGCGACCAGCAACATGACAGGCAAGAAGAGCAGGCGTTTTGGAGGACGCTGATGGGCGCGGAACAGGTAGTAGTACGCGAGGTAGGCGGCGATGGGAAGTAGGGCAAACGAGCCAGTATACTTCGAGTCGAAGCTCAAACCCAGCAATACCCCCACTGCTACGAAGAGCCACGGATGACGTACGGCATGCCACGTAAGCAGAATGGCAAGCGTCACAAAGCCAAGCAGGTAGCTATCCAGATAAGCGATGGCAGCGAAATAGGCAACCCACGGGCTGAGCGCCAGCGCCAGCGCGCCAAAGAGCGCTGGTAACTTGCCGAAGATGGGACGCGCCAGCCAGTAGATGAGCACGACGAACAGCGAACCAAGCAGGACGCCGGGAATGCGCGCGCCGATCAACCAATCGCCAGGGGAACGGTGTTGCTGCGCCCAGAGAGAGCCGAATCCCATGAGTATCTTGGGAAGTGAAGGCGCTTCGTAGTTGGTCGTCCATTTCGGGTCAGACAGGTGACCGGTAATGAGCAACGAGTAGTCTAACCGCCCGATGCGGATGTATGTGCTCTCATCGGTGACGAGGTCGAGCGTGTGCGCCAGTGACCACCGTGGAAGCAACGCCGCGAAGAACAGGAGGGCTGGTATACTGAGCCGCCAGAGCGCAACGCCAACGATCAACGACAACCGGCTGAGTTGCTGCAGCAACGCGCTGGCGTGTTCCGATGGGGTGTCCATCGTCTTTGATGGATTCGACACGACCGATGCCTGATGACTCCCGCGCATGCTGCGCAGTCCTCCTGCGAGTTTCCTCGCTCCCCATCTTGCCAAGGAGCTTGACGCCGCCGGTATTCCCCTCTACAATTGCCTGCATGAACAGGCGTTCAAGCGGGGGGCCAGGAAATAACGTATAGCGCGCAATTTCTGAAACTATCGTCTATCCCTGCTCAGCACAGTACGACAGAACTCTTCATGCGATAGATATACTGGTTCTTCGCCTGAGTCTTCTTCAGAATGTGCGATACCGGCCTGATAATCGTACACAGTCTAGCACACTTGCCCGGATCAGGACCGAATAGCCGAAAATCAGGCCACCGCGGAACATTTAACCGCCAGAGCCATACCACAGTGTCAGCGCACAGAGTTGACACAGGAAGAGAAGCATGCCAGACTCACATCCGCCGCGCACCTCGCGGCAAAGGCCCAGGGGAACCGATTCGCTGCTGGCGCGGGCTGGCATCCAGGCTGGCGATGGCGCGGAGCGGCTGTTTGCCCGCCTCGATGCGATGAATACCCAGAAAGAACGCGCCGCACAACTGCTGGCGCGCCTGGCTGAGCGGGTGCGCACGGGCGAGTGGACTCCAGAGATTGCCGCGCTGGTGGCCCAGGCTGAGGCGCTGGAGCGGACCCTCGAAGATGCGCCCACGAAGACTGAGAATCGATAACCCACACATCGTGCGACACTCATCGGCGATTCAGGAGGCATTGAGGGATCTGTCCTGTGTAGTAGGCTGGCTATTGCTCAAGCACACGTCTCCCTTTGAGCGCCAATTGCAACGCCAGGCGCAATTCGGGATTCTCGAGATCATGGCCGAGAAGATCGCGGATGTGATGGAGCCGATAGAGCAGTGAGTTTCGGTGGAGGTGCAGGCGGCGCGCCGCTTCCGAGAGGTTGCCATTACAGGCAAGGTATACCTCGACCGTCTCCAGCAGGTGATCCTCCTTGCGCGCGGTATTGCGGAGCGGCGCCAGCTCGCGATCCACAAATGGCTGGAGGTCGCCGCTCTTATGGAGCGCCAGCAACAGCCGATACACCCCCAGGTCGGCAGAGCGTGCGATATGTCCTGGGCCGACCACCAGCAAGCCCAGGCGTGCGGTATCCTGCGCCTCGGCGGCCGAACGGCGCACTTCCAGCGGCGAGCGCGCCACCTCGCCCATGCCTGCCCACCACGTCGGCGAATCTGCGCTACCCCCATCGCCAAGGTTCCGCTGCAACGCTGCCTCGCCCTGCTCTGTCAGGTCAGTTCGCTCTGACGCCCCACCTCCAGTGACCGCTACCAGCGCAACGATCTCACCCGTCCGCACTCGTGTCCACGCGGTGAGCGCGCCCCCAAGCGCTTCGGCTGCTCGCGCGATGAGTGGCATGCCGCCGTTCGAGACTTCTCCGTCTCCGGCGAACGGCGCGAGCATCACCCAGATAACTACATGCGGCAGCCGCAGATCGTGGCCTAGCTGACTTGCCCGTGAGAGCATCGAAGCCTCGCCAGCATATGTGCCGGTCAGCAACGCGTCCAGCGCCTCGTCGCGCAGGCTCGCCCGCCATCCGGCAACTGCGGCGAATGTATCCGCCGGGGATTGTGGCGTGTCACGTTGCGCCACAACATGCGTAATCACCTCTCGCTCGATTGCCGCCAGCGAGACGCCGATGGGAAGCGCTATCAATGGGACGCCCATCCGTTCGGCGCGCTGGCATGCTTCGTCGCGCTCCCGCGAGTCATCCGTGCTTGAGAGCGCCTGATCTTCCAGCCCGGCGACGGCAATGGCCGACGCGCCCATCGCGATGACTTCATCCACGACCTCGGGCAGCGATGGCGCGACCAACTGCGAGCGTAGCGAATGGAGCGTTGTCAGCGAGAGCAGCGCTAGCTCGCCCCCCTGGAAGCCTTCGAACGCCGGGGTCCGCGCGCGCATGATGCTGGCCCAGGTGACGGTTCGCCCTAGACCGCGTTCTCCCGCGATGAGCTGCGCCCGCCAGCGTCGCAAGAGATTCAGCATCTCGCGCACGGTGACAGGTTCACGACGATTCATGTGCGCACGCTCGCCTTCTCAAACTGGCTGCGGAAAACGACGATGCGCCACCCACCAGTCCGCAACCGTGTGGATGGCGCAATCGCTGTCATAGGATTACCGGCGCGGAGTGGTCTGGCGCTGGCTGGCCTGTGCCGCCTGCGTGCGTGCTTTTTCGCTATGCTTCTTTGCCTTCTTCAGATGTTTGTGCCAGGCTACTCGCTTGGTCTTATTCACAGTTACTGTTTCCCTTTCTTAGGACCCATATACTATCCCACCGCAACTCGCGGTGATGCGTGGCGCTACTCGTCGTGTGAGATGAACTCAGGCTCCTCGAACTCCACTTCACCAGAGTCCTCGGACTCTTCCTCATCGCCGTCGTCGCCATAGTCGTTGTCGTCGCTAAAGTCTTCGTCGTCATCGACATCACGGCGTACCATGGAATCTTTAGTATATGCCCGAATCGTCTCACTCGCGCCGTGCGCCGGGAAGCTAACTTTCCCAAACTGACTCGGATGCTGGAAAGTCTCTCGAATGATCAGACGAATCTCGGACTCACTGAGGTCCGCTATGCCCGCAGCGTACTTGTTGCCGCCCCGCATAAACTTGATGAGACGGTTTGCCAGACGCGGCTCAATGCGCCCGAGTCGCTCATCGGCGGCGTTTGTCACATAAAGAATATTGCCCTCTGGCACAAGGTAGACCTGGTCGCCCGCCGAGAATCGCTTGATAACCTCGCGTGGCGCAAGATCCAACAGTGCCGTAAAGCCGGTCTTCCCCGTCTCTTCGATGAATATACGCGGGTCAATCCGCTCAACGGAATGACGCCCATCGGTTGGCTCTTCATCGCTCAATGACGAAATGCGCTCCAGGTTCTTCCGCGCGATATTGTTGCTGGGATCCTGCTCAAGCGCCTCCGTGTAGGCGCGCTTAGCCTCGCTATACTGGCCCAGTTCGCTTAACGCCTTGCCCAAACGATTCAAGGTGCTCGGATCGCGCGGAAGGACAGTCAGCAGTTCTCGATTGGTGGTGACGGCATCTTCCCAGCGGCTGTCGCGCGCCATCTGAACGGCCTGGTCTGTCAGTTGACGGCGCCTGCGCTCGCGCTCCTCCGGCTGATACGCGGCTTGACTCATCGACTCCATTACCTCCTGCGAGGTGATCCGCCCACAATTCGCGGGTCTCCTCGTTTCATGCGATATCAACGCGGTATTCTACTGTATCGCGCGATGCCCTTGCAATGACCATGCCGTTGCGCGATCAATATGAACCATCACCATGGCGCCCGGCTTCACATCACCTGCCACGCCGCCTTCATCCGTGTGCGCGCTGGGCCTGGTCGCGGGCAGGAATACCAGCTTATTCGTACGTGTCCGGCCACGCCATTGGTGCTGACCACCCGCCACCTGATGCGATTCGATCAACACCTCTTCGTCGCGACCCATATATGGCGCGTTCGATTCCAGCGCGATCCGTTCCTGCATCTCCTCGATGGCGTGCAGCCGAGCGCGCTTCACTTCCAGCGACACATCATCCTCCCACTTGAAGGAGAGCGTGCCAGGACGCGGTGAATACATCGCGACATGCACCACATCAAAGCGAACCTCATCAAGCAGGTTAAGGGTATGCTGGAACTCCTCATCGGTCTCGCCACAAAAGCCAACAATGATATCGGTGGAGAGCGAGACACCCGGCCACCACGCGCGTAGTTTGCCAATCAGCGTGCGATACTCCGCCAGCGTATAGCCCCGGCGCATGCGCGTCAGCATCCCGTCGTCCCCATGCTGCACCGGAATATTGACATGCTCGCAGACTTTGGGCGCCGCCGCCATCTGGTGGATCATCTTGTCGGTCATATGGGGCGGATAGGAGGTCATGAAGCGAATACGCTGCAAGGCTTCGATCTCACTTAACCGCTCCATCAGGTCGCCCAGGTCGCCCTCGCCCGGCAGATCCAGCCCGTAGGCCTCCACCGTCTGGCCCAGCAACGTCAGCTCGCGCGCGCCAGCCTCAGTCAGCATGCGCGCCTCGTCGAGCAGCTCAGCCACCGGACGGCTTCGTTCGCGGCCACGACGCGAGGGCACGATGCAGTACGAGCACACCTTGTTGCAGCCCAGGATGACCGGAAGCCATGCCGTCGGGGTGCGCGTCTTCACGCCGGTCTCACCAGCGGTGGGATAGTGCAGTTCGCGCGAGCCAGGACGAAAGTTGCTAGCCATCGCGCCTGCCGCGCCTCCCGCGGCATGCCCATCAGCGACCGGGATCTCCATCGGGGCGTCGGGCAGTCCCTGCTCAATCTGGAGCATGGGCAGCGGCCCAGAGACGCCAATGGTACGCGGAGCGCCCATATCGGCCACATCCACACAGCCCTCGCCCGCCAGCGGCGTCCAGCGCTCGTCCAGAAAATGCGGCAGGATTTCAGCCTGCTCGACCTTGAAGAAGAGATCAACGACCGGATAGCGCTGCTTCATGTCCTCGACCTGGCGTGAATTGCCGACCATACAGCCCATCATCGCGACCAGCAGATCAGCGCGGTGGCGTTTGGCGTGTTTCAGCAGCGAGAGTTGCCCATGGGCGCGCTTCTCAGGTTGCTCGCGTACGCTGCACGTGTTGAGCACGACAAGGTTCGCGCCATCCATCGTCGGCGACTCTTCCCAACCGAGATTTTCGAGGATGCCAGAGACGCGCTGCGTATCGGCCATGTTCATCTGGCAGCCCACGGTCCAGATATGGTATTTGCCCACGGCGCTACTCATCTGGCGCCTCCCGCTGCTTCGCTCACATCGCCGCCAACCGCTGCGCCTTTTTTTGCGCCTTTGGCATCGGTGCGCCCGTGCTTCTCGACCCGCCTGCCTGTGCCAGATGGGCCACGTTCGAGAACCTCGCCCTCGTCGACGATTTCATCCTCGGTAAGCTCGCGCACATCTTCGGGGTCGATCAGATCGATGTAGAGGACGCCATTGAGGTGGTCAATCTCATGCTGCAGGATGCGCGCCCACCACCCTTCTGCCTTGACGCGAACCTCTTTGCCCTTCGGATCGCGCGCTTTGACAGTGACCGCCAGCGCCCGCGACACATTATCGCCGACATAGCCCGGAATGCTCAGACAACCCTCAGTGGCCAGTTCCTCTTCGTCACTCGCTTTCGTGATCTCCGGATTGACCAGCGCAACTTTATGGTCTTCATACTCAGCGACCAACACCCGCACCGATTCGCCAATCTGAGGCGCGGCAAGCCCGACGCCAGGCGCATCGTGCATCGTTTCCCACATATCCTGCACCAGCCGTTCGAGCCAGGGATCATAGCGCGACACCTTCTTGGCCTTCGCGCGTAAGACGGGATAATCCATCGTAAGAATTTTGCGTATCGTCATAGCGAATGACCTCTTATTTGCCGGTGCGAGAGGCGCGCTGTTGTCAGGCGTCGGATGCGCACACCTTGGCACACATTGGCACACAATAAAGGAACGGAAGGATATTGCACCGCCAGGCGTAAGCGCGCATCCCTTCCGCTCCCGCGATTCATGACGTTTGGCGGATATTCTATCTTACATGCAATGACGCGCGCCATGCAATATGGCCAACCACTCCCCATCAGCACTCCGCAAGCCGCCGTATACTGTATGCACATGACTCAAGGTCTGTCAACAGCAGTGCTATGCCGCTTGACGTATAAAATAGTTTACTGCTAAACTATATAGGAATGATAGAGTGTATTCATCCCCTGACCAAGGTCAATCATAGTATTAAAGAGCATCACGAAAAAGGTGGGGAATATGAGCGGTCGATCAATTGCCATTCCAGCGTGGTTGCGTCTGGCGCGCGTGTTTCAGAAGGTTGATCGGGCCTCGGTTGATCTGCTACGCCAATGGGATCTTTCGGTGGCGCAGTTTGATGTGCTGGTGCAGATAGGCAACGCCGAGGGATTGACGCAGCAGCAACTGGCCGATCGTTTACTCGTCACAAAAGGCAACGTCTGCCAACTGCTTGACCGGATGGAGGAGCGCGGCCTGCTGGTTCGCCAGCAGGAGGGACGCGCCAACCATCTGTATCTGACGGAGAAGGGCAAGGACATTCGCGCGGAGGCGCTGCCCGCACAGGAACGGCTAATCGAGGGTATATTTGTGGAACTGCCTCGCGCGCAGCAGACGGCGCTGCTGGCATCGCTGCGGCGGCTCGACCACACGTTGGCATGAGATCACGCGAAGCAGCACATTCGTCAGGGTTTGCAGCTAGGGCAACAGCGCACCGGAGCTATAGATCCCGATGCCAAAACGATAGACCAGCGCCTCGCCGAGGTACCCCGTGGCGACGAGCAGACCGACCCCGATGAGGGCCAGCAACAAATACGCGACGATGGCGCCACGGGGCAACTGCGAGACATATGCCTGCGGCAACTTCTCGCCCAGCCAGACCTGCGCATTGGCAAGCCTGCCCGACTTGGGGAAAGCCAGTCCCAGCCATGCGACCAGGCGGGACAATAACCACACGAATCGCGCCAGAAAGAGCGCCAGAAAGACAATCGTCGCCAGTAAGGCGATTATCTTATGCAGACGCAGAAAGTCGTATCCCGCCGTGCTGATGGGCGTATTATGCTCGCTCAGCCACCCGGAGAGCATAGCTATCAGGGTCATCGGAGCTCCAACCATGAGCGCCCAATTCGCGCCCTCGACCAGACTGGCGCGCCGAAAGATGATGGCGGCGAAATCGAGCGCCACGCTCGTTATCAGCAGAGCAATCGAAAAATGGACGATGAACGCGTGCAGTTCGGCCAGACGAATCGATGACATGAATCAGTGACCTCGCATCGGTTGCAGACGTAAGCAGATGAATATGAGAGCAGAGCGGCACGGCAAACGAATAAGCATGCTGTGACGATGATACAGCACGAGTGTCAATTCAGTGGCATAAGCTGCTGCGAGAGTGACGAATGTGCCATGAGGATACGGAGAAAATGCTCGCTATTGAGCAGCCTTGTAGGCGCACGGCGTTAGTCTTTAGGCGTTAGTGGATTGGTAGCCCTATCCCATGGTCGTAGACCATTGCACCGCCGAGATAACCCGTCAGCGCGAGCAGGATGACGCCGACGACGCTCAACAGTAAATAAGCTGTTACGACGCTGCGTGGAAGAGGTTTGACGTACGCCAGGGGAAGGAATACACGCGACCACGATTGCACGCTGATAAGCGAGCCGTTATAGGGAAACGACAGTCGTAGCCAGCCCAGCAACCGGGGCGACTGCCATGTCAGCCGCAAGAGAAACAGTACTCCGAAGACGATCGTCGCCAGGATGGCGCATATTTTGTGCAGGTGCAGCAATGCTGGCGCGGCTGACGCATTTACATCATGTTCGCTGAGCCAGCCTGATACCAGCGCAGCCACAGCACTGGGCGCGCCGACAGGAACTCCTGGAGCGTCATCTCTTCGTCAATTGGCCAGCGCAGATCCTTGCGCCAGACCGCGTTTCCGCAGCTATCTCTTCCTCCCAACCCGCTTGCGTTGTTTTCCGACGTCTAGCATAGCCGGAATCTTCTGCAAGAATCCTATGCAGACATCGTCAGCAACTACAGCCGCTCGATGATTGTGGCGATACCCTGTCCCACGCCGATGCACATCGTCGCCAGCCCGTAACGTCCGCCACGCCGCTCCAGCTCGTAGAGTAGCGTCGTCATCAGCCGCGCGCCAGAGCAGCCCAGTGGGTGGCCCAGCGCGATAGCCCCGCCATTGACGTTGACCTTTGCGGTATCCAGCCCCAACTCACGGACGCACTGGAGTGACTGCGAGGCAAAGGCCTCGTTCAACTCGACCAGATCAAGATCGCCGACCGAGAGGCCTGCCCGCGCGAGCGCCTTGCGGCTGGCGGGAATCGGCCCAAGGCCCATGTAGGCGGGATCGACCCCTGCGACGGCGCAGCTGACAATGCGCGCCCGTGGACGGATGCCCTGCGCCTCGGCCCAGCCCCGTGACGAAATCACCAGGGCCGCCGCGCCATCGTTGATACTGGACGCATTGCCCGCCGTCACGCTGCCGCCCTTGCGGAAGACCGGCATGAGCGTCGCCAGCTTCTCGACCGCCGTATCGCGCCGGGGTTGCTCGTCGATTGCTATCAACTCAGTCTTGCCCTTGCCTGCCGGAACCTCAACTGGCACGATCTCGTCGCGGAAGCGTCCCGCGTCTATCGCGGCGATGGCGCGTCGGTGGCTCTCCGCCGCGAAGGCGTCCTGATCGGCGCGCGAGACGTCGTATTTCTCGGCAACATTTTCGGCGGTCTCGCCCATGCTGTAGGGAAGATGCAACTCGGAGAGCTTCGGATTGATGAAGCGCCAGCCCAGCGTCGTATCTTGCAGCCTCATCTCCCCACGCGCGAACGCCGACTCCGTCTTGCCCAGTACGAACGGCGCGCGTGTCATGCTCTCGACGCCGCCAGCCAGCCATACCTCACCCTCGCCCGTCTGAATGGCATGGGCAGCGGTGTTGATCGCCTGCAAGCCGGAGCCGCAGAGCCGGTTCACCGTCTGCCCGGCGACCGATGTGGGCAGCCCGGCTAGCAACAGCGCCATGCGCGCGACGTTACGATTATCCTCGCCCGCCTGGTTGGCGCAGCCCATCACTACATCTTCGATTGCCTCGGCGGGTATGCCCGCGCGCCTGATCGCCTCTGCCAGCACAAGCGCGCCCAGGTCGTCAGGGCGCATCTCTTTAAGGACACCCGCATAACGTCCTATCGGCGTGCGGACAGCGCTGAGTATGACGGCGTCTTCCATTGTAGTTCTCGCTTTCCGGGACATTAGCGCGTGGGTAAGACTCCCGACGCTTGCCAGCATTTTGCCTGTCATCGGGCAAACAGATCGTGTGGGCCATATGCCGTGGCCTAAAGCGCCACGGCTAATCCTGAATTGAGCATACTCGTCACCCCAAAGAGCGTCCCCTATGATAGGGATTAGCCGCAGGGCTTCAGCCTGCGGCCAGCGCACCCCCCAGACATTGCGCGCCCTCAGATGTATCCGCCGCAAGCGGCGCGAATGACATGAATAACCCTACCGCCCCTTGAACTCGGCCTTACGCTTTTCCATAAAGGCGCGCATGCCTTCCTTCTGATCTTCGGTCGAGAAGAGCATAGCAAAGAGACGTTTCTCATAGAGCAAACCCACCTGCAATGGTGTCTCGAAGGCCATCAGGATCGCCTCTTTGGTCATCCGCGCCGCCAGCGGACCGCGGCTGGCGATCTTGCGCGCCATGTCCTTCGCTTCTTCGAGGTGTTGCCCCTCCGGCACGACCTTGTTGACTAGGCCAGCGGCGAGCATATCCTGCGCGGTGAACTGGTCGCCGGTCAGGCACATCTCCATCGCCTTATATTTGCCCACCGTATGCGCCAGCCGCTGCGTGCCGCCCGCGCCGGGCATGATGCCCAGCAAAATCTCGGGCTGGCCGAACTTCGCCTTCTCACTGGCAATGATGATGTCGGCGTGCATCGCCAGTTCGTTGCCGCCACCCAGCGCGAATCCACCGACCGCCGCGATGATTGGCTTGTGGATGCGACGGATGCGATCCCAACTCTCGAAGGGGCCAGTCGCCATGCGCATTGTGCTGGCATCGGACATCTCGGCGATATCAGCTCCAGCGGCAAAGGCGCGGTCGCCTGCGCCAGTCAGCACGATACAGCCTATCGCGTCGTCGCGGTCGAGCTTCTCCAGTTCGTCGGCCAGCTCGGTGACGAGGTCCCAGTTCAGCGCATTCAACTTTTCAGGCCGGTTGATGATGGCAGTGGCAATCGGCTCTTCGCGCTCGATGAGAATATACTGCTGAGGCATGGTGGATGATGCTCCTTTTGCTGCACAGAATGCCCGCGTCCGCCGCGGTGGAGACGCTATGCCCTGAGTATAACGCATCTGGAGGCTGGCGGATAAAGCCGCACAGAAGCGCCTTCAGTGGCTAAGCCTGTTTGCGCGGGTTCCAGGCAAAGAGAATGCTCACGCGCTTTCTGCGACCCGCGCAGGCGGGTTTTGTGGCGGAGCGCAGCGAGGCCGCTCAGGCGCGGTTTCAACCGCCCGCGCATCCGGCGCCGCTACGCGCTGGGTGGTTGCCAGACGAGCCGGAATCCGGTGTCGTCGGTCTGCTCACCCATGAAGAGTTGGCTGCGGTAGGCCGCGCGCGTATGCGACGGGCTTTCATCCCAGGCGCCGCCCGCGAGGTAGCCAGCGCTCTTACGCTGCTCGCCTGTCCACGCGCCAGGACGGAAGAGCGGCGAGTCTGGCGGGATGCCGCACCATTCGTTGACATTGCCTGCCATATCGAGGGCGCCGTACGAGCTGGCTCCAGCGGGATATGATCCAACCGGCGTCGTATCGCCCGGCCCGCTTTCGTCGGTGTTCGCCCGCGAGCGATCCCAGACATCGCCCCAGGGATAGATGCGGCCATCGGTTCCACGCGCCGCCTTCTCCCACTCCTCCTCGGTCGGCAGCCGCCACGGTTCGCCCGTGACCTGCGCCAGCCACGCGACATAGGCGAGGGCGGCCTTCCAGGAGATGTGCGTGACCGGATGGTCGTGCCGAGCGCTCTGCGTAGACCACGCTTCCGGCGGGCGCATCGCTTGCGCTTTGAGGATACAGGCGTATTCCGCCACCGTCACCGGAAACGCGCCGATGTAGAATGCGGCGACCTCCACCTGGCGCTGGAGCTCCTCGCGCTCAGCCGCCTCCGGCTCCCGGCGTGGATCTGTGCCCATCAGGAACGGGCCAGCGGATACCAGACACATCGGCGGTGTAATCACCTCGACGCCATCAACGACCCGACCCACGAAGCCTCTCTGCTGGAGCGTGGGCGGCACAATCTGGGGCGCGAGCGTAATCTGCTTCGGCGCGGGAGCCGCCGGAAAGACGACGGGCGATCCCAGCGCCACCAGCACGCGCCTCACGCCAGACGCGGTATCCACATCGGTCGCGTTCACCCACTGGCGCGTCAGCAGGAAGCCCTCCACCGGCGTCTGCTTGAGCATCACCGGCAGAATCGTCCGCTGGGTGGAAAGCGCCAGCCGCAGTTCCTCCTGACACCATGGCGATGCCCACGAGTCTGGCGTCAGCACAAAGACGAAGACATCGCGCGACTGCACCTCACGCTGCAACGTCTCGATCCAGACGGCGCCGCCGGTCAGCCCCTGCTCGTCGTACCAGACGTCGTAGCCCGCCGCCTTGAGCGCCGCCACCAACTCGCGGCACCAGGCGTTATCCTGGGTGCTATGGCTCACAAACAGGCGAGTGGTTGCCATTTCGCCTCTCCTCCCCTTACACGCAGACGCATCCACGCCCGCTGAACCGATCTTCTCCCCCTGCATGGTCAGCATCAGTATACACGGGATACCCAGGCCGCCAAATGGGCAAGAGAGCGTGCGGCGTGCCATGTGAGGAGCGCAACTGGCTGTTTTGTGTCCTGAGCATTGCGGTATCCCACGCATTGCAGTATCCTGTGGGCGCATCGGACGGCCAGCGATCATGCCACAGGATTCGTGCAGCCGGGTGAGGCGCTGACAGTGGAGGGCGGCAGGGCAGGAGGACGATGTGACGTCAGCGGGCGCGGGAAGTCTGACAGGCAAACAACTTGGCGACTTTCAGCTACAGGGATTACTCGGCGCGGGCGGCATGGCGGAGGTCTATCGCGGCTTCGACGTGAAGCTCAAGCGGCCGGTCGCCGTCAAGGTATTGCCCGCCTCGCTGGCGAGCGACCCGAACTACGTGCAGCGTTTCCGCACGGAGGCGCAACGTGTTGCGGCGCTCAATCATCCCCATATCGTTCCGGTCTACCACTTTGGCGAAGAAGGCCCTCTCCTGTACCATGTGATGCCCCTACTTAACGAGTCGCTGCGCGACCGGCTGGAGCGGGAAGGCAGGCTTGCGCCAAAGGAGGCTGGACGACTCATCGTGCAGATCGCCTCGGCGCTCTCGGTGGCGCACGCGGCGGGCCTAGTGCATCGCGATGTCAAGCCGGAAAACATTCTACTCAACGATAAGGACGAGGCGTTCCTGACTGATTTTGGCATCGCCCGACCCGTGACGATGTCGCGCACGGGCCGCATGGCGCAGACACTCTCGGCGACGGGCCTGCCGGTCGGAACGCCGGAATACATGGCGCCCGAGCAGTTGCGTGGCGAGTCCATTGACGAGCGCGCCGATATCTATGCGCTGGGCGCGGTGTTGTATGAATTGCTCACTGGGCACTCCCCACATGAGGCCGAGACACCGTATCAGGTGGCGGCGCTTTCTCTGCAGGGCAAGATCACTCCCCCCTCGACGCTCGTACCTGGCATCAGCGAGGAGCTTGAGGATGTCGTAATGATCGCGCTCGCCTCCGATCCAGCGGCGCGCTACCCCGACGCGAGCAGCTTCGGATTCGCCGCGCGGCGAGCCGTCTTCCCGAAGGGCACGAGCCTGCTCACCGGGCTGCCTGGGCTGCGGCGCACAACGCGCGAGAATGCCATCAGGGGCAACCCCTTCCGCGCACGTTCGGGAAGTGCGGATGAGATGCCAACGGAGCCGCCTTCCCTGGAAGATTCGCGTGTTACCGCCGCGGCATGGCTCGGGCCTGGGAACAGGCGTGAAGATCGGCGAGAAGGAACCCGCCGCGCGCCGTTGACGAGGCGCGCGCTGTTCATGGCGCTGGCAGTAGGTGTGCTGGTGGTGAGCCTTTGCGGGGCGGCATCCTATGGCGTCGCCCGCCAGATGGAGCTGCCGATTTTCGGTTTCGGGCCAACAGCTCACCCGACGGCGACACTTCTACCCTCGCCCACTCCCACGCTCACTCCTGTACCTTCACCTACACCAACTTCCGTTCCCACTGCCACTCCGGTACCACCGCCTGCCGTACAGGCGACTTTCGTGAAGGTGGACACCACGACTGGTGGAAACTGGACTGGCAAATATGGCGGGCAAGGATATATCCTGGCGCCCAACGACATTATCCATTCATCATATCCAACATTTAACAAGATTCCCGGCTATCTGATCGTGAATATCAATTCGGAAAGCCTCTATGTCTGGGCAGATGGAACAACTGACACGCGCGCTCTCCAGAAGCCCCCCGGCGCGGGAGGATCTGGCCGCATCGCGGCGTGTTGGTATACTAACGTCAGTCCGACTTTCACGATTGACATCGGGGTGACCGACGGCGCAACACATCGACTGGCGATGTATCTGCTGGACTGGGATGGCTATGGGGGTGGGCGTGTGGAGCGCATCGAGGCAGTGAACGCCACTACCGGCAAGGTACTCGACTCACGCACAGTGGGGCAGGCCAAAGGCGACACGAACGCAAACGATCAGTTCCGCGGCGGTAAGTATCTGGTGTGGCTGGTGCGCGGACACGTGCGCTTCACAGTGACCAATCTGAATTCCAATGCGGTAGTCAGCGGTATCTTTTTTGACTGAGCGTCGCCATTCAGCCATCTCTTCCTCATGCAAGGGAAACACTCAGAGTACCGGGTATCCGATTGATACCAGGATATGTCCTAGCAGATGCCACATGAGCAAAACGATGACGACATATACCGCCAGTGTCACTGACCATACTAGATAGGTATTTCGGAGTGTGGCCGCGCAGAGTCCTGTGCAGCCAAGCCCCCATGCCACGTTTACTGGCGAGAAGACAAAGACAATGACAGCGATCTGATGAACGAACGACGTCGAATCGAAGAAGCCTAAAACCAGATACCCCATGGCGCCCAGTACCAGGAAAACGCAGGCCATGGGCAATGTTTGCATGAATGTGCAGTAGGCGATATAGCAGCGGATGTGGTATCGGCCAATGCTGCGATGCGCGAATAAAGCAGCAGTTGCGGGAATCGCAACTATCGTCAGCAGCGCAGCAGCGAATAAGTCAAATAGCTCAAAGAGGCCGTGCGGCGAGCCAAGGTAACTCAGAAAGCGGCTTAGCGTTAACGTCTGGAAGCTATTGCCCACGCGCATAGCGTCATGAG
This sequence comes from uncultured Chloroflexia bacterium, assembly GCA_963718915.1. Classification (GTDB taxonomy): domain Bacteria; phylum Chloroflexota; class Ktedonobacteria; order Ktedonobacterales; family JADMIN01; genus DAHUXT01. The sequence continues at coordinate 343,402 of CAVRAI010000004.1, read as the reverse complement.
CAATAACCACAAGAATCGCGATCAGCAGCAATGGCAGCGAGACCGCGAGTGAGATGCGCCGCCAGCGGGCATTCATCCGCAGATACCAGCGCGCGTATGTCTCGTATTCGGGATGCGCCAGTGCATCGATCCACGCTCGCAACAGCCCGCCCTCCGGCGCGCTCATGGTAGCCGCCACCTCTTGAGTCATACCATCACTCCTACATCTGGGCCATCTACCCACGCTGATTGCCAGCATGAGTATACACGTTTGACACCAGCCTGCACATCATCCATGGCCCGACACACTTAGCGCCCGCTTGCGACGGCATTGCCCGCGATGTACAATAGCGTAGCCTGTGTATTACCCGCGTCTCATCACGTGTCGGAGCGGGCGACCAGCGCAAACCATCGTATCACCTGTCGTGACAGCCGTGCGAACGCACTGCTGCTGAAGTACACCTGCTCGTCGAGGAGCCTTTAACGTGACAGATTATCCTGAGCTGATGACGCGCGACCTGGCCGCTGGCCTCCGCCTTGTGGATGGCGGAGTCACCGCCGCGCAGGGCTTCCGCGCCGGAAACACTGCCTGCGGTATCAAGTCAGACGCGGGCCTGCCAGATCTTGCGCTGCTCGTCGCCGATGGGCCGTGCGCCGCCGCTGGAACCTTCACCACCAGCAAGACCGCCTCACACACTGTCCTGCTCGACCGCGAGAAGCTGGCATCGACGGGCGGACATGCCCAGGCGGTCGTCGTCAACAGCGGCAACGCCAACTGCTCCAACGGCGAGCAGGGTATGCTCGACGCCCGCCGCATGGCCGACGTGACCGCACAGAAGCTCGGCGTCGATCCGTCGCTCGTGCTCGTCTCCTCCACTGGCATCATTGGGCGACGGCTGCCCATCGACAAAGTGGAAAAAGGCGTCGCGCAGATCGAGGTTCATCCTGATGGCGGCCCCGACTTTGCCCAGGGTATCATCACGACCGATACGCGCACCAAGACAATTGCCGTCGAGTTCACGGTGGAGGGCAAGACTGTACGCCTCGGCGGCTCGACCAAGGGCGCGGGCATGATCTACCCCAACATGGCGACGATGCTCTGCTACATCACCACCGACGCCGCAGCCGAGCCAGCCTTCTTGCAGCAGATGTTGAGCGCGGCGGTCGATGACTCGTTCAACATGGTCTGTGTGGACGGCGATATGTCCACCAATGACACGGTGCTGCTCTTCGCCAGCGGCGTCGCGGGCAACACGCCGTTGAATGCATCGTCGCCCGACGCGGCGCTCTTCGAGGCGGCCCTTCGCCACGTAACACGCTATCTCGCGCGCGAGATTCCCCGCGACGGTGAAGGCGCATCGCGCTTCCAGACGGTCACGGTGCGCAACGCGCCCACCCGAACCGACGCGCGCAAAGCCGCCCGCGCCATCACCAACTCGCCCATCTGGCAGTGCGCCATCGCGGGCAGCGATCCCAACTGGGGCCGGGTCATCGCGGCGCTGGGCAAGAGCGGCGCCGACCTCGACCACAATAAGCTGGATATCTCGCTCGGCGGGATTCTGGTGGTTCACAACGGCGTGGCGACCGACTACGACCAGGAGGCGGCAAAACAGGTGATGGGCCAGCCAGAGGTCGCGGTGGACGTTGACCTGCATCTCGGCGATGCGTCGGCGATGGCCTGGGGCTGCGACCTGACTCACGGCTACATCGAAGAGAACGCCGAATATACCCGCTAGCACGCGATAGCGCGATGGTGCGCCATCCCAAAGACACAAGGAGTAATCGCATGACCACGACGACACCCTCCGGCGAGACGACCGCGGGGCAGCAGCCAGAGAAGCGCGACTGGGTAGCCCTCGAAAACAAGTATTACCAGCACACTTTCAAGCGCAATCTGGTAATGGAACGTGGCCAGGGCGCGCGCGTCTGGGATGCGAACGGCACGGAATACCTCGATCTGGTTGCGGGTATCGCCACCAACGTCCTGGGCCATGTGCATCCGAACGTGGTGCGCGCGATTCAGGAGCAGGCCACCAAGCTCATCCATGTCTCGAACCTCTACATCAACGAGCGCCAGGTGGAACTGGCCGAGCAACTCTATAACCTCAGCGGCGGCATGCGCTCATTCTTCTCCAATAGCGGCGCTGAGGCGAATGAGGGCGCCATCAAGCTCGCCCGCAAGTATGGGCGGCTGAATCGCAACGGCGCGTTTGGCGTCATCAGCATGGAGCGCTCGTTCCATGGACGCACGCTGGCAACCACCGCCGCCACCGGCCAGAAGAAGTATCAGGATACCTGGCAGCCGCTTCCCGATGGCTTCAAGCAGGTGCCGTTCAACGATCTTGATGCTGTCAAAGTGGCGACCGATGAGAAAACGTGCGCCATCCTCATCGAGGCGGTGCAGGGCGAGGGCGGCATCTATCCGGCCTCAACCGACTACCTTCAGGGGCTGCGCGCGTGGTGCGACGAGCAGAACCTCATTCTGATTATCGACGAGGTGCAGGCGGGCATGGGCCGCACTGGCAAGTTCTTTAGCTGGGAGAATATGGAGGTTCGCCCCGATATCACGACGATGGCGAAGGGACTGGCGGGCGGGGTACCGATTGGCGCGATGCTTGCCGCTCCGCGCGCTGACATCTTTGAGCCGGGCGACCATGGCACGACCTTTGGCGGTAACCTTATCGCCTGCGCCGCTGGCGTCGCCACCGTCCGCACCATCGTCGACGAGCAGCTCGTCGAGCATGCCGACGACCTGGGCGAATACCTCGAAGGTCGGATACAGGAACTGCGCAGCCGCCACAGCAGCATCATTACCGGCCAGCGTGGGCTCGGCCTGATGCGCGCCTTCGATCTGGCGGATCCAAAGGCACAGGATATTATGGATCAGGCGATGGAACGAGGCCTGCTGGTAACGAATGCGGGGCCTTCCACCATTCGCTTCGTCCCGCCGCTGATTATCGAGCGCAGTGATGTTGATGAGGCGATGGAGAAACTGGACGCCTCACTTGCGGCGCTCTAATTTTCACTGCGAACAGTGACCGGAGAAACCTACTATGCCATACGACGCTCAGAACAGGGGTGCATCTGGCTCGAACGGCAACAGCGCCGATGGAGCAGGGCAGGCGTTCCTACGCCAGGGCAATGAGGCGGCAGCCGCTGGCGATTACGAGGCCGCCGAAGAAGCATTCGCACAGGCCGTGGCAACCGCGCCTGGGGATGCGCGCGCGCGCTATAATCTGGCGCTCGCCCGACAACATCTCGGCGACGTTGAAGGCGCCATCGCATCCTATATGCGCGCGATCCGGCTGGATCAAGCGCTGATGGAGGCGTACATCAATCTGGGCAATCTCTACGGCGAGCTTGGCTTGCAGGAAGAGGCGCTGGAGGTCTTCCAGCGGGCGCTAGAGCTGGATACTGGCAACGCCGAGTTGTTCATCAACGTTGGCGATGCCTATCGCCAGCTTGGCTTCTTCGATGATGCGATTCTTGCCTATCGCCAGGCGCAGATTCTGGAGCCAGAGAACACCCTGGCGGCGGATAACCTGCTGGATGTGCGCGAGCGCCAGAGAGAGCAATCCGAGCATATCGCGACGCTGGAGAAGCGCCTGGATGAAGACCCACGCGACGTGGATCGCTACGCCACGCTGGTGCACTCGTATCTGGAGGCGCATCGCGAGCAGGACGCGCTGGCGCTGGCGAACCAGATGGTGGCTCTGGAGCCGGAAAGCCCCGATACCTATCGCACGCAGGCGACAACGTATGAGGCGCTGGCGCGCGTAGACGAGGCGGCTGAGGCGTGGCAACACGTCGTGCAGCTTGCTCCCGACGACGCCGAGGCGTGGGAACACCTGGGGGCCTGGCGCGAAGAGCAGGGCCTTTCAGACGAGGCTATCGAAGCATACCGGAAGGCCTCTGACCTGACGCCCGAATCAAGTGGGCTGCGGTTCAGCCTGGCCGAGGCGCTCCGCGACGCCGAACGCTACGACGAGGCGATTGAGGCGTTCACGGGACTGGTCAAGGAACATAGCGACGCCGACGACGACGAAGAGGCGCTGGCCGACGCCTACTCCGGGCTGGCAGCATCACTCAACCTCGCCGGACGCTATGACGAGGCGCTCACGGTTGCCGACGAGTATTTGCAGCGCTTCCCCGATGACCCGGAGGCGCTCTACGAGCAGGCGTCAGCCTACGATGCGCTTGGTCGTCACGATGAGGCAATCGCGTCGTATGAGCAGGCGCGGATTGCCGACCCGCTCAATCCGACCATTTGTAACGATCTCGCCGATACCTACCTCGCGGCAGGGCGAACCAACGATGCGGTCGAGATGGCGGAAACGGCCGTCTCGCTCGATCCAGAGATGGCGGTCGCATATGAGACACTCGCGCAGACGCTTGTAGCGGCTGGTCGCCAATCAGAGGCCGAGGAGGCAATGCAGCGAGCGGCAGAATTGCATGCCGCCGAAGAGGCCGAGATGGACGAGATAGACGAGGAGGATTCCTAGTTCTCGCCTATCTCATCTCATCTCATCTCATCTCATCAGGGTTCATAGCGTGGGGTACATTGGGATCGCGTGGCGCGGGACGTGATTCGCGGGAGGAGCATGCATGTTCTGCCTCGAATGCGGCACGGAGATGGCTGTTCGGGCACGAGTCTGTCCGGCCTGCGGGCATGTCTACGGCGACCGCGAGCGCTCGATGGTCGAGCCACAGCCCGCGCAAGCGACCCCAGATATGTTCGCGGCTGGAACGCGGGCGACACCTCCACCTTCGTCGCAGAACGCGACTGCGGTCAAATATGTCGGCGACGTATCGGCGACCGGTTTGCCCCGCGATTTGCCAGGGCGCTTCGTGCTGGGCGTCTCGCTGGGTATGGCGGCCGATCTCCTGTTACCCTGGGTCAGCGTTAACGGTCAGAATGTCACGCCTGCCAGTCTTGGCGCTCCGGTGATTGTGGTGGTGGCGCTGCTGGCAGCGGCAATACTGCCCGTCTTCACACCATCTCTCCGCCAGCACCCCATCTGGTCGGCCCTCCCGCTGATCATTGGCGCGTTCTGCGCGGGCATCGCCGGATCGATCTGGCTGCTGCTCGCGCCCCTCACACAAATCTTCGCGCAATCTTTCGGCAGCGATCCATCCAACCTTCTGCTCTCGCCCCAGGGTGGACTCTATCTTTTCATCATCGGGGCGGGGGTGCTCCTGGTCAGCGGCCAAAAGATGCTGGCAGCCATGCACGAAACACAACTCGCCGACACCCGCCGCGATGCCATTCGCGCCATGACGCAGACCAGGCAGGCGTCCTCATCGCGTGCTGGGGCGCCTGTTGTTTCCACCATGCCCGCGCACGCGCTCACGGCAGCGAATACCGCGTCGCCTCAATCCGGCGCCCCAGCAACAGCGGGCGCATCAGGCTCTGCAACGCCAGAGGAGGCCCCATCCACACGGCCAGCGTCTGGCACGCCAGTCGCCCCGATATTGCCTGGGACAGAGGCCTGGCATCAAGCCCCTGCCGCTCCGAGTTCAGTACGGCCAGCGCTCGGCGGTGGTTGGCCGAAAACGCGCGGAATGCACCGGCTCCGTTAATTGTGTGGTTGCTGCCCCTCATCTATCGGACGAAGCACTGCCCCACGTGAGAAGGGAATTGTCGTCCGGCTTGATGACTTTCCGCCGGAGGGTGGTCGGATACGGTTCGGTGGTGGAGGAGGCGGCATATCCAACGGTGGCATCGACGAAATGAAGCGTAGCGCGACCGTCCCCAGATGGAGCACATCACCATGCTGCAGGCGATGTGGCTTCTTGAGATCTTCGTCGTTCACCATGGTGCCATTGTTGCTTTCCAGATCACTGGCATAATAGCCATCGGCCTGTCGCACAACCTGGGCATGGAGGCGCGAGACCGTCGTATCTGGCAACCGAATCTGGCACGATGCGTCGCGCCCGATAGTGATAACCTGCTCCAGCAACTCCCAGCGGGCGCTTGTCAGCTCGCCACTGATGGCTACGAGGATTGGTGGGCCAACTGGCGGCAATGTCTGCCTGCGATTCATTCCACCAGCGCCAGGCATCTTGGAGGTCTCTCCCTCATCAGTAGCGAACGGCCCCTCAATCAGTGAAAACCGATAGCTTCGCATGCCCAGATCCACAATGTCGTTGGGCTTGAGAGGGACTGGTTGAGTAACCATCTGCCGGTTAAGTAGGGTGCCATTCATGCTCCCATAATCCAGCAACACAGCCATACCATGATCCATGCGAATCTCAGCATGGTGTCGTGACATACGCTCGTCATCCAGAATGATATCGTTATCTACCTCACGCCCAATCAGGGTTAACTGTTTGCGCAACAGGAGCGTGCGTACGCTCCTGGAAGGCACATCACTGACCGCAACCAGCTGCGCCCAGGGTTCATCATGATGCCTGACGGAGAGGTAGCGCGCCGGGTCGGCCAGCGCCAACCGAAGGGTCGCGTCGAGCAGTGGACTATGTCGTGGCCCCTGTCGCTCGATAGGCTTGTTCGGCTCGGCCAACGCGACGAAGCTCGCCAGCATGCCCAGCGGGAGGGTCCAGCCGAAGAGAGAGATCCATGTCAATACCAGCGCTACTTCGATCCCACCGAGGCTGCTGCCGAAGAACTGGAAGCGTGATTGCTCCCACCAGAGCGGAAGGATCATCAACACCGCGCAGAGCAGGCAAATCAGGATAGCCATCGCAGACTGGCGCGTGGTGCCGCGGCGATAGACAATCGCCCAGACGGCAAGGGTAGCGGCAGCCACCATAGCACAGGACAGGCCGACATAGCCTCCTACACCCATCCATGTTGGAAACGCGCTTCCGTCCATTCCTGTCGTCCGTCCACTGACTATTCGATTGGCAGAATGCCATGTTGGCGCTCATATTGAATATCTATCACACGCAGAATCTGGTTGCGCTGTTGATAGGTAAGATATTCGCTCTGACCATGCACATGCGCCTGGCTACCGGTGGCGCCATTGAGATCCGATGTCTCCCAGTATTCAATAGGGGCGCCAGGATCGGCGCCAAGAGCCACCCCAATAAATGCATGGCCCGGCACGATGATGATATATGGGCGCATCCCCAGATGCTCAACCGCCGAGGCGAGAATCGCCGTCGTCTCGACACACATCCCTGTCGGCGCGCTTTGTGTGAGAATATCCGCGGGCAACTGGATCCGCTGGGTAGCGTCCTGATTGAACGGGATGTTGTCGCTGGCGTAATGCACGTGGTAGTCGAACTGCAAGGTGTCGAACAGGGCGTTTACCTGGCCGCGCACATCATCGGCCGTTGCGTGACCAGCGTCGTAGCCATGCATTACAGTGGTGGCAGGATAACTGGCGGGAGAGGCAGCCAGCCGTTCCGCGGCGCGCCCGACCAGATCTGAAATCACTGGCGCGTTGGGGGTCACCCACCCCGCCAGATACGCGGAGTTGTCGCCACTGGCTGGATCGCGCCAACTCATCCACTGGCGCGAGAGCAATGTCAGCGGCACGCTGGTATCACAGAGTACTTTGTTCAGTGATTGCACCCGCAATTGCAGTTGGGCAGTGCGCTGGCCTGGTCCTACCAGCGCATCGAGTGCCGCGGAGCCGAGCACCTGTGGCTTAAAGGCGTGCTGCTGAAAGCTCGAGGTCGCCGTCACGTCGACAGTGTCTTCCTGCGTGAACTGGGGGATACTGAGTGAGATGTGTAGCGTCTGCCGTGTCTGGCTGCGGTAGCGAACAGTGGCCAGATCAGGCGCATTGACGTAGAGGCCAGTATAAAGTCGCGTTGGTGGATTCCACGAAATCAGGGTATCACATGAAGTGGTATAGCTGGCAAAGCTCGACTGGTATTGCGCGTACAAATAGTTTCCGGCCAGAATGTATCCGGTGGCGCTCACGATGAGTACGGCAAGCGCCACTGCCAGCCAGAAATACCGACGATGCATCGCCTGCTCCAGGAAACGAACCCGGCGCACAGACCCACTGTTCACACGAAGCTATCGAGTAGGCCGCTGTGGTCGCCGCTGTGTGCTGTATGCCTGAGCCAGCCTAACACCGACGCGCAGCGAACCGCAAACGGAACGGACCAATGGCCCCGCGCAATCAGGCGCGACCACCAGCCCGCTCAATGTTTCGCGCCAAAACAGCGCTGTCGAATTTAAGAGTTCGTTGACTGCGTTGGGGCGGTCGGAGCATTGTGATGCCCAGGGATGTGGCTGGCGACGCCATGCTCGATATGCCCAACCTCGTGAGCCGCGCCGGAGGCCACTCCGCCAATCGCGCCCGCCGCGCCACCGACAACGTGCTCCAGCCCGTGGCCCAGCGCGCCGACATCTCCAACGGCGGCATGGCCGAAGCGCGCCGCTTCACCCTCCGCCTTTTGCGCCAGCACTTCGGCTTCCTTGATGGCTGCGGCGGCCAGCTTCTCAGACTCTTCGACGATCATCTCGATAATCTTGATGATAGCGCGCAGAATCTCACCAAGGAAGACGGTCACCGCTATCGCGTAGCCAAACGCCAGCGCCAGCGCCGCAGCCGCCAGATGGGTCGGGCCGCTGATCTGCTTGGTCAACAGGAATCCGACAAGCTCAGTCGCGACCGCTGTAATCAACGCCACCAGCAGTCCCGTGATAAATACCGCAAATAGAGCGCGTCGCAACGCCTCGAGGGTATGCTTGGCAGCCGTTCCCAGCAGCTTCATCAATCGCTGTTCCACTCTCCACTCCTCTTCTCACCACACATAATTGCATCTGCGGGAAAAGCCCGCCAGCTATAGGTCAGTCACTAGTGTCTCAAATTTTACTACGGCATGCAAGTGGCTTACCCAACACTCCCTGGGCAACTGAACTAGACGGACGTCGCGCCGCTGCCAGAGCAGTACCGGGAGCATTTCTGTGAAGGTGAGGCGCGATACAAGCGCCAGAGAAGAGGGTGTGGGTGGGGCAGGGAGCCTGCGTAGCTGGGAAAACAAAAGCGGGATGGTACGCAATCCCAACGAGGGAATACGTCTCATCCCGCCTGCATGCGCACAGCTTAATCAGCGCGCCAGATCATCGAGGCAGTGTCCGCTAGCGCCAGAGAATATACCCACAGCCCTCGGCGCGGCGCGGCAGCCAGGTGACGCCCGCTGCTTCAAGCGCGATACGCAGCGAATGAATCTGGGCATCGACCTTGTCGGACGCAATCTGCAACAAAGCTGCCAGTCGCTCGCTGCTCAGAATCTGGCCCGCATGCTGAAGCATCACGTGTAGCATTTGCCGGTCGTTCTGGCTCAGTCGAAGCGTCTCGCCCCGCCACCGTATCATGTTGGTCGTTGCGTCCATGGTGTAGGCGCCAATACGCATTGGCCGCACACGTCGCAATAGAGCGATGCTCTCCTCAGAGGCATCGATCTCTACATTGGGAAGACCACTCGTCTCAGAGAATTTTACGTAGTCCATGGCGATACTCCCTCCCGCTTCATCCTGTCAACGGGAACTGCTGGCGTGACGCCATTGGCACACCACCCGTCTGCTGCGCATCTTCGCACAGCGCCCTGTTCATGTTCTTGTAGCACGAAGTGTAGACAGCGGACTTAAGGACAACGTGAACGTATCCTGAAACCAGGATAAGAATATGTCGAGCTTCACAAAGCCTGAAAAATAGCGTCCGCTACCCGTTTAGCCAGGCGTCTTCAGGCATGACTTCACCAGCGAGCGGCGGCTCATCCTGGCGAGCGCCATGGTCAGCCGACGCAGGCTGCCCAACCAGCGCCTGGCTGACACGCTCCCATAACCCGCCGGAACGAACTCCACCCGGCGCGCGCGCCCCATCAGGCGGGGTCAGCGGCTGCGTATTGGCTGATAATGGGCGGGTGATCGCGGGCAACGGACGGGTCGTACTGTCGGCGCGATACCCTCGCGGGATAAGCCCGGGCACATCGGGCGTATTTCCTGAATCATCTGCGTTTTCGGGTGTCGCTGGGGCTTCCTGGGCTTCCTGGGCTTCGGGCGCACCCAGTGTCGTTGCCATATCGTCGGGAGTCAAGGTGGTGGCGAGTACGGGAACGACTGGCACATCAGCATCCTGAGCCGTGGACACCACCAATGGCGCTCGCGTCACAGGCGGCAATTTCTCGTCATACGTCCACTCGATACGCGGCAGGTGTGAGGCGAGTACGGGCAGCGAGGGGAGTTCTGGTGCGGGCGCGCGAATGATCGCGTCGTCCGGGTCGCGGCGGGTGTCGGGTTGCGCATTGTACGGCAGAGCAGCCGTTGGTTCGGGCGTGGTTGGCGATTGACGCACAGTGGCGCGCGCGACGTCCAGCCCAACCGCCGTCACTGCCGCCGATGTCGCCGATACCGCTGGACCGCGAGAAGTTCGCGGCTTCACGGTGGGCCTGTGGCTTGTTCCACCTCCCATTGCCGTATTTACAGTCGGGGCGCCACTCTCGACGATACGCCTGAAAGTCGCGCCCAGGCCGCTAACCTCACGACGGGCAAAGACGCTGGCGACGTGGGCGCCAATCTCGACCTCGCCTTCCAGCTGGCGGACGAACCTGACGCCACCGCGCAGCAGCATTCCCAGCAGCAGCGTGAGAGCGACACCATAGCTCACGGCAACCGCCAGCGCGGCAGCAACCAGATACGTTACAGCGGGAGGCGGAAACGAGGATGACATGACGCAGGCAACGATCTCAGTCAGTAACCACACAATCGCGGCTGTTACCAACCCCACACGGAGGACTCGCTGCCAGGAGAGCAGCACGGCGCCAACTACGTGACGAAAAATACGGGTCAACTCTTCGGCGTATGTCAGCCGCCCCTCGATCATATGCGCCATTCCCATTCCTGACAGTCCGCCGATACCATTACGGCTGAGACGCTCCCCATTGTACCATGACGAGCCAAAGCGCCTGACAGGCGTTCGCCCTGACTGTTAGCCCTGTGAGACTACCCGAATGGCTAATGGGTGGCTTGCCATGACGCGCTATATTTTTTGTAGTACTGACTGCGCCACTCAAGCGTGGTGTTCAACGAGTTATTGCGTAGCGTGGAGGCTCTATGCGCGTAGGTTTACAGGTACCACGATTTCACTGGCCCGGCGGCCCCGAGCAGTTGGGGCGCACCTTTGGCGACATCGCACGACGTGCCGAAGACGCCGGATTCTATAGCCTCTGGGTGATGGACCATTTCTTCCAGATTCGCGGGGTTGGCCCGAAAGAGGAGGAGATGCTGGAGAGTTGGAGTGCGCTGGCGTTCGCCGCGGGCAAAACAGAGCGCATCCGCCTGGGCACGATGGTCACTGGCGTCACGTATCGCTATCCTGGAATCCTGGCCAAGACGGCGACGACACTCGATGTCCTCTCAGATGGCCGGGCCTACTTTGGCGTCGGCGCGGGTTGGAACGAAGAGGAGCATCGTGGGCTAGGTGTTCCCTTTCCGCCGGTGAAAGAGCGATTCGAGCGGCTGGAAGACTTGCTCGAGATCGCGCTCCAGATGTGGTCGGGCGAGGCCAAACCCTATGAAGGCAGACATGCTCATCTAGGGCTTACCCTGAACGTGCCAAATGCGATCCAGAAGCCACACCCACCTATTCTGATCGGCGGCATGGGCGAACAGAAGACATTGCGTATGGTGGCGCAATATGCTGACGCCTGTAACCTTTTTGCCGTGCCACAGCCAGGCGTACTCGAACATAAACTGGACGTGCTACGGGAGCATTGCGCAACGCTGGGACGGCCCTACGAACAGATTGAAAAGACATCGCTTGGCGCGCCGCATATCACACAGAGCGGCGGCAACGGCACGAAGACGCCCGCCGAGGCCATTGCTCACTTCGAGTGGCTCGCCAACCTTGGCTTCGATCAGGCGATCTTCAGCATGCCCAACGTCAGCGAGTCAGACATCTTCGATCTGCTGGCCAAAGAGGTCATTCCCGCCGTCACGGAGCTTCCGGTCGCCGGGAGATAGCGCGCCGAATCTATGGCAAGGCAATGTATGAACGCGAGACGTGAACGCGAGACGTACAGGGAGATATGAGCGTATGCCGTTACAGGATAATGTCCGCGCGTTCTTGAAAGAGCGTCGCTTTGGAGTGCTGGGGACCATCAACGAGGATGGTTCACCGCAGCAGACGGTCATGTGGTACGACGTCGACGGGGATGATATCCTCATGAACACGCGAGCGAGGCGCGTGAAAGATGGCAATCTGCGCCGCGACGGGCGGGCTTCGCTTTGCGTGGCCGATGGCTATACCTTCGTCACGCTGGAAGGCATTGTCGAACTTGACGACGACCAGGCGACTGCCCAGGCTGATATCCGCAGACTTGCCATTCGTTATGATGGCGCGGAGAGTGGTAATCGGCAGGCGGACGATTCTTTCAGCAAACAGCAACGGATTACCATCCACTTGAAGGTCACCAACGTTATCGTCCATGATCTGGAGTAATCCACGCGAGTTCGCGATAATGAGTGAAGCGGCTGGGTGTCGGCTTATCATTCTTCAGCGTGAAGACCCCTGACTTCAGCTATGGGGATGAAACGCCGCCTCTTTTTGTCCGCCCCAATTTCCGTTTTCGCCCGCCTGTGCGATAATGAATAAGCAGGCACATTGACAACAGAAGAGTGTTTGGCGGTTCCGCAGTAAATCGTTCCTGCGGGTAAAAGCACTAGCGTATTCATGCCTTGTGTCGCCTGTATTCTCGTGTTTTCTCGTGTTGCCAGGATTCCAGATGCGATAACCAAGCTTCTGAACGACAACAGATTGAGAACGTACCGTCGGGCCGACGGGAACGTAACGCCTGTGGAGTGACTGTAAGACCCACTGTGAGGCACGTCACGTCGAAGCAGGAATCCCCTGGGTTTACCCATGGGGAGGGTCAAGGAGGGAAATTATCCGTATGATCGTAGCTCTGGCAGGCGGCGTTGGTGGGGCAAAGCTGGCCGACGGTCTATATCGAACAGTCGCACCCGATGAATTGACCATCATCGTAAATACCGGCGACGACTTCGATCTCTATGGACTGCGCATCTCGCCCGATGCCGATACCGTGCTCTATACGCTCGCGGGCCTCGCCAACCCGGAGACCGGCTGGGGCATCGCGGGCGACACCTTCACGACGCTGGAGATGCTGCGCCGCTATGGGGAGGATACCTGGTTTCTCCTGGGAGATCGCGATTTCGCGACACACATCGAGCGCACCGGCTGGCTTCGCGAGGGCAAGACGCCGACCGAGGTTGCCAACGCGCTTATGGTAGCGCTTGGCGTACGTGCCCGGCTGCTCCCCATGTGCGATGCGCCCGTGGCTACGCGCGTGCGGACGCCTGAGGGCGAACTGGCTTTTCAGGACTACTTCGTACGGCGGCATCACAGTGATGAGGTGCTGGGCATCCGTTTCACGGGGATCGAGACAGCCGAACCATCGGAGCAGACGCGCGCCGCTCTCGCCGAGGCGGAGGTCATCGTCTTCTGTCCCTCCAATCCGCTTGTCAGCATCGGCCCAATTTTGGCGGTACCTGGCATACGCGATCTGATACGGGCAGCGCGCGCGCCACGTGTCGCCATCAGCCCGATCATCGCCGGGAAGGCGTTACGCGGGCCAGCGGATCGCATGCTGGCCAGGCTAGGCGACGAGGTGTCGGCGTTTGGCGTCGCCCAGCTCTACGCCGATCTCCTTGATGGCATCATCATCGACCAGGAGGATGCCGCGCTGGCCGAACGCATCACGAATGAACTGCGCCTGCGCGTACATATCGCCGACACGGTCATGCGCGACGCGACGGATCGCCAGCGGCTGGCGCGGGAAACGCTGGGGTTCGCGGAACAGCTTGCCAATTCGGAGGCCATGTCATGAAGCTGGCGGCCATTGTTCCGCTCAACAGCCGAAGCCAGACCAAGACACGGCTGGCAGGTGTTTTGGATTCCACCGACCGTGCGGCACTTTCCCGCTGGCTTGCCCAACGGGTGCTCGATACGCTGCACAATGCCCACATCGCCCCTATCGGCGTCGTCAGTCCCGATGATGAGGTCTTGCGCTGGGCATGGCAGCATGGCGCGCAGCCGGTGCGCCAGGAAGGCTCAGGACTCAATGACGCTCTCGAAATCGGCAGGGCATGGGCACTGCGACGGCATGCGGACGCGCTGATGGTGGTGCTCGGCGACCTGCCTCTGCTCACGGCGGATGAGGCGCTGGCGCTGGTATCACATGCGGCAGATACGCCCGAAATACCATCGGTGACGATGGCGCCTGATCGCGCGGGCCAGGGCACCAACATCCTGCTCCTACGTCCGCCGGACACGCTCGGCTTCGCGTTTGGCGAGGATAGTCTGGCACGGCATACCGCGCTTGCCCGGGCTGCGGGCATCGAGCCGCATCTCATGCGATTGCCCGGCGCGGCCTTCGATGTGGATACCCCCGACGACCTGCGCGAACTGGCCGAGCGCGGCGTGTGGCGTCCGTCAGAGACGTACCCACACCTGTGGGCAGGAGAAGCCTCATGACAACGTCGCCAGAGATGCGCCTGCTTGGACTGACCGCGCTGCCAGAGGTAACGCCGGGCATGAACCTCGCTAACCTTGCGCGCGATGCCATTCACGAGGCAAGTGAAACACTCCACGATGGCGATGTGCTGGTGGTGACCCATAAGATCGTGGCGAAGGCCGAGGGCAGGCTGGTGGATTTACACACCGTCGAGCCGTCCGATTTCGCCCGTGAGTGGGCCGCCGCCTGGGGCAAGGATCCGCGCCATGTCGAGGTGGTATTACGCGAGAGCGCACGCGTCGTGCGGATGGATCGTGGTGTCCTGATTACTCAGACCCGCCATGGGTTCGTTTGCGCGAATTCCGGCGTGGATGCCTCGAATGTTCCGGGCGACGAGGTGGTCTGTCTGCTCCCACTCGACCCCGACGCCACGGCGCTAGCCATCCATCGTTCGCTCAAGGAAGCCACTGGCGCGCATATCGCGGTCATTATCGCCGATTCGTTCGGGCGGCCCTGGCGGAACGGCATCGTCAATGTCGCCATCGGCGTCGCGGGGATCGCCCCGCTGGTGGATTACCGCGGACAGGCCGACGATTTCGGGCGGACGATGCAGGTGAGCGTGCTGGCGGTGGCCGATGAGCTGGCCTCCGCCGCCGAGCTGGTGATGGGCAAGGTGAGCCGCTGCCCGATGGCCCTCATTCGCGGTTATACCTTCGACCAACACGAGGGAACCGCCCGCGAGCTGATGATGGATCCCGCCACCGACATGTTCCGCTAAATGCGCAAATCCGACGGATTATCTTGCTGGGCCAGCAACTCAGTTGCTGCGTCCATCACGTGCTGTGGAGTGATTGCCTTCAGGCAGGCGCGTGAATAGCAGGTGTTGGGAACCCAGGGCGCGTCGTTGCCCAGGAAGCGGAAACAGGGGCTGCACGCCAGGTTCGAGTGAACCACACGATGCTGGTAGCCTGTCTTGCCCACAGGGTGAAATTCGTTCCAGTCGGATGGGCCAAAGATGCCCACCGAGGGCGTCCCGACGGCGGCGGCCATATGCAGCGGCGCGGAGTCGTTGCCGATGAAGAGTGTGGCCTCCTCGATCAGCGCGGCAGTGACCTTGAGCGGTGTCGAGCCAGCCAGCACCGTCGCGCCATGGGGAATCAGGGCGGCGGTTCGCTCGGCCAATGGCACATCCACCTTGCCGCCGATTAGCAGCACATGGGCATCAAACCGCTCGATGAGCGCGTTGGCTACATCGGCGAATCGTTTCGGCGCCCAGCGCTTGCGCCCGTTGAAGCCGTCACCGCCAACATGCATGGCTATCAGCAGCTTCGTGGGCGCTAGCCCATGCGCGCGCAACAGCCTGCGTGCCCCTGAACGCTCCTGGAGCGACAGGTAGAGGCGCGGCACCCGGTCGTCGTCGCTACGTGGCGGGCTGACAAGCGGCGCGATGGTTTGCAGGTACTGGTCAATCGTATGGCGGGCACGGTATTCGGCGGAATGTCCGCCCACCAGCCACCACATCGGCGGGCTGTGTAGCTTGTACTGATTGGCCGACAGTCCCGAGACGAAGGTGACAAATGAGCTGGCCGCCGAGAGGCTCACCACCAGATCGTACTTGTCGCGCGTGCGGTTGATCGCGCGCATTGCCTGCGCAAAGCGAACCAGTGGCGCGCTTTTTCCTGGATGCGGCACGAGGATGCATTCGGTCACATCAGGATTGCCTTCGAGGATCCCAGCATTGCTGGCCGAGACAATCACCGTCAGCGAGGCGTCCGGGTAGCGCCGACGTAGCGCTGCCAGCGCCGGAGTGGCGAGCAGCGTATCACCAATTGGACTCAGCAGCGAGACCAGTATATGCTGAGGCTCAGGAACGCCAATATGCCGGACAACCCGGCGAGGGGTGCTTTCGCGTGCGTTTCGCGGAACAGCCACCGCGCCCGAGCGATCAATGGTACTGCCAATATTGAATGCGCTGAAATTATGACCAGTGTCATCTCCCCGCCATGATGCCACACGATACCTGCCTTAAGATGATGCCCACGTTGCCCTACGTGCTGCGGAACTATCGTTGCATGGGCCGATCACGCCGCCTGTCAGATAAACATTATGATGCAGGCTGGCGCTCGCCAGGGTCTGGCCGACCACCAATATAGACACTCAAAAGTCCGGCAATCGCTATTATACCAGCAAGAACCAGTATTGCGGGCGCGAGCCCATACCCATCGGCAACTCGCCCCATCACGAGTACGAACGGAATAGTAACGGCGTTAAGAATCATTCCCTGCACCGCCAGCACACGCCCTTTAATCCAGTTCGGTGAACGGTCCTGAAGCGTAGTCTGCGCCGGAACATTGATAAAGTCCAGCCCGATGCCAATGACGAAGGTCAGCAACATCATAACGACCAAATACAATGGGGCATCGAAGAAAGCCTGCGCGCCGAATATATGAGGCGCTATCGCGTGCACAGCCGAGAGCAGCGCCGCGCTGCCCGCCACCATAAACACGCCGACCGTGATGGTGCGCGTATAGCCAAACCGGCGCGCAACATTTGGCGTAATGGCAGAGCCAAGCACCAGCCCGGCCCCCGCGGGCACAAAGATGATAGCGGCTAGTTCCGGGGGCTTGTGGAAAAACTCTAGGACAAAGCCTGGCGCGATCATCGCGATTACTGCCACGACGGAGCCGCCCAGGGCAAGCTGACCAACGGAAATCAGTAGGCGACGATCTTTGCGAATGAAGTTGCCAGTCTGCAAAATGCTGATG
This sequence comes from uncultured Chloroflexia bacterium, assembly GCA_963718915.1. GTDB lineage: Bacteria > Chloroflexota > Ktedonobacteria > Ktedonobacterales > JADMIN01 > DAHUXT01. The sequence goes on along the minus strand of CAVRAI010000004.1, from coordinate 326,204 downwards.
TAGACACGCCGAATCTGGCTCATGTCTTTCGACTGAAACAGCACATCCTGCTGGTTATGGGATTGCTGAGTCACCTTCATGCGCGCTTTGGGAAGCGAGAGAATAAGTCCAACGCAGACCATATAGAGCAGCGCGATGACAATGAAAAGCGTCTCGCGTGATGTGAAGTCGATACCATGCGCCGCGGTGCCAACTCGAAAGGTTGGAACCAGCGCCAGCATCAGAGGACCGAGGATGATGAGGCCTGCCGCCTGCGCCAGGGTAAACGTAATGTTGAAGAGCGACAGCGCGTGAATCATCTCTTCACGCCGCACCAACAACGGGATCGCCGCGCCTTCAGCCGGGGCAAAGAACTGGCCCACCATCGCCATGAAGAACGCCAGGATATAGACCGGTAACAAGGGCGTCGAGTCGATCATGAGCACAAAGACGAAGGCGATTGAGGCGACGGCGCGAAGCAGGTTGCTGACCCAGAGCACCAGCCTACGGTCGAAGCGATCCACCAGCACACCAGCGGGCGCGCCAAAGAGCAGCGCGGGCAGGCTGAAGGCGACGATAGCGCCAGCCGCCGCGGTGAAGCCCCCCGAACCAGCTCGCTGCGTGACGATAATCAGCGCATAGTTGGCGGCGTTCATAATCGTCTGTGAGATCAACTGCGCCAGCCACAGCCGCATGAAATAGTGGTTGTGTATGAGCGTGCGAAATCCCCGGTGCTGCGTGCCTACCGCCTTAAGTGAAGGATCGGTAAGCCCCTGGAGCGGTCCGGTTCGGCGGGGAGCGGGTTGAGCGTACGCCGCTGCATGTGCTACGCCAGGCGCCGTACTATTTGGATCCTGCTCCTCCAGCCCGTCATTGCGGCGTCGCGCGTTCGTCATCGCTTCCTTCACTCACTATACCAGAGACGGTGTTTTCAGTGCCTCGGCTCAAGATCAGCTTAATGCGACGTTCGACCTCGCTACGTGGCAACAGAACACGCCGACCGCACCCTTCGCACTTCAGGCCAATGTCGGCGCCCAGGCGAACCACTCGCCAGTCGGTGCTCCCACAGGGATGAGGCTTGCGCAGCCGCACCCGGTCATTGAGACCGAGATCAGCGTACTTCATGAATCTGCCCCTTCCGCCTGGTACACCGCGCGATATAACGACTGCATCTCAATATACGACGCGACCGCGTCAGGGGTCAGATAACGCACGGGCAACAATTGTGCCACACGCGCGCGTATCTCTGTCCCTGAGATGGCAAGCTGTGGTCCGGGCACGAGCGCCAGTTTCGCGCGTAGCCCCGGAAACTGCTCTTCCAGCCGCGCCACATCGCTCTCGTTCGCCACGAAGCCTGGGCGATACACCACGGCAATCTGATCGGCGCTCGCGATGACATGTTTAGCCTCGTGCCACTTGGGCAGATACTCCAGCATATCCCATCCAAGGATCAACACCATCCAGGCGTCATCACCCCAGAGCGCTCGAAGCTCGCGCAGCGTATCCACGGTATATGACGGCCCAGGGCGCTCCAGTTCGACGGTTGAGACCGCGAAACGGTCATCCGCCGCGATAGCCCGTTCGACCATCGCCAACCGGTCGGCGGCAGGCGAGATGCTCCGTTGCGCTTTGTGGGGAGGCTGCCCGGCTGGCATAAACCAGACACGGTCCAGCCCCATGCGAGCATACACCTCCTGCGCAATCACAAGGTGCCCCAGGTGCGGCGGGTCAAATGTCCCGCCTAGAATACCATACCTCGGCCCCACATGCACGCGCTGTTGTGGGAAAGACCGCCGAGTGCGCCGTCTGCCATGAGTCGCAGGGCGGCTGCTGTTGCTCTGGTTCACCGTTGCGCTCCCGCTCATAGTGGCCCGACGATCACACAATGCCCACTGTGCTATAAATGTAACGCTTCCGATGGCGGATGTGGCGAACCGGGCACTATTAGTCCAGGTCGATTAGTCAGTGAGACTGGAGTCGAGCGGCGCGACCTCGGCATCCGGCAGGCGCGTGCGCACCTGGCGCATTGCGTTGGAGATCGCGTCTCCATTCTCTTCGGTACGGGTGGCGGGCAACCAGAATACCGCGCGCAGGTCCACCTTGCCGCCGCTCACCTTCGAGAGCGTGACCTCTGGCGCGGGCGTGCGCAGGGCCGTCTCCACATCCTCCAGCGCGAGCAGCACCTGTTGTTGCGCAGCGACGGTCGCATCTGGCCCGCTATCGGGCACCGTCACGAGCAGGCCCACCCGACGTCGCTGCGAGAACGAGTTGTTGACGACCGGCGAACTGAACAGCAGGCCATTGGGCACCAGCACTCGCTCGCCACCGCTCGTCCGTAGCGCGGTCACGCGAATGTAGATATTTTCGACGACGCCCGTATAGCTAGCGATGGTAATCTGGTCGCCAATCACAAAGGGGCGCTCGACCAGCAGATACACGCCCGATACCACATTCTTGAGGATATCCTGAAGCGCCAGCGTCAAGGCTACCGTCATCGCGCCGATGATCGTTACTGGAAGCGCGATGCCCAGCCCCCAGACGCCCAGCACAAGGATAATCCCGACGACCACCGTGGCGATGAAGACGGTGCGGCCCACCAGCACCACCAGATTGCTATTGACATGCCCGCGCCGCAGGCTTCCCATGAGGCTCTTCTGCAACGCACGCGCCACAACGAGCGTCAGGACGGTAATCAGCATCGTGATACCGAGATTCACCACGAAGTCGTGGACTGCCTGGAGCAACGTTTGGCGATCAGGTGTCACAACCGGTGAGTCCACAAGCCAGATGACGGCAATCAGATACAGTGCGAAAATCCAGAGGCAGACGAGCACGACACTGCCCAGCCAGCGGCTCATCCCGGTTGGCCGATCCGCCAACTCAACGCCTTCGGGCGCGCTGGCGCTCTGTGTCCCATTCGAGGAGTCGGGAGCGCCATTCCGGGTCGCCCGCCGCACGCGCGCCGTCTCGATGAGCGCGGGCACGCGGCTTACGCTGCGAGAGATGCGCGGGCCAAGCAACAATGCCACCAGCAGGATGATGAGCGTCAGTCCCGCGCGCAGCCCCAGATCCGTAGGGGACAGATCCAGTTGCGCTGCACCCAGGCTCAAGAAGAGCGCCGCGACGCTCCCAGATATCTCACCAACCGCCAGGCCAACCATTGATCACTCCCATGCCACTTAACACCTGTCCACGAACCCATCCCGTCAGTATAGCAAATCTTCGCGCGCGCCTTTGATAATCCTCCTAATTCTACTCCTGAAGACGAGGCAGTACGCGCTCGCGTTGCTTGCCAGTGTGTTATGCTACTCCGCGTACTATCATGTATGACAAAGACGGCGCATGCGCCACATGATAGACCGACGATGAGGGGGAAATCTGAGATGTCCCGCGAGCCTGCCATCGAAAGTCCAGGCGATGCCCATACGCCTGAGCCTCGCCAAAACGCGGCCTCATCATCCCTGCTCGAACGCCTGGGAACCGTGGGACGCTGGCTGGCGCGCGTCGTGCTGGTGGTGGCCTTCCTCCTCGGCGCCGCCACTACATTGGTACCACAGGGGCGTGGCGCGTTTCGGGCAGCGATGTTGCTGCCCGCGCTCGTCTTCAGAACTCAACCACTGCCGCTGACCTTCACCGGCGACGATGTCCGCCACACCTCACTCACTGTTCCCTCGAAAGGTGGTCCAGTCTACCTGGATGTCTACGAGCCTGCCGCCCCAACCCCGCCGATTCCAGGCGCGCGTGAGGGCGTTGTCATCATTCCCGGAGTGGATGACAACCGCCAAGATCAACAACTCATCAATCTCGTGGAGGGGATGGCGCGCGTCGGGATCGTCGCCATGCTCATGACGACAGACTCGCTCATCGAGTGTGCGCTCTTGCCAAAAGATGCCGACGCGGTGGCTCAGGCAGTGCTTCGGCTGCAACGCTGGCCGGGCGTCGGCGCGAATCGAGTCGGGATCGTCGGTTTTAGCGCGGGCGGCGCGCTCGCCAGTCTGGCCGCCGCCGAGCCGCGGATGCAGGGCCATATCGCTTTCCTGACCTTCTTCGGCGGCTTCTTCAACGCCGAGTCGCTGCTGCAGGATGTTGGGCGGCGCGCGCTGGTCGTCGATGGCAAGACACAGCCCTGGAACCCGGATCCCATACCCTTACGGGTGCTGGCGAACACCATCTCCACCACCTTGCCTCCTCAAGAGGCGGACCTCCTCACGGGGAGGTGTTCCGAGGGGTTCAGTCCGCTCAGCGCCGACCAGGTTGCGCTACTGACGCCATCCACCCAGGCGGCATATCACCTGCTGGCGGGCGACCAACCAGATCAGGCGGCGGCAAACGTCGCCGCGCTCTCGCCTGAAATGCACACGCTGCTAGCGGCGCTCTCGCCAAGTTCAGTCGTGCGGGATATCACTGCGCCAATCTATCTGCTGCATGACCGCAGCGATATCTTCGTCCCATTTACGGAGTCGCGCGACTTCAACGCGGCGCTGGACCGCCTGGGGAAGCCTCATCAGTTCGTCGAGTTCAGCATCTTCCAGCATGTCGAGGTGAAGTCTGGGCTTGGGCTAGGACCGCTTATCGGCGACGGACTCCGGCTGTATCGCGTGGTCTATTCGTTGCTTGAACCGTCTATCTAGCCTTGTGCGGAAGGAGTCTAGCGCTATGCTGCAACTCTCGCTCTTCTGGATATTTCTCGGCGTCATCTTCGGCCTGCTGGCGCAGGGGGCGCGGCTAGGCTTTTCGGCGCGAGGTGTGAGCGGGGCGAATGGCTGGCTGGCGACGCTGGCGACTGGGGCGTTGTGCTCGCTGCTGGGGGGATGGATCGGTACGCTTTTGCTGGGGCGGCTCTTTGGGACTCCCACGGCTTTGTGGGTCGGCATCCTCGGTGTTGTCGTGGCGCCCTGGCTCTGGGCGCGTTTCCGCCGGTCGCGCAACGCTGCGGCGCCTGCGGATTAATCTGAACGAACGGACTGGTCTGTGGCTACTCGTCGCCGATGTGCTGTAGCTTGACGAAGTTCGTGCGGGCGCTGCCAGCAACGGGCGTGCCACCCATAATCACTACCTCGTCACCTCGATGCACCAGTCCCTCTTCCTGAAGCTGCTCGTCTACCCAGGCGATCAATTGCTCGGTCGTGCCAAGCAGCTCGCTTCGGCGCGGCATCACGCCCCACCACAGCGCCAGTCGCCGATAGACCTGCTCGAACGGCGTATAGGCGACGACTGGCATCACCGGACGCTCTTTCGAGATCAAGTGCGCCGACGTGCCCGTGCGAGTAAACGCCGCAATCAGGTGCGCTCCAGCCTCGCGCGCCAGGATATGCGCCGCGCTGGCGACCGCGTGCGCATGCGTGCGTCGCTCGTGGTGGCGCTCGAATGGGCCATGCTTACAATACGGCTCCGATTCGCAGGCGATCCGCGCCATTACCTGTACCGCCTCGACAGGATACTTGCCGACGGCCGTTTCGGCGCTGAGCATCACGGCGTCGGTGCCATCGAGAATGGCGTTGGCGACATCGCTTGCCTCGGCGCGCGTCGGGCGCGGGTGCTCGATCATCGATTCGAGCATCTGGGTGGCGGTGATGACAGGCAGCCCACACGCATTGGCTTTGGCGATGATCTCCTTCTGGATGGTCGGCACGCGCTCCAGTGGCAACTCGACGCCGAGGTCTCCGCGCGCGACCATCACACCATCGGCAACCTTCAGAATCGCGTCAAGCGCCTGAAGCGCCTCGGGTTTCTCCAGCTTGGCGATCACCGGGATCGTGCGTTCAGCGGCATAGGCGGAGGGGTGCAACTCACGCGGCGAAGGAGCGCAGAGTTCGGGCAAGTTGCGCAGCGTCTCTTCGACCAGTTCCTTCGCCTCGGTCACATCTTCTGGCCGCCGGACGAAACTAAGCGCGATATAGTCCACACCTTGCCCCACGCCGAAGATCAAATCAACGCGATCCTTCTCGGTGAGGGCTGGCGCGCTAACCGCGACGCCGGGCAGGTTGATCCCCTGATGCTCGGCAAGCGATCCGCCGTGGATGACCTCGGTGTTGACGTCTTGCTTGACCACCCCAGTCACGCGCAGCTCGATGGCGCCATCCGAGAGCAGAATGGTATCGCCCCGTTTGACATCCTTCGGCAGATCGGTGTAGGTGGTGCAGACGATTTTGCCTGTTCCTGTAATGGGACGTGTCGTCAGGACAAACCGATGTCCATCGGTCAGAAATATTGGCCTGCCGCCTTCAAGCGCGCCTGTACGAATCTTTGGCCCCTGCAAATCCTGCAGGATGGCGACCGGACGGTTCAGCCGCGCCGCCACCGCTCGTACCCGTGCGATGGTCGCGGCGTGCTGGTCGTGCGTGCCATGGGAGAAGTTGATTCGTGCCACATCCATCCCGGCGCGCATCAGCGCCTCGACGCGCTCCTCAGTGGAAGTCGCCGGGCCAAGCGTACAAACGATCTTAGTGTGGCGGATCGATAATGCGGTACCGCTCACGATGGATTGCCTCCTTCATCGGATCCCTCATCCTGACGTGGCAGTGACGCCTGGAAACGTCCCCATGCCACCGTCACCTGACTACGCAGGTCTTCGAGGGAGCCATCGTTGTCGATGATTTCAGTCGCCTGCGCGAGCTTTGGCTCGGTGGCTGGCTGTGCCGCCAGGCGCGCGCGCGCCTCCTCTTCGCTCATCCCGCGTTGCTCGATCAACCGCCGCAGCTGGGTCTCAGGAGAGCAGCGGACGATCCAGATGCCGTGGCAGAGCGACGCATACCCGGACTCGACCAGTTTGATGGCATCCAGCACGCCGACCTGGCCATCGGGTATCAGTCGTATCTGGCCGATGACGGCCTCCTGCACTGCGGGATGGACGAGCGTTTCGAGCTGTCGCAGCTTCTCGGGATCGCCAAAGACCAGCGCGCCGAGCGCCTTGCGGTCTACCCCGCCGCTCGCATCCAGAATCTCCGGCCCGAACTCCCGCGCCAGTTGGGCAACGAGCGGCTGCCCCGGCAGATACAGTTCATGGACGATAGCGTCGGCGTCGATGTAGCGATACACGCCGAGCGCCTGCAACATCTGGCCCACGGTAGACTTGCCGCAAGCGATGTTGCCGGTCAGCCCCAGATAATACGGCATAGATGATTCCTCTCAGCAGGGGCGCAATAAACAGCGTAGCCAAACGTTACGCGCTTACCAGAATACCAGATATATGGGGATTCGGGAACGCTTACAGCCAGCGATACCAGTACTCTGCCTGATATGGGCGCCAATGGCTATGAAATGAGCAATATCGGAGAAGCCGTATCCGTGCCTTGCGCGACTATACTTTATGCATTCGTCGTACAACCCTTTGCGCGGAGCAGAACAAGGAGTGCCCCAATGTTCGAAGATACCAGGGCGTTTTCCGGATTTTCAGTCGATGACCTCGAAAAAGCGAAGGAATTCTATGGTCAGACGCTTGGGATAGACGTTACCGAGGCGAACGGCCTGCTACAACTCCACATCGCTGGCGACACGACCATCCTGGTTTATCCCAAGGATAACCATGCGCCAGCCACCTTCACTATCCTGAACTTTCCCGTCGCCGACATCGAGCAGGCGGTAGATAACCTGACCGCTCGTGGCGTACGCTTCGAGTCCTACAATCAGGGCGACCTGGTGACGGACGAGAAGGGGATTTCTCGTAGCGGAGGCCCGAAGATTGCCTGGTTCAAAGACCCGGCTGGCAACATCCTGTCCGTGCTTGAGCAGTGAAATGAGCACGTGGAGGCTACGATGCCCGAACCGCGTATCCTGATGAGCGGCATCGCGCTCGGCGAGTCACCCCGCTGGCACGATGGACAGCTCTGGGCTACTACTCTTCTTCGAGGTTATACATGAATAGCGCCGTATCATCACGTTCGACCCAGCCATGCTTCGGGTAGAAGCCGCGTTGGTACGACTCGCGCTCGCGGCGGTTGAAGAGGCTGAGGCGCTGGTAGCCACGGGCAACGCCACGTCGTTTGGTCTCCTCCAGCAAGGCGCCGCCGATGCCGTGGCCGCGCGCCTCGGGACGGATGAACAGCTCGGAGACGTAGCCCTCGCCGCCAAAGATCAGGTTGGGCAACCAGTGGACGAAGAGGTAGCCGACCACGCCACTCGCGTCGGACTCTGCCACGAGCAGTGTGTTGTCGCCACCGGAAGCGCATTTTTCGGCGATGACGCTAGCGATGCGCTCCTGCCTCTCGTCCGATGAGATGTCGTCGAGATGGGTGAACCAGCCGAGCGCGCGTAGCACAGCATCTATCGCGAGAGCATCCTCAAGTACAGCGTCGCGAATCGAGATGGCGGCATGCTCGCCCGTCATGCTTGCGCTCCTTATCAGCTAACCCGCACGCATTGCAGGTTACGGTCTCGGCCATAAATGATCGGAGCAGAATTGTGCAGCCCTGGTGACGTTTACGCCCTCTGCTCATCTACTCCAGCCTTTATGTCGTTTTAGGATTTGCAGCGGACACCAGCATTGCGGTGGGGCGAGCAAGCTGTAGCGTTCACGCTACGGCGAATGAGCACATGCGACGCTATGCGCTGGTGGGATGGGGCAATTCGCCGGGGCATTTATGCTCCGGCAGGCGCCTCTCAGCAGACCGCTGGCGCAGGCCGGAGATCTGTCCCTCCTATGTTCTAAAACCACATTAAGGCTGAGACAGCCTCAGTGCAGAGGCGACAACCACTTAGCTCGCCAGCTCCTGCCACTGCTGGTAAAGCACGCCGAGCCGCTCGCGTGTAGCCTCATACTCCGCCGCAAGCTCGTTGATGCGCGTGACATCGGCGGCGGCGCTGGCCTCCGCGAGCCCCTGTTCCAACCGCGCCAGTGCAGCCTCCTGCGCGCCAATCTCCGTCTCCACCTGGTCTACTGTACGCCCCTGTGCTGCCGCGGTCTCGGCGCCTCGCTGTCTCACATGACGAGTGGACGCTGCCCCGCGAGCTGACTGGATTGCGGCGGCGTTCTGCGCCAGCATCTTGCGCGTGCGCCAGGCGCTGTAATTGCCGACGTACGCACCGATCACGCCATCTTCGAGCACCCAGACTGTCGTCGCCAGCGCATCCACAAAATAGCGGTCGTGTGAGACGAAGATCAGCGTGCCCGTGTAGGTCGCCAGCACCACTTCGAGCACCTGACGCGCGGGAAGATCGAGATGGTTCGTCGGTTCGTCCAGCACCAGGAAATTCGCCCCTTGCAGTGTCAGTTTCGCCAGCGCCAGTCGGCTGCGCTCGCCGCCACTCAACGCGCCAACCGGCTTGAAGACATCGTCACCGCTGAAGAGGAAGCGGCCTAGATAGCTACGCGCGCCCTCTTCGCTCAGGTGGCTGGCGCCACGAATCTCGTCGAGCAGGATCGCCCGCGGATTGAGGTTGTCATGCGTTTGCGCATAATAGCCAATCTGCACGTTGTGACCAAGGATGGCACGCCCTTCCAATGGCTCGATCTGGCCAATCAACGTACGCAGGAGCGTCGTCTTGCCGCCGCCATTCGGGCCAATCAGGCCGATGCGCTCGCCCCGCTCCACCTGGATATCGGCGACCCGCACCCGCACAGCAGCGCCGCGTGCGCTGGCCGAGAAGCCCACCACCAGCTTGTCGGTCGTCAGGACGATCTGGCCCGACTCGATCTGCGCGCCCATGTGGAACTTGAGCTTGCCCGCAATGGGCGGCCGCTCGATGCGTTCGAGCTTGTCGAGCATCTTCTGGCGGCCACGCGCCTCTTTGCTGCGTTGTCCCGCCTTATAGCGGCGAACGAACTCCTCGGTTCGTGCGATGTGTTCCTGCTGCTCTTCGTAGTCTTTGGCCCAGCGCTCCAGCTTTTCGGCGCGCAACTGGATGAATTTGGTGTAGTTGCCAGGATAGACCTCCGCCTGATGGCGATCCACCTCGATGGTGCGCTCGGTCACACGATCCAGAAAATAGCGGTCGTGCGAGACGACGAGCACCGCGCCCTGCCAGGCGTTGAGGTAGCCCTCTAACCATTCAAGCGCCGCCAGATCAAGGTGATTAGTTGGCTCGTCTAGCAACAATAGCTCCGGCTCCTGTAGCAGCAGCTTGCCCAGGGCGGCGCGTGTCTGCTGGCCACCGCTCAGATGCGCGGCGGGAGCGGATTGCTGCTCACGGCTAAAGCCGAGGCCATCCAGCACCTGCTGGACGCGCTGCTCCAACGTATAGCCACCCGCATGCTCGAAACGGGACTGCAAATCCGCATAGCGTTCCAGGATGGCGTTATACCCGTCGCCATCGGCGAGCACGTCGAGATCGCTCATACGAGCCGCGAGATCGGCCATCTCGCGCTCCCAGATGTGGATATGCTCCAACGATGCCAGCATCTCTTCGTAGAGGGTATGGTGCGGTTTGAATTCCGCCACCTGTGGCAGATAGCCGATGATGGCGCCCTGCGCATAGGCAATCTCGCCACCATCCGGATCCAGCCGTCCCGCAAGCAGATTGAGTAGTGTCGACTTGCCCGCGCCGTTGGGGCCGACGAGGCCAATGCGGTCGCGCGCATCCACGCGGAAAGAGACGCCTTGCAGGATTAGCTCGGCGCCATAGGATTTCGTGAGATTGGTAATTACGGCAATAGACATGGCACTGTTTAGTGTACGCCCCGACACTTCGAGCCGCAAGCATCATTTCTTCTGGGAGAAATCTGCCAGTGCTGCACAGGACTATTGGATTTGGAGATGTCCGGCAGCATGCGGTAAAATTGTATAGGTTCTGTCATCTGGTAGCGAGGTATTCATAGCCAGTGGACAACCAGAAGAGAGGTATGCGCATGCACACCCACGCGGCCAGCGGGCAACCCAATCTGGGCGGCCAGCCTGGCAGGGAGTTGGTGGTAGCTGACGACATGCTGAATGACAACCCGGATAGCGCACAGAGCGCCTTGATTGACGACGATACCCTGAATGTGCTGCTGAATGACGAGCCAGACCGTCCCCATGAGGCGTGTGGCGTCTTTGGCATCTATGCGCCGGGCGAGGACGTAGCCCGACTCACGTTCTTTGCCCTATTCGCCCTGCAACATCGTGGGCAAGAAAGCGCTGGTATTTTCACCGGCGACGGCGCGCAACTCCACCGCCATGTCGAGATGGGCCTCGTCAGCCAGGTGTTCAAAGAGGAGACTATCGCCAGCCTGACAGGCCATGTCGCCATCGGCCATACGCGCTACTCAACCACTGGCAGCACCCGCATCGAGAACGCCCAGCCCGTCTATATGGTGAGCGATCTCGGCGAATTCGCCCTCGCACACAATGGCAATCTCACCAACACCCTGACGCTGCGGGCACGGCTGCTGGCCGACGGCGAGAAACCGCACTCGAGCAGCGATACCGAGCTGATTGCCATGCTGATTGCCCGAGCGTCTGGCAAGACCTATCTCGAAAAGATTCAGGCTGTGATGCCACAACTGGAAGGCGCCTACAGCCTGGTGTTGCTCACGCCAACTGAGGTGATTGGCATCCGCGATCCCCACGGAGTGCGCCCGCTTACCATCGGTCGCCTGCACAATCACTGGATGATTGCGTCGGAGACGTGCGCCATCGAGACCGTCGGCGGCGAGTCCATCCGCGACGTGGAGCCGGGCGAGGTCATCGTTATCAGCGGCGATGGCCCCGAGGGCATGCAGGCGTTCGAGGGTCAGGCGTCTAAAGGCATGGCGGCATGTCTCTTCGAATACATTTACTTCGCCCGGCCCGACAGTACGATCAATAATCGCTCGCTCTACCTGGCTCGTCAGCGGATGGGCGAGCAACTGGCAAAGGAATTTCCCGTCGCGGCGGATATCGTGATTCCGGTGCCAGACTCGGCCTCGCCCGCCGCCGCTGGATACGCCGCCGCGCGCAAGATGCCCTTCGCCGATGGTCTCATCAAGAACCGCTACATCGGCCGGACGTTCATCCAGCCGGATCAGATTCTGCGCCAGCTTGGCGTGAAGATGAAGTACAATGCGCTTGGCGCGGTGCTCAAGGGCAAGCGTGTGGTGGTGATCGACGATAGCATCGTGCGTGGCACAACGACCCGACAACTGGTTCGGCTCCTGCGTGACGCTGGAGCGGTCGAGGTGCATCTCGGTGTCTCGTCGCCGCCGTTCCGCTTTCCGTGCTATCTTGGGCTGGATGTCGCTCGCCGCTCTGAGTTGATCGCCGCGCGCCTGGACGATGCGGCGGACATTGCCCGCGAAGTAGGCGCCGACAGTCTGCATTATCTCAGCCTGGACGGCCTGGTCGCGGCGATAGATCTGCCGCACTCGACGTTTTGTATGGGCTGCTTCACCGGGAACTATCCGGTGCCGGTGAATATGGACGATGCGGACAAATTCGCGCTGGAGCCGATGACGACGGCAACCCGCTAGCACAGCTATCGTGATTTCGGCATAGACTGGCATTGATAGCGTCTGGATGAGTGGAGGACTGGAATGGCAAGCCTGCGCGATATACTTGGGCGCGTGCTGACGGTGCCGGGAGTCCAGGCGACAGTACTGGTCGGACGCGAGGGCTTGCCTATCGAGCTGGCCGGACGTGGCGATCCGCGCTTTCTGGAGGCGCTGGGCGCGCTGGGCGCCAGTGCGCTGGGCACGGCGGAGGCGCTGGGTCGCGAACTGGGCCAGAGCCTCACCGTCGGCACGATCTGCGAATATGACCACGCGCTCATCACGGTTGAGCCGCTCGGAGACTTTGCCGCCGTCGTGACGCTGGCGGAGAGTGCGGCTAGTCTTGGGCGCGTCCGCCATACAGTCCGCGCCAGCGCCGACGAACTCTTGCGGCTACTGGATGCGCGCTAGTGAGCTAGTGAGCGCGGGCCTGGCCTTGAAAGTCGGGGTATCAACGATGGGACGTAAACGCCCATCAGAACCGCTTTGCCGTCCTGCTCGCCACTATGCGACAGGTTGGCCATGTATGGCCGAAGGCTGCCAATCAGATGCCAACGGGAGAAGATACGATGACGCAGTCGGCTGAGGCCTACGCCAAAGCGGGCGTGAACCTTGACGCCGCCGACGCGGCGAAACACGCGATGCGCGCAGCCATTCGCACAACCCACGGCCCAGAGGTTCTGGGCGCGATGGGCGGATTTGGCGGCCTCTTCGCGCTGGATACCAGCGGACTGCGCGAGCCGGTACTCGTCTCATCCATTGATGGCGTCGGCACCAAGCTCAAGATCGCCTTTGCCCTCAATCGTCACGAGTCGGTCGGCGCCGACCTGGTCAACCATTGTATCAACGATATCCTCGTCTGTGGCGCGCGTCCTCTCTTCTTCCTCGATTACCTCGCGCTTGGCGCGATGGATGCCGATCAGGCGGCAGCCGTCGTCGGTGGGGTCGCGGCGGCTTGTCGTGAGGCGAGATGCGCGCTCATCGGCGGCGAGACAGCCGCAATGCCGGGTTTCTACGCGACAGGCGAATACGATCTCGCTGGATGCATCGTTGGGCTGGCCGAGCGCGATCACCTCGTGAGCGGCGAGAACATCCAGGCGGGCGATGTCGTCATCGGACTGCCCTCACTTGGTCTGCATACCAATGGCTACTCACTCGCACGCGCCGTCTTCGCCGATGCCGACCTCAACGCACCTGTGCCAGAACTGGGGCGCACGCTCGGCGATGAACTGCTTCAACCCCATCGATCCTACCTTCATGAGGTGTTGCCACTGGTCAACGACCGAATGGTGACGGGGATGGCGCATATCACTGGCGGCGGCCTCACCGATAATCTTCCGCGTGTTGTGCCTGAGGGGCTAACCGTTCGACTCGACGCCTCGACCTGGGACATCCTGCCTATCTTCCGACTGATACAGCGCCAGGGCAATATTGCGTGGGAGGAGATGCAGCGTGTCTTCAACCTTGGCCTTGGCTTCCTGATTTTCTGCCACCCGGAGCACGAGGCGCGCGTGCTGGCTCAGACGGAGGCCGCTGGTGGTCGCCGCGTGGGTGAGGTAGCCCCTGATGCGGGCGTACGTGTGGTGATAGAGGGACTTGCATGAGCGAAGAGCAAGGCGTAATCCCGGCGCTCGCGGTACTGGTGTCTGGGCGTGGCAGCAACCTCGCGGCGATCTTTCACGCCATCGAGTGCGATGAGTTGCATGCGCGTGTGGCGCTGGTCATTTCCAGCCGGGCGGATGCGCCCGCACTCGACATCGCCCGCCAACATGGGGCAGAAACCCGCACTATCTCGCCAAAATCCTTCGCGTCGCGCGTGGAGGCGGGAGCCGTCATCATAGCCGCGCTGCAAGAAGCGCGCGTGCGGGCGGTTGCGTTGGCGGGCTATAAGCCGATTCTCGATGCCAGTGTCGTAGACGCCTATCCCAATCGCATCCTCAACGTACACCCTTCTCTGCTGCCTGCCTTCGCGGGTGGGATGGCGCCAAAGCCGCAGGCGGACGCGCTGGCTGCGGGCGTCAAGGTCAGCGGCTGCACAGTGCATATTGTCACCGCCGATGTGGACGCCGGGCCAATCGTCGCTCAGGCTGCTGTACCCGTGCTTGACGACGATACCGTCGAAAGCCTCTCGGCTCGCATCCTGGTCGAGGAACATCGGCTGTTGCCACTGGCGCTCGAATGGCTGCTCTCCGGACGGCTCCACATCGAGCAGGGCCACACATGGCTTGCTACAACTTCTGAACAGGCGGAATGATAACGCTGGCTCGCCAGTCCGCCTTGATCTGGGCGTTGTTCGTGTGCGACAGATTATGAAGAGTAAAGCCGGAGGTTGTTTTGCAGATCATCCCCTATGTGCTGTATGCGGTCATCCTGACTGCTGTCGTCAATGGATTGATAGGCACATCGCCTCGCGACTGGAAGCTTGCGCCGAACAGGAAGACACACGCTGCGGCCACGAGCAAACGTCAGTGGCCCTTTATGACGACCGCCATACTGCTCGTCACCGGTATCTTTACCGCCCTTCAGTTTCCGTTCCCGGGTGTTTTGGAGGCACTGCGGCGCAATCCGCAGGCGCTCGCATCAGGAGAATGGTGGCGCTTCATCTCGCCGCTCCTGGTGCACGCCGACGGCTGGTCACAGATCATCTTCAATTTCACAGCCATTGCAGTGTTTGGCATACTCGCCGAGCGCATCTTCGGCCATTGGCGCTGGTTGCTGCTCTACCTCGTCGGAGGCATCGCCGGGGAAATCGCTGGCTACGCATGGCAGCCATTCGGCGCGGGCGCATCGGTCGGGCTATTTGGCCTGCTCGGCGGATTGCTCGCATGGCAACTGCTCTCGTTAGCCACCCCACGAGCGCGCATCGCCGCCATCGTAGGGCTTGCCGCCGCAGTTGCGCTCCTGGGCATGCGCGATATTCACGGCTGCGCGACACTCGCTGGCGCAGGTCTCGCGGCGCTGCTACTCTGGGACGCCCACAGGCTATTCGGACGCAATGGAGATCTCCAATGGTGAACTTTCCTGTGGTTCCCGCGCGGATGGCGCTCATCAACGTAGATATGCAGAACGTCTTCGTAGACGAGGCGCCGGACGGGCTGATTGTCCTGGACCGCATCAACCGCCTGGCAGCGGTCTGTCGAGAGGCAGGCATTCTGGTTGTCCATGTCCGTCATGTGCTGCTCCCTGACGCCTCAAATGCGGGGGTCTTTGGCGAGCTTGTTCCGGAAGCGAAGGAGGGCGCTCGCAGTCCAGAGAGCGAGGGAGCCGCGTGGCATCAGGGGCTGTCCATCGAGCCAGGGGACATCCGCATGGAGAAGCCACGCTACGGCGCGTTCCACGCCACCGACCTCGAACTACTCCTGCGCTCGCGCGGCATTGATACCATCATCGTCACAGGCATCCAGACCAATATTTGTTACGATACGACTGCGCGCGAGGCGATGCAACGCGAGTTCCACGTCTTCTTCCTGAGCGACGCGACAGCGACGAGCGATGGTGAGGGTATTTCGGCGGCGGACCTCCAGAAGGCGACCCTGTATTCGATGCGGATCATCGCCCAGGTGATCAGCACCGATGAGATGGTGGAGAAGATCAGAAACGCCGCGGGCGCGAAAGAAATCGCGCAGGCAGTGGGTTAACCCAGGCTCAAAAATTGAATGCAAAAGCCGGACTCTCCCGACAAGGAGAACCCGGCTCGTCCACAATCCACGCCTAAAACATCTTGCGACAGACTGTGTTCAACTGGCGTCTGTTACCAGCGATCGCTACGACCACGGCCACCGGCGTCATAACCGCCACCGCCATAGCCGCCGCCACCGCCGCCACGACCACCACGGCCACCGCCGCGATCACTACGGCCGCCGCCATAGCTGCTTCCGCCGCCATAGCCACCACCGCCGCCATAACCGCCGCCACCACCACCGTAGCCGCCGCCACCGCCACCGTAGCCACCGCCACCGTAGCCACCACCACCACCGCGTTCAGCGCGCGGCTGAGCCTCGTTCACACGAATCGTCCGGTTACCGACCATCGTGCCGTTGAGCGCCTGAATGGCGCTCTGCGCCGCCGCATCGTCGGCCATCTCGACAAATCCGAAACCCTTGCTCTGACCGGTGGCGCGATCCATAATGACCGCGGCGTCCAAAACCTCTCCAAACGCGCCGAAAAGCTGCGCAAGCTGCTGATTGTCCGTCGTGTAGGGCAGATTGCCCACGTAAATCCTGGTGGCCACTAGGCTCCTTCAGTCCTCATGCCTGGCCGGGGAGGCCAGCTTTCTCAAAAACAAACTCTACCTACTCACTCGTGGCGCCGTTCTACGGACGCTCCGGCACTCAACGCGGAGGAACCATCTCTGCCTGAAAGCCACCGGGGGGAGCCGTGTCAGTTCACCAACATCCTCATTGTATCCCCCAGCAGAGTGATTCCGCAAGTGAGCGCTAAGTCCACAGAATTACACCACACTATCTGGCACAGCAAGTTTCATGCCCACCTCATGAGTTTGCGGTCAACTGGCGTATACTGACAGTGTTTTGCCAGTGAAAACGACATCTTGACTATGACCCGCCACAACCAGTATATCCATAGTCCATTCCCTTGCGGCCTGTCAGCGTCACATGCATTCCATGAGAAGAAACGAGGAGAATCACGATGAGTGTCTTGCCCGAACTAGACGATGTCCTGGCGCCCAGCCGCGGTTTCATGCACCTCGACGATGAGCTGACCGCATTCGAGACCGCCAGAGTTGTGGTCGTTCCCGTTCCCTTTGACGCGACCACATGCTATCGGCCAGGCACTCGCGAAGGCCCTCAGGCGATCATCGATGCCTCGCGCAACCTGGAACTGTATGACACTGAGCTACGGCGCAGTCCCTGTGAGGCAGGCATCCATACCCTGCGCGCGATTGAGCCGATCATGGGCAATGCGGCAGCAATGACTAACCGTATCGAGCAGGTAACAGGCCAATTGCTGGATCGCGGCAAATTCGTGGCCACACTTGGCGGCGATCACTCGATCTCTATCGGCGTGATACGCGCTTTTGCCGCGCGTTATCCTGGGATGTCCGTCCTACAAATCGACGCTCATACCGATCTTCGTGAATCATACGAGGAAAATCCGCTCAGCAGCGCCACCATTATGCGGCGCGTGCTGGATGTCTGCGAGCGCACCGCACAGGTTGGCATGCGCAGCATCAGCGAGCCAGAGATGCGGCTGATCGAGGAGCGTCAGTTGCCGCTCTGGCTGGCCAGCGACATCGCCTCCCGGCGCTTTCGCGGTGACCGCGGCTGGATGGACGAGGTGGTCGGATCGCTGGGCGACGAGGTGTATATCACCTTTGATATCGACGCCTTCGATCCATCGCTCGTGCCTGGCACCGGGACGCCAGAACCAGGAGGATTGGACTGGTATGAGGTCATGGAACTGCTCAGTGCGGTGGCGGCGCAACGGACGATCATCGGTTTCGACGTCGTGGAGCTATCGCCGCTGGTTGAGGGGCATGTCAGCCCGGTCGTCGCGGCCAAACTGGTCTATAAGCTCATCGGCCTGGCGCTGCCGCATGAGTCGCCGCCACAATAACGCACCGCGAGCGCGCGACCAGCCTGCCTTTTTCGATTCCTGACAGGCAAGTGGGCGGCTTTCTTACCGCACGGCAAGGAGAACACGGTCGTCGATGCGCTGCCATAGCACGCCGACCGAGCGGAAGCCCGCATTGCCGAGTGCGGCGGCATGAAGGTCGTAGGTCAGTTCAAAGTCGCCATGAGCGCTCTCGGGCAGGCGGCGCTCACGCTCGGCGACTAGCTCGGCGAGCGCTGGCTCGCTTGTGACAGAATCCCACCAACCACGCCAGCTCTCGGCCCCGTCCTGCTCAGCGGCCCGCTCTTCGCGCTCGCGTACCAACTCTCGCACCCGCGCGAACGGCTCCATGCCAGGCGCGTAGGCCATGTGGTCACCGTTGAGGAAGAGGCCATCAGGGCGAATCAGCGTCCCCAACTCGGTGTAGAGACGAACGAGCTGATCGGGCGGCAGCCAGTGCAACGCTGTCGTGCTAAGAGCCACATCAACCGATTCTACGCCGATACGCTCGCGCCAGGAAGGCTCGCGCAGGTTTGCATCTATCCAGCGCAGCCGCCCACCAACGTCGCCGAGCGCGCCCTGACCCATCGCCAACAACAAGGGATCCTGGTCTACCGCGATGGCGCGCGCCTTCGGAAAGCGCTCCAGGAGGCGCTGACTGAGCGAGCCAGGGCCACACCCCAGATCGAGCGCGACAAAATCAGGCGGCAGCAACGCCTCCAGCGCATCGAACATCGCGTTGAAGCGTTCCTCGCGGAAAGGCAGGTAGCGTGTCTGCTGGCGATCCCAGCGCCCCAGCCACTCACGCCAGTCTATCGTGCCATCATTCCGTGGTAGGGTCATCAAATCCACTCCTTGTCCTCGCCGTACGATCGGTTCTCGTGCGGACACCTGCCGAAGGCGTAAGCGTCCGCGGGTTGATTGTGTGGCAGATGCCGCGTCCAAGCGGCCTGATAATCTGTGCTACCCTTTAATCGCCAGCACAGCATCCAGCGCGTGGCGGAGCTGCCACGCAAATTCGTCGATTCCCTGCCCGATGATAGGCAGTGGTGGTGGTGTCTGCTCGACAATCTCCCGGAGCGGCGCCATCGCTTTCGCATAGCCTGGGAATCCGCGAAAGACCGGGGCGGCAACCAGCGCCACCATCGTCGCCCAATAGATGGTGCAGCAGCCGATAATGTCGCCCGCATTGTAGCGGGGCGCGCCAATACCTATCGCGCCGCTGATAATGGTGTGAATGTCGTCGAGGCTGCCAAGCATAGTGATCTCGGGCAGGTCGCGTAACGCGGCAAGCCGCAACTCGCCCTGCGCCAGCGATGAAGCGCCAAGTGTATCGAGAAGCATGCCTCGGCTCTGGTCGCTCAGCAGTAGCGCCGCGCGCCACCAGCCCTGGATCTGCTCGTCATCGGCCTGAAGCAACGCATGCAGGCTATACAGCGCTGCCGTGTAGATGCCTGCTGCCATCGCGGGGGACGCTGGAGTAGATTGCACAAACGTCCAGGTTGTCGCCACCGATGCCTGAATAGCTGCCAGACGCACCGCCATGGTTCACCACCTGCCAGATTCAGACCTGCATCGCCTGTTCGACCGCGATCAGGCGAGAGCCGGGCAATTGAGCGGATTCCTTCTGCGCGAAAACGGACAGCGGCCCCTAGAATGAACCAGGAGGCCGCTGTGATCGGTCGGGGCGAGAGGATTTGAACCTCCGACCCCCACAACCCCATTGTGGTGCGCTACCAGGCTGCGCTACGCCCCGATGTGCTCTCACCTTAGCATACATACGAGCGCTTCGTCAAGGCGCAATGGTTGCCGTCAGTGCAGGCCAGCCGCACGGGCAAGCGCCTCCAACCGGGCTGCCACCTGGTCTGGGGCGCCATCTGGCATGCTAATCAGCGGCTCATTCATGCCCAGCGCCTGCCATGCACGCAGCCGCGCTACCACCTCATCTGGCGTGCCGATGATCGCCGTGGCCTCGAGCAGTCGATCACTCACCGAGGCAATCGCGCTCTTGTAACCACTTTCCCAGCCTTTGATAATCGCGGCCACATCCTCGCTGAATCCGTGGCGACTGAGCATCTCCGCATAGAACGTGCCCATGCGCCCGACGTAGAAAGCAACTGGCCCGGCGGCGCGCAGACGTGCCGAAGCGCGCTCCGCCTCATCCAGCACAATGACTACCGTGAGATACGGCGCGATGCTCACTGAGCCTGCTGATCGTCCCGCTTTCTCCGATCCGGCATCGAGTTGCGCGCGCAAGTCAGAATAGTCGCGCGCGGGCCAGTAGGTCGGCAGAATGCCATCGGCAACCTCTCCGGCCAACTGAATATTCTTCGGACCAAGTGATGCGAGGTAGATGGGGATATGATCGCGAAGTGGCGTGAAACGGATGGTAAATCCCCGCTCCAGCGAGAAAATCTCGCCTTTGAAATTCAGCGGTTCACGGCGCAGAATCGCGTTGATAATCTGGACGTACTCGCGGGTCCGCTGGAGCGGCTGTGAGAATGGGACGCCATGCCAGTGCTCGACCACCTGTGGCCCGGATGAGCCGAGGCCAAGCACCATCCGCCCGCCTGATCGCTCGTCCAATGTCGCGGCGGTGGCGGCGATAACCGCGGGCGAGCGTGAGAAAATATTGGCGATGCCCGCGCCCAGCTTCATCCGTGTCGTCACCCGCAGCAGATCGGCCAGCGAGGTGAAGAGTTCGTAGCCCCAGGCTTCGCCCAGCCAGACAGAATCAAAGCCCAGGCTATCGGCCACTCGGACATTCTCCCGGATGGCGTCCCAGTGACCCGGAAACGTTGGAGCATCCGCCACGATACCAATGCGCAACGGCGTAGTCGCGTCGCTCGCCACGGGCGTATCCGACGAACTCGTTGTCTCATCCGCGTTCACACGATGTCCCTTTCGTTGACCAGTCTGCCACTTTACACACAGCGTAGCCACGTAGAGAATCGCGCGTCAAGTTCAGGCGCAACGTTTGATATACTGGGTATAGACGCTGCTGGCTGTGCGGCGCACGGAAACGTCTCCAAGGTAGAAAGGGTAATGCGGCGTGACCACCGTGAGCGAGCGGCCCATCAGTGTCCGCCTGGCAACCGATGCTGATCGGATTGCGGCACGAACATCGGTTCCCTCCGCGACCGCGCGTGGCCGGGCAAGCCTGGCGCTGCTGAAAACAGGCCAGGGGCTGCTCTGGGTGGCGGTCGAAGGCGCTGGCGAAGAGGAGATGCTTGTTGGGCTGTTGCTGGCCACTGCCCAGGTGCAGCCAGAGCGCGAGGAACTGGTTGGGTACATCCATGAGTTACTAGTGCATCCCGCCTCGCGCCGTCGCGGCGTCGCCATGCATCTGCTCGATGCGGCGGAACGCTTTTTCCTCGAAGAGCACGGATTCGCCTATGTCGAGCTGACCACCTCACCCGACAACGAGGCGGCGCTCCAGCTTTATCGTAGCCGTGGCTACACCATCTCCTCGGTGCGCTTCTCAAAGCAGCGCGGGTTGCCGCCAACCGAAGAGTGCTGACGATCCTGCGCTACGATGTAATTGGGTGTATTTTTCTGAGAACAGTGAAGGATGGCGCTATGTCCGGCTCTATTTCGTTCGATCCCGTCGCCGACCGTTATGATGACACACGTGGATATTCCGCCGAGGTGGCGGAGCGCATTGCCATGGGATTGATGCGTGTGGGGCCGGTAGCCGCCGGTAGTCGCCTGCTGGAGATCGGAATTGGCACCGGGCGTATCGCTCTGCCACTGCTGAGCGAAGGGGTGAACGTCACCGGGGTAGACATCTCGCCGCTCATGGTCGAGCGATTGCGCGCGAAACTGGCGCAACAACAGGCAGTTGAGCCGGAACGTTCGTGGGGCGCGCTGACGCTAGAAATGGCGGATATGACGGCGCTGCCCTTCGCCGACGACAGTTTCGACGCGGCGGTGGGTGTGCATGTGCTGCATCTTGTGCCTGAATGGCGCAAGGCGCTGGACGAGACGTTGCGAGTGCTTCGCCCTGGAGGCGCGTTGCTCATCGGTCAGGATGTGCATGGTGGGGGCTATCCCCACGCGATGATCCAGGATCAGTGGCGCGACATCATCGCGCGGCTGGGGCATCCACCAATCACCGTTGGCGCGCCTGGCTTCCAGGCGATTGTAGACGAACTGACGCGGCGCGGGCTGGCTGTCACCATCGCGATGCTGGCCGCCTGGGAGGTGGAGCAGACGCCGCGTTCGGCGCTACAATACATCGCCAGCCGCACCTGGTCGCGCACCTGGCCCGCGCCCGAAGATGCCTTCGCCGAGTCTATTCGTCAACTCACCGCCTGGACCGAGCGCTACTACAAAGGCAGGATGGATACCCCGCAAAACTCGCCACACTCATTCAAGGTAGCGCGGGCAGCCCTCGTGCGCTAGCGCGGACGCAGGTGGGCGCGGAAGTCGGCGAGGGTGAAGTCGCGCAACTCACCGATGGACGCGATGCTGATATCGGGCGGTGGCGTCTCGGGCGGCGTCGCCTGGGCATAGTGGCCCTGCGCCACATGCACGGTCACGAAGCGGTCGGGCATGCGGCTCTTGAGTGCGGTGAGAATGCGCCCCTTATCATCCACCACGACGTAGAACGGCGCGGGCCAGCGAGCCATAATCTCGTCGATGTGGTCTTCTTTGTGGACGTAGATAACCGCCTGCCAGTTGACCGCCGCCGCCAGCCCGCTGTGCTCGATCTTGTGCGGCTGGTAGACGCTGTCACCATCGGAGACAATGGTCGGCAGGCCAAGGGTCTTGAGATAGGCGATGGTTGCCATGGTTTCCGGGAAGACACGGCTGGCGAACGGATAATCCATGATGATGGAGCGAAGGAGCGCCGCGCTGGCAGGGTCGGGGTGGCGCTCGTCGAAGCGCTCGAAGGTGAGCGGCAGGTCAACCGTTCCGGTCAGCCGCCGCACCTCTTCGTATTCGCGCCAGAATGTTTCGGCCATCGTGACGCCGAGCAGCTCGCGCAGTTGCGCATCCATGTCGGTCTTGACGGCATCGTTATCGAGCAGGGTGTTGTCGCAGTCGAGGAGGAAGACCACCTCCACCTGGAGAAGTCACTTCGCCCGCATCCACCCAGGATGATGTCATAGCCCGCTTCCTCCTCGAATTAGCCGCGCTGCCATAGCGCCCTTGCCAATTGTCCGCAGGCATTCTAGCACAGCGCGCTCAATGCGCAGGGGCAGGCGCGCTGCTGGCAGGGCGCATCCTCGATCGCCAGGATCTCCTCCCGTCTCACGCACTCGGCGCGGTCGGGCGAGCGGAACTGCCAAAGAAGAGCCGCAGCAGCGTCGCCGCACTTGCCAGACAGATAGCACCGACGATAAACACAGGCAACGTGCCAACATGCTGGAAAATCCAGCCAGCGAGTGTCGGCCCAATGGCGAAACCGAGGCTCCAGGTAACGCTATAGAAGCCGCTGAGCGTCGCGCGATAACGTGAAGAGACCTGATCCATCGTAAATGAAGCGTATGTGGGATCGAAGAGACCCCGCAGCACAATGCGCGAGAACTCCCCCGCAGCGGCCAGCGGCAGCACCGGCGCTAGCCCGGTAATCAGCATCGCGGGCGCGCTCAGATACTGCATCGTCGTCGCCGTGCGGAGCTTGCCCCAGCGGCGCACGATGCGCGGCGCGTTGAGCGCAGTCGCCCCGCCGATCAGGCCCGCCAGTGTGAAGAGCGCGCCCAGCGAACCGGGCTGCATATTGAACTTGAGCACGAAGTAGAGCTGGAGCAAGCCGACCACCGTGCCCTCGCCGGTCGTCGCCAGCATATCGGGCAGCAGCAACTTCACAAACAGCACGACGAGCGCTTTCCGCTCCATCCGCTGTGGCGCGGGCGCGGGTTGCGGCACAGGCTCAGCATGGGCAGCCGTTGTATCTGGAACGGGAACGGGAGCCGCCTCCGTTCTGGTTCGGGACGACGGCATCTCATCGAGCGTGAACAGTGGAAGAACCGGTAGGAATGTAGCTGTGGCCGCTGCCAGCAGGCCGAACCGCAACGGGACTGGCGAGAGCGCGGGCTGATGGATGATGACCGAGACCAGTTCTGGGATGAGGCCGCCGATCAAGCTGCCGATTGCGCCAACGCCTAGCAGGAGAAAACTGTTAATTGCCAGCACGCCAACCTGTTCATCGTCGCTAGTGCTTTCAGTGAGAATTGGCAGAATAGTCACCCAATAGGCAGAGCCGAACACGCCATTCAAGAAACTGAAAATCAGCAGTGAGGGTACCGATGTGCTGAGGCCAATCGCGACCAACGCCAGCGGGTTGAGTAAACCACTAATCAGCAGCAGCGGCTTGCGTCCGACACGGTCGGCAAGTAATCCAAGAGGAATCCCCGCGAACAGCGCTGCAATCGCGGGCATCGCGGCGACCAACCCGATGAAGTCCTCGTGGTAGCCGAGGCTATAGACGTAGAGGTTGGTGGTGACCTGACCAATGTAAATCTGGAAGCCCTTGCCCAACGTATAGAGGAGAATGAGCTTGACGTTACGTGAATAGTTCGGCAACGTCGGCATCCGCCCACCAACCCAGGCGCGCACGCTCCCCATGTGCCCCCACCCTCACGGAACTATCACAATACGTGCTATGTCGCGGTATCATGCTTCTCAATAGTGTATGAGGAATATCGTACCACCAGTTCCTCTTTGAAACCCTGTCCAATGGGACAGCACAGACACTATGCGGCGCCACAGGGCCGTCCACAACCGTTATGAGCGTGACCATAACGGTACGATGGCAACCACTGAGCGACTTTGCGGCCCGGCACGTCAGCTAGCTACACATTGACAGGCTATTCCCGGCCCAGCTACAATTCGAGTGATTTGTCTTGAGCGGACAAGGGCGTTCGTCTCGTATGCTATCGGCGCTCATGCCGTCGGCATTCATACCTGCCGAACGATTCCTGCCGGTCGGCGTCCCACCGCTCGACTCATCGCCGTGAGAGCGGCCCAGCTAACACCTGACTATTTCGGTGACCCGCGACTGCGTGCTGGCCGCTGATTCTCCTACGCAGGCCGCTAGCGATATCTGGAGGTACGACCTGGTGAAGATTGTTATCTGCATGAAGGAGACGCCGTCAACCACGGCGGAGAAACGCTTCGACGCCAATATGCGACTGGAGCGACGCAAAGAGGACGCGATTATGAACCCTTTCGATGAATACACCATCGAGGAGGGTCTGCGCCAGCAAGAGAAACACGGTGGCGAGACCATCGTGCTCTGCATGGGGCCAGAAACCGCCACGGACACGATCCGCAAGGCGCTGGCGATGGGCGCCGACCGAGGCGTTCTGGTGACGGATACGGCGCTGGCTGGATCAGACGCAGTGGCCACCTCGCGCGTGCTGGCAGCCGCGCTCCAAAACATCGGCTTCGATCTGGTGCTCTTCGGCAGCGCAGCCGCCGATTCGTACGGCGGCATCGTGCCAAGCGCCGTCGCCGAGTTCCTGGGGTTGCCCCTGCTCTCGTTCGCCACGAAACTGGATATCGACGGCACAACCGTGAAGATCGAGCGCGCGGCGGAGGTCGGCTATAACGTGGTCGAGGCCCAGACGCCCGCGCTTGTGAGCGTCATGAAGTCCATCAACGAGCCGCGGTACCCTTCGATGAAGGGGATCATGCAGTCCAAGAAGAAGCCCATCGACACGATGAGCCTTGCAGACCTGGGCATCGATGCCAGCAAGGTCGGGGCGGGCGCGTCTGGTGAGAAGGCGCTCAGCGCGGACAAAATCGCGACACAGCGTAAGGGCGAGATCTACATGGGCAACGATGGCGCCGCCGAGCGTGTCGTGGCTTTCCTCGCAGAACAGAAGGTGCTCTAACGATGGCGAACGACATTTGGGCATTGGCGGAAATCAACGGCGGCAAGCTGGCGAGCATCTCGCTGCAACTGGCGAGCAAGGCCGCCGAGCTGGCGGGCACGCTGGGCGGATCGTCCGCAGTCGTCGCCCTTGGCACGAATACGCAGGCCGCCGCAGCTGACCTGGGCGCATGCGGTGTGCAGACCGTCTACGCCTCCGAGGGCAGCGTCTACGACGAATATCTGACGCAGCCACATGTTGAGGCGCTGGCGGCGCTGATCCAGCAGCATCAGCCACGTCTGGTGCTCTTTGGCGGCACCAACTATGGGCGCGATGTCGCGGCGCGACTGGCGGCGCGGCTTGGCCTGGGCATCGAATATAATGTTGGCGACGTCGCGGTCGAGAATGGCGAGGTCATGATGACCGTCCCCGCCTTCGGTGGCTCGCAGGCCGTCAAGATGGCATTCCAGGGCGAGGGGACGCGGCTGCTCGGCGCGCGCCCGAATGCCTTCCCGACAAATCGCGTCGGCGGCGGCGCCAACGTCGAGAATATTCCCGCGCCCGCGGCTCCATCCAATGGCGCAAAGGTCTCTGGCCCCTTCGGCACGGAGGGCGCCGCCGAGGCTGGTCATCTGGGCAAAGCGCCCGATGGCCACGACATCTGGATGCCAGCAGCCAGCCGCGCCAAGCTCGAGGAGGCGCAGATCATCGTCTCTGGCGGACGTGGCTTGGGTGGTCCGCAGGGCTTCGCGCAGATCGAAGAACTGGCGACGGCGCTCGGCGCTGGTCTGGGCGCATCGCGCGCCGCCGTGGATGCTGGGTGGGTGCCTTACGCGCACCAGGTGGGCCAGACCGGCAAGACGGTCAAGCCGACGGTCTATATCGCCTGTGGCATCTCGGGCGCGGTGCAGCATAAAGCTGGTATGGGCACATCTAGCCTGATTATCGCCATTAACAAAGACAAAGACGCGCCTATCTTCTCTTTCTGCGACCTGGGTATCGTCGGCGATCTGAACGTCGTCGTGCCCCAGCTGACAGCGCTCGTCAAAGCGCGTAAGGGCAGCTAGAGAACTAGCGCGCCATAGCGGCTGACTGCCCAGGTTGCCGCGGGTCGTCGCGGGCCGTGGCCTGAAGCGCCACGGCTAATCTCGCGTCGGATGCGCATGTTCGCCAACGAGCGGTACTACTGAACAACTGGGATTAGCTGCGGGTCTTCAGCCCGCGGCACGCGCGACGTAGACGAATGGCGCCCATTCGCCACTGTTCATCCCAATTCTGATTTCTGGCAAAGGAGCGACTGCCATGGGTCACCCCGCAATCTGGCCGACGGGCGACAACCTCATCGGCCCGGTCATCTTTGGTGTGGTGCTGGTGGCCGCCTGGGTGGCTTTCCTGCTCCGTATTCGCAAGCTGGTCAACCTGCTGCTGCTCGGCCAGCCGGAGAACCGCTTCGACCACCTGGGCGACCGCGCCAAATTCTTCATGCTGATGGTACTCGGCCAGCGCGGCGTCTTGCGCGACCCACTGCCGGGTATCGCGCACTTCTTCACCTTCTGGGGCTTCATCATCATTCAGCTCGACGCGCTCAACCTCTGGGCGATGGGATTCCACTTCGAGCTGCCCATCATCGGCAGTCCTGTCTTTGCCGTCGTGCTCGATTTCTTCATCTTCGCCGCGTTCCTCGCACTTCTCATCTTCGCCTTCCGTCGGCTTGTCTTGCGCCCGAAACAATTGCAGAGCCAGTCACACAGCCCGGTAGATGCCTTCGTCATCCTGGGCATGATTATGCTGGTGCTGGTCTCGCTCTTCTTCTTCGAGGTCTTCGCCTATATCGCCACCAGCGGCGAGGCATGGACACCCTTTGGCGCGCTCGTAGGCCAGGCCTGGAGTGGCATCTCGCTGGGCACCGCCAACGCGCTGTTGAGCGTCGCATGGTGGGCAAATGTGCTGGTCGTGCTCGGTTTCCTGATCTACATCCCGAACTCGAAGCACCTGCATCTGCTGGCGACGCCGTTCAACGTCTTCTTCCGCAGCTATCAGCCGAAGGGCGCACTCCAGATCATCCCCAATATCGAGGAGCGCGAGGACTACGGCGTTCACAAGATCAGCCAGTTCACCTGGAAGCAACTGCTCGACGGCTATGCCTGCACCGAGTGCGGACGCTGCAATAGCGTCTGCCCCGCGCTGGCCACCGATAAACCGCTCTGGCCGAAAGAAATTATTCTGGCGGTCAAAGAGGAGCTGTTCGCCGCTGGCGGGATAATGCTCGTCAGCGCGGAGGCCGCCGAGGAGCGCGCCAAAACCGAACCGATGGTCGGCGGGCTGGTCATGGAGGAGTCGCTCTGGGCCTGCACCAACTGTGGCGCGTGCGTCGAAATCTGCCCGGTCTCCATCGATCACGTCCAGAAGATCGACGATATGCGCCGCTTCCTGGTCATGGAGGAGAGCAGCTTCCCGCAGGAGGTGACGCCGCTCTTCAACAACCTGGAGCGCAACGCCAACCCGTGGGAAATCTCGAACGATACGCGCGCCGACTGGGCCAAAGCGCTCAACGTGCCCACGCTCGCCGAAGACTCCGAGGTGGACGTGCTCTACTGGGTTGGCTGCATGGGATCGTTTGACCAGCGCAACCAGAAGGTAGCCACAGCCTTCGCGAAGGTGATGCAGCACGCGGGTGTCAGATTCGGCATCCTCGGCCCGGAGGAAAGCTGCACAGGCGATCCGGCGCGGCGCATCGGCAATGAGTATCTGTGGCAGACGCTGGCGCAGCAGAACATCGAGGTGCTCAACGGCTACGGCTTCGGCAAAGAAGCCACCGCCAGCGCGAACGGCTCCAATGGCTCCAATGGTTCGGCAAACGGGCATACTGCCTATAGCGGTGTGGGTGTCCCGCCGGGACGCGCCTATAACGTGAAAACGGTGGTGGCGACCTGCCCGCACTGCTTCAATACCATTAAGAATGAGTACCCGCAGCTTGGCGGCAACTTCGAGGTTATTCACCATACGGAGTTTATTGACCGGCTCATCAGCAGCGGCCAACTCAAGCTGCCAGTGGGCTTCGACCTGCGCAAACTCACGTACCACGATCCGTGCTTCATTGGCCGCTGGAACGACATCTACGACGAGCCGCGCCGCGTGCTCAACGTGATTAGCAGCAAGGGCGTCACTGAGATGCAGCGCAACCGCAACCGGTCGTTCTGCTGCGGCGGCGGCGGCGGGCGTGTCTGGATGGAGGAGAAGATCGGCAAGCGCATCAACAACACGCGCGTGCAGGAAGCGCTCGATACCGGCGCGGAGGCGCTGGCGGCAGCTTGCCCGTTCTGCATCACGATGTTTGAAGATGGTATTAAAGCGGTCGAGGCGCAGGATCACTTCGGCGTCGAAGATATCGCGGAGATTCTGGCGCGCGCGCTCGATGCGCAACCCGTCGCGGCTGGCAACCCCGATTCGATCCCATCCGCGCCAACAACCGATGCGTAGCCTAATAGGCTCGGTGCAAACCCGACGCACCATAGATGTGCGCCCCTTCTTGACCAAGCTGGTCGGAAGGGGCGTTTGAGATTTCAATACGGCTATGTTGCTATACCGTCTCTACAGTAACGCTGCAAATTCGCTATTGACATTTGTGATTTGAAGATGAGAATTAATGGCGGGGAAATAGGAAACTGACGATACAATTAGCGTATTTGGCAACGTCCTGATATCAGAGTGGCGACGTCTGCCGTGCAGTAGGAATTCTCAACGTATCGAGGCGAAGTGGGAGAACTGAGAATGGGCAAGTTGCAACGGAATATGCTGAAACTTCTGCTTGTATTGGGGCTCGCGTGGGTCTGTGTCTCCATCATAGTAATGATAGTGGGCATGGGATTCCTTCGCATCGGGGAGATCTATGAACTCATGCTGCTTCCCGAACGCCTTCTGTTGGATTTTGTTATCGCCCTTCTTGGGTTCATTGTCTCATCAATTCGTCGCGACTGGCTCTGGGCAGCGACTTTCTTCCTTGTCGCTACCGGTGTTTTTGCCTTAACATCAAGGTTTGGACTTGCTGTCGCTCCTTCTTTATATCTCGGCTTCCGCTCAGTTCCTGCTGTGTTTGCTATCATATATGCTAGGCGGAAGTTGGCACCGCCTCGGCCCGCCACCAGCATAGCATCTGGATATGGATATGGAGGAGGTGGATATCAGAGCGAGTGGCTAAGCGCAAAACCTGTGCGCATCGTAAAATTAGGCGATTGGAATTACTATTCTGCCGATCCTATCCGTGTCGTTGATAGCCCTTATGACGCAAATTCTTATAAGGCAACCAAAGTTAGGGTCGTCAACATCGGGAGTGGCGAGTACTATACTGCAAGATGTGTTCGCATAGTAGACCACACCGATCGCAATTACTACTCGGCTGAACTCGTCCGAATCATTAAGTCAACGTAACCCATGTGCGAGTTTTCTTGAAACTGTATGAAAAGCCACCGCAAATCCCTGATAATTCGCTACTTCTGGGGTCGGCACGCGCGCTGAAGACATGCCTTCTCGTATAGTTTCTAAGTGTTAGCGACACTCTAGCGTCAATGTTACAATTGTGATATCATTTGTTCGCTTATAGTATGCAAGTTGAAAGAGAGATACGACGTGCTGCATTCCTTGGTTCTGGCGGACACTGATGCTGGCCAAGTTGTTGCCGTGGTAGCACTGGAAGCCGGTACGGCTATAATCGGGGCTATTGTCGCTTTCAGGTCGGGCCATACCGGCTTGGGCTGGGCAAATATTCTTCTCGGATTGTTTGCTTTTGGCCCATTCTTGATTATTCCAACTCTGATCATTTCGAGGAAATGGGTGCGGCATGGTGGAGGACTTCGTTGCTCAAACTGTGGAGGATACAAGACATCTGGAGAAGGCATCGGTATTTGGAAGGAGCCAGATCATTTAGATTATGAGTGCAACCTATGTGGCTATAGGTGGAGCGTGCCTTACCCTTAAGTAGGCTAGAGAGGCCAAGCAAGCGCTCAGCCTCTCACCCTCTCACCCTCTCATGCATAGGTGAGGGCAGTCGGAGACCAGGAGATGTCTGTGTGCCAGCACCCCCGGCGCGGATTGCGTCGTATCCTATTTCCCGCTACGCAATCCGTGATTCAGCGATTGGAGTCCCAGCACCAGATGGACGATCCCTGGCAGCAACCCTAGACTCAACCCAATAATAGTAGTCTTGGTGACCAGCCCTCCAGGCAGCGATCCAAGGCCCGAGACGAGATCAGGGGCGAATTTCTGGAGAACACCCACCAAGCCCACTAGTGTGAAGATGACGCCAATAATGAAATCGTAGATCTGGGCGAACTTACCATCGTTGAGCCACTTCTGCGTGACCAGAATACCCAACACACCACTGACCAAGAGCCAGATGGCCTCCGACGAAGCGATTGAATGGTCCACGCTGAAAAGATTGGCAGCGCCAGCGATAAGACCAAACAAGATGAACCACAGGAAGTAATGCGCGCTACGATGTCCCATGTGACAGACCTCCAAGAACTCATGCACTGAGGCGAAGCGCTCCATTGCGCTCCGACGTGAGAGGGACGAACTGGCCCGGCAGACTCATGCTAGCCAGCGACATTGACGCCGTGTCGATGTAGCACCCATTGTACAGGAAACAGGCCAGCCGTAAAGAAGGAGTTTTTCGGAGGAGGATATTGGACAAATAGCACAGCGCCGACATGCTATTTTGCGCGTGCTGTTTACCACGGATAGAGAGCGGGGCACGCAATCACAGCAAGAGACGACGCCAGTTCGATCCGACGCCGTCTCTTGAAGCGATGTTCTGCGTTGTTCATAGGGCGAGATACGTCTTAGTGGCTACGCTGCTGCTTGGGGGTACCGCGGCCACGCTCGCCGCCCTTCTTGCCGATGCGGGAGTAGAACTCGGCGCCCTGTTGACGCTTGGTTGACTCGCCGCCCTTCTTGCCAATCTCCGCATAGAAAGATGAGCCGAGCTTCTGCTTGACGGCCTCGCCGCCTTTTTTGCCAATACGGGAGTAGAACTCAGGCCCATACTTCTCACGAACCGCCTGGCCACCGTGTTTAGCCTTGTCGGAACCGGGTTCTGGTCCTCGCTTGCTGGCTGCCATTGTTTGCACCTCTTTGCTTCTCAACAGTTGTTGCGCTCTGGAAAACGACTCTTTGCCACGACCTGCTTCCCCTCCCGCCGAAGAGAGAGATCAGCGGTCGGCGGCAATTTATCCTGCCTACTTGCAGGATTCACGCCAGCCCGCGTGTATTACGCGCTATGCAGGAAGACACTGTGATGCAGTTAACCGACAGACCACCACCCGACGCTCCCATACGACGCTTATGCGTCACTCCTCCCCAGACCGATCTGATGCATCGCGGAGAGCAGCCTGTCGGGCAGTCGCAAGACGATTGGCGATGAGAGCAGCGGTGGCTCCGGCCCCGGCTCCGTTGTCGATATTGACGACGGTCAGTCCCGGCGCACACGTTTGCAGCATCGCCAGCAACGCAGCGCGCCCCTTCCCGCCCGCGCCATAGCCAATGGAGGTGGGAACACCAATCACTGGCACTGGCGAAAGCCCCGAGACGACACTCGGCAGTGCGCCATCCATCCCCGCGCATACCACCAGCACCGCGACATCGCTGGCCAGTAGCTCGCGCAGCGGCGAAAGCAGGCGATGTAATCCCGCCACGCCCACATCAAAGAGCGTAGTCACATGGCATCCCATCTCTTCGATCACCAGCCGTGCTTCTTCGGCAACGGGAATATCACTGGTGCCTGCGGTCAGGATGCCAACATGCCCCCCAGTCTGTGGGCGTTTGTAATCAGGCGTATGGATCGCGGCCGCGCGGGCAACCGGTCGCGCATCCACACGTCCAGGGAACTCAGTTTGAAGAAGAGCCAGTGTCGCTGCTCGCAGGCGCGTCACCACCGCTCGACCATTTGTTGCGACAAACGCCCGCACAATGGAGAGCACCTGCTCGTCGGTTTTCACCTCTGCCAGTACAATTTCTGGAATCCCTTTGCGCGTTTCGCGGTCGAAATCGAGGCGCGCATCAACGTGCTCGCCCGACTCGCCATCTTGCGCGCTCCCTCCAGACCCTGACTGACCCATGGACTCCTCGACATCCGCTGACTACACCTGCCAGGCGCACTATGACATAACATATAGCACGCAAGTACACCGCGCGGCAAGAGCGCTCGATTGGAATCTCTTCAGCAATTGAGAGAATGACATCGTACTGTGGTTGCTACGGGACCTGTTTCGCGGTCGGGCATCTAGCCCGATTGGCCCGCGTCTTGCCTCTCGTTTTCACGGGCTGCTATACTGTCTCGGGTCGGCATGTCCGCGTTCGCGTTATTCTCATAGCATTGAAGAATATTCTGGCATTGCCTCTGTATGTATGCGAAGTATGCGCATGATACTCATTGGGATAGAAGTGAGGGAAGGATCATGCCTGTCCAGGCAAAACGATTTGCGCTGCTGATGATTGCCCTCGGCATTATCGCGGTCTCTCTGGTTGCCTGCCAGACACCTAGCTCCGCGAATTCGAGTGGGGGCAATACTATCCTCATTCCGACGCCCAATACCTCCAATCTGACGCCGACGCCCAAGTTTCCGGGATTCACCGTTGGCGCGTGGCCATCGAACTTCTCCCCGAACCTGAACGACACCGTCACCATCTACGTCGTCTGCCGGGTGCAGGACCAGTCGATGCAAGGGCCAAGCCATCCGCCGCCCGCGGGAGTTCAGGTGACTGTGAGTGTTGGTAGCCCGATCAGTCAGCAATTCACCGCGCGCACTGGCGCCGATGGGTACGCGACCGTGACCTTCAGCTTCAACGACCCGGACCCGGGTCAGCCCGTGCAAGTGAATGTCACGACGAATTATCCCGGCGCTCCGCCTGCGCAGACGTTCTTTACGCCAGGGGTGAATACCGCTCCAACGCCAACTACCGCGCCACCCACGGACACGCCAACCGTCGGGCCGTAGGGCAAGCAAGAAGCCGCCGCTATGGTGTCACAACTCGGCAACGGCTGCCTCAGGGGCAGGCTGGCACTGCGGGCAGAAGTGTGCGCTTCGCTGGGCGACGCGGATGCGCTCGATGGGGGCGCCACAGCGCAGGCATGGTTGACCGGTGCGTTGGTAGACCTGCACATGCTCCAGGTTGCTGCCAGGCTCGTCATAGAGGCCGCGATGACGCCCAAATGTCGTGCCACCATGCTCGATGCCCGTCCGCAGCGCCG
This sequence comes from uncultured Chloroflexia bacterium, assembly GCA_963718915.1. Lineage (GTDB taxonomy): Bacteria > Chloroflexota > Ktedonobacteria > Ktedonobacterales > JADMIN01 > DAHUXT01. Next base: position 292,207 of record CAVRAI010000004.1, on the reverse strand, counting down.
ACTGAATCCCCTCGTGCAGTGCAGTGATTTCGTCAGGGGTCAGTGACGACGCCGACCGCAGCGGATGGATCCGCGCGCGAAAGAGCGCCTCGTCCGCGTAGATATTGCCCAAGCCCGCCACCACCGACTGATCGAGTAGCGCCACTTTGATGGCCCGGCTACTTCTGCCGAGCCGCTGTGCCAGCACTTCGGGCGTGAAATCAGTATCGAGTGGCTCCGGGCCAAGCCGACCGAAGAGCGCGGGCAGCTCATCGGGGGTCACCACGGTAATGCGCCCAAACTTGCGTGGGTCGGTGAAGAGCAATCGGCGGCCATTACTCAACAGGAACGCCACGCGCGTATAGGGGGCGTCCTCATCGGCGCGCGCCAGCCGCAGATTGCCCGACATGCGGCGGTGAATCACGACCGATTCGCCGCTATCGAGCGTCAGCACGAGGTATTTCGCTCGTCTCCCCACCGCCAGCACGCGCCTGCCGGTCAGCCGCGCAATAAGCGCCTCAGGGGTCATCCGGCTGACGGCGCGCGGCCACAATACCTCGGTTCGTGTGATACGCGACCCGACTAACGCCTCGCGCAACTGCCGGGCAACATACTCAACTTCGGGCAATTCAGGCATGACAATTTCCCCCTCCTCGTTTGGCCAGTACCTGAGTATACCGCCTGGCGCGTGGAAGGCGCATTACGTGGCAATCGGCTTCAGTGCGGCTGTCCGCCAGAACGCTCGACAGACGTGGCAGATGTGGCGAAGTATGTATCCAGGAAGTTGCCCACACGGTCGCTCCATGCCGCTGGATCGACGCCAAACGCATTGACATGGGTGGCTTCGGCGACCTGCCACAGTTCCTTGGGGCTACCAGCGGCCCGATAGAGATATTCACCATCGTATGGCTCGTCGGCGAGGGCATCGCGCAGATCAGAGATGATGAGCACCGGGCGCGGGGCAAGACTGCCGATGATCCGCGCCGGGCGGACCTCGGACAGACGAACATGGGCAATGCGCTGGCCCCAGAAGATCACGAGGCGCACGAAGGGGAATGCGGGCAGGCCAGTGTAGCGGGCGAAGATCCTGGCGATATCATGGTGGAGGTCGGAGAAGCCGCTTTCGAGAACCACCGCGCCCAGTTCAGGATGCTCCGCCGCGGACATCACTGCGGTAATCGCGCCAAGCGAGTTGCCGAGGATGGCCAGCCGTTCCATGTTCACGTCGCCCCGCTGGCGCAGATACTCGATGGCCGCCGTCACATCCTGGCGCTCGCGAATGCCATACGTCACCTGATTGCCCTCGCTCTGGCCGTGCCCGGAAAAATCGAAGAGCAACGCGCCATAGCCGCCGCGCGCGTGCAACCGCGCCACTGGCGCGACCCACTGCCCGGAGTTGTCGTTGATACCGTGGCAGCAGATCAGCGTGCAGCCGTTGCGCGAGGGCAGATACCAGCCCGCCAGCATCCCGCGCGGACTGGGGATCCGCACCGCACTCATCCGCAAGCCGACAACCTCCGGAGTGATCGCCATCGCCTTGCGCACGGGCCGGAGCAGTTTGCGCGCCATTTGATAGGTGAAGAGGAGCAGCCCGCCCAGCAGCACAAGAACGCCGAGGAGCGTCCATTCGGCAATGGTGATGAGGGGTGTCATAGGCCGCGCCTTCCCGCGCTAAGGGGTCTTGATATTAGAATAGTCGTCGGAGTGCGTATCGATCCAGTGAAACTGGCTCAGCGGCCAGAAGACCATCACTGCCCGGCCGATGATGTTGCTTCTGGCTACGGGACCAAAACCCCGTGAATCAAATCTGTCGTTTCCCAGACGATTATCCGCCAGGACAAAATACTGGTTCGGGCCAAGCTTGGTCGGAGCGCGTAATGTGCTGTTTTGCGCGGAACCCGGCGGCACCTGAATAAACGGCTCGTTGAGGGCGACGCCGTTGACGATGATCGAGGTTGCCGAGACAGAGACCGTATCACCTGGGATGCCAACAACCCGCCGGGCAAACGTGGCGTTTGGATCGGAGGGATCGGTGGTCAGCACCACAACGTCACCGCGACTCGGACCACCAAAGAGATAGGCTTGCTTGTTGATCAGGACGGTCTGATTCGGCTGCAGCGCCGCGCCCATCGAGGTATCGCCCACACTAAACGACTGAATCGTAAAATGCACGATCACGAAGATCAGCCCGACCAGCAACAGCGTCTCGACCAGCTCGCGTGCCAGGTGGGCGCGCTGCATCGAGACGGCGCGGTTCACTGGTCGCGCCGGAGACTGTCGTGCCATTCCGCTCTCCACTCATTTCTTAACGTCTACAGATCCTGGGGCCATACAGAATTTATCGGGCGTCACGCTCAGCTTTGCCCACATGTGTCGGGCTGCGACTGTGTCAAGGGATGCACACTCTGGAAGACACTGTGATAGCTATCAATCATATGGATGCTGCCAAACGGCCAGAAGACGAATTCAGCCTTGCCAATGATATTCTGCGCTGGTACCGGCCCAAAGACGCGTGAATCAGTACTGTTATCCCGGTGATCGCCAAGCACGAAATACTGTCCCGACTTGAGCTTGACGTCAGTGAGGATAGAAGGGCTGCCAAACTCGCCTGGCGCCAGCGGATAGATATACGGCTCGCTCAGTTTGACATTATCAACACATACATTCGTGGCGGTGACGGTGATGGTGTCACCAGGAACCGCAATGACTCGCTTGATATATTGCTCGCCGGGGTCATTCGGCGGGTGGAAGACGATGACATCGCCACGTGATGGGCTGCCGAAACGATACGCAAGCTGATTGACCAGGACAAACTCGTTGGTATACAGTCCAGGCTCCATGCTGGGACCTTCAATATGATAGGGCTGAACCGTCACTTTGACGACCGCGAAGACCAGTAGCGTCAGGAGAATGGTTTCAATCGCCTCGCGCAGTAGGCGTGAGTGGTTCTCAGCCACTTGCATGCCGGGCCGAAGCACACTGGGCGAGCCTGGCCCCTGCTGCCGATTGCCTGACCGCACGTCTTGCGTCATGCTCGCTGCCTCCATAAACTCATCATTCGCGGCCAGCCCTCGGAAGATCCAAAGATGAGGTGACCGATGCGCATTATAACATAGGCGCCTGAAAGAACCGGTACTGGTACCACTTGTGGTAGGGGGATATGTCTTATCCGAAAGGGTAGGAACCCGCTACCACGAGGCTGGCGGCTGAAGCCGCGCCTAAATGGCCTGCGGCCACAAAGTCCGCCTGCGCGGACTCCCAGGTGTCCGCTTGCGTCATTCCCGATCACTGGCGACTCGTTGAAACCCGCGTAGGCGGGTTTTGTGGCGGAGCGGAGCGAGGCCCGCAAGGCACGGTTTTAACCGCCCGCGCTCTTACCGCCGCCTGCCGCTGTCCTGCTCCTATGCTATACTACAGGGACTGTGTTTTTGTGAATCCGCGAACATTATCGCGCTAGCGCACAGCGTGACATACATTACAAAACAGTAGTGCAAGGAGTCGAGGAGTGGCCAGCCCAACGTCCCACGTCGTGCCGCGTCCGCTGGTGCTGATTGTCATGGATGGCTACGGCATCAATCCCCGCAAAGACGCCAATGCCATTGCGCTCGCCCAGAAGCCGCATCTCGACGCCATCGCGCGCCAGTGGCCTCATATGCAAGTGGCGACCTCTGGCCCAGCGGTTGGGCTGCCGGAGGGACAGATGGGCAACTCCGAGGTGGGCCACCTCAACATTGGCGCGGGTAAGCGCGTCTTGCAGGAGTTCACGCGCGTCAGCGCCGCCATCCACGACGGCTCCTTCTTCGAGAATCCGGCGCTGCTCAAGGCCATCGCGCACGTCAAACACAACAACACTAAACTCCACTTCTGCGGGTTGATCGGCCCCGGCGGGGTGCACGCCTATCAGGGGCACCTCGAAGCCTGCCTCCAGCTTGCCGCCAGCCATAACGTCGAGCGCGTCTACATCCATGCCTTCACCGATGGGCGCGATACCTCGCCCTTTGGCGCCGAAGATTACATGAAAGACCTGGTCGCCAGGGCGGCGGAAATTGGCGGTGACCACCCGGCGAAAGTAGCCACCGTCTCTGGGCGCTACTACGCGATGGACCGCGACAACCGCTGGGATCGGATCGCCCGTGTCTACTGGGCGATGACACGCGGCGAGGGCGCGCGGGCGACTGACCCCGTGAAGGCAATCAGCGACTCATACGAACGCAAGGTCACCGACGAATTCATCGAGCCGGTTGTGCTGATGGAGGACGATCACCCCGTCGCGCTGGTGGAGGATGGCGATGCCGTCATCTACTTCAACTTTCGCTCCGACCGTGGCCGCGAGCTGACCAAGGCGTTCGTGCTGCCAGAGCTTCCGCCGCAGGCCGAGGGTAAGTTCGAGCGTGGCCCGCGCCTGGATGGGCTGGTCTTCGTCACGATGACCGAGTATGAGGCCGGGCTGCCGGTGGACGTCGCCTTCCCAGCGGACAATGTGGGCGAGCCGCTTGCCAAGATTCTCTCGGATCGCGGGCTGAAGCAGTTTCATACCGCCGAGACCGAGAAATACGCCCACGTCACCTTCTTCTTCAATGGTGGACGCGAGACGCCGTATCCCGGTGAGGATCGCCTGCTGGTACCATCGCCGAAGGTAGCCACCTACGATCTCAAGCCGGAGATGAGCGCGCCCGAACTCACCGATGAAGCGGTGCGGCGTATCCAGAGCGGCGTGTATGATGTCATCATCATGAACTACGCCAACGCCGATATGGTCGGCCATACCGGCTCGCTAGACGCCACGATCAAAGCGGTCGAGGCGGTGGACGCTGGCGTGGGGCGCGTGGTGGATGCGGCAATTGCCCAGGGCGGCGCGGCGCTGATTACCGCCGACCACGGCAACGCCGAGCAGCTCATCGAATATGATACCGGCAAGCCGCTGACCTCGCACACGACCAACCCGGTGCCGTTCTACTTTGTCGTGCCGCAGTGGCCCGGCGCTCTGCTGCGACACGATGGCATCCTGGCGGATATCGCGCCGACGATGCTGCAATTGCTCCAGATTCCGCGGCCTCCGGGCATGACGGGACATTCGCTTATCATCGGCGAGAAGTAACTCCCAGGAGGGAGCTTCCCGCCCGTTCAGAAATCAAAGGTCGCTGTTTTGACCATGCAATCCAGACAATCTCTGCCATTACCATTTACACTCGAAACACCGCTTGAATACGCCATTGCCGCTGACCCCATCTGGCAGCGGGGCATCGCCTGGGGATGGCCGCGCCCCGGCCACGGCGAGGGCAAGGTGATGTATCACATCGCCGACGTGCTGGCAAACGTCGAACGATACGCGCTCTCACCCGACGACCGCCGTGATCTGCGGCTGATTGCGCTGACACACGACAGCCTCAAGTTTCGCGTGGACCCGGAACTACCGCGTAGCGGTGAGAATCACCACGCCGCCCGCGCGCGCCGCTTCGCCGAAACGTATATCTCGGATGAGCGCGTGCTCACCATCATCGAGTTACACGACGAGGGCATCCATCTCTGGAATCGCTGGCTTTATACCCACGATGCCCAGCAGGCGCAGGCCCGGCTGGATGCGCTGCTCAAACGTCTGGGTGATACCTGGTTGCTCTTTGTCCAGTTCTTCCGCTGCGACAACGATACGCCCTCGAAGAATCCTGAACCTGTGCTATGGTTTGAGGAGATGTTGTCTCGGCGGGGACTTGCTGTGCCGCCGCTCCCCTCGGTCGAGGATGAGCGCGAGGCCATGTAATCCCGCTCACCATGCGATTCATCGTGGGGTAGAAGTTCATGGCGGACGGCACAGGCGCGATTCGTTGCCGCGCGGCGACACTAGCGGATATCGAGGCGCTGGCGGAACTCCGCTGGCAGATGGCGACCGAGTATGAAGAGGGGAATGTCACCCGCGAAGAATACACTGCGGCGTTCTGTGAGTCGGTGCGCGGCGAGCTGGAGCGGGGGCGTTACCAGGCATGGCTCGCCGAGGCGGATGGGCAGCCGGTTGCCTGCACTGTGCTTATCTGGTGGCCGATGCCGCCAAATATTGAAGACCTGCATCGCCGCCGTGGCTACGTCTCCAGCGTCTACACCCATCCCGACTACCGGCGGCTGGGGCTGGCGCGGACGCTGATGGAGATGCTGGTCACCCAGGCGCGCGAGCTACATATCGGCAAGCTCATATTGAGTAGTTCTACCATGGGGCGGCCACTCTACCTGAGCATGGGCTTCGTCGTTTCGGATCGCGGGCTGGAACTCGCATTGTAAAAGGGGACGTCGCCAATGGCTGCGGTGACTACCGAGCGCCTGATGCAGATTGCCCTCGAGATGGCAGGCTGGGAGGCCGTTCCCGGCGACTGCGCGATCTACTATCCCGGCACGCGCATCAGCCACACCCTGATGGGCATCGATGTGGGCGCGGCGGAGCTTTTCATGGCGCGCCAGCTTGGCTATCACGCGGTCATCGCGCACCATCCCGCAGGCTATGCTGGCCCATTCTGGGATGTCTATCACCTGCACGTCGGCCAGATGGTGGCTGCTGGCGTCCCAGAGGATGTGGCGGAGCAGGCGGTCGCTTCACGCATCGAGGGCTTCAAGGCAGCGTCACAGCGCGAGAACTACGACCACGCCGCCTCGGTGGCGCGGCTGCTGGAGATACCCTTCCTCACTATCCACTCGCCGCTGGACGAGGTCGGCAGGCGCATCATGCAGCGCACCGTGGATGAGCAGCTAGCGCGCAAGCCAGATTCGACGGTGGCAGACATGCGCGACGCGCTGATGCAATTGCCCGAATTCGCGACAGCGCGGACGCAGATGCGGAACCCACTCGGTAGCTGGGATGCCCCCGCCGGAAAAGTCGTCGTCTCCCACGGCGCCTATACCAACGGCGGCTATCACGTCGCCCACGCCTATCTGACGCACGGCGTCGACACCATCTGCTGCATCCACTTTCCACTGGAAGATGCACAGCGGCTGGCCAGCGAAGGCGTGCGGGGCAACATCCTGGTCATGGGCCACATCGCGGGCGATAGCGTCGGCATCAATCCCTATGTGGCGCGCCTGCGTGAATCTGGCCTGGAGGTGACAACGTTCTCAGGCATCATTGGCGGCGAATGAGACTGGTGATTGGAGGAGTATTCATGGAGTTTCGCGAGATTCTCAAGCACCGCAAGTCCGTGCGCGCATTCGAGCAGCGGCCCGTCCCCAGCGAGGCGCTAGACCGCATACTTGCCACCGTGCGCTATGCGCCATCGGCGGGATTCACCCAGGGCAACGAGTATCTCGTACTCGACAGCCCTGAGGCTTTAGCGGACTTCTGGACACTCACCGACGACCCGAAAGATCCCGTCCCCGACGAGATGCGCTCGACGCTCCCGCCAGTGCTCATCCTGCCGCTCTCGAATCGCCAGGCCTATCTCGACCGCTACTCGCAGCCAGATAAGGCTGGCTTCGGGCTGGAAGAGGCGGACAACTGGCCTGTGCCGTTTTGGGACATCGATGCTGGCATGGCGTCCATGCTGATGCTGCTCGCGGCGATTGATGAAGGGCTTGCCGCCTGGTTCTTCGGCATCTCCTCAGGCGAGAAAGCGCTGCTCGAACGATTCGGCGTCCCCGACGCATTCAAGCCTATCGGGGTCATCGCCCTCGGCTATCCAGCGGCAACCGACCCACTCTCATTGACCGCTTCAGCGGCGAAGAGAAGACGACGCCCGACCGAAACGTTGATGCACCGCAACGGCTGGTGATCGAAAGCTTCATTGCGACAGAATTGTCCCCCCTCCTCATGGAAGGGGGGATGAAGTGAAGTCGGCTATCCACGATTCCAGCGATGCATCGCCGTGATATAGCGGATCGTGCCGGTGCGGGCGCGCATCATCACTGAATGGGTGCGCGCGTTGTGGTGACCCACCTCGACGCCACGCAGCAGGTCGCCGGTGGTGATACCTGTCGCGGCAAACGAAACATCGTCAGACGTGATAAGCTCGTTGACGCCGTAGATGCGCGTCAAATCCACGCCATCGGCCTTCAACTTGTTGCGCTCATCGTCGGTTCGCGGCCAGATACGGCAGAGCATCTGCCCGCCGACGCATTTGATCGCCGCCGCCGCCAGCACCGCCTCGGGCGCGCCACCGATGCCCATATAGACATCCGCGGCGTTATACTCCTCCATCGCAGCCTGAAGCGCCGCCGCCACATCCCCATCAGGAATGAGCTTCACCCGCGCCCCTACCTCGCGAATCGCCTGGATGATATCGCCGTGGCGCGGACGGTCGAGCACCGTCACCGTGACATCATTCACTGGCACGCCACGCGCCGTGGCAATGCGTGACAGATTCTCGGCAATCGGCGCTTCCAGATCGATCACATGGGCGGCGTCACGTCCGACCGCCAGCTTTTCCATGTAGTAGACACCGGGAGGCGCCTGGAACATCGTGCCGCGCTTCGCCGTCGCCACCACCGCTATCGCGCCGGGCAGCCCCAGCGCGGTCAGGCGCGTGCCGTCTACGGGGTCAACAGCAACATCCACCTCTGGCGGCAGACCATTGCCGACCTCCTCGCCGACATAGAGCATCGGCGCTTCGTCTTTCTCGCCTTCGCCTATCACCACGACACCGTGCATGTCCACGCCTTCGATGGCGCTACGCATGGCGTCTACCGCTGCCTGATCGACCGCTTCCTTGTCGCCGCGGCCCAGATGTGCCGAGGCCGCAAACGCCGCCGCCTCGGTAACACGCACCAGCTCCAGGCCAAGATTGCGCTCACGTGTTCCCGCACGCTGAAATCTGTCACTCGTCACGCTGTGTCCTCCCATGTGGATCTCTATCGCCGCCGACGCGCACCATTGAGCGCCGGACTATGCGGTCACGCTGGAATGCTCCCTGCTAGCCCTAGACCTAGACAATGGGCCGGTGTGGGTGTACGCGGCAGTGCTCCGCACGGAGAATCGCGCGCAGCTGTTCGATCGACTCGGCCAGGCGGTCCTGCTGGTTGACGATGACGTAGTCGTACTTTTCCAGCTCCGCCATCTCGCGTTCGGCATTCAACATCCGCAGTGTGCGTTGCTCAGGGGTATCGGTGCCGCGTACGTTGAGGCGCTCCACCAGCTCATCCAGCGAGCGCGGCGCCAGGAAGACGAAGACGGCGCCCTGGGTGCGTGTCCGTATCGTCCGCGCGCCCTGCGTATCAATCGTCAGCAGCACATCAATGCCCTGCGCCAGCTTCTCGCGCACGGGGGTCGCCGGGACGCCATACCAGTTGCCATGCACCTCCGCATGTTCCAGCAACTCGCCATGCTCCAGCATCCGCTGAAACTCGTGCTGGGTACGAAAGTGGTAATCCACGCCATCGACCTCGCCGGGCCGCGGTCGGCGCGTCGTCGCGGTAACGACGATATGGCCGGTCCATCCCTGCCACACCAGTTCATTGGTGACGGTGGTCTTGCCCACGCCTGAAGGGCCAGAAAAGACAACCAGTAAGGGCGTCAGCGTGCCCGGAGGTGTCATCATCGCTCCATCCGATCCGATCCGTTGCGTACCAGGCGACGAGAGATTCGGCTTGCTATCTCGATCTGACATATTTTGCGCTCCACCGCCAGTTCGGTGCGTGCTATACTGAGTCGCCGCCGAGGCGCTCTCCGCCGCGCCCGCTTCGCCGGGATGGGAACGCGGGGCGAGAAAGGTGGCGACGATACACTATCTTATGAGAAAGATGATACCATGCCTGCGGTGGATGCGTTGACATTAGCGGCGCTGGCTGGTGAGCTGCGCGCGGAGCTGCATGGCGCGCGTATCGACGACGTCATTCAGCCGACACCGCATGCCATCGCGCTCCAATGCTGGGGTGGCGGGCGCAACCGCTGGTTACTCGCCACCGCACATCCGCAACTTGCGCGCATTCATCTGATCGACCAGAAGCCGCGCAAACTCGTCACCGAGCCGCCTGCCTTCGTTATGCTGCTGCGCAAACATCTGGAGGGCGCGCGCATCGTCGCCGTTCGCCAGCCGCGTTGGGAGCGTATCGTCGAGATCGGCTTTGGCCGTGGCCCCTCGGCAGCGGATGGCGGCGCCACGGCATTGGCTGGTCGTCGAAACCATGGGACGACTCAGCAACCTGATTCTGCGCGGCGACGATGGTATGATCCTGGGCGCGCTCCACCTGGTCAGCGCTGAGGTCAACCTCTATCGCGCCATCGTTCCGCATGCGCCCTATCGCTATCCCCCGCCACAGACACGTACCATCCGGGGCGAGACCCTGCCACGGCTGCGCGGCGAGGCTGTGACCGCGAACGATCTGTCTGACGCGGCGCTGGCGATGCTGGCAGAGGCGCAGGCGGAACAAACGACAGCAGGCACAGCATCTGAACCCAGAGCCGCGCGGCGTAAGAGCCGTAGTCGCAGACGCGAGGCGCCAACAATCGCCAGTCTGCTGGCAGCGCAGATCGAGGGATTCAGCCGCGACCTGGGGCGCGAGATTGCCGCGCGTGCGCTGGCCTCGCCCGATGAGCCACTTGCCGCCGACCTGCCCTGGGAGCGGATCGCCGCCGAGGCGCGAGCGCTGGCCGAGCTAGCCGAGACAGCCACCTGGGAGCCAACACTCGTCTACGGCGATGAATCCAGCGAGACACCGACGGCGTTCGCGATCTACCTGCCACGCCAGTTTGGCGATGCGTCCCTGCGGGCATGCGCCAACGCCAACGAGATGCTGGCCACGTTCTACCATGATGCCGAGTGGCGGCTCGCCCTGGAGAGCGCCAAGCGCGACCTGCGCCACCTGCTCCAGACGATCCGCGACCGCTGCGCCCGGAAGGATGAGGCGCTTCGTGGCGAGCTGGCGGCGATTGATGAGGCGCAAGCGCTCCGTGAGGAGGCCGATCTGCTGCTCGCTTTCCAGGCGGAGATAGCGCGTGGACAGACGAGCGTGACCCTGGAGAATCCCTTCGGCGAAGGGACTACCCGCACCCTCACACTCGATCCGCGCTTCACCACCGTCGAGAACGCCAACCGCCGCTACGCCCGCTACCACAAGCTCCAGCGGGCGACCTCGCTGATTCCCCCACAAATTGAGGCGAATCATGTGGAGTTGGCGCGTGTCGATCAGCTGCTGACCGACCTGGCGCTGGCCGAGACGCCCGCCGAGATTGCGCTGGTACGCGCCGAGGTGGTGGAGGCTGGCTATCTGCGCGGCGCGGCGGAGAAACGTCCGCAAAAGCCCGCGAAGACGCCCAAACAACCAAAATGGGCAAAGGGCGGCAAGGGGAACAAGGGCGGCAAGCCAGCGCAGCAGCCTCGGCGACCCGAAGGTGGGACGCCACTCCGGCGCGAGTCATCCGATGGTATGGCGCTGCTGGTCGGCAAGAACAGCCGCCAGAATGAGGAAGTCACCTTCCATCAGGCGAGCGCGAACGACACCTGGCTCCATGCCCGTGGCGTCCCCGGCGCGCATGTCATTATTCGCAATAGCGGCAGGCCTGTCTCCGAGGCGACACTACGCGAGGCGGCGGCGCTGGCAGCGTACTACAGCCAGTCGCGGCTGGCGGGGAGCGTGCCGGTGGACTATACGGAGCAACGCTATGTCCGCCACATGAAGGGCGGCGGGCCAGGCATGGTCATCTACGAGCGCGAGCGGACACTACATGTGGCGCCGAGCGATCCATCCGCCTGAACATGCGATACGGCAACGGCGTGCAGTGAAACCAGGGAGGCGATGTGAGCGAGGATATTCTGGAGCGCGAGCTGCCCGACATGGGCCAACGCATTGCCTATGGTCCGGAGCCGCAGCAATTCGGCGATTTGCGCATGCCCGCTGGCGAAGGGCCACATCCCGTCGTGCTTGGCATTCATGGCGGCTACTGGCGCGCCCGCTACGATCTAAACCACTTTGGGCACGCCTGCTCCGCACTGACCGCGGCGGGCTTCGCCACCTGGAATATCGAGTATCGCCGCACGGGCGAGCCAGGCGGTGGCTGGCCTGGAACATTTCAGGATGTGGCTACCGCCGCCGATTTTCTGCGGATCCTCGCGCCGCAGTACAACCTCGCGCTAGATCATGTGCTATCGCTCGGGCACTCCGCCGGGGGACATCTGGCATTCTGGCTGGCTGGCCGCCATAAGATCGCCACTGAGAGTCCTATCTTCACGCCGGATCCGCTGCCGCTATCTGGCGCGGTTGCGCTGGCCGGAGCCGTTGACCTGCGCCACACCTGGGCGCTCGGACTAAGCGACAACGCAACAGGACTGCTGATGGGCGGCTCACCCGCGGACTACCCCGAGCGCTACGCCGCAGGCTCACCGTACGATCTCCTGCCTCTGGGCATCCGCCAGTTTCTCGTGCACGGCACTGACGATACTGACCTGCCGCTCGAGGTGAGCGAGCGCTATGTGCGTCGCGCTGCCGTCGAAGGCGACTCGGCCACGCTGCTCACCCTGCCCCACGTCGGCCATTTTGAGCTGATCGACCCGGCCTCCAGTGTCTGGCCAACTGTGCTCAGTGTCGTCACAGCGCTACGGGACAAGTGAGACATCACAGGCTGAGGTGAGCTTAGCGCCTATCGGGAGCGGCGTGCCTCTACCAGCACCGAAACGAGGGCGAATAGAGACACGAGCATAAGCAGGGGAAATTCGACGATAAATTGCCAGAGACCTAAGGTCCCACTGCCAAAGACCAGGCTTACAGCAGTGTGGGCCATGTCTGACGTAGATTCGGACAGTCCAAGACAGCCCAGCGCTACTACCGCGACGAGCGCGCCAGTCCATATCCAGCGCCGCCGCATGAGCGCCAAGCCACAGGCGATAAGGATGGCGAGAAGTGTGAAGGGCGCCGAAAATGCCAGCCAGAGCGCGAGCCCAAGCCAGGCAAACCCCAACCCACCGATGTAAAGCCCTTGAATGCTGCGAGCGTACAGGCTAAACACCATAAAGACGCCGAGGACGGAGACGAAGACGGAGAGGGACGCGGTCACCACCGGCGCCGATCCCGACAGGTACCTCGACATTGGTCTCTCCCTGACTTCCCGTGATACATCCAGCTGCCAGAACCAATCGAACTGTACGATTCTGTCGAGTACTACGGGCTGCGCCAGCGGCTGCTCACAGATCCCCGCTTAGTGGCCTGTCGGCTGGATGCGGAAGGGCGATGCGGGATCATCCATCAGCAGTCGCAATAGCTCGTCGTCAACGTCGGCGGGCGCATTGTCGGCGGAGGCCAGGATATTGGCGCGCTCGTCATCACTGAGGTCGCGCGATGGATCCCAGCCATAGCGCTTGAGATCCACCCGGCCCTCAGCGCTAAAGACGACGCCTTCCTGCTCCAACAGTTCGCGCATGCGCCCACGCTGCCCGAATGCCCAGCTGCCCGAAAGCTCGCCCTTGCTGTTGATGACACGCTGCGCGGGTACGTTTTCCCAACGGGGCGCCTTGTTCATGAACCAGCCGACCATACGCGCACCACGCGGATAGCCCATTGCTGCGCCGATCCAACCGTAGGTGGTGACGCGGCCCGGCGGGCATGCGCGCACGAGCGCATACACCTGCGCGCCAAGCCGCTCCGCACCAGAGCGATTGATGGGTTGCCCCGCTGACGAACTGGATGGTGTCTCTGGCATATTAATCCTCCTGCCCTGGCGAGAGTTGTGAATATCGGTGAATATGGATGGCGTCACCGCTCATCTATCATAACCCGAAAGCTGCGCCAGGCGATACAGGCGTGAAGATTGCGCGTTGACAACAGGCGACCACACGCCTAAGATGCGACCAGTGATAACTATCTGACCGCGACAGAACGACGGTCGTTTACAGACGACAACCACCTGTTCAGGAGGGCATCATGGGCCGAATTGGACGATACTTCGAGGGCGTATTCTTCAGCTGTGGCGAAAGGGTGCCTGCTGACCGCGCTGATTGCCGGCATACTCGCAACGGCGACCGTCTTGCTGCTCAGCCATCGGCTGCCCACCACCGCCGACTTTACCCTCATCGTCGTGATCGTCATCCTGGCCGGCGTGTTCGGCAGCGCCATCGCGCTCATCTGGCGCATGACCCATATCCCCGAAATCATTCGCGCCGTCGAGCAAGCGGGCGATCATCAGCAAAAAGACGCAAAATAGCGCGGTGGTATGATGTCCGCACGATGGCGCTGTCGCCAGTATCCTAACATCAGGAGGCCGATATGGAAACGGTCGTGGTGGACATTCAGAAGCCGGAAGATGTGAATCTGATCCTCGGCCAGAGCCACTTTATCAAGACGGTCGAGGATTTACATGAGGCGCTGGTAGGCGCGGTACCGGGCATCAAGTTTGGGCTGGCATTCAACGAGGCGTCCGGGCCAGCGCTTGTGCGGTGGAGCGGCACCGACGATGAGCTGACCGAGCTTGCGCGCGCCACCATGCTTGCCCTGGGCGCTGGTCATGCCTTCCTCATCTTGCTACGCAACGCCTTCCCCATCAACGTGCTTCCGGCGGTGCGCGCCGTGCAGGAGGTCTGCCACATCTACTGCGCCACCGCCAATCCCGTTCAGGTGATCGTCGCGGAGACCGAACAGGGGCGCGGCATCCTTGGCGTCATCGATGGCATCGCGCCAAAGGCATCGAGACAGAGGCCGATATTGCCGAACGCAAGGGGCTGCTCCGACGATTCGGTTATAAAGCGGAATAGGCGCTCACCACTCGGAGAGCTTCCAGATTTCCGTCTGCACTGTGCCCGCTTCGACGCCGATTTCCGCGTAGATCAGCACCGCCTGGCGGACATGCGCCATCGCCTCGGTCGAGCGGTTCGCCGCATGCAACAGGTCGGCCAGGTGGTTGTGGAGAGCGGCCTCATGGTGGCGGTCGCCAAGCGTAACGCTCAGATCGAGCGCCGCCTGAGCGCATGTCACCGCGTCAGGCAAGTCGCCGCTCTTCTGCCAAAGATGCGCCAGATTGTTGAGCGCGGCCACACGGAGCATCGGCGCGTTGAGTTGCGTAGCCGCGGCAAGGCTCTGTTCCAGGTGAGCGCGGGCCGCAGCAATGTCCTCGGACATCAAGATGCCAAGAATATTGTGAGCCTGCGCCAGCGCATGCAGATCGCCCGATTGTTCGGCCAGCGTCAGCGCCTGAGCCGCGAGCGCCCGCGACCGTTCCGCGTCATCCATGCGCCACGCCGCCAGACTCCAGTCGGCGGAGAGCAACGATTGCCATGCCGAATCCATCTCAGCCTCAGCGCTGGCAGCCTCCGCCTCTTCGTAGTGCGATGCGGCGGAACGCCACTCGCCACGACGCGCGTACACGTTCCCCAGGCGACGCTCGACGGCGGGCAATTCCTCGGACGTACAGAGCGCCGCAGCCTTCTCGTAGCTGGCCAGCGCGGCTGAGTACTCGCCAAGCAGCGTCTCCAGGTCGCCGATATCACAGTGGAGCGCCACCACATCAGGATGTCCCAGCGCCAGCGCGGTTCGCAGATGCTCCAGCGCATCGGCGTTGGCATAGAGATCGCGGGCATCGTTACCGGCAATGCGATAGTAATGCGCCGCCTCGGCATCATTGCCCGTCAGCAGGTAGTGGCGGGCAACCTGACTGGCCCGCACCTCGCTATCGCGCCGACTCGCCAACCTTGTGCTAAGAAACTCGGCGGCGCGGCGATGCAGCAGCCGTCGCCGTGCGAGACTTATCTCGTCGTAGACCAACGCGCGTAGCTTCTCATGCGAGAAATCATAGACAGGCGTCGTTGCTTTCGCGTTTTCAGCGGTTGCCTCACGCAGCAGTCCGCGACCAGTCAGCTCTTCGAGCGCCGCGACCGTCTCGTCGTCACTTCTCCCACTCACCTCGTGTAGCAGCTCGTACGGCGCGGAACGCCCCAGCACCGCGGCGGCGCTCATCACCTGCCATCCTGTCTCGCTAACGGCGCTCAGATGCGAGCGCAACAGTTCGCGCACCCCGCCGGGCAGGGACCACGCCCGGCTCTCCGCAGTGAGCAATCCGCTGCTGATGGCCGCCAGATACTCGACCAGGAAGAACGGCAGCCCTTCGGTTTCCTGATACAGTCGTGTGGCGACGTCACTGGATGCCTGCTCGTGAGGCATCTGGGCCGTCACCAGCGCATGCACATCCTGAGGCTGTAGCCGCCCAGGTTCGACAATGACGTGTGTTGTTTTGCGGGCAACACCGAGCAGATGCTCCAGTTCAGGCTGCTCGCCAGTCTCGCCCGTACGGTAGAGGAGCAGCATACTCAGCGGCTGGTCGTTGATCCGGCGCGCCAGATAGGCCAGGAACGTCAGCGTCGCGCCGTCGGCCCACTGGGCGTCGTCCAGCACGAAAAGTCCCCTGCTGGTACTGGCGCAGGCCGCGATAAGCGCGCGCCGCAGGGCTTCATAGAAACGGGTCTGCGCGCCAGGCCCTTCAATCGGCAGGAGGCTTTCGCCATCCCCACGCGCAACCGGCAGTTCCGGCAGCAACCGCGCGATTTCCGCCGCCCACGGCGCCTCCAGTCGGGCGGGCCAGCCAGCGCCGCCAGGTGGGAGCGCGCTTCGTAGCGCCATCGCGAGTGGCCCATACGCCAGGTGGCTCTCACCCTCGAAACAGCGCGCCACCAGCGTCCCGGCGCCCTCGGCACGCGCCTGGCTCAGAAACTCCTGTGCAAGGCGTGTCTTACCGATGCCTGCCTCACCGGCCACAATCATCACGCAGCCACCCACGATATCCTGATGCCAGATGTCAAGCAGACGTTCAAGCTCGATGTCGCGCCCAACGAACGGCACATGACTACGCTCTGGCGGTGAAGATGGCGCGGGCCTCGGGGCAATGGCGGGCGCGGCCACAGTGGGTGTATGGCCGTTGGCCAGTTCAGGCAATGGCGGCAGATGCTTCGCGCGTAGGGCCTCATAGAGGTCGGTTGTGGCCTCGAGCGGCGCGACGCCCAATTCTTCGTCCAATACCTGGACGCAGCTGCGATACTGCTGTAGCGCGGACGACCGCTGGCCAGCCCAGGTATAGATAGACATCAGCAGGCGGTGCGCCGGTTCATGCAAGCGATCCAGTGAGAGCCAGCGACGAGCGGCAAGCAGCGCCGCGTCATACGCTCCGCTGGCGCTGTAGCCAAGCGCGAGACGTTCCAGCGCGCTTGCCAGATTGCGCCGCAGACGCTCGCCCTGCGCCCATTGCCAGTCATCGAATGACGGACTATCACGCAGTGCGAATCCAGCGAGGAAACTATCGGCGTAGAGGTCAGCCGCCTGATTGAGCAATGGGAGGCATTTGGCGCAGGCAACACTCACGTCGTGCCTATGCGTCTGGCAGCGAGCCAACAGCGTCTCGAATTCATCGACATCAGACCAGAGCGCGGCGTCCGCCTGAAGGGCCAGCATCTCGCGCTCGATGTTGAGATAGCCCTCGCCCAGCAGACGATGGAGCGGCGAGAGCGTGCGCCGTAGTGTCGCGCGCGCGTGGGCCTGATCGTAGTCTGGCCAGAACAGCCCGGCGATGGCATCGCGGGTATGGGGCCGTCGCGTGACTGCCAGATAGACGAACAGGGCGAGCGCTTTGCGGGTATCTATCGTGGCTGGTTCATTATCAATCTCGATGCGTGGCGGCCCAAACATATACAGGGCGACCTGTGCCATGACGTTCACCTCCCGGTTTCTGGCGCACCAGTATACGCCAGTTTGTGAGGTGGCGCAATCAGGCCATGCGAATTCTTCGGTTTATTGTAGCAGGTACGGCGTTACATGGCGTACAATGAAGCGCCATGACCTATGGCGGATCAAGAGACGTCACCACGTGAAATCACCTTCTCCCCAGGCAGAAATCTCCGTATCGCATGGATAGCGCTGGTGAAAGAAGCGCCCCAATGGAAATACAGACAGGCAAGCGACCACCAAACGACCGTCGGAATGGCGTGGCTGAATCCGAGGGGATGTCGCTGGGCAGAAAGTCTCTCGCGTGCCTCGGCGTAGAGGCCTTGAGCGCGCAACTCTCGCGAATTCACGACTTCGTTGATGTGGTCTCTGAAGAAAGCGACGTTGAGGACATTCACCAGATGCGGGTAGCCACCCGCCGATTCCGTACAATGGCGCGTCTGCTTGAGGAGACACCCGCGTTCCGGCGCAAGCCAGTGAATCGCCTGCGCGCGCGACTCCAACCGATGGCGGATCGTCTGGGCGCGGTGCGCGACCTCGATATTCTGCTGGAGCATTTGGACGACTACGAGCACACGCTCTCCGAGACGGACGAGACAGACGAGACAGACGAGACGAGACGAGACTGGTGGCGAGAAGAGCGCGCTTCGTGCGGACTTGAATCGTCGCCGTGAGAAGGCGCTCGGCCGTCTGAGGCGGACGCTACAGCACCCCAAAACACAGCGTTTGCTATACGATCCGCAACGTGCAGCGCAACAGCTGGTCACGCGCGGACAGAGCGCTCAGCAGGTGTTGGTGCGCCACGTCGCGGGCAGCGCTCTCTGGAGTCGGTACGAAGCCGTTCTGCGTTTCGAAATCGTGGTCGCTGGCGTCGCGGCGGCAGAGCAGCTTCACGCGCTGCGCATCGCCTGCAAGCAGCTACGCTATGCGCTGGAGCTTTTCACGGAAGATAGCGATAGCAACGCCCAGTCGCTTCTGGGGACGCTCAAAGATGTGCAGAGTCATCTGGGCGACCTGCAGGATTGCGTCTTCGCAGTCGCCTTACTCACGCGACTGCGCGACGATAGCCAGGACGATGCGTTGCTGGATGGATTTCTCAAGGCGCAGGAGGCGCAGCGAGATACATTACTCCAGAACTTCGCGCCATTCTGGGAGCGCATCAGTGGGGCGCCCTATCGTAAGAAGCTGGCTACGCTGATCGCCAAACTGTGAGACTCTTCGCCAGTGAACTATCATCGCGGCGCAAACTGCGCATGCGTTCAGGCGGCCTGCTTCTTCGCAACCTTCGGACGCGCAACCAGGCGCATCACCGTCAGGAAGGTGACTGCCGCCGCGCCGCCGACGTAGAGCGCGCGCAGCCAGGGTTCGTTGGTATCACTGCCAGCCAGCCAACCATGGATCGTGACCAGCGCGAAGGCAAGAAAGCTGAGATAGTGAATGGCGCGCCAGTATCGATAGGGGATGAATCGCCGGATCCACGAACTGAGCAACGCGAGCGCCATCACATAGAGCGCGAAGATGCCAATATTGACAGCAACCGGCTTATAGGGGCCTTGTCCTGGCACGAGCAGATCGCGTAGCGAGAAGACCACGAACGTATCCAGTTTGATCGTCAGCAGATGGCCGAAGACGAAGACGCCCGCCAGTGTGGCGACAAAGGAATGAAGCTCATCCACGATCCAGGAGAGCCGCTCGGCGGATGATCGCGCGATGGTGCGCAACAGACCCAGCATCACCGACAGTGTCAGCGCGACATAGGCTGCGACTGCGGTTGTGCGTGTCAGATACCACAAGGTCGGACTTGTCGCGGCGGCGCTGGCCAGCGAAGGCAGGTGCGACGCGATGCCCGCCCAGGGAAGAACGATCAGTCCAGCCATAAATCTCCACCGCCTCCAACGTGATTGAGAAACTCATGTATATTCGCCGAACAAACAACGGCGCCATTTCCTAAGAATGACGAGCAATGCCACCGCCTCATCTCCATAGGGAACCGCTTCCGCGACACGACTCGCGTCCCAGGACTGCTCAACCGCGTGTAACGCATCGGGATAGCCACGCAGGAGCGCAACTTTCGCCGCCACCTCCGCATGGGCCGCTGTGGGCGCAAGCGCGGTGGCTGACGCGATCAGATCCGATGTATTGTCACGTTCGTTATCGCTAGCATCGATCCAGAGCGCCATTGGGCGGCTGGTGCGCGGATCGAGCAGGTGATGCTGGCGCTCTCCACCCTGATACCACCAGCGCCAATTTGCCCCAGATGTCGCGATCCCGCCGCGACTCATCGTCAAAACCGCAGCGCTCTCGGACGATTCGCCAGTCGTCTCGTCGTCGGGCGGCGCGAGTGGGTTACCGATGCCGATGGGCCATGGCTCACCCGCTTTTGGTCCGCCCTGCGCGCGCATATCGCCCCCGGCATTGATCAGCACATTGTCGTACTGCCTGAAGTAGCGCGCCAACACAGCATCGGCTGCCCAGCCTTTGGCGATGCCGCCGAGGTCGAGGCGCGTACCCTCTGGCAGCAAGATACGCAGCCGACGGGCGTCCAGTTCGATGCCGCGCCAGCTTCCCGCGACAAACGGCTCTCCATACGCCTCGCCCACCTCGCCTATCTCGCCCACCTCGCCTATCTCGCGATGCTTGATCTCGCCATAGTCGCGGTCGTAGCCAATGGCTTCGAGGAGCGGCAACAGGGCCGGATCGAACAGGCCATCAGTGACCCGCGCCGCCGCGAGACTCTCGGCGACGACGGCGAAGAGCGTACCCGAGACCGCGCACCATACGCCCGCCGAAGCGTTGAGTCGCGACAACTCGCTTTCCTGCGAGAAACGTGTCAGCCGGTCACTCAGGCCATCGAGCCAGGCCATTCCCCGCATAATCGCTGCGTTCGCCATGCCCGCCTCATCTGGCGGAACGGCGATATGGATACTCATCGGCGTTGCCATGATACGCCGACTTTGTTCGATTACCACCAACTCTTGACTGGGACTCATCACTGACTATTCTCAGCACTTCGACGAACACGTGGTAGCCGTTGGTTGGGGCTTTGGCGTCGCCGTGGGAGCAGCTTTCGGTGTCGCGGTCGGCGACGACCCACCCGTTCCTCCGCCACTCCCGCCCGAGGTGGCCGTTGGCGCGGCGCCGCCACCTCCACCACCACTACCGCTACCCGTGGTGGGCGTGCTTCCGCCAGCGCCGCCACCACCGTTGCCACCGGAGCCAGGTGTCTTTCCGCCGGCGATGGGAGTTGTCCCACCCGCTGTGGTGGATATCGCTCCAGGGCTGGTATTGGCGGGCGCTGTTGGCTGCGGGTTGGCCGCCGCCGCAGCTGCGGTCCAGCTACCCGGCTGATGGTTCGTCAATGACCACGATCCAATTGCCAGGGCGCTCATCCCAACCAGCGCCGCCGCCCGCACGCCTGTGACCGATGTGCGCGAGCGCCCACCGCTGACGCCAGTCACCTTGCGGCGCACCATCCCCGCCGGAGCGCGCCCCCCAGAGGCAAGCGTCACCTGCCCCTGCGGATGGGCAATACAGCTGAGCACATAGCCGTTGGCCTTCTCGGCTGGCGAGAGGATTTCGCCCGGCTGATCGACCTCGCCTTCGAGCATCGCGCAACTTGCACGAGCCACAGATGCCCGCGCGGCAACTGAATTCGGGATGATAGCCATTGCGCTCCAACGCCGCGAGCAGTGTCTCGCCCGGCTCGACATTGAGCGCATCGCCCGTATCCGCAATGAACAGGTCGGTTGGCTCAGTAGAGGCCACTGACTGGCCAACCCGATAGGCTGGGCCATGCTGTGAGCCAAAGACCTCCGTGTGAATCTGCCGCACCGAGACGCCCATCGCCTCCAGTTCGGTCTGCAACTCTCGCTTGAAATTATCGGCGCCGCACATATACCAGTGGGCGCGAACCGCCGCTGGCCCAGCATAGTCAAGAATGTCATCGACGGTCATCCGATAACCCTCAGATGAGACATAGTGAAGTTGCCGCAGCCAGATACGATCTGGATCCATCTCGTTCAGTTCATCGCCGTAGATGATGTCGTCTGGGGTGCGCGACGCATAATGAAGCTGCACCAGCGGGCGTTCCTGCGCTGGAAGCCGCCGGATGGCGCGCAACATACCCATAATCGGCGTGATTCCGCTGCCAGTCGCGACAAATACGAATGCCATCTCTGGGGTGAGGCGGCCCGGCAGGGTAAAGGTTCCACGCGGCAGGCTGGCATACAGAAGCGTGCCTTGCTGCACGGACTGATAGAAGTAATTGGAAACGGCGCCCATCTGCATGCGCTTGATGGTGAGTTCCCACGGGCGCGAAGGATCGCCATCGCCGCACAGCGAGTATGACCGATAGAGCGTCTCGCGGGGGGTGGGCAGCGCCAGGGTGACAAACTGTCCGGATAGATAGGGCGCGGGAGCCTGGCTCGTCCCTGGCAGCACGATCTGAATCGATACCACATCAGGCGCGATGACCTGGCGCTCGATCACCTGGACTGGCAGCATATTGGTTGGCGCGGCCAGCGGCAATGCGCGTGTCATAGTGTCTTGCGGCGCCCGTACGTTGCTATCTTGCGGTGTTCGCGGCATGATAACCTGCGATGATCGTGAAAAAGCACTCGTGATTCGCCTCATACGCTTGCACTCCCTCGCTCCACGTTATCCCGCCTCACCAAATGCCCCATGCGCGGGCGTCACTCCGCTGAGCCGTCGCCACTGCTCTACGCCTCGCATATGCACAATGCAGCACATGCTCAGCACGCTTCACCTGGCCAGCTTGTCATCCTTCTTGTCGTCCTTGTCCTCGCTACAAGGCTGCAAGGAGGAGACGTGACCGTATAGCTTTTCAGGACTTATTGGCTAGCGCTACTGGCGTCACGCGCACATTGTTATAACGAAGTCGCCAGCGCAGCGACTTTCATTACGGGCAGTAGCCATTTGTCATGTTCGAGAACAAAGTACTGCGTCAGGGTGGCAGTTAGGGCATAATAGGCTTGATCGTTAGGTAATACAGCGATCATCATCGGGAGGGTCAAGACGAGATGGGCGCGTGGATTCGCAGTCGGGTGGGCCTCGCAATTATTGGAGCGATCGTTATCGGTTGCATAGCCGCGGTCGTTGGCGCTAGCACCCTCGCGCTTAACTCATCATTACTGGACGGTGCGCTGGCGAACGGTGGCTCATCAGCAACGGCGACGGCGGAGAGCACAGAGACGCCCGTGGCAACCGAGACGCCTGAGGCAACCGCGACACCGCAACCCACGGCGACGACAGCTCCCAGGCCAACAGCCACCCCGCTTGGCGTTGGCAGTCTTCTCCACGGTACGGTGCTTGGCATACCAGGCGCTAATAGCTTTACCTTGAGCCGTAACGGCATACACTACACCATTCAGGTCGATGGGGCAACACGAGTATGTGGTTCCGGGCATACAAACCACGCATCTCTCGGGCATTCATAACGGCTATCGTGTGACGGTTACAATAGAAACCGTCATATGGGTCAATCACTATCTGGTGTCGAATATAGCTGGCATTCGATCTGATAATTAACCCCTCGCCAGACGACAACTGGCTGCTCCCCGACATTCCAGAGAACAGCCAGCCAGCGAACCTCTCGCCTGAGCTATTCGGCGTCGCCGAAGATGGTGTAGTGCCAGCCCTTGCGCTGATCGCCCGACGTATCGAGCATCACATGCTTGATCTGGGTGTAGTCGTCCAGCGCGTAGATCGACATATCTTTGCCGAAGCCGCTCTGCTTGAAGCCACCATGCGGCATCTCCGGCGTCAGCGGCAGGTGATCGTTGACCCAGACGGTGCCGAATTCCAGCGCGCCGCTCACCCGCATCGCCCGCTGCACGTTGCCCGTCCAGACGGAGCCAGCAAGCGCGTAGCGTACCGCGTTCGCCCGGCCGATAACCTCGGCCTCGTCGTCGAACGGCAGCACCACCGTCACCGGGCCAAAGATTTCGTCGGTCACCACCTTCGCATCGTCGGTCACATCGGTAATGACCGTCGGCTGGAAGAAGAAGCCGTTCTCCATCCCAGCCACGCTGGCCCGCTCGCCGCCCGCCAGGAAGCGCGCCGTCCCCTTCGCGGTCGCCACCAGCGCCTCGACACGCCGCAACTGCGCCTCGGAGACCAGCGGCCCCATATCGGTCTGCTGTGACGACGGATCGCCGACGCGCACCTCGCCCACCAGTTCGAGATAGCGCTTCACGAAGGCGTCGAACGAGCCGCGCTGCACGTAGATGCGCGTGGCGGCAGTGCAGTCCTGGCCGGTGTTGACGAAGCCACCAACCACCGCCCCATGCGCCGCGGCCTCAAGGTCGGCGTCGTCGAAGACGATGAAGGGCGCCTTGCCGCCCAAGCTCCATATGTACACGCTTGAGTGTATCGGATGCCGCGCGCATGACCGCCTTGCCCGTCTCGCTCGCGCCGGTCAGCGAGATCAGCCGGACGTCGGGATGCGCCACCAGCGCCACGCCAACGTCGTCGCCGCCCGTCACCACATTCAAGACGCCCGCGGGCAACCCAGCCTCAAGCGCCAGCTGTCCCAGCGCCAGCGAGGTAAGCGGCGTTTCTGGCGCGGGCTTGAGCACAACCGTATTGCCAGCCGCCAGCGCGGGACCAATCTTCCAGATCGCCATCATCAGCGGATAGTTCCACGGCGCAAGCTGGCCCACCACGCCGATAGGTTCGCGGCGAATCATGCTGGCGTACCCCGGCATGTACTCGCTCGACGCGCGCCCATCCAGATTGCGCGCCGCGCCCGCGAAGAAGCGCAGACAATCCACCGCAAACGGCAGGTCGCTATCGTGCGCCAGCTTGATCGGCTTGCCGACGTTGCGCGACTCCAGCGCGGCCAGCTCATCCAGGTGCTCTTCGATCAGGTCGGCCAGTTTGTACAACACGGCGGAACGGGCGCTCGGCCCGATACGCGACCAGCGCCCATCGTCGAACGCCGTCTTCGCCGCTTTCACCGCGCGCTGCACATCTTCGACGCTGCCCTCCGGCACAGTATCCGCGGGCGCGCCCGTGGCGGGATTTACCAGCGTCTGTGTCCTGGCAGTCGCGACACGCTGTCCATCAATCAGCAGCCGATCAGTCGTCAGCGTTTTGAGAGCCATTCCGTACCTCCTCGTGTGATGATGCCCGCCCCTAACAGCGATGTGTCTGATTAGCCGCGCATCCTCGGTTGTGGGCAGTATATCGGCCAGCCGAACCAGGCTCAAGGGCCAGCGATCTGGACGTTGGCCGAGGTTCTTTGGCCATTGTGGCGAACCTCTTCCACCCTCCTGCGAGAAACCGTCAATGTCGCTCTCACATGAGCGTTGCGCATGCGGCGCGAGAGCAGCGCCGCCCGCAGATTGAGTTTGCAGAGCGGGTCACTCAGGTTCACGTCGCACAACTCTTCGATACGCTGTAGACGATACTTCAGGGTGTGGCGGTGGACGATCAGCCTCTCCGCCGCGCGCACGCTATTGCCGTCGCACTCCAGAAAGACCTCCAGTGTATGGAGTAGCTCAGCCCCCCGCGCGCGATCATGCTCCGCCAGCCGCTGGATGCTGCGGGCGAACGCATTCTCCGCCAGCAGATCCTGCGGAACGGCGTGCAGCCAGTGCAGGATGCCAAGCTCATCGAACTGGGCAACCCTGCGGTCTTCGCCAAGCGCCGGAAGCAACGCCAGCGCCTCCAGGGCATGCTCATAAGCGCGCTGGAGCGTAGCGGCGTCTTCATGCAGCGGGCTAGCGCCAATCCTGATGGTATCTTCGAGTGGCTGCGCCTCGGTGATGATGCGCTGGCTCAGCTCGACGATTGCCTCTGACCGCGAGCCTTCGACCAGCACAACGACCCGCCCGGCGCGCTCACCCATTGCAGCGGCCAGCCCGGCGCGACGGACGGCGTTACGCGCGGCCAGTTCGACAGCGCGCGCCTCGTTGCTTCCCGCATCGATCACGAGGATGGCGTGGGGCGCCTCCAGGCGCAGACGGAAACGAGCCACCTCCTCGCGCAGAGTATTATCGAGCCGCGCGTCTTCGGCCAACAACCGGCTGAAGATGCGGCTCTCGGCGCGCTCCTCAGCCTGTCGGCCCGTCTGGTCGCGGAAGAGGATTAGCGCGGCGACGGTGGCGCCATGTTCGATGGCGTGGAAATCGAGCGGCTCCAACTCGCGCCTGCCCGCGATGATCCAGACGTAGCCATAGATTTTGCGCGCGACGACAATCGGCGCCAGGATGCGCGCCATCGTCATGCCATACGCGCTGGTGCTCTCGTCCGCGTCGATGCGCTCTGGGGCGAAACTGGTTCGCATTCGCGAAAGCACACCCGAGCGTCGCAGGTGTTCCAGCAGCATCGGCGCGCTGCGCCCTTCGCGCAAAGCGGTCCGGCGGCTGTCGTCAATCTCGGTCTCGGAGCCTGCGGCGGCCAGCACGGAGAACGAGAGGTCGTCGATCTCGACGGGGCGTTGCAGCAGCTTGCATAGCTCCTGAGCAACATCCTGCAACGAACCGCCATCCAGCACCAGGCGCGTCAGCGAGCCGTGGATCGAGAGCGATTGCTTGTAGAGCTGGTACTGCTCGTTGATGATCTGCTCGGAGATGGCGCGGACCACGTCCTCGAACGGGACATCCCAGGGCATCTCGATGATGGGGAATTGCACGGCGTCGGCAGCGCTGCGAATGGCGTCCGGCACGGCATCCAGATAGCCGCCAATGGCGACCACCATGCCCGCCAGTCCTTTCTCGGCAAGCTCGGCGCACAGGTGGATCTGCGCCTCCGGGTCATCACGCAGGCCATAAAACGTCGTGAGCAGCAACTCGCCGCCGCGCACCCACTCGCTGGCATGGGGGATATCCACAGGATGCGCCCAGCGTATCTCGCGGTCGAGGCCATCCTTCCCGGCGACGACGCGGCTTCCCGCGAAGACTTCCATTGCCAGCGCCTGGCGCACCGTCAGCATACCGTTTGCCTTGCCGGTCGAGGATATTCGCCGCCATTGGCGAACCCGCTTAAAATGCAGGATATCATGCGCGCCTCACCTGCCGCAAGGCGCGCTCGCATACCTCTTCCATCGGTCAAGCTATCACCTCCCACACAGCAACGGGGACATAGCGTATCATGGAAGGCAATCAACCACATAGCGCAGAGGAGACAACTGGTGGCTCGAATCGAAACTCTGACGGCAGACGAGGCTCAAGATAATCTGGATGATCTGACGCGGCTGCTGCAGGATGCCGTCGCGGGTGGCGCGTCGCTTGGCTTCCTGGCCCCGCTCGAAGACGCAGTCGCGCGTAACTACTGGCGAGATGTGATCGCAAGAGTGGAGCAGGGCAGCCGAGTGTTGCTCGTCGCCCGCGCGGAGGATGAAGCTGTGGTTGGCAGCGCACAACTCGACCTGGCGACACTGCCCAATGGATCGCACCGCGCCGAGGTGCAGAAGGTTTGCGTCTTGCGTTCCGCACGTGGTCAGGGTATCGGCAGACAACTGATGCTGGCGGTTGAAGAAGCTGCTCGCGCTCAAAGGCGCACGCTACTGGTACTCGACACCCGCCAGGGCGATGTCGCTGAGGCGTTATACCGCAAGCTCGGATATATCGAAGCTGGCGTTATCCCAGCCTACGCCCGCAGCTCCAGCGGCAGCCTCGACGCCTCGGTCTTCTTCTACCGCACGCTCGATTAAGCGTGAACGTGCGGGTTACGGGTGCGCGGGCGCATTGACATCTGGGGCAGGCAGATCGACGGCGGCCGTTTGTTCGGACGCGCTGGCGAGTGGCAGGCTGAAGGAGAAGACACTACCCCGGCCCACACGACTCTCCGCCCAGACTCGCCCGCCATGTAACTCCACCAGGTGCCGCGCGATGGCGAGACCCAGCCCGGTGCCTGCCGCGGCGCGCGTCTCCGGCAACGCCGCCTCGTCCATCTCGCGTGTGCGGGCGCGGTCCACCTTGAAGAAGCGCTCGAAGACTCGTGGGAGATCGTCCTCGTGAATGCCAACGCCCGTATCCGCCACATGAATCGCCAGCATGAGCCGAGACACTACGTCGACCTGGGCATGCTGTTCCGCGCTGAGCGGCTCACCTGTCGTGTTTGTCTCCATCACCTCCGCCGAAATCGTAACCGAGCCACCTGGCAGCGTGTATTTGATGCCGTTGTGAATCAGATTGATCAGCACCTCGCCCGCGCGGCTCGCATCCGCCCATGCATCGGGCAAACCATCTGGTACCGCCAACACCAGGCGGATGTTACGCTCGTCGGCAAGCGGACTCATCCGATCAATGCTTGCCTCGATCAGTCCGGCCATCTCCACCGCTTCTGTCCGCAGCTTGATCTTGCCCGACTCGATGCGCGAAAGTTCCAGCAACTCGGCGACCATCTGCGTCAGATGATCGATCTCGGCACTGATGCGCCGTGCGAAGCCACGCGCCGCCATCGGATCGCTTTCGACAGTCTCCGCCAACGTGTCGGTCAGCAGCTTGACGGCCGCCAGCGGTGTGCGCAACTCATGCGAGACATGCGCTACAAAATCGCGCCGCATGATCTCCAGTCGTCGCAGTTCGGTCAAATCTTCGATGACGACGATCATGCGCTGCACATCGGGCGCGGGATCGAGTTCAGGTGTGCCTGGGGATGGCTGGCGGGGTGTTGTGATCGGCGTCACCGAGACGCGCCAGGTCTGGCCCGTCGTAGCGCGACGGAAGGTCGTCTCTACCGGAGATTGGCTCTGCCCTGCTTCAAGCAGCACGCGCATCGTCTCATAGTCCTGGATGACGCTGGCGGC
This sequence comes from uncultured Chloroflexia bacterium, assembly GCA_963718915.1. Taxonomy (GTDB): domain Bacteria; phylum Chloroflexota; class Ktedonobacteria; order Ktedonobacterales; family JADMIN01; genus DAHUXT01. The sequence goes on along the minus strand of CAVRAI010000004.1, from coordinate 263,850 downwards.
GACGCGCCCAATCACCTGTTCGCGCGAGAGCTGGATGAGTCCCAGCGCGGCGCTATTGGCGAACAATACGACGCGGTCCTGATCGGTGACGAGCACCGGCCGCGGATAGGCTTCGAGCAGCACGCCAGTCATGTCGTGCAGGCGCGCGATCTCATGCAGACGACTATCGAGTTGCCGCTCCGCTGTGTAGCGCCGCTCCTCGGCAACCTGCCGTTTGCGCTCATCGATCCGCCGCTGCAGCCATGCGACCGCACCGACGACAATCATGCCCGCGAGGAACGCCTCTAGCAGCAACAGAATCTCACCGCTCGTGCTCATCCTCACTCTTCCCTGTTCTTCGCGGCATCCTGGCGCATGCCATGCCCTGCCTCGCACTACCTGATCGTAGTGTATCGCATTCAGTCAGGGTACATGAAAGCCCTCGGGTCTGGTTTAACAGAACCTTAACAGAAGTTCAAAGGACCATTAACAGACACATCCTACGTTCTCAATGGACGAGTTGAGGAACTGGACGAAGCATGCTCGCTCCACACCCGCTCGCTATCGAACGACGCTCTTAACAGTTGAGGGATTTGAGGAGGAATCATGTTCGGTCGCATCTCTGCGATTCGTTCTCTTGGATCGAAGGTGGCGCTAGGCGCCATGATTGTGGCCAGTCTTGCTGTTGCAGCCTGTGGCACTTCATCCACGCCAACGGCTGCTGGCGCCACATGTCCGTCAACCACGTCGCTTTCTGGCGCTGGCTCGACGTTCGACGCACCACTCTTCTCGAAGCAGTTCACTGTTTATGCCGGAATCGACTGTAAGGTTCAGGTGAACTACCAAGCGGTAGGTAGCGGCGCTGGCATCACGCAACTACTTCAGCAGACGGTAGACTTCGGTGCGACCGATGCGCCAATGAAAGATTCTGATCTCGCAAAGAGCACCAACGGTGCAATCATTCACATTCCAGTGACGATTGGCGCAGTCGCCATTTCGTACAATCTGTCACAGGTTGATGCCTCCACACACTTGAAGTTGACCGGACCTGTGCTGGCTAACATCTTCCTGGGCAATATCAAGTTTTGGGACGATCCCTCAATTGCTCAGTTGAACTCCGGCACGACGCTGCCGCACGTAGCAATTACGGTAGTTCACCGGTCCGATGGCAGCGGGACGACGGGTATCTTCAGCCACTATCTCGCAGCCGTAAGCCCTGACTGGTCAACCAAAGTTGGCTCTGGCAACACCCTGAACTGGCCAACAGGCGTCGGCGCGAGTGGTAACGCAGGTGTCGCCTCGGCGGTCAAAAACACAGCCGGGTCGATCGGCTACAACGAACTAGCGTACGTGCTGACGAACACCATTCAATATGCCCAGGTGCAAAACATGAATGGCGATTTCGTTGCCCCATCACTTGACAGCACCAAGACAGCGGCTGCGAATTTCACGGATATTCCCGCCGACCTCCGCTTCTACATTGTAAATGCTCCAGGGGCTGGTTCGTATCCGATCAGCGGCTACTCGTGGGTGATTGTCTACCAGAAGCAGAACGATGCTGACAAAGGCCAGGCACTCGCAAACACCTTGTGGTGGATGACGCACGACGGACAGCAATATGCAGCGGCTCTCAGCTACGTCGCGTTGCCTGCCAACATCGTCCAGAAGGATGAGGCACAGATCAAGTCCATGACATGCGGTAGCAGCGCCTGCTACAAAGGGTAGTTTAACTTTGGTGAAGAGGCTATAGCGGTAAATCGCCCGCTACCCTCTAGAAATTGGGCAGTCCTCCAACGAGTCTCCTCAGGCTCGATACTCTGGAGGGCTGCCACAATGTGCAAAAGGAACCCTTTGCAGCGAATAGAGACACAGCCGATCGCAACCGATAGCGAGGGTGGTGATACAACGTGCAGATTCCCGTAGAAGCATCTTTGAATGACATCCGAGCACGCACGCGTGAATGGATAGCACAGGCGAGAACACGATTGCGCATCGAGGCACGACGACCGGGCAACCTCATATTTCGCGGGGCCTTGATATTCTTTGTGTCCGTGGTCATCCTAATTGTTCTTGGTTTAACCTGGGTGCTAGTAAGTACTTCATGGCAATCAATCACGACCAATGGACTGAGTTATCTTACCTATGACGCCTTTGATCCCGTTCACAACAAATATGGTGTAGCACCCGCTATCTTTGGCACCTTTGTCACGTCACTCTTCGCGCTGCTCTTTGGACTACCGATTGGCGTAGGTACAGCTATCTTTCTGGTGGACTATTGCCCACGGCGCATACGAGCGCCATTCGCCTTTTTGCTAGATTTGCTGGCAGCGATACCGAGCGTGGTGCTTGGGCTATGGGGATTTCTGGTCATGGTTCCGTGGCTCCAACTCAAAGGAGAACCCTGGTTACAGCAGCACTTCGGCTTTCTCCCATTTTTTCAGGGGACGCCGCACGGCTTAGGGCTGCTCGCGGCAGGCATGCTCCTTACTGTGATGATCATTCCCATCATTACAGCAATTTCGCGCGAGGTGATGCTCAATGTTCCAACGTCACAGCGGGAAGCGTTGCTAGCGCTCGGAGCGACGCGATGGGAAGTTATCCGCTACGCTGTTCTCCCGTTCTCGCGTGTTGGTATCGCTGGCGCGGCGCTCTTGGGGTTGGGGCGCGCCCTGGGTGAGACCATTGTCGTGACAAGCGTCATTGGCAACCAGGCGTCGCCGCCTAGCCTCAGTTTGTTCAACACGGGGTACACACTTGCCAGTGTCATTGCCAACCAGTTTGGTGAAGCAACACCTGGAATTTTCGTCTCGGCTGTGCTGGAGGCTGGGCTGCTTCTGCTGATTATTACCTTGATCACGAATATCCTGGCGCGTGTGCTAGTCACACGGTTGGGGCGACTCCGCGCCGAGGGAGTCTCGAAATGAGTATAACCGTGCAAAACGAGGCGCAACGATCTGGCTTGTTTGCGCCGCCCAAAGGCTCATTGCACCTTCGGCGCCGGGTAATTGCTATCATAGCGGCGGCACTCGTAACGGCATTCGCTGTCGCCACCATTGCCTTTCTGACATATTTCATTGTCTTCGTTGCCCGACAAGGGCTTCGTTTCCTCAACATTGCGTTCTTCACTCAGCCTCCAGCTCCCCTCGGTGAGTCGGGAGGTGGCGTGCAGCCTGCAATTGTTGGCTCTCTGCTCGTTGTCGGATTAGCCGCGCTTTTCGGGATTCCGCTGGGTCTGTTTACGGGCATCTATCTTGCGGAATTCGGCCGGGGCTGGCTGGCAACTGTAGTACGATTTCTGGTAGATATGCTGACCGGTCTCCCTACCATCATTTTCGGGTTATTCATCTGGGTGCTGATTGTGGTGCCGTCGCACTCATTTTCGGGGCTGTCGGGCGGCCTGGCGCTGGCAATCATCATGATTCCAACCGTCGCACGCACAACTGAAGAAGTGCTTCGATTGGTACCGAAAGAGCTGCGTGAAGCCTCGGTAGCGCTTGGCGCGACAGAGTCACGCACGATCTTCCGGGTTGTGGTGCCTGCCGCCATCAGCGGAATCATCACAGGTATTATGCTGGCCATTGCGCGCGTTGCGGGAGAGACTGCGCCTCTCCTGATGACGGCGTTTGGGAGCCAGTTCTTCAATGTGGATATTTTTCGGCCAATAGCGACGCTACCACTACAGGTTTTTTACTACACTCGCAGTCCGTACGATGTGCAGATCAACCAGGCGTATGCAGGATCATTTGTGCTGATGATGTTGGTCATCATCACGTCACTGGCGGTGCGCTGGGCAACTGGCGGCTTCAAGACTCGCCGTTAATCGTGAATCGGGTTTTCCTACCGGATACCAGTGACAGGAGAGAAATGATCAATGACGGTTGAGGTAAAACAACTAAACGCATGGTACGGAAAAACTCAGGCGTTGCATGATATTAATCTAACAATTCAGCCTCATTCGGTCACGGCCCTGATCGGCCCCTCGGGATGCGGTAAATCCACATTTGTACGTTGCCTCAACCGCATGCACGAGGAGGCGCCAGGAACCCGAATAGCCGGAACCGTGCTTGTCGAAGGCACAGATATCTATGATCGAACCATTCGCCCGATCTACGTACGCCGTCAGATTGGCATGGTCTTTCAACAGCCGAACGTGCTTCCTACTCGCAGCATTTTCGAGAATGTGGCGGTTGGTGTTCGACTCAACGGACTGGCTCCCAGGCGGGAAGTAGGCGAAATTGTGGAACGGAGCCTTCGACATGCGGCGATTTGGGATGAGGTAAAAGATCGCTTACATACCTCAGCCGCGCAGCTTTCCGGTGGGCAACAACAGCGGCTCTGTGTCGCGCGAGCGCTGGCGGTCGAGCCGCATGTTCTGCTGATGGATGAGCCCGCATCCGCGCTCGATCCCATCGCAACACAACAAATCGAAGATCTCATGCATCGGCTCAAGCAGCAATACACCATCGTAGTGGTGACACACAACATGCAACAAGCTGCCCGTGTCGCTGATCGGACAGCGTTCTTTCTCCAGGGGCGTCTCATCGAGATTGGCGCTACCGCAACCATTTTCTCTCAACCAGAGCGTAAAGAAACCGAGGACTATGTGACAGGACGATTCGGATGAACCCAACTACTTTTCAATATATAGTAGCTGAGAGGCAGAATCAGGCGATGGAGCTTCGACCAGCAGATACATCAGACAACTCGGAAGGGGCAGCGAACGGGACTAGCACGTCTGCTGGTGACGAGCCCGCCATCGCAAAACTCACCGATCCTGTCAAGATTCGTATCAATGATTTGAACATCTACTATGGCCAGACGCATGCGATCAAAGACATTTCCGTAGACATCCCCGAGGGCCAGGTGACGGCGCTAATGGGACCGTCTGGCTGCGGCAAATCTACCTTCTTACGGGCGCTCAACCGCATGCACGATCTGACGCCTTCCGCTCGGATAACGGGCACGATCCTGCTTGACGGTGAGGACATCTATGCGTCAGACGCCGACGTGGTGCATCTGCGTCAGCGGGTGGGCATGGTCTTTCAGCGCCCTAATCCTTTCCCGAAATCCATATTTGAAAATGTCGCTTATGGTTTGCGGGTTCAGGGGGGGCACAAATCGAACGAACTGAAGGGGGTGGTGGAGCGGAGTCTGCGCGGCGCGGCGCTGTGGGATGAGGTGAAGGATCGGCTCAACCAGAGCGCGCTCAGCCTGTCTGGTGGCCAGCAGCAGCGTCTCTGCATCGCGCGGGCGCTGGCGGTAGAACCCGAAGTGATCCTGATGGACGAGCCATGCTCGGCGCTCGACCCCATCGCGACGCTCAAGATTGAGGAACTGATCGAGCAGCTTCGGCAACGCTACACTATTGCCATCGTCACCCACAATCTGCAGCAAGCGGCGCGCGTCTCACAGTATACCGGGTTCTTTCTCACCGGCAATATGGTGGAATATGCGCCGACCGGGCAGCTATTTTCACGTCCGCAGAAACGACAGACGGAGGATTTCATCACGGGTCGCTTTGGGTGATGCGGTTGAGAGGTGCGGGTGGCATATGACAGCCGCATACGTGTGAAAGGGATCGTCAGGTTACTATGCCAAGAGACACATTTCATCAGGAACTGCGCGAAATCGAAGAATCTGTGATTACAATGGCAACGTTAGTGGAGAGTGCGATTGCGCGAGCGATGCAGGCGCTGACGCAACGCGATGCCGACCTGGCTGAATTGGTCATTGCCAGCGACGGCGAAGTCAATGAGATGCAGCGCACCATCCGCAGCCGCTGCACCAACGTGATCGCGCTTCAGGCGCCAGTTGCTCGCGATCTACGCGAGTTGATTACTGTTCAACTGGCCATCAACGAGCTTGAGCGCATGGCTGACCATGCGGTGGGCATCGCAAAACAGGCGTTGCGCGTCCGCGACTACGAACCCTCGCCCATCGCCTATGAGCTGAGCGAACTGGCCAAACTCGTCCGCCAGCAGGTACGTGCCTGCATCGAGGCGTTTGTGGATGTCAATGTGCAACAGGCGCGTGAGATTTGCGTGAAGGACGATGAGATAGACCAGCAGTATCGGCTGATCTTCAACGAGGTGCTGAATCTGATGACCCGTGATTCAGCATCCGTGCCATTGGCCACCAGTCTGCTGTTCATCGCGCACGATCTGGAGCGCATTGGCGACCGCGTTACCAACATCTGCGAGGATGTTATCTACATGGTGTCGGGGCTTATCGAGGAACTCAACTAGGCGAGTCCAGACGGGGGGACACCACCGTGAGCCAACGCACGCTGCTTGTGGTAGAGGATGATGCCGCACTGCGGGAGACGATTGTGTATAACCTCCGTCGCGAGGGCTATCTGGTGCTCTCGGCGCCGGATGGTGTGACCGCGCTCGAAGTGGCCCGCCAGCAGCCGCCATCGCTGGTATTGCTGGACCTGATGCTGCCACGCCTCGATGGGCTGGACGTGTGTCGCCAGCTGCGCAGCCGCCCAGAGACGGCGAGCGTGCCGATTCTGATGCTGACGGCGCGCGGCGAGGAGAGCGATATCGTCGTTGGGCTGGAGATGGGCGCTGACGACTACGTGACCAAGCCATTTAGCTGGAACGAGTTACGGGCGCGCGTGCGGGCGCTGCTGCGACGCGGCGAACTGCCCCTCTCCGGGCAACATGACGATCCGGAGCCAGGCCAGCCCGGCTCACACATCATGGCGGCGGGCGACATCCGCATCGACGAAGATCGGCGTGAGGTCTTCCGGAATGACCAGCCCATCGAGCTACCCGCCCGCCTCTTCGATCTGCTCACATACATGGTGCGCAATCGCGGCACGGTTTTGACGCGCGACCGGCTGCTAGAGCATGTCTGGGGGTACGAATACGATGGCGACAACCGGACGGTGGACGTCTACGTGCGCTGGCTGCGCGAAAAGCTGGAGGTTGATCCCGCCAATCCCCAGCTTATCCTGACCGTTCGCGGTGTCGGCTACCGCTTCAAGGGATGATTGAGAATATACTTCGATGCGCAGAGCATCTACTCAATCGTCGTCGAGCAACGCCTGGGTATGCTTCTCGCCGTTGTAGGTCATCCGCACCGGCCGCTCATCGGAAATGGTTTCCAGATGCACCGGCCGCCCCCAGATGCGGTAGACGTGCTCCAGCGTCTTCTCAGCATAGGGGATATCCAGATCGCGACTGCCTTCGACATGGTGGCGCAGCAATAGCTCGGTGTTACGGTTGTAGTCGGCGTCGTTGACGGTCAGATACGGATAGCCAAAGTTCGTCATACTACTGACGATGCCGTCGCGCACCTTCTCCCAGTTCTTCTCAACGATCACCCACTGGTCGCCCTCTTTGCGATACAGGTAGAGGTCCAGCTCTTTCACCAACTCTTCGGTGAGGTAATTGCGGAGCAACGAGACGTCGCTTTCGGTCTCGCGTACCTCGAATATCTTCGCGCGCCCCTGCCCAGGAACACGGCCCAGTTTCGCTTGCTCCTCTTCGGTCGGGTTATCCCAGCGTCGCTCGATATCTTCGAGGATGTGATAGCCGACGTGATATGGGTTGATGCGCATACGATTCGGCGCCAGCACGCCTGCGTGCATCTGGGCGAATGACGCATACTCGCCGTCGGTCAATTCCAGTTCACGTATGATATGCGCATGCCAGTAAGATGCCCATCCCTCGTTAAGTACTTTTGTTTGCATTTGTGGGACGAAGTATTGCATTTCTTCTCGAACGATGAGCAGGATATCGCGCTGCCACAGCTCGAGGTCGGGCGCATGCTCCGCCAGGAAGAGCAGCACATCTTTCTGTGGCTGCGCCGGGAAGCGACGCGTCTTGGCGCGGAACCGCGCGTCGTCTCCATTGCGCTTGCGGTCAGCGGCGCGCTCGTCTAGGGTCCATAGATCATCATACTCTGTCGTGCGGGGAGTCTTCCCTTTGCGCTGCTGCTCTTCGGCCTCGGCGTCATTCAACCGGCGAATGCGGAAGTTGGGGTCGATATGCTCTTCAATGGCCAGAACCGCATCAAGAAAGCGCTCGACTTGAATCGCGCCATGCTCATATTCATATTTGCGGATACGGTCAGCGTTCACACTGACCTTATCGATCATGTTGGGCGGTGTGCGGTTGAAGTAGGTGTTGTGCTTGAACATATCGGTATGGCCGAGCACATGCGCCACCACCACCTTGTTTTGCAGCAAGTCGTTCTGCTCCATCAGAAAGGCGTAGGACGGATTGGTATTGACGACCAGCTCGTAAATCTTGCTCAGGCCATAGTCATAGTCGGTCTTCATGCGGTAGTAGGCTTTGCCGCGCGACCAGTGGCTGAACCGACCGGGCAGCCCATACGAGCCAAATTCGTACATGATGGTGGCTGGCACCAGCTCGAAGTTGACCGGGAACGGATCCAGGCCCATGCGGAGCGCAATTTCCCATATCTTTTCGATAGCGTCGCCCAACTCGGCGACATACTGCTCGTTGGTGATTGCTTCAGGCATCCTCGTGCCTTCCTTTCACGGCGAAGTGCGCCAGGGCGACGAGCGTGTGCGTCAGGGGAGCGCCGTCGCGGGATCGCGGGTGGCGAAGAAGTGGCGCAACGCCGGGTAAACCTCCGACTTATCGGAAATCGTCACCGCGATGAACTTCTCCTCCTGAATCTTGCTATAGGCCGACATCAGCGTGCTGGGTGAACGATAGTGTCCCTCGCGAATCTCGCCGTAGCCGAAGATATTGCAGATGCCCATCAGTTGCTGAACCAGCTGGACGCACCGCTCGTTATCCCAGGGAAGGTTATCGCCATCAGAGAAGTGGAAGGGATAGATATTCCAGTCGTCGGGATTGTAGCGTTCGCCAATAATCTGTAGCGCCAACTCATAGGCGGAGGATACCTGCGTGCCTCCACTCTCGCCGTGGGTGAAGAACTCTTCCTCGGTCACCTCCTGAGCCTCAGTGTGGTGGCTGATGAAGACGATATGTACGTTGTTATATTTGGTCCGCAGGAAGCGCACCATCCAGAAGTAGAAGCTGCGCGCGATGTACTTCTCGAACTCGCCCATCGAACCACTGATGTCCATCATGGCCAGCACGACCGCGTTCGACTGATATTTGATCGTCGGCTCCCAGACCTTGAACCGCAGATCCTCATTCTTGAGGTTCTTGAGATGCGGATCACCCTTGGCCGCGTTGCGCTTGATATTCTCCATGATCGTGCGGCGCTTGTCGAGATTGGCCAGTGGCCCCACTTTGCGCACGTCGGTGAAGCGGACAGCCTCCGTCTCCATCTCCGCTAGTTTCTTCTCTTCGAGGAAGGGCAGCCCCAGATCCTCGAAAATGAGCGCGGCCAGCTCGTCCACCGTGACGTCCGCCTCGTAGTAGTCAACGCCCGGCTCGTCGCCCGCGTCGCCACGCTTGCCGCGTCCGCGCTGCGGATCGGCTGCCACGACATCGCCCACTTTGCTCTTGCCGTTACCCTGCCCGCTATGCTGCTCGCGACCGGGATCGTAGCGGAACCGATACTCCTCCAGTGAGCGAATCGGCACGCGCACGATCTTCTTGCCATCAGAGAGGATGATGGCTTCTTCGCTCACGATATCGGCGAGGTTCTTCTTGATTGCCTCGCGAATCTTCTGTTTGTGGCGCTCCTGGTCAATCGCGCCCTTACGGTGCAACGACCAGTCATGCCGCGAGATGCTGGATGTATAGTTTTTCATGCCCATTTCTCCCGCGATTCCACCCGGATAGCGTGATCCCGGTCGGCCAGCCATACCGCGCCGACTGCCAGATTGCCAGGGTCGGGGTGACAGCCCGGAGTATTTCGCCACAAGGGGTGACGACGCTTCCGGGCCGTGGGACTAGCGGTTCAGCAGCGAGCCGACATACTTCAACAGTTCGTTCGCGCAGACAGTACAGTAGCCGAAGTCGGCGATCAACCGAGCGACCACCTCGTTCGACTTCTTGAGCTGCTCGGGGTCGGGCGTCCGCGACGACGTCGTAATTTTGACCACATCACGCAGGTCGGCGAAGAGCTTCTTTTCGATGGCCTCTTTCAGGCGTTCGTGACTGTTATAGTCAAACGTCTGTCCGCGCCGGGCCAGCGACGAGATACGAATCAGAATCTCCTCGCGGAAGGTCTTCTTCGCGTTCTCCGTGATGCCAATCTGCTCCTCAATCGAGCGCATCAACTGCTCGTCTGGCTCCATATCTTCGTCGGTGATGGGATCGCGCACCTTGGTGCGGTTGCAGTACGCCTCGACGTTATCCAGGTAGTTGTTGAGCAGGGTACGCGCCGACTCCTCAAAGGAATAGACGAATGCCCGCTGCACTTCCTTCTTGGCCATCTCGTCGTACTCTTTGCGCGCCTCACTGATGAAATTGAGGTATTGCTCGCGCTGCTCGCGGTTGATGCTGGTATGCTGATCCAGCCCATCACGCAACGCCCGGAGCGCGTCAATCGCGTTGATGCACGTGACGCCATCGCGCACCAGGGCGCTGGAGAGCCGGTTGATGACATAGCGGGGCGAGATGCCCTCCATGCCTTCGCGCTCGGCCTCCTCCTGAAGCTCGCGGATGTCCTTCTGCTTGAACTCTTCCTGGTCTTCACCATCGTAGAGCTTGAGCTTCTTCATCAGGCTCATGCCCACTTTGTTCGACTGTTCCAGCCGGGTAAGAATGGCAAACATACTGGCAACGCGCAACGTATGCGGCGCAATATGCACGTTCGTGAGCGCACTCTGCCCGAGTAGCTTATCGTAGATCTTCACTTCATCGGAGACGCGCAGGTTATACGGCACCCGCACCAGAATAATGCGATCCTGCAGCGCTTCGGACTTACGATTGCCAGCGAAGGCGCGATATTCCGTCTCGTTGGTATGCGAGACGACCACCTCGTCCGCATAGATCATCGAGAAGCGGCCTGTCTTGATGTTCTGCTCCTGCGAGAGGGTCAGCAGGACGTACAGGAATTTCTCATCCACTTTCAACAGCTCAACAAATTCCATCATGCCGCGGTTGGAAATGTTGAGTTCGCCATCAAAGCGATAGGCGCGTGGATCGCTTTCGGTCCCAATCTCACCAATAGTAGAAAGATCTATGCCTCCGACCAATTCGGCGATATCCTGGCTCTTTGGATCAGACGGCGTGAAGGTGCCGATGCCGGTGCGGTGCTTCTCGCTGAAGGGAATGCGCACCACGGGCACCGACTCGATTTTGTTGTCGTAGGTACTTTCGAGCATCCAGCGACATTTCGGGCAGAGTTCGCCTTCGATGTAAAGGCCAAATTCTTTCTCGACGTCGGCGCGGAGCTCCTGTGGGATCAAGTGGAGCGGTTCTTCATGCATCGGGCAGTCTCTGATGGCATAGACCGCACCCGCCTCGGCGCGCGTATACTCTTCCAGCCCGCGCTTGAGCAGACTGACGATGGTAGACTTCCCGCCGCCAACCGGGCCCATGAGCAGCAAGATGCGCTTACGCACCTCCAGCCGCTGCGCCGCCGATCGGAAATATTCCACAATCTGCTGCAGCGACTTTTCGATACCAAAGATTTCCTGATCGAAGAACTTATACTGTGACTCGCCGAGGCGGTTCGTTTCCGTGCCGTCGGCCATTATCATCGAATAGATTCGCTCGTGCGAGAGCTGCGCCACCGATGGCTGGCGCGTCGCAATCTCGAAGTACTGCGCGAAGGTTCCCTCCCACGACAATGAGCGTTCGCGTTCGCGGTACTCTTCCAGTCGTTTGACAAGGTCCATGCCTTACCCCTCGTTTCTGGCCGCATATGTTGTCTGGAACGGCGCGTTAGCGGTCAACCGCCTGCTAGTGGTTCAGATTGCGTCATGCGCAGTGTGCAGCCCGGCTCGTAGTTGCCGATAACGCGCGTTTTACCTGGTGACAGGTATGCGCAGGCTTTCCGCTCATGACAAAAGACTGTTCTTCACACATCCACTGCTGTCGGACATTCTCGAAATGGCAAACAGCTAGCGCATCGGCCTAACAGCAACCGATGAGTGCTTTCCAGAGGCGACAGGCAGTACCGTTATCGTTCCACGAGAGACTCGGAGAGAGCCGCGTGCGGATTATTCCATATACGCCATGAGTTCGGTGGGCGCGCGTCGCAATGATTTCGGTATGCGACGCTCATGCGCGGAGAAATCTGATGGCTGCTCATCGGCGAGCGCAGGATGATCGCGTGCTCCCCCTGCGGGAGTCGTTGCCTCGACCGGACGCGCACGCCTGACGCACCTTTGCCATTAACAGTCTCCGCAAAGATGCCCGGATGCGCGACGCTCGGAAGCGGTAAAGAGCACGTGGGCTCGCTGGCGTGGCTATGCCGTGTATTACAGGCGAGCGGACGTTTCTCCGCCCTCAGGCGGAGTCTCCAGGTGACCTACAGAAAAGCCGATCAAGAATGCGCAATCAAAACCAACATCAACGCAGTGAGCGGCCCCTCTGAAATCCGGTGTGTCTACGAGTACCCTGTTCTGTTGGAAAGCCTGGCGAGCCTGGCCACAGCGCCGAGTCCGCCGAACATCGTGGAAGCGCTCTCCCATGAGAGTGTCGAGCTGGCCGTCTCCCTCATGGATAGCCACATGCTCCGACAGCTTCCACATCCACTACTCTAATACTACTACTACGCAAGAGACTCATCTAGGTTCACAAGAGTAACACAGCAGTCCAATCATCGCAAGGCTACATCCCCCGTCTTTCTACCACAGGCAGTCCACCTCGCCATGGCTGACGCCTATTTGCATATTTCGAGCCAGGCCCGTCCACTTGCTTCGTACCCGACATTTACGTCATTTACGTCATTGTCATTCCGGTGCTTCCAGTGATTTGTCGCACTCAGGTGCATGCGCCCAGCGTGACAGGCGTGCTATAGTGTCGGCGGATGACATACAATGCGGCGAAAGGGCTGTTCACGACGGTGAAGAACGGATTGGATCGCGACCACCTCTTATGCCTGGTACGCGCCTTTGCCGGGAAACGCATCCTGGTAGTGGGCGATCTGGTGGCGGACGAATATATCATCGGCGCGCCACTCCGTGTCTCGCGCGAGGCGCCGGTTCTTATCCTTGGCCAGCGCGAGCACTACACCGTTCCCGGAGGCGCGACGAATCCTGGCGTCAACGCCCGCACGCTCGGCGCGGAGGTCTTCATCTGCGGCGTGATCGGCGACGACGCTTCGGGCAAACGACTGCGAAGACGACTCGCGGAAAATCACATCGCGCTCGATGGCGTCTTCAGCGAGGAGGGACGCCCAACCACCACCAAGTCGCGCATCTTCGCGGGCGATAGCCAGCTGGTACGCCAGCAAATCGTGCGTGTGGATGTCATCGACGACTCTGATTTGAGCGATGTTTGCAAGGAAAAGATGCTCAGCTATCTGCGCGCGACCATCCCGAGCGTGGACGCGCTGATTCTCTCGGACTATGAGACGGGTGTCATCAGCCCCGAAATCATCGAGACCGCGATCCCCCTTGCGCGCGACGCTGGCAAGATTATTATCGTGGATGCGCACGGCGACCTCGACCGCTTTCAGGGTGTGACCGCACTGACGCCCAATCAGCCGGAAGCCGAGGCGACGCTGGGAAGGCGTATCCATGACCGCGAGAGCCTGGAGGCCGCGGGGCGCGAACTGCTGGCGCGGACCAACACCCAGGGATTGCTGATTACCCGAGGCAGCGAGGGGATGAGCCTCTTCGAGCGCAACCAACCACCACTGCACCTGCCCGCCTTTTATCACGGCGAGGTTGCCGACCCTACCGGCGCGGGCGATACCGTCGCGGCGACGTTTACGCTGGCGCTGACCGCAGGCGGGACGCAGACCGAGGCGGCGACGCTGGCGAATATCGCGGCGGGTCTGGTGATCCAGCGGCTGGGCAACGCCACCAACACACCCGAAGAGTTGATGGCGGCGGTGCGCGCTCAGGTGGAGGCGTAAGGTGGGCGCGGTCATCCCACGCGAGCAGTTGCATGCGCTGCTAGCGCCCCTTCGCGCACGTGGGGTACGTATCGTCTTCACCAACGGCGTCTTCGATCTGCTGCACCTGGGCCACCTGCGCTATCTTCGACAGGCGCGCAGTCTGGGCGATCTGCTGGTGGTCGGCGTCAACAGCGACGAGTCCACCCGCCAGTTGAAGGGGCCACGGCGTCCGCTGGTTCCCGATGCCGAGCGCGCCGAGTTGCTGGCGGCGCTCGATTGCGTGGACTACGTGACGATCTTCGGCGAGCGAACCGCCGAGGCGACACTCACTCTGCTCCAGCCGGAGGTCTACGTCAAAGGCGCAGACTACGCCGAAAGCGCGAACCGACAGCAGGATACGCTGGCCGACGCGGAGGAGCTACGCCGCGCGCTCGCCGATGACGCTGGCCTGGCGGAGCGGCTGCCTGAGGCGCGCATCGTCGCCGACTATGGTGGTTCGCTGGCGCTGCTGGCCTACCTGCCGGGCCATTCCACCAGCGACCTGATTGACCTCATCGTCGCGCGTTATGGGCCTGACGCCGATGCCCGACCATGATGACGCGCCCTTACCCACGAACATCGCCGACGACGAAACAGCAATCGCCAGCGCGCTGACCTCGCCAACGGCCAGCCCAACCGGCGCCAGCGGCGCGCGCGGACGCATCGTCGCGGCGGCGGCGATCATCATGGTCGGGCAGCTTCTCAGCAGCGTGCTGGGCCTCGTACGTATCGAGACGCTCAACGTGCTGTTCTATGGCGCGGCCAGCGGCGCATTCATCATCGCGCTCCGGCCGATCCAGCAGGTGAGCGATCTTGTCGTGGCTGGCTCGGTCAGTGGCGCGCTGATCCCCACCTTCGTCGACTATGGCGATCCCGCCCACCGCGAGCGCCTGCGCCGCGCCTACAGCACCATTCTCAATCTGGTCGTCATCGCGCTTGCTATCGCCGCGCTGATCTTGCTGCTGGCCGCGCCATCGCTTGTCCCATTCTGGATCGACCCCAACCTTGTCGATCCCACCAGCGAGGCGCTCGCCATCGAGCTGGTGCGCATCGCCGCCTTCGCGCTGTTCGGGCTGGGACTCTACGCCGTCACCTCGGCGCTGCTCTACGCACTCAAAGAGGTCATTCTTCCGGCGTTTGCCACGGGCATCTTTCACGTCGGCATCGTCGTCGGCGGCGTGATTGGGCTGCTGCTCGTCGCGGCGCAGCTTCACCTACCGCTCAGCGAACTCTTTCAGAACAGCGGATCGCCAGTCGTGGAGCAGGCGCATCTGCTGGGCGCGCGCGGGCTGGCGGTCGGAGCGGTGGTGGGCGCGCTGGGCGAATTCTTGTTTCTGCTGCCCGGCCTGCGCAAGACAGGCATTTCCTGGCGACCGATCCTCGATCTGCGCCATCCAGCGGTGCGTCAAATAGTGCGGCTCTATGCCCCCATCGTGGGCTTTCTGCTCATCATCTTCGCCCAGCAGAACCTCGACCTCTTTCTCATTGGCCGCACGCCTGGCAATCCGCTGGCCAACGCGACCGCGCTCCAGAGCGCCACGACGCTCATCCAGTTTCCAGTTGGGCTGGTGGCCGCCGCGCTCACCTTCGCCGTGCTGCCCGCGCTGACCGCCGCGGCCAATCATGGCGAGACGCCCGAGTTCAAGCGCATCCTGGTTCTGGGATTCCGGCTGGGGCTGCTGCTGATGGTTCCGGCGATGGTGGGGCTGATCGTCCTGCGCGATCCCATTGTCGAGTTGCTCTTCCAGCATGGAACCTGCCAGGCGGCCAACGGCTGTTCGTATCGCAACGCGCTGGCGCTACTCAACTATAGCTACCAGCTTCCCTTCCTCGCGCTCGATCAGTTACTGATCGCGGCGTTTTATGCCCGCAAGAACACCCTCACTCCAGCGGCCATCGGTGTCGTCGCGATTCTCTTCTATCTCGCCATCGCCGTTCCATTCGGCCCGACCATTGGCATGCCCGCCATTGCCTTCGCCAATACCGCGCTCAATGTGAGCCACGCGCTCATCCTCTTCGTGCTGCTGACGCTGACCATCGGCAACCTGGGCATGCGCGAGCTATTGGATGGCGCGGGGCGTATCGCGCTGGCGGCGCTGGCAATGGCCATCGTGAGCTTCGGCCTGCTCTCGCTGCTGCCCCGGCTCATCCCGGCGCTCAATAGCTCAGGCACGCTCGCCACAGCGCTGTTGTTGCTGGTAGCGGGTGGCGCGGGCGTGGCGGTCTACTTTGCGCTGGCGCGGCTGCTCGACCTCGAAGAATTGCGTCTGCTCGGCGGCATCGTGCGCGAGCGTCTCGGCAGACGCCGCTGATCGAATGAGCCTAGGGGATTGTGCGAGATACATATTGCAGTTTATACTTGTGACACATTGCCAAGGGAGCAAATTGCATCGTGACTGATTAACCTAACGTATCCTGATGACGAAACCTTCTACCTATTTGATTTCAAGCAATCATTCGAAACTTACGGAGGACTGCAATGGAAGTACGATTCACCGATGGCTCGTCGGAACTCTATGAAGATGAATCATTGGCGAGTGGCGCGGAAGGAGACGTTTTTCGCTCTGTTGATGGCTTACATGTGGTCAAACTGTATTATCCTCATGCTGCCGACGCGAATCGCGTTGAGCGGCTGAGAGCGCTTAATCAGCGGCGAGATGCGTTCTCGGGTGATTCAGCCATGGGCGGAGCTATATGCCTGGCCAGATAACATAGTTGAGTCGCCCAGACTTGGAATACGGTTGAGGAATATCTCCGATGGCGTACGCATGGATCACTTCCTCTACCGCACGTCATTTGAGGACTTGCCGCCTGCCAGGCGTGGCTCCTGGCTCGGCCGTGTGGCAACCTCGATCAAGCTGGCGCGTGCCATAGCGCTCCTCGATGCATCCGGTATGTGCCATGGCGATATATGCCCGCGAAACATCATGGCCGATCCTGCCCAGGGCGGAATGGTGTTGCTGGATTGTGATGGAATCGTCATTCAAAATAGCGCGCCGACGAATATCCTCGGGTCACGCGAGTTCTTGGCCCCAGAACTGGTGATGGGGGTAGCTCGCCGTCCATCGCCACTAACTGACCGCCATGCGCTCGCGGTCACACTCTACCGCTGGCTACTCTATCGTCATCCACTTATTGGTCCTAAACATCATGATATGGATCCTGACCTTGATGATCAGCTTGCGCTCGGTGCGAAGGCGCTCTATATCGAGCATCCGGTGGATCGCTCAAATCGGCCAGAAAATCTGCGGATCAGCGCTGAGACGCTTACGCCTCGCATGCAGACACTATTCCGGCGAGCCTTTGTCGATGGCTTACATCAGCCACTTCTACGACCGACCGCTACGGAGTGGGAACGAGCGCTCATCGAACTCTTCGATTCCACAATACCGTGTCCCAACCCATCATGCGACCAGCGCCACTTTGCTGCTGTTTATAGAGATGGATATCACTGCTCATTGTGTGAGACACCGTTGCTCTTCCCCGAAGAGTTGCCCTATTTCCGATTCCAGGCGAGCGACCAGGGAGACAGTGGACAAGATACTACTACTGCGGAAGCTGACAGTCAAGTTGTTGGCTGGCCAGGACGTGCGCTATATCCGTGGCATTTTCGTGGTGAATCTCCCATTCCAGGAGACGATAACACCGCGCGTCAGTATGCAACCGTTGAATATAGCGTGGGCGACCGTGGCTGGTACCTCAGAAACGAAGGCATTGTCGGGTTACATATTTCGCTTCCAGGTGGAGGAGGATTCAACCAAATTGGCGTAGGGGACGCGGTTCGCCTTCATGACGGCATACGGCTTTCGATAGCCTCTGATGGCGTCAGGCTATCCCTCAAGTGGTGATCGACGCTTGTATTGCACCCGACTGCTTAGCGTAGGTCCCAGGCTTAAATCAACATCGTGCGCGACAACAGCCTAGTCTTCAGGTTCGTACTTGATGATGCCAGGAATCGCTTCTGGACGCTTCCATGCTGGCGTCAGATGAGAAGTCCGGATGGCCTCTCGCACGCGCGTCACACAATGGCGGATCCGCTCATGTCGCGGAAGAAAGCACGAAGTTGGTCGCGAGTCACATTTTGCATAAGATAGACCTCCGATGTGACTTCATTGAAGGAGACGCATATCAACCTGCGGGCCACAGCCAAGTGCAACGATGGTAGGTTTTTGGTTACCTGTGAAGTTTTTTATACGTATGAGCACAGTCTGATAGGAATTACTTGGCGCGCCAAGTTCATTTGTAGCCCGTCCGTTGGAAAAGAGAAATACCAATGGGCGATAGTCGCCACGCTACTTGCTCGTTTTCGGCCTCACATCATGTTTAATGGAATGTTCAAGTATCTGCAGTGCGCTATCTAATCTGCTTACTGAGGATTTCGGCTTTGGTGCTTGGGGTCGAAGCAGGTCGCCTCCACAATGAACTTCTGGCTGCTTGCTCTGAATCCTTGCCGGATGAGTCAGTGGATAAGGTGGGGGGTACAAACCTATCGATTTGCACAAATGGGACTTGAGTGGCTGTGTTTGCAAATCTAATCAGAGAAATCCAGAACGTGTCCCTCGCCTGAGGATCGCTCATAAGCTCCCTGTAAAGCATTTCTAGACCTTCATTTAGCAGCGATGATAGGCTCTCCTTGCATGGATGCGGAGCAGTCGAGCAATAGATAAACTGGCCACTTTCGCTGACGCCCCGAGATCGTCGAACATTAGATCCTCCTCTATTAGATCCTGCTGAATTATCATCTACCAATGAGCCAAATATTCGATTAGCCTGTTTGATTCGGCGCTGCATATCAAATATCACTCCCTGGGAAGCTGGATTTGATTCGCTGGAAAGAGCCTCAGCACCTGCAATATCAAGCGTTGGCCACTGCCTGTTTGCGACAAGAGCTGGCAGCCTTTGCAATGAGCCAGAGTGCGGATTCCCATGCTGCATGACGGCTCCTGCTTGCCCCAATCGTTGCAGAATTTGATCTCGCGTCGCAATTGCGACTGGGTCAGTTGAGTTGGCTGCAAGTTCCTGCCTGATATTATCCAGCGCCAGATCCCACCGTTGCAGGCGGATGAGCAGGTATCTTCGCTGTTTGAGCAACGCCTGTCTGAGTTCAGGCTGGGTTGGCAACGTGATCGCGCGCGCTCGATCAATAGCTACAAACGCATTATCAAGGTCGCCTTGTGCCATGAGTGAGTCCGCCAACGTGGACCAGACATCACCTCGAAACGGATCAAGGTCCAGTGACCGTCGGGCCGCCTCGCTGGCCGGTATCCACTTCTCGCGATGGATGTATGCGCTCGCAAGATCAGCCCAGAGATTAGCGTCTGACTGATTCTCGGCGAATGATATAGCAAATTCACCCTGCAAGATCGTTTCATCCCAATCACCTGCCTCAGCAGCGGCATGCGCTTGCGCAGCCAGTTGAAGCGTCTGTAGCGCATGAGGTGATGAGTGGAACGAGGACAAACTCTTACTGGTATCCAGGCTATTTCCCAGCGAACCCAGCACGGTGACAAGTCGACCCAGCGCCTCTTCATAGCTCTGTATGGGCGAAATCCACCATCTGGTAGCCCATCAATGATGGGGCCAGCATATTCGGGTCACACTCTTCCGCCAGCACGGGAATCAAACGGCGTTCTGGATGTTCAATAGTGAGGCGGAGCGCCAGATTTGTCTCGTGCTTGACATAGTTCGCCGCAACTGAATGAGGTGTTAAGATGACGATGAAAACCGGACGCGATACGACTTCTTCCTGCAATCGGGGCAGAAAGTCATCGCCAGCACGTAGTGACTCCACATCATAGAACATCGTATCTGAATCCGCTATGCCAAGCGCAGTCCGAATACGGTTGACCAGCGGATGACAGAAACCATCATCGTAGTGGGAATGGCTTACGAAAATGCGCGAGATACGAGGAGAAGCATTTGCCATAGCGCTATCCTCAGAATACCGAATGCAACCTTGGCGCGAAGTATAGCACTTGCTAGCAACCTATACAAGATAGGAGATGAACGGCTTTGGTTGTTCGCTGGATTCCACAAAGTCTGGCATCATGCGATCAGGAACAGGGGAGCGAGTCGTGGTCGGAGGCGTATTGAACAATTTAGCTGCAGGTCTTTAGCCCGCGGCATGGAAGCGCGCGACGCGAACAAAGACGCTTATATCGTTTGCTAGTTGTTCTTGCCGTAGAGCCAGTTCGGGGAGTAGCTGGGGCGCAGCCAGGTGCTATCGTAGCGGCTCCAGGCGCTCACAGGCGTGAGGGCGCTCCATGATAGCTTCGCGGCGGTGGGGGCGAAGACATCGGAGACGCCATAGGCATCGTCGATGATGTTGGCATAGTCATCGCGAATCGGGCCGAGCACGATCACCTTCACCTCATGCAGCGCGGGATTGCTCGCCCAGACCGCCTCTGCACCTGGAAGCTGAGCGTCATGACTCGCGCCTGCGCCGTGGCGACATCGGGAGCCGCGCCAACCGTCAGCGTGATCTTCGCCTGTTGCGCGCTGGCGTCATACTCCGTGACGATTCGCTGAGCCAGCGGGCGCGCCGCGGGGCCAACGACGCTCGCCAGTGGCCCGCTCACCACGGCTGTCGGAGTTGCCGCTGGAGCGCCGCTCTTCGTTGCCGTTGAGGTTGAGCAGGCGGCAAGCGCCAGCAGGAGCACGCCAAGCAGCAGACTGACAGCGCGCGACCGCAGCCGCGCACTCGCTCCTAACGGATAGATAAATCGCATCGACTCCTCCAGCATCTCGCGCGTCACGTCTGGCAGGGCGCTGAGCGCCGTAAATACGCCAGCCAGACGTGGGCGCATCAGACTCTAGCAACATGCCATGGATCCGCGCAAGACGCTGTTTCAAAACCAACGCAACTCAGCGGGTGTCAGCCCGAATCACACCTTCTCCTGGCGGAGCGAGAACGCCGCCAGCATGACCATCACCAGCGCAAAGCCGACAAGGAAGATGAGATCGCCGACAATGTCGCTTGCCCCGAATCCCTTGAGCATCACGTCCTGCAAGGCGAAGTTGGCGTAGGTCAGCGGCATCACATGGGCCAACTGATAGAGCACCACCGGCAGCGTCTTCACCGGGAAGAACAGGCCACCGAGCAGAATCTGCGGCACGATCACCAGCGGGATGAACTGCACAATCTGCAGCTCGTTGCGCGCGAACGCCGAGATAAAGATGCCCAGGTTCACGCCGCCAATGGTCAGGAGCGCCGTCACCAGGAAGATGACGAATGGATTGCCCGCATAGTGGACACGCAGCACAAAGATCACGTAGAGCAGGATGACGGCTGACTGCGCGAGCGCGAAGAGTGTGAAGCCGCAGACGTAGCCCAGCACCAGCTCGGTGCGTGTCAGTGGCGCGACGAGCAGCCGCTCGATGGTCCCCTGCGAGCGCTCACGCAGGAACGCGACGGAGGTCAGCAGGAAGACGAAGAAGAACGAGAAGACACCAATCAGCAACGGCGCGAAGGCGTCGGTCTGCGTGAACTGCGGTCCGCCGTAAAGATATGTTGTCGTCAGCGTCGGCGTCACTATAGCCTGCGCGGAGGATGGTTGCGCGGTTGCCAGCGAGTTGATGAGCAGCGTGACGATGCTGCTCAGCTGCTTGGCGACATTCGGATTCGACCCTTCCAGCCGTAGCTCTAGCTCAGGACGCTGCCCCAACTGCGCCTGCGCCACAAAGTTGTCCGGGAAGATCAGCACACCATCATAGTCGCCGTTCTTCAGCCCCGATTCCACCTGGTCGGCGGTGATAACTTTGATCGAGATCGAGTCAGGTGGCTTGATGTTGCTCACTATCGTCGCACCGATTGGGCCTGACGGCGGCACAATCGCGAGGGTCACGCTGGCGTCGCTGGAGTTGAGGACGATTTGTAGCAACGTCATAACGAGCAGCGGCGCGAGAAACAGCAGCGCGAGCGTCCGGCGGTCGCGCACGAATTGCCTGACGATGCGCCCGGCGAGGGACATCACGCGGATGAAAGACATGGCTACGCCTCCCTCTCTGCATGTTCCGCATGCTCGGCGCGCTGGGCGAAGTATAGAAACGCCTGCTCGAAGTCGTCCTTGCCGGACTGCTGCCGAATAGAAGCTGGTGTATCGGCGGCAAGCAGCTTGCCGAAACGGAGCAATCCGAGCCGGTGGCAGCGGATCGCTTCGTCGAGATTGTGCGTCGAAACGATCAGTGTGACTCCGCGCTGATTGAGTTGTGCGAAGTAGTCCCAGAAGGCGACGCGCAGCTCAGGATCAATCCCCACCGTCGGCTCGTCGAGGAAGATCAACTCAGGCTCGTGGATCAGCGCGCAGCCCAACGAGACGCGCTGGCGCATGCCGCCCGAAAGTGTCTGAATCGGCGAATCGGCGCGCTCGGCCAGATCAACCAGCTCCAGCGTGGCGGCGATCCGCTCTTTCAGGCGCTTGCCCCGCAGCCCGTAGAGCGTGCCGAAGAACGCCAGATTCTCCCGGATGCTCAGTTCGTTATAGAGCGCGCTGGACTGGGTCATATAGCCGATATGCGGCGCGACCTGGCGATTGGGCATCGTATGACCCAGCACGGCGATGCGCCCCTCGGTTGGTCGTCCCAGACCGAGCAGCAGACGTATCAGCGTGGTCTTACCAGAGCCGTTCGGGCCGATCAGGCCAAACGTCTCGCCCCGCGCGACGGCAAGCGTCACATGGTCGAGCGCGGTCACGTCGTTGAAGCGTTTGACCACATCGCTGACGACGATGGGGTCGGATGATGGCGATGACGCGGATGACATGGTCTCCTCCCGTAGTAAGCCAATTGGATCCGACATCGAACCCGCGAGTGGCAGGGTGAGCGGCTAGTGCGGATGACCTCCCTCCGGCGTCATGGCGCCGTCACGCGCGCGAGCGCCATCGAGAAATGTCTGAACCAGGTTATCCACAAAGGCGCCGTCATCAATCTGTGGCACAGGTAGAGTCTTCGGCGGCAGATTACTTGTGATCGCCCGAATCGCCAGCGGCCCGAAGAATTGCAGTCCGGCGCTGATCGGCGGCAGCGGTCGTAGCGCCCCCAACTCCGTCTGACGTTGCAGGTAGGCGAACAATGGCTGAATGAACGCGGGCACGATACGTCGTAGCGCCAGCGGTGGCAGTTCTGGATGGCTGTGAACCGAAGACATCACAAGCAGGAAGAGCCTGACCAGCCGCTGATCGTTGCGCATCATGGTCAGATAGGCGATGCCAACCTTGCGTAGAAAGATATCTGGCGGATCATTCTGATTGGCGGCGACGGTATCGCGCATGGTGTCGAAGGCGCTCACCCGCTCCAGGCACGCCTGGAAGAGGTCTTCTTTGCTGGGAAAGTAGTGATAGATGATCCCGGCGCTCTTCATCCCGGCGGCCTCGGCAATGAGCTTATTGGTCGCACCGTCATAGCCGTATCGGGTGAAGCAATCCAGCGCGGCCTCGATAATCGCGGCCTTGCGGGCTTCGTGGTTGGTCGCGGGTCGGGCCATCGGTGTATCCTCACGAATTAATTAATTGTTCGGTCAATCAAATAATAGCGGCAAGATGACTGTCTGTCAAGGGGCTAATAAACCTTGGACGGTCTCGCGCGTACATATCGGTGAGGAACGGACGAACAGAAAGCTTGTTGGCTCTCGCTCTGCTTTATCCATGATGGAAGCCGATTCGGTAAGGTCAGGATTAGCCGCGGCATGCATACCGCGAAGCCGTTTTTTCTTATCGCGCCAGTATGGAGGCTGGCGATTTTACCCGCGATGCGATACAATAAACCTGTAGATAAATTCCGCCAATCTACAAATTTGATGACCGCTTCGCTGGACATCATGGCATTGGCGCGATATAATTGTGTAGGTATGAGGCATGGATATACATAATTCTGACGAGCCGTGGTATATCACCTACCACTTTGTGTGGGGGCCAATGCGCTCGAAAGCCTGTCTCGTCGGTGACATTGCGAGTCGCCTGCAAGCGCTCGTTGAGGAGAAGGCGGATGTACTGTCCTTCGAGACACGTATGCTGATTATCATGCCAGATCGTGTGTATCTGGCGGCAGCAGCCCCGCCCACGCTTGCGCCACACCGCATCGTCTGTCAGATCAAGGCGCTCACCTCCCGGGCACTCCGGGATGAGTTCCCCGAACTGACACGCATTCCAACCTTGTGGACGAGAGCCTATCTCGTCGTGGCGGGGGATGAATTGACCGCCGAGGAGGTTATCCGGCGCTACGAGGCAACACTTAGCCCGCGACGGCCACGCGGTCGTCCGCGTAAGGCGCAGACGCTTCCCGATGGATGCGAAGACATCCAGTCAACCGAGGAATAGTCGGCGACCGGATGTCCGGAGTACAACACTCCACTACGACCAAATCACCAACATGAAGGATATGTACTCAGATGCAAAAGTGCGAACGCTGCCAGGTGAATGACGCTCGTGTCCGCCTGGATTCTATAGCTAATGGTCACCGTGAACAACACTACTTCTGCCAGCAATGCGCCGAAGAGATGCTCGGAGGCGATCTGTCGAACACGCCTGGCAACGGCGCGCAGAGCGACCTATTCGGGTCGTTCTTCAACCGGATGATGGGGCAGGGCGGTGGCCAGCCGCCAATGGGCTTCCAGCCACAGGGCGGCGCGACCCAGGCACAGCGCAAGTCGGACGGTGCCGACAAACATAGCAAGACGCCGACACTCGACCAGTTCGGACGTGACCTGACCGCCGAGGCGCGCGAGGGCAAGCTCGATCCCGCCGCTGGGCGTGACCGCGAGATTCGCCGCGTGCTGACGGTGCTGGGACGCCGCCAGAAGAACAACCCAGTGCTGATTGGCGAGCCAGGCGTTGGCAAAACAGCTATCGTCGAGGGCATTGCCCGCCGTATCGCCGAGGGCAACGTGCCCGCAACCCTGCGTAACGCGCGTATCGTCGCGCTGAGCATGGGCAGTGTCGTTGCCGGCGCGATGTTCCGCGGTCAGTTCGAGGAGCGCATTAAGCAGATCCTCGAAGAGGTTCGCCAGGAGCCAGATGTCATCCTCTTCATCGACGAGCTACATACCGTCGTCGGAGCGGGCAACGCCGAGGGCGCGGTTGGCGCGGCCGATCTGTTGAAGCCAGCGCTGGCGCGTGGCGAGCTGCGCGCGATTGGCGCAACGACGCTGGATGAGTATCGCAAGCACATCGAGAAGGATGCCGCATTGGAGCGCCGCTTTCAGCCAGTGCTGGTGAATGAGCCGTCCGCCGAGGAGGCCATCACCATGCTGCGGAAGGTACGCGAGAACTACGAGCTGCACCATGGCGTCCGCATCTCCGATGAGGCCATCGAGGCGGCGGTGAAGCTCTCCGATCGTTATATCAATGACCGCTTCTTGCCCGATAAGGCCATCGACGTGATGGACGAGGCGGCTTCTGCCTTGCGGCTGGAGGCCATCGAGAAGGGGCTGATTGGCCCCGACATGATTAGCGTGCTGGAGCGCGAGCTTGCCGGCATCGCTACACAGAAAGAGGCGGCTGCCCTCTCCGAGGACTACGAGAAGGCGGCGAAGCTGCGCCAGAACGAGTTGAAGGTGCAGAAGCAGCTTGACGAGGCCAAGGGCAAGGTGGGCGACATCCCAACGATGATCGTGACGCCTGCCGATATCGCGAAGGTCGTCGAAGGCTGGACCAGCGTGCCTGTCACCCAGATGCTGGAGACGGAGCGCGAGAACCTGCGCCACCTGGAAGACGATCTGAGCCAGCGCGTCATCGGCCAGAAAGAGGCCATCGGCGCGGTCTCGCGGGCCATCCGGCGCTCGCGGGCTGGGCTGAAGGATCCGCAGCGGCCAATTGGGTCATTCCTCTTCATGGGGCCGACCGGCGTCGGGAAGACGGAGCTGGCCAGGGCGCTCGCCGCGACGATGTTTGGCAGCGAGGAGAACATCATCCGGCTCGACATGTCGGAATATATGGAGTCGCATACCGTCTCGCGGCTGTTTGGTAGCCCTCCCGGCTACGTCGGACATGACGAGGGCGGCCAGTTGACCGAGCAGGTGCGGCGTCGCCCCTACAGTGTGATCCTCTTCGACGAGATCGAGAAGGCGCACCCTGAGGTCTTCAACGCACTGTTGCAGATTCTGGACGATGGTCACATGACAGATGGTCAGGGACGCATGGTGGACTTCAAGAACACGGTCGTCATCATGACCAGTAATGTGGCCACTCCGGACATCAAGCGCCACAACATCGGTTTCGCGCTGCCGAAGTGGGGCGATGCTGTCACCGCCGAGGACAGCGAAGAGGCCCAGCGTCGGGCACGCGCGATACAGGGGCTGCGCATGGCATTCCGGCCAGAGTTCCTGAACCGGATCGACCAGATCGTGGTCTTTGAGTCGCTGACCCGCGATGACCTGCGGCAGATCGTCGACCTGCTGCTGGCGAAGGTGAGCGCGCGACTGGCCGAGCAGGAGATTGCGCTGGCGTTTGGCGACGACCTGCGCGACTTCCTGATGACCGAGGGCTACGATCCCGAGTTTGGCGCGCGACCACTGCGCCGGGCAATCCAGACGCATGTAGACGACGCGCTGGCCGACGCCATCCTCGCGGAGACGGTGCAGCCGGGCCAGACGGCGCGCATGACAGTCGTCGATGGCGCCGTGCGGGTGACCGCCGATGGCGAGCCACGAATGGTGGCTTTAACCTCTCCATCACCCATCCAGGCCGCGTAATCTGCTAGCAGAGTAGAGCAACTTGCCCCTTCATCCAGCACTGCCCCTTATCCAGCACTTGGGTGGAGGGGCATTTCTATGCGCCACACAAATGCAGCCAGGACAAAGAAAGTGGTACGCTAGAAGAAATCCAAGAAGGAGGCATCCAATGCACCTAAATCTTCCTGACGACCTGGAAATTACCGAAGAGCAAGCGCGTCTGGATCTCGCTGTTGGGCTGTATTCATCGCATACGCTCAGTCTTGCCCGTGCCGCGCGCCTGGGCGGAAAAAGTCTCCTGGATTTCCAGCGGCTGCTCGCGGAGCGGGGCATTCCGCTTGCCTATGGGGTCGAGGATATAGATCACGATCTCGATACGCTCAAGCAACTTGGACAACTCTGATGCGCGTCATCAGCAACACGAGTCCTATCACGAACCTGGCGGCAGTGGGTCATCTCGACCTGCTTCAGAAGTTATATGGCCAGATCGCCATTGCCAGCGATGTACGTGATGAACTGGTGCTTGGCGGCAGCGGCAATAATCCTGGCGCTGACGTCGTAGTGACAGCTCCCTGGTTTCTCGTTGAGCATGTTGATTCATTCGCCCGTGACCAATTGGTACGCCAGTTCCCAATGTTGGATCTCGGCGAAACGGCAACCCTAGCATTAGCGGTTGCGCAACAGCCCAACTCGTGCTGCTGGATGACCAAGCGGCACGTCGCGCGGCTGCCTCGCTCGGTCTACCCTACGTCGGTGTGGTGGGTCTTCTACTTCTTGCAAAAGCACGTGGGTTGATTCCATTGGTCAAACCGATCCTCGATGATCTTCGTACTCATGCAGGCTTCTACCTGGCTGACAGTGTATACATTGAAGCCTTGAAGCGCGCTAGAGAGTGAACCGACAATTGAAAGCATGCCCCTTCATCCAGCACTTGGGTGGCGGGGCATTTTCGTGGCTCTCGCACTCAGAGGATAAAGCCGCTGGCGTCAAAGAGGACGTGGGTGGTGGCGCCAGCGGGCATATCTACTTTGATGTTGAACTGGCCGCTGCCGTTGAGGCCGACCGTGACACCGTTGGCAATGACCTGGCCGTTCGCGAAGTTGATCGAGCTGGTGCTCGGGATGGTCGCGCCAGGATAGAGCCTCAGGTCGCCCGATCCCGTTGGTCCCACCACCGTCACGTTGCCGATGACTCCAATCGCGCCAGTGGGCACGCTGATGCCGCCGATGGAGACGCCGGTTACCTGCAAGGTGTGAATTGAGCCAGCCAACCAGGCGGAGCTGGTGCGGGTATCGAGCAGACGGATGGGGGTCACGAGGAAGTTGATGGCGCCGCTGACGCCTGGGATGCCCGTGGCTACCTTGCGCCACGAGCCGGGTGAGCCACTCGCGACACAAATATAGAGGTCGCCACTGTTGTCACGGATCTGCTCACCGGCAACGTGGGAGCCTGCGGTTGGAGCGCCTACGAACGCAGTGGGCCTTTGCCAGAGCCGACCGGTACCATACGCCACCAGGTCAATCCCTGTGTCGGTATTGCCTACCACACCGTACCCATCAGCGCTATGGCCAACGACGCCACTGGAGTTCGCGCCGGAAGATTCGCCATAGACGCCATTGCCTCCAACGCCAGCGTAGCCGTAGACTCCTCGGCCCGCGCTGACGACCTCGCCCTGGATTCCTGTGCCATTCGCGGGACCCACAGCCATAAATGCGCCATCCACCTGGGAGCCGTTATAGATGATTTGCGACTTGTGCTGTTCATAGTTGGTTGTCCCCAGGATAAGATTAGCGCCATCGTCGGCGTGGGCCGTCTGGCTGGTAACAGTGACTCCCCCGGTGGCGGCAAGCGCGGCTGCCGCGCCCAATCCACCCCATTTGAGGATGGTTCGGCGGCTGGCTCTTCTCTCGTCAAGCGTCTGTTGGCGTGTCTCGGCGGAATTGGAGGCATTACTGGCATTACTGGCATTACTGGCTGGGATCGATGTCAGTGCGCCAGACCTGATCTCCACAGGCACATCGGCATCCATGACAGCGCGGAGCGCGTCTAGCTGTGAGCGTAGATGCGCAAGATCTCGCTGATATGCGGCGGTCTTGCTACGAAGCGCATCCAGTTCCAGGCGGAGCGCGGCCACCTCAGTAAGCGGTTGCTGTGGGGGATTTGATACGCTGAACTTCGCATCCCGGCTGATGCTGGAGGAAGAGGACGATGATGGATCGCGTTGATCGCGCTGTGGGGGCATTTTGCGTACTCGCTTTCTTCGCACGGCGTCTGGTATACCTTATGACCAGTGTGCAGCCTCCGGTAACCGGAGTGTCAAGCACTCACCGTGCGCATAGCGAGTTTCCTGTGATGCGGCTGTGATATGAGCGGGATAGCGCCGTGATAGCGGCGTGATGCACTGCCTGTATTGTGATGGCTGTAAGAGGTAACAACGAACCGGACGCCGAGAGGCTCCAAACCAGAAAATTAGTCATCATTGTGAGAGAGGGGAGATTCACATGACTCGGTCCATTCGCTGGCGCATCATCATCTTGCAGATCGTGGCGCTGCTCGTGCTCGCCTTTGGCTCAGGCGCTGGCTTCGTCGCCAACAGCTTCACCACCACCCAGATTCACGACCAACTGGCCCCGCAGCAGATCTTCTTCCCAGCAAACACAGCGCAGGGGCTACCAAAAGACCTGAGCCAATATGCCGGGCAGCAGGTACTCACTGGCGAGCAGGCGCAGGCCTATGCTGAGAAGTACATCGGACTTCACCTGAGCGAGATTGGCCAGGGGCATCCGTACTCCTACTGGAGCACCCAGGCGCGCCTTGCCACTGACCCGACGGTGGCCGCCAAAGACCAGGCGATTGCCGATACGCTCTTCAAGGGGGAGACGTTGCGCTCGATGCTCAATCAGGCGTGGACGTTCTCGGTCATCGCACAGATTGCCTTCATCGCGGGGATCGCGTTTGCCATCGCGGCGGTTGTGGTGCTGGGTACGCTCATCTTCGAGGTGGCCGAGATGGTCACGGGCAAAGAAACCGTCGAGACGGTGCGTTCGGTGTCCGACACTGAGCCAAAACTGGCCGGTGTGCAGTAAACGACAAGCGCATTAGCGCAGCCCTCGCGGAGGATTTCAGAGGTCGTTGGTCATGAGCCAATGGCCTCTTTGTATGCTACAAGGCAGAGTCGCTCGCCGGAGCCACCGCCACCAGTCGCACCAGGAGATCGACCTGCCCATCACGGCGCGAGAACGCTGAGAGGGTATACGCGACATCGCAGCGAGGAAGCTGTGGAAGTAGCGGCTGAACCGCATCGAACCGCTCGCCCGCGCGCGACCAGAGCACCACATGCTCGCGGCCATGCTCGTCACGAAGCTTCAAGCGCAAGGTACGCCCCTCGGGGCCGGAGCGCCAGCAACGTGTGATGGCGAGGTTCTGCGCCAGGAAGATTGGTTCCGGAAAGGACGGGCCATATGGCTCCAGCGCATGAACCGCCAGATAGCGCTCGCTGCTCACCAGGCCGAGAGGAAGCGCACAATCAGGCTCAATCACTGGCGCATGCTCCGATTGCGTGGCCCGCGCCGCTTCTCCAGCGAGACCAGACGACCAGGGATACTCCATGAGATACTGGCGCAGATCAGCAAAGTCGGCATCCAGGACAGTAAACCCTGCCGCGCGCGCATGGCCACCAAACCGACGGAAGAGCGTCGCCTTTTGCGCCAATGCCTGGCCCAGGTCTACGCCATCCGGCCCGCGCCCAGATGCGCGATATTCGCCGCCACGATGACTGAGCGCGAAGGCTGGGCGATGAAACTCCTCAGCCAGCCGACCGGCAACCAGACCAATTAGTCCAAATGACCAGTCTTCGCCAGTGACCAGCAGGACGCTCATCCCTGCCGCGACCTGATCGACCGCCTGCACGTGCGCGCCAGCCATCATCCCATCCAGATCGCGCTGGCGTTGCGTATTGAGCGCCTCGATCTCCGCCGCCAACGCGCGCGCCCGCTCCATCGAATCCGCCAGCAACAGCTCGAGCGCAAGCTCCGGCTTGCCCAGGCGTGGAGCCGCGTTCAGCCGCGGCGCAATCGCGAACGAGATATCACGGTCGGTTACATTGGCCGGGGATAGCCCCGCGCGCTCCATCAGCGCGCGCAGACCGGGCCGGGCCGCCGTACGCAGTCGTTCGAGACCGGCATGAGCCAGCGCCCAGTTGGATGGTGAGAGCGGAACCACATCGGAGACCGTGCCAACAGCGGCCAGATCGAGCAATTCCTCAAGCGTCTTCTCGGCTGGGAAATCCGGGAGCGACCGCAGCAGCGCCTCGGCCACGCGAAATGCGACCCCCGCGCCGCAGAGATTCGGGTCGAAGGCGTCATCCAGCGTAACCAGCGGATTAACGACGATCATGCCCTCCAGGCTCGCGACATTCTCGCCATGCGGCGGGTGATGATCCGTCACCAGCACATCCATGCCCAGCGCGCGCGCCTGCTCCACCTCGGCGACATTGGCCGTGCCACAGTCAGTTGTGACGATCAGTCGTGTTCCGCGCTCATGTAACTCGCGCACCACGTCGGGGTTCAAACCGCGCCCGTCGTCATCGCGGCTGGGAATCTTGCTGTCAACCACCGCGCCTAGCCGCCGCCAGCGCCCGCACAAGAATCGCGCAGGAGGTGATGCCGTCACAGTCGTAGTCCCCGAAGACGGTGATCGGCTCCCGCTCGTCCACTGCCCGTCGCAGCCGGGCAACCGCCGCCTGAAACGCGGGCAGCTTTGCCAGCGCCGGATTGGCATGCCAGTCGCCGCGCAGGAAATCGCGCATGCCGTCAACCGCAATCCCGCGGTTGAATAACAACTGCGCCTGAAGCCGATGCCCCCGACTCTCACCAAGCACGCTCAAATCGGCGGACTCCAGTTGCGGTCGGGGCTGTAACCGCGCCCGCAACAATGGCGCAAATACGCCCACCGCATCAGCTGGCCAACCTGCTATGGTTCCTGCCCCATCATCAGCTATCTCACTCATGCATACGGCCTGTCTTGTGAATCGTTCCTAACCCGCTATCGCCGCTGGCTCGTCTGGCAGCAGCCGCGCGAAAACCTCATTGCCCAGCAGCCGCCCATGCTCTGTCAGCCGGATGCGGTCGCCAACCGTCTCGATTAGCCCCAACCCGCGCACATCGGCCAAGCTCTCGTCGAAGACCTGCTCGAAGGAGCAGCCATAGCGCGCGGCGAACTCCGAGCGCGAGAGACCAGCGTTGAGCCGCAGCCCCAGCATCGCCGTTTCCGCCATGGCCATCGCTGATGAGACAACCTCATCCTCGACGATAGCGCCCGCTGGCAGGGCCGTCGTTCCTCCACCCGCCTCGTTCGCGGCCAGAGAAGCGCGCACCCTGGCGATATAGCCAGCGATAGGCCTCGCCTCGGCAAAGCGATGGCCCGCAAAGCAGGAATGCGCGCCTGCTCCCAGTCCTATATACGGCAGATTGCGCCAGTAGGTCAGATTGTGGCGACTCTCATGGCCAGGAAGCGCCCAGTTCGAGATTTCATACTGCCCGTAACCCGCGCGCAGCCAGCCGCTCCATGGCGTGCTCATACATATCGGCGGCGGTGTCGTCGTCCGCTGGAATCACTCGTCCCTCGCGCACCCAGCTAAAGAGCGGGGTGCCCTCCTCGACGATCAGCGAGTAGAGCGAGAGATGCTCTGGGCCAAGCGCCAGCGCGCGCTCCAATGTATCGGCCCAGGTGGCCAGCGACTGGTTGGGCAGCGCGAAGATGAAATCGAGGTTGATGCTAGTAAACCCGGCTCGACGCGCCGCCGCGAACGCTGTCTCGATCTCTTCGGGGGAATGAATGCGCCCCATCCAGCGCAGCAAACCCGCATCGAAGCTCTGCGCGCCCATGCTCAGCCGATTGACGCCGGTTGCACGCAGGGCATCGAGCCGCCCATATTCCAGCGTGCCTGGGTTGGCCTCCAGCGTAATCTCAGCATCATCATCGACGGCAAAGGCTGCTCGCGCCTCGCGCAATAACCCTTCCACCTGCGCGGCAGTCAGCAGGCTGGGCGTTCCGCCGCCGAAGAAGATGGTGCGGCAACGGCGCGGCGTGCCATCCGCCAGTCGCGCGCGCTGCCCTGCCAACCGAATTTCCCGCGCCAGCGCATCCACGTAGACTTCTCGCTGGCCGAGCATACCAGCGTAGGAGTTGAAGTCACAGTAGTGGCACTTGGCATGGCAGAACGGCACGTGAAGATAGAGCGAGATCGACTCCAGCTCAGCGGGCAGCGCGCCAGACATGCTTCCGCTGCCTGCTATCCGTACATCGTCTCGTTTCTGTTCAGTCCGCCTATTCATAGTCAGCCTCCACGCTCCCCGCCGCAAACACCAACGGCATGCCAGCATCGAGCCGACATGCCGAAGAGTTCACGCTATGAATCCAGCCGACAATCCGCGGTTACCCGTTCGCCGGCGGAATCACTGGTTGTTGGCCGCTGACATTAGGCAACGTCGCATTCAAATCCGGGAGCTTCGGCATATTGCGAGCCGCGGTCAGCATGTCGTTGTCAGGCGCGCCAATTGTGTAACTTGGTAGCGCTTTCTCACCGCCGAGCCAGTGCGAAAGGATGTTCGCCTTGGCGTCACTCAACGCGGTCGCGTCAACCGCACGGTTATCGTCGAAGCCGAGAACCTGCACGATATCCCAGGTGCCGCTGGCGTCATGTATCGGCCCGCTGATGTCGTTGACCTTACGGCCAGACGCTGTCCACCAGAGTTCGATTCCGGCGTCACCCGTTCCAGGGGCGATCCAGCCGATATCTCCGCCCTTATCCTTGCTATCCACATCCAGCGAATATTTCTTCGCCAGCCCATTCCAGTCGCCGGTCTTGCGCAACTGATTGAGCACATCCTGCGCATCCGCCTGTTTGTTCACTTCGATGTGCCGCAGATGTGCCTGGCGCGTAGGCGATTTGAGCAGGCTCTGTAGATACGTCTCCATCTTGTCGCGCCGGAGTTGAATCTGAGCGAAATTGCGGACATCCGCCTCAGTCAGGCCATTTTTCGCCAGGAAGTCGCTGTATTTTTCGTTCGCGGGGAAGGACTTCTTGAATGTGTCCACCGCTTTATCAATGTCTGCTTTCGAGGGTGTAAAGGTGGAGGCTGAGACATGGTCCTGCTGCTCGAGGCGGCGCGCGCCTTCCTTAATCAGCTCGTCTTCCGTCATCAGCGTTGCCGTCGAAGCGGTAATCTGCGCCTGCTGATAGGTTGACTCGTCGGTCTGAATCTGGGAGATCAGGATCTGGTTCTGCGTCGAGGCTGCCGCGTCGCCCTGCTGAACCTTGGTCTGGAGATCGTTCATCTGATGAATCTCGATCTGCAGCTTGTTCCAGACTGTCTGCGCTTCATACGCGAGGGTTTTACGATACTGATCCTGCGTATACGTCACGCCATTGACTGTGAGAAACGTCTTGTTAGGGATGAAGACATTCTGATTGAGGATGCCGAGCACAACCGCAATGATCACCGTGCCGATGACAATTCCCAGGAACGAATACGCCGCCACAGTCTGGTAGCGCGACTTTTGGGCTTTGGTGAGGTGTCCTCCCCAGCCGAACAGTAAGGGTTTGCCGTCACGTCGGCCTTCAAGACGCGCTGTCTGCCGCTTAAACTGTGTGTTGCGGTTCGAGGCGCGTGAACGGGCGTTTTGCCGTGGCGGTTTTTGCAGAGTCTCGTTACTCATAGGCGCGTTCGGTTTCTCCACCTGTGGTGCTCAATGGATTGACTGGCCGCCCGCCGATGGGTCTTCCCTCCCCTCAGCGCGCGTTTCCACCAGTGTACCATCAGGAGCCGCGAATTTGTGCAGCGGTATAGGGCAAAAGCGCCATCTGTCGCGCATTCTTCAGCGCCACGGTAAGCCGACGCTGATGCTTGGCGCAGGTGCCTGTCTTACGGCGCGGCTCGATCTTGGCGCGCTCTGAGATGTAGCGGCGCAGACGCCCAACATCCTTATAGTCAATCTCACGAACATGATCGACGCAAAAGGCGCAGACCTTCCGACGCGAGCGGAAATCACGACCGCGACCGCCGCCACGCGGGCCACCGGGACGATCAAAGCGGTCTGGTCGGTCTGGTCGATCTGAGCGCTCTGGTCGGTCGGGGCGCTCCGGCCGATCCGCCCGTGCGGGGCCGTCCTGTAGTGCGCCATCTCTCCTGGGTTGCATGCGTATGTGCTCCTCGTAACGTATGGGATTGCCGATTCGCCTGGCGCATTGACGCCTTCGCAGGGCGAACCGGCACGTACATCATTGCTCCGCCCGCAAAGGCGGAGTGCGCAGGGCAGTGGGTTAACCCACCATATCCCCGTGCCGCATTCATCATTATCACAACGCGGCGCGGGTCTGCGCGGTTCCAAAAACACGCTCAATGGACTATCACGGGACTATCACGCTAGAAGGGAACGTCGTCGGCGCCCATCTCATCGCTGTAGCCAGAACCACCACCAGAGCCGCCACCTGATCCGCCCGCGCCCTTCGGTTCGAGAAACTGCATATCGGTCGCGGTTACTTCCCAGGCAGTTCGCTCGACGCCGTCTTTATCGGTATACTTGCGAGAGGTCATACGCCCCTCAATATACACCTTTGACCCTTTGTGCAGAAAGTTATTGCAAGTCTCCGCCAGCCGATCCCAGGCGACGACGTTGAACCACTGGGTTTCCTCGCGCTGCTCGCCACTCTCAGGATCACGCCGTCGCCGGCTTACGGCCAGCGAGAACTTCGCGATGGCTTTGCCGCTGGGCGTATAGCTCAACTCCGGGTCGCGTCCCAAATTGCCGATGAGCATAATCTTGTTCAGCATGACAGCCGTTCCCTTCAGAAATCTAGCCGCCCTCTGCGGTCCCTCCATTTGGGAGCCGATCACTCGCGGCTATGATGCATCCGACTCTGATACGTCGGCGGTGGCTTCTGGTTCGCTGGCCTCGGCCGTGACGTCGGCCTCAGTAGGGACATCGGTATCAGCCTCGACCTCCACGGCCACTGGCTCCTCGGCCACTGGCTCCTCGGCCACTGGCTCCTCCGCAGCCGGAACTTCGACCGGGGTCTCAGCGGCTGGCTGAGCTGCGGCGGCCGCCGCAGCCGCGGCGACGGCACGGGCGCGAGCCTCTTCGGCGGCGCGATCGTCTTCCAGCGCGCGCTGGCGCTGTTGCGCCACTACTTTGGGATCACGCACCTTCATGAGATGGCGCATGACATCTTCATTCACACGTAGTCCGCGTTCAATCTCAACCACCGCCGCTGTCGGCATGATGAGGTCGAAGAAATAGTACAGGCCATCACGGTGATGCTGGATGGGATACATCATACGACGACGCCCCCAGGCATTCACGCGAACCACCTGTCCGCCATTGTTGATGATGGACTGACTGATGCGCTCGACGATAGCCCGAGCCTGTTCTTCGCCTACATCAGGGTTGATAATAATTCCCAGCTCGTAGTCACGATCCCGCGCCATGCGGTCTCCTCTCCTGTGGGTTTGCTCCCGTTGGCTTCACGCCGCGCCCGCATGAGACGCACGGTGGTATAACGGGGCAGGATATTGGGTTCAGACGCATCGGACAAACCGGCGTCTGTGGTGTGGCGATACATGCGCGCTGGCATGACAACGCCGCTGGCTCGCAAAGCCACATCGCTCATTATATCATTGCGCCTGAACCTCCGCAATAAGGGGGATGATGCCCAGTACTGTCTCGCGTTGAACTGGAAGCCACTCCGTCCGCTAACAACGTTATTCTCCGCTGATCGAGAAAAACGGAAACACTTGTGAAGTATGGCGAGTGCGCGACTTTCCCTACGGCTACAGGGAGGGATCGGCGCTCGTAATCTTCAGCGGGTAACGATGAATGTCGTGCTCTTCGTGACAGTTTGCCCGGAGGATTTGGCCGTCACCGTCGCGGTGGCTTTTCCGGCGCACGAGGTGATGACAATCCACCGCCAGGTATAGTTGCCGCTGCCATCTGCGTGTGCATTGCCGCGCAGGTCTTTCCCTCCAGCGTAACTGCCATCACAATAGCGCACGGACAGGCTCACCGCAGCGTCAGGACGTGTGTGTATGCATACCATCCCTCGCCCGAAGATGACCCCGCTGGCGCAGGTGAATGCAATGGAGAACGCCGGCGCGGGGGTGTTGCGCACAGGCGCTACTGTGGGGGATGGAACTGACGTAGGAACTGGCGTCGGGGCAGCCACTGTGGATGGCGCCACGACATGCGCTACGCGCCCGGTGGTCGGCGTTATCGTGCCGGTATCAGGCGTGTCTGAGGGGAAAATGTCGCCAAGTAGAATCCTGCCAAGCAGAGCCGCGAGTATGAGAATGCCCACAATCGCCGCCAGGCCTACCTGCTGACTGCGAGAAGCCAACCAGAATCGCCAGGGAGTAAACGGCGGAACACGCTGAGCGTCCGACGTATCGGAAGCAGGCTGCTCCCATGGTGGGGCCAACTGAGGGTCGGTCTGATGGGTCTCGTTCGACGTGGCAAGCGACTCATCATCAACTGATCCCATTGCTCCTCCTGGTAGTGGAGACCATTTCGGCAGCGATGGCCATCTCGGCAGCGTTGGCCATCGTGATACCTTAGCTTGCGACTCTGCCTGCTCGCGCGTCGGCGAAGCCATCAAGGTATCAGGCTCGTTGCCGCTCTGTGGCGTACGCCGCCAGAACCCGCCAACGGTACCGGGACGCGACTTCCCAAACCACGTCAAACGCCGCCTGGGTGCCTTTCGATCCATCGGCCTCCGACTCCTCGCTGCCACGACTGTCCATGCCATCCTGAACCATCCTGATGATGGGCTATCGTACAACCTGTCGCTGAGACGCTAGCCCATCTCTCCCAGTTCGCCCGCTTACACCAGCTCGCGGCGGCGCGCGCGAAGCCGGGCCAGCGTCTCCTCGGCCATGGCCAGCGCATCGCGCTCGCGCTGGACAATTTCAGGCTTTGCCCGCGCGACGAAGTTGGGATTCTCAAGCACCTTCTGCGAGCGCTCGACGGCTGCCTCTGCCTTTACGATCTCTCCATCCAGCCGCTCGGCCTCTTTCGCGAGATCAAGCAGCCCCGCCAGCGGCAGATAGATTTCGACACCGCCTGCCACCAGCGCCATCGCCTGCTCTGGCTTGGTCGCGAGTCGCCGCTCGATGCGCGGCGGCTCAGTGCGGGCCAGTTGCTCGATCAGCGCCGCCTGCTGGCGCAGCAGTGCCGTTTTGTCGCCTCCTACCAGAATCACCTTGATATGTCGCTTCGCCTCGACCTCCGCCTCGTTACGGGCGTTGCGGATGGCAATGACTATCTCCTGGATGAGCGCCATATCAGCCTCAGCCCGGTTGTCCTGCTGGCGCGTGGCGGAGACACTCATCGCTGGCCATGGCGCCACAATCAGCGCGGACGCGGGGCGCTCATCGTCGGGAATATCCGCATAGAGATGCTGCCAGACCTCCTCGGTGACGAACGGCATGAACGGATGGAGCAGCCGCAACGCGCGATCCAGCGCCGCCCGCAGAATCAGCGCCGTCCGCTGGGCCTGCGCCTCATCGCGTAGCTGAATCTTGGCGATTTCCAGGTACCAGTCGCAGTACTCCGACCAGATGAAGTCGTAGATTTGGCGGCCCGCCTCGCCAAACTGATATTCCTCCATCAGCCGCGTGACTTCGGCGGTCAGGCGTTGCGCCCGGCTGACGATCCAGCGGTCAGCCAGCGATTTTGGCTGCACCGCCTCCAGCGCCGGGATGCCGCCGCCCTGCGCCTCGGTCTGTCCGATGACAAAGCGCGCGGCATTCCAGATTTTATTGGCGAAGTTGCGGTTGCCGACGATACGCGCCTGCGACAATTTCATGTCGTTGCCGGGCGTGCTGCTGGTGGCGAGCGTGAAACGTAGGGCGTCGGTGCCATACTCGTCCATCACCTCGATGGGGTCGATGACGTTGCCGAGCGACTTGCTCATCTTGCGACCCTGCTCGTCACGGACGAGGCCGTGTAGATAGATCGTGTGGAACGGCACGACACCGAGGAAGTGGATGCCCGACATGACCATACGCGCCACCCAGAAGAAGAGGATGTCGTAGCCGGTTTCGAGGACGCTGGTGGGGTAGTACGTGCGCAGATCAGGCGTATCATCTGGCCAGCCGAGCGTGCTGAACGGCCAGAGCCACGAGCTAAACCAGGTATCCAGCACGTCGGGATCCTGTTCCAGTCGCGCGCCGCCACAGTTTGGACAGGCGGTAGGAGCCTCGCGCGCGACGATGATCTCGCCACAGTCCTGACAATACCACGCGGGGATGCGGTGGCCCCACCAGAGCTGTCGCGAGATATTCCAGTCGCGGATATTCTCCAGCCAGTCGGTGTAGGTCTTGTTGAAGCGTTCGGGCACGATGCGCAGTTGCCCGTATTTGAGCGCACCGAGGGCGCCCGTCGCCAGCGGCGTCATCTTCACCCACCACTGCATTGAAATTAGCGGCTCGATGACCGTGCCACAGCGCGAACAGTGACCCAGCGGAATCTCGTATGGCTCCGCCCGGTCAAGCAGCTTCAACTTGCGCAGCGCCTCGACAACGCCCTCGCGCGCCTCAAAGCGATCCATCCCGGCGAACTCGCCCGCGGCATCGGTCATCTTCGCGTCGAAGCCGATGACCTGAATCCGCTCCAACCCATGCCGGTTGCCGATCTCGAAGTCGGTTGGGTCGTGCGCCGGGGTCATTTTGACCGCGCCCGTCCCGAAGTCTTTATCCACAGCGGCGTCAGCGACGATG
Organism: uncultured Chloroflexia bacterium; assembly: GCA_963718915.1. Lineage (GTDB taxonomy): Bacteria > Chloroflexota > Ktedonobacteria > Ktedonobacterales > JADMIN01 > DAHUXT01. The sequence continues at coordinate 224,481 of CAVRAI010000004.1, read as the reverse complement.
GGGATGCGACGGTTCATAATGGGCAGGATGGCGAATCGGCCCACAAGGTCGCGGTAGCGCTCGTCATCGGGATTCACCGCGACGCCGGTATCGCCGAGGATCGTCTCGGGGCGTGTTGTGGCGACGGTGATATAGCGCGTCTCGTCTTCGCCGGGCAGCGGCTCCAGCGGATAGCGGACGTAGTAGAGCGCGCCGGGAGTCTTCTCAACATCTACTTCCAGGTCAGAGATGGTGCTGGTATCTTTGGGACACCAGTTGATGATACGCTCGCCGCGATAGATCAGTCCTTCTTCATGGAGGCGGACGAAGACCTCGCGGACGGCGCGGCTCAACCCCTCATCCAGTGTGAAGCGCTCGCGCTCCCAGTCGCACGACGCGCCCAGGCGGCGATGCTGGTCTTGAATACGGTGCTTGTACTGGCCCACCCACTCCCAGACACGCTCGACAAAGCGCTCGCGGCCCAGCGTATGACGGTCGGAGCCTTCTCGCGCGACCTGTCGCTCGACGACGGCCTGGGTGGCGATGCCCGCATGATCCTCGCCGGGCACCCAGAGTGTCGGGTCGCCGAGCATGCGGTGGTAGCGGATCATGATGTCTTCGAGCGTCGCGGTGATGGCATGGCCAAGATGCAACGCGCCGGTCACGTTGGGCGGCGGCATGCTGATGACGAACGGCCTGCGCCAGGGTTCGGCCTTGTTCTCGCGTGGCTTGAAGTAGCCATTCTCTTCCCACCAGCGATAGAGCCGCTGCTCGACCGCCTGTGGCTCATACGCTTTCGGAATCTGATCGAGTCTCCGCGACTCCGTTTTGTCCACTGTCATATTCCAGCCCTTTCCTCCGTCCGCCGTACATACCGCGGAAAAACAAAACGAGCCTTCTCCCTGAAAGGACGAGAAGACTCGTGGTACCACCCTTGTTCGCGAACTACCGCCGATAACCTTGTAGCGGCACGCTCGCCTCAATCGCGCGATAATGGGCGCATCCCATATGCGGCTAGGATTCTCTGAGAATCGTTCACCGCACTAGCTCGCAGGTCACTTCGCGCGGGCGCACTGCCAGGGGAAGCTCTCAGCCAGTGGCTTCCCGTCTCTTGTGGCGCGTTCCCGCCTACTCCTCCTGGTCATCGCCAGTTGCAAACACGCTATTCAGTATATGCCATATCCGTCTGGCTGGCAATCAACCAGCCACCTAGCACGCACAGTCAGCATGCACAGTCAGCACGCACAGTTAGCGATGCGTCTCGGCCAGCACGCCCTTCGCCTTTGCCTCCGCAGTCGCCGGGCGATTGGTATGTGCCGTGGGAGTGCGCCCACGCAGCCAGATGGGAAGTCGCCCGAGCGGGTTCACACCAGTCACGCGGCGGAAGGTGAAGATGAAGATAAACATCAGCAGCCAGTTCGCGACTGCCGAGATAGCAATCCGCGCGACATCACCCACCGGCAGCAGCAGCAACGCGCCTGTCAGCAGGATATTGAAAAGCGTCAGTGGGATCAGGAAGAGCCACGCGAACCGCATCAACTGGTCGGCGCGTAGGCGTGGCAGCGTCGCGCGAATCCAGACAAAGAGCGTCAGCAGCGCGCCCATTTTGAAGACGAACCAGAAGACACAGATGATATTGAAGACCACCTGCCCCCAGAAGCTTCCAAACAGGCCAGTCCAGAAGCCAATAGCCGCGCCCGGACCCGACCATCCGCCAAGGAAGAGCGCGGTCGCCACCGCCGAAACGATAGCCATATTGCCATACTCACCCAGGAAGAACATCGCCCAGCGCAGGCCGCTATATTCCGTGAGATAGCCTGCGACCAGTTCGGATTCAGCCTCGGGCAGATCGAATGGCGAACGATTGGTCTCGGCCAGCCCGCAGGTATAATAGATGAGCAGCCCAAGCGGCTGAAGCAGGATGAACCAGAGCCAGGGGGCTTCGGGCCGCATCTGCGACGCGATAACCTGCGTGAAGGAGATCGAGCCAACGCCACAGACGTTGAGGTCCGGCAAGGAACCGCTGCACGCTGGCGTAAGAACGCTCGTCAGCATCACCACCGGGACGATGGAGAGCACCAGCGGAAGCTCATATGAGATCATCTGCGCCGCCGACCTCAGACCACCGATCAGCGCATACTTGTTATTCGAGCCCCAGCCCGCCATGAACACGCCGATCACGTCAATCGAGCTGAGCGCGACATAGTAGATGATGCCAGTAGCCAGCGCGCCAGCCGTCAGATAGGGCGAGAACGGCAGCACCACAAACGCGGTAATCACCGGAGCAAAGAAGATCATTGGCGCAAGACGAAAGACGACGAAGTCTGTCTTGCCAGGCCTGACGTCCTCTTTGAACATGAGCTTTATGACGTCAAAGATGGTCTGGAGCGTGCCCTGAGGCCCGTAATGGAGAGGCCCGACACGATCCTGCATGAACGCCATGAGTTTGCGTTCCCAGTAGACCATGATCGTCGCCGCCGCCATCAGGAAGATGAGCGAGAAGATAAAAGTGACGACGAAGTGGATGATGTTCTGTACGACGTCGTTCATACGCCCTCCGTATCAGCCGTATTAGCGATCCACGTCGCCGAGATCAATATCAATGCTGCCCAGAATGGCGATGACGTCGCCAATCTTGTTGCCACGCAGCAGCTCTGGCAAAATTTGCAGGTTCAGGAATGAAGGCGACCGAATCTTGGCGCGCCACGGATATTCCGAGCCATCGCTAATCATGTAGATGCCCAACTCACCACGGCCCGTCTCGACGGCATAGTACGCCTCGCCACGCGGGGGGCGGAGCGCCAGTGGCACGCGCTGCGAGATCGAGCCACCGGGCATCTTTTCCAACGCGATCCGACACAAGCGCACGCTCTCGGCCATCTCCTGCATGCGCACGGCGTACCGAGCGAAGCAGTCGCCTTCCTGTCGCACCTGAGGTCGAACGGCAATTTCACGGTACGCCCCGTATGGCCGAGCAACGCGCAGATCGAAGACGACACCGGAGGCGCGCAGATTGGGACCAGTCACCCCGTATGAGACTGCCTGCTGTGGGTCGATATAGCCGACGCCCTGGGTGCGCGCGTCAAAGATTTCGTTCCCGGTCAGCAGTTCATGCAATTCAGGGATGCTGACCTTCTCGAAGCGATCCAGCCAGGCCTCACACTGCTGCATCCAGCCGCGAGGGAAGTCATGCACCACGCCGCCGGGCCGCATGTAGTTATGGGTAAAGCGGTGGCCGCTGAGCGACTCGAACATGTCCATGATGCCTTCACGGTCGCGGAAGCACCAGAGAATTGGCGTAAACGCGCCCAGGTCCAGACCATACGTGCCTATCGCGACCAGATGGCTGGCGATACGGGCCATCTCGCTGACGAGCAGACGGATGTACTGAGCGCGCCGCGGCGGCTCGATGCCCATAATCGCTTCGATGGCGCCGACGTAAGCCGTCTCATTAATCATCGGGTTGAGATAGTCGGCATTGTCGATGTAGCGCGCGCCGTGGATGTAGGGACGGTTCTCGAAAATCTTCTCCATCCCACGATGCAGATAGCCGATGACCGGCGTACACTGAATGACCGTCTCGCCATCCAGCGTCAGCACGAGACGCAACACGCCGCTTGTCGAGGGGTGCTGCGGCCCCATATTGAGGATCATTTCCTCGCTACGCAGCCCGCTAGCGTCTTCAAAGAAGCCAGCCGGATCCGCATGAGTATCGGTGGCCATGTCTTATTCCTCCTGGGGCTTCGCTGCGGGATCGAGGTATTGTTCGTCAATGGTGTAGCCGTGCATCGCATTTGCATCGGAGCCTACACCCTGGCCCGTTTCGAGGAAGACCGCCTCATTGCCGAACGTTGTCATGCCAGGGTGAATGCGCTCCTGCTGCCCCTGGCCCAGCCGCTTGAGGACAACGCGCTCCTGCTTGCGCTGTTGCTCGCCAGAGACCGCCCGAATCGCATCAACCTGCGTCGTCGCGCGATCATGCACCACTGCGGGTGTCGTCATGAAGCTCTTGAGAAGGGGATGCCCCTCGAAGTCGTCTTCGAGCAGCATGCGCCGCAGGTCAGGATGCCCAACAAAGCGAATACCATACAGGTCGTAGGTCTCGCGCTCAAGCCAGTTCGCGGATGAATAGACGCTGACGAGCGATTGAATCTGCGGGTCGTTGGATGGCGTTTTCACGCGCATCTGCACCAGCCAGTTTCGGCTGATCGAGCGGAACGCATAGATGGACTCCAGATGTTCGATCATGTCCACACCAGCGATAGAGGTGAGCATCTCGAAGGCCAAAACATCATGCAGAAAGCGACCCGTTTCAACCACCAACTCCGGCGCGATCTCGATCCCCACGATGCCATCATTCAGACGACGCTTGGGAACCGGTTGGCCGACTTGCTCGTCGAGTTGAGCGAGCGCGTTGAGCAGTTCATTGATATGGTCGCGGTCATAGGCAAGCAGCGACGGCGCGCTGGTGGCTCCCGCTGCCCGAGGCGCTATATCCAACGGATAACCCCTTTCCGCCAGGCGTAGACCAGACCCAGCGCCAGCACGGCGATAAAGAAGGCGATCTCCACAAATCCGAACCAGGACAACTGCTGAAAGATCACCGCCCAGGCGAGGATGAACACGATATCGACATCGAACGCGACAAAGAGCATGGCAAAGATATAGAAGGCAAGGGGAAACTGAACCCACGCCGAGCCAATCGGCGTCTCACCAGACTCGTACGTATCCCACTTGCTCGGCTCGCGATGGGGTCGCTTCGTCAGCAATCGGTTGACGATATCGAAGGTAACCAGTCCGCCCATGACAAACGCGCATCCACCGAGAAAGAAAAGGGCGGCGAAGAGATATCCTGTCGGAACCACACGTACCTCCTGAAGTATTGTGGAGTACCGTGCCACTCATGCGACTGATGCAATTGAGACGCAGCAGGTACATTGCCCGCACGGTTGTCAGGAATCCGGGCAATTACGGTGACGTGGCCAACCAGTGAGGATCGTACCGCGCCATCTTCGATTATACCATAGCCCATCCGGGCAAACAACGCGCCCGGACTCACCGCATCCTTGGCCACGCCTGACACACCCTGACACAATCTGAGTGACGAGATAGCACAGGTGTTTTCACCGAAGATGGGAGACAAATGTGAATTTCGTCCTATACACTCTGGCCAGTTGAAGATATCTTTGATGGGTTGGCACGTCATAGCTTTGCAGACGGCATCATGCCAAACGAGCAATCAGGCGACACGCTCGTGATACATCTCGTGGCGCAGCGCTGTACCCACCTGGCTGGCGGGCGCTTAGGCAGCGAGATTGGTATGCTATACTGAGGCGCTGTCACGACGGGACACGGCGCGTGACATACTGCCGCCAGTGGATTATTCGGCATGGATCGCATTGTACATAAAGCTTGCGGAGGGGATGAGGTATGCAGTGCTGGCAGTGTGGCACGGAAGTCAGGCCGGGGGAACGCACCTGTAGCCACTGTGGCGCCCGGCTGACTACGCCACCAGCAGGTCGGTCTCCCCGTTCTTCTCAACAGCGTTACCCTTCATCGCGCAATGCGCCGCAGGGGTCGCACGACGATGGCTGGGATTACGATGAGCGCGACGACAGTGGCTATGACCCTGGCTACGCACCCGATGACGCATCTCGCTATGGCCCCGCCTATGGTTCGGAAGACCAGCGTGGCGAGCGACGAAACTCTCGCGGTCGTGCGGACGACACCTGGGATGAATCGCGCACAGACCTGCGCCGAGATCAGCGCAGCAGATCGCGCGGGCGCCAGGAGCCGGATGGCTACGACGATGACTATGCCAGCAGCGAGTATGGCGCGCAGCAGCCCAATCCGCTGGATGATCCGTTCAACGATCCGCGCGCGCCCCGCAATCTGCGCCCCGGCCCACAGCGCGGGCCAGACTCCCGCAGCAGATATCCGTCAAGGGATGACCGACAGCAGCAGATGCCGCCGCCTGATATGGGAGATGGCCGGTCTCGCCGCCCTCCAACCGACCCGTCGCGCGGTCGCCGCGACGAGAGCGCCTATTATGGTCAGGGTCAGCGTCAGGGCCAGGGTTATCCGCCAGACGGGTACGAAGGGTATGAAGAGCCGGGGCGCCCCGCCGCTCGCAACCCTCTTCCGCCGATAATCGTTACAACCGCCCGTCTACCTCGCGCGACCAGCCCTATGACGATGGCTACGGCAGCGGAACCTACGGGGGTAGTGGGTATAGCGATGAGTATGACGCGCAGCGCCAGCGCGGGTCACGCCAGGACTATGGCCGACAGATGACGACGGATGACGACTCATCGTGGTATCAGCAGGTCGGCTCACGCGCGAGGTCGCTTCAGCAGCGCTGGGGAGAGACACTCAGCAGTGTCAGGATTCCTGGTTTTCGCTCACCGGAAGAGTCCGCCAAAGGCAAGTCATCCTCGCGCCGCATCGTGACAACCGTTGTGGTGCTGCTGGTACTCGTTACAGCGGTGGTCGCGGGAGCCATCGTGCTCGCGCCACGAGTGCTGAATAAACTCAATCCATCAGGGGCGACCACGTCATCGGCGCTCTGTACAGCGTCCGGCCCGGCGACAAACGGCACGCCGACGACACCTGGGGCGCATCTCAAGCAGTTTGCCAGCTCACGTTCGCGCTACGGCGTGAACTATCCCGAAACGTGGACCGTCGAGCCAGAGCAGAAAGCGGCCAGCGGCTACGACTATATCGATGTCTACACACTGCCGAACTCGTCATCGCTGGTGAGCATCGAACAGGCTCAGGCGGCGTGCGCGCTCAGCGATGTCAATATCATTCAGGGCGAGGTAGCCGCCGCGCAACAGCAGAACATCACCTTCTCGGAAAGCACCTTAGCGGCAAAAACCCAGACCATCGGCGGCGAGCAGTGGCAGCGGCGCGAGTATGACGTGAGCGATAAAGGTGTGACGCTGCACATGGTCATTCTGGCCTGCCATCATCAGGGGCGCGCCTATGTGATTGTGCTGGTGAGCCGCACGACGTCGTTCACGCAGGACGATACGGGTATCTTCGAGCCAATGCTCAAATCGTTCACATTCACCAACTGATCTCGTTCCCAAAATTGGGAGATCAACTGGAATTGCGTATGGTTTTCCTCATCCTTTGGGGCGACAGTCAAGGAATGAGGTCGAGGAGGACTGTCTCATAATAGTCGCGTGTCTCAGGGTCGTGGCAGACGAATATCACCTGCTCAGGCCGTTCGGCGTTTGCCAGAGCGTTTATCACTTCGGCGACGGCGATACGGGCGGCGCGCTTGCCAGGGAAACCGAAGGCGCCCGTGCTGATCGCGGGAAACGCGATCGTGTGGAGGCTATGCTGTCGCGCCAGCGCCAGACTGTTGCGGTAGCAGTTCGCCAGCAACTCATCTTCATCATCGTCGCCGCCACGCCAGACCGGGCCAACCGTGTGAATCACGTGGCGCGCGGGCAGCCGGTAACCGCGCGTGATCTTGGCCTCGCCTGTATGACAGCCGCCAAGTGTTCTGCATTCCTCCGCCAGTTGCGGGCCAGCCGCGCGGTGAATAGCGCCATCGACGCCACCGCCGCCAAGCAGCGAGCTATTGGCCGCGTTGACGATGGCATCGACATCGAGGAGGGTAATATCTCCAGAGACGATAAGAATGCGATCCGTCATGTGCTAGCCTCCCGCTGCACCGTGCCTCGGTTACTGCCGCGCCGGGCTATTGTGAGGAATTTGGGGCAGGTATCGTCTTCCCAAGCTCGATCCGGTCAATCGTCCAGCTTCCGTTTTGATTGACCAGATGAATCGTCTGCACCTGCGCCTGTGAGGTGTTTCCCCGGCGCACCACATCCACCGTCACCACGGCATTCGACCCCTGAACGTTGGCGCTGCCTTCGGTGGTGTACGACTCCACGATACCACTTACCGAATCATAGGCGCTGAATTGCGCCGCGAACGCGCTCTGCGAGAGGTGCGCCTTTGCGTCGCTGGAGAAGAAGCCGTAGGCGCGCGCATAGTCCTGCTGGTGCAGCGCGCTGTAGAAGTCGAGCGCCGTCTGACTGGGATCACTCAGTTGATTGTGGAACCAGACGCCGCTGGCGACCGCGACCGCTGCGGAGATGCCGCACGCCAACAGCAATACGACCGCTGCCCCTGCCAGAATCAGCCGCAACAGCGTGGGGCGCTTGCGCGGCGCAATAGGGACGGGATTCCGCGAATTCGAGGCGGAGAGCTTGCGCATGCGCGCGCTGACATCAGGGCGGTCGCTGAGTTCGCGTCGGCGCTGCTCCAGGATGCCGCTCAAGTCTGGTCGGCTCTTGGCATCGCTCATGTGCATTCCCCTCCCAGGCGATTCGACTCTGATATCATCCTGGCCGCCATCATCCTGTCCTCGTGCCCGCCAGTATAGTGAGTGAGCCGCGACAATGCAACGCCGTTACCCATTTGGCATATACTGCACTGTCTGGAATTGTCCTTACATGGAGACACTTGTATGGCTCATCCCGCCGCCGCAGTGAGCGAATTGACCGAACGTATCCGCGACTATGCGCTCTCGCTGGGCTTCGATCTGGTGCGCTTTACCACCGCCGACCCGATGCCCGACGCCGAGACGGCGCTGAAAGAGCGTATCGGCCAGGGGCTGATGGGCGGCCTCGACTGGTTCACCTCCGAACGCGCCGAGGTCGCTGCCAATCCGCGCGCGCTGCTGCCCACGGCGCAATCGGTGATCGCACTGGGAACATTCTACCTGACCGACGCGCCACGCGACGAGACAACGCCTAGCGATCCGCATGGACGACTCTCCTGTTACGCCTGGGGTGACGATTACCACGAGGCTATCCGCGCGCGGCTGGATACGCTGTCCGCTTTTATCCGTGAACTTGCGCCGCCAGAACACGAGAAGACCATCGTCTTCGTGGATACCGGGCGGATGGTGGATCGCGCCATCGCGCAGCGCTCGGGGCTGGGCTGGTATGGCAAGAACACCAACATCCTGACGAAAGGCTGGGGGTCGTGGCTCTTTCTGGCGGAGGTCGTCACCAGCCTGCAACTCGCGCCAGATGAGCCGCTAGCAGCCAACTGCGGCCAGTGCGAGGTCTGCCTGCACGCCTGCCCAACCAATGCCTTCGTCGCGCCGTACGTGCTGGACAATCGCCGCTGCATCTCGTATCTCACCATCGAGCTACGTGGCAGCATCCCGATGGAGCTACGCCCGCTCATCGGCACGCACATCTTCGGCTGCGACATCTGCCAGCAGGTCTGTCCGGTGAATCTGGTGGCGGAGAAGCGACTGCGCCAGCGCGGACAATTTGGCGTGCCTGAAGAGCGCCCGATGTTCCAGCCACGGCCCATCACTGGCTCTAGTCCGGCGCTGATTCCGCTGCTCAGGCTGGACGACGAGGGCTTCCGCGAGCGCTTCCGGCACAGTCCGGTGAAGCGAGCGAAGCGGCGCGGGCTGCTACGCAACGTCTGCGTGGCGCTCGGCAACATCGGCGATCCGGTCGCCATCCCAGCGCTTAGCGATGCCCTACACGACACGGAGCCGCTGGTGCGCGGCCACGCCGCCTGGGCGCTCGGTTGCATCGGCGGACCAGATGCGCGCGCCGCCCTGGAACAGGCGCTAGACGACGAAACAGACGCGACGGTTCAGCAGGAGATTCGCCACGCGCTGGCAATGTTGGGCTGAAGGAACTCTGTTTACCTGGGAATCCATGCCAGAACTTGAATGCCTCGACGAATCTCAGCCATACCCTCTGGTTCATGCTGCTCTGCGGAAGCCCCGGATGACGAAAACAGCAAGATAGAAGAAGCCAGCCTCTGAGCGCTGTTGGTACGCTGTGTTACGTGCCCATTGCACAAACGCTCCAGGCGACTGCATGGCGAATCAGAGTTATCCGTTTCATCAATCCAAAGGAGAATTAGGATGGACCATCTACGGATCGTCTCACGAGACGAGTGGCTTGTCGCGCGCAACGAACTCCTTCTCAAAGAAAAGGAAGCTACCCATGCGCGAGACAGGCTCAACGCTGAACGCCGCAGATTGCCGATGGTCAGGATGGACAAGAAGTACATTTTCGAGGGCCCAGACGGCAAGGCGAGCTTACTCGATCTCTTTGACGGCCGTCGTCAGTTGATCGTCTACCATTTCATGTTTGATCCGAGTTGGGAGAACGGCTGCGAGGGCTGCACCAACTTTACGAACAACATTCCCAGCCGCCTGTCCGGTCTGCATACAGCAACACCACACTGGTTCTCGTCTCGCGCGCGCCATTGGCGAAGCTTGAGGAATACAAGGCCCGTATGAACTGGACTGTGCCGTGGTTCTCCTCGAACGGCAGCGACTTCAACTATGACTTCGACGCCACCGACGAGAACGGCGAGAAACCTGGGCTGAGTGTGTTCCTGCGCGACGGCGAGCAGATCCTGCATTCATACTCGACGACAGGACGCGGTGTTGATATCCTCCTCGGAAATTACAACTTCCTCGACCTGACCCCTCTTGGACGACAGGAAGACTGGGAAGCGCGTTACAATACACCCACCCAGGAGTAGCCTGCTTACAGCGGATCGGACAGAAACCACTGGTTTTACTCAGGGAATGAATGGACCGCGCCATCCATTCCCATGCCAGGGGACTCTACTGCTCATGGTTCGCGATTTGAACTTCTTGAACTCTTGTGGCATAGCGTTCTTCACTCGCTCACTGGAATGGAACATTCGTGCTTTGCTGGCCCATATACCATCGCCTCGCCAGATTACCAAGGGCGCCCGCGCCAAGCCCAAGTACACAGAAGAGGACCGCCAGTATGCACAATTTAACAATTGGTGAAACGCCGGGAAATGCAGAGTATCTGACGCCATAGCCAAAGATCACCCGAGAGCTTGAGAGGGTAAGCCACGATGCGACGTATGCTCCTGTCCACATACCAGCAAGGCGGCCATCACGGGTTCCACCAGGGCGTCTGTATGCATAAAATCCAGCGAAGCCGGAGCCTAACAGAGACAATATAACGATCATGGGGAAGGGAAAATAAAACGAGAGACTCAGTACGGTAAAGATAAAATTCAAGATACCACTGACAACAAGTCCGATCCGCAACGGGTATATGATATCTGGAGACTGCTTCGAATAAGACCCTAATCGCCCAGACAACGGAACGGCTTTGCTACCCCATGTGCCAACGCCCAGCCCGGTAATGCTGCCAAGCAGGATGGCCAGAAGTAAGATTCCGACAAGATCGTTTTGATTAACTATGGTAGCATCACTCCAACTGTTGGAGTAGAACAAGACGGTGATCGCACGTACCAAGCGGTCTATAAGTGTATACAAGACTCCGCTGATAAGGCCGAAGTAAAACCCTGCCTGCTGGCCTGCGCTGACGTTCCCAGATCGCTTTGTGACGGTGCGTCCGACGACGAACGAGAGTGCTGCCAGGACAATAAATGCTCCAAGAGCACTGAAGGGGTTAAAGAGAGGGCCGCCAGTTTCGTCACCATTAGGTAGCCAGCCGTACATGGCTTCATACACCCCCAGCGGAACTGCTCCAGGTATTTGGCCATACCAAACAAAGACACTAGCAATGATGAGCATGATGGCCGCCATAATAGCGCTAAATAGTAGCTCAATACGAAGAAGCGAGCCTTTTGCCAGATTCTTAACAGATGAATATACAGGAACATCGGAAATTGCGACGGTCCTGGCCGCAGGAGCGGATGGCAAGGGAACCGGCGCATTCACCGAAGGTTGCATTGCGGGACCAGCCGCACTTGTGAGGACAGAGGAAGTTTGCTGAAGGATGGGCAGCGGCGGTGCGTCGCGAGGTGGCATGGACTGAAGCACGTGCTTCGATGCAATCTCAGTGATGACGCGATACGCGCGTATCGCGGCCTCTGCCGGAGAATAAGGCAACCCACCAGCCTGCTCGATGCGTTTATAACGCTCCAGTGTAGGAGGCACATCACAGGGAACGGCTGTGACAAACTGGATTGTCCGCATGCTCCCCTTGCGCAGCAGTGAGAGTGCCGCATCGATCTCGGTATTCACCCACTCCGAAGTGACAGCCGCCGGGCTGAGAATCGCGATGAAGTGCTGGCGTTGTTGCAGTTCGCGGTCAATGGCCTGCCTTAACGCGCCCCAGCCTAGGTTATGCTCGTCGTACCAGACCGTGCCACTATCGCTCAGCAGTTCTCGAAGCGCGGCCACGAAAACACGGCAATACTCGTTATCTGTGTGGCTATGACTGACGAAAATCTGCGGCGTTGCCATATCGCCCTCCAGCGTCTATGCATCGTGGCTTGCAGGCATAGTCTACCGCATTAGCGGCGTGAAGGAAAGCCGCTGGTTGGTAAGAACCCGCGCAGGCGGGTTTTGTGGCCGCAGGCCATTCAGGCGCGGTTTTAACCGCCCGCGTCTCTTCCTTCCAGCCGATCCGCCGCACGGAGCGCACGCGCAATCCACCAGCGGAGCCGCGCCAGCGCCATGTGTCGCGCCACGCCAGCGGGAGCCGCAATCGCCGTGCGCGCCATCGCCTCGCCACAGGTCAGCGCCGTCCGCAGATAGCCCGCGTCGGCGAGAGCCAGCCAGATCGCGTCATCGAGCGATTGTCCGTGCATCTGTAGCGCGCGAACCAGCCTGGAACGATAGACCGCTAGCACGCGCGTCGGGTCAACTGTCAGCCATGTGCTGCACAGCCAGAGCGGATCGTAGGTTGCGGGGCCAGCCAGCGCAAGCGCCCAATCGAGTAGCAGAAGCCTTCTCCGAACACTATGGTTCGCAGGAAGCCAGCCAAGATTTGGTCCCCAAACATCACCGTGTACCAGCGTCCGTGGCAGCCTGCTAATAGCGCGCGTGATCCGCTCCGGCTCGTTCATGATCGCCTGAAAGCGCTCGGTTGCAGCCACGCCCGCCAATTCAAAGAATAGCTGCCAGCTCTCGGCGGAGACCGACAGGTAAGGCAGCGTATCGCCAGCGGCCAACCGCGCCGCCACACCCAGTGGCCCCGTCACCAGCAGCGCTTGCTCCGGCGACATTAGCCCCAGCGCGGGATCATCCAGGTGGGGATTTTTCCAGAAGCGCGCGTGCATCCGCGCCAGTCGGTCAACCATTGCCACGGCAGCAGATGGAATCCTCCCCGGTGGCGTCCAATAGGGATCATGCAGCAGATTGCGCTGTTCGTCGCGCATCAGCAGCGCCGCGCCTTCAGGATGCTCCCGCGGCCCGCGAAACGCGACGGAGAGCGTCGGCGTGGCGATAGTGTGCGGCAGGTCGGCCAACAGCCCTGAGGCGGCAAGCTGCGCCTCACGAATCAGCGTATCGCCCGATACGTCACCCAGCCAGCCTTCCAGCGGCTCGGCATATTTCAGCACACGTGTCTGCTCGTGGTCGCCATCAGGATGCCGCAGCCAGAGCCGGAAAATTCGCCCGCCGGAGAGGCCGCCCGCCATCGCCTCGACGCGCGTGACATCAGCGGTCTCCACACCTAACTGCGGCAGGAGCGCCTCTGCCTCCGCTGGCAGTGGAATTATCCTCATGCGCTTGCTCCGATTTTACCGCCCATTCGCTACCCAGTACCTTGGGACATTCTGAGAGTTTTCACAGAAACGCGACGAACTCTCGACAGAAAATACGTTGAGGCATATGCTCTGGGAAACGCGATGAGTACTCACATGACGGATTCGCCCCGATTGAGAGCATCTCAGCGGCGAAAGGCTCGGTACCGCTGTGCTCATAGCGATCTGGCAGAAATTCGACCGGGACTGGGGCTGGAACCTGGCGCGGTTGCTGGCATACACCTGCATCATGGGGCTATTCTCCGTTCTCGGCCTCGAACTGGTGCTGATCAGCATCTTTCTGCGAATCACCAGTGACCATACCGAGCAGCAGGCCGTAACCGCCATCGTGCGTTTGCTGCCAGACCGTGTGACAGCCGCGGCGGTCTCCTCATTTGCCGATACCATCGAACACGCGCCGTTTATCCTCGTCCTGCTCGGACTGCCGATAACACTCTGGTATGGTACCCGCTTCTTCGTCGTCATCGAGACCTGTCTCTGTGTCATCTTCCGCCGCCAGCAGCGCCGCTTTCTCGACCAGAATCGCGTCGCCCTCCTGATGTTGCTGCTCTTCGCGGCGGCATTGCCCACAATGATCCTCTCAGCAACCTTTACGCCGGTCGTCAATGTCGGCATTGGCCTTACGCCAATCCCACATTCGCGTCTGGCAGACGAACCGCTGATTTCGGCCATTGCGCTGTTTACCAGCCTCGCGCTGAACTTCCTGCTCTTGCTCACACTCTACAGTGTCGTCACCCCTGGCGGCGTCTCGATGCGCCATACGTGGCTGGGCGCGCTGCTCGGCGCTGTGTTGGCGCAGGGTTATATCCTCATCTTCCCGGTCTACACCCGCGAGGTGCTGCAACCGCAACATTTCGGCACAGTGGCGGGATTCGTCTTCGTCGTCCTCATCTTCTTCTACGCATACTCGCTCTTCGTCATCTGCGGTGCGGAGCTATCATCCTGGCGGGCGGGCTACCGGGCAGCGCCGCGCTCGATCACCGATACACTGGCGTACGCGCACCCGGCGATTCTCTTCCCGATCAGGGCCGCCAGTCCGCGCTCGATACTTGCCAGACTGCGTACAAGGCACGCGCCACAACCTGCCGAGCCGTCCACGAAACCCGCGGCATACATACTGCCAGCGGACGATCCCGTAGACCTTGTCGCCGACTGAACGCGCCCGCGCGATAGCACAACAGCGTGAGATAATAACGCGAGATGCTGAGTTTCAGGGTGACGCGGGAGGGAGTGCGGCGCGCATGCGGGCGGAGATTCTGGCGCCACAAACGGTGCGAGGGCAACTCGCAGCCGAACGCCTCTACAGTTATCACGTTCCTGACCCGCTGACATCCACCATCGCCGTTGGCCACCTAGTCGCCATCCCGTTTGGCGAACGTACCACCGCGGGGATCGTCTGGGCGCTCGACGCCAGCGATGAACTGGCTGGCTCTGACATGGAATCGCCCAGGCAGGATCACGCGCATCTGCGCACAATCATTCGCCTGCTGTTGCCCGAACCCGTTCTCTCGGAGGGGCTCCACGCGCTGGCCGAGTGGATCGCCGACTACTACGCCACGCCACTGGCCAACGCCGCGCGCCTGATGTTGCCGCCGGGACTGTTGAGCAGCCTGCGTGAGGTGTTGCTGCCCACCGAACCATCGCCCAATGGCTCACCGAACCTGACGTCAGACGCCGCCATGATGCTGGGGCTGCTTCACGAGCGCGGGCGACTCGACCGGACACAGATACGCGAGACGCTGGGGGGACAACGGGCGCGCGCTGCCATCTCAGCGCTGGTTGCATCAGGCTATGCCTCGCTGACGACGGAAATCCCACCATCTCAACGCGAGAAGCGGCGTGAGCGGCGCGTTCGGCTGGCCGGGACATCGGCGCAAGTTGCCGAATGGCGGCAGGCTGCACGCTCTGCCCTGGATGAACGTACTGGCCGACCAACTCAGCGCGAAAAAACGATTGCGAGACGTTCACGCGGCGAAGAGCGGGAAGGCGAACGGCTGTTGCGCCAGCTTGCTATTCTCGAAGTCATCGCACAGCCCGGCCTGGAAACGCCCTGGCGGCTGGAAGATCTGCAACGGCTGACCCGTGCCACCATCACCGCGCTCCGCGAGCTACAGAAGGCTGGGCTGATCGAGATTGACGAGGTAACAGTCCGCCATGATCCGCTGGCCGGGCGCAAAATCGCTCAGACAGCGCCGCTCCCACTGACACCAGCGCAGGCGCG
The DNA here is from genome assembly GCA_963718915.1 of uncultured Chloroflexia bacterium. Classification (GTDB taxonomy): domain Bacteria; phylum Chloroflexota; class Ktedonobacteria; order Ktedonobacterales; family JADMIN01; genus DAHUXT01. Next base: position 208,718 of record CAVRAI010000004.1, on the reverse strand, counting down.
CGCGCTGGCCGCCATCACCGCGCCACGTACGCCGGAAGCTAGCCACGTCTTTCTGCTCCATGGCATTACCGGCAGCGGCAAGACCGAAATATATTTGCAGGCGCTGGCAGAAACGCTGGCGCGCGGGGAGCGCGGCATCGTGCTCGTCCCCGAAATCGCCCTCACGCCACAGGCGATGGAGCGTTATGCCGGGCGTTTCCCCGACAGGGTCGCGCTGCTGCATAGCGGTCTGAGCGACGCCGAGCGGCTGGATGAGTGGCGGCGCATCCATGCGGGCGAGGTGGATGTCGTGCTTGGCTCGCGTTCCGCCCTCTTCGCGCCGATAGAACGCCTGGGCCTGATTGTCATCGATGAGGAGCACGAAGGCGCCTACAAGCAGGATCGCCGCCCAACGTACCACGCACGCGATGTCGCCATCCGGCTGGGCGCGCTGGCCGGAGCAACTGTCGTGCTGGGCAGCGCCACGCCCTCAGTCGAGTCCTACTGGCGAGCGCAGGCGGGCGAATATACGCTGGTGGAGTTGAACGAACGCGCGCCCGCCGGGGATTCGGACGCGCCGCCGATGGGGCTGCCACCGGTCACACTGATCGATCTGCGCGCCGAGCTACGCGAGGGCAACACCAGCATTCTCAGCAATCCGCTGGTGACGGCGCTGCACGAAACGCTCGAACGAGGCGAACAGGCGATCCTCTTTCTCAACCGGCGCGGCATGGCCAGCATGATCGTCTGCCGTGAGTGTGGCTACGTCGTCCGCTGTACCCACTGCGATATCTCGATGACGCTGCACGCCAGTGAGCGTGCCCTCATCTGCCACTATTGCGGGCGCAAGGCGAGCGTGCCACACGTCTGCCCAATCTGCCACAGCACCAGCATCCGTTTCTTCGGGCTAGGGACCGAGCGCGTCGAAAGCGCCGTCAAGCGTCGATTCCCGACGGCCCGGGTCTTGCGCTGGGATCGTGACACCGCCAAGACCCGCCAGGCGCACGAGGAACTGCTGCGCGCCTTCGCCGAACGCCGCGCCGACGTGCTGGTGGGCACGCAGATGATCGCCAAAGGGCTGGATCTCCCGGCGGTGACGCTGGTGGGGGTTGTCTCCGCCGATATCGCGCTCTTCCTACCAGATTTTCGCGCTTCCGAGCGCACTTTCCAACTACTGACACAGGTGGCGGGCCGCGCTGGACGTGGCGCGCAGGCTGGGCGCGCGCTGATCCAAACGTTCAATACCGACCATTTCTGCATCCAGTCCGCCGCCCGCCATGACTACGCCGGATTCGTCAGCGCCGAGGTAGCCGCCCGCCAGCGCTACGGCTATCCACCCTTCCGCCGCTTCATGAAATGCACCTTCACCCACCGGGACCGCTACGCCGCCCAGGTGGAGGCGACGGCGCTGGCGGGTCGCCTGGAAACCCTGATACGCGAACTGGAGCTGCCCCAGTCGGATATCGTTGGCCCGGCGCCCGCGTTTCTGGAGCGGCTGCGCGGCGCCTATCGCTGGCAGGTGATCGTCCGCGGGCCGGAGCTACGCCCGCTGCTGCACGCGCTGGCGCATGAGGATTTGCCGCATGGCTGGGCAATTGACATCGACCCCGCCTCGACCCTTTGAGCGCTGTTGTACACTGACGGCTCAGAGTGTCACGAGTGAACCCAGGCGGAGAGGCGAACATGGTCAACATGCGCAAATGGCTTGGCGTCGCGATTGCCGCGCTCTCGACCGTGCCTGGGCTGACGCTGCGGCTTGGTCTCTATCACGTCTCGCCCGCCGCCGAAGCGATCATCTACGGCGTGACGATTGTCGGAGCCGCCTTCATGCTGTCGTGGGCCGCCGAGGTCTTCCAGCTTGATGTCTCGCAGGGCCTTGCGCTGGCGATGCTCGCGCTCATCGCGATCTTGCCCGAATATATCGTGGACGCCACCTTCGCGTGGAAGGCCGCCCAGGATCCGACGCAGGCGAGCCTCGCCGTGGCAAACATGACTGGCGCCAATCGCATCCTCATCGGCGTTGCGTGGCCACTCGTGGTATTGCTCTACTACATCCGCACCAGGCGCACCGCCGTCGAGCTTCAGCCGTCGCACGGGCTGGAGCTGGCCGTGCTGCTGGCGGCCACCGTCTACGCCTTCATCATCCCCGTGAAGGGCACGCTCTCATGGATTGATTTCGTCGTGCTCGTCTCCCTGTTCCTCGTCTACCTCTGGCGGCTGGCGAAGCTGCCCTCCGAGGAGCCGCACCTGATCGGCCCCGCGCAGACGATTGCCGCGCTCGGTACGCGCGGACGGCGTGCGTTATCCGGCGGGCTGGCGCTCTATTCGGCCGCGCTGGTGTTGCTCATCGCGGAGCACTTTGCCGAGGCACTGGTCGCGACGGGCCACCAGTTGCACATCGACGAGTTTTTCCTCGTCCAGTGGGTCGCGCCGCTCGCCTCTGAGGCGCCTGAGTTCGTCATCGTCTCGATCTTCGCCTGGCGCCGGGCTGCGTCCGCCGCGATGGGCGCGCTCGTCTCCTCAAAGATCAACCAGTGGACGCTGCTGGTGGCGATGCTGCCGCTTGTCTACGCCATCAGCCTTGGCGCGCTCAGCCCTATGCCGCTGGATACCCGCCAACGCGAGGAGGTGCTGCTGACCGCTGCGCAGTCACTCTTCGCGGTCATACTCTTGCTGGACCTGCGCCTCTCACTCTGGGGGGCGGGCCTGATCTTCGGACTCTTCGCCGTGCAGTTTGTCTTCCCCGATCAGCGGGTGGCGATCTCGGTCCTCTACGGCATCCTGAGTGTTGCGACGCTCGTCGTCACACGAGGCGGAGTCTTCCGCGCCGTCGCGCATTTCCCTGGCATCCCACGCCGCTCATCCACCCGCAAGTAACCAGGAGAATGCCTGGGTGATGTTGCGAACCCATGAATCTTTAGCTATAAACTGTTTAGGACTTGACAATCTTTTCTGGGTGTGTTACTATCATTTCAGAAGTTACTTCCATATTGGTAGTAATGGATTGCCAGACACGATCTTCAGGCATTAGCAGTCATATGCGGTCTGGCACAGCAGATCGTAACAGCAGGCGCGCATCGCCAGCACAAACGAGTACGAAAGGGTTTCACACCATGGCATGGGATATTGATACCGCCCATTCATCAATTGAGTTTACCGCCCGGCATATGATGGTCAGCAATGTCAAAGGCCACTTCACCCGCTTCAGCGGCGACGCCCACCTCGACGAGACAGATCCCGCGAACTCCCGCGTAGACGTCACGATTGACCTCGCCAGCCTGACAACCAGCGCCGAGGGCCGCGACAACCACCTCCGCTCCGCCGATTTCTTCGATGTCGAGCAGCATCCAACCGCCACTTTCCATAGCACGAACGTTGAGCCGCTCGGCGCGGATCATCTGCGCGTCACGGGCGACCTGACGATTCGCGGGATCACGAAGCCCGTCACACTCGATGTCACCATCGAGGGCAAGGTCAAGGATATGCAGGGCAAGGATCGCTACGGCTTCACCGCCACGACCTCCTTCAGCCGCAAAGAGTTCGGGCTAGAGTGGAACGTCGCCCTCGAATCCGGCGGCTGGCTGGTCAGCGATAAGATCACCATCGCGATTGATGCTCAGGTGATCGCCCCGGCTGAGGTAGCCGTCGCCGACTAATCCCTGTCGCTTGCACAATGCATCGCACGACGCGGTAGCCCAAAGCTGCCGCGTTATTTTTTGCGCTTTCCACACCCCCCGCCATATCCCCTGTGTTACACTTCCTTTGAGAGGCCATATCCGGTGAGCATCTCGAAGAGACCCGCATCAATGGCGATGGAGGCGATTCCCGCATGAGCAGCACAACCCAGACTCCGCATACATCCCGGCAGCGCAGAGAAACGACGTACGAGCGCTACCTGCGCACCGATGAATTGCTTGGCCTGCAGAAGTCCGCGGACGAGCGACTTCATCCCGATGAGTTGACCTTCCAGATCGTGCATCAAACGTTCGAGCTATGGTGGAAGATGACGGCGCAACAGCTGCGCCTGGCCACAGATCTGTTAGGGAGCGGCGGCTACGGCGAGGCGGCGCGGGCGCTACGACGGGCAGTCTCGGCGCAGGGCGTTGTCACGCAGGCGCTACGCCAACTTGAATTTGTCTCGCCTGCCGACTTCCTAGTGATTCGCGCTGGCCTGGGCGATGGCAGCGGCGCTGATTCCCCCGGCTTCCGCGCGATTCTTCGCGCCGCCCCCGACCTGTGGGACGCCTTCGAGGGAGCGCTGGGCCGCGAGGCGACCACGCTGGTAGACATCTATGCCACTCCACAGACACACCCCGCCCTCTACGACTGCGCCGAGCAATTGACCGACTTCGACGAGATATTCCACGTTTTCCGCGCAGCCCACCTCAAGCTGGCGCAGCGCAACCTCGGCCTCCAGGCCACCGGCACTGGTGGAACGCCGATGGAGATGCTGGCGCGCACGCTGGGCGACCTGCTCTTCCCGCCGCTCTGGGAGGCGCGTGATGCGTTGCTGGCGCGCGTCCAGGCGCAGCAGGGCGCGTCCGATGTGTCTGGCACAGGCGGCCACGGCAACAGTTAGCCTCCCTGACCCTGCATCATGTGGTGTTACTCCTGAAGTGTGAGCCACGTCACACCTCCGACTGTCCTCTTTTGCGCCGTTCGATAGTCATAACTGGCAGACGGCACATTCGTGAGGGCCGCAGCGTACTGCTGGAGCGGAGGGCGTATGTCGCAGGTTCGGCTGCTGGTAGGCCGCGGAGACTGGCTGCGCGCGCGCTTCACATCGATACGCCATCCGCTGGCGAGATGGCGCGCGCCACTCGCGCCTTTGCTGGCTATGGGTCAGGGCGGTGAGATGTCTGGCTCCACGCCTGGCCTGGCGTCGGCCTCCGCTCGCCACGCACAGTTCGAGCAGTGGTTCTCTCAGTACCGGCTGCCACTGCTCGACTACCTCTACGGCATGACCCGTGACCGCGAATGGGCCGCCGACCTCGTTCAGGAAACATTCTTGAACGCCTACACGGTGGCTGACTCCCCAACCACTATCGCGAACCCACGCGCCTGGCTCTATCGCATCGCCACCAACACCGGCCTGACGGCGTTGCAACGGCGCAAGCGCTTCACCTGGCTGCCACTCACTGCGGCGGCGCCATCGCCAGGCGCGAGTAGCTCAGACCGGTGGAAGCGCCCCGAATTGGCAGAGTTCTCCGCTCAGGATGTCGCAGCTGACGTGGCCGAGCGCGACGCAGTCTGGAAAACGCTCGCCGAACTTCCGCCACGCTGGCGCTCGGTCCTGCTACTTCAGGCCACCGCTGGATTCGAGGTGCGCGAAATCGCCACCCAACTCGGCCTCTCCGAAGCCAACGTCCGCAAGATACTCTTTCGCGCCAAAGAACGTTTCCGCGCGCTCCATGCCCAGTACGAGGCGCCAGACCATCGCGGCCCGAAGACAGGAGGCCCACAATGAGGCTCTCCACGTCCCAGCATGAGTGGCTGCGGCGCGTCTCTGACGACCATAGTGGCGGCGTGAGTGATGCCGAGCACGCCGCCGTCGAGGCGCATCTGGCGACCTGCCAGGAGTGTCAGGAGGCTCTCACGATGTATCGTCGTTTTTACAGCCTGCTACAGTCGCCCCTGCGACTCGGCCTGCCCAGCGTCTCCTTGGATGAGGAAACAACCGTCATTGGCAGCGCGCCACACCCACCGGCCAACACGCAACCACCGAAGCGCGCTCAGCGCCAGCGTATGCTCGGTGTGATCGCCGCCGTCGTCGCCGCCACGCTGGTCGTCGTCGGCTTCCTGGCGGTCTATTCGTCACGCAGTGGGCATCCCAATCCCAGCGCCACCAACACGCCCGTGGCTTTTCCAACCATAACTCCTCGGCCAACGGCGACAACCAATCCAACAGCTACCACTACGCCTGATAGCACACCACGAGCAAGCGCCTTTGTATGCGCCAACCCGCCCGGCTCGAATCTCGCCTATGCCTACGTGCGAGGCGATTACCAGGCATATGTCGTCACTGGCTGCGCGTCACCACAGAAGATTCCAGTATCGGCGAGCTACAGCAGCCCGCTCGGCTGGTCTCCTACCAATCGGTACCTCGCCGTCAAGGCCTGTGACGAGAACAATAACTGCCCAGTCATACTGTATGATCCGATCAGTGGGCAGACGCACACCACGAAGTACATCGGCGACTATCCCATCACGATTTCTGACCAGATACCGGATGGCCACATCTTCCGTTTCTTCATCGGCTGGGTGAACGACAATACCTTTCTTGGCGCGCTCCAGTCGGTCACGACGAGCAATACCAATGGCCCACCCCTCGGAACGTCAACCATCGTCAAGGTGGATGTCGCGAGCGGCGCCGAGACGCAAGTGGGCAAGGTTGCCTGGTTCGCGGGGACCAGGATCATTGCGCCGGGATACCTTTTCTATGCTGGCCTGAAGACGATGAGCGAGGGCCAGGCGCATCTGCATCGCCTCAGCCTCGACAATGGCGCCGATACACAACTGGTCCCGCTGGGCGAGTATGGCAACGGCGGTTGCCAGGTCACGATCTTCTGCAACTGGACCGCGCCGTGGGACGTCTCGCCAGATGGCACGCACGTGGTTTATCACAGCCCCGCGCCAACTTCCTTCCCCAACGACACCAACATTGTGAAGGATACGCCGCTGATCTATGCTGGTATCGATGGCACGAATCCGAGCAAGCCATTCGGCAGCACACTGGCGCCAGATCTCAGTTCGCCGGAGTTCTCGCACGATGGCGCCTATCTGATCGCGTCGGGGATCGGCCAGGCGGCAGGTTCAACGGCCTCGCAGCGATTCGGCCTCTGGCGGGTAGGCGGAAGTGTGATTACTGTAGATGGAGCATTTTTCGCCTGGCGGGGCGATAATCAGGCGCTGATTCTGATCACTAGCGGCACGCAGACGCCATCCGCCTTTGACCTTAGCAGCCACACTATTACTCGCCTGGAATCGGATACCAGCTTTTACCTCTGGGCCAACTGAGCGCGGTCGCAGGCTGCTTGCGAAGGCCCGCGCGATGTGATACAATATGGGGTAGCCGCTGAAGCGCCCGGCTCAATCGGGGCCTGACAATAGCAGCGACGAACAGTGGGGCGACGAGCGCCCAGGAGAACCCATGAAAGCCGGAATCCATCCCGAATACATCGAGGCGACGGTGACGTGCGCCTGTGGTAACACATTTACCGTTGGCAGCACGAAGTCAGTCCTCAAGGTGGATGTGTGCTCGAAGTGCCATCCATTCTACACGGGCCAGCAGCGCATTCTCGATACCGCTGGTCGCGTCGAGCGTTTCCGCAAGCGCTTCAATCTCAACGAGGAAGAGGCATAGTCCTCCACATTCCTCGGTGATCCATACATCGTGTCAGGCGCGGGCCAATCTGGTTCGCGCCTGTTTTGTGTCTCCGCGTCTGGCTCCCTCGCTCCAAATTGGACGCGCACAGTCGTGTGGATGCGTTACAATGGGTGGGCCAGGCATCAGCCCTCCGACGCCTTGAAATTCAGCGCACAGGGCATGCAACGACGGCGAAAGCGGTTACTTGAGAGCGAGACAAAGAGCAAGATAACGCGAGACAGGCAGGGAGAAGAGCGCGTGGCAAAGTTTTATTATGGCGGGCAAGCCGTCATCGAGGGTGTGATGATGCGCGGGCGGCGCTCGGCGGCGGTGGCCGTGCGCCAGCCAACCGGCGGCATTCTGCTGCATGAGGAAATGCTTCCAAAGCGCGTCTATGGGGCAAAGGTGGCGACATGGCCATTCGTGCGCGGCGTTCTGATGCTCTGGGATATGCTCGTGCTTGGCACGCGGATGATGCTCTTCGCGTCGTCGGTCGCCCTGCCAGAGGATGAAACCGCCAGCATAGACGGTAAGAGCAGCCACACCGATAGCAAACCATTGCCCACCGCCGCGCCCGGTACGGTCGCCGAGACAAACGGCACACTCCAGGGCACTGACGCACGGCTCATCGTCACGCTCATTTTCTCACTGGCATTCGCGCTCGCGCTCTTCTTTCTGGTGCCGCTCGGTGTGGTTGGCCTCGTCAGCCACTGGCTGCCGAATGACTGGTCTGGCCTCGTGCTGGAAGGCGCTATCCGGCTAGGTCTGCTGATCGGCTATCTATGGCTGATTGGGCGTCTGCCGGATATTCAGCGCGTCTTTGGCTATCATGGCGCGGAGCACAAATCGATCAACGCGATGGAGGCGGGCAATCCGCTCGATGTCGCGCACGTGCGGGCGGCCTCGCGTGTGCACATTCGCTGCGGCACCGGATTTTTGTTGATCGTCGTGGTTGTCTCGATTCTCGTCTTCGCGGTGTTGGGAAATCCCCCGATCGCCTGGCGCATTCTTTCGCGCATCCTGCTGGTGCCGGTTATCGCCGCGATTTCCTATGAACTGCTACGCCTGGGCGCTGCCTATTATCGCTTCCGCATCGTGCGGTGGCTGATGACGCCAAGTCTCGCGCTCCAGGGGCTGACGACCCGCGAGCCTGACGACAGCCAGATCGAATGCGCCATCATCGCACTGGAACGGGTACTGCGAACCGATGGCGTCGAGAAGCTTCAGACACAACCCGTCACCTCACACAGCGGCGATAAGATAACACCTTTACCCGTTTCTCAGGGAGAATGACCGATGTCAACCAACGCGGACGGCCCGCGAATGCACGATACGACCCCGGTCGATGCTGCGGCGGATGAGCCTGCGGTACCGCCAGTGCTGAGCGGCAAAAGCATGCTGCGTAAAGGCTTTTTGCGCTGGCTGCTCACCGGCTCGATTCGCCTGCTGTACCGTTTCTGGACACGAATCGCCGTTCGCGTATTCCCGGAGGATTCGCGCCGCGCCGCCTTTGCCATCCGCATAGGCATCCCACTTCCCGACCAGCTCAATATGAGCTGGATTACTCCTCATCTCGCCGTCGGCGGACGTATCCTCGCCGCCGATATCCCACGACTGGCGCGCACTGGCATCACCCGTGTGGTGGATACGCGCTCCGAACACAAAGACGACGCCGAGGCGCTGGGACGCGAGGGCATCGAGTTGCTCTATCTGCCCACCCCTGATACACATCCCCTGACAGTCGCGCAACTCCAGGAAGGCTCCCGCTGGATCAATCAGCAGATCGCGGCTGGCGAGCGAGTGCTCGTACACTGCGAGCATGGTGTGGGTCGGAGCGTCCTGTTGACGGCGGCGGCGCTAGTGGCGGGAGGCATGAACGCCCACAACGCCATCGACCTGGTACAGCGCAAACGCTGGCAGGCCGCGCCAAATCACCGCCAGATGCGCCGCCTGCAAGAGTTCGAGCGCGCTGTGCACCTGGCGCAATTGCCGACCGGGGCTTGAGCCTGACCGACTGGCTCGACTGTGTGGCGAGAGGAGAATGGTGTTGAGACGCTTTCACACAGGAATAGTCGCCCTCGCGCTCCTGACGATGTTGCTGGCAGGATGCGCCTCATCTTCCACCTCGACGCCAACCACGAAAACGTCTACCCCATCCACAAGCACTCCAACCGCCGACGTCGGCAGCAACGTTGACTGGCCGGTGTTCGGCTTCGACAGCGCGCGTAGCAGCGTCAATCCCCATGAAACCGCGCTCAATCCGCAAACCGTCGGCGGGCTGCATCGCCTCTGGAGCGCCACGCTACCCGACGTCGCGGATGGGTCACCTGTCTACCTTCATGGGCTGAAGCTCGCCGATGGCTCAACGGCGGATGTCCTTTACGTCACCACACGCGACGGGCATCTCGTCGCTGTGAACGCCGCCAACGGGCAGATTCTCTGGAGCGTCCAGAATAAGGGTGTGCGCTATACCACCTCGTCGCCCGCGATTGACCCCTCGCGCGCTTATGTCTATAGCTACGGGCTGGATGGCACACTGCGTAAGTTCAACGCTGTCACGGGCGCGGAAGTGACCAGCGGCGGCTGGCCGATTCGTATCACGACGATGCCGAACACGGAGAAGGAGTCGTCACCGCTCAATATCGGTAATGGCCGCGTCTATGTGACCACAGCTGGCTATCCCGGCGATGCGCCGCCCTATCAGGGGCATGTCGTCGGCGTGAGCCTGGATACCGCGAATGTACAGGTCTTCAATAGCCTCTGCTCCGATAAGCCGCATGTGCTGAGTAACGGCGAGTGCGGATCCAACCAGTCGGGCATCTGGGCGCGCGGCGGAGCCGTCATCGAGCCGGGCACAGGCGATATCTATGTCACCACGGGCAATGGCAACTTCAACGGACGCACCGACTGGGGTGACAGCGTCATCAAGCTCAGCGCCGATGGCCTGCATGTGCTCGACAGCTATACCCCGACGAACCAGCAAACACTCAACGAGACCGACGCCGACCTGGGCAGCACGACGGCGGGCATCCTGCCAGATATCCCCAATAGCAACACGCCACACGTGTTGATTCAGGGTGGCAAAGACCAGAAGCTGCGGCTGATCAATCGCGACAATATGAGCGGACAGGGCGGGCCGGGCCATCTCGGCGGCGAGCTGGCGCTGCTCGACTGGCCCGGCTGCCAGCTCTTCACGCATCCGGTGAGCTGGAAAGAGGGCGACACCGTCTGGGTCACACTCGCAGGAACCTGTGGCATGGCGACCTATCAGGTTACGAGCGACAGCGCCGGGCGGGTAACGCTGCATGCGGTGTGGCATAACGGGACGAATTTCACGACTCCCGTGCTGGCGGGCGGTGTGCTCTTCGCGGCGACGAATGGCGCTGTCGTCGCGCTTGACCCGCATACCGGACAGCGCCTCTGGTCTAGCGCCGCTGCCAGCGCTGGTGGTAGCATCGGCGGCATCCACTGGGAGAGCCTGATTGTCGTCAATGGGCGCGTCTACATCCCCGACGAAAATGGCAGACTCACCGCCTACGGCCTGTGACGCTGGCCGATCCTATGTGCCCGGAACGGCGTGGTGCGCGGTAATCTGCGCCCAAAAGAGGTCGGCCAGCACGCGATAGCCGCCGTCTGAGGGATGGAAACCATCGCTGGCGATATACTCAGGGTGCGCCGCCAGATCGGAATGGAAGAGGTCTACCAACACCTGATGATGCTTTGCCACCACGGCGTCAATGACCATATTCCACTGGGCAACGACGGCGCGGATTTGCGCCGGTTGCAGCCCAAGGAGGCACGCGCCCAGGTTGGGAGATCCATCGCGAATCGCTGGGAGCAGGCTCATGTCAGGCGTGTTGGCGACGAACACCTGAGCATGCGTCTGTGACTGTAGCTGGCCAAGCAGGGCATCGAGATCGCGCTGATAATCCGCCAGCGGCGTGCATTGGCGGAAATCGTTGCCCACGAGCCAGACCGTCACGAGGGTTGGATGCGCCGCGAGCGCCTGGGGCAATTCGTTGGCCAGCGCCTGCTTGACAGTATAGCCGCTGACGCCCAGATTCAGCGCAAAGGCACGGGCAGGCAGACGCGCAATCAGCCGTGGCACATACGCCGTCGCATTGGGATCGCTGGCGCCTACGCCAACCGCATCCGACGCGCCCATCGCAACGTAGACCATCAACGGCGTGGCGGTGGGCGTCACAGGAGGAACCGCTGAACGTTGGGCGCTGCTTGCCTCACCACACGCCGCCAGCGCAGACACAGCCAGCGCCAGAAGCAGCGCCGCTATCCCTGCCCGCTGTAGCATCCTCGCCCATCTCATCGACGCTCTCCCTGTGACTCAGCCGCACACCACTGCACATTGTAGTGACGCAGTGCGCGGAGTCACAAGAGCCGCTTCCTTACCGATTCTGCGCCCAGGGCGGCACGCTTATATCCTGCGGCGCCGACGTGCTCGACTGATCGCGCTCGGCGCCACAGACAGCGCACCGCACCTCGTTCGCCTGCATCGGGTGTCCATTGACGCAGAGCGCGCTGGCGGGGCTATCCTGCCGCGATCCAGATCGCGGGCCGTCATATGAGCTGGGGCCGGACGACGCTGGCCCTGAGACTGGATGTGATCGGTTACCCTGAGGCGCGGCGCCATACGGCGTGTAGCCGGAGTACGGCTGCGGCTGCGCTGATCGCTCGCCCTGCGGATATGGCTGTTGCGGATATGGCTGTTGTGGATATGGCTGTTGTGGATATGGCTGTTGTGGATATGGCGACTGTCCATTGGCCGGGCGAGTAGACTGCGCGGGACTGTTATACGCTGTTGGCGCGTATGGCGAGGCGGCGGCAGCGCCTGGGTAGCCCTGGGGCAATCCTGTGCTGGACCAGACGGAAAGTGGTTCAGGAACCGTCTGCGCTCGCTTTATTCTGCGGCTACGGCTGCGTAGAGCAAGCAGGATGAGCAGGAGCAGAAGCAGGACGAAAGCAACACCAATGGCCACGATAACGGGCAATGGCAGCGGCAACTGAGAGAGCGAGAACGACGATGACGACGACGCGTCGCCAATAGCAGCGTTATCAGCATAGGCGCGATAGGGATCAAGCCCGTGAAAGTCCGGGTATTTCGCGCTCAGCGCATCCATCTCGCGCGCCGCGGTACGCCAGTGACCAGGCGTGGTGGCGGCATAGTCCGCGAATGCCTGTTGCCAAAGCCCCTGAAATATGCCGGGTTTCGTATCAATGCTCTGGGCATTCAGCAACGTCAGCGCGTTATCACTCGAACGCAGAAACGCGGTAATACCCTGCGTATCTGAGCCACCAAAGCTGACGATGCCGACGATGCGTCCAGCGGTATCCAGCGCCGGGCCGCCGCTATCACCATGCTCCACGTTGCCACCGACCTGAATCAGTTGCGAGCCGTTGTCGTTGCGTTTGAGCGCGCTGACATTGACGTTGTTGACCGAAGGGGTCAGAAGATTCGTCGGGTCGCCGTTGACATCGCCATTTCCGGGGAACCCAATGACCGTCAGCGCATCTTCGACGGCCAGCTGGCTCGACGAATCGAGCTGAATGCTTGGGGTATCCGTCAGTTCGACATGAATGAGCGCGAGATCATCCTGGCCAAAGGAACTGGTTTTCAGAACTTGCGCCTCTGTATATGGGGCTTTCATCAGCCCGTCCAGCAGTGAGGTTGTCGCGCTCGAGGAAGCGCCAGTGATGGCGCCGAGGTAGCTTTCAGAGCGCCAGGCCAGCACACGTGGCTTCGAGTAGCTGGTGCTGTAGGGGAAACCATTGAACTGCACAATGCCGTTGGCAACATCGTCCGCAGTCACTGGCACACCTGGACGGCAGGCCGCGTTGAGAAATGACGCCACATCTGAGCCTACCTGCCGGACGCCAAATATCTCGTCGTCGAGACTCTGCCGGTCAATATCCACCACATGATCGGCGGTGAGAATATCGCCATGCGCGCTCACGAAGGCGCCTGATCCCAGTCCGCCTACGGTATAGGCGCCGGACGCTGGCAGAGTCACCGTCAACCCACAGGCGGAGAGCGTGAGATGGGCGCCGTAGAGCGTGGCAATGCGCACAACCGCGGGCGACGACACGTCGATGGAGCGCACCACCGGATTCGTCAGGACACCACCCGGCGGACGATCTTTCGCGGCGACAGGCGACATACTGGCAATGGCAAGAAGCGCGACGGTGAAGAGAGCAAAGAGCGCGCGACGGGACCTCGTAAGGCCAGTGTGATCTCGGTCTGGCCGAACTGGCCGAAGAGGAACGGATGAACGCATCGAGCAATATTCCTTATGTGCGCCGTACGATATCCCAGCAGCGATATCGCTCGCGCTCTCGACCAGCAGTATCGTGACATCCTCATGACCGCTGGCAGGCGCAGGGGACGACCTCAGGCACGCTCTGACGACGTTCGCCGTCTGAGCTCCTGGGTTAACAGACGTTTTATGAATCAAAATTGTAGCACGGCAGGCAAGCATGAAGGGCTAAAGTCACCGCAAAGTCACGGCGAACCAGCCGCATGTATTGCCACAGGCAGAGCCACAACACAGCCGCGCACGACAGGAGAGGCGCACACCACCACGCATCCTGCGCGTAGACCGGCGCGCTCTCCCGTTCCGCGAGCCACAGCGCTAGTGGGCGTTAGTGCCGGATGCGCACCCGCTCGAAGCAGTCGCTGCAATAGACGGGCTTATCATTGCGCGGCAAAAATGGCACCTGATCTTCTTTGCCACACTCGGCGCAGACGATAGTATGCATTTCGCGAGGCCCACCATTTCCCCGGCTGGCGGATATCGCCTGTTTGCGACGCTGCCGACAATCTGGGCAGCGGCCCGGCTCGTTGAGCAGTCCTTTCTGCTGATAGAACTCCTGCTCACCTGCCGTGAAGATAAAATCCTGCCCGCACTCGCGACACTGTAAGGTCTTGTCCTGGAACATGGTTCGTGGGCCTCCTCGGGATACCTGCGCCACACAGCGCATTGGCATATCCGCCGTCGCGCGCCTTCGACGCGTCCCGCGTCGTCGCACTGGGCAGAAAGGACTTGTAACCATCTCAGTATTAACTCTGAGATGACACGGGGAAATACCGAGCCAAGAATACACGGTTGCATGAATAAATGCAAGATATTCGCTATTCTGTCGCGTCATTCTGTGAGCAACATCACTTGAATACCCACCCGAGTCCCATGCTTCCTATAGAAATCGACAGCGAGGCGCGAAGACCAGAGCAATCAGTGGCAGCAACGGCAACATCGGCAAACGAGAACAACTTGATGCGTCTGTATCCGTAGAATGGGTGTGGATGCTCGTGCTCAGTCAGTGCCTGCGCGTCTTCGTGGGGAAGGCCGGAGGGAGGGATAATCCGTGCAATACAACGACCCCGAAACATCGTCATATTCGCAGCCGCCACCGCCATTCGACCCACCACCAGCGGAGGGGCGAACCGATGGCTATGGATGGCAGGGCCAGCCGCCCAATCCGCCACAGCAGCCGTATCAACAGCCGTATCAGACCTATCAGCAGCCGTCATATCAGCCCTATGGTCAGCAATCGGCCAACTACTACCAGGGACCGATGGCGCCCGGCACGAGTGGCTATGCCATCGCCAGCCTGATCTGCTCCCTGCTGGGGTACATCGGCGTCTTTGGCTTTGGCCCACTCCTCGGCATCATCTTCGGGCATCTTGCGCTCCGCGAGATTGACCGCTCGAATGGCGCGTTGCAAGGGCGCGGCATCGCTCAGGCGGGTCTGATCCTCGGCTATATCGCGCTTGGTCTGGCGTTGCTGGCGATCATCTTCTTCGCCCTGATATTCATCGTAGGCGCTGGCGCGTCAATGTTTGGACCGCAGGGGTAAACTGGGAGAGCGACAAACTGCCATCGCGGGCGTCCGACCATCTTACGGGAGAGTGGCGTCCGCGATTCGCCTCACCAGGAGAACCTCATGGCTTCTGAATCGACGCCCAGCGCAGTTCCCAGTTCACCTTCGAGTCCAGCTCCCGATGCGACCGCGTCATACCCCAATCCCTCCGCATACCCAGAACCGTACCAGTATCCCTACGCCGCTCCAGGCTATTATTATCCCTGGATGTTCGCGCCATCGGCCCCACGCCTGGGTACCTGGGCGCTTGTCAGCATGATTTGCGGCGCCGTCTCGATTGCCACCTTCCAGAGCGTCCTGGCGATTCTGGCGATTATCTTCGGGTTCATCGGCCTGAACGAGGTCAAGAAATCTCAAGGGACGATTGAGGGGCGCGGATTCGCCATCGCTGGCATCGTCACCGGCTTTGTTTCGATTGGCCTCACCCTTCTGTTTATCGCGCTCTATATCCTCTATTTCGTCGTCCTCTTCTCGACACTGAACACAGTGCCAGACTGATGTCCTCTCCGGTGGGCGGGAATGGTATACTACAGCACACACGAGCGCGGCTGACCGCGCACCCTCACCGCCCGCCGGTTTTCCCCGCGGACGCCCGGCATCTGAGCGATCTGAAACGGGAGCTTGTGACATGGATATGCACGACCTCGAAGCGACCGATCCCGACATTGCCGATTTGATCCGTCGCGAAGAACAACGCCAGTTCAGTGGCATCGAGTTGATTGCCTCCGAGAACTACGTCAGCGCCGCCGTCGCGGAGACGATGTCGTGCGTGATGACGAACAAATACGCCGAGGGGCTGCCCGGAAAGCGCTATTATGGCGGCTGCGAGGTAGTGGACGAGGCGGAACGGCTGGCCATCGAGCGCGCCAAGCAACTCTTCGGCGCGGAGCACGCCAACGTTCAGCCGCACTCCGGCGCGCAGGCCAACGCCGCCGCGTATCTCGCGCTAATACAGCTTGGCGATACCGTGCTGGGCATGGATCTCAAGCAGGGCGGCCACCTGACGCATGGGGCAAAGGTCAATTTCTCCGGCAAGTTCTACAACTTCGTGCCCTACGGCGTTAGCCCGGAGACCGAGACGATTGACTACGATGAGCTGGAGAGACTGGCCCAGGAACACAAGCCCAAACTGATCGTCGCGGGCTTCTCCGCCTATTCACGCACGCTCGATTTCGCGCGCTTCCGCCAGATTGCCGATAGCGTTGGCGCGCTGCTGATGGCCGATATCGCGCATGTGGCGGGGCTGGTGGTGGCTGGCCTCTACCCCAATCCGGTCCCGCATTGCCATGTGGTCACGACAACCACGCACAAGACGCTGCGCGGCCCGCGTGGCGCGCTGATCCTCTCGACCGCCGAATGGGGCGCCAAGATCGACAAGGCCGTCTTCCCCGGTACGCAGGGCGGCCCGCTGATGCACATCATCGCGGCAAAGGCGGTCGCCTTTAAAGAGGCGCTTGACCCAGCCTTCACAGTGTACCAGCAGCAGGTGGTCGACAATGCCCAGGCGCTCGCCACATCGCTTCAAGATCACGGGCTGCGGCTGGTGTCGGGCGGCACAGATAATCATCTGATGCTGGTGGACGTGCGCCCGTTCCAGGTGACCGGAAAAGACGCCGAGGATGCGCTTGCGGCGGTTCACATCACCGTCAACAAGAACGGCATCCCGTTCGATCCGGAGCCGCCCGTGCGCACCAGCGGCGTGCGTCTTGGCACACCCGCCGTCACGACCCGTGGCTTCGGCGCTGGCGAGATGCGCGAGGTGGCAAGCCTGATCGCCGACGCCATCGAGAAGCGCGGCGACCCAACCGCGATCCAGCAGACGAAAGAGCGCGCCATTGCCCTAGCGACATCGTTCCCACTGCCCGGTGTCTTGATTTCGCAAGGCCTGGAGCCGCACGCGCGGGTCACTCGCTAGCGCGACGCCGCTTCATTCCAGACCTGCATTCGATGAGAGAATCGGCGGGGCGCAATGGAGCAATCTCGCCGATCCTGTTCGCAAGCGAAGAGAGGACAGTACCCTTATGAACGTCTATCGCGCGCAACAGATTCGCAACGTCGCCGTGATCGCACATGGTGGGTCGGGAAAGACCTCATTGATGGATGCCGCGCTCTATGATTCGGGCGCGGTCAATCGTATTGGCAGAGTGGACGACGGCTCCTCCATCTCCGACTACGACCCCGATGAGATCAAACACAACCAGTCCATCAACCTCACGGTGGTACCCGTCGAGTGGCAGGGAGGGAAAATCAATCTGCTTGATACGCCGGGATTCGCGGACTTTCTGGGCGAGGTAATGGCGGCGCTACGGGTGGCCGATGCGGCGCTGGTGGTGGTTTCCGCCGAAAAAGGCGTCGAGGTCGGCACTGAGCTTCTCTGGCGTCAGGCCAACAAGCACGACCTGCCACGCATGGTCTTCGTCAACAAGCTCGACCGTGAAAATACCAGTTACGACCGCGCGCTCGAATCCTTGCGCTCGCATTTTGGCACGCGCATTGTGCCACTGACCATCCCCATTGGGGAACAGGCCGGCTTCTCGGGCGTGATCGATCTCGTCGCCAACAAGGCATACAGCTTCTCGGGCGACAAAGCCACCGCTGGCGACATTCCAGGCGAGATGGCCGACACCGTGCAACATTACCGCGAGCAACTGGTCGAGACGGCGGTTGAGAGCGACGACGACCTGATGGCGAAGTATCTCGAAGGCGAAGAGGTGTCCGACGAGGAGCTGCGCCGCGCCATCAAAGCTGGCGTCGCCAGCGGGGATGTTGTGCCGGTGCTGGCAGGCTCCGCCGCGAAGAACATTGGCATTCAGACGCTGCTTGACGCGATGACCGAGTATCTGCCATCGGCGGCGGATCGCGCGGCGGCGGATGCGAACGCTGCGCCGGTCGCCTTCGTCTTCAAGACGATTGTCGATCCGCAGAAGGGTACCCACTCGATCTTCCGCGTCTATCAAGGCACGATCAAGCCCGACAGTCACCTCTATAACGTCAACACCAGTACCGACGAGCGGCTGGGGCAGATCCTCTGCCTGCGCGGCAAATTGCAGGAGACGATGACCGAGGTTCAGGTCGGCGATATCGGGACGGTGGTGCGGCTGAACAAGACACACACGGGCGATACGCTTGGCACAAAAGATACCGAGCCGCTGCCGCCGATCAACTTCCCCAAGCCGGTCTACACTGCTGCGGTACACCCTAAGACACAGAGCGACCTCGATAAGCTTGGCACTGCGCTCACACGCATGCTCGAAGAAGACCGGACGCTGCACGTGGACCGCGATCAGGAGACGGCGGAGATGCTGCTCTCCGGCATGGGCGAGTCACACCTGGAAATCGCCACCGAGCGCATGCAGCGACGCTACGGCGTTGAGGTGCTCAAGCGCGACCGCCGCGTGCCTTACCGCGAGGCGATTCGCAAGAAGGCGCGCGCCGAGGGACGCCACAAGAAGCAGACCGGCGGCCACGGCCAGTTCGCCGACGTCTGGCTAGAGGTCGAGCCGCTGACCGATGGTGAACAGCAGTACATCTTCGAGAATAAGATTGTCGGCGGCGTGGTGCCGAGGGAGTATGTGCCGGGCGTCGAGAAGGGTGTCGCCGAATCAGTGCGGCAGGGCTTCATCGCGGGCTATCCGATGGTGCATATCCGGGTGGCGCTGGTGGATGGCAAGTATCATCCGGTAGACTCGTCGTCGCAGGCGTTTGAGACGGCGGCGCATCTCGGTATGAAAGAGGCGGTAGCGCTAGCCAATCCAACCCTGCTCGAGCCAATCATGAACGTCACGATCACCGTCCCAGACGCGAACATGGGCGACATCAGCTCCGACCTGAACACCAAGCGCGGGCGCATCATGGGCATGGAGCCAGCCGAAGATGGCATGCAGCGTATCACAGCGCAGGCGCCGCTCGCGGAGATGCTGCACTACGCCACCGACCTGCGCTCGATGACGCAGGGGCGCGGCAGCTTCACGATGGAGCTATCCGGCTACGAGGAGATGCCCGCCAACCTCCAGCAGCAGGTGATCGACGCGCACAACAAGGAGAAAGAGGCGCACAGCAAAGAGGCGCATGTGTGATACGGGGCGGGTTGTCGTCGCGGCTATGATGCCAGTTTGGACATGCATACGCACAGTGGCGACGAATAGCCACGCTTAACTGAGTCGAAGCGCGCCGTAGGCTGAAGCCCACGGCTAATCCTGCTCGTTCGGTACACATGTCGATGGTGAGGGGGGTCGTTCAAAGCGAGATTAGCCGCAGGGCTTTAGCCTGCGGGTGGCTTGCAACTCAGGACGCTTTCGGCGCGCGCTCCTGCACCACCGCGTCACGCGTTATGCCACGGCTCACCGCCAGAAAGCACAAAGCCGGAATAGGTGAAGCAGGCTATGTATAGCCATTTGAGGGATTGCAATCCCATCTCCACCTACCCGGCCATTCGCATGAGTGGTATACACTACGGCGCACACTGGCGCTACATGATCCCGGCGATCATGCCGCCATCCACCTGGATGCTTGCACCGGTGATGTACGATGCCTGCTTCGACGCCAGGAATGCGACCAGCGCGCCGACCTCTTCCGGCTGCCCGATACGCCCCAACGGCACGCCACGACCCGCCTCCTCGATAGCCTGCTCGAAGCTGATACCGCGCCGGGCGGCGTCCGCGCCACGCAGCTCGCGCTGTCGGTCCGTCAGGATGATGCCTGGCAGCACGTTATTGATCGTGACCCCCGATCCGCCAATCTCCTTGGAGAGCGTCTTGGCCATACCAATCACCGCCGCTCGTAGCGCGTTAGAGAGGATCAGGCCATCGATCGGCTGCTTGACGCTGGTGCTCACCAGATTGACGATGCGCCCCTGGCCGCTGGCCTGGAGCAGTGGCAGCGCCTCGCGCACCAACCGGACGACACTCATTAGCGTGATCTGGAAAGCCTTCTCCCAGTCGGAGTCGCCCACGCTGACAAAGCTGCCTGGTGGCGGGCCGCCCGCGTTGTTGACCAGCACATCCAGCCGCCCAAACTTGTCACGCGCCTGCCCTACCAGCTGCGTCGCGGCATCGGGCGCGGAGACATCGAGCGTCATCGTCTCGACTCGCGCGCCACTGGTGGCCGAGCGAATCTCACGCGCCGCCTCATCCAGCCGCAATGGACCACGCGCGCAGATGATCAACGACGCCCCATCCGCCGCGAGCGCTTTGGCGCTGGCCAGCCCCAGCCCGCGACTGGCCGCCGTCACCAGCGCGACACGCCCTGAAAGCCCAAGATCCATCGGCAACGCTCCTATCCGCTGAAACGACGTCTACCGCTTGCCGCAATTATACGCCTTTCGCGCCGCGCGGATACCACACAGAATGCCAGCAGATACGGGCCGCCTCCGCACTACCAAAGGTAAGGCGAGGCATGTGGCGGCGGAGCGGCTACGGCCTGACGCGGCAATAGCTGGCCGACGTAACAGCACGTCGTACTACCCCGCAGTACTCGATGGCGCTAAGGCATCCTGCCGATGAGTGACTGGAAGCATGTCGGCAGGTTTGCGCCCAGAAGTGCGGAGGGATGAAGGATCCGAATAGACGAAAGAAGGAAACCGATGAACAACCTGACTCTCACAAAGGCGCGCGGCATCCCATGGTGGTTCGGCATCCTGCTGGCTGGCAGCCTGCTCCTCGCGGGATGCGGCACAAGCACGAGCACGAGCAGCGGAACAAGCACGGATACATCAGTGCCAACAGCCACCGCGGCGCCCGCCGGAACAACGGCGTCCAATGCCAGCGCGGCCCAGGTGAAGATTTCCGAAACGAACGACAAGTACGGGTTCGCACCTGCCATGCTCACCGTCGCGAAAGGGACCAAGGTTGAGTGGTCGAACGCCTCGGATGCGCCGCATACGGTGACGAGTGACAGCGGCACAACCCTGGCATCCAGCATAATCAGCCCATCGGGAGGGTCGTTCAGTTTCACGTTTACCCAGCCTGGAACCTACACCTACCACTGCACCGTCCATCCCTACATGAAGGGAACCATTGTCGTTACCGGGTAGGCTGTAGATACCAGTTGCGATTCCGCCAGATATAGGTGGTCACGACGATGCCAAGGGTGAAGGTCAGCACGTTGATGACGATCTCGATGATCGCCCCACTGGCATCGCCGCCCGCCGAGACATGATAGACGCCGTTTTCGAGGTCGAAGAGCACATCCAGACAGCCGAGGTAGATGCCCGCGCCGCCCGCGAGCAGCCCCGTGAGCAGTCCCCACGGTCGGCGCAGCAGCAGCCCCACCGTCGCCAGGATGAGCAGCAGCCCTAGCCAGGCGTCGGCCAGCGGGAAAGCGTTCTCGAAGCGGTAGTAATAGTCAGTGTGCAGCGAGGCCAGCAGGTCGCGGTCAACCAGGAACCAGATGAGCCAGTAGGCGAGGATGAGAACGGCGGCGAAGACCATCATGCCAGCGATAATGCCACGACCACGAGGCGCATCGTCCATGGGCTTGCTCCCTTTCAGAATGCGGTATAAGACGCGGAAACAAGAGAGCGGCTGCGCATCACTGGATAGGATGGCAACCGCGCTGGAGGTGGATGGCGAGACGGATGGCGGAGGAGGTGGGATTCGAACCCACGGTGCTTTTGGCACACGCGATTTCCAGTCGCGCCCACTAGGCCTCTATGGGACTCCTCCAGACACACGAGGCGGAAGGGGTGGGATTCGAACCCACGGAGCCCTTTTGGGGCTCACCGCTTTTCGAGAGCGGCACCTTAAACCACTCGGACACCCTTCCGCCGGGGAGTATAGCACAGTCGCCGATTCTCCCGCAAGCAGCGGATGACCTCTTGAGGCAGTCCCATCCGCCACGCTGGCTATGCCCTCAGGAAGTCCAGCATCAGCCGGTTGAACTGCTCCGGCGCGTCGCTGGGAATCCAGTGGCTCACCCCTTCGATACGCTCGTACCGCCATGGCGCCTTCACGAACTCGGCGGAGCGCTCCATCGCGTCCTCGGTGAGATAGAGATCGCCCGTGCTGAAGACGCCCATCGTCGGCGATTGAATCGGCGGAAGCTGCGCGGGCGGAGCGTTGAGCCGCTCTGGCGCCATGTTCGCGCGGTACCAGTTGAGCGCCGCCGTCAGCGCGCCCGGCTCGGCAAGGTCCGCGAGATACTGCTCCAGGTCGCCGCCGCCCTGAAGCATCGTGCGCATCAGATACCAGTTGTCCTGCTGGAGGGCTGGCTCGATGCCTGGAAAGAGAAAGAGCAGGCGATACCACCCTTTTTGTAGCTCTTCGAGACTTGGCTTGCCGCGCGTGGAGGGATGGCCGACCGAGGCGACAATCAGTCGATCCACCCGCTGCGGCTTCAGCGTCGCGAAGAGCCAGGCGGTGGCCGCGCCCCAATCGTGCCCAATGACGTGCGCGCGCTCGACACCGAGCGCATCCATGATCGCCGCGACATCGGCGACGATATTGGTCAGCCGATAGCTTTCGACGCTCTCTGGGCGTTCGCTTCTGCCACGCCCGCGCAAATCAGGCGCGATGGCCCGGTAGCCCGCGCCGACCAGCGCGGCAATCTGGTTACGCCACAGGTGCGATGTGTCCGGGAATCCATGGAGCAGCACGACAGGCGTACCCTGCCCCTCGTCCACAACATAGAAGCGCAGGCCGTTCGCGGTGATTTCTGGCATGTGACATCTCCTTATGTGTTTGCGGCGGGATCGTCCGACCCCGCTATCGGGCGTGCGTCGAAGGCTTGGCCCATCGCATTCATCATTGGCTGAAGGTGCGGCGGAAGCCCACCGGAAAGTATCGTCGGCAGCCAGTACATCAGCTGGCGCGTGTAGTGGGGACTGATGAGCGCCGCGCGTAACCACGCGATGGATCCAGGCGCTACATCACGCAGTTGGGTCGCATGCAACGTCCAGCGATAGATCGGCATGAAGGCTTCGTCGCGCTGGCGGTGGAACGCGCCAAGGGTTGCGTCCCAGTCGGCTCCCTGTAGAGCTGTATCGAGCGCATCGGCCAGCATGATGGACTGCATGAGCGCATCGCCGATACCCTGGCCAGTGCTAGGGTCTTTCAGGTAGCCAGCGTCGCCTGTGAGCGCCCAGCCGGGGCCGTAGGGCTTGCGCAGGTAGTTTTCGATGCCGCGCACACCCAGCAGTTTGCCTTCAAGGCTGGCGTTCTCCATACGAGCCGCCATGCCAGGCAATGCGTGGAAGTGTTCTTCAAACGTGGCTCGTGGATTGGCCCGAAACATCTCGAACTCCTCGGGCTGGATTTCGAGCGCCAGGCAGTCCTCGTCCGTGCGCATAGGAAAGACGAAGCCAATCTGATTGTTTGCAAAGAATATCTCGACGGCAGACTCCGTCAGTGGGATGACGGCGTGATAGTAGCCGTAATAGGCCGGTCGCTGCGCTGGCACGGCGTCGTAGCGCTCCGCTTTGACCCAGTCAGCCACCTTCGAATACTTCCCATCTGCGCCGACGACAACTCGCGCGCGCACGTCGTGCCGCTCACCATCCGCCGTCTGGGTGACGACGCCGACGACGCGCCCATCCTCCTCGATCAGCCCCTCCGCGTGCAATCGCTCACGGAACTCGACCCCGCCGTGCTCGGTCGCATGCCGAATGATAATCGAATCGAGGGCGTCACGCCGAGGCGCGAGCGCGTAAGCGCCCTCTGGTCCCCCTGGCCCTTCGAAGAGACAGTCTTCAATCCAGGTGCGCGTACGGGTGATGCGGCGAAAGCCCGCCGCCAGTACATCATCCAGCACACCCAGCCGCTGGAGCGCATCGACGCCGAATCCTCCAACAAAATGGGTGGATAGGGTGTCGCTGGGAAAGGAGTCGCGATCAAGCAGCAGAACGCGGTGTCCCTGTTGTCCCAGGAGCAGGGCCAGGCTGGCGCCAGCCACGCGCGCTCCTACGATCACGACGTCATAGTGTGAGTCCATGCTATCCGCTCCGTTCGCTGCTAGTTCTCATTATGTGCGCGGTTATGATTTTGCATAGGGGGTTATCCAGGTGCGGCATCGGATCTCGCCACGCAAGTATACGCACAGCGCTTCAAACGCCGCTACTCCCACCGTGTCGTTGGCTGTACCTCCGCCCGTTGCGCCACGATGAGCCGCGAACTGCGCGCCCGCGTTATCGTTGGGTGAAACGCCATCCGGGCGACGTACCCAGCGAGCGTCGGCGCGCCATGAAATCGTTTTGCTCTGTGGTGGCTCCTCTAGCACAGAGAGTGATGTCAACTCGTTCGTCTTCGACACCTTTGTAAACAGTATGGCGACATCCGCCCACGAGATGGATTCTCGCTTCTTGCCTTTACCCTGGTGAAGCCCTTCTGCGTCAGCAACCACAACTGTCGGGCGGCTGAACGCCGCCACGCCAGCGAACATGGAACCGATGAACGCACAGATCATAAGCAGTCCAAGACCCAACTTGTGGGCATCGGCTAGCGTGCCTGTTCCCAGGTCGCCGATTGAAAAATCCTGTATGGCGCGGAATATAAGGTATCCGTTGCTCACCAGACTGGCCACCAGTAGCAAAAACCAGATGAGACGATCTCGCAGGCGCTCCCCAAATCGAATGGCCACACCCGCATCGAGCGCCGCACTCGGTACGTATGGTAACGCCACGTATGGGGGAGAGATTGGGTCTGGCGTGCGCGGATGATTGAGGTCAAAAAGCCCCTTCACGATCACCCCAACCAATACCAGTCCTATGCCACCATAAACTATCGCCGCGTAGAGGTTAAGCGCGAACGAGTGTGTTAGCGGCGCAACCAGCGCCAGAATACCCGCGCCAAGCGGGATGGACGCGATGAAGAGGCCAAGTCCAAGGCCAGCCAGCGATATCTTCTGGCGCAAGGTCATTGGCCTCTGTTGATCCTGCTCGCTGTGTCGTTTCGGGACGACTCGCAGGAGCAAACTCGTGTGTGCGGTGACATTGGCCAGCAGCGCTTCTTGCAACTGCTCCTTCTGCTCCCAGGAGAGGCGCTCGCCAGCTATCTGGCTTTCAGGGGCATCGGTCCATTCGACATACTTATTGGCGCTCGCGTAGAGGCAGTAGCCATGCTCGAAGATTGCGTCCTTTTTGCGCGGAGTCAGAGCCTGCGCCTCCCAAACTTCCAACAAACGCGCCTCAGTCCACGCCAGCAACACATCGCGCTTTTTCGGGCGCTGCCAGTGCAAGCCTTCCTGCGACGCGGTGACGACGTTGCCGTTGGCCCATCGCAAAGTGAGCGGCTCGTGTTGCAGAGTCTCAGCCGTTGTTTCGGGGGATGAATCATTCGTTGAGCTGGCTGCGGGCATCGCATCCTCATCGCCAGCGAGCGCCTGTCTCCTGATACGTTCGCGCCGCCGTGCCAGAACGGCATATTGGACGCCGAAACGGTAGATGGCCGTCAGCAGCGCCAGAAACAACGTAATCTGAGCATAGGTATTTAGCGATAACCAGTCCACTCCGTGAATCAGTTCTGGCAGCGAGAAATCGAACGAGACGATAATCCCCAGGAGCGTCGCGAGAAACAGCAGCGTCAGCCCGAACCATATCCCGGCAACGACAGGCCAATAGCGGTCTTTTGAATGCATGTCTCTCTATATCCTTGTCTCAGAAGAAACAACGCTGCCATGCTAACATCAGACGACCGGGTTGGCAATCGCGCCCATTCGACAGGGTGGCCAAGGAGTTGCGGGGAGAATTAGTCGCGATGGCCGTGTACGGCGAGTGAGCGCCAGACATATAGTGCGAGAAGTACCGACGCAGAGCAGGAGGATTCTCAGATGGCACAGCAGACCTCAACCAAACCACCACGAGCAGCGCGCGTTGCCAATGATACAGCAAAACGTGCCGTCAGCCAGGCCACCGCGATTCCCGGCCCGCGGTCGCAGGAGCTACAGGCCGAGCGCGAGCGCTATCTGCCGCGCGGCGTCTTCGCCTACCATCCCGTCTACCCGGCCAGCGGCTCCGGCGCGCGGGTCACCGACGTGGACGGCAACACCTATCTCGACTTCGCGGGCGGCATCGGCGTCATGAACGTCGGCCACAGCCACCCCGAGGTGGTCGCCGCCATCCAGCAACAGGCCGCACTGTATACCCACACCTGCGCCCATGTGCTGACGCCGCCGGTCTATGTGGATCTGGCGCGCCGCCTCACCGAGATCACGCCAGGCACGTTCCCGAAGAAGACGCTGCTGGTCAATAGCGGCGCGGAGGCGGTCGAGAACGCCATCAAGATCGCGCGCGCGGCGACGGGACGCTCCGGCGTCATCGCCTTCGAGAACAGCTTCCACGGGCGGACCAATCTCGCGCTGGCGCTCACTGGCAAGGTGCGCCCCTATCGCCAGGACTTCGGCCCATTCGCGCCCAATGTCCACACACTGCCGTATCCCTACGTCTATCGCTGCCCGCAGCACAGCGGAACGGACGGCGCGGACTGCCACGAGTGGCGCGATGCGCTGGAGCAGGCGTTTCTGACGCGCATCCCCGCCGATCAGGTGGCGGCGATCATCGTCGAGCCAGTACAGGGCGAGGGCGGCTTTATCGTGCCCCCGGCGCACTTCCTGCCTGAGCTACGCGACATCTGCACGCAACACGGCATCCTGCTCATCATCGATGAGGTGCAGAGTGGCTTCGGGCGCACCGGCAAGATGTTCGCCATCGAGCATTTTGGCGTCGAGCCGGATCTGATATTGCTGGCGAAGTCGCTGGCGGGTGGGCTGCCACTAGCCGCTGTCGTGGGGCGCGATACCTACATGGACGCGCCGCTGCCCGGTGGCCTTGGCGGCACCTATGGTGGGAATCCGGTGGCGTGCGCCGCCGCGCTGGCCGTGCTCGATGTCTTCGAGCGCGAGGGTCTGGCGGACCGCGGGCGCGAGCTCGGCGAGCAGGCGATGGCGCGCATGCAGGGCTGGCGCGAGCGATTCCCATTGATCGGCGAGGCGCGTGGCCTCGGCGCGATGGTGGCTATCGAACTGGTAACCGACCGCACGCAGCGCACCCCAGCGACCGCCGCCGCCGCACGCATCCTCGTGGAGGCGCGTGAACGCGGGCTGATTCTCATCAAGGCAGGCCTCTACGACAACGTCATCCGCCTGCTGATGCCGCTGGTTACCACCGACGAAGAGCTGGCCGAAGGGCTGGATATCCTCGAAGCAGCGCTCGACGTGGTCAGCAACCTCTCCGCGGAGGAACTCGCCTCCGGACACTGAGAAGACCTCACCCCAACCCCTCTCCTACATGGAGAGGGGCTTTTGCGTTTCCTCAGGCAAGCAATATGCCGTGGCGTCGCTGCGCTTGCCTAAGCCCTCCCCTTTGAGGGGGCTGCCGCGCGAGCCGTCAGGCGAGAAGCGCGCAAGGGCGCGCGGAGCGGCAGCGGCCCGGAGGGCGGGTGGCCGAAGGCCGGGAGAGGTTCTGGCACTCCAGCTAAAGCTTCACCATCTGGAGGACGAAGCAGAAGACCGCCGCGATGATTGCGGTAATCGGCCCGGTCAGAATCCAGGCGACCACCATGTTCCCCGCGACGCCCCAGCGCACCGCTGAGAGCCGCTGGCGGGCGCCCACGCCCATCACCGAACCGGCGATCACATGCGTCGTGCTGACGGGCAGACCAACGTGGCTGGCGGCGAGGATAACCGAAGCGGCGGCCGTCTGGGCCGCGAAGCCATCCACCGGGCGCATCTTCACCATGCGCATGCCCATCGTGCGAATAATGCGCCAGCCGCCGAAACTCGTCCCCAGCGCCATCGCCGTCGCGCTCAGCACAATCACCCATGTCGGCACCGCGAACGACTGCGCGGTCGAGGTGGTCGCGGCTTCATAGCTGATAATCGCGGCGGTGATCACACCCATCGTCTTCTGCGCATCATTGGAGCCGTGGCTAAAGGCGACAAGCGCCGCCGAGGCCCGCTGAAGCCAGCGCGAGATCGTGGTGACATGGTGCGGAGAGGTCGTCCGGAATATCCAGAGTAGCGCGATACCCAGCGCATAGGCGATCACCAGACCAATCGCTGGTGAGAGGATGAGTGAAAGCACAATCTTCAGGATACCGTCGAGCTTGAGCGCCCCAAAGTGCAGCGGCGAGGCGATGACCGCCGCGCCCACCAATCCTCCAATGAGCGCGTGCGATGAACTGCTGGGCAGCCCAACATACCAGGTTAACAGATTCCAGACAATCGCCGCCAGCAGCGCCGCCATCACCGCGATTGGGGTCAGCGCGGATGGTTGGGCAACGTCGGTTCCAATGGTCTTGGCAACCTGCGTGCTGATGAAGGCGCCCAGAAAGTTGAGGAACGCCGCCATCACAATGGCAACGCGCGGCGAGAGGACGCGGGTAGAAACGCTGGTCGCGATGGCATTCGCGGTATCGTGGAAACCATTCGTAAAGTCAAAGGCAACGGCAACGACAATCGTGAGGATAAGAAAGGCGAGGCTGACACTCTCGCCGCTATTGGAGCTGACCGCCGCCAGCAGCGGCAGATGGATGAGGTCAGGCATATTTTAGCAGCACTCCGTGGAGTACATCGGCGACATCTTCGCAGCTGTCAATGGCCTTTTCAAGGTGATCGTACACCTGCTTCCATTTGAGAATCATCACCGGGTCTGATTGGAGGAATAGCGCCTGGATGGCGTTGCGATAGACCACATCGCCCTGGTGTTCGAGGCGATTGATCTCGTTCAACCGGTCACGAAACGCCACGCGATACTTGTTGAGCCTGCGCAGATGCGAGACGGCTTCCTGAATCTCCAGACAGGACTGAACGATCAGTTGTGCCATCTCCAGCGCGAGTGGCTGTGGCTCTTCGATGCTACAGAGCACGAAATCGTCGGCGGCGGCTTCGACCAGATCCAGCACATCGTCCAGTGCCGAACTGATAGCGCCGATGTCTTCGCGGTCAAGCGGTGTCACAAAAATGCGGTTCAGTTGCTCGTACATCTCATGCGTTAACTCATCGCCCGCATGTTCGACATCTTTGATGGCCTTCGCCTTCGCAGGGATGTCTGTATAGTCATTCAGCATGGCCACGAGCATCTCAGCGCCCTTACTTACATTCGAGGCAGACGCTTCTATGAGCGAGTAGAAGCGGTCTTCATGTGGGAGCAGAATGGACATGCAAATACTCCGTGCATTTTCACAGGGCGCCTGTATATTCCGGCATGTTCGCGCCATCATCCCGGCTGATTATATCTGGCGCAGACCCGCGCATGCCACCCCTATAGCAAGTTTCATGCTAACTCATGCGGAAGCTGCGTTGTGTGTGTCAGCGTGGGAAATGGCAGGCTGTTGGGATCTATGCCGCCGTCTCGCTGGTTGACGTGGGTGGCGCCAGCAGCGGCAGCGCCCCCTCTGGAACGGCAGGCAAATCGCGATAGATGTCGGCGCCGGTGCGTCCGCTACGCCAGCTTCGCGCCTGTGCCAGATCGGCCAGAAACTCGGTCTGTAGATCGATGTGTGTCGCCTGCCATACCAGACTGATGGCACGCCGGGCAAAGGCAATATCGTTCCGTGGCTCGATGCGGTCCAGATCCTCGAAGAAGAAGCCACAACTCGTAAACATGGCCTGGGCGTAGTATTGCGCTTCGAGCAGTTGCCGGATGGCCTCGGCGCGGGTTCGCCTGAGCGGCCGATGCCCATGGATGCCGTAGCGTGTCCAGAATGACCGGCTACTCACCCATCCGCTACGCACCGCCAGCCACGCCTCACGCGCGGCCCACGGATCGCGTAGTGTTGTGGCGGTGGCGTCGGCATAGACCGCGTCAAGTCGCACCGCCAGATGGTTGAATGCCGTGCGCAACGCATGCTTCCACGACGAATCGCCCTCGGTGCAGTCGCAGCCAGTATCCCAGCGCGCCACGCCATGCGCGCAGCTCCACGCGCTCGGTGTGCGCAGGGTTACTGTGCGCTGTGGAGAATGTGTCTGTAAGTAGCGCGCGAGTGTCGTCACCTCGAAGCCCTGCGCGGGCGCGCTCCGATGCAGGAGATGCTTGAGGAAGTAGGTGCGTAGCGACTTGTGATGGCCATACAACTCGCCATCGGTGGCTACTACTACCAGCTGATCCTCGCCGCGCTCGGCCATGGCCTCGTTCACCTGCTGGCGCAGATGAGTCGCCGCGAAGACATCGGCGTTGCTCGTCACCTCGTCCTCGAAGGAGACGGCGGCGCTGAGCGCGCCATGGTAGAAGAAGACGGTAATGCTCCGTCCGCCCGGCAATGCGACGAGATACGGCTCGCCAGGAGTGATAGGTTCCGCGGCCTGCCATGGCGCCAGCACCGTATAGCGCACGCCCTCCTCCACGAGAATCGAGAGTGTTTCCTGGTCAACGGCGGTCTCGGCCAGCCACATACCGTCGGCGCGACGACCAAAACGATGGGCGAAGTCATCCAGACCCCAGCGGATCTGAACGCGCTTGTCGCGGCTGGTGGCCAGCGGCAGAATCGCGTGGTTATAGGCCTGAGCCAGGGCATTGCCAACGCCATAACGCGCGCGGTGCTCGCGGTCGGCGGCAATGAACGCCTGATATACATCGGGATGATGCTGTTCGAGCCATGCGGCAAGTGTCGGGCCAAGATCGAAACTCATCAGAGCGAGGTTGCCCACCTGCGCGTTGGGCCGATAGCATTCATCGGTAATCTTCTCGTTGAAGTTCTCGAACGGCGCCGCTCCTGGCTCTGGAGCAATCTGCCCGGTAAAGGGATCCTCGCGGGGCGGCTGATAAAAGTGTCCGTAGACACACAGGAATCTATGTACGGTGTCGGTCACTATCTTCTCGGCTTTCCATGAGCGTCCCTCGTTGGCCACGCATGAATATCGCGCTGGTGATCCGCTCGGCGCTGAACGGCCGCCCAGCCTGGTAATCCGTCCACCAGCCAGCTGACCCCGCACAAAACGCCGCAGTCAGAGGCCGCCAGACCAGCCCTGCTCGGACTGGCTCTACCTTTCATTTTATCCTAAACTGTCCACCTTGAGCATTACACAGGGAGGTTTGTCTGACACGGAGATATACGAAAAGGGGGAGGGTGATGGGCGGCATCGATGGCGATGCGCGTCGCCCGGGGCTATCCCTCTCCACCTGAGGGAGAGAGATAGCCTGGAGGTTTGCCTTAGGCGCTTGCCTGGGCAGAACTCAGGAAGGTCTCGTACGCCTCGCGCAGTCTCGGGTAGCGGAGCAGGAAGAACGTCGCGTACTCGTGATCCAGCGCGTATGGCTGCCGGATCAGGTGCATCCCGACCTCTTTCGGCAGACGATTGCCCTTACGTCCGTTGCAGGCGCGGCAGCAGGCGACCAGGTTTTCCCAGGTGCTTTGGCCCCCACGCGAGCGCGGCAAGACGTGGTCAAGGGTCAACTCGCGCATGTGCTTGCCGCAGTACTGGCAGGTCTCCTCGTCACGCAGAAGAATGTTGGCGCGGGTCGGGCGCAGCATCATCCGTGGCACGCGGACATTGGCCAGCAACTGCACGATGACCGGCTCGTCGGTAAGAACACGGCGAGCCTCGATGGCCTCCAGGATGAGTACGCGCGCGCGCTCATCAACGAAGGCTACTTTTTGCTTAGAGAGCAGCACAATCAGTCGTCGCTCCGGAATCACGGAGAGTGGCTGAAGCGATGCGTTCAGCACCAGCACCGGCATCGGCGACTCCCTTCCTTTCCACCCACACAGACAGATACACTGCGCAGCAGGCGGAGTCGCGCCGAACCGGTTGAGGAACAACCGGGGGAACAGATTATCTCCGCCGTCTATGGCGCCCACTCACTCGCTCAAAGCGAGTGTTGCAACTGGGATGCATGTTGTCCGATTCGGACAACACAAAAAGCACGCCCCACGGGAAAGGGGCGATACAAGCGTGATTTTCGCCTGTAAACGCTGACCTCGCCGACATGGACGTGCTCCTCGAATCCGTCGCCGCGTGGGCTGGATAGGACTGGCTCGCCAGTATATCCATCCGTGATGCGGGTTGGTCGGGGTGAGAGGACTTGAACCTCCGACCTCAGCGTCCCGAACGCTGCGCGCTAGCCACCTGCGCTACACCCCGAGATGACATTCATCAAATGATACCGCACG
The DNA here is from genome assembly GCA_963718915.1 of uncultured Chloroflexia bacterium. Lineage (GTDB taxonomy): Bacteria > Chloroflexota > Ktedonobacteria > Ktedonobacterales > JADMIN01 > DAHUXT01. The sequence continues at coordinate 176,444 of CAVRAI010000004.1, read as the reverse complement.
CCCTGTGCCATGGCACAGGTTCGACGTACCGACCGCAGTATAGCACACCCTTTTTACCGACCGCAAGGGTCTCGCGTCCGCCGCCGAATCACGCCCGAGGACAACATCATTCCTGATCCTGACACATGGCATTTTGAGACACGAATGTGTGGCGAGATTCTTGATTTTGCGGTGTTAAAATGGTATCTTCTTGTGTGGCACAACACCATATAACAACCTCTAGCATGTGACGGTTTATGGACATCGTTGTTCATAACGAAGAGTGTTCGATGATGAGGAGGTGCGACCCCACGATGCGTCAAGAAAGCTATGAGACGATTCTGCGCGCGGTTGGCCGCGTGCTCGATGCCGCGGAAGCCCGCACATTCGCGGTACGTGAGACTGAGACCGGGCTGCTGGTGGAGCTTACCGGGGACACTGGCAGCGCGCACTATGATTTACCACTGAGCGATGTCTCAGCATTGATTGACTGGCAGGATGCTGGCGATATCACCCCCAACTACGAGCGGGCGCGCGCCGCCGACGAGGGGACACTCAAAGGCTTCCTGGAGCGTCATCAGCGTGTGTTGGCAGACACACCAGCCTGATAACTTCCACAACGCCAGCCAGACTTCGGATGATGATATCCGGAGCGCATATCGGGGGTTCCGTCAAGAGCGGAACCCGATTTTTATGTGTCCGCCAAGGATCGATCCACCCACAGCGCGCATTGCGACGACGTCACCCAGGGTGTATAATGGCCGGGTGCATCGTGCGGACAGATAGGCGAGGACGCCCCGCCGATTGACTGGCGCTTTGCTCTCATGCCGAGGTCCGCGCATCCAGCGCTTTCCACGGGAGGACATCCCGCTGGGAGCGTGGTATCTTCCACTTTCCCGGCACTCTCCAATCGCTCGCCGTTTCACGTCTCGTCATGTCCCACCGTGCGCGCCTGGATGCTCGTTGCGCCATCGCGCGCGTATCGCGCATTTAACGTACAATAGCGGTATTCACCATCATATAGTGTGTTTCATGAGGGCGAAGAAGACATGCCTGCGAAGCGATCACAGAATTCATCATCAAGCGTCAAACCAGTCCCCCAGTCTCGCCAGTCGGGCAACTCTGCGCGCAAGGGCGAGCCACCGAGCAGCAGCCAGGATATTCGCGCCAGCTTTCTGCGTTTCTTTGAGAAGCGCGATCACTACCGCTTACCCAGTTCATCGCTGATCCCACCGTCGGATGATCCAACGGTGCTGCTCACAACGGCGGGCATGCAGCAGATGATCCCATACTTCCTGGGACGGGTGACGCCACCCAGCATACGGCTGACCTCCGTACAGAAGTGCTTCCGCACGACTGATATCGACGAGGTAGGCGATGCGTCGCACCTGACATTCTTCGAGATGCTCGGCAATTTCGCGGTCGGAGCGTATTTCAAGCGTGAGGCGATTGCCTATGCCTGGGAGCTGGTGACCCAGGTCTACAAGCTGCCTCCTGAGCGCCTCTTCCCCACGGTTCATCCCGACGACAACGAAGCGCCCGGCTACTGGCAGGAGGTCGCGGGTATCCCCGCCGACGGCATCACCCGGCTGGGCGACAACTGGTGGGGGCCACCTGGAGCCTCAGGGCCGTGCGGGCCGGACTCCGAGATCTACTATGATCGCGGCGTCGAATTCGGTTGTGGCGAGCCAGATTGCGCGCCGGGTTGTGACCGTTGCGAGCGCTATCTGGAGGTCTGGAACCTGGTCTTCATGCAGTATTACCAGGATACTGACGGCAAGCGCACGCTGCTTAAGCAGCCCAATATCGACACTGGCATGGGACTCGAACGGCTGACGATGGTCCTGCAAGGGAAGAATTCGGTCTTTGAAACCGATCTCTTCCGTCCTATCATCGATAAGTTCGCCACCCTCGCACATACCAGCTATGGCGAGAATGCCGAACACGACCGGGCGTTGCGTGTGATCGCCGACCACGGGCGTGCGCTTGTCTTCCTGGCGGGCGATGGCGTGCTGCCAAGTAACACCGGGCGCGGCTATATCTTCCGCCGGGTGCTGCGGCGCGCGGTGCGCTACGGCAGGATGCTCGGGCTGGAGGGGCTATTTCTCGCCGAGGCCGCCGATACCGTCATCGGCCTGATGAAGGGCCACTACGAAGAGTTGGCGGCGCGGCGCGATCAGATTGTGGATATCATCAGCACCGAAGAGCGCCGCTTCAATCAGACGCTCACCCTGGGCATGCAATTGCTCACGCGCGAGCTGGATGCGCTGGAAAAGGCGGGCAAGCATGAGGTGCCCGGCGAGCTGGCGTTCAAACTGTATGATACGCATGGTTTCCCGGTGGAACTGACCGCCGAGGTCGCGCGCGAGCGTGGCATGACGGTAGATCGCGCCGGATACGATGGCGCGATGCTGCGCCAGCAGGAACAACAAGCAAAGAGCGGACATGTCTTTGTTCGCGAACAGGAGGAAGAAGCATGGGCGAAGGTAAGCAACGGGCTTCCGACGACCCGCTTCACCGGATACGAAGGGGAGCTGGGGAGCAGCGCGATCGTCGCCATGCTGGTGAGCGGCAAACCAGCGGACGAGGTCAGCGCCCCACAGACAGCCGCGCTCGTGCTGGAGGAGACGCCGTTCTACGCCGAGGCGGGCGGCCAGATGGGCGACCACGGGGTGATCGGCAGCCAGACCGGGATTTTCCAGGTGAGCGACACACAGCGTCCCGTCCCCGGACTGATCGTCCACTATGGGAAGATGATCGAGGGACATCTGCGCGTGGGAGCGGAGGTCCGCGCGGAGGTAGACGCGGCCCGCCGACAGGCCATCATGCGGAATCACAGCGCAACCCATCTGCTGCACCACGCCCTCAAAGATATTCTGGGCAAACAGGTGCACCAACAGGGAAGCCTCGTCGCACCGGACCGTCTGCGGTTCGATTTCAACATGACGCGCCCGCTGACCACCGAGGAGCTACGCGAGATCGACCAACAGGTCAATTCGGCCGTCCTGGCCAACCATCTCGTCCGCACCGAGATCATGCCCTATCAGGAGGCGCTGGCGACCGGCGCGATGGCCCTCTTCAGCGAGAAGTACGGCGATACCGTCCGCGTGGTGACGATGGGAACGAGCAAAGAACTGTGCGGCGGTACCCACGTCGCGGCGACGGGTCAGATTGGCCTCTATCTGACGACGCAGGAGGCGGGCACAGCCGCCGGTATCCGCCGCGTCGAGGCGCTGACGGGGACCGGGGCCGAGATGTTCGTGCACCGCAGGAACGACCTCGTCAGCGGGCTGGCTGGTCGGCTCCAGACGACACCCGACGCCCTCGCGGACCGCGTCCGCCAGCTCCAGGAGGAGTTGAACGAGGCGCGCCGGTCACTGGCCACTATGCAGCGCAACCAGACGCGCGAAGAGGCCGTGCGCCTGGCGGAGACTTCGACCGAGGTGAACGGCGTCCGGCTGGTGGCAGCGGTCGTTTCAGCGCCGGACGACAAGGCGCTCCGCGAGATGAGCGACGGCATACGCAGCCGCCTCGGGTCGGGCGTGATTCTGCTGGCTATGGAGAACGACGGCCAGGCCCAGTTCATCGTGACGATCGACGACGCCCTGACGACGCGCGGCCTGAACGCGGGCAAGATCGCGGCGGCAGTGGCCGAGCGACTGGGCGGCCGGGGCGGCGGACGCCCTAACTCTGCCCAGGGCGGCAGTAATGACACGCGCAACCTGCGGGCAACCATCGCCGAGGCAGGCGCGCTTATCGCCTGATAGCGCCGCCAGGTCCACAGAAGCAACGGAATAGCCACGATCTTTGGGACTACCCAGGGTCGTGGCTTTCTTCTTGCGAAATGACCGTTCGGCGTCATATGTGACGAAATACCGCGCACAGGCTGGTACTTTTGTTGCGTCGGTATTAACAACAGACACCAGGCGTCGTAGTACTGTCAGGCAGGTGTGACTGGAATGAGCGCGCAGACGCGCTTCCAGCGCCTGAGATCGCGATGAGGTGGTCAGAGATGGACGATATCGTGCGGCTGAAACCGCAATCCACATATGCGACGGTCTCCGCGGCGCTGACGCTGGCGAAGGGTTGGCGGGTGGCGCTGGTGTTTCCCGTAGGCGAGCGCACCTGTCTGCACGAGACAGAAGTGCTCTATGCTCTGCATGCCCGCTGCCAGCGCCTTGGCAAGGTGGCCGTCATCATCGGTGGCGACGCCTGGCTCCGCGCGCACGCAGTCGCGGCTGGATTTGAGACCGCCACGACGCTAGAGGACTGGGGAGACACCGCGCCCGACCTCCTGGCCGCCCATCCGCGACGCCCCTCCAACAGCAGATCACGCCTCCATCTCGTCGCCGTCCCAACGCCCGCTAACGCCAACATCGCCTATAGCGACGATACCACGAGCGATCCGTGGATGATCGATCCGCCCGACTATGTCGTCGCGTTACGCAAGGCGTTCGTCAGCCCATCGCCAGTCGTACGCGCGCCAGTCATCACCGGCTCGCTGGCACAGGTGTTGCTAGACGAATACGATGAAGACGCTATGGCCGCGAGCGAGCGCTTCGAAGAGGTCATCACCGGACGCATCCTGGAGACAAGTGGCATCCATCGAACGGCGATGCCTGGCATTCTCTAACGAGCACACATTATGAACTTCGCCTCTCTCGTCGAGTTGCTCGCCAGAGCCTTCGATCTGGGCGGACTCGCCGCACTGCTGATTGGCGCAATCGTCGCGCTCGTCGCCTATGCTCGCCGTATCATCCCACACGCGGGCGAGCAGAGCCGCGCGTACCGAAATCTCCGGCAGGGGCTGGGCCGCGCGATCCTCGTCGGTCTTGAGCTGTTCGTCGCGGCCGATATCATCCGTACGGTGGCGATTGAGCCGACGTTTCAGAGCGTCGGCGTGCTGGGCCTCATCGTCCTCGTCCGGACTTTCCTAAGCTGGTCGCTAGAAGTCGAGATCAACGGCGAATGGCCCTGGCGGCGCGCGCGGACGGAGGCCACCCAACCCCTTGCCCAGGACGAACCCTAAGGCATGCGCCATCCTCACAATCCCATCACATCCAGACGGCAGTGATATACTCAAGCATCGAGCGCGGCGTGCGCCACCAGCGCTTCCACGAGCCGAGTGAAGCGAGAGAGAGGATTCCGTGCCCCACCGCATGCATGACGGGCCATCGCCAGACGGCCACGGCCACGACCATGACCATGACCATGACCATGACCACGAGGACGAACAGACGGCGCTGACCGCCGATGAATACCTGACCGGCGAGCGGATCGTACCTCAGCGCCTTATGCCTGATATGTCGGTCGCCGATCTGCTGGATAGCTCGTTTCAGGCCTATAACGCTGGGCGTATCAACGAGGCCGCGCGCCTCTATGCCCGGCGAATGCTCGACCCGGAGCAGGATGTCACCATCTGCCTCACCATCGCCGGCGCGATGACACCCGCCGGAGTCGGCGGCAGCATCATCACCCTGATGGAGCGCGGCGCGGTTGACTTTATGGTCAGCACGGGCGCGAACCTCTACCACGATATCCACCACGCGCTCAACTACGCACTGCACCGTGGCAGCTTTAAGGTGAGCGACCCAGAGTTGCACGAGGCGGGCGTCATCCGCATCTACGACGTACTCTTCCTCGACGAGGTTCTGCTGGATACCGACCGCTTCCTGCGCGAAATCTTCAAGACTTTCCCGCAGCGGCCCATGTCTACCGCCGAACTGCATCACCTGATTGGGCAGCGACTGCTGGAGCTTGGCGTTGACCCCGAACACTCGGTTTTGGCGATGGCCGCCAAATGGAACGTGCCCATCTATACCTCATCGCCGGGCGATTCCTCTATTGGCATGAATCTCGCCCGGCATCAACTGGATGGCAACGCGCTGACCATCGATCCGCTCTTCGATATCCACGAAACAACCGCCATCGTTCAGGCGGCGACACGCAACGGAGTCATCATCCTTGGTGGCGGCTCGCCCAAGAATTTCTATCTCCAGACGCAGCCGCAACTGTGGGAGGTGTTAGGCATCAACAAGGGTGGCCACGACTTTTTCATCCAGATCACGCAAGATGCGCCTCACTGGGGCGGCCTTTCTGGCGCGACGCCATCTGAGGCGGTCTCGTGGGGAAAAATCAAGCCAGAGCAGTTGGATGAGTCGGTCGTCGTCTATGCCGATACAACCATCGCATTCCCGCTGATCGCCGCCTATGCCGTCAGCCGGGCCGAGCCACGGCCGCGCCGCGAACTGTATACTCAGCCGCGAAGATATGATGAGGGAGCTGCGCGCGGCGTATCAGCGTGGGGCAGCACAGGCGGATCGTGCGAAGATTGCACATGCCGACGATGATGGGGTGGAGCAGGCGACGATAGACCGGAACCGCTAAGCGCGTTTCTAAACACAGGGAGAAAGAGAGGGCGACGATGCGCGATGTGTTGCCTGAGCTTGAGCGCTGGCATCGTGAGGGCAAGCCGATTGCCATCGCCAGTGTGATATCGATCGTTGGTTCGGCGCCCCGCGGCGTCGGCGCCACACTGGCGCTCACAGCGGCGGGCGATATCGCTGGCTCAGTGAGCGGCGGATGCGTTGAACCCGCAGTCATCGAGGTGGGGCTGAAAACGCTCCGTACAGGCCAGCCAAAGCTGCTCTCCTACGGCATCACCGAGGAGCAGAATGTCGAGCAGATTGGCCTCTCCTGTGGCGGCCAGATCGAGGTGTTCGTCGAGCGTCTCGCCAACCTCGAACCGCTGGCGGCGGCGCTCAAAGCACAGCAACCCATCGTCCGCGCCGTCGTCATCAGCGCGCCAGAGGAAGGCGGTGCGACACCGGGAGCGAGCATGCTAGTCTCGGAGCAGGGAGAACTGGTGGGTAGCTCTGGCGACGCCGCCCTTGACGCCGCCGTGGCGAAGACGGCGCGCGACTTGCTGCGCGAGGGTGAGTCGGCGATGGCGACGGTAGAGATTGCCGAGAAAGCCGCTAAGGTCTTCTTCGCGGTCTATCCACCCGAACCAACGCTGGTCATCGTTGGCGCTGGTCACATTACGATCCCACTGACGCGCCTGGCGAAGACGCTGGACTATCACGTGACGGTGATAGACCCGCGCGAGGCGTTTGCCACCCGCGAGCGCATTCCCGACGCCGACGATTTGCTGCTAGAGTGGCCCGACGAGGCGCTGGCGCATCTGCCGGTGTCGAGCGCGACGGCCGTTGCTGTTTTGACCCATGATGACAAGTTCGACGTGCCCGCGCTCAAGGCAGCGCTGAACTCGCCCGCGAGCTATGTCGGCGCGATTGGCAGCCGGGGCACCCGCGAACGACGCGACCGTCGGCTGCGCGAGGCTGGCGTGACCGACGAGCAAATCGGGCGCATCCATGGCCCCATCGGCATCAATATTGGCGCGCGCACGCCTGAAGAAATCGCGTTAGCGATTCTGGCGCAGATCGTCGCCGTCCGCCGGGGGAAGGGGTAAACAAGAGCATCTCCACCCCCTTGGCGAGCGTGGAGATGCGGGACTTTTCCCTTCAGCGACCCTCACGACGACCGCTTTACAGGATTCAGCGGGACTCTATGCGCCGCCTGTGTTTGTATCGGCTGATCCGGCGTCTTCTTTCGATTCAGGCGTGGCAGGGTCGCGCAGAATCTGGTAGAGCAGGATGGCTGCCAGCGTCGCCAGCGTGATGCCGGTCAGCGGGAAGTTGCCGATGGTGATCGTATATGCGCCTGTGCCCAGAATCAGCGTGACGCCCGCCATCAGCAGATTGCGCGCGCGGCCAAAGTCCACGCCATTCTCCACCCAGATGCGCGCGCCGGTCGCGGCGATCAACCCGAAGAGGACAATCGAGAGGCCACCGAGCACTCCGGGCGCGTAGGCCGGGATGGTTTGCACCAGCGCGCCGAACTTCGGGCAGAGACCCAGCAGCAGCGCGACGCCGCTGGCAATCAGGAAGACAATGGTTGAATAGACGCGTGTCATCGCCATCACACCGATGTTCTCGGCGTAGGTTGTCACACCTGTGCCACCGAAGAAACCGGAGACGATAGTCGAGAGGGCATCGCCCAGGAAGCCACGGCCCAGATACCCGTCGAGATTGCGCCGGGTTATCTGGCCAACCGCCTTGATATGCCCCGTATTCTCCGCCACCAGCACAATGGCTACCGGAGCGATCAGCCCAATGGCATGACCATCGAACTGAGGAGGAGTGATGAACTTCGGCAGCCCGAACCAGCCTGCCGCGGTCACCGAATCGAACTTAACATCGCCCAGCAGAATCGCCACGACGTAGCCAGCCACGCCGCCCAGCAGGATTGGCAGCCGCCGCAGGAAGCTGGGCAGATAGACCGATGAGAGCAGCGCCACAGCCAGTGTCACCCCGGCGGTAATCCAGGCGTGGTTCACGTCATGCGCGCCAGCGATGTCAGTTGCGCCAGCGCCCGCCAGGTTGAGGCCGATTACCATGACGATGGCGCCCGTCACGGCGGGTGGCATCAAGAAGTTGATCCAGGCAGTGCCCGCAACTATCGTGATCACCGCAAGGACGGCGTAGACGACGCCAGCGGCTACGATGCCGCCAAGCGCCAGCGGAATGTTCGCCTCTTTGCCACCCGTCACCGCCAGCACCGGGCCAATGAAGGCAAAGCTGGAACCGAGATAGCTGGGCACTTTACCCGCGACGATGATGAAGAAAATGATCGTTGCGACGCCAGAGAAAAAGAGCGCGGTATTGACCTGGAAACCCATCAGGAGAGGCGCCACGACCGTTGCGCCGAACATGGCCAACGCATGTTGGAGGCCAAGCGCAATCGTGCTTGCCCAGGGCAATCGCTCATCTGGAGCAATCACGCCAGACGATTTCACACGCCAACTCAGCACGGAACTACTCTCCTCTCCTCTTGCTGCCCGCCGGGGCAGACCAGAATATCCAGAACATTGTGATGCGCTGCCTCCAAAGCAGAGGACCATCACGGCGCACCAGCGGATTTGCCAGACGCACGCGCCAGATACCTACCGCGCCTCGCATATCACCGCATATCACTCAGCGCAACGCTCCCAGCCAGAATGAGGCATAAAAAAAACGCCCCGCGGCCCTCACTATTGAGGCGCCTGGGCGATGCACCGCTGGCCATGCGGGGTAGAATGTTATCTGAGGGATACGCGCGTAGCACGATACACCATCCTTTCCGGCCTCACAGAACCAGGTTAAAGGGAGTGCGTCTGTTGCGCACAAGCATATCATGACAGGGCAATCGAAATCAAGGGGGCACGTAAGCGCGGTGTTGCATGTGCGTTGCATGTGGATTCCATGAACATTCCATGTGTGCGTCATTAAGCAGCGCCGTCTCTGCGTGAAGCCATAGTGCATCCAGCGCGGGATTCTTGACCCATTGAGTGGGCTGTGTTACGCTATGCGAGATTACAGGGTATACTGTTACCTCGATACTCAGTGCGGGCAGGGGAAGTGGCTGGTCTGGTAGGGGATGTGAGATGTCAGAACCGTTGAACGAGCGCGAACTCATCAAACTGCAGATCCAGGCATATGAATTTTATGCCGGGCTGATTGATCGCGCGGTTGTCAGTGGCGCTCACGAAGCAAAGATGCCGAAGTGGGATGATCAACGCGCGATAGAATATCACGATCTGGCGGAACAACTGCGCCAGCGGCTGGCGGAACTCGAGGCGACCGATGCTAAGGCGCTCGATGCTCCTGGGACGACGCCAGTGGTTGCGAATGGTGGGCCTGCTACATCCTAGCCACGCGGCGCGTCAATGAAAATAAGCCTGTTCTGAAACCAACGAATAGCATCCGAAGCATCCGACTATCGCGGATGATGCGGGAAATCTGAATTCCTGACGGAAAGCGAAGACTCTGCCATTGTCGTCTGAGGTGGTGTGGCTCGAGTAGGGTGATGGGTTATGTGCTGCGGGAGCAGTGTCAGCAACGATGCTACGCGCTCCTGTTGCCGCTAGTGGATGAGCCGGGGGCGGCAGCGCTTACGATGCTCTTCCTGATGACGATAGTTTCATCGCGGTATAAGGAGCATGGAGAATGGCAGCACGATTTGTACCCACGATGCGCCTGAGCAACATTATCCAGATGATTATGCTCTCCAGCCAGAGCGGCATTCTTCGCGCGATTCGCGGACAAGAGTCCGCACGCCAGATGGGCCAGATTCGCTTCGTGAATGGCCAGGCAGCGTCGGTATTATATGGGCAGATGGTTGGTGAAAATGCCCTGAACGCCCTCATGGGATGGGGCGAATGCATGTATTCGTTCGACGAGATCGCCTCAGATGGCGCCGAACCTGATGGCTATTACTCGTCCAGCGATGGCGGCCAGTATGGGACGACACCCCTGCCTTCGGGTACTGGCTCGTGGCCATCGTACGGCTATCCTTCCAGCCCAAGTTATGCCCCGTCAGCGCCTCCCCAATACCCGCAAAATCCTGGCCCACCATCACCGTATCAACCATATGGCTCCGGCTATCCGCAGCCTGCGCCCAATACCGGCTATCCGCAGCAACCTCCTAACACCGGCTATCCCGGCGGTGCGCCGAATACCGGCTACCCTGGTGGCGGTGCGCCGAACCCCAATGATCCTTACTACCGGCAGACACCGCCAACTCCCACTGCGTCGAGCATGCAAGGATCAACGGGCTTTCGTCCTGATCTGCTCGAGGCGGTACCTTATCAGACCGGCATCGCTGAGCCTATCGAGCAGCTCCCGCTTGACCGTCGCGAGCGCATGATACTGCTGCTGATCAACGGGCAGCGCAGCATGCTGGACCTTGTACGGCTGACACATCGTAGCGAACGCGAGATTTATGCGGTGCTACAACATCTGGCGCTCCTGGGGTTGATTCAATTTCGTCGCTGACGATGGGACGAGATGAGGTATTCATGGGCTAATCAGCAAGACGCGCAAACCAGACAAATGGTAGGATTTTTGCAGACAGTGAAGCCATATGCGTATATCTATCCGTTATCTCGCAGTAGAGAGTGCATGAGAGGCATGGTCTGTGTGACAGGTGGCGAGGGATGTGGCGACACCGGACCCAGCCGGGTGCAGGAGGGTTAAAGGGCAATGCTTCAAAGACGGTCGCGACTCGGTATTCGCGCTCAGCTGACGCTGATTGTGCTGTTGAGCGCCGTTTTGAGTACAGCGGCAACGCTTTTCATCGCGGATAATGCCATTCGCAATTATGCCCTGCAACAGGCGCAAAGCCAGGAGCAGGATAATATGAAGATCGCTGTACTTGTGTTACAGACCCAGTACGGCGAGAATTATTCGATCTCTGCGGATAACCATCTGGTGGTGGACTCTCCATCTTCAGGGAAGAACTTCGGCGGCCCGACCGACGTCAACTTCGGCAAATACGCCCTCAACGACGACACCGACTACGTGGATAGTGTGAAGCAGCTGATTGGCGGCACCGTCTCAGTTTATCAGTGCTCCAACGCAAAGGGCGACTTCACCCCATGTGTGCGTGTCTCGACAACGCTGCCCAAGCCTGGCTCTTCCGGCGACGTATCGGCTCCACGCGACATCAGCGTCCAGTTGCCGACAAGCGTTGGCGGGCACATGAAGCTCCAGTCCAATCCGAGTGAGTGGCTTGGCATAGACGATATGAACGGTCAGCAGTATTACGCCGACTATAGCCCGATGCTGAACCCGCAGGGCCAGTTGATTGGCGTGATCTCAGTTGCCGTTCCACTGGACACCGTGACAGCCTTCGAGCGCAGCACGACGGTCGAGTTGCTGTTGCTGGGTATCATCATCATGATCGCAGGCGTCATTCTCGCGCTGCTCCTTGCCGGGGTGATCGTCAATACACTGCAACGCGCGGCGCAATCGGTCAGTCATGCCTCTGAGCGCATCGGCAACATCGCCACTCAGCAGGCGGATGGCGCGGCTCAGCAGGTCTGGGCGGTCAACGCCATCAACAAGGCGCTCCAGAACTTTACTGAGGCGGCGCAGGATATTTCGCGGCGCTCCGATCAACTTGCCCAGATGGGCAATCAGGTCATCCAGCGCCGTGGCGAGATGCCCCCTGGCCAGTTTGAGTCGCTCATCGCCTATATGACCCGCTCGGTGCGCGATATCAGCCAGTCGAGTCGCCAGCAGTCGGCGCAGTATGACCGGATGGGCGGCGCGATGCAGGCCGTTATCGAGATCGCCGAGCAGGTGGCGGGCAACTCGCAGCAAACCGCCGAAAGCGCTGAGCGTCTCGAACTGATCGTGCGCCAGTTGCAACAACTCGTCGGTGCGCGCCGCGCCCCACGCAAGTTAACCACCGCCGGTCACGACGACGGGGCTATGGTCGGCGCTGGTGTGGGCGGCATGAACGGCATGAACGGTATGGATGGCGGCATGATGATGCCGAATGGCACGATGAGTCCTCAACAGGGGATGCGCTCGATTCGCCCGATGGGCCAACCGGGTGGGATGCCGCCAGGTGGAATGCCAATGGGGCCAAATACTGATCGGCGCGGCATGGCGGGCGCTGGCATGGGCAACAACTATGGCGGCTACGGTGGGAATGCTGGTAATGGTGGTGGCTATGGCGGTGGCTATGGCGGCGGCTATGGTGGGAATGCTGGGAATGCTGGGAATGCTGGGAATGGCGGTGGGTACGGAGAGTATGACGGATACAATGGCGGCTATGGTGGCGGCAATGAGGGCCAGATGATGCCGATGAATGGTGGCGGACAGGACTGGCGGGTGCCACCCATGTCCGCGATGCCACAGGCGCCCGGCGGCCAGAATCAGCTGCCACCTGGCCCACCCATGGGTCGGATGCAGTTTGGCGATAACCAACCTCCATCACGCGGACCGCAGTCGCGCGGTATGTCTCGCGGTGGGCAACGCGATGGCGGCAACTCGCAGTTCAATAATAACTGGCGGCGTGACCCATACGGCCCGGATGGCGACGATGGCGGCAGACGTTAGCCGAGAGATGGCTGCACGTTCTGGCACGTTCTGGCACGTTCTGGCAGATTCGCGCGGGTAATATCCATGCCACGATAGACGTCATGTATCGTGTACGGTACAATGACTACGGCCCTTGCGGTCGCACGCGGCTTTTCGTTGAGCGCGTCGCGCAGGCGGCTGTATGCTCGGAGAAAGGCAGCCAGCGCAGATGTATGAAGACATACTTTCCCAGGTATCCCTTTTTCACGATCTGACAAAGCATGAGCTTCAGGTGCTCGCCGTCAACTGCCGCGAACGTGACTACCCGACCGGAGCCACGTTGTTGCGTCAGGGCGAGACGGGCATCGGCCTGTTTATCATTACCAGCGGCAAGGTGCAAATCACTCAGCAGGCGCCTGATGGCAGCGTCCGCGATCTGGGTACCTTCGAGCGTGGCGCGGTGCTTGGCGAGATGTCGCTGCTCGACGACCTGCCTCGCACGGCGACCGCCGTTGCTCTCGAACCAGCGCGCGCACTTGCCATCCCCGTCTGGGATTTCCGGGCGGCTTTGCGCGAGCAGCCAGAAATTGCCATCAAGCTGCTGGCAATCCTGAGTCGGCGCCTGCGGCACAAAGAACTCGACCAGGGCGCGTCGTGACGGCGATGGCGTCACATCGTATCATCTGGGGGCGGCTGGCGACAGTCGCCCTCTGCTGTTCTTGGCGTCAGGGAATGCTTCAGCCATGAACGATACATCATCTGGCACGCCACAGGCGCAACGTCCCTATAACGCGCGCAGACCTCCACCACGCGACGCCGAGCTGATCGCACGCTGTGACGACCCACCCCCGCCTGAGTTGCTGCTTGGCATCGAGCAGTTCAACCAGCGCGAGTATTTCGAATGCCATGAGACGCTCGAAGCGCTCTGGAATTGCGAGACGGGGACGATCCGTGTGTTGGCGAAGGGCATCTTGCAGGTAGGTGTCGGCTGCTACCACCTGTTGCGCGGCAACCATCGCGGCGCGCTGCTCAAGCTCGCCTCTGGGGCCGACTATCTGGAGCCGTTCGCGCCACGCTGCCGCCGGGTGGAGGTCGCGCAACTCATCGCGGACGCGCGCCGCCTGCATGCCGAGGTTGTCGCCCTTGGGCCAGAGCGCCTCGGCGAGATCGACCGCGCGCTGCTGCCGATCATCAGGCTGAGCGACGAAGGAATGCAGTCTCCTTAGGCTGGAGATGGCGCCTTAACCGAACGAGGCATCCAGCAGCGCTTTCCGTGCCCGAAACTCATCGAGGATCGCCTTGCTTGCGGTTGCTCCGATGCGAGTCGCGCCGACGTTGAGCACGTCGATCACGGCATCGAGCGTGCGCACGCCACCAGCGGCCTTGACCTGAACGCGCGGAGAGACACTCGCGCGCATCAGCCGCAGATCGTCGAGTGTGGCGCCCGATGGCGCATAACCAGTCGAGGTCTTCACGAAGTCCGCGCCAGCCGCTTCCACGAGGCGACACGCGCGCCGCTTCTCCTCGTCGGTGAGATAAGCGTTTTCGAGGATGACTTTCACCAGCGCCCTGCCGCGCGCCGCAGCGACAACCGCCTGGATATCCGCCTGCGCCTGCTCATCCAGCCCGGAACGCAGCCAGCCGATGTTCAGCACCATATCCAGCTCAGTCGCGCCGTCGTCCATCGCCTGCCGGGCCTCGGCAACTTTGACATTTGTTGCCGAATAGCCGTGCGGAAACCCAATTACCGTGCCCATATGCACGTCGGAGCCATTGAGCATGCGCGCCGCCAGCGGAACATTGGCCGGACTGATACACACCGAGGCTACGTCATACTCGCGCGCAATCTGGCAGCCCGCCCGCATCTCATCCTGCGTGAGCTCAGGGCGCAGCAGCGAGTGATCCAGCGTCTTCGCTACCTGCTCATAAGTCAGCGAGGCAATCGAAGCGGGCAAAATGATAGGTTCAGGCTTCATCGGCGACCTGCCTTTTCTGACTCTCTATTTTCAGACGAGGCGCGGGGTGAGTCGCCCGCTCTGACGCCCCTCTCCTTGTGGGAGAGAGGTTGAGATGAGGTCTACGCTGGCTGTGGCGCGGGCCAGAGTTCCTGGCTGCGGTTCGCGACGTACTCCTTTGCCTGACGAATGAAATCGGCTATCGGGATAGCGCCGATATTCTCGTTCGAGCGCAGACGCACCGCGACAGCGTCCGACGCCGCCTCTTTATCGCCCACCACCAGCATGTACGGAATCTTCTGCAACTGGGCGTCGCGCACCTTGGCGTTCATGCGCTCGTGTCGCGCATCCACCTCCGCACGCAAACCCGCCTCGCGCAGCCGCTCCGCCACCTGTTCGGCATACACGCCGTGCTTCTCATCCGAGATGGGAATCACGACCGCCTGCACCGGCGCGAGCCAGAGCGGGAACGCGCCCGCGTAGTTCTCGATCAGGAACGCCATGAAGCGCTCCAGCGTCGAGATACCGCCGCGATGAATCATCACCGGCTGGTGCGGCTGGCCATCCTCGCCGATGTATTCGAGGCTGAAGCGCTCCGGCAGCGTGAAGTCGATCTGCACCGTCGAGATCGTCTCATCCTTGCCGAGCACGTTCGCCACCTGCACATCCAGCTTCGGTCCGTAGAATGCCGCGTCGCCGATGCTCTCGTAGTACTCGACATCCAGCTCTTTGAGCGCCTGGCGCAACGCCCCCTCGGACTGCTCCCACATCTGGTCGTTGTCGACGAACTTCTCTTTGTCGTTGGGATCGCGCAGCGAGAGCCGATAGTTGTACTGCTCGAATCCCATGTCGCGATAGATCTGTTCGATGAGCCTGACAGCCTTTTTGAACTCCGGCAGGATCTGTTCCGGCGTGCAGAAGATATGCGCGTCGTTGAGTGTCATCGCCCGCACGCGCGAGAGTCCCGAAAGCTCGCCCGAACGCTCCAGCCGATACATCGTGCCCAGCTCGGCAATGCGAATCGGCAGGTCGCGGTACGAGCGCATCTTCAGGCGATAAATCTGGATATGGTGCGGGCAGTTCATCGGGCGCAAGACCAATTCCTCGCCGCTCTCCATCTCCATCGGCGGATACATGGATTCGTGGTAATGCTCCCAGTGGCCCGACGTTTTGTACAGGTCGAGCTTGGCCAGATTCGGCGTATAGACGTGCTGGTAGCCCTGCCTGCGCTCCAGGTCGAGGATGTACTCCTCCAGCAGACGGCGCACCGTCGCGCCGCGCGGCAGCCAGAGGGGCAGCCCAGCGCCGACATCCTCGCTAATCATGAAAAGATCAAGATCGCGTCCAAGCTTGCGATGGTCGCGCCTCTTCGCCTCTTCCAGGCGTTCGAGATAGGCGTCCAGGTCTGCCTGCTTGAACCACGCCGTGCCGTAGATGCGCTGGAGCATCGGGCGATGCTCGTCGCCACGCCAGTAGGCTCCCGCCACACGCATAAGCTTGAATGGGCCTATCTCGCCCGTGTTCGCCACATGCTGTCCGCGGCAGAGATCCAGGAACGGTCCCTGCTCTTCGATGCCGACCGTCTCGCCCGGCAGGTTCTCGATCAACTCTATCTTGTAGGGCTGATCGTGTTCCTTGAAGTATTTCATGGCCTTCTTGCGCGGCCACTCACTGTGGACGAAGGGATGGTTCGCCGCGATGCTGGCGCGCATGCGCTCCTCGATGGCAGGGAGATCCTCCGGCGTCACCGGGCGCGGCAGCTCCATATCATAGTAGAAGCCATCTTCGATAGCCGGGCCAATGGCGAAGCGCGCGCCAGGAAAAAGCTCCTGCACCGCCTCCGCCATCACATGCGCGGCGCTATGGCGCATCCGCTGCAACGGCGTATACGCGGCCGCCGCCTCAAGCTCCTGTTCAACTGACATTGTGTCGTTCCTTTCGTGTCGTGTATTTACTCGCATGTTTTTGTCGTTCTATGCCATACGCCAGGATTAGCCGCGGCGTTCATGCCGCGAATTGGCCAACATCCGCGCGCATCGTGTCCGACATCATCACCCCGCGGCCACCTCAAGCTCCCCCCGCAGCCTGGCGAGCAACCGTTGCGCCGCCCGGAGTCGCGCGCGGACATCCGGCATACGCAGCGCCTGTCGCAGCAGTTCGGCGAAATCTGGCGCGCGCTCAGCCAAATCACGGAGCAGTTGATCGCGCGCGGGTGGATATTCGCCGCGCTGCGCATACCAGCTCTCTACCATCGCGGGCAGCATCCTGTCTACTAACAGCGCCGCCGCCTCAGGATCACGTTCCCGTAGGTACGCGGCATAGATCAGACTGTTCTCGAAATCAGCGTATGGGTCATCGCTTTGCGCGTCTGACGAAACGCAGAATCTGTACACCATCGAGAGACCTCCTCAGCGTCGGAATCAGTGTGACATGACCGGTTACGTCGCCACGGCCAGACGCCGCGCGACCTGAGACAGCCGTGGTCACACCGTCGGCTGGTTGCCGACGGATCCCGATATCCTCGTGAGATAGATGGTATACAGCGCGCATGGTTCTCGTCTTCTCTGATTGCTACTCGCGCGGCGCATGCTGTATGCATTTCACCGCAAAACACCACAAAAAAACCCTTTCATCCCGCCTGGGACGAAAGGGCAACGCGCCTTCCGTGGTTCCACCCACATTTCACGCGGCGAATGCACTCACCCGCTCATCGCGTGCTTCATTACTGGCCGATAACGGATGCCTTCCGCGACAGCCTGCCGCCAGTCAAGGCGGGTCGGTGTCGGGCTAACGGGTGGTATTCGCAGTCATCATTGCCGGAGATGGCTCTCAGCCGGTGGCCATCTGTCGCTGTCGGAAGACGCCTGCTACTCGTCCCGCTCTACGCCATAACTCTTCATATCGCATTTAGCATATCACGCCGCGAACCCACTGTAAAGCCTGTGCAACGGTCGCTTCGCATGCTACACTGCTATCACTGCTATCATCCCACAGCGGCACGCTATCTTCTCAGTGGGTGTATGGAGCGTTTGAGGAGCAGTCATGGATGATGGACGTCAGACACTGGAATTAGCGCCTGCCGCGCTGCGACGGCAGACCGATCCAGCCGGTCTTGGGTTTGCTACGACCACTGATCTACCCGCTCCGGAGGGTATGGTTGGCCAGGAGCGCGCGCAGGAGTCGATAGATTTCGCGCTGGAGATGAGCGACAGCCGGTATAATTTGTTCGTCAATGGCGACCCAGGCACAGGGCGGCGCATTGCCGTGGCCACCGCGGTCGAAGCTATCGCCAGGAGTCTGCCCGCCGCGAAAGACTGGTGCTACGTCTATCATTTCGACCAGCCAGAGGAGCCCCACGCCGTGGCTCTGCCGCCGGGCATGGGCCGCACCTTCGCGCATGATGTCGCCACCTACGTCCAGGCCGCGCGGCGCGAGTTACGTCAGGCATTTTCCAGCGACACCTACGCCGCCAAACGCAAGGAGCTGCTGAGCGATATCGAGCCACAACACACTGCGCTGTGGAGTGCGCTACGCGAACAGTTACTCGCGCTGGGTTTCCTGATCCGAACGACCGAGCTGGGAATCGCGATTCTGCCTCTTCGTCCACCAGGCGCCACGCAGGATGCGTCACGATCCGGTGGCGAAGGCGGCGGCGAGCCCGTTGCCGATGATGAGCCACAGATCCTCTCACGTGAGGAAATCGATGCGCTGCCAGCAGTAGAGCGTACTCGTTTGCGTGCGAAACACGAACAGGCGGAGACGCTGCTCAAGCGCAGATTGCCAGAGATCACTGCCCTTGAAGATGAGATGGCCGCGCGAATCCGCACGCTAAACACCACGACCGCTGAGGAGGCGCTGACGCACGGCATCGAGGCGCTGATAGACCAGTACACCATCTCCGCCGACGCGATAGACTTTCTGCGACAACTGGTGGGCGATATGGTCGCGCATGTCGAGGTGCTACGCGGTGACGGCGACGATAGTGGGTCTGCCAGCGACGCCGAGATTGGCGACGAGGATGATCAGGGAGTGGATGGCAGTGAGGGCCGGGTGAGTCTGCCCACACTCCTCCGCCGCTATCGGGTCAACGTGCTGGTCTCGCACAAGCCCGACGATGACGCGCCAATTGTCATCGAGATGAACCCGACGCGCACCAATTTGCTCGGCCGCATCGAATCGGGTACCAAACGCGGCTTGCCCTTCACCGATCATCTGATGATTCGCGCGGGCGCGCTGCACCGGGCGAACGGCGGTTTTCTGATCGTGCAGGCGCATGACCTCATCGCCTCGCATGCCTGGGATACGCTCAAACGGGCGCTGCGCTTCGGCATGATTGGCATGGACAGCGGCGGTGAGCCTCAGGGCAACCCGCCCGGCGCGACCCTCCGGCCAGAGCCGATTCCCGCGAACGTAAAAGCCATCTTGATTGGCGATCTCTCCACCTACCGTCCGCTGATAGAACAAGACCCGGAGTTCCGGCTGCTCTTCAAGGTGCGGGCGGACTTCGCCGACGAGATGCAACGGACGCCGGATGCCGAACAGGCATATGCCCGCTTCAGCGGCAATGTCGCACGCGCCACTGGTGGCCCATCACTGGCGGCGGATGCGGTGGCCAGGCTGATCGAGGAAGGGAGCCGCTGGGCGGAGGATCAGGAGCGTCTCTCGACCGAGTTTGGCAGCCTGCGCGATCTCACGCTGGAGGCGTGCTACTGGGCAAAGAAGGAGAAAGCCGAGACGACATCGGCGGCGCATGTCAGCCGTGCGATTGCCGCGCGCGAGCGGCGGGCGAGCCTCTCTGAAGACAAGTACAACGAGCTGATCGACGAGGGGCAGCTTGTCATCGAGACATCGGGCGAGGTGGCAGGGCAGGTCAACGGCCTCTCGGTGCGTATCTCTACAGACCACTTCTATGGCGTGCCGATGCGCATTACCGCGCGCACCTCACCGGGCGTGGCAGGCGTCACCGACATCGAGCGCGAGACGGCGATGAGCGGGCCAAGCCATAGCAAAGGCGTCCTCATCCTCAGTGGTTTTCTCGCCGGACGATTCGCCCAGGACTTCCCGCTGAGCCTCTCGGCCAGCATCTGCTTCGAGCAGAACTACGAGCCAATCGATGGGGATAGCGCCTCCTCGGCGGAACTCTATGCGCTGCTCTCCAGCCTCTCGGGCGTCCCGATCCGCCAGTCGCTCGCGGTCACTGGCTCCGTCAATCAGCGCGGCGAGATTCAGGCGGTCGGCGCGGTCACGGCCAAGGTCGAATCGTTCTTCCGGCTCTGCGAGCTGCGCGGGCTGGATGGCCATCAGGGGGTGCTGATTCCACGATCCAACATCCGCAATCTGATGTTACGCGAGGAGATCGTGGCAGCCGTCGAGGCGGGAAGGTTCCATATCTACGCCATCAGCTCGGTGGATGAGGGTATCGAGCTGCTCACTGGCATCCCCGCAGGCAGGCCCGACCGCGATAACCGCTACCTGGAGGGAACGATCAACGCGCGCGTCAGCCAGATGCTGCGCCTCTATAGCGACCGCGTGCGCGCCTATACCGCCGGAAAAAGCGCCGGGCTCACCCGCCCATAAGCGCAAAAAAAACGCGGCACAACCAACTAAGAGACTCAGAATGACTTTCAAGTTCCCTGAGTAGCTCTAGCGAAAGGCAACGCTCCAGGCATGGATTTAACAGGTCTTCACCCTGCCATCCGCCAAGACGATATCTTCATTAGCCCCCATGCGCTTTCGGAAGCAATTGCGGATCAGTTGGCTACTGACAGCATATGGGCTAGCATTTTGGAGCAAACGGCAGCAGTGATCGAAGACTATCCGACTGATCCACGTGGTCCCAGTTGCCTCATCCTTAGTTTTGTCGACGGCCGACCTGTACATAGCGTCGTAGCGTTTCCGTCGAAGCGCTATGCTGCGCAGCGTAAAGTGTCGACCATGGCATTTATGGTCACGGTCTATCGTCCAGATTTACGCCCCCACGAATGGGACACAGACTATCACACGCGGCTGCCATGAGAGCAGTTGCGCTATACTTTGGTTTGAGATTTACACGAGGGAGAGAGAGTAAGATAGATGGCAACGCTCGCGGAAAAGCTCGAGGGTCTGCAGTGTCCCCGCTGCGGGCACTTGAATACCTATGTCGTGCGAGACATTGAGCACACCGAGAAGGTCGGCCATGACACTGTAACAGTGACGGTGACAGCAGGGGTTTGCACAAATTGCGGCGAGCAGGCGTTTGATTCCACTGCCGCCAGAAAGATTCAGGATGCCGTCAGTAAGCTCAAGAATGGTGCGATCTCTGATCTGGTTCACATAGGCGAAGCGTATCAATATCCGTAATGCGCTGGCTCAAACGCATGACACAAACGCCGCCTGGAAGCGATCTCCAAGCGGCGCCGATTGCTTGGGTCTCTCGCTCTACTCTACTGTTCCAACGCGCCCTGACGTACCGCGTGGGCCGTCTGCTTCGAGCTGTGGCCATTGACCTCGGCGACGATACCCGCCTGCTGTTTGGCCGCACCGATGAAGGCGAAGAACAGCGGATGCGGACGTGTCGGGCGGCTCTTGAACTCTGGATGGAACTGGGTTGCCAGGAACCACGGATGGTCTTTCAGTTCAATGATCTCCACCAATTTGTTATCGGCGGAGCGGCCACTCACCTGCATGCCCTTCGCCTCGACGCGGCGGCGATAGGAGTTGTTGAATTCGTAGCGGTGGCGGTGGCGCTCAAAGATGATCGGCTCGCCATAGGCCGCCTCAGCCTTACTGGCCGGCGTCAGGCAGCAGACCCACTGGCCCAGCCGCATCGTGCCGCCCTTCTCAGAAATCTGGCGCTGATTGGGCATCAGGTCGATCACCTTATCGGGCGACTCGGGATCGAATTCGGCGCTATTCGCCAGCTCCAATCCGAGCACGTTACGCGCGAACTCGATAACCGCGACCTGTAATCCCAGGCACAACCCGAAGTAGGGGATACTATGCGTCCGCGCGTATTCGACGGCTTTGATCTTGCCTTCGATGCCACGATGCCCGAAGCCGCCCGGCACGATGATTCCCGCCGCCTGCGCCAGCCGCTCCTCGTGCTTTTCCCACTCTTGATCGAGCTTCTCGGAATCCACCCAGTCAATCTGCACATCTACCCCATGCGCCCAGCCCGCATGCGTCAGCGATTCCGCCACCGAGAGATAGGCATCGTGCAGCGCCACATACTTGCCCACCAGCGCGATGCGCACGACCGGCTTCTCCGCCGCGATGCGCGCGACCAGGCTACGCCACTCGCGCAGATCCGTCGGCTGCGTCTGCGCCAGGGCCATCTTCTCGACCAGGAAGTCGCCCAGCCCCAAATCTTCGAGCATCAGCGGCACCTCGTAGATGCTGCTGGCCGTCTCGACAGGGATGACCGCGCGGCGCTCGATATTGCAGAACAGCGCAATCTTGTCGCGAATCTCATCGGCAACCGGGAAGTCTGACCGGCAGAGGATAACGTCGGGCTGGATGCCCGCGCGCAGTAGCTCCTTGACGCTGTGCTGTGTTGGCTTGGTCTTCAGTTCGTGTGTCGCGCCGATGAACGGCAGCAGCGTGACATGCAGGTAGAGCGCGTCATCGCGGCCCACATCGTTGCGCAACTGGCGGATCGCTTCGAGGAACGGCTCGCTCTCGATATCGCCAACCGTGCCGCCGACCTCGACGATCACCACGTCGGCGCTGGTCTGTTGCGCCAGCGTGTGAATGCGTTGCTTGATCTCGTTGGTGATATGAGGAACAACCTGAATGGTGCCGCCGAGATACCCTCCGGCGCGCTCTTTGCCGATGACCGCGTTATAAACCTGGCCCGTCGTGACGTTGCTAGCCTGGCTGGCTGGCTCATCGGTGAAGCGCTCGTAGTGGCCCAGGTCGAGGTCTGTCTCCGCGCCATCATCGGTGACAAATACCTCGCCATGCTGATAGGGCGACATGGTGCCTGGATCCACGTTGATGTAGGGATCCAGCTTCATGATGGCGACCGACAAACCACGACTCTTGAAGAGACGACCCAGCGATGCAACGGTGATGCCCTTACCAACCGACGATACTACCCCTCCCGTGACGAACAGAAACTTTGGCATACCACTCTGCTCCCTTGCGCGCTGCTCTCGATGCGCGCTCTTGCGTGACTCACCAGACTCACCAGAGTCGCGATGACCAATTGGAATAAGGCTTCTAACGCTGCACAATACGGGTCCGTCCGGCGCCTGTTCATTGCGCGTTCGAGACAGGCCATGTCGGGCAATCGCTGGCCGGAAACAGCAATCGCCACATAGGGAGAGGGGCCAGCGCCTCCGTTTTTTGGAGCTGGCCCCTCACATCTTCAGTTAACCTCCCCGGTAGTTCAGAACGACCACCTGCGGTTCTGCCGGGAGACTCGCAGGCGTGATAACAAGTTTGGGAAGCGGTTCGACCGCTTCCACCCCCATTTCGCGTAAGAACTTGTCAACCGGATCGAGCGCCGCGCCATTTGGCTTATAGGCTGGCGTCGCGTAGTGCATTGGGATAATCAGCCGCGGCTCGAGCTGTGTGATGACCTCGGCGGCCTTCTCGGCGTTCAGCGCGAATCCGCCACCCACCGGCACCAGTACAACGTCAGCGCCGTTCAGCGCCTCCTGCGCGCGATCATCCAGCTTGTCGCCCAGATCACCCAGATGGCAGATATGGATATCGTCCATCGTGATGAGATAGGCGGTGTTGTGCCCATGCGCCTTGCCACTCTCCTGGTCATGCCAGGTGGCTACTCCAGTGATGAGAATCTGCTGAATCTCGTATTCGCCCGGCCCAGTGACGACTTTCTTCACATCGCCACTTATCCCCTTGATATAGCTATGCCCGGGGTGGTCGTGACTGATGGTGATGATGTCGGCGGTGGTGCGACCGATGGAGTAACCCGTCGAAGGTGCGGGCGGGTCGGTAACGAGCGTTGCGTCTTTTCCTCGCAGGCGGAAGCATGAATGCCCCAGCCAGGTCAGTTCCATGGAAATAATCCTCACAAAAGCGTTGGGCGGGGTGCGTCAGCGCATCCGCCAGCGTGCCCCGCCCTAGCAGTTAGCATACCACAATGAGGGCTTTGCCACAAGGGGATAGCCCCAGGTTGATGATGGGTAACACCACCTGTTTTCTATTTCCGTCTATGGCTCCGCGCGTCGGAAATCCGGGGCTATCCTCGGTCTTGGGAGGCGAGATCAGTCGGGGCGTGTGATGACCAGATCGGTGAAGGCGCAGTCAATTGACGCTCCGGTGGCGATGAGACTCACCTTGCCAAAGGTGAGCGCGGTGTCGTCATAGTTCCCCACCTGCGTGCCGTTGACAAAGAAGACGAAATGCGATCCCATCGCCCGCACTTCGATGGTGTTGTTGACGCCGAGGCCAGATCTTATGGCGTCGTTGGCGGTGAAGTAGACTGGCGTCGTGCAATCGGCTGCTACGCATCTCGCGAACACCCATTCGCCGCTGGTATTAATCATGAACGCATAGTAGTTATCATTGTCCTGTTGCCTGAATAAGAGGCCGTAGGACCAGCCTATTGGGCCACTGACCTGCTGCGCCTTCACGGAGACATCTACATTGTCCTGTTCCGCAACCGGCACGGTGCAATAGTAGCCACCCGCCGCATGGAAGCCATCATTCGCCAGATAACAGTGCTGCGGAATCTCCGTCCAATCATCGGCACTCGAGGCGAACGTGTTGCTGTAGACCTTCGTGGCGGCTATGGTGGGAGAAGCCGCAAGCCCAGTCGTTGTCGCGCCCGGCCGGTGTAGCGAGCGAATCGCGACCAGCGCGCCAGCAGCGCACACGACCAGCACCACCACGGCAGCCACGGCGACAATGCCAACGATGAGTCCGGTGCGGTTCTTACGCGGCGCTGGCGTCATGGGTGGCGCTGGCGCGTAAAACGGTTGCGAATATCCCGCTGGTGGATAGATCGGCGCGACAGGCCCACTGGGCATTGGCGGATATGCGCCAGGTTGGCCCGGCGGGGTATAGGGAGTATACGGGTTTTGAGGCGGAGCCTGGTCGCCTGGTGCGACCGGTTCGACGCTCGATGGTGGGTTACTGGGGTCAGCGAATGAGGCGCTTCCTGCTATTCGCTGTTCTGCTGGCACTGTGAGCAGACGCCCGCACTGGGGGCAATGGTCAGCGTTCTGCTGATCAACTGGGAAGCCGCACGAGGGGCACCGCATCCATTCCTCCTCATCGAAACGCATATCCATTCGCCATTGATGGCGCAATTCCATGCGCCGCTGCATGCTGGCAACGATTGGAAGTCAATCAGGGACGGCTTACGACAAAATCGGTGAAGGCGCATTCGATTTTGTCGCCAACAGAAACTCCGACCCGGCCGGAGGTATAGTTCGGGTCGTCATAGCTCCCGACCTGTGTGCCGTTGACGTAGAACTCGAAATGAGTTCCCTGTACCAGCGCCTCCAGCCGGTTCGAGGTATGCAAGCCGCCCAAAATCGCGGCGCTGGATGTGTAGTCGACTGCCTTGGCGCATGAGTCGCCGCCACACCGGAACAACACCCATTCGCTGTCGCTGTCGATCATGAACTCATAGTCGTAGTTCCGGTCATCAAGGGCAAAGACGATTCCATATGGCTCGTTGGTATCGCCACGGAGCTGCTGCGCGCGGACGGAGATATCGACGGATTTTTGCACGCCCGCCGGCGCGTAACACTCATTGTTGTTGACGAGGTGATAGCCATCGGACTCCCAGAAGCAAGAACTCGTATCGGTTGACCAGCCATCAGCGCCAGACGCAAAGGTATTTTGATAGATCACTGTTCGCACCGGAATGGTGGTAGGGGTCGGCGCTGGGGTTGGCGTGTACGCTGTGATCGTAGGAAATCCCCGAATGACCGCCGAATGGCTCAGCGACCGCACGGCGAAGATGGTACCGCATGTACAGACTGCCAGTACCACTACCACTGCCGCGACGATGCCGACGACCAGGCCGACGCGGCTCTTCCGCTGAGTGGGAGGCGCGGGTGGCTGTGCCGCATAGGGTGGCTGGACGTATCCCAGCGGCGGGTAGGCCGCTTGAAAGTACCCACTCGGCGACGGATAGCTCGGCGGCAACGGATGATTCGGCGACGCGGATTGGCCATACGGCTGGGCATAACTGCCAGGCGCGGGCGGATACGCGCCAGGTTGGCCCGGCGGCGTATAGGGAGTATAGGGAGTATAGGGGTTTTGAGGCGGAGCCTGGTCGCTTGGCGCGACCGGTTCGACGCTCGATGGTGGGTTACTGGGGTCAGCGAATGAGGCGCTTCCTGCTATTCGCTGTTCTGCTGGCGTTGTGAGCAGACGCCCGCACTGGGGGCAATGGTCAGCGTTCTGCTGATCAACTGGGAAGCCGCACGAGGGGCACCGCATCCATTCTCCTCCACTCTCGAATTTTTATCTAACCATCCCCCACCCTGGGCAGACTGCCCCACTATGAAAGTGATCGCAGTCTGCCAGAGGCGCACATCAGGCGCACATCGGACACAAACGGCATGGGCCAGGATGGCGCCCACTCGCTGACATGGGACGCAGGATTCAGCTTGGGCGGGAGACCATGAAATCAGTAAAGACGCACTCGATAGCTTCACCGCTCGCGACTAACCCCAGCTCTCCAGATCCGAATGTGCTGTCGTCGAAGCTGCCGACCTTTGTACCGTTCACGGAGAAGTCGAAATGTGAAGTTACCGCCCGCACCTCGAGTGTGTTCACGGTATTGAGGCCGCCCTTGATAGCGCCATTGGCGGTGAAGTCCACGAGATTGGTGCAATTGCTGTCCACGCATTTCGCGAAGACCCACTTACCGTTGCTATCAATCATGAAGGCATAGGTATTCCCAGGGCCTTGATGCCTGAGCACGATGCCGTAGCCCCAGGTCGTTGGGCCGCTGATCTGCTGTGCCTTAACCGAAATATCGACATCGGACTGTTGGCCCACAGGCGCGAAACAGGTATAACCCTGCGCCGCATGATAGCCGCCACTCCCCAGGAAACAGTGACCCGCATCTTGTGACCAGTCGGTGGCGTCGGAGGCGAAGGTAGCGCCATAGATCACGGTCGCGGTCGGAGATGAGGCGGGTGTCTGGCTCACGGTACTCGTTGGCGCGCCTGTGATTGTCGTCTGCCCCAGCGTATGCGCGGCCCATATCGTGCCGCCAACACATGCCGCCAGCACGACCACGACGACCGAGACGATCGTTACGATCAGGCCTGTGTGACTCTTCCGCTCAGGGAGCGGCGCGAACGGCGGTCTTGGCTGTGGATAGCCCGGCGCCAGTGGGTAGCTCGGCGGGGCAGGCTGACCATACGGTTGCTGACCATAACCGCTCGGAGGCGCGGGCTGGCCGTAGTAACCACTGGGCGGAGCAGGCTGGCCGTAGGGCTGCTGGCCATATCCGCTCGGCGGGGCTGGCTGCCCATACGCGGGCTGCCCATAGCCAGATGGCGGAGCGGGCTGACCGTAACCACTGGGTGGAGCAGGCTGGCCATATTGACCTTGCCCATATTGACCGTACGGCCCATAAGGTGCGTTGGGATCTTGCTGAGGAGGTCCATAGCCTGGAGGGGGCGCGGCGTTGCCGTAACCGCCATAGTTGCCATAGGGATTTTCAGGCGGCTGAGGTGGAACGTAGCCGCCGGTTGAGTCTGGATCACCGCCTGTGAGCGGATAGCCGCGATAGCCCGGTGGCAGCAAGTCGCCCTGGCCGCCCGATGCCGCTGAGGGGGTTAGCGCATACCCGCAGCGAGGGCAGCGCTCCACATTCTGCTGTTCAATGGGATAGCCACACGAAGGGCAGTGCATCCTGTGTCCTCCATAGAAATACGCAAGAAATACGCATCCAGTCTGGTCGCTTCACCACGCCAGTATACAGGATGATGCGTAGATTGGCTATACCATGCGACCATCCACGCAATCGATGCTCCATGGCAACCGACTCTCGCATAGAAAATGCATGCTCACCGATAGCCGTCTGCCCAGTTCTTCTCCTTTGCCTCTCGGTTGGTTGGGCCAGGTCGCCTGATCGAGATTGGAACCGTGGCCGCATGCTGGGCCACGCCATGCCTGTGCCAGACGCCTGTCGGGATAGTTTCGAGACGTTGCGCTGGAAGGGCGCCTCTTATGCGGGTCTGCTCGCCCTGTAGGTGAAGCGGCGCAGGCCATAGCAGGTGTAACACAAAGGAAGGCCATACCGCCGCAACAACGCCCGGTAGTAGCGTAGCACGAGCAGTTGAGATGGTGACATAGGGTCATCCTGAGTCATCACCGCCCAGACACGGCTTATCGCCCTAATGGCCGCCAGATTTCCGCGCTTCGCGCGGACAGAGCCAGAGACCCACACGTACGCGGCCACGCTGAATATATATTCAAACTACTATTGCAGATTGAGAAAGCAAGAACCAGAGTTAATTACTACTGCGAACCAGCCGGGGCGACAACGAGACGGAAACCAATGTCGTAGCCGAGGATGACCGGCCTGAGGTTGCCGCGAAAGGCCGCGCGCGCGTCCCGCTGGTTGAGGTCCCACGAACCGCCACGCAGCACTCGATTATCAGTGGAATTTTGATTCTCTCGTCCGTCGTTTTTGCGGTAGGGATACGGCTGGAAGAGGCTGCTCGTCCACTCCAAGACGTTGCCCGTCATGTCCAGGACATGATAGGGACTCGCGCCATTGGGATAGCGACCGACGGGCGTGGTCGTCCCGATGCCGCTCTCACGGGTATTGCATCGCGCTTTATCGAAGGTGTCGCCCCAGGGATAGATACGGCCATCCGTCCCGCGCGCCGCCTTCTCCCACTCCGCCTCGCTCGGCAGTCGCCAGAGTTGGCCCGTCGTCTTCGCCAGCCAGCGCACATAGGCCAACGCATCGTTCCATGAGACACAGACGACAGGATGGTCAGGATGCGTCTGCTGTGTCGCCCAGTCCGGCCCATATTTTTTGCCGCCTGACTCATATTGTGATGGCTCGCGCAGCAGCCTTCGACCGTACCGCGCAGGAATACTCGGCGACGGTCACGGGGTGCTGGCCGATAGCGAAAGCATCCACCTGGACGGGATACTGCGGCGTCTCTCTATCTTGCGCCTCTCTGTCGCGGCTTTTGTCGCTGCCCATGGTGAAGACACCCGCTGGCACTGGGCAGAGCGGCGGTAGGATGCACTCAACACCACCGATGGTATAGCCACGAAATCCGAGGTTGTAGAGCGGCATTGGCGTCAGGTGGTGGGCGGGCGTGCTGTTGGCGGGGGCGGGCGCCGGGCCGAGCGGCGGCAAGGCGTCGCGCGGCGGGGGAGGCGCGGCATGCGATTGATCGGCGGAGCCTCCCTGAACCTTCAGCGCGGCGGCAATCGCGTCTATCGCCTGGTCGAAGGGCATCGCCTGCGCATCGATCCACAGCAGCGCATTGAGCAACGTCGGTACCGCGCAGGGGCCAATGCGCACCGGCAAGATCAGCCGCGTGCGCTCCTGCGCGACCAGCCCGCGATATGCCTCAAGCTCCTGCTGCACCCAGTACGAGTCGAGCGCATGTTGTGTCAGCAACAACACGAAGGCGCTGCGTTGCTCTAGTTGCTGCTCGATCTCGCGTCCGAGGAAGTGGCCCGCCTGCGCGTTATTACGGTCATACCAGACATCGATGCCACGAGCGCGGAGCGCGGCGACATAGCGGTCGCAGAGGTCGTTATCGGCGTGGGCATGGCTGACAAAGGTTGGGTGAAACGCGCTCATGAGCGATCCCTCCAGCGTATCGGCGTGATGGCTTGCAGGCACAGTGTAGCGCATTGGCGCCACGATGGGAAGAGGAGAATCTCTCGGCCATATTTATGTGGTTTTAGCATGTGCGACGGACACGGGCATTGTGGTGGGGTGAGCAGGGTGAGCAAGCCGGAGCGTGAACGCTACGGCGAATGGGCGTGGGAGGCGGGAAATTCGCCGGGGCATTTATGCAGTTTTAGAAATTGCGATGGACAGGCGCGGGGTGCGCGGGCGGTTCAAACCGCGCCTTGAAGGGCCTCGCTGCGCTCCGCCACGAAACCCGCCTGCGCGGGTTGCGGCGATCCGCTCGCCAGCGGGGAGCGCGTTGGGACACGATCTGGGCAGTCCGCGTCGGCGGACTTCGTGGCCGCAGGCCCTTCAGGCGCGGTTTTAACCGCCCGCCGCCGTGGCTGTCCGTCGTACATCGTAAAACTGCATCACGCTACGGCGAATGGGCATGCGTCACGGGGGCGGGAAATTCGCTGGGACATGAATGCTCCGGCACGCGCCACCCAGATGCCGAACACCGATTCTAGTAACGTGTCCCCACCATACTCTAAAACACATCAAGGTCACGAAAGTTATCCGCCCACCAGTTCCGCGACCGCCTCGCCCAACCTCGCTGGCCCGCGCGGCTCAGCACAGCCAACATCCGGCTCTGTGACGGCTCTGTGACGACTCTGTGACAAACCGCGTCGCAAAGTGTGAGGAGACTGTGATGCCCCGACTCTATGCTGAAGATGAAGGCCAATTGTACGAGGCCTTATCTGATTCAGGCAAGGAGGAGGCACGCGGGAGAAAGGACTCTCCATTGGGAAGTCGGCGCGTAGCTGGGTCGGGCGGCGAGATGCCGCTCGTAGCGAGAAGGAGACATTCGATGTTCAGGCGCATTTTGGTTCCGCTGGATGGCACAAAACGGGCGGAAGAGGCGATTCCATTCGCGCGCGCGCTGGCTACCTCACATGAGGCGCGGATTTTTCTGCTGCATGTCGAGCCGCAGGGCGCCTCGCTTATGGACGAGCTAGCGATTGACAACCGCCTGGAAGCAATCGCGGACGAGTTGCGCGCGGCGGGCGTGAAAGCGCATGTCGTCACTGAGTTCGGCAAAGCCGCTCCAGCCATTGCCACCGCCGCCGACCTAGACAAGGTCGATGTGATCGTCCTCGCGCCCGAGCCACGCGGATTGCTGGAAGGGCTGCGCCACCCCAGCGTGACCGCCAACGTGCTCGCGCGAACAGCGGCGCCGGTGCTGGTCGTCCCGCCCACCGGAACAACGGAGTCACCGCAACTGCTCCAGTTTGGCGGCGCGCAGGTGATCGTGACGCTAGATGGCAGCGCGCTCGCCGAAAAAGCCCTCCCGATGGCGCTCCGCCTGGCCCGGCACTATGATCGCCCGTTGCTGCTGCTCCGCATTGTTCCACCCGTTCATGTCATTGCCGCGGGGATGGAAACCTATCCGCTCGCGCGTGATAGTTATGAGTTCGATGAGCGCGAGGCCACCGACTATCTGGCGGCGCTCAGGGAGCGGCTGGAGCGGACTGAGAGCGTTCAGGCGCAGACGATGTTCCAACAGGGCATTCCAGCCGAAGTGATCCTCGGACTGGCGGAAACAAGACCGGGAAGCCTCCTGGTCATGAGCACCCACGGACGCACTGGCTTGAAGCGCCTCGTGCTTGGTAGCGTCACGCTTGCCGTCGCGCGCAAATCCAGGATTCCGCTGATGATCGTGCCGACAACCACGGCGGAACTGGCGAAGAGCGCTCCGGTACAGGCTGGCGCAGAGGCGTAGGCTGAGATGGAGCCGCCAGG
Organism: uncultured Chloroflexia bacterium; assembly: GCA_963718915.1. GTDB lineage: Bacteria > Chloroflexota > Ktedonobacteria > Ktedonobacterales > JADMIN01 > DAHUXT01. The sequence goes on along the minus strand of CAVRAI010000004.1, from coordinate 145,014 downwards.
CGCTGTCCCATTGAGGGAAACTAGCCGTAGGCTGAAGACCTACGGCTAATCCCTTATCGAGCGGACCCGGCGATTGGGCGCGAGGATTCCACAGAGGCAGGATGTGTCGCCGCTATCACTGCTTACCCGTGAAGCGCCGTCGGCTTACCAGTAACGTCGCCAGCAGCAGGATCGGATAGATCAGATACGGCAGGTTCGATGCCCAGTACGAGACGCCATTGGTGACGGTGTTCAGCCCGGCGAAGATATCGCCCAGGAAGAAGCCAATGATCGCATAAAGAATCATCGCCCCGGTTATCAGGCCAACCGGAAATACCCAGCGGCTATTCCGGGCCAGGCCGAGACCCGTCGCGAAGTAGAGCGGGCCGAGTAGAAAAGCGTCTTCGACAGCGCCCGCCAGAATGCCCGGATCGACGCGCTGGTAGCTGTTATCTCCGCTCAGTATGTACCAGTACCAGACCTCGCCGAGCGGATTCGTATTTGGGCCGATGGCGACCAGATGTAGCGCAAATAGGACGTAATAGAACTGCGGGATCGCGGTGATAACCGCCAGGATGAATGAATAGACCGCCAGAAATACGAACCAGCCTCTACGACCCGACTGTCGTGAGGATGTGGCTGCTGCTGCCTCGCCGCTCACATGTCCCTCCTCAAGCCGATTCGCGACAACCTCGCGAAACAAAACATCTCGCCTGCTCTTGCCACGATAGCAAGTTGCGCCGCGCGTGTCAACATGTACCCGCCGAAGAAAAGCACGTGCGTAGCCATTCGCAAACATTGACGTGTACGTGAATGTGTTATACGATAAGTTATGAATAGGGTTTTTTGGATCGCGTTTTCGTACAGGCCGCGCCTGATGGCACGCGGCGGCCCGCTATCTGTTATGGTTATGATCGATTGATGGGTTATGAATCCGGGAGAAATTGGGGCAATCACATATGATGACAAATCAGCCCGCGCCAGTTGATGATAAGACTTCGGAGCAACATACCGATGATGGTGTGAGCTATCAGCGTATCGAGCAGGTCGCGGCGCGCACTGGACTGACAAAACGCACGCTGCGCTATTACGAGGAGATCGGACTCCTGCCCGCGCCAACCCGCACTGAGGGCGGCTATCGCCTCTACAGCGAGGCAGACGTGCAGCAGCTCGAACGTATCAAGCGGCTGAAGGATCTGCTAGGCTTCTCGCTGGCGGAAATCCGCGAGATGGCCGACGCCGAGGAGCAGCGCCAACACGTGCGCGAGGCATGGCGGCAGGAGACCGATCCGCGCACCCGGCTGGAATGGCTCGACCGCTCAGAAGAGTTGACCCGGCGACAGGTGCAGCTCGTCGAGGAAAAGCTGGCCGGACTGCAGGAGATGCAGGCTCTCTTGAAAGCGCGGCTGGAGCGCTTCGAGGCGCTCCGCGCCGATCTCCGCGAACAACTCGAAGAGCTTTAGACAGGCAGACGCCTGGACTGCGCGGTACTAGAACTTCATCCTGTAGTACCAGATAGCTCCCCAGATACCCGCTGCTAATGTATCCTGAGACTCGCAATGGATCAGCCTTGAGAGTGGTGGAGGACGCAGGGCATGAAGGGCGAGCAGAAGCGGCGCGAGACGAGCGAGACGACACATCGGCGCACTCTGGCAAAGAATGGCCAGGTAGGCGGGCCGATACTGACGCGCCGCGAGCTGCTGGCGGCGGGCGCCGCTGCTACCGCCACTGTTGCGCTGGTGGCGTGCGCGCCGGGCGTCGCGCAAAAAACCGCCGCGACCGTGACACCATTTACACTGAAGCGTCCAGCAGTCCTCTACGCCGATGGAACCGTGCCGCGCGCCGTCGCCAATTCCGTCGCCGCGAATCTCGGCGGCCACGCGGGCATCGCCGAAACCCATCTCGCGACCAGCACAGCCACCCCACCCGACCTCATGCTGACCTATGGCGCGCTTCCGCAAGGGTATAAAGGCGCGGCGATTGGCGCCAGTCCCGCCACGGCGTTTGCCCACATGCGCGTCCCGATCGATGGGGTGAACGGCGACCAGGCGCGCGGGCTGCTCAGCGGCTCCATGACCAACTGGCAGGCGGCGGGCGCGCCATACAGCCTGCCCGTCAAGGTGTTCGCCCTCAAGGGCTTGACGCCGCCCAAAGGCGTGACAATCCCCGGCGGCGCGACGACGGTAGCCACGGCCGACGATCTGCTACAGCAGGTGAAGCACGCATCCCGGCAGCATCGCGCTCGCTCCAGTCGAGTTGGCTTGACTGGCGCGTGAAGAATCTGGGCATAGACAACGTCTACCCCGCGCAGCAACGTGGCAGCCAGCTTCCAGCGCCGTTCGCGCCCTATACCTTGCAGCTTGGCGTCTCGGATGCGCTGGCGCAACAGGGGCTGGACGCGAAGGCATTGGCGGGCGCGCTGGCGTTCGTCCTGGCGGGCGCGACGCCGGTGATGGATATGGCGGCGGTTGGCGATATCATGCTGGGGCGCGGCGTCAACAATAAGATGGTCGCCTACAACGACTATCTCTACCCCTATCGCAAGATGAAGGCGGAGCTAGATAGCGCCGATCTGCGGGTCGCCAACCTCGAATGCATCGTCACCGATAAGGTTCCAGTTCCCACGGATCCTTTTACCTTCACTTTCGTCACGAAGGCGAAGGCGGTCGATGGGCTGAAATTCGCGAACTTCGACATGCTGACCGTGGCTAATAACCACGCCAACGGAGATGGCTATGTCTCGTTTATGGATATGCTGGGCAATCTGCGCGGCAATGGCATCGCGGTGTGTGGTGGCGGCAACAACCTGGACGAGGCATGCGCGCCCAGCATAATGACCGCCAAAGGGCTGCGGGTCGCCATGCACGGCTACCTGATGACGCCGCCTGGACCGCAAGGCCCTTACGCCACCAGCACGTCATGGGGACTGGCGCCCGTTGACCTGCAACGGCTGCCACAGGATATCGCCGCCGCGCGTCAGAAGGCCGATATCGTCATTCCTTACTTCCACTGGGGCATCGAGTATACCAAAGATCCCATCAAGCTCCAGCAAAATGCCGCCCGCGCCGCCATCGACGCGGGAGCCGACATGGTGCTTGGCGTCCACCCACACTGGGTGCAGGCCATCGAGGAGTATAAAGGGAAGCTCATCATCTACGCGCTGGGCAATTTCATCTTCGACCAGGACTGGTCGCGCCCCACACTCGAAGGCTTCCTGCTCCACCTCTACTGGCGTGGGACGACGCTCGCCAGTATCCGCTGGGTGCCAGTGCTCGATCAGGACCGCTGCCAGCCGCGCCCGATGACACCCGCCGAGGCGGTTGATGTCTTCGACCGCATGTGGTCAGGCACGGATATGCTGGCGCGCGGCCAATACGGACAGGGATGAGGCTGACCTCACCCCCATCCCCTCTCCCTGTGGGAGAGGGGAGCCAGAACCTCACCCAATGAGATACTCTCATGGGAGGACTATGGACAGCCCGCGCAGGCGGCCTTTGTGGCGTAGCCCTTAGACGCGGCTTTAGCCGCCAGTCCCATCCCCACTGCTCTTGCGCCGGAGAAGCGCCTCGTTGAGCGAGCCGGTGCGGTAGCCCCGCAGATCGAGCGTGACAAACGAATAGCCCGCGTCGCGGACGGCGGCGACGACCTGCTCGCGCAACGTCGCATCGAGCAGGCGGGGAAAATCGTCGGGATCGAGTTCGATGCGTGCGATGGTCTCGTGGTGGCGCACCCGCACCCGCCGGAATCCAAGCGCACGCAGCGCACGCTCGGCGCGCCCAATCTGGCGTAGCGCCTCCACCGTGACGGGCGTTCCATACGGGATGCGCGACGAGTAGCAGGCCTCGGCGGGCTTCTCCCAGACGGGCACATCCAAATACTGGGCCAGCGCTCGAATCTCCGCTTTACCCATCCCCGCCTCGTCGAGTGGCGAGCGGACGCCATGCTCGCGGGCCGCGCGCTGGCCGGGCCGCCAGTCGCCATGATCGTCGCGGTTCATGCCATAGGCGATTCGCGCCAGCCCCAGCCGCTCGGCCAGTGGCGCCAGATGGGCGAACAACTCCACCTTGCAGAAGTAGCAGCGGTCGGCATTGTTGGCGGTATAGCGCGGATCATCCAGCTCGCGCGTCTCGACGACCTCCAGCCGGGCGCCCATACGCCGCGCCACCGCTACCGCCTCCGCCGTCTCAGCCGGATCATACGCGGGCGAGGCCGCGAGCGCTCCGACGGCCCGCTCGCCGAGCGTATCGGTTGCCACTTTGAGCAGCAGCGCGCTATCCACGCCGCCTGAGTACGCCACCAGCACGGATTCCATTTCCCGCAGGATAGCGGTGAGTCTCGCGTATTGTTCGCGCAGCTCAGGGCTGAGCGTCTTCGTCTCGTCAAGCGCCACGGATTTTCCTCTGCTGACTCCCCGACCCGCATCTCTACCCATGATTCTAGGCAGCGAAAAACCGGCGCGTCAACTGGCTACAGGGGGACGAGGGCGGTGAAGGCTAGACAGTCGCGGGAATCGGCCCCAGCCCGCTTATCAGGATCGCATTGATTGCCAGGCCAAACAGGAACCAGAAAGCGAAGATGGCATAGGCGCGGCGTTCCTGCAAGACAACCTGCTCGCGCGCGTAACCCGGCTTGGCAATCAGCGCGCCACTGACGGGGATGGAGAACGAGGGGAGCGCGAGGAACCCAAGCAATGCGCCATGCGGCGCGCCATGCGGCAACGCGGCCAGCGCCAGCAGTGTCAGCCCCGCTAGCAGACAGACCACATAGATTGTCCGTCCCAGGCCATCGCCCAACTCAGTCACGAGCGTTTTGCGCCCGAGCAGCGCGTCCTGCTGGGCATCGCGCAGGTGCGCGCCAGCGGCGGGAAGCATCGCCAGAAAACCAAGCGCGCCAGCAAAGAGCAGATCGCGACTGGTTGGCACATGCCGTTGCGCCAGCATCATCCCGGTCACGATTCCCGGCCCCAGCGCCAGCCCGATGATGATATCGGCCAGCGGAAAACGCTTGAGCGCGAAGGAGGTAGCCGAGAAGAGAAAGGCAATCGCCACGCCCGCAAGACCCAGCAGCGCGACCGGCCAGCCGCCTGAGATGACGAGCGGGATACCGGCAAGGCCGCCCAATACGATCAGCAGGATGCTCAGCCGGAGGACGTTAAGCGGGTTGATCGCGGAGCGCGCCAGCAGCGCACGCGCCGTCAGGTGGTCGCGCCGCTCGGTCTCCGGCAGATGCGCGCGGCGGGCGTATTCCAGATAGACATCGAGCAGACTCGCCCCCGCCTGTACCAGCGCGAGGCTGACGATCCCCGCCAGCGCCGGAAGCGCCAGCAGCCTCGCGCCACGAATCCACAGCAGCGCCAGCGCGGTGAGGGCTGGCACGAGGACGAGCAGCTGCGCCGAAGGGCGAATCAGGCGCATCCAGGTGGCCAGCCGCGACCTGGGCGCCAGCGCCAGACTGGCCTCGCTAATGCCCGCCGTCGCAACATCGCTTTCTGCCTGGGCGTTATGGACGAAAGGCCGCGCCACCGTCCCATCATCCATGGTGATCCTCCTGGGCATACCATCTGTCTGAGGTCGCGTCGGCCATGCAAACATCGTGTGATGGCAGCGTCAGCTTGCTACGATCCGGCGACTGGAACTGATACCAATTTCGTTTGGATTGTTGTCCTTCGGGTGCAGGCCGTAGCGTAAACGCTACGGCGAATTTCTCCGCCCATTCGCCGGGGCCTTCAGGCTACGGCGCGCTCGCCAATGACAACAACTTAGCCGGATTTGGTATGGCCTGTACGACGATTGTACCCGAAGAGGCGCATGTTGAGATATCCCAGTGTCCATGCCGGGAGAATCTGGTGGGCTGGCGCGCGGATGTTATGACGACCTCAGCCTACTTGGCCTAGCCGCGCAGGCTCTCGTGGACGCGATTCATGGCGGCGTTGAGGCGCTCCTGGCTCACGGCCAGTGTCAGATCGCCGCGCGTCTTTTCCAGGATGCCGCGGACGGCGTCGGTGGTGCGGCGCAAGTTGCCCGTAATGGCGTCGGGGTAGTCCAGGGTGATGAGCTGGCTGTAGATTTCATCCATATCGGCCAGCAACTCCTCGCAGCCTTCGAGCCGTCCCTGGCGCATGCGGTCGAGTATGTAGCGGCGCAATTCGCCAACCGCCTCGCCCAGCCCATTGAGGTACGGCGCCCATTCCACTCCAAGCACATCGGGGGTAGGGGGTTGCTGGCGCTGCATCAGCGCGCTAGTGAGGGCCGCCTCGGCATATTCCTTCTGCGCGTCGGCCACGAATCCCGCATAGAAAATGTCCTGGTGCTCACGCAGGTCGAGCGCCATGTCCCGCAACAGGCCGCCAGCCTCGGTCAATTGGCGGTTGCACTGGTCGAATTCACCACGGTGAGCAGCGCGAATGGCATTGGCGCAGAGCCGAATCGCGGCGCGCGATTTGGGCAGGGCGCGCTCACGAGCGGCAAACTTTGTCGCAAGATAATCTTGCGCTGCTCGACCAATGGCCTGAAGATCAGACACGGTTTCCGTCCTCTTTCTGCGGACCTCTCCGCTGGGCTACCTCACCTCGTGTGATTACCAGTTAGTGTATACATCGCCGCGCCTACTGTCAAACAACCGGAGCGCCCTGTCGCCGTAGATACTCGGCGTGCGCGTGGTCGGTAGCCGCGGGTTGCGCGTTGCCCAGCCGCTCGTGGACGCGCGCGCGCGCATCGAACGATTCCGCCGACTCCGGTTCGCGGAGTATCGCACGGTCAAGCGCGACCAGCGCTTCACGGTAGCGCCCCATCGTCGCCAGCGCCCGCCCAACGGTGAGGGGGCCGCGATAGTCGCCGGGCACACGTAGCTCCATCAACTCGCCCAGATTCAGCGCCTCGGCGGCATTGCCCCCACTCAGAAAGATCGCGGCCTTCGAGGTCAGCGCCGTGCAGTCATCGGGATCAGCCGCCAGCACGCGGTCGAGAATCTCCAGCGCGCCCGCCATATCCCGCATCTCAGCGCGTCGCTGCGCATCAGCCATCGCCATCCGCGCCAGAAGCCGCCCCGCGCCGACGGATTCCGTTTCGCCCGGCAGCGCCGCATCGCAGAGCCGCAGCCGCCCAAACGTCGCCTGATGGTCCACATCGGGAAGCGCGCCTAAGGCGACGACCCGCCCCTGCTCCTCAAAGTCAATCTCCTGGCCTGCCACGAGCGTTCCTTCGTGCGCCAGCAAACTGGCGACCTCGCGCAAGAGCGTCCACCCTTCATCTTCCAGCGAGTGGGGCACCGCCGCGAGATCAAGCTCAGGCCGCCCGAACTTTTGCAGGCCGTGCGTATGGAGCCAGTGCGACTCAGCGTCCCACAACTCACGGTGCATCGCCACGTGCGCCAGCGGATCGCGCGGACGAATGTGGGCAACCTCCGCGCGCCCATAGCTACGTTGCGCCGCCGGGTCGATGGCCGTGCCCTGTATCAGATCGAGCAAGATACGCAATACCTGCGTGGCCCAGTCCAGTGCGACGATTGCCTGCTCGCGCTGGGCGAAGATGCGCACATCCAGCGCAATCGTACCCTCGCGCAGCGTCTGAATATCTTCGGCGACCAGTCCGCGCGTAAGGGCGTTGAACGCAGTTTCGCTCATCCCGCTGGTCACTGGCGCGGTATGGCGGGAGACGTTGACACGCGCCCGCGCCGGGACGCCCGGTGGATCGATATGATAGGCGCCTAGGCGTTGACGTCCTCCGCTGCTCGGTTCATTGCGCGGCACATACTCGGCGGCGCCCAGGCCAGCCGCGGCGAACGCCCGAACGGTCGAGGCTTCGACTGGCGGTTCGCCATAGCGCGATACCGTCAGGAAATCTATCTTCAACTCCTGGGACATGCTATCTGCTCCCGCCGCATCAGTTGCTCCGTATATGTCGCACGGTGCGCGTCTGCTCCCCGCCCGCTCATTGTAACACGCGCCGCCGCCAACATTCCCAGCCGTCGCCATGTGGCGCAAGGGGACCGCGAGACCCGCCCAGCCCCCCGCACTGTACAGATTTCCTATACCGAGCAGCCGATAGAACCTGTCAGGCGTTTTTAACCAGTGAGAAGTCTTGTGCTTCATATCCCCACGGAGATGGCCAGAAACGCTGGTCTGCCAGAGACGATGATTGCGTCCGTCTGGTAGCCAGATTGGGGTAGCTGCATTGGGCGATTGCTGAGAAGTACCATGCGAGCGCTCCCAATGTGGCTCCAATCGTCTTGTGAACAGCTAGAGAACGTCGAAGCCATCGGCGTGGATGTCTCTTGAATGTCTCAGTGAATGTCTCGTGGGTTGTTGGGTGGCGGTGAGTTGGGAAGGAGAGGTGGCGAACACATGGCCAAGTTGCCCGCGGATCTGCATATCACGTATCAACTTCAGTATCGTAAATGTGGCAAACCAACCTGTGGCACCTGCAAGCGTGGCCCTGGGCACGGACCGTACTGGTATGCCTACTGGCGCGAAGGGAACAAGTTGCGCTCGGGCTATGTCGGCAAGACCCAGCCGGTTGGTATCGCGCAGTCGGTGGTGGCGCGGGCCGAGGCGCGGCTGATGCTGGCGCGGGTCGGCGCATAGATCGGCGCAATCATTCCAGGGATAATGGACACGAGAAAACGCAGGTGCGGGCCGCCCGTTTCGCAAGGCTACCCGCACCGCTTCAGGTTTCCGCAACTACGTATGACAGACCGTACTGGCGCGCTTATTCCGTGCGCACCGAGAATTCGTCCAGCAGCCCCTGCTCGACGAGCCACCTGGTGAACTGCAATCGCTTGAGAGTCGAAGCGTTGAGACGATCCGAAAGCTCAACCAGCCGGTTGACCTCGTCCTCGGTGAAGCCCTGCGCCTCGAGCTTGCGCAGGTCATCGTCCTCCGCTTCCGTGTCATCGACTGAATCTTCTGGCTCAGCATCCGCCTGCAATTCAGGCATATCTTCGCTCTTGTCGCGGCGCTGGCGATTCGACGCCGCATGGGTGCTTACTGGCTCATCCACGCCGCCAGACGTCTCCTCAGCCGAGACATCCTCGTGCGAGCCTTCATGGCGCTCTGGCTCATCCGCGGGCCGGGCGCGCGTCTCTTCCTCTTCGCCGTCGTTCAAATACTGATGTGCCATATAATACCTCCGGGCGGATTGCAATCCGCGCACTGTGCTCGCTATCGCGTCGGCGCGTGGAAGGCTTCGCTGCCACCCTTCATTATCTACTACGTCACACACATCACATTTGTTCGCAAAATGTGACGTGGATGTGAGATTTCCATCGCCGTACACTCAGGTCACAGGCAAAAATCGGGCCACCAGACGCGGACGGGATATGTGGCGTTTGCCGCAAGGCCGCCGCTATGCTATCATCCTCCTGAGTGTGCCATCCCTGAATCTGAGCGGTACGCCGCCTGAAAGAAGCGAACGTGGAACCTGTCATCGTGCTGTATGCGAAGGCTGGCTGTCACCTCTGCGACGACGCGCGAACGCATCTGGAAGACCTCGCCGCCGATATCCACTTCACCTTCGATGAGGTGGATATCCGGCGCGACCCGGTGATCTTCGAGCGTTATCGCTATCGCATCCCGGTGATTACCGTCGATGGCGTTGAACGACTCGAAGGCCGCATCGAGGCCGATGAGATTCGCGCGCTGTCCGACGACCTTCAGCTTCGCCACAGATGATACCTCCACTCACTTCAACAGGATAAGGCTGGTACACTGTTGCGTCACATTATCACAGAACACTATTCTCCCGGCGCATCCGCGAAATGGACATGGGCGAGAGTGCAGTGAACATACGAGCAGATGAGAGCGATGAGAGCGATGAGAGCGATGGGACGAAACGATGGCAAGAGCCGCGAGGAGATGATCGAACGGCTGCGCGGGTGGTCGGCGCGGGCGCTGCACGAGGCGCAGTACGCCGATACCCAGGAGGGCGCGCTCAATTGGCAGGGGCAGGCGCAGGTGCTTGGGGGGGTCGCCAATTATCTCGCCGACCAGAGCGATGCCGACGACTTCACCATCTGGCGTCAGGTGGTGGGGGATCGCGCCAAGAGCCTGGCGGAGTGGATGGCGCTTCAGGACGGCGCGGAGGGCGCGCTCTACGCCGGGCAGGTCGCGGGCTTTGACGTGGCGCTGACGGTGCTGAAGGATCCGGAGGCGCGCAACTGGCCGAAGTACGAGCCACACGCGAACTGAGTGGCGGCTGGCGGCTGAAGCCGCGCCTATGGGCCTACGGCCGCAAAGCCCGCCTGCGCGGGCTGACCTCACCCCCAGCCCCTCTCCCACTGGGAGAGGGGAGCAAGAGGCAGAGAACCTCTGTTGCCACCTGGCGGAATGGTCGCCCAGTCCCTCCCCTTCTAGGGGAGGGTGGCCGATAGGCCGGGTGAGGTTCTCCCCGGCGGGCGGACCTCACCCCCAGCCCCTCTCCTACGAGGAGAGGGGAGCAAGAGGCAGCCGATCAATAGGGAAAGCGTCATGTACATCGTCGTCGCGCCGCAATCGCTCAAGGGCAGCCTGGATGCGCCGGATGTCGGCGAGGCTATCGCCGCCGGGATTCGCCGTGTCTGGCCGGATGCGGATATCCGCGTCGTGCCGGTGGCCGATGGCGGCGAGGGCACGGTGCGGGCGCTGGTCGCGGCGACGGGTGGCACGCTGCGTCACGCGACGGTGACTGGCCCGCTGGGCGAGCCGGTAGACGCTGAGTATGGGATGCTTGGCGGCGCATCGCGCTGGGACGGCGGTGATCGAGATGGCGGCGGCGTCTGGCCTGCCACTCGTCCCGCCGGATAAGCGCGATCCGCGCGTGACGACGACCCGTGGCACGGGCGAGCTGATGCGCGCGGCGCTCGACGCAGGGGCACAGCGGCTGCTGATCGGCATCGGCGGCAGCGCGACCAACGACGGCGGCGCGGGGATGGCGCAGGCGCTTGGCGTCCGGCTGCTGGATGCGCAGGGCAACGAGCTACCCGCTGGCGGCGCGGCGCTGGCCCATCTGGCGCGTATAGACACCTCCGGCCTCGATCCCCGCCTGAAGGACGTTGAGGTACAGGTGGCGAGCGATGTCACCAATCCACTCTGCGGGCCAGAGGGCGCGTCGGCGATCTATGGTCCCCAGAAGGGCGCGACGCCGGAGATGGTGGCGGAACTGGACGCCGCCCTGGCGCACTACGGCGAGATACTCAAGCGCGATCTCGGCGCGGATGTGGCCAATGTGCCGGGCGCGGGCGCGGCGGGTGGGCTGGGCGCGGGCTGCTGGCATTCGCCCACGCGCAACTGGTACCCGGCGCGCAACTGGTGCTGGAGACGCTCGACTTCGCGCATATCCTCCAAGGCGCGGCGCTCGTCTTCACGGCGGAGGGCCAGCTCGATAGCCAGACGGCGTACGGCAAGGCGGTCGGCGCGGTGGCCGCGGCGGCGCGCAAGGCAGGCGCGCATGTGGTGGCGCTGGCGGGCAGCGTCACCGCCGATGATGCGGCGCTAGCAGAGCTGGGAATAGACGCGGCGCTCTCCATCGTCAACGGTCCGATGTCGCTCGAAGAGAGTATGGCGCACACCTCGCGGTTGCTCACTGACGCGGCGGCGCGCGCCACCCGGCTGATCGCGTTGGGGATGGGGATGGAGTAAGAGCGCTTGGCAACCGTGTGCAAGGCTTGCCAGCGCCGCAGGCTAAATGCCGCGGCTAATCCTGAATTTTGCGCTCCGCGCGTACCATCAAGCAGAGACATCGAGTACGAACGGGACCTGCGCAGGCAGGTTTTTGGCGATCGCTAGCGAGGCTGTTCAGGCGCAGTTACAACCGCCAGCCATCCTTACTGCTGAACCAGACAGCGCCAGACGGAACCCAATGCCGAAGCTGAGGATGTCGTCCGGCCCGCCATACGTCGCGGCAGGCCGCGCGCGCGGCCTGCTGGAAGCTGCCGTACCACGAACCGCCACGCAGCTACTCGATTCTCAGTGGAATTGTCCGCTTCACGGCCATCATTCGCAGTGTAGGGATAGGGTTTGTAAGAGGCTGTGTGTCCACTCCCAGACATTGCCCGCCATCTCCTCCGCGCCATACGGGCTGGCCCCATTGGGGTAACTACCTATGGCGGTTGTGCCGCCCTTGCCGCCTTCGAAGGTGTTGGCGCGCGACTGGTCGAAGCGTATCGCCCCAGGGGTAGAGACGCGCAACGCCCGCGCGCTGATCCCATCGCGCCGCCTTCTCCCATTCCGCCTCGGTCGGCAGCCGCCAGGGCTGTCCAGTCGTCCTGTGCCAGCCAGGCGGCGTAGGCGACGGCATCGTCCCAAGAGACCCAGACGACGGGGTGATCGAGCTTCTGGAGCTGGTTGGCCCATTGCTGCGCTGGCGTGCTGCGCCGCCTCGACGAAGCAGGCGTACTCGGCCACCGTCACCGGGAAGCGGGCGATGGAGTAAGCGGGCGAGGTTGACGCGATGCTGCGGCAGTTCATCTGGCCGCGCCTGCTTGTCGCGGCGCTTGTCGCTGCCCATCAGAAACTCGCCCGCGGGCACGGCACAGACTGGCGGCACGATGAACTCGACGCCGTCGCGCTTCTGCGCGGTGAACCCCAACTGCGCCAGCCGTGGTGGGAAGCGGTCGGGCGGCAGCGCTGTGCGCACAGAGGGCGGAGGGGATACAGGAGCGGTAGCCGCCGTGGCTACTGGCTCAGAGTTGCTGGCGTCGGGGTCGTAGCGGTCCAGGAGTTGATGTGCGCGATCAGCCGATTGATATCGTTGTCGAAGTCAGGGTTGCGGCGAATCTGGGTCGCGTTGCGCTCGGCCAGCTCGCGCAGGCTCGCCGGTAGCTCCTCGGCATGGGGCATGCGCGCGCCCTGCACCAGCACCGGCATCAGCAGCAGATCGCTGGTGGGCCGCCCATCATCATTCACCGGGGCGAGCGCCAGCGTCTGCTCGACCTCGATGCGCACCAGGTCGGCGGGATCGGCGAGTCGCGGCTGCCCTTTATACGGGCCATCGTTCGAGAGCAACGAGAGCCAGGCCGGGCCAATGACGATCAGCGCGATACGGCACTGGCGCAGGACGCTTTTGACATACCCCGGAAAGCTATAGCCGGGCGGAATCGAGTCCACATCCATGAAGAGCGCGTCACGGCCAAAGTGGTCTTTCAGCCGATCATAGATGTGGTCAACGGTCGCCTGGCTGTCGTCGCGGCGATACGAGATGAAGATTTTGTAGGAGCCGCTGTCACTGTCACTCATCGCGTCCACTCACTTGCTATCGCTACGGTATGCTCTCCGGCTGCTCTGCCAGTGTAGCATCAGGCGCGGTAAGACACAAGAAGGGTGGGATGAGCCGCAGGGCTTCACGCCAAATCCGCCTGGACTGCTTGCCATAGCGTAATGTCGTTTTCGCATGTGCGAGGGAGACGGGCATTGCGGTGGGGTGAGCAGGCCGTAGCGTGAACGCTACGGCGAATGGGCAGAGAACAGATGCGTTGGGGGTCGGGAATTCGCTGGCAGGCTCCGGCTCGCGAACGACTACGACACCCGTTGGCGAGGCGGAAGGAGTAGTCCGGGCAGGCCGTAGCGTTCACGCTACGGCGAATGGGCGCATGCGACGGGTGGGGCGGAGCGGGGAAATTCGCCGGGGCATTCATGCTCCGGCAAGCATCCCTCATCAGACCGCTGGCGTAGGCCAGAGATCGGTTCCTCCTATTTTCAAAAACGACATAAGGCCCCAGCGAATGGGTGGAGGAAATTCGCCGTAGCGTTCACGCTACGGTCTGCCCGCCTCACTTCACTATTCGCCCTCTATCGCGCATTGCGCCGGAGCCTGCCAGCAAATGGGTGGAGGAGGAAATTCGCCGTAGCGTGAACGCTACGGTCTGCCCCGCCCGCCACAACGCGCGGTGTTCGGAGTAATGCGTGAACGTTCATCAGGCTCCGGCGTGCATCCCATATCCGCCCGCTATCCACGTCATTCTCAGCGCGCCAGCACGAGCAGCCGGTAGCCGCCCAGCAGGTGTACCGCCAGGTCGTGGTTGAGGGCAAACGCCACTTTGCGCGGCCACTTCAACATCCGCCGCCCAATCTGATTCGTTGGGTTGTTGAGCGCGTCGGCGGTATAGACCGCGTCGAGCACCTCATAACCAGTGTCCTGGAGCGCGCGGATCGCTGTCTCTTTCGTGAAGTAGTGCAGGTGGGCATAGGCGTCGCGCGTGTGGAGCAGCCCATGCGGACGGATAACCGATTGCACTGAGAGATCGAGCGGGAAGAAGAAGACCTTGTACGTCCCCCTGGCCTTCAGACTTCTCAGAAACGCGAAGTAGTCCTCCAGGTGTTCCAGCACATCCAGCACCAGCAGCATGTCATATGAGCCGGTATCGTCCGTTCGGAAATCGCCGAGATAGACGTGGAGATGCGCATTCTCTCGCAGGCGCGCTAGCTCGATGGCCTGTGGCGAGATGTCGTAGCCAGTCAGCACGCACTCGCCCGGCAGCTCCAACTGTAACTGCCGCAGCACCTCGCCCGCCCCACAACCGACCTCACAGACTGATTGTGGCGACAGTTGGTGGCTCCTCAGAAGGCGCACAATCTCCTCCGCCTTGCCCGCCGATTCATCGATATGCCACGATGGCGCCAGTTCCTGGTATGCCCCGGACCGATAGATATCTTCGAGCGACATCATTCCCCTCCCCAATCCTTGCAAAACACCACAACCCATCCCGTCAAAGTCTCCATACAGCGCGCCCGCATAGTTGCGGAAAGCGCCCGGTGAAACTTTGCCTGACCTCTGCGCTCACAGATCGATGCACGTCCTATATGCTTCTGTGAGCCGTGACACAACCGCAGCCGTTCTTCCGCGAACGGTTGAACTCAGCACGGATTTCCTCGCCGCCCAGATACCGCGAAGAAATCGCCTCCGAAAGCCGCCTCGATGACCAAGCCATCGACAGCTACTACTACGATAAAACGCCTATGACGATGCGCACTATAACACACATCATCGCACTGTTGTTCCAGGTGATTTGCCCGGCAAAATGGTATGGGGAAAGAGCCGTTAGCGGCGGGGTTTCTCCGCCACCTGTAGTCCGCCGCCGGGGCCAGTGACGAGGCGAATCGGGCGGCGCGGACGCAGCCCAGCCGACCGCTGCCAGTCGGCCATCTCCGCGAATGACCATGTGCCACCCGCGCTGGTCAACGCAAAGTAGAGGTCGGTCAGCGCGCCAATCTGTCCCGCCGTCTGTGGCGTCGCCGGGCGCACGACCTCGCCGATCACCAGCCGTCCACCGGGACGCAGCGCGCGGGCGCAGCGCCGCACCAGATCGCGGTTCTGGGCTTCGGCGAAGTGATGAACAAGGTTGGCTACCAGAATCAGGTCATACTCGTCGCGGCCCAGATCGGCGGTCAGCGCGTTATCGGCGCGGTGCACGACGCGGTCACCCATGCCCTCACGCGCCAGCAGTGGAGCGGCGGCGACCACCGCTTCGGGCAGATCAAGCACGGTTGCGCGCAATTGGGGGTGGCGTCTGCACAGGGCAACCGAATAGTAGCCGTGCGAGCCGCCGATATCAAGCATCGCGCGCGCATCACGCGGCACTGGCAGCCGGAGCGCCACCTCAGGCGTCGCCAGCCGCGCGCCGGAACGCATCCCGCGCTGGTAGATCTCCCACGTATCGGGGGTCATGTGCTCGTGGATTTCGATGGGCGCGCCCGTCCTGACGAACGACTCCATCTGGGCAATAAACTGTTCATCCATGAACTGCATCAGAATCGCGTCATGGAGCGACCACGGGCTATCTTTCAACAGCCAGCGGCGCGCGACCGGCGCCAGCGAATACAGCCCACCGCGCAGTCGCAGGTAGCCCGCGCCAACCAGCGCATCCAGCAGTTTGTGGGTAGCGGCGGGCGCGGTCTGGCACTGTTCGGCGATATCCGCCACGCGGCGTGGCTGCCCGGCCATCGTCTCGAAGACGCCCAGCCGGGTCGCCACCATCACCGTGCGCGCCAGCAACAGCGCGATGATGCTATCGAGCAGCGGCGTGGGCACGAGTCCCAGCGCGAAGGCGATGCGTTCCACCACGCCACGTGGAATAGCGCCCAGCCGCATAGCTTGTCATCCTTTGATTGAAGCGACGGAGGGACAGCAGTTATCGTAAGCGAACGCGCGCCGTAGCCTGAAGGCCACGGCGAATCCTGCCCACTTCAGAATCATCTCGAACTGCAAGCAAGCATGCGTAATTCAGGATTAGCCGCAGGGCTTCAGCCTGCGGCCCGCATCCCATTCGCTACCGTTGCCCCTGGGTTCTGCCCAGCGCCTGATCCTTGAGTTCCCGGCGCAGAATCTTGCCGGATGCCGTCTTGGGGATGCTCTCTACAAAGACCAGTTGACGAATCGCTTTGTAGTTTGCCATGCGCTCGTTGGCGAACGCCATCAGATCGGTATCCGAGACCGACTGTCCCTCGCGCAATGCCACATAGGCCCGCGGAATCTCGCCTGCCTCCGCGTCTGGCAGGCCAATTACCGCCGCCTCGCGCACGGCTGGATGCTCCAGTAGCACCGCCTCCAACTCGGCGGGCGCGATGCCAAAGCCCTTATGCTTGATCATCTCCTTGGCGCGATCCACGATATAGACATAGCCTTGCTCGTCGATGTAGCCGACATCGCCAGAGTGATACCAGCCGTCGCGCAAGACCCGCGCTGTCTCCGACTCCGCCTGCCAGTAGCCCTGCATAATCTGTGGGCCGCGGATGCATATCTCGCCAACCTCGCCAACCGGCAGGTCGCGCTCGCCCGTCTCCAGGTCAACCACCTTCTGCTCGGTATCGCTGACCGGCGTGCCACCCGACGCCAGCCGTATCAACTCCAGCTCCATCGGGCTATGATGCGTCAGCGGCGAGGCTTCCGTCATGCCGTACGCCTGCATCACCGGGATGCCGGTCGCATCGATCACGCGCTGAGCGGCGGCGGGCGCCATTGGCGCGGCGGCGCAGAGCATGTGGCGCACGTTCGGGAAGTAGTCCCGACTAAGGTTGGGCAGGCCAGAGAGCGCCAGCAAGACCGGGGGCACAACCGGGAAGATTGTCACCCCGCGCTTCTTGATGAGCGAGAGCACCTCCGCCGCATCGAAGCGCTCGACCAGCACGAGCGCCGAGCCGGAAAAAGCCGCCTGCCCCATCAGCGCAACACCGTACATATGATAGAGCGGCAGAAAGACCATAAAGACATCCTGCTCGGTCACGCGCGAGGCAGAGATGAACTGGTGGACATTGATGACCAGGTGGCGTTGCGTCAGTATCACCCCCTTGGGCAAGCCGGTTGTGCCGCTGGAATACGGCAACGCGATCATGTCGTCGCCGCGCACCTCAACCAGTGGGGCCTGTGTCGGCGCGTGCGTCATCAGCAGCAGGCCAAAAGGGATAACCTGGGGATCGTCGGCGACCGGCTCGCTGCCCGTGACCATCACATGCTTCAGGTCGGGCGTCTGGCCGCGCGCCGCCTGCACCAATGGCAACAGCTCGCGCTGGACGAGGATCGCCCTGGCCCCGCTGTTCTGCAACTGATAGGTGACCTCACGCTCTTTGTACGACGGATTCATCGGGGTGATTACCAGCCCCAGCATGCTCGCCGCCATCCAGCCGATGATGAACTCGGGGCGGTTGAGCATCAGCAGACAGACGCGATCACCCTTGTTCAGCCCCAGCGCCTGCATTCCGACGGCCGCCGAGCGAGCAAGCGCGTACAATTCGCGATACGACAGCGTAATGTCCCGCCAGAAGATGGCGGGGCGCTCTGGCACGCGCTGAGCAGTGCGCGCGAACATCTCGTGGAATGGTACGTCGGGGTAGATCAACGAGGGACAATAGAACTCTGGAAAGCTGTACGGTGCGCTTCGCCGCACGATAGGTGCGGCGCTGGCCAGTGTATCTGCCATCGAGAAACCCCCTTGCGTCGAGGTTCACCGCGCGACAACCCTAACGGCTGCCGTTGCTGACTCAGTGTATCACGGGCAGCGCGGCGTGCGTCACCTCAGCCGCTCACGATAGCGAGAGCACGCACGCTTGATCGCGCAGGCTCCACTCCTCCTGCACCAGATAGTGGTGGCCGTTGGCCAGCGTGACATTGCCGTCGGCGTCAGATAATCGCCCGTAGACACGCACGCACTTGTCGCCCATCTCACCCTCGAAAACGGAGCCGTCGAACCAGCCACCGAGCGTGGGGTTGCTCACCGCCTCGAACTGCTCGTGCGAGACGATGCTGATGATGGGGTCGGCAATTGGGTCGCGATTGGGCATCAGGACAGGCGGCGTATCCAGGCAATCTTCGATGACGGGAATATAGGCGTAGATGAGATCGTTGTTGAAGGAATTCGAATGATAGGCGCAGAAGTCCGACTCGGCGTTGTGGGTAAACGTGCAGCCGTCGTTGTCCGTAAGCCCCGAACACTCCTGCGCGTTGAGGCCGGTAAAGAGGAACACCAGGTGGTCGTCGTCGGTGACCCACGCCCCGTTCTTCACGGCCAGCACGCGGTCAATCTCGTCGACAATGTCGCCATCCAGGAGCGGATCACTGGTCGTCGCCGCCCTGGGATAGGGATGCGTATCCACATAAGCTGCCGCCGAGCGTTACCACATTGCGCACCGACCCGCCCTGATTGTCGTAGTACTGCGACAGTATGTTATAGAACGGCGTGCCGCCGACATCCTGGAAGTATTGCTCCATCAGATGCTCGAAACGGCTGCTGTTGCCATTGGGTTCAAAGACATAGCCATTCGGCAGCCAGAAGAGAAGATACGCCGTCAGACGGTGAATAACAGTACCCTGGTGAAACTTGAAGTTCGGACAACGCGCTTTGCATGCCGCGATATTCAGCGTGATGGCCGCGCCCGGCTTGAGCGTGGTGGTGTGAAGCGTCTGATCGGTGTCCGCCACGCATCCCCAGGGATCGACCGCCAGATTGTGAAGCTCATAGGCGCCACTGCTATCGGTGGTGGCGCTGACCCGCGATGATTTGTCACTGGATGTCACATCCATCGCCGAGTTCCAGCACTGCACCTTCACATGGGCCAGCCCCTGATGGGTCGCGGCGTTGGTGACGACCCCCTGTAGCGTCGCCGTCGCGGGCGGCAGCACCCCACAGGTGAGCGCGCTGGTTGTGGCGCCCGTCGTACATTTAGCCGCCTGCTTCGGGCCAAAGGTGAGGCTGATCGCGCCCCCCTTGGACGAAAAGCTGGCGGTCACGCTGGAGTAATTCGGCGCGGTCGCGGTGCAGCTATAGGAGCTGGACTGCGAGACCGAGAAGGAGAACGCGCCATCACTGCCCGATGGCCCCGATGCGCCATTGCAGGTGACGGTGGCTCCCCGTAGCGGCACGGGAACGCTCATGCCTGCCTGGCGCGCGGCAATCTGCTCGCCATAGACCATGCCGCTCATCTTCACCTGCGGCCCAAACGGCAACTGACATCCACTCAGCCCCAGCGCCACCACCACTACCACCACCAGCAAAACCAGCGGCGCCCTCCGACTATGCCTCTGAGGCATTCCATTTCCTCTCATCTACTGGTCACAATGCAGTCCGTCGTCAGCCACTGAAACTTTTGAAGCTCACGACACGGATTGCGAAGAGTGCGGCAAGCCGCCGGATAGTTCTGGCGTGGATTGGGCGTAGACCCCGCGATAACCTTCGGGCAGGAGCGCCGCGATGCGCTGGGCCATCTCATCGGCCATGGCTCGCAAGGCTGGCTTTTGCGCCGCCTGCTCTGGCCAGACCGGCTTATATGGCTCGCCAAAGGTGACACGGACATGCGGGCGCTGCCAGAGCCGCCAGCCACGGCCCGGCGACCAGACGACCTCAGTGCCGGTGATGGCCACGGGGACAATCGTTGCGCCAGTATGCCAGGCGAGCCAGGCTGCCCCTGTCTTCACGGGCAACATGCCGAGGGGATCACCGGGATCCACATAGGTGCCTTCGGGGAAGACCAGCACCCATGCGCCGCCCTGGAGTAAGTCACGCATGGTGCGCAGCGCCTCGCGGTCAGCCTCGCCACGACGGATCGGCACAGCCTCACCCCGTCGCGCCAGCCACCCCACGATGGGCCACTCGAATATCTCCGCCTTCGCCAGGATATGCACCTCTTGTGGCAGTCGCACGGCGATAGCAAATTGATCGGAGTTGCCAAGATGGTTGCTGACAAGCAAAAGGGGACCCGTCCGGGGCAAACGCTCGATACCGCGAATCTCAAGCTGCATCTGGAAGGCCAGTATCAGCTTGGCAGCGGAACGTAGAATACGGTAGCCCACACCCATCACAGACTCCACCGAATGGCGCGTTATTGCTCTGCCGCCATCCTAGCATAGAATGCGCGCGTCGCATAGTCACGAGGACAATACTGCTCAACTTGCGACCCGCGCCCCCCGGCTGCTACAGTGGAACGTGGCCTTGTGTGCCAGACGACTCTGTCGAGAGCGGCATGGCGCATGCGACAACCGCTTGATGTACGGGTCGTGTAGGGATGTCAAGCGCACGATAGCAAGGCCACGCGCGATGTGACTACACTACGAACAGGGCCTTTATGAGAGTGTAGCGAACCTTGTGAACGCGAGTCAGCGTGCGCGTGGAGCCGGACGGTCTGGCGCATTGCAGCAGCGCACGCCGAACATATCGTCGAGTTATGTGGAGGCAGTAGCTATGTCAGAGAGTCGCCTGCACCAGGTTTCTCAGCTCGGTCAGAGCATCTGGTATGACAACATCCAGCGGCGACTCATCACTTCGGGTGATTTACAACGCCTGATCGATGAGGACGCGGTCGTCGGAGTTACCTCGAATCCAACAATCTTCGAGAAAGCGATAGACGGCAGCGCCGACTATGACGACCAGTTGAAGGAGCTCGTGAGCCAGGGCATCACCGATCCCAGACAGATTTTCGACGCGCTCTCCATCCACGACATCCAGGCCGCCGCCGACCTCTTCAGACCGATCTATGACCGCACCAACGGCGGCGATGGCTACATCAGCATCGAGGTTGCCCCCAACTTCGCCAATGACACCCGCTCCACCATCAGCGAGGCGCGCCGCCTGCACAAACTGGTCGGCCGTCCCAACATCATGGTCAAGATCCCCGCTACCCGCGAGGGGCTGCCCGCCATCGAAGAGATGATCTACGAGGGCGTGAACATCAACATCACGCTCATATTTGCCCTCGAGGTCTACGAGCTAGTGACTGAGGCATACATTAGCGGGCTGGAGCATCGCCTGCGCGAGGGGCTGCCCGTCGCGGGCATCGCCTCCGTCGCCAGTTTCTTTGTTAGCCGCGTTGACACGCTGGTCGATAAGCAGCTTGACGAAATGATTGCCGCGGAAA
This sequence comes from uncultured Chloroflexia bacterium, assembly GCA_963718915.1. GTDB lineage: Bacteria > Chloroflexota > Ktedonobacteria > Ktedonobacterales > JADMIN01 > DAHUXT01. The sequence continues at coordinate 123,725 of CAVRAI010000004.1, read as the reverse complement.
GCGACCCCCAGCGCCAGCAGGAACTGCGCGACCTCCAGGGTAAAGCCGCCATCGCTAACGCGCGGTTGGCCTATCAGAAATATCAGGAAATCTTCCAGGGCGATCGCTTCGCCCGCCTGCGCGAACAAGGCGCCACGCCTCAGCGCTGCCTCTGGGCCAGCACCAGCACCAAGAATCCCGCCTATCGCGATGTCCTCTACGTCGAGGAATTGATCGGGCCGGAGACGGTAGATACCATGCCGCCGCAGACCATCGTCGCCTTCCAGGAGCATGGCGAGGCGCGCGTCACGGTCGATCAGGACTTCGCGGGCCAGCACGAGATTATGGATCGGCTGAAAGCGGCTGGCATCGACATGGCCGCCGTCACCAAGCAACTGGAGATTGAGGGCGTCACCTCGTTTACCGATTCGTACAACCACCTGCTCGACGCTACCAGATTGAAGACTGAAAAGATCCAGGCGGAGGCCGGTATCCCGACGGAGGCGCCCGTGGAGGCGATAACCGCTGAGGAAGCAGCGTCCGTCGCTGTAGCGGCGATGGCGGAAGCCGCAACGGCCGAGCCAGATGAAGTCGCCACGGATAAGACGCCCGCGGTCTCGGCGGAGACGGCTACGCCAGCAAGCGCGCCGCCCGATTTCACCAGTCAGCAGGAGGCCAGCCTGGGCGACCTGCAGGCGGCGGTGGACGCCGGGCTGAATCGCGCTGACCATGAGCAGTTTGCCCAGCGAGTCTGGGAGAAAGACCCCTCGCTCTGGAAGCCCGACCCCAACGAGCAACAAGAGATTACCAACCGGCTCGGCTGGCTAACCGTCATGACAGCGATGCGCGTGGAACTTCCACGGCTGCGGGCGCTGCACGACGAGGTACAGGCCGCTGGGTTCAGCGACGCCGTGCTGCTGGGCATGGGCGGCAGCAGTCTCGCGCCGGAGGTGCTGCGCGAGACGTTCGCGCGGGATGGCTCTGGCCCTCATCTGCATGTGCTTGATTCAACCGACCCCGCCACCATTCTGGGGGTCGTGCAGGCAATCGATCTGCAACATACGTTGTTCATCGTCGCCTCCAAGTCAGGCGGCACCATCGAGACACTCTCGCAGTTCCGCTTCTTCCACGAGAAAGTCACGAGCTTCGCCGGAGACGACGCTGGCGCGCACTTCATCGCGATTACCGACGCGGGAACCAAACTCGACGATCTCGCGCAGAGTCTGCATTTCCGCGCCATCTTCCGCAACCCAGCCGACATCGGTGGCCGCTATTCGGCGCTCTCTTTCTTCGGGCTGGTACCCGCGGCGATCATCGGGGTGGATGTCGAAAAGCTGCTCGACCGCGCCGATGCGATGGCCAGCGTGTGCGCCGCGAATGCCGCCGCGCGCGCGAATCCGGGCGTCTGGCTCGGAACAATTCTCGGCACGCTGGCCAACGGCGGCCGCAACAAAGCGACCCTGGTCGTCTCGCCGCCTATCAGCACCTTCGGCTACTGGCTGGAACAACTGATCGCTGAAAGCACCGGCAAAGAGGGCAAGGGCATTCTGCCGGTGGAGGGTGAGGCGCTCGGTGATCCCGCGGTCTATGGAAACGACCGCGTTTTCGTCTATCTGCGCACCGAGGCAGACTTCGATCCCGAGCAGGACGACGCCGTCAAAAAACTGGAGACGGCGGGCCAGCCGGTCGTGCTGCTCCACCTGTCAGATACCTATGATATGGGCGCCGAGTTCTTCCGCTGGGAGTTCGCGACGGCCATCGCGGGCGCGTTCCTCGGCATCAACGCTTTCGACCAGCCTAATGTGCAGGAATCGAAGGACAATACCGACCGTATCCTGAAAGAATACGTGCAGACAAAGATGATTCCCGCTCCCCGCGCCGTCTTGCAGACGCAGTCTCGCAATGTCTCGCTGGTAGCCAGCGGTGAGGTGGCGCAGCGGTTGCGTGAGTCCGTCTCGCTCCAGGCGGCGATGGAGATCATCGCGCGGCAGGCGGGCGCGGGCGACTATATCGCCTTGCTGGCGTATATCGAGCGCACCCCGGAGACACACCAGGCGCTTGAGGCGATCCGGCTGCGGCTGCGTGACCTGCGCCGTGTCGCGACCACCCTCGGCTACGGGCCGCGATTCCAGCATTCGACTGGACAGGAGCATAAAGGCGGATCCAATACCGGCGTCTTCTTGCAGTTCGTCGCGACCGATACCGTCGATGTGCCGATTCCCGACGAGCCATATACTTTCGGCGTGCTCAAGCAGGCGCAGGCGCTGGGCGATCTCCAATCGCTGGAGGCGCATGACCGGCGTGTGATGCGCATTGATCTTGGCACGGGCATTGCCGGTGGTCTGGGAGAAGTGCTTCAGGCGCTCGAAGCGGCGACGGTCGCATAGCAGCGGTCGCCCTGTCGTACAAGCAAGTATCCAGGGCGCGTACTACTTACTGAATTTACGAGGAGGAAGATCCGATGGAGTTGGGTATCTATGGCCTGGGCCGGATGGGCGCTAACATGACGGTGCGCCTGGTGCGCGGCGGCCACCGTGTCGTCGCGGCGAATCGCAGCCCAGGGCCAGTCAACGAGGCGGAGGCGGCTGGCGCCATTCCAGCGTTCACTATCGAAGAGATGGTCTCGAAACTGCAAGAGTCTCCGCGTATTGTCTGGATGATGGTGCCGTCCGGCCAGGTGACCGACGACACATTGCATCACATCATGGGGCTGCTCAAGACCGGCGACATTATCATCGACGGCGGCAACTCCAACTTTCACGATACGATGCGGCGCGCCCAGGAGGTGACGGCGGCTGGTATGCACTATATGGATTGCGGCACCAGCGGTGGCATCTGGGGGCTGAAAGAGGGCTACAGCCTGATGGTTGGCGGCGAGAAGTCCACCTACGACCACTGCGAGCCTATCTTCAAGACACTGGCGCCCCCCAACGGCTACGGCTACATGGGGGCATCGGGCGCGGGCCACTTCGTCAAGATGGTGCATAACGGCATCGAGTACGGCATGCTTCAGGCATATGGCGAAGGCTTCGAGATCATCGAGAAGTCGCAGTTCAAGCCTGACCTGCGCGAGGTGACGCGCGTCTGGCAGAATGGCAGCGTCGTCCGTTCGTGGCTGCTTGACCTGGCCGCGTTGGCCTTCGCCGACGATCCGCAGCTTGCCAATATCAGAGGGTACGTGCAGGACTCCGGCGAGGGACGCTGGACGGTGCAGGCGGCCATTGACGAGGATGTGCCCGCGCCGGTCATCACGCTCTCGCTGCTCCAGCGGTTCGTCTCGCGGCAGGATGATTCGTTCTCGGCGAAGGTCATCGCAGCGCTCCGCAACCAGTTCGGCGGCCATGCGGTCAAGTTCGAGTCTGGCGAGCTGGGCGGCATGCGGCAGGAGCCTGACGGCCAATAATCTGCTCATCGCACTCTGGGGGGCCTGCATCGCCCCTCAGGGTGGGATGTGTAGAGGCGTGCGCGTGGTCTGTCGAGAGCAAAGAAAGCGTTCTATCATGAATGAGACATCGACCTCCTCGAATCCATTACGCGCTGGTATGCGTAGCGCCCGTACTGTGCAGCCATGCGTGCTCGTGATCTTCGGCGCCACCGGAGACCTGACCCATCGCAAGTTGCTCCCGGCGCTCTACAACCTTGCCATCGAGCAGCCGCTGCCGCCACAGTTCAGCGTCGTCGGCGTGGCGCGGCGCCCCTTCACCGATGACGAGTTTCGCCAGCAGGCTATGGATTCGATCAACCAGTTCTCGCGGCGCACGCCGGTCAATCCCGCCGTCTGGGATACGTTCTCCAAGGGGCTGTTCTACTGCCAATCACAGTTCGATGACCCGCAAGGTTATGAGAAGCTAAGCGAGTTGCTGGATCGGCTGGATCGCGAGCGCGGCACCGAGGGTAACCGCCTCTTCTATCTTGCCACGCCGCCAAGCTTTTATCCCGTCATCGGCGACCTACTGCACAAAGTGGGCGTCGCAAAACGCGGCAGGAACCAGGGATCAAATTTCTCGCGCATCGTCGTCGAGAAACCATTTGGGAATAACTACGAGTCCGCACAGAAATTGAATACCGAGCTGAACAAAGGCTTTTCGGAATCGCAGATTTACCGCATCGATCACTATCTCGGCAAAGAGACCGTCCAGAACATTATGGTGCTGCGTTTCGGCAACGGCTTCTTCGAGCCAATCTGGAATCGGCGTTACATCGATAATGTCCAAATCACCGTGGCGGAGACGCTCGGCGTGGGCGGGCGTGGCGACTACTACGAAGAGGCGGGCGCCATCCGTGACATGATTCAGAACCACATGATGCAGTTGCTGACGCTGACGGCGATGGAGCCACCTGTCACCTTCGGCGCGGACTCGGTGCGTGACGAGAAAGTGAAGGTGCTGCGCGCCATTCCGCCGCTGCACGACGCCGAAATCACGGTAGATACGGTGCGCGGGCAGTATGGCTCCGGCTATGTGGGCGGCGAAAAGGTGGTAGCTTACCGCCAGGAGAAAGACGTTCATCCCGACTCGCATACCGAGACATACGTTGCGCTCAAGCTCAACATTGAGAACTGGCGCTGGGCCGGGGTTCCATTCTATCTGCGTCACGGCAAGCGGCTGACCAAGCGGCTCACCGAGATCGCCATTCAGTTCAAGCGACCGCCCTACCTGCTGTTTTCAGGAACCGGGGCGGAAGAGATTCAGGCAAATGTGCTCTCGCTGCGCATACAGCCCAATGAGGGGATAACGTTGCGCTTTACGGCAAAGGCGCCGGGTCAGGAAATGCAACTGCGTGCCGTCAACATGGACTTCCTCTATGGCAGCTCGTTCGGCGTCGAGCCGCCTGAAGCCTATGAGCGTCTGTTGCTGGACTGCATGCTCGGCGATCCAACCCTTTTTACTCGGATCGATGAGACGCTGCTCGCCTGGAAGTTGGTGGATACCATCATCGCGGGCTGGAGCAAAGAGCGTACGGCGCTCACTCAATACGAGCCGGGAACCTGGGGGCCAAAAGAGGCTGACCACCTCATCGAGCGCGATGGTAGAACCTGGAGAAGGTTATGAGTGAGATCAACGACCTCCTGGCCGGAAGGCGCAAAGTCGAGGTTGATCAGATCGAAAGCGCGCTGGATGCTATCTGGCGCGAGACTAATGTCAACACACTGAACGGCGGCGGCGTGCCCGCCTCGCGCAATGCCGTGATGACGCTGGTGGCCTACACACAGAGCGAGGATGAGGCGGTACGCGCGCTCAGAACTATTGATTCGATGAGCGCGACACATCCCTCACGCTGCATTCTGGTCACGACGCTCGATGCCCGTGAGGGCGCGCCTATCGAAGCCTATGTGGGCGGCTATCTGCGCACCAAGGGCGGCGCCAGCAGCTATGGCGAGCAGATCGTGCTCGAGGCGCGTGACGGCACGGCGCGCCACATGCCTGGCGCGGTGCTGCCGCTGATTCTCTCCGGCCTGCCGTCATTCCTCTGGTGGAACGGCGAGCCGCCCTGGCGCACCGAGCAGTTCGAGGCGATGGTGGATGGCTGCGACCGCATTATCGTCGATACGTCAGAGATGACCCACGGCGAGGATGGACTGGTCGCGCTGGATGACATCGACCGCCGCAAGCTCTCGAACTGCGCCTTCAGCGATTTCAACTGGACCCGCCAGCAGCCCTGGCGCGAGCTAGTTGCTGGTTTCTTCGACGCCGACGCGCTCCGCCCCTACCTCGATAGTATTGATCGCCTGACAGTCGAATATGCCGCTGGCGACGAGAAGACTCAGCCAAACCCCGCGGCGGCCTACCTCTTTGTGGGATGGCTGGCCTCGCGGCTCAACTGGCGCACGCAACATGGCTCCCACGGCTCTGGCATGGACGAAGAGCGGCAGCACACCCTCTATAGCGCCGACGGGCGGCCCATCGTCGTTGAGGTGACGGCGCGCTATGGAGTGCCGATCAAGAGCTGGCATGACATCGTGCCGGAGGAAGCCAGTATCGATGCGAGCGCATCGGGTGTGCGGCCAGGCGCGGGGCCAGCATGTGTCGGCCCTGGCGCGCTGATGAGCATTCACCTGCATGCGCGCGCGGGTAGCAGGGCAGGCACCTTCGTCGTAGCGCGCGAGCGCGATATGCGCCACGCCTCGACACTGAGCCATGTGCCGGATCAGGTCTTGCCGTCGCAGACCGTGCATCTGCCGTCGCTTGGGGAGTCGGCGCTGTTGATGGAACAGTTGCAACAGTTGACCCACAACGCGATCTACGAGAGCGCGCTCACCGCGGCGGCTCATCTCAGTGGCCTGACGCCAGGGAGGATGCGGTCGTGAGTTCAGCGGATAGTTCGACAGGGAACCCAGGCAATGGCAACAACGCGCGCAGTCACGTCAGCGTCTATGACGATCTAGATGCCGTGGCCCATGCGGCGGCCGACCTGCTGGTGCAGTTGCAGGCCGCCGACCTGCCACGGGAGCACTTCAACATCGCGCTCTCCGGTGGCTCAACGCCGCGCGCCTTCCATCATGTGCTCGTGGCCCCGCCCTATCGCGAACAGGTTGACTGGGAGAGCATGCAATATTTCTGGAGCGATGAGCGCTTCGTTCCACCGGACGACCCCGAGAGTAACTATCGCATGGCGCGCGAGACACTGCTGGCCGAGGCGCCCGTCACCTCCGATCAGGTGCATCGCGTGCCGACGGAGCGCGGCGACCCGACGATGGTCGCGGAACTGTACGAGGCCGATATCCGGCGCGAGATGAATGTCCTGCCCGGCCAGTTGCCCTACTTCGATCTGATTCTGCTCGGTATGGGGCCAGATGGCCACTGCGCGTCGCTTTTCCCACACACCGAGGCGCTGCGCGTGCGCGACCGGCTGGTCACGGCGAACTTCGTGCCGAAGCTCAGCGCCAATCGCATCACCTTCACTGTGCCCGTCATCAACAATGCCGCCGCCGTCGTCTTTCTGGTCGCGGGGGCAGATAAAGCCGACGCGCTCGTCGCCGTCCTCGAAGGCCCGCACGACCCTGAGACCTACCCATCACAGTTGATCGCGCCTGACCATGGCGCTCTGCACTGGCTGGTAGATCGCGCGGCGGCGGCCAAATTGCGGCAAGCCTGATCGTTTTCGGACACCCAGAGGAGCAATACATGGCGCTCGTGGTTCCTTCGATTCTCTCCGCCGACTTTACGTGTTTGGGCGATCAGGTCGCCGCGGCGCAGTCTGGCGGGGCGGACCGGCTGCAGATTGACGTGATGGATGGCCGCTTCGTCCCCAACATCACCGTTGGCCCGCTGGTGGTGGAGGCTGTCCGTCGCGCCACCACGTTGCCGCTGGAAGCGCATCTAATGATCGTCGAGCCTGAGCGCTATCTGGCCGACTTCGCTCAGGCGGGCGCCGACATTATCATCGTTCATCAGGAGGCTTCGCCGCATCTCCACCGCACCGTCGAACAGATCAAGCAGCTGGGCAAGCGCGCGGGCGTAGCGATCAACCCGGCGACGCCACTGGCGACGCTGCAAGAAATCCTTAACGATGTTGACCTCGTGCTCTGCATGACCGTTGACCCCGGCTTTGGCGGCCAGCAGTTTATCAGCAGCGTCCTGCCCAAAATCACGCGACTGCGGGCGATGATCGAACAGCATGGGGCGCACTGCGACCTGGAAGTGGACGGCGGTATCCACGCGGAGACGGCGCCGCTCGCGGTAAGGGCGGGCGCGAATGTGCTGGTGGCAGGCTCGGCGGTCTACGGCGAGAAAGACGGTGTCGCGGCAGCCATCAGCCGGCTGCGCCAGGCCATCGACGCACCCGTCGAGTAGGCGCGCTGACGAACCAGTGCGCGTGCTTTGGTTTGCTGTCAGCTTGTGTATGAGCGGCACTTTTGGGTACCTCGTGGCCGCTTGAATTGCCCCCTGCTCTGGCCACGAGGTACAATGCCTCAGCAAGTCATACGCCCACGCGAGTTACATGTCGTGGAGATTCCTGGCTCACTTTATGCACGTGAGCTAAGGAGCGCGGGTGGTGTACGCGCTCGCGGTATGACCGCTACGGAGACCAGGACGGGGGACGCCGCATGCCAAAGAAGATCCTAATCGCTGACGACGAGTTACCAGTAGCAGAGATGTTAAAGCAGGCGCTGGACGCTGAGGGGTACGAAACCTATAAGGCGACCCAGAGTCTCCGCTTTTACGATGCCGTGCGCGAACATCACCCGGACCTGATTCTGCTCGACCTGATGATGCCATATCTGGAGGGCGATGATGAGCTGACCCTGCTCAACATGAACCCAGAGACACGCGGCATCCCGGTCGTCATCGTGACGGCGAAGGCCGATGCGCGACAAGACCTGGCGCGTTATCACCAGCTGGGCGTCGCGGACATCGTCATCAAGCCCTTCCAGCTCGACCGCCTGTTGCAGATCATCAAGGGCGTTATTGGCGCTGCCTGAGCCAAACTGAGCTATTTTGAGTCGATGGAAGCCTGCAGCCACCGGAGGAGTCCCCGTGACCGAGACAGCTGAGACGACAGCGACGACAACGCCCGCAACCCCTGCGCGGCGGCGGGTTGCACTGGATGCGATGGGCGGCGACCACGCCCCGGCCGAGGTGGTGATGGGCGCAATCCAGGCGGCGCGCGAGTATGGCGTCGGGGTGCTGCTCGTCGGCCCGCGGGATGCCATCCGCGCCGAACTGGCGAAGCAGGACACCACGGGGCTTGATCTCGAAATCGTCCACACCGATGAAGTCATTGGCATGGATGAGCATCCCGCCGAAGCAGTGCGGAGCAAGAAGCGCAACTCGATCACGCTCTCGCACCAACTGGTGCGTGACGGCAAGGCGTTGGGCGCGGTTTCCGCCGGGAATAGCGGCGCCGTGATGGCCGCCGCGATCTTCACTTTCCGCCGACTGCGCGGGATCGACCGTCCAGCGTTCGGCGCGGTGGTGCCAGCGGCTGGCGGCAGCCAGACCCTCGTCCTGGATGTTGGCGCGAACACCGACTGCAAACCGCCATATCTGCTTCAGTTCGCGCTGATGGGCGCGGTCTACATGCGCAGCGTGCTGGGCATAGGAAGCCCGCGGGTAGGTTTGCTGGCGAATGGCGAAGAAGAGACCAAGGGCAACCAACTGACCCAGGAGGCGCACCAGCTTATCAAGGCGGCGGCGCCAACGGCGGGCATCAACTTCATCGGCAACGTCGAAGGGCGCGATGTCAACGCGGGCACGGTGGATGTCGTGGTCTGCGACGGCTTTGTGGGCAATGTCGTCCTCAAACTCAGCGAGGGTCTCGCCAAGATGTTGCTGGGAACCATCCGCGCCGAGCTGATGTCGGGAGTCATCTCCAAAGCGGGCGGACTGCTCGCCAAACCTGCTTTTGACCGGGTGCGCAAGAAGATTGATTATGAGGAGTATGGCGGCGTGCCGGTGCTGGGCGTCAACGGCGTCTCGGTCATCTGCCACGGCAGCTCGCACGCCAAGGCGATCAAGAACGCCATCCAGGTGGCGCTGCAGACGGCGGACGCGCGCCTGCCTGAGCGTATCAGCGAGGGTATCGGCCAGCTTCAGGCGCAGTTCCCCAGCGAAAGCTCTGAAACGTCAGAGACCGCCTCGTCGTAACCCGTAACCGCTCACTGTGAACCTATCTGGAGTCTGCCTTTGGATGTCATGCGTCTGACCGTGATCGATTCCGCCGGAACCGCCAGCTTCATCGCCCACTCGTCGGCTGCGCTCGCCCTGACCGCTGCCTGTGCCGAGAATCCAACAACGCTCGATGACCTGCTCACCGCCTCCCAGCGCTACGACCGTGGACTGCGCGCCATGGTGCTGCGCGGGCTGAGCATCTTCGACGAGCACAATCTCCCCGACCAGCTGGACGCCATCCACCACCAGATCGCGGAGTTACCGCCACGCGATTTGCCGCCGTTCCGTGTCTTCGACGCAATCACGCTCGAAGCCAGTCTGCGGCCTGTGCGCGCGGGTGTCATCCTCTTTAACCTCCCCTCGCGCCGCATCGTGCAGATCGAGAACACGTATGAGCCGCTGAGCCGCACAGGCGAGATCAACTTCCACAATGGCAAGTTCCTCAGCATCCGCCTGCTTCCCTACGAGCTTCCCGCCACCTGGAGCATTGTGCCGTAACTGGGCAATCTTGTCTATGCCATTGGATGAAGCAGCGTAGTATAGTGTGAATCAGGCGTCGAGTTTGAGGAAAACGAAACTATGGTAGACAAGTTGCGTGAGGCGCTTGACCTTCTTGGGCAGCTTCCCGACGAGGAGCAGCGCAAGATTGCGCAAATCGTGCTCAAAGAGATCGAACAGCGTGAATGGGACAAGCTGGTCAGTTCGTCCCGCTCAAAAGAATTCTTGAAGCGTCTGATAGCTGAAGCGGAAGCTGGCGAGATTGAAGCATGATCGAACGCATACGCGAGCTACTTGGCGAAGAGGCTGATTCGTTGCTTGGGCACAGGGCAACGACTATCTCCAGCGAACAACTCTATCTTCCCGGGCCCGATTTTGTTGACCGCGTGTGGCTCGACTCGGATCGACCCGTACCCGTTCTACGCAGTCTCCAAACGCTCTACGGCAATGGGCGGCTGGCGAACACTGGGTATCTCTCAATCCTGCCAATTGACCAGGGCATCGAGCATTCGGCGGGCGCATCATTCGCGCCGAATCCCATTTACTTCGACCCGCAGCGCATCGTTGAGCTTGCTATCGAAGGCGGCTGCAACGCCGTTGCCTCCACCTACGGCGTCCTGGGCGCGGTCGCGCGAAAGTACGCCCATAAAATACCCTTCATCGTGAAGATCAATCATAACGAGTTCCTATCGTATCCCAACACGTACGACCAAATCATGTTCGGCACGATCAAACAAACGCGCGACCTGGGCGCTGTAGCGGTTGGCGCAACCATCTACTTCGGCTCCGCTGAATCGCACCGCCAGATCGTGGAGGTGGCTCAGGCGTTTGCGATGGCCCATGAACTCGGTCTCGCTACGGTCCTCTGGTGCTATCTGCGCAATAGCGCCTTCAAGGTTGGCGGCGTAGACTACCACACGGCAGCGGATCTGACCGGACAGGCCAATCACCTGGGAGTGACTATCGAGGCGGATATCATCAAGCAGAAATTGCCCGAAACGAACGAGGGCTATCCGGCGCTCAATACGAAGGATGCGCCGTACGGCAAGACGGACAAGCGCGTGTATAGCGAACTTACGACCAGCCATCCAATAGATTTGACGCGCTATCAAGTAGCCAACTGTTATATGGGGCGCGTCAGCCTCATCAATTCCGGTGGCGCATCGAGCGGCGCAAACGATATGGCTGAGGCGGTGCGTACCGCTGTCATCAACAAGCGTGCTGGCGGTGCGGGCCTTATCTCTGGTCGCAAAGTGTTCCAGCGCCCCTTGGCCGAGGGAATTGAACTGCTTCACGCGATACAGGATGTCTATCTCTGCCAGGATGTCACCATTGCGTGACCTCGAAAAATAGCGACAAAAAAACCCCTCGCCGCTGTGAGTGCAGTGAGGGGATTCGTGGTTTCTGGTTGGCTGCGGTTACGCTAGAAAACGATTGCCTCGTGATCGATATGTTGCGGGGGAACCAGCGTCAGTTGCGGGGTGACAGTGGCGCGGCGCATTTCCGCCTTTTCGGCGCGCTGGCGTGCTGCCAGTGCCCGGCGCGCCCGCACCACACCGATGCCCGCCTCGGCCAGCACCTGCACCAGTTGCTCGTGCTCGTTCCGCGCCGCATCCTCATCGGCGCTACGCAGTTCGCAGAGCGGCTGGCGCACCATCACCAGATAGCCATGCTGCACCGGATACGCGCCGGTGATATAGCCTTTGCCACCCGGCCGCATGTGTGTCGCCACCGCGAAATCATGCCCATCCGCCGTGATGACGCGATGACGCAGCAACTCGTCACGATACGGCATACAACTACGGACGCTGCCTGCCGGAGGCTGCGTCACATACATCGCCGACCGGTGTGAAACGGTCTGCTCACCTTCCGCCTGTGCCACGCTTGCCATTGTCGTCGCCACCCTTCTCGTTTCCGCGTCGTCTCTTCGTCTGCTCGTCGCCAAGGGTTCACGCACTGGCACGGTCTACACAGCTGGGTGCGATGGCTGCCTGACGCCAATATCTGTACGCGCGTCAGGAACAGTTCAGAATAAGGACGATCCAGCAGGCTCTAATAAGCCGCCGGGTATGCCGCTTCGCAAAAAATAACCACGAGCGCTTGGGGAAAATCGCACCCTGTGCATCATGCCTTCAACTATTAAAGCGATTGAGAGAAGGAAAAGTCGCTCATCCGGTACTTCAGTGCATACAAGACGTCCGTCGCAGCCTTAACATACGCTGAGAGTTACGCCACTATGCCTATGCCGCCTTGTGAGCAACACGGCGCTGCGCCTATAATGCGCGTGCGATAGCTGTATGTAGTCGGCTGGCGACACTGGCAGCGATGGCAGTCTCCTGATAGGGCGGGGAGCAGGAATGAACCAGCAGCAACCTTCGGGTCACGCGGATAGCCAACAGGCGCAACGCCTGCTCGTGATTGACGATGAAATGGCGATTACCAATGTCATCCGGCTCGGCATGGAGCACGCGGGATTCCTGGTCAGTTGCGCCACCGAGGGTTATCAGGCGCTGGATATGGCGCAGCGGCTCCGGCCCGATCTCGTCATTCTCGACGTGATGCTGCCCGACCTCGATGGCTTCGAGGTGTGCCGCAGGCTGCGGGAGAACCAGGCCACGACCAACATCCCTATTCTGATGCTGACCGCGAAGGACGATGTGAAGGATCGCGTCCAGGGGCTGGAAATCGGCGCCGACGACTACGTGACCAAGCCCTTTAATCTGGCAGAACTGGTGGCGCGAGTGCGGGCGTTGCTCCGCCGCCAGCAGCGTGTCGTCGACGCGGGCGGACCCGGTGGGCGCGTGCTCACGATCAACGACCTCACGCTGGATGAGGCCGCGCACGAGGTGAAGCGCGACGGACGGATCATCGAATTGACGGCGACTGAATTCAACCTGCTCCATCTCTTTATGACCCACCCCCGCCAGGTGCTTGACCGCCAGACCATCCTCAATCGCATCTGGGGCTACGACTTCATGGGTGAGACCAATATCATCGAGGTCTACGTCCGCTACCTGCGCGAGAAAATCGAAGACGAACCGAGCGCGCCACGCTTCATCCAGACGGTGCGAGGCATCGGCTACGTGCTGAAGGGTTAACGGCAGACCATGTCACTCCAGACGCACTCAGTCGCGCAGATTTCCCAGCCGCCACGCCCGCCGAGCGCGCGCCGATCAGGCTGGTTTCACAGCCTGCGCTGGCGGCTCATCTTCGTCTACGCCGGACTGCTCGCCGTGATTCTGCTTGGCCTGGGATTGGTGTTGAATCTGGTCATTGGCCGCGTGCTCTACTCCAATGAGCTGACCGCGTTCCAGACCGAGGCGCGCGCGGTTGTCGGCACGAGCCAGCAGGCATGGGATACCCTCGTCCGCGGGCAACCCGCCGATCAATGCGCCAATGCCGTCAGCTATCAGGAAGGCTTTCAACAGGCGATAGCAGATCCACTGATGCGGTTCCCCGGCATCGAAAACGTCTATCTGCTCGACAAACGCGGCGTCGTAGTCGCCTCATCCGATGGCAGTGGTGTGGACGACCTCGGCCCGAACGTGACGCGCCTGCGTAGCGCCCAGTTGATCGCGCGTGTCCGGTCGACGCAGAACACGGGCACCGGCTATCTCGCCGATGTCGCCTATACCGCACAGAGCGGACAGTTGGGTGTTGATCTGCTGGCGGTGCGCTATCCCACCACGTCATTCTGCGCCGATTCGCGCGGGACTGACGTCGGCATCGTCGAAGTCATCACATCGTTCCCACGGTCGCGCACGGTCCTCGGCATTGTCCGGCTGCTGCTGCTGGGGACGTTCATCGCTGCGCTGCTGGTGGGCATTCTGATCGGCAGCCCGTTGATTGGACGGCTGTTGCGACCCCTCACCCGGATTTCGCGCGCGTCGAAGCGCATTGCCAGCGGCGATCTCAGCTATCGCGTCGGCTTACCCGCGCGCACCGACGAAATCGGCCAACTCGCCAACTCGTTCGATGAGATGGCCGAGCGCATCGAACAGGCTTTCACCGCGCAGCAGGCGTCCGAGGAACGCATGCGCATGTTCATTGCCGACGCCTCGCACGAACTGCGCACACCCCTGACCGCCATCCGTGGGTATCTCGACCTGCTGAACATGGGCGCGATTGACGATCCGGCGACGGCGCGCTCCTCGCTCCAGGCGGCGCGCAATGAGGCCGACCGCATGTCGCGGCTGCTCAACGATCTGCTGACGCTGGCGCGGCTGGATATTGGCCGTCCGGTGCAGCGTGAACCGGTCGATATTGTCGCGCTGGCGGGCGAGGCGGTGGACCAGGCGCGCATTCTGGCAGGCGAGCGTTCCGTCACGCTCCAGACGGATGGGCACGGCCCGCTCATGGTTCGCGGCGATCACGACCGGCTCAAGCAGGTTCTGCTGGCGCTGCTGGATAATGCGCTCAAGTACGGACGACCCGCGCCTGAGGGCTGGGTGCATCTGCGGGTGGGCCGTAACGCGGATGAGGCGTTCATCGCCATCGAGGACAACGGGCGGGGCATCGCGCCAGAAGATCTTACGCATATCTTCGACCGCTTCTATCGCGGCGAGCGCGCCGAACGCAAGCGGCGGGTGGTCGCGGCACGCGCGGCGCAACACCAGTCCGCTGACTTCGGCGCCACCATCCCCCCAGCGCCCGACCAGAATACGCCCGCCGTCGCGTCGAGTGGCTCCGGGCTGGGGCTGGCGATTGCCCGTGCCATCGTGCGCGCGCATGGCGGCGAGATTCGCGTGCAGAGTCAGCTAAACGTCGGCACCGTGTTCACCATCCGGCTGCCGCTGATGGCGTAATGCGGCTGACCTCACCCCTAGCCCCTCTCCCACAAGGAGAGGGGAGCAAGAGGCGCTTCATCTGCGCTAAAGTTATGGTCGCTCGCTTACGGGCGCGAACTTCAGCCCTTCTGGGCCAACGTATTCGGATTGGGGACGGATCAGGCGATTGCCGACCATCTGCTCTAACACGTGCGCCGTCCATCCGGCGACGCGGCTGATGGCGAAGGTGGAGGGGAAGAGGTCGCGGTCCAGCCCCACCGAACTGAGGACGGCGGCGGAGTAGAATTCGACATTGGTGTAGAGCTTCTGGTCCGACTTGCGGCGGTGCAACTCGGCAAGCGCATACTCCTCGGTTCCCCTTGCCAGTGCGAAGAACTCTGGCGTGGAGGATTGATGCGCCATCGCGCGCAGAATCTCGGCGCGCGGGTCGGTCGTCTTATAGACGCGGTGGCCGAAGCCCATCAACTTGTGATGGCCGTCGAGCGCCTGGTCGATCCACGGCTTGATGTTACCTACTGTGCCAATCGCGTCGAGCATGTCCATCACCAGCGCGGGCGCGCCACCATGCAGCGGCCCCTTGAGCGCGCCAATGCCGCCGACGATGGCGGAGCAGATGTCCGACTCGGTCGAGGCGATCACCCGCGCGGTGAAGGTCGAGGCGTTCATGGAATGGTCGGCCAGCAGCACCAGATAGGTATCGAGGCTCTTGACGTGATTCTCCGGCGGAATCTCGCCGGTCAACATATAGAGGTAGTTCGCGGCGTGGCCGAGGTCGTCGCGGGGCGCGATAGGCTCCTTGCCCTTACGCAGTCGGTCGAAGGCGGCGACAATCGTGGGGAAGCGCGCGGCGAGCGCGAGCGCCTGCTCGAAGGTCGCCGTCCCACTGATGGGCAGCGCGGCGCCAATCGCCGAGGCGCCTGTGCGCAGGTCGTCCATTGGATCGGTGGAGGCGGGCATTGCCTTGATCGTCGCCAGCACGGCGTCGGGGAGGGCGCGCTGGGCGCTCATCGTCGCGCGCAGAGCATCCAGCTCAACCTGATTCGGCAGGTGACCCTTCCAGAGCAGGAAACAAACCTCCTCGAAGGTAGCCTTGCCCGCTAGCTGACCAATATCATAGCCGCGATAGACGAGGCGCCCTTCGTTGCCAAAGACATGGCTGATGGCGGTTGAGGCGACCACCACGCCGTCAAGACCCTTCGGCGCTGCGCTGGAGTTGGACGTGGTTACAGAGGACATCGTTGTCTCCTTTAGCTCCTGGAAAGCCACTGAGAAAGCCACTACATAACGCCATAACGCCGGAAGCACCCTGGCCTCCGGCACGGAAGGCACACTCGGCGCCAGTAGCGCGCACAAGCGACGAGGCTACGGCTCCTATGCTACGTTATAGTTGATTTGTGTTGATTTGTCCAGCCTGTTTTTCGCCAATTTACTCAACATAAGTGTAGGAGGCGGCACTTGGCAGAGTGCCTGTGCGATGTGCTATGCTGTGCTATCATGGCTGGCGCTCAGAGGGCTGCGCCGCTGGATCGCACGGCTCATACCGGGCAGGCGGCTCGCCATCGGCGTACTACCATGGAGGTCGGCTCTGCGCTGATCTTTACCTGGCGACCTCGGTCGCTTGTATCAGGGAGCTTCACATGGCATCTCGATTTGATCCCTACGCTCTCCGCTGGCAGGCAGGTGTAGGCCCTATCGCCACCCCAAACGATCTGCTGGTACCAAACGTCATCGAGCAGACACCGCGCGGTGAGCGAGGCATGGATATCTACTCGCGTCTCCTGAAGGAACGCATCATCTTTATCGGCACACCGATTGACGACCACGTAGCAAATCTGGTCGTGGCGCAGTTGCTCTTCCTCTCCAGCGAAGACGCCACCAAAGATATCAGCATCTACATCAACAGCCCTGGTGGCAGCATCTACGCGGGGCTGGCGATCTACGACACCTTCCAGCACCTCAAGTGCGACGTCTCGACTGTCTGCATGGGCATGGCGATGAGCATGGGCGCGGTGCTGCTGGCCGCTGGCTCCAAGGGCAAGCGGTTCGCGCTGCCCAACTCCACCATCCTTATCCACCAGCCACTCGGTGGCGCCGAGGGGCAGGCGACGGATATCGAGATTACCGCACGCGAGATCATCCGCCTGCGCGACGCGCTCTACAACATTCTGGTCAAGCATACTGGCCAGTCGATGGACCGCATCAAGCAGGACTCTGACCGCAATTTCTACATGAAGGCGGAGGACGCCCTCAAGTATGGCATTGTGGACGAGATTCTGACGCCAAGTGAGACTGCGGCGCTGACAAGCTAGTCGTGGTCCATGCAGCCCTGGGGTGAGTCTCGCGCTTGCTCCGGGGCTGTTGCCTTATATGGGCATCGCAAGCGCTGGCGGCTGAAGCCGCGCCTAGGGGCCTCCGCTCCGCTGCGTCCGCAAAGCCTGCCTGCGCAGGCTCCAGAATGCGCGTCGGTGAAGGTCTATCTGGGGAGAGGCCGCGTAGGCGGCCTTTGCCGCCGAGCCGTCAGGTGAGGCGCTTAGGCGCGGCTTCAGCCGCCAGCCAGTTGGCGCAATCGCCATCTATCGCTCTCGCGACGAAGGAGGCTGCTGTGGCGACGAAAAGTCCGCGTGTCAGCCTGCGTATGCGCATCCTCCGCGAAATGTTCGGCCTGCTCTACCGCAACCGCTATCTCTACTGGTTCGCCAGCACCGTGCCATTCGCCGGGCAGTGGCGCGTCTGGCAACGGCTGGCGTTGCCACGCATCCGGGGGGCGCGCGTGCTTGAGATTGGCTGCGGGCCAGGCAAGCTGCTGGCCGATATGGTGCGCGCGGGCTACACCTGCGCCGCGGTGGACCGCTCGCCGCAGATGGTGGACGCCGCCAGAGACGAACTGAAGCGCCAGGGCCTCTCCGACACTCCCATCTCGCAAGGTGATGTGCAGCATCTGCCGTTTCTCGGCGAGAGCTTCGATACCGTCGTCAGCACCTTCCCCACAGAGTACATCTATGAACCTGCCTCGCTCCGTGAGGTCGCGCGGGTGTTGCGTCCCGGCGGGCGGCTGGTGGTGGTGATGGGCGCGGGCCTGCTGCCGACGCGCGTGGTCCTGCTGCCGCTGGTCGGGCTGGCCCGGCTGGTCTATGGGCCGTCGGCTCCGTCATCGGGGCGTGGTTGTGCGGTCGCTTCTCAGACCTCATCGTTGCCGCTAGATGCCGCTGGTCTGGTGGGCAAGCCCCAGTGTGTGCGCGGGCCTTTCTGGGAGGCCTATCTTGTCGTCGCGGAGAAGCCGGGCACGCTAACTCATCAATGATTTGCCTCAGAGCGCCCATCGGCGCGGCTTTGCCGCGCGCCGCAATCGATGCGCGGGCGGTTAAAACCGCGCCTGAACGGCCTCGCCTGCTGCGCACGCTCCGCCACGAAGTCCGCCTGCGCGGACTCACCAGATGCCGACACGCCGCACCGATTCCTTGAACAATACGGTAAACAGCATAAGGCCGCAGCTAATCCCAGAGCCATCGTCTCTGCCCAGCCGGGTAAAAATAGACTGGAGACTGGAGGGCCAGGATGAGCCGCAGGGCTTGAGCCTGCCGCGCGCCACGAGCCGCGCGCCACGAGCCGCACGCGCGCTGCCCATGGCCGCATATCTCGAAATGACATGAATTTGCCTCAGAGTGTGATCCAGTAGATCGAAACAATCTCGCCAGAGCCTAACTCAACGCCTGTGCGCTCCAGCACGCCGCCGTTCTTCACGATGACGCGCACCGATGCGCGATTCTCATCCTTCACCGGGAGCATCACGTGTTCCAGGCCAAGGGCACGCGCCTTTTCGAGCACGAGCGCCAGCATCCGCGTCGCGTAGCCTTTGCCGCGCTGGCGTGGGCGGACGTTATAGCCGATGTGGCCGTTGTGCCGCTCGAAGGGCGGCGTCAGGTGCGGGCGAAAGCGAATCTCACCCAGCGCGCGCCCTTCACGATCAATCAACACATAAGTCGTCTGTGGCACGATATCCGGCGGCAGGCCGATGCCCAGCGATTCGTTGCGCAGATCATCCACGAAGGCGGCGAAGTCGCGCCGGGCCAACTCTACGTCGTTCCAGCCATAGCCCTCGCCTGCCGCCTCGAATTCATCCACCATGTCGAGATACGCCGCCGCCAGTTCAGGCGTGATCTCGCTCAGCGCTGTCCCTGCCAGTGTACCTGCCTTATCCTGCGCCACATCCTGGGCATCGTCGCCTCGCATGCTGTTCTGTTCCTCTGGCAAACCCTCACCACTGGCGCTCACATGGCGCTCCCTGCCACTCAGTGTAGTCGGATGATTACATGTGCGGATACGAGAAATCTGCTCGAACGTTGTCGGTGAACCCCAACTCAGGCGGCGGGCGCGACAGGCGCGGCGGGTGATATGACATAGCGCGGGTGGCGCAACTCGGCGAGCATCTCGTCGATCTCGTTCCACATGCGGCTCGGGCGCGCGCACGGCACAGGGGCGGCGGCGGGTGTCGTCGGTGGTGGCCCGTCGTTGCGCAATCGGCGCATCAGCCACTCGCGGGCAGCCTCGGCCCAGATGTCGTCCTCGCTCCGGCCCATGACGCGCGCCATCTCGGCCATCTCGGCGCGTAGTTCACGCGCGACGCCAAAGTGTGTCGTAACTAGCTCGTCGCCGCTGCCACGCTCGACGTTTCTCGGCGTCACAGCGCCTGCGTCTGGCGACGCCCAGCGCCAGCGGGCATCGGCGGTGGCGGACCCCAGCGAGCGCGCGGGCTGTGTTGGCTGGTGCGAGCGATGTGCCTGACTCCAGATGTTGGCGTCGTCGGTGGGGCTGTAGAGTAGCGCATGCCAGCTCATCTGCTCTTCTCCTCTCTGACTGTCGCTGGCCGTCGCTGCGCATGATTGCACGGTTTCGCCGGACTCTGGCGTAGTGTGCGCAAGCCTGCGGGCAACTGTCGGCGGCTGTATAGAACTTATGTTCTAATTATAGTTAGAACATCGCGCATTGTCCAGTGGTTTTGAGGTCTATTCGGGAGGAACGGAGGAAATGGCTATCGCTGTCGCCAGATGTCATGGGTGGGGGAGGTGGGAGTGATCCATTGTCGCGGCATGCATGCCGCGGCTAATCCTGCGGCTTACCGTACTTCGGTCCGTCGAGCGGATTATGCATGCCGGGATTAGCCGCAGGTCTTCAGCCTGCGCATGCGAACACCAGGATAACATCACCGCCCGCGTATCGCGCCGCGATCTCCGCCAGCGTGCGCGCGTGCTCGGCCGCAATTTCATCCATACGCTGGTGAATTGAGTCAATATCATCCAGTTTACGCTTGTGCTCATCTTCAAATTCAGCCATCCGTTGCTGTCGTTGCTCCTCGAAAGGAACAAGAGTACTGTCTCGCTCGCTCTCAATCTGGCGGATTCTTGCCAGGTACTCTGCATGATATGCGGAACTCCATTGTCTAGCTGCGGATTCCGTTGCCTTCCTGAGAGCATTTCTTTTCGTTTCCAAGTCTAACACACGACGAACATAGCGTCTGGCCGCTGTCGAGGACTTGAGAAGCCTGAGACAACTTACAAGCAACGCAATGACAGTAATTACCAATATAAAGCCTAGATCGATGTAGCCCAAAAACACAAGGACATTTAGTGGTGAACCGAAAGTTGCATTAATGGAAGGAATGAAGAAGCTAGGCACAAACAGTGCAAAGATGCCAATAAACCCAAACACCATATATGTGAAGAATAACCGAATAAACACTTCTTCTGATATCAAGCCTGTGGGCCGTTGGGCGACTCGATTTAGCTCTCTCCAATTCTTCATCCGCCGCGATCGCTGCAAGCCCACGCGATACGATCTCCATAGGTAGAGCCTTAGTATTTGACCCTTCAAGCGTCTCATTGAAAACCGACTCGCGCTCTAGGCTATCGAGTTCGACGCGACTGGAATCTCTACGACCCTTGTCCATCCAAATTGAACTATAAGCGAGGTTCGAAATGGTCTTACTAAGACTCATAAATCGCTCTCGCTCTTGGGCAATGCGGCTCTCAAACTCGGAACCTCACGTTGTCCTTTGCAGGATCCCGTTGATTTAGTGCCTCTCGCTTCTCTCTTGCCGCTTGCTTCTGTGCCGCCACCTTCTCCTCATCAGCAATCCGTACCCGTCGCGCTCTCTCCTCGTCTGCCTGCCGCTCTTCTTTCCACTGCTCATACGACATCGGCACGACCAACCCAAGAGCTGGCGCGACGCCCGCCGGATCACGGAAGAACGGCGCATTCTCCTTCCGCCATAATTCGGCCAGAAGCTCGCACGCTCTATCCTTGTCGCCCGTCTCAACACAGTGCTTCACATTCTCGTAGGTATCGAGCCATGCGCTATTCTGTTCCGCAATGGGAAGGTATTCTTCTGCCCACGCCAACATGTTTCTGTCCTGGCCGCCGAGCGCAATCAGCGCCTGCAATGCTCCAGCCTCAGCGCCATACTGGCCGTCTTTGCGTGCTGCCTCGGCCTGTTCGCGGAGCCGTTGCGCACGCTGTGGGTAGAGTTGCTGGTTCAGCCGATCAAGGTCAAGCTTGCGCCCGTCCGCCTGCGTATGTGGGAGCTCGATTGATAAGGCGCTGGTAGAGGATCGCCGCGCGCTCGGGGTCGGTGGACTCCAGATCGTGCGCCTGATTGTAGAGTGTCCGTGGGTCGGCAGCCTGATCGAAGAAGAGATCCTGACAGCCGTCAATCAACTCTACCAGAGCCGTCTCATAAGGCTTATCGACAAAGTCTACCCACTGTATCCCCGCCAACTCAGGAGGCACGGTCCGCAGATTCGGCTTGTGGAGCAAGCGTACGATGCGCTTGTCCCAACTGATGCGCATACTCGTATTCATGACGCACGTAGGGCGACGCTATGGCATCTGGCGACAGCACAACTATCATCAAGGGGTACTCGGCAATGGCGTGGTCAATTTGCGGCTGCCACTCGCGCGTGCCTTCCAGCTTTCTCCGATCTACCCAGGTCTTGAAGCCGCGCGCCCGCAAGTCCGCTTCCAGACGGTCTACAAAATCCGTATCAGTGCGGGAGTAGCTGATGAATGTCGAGACCGCTTCTGCCATGGACGCACTCCTCCATACCGCGTGCGCTTCGCATGCATGTAAAATGGGCAAGCTGGCATGCATAGCTCCATTATACACAAGGGGAGGGCGTTAGGAAGGGGAAAGCGGCTGGCGGATAATGAATGTTCACTTATTCCTCCGAACACCGCGCGTGGTGGCGGGCGAGGCAGGCCGTAGCGTGAACGCTACGGCGAATTTCCACAACTCAGCCCATTCGCCGTGGCCTTTAGGCTACGGCGCGCTCGGCCTAGTACGCTGTACGGAGGTATTTCTTAATGTTCATAATCCGCGCCTGAATGACCTCGCTGCGCTCGGCCACGAAGTCCGCCCTTCGGGCCGCTGCCGCTCTGCGCGCTTCTCGCCTTCGGCTCACGCAGCTGCCCTGAGCAGACTACCCAGACTCCACCCTTGCGAGGTCACCACTGGATGGACGAGAGCTAAAAACCCGCGACGGCGGGTTTCGTGGCCGCAGGCCCTTCAGGCGCGGTTTTAACCGCCCGCGCGCTTTCCCGTGCGGGTGGCGCCGATGGCGGCGGTGGTGACGAGCACGAGCGCGATGATGGCGCGTAGCTCCAGGGCTTCGCGCAGCACGAGCCAGCCAACCAGCGCGGCGATAGCGGGTTCGAGGCTCATGAAGACGCCGAACGCGCTGGGAGAGATGCGACGTAGCGCGGCCATCTCCAGCGAATAGGGCACGACCGAGGAGAGCAGCGCAACGCCCGCGCCGAGCAGCAACAATCGTGGATTGAGCAGCGCGCTTCCCGCGCCGGCGATACCCACAGGCAGCAGGGCCACCGCGCCAACCGCCATGGCGAGTGAGAGACCGGTCCCGCCGGGAAAGGCCTTTCCGACCCGCGCGCTCAGGAGGATATAGACGGCCCAGCATGCGCCCGCGCCGAGCGCCAGCAGCAGCCCCAGCGGGTCGAGCGGAGTCGCGCCAAGCACGCCCAGCGGCGCCAGCAACAGGATGCCGCCGAGCGCCAGCATCACCCAAAGTACGTCGAGCGCCCGGCGCGACCCGACGACCGCGACGCTCAGCGGCCCAATGAACTCGACGGTCACGGCGATGCCAAGCGGGATGCGGGTGAGCGCGGAATAGAAGGTCAAGTTCATCAGCGCGAGGGTGAGTCCGAAGAGCGCCACCGCCACGTAGTCCGCCCGCCGCGCGCCCGCGAGCACACCGGTGCGCCGCCAGGGACGCCAGAGCGCCAGCAGTGTTAGCGCGGCGAATCCCACCCTCAAGAAGACGACGCCCGCTGGCCCCAGCGAGCTGAAGAGATCTATTGCCAGCGCCGCGCCCAACTGGACGGTAATCATCCCAAAGACCAGCATGCTCGATGGTGGCATGGATCCTGAGAGACCAGCTATAAAGCGCAACGGATTGCCAGTGCTGCCAGCGGCGCGCGAACGATCGGTCAGGCCGCTCTTGATGAACAGCATGGATAGAGACCCCTTCGGCCGGGAGAATATAGAGAGACATTCATTGCTAAAAACAGCGCATTTGCACGTCTCGTTGCACACGTTTGCATTTGGGAGGTGAATGAAACGCGGAGCGCTCAGGGTAGGATGGAGGATACTTGTTGACCGCCATGTTGAGCACAAGGAGCGCCATGATGAGTATAGGGCAAACTCAGCGCATTGACTATTTGCACACACCGCCACCAGGGAGAACACCTCACCATGACCGAACGCGAATTGCTCCGCCTCCACATCGAGGCTGTCTGGGGTATCAGCGTCCCGCCGCTCGCAGGCGATATCGTTGAACTAACAGCCACCACGCCACTTCCACCGTGGTCACTCTATCAAGCCGACCTCTCACAGGGAGAACAGGTCACCATTTGGCGTCCCGGTGTCACGCCCGGCGAGCGGGCCGATCTGCTGCAACGGGCACGCAACGCCGACACAGTATTCGATGCCGCCATTGGCATGCGCCGCGAGGTTGTCTTGCGGTTCCCCGATACGCTGAGTATAGCAGCCCAACACGGCGCCCGACTCATCACCGCGAACGATACGGCGCTCCTGGAAGCCTTTGAGGCTGGTAGCGCCTCCTACTTTCTGGATCCTCAGCACGCGCCATGCATCGGCGTGGTTGTCGATGGCCAGCTGGTCAGCGTGGCACACAGCTCGCGCCGGACCGCAGTGGCATGCGAACTGGGTATCAATACCCTCTCGCGAGGCGCGTCGCCAGGGCTATGCCAAAGCGGCAACCCTCGCATGGTCGCACGCAATACTACGGGAGAGGCTGACGCCGATCTACAGCGCCTTCGCCTATAACACCGCGTCACTATGGCTGGCTGCGGCAACGGGATACACCCAGGTGAGCGCGTGCGTCTACGGGCCTGTCAGCGAGACCCACGAATAGACGCATCGAACGACAGGATGGCACAATAAGCGCGCAAAACCTGACGGGCAGCGGGGCCGCTGGCGCCGAATGTGCTGGTTGGGAGGTGACGCCACGGCGAAATGGTCGCGCGCCAGAGTGCTTCGTAGGCGCGGGTGAGGGAGGAGTTCGCGGGTATGCAGACGGCACAAGAACTGCTGGAGAGAATGGCCAGTTTCGATCCCGGCGATGCGCTGGTATTGAGCGTCTATCTGGATATGCGTCCGCATGCGACGGGAGAAAACCCCGCCCTACGCCCGGCCCAGGTTATCCTGAAAGACCGGTTGCGCACCATCGAAAAAACCCTCCTGCCGCGCGGGCCAGCCCTGGACGACTTCCGGGCCGATGCGGCGCGCGTCCAACGCTTTTTCGACGAACACGCCGAGCCATACCTGCAAGGGGTGGCTATCTTTGCCTGCAACCGCCATCAGCTCTTCGAGATGCTTGAAACCGGCATCCCATTCGACGACCTCGTCGCGCTGGAACCGCTTCCCGATCTCTTCCAGCTTGCGCGCCTGATCGATGAGCACGAGACCAGCGTGGTCGCCCTGGTGGATACGAACACGGCGCGCCTGTTCGTGACGCGCCGCGGCTTCCTGCACGAGGTATCCGGGCCAACGGACGACAAATTCTACTCCCGCCAGCGCAACACCGGTGGACTGAACCACAAGAATTATCAGCGGCGTGTGCAGAACCGCCGTATAGACTTCGCGCGCGACATGGCCTCGGCCATCGAGGAGTTGGTCGCGCATGAGGGGGCCACGCGCGTCATCCTGGCTGGCGATGCGGTAGCCATCCCGCTGCTGCACCAGGCGCTCTCGCCGCAACTGGAGCCGCTCATTTCCGAGCAGGTTCTGAGTCTGGATATCCGCGCGCGCCGCGATGAAGTGCACGGCGAGATCACCCCGCTGCTCGCGCAGATCGAGGAGGATGAATCGCACGGCGTCGCCGACCGCCTTATCGAGGAGGTGCAACGACAGGGCCTCGGCGTTGTCGGGCCACAGGAGACGCGAGACGCGCTGACGCACGGCCAGGCCGATACGCTGGTGCTGGCGGCGGAGACTCCCCTGGATGCGCAGGAGCGGACCGAGCTGGTTCACCTGGCGACCCAGACGGGCGCCGATGTGGAGACGGTTCAGGGGCACGAATCGCTGATCGACGCGGGCGGTGTTGGCGCGCTCCTGCGCTACCAGATCTCCTGGGCGCCATAAGGGATGATGCAGGGCATCCAGAAAGACCTCTCCCCCTACCCCCTCCCCTATGAGGGGAGGGGCCGCACGCGACTAATGCCGCACAAGGGCAGGGACAGTCGTAGGTGAGGGTTTCTCCAGAACGCCCTCAGCAGCATGGCGTTGGTTAGACTGTTCTGTCTCCCCTCTCCTCGCAGGAGAGGGGCTGGGGGTGAGGTCGGGGCTGCCGCTAACTCGCCAGCGTGAACTGCGAGACGAACGCCCAGAGAGTCTGGCTGGCGTCGAGGTTGCGCGTTGTCTTGCCGACGATGGATGCGGGCAGGTATTGCACGCCGCCAGGCCACGTATGACCACCGCCGTCAATCGTGTAGAAGCGCACCAGCGCATTGCCCCCGCAGCCGCTGTACGTTACGTCGCTGACCGTCGTGCCATCGTTGACCAGCGTCGGAACCGTCTCGCTTGTCGTCGTTGGCGCGCACCCGGCGAGGGCCGCCCACCGCGCGGCAGTCTGTTGCGCCGAATACACCTCGCCGCGATCCCCGGCTACCACCCCACCCTGGTACGGCACGAGCGGATCGGCGGTACCGTTGAAGAGCAGCACCGGCATGGGATGCGACGGTGAGCAGCGATCCGCGAGATCGACAGGGAAAGTTGCGGCGTCCACGACAATGGCGGCAATCTTGGCCGAAAGGTCACAGCCCAGGCGATGAGCCATGAATCCGCCGTTGGAGATACCCGTCACATAGACGCGCCGGGCATCGATTGCATACGTGCCAGAGAGTGTCGCGATCAGCGCCGAGAGGAATGCCACATCGTCAACTCCCGCCTGGTCGGCTGTCGTCGCGCCCCGACCATCGGCCCAGCCGCGCTGGTAGCCATCGGGATAGACTACGATGAAGCCATACTGGTCGGATACCTGGCTCAGGTGGGTCAGCGACGCCATGCCCTTGCCATCGCCCAGCCGTCCATGCAGCGCCAGGAGCAGCGGCGCGAGGTTCTGTCGGCTGTATTTGTTCGGCACGTGCAGCAGCCAGGTGCGGGTCAGGCCGCCGATCTCCATCGAGCCGGTATGATCGCCATAGGTCGCCGCGGTCGTCGCCGTTATCGCCGCCGATGGTGGTGGGGCGGGCGTGTGTTGCGCCAGACGGCAGCCTGCCACGCTCAGGATCAGCGCCGGTAACAGCAGGAATATTCCCCCGACTCGCCACAGCAGCCTCATGCGCTATCCCTCCCCGGCGCGAAAATCATTCCACAGCCACGCCACACTATATCGGTTGATCGCTCGTGGCAGCAAGGAAACTCAGCGAACTCTCAGCGATGACGCGGGTAGCGCTATCCTGCCTGTTGCTTGACAGGTATGGGGGCCAGTGATACACTCTATAGGCTGTACGCGAGTACACCTTCTCGTGCGTGATCCCGCAAAACAACACCGCTCCGGGGTACCACTGCGCGCCGCGCACGTGGTCTTCTTCGTTCATACAGAGGAGCAGATGCGGGAACGCATCTGTGAGACCGATACGGATAGCGCAGGAATGCAGGAGAGACCCAGACCATGTATGCAGTGATCGAGACAGGGGGCAAGCAGTACCGCGTCACCCCTGGCCAGACGGTTGAGGTGGAGCTGTTGCCCGCCGAGCCAGGCAGTGAGGTGGCGCTGGAGCGTGTGCTGCTCGTCTCTACCGACGACACGACGCTCGTTGGCTCGCCCACTGTTGCAAACGCGCGTGTGATGACCACGGTCGTCCGCGAGGGGCGCGGCGAGAAGATCATCGTCTTCAAGTACAAGTCCAAGAAGCGCTATCGCCGGACGCAGGGCCACCGCCAGGATTACATGTATCTGCTGGTGACCGACATTCAGGCGGATGGCAAGAGCCTCGTCTCCGAAGAGGATCGCCAGCGCTACGAAGCGTCGGCAAGCCGCCAGGCGAGGCGCTACGAAGCCCGCCTGTTGAGCGCGTACGAGGCGCTGGGCGTAACTGAAAAGGCCGCGCCTGAGGCGTAGGGATAAGGGCGCTTCTATGGCGAAGCGCTGGTGGAGAACGGGATAGAACGATATGGCTCATAAAAAGGGTGTTGGCAGTTCACGTAACGGCCGCGACAGCAAACCGAAGATGCTCGGTGTGAAGCGCTTCGATGGTCAGTTCGTACATTCTGGCTCGGTGCTCGTGCGCCAGATGGGCACGCGCTTCAACCCCGGACGCAACGTCGGCCTGGGCCGCGATTTCACGCTGTTCGCGATGATCGACGGCACGGTGAAGTTCGAGTGGGAGACCCGGACCAAAAAGCGTGTGAGCGTCTATCCAGTCGCCGCCGCGCAGTCGGCCGCGGAGACAGTGGCCACCGCCTGATCTGTCCGAATCGGCGCTGGATGCCCGGCTCGACGTTCTCAAGAGGCAGATGCACTGCGCGTGTGTCTGCCTCTTTCCTTTTGGGACGCCCTCCAGAAGGCCCAGGCCAGGCTCACAAGCACGCGCTCTGAACAGACTCGATATATATGGCACATAGCGCGCAACATAGTACGCCTTCTGACGTAGATACCGCAGAGTATGCTGCGCGGTCGAACGGTCGCGCACTGCATTGCATCGCCCGGTGACACATGATATAGTGCCGGTGAGCTTTGGCTCTCGCCCTGGGGCATCATGGCGTGGGGTTCGACCCCTGGAAGCTCCTGGTTTTCACTGGGGGAGATGTCACTACTGTTTTTCTGAATCGGCTGGGAGGGGATCCGCATGGCCCTGCGTCTCATCGCCGCTGCCAAGTCGGATCCCGGCAAGCAGCGCGAGCAGAATGAAGACAACCACTATTCACACATCATCGATGATGACCGCCATGCGTCTGGCCTCTTCATCGTCGCCGATGGCATGGGCGGCTACCACGCTGGCGAAGTGGCCAGCAAAATCGCTGTCGAAACCGTGAGCGAGATGCTCAAGTCAGTGCTGGGGCCGACCAGCTCGCAGCCGACGATGCCGCTCAACCGGACGCGCGGGCGCGACAAAGGGGCGAAAACTCCCCGCAAGCTCCCCGCGGCAGAAGGCGGCGACGAGAACAAAGCAACCAGCGAAGCCAATGGAGCCAGTGGGGATGAGGTGGAAACCCCGGCTGCGCACGCGGCACAGCCAACCAAAGCGCTGACCGAATCCGTGGCGCTCGAACACTACTCCGACCTGTTGCGCAATGCCATCGAGCAGAGCAGCGAGAAGATCGTCGAGTACGGCGACGAACACAAAGAGGCGCGCGGCCTCGGATCCACCATCACCGCCGCGCTGATCATCGAGGGTCAGGCATTCATCGCGAACGTCGGCGACAGCCGCACCTATCTGCTGCGCGAGGGCAAGCTCACCCGTATCACCTCTGATCACTCACTGGTCGAGCGGCTGGTGCAGGCGGGCCAGATCGACCGGGAGGATGTCTACGACCACCCCAGCCGCAATCTCATTTACCGTTCGCTGGGCGCGGGCCGGGCAGAGGTGGATGTCGATATCTTCACGGAAGCGTTACAGCCAGGCGATGCCCTGCTGTTATGCTGCGACGGTCTGTGGGAGATGGTGCGCGATCCACAGCTGACCAATATCCTCACCGAGGTTAATGATCTCAACGAGACGGTTGACCTCCTGATTCAGCGCGCGAACGAAAACGGCGGCGAAGACAACATTACCGCGGTGCTCGTTCGCTGTGTCGCTGGGTAGGAGCCATCGCCATGCCCCTTGCGTCTGGGACCGTTCTGGCTGGGCGCTACCGGCTGATTGCTCGTCTGGGTGAAGGCGGGATGGGTAGCGTCTACAAAGTGGAGGACGTCACCCATCCGGGTAGATTCCTCGCGCTCAAAGAGCTTCTCGACGACGCCACGCTGCCGCCGGAGGAGCGCGCCGCCGCCGTCAAGCGCTTCGACGACGAGATCGCGCTGCTCCGCCGGTTGCACCACCCGCGCATACCCTCCTTCGAGGGGCATTTTCTCGAACGCGGCCAGCACTACTTCCTGATGGAGCTGATCGCCGGTGTCACGCTCGAAGACCTCCAGACGCAGAGGCACAGCCCACTGCCAGAATATGACGTGCTCTCGTGGATGTGTGATGTCTGCGATGTGTTGAGCTATCTGCATGCGCAACATCCGCCGATTATCGTGCGCGACCTCAAACCCGGCAACATCATGGTCACACCTGATGGTGACGTCTTCCTCATCGACTTCGGCATCGCGCGGACCTATAAGGCGGGGAAACAGAGCAATACCGAAAATCTTGGCACCGCCATCTATGCCTCACCCGAGCATCATGGTCACGGCCAGACCGACGCCCGTTCGGATATCTACAGCCTGGGCGCGACCATGTATCACCTGCTGACCGATGTCGAGCCAGCGCCGATGGAGACACCACGTCTCGGATCGTTGCGCCACCACGCGCCCACCCTCAGCGAGGCCACCGAGCGCCTGATTATCCGCGCGATGGAGCTTGATCCCGCGCGCCGCTTCCCCGACGCCGAGGCGATGCGTCAGGCGATGCGTCAGGCGATGCTGTCGCTGCCACCCGCAGCCCAGGCCAGCCGAACGCGCATCACGTCGTCCAGGCCATCGGCGCCTGTGGTCTCGTCACCCATGCCCGCGCGCCCAGTGGGTTCGCCACAGCCGTCCGTATCGTCGGCTTCGGTCGTCGCGCAGCCAGCCACCGCGCCACGTCCAGCCGCGCGCTCCGGAGCTAGGCCCGCTGGATTGATCTGCCCGCGTTGTGGGTTCATCAACCGCTCGAACGCGAAATTCTGCGCGCGCGATGGCGCGCCACTGCGTCCGGGAATCGCGCCACGCCGCCGCGCCGGAACGCCTGTCGCCGCTCCGGTCACGACGATTGTGCCCGCCAGCACCGCCGAACTGCACGCCCAGCGCGCTACCGAATCGTTCGGCGCCGGACGCTTCCAGCAGGCGATCCGCCAGGCGGAGGAAGCCATCAGCCAGGGACGCGGCGCTTATGATCTCTACCTGCTGCTTGGGCGTGCCCGACGTTCGCTCAACCGGCATCTCGAAGCGGCGCGCGCTTTCGAGCAGGCGGCCCGTCTGCAACCGACGGCCGAGGCGCTGACCCTGGAAGGCCTGTCATGGCGCGATGCGGGCGACCTCACCGCCGCGCAGATTGCCCTGACAAAGGCGCGCGTGCTCGATCCACGTAACGCCGATATTCCCAGCCAGCTTGGACTGATCTGTCTGCAACAGGGCATGTTCTCGCAGGCCGAAGGCGAACTATCCGCCGCACTGGAAATCCAGCGGAACTGGGTTCCGGCGCTCATCGGCATGGGACAGTTGCACGAGGCGCGCAAAGAGTGGCCAGAGGCCATCGCGTCATTCCGCCAGGCAACCGCCATCGCGCCGAACGACGCGACCGCTCACCTGGAACTGGGGCGCGCGCTGCTGGCAACGCACAAGCCCGCCGAGGCGGTGCGCGAGCTGGAGCAGGCGACACACATCGCGCCACAATCGGCGGAGGCGTTGACCGCGCTGGGTGTGGCGCTCTCGGCCACCGGCAAGCGCAATAAGGCGCGCGATGCACTGCGTAAGGCGCTGATGATCGATCCCGCCAGCAGTGATGCCCGCGAGATGCTGGATCACATGTAGTGCGATAGCGAGGAGCGTATCCTATGGTGTGCGTACAGTGTGGCGCCGAGTTGCGTCCGGGGGCGCGCTTTTGCAATGTCTGTGGCGCTGAACAGCTACCCACGACCGCCGAAGCCGAGACTGACAACCAGGCCGCTGACAGCGCTGGCAAGCAGAAGCGTCCGCCACGGATACCGCGCCACCGCGACGACGAGACCGAAGGCGCGGACAATGGCGACGACAATGGCGCGGACGATCACGCCGAAGCGCGGCCCGCGCCAAGCGAAAGCATCGAGCCGATCAGCGCGGAGGTCGCCACAGCCGTCGCCGAAACAGCGGAGACAGAGGTAGAGCCGGAGCCAGCGGTCGCGGATGTTGCCCCAGTGGATGAGTCCGCAGCGGATGACGGCGACGCTGACGCGACATTGCCAGAGACGCCCACACCGCTTGCGGTCTCTGAGATGCCCACACAGGAGCATCCCGCGACTGCCGCAGATGCCGCAGATGCCGCAGATGCCGCAGATGCCGCAGATGCCGCAGATGCCGCCTAGCGCATCGCTGTCGGCGGCGCCACAGGCAGAGCCGCTTGGCGAACCGCTACCGCCGTATGATCTGGATGAGATGCCAGAGCACCCGGCGCAGCCCGCCATGCCGACGCCCACCGATGGCCTGCCGTGGCCGCTGCCTCCCACCATCATCGTCGGGGGACGCTATCGCGTCGAAGAGTTGGTGCGTTCGTCTCAGACCGAGCTTGGGCCGGAGAATGTCTATCGCGCGCGCGACCTTCAGGCCTACGAAGAGTGCTGGTCGTGTGGAGCACAGCACGATAACGCGACCGCGCTCGATCCCTACTGCGATCAGTGCGGCGCCGATATGCTCTCACGCGAGTTTGTGCTCGTCGAACGGCTCACCAGCGATACGGGGGTAGCCGACGCAACCGATGCCGAGACGGAAGCGGGACAGCGCATCTTCACCCAGGGGTTGCGCACGTATGAGGTCGCGCCCAAACCCATCAGCGCCATTCATTTCCCCAGTGGCGTGCGCGTGAGCGCGTATGTGACCGCCGACCATGGGCAGACGCGCCATGGCGAGGCCAATGAGGATAGCACAGCGCTGCTCGCCTTCGACGCGGTCTATAACTCGCGCCACGACCCGCGCGCGCTGGGGATCGTCGCCGATGGCCTTGGCGGCCACGACAACGGCCAGGAGGCCAGCCAACTCGTCGTGCAAACAATGCTGGAGGTGCTCGCGCCTGCCCTTATGCCAGCAACGCCCACCGACGAGCACAGTGAAGAGACTAACGATACCGATGTGTCCGCATTTGACGGCGAGAAGCTGCTACGAGAGGCCGCACGCGCCGCCAACGTCGCGCTCTGCGCCGCCAATGACGCGCAGCAGGCCGATATGGGATCAACGCTCGTCGCCGCGCTCATCGCAGGCGATATCGCCTGGATCGTGAATATGGGCGACAGCCGCGGCTACGTCTACGACGACCATGGCTTGCGCCGCGTGACGAAGGACCATTCACTGGTCGAGCAGCTGATTGACGCGGGCATGATTACGCCCGACGAGCGCTACGAGCATCCACAACGCAACCAGATCCTCAAGAGTCTCGGCGCTGACCCGCGACTGGAAGCCGATATCTTCCCGCAGGAACTGCGACCAGGTATGCGCATTCTGCTCTGCTCGGATGGCGTCTGGGAGATGGTGCGCGACGACGAACTGGCACGCATTCTGCGCGAAACCGTCAGCACGGCTGAGGCTTGCGAGCGTATCGTGCGCGCGGCGAACGAGAACGGCGGTGAAGACAACATCAGCGTCGTCCTGCTCGACGCCAGCGCTTGAGCCACGCCTTATCAGCCACAGCCGTTCGCAACCCTCGCATGGAGCCTAGCGTACACGTTAACGGTACGCAGTTTTGCGGGGAAGAGCAAACCGTCAAATATGAAGATATGTGCTCGCGCATGGCAACGCCGCGCGGTGGCGAGTGCGATGGCGGCGTGAGGAAAGGGAACGGCGAGAGAAGATGGCCGGCGAAGTAACTCTGGACTGTCAGGTAGGACGCGAGCGCATGACCGTGACCGGTGGCAGCCAGCTTGCCTATGTGCTGGTGGAGGCGCGCCCCGTCGCGACAGCAACGCAGACGCGCATGCCGCTGAACTTCGCGCTCGTGCTGGATCACTCCGGCTCGATGAAGGGCGCGAAGCTGCGGGCGGTCAAAGACGCGGTGAAGCTAGTGGTGGATCACATGTTGCCCACCGATATCGTCTCGGTGGTGATCTTCGACGACAACGTACATGTGGTGGTGCCAGCACAGCCCGCGAGCGACAAAGAGCACATCAAGGGCATGATCGAAGGCATCCGCGACGGCGGTGGCACGGCCATGTCACTGGGCATGAACATCGGCCTGATGGAACTGAAAAAGTTCGCCTCGCCGCAGACCGTCAACCGGATGATCCTGCTGACCGATGGCGTCACCTATGGCGATACCGATCGCTGCCGACGCATCGCCGACGACGCGGGCGCGGCTGGCGTGGGCATCTACCCGCTGGGCATCGGCGCCGACTGGGATGAAGACCTGCTGGATAACATCGGCCAGCGAAGCAGCGGCATGCCCGCCGAATTTATCCGCCGACCCGATGACGCGCTGGCCATCTTCGAGCAGCAGTTGGCAAATGCGGCGGCGGTCTCCGTGCGCAACGCCGAGATTACGCTGCGCCTCTCGGCTGGCGTCTCGCCCAAGCGCGCGGTCAAAGTGCTGCCGCTGATTTCGGAGCTGAGCCAGGAGCGCCTCTCCGACCGCGAGGCGGTCATCACGGTCGGCGATATCGAGCGCACAGCCCCGCAGGCGGTGCTCTTCGAGCTATTGGTCGAGAATCGGCCTGTTGGCGTCTTCCGCATTGCGCAGGCGGAGCTTTCGTACGACGTGCCCGGCGGTGGCACAGAGAAGGTGCGCGCCGATGCGGTTGTGACATTCACCAACGATCCGGTGCCGCCTGAGGAAGCCAACGCGGTCGTGCTGAACTATGCCGAGAAGTCGAACGCGCACCGGTTGGTGACGAAGGTGCTGGATGAGTACAAGAAGACAGGCAAGGTCACGACCCGGCTCCATCCCAACGTCACCCGCATGCTTGACCCCGAGACACAGCGCGCGCTCGACCAGCTTGCGGCGGGTGGCCCGGTCTCGAAAGAGGAAGTCAAGAACATTGGCAACAAGACGCGCAAACTGACGCAGATGCTGGACTAACCCATTGGGGCGGGGCGCAGGACGCAGGCTGCTCGTGCGTTGGGGCATGTGGTATGCTGACCAGAGAGGTCGCGCGCGCGCTGACTCGAACCAGATCAAGAGGAGAGTATAATGACCGTTCGTTGCTCACTGGGACACGAAAATCCGGATGGATCCCTTTTCTGCGATGAATGTGGCGAGCAACTGGATCCCCAGTCTGCCAGCAGCTCCGCGGCGTCCACGCCCGTCGCGGCTCCTGCCGCCACAGCCGTCTCGGCGCCACCCGCTGCGCCCGCCACAGCACCCAAGCTCGTCGTCGAGGCGGATGGACAAACATTCGACCTCGCGGGCAAGAGCGAGATTCTCATCGGTCGTGAGGATCCGATCAGCAACATCTATCCCGATGTTGACCTGACGCCCCATGGCGGCGAAGAGGGCGGCGTCTCGCGACTGCACGCCAAGATTTTCTTGCAGGGCAGCCAGTATATGGTCGAGGATGAGAACAGCACCAACTTCACCTTCGTGAACAAGCAGAAGCTGGCGCCCAAGACGCCGACGCCGATCAACAACGGCGACGAGCTTCGCCTGGGCCGCGTCGTCATGAAGTTCCAGACCGCCTAGAACCTCACCCCCAACCCCCTCTCCTGTGGGAGAGGGGGCATTTTGTGTATGCGTTGGTGGCTGGCGGCAAGACGCGCGGGCGGTTGAAACCGCGCCTTAAGGGCCTCCGCTTCACTGCGGCCACGAAGTCCGCCTGCGCGGACTCATCCAGACTCTCTATTGCCTGGATCGGCGCTCGCCAGATGGATCTGTTCAACTCGTGATGGCAGCCGTACGTGCCGGCACATGCTCAACTCTCTGCTCTCTAACCCGCGCAGGCGGGTTTTGTGGCCGCAGGCCATGAAGGCGCGGTTTTAACCGCCCGCGCTCACCACGGCTATCACCGATCTCGGCCTGCCAAGGAGAGGCGTAAATCTCTGCTCACAGGCTGCCCGCGTAGACCATCAGGCCGCCATCGACGAAGAGGGTTGTGCCGGTGATGTAACTCGCCTGATCGGAGGCGAGCCAGGCGACGGCGTTAGCGATATCATCGGGCTGGCCGATACGGTCGAGCGGGATTTCCGCCAGCAGCGCCTTCACTTTCTCTGGATCGGCCAGTGTCGCCGTGTTGATGGGTGTGGCCACCGCGCCTGGGCCAATGTTGACGATGCGGATGCCATGGGCGGAAAGCTCGTTCGCCAGTGTGCGTGTGAGCATGCGCAGCCCACCTTTGGCGGCGCAGTAGACGGCATTGCCCACCATCGGCAAGTCTTCATGTACCGAGCTGACATTGATGATGCAGCCTCCACCGCCCTGCGCAACCATCTGGCGCGCGGCAGCCTGCGTCGCGAAGTATGGCCCTCTGAGGTCTACCGCGATCTGCTGATCGAAGGCCGATTCGGTGGTCTCCAGGAACGCCATCCGCTGCTCGATGCCCGCATTGTTCACCAGCAGGTCGAGTCGCCCGAAACGGGCAACGGTCTGAGCCACCAGATTGGCGACATCAGCCACGCGCGAGACGTCCGCCTGAACCACCAGCGCCTGACCGCCCTGGCCCGCGATCTCTTGCGCGATGGTGTTGGCGGCGTCGCTATGGGTATGGTAGTCGAGGGTAACGGCGTAGCCATCGCGCGCCAACCGACGTACGACCGCCGCGCCAATGCCCAGCGAGCCACCCGTCACGATGGCAACCTTCTGCTGACTCATGCAAACTTCTCCTTGCGCAACTAGCTGTCTGGCAATTCCAGGAGACCCAATATGGCCCTCTCTTGTTGTACAACCAATGTGGCGGTTCTTGCAGACATATCCACGTGAACAACCTGCGCGCGCCTGTCCGTGAGTACAGGTCGCGCCTGGCCTATTGTGCATGGTGTGCAATAGCATGCGCGCGTACAATGTCTGGTGACAGACTGGAATTCGCTACGTCCAGCGCTTCCTGGACAGGAGATAGATGATGAACGCAACACCTGCTCACGCCATTCTCATCACCGGGGCCTCGCGCGGGCTGGGGCTTGCCCTGGCGCGCCAGTTAGCCCGCGACGGTTGGACGCTGCTGATCGACGCGCGTGGCGCTGATGCTCTTGAGGCTGCTCGCGCTGAACTGGCTGAGGTGGCCGGGCAGGCGCGAGTGGTCGCCATTGCCGGGGATGTCACTGACCCGGCGCACCGGGCCGCGCTGGCCGACGCCGCGGAGAGACTCGGCGGGCTGGATGCCCTGGTCAACAACGCCAGCACCCTCGGCCCAAGCCCGCAACCAGAACTGCTCGACTACCCGCTGGATGTGCTGGAACAGGTCTATCGCACCAACGTGATCGCGCCGCTGGCGCTGACCCAGGCGCTGCGACAGACGCTCAAGCCCGGCGCACGCATCCTCAATATCACCAGCGACGCGGGCGTCGAACCCTACGAGGGCTGGGGCGGCTATGGATCGAGCAAGGCCGCGCTGGAGCAACTCTCGCACATCCTGGCTGCTGAGAACGAGGAATGGCGCGTCTACTGGGTCGATCCGGGCGATATGCGAACGCAAATGCATCAGGAAGCGTTTCCGGGCGAGGATATCAGCGACCGACCGCTGCCCGAGACGAGCGTGCCTGGCCTGATCGTGCTGCTAACCGGCGATCTGTCCTCCGGGCGCTATGCCGCGCGCACGCTGGGATGACGCGCACGGCGCTGAAGATAACGAGATATAGCCATGACGACGAAACATCTGACCTTGATTGCGTCATCGCGCGACGAGCCGCGAGGCGGACCATTCGAGGAGCTCGAGCCGCTCGACTTCACGCTGCCTCCAGAGTTGGAGGCGCACGAGCCGCCAGAGGCGCGCGGGCTGGGACGCGACGGCGTGCGGCTGATGGTTTCGCGCGGGGCGGAGCCGCTCGTCAGCCACCATCGTTTTGCCGCGATTGTGGAGGCGCTCGAACCGGGCGACCTGCTGGTCATCAACACCAGTGGCGCCCTCAACGCGGCGCTCGACGCCACCCGCGCCGACGAGTCACCGCTGGAGGTTCATCTCTCGACGCATCTGCCCGGCGACATCTGGACGCTGGAGCTACGACTCCCCGGCCCAAACGGGACGCTGCCCTTCCGCGACGGACGCGCGGGCGAGGTCATCAGCCTGCCCGCGGGCGCGACGGCGACGCTGCTGGCGCCCTATGCCACCGACCGCGCATCGCTCCCAATAGATAGGCGGCGTGCGGCTCTGGCTGGCGACGCTCGCGCTGCCCTGCCCGCTGAACGACTACCTCGCGCAATACGGCTTCCCCATCCGCTATAGCTATGTGCCACGACGCTGGCCCGGCGAATATTACCAGACGGTGTATGCGACCGAGATGGGCAGCGCGGAGATGCCCTCGGCAGGGCGCGCGTTCACCCCGGAACTGCTAACGCGCCTGATCGCGCGCGGCGTCCAGATCGCGCCGCTGTTGCTGCATACTGGCGTCTCCAGCCTCGAAGACCACGAGCCGCCCTACGAAGAGTATTACCGGGTACCGCTGGCGACGGCGCATGCGGTCAACGCGGCTCATGCCGCCCATCGGCGCGTGGTGGCCGTCGGCACGACCGTCGTGCGCGCGCTGGAGACCGTGACCGATGAGGAAGGCGCGACCCATCCCGGCGAGGGGTGGACGCCGCTGATCATCACACCGGAACGTGGCGTGCGCGCGGTGCAGGGGCTGCTCACCGGACTGCACGAGCCGCGCGCCAGCCATCTCGCCATGCTCGAAGCCATCGCCGGACGGGCGCATGTGAGCGCGGCCTATCGCGAGGCGCTACACGAGCGCTATCTCTGGCACGAGTTCGGCGACCTGCATCTGCTGCTGCCGTAGCCCTGAAAATCATTTCGCCTGGTTCATACTGATGTCGTTGTGGTGCTTGTCGTTTCCAGGCCGTAGCGCTATGAACGTTCACTTATTACTCCGAACACCGCGCGTTGTGGCGGGCGAGCAGACCGTAGCGTAAACGCTACGGCGAATGGGTGGACGAGGCTGCGGCCGAGGAAATTCGCCGTGGCCTTCAGGCTACGGTGGCCGCCTGAACCACAACAACTCACCCGAAATCAGTATAAGTCATTTCGCCTGGTTCACTCGCTCTCTTGAACACTATTGGTTCTGATGCTACACTGGCAGGGCAGCCAGACGCCATAGCCGTATAGCAAGCGAGCAGACAACAATGAACGCAGGCAGCCAACCCGGCCAACCCAGTCCGTACAAGATTTTCATCTCCTACCGCCGCGAGGATAGCCAGGCGACCGTTGACCATATCTACGACCGTCTCAAAGACCGCTTTGGTCGCGAGGCCATTTTTATGGATGTGGATGGGATTCCGCCGGGCTACAGCTTTCCGGGATACGTTGATTATGTGCTGCGCCAGTGCCGTGTCGCGCTGATCGTGCTTGGCCCCTCGTGGCCAACCGTCGTCGAGCCATCGGGGCGGTATGCTGGACAGGCCCGTCTCAACGATCCGTCCGATCATGTGCGCATTGAGGTGGAACAGGCGCTGGCGCTGGCCCCGGTGAATGCGGCGGGTGAGCCTGCCAGTGGCCTGCTGCTCATTCCGTTGCTGGTGCAGGGGGCGCGCATGCCCGACGCGGACGGGTTGCCCGCGAGTCTGCGTGAGCTGACCAATCGCAATGCCACCCCAATCCGGCGCCATCCCGATTTCGACCACGACATTGCGCGCCTGACGGCTCACATCGCCAGCTGGATCGGCGATGCGCCTCCCGCACCGGCTCCCACACCGCCGACGACACCACCCGCCACACCAGCCGATCCTGTCAGCGACCTGCTGGCACGCTTCCTGCCGCAGCTGCGCGATGCCTTCAATGCGCAGGACTGGCCGCAGGTAGCGCGGCTGGCCGCCTTCATCCAGCGTAGCGTCCCCGCCGAGCGGCTGCCCAACGAGGTCTACGCGATGCAGGGACGGGCGCTGATGGCCGAACGCGACTATGCCGGAGCCAAAGCCGCCTGGGATACCGTGCGGCAACGCGACCCGCTCGATGTGACCGCGCTGCGAGCCGCCGCCGATGCCCGTATCGCGCTGGGCGAGAAGGCCGCTGCCCTCCCGCTGCTCGACGACGCGCTCACCCTGACAAACGACCGCGCCCAACGGCTGGCGCTGCTGCGCATCGACGCCAGCGTGCTGCGTGAGGTCGCGCGCGCTGAAAGTGGAGCGAGCGCCCAGACCCACTGGACGACGCTGCTGCGCGTGGCCAACGAGGGGCTGAGCCTGGCGGGCGCGAGCGACGCGGGCTGGCAGGCAATCAAGCTGGAGGCGCTTGGCGGGCTGGGACGCGACGCTGAGGCGCTGGAGATGGCCCGTGCGCTGACCGCCCGCCCCGAGGCCACCGCCCCGCTCTGGCTCACGCGCGCACGGCTGGCGTGGAAACTGGCGGGCGAGAACCCCACCGACGAGGTGCGCACTGCCCTCGATGCCGCCACACGGTTGGCGCCAAATGATGCCGCCGTCACCCAGGCGCGGCAGGAGTTGCTGGTGATCCTCAAGCCTGACCGCTTCTCAGCGCGATTGGCAGAACTGGGCTTCATCGCTCAGGCGCGGAACGGTGTCAAGTTCATCAACCCGCCGGTCTGCGCCGTGCCCGCGGGCGAGTTCCTGATGGGCAGCGACCCGCGCCGTGACAATCAGGCGCAGGCCAACGAGCAACCGCAATCACGCATCATGGTCGCCGCCTTCTCTATCGCGCGCTTCCCGGTGACGGTGGCCGAGTACGCCTGCTTCGTCGAGGCCGCAAAGCACAACCAGCCACAGCAATGGGCCAACCAGATGCAAAAGCTCGATCATCCCGTCACATACGTTTCGTGGGATGACGCCGTCGCCTATGCCGCCTGGCTGGCGCGGACGACGGGACAGCCCTGGCGACTGCCGACCGAGGCGGAGTGGGAGAAAGCGGCGCGATGGGACCAGCGTGCGGGCGTCGCGCGTC
Organism: uncultured Chloroflexia bacterium; assembly: GCA_963718915.1. Classification (GTDB taxonomy): domain Bacteria; phylum Chloroflexota; class Ktedonobacteria; order Ktedonobacterales; family JADMIN01; genus DAHUXT01. Next base: position 83,421 of record CAVRAI010000004.1, on the reverse strand, counting down.
TCTATCCCTGGGGTGACACGTTCGACCAGTCGCGGGCGAATACCAACGAAAGTGGCAAACGAACTACGACGGCAGTGGGCAGCTACCCCAATGGGGCCAGCCCATGTGGAGCAGAAGACATGGCGGGCAACGTCTGGGAGTGGGTTCACAGCCTCTACAAGCCCTATCCCTACACTGGGAATGATGGCCGGGAGGTGGCAAATTCTACTGAGAATCGAGTACTGCGTGGCGGTTCGTGGGTCAACATCCAGCAGGTCGCGCGCGCGGCCTATCGCGACAACTTCAGGCCGGTCGGCCTCAACTACAACATTGGTTTCCGTCTCGTTGTCGCCCCGGCTGGTTCATAGTAGTGATTAATTCCGGTTCTTGCTTTCTCAATCCACTGAATTACACTATCAATGCAATGAACGCGGCAATGTTCGTGCGGGTCTCTGGCTCTGTCCGCGCGTAGCGCGGAAAATTCGCGAATTTTTTGTGAGGCGCCGGAGGGGTAGTTTGGAATCCCGTGCGAGTGGGAGGATGTCCTATGGCTGATGTCCCTGAAACTCCCTCCCTCTATGAGCGCCTCTGCTCCTTCGAGAATCTGCTCTTTGCCTATCGTCGCGCCGCTCGCGGCAAGCGCAGTCGCCCCGATGTCGCCACCTTTGAGTACTGTCTCGAAGATGAGCTACTACGCCTGCGCGATGCATTGCGCGACAAAACCTATCGCCCCGGTTCCTATCGCCGCTATAAGATTCGCGAACCGAAGCAAGTGAGGCCATTCAGGCGTGGTTTGAACCGCTCACCCACCCACGGGAAAATCGCCTCGCCCCCGCTGTTCTGGCTCTCGGCACAGAATGCGGGGGCGCTGGTTGATCCAGAGATAGTCTACTCCTCCTCGGAGACAGCTTCCTCATCCTCGGTGGCTTCGGTGACGGCAGACTCTTCCTGCTCGGCTGCGGGAAGCTCCTGATTGGCGACGAGCGTCACCTTCACCTTCGGCTCGACCTTTGCCGCAATACGCACCGGCACCTCGAACGTGCCCAACGTGCGCAGCGGATCGCGCAGTTGAATCGTCCGGCGATCAACAGTCAGGTGTTCCTGCTCTTCGAGCGCGTTGGCGATATCCTGGCTGGTCACCGAGCCATAGAGGCGGTCGCCCCGCCCGACGCGCACCGCGAAGGTCAGCGTCACCGCCGCCAGTTTCGTCGCCAGCGAGTCGTGCTCCTGGCGCTGCTTCTCCGTGCGCCGCTGAGCCGCCACCACGCGCTGCTGCAGATTCGCCAGCTCGCCGGGCGTCGCCGCCGTCACCATGTGCTGCGGCAACAGGTAGTTGCGCGCGTAGCCGTTGGCAACTTCCTTCACATCACCCGGCTTGCCCAGTCCGGGGACTTCCTGTAACAAAATAACCTTCATTGTCGGTGATCGCTCCCTTATCGCCCTGTTCGCGCGTGCCAGTTCAGGTAACTTCAGATGAGGTGGCATGGGTCTGCGCGCGAGGTTGCGGGCATACTCCCAACGAGTATACACCGCCAAGGCCGCCGGGGCAAGCATTCCGCCAGACTGATGCGTCGAGGAGTCATGGCTCTCATTTCGCTGGCGCACCCATCAACGCAGTTCATGCTCCAGCCGGGAAATGTATAACCGCCAGGTTGGGATATTGACTGCTATGTTAGAATAGACCACGCAGCATTGACCGCACTTCGTACCAGGGGTCATAGGAGGATGTAGCGATGACGCAGCAACTAGATTCTTCGCGCAATCAACAGCGTACGGCTACCGAACTGCTTGCCGCATACGCCGATGGCCAGCGGATGTTTGCCCACTGGGATCTCGCTGGCGCTGATCTGCGGAACGCGACGCTCAAAGACGCGAACTTCTTTCGCGCTAACCTGAAAGGGGCAAACCTGAGCGGGGCTGATCTCACACGCTGCAACTTTTCTCAGGCGACATTGAGCGGTGCAATTCTGCATGGCGCAAATATCAGCCAGGTGTTCTTCGATGGGGCCGTAACGTTTGGCGCTGACATGACAGATGTCATTACGGACAGACCAACGAGCAAGGAGACCGCAACATCCACTCCGATCATGACACCTGCTCCGCGGCCGACCGTGGCGTCACAACCGCAACCGGCGACGCCACAACCAATGCCTACCACTGCGACCGTGCTCCCTAAAAGTCAGCAGCCGAGCCATGCGTCACGTCGGACACCAGCGCATGCGCAACGGCTCATTATGTGGAGCTGGATATTTACCGCTGTAATTGGCGGCTGGATCGCAATTAGTCTCATCGTGAAAGCCTTCACACCTACCCAGCAGCTTAACGATGTCACAGGAACCTACGTGACAGGCGCAGCGCCAACAGGGCTTCTCCTGCTCGTTCCTGTAGCAATCTACGGCGCATGGTCATTGTACTGGGGATGGATTCCGATTTGGCACGGCTGGCAAAGCTTCTTGCGGAGTATCGGCTGTCTCATAGCGCCCGCGCTCCTCTTCGCGGCGATCTTCCTGATAATGGGCGCGTTGGCGCTGGTCTATGGCGCGCTGGGTGGTGGCTTCGCCCAGTATTCGCTGGCCAAACGGACCGCGCAGGGGCTTGCCTGACCGCTGGCCAACAACCTACCGCTGGCGCGCCCGCCCGCGTAGCTCGCGCCCCAGCGTCAGCGCCAGGCCACCGACGATACAGCCGACGAAGACCACCGCCACCAGCGGATTGGGCGCGGCCAGTGAGTGAACCAGCAACAGACCAAGCACAAACGCGACCGCAGTGGCGATCAGCAGAATCGCGTCGCCCGAAAAGAAGTTATACGTTGCTTTGAGCGCGCGTTGTATCGCGGTCATGAGATCACCTCTTTGGCGGCCGATTCCGACGCGGCGGCCTCGGCGGATTTCGCTGGCGCATATGGGCGCAGCCAGAGAATCAGCAGGCCCGTGACGATGAGATAGAAGACGACCAGAATCGGCAGAAAGAGGTCTTCGCGCCACCACGTGATGCCGATGCCCTCGCCGCCCCAGAAGGTACCGAAGCTGGTCAGCATAATACCCACGACAAACTTGAGCGTGTTCTCGGGCACTCGCTGCAACGGCGCGCGCGCCAGCGCCCCCACCAGCACGACCAGCACACCTGCGGCCAGCGCGCCCCAGATGGCCGAGCCGATGCTATCAGCCGCCGAGCCAAAGGTGATGACGATGAAAGCGACTTCCAGCCCTTCCAGCAGCACGCTCTTGAACGAGGTCACGACGCCGAAGGGATCGATCCGCTGCTGATGGTGCTCGCCGCGCGCGCGCAACTCCGCCATCTGTTCCTCGTAGATCGCCTCTTCGTCGTGCATCGCCTTGAGTCCGGCATAGCGTAGAATGGCCTTCTTCAGCCATTTCAGGCCAAAGAGCACCAGCAGAACGCCAACGGCGAACCGCAAGGCCTCAAGCGGAACATAGCGCACGAGCGCCGTTCCAAAAACGCCGACGAGCGCCGCCAGCGCCAGCGCCGCCGCCGCTGTGCCCGCGAACGCGCTACGCCAGTTGATGGTGATGCCCACCACCAGCACGATGGTAAAAGCCTCGACAAACTCGACGGTCGACGCCAGAAACGCCGCCACCAACACTGCCCACTGTGTGCCCATATCGCTCCTTGAGTGAATAATTGCTCACCGTGCGAGACTACGCCGTTTTGCCTATTGTAACATCCGCATCCCAACGTACACATCGGGGCATGATGCGGCCCCGCGAAATCTGCTGTAAGATATATATCACACACTGGTGATAGCCATCTGAGGGAGCGATTTGCACAACACAAGCGCTCGCGGGTACGATGCACGCACGGCGCTCGCCCGTTCGTTCAGATGTCGCCAGACGTGATGGTCGGCGGAATGGACTTCATCGCGCCGCAGTCACCCAGTCAGGAGAACGCTGGTGGATACACGCACCGATCCACGCCTCGCCGCACCGCGCGCGGTTGATCTGCGCCGCGGACGTATTCTCGATGTCGAGATACTGGTGAGCGTCACCTACGATTTTCTCATCAGCCTGCATGTCGCACTCGCCTCCGCGGAGCATGACTATGCCGACTATGATGTGGGCCGCGAGTGGATCGAGGCGGCGCGCAAACGCTGCGACCAGGCGAATCCCGAAGCGCTGACCGTGCTGGGGCGCCACCTGGGCGATGGCCGGCCTGGGTCACTGCACGCCACGCTCATCTCGCTGGTCTGGCGCTGCCCGGAGCCGCGCGAGCCACTGGAATTTCTCGCATGGCTGCGCGAGCTGCCCTCGGCGAAACTGACCGAGGTACTGCTGGACCAGGAAGGGCTTGGGCCAGACTGGGCGGAGTTGCTCGCCGCGACGCTTGAAGAGCTGGCGTCGTCCAACGTCGCGGGGGCAGCCTATAAGCGGCTGCTGGCGCGCTACCCCGAAGACATGCGCCCAACCGTCGCCGCCGTCCTCGACGATCTGGAGGGCACGCGCGACACGCTGCTGGCGGCCTTACATGTCTGGTACGATGCGGTCTTCGCCGCCGAACGCGAACGCATTCTGCCGCTGCTACGCCAGGAGGCGGAAGCCCTGGAGCGGCGACGCGCCGAGATGCCGCCCGACGCCTTCATCGAACAGGCAATGCGCGGCGTGCAGTGGCAAAGCGCGGCTGGTCTGCGACGTATCGTCTTTGCCCCCAGCTATTTCTGCCGTCCCGCCGTCCTCTATCATGTCTGGCATGGCACGCTGACATTCTGTGCCCCAATAATCTACGCCTCCCCTGATGCCCGCCGTGGCGACCCGCGCGCGCCCGACGAAGAGACGCTGCGCTTCTTCCTCGCCCTGGGCGACCCCTCGCGATTGCGCATCCTGCGGCTGCTGGCCGAGCGCCAGATGTATCTGACCGAGCTGGCCGAGCGGATGGATCTGACCAAGGCCACGACCAAACATCACATGGTGAAACTGCGCGATGCCGGGCTGGTGACGCTCTATGACCGCGAGCGCATGACCTTCTACGAGCTGAGACCGGATGTCGCGCGTCACGCCAGACAATTGCTGAGCAACTATCTGGGGCAGCCAGGAGAGTAGCGCACGGTGACAGAATATTCCGTCATCCCGCGGTCATAGCGCAGTAGCATATTTCTCCCACTGGCAACCTTGCCCTATACAGGGTGTCGCGCCGCTTGCCGCCTGTGCTGAGGGCTGCTTGCAGGCGCACATCCGCAGTAACAATGGAAGTATGCTGTGGTAAGCATCATCCATCGCATCCACGGCGTGGGGCGTGCAGAGACACGAGGAAGGCGTCAAGCAACGGGGCCGTGGTTAGCCAGATCATACGGCTCACGCCGTTCTGGGACAGTGGCTTGAGGGTATCAGTATGACCAAATCATCGAACGACAGCGGAAAAACAACGACAGAGCTTCCCGCAGTGACGCTGGAAGAGACTCCCGCAGTCGCGGACGCGGTGGCTGATCCAGTCGAAGACGACATAGCAGACGTAGCGACATAGCAGACGAAGTAGGCGAAGGCACGGATGACTCGCGCGCGACACGCGAGCTGGCGCCTCTTGTCCCGGAAGAGTCCGCGGAATCTGAGGAGTCTGGCGAGCACGCGATTGTCGACGCCGGGGATAGCCTTGAAGGCGAGACCGGGCCATCGGCTGAGATGAGCGCGCCCATCGTCGCCGCGCACGTTGATGACACCAATGACACGGACACGCCCGGCGCGCCACCTGAGCCAGAGCGTCCGCGCCACCATACGCTGGCCTCCATCACGCGCGCGCGGGGCGGCACAAATCCGCACGGCGCGCCGCTACCCCCTCCACCACCGCCAGAGCCGGAACCATTCACGTTCTTCGACGATGAGATTCTCGACGAGACCGATTACGCGGCGAGAGATGAGGAAGAGTGGGCCATCGCCGACCAGCCTACCGTTGCCCTGGCGCCCGGTATGGCCCTGAGCGCCCGCCCGCACTTCCTCGACACCGACGAACGAGCCGTCTGGCCGCCGCTCCCGGCGTCGGGGGCATCCATCCCAGGAACGCTCCCGGAGGCAGCCGCCAGTCTGCACCGCCGCGCCATTCCGCGCCCCGACCGGACCGGACTGCAACGCTACGCCTCGCCCAAGGGTCGGCCTATGCCTGGGGCTCCACCCTCAGGCCTCCCACCCACAGCATTACCTGATCCCCGCATGCAACGCCTCCAGGAGCTACACCGCCGACGAGACGCCAAAGAGCAGGGCGAGCAGGATCCCACTACGGACAAACAGGTCACCGAGCGCGTGCGGCAGTGGTGGAGTGATCTGCGCCCAGGCCTGCAAGAAGCATTGGACTATCAGCACGAAGCGCGCGCCAGCGGTGTCCATCCTATTCCAGCCTATGAGCCAGCGCCATCCTCGCGCCTGGGCGATGTCTTCGGGCGGCTGACCGCCTCGGCGCGTGGCCTGACCGAGCGCGCCCAATCAGCGGCGGCGCCTGCCTTCAGGCGGATCCATAATCAGGCGGAACACGCCGCGCAGGCCATCGTCGGACGCTTCGAGCCTGATCCCGCGCGCCAGCAGGCGCCTTTCCTGGGGCCGGGACGCATCGCGGTCTTCTTCCGTTCCGGCGTCTCCGTTGGGCAGGCGCAACGGCTGCTTTCATCCAATGAGGCGCGCCCGCTCCGCATCATCCCGCGCAAGCATGGCTTCCTCACCTACGTGCTTCCTGGCACGGAAGAGAAGGTGAGCAATCGCCTGCGGATTCATCCTTACGTGCGCGACGTGATCTTCATGCCCATCAACGAGTATGGCGATCCCGACGAACAGAATCGGGATGACGACGTGTAGTAGCTAACGCCGCTTCTCCGCACGTGTGAGAATGGCCTGGCCTGGTATCGTAGTGCAAGCAGACGATTGCAACGCGCGCTACGGATGAGGGCCAGCCAATGAGAATCTACGTCTTCGAGAATTTCCCCTGGCTCCCCTGGGCAGAAATCGCGGCCATGCTGCTCGTGATACTGCCGATTGTGCTGGCAATTCGCGCCAAGCGTCGGCTGTGGAAGATTCTGCTGACGCTCTGCGTGCCCGTGCTCGTCGACCATCTCGTGCGCGGGTGTCAGCGTCGCGAGTCGTGCATCAACCACCGCTGGTAAATATATCTGCGCCTGTGGCCGATTCGCTATCGCTGGCGTTTGTGCGGATACCCTACGGATCTGCCTCGGCGCTTATCTCCCTCAACGCGCGCACCGGCGCGACGCGCTGGCAGTATGCGATTGACGGCTCCTCAACGTATGCTGGAACGTATGCTGGAACGTTTTCTGTTGCGGACGAGCACACCATTTACCTTGTGGCGGATCAACCGCAAACTATCGTCGCCGTGCGCGCAAGCGACGGCCAGGAACTCTGGCGCACGCCGCTCACCAATTCGCTGGAGCCGCAAACCCGCCTGAGGTTTCTTGCTCCACCAATCGTGTCAGATGGGATGCTCTTTCTCAGCGCCAGCGCCAGTACTACAAACTCGGATAATGCTCCTGGCGTTCTGGTTTTCGCGCTGCGTGCCGATACTGGCGCGCTGGCATGGAGTCTCCCACTGGGTGGCCCGGTGACCGTCGGGCAGGGATTGGTGTTTGTCGGCGTGCCCTTTGGCAACATCTCGGCGTTCCATGAGCGTGATGGCGCGCTCGTCTGGAGGAAGCGTGTCGTGCCTGACGGAGAGTATGTGCAGGGCATGCCAACATATGGCGACGGAATGGTGTTATCCGTACTCATCCATAGCATAGTGGCGTTGAACGCGCGTGATGGCTCTCCGGCGTGGTTGCGACCGCTGGCGAATCAGTGGCCTGAGGATCCAGTGAGTGTTGGGGCGAACAGTGTGTACTATCGGACTTTCGAGATGGTCGCCACCGTGGGCGAAACCGACTATCTCAACAGCCTCAATGCACAAACGGGGAACCTGCAATGGAGGTATAAGGTTGTCAATGCCTCAGGTTCCACAGGCTGTCGAAGCTGGCGATGCTGGTCTACTATGCCAGTGATATCTACCTCGATGCAGTGCATGTAAGCGACGGGCATCGTGTCTGGCGCCATCGGCTCGAATGCGAACGTTGGGTTCGGCACCCCAGTGATTCTCAACGGCGTGCTGTTTGTGAAGTCCTCTATCATCTACCCGCACTATATCACGTCATGCCCGCCCGACTGCGAGCCGCCGTCGGCGGTGAATGCGCTCAACGCTACCACGGGCGCGGTGTACTGGCGTATCAGCGCGCCATTGCTGTTCGCCAGAGAGCCGGTCATGTTATTGGATACCTCGACATGAAATCCCGACGCGCGGTGTTGACAGAACTCGCGCTCTATTGCGCATTGCGATGGCGGCGCTCTGCTCGCTGTGGATCATGTTGCCTCGCGTTGCGCACCAGCCAGTCACGCGCAAGCGAGGCAGAGGCGGTGCGGGTGAGCAGCGCGAAGATCAGGCCAATCACGAACGCTGGCACAAGCCCAATCGCCGTGAACTGATCCAGCGCGACGTAGCAGACGAGGCCCGCCAGCACTCCGAAGACCGTCGCGCCGAGTCGTATGGCGAGCAGCGTGCGCTGTAGCTGGCGCTCGCGGGACGTTGGCGTGGTGGAATTGCGTTGTGCCATGGCTCAGGAGTCCTGCTCACTCGTCGGCGCCTGGTGGGAGGACGACGCTTCAGCTTCAGTTGCGCCATCTGGCTCACCAGTGGATTCTCCCAGCAATACCTGGTCAGGCTCGCCATACGCCACCAGCAGCTGTGAGACGCGCCCGGCAATCTCGTGCCAGATGTAGTGCTGATACTCCAGCATCGTCGCCTGCCGTTCGTCATATGCGCGCGACCCCGCGTCTCGCCGCGCATTCGCCAGAAAGCGCTGCGCCAGCTCGTAGGCATGGCGCCCTCGCTCCTGAAGGTACGCCTGCAACGTCTCCAGGTCGCGGAGCAGCCCCTCCAGCCGCTCCGCACTCTCAGTCGCGGCATCGGGCCTCTTCGCCTGGGATTCTTTGTCAGAATTGTGCGTTGTCATGTCAGGTATCCACAAATTTCAGCTATCGGATTCTGATCTGTCTGTCGCTGGCGCGCCCGGCGGCGTGATCGGAGCCTTCAGCGCGGCCACCATCCCGTTCTTATTCAGATTCAGATTATGAAGACGTAGAGACATTGCAGCACATAGTCCGCGCACTCAAGCGGATTCCAGGCCGTCCAATGCCTCACCCGTAGCATCTCCGCTAGGGTGAAATTGTATGCATCGCTGGCAGGTTCATGCAAGGTGAGGCTACACCTCTGCACTGAACCGGCTTCGAGAAGGAGTTGCCTTGGACGACTGCTAATAACTCGCACTGATTGTAAAAGTTGTGCGGTGCAGATGGCCAGGATCTTCTTTGGTGCGAATGACTACTTGAATCCGCCAATGACCTGCCATCGCGATCTCACCTTGACCACTATATGTCCCAGGAGCAGCCGATGGCGTAAGGTCGATTTCGTTCGTACCCATGTCCATCTCAACCATTTCAGTCTCTAGAAATACAGTGCCGTTGCTGGCAGGCGTTCCATCAGGATTCTTGACCACGATCGTGAAGGTGTTTGTGCCAAATTTGCCGGGATTGACACCGAGCGTCACGGTCAAGGCGTCCGCTTTTTGTGTGAATGTTTGCGCACCGCCTGACGCGCCGAAACTCGCGCTTGCCGACGCCAGCGCAGGGGCAAGCGTGCCTGCCAGCGGCGCTAGGAGCGCAGCGCAGAGCAGAACGCTCGCTCCAACGATGGCTTCCACACGCATCCAGTAGAGTATCAGGTCTGCCTTGTCATTCGACTGATACCTTCGGTTGCGCTGGGGCACGGCTACCACACCTCCAGAAGGGATACCTGCTACTACATCACTCGGCCTTTGCGGCGTTAACATGACATGGGCGAGATTCCCAATGATCGGAAGTTCGCTATACCATGCCGTCGGCGATGTAGCTGTGCCAGCAGTTGCCTGCTCGGCGGCGAGAACTGGTCGGAGTCGGAAGGCATGGTGATAACTGATAGATACCATGATGAGAAAAAGCAGCGATTTGAGATCGAGCACAATCCCATACGGGGTCGTCCAGAGTTGCTGAACGCTCGTCAGGCGGACGGTGGCATTCAGCGGACCAGTGATAATCAAGAAGCCGACTGCGATCAACGCTGGCACACTAAAGGCTGGGACACTTTGCGCAAGATATGCCTCGCGCTCTTCACGTCCCCGCTGGAGCAAGAGCGGAACGATCACGAGCGCGATCACGAATAGCCCTCCGAGCCAGACGCTATTCGCCAGGAGGTGTAAGAAATCAATAATTGGCCCCCACCATTGCTGCGCCGCGCCGCCATGGCCGGAATACTCAAAGGCTAAAGCCAGCCCAATGCCGAAAACGAAGGCAATAATTCCCTGCAAAAGTTTATCGGTCAGTGGCCGTTTACGTAAGGCCAGCGCCACCAGCCCATAGAAGGCGAAGAGCACGAAGATGACAAGCGCACGCCCAAAACGGCTCTCGAAGAGAATACTGCGCAGGAGTGATAGCGACGTTACTCCCTGGAGGGACCCATCGACTAGCCACGCTTGCGCAGCGACCTCGACGACCGTCGCAACGAGCATGATGCCCAGCGCGAGTTGCATCCCGCGGCGCATCCGGCGCGAGAAGTCTGCTCGAAAGGCATCATCAAGGTAGAGCTGACGCGGCTGGACAACGTATGCCCAAAACAGCAGCCCAAGCAGGAAGGTCAGCGCCAGCAGAGCAACCCATCGCGCGAGTGCGCCGAGCAAATTTGGCCCATCAAGACTGCCAGTGTTGGCAAGCCCAGCACCGCCAATAATATTCCCGCTGGGAAGCGCTCCAGAGAGAGGCGGAACAGTGCCATCGGCGCGCGCGATATGGAAGAGGTATGACCCTCCAACGATGTGTCCATCATCGGCGGAGTGCGTGCGCCAGAATACTACATAGGTACCCGCTGGGAGCAGCGGCAGCGTGACGGTCATCGTCAGCGCATCGCCGCTGACCTGGCTGTCGCGGTTATCCACCTGTTGATTGGAGGGATTCACAACCACGATCTTCGAGATGTCAGGATTCAGGTGCTCGCTAAAGGTGATCTGCACCTTGGTTGGTGGTGTCCGCAGCACCGCATTCTGTGCAGGATTGTAGCGGACCGGAAGCGCGTGCAAAGGAGCCTGCGGATGTTCGGCGCGCGCCAATACAGGCGTAGACGGCCACGCGGTGAGCAACAGGAGCGCTCCCCCCAGCGCGAGGAGTGATATGAGACTTCCGCGCTGCAGTGACCGTCTTACGCTACGCATAATGCGCCCCCTTAACGTCGCCAAGATCACCCGGCCAATTCATCAGCGAATGAATCAGGTTACTTGGTGGTACGCGCTCGCTGTCCGAAGAATGTCGCTGCGCCACCAACCACCAGGCCACCGACACCTGCCAGGATTGCTATCCAAATGGAGACGTCAGAGCCTGTGCTCGCGACTGTTGCGCTCTGCGTTGGAGTGACTTTGTCGCTCGTACCACTGGCATCTACCGCGAACACAAAGGCGCCGAGCGTAGGATCGCCATCCTCAGCCGAGACATTATTCCAATCGACGCGATAGATATCCGAGTCGTCGCCTTTCATGGCAACCGTCGCAGTGTAGGGATCGCTTGCCGAGATCTGCGCCTGGCCGATAGAGACCACCTCGCCTTTGTTGCCATAGACCGTGATGTTCAACCCCTGCGGGTCAAGCTTCTGCACAAACGTGATGGAGACACTCGTCGGTGCTGTCTTGAGTACCGAGTTCGCAGCTGGAGTGGACGATTTGTAGGCTGCGTGCGCCTGTGCGGTGAGGCTACCTGTGACCAAAGCGAAGAGCGCCGCCAGGATTGTGAGTGAGCATACTATCATCCATTGTAGGATGCGAGACATGCGGATACGATGCATGATAACCCCCTCAGAATACTCCACAATCACGAGGATTGACCAAGAAGATGGCGTGCGCCATATCTCTGAGTGAGTCTAGTGCTGGCGGTAGAGGACTGTCTATTGGGAGAGTTCCACTGCCTTTCTCAGTACTTCTCCTGAGGCCATCCTAATGGAGTCGGCGTGGCTCGGTAAGCTAGCACCGAGTCCCGCTGACCACTCTTTTCAGTATTTGGAAGTGAAAGTGAAGGTGGCCAGAATTGCAGGCGAGGTCGAGCCGGGCAGAGCGGTACGCAATGGGCTTGCGCTCACAATCACTTGCCATTGTCCGGCCATAGAGAGCACTCCAGTGGCCCGGAAAATCCCTGGCCCAATAGAGGTATCCTGTACCAGGGGAATGTGAAGAGGCTGCATGGTCATCGCAGGCATTGTCAGATCCAGTGTCCCTGTGCCATTTGCAAGGGGCTGCCCTTTGGCATCCCACACCCAGACGAGGTAACTGTACGTGCCATAGGCATCTGGTGTCGCCTGCAATGTCACTGTTCCCCCTCTTACCGTCTTCGTCATGGTGACACTGCCATCGGTCTGCGCCGCCTGCTGCGCATTCACAGAGGGGTGTGCGGTGAGCAGCAGATGCAGATCGCCGCTAAGCATGTGGGGGTCGAATCCCTCATCGAGGAAAATACGCTCACGCCCCTGCTGATCGATGATATAGACGCCGGTCGTGTGAACCACAATGCCATTGGATTGCAGCACCGATTGGATATGATAGTCACCCCAGATGGGCGCGAGTTGCGACACTGATCCCAGCATGAAGTGGATCGGAGCACTGACACCGCGTGAGGTAAGAAAGGTCTGCGCTGTGCTAGGTGTATCATGCCAGGGGTTGAGACTGATGGCGAGCCAGATCACACGTGAGCGCTCAGAGGATGCCATCTCCTGATAACTTGTGTTGACATAGTTGGCCATGAGTGAACAATCCGTATGTGGACACACCGAGTCGAAAAACGTGAGCATTATCGGATGCCCACGCAACTGGGAAATGCTGACGTTTTTGCCATTCTGGTCGACGAGGGTGAACGAGGGCGCTGGAGTTCCCCCAAGGTCGGTTCCCAGCAATTGGGACGATCCAGTCCCTTGAGTAGGCCTCATCAGCAGGATCGTACCAAGTAGAACGATGGTAGCAGCACTTATAACTGTCCCCACCCATAGCCATCGTAGCACCCCTGAAGTACTCTTCGCGGATTGGTTCGAAGAGGATTCCTGCTGATGGTCGTCGTCCTTGTTTTCCGTAACGCTCGCTGGAGATTCGTCGCGAGATGTCTGCATAGCAACCTCCAACCTTAGGCAGTTGCCGCACGCCGAACACGTACGGAAAATGATACCTACAAACTGAGAGTGGATGGCGGCACACTGCCTGGACGCGCGAGGGATGGCTGTATTGCGCATGCCGCCTATCAACGATACATGAAACAGATGTGCGCAAGATGTGAAACTGCCTGGAGTTTGAGCAGGGAATATTATAGAGACTCGCCAGGTGGTCTCTGGAAAGAGTTATAACACACTGCCTTTGTCCTGTCCTAATGCGTTGATGCTCAACCATGCCAACTGAAAAGCATCGAGATGTATTGCAGCGTGGCGGTGAAGGCGTATACTTGAACACAATCAATGTGACACTTGGTGGCGAGGACGGCAGATGAGACTTCACCCGCGACGGAGACACGTACGAAAGCTGAGAATAAACACATCGTTTGGCCAAATTCGACGAAGACATATAGGATTCGCAACGCTATTCGCCTTAGTTCTAACTCTGACTATCTGGTGGTACGGTGGGGCTATGCCAGCGAGAGCTGACGGTGGCGCTCCAAACCTCGCCTATATCGTGGGCGGAGGAAGCTCAAGTGACAATCTCACTGTCATGGATATTGGGAAACGGAATGTGGCGTGGACTCTCGCCCTAGGAAATCGGCCACAAGCGGTTGTCTTAAGCAGCGATGGCCGCTTTGCCTATGTCACCGAGGCAGACGCTAACCGGGTTGCCATCGTTGACACGCGCGAGCATAGCGTGGTTGGGAGTATGCCGACTGGTTCTAGTCCGCAGGCAATAGCAGTGGATCCATCAGGCAGTTTGCACTGGCTGTTCGTTGCCGATACCGCCGGAAATACCCTCACTATTCTCGACTCAGATACCCAACGAGTGAAAGCGACATTGACAGTTGGCAATGCACCAGTCAGCGTTGCTGTGGCCGCCTCAAATAGCGGAATCAGCGATCCATCTACACTTGAGGTCTACGTCGCTAATCGCCAGAGCCAAACAGTCTCGGTCATTGCGACGCGCGATCTGCGCACGTTGGCTACAATTGCGCTGCCTGCACCGCCATGCGCGATCAACATTCCGTCAACAGGCGGCATCGCCTATGTAGCGACCTGCCAGGGAGCAGTACTTGCGGTCGGACTGGCATCGCACGAGGTACTCGGCACAGTGCTGTCAGACCTGGGTGGGACACCGGGGACGATGGATTATGATGCCATCACCGGTCAAATCTACATACCAGTTCCTACGAAGAACCGGGTAGTGATCCTAAGACCCAGCGGGGTAGGAGGAAATGGAAGTCTGGTGGCTCCGGCAGAGCCGCTACATATCCTAAGATTCTCCGGTGAGCCATCGGCAGTCGCGATCACATTTGAGGGGGCTTTGGGATTCGTCGCCGAACGTGCCGATGGGCGCGTGGTAGAGCTTGATATCACAAACCGCCAGACTCTTGGCGCCGTGGCCGTCGGGGGCGAACCACGTGCAATCGTTACGGGTCCATATCCACCTCCGCTTGATCGCCAGACCACCGTCATTGTCGTAGCGCTCATTCTTGGCGCCTTCATCGTGGTTTTCGGCACTCTCCTATTTCTGGCAATTCGTGAATCCCTTCGCGCTCATAGGAGGAGGCTCTCATGACATTTCCAATGCGACAATGGAGTGCGAGACGCCGCTCGGGAATAGTCTTTCGTACGGCTCTGTTCGTCCTCGCCTTGTGCGCTTTATTGCCGATGGTTGCAATGGTTGCAATGGCTGGATGCGCGAATGGATCAACGTCGGCGAGTCCAGCATATGGCGGCTCACTGAATCACCTCCATGATTTGTTGCCACTCCATGGAATCGCTGGGACGGTGTTGCTTGCGACACATTTGGGACTCTACCGTACGACGGATCGCGGACAGACCTGGCGTCAGGTTGCGGGCGGTCCTGGCCAGGCGATGGATGGCCTGATGATCTTCAAGCTAGCGCAAAGTCCATTGGATCCAAAACGCATTTATGCCCTGGCGACGCTCCGTTCCAGCGTTCCTCCGCCAGCAGCGCCTGGATTGTATAGGAGTGCAGATGCGGGACAAACCTGGCAACTTGCGACCCCCTTTACCTCATCTTCGACCCGGAGCGTATATACAATCGCTGTCGGGGCAGGTACAGCGAGTGATGTGTATGCATTCCTGCCAGCACTGGCGACTCACGGCCTTTCCGCGAGCGACGACGCAGGCGCGCACTGGAAGGCACAGCCACCATTGCCTACCAGCGACGTTACAGGCGTGGCCGATGACCCTGCACATCCCGATCATCTGCTTATCTGGAGTCCAGCGAGTGGGCTGTATCAAAGTACTGACCACGGAGGAAGCTGGAACCCTGTCTCCAGTGTGCAAGGTGGTGTGTATGGGCTCACGTTTGCCGACAAACTGATCTATGTCCAAAGCGATTCGGGACTATTTGCGTCCGATACGACCGGAACACTCTTCCACTTGGTCAATCCGACGGTCAATTTTTCAAGCATCGAGTTTTGCGCTGTAGCCCCTACCGAGGGTTACGGCTTGACCGGAACAGGGGTGGAGCGAACGCTTGATGGTGGAAAGAGCTGGCGAGCAACAGCTCCGCTGAGCGGGCATCCTAGCCAGGTCGCTGTTGATCCTGAAGACGCCAACATCGCTTATGTCGGGTTCTCGTACCCACTGGGGCTTGATCTTACTACTGATGGAGGACGACACTGGCAGTCAGTTCTGACAGCATCGTAGCAGCTTCGCGGAAGAAACCTATTGCTCAGGGTTCACTAGCCCACGTCGTACTGCATAACGCACTAGGTGCGTAACGTCGCGCAACCCAAGCTTCTCCATAACCGATGCGCGATGTGACTGCACGGTCTTGATGCTGAGATGCAGCATATTCGCGATCTCCTGGTTGGTATGTCCCTCGCCGACCAATTGCAACACCTCACGCTCACGACCGGACAGCGCGTCATAATTGTCGAATTGCTCAGCGCCATCCCGCGCTAACCCTGATTGTGACATCCGCGATTGCTGACGAGATTGCTGACGTGTGTAATCCTCGACCAGTGCGCGTGCGATGCTCGGCGAGAGGAAGGACTCACCATGCGCCACCGCACGGACAGCCGCCAACAGATCGGCCGCTGCTGTACGCTTAATGACGTAGCCTGCCGCACCTGCACGCAATGCTCGAAAGAAGTACTCCTCTGCCTCATGCATCGTCAAAAACAGCACCTGCACGTCGGTCGTCTGCTGGCGAATGCGCTGGCATGCTTCCACCCCATCCAGTTCAGGCATACTGATGTCCATAAGCACGATGTCAGGGCGCAGTCGCTCCGCTTCGGCCACCGCTTCGCGGCCCGTTCGCGCCTCGCCAACCACCTGCATATCGCCTGCCAACTCCAGCAGGGCGCGCAGACCATCACGCAGGATGTCGTGGTCGTCGGCAATGAGAATGCGAATAGCGCCTGCTTCGCCAGGCTGCGATTCGGAGTCAGTTGTGGTTAGCAATGTGCTCACACTATGCTCGCTTCATACTGTTAACATGTGTTCTTCATGGCTTCATTGCCGGTGAGGCCGAAGAGTTGTCTGGTGCGCTCGTCTGCTGCCCCTGTCCTTGCCCCTGTTCGGTTTCTACATCTGGCATGCCAGCCGTGAGCGGGACACTCACCACTACTATACACCCTCGCCCGCGCTGAGATTGGATGGCAAAGTGCGCTTCGATGAGTTGCGCGCGCTCTTGCATGCCCTCGATGCCAACGCCGCCAACGCCGCCATGGCTGCGGCTTGACGCTGCCTGAGAGATGGCCGTTGTATCGAATCCACATCCGTCGTCGCTCACCTGAAGCGTCAGGGTTGGCGCTGTGTAGGAAAGCGCTATGGTGATGTGTTGCGCATGGCCATGACGTACGGCATTGGTCACACTTTCCTGGGCGATACGGAACAAGGCCGTCTCTATATCCTCTGGCCAGCGGACCGGGCCATTGAGGGGGACCTCCTCCTCGGCGGCATGGTCGCTGTCAAAGTTTCCAGGAGCGCCAGCGGGGATAATGCGAACGGTCACTGGTGTTTTCAAGCGCTCACTCGCATCCTCGGCCAGCCAGCGGAGCGCAGCCTCTAGGCCAACATCGTCCAAGAGTGGTGGGCGCAGTTGACGGGAGAGCACCTGTACCTCCGTCAGAGTTCGCTGGGCCAGCAGCCCTAAGCGTTCCGCTTGCTGGCGTGCCTGTATAGCGGCATCGCTGTGCTCGTGTTCGAGCCGCTGAGCAATCGCCGCAGCATGGAGCGCCAGCGCGGTGAGGCTCTGGCCAGTTTGGTCGTGGAGTTCGAGGGCCAGCCGACGCCGTTCCTCCTCCTGGGCACGAAGTACGCGCGCCGCCGCCTCGCGGTGCATGTCTTCCAAGCGGTCGAGCATAATGTTGAAGGCATCGGCCAGGTCGGCGGTATCGGCGCCGCTCTCTTGTGCCATCACACGGGCGTTCACATCACCACGCGCCACGACACGAATCGTGGCCAGCAGGGTATGGAGAGGAGCGAATGCCGCGCGCAGCAGCACAAAATTGACGGCCAGTCCGAAGACGCTCGCGAGGATGATAAAGGCGGTATCGATGAGGAAATGATACGGTTCTGGGTTGTGCTGGGTAACCCACCACCCAATCGCCGAATCGAGCAGAATGATGCAACTGTTGGCAGCAATAACCTTCTCGAAGGTCGAAATGTGCCTGAGCCAGAACCAGAGGCGCTGGCACATCCGCACGAAGGAGCCAGTTGTAGGGCTTCCTATGTTCATACGCTTACCGCTCGTGTTGCTCGTTTCTGTGGTCGTATGGTGCATGCTGATCGTATTCCTGTGGGACTGCTCAGATGATTTGTCGCCTCAGGCCGTGGTGCCGTCTCTGGAGCATTTTGAAATACCGCTAGTTCCGCGCTCTGCTCCATGGCGACGGGCGGCTGTACGGTGATATCCAACCGTGTTTGCCATGCTGGGCGACCGGGCACGTGCACCGCAACCTGAACCCACCAGGGTCCTGGCATGTCGAGATGCAGCGGAAGCGTGAGGGAATCTGAATGACTCGGTGGGCCTGGAAGCGCGGACTCACGCGTGCCCATGGTCATATTCAACATATCCCAGCGCGCTGCGATCTGCGATGCCGGGTTGAGGATATCTGTACGATCCGCTGCATCTGGCACGACGATGACGACATGCGCTGCCTCACCAGCACGTGGAGACGCGGGCTGAATATAAGCCTCAACCTGCAAGGCTGTCGCTGCGTCACGCCAAAGCGTCACGGCGGGCACACTAAGCGCTAGCAGAATTGCTGCGACAAAGCCTATCCAAAAGACGCGACGCACGCGTCCGAACGATGACACGACCGCAGGTTCTTGCATGGTCGTCTCAACCTCCACATGACAATGAGGAACTAGCTACCATTAACTACTCACTTTGGCTCTCGTTCGTGCCCGCGCGGTCGGCGGCCTGGCTTAGCCGCAGAGGGAGCCGGCGTGACCGGCACTTTGAGCGCGTCATTGAAACGGTTGAAGTAGTTGAACAGCCCAATCACGGCGGCCAGCTCGATGATCTCGCCCTCGTCAAAATGCTCGCGCAGATCCGCCCAGACGTCTTCATCCACCCCACGCGCGTCGGTCGTCATACGCTCCGCCAGTGTGAGCGCGGCGCGTTCGGCGGGAGTGAACATCTCGGCATGCTCGTCGATGTGATACATCGCATCGAGCAGCTCCTCGGATACGCCCTGCTGCTTTGCCAAAGCAGTATGAGAGGACTTTCAATAGGCGCAGTCGTTGATCTGCGAGACGCGCACCGCCAGCATCTCTTTCAGGCGTTTCTCGACCGTACCGGTATTGAAAATGGCCTGGAGATGGGCATCGGCGGTAGCGGCAATCTCCGGACGATACGCCATCGTGCGAATCATGTTGGGGATGTTACCGCGGTCGCGTTGATAGCGGGCGAATATTGCCTGCATCTCTGGATCGACATCCTCCGGGTTCAGTGGTTTGATGCGAGGCATGCTGCGCGACCATCCTCTCAGGCACTAGAGAGCGGCGCCAACTCGTCAGCGCCAGGTACGTTAGGGTATGCTATAGCTGTAATTATACGCGAGAACGAGCGGCAAAAGCCCAGGAGGTTTCAGTGGACGAGGACACCCAACAGGCGGATCCAGTGCGCTGGGGCGTGATGAGCACCGCCAAGATCGGCGTGCGCGCGGTAATCCCAGCAATTGCCGCGGCAAGCAATGCCAAACTGGTGGCGATTGCCAGTCGCGACACCGCACGCGCACAGACCCTCGCGGCAGCCTATCCCGGCGCGCGTGCGCTGGCAAGCTATGAGGCGCTGCTCGACGACGACGAGATCGAGGCGGTCTATATCCCGCTGCCCAACAGTTTGCATGCCGAGTGGGCAATCCGCGCGCTGGAGGCGGGCAAGCACGTGCTTTGCGAGAAGCCGCTCGGCATCACCGCTGAGGAGGTGCGGCGTATTCGTGTGGCCAGCGAGCAAGCCAACCGCTGGGTGATGGAGGCGTTCATGTACCGCTTCCACCCGCAAATCCGCTGGGCGTTGGAACAGGTGGCCGCCGGGCGTATCGGGGCTGTTCGGATGGTGCGTTCGTCGTTCGTCTTCGATCTGCACAGCCGACCCGGAGATATTCGGCTGCAGGGCGCGCTTGGCGGCGGCTCGATGATGGATGTCGGCTGCTACCCGCTCAACTTCTGCCGCGCCGTCTTCGGCGGCCCGCCACGCGAGATTGCGGCGCATGTCGTCGTGCCGCCAGGCAGCGAAGTGGAGCTGGCGATTGGCGCCGTGCTGGACTTTGGCGAGGGGCGCCTGGGCGTGATCGATGCGAGCTTCTCGCTGCCACGGGGTTTCTTTGCCGAGGTTGTCGGCGAACACGGGCGCATTGTCCTTCCTGCCCCGTTCACGCCTGGCCACGCCGAGACGGTGGTGCGCATCGAAACGGGGGATGAGACACTCGAGCGCCACTTCAGCGGTATCGATCAATACATGCTGGAGATTGAGGGCTTCAGCAGCGGCATTCGCCACGACATCGCGCCGTTCATCTCGCTGGACGATAGCCTGGAGCAGGCGGAATCCATCGAACGTATCTACGCCGCCGCGGGATATACGCCACCGTGGCTCGTCACGCCAGCGCCCTGAGCAGCCACCCAGCGGCCCAACACGTTTGACCAGCCCGGCGCATGCTGCTATACTCCCACTTCGGCAGGCATGGCAGGGCACACAGGCGGCACACAACAAGGCGGCACACAAGCGGCACGATAGAAAGGGACTTCGCGCATGGCGGCAAATCTTCCGATCGCGGTCCCCTCGTGCCGCGAATGTGGCATACAATCGGTGGCGCGCTGCCCTTCGTGTCGTCGTCCGCTCTGCCTGGATCACTTTCCGCGCGATGAGCATGAGCCATGCGCGACACACCTGCGAGATGCGGCGGCTCGCTTCACCTGCTACATCTGTAGCGCGCCGACGCTGCCGCAGCAATGGTCATCCACCAGCTTCGCGCACTACATTGACCCGCATAACTGCGCGGGCTGCGGCCGCTATATCTGCGACGAGCGCCATACCCGCATCCGCATCGAGGGCGTCGAGCTGGCGCATGATGGCATGCGCTCGCAGCGTTACCACGTCACCCGGCGCTATTGCAACATCTGCGCGCCATTTCGCCATATCGGCGGGCTGCCGGGCGCGGTGCGCTGGCTCATTGGCATAAGCGGCGTCGCGGTCGCGGGTATGCTCGCCTATGTCGAGCTTATACCGCACTAATCGCCATCGTAAGAGACCGTAACAGGAGAAGCCGCGTGAGCACTGGGAGAGCAGCAGCAACATCGGGCAATCTGGACGCCGTCCTCGGGCGCTATCGGGCGCTGCTGGGCGAGGCGCTGCTTCAGGCCATCCAGGATGCGCGAGCGAGCGCTCCATCCGCCACGGCTACCCGTGAGATCCTTGATGAGTTCTACGGTCAGATCGAATATCATCATGGCTGGCGCGCTCCCGACCTTCAACCGAAACCGTGGCATCCCGGCAAGTTAATTCGGCCAACGTTGCTGCTGCTGGCATGCGAAGTGGCGGCGGGACAGCGACTAAGTGGGCAGAGTGACCGGGAGCAACAGGCGGCTGTTCAGCAGGCGATTCCGGCGGCGCTGGCGGTGGAATTGGTGCATAACTTCTCGCTGGCGCACGATGACATCGAAGACGGCGATGAAGAACGCCATCATCAGCCAACGCTCTGGAAGCTGTGGGGCGTTCCGCTGGCAATCAACACGGGCGATGGCATCTTCGCGCTGGCGCGCCTGCAACTGAGCCACCTGCGCGCGCGTGGCGTCCCGGCGGAGACGATCATCGAGCTGTCCGCCCAACTCGACGCCACCTGTATCGAACTGTGCGAGGGACAGCACCTCGATATGCGCTTCGAGGGCAGGCAGGATGTCACGGTAGTGATGTACCTCGATATGATTGGACGCAAGACGGCGGCGCTGATGGACTGCGCCGCGAGGATGGGCAGCTTGATCGGCGCGCCAGAGAACCAGCGACTCAGCGCGCAACTGGGCGCCTTTGGGCGAGCGCTCGGTATCGGCTTCCAGTTGCGTGACGACATGCTGGGCATCTGGTCGGCGCATGCGCTGGGCAAGACCGAGGCGGGCGACCTGCGCCAGAAGAAGATGAGCCTGCCGGTCATCTCCGCCCTGGAAGACGCGACGCCAGCGGATCGGCGCGCGCTCGCCAGAATTTACGGCCAGCGCGGCCCGGTCAGCGAGGCCCAGATCGCCGCGTTGCTGGCGATTCTCGAACGTAGCGGCGCGCGCGAACGCACGCGAACGATGCTCCGGGAACAATGCGACCAGGCGCGCGCGCTCCTCGATAGCGCCTGCGCCAACACCGCCGCCGACGACGCCTGCGCGGCGCTGGGAGCCATCCTCGATTTCGTCGCCGCCGAAGGCATCTAACCGCTCGCTTGCCCGGTCGGGGGGGGCGCAAACTTAGGCGATGAAACATTCGTATACTCAATGGACTCTAATCCCGACGGAACAAGATGTTTTGTCTCCAGGTCTCCCGCTCGCTTAGCGCCCTCAGGAAAGATGGCCACTTCGCTTGATCCAAACCGAACGCCTTGCAACGCAATTACCACCGCTCACCGGTTCCTATGGCGAACTCAAACGTCTGATAAAAGATCGTGGGCTACTCAACCGACGTCCTCTGCGCGCGCTGGTGCGGCTCCTCATCATTGACGCGCTGCTCGTGCTCAGTGTTGCGCTGCTGCTGACGGTGCATATCTTCTGGGTGCAGTGTCTCAACGCGCTGCTGCTGGCGTTCGTAAGTTCCCAGATTGGCTTCAATGGCCATGACGCGGGCCACCGCCAGTCATCCAACTCGACACGCCTGAATGATCTCATCGGTTTCCTGCATGGCAACCTGATCATTGGCATGAGTTTCTCGTGGTGGATGGATAAACACAATCGCCACCATGCCCGGCCTAACGAGATCGACAGCGACCCCGACATCGACATCCCCATGTTGACCTTCACCGCTGAGGAGGCCGCCGAAAAACGCGGGCTGCCCCGGTTTATCGCCGCGCATCAGGCGCTCTTCTTCTTCCCGTTGCTGGCGCTGGTCGCGTTCGATCTTCAGGCGAACAGCATTCGCTTCCTGCTTCAGGGGAAGGCACGCTATCCCAAAACCGAGGTCGCCCTCTTGCTGGTGCATTATGTTGGCTACTTTGGACTGCTGCTGATTGCGTTGCCGCCGTGGCAGGCGCTGGCGTTTCTGGTCATCCACAAAGCGGCGACGGGTCTCTATCTGGGGTCGGTCTTCGCGCCCAACCACAAGGGGATGTTGATCGTCGAACACGGAAGCGAGATGGACTTTCTCCGCCGCCAGGTGCTCACCTCACGCAACGTCCACGCGCATCCTATTCTCGATACGTGGTACGGCGGCCTGAATTACCAGATCGAACACCATCTCTTCCCCACGATGCCACGTTCAAGTCTGGCCGAAGCGCAACGCATCATTCGCACCTATTGCCAGCAGCACGCGATTAGCTATCACGAGACGGGCATGCTGCGATCCTATCGCGAGATCCTCTCGTATCTGCATGCTATCGGCGCGCCGCTACGATTACGAACCGCCGCCTGAGCATATTACGGTTCACGAGCGAGAAATAGAGCCGCCCCTACCGTCCAGTGAAATCCTGGCGGACGGCGGCATTTACTTTTCCTCGCCTCTGCCTGCACACACGTGCTTCCACGCGTCTGTTATCCTCACTGTGGCAGCCAGGCTCTCATGTGACCCTCATGGCGCGCCAACGTGAAATAGACAGTTCAGAGCGAGGAGTCGCGTCCGATGAGTCAACTGCCGACCTATGTGTTGCTCATTGTCGTCCCCAGCGTTCTGCTCCCGTTATTGATTGCCCTGGTCGCCATCCTGGGTATTGCTCGCTGGCGGCGCACAGCCCTGGCGCTGGCGATTATTGCCTTGCTGCTCATGATCGTCGGCGTTCTCGCTTTGCGAATCCCCTTTTTGAACTCGGCTGGTTTCCAATCTCAATTTGCTTTCACATACCTGCCAACGATTGCGGGTTCGGTGATAGATTGCGCCTTCGTCATCGGTGAGGTGGGAATATTCCTCACGCTCGTTCTCTCAGCGCGCTCGCGTCATTGGGGGTGGTTCACTGCGCTCCTGATCGCGGCTGTCGTCAGCATGCTGGCAGCCCAGTTTGCGTTTAGCTACTTCCCTCTCTATGCCTTCCTCGACATCGAACGGGCGCAAGAGCTGTTCACCGCGCTGCTCTATGCCATCATCACGACCATACTTGCTGGCCTCGCGATGGTCGCACAGTTGCTCTACGCGCTCGTTGGCCCACGAGCAACGGCAGTCGTGCCTGACGCCGGGTAGCGCGCCGCTCCTTGCATGCCTCTGTTATCCTCATAATGGCAACCGCACGACAATGGCGACCTATTGGGGCGCGCCAGGAGGAGTGCGATGGAACTGACAAGGAGACAGGCCAGATGGACCAAAACCAGGAGTATTTGCTACTGACTCTGCTGCCAGCCGTATTAACTCTGCTGCTGATAGGTCTGGCCGCTGGCCTGGGGATTGTCCGCTGGCGTTGGACACTCCTCGCCTACGCATTGATAGCTCTGGCGCTGTATCTCTTCAGCGCTGTCGTCTTCTACATCGTGAACGTGACGATGTTCAACGTGCGTTTGGGGCTGCCTGACGCCAGTACAACGGAGACCATTACCCACTTGCTGCAATATTCGGTGCTCACGGCTGTCTACAGCGTCAGGTTCGGGATTGTCAGCGCCTTCCTTGCCCTTGTCCTTGCGGGGCGGGCGCGCCAATGGTCCTGGTTCACGATCATCCTGCTTACGGCGGTCGTGAGCGCGATAGCGGTTCAATTCGCACTGGATTTTAGAGGGATTGGCCTCTTCATCACAGATGGCAGGCGAACGCTCGAAATTTTCAGCAGTCCGCTCTATACCATCGTCGTCAACGCGCTCGCGATGCTGACGCTGATCGCACAGATAATCTATGCAACGTTTGTCGCCCGAACGACGACAGCCGCAGTGCCCAAAGCGCAGGCCGCCAGCATGGCGGACGATGTAACGCTGCCCTGAGCGCCCCGCATTCCATCCTGCCGCCGTGCTACAATCCATTTTGTTAGTTCGAATGGTGGGAGAGAGGAGCAGGCGTCATGGGGCGGTCAGACCGGCGGACTCCGCAGCAGCGAGCACGAAAGCAGTCGGGAGGCGCAAAAGAGCGCGTCGAACTACCGCCGCTCACCGACGAGCAGCTAGAAGCCCTGAGCGACCTCACCGCGCGCACGACAGCGCTGGCTGAAGAGCTACGCGCCGCGCAGAGTGGCGGACGTGATGCGCTGATCGCCACGCTGGCGCCTCTCGATCAGCAGGATGAGCCAGTGATGCTGGCGTACGCGGCGCAGTTGGGCGCGCTACGTGGCGCGGTTGGGCGCGACGCCGCCGACGTTGCTCAGGCGCTCGGCGAGCTTGATATTCGCCGCGAGGTGGCGCGTGAGGCACGGCGCTCGCGCCTGCGAATGCGCTCTGCTGGCTTCCCTTCTTCGCTGACGATTCCTTCCGGGCCACCATCAATCATCGCCACCGATGGCTTCGGCCTGACACCCACTCCCATCACAGCCATCTCGCGGCTGACACGCTGGCGCAAACAACTGGTCGAAGCGTTGGCGACCCGCTCCCGTGAGAGCGGCGAAGTTGCGCTGGTGCTGGGCTGGCAGGAAGGCCTCGACCCCGACAATGTACGCGGCTATTCGCTCGCGCTCGACTTCTGGCGCAGCGGCGTGAGCGGCTACAGTGTCTCCGAGCCGATGAGCCGCAAACGCTTTCAGCGCGAGATCGCCGAATCGCTCCAGATGGATGGTCAGCATGTGCCTACGGTCAGGCTCACCTGGGCAGGGGCGCGGCGATTGCTTCGGGAGGCGCTGGAAGCCAATGCCTGGCGTGACATCGAGCCAGATGAAGAATTCCAGTCCCATCGCGCGCTGATCGAAGAGCGCCTGCTGGCCGAGCCAGATGATAACGACGACGATACACGCGCCGCCATCGCAGAAGAGGAGGCGCGTTTCGAGCGTGAAGGCGACCGCCCCTTTATTCGGACAGACATGGAGCCTGAGGAGACGCTCGCCAACTGGCTGGGCGCGTGGTGCTTCGGCGACTATGGGCTGACGTGGGACCTGCTGAGCAACGACAATCCGCTCCGCAGAGGTTCGACGCGCGAGGAATACGTCGCACTCCGACGCCAGTGGGCTGGCGAGGCTGACCCCGGCGCGCTCCGCCTGACCCTCATCCGCGAGCAGCCGCAACGCGCCAGCGCCCTCTGGGTGCCAGGCTCCGCCGGTCGTCTGGCGGGCAGCGCCGCCAAAGAGTATGAGGCATTCTGGTCGGTCGTGCTGCACGAAACAGCGCTGGCGGGCCAACTCGACGAGATGCCGCTGGCGACGCTCACAAGTCAGGAGACAGGCCGCCACTGGTACTGGACCGCTTACTCCGTCAGCCGCGATACGGCGACTGGTCTCTGGGTGCTCGGCAAAATGCGCGATGAGGGCGCGGCAAGCCAGGCGCTCACGGTGGATGAGCTGCAGAAACGCATCAAGGAGACCAGGGAGAACGCCGAGCAGACGGCGCAGACTGTGCCCGAAAATCCCCGTGACCCACGCACTATGGAGGTAGTACGCGCCGTCACTGGTGCGCTGGCGACAGTGATGCACTATGATGACGCGCTCATCGTCAAGCTGCCGCTGGACGAGTCGGCGTATCGGAGCGCGATTGACGACGCGCGCACAATGAACAACCACGAGCGCGCCGCCGCGCTGCTGGAACGGATGCTCGGACGCTTCCCCAATCAGGTGCGCACGCGCTTTGAGCTGGGCGTCGAGCAGTATCTGACCGCCGACCAGTACTCAAACCAGGGCGAGCAAGAGGCCGCCGCCAACTGGCTGGATCGCGCCATCGCCACCCTGACCACTGTGGCCGAACAGGAGCGCACCGCCGAGCATTTGCAGGGGCTGGCCGAGCTGCTGGCGCAGCGCGGACGATCAGACGAGGCCGAGAAATACCTGCGTGAGGCGCTGACACTCGACGCCACGCGCGCATCTACGCATGCCGACCTCGCCTCGGTGCTGATGGCGCGTGTCTCGGATGAGCACGCCGACGAGCCTGAGAAAGCCTTCGCGGGGAATCCGTCTCCGGTCGTCCGGGAGTCACTGGCAGAGTTGCGCGAGGCGGCGAGGCTGGACGGCGCGCTGCCAGGGATTTTCACTCGCATGGGCGCCATCTACGAGATGCTGGGGCAGCCAGAAGACGCCCGTCTTTCCTATGAGGAGTCCATTCAGCGCGGCGCCGAGGATGCGACCGCCCATTACGCGCTCGGCTCGCTGCTGCTGAGCCGCAAAGACGACGATGCGGCGCTGCCACACCTCGAGGCGGCCGTGCGGATCGAGCCGCTGGCGGTGACGTTCCGTCTGGGGCTTGCCACGGGCCTTGTCGCGGTGGGACGCGCCCGTGACGCGAATCGCGAGCTGGACCTGATCGACCGCCTGCAGCCCGACCTGCCGCAGGTAAGAGAATTGCGGGCGATTCTGGCCCGCCAGCAACACAAGAAATAGACTCTACTCGTTGGAGGTTACGCTCATGGGTGTGCTTGGGTATGCGGCGATGTTCGAGCAGTTTACGCCGACCGATCTGCTACGCTGGTCGCGCCAGGCCGAGGATGCTGGCTTCGGCGGCATCATGGCCTCGGATCACTTCCATCCCTGGACGCCGCAGCAGGGGCAGGCGGCCTTTGTCTGGGCATGGCTGGGCGCGCTGGGCGCGCAGACCAGTCGTGTCGCCTTTGGCACCGGAGTCACCGCGCCGGGGCCACGGTACCACCCGGCGATTCTAGCGCAGGCCGCCGCAACACTCGAAGCGATGTATCCTGGGCGCTTCTATCTTGGCGTGGGCGCGGGCGAGGCGCTCAACGAGCATATCACCGGCGACTACTGGCCCGAGGCGCCCATCCGGCTGCAGCGGCTGGAGGAAGGCGTCGAGATCATCCGCAGGCTGATGACAGGCAAAGTCACCAAGTATCAGGGGACGCACTTCCGGCTGGAAAGTGCGAAACTCTACACTCTCCCGGCGACACCGCCGCCCATCTACATTGCCTCCTCCGGCCCAATCAACAGCGAGCGCACGGGGCGCATCGCCGATGGCTATATCACCGTCGGCGCGTCCGACGAGAAGATTCGCACGCTGCTGGCGCGGTTCGAGAAAGGCGCCCGCGAGGCAGGCAAAGACCCGGCGACGATGCCCCGCATCATCCAGCTGCACCTCTCGTGGGCCGAGAGCCGCGAGGCCGCCGTTGAGCAGGCAGTGCGCGAGTGGCCAAACGGCGGCATGGCGTTTCCCAAGGCCGATATCCGCAATCCCGAAGACTTCGCCGCGATGGCGCAGATTGTCCGGCCAGAGAACTTCGAGGGGCGCGTCTTCATGTCGCCCGATCTGGATGCCCATACGGCGCACCTGCAACACTACATAGACCTGGGGTTCGACCAGGTCTATATCCACAACGTGGGACTCAACCAGCAGGCGTTCATCGAGGCGTTCGGGCGGAGTGTGTTGCCGCGCCTGCGCTGGCCGGAGCGCGCCGCATGATCGAGTTCGACATTCGCGAGGTGATCGAACACTTTCCCAGCTTTCGCGTCGGGATGGTGGTCGCGACCGGGCTGCGCATCGAGACGGAGCGTCCACCAACGCTCGAACAGCTGATTGCCCAGGCGGAGCAGGCGACCCGGCAGGCAATCGGCGCGGAAACGCCGCTCGGCGACGTGCCGGAGCTGGGAATCTGGCGCGAGACCTATCGGCAGTTCGGTGTCAAGAAGACCAGCTTCCGCAGCTCGGTCGAGCGGCTGGTCAAGAAGGTGCGACAGGGGGACGAGCTGTCGCGCGTCAACACCCTGGTGGATAGCTACAACCTTATCTCGCTGCGTTACCGCATGCCCGTCGGCGCCGACGATCTGGATAGACTCGTTGCGCCGGTCGCCTACCGCTTTGCCCGGCCTGACGATACCTTCATCCCGCTGGGCGATCCCGAAGGCGCCAATGACCCGCCGTTTCCAGGCGAGGTGGTCTACGCCGACGCGCATCACGTGATGTGTCGCCGCTGGAACTGGTATCAGGACGCCCGCAGCGCCATCACCGTCGAGACGACACGGGTGTTGCTCAACATCGAAGCCATCGAGCCAACGACTGGAGCGCAGGTAGAGGCGGCAACGGCGGCGCTGGCGGATTTGCTGGCCGAGGTCTGCGGCGCGGCGACGACGTGGCAGGTCTTCGATAGGCAACGCTCATCGGGGCGCCTGGAGATATCAATGCCTGATGTAAGCGCAGGGGCATAAATCGGACACAATTCGCGGAGGCAAGTACGATCATGGCGGCGCGCGCGCATCTCACCGAGGCCGAGGAGGCATTTGTCACGCAGCAGCGCGTGGCGCGGCTAGCCACGAGCGA
Source organism: uncultured Chloroflexia bacterium (assembly GCA_963718915.1). Classification (GTDB taxonomy): domain Bacteria; phylum Chloroflexota; class Ktedonobacteria; order Ktedonobacterales; family JADMIN01; genus DAHUXT01. The sequence continues at coordinate 54,219 of CAVRAI010000004.1, read as the reverse complement.
CGCCGAGGGCCATCCGCATGTCGTGCCTGTCTGCTACGCCTGGGATGGCGCGCGCTTCGTCACACCACTGGACGAGAAGCCCAAGCGCGTCGGCGACCGCGCTCTGCGCCGTGTGCGCAACATCGAGGCGCGCCATGAGGCGGCGCTCGTCATCGACCGGTATGACGACGACTGGTCGCGGCTGGGCTACCTGCTGGCGCGAGGTCGAGCCGACCTGCTGCCACCAGATGCGCCCGATCACGCGGACCTGTTGGCGCTGCTGCGGGCGCGCTATCCGCAGTATCAGGCAATGGCGCTAGAGCAGCGGCCACTGCTCACTCTCACCCCCGACCAGATCACCACCTGGGGGCCAGCCTTCGAGCAGTCCCACATCGCCATGCCGCCTTCAGGGCGCGGGATCGACTTTCTGCCGCTGGCGCGCGGGCGACGTTCAGTGCGAGCGTTTCAGCGGCGGGCCGTGCCTCGCGCGGCGCTGGAGGCGATGATCGAGGCGGCGCGCTGGGCGCCCTCGCCCCATGGACGGCAGCCGTGGCGCTTTGTCGTCCTCACTCGTGACGAGCCGAAAGCGGCGTTGGCGGCGGCGATGGGCGCGGACTGGCAGCGCACGCTGGAGATGGACGGCCAGGAACGCGCAACGATTCAACTGCGGTTGGAGAAATCGCATGAGCGTATTCGCACCGCGCCCGCGCTGATTCTGGCATGCCTCTATCTCACCGACCTCGACCAGTATCCCGACGCCGACCGCCAGCGCGCCGAAGAAATCATGGCCATTCAGAGTCTGGGCGCGGCGATCCAGAATATGCTGCTGGCGGCCTATGCGCAGGGGCTGGATACCGGATGGATGTGCGCGCCGCTCTTCACGCCAGAGACGGTGCGCGCCGCGTTGGGGCTGGATGAGTCGCTACAGCCGCACGCGCTCATCCCGGTCGGTTACGAAGAACATCCCCCGAAACGCCGCCCGCATCGGCCCATCGACGAGCTGATCGTCCGCTTCGAGTGAGCGCGAACGAGCGCCACAAAGCAGGCGGCAGTGAGCGGCTACACCGCTTGACACCGTGGGCTGCGGTAGAGTACTATGAACGATGTCACCGGGGAGATTGCACTGCGGTGATCCACGCCAAAGTGGTGGAATTGGTAGACACGCAACGTTCAGGGCGTTGTGCGCGTACGCGCGTGGGGGTTCGAGTCCCCCCTTTGGCACCTATTGCCTTGGCGCCATACGGAAGGGTCGCATAGTAGGTCTAGTGCGGCGGTTTGCTAAACCGCTGTCGGGGTCAACGTTCCTCGACCAGCCACCGCAAGCAGCGGGCATAGTCCAGCGCGGTACGCCGCGCGGTGACGCGTACGTGACGCCAGCCCGCATGCGGAGCGACCAGCACAAAGAGGTTGGCCGTTCCCTGCCGAATATATTCGTAGTCCCGGCGCTCCACGCGGCCGGGAGCGGGCGTCTCTCATCTCATCTCATCATATCATATCATATCATATCATCATATCATATCATCAAACAAACTCAGGGGATCGGGCGGAGCGGCATAGACGTGGGCGTAAAGCGCGAGCACATCCTCCATCGCCGCGACAAAGGCGGCGCTCACGGTGGGAATACACCAGGCTTTGTGCTGCCAGGGCTTCAGCGCGTTTTTTTGAGCAAGGCGCGGATGGTTTCGGGCGAGATGCGTTCCACAAAGCCGAGTTCGATCGCTTTGCCCGCCAAGAGGCGCAGCGTCCAGTGGTCGTGGCCAGCGGGCGCATCGCTGCACGCGACGGCAATGAGGTGGGCTTGCTGCTCGCCGGTCAAGGCGGCCCGGAGCCGGTCTGCCGCCGGTCGGCGAGCACCGCCGCGACACCCTCTGCGGCAAAGCGTTGGCGCACGCGCCAGACCGTATTCTGGCTGACATCGAGCGCCTGGCTAATCGCGGCGGCGCTCCAGCCGTCGGCCAATTTCAAGAGCACATGGGCGCGCCGCTGGATCCGCGCAGCGGTATGTCCGCGCTGGATGACGGTCTGGGCCTGGGCGCGTTCAGCGGCGGACAACGTCAGGGGGTGGGTAGAGGTGGGCATACGAGGCTCCTTTCTGGTGCTGCATTCTACCACCTTCTCCCAAATCAATGTGGACTAAGTACTAGCAGGCAGGCAGGATAAATGAGCACGGATTTTCTTAAGTATCCGCCGCAGCCGTGCGCTCAGCGACGTATGGAGGGAATTGCATGCCAGAATTTCACCCCGACGACTGTGAATGTCCAGCATGTATCGTGGGGAACAGCCCTGAGTGCTGTGAATGCCACAGACTGCTTCTTAGCGGTAGTCAACTCCCACTCCAACAAACAGAGTATTGTTCGTCATGTGGCAACGTAATGTGCTCACGGTGTATTCAGAACTGTTCGTCATGTCACGGCGTATTATGCTCAAGTTGCATGCGAGTGTGCAAGACCTGCGGCAAAAAGATCTGTCGAACCTGCGCAGATGGATCACGACATTGTGGGATGTGTAAAGTTCATGTTTCCGTCGAAAATGCTATTGTGTGGGGCAATAAGTCGTACTGCTCTAAGTGTGACCCTTTCTGGGAAGTAACCTGGGAACACAAACGGTGGGCATTAATTGCGTCGCAAGTGCAAACCAGGCTAGAACGGTTGTCTCAGCTTAGCAACTGGCTGCCAACGACGTCAAACTTCTCGGAGAGATGTCAGAAGTGCCATGAATACATAAGGGTCTCTGGCTTCCTTAGCGAAGAGAGTGATGTTGATGTGTGTACAACACATTACGAAGTCAGACATTTCCACAAACACTGCCTTGAAACTTGCGCATGTTGCGGCATACCTTATTGTCGTGGATGTAAGAGACCGTTTTGAAAGATGCGCAGGTATGGTAGATTGGAGGTATGAAACAGCCACGACCACCAAGCCGCAAGCCCTATCCCAGCGATCTGCGTGAGGGCGAATGGGCCATCTTGGAGCCGCTCGTACCCGCGATCAAGTCGGGCGGACGCCCGGCGCGCCATAGCCGACGTGAGATCGTCAACGCGATTCTCTATGTCGTACAGGGCGGCAACCAATGGCGCGCGATGCCGCACGACTTGCCCCCCTGGCAGACCGCCTACTACTACTTTCGCCACTGGCGCAACGACGGAACCTGGGAACAGATCCACAACGCGATTCGCGACCAGGCGCGCAAGCGGCTGGGGCGGGAGGCGACGCCGAGTGCGGCAATCTTGGACAGTCAGTCGGTCAAGACCAGTCAAAGGGGGGCCTTCGCGGCTACGACGCCCACAAACAGGTGATGGGACGCAAACGCCATCTGCTCGTGGACACCCTGGGCTTTGCGCTCAAGGTGGTGGTCTCGGCGGCCGATGTCCAGGACCGCGACGGCGCGCCGCTGGTAGCCCACGCGCTCCAGGCCTATGGACCGGCGTTCCCACGCCTGCGTAAAGTCTGGGCGGACGCTGGCTACAGCGGGCCACTCGCGGACGAACTGCGGGATCAACTGGGCTGGGAGGTGGAGATCGTCAAGCGGTCGGACACCCAGCCCAAAGGCACCTTTGCCGTGCAAGCGCATCGGTCGATTGTCGAGCGCACCTTTGCCTGGTGGAGCGGGCTGCGCCGCTTGAGTCGGGACTATGAGTACCAGGTCGAGTCGAGTGAGGCGTTGACGTGTCTACCCCGACCGTGGGTTCGAATCCCACCCCTTCCGCCAGAAAGCCGTCATCGCTGAAAATATCGGCGCTGGCGGCATTTTGCTGCTTTCGGCGCATGTGTCAGCTATCCTAACCCCATCTTCGGCGACACCAAAATCGCACGCTGATTGACTGTTCATCCCCATGAATGCGAGAATAGCAGGAAAGTTTGGCCGGACGTGACGTGTGAGACGGCGCAAACGTGTGGGCAGCGAGCGAGGGAGGGACAGCATGCGCACCTCTGTCAAACGTGTCTTGATACTCGTCCTGGGCGTTGCGGTGATTTTCTCCGGGCTTATCTTTGCGTTGACCTATCACACGGCTGGCGCCATTGCCGCCAGCGCCGCTAGCGCCAACGACAGCTTCACCACGCAACTGCGCCTCGGCTTCCCCGCCGGGGACGATTGGGAGCCAGCGCTGACTGCCGACCGCTTTGGACATCTCTACACGCTGTACAAGCACTATGACGTCACTGGGCAGACGACCTGCAACAAGTGTGACCTGCACGTATTAGTCCAGCGATCGGATGACGGTGGGCGCACATGGACCCAGCCGCAGCCAATCGCACCGGTAGCGGCGCACGGCGGCCAGTATGACTCGCAGATCGTTGTCGATCCGGTCGATGGGCGCACGGTCTGGGCGTCATTCCTGCAGGCGACGAACTCGGAAATCGCAGTCGTCAAGTCGACTGATTTTGGCAAGACCTGGTCACCCTTGCGCATTGTCTCAGACTTGCCGCCGGGTCTGGACAAAGACACCCTGGTGGTGCGGGGGAATACCGTTGCCGTGGCCTATGACGACAATCACAATACATGGGTATCCGTCTCATATGATGGAGGCGATACCTGGGCAACCCATGAAATCCTGCCGGGTACCAACCAATTCTATCTACCGCTCTCCGCGGGTGGCGGTATCGACTCGAAGGGCAATATCTATTTTAGCTGGGATAGCTTCGATAAGGCGCATCAGCAGAATGGCGATGGTCCCGTCACGCTCTGGGTCACGAAGTCGAGCGATGGCGGCCTGACCTGGAAACGTACCGTCATCGACACCAGCGGCGCGCCACCCCCCTGCACCGATTGTGGCTTCGCTTTCCTGAGCGCGCAGATGGCCATGCGCATCGGCAGCGACGACACGATCTATCTGTTATGGAATGGCACGACCGACCAGACCAACTTCGCTCCAGAACGCATCTTCTTCGCGCGTTCCAGCGATCACGGGAAGACCTACACACCACGAACCGAGGTGTCGCAGGCGTCCGCCGGAATCGAGCACAGCTTCCCCGCGCTGACGGTTGGCTCGGCCAATGGCAACGTCCGCATTGGCTGGATGGATATGCGTACCGGATCGTGGAATCTCTTCTACCGTTCGAGTAACGATCATGGGGATACGTGGCATACTGAGAAGCGCATCTCCAGTTTTGTACCCGGCTACGGCTATCTGACGGCGAAGGGGTTTGGTCTTCCCTACGGCGATTACTTCCAGATGGCGGTGGATGATGAGGGCGCAACCCAGATTGTCTGGGGCGAGTCAGGCAGCTACGCGGGGCCTGGCAACATCTGGACTGCCCACAATGACGACTGATACGATGGTTACCAGAAGCGCCTTCTGAGAAAATCGCATCAGTATCGGTAGAAGAATAGGAGGATGCGTGATGAGCCTCACCAGCCGCATCATTGGTCAGGTCATGAAGCTGCCACCCGCGGAGACGCACAAATTCACCGTCACGCGCGATGTGGCCGTCGCCATGCCCGACGGCGTCACGCTGCTGGCGGATCACTATACGCCACGCTCCATACGCGCCTCCTACCCCACCCTGCTCATCCGCACTCCTTATGGACGACGCGGCTTCTTTGCCGCCGTTTTCGCGTTACCATTCGTCGAGCGCGGCTATCAGGTCTTCATCCAGAGTTGTCGTGGCACCGCAGGCTCCGGCGGCGACTTCGTCTATGCCCGCAACGAGCGCGCGGACGGCCTCGCCACGATTGACTGGATCAAGCGACAGGACTGGTTTTCGGGCCAACTCGCGATGATCGGCGGCAGCTACCTCGGATTAGTGCAGTGGGCGGTTGCCGCCGACGCGAACGATGATATCCAGGCGATGGTTCCCTCCATCACCAGTTCCGATTTCAACCTCTTTCGCTATCAGGGCGGTTCCGTAACGCTTGAAAACATGCTCGGCTGGTCCACGATGATGACGCAGACGGCCGCCACCGGCATGCGCCTCGGCGATATGCTCGCGTCACGACGGCGCGAACGCGATCTCGAGAAGGCCTATCTTCACCTGCCACTCAACAAAGCTGACCGTCTCGTCGTGCGCCAGCCATCGCACTCGTACCAGAACGCCATCAGCCACGCGCCCGACGACGACTACTGGCGTCCGGTTGACTTCAGCAACCGCGTTGGCGATGTTACCGTGCCAATCTGCCTGCAGGCGGGATGGTACGACCTCTTCCTGGACTGGCAGCTCAAAGATTATCAGGCGCTGCGCGCGGCCGGACGCCAGCCGTATCTGCTCATCGGTCCGTGGTTTCACGGCCAGTTTGCCAGCGTGGCGCCCACGACACGCGACGCCCTCGCCTGGCTCAACGCCCACGTCAAAGGAGAGCAAGGCGCATTGCGCGCTCAGCCTGTTCGCTTGTTCGTCATGGGATCGAACACCTGGCGCGACTTCGCCGACTGGCCGCCCCCGGCGCAACAACAACGCTGGCATCTTCAGCCGAACGGCGCGCTGGCGACGACCACACCACCCGCCGCAGAGCCAGACCGCTACCGCTACGACCCTGCCAACCCGACGCCAGCTGTGGGCGGCAACTCGCTCGGCGCGCCAAAGCGCATGGGGCCACAGGACAATCGTGCCCTGGAGGCTCGTAGCGATGTGCTGGTCTACACCAGCGATACGCTGGAGCGTGATATGGAGGTCATCGGGCCAGTGACCGCAGATCTCTACGTGCGTTCCAGCCTGGAGTATACAGACTTCTTTGCCCGGCTCTGCGTCGTCGAGCAATCGGGTAAATCAGTCAATCTCTGCGATGGTATTCTGCGCCTGACGCCGGACGTGTGCCCGCCAGAGAGCGATGGTGTGCGCCACATTCAGATTGACCTCTGGCCAACCGCGTACCACTTCCGCCAGGGGCAGCGGCTGCGCATTCAGGTATCCAGTGGAGCGCATCCACGCTTTGTGCGCAATCCCGGCAGCGGCGAGCCAGTCGCTACCGCAACCAAGTTGCTCGTCGCCGATCAGGCGGTCTACCATGACCCAGATCACCCCTCGGCGATTCTGCTCCCGGTGCTTGAAGGTTGACGGTAACCGTGAATTGTCCGGGATACACCGCTGCGCCAAGCGCGTCACTTACTATGAGGCTAGTACAAATCTCCTTGGGTTTTTCGTGATGTTTTCCATCGCTCATTCGTAATGATATGGTAGATTGATATCTAGCAACAGGTACGCTGCTACTGGAGGCAGCTTGATACCTGTCTGCTTTTGGGTGGGGAAGGGGTCAGACTGTGAACATCTCCGTTGAAGAGGAGACTCGGATCGCGTTTCGTGACTGGCTACGGGGCAAGCTCAAGGAGCTTGAATTCTACAATCGACGTGGCGATCATTATCTCATACGCGAGTTCCATAAGTATTGCGAGCAGGCTGGACATCCAATAGATGAGGCGTCGCTCGGACGCTATCTGCGCGATGAGAACCCGGTTATTCCGACCCCCGAGCGGTGCCGGTCGCTTGCCGGAGTTTTCAAGATACCGCCCATCGATGTCATGATCGCCGCTGGTCTGGTCAAGCAGGGTGATATGGAAGTGGTTGACTGACCTATCTTTGCGTCCTGGCCTGGTTCACGACACAGCGCCAATACTAAACCATGGTAATCCAGGAGCAACGGGAGAGGGCGCCTGCGCCATTGCAGACGTCCTCTCTTCGTGTCGGCCGGTCGATCGGTGGTTGGCTATTTTGGACTATTACAACATCCCGCTTACTTCTGGTATTCGAGCAACTCGATCAGGCCGCCCATCTCGCTGCCGGTCTGGCCAGGATTCATCAGGTGGCTGAGGATGTGGCAGTGCAATGGATAGATGCTGCCAGGAGCCGCCCAGGCATAGAACGTGACATCATAGGTCTCCCCAGGGGCTACTGACAGCGTATCTTTCGTGTACAGCGCGGGCAGCAGATGTCCGTCGGACGCCACCACCTGGAAGCTGTGTCCGTGCAGGTGCATTGGATGGATCATCGAGGTATCGGCGCCAATCATCCGCAGATGCACGGTCTGCCCATGTTTCACTATTAATGGCGGCGTATCCGGGAAGCTCTTGCCGTTGATGACATAGTAGCCGCCCAGCATGCCAATGAACATCGTCTGATCAACATCGGCGCGCTCCGCCTGCATCATAGGCTGGTACTGCGGGCTTCCCGGCCGTGGAGCGATGATAAACGCGCCATACATACCACCGCCGACCTGCTTGAGATCGTCATAGTGGCTGTGATACCAGTGCGTCCCAGCGTCCTGGTCTTGCAGCGTGAAATCGTATGTATAAGACTGGCCTGGCTGTATCGGCTTCATGCCAATGGGTGGCACTCCATCGTTGTCGGTTGGCACCTCAAGCCCGTGCCAGTGGATCGCGGTCGCCTCAGGCAGATGATTGACTATCGTGACACGCACATGATCGCCTGCCGTGGCCTGAATCATCGGACCCGGCACTGTGCCGTCCAGGGTCCAGGCAAGCACCTTGTGGCCCTTGACCGGCTGCCACATCACCTGCTGCGCGGTCAGCGTAAAATGCTTTGCGCCATCCTTATCCACCACGTACTTTGCCGGTTGGTTGCCATATTGCTGCATGGCGTCGGGGACATTCGCCGTCGTCTGCTGGTTGCCCATGCCAGACATCCCACCGCTTGTATCACCTGTCGTGCCGCTGCTTGCGCTGGGTGAGGAACCGGTCCGATTCGTCAGCGCCGTCCCCACGCCAACGCTGACCAGGATGAGCGCGACAACGATCCCAATCATCAGGATTCCACCGGGCGAGAACAGTCGGCTACGAGCCGTGGAAGGGTGTTCAATGTGCCAGGCGCGACGTCGCTGGGAGGTGATCCACTGCTTTTGGAGCCAGTCCGGCCACTCCTCCACCTGCGACGACGTCTGGCTTGTAGGCGCCGCGCGTTTTCCGGCCCTCAGATCGCTTTCGAGCTGGTCAAGCTCCTCTTCGGAAGGAGGCCACGTCCGAATGAATTGGGATGTCTCTGGCGATGAACCTTGCGCTTTCTCCACTTCCTCAGCATCTTCAGTATCCTCAGTATCCTCAGCGAGCGATTTCTGGTCGATGGTCATAATTCCTCCCACAGCCCGCGCGAACATTCGCGATTATCCCGGCGCAATTGCATGAGCCGAACTGATTCACATCGTAGAGGAGGAACATCTCACTGAAATCTCAGCGCGTGGCCGCTTTCTCTCAGATGGGTCACAGCAGGCGGATAGCGCTGAGCGCGGACCGAGCACAAGGCGGCTCGATCTCGGAAAAGAAGGGCGCCCGATCCCACATGGTCGGTGACGTACATGTGAGATCGGGCGACGCATCCGTGACGCATTCGTGATGGAAGAGACACATAATCTTGACACTCCCCATGGCTGAAGCCAGGGGATTCTCGCGACCGGCGGGGAAGGCGCATCGGGCGTCGCAACCCGCACCTGCCGGAACCACTTTACGCGATGGGCCTGCTCGGCCCCGTGCGACATGTTCGTGGCAGTGGGACGGTCTCATTTCCCGGTCTACCGGAGAGCGTCCCAAGACGAAGCTGCCACGTCAGCGAGTAAACCACAAAGTAGAGAGACAGCGTTTATCCCAGGACTGACGTCTTGGACTCGCACACCAATGGGTATGCTCATTGTGACCGTTTGCCTACGTTATACCTACGCCAGACGGAAATCGTGGCGATAGTCGAGAGGATGAGAGGAATGATATTCAGTCGTGACGCACGATGGGTGGCGGCCGCCCTCCAGGCTGTCATCGCATGGGAGTGGCTCGTCTCGGGCGCCAACAAGGTGCTGGCGGGTAATTTCCCGCAGGGGCTGGCCGATACCCTGGATGAAGGCATGCATGATAACCCCAACGGCTGGTATGTCTCGATACTCCAACATGTTGTCCTGCCGCATAGTGTCGCGTTCGGCTATTTGATCGAAGCGACGGAACTCTTTATTGGCATAGCCTTATTCATCGGCGTCATTGTGCTCGTCGGTCCCGTGCGCCGCCATGGCATGCCACAGTATCGTCTCGCGGTTGGCGAGGTGGCGGCGGCGATGGTTGCCGCGCTACTCTGCGCATTCCTCTGCGTCAACTTCCATTTCTTTATGGGCGATGGCGTCTTCCCCTGGTTCAATCCCGCCAATGCCTTTGACGAGGGCATCACCCTCGACACATTGATGCCGCCAGTCGCCGTGCTGCTCTTCCTCGTCAATGCGCGTCTGCTCGTCGTGATGACTGAAATGCCGGTCGGCCGTTACCTCCAGCGCGGCGTTCGGCGCCTACAAGCGCTCGCCGATCATGGGCGTCATCGGCAAAACAAGCAACAAGCTACGGCTGGCGTCGCCAGCGGCGCTTCACCCACGGCATGACCACGCCCAATCTCATGTATTGCGCGCGTGGTGTGCTATACTACGACGATACAATGCTGAATTCTCTGGATGAGCCTATCGCGGGAAGCATCCATCCATGTCTCAATCGAACAGTCGTCGCGCGCACCGTCGTCCGACCGAGAAGCCCGGGCAAGTTCGGTCAGATGACGCGCATGCGGACGTCACCAGTGTTCACGTACCCGATGGAGCGCCGACTCCTCCCACTGACGATCAGTTCCTGGTTCGCGAGCTGCACCTGAGCCAGGCGCTTTTCAAGGCCGCCATTGCGCATCTGGATCTCGCCACACTTCTTCCTGCTCTGCTTGACCCAATCAAGGATCTCATGGGCGTGGATAACGTGGCGATTCTCCTTGTCTCCCCCGACGGACAGCACCTGCTCCTGCACGCGGCGCATGGACTCGAAGAAGAGGTTGTAGGAAAGGTCAGTGTTCCCATCGGACAGGGTTTCGCCGGTCGGATCGCGGCCTCTCGCCATCTACTCTCTGTCCCCAATCTCGCCGAATTCGATGCCGTCAATCCGCTCCTGGGCGAGCGCATACTCTCGGCGGTCGGCGTGCCACTGCTGGCTGGCGAGCGCCTTCTTGGTGTATTGCATATCGGTACCGCTGAACGACATCTCTTCACAAACCAGGAAATTGCGCTGCTCCAACACGTGGCGGAGTATGTCGCGCTCGCCGTTGACCGGGCCTTGCTCTACCGTAGGGAGCGCGAGATCTGGTCGCAACGCGAACACCAGACAGAGCGCACGCGCGAAGCGCTCGATACCATGCTCGAACTTGCGGGTGCAATGGTAAGTACCCCGGTTGTGTCCGTCGATCTCGCGGAAGATGCGGATGATTCCGAGGACTCAGGTGATTCTGAGGATGCTGAGGATGCCCTCACGGCTTTGCAGCAACAGGAAGATGAGCCTATCCATCAGTTAGCCGCGCTCTGCAGCCGTATTCTCGGGTGCGAGCGTATTACCATCGTCGGCATAGACCCGGAAACTGGCTGGCTCAGGCCCATCGCGGTGTCTGACAGTACGCCCCGGAGGGAGCGTAAGTTCCGTGCCAGCTTCGGCCAACTCAACCTCGCAGACCGCTTTGGCGCTGAGGTCGAGGCAACGCTTACGGCAGGCGAGTCGGCTCTTTTCGACGTGCAGAGCGTTAGCCCCGATCATCCGGCCACGCTCCTGTCGCGGCGCTACTTCCTGATGTCACCGATGCTTGCCTCAGGCGCACTTACCGGCTACTTCGGCGCCAACTTCGGCGATAGCGCGGATGACTACACCCCGGAGAATCGCGCGCTCGCTCATGCCGCTGCCCAATTAATAGGGGTGGTCATGGAACGTCAACGGTTCGCCCGCGAGCGAGCCGAGGCCCGTGCCGAAGCGCTCTCCGCCGAGCGAGCCAAACACCAGATGGATGACTTTCTCTCGATCGCTGGACATGAATTGCGCACTCCTATAACGAGCGCAAAACTCAATGTGAATTTCGTCATGCAACTGCTCGACCGCCTTTTGCGGGCAGAAGGCGCTGCGCCTCCAGACGCGGAGGAAGCGGCAATATACACGGAGTCTGCCCAGAGTCTGAAGCGGGCGCGCGACCTGCTGGGACGAGCCAACCGGCAGTTCAAACGCCAGGAACGTCTGATTAACGACCTGCTAGATCTCTCACGCGTAGATGTCGGCGAGCTGGATTTCCGCTTCGAGACGTGCGACTTTGTCGCTGTTGCGCGCGACAGCACAGACGAACAACAGGCTACGAATCCTGGGCGTGCGATACATTTTTCAGCGTCCGACCATCCGCTGCCAGTGTGGGCAGATGCGGATCGCCTTGTGCAGGTGACAGACAATCTGCTCTCGAATGCCATCAAATATTCAGAGCCTGAAACGTCAGTCGCAGTGCGCGTGTGCGTCGAGGGAACCTGTGCGCGCTATGAAGTGCGGGATGCTGGCCCCGGACTGAGCCTGGGAGACCAGGAACGGATCTGGCAACGCTATTACCGTGTCAACGGCATCATGCGCCAGACTGGATCAGGGCCAGGGCTGGGTCTGGGGCTTTTTATCAGCAAGACCATCGTCGAACGCCACGGCGGCGAGGTTGGTGTCGTGAGCGCGCCCGGCAAGGGATCTACTTTCTGGTTCAAAATCCCGTTGTCCGACCCATCATTCTCACCTGATTAGTCGTGATGCCGCGATACGTCCTGTCACTCAATCCACGGACGGGGAGTTTGGGAAAAACACGTCCGGGCTAACCTATTGCAAGCCCGGACGTTTCCGCGTTCAGCCCGAAGTGAGAGGGCGCTGCTTTTCGCGTACCGTTTACGTGCTGGCAGTGCGCGAAGACGGGCGATCCAGAAACGCCAGGATAGCCGCGACAATGAAGAACGGGCTTACGAGGAGCGCCGCCCAGTGGAGAATAAAGAACAACGCGATGGCAACCACCAGCATGATCACAGCCGCGACCAACGCGGTGAACGGCGCCAGCAGCGCCCCAATCACGCCCAGCACCAGCACCAGGAATCCAATGACTCCATGTGATTGGCGGACATCGGCGCCCATCATGTCACCAATGAAATGGAACGTCGAATAGGCAAAGTTTACGATCAATCCGATGACAAATCCGATGACTCCGATAATCAGAGCCACGGTTCGCAATGCGAATCTCATCCGAGACCACCCCTCTGTTCTCTCGGCGTCACATGATGCCGCCGCCAGTCGTGCCAGTTCCGTGCCCACGCCTATCACAGCGAGACACATGAGACGTACAACGTACACAGCCGCACTCCGGCAACGTTGCCCCTTCGGCGCGAGTATGCCCCAGATACTCTGTTGGCCAGCGTGTCCGTTCCATGGCGAGCTGCCCACCGCGACTTAAAAGCGAGGTGAGGCGAAGCGCTTCCGCATCTGAGAGTCCGAGTGTACGTTGAAAATCAGCCGTATTGCCACTCAGCAACGCTCCTGGTCGCTGAGATAACGCATGGATCTTTCTGGCGAGTTCAGTCCACTCGCGCGCCGAGTAGGGAGCGCCAGTCGTTTGAGAGGGCTTCCTGGGTATTGCGAGTTGCGAGCAACACAGAAGAATCACCTCGGCGTCGGCTGTCAGCGTTTCGTGTGTCAATCTCGAAGTCCTCCCGCGCTGGCCACAGCAAGCGCTACAGGGAATACTGGTCCGCTGCCTGCTTCACGTAGTTTCGCACCGCATACCGTCAACGTCCAGCGCGAGTCCACAATATCATCCACCAAAAGCACTGGGCCATGCGAAACAGGCTGTTGCACAGTAAATGCTTCCAGGGCGTTTCGCGCCTGATGCTGGCTATTTTGCATCGTCTTTTGCGGCGGCGTGTCTCTGTTCTTGATGATGATGGGATAAAACGGAAGGTTGAGCCTGTACGCCAATCTTCTCGCGAACCCGGCAACAAGTTCTGGGCGCCGTAATGACGGCACTGACGTCACCCAGGTGGGCATCGGATCAGGTCGCCACGATTCTGAAATCAAACGGGCTACCGCATCAACAAGCTCCTCGGAAAACTGGCCGTCGGTGTACTTGCCCTGCTCTACCAGTCGACCCCAGAGCGGGTCGCCATACTGACACAACGCGCGCCCCTCTTCGATCCGCAAACTGTACTTGATCATTCCACGAAATCCGACCACGTCACCTGTCCATAGCTTGCGCGGCGCGATTGGCTGATGCTCGCGCTTCAAAAAGGCGAGAGCCTCCTGAACAGCCTGCGCGGTGACCGAAGGCGTGACGAAATCGCCCACACAGTTGCTACAGCGGCCACACGGCGCCGCGTACGGATCATCTAATTCGTGCGCTATGTATTCCATGAGGCACCCGTCATAGCCCATAAACGCCCGCATACGCTGTAGCTCTACCATGCGCTTCATAGTTACCTGTTCCTGCTTCAGCGTGTTCGGTCGCCAGGGGTTCGTTGTGCGGTAATAGATGCGATTGTCTCGGACAATGGCGCCGTCAATCTCCAGGAGCTTGAGGATGCGTTCTACGACGCCCCAGCTTAAGTTGGCCTGGGACAGGATCTCACGGAGCGGAATTGTATCAGCCTGCTCGATGATGGATAGGATGAGCTTTGTATTCTCTGCCGAAGGAAACGCCGAGTGAATGAAGTAGTCGTGAATGTCATCGTCTTCCCTGCCCTGTAAGAGGATTCCATACGCATCTTGCACCGCGCGCCCCGCTCTACCCACCTGCTGATAGTACGCCACAACAGAGCCGGGTCGCTGGAAATGGACGACAAAACCCAAATCAGGCTTGTCGAAACCCATGCCGAGAGCTATCGTTGCGGTGAGCGCCTTAACATCATTGTCGAGTAATCGTTGTTCGAGTATCTGTCGTTGCGCTGCGTCAAGTTGGCTATGATAGGCTGGCGCATCGATGTTTTGACTTGCCAGCCATTGCGATCACGTGTTTGCAATCAGATATCGTCAGACAATAGATAATACCTGTACCCGGTAATCGGGGTATATTCTGCGCGAGCCACGCCAATCGTTCGGCCTGATCCGCAAGAGTTATTGGCTGGAGGCGCAAGGATGTTCTGGCTAACGGGCCACGCTGGATCTCAAGGTTCGGGCCGAGTTGCGTTTCAATGTCCGCCACCACGCGCTCATTCGCTGTCGCTGTTGTGGCCAGAAGCGCCACATTCCGCGGAAGACGCTTCACGATGTTTACGATGCGGCGATAATCGGGCCTGAAGTCATGTCCCCAGTCAGAGATACAGTGCGCCTCATCGACAACGACCAGCCCGATTCCCCCTGCGAGTGTGGGCAGAACGCCAGTCGTGAAACGTCTATTCGCGAGGCGCTCAGGAGAAACCAGCAGGATGTCAACTTCGTCCCGCTCAAGCGCTCGCTCAATGCGCGGCCAATCATCAACGTTGTCACTCGCGAGTGACAACGCCCGAATACCAATGCGTTCCGCCGCCTGAATCTGGTTACGCATGAGCGCGAGTAAGGGGCTGACGAGAAGCGTTGGCCCGGCGCCTGCCTCGCGCAAGAGTTTGGTGGCGATGAAATACACTAAACTCTTACCCCAACCAGTCCGCTGCACCACCAGCGCGCGACTTCGCCGTGTGACGAGCGCATCAATCGCTTCGACCTGTCCCGGACGAAATGAGACATCTTCACCAAGCATTGTTTTGAGCAAGGAATACGCTGTCGTCACATGCCATCCTCCCGTGCAGCGCGCAAGAGCCAGTACACGCATGTTGAGAGCACACTCTCCACCACGCCAGCCAGATGACGCGATGATGTCTTAAGAAACGGGCTACCGGTGAATTTGTAACGCCTTGTCCCGGTATAGTCGGGACAAACCTCGGGACAGCTGCCCCATGACAACAGGACATAGAGACGGGTAGGCTTGACGTCAGACAGCGATTACATGCGTCCACCTATGCTCTGGACGCAAATCCACAGGAGCTAACCCTATGCCCCAGATGGTCTTGCTCGCGATGACCGACCACGGTGTCGCCCGGGCCATGACGCAACAGATGGACGGAGCATGGACGGTCGAGGTGAGTCTCGCCCACCAGGATGTTCGCTGCCTCACGGCTGACCCCGCGCACCCCAACATCGTCTATGCTGGCGTCCAGGGGGCTGGCGTGCTGCGCTCGGACGATGGAGGTCAGACGTGGCTGCCGTCGGGGCTGGATGGGAGCATCGTCAAGTCGCTTGCCGTCAGTCACGCCGCGCCAGGGACGGTCTACGCGGGGACGAAACCCGCACGCATCTATGTCTCGCGTGATGGCGGCGCGCACTGGGAAGAACTCACAAGCTTCCGCCGCATTCGCTCGCGCTGGCTCTGGTTCTCACCAGCAGAGAAGCCTTTCTCCGCCTATGTGCAGGCGCTTGCCCTCTCGCCATACGACCCGCACGTCGTCATCGCGGGAATCGAATTTGGCGCGGTGGTGCGGAGCGCGGACGGCGGGAAGACATGGAGCGGACATCGGCGTGGCGCGCTACGCGACTGCCACTCGCTGGCATACCACCCATTCCACAAAGACTGGGTCTATGAAGGCGGCGGAACGGGCGCGGGAGTGGCGGTCAGCCGCGATGCAGGCGCAACGTGGACACAGCCACGCGCGGGACTCGACCGGCACTATGGCTGGGCCGTGGCCGCGGATCGCGACCATCCTGAGGTCTGGTATGCGTCGCTATCACCTGGCCCCATGAAGGCGCATAGCGCGGCCAACGCCCAGGCCGCCATCTTCCGCTCAACCGGAGGCGCGGACTGGCAGCGACTATCCGGTGGACTGCCGCAGCCATTGAATGCCATGCCCTACGCGCTGTTGACCGATCCTGCGGTATCTGGCCACGTCTATGCCGGATTGCGGAATGGCGAGGTCTGGCATAGTCCAGATTACGGCGACACGTGGCGACAACTCGCATTCCAGTTCCCAGCAGTGTATGGCATGGCGCTCCTGAAACTGTAGGCGGCATTGCGCCGCCAGCACACAGTTGCGGGCGTGAACGGAGAGGATGGAAGAGCAATGGTCGCCATCAACGCAACACACGGCCTGCGGTACGCCGGGTGGTCAGCGTACATCTGCGCGGGCCTTTCGATCATCGGAGCCATAGCGCTGCTCCTGTTCTATGGGCTGGAGGCTCCCCAAACGATTGCGACGGGCAGTGACTCTCAGCAGTTCTTTGGCCCACTCAGCGACTATGCTGGCCTGTTCCAGTTTCTCACCATGCTCCCCCTGGCTGTTGCGCTCCACCAGCTTGCGCCCGCCCGCAACCAGCGGCTGAGTCGGGTAGCAGAGATTCTCGGTATCACTGGGCTTCTCACAGCAGCGCTCGCACAGTTCCTTCTGGTAACGCACATCATTGACTTCACCGTGAACTTGCCTATTGTCCTGGTCGGCATGGTACTTATCGGCGTATGGTTGGTCGTTGCGAACCGCCTGGGGCGGGCGAGCGGCGCGCTTTCGCGGCGACTGACGCTGCTGGGTATGTTCACAGGGGCAATGTTCGCGGCGCTGGGTGGCCTGACGCTCCTGACTACGTTGGCCAACGCGATCAATCCAACGGCCATAGCGCATCTCGGAACATCTCTCCTGCGCAATCCAGTGCTCATCGTGGCGATCATCGTTGTGTTCACTCCGGCCTTACTCGCCTACCTCATCGGTGTACCAATCTGGCTCATTGGCATCGGTCGCCGCCTCCTCGCCAGTGACAAGGTCAATTTGGCGCGGCGCGACAAGCAAGTGAGCTACGGGGGATAGCGGATCCATTCGCGCTACCCCCGACGGTTTCAGCGAAAGGAGCTTTCCTATGGACAGCCTGGCACAGACAGCGCGACCCACGACGGTGGGGCAATCTCAGCGCAGACGCGGCGTCGGCTGGTCTGCCATCGCGAGCGGAGTGGCATTGGCTATCGTTGGCGAGGCGCCGTACTTGCCCTCGTCACTGGGTCTGTTGCTTCTCGGCGCTTCCCTTGTCCTCTTTCTTGGCATGATTCCTATTGCCCTCTGGATTCATAGCGGTGTCGTTGCGCGCGATACGGGGTCTAGCGCAACGCTCTCGCGTGTCGCGCAAATTGTTGGCATCGTTGGCATGCTTGTCGCCGCCGTCGTCGCGCTCCTCCTGTTGCCACGCTGGCTTCCAGCGGTGCAGGCGCAGATTCTCACGACATCGGCTCTGGGAGTGATTGGTCTGTGGCTGCTGATGTCTAACGCGCTCGCACTCCGTCTCCGGCTCTTCAATCGCGTCCTCGCGGCGCTGGGCATGTTGGCCGGGCTGGGCATGTTGTTGAGCGCAGTCGTAATGTGGGTTGAACTGAGCGCGAGCAGTCTGGGAAGCGCTGTTTCAACGCTGGAAAACCTCCGCATGCTTGGAGGCTATCTTGGCGAGGCTCTCTCTATCATCTGGGCGCTCTGGCTGGGCATCTGGCTGCTGGTCCGCAAGCGCTAGCCTCCCGCGCCGCCCACACTGAACAGACGCGCATCTGAAAGGAAACGACGCTATGAGACTCCATACCACATCCTCGCTCATCTCGCTTGCGCCCTTGCTCCTCATGCTAGTCCTGATGCTGGGGCTTGCCGCATGTGGCCAAAGCTCGACCGCCGCTAATGAGGTAAGTATGGCCGCGGGGGATTTTAGCACCACCAGCGTAACCATCAAAGCGGGACAGGCCGTGCAGTTCACCGACCCAGTGGGAATCGGCGGGCCGCACACCATCTGCCTGGGCGCAAACGGCACATGCGATACGGCGGCAAAAGGCCCGCAGACGCTTACGGGCGATGGCTTTACCATGAACCCCGGCGATCCTGCCAAAGAGGTGACATTCGCTACTCCCGGAACCTACAAGCTCACGTGCAGCATCCATCCCGCGATGAATCTGACGGTGGTCGTGCGGTAGGATGACAGGCATTCTGGTCTCCGCGCTTATTCATCGCGGACACTGAGCCAGGCTTCGTCATCGCTATTGCCTCGGCGGCTTCAGAAAGGCACCTTTATGAACGACTACACTATGTGGACGCCCCTTCATGTGACAGGTATCGTACTGGTGCTGCCTATCGTCTTCATCCCAGGCATTGCGCTCTACATGGTCGTGAAAGATAAGCATGGGCCGATCATCTTTGGGCAGCCGCCGCACGAGTGGCTACGGCTTGTCCATGAGCATCCGCGTCCGTGGTTCTGGGCGACCATCTCATTCATCGGCGCGATACTGGTGACGCTGTTCGGGCTTGGCCTGCTCGCGGGACTGTTACAAGCTGCTGGCGACCCCGGATTCTCAGTTGTGGGACTACTGGCGTTCGCGGTCGGCGCAGTACTATGGGTCATCCATCTGACGGAGCGCCTTACGGTTCATCCCTGGGCTGGGAAAGAACTGGGGGCGAAAGGCGCCGTCCCAGATGTCTACACTGCGCTCAGCACATGGACCTGGGCCATGTTTGTGATCTTCACCATCCTCGCCTTTGGCGGGATTTTGGCTTTTGGCGGGGCGATCCTCGCGACGAATCTGCTGCCGCACTGGCTGGGCTGGGCAGCCATCATCTACAGCGTGGCGGGGCTGGTCATCCTCGCGATCACGCGCGACGCTTTACCGATAATGCATCACCTGATACCCCTTGTCTTCGGCATCGTCTTGCTGCTGCCGTCATAGGCGTCATAGGCGTCATAGGCGTCATAGGCGCATGTCCGAGCGGATGGTGGCGCGCCGGCATGCTAGTCCGCGCAATAAGCTGTGCATCGGCAATCCTACCCAGCGCGGGCGATGCCTACACGCCACATTTCAGAACGGGCTATAATTGGGAGACTTGACATGCCGTAGATCACGCCTGTCTTCCCACCCGACTTTCCGCCGTCGCATCGTGGGAAGGGAGGAGACCATGCGCCAGCCAGACCGCGCCCGCGTTATCGTCTTGCTTGCCGCCGCTGCCATGGTAGCATTGGGAGTGGCCTTTGTCTGGCTGCATATCGCCTCGCCTTCCGATGGCGCTCGTGTCGACCCAAATCAGCGCCCCTGGCACTCGAACGGGGTCGCCGTGACCGTTCTGCGCGCTCAGCCAGGAGGGCTGCGCTCTGGCGACATCGTCACAGCGATTGATGGCAAAAGTCTGGAATCCTGGGCATATGCGCTCGTCAATCCTTCAGCCAGCCGACCGGATTGGCGATTCGGGCAGGTAGTCACTTATACCGTCGAGCGAAGTGGCGTCACCATGGATGTCCCCGTTACCCTTGCTTCCTACCCGCTCGATGGTGTCTGGCGGGAGGGTTGGAGCACCATCATCTTCGCGCTAGTATTCGTATTGATCGCCCTGTACATCGTGCTGCGCCGACCCGGAGAGCCAGCCGCGCTAGCGCTGCTCATTGCGGCGGCGGGCATTCTCGGCGCGACGACGTGGACATTTGGCATGCAACTCAGCGACCTGGTTGGCGGGATCGGATTCTGGCTCTATAAGGCAACGACATCTGTCGACTTTCTTCTCTTTTACATCGCATCATTGCACTTCATCCTGATATACCCAAGACGTTTTGCGTTCCTGAAGCAGCGCCACTGGTGGATTTGGGCGCTCTACCTGACACCCTTTATCCTCGACGCATTCTACTTGTCGGCCACGTACCTCACGACATCGAAGGTGCTCTTGTGGATTGGGCAGGCGAATGCGGCCGAGAACATTCTCGTGATCGTGCTGGTAGCCGCCATCACCACCGCGATTATCTGGAGCTACCGGAGCAACCGAGACGCGGAATCACGCAGAAAAATCCGCTGGGTAGTCTTTGGTGGTCTGGTCAGCGGCCTCGCCGGGCTGCTCTTCTGGGAACTCCCAGGGGTTGTCCTGGGTCATCCATTAATAAGTACCAACGCATTGGGATTGCTCGTCCTGCCATTGCCAGTGGCGATAGCTATCGCCATTCTCCACGATCATCTCTTCGACATCGACACACTTCTCAACCGCACGCTGGTCTATGGCGGCCTCAGCGGTCTCATCGCTGGCATCTACATCCTGATCGTCGGCCTGCTTGGTATGCTCTTTCATGCGCAGGGCAACTTGCTCATCTCGCTCGTGGCGGCTGGTGTGGTCGCCGTGCTATTTCAGCCCCTGCGGTTCTGGCTCCAGCGTCTCGTTGATCGCATAATGTTTGGCGAGCGCGACAATCCCTATGCCGTTCTCTCGCGTCTGGGGCGGCGGCTGGAGACGACGCTTGCGCCAGAGGCGGTGTTGCCAACGATTGTCGAGACGGTGGCTCAAGCGCTCAAGCTTCCTTCAGCCGCTATAGCCATCAAAAAAGGCGATCAGTTCACGTCGAGCGTCGAGTATGGTATGCCCATCGGTGTTCCTGTCGTCTTCCCGCTGGTCTATCAGAGCGAAACCGTTGGACAACTGCGTGTCTCGCCGCGCGCGCCCGACGAGCTGTTCACCGAGGCTGACAAGCACCTGCTGGAAGATATCGCCCATCAGGCAGGTATCGCGGTGCATGCCACACGCCTGACCGCTGATCTGCAACAGTCACGCGCCAGGCTGGTCACGGCGCGCGAGGAGGAACGCCGTCGCCTTCGACGCGACCTGCACGACGGCATCGGTCCTACGCTTGCGGGGATGACGCTGAAGGTCGGCGCCATTCGCAATATGTTGACCAGCGATCCCCCCGTTGCCGCGCAACTACTTGGCGAACTCGGGCGGGAGATCGAGTCGGCCATGGCCGACATTCGTCGATTAGTCTACGCGCTACGCCCGCCCGCGCTGGATGAGCTTGGTCTGGTGGCGGCGTTACGCGCCCAGGCCGCGCAGTACCAGATGCCGGTGAGCAGCGCGGACGGCGACAGGCCAGCGACGCGCCTCATCGTTACGATTGATGCGCCGACCAACTTCCAGCCCTTGCCCGCTGCGGTGGAGGTGGCCGCCTATCGTATCGCGTGTGAGGCATTGGCCAACATCGTCCGGCACGCGGAGGCGCACACATGTCATATCACTCTTGCACTGGATAACGCGCTACGTATGGAGATATCCGACGATGGCGTTGGACTGGCAAACGAGCGGCAGGTAGGCGTTGGCCTGGTCTCGATGCGCGAGCGTGCGGAGGAGCTTGGCGGGACGTGCGCCATCATATCAGACCCAGGTCGTGGCACGCGCATTGTAACAGTGCTACCACTTGCGAAGGAGTAACCGGTGGATAGACAACACGAGGACTCCCTGCGCGTCCTCATCGCCGACGATCATCCGATCTTCCGCGATGGCATACGAGCGCTGCTGGCCTCGGTCCCCGACTTCGAGATTGCGGGCGAGGCCGCGACGGGGGAAGAGGCTATCGCCGAGGCGGCCGCATTGCAACCAGACGTGGTGCTCATGGACCTTCAGATGCCAGGAATCGGTGGCATCGAAGCCACCCGACAGATACTCTTCGCCAGCCCCCACATCCGCGTGCTTATCGTCACGATGTTCGATGATGATTATTCGGTCTTCACAGCGATGCGCGCGGGTGCGCGAGGCTACATTGTCAAGGGAGCCAACGCCAGCGATATGCTGCGGGCGATCCGCGCGGTGGGCAGCGGCGAAGCGATCTTCAGCCCGGCAATCGCTATGCGGCTCATGAACTTTTTCGCCACACCCAGGCCCGCCATCCCAGCACAGACATTTCCGGAGTTGAGCGACCGCGAGCGCGAGATACTCGATCTTATCGCGCAAGGCGCCAACAACAGCGATATTGCCAGCCGCCTGGTGCTCAGCCCCAAAACCGTGCGCAACCACGTGTCCAATATCTTTAGCAAGCTCCAGGTGGCCGACCGCGCCCAGGCCATCATCCGTGGACGCGAGGCTGGCCTGGGCTAGCGCGACAAACAAGAAAAATAGCCCTCGCTTCCACATTTGGGAAGGAGGGCCACATGTGCTCCATTTCAGTGTTTGGACTACCGCCGCCACTTCGTTTTCTGCAGCTCTCTGTGGAGGCATGCGCGATTACGATACGCGGTGATGACGGTGTTGTCGTGGCTGACCAGGATCGTCGTCCCCTCCAGTTGAGATACCCGGCTGATGCGTTGATCAGCGTAAGGGACATCTCGCCTGCGGAGGTGATAGATTCGGACGCCTGTCACACGCAGTCTATGGCCATGTTGGAGAACATACTCCAGATCCTCAACACTGAGGTTGCGCCGCGCGATGCGTTGTTGCGCATGCTGCGAGAGGTCATAAAGAGCGGCTTTCGTAGGGGAGGGTTTTGAGCGAATAGTGATAACCACCTCTCTGCTATGAGACAACCGCGCTCATTCCGACACAGCCGAGACGGTATTCAGTTGTAAATGGAACTCCCGACCACCTGGCAGTGACGGAGCTATCAGTATATCATGGCCCGCTTGTCGTCGTCAAGCATTGCATGCCATAAGTAAGATGTTGAGCTAGCCGAACATCACGTATACAGACACACAAAACAGCCCTCGCTTCCATTATGGGAAGGAGGGCCGTCGTGTGACGATTCGCTTAGTTGAAGGCGCTCAGCCCGGTGATCGCCTGGCCGATGATGAGCGTGTGGATTTCGTCGGTGCCTTCATAGGTGAAGACCGATTCGAGGTTGTTCATGTGGCGGCTGACCGGATACTCCAGCGTGATGCCGCTCGCGCCGAGCACACCGCGCGCCTCACGCGCCGTCTTGAGCGCTTCGCGGCAGTTGTTACGCTTGGCGATGGAGACCTGCACGGGATGGACCTGTCCCTGATCCTTGAGCCGCCCCAGCTGCAGTGCCAACAACTGCGCCTTGATGAGTTCCGTCGCCATCGCGGCCAGCTTCGCCTGGATAAGCTGGAAGCCGCCAATGGGGCGGTCGAACGCCTCGCGTGTTTTTGCGTACTCCACCGCCGCCTCGAAGCAGGCGCGCGCCGCGCCATTCACTCCCCAGGCGATGCCGAAGCGCGCCTCATCCAGACAGGAGAGCGGGCCGCGCAATCCCTTGACGCCAGGCAGCATATTCTCCGCGGGAATGCGGCACTCCTCGAAGTGCAGCTCAGAGGTAACGCTGGCACGCAGTGACAGCTTGTGATGAATATCGCTGGTGGTGAATCCAGGCGTGCCTTTCTCGACGATGAAACCGCGAATCTCGCCATCCAGTTTGGCCCAGACAACGGCCAGATCAGCGAAGCCACCGTTGGTGATCCACATCTTGGCGCCGTTGAGGATATACGAGTCGCCGTCCTTGCGCGCGGTGGTGCGCATTCCTGAGGGATTGCTGCCAAAGTCCGGCTCGGTCAGGCCAAAACAGCCAATCAGCTCGCCTTTCGCCATCTTCGGCAGATACTTCTGACGTCTGCTCCTCCGAGCCGAACGCATGAATCGGGTACATTACCAGCGACCCCTGCACCGAGACAAATGAGCGCAGGCCGCTATCACCTGCCTCAAGCTCCTGGCAGGCCAGCCCATAGCTGACAGCACTCATCCCGGCGCAGCCGTAGCCCTCCAGGTGCATGCCCAGCAGACCCAGTTGCGCGACCTCCGGGATCAGATCATGCGGGAACGTCCCTGCCTCGAAGTGGTCACCGATGATCGGCAGAACGCGCTCGCGGACAAACTCGCGGACGGTGTCACGCACCATGCGCTCCTCTTCCGTGAGCAGCGCGTCGATAGTATAGAGATCGGTAAAAGGCGGCAGCGTCGGCGCATGCTTCTTCGCTTTTCTGCCCTGCGCCGCGCGATCAGCCACTGTATCTGCCATAGATCATGCCCCCTGTCTTGATCCGTTCCGTCGCTTCTCTGCCAATCGTCTAGAGAATAAGTGCGCAGATGACCATATCTGCCCTGTAGAGTCCGGTGGTCCCGTGATAGGATATCACCGAGCGATGGTGCGCGGCTACTCCGCACGGGCACACGCCGGGCGCTCACGATGGGCAAAAGGTGGGCAAAAGGTGGGCAAACGCAGGCGACAAGCGGGTAGGTGCGTTGACCTTTGCGCACAAGGCTGATTATACTGCCAGAAAGTGGCTTCAATCCGGCGATTTTCTGAATCTGAGCCGCGACGTGGAGCGATGAAGAGATGGGAGTGGCGATGGGCAACGACAATACAGCGATGGACGCCACCCCGGATACGCAACCCGCTCCCCCAGGCTCAGGCCGCAAGGGACGCCCCCGCAAGGCAAACGAGAACGCGACGCGAGGCCAATCTCCACGCGGCAAGGCTGCGCCCATCGCCGCTACTCAGGCGGAGGCGCCAGCAACACCTTCGCCGGCCACGCCTATCTCCTCGGCCACGCGAGCACCGACCCATCGGCCCGCCGTTACGCGCGGGCGCCGTGGTGGCCTTCGCAGTCGTGGGCGCGAGCCGGGAGTACTGCGGCTGGCCGAGCGTGCCCGACTGATCGCCGAACATGGCGGCGTCCATCTGCTGGCTGATCCGCTGGCGGCGCTGCTTCCCGCAGCACGCAACGCCCTCTTCAACGCTGCCCTAGACGACGCAACCCATGCAGTCGTGGAGGAGCTTGCCTCGACATTAGCGCCCGCCGTCGTGCAAATCTGGATCGCCGAGGCCGCGCCCTGGTCGCCGGGCCACGAGCGCGTCGGAGGCCTTGAACTGGAGCCATCACTCCGGCTGCGGGCGGCGACGCGAGCAGCCGTGCGTGGAGTTACCGAGAGCGGCGTCGCGGCGCTTCAGGTGGAATCGAACGCGCCAGGTGAGCTTCCGGCCCCGGATATCAGCGTTGGGAGCAGTAGCAGCATGCCACGCTGGCCGGGCCACCCCGATCCCCTGCTGGATGCCGTCGCCGCCTCACGCCTGCCCATCGTCCACTACAACGCGCTGGAGCATGAACACGCCATCGCCTGGCGGGCGCTGATGCCGAGCGCCTTCTGCTCCATCCCAGGCGCGACCCTATTGCCTGTGCCGCTGGGTACCCTGGCAGCCTATCCACTCAAGGCGCGCGGGCAGTTCCTTGGCGTGCTGGCGCTGGCGACCGGTACGCATTTGGTGGCGCGCCAACTCGCCGCCCTCGAAGAACTCGCCGACCTGATCGCGCAGTCCGCCGACCGTGACCGCCTGCTCACCTACTCGCGCAGCCAGGAGGCGCTCTCGCAGACGGTGGTGCGCTATGCGCCTGTCGCCATGGCAGTGCTGACTGGACGCGAGCATCGGGTGGCGCTGGCGAACCCCACCTTCGCCGTGCTGCTTGGGCTGGACGCGGGGATGAGGCTCACCAGTTCCCGGCTCCGTGACCTCGTCCCAGACAGCGCCGAAACATTGTCGGCTGGGCTGGGGCTAGATGCTGTCTATGCCAGTGGCGAGTCGCAGGCGATGATTGAACTGCCGATTGCGCTCGGCGGCGATATCACCTACTGGAATGTCACCACCTCGCCGCTGCCCGGCGTCTCGGCGCGGTCAGGCGGTGTCTTGCTGGCGGCAGTTGATGTCACCCGCCAGGTGATCGCCCGCCAGCGCGCGCTGGACTCAGCGGAAGAAGCCCAGGTGCGCATCGGCCAGATGATGACGCTACATGCCACCTCGCTGGCGGTCTCCGGGCAGCTCGGCGCCGACCCACGCGAGCTACTTGCCGATATCTTGCGGCGGTCGGTGCTATTGCTCAATGGCCGCGCGGGCACGGTCTATGTCCGCGACGTGCGGCGCAACGAACTCGAAGTGATCGTCCACCAGGGGCTGCGCGGCGACTACACCGGTCAGCGCATCCGCGTCGGCGAGGGCATCGCGGGGCAGGTGGCGCGCACGGGCCAGGGGACCATCGTGGACGACTACCGCGTCTATCCCTATCGCGCCTCGATCTACGGTGATGAGGATTTCCGCGCGGTCATCGCCGTGCCGCTGATTGCCCACGGTCAGATTGTCGGCGTGCTGGATGTGCTCGACGACGCCGAGCGCCGCTCCTTCACCGATGATGACCTGTGGCTGCTGGATCTCTTTGCCGCGCAGGCATCGCAGACTATCGAGAACGCGCGCACCTACGTGGAACTGGAGCATGCCTTCCGCAAGCAGCGCGATCTCGACCGCATGAAAGACGATTTCATCGCCACCGCCTCGCACGAGCTACGCACTCCGCTCACTGGCGTGCAGGGGTTCCTCGACCTGCTGCTGGACTATGCTGGCTCGCGCGATGACCCGATGGCGCTGGATTTTCTCAACAAGGCGGCAACCTCAGCCGAAGAACTGGCGGCGATTGCCGAGCGGCTGCTCCAGACGGCGCGCCTCGATACCGGGCAGATGGAGCTACATACCAGCCCGGTACGGCTGGCGCCCGTCGTCGATGAGGTGCTGCGATTCTTCCGCGAGCTAGAGCAGGCGCAGGGCGGCAGCCATGAACTGCTGGCGGAAATCCCGCCGCATGCCTACATCCAGGCTGATCTGGGTCGGCTCAAAGAGGTGCTCGACAACCTGGTGGGCAATGCGATTAAATACAGCCCGCAGGGCGGACGTATCCTCGTACGTTGCGCGCCAGCCCGTTTCGAGTCGGCAAGCAGCAGTTCCCCAAGCGCCTCCATAAGTGGCTCCATAAGCGGCTCCATCGAGGAAAGACCGACGATGGTGTTGCCATTCTCCAACCACGACCCGGCATCCAGCTACGAAGACCCGGATGACGATCCGATAGCGCCAGCGCCAGCGGTCATTGCCGCCACAACCCAGGCGCCCTACCATGTCATTACCGTCAGCGATGAGGGTATGGGTATTCCCACCACTGAACGCAGCCATCTCTTTGGGCGCTTCTCGCGGCTGGAATCAGCCAAGATCAGCCAGATTCGCGGCACTGGCCTGGGACTCTATATCTGCCGCCAGATAGTTCGCGCGATGGGCGGTGATGTCTGGCTTCAGGCGAGTGTGCCAGGGCATGGCAGCGTCTTCGCGTTCACACTGCCAGAAAGCGTCATTCCCTCAGGTGACACGGCGCCCCTCCCGGCGATCTCCGGCCAGTCCGCGCAATCGTAGCGGCGCCACCGATGAACACTCCAGACTTCATCACCCTGCAACGGCTGCGGCAGCGCATGGAGCGCCTGTTTGCCGTCTGTGAGATACCCCTCGATATGGCGGGCGAGTCGCGGCGATGGATGCTGGCGATGCCCGCCGACCCCGATGCCCCGCTCGATCAGCTGGCGGCTCTCCAGCTTGCCACCCGTGGCATCCTGCTAGGCCAGCGTACCGAGACAGGTGATACGCCTGAGGACGCGGTGGACGCGGTGGACGCGGCGGTCATCGCGCGGCAGACCGCCACCAGCGGCGGCCTCCTGCCGTATTGGGCGCTCGTCTGGCCCAGCGGACTGGCGCTGGCCGAGACATTACTGGCGCATCCCGATGCGTTACGCGGCAGACGCACGCTGGAACTGGGCTGCGGTCTGGGCACGACAGCGATTGCAGCGCTCGTCGGTGACGCCTCACTCTGGGTGGCCGACTGCTTTGCCGAAACACTGCTCTTCTGCCGCTACAACTCCCTGCGCAACGCCGGGCGACAGCCGCGCACGCTGCTCCTCAACTGGCGAACGCCAGCGGGCAGGGCGGCATGTGTGGCGCGCGCGCCGTATGATGCGCTGCTGGCCGCCGACATTCTCTACGAGCAGGACGATCTGGAGCCACTGCTCGATCTCGTGCCACGGCTCATCACTCCCGGCGGCACGTTCTGGCTGGCGGAGCCGGGACGGCGTATCTCACGGGCGTTCGTCCAGGCGGCGGCTGCGCGCGGCTGGCGCGACGAGTCCACGGACTACGAGCGCATCTGGCCCACCGAGGACAAACCCGTGCGTGTCGTGGTCCATCGCTATCAGCTACCAGGATAGTCGCGGCAGCATGTTGTGCGTACAATCTCCGCCTGGACGGCTGCCAGCCCAATGCGCTGGATATCATCGAGGAGGGAGATATGCGCGGCAAAGATGCGAGCGTCGTGCCTGGCGCCACGCTGGATCGCCAGAGCGACCTCCTGTTCTAGCGCGTCACGTATGAATGACAGATGCGCCAGACGCCGCTGCGCCACTTCGCTCTTTTTCAGCCATGTGTCTGCCAGTAGTAACTGGAATAGCCCCTGAACTTCGTGACTATATGTCATGCATGTTCCCTCCACAGTACCCTATCCGGGGCGATTACTCCTTTGTCGTCTATTGCCTGGTGTCTGCTGCCTGGTATCTATGTTATCGTGGGCATACCGCATGCGTGGGCCAGCCGCTTGTAAGAGTGCCAGTATCAGGGCAAGCACACGAGCGGCTAGGAAAGACGGTCATCCACGCAGCCTGGTTTACTGGTGTCAACGGATAGAGACGCCCGGAGTCACTCATTGTCTTATCGCGATGGATGTTTCATAATCTGAGGACAGGTTTGTGCCATACACGAGGGGAGATCAGGGTGCCGCTATACGAATATTACTGCTCAGATTGTCAGAGCAAATTTGAATTGCTGGTCAGTTACGATGCGTCCGAGGCGGACGACATCGTCTGCGCGCGCTGCCATGGTGGGCGCGTGCGCAAGCTGCTCTCGGTGTTTGCGCGGCCTCGCGCCGTCGCCGCGGGTGATGCCTTCGGCGACTATGGTGATGATGACTACGGCGAGTCAGAGAGCGATGTTGGCGGGAGTTGCGCCTGTGGCGGGAGCGGCTGCGGCTGCCACGACTGACCGCCCCAGTTGCTAGTGGAGCAGTCCCGGCTTTAATGCAGTTTTAGAATTTACAAGGGGCACGCCACGGTGGCTGGCGGTTAAAACCGCGCCTGAAGGGCCTCGCTAACGCTCCGCCACAAAGCCTGCCTGCGCAGGCTCCAGACAGCTAGCCCACCGTGCGCACAGTAGGCGGACGACTCTATGAAACCCGCGCAGGGCAGCCGCGCGGAGCGGCAGCGGCCCGAAGGGCGGGTTTCGTGGCCGCAGACCCTTCAGGCGCGGTTTTAACCGCCAGCGCGGCTGCATTCATGGCTATGGATCACCGCTGCCAGCGCTCGCCAAATCAGCGTTTGAGCGACCGGCGCGCGTCGGCCAGGATGCGCGCCACCGTCTTGTTGTGCGCCGCCTCCTCTGGCGTCAGGTCGGCGCTTCGCACGGGGATGACGTGCTCGAACTCCTGGAGGCGTTGCGCCAGCGCCAGTCGCCCGCTCTTGCCCGCGCGCATGCGATAGTCCTCGACGAGCGCGCCAACACGCTCCGCATCGTGCGTCTGCGCGGCGTCGGCGATGGCATCGGCATAGAGCGCCGCGCGTGTATCGAAGAAGCCCGTGCGCCCGGACTCATCGGCCATGGCGTCGCCCACCCGCTCGACCAGCGCATTCGCCTGCGCAAACCGCTCGCGCGCCTCCGCATTACCCTGCTCGACCAGCGCATTCGCCAGCCCGCGCAAGGCATCGGACTGTCCCAGCGGATCGTCGCATTCCTGATAGAGCCGTAGCGCCTCGGTGAAGGCTTGCCGCGCGGCCTCGGTGTCGCCAAGCTGGCGACGCGCCTCGCCCAGCCCCAGGTGAACCAGCGCCTGCGCCTCGGGTTCATCAGCCACCCGGAAGCGGAACAGCATCTCCTGATGGCCATTGGCGGCCTCGGCATACAGCTCGCGCCGTAGCAGCACACGCGCCAGCCCCACCTGCGCCAGCCCCTCGGTCACCTGCGCCTCATGCTCCTTCGCCAGCGCCAGCGCCTGATTGAATGCCGTGACCGCCGCCTGCAAATTATCGGCGGCCAGCTCCACCTCACCAGTTGCGAGCGCCGCCTCGGCCCGCCAGATCTCGTCGGATTCGCGCTGGGCGTGCGCGGTGGCTTGCTCGGCGAAGGCGCGCGCCTCAGCCAGTTGGCCGCGTGCGAGCGCTACCATGCACGCGGCACACAACGCCGCCGACTCTGGGCCAACCTCGCGCGCGGACGCATCGGACTGGTGGGCGAGCGAAATCGCCTGCTCCGCCACCTGCTGCGCCTCGTCGAGCTTTCCCTGTGTCAACGCCAGCTGCGCGCGTTCACCGAGCGCCAGGGACGCCAGAGTGGCGCGATGAGCCTCTTCCAGACGGCGGGCCGATTCCATCAGCAGGGGCGCGGCGGTGGCTGAGAGGCCACGATGGCGTGCGATCTGGCCCAGCCCCAGGGATGCGCGCGCCTCAAGGACAACATGGCCCGTCTCGCGGGCAAGGTCACGCGCCTCAGTAAAGAGGTCTTCGGCCTTGCGCGGTGTCCCTTTGCGGCGGTGCGCCTCTGCCACGCTAAGTGTCGCGCGCGCATAGGGAAGCTGCGCCTTCAGGGTACGCAGGGCGCGGATCGCGCGGTCGAAGACGGCGATGGACTGCGCGAGCTGGCCGCGCAACAGATTTACCTCGCCCAGCAGCCGATTGGCCTCCGCCTGCCCCAGCGAACTGCCCGCGACGCGATAGTCTTCCTCGGCGCGCAGGCCGCTCGCTAGCGCCTGATCGAGCCGGTTGCGATGTAGCGCCACCTCGCCCAGACCGAGAATGCCGTCGGCCACGCCGAGCGGATACTCTATCGGCTCCGAGAGCGCTATCGCCTCGCCAAAGTCGTTATCCGCCTCATCCAGATCGGCGGTCTCCAGCGCCAGCCGCCCCTCTCCGACAAATGTATCTACCTCGCCGAACTGGTCGTTCAGCCGGCGATACAATTCGCGCGCCCGCCGAAACGCCTCGCGCGCCTCCACATAGCGCGACTGGCTGGTGAGCATATCGCCCTGCCCGCGCGCCGCGTCGGCTTCGATCAGCGTATCATGGGCCTGCGTCGCCAGGGTCCGCGCCGTGGTGTAGTAGTCCGCCGCCTTCTCATCGCGTCCGCGCAGCCGTTCCACATGCCCCAGCGCCAGCGATGCGCTGGCCTGTCCGCTAGCATTCTCCGTCTTCTCGAAGAGGCGCAGCGCCAGATAATAATGCTGCCAGGCGCTTTCTAGCCGCCCGCGCTGGCGGTCGATATGCCCCAGCGCCAGGGACGCGCTGGCCTCGCGCGCGGGGAGGTTGGCCTCGCGGTAGAGTTCGATGGCCTGCGCGTAGCTATTCGCCGACTGATCGATGGCGCCGTGCTGGCGTTGCGCCTCGGCCAGCGCCATACGGCTATCGGCAAGATGCTCCTGGTCGTCAAGCTGCCGAAAGATCGACTCCGCCTCCACCAGCGCATCGACCGCGCGCTCCAGCCGTCCCTCGGCCAGGGCAGTCTGGCCAGTGCGCAACTGCGCAAGGCCTTGCTCGCGCGCTGAATGCTGTGATGTTGTCATGTGTGACGCTCACTCTCTCAGCCATCTATGCGCACTATGCGCAAACCCGTCCGGGCCGCTCCGCGCTCCTCAGAGATTTCCTGACACACTGTAGCCCGATGCGTTCGCTATAGGCAACACAGCCAGCAGCGAACCAACCAGCGCACTCGTGCAATTTGTGCGCCACTGGTTGACGAAGAATGTCCGCGTAGGCGACAATGCAGCGGCCTGAGCGCTAGTCTCAACGCTGACACGCGCGGAGTCGCTGCCAGGTCATTTGATGCCGATGTTTGTCGCTATGAGGAACTATGCCATGTCTTCAGCCTTCTGGCTCGAATTGAGTGTGCGCGCAGCCCCGGAAGCCGTCGAGGCGATCAGTGAGTTGATGAGCCGCTATGTCAGCGGTGGCGTCGCCATTGACCAGCCATACCAGTTGCTCGACGACGGTCAGGTGCACGTCCCGGTCCCCGGCGCGCATGTGACTGTCCGCGCGTACGTGCCCGACGACGCCGATGGCGCTGAGTCGAAGCGGCGCATCGAAGAAGGCGTGTGGCATCTGGGCCAGGTGCTCTCCGGCAGCATCGGAGAATTAGAGACGCGCCGCATTGCCGAGGAAGACTGGGCGAACGCCTGGAAGGAGTACTACCATGTCCTCCATCTGGGACGCCGCACGGTCATCAAGCCGTCCTGGCGCGAGTACTCGCCACGTGAGAACGAGGTCGTCGTCGAGCTTGATCCTGGCATGGCCTTCGGGACGGGGCTTCACCCCACGACGCGCAACTGTGTGATCGCGCTCGAAGAGAGCATTCAAGCGGGTAACGCCGTGCTGGATGTCGGCACGGGGTCGGGCATTCTGGCGACCGCCGCGATCAAGCTGGGCGCGACGCGCGTGCTGGCGCTGGATGTCAGCGGGGTCGCGGTGGCGGCGGCGCGCGAAAACGCGGCGATCAACGGCGTTTCTGACGTCATGGAGGTGCGCATGGCCACGCTGGAAGGCGCGGACGGCGAGCCATTCATGCCATTGCCTGAGGGTCTTGACACACTTGGCGAGGAAATCGGCGTCTTCGATGTAGTAGTCGCCAACATCATTGCCCGCGTGATCGCGCAGCTCGCGCCATCGCTGGTGCGCGCGGTTCGCCCCGGTGGAACGTTGATCGCCAGCGGCATCATCGCCGAGCGCCGCACTGAGGCTGAAGAGCCGCTACGGGCGGCGGGCCTGCGTGATATTCACGAGATGGTCGAAGGCGACTGGGTCACGTTGGTCGGTACCCGTCCGGCGGATGCGGGAGAAGGCGGGGAGTAGGAGTAACGAGATGCCAGCGGGGCGCTTTGTGCTGCCGGATATGGCGCTCGCGGAGCATGCCGAGCTTGACCTGCCGCCAGATGTCGCCCATCAGGTGCGCGATGTGCTGCGCGCGACACCGGGCGCCGTCATTCAGCTACTCGATGGGCGCGGAGGCGCCTACCCCGCCGAGGTGTTGACGCTGGAGCGGCGGCGCGTCGTGGTCCGCCTGGGTACGAAGCTCACACAGCAGGCTGAGTTTCCCTGCCGGGTGGTACTCTGCCAGGGGATGCTCAAACCGGCGCAGTTCGAGTGGGTCTTGCAGAAGGCGACCGAGTTGGGCGTCGCGGCCATCCAGCCTCTGCTCACCGAGCGCGCGGTGGCGGCGGCCGAGATGATGGGAGAGGCCCGACAGCGGCGCTGGCAGCGTATTCTGGCGGAGGCGGTGGAGCAGTGCGGAGGCGACCGCCTGCCCATTCTGGGTACGCCACGCCCGCTGATGCACGCGCTGGCGCAGCTGCCACCAAAGAGCATCGCGTTGTTTCCGTGGGAAGACGCTGAGACGGCTCCGCTGCGAGCGACGCTTGCGGAGGCGATTGCCGCGGCGGGGGGATTGCTATCCGTCGCGGAGGTACACCTGTTTATTGGGCCAGCGGGCGGCTTCTCAGCGGGTGAGGCGGCGCTGGCAAGGCGCCATGGCGCGCTGCTCGTGACGCTGGGAACACGCATCTTGCGCGCCGAGACTGCCGCGCTGGTGGCTACGACACTTGCGCTAGATACCCTGGGCGCGCTCGATGGCGCACCGATGCGTTACACCGAGCGTTACGTTGAACACCTGTGCTGATCGCAAAGGACTGTCTGCCACGGTGGCGAATGTGGCATTGCGAGGGGAGGCTTCAACATGGCTCTGCGCAACGATCTTCCGGTCACGACGTTCTCGCTGGTAGCCTGCGATCCCCATACTGGCGACCTGGGGGTTGCCGTCGCCTCAAAGTTTCTGGCGGTTGGCGCGGTGGTACCCTGGGCGCGGGCAGGGGTCGGAGCCGTCGCGGCTCAAGCCTGGGCGAATACCAGCTACGGTCCGCGCGGACTGGATCTGCTAGCGGCTGGCAAATCGCCAAAAGAGGCGCTCGACGCCCTGATCCAGGAAGATAGCCAGGCCGAGCATCGTCAGGCGGGCATTGTGGATGCTCAGGGCCATTCGGCCACGTGGACCGGTCATGAATGTCACCCGTGGGCAGGCGGCATCGCTGGCCCGAACTTCGCGGCGCAGGGCAATATCCTGGTAGGCGAAGCGACCATTACCGCGATGGCCGAGACCTTTCAGCACGAGAAAGGCTCGCTCTGGCGGCGGATGCTCGCCGGGCTGGCCGCGGGACAACGGGCGGGTGGCGATAGCCGTGGCCAACAGGCGGCGGCGCTGTTGGTGGTGCGCGAGAATGGCGGCTACGGTGGCTTCAACGACCGCATGATCGATCTGCGCGTGGACGACTCGACCAACCCTATCAACGATCTCGCCCACCTGCTCGATATCTACGAATTGCTCTTCCTCAAACCGCTCCCCGAAGACATGCTCTCGATAGACCCCACGCTTGCCACGGAACTCCAGCGGCTGCTCACCATCACCGGCGACTACGAGGGCGCGCATACCGGCGCCTGGGGCAGCGAGACCTACGCCGCGCTGGAGCAGTTCGGCAGCCGCGAGAATCTGGAGGAGCGACTGCTGCATAATCCCGCCGACGCGCGCATCGACCGCAAGGTGCTCGACTATCTGCGCGAGCACGCCGCGCACGCCCAGTAACCGTCGCACACGAACCGCTCAACTATCGGTATGATAGTATGCTGTGTGGCCGCTCTACGGCTGGACTGGCTTGACGATGGTCAGTCATACACACATGAGGAGACGTGATGCAACCGGGATCCACTCACGCGGCGCTAGTCGTTTCCGCGTCCGGCCAGATGCTCGTCGAGCGGGCGCCGACGAAGCTCCCGCAGGCGGGGGAAATCCTGGTCTCGTCCTTACGCGCCAGCATCTGTGGCTCCGACCTGGATATGCTGCGCGGGGCGCGACCGATTGGCACGCGCATCCTGGGCCACGAGGGCGTCGCGCAGGTCGTGGCGGTTGGCCCCGGCGTGACCGATTTTACCGTCGGCCAGTATGTAACCTTCTTTCCGAATAACCCCGCCAATCCCAACGATACGCTCGGAGTGAGCACCGAAGGTCTCTTTCAGCAGTATCTCCTCATTCCACAGCCGTCCGTGGAACGCGGTATGGTCGTCCCATTGGAGACGGGAATCCCGCTGGTCTGCGGCCCGCTCATCGAGCCATTCGCCACGGTCATCTACGGGCAGCGCCTGATGCAGCAGCTGGGTAGACCTGAGAGCGTGGCCATCGTGGGCGCTGGGCCGATTGGGCTGCTCAATGCCCTCCTCGCCAGAGCCGAAGGATGCCCGCACATATTCCTCGTGGGTACATCGCAGGCGCGGCTGGACTGGGCGGCGCAACGCGGCATCGTGGATGATTCATTCGCCCTGCTCAACACGCCCCAACTGGCGGATGCGCTGCTGGAGCGAACCGACGGGCGCGGCGTTGACGCAGCCTACCTGTGCACGCCGCGTTCCGCCACGCGCGCTGTGCTCCAACAGGCGCTGCGCTATGTGCGCGCGGAAGGGGCTATCGACCTGACGGCGGGATCAGATGCGCCCGCAGCGATTCCTGAGCTTCCGGGCGTGGACTTGAACGGGATCAGGAGCGCCAACGTCTGCGGGCTCGGACACGAAGTGAACCAATACACGACGCGAGACGGAAAGAAGGTCTGGCTCACCGGCCATAGTGGAGGCTCCGCGAGCTATCTCCAGGAGTCCATGGCGCTCCTGCGGATGGATCCGGGGTATTATGCCAGGGTCATCTCGCACATCGTGCCATACCGGGCAGCGCCGCGTATTTTTGCGCATCTGCTGGCGGACGACCAGCGGAACGTCGCGGGCGAGCCATGCGTCAAAGCGATCATTGATTGTACCAGCGAGGGTGAGACGATCACCGTATTCCACCCTGAGCAGTTGTCTGCTGATACGATAGATACGCATGACTGATACCAAATCTGTTTTGGTTATTGTCGTATACGGGGCAGGCCGTAGCGTAAAAGGCTACGGCTAATGGCCAGGCCCATTCGCCGTAGCATTCATGCTCCATTAGTTAAAGTGAGGCCACGGTGCGCTTCCCCACGACAACAACGTTGCCCGAATTGGTCTGACCCAGCTTTCGCCCATCATGTTCATGTCAGGATAAACGCGTTTATGCATCCGACCTCCAACTCGAATCCGCCGCGCTCTCCTTCGAGATTACCGCGCGCTGCGCCAAGACCGCCGCCCGCGCGGGCATCGTCCATACGCCGCACGGCGACATCCCCACGCCGGTTTTCATGCCGGTCGGCACGCACGCCACCGTCAAGGCGGTTGGGCCGGACGATCTGGAGGCCATCGGCGCGAGCATCATCCTCTCCAATACCTATCACCTGCTGCTCCGCCCTGGGCCAGAACTGGTAGCGCGCTTCGGCGGGCTGCACGGCTTCATGCGCTGGCCACACCCGATTCTGACCGATAGCGGTGGCTTTCAGGTCTTCAGCCTGGGCAAGCTGCGCGAGGTGAGCGACGACGGCGTGCGCTTCCGCTCGCATCTGGACGGCGCGGAGGTGACGCTGACGCCGGAGCGCGTGATGGAGATCGAGGCGCTGCTGGGCGCCGATATCATCCTGCCACTGGATGAATGCCCGCCGTATGGCGCGGCGCCCGATGAGACACGCCGCGCTACTGAGCGCACGCACCGCTGGGCCGAGCGCGCACTGGCCGCCAGAGTACGCCCCGATCAGGCGCTGTTCGGCATCCCCCAGGGCGGCATGGATCCCGACTTGCGCGCCGAGAGCGCCCGGTTCATCGGCTCGCTGCCCTTCGACGGCATCTCGATTGGTGGCCTCTCTGTGGGGGAGCCGAAAGCGCTGATGTGGCGCATGCTCGAAGCCGCCGTTCCCGAGCTACCCGATGGCAAGCCGCGCCATCTGCTGGGGGTTGGCTCGCCGGATGACCTGCTCGAAGGCGTCGCGCGCGGCATCGACATGTTCGACTGCGTGCTGCCCACACGCACCGCACGCACTGGCGGACTCTACACGCCAACCGGGCGCGTCAATCTGCGGGGGGCGCGCTTCCGCGAGGAGACCGGGCCGATTGACCCCACCTGCGACTGCTACACCTGCCGGACGTTCAGCGCGGGCTACCTGCACCACCTCATCCGCGCCGAAGATGACGACAGCCGTGGCGAGCTGCTCTACTACCGCCTCGCCAGCATCCACAACCTGCGTTTCCTGATCCGTCTGATGGAGGGTGCGCGCCAGGCGCTGCTCGAAGGGACTTTCCCGGACTATCGCGCGCGCTTCCAGGCGACATTCGTGCCGCCCGATGAACAGGTTGCCGCCGCCCAACGCGCCAAACGCCCACGACCGTGAAGATAGTATTGCGGGATACGCGAGCCGGTGGCACTCAAGGTGTAGGCATTGGTATTACAGAAACGGGCCAGAAAGCCCCCCGTCTTTCAAGTGGGGATGAATGGCCCTCTCGCCTAGCTAACCATGTTGCCATGTGGTCTACTGTCAACATGGACTATCAACACGAACATCACAGCGTCCACTTGGTGGTCTACCACGTCATTTGGTGTCCCAAGCGACGGCGCAAAGTCCTGAACGGATCCGATCCATGATCGGCTGGCGACGATTATCCATGAGGTAGCTGAAGAGCGTCACTGGCAGGTGATTCGGCTGGCGATTCAGCCTGACCATGTGCATCTGTTCCTTCGCGCCAACCCCTACACGCTGCCAACCGACATCCCGCGTCTGATGAAAGGGCGTAGCTCGCGACTCCTCCGCGAAGAGTTTCCCGCGCTGAAGCGGATGCCCTCGCTCTGGACGCGCTCGTACTTCATCAGCACCGCCGGAAACGTCAGTAGCGAAATCATCCAACGCTACATTGAGGCGCAAAGCCGCCAGTAGTTCGCCAGTAGTTCGCCAGAGAGCTAGCCGTGAGTGATGAGAGCGTTCGCAAAGCCTACAAGTACAAACTCCGACCGACGCCCGAACAGGCGCGCCAGTTGGAGCTGACCTTATGGCGCTGTCGCATGCTCTACAACACGGCATTAGAGCAGCACAAGTTCGTGTATGCGCAGCGTGGCGTCACGCTCACCTGCTATCAGCAGCAAGGCGAGTTGCCCGACCTGAAAGCGGCATTCCCCGACTATGCGGCCATCCACTCCCAGGTCTTGCAGGATGTGCTCGCCCGGCTTGATAAGACGTATCAGGCATTCTTCCGCCGCCTGCAGGAAGGGAAGACCCCTGGCTTCCCGCGCTTCCAAGGGCGCAACCGCTACCACTCCTTCACCTACAAGCAGTATGGCAACGGTGCGCGGCTGGAGGGATCACCAGAGAACGGCTGCCTTGTGCTGTCCAAGATTGGCCGTATCGCCGTCCGCTGGAGCCGCCCCCTCGAAGGCACGCCCAAAACCGTCACCATCTCCCACGAAGCCGATGGCTGGTACGCCATCATCTCGTGCGCCGACGTGCCAGCCCAGCCACTCCCACCCACCGGACGCGAGACGGGCATTGATGTCGGCTTGAAAGTGTTCCTCATCACGGCGGATGGCGAGGCGGTCGAGAACCCGCGCCACTATCGCCGGGGCGAGAAGAGGCTCGCCAAGGCCGCAGCGGCGCGTTTCCAAGCGCAAGAAGGGCAGCCATCGCCGCCGCAAGGCGGTGGGCCACCTCCAGCGGGCGCATCAGACGGTCAAGCGGCAACGCACCGACTTTCACCACAAGACGGCGCTCAGGCTGCTCAGAGACTACGACACGATCTATCTCGAAGATTTGCGGGTCGCCAACATGGTACGGAACCGTCACCTCGCCAAGAGCATCAGGGATGCCGGCTGGGCGCAATTCCGTGCCATCCTCGAAGCCAAGGCAGCATGCGCCGGGCGTCGGGTGGTCGCGGTTCCTGCGCAGTACACCAGCCAGGACTGTAGCGGCTGTGGGGCGCGCGTGCCCAAGAGTCTGAGCGTGCGCACCCACGTCTGCACGTCCTGCGGCCTGGTCTTAGACCGCGATGAGAACGCGGCGCGCAACATCCAATGGGCCGGGCAGGCCCTTCGGGGACTCGCGGGATTACCTGCGGGGGCGAACCGAGCATCCCCCGTGCTTTAGCCGGGGGAGTGTCAACCGGTCTCGTTCTGAGTCGAACTCACATTGGCCAGAACGTCTGCTGCCTGCCAGTCTCCTGCTGCTAGTTGAATTGCATGCTCAGATATCTTCAGATATCTCTCGAAAATACCTCGCACGCTGGAAACATATAGGAGAAGCCGTACCAGCGCGTAAACTGCTGGTTGGGGCGGTCAAGCGGATGTTTTTCAGAGGCTGCATTGAGAACATACCCATTGCGAATGCGCTCCCCAGAGTCCAGCGCCAGCGTATCACCATCCCAGCCCTGAATCTGCGCTGTACTGCGATGCGCCGCGGGCGCACCCGAAGTCGGGTCGATATAGATAACCATCCGCTGCTGATTGAGGGTGTCAGTCAGCGCATTATTCTGGCCTCTTATGGTGTTCATTGGATAGAAGCGCGCATGCCCATCAATCCAGATCCCCAGGCCAATTTCCAACTCTGGCAAGCGGTTGTCGCTTTGCGTCATCGAAAGTCGGAAAATGCCTGGCATGTAGCCTGTAGAGGCCAACATGCGTCGGAGAAGGAGAACATCAAGAAGGCGTGAGCGCCATGACGCTTTCGAGATAGCAATTCTTGCGTCTGGAGCAGATTCCAA
The DNA here is from genome assembly GCA_963718915.1 of uncultured Chloroflexia bacterium. Taxonomy (GTDB): domain Bacteria; phylum Chloroflexota; class Ktedonobacteria; order Ktedonobacterales; family JADMIN01; genus DAHUXT01. Next base: position 14,226 of record CAVRAI010000004.1, on the reverse strand, counting down.
GAGCTGTGCTACCGTCAAATACTGTGCGGGTCGAGTGTTCAACTGCGCGCCCTGAAGCCGTCCCCGTATACATTCACCCGTGACATGCTCCCACACTGACCGCGTCTTATCATCGCTCATCATGGACATGCTGTTGTAGATGCCTGTAACACGAAACCGATGAACCTGCCCATTGACTATCGGAGCCGCGCTAGTTCCCATATTGCAGCTTACACAGAAGAAGGCGGCCCAGGCATGTCCATTCAATTGCCCCTGCGCCACATGATGATAGGTCATCTGCTTTAGGACGAGCGCCAGCGTTTGCTGCCCCACCTCAAAGACCATCAGTTTCGTATCTGGATCAACCGATCCATGCGCCAGCGCAGTCTTGAGATCGTCATAAGCCGCCACGTTAAACGGCGGAAACACGACACCCACTCCGGCAATTCTGGGATAGGCGCGGCTAGGATTGATAACCATACCAGTTCGAGTAGCGTAGAAATTGCCACGTCGCCTGCTCATGCTGCCCCCTCGGTCCGTCTACTCAAGCGGACCGTGAAACGAGAGAGCGCCCGCCATCGTCGTGAACCGAGCGGATGCGCCACACACGTCGTTCAGACTGGGGACCATCCATACCGATGCATCGCCGCGCGCGTTCGTCTACCGCCACATGTGGTTCCAGCGGATGCGTCGTCCCATGCCGCTATATTACACCAACCTGGCCACCATTGGTATCAGGCTGAAGCAAGCGTAGCCACAACATGGCGAAAGGATACGCGACGAGCGGGATTCGCCGCGGCATGATGGCGTTTTAGCATGTGCGACGGACACGGGCAGTGCGGTGGGGCGAGGCAGGCCATAGCGTAAACGCTACGGTGAATAGGCAGAGCATACGCGTCGGGCGCGGAAATTCGCCGGGGCCTTTAGGCTCCGACAAGCGTACGATTACGGAAACGCTCGAACTCCGCGCGTCATGGTGGGGCGAGGCAGGCCGTAGCGTAAACGCTACGGTGAATTTCCCGCCTCTCTGGCCTATTTGCTGGCAGGCTCCGGCAGGCCACATCCCAGCACGCTGTACGGGGTTATTTCTAAAACTACAGCATGCCGCGAAGGTCGATTATTTCCTACCGCGCCCACATACCCCATCATCCTTACGACGCATTGGCCGTGAAATCCAGCGCCAGCTTGACGGAATCGCCAACGCTGCTGACGGATGGCACATCGGGAATCGAGATGCCGAAGTCGCTATACTTCACGGTGGTCGAGGCCGTGCCGGTAATCTGCTTGTCGCTCACCACCGTCACCTTCGCATCGAAGGTCACCGTCTTCGTCACCTGGTGGATCATCAGGTCGCCGGTAATCTTGAAGGAGACCTGCTGCCCCACCGCGATGCTCGCTGGCAGGCCGGTGATCGATTTGGCGACGAAGGTGGCATACTGGTTGGCGGGCGTATCGGTCTCCAGGATGCGCCCCTGAAGCGTGCGGTTGCGCAGGTCGTTATCGGTGACCAGCGTGCTCACATCAATCTTGATCTCGCCAAGCTGGCTCTTCGACGGATCCTGCGCATTGATGAGAAGCTGGCCCGCGACCTGGTTGGTCGCGCCGACGACGGTGTTTGGCTTGCCAAAGAGCACTTCGTCAATGGTAAACGTAGCCTTCGACGATGAACCATCTATGGTAAAAAGGGTGGCGCCGTCGGTCGGCGCGAGTGTCGGCACGGTAACTGTCCCGTTGGCGGTGCTCGTTTTCGCGCCACCAGCGCCAAAGATATAGATCGACGCGACGATGGCGACGACGATCACTACCGCCGCGATGGCGGCAAGGCCCACAGCAATGGCGCGCGGGCGCATCAGGGTTTCTCGCATGGTTTATCGCTCCTCGAATATATCTCAAACATCTCTATGGAATCGGTTCGTTGATCTCTCACAAACACACGTAGAGAGAGCTTGCCACAATTACATTGGAGACATGTTGGAAGCGGCGGCGTGTCGGAAATGACACCGAAGGTATAGATAGAGCGCAGATTTGCGCGGGTGTGTCCTATAACCATGCGCAATCTGGCGCGGTCATGTTACACTGGGAGCGGCGGATATGTGTCTGCCGTGTTATTGGCGCGGATGAATAGCGCATGGGCTGGGACGCAGGAGGGGTTCCAGTTGACGAGGTGGAGGCCGTTCGGATCAGTCAGCGGGGAGCCTCCAGGGTGGGCGACACCACCACCCTAATCAAGATCGCGGGGAAATACGGCGGGCGACTGCCGGGATAAGACGCGGTCAGTGGCGGTTTGCGGAAGGACTATGCCCTCCATGTGCGGCATTGTTGGATACACAGGAGCCAGGAACGCAACCCCTATTCTGCTAGAAGGTCTTCGTCGGTTAGAGTATCGTGGCTACGATTCGGCGGGCATCGCTGTGCTCTCCGAGACCGGCGAGTTGAACGTACGCAAAGCGGCCGGGAAGCTCGAAAATCTGCGGAGCGCCGTCGCGACCATTGAGCCAGCTGGCTCGGTTGGCATCGGCCATACCCGCTGGGCGACCCACGGACGCCCCAACGACGACAACGCCCATCCCCATAGCGATTGCACGGGCGAAGTGACGGTGGTGCATAACGGCATCATCGAGAACTACGCCGAGCTACGCGACGAGCTGATCGCGCGCGGCCATGTCTTCCGCTCGGAGACTGATACCGAGGTATTGGCCCACCTGCTCGAAGACCTGCTGCCAGCGGCAACCTCGCTCGGCGAGGCGGTGCGCAATACCCTGGCGCGCATTACCGGCTCGTACGCCATCGCGGTCGTCTCGCGGCGCTTTCCGGGCCATATCGCGGGCGCGCGGCTGAATGGGCCGTTGATTGTCGGGCTAGGCGAGGATGAAAACTTCATCGCCTCCGATATCCCCGCCATTCTGCGCCACACGCGCGAGATCATCGTGCTGGAGGAAGGCGAGGTCGCCGATGTCGGCCAGCATGAGGTCGTCATCACCAATCTGGCGGGCGAGCCAATCACGCGCGAACCCATGCACGTTGACTGGGATCCCGAGTCGGCGGAGAAGGGCGGCCATCGCTTCTTCTACGTCAAGGAAATCGTCGAACAGCCGCAATCGCTGCGGCGCGCGCTGCTTGGGCGCGTGCTGGATGACGGCGGCAAGCTCTCGCTGAAGCTAGACGCGCTGGATCATCTGGCGGCCTCGGGCGCGCTGGATGGCATCCGGCGCATCACGCTGCTGGGCTGCGGTAGCTCGGTGCATGCGGCGCTGCTGGCGAAGTACGCCATCGAGCGCTGGGCGCGTCTGCCGGTCGAGGTATGCGTCGCCTCGGAGTATCGTTACGCCGACCCGATTGTCGGGCCGGATACGCTGGTGATCGCGGTGGCGCAGTCGGGCGAGACGGCTGATACACTCGCCGCAACACGGCTGGCGCGGGAGCACGGCGCGCCTATCGTCGCCGTCACCAACGTCGTCGGCAGCGCGATTACCCGCGTCGCCGATGCGGTGCTCTACCTTCAGGCGGGGCCGGAGATCAGCGTCACGGCGACCAAGACGTTCGTGACGACGACCACCGTGCTGTACATGGCGGGTCTCTGGCTCGGCCAGCGCTTCGGCGCGCTGCACGAGGTTGAGCTGCGGGCGGAGCTGGCGGCGCTCCAGGCGATTCCCGACCAGATGGAGGATGTCATCGCGCGGTATGTGCTGCCCGATGGCGCCGAGGGGCCGCTGGAAGCGATTGCCGCGCGGCTGGCGGCGAGTCAGAGTTGTCCTGTTTATCGGACGCGGGCCTGCCTGCGTCGTTGCGCTGGAAGGCGCGCTCAAGCTCAAAGAACTCTCGTATGTGCATGCCGAGGCGTACGCGGCGGGCGAGTTGAAGCACGGGCCTATCGCGCTGCTCGATCCACAGACGCCGCTGATCGCGATTGCGACGGCGGGGCGCACGTATGAGAAGGTAATCTCGAATGTCGAGGAGGTGCTGGCGCGTGGCGCGCCGGTCATCGCCGTCGCCACCGATGGCGACCGGGAGATTAGCCGTCATGCCAACGATGTCATGATGGTTCCGGTCGCTCCTGAAACGTTCGAGCCGCTGCTGGCGGTCATCCCGCTACAGGTGCTGGCGTATCACGTCGCCACCCGCCGCGGCTGCGACATCGATCAGCCGCGCAACCTGGCGAAGTCCGTCACCGTCGAGTAGGGCAATTGTCGGCTTTTGACGGTGGTTTTGTCACAGTTTTGGCCAACACACGCAGTAGTGGCCAATATCCCAGGTTGGCCATAACTGATGATGTTGGCCATAATTGCTCATCTTCACCAAAGGCGATCAACGTTTACCGAAGGCAGTCACTCTCTGAGGATGATTGCCTTTGATGAGGATGATCGTCTTCGTGCGTGGTGGCTCTCTCCCCCTCCCTTTTTGGGGAGGGGGAACCAGAATATGCGCTAGTGGCGTGGGATTTAGTCGCCTCCGGCCTCTTCCTCCTCGTCACCCTCGTCGTCCTCCTCGCTATCGAGCAGGGCGATGTCGAATGTAGCCGCTGTATCCGCTGGCGCGCTGGCGGTGGCGGCGCTCGTCCACAGGCCGGGCATGGTGGCTGCTGGATTGAACCACACCGAGCGCGGCAGGGCGGGAGGTGGTCAAGCGCGGGGGAGAGGACAGCCCATCAAAGGCGATCAATACGCTCAAAGACGATCATCCTCAGAGAGTGATCGCCTTTGGCGCCGTTGATTCCTTTGATGCCAGCGGTCTCGCCACCTGTCCACATTCCGCAGGCAGCCACCCCAGCGGAGATGCTCCAGTTGTGGCCAACCTGAGATATTGGCCACAACAGACGCCGCTGGGGATCCCTGTGCGCCACATCCCCCGTCACACGCTCATCACGGCTTGCCAGGAGATGCCGGAAGAAGCCAAAATACAGGCTCAGACTGGCTCAGACTGGCTCAGACACCCGATAGACCTGTCCCACGGGGACGAGATGGGAGGTATCGCCCTCACGCACCGCGCGGATGACGGCATCAATCGTACCCGTCGCCACTGGATCGAAGACGCGCTCGCCACAGTACGAACACACGCCCGCGCGCACAGACACCTGCACCACGGTACTCCCCACTGTAAGCGTCTCCTCCACGTCCTGGGCTTCTAAGGTATGCTCATGCCCACAGCGCGGACAACGCCGCGCCGCAATCATCTGGTCGAGAGTCATTGTCATATCAGAAGCTCCTGTTCCGGTTCCAGTTCTATTCGCGTTCTCGTGCGGTTCCGACCCATACTACTCATGGCCACGGCCACGGCGATGGCAACTACCGCCACTGTAGGAGCGTCGCGCCAGTTGTGGCCAACAGCATCAGTTATGGCCACCCTGGGATATTGGCCACAACTGAACGATTTGGCCACAACTGGAGCCGCTGGGGATCCCTGTGCGCCACATCCCCCGTCACACGCCGACAGCCACAGGTGACGCCATTGGCTCGCCGTCCAGATCACTCCCCTCACCGGTACGCCTCGGCCTGGAGCGAGAACAGCTGGGCGTAGCGGCCCTCCAGCGCCAGCAGCTCCTCGTGGGTGCCGCTCTCGCGGATGCCGCCGTTCTCCAGCACCAGGATGCGGTTCGCTAATCTGACCGTGCTGAAGCGGTGCGAGATGAAGATGGCCGACTTCCCCTGCGTCAACTCGCGGAAGCGCGCGAAGACCTCATACTCGGCCTGAGGATCGAGCGAGCTGGTCGGCTCGTCCAGAATCAGCAGGCTCGCGTCGCGCATAAAGGCGCGCGCCAGCGCAATCTTCTGCCACTCGCCACCGGAAAGCTGCTGGCCCGCGTCGAACCACTTGCCCAGCATCGTCTCGTAGCCATCGGGCAGCTTATCGATCACCGCGCTCGCGCCGCTTTTGCCCGCCGCCACGCGCACGCCCTCCTGGTCGTCTATCTCCGCGATATTGCCGACGCCGATATTGCGCGACGCCGTCAGCCAGTAGGTGACGTAATCCTGGAAAATGACGCCGATCCGGTCGCGTAGCGCCGCCAGATCGTACTCGCGGACATCGTGGCCGTTGACCAGAATCTGCCCCTCGTCGGGATCGTAGAGCCGCGTCAGCAGCTTGACGATGGTGGTCTTGCCCGCGCCGTTGCGGCCCACCAGCGCGATGGCCTCGCCCGGCTCGATGCGGAAGCTCACATGACGCAGCGCCGCGCCCGCGCTCTCGCGTCCCGGATAGGTGAAGCTGACGTCGCGGAACTCGATGGTCAGGTCGTCGCCTTCGGGCTTGAGGCCGCTGGGCGGGCTGACGATGCGCGGCTGGTAGTCCAGGAACTCGAAGAGCGTATTGATGAAGAGGTTGTTCTCATAGGTCGAGGAGATGCCACTGAGCAGCGACTGGAAGCTGTTGCCAACCGAGAGCGCCGCCTGGCTGTAGAACGTCAGTTTGCCCAGCGTGATATGCCCAGCGACGGTCTGGAGTGCGATGTAGAGGTAGATAAAACCGTTGACCACCAGGCTGCCCAGTCCCCAGAAGAACGCGGCGAGGTAGCGCGGGACGATAATGCTGCGCGCCTCGATATAATAGCGGTTGGAGAGCGTGCGATAGAGCCTGATGAAGAAATCGCCGAGCGTGAAGAGCTTGATCTCTTTGTTGTAGGTGTCGGTGGTGAGCAGGTTGTTGTAATAGCTCATCTCGCGCCGGAGCGGCGACTGCCGCCGCATCATCTGATAGCCCCACCAGCCATAGCGCATGCTGGCGAAGAACGCGGGCAGCGGTGCGATCAGCGCGACCAGCGCCATCCACCAGGCGAGCTGGGTCAGCACGAAGATCATCGAGAGCAGTGTCACGATGGTCTGGCCGAGGCCGAAGGTCTGCGAGATCATGCTGGTGGGCCGCGACGCCGCCTCACTCTGCGCCCGCTGCAGCGCATCGTAGAATGTCGCGTCCTCGAAGAAGGAGAGGTCAAGCGTGTTGGCTTTCTCCATCACCAGCAGCTGCACCTGCTGCGAGACGCGCTCCTGAAGCAGTTGCTGAGTGATATTCGAGAGGGTGCTGAGCAGGCTCGAAAGCCCCTGGATGCTGAACTGCGCCACGACGAGCCAGACGACAACGGTGGTCGTGCCATTGGCGCCGCGAAACTGGATCGCGTGGACGACGGCGTCGACCAGTGTGCCCGCGATGAACGCGGTGGCGGCTGGCAGGAAGCCCTGCAGGATATACAACACGCCCAGCAGCACCGTGAAGATGGGCGAGATGCGCCAGACGAGCCGCAGCACGCGCGGCAGACTCGCGAGCGCGGTGAAGACTTTCTTCGGTGTCAGCCGATCTTCTTCGCCATTGGGCGATGGCCTGCGCCCGTGAAAGGAGGAGCGCTGCGACGAGGGGAATATCATCGAGTCTAGATTTCCTCTATTTTGTACGAGACAGACAAACGGCACAGGCGGACACTGAATCACATGGCGCGCTGTGTCTTGGGTGTACCAGCGGCAGGCTAATCCCCGTCGCTCAGCGCCCTTATTGAGGGCGAGCGGGTATGCTCATTTCAGGATGAGCCCTGGCCTGATGAAGTTCAAGAATGACCTCCAAATAGCGTGCCAGGGTGGGCGTGCCGGAGCATAAATGCCCCGGCGAATTTCCGGAATCGAAGCGTACGCCCATTCGCCGTAGCGTTCACGCTACGGGCTGCCGCGCCCGCCATGCGCGGTGTTCGCAATCGCGGGAATGTTGCCGCCAGCACACTATGATACAGCATTCCCGCCATCTTGTGTCATTTGCTGTCATCTTTGGGACGATATCCGCGCTTACAGGATGAGCAGGCCGCGCCGAGCAGCCATCGTCACCGCCTCGGTCCGGCTGGCCGCGCCCAGCTTCATCAGGATCGAGGAGACGTGGAACTTGGCGGTATGTTCGGTGATGTGCAGCCGCGTCGCGATGATCTTGTTGGGCAGGCCCTCCGCCAGCAGTTGCAGAACCTCCAGCTCGCGCGCGGTCAGCGGCTCTTCTGGCCCGGTGAGCCGTTCCGGCGCGGGCGCCAGTGTGATCGTCGGCTGGAGCAGCAGCGGCGCGAACCGCCGGTCGAGCGTCAATAGCCCACCCGCCACCGCGCCAAGGGCGGCGGCAATCTCTTCGGGCGTCGCATCCCGCCGCAGCGCGCCAAACGCCAGGCCACGATCACCCACGACATGCGCCAGTTCGTTGAGCAGCATGATACTGGCATTGCGCTCGCCACGCCGTCCCTGGGCCTCCGCCGAAAGCGCCACCAGCCCGGCGGTGGGGCGCAACGCCTCCAGCCAGCCATCGACCATCGCCGCGTCGGTCTCGTCGTCGAGGTCGGCCAGCACAACATCGGGCGGCTGCGGCAGAACCGTGCCACGGTTGGCATCGCCGCCGGGGAGCGCGGTCAGGCTCTCAGGCGCGCTCTGCCCAGCGACGCTCCAGCCCGGCAACGCGCCGACCAGTGTCGCCAGTCCAGCGCGCACCGTCGGGTAGCTCGCGACGACGTAGACCAGCATGCGGTTCCCACCTCAAATCCGATCATTAAGCGATAAGTATCCAGATCAGGCGGATCCTCTGACTGCGGCCCCTCCCCTCGTAGGGGAGGGGGTAGGGGGAGAGGTTCGCCTACGCTGCCTCAGCCGTCGCCGGGGTGACGGTGAGTGTCTGACGCTCGCCCCCACGGACGATAGTCAGCGTGCGCGGCTGCTCGCGCGTGCTCGTCCGGTTGAGGACGCGTCCGAGATGCTCGGCGGCACGAACCGCCAGCATCATCCACCGCCAGCAGGATGTCACCCACCAGCAGCCCGGCCCGCTCGCCCGCGCTGCCCGTTTCAACCGCCGCAATCAGCGGCGCCGTTTCCTGCTGGATGCCGAGACGCTGGCGCAATGCTTCGGGCAGTTGAGCCGTCAGCACCTGGACTCCCAGCAGGACTGGATGCTCGATGCCATCGGCCTCTGCCACGAATTGTTGCACCGTGCGGCTGGGAATGGCAAATCCCAACCCACCGCCCACCATCGCGTTGATGCCGACAACCCGCCCGCGCGCATCGGCGAGTGGGCCACCAGAGTTGCCGGGATAGAGTCGGACATCGGCCTGAATCAGCTCGATACGTCGTGGCCGCCAGACTCCCCAGGCGCGGCGTGGGTCGCGCTCAGGCGGCTGCTCGGGGACATTCTCATCCTCGGCAGGCTCGAGTTCCAGGTCGGGATCGGCGGGCGCGCGCGACTCTACCACACCGACGGTGACCGCGCCCTCGCGTCCCCACGGATTACCCACCGCCAGCACCAGTTCGCCGACACGTAGCGCCGCCGAATCGCCATGTTCAGCCGCGCGCAGGCCCGATGCCTTTGTGCGTAGCAGCGCCAGATCATGTGTTGGATCAACCGCCGCGACGGTGGCCGTCAGCTCACGGCTATCGTGCAGGCGGATGGTCAGCGTCTGTGCGCGGGCGGCGGCAACGACATGGGCGTTGGTGATGATGTTCGCCTCAGCCTCGCCCGTCGCGTCTGGCTCGCCAACGCTCCAGATGACGCCGGATCCCATGCCGCGCGGCCCCGCCTGCACCTGCACCATGCTCTCACGAACGCGCCGCGCCAGAGTGGCCAGCTCGTCCGAAAGCTCAGATGCAACGAATTGCGTTCCCATGCTCTATGCTCGCTTTCGAGAAGTATTTATGTGCAACCCCCTCTTTGCCTACTCTGGTTCCCCCTCTCCTCGCGAGAGAGGGGGTTAGGGGGTGAGGTGAGGTCAACTATTGTCGCTCGCCGAGGGTGATGGTCAGGTTCTGCACCTCGCCGCCGCGAATGATACGCACCGGGAGCGTCTGGCCGAGCTTGTCGCTGGTCAGTTGCGCGCGCAGGCTATCCACGTCGATGATCGGCTGATCGGCCACCAGCACCACCAGATCGCCCAGCATCAGGCCGCCCTGTTCCGCCGGGCTGCCCGCCTCGACATTCACCACCAGCAGCGCCGCCTCCTGCGTCAGTCCAGCCTTCTGCGCCAGCGCCTCGGGCAGCGGTACCTGCTGGGTGCCAATGCCAAGATAGCCACGGCGCACGCGCCCATGCGTCAGCAGTGTCTTCGCCACGCGATCCAGCGTCACCAGCGGGATGGCGCTGCTATTCTGGCGGGTGAGGTGCGAGCTATTCAGCCCGACGACCTTGCCCGAAAGGTCAACCAGCGGACCACCAGAGAAGCCGGGATACAGGGTCACATCGGCGAAGATGACGCCCTCGATCTCGCCGCCATGCCACGAGCGGCGCGGCCCCTCGATGGCGCTGACCGCGCCGAACGAGACGCGAGGGCCATCCTTGCCGGGGCGGCCAATCGCCAGCACCAGATTGCCAGGCCGCAGGGTCGCGCCAGCGTCGGCGGTCGGAGCGTCCGCGCCGAGGGCATCGGCAGGGAGCCGGAGCGCCGCCAGGTCGGTGCCAGGGTCGCGGCCAATCAACTGCGCCTTGACCTCTTTGCCATCGGGCAGCACCACTTTGATATCATCTTCGCGCTCGACCACATGGTCGGCGGTCATCACAATCACTTCGTTCTCGGTCTTCCACAGGATGCCGGTCGCGGTCTGCCGGGGGCGCGCCGCCACCGTCACAATCCAGCGGGCCGCGGAGGCCACTACATCGGCCAGTTGGTCGGAGAACGCGCCCAGCGTGTTGGTTGTCGTCTTATCTGCCATCTCGTCCTCGCTCCTCTGATAGCTCTGAGGCTTCGCCTCGTCTATAGACTCGTCACCCGGCGCTCAAACCGGGTGGCGTTGGATACCAGGAGCATACGTCGCGCGTGATGTCGCCAGCACCCGCCGTTCGGCGGGCAGCTTGACTAGCCGTTCGGGTAGGCGTGGATGGCGAGCTTTCACGTGTCGCCTATTCAGGGGGAATCTGTTCCCGGTGTGAAGCCGCAGACGCCCGGATACTCGTCTACATAGTGCGGGGAAAAGAGTAATGCTACAATAGATTGATGAAAGCACGGACTGCGCAAAACTGGCTGTCGGAGGTGCGTCATGGCACACTGGCTCGAAATTATCGGTCTTTTGTTGCTGGCGCTGCTGGTGTTTGGGCCGAAGCGGATGGTTGAGATGGGATCATCGCTTGGCAAAATGTTCAGCGAGTTTCGCGAGTCGACCAAAGACCTCAATCTCTCGCAGATGTTATCTGGCACAGAGAGCGACGATGACGATGACAACGTTCCTTCGCGGGTCACGCCGATAACGCCCGTCACGCCCACGACGCCGCATATCGTCGAGGGGAGCATCGAGCGCCCCGTCGAGCCGGACGGCGCGACTACGAGGGATACAATGTAGGCGAGCAGTAAGAGGCGCTAGGCGCTAACGCCGCTATGGCAGGCGCAACAGCCGCTCGAATGTCTCGGCATCCTGGTGCGGGCCGATAAGCGCCAGACGCATCCACTCCTCGACGAACATCCGTTTCGCCACGCGCTGGATATCCTCGCGGGTGACGGCGTCAAAGTAGTCCAGTTCCTCGTCCAGTTCGTGAATCTCGTTCAGTTCCATTTCCTGCGCGCCATACCAACCCGAGACGGCGCTGGTATTTTCCTGGCCGAGCGTGAATCGTCCGCGTGTATACTCCTTGGCGCGCGCCAGCTCCTCTGGCGTCACCGTTTCATCACGGATGCGCGCCACCTCGCGGAGAATCGCCGTCAGCGCCGCCTCGGTCTGCTCTGGGGCAACCCCCGCCGTAATCGCGAACGCGCCGGTGTCATGATACTGAATTGGCGCAGAGCCGACATCGTAGGCCAGCCCCTGCCGCTCCCGCACCTCCAGGAAGAGCCGCGAGCTCATGCTGTCGCCAAGGATTGTGTTCAGCAGCGAGAGCGCGTAACGGTCAGGGTCGGCGTAGGATAGCCCCGGCATCAGCAGATCGAAGTTCGTCTGCTCGGTATCGCGTTGCTCCAGCCGCACGCGCGGCGCATCCGCGGCTGGCGGGCAGGGAGTCCAGACGGGGGCGGGCTGTGACTGCCAGTCACCCAGCAGTTGTGTCGCGACCTGCTCGACCCGCTCCGGCGTCACGTCGCCCGCGACGCTGATGACGAGGTTGTTGGGCAGGTAGTGGCGCGCATGATATTCGCGAATGGCAAACTCCGGCATCTTTTGCACGGTCTCGCGCGTGCCCGCGATTTCGCGTCCCAGCGGCGTGTTCAGCCAGAACTGCTCGTTGGCCAGCACGCTCACCCACGAGCCGGGATCATCCATATACATGCCGATCTCTTCGGAAATCACGCGGCGCTCGCGTCCGATTTCGTCCCGCACGAAGAGCGGCTGGCGCACCATATCGGCCAGCATATCCATCGCCTGCTCGAAGTAGCGGCTGGCAATCCGCGCGGTGTAGATGGTGGTCTCGCGGTCAGTGGAGGCGTTGAGCATGCCGCCGACACCCTCGATGGTCTCGGAGATGAGCTGGGCGGAGGGATAACGCTTCGACCCTTTGAAGACCATATGCTCGATGAAGTGCGAGACGCCAGCGATTTCGTCTGGCTCGTAGCGCGAACCGACGCCAAAGAAAAACGCGATGCTTACCGAGCGCACGTGGGAAATGGGGGCAGTTACCAGACGCAAGCCATTCGGCAAAGTTGTGCGAACATACATGCGGGCCATACCTGTTCATGAATCACGGATACACGCGCCGACTCTTCGTTGAGACAACGACGAGTCCGGCATAGCATTATACGCCATAACACAGCCTGTATGATAGGGTATGTTATCAGGGGCTCTTGAGAAGCAGCCACTATTGCTGGCTGGCAGGGAGGAATGTGGGACATGTTTCTATCAATGGCGCCGCTCATAACGCCACGTCTCACATTACGCCCGCTGGATCCAGCGGACTGGCCCGCGATTCATGCCTTCACCAGCGACGCCGACGTGCAGCGTTATATCTCTGGCGCGCCGCTGACCGAGCAGGAGACCCGCGACCTGATCGAGATGCTGCGCGATTGGGAGCAGGAGCGCCCCCCACGCGCCCGGCCATTTGCCTTCGTCCATACCACCCGGAACGAGTTGATTGGTTTTGGCGGGCTGTATTGGGCAGGCGAGCAGAAACGCTGGCAGGCGGAACTGGGCTACACGCTGCATCGCGCCTGGTGGGGTCAGGGCTATGCCACCGAGGCGGGCGCGGCGCTGCTGCGGCTGGGCTTTACCGGCTGCGCCTCCACCGCATCTTCGCCGAGTGCCACCCCGCCAATACCGCATCCGCGCGGGTGATGGAGCGGCTGGGCATGACGTACGAAGGCCGCCTGCGCGAGGTCGAGTGGTCAGGAGATGGCTGGTGGGACATGCTCCACTACGCCATCCTCGATCACGAGTGGCAGATAGGAGCGCGCCCGGACCGATGGTGGCTGACGTTGCTAGCACGCCACGCTGGCAGATGCCTGGCGCGTGAACGTGCGACTACGGGCCTCGCTCCGCTCCGCCGCGAAGCCTGCCGACGCAGGCTCCATATTAGAGTTCCGAGTCAGGGAGGCCGCGCAGGCGGCCTTGGCAGCCGGAAGGTAATCAGGCTCTTAGGCGCGGCTTATGTGGTTTTACTATTTACGCCGAGCACCGCACGTCGTCGTGGGCGAAGGCAGGCCGTAGCATAATGTGCTTTTACTTATTCTTCCGAACACCTTACGTTGCGGGAGGCCAGGCCGGACCGTAGCAAATAAACGCTACGGCGAATTTCCCGCTTCCCAGGCCCATGCGCCGGAGCCTTCAGGCTCCGGCCTGATTACACCACCGCAATGCCCGTGTCCGTCGCAATTTCTAAAAGTACATCAGCCGCCACGTCTTTTCCGGCGCGCGGCGGCAGCCGACCGCTGGTAGATGTCGATCAGGCGGCCCTCTGCGCCGAGCACTTCTTCGCGGAGCGCCTCGCTGTAGGTCGGGTGCCGATCGACGGTCCATGATCTCATCGATGTCAGTTCAGCGCGATCGCCAGCGATTATTCCGTTATCAGATTGGTGGCATCCGGCCCGAAGATAATCGCGCCCAGAATATCACCATACTCGCCGATGATGGCCTTGATGAAGCCCTTGGCCTCGTTCGACGCCAGCGCCTTCCATTGGCCGCCACGGAACTTGCCCGCCTTGATGTTGGCGTTTCGCTCGCGCGCCTGCTGCTCGTCAGGCCGACCAGGGCATCTCCGGAAGATGAAGATTGGGCGCGGACGACGTCGTCGTCCATCTGCGCCTCATGGCCGGTCGCGTTCTTCCCCGCGACCTCGCCCTCGGTCTCCGCCACGTGCGCCAGCCAGGTTCGCCCGACCAGATCGCCGACGGCATAGACGCCTGGC
>CAVRAI010000003.1:0-910535 GCA_963718915.1 uncultured Chloroflexia bacterium | reverse complement strand
TCTGCTCGATCTGCCTACCGGCGCGCGGCTGCGGCTGGGCGATGAGGCGATCATCGAGATCACCGGCCTGCGCAACCCCTGCTCGCAACTGGAAAGCATCCAGCGCGGGCTGATGGCGGCGGTGCTGGATCGTGACGCCGAGGGCAATCTCATTCGCAAGGCCGGTGTGATGGCCATCGTCATCACTGGCGGCGTGGTGCGTCCCGACGACACAATCACCGTCGAGCTACCATCCCCACCATATCATCCGTTTCAGCCGATATAGAGACGCGCCCAGCAAGGCACATGATTAGCAACCTCGCGGCATAAATGCTGCGGCTACAAGCTATCTCTTAAATGTTGACAAAGCAGTATGAGGATACGGGCGAGATAGACAAAGCCCAGCTAATTGAGCGCATGCCACTCAGAAGCGTCACCGACTCACAACTCACCAATACTTCGACTGAGTCTTAAACGGAATCAATCGAAATATAAGGCAAGGGCAACAGGCAACTGTTTGGAAGAGCACTACTGATTCTGTCACCGCTGGAGATCTTCACCCAACTCAATTAGGCGCTAGTTCACACCGCCAGACAGCCCTTTCCGCTGTTGCTATCTGTTACGAACTGTCCACTGATAGCCACAAATGTCACACGTGTAGCTCATGCCTACGGCTCGTGTATGGAGCTTTCTGTCGTTTGCATCGTCCCACCTTAAGATTGGTAGAATGATGAAGCACAATAACGCCCAGATTACGAGCAAAATCACGGCACCATCGATCAAAAAGTAATACAGCCCCGAGGGTTGATATGGATTACCTGGGCACTGTTCGAAAGGTCCACATATAGCCCCACCCGTTCCATGGCCGTCAATTGTCCCGACCAAAAGTCCAAGCGCGATAGCGATTATGGGTATCAAGAATAGCCACCCCATAGGCACCCACTCTGCAAACCTATACCCTGGGCTATGGCCAGTTGTATACTCGTCAACGACCTCCGATGACACTTTGTACCCACGACAGTTAGGACACTTAGTAACCAACGTGAATCTCGGATAAGCTATGCCGTCGGCAAGGCGAGCAGGTCACGGTCGAGATGCAATGACGGCTTCTTGGGCAGATGGCAGTAGGCGACCAAGCCCGCCAGCAGGTGGGCGAGGAAGTTGTAGGGGCTGCGGTGGCGGGTATGCTCAATCTGACAGATGTTCTTGAGTTGATCGTTGACGCTCTCGATGATCGCCCGCTTGCGCAGCAGCAGCTTGTCACGGAGCGTCAGCAGCTGGTGACGCATGTTCTTGCGGAGCTTTGGTGACAAGCTGCAGGCCGTGTTCAACCAAGAGCTGCTCGGCGAGCGCTTGGGAGATGTAGCCCTTGTCGCCGAAGAGCTTGCCGAAGAGGCGGCGCACCAAACGCGGGACGGGACGACGGTCGTCGACATTGCCCGGCGTGAGGCAGAAGGCCAGCAGTTCGCCGCGGTCGTTGACGACCAGGTGCAGCTTGAAGCCGTAGAACCAGCCCAGCGTCGTCTTGCCACGCCGCGCATCGGTGCGAAAGACCTTGTGCTGATGAATGCGCTGAGGGCGGCAGACGCTCAGGGCGGTGGCGTCGACGAAGCTGATGCCCGTACAGGCGCCGAGCTGGGTGTGGAGATAGACGGCCAGGGGGATCACGACCCGCGGCATCAGGGCGACGAAGCGCGTGTAGCTCACCAACTGCGGGAACTCCGCATGCAGATGACGCTGGACGTAGTCGGTGTAGTACCCTTTAAAGGTCCGGTAGCCGGACTGCTGGAACAGGATCAGGATGGTCATGATCTCGCTGGGATGCAGCCGCGTCGCACGACGGCGCTGGCGACCGGCAGCCACCTGTTGCTGCTCCCACCACGGCTCGAAGTGCTGCCAAAACGCATCCACCGAGGAGAACAGGTCGAGTATACTCATGAACAATGCCTCCAATCAGGGTCTGACGGGTTGTCGTAAACCGCATCATATCCTTGCTGAAGGCATTTCGCTTATCCAAGATTCACGTTAACTATCTCAGAACGCTGTCAGGTGCGGTAGACTGTGCTGTGGAAGGGAGTGATGATCAGGCAGGAGGTGAGGGATGGGGCGACCACGCAAGGTCCGGCCCGATTGGAACGCCATGGCGACGATCTGGACCGTCTCCGATGAGTTATGGGATGTGATTGCCCCAATCCTGGCGAGGCTTGATCCGCCGCAGGCGACGGGCCGACCACGCGTGGATGCGCGGCGGACGCTGGATGCAATCATCTTTCGGCTGCGCAGCGGCTGCCAGTGGAACCAGTTGCCGGAGCGGTTCCCTGATGATAGCTCAGTCCATCGCACCTTCCAGCGCTGGGTGCGTCTGGGCTTTTTCGAGTGCATCTGGGCCACGCTGGTGGACCACTGTGCCGAGTTGGGTGGGGTGGACTGGGAGTGGCAAGCGGCAGATGCCATGCTGGGCAAGGCCCGGCTGGGGGGGACCTCATTGGCCGCAATCCCACCGATCGCGGCAAACGCGGAGTGAAGCGCAGCCTGCTGGTCGAGGCGGCTGGCGGCCCACTGGCGGTCGTGATCGCTGGTGCCAATGTCCATGATACCAAGCTGCTCGCGGCGACGCTGGAGGCAGTTGTGGTGGCGCGGCCTCATCCGACCCGGGAGCGGCCACAGCATCTGTGTTTGGATCTGGGCTATGACAATCCGACCGGCGCCGCGGCGGTGGCAAGCCACCACTACATCCCGCACCTGCGCCGCATCGGCAAGGAGAAGCTCGATCTGGCCACGGGTGAGAAGCGGTTCCCGGCACGTCGCTGGGTCGTGGAGCGCACGCTGGCCTGGCTCTCGAAGTGCCGCGCGCTGCTCATCCGCTACGACAAGTACGCCGCCAATTTTCGGGGGCTGCTCCAACTGGCCTGCGCGCTGCTGTGGTTTCGCCGCCTCCATCGCTTGTCCCTTTTGAGATAGTTACTTAGTCTGTAACATCGTCTTCCCACTTTCGCGACTCGTCTCACACCATGCTAATTTGGCAATGTTTTGCCGAACGTATCACGGCTGGTGCCCAGGTCGTAGGCAATGTGACGCAAACATTTGGCTTTCGAGGTGAAAGGCGCGGCCGATATATTCCCGCTAGGCTTCGGTGCGCATGGTCGCCTCCTAAATCGGCACCTACTAAATCTGCTAGGTGTTGTGCCGAGAAGCATACCAGATTGGTTGTGAGGTGGCAAGATTTACGAGTAGCGCCGTGTGGCTACGTGCAACGGGTGGCGGGGCATTCATTGAGCACGCCAGGCAACGAAGTGGCCTGGTTTCTTCGTTATCGCTCTGGAGGGTGATGGTAGCATTTACGAGTGGCGCAAGCAAACTAGATCAGCTTCAGGTCTGGCTCGGAGAGCGTCAAGAAACAACTTTGAGATGGCTTGTAATGCTCCCTCATTCTGGTTCCCCCTCCCTTTTAGGGGAGGGGGCTAGGGGGAGAGGTCCGTGGCTAACCACTACTCCGCCGCAGGCTCGATATTGAGATTATGGTGGAAGAAGTTGGTTGGGTCATAGCGCCGCTTCACCTGGCGCAGCCGTTCCAGCGTCGCGGGCGGATAGACCTCGCCAATGCGCTCCTGGCCATCCTCCATCATGAAGCCGAGATAGGCGCCCGTCCCAAAGGGCCGCATCGCCTCGTACAGGCGTCCCGACCACACCACGTGGCGCTCGGTATCCGCCTCATCGTAGCCATAGACCACTGCCAACACTAAAGCGCCCCTGTCACGCTGGGCGAAGGCAGCGCCACTGGCGTCGCCACGTTTCACCGCGCCGCCAAGGATGCGCACCTGGAACAGCGCATGCTCTGATGGCAAATCGGTGGCGCCACTGGTGAGCAGCGCGCTCAACAGCGCGTCATCCACCGAATCAACCATCACCGAGCGCGTATATTGCCGGATGCCATACACTGACGCATCATCCGTGAACTGGAAGATCGCTGGATAGGGCATGGGGCCGACAATATCGACGAGTGGCGTACCGAGCTTGCGCAGCGGATCCACAACCCGGTTGCCTTCCTCGAAGTCGCCGCAATAAACGACCGCAAGCCCGACGACGGGTTTGCCCTGCAAGTCAGGCGGGATGAAGGGCGCGGGCGGGGCGGCCATCACCAGCGCCATCGTGGTCAGTTCGTCGGGCGCCGTAGCGGCATAGCGCGCGTAGGCGGGCAAGACGGTCGCCGCCTCACGGGCATCGTAGAAGATCGCGCCGCCATAGACCATCCCAGCAGGGTGCGTCTCAACCTCGAAGGAGGTGGCGATGCCGAAGTTGCCGCCGCCGCCGCGCATCGCCCAGAACAGGTCGGGGTGCTCGGTCGCGCTGGCTGTCACCACCTGACCATCCGCCGTCACGACTTCTATCGAGCGTATATGGTCTATTGTCAGGCCATATTTGCGCGCGAACCAGCCGATGCCGCCACCGGTCCCCAGGCCACCCACTCCGACGGTTGCGTTATCACCGGAAGAGAGTCCCAGACCATGCGGATGCAGCGCCGCCGCGACCTCGCCCCAGGTGAGGCCCGCGCCCAATCGCGCGATCCGCGTTTTGATGTCAAGTTCGATAGTCTTCATGAGGGAGAGATCAAGTACGACGCCGCCCTCGACGATGCCGTAGTACGCGAGACTGTGGCCGCCGCTGCGCACCGCCAGTTCCAGCGAATGCTCGCGGGCAAAGTTGACGGTGGCCGCCACATCTGATGTCGAAGCGGCTCGAACCACCAGGGCGGGCGCCGCACTGGATACCCAATGGACGCGCCGAGCCTCCTCGAAATTCGCGTCGCCGGGCGTCACCACCTGGCCTTGCAGTTGGCTCGCAAGCGCCGCGATCTCTTCACGTGCTGGAACGCCAGCCGTGGCGCTGGCAGATGTGCTTCTGGTCTGCATTGTGTGTATCTCCGGTGTTGCAGTGTTGGCTTCTGACGACGCCTATATGGACTGACTCACTCTGTCGAGAACACTATGTCATCGACGGTGTGCCAGTCGCATGCGCTAAAACTGGTATTGCGACGCGGGTATTTCGCACTGGGCGTTTCTGCGGATGTGCGCCTGAACGTTCGATGGGCTGCTCCGTTGCGAGCACATAAGCCGCCGGTTCACCAGCTGATGTCGTCAGGCGGATCCGTCGGCGCGCATTCAGGGTGATAAGGCTGCCACGCGGCAAGCGCATACCCCAGGTCGTCCTGATTCATGATTGAGGCGCTCTCGAAGCGGCCACTCTGGCAATGCGCGCAATGTCGCAGGACGACCAGATCATTGCCACGCAAGAGGAACATCACCCCATCAACCATCGCCATCGCCCACCTGCGTCGGAATCTACGACTATTGCTGGCATAGCTCCGGTCACCTCAAACAGCCGTCTGGCGAGGCGCCGCCGCATCTGCCGGGACATGTCGCCCACGGTCGCGTGGTAGTGAGCGCTTGCCTTCGCTTGCCAACGGCGCGACCGCGCATCGCGCCACTCGTTCTCAGGCATGGGCGCAACCTGGCGCCGTGCTGTTTGTATCGGTCTGTCCATAAGTTGAGCGCGCATATCATCTTCCCCTCTCACGCTGAAGCATCTTCAGCGAGATATGCTTTGAGACAATCTCCGAGAGTCACTATGGCGCCCAAAATACGCACGCGCCTATACCACACTTGTGGTATTTCTCGTGGGGGCCGACGATGCTATACTCCCACTGTGTTGGGAGCATCGGGCAGGATGCTGGGCCAGGGTTGGGGAGGCATACCATGAACACCACCTGGGCAACCGAACGAGCCGAGGAAGATATCATTCGCCTGTGTCATTCAGGGCTGGATTCACGGGCGTTGCGTGCGGCGGTATTCGATAGACTTCAGCGCATCATTCCATACGAGGCGTTCTGGTGCGCGACCACTGATCCTTCCACGCAGTTGTTTACTGGCGCGGTTCATGATGGCATTGATACGCAGGTCGTTCCCGCCCTGGTCAATAACGAATTCCTCCGGGACGACTTCAACAAGTTCACCAATCTGGCAAGAAGTCGCCAGGCGGTGAGTACGCTCAAAGCGGCCACCCATGGTGATTTAACACGCAGTACACGCTACCGGGAGATTCTGGAGCCAAAAGGTCTGGGGAATGAGTTGCGTGCGGTCTTCCGCACTGGCGGGGCAGTCTGGGGCGTGCTGTGCCTGCACCGCGAGAGGCGCTTCGAGGATTTTACGCCCGCCGATGTCCAATTCTTGGCCGCCCTTGCGCCGCACCTTGCCGCTGGGTTACGCGCCGCGCTGCTGCTCGACGCCGTGGAAACCGCCCCCGCCGTCGATGGGCCAGGGTTGCTTATCCTCGCCGATGATCTCTCCGTCGTCGCCACGACTCCCGGCGCTGAAGCCCTGCTGAGCGAGGCGTGTGATTGGTCAGAGCGTCTTATGCTGCCGCTGGCGGTACAAGCTGTTGCCGACAAGCTGCGCGCGCTGGAGGGCGACGCACTGCAGGCCGCGAGCGCCATTCCTTACGTGCGCCTGCGCACTCGCGCGGGCCGCTGGCTGGCGCTGCATGCGTCCCGGCTTTCTCATGCGGCGGGCCAGATTGCGGTCATCATCGAGCTGGCCACCCCCAACGACATCGCGCCGTTCGTGCTGCAAGCCTATGCGCTGACGGCGCGCGAGCAGGAGTTGGCGCTGCTTGTGTTGAAGGGGCGCTCCACCGAGGAGATCGCCACACAACTCAGCATCTCAGCGCTTACCATCCAGCAGCATCTCAAATCTATCTTCGACAAAGTTGGTGTGCGCAGCCGCCGCGATCTGGTGGCGCAGGTCTTCGCGCGGAGTTACTGGCCGACCGTGGCGGCGGACCAGGGCATGGCGCCGGAGCAATGGTCTTCAGAGTAGCGCTCAGGCGGCGTGCGCCTTGCCCGTCTGCGCGGTGGCAGGTGATGGGCGCGTCATCAGGATGCCGATGACATCGACGACAATCGCGGCTGCTGCCAGAATGAAGAAGACCAGCGGCGACAGAATGGTTCCGAAAAGCTGATCGAATGAAATTGCGCCCGCTCCGGCGATCCCAACGGCGACGCTCATCGCCAGCAGCGCCAGTGGATACTCGAAGCCACCTTTGCTGTTGAAGAAACCCTTGCTCCAGTGTGTCCTGATGGCCATAATCATCGCTCCGACCGCGCCCGCCGCGCCCAGAGGCGTCAGGAAGCCGAAGACGAGCGAGAGTCCGCCGCCAACCTCGCCCAAAATCACCAGCGCGGTCCAGAGCTGGACGGGCCGGTATCCCTTCGCCTTGAATCCCTGCTCCAGTTTGGCATAGCCCGGCCCGCCGAACCAGCCAAACGCCTTCTGGGTTCCGTGGCCAATCAACGCCACGCCCGCGATGACCCGAATAATCAATAATGCCCACGCGATAGACATGTTCCGATCCCTTGCTTCTTGTAGCTCAATTCGTCCGACGAACAGCGCCCAGATCGCACACAACGGCTACGAATCGTAGCCTACACATGCATGGTAGCCGCACTATTACCTAATGTCAAGTGCGTAGGCTATCGAAAGTAAGTGTGTGGTAGACTGGAGGGAGATGGCGCGGTGAACCCGGAGGGAAGCTATGGCAGAGCAGAAAATGGCTGTGGAGAATGTCGGTGGCGCGGGAATGCCGACCACTGCATCGGCTACAGATCACTCCGCCCTGTCATGTGCCCGGTTCCAGCGCGCCATCGAGTTTGTCGGGCGGCGCTGGAATGGAGCAATCCTCTACGTGCTGCTGGATGGGCCGTGCCGCTTCAACGAGCTACTGGCGCGGGTAACCAATCTCTCCGACCGCCTGCTGACCGAGCGGCTGCGCGAGCTTGAGGCCGCGGGCATGGTGACGCGCGATGTGCAGCCGGGGCCGCCGGTCCGTGTCGTCTACGAATTGACCGACGCCGGGCGCGCCCTCAACGATGTCATCCGCAGCATCTCCGGCTGGGCCGAGCGCTGGATGCCCGAAACAGCCGATTAAGCGCACCAGCGAAAGGCATCCTCACAGCCTGCTCCGGCCCCCTGGCCATAACTATTGTGACAGACGGCTCTATCTTTGTTTGCTACGTCGAATAGGTGCCTGATGTTGGCCTACTGGCTCGTAACTTTTCCTCTGTCTAGTTTTGATCTTAGCCTACAATTATCTCGGCAGCGCTATCTTATGCTTACCGCAATGCTATGCGCCAGTGGCAAATATCACACTGTTGTCGATCATCAATCCTCCAATCGCTAGTGGAACAAAAGCCGCTCGCTTGTAGGCAACCGTGCGATAATGCTTAGGGTAGGTGCAGTTGTCAGATGTAGTTCGGTATAGACTGGATAGGAGATATACTGTGAACAATCTCTTAAGCAGCCCATTCTCCTTCTTAGACACCTTCTGTACCGGTAGATTCACGTGCGTCGGTGTAAGCGGGCTACCAGACTGGCTTCAAGCGGGGGCGCTCTTCGGGCAGGCTATCCCGCAGGCTATCGTACTTGCTATATTCTATGGCATTCTTTACTGGGTGCTTAGGAGCATCAATCTGACAGAATCTAGTCTCCGTGATTCGAGGAAAATTTTTGCCGCTTTCCTCTACTGTGGCGTCTTCTGGCCAGCACAAGTGGGGATAGTTGCTGGTGGCGCGTCGCTGGTTTACGGACTCCAATACGGCTTGCTGGGCTTCGCAATCGGCGGGGGAATCGCACTTGTGGTCTGCCTCATCGTCCTCCTTGTGTTGCTCGGAACCATGCGGTACAACTTCTGGCTCCCGCAAGTGTGTGCAGTCATCGGGCTTTCTTTGTTCTACTACGGCAGCCAATACTCCTCACCAGGTTTTGTGACGGTCGGATGGTTTATCGACTTTATCTATATCATGGGGATGTGGGCTATCATTGCCAACTACAAGGCTATCTTCAAGTCGCGGGTGGAGATACTCCGAAGGCTCTTTGCCGGGACGGCGCGAAAGCCCCAAGACCGCGCTGATCGAGATGGGTAGGATAGCAGCTCGGCGATGGCAACGCTGGAACGCCACAGCAGTTTACTGACCGCTGGCACTGGCTTGCCCATGCTCAGGATCGCCCAGCCAACACATCATCGAGATCAAATATTGAGTCGGAGCGAAACAGTATATCGACGGTCCTCCATCACCCAGTGTGAAAGAGCAGCCGCGCCACCGCGACGATGACGACGCCCGCCACCAGCGCCGGGAGCAGCCGATGCGTCCGCGCGGCGATCAGGACGGTCGCTGCCGCCGCGACGAAGCCGACCACGCCCGCCGCCAGCAGCGCCGGGGCAATCAGCGAGACCAGCACCGCGCCCGGAATCGCGCGCATCCATGCCTCGACGCGCTTCGTCGGGGTAACGCGCCCGAGCAGCCAGAAGCCGCCGATACGGGTTGCGTAGGTGACGGCGCCCATCCCCAGGATGGTGAGCAGCACGACCGGGTTAATCTCCACGGCGGAACGCTCCCACCAGGCTCCCGGCCAGCCCGCCGAGGAGGATATACCATTTGCCGGGTAGCCACTGCGCCGCGGCTATCGCGACGACCGCCGCCGTCAGCCAGGGCAGCAGATCGGACTTGCCGCGCCACAACCCCACCAGCAGCGCCAGGAAGACCGCCGTGAACGCGAAATCCAGCCCCCACCGTGTCGGATCGCTAACTAGTCCGCCAGCCAACTCGCCGATTGCGGTGGCCGTTCCCCAAAAGACGTAGAGTGTCAGGCCGCTGCCGAGCAGAAACGCGCCGTCATTCCCGCCAGCGGTCAGCGAGCCGAGCGTCAGCGCCCAGCTTTCATCCACCATGAAGAAGAGCGAGGTATAGACACGTCCGCGCGGCAGCTTCGCCAGCCAGGGATGGAGCGATGCGCCCATCAGCACATGGCGCAGGTTGACGATCAGCGTCGTCAGAATCAGCGCGCCGACGGGCAGCGGCGTGACCCAGAGGCCCAGCGCCACCAACTGCGACGCCCCGGCGAAGACAATCGCGCTCATCAGCAGCGCCTCGGCCAGGCTCAGGCCCGTCTGCCGCGCGAGAACGCCGAAGACGACGCCAAATGCGCCCGCGCCCAACGCGACCGGCACGGCGGCGCGCACGCCAGCCCATACGCCGCGCCGGGTAAATGTGATCTGGTTGTCCATAAAGGGAATAACTCGCTGTCCCACTGAATTCGATGCAACAAAAAGACGCGCCACAGCCGAAACAATGGCACGCCTTAGTTTGTAGCATATTCTGTCGCTGGCGCCGTTTCGGACCTCTCCCGGCCTTCGGCCACCCTCCCCTGCAAGGGGAGGGCATAGGCGCCCACAATTGAACTCCCCTCTCCCTGTGGGAGAGGGGCTGGGGGTGAGGTCGGGGATTATGGCAACACTACTGGCCCGACGGCGGGTGAGGTGACAGCCGCGCTGGTCTGCGTCTTCCAGATGATCTGGCCGTTGCCCGCGTTGAGCGCATAGATACGTCCATCGCTCATACCAACGTAGACACGCCCGTTCACTACCGAGGTCCAGTCGCCGCTGACGCTCTGGTTGGCGACGCTGAAGTGCCACTTGGCCTTGCCGGAGTTGGCGTCGAGCGCGTAGAGATTCCGGTCGCCTGAGGCAATATAGACGATGCCATTGGTGACGTTGGGCGTGCCGTTGACGCTATCGCCCGTCTGAAACTTCCACTTGAGCGAACCATTCCCGGTGTTCACCGCATAAAAGTTGTGATCCGAGGCGCCGAAGTAGACGATGTTATTCACCACCGCGGGCTTCCCAAAGATCTGGCCGCCGGCCTGAAAGTGCCATAGCTCCGAGCCGTCGCTCGTTTTGCGCGCCGAGAGCTGGCCACCATCGTTGCCGATGTAGACGACGTTGTTGCTGATGGTGGGTGAGGTGAACTCGCTGATCGCGCCAATCGAGGCCGTCCAGACAATCGAGCCGTTACTGGAGTTCAGGGCAAAGAGCTTGCCATCGGCGGAGACATATGCCACGTTGTTCGCCACTGGAATCGTCCCGCTAATCATGCCGCCAGTGGTATAGTTCCAGGCGATATCGCCAGTGGTGCTGTTGAGCGCGAAGACGCGGCCCTGATCGGTGCCGACATAGACCATCCCGCTATCCATCGTCGGTCGGCTGAGCGTGCCGCCGCTAACCGATTTGCTCCAGTTCAGCGAGCCAGACTTCGCGAATGAATAGACGTAGCCAGACTGAGTCGAGACGAAGACGCCGCCGGTAACCGCCCAGGGCTTGTTGGGCGTCCCGGCGACCGAATAATGCCACCGTTGCGCGCCAGTATCGGCGTTGAAGGCGTAGAACATATTGTCCTGTCCGCCCGCGTAGGCGTTGTACTGGCTCAATGGGACCTGCGTTGGGTTGCTATTGCCACCCGTGCCACCGTTGTCGCTCCCAGCGGTCGGCGTGCTCTGTGCGGCGGACGTTGGCGTGCCGCTGGGAGTGGGGTTCGTATCCGAACCATTGTTGGCGCTGGTAGCGCAGGCAGCGAGCAGCAACACTGCCAATAGACAAAGACTTGCGAGAATTGGTCGCATGAGTCTACGTGGAACGCGCATGATTCTCCATCCTCTTCTTGACCAACCCGATACAAACCTGATTGGTATCTCTAGTATACGGATGCGGACAATGACGGAAATCACACATTTTGCTTGCGGCCCATCGGAGATTCTGCTGGATTGCGGCGCGCGGTGAGGCGACGCTGGGCCATTCGATGGCGAACCTTGCCTGCCCACGCGCCGACATTGATGGCCTATAATTGGAGAGAGAGCGGGCGTCAGGAGAGTGGCCGCGCTCAGAGGATTCAGAGGACGTGGACGGTATGGCAAGACGTAGAGCGCTCAGCTGGCAATCCAGCGCGCAACGGCTCCGGGCATGGCTGATCTCCCTGCCGCTCTGGCGCATGAGCCGCGAAGACCTCAGCGGCTACGGCTACGCGCTGCTCGGCGTGGCTGGCGCGTCGCTGGCCATCGCGCTGATCGGGCGAATCGGCCACGTCGCCAACATCTCGCTGCTCTATCTGCTGGTGGTGCTCTGGCTGGCGGCATGGATTGGGCGCGGCCCGGCCATCCTGGCCTCGGTGCTCGCCTTTCTCGCCTATGACCTCTTCTTCATCCCACCGCTCTTTCGCTTCACCGTGGACGATCCCACCGAGTGGCTCTCGCTCATCGCGCTACTGGTCACATCGCTGGTAACCGGACAACTCGCATCAGCCGTACGCGACCGCGCGCGTGAGGCGCTCCAGAGCCAGCAGCGAACCGCGACACTCTACGGCGTGGCCCAGTTGATCGCCTCCGCGACGGACCAGGGGTCGCTCTTCAACGATCTGACACAGCGATTGCTGAAGGTCTTCTCACCATCAGGGGTTACGGGCGTGGCCATTCTGCTGCCGGGCCAGGGAATCTACCCGGTTGTGCGTGCGCTCGCCGCTGGCCCCGGAACCGACGCCGAGCAACAGGCGCTCCGCATCACCAGCCAGAGCTATGCCGCCGAGGCTGCCTGGGCGATGGAGCATGGCGAGACGGTCGGCGATACGATATGCCCATACACTGAGCCGTACCAGCACGCTATCGCCTGAGGCGCCACCGGGTGAGAGCCTCGTCTACTACATCCCACTCACCAGCAGCCAGCGCACCGTCGGTCTGCTGGCAATCACCGGAAACCTCGCGATTCGTGCGCTGCTTTCGCCTCCATCTTCTCCATCTTCTCCATCATCGCCAGCGGGTGGCGCATCAGCGCTCTTCGCCGCGTGTTGCGATCAGGTGGCCCTTGCCATCGACCGGGCAACGCTCCAGCAGCAGGCAATACACGCCGAAGCGCTGGACGAGAGCAACCAGCTCAAGGATGTGTTTCTTGGCTCGGTGACGCACGACCTGCGCACACCACTGGCCTCCATCAAAGCGGCGGTCACCAGCCTGCTCGGCGCTGATGTGCATTGGAGCGAGAGCGAGCGCCGTGAGTTCCTCGAATCCATCGATGAAAGCGCCGACCGGCTGAACCGGCTGGTGGGCAATCTGCTGGACATCTCGCGCCAGGAAGCTGGGGTGGCGACGCCTGAAAAGGACTGGTATCTCATCGGCGATGTCATTGCCACCGTGCTGGATCGCCTGGAGCTTGCCGGACAGTTACAGGGGCGCGAGGTGCGGGTGGATGTCGCCGACGATATTCCACTGGCGCCGATGGATCATACGCAAATCGAGCAGGTGCTGACCAATTTGCTGGAGAACGCGCTCAAGTATTCGCCCGCGGATCGCCCGGTGCGCGTCAGCGCCGCGCTGACCGAGGAGCCGGATCGCGAGCTGGAGGTGCGCGTCAGCGACGAGGGGATCGGCGTGCCCGCGGCCGAATTGCACGCCATCTTCGATAAGTTTTATCGCGTGCATGATGTGCATCTTCCCTGGGCGTCCGACCGACCGCCGACCGGCACCGGACTCGGCCTGGCCATCAGCGATAACATCATCCGCGCGCATGATGGCCGCATCTGGGCCGAGAGCACGCCGGGCAAGGGATCAACCTTCATCTTCCGGCTGCCGATCCCAACGGAGATACCACAAGGCGCATTGCCAGACGTTGTCCCCCATGCCGAAGAGACGACCACCGTGGCAGAGGAAGAGGAGGGGCGCCATGCCGAACGATGAACTGGCGGCGGATGCGCTACCCGATACAGAGCAGGCCACCAGCGGCGGAAAAGCGCGGGTACTGGTGATTGACGATGAGCCAGAGATTCGCCGGGCGGTGCAGCTGGGGCTGGCCAGCGGCGAGTTTACGGTGGCGTGGGCGCCAAACGGCCAGCGCGGGCTGGAGATGGTGGCGCAGTGGCATCCAGACGTCGTGCTGCTTGACCTCTCACTGCCCGATATGGACGGCATCGAGGTGACGCGCGCGCTGCGCTCCTGGTCGGCGGTCCCCATCCTGATTCTCTCGGTGCGCTCAGGCGACGCCGATAAGATCACCGCGCTCGAGCTAGGCGCCGACGACTATCTGACCAAGCCCTTCAGCATGGGGGAGCTACGCGCGCGCATCAGCGTTGCCCTGCGCCACGCCGCGCACGCCGCAACAGGCGGCGCTGGGGATGGCGCGCGCTTCACGACCGCCGGTCTCGCGCTGGATTTCGCGCGCCGTCAGGTGCTGGTGGATGAGCATGAGGTTCATCTGACGCCCACCGAGTACGAGGTGCTGAAGTATCTGGCGATGCATGCGGGCCAGGTTGTCACCCACCGGACGCTGCTGCGCGCGGTCTGGGGGCCAGACTACGAGGACGAGGCCCATTATCTACGTGTCTTCATCGGCCAGCTGCGCCGCAAGATCGAGCCGGAGCCGGGCCGCCCGCGCTACCTGCTGACCGAACCGGGCATTGGCTACCGCCTCCGCAGCCCGGAGTGAGCAAAGCGGCACACCCCGTCGTGACCAAGAACATGCAGACCTTGCATTTGTAAAATACGTGATGTATCATGTATAACGTGTCATATATGATACATCACGTAATTGACACAGGAGAACAAATGGTGCAAATTCACGAGCTTCAGACCGGCGTCGTCCATCTCGAAGCTGGCTGGGTTCGTGGCATTGTCATCGTAGACAGCGCTCCAACGAAAGGTGAAGCCTATGCAACTTTCCGAAGAAATACGCTATCTGCTGCTGGCAGTGCAGCGAGAAGGGAACCGCACCCTTAGCGAGGCGCTCTTGCCATTGGGGTTGACGCCATCGCAGGGTGAAGTTCTGCGCGTGCTCCAGGACTATCAACCCATCTCACTGAGTGAACTAGGTGGCTTGCTTGTCTGCGAGAGCGGCGGCAGCCCCAGTCGTCTCGTCAATGGCCTGGTGACGGCTGGTCTGGTTCAGCGCGTGGTCTCTTCGCATGACCGGAGATACGTGACCCTGACGCTGACGCAACGGGGAGAGGAGCGCGCAACACAGGTCGCCGCTGTCGAAGCAATACTCCACCAGCAGCTTGAGCAGTTGATCCAGGATGTTCCCATAGCCGAGGTCATGGAGATGTTCTGGCGCTACATCGAAAACCGACCGGCAGGCAAAGCGCTTGCCAGGCGCACGAAACGGGGAAAATACCAGGAAGGTGAGATTACCAATGAACTTTGAGAATCGTGTTACTATCCAGCGTTCCCGCGACGATGTGTTCAATTTCATCGCCGATTTTAGGCACATGCCTCTGTGGAACTACTACGTTATGGAGACTCAACAACTGTCGGAAGGCGCGCCCACAGTTGGAACACGCTATTTCCAGCGGCGGAAGACGGACGAACAACACCTGACCATCACCGACTATCAGCCCAATCACCTCGTTGCCATCCAGGTGGAAGGGTTTATGTTCCCAGTGCAGATGTGCTTCACCTTTGAGGAAAGTCCTCAGGGAACCGAAGTGGTTGACGAATGGCGTTTGTGGTCCAAAGCGCCGCTGCCACATGCGATTGCGCAGCGCATCACGCTCCCGATTCAGCGGGCAGTGGCCGAGAATCTGGGCAAGTTGAAGCAATTGCTGGAATCTGGCCAGACCGAACTACAAGATGGCAGGGTCGCTCACCTCGGTTGAAGCAGATGCTTGCTATGAAAGACGTGGCACATCCTGACCCTGGTGTATCTCCTTTCTTTTACCCAGAGTAAGCAAAACGCCAGCCTCATTCTGTCGGCATTTGCGGCTCGCTCTCCCATGCGCGGGTGAGTTCGCGGAGCTGCGGCTCGACCTGCGCGGCCATCTCTGCCATCTCCGGCGCCTGCGCCGCCTCGTGTAATAATCCCGTGATGGCGACTTCGAGCGCGCGCAGTAGCTCGGCGGGATTCAGTGACCGGGCCAGAGCGCCCTCAAAGGCTGCCAGCACGTCGGCGGGCAGGTCGTCGAAGCCCCTGCCATTGCGCGCTGGCAGATCGCGGCGGAGACAGGCGAGGTGCAGCGCATAGTCGCGGACGCCACTGAGCCAGTATTCGGCCTGCCAGACTCGCCCGCGCGCGATACAGAAGCGCGCCCGGAGCGCGTGATGCACGGCGTAGCCGAAAAGCTCCTGTGGCGACGGCGCTGGCGTGTGCGGTTTCGTGACGGCCTCGCCGAAGAGTAGCCTGAACTTTGGACTGGTTGCGCCGAACGCCGCCGCTGGGGTGAACGACAGGTCGAATTGCAGGCAGCCTGGCAGCATGAAGACGCGGTAGATGCTAGCGCCAGCAGGCAAATCGAAGAGCACAACCGCATGACATTCGTCGACGATGGCGCCGGTCCAGTCGTTCAGAACATCAGGCACGGGCGCGTCATCCGCGACCGCAAAGGTCAGATCGAGGTCAGACCAGCGGTCACCTTCCTGAAGGGCGAGCGAACCGACGACCGCTCCGGCGACCACGCGCGGATCAGACGCCGCCAGCGCGAGCACGCGGTCACGCACGCGATTGCGATCATCCACACTGAACATAGTTTTCCCCTTGCCGGATTCTGTCTATCTATATCTCAGTTCTGGCGTGCAGGAGCGGTACCGTTCGCAGCCCGGCGTAGGATAGAGTTGGCGCGAATTCAAGAAGAGGGCGCTGTATACCGTCCTTGTCGCTGTAGCTCTGCCCGCAACAATATCCACTCAATATCGTTGAATCTGAGAAATTGCGCCGTCGTTCGGCCAACCACTGTGAGTGGCTCGATGATCGCATTGTCAGATCCCGCCAGCCGAAAATGCCTCTGCCACTTGTCTGCGCGTGGATCAAAGAGACGAGTAATCTTGCCAGTCTGTGGGTCAATTGATGTCAGATCAGTGCCCTTGAAACGATTACAGCGGAAACAAGAATACGCAAGATTATCTCGAACTGCCTTGCCACCGTGCCGCTCCGCAACGACATGATCAACTTCGTGCGAAACGAGTGTGGCATCATCCGGCATTCCAGAATACTCGCAGCGATTGCCGACGCGTGCAATCACTTCACGGCGTAATGCCGTAGGAATATGAGTCTCACTCATGCGCCAGGCAGATTGGCAGGTCTGGACGATGTTAAAGTATGGACTCTGGCGCGGGCCTGAATGAGCGAGACGACCTCATTGAGAGCCATTACCCTGTCAAGCTCGTGTTCTTCTGCGCTTGTCAACGTTCCTGAACGGTTCTTCTCCAGCAGCGCGCTGATATGTTCCTGGGCGTCTTTTGAGAGGCGAAATGCGGCAACGTCGTCTCGTGATGGGCCATCTGCGAAGAAGGCGACAATTTCTTCGATTGGGCTGGCAGGCGCATGTTTACTCATAGATTCTTCTCCTATCCAGGAGCATTTATCACAACAAGTATAGCATGCCTCCCGCTCGAATCTTTACGAAATCCTGACGCCTTCACTCCTCATCTTTACGCCTCCTTTACGCCCACTGGCATACGCTCTGAACGTGGAAATTGCCGTTCAGGGAGTGCAGTCAGAAGGGCGGAGAGCGATGCCTCGCGTGCTACTGGTGGAGGACGAAGAGCCGTTACGGCGCATCCTCGCCCGCAACCTGTCGCGCCGTGGCTACCATGTCACCGAGGCGGATAGCGCCGCCGCCGCCATCGCTGCCTTGCGCGCTGGCAGGCCGTTCGATGCGCTGCTGCTAGATGTGAACCTGCCGGATCAGACCGGCTGGGATGTCCTGCGCGCGCTCAAAGGCGCCGATGTGCCACCGGTCATCCTGATGACGGCGCTACGCCCGGTGCGGCGACGGCTGGATGAGTTTCACCCGGCGGCGGTGCTGCTGAAGCCCTTTCCCGTGGATGCGCTCGTCCGTCTCGTCGGGCGTGTCACCGGCAGCCCGCTGAATACATCGGATGTATCGGATACATCGGCCTTCTATGACGGCCAGTGAGTTGAGAGAGTTGAAAGAAATGGGTTGGTGGCTATGGCCGATCTTCTCTTTGCGGTGGTGACGCTGGCCTTCTTCGCGCTGATGGTCGCGTTCGCGTTCGCCTGCGACCGGCTGTGAGGGGATAAGGGAGTCGAAGAAGCTATGAACATCGAATACGTGCTTGTTGGCCTCGTCGCCCTGCTGGTGATGGTGTATCTCGCGGTCGCCTTGCTGCGGCCTGATAAATTCTAGGAAGCTGAGGCTGGCATTTCGGTATGTCGTTCACATTCAACGGCGTTGCCCAGATTATCGTCTTCTTTCTGCTGGTGCTGCTCATCACCAAACCGCTGGGCCTCTACCTCACCGCCGTCTTCAGTGGCAGGCGCACCTGGCTGAGTCCGCTGTTGCGGCCAGTCGAGCGCGGGCTGTACTGGCTCGGCGGAGTAGACGAACGGCGAGAGCAGGACTGGAAGATCTACGCCGTCTCCATGCTGTCCTTCACCGCCGCTCGGCATCCTGCTGCTCTACCTCATCCAGCGGCTGCAGGATATCCTGCCGCTCAACCCCAACGGGATGGGCAAGGTGGATCCGCTGCTGGCCTTCAACACCGCTGTCAGCTTCTCCACCAACACAAACTGGCAGAACTACAGCGGCGAGACAACCATGAGCTACTTTACGCAGATGGCTGGCCTCGCCTTCCATAACTTCGCCTCCGCCGCCGTTGGCGTGGTGCTGGCGGTCGCGGTGATTCGCGGCCTCACTCGCCAGAGCGGACGCTCGCTTGGCAACTTCTGGGTGGATCTGACGCGCTGCTTCCTCTATATTCTGCTGCCCATCTGTTTCGTCTACGCGCTCTTCCTGGTCTGGCAGGGCGTGCCGCAGAACTTCAACGCCTACATCCACATAACAGGCGTTCAGGGCTTCGTTCAGACTATCGCGCAGGGGCCGGTCGCCTCGCAGGAGGCGATCAAGATGTTTGGGACCAACGGCGGTGGCTTCTTCAACGCCAACTCGGCGCACCCGTTCGAGAACCCCACGCCGTTCACCAACCTGATCGAGATGCTCTCTATCTTCGCGCTGGGCGCTGCCCTCATCTACATGTTTGGCAAGATGGCGGGGAACACCAAACAGGGCTGGGCGCTCCTGGGCGCGGTCAGCGTGCTCTTCCTGCTGGGCGCGTTCATCACCTTTGGCGCGGAGCAGGCGGGGAATCCCCAACTGACGCAGCTCGGCGTCAATCAGACGGCGAACGAGTGGTCGCTATCGCAGCCGGGCGGCAACATGGAGGGCAAGGAGATGCGCTTTGGCATCGCCTCCTCCACGCTCTTCGCCACCGTCACCACCGACGCCTCGTGCGGCGCGATCAATAGCTGGCTCGATAGCTACACCCCGCTCGGCGGCATGGTGCCGATGGTGAACATCCAGCTTGGCGAGATCATCTTCGGCGGCGTTGGCTCCGGCCTCTACGGCCTGATCGTCTTCGCCATCCTCTCGGTCTTCATCGCCGGGCTGATGGTGGGCCGCACGCCCGAATACCTGGGCAAGAAGATCCAGCAGTACGAGATGAAGATGGCCGCGCTGGCCATCCTGATTCTGCCGCTCTCGATCCTCGGCTTCACCGCGCTTGCCATCGCACTCAGGGCGGGGACAGCGGCGATTGCCAATCCTGGGCCGCATGGTCTCTCGGAGATTCTCTACGCCTTCAGCTCGATGACCGGCAACAATGGCTCGGCGTTCGCCGGGTTGGGCACCACGACCGTCGGCACGCCATCCTTCGTCCTCTACAACTGGACCGGCGCGTTTGCCATGCTGATTGGCCGCTTCGCCTTCCTGATTCCCGTGCTGGCGCTGGCTGGCTCGCTGGTGCGCAAGCGGGTGACGCCAGCCGGGCCGGGCACCTTCCCGACGACGACACCGCTGTTTTCGGGGCTGGTCGTCGGCGTGATCGTCATCGTCGGCGCGCTCACATTCTTCCCAGCGCTGGCGCTCGGCCCTATTGTCGAGCAACTGCTGATGCTGGCGGGCAAGTCATTCTAGGCAGATGAGGCAGGCAGGGAATCGGTATGATAGATCGCGAACAAACGTCTCAGGCCGCTGTGGCGGATAGCATGGAACAGCCGGGCAGAGTTGGCAGCAAGGTCGCTAAATCTCGCCGTCCACGCCGGGGCGCGTCGCTCTTCGATCCGGCGATAACGCGCCGGGCAATCGCCGATGCATTCAAGAAGCTCGATCCGCGCGTGCAGGCGAGGAATCCGGTGATGTTCGTCGTCGAGATCGGCAGCGTCATCACCTCCATTGAGTTCGTCCATACGCTGCTCGATCCGCAGCTTGCGGGCGACCGTGGCTTCGTCGCGGGGGTGGCGGTCTGGCTCTGGTTCACCGTCCTCTTCGCCAACTTCGCCGAGGCGATGGCCGAGGGTCGTGGCAAGGCCCAGGCTGACACCCTGCGCCACGCCCGCAGCGAGACGCTCGCCAAACGAGTGACGGGCAAACAAGTGGGGCAGTTGGGGCCGGATACGTCTGTCGAGGAGGTTGCCGCGCCACAACTGCGCAAAGGCGACCTGGTGCTGATCGCGGCGGGCGACCTGATTCCCGGCGATGGCGAGGTTATCGAGGGCGTCGCCTCGGTGGATGAATCCGCTATTACCGGCGAGTCGGCGCCGGTCATCCGCGAGAGTGGCGGCGACCGCTCCTCGGTGACAGGCGGCACGCGGGTACTCTCCGATTGGATTATCGTCCGCATCTCCTCCAATCCCGGCGAGACGTTCCTCGACCGCATGATTGCGCTGGTTGAGGGCGCCAGTCGCCAGAAGACGCCGAACGAGATCGCGCTCAACATCCTGCTGGCGAGCCTTACCATCATCTTCATGCTCGCCGTCGTCACCCTTGAACCGTTCGCCATCTATTCAGGCGCCGCCGTCTCGATTGCCGCGCTGATCGCCCTGCTGGTCTGCCTGATCCCGACGACCATCGGCGGGCTGCTCTCGGCCATCGGTATCGCCGGGATGGACCGCCTGGTGCAGCGCAACGTGCTGGCGATGAGCGGGCGCGCGGTGGAGGCGGCGGGCGATGTGGATGTGCTGCTGCTGGATAAGACGGGCACCATCACACTGGGCAACCGCATGGCGACCGAGTTCATCCCCGTCTCTGGCGTGAGCGAGCGCGAGTTGGCCGGGGCCGCGCTGCTCTCCTCGCTGCCAGACGAGACGCCGGAGGGCCGCTCCATCGTCGTGCTGGCTGAGGAAAAATACCATCTCGATGGCAAGACCGCTGGCGATCCGACCCAGATGACCTTCATCCCCTTCAGCGCCTCCACCCGGATGAGCGGCGTTGATGTGGCGCAAAACGGGGCTACGAAGGCCACACGACAGGTGCGCAAGGGCGCTGGCGACGCGATCATCGCCTGGGTGAGCGAGGGTGTTGGAGCGATTCCCAGCGACCTGCGGCCCGCGGTTGAGCGCATCGCGCGGGCTGGTGGCACGCCGCTGGTGGTGGCCGAGCGTAGCGGGGCAGAGCCGCCGCGCGTGCTGGGCGTCATCTACCTCAAAGATATCGTCAAGAGTGGCATGAGCGAGCGCTTCGAGCAGTTGCGCAAGATGGGCATCCGCACGGTGATGATTACCGGCGACAATCCGCTGACCGCCGCCGCCATCGCGCACGAGGCGGGCGTCGACGATTTTCTGGCGCAGGCGACGCCCGAAACTAAGATGAAGCTGATTCGCGAGCAGCAGGCAGGCGGGCGTCTCGTCGCGATGACGGGCGACGGTACGAACGACGCCCCCGCGCTGGCGCAGGCCGACGTCGGCGTCGCGATGAACAGCGGAACCCAGGCCGCCAAAGAGGCGGGCAACATGGTGGATCTCGATTCGAATCCCACCAAGCTGATCGAAATCGTTGAGGTCGGCAAGCAACTGCTTATCACCCGTGGCGCGCTGACGACGTTCAGTATCGCTAACGATGTCGCCAAGTACTTCGCGATCATCCCGGCGGTCTTCGTCGTCACCTATCCGCAGCTTCAGGCGCTCAACATCATGCGACTCGCCACACCCCATAGCGCGGTGCTCTCGGCAGTGATCTTTAACGCGCTCATCATCGTCGCGCTGATCCCGCTCTCGCTGCGTGGCGTCAAGTATCGACCGATGGGCGCGGCGGCGCTGCTGCGGCGCAATCTGCTGCTCTACGGCGTCGGCGGCATCATCCTGCCGTTCGTGGGCATCAAGCTGATCGATATGGTTCTGGTGCTGCTCCACCTGACGGCGTAGACGTTGGCAGGCGATTGTTGAGACGAGAAAGTGAATCCATCTATGAGCAAGACGTTGATTGAAACGCAGGAGCAGACGCCACCCCTCGCCGACGAGCCGGAGCCAGCGCCAGAGAACGGACGCCGCGCCATCCTGCGCCAGCTACGGCCAGCGATTCTGCTGACGCTGCTGCTGACGCTGATCGCCGGTATCCTCTACCCCGTGGTGACAACGGGCGTGGCGCAGGCGCTCTTCCCGTCGCAGGCGAATGGCTCGCTGATCTACCAGAACGGCAAACCGGTTGGCTCGCGCCTCATCGGCCAGTACTGGACGCAGCCGCAGTATTTCCACGGACGTCCCTCGGCGACGCTGAATCTCCAGGGGACGCCCGCGCCCTACCAGGCTGACAACTCCGGCGGCTCGAATCTGGGACCGACCAATAGCGCGCTCACGCAGACGGTACAGCAGCGCATCGCCGCGCTGAAGCAGGAGAATCCCGATGTGCCAGCGGGCACGCCGATTCCGGTTGATCTGGTGACGGCGTCGGCGTCGGGCCTGGACCCTGACATCTCGGTTGCCGCTGCCTATTACCAGATTCCACGGGTCGCGAAGGCGCGTGGCATGAGCCAGGCCGCGGTGCGCGCCATGGTCGATCAACATATCACCGGACGATTTCTCGGGTTGTTTGGCGAGCCACGGGTCAACGTGCTCGATCTCAATCTGGCGCTGGATGCGGCTTCGGGGGCGCAGGGATAGCGCGTCTGGCGGGAAACATGGTGATGCCATATGAATAGCTGGGACGATAGGAATAACTGGAACGACATACCGGGCGATACAAACGAGATGGATAGTGCCGACGCACCGTACCCTGACCCTTGGGATGACGACCATGATATTGAATACTGGGTATGGGATGGCGCGCGGCTTGTCCCCGCCACACCCGGCCAGCAGGCTGGAATTCAGGAGATGGAGCGAACAGCATCGGCTCGTCGTCGTCTGACACGGTGGCAGCGCGAGCAGCGGCGCCCATCCACGCGAATCCGCATTTTTAGGGGAATACGCCAGACCATAGCGGGCGCATGGCAGATGGCGCGCCATGTGACGCGATCAGCGGCGTCTCCCCCAGAGGCCAATCGCGCGGCAGTGTCTGCCCAACACCAGAAGGACGAAAGGTGACGAACCATCGTGTCCACGGATGAACGCCTGCCCGAAAGCGCGCGGCCCAGCGCCGATGAACTGCTGGATCGCTATCAGTTGCGCGATGCGACCTATGGCGCGACCGCGGCTGCCACAGCGGAGGAGCATCCGTCTGGTCAGGCGCACCGGGGCAAGCTGCGGATATACCTCGGCATGGCCGCTGGCGTTGGCAAAACCTACGCGATGCTCAACGAAGGGCAGCGGCGCAAGTCGCGAGGAACGGATGTCATCATCGGCTACGTCGAGCCGCACCATCGCCCCCTGACAGCGGCGCAGATTGGCGACCTGGAGATCATCCCGCGTCGGCCAGTAACCTATCGCGGCGTCACCCTCGAAGAGATGGACCTCGATGCGCTGCTGCGACGCCATCCCCAGGTGGCGCTGGTGGATGAACTGGCGCATAGTAACGCGCCTGGCTCGCGCAACGCCAAACGCTACCAGGATGTCGAGGAATTGCTGGCGGCAGGCGTCACGGTCATCTCCACCCTCAATATTCAGCATCTTGAAGGGTTGAACGATCTCGTCGAGGCGATAACCGGCGTGCGCCAGCGTGAGACAGTGCCCGACCGCGTGCTGGATGAGGCCGACGAGGTGGAACTGGTGGACATCGCGCCCGATGCGCTACGTTCGCGGTTGCGTCATGGCAATGTCTATCCCCCGGAGCGGGCCGAGCGCGCGCTGGCGAACTACTTTTCGCAGGGTAACCTCACTGCCCTGCGCGATCTGGCGCTCCGCCGTGTCGCCGAAAAGACCGAGACGCAGCTGGAAATGCTCATGGAGGAGCAGGATGAACGCGATCATGGCATGACGCGAACGACACCCGGCGCGCTGGTGATGGTTGCCTTCCACAAGCAGCCCAATGCGCGCTGGCTCATGCGTAGCGGTTGGCGGTTGGCGCGCGGCCTGAAGGCGCAGTTGCTCGCGGTAGCGGTTGTGCCGCCAGGCCATCTGGCGATCTGCGACCAGGATGCCACCCTGGCGGAGGCGCGTCGCCTGGCGGAAGATTTGGGCGCCGAGGCGCTTTGTATCGAGGGCGCGGATGTGGCGTCGGCGCTGGTCTCGCTTGCCCGCGAGCGGCATGTGACGCAAATCGTCATTGGGCAGCCCGCCCCGCGTCGCTGGTGGCAGGAGTTGCTGCGTCCCTCGGTCGCCCAGCGCCTGCTGCGCGCGCCACTCTGCGCCGATATCCACATCGTGCGCCTCCGGGATGAGCAAGGCTAAGGCTCTGTGACCGCGAATACATACCGCTGGCCGTGTGAGATAGAATACAGGCATGGGTATACAGCGCAGATGCCTGATTCCAGCATTGATGTCATTGGAGTAAGCGAGTTCAGATATGGCTATACCGACGTTTGACCGAGATACCATCTTGCAAATCGTCGCAACCTGGCAGCGTGATGAGCAGTTGGCGCTGGCTGAGGCAATCTTGCGCCATGCCATAGCGACCACTCAACCCAGCGCGCGAGCTGAGCCGCTGGCAGAGCCTGATACCTATCGCCTGACAGGCATATTCGCCAGGGAAGAGCAGACTCCTCCCGATGACGCGACTGTGGCGCGGTGGCTCGATGAGCACAAGATGGAGAAATATGGTGGCTGATCGGCCAACCTCCGAGCCGCTTCGTGTGTTGTTAGATACAAATGTTGTCCTGGATCGGATTCTCCAACGCCAGCCCTGGTTCGATCAGGCCGCGGATCTCTGGCAAGCGCGTACGACTGGCCTTCTCGTAGCCTATCTGGCCGCCTCAACGCTAACAGATATTTTCTATATCGGACGCCGCATTGTTGGTGGCGCGGATGCTCTGGCAGGCGTGGATGCATGCCTGCGAGAATTCGGTATCGTTGCCGTCACGCGCGAGGTGCTACTCGCGGCGCGTGCGCTATCAGGCCCCGACTTTGAAGATGATGTACAGATGGCATGCGCTCAAACAGTGGGGCTTCAACTCATCGTCACGCGCGACGTCGCTGGATTCGCGATGTCGCCGATTCGCGCGATAGAGCCGGGCGAGATTAGCAACTACCTTTCTCATTAGCGCTTGTCTAGGAATCAGGCTGCTGCGCGCGCCACTCTGCGCCGATATCCACATCGTGCGCCTCCGGGATGAGCAGGGCTAAGGCTCTGTGACCGCGAATACGTACCGCTGGCCGCGTGAGGTAGAATGTCAATACGTCAGCACGTATAGGCGCCTCCATCAGTTGGCGAGGAGAAGCAGATGGCAAAAGAGATATTTCCTGGGATTACCGTTGATCCACAGGTCATCCACGGACGTCCAGTGATTGCTGAGACGCGCGTGCCTGTCGAAGTGGTGGTTGGTGAACTGGCGGGCGGCTCCTCCTTTGAGGACATCAGACAGGACTATCACCTGACGGATGAGCAGATTCGCGCTGCCCTTGGCTACGCAGCGCAGATGCTCAGCTCCACCACTGTATATGCTGCCAACTAGCAGTTCAGCGTCACAGGTGAAGGCTATGATGCCGAACATGCCTATGATGTCGGATTGCGGACACGTCCAGATGCCGACATTTTCGCATATGCTCGAACTGCAAACGCCACGCTCATCACGCAGGATCATGATCTTGAACGCGACACCAGCCAGTTCCCACTGCCACATCCCAGCGTTATCCTGATCGAACTGCCTCAGCACTGGTCGCGTGAGAATAAGATGCAGCGTATCCTGGCTGCACTCCGAGGTTTGGTTGGCCAATCCTTGCAGAACACGCTCGTTATTATTGAGCCATCACAGGTGCTGGTACGACATTAAAGCCGACTTGCGGCAAGAATCGAGACCAAATCGCATATGCCTGACATTCCCTGCGACATATTCGCGACAGTCATGTGACAATCATGCGACGAACCGAGCAACGTTTCGGCTGCCTGTGACGTACAATGGCAATGTGGTGGCACGTCGGCCAGAAGAACACAAGCGAGGACGTTAACTGGCGGCTTGTTTATAACGTTGATCCGATGCTTTGTCTGGCGCATGGAGAGTAGCATGAAGATTCCGGCGAACAAGGCCGTGATGTACGCCATTCTCGCGGTCGTTGGGGCAAACTATCTGGCGCAAATCCCCTATTATCTCTATCTCTACTATCTGCCGCACCATGCGCTACCGCCGCTCTTTGGCACATCGCTGCTCGTGGCGACGTTCGCCTGGTTTCTGCTTGGGTGGACGTTGCTGGCGCGGCGTGGCAGCCGGGCGGGCTACTGGCTCCTGCTCACCTTCTTGCTGGCCGAGTTCGTCTTCTATTTCCTCAATATGGCCAATCAGGTGGCGCATGGCTTCGCGCCGTTCTTCCACCTGCAAAATCGCGATCCGCTGCTCTTCACGGTCTTTGCGATTGGCTATCTCAATATGGTGTGTGGGTTCGCGTTCATCATCTTCCTCGTCCTGCGCTACCGCACGCTGGTTGCGGGCCACCAACCGGAATAGTCGCTGCTGCGCCTCACAGGACGGCGGTTCAGCAGTGATGGCTGGCGCACTGTGGCAGATGCATGTCATACTGCTATCATACTGAACAGCAGGTTCCCAGCGGGCGTTCGCGGGACGAATCCAGAAAATCCCAGAGTTTGGAGAGGACAACATATCCCATGGCAGAGGCAGACTACGGACAGCGACTGGCGCGGACGCGCGCGGCGATTGCGCGGGCCGGGCTGGATGGCCTACTCATCACGAGCCAGTATAATCGGCGCTATCTGACGGGCTTCACCGCCCACGATGGTGACATCACCGAGTCGTCGGGCTGGGTGCTGGTGACGCCGAACACCTTTGGCCTGGTGGCGGGCACGTTTCAGTTGAGCGGCGTCGAGGATGAGATCGTGCCGAGCGGCGTGCAGGTGCTCTCCACCGATA
The DNA here is from genome assembly GCA_963718915.1 of uncultured Chloroflexia bacterium. Lineage (GTDB taxonomy): Bacteria > Chloroflexota > Ktedonobacteria > Ktedonobacterales > JADMIN01 > DAHUXT01. Next base: position 883,518 of record CAVRAI010000003.1, on the reverse strand, counting down.
AGGCGCTGCCGTGGAGCGTGGTCGCGGAGGCGATCAAAGCGGACGGGACAAAGCGGCTCGGATTCGAGAAGTCGTGGATATCCTACGACCGCTATAGCCGCCTGCGCAATGAGATTGGCGCGGACGCCGAGTTGATCCCCTCAGATAGTCTGGTCGAACTAGTGCGCGCGGTCAAGGACGCGGCGGAAATCGCCACGATGCGCCGCGCCGCCGATGTCGCCGATCAGGCATTCGAGCAACTGCTGACCGAGATCAAGGTGGGCATGACCGAGCGCGAGATTGCCACCCTGCTGGAGCAGCATATGGTCGAACTGGGCGCCAGCGGTACCAGCTTCTCCACCATCGTCGCCTGCGGACCCGGCGGCGCGCAGCCTCACGCCGTCCCCACCGACCGACCGGTGCGCCCGGGCGAGCCGCTGCTCATCGACTTCGGCTGCCGCGTGGACGGCTACTGCTCCGACACCACCCGCACCTTCTGCATCGGCGAGCCTGATGCGAAGCTGGTCGAGCTCTATGCCATCGTCCGTGAGGCGCAGGACGCGGGCTTCAAGGCGCTGGCCGATGGCGTGCGTAAAGGGCGTGATGTGGATGCGGCGGCGCGCAAGGTCATCGAAGACGCGGGCTACGGCGAGCAATACTTCCACAGCCTGGGCCATGGCATCGGGCTGGCGATTCACGAGCTGCCCGTCACCGCGAAGCTGCGCGTGCAGACGCCGGAGTCCGACGCCGAGATGGCCAAGATCGAGCAACTGGAGCCGGACAGCGTCATCAGCAACGAGCCAGGCATCTACATTCCCGGCTGGGGCGGCGTCCGGCTGGAGGATATGGTGCTCGTCACCGCCGATGGCTACGAGATCATGACCGCCCGCAACCCGGAGCATGTGCGCAGCATCGCCGGGTAAACTTTCGGCTCGCCAGGGACAAGAGCCACAGGGAGGCATCAGCCATGTCTGAGGAGACATCCGCCAAGACACCGAGTGTCTTCGACCAGTTTTCGCTTGCCGGGCGACATGCGCTGGTGACGGGCGCGAGCCGTGGGCTGGGGCGCGTCATCGCCCTGGCGCTGGCCGATGCGGGCGCGGATGTGGCGCTCGTCTCGCGCTCGGCGGATCAGCTGGAGCAGGTGGCGGATGAGGTACGCGCGCGGGGACGGCAGGCGGTCACCGTCACCGCCGACCTGACGAAGCTGGATGAGCTGGGGCAGGCGGTCGATCAGGTCTACGAGGCGTTTGGCAAGCTCGATGTGCTGGTGAGCAACGCGGGGATCAGCCCGATCTGGAAGCGCAGCACGGAGGTCACCGAGGACGAGTGGGATGCCATCATGACGACCAATGTGAAGGCCACCTTCTTCCTCTGCGCCAACGTCGCCGCACGGATGGCCGAGCAGGGCGGCGGCTCGATTATCACGCTGGCGTCGGTCGCGTCGGTGGTAGGGACGCCACGGATGGCGGTCTACGGCGCGAGCAAGGCCGCCATCGCGCAGCTCACCCGCACCTTCGCGCTCGAATGGGCCAGACACCATATCCGCGTCAACGCCATCGCCCCTGGCTACATCGCCACCGACATGACCGCCGGGGTGCTGGAGCATCCCTACTTTGGCAACGCGATCCGGCAGGCGACGCCGCTGGGCCGTCCCGGCCAGCCACACGAAATCGCCGGGATCGCGCTCTACCTCGCCTCCGACGCCTCCAGCTTCGCCACGGGTCAGCTTTTCCTCGTGGATGGCGGCATCGCGGCGGAGTAACATCATTCTCACCGTCGCCTTAAATAGCGCTCTAATCGGAGACGGCAGGGCGGTCACGCACGACCATCATCGTCGCCTGTATCAGAGCTACCGTCTGCTGGGCGCCATCCGCGCGCTCGGCGACCACTTCGCCTGTACAGACCATAATCGTGCGCCCTGGCTTCATCACTTGGCCTCGCGCCACGAAACGCTCGCCCGCCGCTGGGTTGAGCAGATTGACCTTAAACTCGATGGTCAGAACCCCCACGTCCGGCGGCATCAGGCTCAGTGCGGCATAGCCACAGGCGGAATCGGCAATGGCGGTGATGATGCCCGCATGGACAAATCCATGCTGTTGCGTCAGCGCTTCGCAAAATAGCAGCACGATCTTCGTCATGCCAGCCTGCACCTCAGTCATCTGGGCGCCCAGCAGCGCCATGACTTGTTGCCGGCCAAAGCTACTTCGCACGCGCGCCACAAAGTCCTGATCTGGTGGTATCATCACTTTCTCGTTCCCATCTGTTGGTGTTGACCTCTTGAGCGGCGCTTTCCTACGGGGAAAAACAGGAGGCGTCCCTCAAGAGAGACGCCTCACCATACACGTGACTACAAACCCACGCTACAGAGCGAACAACCTATGCCGCGCCTGGCTGGAACGCGCGCGCCGCCTCATTGATATCGGCGATTGCCGTCTCACTGAGCGCGACTGGCGCCCCTTCCGCCTGCTGCCGATGGTTCGGCACGCCCTTCATCCGGCATTCCCAGCACATCTGAAGCATCGAACGCGACGTTGGCGCATTCGGGTCGCCGCCGAGTCGCCACATCTCGACATTATCGATCACGCGACCACACTCTTCACAACGCATCTCGGGCCTCCCTCTCGCATAACAGCGCAAGGTAATACAGGCCTCGGTGCGCAACTTCGCGCTACCGTGCATCGCCGGAAGCTCAGGCATCCGCGTACGCGACACTGCGGCGGAATTGTACATAGTATAACATACCTCTGGGCCATTGTGGCCACGGTTTGTGGAGCGGACTGGCAGGCGCGTTGTACCCATTCGCACGGGCCGCATCGCAATGAGATGTAACCCGGCGCTATACTATCAAATGTGAAGCAAAGAGAGCCTGACGGAGACCCATGCAGCGATGCTGTATTCCGAACGGGTAGACATGGATGGAGATGGAGAAAGAAGATGGCAGTTCCGGAACGCGAGATTGAGCCAAAACCGTTTGATATAGCCCGCATGCGCCGCGCCGTGCGCGAGATTATTCTGGCGCTCGGCGAAGACCCCGAGCGCGAGGGGCTGCGCGAGACGCCGCGCCGGGTGGCCGATATGTACGCCGAGGTGTTTGCCGGTCTGCACCAGGATCCGGAGGATGTGCTCCGCGTGGGCTTCGAGGAGGGCCATCAGGAGATGGTCATCGTCAAGGATATCCCCTTTTACAGTATGTGCGAGCACCACTTTCTGCCGTTTCATGGCGTCGCGCATGTCGGCTATATTCCCAACGGGCGTGTCGTCGGCCTCTCGAAATTGGCCCGCGCCCTCGAAATCCTCGCACGCCGCCCCCAACTTCAGGAACGCCTCTCCAGCCAGCTTGCCGACGCTATCATGTCGGCGCTCGAACCCGCTGGCGTCGGCATCGTGATCCGGGCAAATCACCTCTGTATGACGATGCGCGGCATTCGCAAACCTGGTAGTCAGACCGTCACCAGCGCCATGCGCGGCGTCTTTCAGCGCGGCGCGGCCACCCGGGCCGAGTTCATGTCGCTGATTGGGGACTAGCACGCGAATAGCCCATGCATGGACAGTGTGGCTGAGGTTGGCGCATACTGATGCGGGATAATTCAGTCGAAGGACGTTCATCGTGTTGCGATGGGAGCGCGCATTTTGGAGATACGCATTCTGATGGCGGATGACGCCGAGGAGTTCAGAGCGCTGCGATTGCGCGCGTTGCGGGAGGAGCCAGAGGCGTTCGGCTCATCCTGGGAGGAAGAGAACACGCGCCCGCTGGAGCAGACGGTTGCGCGGCTCCAGGGCGACGGCATGACCGCTTTCGGTGGCTTCGACGACATAGGCAGGCTGGCCGGTATGGTCCGGCTTTTCCGGAACGATGGTGTCAAATCGGAGCATAAGGCGGATATCATCAGCATGTACGTTGCGCCGGAGGTACGCGGCCGTGGGCTGGGAAAGATGCTCCTCGCAGCCGCCATCGCGCACGCACGCGCAACATCCGGCATCGAGCAACTGCTGCTCGCCGTCAACGTGACGAATACTCCCGCGCGGAACCTCTACCTCGCCATGGGCTTCGAGCCGTTTGGACTGGAGCGTAACGCGCTCAAGATCGGCGACCGCTACTTCGACGAAGAGATGATGACGCTATTTCTCAACTGAGCGGCATCTGAGCAACGTGACCCAGGGCATGCCCGCGCCCGCGCGCAACATGACGTGCGGCATATGTCGGCACGGTTGCGGGCGACTATAATGATGCCAGAGCGCGATGCGGCGCGTCATCACATCTTCGCGTCTTCGCGCTCTGGAGGTCAGCATGCTACGGCGAGTGATACGCAATTTGCCTGATCTGAATCAAGTGCTGCGCGACGAGGGCAACACGAATCCCGGTGCGCTCATCAATTCGCTAGGTTATATCACCGCGCTGGCGGGCTATATTATCACGCTGCTCCTCACCCACCCGCTGACGTTGCCAGGATTTCTCAACCTCACCGCCGCCAACATCCTCTGGTTTGTCTGTTTCCTGCTGCTGACCAGTTATAGCAGTAATTTCACCATGACTCAGGTGCATCTGCTGATGCTTGGGCTGGCGGCGGCAACCTTCTGGGCGGTCGCGCTCATCTTCGTGGGAGTCGCGTTCGACTGGCTGCTGCCGGTGGTGACGATTGCCGTCTTCATGCTCGCCTATCCCACGCGGGCAGCGCTGTTATTCAGCGCCGTGCTGGCGCTCAGTACGATGTTGCTGCTGCTAATAGCTTCGCTTGGAAGCCCGCCCATCGAGATTCTTCAGAACCAGCTTTCGCTCGTGCCCGCATTGCTCTATGCCTTCACCTTCCCGCTCTTCATGCGCCAACAACGTGAGCAGCGCGAGCGGGCCGAGGCGCTGGTGGCCGAACTGGAGGCCGCGCAGGAGCAGCTACAGGCGCACGCCGTTCAGGTGGAGGAACTGGCGGTCACTCGCGAGCGCAACCGCATGGCGCGCGAGATTCACGATACGCTTGGCCACTACCTGACCATCCTCGCCGTCCAGCTTGAGACGGCGCTCAAGCTCGAAGAGCATCACGATCCGCGCCTGCATGACGAACTGGTGGAGGCGCGCCGGGCAGCGGCGGAATGTCTGGCGGAGGTGCGCAGGTCGGTGAGCGCGCTCCGCCCAACCGATCTGGCGCGGCTGACCCTCTCTGAGGCGCTGGCGCGGCTGGTGCGCGAGTTCGAGTCGGTGCTGCCTGAGACGGAAATTATCCTCGATGCGGAAGACGATATTGACCAGCTTGCGCCTGAATTGCGCGTGACTCTCTATCGCTGCGTGCAGGAGGGACTCACCAACATCCGCAAGCATGCCCAGGCGACAAAGGTGCTGGTGCGGCTGCGCGTCGATGGTGAGGTAGATAGCAATGCCGATGGCACGCCAGATAGCGGGCAGGTGGAGCTGACTGTGCTCGACAATGGGTCCCATCCCGCGGGCGGCGCGAAGGAGACTCCGTCAGGCTTCGGCTTACAGGGTATTCGCGAGCGCATCGCGCTGGCTGGCGGCAGCGTCGCGGCGGGGCCTGAGCCTGGGGCTGGCTGGCGCGTGGAGGTCAGGTTGCCAGTGGCGCAATTCGCTACACCATCAGAGATGACGTCAGGCATGCCATCGGGGATAACATCGGGCGCGCTCGTTGCCAGTGGCGATCCAAAGGCGGAGGCGGGACAATGACCACCGGGATATCAGGGCAAGACGAGACAGCTGGGGCAATCCGCGTGCTGATTGTGGACGATCAGATGCTGCTGCGCCAGAGCTTTCAGCGGCTGTTGGAACTGGAAAGCGGCATTGCCGTCGTCGGGGTCGCGGGCAACGGTGAGGAGGCGCTGACGCGCATCGCCGAGTTGGAGCGCGGCGGCGCACTGCCTGATGTCGTGCTGATGGATATCCGCATGCCGGTGATGGATGGCGTGCAGGCGACCGAACAGATCGGCGAGCGCTGGCCCGATGTGCGCGTGCTCATCCTGACCACCTTCGATGACCAGGAATACGTGTTCAGGGGGATTCGCGCTGGAGCCAAGGGCTATCTGCTCAAAGACTCCTCAGCCGCCGAGCTGCTCGACGCGATTCGCGTGGTCTATGCGGGCGGCTCGCCGTTGCAGCCATCGGTCGCGGCGAAGCTGGTGGCGCACCTCGCCCAGCCCGATGCTGCTGCCACTTCACACCGATCTGGCGGGCCTAACCCCACGCTGCCCGTTGGCGAAGAGCTGACTGAGCGCGAGCGCGAGATTCTGGGATATATCGCCCGCGGCGCGAGCAATCGCGAGATTGGTGAGGCGCTCTTCATCACCGAGGGCACGGTCAAGAACCACGTCTCGAACATCCTGGGCAAGTTAGCGCTGCGCGACCGGACGCAAGCCGCCCTCTGGGCGCGCGAGCACGGACTGGGGTAGCATGCCGCTGGCGTAACTACCGCTCGTATGCTCATTGCGCGGAATATGTGATAATGCTGCTGTTACCCACAAGACAGGCAGGAGTGACAGTGTGAGCGAATCGGTAGCACATGACGCGAAGGTGTCTGAGGTCGTCGAGTCGTATCTCGAAACGATCTATAACATGAGCATGGAGGGCGATACCGTCATCGGCGCGCGGCTGGCGGAAAAGTTCGGCGTCGCGCCGCCAACGGTGACGGAGACGCTCAAGCGCATGGTGCGTGACGGCTACGTCGAGATGGATAGCAGGCGCCAGGTGACGCTGACCCCCAAAGGCGTGACGCTTGCCGAGGGGGTCTTGCGCCGTCACCGCCTGACCGAGCGCTTTCTGGTGGATATGCTCGGCATGCAGTGGCATCAGGTGCATGAGGAGGCCACGCGGCTGGAGCACTATATCTCTGGCGCGGTCGAGGAGCGTGTGGTCGCCTCGCTTGGCCAGCCCACCACCTGCCCCCATGGCAACCCTATCCCCGGCTCGGTCCCCGATGCGCGCAACTATCTGAAAGACCACGACGCGATCCGCCTGCTACTGGCCCAGCCGGGACAACCCATGCGGCTGCTGCTGGTCTCGGAGGTGGTCGAGGACGAGGAGGCGATCATCCATTATCTGCATGACCACGGCATCATCCCTGGCATGTGGCTTTCGCTGGTCAGCGGGGCGCCACAGCCCGACGAGCGCGACGCGGTGCTCGCGCTGGCCGACGGCTCGCAACTGACGATTCCCGCGCGCGTGGCCTATGCGCTCTGGGTGGTCGCGGCATAGAAAGGCGTGATCGTGTCCCAAGAATATGGAGGCAAACGGGCGCATACGACGTGGGACGGCCTGCCGATAAGCCAGGAGCCGCCCCACGGCTGTAGCGTTGTCGTTTTCCGGCGTCTTGGCGACAACCTACAACTGCTCATGCTCCACCGCCATCACAATGGGCCGGACTACGAGGGCGACTGGGCGTGAACGACGCCATCTGGCGCGCGCCTACCCGGTGAGCCTGTGGACGACTGCGCCCGTCGCGAACTCTTTGAGGAGACCGGACTGGTGTTGCCGCTTCATCCCACGACCTGTGGTAGCCCCGACTGGCGCAGTTATTGGGCTGAGGCGCCACATGACGCGACGATTATCGCGGATGTGGAGCACGACCGCTACGAATGGCTGACGCCCGATGAGGCGTTGCGGCGATGTCTTCCAGAGCGTGTCAGGGACAATCTCGCACGTGTAATTGCGCTGATTATCGCTGGCGATCAGAAACCGCCCATCTCACTCTGAATACACACTCGGCTTGAGCACGCCGATATAGGGCAGGTTGCGGTACTTCTGCGCGTAGTCCAGGCCGTAGCCAACGACGAAGCGGTCGGGGATGCTGAATCCGGTATATTGCGGCTGAATGATGTCGTCCTCGTGCGCCTTCTCTTTATCCAGCAGGGCGCAGACGGCGATACTGCCTGGATTGCGGCGGGCCAGATTCTCCATCAGGTACCTCAATGTCAACCCGCTATCGATGATGTCTTCGACAATGAGGAGATGTCGCCCCTCAATCGAGGTGTCCAGGTCTTTGAGGATGCGCACTACGCCGCTGGACTCCGTCGCGCTGCCGTAGCTGCTGATCGCCATGAAGTCCATCTCTAGCGGCATATCAAGATGGCGCGCCAAATCCGCCATGAACATCATCGCGCCACGGAGAATCCCCACCAGCAAGAGTTGGCGACCGGAGTAATCTTCCTGGATGGCTGCGGCCAGCGCGGCGATACGCGCCTGAAGCACCGGTTCGGAGATCAGGATTTCTTCGATGTCATCGTGCATGGAGCTAGAGATAGACACGCAGCGCCTCCTCAATCCGCTAGTCGTCTCCATATGCATCATCGGCAGAGGCATACGCCGCCGCCATCTTAAGTATACCGTGCCAGCGCTGTCCCGCGTCACCCGCAATTACTCGTGATCGAGCGCGGCCAACAGCTTCGGCAGGGAGACATCGTAGCGGTACTGAACGCTGCTATGGTTGTCGTCGAATTCTTCATGCTCGAAGGCGATGTTGCGGGCGGCGAGCCGGGCAGCCATCAGCCGCGCGCCATAGTGCAGGTTGAACTGATCGTGGTCGCCACAGTCCATGAAAACCAGCCGCAGCCCGCGCAGATGCTCGCCGTAGCGGTCGAGTAGCTCCACTGGATCCCACTCCAGCCAGCGCGCCCAGACTTCAGGGATACGCTCGCAGGTGTGCAGGTCCATGGGCAAGCCAATGCCGAGCGGCGCGTTGGAATCATCCGAGTAGCACGCCGCCATCGCCAGGATATTGAGCGCGTCGAAATCAGCGCCGCTCTTCTTCACCTGCGCGTCGAACTGCTTCCACCACGCCTCGACACCGCCGATACTTGTTGAAGCGGTTGCAGGCCTTCGGGAAATCGGGCGCGTAACAGAGGTCGAAGAACATGTCGCCGCTGTGGCAGGCCAGCGCGCCAAATATCTCAGGGTGGCGCATGCCCAGGATCATCGAGCCATAGCCACCGCTCGACTTGCCGAAGACGCCCCGTGACTGCGGCGTCGCCAGTGTTCGGTAGTGCGCGTCCACCCAGGGGATGATCTCGTCGATGACGTAGTCCTCGTAGCGGCCCGTTGCCCCAGAGTTGATGTACTGGCTACCGCCGTAGCGTGTGAAACAGTCTGGCAAGACGACGATGGCATGGGGCATTCCGGCGGCGTAGAGGCGCTCCAGCCGCTCGGCCAGATTCGGCTGCCACGAGTCTTCGTTGAGCAGCATGATCCCCTTGCCCGTAAAGCCGGTCAGCGCGACGAGCACGGGATAGCGGCGGGTAGATTCGGCGTAGTCCGGCGGCAGGATGACCGGCAGGCGGCGGTTGGCCGGGTCACCCAGCGGATTTTCGCGCAGCACATCGCTTTCGAGTACCGGCATCTCGATGGTTACGGGCATCTCGCATCCTCGCTTTCGTATGTCAGTAATGATCCTGACCTCGGCCTTGATGTAGTTTTAGCATGTGCGACGGACACGGACAGTGCGGTGGGGTGAGCAGAGTGAGCAGGCCGTAGCATACATACATCAATGCTCCGGCGAATTTCCCGCCTCCCAGGCCCCTTTCGCTGACAGGCTCCGGCACGCTCGCCCAGGCGCGTTGTGCGACGTTCATGCTAAAAGCTCATAATGGCCGAGGGTAGACTATTCTAGTGCAACCCCAGCAGCGCCACAACCAGCTCGATGGCAATCAGGACGATGACCAGCACTTCCAGGGAGGTCGCCACGACCTCCTGGGCTTCGTCACGCAAGAGCGCCGCCGTCTCACGCAGCACCCCCAGCGCCTCCGCGATGCTCGCCCGCCACACCTCGACCTTCAGCACGGCGAGCGCCGCCGCATAGACGCGATTCCAATAGACATCCTCGGTCACTTTGAGGGCGTTTTCGACGCGGGCGCTGGTCTCGGTGATATCGGCGATCAGACTGTGAATCTCGCGCAGGAACGACCCCGACGAGAGCAACACCGACCAGCGCGGACGCCGCGACCGCACCACCCGTGGGCCAACCCGCGCGAGGTCGCGTTCAACCTCGTCGTCGTACGAGCGGAACGCCAGCAGTTGCGCGTTGGCGAACTCCAGCAGCAGCGCCACATCGTCGCGTGCGGTGGCATCTGGCTCGACCACAACCGCCGCGCCCCACGTCAGCACGATCAGGTCGTCCTCATAGTAGCTGAAGCTGCTGGCAAGTTGCGCCGCCGAGGCGCTCAACATCTTGCGCTCGCCCAACGCGGTGCGCAGGATGGTCGGGTCGCGCGCAAGTTCCGAGGCGGGGATGCCAGCGCCCAGGCGTTCGATGAACAGGATCGCGTAATCTTCGGCGCGCTCAGCGGAGAGATACGGGCGCTCCATCGCTGGCTGTAGCAGATGGACGAAGGCGTCATGCTGCAGTTGGAATTTCTCTAGCACCGCGGGCGGGTAGGTCTGCACCTCACCCAGCAGTTCCGCCGCGGCATCCCAGGTGATACCATCCGGCAGGCGCAGCATCATGCGAAACGCCAGGATGCCCAGGTCATAGATGCGCACGTGGAGATGCCCACTGAGCGACAATCCGGCCAGGTCGAGCGTCACCTCACCAGCATGAAGATCGAGCGGAAGCTGCGGAATCTCGATGCTGCCGCCGCGTGTCACCACTGGGCGCGTGCGCCCGGTAGGCGTTTTGAGCAGCGCATGCGCGCGCTCCAGGTCAATCCCAAAGGCGACATCGTAGAGCTGGTCGAGATACAGCGTTGCCCGCTCGATCTGTGGCAGCGCGCTGGCTGGAGTCGTCACAATCTTACCTCACTGGCGTTCGGCAGCCGATGCGGCGATTATAGCACTAGCAGCCGTATATTATGCCATGTCGCGTTCGGGGTGGCGGCGCGCGCGGGCGTGAAGAAGCCGATAATCGTCAGCACGACGAAGAACAGCCCGCCAAACACGATGGCCGCCGACCCGCCGACATGCGCGGCCAGCAGCGTGAGAGCAGCCGCGCCAATCGGCGACGCGACACTGGTGAGCGTCCAGACGGTGGCGGTGACGCGGCCTAGCAGATGGTCGGGCGTCAGCTCCTGGCGCAGTGTGATCGAGTTGGTGCCCGAGAGCATATCGCCGAAGGTGTAGCCAACGGCTGCCGGAAGAATCAGCCAGAGCGCGGGCACAAGGCCAATCAGCACACAGGAGACGCTCGTCAGCACCCAGCCGCCGAGCCAGCTTGGCCCAAAGCCAACGCGCCGCCGCAGCCACGGCGCGATCAATCCGCCGCCCACGCCGCCGATGCCCGCCAGCCCTATCACCAGCCCCACAGCGTTGTCACTCTGGTGCAGATCATTCTTCAAGTGGAAGATGAAGAGGTCCAACATGCCCGCCATCACGAACGAGAGGCCGATCAAGAGCAGCATGACCGCGCGCAGGGTCGGCTGGCCCGCCAGAAAGCGGATGCCATCGAGGAACTCCGCCAGCGTGCGGCGCGGGCGGGCGCCTGCGTCCCCGGTCGTGCGCATCGCGCTGGCGCGTCGCAGACGAATCCAGGAGAGTGTGAGCGCCGAGACGCCAAACGAGAGCGCATCCACCGCCACCGAAGCCACCGTGCCAATACGCGCGGAGACGACTCCCGCCAGCACCGGGCCGAAGACAAACGCGAGTGAGAGTGTCGCGTTGACACGGGCGTTGGCGTCGGTGAGCTGGTCGCGGTCAACCAGATTGGCGAGCGCCGTCATGTAGGCTATCGAGAACGTCATGCCCAGCATCGCGCCGAAGAGCACCACCACATAGATCAGCCAGAGTTGCGGGCCGATAAGCAGCCAAATCACGGGAATCGAGCCGTAGAGCACGAGCCGCAGCAGGTCACAGAGAATCATCAGGCGGCGGCGATCCACGCGGTCGACGATCACGCCGGAGACGAGGCCGGAGACCATCTGCCCGATGCCAAACACGCCCGTCACCAGCCCCATCTGCGCAACCGAGCCGGTCGCCTGAAACACGAGCAGTGGTAGCGCCAGCATCGCGAAGCCATCGCCCAGCGCCGAGAGCGACTGGCCCGCCCAAAAGATGTTGAACGCGCGATTGCGCCAGAGCCGCGCGCCTGGCGACTGCGTCACTGATGGCTTTTCCATGCCCGACGCGCTGACCGTCGCCGCGGCGATATCTCGCTGCTCCCGCTCGATGATTGCCAAGCTGTCCTCCCCAGTTACACAAATCCCCTGGAGATTATACTGGGCACGACATCAACGCAGCATGCAGAAAACTGCTGTATCATGGGCAGTGCTATCGACGACGAGGAAGGTGGCGATTCATGCGCGATAGTCGGCGAATCATTCTCATGCGCGGACTGCGCCAGGGAGCCTACGGGCTGCTGGCAGTCGTGCTGGCCATCGCGCTCACCCGCGACGGTTTCTCGCCCGCCGCCATCGGCGCGCTGGTGGCAATCTCGCTGGTTGGTGACTTCCTGGGCACGCTGGTCATCGGCCACCATGCCGACCGCTGGGGACGACGGCGCACGCTGGTGGCGCTCGCGCTGCTGATGGCGCTCACCGGCCTCATCTTCGGCTTCCTGCACTGGTATCCGCTGCTCTTGCTGGCGGCGTTCGGCGGCACGCTTGGTGTCTCAGGCTCGGAGACCGCGCCGTTTCTGCCCATCGAACAGGCGATGCTTGGCTCGCAGGGAGCGGGCGCCGGACGCACCGCGTTGTTCGCGCGCTACAATCTCGTCGCCTCAGTCGCGGGCGCATGCGGAGCGCTGATCGCCGGGCTGCCCGCGATACTTGCGCAGAAAGGGCTGCCATTCGACACGTTGCTTGCGCTCACCTTCTGCCTGTATGCGCTGGCGGCGTTGGTGGTTGCATGGCAGGCGTCACGCCTCTCCACTGCCGTCGAGGCGAAGGGCGGCGCGCTCCCGGAACAGGGCGCCCTCTGGCGTCGGCTGATACCGCCGTTGCCCCACTCGCGCGGTGTCGTGGCGCGGCTGGCGGCGCTCTTCAGTGTGGATGCCTTCGCGGGCGGGCTGATCGGGCAGACGTTGCTGGCGCTCTTCTTTCATCTGCGCTTTGGGGCCGATCTCGAAATGCTGGCAGCGCTCTTCTTCTGCGCCAACTTGCTTTCGGCGCTCTCGTTTCTGGCGGCGCCGTGGCTGGCGCGTCGCTTTGGGCTGCTCAACACGATGGTCTTCACCCATCTGCCAAGCAATATCCTGCTGATACTGGTTCCGCTGATGCCCACGTTCCCGCTGGCGGCAGCGCTGTTGCTCGTCCGGCAGTGTCTCTCGCAGCTCGACGTGCCGACGCGCCAGGCGTACACGATGGCGCTGGTCGATCCCTCCGAGCGGACGGCGGCGGCCAGCGTCACCTCACTCGCCCGGAGCGCTGGCTCGGCCACCAGCCCGATTCTCGCGGGCGTGCTACTTCAGGGGCCGCTGATCGTGTTGGGGTTGCCGCTGCTGCTGGCGGGCGGACTCAAAGCCGCCTACGACCTGGCGCTCTGGGCCGTCTTCCATCGCGTGCCCGAAGAAGTTGTCACGAAGGGGCGGGAAGGATAAATACTCGCGCAACATGAACGTCGGCAATGATCCGCCAGATGTGTTATACTACCTTCGTAGTTGATCGCGAATGCACGATGTAACTCTTCTTGGTAACCTCTGCCTGATCGAGTTTCTCTCCTCAGCAAGAATCTCCATGAGTCTGCGAGTGCTGTACAGATTGACTTGTCACGGAGTATTGGACGCTGACGCCATCAGTGCGTCGGCATGATTCTGCTTGAAGGAGGGAGCCACATGGCCACCCGGATTTACGTGGGCAACCTGCCCTATTCAGCTGACAACGAGCAGCTGGTTCAGATTTTTAGCGCGTATGGTGAGGTCGTCGAGGCTTCGGTCGTGATTGACCGTGATACTGGTCGCAGCAAGGGCTTCGGCTTTGTTCAGATGTCTGACGATACCGCCGCACGCAACGCGATCGCGTCCCTCAATGGGACGACGCTCGACAACAGGAGCATTCGTGTGAACGAGGCGCAGCCGCGCCCCGAGCGCTCCGGTGGGGGATACGGTCGTCGCAACGACTGGTAGCCTGACACGCTGAGTCTGACTCAGCAACATCAGCGCAACAACACATAGGCGAGGGTATCACACACCCTCGCCTATTGCTTTATTTAGGGCCTGGGACGCTTGAAGAAGAGATGGCCATAGTCCCAGTTCACCGCGGGAGTGATTGCAATCGTCCATCGTTGTTGACTCCATACTTGCTGTCCGCTCGCTATAGCGGCGGCGGTGGATCGCGCGGGAGGACACTGCTGGCGGGACGAGGACGCTGCTGTGGCGGTGAGGCAGGTGGCGGGGGAGTGAACTCCGGGCTGGCGGCGCACCAGAAGCAGATGATCGTCGACGAGAGGCCAAGCAGGAAGAGTGACGGCGGGACGCGGTGCACGAGCAGGCCAATGATGAGCAGCAGCGCCAGAATAACACCGTAGCCGACCATCAGCGGGCGAATCGTGACGAAGCGCATCATATCGCGGGCGGTGCGGGAGACGATGTCGCGGGCCGGACGCGCCTCATCCAGCAGCCACCAGAGCGGCACGAAAACGACTGCTGTGAAGATGCCAGCGCCGACGATCAGCAGGAAAAGCTGGATGATGCCGGGAAAATCGCCGAAACCGCAGAGACCGCCCAGCACGCAGCTATTGCTTGGCCCGTAGATATAGAGGAAGTAGCCGATGAGAATCGCCGGATTGTAGATCGCGGCCACTGCCAGCAGCATCCGTGGCGAGATGTGGCCCACCGGCGGAATCTGCGCGGGCGTCATGGCGCCATTTGCCGGTCTCGGATTCGTCTGGCCGTAGGGGTCCGTCATCATCGGCGCGCCACCTATCCTTGTGTTCTTCCACGCTGCATCGTGATGGAGTCGGAAGCCCAGTCGGGCGTTGGCAGCGAGGGATGGGTGTGAACGGTGCGATGGCGCCAGAATGTCGGCGTCGTGCCACCGGGGAGCAGCCGCAGCGTCGCCAGCCATTCGCGATCCTCCAGGCCAAGCGTCACCAGCCCGCGCTGTTTGCTCGTGCGCAGAATAGCGAGCCTATCCTCCTCACGCGCCGCCATGAAGACCGTGGCCGCGCGTGGCTGATCCTCCGGCTGATAGAGGATCACCGAGCGGTCCACCAGTGTATCGAAGAGGCTGTTCGACGAATCGGCGGGCAGCGCATCAAGCGCACCGCTCAGGTAGACCAGATCGCCCGTGAGATACGGGCGCACAATCTCGTGGCAATACTCGCGAATCGGCGGGAGCAGCGCCAGCACCGGCGAATCTACCAGGCTGGCGGTCATATGCAGACGGGCGCGTAGCTGAAGCAGTAGTTCATGCTGGTTGCTGTGCCACGGCGAACCCTCGATGGGCCGAATCTGGCGCAGCTTGCTCACGTCTTCCTCGAAGCGTCGTAGCGAATAGCCGTCCAGCCGCAGCCGACGACGGTTCGCCACCAGAATATCGCGCCGCCCGACCGCGCCGTTGAAAAGGCGCAGCTCGATGCTATCGGCCTCGTCGCGCAGGGTGCGCGCAACCTCGCCGATGAAGCGCTCCCAGTTCGCCAGCCGATCCAGAATGCGCTCCGCCCGCTGGCGCAGACCCTGGAGCGCCTCCGCCCGTAACTCATCCTCGTATTCGTCGCAGCGGTAACGATACATCGTGCGATAGACCTTGCGCAGATCGGCAAGAGCATCCTCGCGTTGCCGTCGCCGCCAGGCGGCATAGCCCCATGAGGCCAGCGCCACCAGCGCAACCGAGTAGACGGCGAGCAACGGCAGCGAGAACAGACCGCCGCGAGTTGGAGCGGCCAGAATCGCATCTAGCAGCAAGGTCAGCATCGGGACGATCAGCAGTCCCGCGCCGACGAAGGTTGCGACGGCGGGCCGGTGGCGCTTCAGCCAGCGATAGCGCGCCGCCAGTCGCTCGATCAGCGCCGCCTCACGGGTCAGCTCCGGCTCGTCGGGCTGGCGGATGATATCGGCCTCCCATGGGCCTTTGCTCTCATCTTCCAGCGTCTCCAGAAAGCGCAGATAGCGCGCGTTGCGTGCGCCGCGTCCGAGCGTCTGATTCTCCTGTTCGGCCAGCAGCGCCTTATTCAGACCATCCATGTAGGCATAGGCGCGTTCGACGCCGATGGCGCCCTCCAGCACCTGCTCGTTGGTTCTGGTCGAGAGCGCGCGCTCGGTCTCGTGGCCGTAACGTTCCCACGCTGGCTTGACGACCTCCTGCCAGGCGGCGAAGCCCTCCTCGGCGCGCGGAAGCTGGTTTTCGAGCGCGGTCGGCTCGTCGGTGCGGGCGGTGATATAGCGGCGCACCACCGCCGGGCTGAAGTGGCGGTAGACCAATGTTTTGGCGGCGTCATCCGGCGGCAGCTGGTGCTCGCGCGAGTGGCGGCGCGAACGGCGTCCCTCATTGTGGCGGAGCGCTGCCACCACAGTGTCGCTATCGCGCATCTCGCCGTTGATGCCGTTCAGGTAGCGCCGGGCCTCGGCGGCCTCGCGGCGCTGGTCCTGGTCGGAGAGGTCGGCGGCTTTTTCCGGCGCCCATTCGTCGAGGATGGTCGCGCCGAGGCGGCTGGCGCAGTACAGCTCAGCCTGCGCGCGCGGGAAGGTCAGGCGGCTTGTGCCCACGCTGCTCATCCGCTCGAACGGCTGGCGCACCATGTTGGGTGTAGCCCGCCGCAGGGTCTCCTCGTACTCGCGCGTGGTGGTGATACCAGTGGCGGTCAGCACGAAAATCGCCTCCGCCGCGCCATAGGCGACCTCATCCGGGCCTTCCCAGAAATGGCCCTTCTCGTCGTGCGTCTCGAAGATATAGGAGTAGGTTGCCAGCGGCGGCTCTTTGGAAGGGCTGAACTGGCCGGGCTGGTGACTTGGTTGGGCAGGCTTCTCATCTCCCAGCAGTAGCTCGCGCCACGGCTGATCGGCGACGCGCTCTTCCTGCGCCAGATGCTCGGCGGGATCGTGTGGGTAGGTATTGGTCAGCGCCAGCAATACCCACGACTCGACGCTCTCGCTGCGCATGGAGGTACGCACATCCCGCGCGACATCGAGCAGCAGCGGCGAATCGGCGGCGGCGGCGATCCAGACAACCGCCATCGCTCGCGGCACGCTATAGCCATTGTCGCGGATGTGTCCCACCACGGCGTCGTCCAGCACGCCACGGCGCACCTGTGTTTCTGGCGTCGAGCGCACGTAGTGCTCGTAGTGCTGGCCGCGCAGTCCTTCCGTCACGAGGGTTGGTAACGGGCGGCGATCAATGCTGATGGGCGTATCGTCGGGTAGGGGGCCGGGTAGGCTGGCGACGGCGCTGAGGCCCGGATCGTACCAGGCGCCGAGCAACGCGCCGTCATCGTCGCGTCGTCATCGACCGTGAGCAGCGCGATACCCGCCTGACGCGCGCCATCCAGCCCTGGCAAGAGCATGGAGAGTTGCGCGCCCACCTCGCGGCCACGGTCGCCCACACAGAGGACGATCGTTGGTCGGAAGCGAATCGGCGTCGAGGTTGCCACGCTCTGCTCCTTGCCTATGCCTGTCTTTGCCTGCTATTCGGTATGAATCCCCGCCGTAGGGCGGCTGGCGGCTAAAGCCGCGCCTAAGGGCTACGCCGCAAAGCCTGCCTGCGCAGGCTCTCCAGACCGCGATCCGGTATGACCCCTGGGATGAATCGCAGCGTTCGTCTGCTCGTACCGCGCCGTAGCCTGAAGACTACAGCTAATCCTGCGGCAATTCACCCTCTTGCCACGTAGCGGAATGCTCATCGAACGGGATTAGCCGCGGCATTCATGCCGCGAACCCGCCCAACCACGAACCTTGCCCCTGTTACAGAGTAAAAACGCCGCCTACTACATCTACTAAAATACTTCGTTCCATGAGGGAGACGGAATCACGCCCCTCGTATGTACGTACTATGGGTATTTTCGGTTTCGGCGCCAATGGCGGGATTGGCTGGCGGCCCTGGCGCATGATGAACTGTACGAATTAACTCCGAACCGCGTGCTAGACCGCGTGCTAGGCGAGCAAGCCGGAAGCCCAAAGGCCCCGGCGAATTTCCCGGCCCCCACGCGCCGCTCTGCCCATTCGCCGTAGCATTTATGCTACGGCCTGCCGCGCCCGCCACGATGCGCGCTGTTCTGTGTAATACGTGAAACTACATCACGCCCGCGCTAGAAGCTCGACCCGCCACCGCCGCTCCCATATCCGCTCGTACCGCTAGCGCCGCCACGCGGATACGTTGGCTGCTGTGGCGGATACTGCCCGTTGGATGCCGCGGTGGGCGCCGTCGGGGCGTAAGCGCTGCCCGGCTGGCTCGTCGCCCACGTGGGCGCATCGCCCGCGCCACGCTGTACCTGTCGGATGATACGCGCTGGCAGCGTGCTTTTACCATCGAGAAGCGCATTAGGATCCATCACCAGCTTTTCCATCTCGCCGGAACTGAAGACGGGCGCTCGGCTCCGACCATACGATTGCTTACTGCCATCGACAAACCAGTATGACTGGTGGCGCAGGAACTCGCCCATGCTGCTGTTGGCTTCCTGATAGAAATCGGGAATGGTGCCCAGGCTGATGGCGTGCTGCCCATAGGCCAGTTGCAGCCGGTGCGGGTCAATCGCGCTGGCGAGCATTGGGCTTGCGCCTTCTTTGGCGATGGCGCCGAGCCGACCGCGCGCGCGATCCAGAATCCGCCGCTGAAAGCCGCTCTTCCAACTCATCCCCATGTAGAGGCTGGTGCTGAGCATACCGCTGCCCTCGTGCCAGAGTTGCGCCTCGAAGGCCACCAGCTCGCGGGCCAGGCCGCTGATGTGTTGCAGATGCGCCAGCAAGATATTCTCGATCTTGTGATCGGCGCGCTCACCCGACTCGACGCAGCAGACCTCCAGCAAATCGAAGAGATTCATCTCCAGCAGCCGCTTGAGATAGACCTCGTCACGTAGATATTGCACCAGCCGGTCGCGTAGCTCGTTGCCCGTGCCCGCCGCCAGCGCCGCATCGGCCCCGTGGCGCGTCTGTATCCACTCAGTAAAGCGCTGCGCATAGGAGGGCAGGTCGCGCGAGGTCATGTGCTCGTACAGGCGCTCGACCGGCGGCGACGATAGCCCGCCCGTATTCATGCCGGGCATGCCGGGTAGATCGAAGACGTGGCGCCGGTGAATGTGGGTATTGTCCAACTCGCCGCGCCAGGCCGACGACGAGGTGGCTAGCTTCTCCAGGTCGCGCGCCGACTGATCGACCTCGACATCCCCCTGGAAGCGCTTGACGTGCTGCAACTCGGCGTTGACATATTCGAGCAGTTTGGTCAGCAGGCGCTTCTTGCGCGTCAGATACTCGTTGCGCACATTCCGCCGCTGAACGCGGTTGAAGTCGTCGGTGACGGCGGCGACGTTGCGGTCTTTTGCGCCGGGCAGTGGCAGCGGCCGGAGCAGTTTGCGCTGGAGCTGGCGGTCGGGGCGTCCCTTGCTGGGCACATTCTGATCCTGCACGCGAGCCAGCGCGGCGCTATAGATACGCTTGCGCGTCTCCAGTCGGGCGATCTGCACGCCGAGCGGCTCCAGCGCGGCGCTATAGATACGCTTCTTCTCTTCCTCTTCCTTCTGCTCCGCCAGTTCGGCAATCTCGTCGGTTGCCTCCTGCACCTGCTTGCTCAGCCGCGCCTCCAACATATCGAGCCGGTCGCGCCCCGCCGTCTGGAAGCTCTTATCGCTGAAGGGTGGCGGATCCTCTGGCTGTAACGCTCTGTCCCACTCTTTCACTTCGTCCAAATCGCTCGCGTTCAGTTGGCCGCGCGCCTCGCTCATGTCGCGCGCCAGCAGCGGCAGCACCTTCGAGGCGGTCAGCCGGGCAAAGGCGGTTGCTGTCTCGATGGCGGGAAAGGCGACCTCCAGCGGGCAGGTGGTGCCGAACATCGTCGGCAGGCCGGTGCGGTCGAAGTTGCCGAGCGTGCGGCGGTCAACGGCTTTAGAGCGTTCGAGGAAGCCGACACCCGATGCGTTGGTCACCCGCATATAGAGATCAAGGCCGATAATGCGCGCCGCGTCTTCCGCTGAGACCATCGAAGTTTTGCCGAAGAGATAGACCTCGTTGGCGATGGTCTCGCCACGCACCTCATAGGGCGTCTCCGCCATATATTTGGTGTAGCGCGCGCCACCTCGATTCTCGCGCACCAGGCTGAGCGCGATCAGCTCCATCAGGGTCGCGGTGGCGTTACTCTTGCGCCAGCTCACGTCATTGGTGGTCGCCTCGCGGACGTGCTCTGGCAGCAGGCAGAAGATATTCAGGCGGTGTTTGAGATTCCGTTGCAAGATGCGATGTCGGGCCATTACGGCGACATCGCCCAGGATGCCGCTGCCGGTGCCGCCGCCCAGGAAGGCGACGATATTCACCTGCACCTCGCTCACCGGGCGCGCCCCACGCTCCGGAGGCAGCGCCCCAATCGCGGAGAGCGCCTCTTCGAGCAGCTGATCGATTTTGGCGCGGTCGGTTGCGGCGGCGACGTGTCCGTTGTTGCGGATGCCACCCGCGCCGTTATCGAACGACTCAGGGATTTTGGTAGGGATGTAGGTATGGGTCGCGATGGGCTGCGGCAACTGGTCCGCGTAGACAACGCCGTGCGCCACCGAGATGCGCAGATCAAACTCGCGCAGCACGCCCAGATGCTCCTGGCGGAACTGCTGAACCTCCGCCGGGGGCGAGTCGATATCGAGGAAGACCAGCGCGACGCGCCGATGGTCAGAAGGCGAGAGATGGACAAGCTGGCGCATCATCTCCAGGGCCGAGTACGCTGGAGTACTGCCAAGAAAAATGTTGAGCGACGGCACTTCTATCTGCGACTCTGCCGCTGATCGTGGTCTGTCTTCCGCTCCATTGGCCGCGTTAAGTGTCATATCAGTGTCGCCCATGCCATCACCTCTGTTCATCGTCATTTGTCTACATATCTATAAGCTGCTCCTCGCCTGGCCGTTTGCCAGCGAGGCGATTATCGCGCAAACTGGCAGTCAATAGTCATCATCGCGCCGCCGCGATTTCCTGGATCGCCCGCCTGAAGAATAGTCGTCAAAATCATCGCCATGCGAACGGCCACGCGAACCACCGCGCGAGCGCGAGGGGCCGTCGTCGTCCATATCGTCGTAGTCGTCCCGCGCGCGCCGCGATTTACGTCGGCTGCCGCGATTCCCCTCGTCATCGTAGTCGTCGCCACGCGACCGCCGCCCGAACAGACCGCGCCGCCCACGAGCGTCGTCATCGTCAAAGTAGTCGTCGCTGGCCGATTTGCGGCGCAGCAGTCCGCCGCGCCGCGTGCCCTCTTCTTCGTCCAGGAACTCATCGCTACTCGACGCGCTCACCGTATAGGACATCCCCTCGTTGGTCGTCAGCAGCGACTCCGCGGCAGGGACGGGGCTGGTGGGGAGCGGCTCGCCGCCAAGCCGGTAGGCCCGCCGACCGCCGCCGTTGCCCTCGACGGTGATGCGGTTGCCGCGCCGGAAGCTGAAGATCAGGCCGGGGTCAAGCCCCATCTGCTGCGAGAGCACCGTGCCCGGATGCAGCAGCCCAAATAGCCCGCGACGTGCGCGGGAGAACTCCTCGCCGCCTCCGCCGTCGTTGGAGACCAATCGTCCGAACGGCTTCTGCGAGATGGCATAGCGGATCAGCAGCACAATCAGCACGAGGATGGCGAGATATAGCAACGTAATGGCCCAGGCGATGGCCTCCTGCGCGAGCGAGGCGGGCTGCGTCTTGAGCGCCACCGTGCGGGTGGTCGTGCCGAGGTCGCCATGCGAATCCTTGAAACTGCCCAGCGTCCTGAACGTCAGCGCGTACTGGCCGTCACCGCTGGGCGTAAAGGCCGCCGTGAAGCGCCCGTTCTCGCCAGGCGCGATATGCAGCGGGATCGCCGTCTTCGAGCCATCGCGTGTGGCCAAGCCGCTGACGCTGGCGTTAGCATACGGTTTGCCGTCGAGCTGAACCGCGCCGTCGAGCCGCGCGCCGTCCACCACCGGATGCCCCTGCAACGGCCAGCCACTGAGCCAGGTCAGCACCCCAAACGGCACGCTATAGATCGCGCGCAGTGCGGGATCCCACAGGGTCTCGCTCGTGGCGACGGTATCGGTGGTGAGCTTGCCGGTGGAGGGAGCGACGAGCAGCGGCGATGGGAAGAGTTCGATGCGGACCAGACGATTGGCGCTGGCGATGGTATCGCTCACCTCGCGCGCGTTGATCGTGACGTTATAGGTTCCAGCGGGCGCGCTGGGCGGAATCGTAATCTGCGCGGCATAGGTACCCGGGCTGGCGTGGTCGTCCAGCACGAACTCCTGCGTATAGCTACCCGTGCCGCCGCTGTAGGCAATCGTTCCGTTCATGCTATAGCGGCTGCCAGTGATCGGCGTGCCATTGTCGTTGAGCGTCGCGCTCACCGTCAGCGGCTGGCCCAGCGGCTCTGGCGTGTCCGAGGCGGGCGCGAGGATGCTCAGGCCGAGGGTCGAGAGCTTGAGGCTATCCATCAGGAAGCGCCCGGAGCCAGTCACATTCAGTTGCCATGCCCCACTCTGCGGATGATCCACACTGAAGATGACGTAATGAGGGTCGCTGGAGATAAATGTTCCGGCGACCGCTGGCGGCAAGACTTGGCCGTTGGGCGCGGTCAGCGTCACGCGCGTAGCAGGTGAGTCTTTGACGGCGACGACATCGAGATGCGAGACAAAGGCGCCGATAGAGAAGTTCCGCGAGACCGTGCCGCCGGAAAGCGCTGTCGGCGGGATGTCATGCGTCACCGTGCGGCCATTGCGCTGGGCGAAGATGCTGACAAAGAAGGGCGCGATGTTCAAGGGCGAGACGCCACTGACCACGCCGTGTCCATCGTCATAGTACGCGCCGCCCGTCGCGTTGGCGAGGTCGCTCAGGAACGACCGCAGCGTGCCGTCCGCGCCAAGGGCCACCGTATCAACCGGAAAGTCGCGCTGCTTGAACTGCGGCACGAGGTCGGTCTGGATCGCGCTGATCTGCTCGTTCTGTTGTGGCGCGGGCACGCCATCGGTCAGCAGGATGACGGAGCCGGGCAGATGCGTCTGCGCGGTGGATGCCGTGAGCATCGTCAGCGCTCGTTGCAAGGCGTCGTAGGTGGGGGTCGCGGAGTCGGGCTTGCAGTTATGGGACTTCGTAGCGATGGTGTTATGCAGTTGCGCGCGCGCGGCAACCGTCGCCATTTCACTCGGCTCGGCCCATACCTGCGCCAGCGGGAAGTTATGCGCGCCGCCCGTCGGGCCGGTGTTATCCAGACCGACGACGCCGACGAAATCGCCCGGCCCGCTCAAATCGATATAGGCGTTAGCCGCCGAGCAGCGCAATCCATTCGGATCGTTGCTGCCCATCGAGCCGGACATATCGAGGACGAGGATCGTGACATGGCCAGCAGGCGCGGACGCTGTCGGCGCGATGGAACTGGCTGGCTGCGCAAGGACAGAGAGAGAAGCGAGCGGAGATAGAGTGACTACAAGAATGCCGAGTGACATAACAGCAAGAAGCCGTCGTGCTGTCATGCCAAGCCGTGATCGTTGTTTGCTCACTATTCGAATCACAAGCGACCCTCTTACCCTGATATCCAAGGCCGTTTGGTATTCTCTACGCTGGTTTGACCGCCAGGGTTGTTTTTCTTCCAGGCAAACCGCTGATTGTGGGCAACCCTGCACTGTGGATTATGTATCTATAGCGGAGCCTTCGTCCAGTGTGAAGTTGTCAACGCCCAATTTTCCCGAATAATCATTGGTGCATTTGAGGCCGGTTGACGCATTGCGAGGATGACTGAAGGCATGATTAACTTGCCAACAGCGTTTCCAGCGCTACCGCTACGCCGTCCTCGTCGTTGCTGGCGGTCACCATGTCGGCTACCGAGAGCGCCTCGACATGCGCATTGGCGACGGCGATACCCATGCCCGCCCAGCGTAGCATCGGGACGTCGTTGGGCATATCACCGAACGCCACGACCTGCGCGGGCGCGATGCCCAGGCGCGCGCAAAGAGCGGCCAGCGCCGCGGCTTTATCAACACCGGAGGCGGAGAACTCCAAAAGCCGCGCGCCCGAATGGGTCGCCACCGCATCCTCGCCCGCAACCGCGCGCCCTATCGCCAGCATCGCGTCGGCGTCAAGCGTGGGATGGCGCATCAGCAGCTTGGAGACGGGCACGCGGCAGAGAGCCAGAGCGTCGTCGATCAGGCGCTCATCCTCCGGCGGCCTGCCTCGTATCGCCAGGTAGCCGCGCTCCCAGCCGTAGTGAAAGCCGTTCTCGATGGCAAAGCAGGCGTCTGGCAGGCGCTGGCGCAGATCGGTGACGAGCCGCGTAGCCACCTCCGACGAGAGCGGCCAGTGATCGAGAATGGTCTCGGTGCTGGCGTCATAGATCAGCGCGCCATTGCAACCGATAGCAATAGCCTCAACGCCGATATCGTCGCCAATCTGGCGGAGCGAGCGCGGCGGGCGAGCCGAGACCATGACCAGCGGAATGTCGCGCTGGCGCAAAGAAGCCAGCAGGGCGCGAGTGCGCGCGGAAATGGAGCCGTCCGTGCGGAGCAGCGTCCCATCCAGATCGGTTGCGACCAGCCGGATAGGGCCTGCTGGGACGATATGGGGCAGCGTCGTCACATCACACTCACTTCGGGCGCCTTCAGGCCGTTGTCAGGCTGTTCTCCATTTCCTGTGTAGAGTATAGCATGCGTGCGGGGGAGACTCCTTTGCTGTGGAGTATCCGTGGCATGCAACGTGGAATAGTGAAGGAGAGTCTCGCGCGATGCAGACACCAGACCATTCGTTTTCTCGACTCGAAAGGAGCGCCGCCATGAACGCAGACGCAAGGAGTGAGCAGACCATCGTGATTCTCGGCGCGGGTCTGGCGGGTGGCAACGCAGCGGTAACTCTGCGCGAAGAGGGGTGGCGTGGCCGCATCGTCCTGCTGGGCAGGGAGCCGGGCATCCCATTTGGCCGACCACCGCTCTCCAAGACCTATCTGCGCGGCGAGGAAGATCTCAGCGCCTGGTATGTCAGGCCGGCGGACTGGTACGGCGCGCACGATATCGAGTTCCGCACCGGGGTCAGCGTGGAACGCATCGACACCGACCTCAGGCAGCTCCACCTTGCGAGCGGCGATGCCATGCGCTATGACAGGCTGATCCTCTGCACAGGTGGCAAGAATCAGCGTTTTGACGTGCCAGGAGCGTCCTTGCCAGGCGTCTATCAGCTGCGCACGGTCGCGGAGTGCGAGGCGATTCGTCAGGCGGCCCATCCCGGCGCGCGAGTGGTCGTCGTCGGCATGGGATTCATCGGCGCCGAGGTTGCGGCCTCGCTCCGGCAGATGGGTCTCGACGTGACCGTCGTGCTCCCTGGGGCAGCGCCGCTCGTCAAAGTGCTTGGCCCTGAGGTCGCTTCGGTGCTGGCGGCGATTCATCGTGAGCACGGGGTGAGACTGGTCACACAGGAGCACGTGACCGGCATCGAGGGCAACGGCCGGGTGGAGCGCGTGCTGACCGGGACAGGCGCGCGGCTGGAATGCGATCTGGTGGTCGTGGGCATCGGCATCGCGCCAGACGTGGATGCGCTCACGGGGAGTGCGATTGCCCTGAATAACGGCATTCTCGTCGACGCGCAGTGCCGGACGAACATGCCCGATGTCTTCGCGGCGGGCGATGTGGCCAATATCCAGCATCCGGTCTTCGGGCGTCTGCGGGTGGAGCACTACAACAACGCCGAACGCCAGGGCCGCGCCGTCGCCCGCGCCGTGCTGGGCGATCCCCAGGCCTATGACTATATCTACAGCTTCTGGTCGGATCAATTTGAGCACAACATCGAGTACGTAGGGTTCGCCCGAACCTGGGAAAAGATTGTGCTTCGTGGGACCTTCGAGAGCCGGAAGTTCCTGGTCTTCTACCTGACGCAGGGCATCATCCAGGCGGTGTTCGGGCTGAACCGTGGCGGCGATCCAGAAATCGAGGCCGACTCCGAGCTACACGCATGCCAGGAACTGATTCGCGCGCGCGTTCGCGTCTCGGACGCCGACCTGGCCGACGAGCGGATTGACCTGCGGTCGCTACACGCCTCCTGAGCGCCCCACCGCGTAGCCTTCCGCCACCATGACCGTATCGGCTACAGACGATGGGTAGGGAAGGGCGCAACACTGATACGACGGCATCACGCACGCGCACTAGAGGCTTTCATAGGCGTGCGTTGCAAAGAGTGGCTGGGCATCACTGGGAGATCGCTCTCGACGACTTGGCCACTATCCATACGAATATGATACTGAAATGCGTTGCGATCAAACGCATGCTGATGCGAGATGACCACGACCTGGGCGAACTGCTGAGCAATGATTCCTGTCGTGAGCAGATTCACAAGTGCTTGCGCACGCTGGGCATCGAAGGCGCTCAATGGCTCATCCAGAAAAATGAAACCAGGCGCAATGCCTAGCTCCTGTGGGAGAGTCGCCAGAGCAAAGGCGAGCCGCAATGCCAGGGAACATTGATCTCGTGTACCTCCAGAGAAGAGATTCTTGGCAACATAGCGCTGGGCTGTCTGATCCCATACACGAATGCGGTAATCAAGCTGGTTGAGCTGCCTCTCTTCGCTGGCAGGTGGTGTCAATCGAACGCTCCAGTAGCGGTGCATGGTAAGTTCACGAAGCAACAATTCCATATTGCGTTCTGTGGTCGGCAGAACCTGCCGAGCAATGCGATCACGAGTCTCCTGGATTATGCCGATGGCGTGCTGGCAGATGGCTCGCTCCTCATCGAGTTCTTGGACGCGATGGCCACACGCCTCGACCTCGAGTTCCACCCCTGGATCACCAAGTATTTCGGTCAGGCGATGCTCCCGATCACGCGCTGCGAAGTGGCGGTTGCGAACTTGCTCAAGTTCCAGTTGCATACGATCAAGCTCGTGAGCCGAGGCTGTTCCGATCAACGGCCACACAGCAGCCAATGCCGTAGCAGTATATTGGGTAGGCGTAGGGAGGTGACGCGCCGCCAAGATACTCTGGATGTCCCCCTCAATAGAGGCAAGTTGACTCTCCATAGACTGTAGGCGCTGGTTCAGTGTCCCCTTCTCATGCAGGAGGCGCTCTAGCTCAGTCTGTGCATCTGCCTCATGAAGCTCGGTGAGCGCAGATACGAGGGCAGCACACACCTCGTCTAGCCTGGCGGCCAACGGACGCTCACGCGCGGCCTGATCTTCAAGCGCCGCGACGCCTTGAAGCGATGCGATTGCAAGTGAACGGGCTGATTCCACGATTGCCAGGAGCGCATTGCTCGCTTTCTGCAGCATGTCTGCATATGTCGTTTGTGCGTTAGTGAACGCAGTTTCAACCGCTGGCCGGGTTGTCAGTTGGCTTTCCAGGTTCCGCAGACGCTCCTCTACTCGCCCACGCGCCGCCTCGACTGCCGTCCGTTCGGGCGATAATCCCATGCCCCGAACAGCCAACTGCGACTGCGTTTCAGCTGCGCGCGCGAGTTCTTCGGCATGGACAAGATTTGCCTGCGCATCCGTAAGCATTGCCTGAGGATCAGGCATCTGCAATACCGCAACAGCGTCCTCAGCGGTTCTAAGTACTTGGTGTGCTTGCGCGATAGCATCTTCATCGTCATGCTCTATGCGCCTTGTCTGGGCTTCCGCATCAGCCATTGTGCGCTGAATGGTTTGTTGCTCCGCCTGACATGCCGCAGCCGCCATGTCGATCTGAGCTTGATTCGTCGGCCATGACAATTCCCCTTTCGTAGCCTCGCGAGCCGTTGCCTCAGCAGCTTCGGCTGCTTTGCTCTCCTGGGTCTCACGTATGTGGAGTTCACGCAGCATTACAGACGCATCACCCTGCTCTTCAAGGTTGTGCAGCGCCACCCTGGTCTGATCGACATCGCCTTGTGCTCGCTCTGCCTCGGCCTTCAATCGGGCCAGTGTCGTCACCGCTTCATCTGCTGACACCCTTGCACGCTGATAGTCTATGATCCCTTCCGCAGACAGCCTGGCCAGTAGATTACGCGCAGCATCAAGCGACGAGGGGACTGCGAATCCTGCTGCGGTAAGGGCACGCTCACGCTGACCGAGCTGGGCAGGATCACCCCCAGCATGCACCGCCGCCTGATAGCGCATTGTGAGCTCGCGAAGCTTGTTCGCCACGCTCTCGACTGCCTGTTTACCCGCTGTCGTCGCAACGCGAGAACGCCAATAGCCGCCACCACGGAAGATAGCCACTACTCCAAGGATAGCTCCAATGACCAATAGCCAGGGGGATAGAATAGCTCCGGCTACGAGAGCAATCATTGCCAGCAGCATAGTGGCCGCTGTTTGGTACAATAACCCGCGCGCTCGCGCCTGGGCGCTCGCATACGCAGCGGTGGCCTGTTGGCGCTCCGCTTCCATTGTGGTGCGATCCTGCGCAAAGCCGGAGAGCGAGGCCTCAACCTCCTTCAGGCGTATCCACTCGTGCAGCGCTTCATATCCCTCTGATTGTCGCCGGTGCGACTCCGCCTGTTGACGCTTACGTTCCGCTTGTTCCGCTCTACCTACCGCTTGGTGGGCTGTCTCTTCTCGCTGCAGTAGGGTAGCGCGAAGCTCCAGGAGCCTTTGCGCATTCTTCTCTGCATCACGAATCTGCTGACGCACTGCCTCTAATGCGTCGCGTTTATGCTCCCATGCCATAACCAACTCAAGCATATGGCTCAACTGATTATGTCGAGCGCTCAGTATCGCGAGTTGTCGCTGGTTTTGTTCGCGCGACGAAGCTGCTTCCTTGCGGTGTTGATTCGCTCGCGCACGTGATATATCCAGCGTTTCTGCCCGTTGACGCACGACCTCTTTAGCCCGTTCAAGCTCTGCAACGGCACGTAGCGCTTCTTGCTCAATGCCAGTAGCATCATGCACTGCCATGCGCTTTTCTTCGGCGTCAACCACCAACTTGAGCGCCGTCAAGGTTCGGTCGAGTTGTGTTCTCGTTTCGGGTATTGCCTGGCGCTCGATGGCATCCATCTCTGCCAGCTTCCCCTTCAACCGCTCTACAGTTTCCCTTTGAGCAGTCGCTCTTTCCAGTTGCTGCTGCACCACATTGCACCTGGAAACCTGGCCGCGTATGCGGCCAGCATACTCCAGCCGCCCGCGTAGATCGGTCTCACGGAATACATTTGCCTGCGACTGCTCCCGGAGAGCCGTCTGCTGTTCTTCAAGCGCAGCGCATTCTGTGAGTTGCGCGGCAATCCTCGTGGCATCGAGACGTTCAGCAGCCGCCTGCTCTTCCACCACCAGCACCCGTACATCCTGTTGCGCGTAGGCCAGTTCGAGTAGACGCCGTGCATGATCTAGCTCGCGTTCCTGCTCGCGCTTGAACTTGAACTGGTCTGAGAGCTTTGTCAATCGCTCAAGTCCCAGGAGGCTTTGGATTGCCTGCTCACGCCTGCTGGGATTCATGTCCTCCAGCCGTCCCAGTTCCTTCTGCTCGACGAAGCACGAGTTGCGCAGATTATCGCCGTCCAAATTGTTCAACTCTTGCAGGATGCGTCGATTGACGGCGGTGGGACGATTGACAGTCTCCTCATGACCATTGGGTTGGCGGATAGTAAGCCGCGCCTGTTGAGGTTGTTCCCGTCTCAAGACACGGCGTATCGTGAGTTGCTCGGTGCTGACGGCGAAGGTCAATTCGACCAGCGCCTGCGGCTGACCATGCTTGATGACCTCCTCAAGACGTGGGCGATTGTCCTCGCCGACTAAAGGCTCACCATAGAGTGCGACATAGACTGCCTCGAAAAGGGTTGACTTTCCTGCTTCGTTATGGCCTTCGATGAGGATGCTGCCCTGTTCAGGGAAGGAGAGGTCTACGCTATCCAGCCCCTTAAAGTTCTCCACATGCAGATGTCGGAGCGTAATCATCGCGTCGCTTCCCCCCCCGTTAACTGCTCGTATAATGTGAGAACTCGTTCGCGAGTCTTTGCCAAAAGCGTGCGTTCAGCAGTTGTCTTGGCACGATCCATCCAGGCTCCCATGACCTGCTCCAGCATCTCACGCGGCGCGATGCGCTCACCACGAACCACCTGCTCCTGCGATCCCTGCTCGACCAGAAAGAGGCCAGACTCATCGAGTTCAAACGAGAACGCCTGATGTTGCGCGATAAGCCAAACTTTGCGCAGATCAAGTGCGCGGTAGCGCTCGCGAGAAATCGGACCTGTGAGGCAGAGCCGTACCATCGCGTCAGGGGTACAGTACGGCCTGATCCGATCGAGAATCACCTGCATTGCTCGGTGTACGGTATCCTCAGCTTCCGCAGTGTCTGCGGCAGGACGTGTAGAATCAGAGCCTGGAAGCGCTGTGATGTCCTGGACAGCATCCGGCGGATAGGTTGCTGATGGCGCATCGGATGGCGCTACTGCGGCAGATATGCCAGATACATCAGCAGCGTCGGCAGTCGGTGATCGTCATGCGATCTGATGGTGTCAGAATCTGCTGCTGTTGTTGGGGCCAGAGTTCGGACGTTTGGATTGTCACAATATGCCGTGGCTGAGAGGGAATGGCAACATGCTCGGAATGGAAGCGTCCATCGTGGCGAAGCTCCAGATAAGCAAAGCCCGTTTTGTCCTCCGCCTCGCCAAAGCTCATACGCGCCGTAGGGCCACACACTACCACGGACTTGTTGGCTACGTCGAATCGCGCGTAGGCATGAACATGTCCCGCAAGGATCAGCTTGAAGCCTGTGATACGCTCGATGCTCGCTCGTCGGACGAATAACTCATCTTCGCTGGGAAAGCCATGACCCTCGATAGCCGCATGCAGTATCAGGATACCAACATCTGCACGCGCCAGGTTGCCATCCGGGTCTTCTGTCACCACATCATCGAGCGGATCGCCTCCGGGCGCCGCACCTGGATTACAACTCAGACCTGCCACCGCTACGCGCATACGTGCCGCCTCAACCAGAACGGGCTTGATGCAGTCCGATTCAGGGAAGTAGTGAATACCCCCAAGTTCGGCATAGATACCCTGAGGAGCGAAACCACCATGCTCAGTACGCTGGCGTGGCGTATCATGATTGCCACTGATGCCGAATGTCTGAATACCAGCCGAATGCAGGCGCGCAAGCTGTGCGGCGACGAATTCGCGCTCCAGATTGCGTGGCTCGATGCTGTCGAAAAGATCGCCTGCCTGGATGAACAGATGGGCCTGCCGGGCAATAGCCTCATCCACCACCCGCGCGAATGCCCTGCGCAGCCGTTGCCGACGTTCGCTCAGTCGTTGTGGAGAGAGTTTAGGTGTAAATGCAGAAAGATGGTTGTCGGCCGTCACCACCACCCGCAAAATATCATTCGTCCACATATCTTCATGTTCCCGCTCACGTTGCCGAGTCTCACCAGGATTTTCGCGGCTATCCAGATCACCCATCCTGCTCCATCCCTCTCATCACAAACAAGTCATCTCGCCAGCGCTCGGTCGACTCCTAACCGTCACCATTCCTCACGTTGACGGGCGACTGCCCCTCGCCCGCGCATCTCCTGGGCCGCGCGTTGAGTACCCCTGGCGAGTGCCGCGCGTTTGAGTTCCTGCACGACATCTATATCGCTTCCACCTTCGGCTGATGCTCGCCCAGAGACAGAGAGCATCACCGGGATGCGTGTCAACTGGCCGAGTACAATAGCCTCGCCTTTATTCAATCCCGGAAGATCCGCTAGCAGTTCAGCAGAGATAGCCTCTGATGCTTTCTGCACAGCGCGCTGGTCATCGGGATTGGTGAGTTGCATAATAATCTGGCTGCCGCATTGCGAGAGTGTATCTGGATTGACCTTACTGGGTCTCTGGGTGATGAGTGTCAGGAAGACGCGAAACTTTCGGCCCTCGGCAGCGATGGTATTGATGATACGACTGGCGCGGGTATTGCCAGCCGCTGGGATGAGGTTGTGCGCCTCTTCCAGCACAATGAAGACGGGGTGATTCAACTTCCCCCTGAGTGCGCGCTGCCAAATCTCACGCAGGGTGCGTTCGGCGGCGTAGGCGGCCACCATCTTATCTGCTCCAGCGAGGTCGAACACGGTCAGATGCTGTGGGGCTAGCAACGGCTCGATATCCACGTCCTGATACCCCCACACCGCGAGGTCTTTCAATCGCTCGATATAGCGCGCAGCCTTGTATGCCGTCTGCCTATCTTCCTGCCCAAGCGGATTGTCATCTGCGGATTTGTCTTCTTCCTCGGTCGGAGGTTCGTTGTTGCGGCCCTGTAGTTCTGCGATCAGTTCCGCCGGACGATAGTCAATGTTGCGTTGCCTCAGTTGGGCGCATGCCCGGTTGACGGCTCCACGCAAGTTGGTTGCGCGTTCGGATATGCCAACCAGTACACTGATTTCATCTGCGTCGAGATCGGAGAAACGGACGGTAAAATCGCTGGTTGGCCCTATTATCGCATCGGGAAAACGTCTACCCTGGATCCCTGGAATTCGGTAGATCGCAATGTCATCGGCAAATGCGGTTCTCTCTGCGGCGTCATACGGCTGCTGCTCTTGTCTGGCCACCTTTCGCAACTGAACGTAGTCAGAGTTAGGATCAAAGACGAAAATGGTCGCTCCCAATTGGAGGAGGCTCTCGAAGAGTTTTCCCGCCAGATACGATTTGCCTGCCCCCGTCTGCGCAATGATGGCCAGATGACGACGCAGGCCGTTTGGGTCAAGGAGAACAGGCACTTCAGGGCGATTGATGAGCGTTCCCAGGTCGATGCCCGCATTGATCTCTTGGCTGAAGAAACGTTGCAGAAAGGCATCCGGCGCGACATAGACAGTGCTCCCTGGACTCGCCGCGCAACGGGGTACGCGCACTGTCTGGCCCGCGAGATAGCCAATGACACGCGCGCGTCCGTACATCTTAGGCGGTGGCGCGTAGGCTCCTCGCAGGATTGCCAGCGCCTCGTCATACGTCAGGCGTTCGGAGAGAACGGCGGAGTCGATGCCTACCTCAGTCACCTGTGCTAGTACATCCACTCGTTTTGGTTGTGCTTCTGTACCAGATAACGCAGTACGCTCTTCGACGCCCGGAACAATCAAATATTCCAGACGGGGAGGGAGCATCTCGCGACTGCTGACGAAGGTGAACTCCAGTGGATTGGTCTCACCTACAATGAATCCTGCTTCCAGACCATAGAGAGAAGATAGTTGGCGCTCCATACTGTCCTCCATCACTGTCCTCCATCACTGTCCTCCATCGGGGCGTTCTCAAGCGTCTCTGCTGAGCTGCTGCTGAGCTGCTACTGAACAAATCGCAGCGTCGAGCGGTCAAATCGAATCGGAATGTCAAGCTGCCGTCGCAAGAGCGAAAGATACAGGTGATCGACCGTCTGTGCGTGCAGACGGACTTCGCGATCCACGATATAGAGCGCGGCGTTGTAGACATTGGGGCCACCATATCCGCGACGCAGATATCTGACAAGAGCCTCTGCATCCTGGTATGGCAACATCTCGTGGGGGACGTCGAGCAGATGGTTGTCTGCTCTTCCATAGATGTCGGCTGGCGCGTCAATCCGAAGCACATCGTCGCCAGGGGCAAGACGGATGTAGAACGTGCCGATGGCGGGAGCAGTACGCAATCGCTCCAAGATGGCGCGACACTCGGTCTCAGACAGTGAACCTCCACGGAACTGTTCGGCGAGTAGCCGTGGATCTGTCTGAACTCGCTCGCGTCGATGCCCAAACGATGCGGTGCCGAGCAGGATGGGATCGCTGAACCCAGCGCCTGATGTCCAACGGTGGAGTAACTCTGCATCGGTTGGCGCCTGTTGCATCATCTCATCGAAGTCATGAGCGACGCGTCGTGGCGCCTGCGGTAACGAAACATGCGCCACATCAGCGCTTGCATCTCCCTCAACCGTGTCTGTGTGGCTTGTGAGAAGTATAGCCTGCGCAAGCGCTTTCGACCGCGCACTCTTGGATACCCCTAGAAGCGTTATGCCACGTTCCTGGCAGCACTCAAAGAGGTCGAGGTAGCGTTGTAACACCTGCAGTGGCAATTGTTCCTGACCACGCACAGCCAGGGGATAGAGCAAATGTGGCAACTCGGCATAAAGGGAACCATCGAGCAAGAGCAGGTCACCTTCACCGCTCCGAGCATATTTGAGCGCTAGGTCGAGTTCCAGAGAACGCATCAACAAGGCCGCACAGCGATCTACTGCTGGGCGCTCGGCGTCGCCCCTGAGCAGAACAGTATCCGCTGCGGTGAGGCAAAGACCACCCGTCCCCAGGAGCAATGCCTGCGCGATGACCCAATCAGCACCTGCGTTCAGCGCCCGCGTAGCCCGCGAGCCATCAACCGCAGCCGAACTGGAGGGAAGCGCCTCCGTCTGTGTATCCTCGGTGTCTTGCGGAAGCGGATGCCAGAATCGTTGCACGCTCTCAGCCAGGATTGTTTCCGTGTGATTGTGTGGCGTTGGAGAGAGTGTAGCCAGAAATTCCTGTTGCCGCTGCTGGATATGTCTGGCGACGAGATCAGTGAATGACGCCATGCTGCCCTCCAGTTCTGCTGGTGCTGTTTCCTCAGCAGGAATGCTCGCGGAATGCTAATTTCCTATCGCGCTTTTTGCATGGCGCACGTATCACGGCAGAGCCTGACTGAGCACGAAAAGTGGGTATACGTGCGTACGACAACGCGCAACTCTTTGGGGGAAATGCACACCACTATGAATACCCTAACGATGGCGAAAAGCGGAAATGCAGCAATCAGGACAATCCGGCTACACGATGCACTCCTATCAAACTAACAATCTTGCACCCCAGCTTCTACGTACATCTGTGATGCTGTGCGCTTTACCACGTAGCGACAAGGCGCTTCACCCCCTCCACATCGCGTCTGTCTGACGCAAATCCCTTGCGGAGAAGATGCAGAGGAATGAACTCGTCGTACTTCTGCGTTTCGAGCAGTTCGTCCTGACTGATGAGGTCTTCGGGGTTGAGCTGCGGTCGCTACCCACCTCCTGAGCGCCCCACCGTCAGCCTTTCACCATGATCGAACCAGCTCCAGGCGATGGGTCGGCATTGGTAAAACAAAAGCCCCAACCATGATGGTCAGGACTATTTGTGGTAGCGCATATAGGATTCGAACCCGTGATCTCCGCCTTGAGAGGGCGGCGTCCTGGAGGCGCAACGCCTCAATCCCCGGCGCGAGAACAGCAGCCTCAACCAACTTGACGAGCGCCGTAGCGCCAGCCGCCATGGCCGAGAGTTGCCCAGGCATCAGCGTGCCCTCGTGCACCTGCTCGACGCCGACCGCTACATGATCCATCACCTCACGCAGATTTGGCGGCAATCGCTTCAGCCCGCGCTGTACGTTGCTGCTTGCCATGCCACCGACCCTGCTACCGACCCTGCGACCCTCGGTGGCTTCCGGGCTATGGAAGACACAATACTCCCGATTGAGCAGCGCCCTCATGCGGCACAATGCATGATGATGCTTGCAATGGTGGTATGCTGCCAGGGTCCGCCCCGTGGCGCAGGCACTCCGCTTGCATTGAGGCGGTGGCCAGCGTGGCAGCGCGTCGCCCCACTGGTGTGTCTTCGCTGCGCTCCCTGAGCCGATGGAGGGGATGGGAGATGATGACGCAGAGTAACGCGAGGGAAGCTAGTTCGTTACATGTAACGAACCCGCTGTTCTACGACACGCTCAACAACCCGTGAAAGGGGTTGCACATGGCTGACAGTATGCCGAAGGAGCCAAAGTGGCCGCAGTCTGACCGCACGCTCTACACCGTTCGCATCGGCGAGACCACCTACCCCCCTAAGGGGTCGCCTGGTGGCGAGTACGTCACCCGCCCAGCGGAAGCAGCGGAGCTGGGCGTGTCTGACTGGAACTCAACCAGCACCTACGTGACGGAAGATCGCGCACGTGCGCTCCAGCTTGCCGAGACGTACGCCCGCCAACAGCACCGCGAAGTGTG
This sequence comes from uncultured Chloroflexia bacterium, assembly GCA_963718915.1. Taxonomy (GTDB): domain Bacteria; phylum Chloroflexota; class Ktedonobacteria; order Ktedonobacterales; family JADMIN01; genus DAHUXT01. Next base: position 847,692 of record CAVRAI010000003.1, on the reverse strand, counting down.
GGTAATGGCCGAGCCATCCCTTGGCGAAGTGCAAGCGCGCACCATTGCCCACTTCGATCACGAGCATTGATCGAGCAGTCCGAGATCCAATCGTCCCATCGGCACATCGTGTCGTCGGTGGGGCATTTTTGCGCCTGTCGATCGCCGCTCTTGTCTGCGGGTGACACATCAAGACGCCTTGTCGAGGAGCTAGCGCTGCGCCATGCTGGAGGTGTTCAGGAGGTTATGAGAGCATGCCCAGGCGCATCGACATACCAGTAGCAGTCGAGACATCCGCGGACGGTCAGCCGAGCGCGTTCACCTGGCGCCAGGCGCATTATCGTGTGCTGGCGCGCAATGAGCCGTGGCGCCTCCAGAACCACTGGTGGGTAACTCCAGCCGAGGCCGATCAAAATGGCGGCAAAGGCTACAGCGACCGCTACTAGTACCGTGTCTGCGCCAAAGCGCCAGGCGCGCGCACGTCCCACCAAGCATACAGAAGGATGCCGCCGCGGCGATGGAAAGATTGCTCGATTGACGCCATGATGAAAGAGAGGGGTGGCGAGACTCCAGCCCTCAGGAAATGAGAGCGCCCCACCGTTAGCAGGTGGGGCTTTTGGTAGCGCATACGGGATTCGAACCCGTGATCTCCGCCTTGAGAGGGCGGCGTCCTGGGCCACTAGACGAATGCGCCATGCGTCGCGGCGTTAGCTACACCGCGCCCTGTATTCTACCCAATCACCCGCCATACTGTCAAGCTGCGCCCGCAGTGCGCCAGCGAGAATTACCGCACGATTCAATCGGCTTCGGGCATGTTCGTGTGTTTCGCCGGGTAGCGGATGACCAGCAATCCAGCGAGGACACACGCCGCGCCGAGCAATACCTGGACATCGCCAACGACCTACCTAAAGTGGCAGAGTGTCCGTCGTCAATAGCATAGGTGGCGTACCAGGATTGTTGGTCGTCATGGGTGCGTCTCCTTTCGGAGCGATGGTATCGTGCCTGATGGGCCCGACTTCCTGATTGCCTCGTCAAAGTCTCACCCCCACTTCCGCTTTATGATGAGACTAACGGAACGAGTGGTTGCTAGACGGCCATCTGTCGCCTATACTGAAACTATTCCGAATCTTACGCTGTCGCACGCCGTCACACCCACAATCACCACCACGAGGGAAGAGGAGATGAAGCCCGAAGACATAGCGCGGACAAGGATTGACGACCTCCTCGAACAGGCGGGCCGAGCGGCTGCGCCAGAGCATCCTGGAGCGCGCCTTCTCAGGTCAACCTCGTGTCACAAGACCCGGAGGGCGAGCCAGCGAGTGTGCTGTTTGACCGCATCCGGCGAGAGCGGACTAGGTGAGATGACGTGGTAGGCGTTTCGGTTAGGAACTGTAGTACCGTAGGCATGTGTACGCTCTGCACCGTTCTAGAGTGGGCTTGGTGTCCTGTCCCGTCCTCTGAGCGACACGAGCGGGTTCCGATGATGGAGGTGATTGCATTGCAGCAACAAGTGAATACTGCGGACATGGCGAAGACACCAATGGCACGTACCCCTCATCCACCGCACCGATATAGTGTGTGGACCCTGACGCTCCTGTGCCTGGGCATGCTGTTTTGGGAGATTGTCGTATGGGGCATCGCACCACTAAACCCCAACTTTTTCTATGGCACAGGCTTCATCGTCTTTCTCGGCGTCGTGAGCACAATCCTCGCTCTTGATTGGCGTCATTTTCTCACGCTACACGGGAACGTCCCCTGGGCCACGCTCTCGTGGCCAGGGCGCATCGGCCTCACGCTGGTATACGCGGTCTTCATGGTACTCTTGTTTTCGCTGCCATTGCTCTACCTGGCGTTCGCCGTCAAAGACACCATCGCCGAACGGCGCACCAGCGTGCCCGCCCACAAACTCAAAATAGCGGAGTTGGAGGCATCACTGGATATGCTGCCTGGCACAGATGGCGAGTGCCCCCATTGCCACAAGCCCTTGCAGGCTGGAGCTGCGTTCTGCGCCTATTGTGGGATGGCGCTGTCGCGCAAGCCGCGGGTGTGCGCGAGGTGCGCGACCGTAGCTTTGCCTGACGCACAGTTTTGCCCAACTTGCGGCGCTCCGTTTCCCGCGTCTACATCCATGGCTGGGGCGTAGGCTCTTACGTCCATAACAAAGAGAGTGCCATAGATGTCCTCTAACGCTTCGCAAGCCGTTGTCTAACTCCTCTGGAACTTCTGCGTCTATCAGAGCGGCCAATCAGCGGCAATTTACCTGGCCTTAGCTGTATTCGCGGGTTTCGCCGGGTAGCGGATGACCAGCAATCCAGCGAGGACACACGCAGCGCCGAGCAGCTTAACGATTCCGAACTCTTCTCCAAAGAGCAATGCGGAGAGGATGCCGCTCAGAATCGGTACCAGCAGACTGAAGCTGGTGGCCGCCGCCGCGCCACGCCGCGCAATCGCCCAGTTCCAGAGCATGTAGGCCACATAAACTGGCAACGCGACCATGTAGATGATGCCAACCCAGCCCCAGATCGAGATCGCGCCCCAGTTCTGGGCCAGGGCCGCGGGCGTCGAAATGACCAGAAGCGGAATTGTCCCGGCGAGAAGGGCGTAGGCCGTGTACGCTTCGGGTGGGTAGGCGCGCACCAGCGGCCGGTTGACCAGCCCATAGAGCGCGAACGAGACCGCCGCGCCGAGGCTGAGCGCGTCACCCACCAGTGAGCCGGGGCTACCCAGTTTATCCGTCAGGAAGATCACGACACCCGCCAGGCCCACAGCGAGGCCAAGCCAGGCGTGCCGCGGTAGGCGCTCACCACGTACCGCGAGAAACACCATCGTGAAGAATGGCACCATCGCGATCAGCAGCGAACTGGAAAACGGCGACGTGTGATCGAGCCCAAGCACGAAACCGAGCTGATAGAGTGTATATCCCGTCAGCCCAGCCGCCAGGAAGAGAAGCAGATCGGCGCGGCGGATAGGCGGGAGTCGCCCATGGCTGCGTAGCGCGAGGATACCGAACGCCAGGACTGTCATGAGCGCAAAGCGCACGAAGGCGAACGCCAGTGGCGACACCTCAACAAACATGGCTTTCGTCACGATGAATGTGGAAGCCCACAGGCTCACCACGAAAAACTGCGCCACCTCCGGCCCAAAAGACTTCTGCGAGCCTGCGTCTGGACGGTCAGTTTTTGGGATCTCCTCAGTCTGATGCGACACCAGGCAACCTCTTTCCATTTCTGACACGTGTCCTCGTGGGGTATATTATTTGTCCTCGTAAGAAACCGCTGCTATCGCAAAAGTGTTACGCCGATTCCCCCATTCCCCCGATGGCGCCGAAGCACTGGCGCTCGATCCTGATTCTGCGTTTCTACGATCTCCAACATGAATGATCTCTCCCATTGCCGTTTTTTTGCCAGTGTGTGAGAACGGCGCGGTAGCTGGTTGCTTGAGGACATCCGCTCCTCGTGAGCGCGTATCCGCCGTCTGTCAAGATGCATGAGGCCAGGTTGACCCATCGCGGTCAAGTCGTCAATTGAGCAGACAAGCTCAAGAACACTGCTGTGAGGAGGAAGCTATGACGGTTCTGGAGTGGCTGCTGGATTCGGACCCCGCCATTCGCTGGCAGGTCATGCGCGATCTGACCGATGCGCCCGCCGACGAGGTCGCGGCTGAGCGCGCGCGCGTCGCGCACGAGGGCTGGGGCGCGCAGTTGCTCGCCGCCCAGGGCGCCGATGGCCAATGGAGCGGTGGCGCCTTATTCCCCGAATGGATCTCGACGACGTACACGCTCCAGCTGCTCCAACAGTTCGGCGTCGATCCCACCACGGAGGCGGTCAGACACGCCATCGCGCGTGTCCGCGCCAACAGTCGCTGGGAACACGACGACGAGCCATACTTCGAGGGCGAGGTCGAGCCGTGCATCAATGGACGGGCCGTCGCGCTCGGCGCTTACTTCGGCGTGGACGCGCGCGGCATCGTCGACCGGCTGCTGACCGAGCAGATGGAGGACGGCGGCTGGAACTGCGAGCAGGAGAACGGCTCGACGCGGGGATCGTTCGACACGACGATCAACGTGCTCGAAGGCCTGCTCGATTTCGAGCGATATGCTGGGAGTGACACCGAGGTCGCTGCCGCCCGCAGCCGTGGGCAGGAGTACCTGCTCAAGCGAAGACTGTTCCGGCGGCTGTCGACTGGCGAGATCATCGTCCCCAACAAAGGAGACGGTGACTGGCTACGGCTCTCGTTCCCGAACGGCTGGCGCTACGACATCCTTCGCGGGCTTGACTACCTGCGTGAGGCTGGCGTCGCGCCGGACGAGCGGATCGCCGAGGCGATTGGCATCGTCGAGTCCAAGCGCGACGCCGACGGCCGATGGCCCCTCGAACACGCCCATCACGACAGGCAGCTGGTCGACTTCAACGAGCGCGAGGGCGAGCCAAGCCGATGGATCACACTGCATGCCCTTCGCGTCCTACGCTGGGCAGGTCGGGAAGGCTGATTTCGCCATTTCGCGGCTGAAACTGCCCACTAGCCGAGGACCTCCGGCTCGATTCTGGTCTCTTCGACACCCGTGCCGGTTCTGGCGACGTGGTAGGCGTATTTGCCGCTCGTTTCCGCGATGACCTTGTGGAGCTTGTCATCGACGTAGTGCAGCGCCACCTGGTCGTCGGTGGCATACCCCGTCGGCAGCGTGCCGTCCGCGATCAGCTTTTGGAAGAGGGGACGCCGACGCTCTTCGCTATCGTAGTGGACGCCGTTGGAGTACGGGAGAAGCCCGAGGCCGTTGGTGACCGGACGCAGATCAACGCCAAAGGAATCGGTGGTTCCGCCAACATGCCAGCATATCGAGCCAGCGCTGACCCCCGCCAGCACGACGCCGCGCTCCCAGGCTTCGCGCAGAATCGCGTCGAGGCCGTGTACTCTCCAGACGGCGAGCAGATTGGCGACGGATCCGCCACCGACCCAGAGCATATCCTGAGCGAGCAGATGCGCGCGCACATCACGCACATTCGGCATGGTGAAGAGATGCAGATGACTCGGAGTCACGTCTTCGTCGGCGCAGGCTGTGTAGAACACCGTCGTCCAGGTGGCGTCATCGCCGCCAGCGGTGCCAATGTAGCACAGCCTGGGGTTCGGCTTGCCCGTAAGCTGAAGCCCATAGCGCATGATAGGCCCAAGGCGCCAGATACCGTCCTTGATGGCAAAGCCAGCGCTACCCGCAACAATGTGTTTGTTCATGAGATACGTATAACCTCTGGCTCTCTCGCCTGTCACCAACTCAACGTCGGTTCGGCATGACAATGAATGACTAACACTCCATGAGAGTAGTAATCTGTATGCTGGAATGAACGCAATGGGAAATTTGGCTGTCAGTGCGATCCTCGCACCTTGACAGATATAAGAGAGAACTCCTACAATGGCGGTGCCTCGCTTCATGGATCATCAGTAGCTTTGCCGTGAGTTTTTCGGAGCGCATAGGGCACTCGCTACGAGGAATCGAGAAACTCGTGTGACTGAGGCCAACAGAACGCTAAGCGGTGAACGGCTTGGCAAGTACCAGTTGCAGGAGTTGCTCAAGAGCGGCGGCATGGCTAATGTTTACCGTGGGCAGGAATTGGATACGAATCGCACGGTGGCCATCAAGGTACTTTCTCCTGCTCTCGCCGCCAACTCTGACTATGTGGCGAGCCTTAAGAATGAGGTCGCCCAGATTCTCGGGCTTGCCCACCCAAATATCGCGCCAATCGTGTTTTTCGGTGAGCAAGGACCCTACTTCTATCTGGTGATGCCGCTGTTCCGCGCTTCTCTCCGTGATGTGCTGCTACGTCAGGGGCATGTTGCCATCTCCGCGGCGCTTGACATGGTCGCACAGGTCGCTTCAGCTCTCACCGCGATCCATGGGCTAGGCCTCATCCACCGCAATGTCAAACCTGACAACATCCTGCTGAACGACGACCAGGCGTTGCTGACAGGCTTTGGCATCGTTCGCCAGGTTGCATTTGAAAACACCGGTCAGGCGCCGACGCTCGCGGGTACGAGGCTCGTAATTGCCACGCCACACTACATGGCGCCTGAACAGTTTACGGGTGAGTATGTTGATCAGCGCGCCGACATCTACGCATTGGGCGCGGTGCTCTATGAGCTGCTCACTGGCCAGCCGCCGCATAGCGCGGCCACGCCCGCCGCTGTCGTCGCTCAGATACTGACGGAGCCTATTGTTCCGCCTTCCAGACTCAATCCAGCCATCTCACCCGAGCTCGACGCCGACGTTCTGCGCGCGCTGGCGCGCGATCCGATGCAACGCTATGCCAATGCCACCGACATGCGCGCTACCCTGCTCCAGGCTGGCGAAATGGTTCGGCTCAGCCGGGCAAGCGGCGGACCCGTTCGCGCGAGTGGCGGACCCGTTGGTGGCCGAGATCATATGAGCGGAAACGGGGGCAATACAGGCAATGCAGGCAATGGCGAAGACACCCCACTTTTGCCGGAGGACGCTGATGACTCCGACGCGGGCCGTCGGCGGCGCGTCCCCCGGCCGGGGCTGCATATCGCACTGGCGACGGTACTGCTCATCATCTCGGTATTCTGCGCGCTGAGTCTGGACCGCAGAAATGGAGCAGAAGGTGGCGCGAACACCAACAAGCGAACTTCCACGGCCACGTCCCCGTTTGACCCGAAGTACCAGGCGATGGTGGCCACAGCAACCAGTTATGCGCTGACGCCGACTGTGACCACCGGCCCTGGCACACCCACGCCCACGCCCCGGCCCCCGCTGCCCACGCTCACGCCGACCCCTCGGCCCCCAACGGTTACAGTCGGCCCCGGCACGCCAACACCGACACCGTACCCAACAGACACTCCAGAGCCGTCACCAACGGCGACAGATGTACCGACTGACACACCAACTGACACACCAACCGATACGCCGACTGATACGCCAACCGATACGCCAACCGATACGCCAACCGATACGCCAACTGACAGCCTCGGCTCCCTGACGCAGGCAACTGTGCGTTTCGTAGAAACGCGACACGAAGTGGTCTTTGCTACCGCTGATGGGCGCCTGTCGGCAATTGCTCCGCTGGAAAGCTTCCAGGTCATCAACCCGGCCTACCCGCCGCATCCATAGACAGGCAGACAGAACCGCTACCTTCGTCCGCCCAGCGCGAGCGATGATGTGGAAGATCAGCAATAGTGATCTGGGGATGAAATTGATGTCAATTTCAGTTGATGAACCGAACGCGCGCCTGGAAAACGAAAGAACCCGGAGTAATTCCGGATTCTTATGGAGCCAGCGAAGGGATTTGAACCCTTGACCTGCTGTTTACGAAACAGCTGCTCTGCCACTGAGCTACGCTGGCGAGGAGGCGCGAGCCACCACCATGCCACCTCAATACGCATGGCAACGTGGCGACCTCCCGTAGTGTATCGTATCGCGGCGGCGCCCGTCAAGCGCGGGCGCGTTCCCTTTGAATGCCGGGCTGGCTGCCGCCCTTCACACGCGGTGTATCATGGTGCTCAGGCAACGGAACGGTGGCTGTCTGTATTGTATCGCTGTGATATCGCCCAGGTGGGCAGCGGAAGCGAGTGTGAGCGATGGTACCCGAGGTGTTTTATCAGACGGTTGCGCAACTTTCGTTTACCCTGCTCGGCCTCTGGTGGCTGGTGCTACAGACCAAATATAGTGAGTGGATCCATGACCGCCTGCGCCGACGCATGGCCACCAACATCACCCTCTACTTTCTCCTGCCGGGCAGCATGAGCCTGCTGGCGTTGCTGGCCACCAATAGCCGCCTGCTCTGGCAGGTCTCGTTCATCATCGCCGCCGTGATCGGCGGAGTGACCGCCATCCTCTTCCTGCGGGACGCCCTCAAGAGCCAGTGGCGCAACCCCTGGACCATTCGGGTGATCTCCCTCGCCTCTGGTCTGGGACTGGCGCTCTATATCCTTGTCATCATCGTCGCGCTTGTGCCCAATGTCTTCAGCGCGATGGGTACGACACCGCTGACCGTCGCCGGCGTCGGCGTCACGCTGCTGGTGATCGTAGGGGTGACACTCGCCTGGACCTACTTTGCCGAACCCTTCGCGCCCGCGAAGTGAGCGCCAGCGTCTGCCTTACCCTCGCACTATCCGCCGGTTTCCTCGCTCGCCTCCAGCCAGCCTGGGTCTTCCAGCGCGCGAGCCGCAGCCGCCTGTTCGGCCTGCTGTTTGCTCCGCCCATCGCCCCGCGCCGCCACATATGCCCCCACCAGCACCTCGACCACGAAGCGGCGGTCGTGCGACGGCCCCTCGGTGCTCACCAGCTGGTAGCGCGGTGTCACGCCCAGCTGCCCCTGCGCCATTTCCTGCAAGCGCGATTTGGCGTCTTTGATGCTCTGCTGCGCCGTGGCCCGCGCCAGCGCCGCGTGCAACTGGGGATCGAGGAACCGTTCCGCCGCCGCCAGCCCGCCATCCAGATAGATCGCTCCCAACACCGCCTCGAAGGCGGCGGCTATCACCGATTCACGGTCGCGCCCGCCCAGTCCCGCCTCGCTCCGGCCCAGCCGCAGGTAGGCGCCCAGGCGCAGATCGCGGGCGAAGTCCGCCAGCGTCGTCGTCCGCACCAGCGCCACGCGCAACTGGGTGAGCCGCCCCTCTGGCTCGGTCGGACGCTCGCGATAGACCATTTCCGCGCTCACCAGCGCCAGCACGGCGTCACCGAGGAACTCCAGCCGCTCGTTGGAGATCACGCCATTGCGTCCCTCCTCGTTGAGATAGGAGCGATGCGTCAGCGCGTCCACCAGCAGCGACCGCTGGTTGAAGTGATAGCCGAGTGTCGCCTCCAGCGGGGCAAGCGGATCATTCGGCGCGGGCGGCTCTATCGCCTCAGTCTGTCTGCGATCTTTAGCCATTGCCTGCCTCCACCACAATTCCCGCGCCTTCCTCGCCAGCCGCCTCGACCCTGCCGACGACGGCTCCCATGATACCCGCCTCGGCCAGCGCCGCCAGCAGTCCATCCACCGCCTCCGGCGCGACGGCGGCAAAGAGGCCGCCCGATGTCTGTGGGTCATAGAGCAGGGTGCGTGCCACCTCGTCCACCTCGCCAACCCAGTGGGTATATGGCTCGATTGCGGCTCGATTGCGGCCTGTGCCGCCGGGCACAAAACCTCCGGCGGCGTATCCGCGCGCGCCCGCCAGCAGCGGAACGGCTCCGGCGAAGATGTGGAAGGCGACGCCGCTCTGCTCCGCCATCTCCCAGCTATGCCCAAGCAGCCCATACCCAGTGATGTCGGTACAGGCGTGCAGGCTATTTCCGAGCGTCCGTAGCGCGCGCATAGCCGGGCCATTCAATCGCATCATGCTGGCGATGGCGCCTGCCAGATCCGCCTCATCCGCCTGCTCGGCTTTGGCGGCGGTCGTGATGACCCCTGTGCCGATGGGCTTCGTCAGCACCAGGCTATCGCCCGCATGCGCGCCACCTTTCGTGAAAATGCGCGCGGGATGTACCAGGCCAATCGCGGCGAGGCCATACTTCGGCTCGTGATCGGTGACGGAATGCCCACCGGCGATCAGCGCCCCCGCCTCGCGCACCTTCTCCGCGCCGCCGCGCAGAATCTCGGTCAGGATCTCGGCGTCAAGGTCATCGGGGAAGCCGACGAGGTTCAGGCAGAAGAGCGGGTCACCGCCCATGGCGTAGATGTCGCTGAGGGCGTTGGCGGCGGCGATGGCGCCGAAGGCATAGGGGTCGTCCACCACCGGCGGGAAGAAGTCCGTCGTGGCAACGATAGCCTGATCGTCGTTCAGGCGATAGACGGCGGCATCATCGGCGTGGCCCAGCCCCACGAGCAAGTCGCTGGCGGCCTCCGCGCCGAATGTCGCGGCGAGCGGGCGCAACACGTGCGCCAGGGCCTCCGGGCCCATCTTGGCAGCTCAACCAGCGCAGCTTGCCAGCGTCGTTAGGCGTATTTTTCTGCCGGGCGCCATGCGATCTCCTGCTTTGCTTGTAGGTATCCAACGGGTTGATGTGGTTTGATTGTACGTTTGAACCGCGAGAGGCGTCAAAGCGGCTTATGGGGAGATGAAAATGATGGAAAGAGTGGCCGGGTAAAACAGGGGAAAACAATGAACGGGCGAGGAATCCTCACCCGTTCTCTGCGTCGCTCATCAGAGACAGCTTAGATGCTGGCCTCAGGAAGCTCGCCCTCGGTGGCCGTGGCGGACCTGCCATTGAACAGGCCCTTCGGCAGCGCGGAGCTGACGGCCTGCGGCGCCTGCGAAATCGCATTCGTGACAGCGTTCTTGGCGCGCGGATACTGCTCCTGCGCGGTCTGGGCAACCTGGTTGCCAACCTTGCGTGCGGTACTGGCGACTGCCTGCGCGGCCTGCTGGCTCTTCTGGCCAATCTGGTTCTCGTTCAGGAAGCGACGAGCCGCCTCGCGGGCGTCCTCACGCGCCAGGACGATCCCGATGGTCACTGCCGCAATGCCCAACGTTGCGCCTGCGATCAGGGCAACGAGCTGGCCTCTCTTCATGTGTAGCACCTCTCCTGTTCAAATTCAGTACATCTCATCAATCTCGCGACTACTTCGCGAACCTGCGCCCTGGATATGTTGAACGGCGCCGCATCCTAAGCGCCCGCATCACCACGCGGTATCGCCGCGCAGTCGGTGAATGCCAACATGCCCTGGTTGCCATCCGCCCAACGTAGACACTATATAACAAATCAGGCGGTGGCTGCATACTGCTTTAGACGCATTTCATCACAGGAGCGTCTCAGTATTCTCCTGGGGTAATCTCGCCTACGGGGTCTGGGCCGCATCCTCTGGCGCATCGCCCCGAGTATCTTCTGGGACATCCGCTGGGGCGTCGGCAGACATGTCGGCGGGTAACGAAGGTTGAGAGGGTTGGGAGGGTTGGCCTGGCGCGGCTTCTGGATCAATGCCAGGCACATGTGGGGCAACGCGCAGCACCGTCGATTGCTCTGGCGGCTCTTCTTCGGAGGGCGCGTCTGACCCCGCCTCGTATTGCCCCGCGGATTGCGCCTGCTCGGCGGGCGGCGGTGCGGCACGGTTCTGCGGCGTCATCACCCAAGCGCCTCGGTCGGCAGGCGGCATCGCGGGCGAGCGCTCCCGGCTCCAGCGCAGCGCCTGGGCAAATTCGTTGGCATCGGCAAAGCGCTCGCCGGGGTCGCGCCGGAGCGCCAGGAGTACCACATCCACCAGTGGCGCGGGGATATCCTCACGAAAGTGTTCGAGCGGCGCGGGATCAGCCATCACCCGTTTCGATGCCGCGGCCAGCGGAGTCTCCCCCTCGAAGGGTAGCCGCCCGGTAAGCAACTCATAGAGCACTATACCGAGCGCATAGAGATCGGAAGATGGCCCGCCTGGCTCGCCAAGCACCTGTTCCGGGGAGAGATAGTCGGGCGTACCGAGCACCTGGCCGCTTTCCGTCAGACTGGTGAGATCGCCGCCCACCTGGCGGGCAATGCCAAAATCGGTCAGCTTGGCAAGCAGTTCCGATGCGGCGTCGAGGATCATAACGTTCTGCGGCTTGACATCGCGGTGAACGACACCCAGGGCATGGGCCGCGCTGAGCGCGTCGCAGAGCTGGCCACCCAGCCGCCAGACCCAGTCCAAAGGCAGCGGGCCGCGCCGCCGGACAAGCTCTTTCAGCGTCGCGCCAAAGACATATTCCATCGCCAGATAGGGAACGGGCTGCTCGCCATCATCCTCCCACGACATCCGCCCACCTACCGGCAACGGTATGGTATAGCCGTAGTCGAGCAGACGCACGATATGGCGGTGCGAAAGCGTTGCCGCCAGCCGCGCCTCGCGACGGAAGCGCGACGCCGCCTCTGGAATCAGCGGGCTATTGGTGCGCAGCACTTTGACGGCGACGATGCGCTCGGTATGCATGTCGATGCTGCGATAGACCACCGCTGTGCCGCCAACGCCAACCCGCGCCAGGACACGATAGCGATCTGCCAGCGGCGCTATCGCGGCGGCGGCTCCCATCTGCGCCATTGCCCTGCTCCTTATCCTTCTCGCCCTCTTCTCGCCCTCTTCTCGCCCTCTTCTCGCCCTCTTCTCTCGCCAGCGATACCGCTATTCCTGTATTCCCAGCGCGTGACATGCGAGACCAGCACACCGCCAGCAGACCGCCAGCACGCCTCTGTATTCTACCATAGCTCCCACGGCCATTCAGGCGGCATAGCTACGAACACCCCTCCCACTGGTGGGGAGGGGCATCGAAGGATCTGACTGGCCAATATTCGCAATCTTTACCGGCCAGGAAGGACGAAAGCGGTGACGGCAATCATCAGGTAGAACGCGAGCAACTGCACTCCTTCCAGCCAGGTGGTCTCGCCATCCAGATTGACGAGCGCATAGACAAACGTCACCAGCCCCACGACGATCAACTCAATCGGGTTGAAGACCAGGGTCAGTACGTTGCCCGCGTTGGCGCCCGCCAGAATCGCGCTGATGAGGACCAGCGCCGGCGTCACAAACAGCGGCACCTGAACGCTGGAGCCAGCGGCGACACTCATCGCGGCATCCATATCATTGCCCCAGGCGCCGCGAAACGCCGCGATCAGCTCGCCAAGATTGCAGACAATTGGGAAGAGAATCAGGCCCACCGAGAGTGGTGTCAGCGCCGTCTGCGCGATAACCTCATCGGTGACGCCGACAAAGAGATAGGCCATGAACGCAATGACGGCGGTGAAGAACGCCAGCGCGAGGAATCCGAGCGGCAGCGCCAGCGGATTCTCCCGCCGCAACTCCCGGCGACGAGCCGCCTCGCGGGCGTTCTGCTCGGCCTCCGCCTGTTCCCTCTCTATCTGCTTGCGCGCCTCTTCGTCGGCTTCGCCTTCTTCCTCGCCTTCTTCCTCGCCTTCGCTCTGCTCCTCGCCCTTCGCCGCTTTCTTGCGGCTCACGCGCACTTTTTCACCCCAGCCGAAGGTGCTGGCGCCAACATACATAATGTAGGTGACAATGAGAATGGCGCTCACCACCAGACTGGCGGTTTCTTCATTAGCGGCGGAGTGCTCTTTGGCGAAACCCGCCGCGAGTGTGGGCAGCGCGAGGCCGACGACGGCCAGGGCGAGCATCGAGGCAAACCCCGCCGCCTGCCCCGCGTTGAACTTCATCCGTCCGTTACGGAACGCGCCGAACATGACGGCGGAGCCGAGTACCAGCAGAACGTTGTTGATAACCGAGCCGATAAGCAGGCCGCGGATGATGACAAAGTTCGTATCGAGGAGGGTCGCGCTCTCATGCGCCTTGATCAGCAGAAAGACGCCAATAGCAATCTCAGGGATGTTGCTAAATGTCGCCTCGATCAGCCCGCGCGATACCTTACCCAGGTACGGCGAAAGCCCCTCGGTGACATCATTGATGGCCTGCGCGAGCGGGATGAGCGCGGCGAGCGCCAGGCCAAAAACCCAGTATTCCAGTTGTCCCGCGTAGCTCCCCGAGCTGTTGAGATACCATGCCACGATGGCTCCCGCCGCCAGCACAATCGAGGCAATAAAAGACCACCGAAACTTCAAGACCTTCTCCTCTCCTCCGCCAGCGCCAGCCCTCTCACACTCTCGCTACAGCGGGCGGTTGGCCGTGCCAGTTTACCATAGAGTCGTGTACCTGGGAACAGTCCATTTCTCGTACTCTGCTTTCGCGAAGAGTACGCCTGGGATAATGCGGCGGGGTGAGCGACTGCGCATGCCTGACTATCGCTTCTATCACTGACGCGAGCGGGCAGTGGATGGGCAATGCGCGCCGGAAGAACACCTTTTCACTGGCTACGTTCTCGGCAACGCGACGTGACGCGCGCTACGCATCTCTTGCAGGTATAATGGAGGAGCGCGATTTCGCTCGTGTTGTGTGTAGAATTCGGGGACTGTAGGGCGTTTTTCCCTACACGACAGGCCGAAATGACGAAGCACTATACGATACAGGAGGCTGCGCGCATGCAGAGCAGTGGATTTCCGGGGGGTTCACCGGTGCATAACACGGTGAACGCGCTCATGAGAGAGGATGAGACGATGGCACGCAAGACGCCGAACGGCGATGCCGAAAACGCCGATGCGCAGTCAGGACTGGGCGATGCCAGCCTTGATGCTGGCGATACGATTCGGGTGATGCTGGCCGATGACCATGTGCTGGTGCGCGAAGGTACCCGCCGCTTGCTTGAAGCCGAGCCTGATATTGAAGTGATCGCCGAGGCCGGAGATGGTATCTCCGCCGTCGAACAAGCCGTCGCCAGCCAGCCGGATGTGCTGATTATCGACGTGGCGATGCCTGGCATGAGTGGCATCGAGGCGACGCGCCACATCAAGCAGCAGATCCCGAAGGTCGCGGTGCTGGCGCTGACGGCATATGACGATGACCAGTATGTGCTGGCGTTGCTCAACGCGGGCGCGGCAGGCTTCCTGCTCAAAGACGTGCGCGGCCAGGAGCTGGTGACGGCGGTGCGCTCGGTTCATCGCGGCGAGGCGGTGCTTCAGCCAGCGATCGCGGTGCGCGCGCTGCGCCAGGCGGTCTCTCATCGCTCGCCCACCGTCTCGATGCCGCCGCTCTCCGACCGGGAGATGGAGGTGCTGCGCGAGGCGGCGCGAGGCCTGCCCAACAAAGACATCGCCCGCCGCCTGAACCTGAGCGTGCGTACCATCCACACCCACCTGGGTAATATTTTCGCCAAACTGGGCGTTGGATCGCGCACCGAGGCGGTGTTGCTGGCGCTGCGACGGGGATGGATCGCCCTGGACGATACCGAGCACCCCGACCTGACAGGCGCTGTGACCCTGGCCGAGGCCGTTCCAACCGAGGGTGAGGAGTAGTCCCTTCACCGGGCTGCGCTTGCGCGTTCTCCTCCAAATGGGGTACGTTGCTCTCATCCGCATCTCTAACTAGCGCCACCTGTTGGCCTGGTTATGACGTGCGGATATAGGGAGCAGTGGTATGCGAGCGCAGCATCATCGAGCCGACAACTCGGGGAAATTCCTTGCCGGTGTGTCGTCTCTTACCGACTACTTTGTACACAACATGGGACTCCTGTTTGTTCTGATCGGGATTACTATCGCCTGGGCGTTTTGGGGGCCGGTCTCGGCTCAGCCCAATTCACCGCCACAGGCGATGCTGATATTGACGGTGCTGACCATCGGCACTGCGTTTTTCGTGCGCGTGACTCGCCAGCGATTTGGCCTGGATGCCCGCACGGGCCAGATGCTGCCTGATCCGCTCTATACGCTCTATCTGGCAACAGTCGTCCTGGCAGGCACAACTGGCGCGATTGTTCTGGCGCTCGTCACCCCATTGATCGCCGGAGCGCCAGATGTCATACGTCATCGGCAAGATCTGCCACTCGTGTTGCGTCAATCCGCGGCTGCTGGCATCACGACGCTCTGCGCGGGGCTTGTCTACGTGGCAAGCGGCGCGCCGTTTGGCGCCTCCGCCAACTCGCAGCTACATGGCCATATCGTGGGCGCGCTGCTGGCGTCGGGGGTTATGTTTGCCGGAGCGGTGGGCTTCCGCCTGCTGGAACGGCGTCTCACCAACCTGCCCATGCCCGTCTCCTGGCAGGCCTTCCTTGCCGCCCCCGCGATTCGCTTCCAACTGATGATGCTGGTCATCGGCCCGCTGCTCCCACTGGCTGAGATCCTCGACAACTTCGAAGCGGAGGTTTCGTGGCTGCTCTTTCTCGTGCCGCTCTCGGCTATCTATTACCTGGCGCTCTTGAGCGTTCGCCTGGAACAGCGCACCGACGAATTGCAGCAGACGGTTCTCAAGCTGGGCGTGGCGCGCGAGCGTGAGGCGGCCCTCGAAGACTACGCCGCCTTGATTACCGATGCCCAGGAGGAGGAACGACGCCGACTCTCGCGCGAACTACATGACGATACGGCGCAGACGCTGGTGGCGCTCTCGCGCGGGCTAGACGCGCTCTCCGCGCGACGCCCCGACCAATTTGTCGCCGAGCACGACACACGCTTCATCGCGGAGCTGGGCGATCTCGCCAAGCGCAGCATCGATAGCATCCGCCGCGCCTGCCAGGATCTGCGCCCCTCCGTGCTGGACGACCTGGGACTTGCCGCCGCGCTGGCCTCGCTGGCCACCAGCACCACGCAGCGCGGGCTGGAATGCGAATTCGAGCAGGAGGGCGAAAGCAGCCAACCCGGCACGCGCGAATTCGAGGTGACGATCTATCGCATCGCCCAGGAAGCGCTCTCCAATGCGCGCCGTCATGCCAACGCCACCAGCGCCAAAATCACGCTGAAATACGATAAAGACCGCATCACGCTGACGGTCGCGGATAACGGCCAGGGGTTTTCGGTCGCGGAGACGCTGAGCCGCGTGCGCTCGCCGCAGGCGAAAGGCGACGCCGAATCGCGTAGCGGTCTCGGTCTGCGCGGCATGCGCGAGCGCGCCGGACTAATCAAGGCGCACCTGGAGATCGAGAGCGACCCCGAACTTGGCACAACGGTCACGCTCACGGCGCCGCTGGGCGCTCCACCTGCTAAAGTCGAGGCGCCCGCGCACGATCTGGCACAGCCCACCGCGTCATAGCAGACGTTAACCTGATGAGCTATCCGAAGCGGCGCAACGCCTGGTAGATGGCCTCCGCGCCGAAGCTCACGGCCTCCACGGGGATGCGCTCGTCGGCGGCGTGGATAAGCTGGATGACAGGGAAATCGGCGGGCAGGCGCATCGGCAGGTAGCCATAGGTCTGGATGCCCAGCCGCGCGAGGTGCCGTCCATCGGTGACGCCCGAGAGCAGCAACGGAATCGGCGTCCCGCCGGGGTCGGCCTCGCGTAGAATCCCCGCCAGTGTCTCGAATAGCCCCATATCAGGCGCGGCGGTCGGCGTCAGGTCGCTGCGCCCGGCGGAGAACTCGGCCAGGTCGTCCGCAAGCTGACGCAGTTCCGCCAGCATCTCCTCGGGAGTGAATCCCGGCAGGAGGCGCCCATCCAGCGCCACCGTGATCTCGCTGGGGATGACGTTCTCTTTGTCGCCGCCGCGCACAACTGTCGCGTTGACGGTATTGTGCAGCAGCGGATCGAAGAGCGTGCCCTGCGCGCCGAGCAGGTCGAGCGTCGCATCGGTGCGCTCCGGGTCGAGTAGCGGGCGCATCATATCGCCCAGTTGCGGCGGCAGCGCACTCGCTATGCCCTCGATCATCATGCGCGTGACAGGGGTGATGTGCGGCGGCAGCCGGTGCTGATCGAGCCGCTGGAGCAGTTGTCCGAGCTTTGCCATCGCGCCACCGTGCATCGGCAACGAGCCGTGGCCACCGGGACCGCGCACCGTCGCTGTGATGGCCGCACCCTGCTTCTCGGCGACCATGATGGGATAGAACCGCTGCGCGCCGATGTGAATCGTGAAGCCGCCAATCTCGCCGATGGCATAGCGCACCCCACGAAACAGGTCGGCGTGCTCTTCGACGAGATAGCGCGCGCCATAGTCGCCCCAGTTCTCCTCGTCGGCCAGCGCGGCGAAGATCACGTCACCCGGCAGGGCATCACCTTCCGCGGCGGCGCGCAGAAACGCGGCGAGCATCATGGCGACGCCGCCCTTCATATCGAGCGCGCCACGCCCCCAGATCGCGCCGTCGGCTAGATCACCCGCGAACGGTGGATGGCTCCAACTCTGCCCCGCCGTCGTGACGACATCCACATGGCCATAGAGCAGCAGCGGCGGCGCATTGCCCCGGCCAGCCAGGCGCGCAATCAGATTCGGGCGGGCAGGATCGCGCGCCAGGATGGTCGCGGGGATACCAGCCTCGGCCAGCTGAAATAGGATATAGGCAATGCACGCGGCCTCGTTGCCAGGCGGATTGGTCGTATCGTAGCGAATCAGGTGTTGCAGCAGTTCGGCGGGGCGCGCATAGAGCGGCGAGCCAGCATCGGCGGTGGACATCGGGGACACCTCCATCTTCGCGAACATCTCTTATAGCGCATTGTGAAGCCTCGCAGCGTGAGATGCAAGTACAAAGCGCATGTGGCGCAATTTCCGCAACTGGCCCGATATGGCTATACGGCGTCCGCATCCTTCCAGGCCGCTGGCTCGTTTAAAGAATCGGACGGCATGAAACGTCTCCTCAGGGAACAGAGTCCCCAACACTCGTCATCGGTTGGCACAGGCTGCCATTGATCGCCATCAACAGCCATTGGTTGGCGATCCTGGGTAATTTCCACCGATTGCGTGATTGTCAGAGACCCTTGCTCGTAGTACAATATAGAACATTAGTTCTAGTTGCGGGCGAGTGGCTTGGTATCGCGATCCAGATGACAGAACACCGCGCCGGGATGTCGCCGTGTATTCCTGGCAGAAAGGGGAAGAGAGGCATGTCACAGGTACTGGTTGTGGATGATGACCGCGCCATCCGCGAATTGCTGCGCTATGCGCTGGAGGCGGAAGGCTATGCGGTGACGCAGTTCCGCGATGGCCGAGGGGTCGTCGAGGCGCTGGAGATGGCGCAGGAGCCATGCGTTGTGTTGATGGATCTCATGATGCCGGAGATGAGCGGCTGGGATGTCTGCCGCGCCCTCGAAGCGCATCCCGGCCTGAAGGAGCGGCACGGGCTGGCGCTGATGTCGGCGGGGCTGCTGCCTGGTCAGGAATATCCGGCGGTGGTCGATGCGCTGGTGCGCAAGCCATTCCGCCTGGATCAGGTCTATACACTGGTCGAGGCGATGTTCGAGGCGCTGACCGAGCAGTCCGACGAGCAGGCGCTCGTTCCCGTGCTGACGTGCGACTCGCAGGCGATGGGGTCGGTGGCGTGAGTTTGGTGGCTATGACGTTTGGGGCGGCTGGAACGCTTGGTATTCACGACTAGGGCGGCGGTGGATATTTGCCACTGTCGCCTTTCGCTTTGATCGCATCTGCCCGCGCCTGATAGTCCGGCGCACCATCGTCGTAGGCACGCTGCTCTCGCTCGGTTTTCGGCATCTTCGCACGGATATGATCTTCAACCTGCCCCGGCACAAGATCCAACAGCGTCTGCACAGCCTGCTCGTTGCTGGCCCGCTGTTTGCCGAGCCATCCCTGCGCCTGGCGCGTTCCCTCAGCGCCATAGGTTGTATCTTCCGACGCATGGAAGTGCTCGTGTTTGTAGACAAGGTCGCGCGCCCAGTAGTGATTGCGCGGTGGCACGTGGTCCTTTGGATCAGGTGTCAGGTCGGCGGCAACCTTGAGGTAGTTCTCATGATTGATCGCCGGGTCAGCGTCATCGGCGATATTGATCTCGTGGTGGGGGCCATTGCCAGGGCACACCTGCACCTTGATCTCCAGCTCTTCCGTGGCCTTCACGGTGAAGCCGCGTTTTCCCGTCTTCACCTCCACATCTTTGAGCGGCAGCGCCTTGAACGTCGTCGTGCCATACTCGCCGCCCGGTGGATTGACCGGCTCATCGGCGCGGCTCGACGTGAATCCAAGCGTACTCTGAATACGCTGCGTCGCGCCACCTCCGCCGAATGGCAGCGCATCTGTCTCATCCTCCGTGGGCGCTGGCACGTCAATGCCCTGATCCTCGATGGGCAGTAGAGCAGGTCGCTTGCCATCGTCGCGCTCGCCATCGGCCTGGCGATTCGCCTCTAATGGAATGGTGGCAATGAATGCGTGGCGGGTAGAATAGCGCTCCTCCTGTGAGGCCGGAGCAGTGACAGCGAGGCGGCCAAAGTTGTGCCCGGGGTTGGCGGCGCCGATGCTATCCATGTAAGCATTCGGAGCATGCTGTGCGGCAAGCGAGAGCGGCTCGGCATGTCGGCGGCGGATGCGCTGACGGTCGTACATAGCACGCCTCGCGGATCACTCAACGGTGGCTGATGCGGCAATGCGGCAATGCGGCAATACGCCACGATCATGGACCAATTCAATACTATCACGCTATCAGCCGCGCAACATAGGTGTCAAGAGCATCCCTCATCTATCGCGGGCGTTCTGGCTCGGGCAGGTGGAGCAGACGCGCGGCCTGGGCGGGCGAGACGACGCCGAGCGGAATCAGCCGGGCAAAGGCCTCGGCGCGGGCGGCGAAATCCTCTGGCTCTTCGATGCCGCCAAAGCTGACGGTGAAGCGCGGATCGAGCCACTGGCGCACTTTGCGTGTGAGGAAATTGGAGGCCAGCGCGACGACCGGCGCCACAGCGCGGCGATAGACGACGTTTTGCTGTGACTCGCCAACGCTGCGGTTGCTGGTGTCGGTGAAGCCCAGTTCATCCATCGTCAGACCGAAGGCGGCGACGGTGACGTTGAGCAGAAATCGGTCGAACTCAACCAGCGGATCGTCGCCCACGAGCGCGAGCCAGTTACTCCCCGGCGGCAGCGCCTTCGCCCGCACGCGCCAGGCATCGTTGCCCGCCAGCAACCCATTGAAAGCCCGCTCGAACGTCTCCAGTTGGTCGGGTGTCCAGGAGAGGCTGGCGGGCGGCTGAATCAGCCCCAGCGGCGTCGCGCCATCGGTGAAGCGGGTCAGGTCGAAGTTCTGCTTGCGCAGCGCCTGATTGACACGCAGGAGAATCCGCTCAACGCGCGAGATACCGTAGACGCTCTCGGTGCGGGCGGTCTCGCGCAGATAGTCCATCTCGTCGCGGGTATAGTCGCCCGCGACAATGCCATAGAGCACCTGCTGATAGGCGGGCGCGGGTGGCTCTGGTGTGCGACCGGCCTCATCCACCAGCGGTTTTATCGTCTCACCGGCAATCAACTCTAACGCATAGAGCTGGCCGGAGCGCGTGCGGCGGGTGTAGACGGCGACGGCGTCGATCTCCAGCAGGTCGCGCACGAAGGCCACCAGCCATGAGCGCAAATCCTGAATGCGGTCGGGCGATTCGAGCAACGCCTCGATCCGCTGGGCTGGTTCGCGCCAGCGTGGCGCGGCGGCGTCCTCGCCCTCGGCCAGCAACTCCGCGCGCGGTAAGACTCGTAGCTCCAGCCGCCCAATCAGGTCGAAGTAGACCCGCTCGCAGATCTGGATGCCGTCATAGAGCGCCGCCAGGCTGCGCAAGCTGCTCGAAGGTAGTTGTCTCGGTGGCGCGGGGCCGCTGGGTAAGGTTGAAGCCGACGGGATAGGCCCACTGGCGCGGCTGCCGTCCGATGCTATCCAGCGCGGTCGGTGTGGGCGGCGTCCCCGGCGCGAAGCTCGCCACTGTCTGTTGTGCGCCACGCTGCCCGCGCGCTTTTCGCTTGCCGCCCATCGCTTTCCCCTGCCTCTCCGCCTGCCACTACGCTATCTCGTCAAAAGGTAGCATAGCGGCGAGAGTGGCGCGAGGGTGACAGCCGCCAGCAATGGAGTGAAGATATGGCCAGCAGGGGTCACGGATTGGGATAGAGAGAACAGCTAGAAGAACAGCTAGAAGTCATCGCGGGAAGAATTGTCAGAATTCCCCTGCTCGCACGCGAGGCATTGACGCTATACTGACCGGCGGGCGTACTGTGGCAACGGAAATCGCTGGCGGGAGGGTCATCTGGCGGAGATCAAGTTGAGCGCGTCAACCGGCAGCGCGCGGATGGATGGGGTCGTGCGGCGGCTGATTGCCGAGATGCATGCCGTGCTGCCGGGATGTTTGCGCGCGGTCTATGTGCTGGGCAGCTATGCTGACGCCAGCGCAGTCTCTACCAGCGATCTCGATCTGGATTTCATCATCGCCAATGGCTTTCGCGAGGGTGAGCATGCGCGCATCCAGAAGCTTCTGGCAGAAGATGCTTTGCAGGTCGAAGGCGAACTGGATGTCGGCGTCATCGATGAAAAAAGCTTGCGGGCGGGCGTCTCGCCGACGCTGAAACTGGGCGGTCGGCTGCTCTGGGGTGTTGATCTCTGCCAGACGCTTGATCTCATGCCGCTGTCGGTCTGGACACGCGACCGCATGCACACATCGTACTGGCGGCTGTTCGGGTTGTTCTCCCGCCTGCTCCCGCTCGCAGCGCCGCTGTCCTATCCCGACCCAGCCGACGAGTTCTATGGCTACATCCGGCGACTCACGCATCTCCCCGATGGGCAACTGGTGGCGGGAACGCGCAACCTGATGCGGGCTGTGGGATGGATGGCCACCGCGCTCGTGGCATACCAGGCTGGACAATATGTGGCGACCAAGCGCGAATGCGCCAGCATCTACCGAACATATATCGGTGACGAATGGAGCGGTCTGCTCGATGATATGGCTGAGTGGGTGCGCGGCGAATGGCGGTATCGCATTCCCGCGAATCCCGATGATCGTGGTCGGCTACGGGCAATCTGCGCGCGCACACTGGGGTTCGAGAACCACTTCCTGACGGTCTATCGCGACTATGCGCTAACGGAACTACGCAGTGACAACCCAACAAGCCGTCAGATGGCGGTTGTGACGCTTCGGCGCGTTCCGCTGGCCGATGCGGTACTGATGGAGGCTGTGGCGGAGGCGGAGCAGGAAATGCCTGGCGCGTAACGCAACTCTCAGCGCCTCATTACCCTTGCGGACACACGAACTGTCTTGTGCTCTACCACATACGAGTAACGCCATACGCGTCAAGCACACTATCTCTGCTCACGATGGGAACAGATTCCACCATCGATTGCGCAATCAGTAGCCGATCAAACGGATCGCGATGATGGAATGGAAGGGTGGCAATGGCGGCAGTGTGAGCAAGGCTGATGGCCAGTAGCCCAATGGAGTTGAGCGCTAGTTGTTCAGGGATGAAGGTATCGAACGATCCACCTATCGTCAGCTTCCCCAGGCTGATTTTGATCGCCATTTCCCATAGGCTAGCCATACTTGAGAAGGATCTCGTTCGCGCCGTCCTCGATGAGTTTGCGCGCTGGATCACTCAACTGCGCATCATCGGAGAGAAACCACAAAAATGTATGTGTATCGAGTAGCAATCTCATTGAGCATACTCGGAGAAATCATCGAGCGGCGCGTCGAAGTCTTCCCGGATGACGATAAGACCCTTCGCGCTACCGGCCTGTCGGCGCTGTCCGGTTGGCGATATTGGAACGAGTTGCACCGCATGTTGATCATCGCGGGCAATCACCACACGCTCTCCTCGCATGGCGGCATCTATGAGCTCTGCCAAATGGGCTCTAGCCTCTTCTGGAGTAACATGTTGCATCGTGATCTCCTTCTCGCCGCAGAAAGCGGCGCGTCACCTGCTCAGTATAGCATCGGATCGCATCTTCGACCGCCCTTGAACAGCGTGGTGTACAATGCGGACGCCTCAAGGTTGTTCATAGTGTAAGAGATAGGCAACGATGGCGATTCGCGCGGTGGTCTTCGATATTGGTGGCGTGCTCTTCCGCGACAACACCAAGGCCATCGCCGCTATCGAGGCGCTTTTGCATGCAAGCGACGCTTAACCTTGCGCCTAGTCCACGACTCGCCACTCCGGTGTAAAAGGCAGCGCCGGGTGTGGCTGACCATCGGGCAGCGTAATGTCGCCGAACCCAGGGCAGCCGCTGATCGTTAACTCGCCGCTAGCGCCTGTCACATGGGCACACTGCATGTCCACTGATGTTGTGCGATTACCACCGTCGATGCCGCCCTCGACGTGCAGCCCCACGTCACAGCCCCCGCCGCCGTTCCAAGGCTCGACGACAAACGTGTCGGTCTCATCGGTATCCGTACCGCCCTCATCCCGTGTGAGTATTGCAGCCTTGCAGATCGCGTGTGCCGCCAGCGAAGCAGGTTACCGCCTGGTCGGCCTCGCTCTGGTCTATGAGCGTGCCGTTGGGGCTAAAGCGTATGTCACCGCAATTCTGCCCGCGCTCGCGCCAGTAGGTCAGCCGACTCTCAAACGCGCCCTGGCTCCGCGCAACCAGCAGGCCAATCCCTGTTGCAAGCAGAACTGCCAGCACGCCAAGCATCAGCGCCCAGCGCAGCCTG
The DNA here is from genome assembly GCA_963718915.1 of uncultured Chloroflexia bacterium. Classification (GTDB taxonomy): domain Bacteria; phylum Chloroflexota; class Ktedonobacteria; order Ktedonobacterales; family JADMIN01; genus DAHUXT01. Next base: position 823,897 of record CAVRAI010000003.1, on the reverse strand, counting down.
TTGAGACGGCCTTCTAACACGCGCTCGCGCGCCATTAGCGCCACAATCTGCTCGCGCTGCCGCGTATGCTCAGCCCACAGATGGGCAATTTCGTCGTCGGGCGTCATGCCACCATGCTACACCCATACGCCAAGATAGCGACATGGCCACCCAGGGCAACACATCCTCCTCCATGCGGACCGGGCATGCCGTTACTCCGTGGCGCCAGTCAGCTCCTGGCGGCGGAACGCCAGCCACGCGATCCCCGCCAGGACGACGCACAGCGCCACGTTCGCGATGACCGAGAGCCACAGGTGGTCGGGCGTGGTTCCCTGGGCGAGGGCAGTGGCCGGCCCCATCAAGCCAGCCGGGGTGAACTGCGCCGCTCTGGGACTGATGCCGATAAGCGAGAGCAGCACCCACGCCGCCAGACCGATGCCCACCGCCGCCAACTGCGAGCGTACCAGCGTGCTGCCGAGGAAGGTCAGCAGCCCGTAGACGATCAGCGAGAGCAGCACCAGCGCGCTACAGGCGATGAACCCGCCGACGGTTATCGGCTCGAAGAGGATGGCGGTGTAGAGATAGGTGACCGCCGCAGCGAGCAGGACGCCGATGCCCAGCAGCGCCAGCAGCGCGGCCAGCTTCGCGCCGAGAAACGCCGCCCGCGAGAGCGGCTTGGTCAGCACGAACGCCGCCGTGCCGCGCTCCTTCTCGCGCGCGACCATCCCCATCGGCAGCAGAAGAGCGATGAAAATCCCCGTCCCGGCGACATTCTTGATGAACTGCGCTATCGCGTCGTTCACCGTCGGCGTCGGAAAGGTGATCGTGACGCCCGACTGGCCCGTGCCGATGGCCTTCAGCAGTTCCGGCGTGTACTTCGCCGTCAGCGGCGAGATGATGCCCAGCACGAGAAAGACCGCGGCGACCACCAGCAGCCGATTGCTGCGCACCGCCTCGCGCCACTCTTTGCGGAGAAAGACGCTGAACCCTTCCATCACTCTGCCGTCGCTTTCTCAGTGCTGTCTGAGCCAACCAGCCGCAGGAAGATATCTTCGAGGCTGGGCCGCCCGCGCTCGAACCGCTGCACCTCGACGTGGCGCGCCGCCAGCAGCCCCAGAATCTCGCCGCTCGCCTGCGCGGTATCGCGCGCCAGCACGCGGATGACGCCGTGCTCCTGGACAACCTCGCCCGCCCATGCCACCTCGCGCAGCGCCGCGATCAACGCCTGAACCCGCTCGTCCTGGCCCGCCTCCGGCTCAAACGTGAAGATCGGCTGGGCGTAGCGATCCTGAAGATCCGCCACCGTCGAGGAGACGATCAGCCTGCCCTTGTTGATGATGGCGACGGCGTCGCAGACCCGCTCGATGTCGGCCAGCACATGCGACGACATGAAGACTGTCGAATTGCCGCGCAGCCCGGCGATCACCTCAAGAATGTCGTGCCGCCCCTCGGGGTCGAGCGCGCTGACAGGTTCGTCGAGGAAGAGCACCTCCGGCTGGTTGATGAGCGCCTGCGCCAGGCCGAGCCGCTGCCGCATACCGCCGGAGTAGCCGCCGATCCGCCGTTTGGCGCCCTCTGTCAGCCCGGTCAGTGCCAGCACCTCATCTACCCGACTGCGTAGCGCCGCGCCGCGCAGGCCGAACAGCTCGCCGACGAACTCCAGTAGCTCCCGCCCACGCATCCAGCCGTAGTATTGCGGCGACTGATCGAGGAAGCTGTAGCGCCGATGAAGACTCACATCACCTGAGGCGACATCCACACCCGCGATGGTCGCGCTGCCGCTATCGGGAAACGCCAGCCCGGTGAAGAGGCGCAGGGCGGTCGTCTTGCCCGCGCCGTTGGGGCCGAGAAAGCCAAAGATCACGCCCGCTGGCACGTCGAGCGAGAGGTGATCGAGCGCCAGCACGTCGCCGTAGCGCTTGGTGAGGCCGTCACAGGAGATTGCGCTCGCCATGGCCATCACCCCCTACTCCTCGCGCCCGGCCAGCAGGTAGACCAGCCAGCCGAGCGTACTGACGAGCAGAATCACGAGCAGCCAGACCAGCTTGTTATTGCCTCTGACCTTCCGATCCGGCTTGAAGAGATCCACGATGCAGTAGATGACCATCGCCAGATCGATGATGGCCAGCGGGATGATCGCGAGGAGTATTCCCGTATCGATATGCGATGCGTCCATGGTTTCCCTTCCCAACATCCAGGCGATGCCCAACAATCGCGACGACGTTCAGAGCTATCATAGACTACCGGTTCAACTGTCAGCGAGTGTGGTACCCGTCGTTAACTGTTATAGTGCAGATAGAACAGTTTGTCAAGACAGCGGCTGGAGATGCGCAATTGCCTCGGCGGCGAGGTATTCGGGCGGGATAGAGTTGATGATGTCGGTGCGGCCCGCGAAAATCTCAGCCGTGAGCGTGTCATAGCTGTAGGGGCTGGGGTCGATAGTGACGCCCCGATGCCAGGTGGTGGAAGCCCAGACCTGCCGCGAGTAGACCGCGCCGGGCAGAAACGGCGTGATGGTCGGGATGCTGAGCGCGCCCGCCAGATGGCCAGGGCCAGTATCATTCGAGAGCGCCAGCGTCGCGTGCCGCAGGATCACCGCCAGATCGAGCAGCGATGGCGTCGTGGCCACGAACACGCGCGCGTTGTTCCGGCTGCCGGTGAATCCACCAAGGATGGCCGCGAGGTCTTCCCGATGGACGGGCTGCGCGGCATCAGAGCCGCAGGCAATGAAGAAGTTCACCCGCCTGTCCGGAAAGCGTTCGGCGATATGCGCCGCGATCAACGCCATCGTCTCGTCCCAGCGCTCATAGCACTTGGCGGCGACGACCGACTGGAAGAAACAGACGATGAGCAGCGCGTCAGCATCCAGCCCGAAGGCGCGCGCCAACTGTGGGTAGCGGGCGCTATCCACGGCAGGAACATAGATGTGCGGCTGCACGTCGGCGGCGCGGAGTCTCTCACCGGGAAGGCGAAACAGTCCTCGAAAAAGGCGGCATATCGGCCGCTGCGGCCCGCGCGCCGCATAACCCCTGAGCGCCAGTCGGTGGAGACTTGCCAGCGTGGTAATGTGTTTACTCGTTTGAGCTGAGGCCCGCATGTCCGGCTACTCTCCTCGCGCCTCGATTGTCAGGTATGGCGTCCCATCGTGTTCGGCGTGGAAGTCGAGCGCCAGGATGTTGCGCGCCGATGGGTCGGCAAAGCTCGCCAGGCCCACCCGGTCCACCGCGCCGGGCGCGACGACGATCACGGTGATCTCCGGCCAATAGCGCGCGCGATACTCCGAGACGGGCATCACCTCGGCGATGGAGGCATCGACGATGACCGTCAGCGGCGTGCGCTGTCTGCCGATGGCGGCCAGGGTGTGCAGCGTCCCCTCCAGAAGGGCCGTGCCGACAATCGCCTCGCCCAGCCGACCCGACCTGCCGCCGAAATGGATGACGACCGCATCGGCGGCTTCGAGCGCCTCACGCGCAAGGTTGAGAATGCGCTTCTCAGATTCGGTGAGACCCCTGCTGGCATCCCGCGCAAGGTCGTCCATGAATACCAGCTCATAGCGCTGTGTCGTCATAGTTGGAGCATTCGTTCATGGCTCGGCCTCCTCCTCGGTGGGCGCGAGGAGCCAGTACATCCCATGCTCACGAGCCATCAGCTTCTCGCCGATCAACTCGCGGCGCAGCGTTGCGCTGTCGGGATGATGGCGCTGGATGATCTCGTTGACCTCTATTTCGGGATACACACGTCCCACCTCGAACTGCGTCACCAGCCAGCGCAGGATAATCTGCCGCTTCTTGCGATAGACGGGAATCTCTTTCAGCCGCCCCTCTTCGAGGAAGTCGCGCAGCACCTTGCGCTCCCAGGCGTCCGCCTCGACATCGCCGAGCATCACGACGCGCTCAGGCGTTGCCAGCAGCTTATTGATGCGCCCCAGCCCCTTGCCGTTCATCCGGTAGATGTGGGTGTTGCCCTGCGCGCGCATCTCGACCAGGCCAATCTCGCGCAGCCGCGCCAGATGCCACGAGACGGTGGATGGCTTGAGATCCAGCAGGGCCGCCAACTCCTCGACACTGCGCCGCTCCGCCGCCAGCAGCCCCAGAATGCGCAGCCGCGTCTGATCCGCCAGCGTCTTGAGGTAGACCAGCAGGGTCTGCAGATCGTCCGACTCTGTCACTCTCTTCGTCTCGTTCGCGTCTATGTCATCAGGCTCCTGTCCGCTCATCACCGCTCCTCCATTGCATTTCGATGATTGTCAACGTTGATGTACATCTAATTAGAAGTGTATCGAAATAGATGTGCGCTGTCAAGGGCTGGTGCGCGCTTCCTTGCCAAGACGCGGCGGCATGGGCAACAATATGGAGTGCCAATCATCGGACAACTATCGGACAATTACGCGAAGAGTCGTCGTTGAGAAAGGATCCGCATCATGCCCGCTACGTCACACCCGGAGAACACCACCTGGGATGCCGTCGTCGTCGGCGCCAGTTTTGGTGGGCTGGCCTTCGCCAGTGGCGCGGCGGCGCGCGGGCTGCGGGTGCTGGTGCTGGAGCGCGATCCGATGGTGGGCGGCGTGGTGCGCACGACGGGCATCTTATTTAGCGATGTGCTGGATATCCTCGACGTGCCACAGCGCTACCTGATGAACTCGGTGCGGCGCATGGAGATTCGCGCGCCAGATCACCCCTCGATCTCGGTCGGCTCAGAGGTCTGGCGCTTCTACATGGCGGATGTCACCGGCATGCTCCAGTGGATGGCCGAGGCCGCGCGCGACCATGGAGCGACGGTACGCTGTGGCGCGATCTTCGCCGATGCGGCCCGCGAAGCGGACGGGCGTATGCGTATCAGCTACACGACGAATGAGGATGGCGCGGCGGTTGCCCACGCCGAGTACGCGCGGATTGTGATTGGCGCGGATGGCGCGCATTCGCAGGTGGCGCGGCGCACCGGACTCGACCAGAACACGGCGTTTCTCGCGGGGGCAGAGTGGCTAGTGGAGGGCGTCACACTCAGCCGCGAGACATTCTATCTGGTGATGGATCACAAACTTGCGCCGGGGTATTGCGTCTGGCTCGCGCCCCATGGCGAGATTGCCGCGCTGGGCGTGGCGGGCCACTCGCGCGCGTTCAAGCCAGGCGAGACGCTGCAACTGGCGCAGTCGCTCTTTGCCCATGTCACCGACCTGAGCCAGATGAGGCTGGTGCAGCGCAAAGGCGGCGTGATTCCCGTTGGCGGACGGCTCAAGCGGGTCTATCGCGACGACGCACAGGCGCGGGCGCTCCTGCTCGGCGATGCGGCGGGCCTCTGTGGCGCGGCGACGGGCGGCGGCATCTATCCGGCGCTGCTCTCGGGACGGCTGGCGGCGCACGCGGTGGCCAATGAGATCGTCGGCGGGACGAAGGGCGCCATCCACACCTATCTGAAAGACCTGCCCCACGCCGGGCGGCTCGGCCACTACCTCCAGATCGAGGACTGGATTCGCAGGCTGATGGACCGCGCCAGCTCGAACGCCGACCTGAGCGCCTTCTATGGCATCTTCGACACTGAGGATGGCAACCGCGTTCTACAGCGCGCGCTCTTCGAGACGCCTATCGTCAGCATGGATAGCAGCTTCTTTGGTCTGATACGCACGCTCTTCGCCAACCGCCCCGGCCTCTACGGCACGGCGCTGAAGATGGCCTGGCAGCGTGTCACCGCCCGCGCGTGATGCAGACCGACGGATGGCAGCCAACCAGTGATAGCAGGAGGGGTACCGTGGATACACAAGAACGGTTCGATCTGGTGGTCATCGGTGGGGGCAAGGGCGGCAAGACACTCGCGATGGATCTGGCGAAACAGGGATACAAGTCGGCCCTGATTGAACGCGACCCTGAGATGATCGGTGGAACCTGCATCAACGTCGCATGCATCCCGACGAAGACACTCGTCCAGAGCGCGAAGGTCGCTGCGATGGTGCGCCGGGCAGGCGATTATGGCATCGGCGCTGAACTCACCGGCATAGATATGGCCGCGGTGCGAGAGCGCAAGCGGTCAGTGGTGAACTTCATGCGCGGCGGCAACTACAAGCTGTTCACTACTACGCCCGGCCTCGAGTTCATACTGGGCGAGGCGCGTTTCGTCGGCGAGAAGTCGGTAGAGGTCAGCTTACGCGATGGCGGCAGCCGCACCCTCACCGGAAAACATGTGGTTATCAACACCGGTACACGTCCGGCTACGATTGCCCTTCCGGGACTGAGCGAGGCACAGCCGCTGACGAACGAAACGATCATCGAGTTGGAGACCCTCCCCGCACATCTGCTCATCATCGGTGGTGGATTCGAGGGTGTGGAGTTCGCGCAGATGTACCGTCGTTTCGGCAGCCGTGTCACGATCATCCAGCGCGGCAGCCAGCTCTTGCCAAAGGAGGATGCTGATGTTGCCGATGCTGTTCGGCAGGCCTTCGAGCGCGAGGGCATCGAGGTGCTGCTCAACACAGCAGTCGAGCGAGCGGAAATGATGCCGGATGGTGGGGCGCGCCTCCACCTGCATCCAGCCGACGCCGCTGGGCCTCAGGTTGTCGAAGGCAGCCACGTGTTTGTGGGGACGGGTAGAGAGCCGGTGACGGCTGAACTCAATGTTGCGGCAACGGGATTGACACTGGATGCACGCGGTTTCGTTCCGGTCGATGAGCATCTGGCGACACAGACAGCGGGCGTGTGGGCGGTTGGCGATGTCAACGGTGGGCCAGAGTTCACCCATGTCTCGCTCGACGATTTCCGTATCGTCAAGGCGCAGATCACTGGCGTTGGCGACTACACCTCGACGGCGCAGCGCATCCTTACCTATGCAGTGTTCATCGATCCTGAGTTGGGGCGCGTAGGGCTGACCGAGAAAGAGGCGCGCCGCCAGGGCTACAGCGTGCGTGTGGCGCGGCTCGCGGCCAATACCGTTGCCATGCCCCGCGCGCAGACGACGGGCGAGACGCAGGGTTTTCTCAAGGCAGTGGTAGATGCGACGACCGACCGCATCCTGGGTACGGCATGCTTCGTCGCCGAGGCAAGCGAATTGAACGCGATCATCCACCTGGCAATGCGTCACAACTTGCCCTATACAGCGCTACGCGACGAGATGTATACCCACCCCACATTCGCCGAGGGACTCAACGGGCTATTCACGTCCTGGGTCGAATGACCGCCAGTCGCATGTGGGAAACTGTGCCTGGCGGTCGCCGCCGCTAACTACCACAGCCGATGTCATCCGATGTTATTATGTAGAGATAGTCGGGCTGTTTCGGAGAAGGATCGTATGGTTGCGTAGCGACTGCGCGCCCTGATGCAGTTTTCTAAAATGCGAAGGACAGCCACCATGACGGCTGGTGGCTGAAGCCGCGCCTGCGGGCTGCGTCACAGGAGCTTGCCGACGCGGGCTGCAGAACGTGCGCCACCGTGACGCCCGATGGGCAGCGTTCCGTGCAACCTGCGCAGGCAGGTTTTGTGGCCGACCAACGGGAGGCCCTTCAGGCGCGGTTTGAACCGCCCGCGCTCCACAGCGCACTGCCCCCACTATTTTGTAAAACTGCATAAGAGTAGCCTTGTGAGTCACTGCTTCCCCGGCTGCTTCCGCACCTGGCGGGCACGTAGTGTGCTATGCAATACGGCGAGATGGGAATTGACTCAAAGACGAGAGAGGCTCTCCCATGGAAGACTTCACGCTGGCCGATCTACCAAACGAGACGCCATCTCCAGACATGCCAGAAGCCGTGCAGGCTCCTACACAACCGGTAAGCTTGATCTTCATGATCGCGCTGACTGCTGCGGGCACGTCAATGTATATCCTTTACACCGGCATCGGCGCATTGTTGCTGCCGTATCAGGTAGGTTTGCTGGCCCCGACGAACAAAGTCGTTGTTCTGGGTGTGTTCACTGGCGTCGCCGTGCTGGTCGCGCTGGTCGCCAATCCCCTCGCGGGCGCGTTCAGCGACCGAACCACCTCGCGTTTTGGGCGCAGACGCCCATGGATCGTGGCGGGCGGACTACTCACTGCGGTAGGTCTGCTCTTCATGTGGCAGGCGACAAGCCTCCCGTTCTTGTTCATCGGCTGGTGCAGCGTCGAGCTTTTCTCCAATTGCGCGCTGGCGGCCCTTACCGCGACGATCCCCGATCAGGTTCCAGAGAATCAGCGCGGGACGGTTTCAGGGATCTTCGGTCTTGCCACCTCCCTCGGCGGCATTGTGGGAGCGATTGTTGGTGGCCAGATCTTCCGAGCCACGCCGACGAGCGCCTATGTGGTTATGCTGGTGATTGTGCTGGCGACCACGCTTCCCTTCGCCGCGCTCCTGCCCGATAAAGTGCTCCCGAAGGGCTATTTTCCATCCTTCCATATCGGCGCGTTCCTCAAGAATTTCTGGATCAATCCCCGCGAGCATCCTGATTTCGGCTGGGCGTGGCTGACACGTTTCATCCCGCTCATGGGATATTTCCTGGCAACCACCTATGTTCTCTACTACCTGCAAGATGCCGTGAAACATCCGGACGCGCTGCAAGGCGCATCGACCTTCAGCATTGTCGCGACGGCCGTCTCGCTGCTTTCGACGGTACTCGGCGGATTTCTCTCGGATCGATTGAAACGGCGCAAACCGTTTGTGGTGGCTGGCATGATTATCATCGCCATCGCCATGTTCACACTCGCCTTCTTCCCAACCTGGCAGGCTGTGCTGATTGCCGCCGGTATTCTGGGATTCGGCCTGGGAGCCTACCTCGCCGTCGATGTCGCAATCGTGACGCTGGTGCTGCCGTCCGCGGAGAATCGGGCCAAGGATATGGGCATCATCAACATCGCCAACACATTGCCCCACTCGCTAGCGCCTGTGCTTGCTGGAACCATCCTCGCGCTGACGGGCAGTAGTTATGTGTTTCTGTACGTCGTAGCGGCGCTTTTCGCCTTGCTCGGCATCCTCACCGTGCGCCCGATCAAAGCCGTTCGTTAGTTCCGCAAAGGAAGGTGGCAACATGCTCTACCCGATCATGACGATATCGCGTGATCTGATTGACCTGAACGGCATCTGGGAGTTCAAGCTCGATCAGGGCGCAGGATTTGACGAGGAGTGGTTTCGCCTCCCATTGCGGGGAACGGTCCCTATGCCGGTTCCCGCTTCATATAACGATGTGTATGAAGGTTCGGAATATCGCGATCATATTGGCTGGGCCTGGTATGAACGCAATTTCGTCCTTCCTGAGCGTCTCTTTTCCCAACGAATCGTGCTGCGCTTTGGCTCGGTGACCCACGAAGCCAGAGTCTATCTCAATGGCGAGTTGATTGCGGAGCATAAGGGCGGATTCACCCCCTTCGAGGCAGAGATCAGCGCGGGCGCCTGCCATGGCACGAATCGGCTGACCGTCGCCGTCAACAATATCGTGGACTACACGACCCTGCCCACTGGCAACTATCAGGAGAAGGATGTCCCCGGCGTAGGGAAAGTGGCCACGGACACCCCGAACTTCGACTTCTTCAACTATGCGGGTATCCAGCGCCCGGTCAAACTCTATACGACACCGCGAACCTACATCCGCGATATCGCGCTCACCACGGATGTCACAGGGACAAACGCCCAGGTCGAATATACGGTCGAGGCTGAAGGCGATGCGGAGATTCGCGTCTTCCTGCACGATGAGACCGGTGAGGTCGTGGCAAGCGGAACCGGGCCAATCGGCCAGCTTATCATCGAGGGCGCCCACCTCTGGCAGCCACAAAACGCCTATCTGTATACCTGTCTGGTCGAGTTGTGGCGGGGCGGAGAACGTCTCGATGTATATGAGCAGCCGTTCGGCGTCCGCACGATCGCGGTCAAGGATGGCAAGTTCCTCATCAACGGACGTCCTTTCTATTTCAAGGGCTTCGGCAAACATGAGGACAGTTCGATACATGGGCGCGGATTCGATGAAGTGGTCAATGTGAAAGACCTGAATCTGCTGAAATGGATGGGCGCCAACTCCTTCCGCACCTCGCACTATCCCTATTCCGAAGAACTGATGCGCCTTGCGGATCGCGAAGGATTTGTGGTCATTGACGAGGTTCCAGCGGTTGGGCTGCATCTGAACTTCGGCTCGCTGCTGTCTGGCGGCGCGGGCGTGCCACATAACACGTGGAAAGAGCTTCAGACCAAAGAGCATCATGCTCAGATGATTCGCGAGTTGATCGCGCGCGATAAGAATCACCCGTGCGTGGTGATGTGGTCCATCGCCAACGAGCCTGCCTCAGAGGAAGAAGGGGCCTATGAATACTTCCGGCCGCTGATCGAGCTTGCGCGCGAACAGGACCCGCAGCATCGCCCGGTCACGATTGTTATACATATGATGGCGACCCCGGATAAAAACAAGGTGACGGAACTTGTAGACGTGCTGGCGCTGAATCGCTACTATGGCTGGTATATCGCTGGCGGACAGCTAGAGGTGGCGCAGGCGCTCCTGCGGGACGAGCTAAACGAATGGGGTCGGGTAGCGCCGGGCAAGCCAATGATGTTCACCGAGTACGGCGCCGATACTATCGCAGGCATGCACGACACGACGCCCGCGATGTTCTCCGAGGAGTATCAGGTGGCGTATCTGCAAGCCAACCACGAGGTGATAGACGCATTCCCCACCTTCATCGGCGAGCAGGTGTGGAACTTCGCGGACTTCCAGACCAGCCAGGGTATCATCCGTGTGCAGGGCAACAAAAAGGGTGTGTTCACACGCGAGCGCAAGCCGAAGATGGCGGCGCATGCGTTACGCGAGCGCTGGCTGGCGATTCCAGACTTCGACTATAAGCGCTGAGCGCGCGAACCTCTGGCTCCCCTCTCCCACTGGGAGAGGGGATGCGGGTGAGGTCATTTTTACCCCGCCGGATTGTACTTGCAAAACCAGTCGAGAATCTTATGCAGGCGCAGCACCCGCGAGCGCGGATGGCCATTGCGCGAGAGATCGTGCGACTGCTCCTCGAAGATGACCAGCTCGGTCTCGCGGCCCAGATATTTCAGCGCGGTGAAAAGCTGCATGCCCTCGGCGATGGGGCAGCGCAGATCCTGATCGCTATGCAGGATCAGCAGTGGCGTGTGGATATTCTGGACATAGGTGAAGGGCGAGAACTTCGCCAGCCGCTCCGGCTCGGTCCAGGGGGTCGCGCCGCCAAGCTCATCCACCGTCAGCTCCCAGCCGATATCGCTGATGCCAAACATCGTCGCCATGCTGACCACGCTGCGCATCGTCACCGCCGCCTTGAAGCGGTCGCTGTGGCCAACGGCCCAGTTAGTCATGAAGCCGCCATAGCTGCCGCCCGCGATGCCGAGCCGCTCGCTGTCGATGCCACCCTTCGCCAGCGCGGCATCCAGCCCGGCCAGAATATCCTCGTAATCTTTGCCGCCCCAGTCGTTGAGCACCGCCGCGGAGAAGGTGCGCCCGTAGCCGGTGCTGCCGCGTGGGTTGGTGTAGATGACGGCATAGCCGCGCGCCACCAGGAGCTGGAACTCCATGAAGAAGCCGTAGCCATACATCGCCATCGGCCCGCCATGCACCTCCAGCACCGCCGGGACATTCACCGTCTCGCCGACGCCGACCCGTGGCGGACGTAGAATCCAGCCCTGAAGCTCCCAGTCGTCGACGCCGAGGAAGGTGTATTCCTCCGGCAATGCCAGCTCTACTTCGCCGAAGAGCGATTCGTTCAGGTTCGTCAGCCGCTCCATCATCGGCGCGGTCGTCTCGCCCAGATCGACGGCCTGCGTGTAGAGATCGCCAGGGATGTTGGGATCGGAGACGGCCAGCGCGAACCGGCGGCAGGCGTCATCCATCGTGAAGTCGAAGATGCGGCGCGAACCTTCGGTGACGCGGCGCGGCAGCAGATTGCCCGCGGGCCGGGCGGCGTAGATGTGGGTGGCGCCGCGCATCGAGGCGAGGAAGAAAATGCTGTGGCCATCGGGCGACCAGACCAGGTGCGCCCCGCCGTGGCCCGCGCGCATATCGTCGATGCAGGTGTCCTCGCAGTTGGGGACGAAATCAGTTGTGAGCTGGCGATGTTTGCAGGGCTTGTTCTCGGGTACGACGCAGAGATCGCCATGCCCATCGCTCTCGCGGCGTGTGGTAGAGAGGAAGGCTATCGTCTTGCCATCGGGCGACCACTTTGGCGCGTGGCACGAGAGCGCCTCATCGGTCATGCGGGTGAGCGCGCCACTGGCCAGATTGAGCGTCCAGATCGACGCGCCGGGCCATGTCCAGCGGTCGTCGGTGCGATCCGAGGCGAAGGCTATCATCTTGCCATCGGGCGACCAGTCGGGCGCGCCGTCATCGTAGTCACCATCGGTCAACTGATGTGGCTCGCCGCCACTGACCGGGACGGTGAAGAGGTGTGTGCGGTGCTCGTAGATGAAGCCGACACCATCCAGCTTGTGCCAAAGGCGATTGATCGTGCGCACGCGCGGCAGATGCATCGTGTCCTCGCCAATTGCCGCATCCGCCACCTCAGGTTCTTCCGGCTCACCTGACTTCGCCGTAAAGAGCATCGTCGCGCCATCGGGCGACCAGGTTGGCGTGCCCGCGCCATAGCGCAATGTGGTCAGCTGGGTTGGCTCACCACCATCCAGCGACAGGAGCCAGATTTGCCCCTGGCCCTTGCCCGCGTCACGTTCCGCCTTCGTGCGTGGCGGCGCCGGACGGGCTGGGCTGCGCACGAACGCCAGCGCGCGGCCATCCGGCGACCAGCGCGGCGAGTGGTCATTCGGCCCGGCGGTCAGGCGGTGTGGCTCTCCACCTTCGGCGGGCACGACCCAGATCGAGCGGCGATATTCGTAACTCTCGCGGTCCATACCCTGGACCACATAGGCGATACGCGAGCCGTCGGGTGAGATGCGCGATTCTTCGACGAGGCGAATGGCATAGAAATCTTCCGGGGTCAGCGGTCGTGTCATAGATGCTAGTCCTCCGATGCTTCGGCAACTGGTTTCCGATAGTTACGATCAACCTCGCTGAGAACCGCGCCAGGGATGCTCCAGGTCTCCTCGGTGAAGATATGGTATTCGCCATCGCAAAGGGGCACGGGCCGGGAGCAGCGCAGATGCGGCGCGAGCCGGAAGCGCAGCTCATCGCCCTCGACATGCACCCAGATATGGCGGCGCGTATAGCCATGTCCCCACCTGAAGATGACGCCCGAATCATACTCCTCGAAGGCGCCGCGCCCCTGCAGCGCATTGCTATTCAGCCTGCGGAGAATGTCGGCGACGCCGCTCTCGCGCAGCACCCGCCGGGCGTTGTCGCGAGTAGCTTTACGTTGCGCCTCATCCACGTACGTATCAGTGTCAGGGGATGGTACTGGTGGCCCTGCATCATTCATCGCTTGATAACGCTTTCTTTCCGCTCGCAAGACTCGTCACTGCTATTGTATCGCACGGCGATGCCATTCTCGCGGAGACAAAAACAGGGCAGGGGATATTTCCCCCACCCTGTCCGCGCTAGAGGACGAGAAAGCTATGTGTGCGATGTGACACAGTGGCTGCCGCCGCTGGTGGTGGAGTTGTTGCTCCAGATGGGCTGCACAGCGTAGAAGTTGCTGCCCAGCGTGATATTGGCCGATGTGCCGCCATTCTGGTTCCAGGCGCACTTGTCGGCGTTCTCGTCGCTGCCGCCGCCGGGACCCTGCCAGGCGATGCTGGTGCTAGGGGTCATGTCGGACTCGGCCTCCATGAACTCATGCCCCGCAACGATGGAGAAGCCGTCGAAGTAGCCATTGCCGTAGCTATTGTTCGTGGCGTTGACGAAGTTCATGCCACAGCTCGAACCCGCGCTTGGCATGTAGGGGATATAGCCATAAGCCACCTGATGGCCGCCGCTGGAGGTATTGTCGTGCCAGGCGCACCACTGCGTGCCGAAGCCGCTCATCGAGTGACCGCTTGGCGTGAAGACCAGGTAGATCGCGTTGGCATTGAAGCCGCCGAAGTGAGTCATCAGGCGAACCGCCGCGCTGGCGATGGTGGCCTGTGTGACACGCTTCGGAAGTGAGGTGGTATCCACCCACGTGCCCGCGAGAATAGCGGTCGGGTTGGTGATGTGCTGGCCGCTCGTGCCACAGTTCGTGGTACCAACCGCCACGCCCTGGCAATACTGTGTATCAATCTGATGCCAGGAGCTACCGCCGACATTGCCAAAGAAGCCGGTGACATAGGTCTGCGCCTGCGCGCTGGTATAGCCACCCGAGGAGAACCCGGTGTTCCACTGACTGCCCCACCAGCTGATATAGACGGTTGGTGTGAGTGAGACGGGGCCGCCAGAATAGACCAGATTGCTGTTAGTGACGGCCTGGGGAGACGCGCCTTTTGCCGGGCGCGGCTTCAGCAGCTTGCCGTGCAAGACGTCAGAGCCGCCCGCGGCTGCACTGGCGCTGGTGACGTGTCCGCCAAAGGCGAGCATGACAGCTATGGCCGCAACGGCCACGATGGTCAGGGGAATGAGGGCGATACGTAGCTTCTTCACCGCAGTGTCTCTCCTTACGAGGACCGTTTTTCACGGCCTCTCATGGTGGGGAAATCACCAGGTTCCCGCGGCGGTTTTCCTCCCCTGGATCCGCCAATGCTCGCAGACCGCGCGAGCGAACCTGGCCAGATAGACCCGATAGGACAGCGTGGTTGAGATGCGAGCGGATGCGTACGAGATACACTTCCGCCGGGAATCTCCATTCCCAGAGACAGCTCTCTTGTCGCTACTTCCTTGTCGTCGCCAAAAGGCGACAGATGTCTCGCTACGTGATATTTCGTAGCAGCCCAGTCGAAATGGACTAGCAGACAAGGTTGGGGCGTAGTATAGCGGCAGGCAGGTATTGTGTCAAGTAGCAGTTTGCCGAGGGGTATATATTTTTGCTGATGGCTGCGGACCTCACCCCCAACCCATCTCCCAGTGGGAGATGGGAGCCAGAGGAACCGCGTTTTCTATCCTGTCTCATGCCCCGTCACCCTGGACCGTTGTAGAATGGTCTCCCTAGGGTGACGAGTGGGCCGGGAGCTGTGCCGCGCATGGGCACGGCGCAACATGGCAGCAGTCGCTTGACAGGAGCATGCGTCCCTGCTACTGTAGCGGCGTGTTGCTTGTATACTTGCTGTTGTTAGGAGGGACCCGTGCCTCGCTTCTCGACCCGGCCGGTCTTCGCACTTCTGGGTGCGCTCGCGCTCCTCTGCCTTGCAGCGTGCGCCCCCGCGGCGACGGCGAGTGTATCACCCACCGCGACGGTGACCAGCGTGCCCACTCTCGCCCCGACGCCTACACTCGCCCCGGCCCCGACGCCCACCAACGTCCCCGACGGATGGTCGGTCCTGGTTGGGTGGCACTTTAGCCTTGCCTATCCGCCGGGATGGACGCCACAGACCGTCCCGCAGCAGGACGGGTCCGTGCTCTATCTCGTTATTGCTCCCAATAACCAGATGGCGGTGCGCGTGTTGGTGCAAGATCACGAACCAGCCCTCAACATCCAAGGAATGTACTGTCCACCGGCGAGCGGCGAGGTCCAGCACATCACGCTGGCAGGTCTGCCGATGACCTACACGCCGCTCAGCGGCGAGGGGCAATCCATGCGGTCGTGGGCCTTCGTCAATGCGCAGGCCACGGCCTTCGCGCTGGACGCCGGCGACGCACAGTCAAGTAACGCCACTCAGGCGCAGGACGAGTCCATCCTCGCCACATTCCGTCCCGACAACGCTACCCCGTGGACCTGCTAAGAGCTGCAGACCATTCGCGTTTGGCCCGGCAACCTGCAACAGTATGATACTACGTCGCACCCTTCTGTTGTCGTTTGTCATCCCGCCAAGCCGCGAGGCTGCCAGGGGAGCAGGCAGTGATCCTCCTACGGAATGACGCGACGACGTATCACAGGGGAACCAGAGTATTCTTAACAGCCGCCTCCCTCGGGGAGGGGATAACTGGAGCGGAGTGCATGTGGAGGGTGAGATCCACTCAGGGCAGAGGTTCTCCTAGTCGCCGCCACGGCGGTCAATGTAAAAGCTGCTGCCAGGGATGGCTTTCGCCTGCGCCTTGACCTCGGCGGCGATACGGCTGAACTCTTCCATCGTAGTGATCGAGCGGTGGAGATTGGTCACGACGCCAATCGAGACGCCGACCAGCGGGTAGACCTGTTCCTGTCCCTGCCGGTCACGAGCGATGAGCGAACCGCGCGCGGCGTCTTCGAGCGAGTAGAGTGCGCGGCTCTCGCGTTCCCAGGCGGCGACGATACCGCAACAGAGCGGCTCCATACGTTCGGGGGTGGTGATAAGGATAAAGTCGTCGCCGCCGATGTGGCCCAGAAAATCGCTCGCATTGCCCTCAGCGCGCAGGCTTTCCGACGTCGCCCGCCCCAGCAGCCGGATGAGGTCGTTGCCCCGCAGGGGGCCATAGACATCGTTATAGGCTTTGAAGTGGTCCAGGTCGAGATAGAGGATGGCCCATGGCCTGGGAGACCGCAGTTGCTCGGCGATGGCGTGTTCGACACGCAGACCGGAGGGCAGGCCCGTCAGCGGGGAAAGCAGCGTCTCGCGCAGGTGGCGCAGTTGGGTGCGTATGCGCGCCACCAGTTCCTCGCCATTGAATGGCTTGGTCATGTAGTCATCAACCTTCGAGGCAAAGGCGCGCATCTTGACGCTGATATCGTGGCGGGCGGTGAGCACCATGACGGGGATGTGTGTCGTTCGCGCGTTGGCGCGAATCGCCGAGACGACGTCGAAGCCGTCGATGCCGGGCAGCATCAGATCGAGCAAGATGAGTTGCGGTGGCTCGCGGAGCGCGAAGGAGATGGCGTCCTCACCGGTATAGGCAATCGTCGGCGCGTAGCCCTCGGCGGCCAGGGTTGAGCCGAGCATGTGGGCAAGAGGCTCCTCATCTTCGACGATCAGAATCGAGGCGGGAGGCGCTTCGAGCGTGGCAATATCCATCGCGTTCGTCCTCCCTGTTGTAGCCGGTTGCGCCCGATCCGATCCAGAGCACGCTGAAACGAGACGGGTAGCCAGTTTCTGATACTGTGGGTAGTATTGCACACAAGAATCCCGTGCGCCATGAATCGCCTCACAGAGAGCCATAACAGCCCAAACGGGGTAGCCCATTTGAGCGGCGGTAGGGTGCGCTCACTTGTTTGCGGGCAATCCCTGGTCTTCTTCGGTGCTGGTGCGCTGCGCTCGCACGATGGCTTCACGCTGACCGATCAACGCATCTTGCAGTCGCTGGCGATGTTTGGGGAGAAAGTCGTCGGGCAGATTATCGGGGGTGAACCAGCCCACCTCGGAGACCTCGTCGCTTGTTCCTGGTATGCCAGCGTTGGGCGCTGGATGGCAGAGGAAGGTGACAACCACCTCATTCTTGCGCGGCTTGGAGTAGATACCCACGACCCGCTCGATAGTCACGGTGAGACACACCTCCTCCATGACCTCGCGCGTCATGCCTTCGTCCACCGTCTCGCCGTTTTCCAGTCCCGCCGCCCGCCAGATTCCACCAGCCGATGTCGCGCCGCCGCGCCAGCAGGTACTTTCCCTCCTGCTCGATAATCGCGAAGGCCGCCACCCGGAAGCGCGCCTTAGATTCCTGCTGCTGTCGGTCATTCGCCATCGTGTCGTCGTCTCCCTGCCCTGATATGCCCGCTATGTGACGCTACACCGTCTCTGGTGAACCACGCACCGCACCGTTGCGGCATGCGTGTCTGCGGTTCACCATCAAGAGGATAGCATATCGGGAAAAGCATAGACCTCACCCCAGCATAGTGGTCACCCTCACACATGGGAGAGCCACGGGAAACGCGCGCTCCTGTGGGAGAGGTGGCTGGAGGTGAGGTCGGGTCAGATCAGGTCAGGTCGGGTCTCACACTTTGGCGCTGCTGGCGGGCATGGTGAAGGTGACTTCCAGGGCGCCGTCAGTCATCCGGGCGACGGTCGCCTCCATTGGCACGAGGACCGCGGGCAGGGCGATATCGCGCTTGAAGTTACCCACCTCGACGATCAGCTCATCGCCTTTCTTCGTCATGACTACCTTCGCAAGCTCGACGTGTGGCAGTGGCAGCCGCAGCAGATAGCTGTCGCCGCGCTTCACCATCTCCTGTGGGCTGCCACGGAAGAAGACCTGCGTGGGATCCGCATCGCCCCAGATTTCCAAGCCGAGCGCGGCCAGCGCCTCCGCCCCGAGAATCTCCCGCGAGCGATAGGGCGCGTCCCAGACCGGCAGCGGCGCGAAAGTCGTGTGAATCTGCTCGTAGTAGCGGCGCTGCTGGGCGGCCAACTCGCGCAGCAGTTCATCCTGATAGCCACCGGGCGGTGGTGGCGGCAGAACGCGATTGCAGATCACACCATCGATGGGATAGTCATAGAGCGCGAGGTAGGTCTCGGCGCGCAGGGCTTCCTTGATGACCATCTTCTCAGGATTGACCACCAGCCGGTAGGAACTGATATCGGGATTGGTCAGCACCTTGCGCAGCGCCGCCACCTGCTCGTTGAGCTTCGCCAGCGAGTCAAGCACATTGACGCCCGGCAAAAACGTTTTGAGCAGCGGTTTGGCGGCATTGAACGCGATGCCCTTCCAGCCATTCGCCTGGTTGACATACCAGAGAAACGTCTCGGGCATGCTGAGCAGCCGCACCGTCTCGCCCGTCGGCGCGGCGTCGATCACCACCACGTCATAGCTGCTGTCGCGCGCCTGGCGATAGATGTTGAGCAGCGCCACGATCTCATCCATTCCGGGAATGAGCGCCATCTCCTCCGCCGCGACATCGCTGATGCCCTGCTTCTTCAGTACCGTCGTGATGTAGTTCTGCACGCGGCCCCAGTGCGAGCGCATCTCGTCGAGAACGTTGATTTCCTGCGCCCAGAGTGAGTCGGCGATCTGCATCGGCTCGGCGGTCAGCGGACGATCCAGCGCGTCGGCCAGACTGTGGGCGAGGTCGGTGCTGACAACCAGCGTGCGCTTGCCAAGCTGCGCGGCGCGGGCAGCGGTTGCGGCGGCGAGCGTCGTTTTGCCGACACCCCCCTTGCCGAGATAGAGAATGAGGCGCATGTCAGAAGCTCCTGAGTCTATTGGTTTCGTGGTGACGGCGCCAGCCTTTAGAGCGAGGTGGGTAATGGGCCAGCTTCGCGACATGAATGCCGCGGCTAATCCCCACCGCACTATGCTCGCCCGCTGGCGAGACACGCCCCACGCGGGCGGGCTTCGTGGCCGAGTGACGTTTATCGCTACGTTATGTACGCCCGCGTTCTCGTAGAGGTTGCGGTGGTCATGCCAGCCGCAGCAGCAGCGCCTTCAGGTAGCGGTCTTCAGGGAAGCCGGGCAACGTCGGATGGTCGAGCGCTGGCCCGAAGATTTCGATGATCTGGGCGCTACGTCCCGCCCGTACCAGCCCCGCGCGCACGGCCGTCTCGAATTCGGCGGCGTTCACCGCGCCAGAACACGAACAGGTGAGCAGCAGCCCATCCGCCGCGACGACTCGCGCCGCCAGCGTGTTGAGCTGCTCGTAGGCATGCAGCGCGCGCTCCTTCTTGGCGTGGCTGCGGGCAAAGGCGGGCGGATCCACCACCACCAGGTCGAAGCGCTGTCCAGTATCGCCTGCCGCCTGGAGGTAACGGGTGACGTCGCGCTCCTCGAAGCCGTGCGCCTCAGGATCGTGGCCATTGAGCGTGTAGTTGCGCCGGGCGAGGGCCAGCGCCGGGCCAGACGAATCGATGTTGACGGTACGGATGGCTGGATTGCCTGCCAGCGACGCCAGCGCAAAGCCGCCACTATAGGCGTAGAGGTTGAGCAGAGACGCCAGATGCGGAGCGAGCTGATGCGTTCGCTGGCGTTTCTCGCGCTGATCGAGGAAGAAGCCGGTCTTCTGTCCGCCGTGCGGATCGATCAGGTAGCGCACGGCCCCCTCGGTGATCTCAATTTCCTCCGGCACGCTGCCACGAACGACGGTAGCCCCGCCCATGGGCAGCCCCTCACGCTCGCGCACACGGATGTCGTCGCGGACGAGGATGCCCGCCGGAGTCAGCGCGCCCTCCAGCGCGTCAAGAATCATCTCACGCTGGCGCTCAACCCCCGCCGTCGAAAACTGGGCCACCAGCCAGCGGTCGTAGCGATCCACGATCAGCCCTGGCAGCCCGTCGGCCTCGGCGTTGATAAGCCGGTAGCCGGTGACATCCGCAGCCAGCAGGCGGCGCAGACTGGCCGCGCGTTCGATGCGACGACGATAGAACGCCTCGTCGATTGCCTCGTCGGGTATGCGAGTGAGCACGCGGAAAGCCAGGCTGTTGCGCGCGTTGAGATGTCCCCGCGCCACCCACTCGCCCGCGGCATTCAACACGTCGGCGACTATTCCGGCTGGCGCATCGGCGGGCAGCGCGCGAAAGGCGCCCGAGAAGAGCCACGGATGCCCGTGCAGCAGGGTATAGTCGCGCCCCGGCTGGAGCGTCATCTGGGGGAGCGTGTCGTCATCATGCGCAATCTGAGTCATCGGACATCCTGTTGTTGTGTGGAGATCATCACACGGAAAGCAATTGCCACGTTTCAGTATAGCGCGCGCGGTGGTTTTAATATATACTCATAAACTGGAGTGCTGTGCGCCTGCTTCGAAGGGGATGCGATGGTCCAGCATACCGCAGTGTTGGACGATCTGGGTGAGAGGCGCTGGCAGCGACAATGGGGCAGGCGATTCGAGGAACACGGCAGACGCCGATTGCGGTGGTCGAGCAGGGCCGTCTGGTGCTGCGTGTTGGCGGAGTCATTCAATCAGTCGGCGTGGACGCAGCGTATCAGGCGGATATCTGGGACGCCATGCTGCCGCACAATCAGCCCGGAAATGCGCTGATTCTGGGGCTTGGCGGCGGTACCATCGCCCACCTGATGACGCAGCGCTTTGGCCCACTGCCAATCACTGGCGTGGAGTACGATCCAGCGGTGGTCTGGCTGGCGCGACAGCAGTTCGGGCTGGATGCCCAGGCGCACGTGCGGATCGTCGTCGCGGACGCCTTCGACTATGCGCGTCGCTGCCGCGAGACCTATGACGCCATCTGTGTGGACCTCTATACCGCGGGCAAGATGGCGCATGGCGTGCTGGGCGGGCGTTTCCTGCGCGATGTGGCGCGTTTGCTCTCACCAGAAGGTGAGGCCACGATCAATCTCTGGCGCTCGCCCTACCTCGATGATCATCTGCGCCGCATTGGCCGCGAGTTGCTGATTCGCGAGATCGTCGAGGTCGAGGAGAATCTGGTCGTCCACTGCGGACGCCTTCCCGTCGCGGGCTGAAGATAACTGGTCTATCGCCCCAACCGCAACGCATCTTCCGCGTATTGTTAACGTGCGAACCAATTTGTCGAGGCAGTACCTATTTCTTATCCTCATCGGCCGTGAAAGGTGATACGCTCACCGTACCCAACTGCTCCGCGTGGCGCTACATCAGCCGTGCAGCCATGCGGACGGGCGTGGTTATGTGTGGCGAAGGATATGCGGCGCACGACGGCCGAAGGTTTTCCATTCTCTACTATGCTGTTTGTCTGTGCACGGCACACCCAGTAACGGTACACGCACGTACACGAAGGCATTATTTTCCCGGGGCAAGTGGGGCTATCGGGACGTTTTTTCACACATGGTCAAGGAGCTAAACCCGCATGCAGGAGATTCGTAACCCAGGCATGCAAGACGTTGTACTCGTCGAAAAATCACTGGCAGACTATGAATCGGTCGTCGGCGAAGATATTATCGCCGAACTGCACCGGATGGCCAAGCCGTTTCAGGGCGCGCGCGTCTTGCATATTTCGTCCACGGCGTATGGTGGCGGCGTGGCGGAGATGCTGCACACGCTGATCCCGCTGATGCGCAGCGCTGGTCTGGATGCCCATTGGCGCGTCATCTCTGGCACGGATGACTTTTTCACCGTCACCAAGAGCATGCACAATGCGCTGCAGGGGATGGAACTGGAGCTGACGCCCGCGATGAAGGCGGCGTATCTCCATTCCAATGTTGAGAACGCAGTCTACTTCGAGAACGACTACGACTTTATCATTGTTCATGACCCACAGCCCGCGCCGTTGCGCATGCTCCGCGCGGGTGACGGCGGCAAGTGGATCTGGCGCTGCCACATCGATCTCACCGCCGCCAACGAGACCTACTGGAGTTTTCTGCGGCCCTACGTCCAGGCCTATGACGCCGCCATCTTCACGATGCCGGAGTATGTGAAGAAGGACCTGCATATCGGCAAGGTGGCGATTGTGCCTCCCGCCATCGATCCGCTCAGCCCGAAGAACGCGCCGATGAGCGATGAGGATGCCGCACGCATCGTCAGCCTCTACGGCATGGACCCCGAGCGGCCGATGCTGGTGCAGGTGTCGCGCTTCGACCCCTGGAAAGATCCGCTCGGTGTCATCGACGTCTATCGCACTGTGCGCCAGAAGTTCCCGGATGTGCAGCTGGTGATGGTCGGTTCGATGGCGCACGATGATCCTGAGGGGATGGAGTATTACCAGCGCACGAAAGATTACGCCGACGGCGACCCCGATATTCACCTGCTCTCGAACATCGACGGCGTGGGCAATGTCGAGGTGAACGCCATTCAGCGTATGGCGACGGTCGTACTCCAGAAGTCACTGCGTGAGGGATTTGGCCTGACCATCTCCGAGGGGTTGTGGAAGGGTAAACCGGTCGTCGGCGGCGACGTCGGCGGCATCCCGTTGCAAATCCAGGATGGCGAAACGGGCTATCTGGTGAACAGCATCGAGGAATGCAGCAAGCGCGTGCTGGAGCTGATGCGCAATCCAGCGCGGGCGCGCAAGATGGGCGTGCTTGGTCGCGAGGTGGTGCGCCAGAACTTCCTCTCGACGGCCAACCTGCGCAACTATCTGCGGCTCTTCAGCGATCTCACACAGGCGAACCGCGCGCGTCATCACCGCTCGGCAGTGTAGCGGCAGACCCCTCCCCCATCCCCTCCCCGCGTCGGGGAGGGGAGCCAGAATCCAGAATGTGGACATGGTCCGAGAGGGGTTATGTGTTTCGCGCGAGGTCACTTCCGGCGCGCCTGCCCAACACGAGGCCAGGCAAGACACCCAGCGCGCCCAGCCCCTCGATGGCCAGTCCCGGCGCGCTCTTGGTCAGCGGACGCAGGTGAGGCAGCAGGTCAGCCGTGCTATCGAGGTCAACGCCCCAGGCCCAGCGCGGCTCGATCCCCGCGAATTCCGGCAGCCAGCGCCGCGTCGCCTCGATCATGCGCGCGTGATAGGCAGCGTCGCGCTCCCTGGTGGCGTCTGGCGCGCCGTAGCGTCCGCCGCTCACCGTCATGCGCCCATCGCCGGGTCGGTAATCGTAGTAGACATAGGGCGCGGCATCCCAGAATACCGGGAAGTCTTCAGGCAGATCGGCGGCGAAGGCAAGCGCATAGAGCCGCGCGTTTGGGCGAATGGTTGGACCGACTGCCCAGATGAGCGCGCGCGCCGTCACGAATGACCCGTTCTCCAGCGTCAGTCGCCAGCCCTTGCCGCGCTCCACCTCCATACCCGAGACCGTCGCCTGCCCGGCCAGCATCGCGCCACGCTGGCGGGCAAACTGGGCGAGGTGCGCCAGCAGCGTCAGCGGGTGGATGCGCCCCTCATCGGGCAGGCACATTGCGGCAACTACCTCAGCGGTTGCCAGCCGTCCGCCCGTGACCTCGGCGACCTGTTGCGCCGTCCAGATCTCGGCGCGTAGCCCAGCCGCGATGCGTGCGCGTACCTCGCGTTCGAGGCGGCGGGCGGCGGTGGCGCTGGTTGCCAGGCTGAACGAGCGCGTGCGCTGAGCATGAAGCACCGTGCCAGGCTGGGCAGCCTCTTCATGGACGCGCAACATCTCCTGATAGGTAGCGGGCCATAGCTCGGCGGCGAGGCTATCGGGAGGAGTATCGGTGATGCCCATGTTGACGCCCGCGCTCAGGATGCCCGCGTTCCGGCCTGTCGCGCCCAGCCCCAGCTTTGGCGCCGCCTCCAGCAGCAAGACACGCGCGCCCGTTGCCGCCGCCGCGCCCGCCGCGCTCAGACCCGCCACGCCGCCACCGACGACGACCAGATCCAGGCCATTGCGTTGGGCTGGCTCCAACGCGCGCGCATCTGGCATGTCCAGCAAGGCGGAGATATGTGGCGGCAGACCATCCCACCAGGGCGCTTCGGCGCGTGGAGTAACGGCTGATAATGCAGATGATCTATCGGCAATGGCTGACTGGGAAGACATGACGCCTCGCTTTGACTGCTATGGTAAATCTGCTCCGCCGATTCAGTAACGGGCAGGCAAGGATTAACAACGCTATTTCGGGCATTCACCCGCACTATAGATGGACAGCACAGTGGGCGTCATTGGCCCGGATGCCCAAAGATGCTCCGCCGGGCTGTCCGTACCTGGGTCACATCCGTCATGTCACTGAGCGCGCGATACGCTACAATACCCACGAGTGCGCCCCACGGCAGATCGGATCGTGTCCCAGCCGCGCGCAGGCGCCCGCATTGGACTCAGAATTGGACTCAGAGATTTTCGGAAAGCACAGTGCATGAATACTGCTAATACCCATGCCCAGAGAGCGGCGACGGGAGTCAGCGCGGGCGATGCGGCAATCGTCGTCGCGCGGCTGACCAAGTCGTATGGCGAGAAAAAGGCCGTTGGTGACCTGAGCTTCACCGTCGCGCGCGGCGAGATTTTCGCGCTGCTGGGGCCGAACGGCGCGGGCAAGACGACGACCGTCGAGATTCTCGAAGGCTATCGCACGGCCGATAGCGGCGAGGTGCGCGTGCTGGGGCTGAATCCCCGCCGCGATGGCGCGCGTCTCAAGCCGCGCATCGGTGTGATGCTCCAGCAGGATGGCATCTACAACTACCTGACCACGCGCGAGCTGCTGGATCTTTTCGCCCGCTTCTATAGCGCACCCGAAGACCCCGAACGACTGCTGCAGGTGGTCGGACTGACCGAGTCCGCCGGGACGCGCTGCCGCCAGCTTTCCGGCGGGCAGAAGCGTCGGCTCTCGCTGGCGCTGGCGCTGGTGGGCCGCCCGGAACTGATTTTTCTGGACGAGCCGACGACGGGGATGGACCCGCAGGCGCGGCGGGCAACCTGGGAGATGCTGCGCGAGCTGCGCGACCGTGGCACGACGCTGCTGCTTGACGACGCACTTCATGGATGAGGCGGAGCGGCTGGCCGACCGTATCGCGATCATCGATCACGGCGAGCTGCTGGCGCTCGACACGCCCGCAGGACTGACCCGTGCGCAATCCACCACGACGACCGAGGTACGCTTCACCGCTCCCGGCGCGGTGGATGTGGCGGCGCTGGGCAAGCTGCCAGGCGCGCGCATGGCTCGAAGCGATGCGCCCGGCTCCTATGTGATCGAGACGGGCGACGCGGCGGCGCTGCTGGTCGAGCTAACGGCGGCGCTACGAGCGACGGGCGTGACGTTGAGCGAGCTACGGGTGGGCCGCGCCTCGCTGGAAGATGTCTTCCTCCAGTTGACCGGGAAGGAAATACGCGAGTCAACAACCCCCGGATAAATCCGAGAGCTTGCGCCTCACGGTGAGAGCCGTGGACGCCATAGGCCGATTGACTGCGGCCCGGTGAGTAGGTACGGCAAACATTTTACACGGTACACCGTTTCTGTACCGCAACCCGCCGAATGTTTGATTGAGAAAGTGCGAACCGTTGCTCTGGCCTACTCGCCAGAGTGCCTAAGCACACAGACAGTATACCACACGGACAAGTAGCAATGGAAAGGAGGGCGGCCATTCATCTCCTCTGAAGTAGGGGTATCTTGGTCGCATTTCTATGAGCGCGCCAGCAACCAAGACAACCACAACTCCAGGCGCGGCCCCGGTGAACCAGGCGATTCTGGCGCAGACGCGCGCCGAGTTGACGATGGCGCTGCGCCGGGGCGAGAGCCTGCTCGTCACGATTATCATTCCGACCGTGCTGCTGTTTCTGGCGATGTGGCTGCATATTGCGCCGGGCACGCAAAGCGCGCAGATCGCCTTCCTGCTGCCGGGGATTCTGACGGCTGCAATCATGTCCACCAGCCTCGTCAGCCTGGGTATCGCCACCGCCTACGACCGCTATTATGGCTCGCTCAAGCGGCTGGGCAGCACACCGCTACCACGCTGGGGACTGATTGCCGCCAAGATTGTGACGGTGCTGGCCATCGAGGCGGCGCAGACAGTGCTGCTGGTGCTGATCGCCGCCATCTTTTTCGACTGGCGGCCCACTGGCTCGCTGCCGCTGGCGCTGCTGGTGATGCTGATTGGGACGGCGGCGTTCGTCGGGCTGGGGATGCTGATGGCGGGGACGCTACGCGCTGAGGCGACGCTGGCAGGCGCCAACGGTCTCTTCATTCTCTTCCTGGCGATTGGCGGCGTGGTGCTGCCTACCGATCACCTGCCGGAAGTCATCGCGTGGCTGGCGCAGATTCTGCCCGCCGCCGCCCTCTCCGACGCGCTCCGCTCGGCAATGAGTCCAGTGGGCATCCACGGCGGCAGCCTGTTACTGCTCACGGCGTGGGCTGTCGTGCTGCTGGCGGCGGCGGCGCTCACCTTCAAGTGGGAGTGAAGGCTATCGCTCGCTTCCAGACACGCTAGCTTGCCAACTATACATCTGTGTACAGGCAGTGTATAAAGGAACAGAC
This sequence comes from uncultured Chloroflexia bacterium, assembly GCA_963718915.1. Taxonomy (GTDB): domain Bacteria; phylum Chloroflexota; class Ktedonobacteria; order Ktedonobacterales; family JADMIN01; genus DAHUXT01. Next base: position 797,317 of record CAVRAI010000003.1, on the reverse strand, counting down.
GTACAAGCGGCGAGTAGTCTGGAGGTTGGTTCGATGGCAGATGGGCAGCAGCAAGGCGACGCGCAACTCAGCATCTTCGACGCGGAGGCCACCGCGCAGATTCGGCATGTCTGGCACGAGGGACGCTGGTTCTTCAGCGTGATTGATGTGGTGGGGCTGCTAACGGATTCGCCACGGCCACGCATGTATTGGACAGACTTGAAGCGAATTAAGCAAACGGAAGGGTTTAGTCAACTGCTGGCAAACTGTCAGGTGCTAACGATACCCGCGCTTGATGGCAAGATGCGCCAAACGGATTGTGCCGACTTTACCACAGTAATGTCTCTCCTCTTTTCGCTACCGGCCTGGAAGAGGCGTCAAAAGCGCCAACTACCCGATGGCCAGAATACGCGTAATTCCGGTATCTATGCGATCACCAACATTCAAACGCAGGAGCAGTACATCGGGAGTAGCTACGATATATTCTTGCATCTGAATCAGCATAAAGCAGCCCTTCGTCGGGGAATCCATCATGCGAAACGTCTCCAGAAAGCGTGGGACAAATACGGGGAAGCCGCCTTCCAATTCGAGCTACTGGAAGAAGTGACCGATCACCGCGTCCTGGAATCTCTGGAGCAACAATATCTTGATGCGAAGCAGCCGATCTATAATAGCTCTTCTGTCGCGCGCAATAGCTCTGTCTTATCGCAAATCTCCCCAGAACAAATTCAGCGTGTGCTCCTGACCCTGTTTGAGATCAGTGGATTTGGCGTAGGTAGTCCAGTACTTTGCGTGATTCGGACTGCCCTGCTGAAGGGTGTTCTCACGCCAGGCCCCAATTTCTCCCTGGTGTTGAGCGCGGAGAAGAATGGCGTCCAAACACTTGAAGAGTTGAGCGCGTTCATCGAAGCGGCGTAGAGGGCGTGTGTGGCGCGATTGTCACAAGTGGTCCGATAACGAAAGCAGGATGGCGAAAATTATGAGCGATGAGCATAAGGCCATTGAGAGCGCCAATCTGAGCTTATCTCCTTTCGGCGATGAGCTGACCGACGAGTGGCAGCAGCGCGGTGCGCAGGAGGGCCGACAGTTCGCCGCGCTCACCGATACGCTGCACCGTGGCACATTCGACGTGGGCGTGCGCGACCATCAGGCGATCAAGCATATCGGGCGGGCGCAGAATCTGCGCGACTCGATGACCCGCGTCGAGTTGGCGTTGAGCACGCTGGCGGAGGCAACGGCGGCAGAGCTACATCAGACACGCGACAGCCAGGGCTTCGAGGAGCTACGAGATGACGCTCACGAAGCGGGCGAGGTCGGCGGCGCGGCACGCCGTGACATCGAGACGCGCACGGGCCATCCGGTCGTCAGCGGCGAGAACTACAAGACATTGCGGCAGGGAAGAATGGCAGCCCGTCAGTTGCCATTGCCTGATGGAAGCAAGGATGAGGAGCAAGGCGAGTAGGCTGGCGGCTGAAGCCGCGCCTATGGGCTACGCCGCAAAGGCCGCCTGCGCGGGCTTGCAGAGCGATGAACCGTGCAGTATCTTCGTACGGTTGAGGATTGGCAAAATGTTGGCAATTGCTAACACTTATAAAGTGCAATCGGGTGGGGCGCGAATACCCGAAAATGAACGCGCAAGAATGGATGTGGCGAGACGAATTTAGAACGATCTACTTTGATTGTGAGGATTTACACGACGCAGGCGTAACAAGGGGTTATTGTTGCCCTCAGTGCCACGGCTGGGGCAGGTGGCGTGATCGTCCGGCGGGTGTAGTGATTCATCTGCTACCGAATGGAGCATGGTTAACCTGTTGCTGTTGCTGGACCTTCAGCCAGCCCGATTCATGGCTCATCAGGAAGCTGAATACCTGGCACAGGCTAATGCGGCGCGAACGATACAAGCATAAACGCCACAAGAGACATAGACGGCGCAGAGGCAGTTGTTGAACAGGAATGATACCTTCCGCCTCCTTGACGCTGCTTCTCGCCGCACCCCATAATTTCCTATGATGGGCGCGGTATAGTTCACGCGGCGAATGCGTGACGCGCTCATCGCGGAGAGGCAGCGGTGCGCATGGCGTTTCAGGATCTGCGCGACTTCATAGCGTTTCTGGAGAAGCAGGGGCAGCTTCAGCGCATCACCGCGCCCGTCTCCGCCGAGCTGGAAATCACCGAGATCGCCGACCGTGTCGTCAAGGCTGGCGGGCCAGCGCTGCTCTTCGAGAACGTGCGCGGCTACGATATGCCCGTCGTCATCAACCTCTTCGGCAGCGAAGAGCGGATGTCCTGGGCGCTCGGCGTCACCTCGCTCGACGAACTGGGCGCGCGCATCAAGAAGTGGCTCGACCTCGTGCAGAATCGCCCGCCGGAGGGCATCATCGAAAAGGCGAAACTGCTGCCTGAACTGGCGCAACTGGCGCGCATCGGCCCGCACACCGTCAGCCACGCGCCCTGCCAGGAGGTCGTCGTCACCGACAAGCCCTCCATCGCTCACTTGCCGATTCTCAAATGCTGGCCGAAAGACGGCGGCCAGTATCTGACACTCACGATGTGTCACTCGAAGGACCCAGAGACGGGCAAGCGCAACATCGGCATGTATCGCGTCCAGGTCTACGACGAGCGCACCGTCGGCATGCACTGGCAGATTCACAAAGGTGGCGCGGCGCACTTCCGCGATGCCAGGCCAGGGCGGCGAGCAAGAAGCGGATGGAGGTCGCGGTCGTCATCGGCGCCGATCCCGCCAGCATCTACGCCGCCAGCGCGCCGCTGCCCCCCGGTGTGGACGAGTTGCTGTTTTCGGGCTTCCTGCGACATAAGGGCGTCGAGGTGGTGCAGTGTAAGACGGTGGATGTGAAGGTGCCCGCCCAGGCTGAGATCGTGCTGGAGGGCTACGTCGATACCGACGAGCTACGCCCCGAGGGGCCGTTTGGCGACCACACCGGCCACTATACACCCGTCGAACCCTATCCGGTGATGCATATCACCGCCGTCACCTCGCGCCGTAATCCTCTATATGCCACGACTATTGTTGGCAAACCACCGATGGAGGACGCCTATCTGGGCAAGGCGACCGAGCGCTTCTTCCTGCATTTGTTGCGCGTCGTGTTGCCAGAGATCGTCGATATCAATATGCCGGTCGAGGGCGGATTTCATAACATCGTCGTCGTCTCGATTCGCAAGCGCTATCCCGGCCAGGCGAAGAAGGTGATGGCGGGCATCTGGGGCATGATGCTGATGATGCTCTCGAAGTTCATCATCGTCGTCGATGAGAACGTGGACGTGCAGAATATGCATGAGGTGCTTTTCCGCGTGGGCAACAACGTTGACCCGAAGCGTGATACGCTGCTGGTAGATGGCCCGGTGGATGCGCTCGATCACTCGTCGCCCTACGAAAAGTATGGCTGGAAGATGGGCCTGGACGCGACGGCCAAGTTCCCGGAGGAAGGACATCCCCGGCCCTGGCCCGATGATATAGAAATGTCACCCGAGATGAGGGCGCTGGTCACAGAACGATGGGCAGAATACGGCATCAAGCTTTAACGGATAAGATCAACCCTATGGCTGATAGACCAGACACAACCGAGGCAGTGGAGCCTACGCCAGAAACGCTGGATACTCCGCCTCCCACTCGACCACCATTCTGGCGACGCCTGGTGCGGCGCGATGCGGGATTTGGCGTGCTGGTGCTGGTAGCGCTGCTCGCGACGGTGCTCGTCATCAGCCGGATGCCATCGTCTTCCACTTCAACGACGGCGCGTCAGACTGGTGGCACGGCAACCCCTGCCTCGCAATCGGCGACCATCGTGCAAAGCGCGAACGCCGAGATCATCTCAATGCCCACCTCGCGCGCGGGGCTGATGCAGCCAGCGGTTGACGCGCAGGGAAATATCTGGGTCGGCGAGATGGTGACCAATCAGCTTGCCCGTATCGATCCCAAGACCGGACAGGTGACGGAGTGGACGCCGCCCGGTGGCAAATACAACATCATGGCGACGGCGATAGACCGCCAGGGCGACGTCTGGTTTACTGAGCAGGCGGCCAACTATATCGGGCGCTTCGACCCGACCACCCAGACCTTCAAAACCTATCCGCTCGATACCGCGATTGGGCCGCGCATGGCGCCCCAGGACCTCGCGTTCGATGCGAACGGCACGCTCTGGTTTACGCTGCTCGGCGGGCGCATCGGGCGGCTTGACCCGGCCACAGGCGCGATGCAGTCGTGGCCAGCGCCCGTCCCACAGGGCGCCACGCGCTCCTATCCGTTCAGCCTGTCGGTCACCCCCGGCGGCGTCTGGTTTGGCTATCTGAACGGCGGCGCAGTGGGCAGGCTCGATCCTGTAACAGGCAAAGTGACGCTGATGCCGCTTGCCAACCGGCAGGCAGCGGTCTATGCGATGGCCGCGGATGCATCGGGGCGTATCTGGTTTACAGAAATGCAGCCAGCCATCCTGGGGAGCATCGATCCGGCGACAGGCAAGGTCACGGAGCGTGCGACGCCACACACAGCGGGCGACCCCAGCATTCTCTACGGCCTGGTGACAACCGGCGATGGCTCGGTCTGGTTTGCCAGCGCGGGCGCGAACGCGGTCGTACACTATCAGGCCAGCGATGACCTCTATACGTTCTACACATTGCCCGCATCGCAGAGCATTCCCTTTGGGATGGCGCTGGGACACAATGGCGCCATCTGGATCAGCGGGGACGGCGCTGCCGACAACTATGTGGCGCGGCTTGCCGCCTGAGTCAAGACCTGAGTCAAGTTGACGATGTGACACGAAGCAATGGAGCAACCCGCCAGGGAGAGGATTCCCTGACGGGTGATGGGCAAACGATGCTCATACCGATCTGACCCGGATAACGCACGGAGCGTTGGTATCAGCGGTAGCGTGGATTCGGATTGGGAAGCGGCGGCATCGGCGCGTTTGGATCATCATACATGCGACGACGCGGCGCATAGCGTGCTGTCCCACCATACATACCATTCGCCATTGCCATTCGCGCCATTCGCGCCATTCGCGCCATTCGCGCCATTCATACCATTCGCGCCATTCGTCGGCGGACGCCCCGGACCGGGTGTTTCCCCTGATGTATTGCTTTCCTCAAGCTCACGCTGGGGGCGCTGCCCATTGGAACCGGGATCGCGGTAGGTGTAGGGACGTGGCTCGCGCGGGGGAACCGGCGCGCCGGGCATCGAACTGGCTGGGCCGGATCCCTGACCCTCCAGCAGTTCGGAGCGTACAATAACAACTTCTGGCGGCGCGTTGATACCTAGCTTGACTCGTTCGCCCTCTACGGCGAGGACGTGGATGGTGATCGTACCATTGAGGACAATCGCCTCGCCAGCTTTTCTGCGTAACACAAGCATGCTTTGTACCCCTCTCAAGGCTGTGACGTTCCAGCGCCGGATTCACCTGGCTGGCATTCCCTGCTTCGCTACCCTCTGATCCTGGAGAATAGCCCTGTGGTCGCGCTGCAACGACCGCTCGCTCGCACAAACCATTTTGGGAGGAGGCTCCACCCTGGCCACCATTGGCCCTCCAGGGTCTGCGTGCTTCGTCGTTTGCCGTCGTCCAGAAGACATAAGAAGACACAATACAAGTCCGATGTCATCTGTCACTGGTATAGCTCACACTCAGAATCGCGCCCGCACGCCTGCCCGTTTCTCTGCTGTCGATTCCCGAATCCTCGATGCGCCAGAAGCGATCTTCCATGGACGAGAACCGCGCCATCATGCGGGTATGCCTCCGCGGAATGCTTGCACATGCCAGCTACAGAAGCCGTTGTACTCTTAACAACGTAGACGCCGCCTTCTGGTACCGCATTGCGCGCACAACTTTGTGAACTTGTTCGCGCCCAGTGGCCGACAGCTTCTCTCGCGCAGGTGAATATCGGTAAAAATGCGAACTGGAGGGTTTGTTTGATGCTGCGCGAGACACGGCGTCTTGTTCACCAACAGCCTGCCGAGGTTCCTTGCGCACACGCAATTTCCCTGGGGAGACCGTCTCCGGCCACCTCCTTTTTGTGGGGATTCAGCTCTGTCTGGTCTGGGAACCATGAGCCAGTCGCAAGCACAGGTAGTTTGCCGCGCCAGACCGCACACTGCCATCCATGACATTGCCTGGCGCATCTCGTCACTGCACGTCGGCGGTATGGATCTCTCACACGATAACCGTCGCGGGTGCAGTCAGGCAAAAACCCTGGCAGTAGCGTAACAGCTTCACATGAACGCTGTCAATGGTTGCTTCGCCGCCCCTAAAAACTGGCTAGACTGATGATCAGATGATGGGTAAGATAACGTTTTACCGGATGACCCTTCGCAAACTTGCGGCCCCACCCACACAGATACGCTGGGTATCCTTCCGCAGAGAGTAAGCGCGCCAGGCGCTCAACGCGGTTATGTCTATCTTACCTTATAATTACCCGCTGTGGAATGCAATAGATCACAATTGTTTCGAGATGCGTCTCACGAACATGCCCTCTCACCGCATGGGGGCAAGAGGGCAGAAATGATACGAGCCATACCGGCCTTCCGGCCTGCCTGTCCGGGCGATGATCTAGAGTGCGGTGGCTGGCTTGTGCCGGTAGGTAAAGAGATGGTGGAAGGTGAAGTTGAACGCGGTTGCAATGATAAGAGCCACCGCCTGAGCGGGCAGCGCGGGCACTTTAAAAATCAGGTGTAGCAGGCTGGAGACCGCGAGTGTCACGATGATGCCACCTGTGCAGGTGAGATGGAAGCGCGCGCATCGCTGAATCCAGGAGCGGCTATGTCCCGCCAAATGACTGAAGGTGATCCGGTCGTTCGGAATAAAGTTCGCCATGATCGAGACTTCTGTGGCGACGGCAAAGGCGATGGCATAGTGAATCTGGTACGAAAGTGTGGAGGGCGTGAGCAGGTTGAGCGTGATCTGCAGGGTAATCAGGTTGATGATCGCCGCGATGCCGCCGATGAAGAGATAGCTGAACGCCCGCTGAATCCACTCGGCGCGACCGCCAGTCAATCGGTCCGTGAGGTCGAGCAGACGGTCAACCTTCGCCATGCCCGTCGGCTGATAGCTTGGCAGACTGCGATCCGTCTTCACCTTTGGCAGAATCGCCGTATCGGCCTCAACGGCCTGCGCGGTTGCGGGTGTCGGCTGGGTATCGTAATAGTCTATCGCATGCTTTCGCGGCAGTTGCTGAGCCATTTCTCCTCCGGCGATTTTCGTCACAGATACTCTTGTGACGCTCCATGTCCCAGTTGCTTGCCTCGGCCTCCTGGCATATCGAATAGGAGGGCGACAGGAACATCAGAAATGTTTGCATAGTTGTATGTGTACAGTATTGGAATCGCCACCAAAAGATGAGATATCTCTCGCCGCCAGCCAGCCTCCGGATATCTTCATCACCATATCCCACAGAGTGGAACGGTTTCCTCACCGGGCAGTAACCAGATAACCACGACGAATTCTGTACTCAGTCTACGCAAAGTTTCGGATGAAATCGTACCATAACAGGACCTTTGGAAGCCAGTACGCAAGTCCGCAGCGGCCGCACACGGGTGCAAGGATGCCACAAAACGAACGGATGAGTTGGGACAAGTAGCAGGCTGAACGCCGCAATGCTTGGTGTCCGCCGCTCAGTTGAAGGCCAGGATGATGCCAGGGCCAACCGTTTGATTGGCGAGGTCGTCCAGGTCTTGCGTCAGCGGATACTCGGTGGGACTCCAGAGTTCGATTGCCAGCGCGATACAGCGCATGCGGTCGCGCTCATCGACGAGATCATCTTCCTCGGCGCGCTCCTCCGCCGGGAGGTTCACGCCAGTGCTCGCGCCGTAGTCCTCCCACCAGCCCGGCGCCAGCACGATCCGCACGAAGTCCTCCGGCGCGGTATCGGGCGGCAGCAAATCGGCGAAGCGCTCAGGATGCCCCCGTAGCGCCTCCAGGTCGGGCGCGGGCGTGGGGTCTCCGGCGCTCTCGCCATCATCTTCGAGCCAGGTGGGATCGCTGATATAGCGGTCAACCTGTGCGCCGCCACGCGCCAGCGTGTAGCCGGAGACGGTCTCGCCATAGTCGAAGACGGTGAAGACAGGCGCGCCATCCAGTGCGCGCGAGAGTTCGACATCCAGGCCTTCGGTGCGGTTGCCCAGCTCCAGCACAGGTGTCCAGCGCGAGACATCGTGCGGGCGGCAGATGAGGTAGCGGTAGGCGGCATCCAGGTCGGGATCGGTGACGCGCTCAAGCACCGCGCTGAAGGTTCCTTCGAGCCGCAACGCATTCACGCGATCTTCGGATGCGAAGATCGTGGTCAGCGCACTCTCGACGGCGTCGGCGTCGTGGCCGTAGATATGGAGAATGGTCGAAACGGTACTCATACGGGCTATTGTACCCCAATCGCGCCTATCCCTGCCCCAGCAGTCGCCACGAGACGAACGCCACCAGCGGCATCCACGCGCCGAGGACGAATCCACGCGCCGCCACCCATCCCAGCCGGAGCCGCTCCAGCCCGCGCGCGAGCAGTGGCAGGATTGCCACGATGCCGCCCTCGAAAAGGAAGACATAGACAGGCGTGTGGCCCAGACGCGGCAGGGTGGTGTAGCGCCACCAACCAGCATACCAGGCGCTTTCTTCATAGAACGGGATGATGAGCATGCCCGCCAGCCCGCCGAGCGGCACGGCCCACCAGAGCGGCAGCAGCCCCGCCAGCCGCCAGCCAAGGTAGCCGAGCAGCGTCAGTACAACCATCCACGAGATGGGCATGTAGGCGGGCGACTGCCAGAGCATCGGTTCGTCGGCGGGATAGACCAGCGAACGCGCGATTTGTTCCCCGGCGGCGTCGGTGGCCAACTCTACAACTCCCGCAACGAGGCCAAACAGCAGCAGACGCCCGATGAGTGGCCCCCATTCGGGACGCGCCAACAGCACAACTGCCAGGTAGCCGAGGACAACGCCATCGCAGATGGCGGCGGTGATCCAGCCGAGCGCCAGCAGCGCCGAGACCAGGTGGCAGAGCGCCATCAGCAGGAATAGCCCCAGAAACGCCAGGTCGGGCAGCGGCGCATCCCAGCGGAGCGAAAGGGGCATGGATGCCGGAGACGAACCCGCTTTCTCACGTTTCAGCACAGGCTACTCACTCATTCTCCTTTCACGCTCTACACCCACTTCGTAAAGTATACGCGCCGCTGTGCGCAGCCGGGACGAAATCCGCGCGCTCACTGTTCACTGTTTATGTCGAGTGGGATACAATAGGGGTACATGCGGGAGGTAGCGCCGCGGAATAGACGCGAAAGCGCCGTAAAAAGGGGGATGCCATGTCCTTTAGTGATGTCCTCTGGGTACTGGCCGTATTCGCATTCTGGGGTGGTGTGTTTTGTCTGATGTTCTTCTTCGTGCGCCTGATTTCACGAGGACGTGACGTCGAAGAAACCGCCTGTGATCTGCCAGAACCCATCCCACAGGCCGAAACGGCCTCGCACGCCCACCTGATGTAGCGTCGTGAAGTAGCGGGCACACTGGAAACCCTCTCGAAGCGTAGGTCTAGATGAGGACGGCAACCACCGTCCTCACATTGTTTTCCGAGCTGTGCCTCATCTATCCAATAGCATCAGAGCTGGGATGGCAGCGGCGGGTCGCCATATGCCTTGCAGTATTTGATGAGCGCCAACAGCGCCGCCGTCGCCCCGGCAGCCAGCGCCGCGCGTCCCACATCCGCCCAGTTGATGGCGCCATTGCTCAGCGCATCCGCGACGACGGGTAGCGCCGCCACCAACGCCGTGCAGACCAGCCCCTCGATCAGCTTGAGCAGCGCGCGCTCAGCCGGAGTGAGCGACACATTGTTCCGCGCCCGTGTGAGTAATCCTATCATCCTGTTTCCTCCCCGCCTCCTTGATATTCCCCACCACCGTCTGCCGCTGGCCCATTGCGCGCCATTCCTTACTGGCAGCGCCACAGCTTGCGGCTCTTCTTCATGGTAGATGGGAAGCCAGGCAGGCGTCAACGCGACAGGTCGGCCCAGCTCCCTACGCCTCGCGACAGGTGAGTTCAAAAAAGCTACACCTTTAAGAAGTTGATAGAATGAACAGATGAATGGCTCGAACTATACGAGAGGAAAATCGACAGCCGTGAGTCACTGGAAAAGTCGCACCAGCATGAGTTTCCGCCTCTCGGGCGATCTACCGCCCTCCCAAGACGTAACCCACCTCTTGGGGATCGCACCAACCTTCGACCGGCGTAAGGGTGAGTTGATCCCTCCCAGGCGGCGGAAGCAACCTGTCGATGTGTGGGGCTTAGACCTGATAGATAGAAGCGAGTGGGAGGATGGCCTCCCACTTCCTGAGGCGACCGCGCGTGTCGCCGATATTCTACGACGCCTGACGCCCGGCCTGGCCCAACTCGACCGGGATGCTGTCAACGCCGAACTCTGGATCAGTACAATTCGTGAGGAGGCGATGGGTGGCTTTGGCATTCCGGCTGAGATCGTCGCGGCGGCGGGGGCGGCGCAGTTGCAGATATCAGTCTCCGTGCTGATCATTCTGGAAGACGATGAGGAAGGTGACGTGACGAGTCCTGAGATGTGATGTAGAACTCCCCTGGCATGTCGCCCCTCATTTAGGAAGCACTCGAAACTACGGCAGCGCGCCCTGGGCAAACTGGCTGGTCCAGTACTCGACGGCGCCGACGTAGCCAAGATTGGGGATGCAGCTACAGTTATAGATGGCGGTCTGCCCGGCGTTATAGGCGCTGGCGCTGTAGTCGAGCACCTCGGCGCTCGTCAGCCCCTGTGTCGGATCGAGCGGACAGCTCCAGCCATCGCCCACGGATGACGGCAAATCCTGATAGAGCGTGGCGGTCGGCCCGTTGGTGTTGTTGTTGTAGAGCGTGGCGCAGAGGCTCGGATTGCTTGTCGTATCGGGGAAACCCAGCCCGGCAGCCTGATACTTGCCCGACGCGATACGCATGTAATAGCACGAGAGATACTTGACGACCTTCGCGCCGAGATTGGCGTTGCCGCTGAGCGTGTAGATATCGTAGCTGGTGTCCGAGACGCCGCAGCCGCTCGCGTTTAGCACGCTGGAGTGGTTGAAATAGTCGGAGTAGTAGTACTGAATTTGCATCAGCCCAACGCCGCCATCACACGCCATGACATCCTGATGCCACTTGCTCTCCTGCCAGGCAAAGCCATAGAGCAGGTTGTGCGGCAGGCCATACAGGTTGGCGGCGGCATCCAGCGCGGCGCGAATCTGCGACTGGCTCGGATTATTTCCGGCGTTCACACCGCAGGGCGTGCAGGAGTTGACCCGCAGCGCCGCCAACGATACGGCGCCAGATGACCCGGTCGATGTGGTGGCCGTCGCCGTGGAGGTCGCGGTCGCCGTTGCGGTGGCCGTCGGCACGGGTGTCGCCGTCGCGCAGGGCGTCGCCGTGGGGGTCGCCGTCGGCTTCGGCGGGGGCGGCGGGGGCTTCGGCACTGTGACGGGCTTGCCAGAGACCTTCTTGCCTCCGCCCGATGTGGTGGTTGCTGTTGCCTGCGCGGTTGCCGTCGGCGGATCGGTCGGCGTCAGCGTAGACGCGAAAAGCGTTGGGGATGACGACCGCGCCGCGTTCCCGGAGGCCGACGGATCGCTCTGTGCGGCGAAGAGGAGCGCCGTGGCCGCCAGCGCGAACAGACAGAGTGCGGAGAGCGCGGCGATGGTGATCTGTCGCGAACGGCCTTCTCGTCCCGTGATTGCTGAAACGAAGCGACCCCGCAGGTCAGCCAGCAGGCGTCGAAGTGATTCCATACGTCCCTGTTTTCCTCCTGGTTTTCCTCCTGATGGGCGCCACCCGCGAGCCATCCGCCCGCGCTCCTTCCCTACGCATATCAACGGGCCAGCGGCGGAGAGATAACGCGCACGGCGATATGGCGACGGCGATTGCGCAGTCACGCGCAGCCAGAGATCCTTTCAGCCGCACGCCTGGTCTTGTATTTGGAAGGGCCATGTGGTAGCCTTGCCATGGATTCCAGCAGAGCTTGCGCGCCGAAACATGCCAAACCATGAGGGCCGACAGCAGCCGTTTAGCTATTATAGGTGAGAGTCATACAGCCAGGGGAGCGATCATGCAGCATTACGCGAGGACGAGCCATCCGCGCCGATTCCGCGCTGCCCTTGGCGCATCACTGCTGCTCATTCTTGTCATGGTCTCGGGCTGCGTTGGCCTGCCGACGACCGGAACGACGGGGCCAGCAGCCACCGCCACGGCTGCTACGGCTACATCGACGCCCGCCGCGCAGAGCCTTGACCAGCGCATCGACGCCTATATCGCCAAGCTCACGCCCGCGCAGCAGATCGGGCAGACGCTCATGCTGGCCGTCTACGCGAATGGCTACAACGACGATATCAATCAGGCGCTGACCCAGTGGCATCTCGGCAGCGCCATCATTTTCCCCAACTACAATGGCGGCCCGCTGATGCCCACCACGCTCGCTGGCATGCAACAGCTGGTGAGCGACCTCAAGTCGCACGCCGATACGCCGCTGTTGCTGGCGACCGACGAAGAGGGCGGTCTGGTGGATCGCCTCTCCTTCTACTACGGCCCGACTTCTTCGCCCCAACAGCTCAGCGCGACCGGCGACCCTCACCAGGCGTACCTCCAGGCGCAGACCGACGCCCAGCGCATGCGGCAGATCGGCCTCAACGTCGATTTTGCCCCGCTGGCCGATATCAATCAGGGCGGCGGCATCGATCCGAGCCGTATGTTCGGCACATCAGTCGGCCAGGTCACATCATATGCGGGCGCGTTCCTCGATGGGCTGCAACAAAATGGCGTCGCCGGGACGCTGAAGCACTGGCCGGGGTTGGGCGCATCCACCGGCAACCCCGACTTCACATTGCCGACGGTCAATCACTCGCAGAACCAGCTCAACGCCACCGATTTCGCCTCGTTCCGGCAATTACTGCCCCAACATCCAGACATGATTATGGTGACGCACGTCATCGTCCCGGCCTATGACACGCAGAACCCCGCCTCGCTCTCGCCGGTGCTGGTGCAGCAGGTCTTGCGCGGGCAGTTGGGCTACCAGGGGGTCGTCGTCACCGACGCGATGGACGCGCAGGGCATCGTCGCCTATATGCAGCAGCAAGGCTACAGCGATCCGGCGCAGGGGATCGCCGAGGCCTGCGTGCGGGCGTTTCTGGCGGGCGATGATCTGATCGAGGCGCCCATCGAGCAGGATCGTCTGGCGGCGGTGGTCGCGGCGATGACGCAGGCCGTGCAGTCCGGGCGCATCTCGCAGGCGCGGCTGGACACAGCGCTCCGGCGCATCATCCGCCTCAAGGCGCAACTGGGCATCCTGAAGCTGCCATGATAGGGTTGCCGCTATCAATTCACGAAGCGGCACGAAAAGGGGTCCAGGATAGCGCCTGCTTCATAAAGAGTGGCAGTGGTTGCGCGTGTGGGCTGGAGAGGCATCACGCTGGTTGCTAGTTGCTGCCGATAGCGATTGTGCACTGCTCGATACCAGTGTTCGAGAACGGCAGCGGGTTGCAGAGATCATCGAACGTGCCGAGAGGGACGGGCGCGTTCGCGTCGGTGACGAACTGGTCGGACGTGAAGGTCGCCGCGACGCTGGCGCTGGTGTAGATGTGATCGGGTGAGCCATTCACGGTGACGGTATCCTGGAACTGCGCGTCGGCGGGCAGAAACGGTTGCGCCACCTGAGCGGCGAGGGCGGCGCTCCATTGTTCGGAGCGGAGGGCGTTGGCGGGCACGCTGAGCGTCACCACGGCAATGTGGGCCACACCATCGAGGCTCTGCTGGGGAAGATCAGGGCCAAGGGCAATTTCAACTGGCTGCCCGGCGATGGTCGCGTCGTAGACCAGGTTCTGCGTACTCGCGACGGCCTGATAGCGCGCCTGGAAGTCGTTGATCGTGCCACCAAGGGTCGCCGCGTGAATACCGGCTCGCGCATGTGGCGTCGCGGATGCCTGGGGAGTAGCCGTCGCGCCGAGTGGTGGCTGGCGCGCCACACTGGCGCAACCAACGAGCAGCGCCATGAGAAGGGTAAATGTCACAAGAGTGAGAATAGCCTGGCATTTGGTGGCTGGAGACCGCATGAGGCGCTCCCTTGATCTCAGACGAATCCAGCGTCCAGCTGCATCGTCGCGTCTGCGCTGAGTATAGCTTTCGACCGTTGTCGCCAGATATGCGTTGCTCCACAAATGCCAGGTCGCCCACCTCGCTCCTATCTCATTCACTCGCACCGCACGCGACTGGGCCAATATGACTCTCACCCGTTGCAGACCCGGTGGCATCACCTTCCACAGATACCAGGCTACGGAGCCACCAGCGTGAGCGCCTTCGCCCGCTCCACCAGCACTGCCAGCGCCTCGGTCGCCTTCGGATTGGGTGGCATCGTTACCGACACAGCAGCTACCGCGCATCAACTCCCCGCGTCGGGCATTCCACACAATCAGCTAGGCATCAGCAAGGCGCACAGCAAGGCGCGATCACCTGCCCAACACACTTGATACTCACTCGGTGCGGCGAAGCACCACCAGCGGGATCTCGCGCGCAGCCCGCTGATAGCGGCGATAGGGCGGCGCCGTCTCCATCACATAGTCCCACAGCCGCCCGCGTTCGTCCCCCATCGCCACCCTCGCAACAGCGCTATAAGCGTCACGACCCACCTCAACCCGTACCTCAGGGTGCGCGGTCAGATTGAAATACCAGGCAGGATGGCGTGGCGCGCCGCCGTTCGAGGCCACCACAAACCGCACATCGCCCAGGTCATCGCCCAGGTCGAAGTAGCCAACGGGCGTCGTGTGAGGCAAACCCGTCTTGCGGCCAGTGGTCGTCAGCAGCAGGACCGGCGTCGAGCCGACCCGTCCCCCGATGCGTCCGCCTGTCCGGCGATAGATGCCCACCATCGCCCGCAGAAACCACCGCTGCATCGCCGAAGCTCCGCGAGGCGCTGGGCCAGGAGTCGGCGAGGGAGTGCCAGACGTGGTAGGAGTGGACATATGGCGCCTCCATGAGATTCGTGAGATTGAGGATTGAGGTATGAACCCAAAACAGCCACTGGTCGGAGCACGACGTCTGATCCCAGTATAGCCGACCACAGCCAGTGAAGTCCTGGCTCTCGATAGAATTCATCCCAGCGACTCGTGGACACGACCGTCTTCAGAGGCGCCGTAATTCGCCACCTCAGCCCGCGCCTGACTGGCCATTGACTACTCCATTATACTGGTGGCAAATACTACGTCGGGGCGCAGCGTCCCGCCGCACGCTGGTCTCCTCCTCGCTCACGCATACCCACTCGTCTATCCATCCGCGCGCCCTGGCTATCCTGAAAGGCTGTCGAACGATCCCGCGTTGGCGCAACGGCGCGCCACCGAGTCTCACAGAGGAGAGTTCCTTCATGGGTTCTATCAATGGCGCCGATACTGGTTTTGTGCTGCTCAGCGCAGCGTTGGTCCTCGTCATGACGCCCGGCTTGGCCTTTTTCTATGGGGGATTGGTACGTCGCAAAAACGTCTTGACCATTATGATGCAGAGTTTCATCGCCATGGGTGTGGTAACTCTCCTCTGGGTGCTGGTTGGCTTCAGCCTCGCCTATAGCGGCGACACGCTGGGTCTCATTGGTGATCTGCGCCAGGTCGGCCTGGCGGGCGTCGGCCTTGCCCCCAGCCACACCTATGCCCCAACCATTCCCTTCCTCGCATTCTTCCTGTTTCAGGTGATGTTCGCCATCATTACTCCTGCCCTGATCAGTGGCGCATTCGCCGACCGAGTCAGCTTCAAGGCCTACCTCATTTTCCTCGTCTTGTGGAGTCTGCTCGTCTACATTCCCTTCGTCCATTGGGTCTGGGGCGGAGGCTTTCTCGCCAAGATGGGCGTCGTGGACTTCGCGGGCGGCATCGTCGTTCACCTGAGCGCGGGTATGGCGGCGCTCGCTGCGGTCTTCTTCATCGGCCCCCGCACGCTTCATACCGCTGATTCCGCCACTCCGCATAATGTGCCCTTTGTTGCGCTGGGCGCGGGCCTCCTCTGGTTCGGCTGGTTCGGCTTCAATGGCGGCAGTGCGCTGGCGGCGAACGGCGTGGCGGCGGTCGCGTTCGTCAACACGAACACAGCAGCGGCGGCGGGCATGGTCGCCTGGCTGGCGCTCGTCTGGTGGCGTGAACATCGCGCCAGCATGACCGGCGCGCTCACTGGCGCTGTGGCTGGCCTCGCGACGGTCACGCCTGCCGCTGGATTTGTGCCGCCCTGGGCCGCGCTGGTGATCGGCCTGTGCGCCGCTGGCGTCTGCTATCTGGCGATTCAACTCCGTGTGCGACGGAAGTGGGACGACGCGCTGGATGTGTGGGGCGTGCACGGAGTTGGCGGTGGTCTTGGTGTCATCTTGACGGGCGTCTTCGCCAGCGCGGCCATCAACGGGGTCGCGGGATTGCTCGAAGGCAATGGTCGCCAGTTCGCTGTCCAGGTGGCAGGCGTCGCCATTGCCGCACTCTACGCCTTTGTCGTGACCTACGGCATCTTGCGTCTGATCAACCGGTTCGAGCCGGTGCGGGTCTCCAAAGAAACGGAAATTGCTGGCCTCGACGAGATCTTACATGGCGAAGTAGCCTACGACAGTCTCTAACATATGATGGCCTCGAACAGCCTGCAATGATCTGCGGATGCCCAGCGCGTTCCCACGCGGCTCTGGATGGCGATTCTCGCGTTCTCCATCGGGATGCTGACCGCCATCTACGCTGTCTGGCGCCTGATGATGCTTCAGCGCTTCTATCTGGAGCAACGAAAGAGCCTGGCTACGCCGCCACCAGTTTGAGCGCCTTCGCCAGCTCCACCATCGCGGCAAGCGCCTCCGTGGCCTTCGGGTCAGCGGGCGCGGGGGCGGGCATGCTGGCAAGCTGCGCCTCCAGTTGCGCCACATGGGCGTTCGCCGCGGCGAGTTGCTGCTCCAATGCGCGGATATCCTGCCCGACGTAGATCACATAGACGTTTCGGCTCGCCGTCCAGCCCAGCGAGGTCAGCCGGAAGTCTTGCCTGCTTCCCGGCCCAATCGCCGTATTCCCCGGCTCGACGCTGCCACTCACGATCACCTGCTCCGCCGCCAGCGGCCAGTTGTTCGCGTCCCAGCCACCCACTCCCGCCTGAGCCAGCACATATTCGCGAAAACCCATGACCACCGGCACGCCATTGGGCGCCACCAGCGTCTTGCCATCGTCTTTCCAACCTGTCGGAATAGTGCTCACGTTCGCCACCGTCACTTTCTCTAACGCTATCATGCCATTGATCTCAGCCGCCGCCAGTTGATTCCAGCCGTGCCAGTGGGTGGGGATGATCCCGTGCCCACCCAGCGCATCGGTCGTATCGCCATTGCCGACCAGATAGCCCAGGTCACTATCCACACCAGCCAGCGCCACAAAATGCCCGTAGACGCCATGTTCGTTGTCGGGCAAAGCCAGCGCTTTACCGAGGTACGTGATGACCGTCTGCCCCTGTGAGAGCGCCGCGATGATCTCCGCACGCAACTGCGCCAGCGGGATCTTGTCCGTCCCGATATACTTCACGACCCTGGCTTT
The DNA here is from genome assembly GCA_963718915.1 of uncultured Chloroflexia bacterium. Taxonomy (GTDB): domain Bacteria; phylum Chloroflexota; class Ktedonobacteria; order Ktedonobacterales; family JADMIN01; genus DAHUXT01. The sequence continues at coordinate 779,796 of CAVRAI010000003.1, read as the reverse complement.
AGTCGGATCTAGCTTATGCGCGCTACCCGTCAGGTGCCAGTAGATATGGTCAAGCGTCGCCCCGCCCGACGTGTGATGCCCGGTGTTCCAATATTCGCCCCACCAGAGATTCAGCGTCGCGGCGTCCAGCGGCGAGCCATCCAGCGGGTGACGCGCCATCAACTCGGCGTCGGCGCTGCAATCTTTGTTGCTGCCATGGAACTCGCCAAACGCCTGAAAGCCTGGAACTTCCACATGTACCTTTTGCGCAGTTGTCGCTGTTGTCGCCGCCATCGCCATGCCTCCCCTCCCACACTTTTACGCGCCGACGGTCGTATATTTGCCGGTCCAGACGACCGTACCCGTTGCCGATGCCGTCACCGTGACCTCGCAGCCATAGGGCGTCATCGAGCCCGCCGTCACGGTTGGCCCGCTGGCGACATTCGTGCTGGTGACCGCCGTGAAGGTCAGCCCCGTCGGCGTATTCGAGAGCACCGGCACGAAGTTGACGCCGACGCCGAACCGCTGGCCCGCGCTGGCGCCTGGCGCGCGAATCGAGAGATAGCCGACCTGTTGCGCGCCGGCAGACTGCACCGGGCGATAGACGCCGCGCCGCCGCTGGCGCGCCTCGTCGGCGATCTGCAGACGCGCCAGCAGCGATTCGCCCCGGTCGGCGTAGTTATCCAGCTGGAGCGTCAGCCGCACGTCGCCGGATGCCGTCTCACGGTAACTCGATTCGATAATGTAAAACTGGTTGACGCCTGGCGTCGGGCCAGACGAGAGCTGCTGCCCACGCACCGCCAGCTCTGGCACAAAGAGGTTGGCGTCGGCGCGCACATGGCTCAGCGGCAGCGGGTTGCCACTGGCGTCGCGCACCGCGCGCAGCGTAATCTCGATCTTGTTGCTGGGATTGCTGTAGGTCGCCAGCCAGGCGTTGGCGATGGCGGTGGCCTGCGTGGCGGTGAGTGGCAGGTTGCCCAGATTGCGTCGGAGCTTGCGGCGACGGAAGGGCGCGTTACCCTGCGCGCCGCCCGGCCCCAGCCGCGGATCGCTGACCGTGACACTGCCAGGGCCAGCCACCGGATCGACATACGCCACCTGCACGACGTTATAGGCCCGCTGCGCCGAAGGAGCCACCCGCCACTCGAGAATATCGGCGCCGAGCGCCAGGTAGTTGGTTGTCGTGACATCGCGCTGGTGGGCGCGCAGCTGCCACGTCGGCAATCCAGCGGCGTCGGTATGGGTGGGATGCTCGTAGACCGTCCAGGTGTAGTCGCCGAGGGCGCCTGTCAGGTCGTGCAGGATCTCTTCGAGCGTATAGCCGTCGTAGACCGGCGTGAAGGTGTTGGCCGGATGGTCGGGCAGGACGGCGGCGAGGTCACCATCGAGGGCGAGGTAGCTGGCGCGCCGGGCGAATTCGGCGGCGAGGATATTCTGGGCGGTGGTCGCTGAGGTATAGGCCGTATCGTCTGGATCGTCACGCAACGCCACACCGCCGCCAAGGGCAGAGAGCATCATGTACTCACCGCGCGTGCTATCCATCACCAGCGTCGGATCGCTCCACTCGCCGGAGAAGCAGGTGAAGAGGCCATCGCGCAGCGCCACCCGCGAGAACAGCCCCAGCTCTGGCCGGGGCAGCCGCGCATCGGGCAGCTTGAGGATGCAGGAGAGATCGCCGAAGCCGCCCGGCGCGACGGTGGTGAACTCCAGCGCCTCGATCCGCGCGCCGTAGTCGGTCGCCACCAGCGGCCATGGTCCGCCCGGCGGGGTATACGCCCAGAGCGCCAGCGTCTCGCGTGTCATCGTTTCAGCCTCCCTCCCCATCCCATCTCCATCGGGCGGCACATATTACAGGCCAGCGGGCCGCGCCATCCCACCGGGCCGCCGCCACGCGCGATTGGCCAGGCGATCCTGCTCGCGCTGCCACGCCGCCAGCGTCCCTTGCAGCGAGTCGCCCTCGGCGCCCATCATCTCGATCAGCGGACCCAGCAGCCCGCGCGCTGTCCCACCTGTCTCTGGCTCCAAAGTGGGCAACGCGCTTCCTTGCGCCTGCCCAGACGTATCGAGCGCCCGCGTTTTCCCAGCAGTATCCATAGCTTCCCCCGTCTCTTCATATCCAAAATAGAACGTGCGTTCTCTATGATGGCGGAAGGCACGGAGTGGCGTCAAGGCGGCAGAGCGCGCCATTTCGCTACAGATGGGGAGAGAACACGTATAGTTTATGATAGAGGAAACCAATGAGAAGGCGTGGAAGCTGGACAGGAGAGCCTGATGAGCCAGGACAACGGACCGCTATGGGACGACCTCAATGCGGCTGTGGACAATCAGCGGCTAGAATCGGAAACACTTGAGGCGCTTGACCAACGGCTCACGGAGCACCCTAGGGATGTGCTGGCATGGCGTCAAAAAGGGTATGTGTTAGTCACTCTCCGTCGCTATGAAGAAGCGCTGGAGACTTTCGAGCATGCCCTCGTTCTCGATGGGGGTATCGCTTCGACGTGGGCTAACTACGCCGACGTGCTTGGTAAGCTCCGTCGCTATGATGAGGCGCTGGCAGCCTATCAGCAGGCAGTCACCCTTGATCCGCGATTAGCCGGGGCATGGGTCAACATGAGCGGGACATTTCATGACCTGCATCGCGATGACGAGGCTTTGGCTGCAGCCAATCAGGCGTTGAGGATAGACCCTGCCACTGCGCGGGCCTGGAACGAAAAAGGCGTAGCATTGCAGGGAATGTCCCGGCGTCGGGAGGCGCTAATCGCATGGCAACAAGCGATCTCATTGGACTCAGCCTTTACGATTGCCTGGTACAATATAGCAGAAAACCATCGCTGGTTTCATCGGAATCAGCAAGCACTCATGGCTTATCGCCATGCGTTGGCACTGGATCAGCGATTCGCTCCTGCCTGGCTTGGACGAGGGGAAACGCTCAATGCCCTCAAGCGCTTCTCAGAGGCGCTACATGCAATTGACCGAGCACTCGAGATCGAAGACAACCTGGCACGCGCTTGGCAAGGCAAGGGAATTGCTTTGCAGAAGCTAGGACGAATAGATGAGGCGCTCACAGCGTTCACCCGCGCTGGTACTCTTGATGAGTCTGACTCTACACTATGGATTGCCCGGGGCACGCTGTTACTCTCGTTGCGCCAGGACACAGATGCTTTGGAGGATTTTGATCGCGCCATTGAAATTGACCCCAACCATATCTATATATGGCATGCATGGAGCGGCAAGGCGCAGGCGTTACGCAATTTAGGACGGGTCGATGAAGCTTTTGATACTGCACGTCGTGGACTTGCATTACGCATGGCCGCGTCGAGGATTCCTCTAGGTTCGTTGATTGCACGTCTCATCGACCACAGTGCTTTAGCCACGACGCGCTCAATCGGCTGACGGTTGGACCATCGGGCAGCTACATCTACGGCGACAGCGCGCACCTGCACGACGCGACCGCGATGGGTTCGGGTGGGAGCGCCTACACCGCCAGCTATGACGCCGCAGGTATATGGTCTGCCGCGCGCCCGATGGCAGCACCACCTGCAATGCTGGCGCAACCACCAACCAGCAACTGACCTGGGACTACGCGGGCCAACTGGTCGCCTGGCAGAATGCGCCAATCATTCCTGGCTGACGGCCGACCGCAGCTAGGTGTCGACGAGCTTGACAGACGTGCTAGACTGGCAGCGGACTGCTCACCGTCCGTTTGTAAGCTCTATGTGTTCTGGGTGGTGTTCTGTGCGTATTCGGAGATTCATCCATGTCCGCATCCGCTTCTTCCGCGTCCCCTGAGATGCCGATGCCTACCCCTCAGATGGGCCGTAGCAGACGCCCGCTCATCATCGCGCTCATAGTGGTTCTCTTCCTGGTGCTCCTCGGAGCCACGGGCGCTTTCCTCGTCGCGCCGCGCCTGTGTGGTCTCACCGAACCCGCGCGCCACGGCCTCACCTGCGACATCCCGCTGCCCGCCGGAGCGCAGTTCGCGGGCCAGCCGAACCCTGGCCCCCAGCTTTCCGGCGTGACTGCCGAGACCTGGTCCTTCACGGTCTCTGGGGCTGGGGCGCAGGTCGATACCGTCTCCGATCTGTATGCGACGCATCTCCCCGGCGCTGGGTGGCAGTGCGTTCAGACGATCATGCTGTCTGACTCCACTGAGAACGGTCAGGCGTTGGTGGCGGCCCTCAATGGGAACCGCGCGCTCTCTATCACACTCACGCGCGCCTCGCCTGACAATGTGCTGCGCCTGCTCATCCTGGTTGGGAGTTTCCCCCACGCCGCTCCAGGCGGCTGTTGACATCCGGCAGGCGCCTACACCGCCAGCTACAATGCTTCGGGGAACTTGGTCTGCCGAGCAGCCCCACCAGCGCCGCGACGATCACCATGATATAGGGATCGGCTCATGCGAGGGTACGGACGAGTGTGCGCTTCATCGTGCGATAGCCCAGCGCCTCATAGAAGGGCAGCGGACCCTCGGCGAACTCCCAGCAGGCCAGCCGCATCTCGCGCGCGCCGTGCTCGCGCGACCATTGCTCGGCGGCGGCAATCAGCTGGCGCCCCAGGCCGCGCCGCCGGATGGACGCGGTGACGATCAGGCTCTGGAGGTAGCCATACACATACTCGATGGCCGCCGGATGGGGCGCGTCGCGCCGCAGGTAGACCTCGGCCAGGCCAAGCAGCCGCCCGTCTTCCTCAGCGACAAAGAGCGACGCGTCCGCGTTGTCGAGGATGCCGAGCAGCGTCTCGCGCGCCGCCGCGTCGTCGTAGGGATGGGGGATGCGCAGCCGATCTGGCACGCCGCGCACGTGGAACTCATGAAACTCGTGAAAGAGCGCGAGCGCCTGATCGAGGTCAGCCTCAGCTGCCCGTCGGACGCTCACAGTCGTCCTGGTGGACATGATGTTGTCCTCCCTTTACACGAGCGACTCCTTCAGCGCTCCGGGATGCCTGGGTATTGGCTATTAAAGAAGTATAGTCACCGCCGCGGACACTGTGTGTTAGACCATCAGTAGACCAACGTTAGATATAGGTTGGCGCCACGTAAACATCTCGCTAGAACAGACTCACGAACAGGACTGGCAGCAGGTTCGCGCGTCTGCTACAGCCACATAGTCCGCGCATTACCCCACACATTCTCAGGCGAACTTTCCCAGGAAAATTCGGTGCTGGCACGACTCCGATGCCGCTCCCATACTGGACGAAACGGGGTGGGGGCAGTATACTGGGGGCAGCACTGACCCTTCTCAGCTTCAGCGCTCCCCGTTATTGGCAACGGCGCCCGTAGCGGTGGTCGAGACAGAAACGATAGTTGACCATGCACATCAGCCTGATTGGCGTTCCGATGTACCTGGGCGCGGGGCGTCGCGGCGTAGATATGGGCCCCAGCGCCATCCGGTACGCAAACATCCGCGAGAAACTGACGGACCTGGGCCACACCGTCGAAGACCTCGGCTCGGTTTCCGTCCCCGAACCCACCGCGACCCCATCTCGTGACGATCCGCTCAAATACCTGGACGAAGTCGTTTGCGTCGCCAACGAACTCGCCAAACGGGTCGAAAGCGTCGTGCGCGCAGGCTCGACACCGATCATACTCGGCGGCGACCATAGCATCTCGCTCGGCTCCGGCAGCGGCGTCGCCAACGCGGTCAATTCGCCCGGCATCATCTGGTTCGACGCCCACACCGACTTCAACAATTCGAAGACCAGTCCATCCGGCAACATCCACGGCATGATCCTTGGCGCGCTCTGCGGCTATGGCGACCCCTCGGTCGGCGATCCGGCGCTCGTCGAGGTGGCTGGCGGCGGCCCACACATCGACCCACGCCGCGTCGTCATCGTCGGCGCGCGTGACATCGACCCCGGCGAGCGCGAGCTGCTCAAGCGCTCTGGCGCGCATGTCTTCACCATGGCCGATATCGACCGCCACGGAATGGACCGCATCACCCACGACGCGATTACCCTGGCATCCGAAGGCGCCGCGGGCATCCACGTCAGCTTCGATCTCGATGGGGTGGACCCCAAGGACGCTCCCGGCGTCGGCACACCAGTCCCCGGCGGCATGACCTGGCGCGAGGCCCATCTCGCGATGGAGTTGGTCGCCAGTTCCGGCAAGCTGCTTAGCCTCGATCTGGTTGAGGTCAACCCAATTCTGGACGACCGCAACCGCACGGCTGATCTCGCGGCGCAACTGGCGCTCTCAGCCACCGGCAAACGCATCATGTGAATCCTGTCATGTCCTGTATTGCGGCATCGTAGGTGTAGGTATCTGGCCTGCTGATTCGTCTTGACACTATGGATAGTCTGATGGTATGGGGCGCGTGTTCGCCACGAATCGTGTGAGATCGAGCTGGCCGCTATCTGGCGTAGTGGTCTGACCATAATGATGCGGCGACGAGGCCGCATTAGAGGAGGCGAGTGAGCGTGTCTATTCCTCTTTCCCAGCGAACCGATATGGTCGTCTTCATGAACGGCGCGTTTGTGGCCTCCAATGAGGCGCATGTCGGCGTCATGAGTCATGCGCTGTCGTATGGCACTGGCTGCTTCGAGGGAATCCGCGCCTACTGGAATGACCAGACCGAAGAACTGTATATCTTCCGGCTGCGCGAACATTACGAGCGCCTGCATCGCTCCTGCCGCATCGTCAATATCGAGCTACCCTATAGCGTCGACGAGTTGATCGCGATCACCATTGACCTTGTTCGCCGCAACAATCTGCGCGAGAACTGCTACATTCGCCCGTTCGCCTACAAAGCCAATGAGATCATCGGCGTCCGGCTCAACGACCTGGACGACGCATTCCTCATCTACACCGTGCCGATGGGTGACTACGTCGCCACCACTGGCCTGCGCTGCGGCGTCTCGTCGTGGCGGCGGGTGGACGACAACATGATACCCGCCCGCGCCAAGATTTCCGGCGCCTACGTCAATAGCGCCTTCGCCAAGTCTGAGGCGCTGATGAACGGCTTCGACGAGGCGATCATGCTGACCAGCGAGGGCCACGTCAGCGAGGGCAGCGCCGAAAACATCTTCATGCTGATCAATGGCGAACTGGTGACGCCATCCGCCTCAGAGAACATCCTGCTTGGCATCACCCGCGAGACCATCATGGAGCTTGCCCACCGCGAGTTGGATCGCATCACCCGCGAGCGCCAGATCGACCGCACCGAGCTTTACATCGCCGACGAAATTTTCCTGACCGGCACCGGCGCCCAGATTTGCCCGGTGATCGAGGTAGATCATCGCCCGGTCGGCACGGGCAAGATCGGCGCGCTGACCGAGACCCTGCAGCAGACCTATCACGAGGTGGTGCGCGGCATGCGGCCAGAGTACCGCGACTGGCTCACACCCGTCTATGCCGAGAGCCACGCGGGGCAGATGGTCGCGACGGGTAAAGCCGCCAGCAACGGCCACAGCGCTCATAATAGCAATGGCCATAGCAGCCATGCGAACGGTCACGCCAAATCGCGCAGCAGCAGCAAGGCGCGCGCCCGCTAGCCCACCATAATACGTCGTAACACAGCACGCTCTCGCCACCCCTCTCAGCATATGGAAGGGGTGGTTGTTTGTCGTTTAGTGGTTGGCATCGGAGAGGAGTAGAGGCTGGCGCTCAGCCTGAATGCGCTGTTGTTCGGCGCGTTCGAGCTGCTGGATGGACTGCTCCGGGGTGGGCAGGTCTTCGGGCATCGTGCCGCCAAGCCGAGCTATGGTCTCGCGCACCTCACGGCCAACGACATGGTGCGCGGCGTTGGCGTCGGCCTTGTTATCGATCTCCTCGCGGCGTATCTTGGCCTCGGTCTGAGTGATGCGGAACCAGTTCGCGGCGAGTTCCTCGCTCTCCATGTGGTCGAGGATATGCTGGCCGCATGCGAGACCCTTGCGTGTGGCGATGTCACTGGCCTTCTCGCCACCATAGAGCCCCCCGGTAGCCGAAATCCTGGAAGATGGCAAAGTCACGCCGCGTGAGAACTCCTGCGGCGGAGACGGTATCCGCAAGGCTGCGGTTCTTCTCGGCGACCTCTCCGCGCAAGAGCAGGCGCTTCTGGCTTTCAGGAAGCTCCGCCGCCATCTCCTCCAGACGCTTGGCGCCTTCCCGCGCTAGCCACTGCTTGATCGGCTCAGCCTTGGGACTGGGCACGCTCTGCACGATGCGCAGCATGGTTTCCGCATCGGCGGCGTCGGTAGCGTATTTCTTGCCATCGAGCGGCGAACGCATTTTCAGTTGTACGATTTTTTCGTACAACTGGCTGAACCCTTCATCATCGTGGAGTTTGCGCTTCAGATCACTCCAGTAGCGGCGCGGTGCGTCGCTATCGGTCAGCACCGCGATCACGTCTACAACGCTGAAATACCACTGTCCCTCATGCCATTGCCGACGAACGAGGCGCCCCATGCTGCCATCGTCGAACGGGAGCATCGCCTGTTCGTCATTGATTTCGTTCGTGTCGTTAGGATCGTCGCTCATGAGATGTACCTCCTGCCTGCCATCACGTGACTGGCAAATCACACGTCGCCAACATCGCATGCTCAGGGACAATAGTGGATGCATGCAGGCGAGTTGTCAAGCGGCTCCTCGTGGTCATATCCCGACACATGTGGACACATACGGACACTGGCTGGCAGAGATGGCTGCGGGGTTCAGGCGTAGGAGAAACGCTGGTGGTTGCTGCATACTGGGTCGCGGGCGCGTTATACTTCTTCTGAATGGCTAGCGCCGCTCATACCGATGATACCGATGATACCGATTGATATTTTCCCTGAGAGGGTTGACACGTTGAAACAGCTTCGCTCCCTGAGCCAGTTAGAGCCTATCGCCCGTACCCAGATCATTCTGGCCCTCGTCTCGTTCGTTCTCTGCCTGCTGGCAAGCGCCTATCTGCTTATCAGCCTCTTTGGCGCGCATGAGATTTGCTACGGCGTCTCCAACCAGACGATGCTCTGCAAGCCCATCGCGCCCAGCTCGCTGGAGTTCGCGCAACAGTCAGCGCGCGTTGCCTTCGTGCTCAGCACTGTCATCGTGCTGTTCCTGGCGGCGACGCTCTCCGCGTGGTGGCAGCACCACACCCCCGAGCCATCCAATCGCAGCGTCGCCTGCGGGGCGCTGGTGACCTGCGCCCTCCTCATCATCGCGATCACCATCCCCGCCATCTCGGGCGCGGGCTTCTACCTTGCCCCCGCCACCATCCTGATCTCCGCCTCTGCCGCGCTGGGCCTTTTCATCCTGATTCGTGACTGGCGAGCCGCACCGTCACGGTAGGATACGATGGGACACGATAGCTCAGGTGGTAGCTCAGACGGTAGCACAGGCGGAACAGTGCTCCCATACCCCGACATCCCAACCCTTCCACGCCAAATTGGCTATTGACGGATTAGGGTATTTGTTCTACTCTAGAAGGCAGACGGATTAGAAAATTTGTTCTAATCCAGAAGCCAGGATGCAGCCTGCTCTACCAGCGCGCGCTGCATACCTCCTGGAGAACATGACAGATTTCAGTGGTAGTGGTCCGAGAAGGGGGACGACGAGATGATGAATCGCAATGGTCAGGGGTATGTACAGGCGGGATGGACCAGTCAGAGTGGCTATGGCAGGCCGCAACTGCCCGACGCCGAGATCGAGGGCGAGCTTGATAGCGAACTGGGGGATGTGAACTCCGCCGACTGGCAGCAACGGGCATATACACGCCAGATCATCCGCGAGTTTCTGCGGGCGGTGCCACGCGCGGAGACCGAGACGACACTGGTGATCGTGCGGCCCGATGGCGAGCAGCGACTGCTCACCCGCGCGCAGCTTTCGACGGCGATTGACCGCCTGCGCCCACGCCAGCGGCAGATCGTGCGCCTGGCGTTGGAGGAGCGCTGGCCGCGGCAGCGTGTCTGCGAGTATCTGCACAACATCAGCATCAAGACGCTGGAGCGCGACCAGGTTGAGGCGCTCGACATTCTTGCCGAACTCTAAAGTGGCGCTGCCAACGATGGAACAGTCTTTACGCAGCCGATAGCCGGGCGTCGTCCCCCTCGACGCCTGGCATGTCGCTCTTTCCTGGATACGCCTCTATTCCACATATCTATTTCATAGATCTATTCCATATCATGCGCCGCCAGCGCCGCCCGCATCACCTCGACGGGCGCTGGCAGCCCCGTCCATCGCTCGAAAGCCGCCGCGCCCTGTTCCAGCAGCATCTCCAGCCCCGCCGCTGTGCGTAGCCCCAGCGCGCGCGCCGCCCATAGCAGCGCCGTTTCGGGTGGGGCGTAGACCATATCGAAGACGAGCGCGGGTGGCGGCAGATGCCCCAACAGTTCGGTGGGCAGCGGCGACGCCAGCGGATCGCCCATGCCAACGGACGTTGCGTTGATGAGGATGCTGCTCACCCTTAGTGCCTCTGCCAGTTCATCGGGCGCGTCCAGCGGGACGATTCCTACGGGCGAGAGATCAAGCGCGCTCAGCGCCTCCCGCGCCGCTATCGGATTCCGCGCCGCTACCCGCAGCGTCATCCCGCGCTCATGGGCCACTGCCCAGGCTGCCCGCGCCGCGCCGCCTGCCCCCAGGATCAGTGGCGATTGCCCGGCGTCGCCCGCTTCGTGGGCGTCCAGCACCCGCAACACGCCCGTCACGTCGGTATTGTGTCCCGTCAGGCGGCCATCCGCGCCGCGCACGATGGTGTTGACCGCGCCTCCGGCTTGCCGTGCGCTCGGCGCCAGCGCATCCAGCAGCGGGACGACCACCGTCTTATGCGGGATGGTGACGTTCGCGCCCAGCACATCCGGCGCGCGCAGGCTGGCGATCCGCTCGGCCAGCGTCTCCGGCGGCGTCTCCCAGAGCAGGTAGCGGGCAGAGATGCCCAGCGCGTCGAACGCGGCCTGCTGCATCGCGGGCGAGCGAGAGTGGCCGACGGGATAGCCGATCAGCCCGACGAGGTGCATTGCTGGCATCATGCGCTCCCTTGCGCCACCGCCGTCTCCACCGTCAGCCGGTGCAGCGCCACCAGCCGCTCCTGCGGGAGTCGTGGGCTGATGTAGCCGCCTGCCAGCACGAACGCCACCGGAATCGCGCGCGCGCGACACCACGCGAAGACCATCCGCTCGCGCTCGGCTAACGTCTCTTCGGTGATGCCCGCCAGGCTACCCGTAGCGCTGCCCTCATGTGGATCCATACCAGCATTGTAGAGACAGAGATCGTAGCCGCCGCTGTCTTCCAGGTGGGCCAGTAGCTCGCGGACGGCGGGCAGATAGCGCGCCGCGTCGGTGACCAGCTCGAAGCTGTTATCTGCCGTGGGCGTGTAATAGTCGAACGGATCGACGGCGATATCGGCGTGGTGGATACGCGGCTCCTGCGCTACCAGCGAGTGCGTGCCGCCGCCACAATGGGCGTCCAGGTCGAGGATGAGCACGGAGTTCGCGCCGCTGCTGAGCGCGTGGTGTGCCGCCAGCGCCAGCCCATTGAAGGTGCAGTAGCCTTTGCCCTGGTAGCGCCAGGCGTGGTGCAGCCCGCTGGAGAGCGAGCCGGCGCACCCCTCGCGCAGCGCCACCTCGGCGGCGGCAATCGCCCCTCCGGTCGAGGCGCGGACACTGCGCCAGAGCAGCGCATCCCAGCTGGAAGCCCTGCGACTCTGCCAGCGCGCGCGGGGCGCCCGTGCGCACCGCCGCCACATACGCCGGGTCGTGTAGCTCGCAGAGCGCCGCCTCAGAGACCGGCTCCGGCGCGACGAACTCGACTCCCGCGACCGGCTCCGCCTGGAGCGACTCGGCCACCCAGCGCGCCTTCCGCGTCGTATCGAAGGCATATTCGGCCAGCACATAGTCAGGACTATAGAACAGCTTCATCCGCGCCTCCATTGGCTTTGCAGCGCATTTCCCGCCTGTATCATACGCCATCGTCAGCAATACCATTGACACGATTCGATACAATCGAGCCAGCGGCGATCATAGCGTCACATTCCTCATATAATTAGGGAACAGGTCATCCGTATTACAGCCGTCCATAGCATCCGAGGCATACCATGCAGAGAATCTACGTTGACTTCAATACCACGATGAGTGAGCCAGTTGATCTGGTCAAACTCAGCGCTGATAAATTGACGGATCATCCTTCATTTCGCGACGGCGAACACGTCGTGCTCTTCGATGAAGAGATGGAGGTTGAGGCGACCGTTCTCTACAGCAAGCATTATCATTACTGGATGGCAGAGCCGGATTGGACAACACGGGTCGATCTGCTTCCAGCGCCACACCAGCAAGACACAGATCTGACGGTATAAGCGATTGTACAGTGTTGGCACGTGTCGCTCACATCGCAGGCGAGGCCAGAAGGTGTGGTGTATTTTACACCAGCCCCGAGAACCGATCGTTGATATAGGCCTGTTTCGCCACCTCATCGCGCCGGGATGAGAGATAGCGCATCCAGGCGTTGCGCTCATGCCAGATCGGGCCAAGCTCCCAGACGCAGTATGTGCCCCGGTGGCTCGTCTCGTATGTTGTGAGCGTGAAGCCTTCCGACGTTGACAGGTCTTTCGTGTAGACCGATTCCCACAGCTCGTTGGTGTTGCGCCAGGTTATCACCATCAGCAGCAACGCTGGCCCGCACGCGTGTAGCAGCACGAACCCCAGCTCATAGTTCAGCTTCAATCGCTCCACCTCAGCTGCCACAAACTCGCGGCTCTCGCGCACATGCTCCGCCGCAATCTCTCTGTCGGGGCGGTAGATGTCGTACCACTTGAGATAGGCGTGTGGCAGACGCAGGTCGTCGCCTGGAGTCACCAGCTTCTGATAGTAGGTATACTCGTCGGGCACAATGTTCCCATAACGTCCGAGGCTCATGTCAATCGGTGTCTCCGTCATCAAATCGCTCCTTACATCCGCTCGTCGGGCAGGCGGCAGCGCACAATCATCCAGAACCAGCATACCGGCATATCCGGACACAATCTGTCCTGAGAGGGCAACTTGTGACATTGGACACACATTTCGCTCGTGTGGGAACCTTTCATTCTGCGCCAGCGTCAACAGTGCCAGGCAATCTCTAAAAGACCAGAGCGCAAGTTCATTCCAGACACTAGCGATGAAAGGAGACCCCGGCATGATCCGTAAACTGTGGAAGTTGATACCCGTCCTCTTCGTCCTTGGCGTCTTCGTGACCCAGGCAGCCACCGCCGCCGCCTGTGGTGGCCTCGTCGCCCCCAACGGCTCCGTCCGGTTGGAGCGCGCCACGACGTTGGTCGCCTGGCATGACGGCATCGAGCATTATCTGACGAGTTTCACGTATCAAGGCGACTTCAACGACGTCGGCTGGATTGTGCCGCTGCCCGCGATTCCGCTGAGCATCCAGGAAGGCGGCGCCTGGACGTTGCAGCGGCTGGAGCGCGAGACGCATCCGCAGCCGACGTTCGCGCTGGACCAGGCGGCAGGCGCGGCGGCCCCGAGCGCGGCCCAGGTGATCCAGCAGGTGAAGGTCGAGGCGCTCAACATCACCGTCCTCAAAGGCAGCGGCCAGGAGGTGATCCAGTGGTGCGCGACCAACGGCTTCGAGCTGAATGACGAGACGAAGGCGCACCTGCTCGGCTATGCCCACGGCAGCCCGATCTTCATGGCGGCGAAATACGACACATCCGCCGCCCGCGCGCGCGGCCAGTTGCAGGGCGATGGCGCGCCGGTGCTCATCACGATGAAGACGCCGCGCCTCTGGGTGCCGCTGGAGGTGCTGGCCGTCGAGGGGCAACAGGTGAACGCCGACCTCTATCTACTGACCGATAAGCCGGTCAATACCAGCGCGGTGGGCGCGACCATCGGGCAATCGCCGGTTGGCAGCGCGGTGCCGGGCGCGACGGGCTTCCAGGTTGCCTTCCAGGAGCATATGAACGCCTCGCTCTACCACGATCTCTCGACCGACCGCAATATGGGCTGGGTGCCGTCGGACGCCTGGCTGACATATCTGACGCTGAACGCGACGGAGCCGCAGGTGACATACGATCTCTCGCTCACCTCGGCTGGCGTCATCCAACTGGCTCCCTTCGGCACATCGCTGGTGACGGCCGCGCGCAACGGGCACGATCTGCCCGGCTGGCTGCCGCAGTTGCCCATCGGCACGCCGCAGGTGGCGCTGCTGGTGGCGCTCATCGCTGGGCTGGTGGCGCTGCTGATCGTGGTGATCCGCCGCGACGACCGCACCGCTGCAACGACATCTGAACGCACGCCGGATCCGGTGGGGTAGCGGGTAAGCGCGCGGGCGGTTGGTGTAGGTTTGCTCGTGCCTGGGAGGCTGGCGGCTGAAGCCGCGCCTAAGGGCTACGCCGCAAAGGCCGCCTGCGCGGCCTCCCAGACCGCTTTGCATGCACCCGTTCGCCATCGACAGAAGCGCCAAACAATCAGGATTAGCCGCAGGTCTTCAGCCTGCGGCATGCTCGCCCTGCTCAAACCACGCCCTCTTCTCTTCAGCTTGGGTTATACTTCAGGTGGACTGTTTGTCGATCCGCTGGAAGTGAATGAAGAGAGGAGGGCGCGATGCCTCAGCTATCACGCCAAGCGATTCTCGATGCCGTGCATCAGTTGCCGCCTGAAGAACAAGCGGCGATTGCGCAGGAGATCATGCGGGCGTTGGCGCAGAATACGAGGCGTGAATTGCCGCCAGCCCCAAAGGGTGGCAGCGCCGCTAGCCTGCGCGGCATTGCCCGCACCGCCGAGCCAATTGATGAACAGCAATTGCTCGATGAGAGCCGTGACGAGCGCTTTGGATGATGGCTCGTACACAAATTCTGGTAGATACGAATGTTGTCATAGAACCCAAGGCAATTGTGGGCTATCCCCTCCTGCTACTTCGTAGGTTCTCTGCCGGGGAGGCGGGCGGTTAAAACCGCGCCTGACTGGCCTCGCTAACGCTCCGCCACGAAGTCCGCCTGCGCGGACTGGCCAGACGCTATTTGTGCGCACTCGCTTACCACCAAGAGAGATACCAAACGATCAGGATTAGCCGCAGGGCTTCAGCCTGCGGCGCGCCCACCTTGTTCACATCTCGCCCTCTCATTGCTTGTGCTACAATGGGCCAATATTGAGTACTTGCCGATGGAGGGAGATACATAATGGCACAGGTACGTATCTTCGTCAGCCATAGCCACCAGGATAACGAATGGTGCCGCCCATTCGCCGATGCTCTCAAGGCTGTTGGCTATGATGTCTGGTATGACGAGACGGGACTCCAGGGCGGCGCAGCATGGGTAGATAGCATCCAGAAGTGAGGTAGAGAATCGCGACGTATTCCTGCTGGTACTGACCCCTGAAGCATGGGAATCCAAATGGGTGCAGGATGAATTGCAGTTGGCTATCGCGACGCGGCGACGCATCTTGCCTGTGCTGTTACGCAACACCCAGGTATCAGGCTTCTTGCTTACAATTCAGTGGATCGCCGTCGTCGGCGAGGAGCCGCATGCGGCGTCCCGCGTCACCATTATGGCTATAGAAACGCCACCAGCGCCTGGGCTGGATGCCGCACCTGTGGCAACAGCAGAGACTCTCGAAGACTTGATTAGGCTCTGCAGATCCCGCTCGACAGAAGGAAGCTATACTAATGCACTATCGGTCTGTGAGCGCGTCCTCGCCCTCGATCCGAAGAACATCGATGTACTCGAAATCAAGGCCTCTGTTCTAGGTGCGATAAACGATCCTGGCTCGGAAGGTCAAGCTCTATTTCACATCCTCTTGATTGATCCTGACGATGAGTATCTCTGGTCTGTATCCACAACCCCTGTATCCACAACCCCTGTATCCACAACCCCTGTATCCACAACATATGGTATGTTTGGCCGTAGCGTCAGTAGCGATTTCACTTATGTTAAAATCTTTCGCACACTGACTGATGAACACGAACTGTTGCAAGCATTTTCAATGCTTCGTTCCTCTCATCACTGGAGTCAACGCGGAAAACTTGAGCGAAATCAGCTACTCATGGAGTTGATCGAGGGACTGAAACGCATTAATCGTCTCAATGCTTTAGTGGCAATGTGGTACAGTGAACGACCCCTTCTAAATACACTGTCTGATATTCGTACTCTTTACATGTTTGCTGAGGCGTTTATGAAGATTGGGCTGCCCGATGATGCTAGAGAAACCTACGGCTTGATTGTGCATATCTTCGAAAATCGCTACGGGAATGCACTCAGGTGGCGTTTCGTTAAGCGGATCCGTGATGGAGCCTTTAAGGACGACAGTGAAGCATTCCAACTTTATCTTGCCTCACTTGACGCGCTAGGACGCACCAACTATGCCAAAAGGTTGAGGGAAGACTACTACAGTAATTGAGCGTATGATCCGACAACTGCATCGTATCTCAAAGAGTGACTGAGTAGATGGAGCGGCCAGCCGCCATAGCTCGTGGTACTATCTCTGAGTAGAGCTATTTGGCAGGGCAACGCATGACGCCACATGGCAACGGAGCCATGTGCCACCAATTCTGCTAGCCCGCGCAGGCGGGCTTTGCGGTCGAAGGCCCTTAGGCGCGGCTTCAGCCGCCAGCGGTATTTATTTCAGGGAGCTGAACCATTGAAGATTCATGAGTACCAGGCGAAAGAAATCATGCGCCGGTACGGCATCCCCGTGCAGCCGGGCAAAATCGCCACCACGCCGGAACAGGCCGAGGAGATCGCCCGCGAGTTTGGCGAGCCGGTCGTCATCAAAGCGCAGGTCTACGTCGGCGGACGTGGCAAGGCGGGCGGCATCCAGTTTGGCGATACGCCCGAGCAGGCGCGCGACGCCGCGAGCCGTGTGCTTGGGATGGACATCAAAGGGCTGACCGTCGAGAAAGTCCTGGTTACACCCAAGATCGCCATCGCGATGAATACTACGTCGGCATCGTCCTCGACCGCGCCAGCCAGGCCCCGGTCGTCATGGTCAGCGCGGCGGGCGGCGTCGATATCGAAGAGGTCGCCGAGACGACGCCCGAAAAGATCATCAAGCACACTATCGACGTGCGCTGGGGACTGCCCGCATGGCAGGCGCGCGAACTGCTCGCACGGGCGGGCATGCCCTCCAGCGTCGTCGCGAAGGGCGGCGCGATTCTCGCCGCGCTGGCCCGCGCCTATGAGGGCAGCGACGCAACGCTCGCCGAGATCAACCCGCTCGCCCTCACCGCTGATGGTCAGGTGCTCGCCGCCGACGGCAAAATCCTGATTGACGACAATGGCCTGCCGCGCCAGAAAGAGTACGCCAGTTGGGCCGAGCCGGAAGAGGCGAACCCACTGGAGTTCGAGGCGAAGGGCGAGGGGCTGACCTACGTCAAGCTCGACGGCGATGTTGGCATCATCGGCAACGGCGCGGGCCTCGTCATGACGACGCTCGATATGGTCGCCCGCTCCGGTGGCAAACCCGCTAACTTCCTCGATATCGGCGGCGGCGCCAAGGCCGAGGTGATGAAGAAGGCGCTGCTCTTCGTCGCCCGCGACCCCCAGGTGCGCGGCATTCTGGTCAATATCTTCGGCGGTATCACCCGTGGCGAAGAGGTGGCGAAGGGCATTATCATGGCCCAGGGCGAGCTTCCCAAGGGCATGCCTATCGTCGCCCGCCTCTCCGGCACCGGCGAGGTTGAGGGCCGCGCCCTGCTGGCCGACGCTGGCCTCACCTGGGGCGCAGACATGCGCGACGGCGCGCAGAAGATCGTCGCCGAGATCAAGGCCAGGAGCTAAGAAAGCACTATGAGCATTCTGTTTGACAAGGACTCGCGCGTCATCGTGACGGGCATCACTGGCCGCGAGGGGCTATATCACACCAAGGGCATGCTCGCCTCCGGCACGCAGGTCGTCGGCGGTGTCACCCCCGGCAAGGGCGGCCAGACTGTCGAGGATAAGCCGGTCTTCGATACGGTCGAGGAGGCGAAGGCGCAGACAGGCGCGACCGTCGCCTGCATCTTCGTCCCGCCGCTGGGCGCCGCCGACTCGATCATGGAGTGCGCCGCCGCCGGGATGGAGCTGGTCGTCTGCATCACCGAGAATATCCCGGTCAACGATATGACCCGCGTCGCCGCCTTCCTCAAGGAGCATCCGACGCGACTGATTGGGCCGAACTGCCCCGGGCTGGCGACCCCCGGCGCGGGCAAAGTGGGCATCATGCCGTACCACATCTTCCGGGAGGGCGATATCGGCTTCGTCTCGCGCTCCGGCACGCTTACCTACGAAGTCGTGGCGCTGCTGACCCAGGCGGAGCTTGGCCAGTCGTCGTGCATCGGCATCGGCGGCGACCCGATTATCGGCACGACGTTTATCGACTGCCTGCGGCTCTTCGAGGCCGACCCGAAGACGGCGGCGGTGGTAATGTGCGGCGAGATCGGCGGCAGCGACGAGGAGGACGCGGCGGCCTAC
Organism: uncultured Chloroflexia bacterium; assembly: GCA_963718915.1. Classification (GTDB taxonomy): domain Bacteria; phylum Chloroflexota; class Ktedonobacteria; order Ktedonobacterales; family JADMIN01; genus DAHUXT01. The sequence goes on along the minus strand of CAVRAI010000003.1, from coordinate 761,494 downwards.
GCGGCGACGATGAGCAAGCCCGTCATCGGCTTCATCTCCGGGCGGACGGCTCCCGCAGGCAAGCGCATGGGCCACGCGGGCGCGATCATCTCCGGCAAGACGGGGACGGCGCAGGGCAAGGTCGAGGCGCTCCAGGCGGCGCATGTGCCCGTCGCCGACACGATCTTCGATATCCCCGACCTGGTGAAGCAAGCGCTCACGCGGTAGGGAAAGGTTGGTGGTAAGCCACCTTCGCGGCATGATGAACTTTAACTTTATATTCCGAACACCGCGCGTCGTGGCGGGCGAGGCAGGCCGTAGCGTCAACGCTACGGCGAATGGAGGAGTGATTCGGATGGGGAAATTCGCTGGCAGGCTCCGGCACGCTCACCCCAGCAAGCTGTTCGGAGGTAATGCTTAAACTTCATCAGGCTACGGCGCGTGAAATCCCGGACAAACATCACCCCCAGCCTCTCTCCTACGAGGATAGGGGCGCCAGACTGGCCCCTACCCCATCGCCACAGGGTTCGCCTAGGCCCTCCCCTTGTAGGGGAGGGTGGCCGAAGGCCGGGAGAGGTCCGAATCCTGCCCTGAGATTGTATACTGAATCAATGCATTGCCATGATTGACAACGCAGCGTCGATTAAAGAGTCAACAAACCAGTCAACAGAGGCGACTGTCCTATGGCTATTTTGCTCAAATCTCCTGACCAGATCGAGAAATTGCGCGCGGCGGGCCGTCTCGTCGCCGAGACCTACGAAGAACTGCGCCCGCACGTCAAGCCGGGCGTCTCGACCGGCGAGCTGGATAGCATCGCGGAGAAGTTCATTCGCGGTCACGGCGCGTTGCCCATGTACAAGGGCTACGGCGCAATCACCAATCGCGGGCGGCTGGTGCGCCAAGCTTTCCCGGCCACCATCTGCGTCGCCATCAACGACGTCATCTGCCACGGCATCCCCAGCACGCATCAGATACTCCAGGATGGCGACATCGTCGGCATCGACATCGGCGTCATCTTTCGCGGCTGGGTCGGCGATTCCTGCGTCACCTTCGCCGTTGGCCAGCCCGATGAGAAGACTGAGCGCCTGCTCGCCGCGACGAAGCACAGCCTAGAACTTGGCATCGCGGCGGCGCAACCGGGCGGACGCATCGGCGATATCGGCGCGGCCATCCAGAAGTATGCTGAGGGCGAGGGCTACGGCGTCGTGCGCGAATATGGCGGCCATGGTGTTGGCCGCTCGCTGCACGAAGACCCGTTCGTCACGCACGTCGGCAAAGTAGGCACTGGCCCGGAGATTCGTCCCGGCATGGTCTTTACCATCGAGCCGATGCTCAACGAAGGAACCGCCGATACAAAGCTGGCCGAAGATGGCTGGGTTGTCAGTACCGCCGACGGCAGGCGTTCGGCGCAGTTCGAGCATACGCTTGCTATCACCGATAACGGGCCTGAGATTCTGACAACACTGTAGGGCTACAGACCCCTCCCGGCCTTCGGCCACCCTCCCCTACGAGGGGAGGGACTATGCGAACAATGCAGGTGGATAAGTAGGGGTATAGTCTGACCAGCCCGCGCAGGCGGGCTTTGCGGCCAGCGGCCCATAGGCGCGGCTTCAGCCGCCAGCGCTCACCGTCCGCAGCAGTACCGATACGCAGCGCGCCCAACCAGCGATTTTGCCGAGTTCAGGGCGCGCTCGCTTTTTGCGCGTTGTGTATTGCCCGCAACGGCGGTATCATAGGACGATTGACACTCGCTCTTACCGCTTCTACTCATACCCGTTTAGGCTGGGTTGTTGCCGTTGGGGTGGGCCGACCGCAGCCTGAAGGCTGCGGCTAATTTCCCAACCCCATTCGCCGTAGCGTTCACGCTACGGTCGGCCCCCAAGGACAACAATCCAAACGAAATCAGTATCATACGAAAGGGGTGGGAGGAGAGTCGAATTCGTCATGTCTCCATGTGGGGAGCGCTGACCGCTTCTGGCTGGCTTCCAGGGAATAGACTGATGATCAGAAAGGGCCATCAGGTGGCTCAGGGGGCAGCGGAGAGGGAGAGACGATGCCATTTACCAGCGAGCAGGCGCTTGCCCTCGCCCCAGATAGCGCATCCGCCGCCGCGGGACGCAAGCTTGCCAACACCCGCCAGTGGAAGTCACTTGGCCGTAATCCTGACGCTCTCTGGGGCGAGTGCCAGGGCAGCGGCAAAGCCCCTTATAGAGTAGAGGTGGACCTGGCGACGCTCAGCGTCAAATGCAGCTGTCCCAGCCGCAAATTTCCCTGCAAACATGGGCTTGGCCTGATGCTGATCTTCGCCGCTAAAGCAAGCGATGTGGCCGAGGCGGAGCCGCCATCCTGGGTGGCCGACTGGCTGGCCAAGCGCCACTCCCACGAGGAAAAGCATGCCGCCGAGGAGACGCTCTCGCCCGAGGAGGCCGCCGCCAAAGAGCAGGCGCGAGAGAAAGGCAAAGCCAAACGTGCCGAGAAACGCGAGAAGCTGGTCGCCGATGGTATCGCCGGACTGAATCTCTGGCTTGATGACCTCGTGCGTAATGGGCTGGCCGCTGCCGAGACGCAGCCCGAAAGCTTCTGGGAGGCGCAGGCGGCGCGCATGACCGACGCGCAGGCGCAGGGTATCGCCGGACGGCTGCGGACAATGGCGACGCTCCCCGGCTCCACGCCAGACTGGCCGGATCGGCTGCTTGGCGATCTGGGCCGCGTCGCGCTGGTGACGCAGGCGTTCGCCCGGCTGGATGCGCTCGATCCCGCGCTGCATGAGGATGTGCGCCATCTCGTCGGCTGGAATTACAACGCCGCTGATCTGGAGACGCAAGGCGAGCGCATCAGCGACGATTGGGCATTCCTCGGCCAGTGGGTCGAGACGCAGGATCGCGGCTCAATAGGTGGCCAGTCGCAATATACCTGGCTGCGCGGCTACTCCACTGGACGAACCGCCCTGATTGTGCAGTTCGCGTTGCCCGGCAGGCCCTTCGCTGAATTGCTGATGCCCGGCGTGAGCCAGCGGGCGGAGTTGGGATTCTGGCCCGGCGCCAGCCCGCAACGCGCGTCCCTGATGGTTCGCCAGGGTGATGTCCATTCGCTGACTGGCCCGCTTCCCGGCGCCTGCGCCATCGAGCCGTTTCTCGCTGGAGTCGCCGCATCGCTCGCGCGCCAGCCGTGGCAGGAGCGCTTTCTGGCGGTGCTCGCGCAGGTGACGCCACACTACGATTCCGCTACGGGCGTCTGGCGCGTGCGTGACGCCGATGGCGCGGCGCTGCCCGTGACCTCCGGTGACCACTGGCCGCTGCTGGCGATCTCTGGCGGGCATCCGGTGGATGTGGCTGGCGAGTGGGATGGGCGCGCGTTCCGTCCGCTGGGGGCGCTCAGCAATGGCGTCTATCATCCACTGGGGGAGGACGACTAGATGGGCAGCATGGATCGCATCACAAACGCCGCGCTGGTTGGCTCCGCCCGCGCCCCGCTGGATGAGGCGCTGGCCCTCGCCACCCCTGAGGGATCGCTGGTGGGGCCACTCGCGGATGTCAACATCGAGCAGCGGCTGTTGCTGGCTGCCGGTGCGCGCGCCATCTATGGTCTGGCGGGCTACGCGCCGGAACGGCTGGATGCGCCGCTGGAGCCTGCGCCCGCCGAAACAAAAACGGTCTGCCCGGCGCACGTCGCCGACCTGATACAGCAGTTGCTCACCGCGCGCTCGAATGATCTGCTGCGTGAGGCGCTGGAGCGCATGATTGCCGCTGGACTGATTCTGCCGCCGGAGATGCTGCCGCTGGCGCTGGGCGGCGCGACGGTGGCGCAGCGTCCGCTGATGGCGCAGGTGGCGGGCGAGCGTGGCGCGTGGCTCGGCGGCTTCAATAGCGCCTGGTCATGGGTGCGCGACTCCCTGACACATCGCCTCGATGAGATGCCTGCCGACGCCGACGCCGTCTGGCAGGAGGGCGCATCCGCTGACCGTCTGCAAATGCTGGCGCACTGGCGATCCACCGATCCGGCGAAGGCGCGCGACGAGATCGCAGCGGTCTGGCGGCAGGAGAAGGCCGATTTCCGCGCTGAACTGGTCGAGGCGCTGGCCAATAATCTCTCCGCCGTTGACGAGCAACTGCTCGAAACCGCGCTGGACGACCGTAGCGGCAACGTGCGCGCCGTGGCGCAGCGGCTACTGGCGCGGATTCCCGGCTCGGCGTTTCAGGCCCGCGCCATTGCTCGCGCCGATATGCTGCTGACTATGGGCAAGAAGAAGCTGGCGACGACACTGCCCGAGGCGCATGAGAAAAGCTGGGAGCGCGATGGCATCGTGGCAAAGCCGCGACAGGGGATGGGCGAGCGCTCGTGGTGGCTGATGCAGATCGTCGCGGTGACACCGCCCGCGCACTGGGTCGAGCGGTTTGGGATGTCGCCTGCCGACCTGATCGCCGCCGCGACCGACGAGCATGGCGTCGAAATCCTGGAGGGCTGGTCACGCGCCACTGTGCTCTATGATGCGAGTCACTGGGTCCAGCCACTGGTGGAGGCATGGAGCAAACGGCTTGGCAAGCGCGCCAGCGGTGGCGTGGCGCCGCTGGAGATGTGCGAGTTACTGCTGCCAAAGCTGCCACAGTCCGCCTTGGAGACGATGGCGCTGAAAATCCTGCGGGACGGCGAATCGAAGCAGGATATCGCGTGGGATACACTGATGGCGGCTCTACCTCGCCCATGGAGCGTCGAGCTGGCGCGCGCATGGCTCGCGGGTCTGCGCGCCTTCGCCCGCGACGAACTGGCGTCGCTGAAGAGCTACGCCCCCGACTGGCGCGAATGCTCAGATGAACACGCGACCCTCCTGCCAGCGGAATGCCTCGACGAGGCGCTCTCGCCCTGGGAGATGGGCGAGTACAACAACAACCGATGGCAGGCGGTCACGTGGCGCGAGCAGCACGACCAGTTCCTGAAGGCGGTGCGCCAGCGCCAGCGCATCCGCGACGAGATTCCGGGCGCGAGCGCGCCGTAGCCTGCCATCGAAAGAGTATGGTACGGTCAGGATTAGACGCGGCATTCATGCCGCGAACGTGGCCAACTACCCACCGTGCCCTATGAGTAAACCCGCGCGTAATTGATGTGAGGAGATTGAAGTACCATGGCCTCTGAGAACATCGTCAACGATGCCGTCCTGCGCCAGCACGCCGAGCAGCAATTCGCCGAAGAGTTGGCCGAGTTGGCGCGCGTGGATGACCGCCAGCGTCCGCCCAACTGGACGCTTTCCCCCTGGGCCGTGCGCACCTACCTGCTTGGCGGCAAACTGGATAGCGGCTTCACCATCTCGCCCAAATATATTGGCAACGCCCGCCTGATCGAGATCGCCGTCGCCACCCTCGCCACCGACCGCGCCCTGCTGCTCTACGGGCTGCCGGGGACCGCCAAGTGTGTAAAACATGACGCTCTGGTACTGGATACGCGGACTGGAAGACGAGTAACCATCGCCGAAGCATGCAGAACACGTAACATTGAAGTGGCCTCCTTAAACCCCGAGTATCAGCTCAAATCACAAGCTCCCAGTGACTACGTGGATAACGGCATTCGCCCGTGCTATCGCGTTACAACCCACTTGGGGCGGGAAATCGAGGTGACACTCAACCATCCCTTCCTTACCATAGATGGTTGGCGTCCGCTCGAGAAACTTGAGGTGGGCAACAGAATCGCGGTTCCTCGATCGATGCCGTATTTCGGAATAGCAAAGATAAGTGACGCGCACGTCAAATTGCTCGCTCATCTGCTTGCTGAAGGCACGCTCACTCAGGAACTGCCTTACTTTACTAATACCAATCTTGATATGAAGGATGACTTCAGTAAGGCGGTCACCGAAGCCTTTCCCGACCTTCAAGCGCACTGGTATCCCGATGGCAGAACTTGCAGTGTTTCAAGGCAACAACGTGGAGGTGGGGGCAAATTCCAAAACCCATGCACCCAATGGCTTCGAGAGTTGGGGCTAATGGGTACGAACTCAGGAACCAAATTCATTCCCGATTTGGTTTTCATGTTGCCCAGAAGACAAGTGGCGCTCTTCCTTAATCGCTTGTTCAGTGGCGATGGATTCCTCCACATGCGCAACACTCCCAAGAAACAAGTCACCATTGATTACGCGAGCAAATCGAAACGATTGATACGAGACGTGCAGCATTTGCTGTTGCGCTTCGGCATCAACTCACGTGTCCGCCATTTGTCTAGCGGACACTACCGGCTCTTCATTCATGGAACAGGGCAGTGTAGGATTTTCCTGAACGAGATTGGACTCTTGGGGCGCAAATACATCCAAGAAGCTAACGCCCATTTAGAGTCCTTTAGAGGATTGGTCAACCCCAATCTGGATACAATTCCCCAACAGATATGGGTGCGTCTCCAAAGCGCCGCCGTTGGCTCAGGATACAGCAGTGTAGGAATGTTGCTACAAGCCGATATAAATCAGCGTAAGATGACTGCTAAGGCTTCGGCTCGTCCGCATCAAAGCATTTCGCGGTCACGCTTAATGCGCCTTGCGGCGCTTACTCGTAACGAGGAACTTCGTCAACTCGCCGAGAGCGCCATCTATTGGGATACCATTGTCTCGATTGAGCCGATTGGCGATCATCAGGTGTATGACTTGAGCATGGCTGATACCCACAATTTCGTGGCCAACGACATCATCATCCACAACAGTTGGGTTTCTGAGCATCTGGCCGCCGCCATCACGGGCGACTCGACGCTGATGATCCAGGGGACCGCGGGCACCGACGAGTCGGCCATCCGCTATGGCTGGAATTATGCGCGGCTGCTGGTGGAGGGGCCGTCGGCGGAGGCGCTGGTAGTCAGCCCGATGATGCGGGCGATGCGTGAGGGGCGGCTGGCGCGTATCGAGGAGTTGACCCGCATCCCCGCCGAGGTGCAGGATACGCTGATTACCATCCTCTCCGAGAAGACACTGCCCGTGCCCGAACTGAATACAGAGGCGCAGGCGCGGAAGGGCTTTAACGTCATCGCGACCGCCAATAACCGCGATAAGGGCGTTAACGAGCTATCGAGCGCGTTGATGCGCCGCTTCAATACGGTCGTGCTGCCGCTGCCCGCGACCATGGATGAAGAGGTGGAGATTGTGGATCGCCGCGTGGCGCAACTTGGCCGCGCGCTGGAACTGCCCGCCGAGAAGCCCGCGCTCGAGGAGATTCGCCGGGTGGTCACAGTCTTCCGCGAACTGCGCGATGGTGTAACATCTGACGGCAAGACCAAACTGAAGTCGCCCTCTGGCACGCTCTCTACCGCCGAGGCCATCTCGGTGATGACCAACGGATTGGCGATGGCCGCCTACTATGGCGATGGCGCGATGCATGCGGGTGATCTGGCCGCCGGGCTGACCGGCGCGATCATCAAAGACCCGGTGCAGGATCGTATCGTCTGGCTGGAGTATCTGCAGACGGTGGTCAAGGACCGCAATGGATGGAAAGACTTCTATCGGGCCTGCCACGAAGTAATCTGAGGACGTGCCGCCGTGACCACTCACATCTTTGGCATTCGCCACCATGGGCCGGGCTGCGCGCGGGCGCTACGCGAGGCGCTCGAACGGCTCGAACCGGATATTGTGCTGGTGGAAGGCCCACCCGACGCGCATGCGGTGCTGTCGCTGCTGACGCACCCGGCGATGAAGCCACCGGTCGCGCTGCTGATCTACGCGCCCGATGCGCCCGCGCGCGCCGTCTACTATCCCTTCACCACTTTCTCGCCGGAGTGGCAGGCAATGAGCTTCGCGCAGGCCCACAATATTCCCGCGCGCTTCATTGATCTGCCGCAGGCGGTGCGGCTGGCGCAGGAAGCAGCCGACGAAGTATCCGACGCGCCAGAAGCGCCCGACAAGACGGACGAGCCGGAGCGGCTTCCAGTCGCTGATAGCGCCGTTGATCTGGTCGCCGAGGCCGTGCCTGAGGCGCCGACAACCGACGCGCCAGCCATGCGTGATGATCCGCTGGCGATGCTAGCGGAAGCGGCGGGCTATAGCGACCACGAACTGTGGTGGGAGCGCCAGATCGAGCAGCGCCAGAATGCCAACGACCTCTTCGACGGCATCCTGGAGGCGATGACCGCGCTCCGCAGCGACCTGACACCCAAGGACGAGGAAGAGGCGCTGCGTGAGGCCCATATGCGCCAGGGCATCCGCACGGCGGAGGGCGAGGGATTCAGCCGGATCGCCGTTGTCTGCGGCGCATGGCATACTCCCGCGCTGGCGCAACGCGACGATATGAAGGGCGACGCCGCGCTGCTGAGCAAACTGCCGCGCACGAAGGTGGCGGCGACCTGGATTCCGTGGACGAACTCGCGGCTTTCCTGGCGCAGTGGCTATGGCGCGGGCGTCGGTTCGCCCGGCTGGTACGAGCACCTCTGGACGACCACCGACCGGATGGGCGTTCGCTGGATGTCGCGGGCGGCCCGCCTGCTGCGGAGCGAGGGCCTGGATGTCTCCAGCGCCAGCGTGATCGAGGCGGTGCGGCTGACCGAGGCGCTGGCGGCCATGCGCGATCTGCCGATGCCGGGGCTGGATGAGATGCACGAAGCGACGCTCACCGTGCTCTGCAATGGCGACGAGGCGCCGATGACACTGATTCGCGAGAAGCTGGAGATTGGCGAGCATATGGGCGAGGTGCCGCCAGAGACACCCGCCGTCCCGCTCCAGCGCGACCTGGAGGCCCGCCAGCGACGCCTGCGCCTGCCAGCAAACGCGGATTTCAAGGACTATGACCTCGATCTGCGCAATGACAACGACCGCGAGCGGAGCAAGTTGCTGCATGCGCTGCGGCTGCTGAATATCGAATGGGGTGAACAGCAGTACACCGGGAGAGTACTCGGCACCTTCCATGAGAACTGGCGGCTACAGTGGCAGCCTGAGTTCGCCGTCAAGATTATCGAGGCGAACATCTGGGGCAACACCATCGAGGCCGCCGCCACCGCCGCCGTCCGCGCCGCCGCCGCCAAAGCGGACCATCTGGCCGAGCTGACCGAGCTGCTGGATCGCGCGATGCTGGCCGATCTGCCCGGCGCGGTGGATGACCTGCTGACGCACATTCAGGCGCGGGCAGCGGTCTCCGCCGACGTGCGCCGCCTGATGGACGCCACGCCGCCGCTCGCCAGGGTCGCGCGCTACGGCGACGTGCGCGGCACGCGGGCCGAGCGAGTGCTCCCGGTCGTGGATAACCTCTACGCCCGTATCGTCGTGGGGCTGCCGGTGGCCTGCGCCTCGCTGGATGATGACGCGGCCAATGAGATGATCGAGAGCATCGAACGCGCGCACCAGGCGATGGATATGTTGCAGCGCGACGACCTGCGCCTGGCGTGGCAGGGCGCGCTGCGTGTCGTGATGGAGCGCGACGGCGTACACGGGCTGGTGCGTGGCCGCTGCTGCCGCTTATTGCTGGAAAAAGGTGTGGTGGATACGGAGGAGCTACGCCGCCTGGCCGGGCTAACCCTCTCGCCCGCGGTACCCGCGCCGGAGGCCGCCGCATGGGTGGCGGGGGTGCTCCGTGGCGGCGCGCAGATGATGATGGCGCAGGATGGCCTCTGGCTGGCGCTGGATGGCTGGCTGGCCGCGCTCGATGGCGAGACGTTCGTGGCGCTCTTGCCGCTCTTACGGCGCGCCTTCAGCGATTTCGAGGCCCCCGCCCGCCAGACGATGGGTGAGAAGGTAAAGAATCTCCATCACGCCGCCGCCGCTGTGGCGACCGATACCACAGGCGCGGTGGTCGAGGAGCGCGCACGACAGGTCTTGCCGGTGCTGGCGCGGATTTTGGGGGTGAGCTATGACGACACCAATCACTGATCCGATAGAAGACGAGCGGCTGCGACGCTGGCGGTTGGCGCTCGGCGGCCCGGCGCAGGAAAGCCTGGGCACAGGCGCGCTGGTGGGTGTGGATCGTGGCATGGATGACGTGCTTGCGGCGCTCTACGACGGCGAGCGGTCAGCTGGCCTGGGCGGCTCATCGCCGAACGTCACGCGCTGGCTGGGCGACATCCGCACCTATTTCCCCTCGACGGCGGTGCGCGTGATGCAGCAGGACGCGCTAGAGCGGCTCAACCTGACACAGATGCTGCTCCAGCCGGAGATGCTGGAGCAGGTGGACGCCGACGTGCATCTGGTGGCGACGCTGCTCTCGCTCAGCCACGTCATACCCGACAAGACCAAGGATACGGCGCGGGCGGTCGTGCGCAAGGTCGTCGAGGAGCTGGAGCGCAAGCTGGCCAGCCCGATGCAGCAGGCGATCCGTGGCAGCCTGAACCGCGCCACGCGCTCGTACCGTCCCCGCGCCAACGAGATTGACTGGCATCGCACCATCCGCGCCAACCTGAAGAACTACCAGCGCGACCGTGGCACGATCATCGCCGAGAAGCTTGTCGGCTACGGCCACAAGCGCTCGGCCCTGCGCGACATCGTGCTGTGCGTGGACCAGAGCGGCTCGATGGCCTCGTCGGTGGTCTATGCGGGCATCTTCGGCGCGGTGCTCGCCTCGATTCGCGCCGTCAGCACGCGCATGGTCGTCTTCGATACGTCGGTGGTGGATCTGACCGAGGATTTGCAGGACCCGGTAGACCTGCTCTTTGGCACGCAACTGGGCGGCGGCACCGATATCAACCGCGCGCTCGCCTACTGCCAGCAGATTATCACGCGCCCGGCGCAGACCATTCTGGTGCTGATAACCGACCTCTATGAGGGCGGCAACACGCAAGAGATGCTGCGGCGTGCGGGCGAGATCGCGGCGAGTGGCGTGCAGATGGTCTGCCTGCTGGCGCTCAGCGATAAGGGCGCGCCCAGCTTCGACCAGCGCAACGCGGCGACGCTCGCCTCGCTCGGCATCCCGTCGTTCGCCTGCACGCCCGACCTCTTCCCCGACCTGATGGCGGCGACGATCCAGAAGCGCGACCTCAGTCTCTGGGCGGCGCGCAATGACATCGTGACCGCTCGCGCCGAGAGATGAGTGTGGATGCGCGGCGTGATATGCTAGCGGTAGCACTGAAGGGAGGCTACCGATGCTGAACGAGAAACTGCAAGCCGCGATAAATGAAGCCGCCACACTCTCGCCCGAGGCGCAGGAAGCGCTGGCCGCGCAGATCGAGTCGTGGCTAGCCGACGCCCGCTGGGACGCGCTGCTGGAATCGCCCGAATCAGACGCATTCCTGGATGAACTGATACAGGAAGCGAAAAACGGCCCTACCACTCCCTGCAAGTGGGATGATGAGTCAGAGAGTGCTGGGTGAAGTCACACACCTCGCCTCGATTCCTGCGGCCTCGCTACTCCGTTTCCTCAGCGTCACCCCATAGGCCAAGTCGATCTTCAGCGAGGATGCGTTGGCGTGCTTCTTCCTCTCGCAAGAGCTGTTGAAAGCTCTTCCGTGGTGTAGGAAGTTGCTCTGGCACGATGCCCTTACTCAGCAGGACCGTCCGCACGGAATCTCCGGCTTCATGGTGGGTCACATTGGCTCTCGGTAGATCGCTGACACCGCGATCATCCATCATTTGGTGTGCCAGTGCGGCCCGAAAGATATTCGCCGCCGTCTCGAGGCTGCCCATATAGTCGCTGACATCTTGTCCCCTCTTGAGACCCTTGCGCTCACGGATCTGCTGCTGAGTCTCCCGGTAGAGGCCGCGGTACCCCGAATTAAAGAAGGCGGCGAACTCCTGTGATGTCATTGCGCCAGCCTCTCGGGCGCGTAATGCGAGATCGGCATTCTCCCGGAGCAGGCGTTGGCGGTGCTCGACGCGCAACCGCTCCTCCTCAGTCTGCGCCAGCAGCTCATAGCGCTCGGTAGTGAGCGCGAAGTAGATCTTTGCGAGCGCTACTTCTTCCTTACGGCCATCAGCGCTTTCGGCAACGAGATAGCAGGCGTGACGGGTGAGGCGGTAATCATACTCGGCGCTAGGCCGACCACGGCCCGAGGGTTTTTTACTGATGGCGGTAAAAATACCATCTGTGCTGCCGCCCTGGACACGACATACCTCCATAGCCTCGTGGATGACGCCAAGGAAGTTCTGCCATTTGTCGTAGCCAAGTAGTTTTCCAAGCTCACGCGCGCACGAAAACGGGCCGCCAGGAGATCATCCTGACGGCCCGCGCTAGGTCTCTCGCCAGCGTTTACGGCAGCAGGCCGTTGTACTGGTTCGAGACGATGATGTCATCGAAGTAGGTGGTCGTGCTGGAAGCGTCGTTCCACAGGTAGATGCGACTCAGATTGCTGGTGGCTGAGAGGTTACCCGTCACTCCACCCAGCGATGTCCCATTGAGCCAGACATTGCCCGCGCCCGCCGTCGCCTCGTTCAACTCGATCTCCAGGGAATACCAGGTGTTGGCTGTGATCAGGTTGGTTCCAGAGTAGAAGTCGAAGCGGGTGCGTGAGCCATTCCAGAAGTAGACATCCAGCCCGTGGCTGCCCGCGTCGTAGACCACCGCCCACAGGTTGTTGCCCGCGCTATCGGTGGCGGAGGCGACACTAAAGGAGACGCTGGCGTTGGTGATGCGGAAGTAGAGGCGACTGAAGGTATGCGCCTGCGCGCCGCCAGTCAGGTTCTGCGAGAGAATCACATACTGGTTGGCGCCGTTGGTCATCGCCAGCGCATTCGAGCCGCGATTGACGACGGTGTTCTCAACCGTGGCCGTCCCCGTTCCCGCCGGAGCCGACCACTGGCTGAGATTGCCGCTCTCGAAGCCATCCTGCAGGTAGACGCCGACCTGCGTTCCTGTGCCGCTCACAGCCACGGTCTGCGGGCTGCTGGGCGCGTCATCGGCGAAGGAGATGGTAGCGCTGCGAGCGCCCGTCGCCGTCGGCGCGAAGGTCACGCTGACCGTGCAGGTCGCATTCGCCGCGATGGCGGCCCGGTGCAGGTGTCGGCGCTCTTGGCAAAGTCACCCGCATTTGTCCCGGTGATCGTCACCGAGGTGACGTGCAGGGCAGCCGTGCCGGTGTTGGTCACCGTAACGGTCTGCGCCGCGCTGGTCGATCCCGTCCCCTGGTTGCCATAGCTCAGACTGGGCGGGGTGAAGGAAATCCCTGCGGCGGTTCCCGTGCCCGAGAGCGCGACCGTCTGGGGGCTGCCGCCCGCGTCGTCGGTAAAGGTCAGTGTGGCGCTGCGGGCGCCCGTTGCGCCGGGAGTGAACGTCACACTGGCGTAGCAGGTCGCATTCGCCGCGACCGTGGCCCCGGTGCAGGTATCCGCGCTGATGGTGAAGTCACCGGAGTTCGTGCCAGCAAGGGCGACGAGGGTGACATGCAGAGCAGCCGTCCCGGTGTTGGTCACCGTGACACTCTTCGCCGCACTGGTCGTCCCAGTATTCTGGTTGCCGTAACTCAGGCCGGTCGGATTGAAGCTGACCGCTGGAGCCGCGGCAGCGCCCGCGCCTGAGAGCGCCACAGTCTGCGGGCTATTCGGCGCGTCATCCACGAAGGAGAGCGACGCGCTGCGGGCGCCTGTCGCGCCGGGAGTGAACGTCAGGCTGACCGTACACGTCGCGTTGGCCGCGACGGTCGCCCCGGTGCAGGTGTCGGCGCTCTTGGCGAAGTCGCCCGCGTTCGTCCCAGTCAGCGTCACCGAGGTGATATGCAGAATAGCCGCGCCATTATTCGTCACGGTGATGGTCTGCGCCGCGCCGGTCGTGGATACCGTCAGAGTGCCAAAATTGACGCTCGTCGGATTGAAGTTGACCCCCGATGTGGCGCCAGTTCCAGTCAGCGCAACGGCCTGCGGGCTGAGCGGCGCGTCATCGGTGAAGGAGAGCGAGGCGCTCCGATTGCCGACCAAACCCGGAGTGAACGTCACACTGACCGTACAGGTCGCGTTCGGCGCCAGTACCGCGCCATTGCAGGTGTTGGCGCTGATGGCGAAGTCACCTGAATTCGTACCGGTGATGACAACGGTCGTCAGGTGCAGGTTGGCCGTGCCAGTGTTCTTGGCGGTGATGGTCTGCGCCGAGCTGGTCGTGCCGACGCCCTGGTTGCCAAAGCTCACACTGCTGGGCGTGAACCCAATCGCGGCGGCGCTACCCAACGGCCCATTGTAGACATTGGAGACCACAACATCGTCGAAGTAGGTGGTGGCGCTCGCGGCGTCGTTCCAGAGGAAGAGCTTGCTGAGGTTGCTGGTGGCCGAGAGGTTACCCGTCACCCCACCGAGCAGATTTCCATTGAGCCAGACATTGCCCGCGCCCGCCGTCGCCTCGTTCAGCTCGATCTCCAGGGAATACCACGCATTCGCCTGGATCAGGTTGGCGCTACTGTAGAAGTCGAAGCGGGTCCGCGACCCGTTCCAGAAGTAGACGTCGAAACCATGACTGCCCGCGTCGTAGACCACCGCCCACAAGTTGTTGCCCGCGCTATCGGTGGCGGAGGCGAGGCTGAAGGAGACGCTGGCGTTGGTGATGCGGAAGTAGAGGCGGCTGAAGGTGTGCGCCTGCGCGCCGCCGTTCAGACTCTGCGAGGTGATGACATACTGGTTGGCGCCGTTGGTCATCGCCAGCGCGTAGGTTCCGCTATTCACCACACTGGTCTGGACAGTAGCCGAGCCGGTTCCCGCCGGAGCCGACCACTGGCTGAGATTGCCGCTCTCGAAGCCATCCTGCAGATAGACGCCGACCTGCATTCCAGCGCCTGTGAGCGCGACGGTCTGCGGGCTGCTGGGCGCGTCATCGGCGAAGGAGAGTGAGGCGGTGCGGCTGCCTGACGCAGTCGGCGAGAAGGTCACGCTGACGGTGCAGGTGGCATTCACCGCGACCGTGGCCCCGGTGCAGGTATCGGCGCTCTTGGCGAAGTCGCCCGCGTTCGTCCCGGTGAAAGTCACCGAGGTCACATGCAGACTGGCATTGCCATTATTCGTGACAATCACGGTCTGGGCCGCGCTGGTTGTGCCAACCCCCTGATTGGCGAAGGTGAGTGTGGGGTTATTGAAGCTTATTCCTGGCGCCACGGTAACGCCCGTGCCGCTCAGAGCGACGGTCTGCGGGCTGGGTACCACGTCATCGGCGAAGGAGATCGTGGCGCTGCGCGCGCCCGTCGCCGTCGGTGAGAAGGTCACGCTGACGCTACACGCCGCGAGGGCCGCCACTGATGCCCCGGTGCAGGTATCCGCGCTCTTGGCGAAGTCGCCCGCATTCGTCCCGGTGAAGGTCACCGAGGTCACATGCAGGGCAGCCGTACCGTTATTCGTCACGGTGATCGTCTGCGCCGTGCTGGTCGTGCCAATTCCCTGACTGCCGTAGGTCAGGCTCGTCGGGGTGAGGCTAATCGCTGGCGCGACCCCCGTGCCGGTCAAGGCGAGGGTCTGCGGGCTGCCAGCGGCGTCGTCCGCGAACGAGAGCGCGGCATTCCGTCCGCTCGCCGCCGTTGGCGAGAAGGTCACGCTGACCGTGCAGGTGGCATTCACCGCAACCGTGGCCCCGGTGCAGGTATCGGCGCTCTTGGCGAAGTCACCGGGGTTGGTGCCGGTGATCGTCACCGTGGTGATGTGCAGGGTGGCATTGCCGTTATTCGTGACGGTCACGGTCTTGGCCGCGCTAGTCGTCCCGGTATTCTGGTTGCCGAAGCTCAGGTTGGCCGGGTTGAAGCTGACCGCCGGGCCGACAGCGACGCCAGCGCCGCTGAGCGCGACACTCTGCGGACTGCCGGGGCCATCATCGGTAAAGCTAAGAACGGTACTTCGGTTGCCTACCGCCGTTGGCGAGAAGGTCACGCTGACCGTGCAGGTGGCATTCACCGCAACCGTGGCCCCGGTGCAGGTATCGGCGCCCTTGGCAAAGTCACCGGTGTTGTTTCCGGTGATACCGACGGCGCTGATATGAAGCGTCGAGCCGCTCGCGTTGGTCAGCGTCACAGTCTGGGCGGCGCTGGTCGTGCCGATATTCTGGTTGCCAAAACTCACGTTAGTCGGGTTGAAGGCGGGGGGAGACCCGCCGCTGCTGACGGCGCCATTGTCATGATCGGAGACAATCACATCGTCAAAGTCGATGGTCGTGCCAGGGCCTTCGTTCCAGAGCGTGAGCGCGTTGATCGGCGTGGAGGCTGAGAGGTTGCCTGTCACCCCACCGAGCTGCGTCCCGTTGAGCCAGATATTGCCCGCCCCACTCGTCGCCTCGTTCAACTGAACCTGCAATCCATACCAGGTGTTGGATGAGATCAAGTTGGAGGGGCTGTCATACTCGAAGCGAGTACCGGCGCCATTCCAGAAATAGGTATCCACGCCGTGACTACCGCCATCGTAGATAGCCGCCCAGCGGTTATTGCCACTACTATCGGTTGCCACGGCAAGCGTCGAAGTCACACTGGCATCGCTGACCTGGAAGTAGAGACGGGTATAGGTATTGGCCCCCGGACTGTTGACCAGATTCTGCGTAAGCGTCACATACTGGCTGGATCCACTCGGATCAATCAGTTGGGCGGAGTAGGTGCCACTGTGGACGCTCGGCCCCGTGACGACGCCTGCCGACCCGGTGCCGAACGGGCCGTTCCACTGCGTCAGGTTGCCAGACTCGAAGTTGTCCTGCAGATAGGTGCCTGGTGGTGGTGGCGGCGGTGGTGGCGGTGGCGTGCCGCCGTTGAAGTTATAGAAGATATTCGCGGTCATCTGCTGGATACCGGCGTTGGCAGTGTTCCGTCCGCCGAAGTTATCGAGACCCCAGCTCCATTCGATGGTGCCCGCCGCGAAGACACGCGCGCCACTGGAGGCAGTGTAGATGGTGGAGTTGGCGATTTCGAGGCCATTGTCGCCCTGTACGGGAGAGGCCGAGAGCACCTGGAGGCCAGCCGGGCTGGCGGTATGATACTGTGCGTATCCAGGAGTACTCGGATCCGTAAAGGAGTTATCGAACTCATAGCCGACGATACCAGGGACCGATGTGCCGTTGACGAAGCCCGTATTGGCAAAGACCCAGCTCGATGCGTTGGTGACGACGTAGGGCCGCCCATCAGGGGTATCGTTCTCGTCGATAAACATAGCGCCGACGATGCCAATTTCCGGTTGGTTGAGCGGATCATCCCTGAATCTAGTGGTCACAATGGCATTGTTGACGCCCCATTGAGGGTCAGGGCCAGGCAACTGGTTGATAGTGGCGAAGTCCTTATAGCCCACCATGACGCGGTCAGGCACACCCTGCGCGTTCGGCTCGAAGCGGACCTGCCAGTAGACATCGTTGGCGCCGAAGAACCCGACGTTCACGCCAGCGTTGATCGCCGCCTGGACGTTGTCGCGCATCGCCTTCGACCAGTATTCGTCGTGGCCGACCGAGAGGAATGCTTTATGGTTGGTGAGCGGATTGGTGTTGAGGTCAGTATCAATATCGGTCGTATAGGTCAAGTCGAAGCCATTTTTCTCGGCCCAACGCAACATCGGATACTCATACCAGAGGAAGTGGCCCGCGCCATTGCTATCGCCGGGGTTGAAGGGCCGGTCGAACGATACCTTGGTCGCGTGCGGATACGGGTAGGTTGGATCGCTGGCGGAGTTGTTGTAGAGGCTGGTGATGCCGTAGGTGTTATACGCCTCGTAGGTGGTGACGCTGGTCTGGAAGACAAAATCTTCGTGGCCGCCATCGTCGCGCACGTTGAAGAAGATGAAGCTCTTATCGCCACTGGTTCCGGTCAGCTTGGCAAGGTAGACGCCGGTCACCCAGTTGGAGGGCACGGCCAGCGAGGCGGTCATTTGCCAGTTGCAGACGACGATGCCAGTGACCTTATCGGGATTGGGGATCGGCTGTTGCTGTCCGGCATAGGTGCCCAGCGTTTCCATGTGGCGCGCGCCGGTGCCGCCGTACCAGCCCATGCGGTAAATGTCAATCTTCACGCTGGCGGAGGTGGTGGTGACGTAGAAGTTCACCGTCTGCCCATGATTGACGCTGATCGGCGAAGAATAGCCTGAGAGCGCCGTCTGGCTCAGGTTGGCGCTGAAATCGTCCCAGGTGGAGTCACCCGGCTGGGTATTCTCGATCTGGATAGCGTTGGCCGCCGCCGACGCTTGCGGCACGCCGGATACGAATGCGCTGCCGACGCTTAGACCAAGCCCGGCGAAGACCAGGATACAGAGTAGAGTGACCCGTTGCCACTCTGCAAACGAGCCTCTTGCTGTGCGGCGCTTGCGTTGCGCCATCTGCTGTGACCCCATGACTCACACCTCTCCAACACCATATCGCCCGCTTGTCATGACTGTATTCCGAAACACGCCAGACACGCGCCAGAAGCATGTCTGGCGAAGGGCACATTCCAACCATTTACCCTAGAGTAGCAATCAGTGATGCTCAACGTATGCGTACACACGTGTAACTTGGGTGTAGAGGAGGCGTGTCTGGTACCGAAATAGTGAATACGCCAACACGGCGCGGAGGCGGAAAAGCAGTGCGCCAATGTCATACACATGTTGTATCAATCAGGGGTCAATATTTGGTGTTGCTGAGGTATCGGCGGAGGGTTGCCGGGGTTATAGAGCGCAGATCGTAATGAGGTCACCTACGGCTTGCGGCGCTTGAAAACAGCAAGATACTGTGTTGTGGAAACCTTCCTATTTGAGAGACTGCGCAGCATCTCGCAGGGCGCAAGACTGACCAACTCCCATCCCGCCTCTGCAAGCTCGTTCAGCCGCACTGCCATATCATCAGGCTTCAACACCTCAGTCTCGTGCTCCCACTCGTCTGCCATCTGACACATCTCCTCTGACTGAATCTCCCGATGGGATTCAGAAGGACAAGGTTAATCGGGTTTATACGGATTCTTATGGGTTTCATCCGTGCTCAGGGTACACACGTCCACCTGTGAGGTGATGGACTCACGGCGTAGCGTGCGTATCATCTCGGGAGTGAACTCGAACTCGTAGTAGATGTAGAACCTCCCGGGCGTGAGCAGATTCCCGTTCACATCTTTGAAAACGCCGGCTGGCAGGGTGTTTGCCAAGCTTGCACTGAAGTAGTGCTGCTCCAGCCCAATCAGGTAAGACTGTGAGACGTCGTATACATCGGCGGTATCCATGAGTTGCGCATCTGGCGGGAGGAAGCTGCGACAAATCGCTTGCGCTTGGCTGACGGTCCACGCAGTGTGGAGAAACTGGCCGACATGGAAAATGCATAGGACGCGACGTGTGGACGTTGCCTCGAAGGCGCCGCCCATGTCGGTCATCATATCGTCGCCAGTGTCCACGCCTGTCCACATCCGACCATGTGGCCCCTGGTATATCCAGCCATTCTCGAAAAGGCGGCCATTGGCCCCAAGTTTATCGTGGAAGGCGAACACACTACCGCCGAGCGTCGCCAAGTCCTGCGGGATTGCAGGCTGCGGGGGCGTACCGGACGTGTCGGACGCATTGCTGCTACCCAATGTCTACCTTCCTCCTGCGATGGCACATGCAGAGATGCCCCAACCCGTCGCGCCGGTTCATGGCCACCTTCAATCTCATACGAGCGTTCAGTCTAGTGCGTCTACTCTACGCTTCCTGGGCTGGCGCGTCAATTGGGATCCACGCCTGTGCCGATGGCGATGTGGCACTGGCCATAGCCTGTAGCCGTTGCGGAGGGCGGCCAGGCGTGACAGGAGTAGTTGAGGCTACCGGGAGCGTTGGTATACTGGCCGGGCGCCATGATCGCGGCCATCTCGTCGCTGAAGTAGATGTGGTAGGTGTCGCCATTTATGGTGACGGTCCGCCGGAGCTGCGCATCAACCGGCAGAAAGAAATGCGCTATCGCGTCTGCCGTAGTAGCGTCCCACGTCTCAACCCCAAGCGCATCACTGGGCGGCTGTACGTCAATCGCGATGACGTGTTGCTGCCCATCGCGGCTCTGGCTTGCGTCATCCAGCGCCACCACGATACGCACCCGCTGACCCGCCAGTATCGCCTCGTACGAGAGGCCGCTATCGTCGGTCGAGTTGCCGTAGCGCTGCGTAAAGTCGCCGAGGGCGCCGCCAAGCGTAGCCATCGCCCGCGGCGGTGGGATGGTAGCGGTGGGAATGGGGGGCTTCAGCCCGCGAATCGAGGGAATCACGCCGACAGCGCCTATCCCGCAGATGAACGCCAGCGCCAGCAGCAACACCACGCCAACGAAGACGGGTACCGGAATGGTCGAACTCTCGTGCGGGTTTTCATCCCGTGGCGGCGGTGACTCCATGACAGCGCACTCTCCATTCGCGAGTGTGACACCGTAACGTGGCGATACTCTACGCCTGATTGGCTGGCGCGTCAATCCGCATTGGCGCCTGTGCCGAGAGTGATACGGCACTCGCCATAGCTGTGTGCCGCTGCAGAAGCAGAGGACGGCCATGCATGGCACTCGTAGTTGGCATTGCTGACACTTTGCGTATCCGTTGTGAACCCGTCAGGCACGAAGGTCGCAGCCAGCCCCTCGCTGTGATAGACATGGTAGAGATGGGCGGCAATCCCATCTGTGGTGACAAGACCCTGGAACTGCGCGTCAGCAGGAAGGAAGGTGCGGGCGATGGCATCCGCTGTGGCGGCACTCCACGTCTCTATGCCAAGCGCATCAGCAGGTACCTGCACATCGACGATGAGAACGTGGGACTCGTCATCAACGCTGTCACTCGGGGCATCCAGCGTCAGCAGGATGCGTACCTGCTTTCCAGCAACGGCGCCCGCATACGTGAGGCCGCTGCTATCGGTTGCCGGGCCATATTGCAGCAGGAAGTCATCGGGCGTGCCACCAAGGGTGGGGGCGAAAATGGCGTTATCTACCGGCAAAGGCGTATCCAGCGGCTGGTCACCGCCTTGAACGATAATGGCAGGCATGGTGGGAGTGGGATTGATGACTAGATTGACCCACCCAATACCGCAACTACTCGCGACTACGACGGCCAATGCAATGCCACTTATCAGCAGCATCGGCCAGGGCTTCTTCAGTTGGCGCAATCGGTGCGGATGTCGTGGTGGCGGCGATTGCATGGTGACGCACTTTCCATTTACGGGGTGATGTCCTGACGTGGCGATACTCTACGCCTGATTGGCTGGCGCGTCAATCGGACGCTGTGAAATGTCGTATTGCGCGTCCATCATCGCGCTATCTATGGCGATTCTATCAGCCCCAACCTTGCGCTGTAGGGCTTATGTGATAAACTATCAGGGTGAAATTGCGCACCATTCCGGCGTGGCCAAGTGGTAAGGCAGTGGACTTTGGATCCACGATCCCAGGTTCGAATCCTGGCGCCGGAGCCAGTTTGTCTCGATAGCAATGAGCGCCGCTGGTGGTTCGCGCCAGCGCTCACAGCAACAAATCAGGATGTGCCAGTACTGGCAGCGCGGCAATCGATCTGCCGCATATATTAGGGAGTGATCGCATTCGTATGAGGCCTGTCGGGGTTCTCCTCCTGGCCGCGGGCAAGGGGACCCGTATGCGCTCGCGCACACCCAAAGTCGCCCACCATGTCGCCGGTCGCCCTCTGCTCGAACACGTGTTGCGCGCCGCCGATAGCGCCTTCGTACCCACCGCCGAGGAAGCGGACAGCAGCGCGCCCCGCTATGTCGTCGTCACCGGCCACGAACGCGACGCCGTCCGCGCCAGCCTCCACTGGCAGCCAGCACACGGCGACCTGCGCTTCGTCGTCCAGGAGCCACAATGCGGCACCGGCGACGCCGCCCGCATCGGCCTTTCCGGCTTCGAGCCTGAGACCATGCCCGAGACCATGCTCGTCCTCTACGGCGATACGCCGCTGATGCGCCCGGAGACCCTGCGCGCCCTGCTGGCGGAACACCAGCGCAACGGCGCGACGCTCACCTTCCTCACCGGGTTCACCGACGAGCCGGGCGAGTATGGCCGAGTGCTGCGCGACGAACGCGGGCATGTGCGCGGCATCGTCGAGGCGAAGTACGCCACCAACGCGGAGCTGGCGATTCGCGAGATCAACTCTGGCATCTACTGCTTCCAGACGGCATGGCTGGCCGCCCATCTGCCACGACTCACCGCGCACGACAACGGCGAGTATTACCTGACCGACCTCGTCGCGATGGCGCTGGACGAGGGGCTGACCGTCGCCACCCAGCGGGCCAGCATCGAGGAGGCTGCCGGAGTCAATGACCGCATCCAGCTTGCCGAGGCCGAGGCCGTTTTGCGCCAGCGGGTGCTGCGCGAGCTGATGCTGAGCGGCGTCACCATCGAAGACCCCGCGACCACCTATGTCGAGGCGGGCGTGCGCGTCGGCCAGGATACGATTCTGCGCCACGGCACAACACTGCGCGGCGGGACGGTGATCGGCGAGCGCTGCGAGATTGGCCCCTACAGCGTCATTCAGGATAGCGTCATCGCCGACGATTGCCGGGTTCATGGCTCGTGGCTCGAAGGCGCGCGCATGCAGAGCGGTGCGCGTGTCGGCCCGATGAGTCGGCTGCGGCCCGGAGCGGAGATTGGTCCCGGCGCGCATATCGGCAATTTTGCCGAGGTAAAAAATGCGACGCTGGGTGATGATGTGCAGATGCACCACTTCAGCTACGTCGGCGACGCCACGATTGGCGCGCGCACAAATGTGGCGGCGGGCGTCATCACGTGCAATTTTGAGCCGGACGGGAAGAAGTATCATACAGAAGTAGGGGATGATGTGTTTATCGGCAGCGATACGATGCTCATCGCGCCGGTAACTTTGGGGGACGGAGCCAGAACTGGCGCAGGCTCCGTCGTGACGCGGGATGTGCCATCCGGCGGCCTGGCCGTCGGCATGCCCGCCCGTATGCGACGCGCCAAAAACGGCGCGCAGTCAACTGCCGCGCCATCCAGCACGAACCCTGCCGAGGCCAACACAGCGACCACGGCGGATTCGGCGGATACCGACACCACATCGCCACGCGGCGGGGCATCGCCTGCCACGGAACGCGATGTGAAGGAGTAATACAAGAAAGTGGAGAGCGACAGTACAGGCTTAGCGGGTCTGTTCACACTTGCGGCGGCTGGGGCGAGAGGTTTTCAGCCGCATGACTGGGTTTTGCTATTTTTTCTGTTTCTCACGCTGATTGTCGCGGCGATCTCCGCTGGCGCTGAGACCGCGCTCACCTCGGTCAATCGGCTGCGCATCCGCAATCTGGCGGAGGAAGGTGACGCCAAAGCCCGGCGCATCACCAAACTGCTCCAGAAGCCGCAGAACTTTTTGACGACGATTCTGATTGTCAGCAACGTCGCGGTCATCACCGGATCGACGCTCGCCACCATCATCGCGGTAGACCTCGATTTCAATGGCGCCGAGATCATCTCCACCGTGCTGCTCTCGCTGGTCGTGCTGATTTTCTGCGAGATCACCCCCAAGAGCATCGCCGTGCTCGCGCCGGAACGCTGGGCACGCTGGCTGGTCGGGCCTGTCGAGGCGATCATGTTCGTGCTGCGGCCACTGGTTATCGCGCTCACCTGGGTGACATCGGGTATGGTGCGGCTCTTCGGCGGTCGTGGCAGTCACTACAGCACCCAGTTCGTCACCGAAGATGAGCTGCGGCTGCTGGTGGAGGTTGGCGAGGAAGAGGGCGTGCTCGAAGAGGAAGAGCGCGAGATGATCGACAACGTCTTCGACCTCTCGGATACCGCCGTGCGCGAAATCATGGTGCCGCGCATCGATATGGTGACGGTCGAGGCGGATGACGACATTCGCGCCGCCACCCAGGTCATTCTGCAGGGCGGCCAGTCGCGTATCCCTGTCTATGAGGATTCGATAGATAACATCATCGGCGTGCTCTACGCCAAGGATCTGCTGCGCATCTATGCGATGGACCAGCAGGCGACGATACGCGAGATGGTGCGCCCGCCGTTCTTCGTCCCCGAATCTAAACGGCTGGACGACCTGCTGCGCGAGATGCAGAGCCAGCGCGTCCATATCGCTATCGTGGTGGATGAGTACGGTTCAGTCGCGGGCCTCGTCACGATTGAAGACCTGGTGGAAGAGATCATCGGCGATATTCAGGATGAGTACGACGTCGAGGAGCAGCTCTTCGAGAAGCTTGGCGAGAACGACTTCATCCTCGATGCCAAGGTGAGCCTGGATGAGTTCGAGGAACTGGTGGAGCGGGAACTGCCGGAGGACGGCTATGAGACCGTCGGCGGCTTCGTCATCTCGGAGCTAGATAAGATACCGAGCGTGAACGATACCGTGCGCTACGAGGATATGGCGTTCACCGTGCTCGGCACCAAGGGGCGGCGTATCACCAAGCTGCGTGTCGAGCGTGGCCTGCCACCCGCGCAACCAAGTAACGGGGCCAGTGAGGCCCCATCTGGTAGCAATACTCCGCTGGCGCTGCCCGCCGCCCAGGATAGCTCGGCGAATATCCCCGCGCCGCCGTCACACCCACGCCAGTAGATTCAGTAGCGGCCCACTCTCTAGGGAGGCAGCACACGCTTCACAGCTATGCCAGAGATCACTGAAACGTTCTATACCGCTGACCCGCAAGAGTGGCGGACGTGGCTCGCCAACAACTGGGATAAAAAGTCGGAGATCTGGCTGGTCCTTCCCAGGAAATCATCGGGCAAGCCAAGAATCTCGTACAACGATTCGGTTGAACAGGCGCTCTGCTTTGGCTGGATCGACAGCATCCAAAAACCCTTTGGCAACGACAGTACCGTGCAACGATTCACGCCGCGCAAGACAAAAGGTCACTACTCCCAGCCCAACATCGAGAGGCTGAGGCATCTTGCAGAGACGAATCAGCTCCTGCCGCATGTCCTGGAGGCGGTGAGACCTGAGATTGAGAAGGATTTCGTCTTTCCCGATGACATCATGCGGGCGATCAAGGCAAACCCATTAGCCTATCAAAACTTTCAGCGGTTCTCACCAGCCTATCAGCGGCTTCGAGTGGCGTTTGTCGAGGGGGCCAGGAGCCGACCAGATGAATTCGCAAAGCGCCTCCAAAGCCTGATCGCGAGCCTGGAGAAAGGCAAGCAAGTCGGTTACGGCGGCATCGAGAAATATTATTGAAATCGGTCGAAACCCACCAGGATTGAAGTTTGAGTACACGAAACAGCCGCCTCCCCAACAGGAGAGGCGACCCTTTCGGCTTATCCGACTATTGCGGCTATTGCGCGGGCGGGGCTGGCTGGCCCTTGTGGCCGCGCATGCCCAGGAGCGGATAGCTACCGCTCTGCACGGCCTGCTGCGCCTTGCTATAGGCCGCGTCCGACTGCGCCTGGGTGATCGTGCCAGCGCTGACCGCACTGCTGAGCTGGGACTTGACGGCGTTGAGATAGGCAGTGTTGACGTCGCTTAGATTCACCTTCTGCGCCGCCGCGATTTGCGGAATCGTCTGACCGGCGGCCAGATCGCTCTCGAGCGTGCTGGTGGAAATCTTCAGCGTGCTGGCAACCGCCGACTCGATGGCGGCCCGCGCCGGAGCAAGCGCCCGCTGGATGCCCGGTAGCCCCGGACGCAGACCCTTGGCCGCGCCATGCATATTCACGAAGGCGCACGGATTGCTGCCGTATTTCTGCAGCGCCTGGGTCAACTCGGCCTTCTGGGCGGCGGTAATCTTGCCGTCGCTGGCCAGTTGATTGACGACCTTCTGCGCGGCGTCCTGATTGGCGCTCTTCAGCTTGTCAGTGGTGACGCCCAGGTCGCTGGCGAGTGTCTGCATATATAACTGGCAGTAGCTGGCGCGATTGCCCGGCGTCGCCTGCGCGGTCGCGTTGTTGTTCCCGGCGGCCAGCGCGCGAATATTGTCGCCGAAAATCATGCCCGCCAGCACACCGACAGCCAGCAGAACCCCTCCGGCCACGCCAAGAAGCACTTTCTTTCGCATGACGTATCATTCTCGCTTTCAGGCTTTTTTGCCGTATTGGACATGTAGTTATGCGCCGTCGTTCTCCAGATGGACTGAGCGCATTTGCCTGAGTACAGGATGACACGTCCGCCGCCGGAATGGAATGGTTCTAGGCCGTCTCTCAGCCGTTGCTAAGCAAGCCTTAAGGTTTCTAGATCGCGGTTCATGCCGCTATTATCTCTAATTGTCGTGGTGGATGTATGGAAATTGCTTGACACGCATGGTACTCTGCTCACAATCAATTACGATTGGTCGCAACGTTAAGTCGCCACAGGGAGGGATCGAACATGCGTAGCTCCCGACTAACAATCTTGGGTGTGCTACTACTGCTAGCTGGCATTGTGTTGTACTTCCGACTCGTACTTTTACCATTCCTCCCTGGTCTGTATCTGTTGTATGTGGGTGTTCCTCTTGGATTGGCGGGGTTAGGAATCCTTCTGTTTAGCGTTATGACATCATCTTCAACTGGAGCAGCAAAGGCTGGTGTTACATCAAAGGGGACAATTACAAGGACAGCACCAGTGTTACGGCGAGGACAAAGTCCACAATGTCCTCGCTGCCATACGTACCTTAACGACAATCGACGACACTTTCCGTTCCTACTCGCAGTAGTGATAGGCATCATCATGGTGGGCGTCGGACTTGTCATTACTATCCCTGTGTGGTTCGTACTGTCACGTACCGAAGGATACAAGTACGGATATACCTGCAAATACTGCGGAAATAAGTGGCTGCAATATCCAGATGGCACGATAGTAGAAGGGCGATAGCGGCCCAGCCCTTGCGCTTCATCGTGGTTTCTGATCACGCCACCGACTCGTTATCCTCATAGGCGCTGGCGTAGAAAGGCAGGAGCCACTGCACCCCTTCGTTGACCTCGGCCTCGGTCACGTCGTGGCGGTGGTCGTAGAGCATCAGGCCCAGGCGGTCGGGATGCGCGGCATAGAGCGGCTGCGCGGTTTCGTAGATGCGTAGCGAGCCACCCACCGGCACCATATCGTCATGGCGACCGTGCTGGAGCAGCAGAGGCTTGGGCGCGAACGCGGCCAGGTGTTCCGCGCAGTCGTGGGCGCGCGCCCAAAGTTCGGCCTCGGGACCAGGGCCGGGCAACCCCGCAGGCAGCATATGCGCCAGATCGGGCACGGGCGAGCCGGAGATCGAGTAGATGCCTGTCGCGCGCGGGTCTTCGGCGCCCACGATCAGCGAGGCAATCGCGCCAAGCGAGAAGCCCGCCAGCAGCGCGCCTCCGGGCCGCACATCAGGTCGCTCCAACAGCGCGGTCAGCGCGACGCCCATATCATCGACTGTATGGCGCAGCACCTCGACGATGAAGTCGGCGGAGAAGCACGACATCCAGTTCGGGCCGCTGGTGGGGAAGCGGTCGCCGTGTCCCCAGGCGTCGGGCAGCAGCGCCACGAAGCCGTAGGACGCCAAAAACTGGCCGAGCGGCAGCAGATCAGCCTTGGATGCGCCGTAGCCGTGCTGCACCAGGGCGGCGGGACGAGGATCCTCAGCCTCCGGGCGCACAACTAGCGCGGGGATGGAGTCCGGCCCAACCTCGATGGGTTCGGGTGGGCGGACGGTATAGCGGGGAAATTGAGTGTTTTGAGCTGTCATCGCTGCGGATTCCCTTTCCAGGGGCTGTGCCACTACGCTGTGTGCTATTTGTGAGCCTTGGCGGCTGAAGCCGCGGCTAAGGGCTTCCTGCGGGCCGCCGCAAAGGCCGCCTATGCGGCCTCCAGAAACGTTCAAAGCCAGGCGCTTTCGCGCTCTGGAGCCTGCGCAGGCAGGCTTTGTGGATGCGCGTGCGCATCCCCTAGGCGCGGCTTTAGCCGCCAGCCACCTACATCTTGAAAAACTCTTCCGCGCCAGGATAATTCGCGGCTGCCTCCTTCTGATACTCTTCGGGGACGCGCAGAAAGACGCCGCGCGCGTCGGCCAGGATTATGCTGGGATCGTCGGCTAGCCGCACCTCGCCCTCCGCGTGTACCATCCGCGAGCGCGACGAGAGTTGGCGCGCCGTCACCCGCAGGCGCGGCCCCATTGGCGCGGGACGCCGATAGCGGATCTCCAGCCGTCCGGTCATCATCCAGCGCCCTTCGATGCTGGCGGTGCGGCTGAGCGTTTCGTCGAGCAGTGTCGCCAGGATGCCGCCATGCAGCACGCCGGGGAATCCCTGATAGTGCGCATCCGGCGTGAACTCGGTGACGATTTCATCGCCCTCCATCCAGAAGGTCAGCTTCAGCCCGACATCGTTACGCAGGCCACAGGCAAAGCAGCCCTGGTAGGGGCTGCGGTCATTCAGCCGGGGATCAAGCTCATTGGTCGCGTCCTTGGCAGCCTTCGTCTCGTCCGCGATTTCGTCACCTGCCGACATACATGCTCCTTCTTCTATCAGGAAGCTTCATGTTACCCAATATCTACTCTTCGGTATGGTCTTTGGTTACACACTATGACATATCCGCGCCCCCTTACTTCGCGGCGCGTTGCCTGGCACGGGCCAGCGCGCCCTCCAGCGCTGTCGTTGCGTCGAGGCCAAGATTGTTAGCCAGCACGAGCGTAATATAAAGTACGTCGCCCAACTCCTCTTCAAGCGAGGCGGCGACCTCGCCCGACTTGACTGGCTTTGGGCCATGCGCCTGGTTGACCGCCCGCGCCAGCTCGCCACACTCCTCGAAGAGCCGCGCGAGGTTCGCCAGCGGCGGCCAGTAGCCTCCCAGCGCCTGAATCGAGGCGTCTACCGCGCTTTGTGCGTCACTCAGCGTCAGCGACTGCTTCTCTTCGTCCGACGTTGTCATAATGCCGCGCCTTCCAAATTCCTACGAGGCATGCTCCAGCAGTTCGGTCAGGATGCCGAAGAGCCGCACGCCATCACCCACCAGCGGGCCAAATCCCTGCCCCGACTTTACCTCGACATGGGCGAAGATATTAAGCTCCACGAAGTCATGCGGATGATTCGCCTGGACCAGCGCCGCCGCGAAGGCGCGCGACTCGGTGAAGGGCACATACGTATCGTTGCGGTCGTGCAGCAGGTAGATCGGCGCGTGAATGTCACCCAAAACCGCGCTGGGCGAGAGCGCCACCAGATCGCGCCGCATGGCGGGCGTGAGCGCGGCAATATTGGCATCCACATGGGTGGGGTCGTCGCCGTGGAGCAGATGGTACGCGGCGAGCGCGCCGGGCGAGAGGCTGGCGAGTTGCACAGCGGTGAGCGGCTTGCCATGCTCCGAGAGCGCACCCACCAGCAGCTTGCCCTCGCTCGCGCTGAGCGTCGGGGCTATCGTCTTGGCCAGCGCCTCCACCGGCACGGGGTTGGGCGTCCAGGGTTCGAGCGTGCCATCCACGTCGAGCGCGCGCCGCCCGAAGTCCCGCAGCAGCGAGGTGGCGTCGTAGTAGCCGCCGAAGAGCATCATGAAGCCCAGTTGATCGCGGATGCGCGGATCAGCCGCCGCCAGCATGCCAAGATCGCCGCCGCCGCTGATGCCGAGGATGCCCGCGCGCCCCGCGCCAACCGAGGGATGATGCTCCAGCGCCAGAAACGCCTGGACGACGGCGTCTACGTCGTCGGGGTCGAGCCGTCGGGCGATGAGCGCGGGCGTCGTCAGGTCCATCACGACGATCCCCTCACGCGCCAGCGAGGTCGAGAGGTTGATGAGCTGTGAGTCTTTGCGTTCGTCGCCAATGCCAGGGATGACCACCACACCCTCACGCGCGCCGGGCAGTGGTGGCGCGCTATCCGCTGGCTCGTAGATATCCAGGTAGACCGGCCCGGAGCGCGCGGTGACGACCATCGTGCTATGGCGAACGGTGTTGCCGGTCGCGGTGAGCGGCGTCGTCTTGTTTGGCAGCAGGACGGCGGGTACCAGCAGCGTCCCCCGTAGAGCGGCGCGCCCATTGGGGAAGAGCGAGAGGAAGACGCCAAGAAGCAGCAACGCCAGCAGCGCTGCCCGCGCCAGCCAGCTCAGTGAGGTCAGGCAACCACGCGCCAGGCGACGGCCTGTTGTGCGGGGTGTGGAGGCGCTGGCGGTTAAAACCGCGCCTTGAGGGCCTGCGGCCACAAAGTCCGCCTGCGCGGACTTCCCAGACTCCAGCTGGCGCACTGGTTCTGCTGGCAAAGATTGCTCGCTCGCTGGAGGCGGCGTGTTGTTCATACGCGCTCCTTGTTATCATCGAAAGTCCGCGTTTATGGCAGCGAGACATACGCCGCGCTGGCAGCTTCGATGTCTCCGGCCAGCCGCACCAGCCCATCCCGCGCCAGTCGCTCGACCAGCGCGCGTAGCCAGGGATAGTCGGCGGCGTAGTATTCGGGCTTGAGACGCGGGCCAAGCTCGGCCAGCGAGAGCGTCGCGCCAGACGGCATCTCGCGCAGGATCGCGACGACCCGCCCGCGAAAGTAGCGCGATGTGCTGGTGAACGGCTGCGCCGATGGACGCCGTTTGCCCGCCGTATCGGTCGCATACCCGGCGCGGCGCTCAGCTACTTTACGGACGGATTGTTCGTCGCCGTCTGTTTCAGCGGCGCGCTCATCGCGCAGTTGGGCCACCACCTCGCCGGAAGGGAAAAGCGAGACGCGCGCGGCCTCTTGATAGGCGGCGCAGCAGTCGGCGAGCGGACAGCGTTCGCAGAGCGGGCGGCGCGCCAGACAGACGGTCGCGCCCAGATCCATCAGCGCCTGCTGCCAGTCGTAGGCGTGATCGGGTGGCAGCGCCCACTCGGCCACTTCGAGCATCTGGCGCTGGAACGCGCTATCGGCAGGCCAGACGGCTGGCTCGACGCCACGGAAGATACGCCAGAGCACGCGGCGGATGTTGGTGTCCACGGTGGCGACGGGCTGCTCGAAGGCAAAGCAGGCCACTGCGCCAGCGGTATAGCGGCCGATGCCCTTCAGATGGAGCAGCTCGTCCAGGCTGCCGGGCAGCGTCCCCTCATAGCGCTCGACGGCCTGGCGCGCAATCTCGTGCAGCCGGACGGCGCGCATGTTGTAGCCCAGGCCCGCCCAGGCGCGAATGACCTCGGCAACCGGCGCGGCGGCCAGATCGGCCAGCGTGGGGAACTGTTCCAGGAAGGCGCGATACTTCGGTAGCACGCGCTCCACCTGCGTCTGCTGGAGCATCACTTCGGAGACAAGGACAGCATACGGGTCGCGGGTGTGGCGCCAGGGCAGCGCCGCCCGCCCCTCGGCGGCGTACCACGCCAGCAGCGCGCGCCACGCGAACGCCCGCCGCTCCACACTGGCGGCATCCCCCGATGGCGTATCACGCGGCTCGATCACGGGCGGCTCTCCTTGGCGTGCGGATATGTAATGAAGACACTGTTTATATGGTCAAGGAGATACTGGGGCCACCTTCGCGGCATAAATGCCGCGGCTAGTCTCCGCCTCTGCGTTCGCGCTCACCATCTATGTGGGAACCGAACGAACAGGATTAGCCGTAGGGCTTCAGCCTACGGCGCGCGTCACCTCAAAGTAATCGCCGCCATTCGATGACATTCTCTGGCTGCGCATATTGTTTGCCTCTCGCTAGTATACCATTCGTCGCTCAGGCGTCCTCGCCCAGCGCGCGTAGATCGCGACGCACATCTTCGGCATCGGGCGAGCGCACCTGCTCGAAACGGCGCAGCGCCTCGCGGTAGTGCTGTATGGCGCCAGCGTGGTTGCCCGCAGCTCGGTCGAGCCAGGCCAGAAACTGGTGACAATCGCCAATCGCCTGCGGATCACGCAACTGCTCGCTCAGTGTCAGGCTTTCCTCGATCATCGTCCGCCCGCGCTCTGGCTGGCCGTTCTGCCCAAGCAGGGCACCGAGGTTGCGCAACTCCATCGCAATATCCGCCGGGTCATGCAGTTGCCGGGCCAGCGCCAGTGCTTCCTCAAAGCCGGATTGCGCCCCCACCAGGTCGCCGATCTTGCTCTTGAGCACCGCCAGTTCGTGCAGTTCGGCAAACTCGGCGGACGGGTCGTGCAGTTGCTGGGCCAGCGCCAGTGCTTCCTCATAGCCAGCCTGGGCGCCCGCCACATCGCCGGTCTTAAGCTTGAGCACCGCCAGGCCGTGCAGTTCGACTTGTTCGGCGGACGGGTCGCCTAACTGCCGGGCCAGCGCCAGCGCTTCCTCAAAGCCGGATTGCGCCCCCACCAGGTCGCCGGTTATACTCTTTAATAACGCAAGTTCGTGCAACGTCCAGTGCGTCTCACGCTGGTTCTGTGTCGCTTGCGCTGCTTCGAGCGCCCAGGGGCGAGCGAGACGCGCATCGTCAATGCGTCCGCGCACGAACCAGTAGCGGCTGAGAGAGTGGGCCAGCGCCAGCAAAGTTTCGTGCTGCTGGTGGTCGTGCGCCCAGGTCAACGCGCCCATCAACCCGTCATTCTCAGCCGCCAGCGCGTCCATGCCGTCATAGCCAGGATGCTCCTTCGCATAGGCGATCCAGTATGCCGCCATCGCCTGCCCCAGGCTGGCCGCTATGGTGGCTGGCAGCGTAGCAAGCTTCTGGGTGGCGTATTCGCGCAGCAGCGGGTGCAGCCGTTGTCGCTCATCGGCCAGTGGCTCGACCAGCGCATAGCTCACCAGCGCCGCCAGATCGCTCTCGCGGGCGGGCGGCTCGGTCGCGGCGGCCAGCGCCAGCGCCACAGCGCGCGGGAAGCTCGACTCCGCCAGCAGCGAGAGTCCCGCGAACAGCTGCTGCTGTGTTGGCAAGAGGATAGCCCACGACTGCTCGAAGGTCGCGACAAGCGCCCGCTGTGGATACATCGGGTCATCATAGGCGGCGGCGTCAAGCCCCTTCTCTCCCAATTCCTTGAGTACCGTGGCGAGCGAGAGGTTCTGTCCACTCGCATATGCCGCGACAAGCTCTACCGCCAGCGGCAACCCGCCAACCAGTCTGGCCAGTGTCGCGATATAGTCCTCGTCGGCTGCATTGGGGCGACTGGCGTTCCTGCGTCGCATCTGGTCGCGGAAGAGCGTCTCGGCGTCGGGCGTGCGTAGCGGGCGCAGTGTAATTGTGGTGAGCCGCTGCGGTGCGAGAGTATAGCGCGAGGTCAACAGCAGCGTGGTATGTCCCTCGACCGCCAGCGTATCAAGCAGCGCATTGGCGTCCAAATCGCGCTCGACGTTATCCAGCGCCAGCAGCGTCAACTCTCGGCCCTCCAGTTCTCCGCGCAGCGCCCGCCGCCGCGCCTCGGCCTCGGTCAGCGTCGCAAGCTGTTGCAGACCAAGCTCGCCGCCGATGCGCGTCCATACCTCGGCCAGCCCATTGGCGCCGGTCAGCCCCGCCACCGAGATCCAGACCGCCCGGCCGGGGAAATCGCCGCTCTCTGCCAATCGCGCGACTGATTCGGCTGCCAGCGCCGTCTTGCCAACGCCGCCCATACCCTCCAGCGCCACAACACTACTCGACTTGCCCGCTTTCAGCGATGCCATCAGGTCGCGTATCTGGTCGTCGCGGCCAATCAGCCTCACCGGGCGTGGCAGACTGGAGGCCAGCACGGTTGCCGGGATGGCAGGCGCCTCGCGGGTCAGGATACCTTCGATCCGAATGAGCCGGACGTTCGCCTCTTCCGTATCCTTCTTGATCTCCTGGTCCGCCGTCGCTAGTTCGTCCAGCCGGGGGGCAATTGTCTCCTCTTCATCATCTTCGACCTTCTTGCCCCAGAAATAGCTGGCGATGACCAGCGCGATCACGATGGCGACAAGGGCGATCACGACGATGCGCACGACGTCGGGCGCGTCGCGTATCTGTTCGGGCAGTCGGGGCAGGTCTTTGAGCAGCGATTCGGTGTAGAAGCCCGCCGCCGCGCCAATCGCGCCGAGGATGGCCGTCACAGCGATGCGCCAGACGAGCCGCCAGAACGGCCGCCAGCGCGAGGATCTTTTGCCAGCATTCGCCGTCGTGGTCTGCGTGCCATTGGGAGAAGATACCGCCATGTCCACCCCCTGCGCGGAAATAACCGCCGCTATGATGTCTGGCTGCTGATTGGAGTTCGGAATGCAGCATAACAGGCCATATAGGTAACACGCAAGCCAGCAATACCGCAAACCAACGTTATTCTCTACTACGTGGTTTCGCCAGCAGCGTTGTACCACTAGCCTGGTTCTCCGCCAGGACGCCTCCTCACTGGTTCGCGGATTCCTCCGAACACCGCGCGGTGTGGCGGACGAGGCTGACCGTAGCGTGATGTACTTTTAGCATGTGCGACGGACACGGGTATTGCGGTGGGGTGAGCAGACCGTAGCGTGAACGCTCCGGCGCATGGGCCTGGGAGGCGGGAAATTCGCCGGAGCATTATGTGGTTTTAGAAAGCACCAGGGACACGGGCTGGGCAGCGCGGGCGGTTCAAACCGCGCCTGTGGGGCCTGCGGCCACGAAGTCCGCCGTCGCGGACTCCCAGACCGTGTCCCAACGGCTCCCCGCTGGCGAGCGGTTCTGGGCAACCCGCGCAGGCGGGTGTCGTGGCGGAGCGTGCGCAGCAGGCGAGGCGCAGCAGGCGAGGCCCTTCAGGCGCGACTTCAGTCGCCCGCCGCCGTGGCGGTCCGTCGTAATTAACGTGAGTTCGGGATAACTACAGGGTAACATGAACGGGCATCTCCTGCTCTTGGACGAGGGAGGGTTTCTTGGGTTGGCGGCAGTAGGCGACCAATCCGGCGAAGAGATGCACGAGGAAGTTGAGCGGGCTGCGGTGGCGGGTATGCTCAATCTGGCAGATGTTCTTGAGTTGGTCGTTGATGCTCTCAATGATCGCCCGTTTGCGGAGCAGGAGTTTGTCGGCCAGGGGCATGAGCACATGGCGCATATTTTTGCGCAGTTTGGTAATGAGGCGCAGGCGCTGAGTGAGCAAGAGCTGCTCAGCGAGCGCTGCTCAGCGAGCGCTGCTCAGCGAGCGCTGCTCAGCGAGCGCCGCCGAGATGTAGCCTTTGGTAGCCTTTGTCGGCGAAGAGGCGGCCGAAGAGGCGGCCGAAGAGGCGACCGAAGAGGCGACCGAAGAGGCGACCGAAGAGGCGATGCGTGCCACGCACCAAGCGTGGCACAGGCTGACGGTCATCGACGTTGCCGGGGGGAAGACAAAACGCCAGCAGTTCGCCGCGGTCGTTGACCACCAGATGCAGTTTGAAGCCGAAGAACCAGCCCACCGAGGTCTTGCCCCGCCGGGCATCCACGCGAAAGACCCGATGCTGGTGGATGCGCGCCGGGTGACAGACCGCGAGGGCCGTCGAGTCAATGAAGCTGACACGAAGCTGACACCGGTGCAGGTTCCACATTGCGTGCGCAGGTAGACGGCGAGCGGAAGGAGGACTCGCGGCAGCAATTCGATGCAGCAATTCGATGCAGCAATTCGATGCAGCAATTCGATGCAGCAATTCGATGCAGCGATTGTAGCTCACGAGGTGCGGAAACTCCCGGCGCAGATGCACCTGCACATACTCAGTATAGAACGCTTTGTATAGAACGCTTTGTATAGAACGCTTTGAAGGTGCGGTAGCCCGACTGCTGCAAGAGGATCGCGATGGTCATAATTTCACTGGGATGCAGCCGGGTCGCGCGTCGACGACGGCGCGTCCCCGAGACGAGCAACTCGCGCTCCCACCACGGCTCAAAGACCTGCCAGAACGCATCCACGGAGCAGTACAAGGCGTCCAGGTCGAGTATACTCATGACAATGCCTCCATTCAGGGACTGACGGGGTGTCGTAAACCGCATCATATCTCTGTTGAAGGCATTTCGCTTATCCCGAACTCACGTTATTTAGTAAAACTACATTATGCTACGGTCTGCCGCGCCCACCACGACGTGCGGTGTTCGGCGTACATTGTAAAACTCCATAATGCTACGGCGAATTTTCCCACCCATTCGCTGGAGCCTTTTGGCTTCCGGCGCGTTCGCTAGACAACAATTCAGCCGGACTCGGTTTCACTTCCGACGCGCCCTGCTCATTGGTCGCCCTCTTGCCCCATCGCCCCACTTACCCCCATATCCACCCAAATCCCCCACAGCTTGTCCACGGCTTATCCACGGCTTGTGGAGAACTGGGGGATAAAGTCGTGGATAAAGGGGTAGGAGGTGGGCTGGTGGGGGGCTATACTGAATGCGTGGGGCTAAGTGGGGCTAAGTGGGGAAGTGTGAAGAGCATTCCCACCATTTGCCACCCGCCAGCGGAGGTCGTGGTGTTTTTAGGCGAGTTTCAGTACAAGATTGACGCCAAGGGGCGACTGGCCATTCCGACGCGCTTCCGTCCGCAGATCGAGGGCGGGGCCGCATTGTCGCGTGGGGTGGAGCAGTGCCTCTATGTCTATCAACTGGACGCCTGGGAGCAGAAAGGCAGCGAACTGGCAGCCTCCAATCCCAATCCCAAGATACGCCGGATGCTGATGCACCGCTTCTTCAGTACATCAGACGCATGCGAGATGGACACGCAGGGGCGCATCATCATACCCGCGAAGTTTCGCAAGTACGCCGGGCTGAATGGCGAGGCGGTAGTTATTGGGGTACACGACCATTTCGAGATCTGGAGTCCCTCCGAGTGGGAGCGCTACAACGAAGAGATGGAGCAGGAAGACCTGACGATACTGCAACTTCCGTTCTAGCGAGCGACTACAACCAGGGAGCACGACAACGACTAAAGCACAGCCAGCGATGACAGCAGAAGAGCGCGGAATACCGCCCGTGGCGACGTCAACGGTACACATGCCCGTGATGCCGGACGAGGCGTTGTCCGCGCTCCAGCCGCATGCCGGTGGTCGCTATCTCGATGGCACGCTCGGCGGCGCGGGACATACCAGTCTGCTGCTCGACGCCTCCGCGCCAGATGGCCGGGTGCTGGCGATAGACGCCGATCCGCTGGCGCTGGAACGCGCGCGGACACTGCTGCCCGAGGCCATTGCCGCTGGACGGCTGCTGCTCGTTCACGGTAACTTTGCGCGGATGGGCGAACTGGCAACGGCGGCGGATTTTGCCCCGGTTGACGGCATCCTGCTCGACCTCGGCCTCTCGTCCGATCAGCTTGCCGACCGCGAGCGCGGCTTCAGCTTCTCCCATGACGCGCCACTCGATATGCGCTTCGATACGACGCGCGGCGTTTCGGCGGCTGATCTGGTGAACACACTACCAGAGGCCGAACTGGCCGATCTGCTCTGGCGCTACGGCGAGGAGCGGCGGTCAAGGGCTATCGCGCGGCGCATCGGTGAGGCGCGGCAACGGCAGCCGATCACACGCACAGGCGAGCTGGCGCGGCTGGTGGCGGGCGTCGTGCATGGGCGGCCCGGTGGCATTCATCCGGCGACGCGCACATTTCAGGCGCTGCGCATCGCCGTCAACGACGAGCTGGCCAGCCTGGAGGCTGCGCTCCCGGCGGCGACTGACCTGCTGCGGCCCGGCGGCCGGCTGGCGGTTATCAGCTTTCACTCGCTCGAAGATCGCATCGTCAAGCGGTTCTTCCAGCAGGAGGAGCGTGGCTGCGTCTGCCCGCCGGAACTGCCAGAGTGCGTCTGTGGGCGCGCGCCACGGCTGCGTATCGTGACGCGCCATCCATTGACGGCGAGCGAGACAGAGACGGCGACGAATCCACGCGCCCGAAGCGCGAAGCTGCGGGTGGCGGAAAAGATCGAAGCAAAGATTGAGGCTGGGAACTAGGCAGAACTGGAGGCTAGAATTATGGCCAGGAGAACATCTACCGCGCGTGTGCGTGAGCCTGCGCCGGTCATCGACCTCGCCGAAGCGCGTAGCCGTCGTGCGGCGCGTGCCAGTTCGCCCTCCATTGCGCGCTCATCCGCCGTTGCCTGCGCGATCACCGCGCCCGTGCTGCGCCTGCCCGTGACACACCCCGCCGCGACAACAGCAGGGAAGACAACCCAGCCACGGAGCGGCGTTCGCCAGCGGTTCACCGAGCTACGCACGGCGCTGGCCGATGGCTGGGAGATCGTCCAGCCCATCTTTGCCCGCCCCCTGTGGTCGGTGCCCGATGACTCCACGACCGCCTTCAACTTCGTGCTGCGCCGCGAGACGGATACCCGGCTGGTGACGGTGCCGGAGGGCCGCACCGTCGAGCGCTTCATCCGCGACCGCCAGCTCACCGTGGACTATCGGCGGTAGTAGTCAGGATGTGAGCGCAGCGCATTTTTGCCGAGTTCGGGCCTGGACGATCCGTGATACAATGTCCGACACGTGCCCGGTGATGGCACGATGGCGTCATGACGCAGCGATCATACCGTATGGCAGCGGTATCTTCATGACGGTCGCGTAGGACGGCAGAGCGCACAGCACGCGCCTATTTATCAGATAGTTGTGGGAAATGTCCCATGGCGAAGCGGCGAGAAGACGACCTCCCACTTCGCCGACCGCACATCGTATTACAGCACCCCGTAGATGAAGCCAAGGATGAAATCGAGGCGCGCCCAGACAGCCTGGGGTATGCGGGTTGTCGAGGCTGCGCCCGGCAGTTGAGCGCTTCTCCGCGCGTCTGCAAGGCAAAGGCGGTACGACGATGACGACCGATCCCAATCAGGTTCCGCGCGACCCGCGGGAACAGCCACCGACTCCAGCGAACCCACCAACACCACCACAGGATACACCAGGCGCTGGCTATAGCGGTAATCCTCAGGAGCCTGCCAATCCCGGCGCGTACAGACCCCCTGACGAACCAAACGGCACACCTCCGCCAGCAGGGCCATCTGGAACCTACACCGGGGCGTACGGCGGGACATACGGCACACCTCCGCCAGCAGGACCCGCCGGAGCGTACCCTCCACCGCCCGGTGGCGCATACGGCGGCGCGACCGGAGGCGCGTATGGCGCGGCCTACGCGGCGCCGCTAGGCCAACCTGTCCCCGCCGGGATGAGCCATATCTGGCAAAAGTGGATCAATGTCACTACGAAGCCGGGCGTCGCGTCCTTCACGCAGGAGCTGCCCACGGCGAACTGGAGTGACATCTGGATCAGCCTGATTGGACTAGGGATCTTGTCGGCGATCACCGGAGCCATCGCCGCGCTGTATACCATCCAGACCTTCACAATTCCCCAGGGCAACGGAACGACGACGACTGTGCATATCCCTACGGGAACGAGCTGGTTCACGATCATCGGGGTACCACTGGGCTTCTTCATCGGCGTCGCCATCCTGTTTCTGGTGGCCAAAATCTTCGGCGGTACAGGCACATTCCTGCAGCAGTCGTATGCGATGGCGCTCTTTTATGTGCCCATCCAGGCTGTCACCGCCCTGCTGGGACTTCTACCCGTGCTGGGTGGCATCGTTTCCATCGTACTGGGGATCTACGAGATTGTCCTGGCCGTCTTTGCCATCGCCGCCAGCCAGCGGTTATCGACTGGCAAGTCGGTCGCCGTCGTGTTGCTCCCGGCGGCCATCGTGTTGTTCTTCACCTGCGCGGCGCTGGTCGTCTTTGCGGCGATCCTCGCCACGACGCTGAACGGTTAGTAGCTACCATCTACCAGACCATTCAGGCAAAAGCCCGCAGGGATCGGTAAAGCTCAGCACGACTTGATGCCGGAAGATACGCGGAGGGAGGCTGCCGATATGTCCTGGGCAGAACTTGGCTGGCCAGACCTCTCTCCGATGTATCCTGAGCCACATCTGCTCTCGTTCTCACCACCGCGGCCACCCGTTCCCATGGATATCGCTGCCCAGGTGCGAACCGCGGAACGGCGGCGCGGCGTTTTCGTGCCAGTCTGCGCGCTGGCCGGGGCCGCGCTCTTCGGCGTCGGCTCAGCCCTCTACCGCCCCTCCGGTCAAGGGTTCACGCCCGCGCTCGCCATCATGAGCATTGGCTTGCTGGTCGCCTTCGTGGTTCCCGCGCTGGCCGTCCTGCTGGTCATCGGCCCACACTGGCGGCAGCGCATACAACACCTTCAGCTGATGCGCTGGGAACGAGCGCGACGACTGTGGTGCGCCCGTGAGCGCGAGCACTATCTTGCCGCGCTTCCGGCTCCGCAACGCACCGCGCTGCGTGATGTGCTTGCCAGCGAATGATCTTTTAGATATAGCATCGGAGTCTTGACGCGATGTATGGTTTGCAATGCCAGTACATTTGTGCTAATGTGTCAAGATGTTTGTGTTTGCATCTCCTTCTGCGGCTCTACTCAGCCGTGAAGGATCTTTCAAGGCATCCGCTGGAATGTTTGCCTTACCTGAGGCGTCCTTAGGGTATCTGGGGCCATTGACACAATGTGAGACACTTGGGGCACGCTTTGTCTGCACGAATGCCCTGCTGTCTCATGCGGCGCCGACTGAATATAGTGTATGAATAGCTGCTAACCTATAGTAGTTAGGTACTACAGGCGTTCTCTACACTAGAACCATCTCGCCCTTGTGTCAAGATGGAACAGTGAAGGAGATATACAATGGCCCGAAGAACCCGAGGTCATTTGGCCTCTCAACCATCAGATGGCCGTATACACGCTGTCGCCTCCAATACTACGGTAAATACCTACCCCGATTATTCATCCGAGCTTACAGGTCCGGCAGAGGATGGTGGCCCTGCGCATGATGATGCGCCTCATCCTCGTGCGATGACCACAGACGCTTCTGGTCCAACTGCTCCTGGCGCCAATGGGGAACCCCCGATTAGCAAGTACGCCGCGGATCTGTTGTCCGCGCCACAGGTTATGCTGTATATATCGGCGTCTCGTGAGAGCCAGCAAGCCTTTATGTTGCTTGAAGAGGCTCGTGTCCGTTTTGTGGCATGTGTTGCTCATGACGAACCTGCGCCTTTGGCTCAGTGGGGAGGTTCCTTGTTCGAGGGGCTTGCGGCAATCAAGGATTTAGCGGCGACGCTCCAAAAACTTGATCGAGACTTCCAGAAGAATCTTCGTGGGAAATTGCCCCATGGCTTCAGCTCGCCTGATTCCCGGCTAAGTCAGTGGATGGAGCAAGAAAGAAAACGCCAACTTGCGGAGGCGCATGCGGTCTTGAGGAAGTTGCTCCAGCAATCAGGAACTACAGGGAATTAAGGCGATACGCCTTTTGTCTGAGGCAGTCTTCATCATCTATCCCCATATACTATGCGATCAGCGTCCGCGAATTCTTCTGGTGTCTCAAGTATCCAGACTGCCTCAATGACGCTATCATCCCGAATGGCACCTGTATATGTGATTGTGTACGGATCGCGGATCGCCACCAGGCTGGTTTGCCCTCGATAAACATCTCGCGTACTGATTGAACAAGAATGCCTCGCTCCGCCATATGTTCAATCGCACTGTTGAAAACCAGGCAATCGAGTCTATTCGCTCCCTGGGTCTGCCTGGGCAATTTGATCCTTTTTCGCCTGTGCAGGTTCCGAATCTCGATGTATTCAGCCTGAAGCGTCTTCAACCAGTAATTGCGCTGTGTCTGAAGGTCCATACAGCCAGTAAGACGCAGCAATACTCCTATGACCGCACGCTCCGAACGGAAGTGCCTCCTAGCCCAATGTGCCGCGCGGTCCAGATCATTTTCCCAGAAATATGCGCCATCACCAAGCCAGTCATACCCATTGCGACTTGGCGCAAAGCCATTCTCCAGAATAGATTCAACTTTACTCCGAGAGGTCGCATGAAACCCAATGGTAACTCGAATGCCGCGTGCTGTGAGTTGTTGTCTGTAGGAAGAAACCTGCTGAGTAGAAATGATACGATACTTTGTTTCCATGGCCGAACTCAATAACCCTCTTCTCATGCTGGCCAACAGTGCGCGGCGCGCCACATACCTTGATGATGTTGCGCCAAAGTTCAGAATACTCCCGAAGAGATCCTGATCGAATCGTTCGGCATGGCTGCCTGCCGACTGATGAGCAAGTATAGCATCTTTAAAGCAACGATTCTACTCAGTCATTAAGGTGATATTCTCCCTCGCATGCTATATTTCGCGTTGAAAGAGTCGCCAGGCAAGCGCATTGGAGCCAAAACGCAGCAGCCACGAAAGCCACTACTCACCCGAAGGCAAGGTCTACGCTCGCTCTTGAGGCAGGCGCTGGACTAACCCCGTAAACACCCACTGCGCGCGGCGACAACGGCCAATCCTCACCTCTATGCTGCACTGGGGACACAATGACAGAGACAGAAGAGCGATTGCTGAGGAGGCAGATATGCATATCGAGCTGGGCGCCCATGTTCTGACACAGGAAGGGAAAACGGCGGGCAAAGTCAGCAAGCTGATTGTGGATACCAGCAAAGGGATGCTGGATTCGTTCGTGGTGCATACGCAGTGGATGGGCAGCGATTTGACTGTGCCAGTAGACAAGGTCGAGCGGGTGGATGCCGATGAAACGATCCACCTGGCCATCGCCGAAGAGCAGTTCCTCCAGCTTCCGCAGTACTTCGTCGAGAAGTTTGTCAGCAATAGCGCCTCTCCGGGCATGGAGGATTACGATGGCGCCAGCCGTGGTATGATGCCGCTCTCCACACCTGGCCTGGGGAGTTCAACCCCGGTAGGGCAGGAGTGGTCCCCCGGCAGTGGCCCCTTTATCGGCTATGTCGATATGACCTCCAGCGTTGTCACGGAACAAAGCAGCCTCTCTGAAAACGAGTTCGGGATCACGAAAGGCACCAAGGTTCTGGCGGGTGACGGGAGTCATGTCGGCAATGTCCACGAGTTGAGCGTGACGGACGAGGGGAAACTGCGCGGTATCGTGGTAACCTCTGGACATCTCCTGAAACACCAGCACTTCATCCCTATGGAAGATGTGGACGATGCCGATTCTAGCGCCGTCTATCTTCGGATGTCGGTCGCAGATTTCCAGAGCCTGGCACAGACGGACTTACCGGAGGCATCGGAGGACGCGCAACTATAGAGCAGAGCGCGGCGCGGATGCTGAGGGGAGCGGGACAGGCGACCGCGAGTCATAGATCACAACGGTGTCGGCGAGCTTATCGTGCCAGCACTGGCGGTGATCGTCCACCAGCACCCAGAAGAACCCCAGGCCGAGCGGTATCGCCGA
The DNA here is from genome assembly GCA_963718915.1 of uncultured Chloroflexia bacterium. Taxonomy (GTDB): domain Bacteria; phylum Chloroflexota; class Ktedonobacteria; order Ktedonobacterales; family JADMIN01; genus DAHUXT01. The sequence continues at coordinate 718,864 of CAVRAI010000003.1, read as the reverse complement.
GAGCCAGTACCCCAGGTAGCGCAGCAGCGCGCGCCTGACCGTCAGCGGTTGGCCGTTCGTCCGCGAGATGCGCACGCCCATGAGTAACTTGCCTGGGGTCTGGCCAAGCAACACCCAGAAGAAGACCGGATAGCCAATGGCCACTCCGACGCCGATGAGCGCGATCACCACGACGACGATATCGCGGAACGGGCTGGACTGGACAACCCGTTGCCCGACCAACCCATACAGGGTGAAGAAGCCCAGCAGCGCCTGCAAGAGCGCGACAGCCGCCAGCACGGCCACGCTCATCACGACAATGTCGAGTACAAAGGCAATGGCGCGGCTAATAAAGCCCGCGTGCGCATGTGTGTGTGTGTGTGTGTGTGACTTGTGAATCGTCATCCTGTCCATAGCGGTATCACCTGGATCGCCGGGTGAGGGACGTATCCGTCTCCACCGTCGTCGCTACCGGGCTTGTTGTCCCTGGCGATGAGATAGCCACCGATGACGCCGATGACGCCGATGACGCCGATGGCGCGGGGTTCTCGCTCGCCGGGCGGTGGAGCAGGCTCCGCGCAATCCGCTCGATCCACATATCCGCCGTCGCCGTCCGCTCGCGCACCTCATCCACGGCGGTTTCAGCCATGCTCATACCCTGCTGCTCGATCAAATGGCGAACCTCAGGATTCCGCGCCATGTAGTCGAGCAGTTCATCAATCACGCTCACCACAGCCTCCTGCGCCATGGAGCGGCTTTGTTGCTCCTCCATCCGTCCCCGATCCGCCCACCGATCCACCGCCATCGTCGCGCGGTAGATCATTTCTTCGAAACGCGCGCGTAGCGGATCGAGCGGAGTATAACGCATGTCCGACATGACGGTTGTATAGAAGGTATTGGCCTCGTGCGAGACTCGTGCGAAACGCCTCCTCATGGTGGAGAATCTCCGCCGCATGCGCGACTCCGTTTCAAACATCATCCCCATGAGTGTGTAACGGAGCTGGTCAGATGGGGAGGCGGTTCGTGGCGCCACTGCCTGGCTCGAGGCGGGATTGGGGATGGTCTGCTGCCATCGCTCCAGCCGCACCCGTAGCTCCCGCGTCCCCAGGAGCGCGCCACCCATGAGCAGACGCAGCAACGCCGCGGTAGTGTCGAATCGGTCGTCGCCCGATTGGCTGGCTCTGGTCGTCTCGGCTGGCGAGACCGATGGTGGTTGTATGTGGCCGTTTGCATGGGGATCATTGTTCATGGCGACGCTCCTGTTCTGGGATAGGTCATGCTAGGTCATGCGTTTGTCTGGATTGGATGCGCATACCTCGCTACCGTACACTTGCAATTGAGCTGAATTATGGCCCCTTATGGCCCCATGCTCTGTCTGAGCTGGATCAGGGCCTGCTGGCTGATCGTAATAAGACCCTGATAGGACTGGTCGAGGTCGATAATGATCCCGACGACGAGCGTGATGACGAGCGCGAGAAGCACCGCCCCAACGATCGACCGTCTACCTCCCAGCCCTGCCCGATATCCAAGCACCCCCGTTGAGAGAATAGAGATGACGAGAAGCAGATAGATCGCGCTCGTGGGAAGCTCGTTCAGCCGGGACGCATCCCGAGCGCTCTGGGCGTCGAACATGTCATTCAGCGACTGAATATAGAGGCTGGTGGTGACTGCGTGCGGATCCTGGTTCGCAGCATCTGTGCCTTGCGTCCACAATTGCTGCTGTAGCTCGTTCGTCTCGTTTTTCAGCCGCGCATCCAGATACCAGTAGGGACGCGCCGAATTTAATCTGGCGTCCACATAGGTGCGGAAGACCGCCGCTGCCGCCGGCTGCTGCCCCGGTGGGAGCAACTGGACGCGGAGGTAGGCTGTCCCAATCGCGTCGGTCTCGTCCACCAGCGCCTGCTTGCGCGCATCAAAGCGTGAAACAGCCATAGCGAATGTGAACGCGAGCAAGAGTCCGAGCACCGCAAAGATCGCCGTCTGAATCTCATTCAGGTGCTCGTGGGTTTCGGCAGCCGTCTCGTTTTTCCTGCCCGCGCGTCGGCGTCGAGCCAGGAGGTATCCGACCTCACCAGCGCCGATGAGAATGAGGAACATAAGCGCCGCAACCACGAATTCGTTCAACTGATGAAAGATGTCGTTGGCAGGCATATCCTGATCCTCTTGCGAGTTACGACTTACGGCGTAGCCAGGCGAGACACGCTACCCACACACGCCAGGTCGTTGCCTCGCAGAAAGAGGGAGCGGCCCGGCCATGGCGATCTCAGGTATCGCCACTGCTTCCCGCTCCCTTCAATCACTTCGGCTGACTCAGGCTTTCGAGCGCTGGTGAAGCCTATTCACGCGCAATCATGGCGACGGCTGCGCGCTCGAGGTCCACATACGGCTCGCCGCTCACATCGACCGCGACCATCTTGAGCGTGCCTCCAGTAAACCGCCAGGGCCGCTGACCGGGGTAGTCGTCGGCCACCTGCCGCGCACTCCGGCCAATGGTCACCCCAGTCCCCAGGCCGAAGTCGCCGGGCTGTGTCTTAATCCGCCCCTCACCAACCTTTTTGTCCCCGATGTAGAGCGAGAGTATCCCCGTCGCCGTCCCAGGCGTCACCTCGCCATCCTTGTCGAACGACGCCGAGAGAATCAGGTCGTTGCCGGTCGGCAGGTCCACATCGGCGACGATCTTCTGCTCCTCGATGCCGACGAAATTGTTGACATAGCGCAGCCGGTTGTCCTTGACGTAGAGCGCGTGGCCACCGAAGCGCGACCCGTACGCGAAGAGCACACCCTGCGCGCCGGGGGCGGGAATGTCCACGACGGCGCCGATGGTGAACGAGCGGTTGCGCGTATTGACCGCCTGGACACCGGGCACCAGAGCAGTATCGGGATAGTAGCGATAGCGGTTCTGGGGTTTGGTGAGTTGTGGGCGCGGCGTATTGAAGATCTCTAGCGCCGAGCGGTCGTCCAGCGGGAAGGCGCCATTTGCGCCCGCCTCCGCGAACCACGCGCCGATCAACTGGCGCAGCTTATCCGGTTGCTCTGCCGCCAGATTGTGGACCTCCGAGCGGTCGACATCGGTATGGTAAAGCTCCCAGGTATCCTCGTTGAAGTGGCTCCAGCCGCTAATGGTGGGGTGCGTGGTGATCGCCTTCCAGCCGTCATGCCAGATGCCCCGCGAACCCAGCATGCTGTAGAACTGCGTAGGCCGAGCGGTCGGCGCCTTGGCATCCTCAAAGCTGTAGCGCATACTCACGCCGTCGAAACGGCTCTGCGTATGCCCCTTGATCGTCGTCGGCGCCTCCACTCCCAGCACGTCGAGGACCGTGGGAACCAGATCGATGGCATGGTGATACTGCTCGCGGATCTGGCCTTTCACCTTGATGCCCGCTGGCCAGGAAACGATACACGGATCGCTGGTGCCGCCATTGAACTCGTAGCGCTTCCACATCTTGAAGGGAGTGTTGAACGCCATTGCCCAGCCATTGGGATAATGGTTGTAGGTCTTCGGGCTGCCCAGGTCATCCAGCATCGCCAGGTTGGCTTCAATGTCGTCGGGAATACCGTTGAACAGTTTGTTCTCGTTCACCGAGCCATTTGGCCCACCCTCGCCACTCGCGCCATTGTCGGAGACCAGTATCAACAGCGTATTCTCCAACTGGTTGGTCTCTTCCAGGTAGCTGAGCAGCCGCCCGATGTGATAGTCGGCATGGGCGAGGAATCCGGCATAGACTTCCGCCATCCGCGCGAAGAGCCGCTTCTCGTCCGCTGAAAGCGAGTCCCACGGGCGCGTGTAATCGGTCTCCGGGAACGGCTTGCCGTCTGGCCCGGTGCGCGTCTGCGGCGTGCCAATCGGGTTGATGGGGGGCAGTTCTGTATCCTGCGGGATGAGGCCCAGTTCTTTCTGGCGGGCGAGGGTTTGTGTCCGCATGGCCTCGTAGCCCATGTCGAAGCGGCCCTTGTATTTATCGATCCATTCGCGCGGCGCCTGATGCGGCGCGTGGCAGGCGCCGGGGGCATAGTAGAGGAAGAACGGCTTGTCGGGAGCGACCGCCTTGGCGTCCTGGATGAACTCGATTGCCTTGTTGGTGACGTCCTCGGTGAAATGGTAGCCCTCCTCCGGCGTCATGGGCGGATCAACTGGGTGGTTGTCATAGACCAGTTCGGGATACCACTGGTTCGTCTCCGCGCCCAGAAACCCATAGAAGCGCTCGAAGCCGCGGCCTGAGGGCCAGTTGCGCCGGGTGGAGGCGAGGTTCATCTCATCGGTCGGGCAGAGATGCCACTTGCCAACGATATAGGTGTTCCAGCCCTGTTCGCCCAAAATCTCCGAGAGCATGCCATTTTCAGGCGGGATGGTGCCGCTGGCGTTGGGGAAGCCAATTGCCGCCTCGGTGATACAGGCCATGCTGTTGCGGGTGTGGTTGCGCCCGGTCAGCAGGCATGAGCGGGTCGGCGAGCAGAGCGCCGTGGTGTGGAACTGGGTGTAGCGGATGCCATTATTGGCGATGCGGTCGATGTTGGGCGTCTCGACCGGACCGCCATAGCAACCGATGGCAGAAAACCCGACATCATCCAGCACGATGTAGAGGACATTCGGCGCTCTCTCCGACGCTTTGGGCGGCTCGAAGGGTTCCCAGTCGGGCTGCGAGTCGCGGATGTCGACGTTGATCGTCCCCTTGAATGGCTTCGTCATCGCTTGGTTGGTCCTTTCCTGGCCTGAGCCAGCCCATGCTGTGTATCTGAATTACGAACATGCGAACTGACGGCTACCGTGTTTGTATGCGCCAGTAGCCCCCGCTGCATCGTAGCGCGTGACGCCGTTTCAGACGCCGACCGCGTGGGCGGTCTCGGTGACTAGTCGTATGCCCCTCCAGCGGGGGGCTGTCTACCCGGCCTATGGGTGAGTGCGGCCTGCGCATTGTGCGGGGATGGTGATCTGCCACCAGCCAGTCCGCAGGCATAGAGGCCTAACCAGCTTGCCGCAACAGGACCGAGCTAGGTCAGGATATTGACGGCCCTGGCGACCACCAGACTGAGGATTGCTACGGAAATGATCGACTGGAGCGCCATTGTGAGCTTCGCCCAGTGCGTAAGCGGCATGACATCGGTGGGGCTGAACGCCAGCGCATTCGTGAAGCCCAGATACAAATAGTCAATGAAAACGGGCTTCCAGCCTGGAGGCACAATGTCTGGGGCCAGCTGGCCGGGGAAAGCGAAATCTGGATATTTCACCGTACGGCGGGCGCGTTCCACCGGGCCGCCGCTATCGAGTTCCCAATAGAGCATGGCGAACACGATGTTATTGCCTACCCAGACCCCTCCCCCTGTGATCAGGAGCACGGTCGGGTTATTGGTTTCTGGGCCACCTTTGATGAGGTCGACGAGGAGATTGGTGGTGCTCCAACTGTCCTTCAAGACGAGCACCACCACGACGCCAAACGCCATCACGCGCAGCACTGTCGCCCGGCGCTTCACGAGGTCGGGGCCAGCCACCAGCGTAGCGATCAGGAATACCCCCAACAAAACCACGAGCAGCCACTTCGGGCCGAGACTGAGTTTCTCGGGCGAAAAAAACGGCAGCGCCATGGCCACCAGGAGCGTCAGCGCCAGCGTGACCGGAAGCCGACGCTCACCGCGGAAGATACGCGAAGCGTCAATGCCGGTATCAACCACGGGGCGCCCAGTCGTATCCTGCCCGGCATCGAGACCGGCATCGAGCTGAGTATCGATTCTCCGACGCCATACATTCCCCTACGCCATGTTTTTTTGGATTGCACAGTAGAACCCGCCCGCGCGTCGTATTCAGCGGAATCAACCAGAGAATCAGCCTGGGCGACAGGGCTACCGGCCCAGGCAAATCTTCGAGGGCAGACGTAGAGATGCGCTGAGCCAGCGGCGGCATTTTCGATTTAGGGGTATATACGCAGAGCGCACCGATCGATGCGAACGGTCGCTAGCCTCCCACCACACGTGGGACGATCATGATCTGCTCAGCCTCAGGGTCGAACTGATCGATACGAACGGCTGCCTGGCCCTTCGTGACTTTGAACGCGGTGGCCCCCTTCGCCCGCTGCTGCTCGAAGATGCGTTCGGCTTCGCGGACGGCCGCTACTGCGTCCATCTCACCATCTAGCACGCGACTGGTATCCCATTGCACGCGATCATCGCCGCGTCGAGACATGATTCGTAGCGTACCCATCTCCACCTCTCCTCTTCAATTGCTCGACGTTCAACCCAGTGTGACGCCTTGCGGATTGCCTCTACCCTGACATCTCGCTCAACGTGCTCGACTCGCACATCGCGCACATCACCACGCACATCGCGCCCATCGCGCCCATCGCGCCCATCACGCCCATCACGCCCATCACGCAAGATTCAGGCCTGCACGCGGTTATCTCCCGTATCCGGCGCACGTGAGCAGAGTATAGTCGCGACACTTCGCCATAGCACTGTGCCCAGGTGGCGTTTCCACAGCAAGTCATCGCCCCCGCCCGAGGGGTGGGATCGACCTCGCCGCGGGGTGAGTGGCTATGACGCCGGAGGCTCTACGTCACGCAGATCAGTATCCCGCGAGGCGTCCGCGACCAGCCGCGTCTGGAGCAGTTCGTAGGCCTGATCACCCTTGAGCTTCAGCTCCGCGACCTGGTCGGCGACTTGTTGCACATAGGCGTCTGGGCGGATAGCGGCGACGTCGCTCTCCACCTTCCGCACCATCGCCCGCATTTCCGCGATCTGCGTATCGACGATGCCACGCAGGATATGATACTCAGCCTCGAAACGCGCCTCGAAATCATCGATGCGTGCATGGAGACGCCCAATCTCCTGCTCCCAATACTCGGCATCGCTGTGCGCGCTGGTGTCCATGCAGATTTCTCCTACCTGAGTCATCTGGCGACTCTGTTGTACGCAGGCACTCAGGCGACGTATCCAATAGCCGTTGAGTCCGGTGAACCTCACCCGTCCATTCAGAGGTTGGAGATATCCAGTGACGGGCAGTTCGGTCTGTGGCGGCTGGACAAACGAGGCTGATGTCGCGTGTAGGATGAACACAGCCCAGCAGAAATCCCTGTCCTCAATACTGATTGATTTGGAAGTGTATCTCACAGATCGCGCGAGAACCACAGATGCAAGGCGTGTATTGGAGGCTAGTTGCAGACACCCCTTGCGGACAGGTACAAACCCAGCTATAGCGGTGATGCGCTGCCATACTGAAAGGCCTGCGCCACGAGGGCGCAGGCTCCTTGTCGCAGGCGCTGATGCGGACGAACAGCTCCCGCTCATCCAACCGGGATGAGATGGTTCTGTAACGCGAGAATAGCGGTCTCGGTTCGGCTTGTGGTGCCAAGTTTGTGGCGAATGCTACGCGTGTGGAACTTCACTGTGGCAGGCGTGATGACCAGACGCTCGGCAATATCGTGGTTGGAAAGGCCTTCAGTCAGCAGGGCAAGCACCTGCCGCTCACGATCGGTCAGATCATACCCCAACTTGGGATGTCGTTGCGCCAGCGCATGAACCAGGGATTGTGTCGCTGCGGGCGCGAGAACAGGCATACCCTGGCCAGCCAGCCGAATTGCCTTGGCGAGATCCTCAGGCGATACATCCTTCAGCAGATAGCTAATCGCTCCCGCTCGCAGCGCCTCCTCCACCAGCGACTCATCGCGATAGCTGGTAAAGGCGATCAACTGCAGATCAGGGTAGGTGTCATGCAACACCTGAATGGCCTCCACCCCGCTCATTCCTGGCGGCATCATCAGATCCATCAGCACGACATCCACCGAAATCGTCTGGCACAACACCAGCGCATCTTCCCCACTGTTTGCCTCGGCTACCACCTCGATGTCTTCAAAGTCCGACAGCGAGGCGACGACACCACGCCGCAAAACCACATGGTCATCGACTATCATCAGACGCATACGGCCAAGTTCACCCATGGGTCCTGTCATCTGGCAACCTCCTTCTCCGCCGTCGCTGATGTGGCGCACCGTCTTGTGAAGGCTGGCTCAGGCGAGGAATCAAGCCGCCGCCTCTCCAGAGCCTCCCATCTTGACGTGCTATCCCCAGGATGAGGAGTGTAGCAGCACATCGACATGGGGCGCATGCGCCGAAAGTTGCAACCCTTCTCGATTCGTTGGCGAATTTCGATATGTCCCCTCTGCCAGGGGCAAGGAAAGGATGTATGCAGGCTCATTTTTCTTCCGCGCCAGGGCGTGGGTCTTGTATAAATCCCGCATGTGTGAAGTAGATTGGGCGTGACCTGACATGAGTCTGGCATGAGTCTGGCATGGAGCGCATACATGACTGGATCGTGAGCGGAAGCTCTATCGGCGCGGGCCGCGTACAGGGCAACATTCAGGTTCGCCCCTGGGGTCTGCCCGAAGGGTAAGGAGGGGGCCAGATGCTACTCAACAGCAAACGCATCTATTCAACAAATCGCTTCAAGATCAGGGCCGCCTTCAAAACACTGCCTCCGCACCGCGGCGCGGGAGGGGCTGACCTGCTCTCCGCGCTGCCCTGGCAGGCCGCGATTCTCGACCGAGACGGCGGCATCGTAGCCGTCAACGAGGCCTGGCGACGTTTCGCCGCCCAAGACGGCGTCCCCTCGTTTCCTGAGAGTGGTCTCGGCTTGAACTATTTCGACGTGAGTCGCCCCGCCTTCGGACTGCACGAAGAGACTGCCCAGCAGGCGTATCAGGGTATCCGCGAGGTGCTGGCCGGACAGCGGGCGCTCTTCATGCTGGAATATCCATACCCCTCACACTCCGCGCCTGCCAGCCAGCGATGGTTCCAGTTGACCGCCACGCCGCTGGCGCACGGTCAGCCAGGCGCGCTGATTCAGCGCCTCGACATCACCGCGCAGACACTGGGCAGGGATGAACGCGAGGCGTTACACCACATGGAACTGTTTATCGCGATAGCTGCCCACGAATTCCGCACGCCACTGGCCGTGATCAGCGGACAGATCGACCTCGCCGAGCGCAGACTCAGCGCCATCATCCCCCAGGATGGGCAGGCGACCGCCCCGGCCGCGGCTTCCCTCCGGAAGTCTCTTGACGCCGCGCAACAGGCATCTACTAAGCTGGGGAGCCTGCTGAACAGTTTGCTCGAAGTGACGCATGCGCGCACTGGCCGACTCGCGATCCACCCCGAATGGTGCGATCTCGTCACACTGGTACGCGCGCAGGTGGCAGACCACCGCCAGCTATACCCCTCGCGACGCCTACGCCTGCATCTAGACAGACATCGCCACATCTACATCCTGGCCGATCCCGTGCGGCTTGCGCAGGTGCTCACCAATTATCTGAATAACGCCTGCAAGTATTCCCCCCTCTCCAGGCCCATCTGGGTGGATCTGCGCGTCGGGGAAGGCATGGCGCATGTCTCGGTGCGCGATCAGGGGCCAGGATTGGCGCCCGGCGTTCAGGCGCATATCTGGGAACGCTTCTATCAGGCGCCTGATACCAGGCCACAGAGCGGGAGTGATGCCGGATTGGGGCTTGGCCTCTACATCAGTCGGCTCATCGTCGAGCAGCATGGCGGCGAGGTAGGGGTCGAGAGCGAAGCGGGCAATGGCGCAACCTTCTGGTGTACCCTTCCCCTGCGGATGAGCGCGTCCTGAACGGCGTGTATACGGCGCCTATGCGGGCTATATGGAGGGGGCGTGCGCGTCGCGTGTGTCGCCCTCCACATCCTCCGCCAATCCATCATTGTCTCCGCCAACCGCCCCGATAACGACTTTTTCCCGGAGCCGCAGCCAGGCGCTGATGATATCCATACGCAACGGCAGCGATGGATGCCTGCGCACGGTTGTTCGCTGCTGCAGAATATCGCCACCTGGGCCAAGCTCCGCGTCGAGGCGCCGGGCGTCCAGCTCCGCCTTGTCAGTGCTGTCTGTGTAGGGATCCAGCACTGGCGATGGCCGAAACGTCGTCTCGACGGCACGCTGCTGTCTGCCGTTCATGCGCGCCGCGGGCGCCCCTGGTAGATACCGCAGCGAAGGCAGCAGGTCGGTATCTTGCCGCTCCACCACCCTGATCGCGACGTACTCAAGCATCTGGGGTGTCACACTCTGGAGAATGGCGGCCTCATAGCCGCTTTGAGCGGCATAGCTGGCGAGTCGCTCCGCCGCGCCTTTTTCGCGGACCGGCGCCCAATAGGGGTAATAGTCCCAGGCGCCAGAAGGCTCGCCAGATTTTGCCACAACCTGATAATGCATTTGCGTCACTCCGTCTTGTCGGCCAGGATTACTTATGATGATTCCGTGCGATACCTGCCCCAGGGGTGAGGTGATAACTCACCCTTTCGGATAGGATACCATTGTGATCAAGCAAGCCATAGGAAAAACTGGCCGTTCATCACACGCGAGCGCGCGCGGCGGAGGGTAAAAAATACCCCGAATACGGTCTACACCGCATCCGGGGTGATTCCGAAGCGCCTGCCTGTCTGGTGCGCTATGGCCAAGCTATGGCTCAAGCTATACCAAACTAGGCCGGAGAATTTCTGCGGAAATAGTCCACATGGGCAACGAGTCCGTAGATGATGAGGATGTCAAGCGCGATGACCGCAAGCCCCACCCACGGCGCCGCCGGAAGGTAAAAGAACCATCGAATGGCGCTGAGTCCGGCGATCAGCACGCCAAACACCTGTCCGAATGTGCCGCCGCGAAGGATATCGTAGCCAGCATAGAACAAGATTGCCGCAAATAGCAGATCCAGAATGCCCCACAGCCAGAGGTATCCATTGAAGGTGCCATAGACCGTGCCCGCGAGCCAGGCGGCATTCGCGAACTCGACAATCGCCCACGTCAACTGAAATCCGCCGAGAATGAACAGCATCACGCCAGCGAACGTGACCAGGCCGGGGCGAGTCGTTGCGACAGGGGCCGCTTGCGCCATCGGCGGAGAACTTGCCGCGCGCATGGCATTCGCGTCCATTGGGTTCGTGGCTTCCGCCATGTCTTGTCTCCTGTTCTGAAAAGATTCCATCTTCTCGTGATCGTAGGAGTAGGAGAATCGCTGCCCTGCACCAGCCATTGACGCGGCTCATAAGGCTCATCGGGAAGCGGGCGGAGTAGCGCCTGCTGACATGGCGGGCATAGATGCACTATAGTCAGCGGCGCACCCTATGTCCCCATGCGCAGGGCGAGACTGGAGGGGGAGTGTTCTATCCTCCCTCTGGAAGAGCCTGGCCTCGCCCTTCATACGTGCGGGAATTGGTCGTCCTGATGTGATTACTGATGTGATTAACCCGCTTCTGACAGAGACACGCCAATATCGAGCGCATCGGGATCGAGCGCACGACTCGCTGGCGTCTGTCGCGCCGGAAGGATGGCAATGATCTTCGTTCCACCTGCCCCGGTTCTGATTTTGAGCCGCCCACCAAATTCCAGCATCCGCTGCCGCATACCGGGAATGCCCACACTGAGCGCGCCGGAATCTCCATCCACAGGGCGCGCGACAGACGGCTCCATCCCCTGGCCGAAATCTCGCACCCACACCGCGGCGCAGCCCAGACCGGCGAATAAGCGTATGCGCGCGTGCGTGCTGCCTGAGTGTCGCAGCACATTGGTGAGGCACTCCGTCACAACACGGAAGAGCGCGATCTCGGCATCCTGGTTGAGACGGGCGAAGCCCTGTGGGGCATCCACCGAGACGGCGATGCCACTGCGGCGGGTGAAGCCATCCGCGTATGCCTGAATCGCCTCCGCAAGGCCGATATGCTCCAGCTCAGGAGGATGCAGCAAATACGAGAGCGAGCGAATCCCCTGCACAGCGTCGGACGCCAGCTCGCAGCCCTCGGCCACCAGCTGGACGGCTTTTGCCCTATCCATGGACTCATCGAGAAGCCCCTTGTGCAGACGCCCAAAAATAAACTCTATGCCCGTTAGCGTCTGGGCCGTCCCATCATGCAGCTCGCGCGCGATATGTCGTCGCTCATCCTCTTGCGCGCGCAGCAGATGCCCCGCCAGCCGCATCACCTCCTGTTCGGCGCGCTTGCGCTCGGTGATATCGCGCCCAATCGCCTGAACCTCCACAAAGTCGCTATCCGAATCAAAGATGGGATACTCCGTCCAGTGCTGCCAGCCGATTGTCCCATCAGACAGCGCCACGGTATGTTCGTCGCTGACTACCAGGGGTTTGCGCGCAAAGCGTTCCAGCGCTGTCTGGGATCTTTTGCTTGCCTCCACTGGCAGCAGATCGAAGAACTTGCGGCCAAGAAGCTCTTCACGCTTGGCGCCGAAGTAACGGCAGTAGGCCTCGTTGACGAAGGTCAGTGTCCCATCGGGACGATAGCGGCAGATAAGCTCCGTTTGCGTCTCGACCAGATCGCGATACTGCTCTTTGCTCCGACGCAGCTCCGCGGCCGTGCGGTTACGCTCTTCGATCAACGCCGCAAGCAGCAGCATGGGCGCGGAGAGCGATATGAGAAAAAGCTGAAGCGCGAGAACCGAGGTGGCTGGTGTGGGCGCGACGAACGGCCCATGCGCCGCCTCCGTATTCCAGCCAGTCGAGAGCAGCACGAAGCCAAGAAGAGCCATGCTGGTTCCGCCAACGCCAAAGCGCACGGCTGCCCAGATGAGGAACGGAAGTGGCAGGAACAAAAAGGCGCTCTGGCCTGAGATCGCGATGACATCTGTACCAAAGACAAGAACCCCAACCACCATCACGGAGATAGCCAGTGCGGCGGCTTCCAGGCAGCGACGCGGGGTCGCCTGTGGTAACCACTCACGCCAGCGATTCGCGATAACCAGGATGACTGGTGAGAGGATGAGGGTCGTCAATGCGTTCGAGACAAATCGCTCTTCCCAGTGCAATGCGAACTGATTGCGCATTTCCCAATGGGTGAGCATAGAGACGGCGGTATCCAGGAAAGAAACGATAAATGGAGCGGCGAAAACGGCGCACAGGCCAAACACCGCAATGCGCCGCAGACTGTCCAGGCGAGCAGATTCGCTAAACACGTACCGTATGCCAACCGCGCCAAGCAATGCCTGCCCGCAATTGGTCACATAAAGCCCCATGATTGTCGAGAAGTCTACGCCATTTGGGAACTCCACAATCACATGCGCTGGTAAGACCGCCAGCAGTATTGGCCACCACAACTGGGTGGGCGTGAGCAGAAACGCGGCGAGCAAAATAGCATTCGGCGGCCAGATCACCGAGAGAGGGGACGCGGGAAAACGCAGCGAAAAGCCGAACTGCGCGCCCAGCAAATAGGCGGCCGCGACCAACACCGCAACATGCATGGAATGGCTCGCCGCCACGTCTTTCGCGGAACGACGCAACTGACTCAGGGATATCCCCTGAATCTTTTGACGTATAGCAAGGGCAACGGACTTCCTATAGTGCTGATACGATTCATGGAACGTGATGCGATTCAGGAGTCGCAAAACGGTTCACCTCCTACTACTGCGCCATCGCGATATGCGCTACTCTCGCGCTCACCTCCATCCAACGCTACGCGCTACACCATCTAGAACCTAACGAGACTATACAACCGCGTCAGACGCATGGGCCAAAAGTTGTAGAAAGCCACATGAGCATCCGCGCCTGAGCAAATCGTCGCGCTATCCTCCTGATACTCCATCCGGTTGGACTGTTGTCATACGGAAGGCAGGCCGTAGCGTGAACGCTACGGCGAATTTCCATCCCCATTCGCCGGGGCCTTATGTCGTTTTACTAAATAACGTGAGTTCGGGATAAGCGAAATGCCTTCAACAGAGATATGATGCGGTTTACGACACCCCGTCAGTCCCTGAATGGAGGCATGTCATGAGTATACTCGACCTGGACGCCTTGTACTGCTCCGTGGATGCGTTCTGGCAGGTCTTTGAGCCGTGGTGGGAGCGCGAGTTGCTCGTCTCGGGGACGCGCCGTCGTCGACGCGCGACCCGGCTGCATCCCAGTGAAATTATGACCATCGCGATCCTCTTGCAGCAGTCGGGCTACCGCACCTTCAAAGCGTTCTATACAAAGCGTTCTATACTGAGTATGTGCAGGTGCATCTGCGCCGGGAGTTTCCGCACCTCGTGAGCTACAATCGCTGCATCGAATCGCTGCATCGAATTGCTGCATCGAATTGCTGCCGCGAGTCCTCCTTCCGCTCGCCGTCTACCTGCGCACGCAATGTGGAACCTGCACCGGTGTCAGCTTCGTGTCAGCTTCATTGACTCGACGGCCCTCGCGGTCTGTCACCCGGCGCGCATCCACCAGCATCGGGTCTTTCGCGTGGATGCCCGGCGGGGCAAGACCTCGGTGGGCTGGTTCTTCGGCTTCAAACTGCATCTGGTGGTCAACGACCGCGGCGAACTGCTGGCGTTTTGTCTTCCCCCGGCAACGTCGATGACCGTCAGCCTGTGCCACGCTTGGTGCGTGGCACGCATCGCCTCTTCGGCCGCCTCTTCGGTCCGCCTCTTCGGTCGCCTCTTCGGCCGCCTCTTCGCCGACAAAGGCTACCAAAGGCTACATCTCGGCGGCGCTCGCTGAGCAGCGCTCGCTGAGCAGCGCTCGCTGAGCAGCTCTTGCTCACTCAGCGCCTGCGCCTCATTACCAAACTGCGCAAAAATATGCGCCATGTGCTCATGCCCCTGGCCGACAAACTCCTGCTCCGCAAACGGGCGATCATTGAGAGCATCAACGACCAACTCAAGAACATCTGCCAGATTGAGCATACCCGCCACCGCAGCCCGCTCAACTTCCTCGTGCATCTCTTCGCCGGATTGGTCGCCTACTGCCGCCAACCCAAGAAACCCTCCCTCGTCCAAGAGCAGGAGATGCCCGTTCATGTTACCCTGTAGTTATCCCGAACTCACGTTAATTACGACGGACCGCCACGGCGGCTGGCGACTGAAGTCGCGCCTGAAGGGCCTCGCCTGCTGCGCCTCGCCTGCTGCGCCTGCTCCGCCTGCTGCACCTGCTCCGCCACGACACCCGCCTGCGCGGGTTGCCCAGAACCGCTCGCCAACGGGGAGCGCGTTGGGACACGGTCTGGGAGTCCGCGACGGCGGACTTGGTGGCCGCAGGCCCCACAGGCGCGGTTTGAACCGCCCGCGCTGCCCAGCCCGTGTCCCTGGTGCTTTCTAAAACTACATTGGGCTTCCGGCACGCTCCCCACATACAACAACCCAGCCGGAATTGGTATGACTCATGCTCGTGACCTGACGTACGGAGCCTGCCATTGGCTCAGCCTGGCGATGCGAGAAACGCTGCGAGAGATTCCGCGCCAACCGGGATAGCCAGCGGGCGGCGCCCAGGCTATCCCGGCGTGATGCCAGGGGGAAGATTGCCGTTGCCATTGCTGTTGGGGAAGTTATTCCACCGAGGCATACTCATACCCGCACCGCGCTCGTCCGGCTTAGTCCGGTCGCTATGAGGCGCCAATGTATCCGCGCCATCGGCAGGAAGGTCGTCGAGCAGGCCAAGGGTCCAGGCTCGCCACACCGCCTGAGTCCGGTTATCCACCTGTAACTTGCGGTAGAGGTTGCTCAGATGGCGCTTGACCGTCGCGACGGCGATGGTGAGATCGTCAGCGATCACCTGATTGGGTTCGCCTTTGGCGAGCAGCACCAGAACCTCCTTTTCGCGCGCGGTGACTCGCTCGTAAATGACCAGAGGTCCAGGAACGGTGGAGGAATGGTGCGCATCGGTACGCTGGGGCATGCGTTGCGCGCGCGGTGGCACGGACGATACGGACGATATGGACAGTGTGGACAACATGGCGGCTTGAGGCTCCCACGCATGCGATGAATGCGATGCGTGCGGCGCGTGCATCAGGGCTGACTGCCAGCCATCGGCGGGAGGGCTTCCCTTGCGCAGTCGCGCGATGATGCCCCGAACCTGCATGATCTCGTCCCGCATACGCATATGGTCGCCTGATGCAGCTGTCTCGCCATCCACTGTCATATCCTGAGAGATATGCGTATCGGCGGCTTCCAGCCACAGTTCGGCCTCGTCGAGATCGCCTGATTGTACGAACATCTGCGCTTCAATCAGACAGAGCTGCGGATGCTTCTGTATCATGTCCGCGGGCAGAAGATCAAGGCATTGCGCCAGTGCCCGGAGGTCGGACGGGGAGGATCCGCTCTCGAAGACACGATTGGCAAGTTCACGAACGATGCGCAGAACCGCGTGCTCATCGCTCGCATGCAACGCATAGTGAACCGCATCGCGCGTCATGCCATGGGCTTCATACCAGGCGCTCACCTGGCGATGCATCTCGGCCAACTCTTCTTTGTGCGTCCGTTGAAGCCGCTTCCAGAGCACCTCCCGGAAGAGTCTATGGAACCTGTACCAGCCGGAGGGGTCATCGACCGGGACGAGGAATGCGTTTTCGCGCTCGAGGGTCTCCAGCGTCGTCTGGCTGTCCACGATCCCTGGCAGCGCGTCGCAGAGCGCCACGTTGAACCGGTCCAGTGCGGCCATCCACAAGACATTCTCGCTGACCGCATGCGGCAGTCGCGTGAGCACCTCCTCCGCGATGAAATCGACGACATTGCGATTCTCACTCAGGAGGTCTGCCACATTTTCCGCGGGAGTGCGCGAATCTTCGAGCGCGAACGCGGCAAGCTGCAGCCCAGCCACCCAGCCCTCAGTGCGTCGGTGAATGCGCGCGCTGACCTCAGGCGCTACGTCCGAGCCTGTCCGTCGCTCCAGAAATACGCGCGCTTCGTCTTCCGTGAAGCGCAGGTCATCAATGCGCAATTCAAACAGCCGCCCGGCAACGCGCAACCATGGGAGGCGCAAGGGGACGCTGGTACGAGTCAGGACGATGACATGGACGTGGGGTGGCAGGTTTTCGATGAAGTAGTTCATCGCGTTCTGGATCACCGCATTGTCTTGACTGATCGTATGGTACCCATCGAGCACGAGGGCAATGTGACCATCAGTCGAGGTCAGTGAATTAATGAGCCGGGAGATGAGCGATCCATCAGAGAGATGCGTCTGCGCGTTCTGCACATAGGGTAGTACCGCGGTAAGCAGACCAGGGACAACCCGGTCGAGAGCGGCGAGCAGATGGGTGGAGAAGCGCACCGGGTCGTTGTCGTTCTCATCCAGCAGCAACCAAGCCACCCGCGCAGGGGTCTCGCTCGCCCATGCTGCCACGAGGGTCGTCTTGCCATAGCCAGAAGGCGAGTTGACGACGGTGAGAGGATAATCCAGCGCGCGCGCCATGCGGTCAATGGCTTGTGTGCGAACCAGCGTCCTGCTGGTGACGGTAGGCATCTCTAACTTGGTCACGAGGAGATCCGGGCTGGTGACAGACAGCTGCGGCATAGGCGCGCTTTCTCGCTCCAGCTCTACCTGAAATTCGGGAGTGACCGTATCCCAATTCGCGAGCTGGTGCGCTGCCGTCAGCAGCCGCTCTCGCGTGAGTT
Source organism: uncultured Chloroflexia bacterium (assembly GCA_963718915.1). Lineage (GTDB taxonomy): Bacteria > Chloroflexota > Ktedonobacteria > Ktedonobacterales > JADMIN01 > DAHUXT01. Next base: position 701,520 of record CAVRAI010000003.1, on the reverse strand, counting down.
CCGACGCCGAACCCACCACAACACAGCGTGGGTCATTGTCAATCGAGCAAAAGGCCAGCCAGAGCGCGAACGCTCCATCATGCATGCGTCGCACGAGGAACGAGATATCGTGTGCCTCAACGGCAAAAATGTCGATCCTATCGAGCAAGGTGAACCATTCAGCGGAGCCAATGTCCATCGACACGCTCACAAGCCCATGCCGAACTGTGACGAGAGGGATACCCATGGATCGTCTCCTCCCTTGGGTAATGCGGAGATTCCTGAGAGGAGAGTCAGCAGCTAGGGCGCTCGTGAAGCGCCGCACTAGCATCGCGGCAGTGTCGGCTCCGCCACGTCGGCTTGCCGGGGTGCAACGACGTGCGCCATGCCGCCACAATGAGCGCCTCGCCAATGTTCAGGGATGCATTACCACATCCCTCAGCATCTCTTTGCCGTACGGGCAGCGAGGCAATCACCGCTTATATCCTATCCCGTCTTCCATCCCAGTTCCTGGTAATTGTTGGGATCCGTCCTGTCACAAGGAAGATCGGGAAGAACTCTCCAGGCTCTTGTGCTACGTTTGCCACGCGGTGTGGCAGATCCAGGACACTTTGCAAGGACCTGTGCATCTCTCCCAGGGGTACCTGAAGATGGTACGTGAACGCACAGAACTGCGCCCTGAGAGGGGGTTAACTGGTAGGACTAAGGCATTGGACGCATTGTCGTATGACACACTGTAGTATCAGGTACATTAGCCATTCGACGGAGGAGCGACGATGCCCTTGCACAAAGGTATCGGTGCGTTTTGAGCACACCAGTACTATAGCACCAGTCGATGGGACTTTGTATACAGCTTTTGTAGTATTTTATGTCGATAATCACTGTATGCAAAGATGCCCGTTTCACATGGTTTCTACGCCATATCGCGTACATTGCCTATCGTTGGAATACGATGAGGTTGTTCCGCGCGGCAAAGAGGATCACCCCGGCAATGGAAGACACCCCCAGCTTTTTCATGATTTTAGCACGATACGTGATGACAGTACCTGGGGCAATGTACAGCTCATCGGCCACATCACGATTCCTTTTACCCGAGGCGAGCATCAGCATCACCTCACGCTCGCGCGTCGTGAGCGTGGATAACGCAACCTCATCACGCTTCTGCTCTTCCGAGTTCAGGAACGTATTCAGGATCGTTTTCGAGATGCCCGGCGAGAAGAACGGCTCGTGTCTGGCCAGCGCCTCTACCGCTTCGGTCAGGTGTAGCGCCGCGTCGGACTTGAGGATATATCCCTGTGCGCCGACACGCAACGCCTCTTGAACGTACTGGCCGCTCTCGTACTGGGTAAAAATGAGCACCTCCGTATCAGGAGATTGCTGGCGAATGTGGCGTGTAGCCTCCAGGCCGCTGAGTATTGGCATGGAGATATCCACGACGGCGACGTCGGGGCGTAACTGGACGGCGAGATCGAGCGCATCACGCCCATTGCGCGCCTCCCCGCACACCTCCCATCCCTGGTGCTCCAGGAGCAGATCACGCAGACCGCGCCGCATGACTTCATGGTCTTCCGCCACCAGGATTCTCACCATCGTTCGCCTCTTTCGTGGTGGGGCACTGTCGCGATGATCCCTGTTCCGCGTACCGAACTCATTTGAGCGCGTGTGTGAGCCTCTTCCAACCGCAAGCGTTCGATGAAGCCGCTCTCGCACACCAAATGATCCCTCCGCTCGGCCTCGCGGGATCGCCAATACCCAGACGCACGTCCGCCCGCACCGCCCCTGACTCTTGCTAAAGATGCCAAAGATGCCAAAGATGCCAGATACGCCAGATATGCCACGCTGTTATCGCGCTGTTATCGGGGAACGTCAAACGCACGCAGGCCGCAACTATCAGCTACACCTTCGCGGCGCTTGATACACAGTCTTCCTCCTGCATACACCTACACACCTACACCCCTACAACGCCTTGTGCGATCACACCCGCCTGTCGAGCATTTCCCCATGTATACCATTTGCTATCTTCTGGCCTGAGAGCGCGATGCACAGATACAGGAAGCAAGTTGTTAAGATGGTTGTATGTTGATCCTGTTAACACATACAAACAGGCTGTTTTCCTACGACGAATAGGCTGCAATCTGTACTTTATCATACAAAACCGCATCACCATAAGGGGTATTCTCACAAAACTTGCCACTTCATTTTTGCAACCTTTGTTGCATGCGGCGCAGGGATTCTCGTTTTAGAGTGAGCAGTGCGGCAGGAGCCTCCCTTCAGTTGACGTTACACACGCTGGAGCGACAGGCCCTGGCTGCACAGCAGGAGAAACCGTCGGGCGCATCCTCATTGAGCGCCGTGATGCGTCTCCCGCGCGCGTTTACCGCAGACAGTGCGCGCTGAACGAACCCTCAACTAATGAACCCCGGGAGGTGTGGTATGCATGCGAGAAGAGACCAGGGACGATGGGCACATGGAACGGTAAGTTTTGCCGTGCCCACCGATGCTCGCCAGACAACACTGGTTGGCGCCGACGATTGGCGTGACGAGACTGGCCTCGCAACATGGCTTGCCAATCTGGTTCGCTATACCCTCTATAGCGAGACGGTGGGGATCGTTTTGAGGTCAGCGCGCGCCAGGCGGCCACGCTTGATCGCTACGGCTGGCGTTGCGCCGGGCCGCGCATCCGCCTGGTGGGATCAGATATGCGCCGACATCCCCGAAATCGAGGCAGGCAACGAATCCATCTCTCGTTCGACGGGACTGCACGCGGTTCGGGAGGAAGGTGATACCCATGATCCTGCCTCTCCCGACTCCACCACACGCAGAATCGTCCGGCTCGTGCTGCCGCTCTTGGTCAGCGAGCGACGGCTGGGCGCGTTGATCGTCGAGTTTCGATTTGGTAAGCGTGTCATGCCGGATGTTCTCTTGCGGACACGCGCGCTGGCGCAACTGGTCGCGCTGGCGCTCGATCATGGGCGACTGATGTATGAGCGCGAGGCATGGGCGAACACGGTGGGACAACTGCGCCAGGATAGCGAAAACACCGAAGCGGCGCTCATGCAGATCGTCCATGAGCTTCGCGGGCCACTCACAACCATGAAACTGGGCACACAGATCGCGCAGCGCCAGCTGAAGCGGGTGGAGGATAGCCGCATGGCCTCCGACTCTACCTCGATGCATGTGGCGCGCGCCACGGCGGCTCTCGCGCTCGTCGACCGCAATACCAACATGGCAGAGCGCCTGCTCTCCGATCTTGCCGATATCACGCGCATTCGCGTCGGCATCGCCGAGACACATACGTCGCGCTGCGACCTCAGCGAGATCCTGCATGATACGGTCGCTGGCCAGCGGCTGGTGTGGCGCAGACGAATCATCCATCTGGAATCACCCACGGAGGCCATTCCCGTCGTGGCCGATGCGGATCGCATCGCGCAGGTGGTCGGCAACTATCTCTCCAATGCGCTGAGGTATTCACCAAATGTCCAGCCGGTCGAGGTGCGGCTGGAGCGCGGCGACGGCGAGGCGCGGGTGGCTGTCTGCGATCATGGTGTCGGTATCGCCCTGGAGCATCAGCCCCGTGTGTGGGAGCGCTTTTACCGCGCCAGCGGGTCCAGCAAATTTAGCGCCGAGGGACTTGGCCTCGGCCTGTTCATCTGTCGCCAGCTGGTCGAACAGATGGGAGGAAAAGTTGGCGTCGAGAGCGTGCCCGGCGAAGGCTCGACCTTCTGGTTCACCGTCCCGCTTGCCGCGAACTAGAAAGCCCGAATCACCGAGCGGGGGTATGATAGCCATTATGACAGACTATCACGCCCCCGCTTTTCGCAGTATCCACATCTGGGGTTGGTGTTTGAGGATGCTGGCCGTAGCGTAATGAACGTTCACTTTTTCGTCCGAACCCCACACGTCGTGGCGGGCGAGGCAGGCCGTAGCGTGAACGCTACGGCGAATTTCCCGCCGCTCCGCCCCATTCGCCGCAGCCTGATGTGGTTTTAGAAAGTACGAGGGCCATGCGCGGAGGGGCGCGGGCGGTTCAAACCGCGCCTGAAGGGCCTGCGGCCACCAAGTCCGCCGTCGCGGACTCCCCAGAGCCAGACGCTGCCCGGCGCGACACGCGCGCGACACGCGTTGGGAGTGCGTCTCTGCAACCCGCGCAGGCGGGTTTTGTGGCGGAGCGTGCGCAGCAGGCGCAGCAGGCAGGCCCTTCAGGCGCGACTTCAGTCGCCTGCCTCCTGGCGTGCCCCTCCTATTTTGTAAACCTGCGTCATGCTACGGCGTTGTAATAGCACAACACCTTATCCCAAATCAGTATCATCTGGATACTTTTAGTTCGCGCCGCCTAAAACCCTCGCCTTCTGCTGGGCGAATTCGTCTGGCGTCAGAATCCCCAGCTTCTGTAGCTCGGCCAGTTGTTGCAATTGCGCGATCATGGCATCGGTAGTCGAGGCCGGGCTAGCGGCCTGTGGCGCCCCAGCCTGAGCCTGAGCCGCCTGCATCTGCTGCTGTTGCTGTTGCTGTTGTTGCGCCTGTTCTTGCGTCTGCGCCTGCTGGTAGCCCGCGTCAAATGCCGCCTGCTGTTGCTGTTGCTGCGCCGTCTGTTGTTGTGCGGCGCGTTGATTCATTGAACCACTCACCCCTTTGGAGACCGCCGTGGCCGTCCCCGCGATCACCGCGGTTCGCGCCATCGTTCCAAGCAGGCCAGGGCCGCGCCGTCCCAGTGCTCCACCTCGTCGCATCATAATCGGGTTCGTCCTCTCTACCGCAGTTCAGGCTCTACGCATCCGCTCCCACGCTTGCCCTCATAGCCGCTTCGACCACCTCGCTAGGAATCCGCTCGATTTCCACCACACGCCCGCCCGCGGCCCGCATGGTCTCCCCGAACCGTTTGGCCCAGGCATCCTCCCAGACCAGCACCACCGCGATGCTATCAGGCAATAGTTCCGCCGCAGCGATTTCGATATCTTCCATATTCACCAGGTCGTCGACCTCGGCGTCCAGCTCCTCATACCGGTGAGCGCTCACGCTGTCGAGTTGGTCAACCTCCAGCGCCTGGATGTGCCCCTCCGCATCTTTCTTGATAAACATCAGGTCGATAATGCGGACAGTCCCTGAGGACACCAGTTCCTGAAGCGCTGGCTCGATGTCGCCAATCTCGGTAGCGCCTGGAAACTCAATCATGACATATTCGACCGGGCCAAGTCCCATCTCAGGCCTCGCAATCATCTGGCGAGGCGCGCGTAGCTCTCGCGCGCCTGCTTATGTTCCGCAAGAGGCATCTATGGCACGATGCCTCCGGCTTTTCTCAGACTTTTCTCAGACTGTTTGTCTTCTAACCAGCCTACGCTGGCTGCGATGGCGTGTCAGTGGTTGTCGGTGGAGTTGCGGCGGCCGACGCCCCAGCGGTTGATCGTTGCGCGAGCGCTGCCTGAAGGCGTTGTTCCGCATCGTCCGAGAGCGAGGTACGCATGACCGTGCCGCCATATTTGCTGATCTCTGGGATCACCTTATCCACCGTCACATTGCGCACCAGGACGAAGATGGCCGAGCTATTCGGCGGCATATGGGCGCTCAGGTCTTGGACAAAGTTATCGTCAATACCATAGTCGCTCATCTTTCCCGCGATGGCGCCCGTGCCCGCGCCAACCGCTGCCCCAATGGCAGCCCCCGCGAGTGGCGAGAGGAAGAGCAGGCCGATCAGCGTTCCCCAGAGGGCGCCGGTCGCGCCGCCAGTCGCCGCGCCCGCCGCGGGCAGGTTAATCATCTGATGCATATCCACCGCGCCGTTACTATCCTTGGTGACATAGACGGCATCGTCTAGCTCAAGCAGATGCTCAACCACCATGCGCTTCAGCGTATCGAGTGTTTTCTGTGCCTGATTGATATCTGGGTATGTGATGGCAACCAGATCGCTCATGTCGTTTCTTCTCCTTCGGGCAAAGCATACAGAATGGTTCTGTCAACACCATGGATCAATAATCCAGCATTGAAAGCCGCTGACTCGACGCCGAAAATCCCCCAGAATCCAGCCAGCATAAACCAAGTATAGGCATGCGCCTTGCCTATGAGCTTCACACCCTGGGTGAGACATCAAGGTGAGCGGCTATCTCCCTCCAGGGTGAGTTGGCGCACCGATGGATGGCCCAGAGCGCCCGACATGGCACATCGGCGACGCAACATGGCAAGCCGATGCTCCCCTTCGGGATAGGCGCGTGTCGTAGCTTTGGACAGCTACAAAACACGTCGTTTGGACTCACCCGACAGGTGGTGAAACAGGCGCTGCCAACTCGTACACTTGTGACCAGCGATGTCTGCGTATCTGCCCGACGCCTCATACCTGATACTCCATCATGTGTGAGGCGTCCGGGTACTTCATGTGGAGCGGCAGACTTCCATTAAAACAGGGCTTTCTGGAGTCCGCGCTGTAAGGCAATGCTGAAGGGGCTGCAGAACGTCCCAACCAGGAGCCACTATATGCAAGACAATTCCAGGGATCCACGCGCCTTCAACGTACCTAATTCGCCGGTTTCTACCAGTATGCCAGTGAATGGCGCAACCTCTCCAGCCACGCCACCTGTCGCACCACAAGCCACGCCATCGATTGCGCCATCCGCGCCACCACCGACCGCGCAACAGACGAGACAAGGCCATTCCTGGCGACCGCTCTGGATTGCCCTCGGCGCGGCTGTGCTTTTCGGTCTCATCTTTGGGGCGGGGACGTTAGCTGGGAGGACTAATGGCACGTCGTCTACCTCATCGGCGCCCTCCGGTACGGACATCGAGGCGACCACCATCAACGTCATCCATAACGTCGATCCATCGGTCGTGCAGATACAGGGGCGCGGCGGCCTCACGGGCGGAAGCATCGGGTCAGGCGAGATTCTGACCTCGGATGGCTACATCGTGACGAATAGCCACGTCGTTCACGGCCTCTCTACCTATACAGTGCTGCTGGCAAATGGCCAGCAGATTCCCGCCACGCTGATCGGCGAGGCGCCCTCCGAAGACCTGGCGGTGCTGAAAGTCAATGCGACCGACCTCAAGCCGATAGCAGTTGGCGATTCCAGCAAGGTGGTGGTCGGCGAGTTTGCCCTTGCCGTGGGCAGCCCACTGGGACTCGAGCAATCGGCCACATCCGGCATCATCAGCGCGCTCAATCGTTCCGCGACCGAGGTGGTGGATAACCAGCGATTCACGATCACTGGCATGATCCAGACGAGCGCGCCGATCAACCCTGGCAATAGTGGTGGGGCGCTGGTCAACCTGCAAGGGCAGCTTGTCGGCATCCCGACCCTCGCAGCGGTAGAGCCTTCGACCGGGGTTGCCGCCAATGGCATCGGTTTCGCTATCTCCTCGAATCGCATGAAAACGATCGTCAATCAGCTCACTGGCGGCGCGCTCTTCTAGCGCGGCTTCTAGCGGAGCCACAAGAGAGCCGTCCGCCCGCTGATTACCAGATGCGCGGACGGCATGTGCCATAGATGGAGGGTGAGAGGTATGTTCTTCCAGATCATCTTTGCGTCTCTGCTACAGATCCTCATTGGGCTGGCGCTCTGCTTCGCTGGCTTCCGGGTCTTCGTCCTGGTGCTACCAATCATCGGCTTCTTCGGCGGATTTGTGGTAACCGCCCAGGCAATTCAGGAGCTGTTCGGCGGGGGCTTCCTGGCAACCATCAGCGGCTGGGTGTTCGGCTTCGTCGTCGGCATCTTCTGCGCGGTGATCGCCTACTTCTTCTACTATGGGGCAGTCGTCGTGCTGGCCGGGGCCTTTGCCTACGAACTCGTCACCGGATTCCTGTCGGGGTTGGGCGTCACGTCGGGCTTCGTACTCTTCATCGTCGGACTTGTCGTGGCGCTGGGGCTTTGCATTCTGGTCGTTCTGCTGAATGTGCCACAGTTATTCGTTATCGCGCTCACCGCGCTGCTCGGAGCAAGCATGATCCTGACGGGGATTTTGCTGACGATTGGCCGCATCCCGCTGGCAGCGCTACAATGGGGTGTCGTCGGCGCGTTTCTCCGCGATTCGTGGTTCTGGGGACTGGTTTTCCTGTTGATTGCCGCAGCGGGCGCTGCGGTTCAGATACTCCTCCCCGAGCGATACAATCTGGAGCCGAACTGGCCCGAGCGCACAAGCGCCTATGCGCCCAACGTAGCGCTCCCGTCGACACCCACAGCCGGGACGGATCCGGCCGTACAGCGGTAATCGCGAGAACTGCAATCACCGCGAGCGCCTGACGTTTTGCTGGCTCGTCGCCGGAGGTGGGGCATGGCCAGTGCGAGCGAGCATCAGCCGGAACGTCAGGCGGCGCCTACACCCACGCCCCGCGCCAGTCGTCGCACATTGCCCACGTGGCTATTGGTCATACTGGTTATCCTGACATGCAGCGGCGTGCTGGCGAGCACGCTGGTGATCTGGGTCGAATCGACCATGCTGAACACGGATCACTTCGTGGCATTGGTCGCGCCACTCGGGAGCGATCCGCAGGTCATCAACAGCGTCAGCCAGTATGTCGCCGATCAGGTCGTCACCGCGCTCGACATCCAGAACCGGACGGCCAACGCGCTGCCGATTGACGGTCGGTTTCTCACTGGCCCACTGGAGCGCATCGTCCACGACTTCGTCCAGACACGCACGGCGGATTTCCTCAACAGCGACCAGGGGCAGGCGCTCTGGCAGGCCCAGGTGCGCCGGGGTCACGCCGGGCTGGTCGCGTTGCTGCGGGGCCAGACCTCCACAATCGGCACGGCGAATGGCACGGTGACGTTAGACCTGCTGCCAATACTCGCCGCGATGCTGAGCCGTCTGCAGCAGGCGGCGCCCGGCATCATCCCATTCGGCGTAACGATTCCCGACCTCTCTGCCGCTCAGACCCCAGCACAGGCGCGGCAGGAGCTTGCGCAAGCGCTGGGCGTCCAACTTGCCCCTGATTTTGGCCTCATCACCCTGTTTCAGAGCGATACTCTCAGAACGGCGCAGCGCATCGTCTCCATTCTGGACGCGCTGCAAGTCATCCTGCCTCTCGTGACACTCGTACTGGCGATACTGGCGCTCTGGCTCGCGGCGAACCGATGGCGAACGCTGCTGCTGCTGGGAGGCGTGACGGCGGCGCTCTTCCTCGTGGCGATGCTGGTGGCGCAGATCGTATTGGGCAACATCCCCGCCGCAGTGACGGCAAGCCCAGCGCACGAGATCACGGCGGCGCTGGCGGGGCTGGTGCAGGCAAACCTGCAAGGAACGCTCGTCGTTGGCTTGTTTATCGGCCTGGTCGTGGCGCTGGGAGCCTATCTGGCGAGCAGGCCGGAGTGGCTTATGCGGCTTCTGCCAAAGACTGACGCCGCCTGAGCGCTGCTCGCGATGTCCTTATGCCGGGCGCTTCCCGCTGGCGCCGTGGTCGTGGAACACGGCCTTCTCCCCATGCGCGTGCGTGCGAGCGTCAATCCGCATGAAACGTACATTGGATAGGCTCGGCTGCACATCACGGACCGCAATCCCCTTCTCGTGCTTATCGGAGATGATCCGGTAGACAATAGTGACGCGCCGCGGGGCGATGAGAATGGCGCATGTTCCAGCCAGAAGGGCGATCCCTGCCAGCACCAGCGTATCACGCATCTCCGTCGCGAATGGCGTCACCTTGAAGAGCATGAGCTGCCTCAAGGCGTCCAGCGCGACCTGCGCGCCCCGTATCCCGGCAAACAGCAGCGAGATGGCGGCGACGAGCGCGAATAACCACGCCAGGTAGCGGCGCTGTCTCTCCATATCCAGCATCCCTTTCTGGCTGACCCGCCAGCTAGAGCTTGTCCGTCCCTGGCCGCTACCCCGGTATATTCCTAGCCCCCAAGGAACGCAGCGCGGAATGCTGGAGCGAATTCTGCGCCACGAACGGATGAGCGATGTCGTCAGAGCCAGGATCGGTGTCGGAGCCGACGTTGGCGCCCTGAACCCTTGGATGGCTGTTGCTCACGGGCGCTGGCGGAACAGTGGACGCGCGGCGACGCTCGATCTCCTGGTCATACTTCGCGGCGCGCGGGAAGGAGCGCAGACGATCATCGAGCTTGGCCATCCGCAGTTCCTCAGCTTCCGCCTCCAGCTTCGAGACCTGCTTGAGGGCCTCGGCCTGCTGGATCTTCAACTGGAGCGCATCGCGGTCGCGGTCGAGGCGCGCGTTCAGTTCCTGGTGCGCAAGCAGGTGCGTATGCTCCTGTTGCTTCCGCGCGAGCGCATGCGAATCGGCTTGCTCCTCGCGCTGCCACAATGCCAGTTGCCGCTGCTCCTGCAGCCGGAGGAACTCTTCCGGGAGCCGGACATAGGTCACTTTCATCTTCATGATCTCAATGCCATACTGCGCCACATCCGCACTGATGGCATCGGCAAGGTTTTCCCGCTCTGCCCGCACGAGGTCAACGACCTCTTCAGCGCGAACCTGGCGGATCACACCGCGCAACTCCTCCTGGCAGGAGGCGTGCAACACCTGGCTGAAATCGTCGGCGGGGATCGCGAAGACGAAACGATAGGGATCGTTTATCGCGAAGGTGCAGAGTGAGGTGACGGTCACACGCACATTGTCTTTGGTCTGGGCCTCGACCACCGGGATGTCGAAGGGGATCTCGCGCAGTGTCACCAGGTGCGAGACAACCACCCACGGTGGCACCATGTGCATGCCACTATTGATGGTGCGCAGGTATCTGCCACCCCAGCTAAGGAGTCCGCTTGCGCCTTCAGGGATGGATACGAAGAAGGCGCTCCAGAGCGCGTAGATGATGAGCGCGAGGGCGAGTGGGATAATCAGCGGCACAATCCACCAGGTCGAGAGCGCCGTCTGTGCCAGCACCGCCAGGATCGCGATGGCAATCGCCGCAATCATATGGTCATTGCGGATATGGCTCAGTCTGGTTGGTACGATGGCAATCGGTATGCGGCCCCAGGCATCTCGGGTGGCGAACGTATCCGCGGCCGAGTCGAGCGGCACTTTTGCTTGAACGAGTTGAATGGGATCTTGCTGCACGATTGTTACAGCATCGTCGGCGACCATAGCATTGGTGACCATAGCGCTCGCCCTTCCTTACATCACAATGCACACTCCTCGCGTTCTTGTACTCCCTTATCCCGCATCCCCCCTTAGCATGCATCATGCCATCGTGTCCTGAAATCCGCTAAAGGATGCATCCGTATTACAGCGTTGATTTTCATAAGCGCGACGGCCAGTCAGGAACCTTCAGCCATAACGCGATCATGCGCGCCAAAAGGGGTATTGTTGTCGCGCAAGGAGTTGCAACCTTTGGCCCATGCACGTATACTCCACTCCTCCTACACTTGCATCCACACGCATGACGCACTTGATCACACTCGCCGCATGCCAGCCAGGCGGTCGCTAGAGTGGTCGCCTGGTACGGATAACTGCTCCCAATTTGATCGGCGCTCATCAAAGCCCATGGAGAGGGATGAGCCATGATCGCCTTAACACACGCGTGGTGGGTAGCGGTGGTACGCGGGGTTGCCGCACTAACCATCGCCCTGATAGTGCTCCTGCAATCACATGTCTCGATGACCATGGTGACGGCGGCCCTCGGCGCGTACATCCTCGTCGATAGTATCGTCGCGCTCGCTGGCGGGATCGCGGTGGGGTTGGGGATGTGTGGCATGTTACTGCTGGCGGAGGGCCTCGTCGGCGTGACTGTCGCGGCGGTCAGCCTCTCCGACATACGCACAGCGCCGCACAATATCCACATCGCCGAGATCCCAATAATTGCCTGGGCTGGCGTGATGGGCATCGCCGAGGTCTACATCGGCATCCGGTTTGGCCGGGAACTGGCCGCGAGCCAACCCACTACGCATCGCTATGCGTTACCACCAGCGCGCGCATGCCTGTTTGCCGGGGCGATTGCCATCGTCTTTGCTGGCGCGCTGCTTGCGTTGCCAATGACCAGCGCTGGTATGGCTGTTCCGGTCATTGGACTCTTCGCCGCGGCGCTGGGCTATCTGCGCATACGGTGTGGCCTGGCGCTGGGCACGCTACGTCTCGATCACTTCTACTCGCCGTCCTGATCGCGAATACCGCGCTGAAACGAGCGCCCGACTCTCAGCACACTCACGATCCATTGTCAGCATTGCCAGAAGGAACGCACCGTCAACTACCCCACGACTAAAGCCGGGGGCTTGCATCTACCCCGCGAGGGGTGACGCCATAGGCCGATTGACTGCGGCCCGATAGGATTCTTTTCGCGAGATGTTGATGGCGGCATTGTAGTCCGCATTGAGTGCGAAGCCACATCGCTGGCAGAGGAACGACTCTTGGCTCTTCCGATTCGCCTTCTCACAATGGCCACAAGCCGAGCACGTGCGGCTGGTATTCCGAGGGTCTACCAGATGCAGCGACACGTCGGCCCATGCGGCTTTGTAGGTGAGAAAGGAGCGCAATTGGTAGAAGGCCCAGGAATGCCGTTCGTAGCGATGTTCGTGACGAACCGTGACCCGCTCTCGGATTCCGCTGAGGTCTTCGAGAGCGATTGCCTTGCACGAGACGACGGCTTTCTTCACCGTCGTGCCGCTAAACGACTCACCCTCACTATCGGTGGCCAGATTCACAATGCCCAGGTCAACACCCAGTGTGCCACTATGTGTGCCACTATTTGGCTCCAAGACATCCGGCGCTTCGCGGCTTTGCGTGACATGCAGGTAGTAGACCCCACGCCGCCAGACCAGATCAGCACCGCCAATCGTCCATGCCGGGTCTACCAGCATCTCATGCTGACGCGCGCCCAACAGCAGACGGCAGACGATACGACCATCCAGGGTGTTAAGCGAGACACGGTCAAGACTCATCAGGCGATAGGTGCGGGCGTCGTAGCGAATGCTGCCACGTGGCCCGAAGCGCGGGCAGGTGTCGGTCTGTTCGCGACGCTTGGCCTTGACCGCCTTGATGGCTTCAATCGCCTTGGCTCTGGCGCAGACAGCCAATTGCGCGCCCAGGCCGAAGTTCAGGCGCGTCTCGCCATAGACCCGATGGTGGGCAGTGTTGGTGTTCGTGATGCCCTCATCCCAGCATATCTGCGCAATCCAGGTCGCTGCCGCGTTGAAGGCGCGTTGCGTCGCGGCCAAGACAACTTCATGGCCGTCAACATCCAGTTTGCAACAGATTGTGCGGGTGAGTGTTTTGTTCATTGAGTTCTATTCTATCGCAGGCAGCTAGAAACGGAAAGGAGACGGCCATTCCTCCTCATGCCTCAAGGCAGGGGTATCCTGGCCGGATTTTGATGACACCACAGCAGGAGATGACAACAGGCACAATCCCACCCGCCGCGCCAGACGCGGGCATGGTCTGGATCGCTGGCGGCGCATTCCAGATGGGGTCAAGCGACTTTTACCCCGACGAGGCGCCTATCCATCACGCCACCGTTGACGGCTTCTGGATGGACACTTACGCCGTGACGAACGAGCAGTTCACACACTTCGTACACGAGACCAGATACGTCACCGTGGCCGAGCGCCCGCTGAACCCCGCGGACTATCCAGGGGCAGCCCCTGAGCTGCTGGTGCCGGGATCGCTGGTATTCCATCAGCCTGACCGGCCAGTGAACCTGAACAATCCCTCACAATGGTGGGCCTATGTGCCAGGCGCCGACTGGCGGCATCCATACGGGCCGGGCAGCGCGATCAAAGGGCGTGAGAAACACCCGGTGGTTCACGTCGCCTATGAAGACGCCATGGCCTATGCCACCTGGGCTGGCAAGCAACTGCCCAGTGAGGCGGAATGGGAGTTTGCCGCGCGCGGTGGGCTGGAAGGAAAGGTCTATTCCTGGGGCGACGAGTTCATGCCCGGCGGCAAGCTGATGGCCAATACCTGGCGGGGTGATTTCCCCTGGCAGAATATCCGCATGGGACACCATCCCAAGGCAATGCCGGTTGGCTCGTTCGCGCCGAATGGCTACGGGCTGTACGACATGGCGGGCAACGTCTGGGAGTGGACCAGCGACTGGTATCAGCCGCGCCACGCTGGCGATCCAGTCAAAGCCTGCTGCACGCCGCATAACCCACGCGGCGGCTCCATCGAGCAGAGCTACGACCCATTGCAGCCGGACGTGCGCATTCCACGCAGGGTGCTCAAAGGCGGCTCGTATCTCTGCGCGCCCAACTACTGCCTGCGCTATCGTCCCGCCGCGCGCTCGCCCGAGATGGTCGATACCTCAACCTGCCACATCGGCTTCCGCTGCATCGTGCGCCCGCAAACAGGGAGCCAACAAGACAGCACGTCAGCCTCATAAGCAGACGCGAGCGGGTGTCGCGGCTGCGCCGCCAGGTGACAGGAATTTGCCTGCTCGGCGCGCCTAGCTCAAAGGTTAACCTCTCCTCTCACCCAGGGTCGAGGGCAAAACTGGCCCTGTGGTCGCGGCTCAAAGCGAGATAAAAACAGGGTTTCAGCCCATAGACTGTGCCTGGGTGGTATCCACCTCGCCTACGGCCTGAATGGCAAAGTTGTTGGCAGGCGCATCGATAGAATTAGCTGCTTGTAACATGCCGCACGAATTCGGAGGACTGCTGTGAACGACGCGAATGTATTGCCTTCCTGGAACGAGACTGCGACGCGGGACGCCATCGTGCGCTTTGTCGCGCGGGTGACGCGGGAAGGCGGGCCAGACTACGTCCCGCCGCGGGAGCGGGTTGCCACCTTCGACAACGACGGCACGCTCTGGTGCGAGCGGCCGCTGCCAGTTCAGGCCGACTTCATCCTGCGCCGCCTCGCCGCGATGGCCGAGCGGAATCCAGAGTTGCGCGCGCGCCAGCCATGGAAGGCAGCCTACGGCAAGGATTATGGCTGGCTGAAGGATGCACTGGTCAAGCACTACCAGGGGGATAACGACGAACTGAAGGTGCTCATGGGTGGCGTCACGAAGGCGTTTGAGGGCATGAGCGTCGAGGAGTACGAGGCGGAGGTGAGTGGCTTTCTGAAGAGCGCTCAGCATCCCACTCTCGGCCGCCCCTATCTTGGCTGCGCATTCCGGCCAATGGTCGAGCTACTGCGCCACCTCGAAGCGAACGGGTTCACGACCTACATCGCCTCCGGCGGCGACCGCGACTTCATGCGTCCAATGGCGAACGAACTATACGGCATCCCCCGTGAGCGCGTCATCGGCAGCAGCTTCGCGTTGTCATACCAGGAAGATGAGCGCGGCGGCAATGTGCTCTACAAGGGAGGGATGGACTTCTTCGACGACGGGCCAGAGAAACCGGTGCGCATCTGGAGCCGCGTCGGAAGGCGACCGATCCTGGCGGGGGGCAATGCCAACGGCGATATCGAGATGCTCCAGTTCGCCGGAGGGCCGAAGAAGCCCGCGCTGCGTCTGCTGCTGCTGCACAACGACGCCACCCGCGAGTTCGATTACATCGGGGGCGCCGAGCGCGCGCTCGACCGGGCGAAGACGCACGACTGGACGGTGGTCAACGTCAAGGACGATTGGGCAACCGTGTTCTAAACATGTGTCCCATGTCGGAAAAGGCGGTACGGCGATGGCAGAGTTTTTGAATACGCTCTCCAATCTGTTCACGCTGCTGTTCGTGGTCACGAGCATGCTCAGCATGGGCCTCGCGCTCACGATTCCGCAGATCGCCGCGCCGCTCCGCAACACACGGCTGGTCGTGTTGGCGCTGGTCGCCAACTTCGTCATCGTGCCAGCGGTGGCGTTCCTGCTCTCGCGGGTCATTCCGCTGAGTCAGGACCTCCAGATTGGGCTGATTTTGTTCGGCTCGGCGGCGGGCGCGCCGTTCCTGCCGAAGCTGGCCCAGATCGCCAAAGCGAACGTCGCCTTCGCCGTCGGGCTGATGTCGCTGCTGGTGGTGGCGACGGTGATTTACCTGCCGATTGTGCTGCCGCTGCTGCTGCCGGGCGTGAACGTCAACGCCGGTCAGATCGCCCTCTCGCTCATCCTGGAGATGCTGCTGCCGCTGGGCATCGGCCTCTTCGTCAAGGCACGCTATGAGGACGCCGCCGCCTCGCTGTTGCATCCGATGACCCAAATCTCCAACATCAGCCTGGCGCTCTTGATCGTGCTGATGCTGGGCCTGAATATCAGCAACGTGCTTGGGCTGTTGGGGAGCGGCGCGATCATCGCTATGGTGTTGCTCGTCGTGGTGGCGCTGGGGTCTGGCTATCTGCTGGGCGGCCCGGGCAGCGATACGCGACAGGTGCTGGCGCTGGGAACGGGCCAGCGCAACATGGCGGCGGCATTCGTGATCGCGACGGGCAACTTCGCCGACAAGCCGAATGTGCTGGTGTTTCTGGCGGCGGCGGGCCTGGTCGGCATGATTATCGTGATGCCGCTGGCGGCGGAACTCGGCAGGCACAGCCACGCCGCGAAGACGGCCAGCGCGACGGAACCCGCGAAATCCTCGACACAGAGCGTCGGACGTGAGGCGTCTCCCGATGCCGGGTAGCGGCGTTGCGGCATAGTGCGCCAAGAGGGATAGCCATGAGCGCGACCGCCTCGCCACAGAAGAATGCGCCACACTCCACTGGATGAGGCAGAGGCACGGGCATCATGCGTTGGCTTGGCCAGTATGTTCCTATCGTCGTCTGGCTCCCAGCTTACTCCCGCACATGGCTCCGGGGCGCTACCATCGCTGGCGGGACTCTGGTGGCGCTAGCGTAGGCCTAGCCTTCTGGTGAGGTCGCGCCCTGACCCGCGGGCGAGGAGAGGACTAGCCGCCAAAGCCCTTCCGTGTGCGGATGGCATGTGCCATCGAAGACTCTATGCTTGTCGTAGACTCCCTAATCCCAAAACACCACAACTCGATTTGGCGCAAACATTGCCGCACGGTCGGTGATGTAGCGCCGCTTGATGTTCGTCGTATCGCTCACGGGATGGCGGTTGCCCTATGACTCTGGATCCAACCAGTAACTTCATCTTGTTCCTGCTGCTCGCCGTATGCATTCTGCTGCTGGGGCTTAACATCTGGCTGGCCATCAGGACGTTCTCGCGCTCCCTGGACGCCGAAACAGATATGCGAGCCGCCAACAACCGCGCGAAAGAGTTGCTGTGCGATCTACTCGACGAGAATGAGCTGCGCCAGCTCAAGGAGTCGCGGTATCTGGATGTCGCCAGCCCCAGTTATGCCCTGCGCATCTACCGCATTCCGCTGGAAGAGGGTATGGTGAGCGTCTATGAAGGCGGCAACCCAGTGCTCCGGCTCTGCGTGCAGCCCATCAGCGCCCTGCCACGGCATGACGTGATCGCGATGCACAAACTCATGATTGAGGGGAATGAGCGCGAGTACCTGGCGCAGGCGAATGCATTCCCCCCCGCGGCCTCCGGGCCGGGTCCAATCGCCGCCCCGAGGGCAACGAACGGCTAGTGGGGCGCTCTCCCGACGGAGCGCGCGAACCTGACTTCGCAAACACTCCCCATATGCGATGCGCGCCGGGCGGTTCCTGGTTATGCTTCGACATGGCTGCGACGGCGCGGACAACGAGCAACAAACGAGCAACAGTGGAGGTCTGCCATGACTGCCTGGGATTGGTTCTGGCTGCTATTCATCTTCATACCTCTCACCATCATCTGGTTTCTGGTGCTGGCGGATGCGGTCAAACGGCCAGACCTTGTTGGATGGCAGAAGGGGCTGTGGGTGGCGCTGATCATCTTCTTCCCCTGGCTCGGCGCGCTGGCCTACCTCGTCACACGGCCCGCAAATCCCATGGCGCCAGTGGCGGTGCAGGGAATGCCAGGAATGTCAGGAATGCCGGGGATACCGCAATCAGCCGCGCCGCAGGCCGCGCCTCCACAGGCGCCAGCGGGGCAAGCTCCGGGAGCCGCGCCCAGTCCTTCGCCTTCGCCGTCGTAAGCCAGCCATCGTGACGATGGGCAGGCGCTAGAGACCATCGTACCTTCGAGAGTATTGCGAGCAGTGGCCGATCCGTGCGGCGCGCAGGAGGGGGTTCCCGATGTTATTAGGATGTGGATGCCTATTTGCCATTCTCGCCGCGAGCTTCCCGCGTGTGGCGCTGCTCTTCATGTGGTTATTCACCCCCCTGGTTGACCGCGCCTTCAACACGTTTGTCGGGCCGTTGCTTGGCCTCGCATTCCTGCCGTTCACGACGATCATGTATGTCTTCGTCTGGCCAGCCGTCGGCTGGGGCTGGTTCTGGATCGGGATCGGATTGCTCCTCGATATCACGACCTACGCGGGCGGCGCATGGCGCAATCGCAATCAGATTCAGGGAAATCCCGCCCAGTCGTATTAGCCCTTCGGGGTGCGGGGATGGACGTTATGCGCCTGCTCACCCCTGGGCGAGGTTGGCGCTGACCCAACACAGTGCCTGAAGCTGACCCGCGAAACGCGCCCGCTGCATGAGGGCGCGAGTAACGATTCGAACTACACTGGAGGCGTACGTCCATGGCGACCCCGACATGCGCCAATTGTCGGCGCGGGCGAGTCGCATGCGGAAGGAGAGAAAGATGACTCTGGGTCCGGTTCAACTCTTCGTATTGGGATTGCCAAATGAGAATCTGAAAGGGCGAATTGCTCAGGAGTTGGAGAAGGCAAGTCAGTCGGGTACCATCCGCGTGCTCGATGCGCTCGCCATACAGAAAGAAAAGGATGGCACAGTGGTATCGCTCGGCGCGAGCGACCTCACCACCGACCAGCGCGCGGAAATGGGCGCCGTCATCGGGGGGCTGCTGGGCTATGGCGCCGCCGGTGATGAAGGCGTGGAAACCGGCGCGGAAATGGGCGCTGTGGCATTCTCCGACCACGACTTCGGCCTCTCTGCCGATGACATCAAGAACATCGCCAAAGATATCCCGGAAGGGACGACGGGCGTGCTGGTGCTGGTCGAGCATCGCTGGGCTATCCCGCTAAAAGAAGCGCTGCAGTCGACCGGCGGCGTGGTACTGGCGCAGGGCATGGTGCACCCCGAGACCTTGATCGCTATGGGGTCCAGGCTCGCCGCGGCTGATATGGCGGCTACCCAGACCGATACCTCGCAGTCACAGCAGATGCACTAACCGGCGCGTTGCTCCCGCGCCTATCATGCTTTTCAATGCCGCGATAGGTCAGGAGATGCGCGCAGTGCCTGGCCAGGGTGGATGGACACGGAAGAGGTTGAGGTGGTGGTGAGGAATGTCCAGCTCACCCTGGTCGCTTATTGCTTATTGCTTATTGCTTATTGCTTATGCGCAGATTACGGCGCAACGCGCCAGCGACAGCACATTGCGCGCCGCTGGTAAGGAATCATCCCCACGGAAGACCGCTGGCTGGCAACCAACCGCAAAGGGAAATGGCCGTGAATGCAGATGATTCATGTGGCGGCGTCACGACAGGGGCGCGGCGCACGGCGCGATATGCCAGGTTGTCAGCGTGGTGGCCGGGCGGGTTGGGCGCCATCGCGCTTGCCATCGCTCTGCTCATCGGCGGCTGTGCGCTCCCCGGCACGAATCCAGGACAGGGATTAACGACCCCCACGGCAAACTCCTCGTCATCATCGTCATCTGGTGGAGCATCCGCACTTCCCCAGGCGCCCGTGAACGTTATCCCCGCCGTTCAGCCCTCCGTCGTCGAGGTGCAGAGCGCCAGCGCCGATGGATCAGGCGCGATTGGGTCGGGCGAAATCATCTCCAGCGACGGCAACATTGTCACCAACGACCACGTGGTTCAGGGGTTCACCTCATTTCACGTCTTGCTCTCCAATGGAAAGACGCTACCCGCGACGCTCGTCGGCGAGGCGCCTGCCGATGACCTGGCCGTGCTGAAGGTCAGCGCCACCGGGTTACGGCCGATCAAGTTTGGAAATTCAAGCGCGGTGCAGGTCGGCGAATTCGTCCTCGCGATTGGTGCGCCGCTTGGCCTGCAACAGTCGGCCACGTTTGGCATTGTGAGCGCGCTCAACCGGACGGCCAGCGAAGCGCCCAACGGCCCCGCAGGCGTGCTGACCGGCCTCATCCAGACCAGCGCGCCCATCAATCCAGGCAATTCGGGCGGGGCGCTGGTGAACTTGCAGGAGGAACTGATTGGCATCCCCACCTTATCGGCGACCATCCCTTCCTCTGGCGCGGCGGCGGAGGGCATCGGCTTCGCGATCCCGGTGAACCGGGTCAAATTCGTCGCCGACCAGCTCGTGAAGAATGGCCGTGTGGTAAACAGCGGCCAGGGCTTCCTTGGTATCACTGGCGCCGACGTGACCCCAGACCTGGCATCGGCAAACAACCTGCCCGTCAATTCCGGTGTGCTGGTAACCGGCTTCGTCTCTGACGCCGCCGGACAAAGCCCCGCGCAGCAGGCTGGCATGCAACAGGGCGATATCATTGTCGCCGTGAATGGCGCCAGGGTCACCGGCAATGCTGACCTGGCAGGCATCCTGCTCTCCCTCTCGCCCGGCACGCGGGTTCAGGTGACCGTCCAGCGCGGCTCCTCCCAGCAGACCATGACGGTGACGCTGGGAGAACGACCTACCAGCGCAACCGGGTGACGGCGCGCGAGCGCTTCCACGAGGCCGACCCAATGGAACAACAACAGCCCTGGATGCGATTCAGCCTGGTGCGGCGCGTTCTCAAGACGATCCAGCCCCTGCTCGACTTCTGGACCAAACTCAATGACGATTGGGTCTTCAATCTCTCGGGGATGCTGGCTTATAACCTCCTGATGTCGCTCTTCCCGATCTTGCTCCTCTTGCTCGCTGCCGTGGGACTCATCCTTGGCGACCATGCTTCCAGCATCTATGCGCATATCGAGCAGGTGTTTGCACAGGTTATCCCTGGCGGAGCCGAGATATTTCATGCGGTCGCGAACCAGCTGACCACGAATGTCGGGCTGCTCTTCCTCATTGGCCTGGTGGGGTCGGTGCTTGGCGGGTCGAACCTGTTCATGGTCATCGAGACCTGCTTCGGAATCATCTTCCGCGTGCGCGGGCGCGATCTGATCCCGAAACAACTGATGGCGTTTGGCATGCTCGCGCTGTATCTCATTCTCACGCCACTCATCGCGCTGGCCTTCTCGCTGCCCTCGGCCATCGTCAGACTCGTCGATCCATACCTGGCGGACTCTGGTCAGGCGGCGCTCGCTGGCGTGCTGGGGAATATCGTGGCAGTGCTCTCCGCGTTTATCCTGTTCGGCGCCATCTATCTCATCGTGCCCAACCGGCGCATTCGCCTCCGGCAGGTTATTCCGGGGACGCTGCTCGCCACGGTGCTGCTGGTTCCATACATCAGCCTCTTTCCCCTCTATGTGAGCCGCTTCCTGCGGCCAGACAACTACGGCTCCGTCGCGGGATTCGCCGTGGTGATCCTCATCTTCTTCTACTATCTCGGCTTCATCCTGCTCCTCGGCGCGGAGCTGAACTCATGGATCGCGGGGCGGCGGCTGGTGGGCGGGGATATTCCGGCGATCCTGCAGGCAGCGCGCCTTCATGCGGATGAAGCCACCGAAGCCACCGAAGCCACCGAAGCCACCGAAGCCACCGAAGCCACCGAAGCCACCGGTAGCCACCGAAGCCGCACCGGACAGCGCAAAAGCAGGAGAGAGGCAATAGCTAGCATCACGTCTCCGTCACAGGTTGGCCCGCCACGCTGGCATCGGGTGGCGCGGTCGACTCGACCGTCATCACCTCGACGGGAGGTGGCGCGGAGGATGCCGACGACCGACGGATCGCTGGCGCCAGCACGCGCAATATGATGATCTGGATAGCTGCGGCAACGGGCACCGCCAGGATCGCGCCAACGATTCCCAACAGGTCCAGCCCGATCAGCACCGCAACGATCACCACCAGCGGATTGATCTTCACCGCACGGCTCATCACCAACGGCTCTATCACATTGCCCTCGATATTCTGGATCAAGATAAACAACAAGACCACCTGGAGTGCTTTGCCCGGGTCCACCGTAATTAGCGCAACCAGAACCGAGACGGTCCCACTAATCCACGGCCCCAGGTACGGTAGGAGCTCGGTGAACCCGGCCAGGATCCCCAGCAGCAAGGCGTAGGGCACCCCGAGCAGCGCAAGGCCGGCGCCAGTCAAGCTCCCAATCAAGAGCATAGCGATCAGCGTGCCCCGAATGTAGCCGCCGAACGCCCGCCCTATCTCGGTGAATACCTGCGACGCATGGTCTTGCGAGGCTTCCGGGAAAAGCCCGACGACGAACGGCTTGAGCTCGTCCGTAGCCAAAAACCAGAAGAGGGTCATCGTCAGCAGGATCACGGCATTGATGAAGAGGCTGAAGACGCCAGTTAGCAGCCCCAAGGGCACCGCGATCAGCCTGGGGATAAACTGTTGCGCGAGGTTCGCCAGCGATTGGGAGATCGTGTCGATGAGGCCCGAGAGCGCGCTCTGAGCACGCAGTTGCCGCTCCAGATCGTCTGCGTGTTGCTGAAGGCGCTGGAGATACTCCGGGAGGTGGGTGGTCAGATTGTTGATCTGGCTGATGATTGGGTTCAGCAGCAGCCAGATAAGCACGCCGAAAACCACAGCGCCCACCACATAGATGAGTAAAACCGCCAGTGGGGCGGGAATCCGATACTTCCGCAACCAGGCCACCACTGGCCGGATGGCCTCGCCAAGAATGATGGCCAGCACAAGGGAGATCAACGTCCCCAGCGCCTGCGTGATGACAATCACGCCAACCAGGATGGCGACGCCGATAGCCGCCGCCAGCAGGAGGCTGCGCGTCGTGATCGTGATGGAGAAACGACGCCGCGCGGATGGGTCAACTCTGGGCGCTACACCACCTGTGCTGCCTGCGCCATCAAGACGGTCGGTCGAATCCATGGCGGATTGCTCCTCTCCGCGTCGGCGCGCTGTTCCGCGTACGAAAGCATCTGGTGATAGTGCGCCTCGTGAAAGTTGAACCCAACAGGCGTCATCGAACACGACACATAGGGATAGTCTGTAGGGTTGATTTTCCACCCGCCTCAGGGAGAGGTGTGCGGCGCGTGTCCCTCCCAGGCGCGAGACACAATCACGCGATGCGTAGCGGCAGGGATCGCCCGCTCCACGCCGACTTTCTGCCAGAAGGTGGGCCGATACCTAACCGCTAGGTGGGCAGAAGACTGTCCCAGCGGTCCCGTCCTGCGAGCGGCGCATTCGCCAGATCGCAAGCATACCCTATTGGTGACAGGGGTTGTACGGTGACCATCTCTTCATGCATGACATGCATGACATGCACGACAAGGGGGACGGGGTGAGTACGGTGCTACCCGAAGCGCGCCATGCGGTCAGGACGCCACGCGCGGCCGCGATTGCTGGCATCATCTTCTCGGTGCTACTCTCGATTAGCCTGCTCATCATCAGGCTCTCCGTCATGGCTAGCTCGCGTGACCTCAGCTCCTGGCTTGCCGACTCCTTTCACCGGAACATCGTCGCGCTTGCCCTGAATCTCATACCCTTTGCGGGCATCGCGTTTCTCTGGTTCATCGGAGTTGTGCGCGACCACTTGGGAGACCGCGAAGACCGCTTCTTCTCAACTGTCTTCCTGGGCAGTGGACTGCTGTTTATCGCGATGCTCTTCGCGTCCGCGGCGGTGGGAGGCGTCCTGGCGACGAACGTCGCGAGACTCCGTTCCCGGATCAGCCGGAAACGCCGTCTGGAAGTTCCAGCTTCAGGTAACCGGCTCCTTCCTGACCATCTATGCGATGCGCATGGCTGGCGTCTTCATGATCGCAACCGCCACCCTCGCGGTGCGCACCGCCTTTCTGCCCCGATGGTATGCGATCTTCGGATACACATGCGCGCTCATCCTGTTGCTGACGATCAACTTCGCGCCGTGGATCGAGTTTCTCCTGCCGATATGGGTCTTCGTCGTGAGCCTGCACATTCTGCGCGCTAGTTGGGGCCAGCGACCCCAGCCAACCCAGCCAACCCAGCCAACCCAACCGACACCAAAGCCACCGGCGGCGGAAGCCAACGTCTGACCTGGCCGCCACAACCCTGATTGTG
Organism: uncultured Chloroflexia bacterium; assembly: GCA_963718915.1. Taxonomy (GTDB): domain Bacteria; phylum Chloroflexota; class Ktedonobacteria; order Ktedonobacterales; family JADMIN01; genus DAHUXT01. Next base: position 677,639 of record CAVRAI010000003.1, on the reverse strand, counting down.
CATTCACACGGAGGTGCGCTCTGATGAACCGCTATCCACCCATTGCCGACCATGGATTGATCGGCGACCTGCAGACGGCAGCGCTGGTCAGCACAGATGGCTCCATCGACTTCTACTGCTGCCCGCGCTTCGACTCGCCAAGCATCTTCGCCGAACTGCTCGACCACGACCGCGGCGGCTATTTCCGCATCGCGGCGGCTGAACGAGACTATGTCACCCGGCAACTCTACTTTCCCGACTCGGCGATTCTCATCACACGCTTCATGAACTCCAATGGCGTCGGCGAACTGATCGACTTCATGCCGATTGATCGCCCGAAGGTGGCCACGGCGCATCACGAGTTGGTGCGGCGAGTGCGTGTGGTTCGTGGCTCCATGCGCTTTACCCTCGACTGCGCGCCGCGCTTCGACTACGGGCGCCATCAGCACGAGCTGGTCATGGCCGAACGAGGCGCCGTCTTCTCCACCTCTGAGCTTATCTTGACGCTGCATGTCGACACGTCTCTGGCCGTGGACCCATCCATTCACGTCGCCACTGCCCAGGCCCCTGACCCCATCCACCTGGCGCACAAGGGAAACGATGTCCACGCCACCTTTACGCTGCACGCCGGGCAGGTCGCGACGGTCGTGCTAGAGTCAGGCGGTAAGAACCCACCAGGGACGACCTCCGCGAAGACCGTCGACAGGATGCTGATACAGACAGGACAGTTCTGGAAGGACTGGCTCAATCGCTCGAAGTATAACGGACGCTGGCGCGAGACGGTCAGCCGCTCGGCGATGACGCTCAAGTTGATGACCTATGCTCCCACCGGCGCGCTGGTGGCCGCGGTGACGACCGGGCTGCCCGAGGAGATTGGCGGCGAGCGCAACTGGGACTATCGCTATACCTGGATACGTGACGCCTCGTTTTCGGTCTATGCGCTGCTCGGCCTGGGCTACGAGGAAGAAGCGGAGGCCTTCCTGCGATGGGTAGGTGATCGCATCAGCGATCACGTGGATACACGTGGCGCAACGCCCCCGTTGAACATCATGTATCGCGTCGATGGCTCGTCGGACCTGCACGAGGAAAGCCTGGAGCACTTCAAGGGGTATCTGGACTCGCGACCGGTCCGCATCGGCAATGGGGCATCGAGTCAGCTTCAGCTCGACATCTATGGGGAAATGATGGATAGCCTCTACCTGGCCGACACACGGGGTTTTCGCGTCGGCCACCAGGGCTGGACACGTCTGCATGAAGTGCTCGACTGGCTCTGCGAGCACTGGGATCAGCCGGAGGAGGGTATCTGGGAGACGCGCGGCGGCCAGCAGCCCTTCACCTACGGACGGCTCATGTCATGGCTGGCCATGGACCGGGCGATTCGCATCGCCAACAACCATGGTCTGCCCGCGGACCTGCCACGTCTCACCGCCACGCGCGACGCGATCTATCAACAGATTATGGAGAGGGGATGGAACGCCAAACGCGGCGCTTTCGTCCAGCACTACAACACCGATGTGCTCGACGCCTCACTGCTGCTCATGCCGCTGGTGGGCTTCATCTCGCCGAACGACCCGATGTGGCTCTCGACGCTACGCGCGATTGACAAGGAGCTGGTCTCCGACAGTCTGGTCTACCGCTACAATCCGAGCGCCTCACCTGACGGGCTGCGCGGCCATGAAGGCACCTTTTCTATCGCCACCTACTGGTACGTGGATGCGCTCGCCCGTTCCGGTCGTCTCGGAGATGCCCGCTTCGTCTTCGAGAAGATGGCCACCTATGGAAATCACCTCGGTCTGTTCTCCGAGCAGATTGGGCTAACTGGCGGGCAGCAGGGAAACTTCCCCCAGGCATTCACGCACCTGGCGCTCATCAACGCGGCCCTGAACCTCGACTACCAGCTCGACCACGGCGCCGGACGAGTGAGCCTTGAGGAACTGGGGGCAATACAGGGAGTGATGAATGACCACTCGCGACCTTGAGATTGCGGTCAGCTCGCCCGACCAGTTGTTCGACGCCCCCGCGATCAATCCGTTCTCGGAGAACGAGCTTGAGATACTGGGGATGTCAGGGGTGGCGTACATCACGCGCCAGTTGCAGGCCCACCGTCGCGACCTGAAGAACGCCCGCCTGCTAATACGGATGCCACCTGACCAGATCACGCCTGGGCTTGACCGGCGGCTGGCGGACGCTGTGCATCGCTATTGCCGCGCGAAGATTGAAGACAACAAGGTAGAGATTCATCTCATTCGTTTTCGGAGTTCGCTGGGGCTGATCAGCCTGATGGTCATCGTCGCCGCGATCATTGGCGTCACCTATTTCCTGTTCACCGGCCCGCTTGCCGGAGTACCGCAGGCGGTACAGGTGGTCATTGCGGCCACGATCTCGCTCTTCGCCTGGGTGAGTCTCTGGGATCCGCTGGAGGCCCTGATCTTCAACCCGATTGCGCTGATGCGCGAGAATTTCACCCTGCGCCGGATCGGTGAGCTGAAAATCGCGGTGGAACCGAATTCGCCGACAAGAGCGCGGACGGAGCGGCCACGAGCGCGCACGCGAACAGCGCCGACATGATAGCGCCACAGGATTGAGGAACCGAATAGATGAGCAACTGGTGGGCTGAGGGCGATTCGCCCGTCCATGCCGATTCACAGGTGACCTATGGTGTCGACGCGCACGCCACCATGCTCACCATGTGCCGCCACTTCCTGATGGCGCGGAAATATATCTACATTGCTGCCTGGGGAATGACGCCCCTGATGAGACTGGTGCGTGGGTCAGATCAGCGCGCAGGATCAGATGGCAGCCCCGAACAGGAGGCGCTCTTGGCAGAACTTCGCGACGAAGGCCTTCAGCAGGCTGAGATTGACTTCTGGTGCGCGCATGACCTGACCGTCCAGGCCGTTCTGGGACATGCGATCCGCAAAGGGGTCGAGGTGAAAGTCCTGATTTGGTCGAGTTCCGAACACTTTTCTCACTGCGATCCCAAAGCAGCGCAGGAGCAGCTGGATGCGGTCGGCGTTTCCTGCATTTTGGATGATAGCGCCCACGGTATTCGACATCATCCCATCGAGTCACTGCATCAAAAACTCGCGGTGATAGACGGCACACATGCCTTCGTTGGCGGCATCGACATGCTGATCGAGCTCAATGGCGACTATGATCGCTGGGATACCCATTTCCATCACTACTATTCGCCATTGCGAAGTAACACGGACAACGCCACTCCGCATAACTGGCACGATGCCCACGCCCTGATCGAGGGACCAGCCGCCGGAGACGTAGAACGCAATTTTCGCCAGCGCTGGAATGATGTCGTCCAGCGCAAAGAGTGGGATCAGCAGTTGCTCGTTCCCGAACATCCGCTGCCGCCGCCTGTGGAAAGCAACAGCCTGATCCAGGTAGCGCGGACGATCCCGGCGCACACGTATAACTTCGCTCCAGAGGATGGCATTCAAGGCATCGCTCAGCTCTACGCCAATGCCCTAAGCAATGTGCAACGGTTTGTCTATCTGGAAAACCAGTATTTCTGGACCCATGCATACATCTCACCCCTCGGGGTTGGTGTCCGACTCCACTGGAAGGCAGCCGATAGCCCCGACATGGAGCGCAATGTTCGCGAACTCGCGGCAGCGTTGCAGCGTGGCGCGAGCGTCGCCATAGTGCTGCCAGATCATCCCAATGTGGGCCGCTTCTTCACCGACGCGGGGCTGACCCGTTTGCGAGAAGAAGCGCCCGACGCGACGGCACAGGGGCGGATCCAGGTCTTCTGTCTGGCTACATCCTCAGAGACCTCGGGAGGACAAGACTACCGCCCAATCTATGTGCACGCCAAAGTCGCGATTGTCGACGATCTCTGGTCCACAGTCGGCTCCGCGAACTTGAACAATCGCGGCATGCGCGATGATACCGAAATGAATGTCGCGACGCTCAATCCCGAGCTAGCCCATGGCCTACGCCTGTTGCTCTGGGCGGAGCACCTTGGGCTGCTGCGCGAAGAAAATCTCGTGAAGGTAGCCCGCTATCTGGGTCACCAGCAGCAAAGTCCGGCGGTCGAAGCGCAGGCACAAGCACTGCTGCACTCCCTGGATGAGACACTGGGAGACCCGCTGGTTGGTCTGCGCTTGATGACTGAGCATGCTCAGGAGAATGTACGTCGTTTCAAAGCCCAACAACCGCTGGTGGGCCATCTCCTCCCCTATTTGACAGATGAAGAGGCAAAGCAGCAAGGGATACATTTCCACGAAGAGCATGGCTGGGTAGCAAAACGCCTTGGATTCAACTGACCGACCAGAGCCTCATACTCCGAATGCGCGCGTGTGCCGATGATCTCGTACAGCAACACCGTCACGGTCAGCTTGACCCCACTTGCCGCGGCGGCTCCCACTGGGCGCCAGTCTGCTCGCGGAAGGCGCTGATCGCGGCATCAAGCGTCGGGAAGAAGTGGGCAGGGTCGAGATGCCCGATCAACTCGTACCGTTCGAGTTTCTCGCGGACGGGATCCTTGAGTTCGGCAAACACCAGCGAGATATTGTCCGCATTGATCTCCTCGTCAAGCGTGGCCAGCATGTCGGCGGCGGTGGTATCGACATCGGTAATCGACGCGGCGGCGATCAGTATCCAGCGCAGCTTCTCCTCGGTGGCGGCGAAGTAGCGAATATGGTCGCGGAAGGCGCGAGTATTGGCGAAGAAGAGCGGGGCGTCAAAGCGGAAGATGACGAGGCCAGGTAACACCTCAGCAGTGGGGTGCTGCTGCCGGTCATGTACGCCGGGCACGTCAGGAACGCGGCCCAGTGTTGTTTGATAGGGCCACCAGGCGCGGCGAAACACGTTGAGAATTGAAAGCGCTACTGCCAGCGCGATACCCTGCAAGACGCCGAGGAGAGCCACACCAAGAAACGCCGCAATCGAGAGCAGGAACTCGGTGCGCCGCTGGCGCCAGAGCCTCACGGTACCTGGGATGTCTGCCAGCGATATCGAGGCGGCGATCACCACAGCGGCAAGCGTGGGCTGTGGAAGGTTTCTCAGCAGGCCCGGTACGAATACCAGCATCAGCACGATCACTGCCGCGCCGACGACTCCAGCGACCTGCGACTTAGCCCCCGCGTGCTCGGCGACGGCGGTACGCGACCCGCTTGTGCTGACCGGGAAGCCTTGAAAGAATCCGGCGGCGATATTCGCGGCGCCAATACCAACCATCTCTCCATTGCCGTTGACCTCCTGCCCGGAGCGCGCGGCAAACGCCGATGCGGTCGAGATAGTGTCTGTGAGCGCGACCAGCGCTATGCCAAGGGCGCCGCCAATGAGCAGCGGCAGATTAGACACGCTGCGCGGCAGCGTCAACGGCGGGAATCCCTGGGGCAGCGTGCCGACGAGCGCGACACCATGGTCGCCTAAATTCAGGAGCGCCGTCGCGGCAATCGCGACGAGGACGGCCACGAGCACGCCAGGTACCCGCGGCAGCCAGCGATCGAGCGCGAGGACAAGCCCCAGACTGACCAGACCGATGAAGACGGCAGCGCCAACTGTCTTGCCCGCCACCAGCCCCTGTACGAACGCCACCGCCTCGTGGATCAGGCCACTGGCGTCTACGGAGAATCCGAACAATTTGGGCAGTTGTCCGATGAAGATCGTCAATGCGAGGCCATTCATGTAGCCGATCCGCGTCGGCTTGGAAAGAAGATCGGCCACGAAGCCAAGTTTCGCGATCCCAGCGACCACCATGATGCCGCCAACGAAGAGGGCGAGCAGCGAGGCCAGGGCGACAGCCTGTTCGGGATTGCCATTCGCGCCGACGATGGGCAGGATGGTCGCCGCAATCATGGGGCCGAGCGACGAGTCCGGGCCGAGCACCAGGATGCGTGACGGCCCGAAGACCGCATAAGCGAGCAGGCAGAGGACTGTTGTATAGAGACCCGTAATGACCGGTAGGCCAGCCAGTTCCGCGTAGGCCATGCCTTGCGGCACCAGCAGGGTGCTCAGCACGATGCCCGCCACGATGTCGCGGCGCAACCAGGAGCGCTTATAACTCGCGAGCACGTGCGCGCCTGGTAGCCACTGTGGCAGCTTCATGTGTGCACCACTGACGTCGCTAGTCCTTCATGATATCAGGCGAAACAGATTCGCCATCGTGGAATGAGAGGTGTACAGGATGCTTATGCTACGCCCCAGTCGGCATGGGTGCGCCTGACGGAGGGGCGGATTGTTGCTGTCCCTGTCCCGGAAACAGGCCGAGATCATGGAGCTTCTTCAAGCGCCAGACGGTGAGCGGATGGGACTGGGTGAGTTGCGCAACCTCTGGCCAGAAGCCGCGCACATGCGCCGCCTGGTCCAGCAAGTTCGTGACATCCACTTGCCGGTAGACATAGCGGCCCGCCGTCAGCAGCACCAGCCCTTCCTCGCCCTGTGGTTCCACAAAGGCGCCATGTCGATCACTGGAGTACTCGCGCGCCCGCGAGAGGAATCCCGGAATCACCGGGATCAGGTTGATGAACGCGAGCGAGAGCTGATACCACAGGCGGGTGTGGCTGAGCCGGATGTGCCCCATTTCGTGGCCGACAATAAACGCCAATCCTTCGCGATTATTCTGATAAAGATTGGCGAACAACTCGCTGTGCAGAACCACAAAATCAACGCGGTATGCCGAGGCGGCAAAAGCATTCAACTGGCCATTCCCGGACATGACATAGACTTCCGGTACCCGGCGTAGATGAAGCTGCCGCGCGAATGTGTCACGCACGGCGGCAATTTCGGGAAATTGCTGCTCTGAGACGAGGACCGCCGAGCCACGTGTCGCCGCGCGCGTCAAGTTGCGATAGATCACATACGCCAGGGGCAACAGGATCAGCCCGAACAGGATGGCTATGGCGGTATCGGTGAGCGCCTGATTATTCAACAGGGACGGATTGGTCCACACAAACACAACTAACTCAATGAGCGCGGCGAGAATGAGCAGGTTGAGCACTAGGCAGACGACATACCAGGGGATCTCGGATGGATGGCGAAGGGATGGCTCTTTGGTCATACCGCACCTCTCAGGCGTGTCTGTGATCGAGCGCTTGTCTCCGTTTCACGATCACGATAAGCAACGGTGTCCTCTTCAACGGGTCATTTCTTCAATCTGTGCTTGATCGCGCATAGCCTGCTGGGCTTCGTAGCGCGACCCACGCTTCGCCGGGAGGATTGCCCCGATGAGCCAGAGGATCGGCAGGAAGATCCCGACGATCCCCAGCACGATGTGGCCCTTCTGGAAGGTCAGGAAACAGACCGTGAAAATCATGAAGAAATACAACATGATGAACGTCACGGAGAGAAACCAATCAAGCGTTGTCATAGATCAGCGCCTCCTGTCCGAAACTGTTGGTGGGATCCAGCCAATGTCTCTACTGCTCCTCCGGGCCTATCCCTAAGGCACGCTCGCGCAAAGTTGCCGGGCATAGAATATGACAAGTTGATTCCACTTACCCTGCACGCGAGGAGTGTCCTGAAGGGCAGTATTTCCGCTAACCCGCAGGTGGTAAGTTCCCCATAGAGCGGCATGTCTACTGTTTGCCTGGGCGAGGCGCTGCCCATGGGGCGAGGAAGCAACTCCCCCTAAAAACTTGCCTGAGGGCGGGGTTCCTCACGAAATCGTTGGGGCTATACTGGCACGAACCGCCCTGTCGTTGTTCGCGCTGACGGATTCCCTCGCGGGAGCTGGAGCACAAGGAGACCATTCGCGATGGACGCCCACATTGACACCTCTCGCCCAGCGCCATCGCGCGCGGCGCCATTCGACTGGTCAATACTTGCTTCCGCTCGCGCTTGCGCAGTTCATCGCCAGCTATGCCGCGTCCAATATGAACGTGGCGATCAATAGCATCGCTCAGGACTTGAATACAGACGTCCAGGGCGTCCAGACGGCGATCACCTTCTTCACGCTCACCATGGCCGCACTGATGATCCCCGGCAGCAAACTGACGGACATCTGGGGTCGCAAGTTCTGCTTCGAGCTGGGCCTGATCGTCTATGGGATCGGCGCGCTGATCGCGGCGCTCGCGCCGGGGCTGGGTGTATTGATATTCGGCTATTCGCTGCTCGAAGGCGTCGGCTCCGCGCTGATGATCCCACCGATTTATATCCTGGCCACGGTTGTCTTCACCGATCTTCCTTCTCGCGCCAGGGCGTTCGGCATTATCAGCGCCGCCGCCGGGATCGGAGCTGCGGCGGGCCCGCTTATCGGCGGGCTTATCACCAGCGCGATCAGCTGGCGCGCCTCGTTTATTCTTCAGGTGCTGGTCGTCGCCCTGATTATCATCAGCGGCCATCGGCGGATCCAGGATGCGGGCATTCAGGGCGCCAAGCCGCGCTTCGATATCCTTGGCGCGGTGCTCTCGGCGGCGGGACTCTTCTTCATCGTGCTGGGCATCCTGCAATCCGGCACGTATGGATGGCTCACGGCGAACCAGGACTTTACCATCGGCTCGGTTGTCATCATCCCCAAGGGTGGAATCTCGCCGGTCTGGCTGTTTGTGGGAATCGGCGCCCTCATCTTGCTCTGGTTCTTCCTCCACATCCGATCCTGGGAGCGAGCGGGAAAAGAGCCTCTCCTGGCGAGCAGGCTGTTCCGCAATCGTACGTCTAACTTTGGGCTGGTGACACAAAACATCCAGTGGCTCGTCTTGCAGGGAAGCTTCTTCGTCATCTCGGTCTTCCTGCAGACCGTTCGTGGCTACAGCGCCATCGAAACGGGCCTGATCCTCACCCCTACGACCATCGGCATCCTGCTCTCATCGAGCTGTCGCGGGTCGGCTCGCGAAGCGGCGCCCCCAACGAACACTTATCATTGGCGGGATTCGTCGTGACCATCCTCGGCATGCTTCTGCTGATCCTACTGGCAGGCGCCACCACCAACACCCTTCGCTTCCTGCCCGGCCTGTTCCTGATCGGCGCGGGCGTTGGGGTCATGCTGACCTCCTCGGTCAATGTCGTCCAGTCCGCCTTCCCGGAGCAAGATCAGGGCGAGATTTCGGGTCTGTCGCGCAGTGTCTCGAACCTCGGCTCGTCACTTGGAACTGCCATTGTCGGCTCGGTGCTCGTCTTGAATCTGCTCGAAGGCAACAAGGATTTTGGTCTGGCGCTCATCGTGATGGTCGCCTTCGCCTGTATCGGCCTGATCGCGGCGATTCTTCTGCCCGCCAGTCGCGCCGCGCCACAGCCCGCTGAGGTTGGCGCTCAGGCACGATGACGGGATATGCCACAGGGATACACCCAACCTCACCACAGGGATAGGCATTTCCACGCTCTGCGACAGGAAGAAAACCCATCGCCAGGTCTATCTCTGCGCATGGGTTCTATGTCGCGGATTGGGGCTACACTGGTTGCATCTCTACGCAGCTACGCGGTTTGGCCGCCCGACGGAGACCCCAGTTCGCTGGAGTGCCCCGTCTCGATGGAGGAGGTTCTGTATGTCAACTCTCGATTGGATACTGACCATTTCGTTCGGAGTAATCTACTTCTTCCTCTTATTCACGGTCTGTGTGATGACCTTCCAGAAGGGACATTGGTTGCTGGGGATTATCGGCATCTTCGTGCCGTTCCTCTGGCTCATCGGCGCCATTCTGCCAGCCAAGCCTGGCTCGACGTATCAACTGCGTGAAGCCAGCCGCTACCAATCGGAGTCCAGGCGCTACTCATCATAGAAATGTACAGCCGGTTCCATGTAGCCCAGACATCAACAGCGCTACCCCACCAAATCGGGCAAACCTGAAGCACAGCATCACGCGAGTCCTCTGCACGAACGCATCACATCGTCACGGAGGGAAGCATGGCTACAACAACCTCACCTGTCGATAGCACGCCTGCCGAAGAGTCCCGCCTGGCACACGCTCACTATCGAGGAAGCCTTGCGTCAACAGGGCGTCGATGCCACGACCGGTCTGAGCACGTCAGAGGCTGAGGCGCGCCTCAAGAAATATGGCCCAAACGCATTCACAGCGGAGAAGAAGGAACCCGGCTGGCGGACTTTTCTGCGTCAGTACCAGGACCCTATGCAGATTCTCCTGCTGGTGGCTACCGTCGCCTGTCTCTTCATCAAGGAATGGGGCACAGCGCTCCTCTTGTTAGCGTTGACCCTCTTGAATGCGTTCATGGGGCTGAGCCAGGAAGGCAAGGCGGAGGCCAGTGTGGCCGCTTTGCAGAAGATGATGATCGTCAAATCGAAGGTGCGTCGCGGCGGGCAAGTCATCGAGATTCCGGCAGAGCAGATTGTCCCTGGCGATATCATCTTGCTTGAGGCTGGTGACCGTGTGACGGCTGACGGTCGGATCATTCGAGCAGCGACTCTGGAGATCGGCGAGTCCGCGCTCACTGGAGAGAGCGCACCAGTGCCCAAGGAAGTCACCCCCGTCGACAAAGCCGACACTCCGCTGGCTGACCGTGTCGATATGGCCTACATGAATACGGAAGTGACCCGTGGCGCTGGGGACATCGTGGTGACTGCCACCGGCATGTCGACCGAAGTCGGGCATATCTCCGGGATGCTGCAAACGACGACCATCGAGCAGACTCCGCTCACCAAACAGCTCAATACCCTCACGAACCAGATCGTCGTGATTGCCCTGGTGGCGCTGGCTCTCTTTCTCGCGCTCGGCTATTTCCGTAATGGCCAGGATGTGAATGCGCTCTTACTCGCCGGCGTTGCGTTCTCCATCTCGGCGATTCCAACTGGCCTGCCCGCAGTCGTTACCTACCTGCTGGCTCACGGCACGACAGCCCTGGCGAAAGTCGGCGCAATCGTCAAGCGACTGCGTTCGGTCGAGACACTCGGTGCGACCTCTGCCATCAATACCGATAAAACGGGCACGCTCACCCTCAACCAGATGACCGCCGTCGAGATGGTGACTCCTGGCCAGCGCTATACAGTCACAGGTGGAGGCTACTCCACCAACGGCCAGATCACGCGGGTCGGCGGCAAGGCTACCATCGAACTCGAACCCTATCTGCTGCCGATGGCATTAGCCTCTGACGCAGTGGCAAAAGATGGCGAGCTGGTTGGCGATCCCACCGAGGGTGCGCTCGTAGTACTGGCTGCCAAGGGAGGCATTGATGCCGTCACGACCCGTCAGGAATACCCCCGCGTGGCCGAGGTGCCGTTCGACGCCGCCTATAAGTTGATGGCCACATTTCATAGGATGACAGGGGATGATGGTCGCGAGGTCATCCGCTGCTTCGTGAAAGGCGCTCCTGATCAGTTGCTGACTCGCTCTTCATATACACTGGATGCGCAACAACACAAGGTACCAATTGACGCCGTGCGCGCCGAGTATGTTGCGATCAATGAGCGGCTTGGCAAACAGGGTCTGCGCGTTATGGCCGTTGCGCATCGCGACCTCGATCCAGCGTCGTTCGATCCCTCTGGCGATCTCCTGGCGGAGGTGAAGGGCCTGACCATGCTGGCGCTCATCGGCATCGTGGATCCGCCGCGTCCAGAGGCGAAGACCTCAATCGCCAAAGCGCGATCCGCTGGCATCCAGGTACGCATGATTACCGGCGACCACGCGGTTACCGCTGGGGCTATTGCACAGCAGTTGGGTATCCCAGGCCGGGCGATCAGTGGGGCAGACTTTGCCGCCATGAGCGACGAGGAAGCGCTACGCCAGGTCAATGAGATCGGCGTCATCGCGCGTGTCACACCAGAGCACAAGGTCAGACTGGTCGAGATTTTGAAGAAGGCGCACAAGATCGTAGCGATGACCGGCGACGGCGTCAACGATGCGCCAGCGCTCAAGAAGGCTGATATCGGGGTAGCCATGGGTGTCACTGGCACCGATGTGGCCAAAGAGGCTGCGGTAATGATCCTTACCGATGACAACTTCGCCACGATCATCCGAGCCGTAGAGAGTGGGCGCGCCCTCTACGATAACCTGATGAAGTATATTCGCTTCCAGATGGGTTCGCTGTTCGCGTTCATCATCACGTTCCTGGGCGCGGCGCTGTTCGATATCCTTTCAGGTGTTCCCTTCCTGCCCTTACAGGCGCTCTGGATCAACTTTACGATTGACATCCTGCTATCTATTGGCCTGGGTCTTGGCAACCCGACGCCGGGTCTCATGCAACGACGTCCGCGCAAAGCGAACGCACAGATTCTCCCTGCTCGGCTCCTCGCGCGTCTGGTTCTCGTTGGGTTGATCCTTGCGGCATGCACACTCGGCGTGATGCAGTACGCGATTGTCAGCGCTCACGTGAACACCACAGTTGCCCACACGATGGGCATGACCGTCTTCTCGCTAGCGAGCATCTTCTATGCGCTGGAGACCAACGATGAGCTTCGCTCGGTATTCAACCACGAGACGCTTCGGAGTACTCGGTTGCTGCAAACGTGCGGATGGTCGTTGCTGGCAACATTCTTAGTGACTGCGCCGGATTTCATGAACAGGCTCTTCCAGACATCCGGTCTCACTATCGGCGAGTGGGTCATATGCATCGTCGTCGGCTCGGCGATTCTGTGGGTGATCGAGATAGCCAAGATCTTCCGGCGGCGCGCGGCAGCATCATCCACAGCCTCACGCCTCATCCACACCTGAGGCTGAAACGCAAGACACAGAAGAGCAGGTCGCTTGAGCCGCGATGGATCGATGGATAGAGGAGCGCGTTGAAAGGTGGTAGATGATGTCGAAGGTCAAAGAACACGAACACCCGCAAGTCGCCCAGGACGTAAAACCCGGCAAAGAGAAGTTGAAGCGAAAAGCATACGAGAAAGAGATGGCGAAGCTCCATATCGAACTCGTGAAATTGCAGCGCTGGGTGATACACGAGGGGCTAAGGGTAGTCATCGTGTTTGAGGGGCGTGACGCGGCGGGCAAAGGGGGCACGATCAAGCGCATCAGAGAACGGGTCAGCCCGCGCGTCTTTCGGCATGTAGCGCTGCCCAAACCAACCGAGCGCGAGAAAACCGAACTCTACTTCCAACGCTACATGGCGCACTTTCCGTCGGCGGGTGAGGTCGTCATCTTCGACCGCAGCTGGTATAACCGGGCTGGCGTCGAGCATGTGATGGGCTTCTGCACCGACCGAGAGTATGAGGAGTTCCTCAAAAACACCCCTGACATCGAGCGCCTGATCGTCGAGCAGGGCATCATCCTGATCAAATACTGGCTTGAAGTCAGCGAGGAAGAGCAAGACCGCCGCTTCAAGGCAAGGATTGACGACGGCAGAAAGATCTGGAAGCTCAGCCCGATGGATATCGAGGCGCATCGTCGCTGGTACGACTACTCGCGGGCCAGGGATGCTATGTTCGACGCGACCGATACAATAGTTTCTCCCTGGTATGTCGTTGATGCGAACGTGAAAAGGCGCGCGCGTCTGAATTGTATCGCGCACCTTTTGAGCTTGATCCCCTACAAGGATCTCCCGCAGGAAGAGATCAAGCTGGGAAAACCACACCATCGCAACGGCTATAAAGAGCCAGAACGGGCTTATCACATGGTTCCCGAAGTCTATTAACGATCAGGCGAATCGGCGGACGGCTGAGGACGGCATTAATCCGATACGCCTATCTGCGCACCAGCATATTCCTGGTGAGTCTCCCCACCTTTGGGAGAGGGGGCATGCTCTCGCATAGGGCAAGTTCAAGACTCTCCTTTTGCTCCCGCTTTTGGGGTGAGGTCTACATCGTGCGCCTGACATATGCTGCTGGTGGTGGCGCGAAGGCAATGATGCAGGCAGGCGCATTTTTAGTTATCATCACCGATCCGGTCTATGAGGGTAGAGGCCGCATGCCAGGTATGCACGTGAATTCAGTGAAAAGAAACGGGGGGAGCAATGGATACGTCGATGAACGCCGCGGCGCAACCACAAACCGCGGAGACCCGCCAGGCGGCGCGAGAGCTGAGCAAGTGGTGGTGGGGGTGGCTCGTCAGTGGAATCCTGTGGATTCTCGCCTCGATTGTCATTCTGCAGTTCAGGAATAGCTCGCTCACGCTCGTCGGTATCGTGATTGGCATCATGTTCCTGGTGGCCGGAATAGAGGAACTGACCGTTGCCTTTGTCTCGGGCGGCTGGCGATGGCTCTGGGCTGTCTTCGGGGTGATCCTCCTCATTGGAGGCATCTATGCCCTGGTTAACCCGGTGCAGACCTTCCTCGCGGTGGCCAATCTGCTCGGCTTCCTGTTCGCGCTGGTCGGCATCTTCTGGATGATTGAAGCATTCGCGACCATGGCAACCAATTCGATGTGGTGGCTCGGGTTGATCTCCGGGATCATCATGATTCTTTTGGGCTTCTGGGCGGGCGGCCAGTTTCTTGCCACACAGGCCTATACACTGCTCATCTTTTCGGGAGTCTGGGCGCTCCTCCATGGTATAAGCGACATCATCAAGGCGTTCGCGATCAAACGGATGGGCGCCATGGTGGCCGCGTAGGCGTCGATAGAAGCCACCGCTCAAGAGAGGAGAGATTCTAGCCTTTCGGCCTCCCTCTGAGGATGGCGCGGCAGAGCCAGGCCCGCGTTACACTGCCTGGCAAGTACCCCTCACGGCGTGGCCGCCTGGGCGAGTAATTTCGTGAATCGTGGATGTGCTGGACGCACAGGAGGACTGGCATGAGCAAAGAGAGCGATGTACCCGTAGAAGTCGTACTCGCCGCGTTCAAAGACGAGGATGGCGCTGAGAAGGCGCTGGGCGAACTCAAACAGGCCAAAAAGGATCGGCTGATTGGCATCCGCAACGCCGCCGTCCTCTGGAAGGATGGGGACGGCAAGCTCCACTTCAAAGAAACCGCCGACATGCGTGGCGGCAAAGGCGCGGTGATTGGTGGTGTCATCGGTGGGGTGGTTGGCCTCATCTTCCCGCCATCGATCCTGGCAAGCGCTGCGGTAGGGGCGGCCGTCGGCGGGTTCTCTGCCCGGCTGCACGACGCCGGTTTTCCAGACGACCGTCTGCGCGAGGTCGGCAAGGGACTGAAGCCCAACACCTCGGCGTTGATCGCCGTGATCGAGGACGTCTGGGTGCGCGAGGTGGAGGCTGAGCTTCAGCAGTATGGCGCGGACGTCGTCACCGAGGCGGTGCGGGCAGATATCGCCGCGCAGCTCGATGCGGAGCAGCCTGTCGAGGTTCCGGTAGCCGGTGGCTCAGCAGCAGCGACAGCGACCGACACATCCGCGTCGAGCGCATCCACGCAGAGCGCGGCGACGCCTGGCCCATCAACCCCAAACACTTCCACGGCTACTCCGGCCAGTGGCGAAACGCCTCCTCCCGAGGCTACCGCATCTGGCAGCGACACCGGGCCAAGCCCCGCCTAGGCCGCTGCCGCCACACACCACTGGCAATGCATGAGAGCGCGACGGAGACAGTGCTCGTCGCGCTCGCTCCATATGCTTCATATGCTCCATATACTCCATATGCGGACATCTAATGAGCGGCGAGGTGGATGACGCCAAGGTCGGCCAGGCCATCCAATGCCAGTTGAACCGCCAGCGCGGCCAGCAGGAAACCAAAGACTTTCTCGATCACCAGCATGCGGCTCTCATCGAGATGCGCGCTCACTCGTTCAGCCCAACGGAATACGGCAACATCGATAAGAATCACCACGGCAAGGAGGCCAAAGACAATGGCGAAGACACCGAACGCTCCGGCTTCCGCAGAGACCGTGACGAGCGTTACGATGCCCGCGGGATTGAGCAGGTAGGGAACCGCGAGTGGAAAGACGGCGAGCTTCATGGGATCGCTGGCGACTGGCGCATCGTGCTGCGTCTGTCTCTCGCCGCGACTGAGAACCATTGCCATCGAGATCACGAGCAAAATGATCCCTCCAGCGATGGCCAATGCGCCCGTAGAAAAATGGAGCAGCCTTGTCAGCAGCCCGCCGAATATCATGAGCAAAACAGCGGTGATGGATGCCGTGCTCAGCATCTTGCGAACAACCTTATCCTTGGTCTGCTTGTCCATCTTTGCGGTCAACTCGAGAAAAGGAACCAGTGCAATCTTGGGACCAACACCAATCAGCAGCAAGAAGAAAATCTCAATCGCTACGGTGATATCAAATGAGCTTAAATCCAACATTCTCACGCTCCCTGGCTAGCAGCCTCTTACAGCAGAAGGAATGACCTCTTTTGTTCATGGTTGGTATTAATGTGCGTGCGCGCTCCGATGCCGTTGGTTGCGCCGACGCTGGACACGCTCAAGGCCCTGCTGCATGCCACGATGCATGCCGCGACTCATGCCTTCTAGCATACTGGTAATGAGGGGGGCGGCGGCGATCGCGAACAATGCTGTGAGCACTGGCACAATCCGTTGCATGGTTGGGCCACCCGGCAACACAACCGCCGAGGCTTGCGCGGACATCGGTTCGGTGCGCGGTGACGGCGCCTCAGGCTCGGCGAGCGGGAGTGATGCGACGAAGGCAGCCGTCGTGACCCTAGCCCCAGCCGAAGGTGTGCTGGGCCTCGGGGTACGCTTGACGACTGTAAAAAGATACCAGAGCGAAGGCAAGAGAATTACCAGACCAAGGAGGGAGACAATCAACAGCGGTCCGAGCACAGAGGCTGGACTAGCGGCATTATCTACCGTCACATCTGGCACGATCAAATACGGCCATTGGGCAACACCCCAGGCCAGGAAGATACACGCCGTCTCCGCTGCCACCAGGACGCGGGCAAGATAATCGAGGTGACGCAGCAACGCGGCGGCCGTAGCCAGGCCAATCACCACTGCGGCGATGGTGAATGGCAGGGCCTTGCCGATCAACCCTTGCCAGAAGGTGGGCGCCTCGGAGATCGCGAGCACCGCCGACAGCGCCCCCAGCGCCGCAGTCACAGCGCCAGCGATGAGCGCACGCAGCCGGAAGCCCTCGGCGACTGCGTTGTCTCCCGCCTTGCGTGCATCAATGGTGAGGTAAGTCGCCGCAAGGACCGAGCAGAGCGCGACCGCAAACAGGCCACAGGCGAGGGCGAAGGGGGTCGTCCAGGTCGTCCACGGGTTGGCTTGTACCTGCAGAGATGGTCCAGTTGAGACACGAATGTTACCACTCGCCAGCGCCCCAGCCATCGTGCCAAAGAGAAATGGTGTGATTGTGCTCGCGATGCTGAAGGCATAGCCCCAGCGCACGCCTGACCCGATTTCCCGGCCGTAGTTCGAGCGAAAGCTGAACGCCGCCCCGCGCAGCACAATGCCAATGACGGCCAGTGTAATAGGGATGAAGAGAGCGGTCGAGATCCCAGCGTAGACAATGGGGAAAGCCGTCCAGGTGACCACCAGCACAAAGATGAGCCAGACGTTGTTGGACTCCCAGACAGGTCCCATGCCACGGGCTATGACCGCGCGCTGACGCTCGGCCGTCGGTCCTCTGGCCAGCAAATCCCAGATCCCGCCGCCGAAATCCGCGCCCCCGAGCACGGCATAGGCGATCAACGCCACCCAGGCGAGGGCCGCGGCCAAAGCAGCCAGGGTGCTCTGTGACATGGGACACCGCCTGCTCTTGAATGTGTCAGCGCATGGGGCAATCTGTCGTGGCAGGCGCGCCTGTCTGGGACGACGAGCACCAACACGCTATTCGGCACTGCCGATCACTTTCTTCTCCGGGTTAAACGTCTTGCGTTCGCGCGCGAGCCGCCGCAGCAACCCGATGGTGGCTATCGCCAGTGCGATATAAATGGCCAAGAAGACAAAGAAGAAGAACGCGACGCCGCCATTGGTTGTGACGCCGTCGCTGGTCCGCATGATGTTGTAAATGATCCAGGGCTGCCGCCCTAGCTCGGCTGTCACCCAACCCGCCTCGAGGGCAACAAACGTCAGCGGGCTACAGATCAACAGCACCCAGAGCAGCCAGCGCGCAGTCGGCACGGTCTTGTGCTGCCGAAAGTAGACGAACCAGAAGACGAGGGGTACGAGCAGGAAGAGCCCGCCCAGGGTCGCCATCGTATCGAAGGCCAGGTGGGCAATTGGCACGAGCACAGGTCCAGGCCACGTATTCTCCGCAAAGGCGTCCATGCCAGTGACGCTGGCGTCGAAGTGATTAAACGCAAGGAAGCTCAGCATGTCCGGGATATTGATGGCAAAATAGATCTGCTGCGCCGCCGTGTCCACCCATCCAAAGAGCGCCAGCGGCGCATGCGCGGTGGTCTGAAACAGGCCTTCGATGCTTGCCAGCTTCTGCGGTTGGTTGCGCGCGAGCGCCTCGCCAATCCAGCTTCCGGCAATCGCTTGCGGGATAATCATCACCGCCGCGACGATCATCCCAAGCAGCACGCCCCGCCGGTGATAGCTATCGTTGCGACCACGGAGCAGGCCAGCGGCATATACCGCAGCGATGGTAAAGCCAGTGACCTGATACGCCGCGACGAGCATATGGATCGCCTGCGAGGGCGCCATGGGGTTGAACATCGCTGCAATCGGATCGATGTTTGTCGCCGTGCCATTGGCGAGCGTGAAGCCAGTCGGCGTGTTCATCCACGAGTTGACCGACAGAATAAACTGCGAGGCGAGCGCTCCTGTTATCACCACGGGAAACGAGCAGAGCCAATGGGTGCGGGGTGAGAGGCGATCCCAGCCAAAGAGATAAAGGCCCAGAAAGATCGCCTCCAGGAAGAAGCAGAAACCCTCGAAAGTGAACATCAGCCCAAAGATGCCTGACCCAAAGGCCATGAAGCGCGGCCAGAGCAGTCCGAACTCGAATGAGAGGGCGGTGCCGGAGACCGCGCCGACGACGAAGAGGATGCCAGCCGCCCGGCTCCAGCGCCGCGCCAGGGTATACCAGGTGGCGTCGCGCTTGCGCAGACCAATGCCTTCGGCGATGCAGAACATGAGCGGCAGGCCGATGCCCACTGCGGCGAAGACAATGTGAAAGGCCAACGAGACCGCCAATGACGCGCGAGCAGCAACGTCCGAACTCATCGGCGCGCTCCATTCTCTCGGATCGCTTTGCTCAGGCCTCTCTGGTCTGCGCTACACATGTGGGATGTGACTCTATCCACACATACGCGCGCCGGAATCAAGCGACCTATTGCCTCAGTGGATGCGACTCCCGCTCACGGTCAATGCGGGCGTTGCCACACCGAGCCGTTCCAAGATGTGATCGCCTACACGCACAGCGTTCGCCATGGCAGTGAGCGCAGGATTGACCGCGCCGATGCTCGGGAAGAAGCTCGTGTCCACCACATAGAGATTGTCCACCTCATGGGCGCGGCAACTGGTATCCAGCACCGAGGTTGCGGGATCAGCGCCAAAGCGACACGTGCCAGCCTGGTGGCCAACACCCGCGATCGGAATCTCCGTCTGCAGGTAGAGATCACGTTGAATCAAGTGCCCCTGTTGGAAGCCGAGATGGGGCAGCATCGCTTTGAGTTGCTCGTAGAGCCTGTCGGCGGCTGCCTGATTATTTGGTGTGTAGCTAAGCGTGATGTTCCCCTGCGCATCGACCGTAACGCGATTGTCAGGCCTCGGGAGATCCTCGGTGGAAAGCCAGAAGTCTACGGCGTGGAGAGCTACGTCCTTGAGTGACCAGGTCGGCGCGAGCATGGTTAGCCGCGGCTTCTCGCCGCGATACATCGGCGCGACCGACTTGCCCGTCATCTGGATGTTGCCCATTGGATAGTCGAACCCATCGACACCTTTCAAGTAGAAGTCGTTCAAGCCGAGCGTCTTCTCAAAGGTGGTGTCGTTGAGTCCCGTCGAGACGGCTAGCACCGCCCGGCTATTGTGGAACATGTAGTTGCGCCCGACCTGGTCCGACCCATTAGCCAACCCATGTGGATGCTTGTCGTTAGCCGACATCAACAGCAGCTTCGCCGAGTTCGCCGCGCCGCACGAGACGACGACAATATCGCCGTGATAGACTTCGCGGGCGCCGTCACGCTCGACCACCACCTCGGTCACCTCGCGGCCGGTGGGGCCGGTGTTGAGTTGCACCACCGGCGCATGTCTCAGCAAGGTGACATTGGGGAATTCCAGCGCCGGGCGCACCGCGATGACCTCCGCATCCGACTTAGCATGCACGAGACATGGATAGCCATCGCAGGTCTGGCAGCGGATACAGGTGCTGGCGGCGCGATCCTGCTCATTGAGCAGGATGCCGCAGGGCGCGTGGAAGGCATGATATCCGTTCCGCCGCAAATCATCGTAGAGTTGTTGCATGCGCGGCTCATGGGAGACCGCTGGCCATGGATAAGGCGCGCTTGCGGGTGGGTCTGTTGGGTCTTCGCCATGCTGACCATGCACCTGATACAACTGCTCGGCATACGTGTAGTACGGCTCCATCTCATCGTAGCTGATTGGCCAGGCAGGCGAGACGCCATCCTGGTGGCGCAGCTCGCCGAAGTCTTCTTTGCGCAGTCGGTAGAGCGCGGCGCCATACATTTTGGTCGCCCCGCCGACGACGTAGTGGACCTGGGGCTGGAATGATTTGCCGTTGGCGTCATACCAGGTGTCCGGAGAAATGTAGCGGTTCTTGACGAACACGGCCTCGGCGTCCCAGTTCTCCAGCTCGCGCGGAAGGAAGTCGCCGCGTTCCAGCAACAGGATGCGTTTGCCGGAGGGCGCCAGATGGTAGGCAAGCGTGCCGCCACCAGCGCCGGTCCCAATGATAATCACGTCGAACTGGTCACCCGAGGCCATAGCGCTTCTCCTTCGCTTCACGTTGTTTTGCCCAGAGTGCGCCTATCATCCGATGGCAGGCGCGGACGGCATGGTTCCATGAGACGCCACAAGAGTCTCCAGGCCACCGATGGATGCCGCATTCTCCCGAACGATAGGAATCTGCATCGTATCGACGGGCGCGAAGAGGTCGGTGACCCAGTCCAACCCAATCCGCACCTTGTCGGAGAAGGTTGGCAGCTTGGCAAGGTAGATGCCGCGCCAGGCGAACCAGGCGGGCAGACCAGAGAGCTGGATGCTGCCAATCTGCGCGACGGCCTGGCGATGGCCCAGGCTCGCCAGACTGCCGATGGGCTTGTAGGTGAAATTCCTCGTCTTCCCGGTCTTGCAAATCGCGGCGGCGATGTTGGCCGCGGCGACTGGGCCTTCGCGGATCGCGTTCTGCGCGGTCGGAGAATAGAAACCCTGGCCGTCAGGGGTTGGCACCGCGGCGCAGTCACCCAGCACGAAGACTTCTGGATGATTGAGCGCCTGGAGTTGGTCGTTGACCTGGATCGCATTGTGCTTGTTTTTGGGCAGGTCGGCGCTCTGCAAAACGGGATTGACCATGATGCCACCCGTCCAGATTACTGTCCGCGTCGGGATGACCTCGCCGGTCGAGAGGGTCGCGGTGCGTTCGGTCACGGCAGTCACCCCCACGCCCAGCCGCACATCGATTGTCCGCCGCGCGAACTTCTCCACGACATACGCCCCCAGCCGCGCGTCCACCTCGGTGAGCAGGCGCTCGCCGTGGGGCGCGAGAATCAGCCGCAGGTCGTCTGGATTAATGTCGTGGTAGTACCGCAACGACCCACGCAGCAGATCCTCAAGCGCGGCTATCCCTTCGACGCCAGAGAAGCCACCGCCCGCCATCACAAAAGTCAGAATCTCCCGGCGCTGCACCGGGTCGCGCGTGGTATTGGCCCATTCGAGCATCGTCAGCGCGCGGTTGCGCAAACGGAAGGCGTCGAACAGGTCTTTCAAACCGAGCGCATACTCAGCTGCCCCCGTGGCATGACTGTAGTTGGTCACGGCGCCCAGCGCGATGACGAGGTAGTCATACTGCACGTCGGCGCTGTCTCCGTTGATCAGCATCCCATGCACCGTTTGGTTGGCAACGTCGATGCTCTTGACGAATGCCTCGCGGAAGTGGGCTTTCTTGAGGAAGGCCCGCACCGGCGGAACAGCGTGGCGTGGCTCGATGGTCCCACCGGCGACATCGGCCAGCATCGGGGTGTAGACGAGAAAGTTGGTATTGCTCACCAGGACGATCTCGACGTCGTCGTCGTGACGAAACTGGCGATCCAAACGCTGCGCGGCGGCGATACCACCGAACCCGCCGCCGAGCACCACGATCCGTTTCATAACTTCTGCTCCCTGGTTAGCGGTCAAACGGAGATTACACCGATTCTCGGCGAGCAAATCTTCGGAAAACGCCTATAGCGCCTATAGTGACACCGTACAATAGTGTGTCGGCTGGTCCATGCGCGCCCCGGTTGATGGTGGAGTATGTGCGGCGAGTTTTCCACCTACCCGCAAGGCCAGTCATGCGCCTGTTTCAGACGCGCAACGAGGGCATCCACGGCTGCGTGACCCGCTTCCTGCCCCGATTTGATCCGCCTGGAGGCGAGCCGATGGATACAACGTATCCTGGCGCCGATCAATGTGCATATGTGCCATAGTTCGAGTACTGGCTACGGAGCGAAAGGGAGATCGACCTATGGATCAGCAGCGCACAGACGACGCGCATCTCACTGCGGACGAGTTCGACACACTCTTTCAGGAGATGAAGCGGTGGGGCCACTGGGGCGCACAAGACCAGCGTGGGGCGCTGCACTATCTCACCCCTCAGCGTGTCGCGGCATCTGCCCGGCTCGTACGCGACGGTGTCAGCCTCTCGCTGAGTCTGCCGTTGAACACGCAGGCAGCGATCGACAATCCCAGACCCGCCGTGCACCATATGATTATGCCAGGCATTATCGCGGCTGGTGAGGACGACAGCGGCTCGGAAGCACTCCACTTCGTCAAGGATTACATTGGCGTGGACTATCATAACGATGGCCATACACACATTGATGCGCTGTGCCACGTTGACTATCAGAGGCTCCTGTACAATGCGCAGCGGGACGATACCGTGACGACGGATGGAGCGACGGTCGACGCGATTGACGTCCTGAAAGACGGACTCGTCGGTCGCGGTGTCCTGCTCGACATCCCGCGCCTGCGCGGCGTACCCTGGATCGAGCCAGGCGAGCACATCTTCCGTGATGATCTCGAGGCGGCGGAGCGCGCACAGGGCATTGCCGTTGGCGAGGGCGACATCCTCCTGGTGCGTACCGGCCACGTCCGGCGACTCAGCGAGCTTGGGCCGTGGGATACGGCGCGGCTCAAGGCTGGCCTGCATCCGACCGCGATGTCGTTCGTCGCCGAGCGTCGGGTTGCCGCGCTGGGTTCCGATGGGAACAGCGATACCGCGCCGAGCCCCACCGACGGCGTTGGCTTCCCGATCCACGTCCTGGCGATCAACGCGCTGGGTGTCCACCTGCTGGACTATCTGCAGTTAGAAGACCTCCGCGCCGCCTGCGAGCAGGCTGGACGCTGGGAGTTTCTCTTCGTCGCGGCTCCACTACGCATCACCGGCGGAACAGGCTCACCAGTCAACCCGCTGGCGATTCTCTGAGCAGTGGGCTAGAGGCCAACGCTGCTCTGCATGATGCCGCCGTCAATGAAGTACGTGGTCGCGGTCCCATAGCGCGCCTGGTCAGAGGCCAGCCAGACCACCAGGTTGGCGATCTCGTTCGGCTCAGCGACGTGGCCAAGTGGAATGGCGGCGTCGAGCTTGGCCTTCTCTGCTGGATCGGCAAGTGTCTTGGCGTCGATGGGGGTATCCACCGCGCCAGGGCCAACGTTCACCACCGTGATGCCATTCGGCCCCAGCTCAACGCCAGCGGTCCGGGTCAGCATGCGCACCCCGCCTTTGGCGCAGCAGTAGGCGATATTGCCTGGCATCGGCCAGTCTTCATGGACCGACGAGATATTGATGATGTGGCCGCCGCCGCCCTGTTTGATCATCTGCCGGGCGGCCATCTGCGTCCCGAAAAAGGCGCTCTTCAGGTCAACGCCGATCACCAGATCGAACTGCCGCTCCGTGGTATCGAGCAGGGAGGTGCGCGTCTCCATCCCGGCGTTATTGACCATCACATCCAGACGCCCGAACGCCTGCACCGTCTGGTCGACGAGCTTCTGAATATCCGCCGGATTGGCGACATCGGCCTGGATGACCTGGCCCTTGCCACCCTCCTGCTGAATCTGTCGCAACGTGGCTTCGGCAGCCGCCTGGTCGCGGTGGTAGTTAATCGTCACTGCGGCGCCCTCGCGGGCGAGTCCCACGCTGATTGCGTGCCCAATGCCGCTGTCGCCCCCGGTCACGATGGCCACCTTGTTTGCCAGCATCATGGTTCGTTCCCCCTTCAGGAAAATTACCCTCTACTCGTCGTCGCTCCGGGTCGGGAAGAAGAGCGGAATCTCATTGGCGCGAGCCAGGTAGCCGTGTTCGTTCCCCTCGATCATGAGCTTGTGCAGTGCGATCATATCGTTGCCTGGAAGCGGCTCCACTGGCTGTAGGCACAGGTTCACCCGCGCCTGCCCTTTCTCGTAGACACAGACCCATCCAGCGCAGCCAGGTATGCGATAGACGCGATCCTCATAGTTGGGGCTGGCGACGTCCAGATATCCCTGCTGCGTCAGTTGCTGGAACTCCCGCTCATCCAGCAGATCGCGCAAAAGGGCGCGCGAACGCGCCTCCGCAAGGGCGTATTCGGCTGAAGGCGCGACCCGTCTCCGGCGGCGTTGGAAATGGGAGGTGAATGCCCAGAGTGCGGGAAGGAGCCAGAAGATGGCGACAAAGAGCGCCGCCAGCCAGAAGACCACAGGCTATCTCCCTCCCAGGAACAGGATGTTAGCATGCGACATCTACATCCATTGCGGCCAATGCCATGCTGTCAGCAATCAAGGTAGACAGAAAATCGCATCGTTACCCCATGCGCCGGGGTGGATCAGTGGCATAGTATTCGACTGGCCATAAGGGGAGTGAGAGCATGCGCCGCCGCTGGTACCATACCCATTCTCTAAGCATGGAGTAATGAGAAACCCACCCGGCAGACTCACCCAGCGGACGGGGTAGCGAGCGTGGGCGTCGTTCATGCTGGAGTCTAACTGGAGTCTATGGG
Source organism: uncultured Chloroflexia bacterium (assembly GCA_963718915.1). Lineage (GTDB taxonomy): Bacteria > Chloroflexota > Ktedonobacteria > Ktedonobacterales > JADMIN01 > DAHUXT01. The sequence goes on along the minus strand of CAVRAI010000003.1, from coordinate 652,836 downwards.
AAGCGAGTCTATGGGAAGCGTTGCCACTTGCTTTCCTGGATCCTCCTGGAGGAAACGCTGATATGACTGAGACGCACGAGACGCCGACAGAGGCAGCGACGCCAGCAACGACGCCAACCGACCAGGAAGGATCCGTAGCGGCGCCGAAATTATGGCAGATCATCGGCATTGCGCTGGTCGCTATCATCTTCACGGCGATTTTCCTGGGCATCAACGGGTTTCTCTCCGTGCCATCTGGCCCAACGATTTCTTCACCACCCGGCGCTGGACGATCCCGGTCGGGGTTCTCGTCTTCTCCCTCATCGTCGGGCTTGCCCAGAAGTATCTGCGCGCGCCAACCGTCATCCACGGCGGGGTGGTGAATGCGTTCAAGGGAGGCGAAGAGTCGGACTACACGACCTTCCCCGGCGCGCTTCTCACGGCATTCGCCTCGTTGCTCTCCGGAGCAAGTGTCGGCCCTGAAGCTCCCGTTGGCATACTTGTCGGCGACGTTACGGCATGGATTCGCAGCAAGCTCAGAATCTCACGCGAGACCGCACAGGGATTCGACCTGGCGGCCCTGGCCTCCGCCTACAATGGCATTATCGGCAGCCCGCTCTTCACCGGAGTACTCGCGACTGAGCTGGGCGTTGGCGGGACGAATGCGCTGGCGTTCCTTGCCTGGAACCTGCTTGCCGGCGTCATCGGATACCTCTTCTATGCGCTGCTCAACCTGTCAGACTTCGCCAAATACATCACTTTCACGCCAATCAATCAGTTGACCGTGCCCTACGTTCTCTTCGCTATCGCGCTGGGTTTCGTCGGCGTGCTGGTGGCGCTCTTCGTCGCAATTTCGTTCCGCTTCTTCCAGACGCTCACCGAGCGCATCTTCCACGACCGGGTTATCTTGCGGATTCTTGTCGCCGCGGTCGTCATCGCTATTGTCGTCTTCTTCGTCCCGCAGGTGATGTTCGCTGGCGAGACACAAATCTTCCCCATGATCGACAACCCCGCGAGCTATGGCGTCCTGGCGCTGCTGGGGCTAGGAATCCTCAAGCTGCTGCTCCTGGCCCTCTCCTTCAAGAGCGGCTATCTGGGCGGCCCCACGTTCCCGATCCTGTTCTCCTGCACGATGTTCGGCCTCGCGCTGAGCCTGCTCTTCCCCGGTGTGCCAGTCTCGATCTTCGTGCTGTGCATCGAGGCGGCGACCCTTACGATGGCGCTGGGCGCGCCGTTGACGTCGATCCTGCTGGTGGTGGTGATCGGCACCGCCGACGCGAACGAGATCGCGCTCCTGGTGCTCTCCAGCCTTGTCGCGCTGATCGTGGGCGAAAGCATCAAGCGGATGATAGCGCAGCGCAGAGCCAGAAGCACAAAGACGCAAGCCACGGCGCCGACCGGCTAATAAGAGGAAGGCACGATGGCCAGCCGCGCGCCACGTCATGCCAGGAAGCGATCGTAGGCGAATGGACGTAGCAGTTCGGGCTGCTCTGACCCGGTGACCCAGTCGGCTAGAAGCTTCGCCACCGCCAGCGAGATGGCGAAGCCATGCCCTGACCAGCCAGTGCCGACGATGAGATTTGTGGCGCCGGGGAGGCGGTCGATAATCGGAATGTCGTCCACGCAGACCGACTCTAGGCGGGAGGCGTCACTCTCAGCCAGACGAACGCCGACGAGCGCGGGGAAGACAGCGGCGGCCTCGGCGAGGTTGCCCTCCACCTGCGCCGGGATGACCTCGCCCCGATCCGCCTGGGCGTTCCAGCGTCCGTGCCACCCACCCGAGATCATCACCTGCCCGCCGGGGATCGGCTTGATCGCCAGTGTGCGTCGCTCGTGACCGATCAGGTGACGGATCGGCGGCGAGTCTAGCGGCTCGGTCAGCAGCACTTGCGGCAGCATGGACCAGACGGGCAAGGTCACACGAAGCTCCTTGCGCACGAAGCCAGGCGCGTGCCCATTGGTGAGGAGCAGCGCAGCATCACCCACCGCGATGCGCTCGCCCTCTGCCGTCACCACCGCCGTCACTCGGTCGCCCGCACGCTCCAGGCCGACGACTGCTGTCCCCTCGCGGATCTCGGCGCCCAGGCGCGCCGCAGCTGCGGCGAGGCCGCGCGTAGTGGCCGTGTGATCCGCGATGCCGTCGTCGGGGCAGTAGAGTGCGCCGCTCACTGCCTCACACACGTCAGGCTCCAGCGCGCGCACGGCGTCGCGGTCGAGGATCTCTGTAGCGATGCCACGCCGACTTTGCACCCAGGCGCGACCGGGGGCGCTCGCCCAGCCGCCGTCGAGGCCGTCCGGTTCGCGCTCGAAAAGGTGGAGTAGGCCCGTGCGCTCGTAACCGGTTGCCGCGCCGATCCCGTCGGCTAACGCAGGCCACAGGTCGTACGCCAGTTGCATGAGAGGCAACTCCCGCGGATCGCGACCGCACGCACGCACACCACGCTTGCCAGGCCCACCCGATGCGCCCGACGCAACGGCTCGCGCTTCGAGCACGACCACGCGCGCCCCACGGCGCGCCAGCTCCCACGCTGTGGCACAGCCATAGATGCCACCGCCTACCACCACATAGTCGTAACTCATCGCACAGGCTCCTCTCGCCCGCCTCGTCGTCGGATGGACCCCGATTGCGCCGAAACCGACCGTCCGATACCACGGTCGCGTCCCCGGCCCAGAGTGTACGCGCTCATGCTCATGCCTCCAGTCTATCACTGGTTGTGCCAGGCGCTCCTGGTCTTGTTACGTCTATTGCCCTCACCGTACCCTCGCCATACGAGCATACCACCACTACCGCCTGCTTACTGCGTGGCTTCCCACAAAGATAAGGGAAAACCCGCCCGGCGTACTCACCCTGCGGATGGGGTAGCGAGCATGGGCGGCGGCTATGCTGAGGTGGGAGAGGAAGCCAGGCGCGCGGCGCAGAGCCGGGTCGCCTGATATGCCAGGACAGCCCAACAGCCCAACAGCCCAATACAGGAGGTTCCACCATGCGTCACTCACGTGTAGCCATCATCCTGCTGGCCGCGCTCCTGCTGCTGGCGGGCTGCGGCGCCACATCCATCTCCACCGGGGGCGTAACGAACAAGATATGCCAGGGCCTGGCGGCGGTTGAACAGCCGCTCAACCAGCTCGCCAATGTGGGCGATCAGACCACGGTGGGCGAGGTCAAGGCGATCCAGCAGAAACTTACCACCGCGATCGGCGTGCTCAGCAAGATCCCTGGACTGGACGGCTCAACGATGAGCGACCTCCAGCAGGCCAACGATGAGCTAACGGCGGCGATCAAAGACCAGCCCGATAACGCCACGATGGGTCAGGTCGGCCCCAAGCTCCAGGACTTCAAGAGCAAGGTGGCCCAGGCGCAGACCAAGGTAAACTCGTTGAAGTCCACCTTCAAGTGTTAACCAAGTGTTAACGCGCTCGGTATGAGCCACCCTGGGAAGCTGGCCCTCAGCGCACAGGCGCCCGCGCCGGAGACAGGAGCGCTGGCCGCCCAAGAACCTCGCAGGTACTCGTGTAGCAATCGAGAACCGCCGCACGGTCCGATTCCAGCGAAAGCACGTGCAGCGCCTCCTCGACCGCCGCGTTCGCCTGGGCTGCCAGCGCGTCACGCTGCTCCGGCGCGGCAAGAAACGGCGCGAGGCGGCCAATTGCCCGCAGCAGGTGGATGACCACCGCCGGATTGCCGCGACTCGCGTAGCGGACTTTAGAGAATGCGGCGTCGATGAGGCTCGTCAGCGTGAGTGGTTGGGTGATGACCCTGACGGCGCCCTGCACATCATGGTAGACAAGCCAGTCGCTGGGCTTCTCGGCAAGCATGCGCAGCCCATCGGCGAGCCAGTCGATGCAGATCAGCGCGTTGAAGGTATTGTTGATCGAAGCGGAGAGCGCGATCAACGCAATCTGTTCGAGCTTGTCGATGGCAAACTCGAGATCCTGGCGCATCGTGCGCTGCGATCCCACGATATGGGCGCGCTGGACCGCCGACGCCAATGGCGAGTGCGCATCAATGGCATGTGGTGGCCAGACCTCGGCGAGCACCGAACCAGCCAGAATGTATTGCCCTGGGCGGTACATAAGATGTACGACGGCCCCCGCCTGGCTGGCTGCGCGCACCAGCTTCCGAAACGCAAGCTCCTGGAGGTAGCCGCTCTTCGTCGCAGTCACCGACGCCGCGTCCGCTGCCAGATGACGAGTAGCCTCGGCCAGATTGTCTGGCACGGGCGCGTCGGAGACATCGATCCCTCCCTCGGAGGCAATCGCACGCTGGCGCTCGTCAATCGCCCGTCGCAGTTCGGCAGCCACCTGCGCGGCCACCTGCTGGGCCTGGATCGAGATCGAGATGCTATAGATGAATCCGATCAGCAGTATTAAGCTGACAAAGGCAAGCACCATCGCGATTTTGGCGGAGATTTGAGGGACGAACTCCTGGGTCAATCCGTCCCCCACGCGCGCCAGTATCATCAGGCTATACACGAACGTGGCGACAAACATACTGAGGGTTAAGCGCACGATGCGCATGCGGATGAAGTCATGTAACAGAAAAGAGCCGAACTGCGCCGCCGCCAGCGTCAGCACGACCAGCGCCGAAGAGAAGACCAGCGTGAGCGCGCTGATGGACGCGCCCGCGACGACCGAGAGGATGGACTGAGCGTCACCGGGGTCATCGCTCACCGCCCATCTCGGCAAGGCGAGATGTCCCGCGGCAACCGCCTGATCCCATTGCAGCGTGAGAAGCGCAAAGGCAATCGCGCCCACAAAAAAGAGCAGCGGCGTTGCCCAGATCCAGAGGTTCCGCCTCCAGTTCCCCTCCGCAAACACTGATAGCGGCGAGTTACCGCGCCCGCTCATGTATTGCGCTCCCCCCGCGTTGACCGGCCCGCGCCACCTATCGCTGGTCATCACTGGTCATCACTCTGGTCATCACTGGCCCTTGTTGGTTCGCCAATGGCCATCTCCAGCGGCGCTACCCAGGAACATCTTCGACATCCTGTAGCGCAGGGTGTGTCGTATCGAGGTGGCCTATGGATGGAATCGGGTCGGCCAGAGAGAGATGAAGCGATGTGGCGATCTGCCGCAGCAACGTCGCTTCCTCCGCGCTCACCCTCCGTCCAAAACCTAGCCACCCATCGCTGCTCGCCCGCGCGACAGACGTAGCCAGCCAGAACAGCCATCGCTTCACGCCATCCGCCTCAGCCCACGGCGTCTTATCCATGAGCAGGGCGGCGACTTTCTCACACGAAGGCAACGCCCGGAGCCGCGCGGTTGCTATCGTTGTAGCCAGTCCATTCATGCTGCCCCACGAAAGAGCAGTGGAGGATTGGAACCCGCTATCCTCCAGCAGCGCCAGCACCAGCTCGTTGCGCCTGAATCGCGCGGGGACAGACTCGGGCGTCAGGCATGCGGAGAGCGCGACAAGCTCGCGCAGCTTGCCTATCGGGCCGCTCCGGGAGACCGCGAGCATCTTGAGTCCGATGAGTTCCGGGGTGATGGTGAGGAGCGCCCATTCATCGCTGCTATAGTCGATTCTGCGCGTCACGCGACATTCCCCCGCCGTCTCACAGGACGAACCGCAGTGGTTTGATGATCCGCTCGCTTGCTTTGACGTACCACGGGCGCGAACGCCACTTTTCCAGCGTCAGCTCGAACGCGTTCGATTTGTCGGCCTCGAAGATGCGCTCCATCTGACTGGCTACGTCCGGGTTGACAATCACCGCGTTGATCTCATAGTTGCCAACGGAGCTGAGCCGGTCGATATTCGCGGTGCCGATGGTCGTAAGCTCGCCATCCACGGTACAGGTCTTGGCATGAATCATCGCGTGCTCATAGCCAAAGATGCGGATGCCCGCTTGCAGGCATTCAGTGAAGTAGGCGTGGGAGGCCCAGTCGGCGACGATATGGTTCGATGTCCACGGCACGAGCACCTGCACATCCACCCCACGGGCCGCCGCCGCTTTGAGCGAGTTCAGCAAGACGTGGTCAGGAATAAAATAGGCGCTGGTGAGGCGGATGTCGCGGTCGGCGGCGTCGATTCCGTTGAGATACATGTCGCGAATGGGGAATGTCAGGCGCATCGCGTCATTGCTGCGCACGCCCATTGCGGCGTTGTAGTGTCGCTGGTAGCGTTTGTTGATGAGATCGGAGCGCGGGGCGTTCCGGTTCCAGAAGTCGACGAACGCCTGGGCGATGAATGCGGCGTCTGGCCCGGTGATACGCAGGTGGGTGTCGCGCCATTCGGTGGCGTAGAGACTGCCGATGTTGTAGCCGCCGATAAAGGCGATCCGGCCATCCACGATCAACAGCTTGCGATGGTCGAGGGCATAGCGGCGCGGCATGAGCAGGTGGCGCAGGCGATGGATGGCACGGTAGCGCAGCAGATGGATGTTGGCGGGAAACTGCTTAAAGTCGCGCGGCACCACGAGATTGCCGAAGACATCGTAGACCGCATAGACCGCGACCCCCTGCTCGGCCTTGCGCGCGAGATGCTCCTTGAATTCCTGGCCAGCCTCATCATCCTTCCAGATGAATGTTTCCATATAGATGGTGTCGGTAGCCTCATCGATGGCGGTAAGCATCGCATCGTAGAGGTCGCGCCCGTAGACGTAGATCTGGAAAGAGCTACCGTCGAGGGTGACTTCGGGCAGCTCGCTATGCGGAAAAGCCGCCGGGGCGCTCCGGCGTTTGCGCTGCCTGTCCACCATCGTGAGCGCGGCAATAGTGATCGCCTGCAACACCAGCATGACCGCGAACGCGGCGGCGACGATACCGAGAATCAGGCGCAGGTTCGGCAAGGGAAGCCGCCGTTGCTGCCCAGCCGCGGTATTCTTCGAATCTCGCATGGATGCGTTTCTCCCCATATTCCCCATACACACTGCCACCCCAGACGTGACAGGCACATGGCCTGGCGCCGCGCGTGCATTTGGCGCGCACATGGGAAGCATATGGGAAGCATATAGAGTGCGGTCTGGCTTGTCCTCATGCGCAAGGTATGTCTGGCAGGGTAGTCACCGCCCATACAAATGGGGGGAATGCGCCTCACCGAAAGGCTAACCGGTTGGCGGTTGGGGAGTCTGTGGAGACTGGGCGCGCTCCTGCGGCGTGTTATTGGTTTCCGCGCCGCGCATGCCTCTCACTGCCGATGAGGGGCGCTCTTGGCCCCAGAGGGAGACTAACCGTGCGACGACGATTACCAGATAGATCTGGCCAGTAAGCGCTTCGAGCATGGCGAAGGTCTGCCCCACACTGCCCGCGGGTATGAGATTGCCGTAGCCTACTGTGGTAAGCGTGGTGTAGCTGAAGAAGAGGTAGTCGTTCGCGGTCGCCTGCATTTGGCCTCCGAAGAAGGGGGCGCCGCTCACGAAACCAATCGCCGAGTAGATGAATGAGAATGAGAAACCAATCAACAAGTACACACATATCGCCCCGAGCACCGTCTCGGTCGTCACAAACCGGTGCGAAACGATGCGGCGCGAAATGGCGACCGGTGTAATGAGCAACAGCAATCCACCCACCAGGGAGGTCTGCGAGCTAAAATCGGTCGCGCCAGGCGCCAGGATGCTGACGACCGTGACCAGCGTGCTCACCAGGAGGTAGAGCGCCGCCAGAAGCTGCCAGATACGACGAGCATGTGAGGTATGCAACGCGAACAGAAGGGTAGCGCCCAGCAATACAACGATGACGACTCGTCCCCAGGCGTTGTCAGTGATCGCCGAGACGGCGATGTAATCGAGGACGAGGAGAATCAAGACGATTCCAAAACTGTCCGCGGGGCGTGAAAGCGCGCGGAATCTATGCTCGACCTTGTGAGGCGCCGTGCCAGTTGAGTGCTCTTCCATCGCCGCCTCCGGCTCACCTGCTGAAGCCAGCTCCGCTACGATTGCGCGTATCGTGGCGCGAACGCGAATGAGAACAGCCACAGGAGAAGCAGCCCCTGTGGCCGTTGCGATTCTTCGCGATATCCCGCGCCGGAATCCAGCTGGGATGCGCTACTAGGCTGTGCCTGATGCTCCGGCCTGGGGTGGCGCCTGAGTGGCTGCGGCTGGCTGGGACTCGGCGACTGCCTGCGCCTGCGCAACCTGCTCTCCGCCACCCTGGCTCAGCGCCGCCTGGAGCTTCTCTTCGGTCTCCTTTGGCAGGGACGTCTGGAGGACAGTGCCACCGTACTTAGCAACCTCAGGCAGCACTTTGTCCGGGGTGGCCTTGCTCACCAGCACGAAGATAGCCGAACTATTCGGCTGCAAGGTCTGGGTGAGTTGCTTGGCGAAGTTGTCATCGATGCCGTAGTCAGCGAGCCTGCCAGAGAGCGCCCCGAGGCCCGCGCCGATGGCCAGTCCGATGAATGGCACAAAGAACAGCAGTCCGATGAGCATCCCCCACATGCCGCCCCAGGCAGCGGCCGCGCCGGTAAGGCTGGTGTTCTGGTGGAGTTTGATCTTGCCCGACGCATCCTTGGTGACGTAACACGCATCGTCAAAGTCGATCAGGTACTCCTTGTTTAACCGTCTCAATGACGCAAGCACCTCTGCCGCCCGATACTGATCGGGATACGCGATGACAACTAGATTGCTCATGCTTTGCTCCTCTCGCTCCTCTTGTTTCTCTCGCTTCTCGCCCGCTGCGGGATGCGTATCGTCTACTTACGAGACTACTGCGGGATTGCCGTCTGTTCCGCCGCCAGCTCCGCCTCCAGTTCCGACGCCAGCGCCTCTACATCTTCCGCTGGCACCATGCCCGCACTAATGACCCTGCCACGCGCATTCTGGATGGTCTCCTTCAAGTGAATGGCCCAGGTATGCTCGAGCAAGGCAACCGCCGCCGAACTATTGTTGGGTACAGACTCCGCGACATCATCGATATCCTCCGGCGTCAGCAGGCGGAGCATGTCACCAGCCATCGGGCCAAACGGCTTTGCCTCCTCTTCGCTGAGATCGCTGAGTTCACGCGCCATCATATTCCCGGCCTCATCTTTCTGGATGAAGACGAGGTCGACGACGCGCAGGACGCCCTGATTGCGCAACGCCCGCAGTTCCGGCAGGATCTCGCCGGTAAAGTGGTTTCCTTCAAACTCGATCACAACATATTCCAGCGGTCCCATGGTCATACAGCACCTCCCGCGATGGCCGCTATCCAGCACTATCAGCATCATCAGATTTGCTTGAGCAGCTCCGCCTTCTTCACCGCGAACTCCTCATCCGTCAGCACCCCAGCCGCCTTCAGCTCGCCCAGTTGTTTGAGCTCATCCATCACCACCTGGGGGTCTGCCGATGGCTCCCCTGTAGTGCTAATCGCGGGTGGCGGCTCAGGCGCCGCCTGCGGCGGTGGCGGAGCATACTGTTGTGGCGGTGGCGCGTATTGCTGCTGTGGAGGCGGAGCGTACTGTTGTGGTGGTGGCTGCTGTGGCGCCACATACTGCTGCTGCGTCGTATCCGCCTGCTGCGGTTGCTGCTGCGCCTGTTGCGGTTGCGCCTGTTGCTGTGCCTGGAGATCGGCAATCTGTTGGTTCTGAGCCTCTTCCTGCTGTTGTGCCGCGGCGTTCTTCTTGGCGGAATGGCTGCCCACCATATAGGCTGCGCCACCAACCGCCGCCGTCGCGAGCACCCGGCGACCCATTCGTCTTCGCATCATGTTAGCTGTCCCTTCATAACACGCGCTGGTTTTACATAGCGCTCGCGGCATTCGCCTCGTCGAAATACTCAGAATGCGCCACGAGGCCGTAGATAATCAGGATGTCCACCGCGATAACAACCGCTGCCATCCAGGGAGCCACGGGCAGATAGAAGAACCACCGGATTGCGCTAAACGCGGCAACCAGGATACCGACGATTCGCCCGAAGGATCCGCCGCGCAGGAGATCAGCGCCCGCATAGAACGCGATCAGCGCGAAGATCCCGTCGAGGATGCCCCACAGCCACAGGTAGCCGCCGAATGAGCCATACGGGCTGAACAGAATCCACGTCGCCTGCCAAAACTCCACCAGCGCAAAGGTGAGCTGGAAACCGCCGAGCAGAAACATCATGATTGCCGCGAACGTGACGAGGCCGGGACGTCGCCCTAATGCATGAGACATTTGCGACACTTGCCTTCTCCTTCGTGTTCGTGAACGCGCTTGAACGCGCTTCAACCTGTCGTTGTCGCCTCTACGCGCATTGCGTCTATGGAGACGACAACCTGCCGCCCGCTCCGGACGCATCTTGAGCATAGTCAACGTCCGCTTCATCCGCGCCATACGCCGGGTGAGTCCATAAGCGCAGTTCCACGCTATCCAAAAGCAGAGTATGCCCCTCTCCCACTACAGCATCATCGGCAGAGCGCATCACTCAACTCCAGGCAAGGAGCATACTCACCCAGGGGCGTAGGGCGGTATTAATCCCGCGAACTTCACCAACTTACGGTGTCATCTCATGCTTTTGACCTGTACGCTAACCTCGGCCCATCGGCGTCCAGACTCACAACCTACCGGAGGTAGTTATGCGCATCGCTCAAATCGCCCCGCTCCAGATCGCGGTTCCGCCTCATGGGTATGGGGGCACAGAGCGTGTTGTGTATGCGTTGACAGAAGCGCTTGTCAATCTTGGCCATGAGGTGACGCTCTTTGCCACCGGCGATTCACACACCAGCGCCCGGCTCGTCTCGACGCTGGAGAGGGCGATCAACTTCGATCCTGAGATGGATGCCGCCGCCTACCACATCGGCATGCTCGAGGATGTGTATGGAGACGCCGACCGCTTCGACGTGATCCATTCGCATCTGGACTATCTCACGCTTCCCTTCGCTCGCCGCAGCGCCACACCAACCGTGCTGACGTTGCACGGCGACCTTGCCACGCTCAATGCCCAGCGCGCCTATCCACGCTACCCCCTCGCCAACTACGTCTCGATCAGCAACGCGCAGCGCGCCAGCCTGCCCGGCCTGCACTATGTCGCCACCATTCACCACGGCGTCGACGTCGAAAGCTTCCCGTTCGTCGCCGAGCCTGGGGAGTATCTCGCCTTCGTTGGTCGCATGTCGTCAGATAAGCGGCCCGATGTCGCCATCGAGATCGCCCTGCGCGCCGGAATCCCATTGAAGCTTGCCGCCAAGGTCGATCATCATGAGATGCCGTACTTTGATGAAGTGATCCGTCCGCTGCTCAATCACCCATCAATCGAGTGGCTGGGCGAGATTGACGAGGCGGCGAAGCGCGACCTGATGGCGCATGCGCTGGCGCTGCTCGTGCCCATTGGCTGGCCCGAACCGTTTGGCATGGTCTACATCGAGTCGCTTGCCTGCGGCACTCCTGTGCTCACCTGCCCAACCGGCGCCGCGCCGGAACTGCTGGAAGACGGCGTGACGGGCTACAGCAGCATGGACAGCGAAGCGCTCGCCGTCGCCGCGCGGAATATCTCCCACATCTCACGCCGAGGGTGCCGCGCCTACGCGCAGCAGCGGTTTGATACGCGCGTGATGGCGTCAAAATACCTTAACGTGTACCAGCAGGTGCTGGGCAATGAGCACCTGCTGCTTCCATGGGCCAAAGAACTGCCCGTGGCCGACTACGATGACGCCAATGACGCCAATGACGCCAATGACGCCAATGACGCTGACGCATTCAACACGCATCACCACTGACCGGCCGCCGTGAAGCGCGCCTCTTCTGGCGTCGGTGCGGACTTTCTCGGCTTCGACAAATCTATCCGCCCACGACCAAACGCATCGACATGCCCCCAGCGGCCGGGGATGTCGAGCAACTGGATTTCCGCAAGTTGGGTCGGTATCGCGGGATCGACCAGCAGCCGGTCAGCGACCGGTTCGAGGCCGAGCAGCACGCGGAGAATGAGGAGCGGCGCTCCTGTTGACCACGCCTGTGGGCTGCATGCGGTCGGGTATTCGACGGGGAACTGGGTGCGTTCGCGGTGATAGCCCCCAAATGCTTCGGGCAGCCGCCCACGGAAGAACTGCGCCGCCTCCAGGATGCCATAACCAATGCGCGCCGCCTCATCACGATAGCCATAGCGCCGCAGGCCCAGCGCAATGAACGAGTTGTCAAACGGCCAGACAGTGCCGACGTGATACCCAATCGGGTTGTAGGCGCCCTCACCTTCGGCCATCGTCCGTATGCCCCAGCCGGAATAGAGCTTATCGCTCATCAGGTGCTGAACACAGGCCTCCGCCTTGTCGTCATCCGCAATCCCGCTCCAGAGCAGATGCCCAATGTTCGAGGTCAGCGAGTCAACCTGACGCCCATCGCCATCGATGGCGAGGGCAAAGAACTTTCGCTCGGGGATCCAGTAATCGCGATTGAACCGCAGCTTCAGCTCCACAGCCTCCCGGTCCAGGCGATCCGCCAGCGCGGGATCGTTCCAAATCTCGCGCGCGAGCCGGGCGCACCGCACCTTCGCATCGTAGGCATATCCCTGTATCTCACAGGTCGCGCGTGGCAATTTAGAGAGCGTGCCATCGGCGAAGACGATGGAGTTCCAGGAATCCTTCCAGCACTGGTTTTCCAGCCCCGTCTCTTCATTGCGGCGCGCATACTCGATGTAGCCGTCCCCATTGCGGTCGCCGTAGTTGTCGATCCATTCGAGGGCTTCACGCGCATTCGGCTCGAGCCGCCGCACCAGGTCGGCGTCGCCGGTCCACCGCTCGTATTCGTCGAGGAGCACGAGGAACAGCGGGGTCACGTCGGCGGAGCCATAGTAGGGCGAGTGTGGGCGTTCGAGAAACGCGGTCATCTCGCCGAAGCGCTGCTCGTGCATAATCTTGCCCGGCTCTTCATCACGGAAATCATCCACGCGCCGACCCTGGCGTCCCGCGAGGGTGCGTAGCGTTGACTCCGCCAGTTCCGGCGCAAACGGCAGCGCCTGGAAGCTGGTCAGCACACTATCGCGTCCGAAGACCGCCATGAACCAGGGCAGCCCCGCCGCCGGAAGCGCCGCGCCAGGGACGCCGATGGGATAGAAGCGCAATGCCGCGAGGTCCACCAGGCTGCGCTTATAGGTGTCGGTGAGCGTCTCCCACTCGCAGACCAGGCGTGGCGCATCGGCAATCCAGTCATCAAGATCCTTCTGCATATCGGGATGGGCATGATCTTCCGCCGAATGGTATTTGGCCGTTGGATAGCCGAGACCCTTGACGATCTTGCCCAGGGCGACGTCCAGTCCGGTGGTCCAGAGGTCATGCGACTCGATATGCACGTGATAGGTCAGGGTGGGCGTTTTCGTGTCGGCGTTAGCAATCTCGACCGGAACGCTGGAGGTAATCCAGGTCTCACGCTCGAAGGTTCCGCGACGATAGCCCAGCACGAGGCGACCGTCGACGATGCGGGTATACACTTCACCTTTCTTCGTGAGCTTATCCTTGACCCCAAAGAGATCCGCGAAATCCGATCCAGCCTCAATCTTCACCTCCAGATCCACCGCTTTGGCGCTGTGGTTCAGGATGGTCAGATCCTCGTGGAATCCCTTCCCGACCGCGCGTTTGCGGATGATCGAGAGATCGGCATCCACATAGATGGTGCCCGTTCCCGGCACGAGAAAGAACTGGGCCGAGAAATACTGGAGATCGTCGGTCGAGAGTGAGTTCGGCGTCTTGCCATTGACGGTGAGACGCCAGCGCGAGAGGTAGCGTGTGTCAAAGGCGAACAATCCGGTTGTGTCGGTAGGGGTAGCGTCGATATCGCCGCGCAAATCGCTGACGACGAACGTGTTCCCCTCGAGGATGCTGACTGTGTTGCCGGCCATAGCCTTCTCCTTGGATATGCGTCACTGGTATGTATCAATCCGCGAGACAGACTATCGCGGACTATCGCGGACTATACGTCGGCTGAGCGCCGGGCATGCCGACGGGATCGAAGGTCACACCTCCTAATAAGGAAGTAGCGAAGCCAATATTGCCGGTGACTGTCACAAGACCCTGTAGAAACGCCGCGAGGATGTTCAGGTTGTCCTCGCGATGGGCGATGCGCAGAAAGTCCTGCGCGGAGCATTCCACCGTGCAGTCGGCAGGCCCATGCGCAGGCGCGTCGTGAGTGATGACGGGCAGACCATTCGTGATGGTTGCGAGCCAGCTCCCCGCGCCAGTGATGTTGAATAAGCATGTGCCAGAGACCGACCGCAGCCGCGGCTGAACTCCGAGCGCCACCACCTTGTCGAAGAACCCCGCTATCTCATCGGTCCCTGGTTGTCCTCCTGGTTGTCCGGGCGCTTGTTGCGTCGTTCGTGTCGGTTGTGTCGGTTGTCTCGCATCGTCAGTACCCACGTACTCCCTCACTTTCTCGACGGTATCTGAAAAAACCGCTTCCCCGGTGGCATGGCGAGGCTGCGGACGTGAATACGCGCCACCGTGTTGCCGTCAGTGTAGGGCATAGACGTAGTTGATTCGCCCAGCGCAGGGGGCATCTTTGAGGCCAGTCTTGGCATCCGCCCACTGGGTAGTGGTTCGCTGGCCGTGGGGCGGGCGCTTTCCCCTGAAGGCGCCATGAGAAGGCTCGTGCGCCGCGCTGTCGATGCCCGCGTCACACAAATGGCCCAGCGAAACACGGAATACCCACCCTGACCTTGAGGCTAGGCGTCAGCCGCCATCTGGACGAGCGCTGAACTATCCCGCTGAAATGCTCCTTGCGCATGGGGTATCGACCGACGGCGTCGCTTATAGTAGAAGCACTGAATTTACCTGCCCTGGAAGTCCCTGGAAGTCTCTGGAAGTCCTTGCCGCAAGAAGCGTGCTGGCAGCATGCGAACGGAATATCCCTGGGGACAGCGTTGCCCTGCCAGAGTGATACCAGAGTGTACCAGAGCGACAGCAGACGCCGATGAGGGTATACGCGGTTTCCGCGCCCTCCCGCGAAGGAGACGATCATGTCCGAAGCACGCATGGAGCCAGATGCCAAACGGTCGAACACACCCACCGCCACGACGTCACGACCGTCGTCCGGCGATAGCGCGCTTGTCCCGGCGCAGCAGACAGATGCTGTCCAGCTAGACACTGGCCAGGGGAAAACGGTCATCTCCGATGGCGTGGTCGCGAAGATCGTCGCCGCCGCCGCCCGTGAGATTGAGGGGGTGCATGACCTTGTCCCTATGGGCGCGGGAGCCACCATCGCTGGCTTCGCCGGACGCCTAGCCCGAACCGACCAGCGAACCACTGGTGTGAGCGTTGAGGTTGGGCAGCGCGAGGCTGCGGTAGATCTGAATATGACGGTTGACTATGGCGTCAACATCCCACAGGTCGCCGATGCGGTGCGCCAGAACATCGTGGAGCGGGTACGTGGGATGACCGGCCTCACCGTCAAAGAAGTGAACATCAACGCGGCTGACCTCTATTTCGCTGAGGAATCTGAGTCGCCGCGCGTCCAGTAGCGTGCGGTAGTCGTGTCGTAGGGATGTTCGGAGATGCCGATACCGCGATGGCGTTGAAACGGAGGAGCGCATGCCACATGCCACCGTCACACGGCCAGCGGCGCATCCCGCGTCGTCATCCGCATCCGCGCCACGCGAGACCGCGCCGCGAGAAGGCTCAGCGAACCAGGTGAGTGACTTCACCATCGCCACCGCCGCCGCACAGGCTATCCGCGCGGCGCCCGGGGTCGTGGATATCAGCCCAGGTGTCTTCGCGCTCGTGGCAACCTATGGCTCAGGGAAGCGGGTGGCCGGTATCGTCGTGCGTCATCTCACCCCGGATCAGTTCGCGCTCGAGGCCCATGTGATCCTGAGCGAAGCCTACTGCAATGAGATGTCAGCAGCCGCTACCACGGATTCGGTCAAGCGCGGTACGGAGGGAAAGAGCATTCTGAGGGATATCGCCGACCGCATCCGTGAGGCGGTGTATAGTGGCCTGCGAGGTACGACCTCGCTGCCGCTCGCGCGGGTTGACGTGTACATCGACGATCTGCGCTAAACAACGCGCGGATGCGTACGATGGCGCGCTGGAGGTGAGAGGCATGAATATCTTCAACCGCATCGTCATGCTCGTGCTGGGCATTATCGTCCTGGCATTCGGCGCCACGACCTTCCTCCTGCTCACCGGCATCGTCGTGCCAGAGAACTCGTACCTCCGCGCCATCCTTGCGCTCTACAGCGCGTGGCGGGCGGTCGCGCTGTTGCGTGGAGCGACGACCAACATCGCCGTCCTCGTCGCGCTTCTGCTGGCGATTGTCGGGCTGGTGCTGGTCATCCTGGAGCTGCTGCCGCTAGGGCGGTTGTTCCGGCGGCGCGAACCGAAGCAGTACGTCGTCCGCCAGGACAGTCTGGGACAGGTAACGCTTGGACGTTCGATGGTGCGCGATCTCGTGCAACATGTGGCGGAAGATGTGCCGGGGGTGGTGCATGCCGAGCCTGAGGTGAAGGATAGCGCGGATGGCCTCCGTATCTCGACGCGCGCCTCACTGGCCTGGGATGCCGATGCGCCATCCGTAGGACAACAGCTTCAGGAGCGGGTCAAAGACTCCGTGCAGACGCAGCTCGGGTTACCGGTTGCCGAGGTACACGTGACCGCCCAAACCACCCCAGTACTCAAAGACACGCGCCGCCGGACACCGCGCGTGGCGTAGCCGAAGCCGAAGCCAGCGCGAGATACCACTCTCACCCGTATGTGCCAGGTGGGTAGCCGAGACGGGCCGACACGTTCAGGAAGGAAAGCAACACTATGACATCAGCTCAAACACGCGGTCTCATCATCGGTCTGGCGCTCGGGGTCGTCTGGGCGTGGCTTGGATTCGGCGCTGTGCTGCTTACCGCCGGCCTTGGCATCCTCGGCTGGTTGATTGGTACCGCGGTCAACAGCCTCACTGCGGGTAATATCAATCTCGCCGATCTCTGGAGTGATTTACAGGGGCGGCGCTCGCAGTCGTGAACCGCTACACGTGATGGGGGAGCCACATGGCGGGTGAGAAGGGGACGGATGAGACCGCTGATGAGACGCCCACCAGAGAGCGCCCGTCCGGCGACTTCGTCCGCGACCATCTTGCCAACAAGCGCACCATGCTCGCCTGGGCGCGAACCGGCATTGCGGTGATGGCGCTGGGGTTCGTGGTGGCGCGGTTTGGTCTGCTGCTGCGCGAGCTACGATTGACGTTGCCACGCCATCTTCCTGAGGGCGTCTCCACGGTGTTCGGCACGGCGCTGGTCGTGATTGGTGGCATCCTGATCTTCCTTGCCGGTGTGGACTACCTCCGCGCCGGGCAGGCTATCGACCAGCACATGTATCGCTGGTCCCCTGCCCTGGAATTTACCCTGAGCCTGCTGCTGGTGCTGGCGGCCATTGTGCTGGCGGTCTATCTCGTACTGACCAGTTGAGGTTGGAACAGCGGGTAGACGGACTGCCCGTGGAGTGAGCTACACGCTCTCCCCGCGATGGATAGCGACACTAGCCAGTCAACTACCCCCGGCTAAAGTCGGGAGTTTGCGAGTCGCCTGGAACGACAAAGCGCCCGCGTCTGGCCGATTGACTGCGGCCCGGCAGCGCCGAAACGCTGCCGCGTGTGCATCATCGGATGCGTACGTCCAACATTTTACCCCGGCAACGCTTCCCGCCGGGAACGCTATCAATGTTCGGTTAGAAAAGGCGCCGTGTGCAAACCGTTCGCTCCACCCAAAGGCGGAGTGCCTAAGCACACAACCAGTATAGCACACGAACGATCTGTAAAGAGGTGCGACGCTTCCTGTGAGACAGATCCATAGAAGCGCGCCCTGATGGCTGTGATAGGTCGGGAAGGAGTGTTGTCCATGTTTGCCCGGTTGCCCCATTGGGCACGTGCAGGTCGGCGGCGGACGGTACGGCTGTCGCGTCGACAAGGGTATCTGATTGCTCTGGCAGCGCTGATGTCATCCATCTGCCTGTTAGGCGCATGCGCTATCAGCGCATCGGGAGAAGGGCCAAGCGTCGTGGGCACGGCTCACCCGCTCCCTACGCTGGCTCAATCGACAAGGACCCAACTCGCCGACGCCGCATCCACACCTCCGCAGACAGCGGCGACCGCAACCACAAAGCCAGCAGGTACTCGGCTCGCCGACGCTGCATCCACGCCTCTGGCGGCTGCGACCGCAACCACGGCGCCGACTGCACAACCCACGATCACACCGCGACCAACCATCACGCCGCAACCGACGGCAACACCACAATCGACCGCGACGCCCCAGGCCACGGCGACCCCTAATACAAGTGGGGTCATTGTCTTCCCCGGCAACACGAATTCTGACTCGCGCTTTGCCATCCTGAGCATCGTCGTCCTGCTGCTCTGCTTCGCGGTGATCGGGCTTATCGTCTGGCTGGTCGCGCGGAACTCCGCGGCAAAGCATGCCGCAGCCCAGCAGCAGGGAGCCACTCCTGCGGCGATGGCGGGGCCTGGGATGACGCCTGGGATGACGCCTGGCCGATGCCTACGCCTGGCCCTACCGGCCCACCAGGAGCGCCTCCGACTTATCCTGAATCGCCACAAATGCCACCACCACCATACCAAGGCGGCCAACCATATCAAGGCGGACAACCATATCAAGGCGGACAACCGTATCAGGGTGGGCAACCGTACCAAGGCGGACAGCCATATCAAGGCGGACAACCATACCAGGGTGGGCAGCCTGGGCAGACACCCGAACAGCCGGAATCGTATCAGCAGCGGGATCAGTATGAGCGCGAGCGGCGGGACGAATACTAGCGTCTGACACCTACGCGCCCAATGCCGAACGGATCGACGCCGCATGCTGTACTGACCTTCACCTTCGGCAATTGGTCTGTCGTCGTAGCGGGCCAGAACGAGCATTGGAGATCGCCAGCATGCATGTCACCGTACGAGGCGCGCTCAGTCGCATCGAACAGGCAACACCAGGAATTCAGGTTGCCCGTAGTTACCAGCGCCGGTGGCTACGGGCCGATCTGATCGCCGGCGTCACCATCGTCGCGATTTTGATTCCGCAGGGGATCGCCTATAGCGACCTTGCTGGCGCTCCTCCGGTGGCGGGTCTCTACACCGCGTTTGCCGCCATGATCGCCTATGCATTCTTCGCCAGCTCACCACAGCTCATGGTCGGCCCGGAATCGGGAAATGCCATCCTGATCGCGGCCACTCTCGCGCCGCTGGTTGCCGGGAATCCATCGCGCTATGTGGCGCTGGCGGCGATGCTCGCGCTGATGGTGGGTACGCTGCTCCTCATCGGCGGAATAGCCCGGCTCGCGTTCATTGCCAATTTTCTGTCGAAGCCGATCCTCATCGGCTACATCAATGGCGCCTCGCTCATCATCATAGCAAGCCAGTTGGGCAAGCTCTTCGGCATCACGCTATCGAGCCAGAATTTCTTCCCGGCGTTGTGGGAGCTCATTACACACCTCAATCAGGCGCAGTGGCTGACCTTTGGGATTGGGATTCTCCTGATCGCGCTCATCGCCACGCTACGGTTTTTCGTGCCGAAGGCGCCATCCGCGCTCATAGCGGTGATCCTGGCGACGCTCGCCTCAACCTTCTTTCAGCTGGATACGCACGGCGTGACTGTGCTTGGCGCCATCCCCGCCGGGCTGCCAATTCCCAGGCTCCCAGCGATTAGCTTCGGTGACATTGGGTCGCTCCTGCCGGGGGCGTTCGGGCTGGCGCTGGTCACCTTCGCGGATACGATTTTGACTGGACGGGCATTCGCCACCAAGAACGGCTACGAACTGGATGCCGGCCACGAGTTGATCGCGATTGGCGCCGCCAACATCAGCGCGGGGTTCTTTCAGGGATTCACCTGCTCGGCCAGCCAGTCGCGGACGGCGGTCAACGATCAGGCGGGGGGCAAGACCCAGCTTACGGGCATCGTGGCCGCGATCCTGGTTGCGGTGTTCCTGCTGTTCCTTTCGCCACTGCTGCGGAATCTGCCGCAGGTGACACTGGCGGCGATTATACTGGTCGCCGCGGTCAGCCTGATCGATGTCGCGTCGATACGGCGGCTCAACCGCATACGGTCCATCGAAGCGTATCTGGCGATGGCGACTACCGTCGGCGTCCTGGTCATGGGCATCCTTCCTGGCCTCGCGGCGGCGGTCATTCTCGATCTGCTCGTCGTCATCTGGATGCTCGCGCGTCCGCACGACACCGTGCTGGGCGTGTTCAAGGGGATCGATGGCTATCACGGTATCAGCCCCGATACCAATAATCAGACTGAGCCAGGCCTGATTGCGTACCGGTTCGACGCGCCCCTGTTTTTCGGCAATGCCGACTACTTCTTGAGCCAGGTGCGAACATTGACGCATGCGCCCAAGCCGCCGTTGCGGTGGTTTCTGCTCGACGCGGAAGGGATTCATACGCTGGATATTACAGCGGCTGAGATGCTTCAGACATTCGTTCTCGAGCTGCAGCAACAGGGTATCGCCTTTGTCATTGCGCGGGCGAATACCGCGCTTAGAAACATGCTCGCCAGCAATGGGCTGACCAATCTGATAGGCCCTGAGCATTTTTATCCGACCGTCACGACGGGTGTCAGGGCATACCGCGAGCAGTTCGCCGACCACGAGCGCGAAGAAATCGCCCCGACCATGGAGCACGCGGACGATTAAGGCGCTCATCGCCAGCGCGTTCACCTACGCTCATGTACGCTCGTGAATGCTCGTGAAGGCCGAATCGCGCGACCGCCCACATGGGCAGCTCGCCTGATGAGTGCGCATTCTTCCCGGTCATACGGACAGCGCACTACCCCTTTTGCGGTAGGCGCAACCTCACCACAGGTTCTCACCCTGTGTATGTGGCGCTCACAACATCCTTCGATTACGCTTCCGTTGGCTACGCCACGTGGCGCCAGCCGAGCATTGCGCGCCTCTCACACTGGGCGCCTGTACGATGCGTCTGGCAGGCTGATGGCCTGGCCACAGTCAGCGCCGGTTCGGCGTTGTGACGCCGCAAGAGAATCGCACGAGAAGATACGAGAACAAGGGAAGGGGAAGACACCATGTTTCGTGGACGCAGAGAAGAACGCCGCGAGGAGCGCGGAACCTTTGGACGAGGTGGCAACGCGATACGCTATCAGATGCGCCAGCGTCTTGTCTCCATCGGGGATGACTACAACATCGAGAACGATCATGGCGAGCACGCCTTCAAGGTGGATGGCAAAGCGTTGCGCGTTCGTAATACCCTGATCTTCGAGGATCCACAGGGTCAGGAACTCTGCAAGATTCAGGAACGGATGATGCGTGTGAAAGATACGATGGAGATCGAGGGGCCAAACGGCGAAAACCTTGCGACAATCAAGAAAGCGCTCATCACGCCTGTCCGCGACCGCTGGACCGTCAAGGTGGGGAACGGCCCCGACCTCGAGATTCAGGGCAACATCCTCGATCACGAGTATCAGATGGAGGCGGGCGGCCACAAAGTCGCCGAAGTCTCGAAGAAGTGGTTCCGGGTGGCGGACACCTATGGCGTCGAGATCGAGCCTGGTCAGAATGACGTGGTTATTCTGGCGGCGACGGTGGCGGTGGATATGATGGCGAATCCGGCGCGCTAGCCTGCGACGTTACGCAACCCTGGCCGCTGACCCTCAACCCTGCCCTCTTCGCGCCTCCTGGAGAGGGCAGGGGGTTTACTGGGAGCGGGTTACTTGCGCGACTTGCACTACTTGCGCTACACACGCTTCAGAATCATTCGCTGAAAGGGGAAAGCGACATGCCACTCAAGGAATACAAACCCGGAACAGCGTTCTCTGGTGTTATCGGACTGACTGCGGATCAGTCTAGCCCGGCATGGCCAGAGCCACTCCGCGCGCGGGAAGGCGCGCCAAATGTCCTGTTTATCGTGCTGGATGACACCGGCTACGGTCAGCTTGGCTGTTATGGCAGCCCCATCGAGACACCCAATCTGGACGCGCTGGCGGCGAATGGACTGCGCTACACCAATATGCACACCACGGCGCTCTGCTCGCCCACCCGCTCGTGTATCATCACCGGGCGCAACCACCACTCCAACGCCATGGCGTGCATTACCGAGGGCGCCACCGGCTACCCTGGATACAATGGCCAGGTACCGTTCGAGAACGGCTTCCTCTCGGAGATGCTGCTGTTGAACGGCTACAACACCTACTTGATCGGGAAATATCACCTCCTGCCCTCTGAGCAGGAGTCCGCCGCTGGTCCCTATGATCGCTGGCCGCTGGGCCGGGGCTTCGAGCGCTACTATGGATTCCTGGGTGGCGACACGCACCAGTATTACCCTGATCTGGTCTACGATAACCATCAGGTCGAACCGCCCCGGACGCCCGAGGAAGGGTACCACCTGACGGAGGATCTGGCCGACAAGGCGATCCAGTTCATTGGCGACGCCAAGCAAATCGCCCCGAATAAGCCGTTCTACCTGCATTTCTGCCCAGGCGCCACACATGCGCCGCACCACGTACCCAAAGAATGGGCTGACAAATACAAGGGAGCGTTCGACGATGGTTGGGACGCCTATCGCGAGAAGGTTCTTGCCCGCCAGAAAGAGCTGGGCATCATCCCGCAGACAGCCGAGCTTTCGCGCCATGACCCAGATGTGCCACAGTGGGATACGCTCTCGCCGGAGCAAAAGAGGCTGTACGCGCGCATGATGGAGGTCTTCGCTGGCTTCCTCGCGCATACCGACTTCCACATCGGACGTGTAGTGGAGTACCTTAAGTCCATTGGCCAGTTCGACAACACACTCATCATGGTCATTTCGGATAACGGCGCCAGCGCTGAGGGCGGCCCTACTGGCACGACCAATGAGTTGCAGTTTTTCAACAACGCGCAAGAGACGCTCGCGGAGAGCCTGGCGAAGCTAGATGAGTTGGGTGGCCCCAAGACCTTCAACCACTACCCCTGGGGCTGGACCTGGGCGGGCAATACGCCGTTCCGCCGCTGGAAGCGCGAGACGTATCGTGGCGGTACCAGCGACCCGTTCATTGTCCATTGGCCACAGGGCATCGCGGCGAAAGGCGAGATCCGCGCGCAGTACGCCCACGCTATTGACATGGTTCCGACCGTGCTGGACGCGCTGGGTATCGAGGCGCCAGCGGTCATCAAGGGTGTCACGCAGGCTCCCATCGAGGGCGTGAGTTTTGCCGACACCTTCCGCGACGCCACGGCGCCCACAAAGCACAACACACAGTATTTCGAGATGTTCGGCCATCGCTCGCTCGACTACAATGGCTGGCGCGCCGTCTGTCCCTGGCCGGGCCCGTCCTTCAAAGAGGCAGGCAAGCCCTTCGGCGCTCCCATCTCGGCTGAGACGCTGGCCGATCTGGATGCCCATCACTGGGAGCTCTACTACGTCGCTAAAGATATTGCTGAAAACCACAACGTTGCCGACGAGAACCGCGAACGGCTCATCGGGATGATCGCCGCCTGGTATGTGGAGGCGGGCAAGTACAAAGTGCTGCCGATTGACGGGAGCGCCGTGCTGCGGATGGCCACCGAGCGTCCGCAAATCACAGTGGCGCATACCCACTATACCTACTTCCCAGACACGCAGACAGTTCCATGGTTCGCCGCGGTTCATGTCCTCAACCGCTCGCACAGCATCACCGCCGACGTCGAGATTCCCAGGGGCGGCGCGGAGGGCGCGCTGCTGTGCCAGGGTACGGGGATGGGCGGCTATGCTCTCTACCTCAAGGATGGCCTACTCAAGTACGCCCACAATTATGTCGGCAGGGCGATCTCCGAGGTAGTGTCGGCAGCGCCGGTTCCGGAGGGCCGTCACCAGTTGCGCTTCGAGTTTGAAGTGACCGGTCAGCCCGACATTCCACACGGCAAAGGCACACCAGGGCGTGGCCAGCTTTACGTCGACGACAAGCTCGTCGGAGCGGCCGAGATTCCGGTCACCATGCCAATCATCCTCAACCCTGGTGGCCTCACCTGCGGCGCCAATCCTGGCTTACCGGTCACGCTCGAATACACATCACCGTTCGCATTCACTGGCAAAATCTACAGCGTGACAGTCGATGTCAGTGGCGACCTCATCAAAGACGATGAAGCCGAACTGCGTGTGGTCATGGCCCGGCAATAAGAGCGCTTCACTATTTCAGCTATGAGGAGAGTGTTTTATACGTTGACAGGGCGGGCCGATAGAGGCGGAGACACCGAACACTGAGCGAATCGCCGCCGCAGCCGTTCGATCATACGACAGGGAGTAGCCGCGGGCCACCAGGGGTGGCGAACACGATGGCAGTATGACAGCGGTATGGCGGCGGCACGGAGGGTAGCCGTGTGGGAAGTGTGCTCGTCCAACTGATTCCCCTCGTCATTGGCAGCGTGATGATGCCAACCTGGGTCTTGCTTGTCCTCGTGTTGCTCAGAAAAGGACGCGGACCAGTCGAGGCCATCGCGTTTGTCTCCGGCATCGTCGTCGTGAAGCTCTTGCAAGGGCTTATCTTCGGCGCCATTTTCGGCGCGTATGATGTGAGCCATCGTCGAAGCGAGATCGAGACAATCATTATCTCGACACTGCTAGTGGTTGTTGGCCTGCTGATGTGGGTGACGGCGCTCAAGCTGCTCATTCAGGACGAGGATCCGGATGGCCCGCCACCCGCGTGGACGAGGATGGTCAGCGCGATCACGCCACTCAGGGCGCTGGGTCTGGGGGCGGCGCTCGTCGCCACATCATCGCGCTCATGGCTTTTCACGCTGGCGGCGATTGGCATCATCAGCCAGGAGCACATGGGTGCGGTACTCAGCGTCCTGGCCTTTTTCATCTTTATCGTGGGAACCATATCGCTGCTCGTGATATCGATTCTCATGTCAATCCGGTCGGCAGGGCGTTTCGCCGCCGCGGCCTACTGGCTGGAGCAGCATCACCGTCCCGTCATGATCGTGGTCTCTCTCTTCGTGGGTGCTTTCTTCCTCTGGCACGGTGTCACGGGCCTGCTAGCGCTGGGATAGCCCTTCCCAGCATCGCTGTACCAATGTCACTCCACTGCTGACGTGCCTGCTCATCGCCTCCGTGATCTCCATCGGCGCGCACTTCATCCCGCGATGATGGCCTCATAGTCTATCATCAACCTCCAGGCATGGCATGCGACCCCCGGTAAGCAGCTCGTGAGCGACTCGTGAGCGACTCGTGAGCGACTCGTGAGTGTCCCCGGTATGCGTGAGCATGCTATGATAGGCTCGACTGCGCGGCGAGTGGACGCGCTTGAGAGAATCGCCTGAATACATCAATGGAGATACCCATGGCCGCCTATGACGCCGCGAATCCGCCCGCCGACGCTGTTCTTGGAAAGATTGGATTGCCCGCGCCGATACGTGACCTGGCGGCGCAACGTTGGGACGCCATCGTCGTCGGCGCTGGCCACAACGGGCTGACCTGCGCGGCCTACCTCGCGCGCGCGGGCAAGCGGGTGCTCGTGCTGGAGGCGCGCGAGCGGGTCGGCGGCGCCTGCACGCTGGAGGAGCTTTGGGGCGGCGTCAGGATGTCGCCCTGCGCCTACCTCGTCGGCCTGCTTCATCCGCTGGTGGTCGACGAGCTGAAGATGCGCGAACACGGCTTCTCGTGGACACCCGCGACCAACGGCCTCTTTGTCCCGTTCGACGATGGCAGCAGCATCCAGCTTTGGGAGGATGACGCCGCCTGCGAGGAGGAGATTCGCCGCTTCTCGCCGCGCGATGTCAGGGGCTGGCGGGCGATGCAGAGCGTGATGTCGCGGCTGCGTGACGCGGTGCGTCCGGCCAATGAGCACGACGCCTGGCTGGGTGAGCCGCCGACCCGCGAGCAACTCGAAGACCGTATCGGCCACGACGAGGAGCTGCGCGGCCTGCTCTTTGACTGGAGCATCGCTGAATATGTCGAGCGCTATCTCGAAGATGAGCGGCTGCAACTGGCCTACTACGGCCAGGGTATCATCGGCACGCACGCCTCGCCGTTCGATAAAGGCACCGCCTTCATCCACTTCCACCACTCATCCGGCGGGCTGGACGGCCTGCGCGGCGTCTGGGGCTACGTGACCGGTGGGATGGGCCGCGTCTCGTTCATCCTCTGCGATATCGCCCGCGAGCTGGGCGCGACCGTCGCGGCGGGCGTCCCCGTGGCGAAGATCCTCCCCGGCGAGGGCGTGCAACTGGATGATGGCACGACGATACACGCGCCAGCCGTCATCAGCAACGCCGATCCGCGCGTCACGCTCCGGCTGCTGGGCGAGCACGCGGATGGCGCGTGGCAGCGGCAGGTGGAGTCCGTGCCGATCACGGGCTGCACGGTCAAGTTCAATATGCTGCTGCGCGAGCTGCCCAACTTCACCGCCCGCCCTGGCACGAACGAGCCGCACCACGCCGGGCAGATCAACACGCCGCTCTCGAAGCAGCAATGGCGCGACGGCTACGCGGCGATGGAGCGCGGCGAGCTACCCGAGCAACTCTGGACGGAACTCTACTTCCAGACGGTGCATGATCCCTCGGTGGCGCCCGATGGCATGCACACGATGAGCGTCTTCTCGCAGTATGTGCCCTATGCGTTCGCCGACGGGACATGGGAGTCGCGCCGCGAGGAGGTGAAGCGGCTTGGCATCGCCTCCATCGGGCGCTACGTCAGCAACTTCCCCGACGCGGTGGTGGAGGTCGATGTGCTCGGCCCGCCAGATATCGAGCGCGAGGTCGGGCTGACCGGCGGCCATATCTTCCAGGGCGACTGCCTGCCGCAGTATATGTGGGATCAGCGGCTGCGCTATCGCACGCCGATGGAGGGCGTCTACCTCTGCGGCGCCTGCACGCATCCCGGCGGCAGCGTCATCGCGGTCAACGGGCGCAACGCGGCGATGGCGGTGCTGCGCGAGACGGGCGGCGAGTAAGAATAGGCATAGCGGAGATCGAATCCCCATGAGCCTGAGTTTCAGCACGATATGCGAGCGCATGCGGGCGCATGCGGTATACATCGGTGAGGGCCTGCTGTTCCCGCGCGCCACTGAAGCAGAGATTCAGGCCTGCGAGGAGCGCCTTGGATTCAAGCTTCCACCGATGCTGCGTGAACTGTACATGACTGTCGCCAACGGCAGCAACTTTTTCGGGCCAGGGTACAGCTTTTTCACTATCTTTGATGATTTCGCCAGGACGCACCTAAATTACCCCATCTTGGGTGAAACTATCGGTGATGGGCCTCGGGTGTTAGATGACGCAACGGTTGAGGCTTTACGCGCGCATCCCGGAGCGTATGTGACTTGTCCCCACATACCGATGGGCTTTGTAGAGTTTGCCCTCCTTGGTTGTAATGTCTGTGCTTACCTCGATGGCTTCACGGGACACATTTATATCCGTGATGATATCTACGAGGGTGACGAGTGGAATGGCCCCACGTTCAGCTTCGGCGCAGATACGCTTGAGGAATGGCTGGAACGTCAGCTTGCGGAACCATGGTCCCGGAGTTCAGAATGGCGTTATCAGCCACACGAACCTCTGGCCGCCGTATTAGCTGATGAGAGTAAAGAAGGCGCTGGGAATGGCGCTCGATCTGGAGAGGCAGAGACTAACGATTCTCAGAGGGCTTCGCCCTCTGTCTACCGGGTCAAATCCGATATGGACAGATACCGCAATCGTCTGCTGGATGGACTAGAGCAGGCCCGTGCGAAAATCACGCGGCAGATCTATGACCTCGATGCGGTTCAGCGTGGCATTGCCGAGGGAGATGCGCCAGGTTATTACAAGCGAGATTGGTTGTCAGACCTGAATTTGACGATGCAGCAACTCGCTGATGTCGAAGCTCAACTTGACGACTTGATAAATACGCCGTGGCTGTATCGGACGTGATATAGAGCGTTCGGCATGCGGCAGCAATCACAGGAGACTTACTCATATGCCCATACAGACGCGCGCAGCGGTGCTGCGCAACTATGAGACACCGCTGACGGTGGAAGAGATTACCCTGGATGATCCGGAGCCGGGAGAGGTGGTTGTGCGGCTGGCGGCCTGTGGCGTCTGTCACTCCGACCTGCATATGATTAGCCCGGTCTTCAAGCATGCGCTACCCGTCGTGCTCGGCCACGAGGGCGCGGGGATCGTCGAGCGCGTTGGGCCGCAGGTGACGAGCGTCGCACCGGGCGATCACGTCGTGCTCACCTGGATTCCCAGTTGCGGCCACTGTCGCTACTGCGCCACCGGACGACCGGCGCTCTGCAACAACCGCCAGGGCGTCGAGCGCGGCAGTGGCGCGATACGGCGACGCCTGCATGATGCCGAGGGTGAGGGCATCCACCAGCTGCTCGATGCGGGCGCGTTCGCCGAACACGTGCTCGTGCGCGAGGAAGGCGTCATCCCGATAGCCGCCGATATTCCCTTGGAAGTCGCCTCGCTCATTGGCTGCGGCGTGCTGACGGGCCTCGGCGCGGTCACCCGCACGGCGCGCGTGGAGCCAGGCAGCGTCGTCGCCGTCATCGGCGCGGGCGGCGTCGGCCTCAACGTCATCCAGGGAGCGGCACTGGTTGGCGCGGCGCGCATTATTGCGGTGGATATGCGTCCGGCGGCGCTTGCAATGGCCCGCCAGTTCGGCGCGACCGATACGGTGGACGCCAGTGACCCGGCGAACAGCAATCCGGCGAAGGTGATACGCCAGATGACCGGCGGTGGTGTGGACTATAGCTTCGAGGTGGTCGGCAGGCCAGAGACCGTCGCGCAGGCGTGGGAGTGTCTCGCGCCCGGCGGGACAGCCGTCGCGGTGGGGCTGACGCCACAGAACGTGACCGTGCCGCTGCGCGCCGACTTCCTGAGCGAGAAGACGCTCAAGGGCTGCATCTTCGGCTCCTCGATCCCGCGGGTGGATGTGCCACGCGCGCTCAGCCTCTATCGCAGCGGCCGCCTCAAGCTGGATGAACTGGTGGCGCAGCGCTATCCACTCGACGCGGTCAACGAGGCGCTCGATGCGCTGCGGGCGGGAACGACAGGACGCGGCGTGCTGGTGTTTGGGGAGTAAATAGTAGGAAAAAGTGAGATCCAGAGAGTATCCTTCCCTGGACCTCGTTGTGTCGCCCATTTGCGCACACCAACACGTTTACTCCGTCCGGCTCTGGCGCCTGGCGATTCGTGGTATCACTCGCTGCCCTCGCCTCCGCCGTTGTTCGCATCACCTGATGGAAACAGCGGGCTTTGCAGTTCGCGCTGTCTGCCCTGGCGGAGTGCCTTGTAGTTTTCGCTACTCACGACGGGGCGACCGGTGCGCGCCTCAATGTCGCGCCGCGCAGCGCCACCCACATCTCCCGCCTCTTGCGTGTCTTGATGAAGCTCGTCGAAGCCCTCGCTGTCATGCACCTGGTGCAACTCCTTAGCGGTTTCCTCGGCGAGAATCGTCAAGGCGAGTTCAAGCGTCGTCATTGAGTCACGGAGATTCTGCCGCTGCCCAATATGCTTCACGCCTTTGTGCTCAGCGGTGGTGAGATCGAACGTACCCTGCTGGAGTGTATCAGTCAGCGTCGCAAACTCCTTGCCCTCCCTGGCGCCGCGCTCGCGCCATTCGTTGGTCAACTCGTCACGCACCACAATGCCTTGCAAGCGTCGGTCGATCCACTCATCGCTGTAGCCGAGGCGACGATACTGCGCGCGCATGCGATCAGCGGCTAGTTCGGGGTTCTCCATTTCCCGCAGGCGTTCGTGGCCGACACGCGCCAACCAGCGCTTGAACGGTTCGGCTTTGGGGCTGGGGATGCTCTCGATGATGCGCAAAAGTGTTTCTTCGTTGGCGGCGTCGGTCAGACGTTGTTTCCCATCGGGCGCCTCCATTTTCAACTGTCGGATTTTTTCCGACAGTTCACGGAAGCCTTCATTTTGAACATTGCGTTTCATGTCAAACCAATATTGGCGTGGCTTGGGCGCATCGGTGAGCACTCCCACGACATCAATCACGGAGTACCACGGCTCTCCGTTATACATGATATGTCGGATTCTGCCAGATGCCTGCGCATCGAACTCTTCCAGACTGAAGCTATCGCTCTGGTCGCTCTGGTCGCTCTGGTTATCGCTGGTACTCATGAGTTAGCCCTCCAGATACCGTCTCAAGCACAATAGTCGTGGCTGCCTGTATTGATCCGACTACGATGTACGACGCAAGCGATGTTCTTCCTCACCTGGTTCAAGCGGCTATAGTGGGTCATTCTTGGGGCGGCCTGCCACTTCTGGCAGCTCGAATCGTAGCTGGTCGACAGTGATATTTAACGCGACAGCAATCTTGCGGATGTTGTCGATACTCAATGTTTCGCCACGCTCTCCGCGCAGAATGGTCGGCCGTGATACGCCAGCCGTTTCGGCCAGCTCCTCCTGCTTGAGCAATACCCGTAGCCGCCACTCTCGAAGGTATGGCACTGGCACACCGCGATCTGTTGGCATAGTTGAATTCCGTTCCAGTCAAAAGCAATCATCCACTACTGCCATTGTACACAAAAGCGCCATCAGTGTAAAGTCTACAGCCTATGGTAGTGAAGACGAGGGTATCAGTAATGCGTAGCACATGCCTAAAGGTGATTCGGAGGCTTCAATAAAAGGTGAGGTCCAGGAAATACCCTTTCCTGGACCTCGTTGTGTCGCCCATTTGCGCACACCAACACGTTTATTATGCCGGGCGCTCAGACTTTACATCGTCGTGTTCTACTATTAAACTATCGGTCCATGGCTTGGAGGACCGAGCGGGAGATGCGCCCGCATCCAACGATTCACGGCTCCTGGCGAGCGATTTGGTGTTCGACGACGAATACTCAAGTTTGGAGTGATAGCTTGAGCGTTGGGTGAGTCGCGACGCTGCCTCTGCCAGTTGGGCTACCCCACCGTGAATGGTGGTGGGGGCAGGATTCGAACCTGCACTGGGACGCCGTTCTCGTCAGATTGAATTTGCTATTGAGTCTGGCACTCCACTGCGCAGTCTATCTCATCCTATTCGGCAGCGGCAAGCCGTTAACCGAAGAGGTAGTTGAAGATGCGCTCGCCGACCTTCGGCTCCTCGGCCTCGATGTTATTCGCTTCCTCGCGGGCGTATTTGACCGCCTGCTGTAGCTTCTCCACCCGGTCGAGCAGCTCGTTGACACGCTGAGCTGGCAGCGCCCCGGAGAACTTGACCGTACGCCAGTAGCCGATGACAACGTCTTCGTAGTACACCTCGACCTGCGCGGGATGCTTCTCGGTCGCCTCAGCCTTGACGTGGTTGCGCGGCAGCTTCTTGGTCTTGACCGTCTGCACCGGCTCGGTCGCCCAGGCATCGGCGGAGGCATCGAAGGTCCAGGTCTCGGAGGCGTCCAGCACCGGAAGCTTCTTCACGAAGGTATGCAGGTCCACTAGTTGCTTCTCCAGGAAGAGCAGATAGGTCGCTGGAGCCTGCGTCAGCAGGGTCTGCCCATCCACCACCACGTCGGCCTTCGCCGTGCAGTTCGTCCAGTCTTTGGCAGCCGTCGCGTCGAAGAGCTTCGTCAGCACCTCGGTGGTCTGGCGGATGATGTCTTCCGCCTTGATCTGCACTCGCGTCGATTCTGGCGGGAAGGTCTCGCCTTCCTCATCCTTGGGTCGGTAGGTGCGCGCGATGCCCGCCAACTGCGCGGGCTTCTGCAGCGCCTGATGCGCCTCGGTCAGTTCCTGGAACGAGCGGCTCTTGATGCCCTTCTCGACCGCGATAATCTGATTCAGTCGTGCCACGATATCTCTCCCGTGCCTCTCCCTGCCCGCTGGCGAACAGCTTCAACAAACCGACCAGAGAGTATATCACATGTGGCTGGCGTGAGCGTCGCTATCAGAAGCCGTTCATTGAGGCAATGACGAAAACCGCGATCACCCCGCAGAAAGCCAGCAGGCACAGGTAGCCAATGACCAGCCCGACAATCGCCATCCAGCGGCGCGCGGCTCGGCGAGAGAAGCGTTTGGCGATCACCAGCGCAACATGTCCCGTCGCGATTGCCGTGAGCATCGCCGGGATACCCAGCGTACCCAATCCACCCCCAATCGTGACGACGACCATCATCGCTCTCTGCGGGATCAGATGGTTAGCCACCGCTACCGCCCCCAACAGATTGATGGTGGCGGCTAGGGGGAAGACCAGGCTGGCAAGCAGCGAGACCAGCGCCAGGACATTACGCCCAGGGTTGCTGGGAGCGCTAGCGCCGTTGCCGGGCATTTGCGTCCAGACGGTGGGCATGTCTGTGGAGGGGTCAGAACGTGACGACATGGATGAACTTGACGATGTGGCGAATGTTGGGTGCGTCATGGTGGCTTTCCTTTCGAGGCTCGCAACAGATCGGCATCATTGGTTATCGGTAGTATGCCCGAAGTAAGCCCCATCCGCCACGGAGCATTCGCACGATGGCTCGTAGAGTTGGCCGCAGAATCAGCGAAAAGAGCGCGTGGGCTTGACAGCCACCAAAACACACTGTATAAATCGCATTAGTCGCTTAAGCGCATAACACGCAATTGCGGTGCGTCTCTCCACCAGAGGAGGTCATCTATGCCAGCGCCTACCAGCAGGACGCCACCCCCGCCTGTCCACTTTCATGTCGCGCTCGAACCTGCCATCAGTGGCCTCGATAGCCTGATGCTGCTCAACTCGATCCCTGAAGTCTCCGGACTGGGCGAATGGGTCGAGCGGACGGCGGAGGCGCTGCCGCCGGAGATTGCGCGCATGAATCGGCTGGTCTTCCACGGGCTGTATTTCGCGCTGCTCCCCGATGGACGCTGGCCCGACTTTCCCGCCTATATCGCCGATCTGGCGGCGCGCAACCCTGCGGCGCTGCGTGATCGCCTGCTCAGCGCGATTACTCAGCGTGGCGACGAGCAGTCGGGCGAGTGGGGACCGTTGCTCGCCAGCGTGGACAACTATCTGGCCTACCTGCGCGAGCACTTTCCCGATACGACCATCGATGACGAGATCGAGACGGAGGTGCATCGCCTGCTGAACCATCCCGACGAGATGCGCCATGTCATCATCGCGCATTTGCGGCACATGTGGGAGCGCTATCTCGCGCCAGAGTGGCAGCGGAACGAGCCGCTACTGCGCGAATCGGTCGCGGCGTTGCAACGCATCCCACTGCGGGGACTATCCGCCATGGAGGCGGTCTACGCCGTTACTGGCCAGCGGCTGATGGGTGAGCGCCAGAAAATTCTGGGCAGCGCCAGCGAGATTATCTTCGTGCCCTCGGCGCATAAAGGGCCATATCTCGATACGTTTGTCCACGGCGATCTGATGTGGCTGATTTTCGGCGCGCGTCTGCCTGAAAGCGAGGCTGACAATGCGTCTATCCTGCATCGCTCGGACCTGCTTGTGCGCCTGAGCGCGCTGACTGACGATACCCGCCTCTCGATGCTGGCGCTGCTCAGCCACCATGATGAGCTATGCTCGCCTGACATCATGGCGCAACTTCACCTGACCCAGTCGGCGACCTCGCGCCATCTCAGACAGCTCAGCGCGGCGGGCTATGTGGTGGAGCGCCGACGCGAGGGCGCCAAGTGCTACAGCATCAACCGCGCGCGGATCACCGAAACGTCCCGCGCACTCGACCGTTTCCTTGGCAACTCATAGCGCCGGACCGATCTCACACAAGGGGGAGGATCATGATGAGACAGTATGCGCTCAAAAACCAGCCGGGCGGTGTATTGGCCTGGAGCGTGAGCGTTGCCCTGTTCTGTGCGCTTAGCGTGCTCGCCGGATGCGGCGGCACATCGGCCAACACTCAAGTGTCGCCCACTGCCAGCGTCAATCCACAGCTTCACGGTCTGACGCTCTACGTCAGTGTCGGCGATGGCTATGTCTATGCGCTGAACGCGGCGACCGGCGAGCAGCGCTGGCGGTTCCAGACCAACAGCACCGGCGATTCGTCGGCGGCTGTCGCGGATGGCGTCGTCTACGTGGGGTCGTCCGATCACTACATCTACGCGATCTCGGCGCAGACGGGGAAACTGGTCTGGCGCTACCAAACGGGCGACGAGGTTGTTGCCTCACCAGCGGTCGCGAAGGGCGTCGTCTACGCTGGCTCCAACGATCACTACCTCTATGCGCTCAAAGCCACGGATGGCTCGCTGGTCTGGCGCTATCAGGCGGGTGACGCGGTGGAGGCGTCTCCAGCGCTCGACGAGACGAAGGTGTATATCGGCTCGTGGGATCAGCATCTCTACGCGCTCAACATCGCGGACGGCTCGCTCGCCTGGCGCTACGATATGGCGGGCGGCAGGATACGCATGTCGCTCACCACGGGCGGCGGGCTGGTCTACGCGGGCGCCGAACAGAACCTGCTGGTCGCGGTCAGCGCGGCCACGGGCAAACTCGCCTGGCGTTTCGAGGCGCAGGGGCCGTTCCTCTGGCGCAGTCCGACAATTGACGGCGATACCCTCTATATCGGCTCGCTCGATACGCGCCTCTATGCGCTCGACGCGCAATCGGGTAAGCAGCGCTGGAGCTATCAGACGCAGGGCGAGGTGCATACCGCCCCGACCATCGGCAACGGCCTGGTCTACTTCGGCAGCGACGACGGCTACTTCTACGCGCTCCATGCCAGCGATGGCACGCTGGTCTGGCGCTACAAGACCGGCGGGACGCTCGGCACACAGCCAACGCTCGCCCACGGCGTCTTCTACGCGGGCAGCGACGACAATCACCTCTACGCGCTCAACGCCCAGACGGGCGCATTGATCTGGAGCCGTCCATTCCCTGGCGTGGTGAACTCGAATGTCGCCATCGCTCCGTGAGTGGGAGATACCGCGCGACAGATTTGCCCTGACATCAGTGATGGAGTCGGGGCAAATCCTTATGGGAGAGGGCGGCTAATTCACGATGCTAATTGCCAACCGTTTGTTGATGCGGCGTCGCCACCGTTCCCAGGACATCAGGTGGGCGAGTGCTTCCGGTGGGATATAACCAGACTGGCGATACAATTCCACACCATCACGGGCGACGTTATTCAGGAAGTCGTGGTCGAGATCGGAAGCGGCGGCATCAGAGACAACCGCCGTTATAGGCCAGTTGCTCAGCCGTTCGTCATCTCCGCTCCTGACCGCTTCCTCCTGATAGGCCATCCAGAGCAGGGCAACTCCGGGTGTTGGCTGCGCGGCATAGAACTGCGTCTGGTCGTGAACGAGTATCAAGACATCGGCGTCGCTATTTTTATGCGGCTCAAGCCGGGCCGCTGAGCCAAACAGCGTGATGAACGCTACGTTGGGGTCGCGAACACGCGCCAGGATGACCAGGTGTTTTAACTGGCTGAGAAGCAGAGGATATTCCTTATAGTAGAGTTCCTGTTTGCTCATCCGCTTACTCATCGCTGAAACGCCTTACCAAGAGAGTATTACAGAAAGCCCCCTCCCCAGTGCGGGGAGGGGTATGAGGAAGAGGTCAGCGCGCTATGCCTTCGCCGCCTCGGGTTCCGCTTCGGATTGCCAGCGCAGATTGGGCTTGCGTGCCGCCAGCGCCTCATCCAGCCGCCCGACGACGGTGACGTGGGGCGCCTCCAGCACCAGGCCCGGCTGGCGCTCGGCCTCCTCGGCGATCTGGCGCATGATGGCGATGAACTCGTCGAGCGTCTCCTTCGTCTCCGTCTCGGTCGGCTCGATCATCAGCGCCTCAGGAACGATCAGCGGGAAATAGTTCGTCGGCGGGTGAATGCCGAAGTCCAGCAGCCGCTTCGAGATGTCCAGCGCGCGCACGCCCAGCGCCTTCTGGCGGTTGGCCGAGAAGACGAACTCGTGCATGCAGGTGCGGTCGAATGGCAGGTCGTAGTATTCCTGCAACGCCCGCATGACGTAGTTGGCGTTCAGCACCGCGCTATTGCTAACGTGGCGCAGCCCGTCCGGCCCGTTGCTGCGGATGTAGGTGTAGGCGCGCACCAGCACCAGGAAGTTGCCCGCGTGGGCGCGCACCCGACCAATCGAGAGCGTGCCAGCGTCCTCCCAGAAGTAGCCCTGGCGTCCCTTCGCGGGGAGCGGTCCCGGCAGGAACGGCACGAGATGCTTCGCGACACCGATGGGGCCAGCGCCCGGCCCACCACCACCATGCGGCGTGCTGGCGGTCTTGTGCAGGTTCAGGTGAACGACGTCGAAGCCCATATCGCCGGGCCGCGTGATGCCCAGAATCGCGTTGGCGTTGGCGCCGTCGTAGTAGAGCTGGCCGCCCACGTCATGCACCAGTTTCGC
The DNA here is from genome assembly GCA_963718915.1 of uncultured Chloroflexia bacterium. Taxonomy (GTDB): domain Bacteria; phylum Chloroflexota; class Ktedonobacteria; order Ktedonobacterales; family JADMIN01; genus DAHUXT01. The sequence continues at coordinate 616,851 of CAVRAI010000003.1, read as the reverse complement.
GATCTCGACGATGTTCTCGTCGAAGACGCCGAGCGTGTTGGGGTTGGTCATCATTAGCGCGGCGATCTTGCCCTCGTGCAGGGCGAGCACCTGCTTGAGATGCTCCACATCCACGCCGCCGCGCGCGTCCGACTTCAGTTCGACGGTGCGATAGTCGGCCAGCGTCGCGCTCGCCGGATTGGTGCCATGCGCGCCGTCGGGGATGAGCACGATATCGCGGTGCGCCTCGCCGCGATGGACGTGATACGCTTTGATAATCATCAGGCCGGTGATCTCGCCGTGCGCGCCCGCCGCTGGCTGCAACGTGACCCGCTCCATCCCGGCGATCTCGGCCAGGTAGCCCTCCAGTTCGTAGAGCAACTGGATCGCGCCCTGGGTCATGCTCTCATGCTCCAGCGGATGGATCCGCGCGAAGCCGGGCATGCCCGCCATCTCCTCGTTGACCTTGGGGTTGTACTTCATCGTGCACGACCCCAGCGGGTAGAAGCCGGTATCCACGCCAAAGTTGCGCTGCGAGAGATGGGTGAAGTGGCGCACCACCTCGATCTCACTCACCTCTGGCAGTGGCGCTGGCTCCGCGCGCAGCATATCCCGCGGCACAAGCTGCTCCAGCGGCTTCGTCGGCACATCCATCGCGGGCAGCAGGGCGGCGCGGCGTCCGGGCGCGCCCATCTCGAAAATCAGTTTCTCAGTGCTCATCGGTTCTCGCCTGCCACTTCTTCCATCGCCGCCACCAGCGCCTCAATATCCTCGCGCGTGCGGGTCTCCGTCACACAGAAGAGCGCCGCATTGCCCAGTTCGGGGTAGTCGCGACTCAGATCGTAACCGCCGCTGATGCCCTCATCGCGCAGCCCGGCGTTGAGTTGCTCCACAGGTATCGGGCAGCGCACCGCGAACTCGTCGAAGAACGGGCGAGTGAAGAGCGGCTCGAAGCCTGGTAGCGCGCAGATGCGCTCCTGCGCGTAGTGGGCGCGTTGCAGGCACTGCTCGCCCAGTTCGCGGAAACCCTGCTTGCCCAGCGCGGCGAGGTAGATGGTCGCGGCGACCGCCAGCAGCGATTGATTGGTGCAGATATTCGAGGTGGCGCGTTCGCGGCGTATCTGCTGCTCGCGGGTTTGCAGTGTCAGCACATACGCCTCTTGGCCGCGCGAATCGAGTGTCTTGCCCGCCAGCCGCCCCGGCAGCTTGCGCAGGTAGTCTTTGCGCGCGGCGAAGAGTCCCAGCGCGGGGCCGCCATACCCCATCGGATTGCCCAGGCTCAGCCCCTCCGCCGCGACGATATCGGCGCCGTAGTCTCCCGGCGCGGCCAGCACGCCGAGCGAGGCAGGCTCGGTGATGGCGACGATGAATGCCGCCTTGCCCGTGTGCGTCACCTTCTCGATGCCGCGCACATCTTCGAGCGCGCCGAGGAAGTTCGGCTGCTGGACGATGACCGCTCTGGTGTTGGGGGTCATCGCCGCCTCAAGCTCAGCCACCGAGGTAATACCATTGTCCAGGCCAATCTCGCGCATGGTAAAGCCGCGCGCGTTGGCGTAGGTCTGCAACGTGGCGCGATACTGCGGATCGAGCGCCCGCGAGACGATCACCTCGCCGCGCCCCGACGGGCCAACGGCCATCAGCGCGCCCTCCACCACCGCCGTCGAGCCGTCGTAGAGCGAGGCGTTGGCGACGTCCATATTGGTAAGCTGGCAGACCATCGTCTGGTACTCGTAGATCGCCTGGAGCATCCCCTGGCTGACCTCTGGCTGATAGGGCGTGTACGAGGTGAGAAATTCGCTTCGTTTTCCCAGCGCGGCGACCAGACTCGGCACGAAGTGATCGTATGTGCCTGCCCCCAAGAAGGAGATGTAGTGGTCAAGGTCGGCGTTCTGTTCGGCCATGCCCTGCATCAGCCGCCGCAGATCAGGCTCGGCCAGCGATGGGGGGAGATTCAGTGGCCGTTTGAGGCGCACCGCCTCTGGGATGGGCGTAAGTAGATCCTCGATGGAGGAGGCTCCAACCGCGCGCAGCATCTCTTGCTGCTCGGCGGAGGTGTTTGGCACATAGCTCATATCGTGTTCGATTCCTCGCCAGCCCACGATGATCGGCATCGCTGGGACGTAGTGGTTTCTCTCAGGAGGTCGCCAATGAACTCCTGAGTAGCATTATACGCTGTAGCTCCATATCGCCCTGACCAACGGGCAAGGAAGCGGCTGGCGACTGAAGTCGCGCCTGAAGGGCCTGCGGCCACGAAGTCCGCCTGCGCGGACTCTCCAGAAGTAGCCCACCGCAATGCGCGCCTGGCGCATCTGGGAGAAACCTGCGCAGGCAGGTTTTGTGGCCGAGCGTTAGCGAGGCCGTTCAGGCGCAGCTTTAACCGCCCGCGCTAATGGCCTGCCGTTTTGAGAAACTCAGTGTAGGCGGCGGCGTCCATCAGTTTGTCGAGTTCGGTGGGATCGGAGAGCCGCACACGCAACATCCAGCCGTCGCCGTAAGGCTCGCTGTTCACCAGCTCCGGCGTGCTCTGCAACGCGCCGTTGACGGCGATCAATGTGCCGCTCACCGGGATGAATAGCTCCGAGGTCGCCTTGACCGATTCGATATCGCCAAAATGCTCGCCTGCCTTGAAGTCGCGGTTATTCGCGTCATCCCACGGCAGATCGAGGAAGACGACGTCGCCCAGTTCATCCTGGGCGTAGTCTGAGATGCCAATGGTCGCCTCGTCGCCTTCTACTCGCACCCACTCGTGCGATTCGGCGTACTTCAAATCGTCTGGCTGATCCGTCTTGGCCATCTTGCTTCTGCTCCTCTGGCGCCCGCGCGCCTGCCTTGAATCACAAAGAGTGAAACGCTAGTTCGCGCGCTTGTAAAACGGCAGCGCGACGATGACTGCTGGAATCGCCTTGCCACGAATCTCGATGGCGATCTCCGTGCCTGGGGCGGCATGCTCTGGCGGGACGTAGCCCATGCCAATCGATTTGTTGATGGTGGGGCCGACGGCGCCGCTGGTCAGTTCACCAATGGCCACACCTTCGCGCAAGATGGGATATCCAGCGCGAGGCACGCCCCGGTCACGTAGCTCGATGCCTACACGCTTGCGTGGCAACCCCTGCTCTTTCTGCGCCAGCAACGCCTCGCGCCCGATAAAATCGTGTCCCTTCTCCAGCTTGACTGACCAGCCGAGGCCCGCCTCCAGCGGCGTGATCTGCTCGTTCAGTTCGTGGCCGTAGAGGCAGAAGCCCGCCTCCAGCCGCAGCGTATCGCGCGCGCCAAGTCCGGCGGGAAGCAAACCCTCCGGGGCGCCAGCCGCCAGCAACGCCCGCCAGAGCGCCACAACGCCGCTCGCGGGACAGCACAACTCGAAGCCATCTTCGCCCGTGTAGCCAGTACGCAAGATGAGACAGGAGACGCCTGCGATGGTTCCTTCGGCGAAATGGTAGTAGACAATGGCGTCAAGGTCGGTTTCGGTCAGAGTACTCAGGATATCGCGGGCGCGCGGACCTTGTAGCGCAAGCAGCCCTGTCTCATCGGATGTGTTCGTGAGCGTGACGTCAGCGCGTCCGGCGGCCTGCCGCGTGAACCAGGCCCAGTCGCTCTCCATCGTGCCCGCGTTGACCACGGCCATATAGCGCTCGTCGCCAAAGCGGTAGATCGTCAGATCGTCCAGCGTGCCGCCCTGTTCGTCGCATATCTGGGTGTAGAGCGCCTGTCCATCGGTCAACCGGGCGACGTTGTTGGGTACCAATCCCTGCAAGAAGTCGAGCGCACCCGGCCCCTCGATCTGGAATTCGCCCATGTGGCTAACATCGAAGATGCCCGCGTGTTCGCGGACGGCGCGATGCTCGGCGAGGATGCCACCATATTGAACCGGCATCTCCCAACCGCTGAACTCGACGAGACGCGCTCCCAGCGCGCGATGCTCATCGTAGAGCGGGGTGCGTTTGAGTTGCGGCGTCGCGGCGTCGGTTGAAGATGTATCTGCGCTCATGCTGCTCGACTACTTTCCGGCAACGTCTGGGCATCGGCGCACGCACGCCATTGCGCAATGGGCCGTTGGGTTGCCGTTCCACATTCTAGCCGGGCAGCGCATCGTTTGTCCAGCAGGGGATGTTACCCCAATGTGGCGCCGTGGCCTGAAGACCACGGCTAATCCTGTGATGAGCGTAGCCGTTCTCTATCCGCAGGGAGGTCAGATAGCCAGCGCCAGACCATATCCAAAATCAATAGATGAAGCTGACGCCGGAGCGGACGTAGGCGAAGCGATAGCTCACCCGTCCCCAGCCACCGCCGTTCCAGTAGAAATTCATCTCCGAGACGAGGAACCAGCCGCCAGGATACACCTTCTCGACGTGGGCGACGTGGCCCGCGCCACCCGCGCCTTCGACACCCGGCTGGAAGACGACCGTCGCCCCGGCGCGTGGCGTACGCCCAATCCGGTAGCCGCGCGACGCCGCGCCCGCCGCCCAGTAGCGCGCGTTGCCCATATGGCGCAGGTTCTCACCCTGACGCTTGTATTGCGCCCACCAGGTGCATTGGCCGAACGCCCACCAGTAGTAGCCATTCGCCGGGCGATTCATCTTGAAGGACGGATGGCCAGGGACATACATATAGGCCCACCTGGGCGGCCAGGGACGGACCGGCGCGGGCGATATGCCACTACTCGCGGATGGCGACGAGGCGCCAGTTGGTGCGCCGCTGTTGCCCGATGGTTTCCCCGCGGGCAGTCCGGCGCTTCCGGGCGCTTTGACTCCAGGGCCAGCGCCGCCGCCGAGGCCAAGCACCGCGCCTTCCTGCGTATCCCATGGCCCGCTCGGATCGCCTGTCGTGTTATTGCTGGCGGTCTGCGCCCCTAGCAGCCCAAAGGGGAGTGATGTCGCGGCGAGGGGATTGACCTGCACGAGAACGCCGGCGACGAGGGCCAGCGTCATCAGGCAGACGACGAATCCCGCGACCAGGCTGCGTCTTCCACGTCGGCGCGGCTGGAGCCAGGCCGGCGTCGGAGCGAGCTTGCCCGCGGGTACGACGGTAACAGGCATGCGTGACGTCGGGTCGGCGTCCACAACCGCCATATCGGTCGGCAGGTAGACGGTGGGCGCCTGATCGGCGGCGAGACGCGCATCCTCGATCACGGCTTCAAGCGCATTCAAGATCATCGTCTGGCGTGTCACCAGTGTGGTATCTTCCGGGCGCACTGGCCGCGCGGTGGATGGCCGCCGTCGGCGCGCCTGGCTGCTGGAGCCGCCGAACCAGTCGGGGTCATCGTTGGGCCGCGTGGGCATGATGATTGTGTCTGGCGGCAGTGTGTCGTCCATCGTGCCCAGCGTATCCATCGTGTCCATCGAGCCTGTGGCGCGGATGCGTGGCGCGGATGCGCGATGCTTCGTCGTCGGCGCATAGGGCGCTTCGGGCGCCGCCGACGCGGCCCGCAGTCCGCCATTCGTCTGGCGCGGCCTGCTGATGGGTGTCTCGGTATCGCTCGTGAGGCGGGGTATATTCGCGAGCCATGGCGCGGTGGAGCGTCGCGGCTGGCTCACCGGCCCGTGTTCGTCGGGACGCACTCGTGGGATGAGGTTGGTAGGCCACGAACCAGGGGAGCCGGTGGAGCCAGTGGAGCCAGTGGATGCGCCACCCGGCGTGTTCGACGCCCGCATGCGCCGTCTGGCCGCCGATGAATCCGCTTCCCGCTCCATCCCCCACGTTCTCCACCGGGTATCCGGCTCTGCTCCGGCGGATGTCTCGCGTCCGCGCTCGCGCTCGTGCTGGTGCTGGTCTGCCACGGCATCCCTCCCTGCTTCCCAATCGCATCCACCCTGTACAGAGGAGTATGACCAAGAGTGGCTGAGTTTCGCGACAAGCGAGCGCGAAATCCAGTCGGGCGCAATGGCGTTAGACAAGAAGCGTAGCGGGATCGTTGAGGTATACACGCGGCTACCCAGATAGGCTATGCCGTGCGGGTGGGATGTGGTTTACGAGCGGCTGACGGACTTTTGTAGATACGCGGGGACAGGAGAAGCGAAGGGCGCCATTGGTGGTAAGTGAAGCGCGCCGTAGGCTGAAGACCTACGGCTAATCCCCGATGCAAGCAGATCGCCTTACGTTTCAGCAGGGCCCCGAATGACCAGGAATCGGTTGCCGCGCGCCACCAGTCTTCATGATCTGGGCGAACTGGCATATGTGGCTGGCTCAGGCAGGGGAATGCCATCCTGCTGGGCAAACGCGATGTAGTTTTCGAGGGCATTATGGCCACGCGCCACTGCCTCCTCGTAGGTTGCGCCATCGGCTACCGGCATGGCATAGCGATCAGCCCACTCAGGCAGGATGACCACATAGCGGCTATCGTCGTCGCTCCACTTGATCTCAATGGTGTAGCGCAGTTCTTCATTCATGGCTGTTTTCTCTTTGCTTTTTCCAGCACATTCAAGGCGTCGCGCAAGTTCTCTTCATCGTATCGCAGGGCATCCAAACCATCTCTGCCATCTACTGCATAGTTTTTAGGAAGCAGTGGATGACGAAAGACGGTATGATCGCCCTTCCCCTGTCGCTCGCTGAAGTCGGCCTTGCGATAATCACGCCTGATATCGCGCTTCTTTCGTGGGATTCTACCATCCCTCAGCTACCCCTGGTGAGGTCTCTCAGTTCCCCGTGACCCGGCGGGTGAACGCCGCGATGAAGATGCCCTCGATCAACAAGCCAAAGAACGCCTCGGCCGCTGTCAGCGTCGCCAGCGCATCAGTCATCGTCAACCCCGGCGGCTGAACGCCACGCCCCCGCTGCCAGAACATCATCCCGGCGAACTTGCTGACCACTGGATCATATGTCAGCAGTAGCCACTAGATTGTAAACAGATTGGTAATTTGTTAAGGTATCGGGCAAGTCTCATAGTAGGATAGTCAATGATGAGTTTCATCGAGCCGGAGGTTGGTCGTCATGGCAATACTACCACGGCTATCACAGCTTGGCTTTGAGGCACACACATTCAACGGTGTAGAGGTCATCGTGCCCCCAGTCTGCTCGGTACCGGCAGGCGCCTTTCTGATGGGCAGCGACCCGAAGAAGGACAGACGCGCCTATGAGGAGGAACAGCCGCAACACCGCCTTACGCTGCCCGCCTTTCAGATTGCTCGTTTCCCGGTTACTGTCGCCGAATATGCCTGTTTCGTTACGAAGCGGTCAGACTGAGCCTCGACGCAGTCTAGGCGAAGCACTTGGAGGCGACAATGTGGACTGGCAAATGCAGTTGCAGCGGCCTGACCACCCTGCTGTCTCGGTGAGGTGGCTCGCTGCCACTGCGTACGCCGCCTGGCTTGCCGGTCTCACAGGGCAGCCGTGGCGCTTGCCAACCGAGGCGGAGTGGGAGAAAGCCGCGAGATGGGATGGCCGCGCATCTCGCATTTATCCTTGGGGCGACAAGTTCGATGAGACGCGCGCCAATACCAAGGATAGTGATAAGCGTACGACGACGCCAGTGGGCGCTTACCCAAGCGGGGTCAGCCCGTGCGGAGCGCAAGACATGGCGGGCAACGTCAACGAGTGGACGAGCAGCCTCATCAAACCATATCCTTACAATCCGAGTGATGGACGCGAGGCGCCCAACTCCGCTGGGGATAGAGTGCTGCGCGGCGGCTCATGGGCTGAATACTCTGGGGGTGCGCGCGCAGCCTATCGCATCGAGGCGTATCCCGACTACTTTTCCGGTCGCGGTGGAAGTGGCTTCGACGGCTTCCGTCTGATCCTCGCGGCTCCTCTCATATAGTTTGTCTGCTCGGCTAACTCGACAGCCTAAGAGTAGCTTGTGGGCGATGATTCTCGGCCTCAGTGGCTGGACTCCGCACCTATGAAACAAGGTGATTTCGAGCGCCTCTGCTGTCTGGCTCATTTGTTGCTCGCTTGAGACACCGTTATACAGGCGGGAAGATGGTTTGTAACTCATCAGTGGACAGGTGTTATACTGCTTACTGAGCGGGAGGAATAGCCGATATGCTGGCGGATGGCCATCGCAACGCAGCCGAAAACATTGAGGCGACTATAGCCCTGCTTGGCGCATCACCACGAGCAGCGCGGCTCATCATCGAAGGAGCATGGGGCGCAGCGTTTCACTGGGTTGCCTTTGGCTGTGAGACGAAACACAGCAAACATCAGGAGAGCCATGCGCGTCTGGGTACGTTCTTGCGGTCACTGGGTGAAACGACGGTCGCCGATGCCTGGGAACAGTTAGACCGCATACGCCAAGGTGGCTGGTACGGTAGTGAACCAGACGCGACCAAAGTGGCCAACGCGCTCACACTCCTGGGAGATATTCATACATGGGCGACAACGTAATATCTGAAACAATAAGCAAGTCGGCAGGTGATCTGGATAACATAGCGCTTCCGCCGTGGCTGGAAGCGCAGTCGAGCGCGCTGGTGCGGGATATTATCGCGACACTTGCGCAGCGCTATCCTGATTTGCTTGCCATCGTGCTGTTCGGCTCGGTTGCGCGCCATACCGAGCGCCCATTGAGCGATCCGCAGCCGAGCGATGTTGACCTGCTTGCTGTCTTCGATACTGATGAAGACCCTGTGTATCTCCCGCGCGGCCTCGATATTACCCATACCGTCGGGCTGGCGCGGAATTTGCATCTCGATGCTCCGCGCGAGGTGCAGGTGATGTTTGCCACGCGCGCGTTGCAGGAGTGGGATTCGACGTTCATTGCGAACGTAGCGCGCGATGGGATTGTGCTCTGGACGCGCGGCCCTCTGCCAGCGCCACTGAGCGCGTTGGAAGACGCCCTTGCACTCCCTAACAGGGCGTCAACCGACCGGGATTAGCCGCAGGCGCACACAGCGCCATCAAGTACCCTCCCCGCCTCGCCGTTGCATCGCGTCCAGATAGGCTGTGGTGGCGCGGGCGCGGCCCAGCGCGGTGTGCAGCGCGTAGCGGGTGGCGTCAAGCGCGTGATCGTTCTGTTTGAGCGGCTGCTCCGAGGGATCGCGGCCCTCGCTGGCGCGGGTGGCGTACTGATAGCTGCCGTACTCGGCAATCGTGTGGACGCAGCGCGGCGCGATATGCAGCCCATAGTTTCCATCGGGGCGGCGTGCCAGCAGGCTCGTCACCGTCTGGATGCCCGCGCGCACACTGTTATCCGCTCGTTGCGCCCGTGACGCCAGCCCCTCGCGCGCCAGCGCGGCGGCAAGCGCGTCGATATGCTCCGGCTCATCCGGCCCACAGTACCACGTCTCGACACCATAGCGCCGGGTCAGATCCAGCAGCGCGGGCAATAGCGTCTCTTCCAGCCCGGCGCGACGCTGATAGAACTCGTCCACCTGCCAGACGCTACCATCGCCATCCAGTGCGAAGACAGTCGCCGCCGAGGGATTGGTGTAGCCCCAGTCCACGCCGCCGATGACCCGCCGCCAGCGGTCGCGCTCCGGTGGCTCGGCCAGATGCCCGTTCGCGCTTGCGTCCAGCGTATAGACCAGCCCCTCGAAGGCGACGAACAGCCCCTCGATCTCCTGCTTCGCGAACGCGCCGCTATAGCCCAGCTCGCTGATATAGTCTGGCGGCAGATTGTGCGCGTTGGTCCAGGTGGAGGCGCGGAAGAGCGCGTGGGAGGGTCGCTGAGCTAGCTCGAAGTCGCGGGCGAAGCCGTCGCGCCCCTTTGGCGTGCCCGTCGCCCAGCCCGCCGTGGCATACCCGCGCTGGCGCAGCCGCCCTTTGAGCACCTGCCAGGCATAGTAGCCACAGAGCGGCGCTTCATCCAGCCAGAACCAGGCGAGATTGAGACCGCGCAGTCTATCTGGCGCATCGAGCGAGCGGAAGAGGATCTCGCTGCCATTGCGCAGGATGAGATGGCCTTCGGTCTTGTTGTAGCGGGCGATCAGGGAGGGTGGCAGCAGCGCGAAGAATGTGCGGGCAGTGGCGTCGCGCAGCATCGGATAGGTTGGCGCGCCGATGACGCCGAGCGAGCCTGGATATTCGACGGCGCGCAAGATCGCCCGCATCGCGCCCGCCGTCGTCTTGCCCGCGCCCAGCCCGCCGACGTAGAAGCTGAAGCGGCTCGCGCAATGCACGAAGTCCCACTGCGCCGGATTGAGCGTCCATATTATCCCCGGTGTCTCAGGCGTATCTGACTGGCTCATGGCTGCTTGCGCGCCTCACCATTGGCGTTCTCGGAAGGCTGCTCTGGCGCGGCTGTGTCCTCGGGGCGACGTGTCACTGTGATGTCCACTGGCGCTGGCTCGCGTCCGATGCGGTAGTAGAGTCCCTGTAACCGCGCCACCTCGCGCTGGGCGGCGAGGGCAATCGAGAGGTAGCGCGCGCCCTCGTGACGATCTGGCTCGTCGTCGTTGCGCACCTGCTCGTAAGCTCGCCAGGCGGCGCTGGCAATCGAACGCTGGCTCTCGATGGCGCGCAAGAGCTGCTCGGCCCGTTCGGCGCGCTCCTCCCGCGCAAGCGTCTCCAGCCGGGCGCGCAGCCAGCGGCGGATGGTCGTCTCGCTGACGGCGAGCGTCACCGCGATCTCGGCGACGCGCATCCCCTGGCAATAGAGTGTGAACGCCCGCTCCTCGCGGCTATGCTCAAGTTCGTCCAGATTGTCACCTGGCTCGTTATCCATATCAATCCCCATGATTTCTGCCTCCCCGCTCTCCCGAAGGGGTTGAGCGCCCCCGCCCCCGCGCTCCCGTGCCCAAAGGCCCCACACTGACCGCTGCCGCTTCCACCCCGCCACAGCCCCCCAAAAACACAACAGCGCCCCAGCCTCCCCTTCTCAGGAAGCCAGGGCGCCATCCTCCGGCTCACCCCATTCATACCCATTCAAATCAAACGAACCAGCTTACAGCCGCGTGCGAATGTCGCCGTCAATCGACTGCGGCCCCTCGCCCTTCCAGGTCAGCCATATCTGGCCACTCTCGGGCGCGGTCTCGTTGATGCGCGTCTGGTGTCCCGCCAGCCAGAGGATGAGGCGCAACGCCCGTCCGCGCAGGCGCATCCGAATGCCGCCATAGCGCAGCTCGCCCTCGTGGCTTTCTCCATGCTCCCCCTTCTCGATATCCCCCATGATTCCCTGCCCCATGACCCCTGACCAGACACCCATACCAGATGAAACGCCAACATGCTGTGCGTTCGCCAGGCATCCTTGCTGACCAATTCGCACCCCAAACTATAGAACAAGTATTCTAATTTCGCAAGGGCAGAAGACCGCTTTTTTGCTGAGAGGCTGAAGGTGGTGGGAGACTCTGGCCAGCAATGGCGGCAGGTGTGGGAAGGGAGCCAACCCCTCCCGGCCTCCCTGCGGTCGGCCACCCTCCCCTACAAGGAGAGGGTAAAGAAGATATCATGAAGCGCCGAGGACGCCGAGCGAGAGCGACAGGTTGACGCCAAGAAACGCGCCGATACACGCGGCCTCAGCCTCAAGCTGCTCGTGCTGCCGGGCGGTGAGCTCTTTGAACAATTCTACCCGCAACTCGTTCCCTTTCCCTTGCTTGCGCCGCTCCCACATCCCGGCGACGGCCCCGTCGATGAGCAGCACCGGCAGTCCCGTGGCGCTCTCGAAACGCCCGCGTCCATACGTGTTCACGCGCGGGCGCGCCACCTCGGGCACGATACGCTCGCGAGGACCACAGCCAAGCAGGTAGCAGTCGTATTGTGGGAGCAGCCAGAGCGCGCCAGGTGCGGATGCGCCAGCCTCTTGCTGGTCGTCTCGCGCGTCACTCGCCAGCAGCCAGGCGCGCCGTCCGAGAAAATCGACTTCTTCCAGTTCGGCGGCAAGCGACTCCATCAGCGCGCGGGCCTGATCGGGTTTGAGCCGGAACCAGTGCGCGATATCCTGGTGTGTAGCCGGACCATACGTCGCGATGTAGCGGCGGCAGAGTTCGACGAGCGCCGCCTGGGGATCATGCTGCTCCCAGTGGCCGATCCACTGGTCCGCCCGGACAAAGCTCACCTGGCTCCCCGTGCCCGCGCCGAAACAGAGCTTCCCGGCAAGCGCGGCTGGAGCGAGCAACTCACCCCAGGCGGAGAGCAACCGCTCCCGCGCCCACTCCCCCACCTGGCTGGTCACCGCGTCGGCGAGTTCTTTGCGGGTGAGACAGCGGCCATCGAGCGCATCTCCGATGGCGTTGAGGAGGTCGTCCGCCTGCGACCGCGCCAGCCCAGCATGCTGATACCAGGGCGATCCACCGAGCGCCTCGGCGGCTTGCAGCGCCGCCATCCAGAGCGGCAGTTCATCCGCGGGGAGCAGGTGAAGCGTCCCGCGCGGGCCGTAGGTCTTGACCAGCGCGTGCTGCTCCCAGAGCGCCGTCTGCACGTCCTGCCGGGTGATATCGGCCACGCGCGCGCCAATGGCAAGCTCGGCGGCGGAGAGAATCTGCGCCTGGATGCCGCCGACGGCGCGAACCGTCTCGACCAGCCGGGCCGATGGCGCGGGCGCGAGCAGACACTGGCGGGCAAGTCGTCGCTGGCAGGCCGCTTCCCACGTGATCGATCTCATGGCGTCTCCTCGTCCCTCCGCTCATATCGCGCGACCGTCTCCCGCGCGGCACTGAGGACGGCGGCGCGTAACGTCGCTGGCTCGATCACCTCGACCCGTGGCCCATAGCTCAGGATGAACTCGCGGGCGCTGTGGTCATCCTCGAAGAGCACCATCACGCATGCCCAGCCATCGGCGTCGGGCGGATCTTCACGCGCGATCCGCGTATAGCGGCCACCGGCGCGCACGGCGCTCAACGCGCCAGCCTCCACACGCAACGTCGCCGGAAAACGGGGAATGCGCTCGCTGAAACGCGCCGAGGACTCCTCCCAGTGGGCCGCCAGATCAAAGCCCGGTGGGCGCTCGAAGAGATCGTCCAACAACTCAGCGCTGCGCACGCGCGAGACGCGGTAGGTACGCGGTTGGCCATCTATCGCGACGATCATGTACCAGACGCTGCCCTTCGCCACCAGCCCCAGCGGATCGCCCAGCCGCTCGCCCGCGCCCTCCCCGTCGTAGCCATAGGTGAAGCGCAGCCGACGTTGTTGCCAGACGGCCTGCTGGATGATCGGCAGCAGTGGCACAGCATCGTCGCGCTGGCCCCAGCCCGCCACATCGATGTGGATGCGCTGGCGGATATCCTCCGCGTTCTGGCGCGAGATCGCGGGCAGCGCCGCCAGCAGCTTGATAAGCGCCGCGTCCGACGCCTGCTCCATCCCCAGATCGGCCATCAGCCGCGAAGGACGAGTCAGAAAGAGCGCCTGAATCTCGGCGGTGTTCATGCCGGTCAGGTTGGTGCGATACTCCTCCAGCAGCCGCCAGCCGCCGCCGGTACCGCGCTCCGCGATGACGGGGATGCCCGCGATGCCAAGCGCCACCATGTCGCGGTGGATGGTGCGCTCCGATACCTCCAGCCGCCGCGCCAGCTCGCCCGCCGTCATCTGGCGATGCGCCTGGAGCAGCAGCAGAATCGAGAGTAAGCGATCCGCGCGCATAGTCCAGCCTGCCCTGTTCGTCTCCGCCAACTCCACCCAACTCTACCCAACTGTGCTCAACGCTCTCTATCTCCGACCGTGTCCCTATATCGGAAATGGAGCATACGTCTGCACTATGCCATATCGGGCGCAATCGTGCGGAGTTTTTGCGGGCATGCGAAAGCCCGCCGGAAATCCAGCGGGCCTCGCGTACGTTTGTTCGGCGTCAAAGTTTCGCAGGGCTGAAACAGTTTAGTAGATAAAGCTGACGCCAGAGTGGACGTAGACGTAACGGTAGTCCACTTTGCCAAAGCCGCCGCCGTTCCAGTAGAAGTTCATCTCAGAGATGATGAACCAGCCACCGCCAAGCACCGCCTCAACATGTCCGGCGTGCCCGGTGCCGCCCGCGCCTTCGACGCCCGGCTGGAAGATCACTGTCGCGCCGACGGCAGGCTGGCTGCCGACCGAGAGGCCATACTTCGGCGCGTTGGCTGGCCAGGTGTGTGAGACGCCGAGCTTCATCAGCGGCTCGCTCTGATGGCGATACCATGCGTACCACGTGCAGACGCCGTAGGCGCTGGCATAGGGATCGCCCCCGAAGTCTCTAAGGCTGTGGGTGGGATGGCCCGGCACGGGCGCCCAGGGGTTGTAGCCGCCACTGGGCGCGGAGCTACCGGTCGTACCCTGAGTGAAGGTCGTTGTCGTGTGAGCGCTACCCATTCCCGTTGCTCTGACGACCGTCTTGTGCTTCACCACAGGCTTCAGGACGCTCACCGTCCGCACGTGCTGATGGGTGGTCTGCTCGAAGGCCAGCAGATCGCTGGCAATCGGCCATTCGCCATTGGGATTTGGCGCCCAGTTGTCATCATCGGAGAGCAGGCGCATCGAGGCGTCGACATGCCAGCGAGTGGTGCATTGTGTCAGCGTCTGCCCGGTGACATTGGAGGCCCGTCCGTCCGCGAGATCGTAGTCCCAGGCAGCCTGGCCCATGCCTGACATGCCCGCGCTGGCGGCCAGCCCCGGCAGGATCACTTTCACGGTTGGAACGGAGGCGCTCCAACTCCGGCAGAACCACTGCCCATCGAAGTTGACCCACGTATAGCGCTGGCGCGGCGTGCGCCTGTGGCGTGGCATTGGCGGCGCCCGCGCCAAACGCTATCCCTCCCAGCAGAACGAGCGAGAGCAGTTGCCCGCGCGACATCCGTCGAATCTGTGCTGCTAACAAGAGCCGTACCTCCCTTTAGAGGGAAGTCACGGGCGCAAGTATGCCCGCGTCTCCCCTCCCCGGCGGCGAAGGCGCGATCCTGCGCCCGCCATCCGCTCCACACCGCGCCGACACTCCTTCGGCGATCCACCACCCACTCCACATCGCTGGCCCCCAGATGGCCGATAGCGGCCGATCCTGCCAGCGCCCTGTGGCGACTCTTCACCGTTTGTTCTCCCCTCGCCCACCGAGAGCTAGAACAAATGTGCTTTGCAACGTTCACCAGCACTATACCTGGGTTTGCGACAACAGGCCAGTGTTATCATGCCCGCCTGGTACCAATGGGCTACGCCGCCCGCTGCCGCCATGCGCCCAACCTGTGTAGTGCCAATACAGTATTTCCTGTGTGACAGGAAAGCCGTTGCACTCACAATGGATGATACCATACCAGCCATGCTCCTGCAAACGAGTACTATTGTCCTGTCCATACAAATGCCCATGCGAAAGAGCCTGCCAGTGGGCATCTTACCGCCTGGCAGGCTCTTCACGAATAGTGGGTACGTCTCAATTCGGATACGGTGTCCAACTGCCGTTCTGGTAGTGATAAAGCACAGAGCGGTCTCCACCTGTGCCGATGGCCCAGCCTTCGTCATCGGCCACCAACCTGAAGGTACTCGGAAAGATTGTCGAAGGCGCTGTCACCGCTTTCCATGAGCCATTGAGGTAGCGAGCGGCCGCGCCATTGTGTCCGGAGTCGCCAATACCAAATAGCCACGCCACGCCAGATGGCGCAATCACCGCTGTATAGTTGCTACTGGACGATCCAGTGAAGCTGGCGGGAATCGCCACCTTTGTCCAGGCGGAACCGTCGAAGTGATAGAACGGACTGCTGTTGGCGTTGATGCCGGTCAGCCAGCCATTCTCCGATGTGCCCATGGTGATATGGTATTCCTGGACGCCGGGCAGCGTATAGACCACCTGGAAGGAGCCGCCTGTATAGCGCAGAATCTCGGTGCTATTACTGCTAGCGACACGATACAGCAACCAGCATTCGCCCGACTCGGTCACAGAGAAATCGAGCTGTGTCTCATCGCTAATCTCCCGCAAGGCCGGTGGTAGCGGGACGACGGACCACGCGCCCCCGGTATAGCGCAGCATCCCAAATACGCCACTCTGCTTATCGGCGGACTGGATGAAGGCTTTCGCCCAGCCATCAGTTGGCGAGACCATTTGTACTCTGTCAATCCCGCCAACACCGGGTAAGGCGACGGCCACCCACTGCCCGTTGGTATAGTGCAGCATGCCGCCATCGCCGGTCATCCAGCCATCGGTTGGCGAATCCATCGAGAGGCTATCGGCGCTCAATAACAATTGCAACTGCGGCAGGGTACCAGGCCAGATGGCCCATTGCCCATCGTGATAGCGCACCAGTAAAACTTGCTGAGGATTGGCACTCACACCTACTGCCCAGCCGTCGGTTGGTGAAGTCATCGAGAGACCTAGCAGGGTGGCTCCCGCTGGCAGATGCAGCGGCGCGAGTGGCTGGTGGGCAATCGACGTTGCGGTCGGCGCGCTGTTACGCGCGGGGCCATGCGCTGTCTGGGAGAAGACGGTAAAGAGCGTGGCCGCCAGCCCCACCAGCAGCAGCGCGGCCGCCACCGCCGCGATACCAGTGAGCCGACCAGGGCCACGACGCGGGTAATCAGGAACGGTTCTGTCTGTGTCGCTCGGCGGATAGGTGGTATCTAGTTGACCTAGCCTGTCCCGCGTGTCTGGTGTATTCACAAAGCTCTCCATCGTAAGGAAAGGCAGCGCGCGCTCTGGCGGCTCGCCATACTGACGCCGCAGCGCGGCATCCACAATCACGTGGGCGGCGTGTTCTCGCGTGCACCACGCGCAGGTCTCCAGGTGGTCGCGGGCGCGGGTGGCGTCTTCGGCGCTGAGATCGGATGAATCGAGCAGCGGGAGCAGTGGCGCGATGGCCGCGCAGTCCTGGGTTGGCAGAACAGGTTGCGGCTCTATAGTAGTCATCGCGGATCCTCCCCCTGCGTGCGGTTCTGGTCGAAATAAGAGATGCGCAGCCGTTGCTTGGCGCGGGTCAGCCGCTTCTTCGCCGCCGCGCGCGAGATGTCGAGAATCGCGGCAATCTCGGTGGAAGTCAGCCCCCACACAGCGTGTAGCAGCACACAGGCGGCGTCTTCAATCGAAAGCTGTTGCAGCGCGTCACGTAGAGCCTCACGCTCAACGATCTGATCATCGAACGGCTTTGGCTCGCCGTCCCAGGGGAGCAGCGTCTCCATTGACGGCTCAAGCGATTGCCAGTTGATGATGTTTCCGCGCCGATACGCTGAGACCGCTCGACGATAGGCCACATGGAAGAGCCAGCGCCGTATCCCGTCTTCATTGTCGGCGGCGCTTGTGAACGGCGGAGTACCTTGACGCGCGTGTTTCCATGCGTCTACAAACACATCCTGGACGATGTCGCGCGCCTGCTCCTCGTCTCGTATCAGCCCGCGGACGAAGCCAACCAGCGGCCATTGCAGCGTATTCAGCGCCTGGGCAAAGGCATCCGTGGGATGCGGATCAGAGGCGACGACATCATGCATGCGACACTCCCACACTCCCTTGGTTCTGTATAACCGGTTACACTCTGCTATCGCGCGGGCGTAACGTAGGTGGACACCTTATGCTCCACTCCCTGATGGATACACTGTTCAAATTACCTGGCTCATGGCCTAGTAGCTTGTCCAAAACACGCTGAGGGCTTGCTGGTGAGTAGGACACATCCCACAGCAGGCCCCGGAAATAGTCGATTGGTGGTCGCGACGAACGCCGTTCGATTCAAACGCTGCTATGGCGCGCAGACATACCCGGCCGTGGGATTGCTGGTGGGAATCTGGCTCAGTAGGGCCGGTTTGGTACAGTTGCCGCCGCTCCACTTCACCCCCGCGCTATCGAAGATCGTCGGCTGCATCGTCGAAATGGGCGCGGATGTCACGCTGTCGTAGTTCAGCCCGAAGGCGAAAGTGTAGGTTCCTGGTGCGGTGGGTACGGCCACGCCGAGACTTATGACGAGCATCTGGCCAGGGCCAAGTTGAACCGGCAGTGGCGGCGTATTCAGACCGTTCGGGTTGTTCCCTGCATTACCCGTACCAACTTGTGTCGTCGTCACCTGCGCCCCAACGGTCGCGTCTGCCGCAAAGCTTGCCTGGAGCTGTTCGTCGAGGGACATTCCAGCGCCACAGCCACCACCAGTAATGCCGTATGCCCGCTGATAGACTGGGTCACAGAACTGGTAGGTGTTGAGCGGCCCGCTGTAGGCCGTGAACGCCGCGATGCCGACAGTGAGACTCTGGATCACATGGCTGGCCGAACCGGATGTGTTGCAGATCGTCAGGCTATAGCCGCCGCCCTGGCTGATCGCCGGATTGACTGGTGGGTTCGGCGGATTCGGAAGGTTGTCCGGCAGTTGATAGGGCTTCGACGGATCGAGATTGGCCGGAAGCTGGTTGGAGGCATAGGAATAGGCGAACGAGAAATGCACCTGGCTCACCTTCAGGTCGCCAATCTGCACGTAGCTGATCTGGCCAGAGGTGTCGCTGCCGCATGGATGGCCAGAGTTGACAACCCCCACCGAAGTCGCTTGTGTCGGCTGCTGTGTTGGCTGGGCCGTCGCCGTTGGCTGGGTCGTCGCGGTGGGCGTGCTGCCCTGCGCCGGGCCGCTGGATGGCCGCCCGAAGACGGCGAAGAGCGTCGCCGCCAGTCCGATTATCAACAACGCGGCAATGGTCGCCAGCACCGGGCGGGTGCGTGTGTTCGGTGTATTCCGCGGCGGCTGCCGGTCTGATCGCGGCAGGGTGGGCATTTCATACGTTGTCTCATCCCAATCATTGAACATGGAGTTATCTCTCCGACCTTCCCAGGATGCCTGGGACTGATGATGATTCATCCGCGCGGGGGATGTCGATGGAACGCGCGAGACGGCGAGCCGGACGAGGTCATCGGCGGCGGGCGCGGTCCGCGCGAAACGGCCCATGTAGGTGTAGAGCGCGGCATCCAGCCGGTCGTAGGCCGCCAGTTGCGCCTGGCAGTAGCCACAGGTGGCGAGATGCGCGCGCAGAGACATCTCTTCGGCACGGCTGAGCGTTCCTTGCCGGAACTGAGGCAGAAGCTCCGCGTACCTGGCGCATTCAGGGCCGGACGGATGCCGCATGTTAAATGTATTCATGACCGTCCTCCCGGATTGGAGGCATTTTGCGCCAGATAGGCGGAGAGCAGGCGGCTCTTCGCCCTGCCGATGCGTTTGCCCATCGCCGTCGCGGACGAGCCGATGATTGCGGCGGCTTCCTGTGCGGTGAATCCCTGGACGACCATCAGCAGCAGGCAGGCGCTGTCTTCCGGGCTGAGTGTGGCAAGCGCGCGTTGCATGGCCTCGCTCTCGGCCACCAGTTCCTCGAACGAGTAGGATGCGCTGTTTCCTGGAAGCCGCTCGAAGTCCAGCAGCGCATGGAGCGATTCCCAGTGAATCAGCCGCCTGCGCCGCAGACTATCCACCGCCCGCCGATAAGCGACGCGATAGAGCCAGCGCCGTATGCCAGCCTCATCGCCGTTGGCAACGAGCGGCGGCGTACCCTGTTGCGCCGCGCTCCATGCCGCGATGAACGTGTCTTGCAGCAGGTCGCGCGCAAGCTCCGGATCATGCACGAGGCCGCAGAGAAAGACGTGTAGTGGCTGGGTATAACGACGCGCAAGCGCGGTGAATGCATCGAGCGAGAGACTGCTCACAAGCTCCACAGAGACTACTTTCTGCCGTGGTGACGAGAAGCGCCTGCCTTCTCCCACACTATCCTGATCGAATGAAGCGGTTGCTTTTTGACAGGTCCTCATGGAAATGGGCCGAGATTGATGCGCGACTGGCGCGATACAATCCCAGTGCATGGTTAGAACGGCTGAGCGCGCTGAGAAGCAGCAGGCCAGAGACAGACTGAGGAGGCGGGCCAGGATGGTCAATCGTGGCGACTATGCGGTATTGTGGGATGTTGACGGCGTCCTGATCGATAGCGGCGAGCAGCATCGCCGCGCCTGGGAGCAGCTGGCGCGCGAAGAGCATCTGCCCTATAGCGACGCCGCCTTCTGGGCCACCTTCGGCATGCGCAACAGCGACATCTTCCCACGTATGTTCGGCGTATCCGGTCCACCGGAACGCATCGCCGCGCTGGGCGACCGCAAGGAGGCCATCTACCGCGCGTTGCTGGCGGAGGAGGCTGTGGCGCTTCCCGGCGCGAAAGAACTGCTGGCGGCGCTGCATGCGGCGGGCTACCGGCAGGCGCTCGGCTCATCGGCGCCACCCGCCAACCTGGAGGCAATCGTCCAGTTGCTCGGTATCGCGCCCTACCTCGATGCGGTCGTCTCAGGCGAGCAAGTGGCCCACGGCAAGCCCGCGCCCGACATCTTCCTCGCCGGAGCCGAGCATCTGGGAGTCACTCCCGCGCATTGCCTGGTCATCGAAGACGCGCCCGCTGGGGTCGCCGCCGCCCACGCGGGCGGGATGCGCTGCCTGGCGGTGCGCCGCGCGGGCCAGCCCGACGCGCCCGGCCTCGCCGCCGCCGACGCGCTGGTCGACGCGCTGGAGCAGGCGAATGTCGCGCTGGTGGACCGACTGCTGGGCATTGCCTCAGCAACTTAGCTCCAGTCCCACCTCAACCCGATCTTCAACAACATTACGAGATTCGCTACTATCCCAACTCTGTAACGCTCGTCGTAGCGGTTGCGGAACGATGCCGGGCTATGCTGAGGGTGACAAGAAAGAGGAGAACACAAACATTGAACTGAGCGAGGAGGTTCCCAATGCAAACGCTCATTTCCACCCCACCCGAAGCAACTCAGCCAGTCACACCCACCGCCGTTCCCGTAGCGTCGCAGACTCTCGCCGCGATCCCCAGCCGCGCGGCCAGAGCGCATACCGTCATCGCGCGCATCCTGCTGGGCGGCGTCACATTGCAAATCTTCTTCGCCGGGCTGGGCGTCTTCGGCGTGTCGAGCTTCCTGCCACACATGATTCTGGGAACGCTGGTCATCCTTGGCTCGCTGGCGCTGCCGCTGGTCGCCTGGCGCGGGCATCTGGGAGCAACACTCCGGCGCCGTTCGTGGCTAGTCTTCGGCCTGATGATCCTCCAGGGGTTGCTGATCGACGCTGGCCGCATCATCCCGCTTGTCGCGGCATTCCATCCGGTGAACGCGATGCTGCTGGTCTTGCTCGTCGCCAGCATGGCGCGCATCACGCGCGATCGCTAATCTGTGAGCCTTGGGAATTGTCTCTGGAACTGCGTTCCCTCATTTTGAATACATCTCCTGGCCGTCTGCGGCGCTCCGCGTACGGAGGATCGCCCACCCGACGAGCGCCGCAGCCACGACTGTGAGCACGAGACCGGCAATCGTGACTGCCGTCTGGAATTCCGCGGTTTGTTGCGTGCTCCAGTTCGATGTGGCGATATCGCCGGTGAACAGCGCTGCGAGGATGGTGCCGGTGACGGCGATACCGACGCCGGAAGTGACCTCGGTTGCGGTGTCGGTGAGCGCCGCGCCGATTGTGGTCCGGTTCTTCGGCAGGCCACGGAGCACGTTGACCCCGGCAACGACGCCGACCACGCGCAACCCGGCTGCCACGAGTACGAGTGCGATCGCGACCCACACATATCCGAAGCTGCTCAGCAGACCGTAGACGGCAAGCCCGAACACAACCGCCGCAGCGCTGAGCCATGCTGCCCGGTCGAGACCAACCCGTTGCACGAACGGATTGACGAACGCGCCGCCCGCGACGAGGACGATGACCTGCGGTAGCATGCCGATAGCAGCGAGTGCGGGCGTCCACCCCCAGTCGAGCTGCAACTGCAGCGTCACCATGTAGCCGAGACCGGCGGTCGCCAGCCCAGCGGCAGCTTTATAGGCCAGGCCGCTGGAAACGAGCGGGCGAGCAACGAGCGTCAGGTCGAGAAGCGGATAACGGGCCGAGTGCTCGCGGAGGAAGAAGAAAATCGCCCCCACAACGGCCGCAGCGGTGGCCGTCCATGGCGCCCATGAGTCGGCGCCTTCGTTCACGAATAGCGTCGGTGCGACGAGCGCGAGAACGATCGTCGCCGTGCCCAGCACCGCTCCGAGGACATCCACCGGGTCGCGGTGAAGGTCAGCCGCTTCGTCCGCAGCGATACCGACCCGCACACAGATGATCGCGAGCACGGCGATCGGCACGTTCACCAGCAGCAGAACCTGCCATGGCGCGATCGCGAGCACGAAGCCACCCACAGTCGGGCCGATCGCGAGTCCAACCAGACCCACAGTCGAGATGAGGTTTATCGCACGGAGGCGCAGGCTATCTTCCTCGAACATCCGGAAGGCCAGCGCCATCGTCCCTGGAGTCGTCATCGCCGCCGCGCAGCCCATCACTGCCCGCACGACGATCAGTTGCTCCGTCGTGGTGACGAACGCGGTCGCCAGGCTCGCGATGCCAAGCAGCACCAGCCCGATGAGCATGACCCGTCGTCGGCCGAACCGGTCGGATATTGCTCCGAACACCAACATCAACCCGCCGAACACGACCGCGTACGCGCCCGTCACCCACTGCAGCGCGATGGTCGAAACGTGCAAGTCGCGTCCAATCGTGGGCAGCGCGACGTTCAGGATTGAGTTGTCCAGCATCTCGAAGAGAAATACCGCTGATAGTCCGGCCAAGGCCACCCAGACCGCCCGCAACGACTGGGGCGTGGCATGAGACCGAATTGCTGGTTGCTCGTGTTTGTGTTCGAGTTCGTGTTCGTGACGCTGGGCGTTCATATCGTGTTCCTTTCATGTGGAGTGGTGGTGTGGCGCGTTTCCGTTTGCGAGCGTGAGGTCGGCAATGGAGATGACAGCAATGGAGATGACAGCAAGGATGAGCCATGCGGTACCCAAGGGTAATGAACTGGAGGGGGCGCCTCGTCGAGACGTTGATCAGCAATCACAGACCATGACTTTCTCTTGAACAGTGTTCGCATAAATACGAACACTGTTCTTTGAGTGTAGCACAATGTTCGAAGATTTGCTAGAATGGGGTCATGTCACCAACACCACTGCAACGTCGTGCCGCGCGTCACCAGCAACTGGACGCAGATGTGAGCATGCCTGCGACGCGGCGTGGCCCAGCCGGACGAGGCAAGAGGCCGATCACAGTCGATTCGATCGTCACCGCCGCATTCGACATCGTAGCGAGTGAGGGATACGAGGCGTTGACGATGCGACGCCTCGCCTCTGCGCTCGAGACGGGTCCCGCGTCGCTCTATGCCCACGTGGTCAACAAGAGGGATCTGGACGAACTGCTCATCGGTCGCCTCTGCGCCGAGATCGAACTACCCGAGCCGGATTCCGCTACCTGGCAGCAACAGATAGTCGTTGTCTGCACTCAGTTACGAGACCAATATTTGCGCTACCCTGGCATCTCCCGGGCATCTCTCGCCCTCGCGCCAACAAACCTGGAGACGCTTCGAGTCAATGAGGGCATGTTCGCGATCCTTCTCGCGGGAGGCATCGAGCCACAGATCGCCGCCTGGGCGATCGACTCCCTGACGCTCTACGTCAATGCATACTGCCTCGAAATATCCATGCTAGATAGTCATCAGAGCGATCGTGGCGCTGGCTGGGTCGTCAGCCGCGACGAACTGCTGCGCAGATTTGCTGCGCTGCCTGATGCTTTCCCGCAGTCGAAGCGCTATGCAGCCGAACTGACTTCCGGCGTCGGCCATGAACGCTTCGACTTCACCATCGGATTACTGATCGATGGCCTCGTGCGCCGCGACTGATGCTGAAGGATCGCTAACGACGGAGCCAGGGCACTGGCAGTCAGTGCTTCAAGCTACCCGCCTCGCTGCCGACTTGAACAGTCCTTGTCCGGCGCATCCTCCACACCGACTACCGTCGCCCCACCACCACATTCTCCACAACAATCACCGCATCCAGCGCCCTATGCCTCTGGATCACCGCCTGAATAAAGCTCAGTATGCTCAACGGGTTGAGACGTGGGAGGCGTGGAAGAAGCTGCCAGCAGCGCCCACGCCAGCGCCAGCGGCTCCTGCCGCACCTGTATACCGGGAATCTGCGCCAGCAGCGCGATGACCCACTGCGCGCCCGCTGAGCCTAGCCCCAACGCGAACAACGTCGCCTCATCCAGTAGCGCGCCCGCGCAGAGCGATTGCCATGCGGCGGCGAGCACCTCGGCGGGAATCGCGATCTCACGCGCCATCTGGCCGTCACGGGCCGGGGAGTACCAGACAACCACCTCACGCGCGCTGGCATAGAGTACATCGAAGCCGCCCGCGCCCATCGGCGGCGCGCATGGTTCCGCCAGCGTCCGCAGATACCGCAGGATGCTCTCGAACTCTGGCGTGATAGAAACCGCTGCCGCTGCCGTCTCGTCCATCATCGGCGCACATTCCCCGCGCTGCTACGGCTGCTATCGAAAAAGCTCCGAGACCGAACGCCCTTCGTGAATGCGCGCAATGGCCCCGGCAAACAGCTCCGCGACGGAACACTGCGCAATCTGGGGAATGCGCTTCTCTGGCGGTAATGGGACAGTATCCGTAATCACCAGCTTCTTGATATCGGAATGCTGGATATTCTGGATGGCTGGCCCTGAGAGGATGCCATGCACCGCCGCGGCGTAGATATCGCGCGCGCCGCTCTCGCGCACCACCTGCGCCGCCTGTACCAGCGAGCCTGCCGTGCCGATCTCGTCGTCGACGATGATGGCGTTCTGCCCCTCCACACTACCGATCAGGCCGAGGCTCTCCACCGCGCCCGCATTGTTGGTGCGGCGTTTCTCGATGATCGCCAGTGGAGCATTCAGATCCTCGGCAAAGTTGCGCGCCTTCTTGGCGAACCCGGTGTCGGTGGCGACGACGGTAAAATCGGTGAGCTTCAACGAGCGGACGTAGTTGACGAGAATGGGCGCCGCGGTCAACTCATCCACCGGGATATTGAAGAAGCCCTGAATCTGGCCCGCATGCAGATCCATCGTCAGCACGCGATTCGCGCCCGCGACGGTGATACAGTCGGCGATCAGGCGCGCCGTGATGGGGACGCGCGGCTGGTCCTTTTTGTCGGTGCGTCCATAGGCATAGTAGGGGATCACCGCCGTGACACGTTGGGCCGAGGCGCGCCGGAGCGCGTCGATGATGATGAATACCTCCATGATGGAGGTGTTCACCGGCGTGCTAAACGGCTGAACGAGGTAGACGTCCTTGCCGCGGACGTTCTCATTGATCTTGACGAAGATATTCTCGTTGTCGAACTCAAAGACCTCAGCATTGCCCAGCGGGATACCGAGGTGTACGCAGATATCGATTGCCAGTTGCTGGTGCGCCCGTCCCGTGAAGACAGCCAGTTCGCTCATCTGCTCCTCGACCTCGTTGACTTAATCGTAGTGCGAGCGTGTGCGCTGGCCTGGAGTATTGGAGCTGGCCCACGCGCGCATGAACAGCCGGTGTCACCTGAAGTATAACACGATGACACCGTCCTCTTGCACGCGGTAGCCTGTGTAGCGCACCTGGGCATGGCGGCGCGGGCGCATCCTGCGCTGAGGACTTGTTACTGGTTACGCAGGATGGTGAACCAGTTGAGTTGTTCGCCTGTCGCCACTTTCTGGCCCAGACTCAGCCCCGCCAGCACCTCGTAGTGCCTGCCGTCGGTCAGTCCGAGCACCACCGGCTGCGCTATCCATCTGCCCTTCACCAACACCAGCACATAGGCGGGTGTGGGATTATCCAGCGAGTAATCCGTGCCGGAGTTCTCTAACTGGGTGAGCATCTGCCGCGCCTCGGCGAGCGCTTTAGTTGCCGCCGCCTTGCTGATGAGCGTGGAGTGTCTCGGATCGGCGGCGAGGTGCGCGTAGGTCACGGCGCTATTGGGGATGAGCTTCACCGCGAATCGCTGCGCCGTCAGCACGGTCATCTTCGCCGTCATGCCGGGAAGCAGCGTCTGGCCCGTCGCGTTCGCCGTCCCGGAGCTCACCGACTGGCCGTCGACATCCACCGTCATCGGGTAGAGCACCGTATCGTGGGTTGCCTGCCCAAACGGCGAGACGCCGCTCACCGAGCCACTGAAGACGCGATTCTTGAACGAAGGCACCGTGAAACGCACCGCGTCTTGCGGCAGCACAACGCCCACCTGCGACTCGTTCACCGTCGCCGTGATTTGCAGCGCGTTGAGATCGGCAATCTGGATGAATGGCGTGGAGCTGCTCTTGGTACCGCCGCTGGTCTGACCCACAACGCCGTTGATCGCCGCAATGGTCCCTCCATGCGGCGCTTTGAGCGTGGCGGCGGCCAGGTTATCCTGCACGCCCTGCAGACCCGCCTTGGCCGAGTTGTATTGCGCCTGAGCCGTAGTGGTCTGCTGCTGGGCCTGCGCGTTCATGCTGTCGGCGGCGGCAAGCGCGGCGGCGTACTGGCTTCTGGCCTGGGCGACACAGTTGGGCGGCGGACTCGATACACGATTGCACTGAGCAATCGCCGCCTGCTCAGTCGTATAGGCGCTGTCCGTCAGGGCATTGGCGGAGGTCTGAACCTTATCCTGGTTGGTCTGCGCGCTGGATAACGCCGTTGACGCGCCATTGACGGCCACCTGCGCCTGATTCACCGCATCCTGCAGCAGCGTGGTATTGAGTTGCGCGAGGGTATCGCCCTGCGAGACCTGCTGGCCTATCGTCACGTTGATCTGAGCTACCGTCCCCGTCACCGCGAAATCAGCGCCGTAGACAGCGCTCCGCAGCGTGCCAGTCGTCTGGAATGAGAGCACGATGTTGCCCTGTGTCACCACTCCAAACGTCAGATAGGGCTGGCGCGAACGCACGATGATGGCGAGCGTGGCAAAGAGAATCAGCGCAAGCAGCGCCACCGAGAGCACAGGGACAAGCCAGCGCCGATGCTTCCACCAGAGTTTGTTGAACCCGCGGATGCCATCCATCGATGTTACTGAGTAATCTGTCTCGGTCACGGGATCGACGTAGCGGCCAGGCATCGTCGTCTCGCTGACATTGGGTCTGTCTTTGAAGGGTGTTTGTGGCGAATCCTCCATGGTGCTTCTCTATCCCTTCGAAGCACGCGAGCGCTCCGTGGCAGGAGCATCTTTCACGCGCTGCATCAGCGATACGCTATCAACTCTGAGTATCGTATATGGACGAGTTGCGCGCCACAGCGTCACCAGATGGCCAGAGCATATCGTTCCGATGAACCGTAATCGCCCGGCACTGTGCCCGATAGACTTTCGCGTTCAGCTAGACGCGGATAGTATAACCGCAAATACCTCTTTTCACAAACGTCGATCTTGGGTTACAGGTTCCAGCTGAACTGTAGCGGCGGATATCGGTCCATCGCCTCCAGCCCGCTTGACGCGCCGCCTGCTTCGCCGTACACTGCGATGCGCCATGCGATAGCCGCTGGCGGGAAAGTGAGCGCTGGCGATGGCAGCAGACAAGTCTACGAATAGCGCGCAGAGCTGCTTTCTCTGCCCATGGGAGATGGAGCGCGCGACCCCCTGTGACGTGGCCAGCGTTTCCGGCGAACTGTGCGACGCGGCATTTGACCCCAGGTTGCGCCAGTTGGAACTGACGCTGCGCGATGAACGCGGCGAGACCATACATGTGCGTTGCGAGGAGCAGGGACGCGCCCTCTGGCGCGAATTATCGGCCTATCCGCCAGATCGCTGGCGCGGGTTGCGTGTGTGCGTCCATCATCTCGCCCGCACAGCTACTCCCGAGACGTTGCGGCTGCTGCCAGCGGGCGTGATCGTGCTGGAACCCGACCTGCTGCTCAACATTACCGATATCAACAACGCCGAGTACTGCGTGCGCCAGTATCCGCTACGCCGTATGGCGCCCTCACCGCCAAGCGCGGCCTCGCTGCGTGGGACGCTGGTGCATACCGCGTTTAAAGAGCTGCTCAAGGGCGGCAACGAACCTATCGAGGTCTATCTTCAGCGTGCCCTGGACGCGGCGCAGGTTGAGCTGGCGCTGCGACAAATCGGCGAGGGGGAGATGGCCGCTGAGGCCGCGCCCCATATACGCGCGCTGGCCGCATGGTACGCCCAGAGCCGCCAGAATCTCTGGCGCACCGCTCCCGACATCCGCGCCGAGACGTTTCTCCTGGCGCCGGAGGTTGGCCTGAAGGGGCGGCTCGATGTCTTGTTGCAGGATCCCCACGGCGGGTCACTGCTTGAACTGAAGACCGGCAACGTGCGCGCGTCGCTGCCCAAACGCGAGCATCGCTGGCAGGTGCATGGCTACCAGACGCTGTTGGCCGCCCGCTTTCCGGGACGGCAGGATGGCCCCGGCGCGACGCTGCTCTATAGTGGAACGCCCGGTCGCGCAGACACCTACAGGATCCCCTTCGTCCATCGCGATCTGCAACGAGTGATGGAGCTACGCAACGCGCTGGCGCTCGTCCACGCGACCGGCGCGGTACCCCCGCCGCCATCCGCGCTGAAGTGCGCGCGCTGCATGGTGCGGCAGGATTGCCTGCGCGCCTCGGCGTTGCTTGGCTGGCAGCCACCTGACCTGCCCGACGTGCTGGAGCCGGTTGACCAGGAAGACGCCACGATGTTCGCCGAGATGTACGATCTGCTGCGGCAGGAGGCGCGCGCCGCTGAAGTCGATGGCAGCGCGCTCTGGCGAGCGACACCCGCTGAGCGGATGCGGCGTGGTGTGGCGCTGGGCGACCTCAGGCTGGTGGGCGAACCGCGCCAGACCGCGAAGGGCGAGTGGGAATATACCCTCGAAGGCGCGCAAGGCTCCGATCTCCGCGAGGGCGACGCCGTGCTGGTGAGCGAGGGCGATCCCGTGCGCGGCGCGGTGGTCAGCGGGACGATTCTGCGCATCGAGGCGCAACGTGTCGTCGTCTGGACGCCGGAGCGCATCGCCAACCCCACTCTGCTTGACCGCTACGAGAGCGATATCGTGCATGATCGCACCGTGCGCAATCTCTGGCGCTGGCTACGTGGCGCGCCCCACCTGCGCGAGCTGGTCCGCGGCGCCATCGCGCCCACCTTCGACGAGTCCGCCGAGGCAGCGATACAGGAGACATTGCCCGCCAGCCTCAATACCGAGCAGCGGCAGGCAGTTGCCCGCGCGCTGGCCGCCCGCGACTATCTGCTGATTCAGGGGCCGCCGGGTACCGGCAAGACGAGTGTTGTCGCCGAGATTGCCCGGCGAGCGATGCAACGCGGCGAGCGAGTACTGATCGGCGCGTTTACCAATCAGGCGGTGGATACCGTCCTGCGACGGTTGCTGGCTGATGGCTGGGATGATTTTGTGCGGCTGGGCCACGAGCTAAGCGTCGCGCCAGAGATACAAGGGCATCGGCTGGTGACGCGGGCACGGGCGCTGGCCGGAGAAGGCGCCGAACTGACGCCGGGGCGCATCCGCGAGACGCTGCGTACCGCGCCGCTGGTGGCCGCGACGACGGCCACATGGTCATCCGAGAGCTATGATGATATTGGCGAGCCACTGCTCTTCGATCTGGCCATCCTGGACGAAGCGACCCAGCTAACGCTGCCCACGACGCTCGGCGCGCTCCGATTCGCGCGGCGCTTTGTGCTGGTCGGGGATGATCGCCAGCTTCCGCCACTGGTGCGAAGCGAGACGGCGGCTGCTCGTGGCTTGAAACGCTCGCTCTTTGCCACGCTGCTAGAGCGTTGTGGTGCGGAGGCCAGCGTCCCCCTGCGGCGCCAGTATCGGATGCACCCCGTCATCTGCGCCTTCCCCAGCGGTGAATTCTACGGCGACACCCTGGTTGCGGAGGGATCAGCGCGTACCGCGCGGTTAGCGCTGAGCGAGGCCGCAGTGGGGACTTTCGGGCGAGTCCTCGATCCGGCGCATCCAGTCGTCTTCATCGACGTGCCGTTGGGACCGGACGAGCGCGGGCATAAGGAGAATCAGGCGCAGGCGATCCTGGTGCGCAATCTGGTGCGCGAGCTGCGCCGGTTGGGCGTCGCGGCGCACGACATTGGCGTGATCGCGCCGTATCGGGCGCAGGTGGGCGCTATTCGCGCGCGGCTGGTGGCAGGTGGCGAGACCGATGTGCTGGTGGATACGGTAGATCGCTTCCAGGGAGGCGAGCGGTCGGTCATCTTCTACAGCTTTGGCGGTGGGGGCGCGGCAACATGGGGCGGGCGCGGGCCAGACTTCCTGGCGGACCCGAACCGACTGAATGTGGCGCTGACACGGGCGCGGCACAAGCTTATCATCCTGGGCAATCGCGCCGCGCTCGAAGAAGTCCCCCTGTTACGACGGCTGGTGGCGTACTGCGCATCGCTCTACGATGGCCATGGCGGAATCATTCCGGCGCGGAGCAGCAGCGCCCAGCAGGAGACGGTCAGGCCGATAGCCCCTCGATGATCGCCTGTACCTCAGCCGCCATCACCAGCGACTGAATTCGCCGACGTACCGTTTCGACCGCGTGCGTGTCGGTCAGGCGGACATGCGCCAGCAGGCGCAGCGAATGCGGCAGCACCCCGCTCGCCACCAGAAAATGCTCGTAGGCAAGTGGCTCTAGCGCGAGGGTAGAGCAGAGCGGCACGACCACCACATGGGCGATCTCGCCGCTTTGCCGACCGTTGACGGTGTCGGTGTCGGTGTCGGGCGTCGCGGCGTCCAGCATCAGCTGCGCCAGCCCGGGCCGGGCAAGCGTCCAGCCGTTATAGGGCCGCGAGAAGTCTCGGCGTCGCCCACCGATCCGGCGGAAAACGAGTGTGTATTCGGTCACGAGAAAAGCCACCTGCGCGTATCCCTCTCAAACATCCATGGGTATCTCTGGGTATCTCTCGAATGCAGAGTTTCCTCCGCTCACAAGGAGAGAACGAGACGCTCAAAACCAGGTAACGAGAGCCACAAAAGAATCCCACCGCTCATGCTCTTACCTGGAGTACGCATTGGTGATGCGGCAGGCGGCGAAGGGTACCCTAGAGTACCATATCAGGCAACCGCCCAGAGAATTGATAGGTGTACAATGGAGAGGATTGAGAGAGACAGGCGGCGTCTCCGAGGAGGTGCGGACGATGGGCAGACTCAGCAGAACTGGCGCGGCGCACATTGCCGAGCGCGGGCAGGCGTTCCGGGCGCCCGATATCGCCGAGGTGGCGCAGCCAGCCGCCCCACCGGTCGTCGCGCTGCCGACGCGCGCTACCGCGATCACCATCGAGCGGCTGATTCTGCATCATCTGGATAACCGCACAGGCGCCCTGCTGCTGGTTGAGGCGGAGTTGGCGCTGGATGCGACCATCCATGCGCTCTTTGCCAACTACATTGCCCAGGCGCTCGAAAACGCCGACTGGCAGGCGCGCTTCCTCGCCGAACAGGCTGCTACGCCGACCATGCCTGACCTCTGCGCCAGACTACTTGGCGAGCCATCCGCGTTCGTCGCGGTCTCGCACGAGATGGCGCGTCGTCTCTTCGCGCAGATGCGGCAGCGCCCGAATCAGATCAACCCGGGCGATTTCGTCGTCGCCATCTATACCGCGCCGGGCTTGCCGATGTCGTGCATCGCGCTCTTCAAGCTCGACCCAGACGCCCGGCTGGTGCGCAATTTCTCGACGGAGCGCGGGCGGCGGCTGGTGCGCATCGCGCTGGCCGATAACCTGATGCCCGAGACCGTGCGCCAGAAACAGAAATGCGCGCTGATTACTCCCTCAGCGGACGGCGCCGGATTCGCGCTGGTTCTGCTCGACACCCAGGCCAACATCCGCTCCGAGGGCGTCGCCGCCTACTTCTATCGCGGCTTCCTCACCACCCAGATTCTGCCGTCGGCCCGGCGGCGCACCCGGCTCTTTCTCCGCGCGACCGACGACTGGCTGGCGGATCGCGGCGCTTCCCTCTCGCCGCACACGCTACTCCACGTCTACGAGGCGCGACGAGCGGCCCTCGCGGACGAGACGCTCGATCTGCCCGCGTTCGCGCTGGCCGCGTTGCCGGGCAATGGCGCGCTGGCCGCCGATCTGCTTTCCACACTCACACAGAGTATCTTCGACGCCGCGTTCGAGCCACACCAGACCCACTTCACGGTGGATCGCCCCACCGCCGATCCCATCGTGCAGACGGTGACGCTGGAATTGGACGGCGGCGCCCGGCTGATTGTCCCGGCAGAGCGCTTCGCCGCCATGGCACGGGTGGAGGACCAGCGCGTCGGCGGCAAAATCCGCCTGACCATCGAGACACTGACGCTCAAAGAGGGGGCTGGCCGATGAGCAGACCGAACCGCACCAGCCAGACCACGAGCCAGCGTACCCGCCCAGCCCTGCCAGACACAACCGACGTGGCGACAGATGGCGCAGTCGGGCGTCCCGCGCCGTATCCTGATTCGCATCTCGCTCAGTTGCAGCATCTCTACGAGGTCATCGCCGATATTGGCGTGGCGTTCAACATCTCCCAGGCGCGGCTGGCCGAGGGCGAGGCGCTCGAACGGCTGGAGGTGGTTGCCCGGCTGACTGTCGAACACCTGGTCCACAGTGATAGCGACGAGGCTGGGCGATGGTTCGCCACGCTGGCCGATGACCTTGCGCTCGATCTGCGGCTGGATGGGCTGGACCCCGATATGCCCGCCGTGGCGGCCTCCCTGCGTGCGGGGAGCGATCCCGCTGGCGCGTTACGGACATTTCAGGCGGCGGCGCAATCGGCGGCGGAGACACAGGGGGACGCACTCAGCGTCGAGGCGCGGCTCTCCTTCGGCAAGACACACGCGCTCACGCTGGCGCGGGACATCATGATGCAACGACCTGGCGTCGCGGCTCCGGCGATGGTCGCGGTCTTCTATACCGCCGCCGCCTGGAATCAACTCATCAGCCTCGCCGGGATCCCCTATTTGGAACAGTCGGGGCTGATTCGCGCCGATGGCCGAACCTGCGTGCTGCTCTGCGACACACCAGGCTATCTGGCGGGCGCCGCGCTCGAATGCGTGGGAGCGTCGAGCCCCAACGTGCCCGATTGGCTGCAAGTCTCACCCGCCGCGTTCCGCCAGTTCGTCAGCCGCGCGCAGGCGTCACGGCGTTTGCTCGCCGAGGAGGGTGGCTGGCCCGACGCGCCACAGATTCTGACGGCGGAGACGCTGCGGCTGGTTGCCCGCGCTCCCGGTCTGGAGGCAACAGCGGCGCAGCTGGCGCTCCTACGGGCGGAGCTGGCGGCGACCGCGCTCGCCAGCGTCGTGCAGGGCAGATTGACGGATGGGCTGGCGCTGCGGTTTGCCGGGGTGCGTCCCGCGACCTGTACGCTCCCCACTACGGGCGATGAGGCGCTCCCATCGGCGGCTGCGGGAGAGACGCTGGCGCGACTGGCGGACTGGGCCACGCGGCGCGGCGCCGTCGACACGCTCATCATCGCGCGTGAGTGTCTGGCGCGCGAGCTGCCGCCAGGTCACGCGGTATCGCTGGCCGAGGTGGCGCGGGCGGCGGTGGATGCGCTGGAGGCGGCCAAAGCCAACTTTACGCTTTTCGTGCGCGGCCAGACCGACCGCTACTTCGCCGCGCGCCAGACCGCGCAGAATGCCGTGGCGGACTACGCGGAAACGGTGCGTAAAGCGGTCGGCGATCTCACAGGCGATGTGGTGGATAACGTCTACCGGACGGTGGGGTTGCTGACGGCAGTGGTCATCGCTGGCCTGATCCAGCCCGCCATCTCGCCGCTGCTGGCGTTGCTGGCGGCCATCCTGTATAGCGGCTACATCGCGTTTGTCATCGCGTTTCTGCTGCGCGCCCGCAACGACCATTTCGCGCTGGAGCAGAAGGCGCTTGCCACGCGACTGGCCGAGATGACAGAGCTTACCGTCACTGAGCGCCAGCGTCTCCGCGAGCCTGCCACGGCATCCGACGCCTATTATCGGCGCTACATGGCGCGCACCCGTGGTATCTATGCCGCGCTGCTGGCGCTGGGCGGCCTTTTCGCCATCGTCTTCTGCGTCATCGCGCTCGTACAACTCACCCATCGATGAAGCAGTGGCATCAATGGTGAGCCGACCGCAGTATTTGTAACCTAGTTCATACCTGCCCGCGCGCTTCAGCGTATACCATACAGGAAGTGCGAACCATCCCATCATTTTCGCTGATAGATGAGTTGCCCATGGATGCTACACCGTTCACACCGCTGCTGCGCTTCGCCGCGTTTGCCGCCCATCCTGATACCCAGCTTGATCTGGCGCAGGGCGCGCTGATGATGGCTGACATCGCCTATGCTGATCTGAACGCCGCCCACTATCAGCGGCGACTGGATGCGCTGGCAACGATAGTGCGTGAGGCGCTTGGCACAACTGCGGCGGGGCTGCGACGTTCCCGTGCGCTTCGAGAACGTGCAATGGCGACTCGCGTGCTGGAGACGCTGCGCGAGACGTTGGCGGATCACGAGGGGCTATCCGGCAATACTGAAGACTATTACGATCCGCGCAACACCTATTTGCATGAAACGCTCGACCGTGGCGTTGGCCTGCCGATCACGCTCTCGGTCATCTACCTGGAGGTCGCGCGCCGCCTTGGCATTCCGCTACGCGGCGTTGGGCTGCCGTCACACTTCATGGTCAAGTGGCCGCTGCCACGCGAGGAGGGTGGCGACCTCTACCTGGATGCCTTTCATGGCGGCAAGTTGCTCGACGCCGACGAATGCCGCCATTTCATCATTGAGTTGATGGGCGCGACTGGAGCGCTCCCTTATTTTGATCCGCGCTGGAGCGCTCCCCTGAGCGCTCGCGCCATCCTCACCCGCATGCTGAACAACCTCAAAGTAATCTATCTGCACCGTGGCGAGAGTCGGCTCGCGCTCGAAGTGGTGGAGCGGCTGGTGCTGCTGCGGCCTGATATGCCCGAAGAGCTACGGGATCGCGGGCTGCTGCGGCTGGCGCTGGGCGAGCCACTCCTTGCCGCCGCCGATATCGCCACCTACGCCGAACGCGCCCCCGCCGCGCCGGAGGTTGGTCGGCTGCGTCGGCGCATAGCGGAGCTACGCGAGGTGCGCGCCAGCCTCAACTGAGCCACAGCCCACTCGGCGCGATTCTGGCTCCCCTCTGGCGCCCCTCTCCTGTGGGAGAGGGGTTGGGGGTGAGGTCCGCCGCCAGGGAAGAACCTCACCCGGCCTTCGGCCACCCTCCCCTACCAGGGGAGGGCATAGGCAACCATTTCGCCAGTTGGCGACGCGCACACTCCCTTCTCCTCCTAGGAGAGGGGCTGGGGGTGAGGTCTCTGGATTCTACGGCGTTGTTGGCGTGTCGGTTGGCGCTGGCGGAGGCACAGGCGTATCGGTTGCCGTCGGTGCGGGCGCGGGCGTCTTCGTCGGCGTTGGTGTCGGGGCGGGTCCGGTGGCGGCATGGCCATAGATGACGACCGTCGCGCCATCATGCGCCCAGTTATAGAGCCATGACATCGGCCCAGTTGGCACATTCACACAGCCATGGCTGCCCGTCTCGTGGGTGCCGTCAGGATCAGTATGGGGATAATTCGTGCCGGGGCCGAAGACGTGTCGCCAGGGCGCGTCGTGGATGTAGTAGCCGTTGTACAGGAAATACATGGCGTAGTTGATGTGCTCCGGCGAGTAATAATAGGGCGACCCCAGCGGCCACGGCGAGTAGAACGTCACATTGCGCTCGTGCCACTGGATATGGAAAGTACCGGTTGGCGTCGGTAACTGCGGCATGCCCGTTGTCACCGCCGTGCGGAAGACCAGCCGATGATCCTGAAAGGCGAAGAGCCATTGTTGCGAGAGGCTGACCAGGATGAGCTGGCCGCCAATATTGGGCACGGTACCAGCGGGCATCGGGCCTGGAGGTAATGACCCCGCGGTCGGAATCGGCGCTGGTGGGCCAGATGGAACAGGTGTCTTCGCCGGATGCGGTTTCGCCGTCGCCGTGGCTGTGGCCGTGGCAACGGGCGTATTGGGTACCACCGTCGGCGGCAGATAGGGAACCGTCGCGACCGGCTTGATCTGCGACAGGTTCGTGGTAGACACCGTACCGCTGCAGCCGCTCAAAATGATGACGCCGAGGACGACAAGGCACCCCAGCAGCAGCACAAGACGTGATCGTAGTCTTATCATAAGTCCTTTAGAGCCTCCTGATGGAGAGATGAAGAAGCTCGGCCAGCCTGATTCGCGGTGGTACACCTAGGCGGCGCTACCAAATATATCCCGAGCCGCCAGCATGCTTCGCCCCATTGCATTATCCTACCAGACGGCACTGGAAATGCAAAGAAGGAAGGGTAGATATTCCCAGGCGCATAGGGAGTTATGGCGCACGACTACTGGCTGGCGCCACCACCAGCGCTGTAGTGCGCGAGGTAGGCGCGCTCGTCTGCGGTCAGCTTATCCTCGTCATCTGATTCGGAGACTTTGAACCAGAGCGAGTTTTCCAGCCACCAGCGATAGATGAAGGCGGCGAACGATGGCGCGCAGACCCACGTGTTCCGCTGGATGCTCTGCCGAGCCTCGTCGGTGAGCGTATTCGCCGCCATCTCCTCCAGTTCGATAGGCGTGACGAGCACGTATTGCGCGCCCTGCGGCGTGAGATAGAGGTACCAGAGCAGGACGTCCTGCTGGTCGCAGTAGAAGCGGACGATGTAGCCGCCGTCACTGCCGGGGCAAGGCATGATGTCATCTGAGAGATTGAAGTAGCAGGCGGTACACGAGGGAATGCGGTCCTGCAGCTCAGTCGAGCTCATCAGCCGGATGAACGATTCGGGCAGCGTCAGTCCCAGCCGCTCCGCCGACTCCGCGATTTTTGCCACCTCGCCGCGCGCTTCTGGTGGATTGCGGTGAATCGCCATCTTTGCGTCGGTGCGCTCATCCAGCGGCTCCAGCCAGTCGAGCGACTCACTCACCGCCGGTATCGGCGGCAGGCTCTCGTATTCGTAGCGGCAATACGTGCCGTCGCAGCCACGATAGCGTCCCAGATCGAAAGCCCACCACGCCTGTGGAAACGGCGGCTGGCCCGGCGCATGTCCATTCATCGCGATATCCCTCCTCTGTGCGTCACAGTGTTCGCCTGTGTCCAGGGGCAGTATACCTGAGATTTGCAGACAGACACAGTGGTATTTTTGCGTACGCCGAAAGCGATCCGATGAATGGCGATTTTAGCAGTGAGGGCGGACTGGCTTCGTGGGGACGAGTGAGCGAAGGACCGTCCGACGCGCCCATCACCCATTAACGGGTGGCGCGCCTAGCCGTGCAGGCGGGCGGGGGCGATCACGCGGTTAACCGGGCCGGACCCCATGATGACGTAAACATCGCCAGGCTGGCGCATCGCACGCAGCAGCGCCGCCGTCTCGTCGAAGTTGCCGCCGTAGTGGATGGAGGAGGCGCGGCCCTGCCAGGCTGGACGCGCGGCAATCGCCTTCACCAGATCATTGCCATGAATCAGGCCGGTGTCGCGCTCGCGTGAGGGCTGAATCTCCACCACCACCGCCTCGTCCGCCTCATCATAAGCGGCGGCGAACGGTTCCAGGAAGCGATGCAGACGGGTGAAGAGCGTCGGCTGGAAGACCGCGATCAGCCGCCGACCGGGGAAGCGTTTGCGCGCCGTGGCCACCGTCAGCGCAACCGCATGGGGATGGTGGGCGTAGTCGTCGATGAAGGTCACGTCGCCATCCTCGATGATCTCGAAGCGGCGGCGCACGCCGGGGAAGGCCGTCAGCGCCCGCACGATCACCTCCGGCGCGATACCCAGCGCATCGGCAGCAGCAGCGGCGGCCACTGCGTTGGCGATGTTGTGGGGGCCGGGAGTCGCCAGCGTGACCCGCCCCAGGGCTTCGCCATGCAACAGCAGCGTAAAGCTCGTCTCGGTATCGACGCGCATATCCGCCGCGCCCGCCTCGGCATCGGGCCGCTCCAGGCTAAATGGGCGCGTGGCAATCGGCATATCGCTTAGCCGCGCGATTACATCGCGGCAGCCGGGGATATCGTCGTTATAGACGACCATCGGCGCGAAGGAGGCATCGGGGCGGGCAGTGGTATCCATCCCATGCAGGAACTGCACGAAGGCGTCGCGGATGACATCGTATGACGGAAAGAACTCCGGGTGGTCGTACTCCACGGCGGTCAGGACAGTCATGCGCGGATGGTAATTGAGAAAGTTATAGTTCCACTCATCCGCCTCGTTGATGAAGAGATTGCCGTGCCCTATGCGCACGTTGCCCTTCCACTCAGGCACGACCGCGCCCAGTTCCACGGTTGGGTCGAGGCCAGCGGCGGTGGCCAGCGCGCCCAGCAGCGCCCCTGTCGAGCCTTTGCCGTGCACGCCAGCAATCGCGATACCTGGCGTCTGGCGCATCAGATAGCCAAGCAGCGGCTGCCACTGTGTCACCGGGATGCCCGCCGCCTCGGCGGCCCGTAGCTCGATGTGGTCGGGATGGAGATGGGTAACGGCGGGATTGGTCACCACCAGATCAACATCATGAATGTGGGCGACGTCGTGTCCAGACTGGATAGTGATGCCTTGCTGTTCCAGCACGCGCGTCATGGTCGTCTGGGCGATATCACAGCCGGTGACCACCGCGCCCTGCTCGCGCGCCAGCAACAGCACCGACGAGACGCCACTGCCGCCCGCGCCGACCACGTGAATGCGCTTGCCGCGCAGCCCATCTGGAAAAAGCTTCAACAACTCGCCTGGATTCATCACGCCATTATTCCCCACTCTAGATTGCCAGATGCCAAGCGCGTGAACGCGCGGCTAAGGGACTCGCTTCCGCTCATCCACAAAGCCTGCCTGCGCAGGCTCCAGAGAGCAGAATCGCCACAATTCGAGGCCGCGCAGGCGGCCTTTGCGGCGTAGCCCTTAGGCGCGGCTTCAGCCGCCAGCCAGTCTCACACGTCCCCTAACATGTAGAACGATACTGCGCCGCGAAGTTCACCCTGTCACCCTCTCAATTCGCTCACGATGGATTCGAGAGTCTGCCCGGCTCCGGCTCCGCGATCATGCGCCGCACGATGGCGCCAAGCTTCTTGAAGAGCGACGGATTCTCGCCGTGGATGACCTTCACCTCGCCAAAGACTGCCCGCACGTCGAGGTCAATCGTCGTCTCAGGATGACCGGGCGTCGAGCTTTCGGACGTTGACTCGTCGCTGACGAAGATGCCACCCGAACTCTCGCCGAAGATGTTCACCTCGCCCATCAATGCGCTGGCCCGCACCCGCACCTGCGCTGTCGCGGGGACGTAGATGGTGACCTGGCCAAAGACGGCAGAGAGCGTCATGGTGACATGTGAAGGGAGCGCCGCGAGATTGAGGTCCAGATCCATCTGACCGAAGACCGCGCCGCCAGTTGTATTGGGATCCAGCCGCCAGGCGTGATTCATGCGCTTCACCTGGCTGAAGAATGCGAGCAGCCTGCGGGGCTGTCCGCTCTGGCGGAACGGCGCGGGGGAAGATGATGGCCGCGACGAAAGGGCATCGAGTTGATCGACCTTACTGGTGGGCAACTGCGGCAGGCCGTTCATGATGGCCTGACACTCGTCCGCATCCCGCGCAAGCAAGAGGGCATCAAGCCCGCGCTGGAACGTCTCGAACGCGATTTCCCCGCGCTCGTAACGCTCGCGGAGCACGCGCATGGCCTCCTGCTGAGGCGTTGCCGATGGTTGCGGTGATTGCGACGGTTGCATCTGCATGGCGCGTATTCCTCCTCGCGCAAGGCGTGACAGGGGTTGCATCTGCCACGCTGCGTTGATAGCCAACATCCAGCATCTACATGACTGCGCTGGTTTCGACTGATTCCGCTGTCTGCATTACGTACGCGCGCAACGTTCCAGGCGTTGCGACGAGAGCTATGCGCTACGAATCGCGGCCAGCAGGCGCCGCCGCTGAAGCCACAGCGCCAGCGTGCCTGAGACGCCCGTCACCGCCAGCACGAAAGGGATGGCGAAGCAGAGAGCGGCAACAAGGCCAATTTGTTCGGGAACGCCCGCCTGAACGGTACAGCCGGAGCCTGCCACGCAGGTCGTCTTCGCCCCGACGATGCCCACCCACGGCAGCACCGCCGCTATGACCTCGACGATCCCACCCGCCAGCCCACCAAACAGGCCGAGCAACGTGGGACGCTGATAGCGTGTCACCGTCAGCAGAAAGACGATCAACAGCGCCGTCCCGACGATGCCCGCCGCCAGCCCAGCCCAGCCCGGAAGCTGCGCGGCGTACACCTGGAACGGATCGCCGATGGCGGTCGCCGTCTGCGACGACGTTTCAAAGATAGCATAGGCGAGCAGCGGGCCGGCCAGCGCCGTCAGCACCATCAGCCCAGCTATCGCCCACGCCGAAGCGACACGAGGCGCCGCAGCCAAAATCACTTGCGCCAGTCCAGCTGGCTGTGCGAGTACCTGACGCACGCGCGTGGCATACGCTGGCTCATCGCCAACCCTTCGCACCAGATCCAGCGCGTCATCTAGCGCTGGAGCAGCCATCCCGCCATCGGCAAGCGGGCGACGCAATGCCTGCAATGACATCTCCACCGATGGCGCCTCTACCCGCGCACTCGCCATAGCTTCCCTCCGAACCATCTCCGAACCATCTCCGAACCATCTCCAATCGACATGCGGCCAGTGGCAAGCTAACGCTACCAGTCGCCGCGCAGCTCCACTTCCAGTTCAAGCTCGATATCAAACTGCTCGCGTACCGTGCGCCGGGCCAGCGCGATCAGCGCGACAACATCCGCCGCCGTCGCGCCGCCCGCGTTGACGATGAAGTTGGCGTGTCGGGGCGAGATTTGCGCCTTGCCGATCATGTAACCTTTCAGGCCAGCCGCCTCGATCAGTCTACCAGAAAACTCGGGCAATGGGTTCTTGAAGACGGAGCCAGCGCTCTTCTGTGTCGGCTGAGTCTCTTTGCGATAGCGCAGATGATGCTGGACGCGCGCGCGGACGGCGACGGGATCGTCGCGGGTCAGCAGAAACGTCGCCCCGGTAATCATCTCGGCTGGCTCGATCAATGCCCGTGGCGCGGCCACCGGCTGCCCATCGTCGCCAAACGCAATCCGCCGTCCCGCCCGGAA
Source organism: uncultured Chloroflexia bacterium (assembly GCA_963718915.1). Lineage (GTDB taxonomy): Bacteria > Chloroflexota > Ktedonobacteria > Ktedonobacterales > JADMIN01 > DAHUXT01. The sequence goes on along the minus strand of CAVRAI010000003.1, from coordinate 576,225 downwards.
GCGGCTGTGACGGTAGGCAAGGCGCAACTCCTCGGCAGGCAGTTCGCGTACAACACCTTCGCCGGTGAAGAGCACGCGCGCCGTCTTCAGCGTATCGGCGACGCATGACCCATTGGCGCCCGCGTTGCTCACCACCGCGCCGCCGACGGTGCCAGGCACACCCGCGCCCCATTCCAGCCCGGCAAGCCCCTGGACCGCCAGCGCATTGACCAGTTTTGGCAGATCAACGCCGCCATCGGCGATGAGCAGTGTATGCTCGCCATCCACCTCGTCGAGGCGCCAGGCGGCGCTGTGCATGCGGGCGACGATGCCACGCGCGCCCGCGTCGGCATAGAGAACATTCGTGCCATTGCCGACGAGCATAAGCGGCCACTGGCGGTCGTTGGCCAGCGCCGCCAGTTCGACGAGCATGTCTTCTCGCTCGATGGCCAGCCAGACATCCGCTGGACCGCCAACACCAAAGGTGCCATGACGCGAGAGCATCTCGTGACCAACCACGCCCGCTCCAAATCGCTGGCGTAGCTCGCTGAACATGATCTGCCGCGTCTCGTCGTCCACTACCATGTATCTGATTACCCCACTGCGTCTGGAGATGCCGTCGTATCTGGACACGACGATAGGCGCGCCCAGACAGGATCATACCAGGGGCAGTATACACGCCGAGACGGCGCGCGCGACAGCAAAACAGGACAATGGCGCCGGGAGAGAGACCGATAACGCGCCGCTGTTGCGGGCGGTTCATCCGTCGGCGTGGGTCAGGCGTGGATCGCGCTCGTCCGCTAGCTGGAAGGCAGGGTATAGGTATAGTCGCTGGGCAGCAGCAGAACGGTACGTCCGGTAAACATGCTGTTGAAGACACTGAGCGGCATGTAGGTGACATAGTAGAGCGAGGAGTCTACCAGCCGCAGCCCCTGACTGTCGCCCGCCGTCATCACCAGGAAGTGGCCGCCGGAGAAGAAATGGTAGAAGCCGTAGCTAATGCGCACGTTGACGATGAGCGGCAGATGCAGCGTGTTGGTAATATAGAGCATCTGCTTATAGCTCAGATTATCACGGTAGTCCGACCGCATCTGGTGCAGCGAGGCGACTTTCTGAAAGCCGCTATAGCTGAGCAGGCCGCCATATGGCGATATCTGCGAGCCAAGCTCATCGATCATGCGCCCAATGGTAGCGCCTTTTACGCCCCATGCGCTCAGCGTTTCCGCCAGCACTGCCGCGCTACAGGCCGCTCCCCAGTATGCGTTATATTGCGCGGCTGAGTCATACTGATTCACCAGCTTGCCCTGTGTCAGTGGCTTCACCAGTGTGGCGATATTCTGCGCGTTCGCACCCGCCGCCTGCGCGTTGTAAAAGGCCATCAGCGGCTGTGATGGCTCGCCGACGCCAGTGATCGAAAGCAACAGTGTCACACAGATCGCGATCAACGCCAGACCAATACGCGAGACCGACCAGGGATTGCGCCGCGCCGTCTCGATGGCGCGAGTATAGACGGGCTTGCGCTGCGCGGGCATGGGCGGTCGGAATGCGACCAGATCAGGCACACTATCAGGAGGCATGAGCGCCCGCGAGCCGCCCGGGTACTCTTCCTGCTCGACCGGAGCTTCGATGTACATCGTCGCCAGTGGCCGCGCGACCGACTGAGCGCGGCTCCGCCCCGTATCGTAGTCATTATTGTCGTCGTTGGGATACCCGGCGTTGGACCAGTCCTCGCCATCTTGCGCATACTCATCCCAGGATGACTGCCGATTTCCGCGGCGATGCGAGACGCGGTCGATCAAACTGTGTGACGGACGGTGGCGCGTGCCATCGTGCGAGGTGGCGGGCATGGAGGGAATCGATGGGAGCGTCAGGTGCGGCGGCATCGAGGGTGGCTGCTCGTCGCGTGCGGAATACTCTGGCTCGAAGTCATCGCGGCGCCGCACGGGAGTGCGTGGGTCGGTGGCATCCGCCAGTGTGCGCGAGTGGCGCGTGTGGCTCTGATTGCGCGCATTGCCAAAGCTCGCCGGATCTTTGCGGGAAGATCGGGTCTTTTTCTCCATGCGTGGTGCATCCTCCCTGCGTCCCTGGGGCAACCTTGGCCCACCACACCGCTGCCACCAGATGGAGACACCGACAAAAACGAGCTAGCCCGGCGCCCCCGGCCCGTAGCGAGAATAGTATACACCTCAGCCATAGTCGTCAAGGTGAGGCGCCAGAATTGTCTATGCCCGCTGGGGGTACCTGTCCCATTTTGGGTACTTGACGCTTGTGTGACTTTCCGGTATAACGGTCGCAGCCGGGAATGTGGATCTGCGCTCTGGTCTTATCGCACCTCTCAACACCCATGTTGCCGGCCCTTTTCTTGCGCGCTGGCTCACCCCCGGCGCGCTCCTCCCGGTGCGATGCGACAACGACGAGGATAACCCCAAGAAGGATCGCATATATGTCCCAGATTCCCGTAGCGCCGCTGGCGGGCGTGCGCGTGCTCGACCTCTCGCGTCTGCTGCCCGGCGGCTACACAACTCAGATGCTCGCCGACCTCGGCGCTGATGTGCTCAAAATCGAGGAGCCAGGCTCCGGCGATTATGCGCGCACGATGCCCCCATTCGCGCGAACGGTTGGCCAGGCGTTTCTGGCAGTCAATCGTGATAAGCGCAGCGTTGCGCTCAACCTGAAACATCCACAGGGACGCGAGGCGCTGCTGCGGCTGGTAGACGGCGCCGATGTGCTGCTGGAGACCTTTCGCCCCGGTGTAATGGCGCGGCTCGGGCTGGACTACGCGACGCTGCACGCGCGCAATCCACGGCTGGTCGTCTGTAGCATCTCAGGCTACGGCCAGGACGGCCCCTATAGCCAGCGCGCCGGGCATGACCTCAACTACATCGGCTACGCGGGCCTGCTGGCGCATCTGGCGCGTCCGGGGGAGCCACCCGTCCTACCGGGCGCGCAGTTCGCCGATATCGCGGGCGGTTCGCTGATGGCTGCCACAGGCATTCTGGCGGCGCTGGTTGGCCGCGCCGTAACTGGCGAGGGTCGCTACGTCGATGTCTCGATGACCGACGGCGCGCTCTCGCTGCTGCCGATATTGGGCACCCGCGTGCTGAATGGCACGCCGGAGCCGGGGCCGGGCGAGGCGGAACTGACCGGCGCGCTGCCGGGCTACAACATCTACGAGACCAGCGATGGCCGCTATCTCACCGTGGGCGCGTTGGAGCCAAAGTTCTTCGAGAACCTCTGCCAGCGATTGGGGCGGCCCGATCTGGTCGCGCGCCAGTTCCCCCGTGACGCCGCCGACCGCGACGCGGTAATTGCCGAGCTGGCGGCGATTTTTCGCACGAAGACGCGCGACGAGTGGCTGGACGAGCTGGCGGACGCCGATGTCTGCGTTGGCCCGGTCAACACCATCACTGAGGCGCTGGCCGATCCGCAACTGCGCGCGCGTGGCATGACGACCCACGGCAGCTATGGCGACGTGGAAGGCGAGGGCGACGCGCTCCGCTACACGCCAGTGGTCAGCGATGCGCCATTCACCCTGCGCCAGGGACTGCCCGCGCTGGGCGCGGATACCGCCGACATTCTGCACGAGGCGGGCTACACCCAGGAGGAGATCGATGCGCTGGTATCCACGGGAGCGATAGCGCTGGGCGAGTGATACCCATTGCCCCATGAACGCCTGCGGACTACGAGAGACGCAGTGGCCCGCGCCGCACACTCGCGCGCATCTCGTCAAGCTCACCCGCGGGCACATACTCCACCCACCAGGTGACGCCCGCCTCGGCCAGCGCTTGCATCAGGGCGCGGTCCTGCTCCCAGTCGTCGGAGCGGCTGCGTCCGCCCAGCTTGATCTCGTAGGGCTTGCCACGCTCTTCTTCGCTGCGATGGCTCTCGATGAACGCTTTGAGCGCGCGCACCTCATCGGGCGTCCAATCGCCGAATTCGCCGGGCTTATGCTGCTTGTAGAGACAGCAGCCATCGTAACGCGCCGCCCGCAGCGACGGCCCCTTGAGCGGCCAGCCGCCACCCACCAGAATCGGAATACGCGGCTGCTGCACCGGCGTCGGCAGGAATGTCATCTCGTGGACCTGAAAATAGTGGCCGTCGTAGCTGAACGGTTCTCCAGTCCACAGTCCGACGATGACATCCAGCGCCTCGTCCAGTATCCGCGCGCGCTCCTTCGCGTCCCGCACCTCGTTGACCCGGCTGAATCCCGCCTCACCGACATCGCCAGAGCCGACGCCCAGAATGAAGCGCCCGTTCGACAACTGATCCAGCGCGACCGCCTCGCGCGCCACCTTCCACGGTCGGCGTCGATTGAGTGGCGTCACCGACGTACCCAGCCGGACCCGCTGCGTGCCGACGGCCATCGCCGCTAGCGCGATCCACGGATCACAGGTCGGCACAGCGCCATCGCTCTGGTGGACGATATAGTCTTCGACGAAGACGCCGTCCCACCCCGCGTCCTCCGCCAGACAGCCGAGTTCCGCCAGCACACGCGCATCGCCACAGACGCCGCCATTGGGAAGCGAAAGGCCATACTTCATTGCATTCCTCCATCTTGTCTCGCACCAGCGCTACAGATAGAGTGTGGCAGCCTATCAAGACATCTCATGTCATATTCGTATGCAACCCAACGAGAGATGAGGGACTATTGCGCTCTCACGCGGCGAACCTATCGCGGATGGTCAGCAGTCCCTGATAGGCCGTCGTGTCCCACAGCGCCCGCATCGTCTGGTCGCGCTGCGCCTTGATGGCCTTGAGGCGGACCTTGATGACTGGATACTCCGCTGACGCAAACAACGTGGCCCATCCCTCTTGTTGCCAGTCACCCAGGGAACTCATTCGTCTCGCGAATATCCTTGGAGAGAAGAGAATCGCCAGAGCGGCGATCTGTTCGTTCCAGGCGTGGTCGGTCAGCAGGAAGGCGCGGAATTGGTCGCGTAGCTCCTGGCATTCCGGCATATCGAGGTTCATCCGGTAGACAAGCAGTGCGCCGCCCCAGATGTCACCGTGCCTCACCGCCGTGACGAGGTAACCTTGGTCGATCAACCGTTTCTGCGTCGTAGCGATCTGTTCGCGGAGTTCGCGAGAACGCCTCAGACGCCGGGAGTATGTGAGGCAGGTCTTCGCCTGGCCGATCTCACGCATCCGCCGGAGCAGCGCCACCAACAGTGCATCGTCAGTCGGCAAGGTCTCATCGACGGACAGCCGCCCAGTGATGAGATACACGATGAGATACATGATGATGAACCAGAGGATAATGAGCCCGAAGGTAAGCGCCGCTGTGCCAAAGAACCCCAGGCTAATCGCCACTGCGCCAAAGAAGGGAAGCGCACTGGCGCCATAGACCGAAGTAACAGAATACGCTGTTGCTGGGCCGAGAAAGATTGGCACGTAGAGGAGGAGCATCCCAATCACCAGCACAAGGTAGGCAGGCCGAGACAGGACGAACAACGCTGGGCGCTTCAGGCCGATGTATCGCTTCAGCAGCGCATCCATGAGCAGCGCCCCGATCACCCGATGGTATGCGACCATCTCGGTCGCAGCCGCCTCTCCGCTACTTTTATCAGGCTGCCTCGACGCTTGCTGGTTGTCGATCCCATACTGCAAGAGTAGCGCTTTCTCCGCCAGACCTAGCGCCATCAACTACAGCCCCAACTCGTCGCGCGCCGCCGCGAAGGCGTCCGCCGCCGCCAGCAGGTCGGCCTCGGTATGCGCCGCAGAGACCTGGGTGCGGATGCGCGCCTTGCCCTGCGGCACGACCGGATAGGAGAAGGCGATCACATAGATGCCCTTCTCCAGCAGGCGGTCCGCCAACTGCGTCGCGCGTTTCGCGTCGCCGAGCATCACCGGCACAATCGGATGGTCGCCCGGCAGGATGTCGAAGCCCAGCGCCGTCATCCGCTCGCGGAAGAGCTTCGTGTTCGTGCGCAGTTTCGCCCGCAGATCATCCGACTGCGTGAGCAGTTCCAGCGTTTTGAGCGAGGCCGCGACGATGGACGGGGCCACCGTGTTGGAGAAGAGATACGGGCGCGACCGCTGGCGTAGCATGACTGACGATCTCCGCGCGTCCGCTGGTGTAGCCGCCGCTCGCCCCGCCAAGCGCCTTGCCCAGCGTGCCGGTGATGATATCCACGCGATCCACGACGCCATGCAGCTCCGGCGTGCCGCGCCCCGTCGGGCCGACGAAGCCCACCGCATGCGAGTCGTCCACCATCACCATCGCGTTATAGCGATCCGCCAGGTCGCAAATCTCCTTGAGCGGGGCCACATAGCCATCCATCGAGAAGACGCCGTCAGTCGCGATCAGTCGGCGACGCGCGCCTGAGGCAGCTTTGAGCTGCTCCTCGAGGTCGCCCATGTCGCGGTTGCGATAGCGCAGGCGCTCCGCCTTGCAGAGCCGGACGCCGTCAATGATGCTGGCGTGGTTCAGCTCGTCGGAGATGACGACATCTTCCTCACCGAGGATCGTCTCGAAGAGGCCGCCGTTGGCGTCGAAGCACGAGCTATAGAGAATCGTATCCTCTGTGCCGAGGAAGGCGCTGATACCCTGCTCCAGTTCCTTGTGAATCTCCTGGGTGCCACAGATGAAGCGCACCGACGCCAGCCCGAATCCCCAGCGCTCCAGCGACTCGCGCGCCGCCGCAACCAGCGCCGGATGATCGGCGAGGCCAAGGTAGTTGTTGGCGCAGAGGTTCAGCACCTCCTTGCCGTCCGCCACACGTACATGCGCCCCCTGCGGCGAGGCGAGAACGCGCTCGTTCTTATAGAGGCTGGCCGCCCGAATCCCATCAAGCTCGCCCTTGAGTTCGTCCCGTACCGTTGTGAACATAGCTTCTCGCTCCTCCTCAGGCTGTTCGTTCGCTCCAGCGCAGAATCACCTTGCCCGCGTCACCGCTGCGCGCCGCCAGGAAAGCCTCCTCATAGTCTTCATAACCGAAGCGGTGCGTGATGACCGGCGAGATATCCAGCCCGGATTGCAGCATGACCGACATCTTGTACCAGGTCTCATACATCTCGCGGCCATAGATGCCGCTGATAGTCAGCATGTTGAAGATGACCGTCGTCCAGTCAATCGCGTATTCCTCTGTGGGGGTGCCGAGCATCGCGATACGCCCACCGTGCGACATATTGGCGATCATATCGCGCACAGCGGCCGGATTGCCCGACATTTCGAGGCCAACGTCGAAGCCCTCGGTCATCCCCAGCTCGCGCTGCACGTCGCCGAGGCTCGTCTGGCGGACATCAATGGCTCTCGTGACACCCATGCGCCGCGCCATCTCGAGCCGGAACGGGTTCAGGTCGGTAATCACGGTGAAGCGCGCGCCCGCGTGGCGAGCGACCGCCGCCGCCATGATGCCAATTGGCCCGGCGCCGGTAATCAGCACATCCTCGCCGAGCACCGGAAACTTGAGTGCGGTATGGACGGCGTTGCCGAAGGGGTCGAAGATGGCGGCGACATCGAGATCGACGCCGGGGAAGTGATGCCAGACGTTCGTCATCGGCAGGGAGATGTATTCGGCGAACGCGCCCGCGCGCTGGACGCCGACACCCTGGGTATGCGCGCAGGCGTGACGGCGACCCGCCATGCAGTTGCGGCAGCGCCCGCAGACGAGATGCCCCTCGCCGCTGACAATATCGCCGGGATGAAAGTCGTTGACGTTCGAGCCAACCTCGACCACCTCGCCGACAAACTCGTGGCCGATGACCATCGGGACGGGGATGGTGCGCTGCGCCCAGGCGTCCCAGTTATAGATATGCAGGTCGGTGCCACAGATGCCCGCGCGCAAGACGCGGATGAGCAGATCGTTGATGCCAACGGTCGGCTCAGGAACATCCTCCAGCCACAGACCGGGTTTGGCCTCTTGTTTGACCAGTGCCTTCATAAGATGTATCTCCATTGATAGCAACAACCAGAGCGCAGGGAGTCTCTGGCGGCTCCTGGTCGAGCATATGAGCATACGCGACGCTGCGCTGCATACCCTTCATTCTGCCATTGCTGTCCAGCGCCGTCAACTTGACGAGCGGAGCCACCGCACGAACATCCAGTCACTGTGGGAAGCGCGGGCGATGCGCACGGCGAGCGCTTGAGATTGTACGGGACGCCAGCACGCCAAAGCCAGTGGCTGCCGCCAGCGCGGCGATGACCCCGGCCGCGACATCAATCGCATCCGAAGCTCCAAGGGTATCGGCGATAAGTGCGGCAAGCACCCCGACCACTACGACATTGATGGCGCCGACGAGCGTGGGTGTTCCGGCAATGATGCGGCTGAGACGGATGGTCTGGTTCTCGCCGTACACCCGCATGACGCTTGCCTCGTCGTCATGGTGTGGAGTCACAAAGTATGGCTCCAGCTCCGGAGCCAGTTCCAGATAAGCGTGGCGCAGCCGATTCATCCCAACGATCAGTCTGAAATCCTCGGTGTTGCAGTCGCCCAGGCGGATGACCGTCGCCACGCCCACCAGCAGCACGATCGGCAGCACCAGCAGCGCGAAGAGGCGGAAGCCCGGCCCGAAGGCGGTCGCCTGGGCAACCAGGGCCAGCGCCACCACTGCCGCCGAGAGGACGGTGATGAACATCGAGGCGCGGCTGAAGACCTCGTTCCAGGTCATGCTGCGGGTGGCGAGCAGGCTCCAGTGCTCCGTCGCCAGAATCTGCGCGCGCACAGCGTCGGTGACTCCGCTGCGGTCGGAAAGCGCGGGCGTAGGGGCGGAAGTTTGCGGGTCGTTCATCGTCGCCTCCTTTGGCGCAGTGCCAGAGCAGGTTGGGGAGCTCCAAAGTACTCAGGGAACTGTTGCCGTCCGCACATCGAGGCCTGTGATTCCCGTGAAGTCGTTTGCATTATAGGTTACAGGAGGGAGATTATGTCGTAGAGCGGTCGCCGCAACCCATGCGTCCTGATGAGAAATCGGGCGTCCACTGGATTGACGCTCAGAGCGCACCTGTGCCTACAGGCGACACATCGCATCATCAGAGGGTAAAATCGCATAGGCTGTTAGCGCCTGTCCAAGGTGACTGACTCTCTTCGCCCTCCATTTGCGAACTTGAGTCCACTGGTAGAGTTCGGCGACGGTCATGAAGGAGAGTGCGAGATGTTGCCCTTGCAGTAGCGGAGCGTATGCAGTTGCACGGCTATCATTCTTGAAAAAGAATGAGAAGACATCCGTATCCAGAAGAACAGTTGCCATACGAGTTTATGCGTCGCGGTCGGCGCGGCGCTGGCCGTACACATACTCGAGAAGCTCATCCACGCTCTCACCTTCCGGCCAATCCGAAAATGCCAATGTGCGCACATCGTAGATCGGCGCAATATGCTGCTCACGGATGATCTCATCTATCGAACGCGATTTCCAGAATTCCTCGTTGGCGCGGTCGATCACTTTCTCGTCAGGAACCAGCGATTCGGTGAGTCTGCGCAAAACTTCCTTCTGCTGCTGCGGAGGGAGGCTGCGGACGGCCGCGAGAATGTCTTCAATGTCTGAAGCCATGATGAACCTCCTTTAGCAGCGTGTCGTGTAGGATATTTCACGTCATTGTAGCATAACACGATCTGGCGCTCAGCCTGCCACCGACGACAGCGCCTCGCGCACCCGGCGGAGCGCGTCGAGATGCTGGTCGAGCGACTGGAAGCCCGCGCCCATCGTGTTGACGCCCAGATGTGTCGCACCGAGCGTCTGCCAGTCGGCGGCGTAGCGCTGCCAGCCGGATTCCGCCGTCCGAGCGAGTGTGAGCCGCGCCTCGATGCCTACCGCACTCTCCTCGCGCCCCGCCGCGCGGATATAGCCACGGAGCGTCTCCATCAGCGCGCGGGCATGGTCGTTGGGCGACATCTGCGGGAACCAGCCATCACCAATGCGCGCCACCCGCCGCAGCACCACATCAGCCGTCCCGCCGATCCAGATCGGGATACGTCGTTGCGCGGGCAACGGATTGATACCCGCATCCTCGACCGTATGCCAGCGGCCCCGGAAGCTGATAGCCGTCTCGCTCCACAGGCTTCGCAGCAGCGCAATCTGCTCCTCGATGCGCGCGCCACGGTTGCCAAAATCCTCATTGAGCGCCTGAAACTCGACCGCGTTCCAGCCGACGCCGACTCCCAGGCGCAGCCGCCCGCCGCTCAGCACGTCCACCGCCGCCGCCTGTTTCGCCACCAACGCCGTCTGCCGCTGCGGCAGAATCACCACGCCCGTCACCAACTCCACCCGCCGCGTGACCGCCGCCAGATAGCCGAAGAGCACGAATATCTCGTGAAAGGATGTCTCGCTGGTATACGGGCCGCTCCAGTCGGGACGCGACGCCGTATTCGCGCCCAGCACGTGATCGTAGGCCAGAATATGCTGATAGCCCATCGCCTCCACCGCCTCGGCGTAGTCGCGGATGGCGGCGGGATCGTTGCCAATCTCAGTCTGTGGGAAGATTGCTCCGAGACGCATGAGAAGACTCCTTGAACAGACAAAACGTCACTCTGTGAAGAATGTAGCACTCCGCTTGCGCACGCTACCTACACTTCTTCGCGCGGACGTTTCGCCGTGGTTTCTGGCGAGCGCAGCCAGAGCGAGATATGGGCGGGCTGCATCGTCTCCTGCACGACCGCCATCAGATGCTGGCTCAACGCATTGAGGTCTACCTCACTGCGCTGCCGCGCGCTGAACGCGTTCAGCGTCCGGGTGGCGTCGTACTTGTGGCGATAGAAGCGGCGGTCGATAACGGCCTGGAGGCGGCGGCGCAACGGCTGGAAGAGCGCGGCGATGGCGAGCGTCGTCACGACGATGATGATGGGCGATGGCTCGCTACTCTGCCGCTGGGTGAACGTATTGAGAATAGCCTGCGCGCCGACGACGCCCGCAACGTAGATCAGTGCGAGGATGGCGGTCAGCGAGCCGTAGACCAGTGTCCGGTTGATAATGACATCGATGTCATACAAACGCGAGCGCAGAATGGCGATCCCGATGGTGATGGGAAGCGCAAGCAACACGACCGGATAGTTCAGCAGCCCGACTACAGTGGACGCAACGGTATTGGACTGATTGAACGCCGGGATGAACGCTGAGAGAATAGGGATCGGCAGACTGATGCCAACCATCACGATGACGATGCCGAAGACGACCCATTTGGTCTGCTGCCGCTCGGTCGGCGTCGACACCGTGCGATAGCGGTAGATCTGCGCGCCAATGATGGCGACATACTGTGGAATGTTGATCAGCGGATCAAGCCATCCTGGCCCATTACTGCTGAACTGCAGATTCGGGAAGGCAGTGGTGATAGCTCCAAAGGCGCCCAGCACCAGAAACAGCGCCATCCAGCGGGGCACGAGCCGCCCATTGGGAAAGAGCACCAGAAAAGCAATGATGGAGTAGACGCCGAGCGCGCCCAATATGCCGACCGGGACGTTCAGGGCTGGATACGCAAGCGCCAGGGCCGTAATCGGAAAGTCGGGATAGGTCGCGTTGAAGATCACCAGGAACAGCGCCGTGAAGAGCACGAACCAGTCGTTGGGTCTGCGCCAGAAGATGAGGAAGCCGATCCCGCTCCAAATGGCGACGATGAGCGCGTAGAAGGCAGTCAGCAGGGCGGCATAACTCTGCGCCGTGAGGCCGAGGGCGGTCAATTGCTGCAAACCTTGCGCGGTCAGCGCTCCGGCGACGTTACACGTCGAAGGATCACTGCAAGGCCGCTGAATCAACGCATAGTACTCGGGTAGACTGGCCGCGAATAGTCCCAGCGCGAGCATGGCTACCGCCAGCCAGAGCGCGCGCAGCACGCTCATCCATCCACGCGATGGGCTATGGGGACTAGCGTTCATGGTGCGGCTATCTTCCCCGCTCGTCCGCTCAGCGCCGATCTCGTTCATCGCACCCATCCTCACTGGCAATGGGCCACCATCACGCCCTTCGCTGCTACGAATTATGGCATAGCCGCGTTCCGAGAACGTCACAGAAAGCGTTACAGATCGACCATATTTCAGCGGCATCCTGAACGCAGGAGAATGCGGCTGCCTCCAACTCCGCTGTACTTGCTCTAATGCTTCTCTGACACAACTCCTATACGCCTCTAACATGATGCCTACACCGCTCTAACAGCCGATGCGCGATACTAATCGATGGTAGTCGTGGGCAGCGTGAGTTGCCTGCGCGGGCCACATTCATCCGCCGTGCGTCCGCATGGCCGGGATGGGTGCTGACCATTTCAGGCGTTACTTACGTCAACATATCCCCGATGAAACAGGAGGGACATTAGCGTGGCAAGCAAGATTCGCCCAGTAGGCGACCGCGTCGTAGTGCGACCAAGCCAGCGCGAGGAAGTCACCAAGAGCGGCATTGTGATCCCCGATACCGCCAAAGAGAAGCCCCAGGAAGGCACCGTGATCGCCGTCGGTAAGGGCAAAGTGAGCGACAAGGGCGACCGGGTCGCGCTCGAAGTCAAAGAGGGCGACCGCGTGCTCTTCGCCAAGTATGGCGGCACCGAGTTCAAGCTCGATGGCGAGGACCTGCTGGTTCTGCGCGAGTCCGATATTCTGGCGATTATCGAAGGCAAAGAAGGCAAGTAGTTCGCGCCTCCAGCGGATGTCTGGATCGTGCAACGACTGACTGACAGCGATTGATAGGATGAGGAGTTAGAAGCAGCTTATGGCTAAGCAACTCGTATTCGACGAGCAGGCGCGCCGCTCCCTGAAGAAGGGCATTGACATTCTGGCGAGCGCCGTCAAGACCACGCTCGGCCCCAAGGGCCGCAATGTCGCGCTCGACAAGAAATTTGGCGCGCCGACCGTCACCCATGACGGCGTGACCGTCGCCAAAGAGATTACGCTCGAAGACCCCTTCGAGAACATGGGCGCGCAGCTTCTGAAGGAAGCCGCCACCAAGACCAACGATGTCGCCGGCGACGGCACCACCACCGCGACCGTGCTGGCCCAGGCCATCGTCAACGAGGGCTTGCGCAACCTGGCGGCGGGCGCCAATCCCATGCAACTGCGCCAGGGCATCGAGGCGGGCGTACGCGCAGTCGTCGAATATATCAATAAATCATCCGTGCCGGTTGAGGGCAAGAAGGAAATCGCGCAGATCGCGACTGTCTCCGCCGCCGACCCGCAGATCGGCGACCTGATCGCCGAGGTGATGGAGCGCGTTGGTAAGGACGGCGTCATCACGGTTGAAGAGAGCCGCGGCATCACCTTCGAGACCGAATATGTCGAGGGCATGCAGATCGACAAGGGCTATAGCTCGGCCTACTTCGTCACCAACTCCGACCGCATGGAGGCCGTGATCGAGGACGCCTATATCCTCATCACCGACAAGAAGATCAGCGCCGTCGCGGACATCCTGCCCGTGCTCGAGAAGCTGACCCAGATTGGCAACCGCAACATCGTCATCATCGCCGAGGATGTGGATGGCGAGGCGCTGCCGACCCTGGTCGTCAACAAGCTGCGCGGCATCCTCAATGTGCTCGCGGTCAAGGCGCCGGGCTTTGGCGACCGCCGCAAGGCCATGCTGCAGGATATCGCCATCCTGACCGGTGGCCAGGTCATCAGCGAAGAGATGGGCCGCCGCCTCGAGAACACCACGCTGGAGGATCTCGGTCAGGCGCGCCGCGTCATCTCGCGCAAGGACGACACGACCATCGTCGAAGGCCACGGGGCGCAGGCGGACATCCAGAACCGCATCAAGCAGATCAAGGCGGAGATCGAGAACACCACCAGCGACTACGACCGCGAGAAGCTCCAGGAGCGTCTGGCGAAGCTGGCCGGTGGTGTTGGTCTGATCAAGGTTGGCGCTGGCACCGAGGTTGAGCTGAAGTTTCGCAAGACCCGCGTGGAAGACGCGCTCTCGGCCACCCGCGCCGCCGTCGAGGAAGGCTACGTGCCGGGCGGCGGTGTGGCGCTGTTGAACGCGGTTGAGGTGCTTGACAAGCTCAAGATCGAGGGCGACGCGGCGACTGGCATCCAGATTCTGCGTCGCGCGCTCGAGGAGCCGCTGCGCACCATCGCCGCGAACGCTGGCCAGGATGGCGCGGTGGTCGTCGAGGCGGTGCGCCGGGCGCAGAAAGAGCAGAAGAACAAGCATATCGGCTACAACGTCCTCGATATGAAGACCGAGGATATGGTTGAGGCCGGTGTGATCGACGCCGCCAAGGTGACGCGCTCCGCTCTGGAGAACGCCGCCAGCATCGCGGCGATGATCCTGACGACCGAGGCGCTCATCACCGATATTCCTGAGAAGGACAAGCCTGCCGCTCCGCAGATGCCGGACTACTAGGCCGCGACCTTCAGCTTCCGTCAACGGGAAATATGTGGGGAGATATGTTCAATGTCGAGCATATCTCCCCTTTTTTCATAACGCGATTATCCCTGAACGCACATCTAATACTACATCTGGTTGGACTGTTGTCATACGGAGGCAGGCCGTAGCGTGAACGCTACGGCGAATTTCCGTCCCCATTCGTCGGGGCCTTTGGGCTTCCGGCACGTTCCCCACATACAACAACCCAGCCGGAATCGGTATAATACGTCGGATTCGGCGTATCGCAGACCGCCCAGGCAACCGCGTTATGCGCGCCGGAGCCATCCCGGTTGTAGATGTTCACCACCCACATGCTGTCAACTTTGGCGGGCGCGAACTGTGCTTGGGGGTACTGTTGACGATGCGAATGCGGCCATTGTCAACGGACATGTCTACGGGATTGTTCGCGACAGGTCAACGCAGTTCGGCAACGTGCTCGACAGTTGGACATTGCCTTCGACGTGATCGTGCAACGATGAAGAAAAGGAACTCACCCGCCTGTAGAATGGCTCGGTTCCCACGTGCCCATGACCTGGCGCATGATGGCGAACTCGCCGACGTGATAGGCGTTGTGGTCGGCCACCACCGTAATCTCCCGCGCAATCGTCTGGCCGGTACCCTGGGGAATTGTTGCCCAGAGGTCTGTCTGCGGATCCATGACGATTGCTCGTAGCGCCTGCCGGTCCGCCAGAAAGTCGTGGATTGTCTGCTGCCAGTCGTCGGGCGTCGCCTGCTGGTCGCTCGTCGGCCAGTAGTCCCGCGGCCAGGCGTGCTCCTCGTAGTTCGGATTGCGGATGAAGTCCAGGATATCCCATTGCGTCAGGCGGAGATGTTCGAGCAGATGCCATGAGGTATAGCTGCCGTTCGGGAAGAGCGTGTTGATCTGCTCCATCGGATAGGCAGCCATGGCCTCCTCGAATGACATATGCGCATTTCCGCGCTCAAGTAAAAACACAAGCTCGTCACGTAGCGACTGATCCGATGGCATGAGCGCCTCCATTGTCTCAATTCTCATGTTTCGCTCAGGCATATGTACCCTGAGTCCTCAGGATATCCCGATACCGTCCGTCTCGCAAGGCATGCCACGCAAGGAAGACCATGCCGACGGCGGAGCGCCCGGCATACCTCTCGCGGAGAAGACCGCACCTACACAATAGCCATGTGGCCAAGCCGGGATCCAGCGCTAATCGCTGTTCGAGTTGTCTCCCTGACCGTTTCCGTGCCCGCCGCCATGATGGCCGTGGTGTTTATCCCCCTTGCCATGCCCGTTGTCATGATGGTTGCCCTGCTGGTTGTCCTGCTGCATGGCTACGGTCACCAGAGAGAGGATTTCACCATCGCCAGCACGCAGAGTATAGCGGCTACCGATCAGCGTGGTCAGGTAGATAATGTCGCCGCGTATCTGGGGAGGCTCGACGAGCGCGCCATCGGTCCACACAGTCCAAAGCCATTTGCCGTCGGACCGCTGCGCATACACCAGCGACCCACGATAGCGAATAACGCTCGTCAGAGGTTGCTGGCTTGTCGGGTTTCCGCCTGTTGGATGACTGCTGGTCGAGGCGCTTTGGGTCGTATGGCTGCTCGCCACCGGGTTCGCCGTCCGCTCCGTCGCGCTGGCATTGATCACCGCGCTGTGGAAGGCCGGGCGTTCCGACGGGATGCTTTCACTCTGGAGCGACTGCGCCGCGACGATGCCGCCACCCAGGAGTACGGCTGTGCCGAGGGTGGCCAGGCCAACACGAAGCGATGGCCCGGTCGCGGCGCGGCGGCGTACGCGCCATGACCTGGCGGGATAGGCTTGCGTCTGCTCGCCATCCAGGGTACTCGCGTGGTCACTGTTCGTCGCTGTCCAGCTTCCCTCGACTCCTGTGGTGAATGCCAGCGCCAGTGCGCCCGCACTCTCAAAGCGCCGCCTCGGATCCTTCGCGAGCGCGCTGAGAATGGCCGCCGCCGCTGGAACGGGCAGGTCCGGGCGATAGAGACGCGGGGAGAGCGGCGTGTCACGCAGGTGCGCCATACCAACCGCGATAGGTGTCGCGCCCTCAAACGGGAGACGTCCGGCCGTCAGCAGATAGAGCACCACACCGAGCGCGTAGATATCGGCGGCGGGGCCGACACGTTGCCCTTTGAACTGCTCAGGCGCCATGTACGATGGCGTCCCGATGACCTCGCCGGCAGGCGTAAGTGTTGTCTCCGCGTCCGCGCGGGCGCTGGATGACCTGTAGAGGTGGGCAATGCCGAAGTCCGCCAGAAGGAGATGTCCCTGCCCATCCAGCAGGACATTCGACGGCTTGACATCGCAATGCACGATGCCGTGCTGGTGGGCGTAATCGAGCGCGCTGGCGAGTTGGATGGCGTACGTGGCGGTGGCGGCAAACGGAAACTGGCCGGACTCGGACGCGATACGCCTTCCAAGTGTACCGCCGATCGCAAGGGGCATCACCATGTAGGGCAGCCCCTGCCACTCGCCATAGTCCAGCACGGACAGAATGTGCTCATGGCGCAACGAGGCGGCGGTCTCCGCTTCCCGATAAAACCTGGCGCGGAATGCGTCCGTTGTCCCTGGAGAGTCACGCAGCACCTTGATGGCGGACTTCACGTGGAGATCGTCCACGCGCCGACCGAGGTAGACGGTGCTCATGCCACCATTGCCCAGAATGTGGGTGAGGCGGTAGCCCGCAAGCTCCCTGCCCAGTAGTGAATCAGTCGCTCCCAGCATGGCAGATTCCCTCCCAGACGGCCACACTGATGCTCCGGTGCGGGGCAGATACCGTCCTGGGGGGATTTACGTGCAAATACAATGCCAACATCATCGGCCAGAAGGTGTAGATGTTGTGAGGCATCCGGTTGAACTGTTGTCATACGGAGGCAGGCCGTAGCGTGAACGCTACGGCGAATTTCCATCCCCATTCGCCGGGGCCTTTGGGCTTCCGGCACGCTCCCCACATACAACAACCCAGCCGGAATTGGTATTATGAGACATGAAGCCCAAATCGGGAAGTAGTCCGAACGCGCCGAGATCCGATCATTCCTCTACTGGAGCTTTTACCCCCGGAAGACGTTGCCCGCGATGAACATGAGGTTGGCGGGACGCTCGGCCATCCGGCGCGTCAGGTAGGGATACCACTGGGAGCCAAAGGGAACGTAGACGCGGACGTTATAGCCCTCGCCCGCCAGCTTTTCCTGCAAGTCGCGGCGGATGCCATAGAGCATCTGGAACTCGAAGCGCGCGCGGGGGATGCCGTGTGACTCGGCGTAGCGAATCGCGTCGCTGATAATGCGCTCGTCGTGGGTGGCGATGGCAGGATATGCGCCGTGTTCGAGTAGCTCGTAGAGGAGAAGCGCGTAGGCGGCGTCCACGTCCACCTTCTTGGGATAGGCAATCGTCTCTGGCTCAAGGTACGCGCCCTTCACCAGCCGGACGCGGATATTGCTGGCAATCAGCAGTTTGGCGTCGTCGGGGGTGCGATAGAGACACGTCTGGATGACCGTGCCGACGTTGGGAAACGTCTCGTGCAGGTCGGTCACCATATCGAGCGTGCGCTGGGTGTAGTCGGAGCCTTCCATATCCACCCGGACGAAAATGCCCAGGTCGTGCGCCCGCTGGAGCACTCTGGTCAGGTTGTCGTGGGCGAGGCCATTGTCGATATCGAGGCCAAGCGCGGTGAGCTTGATGGAGATGTTGGCCTCGGCGCCCTCCGCCGCGATGCGGTCGAGGATCTGGATGTAGCCGTGCGCGGTCTCGCAGGCCTCATGGGCGTCGGCGACGTTTTCGCCGAGATGGTCGAGCGAGACACTGATACGTTCGCCATTCAGCGCATGCGTGGTGGCTATCGCTTCGTCGAGCGTCTCGCCCGCCACGAACCGCCGCGCCGCCTTGCGCGCCATTGCATTGTGCATCACAAACTGGCGAATTGTCTCCTGGCGCGCCAGGTAGAGCATCGTATCTTTCAGCATGACCACTGGCCCCCTCATCGTCGAGTTTCGGCTGACTATCCGCGCCACATCATTGGGCGCACGCTACTCCCCGATTATAACGCTTTCCTGGCGGAGGGAAAGAGGGAGAATGAATACTACCCCTCCCCGATGCGGAAACGGGAGCCAGAAACGGCTGACTTCTCAGGCCGCGCCTACACAACTATCCCGCCCGCGATCTGCCATTGCTGGCGGACGCGCCAGATGGCCTCGAAGCAGCGGTACTGGACGCCCGCGACCTGCTCGTAGCAGAGGCCGCGCCCGACGAATGCCTCAGATGCGGTAATGGAGGCAACCGCACCGCCAAGTTGCGCGTGGCGCAGCATTACCGGCCAGAGCGCATCGCGCAGCGTCAGAATCTGCTGCTCGGCGGCGTACCAGTCGGTGCGCTGGTCCACCAGCAGCAAGATATGGGCAGCGAACGTCGAGAGGGCACGGCCAGCGTAGCCCGCCAACTCTACAGTCTCGGCGTTCGTATCAGATGGCAGCCAGATACAGCACTGTGGCAGATAGGCGTCGGAGAAGTCTTTGGGCCGCCCGACGAAGGCCGCCCGCGCGACGCCGTAGCGGGTGGCGTCACTGGCGGAGAGTGTGGCGAAGGGCGAGACGCCCGCCACCAGGCACTCATTCAAAATCAGCGATTGCATCGCCCGCAGCGCGCCGAAGGTGTCGGGCTGGGATGGCAATATTGGCATGGATGCTAGCCTCCTACAACGCGCTCGCAGAGCGCCTCCTGATGGTCGCCCTCGAAGGTCTCGACCTCGGCGACAACGCGATACTTGGCGGGCTGGCTCGTCTCAGGGTCGTTATTGATCTCGTCGAAGAGCACATCGCGCCGCCGCAGCGGTATCAGCGGGACGCCCTGAGTCGTGTAGAGCCAGAAGAGGTCGTACGGGCGGGCGTCGGCAAAATCGAGATGCTCGCCGTCGCCGCTGGCCGACTCGATCTGCACAGGCACGCCGCTCAGCACTGTTGTGCCTTCTGGCCGCTCGACACGGATGGTAGTGAAAATCACAGCTGTCTCTCTCTCAGTTAGAGCGCCTGCGCGCGATACGGTTCGAGGGCGGCCTTCGCCTGGAGCAGCAGCGTTGAGTCGCCGCTCCGATCACCCCAGGGCCGCGCCTGTAGCTCGAACTTGCCCTGGCGGATACGCGCCGCGCCCGATGGATTGCGCCGCTCGGCCAATAGCTCGCTGGTCACCCAGATGCACGCCTGCGCGAGGTCGTAGGGCAGCGCGCCCGGGGTGATGCCGCCAACATAGGTCACGCTGATCCATGTTCGCAGGGAGCGCGAGAGCGCCAGCAGGGGATCCAGCCCGGCGAGCAACGGCGCCTCGACCAGCCGCCCATCGGACGGCAGCCGCACCTGCGCGACATCCAGCGCGAACGTGCCACTCTCACCCTGATCGAGCGTGAGCGCGCTGACGGACTGCACCGGGAAGTGGCCTGGCCGCACGACGACTATCACATCGCGGTCGATCCAGGCGCGGGTTCCGGGCATGCCCCACTGCTCCGTCCGGCTGAGGGCGTAGAGCGAGCGGTCAGGTCGCCGTTCCCTGCTGGCAGTAGCCCTCCATCCACGCGCTCGCCCGCAGAATCGTCTCGGCCAGCGATCCCGCCGCGCCCGCCTGGCTGACGGAGATGCCCGGCGCATGTGGCCAGCGCGTCCCTGGCGCGGCCAGCGTCAGATGGGTGGAGTCGGCCAGGCCAGTCACCTGCGCGACCTCCGACCACGGGCCATCCAGCAGCCAGAGCGGCCCGGCAGCCCATCCTGCCGATGCGGCAACTGGCAGGCTAACCGCGCCCGCCGCCAGCGTTGTCGCGCCGCCAAGCGTGGTGTTGAGTCCGAGCAGTGACGCCGTCTCCTGATTGGTCGCCGCGCGCAGATAGCCCAGCACGTCGAGATATGCGCTCGTGTAGGTTGATGTCATCTGCCTACCCTCTCCCCCTACCCCCTCCCCTAAAAGGGAGGGGCCGTCGCATGTGCATAAGTGGCTTCGAGCGAATGTCGAATCTGCACAGGCACTGAAAACGCGGAAAATAAAAAGAGCGCCTGCCCGACATGCTCTCCCATGAGTGGAAGCAGTGTCGCGCGGCGCCGTATTCCGGCTCACCGTGATGAGATCGACATTACGCCAGGATCACATCGTCCCGGCGCATCCAGCATAGAACGTGATGTTGCGCCAGCGCAAGGGGGCGGCGCGAATCCGTGGCGGCAGGTGGCAGACCACGAGGGGAGGTGGCGGGTTATGGATTGCTCTTGTCGTCTGGCGGCTCTTGCGGGCCATATGCTCCGGCCAGCGCGCGCTCGCGATAGGTGTCGTACGCGCGGAGCAGCCCCGGCGTCCACAGAAGGCGCGCCCATATCCCGACGCGCTGGATAGGTGGGACAGCTCCCGTGGCATTGTGGCGCTCCAACACCTCGAAGGCGTTGAGAAATTCGGGGTACCAGTGCAATTTATGCTCGAAGATGTAGTACTCGCCGCTCGCCGCGTCGCGGACAGCGTCGGGATCCATGCCAGCCGCGAGTCTGCTGTAATCGCCCTCATAACCGGAACTCTCGCCAAGAGTCGCAATCCAGAATACCGCCGTATCTGGCGCACGCGCCTTATCAACAGCAGTGATGAAGGCTTCGTCGAGGAGAACGCGGATGCCATCGGCTTCATTTACGACAACCCAGCCCCGAGGAATCGAAAATTGCCGCCGATACCAGGCGCCACCGCCAGACGATTCCTCCTCGTCCACCAGCGTATCCACATCGATGCGGTCGTCCAGACGTTGACTGCCGGGGCCGATGAGCGTAATGCCCGCGCGCCTGCCCACCAGCTCGCGGATCGCCGTCTCATCGGCGGCATCCCGAATCTCTAACACCAGCTCGATCATCGCGGCCTCCAGCTAGCTCTTCATACCGCTCAGTATACGCCAGCGGAGGTGGCTGCGCGGCGCGGCGCGGGCGCGAGCGTGTAGGCCAGCGTGACCAGTGGGACGATGACGAATGGCGCCTGGAGGGCGATGGGACTCTGCACGCTCAGCAATATCCAGATCATCACGAAGAGGCCCACGAGCGCCAGCGCGCCCGCGACCATTACCGCGACGAGCCAGGCGTAGCGCCGCTCCAGCCCCGTGACGACGATGCCCAGCACACCGTTCGCGGCGGTCAGCGGCAGCGAAAGCATCCCGGCCACCCCCAGAATAGTGACGATCATCGTGAGTGTGGACGGATTGACGGGCTGCCCATTCTGGTCGTAGGTGATGCCCTGCGCGACAGTCAGCGCCTGCGCAACCATCGCCGCGATCACGGTGATGAGCGTGACCAGCGAGAGTATCTGTAATATGCGTTTCATCGCTTTGTCTCCCATGTGTCCTTTGTTCTGGCGCCCCCTCTCCTTGTGAGAGAGGGGGCGGGGCGGTGAGGTCAGCGTTTGACACCGCGAATGAAGCGGACCGTGACAGTGCCAAGCGCACAGAACAGGACCAGGAAGGCGAAGAGCAGGGTATAGCCAAGGCTGCGGTTGCCCGCCGAGACGCCAAACGCCAGCAGCCAGCCACCAAAGACCACCGCCAACACCTGCGGCAACGTCAGCGCGATATTCCAGATGCCCATGTCGCGGGCGTAGGTCTCTTCGGAGGGCAGCACATCCGCTACCAGCGCCCAGTCCACGCTGACATACGCGCCAAAGCCGAGACCAAAGACCGCGGCAGCTCCGAAGGTCAGCGGCAACAGGCTACCAGGAACAATGAACGGTGCGATGACAAACACGACACCGACGAACGCCATGAACGACCCGGCAATATAGACCATGCGCTTGCGCCCGACGCGGTCAGAGGCCCAGCCGGCGAAGAGCGTGCTCAGGGTGGCGGAGATGGTGAGCAGAATGATAAACACGGTGGTCGCGCTCTGCGGATTGGGCGCGTGGGCATAGTTGATCATGATGAGCAAGACGAAGTTCTGGACAAGATAGATGCCCATCATCACCAGCATGCGCGTCAGCACGACCCAGGTGAAATCGCCATTACGCCGCGGACGGAAGTCGAAGGCAAAGGCCGCGCCTACCGAGGCGATGGCAACGCCGATGAGTTGCACATAGCTCAACCCATCTTCGCCGAGCGGCTGTCCTGTCACGTGCGTCACCAGATAGATGCCACCCAGCATCGCGGCGAGGACGAGCAACGTCAGCCCGAGATCGCGCAGCGTGTGGCGTTGTACGGCTCGCTCCACTCTGGATATCATGGAGCGTTGCCAGGGAGTCTCACGTACAAAGATGAAGGTCAGGATCGCCATGAGCAGGATAATCGCGGCGGTGGCGGCGTAACCAAGGACGATGCCATGCTGATAGGCGGCTGGACTCTGTGTGCCGTTGAGCAGCGCATTGGAATTGAAGCCGAAGAGTGTTGGGACGATTGCGCCACAGATAGTGCCAAACCAGTACGCCAGCCCCATGATGCCGGATGCCTTGCCGCGCTGTTCCTGCGGAACGAGGTCGGGCAGGAGCGCATGGAAAGGCGCGGCGGCGGAGTTATTGGACAACTGCACGACCATCAGGCCAACCATCAGCGTCAGCAGTCCCGCTGATACTGGATTGCCGTTATGATTACCCGCAAGTGTCGTCGGCAGCAGCGCCATCATGGCAAGGCCAACGACATTGACCAGTGTGCCAACCACCACATAGGGGCGGCGACGGCCAAAGCGACCCGGTGTGCGGTCGCTGAGCAGACCGAAGAATGGATTCGAGAGTAGGGCAACAATGAGTCCCGGCGCGACGACGATGGCCTGCGCCAGCCCGGCGTGGTCGTTGACCCAGGTGGCCTGGCTCGCCAGGGAACCCGCAGGCGCCTGCTGGAAGAGCAGGCCAATGACCTGGCTGGGCACCAGGATAATGCCCACAGCGGCCCAATGAAAGTTGAGCGCGAACCAGAAGATGCTGATCGAGATGAGTCCGCCAAGCGAACGCTTCGGCAGCGTTCCCTTCCCGGCACGGTCAGATGCGTCGAGTGATCCAGCGGCGGCTGTCATGAGGGCTGCCCTCCTTCGGTCTCCTGTGGTCAGGAGATGCCCGTATAGTGGGGATACTATAGCATGCCGTAACGACAATGGGATGGGCGAGATCATCGCATCACGAATATCGAGATCATACAGAGCGCCCATCGCGAATCAGTGTGCCTCAGGACGGGGAAAAAGGCCACGCAGTATTCGTAGTTTCACTCGCAGGATGGCGCGCAGAAGAGGGAATTCAGAACAAGGAGATTGGATGCCACATGCAGAAGCGCTGATCTCATCCTGACGATTAGCCGCGGTATTCATGCCGCGAAACAGCGACGGACACCCGCTACGCCTACCAGCGATTACGCCTGCCGCCGGGTGACCCACCGCGCCGTGGCGAGTTATCGTCATCATCGCCATTATTCTGGCGGCTGAGCAGCCCGCCACCGCGATTCGGTGCGCGGAAGCTGGAGCGACCGGGCGCGCCACCGCCACCAGAACGGCCGCGCTGGGCTGGACGATATTCCGAGGGCGAGTCGTCGTCATAGCCATCGTCCCAGCCATCGGCGGCAGGAAGATAGGCGCTCTCACTCTCATCATCCCAACCACCAGCGGCGGGCAGATAGGCGCTCTCGCCCTCGTAGCCCTCGTCGCCCCACCCGCCAAAATCGCCCTCGGAGGCGCTCCCGGAAGCCGCTTTCGCCGCGCGCTGCTTGCGGGCCAGCAACACAACGAAGATGATGGCGGAAAGCACCAGGACAATGCCTGTGCCAAGCATCACCATGCCAACAGGCCAGCCGGGGAACGGCAACCGTGCCAGCGTCGATGGGAGGCCAGGGATACCCGCGACACCCGCGTAGAAGACTGTGAACAGCCCAGCGCCGACGACACCCGCGAGAGCGACCAGCCATGTCTCGGCTGAGGCGATGGCCCGGCGCTCGAAACCAGTGAAGCCCGCGAAAAGTCCCACGCGCGCGCCAGTGACGGCGAGGGCGTTGAAGAGGCCCAGCAACAGGGCGCAGGCGAGCACCGCAAGCAGCATCGGAATCAGCGTCATCGTGGCAAGCGCGAAGCCCGTGCCGACCACACCCGCGATGAGCGCGGGACGACCATGTCCGCGATGCGCGACGGTATCGCCGAAGAGCGCGCCCAACGCCAGACCACCAGCCTCGGCCGCCAGCAATGGGCCAAAGTAGAAGCCGGGCAGCCCAAGGCGATCCTGGAGGAAGAAGATCTCCAGCGCGGCGAGCCCGCCGCCGACCAGTCCAAGCGCGCAGAGCGCCAGCAGCGCGGTCTGGCTGAGCGCTGATCCGCCGACGAGCGCCATGCCTGACCGCAGCTCACCAAACGCCTGTCTCAATGTGGAGGGCGCAACCTGATACCATTCTGGCAGCGCCAGTTCGCGGCGCATCTCTGGATCGGCGAGGCGATCATCGTCGCCATCTTCCTCCATCAGGGCTTCGAGATCGTCTTCATCGGGCTGGACGTGCAGAAAGGCGCGCTTGGACTCTGGCAGGGCATCGAGAAAGCCATCAGAGTTCGAGGCAAGCAGGTAACAGACCGCGGCGAAGATGCTCACCAGCAGAATGCGCTCGCCCAGCAGCGTATAGGTCAGTGTGGCGAGGAGCGGCCCGCAAACGGCGACAACCGCGCCGCCGATATAGAGATCGGAGGAGACGCGCTCCAGCTCGCCCGGCGCGAGACAGACGCGGAAGGCGGCGACCCGCAACCCTTCACGGAGCCGACCACAGAGCGCGATACCAAAGATGAGCGCAAACACGACCGGATAGATCGTGTGGAAGTGCATAGGGACGAAGCCAAGGGCTAGTAGAAAGCGCAGCCGACCGATCCACGCCAGCCCGCGTCCAGGCTCGGGCATGCGCGTCAGCGGGGCGGCTAGCGGCCCGGCCAGCAGCCAGGGAACACCCAGCAACACGAGCGCGAGCGCCACCACGTAGGGTGAGCCAGTCAGGCCGACGAGCCAGATGAGGACGCCTGTGGTAAAGATCGCCTCGCCCAGCAGAGAGGCAACCTCACCGCGCCAGAGATGCCCGGCGTTGCCATCATGGAAGAGCGAGAAGTGATGCTGGTGGCCGACCGCCGCCATCTGGGTGGAAGTCCAGCCCTCCTGCTCGTTGGCCCAGCGACCCGAGCCGCCGGGGACGGGCATACGCGTGCTGCCATTGGGCTGATAGGGGTCGAACGCTCCGGGAGGCGCGGGATTGCGTCGGCTGGAAGCGCCCGGCGCTCCCATACGTGGATCGCGTGCTGGTCCGCGTGACTCATCATCCCAGCCCATGCCATCCCCCTGCTTGCCGGTATCGCTCGTTACATGCGAATTCATCGCTTGTCCAGCGGACTGGGCCAGTATAGGCCGGGGAGGCAAAGGCTGTCAAACCAGCTACCCGAAAAGCGGATATGGCCATTTCCCCATCTGGCAGCTCAAAACGCCAGGTGTGGCGAGTCAGAAGTATGGGCGTTCAGTACCCGCAGCAGCGCGTCGGCGACCGCCTCGGCCTCGTTCAGTCCGTCGCCATCGATGGGCGCCGCCTCACCGGGGTAGGTCAGCCGACAGACATGCCGCGAGGCAGGCGCGGAGGCCGCCAGCACCGGCGCGAACGCCTCACCCGTCGCGACACGATAGCCGCGCGCGCGCAGCCATGTCTTGAGCTTGCCAGCAGTGGGGAGCCAGAGGCAGGAGCCCTGCGCCACCTGTGTCACCGGCCACTGGCCATTCGCATCCGCCAGCGCCAGCGTCCCCATGCCAGGCGGCACGGCGATCACCAGCCAGAGGCCAGCGGCGCCCTCGGCGATATGCTCCCCGCCCAGCACCGTACACCAGTCGCCAATCTGCGGCTCCCAGCCCAGCCCATCCGTAACGAGACGTCGGGCGATAGCGGGCGTGACCAGGTCTTCGCGCATGGGTGGCCTCCTTCCCTATACAATGCATACACTTTGCATAACGAATGACGCCGCATGCAGTCTCTGTTCGCAGAGAAAGCTGGCGCCATTCTTTACTTATCTGGCTCCACGTCGTTGTCATCCACGTGTTCCGGTTGACTTATGTATAGACCACAGGGCGTCAGGTTCTCTCATCTATGCCTTTCGTAACGCTGGCTGTAACGATCTGGGCACGCTGAATGATTACAATGTGCTTTGATCGATAGATTGATCGAGTAGAGGTGTTTCGCAACATTCGCCAGCACGTCTGCTGGCTAGAGTTCGATAGAGGCATCACATGCCAACGAAACGTCTCACGCTCTCACCAGTATCGGCACTCACCAGCCCTCCATCAATCCAACATCAAAACCGTCAGCTCCGCTACGCCCACCTGGGCTGGAGTCTAGGTGTCATTGCCTGTGCGGCGCTCTTCATACCGGGATGCTACGCTCTTTGCTCAACTGCATATTCCCTATTGCGATGGTCCAAACTGTAACAACGCGCAACTCTTGCCAGCAGACTTCCGAGCCTGCGAGCCTGGATGCAGCAAATGACATGTCAGGCGGATGCGATGATCGCTATGCGCTTCGACACTCAGGCCCAGCATTGAACCACCGGACACGGGGCATCTCTGGGGACAAGCTAGATGCGCCCAGCCTATCTGGTGTAGGCTGCCATCCATAGCTGTACGAATCGCGCACTTCGACGGACTCTGTCTCACGCTGACGATCGGGCTATGCAGTGTCATGTTCCTACCTTCGTCTCAGGCATTGACTTGACATCGCGCTCTGATTACCATCGTTGCGTTGCACCCTCTTTGTCGCATATCCTGTTGCGATGCGGATACGGAATTTATCGATTCTCGTTTTCGACCGACGCAGATCCTCGCATCCCGGAATGTGGGTGACTGTCAAGCAGTATCTACCAATCCAAGCACTGTCAGAGCTGCCGGACATTCATCGAGCACGTTTCTTTGTGACTGCGACCATCTGCGCACACGAGAGACAGCGGTAAACGCCTGACATGACTATCACGTAATGCACTATAAGTGAACAGCAGTGAACAGCGGCTAACTCTGTAAGACCTCGCGGACCGGGAGCCTCTGAAGACTGATTGCCCCGCAGCGATTCCGCCTGCTACAGTTTGCGGTGAAGCGCCCACATCGGGAGGCGCGGATCGTTAAGACTCCGAAAGGGCAAACCAGGTGAAGGTTGCGTACATCTTCAGCACCAGCGGACATACCGCTAGCTATAAGTTGGGCAAGATGATTCTGCCACAGCTCGAGGCCGGAAACCACGGCGTCGAGGTCGTCGGCATGATGTTCTTCGATGATAATACCTACGTTCTGCGCAAGGGCGACCCCATCGGCGAGCGGCTGGGCAAAATCGCCCGCGAGCAGAACATCCTGCTGATGCTCTGCGATCAGTGCGCGATGGAGCGCGGGCTGGCCGAGGGCGAGCCACCCAACTGCACCCCGCGCGATACCATCGAGGGCGTGCGCGTCGGCTGCTTCCCCGATCTCTACGGCGCGCTGGCGGGTAACCCGCCCGACCACGTCATCACGCTGTAGCGGCAATACACCAATCACACTCGTAGGCGACGACCGGCGGGAGCTATTCCGTCGGTCGTTGTGCTGTGGCGCGACTATCCTGCGGCGGGCGGCGGTCGTCGGCTCAGCCAGAGCGAGACTTGCGCGGGCTGCATGGTCTCTTGCACCACGTCCAGCACCTGCACGCGCAACGTGTCCAGGTCCATCGCATCGTGCAGGGTAGCGCTGAAGGCGGCCAGCGTCTTCTCGGCATTATACTTGCGCCGATAAAAGCGACGGTCGATCAACGCCTGGAGCCGTCGGCGCACTGGCTGCACCAGCGCCACGGTGGCCAGGGTCGAAATGATCAGCGCCACCGGCTTATTCGCAATATCTCCCCTTGTGAGCGTCGCAAGACTCTCCAGGCCAACAATGAGGCCAGCATAGACCCCTGCCAGCAGCACTGTCAGCGAACCGTAGACCAGCGCCTTATTGATAAGGGCGTCGATATCCCAGAGCCGATAACGCATGATCGCGAACCCAAACCCGAACGGGAGGAAGAGCGGCAGCATGAAGCCGAGCTCATTAGCCACCGCTACATACATGGCGCTGGAGGTAGCGAGCGCGGGGAAAATGAGCGCCAATATACTCCCAACAACGAAAATCGTAACTGGAAAGGCGAGACCCACGACGACCCATTTCGTCTGCTGGCGCTCCAAGGGACTGGAGACGCGCCGGTAGCGGTAAAGTTGGACGACTAGCACTGTCGCAAACCCCGCAAGCGCTACGAGCCAGCCAAGGTGGCTCACCGAGTTATTGGATAGCAATAGTACGTCTGGAGCGAAACTGGCGGCGGCTTGACCAGCAAGCAATGCGACGAGGACCCAACTCGTCCAGCGCGGTGCGAACCGCCCGCTTGGGAACACGAGAAAGGTCCATAGTATTAACGCCTGACTCAGGATGATGAAATAGGTGTACGGCACAAGCCAGGGCATAGGTCCTTGGGGTAAATCGGCTGCAGCGTTGATTGAACCGAGCGCTACAAGCAGCAGGGTAACCAAAAGCGCCATCAGATCGTCAGGACGACGCACGATGATAAGCGCGCTGACTGCCCAGGGAACTATCAGCGAGACGATCAGCAACGTGACGGTGAGCGCGACATATCCATCAAGGGAAAGGCCGCCCGCTTTGAGCACTGCGGCTTGTGCAGGCGTAAGTTGCTGGTAATTACAAGCGGTTTGGGAACACAGCCTGTGGAGTTGTGCGATGAACAGTGGCAGGGAAATGAAGAAATTCGCCAGGGCGATGACGACCATGAGACACCACGCGCCTCGGGCGAGCATCCGCCGACGCCTCTGCGCTCTAAATGTGTCCGTTTTCTCGATAGGTAATCGCACGCTTATCTCCTTCGTGCTACACACCTGCGGAAGCTGGCCATCTATTTGCAATGATACTCTCTCAGCGGTACCCAAGCGTTACGGGATGCGTTACGGGCAGCGACGCGAACGTCGGACGAGTCTGGTATGCTAGCGTTGTCGCATGAGACGCATCTTATGTAGTCGTAATTCCTGGCCCAAACCTGCAACGTTGAGGCGAGAGCGAGCGTAAAAAGAGCACTATGAGCACGACAGACCATCCCGTGCGATCCAGCACGTCACTGCAAATGACTGTTGCCGAGGGCATTCTCATCCCGCGCGGCTCGGCCTTTATTACGCCTGCCGCGCTAGAGGCGCTGGGCTGCCACGACGATGATGTCATCGCCATTCAGGGCCAGCGTTCCACCGTCGCGCGCATCCATGCCTGGCCTAACGAGCCGCACCCCAACGATACCACTGTGCCGGGGACGACGATTCCCGGCGACGCCATCATCCAGATGGATGGCATCGTGCGCCAGAACGCGGGCGCGGCGCTTGGCGATCTGGTCACCATTCATGCCGTCGCCGCCCAGCCAGCCATCAGTGTCGCGCTGATGCCAGTGAATGGCCCGGCGACCCTCGCCGAGGAAGAGCTGCGCCACGTCGCACAGACCCTGCGCGGGGTGGTCACGGTGGCGGGCGATCTCGTGCGGGTGCCGGGCATGGGACTGTCGGTGCGCGAGTTTCAGGTCTTCTCCACCAATCCCGCCAGCGCCGTCATTCTAGGGCAGGGCGCCAGCCTGCGCATCCAGGCGCCGGGTGCGGGCGCGACGCCACGCGGCAGCATCATTACCTATGAGGATATCGGCGGCCTGGGCGAAGAATTGCAGCATGTGCGCGAGTTGATCGAGTTGCCACTGCGCCACCCCGAACTCTTCGACCGCCTCGGCATCGAGGCGCCCAAAGGCGTATTGCTCTACGGCCCGCCCGGCACCGGCAAAACGCTGATCGCCCGCGCGGTCGCCTCGGAAAGCGGCGCGCACTTCTTCAGTGTCAGTGGGCCTGAGATCATCGACAAATTCTATGGCGAGAGCGAGGCGCAGCTACGCCGGGTCTTCGCCGACGCGCAGAAGAACGCGCCCAGCGTCATCTTCCTCGACGAGATCGACGCCATCGCGCCCAAACGCTCCGAGGTCTGGGGCGAGGTTGAGAAGCGTGTCGTCGGTCAGTTGCTCACGCTGATGGACGGCATGCGTGCGCGCGGTCAGGTGATCGTCGTCGGCGCCACCAATCGCGCCGATGCGCTCGATCCCGCTTTGCGGCGGCCCGGACGCTTCGACCGCGAGGTGAACCTGCACGCGCCCGACACCAAGGGTCGGCTGGAGATTCTGCGCATTCATAGCCGCGATATGCCGCTGGCCGAAGACGTCGATATGGAGGAGCTATCGCGCATCACGCCGGGATTTGTCGGCGCTGATCTCGCCGCGCTCTGCCGCGAATCGGCGATGTCGGCGCTACGCCGCACCTTCCCCCAGGCCAACCTGATCCGTGGCAGCATCCCCACCAACGAACTGCTCGCGCTGACCGTGACGATGGACGACATGCGCGACGCCCTCAAGCACATCGATCCGTCGGCGGCGCGTGAGGTCGCCGTCGAGGTGACTCAGACGCCATGGGAGAGCGTCGGCGGACTCGAAGGCGTCAAGCGCACGCTGGTCGAGACGATTGAATGGCCGCTGCGCTTCCCCGAAGTCTTCACCTCGATGGACCTCGAACCTGTGCGTGGCGTGCTGCTCAGCGGGCCTCCAGGCACCGGTAAGACGTTGCTGGCGCGTGCGCTGGCGACCGCCTGCCAGGCCAATTTCATCGCCGTCAAAGGGCCAGAGTTGCTCTCGAAGTGGGTCGGCGAATCTGAGCGTGGCGTGCGCGAGACGTTCCAGCGGGCGCGTCAGGTCGCCCCGTGCGTCCTCTTCCTGGACGAGATGGATGCGCTGGCGCCCCGCCGCGGAACCGCCTTCGACGCGGTCAGCGATAAGATCATCGGGCAGCTGCTGACCGAACTGGATGGCATCGAGGGACGGCGCGGCGTGATTGTCGTCGGCGCTACCAACCGCCCCGAACTGATTGATCCGGCAGTGCTGCGCTCTGGCCGCTTCGACCTGCTGCTGGATTTGCCGCTGCCCGACCGTCAGGCGCGCCGCACCATCTACGATATCTATACGAAACGCCGCCCGCTGGCGCAGAATGTCTCGCTCGATACGCTGGCCAAGCGCTCCGACGGGCTGAGCGGCGCCGATATCGAATTCGTCTGTCGCCGCGCCGCCAACCTCTCCGTCTCCGAATGGATGCGCGCCAATGGCGCCGAGGCGCTGAGCGGCGCTCAGTCAAGCGCGCAGGCAGGCATCATGCGTCTCAAGCCGCCGGTGATCGAGATGCGCCACTTCGAGATGTCTATCCTTGCCGCCCGTAACGAGACTGGCGGCAAGTGGGGCTGATGAGATAACCGCTTTCGCTGATGTCCCTGACATGTGTACAGCCAGCCTTCCTGGCTATTGATTATGAAGTGGCGTGGCCACTATACTCCCTCTGTGATTGCACGAGCGATTCCATATGCGCCGGAGAGGGCTACACCATGCAGGGTACCGAGCTTTACGCCGATCTCATCGCGTCGCTGGCCGAGGGGATGCACAGCGAGGTAGGGAAACTCTCACCCGAGGATCTAGACTGGCAGCCAGACGCGGAGGGAAACAGCATCGGCGTCACCGTCTGGCACGTCAGTCGCTGGCTCGATGTCATCGCGCGGGTCTTCCAGGAAAAGCCACCAGCGGACGAACTCTGGCTGACACAGGGATGGGCCGAGCGCACCGGCTATGATCCGCAGGGCATCGGCTATCGCGGTTTAGGCGCATTGACGGGATATACACAGCAGGAGGTCGCCGCGATTCCCCATCTCAGCGCAGCTGACTCGCTCGCTTATCTGGATCAGGCCAGCGGAGCTTTACGCGCTTATCTGCTCGCGCTGCCGTCGTTCGATGCGCTGCTGCAGCCGATACCTGGCTGGGGCAAAGAGACGCCAGTGAAACAAAATGACCTCCTCAAGGTCGTCTTCATGGGCTGTGCGGTCACCTGGGCGAGATCAAGGCGCTGAAGTCGATGATGAATCGGGCCAAGGTCGCCTGAACGATCAGATAACCGCTTTGGCCGCCGCACGACCCGCCGTGCGCCCGGAGAAGATGCATCCGCCCAGGAAGGTGCCTTCGAGCGCGCGGTAGCCATGCACGCCGCCGCCGCCGAAGCCCGCGACCTCGCCCGCCGCGTACAACCCCGGCACTGGCTGGCCGTCGGCGCCGAGCACGCGCGCCGAGAGGTCGGTCTCCAGGCCGCCGAGCGTCTTGCGCGTGAGGATGTGCAGCCGGACGGCGATCAGCGGCCCGGCGGCGGGGTCGAGCAGGCGGTGCGGCTTCGCCACGCGAATCCACCGGTCACCCCGATACTGGCGCGCGCCACGGATGGCGGTAATCTGCATATCCTTGGAATAGGGATTCTCCACCTCGCGGTCGCGGGCGACGATCTCGCGCTCCAGCGCGGCGGGGTCAATCAGCGGCTCCTCGGTCAATTCATTCATGCGGCGCACCAGATCGTGCAAGTTTGCGCTCGACGATGAAATCCGCGCCATGCTTCATGAACGCGCGGACGGGCTTCGGCGCGTCCGACCCCACGCGGCTGAGCGTCTGCCGGATGCTCTTGTTCGTGAGGTCGGGGTTCTGCTCGGAGCCAGAGAGCGCAAACTCGCGCTTGATGATCCGCTGATCCAGGATAAACCAGGTATAGTCGTAGCCAGTCCGCATGATGTGCTCGAGCGTTCCCAGCGTGTCGAATCCGGGAAAGAGCGGCACCGGCAGCCGATTGCCACGCGCATCGAGCCAGAGCGACGATGGCCCCGGCAAGATGCGAATGCCGTGTTGCGGCCAGATGGGATTCCAGTTCTCGATGCCCTCGACATAGTGCCACATGCGGTCGCGGTTGATAATCCGCCCGCCCGCCGCCTCGGTAATCGCCAGCATCCGCCCATCTACATGCGCGGGCACGCCGGTAATCATGCGTTCGGGAGGGCTGCCAAGCCGTTGCGGCCAGTTCGCGCGCACGAGATCCTGATTGCCGCCGATGCCGCCCGATGTGACGATGACAGCCTGCGCCTTCAGCGTAAACTCGCCCACGATGACCCGCGAACTCGACTTGCCACGCTCGATAGCGCTCGGCTCGAGGATATCGCCCCGCACGCCATCCACCGTCCCGCCGCTCACCGTCAATGCGTTGACGCGATGGCGGAACAGGAGCGTGACCAGACCCTTCTTGCGCGCGCGTTGTACCCGGCGCACAAACGGCGCGAGCACACCTGGCCCCGTGCCCCACGTCAGATGGAAGCGCGGCACGGAGTTGCCGTGGCCGATGGCGCCATAGCCGCCGCGCTCGGCCCAACCGACCACAGGAAAGAACCGCACCCCCTGGGCATGCAACCAGGAGCGCTTCTCACCAGCGGCAAAGGCGACGTAGGCCTCCGCCCAGCGGCGCGGCCACAGGTCTTCTTCGCGGTCGAAGGCTGCCGTGCCCATCCAGTCCTGGAGCGCCAGCTCGTACGAGTCGCGGATGCCCATCCGGCGCTGTTCCTGTGAATCGACGAGGAACAGCCCGCCGAGCGACCAGAACGCCTGCCCGCCGAGACTCTGTTCCGGCTCCTGCTCGACGACGATGACACGTCTGCCAGCGTCGGCGATTTCCGCGGCCGCCACCAGACCGGCAAGCCCCGCGCCGACGATAATGACATCCGCCGCTTCACCTGCCATCACAATCTCTCCCTCACCGCACGCACGACAGCCACGACAGCTACAATAAGCGCCACAAACCGCTCGTATCGCATTCTCTCACAAGAGCGCAACGAATTTCAGCGGGAGGATGCAACCACCAACATAGGGGAGCGTGCGCTCCTCCGGTTGCTACCGCGCTCAGGTTCACCCAGACGCATCACGATTGGTTAGCGAATATTTGTCTGTCGTGTCGAAATATCACAAATGATTGTTTCGGTAAAGTGACCACTTGAAAAATATTGTTCGGTGAAACTATACTATGAGAGGAGCGGTTGATTGAGATAGAGCGTTATGCTGTGAGCGATGAATTGTGAGCGATGAGAGGCTGCTATGGCAACACGTGACGACTCTCTGGTCATCCTTGAAGCTACCGAGCCTGCGCTCCGTCGGCTGACTGGCGAGCTGGATGACGCCGCGCTGGACTTCCATTCAACGCCTGACGCCTGGAGCATTCGCGACGCGCTGGCGCATCTGGTAGACGACGAAGCGTTCATCATGCGACAGCGGTTGGCGCGCATCGTCAAAGAGGATCGGCCGGAACTTGCGCCGCACGACGAGAAACGCTGGTATGCCAGCCGCAACATCGCCCGCGACGCACGCGACGAACTGCTGGCCGACTTTCAGGCGCAGCGCACCGCGAGCCTCGGCGTCGCGCGATTGCTCTCACCCGCCGACTGGCAGCGAGTGGGCTTCCAGCCGGAATACGGCGAGTTCACCGCCGAAGGCTGGCTCGAACACTGGGCCGACCACGATGCCGTTCACCTGAATCAGATCGAGCAGACACTGCTCGCCTATCAACAGCAACAACAAACATCAACCAACTGATGTGACAGATGTGATGAAAGGGTTTATTACCATGGAAGCGCTTCTCGTAACACTTGGCGTAACCGGATTCCTGGCGCTGGTGGACTTCGCTGCGATGCGGTGGGGCAAAGATAGCCGCGAGTCGGGCGATGTGCCCGAGTGGGTGCACCACCACTCGCCCAAGAGCATTTAGCATTGTGTGATATGATCGTCACACAGGAGGACACCTGCGATGACCGATCAAAAACACTCCATACCGTTAAGCGAGTTCGTCAGGGACGCATCCCAAATCCTTGACGAACTCCAGGCAACAGGTTCAGAAATCCTGATCGAGGATCAAGGCCGAATTTTCCGTATTGTGCCGAAGCATAGCTCTCGTCGTCGCAAGCGATTCGACCGACAAGATCCCCTGTTTGCCCTTGGTGGCGCTTTTGCCAGCGCGGATGAAACAGATATCGCGAACGACAAACATGAGGCGATTGCATTAGCCTACGAAGATCCCCACCGCGCATGAGCCGCATATTTGTTGACACATCCGCATACTTTTCCTATATCAACCCCAAAGACGCATCGCACGGCGCAACGCAACACATCATGACAAGACTGGCGGATGCACATGCGGCATTGCTGACGAGCAACTTCGTCGTCGCTGGGACACACGCCCTCCTTCTAACGCGCGTGAGCCATACCGCCGCAACACGGTTTCTAGACGCTATTTTTGCGGGCGCGTCCCAAATTATCCGAGTCCGGGAAGTTGATGAGACAGTGGCCCGCGATATCATCAGGCGCTTGGCGGACAAGGAATATTCCTATACGGACGCAACCAGTTTCGCAATCATGAGCAGACTCCATATTCATGAAGCGTTCAGCCTTGATCAGCATTTTGCGCAGTATGGCTTCACTCTTGTCCAATAGCCTCGCTCACGCCAGGCCAGAGCGGTAGGATGGCCACATTGGCTCCCAGCCGAGCGCGCGCCGGATAGCCGCGTTGGAGCAGCCGAGTGAGATGACTGGCGGCCCACCAGCAGGCGGCTCAGACGCCATCGTCCGCGCGGCCAGATGGTTATACAGCTCCCGGTAGCTCACGGGCGCATCGTCCACCACGTTATAGACAGCGCCCGCTGGCGCAGCCTCCGCCGCCAGCACGACAGCCCGCGCCATATCCTCAACCCGAATCAGTGAGATCAGCGCCGATCCATCGCCTGGCACAGTGAGCGTCCCCGCTTCCGCCTCGCGACGCCAGACATCTTCACGGCCAGTCCCCCGCCCGTAAAATGATCCGCCGCGCAGCATCACCCATTCCAGCGACGACGCGCGTACCGCCTCCTCCATCTCGAACGCCGAGGCAATCCGTGGATAGGGCGACAGGGGATGATCCTCACTCACCAGCTGGTCGCCGCCGTCACCGTAGAGCAGCGTGATACTTTGCTGCACATAGCGACGCACGCCCTCTTCCCGCGACGCCGCCAGCAGATTGCGCGTGCCCTCGCGGCGGATGCGGTCGTTGAGGCTCCAGCCCATCCCGGGGCGGTGTATCGGAATCGCCGTGGCCAGGTGGAGCGCCACATCACAGCCTCGCAGCGGCTCGCGCAGACTCTCCACATCCAGAATATCGCCGCTCCATGCATCGAATCCCAGCCGCCGCAGCCGCGCAACATCCTCAGAATGCCGCGCCACCACGGCAACGCTATGGCCGCGCTCCACCAGCCGCGGCAGCGTATATCGTCCTAAAACGCCGGTTGCCCCAACAACAAAGACCCGCATATCATGCCCTCCCGTTCACGTTCGCTGTGCCACGCGCCACTGCCATTACACCTACGCCTCCCACCACACCTGCCCTGAAAAGTCGGTAGCATTCAACCATGCCAGATTATAGGGTTGACACCCATCACAATACGATATATTATTGTGACTGACCGGTCAGTCATGTTGCAACACTGTACATCGAGGAGACGCGACACCGCATCGCGGAGCATTTGCGCGCGATTCCCGTGCATCGGATCCTGCACCCTTCACATCAGGAGAGAGTATGTATGTCTGAACCGCTGTTACGCGCCGAACACATTACGCGCTCGTTCGGTCGGCACAAGATTCTGCGCGGCGTCACTCTGGCCGTCGCGCCGGGTACGCTGGTGGGCATCGTCGGCGAGAACGGCGCGGGCAAGTCCACCTTGCTGCGCATCCTTGCGGGCGAGCTTCGCCCCCACCACGGCGCCATCACCCGGAGCGGCGCGCTGGGATACTGCCCGCAGGCGGCGGCGCTGAACGAGACACTGACGGTGAACCAGCATCTCGCCTACTTCGGCGCCGCGTACAATCTCGCCGACCTCTCGTACGCCGAGACATTGATCGCCAGCCTCGGCTACCAGCAGTACCGGACGATGGCTGTCAGCGCCCTCTCTGGCGGCACGAAGCAGAAGGTCAACCTCACGCTGGCGCTGATGCACCAGCCGGATGTGTTGCTGCTGGACGAGCCATACCAGGGATTCGACTGGGAAACCTATCTCCACTTCTGGGAGTTGGCCGAGCAGCTACGCGATGAAGGCCGCGCGGTGCTGGTCATCTCGCACCTGCTCTTCGATCAGCAGCGCTTCGACGCGCTCTACCAACTAGAAAACGGCCAACTGACGAAACTGCCGATTGAGCATTCCGGTCCGTATCGTGAGATGAAGGGGGTCTAGCCGTGTCATCCTGGAAGCGTTTTGTCACCGCCGCGCGTTTCGCGCTGATCGAGCAGGCGCGCAACCGCTTTGCGCTGGGGCTGCTGCTGATCTTCGTGCCGATATGGGACTGGCTCTTTGGCGCGCTCATTTCCAATGATCCTGTGGCGTTCAAGTTGCAGAGCACAGGCGCCTTTCTCCAGGTCAACGGCCACGACCTGACCGTGGTCGACCTCGGGATTCAATGCCATCACGCTCATCGTGGCCTTCATGATCTTCGCCGCGGCCCGGCGCAACACCGCGTTCGACCGGCGACTGGCGCTGGCGGGGCTACCGCGACCGGTGGCCATCGCTGCCAAAACGACGGCGATCATTGTCGTCGCGGCGCTCGTCTCACTCTACGCGACGCTGGTGCTGCTCTTCTTCTGGCACTCCGCCGGGTTCGGCGCGATCTGGCTGGGCTACCTGCTGGACACTTTGATTTATGGGGCGCTGGGTCTGCTGCTGGGTGTCCTGGTTTCCAGCGAGCTGGCAGGCTTCTTTCTCATCATCATGGTGAGCCTCATGGATACGCTCTTGCAGGCGCCCGTCGAGAATCCGCTGGCGAACAAGGATTTCCTGGCCGCGTTTCCGAGCTTTGGGCCGATGCAGGTGGCTGTCAGCGGTGGATTTGGCCATGGCGTACCGGGCGGGAGCATCCTGTTAGCCCTGGCGTGGTTCGTCGGCTTCGCGCTCGTGGGCCTGGTCATCTTCTGGTGGAAGACGCGCATCTGGAGCATTCAGGCGGCGCCTTCGCGCCCGGCGACACAGTCCGCCCAGGCGCTATCCACAGCCGGGCGCGACACGCTACAATAGGAGGAGACACAGCTAGTGCTCCCTGCTCCCTCGTCCGGCCGGCGGCGGGGGAGCTTCGTGGCGACAGGGAGGCAGGTAAGAGATGGCCCCACGGCAGGATGTCAGCGAGCAGCGTCGCCATCAAATCATGGACGCCGCGTTTGCGGTCTTTTCGCGGCTGGGATTCGAGCGCGCCAGCATGGACGATATCGCCAAAGAGGCTGGCGTCAGTAAAGGGGCGCTCTATCTCTATTACAAAAGCAAAGACGCTATCATCGGGCGTTTGCTCCAGGTATTCTTCGACCAGGCGCTCAAACAGATCCGCTCGCTGGCGGCCAGTGAGGGTTCAGTGACAACACACCTGATGACGCTGACACGCCAGATGGTGCGCGAAATGGACCGCATGATCAGCTTGCAGCCCGTAAGTCTCCAGCTCTATGCGGTGGCTGCGCGCCATGCCGTTATTCGCCAGCACCTGCGCACCTACTTCGCCGAATATCGAGTGATTATGGAAGAGTTGATCCAGCGGGGAATCGCGCAAGGCGAGTTTCGTCCAGACATCAACCCAACCGAGGTGGCTATCGCAGTCACCGGGCTGTATGAAGGCCTTGGGTTGCTCTGGATGATTGATCCGCAGGCGACAAACTGGCACGAACAGGTCGAGACCTCAACCCGTCTCCTGCTGCGAGGTGTAGTTACCGATCCGGAGCAGATTCCGTGATATTTAAGACAGGCAGGCAGAGCTGGCACGAGTCATGCTATATATCACACCGCGAGCGGGGTTTCGAGGAGCATCGCAACGCTCTTGCAGCGGTTGACACCCTGCGTTCATGGCACTCGCACACGGCCAATTCACCAGATCAACCCAGCGATGTGCCGTGCTATCATAGCATGCAGTCATACGAAGCGGCAATATCAACCGCAGAGCGCCACATAAAGGGGAGACGGTTTGAGCGCCATCAAAACGAGCATCCTCATTGTCGATGACGAAATCGCTATTCGTGAGAACCTCCGCTCCCTGCTGGAAGATGCTGGCTACGCTGTCTTCGAGGCGCACGATGGCCTTCAGGCGCTGGAGTATCTGCGCAAAACGCCCAGCCCAATGATCGTTCTGCTCGATTTGATGATGCCCCGGATCGATGGAGCCGGGCTGTTGGGGACCGTCGCGGGCGACACCCGGCGACTACAGCGCCACAGGTACATTTTGATGACCGCAAGCCATCAGACGCTCAGCCTGGCGTTTGTGCACCTGCTCTCTGACCTCTCGGTGCCAGTCGTCCATAAGCCCTTCGACTTGGACAAGCTGCTGGAGATCATCGCCAGCCGCAAACTGCCGCCCGCATAACAGCTCGCGGTTTTACGGCATCCTCTGATACTGATTTCGGGTGAGTTGTTGTGGTTCAGGCGCCCACCGTAGCCTGAAGGCCACGGCGAATTTCCTCGGCCGCAGCCTCGTCCACCCACTCGCTGTAGCGTATTGTCGTTTTACTATGTACGCCGAACACCGCGCGTTGTGGCGGGCGAGGCAGACCGTAGCATAAATGCTACGGCGAATTTCCCACCTCCCAGGCCTATTCGCCGTAGCGTTCACGCTACGGCTTGCTCACCCCACCGCAACGCGCGTGTCCGTCGCACATGCGAAAACGACAATACGCTACGACTTGCCTGCCCTCGAAACCACCAACAACCCAGACGGATTTCGTATGAGTATCGCTATACAGCCTCCGTGCGACTCCGATCCGCCGCATCTCGTCTGGCCGGGTACGATGTGCCTATCCAGTAGCCTCGCGCGCGATGACATGGCATACTCAGCCTTGTGGAAAACCAGGATGCCATGCTTGCCCGGCGCGCTGATTGGCGCATGCCTAGGCGCAGGTAGACTGATTCATCGCGGCAAAGGAGGAGATGCGATGCACCCGCAGGAGCCTCACTTCCCCCAGCAGAACGATAGCTCGCCTGATGAGACGCCAACCGTCGCGTCATCGCCCGCGTCTGATCTGCCGCCGCTGCCGCCACTATCCGACGCGCATGCGCTGGATGATGCGCCGACGGTCACAGCAGCGCGCCCACCGACCGGCTCGCCAGCACAGTCCCCCCGGCTCACACGCCCACCGATGCGCCGCGCCGCCCGACCCACCATGCCGATACGTCCGCAGACGCTGCCGGGGCTGGAAGACGAGATACGCTCAGCCGACGCGGAGGTGCGGTCGATGGCGCTCGCCCCGGTCGCGGCCCACCGCACGCTGGCGCCTGCCGTCGGCAATCACGAGTCAACCGCGCTGCTGATTCGCGGCGCGGCCAGACCGCCTCGCCCGGCGGCCAGGGTGGTTCCCCGGCGCAACGGGCCGCGCTCATTCCTGATGCAGTTTCTCGTCGCACTGATCGCAACGGTCGCGTTGGCCAGCACGCTTGCTGCCACCACGCCGCTCGGCCAGAGCATGGCGGCGGCCACCAGTGGCCAGTTCGCCACATCCGCGGGCGGGTTCCTCTTCGTGCCAACCCCGACGGCCACGCCGAAACCGAAGCCCAGCTATACCGGGCCGGTCAAAGGCGCCAACCCTGGCCAGCAGGTCATCATCAACGAGATCAACGCCGTCTTCGGGCAATACGCGGCGGGGGCGCTCAATATCGCCCGGTGTGAGTCTGGCTACGATCCCAACGCCGTCAATTCGTATCCCATTGGCAACAGCCACGCCTCAGGGGTCTTCCAGATTCTCTACCCAAGCACCTGGAATACGACATCCTATGCCGCCTATTCGCCGTTCGACTACGACAAGAACATCCATGCCGCCTACGAAATCTTCCACCGCGACGGCAATAGCTGGCGGGAATGGGCCTGCAAGCCCTGACGGCCTGACGGAGCGCGGTCACACCAGCTTGAGCAGCTCTTTCAGTGGCTGCTGATCGTCGGCTAACAGCGCCGCGGGCAGCACTGGGTCGGCGGCAACCAGCTTCTTCAGCGTGACCAGATCGCGCTGCCGGTTGTTCGAAAACGCCGCGCGCACCCGGCCATCCCGCAGATAGAAGGCGACGAACGATTCCGGGGGGCGCCGCGCACGACGATTTCATCCCACTCAGGCGTATAGCCCACAAATTGCAGCTTCAGGTCGTACTGGTCAGACCAGAAATAGGGGATATGATGGTAGACGGCGCCTTCGCCGAGCAGATTGCGCGCCACGGTCTCGCCCTGGCGGAGCGCGTTATCCCAGTGTTCCAGGCGCACCCGGAGCGCTGGCGCGGTCGCGGCTGGCTGGTAGGGCCAGTTGGCGATGTCGCCCGCCGCGAAGATGCCGGGCGCGCTGCTCTCGCAGGTGGCGTCAACCATCACACCGTTCTCGAGCGCCAGCCCCGAATCGGCGAGCCAGCCTAGCGCCGGGCGCACTCCCGTTCCCACTACGACAAAGGCGCAGGGGATACGCGCGCCACTGCCCGTCACGACCTCTTCGGCCCGCTCCGCGCCACGGATGGCAGCCACGGTCTCGCCAGTGAGCACCTCGACGCCCCGCGCGCGATGCGCCTCGGCAAGCAGCGCGCCCATCTCCGGGCCAAGCGCGCGCTCCAGCGGAACTGGGAGCATCTCGATCAGCGTGACATCCATCCCCGCCATCCGGCACGCCGCCGCCACCTCTGAGCCGATGAAACCCGCGCCAATCACAACCGCCCGCCCGCGCTGGCTTGCCCCCGCACGTAGCGCCGCACGCAACACCTGGGCATCCGCCAGCGTGCGTAGTGCATAGACGCCGGGCAGGTCGGCTCCGGGTACCGGGAACGGCAACAATTCGCAGCCAGTGGCCAGCACGAGACGATCAAAGCGGTGGCGCTCGCCGCTGGCCAGGGTGATCGTGCGTGTCGCGGCGTCGAGTGCGGTGGCGCGCCGCCCCAGCCACAACTCGATGCGCTGCTCGTCATAGAACGCACGTGGCCGGAGCGTCAATCGCTCCTCGTCGAACTGGCCCGCCAGATATTCTTTGGAAAGTGGGGGACGCTCATAGGGGAGCGCCGTTTCAGCGCCAATGAGCACAATCCGGCCATCATATCCCAGCCGCCGCAACATCTCGGCGGCGCTTACCCCGGCGATATTCGCGCCGACGATACCCACTGACGATATCAGCGCGCCGC
This sequence comes from uncultured Chloroflexia bacterium, assembly GCA_963718915.1. Classification (GTDB taxonomy): domain Bacteria; phylum Chloroflexota; class Ktedonobacteria; order Ktedonobacterales; family JADMIN01; genus DAHUXT01. The sequence goes on along the minus strand of CAVRAI010000003.1, from coordinate 533,912 downwards.
CGCCTGCCATGCTATTCTCCCTGCCCTGTTTACCATGCTCGCCGTGGCGTTTCCTGTGCGCTCTCTTGCGCTCAATCGCATCCACCTGATGCATATTGTGACACCAGAGAACACGCGCTCGCCAGGGTGGATAGCACGACTCCCTCCGCCTCAACCGCCATCCGCACGCCGGGCCACACCGCGCCGACCGCGCCAGACCTCCCGTAGGGCAGCGGCACAGGGAACGCGATGGCCGTGACTTTGTTCTGCCATTGCTCGCGTTTCAGGCTATCTGCCGTGCGTGTGCGCAGCACCAATGACTGGAGATTGCTCCGATACTGGCGAAGGACGTCATCCTCCAGGGTAGTATCGACTGTGTTGCCGCAGGCCCGCGGAGGGAAGCCACAGACCCAGGTCGCCAGCGCATGCGACTGCTCCACCACGAGATTACAGAGCGCCTCGACTGGCAGCATCGGCGAACGCGCCGTATCGGGACACCGTGTCCGCGCATAGGCGGTTTCCAGCAGGTGTGAGACAATATCGAGCGTCGTCGCTGGCGTCAGTCGGTTGATCTCGCCATTCAGGTCGAGACCCATAAGCCGTGATCCCTGCGTGATACAGGTGCTCAGCGCATCGGCGACTCCGGCAAGAAATGTCTGTTCCTGCTCGGAGTATTTGTGCGGCGCGTGCCCACACACGACCAGCACGCCCAGAATCGCGTTTGATTCGCCGCTGCCAGCGACAATCGGGTAGACCGCATAGGAGGCAATATTGCTCTGCATCATGACACGCTGCGCGGTCACATGGGGAGTCGTCTGGGTGCTGATATCTTCGCAGATCGCTGCGTCACCTGTATGCGAGACAACATTGACCGGAAATTGAATATACGGGCGCAGGCAGGTGTAGGACGCCTTCAGGCGCTCAGGCAGACCACACTCGGCCAGCGTCTTGAGCGCATAGGGGTCGGCCTCAGATGGGGCAAGGACGGCGACACAGGCGATATCGTAGTTGCCATTCGATGAACAGAGCAGCCGCACCGTTTCTTCCATCACGGCGATACTGCGCTCGGTTGGGGCAAGGGACCTGCCCAGACCAGCCAGCTTCGCCAGCACGAGCATTGGCGCATAGGCGTGCTCCCGGCTCGTAGCCGCCTGATGGCGTAACTGATCGCGAAAGGCCATAAGGGTTGCTAACCGAAAGCGGGCGCGTCCTTTCGGGGTCGTGCGGTCGGCAATGATAAGCCCACTGCGAAGCGCACGGAAAAGTGTTGCTCGATGGACTCCCAGATAACTCGCTGCCTCTTGCACCCCGTACCAGTGTTCATCCGCAGCGTCCTTGCCCAGTTCGTACATCGAAGATGACTCCCCCTGGTTGACTCCGGTATCCGCGACCCAAGTGGCCGCAATCGCTTTCGCGAGCAAGAAATCAGACTGCAACATATGCGTCATTTAGTCACATTTAGAGACGAACGGAGCGGATTTGCTCCATATGCGACGTTTGGGGCGCGCGCTGACAGTGACTTCAAAAAGAATCAACTGTAAAGTAACTTTAGCAGCCAAAAATATGATGCGCACATGACTTTTGGCATCACAGATTACGAATGCGGTGGAACGATGACCCAGGTCCCCATGGATAACACGCGCTGGCTGGTTGGACACGACGTCCATATCTGGCTGCCCCGGTTCGCGCGCGCCACGACTTCATGTAGAGGAGACGTCTGATGCCGGAGAATCTTTCTCCATCTGACCTCGTGTTTGACCAGGTGACCGGTGAGAAACGCCCGCGACGCAAGCCAGGCCCCAAACCTGGAACAGAAGCAGCCAGGCGTGGCGGGACAGCGGCACGCGACAAGTACGGCAGCGCCTTCTACTCTCGTATTGGAACAAAGGGCGGGAGTACAGTCCGCGAGCGACATGGTTCAGAGTTCTATACTGACATCGGACGCAAAGGTGGCGAAAGCACCAAGCGGAATAAAGGAGTCGAACACTATTCGCGGATTGGGCGCATCGGCGGCAAGCGAGCGCATCATCGCAAAGAGAGCGACGATCTGACGCCAGCGACCGGGAAGAGCGCCAGCAAGTAGTAGTGCGCCGGGCGTCCGACCAATCATCTCATTCCCCGCGAGATTCCCATGCTTCGACGGTTGCGCCAGCGAGCATGGAGTTCTTCGCGGGGATGATTCTCTGGGTGACGCCTACCGATGCCCGGCAAGCTGCGCGGCCCAATAGGCGCGCTGGACCGTGGTAAGCGACGCGCTCGTGGTGAGCACGTCCGCGAGGTCGCCCGCGCCTGTGTCTATATCTATATCTATGTCGGCGGCCGTGGCTCCATTTCCAAGGGTCAGTGCCTCCCGCACACGCTCGCGCGGCACACCCAGCGCGCCCACCAGATGGAAGACCAGCGCATCCGGCTGGTGATCGAGCGGCAGCGCTACGCGATCTAGCCAGCGCAACACGTCAGGCGAGAGCATGATCCGCGCCGCAAGCGTCTCCGCGTCAATCCCCTGCCCATACGCCAGCGCCAGCAAGCCGACCGACTCGTCTGCTTCCGTCTCCATTGTTACGTCATACGAGGCCGGAGTCTCGGCGACCATGGCGAGCGTATCCGCCGCATCTCCCGCGCCAAAGACGCCAAAGATATCGGCGACGGCCCGTTGTGTCCCAGGTGAGAGCGCTACCGACGTGGCTTCTTCGGGCATGCCTTCGACATCTGGCTGCCTCTCTCCCCTCTGAAGATCAGCGGCTTCCGCCTCCGCCACGAGCGCATCGAGCATCGTCGCGTCGGCCAGGTCGCCAGCGGCATCCGGCAGAGCGGCGATCAGCGCGCTCAGTTGTGGAACGTCGCCAGCGGCGCGTAGCTCGGCCAGCCACTCCGCCAGCGCCAGCGTATCGAGCGAGGGATCGCCCGATGGCTGTGGTGGCGTATTGTTTCGCGAGTTACTCACCATTCACCACCTCCTCCTGCTGGCCAGCGAGCACATCAACCTGCGCATGCATATAGAGCGCATAGAGCCGCGTATGGGCCTTGCGGAGCAGATTCCGCACTGTGCGCGACGTCACACCGAGCGCAGCGGCGATCTCGTGCTCGCGGGCGCGCTGCCAGTAGCGCATCACCACCACTGCCCGCTCGCGTGGCGGCAACTGTTCGACGTACCCGCGCAAATCCGCCAGATCAGCCGCGGCGAACGGATCGCGAGGCTCCGGCAACGGTGGATCATCGGCGGTGGCATCGTCGTCGCTCGTCGCGATTTCCGAGAAGAAGAGTACCAGACGCTGACCGGGCCGGTATCCATGTCGCTCCAGATAGCGCCGGGCCACATGCGCGCGCGCAAATGTTATTGCCCGGCGGAAGAACAGTTCCCACCCTTCACCCTCACGCAGCGCCAGCTCTTCCCATAGATGCAGCGTGAGTTCCTGCACCAGATCCTCTTCCGCCATCCGCACGGCCTCTGGCGCGATACCCGCAAGGCGTCTCGCGGTCTGCCGCGCCCAGAAGCCATTCGCCGCCTCGATCCGCGCCAGGAGCAGCACAAAGACCTCGCGCGTCACCGCCATCTGGCGCTGGCGCATCGCATGGCGCAAGATCGCCACGAGCGTTCCCGACGAGACGCCGTTTTCGCGCGCGCGGAGCCGCTGCCAGGCGAGCGAGGTAAGCGCCGCGCCCCAGCCGGGGAGACGACCCAGCTCGAAGGCGCGTCGCGCGCGTGCCAGGGCAATGAGTTCGCCGGGCTGGTTACATCCCACCGGCTTTATCCGCTTCCTGCTGCTGCCTTGTGATAGCCGTTTTCTCGCATTAGTCTACCATCGGCGACAATAGTTCCCTGCCTGGTCGTTGCGGATCGGGCGGGGACGGAGCAAACCCGCCTCTTGTGCTGCTTTGCGGGAGTGCTACAATAGCGATACCCAGTCCAACGCTCGGTTCATCATTCAGCAGCCAGAGCGGCCAGACCGTCGAAATATCGCCCAAGATGCGCTACTTCCCTATATGCAGAGAAGGAGATGCAGATGGCAGACGACATCGCCAGCGCGTTGAGCCTGGACTTCATCAAACAGCAGATCGTCGAATTCATCGGCACAAACTTCCTCTACGATGGCAACATGCTCGACCTGGGCGAGAACGCTTCGTTGCTGGAAAACGGCATCCTCGACCAGACGGGAGTGCTTGAGCTGGTGCTCTTCCTCGAAGACACCTACAGCTTCGCGGTGCCAGAATCTGACCTGACCCCGGAGAATCTGGACAGCATCAGCAACATCGCTAACTATGTCCATCACCGCCTGAGCGCCCGATAGACACAATTTCCTCATACGGTGGGGTGGCATCCGTATTTCGGCGGAGGATGCGTACAGCATTGGTCGCATGCGGCGCTATCTGGCTATAGTCTCGTCCTGGGAATATGATAGAATTATACTGAGGCAGTAGAGTCCTTGTAGTCAGTCAATGCTGCATGCCCCATACACCAAATTCGATCAATCGAATCGTTGTATACCGGTGCGAAATACACTTTCCCACAAGGCGCAACCATAAGGGTGGCAATTCAGTAGAGATTGATTGATGGATGGATGGATACAGTATCGCGGTTTGTGAGGAGTATCGAACAGTATGAGCATTAGCGAAGTCCTTCCCGTTGTTTTGGTAGTCTTGTTCTGGCTAGTAGCCTTTGTGTTTGCCTGGTGGTTCACTGCACGCGCGCTCCGTGCGCCCATCGAGTATGAAGAGGCGCATGCTGTGGAGGCGCACGAGGCTGACACGCACACGCACGCCAGCCACTAATTTCAAGCCGTCGCCAAACCGGCGAAAACACAACAGTCTCCAGGAATCTCTGGCGCAACGATAGACAGTGACGATGCTCAGCGCGCCAGAGAGCGCCTGATGTTGATAGATCCATCGAAGTGCGCGACTAGCGGCGCGGGCGCATGTGTTGGTTTGTCGTCAGTAGGCAGTGTGGGGAGTCTGACCGATGCATACGAAGTCCACCAGCGGCGGCCAGAGCACGGATGCGACATCGTCTATCAGCGCTCCAGAGGGACATCTGACCAAGGCGGAGTATGAGCGGCTAGCGAATCTTCGCTATGTGCTCCGGCGCTTTGCCCGACTCACCGAGCTGGAGGCGCGCAAGGTCAATCTGACTCCCCAGCAATATCAGCTCTTGCTGGCCATCAAAGGATTCCCAGGGCGTGACTGGGTGAGCATCACCGAGCTGGCGGAGCGCCTGCAAATTCGCCACAACGCCGTCATCGGGCTGGTCAGTCGCGCTGTGCAACGCGGTCTGGTGCAACGCGAGCACGACCCCGAGCACCCCGACCGCCGCATCGTCAAGGTATCGCTTACGCCAGAGGCGGAAGCTTGCCTGCGCAAACTGGCGGCTGCCCTGCGCAGCGAGCGCCAGCGCGTGCGGATCGCCGCCGCCGAGGCCGACCTGGGCTAATTGCGCCTCACCGTTTTTTCGCGGGCGACGCATCATGCTACCTGCGGCATGATGGCATTTAAGAATGACCTCCGAACAGCGTGCTGGGGTGGGCGTGCCGGAGCATAAATGCCCCGGCGAATTTCCCCCTCCAAATCACTCCTCCATTCGCCGTAGCGTTCACGCTACGGCCTGCCTCGCCCACTACAACGCGCGGTGTTTCAGAATACAAAGTGAAACTACATCATGCCGCAGCGAATTTCCGTACCCATTCGCCGTGGCATGAAGGCCACGGTGCGCTAGCCCCAATACAACGACGACTCAGCCGCCGAAGTCACTGCCCACGGCTGGCCACGCCCGCGCCAGCGCCAACACCTGCTGTTTGGATTCGGGCGGCAGAAACGACGCGCGAATCGCATTGGTCGTGAAGCCCAGCAGTTCTTCAGGGGTGAAGCCGAGCGCGTGCGCCAGCGCGTATTCGCGGCCAATCGTCGTGCATATCTGGACGGGATTATCGGTGCAGAGCGCGATGGGAACGCCGCGCTCCATAAACCGCCGAATCGGGTGTTCGGCATAGGATGTCGCCGCACCCAGCGCCACATTGCAACTGAGCGAACACTCGACGGTGGCGCCGCTCTCGGCGACGGCATCCAGCAGACGCGGATCGCTGGCGGCATAGACCGCGTGGCCAAGGCGGGTCAGGCCTGGCGTGCGTAACGCCGCCATGATATTGGCTGTCGAAAACTCGCCGACATGCGCCGTCACACCTAGCCCACCTGCCGCGGCGCGCCCGGCCACACGATACATGGGCCGCCAGTCAGCCTCGCTCGCATACGGGGTATAGAGTAGATCGACGCCCGCGAGTCCCTCATCCGCCGCCACCAGACACGCCCTGACCACGCGCTCCAGCCGGTCTTCATCGTACTGGAACAGCAGCGTGTAGATCGCTGATACTCGCAGGTCCGGGTGGCGCGCGCGCGCGCGACGCTCGGCCTCGTGGAAGAGCGCCATGAAATCGGGATGTTGCACCGCTGTCTCGCCGCCAAAGCGCATCTCGACCAGCACCGCGCCATCGGCGGCGCCTTCCTCCAGCAGGTCTTCTATCCGCGCGGTGAAGTTCTCCGGGTCGGCATCATCCTCCAGCGACGCCGGGAAGACCTTGGCGAGCCGATCCAGACGTGGCATGCCGGGCGGCGTCCCGGCCATCAAGTCGCGCGCCCACCGCCGCCAGTCATACGAGGGCAGGCCCGCGCGCCGCGAGAGTACGCGGTCGAGCCGGGGTGACCACTCCTGGTGCAGATGGATGTCGGCCTTTGGCAGCGATGCGATCACCGGATCAGCAGCAATCTCAGCCAGGGGATCAAGGTAGGGTAGATCCGTCATGCCTCTATGCTAGCGCGCGGCATCCACGAGCGGCAACGGGGTACGTGGCGCGGCGCGTCAACCCGCCGACTTGTCATCCACCTTTTCGCCCAGTGACGCGGTGGCGGCGCTCGCGTCGGACGCGTTCATCTGCGCGGCATGCCTGGCACGGCGGCGCGGCGCGATCACCAGGCGAATGAAGAGGTCGGCCAGCAGGATCAGCGCGATGAAGATCAGGTGGAGATACAGTTCCCACTGATTGGGCAGTGTCATCCGCGCGCCGACGAACTTGACCACAGGGGTATCTTCGACCACCAGACTCGCCGCAGTCCAGGCAAGAACGACCGCCGCGACATCCATCAGCAGCGGCGCGCGCTCGATAATGCGCGCGATCAGGGCGCTGGCGACAAACAACAGCAGCATGCTCAGCAGCAGACCGGCCACCAGCAGTTCGATTTGCCCATGCGCCAGAGCGCCAACGGCGAGCACATTATCCAGGCTCATCGTCGCGTCGGCGGCCAGTATCGTCAAAATCGCGGGTATGAGACTTGCGGAGGCTCGGCGTGATCCCTGTTCGGGATTTTCGGGTATGAGCAAGCGGATGGCGATGATGAGCAGGATGACGCCGCCAATGGTGCGCAGATAGGGGATGAAGAGCAACTCCGTGGCGACGATGGCCAGCAACATGCGAAAGACAACCGCCAGCACACCTCCCCAGATGATGGCTATGAGGCGCTGCCCACGCGGCAACCGGCTGGCCGCCGCACCGATGACCAGGGCGTTATCGCCGCTGAGCACCAGGTCAATGAGCACGATACCGCCCGCGGTAGCCCAATACGAGAGGTCAAACGGCAGATTCATGAACGATGCCTTTCCGCATGATGAGTGTGGCGCAGTGGGCAGTTATAGCAATTTTCGGCCTAAAGTTACCTACAAAGCTGCCTATAGTACTCTACGCGCAGAGCGGTATCTCGTCACTCGGCGAAATTGCGCAGTCCATTCTGGCGTCTGCTCCGTTTGTACCTGTAGAAGCAGTGGTATGACGCCCTGTATGGCGCCACAACACGCGGCTGGCGGTTAAAACCGCGCCTCAATGGCCTGCGGCCACGAAGTCCGCCGTCGCGGACTTTCCAGACCGTATTCCAACGATATGCGCCGTTGGGGTACGTCTCTGCAACCCGCGCAGGCGGGTTTCGTGGCGGAGCGTCAGCGAGGCCAAAGAGAGGCCAAAGAGGCGCGGTTTTAACCGCCCGCGATCTGGCCCAAAAGACTGTATGACGCCCTGTATGGCGCCACATATGGTGACACGCTGCGCATAATCTGGTACCATGGGCAAGCATGCTCTAGCCGTTTCATCGCGCCACATACAGCCATAGACAGACTGCATAGCACTTTGGCAGGATGAGCATCTCCGAAGGAGAGGATGGATGTCAAGCGACAACGCCACACAGCCGACCAGGCTACAAGCTGACCCAGAAGCAATCCTCACGCCGCCGCCGCCTGAGACGCCCGGAAACAGGCGGACAGTGTTCATCAGTGCGATTGTCATCGTGGCGCTGCTCGTCTCGGCGCTGGCCGGTGGCGTCTGGTGGCGCGTGAAGAACGTGCCGGCAACGCTTGTCGTCGTCCACCGCACCCCTCAAAGCGGGGCGTTCCCGTGGTCCAACGTGACACGCACGACCGCGCCGTCGCCGCAGTATGCCGTCTTCGCTCAGCAGAACAATCCGGTTGATCCGGCGTTTCAGGCCTACTATACCCGCGTGAATGGCGCGGCCCTTCTTGGCGAGGCGCTGACCCCCGCATACCTCACACAGCTTGGCTGGACGCAGATTTTCGCCAATGGCGCGCTGGTGGCTCCGACGCAGAGCAGCGCTAGCTCATCGCAGACGGCGGCGGATGGCCTCGATCCCAGCCTGCTGCACAGCGGGCAGTTTGATAGCGCGACTGGCATCGTCCGGCTACCCCTGCTTGATGTCCTGCTCACCTTTGGCAGCACGATTCCGGTGGGCGGCGACGGGAGCACGATCACCTATGTCTCGATCCGCACTGCGACGGATCCCAGCCACCTGGTTCATCTTCAGGGCGCGCTGCCTACACGGACGACCGAGCCGGGGGGCGATGTCTTCGTCACCGAGAGCACGAATACCAAGGGTGTCGCTGCGGGCCACATCATTCCACTCTCCGTCTGGACGTACATCACCAGCAGCGCGATTGCCCCCGATGGCTGGCAGGAGACTTTTGGCAACCCGCTGACCGAGGCGCTGCCGACCACGGCCACGATCAACAATACGACGCACCGCCTGCTAGTGCAGGCGTTCGCGCTGGCCACCGTCGTCGTCGATCTGGATGACGATAACGACAATGGCCAGCCTACGGGCAGCGTGCAGCCGCTCGGTCGCGACTATCTGGAAACGCTTGGGCCGCCAGCGGTCGTCGTGCCGACGGGAACGAATGTCTGGCTGACCGGCAACGCCGCGATTGTCAATACACCCGGAGGCAGCGTCGCCAGCGTCCACCTGGGCCAGAACTTCCCGCTGGCCCTCAGCGGCCAGGCGCAGTGGCTCAATGGCGCGCTGTGGTATCAGACGTCGTGGAAGTCGCTCCAGCAGAGTGGCAGCGGCTGGGCGCCAGCCAGCCTGGTCACGTTGACCACCCCCACCAAGGGCGCGGCGGCCTGGGCGTCATTCGACGCGCTCTCGCCAGACGTCGCCAAATATCTGGCCAGCTTTGGCAAGAACGTTGGCTCGGTGGTCTATGACATGACGCGCAACCAGTACTACAGCTACAACGAGACGACGCCGTTCGTCCTCGCCAGCTCGTCCAAGGTCTCGCTCATGGTCTCCTATCTGCTCTGGCTGGAGTCGCAGGGGCGCGGCCCCAACGCTTCGGAGAATGTCACGCTGACGAATATGATCGAGCATTCGGATAATAACGCGGCGCAGCTCATCTTTGACCGCCTGGGCGGCTCCAACGGGCAGGCGGCCTTCTACAAGAAAATTGGCGTGACGGGCTACGTTGCGAACCCTTACGGCTGGGGCTGGGCAAGCCTGCCACCACTGGGGCAGATGCAGGTGCTGACGCTGCTGCAGGAGGGCAAGGTTCTCACCGCGCATGACCGTGCCTATGCGCTCAACCTGATGAACCATATCGAGGCTGACCAGCATATGGGCGTGGGCGAGACGCTGCCGCCGGGGGCGACGGTCGCGATGAAGGATGGCTGGGTGCCCGCGCCCGATGGTCTCTGGGCGATCAACACCTCAGGCATTGTGACGGCGGGCAGCGAGACCTATATCATCGTGGTCTACACGGCGCATCAGAGCGACTACGACAGCGCCTGGAACATCACTCGGCATGTCTGCAAGGCGGTGGGGCAGCTGCTGACGCAGGGGTGAGATGGCGCGGGTGGATGGTGATGCGGGTGGAGGAGCGCGGGCAGTTCATGTCGTTTTAGCATGTGCGACGGAGACGGGCTAGGGAGCGCGGGCGGTTAAAACCGCGCCTGAATGGCCTACGGCCACGAAACCCGCCGCGCGGGTTCGGAGCAGAGCGTGAGCGCCTGGCGCTGCTCGGTTTGCGTAGCTGCCCTGCATGGGTTGCAGAGCTGGCGCCCTTCGGCGTCGCTAACTCTGTGTGGTCGCTTTTGCTGGCGTGATGGCGCGCGCATGCGTCACATCGTTCTTGGTCGCTGGGCGAATCTGGCCCTCCTGAACGGTGACGACATCATACGTCGAACCATCCGCCAGGAAGACTTCCACCTCATACGCTTTGCCCGATGGGTGAATATCCGCGATCGTACCCACGTCACCGGCCAGCAGGCCATACTGCGGCAAATCCACTGTAAAGACCACTGGGTCAAATTCCTGAATCATTGCGGTTTCCCTTTCACCCCGATCAGATCGCATTAGTCGAGCGCGTAGGCGGAGATCAGCCGTGGAGAGCTTCTTCCGCCGTCAATCATCCACACCGAGCGCACCTGCGGATTCCTGCCATCTGGCGATTGTAGCGCCCCCTCAACGATATATTTTAACGTGAGTTCGGGATAACTACAGGGTAACATGAACGGGCATCTCGTGCTCTTGGACGAGGGAGGGTTTCTTGGGTTGGCGGCAGTAGGCGACCAATCCGGCGAAGAGATGGACGAGGAAGTTGAGCGGGCTGCGGTGGCGGGTATGCTCAATCTGGCAGATGTTCTTGAGTTGGTCGTTGATGCTCTCAATGATCGCCCGTTTGCGGAGCAGGAGTTTGTCGGCCAGGGGCATGAGCACATGGCGCATATTTTTGCGCAGTTTGGTAATGAGGCGCAGGCGCTGAGTGAGCAAGAGCCAGCGAGAGCTGCTCAGCGAGCGCTGCTCAGCGAGCGCCGCCGAGATGTAGCCTTTGGTAGCCTTTGTCGGCGAAGAGGCGGCCGAAGAGGCGACCGAAGAGGCGGCCGAAGAGGCGATGCGTGCCACGCACCAAGCGTGGCACAGGCTGACGGTCATCGACGTTGCCGGGGGGAAGACAAAACGCCAGCAGTTCGCCGCGGTCGTTGACCACCAGATGCAGTTTGAAGCCGAAGAACCAGCCCACCGAGGTCTTGCCCCGCCGGGCATCCACGCGAAAGACCCGATGCTGGTGGATGCGCGCCGGGTGACAGACCGCGAGGGCCGTCGAGTCAATGAAGCTGACACGAAGCTGACACCGGTGCAGGTTCCACATTGCGTGCGCAGGTAGACGGCGAGCGGAAGGAGGACTCGCGGCAGCAATTCGATGCAGCAATTCGATGCAGCGATTCGATGCAGCGATTGTAGCTCACGAGGTGCGGAAACTCCCGGCGCAGATGCACCTGCACATACTCAGTATAGAACGCTTTGTATAGAACGCTTTGAAGGTGCGGTAGCCCGACTGCTGCAAGAGGATCGCGATGGTCATAATTTCACTGGGATGCAGCCGGGTCGCGCGTCGACGACGGCGCGTCCCCGAGACGAGCAACTCGCGCTCCCACCACGGCTCAAAGACCTGCCAGAACGCATCCACGGAGCAGTACAAGGCGTCCAGGTCGAGTATACTCATGACATGCCTCCATTCAGGGACTGACGGGGTGTCGTAAACCGCATCATATCTCTGTTGAAGGCATTTCGCTTATCCCGAACTCACGTGGTTTTAGCATGTGCGACGGAGACAGGCTGGGGAGCGCGGGCGGTTAAAACCGCGCCATTCACGTTTCCGCGTGCGTTCTCGTTCCCCCCACTCCCCCGATGGGTGGTGGGGCGCCCTACGCCTCTGGCGGACGAACCGTTGCCCGGGCGCGCGCCAGATCTGGCCCGAAGAGGTCGAGCAGCGCCTCGCGGATGCGATCCAGTCCCGCCGAACGCAGCATATAGACGGGAACGCCCGCCTGCTGGGCAGCGTCGATGCGGTCGGGCTGCTTGCGATACATGTTCTTCAGCACTAGCAGCGCGTCGGCCTCCTGCTCGCTGCGGCTGATGACCGCGGGCAGGCCCATCTCGCGGATCGCCTGCTCCAGCCGGACACGGCTGACGCCGAAGGGATAGATGCGCCGCTTGCGGAATATCGCCGGATCAGGCGTCACCAAAGGCACGCCGCTCGTTCCATCGTGGAAAAGCGCCGCCGAGCGCGCCAGTTCGGGATCGAGCCAACCAGAACCATCCTCGGCCGTCGCCACATCCTCATTGTCTTCCTGTGGCTGGCCCGCGCGCGCGCCGCGATCCTGGCGCTCTTCCCACCAGGGCGCGCGTGGGGCGACACCCGCCAAGGGGCCACGTGGCCGCCTCCGGGCGCCGACATCTTCGCGCGCCATCGGCGCCTCACGCAGGGGAAGCCCCACCGCGTCATTACGTGCGGCGCGTGGCGCATGTTCCGTCCAGGTGCGCAGTGAGCCATCGGGCAGACGCTCGCGCATCTCACGCTGGGGCGATTCCCCGCGCAGGATGTCATCGACCGCAGTGGCCACATCGCGGTGAACGCCCACCAGATTGCGCTCCTCCTGCTCGACGAGGACATCGAAGGTGGGTGGGGCTTTGCGCTCGACCACCGTCTTCTGCGTCCCCCGCCGCCGCGCCTCCTCATCCCCCAGCGTCACCGTCTGCGTCCCCCCCACCAGGTCGGCGAGCGTCGGGTTCACCACCAGGTTGTCCAGCGTCCGCCCATGCGCCGTCCCCACCAACTGCACCCCCCGCTCGGCAATCGTGCGCGCCGCCGCCGCCTCCAGCTCCGTCCCAATCTCGTCGATGATGATCACCTCCGGCATGTGGTTCTCCACCGCCTCGATCATCACCTGATGCTGCTCCGCCGGCCGCGTCACCTGCATCCGCCGCGCGCGCCCAATGCCGGGATGCGGAATGTCGCCGTCGCCCGCGATCTCGTTGGAGGTGTCCACCACCACCACCCGCTTGCCCAGCTCATCGGCCAAGACCCGCGCCGCCTCTCGCAGCAGCGTCGTCTTGCCGACGCCGGGTCGCCCCAGGATGAGCAGGGATTGGCCCTGCTCGATGACATCGCGAATCAAGGCGACGGTGCCGCGGACGGCGCGCCCGACGCGGCAGGTGAGGCCGATGACCTCGCCGCGGCGGTTGCGGATGGCGCTGATGCGGTGCAGTGTCCGTTCGATCCCTGCCCGGTTGTCTCCTCCAAACTGCCCAACGCGCTTGACGACATAGGCGATGTCTTCAGCTGTGACGGGGTCGGCGCCGAGATCATACGCCGCGTGAGGGTAGCGCGCCTCAGGGAGGCGTCCCAGGTCGAGCACGACTTCGAGCAGTTGGTCGACGCCACGCTCCTCAATGGCCACACGCACACGTGGAGGCAGCGCAGCCATGAGCAGGCTGAGGTCGTCGGTCACGACGACCTCATCCGTCTGTCGGCGGGGAGGTTGTGTGGCTCCAGCATCCTCGGAATCCAGCGTATCACCGTGATATGTTTTGTCGGTCATAGTGCGCTATCTCACCTCTTCATGGGGAGCCAGAATGCCAGACCGGTATCGGATCCATGAGATTCTTTTGAACTATACGTCAGAAAACGCAAAAAGGCGGAAAGGGGTATCATCCCTTCCCGCCCGCTTCAGGTGATCGTATCCAATGACACCACACCAAAGAGTATTTTTACGAGTTTGACCACAAGCACTCAAATTTGCCGATGAGAAGACGCGCGAATTTGCCGCGGCTCCCAGGTGATATGTTGACGGCGAAACAAAGGTTCGCCAAGCCCTACGACCATGAGCGTTGGTCAGCTGCACCCGTTACCGAGCGTCCACCTCCAACCTCGCAACCGGGTAATCTGCCCGGGGTCTTAACGATATCACAAGGATACCGGGGAGACGTCATCTTGGGGTCGGCTTCGCACTTAGATGCATTCAGCGCTTCTCCAAAACGCGACATAGCTACCCGGCGGTGGCCGTGGCCGGCCAACCGGAACACCAGCGGTCGCGCCGCTCCGGTCCTCTCGTACTGGGAGCTGCGCCCCTCACGTCTCCTACGCCCACGACGGATAGAGACCGAACTGTCTCACGACGTTCTGAACCCAGCTCGCGTGCCGCTTTCATGGGCGAACAGCCCAACCCTTGGGACCGACTCCAGCCCCAGGATGCGACGAGCCGACATCGAGGTGCCAAACCTTGCCGTCGATGTGAACTCTTGGGCAAGATAAGCCTGTTATCCCCGGGGTAGCTTTTGTCCGTTGATCAACGGCCCTTCCACGCGGCGCCGTTGGGTCACTACGCCCGACTTTCGTCCCTGCTCGGCCTGTTTGCCTCGCAGTCAAGCTCCCTTATGCCCTTGCACTCTGTCCGGGTGATGTCCATGCACCCTGAGGGAACCATTGGGCGCCTCCGTTACCTTTTGGGAGGCGACCGCCCCAGTCAAACTACCCCCCTGGCCCTGTCTGCACGGTCGTAGTGTGTAATTGTTGACACGTGCATGAGACGCGCCACCGCGCAAGAGTGGTATTTCACCGTTGCCTCCCCCGCGCCCACAAGCGCGGGTTCGCTGGCTCCCACCTATCCTACGCAGACGCGGCTGCGCGCCCAGACCAGGCTGTAGTAAAGCTCCACGGGGTCTTTTTGTCCTGTCGTGGGGAACCCGCATCTTCACGGGTACGTCAATTTCGCCGAGCCCTCCGTCGAGACAGTGCTCAAGTCGTTATGCCTTTCGTGCGGGTCGGAACTTACCCGACAAGGAATTTCGCTACCTTAGGACCGTTATAGTTACGGCCGCCGTTCACCGGGGCTTCAGTTCGGGGCTACGCTCACCCCTCCCTTTCACCTTCCGGCACTGGGCAGGCATCAGCCCCTATACTTCGGCTTTCACCGTCGCAGAGACCTGTGTTTTTGGTAAACAGTCGCTTGAGCCTGCTTCCTGCGGCCCCCTCATGCACGCGCCTGGTCCGAAGACCCGCGCTACACTGCCGGGGCGCCCCTTCTCCCGAAGTTACGGGGCTAATTTGCCGAGTTCCTTAACGGAGGATCGCTCGTCCACCTTGGGGTGCTTACCCCTGCCCACCTGTGTCGGTGTGCGGTACGGACCATGCGGCCTGCCTCCTCGGCCTTGCGACCGAGCAGCTGCTAGAGGCTTTTCTGGGCGACCTGGAGACCACACCACTACCAGGGCCTCAACGGCCCCTCCAGTCAGCCCAGCGAACTGCTTGCGCATGAGACCCGGATTTCCCTGGATCTCGTCCCCCGAACCAACAACGCCCCCTGTCCATTCGGGGCGTGGGTGCTTCCTGTCGCGTCCCCCCCTCGCTTGCCATGCGCGCACGGGTGCAGGAATCTCTGACCTGCTCGCCATCGCCTACGCCCCCTGACTCTCAGAGGCCTCGGCTTAGGATCCGACTCACCCTGGGACGTCTGCCGTTGCCCAGGAACCCTCAGGCTTCCGGTGTGGCGGGTTCATCACCGCCATTCTCGCTACTCATTCCGGCATTCTCACTTGTGGGCGCTCCATCCGGCCCTTCCGGTCCGCCTTCACCGCTGCCCACAACGCTCCCCTACCATGGCCGTCCATGACTCCATCCCTTGCGAGATGGACGACGACCATCCGTGGCTTCGGGAGGCTGCTTGAGCCCCGTTACATTGTCGGCGCAGGGGCACTCGACCAGTGAGCTATTACGCACTCTTTCAAGGATGGCTGCTTCTAAGCCAACCTCCTGGCTGTCTGCGCGCCCCCACTACCTTTCCCACTCAGCAGCCCCTTAGGGCCCTTAGCCGACGGTCTGGGTTGTTTCCCTCTTGGCGTACGGAGGTTAGCCCCCGCCGCCTCACTCGCTGACTGCTCCTCACCTGGGCATTCTGGGTTTGGTTGAGCTTGGTAACCGCACACGGCCCCGCACCCATCCAGTGCCTTACCTCCCAGGCAGGCGAAAACGTCGCGGCTGCACCTCCATGCATTTCGGGGAGAACCAGCTATCTCCAGGTTCGATTGGCATTTCACCTCTACCCACAGGTCATCCCCCAGTTTTGCAACACTGGTGGGTTCGGGCCTCGACGAGGTCTTACCCCCGCTTCACCCTGCCCATGGGTAGCTCACCTGGTTTCGGGTCGTATCCTGGCAACGCATCGCTTGGGATTGCTCCCGCTCGCCCGCTTCAGACTCGCTTTCGCTCCGGCTCCACGGCTTTGCTGTACCGCTTAACCCCTTCCCTGAGGCCGACCAAACGCCTCAGGACGCTGCCAACATACACTCGCCGGATCATTCTACAAAAGGCACGCCGTCAGGCGGCTGCGTGGGCCGAAACCCACCACAACGCATCCCTCCGACTGCTTGTCAGTGCAGGGGTTCAGAGGCTCTTTCATCCCCCTCCCGGGGTGCTTTTCACCTTTCCCTCACGGTACTGGTTCACTATCGGTGGCCAGGAGTATCTGCGCCTTGGAGGGTGGTCCCCCCAGCTTCCCACAGGGTTTCTCGTGCCCCGTGGTACTCAGGGTCATCGCTCCGCAACCGCGTCCGGCCTGTTCGCTACGGGACTCTCACCCGCTCCGGTGGGCCTTCCCAGACCCTTCGCGTAGACCCAACCTCGTTGCGGTGTCCTCGTTGCCGACGACCAGCGACGCCCTACAACCCCAACCCCCACCGCCTTGCGACCGTATGGGCTGGTTTGGGCGCTCGACCCGGTTCGCTCGCCACTACTACGGGTCTCTCCACCCGCCGGTGTCCCCACCAGACGGGCGGTAGTCTCCCTTGCGAAAGACTACTGTTGATTCTGCTTCCTCGGGGTACTGAGATGTTTCAGTTCCCCCGGTGCCCCCCAGCGGTCCTGCCCCGCTGGTCTCGTCCCATCACGGACGAGGGGTTGCCCCATTCGGATTCGGTGGGCTCATCGCTTGCATGCAGCTCCCCCACCACGTTTCGCCGCGCTCCGCGTCCTTCTTCGGCTCCTGGCCCCTAGGCATCCACCCTGCACCTTCTCCCGCTTGGCGTGGTCCTCATAATGAGTTACGCGCCAACATATGCGATCCTGATGAACACGCAGCATATCCATCTGCGCGCCTCCTCACTCGGCAAATGTGAGGACTCGTGGTCAAACTCTACTCTTTGTGTGGTTGTCAAAGTACACGACCAGATTCGAGTTCTTATTGAACTCTCCTCGGCCCCTGAACAGTGAGAAGCAGCTTGAGCATAGCAAACACGTCGACAGCAGAACGCTCCGAAAAGCCTCTACTGATCGACCTGGAAGTACTCGGAGCGAAACCACGACGAGCGTGATAGCCTCCGAGAAGGCTCCCTAGAAAGGAGGTGATCCAGCCGCACCTTCCGGTACGGCTACCTTGTTACGACTTCACCCCAATCACCAACCCCACCCTCGACGTCTGCCTCCAGGGTTGCCCCTAGTTCGCCCGACGGCTTCAGGTGTCGCCGGCTTTCGTGGTGTGACGGGCGGTGTGTACAAGGCCCGGGAACGTATTCACCGCGGTATGCTGACCCGCGGTTACTAGCAACTCCAGCTTCAAGCAGGCGAGTTGCAGCCTGCCATCCGAACTGAGACCGGGTTTTAGGGATTGGCCAACGCTCGCGCGCAAGCGAGACCCGTTGTCCCGGCCATTGTAGTGTGTGTGTCGCCCTGGACGTCAGGGCCGTGCTGACTTGACGTCATCCCCACCTTCCTCCGCGTTGCGCGCGGCAGTCGGGCCCGAGAACATGTAACGGACCCCGAGGGTTGCGCTCGTTAGGGGACTTAACCCAACACCTCACGGCACGAGCTGACGACAGCCATGCAGCACCTGTGCGATCGCCCCCGAAGGGGACAGGGCGTTACCCCTGGTGCAACCGCATGTCAAGCCCAGGTAAGGTTCTTCGCGTCGCATCGAATTAAACCACACACTCCGCTGCTTGTGCGGGCCCCCGTCAATTCCTTTGAGTTTCAACCTTGCGGCCGTACTCCCCAGGCGGTCCACTCATCACGTAAGCTGCGGCACTGAACGGGTCGATCCGCCCAGCACCTGGTGGACATCGTTTACGGCTGGGACTACCAGGGTATCTAATCCTGTTTGCTCCCCCAGCTTTCGTGCCTCAGTGTCAGCAAGCGGCCAGGACGCTGCCTGCGCCGTCGGTGTTCCTCCGGATCTCTACGCATTTCACCGCTCCACCCGGAATTCCACGTCCCCCTCCGCTGCTCAAGTCACGCCGTCTGGAAGGCCCCCGCCCAGTTAAGCCGGGCGATTTCACCCCCCACGCGCGCGACCACCTGCGCACCCTTTACGCCCAGTAACTCCGGACAACGCTCGTCTCCTACGTATTACCGCGGCTGCTGGCACGTAGTTAGCCGAGACTTCTTCCTGGGGTACCGTCCGTACTCCCTCGTCCCCCAGAAAAGCGGTTTACACTCCGAAAAGCGTCTTCCCGCACGCGGCGTTGCTCGGTCAGGGTTGCCCCCATTGCCGAAGATCCCTCACTGCTGCCCCCCGTAGGAGTCTGGGCCGTTCTCAATCCCAGTGTGGCTGACCATCCTCTCAGACCAGCTACCGATCGTCGCCTTGGTAAGCTCTTACCTCACCAACTAGCTAATCGGCCGCGGACCCCTCTACGTGCGCCTGGAGGGCCTTGCCTCCCCCAAACTTCCTTCGCGTCTCCAGTCCCCCAGAAACACGAACGTATGCGGTATTATCCCTCATTTCTGAAGGCTATCCCCCACACCTAGGCAGGTTATCCACGTGTTACTCACCCGTCCGCCACTGAGTGCCTCTCCGAAGAAAACCACCCCGTTCGACTTGCATGTGTTAGGCACGCCGCCAGCGTTTGTCCTGAGCCAGGATCAAACTCGCCATCCAAGTAAAAGTTCGCTTGTGCTATTCCACGACAGAAACCACTCGGGCCTCCGCCGCCTTTTCCTCACTCACGCACCCTACCGGTATATGCGTCGTTTGCACGACTCAAAGTTATGACATGACGCTACGCTCACAAAGTGACGCTCTCTCCAGCCCAATGGCTCTCACCACCGAACCAGAAACAACCTCATTGTGCTGCTGCTTCTCACTCTTCAGTTGTCAAGGTGCCTGGCCAGTAACGATCCCTAATCGCTACTCATCAGTGCATCGCCGCACCTTTCGCGCGACACCCCCTTAGATTATCACAGACCGTATGGTACTGTCAAGAGGGTAATTCACGCGACAACCCAGAAGGCAATGTTCATTCACTTGAAGTGTTTGTGTCTCTGGGGAGCGGTCGGTTCCTCATGCTCAAACGGCTTGTCGAAGACATCCGTCACTCATACATGACAACCGGTTCCGAAGTACTACTCGAATGAAAAACGTCTCACGCCTGCGCGTGCAGCGACGCCTCGCTCGAAGCGGCAAAAGTGAGTATGCCACAACCGGAAGGGGATGTCAACGGTTTTTGCATCCAATTTTCCGTCTCTGGCGCAATTCCGCCGGAAGGTACTGTTTCTGGCAGTATTCTGTCAATCTCCCGCCTGGGTTTTCTTCTCCTGCCTGTCCTCGCGCCTGTCCTCACGCGGCCAGCGCAGCCAGCCCACGCGCCGGGCAAATACCAGCGCCAGCGCCACCAGCGCTGGGCCAAACGCGACCAGCGAGCGATAGCCATAGATACCAAGCGCATAGAGCGACTGAAAGGTGTAGAGCGTCAGCACGCCCGCCGAGAGCAGAACCGTCACGCGCGCCAGCAGCCGCCATGGCGTCAGCGCGACGACCGCCACGCCCCACGTCACATACCACGGCCAGAACCAGCCGCTGGCAATCAGCACATACCAGAGCAGCGTCCAGCCCCAGGCGTCGAGCATGCCCGCCAGGTCGCGCACGCGGCGGAACTCCCAGAGCCAGAGCACGGCGAAGATCAGCAATCCCGCTGCCTTCAGGCCAGTATCCACGAGGTTTCTGGCGGCATCAGGTGAGAAGCCCACTGCCTGCGCCAGCGCCCGCAGCGGCCACGAGATCGCCTCGATGGGGGAGTTGCCAAGCTGCTGGGCCGGAGGCGAGAGCAGCAAGGAACCCAGCGTGGCCGGTCCCGCCCAGAATGGCAGCGCGGTCAGCGCGATCACCAGCGCGACGACACCGCCACGCCACGCCACGCCCAGACCCACCTGCCGCCAGGATGCTCCCCCACCGCGCATCCGCCGCACGACCAGCGCCAGATAGAACGGGACTAACACCACCGGCACGTATTTGACCGAGATCGAGAGGCCGAACGCCACCAGCGCCGCCAGCTCCCAGTCGATCAGCAGCCAGTAGACCGCCAGCAGGAGCAGTGTGAGCATGACGGCGTCGTTATGGCCGCTGGCGCAAAACTCCAGGAGGCAGAGGGGATTCCAGGCATAGAGCAGCGTGCCCTGAAGCTGGCGGTCGGGCGCGAGGCGGCCCAGAATTCGCCAGATGAGCCAGGCATTGGTCAGGTGCGCCGCGAAGCCGAGCAGTTTGAAGAGCGCGACATAGAGCGCCAGGCTGCCCCCCAAACCCTGCGCCAGCCATGAGATTCCCGCGGAGAGGAGCAGCCAGACGGGGCCATAGACCGAGCGCACATCGCGCCAGAAGACCAGCGAGAGAAAAGGGTCGTTCGCGAAATCAGCCGGTGTGGAGATCAGCGGGTTGGCGCCATGCACCGCGCTGATACGGCCATAGAGGATGTAGCTGAAGATATCATCAGACGGCAGCGACGGCAGCAGAACCAGCGTCAGCCCGAAGACGACGGCGCCGCCCAGCGCCAGTGCGAACATTGCCCGTCGGCTCAGCTGCACCTCCGGCGCGACGCGAATCGCATAGACCGATGCGCAGCTCGCCCCGACCAGCAAGAGTCCGAGCGCGAAGAGCGCCAGTAACCCGCGCCCCGGAGGCAGGCTTGTGGCGGCGAGCGTCTCGCCGAGGATCAGGTGAGCCGGGGCCAGCAGCCAGGGCCAGACGCGCGCAAGCGGCGAGACACTCAGCGAGACGCTTGCCGCCGGGATAACCGCCCAGAGCGCCAGCAGAAATGCTTCGAGCGCCACGCCAGCGCCGAGCAACCCGCGCACCCCCGGCGTTCGCCAGAACGCTCTCCATCGTTGTGTGATCGCTGGCCGCGTGCCCTCCTCCCGCGCGCGAGTCGTCTCGCTCACGTTGCTCACGCTGCCTTCACCTCCGCCGCGCGCATCGCGGTTACTGCCTGGGTTACTGCCTAGGTGGGCGCTTGTCATCGGCCCACAGATCAGGCCAGGCGCCTTCTCCACCATTGGCCGACGGCGTTGGCCGCTCCACCGGATCAGGCGGCCAGAGCGGCGCCGCGGGCGGACGTTGCTGCTGGGGCGATTGCTGGGGCGATTGCGATTGCGATGGCGATGGCGGTTGCTGCTGGGGCTTTGGCGCTGGCGCTGGCGCGCGCTGCGCTGGCGGGATCGGTGGAATCGGGTTCGCGGGCGCAACCATTGGCGGCGCATACGCTGATCCACCTGGCGTGGGCTGCGGAGCGATGGATGCTGGCGAGACGGGCGAGACGGGCGAGACGGGCGCGGCGGTTGGCTCGAACAGACTCCCCTGCCCAAGGCGCCACTGCTTGCGGGCTGGCTCACTGCCTGCCGCGGCGGATGCATCGAGTTTGCGCGCGCCCAGTCGCATCCAGATGAAGTACGCGAAGGCCAGCATCGCGCCGAACCCCAGCAGTCCCACACTGACACGGTCGAGGTAGCCGACGCTACGCAGACCGATGAATTGCGAAAGGGTCGCGGCGACACAGAGGAAGCCAATCGAGAGGACCGGCCAGCGCCAGACACCGCCACGCCGGTTGTACATCGTCGCGTATTCCCAGATCAGCAGCGGCACAAATGGTTCCAGATAATAGTACGGCCAGACCGTCTTGGAGAGCATCGGCGTCGCGAGGCAGGCAATCGCGACCACCGCCCAGGCATCCGTTCCATAGGCGGAGATGCCACGCCGTCGCGCCGCCACGAACGCCACAATAACAATGAACAGCAGCACACTATACATATCGAGCCGCTCGGCGACCCCGTTGATTAGGTAGCGAATTGAGCTGTCGTCGCCTGAATAGGCGAAGATGCTCCAGATGGAGTTGCCACCAATCTGCGAGCTACCGCGCCAGCTGACGAGCGAATAGAGGGTGTCATGCGGATCGAAGAGAAAGAATGGCAGCAGGCCGACAAAACTCACCGTCGCGGCAACACCACCGAAGCGTAAGAGTCCGCGCCACTCGCGCGCCACCAGCAATAATACCCCCAGCGCGACCAGCGGCATCAGCGCCGTCGTGCGTGTCAGGAACGCCAGCCCCGCCAGCAGACCAGCCAGTCCCTCACGCCGCCCCTGTAGAGATGCAATCGCCAGCACCAGCAGGCAGAGCATCAACGGCTGTTCCAGATGGTACCACGGTGTCAGCGATTGCCACGCCAGCGGCGAGAGCGCGATGAGCATATATGCCAAGAATAGCTGTGTCTCGGGGATTTCCGGGTAGAGCCAGCGAAGGACACGCGCGGTGATATAGGCCAGCAGCGGTACCAGTACGACGAAGGGGAGCGAGACAACCGTTATCTGCGCGCCATAGCTGACCGCATGGAGCGCATGGGCGAGCGAGAGCAGCGGCGCGATCAGGAACATGCTCAGTGGCGGGTTAAAGTTGGGATAGGTTGAGGTGAGACCACTGCCACGCGCGGCATAGATTTGCCAGGGCTCGCCCTGAAGGATGTAGTTCGCGGATTTGAAGAAGAAGTTCGTAAGGTCACTATCCTCGGCAACCACAATGGCGCTCGTCCCGCGAACCACCGCCGTAACGCCAATCAGCAGCGAGGCCACCGTCACAGCGGCATAGGCCCACGATGGCAGGCGTACTGGTCCCGCGCTTCCTCCCGACGGTGCTGGCTCGGATCTCAAACGTTTTCTCCTCTTGCGGTCACAAGCATTCCAGCATTACAAGTCTTCAGCATTCTATGTACGACATCCGAGTACGACATCCGAAGTTCCGGCTCGGTGGCGGCGGGAGGACGTGGCTGCCCAGGGATGAATCACGCCTCCACGCCTCCACGCCTCCGTGCGACCGCCTCAACCGCTGTGCGACCTCCGTTGCCAGAACGCTACCACCAGGCGTGGCTAACGGATTTGCGAGATCCGCTCTTCCAGCGCGCGCCGCCAGGTCGTCAGCGTCTCGGTGCGCCGCAGCCAGATGAACAGGCCCAGCGCCACCAGCCCCGCCGCCGCCCAGATGGCCCAGGCGATGGAATATGGGCCAGGCGACATAGCCAGTGTCAGCACCTGCGGCCAGGTGCGCTGCACCGAATCGGTCGCCGAATGCCAGAGCCCTGGCTGCAGGAACGCCACCATCAGCATCAGGAGGACCACGACGATCGCGCTGTTCCTCATGAGATCGCGGCGAAACGCACGGAGCCGCTCGCGGCGAGCAACCATCACCTGCTCATACTGGGCGACACGCTGGCGAATGGCGTCACTCAAGTCAACATCTACGACGACGGGCATAGCCAGCGCATCGCGTACCTCTTCGAGCAACACATAGTCATGTCGGCACGCCGCGCACACCGCCAGATGAGCCTCCAGGCTACGTTGTCGGTTGGCATCTAGCCGCCCATCCACCGAAAGTTGGAGCCAGTCCGCATATTGTGAGCAGTTCATCTTTCTTTGACCAGAAGACCCCGGACTTCTATCCCAGGGAGAAATGGCCGCCTCCTTTCCGGAGTATAGTGCATCTATCACGCGGAAACGCGAGCGTCGTGCTTAGGATGGTGACATCGAGCGGCAAGCTCCTGGCTTCGGTTAGGAGCCGGGAGTATAGTGGGTGCCGCTTGCACGTAGACGGGTCGGACAGCCCCACTCTGGTTGTCAGCCGACCTCCCGATGCGAACCGGGTAGGGAAGTGCGGGAAGTAGCACTCCTGATGGCGACACGGTGAACCTCCGTAGTTGCAAGCCTCATAGCCTCAGCTATAGGGCAGTTGACTGGCCGTCTCCTTTGCCGTTGCCCGCGTAGTCCAGACGTTGATCCAGCACCGTTCGCAGATTCGCCTCAAATCCGGCGCGCAGTTCCCCGGCGCGCGCCACACCTTCCGCCCGCGCGCGTTCCAGCGCATCGAGACGCTCCTTGAGCAATATCCGCGCGCGAAATAACTGCGTCTTGACTGTTCCTATAGGAACGCGCATCACGTCAGCCATCTCTTCATAGCTGAGATCCTGAAGATGACGCAGGACCAGCGCCCGCTTATATTTATTAGGCAGTTGCTCGATCTGCTGGCGCACCGTTGCCTGCACGTCACGCTCGGCGGCCAGCGCCAGCGAAGCGCTCAACTGGCTCGCGGGCTGCCCCGCGCGCGAGGCCGCGACCAGCGCCTGACGCGCCTCGTTATCGCGGCGGCGGCTCTCCGCCACTTTGAGGCAGTGGTTGTAGGTAATGCGATACAGCCACGTCGCCAGCCGCGCATCGCCCCGGAACGAATGGAGATGCTGCCAGGCCGCGAGAAACACCTCCTGGGTCGCCTCGCTTGCCTCGTCTTCATCGCGCAGCATCCGCATCGCCAGCTGGTAGACCTGTCGCTGGTGGAGATTCACCAGCACCGCAAACGCCTCCTGGTCACCCTTTTGGGCGTAGGCAATCCACTGGCGCTCACTGGCGACATCATCGTTATCGTTCGTGCCATCACACGATGTGGATGGCTGAGCTTTCTGCCCCGGCCGCCCAGCATCTTCGTCACGCCGGAGGCCTCCACGGAAGAACAAATCGCGTGGATTCATCGGCAACCTCCTCCAACGTTCCGCCGCCTCGCTCGTTGCGCTGCGGCTCTTTGGGTTCTTTGGGTTCTTTGCGTTGTTTGCGCCGACAGAGTCAGGCGGCTCGGTATCTTCACAACACCGTATGGCTCATACGCCCTACGTGGTCTCTACGATGCTCTCCCCTGTCTCGTCGCAGTGTATCGTACACCCTGAGAGAGTTGTACGCCAGAGAGTGCTTTGCGGCCATCTGATTTGGCTGGTATAATGCCCCCGGCGCGCTACACGCACTGTGCGTGCCATAGGTCGTGCGGGTGTCTTGCCCGCGTTCCCCTTGTGCGAAGCGGAGGCTGCATCATACCATGCGCGAGCACCCGCAAATAGCGATTGACGGCCCAGCTGGCGTGGGCAAAAGCACCATCGGCGAGCGCGTTGCCCTCTCCCTGGGATGCCTGTATGTGGACTCGGGCGCATTCTACCGCGCGCTCACGGTACTGGCCGTCGCCGAACACATCGATCCCGACGAGAGCGCACGGCTCACCGCGCTGGCGGAATCGAGCAACATCCGCATCGTGACGCCGACGATCCGCGACGGACGCCAGTATACCGTCCTCGCCGGGAACACTGATATCACACCAGCACTGCGCACGCCAGAGGTGGAGACGAACGTCTCACGGGTTTCGAGCCACCCCAGCGTGCGGGACGCGCTGAGGATCCTCCAGCGCGCGATGGCCGACGATCAGACGGTGGTGATGGTTGGGCGCGACATTGGCACAGTGGTGCTGCCAGACGCGGATCTCAAAATCTGGCTGACCACCTCGCTGGAGCAGCGCGCGCAACGACGTCACGGCGATCTGGTGGCCAGCATGGGCGAAAAAGCGCCGACGCTCGACGAGGTGCGCGAGGAAATCGCACGCCGGGATGGCAAAGACCAGAAGCAGATGCAGCCCGCGCCAGACGCCTACACGATTAACAATGATATGTTGACGGCTGATGAAACCGTCGCCCGAATTCTGACCCTGCTCCACGATCTCGCCGAGCGGGAGGTTTCATCATGATGAGCGCCAATCCACCAGCGTCTTCGTCGCAACCCTCGCAGCCGTCCCAGCCTTCGCAACCATCACTATCATCGAACTCAGCGCCGCCAGAAGATCGCGTCGGCCAGGAATCAAAGGGCTTCTACGCCTTCGCAAAGCTTGTCGTAAGGCTAGTCATTCCATTGCTTGCCAGCCTGCGCATCGTCGGTCTCGAAAATGTCCCCACAAGCGGCCCTGTCATCATGGCGCAGAACCATATCGCATGGGTTGATATTCCGCTGGCCTCCATCAAGGTACCGCGCGCCGCGCACTATATGGCCAAGATCGAGTTATTCGGGCAACCAGTGCTCGGCGGCATCATGCGGCTGCTGGGCGCGTTTCCGGTGCGACGCGGCGAGGGCGACCGCGAATCGCTGCGTATCTCCGAGCGGCTGCTCGCGCAGGGGAAGATCCTGGTCATCTTCCCGGAGGGCCATCGCAGCGGCGGCCAGCTGATCCAGGCGCACCCTGGTACCTCGCTGATCGCGCTCCGCACTGGCGCGCCGATTGTCCCCGTGGCGATCTCAGGCACTGAGAATGTCTTCAAGCGATTCCGTCCGCAGGTCACGGTCACCTATGGCAAGCCATTCCACCTGGAGGCCAGCGGCCCGCGCCGCACCCGCGACGATCTGGCGCGCAACACCGACCTCATCATGTATCATATCGCCGAGCTACTGCCGCCAGAGTATCGTGGCGAATATGCGCTGCCGCCAGCTGAGTCGTAAGCGCCGTAGCCTGAAGGCCGCAGCGAATAGACGGATCTGCCCGGCTATTGCTCGTAGCTGATTTCCACCACGGCGTCGCCCGAGCGGATGACACCGCCACGCTCAATGGAGGCGTAGACTCCCAGGCAGGGCAACCGCGCGCCATCGAGCGTGGGCACAGGCGGTCGATTGTGTTGCGCCACTGCGCGCAATATTCCAATATCTTCTGCCAGCTCGCTCTGCGGGAGGGTTGGCACGACACATCGCGGCGATGGATTGGTTATGCGCAGACGCACCTCGGCGCCAATCTGAAAAGTTCGCCCGACCCACTCGTTCTCCGCGAAGCCCTGTATGTCATCGGGCGTCTCGATCACCAGATTGGGCCGGAAGCGGCGCGGATCCACCTGGCCGCGCGGATAGAGCGCTTGCAGATGATCGAGTGTGGCGGTCGTCATCAGATGGAGTGGCGCGTAGTCGAAAAACGTGCCCTGAGGCGCACCCTGCCCGATCCGCCCCGACGTCACCATATCGCGCAACTGGAGGCCATCGACATCCGGCCAGTAGCGCTCGATCTCCGGTGACTCTGGCGGTGTTCGCGTCATATGAACTGGCCGCTCCGTCAGCGCCGATAGTAGCCCGTCGGCATCGTCCTGGCTTGTCAGCAGCTCGCGCCCATCGGGCAGCGCAATGCGCGCCACTCCATCCATCGTGACGAACCACGCCTGACATTGGAGCAGGCGCCCCCACATGCGGGGACGCTTGGCGCTCGCGATTTTCCCGGTCTCCTGGTCGAGCAGCGCATAGCCACGATCATGCGCGATGCCGCGTACACTCACCGATGCCTGAGTCAGTCGCTCGCCCCGCATGGACTTGACGGGGTAGCGCCAGAGTGCGCGCACGCTGCCCACGCGCATTCCTGTGTCATTCGTCGATGATGCGACCATTAGCGACCATGCACGCCGAAGAAGAGCGCGAGCAGGTGCGGCCCGAAGACCAGCAGGCCAATCACCACCGAGAGGATCGCATTCAGCAGCACAGCCCCCGCCGCGACATCCTTGGCGATTTTGGCGAGTGGGTGATATTCGCGCGTCACCAGATCGACACACGCCTCGGCGACCGTATTGAACATCTCCGCGATGAAGACGAGCGTAATGGCGACGAAGATCATCGCGAACTCGACCGGAGAGATGTGCAGCACCAGCCCCAGGACAATCGCTCCCGCGCCGATGATGGCATGGACGCGCGCGTTGCGCTGGGTACGGATGGCGTAGACGAGGCCGTGGGCGGCGTAGACAAAGCTGCGCAGAAAAGCCGCGCGCTCTGTTGAGCTGGGGTCAACATGCGCCGAATCAGGAAATTGAGTTGGTGATGGCGGGGTGTTTCCGCTAAAGGTATTGTGCATATGCCAGTTTCTGCCTTGAAGTATTTCGGAATGTCTGCTAGCGTCGCGTCATATCGTCACATCGCCATAGCGCCGTCAGCGGGTGATATGCGCCTCGGTCAGCACGGCCTCCTGGTGCGCAACCATCGCGCGATAGCCAGCGTCGGTTGAGTCGTCGTATCCCATCAAATGTAGCAGCCCATGCGCAAACAGATAGGCGCACTCCCAGGGAACGCTGTGGCCAGCCGCCGCCGCCTGGCGCACCACAGCATCTCGTGATATCGCAATGTCCCCAAGATGCATTGGCCCATCGTCATAGTCGTCGTCGTCGCCGCATCGCCATCCCCGTCGCCTGCCGCCGTCGTCGTGGTATCGCTCTCTTCATCGTCGTCGGAATCCATGAGGCCAGCGGATCCGTGGTCGGCGCTGTCGGGCCATTGCTCTACCTGGGCCGCATCATCCCCATTATCATCTTCGTCCGGCTGCCAAAGCTCGTCGGCGGGAGCCTCCACCAGCGGCGCGGCGAGCAGCGGGAACGACAGCACATCGGTCGTCTCATCCTTCCCGCGAAAGTCGCGGTTCAACTCGTGCAGCCCTTCATCATCCGTCACCAGCACACTGATCTCAACCGACTCCGACACCCGCACACGTTCCAGTGTGAGCAGCGCCACCCGCAGCAAGTCTTCCTCGCCAAGCCCAACGGCCTGCTCAAGGGTGTTGGCAACATTGCAGGCAACTTCGAGGATCAATTCCTGTCCTGATGAATCATCTTCCGAAGCGTTATCCGGCCCCGATGTCGCATCTGTCATGTACGCTCTATTCCTCACTTGGCGCTACAGCATCTCTTCATTATCAGTGTACCATCAGTCCGCCGAGTCCATGTGCTACACACGCAGCACACAGGTGCATGGGAGCGCGGGCGGTTAATGTAGTTTTAGAAAATAGGAGGGACAAATCTCCGGCCAGCGGTCTGCTGAGGGGTGCGTGCCGGAGCCTGAAGGCTCCAGCGAATTGCCCCGCCCTCGCATGCGCCGTAGCGTGAACGCTACGGCCTGCTCACCTCACCGCAATGCTCGTGTCCGTCACAAATCCTAAAACGACATAAACCGCGCCTGAGCGGCCTCGCCTGCTGCGCACGCTCCGCCACGAAACCCGCGGTCGCGGGTCCCAGCGATCCGCTCACCATCGGTACGCAATGGAGCAGTGCCTGGGGAGTTCGCGCAGGCGGACTTGGTGGCCGCAGGCCATTCAGGCGCGGTTTATGCAGTTTTACAATTTACGCCGAACACCGCACGTCGTGGTGGGCGAGGCAGGCCGTAGCATGAATGCTACGGCGAATTTCCCGCCTCCCAGGCCCATGCGCTGGCAGGCTCCAGCCTGCGCGCCCCATTGCAATGCCTGTGTCCGTCGTAAATTGTAAAAGTACATCATCCCGCGGCGCGCCACCCGTCGATACGACCGTCGCTACCACTCGTCGCGGCCAGACTGGCGCGGTGGACGTCCTCCGGACGAAGAGGGCGGGCGGCGCTGCCCCGGCCCGGAATGTCCTGGCTGACTCGGCCCTGGCGGCTGGTCATAGCGTTGCGGTGGGCCACCACGCATCGCGGGCTGGCGGCCATTGCCATAGGAGCCGGAATTGCCGTAGCCACCATTCGGCGCACGCGGCCCACGCGGCCCACGGCGAGCTCGCGCGAGCGCCTGCGCCTCCTGATAGCGGCGTACCATCTCGGCGCGCCGCCGCTGCTGCCAGAACGCATAGCCGCCGATCCCCAGGCCAACCAGCAGCGCGATGCCGCCGATGATAACCAGCGGACTGAGACCGCCACTCGCCGCGCCCAGCACCTTGACCGTCAGCGTCGTCGTGGCCTGCGCGCCCGGCTTATCGTAGACCGTGAGCGCGACCTTGTACGAGCCAGCTTTCTGGTAGGTGTGTGAGGTCGTGGCTGTCTCTGTCGTCTGAGAGACGGTACCGTCGCCAAAATTCCAGACATATTTCGCGATAGCATCGCCATCCACGCCCTGTGGCGGCGCCGACTGGCTGGCATCGAAGCTGACCGCGCTCCCCGCGTCCACTTCCAGGTCGCTGGCAGATAGCGAGGCGGTGGGCGCCTGCGTCTGAATCGTAATATTCACAGTCGCCATGCTCTGGGCCCCGCGCGCATCGGTCACGACTAACGCGGCGAATGTCGAGCCGTTGAGCGGAAACTGATGCACGACATGCGCGGTGGTCGCGGTCGTGCCGTCGTTGAAGTTCCAGAAATATTTCAGTTGCGAGCCATCACTGGCGTGAGAGCCAGCGGCATCAAATGTCACCGATTGGCCAATAGCCGTCACCGCCATATCGGAGGCAGCCTTCGCCACGGGTTGATTGGTCACGATACTGGAGATGATATGAATCTGCGCACTATCGAAACTATCCCACTGGCCGGTCGTGGTATCCCATATCCATGAGCCAACATAGAAGGTGCCGGTCTTGGTGAAGGTGTGTGAAGGGCTTTCAGTAAAGATATCACCAGTGCCATCCCCGAAGTTCCAGCGCCACTTAAAACTGCTGAGTTTCGGCGCGCCCGGCACCCTGCTCAAATCCTCAGTGAAGGGAATAGTGGTATTCACCGCATAGTCCAACGGGAAGACGCCCTGAGGCGCGTTTTGAGGCATATTGGGCGTCACTGGATACAGCAGCGCGGGGATCTTATTCGCCAGCATCGTCTGCGGATTGCCCAGCCCACATGCCAGCGCTGACAAGACGTCGCCCTGGGTTGCCTGGCGCGCCGTGAAAGCCACCATCAGCAGAGCGCCGCCGACCAACGCCAACGCGAGCGACCGCGCCACGCGCGCCACGATGCGCCTTGATGTGTTTTGCCGGGAATCAGAGGAATCAGACTGTTGCGCTGCCAGCCACATGTATCCCTGCCCCCTCACCAATCTCGTACGATCATGTGATACGACATCCACCTGGGTTCGCGAGCGAACAAGTCGTAGCGTAAACGCTACGGCGAATGGGCTGATGTACCCGATTCGCCGGGGCCTTTGGGCTTCCGGCGGACAACCCTGTAACACAATTTCGCCCAATTGCGCGTGCTACGCATTTCTACCGAAATTCACCTTTTCCTCACAGCATAGCAGAAGCGCTCGCGGTTGAGGATATATCTGGTACTGGTGTCCCTTGCTACAACACAACAATGGGGCCGACCGTGCTGGCCAGCCCCACTGTGCTCGATAGAGGTGAGATGGATGCCCTGAGCATCCGCAACGCACTTTAATTACGCGACGTGCGGCGCGAATCGCGCACCCGTGTGACAACAGCCTTCGCATGCGCCTCGTCGATGTTGAGCTTCTCAGCTATCCGCTTGTTCAGCGCCGCCGCGGAGACAGACTTCTTGGCGCCGGTCGGATTCAGCTCGCTCATCGCCTCGTCGTAGGCGCGGGCATATGCCGCGGGAACCTCGTTCATGCTGCGCATCAGCGTGCCCGATTCGTACGGCGAGCGGCGAACCGCCTGGCGTGGGCCAGTTGTGCCGGTCATCGCGTCGTTATCGGTGATGTCGGCTTCCAGCAGATCGCCTGCCAGGGTCAGCGGGCGGCGTGTCCACGAATTGCCGGAGGTATCGCTGGCAGGCATACCGCTGGCATCGCTATCGGCGAAGAGCGCTGACTGCGACGGGAATGACGAGCCACCGGCAGGCTCCATGTGCATGGATGGGCCAGCGGGCGCGACACTGTTCATGAACGAGGCGGTGCGGCCATGTCCCGACTCACGCGCGCTAACTGTCGGCAAATTGACAATCTTATGGGGCGCGGGATGCTCGCCCGAGTCGTTCGCATCGTAAGACTGTGAAGCTGTCTGCTGCGCGTTCTGAGGAATCGCGGGCTGTTCGCCCGTCTCGCCCTCACCTGGCTTTTTGCGCCGCAAGACCTCCGCGGCCTGATCGCGCGCGGCGGCAGCCGTACGGGCCATGCCACGCAACTGCGCCTCGCGTACCTTGGCGTTCGCCTCGGCCTTGAGCCCCTTCACCTCAGCCTCATGCTGCACGCGCATGAGCCGCTCAGCGTGGGACTCCTGCAACTGACGCAGGCTGCGGCCCGTCTCGGTCGGCTGGACAATCGCCCAGAAGAGACCCCAGAACGGCGGCGCAATCGAGACCAGAATCATCGTGATGCTGACATGATTGGCCTTAAGGTCTGGCCAGATATTGTAGGCCCACTGATCGGTCTTGAACTCGACGAAGCTGCCACTGCGATAGGCCAGGCTGTTCCAGGTCGTGATGGCCGTCGCCACAATGACGCCCAGCGCGCAGAAGAACGCCTGGATGCGATGCCCCTGACCCCAGTGCCACGGCGCCAGCACCGAGAGGAGGTATGCCATGCCAACGACGCCAATCGAGAGGAACGAGACCAGCGCCACTTTGCCCACCTGCACCAGCGGGCTGGCGGTGGCGGTATTCCAGCCATCAGAGTACACATAGTAGTTGAAGATGGCATCTGGGATGTAGAGGATGACCGGGAAGATGAAGTACACCTTCACCAGCCAGCCCGGCAGTGGCAGCACCTTCTCGCGGTCAAGCGCCCCTTGCTGCGCCAGGACTGCACTCATCGTATCCACCTGAACTTCTGGTGATGTACTCTGCGCGGGCGTCGTCCTTTCGGCGGCTTGTGCCATGATAATCCTACCTCCGTGCCAGAGAAAGCCAGAACTGCGGGCTATGCGCGATCCATACGCGCGAGAGATCCCCGGAGCCAGCTTGACAAGCAGCGAAAGAAGCATAACGCCATATACTGCCCTATACAAGGGGACGTTTGGGCTAGCTGCCAGCACAGTATGTCAAGCGACTTCGTATCGCCCCCTTGTTTCCCCGGAAACACGGCAGCCAGGAGCGCATGAACTCGTGTACGTACTTGGGGATGCCTGCACGGAGATGGGGCTAGCCCGCTTGGGCTAGCAGTCAGTAAAACGTTACCAGAACGTATGTTCCACCGGCCCGGAAATCATCGCATATGGCGGCCAAAACAAGCAGACTATATCAATGGTAACAAGAACCCTGGTCGAACGGTCGGGGGATAGCAGACCGTTCTCGTAGTGATGAGCCTGGCACATACAGCATGGGGTATCACCGGCGATTTCGTTCACTCTGGTTCCCCCTCCCTTTTAGGGGGCTGTCGCGCGAAGCGGCAGCGGCCCGAAGGGCGGGGTTAGGGGGAGAGTGCAGGGCGACCCCGGACAAACGAGTGTTACCCGGCAACCGACCAGGCAAACTGACCGTCGCCCGCCGCACTGTTGTCACTCGCGCGAATGTGCGCGCCATCCGCCGTGACCAGCAACAGACCGGTAGAAGACCGCACCGCGAGACTCTGGCCGTCAGGCGCCCAAACCAGCGCATTCGCGTTGGCGTTCGCGGCTACCGTCTTCGCATCGCCTGCCGCGCCATTTTGCACGCGCGCGCTCATCACCGTCTGACCCGACTGCCACGCCAGCGCGTCGCTCCTGGGCGACCATGCCACCTGGCTGTGCGCCGTCAGGCCGTGCGCCACCACAACCGGCGTCTGCCCTGGGGTCACGACAATCAGCGTGTCACCTGAGACCAGCGCGGCCATCGTCGCCGAAGGCGACCAGTGAATCTGCGTGACCTGGTTGACCAGCGCGGCTACCACATGGGGACTCGTCTGGTTAGCGGCAATCTCCCACAACGTTGCGCCATTCGCCAGCAACCACGCGCCCGATGACGACACATCGGCAGTGGCATAAGAACTACCCGCATGGGTCAGCCGAAGCGCGGCGCCGCTCGAGTCCGCCGCGGCGCGGAAGACACCGATTACCTTACCAGCATCGCTCGCGGACCAGGTGACTGTAGCTGAGGCTGAAGCGCTCGACGGTAGCCATGCAAGCCGCCCCACCACCGCGGCGGAGTCGTCAGCATCGCTCTGCGACGCCAAGGAGCGGGCGTGCCCCGTAGTCACGTTGTAGACCCAGACGCTCTGCGCGCCCGCCTGTGTGGCGGACGTATAGGCGATATAGACACTATCCGCGCTCCAGAGCAGGTGACCGATCAGCCCAGCGTCGGAGGAATTCACCGCCGTATCCGCCGATCCCGCCGCATTCATGACGTGCAGGGTTGTGGCGCCATCAGCGCTCTGCGCCAGATAGGCGACTCGTGTGTTATCCGGAGACCATGCGACACTATGCGCGATGGCTGCTCCGGCGGGCGTTGTCCAGAAGTCGGCGGAGGGCGCTTTGCCGCCAGTGACGGCGCCAATCGCGGTGTCGTCTAGCCCGTCGGCGCGGATGCTATGAAGCGCGCCAGTGCTGGCATTGATATAGATGACCATGTGGCCATTGGGCGAGACACTCCACCCCGCCACCTGAGTTCCAGCCGGGGTCAATTGCGCCGGAAGACCCGCGCCACTTTCCGGCGCGCTCCACAGCGCCCCACCGCGCTCATAGATCAATCGGGAGCCAGCGGCCAGCGGCGCGCCACCGCCATTGTTCCCGATGGTCGTCGTGGTACCCTGCTTGCCCGCCGTCTGCGAACCAGCGATGCCCTGCCGAACCAGCAGCGCGCCCCCCAGAGCAATCACCAGCACCGCCGCCGCAACGAGCGCCGCCGTCAGTGGCGTGACGAAACTGCGCTGGTGAGCGCGCTCCCTGGCCAACTTGAGATAACGCGGCGAGTTGAAGAAGCGGTCGCGCATATCGGACGGCGGCTCGATAAATGGCAGGTCGCGCACCAACTCGTCGGCGCGACGATAATCCGCCAGAATCGTCTGGCACCGCTCGCAGGTCGCGAGATGCGCCTCCACGCGCCGCCGCAATTTCGGATCGAGAACGTCGTCGAGGTATCCGCTCAACTCGTCCTCTGCCCACTGGCAGTCCATTTCTATCGTGTCGTTATCCATTGCTGTCTCTATCACCTTAACAGTTGCCGGGATATTCCAGGCCGCTTTCGGTTACGTTCTTAAACTGGCTTATGCACAATACAGCTTCTACCTGACATCTTTTCTACAACGATTCCACCGTCTATCAGTGAGCGTTCGGCGCTGATACCCTTGTACGCGTTGTCATCTCTAGCCCTCGGCGCGACCATGCGCCAGCGGGATGGCTGGCGCCTGTTATTTGCGCGGGCGAGGAGGGCGGTCGGGGGGCGTGCCCGATTCCAGCGCGCGATAAATCTCGCGGAAGGAATGGCGCGCCCGCGACAGGAACATCTTGACGCCACTCTCGGTAATATCCAGCGCTTTGGCGATCTCGGCATAACTTAGCCCGTGCTGCGTATAGAACTGTATCGCCAGACTGTACTGTTTGGGCATCTGCTCGAGTGTTTGCCGCACCAGCTCGATCGTTCCGATGGTCTGTTGTGGGTCGGCGCGCTCGACATCCGCCGGTTCGTGTTCGTGATCCGGCAACTGCGTCCAGGTAATGAGCTTGCGTCGTCGCAAGGCATCGTACGCTGTGTTGGTCGCGATCCGATAGATCCAGGCTGAAAGTTTCAGATTGGCATCCATCCGCGGGAGCGCCTTATAGACCTTGAAAAAGGTGTCCTGCGTCAGATCGTCGGCCAACTCACGGCTGCCCACGAGATGAAAGATGAAGTTGAAAATGGGAGTCTTGTATTGGTCGTAAATACGCTCAAAGGACCAATCTGATCCTCCTGAAGACCCCTCGCTGGTCACGCGCTTGTGCTCCCTCGCCAACGCTGGCTGTTGTTGCTCAGCCACATCGTCCATTTGCGCGGAGGCTCCAGGCTCGGAACGGGTTGACAGGCGCATACCTTCCGGCCTCCCATGCCAGCGCCGTCCCTTAGTTGACCCGATGAATTGATGTACAACTCATCTCACAAGTATGGAACGGACGCACAGACCGGCGGTAACATGGGCCGGTCTGAATAACCGCTTGCCTGACGCGCATATTTCCGTCCCACTCTGTGCGGGATGCGCCTCCTGAATCAGGCAAAAATGAGGCGATGTCAAACACACCGTATAAGAACAGAGGCAATCGTATCATGCAGCGAAACACCGGGCATAACGGCTACACCATTTGTCCTATAGCTCAGGTGTAGTTCGTTGTCCGGTAAGCGGCTGAGGAGCGGACCTCACCCCCTGCCCCCCTCTCCTGTGGGAGAGGGGGGCATCATTCGACATTCTCGTAGGGGTGGGGGCGAGACTGGACTTCTATTACCCACGTAGCGCCGCCAGCGCAATCGCCGGAGCTTTGCCCGCCGAGGGCGACGCCTCGAAGTAGGCCAGTCGGCGGAAGACCTCGCGTCCGGCGCGCGCGCGTGTGACGAACCACGGCGGCACAGGCATCGCCCGCCATGGCCCACGCATCACCGACTTCTGTGGGCGGTCGAACATCAGCGCGTTGTGGACGACCCCCGTACCTGACCGAATATCGGATAGCAGGTGGCCAGGGAACGCGCCCCAGGTGGTCATGCCAAGGGCGAAGCCTACGCCCGCCCAATAGTTGACAGCCACCGTGCCAAAGCGCAGATTGGCTACCGCCTGCTCAACCGCCGCCGCTATCGCCGGGTCGCTCAGCGACTTGGGATGCACCAGCAGCGTGACGTTGAGCGTGCCCCAGATGTTGTCATTGGCGAACGCAACCGCGCGCTCGATATACTCCGGCACGCTCGACGCCGGGAGCGCCGTCTCGGCAAAGAGGCCGCAGAACGCCTCGGTGGTAAAGACGATGTCGTCCTGCTGGTCAGGCGCGACGCCTTCGATCAACATCCAGGGGAGCTGGCTGCCGCTGGCCGCGCCAAACTGCCGCGCCTCGGGATGCGCCTCCTTAAAGGCCGCATAGCGGTCGCGCGCGCCGGGATAGTAGGCAGCGCGGGTCGGCACGCCGCCGAGCACCCTGCGCACGCCCGCCAGCAACGCCTCGCGCTGTCCCCAGCCCTCGTGCTGGACGATGACACGGGTGGCGTTGCAGTTGAACCCCGCGTTGTTGGTGAGCATGCTGGCGATGTGTTCCGCCTGATAGGCGAGATCGCTCGCGCTCCATGGGCCTGGCACGACGATGACCGGGCTGACATTGCCCAGCTCGCCGGTGATGTGCTTGTTCAACAGCGGCTGCCCCGTTGCCTTGCGCGCCGCGCCCTCCGCGCCCGGACCCCAGACAATGGCGTCGAAGGTCTTGTCTGACCCGGTGATGTGAATCTCGTCGATGCCGGGATGCGCGCAGAGATACGCGCCCTCCGCCGCGCCGCCATAGACCACGCGCAGCACGTTCCGATCGATCAGCGTGTGGAACGCTTCGAGAATCAGCGGCCCCAGGTAGGCATTGACGGGATTCGTTTTGAAGAGCACCACCTGATCTTCGACGAACAACTTATAGAGCGCGTCGAGTGGCCCGATGCTGGAGACGTTGCCCGCGCCCAGCACCAGCGCGACTTTGCCCGGATGGTTCTTGTCCGCGTAGATGATCGCCTGTGTTTTGGGCAGGTCGGCCTGCGTCACGCCTGGCTCCATCCAGACCTCGGCGGTCAACCCGCCAAAGAAGAGCTTGTCATAGGTTGTCTGCGGAAAGACCTGCGCGGTGATCTGCCCGTCTGGCCGTGTCTTGACCGGGCCGGGAATGCGCGGGACGCCGCGCGTGCGAATATCGTCGAGCGCGGTACGAAACTGGCGCAACTGCTTGAGCATCAGGTATGGCCCGGTGGCCCATTCCTCCCCAACTCCCGGCGTGCCAGGCGCGATCTCTTTGGCGCGCAGACAGGCGTCCACCCAGCGCGGGGCAATCGCGGCGACATCATGAATCATCCGGTCGATCAGCGCGATACGTTCGGGCACGGACGTAGCCACCCACGCGTCTTTCCGCGCCTGGAGTTCAGCGATGGCGCTGTCCATGGCGGTCTGGTCGCTGGCGGCGACGGCACTGGCAGCCTGTGGGAACTGTGGTGATCCCTGCTGAGCGGCGATGGTCATAGCTGGCAACCTCCAACGAACACCGGGGCATATCGGACTGCTGACATAATAGCGCCCCAACTATACATCATCTCTACGCGCGGCGCTACACTGAGCGCACGCGGACCTCTCCCCCTACCCCCGCCCTCCGGGCCGCTGGCGCTGCGCGTGCTTATCGCACGCTCCGAGGCTATCGCCTCGCGCACCAGCCCCCTAAAAGGGAGGGGTCGCAGTCGAGAAATGCGGCGCCCAGGACGCTTTCTGGCTCCCCTCTCCTCGTAGGAGAGGGGCTGGAGGTGAGGTTAGCCACGCGGAAACGGGACGACCCAGATCCACATCATGAGCGCGAAAGCAATGCTGCCCGCGATGACGAAGAGGTGGAAGACCTCATGGAAGCCGAAGACCCGTGGGAAGGGATTGGGCCAGCGCCGCGCATAGACCAGCGCGCCAATGGTGTAGAGCACGCCGCCACCGAAGAGCAGCAGCACTGGCGGCCACGAGAGCGCATGCACAAACGCCGGAAGCGCGAAGACGGCCACCCAGCCCATGCCGACGTAGAGCGTCGCGGTCAGCCAGCGCGGCGTCCGCAGCGTCAGCGTTGCCAGCGCCACACCGCAGGCGGCGCAGAGCCAGATGACCGTCAGCAGCGTCGGGCGCACCCACCCTTCCAGCACGTTGAAGCAGAGCGGCGTGTAGGTGCCCGCGATCAGCACGAAGATGTTGGCGTGATCGAGCGCCCGCCAGACTTTGCGCGCCGACGGCTTCCAGCGGCCAATGTGATAGAGCGCGCTCACCGTATACAGTTCGACCATGCTCAGGCCGAAGATCGCCAGCGAGATCGTGCGCGCGGGGTCTCCGCGACTCCGCCAGCAGAGCGCCGCCGTCAGCCCCACCGAGACAATCGCCGCCACCGCGTGAAACCAGCCACGCAGCAGGGGCTTCCTCTCGATCCCATTCTCGATACCCATCGTCGTCGTTGTCGTTGTTGTCGTCGCCAAAATCCTCTCTCCCTCCGAAGGAAGCGCCCGAAACGTCACAGCGCGTTCCGCACTCTTCTATCACTCTTCTATTAGGAGTGCGGCGGGTTTCAAGCGGAACCGTTCCTGGCTAACAGAAACAGGTTGACGCGCCGATTCGAGCGCACTACGATACATCCACACAGGCAAGCGAGTGTGTTGGGCCGCCGACCACAAGAGAGGAGTCACCAGGATGCCCAGAATACCGTATGCTGACCTATCCGCCATCACCGACCCCGAAATCCTTGGATACCTGGAAGATGCTCGCATTCATGGCGCGCCACGGCCAGAGAGCCAGGCGATCCGCGCGCACGTGCCCGCCGTCATCCGCGCCTTCTCGCAGGCCTGGCAGACGACATTTCGCACGGGCGTGCTCGACCACGACTTGAAGGAACTTTGCCGCGTCTACGTCTCGCAGTCCATCGCGTGCGAGTATTGAGGGGTGCAGCGATCGGTCCGGTCTGGATCGGGAAGCATTCCTGAAGGGAAGTACGCCAAGCTACTGCTGTTCGAGGATTCCGACGAGTTCAGCGAACGCGAGAAGGCGGCGCTCACCTACACCAGCGCGATTATCTGGGACGACACTATCGCCGATGACGCCCTCTGGGAGCGGCTGCACACGCACTTCACCGATCCCGAGCTGGTGGAGCTTGGGTTCTTCGTCGCGCTGACCCTTGGGCAGCAACGCTGGATCAAGACGCTCGGCATCGGCCACAACGAGGTGCTGCCAGGCACGCAGGGCGGCCTTGCCGCAAACACCACTGGCGATTGAATCGCACAAACGCGGATATGCCCCCTCCCTGAGTTGGGAGGGGGACAAGAAACAGTCACGCCGTCAGCGCCGAGAAGACCTCTTTGCCGTGGCGCTGCACCGCCGCGACCAGCCCACCCTCCGCCGTCAGCGCCTGAATCATCGGCGAGGGCGTCAGCGCCTGGAACTCGCGTCCGGTGGCGACATCACGCACGATGCCGCGCGCCAGGTCCACCTCAAGCTCCGACCCCTCGGTGGCTAGTGAGTAGAAGGCGGGGTCGGTCACGACCAGATAGGGCAGCGCCTCATTGACCAGGTTGCGCTTGTGGATGAAGGCGTAGCTCTTCGCGATAACCGCCTGAATGCCGACACCTTGCAGCGCCCAGACGGCCATCTCACGCGAGGAGCCGCTGCCCCATCCCTCGCCCGCGACGATGATATTCGCGCCCTCACGCGCCCGCGCGCGGAACTCTGGCCGGACGTAGTAGAACGCCTTGTCGCCCAGGTCTTCCAGCTTCGTCAGGTGGCAGAACTCGCCGGGAATGATCGCGTCGGTATCCACAGAGTCGCCGAAGCGCTGCACATGTCCGCGCACGACCTGGCTGCTGGCTTGCGACTCTTTGGCGCCAGCCGCGTGCGGCTCAACGTGCACCGTCGGCTCAGCGGTTGTGATCTCCAGCAGCGGACGGTTCTCCTTGCGCCCGAGGATGCGTCGCCAGTCGGTCGCGATCCACCCGCGCCAGCAACGGTCGCGGATCGGCGACCTCCATCCCAAGGGCGCTGGCGGCCACGGTGGCGGCGCTGGCCAGCCACGCCAGCGACCCCTCGCCCATGCGATTCTCGAAGTTGCGATTCTGCGAGCTGAGCCAGACCTCGCCCTTGCCCGCCTTGCGGCTGGCGATACCCAGGCACATCGAGCAGTTGGGCGGATCAACGATGAACCCGGCGCGGCGGTAGATATCCCAGATGCCCGCCTTCTCCAGATTCTTCTGAATCAGCAGGTCCCCCGGCACAGCGATGCGACGGTCGGGATCCGTTTCCCGTGGGGTCTGCCCGTCGGCCAGCGCCGCCTCCAGCACCAGCCCGGCCAGCGCCAGCTCCTCCTCGGTGGTGGTGCAGGCGCCGATAAACGCGCCGTCCAGCTTCTGGCCCACCAGATCGCCGACATCGTAGACGTTATCGGGCGAGAACGGCTTGGCAATCTGCGGGGCGAGGCGGTCAAGCTGGATGGGGTAGCGCGCGATATAGGGCGCGTCGTCGTCGGCGCGGAAGTAGAGCGCGCTGTCGTTGTAGCCGCGCCGCCGGTGCGCCAGCCAGTCGGCGACGATCTCGTCAGCCTCGAAGATGCCATTCAGCCCACCAAACTCCGCTGTCATGTTGCAGATGGTGAAACGCATGTCGGTGGTGAAGTGCTGCGCCGCCGAGCCACGGAACTCGACGCTTCGTTCGAGGGCGACGGTGTTGCGGCCCAACTCGCCGAGCGTGCGCAGGATGATATCTTTGCCGCCAATGCCGAAGTCGGGCGTGCCCTCATACTCCACCGCAATCGCCTCGGGCACCTCGATCCACGTCTCGCCCAGCACCATCGCCGCCGTCACGTCCGCGCCGCCCAGCCCAATCGCGAAGGCGCCCAGGCCGCCATGCGAGCTGGTGTGCGAGTCCGCGCCGATGATGACCTCGCCCGGCTGGAGCAGATTGCGGTAAAAGCGCGTGTGCATAATGGTGACGTTGGCGTCGTAGAAGTGGGTGATGCCGCTTTCCCTGGCGAAGTCGCGCGAGAGGTTGGCCAGCTTGAGCGTGCGCGCGTCGTTGGCCAGTGTCACCGGGTCAACCGTGTGATCGAGCGCCAGATAGAAGCGGTCGGGGTTGGCGATTTTGGGCCGCCCCAGCAGCGTATAGGTTCGGTCCATGCCGTTCCAGGCCAGTTCGCTGGCGATGGTCCAGTCCACACGGATACGCAGCATATCGCCGGTCTGCGCCCACGGTCGCGGCAGTGTGACCGCGTGGTGCGCGAGGATCTTCTGGGTCAGGGTCATCGGCTGAGATTTCTGTCTGCCAGGCATCGGCTCGTACTCCTTTGTACTCGTTCAGATGATGGGGGTTGCTCTCTATTCCCGATGGGCTATCAGCCCGAAGGAGAAACGGTCTCGTGCTTGCAGTATACCG
Source organism: uncultured Chloroflexia bacterium (assembly GCA_963718915.1). Taxonomy (GTDB): domain Bacteria; phylum Chloroflexota; class Ktedonobacteria; order Ktedonobacterales; family JADMIN01; genus DAHUXT01. The sequence goes on along the minus strand of CAVRAI010000003.1, from coordinate 492,044 downwards.
CGCCTGGGAAAATGGGAGGCGGAAGCCGAGGGGCGCCGCGGATGACGCTATTCGACCTTGCGACCGTGATACGGGATTGGTCCGGCGGCTGGCCCGGCGAACTCGCCATTCACGCCCAGGGAAACGATGTAGGTGGGGGTAATCCGCAGGATAGCCGGGGCGAAATTGGGATTGATCGCTTTGCCCCCTTCAGAGCACGCCCGCACCGTGCCACGCACCTCGACGAAACGCGGCCCCTTGGAAGGCACGACATCATCAACGACAAAGGCCACGCGCCCGTGACGCAGCGCCTCGCGATATTTTCTCGTCGGGACAATGTCGTGGCCGCCAAGATCAATGGTATCCTCGTCAGGATTGTAGCGAAAACCCACCGGCACCACGTGCAGGTCGCCGTGCTCGTTGACGGTCGCCAATCTACCCAGGCGCTGGCTTTGAAGATACTCGATTTCGGCGGGAGTGAATCGGCTCATTTTTCTGTCCTTCGTAGCTCAGGTCATCATAAGAAATTCCGCTTGTCGGCCTTGATTGACCGCTACATACCCATTCTACGATACCCGACCAGGCAGCATTAGCCGCATAGCTCCCATCCTGCGGCGCGCGTTACCCCACGGCACTCATCGCCATCCACCACTCCATTTGACACTCGAACGCCTGTTCTCTACAATAGCGGCGGAAGGGAGACAGAACAGCATGATCGAGAATCGTTCGATACCAGCGGCGACAGTTATTCCCGTGCTCAGCTATGAAGACGTGGCGGAGGCGAGCAGGTGGCTCTGCGATACGTTTGGCTTTCGCGAGCGGCTGCGCATCGAGGGCCACCGCATTCAGTTGCACGTTGGCGATGGTGATGGCGCGGTCATCCTGACGCAGCGACCTACGAGCCAGGGTACACACTCGTGCCATTCGGTGCTCGTGCGGGTGGCGGACGCCGACAGCCACTATGAGCAGGCGAAGCAGCACGGCGCGCACATCACGCAACCGCCAGAGAGCTATCCGTTCGGCGAGCGGCAGTACAGCGTCGAAGATCCCGGCGGCCACATCTGGACGTTCTCGCAGTCCATCGCCGATGTCGCCCCCGAAGACTGGGGCGGCACAGCGGTTGACCTGGGATAGATTGGCCCCTGGCGCGAGTCAGTGGATGATGCGCTGCTGTGTCTCTGCGTGGCGCTGGTGGGAGCGGACGAGCGCATGGCCAACACGTCGGGTGTTGTGGATCACGTCAATCGTCTTGGCGATGCCGCCGAGAATGGGAACCAGCGCCAGCATGCTCAAGAGAAATCCGAGCTTGTCTCGATGGTAGAGGTCGCCGACCATATCGCGAATGGCGCAGATGTCTCCAACGACCGGTGTGTAGGCCAGCGCAACCTGGGTGATTGCCCCCGCGAGGCCAAGATCCAGCGCGAAATCGCCGAGTAACGCGCCCCGTAGGATATCTGCGAAGAAGCCAATAATGCCGCGTCGGCGCGGATGATAGACCGATGAACTCAGCGGAACCGGAATGGCGGTCTGGGCCATGAGCAAATCCCTTCGTAGACGTGATGCGGACGCGCTGCGACGGTATGGTTTCTCCAGCATAGCAGCAGACGCAAGGCTATTCATGTCGTCTACGAAATAATGCACGGCTGAGTTATAGAAGCGTGCTCAGTTATGGCGCGCAAGGCTTGCGGGCGAAGGGGCGTCATCGGGCAATAGCGCGTACATCTCGGCGTAAAATTCGCGCACATAGGGTGGTACTAGCCGCAGATCGGCCATCATGCCACTGGCCATCCCCGCGTACATCTCCCAGTCGTTGCGATCCACCAGCATGCCCGGCCAGTTCTGCTCCGCGATGCCATGAATGTAGCCGTGGGTGAGCTGTTGCATGCGCTGGTAGCGCGGATCGGTCTCCTCAGAGAGCATGACGGTCGCCTCGATCAGCGCATCTTTCAGGCGCGGGCGGCGCTCTTCCCACCAGGCGTGGGCCAGTTCGTGGATGGCCGCCTCGTACTGCGCGGTATAGAGGAAGACGGCGTAGCGGTCGGGATACCAGAAGCCGCCGCCGTTCGTGCTGTCGAGGTTCTCCACCTCGAAGGTGATGGCGCTGTGGAACCAGGCTTTGGCGGCCTCGGTATAGGGGAACGTCGCCATCACTTCGTCGAGGTAAGCGGCGACGGCGGGATTACGCGCCGCCGAGTTCGGCGAGGACGCCGCCTGCGCCAGTCGCTCGCGGGTGCGCTGCCAGAGCGCGCGGAATCCATCCATGGTAGCCCCCTCCCTATGTAACTCCACTGTGCGGCACAACGTCGGCTGGCGGCTGAAGCCGCGCCTAAGGGATGCGCCCGCGCATCCGCAAAGCCCGCCTGCGCGGGCTGCAGAGTACTCACCAACGTCGTGCCTGCCAGGCAGGTCGGTGAAACCCGCGACGGCGGGTTTCGTGGCCGCAGGCCCTTCAGGCGCGGTTTTAACCGCCCGCGCGTCCCCGCCCTAATGCGCCTTCTACTCCTCCGTTGCGCCCGCTTTCTTCCGCTTGCTGGTCGGGAATTTCTTTGGGTCGTACCAGCAGTCGTAGCAGCGGTCGCGGATGGAGGCGCCGGTTGTCGGCTGCTCCAGTGGGGCGTGCGTCACCGCGCCTTCGCTGCGGGCCTCGGCCACCGCGCCACTGGCGTCGATCTTCTGCGTGTAGAGATGGCGGTCGTCCGAGGTGAGGCAGCGGCCCGTCTCCAGCTCGAACTGCCAGCCGTGCAGCGTGCAGGTGAGGACGCCATCCTCGATATGGGCAAAGCGGGTCAGGTCGGCCTTCAGGTGCGGGCAGCGGCGCTGGATGCGGTAGCCGTTGGACTCCCACAGCGTCTGGACGGGCGCCTTCTCGGCGTAGTAGCCCTCGGCGTATTGCAGCCGCTCCATGCTCAGGCACTTGAAGAAGTTGTAGACATACTCGTTATAGGCGCCCTTGCGCTCGGCCTGGAAGCGGCACGAGAGGAATAGCTCGTTGATCCAGTCCTCGACGTGGCGGACGATCAGCGACTCGATGAGGGCGGGATCGAAGCGGAAGAAGTAGTCGTACTCCTCGCCCTGCCAGGGATAGACCTTGCGCGTATGGAAATCCAGGACGAGCTTCGTCTCGCCGCAGTCCAGCACGACCAGGCTGTTGATGCCCGCCGCCGTCAGGTCGGCCTTATCCATCAGCGGCTCGAACCAGTCGCGCAGCTCCGTGAGGATATCCACCTGGCCGCGCGGCCACGACGCCTTGATGTGCCGCTATCTCGTCGCGTTTGCGCGCCTGATAGGCGTCCAGGTAGCCGCGTTTATCGCGTGAAGATGGCCTGCACCTGCTCGTCGGGCATCGGGTGGGTGACGGTGTAGCCCTCGCTGGTGAGCGTGCCGACGCTGCCGGGAATCATCAGGTGGCCGTGGTCGTGGCCCTGCGACCGCATGAATTCGAGGAAGACCGTCTGGTCGGGAAAGATGTTCTTCGGGTCGCGGTCGAAGTCGTTGAAGCTATACAGGTCGTCGTCGAGGAAGCAGGGCGGCCCGGCGGACGGGATGATGTGGGTGGCGCCAATCTCTTTGACGAACCGCATGGCGCGCGCAAGCTCATTGTCGCGCTTCTTGCGGCCGAGGGCGTCCATCATCTTCTCAGGATAGAGGTAGACCATCGGGTACCAGATCGCGCCGGAGAACTGGAGAAAATGGGCGTCGTAGGGGCCGAAGTCGGCGAGCACATCGAGGTCCACCGGGCGCGAGTCGTTCTGGTTGAAGATGCGCACCTCGCCGTCGTCGACGCTGAGGCCGGAGTCGCCGAGCGGGCCATCGGTGGGGGCGACGGCAGCGGAGATCATCAGCCGCAGGCCATCGACGGTGACGGGGACGCCGTTTTTGGTGCGCAGGAATTTGGTGAAGCCGACCTCGCGCAGGCCGCGTTCGAGCAGGTCGAGCGGGTAGTCGGGCAGGAGGACGGTGGTCTCTTTGGAGACGTGGTCGCGCAGGAATTCGGGGTCGAAGTGGTCATGGTGCAGGTGCGAGACGAAGAGGTAGTCGGGGTTGGCGATCTTCGCCCTGTCGATGCCTTCGTTGCTGGGGAAGGGGAACCAGGAGGCAAAGTAGGCGGTATTGAACCACGGGTCAGTGAGAATACTGCCGTGGCGTGTCTCGATGAAGAGTCCAGCATGACCAATGAATGTTATCCGCACGGGCGCCTATCCTTTGAGAAGTCCGTTACAATGCTACTCGCGATGCTATCCAGCTATAGCAGATATAGCAGATATAGCAGATATAGCAGATACCGGGATGATACCGTTTTGGGATGCTATGCGCGAGTCACAATCCGCTCACGCGCTATCTCGCTCAGTATCGGACGCGGGGCGGAGGGCGTCAAGCGGGGATGGACCTCAGCCAATGAGCGGGCGGTTGATGTGTTTTAGCATGTGTGACGGAGACGGGCGTTGCGGTGGGCAGCGCGGGCGGTTGAAACCGCGCCTCTTGGGCCTGCGGCCACCAAGTCCGCCGTCGCGGACTGCAGAGACCTGGGCGAAGAGTGGAAGCGGAGGGCGCAGTGCGTGGTAGGGCGGGTTCGCGGCATGAATGCCGCGGCTAATCGCCAGCGGGCGAGGTTTCAGGTCGAGCGAGGGGGCCGCAGGCTGAAGACCCGCGGCTAATCCTGGGGCGAGCATATCCTCACGAGATGGCAACGCCGATCAGGCGGCGTAGATGTTGTGGGTGGCGTCGGCGTAGCTGTCGTAGATGTGTTGGAAGACCTTATCGCATTTTTGTTCGTAGAGGTCGCGGGTATAGGCTTTGGGTAGCTCGTTGTCGAGGACTTTCTCGATGGCGACCTTGACGGCGGCGCGTGCGGCCTGGCGTTTCTTCCAGTCGAGGACAAGCTGTTCGCGCTTGAGCGATTCGAGCAGGTCACGGGCGACGCGCTTGACTTGCTGGCGGTCGCGCCCGGACAGGTCTACGTTGGGGCGGGTGAGCAGGTCGAAGATGGCAAGCTGCTCTTCGTTCAGTTCTTCGGCGATGTGGCGCTTGTCTTCGGCGTTCAGGTCGCGGGTGAGTACGAGCAGTTGATCAAAGAACTGCTGGACGTTGAGACTGCCCGCGTTGTAGTCGGCAATGAGACGCTCGAAGCGTTCCTGGTAGTTCATGCGCGTGCGGTTGCGCGCGATGAGATCGTGGAGCTTGCCTTCGATGGCGGTGCGCAACTCCTGGGCGAGGATGTGCTGGCGCCCATGCTCGAAGCGGGCGCGCAGGGCGTCGAAGTCGATCTGGCTGAGGTCGATGTAGCGAGCGGTGGCATAGTCTGCCGATTGCTCGATGACGTAGCCCTCGCTGGCGATGCTGACGTCGAGCAGCTTATCGATGGCGGCCATAATGCCTGCTGTATCGGGTTCGGGCGAGAGGGCGCGTATCTTCTTGCTGAGCGCGACGTAGAGGCTCATCGCGGCGGTGAACTCGCCCGCGCTGGTATCTGGCAGGATGGCGCGGTAGAGCAGCGCCGCCTGCGCCACATCTGATAGAAATTGCCTGCGGATGTCGTCATTGGCGACGAGCGTGTCTACGGCGTCGTCGAGCAGGCGGGCTTTGTCGAAGCCCCTGGCGGCGAGCAGCGCGGGGATATCTATTCCGTGCAGGTCAGAGAAGATGTCGAGATCGGCGAGGGACTGGCGGAGCGCGGCGACCAGCTCGCTCTTGTCCTTGATGGGCGTGTCTTCCGCCTCGTCGCCGCCCATGCCGTCGAGATGCGTCCCGCCGTAGATGGCCAGCGCTTTCTGCAGGTTGCGGAAGACGCCGACGTAGTCCACGATCAGGCCGTTGGTCTTGTCGGCGAAGACGCGGTTGGCGCGGGCGATGGTCTGCATCAGGGTATGGTTGCGCATGGGCTTGTCGAGATAGATGGTGGTGAGGCTGGGGACGTCGAAGCCGGTCATCCACATCGCGCAAACGAAGACGATGCGCAGCGGGTCGACGGGATCCTTGAATTTGGTTTCGAGGTCTTCGGTGACCATGCGGCGGCGGTGGGTGGCGATATCCAGCCCCTTCTCGCGGAAGTCGGCGACCTCGTTCTGGGACTGCGAGACGACGACGGCCATATCGGTCGCCTCCATAAAGGCGATCTGCTCTCGCAGGCGGGCGCGCTCGGCCTCGGAGAGCGGGGCAGTTGTAGCTCCAACAGTGGGCGGGGTATCGCCACTATCGCCTGGGCGCGGCGACTTTACCGGGTAGGTGATGGCGGGCGGGCTGAGCTGGGCGCGCAGGTCGGCGAGGGTGGATTGCCAGTGGGCGCGGACCTTGTCGTACATGCGGACGGCGGTGGCTTTATCGACGCTGACGACCATCGCTTTGCCGGGCTGGCCACGGGCAAGGAAGTGGGCGACGAGGTCTTCGGCGATCTTCTCCAGGCGTTCGTCGCGGGTGATGAGGTGATATTCGCGGGCAAACTCGCGCTCCAGCTTGCGCTCCTGGTCGTCGTCGAGGTCGGCGGCCTCGATCAGTCCCTCGATGTCGGCGTTGAGGTTGGGGTTGGTCAGCTGTAGTTCGGGGATGCGGTTCTCGTAGTAGAGCGGCAGGGTCGCGCCGTCTTCGATGGACTGGCTGAAGTTGTAGACGCTGACATAGTCGCCGAAGACTTCGCGCGTCTTTTCCTCCTCGCCGGTGATGAGCGGGGTTCCGGTGAAGGCGAGGAAGGCGGCGCTGGGCAGGGCGCGGCGCATGTTGGCGGCGAACTGGTCGTACTGGCTGCGGTGGGCCTCGTCGGTGATGACAATGATGTCGTCGCGGCTGGAGATTTCGGGATAGAGCGATGCCTGGCTCGGTATGGAACTTCTGGATGAGCGTAAACAGATACCTGTGCTGCTCAGTCAGCAGTTGCTTGAGCTGCTCGCCACTGCCCGCGTGAATCGCGCGCTCGTCCTCGGTGACGGCTCCGGTGGTGGCGAAGGTCTGGTAGATCTGGCCGTCGAGCTCCTGGCGGTCGGTGACGACGAGGAAGGTCCAGACGCCAGCCAGTTTGCGCAGGACTTTCTGGGAGAAGAAGATCATCGAGAGGCTCTTGCCGCTGCCCTGGGTATGCCAGAAAACGCCGAGGCGGCCCTGATTCGCCCGGATGGCGCGGACGGCTTCGATGGCGTTGTTGACGCCGAGATACTGATGGTTCTGGGCGAGGATCTTGATGAGCGCGCCGCCGCTCTCGCGATAGAGGATGAAGTTCTCGGCGAGGTCGAGCAGGCGGGTGTGGTCGCAGACGCCGCGCAGGACGGTATCGAGCGAGATGACGCCCGGCTCGCCTTCGCTTTCAATCTTCTTCCACTCGAAGAAGTGCTCCCAGCCAGCGGTGAGGGAGCCGACACGAGTCTGGCTGCCGTTGGAGAGGAGGATGAGGGCGTTGTACCAGAAGAGCTGGGGGATGGTGTCTTTATAGTCGCGCAGGTTGTCCTGATAGGCGTGCTCCAGGCGGCGATGGGTCGCTTTGAGTTCGACGAAGACGAGGGGGATGCCGTTGACGAAGCCGACGAGATCGGGACGGCGGCGGTACATATCGCCCGCGACCCAGAGCTGCGAGACGAGCAGGAAGTCGTTGTTGGCGGGGGTGTTCCAGTCGATGAGGCAGACGGTCTCGTCGCGCTCGTTGCCGCTGGTATCGCGCATCCGGACGACGATGTTGTCTTTGAGCAGGCTGTAGACCTCGCGGTTAGCGGCGGCGGGACTCATGGCGGAGCGGTCGCGGGTGATCTGCTCGATAGCCAGCTCCAGCGCGTCGGGGGAGACGCCGGGGTTGAGCTTCGCCAGCGCGGCGCGCAGATGTCTGACCAGGACTACCTCGCCCTCGGTCTCGCGGCCAAGCGTGCCGCTCTCGCCGAAGGTCTCGCGGAAGGCGTTGATATGTGGCCAGCCGAGTTGTTTGAGCAGGGCGATGGCGGGCTGCTCGACGAGGGCGTCTTCGCTGTAGTCATGCATAGCGCTCTAGCTTGCCTTTCAATCAAGACATACGTCGTATTTCTGATTGCTGTATAGACAGTACTGCTGGATTGTCATACGGAGGAAGGCCGTAGCGTGAACGCTACGGCGAATTTCCGTCCCCATTCGCCGGGGCCTTTGGGCTTCCGGCATGCTCACCGGCATGCTCAAGCACGCCACCTCATTACAACAACATCCTAACCGAAATCAGTATCATTCAGAAAGGTCGGTTCGGACGACACCAGGCCAGATGGGATGCAGTGGCGCCTATGGTGTCATCTCGCATTCGTCCTGGATACCTGTTCGTAGATGCATGCGAGATGCGCTCCCAGCGCTGGCCAACTGTAGCGATCATGTACCACATCATAGGCGGCATCTCCACGCGCGCGCCGCTCGCCTGGGTCGTTGACCGCCGATACCATGGCGGCTGCGAAGGCGGCTTCATCATCGGGTGGCACGAGCCAACCGGTCTCTCCATCGGCGATGATCTCGCTGGGACCACCGGCTGCCATGGCGATGGCGGGCAAGCCACAGGCCATGCCTTCTACCAGCACCTGACCAAACGGCTCCTGGGTTGAGGCGAGGATCACCGCATCCGCGGCAGCGAAGATCGCCGGGAGTTCGCTATGGTCATGCCAACCTGCCAGGAACACGTTGTGCGCTCGCAGATCCTGGATCAGCTCGAAGGGGTGTTCACCCTCCCACTCCCCCGGAAAACCGCCCAATAAGACCAGGTTCGCTGGCGCGGTGAAGGCAGGGCTGGCACGCACAAAGGCACGCAGCAGCAGGTCCAGGCGTTTGAGCGCCGTGAAGCGTCCCACATAGAGCAGCACTGAGGCGGTCGCGAGGGCACGCGCCTGGTGTGCGGTATAGGCAACCGAGCCGGGGATATCACCAGGGCGCCAGCCCTGTGGGTGTTCGACGAGGAGGTGGCGCCAGAGATCCTGTCGGTTCACGGTACGCCGATCAAACTGCTGGGGATCGAACCCGTTGGGCAGGTGGATGCAGCGCTCGGCGGGGACGCCCAGCAGCGCCTGCGCACGCGGTATCAGGCTGGCTGATGGCACGATCAGCAGCTGACAGGCCGCCGCCCAGCTACGCATGCGATCCGCCCAGGCATTGGCGTGTATCCACCCTGCGGGCGGGCCATGGGCGATCTGCTCCAGCATGAGGAGTTCGGTGCCATGCAGATGCCCAACCACGGGCACGTGTGGGGCAACACACGCCGCAGCGGCATTCAGCGGGGTCAAATGATGGAGGTGCAGGATGGTAGCCTCGGCGGCTCCGGCCTTATGGAGAGCCTGCGCCCAGGCATCCGTCAGGTGCGTATAGGTCGCGTCATCCACCGCCGCGAAGACGCGATCCTGGGCGCCAGGACGATCCTCATAGGAGGGTGGCAGCGGCGGATCAGCCATCAACGGATCAGCAGCGTCGAGGGCAGCGGTGCAGTCAAGTGGATAGAGATCCAGTCCCTCAAAGAAGGCGCGGGCGTCGCCAGGAAGCCCAGGCACATGGAGTGAGCTGGACATGACGGTGATATCCCATCCCTGGCGCGGCAAGACGTGGGCGAGCGAGTTGGTCACCTGTGCGGACCCGCCACGTGGAAAGAAGAAGAGACCCATGAGCACGCGGGGCCGCGAGGATGGTGTGTGGCGCATCAAGACCTCCTGGCGCGTCGGATTCACTACTTCAATGGAGAAGGATGGTTGCCTTAAGAGGTGATAATACCATGCGTTTCGTACATGACTCGCTATGGTCGCTTAATATCCCCCCTTGACACTCGCCACGGCTGAAGCCAGAGATCCCCCTGCTTCCTGTACGTGATTTGGCGATTGGAGCCGCGCGCAATGGAGGCTGGCGGTTAAAACCGCGCCTGAACTGCCTCGCTGTACTCGGCCACAAAGCCCGCCTGTACTCGGCCACAAAGCCCGCCTGCACTCGGCCACAAAGCCCGCCTGCACTCGGCCACAAAGCCCGCCTGCGCGGGCTGACCTCTCCCCCAGCCCCTCCCCGACGCGGGGAGGGGAGCCAGAGACGCGGGCGAATACCTCCGCATCTCAATTGCGCGGGCGGATGATTCCGCGTCGGACGGCGGCTGGCGGATAAATCGCCACGGCGCGCGCCACTGAGGGGACGACACACGTGGCCAATGTTGGCTGATGCTAGGCGCTCTGCTGGCGGTGTTCATACACGCTGAGCGCATCAAGGATGCCCTGGCGCTTGCGTAAGGCATCGAGCAGATCAAAGCGCCGATCCTCAATCTCTTCTCCATTCCCACGCGCCAGCGCATCAATCAGCCGTGCTTCACGTTGTTCAACGAGCAGGGTCATTTTATCCCGTGCTCGCTGATAGCCATGATATTCTTCGTCGTCGGTGATGGGGGGCTGGGTATCACGCATGGTTGTTCTCCTCATCATATCGCATCTTCCCGCTCCGCTATCTCCAGCGCCGCGACATCGGCCTCGCCCGATACGAGCTTCGTCAGCAGTTGAGATGCTGCCAGCCGAGTTGTTTGAGCAGGGCGATGGCGGGCTGCTCGACGAGGGCGCCTTCGGTGTAGTTATGCATGAGTGTGTCTCCGTCCCCAGTTAGGGTGCCTTTGGGGCAAAGTGGTTGTTTAGAGTTACAAAGAATGCGACGAGTTGCGGTAGTAACTTAAAAGCATCAATGGCGGTACTCCTTTTGATTGGATCATCTTTCCCGTGCATGAATTTGTTACGAACGGCCCTAATCTTGCGCCAATTCTCCCAGAAAGCTGAGTATCCAATCTGTTCTGCCTTATCATCAATGGAGCAATTAGCCCACTTTTCAAACTGGCTATAAGTCCGCCCTGGTACTCCTAACTGCTCAACTATGCGTTTCGCCTTTTGGGGTTCCAGACCACCACGCCAGATACCTACATGTATTAGCAGGCTGAGAAACATGCTCTCAAATGCGCTGCATGCCATGAGGACAGTGGCTTTGTGCTCCTCAAAAGTGCCCTTTGTGGAACCCATCAGTGGATGCCACACGCGTATCGCTTGATCCATCGAAATATCGAGGATACTCATGAGGTAATCGAGCGAACATTGAAGCATTTGTGCGTCAATTACTGGGTCCGCTGAGCCGTTAAATCTTTGGGCCAACTCTGTTGCGAGCTCTTCGAGGTACTCAGGGTCGTACTGCTTCCCAATTTCAAGGAGCGCCTCCTCTAGCCGCTCAGCCTGATTCGCGATTCTGCGTTTCTCTCCTTGCCCAAAGAAGTACGCGGCCATGTGGATGAAGTCGGCTTCGGGCGAGTCGGGATATAGACTCCTGGTGCCAGGTTTCCCGCATTCAGGGCATGGAGTACTTGTTTTGCTGAGTTCCTGTGAACGAAGAATGATGTGATGACACACCGGACATTCCAGCCATTCAGACGTTATATCCCATCCTGGTTGCATTAGTTGCTCCTTAACGCTTAGCTACGGTTCAACCATTTGTCTACATCGTTCGGGCGATTTGCCAAGATATCGGATGTGTACATTCCTAGCATCGAGCCCACCGACGTAAGATCGAAACCTGCCAGTCTGGCGTTGTTCCATACTGTTTCAAGATGCTGCCAGGTTGCCGTTTTCATTACCATATCTAGATCGAGATCAGGGGATACCATCTGTGTTAGGGTAGACTTGAGTTCGTACGCAAGAAATCCTTGTTTCCCAAAGAAACATCCAACACCTGCAAGATGCTCGGCATCGTGTGTGCTTGCTATTATATCCTGGTATGGCTCGAACATGCTGATGAGCCACTCAACTTCACGTAGGCGACGTGTGGAAACATCGTCACTCTGACTCTCGATGGTCTCGTTGTATCGCTGAAAGAATAGGATATAGCGCACCGCTATGATCTTGAGCTGCTGGCCACTTAGGTTAGGGATGGTATTGCATGCCATACGACTTACGAGAGCAAGCTCAGAGTCTGTATCAGTGCCAAGTCTCTCTGCCAAAAGCTTAGCGAGCAGTGTCTGTTTGTCTGCATCGCTCGTCAAGGCTGCTTGTTCAAGAGTTCGTAGGAGCAGGTCGATAACAGCAGGGTCGTCTTCCAATGCATGAATCTGCTCCTCAGAAAGTTGCCCTGCCTCAGTGCGATGTTGAACTTCGGACTTAAAGTGGTTCATGAAGTTGGTAAGGTTTGTCTCTAACTGTTTTTTGCCTTTGGGGCTTAGATGCTCCCAGAGTCCAGGTACAATGCTCTTCACCAATGCCGCGATCCCGCCTACTGTCTGAGTAGTTACTGCACCCACAGCAGCGGCAATGATGATGTCACTTATTGGGTCCATCAATTGTTATCCTCCCCTGCCGCTATCTCCATCCCGGCCACATCGACCGCGCCCGACACGAGCTTCGGCAGCAGCAGATCGCGCGTGCGGCGGAGGTTGGCGTTTTGTTCGAGTAGATTGCTAAGTGTTGCTCGAAGGGCCGCGATTTGCTCTTCAAACTGAGCAAGAATATCTGCTGGTGGGACGGCTGTTTCGATGTCGGTGATGACTCCTGCGCTCGCGCTCTTGCGCGTGGTTCCTGTGCTGGCGCCCGTGACATAGCTTTGATAGCGATCTGAGAGGAGAAAGTAGAACAGGTAATAAGGTGAAATGCGGGACGATGTGATATGAAGGCGAATAAGATAGGACGCAAAAATTGGCATTAACGTCTTTCGCTACAGATCCCAACTTTTCCAGGATCGGCCATGCGAATCACCACAACATCACCTATAGAGAGGCGGTAACGGCCAACCAAATAATCGGGTATGGAGCAGTATGGCACTGTATCCCATTGGATATAGGAGGACTTATTGATGTCCATTCCCCGAAGGAATTTCGGCCCTATGTCGTTGGTAGTTGCCGACTCGGTATACCCATATTGAGTCTCCACTAGGCTGCCCAGCTTCACCACCTGCCAGCCCTGCGGGATCGGCCCGAGCGGCGAGTCTACCATTGGCACGGACTGGTGGCCGGGGAAGCGGAAGCGGACGAACCACTCGCGGTAGAGCGCCTGGGCCATGGCTTCGAGGAGGGCGATGCGGCGGGTGTTGTTCTCGATCAGGTCGTCGTAGGCGGAGAGGATGGCGGCGATCTTGCGCTGGATGGGCAGCGGCGGAAGTATGGCAGCTGGTAGCAGGTGTAGATGGTTTGCTGTGTCACAGTAGCACCGGAACGAGCGCCAGCTCGCATTCTGCATTTCCAAAGTTAAGCGTGCGCAGAAAATAGCATGATAGTAGCGCGGATCAATGCCCTTGAATTCACTCGACGAATAGCGTTGTGTTGAGCGGCCAGTAATCCTCTTCAATGTAAGACACTTCACTCCAAGGTGCCATAGCGGCTTCAGTGACGAGCACCATGTCTCCTTTTACGGTGGGTAATATCGTCGGCGTCCAGTTACGCCTAGACGACCGGAGATAATGGGTTCACGCCGTCCTGAGCGAGCGTTCACGCCCATTTTGCGTGGAAGATCGGATATCCCTCGATGATGCAGCATTATCACGTTCGCCAAGAGAACAAGATCGCCACGCTACTTGCGTTGATACCATTGCCATCATTCCGCCTCCAGCAGGGCGACTAATAGCCGACGCATAGCGCAATTGCGGCGGCAATGTTCTCTACTTGCTCGTCAGTCAGCACGCCGAGCTTAGCGCGAAACCGCAGATGCGAAACCGACTTCACCTGAAACGCATCCGCGCCAGAGTCTTTGCTCAATCCATTCGCTGTGTTGGACGGAATGGGCGTCATCCAAATCATGTCTTCGTAGCGTGGATCCCATTCAGTCAGTGGAACAACGATGCACAAGTCGTATATGCCCACGTCAGCCACGTTCACCACCACTGCGGGACGGGTTTTAAACATTTCCTGCCCCACAGTGGGGTCGAACTCCACCCGCCAAACCTCACCGCGCGCGGGGTCTACGACTGCGGACATGCTCATCCTCCGGGTACTCGTCAAACAGATCACCATCCCCAAACGCCTCAAAGTCCGTCAAGTCCTTATTGGTGGCGTAGACGTCCCTTGCGAGCGCTGCCGACTGGGCCAGGATGCGGTTGCGCTCCTCAAGTGGCAGCTTCATGAGCTCACGTGCGGTCATGCGCCCCGCCAGTGCGGGCGTCGGCGGCGTGGGTGTGACGCAGCCAGGGCAAAGTTCGAGCGCTTTGTCCTCAGTGATGAGCCGCTCGCTCAGGGCACGTAGCGTCATCTGTTTCAGACGTACTGGTTCCTCGGTTCCATCGAACTGCACAGGCTCTTGCTTACGCGCCCCCATCGCGTTGAGTTTGGCGAACAGACGCGAGCAGAGCGCTTTGGTGATGATGTCGAGGTCAAAGGCGCGGTAAATCCACGCCTGCATGCTGAGCCCATGCTTCAATTTCAGCAGGCTCAACTCATCGAGGCCCAGCTCGTGTCGCCTTACGCCTAGCTCGCGACGCGCCGTTTCAGCCGGGACGAGGAAGGCTCCCGCGAACCGATGCGCCCGCCGCTCGGCCTCAGCATCTGGCAACCCGTCAGTATCCATGACAAGATGGCCAAGCTCATGGGCCAGGTCAAAGCGCTTCCTGTCGCGAGGAACCGTACTGTTGATGACCGCAATGGGTATGAATCCTGTGGCGTAGCCAGAAAGGCCGTCGAACGTCACGCCGGGTTCTGCTTGCTCCACGACGATGGCTCCGCGATCCTCGGCAACTTGCACAACACTTTCGATGGGGTCATTTCCTAGCCCCCATAGACGGCGCAGTTCATCAGCAGCGACCTCAGCATCTTCTGGAGACGTGACTACACGCCGCGTGGGGAAGAAAATTTGCTCGCTGGGAGTCAGCATCCGCCTCAGTTCGACATGGGCTTCGGCGATGGACTGTACCTGTACCTTGATCTGATCTTGCCGCCGCTCTGTGAGAGTCACCTGCTTACGGAATGCGAGCCACTCAATTTCGATGGTAGGCTCATGTAGGAGGTATGACGACTTCACCCCTAGCGCCTGCGCCGCCTTGAGCACAAAGGCCGCTTTCGGGATGCTCTTGCCAAGCTCGTATTTCGACAACCCCTGCTTGGTGATGACACAGCCAATCTGGGCGAGGCGTTCGACGACCTCATCTTGTGTCAATCCCGCTGCGAGTCTGGCTTGTCGTAGCTGGCTGCCGATCATGGTGTGTCTCCTAACGTTGACAGATCTATATTTCTCTCCCCTCGTGTCAACGTTGACATTGTACGATTTTATCCACAATTAGTCAACGATTCTGTGGATAACCTGTGCATCACTCCGCCTCCAGCAGGGCAGTGACATTCGCGCTGATGCGGTCTTCCAGCTCGTGCGCCGCGTTGGTCAGCGTCTCGTATTCTTCATACAGCAGCTCCAGCCGTTCGCGGAAATCGCCGTCGTCATCGGCGCGCTCGGCCACGCCAACATAGCGGCCAGGGTTCAGGCTCCAGCCCTGCGCCTCGATCTCAGTGATCGTCGCCACCTTGCAGAGTCCCGCCACATCGCGATAGACGCCATCGGCGAAGTGCTCGGCCAATAGCGCGGCGCTCTCGTGCGCGTTCTCCGTTGGCTCGGCGCGATAGAGCCGGACAATGTTGGCGAGATATTCGATCTGCTGGGACGTGAACTCGCGATGGGCGCGGTCAACCTGCGTGAAGATGTGGCGGGCGTCGAGGAAGAGGACGGTCTCGGCGCGGGGCGTCTCGCGCTTGCCCTTGTCGAAGAACCAGAGCGTGCAAGGCAGCGTGACGGTGTAGAAGAAGTTGGGGCCAACAGAGACCATCACATCCACGGCGTGGGACTGGATCAACTGGCGGCGGATGTCCTGCTCAGAGTTGCGGGCGTCGCTGGCGGAGTTCGCCATCACGAAACCGGCGCGGCCCTGGTCGTTGAGCGAGCTATAGAACTCCTGAATCCAGAGATAGTTCGCGTTGTCCACCCGAGGCAGGCCGAAGGCGTAGCGCGGATCGCCAGCCAGCCGCGATTTATCCACGCCATCCACATTGAACGGCGGATTCGCCATCACGAAGTCGAAGTGGCCGACGCCATTCCCATCGGCAACCTGCTCGTAGTAGGTATTGGCCTCGCGGATATCGCCGGAGAGACCGTGGACCGCCAGATTCATCTTGCAGAGGCGGACCGTCTCGCGCGTCTTCTCCTGGCCATAGAGCGAGATTTCGGCGTTGGGGTCGTGGCGGTGGTTCTGGACGAAACGCGCGCTCTGAACGAACATGCCGCCGGAGCCACAGGCAGGGTCGAGGATGCGTCCGTGGAACGGCTGCAGAATCGCGACGATCAGCTTGACGAGAGCGGTGGGGGTAAAGAACTCGCCGCCCTTGGAGCCTTCGTTTTTGGCGAACTCGCCCAGGAAGTATTCGTAAATCTTGCCGAAGATATCGCCCTCGATGTCGAGCGGGATGTTGGCGAACGTGCCCAGGAGCGACCAGAGGACATCGCGTGTCAGGCCGGGCTGGTTATAGGTTTTGGGCAGCGTGTCGCGCAGGTCGGGGTTCTCCGCCTCGATAGCGCGCATCGCCTCGTTGAGCGCCGTGCCGATGTCGGCGCCTTCGGGAAGCCGCATCAGCCGGGAGTAGCGGGCGGCATCGGGCAGATACATCACACCGCGCGCCTGGTAATCAGCGGGGCCGATGGTGCGGCGGCTGTTGGCGGGGAGCTCAGCGCGTAGCTGCTGGTCAGCGTGGCCAAACTTGACGTCGGCGAAACGGAGGAAGATCAGGCCGAGGACAGGTGTGGAATATTCGGACGAGCGCAGGCCAGAGTTGGCGCGCATAGTGTCGGCGGCATCCCAGAGCCGCGTTTCCAGATCGTCGAGGGGGCCGGGCATAGATGGATAACTCCTGACCGTGGGGCGAGGTGAGCGCGATTGGGCACATTGCCAGTTGCTCGCTACCGCAACCAGTATAGCAGAGAATATGTCGCGATGGGAAGTAGTGCCCGCTTACCCATTCAGCCGCGCAGGTGAACCTGGCGGTGGGGCAGCGACCAGCCGTGGCGGCGCAAGCGCGCATGCAGCACGGACCAGACGCCGACAGCGGTGAGGGTGACGGCGAGGTTGGCGCCAAAGAGCAGCAGCTTCGGCGCTTCGGCGATCAGCGTCAGGTCGAGGATGTTGAGCAGTAGCGAGAGCGCCAGGATGCCCGCGAGCACGAGCGAGGAGCGATGCGCGGCGGAGAAGGTCAGCCGGAGCCGGGTGGCGTTGGAGAGCAGCGGATGGCGGAAGGAGCGCGCGTAGAGGCGTTCGAGGCGGGAGGGGCGTCTGGGCGCGCTGGCTTTCAGCCGGGCGGCGACGATGCGATCAATCGCTTCCTGTAACTCGCGCAACTCGCGGCCCGTTAGCGGGAACGGCGTCGGATCGGCGGGCGCGGCGTTGCCGTTCGTGCTCCCCAGGCTACAGAGCCAGTCCGAGGCGCGTTGCCAGGAGTCTCGCAGGGCTGGCGACCCCAGATCATCCCGCGTGACCTGCGCGAGTGAGGTACGCAATGCCCAGGCGATATCGCCCCTGCCGTCGGGAGTCAACGAGCTGCCCACATCTGCCGTCCCTTCCTGCACACTGCGCTGGCGGCTAAAGCCGCGCCTAAGGGCGTTCCGCCACAAAGCCCGCCTGCGCGGGCTGCTGTCACTTCTCGCCCAGTTCTTCGCTCCACTCTGCCAGGATGATGCGGGAGAGCAGCGTCTCGACCATCGCGCGCTCCTCAGGTGTCGCGCGGACGCAATCGAGCAGATGGAGAATCCAGCGGCCCAGGCCGTCTTGCAGCCCCGGCAGCGGACGACGCCCCTTCTCGATATGGCGCAATGTATCGAACGGAATGCCCATGCACGCCTCGATCTCGGTCAGCGTCACCTCGGGATGGCGCTCGCGAATCTCACGCAGCAAGACCACCAGCGGGTGGCTGCTACGCGCCGCGTTGCCGTTCATCTCCTTGCTCATACAATCAGTATAAGGCAGCCTGGCAGTGAGGGCAACGCCCCCTGTTGAATTCCATTTTGTCAGAGTCTGGAGAGAATCTACCGTACAGATACGTACGCGGACGCTTTTGTACGGTGGCGGGCGCACCTGGGGGGATATAGTACCGATGCAAGCAACGAACGAGGCCGTCTGGTCGCTGGCCTGAAGAGGCTTCAGCAGGCGACGAAACCCAGGCGCGTAGACTCTCCTGGGGCGCCGGGCAGTCCAGCGGGTGAAGGCCTCGCATGTTGTTGGCAGATTGTTGGCAGATTGTTGGCAGATTGTTGAGAGGAACGTCACCGCAGAGAACAGGGAGGCACGCGACAATGACAACTCAGAAGACGCAGCGCGGTGGCTGGTTCCGGCGCAAGGGGCGCGCGACCGCATCAACCCCCACATCGCCACAGGCGGGAAACAGTGGCAAGTTCTCGCAGGCTATGTCGGGATGGGTTCGCGCCCTTCAAGAGCGCCGGGACAACGCGAATCGGACACGCGCGCTGGCGACCCGGCTCAACCAGGATCTCGCGGGGATTCTGGCGACGTGCGCCGAGCAGGATAGGGCGCTGGGCCAGCGCAGCATGCGCACGCAGGTGCGGTTGAGCATGGCGCTCGGACGCCTGACCGGCATCGTACACCAGCTCGACACGACCCGCGCCGTCTGCGCCTACCTCGTGGAGGCGACACAGCCACAACTGCCCGCCGTGCCGGTGGCGTCGGTGGCAGGGGCAAACGGGGTAAACGGGACGTCAATGCTGGCGGCGCCCGCGTCTCCCTCGCGCCCGCTCTTGCTGAATGGCAATCCCAGCGGCCCGCTTGCCGCGCCGGTCGTGCGCGATCTGGGCCGTGGCGGATTCAAGCGGATGGCGCGCGATCTGCAGCGGGCATTCCGCGAGACGGAGCAGGCCACGCGGGAGATTCTGGGTCCGATTCAGACGCAGGGCCTCCGTATGCCTGAGGTGAACGCGCTGGCGAGTGCGTTGGCCGCGCTGGAGCCGCTGATGACGTGGCTCAATCAGCGCTGCGAGACGCTGACCGAGGCATACTGCGCCGCGCCCACTGCGAGCAGCCAGCCGTAAACATCACTTCCTACCCCCTCTTCCACGAGGAGATGGGCAACCAGAGACGCTCCCCATCGCCGATACGGTGATGGGGAGTCGTGTTTTCCTCCGAACACCGCGCATCCTGGCGGGCGACGCGGGCCGTAGCGTAATGCAGTTTTACAAATTAACGTGAATCTTGGATAAGCGAAATGCCTTCAGCAAGGATATGATGCGGTTTACGACAACCCGTCAGACCCTGATTGGAGGCATTGTTCATGAGTATACTCGACCTGTTCTCCTCGGTGGATGCGTTTTGGCAGCACTTCGAGCCGTGGTGGGAGCAGCAACAGGTGGCTGCCGGTCGCCAGCGCCGTCGTGCGACGCGGCTGCATCCCAGCGAGATCATGACCATCCTGATCCTGTTCCAGCAGTCCGGCTACCGGACGTTTAAAGGGTACTACACCGACTACGTCCAGCGTCATCTGCATGCGGAGTTCCCCCAGTTGGTGAGCTACACGCGCTTCGTCGCCCTGATGCCACGGGTCGTGATCCCCCTGGCCGTCTATCTCCACACCCAGCTCGGCGCCTGTACGGGCATCAGCTTCGTCGACGCCACCGCCCTGAGCGTCTGCCGCCCTCAGCGCATTCATCAGCACAAGGTCTTTCGCACCGATGCGCGGCGTGGCAAGACGACGCTGGGCTGGTTCTACGGCTTCAAGCTGCACCTGGTCGTCAACGACCGCGGCGAACTGCTGGCCTTCTGCCTCACGCCGGGCAATGTCGACGACCGTCGTCCCGTCCCGCGTTTGGTGCGCCGCCTCTTCGGCAAGCTCTTCGGCGACAAGGGCTACCTCTCCCAAGCGCTCGCCGAGCAGCTCTTGGTTGAACACGGCCTGCAGCTTGTCACCAAAGCACGCAAGAACATGCGTCACCGGCTGCTGACGCTCCGTGACAAGCTGCTGCTGCGCAAGCGGGCGATCATCGAGAGCGTCAACGATGAACTCAAGAACGTCTGTCAGATTGAGCATACCCGCCACCGCAGCCCCTACAACTTCCTCGCCCACCTGCTGGCGGGCTTGGTCGCCTACTGCCATCTGCCCAAGAAGCCGTCGTTGCATCTCGACCGTGACCTGCTCGCCTTGCCGACGGCATAGCTTATCCGAGATTCACGTAAATTAGTGAGGACAGGGGCGAGGACGCGCGGGCGGTTGAAACCGCGCCTGGAGGGCCTGCGGCCACGAAGTCCGCCGACGCGGACTGCCCAGACCGTGTCCCAACGAGATACGCGTTGGCGAGCGGGGAGCTGAAACCCGCGCAGGCGGGTTTTGTGGCGGAGCGCGCGCAGCAGGCGAGGCCCTGTAGGCGCGGTTTCAACCGCCCGCGCTGCCCAGTGCGTGTCCCTTGTAATTTCTAAAACAGCATAAATGCTATGGCGAATGGGTGATGCGCCGCTCCGATGGGGAAATTCGCCGTAGCGTTCACGCTACGGTTTACCTCGCCCACCATAACGCGCGGTGTTCAGAGGAATAAATGAAAGTTCATTACGCTACGATCCGCTTGATATGCGCTCAGCGGCAACAGTCATAGGCCTGACGCAGCCAGCCCTTGATCTCGGCGTCCACGTCATCCGGCGTGGCCAGGGCGACGCGGCGGTTGATGCTGCCGCTGCCAAAGTTGGTGGAGACGGCCAGCCGACCCGATGGCGCGACGCTCGGCAGCACCAATCCCAAATCGACGCGCGTTTTGGTGGAGGGCTGGATGAGCGCGAACTGTTTGGCGCGGGCAAACGCGACGTAGCTCTGGCGCGTCTCGCTGCGCACATCGTCGCCGAGCGTCCTGACGCAGGCCAGCACGCGCTCGAAGATCGGCCGTAACGCCGCCTTTGGGCCAGCATACTGCGCGTCGATCATCTGCTCGTCGGTCGGCGCGATGTAGTCGGCGGGCTTGAGCGCCTCCGCCGCCAGGATAAACGCGGTGCTATGCCCCAGGCCATACTCGCGCTTGAGCCAGTTGAGTATCTCGCCGTTCTTGCTCATCCCCTGGCCCGCGATGGCCCGCTCGCGGATGAGCGCGATCCACTCGTCGTAGTCGCGTCCGGTCTTCGCGGGCAGATTGGCGATCACGGCGCTCATCATATCCTGGGGGCTGTTTGGCATCGGCGGTATCTCCGTCTCTATCATCTGATATGGCGTCTCTGGAGCAACCTGTATGTTGCATTCTCAAAGCATAGCAGAGTTTGAACCATGCAAAGGATAGACATCCGCGCGGTGACAGACGCGAACTGGCGTGAGACACTAAAGCTTGCGGTACGGCCTGAGCAACAGCGCTTCATCAGCGATTACGCGCCCATCGCCGCCATCGCGCTCGCCAAGGCGTATATCCGCCCCGGCGGCATGACCTGGGCGCCCTACGCTCTCTATGCAGGCGCCACGGTGGTGGGATTCCTCGCGCTGGCCTACGAACCGGCAACGACCGACCAGTACTGGCTCTTCCATTTCTTCATCGACCAGCGCTACCAGGGTCGAGGCTATGGCACAGCCGCATTGAAGCGCCTCATCGAGATGGCGAGGCGGGAGCATCCACAGCGCCAATGGCTGCGCCTGACGGTGCATCCTGAGAACGTGGCGGCGCAGCGCCTCTACACCGCAGCGGGCTTCCAGCCGACGGGCGGCGAGCGCTGGGGTGAGCCGGTTTATCAGCGGCGAATCGGCTGATACGGAAGAACCCCCTCCCCGACACGGGAAGGGGGCAGGGGCAGAGTCTCCCTACTTGTCTTTCTCGGCGCCGGTAAGGACTGCCTGGGCAGCGGCCAGCCGCGCCTTGGGCACGCGGAACGGCGAGCAGCTGACGTAGTTCAGGCCGACTTCGTCGCAGAAGGCGATACTCTCCGGGTCGCCGCCGTGCTCGCCACAGATGCCCACCTCCAGCGCGGGATTGGCGGCGCGGCCCTCCTCGAAGCCGATGCGCACCAGCCGCCCCACACCGTCGCGGTCGAGCGTCTGGAACGGATTCGTTTTGAGGATCTTCACTGGCTGGTCGAGTCCGGGCTCCTTCAACCCCTCCACATATTGCAGCAGGAACTTGCCCTCGGCGTCGTCGCGGCTCATGCCAAAGGTCGTCTGGGTCAGGTCGTTGGTGCCGAAGCTGAAGAAATCGGCCACCTGGGCGATCTGCCCGGCGGTCAGCGCGGCGCGGGGCAGCTCGATCATCGTGCCGAACTTGTAGTTCACCTTGCCGCCAAGCTGCTCGCTCATCTCCTCGCGCCACCGCCTCAAGCTGGCGGCGCACCTCGGCCAGCTCGTTGACGTGGCCGACCAGTGGGATCATGATCTTCGGATGAAGCTTGATGCCCTCCTTCGCGACATTGGCCGCCGCCTCAAGAATCGCGCGGGTCTGCATCACGTTGATTTCGGGGAAGATCAGGCCCAGACGACAGCCGCGCAGTCCGAGCATCGGGTTCATCTCGCGCATGCCCGCGATTGCCTTGAGCAGCTCGCGCTTCTTCGCCAGCTCCGCCGGGTCTTTGCCGCTATCCTCCAGCCGCGTGACCTCGACCAGCGTATCTTCATAGCTTGGCAGGAACTCGTGCAACGGCGGGTCGATCAGGCGGATGACGACGGGATAGCCCTCGCCGGTTTTGGGATCGCGCATGGCGCGGAAGATGCCCTCGAAATCGGAGCGCTGGATGGGCAGCAGTTGATCGAGCTTCGCCTGACGCTCTTCGGCCGATGCGGCGAGTATCATCTCGCGCACAATCGGCAGGCGATCCTGTTCTCTGAACATGTGCTCGGTGCGGCAGAGACCAATGCCCTGCGCGCCAAACTTGACAGATCGCTCGGCATCCTCTGGATAATCGGCGTTGGCCCAGACCCCCAGTCTGCGAATGCCATCGGCCCAGGCGAGCAGCGTATGCAGGTCGTGTTCGGCGTCGTAGTTCACCTCGATGGTCTTGATTGCTCCCTGGTAGACAACACCTTCCGTGCCATCGATGGAGATCATCTCGCCCTCGCGCACCACCAGCCCGGTCGCCTTCACCTCGAACTGGCGCTGCGCATAGTCCACGCGGATGCCCTCGCAGCCGACGACCGCTGGCACTCCCAACCCCCGCGCCACGACGGAGGCATGACTGCCGGTGCCACCTCGGCTCGTCAGAATACCCTTCGCGACCACCATGCCGTGAAAATCGTCGGGACTGGTCTCCTGCCGGACCAGGATGATCGCCTGGCCAGCCTTGCCTGCCGCCTCGGCACGGTCGGCGTCGAAGATGACAATGCCCACCGCCGCGCCGGGCGAGGCATTAACGCCGGTAGCCAGCTCGCGCTTCTCGCGTCGCGCCTGTGCGAGTTCATCTCCATCGAAGCGCGGCAACAGCAATTGATCCACCTGATTGGGATCGACTCGCTGCACCGCCTCATCCGAGGTAATCAGCCCCTCGCTCACCATATCGACGGCGGACTTGACGGCGGCGGCGGCGGTGCGCTTGGCCGCGCGCGTCTGCAACATATAGAGCCGTCCCTGCTCGATAGTGAACTCCATATCTTGCACATCGCGATAGTGGCGCTCCAGCCGCTCGGCGATCTGCTCGAACTGCTGGTAGACTTCCGGCATCTCCTCGGCCAGTCTGGCGATGGGCGAGGTGTTGCGGATGCCCGCGACGACATCCTCGCCCTGGGCATTGATCAGATAGTCGCCGTAGAGCCGCTTCTCTCCGGTCGAGGGATTGCGCGTGAAGGCAACGCCGGTCGCGCTGGTGTCGCCCATGTTGCCGAAGACCATCGTCTGGACGTTGACAGCGGTGCCCAGATCGTGGGCAATCTTGTTGAAGTTGCGGTAGTCGATGGCGCGCTTGTTGTTCCAGGAGGCGAAGACCGCCTCGATGGCCAGCCGGAGCTGCTCGATAGGGTCTTCGGGGAAGGGTTTGCCCGAGGCGTCGCGCGCGATCTGCTTGAAGTCCTCGACCACCTGTTTGAGTGCGTCGGCGGGAATCTCGGCATCGTTGGCTGCGCCCGTCTTCTCGCGATATTCCGTGAGTTTATCCTCAAAGGCGTCGGGCTTCGCGTCCAGCACAATTTTGGAGAACATCTGAACGAAGCGGCGATAGGCGTCATAGCAGAAGCGCTCGTCGCCACTGCGCGCGATCAACCCTTTCACCGTCTCGTCGTTCAGCCCCAGGTTGAGGACAGTGTCCATCATGCCCGGCATCGAGAATTTCGCGCCAGAGCGGACGGAGACGAGCAGCGGATTTTCGGCGTCGCCGAAGGTCTTGCCGGTCTGCTCCTCCACGACACGGAGCGCCGCCTGCGCCTGCTCCCACATACCATCAGGGAACTGCTTATTGTTGGTGTAATACTCGTTACAGGCCTCAGTGGTAATGGTGAAGCCCGGTGGAACCGGCAGCCCGGCGTTGGTCATCTCGGCGACGCCCGCGCCCTTGCCGCCCAGCAGCGCGCGCATGGTGGCGTTGCCCTCGTTGAAGAGATAGACCCACTTGCGAGGTGATTGCTTCACTGCCTGATCCAGCGTCAATGCTGTCATCCTGGCCATGCGATAGTCCTCCCGGCTTTTTGCGCCTGCCCTCTCCCCCCGGCCCCCTCTCCCACAGGAGAGGGGGAGCCAGAGGCAGAGATGGTCTTGGTGATGTATCTTCACGTCTCGCCCATATTATAGCGAAATGTGACGATGTTGCCGGGGCTATCGCCGGTCGCCAGCGAGGCGGATGATGGCGGCGAGGCTGCGCTCGACGTCAGCTTCTGTCGTGGCATAGGAGGAGACGCTGATGCGCATGGCGGCGCGCCCCTGCCAGACGGTGCCGCCACACCAGCATGTGCCATCACGCTGCACGGCGTCGATGACACGGCGGGTGGTCTCGTCGTCTCCAAAGGCTACCAATACCTGATTGAAGCCGACCTCGTTGAGGACATCGTAGCCCGCCAGGCGCAGTCCCTCGGCAAAATGGGTGGCGTGGCGGCAGCAGCGCTCGACCAGTTCGGCCACGCCCGCGCGCCCCAGTGTGCGGAGCGCCGCCCAGACCTCGACGCCACGCGCGCGCCGCGACGATTCGGGCGTGTAGTGCATCGGGTCGCGCTGGTCGGCGGTGGGCAGATAGGCGGCGGTGGCGGCCATTGCGCGGCGCAGGGCGTCGGAGTCGCGGACGAACGCCAGCCCGCAGTCGTACGGCGTATTCAGATACTTGTGGGCATCGGTTGCCCAGGAGTCGGCCCCGGCGAAATCGGCGACGAGCGAGGCGCGCTCGGGGGCGGCGGCTGCCCAGAGGCCGAACGCGCCATCCACATGCACCCACGCGCCCGCGCGATGCGCCCACGGCAGAATCGCGCCCGCCGGGTCGAACGCGCCGGTATTCACGTTGCCCGCCTGGATGCAGGCAATCGCGGGGGCGGTGATCTCCGGCAGCGCGTCGGCGCGCATGCGTCCCTGGTCATCGACGGGCACGGTGACGACGCGGCTGCGGCCCAGCCCAAGCAGCGCGAGCGCTTTGTGGAGCGTCGTATGCGCCTCGGCGCCGACGACCACGGTGATCGCTGGCGCGCCAAAGAGGCCATTCGCCTCAACATCCCAACCGACACGCCGCAGGACGGCATGGCGCGCGGCGGCCAGCGCGGTGAAGTTGGCCATCGTCGCCCCGGTGACGAACGCGCCGCCAGTCTCGGCGGGCAGACCGAGGATATCCAGCAGCCAGCCAAGGGCGATTGTTTCAAGCTCGGCGGCGACCGGCGACATGACGTACAGCCCGGCGTTCTGGTCCCAGGCGGCGGCCAGCCAGTTGGCGGCGACGGTGACGGGCAGCGAGCTCCCGGTGACGAAGCCGAAGTAGCGCCCGCCTGTGGTGGCGACGGTCGCGGGCGAACCAATCTCGTCGAGCAGCGCGAAGACCTCTTCAGGCGACTGGGATGTTTCGGGCAGCGGCCCACCCAACGCGGAAAGGCGCTCCACCGCTTCGGGCGAGGGGAAAACGGGCCGCGCGTCCAGTTCGGCGCGGTAGCGGGCGCCGCGCTCGGCGGCGAGGGCGAGCAGGTCAGATGTTGGGTCGGGCATGGAGTCGGGCATGGAGTCGGGCATGGAGTCGGGCATGGATGTGTACCTCATGATCGTGTGGACAATGTGCTGACGTTGTACCACGTACAAGCGAGATACACGGATGAGGCACGCAACGCAGGCATGACGTGGTTTTAGCATGTGCGACGGACACCCTACGTCGTGGCAGGCGAGGCAGACCGTAGCGTGAACGCTACGGCGAATGGGCGCATGCGAGGAGTGGAGCGGGGCATTTCGCCGGGGCATTTATGCTCCGGCAGGCGCCCCTCAGCAGACTGCTGCCGCAGGTCGAAGATCTGTCCCTCCTATGTTCTCAAACTACATTATGCCGCGGCGAATTCCGCCCGGAGACAGTCATCATAGTGACACTACATGCGGGTGGGAAAACGCGAGTGGACGACCATCACTCTGGCCGTCCACTGTATTGAGGAATAGGGGATTTTCGCGCTGAACGCGGCTATTTGGTCGCCGTTGCGGTGGCAGTCGCGGCAGGCGCGGTTGTCGGCGTCGAACTGGACGAGCCGGACGAGGTACCGGCAGGCACCCAGGCCACGTTCGATTTGAGCGTGCCGAACATCGCCTGGATATCCGCCTCAGTCTGGCGCGAGGCAATGGTGATGCTGGTGTTGGAAATCGCGCCGACACAGATCATCGTCTTGCTATCCTGCGCGCTCTGGATGCACTGCGTCTTGTTGCTCATGCCCTGATGGAGGGGCGCCTCGGAGAAGCTGACCGGGCCAATCTTCGGCAAGACATAGGTGATGCTGAACTGGCCGCCATAGATTGGATTGTGGATCGAGCCACCCGCCAGCGCCAGGCAGGTACCCTCTGGCATGCTCTCCGGCAGGTAGGGGGTGAACCCAAGCTGATCCTTAACATCATCCCAGTTCGAGAGCAGCTTCTGCG
Organism: uncultured Chloroflexia bacterium; assembly: GCA_963718915.1. Classification (GTDB taxonomy): domain Bacteria; phylum Chloroflexota; class Ktedonobacteria; order Ktedonobacterales; family JADMIN01; genus DAHUXT01. Next base: position 465,174 of record CAVRAI010000003.1, on the reverse strand, counting down.
CGGTGGTGCTGTCATCCTGGAAGGTGATAAGCGGACGGTCGCACCAGGAGAGCGACGCAAGTGACTTCGTGCCACTCGCCGTGACACCATCACCACCGCCGCCAAACAACGCGCATCCGCTCAGCGCCAGCGTCAACAGCAGCAGCCCCAGCGCCGCACTTCCACCCACCCAGCGTTTTACGCTTGCGCGGCCCATAGCCGCTAGTTGACTTCCTGCCCGATTCCGCACAGCACCAACCCTCACTAAATTAGAGCACGCGACACGATGTCATATGTCTGGTAATATGCCTGATTCTGCCTGAACGCTGGCTATCTAGCAAGACGAAGCGAGACAACACGCTTCATCCCTGCCCAGGCGGAAAGTCCTGTGCGAAAACGCGCAGCGGTTCCCACTATACCGTGCCTCTGGCGAAAAGCGCTTGCCGGAGGTGACTTTCCGCCTATTGGCGCCTACCGTCGCACGCGCTGCCGCGATGTAGCTCCGCTGCCAGCGGAATGGCGGCCAGCAGTGTTGGCGGTGGATGGCTGACGGCTGGCCGTCGTCACGGGGCGAGATTTGCCGTCATTGCCATTGCTGGCGCGCGGGCTGACCGCAACCACATTCAAATCCGGCGCGGGCAGACCACGCTGCTGCCAGCGATTGAGCGTCAGCAGGAAGGTGGCGAAGGTCAGGAGATGGACAACCGTGCACCACTCGCAGAATGTGTGCAGCAAGACGATCTCGGCATAGACGAGATAGAGCACGAAGACCACGCCCAGGATGCCCCAGAGCAGATGCGCCGCCCGCAGACGGGCTGGCTCGCGGCGGTTGCGCCAGATCGCCAGCAGCGCGACCAGCGCCATGCCGCCGCTGACGATAAACCATAGCATGCCCGGAATCGTGATCGGGATACTGCTGCCGAACAAGACCGAGTTGCCACTGCTGGTGACCTTGTTGCAGTTGACGATGCCCGTCGTGGAGCAGAAGGCTACCCCGGCGCCCTGATAGTGGATGACGGTCAGGTAGATCGAGATGCCAAGGCCCAGCAGGGCCATCAACAGCATCGCCACCAGGCCAGGCGCGCGCTTCGCCAGCAACAGCAGACGCGCGCCGGTCTCATTGGATGATCGCTCGACTGGCACTCCCGCCATGGCTATTTCCCTGCCTTCATATCACTGATGATCGACGGAATCGGCGCGGCGGTGCAAACATTGGCGGGCTTGTTACCGGTCACCTGGCAGATCGCCGCCGTGATGTAGTTGGCGTTGGCGACGATGCTCTGCGTCACCGTATCGTTGGGATTACTCAGTTTGTCGGCAATCTGCTGCCAGGTCAGCCCCTGCATTTGGTCGGGGATGAATCCAGCGCTAATCTCGATGAACTGGTTGCCCACGCTCAGGAAGGGAATCGATCCGGCGTATTGCGAGTCAATGTAGGGTGGCGCATCATACTTGTTGAAGATGTCCTGCTGGGCGCTCGTCAGCTTGTCCAGCGGCTGCTGGTTGCGATCCTGCGTCTCCACCGCCTGGAAGTCGAGATACTGACTGCTGTAGCTGGCGCCGTGGAAACTGAAGGTGCTGGTGTTGGGATAGACATCGCTGCTGCTCGATTGCATCAGCGTCAGACCGTTAAAGGTTCCGAAGCGGCTGAGCGCCACCACCATCGACCAGCGTTCCGCCGCGCAATAGGGGCAGTATTCGCCGCCGGTATAGAAGAAGATCGGCTTGCCGTTGGCGTCCTTATTGACAGGAGGGTTCCCCTGCGCGGGCTGGAAGGAGTTGGCGATTGTCCCTTTGCCCACCTTCTCAAAGGTTGACTGGCTGACGCTGGTCACCTTGCTCAGCACGGACGCGGGCACGGGGCTACCGATGCTTGCCGAGCCGGATGAGGCATTGTGAGCAATGGTGAAGAAGACGGCGATCAGCAGCACAACCGTGACAACCGCCGCGACCATCGGCCACTGCCGCCGCAGCCAGCCGCCCTGCATCGAACGCCGCCGATCCGCCGCCGCACGAGCCGCCGCATTACGCGCGCGCGCCGCAGCGATACGGTCGTTCTGGTTCTGCGCTCCGGAGCCGACGGTTTTCGAGGTCGTCGTGCTCGCGGGCGCGGACTTCACCGCTGGCCGGGTCGCCGTGGCGGTTGAGCCTTTCGCGCCGCCAGACGCGCTACCAGATGGGCGTTGCGCCCCACTATGATTACTCCGCTTCTTTGCCATTCGCCAGATCCTCCACCAGCGTGTTCTCGTCTATCCTCACCGCATGCGGTATCGTGAAAGCGCCGGACATCCCTGTGCCGTTAGTTCATACTTCGAAGAGATGACGCGCGCTCCCCTATCCCTACATAATTTCCCATGTTACGCCCATTCTATCATAGCTATCATTGGAAAACTCTAAGAAACGGCGTATTGGGTGGGGAAAACGCGCCTCTACCGCCCTGTATGCGCATAAACACTGGCGAGATGGCGATGGGCCAAAAGTATTCTCACCGAGCTAAATCAGGCGCACACCTGATGGAGAGATATACGCTGGCGCGTTATCATAGCAAGGAATAGCCAGGACGTCAAAGTTGTTGGCTGATACAGGATCATCACGATGTGAACCACTGTCAGCTACGGATGCCGCACACGTGCGTCAGGAGAACGTGACCTATGACTGTCTGGAATACCCACAATACTACCCGCCCGCGCGCACGCATGTTGACCACATCGCTCGCCCTGAGCCTGGCGCTGGGACTCTCGCTCGCCGCCGTCGTCCTGGTAACACAGGCGCCAATCGCCGCCGCGCACGCGAAGTACACGAGTTCGGTCCCGGCGGCAAATTCAACTGTCACCGAGGCGCCAACTGTCGTGACGGTGCATTTCGCGGAAGATGTGAATCCGGCAGGTAGTGACCTCATTGTCTATGATACAAAAGGGAATAAGGTTAGCACCGCCGCGGGCACGGTGGATACCAACGACGCGAAGACGATGACCGTTCCGATGGCGGGCGACGACTCCGACAGCTATCTGGTGGTCTGGCACACAGTTTCGCTTGACGATGGCGATGCCGCAGTCGGCGCGTTTATCTTCAACGTTGGCAGCACAGCCAAAGCGGGTGACGGCGGCGGATCGACGACGTCTGGCGCATCGGCTTCGGCGGAGAGCGCATCATCTGGCGTCTCCGGTTGGGTTGTCGCGCTGGTGGGGGTGCTCGGCCTGGTCATTGGTAGCGCGGGAACGTTCGTGCTGGCGGGCCGACGGAATCAGACGAAGGGGTAAGCGGCGAACCTCACCCCCGGCCCCTCTCCTCGCAGGAGAGGGGAGGCAGAGGCGCATCCCTTTGCCGTTCTGGTCGCCTAGTCCCTCCCCTTGTAGGGGAGGGTGGCCGAAGGCCGGGTGGGGTTTGTCGCCAGCCAGAGACCCTCACCCCCCAGCCCCCCTCCCCTAAAGCGGAAGGGGGAGCCAGATGCTACGGCGAATGGCAGACACATCGTTTGGGATGTACGCTTTTAAGCGGCAGTTGCGTAGTGGAGGAAGGATCGGCAAGGGATGGTATTCGGCGCATTGCCACTCTGGCTCGCGTGGAATTTCGAGCCGATACCGCTGATCGCGGTGGCGCTGCCCGCCATCGCCTATGCCTGGGCGATCAGCCCGGCGGGGCTGCGCTGGTATGGCCGCGAGACACCCGTCGAGGCGAGGTATCCACGCTATTTCTACGTGGGCATCGCCGCCCTGGCGCTGGCGCTCTTCTCGCCGCTCGATATCCTCGGCATGCATTTCCTGCTGACCGCCCACATGATTCAGCATGTCTTCTTCTCGGTCATTGGCCCGCCGCTGCTGCTGCTTGGCATCCCCGGATGGATGGTCGAGCCATTCTTCCGGGGCACGCGCGCGCAGCGGGTGGGGCGATTCCTGACGCATCCGTTCGTGGCATTCGGCCTCTATAACCTCAACATGTGGGTCTGGCACGTCCCGTTCCTGCTGGACGCCACGCCATCGGGCGGCGTCATCGCGGCCACGGAGCTGCTCGATTACGCGCTGCTGCTGGGGGCGCTGCTCGTGGGAGGATTTCTCGTGTTGCCGCGACTCATGCGCGCTGGCAACGCCACGGTCAACCTGGCCGCCAGCGTGCTCGTCTTCGCGGGGATCATCGCGCTGACGGTAATAGGGTCGCTCAGCGTGGCGAACTGGCCGGTCTCATCGCAGCCGCACAACCCCATCCACACGGTGATGAACCTGATGTTCATCGGCACGGCGATTCTCTACTGGTGCCCCATTCTGAACCCGGTTCCGCAACTGCCACGCATCACGCCGGTCTTCGGGATGCTCTACATGTTCATCAGCACGCAGCCGATGATGGCGCTGGGCGCGCTGATCGTCTTCTCCGGTCAGCCGCTCTACAGCATCTACGCGGGCGCGCCGTCGCTCTGGGGCTTCACGCCGCTGGGCGATCAGCAGCTTGCCGGGCTGATTATGTGGCTCATCATGGATATCCCGCTGATCGTGACGATCACCATCCTCTTCTTCCGCTGGATGGCCAGCCAGGAGCGCGCCCAGCGTGAGTCGGAGGCGCTGGCCCACCCGGAGGACGAGCTGATCTGGCAGACGCCTGCCCATGCGAACGCAGGCAACAAGGTTGGCGGTGCGGAATAGCCAGGCAGGTGTAGTATCATAGCACTGGTGTATTCACACCATGTGAGCGAGTACGCGGCTGTGGTAATGATTTCTGTAGGCGATGTGGCTGTCGCGGACACGCGGGCGGTTAAAACCGCGCCTCAATGGCCTGCGGCCACGAAGTCCGCCTGCGCGGACTCCCAGACGCTGTCCCAACGATGTAGCTGAATTGTAAGCGACTCGTTGAAACCCTCGACGGCGGGTTTCGTGGCAGAGCGTAGCGAGGCCCTTCAGGCGCGGTTTTAACCGCCCGCGTCTGGCGGGTGTTCCGCCTATGTTCTAAAACCGCATCAGCCGCCAGTGCTTATTGGGAGCGGAGGTCTCATTATGTCGCAACAGCCACCATCGGTGATAGAGACTCGGCCAGATGCGGATCCTCCCCAGCAACCCAGACCAACCATCTCCCGGCGGACGACGTCATGGGTCATCACTGGCGCGCTGGTCGTCGTCGTCGTCGCCAGTATCTTCATCTTCAACGGGCTGGCGAATCGGGCGACACAGACTGCGTCAGGGCCGTCGGGGATGCTCGGCGTTGATCTGGGCGCCATCCCTGCCACTGATATGACGCTCAAAGACCAGAATGGCCAGATGGTGCAACTCTCGAAGCTCCAGGGCAAACCAGTTGTGCTGACGTTCTTCGACTCACACTGCCCGCATGAGGAGTGTCCGCTGACGGCGGTTGGACTGGAACAAGCCTATAAAGCCCTGGGGAAGCAGGCCAGCCAGGCGACATGGGTCGCGCTGAGTGTCAACACCGCCGATACGCCCGCGTCGGTCGCCACATTCCTGAGCCACAATGGCGTGACCTTCGATATCCATTACCTGCTCGGCACAGAGGACCAGCTTTCGCCACTCTGGAAGGCTTACCATATCGTCTCGGTGCCAGACCCACAGCTTCCGGGAGTGATTGATCACTCGACCTACATCTACATCATCGACCAGCAGGGACGCGAGCGCGTTGTTCTCGACGCCGGGCCAGGAATCGACCCGCACCAGATCACCAACGACGTGCAGTATCTGCTGGCGCACTGACACGCCAGTCCCGCGCCGAACCCGCTGGCACGTCCCGTCCGCTGGCGTACATCGCTTTCTCTGGCTTACGATGTGGAGGGGAGTGGCTGGCGGCAGACCTCTCCCCCTCCCCTGCGAGGGGAGGGGCCGCAGGCCACCAGCGTGGCGCTGAGGCAGGGCAATCCGGCTTCGCGGCATGAATGCCGCGGCTAATGCTATCCTGGGGTGTTCCTCTCAGTCATCAAACGGTATGTGGCCGCTGGGAAACCTGACGCATTGGGCGAAGTGTAATTCATATGAGTACTACTGGATACTGGCGGCAGAGAAGCGACTTATCTATAACAGCGCGGGGCGAGTGATGAAAGCAAAGCATTCTTTTTTGGCGACACGACGCCTTGTGATACGGCTTCTTCTGGCGGTTGGCTGTGGCATTTTTCTGGCGCTGCTCGCGTTCTCCCCCGTTGGCCCGGCCGCGAACCTGCTGCCAGTGGCCTCAGCGCATGCCCTGCTGGTGCGCTCTGATCCCGCCGCGAATGCGATTCTCAACGCTCCACCATCACACGTGGTGATGTGGTTCAGCGAGGACGTCAACCCGCTGACCTCGCGCGCAGTCGTGGTGAATACCGCGAACCAGGAAGTGGATAACAAAGACGCGCACGTCAGCGACGACAACTCGAAACAGATGGTCGTCACGTTGCCGCTGCTCAAGGCGGGGACGTATGTCGTCGTCTGGCGCACACAATCCGCCGACGATGGCCACATTACCGGCGGCTCGTTCATCTTCCGCATTCAGGCGCCCGATGGCGAGGTGCCGCCGATCCCTTCGACGCTGCCCACCGGCAACATCCCCGGTGGTGGCGGCCTCGGCGATGCGTCGTCGAGCGGGCTGGACGCGCCGGGCATCGCCCAGGCGATCTTCACCTGGCTGGCGCTGCTGGGCATGGTGTTCTGGATCGGCGGCGTCATCTGGGAGACGTGGATTCTCCCCTCCGGGCTAACCCGTGACGGCGCGCTGAGAGAGGCCGCGCTGGCGGCGGAACAGCGCTTCCGGCGGTGGGCGCCCATCGCGCTGATCGTGGTGCTGGTGGCGGATATCGGCATGATCCTGGCGCAGTCCGCCGAACTGGCGGGGGACTTTTCTGGCGCGATCTCGCCGCCGTTGCTGCGCGCGGTGCTCTTTGGCAGCCGCTTTGGCACGTTCTGGTGGATGCGCGAGCTGGTGACACTGGCGGCGCTCGTCCTGACCGTGCTGGCGACACGCCGGGGCCTGCCGTTTGGTCGCCAGCAGCCGATAGACCGGGCTGAGGAAACCGCCGACGATGAGGGCACCATCAGCGGCTGGGGACACGAACTGCTGCTGACGCTGCGCAGAATACCGCAGTTACCTGGGCGGCTGGTCGCCGGGTTGCGGGCGCGCACGCTGCTCGGCGGGGCGCTGCTGGCGCTGGCCGGCGCGCTTATCGTCGCCTTCGCGCTCTCGGGCCATGCTGCCGCCGTCCCCAGCAACGAGCTGGCCTATGCGCTGGTGGTGGACCTGTTCCATCTTGTCTGCAACGCGGCGTGGGTCGGTGGATTGCTCTATATCAGCCTGATCTTCGTGCCCGCGCTCGCCCATCTGGATATGCGCAGCCGCGCCCGCGTGCTGGCGCTAGGCCTGCCAGAGTTCGGAGCGGTCGCCATCTTGAGCGCGTTCCTGCTCGCCGCCACTGGCACGCTCAACACCACCATCCACCTGACCTCCATCGATCAGTTCCTGACGACCGCCTATGGCCGGACGCTCTTCGTCAAAATCGAGCTCTTCCTGCTGATGGTGGGCATCAGCGCGTGGCATGCCTTCCGCGTCCGCCCGCAGCTGGCGCAGGCGCTCGCCAAACAGGACGCGATGGCGCCGGTTGGCAGTGGCAGCCCCGTCGCCGTCACGATAACCGCCACTGGCGCCACCAGGGTGGATGCCCGCACGGCGGTGAATGGGAATGGGAATGGGAATGGAAGCGGCGGCAAGGGCGGTGACGGGGTCGTGCGCGAGCTGGCGGTGAAGCTGGAGGACTGGCTACGGCGTGAGGCGATGCTGGGCGCGGCGGTGCTGCTCTGCGCGGCGCTGCTGGGCGCGTTCGCCGGAACGCTGGCGGCGGCCCCGGCCTCTGGCGGAACAACCACCACGCCAAGCGGCCCATTCCTACAGACGCAACAGGCGGGGAGCTACGCCATCACGCTCAATATCGTCCCGGCGAAGTTTGGCGACAACACGTTCACGGTGACGGTGAAGGACAACAAGGGTCAGCCAGTGACGAACGCTATCGTCACCGTTACGACCAGTGACCTCGATATGGATATGGGCCAGGAAAGCACTCAACTCAAGGCAGTCGGCGCCGATCAGCCGGGCGTCTATAGCAGCCCCGGCGTCTTGTCGATGGGCGGCCACTGGGAGCTGGTCGTGAAGGTCGTACCCCAGGGCGCGCCGCAGCCACTCACGGCGAGCTTCCGGCTAACGGTCGGCTACTAGCTCACCAAAGCGTGCTGACGCTTGAACGCATCAATCGCATCAGCCGCCGCTGAGGGGCCGCCTGCCTGATGCAGCGCGGCGCTGAGTCTTTCGCATTGCTGGTGATACACCGGATTCGCCAGCATCTCTTCAGCGGCGCTCCGCAAACGGTCGGTGCTCAACTGGCTGGAGTCGAGCGTTTTGCCCACACCAAGCCGCTGAAGACGACGAGCGATAAAGAACTGATCGGCGGCCTGTGGGATCATGAGGAGCGGCACACTCTCGAACAGTCCTTCGTTGACGCTATTCATGCCAGCATGGGTGATGAAAAGCGCGGCGTGGCGCAGAACCCAAAGTTGCGGCACAAACGGCCTGACGATAAAGTTCGCGGGAATCGCGCCCAGTTGGCTCATATCCGTCCGGGAGCCGATGGAGAGTATCACGCGACGGTTGAGGTCGGCGAAGGCTTCAAAGCACAGGCGATAGAAATCATCGCGGTCGTTAAAGACCGTTCCTAACGAGATATAGATCGCTGGCTGCTCGCCCAGCTCCGCGAACGGGAAATTCGCCGTCTCGGCGGTTTGGGCGGGGTCAGCGAGGAAAGGCCCGACGAACTTGAATCGCTCATCGAAAGTGTTGGGCCAGGCTTGCAGGTCTTTGATCGAGTAGACGATGTTGAGGTCGGCGAGGTTGTTATAGGCGTCGGCAAGCCCCATTTTGGGGATGTGATAGGTCGCGCGCAACTGCCCGGCGATCTCGTTGAATTTGCGCAGCTCCCGCCGCCCTTCGAGCAGCATCCGCACCGAACTGGGCAGCATGGGAAGCATGGCCATCGCGATCTCGCGCCGCATCGGCTCGTGTGGCCTTGCTATCGTAGAGACCGAGGCCACCGCCGGGATGCGCAGAATCTCAGCCACACATCTGCCCCAGATACAGAGCGTATCAAACAGGATATAGTCCGGCGGGTTGGCGCGCGTCTCGGCCAGCAGACCCGGCAGTATCCGCTGCGTGGCGTGTATCAGCGTATATGCGAAGCGCACCAGGTTCGCATCAACGGGCGTCTGTTCGGTGAAAAAGGCATCTATGCCGCGAAACGTGGCGCCCGCCTGCTCGATAGCGGGCCGGAAAGCTTCGGACGAGTAGTAGATGATGCGGTCGCCGCGCCGGGTTAACTCCTCGACCAGCGGCAGAGTGGGATTGATATGCCCATGGAAGGGAATATTGAAGAAGACGCCCTGCGCCATAGTCTTCTCCCGTCTACGCGCTCCTGGCTACGCTGCGAGCGGCTAATGGAAATGGCTGTGGCTATGCGCGTGCGCGGACTCGCCCGGATCGAGCTGGCAGTAGAGGTTGCTGCCGTCGCAACGGTCGCAGTCGCGGCACTCGAATTGGAGTGTCGAATGGCCGATGGAGTAATCTTTGCGTAGCAATGCGTTGATCTTCACGCGCAGGGAATCGCAGGCGCTGAGCGGGCGGTCAATCACCTGGATATGCGCCGAGAGGGCGCGCATCCCGCCAGCGATGGACCAGACGTGCAGGTCATGCACCCCACTCACGCCGGAGATTTTCCCCAGGTCGCGCAGCAGGCGTGTCACATCGACATCGCGTGGCGTGGACTCCATCAGAATAGCAATCGTCTCGCGCAACACGCCCCACGCGCCCCAGGCAATCAGCAGCGCAATGGCCAGCGAGATGATCGGGTCGGCAAGATACCACCCCGTCAGCGCGATGACGATGCCACCGACGATCACCGCCGCCGACGCGCCGACATCGCCGAAGACGTGGAGCATCGCCGCGCGGACGTTGATATTGTGCTGTCCCTGATGGCGCAGGCGCAGTCCGATGAAGAGATTGACGGCCACGCCAACCGACGCCGCGACGAACATGATCCACGGCGTCACCTGCTCTGGCGTCTGAAGCCGATGGATGGCCTCATAGGCGATCCAGACGACGATCACGATCAGGGTGATGGCGTTGGCAAGCGCCGCTAGAATGCCGACGCGATGGTAGCCATAGGTGCGGCGGTCATCAGATGGGCGCTCGGCCTGCACGGCGGCGAACCACGCCAGCCCCAGCGCCACGATATCGGTCAGCACGTGCCCGGCATCCGAGAGCAGCGCCAGAGAATGCGAGGCAATTCCGCCCACTACCTCGACGAGCAGCACTAGCGTGGTCAGCGCGAAGGCGGTACCCAGCGCGACCTTTGGGTTTGCGTGAGCATGGGTGTGATCGCTGCCGTGGCTATGTTGTATGGTGCGCGCGCTCATAGCGTCACCTCTTTCACCGACTCCCGCTCAGGAGCGGCCAGGGTAACGGGCGCTTCGGGCAGAGCAGGGAAGAAATCGAGGATGCGCTCAAGTCCATCATGCTGCTGCCCGTCATCGCGAATATGGTGCAGGCAGACCGTCAGCAGAATGCGGATGTGCAGGTCGTCGAGGCTATAGAAGACCAACCGGCCCTCACGACGGCTCTTCACCAGCCGCAGACGGCGGAGGACGCGCAGATGTTGCGAGACGGCGGACTCGGTGACGCCGGTGATCGCTGCCAGATCGCAAGTGCACAACTCCTGGCGCAGCAGCGAGAGCGCGATGCTGACGCGCGTCGGATCGGCCAAAGCGCGAAACGTGTCGGCCAGGGCAATCTGCGAGCGCGCATCCGGCAAGAGCGCGCGGCCATGCGCGGTACGCTCGGGGTCGGCGCCTGGTGTCAGGCAGATGTCGTCCACTACATCGTCCGCCGTCGTCGCGGCCTCTACCCGGCGAGCAACGGTGCTACGCCTCTGCGCCATCTCTCTGTCTCCACTCTCTATCTGGAAATATCGCAAAATCGCAACCGACGATTTAGAGATTACTAAATCATTCTACCATGGGGAAGGTTGATTTTCAATGCCCAGCAGCGGCTTCGGCTGATGCTTCAGCATGTTGGCGAGGCTGGTTTGGCGCATGATACGATGAAACAGCAACACATTCGTTGGAGGAGTTGTCCATGGGCCAGACAGTTACCCTTGATTTGCCACCCGATCTTGCGCAGCGCGCAGCGGCGGTTGCCCAGCAGACACACCGACGGGTGGAGGACGTACTACTGGAGTGGCTTGGCCGAGCCGCCATTGAAGTTCCGGTCGAATCGCTCTCGGACGATCAGGTGCTGGCGTTGTGCGACCTTGAGATGAGCCGAGGCGAACAGCGTGAACTCAGCGCCCTGCTGGCACGCCAACGCGAGGCAACACTGGATGAAGCTGCACGTCATCGGCTGGATGAACTGATGACGAGCTACCGCCGCGGCATGGTACAGAAAGCGCAGGCGCTCAAGGTAGCTGTGGAGCGTGGTCTGCGCCCGCCACTCGATGCTCACGCCTGATGACCAATCCTCGACGAGCAATTACCGCCAGCATGGAACGATGGAGTCCTCTGTTCATGAGCCGTTCGTACCGACACCATCCCTTTCGCGGCATCACGACCTCAAAGAGAACGGACAGATCGGCACATGCGAAGCTTGCTTACGGCGCGCTATCCACTCGATCCTCCTATGGATGCTACGCTGGCTGAGCCAGATGAGCCGTACGCCGAGGTGGCAGACGTCCTGCTCCACTGGTGGGAATTCTCGGACCCCTGGTCGTGGGGCAAAGATGGCCGCTGGCGCTTTGATCCCGCGCGCTATCCGGCTTATCTTCGCAAGTGAGCGAGATAGCGGCATCCTCCATAGCCCATCAAGATGCTGGCCCGCGTGCGGTATGCTATGGGCGGACTGTTCTCAACGTCATCCGTTCTCATCGCTCATGTAGTGGAGGAAACACTCGTGGTCGTTCGTATCGCCGACATGTCGCTTCGCGCGCTCTTCGTGATTAACCTGGTCCTGGGCCTGCTCTTCTGGTTCGGCATCGCCGAGCCGCACTGGCTGGTACTGATTCATATGTTCGTCGGCATTCTCTTCGTCGCGGCGATCTGGCTGCTGGGGCTGGCGCAGGGCCTACAGAAGAATGGCAGCCTGGGCCTGGTTCTTGGCACATTCGTCGTCGGGTTGATTATCGCGATCTTTGGCATGATTCAGCAGGGGTTGATGCCGACATCGGCCCACTGGGTCATCCAGATAATCCATCTGCTGCTGGCGATTGCGGGCATTGGCATCGGCGAGGCGTCCGCCGCGCGCTACAAACGTGGTGTGGCCGCCGCATCGGCCAGCGCGGCCTAGCCCAACATCACCATGGCAACGCCGACCACAACAGACGACGCATGTCCGGGCGGTAGCGGTCGGCAACCGGATCACGCTGCCAGCGACCGAAGCGGCCTTCGTCGCCGAACTGGAGCGCATCGTCGGCCTCGGCGCGCAGTATCTCTCGCCTACGCAGCCTAACGTGCTTGTGCTGGGCGAGATGCTGGGGTTGCCCGCGGCGTTCACCGGACAACGGGCGCTGCTGGCCCGACGCGCCAGCACGGCGCAGATGGCGATGGCCGAGATGGCGGCGGGGCTGCTGCCACGGCTGATGCGCTGCCGCCGGATGTGGCCGGGCATCTCACTGCCACGAGCGCTGCTGCTGGCGGCCACCGACGCGCTCTATCGCCCCTTCGCCGAGACGCTCTCGCGGCTGGCGGCGCAGTACCACACCCATCTCGTCGCCACGGCGCTCGCCCCGCAGGTGCGCCACTCTGACGATCCACGCGATATCGCCCGCTGGGGCAGGCCGGGCGCGCGGTCGGTCTATCCGCCGACGGCGCCAGAGGTCTATAACGCCGCGCTGGTCTTTGGCCCGGATGGCGCGCTGCTCGAACGGGTGAACAAGGTCTATCTGACCAGCAGCGAGCGCGAGACGCTGGATCTGACGCCGGGTTTGCTGAGCGATGTGCGCGCGATCCCGACGTCGGCGGGTCGTCTCGGCGTCGCCATCAGCCTCGATGCCTTCACACCAGATTACCTGCGCCACCTGGATGCGCAAGGGGTTGAGGTGGTCTTGCAGCCCGACGCCAACGACCAGCCGTGGGCCGCGCCCTCGAAGACCTGGGAATGGCAGCCCGCCGAGTGGCTCAACGCCGTCCTCGGCTCGATTCAGCCGCTCTATTCGCGCCTGCGCTACAATGTCTGCGCGATGCAGACCGGCAATCTGTTCGATATCACCTTCGATGGCCAGTCCAGCATCACGGCGCGCGATGCTCCCGCGCCATCGCGACCAGGCGGCGCCTTTGTCGGCGTGGATGAGGCGGTCCATACTGTGACGGGCGCGGCGCTGGTGGGAGGCTTTCTGGCGGTCGCGCCATGGGTTATGATTGACCCTGTTGCCGTCGAGCCGGGTCTGACGCTGAGCGAACGGCGCGCGCGGCTGTCGGCGCTTGGGCGCGAGCTGCTGCCGGGGGGCGGCCAGGCGAACCGCTATCGCGAGACGGCCATCTGGGCCGACCTGCGCATAGAAACAGCTACTCGTGGCGTTTACTAGAGCAGGGGGAGCTGGCCGTAGCATCATGTCGATTTACTATGTACGCCGAACACCGCACGTCGTGGTGGGCGAGGCAGACCGTAGCGTGAACGCTACGGCGAATTTCCCGGCTGCTCTGGCCCATTCGCCGGGGCCTTTGGGCTTCCTGGACGCCCGCCATAGGACGCTGTACGGGGTTATTTCTAAAAGTTCATCAGCCGCGCGCGTCGTAGTCTACAGTCCAGACGCCGACTCGGCCAGGAGAACCAACTATGCCATCCAACAACCAGACCAATGAAGCGACATCCGTGGCCGACCGGATGCGCGCGGAGCATGCGCGCCTCGATGCGCTGCTTGCCACCATCGGCGACGAGCAGTTTGTCCAGCCGGGGCGATTCGGTGAGTGGTCCGTCAAAGATATGCTGGCGCACATCACGTTCTGGGAGCAGCGCCTGATCGCCTACGTCAACGGCGCGAAGGAGAGCCTCGTCCAACCGGGCGAGAACGAACAGACGGCGGTTGACCGGATCAACGCCGGGGTGCTGGCCGCCAACCGCGACCGCCCGCTCGCCGAGGTGCGCGCCGCCTTCGACGATTCGTATCAGGAGACGCTGGCGCTGGTCGAGACGTTGAGCACGGAGCAGTTGGACGACGAGGAGATGCATGGCCTCGTCGCGGGCGACACCTTCGAGCACTATCGCGAACATATCGCGATGCTGGAGCAAGGACAATCTGTGGAGGCGCAATCATGAGCGATGAGACAATGACCCTGAAGCAGGTCTACGCGGGCTGGGATGTCTACACCCGCTATCTGGTCGAGGCGGTGGCGCCGCTCACCCTGGAGCAACTCGAGTTGCGGCCAGCGCCGAACCTGCGCAACGTCTATGCCATCGTGACGCATATCATCGGCGCGCGGGCGCGCTGGTTCCACCGACTGATGGGCGAGGGTGGCGAGACGATGGCCAATCTGACAGTCTGGGATCGCCCCAACCAGCCCAGGCGCAACGCCGCCGAACTGGAGCAGGGGCTGGAACAGTCGTGGGGCGTCATCAGCGAGTGCTTGGGCCGCTGGACGCTCGCCAACCTGGCGGATACATTTCCGAATGACCAGCCCGATCCCGGCGATCCTGAGGCGTATACGCGCCAGTGGGTCATCTGGCATCTGATCGAGCACGACCTCCATCATGGCGGCGAGCTGTTCTACACGCTCGGCATGAATGGCCTGCCAACGCCTGACTTATAGGAGAGCGAGTATCACACGGATGCTTTCACGGCCCATCGCGCGCGGTCGTGGGGATAGGCGCCCTGCTGCTTGCCCTTGGCATCTTCGGCTACTGGGGTGTCTGGCTGCCGTTGCATAGCAGCGGCTACGACTTCACGGGGCCGTATGAGGCGGGCTATGCGCTGGCCCATCACGCCGCGCTCCAGGTCTACAACGTGCCGATGCAGCGCATCTTCAACATGCAGGTGCTGCATCTGCCTGCTGGGCCGTCGGACTTCCGCTGGACGCCACCCTCCGCCGCGCTGCTGATCCCGTTCGGGTTCCTGCCCTATTCGGCGGCGCGCATCCTCTGGTGGATGCTCTCGCTGGCGGCGCTGCTGGCAAGTCTCTGGCTGCTGGCGCGCTGTGTCACGACGACCGCGCGGAAGGCCGGACGTGTCATCCCCACCTGGGTTATGAGCCTGACGTTGTTCGGCGCGGCGGCGCTGGCGCAGCCCGTCACCGATAGCCTGAGGCTGGGCCAGAGCACCACCTTCCTGCTGCTGGGGTTCGCGCTGGTCGCCTATGGCGAGGTCGAAGATCGTCCGATGGTGGCGGGCGTGGGACTGGCCATCGCCATCCTGGATAAGCTCTTTCCCGGCATATTGCTCTTGTTCTTCTTCTGGCGCGGCAACTATCGCCTCTGCCTCACCACCCTCGCGACCATCGCGCTGCTGATCGTCGTCACACTGCCTTTTACCGGCGTAGCGATCTATGGCGCGTTCGTCGAGGCGCTGCGCACGTACTCCAATCAGCCGAACGCCGGGCCGGTAAACCTCTCGCTCTATCACGCGCTGATCGTGCTCTCCGCCGCGCTGGTACATCCCGGCGCGAGCGAGCCTACCAGCGGGCCGATACCAATCCTCGCGCTGCTAGTCTGTCTCGCGCTCTTTGGCGCGATGCTCCTGGCCCAGGGGACGCCGGATATCCTGCGGCGGCTGCGACCAGCGCAGTGGGGGCAGACACGCGGGCCGCGATGACGCCGCTCTTCGCGGTCTCGTGGGCGATCTGCTCGCTGCTGGTGGTCGAGCCGATTGTCTGGATCTTCTATTACATCCTGCTGCTCGTGCCGCTGGCCTGGCTGCTGACCGCGCTGGTCACGGATGGCCGCAATCGTGGACGCGCCCAGGGCTGGCTGCTGGTGGGGCTGATCGGCTACTTCATCGCGACGCTGGTCTTTCCGCTCGATCCACGGACGGCGGCGCCGATGAGCGCGGCGTATGTGCTCGGCATCGCCGCCCATCCGGTCGGGCTGGCGCTGGTCTGGCTCGCCCACGCGGGCTATTACCTTCACGCGCGCCGCCATGCGGGCTATCTGGCAAGCGCCGCCGCCAGCGTCGAGACGAAGGCATCGGGCACGATGATTCCCCGCGCCACCTCGTGAGCCTCGGGCAGATAGAGACGGCTCACCTGCGTTCCATCGGCCAGGTGAAAGGCGAGGAAGTAGCGCACCGTAGCGTCACCACTCTGGCGCGACTGGTCCACAGGCGCGGCAAGCAGGAGCGAGACCAGCGTCGTGACCAGATGCGCGTCGGCAAGAGTGGCTACAGGCGCGCCGCCGCTGATGTCGTCGGTCACCACGATGGACTGCACCTTCCCGCCGATATCCAGCAGGTCGGCGCCGGTCTTCGCGTGCGGGTTGGTATCGGCCTCGAAGAGCACGATGTGGCCTCCCTGGTGGGCGGCGAGGCGGAAGGTGGGCGTGTAGCCCTGGACGCGATAGATTGGCGTGCCCGCGTCGAGAAACGCCGCGTCGCCATCCTGTGGCTGATAGTTTGGGTCACTGACGTTGCCGTCGAGGCGAAAGCGGACGGTGGCGAACTGCGTCCCAAGATCGGCTGGCTGGAGCTCCCGTCCCGCATCGACGCTGGCCAGGTAGGTGATGCCGCCGAAGCGGACGAAATTCACCCAATCGTTGATCGCATATCGTGCCGTAACAAGCCGCATCCCCCGAAGCCCACCAGCATCGACAGCGCCACGGCGCCCAGCGCGAATACCCGTTTCACCATCTCTCGCGTCCTCTCAACAGCAGGGCATGATTGATGTCGGATGACGCGCTCTGCCGCCAGTTTGTTCCCGAGGCTACACCTGGCGGGCGATGCGCGAGAGCGGATGCCCCTTCGCGTCCAGTTCCAGCCGATTGAACCAGCCAAAGGCGCTTTGGCTGACGGAGTAGCCCTCGGCGGCCAGTTGCTGCTCCATGGTGTTAAGGATCGCGCGGGCGACGGCAGGCGCTGATAGCTCGACGAACAGGTGGGCAAACGAGTGCAGCGCCACCGTATGCGCGCCCAGTTGTCGCGCCACCTCCTCGATGGCGGCCGTCGCGCGCTCGGCGACGGCGTCAGGCTCGGCCTCGTCCTGCTTTTCGGCGGCGGCGAAGACGACCAGCGCATTTTCGACCGCGACCGCGCGCGGCTCGGCATCCGCCACCTTCGAGCGCCCCCGCTCGGTGGGTTCAGCGCGAAAACGATCCACATGCCAGATCAACAGACGCACGGAATACCCCCTTTTGTATGCTCGCTATGCTCTTCTGACACGATTCAGGGCGCGCAACGACACTCAAGCCGACAGGTTTTGATGACAGTTTTGCCATCTTGCGTAACTTCGCGTCGTTTCGCGTTACCTATCTACAGAAATGGCTTAATTCCCGGATTCCCCATCCTCTCCAACAATCATCAATAGTCCCTGGCGGTTGCGATGGCCGCATCGGCAACGCAGAATCCATATCCCAGATAATTTCGCGATTACCAGAAGCCAACGCTGAAATTTCCTGGACTTCTCAACCAATTCATCTGCCGTTGCGTCGCCTTGCCCTGAATGGTGTTTTGTGAATTTTCTGTCATATTTCTCCCGTTCATGACAATATTCACCGGTCCTAAATGAGACACTTTATTGTGGCGGCTCGTTCCAGTGCATAGACCGTCACTCGCCTATGAGTGACCGCCACTGGCTTATCGGTGGCTTGCACAGGAGGTTTTGTACGTATGGCCGCTCTTCCGTATCAGTTTACCGCGCCGCGCCGCAAGATGCTGGGTGGGGTATGGCGCACCGCGACATGTGTCACGCTGGCAATCACTGGCCTGCTGGCCGCCGCGATGACCTGGACGCCGTTGCCCACCGCCGCAGCCGCCTGCGCCGGAGCGACGTCTTCCTCGCCAACCTGCCAGGTTCAGACGCTGGCGCAGACGCAGACGCTGGCGCAGACCTCGACACTGACCGCGTTCAGCGCGATGGCCGATGACGCTGGCATCAACGATATTCCCCGTATGTCGCGCATCAGCACGCAGGCACTGACTCCGGTACATACCACCAGGAAGACGGTGCAGGCGCATACGAGCCAGTCGCATTATGCGACGGCGACTGGCGGGCTTCCCTGCCAGGACAGCTACATATTCGTCGCGAGCATCAGCCAGTGGACCGTCCCACCCGGCTGCTACGCGAACATTTACTATCCCAACCGCTCTGTCTACCATGCCAGCAGCACCTTTGGCTACTGCAACTGGTGGGTGCAGGCGCTTCATCCCAACCAGCCAGACATCCTCTATGGCAAAGAATATACGCGCACCAGCACGCCAATTGCGGGCGCCGCGGTCTGGTTCAATCCGAATGTGCAGGGCGCAGGCTCGGATGGTCACTGGGCGCAGGCCGTCGCGGTATCGCCGGATGGCTACTGGGTGCTGATTACCGAGATGAATTTCTCCTGGCGCGGTGGCGGCTTTGGGCGCGTTGACTTCCGCTACATCCATGTTGGGGCGGGTATCTACTTTCTCCATTAGCCCACGCAGCCAGCACGGCTTGTTTAGCTTGTCCTGATACCACCATCAGGCAAGCCAGCGCGGCGAGGATCGGGAGCGCATTCCCGGTATCCCCGCCGCACTGGTTTTTTCCGACGATGAATTAGAGGGAGCTAACAGGTACCCGCGAGCATCACGATGGAGATACTGGTCGCGGTTGTGCCTGTCGCATCGGGGGCAATCGTCACGATGATCTGGGGTGGATTCTGCGAATTGCACTGTGTGGCCGTGATCTGGACCACCGATGCAATTGTCGCGGTCTTGAGACCGGACCAGCCTTTATCGCGCAGATGTGTTGCGTAGTAGTTCTGCACGTCGCTGGTCGAATGGCTGGTGCAGTAGCCAAAGAAGGCATTGCTGCCATTCGCCTGACTGAATTGCAGCGCGGAGCCGGGATACACCAGAACGTTACCTGCCGGGTGGATGGAGATATTGGGCGCCTTGGAGCAGAATTCACTCACACCACCAGCGCCGCCCGGCCCACTCGGCGAGGCCACTGCGGTCAATGTGGGGAGCGTCAGCGTCGCATGCGCGCCAGGTGTGCCTGAGATGTTGCTGGTTGCCGCAGCTGTCGGCTCGGCCAGGCCCGCGTTGAGCGCGCATCCCGCCAGACCGAGAACCAGCAGTAGAAGAGCCACGATTACAACGATCCCGGCGCCTGATGTCCGCGATATCCGCGATATCCGCGATGCCCGCGCCGGGATTCCCTCCTGAGATGTCGTCCCCATACCCACTCCCTCTCCTCGTCACTCTCTCCTTATGCCAGCCCTCATACCAATCAACGGAAAAAGTATACAGGAGTTGTCTAGTATCTGGCGCCACAATCTTCCGCTTCGGCTATATCTCACGCCATCTCACGACTTCTCACGACACCTCTCAGGCTCTATGCCAGCCGGGCGCTGCTTGACGCTGCTTCGTGACCGATGCTATAGTATATCCGAGTGAATCAGTCGGAATAGGCGAGGAGGCCGCCCTGATGTTGCGAGTGTCTACTCGCGGGGAGTACGGCGTGCGCCTGATGGTTGACCTGGCGCGACACTATGGCGGCACTCCCCGCTCATTAAGCGAGATTGGCCAGTCTGAAGGCCTTGAGCTGAAGGTTCAGTACCTGGAACAGTTGGTACGCGCACTGCGCGAGCAGGGTCTGGTGGAATCCACCCGTGGCGCGCATGGCGGCTACCGATTGGCGCGTCCGCCGCAAGAGATGCGGATGAGCGAGATTCTGCGGGCGCTCGAAGGCCCCATCGCACCCATGATCTGCGCGACCGAGGGTGAGATGGAGATCATCTGCGACCGGCTGGATGGCTGCTCGACCAAGTTTCTCTGGGCGCGTGTGCGCGACGCCGTGACCGCCACGCTCGACGCGATGACGCTGGCCGATGTGGTGCGCGCGAACGAGAACGAGCTTGCGGGGCGCGCGCCGGATGGTACGCGGCTAATTTCACTCTCGCCACGCCTGCCCCGCAACGCGGCGCTTGATACCGCCGGGCACTGACAGGGCTGATGATAAGCTGCGCTGATTATGACGATATAGAGATAGGTTAGAGGAGTCGGTTCTACCATTATGGAGACAGAGCAAGCCACCCCCGCACAGCAGCCCACGGTAACGCCTGCTGAGCTGGAGATTCGCGATCTGCATGCCCGCATTGACGGCAAAGAGATTCTGCGCGGCGTCAACCTGACGGTCCGCCAGGGTGAGACCCACGCGCTGATGGGGCCGAATGGCTCTGGCAAGAGCACGCTGGCGAACGTGATTATGGGCCACCCGCGCTACGAGGTGACACAGGGCGAGATTTATTTCAACGGAATCAATCTGCTCGCCCTGTCGCCAGATAAGCGCGCCCGCCTGGGCATCTTCCTCGCCTTCCAGTATCCCTCCAGCGTGCCGGGCGTCTCGGTCGGCAACTTCTTGCGGCGCGCGCTCGAAGCCAAACGCGAAGGGTACGATCCGAACGCGCCAGAGGTTCCGAGCGGCGAAGCGCCCAAGCGCAAGGGCATGCCACCCGCCGAGTTCCGCAAACTCCTCAACGAAAAGATGAAGTTGTTGAAGGTCGATAATACCTTCGTCAGCCGCTATATCAACGAGGGCTTCTCTGGCGGCGAGAAAAAGCGCGCCGAGATTCTGCAGATGGCGATGCTTGAGCCGAGGATGGCGGTGCTCGACGAAACCGACTCTGGCCTCGATATCGATGCGTTGCGGATCGTCGCCGAGGGTGTCAACGCGCTGCGCGGGCCGAATATGGGTGTGCTGCTCATCACGCACTACCAGCGGCTGCTCAACTATATCCACCCGGATATTGTCCATGTGATGTTCAAGGGGCGTATCATCCGCACGGGCGGCCCGGAGCTTGCGCTCGAACTGGAGCAGAAGGGCTACGAGTGGCTGACGGGCGAGATCGAGGACGATGCGGGCGAAGACGGCGACGCGCCGAAGGCATAGCCACTGCGCCAACCGTCAGAGACTGCGCGCGGGGCCGGGGGTGAACCTTCCGGCCCTCTCGTCGCTCAAGAGGGCATTGGGCTTATCAGGGGTATGACATTGGATTTTGAGGACGTTGCCTTTCGGGAAGCATGCCGGAGCCTGAAGACCCCGACGAATTGGTCGATTCTTCATTCGCCGCAGCATGAATGCTGCGGACCATCTCCCCAAATCCAACGTCCCAGACCAATTTCATACGAGCCGAGTTGCGTGACTGGCGTCCTCGCGGAAGAAGGGATGTGCGAATATGAGTGATCAACCCGTCGTTTCCGGGGTGATGACGGCCGCTGGTATTCCAGCGCTTGCCCCACGCGCTGATTTCCCGATCCTGGCGCGTGAGGTCAACGGCAAACCACTGATCTACCTCGATAGCGCCGCCTCAGCGCAGAAACCCACACAAGTCCTCGACGCCATGGACACCTTCGCCCGCACATCCTACTCCAACACCCATCGCGGCGCGTATACGCTGGCAGAAGAAGCGACCGGCGCCTACGAGCGCGCGCGCAAACAGGTCGCCCGCTTCATCAACGCCAACAGTGTGCGCGAGGTTATCTTCACACGCAACACCACCGAGAGCATCAATCTCGTCGCGCGCACCTGGACCGAGGCCAATCTGCGCCCCGGCGACACCATCCTCACCACCGAGATGGAGCATCATAGCAACATCGTGCCGTGGCAGCTCGCGGCGGAGCGAACCGGCGCGCGGGTAGACTATGTGCCGCTCACCGACGATGGCGAGCTCGATCAGGCAGCGTATGAGCGCCTGCTGGAGACAGCCAGGCCCAAGCTTGTCGCGCTGTCGCAGATGTCCAACGTCCTGGGCACGCTGCCGCCGGTCACGGAGATGATCGCGCAGGCGCATGCCATCGGCGCGCTGGTGTTGCTGGACGCCGCTCAGAGTGTGCCGCATATGCCGGTGGACGTGCGGGCGCTCGACTGCGACTTCCTGGCGTTCAGCGGGCATAAGATGCTGGGGCCGACAGGTATCGGTGTGCTCTGGGGGCGGCGCGAGTTGCTGGAGGCGATGCCGCCGTTCCTCGGCGGGGGCAGCATGATCCGTGAGGTGAAGATGTCTGGCTCAACCTGGGCCGATCTGCCGCAGAAGTTCGAGGCCGGCACGCCCGCCATCATCGAGGCGGTGGGACTGGGCGCGGCGGTAACGTATCTCTCGGCGCTGGGGATGGAGCAGGTGCGCGCGCACGAACATGCGCTGACACGCTATGCGCTGGAACGGCTGGCGCGTGTGCCTGAGATTCGTATCTTCGGGCCGGGAGCCGAGGCGCGCGGCGGAACGATCTCCTTCACGCTGGGGGATATCCACGCGCACGATCTCGCCACCCTGCTCGACCGCGACGGCATCGCGATTCGCGCGGGACATCACTGCGCCCAGCCAATTATGGATCGCTATTGCATTCCGGCGACGGCGCGCGCCAGTTTCTATGTGTATTCCACCTCGTCGGAGGTTGACGCGCTGGCGGAGGCTCTGGAGCGGGCGCATCAGGTGTTCGCGTTATAGGCGCTGGTGGCGAGCATTGCGGTGAATCGAACTTCGCGGCATGATGAACTTTAAGAATGACCTCCAACAGCGAGCTGGGGCGCGCGCCGCGGGCTGAGAGCTATGCGGCTAATCCTGTTCATTCGAGAGCCGTGTTGATGGCGAGCGGATATACTTATCACGGGATTAGCCGTGCCCTTCAGGCTACGGCTTGCGGTGGCCCAGAACCAGCGTTGCCAGCCGCCGCACCTGGGCAGTTTGGGAGACTTAAAGTATGGATGACATTTATCGCGAGTATATCCTCGATCACTACCGCGACCCGCGCAATCACGGCCATCTGGAGCATCCCACCATCGCGGCGGCGGATACCAATCCGCTCTGCGGCGACCGGGTCGAGATCGACCTGCTGGTGAGCGATGATCGCGTGACCGAGGTGCGCTTCAGCGGGCGCGGCTGCGCCATCAGCCAGGCGTCGGCCTCGATGCTGACGGAGCGTATCGAAGGCGCGACACTCGAAGAGTTGCGCGCGATCACGCCACAGGATGTGCTGGAGATGCTGGGCGTGCCCATCGGCCCGGCGCGACAGCGGTGCGCGCTGCTGGGGCTGCGGGTGCTGCATCAGGGCATCGGTGGGCCATATACCGGCCATCTGGATGACGAGGATCTGGACGAGGGTTAGCGGGCTGGCGACTAAAGTCGCGCCTAGGGGCCGTTGGCCGCAAAGCCCGCCTGCGCGGGCTAGGCAGAGAACTGCTTCATTGATACTGCATGATAGGGGACTGAGCCGGATATGAGTGCGCCAAAAGCGGTTGTGCTGCTGAGCGGCGGGCTGGATTCGACGACCACGCTCGCCATCGCGCTGCAAGAGGGATTCGAGGTCTACGCGCTTTCGTTTCGCTATGGCCAGCGCCACAGCGCCGAGCTTGCGGCGGCCACACGTGTCGCCGAACACTTTGGCGTGGCGCGGCATGTTATCGCCGATATTGATCTCCGCACCTTCGGCGGCTCCGCCCTCACCAGCGAGCTTGCCGTGCCCAAGGATCGCCCACTCGACGAGATGGGCGAGGGTATCCCGATCACCTATGTCCCCGCGCGCAACACCATCTTCCTCTCGTTCGCGCTGGCCTGGGCCGAGGTGCTTGGGGCGAGTGATATTTTTATCGGCGTCAATGCGCTCGACTTCAGTGGCTATCCCGATTGCCGACCGGAGTATATTGCCGCCTACGAGCGCATGGCCAACCTCGCCACCAGAGCAGGCGTCGAAGGGCAGCAGCGGCTGACGATACACACGCCGCTCATCGCGCTGACCAAGGCGCAGATCATTGAGCGCGGGCTGGCGCTGGGTATTGATTACGGCATGACGCTGACCTGCTACGACCCCACGCCCGCTGGCGAGGCGTGTGGCCACTGCGACGCCTGTCTCTTGCGGCTCAAGGGCTTCGCCGAGGCTGGCCAGACCGACCCGGCGCGCTATCAGTCAGTCAGCAAGGCCGACGGCTGAATCACTCTGGCTTCCAATAGTAGATGTGATAGTGGAACTGCTCCGAGAAGCCCATGCGCGCGTAGACGGGATAGCCCATCTCGCTGGCCTGCAAGACGCCGACACAGTAGCCACGCTCCCGCGCGTCCAGCAGCGGCGCCAGCGTGACGGCCGTTCCGATGCCCCGACCGCGCGCCGCTTCGATAGTCGCCACCGCGAAGAGGCCCGCCACGCCCCCAGCCAGCGTCAGCGCGGCGGTCGCCACCGGCTCGCCATCCAGTCGCGCGAGGTAGTAGCTGGCTGCTCCGGCGTCTCCCAGGTCATCACGCGCCATCGCAACGATTTCCGCCGCGGCGTCAGTGGCAGACATCCCGAAGCCTTCACATGAGGCGCGCACCCATTGCTCCTGCGACGCGCGATCCCGCACCCGCTCGACGGTGACGCCATCAAGTAATGGCAGGTCGCTCGGCAAGGCAGCAAGCGCGACTCCCATCGCAGGCTCCTCGCCCTCATCCATGAAGCCATGGCGCAGGAGATGGTCGCCCAGATCCGTTGGCCGCGTCGAAGGGCCGATATCCCACAGGAACGGCACGCGCAAGGCACGCGCCCGTTCGATGACCCACTCGATACGCTCGTCAAGTGTCTCAGGCGCAAGGTGAGCGCGGGGAACACGATTCCATCCCGCGCCAGGGATACCCGCCGCGCACCAGAGCAGATCCGGCTCCTCGCGCACCTCGCCACCATAGGCGCGGGCGCAGGCTGCCAGGCCCTCCGCCAGGTTGTCCTCGTTCGCCCGTGCCAGGGACTCCGGGGAAACGTCGCGCACGATCTCGCTCATATCGCTCCCTCTCTCTGGTCGTCGCTATCGGCATCGATGTGTATCCTGTAGCGGGCGACGAGGACGGTGGCTGGCGGCTGAAGCCGCGCCTAAGGGTTGCTGCGCAACCGCAAAGCCCGCCTGCGCGGGCTACAGAGAATCCGCCCGCTG
The DNA here is from genome assembly GCA_963718915.1 of uncultured Chloroflexia bacterium. Classification (GTDB taxonomy): domain Bacteria; phylum Chloroflexota; class Ktedonobacteria; order Ktedonobacterales; family JADMIN01; genus DAHUXT01. The sequence continues at coordinate 440,146 of CAVRAI010000003.1, read as the reverse complement.
GAAGTCGGCTTCGCACGCCTGGTACGCCACCTCTAGTTCAAGCGAGGGCAATACCAGTTCAAGTTGTTCGTTCATTTCACCCTCGGAAGAGGCTACCAGACCGTTTGCCAATGAGCCAGTATACCAGCTACCTGAACCTGATGCTCCTGGAGGTGGTCGGCGGCTGTCTGGAGCACACGCTAGCGAGATCCCAGGTTTGCTCGATGGGAATATCTCGTCGCGACGTGGCAGCGTGACGTCTGGCATGGGCGACCTCCTTGCCGCCAGTCTAGCACCAGTTATACTCGTGGAATCGGCGGAAATCTGATGGAGTTTCACCCATATTCAACAGGACACTGGGGGCATCACACTTCCAGCATCAGCCAAACGTCACTGGTCGGCGTTGGGCGCTGGCGAGGGGAATAGCTGCGGCTGCCGCTTTGCCTGATGTCCCGCCTCGATACGCTTTTGCTCCTGCCGCTGGAGTTGCTGGATGGACTGCGCTGGCATGGGAAGCTGCTCCGGCGGTGTGCCACCCTGCTCAATGATGACACTGCGAACGGCCGCGCCGACATCATGATGCGCGTGGTTGGCCGCCTCTTTGCCGACGATGGTCGGATCGTTGTGCAGCTTCTGCTCGGTAAGTGACGCGCGGAAGAGGTTGGCGGCCAGCTCGTCGGGATCCATCCAGTCGAGGATGCCTTGCCCCTTCTTCAGTCCCTTCCTGGCGGCAATATCACGGGCGGTCTCTCCGGCGTAGAGGCCACGGTAGCCGTGATCCTGGAAGGCGGCGAAGCCATTGCTGGGGACGCCAGCGGCCTGGGCCGCGTCGGCGAGCTGCTTGTTATAGCTGGTGAGTTGATGCCGAATGTAGAGCCGCTGTTGAGCTTCGCTCATGCCCTGCAAGACGGCTTCTTCGGTCAGTTCCGCCTCGCGCGTTCTGACGGCGAAGTACGTCTGCCCCAGCGCGACAATCGGCTTGTTGGGGTCAGCGTTCTGCACGACGAGATAGCAGGCGTAACGCGAGAGATGGAAGTCCTCTACCTCGCGTTGGGAACCAGAGCCAATTTCGACCATTTTAACAGTAGCGATAAAATGGTCTGAGACGGCTTGCCCACTGTTCTCGCAGGCTACCTGAGCGCGTTCGATGACCGTGCGAAATCTCTGCCAACCGCTGTAGCCGAGTACCCTGGCTAACTCGCGCGCGCTCCAATACTCCACGCCATCGTCTGTGGTATGCCGGATCGTCTCGAATGGGCTGCTGGTGGTTTCCTGATTGCTCATGATGCCTCCTCATGCGCTACTCGCCATGCTACACTAAGGTGGGTCACAGCAGCACCTAGACCGCTCGCTGCGACCTTAAGGCCGCGTAGGTGACTCTACGCGGTGTCTTTTTTTGCTGTGTAATGAGGCACTTTTGCTTTCAGAGCCTCAACAGCCTCACGACGCACCAACTTTGATCGGTTGTCAAGCGGATTAGGCTCCGCCGCCAGCACCCCCTTTTCAATGAGATCGGCGATCTTCGTCCTGGACACTCCCAGAAAATCCCGCGCTTCCGCAACGGTCATGTATTCTGACTCGCTCAACTATAGCCTCCAGATTCTTCAAGCAGCCCGTGTGTCTCAGCATATCATATAGATCCATATAACGCAACGTTAAGGCGAGTTAGGCATTTACTTCAAGCTGGGTTTCATACTGCGCCAAAAAAACAGGACGCCGGAAGCGCGATGCCTCCAGCGTCCCGTATTTATGTAAGCGACTCTATGCCGCCGCGATGGGTTTGCTTCCCTGGCCCAGCCGACGCAGCCGCGCGGTGAGGATCTCGCCGAAGCTAATCAGCGCCAGGCCCAGCAGCAGGTGGACAATCCTGATAAGCTCGACCACCACACGTGTCGCGCCCGACATCAGCGATTCCTGGGCCAGGCCGAAGCCGATGACCACCAGACCCAGCACGAATGCGCCGATCACCAGCCCGACACCCACGCCTTTCTGCATGGCCGTGGCGGCCAGCACCCAGAGCGCCAGCACCACCAGCAAACCGAGCGTCATATGCTCCTGCACCAACCCCAGCGCGTTGCCCGTCCAGAAGAGCAGGCCAAGCACGATCATTATCAAGCCACCCAGGCGCACCACCCAGGACGCGATCTTCGCAGCCATTGCGCTATCCCCTTTCGAGTGAAACAACAGGACAATCTATTTGAGCGAAGCGGTTACCGCGACCTCTTCTACTGATTGCAACGAATCAGTTTCCTGTATGGGTATTGACGGGCGACTCTCGATGTGTGGCAGGGCCACCAGCAGCGCCAGCAGGACCAGTCCGGCGCCGACAAAGAACGGCAGGCCAATGCCAACGCCAAAGAGCCAGCCCGCGACCATTGGCCCGATCATCCGACCCAGGCCAGCTATCCCCTGCGACAAGCCGAGGATCTCGCCCTGCGCCTCCGCGGGCGTCGCCAGTGAGAGCATCGCGTTGTTGGTTGGCGTCACCGCGCCATCGCCGATGCTCAGCAGACCCAGCGCGACCAGCAGCATGCCCAGCGTCACCCCAAAGGGCAGCAGCGCCAGACCAAGGGCAAGCAACGCCAATCCAGCGATCTGGACGCCGCGCTCGCCAAAGCGTTTCACGAGCCGTCCCACCAACCCGCCCTGCATGATAACGATGACTACGCCGACATAGGTGAAGATGTAGCCGTTCTGTAGCGCCTGCCAGCCAAAGACACGCTGCGAGAAGAGCGGGAAGACCGCCTCCATCGCCGTGAACGCCAGCGTGAAGAGCAGACTGACGACGATCAGCCGCACGATGGCGGGGTTCTGGCGCGCGCGCTTCCAGCCAGCGAAGAATGCGAACGGGCTGAGCGGCTCAGCAGGGGCAGTGCTCCGCGCGCGAGTCTCCGGCATGAAGAGCAGCACCAGCAGCGCATTCGCCAGCGCCACGACGAGCGCCGCCCAGAAGGGAACCGTGGCGCCAATGCCCGCCAGGATGCCGCCAAGCGCCGGGCCAACGACGAAGCCCAGGCCAATCGCCGCGCCAACCATCCCCATGCCGCGCGCGCGGTCCTTCGGCGCGGTAACATCCGCCACGACCGCCTGCGCCGAGCCAATATTCGACGCGCCCAGCCCGCCGACAAAGCGCGCCACCAGCAACAGCGGCAGCGTGCCCGCCAGTGCCGTCAGCGCGAAGCCCAGCGCCTCGATCAGCAGCGAGACGAGAATAACCGGACGCCGCCCGAAACGGTCGGAGAGCGCGCCGAGGACGGGCGTAAAGAGAAACTGCGCCAGCGCGTAGACAGTCAGAATCAGGCCAACCTCGAACGGATTGGCGCCGAGCTTCTCCGCCCAGAAGGGCAACAGCGGCAGAATCAGGCCAAAGCCGGTAATATCCACCAGCACGACCAGCGCAACCATCAGAATGGCGTTGCGCGAGCGTTTCTTCGCGGCGGCGTCTGCCTCGTCTGGCATATGCGTCCTCATCGTGGTATCCTTAGAGCGATTATATGATCTTGACTAGTCAGCTTTGACTACTACACCCACAAATATAGCACGAGAAGAGCGAATAGTCAAGTATGACTAATCGATCCAGATGATACGTGCATCGTTGGTTCAGATATGTGTCCGATACTTGGCGATGGGGGAGAATCAGCGATGGATGAGCGCGCGTTGCTGCTGCTCGGCATGTTGCGGGCGCAGAGCCAGCATGGCTACCAGATCAACGAATTCATCGAACGGAACCTCAGTCGCGTCACCGATATGAAGAAGCCGACCGCCTACGCCATCCTGGATCGCCTGAGCCGCGACGGCTACGTACACGCGCATAGCGAACAGGAGGGCAACCGCCCGCCGCGCAAGGTCTATTCGATCACGGAGAAGGGCGAGCGAGCTTTCGAGGAGCTGCTGCGCAAGACGCTGGCGCGCGCCGACCGCTTCTTCGCGCCCGGCGATATCGGCCTGATGTTCCTCATGCAGCTTCCTGGCGCCGAGGCCATCACCCTGCTGGAGCAGAGGCTGGCCGACCTGGACGAGCAGCGGGCATCCTACAAGCGCGCGCCGCGACACGACTACGACCTGGGCGCGCGGCTCGCCATCGAGCGCATCCTGCTGCACCTGGAGGCCGAGCACGGCTGGCTGACCGACACCATCGCCATGCTCCGCGAGACACCCGCGGACGAGAAAAAGAGCGTTCACGCCAGACAGCAGGACGCATAATCGCTATGCCGTTGCGCGGGACGGTTGAGCTATAGGGCCATCTGTGGTAGCCTGATGACGCGGTATAGCACTACTTCGCGGCTGGAGGGCCGCTTTTCATTTATGGGTACATTTCACGAGGTGGCGCGCCTGGAGGAGGTTGCGCCCGGCGAGCTACTGCGGGTGGAGGTCGGCATACATCTCGTCTGCCTGGCGAATGTGGGTGGCGCCATCTACGCCGTGGACGATGACTGCACACATACCGGCGGCCCGCTCGACGAGGGCGAGCTTGACGGCTACGTGCTCACCTGCCCGATCCACCTGGCGCGCTTCGACGTGCGCGACGGACAGGTGGTGCGCGGGCCAGCGCGCGAGCCGCTCTGCGCTTATCAGGTGCGGGTCGAAGACGGTCGTATCTTCGTCGCCGACCCCGACGAACACGAATAGCTACGAATAGGTGGAACACTGCCGGGCATCGTGGCCTGGCTTTTTGAGGAGGGTGCGGGTGAACGGTTCGTCGCATGTAGTCTTTGGCCTCGCGGGCGCGGTGGCGGCTGACAGTATTTTTCATCTCTCCGGGCCAGCCATCCTTGGCGGCTCGACCGCCATCACGGGCGCATTGGTCGCGCAGAAGGCCATCTTCTACGGCTTCGCGGCGCTGGGCGCGCTCACGCCAGACATCGACAACGCGCGCAGCACACTCGGCAGACGCCTCGGCCCTGTCAGCAAAGGCATCCAGCATATTGCCGGGCATCGGCGGTTCTTCCATAGCATCATTGGACTGGTCGTGGTTGGGGCGGTCATCTGGGGCGCGCAACGTGGCATCGGCCTGGCGTTGGAACAAACGGGGGCGGATAGCGCCACACGCCACCTCGGCGACGTGCTCACCGGAGTCGTGCCCGGCTTCAACGTGGCGCAGGGGCTGGGCGTGGCATTCGTCGGCCTGCTCGTCGGCTACTTCCTGCATCTCGTCGCCGATAGCCTGACCACCGGCGGCGTCCCCTGGCTCTGGCCCGCGCATACGCGCTTCGGCTTCCCCCCAAACTACAAGTGGCGCTTCAAGTCGGGCACGTGGGTCGAGAAAGTGGTGGTGGCGGTCGTCTCGCTGGTGGTGATCGGCTGGTGTATCTATCGCTGGCGGCAGGGCTATCCCGTCATCTAGCAAATGTCTGACTGGCAAGAACTCCTGTTCCACTTCTTCTCCAATCCAGCGGAATATCTGACTGTCATTTCGCTTCAGTACGCGATAGACTCTGGAAGGGAGAACCACCATGCCTGCTACAGCCAGGACTGAGACGACGAGCACGACCGACGACCTGCTGCGCATTCCCGGTGTTGGCAAGAGCATCGCGCGGGATCTGCGCGACCTGGGTATTGCGCGAGTGGCTGACCTGCGCCGCGCCGACCCGGAGGCGCTCTACGATCACCTGTGTGCGCTCCGTGGCGCCCATATCGATCGCTGCGTGCTCTATACGTTTCGCTGCGCCGTCTACTTCGCCAGCGAAGAGCAGCATGATCCTGACTTGCTCAAGTGGTGGAACTGGAAAGATCGCACGCGCTGAAACGAAAGGATGTCCCGCATGGCAGACGATAGTGCGCCCCAACACTGGTCGGAGGACAATTCCGCCCTTTTTCTGACCCTCGACGATGTGGCCGTGCCGATGCGCGAGCAGCAGATTGCGACGCTCTGCGCGCTGATCCCCGCCGAGGCCGACGAAACCTTTACCGCCGTCGAGCTTGGCGCGGGCGGTGGGCTACTGGCGCGCGCTGTGCTGGACGCCTATCCCAACTGTCACTATCACGCGCTGGATGGCTCGGAGACAATGCGAGCGGAACTGCGCGAGAAACTGGCCCCCTACGGCGACCGCGTGACGATTGGCCCGTTCGAGCTAGCCGATACTGCCTGGCGTGAGGCGCTGCCCTCGCCGCTACGCTGCGTGCTCTCGTCGCTGGTGGTCCACCACCTGACACACGAAGGCAAGCGTCAACTGTTCGCCGATGTGGCGGGACGACTGGAGCCGGGGGGCGCACTCTTGCTGGCCGACCTGGTCGCGCCCGCCAGTGATCGCGTGCGGCTGCTCTTCGCCGACCAGTGGAATACCGCGGCACAGATACAAAGTCAGGTGCTTGCGGGCGACCTCAGCCTGTATCAGCAGTTCCGCGACGCCGAGTGGAACTATTACGAGCTGACCGAGGAAGACCCGATAGACCATCCCTCGCCACTGGCCGACCAGATGCAATGGCTGCGCGCGGCGGGCTTCTCGGTCGCGGACTGCTTCTGGATGCTCGCGGGGCACGCGATCTACGGCGGCTATCGCTAGTATTCATTCATTGCGGGTAATAAGGCGCTGGCGGCTAATGTCGTTTTAGAAATAACCCCGTACAGCGTGCTGGGGTGGGCGAGAGCGAGCCGGAGCCTGCCAGCGAATGGGCCAGAGAGAGCGGGAAATTCGCCGTAGCGTGAACGCTACGGCCTGCTCACCCCACCGGAATGCCCGTGTCCCTCCTATTTTCTAAAACGACATAAGCCGCGCCTATGGGCGTTCCGCCGCGAAGCCCACCTGCGCGGGCTAGCAGAAGTTATCGCACCAGGGACGCCGATGAGTAACGCGGCAACCATATAGAGAGTCGGAGCCTCTCGGGGCATTTCAAGGCGGGCGACCGTTACGATTCGCTGGCTTTCTCACGTGCGGATCCGCGTAGTCGTACCCGCCAGAAAAATAGGGATAGGAGCAGCGCGCAGATGGCGGGCGCGAGCGCCAGCAGCAGAAAGCTCTGCGCAACTCCCCGCGCCACGACAGCGCCGCCCGTAAGCACCGGACCCGCGAGAATGCCAAGGGCATCGGCGGCGCTATAGGCGGCAAAGATCGCGCCATACGCGACGCCGCTTAGCCCCGCCAGCCGCTGCCCGCTGCCGGTGAGCAGTTCCGGCGCGGGAATCAGCACGAACGCGAGCGCGCATCCCACGAGCGCCAGCAGCGCCACGACCAGAACGAGCGCCAGCCTGATGGACTGTAACTGTATATCAGGCCCCAGCAATGAGATGGCGGGAATGCTCGCGACGACGCCAAGATCATTGCTATGGCTGGAGACATAAGCGATCCCCAGAAAACTGAGCGCCGCGACCAGTAGCCCGGCGCAGATGGTCTCCTTGGTCCCCAATCGCCGCTCTGAACGGCTGACGAGCGGCTGCATCAGCACGAAGCAGACGGCAAGGGCAGCAAATGCCACGCCGATACCCCAGGCGGGCATGCCAAATGAGCCGCCCAGAAGCAACGGCGTCACTGGCTCAAGCGAGGAGAGGGCCAGCGCCCCCGCGACCGTGGCCGCCAATCCCAGCCGAAAGGCGGGATCGCGCAACAGCGTGCGCCTCGCCGCTGGCTCTGGGCGGGTGGCGGGCAGCAGCCGATTGCCAGGGAGCAGCAGCAGGCGGCCAATGCCATCGAGCACAACGAGCCCCGTGGCCACCAGAAAAGGCAGCGTGAAGCCGCCAAATGAGTAGAGCACGCCGCCCAGCGGTGGGCCGATCAGCGCGCCAAGGCCAGCGGCGGTGAAGGCACGGGCGAAGATGCGTGCGCGCGCCTCGGCGGGGTAGAGCTGCACGAGGATCGCCAGGCCCGCCGTCCAGGTCAACGCGCTGGCGCCTCCCTGCGCGGTGCGCGCGACGAATAGCCCGGGCAAACCCAGCCCAAGCGCGAACGAGTAGGCGAAGAGCAGTGTCGAGCCACCCAGAATCACCAGCCCCAGCAGGAGCGTCCAGCGCGCCCCGGCGCGATCGGTGAGCCATGCGGCCAGGGGAGCGGCGGCAAACAGACCCACGGCATACATGGCAAAGAGGATTCCAATAACGAGCGGAGACGCCCCAAGACGCTTTGCCTCCTGTGGCAGAAACGGCACGATCAGGCTATACAGCAGCAGATCAAGCCCGAAGGCGAGAAGCAGCACCACCTGCGATCGCGGCCCGGCGAATCCGCCCAACCGACCGGTCGGGATTGGTACGAGGCCGACGAGCAGTCATATCGTCAATTCCGGTCGACATCGCGCTTCTCCCATCCATTGCCCGTATCGCCTGCGATTGATCGCGATTTTGGGACGCGCATCAGCGCCTTGCAGGATACAGCAAATGCCAGCGCAAGGCAACTATCGTACAGTCCCAAAGCGAGCGAATCACGAGCGCCTGTTCGATGGGGTGAGGCGGCGCGATTCACCTGCTCTATGAAGCGCTGCATAGACCTCTCTGGATACGCCTGATACAATGCGGATAGTCCAGACCGTTCACCTACCCGATACCGCTCTGAGGCCATGTGATCGTCAGGTTTATCAGGCGCGCCAATCGTGCCAATTGTGCCATACGCTCCCGCTACCACTCATATCATGCTATGCTAAACTGCATTGACAGATTGTTACTCGATGCCGCACACTACGTACTAATACTGACGCAGGCTGATGGTTATCCATGTTATAGCACGTGACCCCGCGTTCGTCAGCGTAGTTGAGGTGTACGAGGATATGACGTGTGTCCTCGCGAAACCCAAGGGTTGGTGTGGAGGTAGCAGATGGATCATTGGCCTGATTCCACCGACGATGCATCACAGTGGCAAAACCGCCACCCATCCCGAGCAGCGGGAGGCAGCTGGTGGGTACGCGCGACGAGTTATGGCTCCTACGGCGGCCAGCGCACGATTGAGGAGCGCGAGCGAGTTCGGCGCAGCCAGCTAGCCTCCTGGATCCTGCTTGCCTTCCTGATCGTCGACGCGCTGCTCATTCCCATCGGGCTGAGTGATTCTGGCACGCTGGCGGCAATCGGCGTGGTATTTGTAGGCCTGCTCGCCGGTATCTTTTTTAATCGGATTGGCCGCATCGTATTTGTCGGCTGGCTGGTGGTGGCGCTTGTCGACGTGGGCGTCATGGGATCACTGCTTTCTTCTGGCAGCATGACCGTCGATTCATTGCCAGCCTACGACCTGATGCTGGCGGCGGTCCTCATCGCCGCCTCGATCCTCGGGCCGATTTCCGCCGTCATCGTCTCCGCCCTCAACATCGCGCTGATTTGCGGAGACTTCTTCTTGCAGCCGCATGCTCCAGACCTGGTGACTGACCTCGCCAGTTATCCCGACCCCTCCATCGGCGTGCTGTCGTTGCTCGGTCGGCCAGTTGGGCTTCACATTATCATCACCGTCGTCGCGATACTCTGGGTCGTCGGCGCCGAGCGCGCAATTCGCCGCGCTGACCGTGCTGAGGAGATCGCTCAACTGGAGCATGCGGTGGCTGAGCAACGACGCCAGCTGGAGATCGGCGTTACGCAGTTGCTACAGACACATGTGCGCCTGGCAAACGGTGACTTCGGCGCGCGTGCGCCGACGTTGCAGCGTGACAACATCCTCTGGCAGGTCTCCGTCTCGCTCAACAACCTCATTGGGCGCATGCAGCGCCTGGCAGCCGCGGACGTCCAGATGCAGCGGGCCTTCGAGGAAACACAGCGCTTGCTGGCCGCGCTGCGCGACGCACAGGCCGGGCGTCAGCCACACTGGCCGGAGCTATCCGGCACCTTCGTCGATCCGCTCGTGCAATTCTTCCATTCTGCCGCATCCGGTGGCTCCACGCCACAGGGAGGCTCGCTGCCGTACGGCCAGGCGTCAGGGTCGGAGCCGGGCGGCTGGAGCCATAGCAGCCAGTTTGTCGAGCCACCGAGCGATTGGCCCGCACTGCACCCGCCACCAGATCACCACTAGCAACAACAGCAGCACAAGCACTACTAGCACACAGCACCACTAGCAAGGCATTGCGTGGCTCCATCGACTCAGGAAGGGGCCGAGGCGCATCAGGAAATGGGACTGGATAGCGAGGACAGAAAGCAGGGCAAAGGATGCAGCGGAGAGTCTCTGAGGACCTGGACACCGGAGCGTGGATCGAAAGTTCCGCGCTTCAGGATATCTATGCGCACGAACAGCGTCAGGCGCGCTACCCCGATCTTTTCACGACTCCGGCTGAGGCGCCGCTTCTCCACCGTGTGCGATCTGGCACGGGACTCGTGAGCATGGCGATACGGCATGGGTCGCTGACTGCCCGCCAGCGTGCCGCGTTAGGCGTATTTCGCCTACAACAGTTCGCACTCTGCGGCTGGTATGACCTCGCGGAAGTCAGGAAACAACGGCTTCTGGTCGATCCAATGCTTGCGCAATGCCCCGACAGGACGATTCACATTCTCGTCGGCGTCCAGTCCGATTACCGCGTGCTGGCGTACTTCTGCCTGCAAGCCGCGCCATCACTCGCGCACGACCACGCGCTCAATGGGTCGGCGCCGACCCGGACGCCGCGCATCGGCGACCGCGACCGGCCGCTCTTCCCGACAGAGTACGATCAATCCGGGCCTGATATGTTAGCCTCCCTGCCCGCACTGGCCGCGCTGCCAATCGATCGTGTCTACGAACTTACCTGCCTGCTGAGCAATCGCGCCCTGACAAACCCGCTCAGCTTCGCCGCGCTCATCGAGGGCTTCTATACCATGTCGTGTCTGGCGCGCGATCCCCAGATGCATATTGACGCGATCATCGGGCATGTGGATAAGGGCGCGCGCCAGGTGGTGAGGCGGCTTGGCGTTCCCGTCCTCTACGCGCCGCGGGTTCCTCCCATCCACAGCCCGCAGGATATCCTCTGGACAAAGTACGTCCTCGAACATGGCCGGTTCTGGCCATTCGTGATCGCGACGGAAGACCTGCACCGCCATGCTGGATGGTTCGCACGTCTGGATCGAGCGCTGGAGACCGACGACGCCCACCTGAAACGGGCGCTGGTCGATCTTCTGGGGCGCCCGGAGCCGACACCTCCTGAGGCCTTTGCGCCACCAGCATCCGATTCAACCAGCCCCTATTTCTGGACCGATGACCCCCTCTTCGGCAGTTCCAGAAGCCGCAAGGACGACGAATCTCTTCGCGCGAGCCCTGATGATGACAAGGCCTTCGCCGGGTGAGACGCCAGGGTATACATTGGCGTATCCTCTTCGGGCAAGCGATACCGGTTTTGGCGTGATGGTCGGGAATGGCAAAGCATTGCCCGTCGTCTCATCAAAGAAGGGCGAGCGCCCTTCGCGCCAAAATAGCGTCGCTTTGCCTCAGTTCAGGAGGAATGACCGATGATTACCCGTCTTGCCCGCGTCACCATCTACGTCCACAATCAGGATGAGGCCCTGCGCTTCTACACCGAGCAGCTTGGCCTGGAGAAACGCTCGGACATTGTGTTCGGCCCCGGCGCACGCTGGCTCACCGTCTCCCCCGCTAGGCAGGCCGACATTGAGATCGTCTTGCAGGAACCAGTGCCCGCGATGCATGGCGAGGAGTTCGCCCAGAAGATCGGCGAGCGCGTCGGCCAGGGGACGACCTGGGTCTTCGCCACCGATGACTGCCGCGCCGACTATGAAACGCTCAAAGGCCGCGGCGTGACGTTTAGCAGCCCGCCGCAGGATCAGCCCTACGGCGTCGAGGCGGTCTTCCAGGATTTGTATGGCAACTCGTTCAGCCTGCTGCAACCGGCTGAGATGCCTGAGATGCCTGAGATGCCTGAGGCGCCCGCGAATTAGGAGGCGACGCATGAAGATCAAGCTCACCAGTGTCTTCGTAGACGACCAGGACAAGGCGCTACGGTTCTATACCGAGATACTCAATTTCGTGAAGACGCAGGATTTCCCGGTGGGGCAGTTTCGCTGGATTACCGTAGCCTCGCCCGAAGAGCCAGATGCGGCCAAGCTACTGCTGGAGCCGAACGACAATCCGGCTGCCGCGACGTATCAGCAGGCGATTTTTCAGCAGGGTATATCAGCCGCGACGTTCGTTGTGGACGATATTCAGGCGGAATACGAGGATTTGAAGGCGCGGGGTGTGCGCTTCACGATGGAGCCGACGAGCATGGGGCCAACCACTGTCGCGGTCTTGGACGATACCTGTGGCAACCTGATACAACTCGTGCAGGTATGAACGTGGCTGGCGGTTAAAACCGCGCCTGAACGGCCTCACTGCGTTCCGCCACGAAGTCCGCCTGCGCGGACTCTTTTCCTGCTAGCGAGGAGTGATTCATGACAAAAGATGAGCTGCTACAGGCGTTTGCGAATGCATACGAGCGCCTGATGGAGACAGCAATCGCGGCGGAGCAACGAGGTGTTGTCCGCGCGGACGATGGGTGGGGGCCGCGCGAGATCGTCGCCCACCTGGCGGGCTGGGAGATGATGGCGACCGTGCGCGTTCCCGCCGTCGCCGCCGGTATGGCGCCGATTGAGTTCGAGGACGAGGCGCAGAACCAGGTGATGAACGACGCGATCAACACGGCGTTTGTCGCGCTCGTCGGCGATCAGCCGCTAGAGGCGGTCTGTGCCGTGCTGCGCCGGGCGTATCAGCGGGACGTCACGTTTCTCCAGACGCTGGATGAGCGCTACTTTCAGCCGGGTGAGTATGTCTACGAACGGACTTACGGCATCATCGAGCATTGCCAGGAACATGGCGAGATGCTGATGCCTCCACAAGTGTGATCGCGCTGCATCCGTAATGTTCCGTCGGCCAGGAGCGTCGTGAGAGGTAGTTGTTAACCCGTCGTCATTGCATAACGTATAATTCTACAGGTCCCAGAGATGGCCGATAGCAAGCGAAAGGACGGCGGTCGCGATGACTCCACAATCCCAGCAATCCCAGCAACCTCCGCAATCACCACAGGCGGCGCGGGCGACACAGGAAGATATTCGGCGCGACCTTCAGGCGAGCCTGGAAGCGCGGCGCGAGCTTGGCCCCGGCTACGATGACCACTTCCTTGACGCGCTGGTCGAGAAACTCAATCGGCAGGTGCAGCAGACACAGCAGACACAGGTGGTCAAGAGCGAGCACTCGGAGCACGCGCTGGCGCTGGCCATCTGCTCGCTAATCTTCGGCATCCCGATTGTGGCTATCGCGGGCGGCGAGGCGCAGCTTGTTGGCATCATCGTGGTCGCCGCGATGATTTTCGGCGTCAACTTTGCGTTTAACATGAGACGGTGATCGAGCCAACAACGTGGGTTATAATCCGGGTTCGCGGCATGATGAATTGTAACAAATTACCTCGAACAGGGTGCTGGGGTGGGCCGACCGCAGCCTGTCAGGCTGCGGCTAATTTCCCCGCCCCATTCGCCGTAGCATGAATGCTACGCCTTCCTCGCCCCGTCACGCATAGGCGACGAGGCCGAATGCCTCGGGCCGACGCACGACGCGCGCGAATCCGGCGTTGTGCAGCCGACGCATCACGCCGCTGGTGGTGCGACTGCCGAAGGGGCTGTTGGGGTCGCCGATGTAGTGGAAGAGACGGCCTCTACTGGCCAGGACGCGCCGCAGCTCACGGTAAAATTCCTCGGAGTAGAGATGACCCGCCAGGCTCAGTTGCGGCGGGTCATGCACAATACGCGCGAACGAGGCCGCATCGAGCGTTGGCACGATCTCGGCGGCATCGCCGATGAGTTGGCGGATGTTGGCCCGCTCGAATAGCTCACTCGACCACGGATTCGCGCGCGCGATCTCCAGCCCGGCGGGGTCTAGCTCGATGGTGACGACCTCGGCCGCCGTTTCCGCCGCCACAATCGCCGTATAGCCCAGGCCAGTCGCGGTATCCAGCACCCGGCCCGCCATCGGCGCAATCGTCTTCACCTTCGCCAGCGTATCGCGCCAGGGATCGGTATCCTTGATCCGATGCATCGGCACGCCCGAGACCAGCATCGTCGGCGCGGAGAGCGTGGGATAGAGGCTGCGCACCCAGTTGGTCGTCGGCGAGAAGATACGAATGTCCGCGATCTCACCGCCGCTCAGGGTGAAGCAGACCGAGGCGTTCTTCACGATGCGCGCGGCATCATCCCAGCGCAAGCGCTCGCCTACAGGATACAGGATGCCCTCAGCGTCAAGCGTGACCAGCGTCTCCGTGCGGCCCAGGTCGGCTGACGTGGTGGCCGACGCTTCGCCCGCGTTGCGCGCGCGGAGCAACGGTTCGATCTGCACATGGGAGAGGACGACGCTCATGCTGGGACTCCGCGATGCTATGGTACGCTACGAACGCCGCCGCCCAAGCGCCGCGACCGCCTTCAAGTCGAAGCGCAGGTTGCGCAGGCTATCGAGCAGGCGGATGCCAGACTGGCCGCGCTTGCGTAGCTCGGTCTCGCAATAGGCGACGAATGCTGGGAACGGCTCGATATTGTGGCCGGTGTCGGTGTAGCGCTCCTTGAGGAAGTCGAGATAGCGCTGCACATTGGTATTCTTATAAATGCGATAGAACTCGTATTTGAAAAAGTCCATCTCGTGGTCGGTCAGCACGTCCTGGGCATAGAGGTCGCAGACGAGGTCGGCGAAACTGAGCAGCCGGTCCACAATGTTCTCATCGGTCGAACCGTGAAACTGCTCGCTGTAGACGAAACGGTTGTACTCGATCATGTAGAGCGCGCTACGCACCTCGGAATCAGCGAACATCGTCGAGTACAACTCTTTGAAGAAGGTCGCCTTCTGCATCCGGTAATTACTTCGCATCTGTCGGTAGGTAAGCAAAATTCCTCCTACTGCCGCGAGCAACAGACATGCGCTGATGATCTGGCTAATCGAGATATCGGTCGTAAAGTTGAGCATTCCTCCTCCTCCACCAAGGAGCCGCGGCGATCAGTAGTATGTGCCATGAGTATCGCGAGTATAACATAGCTGTCCGCTCCGTGGCGCATGACGATCTCGCGCACGGTTTCGGTCTTGCGTCCTCGAAATAGCCCGAATCGCTGCTGACGAATCGGAGAAGTGGCTATAATTCTTGTGAGAGGGTTCATTCGTAGCAGATCCATGTGCAGGTCAGGAGCAGCGCCTTGGTGCAATCATCATCATCTACCGCCTCGCCAGAAGACGCCACACCGATGGTGGCAGCCGACACGCCCGCCGCGCTCTATGCCGCCCGGCGCAATGTCTTTATGCGCCAGCGCGACGACTACCATCGCCAGCGGATGCAGGCGGCCAACCTGACCGTGTTGCTCTTCTTCGCGCCACTCATCTTCATCGTCTTCGCCATCGGCACGCAATCGATGCTGCTCCTCATTCCAGCGGCGCTGGTGTGGGTCGCCTGTGGCTACTTCTTCGTACGCCAGGGACGGCTCGAAGCCCGCTTTCGCCGCTTCAAAACGCTGGCGGAGATTAATGACGAGGGGCTGCACCGCCTGGAGCGCGACTGGCCCGCGATGCCACTTCGCGAGCCGCCAGAGCCGCCCGCGCCCATACCATCCTTCACGGGTGACCTCGACCTGCTCGGCCACGCCTCACTACAACACCTGCTCAACACCGCCAGCACCCCCGCCGCGCAGCAGCGCCTGACAGGATGGCTGCTCGCTCCCGCCGCGCCCGACGAGATCCGCGAGCGCCAGACCGCAGTGGCCGAACTGGCTGAGATGGTGGACTTCCGCGACGAGCTGACGCTCTTTGGCCGCCTCTCGGGCATGTCGCCCGCTGGCTACCGCTCCTTTCTGGCCTGGGCCGAACAAGAGCCGTGGCTGCTGAAGCATCCCGCGCTCATCTGGATCAGTCGGATACTGCCCGTGCTGACGGTTGGGCTGGCGGTGCTGAATGTGACGGGCGTCGTGCGGGCGCCGTTCTGGCTGCTTGCCCTGGCGGCCAGCATTCTCTTCAGCATGAGTTATGGCAAGCAGGTCGAGGAGCTGATCGACCAGGTCTCCGACCGCCAGGCGGTCTTTCAGCCGTATGAGGGTGTCTTCGCACAGGTCGCCCAACAGCCATTTGAGGCGGAGCGGCTGCGGCGCATTCAGCTCGATCTGGCGGCGGAACAGATCAACGCGGACGAGCAGATGCGGCGGCTGGGGCATATTCTACAATTCGGCGATTTTCGCCTCTCGATGTTCTTCCCGATTATTCAGGCGTTTTTGCTGTGGAGCTTTCATGCGCTCTGGCTGCTCGAAGGCTGGCAGCAGACGGCAGGGCGGCGGGTGCGTGTCTGGCTGGAGACGTTGAGCGAGCTGGAGGCGCTCTCGGCGCTGGCGACGCTGGCGGCGGATAATCCGACCTGGGCATTTCCGGAGATCGTTGAGAAGACTGCCGACGGGCCAGCCCTCAGCGCGCGCAACCTGGGGCATCCGCTGCTGCCGTCCGCGGTCTGCGTTGGCAACGATGTCGGCATCGGGCCGGTGGGCCGCTTCCTCTTCGTCACCGGCTCGAACATGTCAGGCAAGAGCACGCTACTGCGCGCCATCGGGATGAACGTTGTGCTGGCGCAGGCGGGTGGGCCGGTCTGCGCGGACGAGATGCGCCTGATGCCGCTGACACTGGCGACCAGCATCCGCGTGCAGGACTCGCTGGAGTATGGCATCTCGTACTTCATGGCGGAGTTGCGGCGGCTGCGTGAGGTGGTGGAGATTGCCCACGCGACGACTGGGACGACTGGGACGACTGGGACAGGCGAGCGCGAGCCGCTCTTCCTGCTGGATGAGATATTGCATGGCACCAACACGAGCGAGCGTCAGATTGCCGCGCGCCAGATCATCCGCACGCTGCTGCGCTACGGCGCGACGGGGGCCGTCTCTTCCCACGACCTGTCGCTAACCGAGACGCCCGACCTGACCGCCACCCGCGACGCCGTCCACTTCACCGAGACGTTCACCCGCGGCCCGGATGGCCCCGCGATGTCGTTCGACTATCGGCTGCGTCCCGGCGTCGCCACCTCGACCAACGCGCTCAAGCTGATGGAGATGGTCGGCCTGCCGCTCGATGATGTGGCGGCAGATGATGCAGATGGTCGAGGCGCTCAGTAGGTCGATTGGCATGGCGCCTGGGCAGTCTTCTCGTATCGTTGGCTGAAAACCCTCAACTTCATGCATAGCGGATAGCATCAGTCGGCAGCGCTTTTCACTGTATGCACATGTCGTCCGCGCCACCAGGCGAGCGCGCGGCCACCGAGCCAGAGCGCGGCCAGCACGGCGCTGCCCCAGGCGACGATGATGAGCAGCGGGGTATAGGGCGCGCGCAGCCGGGCGTAGTAGACGTAGCCGCCGAAGACCGTCAGCGCGAGACCATAGCCGCCGAGCAGCGCGAAGAGGCCCATCGCCTCCGCCAGCACCGAAGGCTTGCGCCGCCACCAGAGCATAAGCATCCACAGCAGCCAGCCCGCCCCAAGCAGAGGGAAGAAGGGAAGCAGATTGCGCATCAGCGTCGTGACCGCCGTGTTGATCGCCAGGAGAAGCGCGGCGAATGGCCTTTGAGGATCGATTGGCAGGAAGGGGTTCACTGTCGTCAGCGTGGCGGCGGCCACCGGGCCAGATTTCGCGACGAACTCGACCGGGTGCGCGCGGATGATGGCGCCGCTATACTCGCCTGCCAGCGCGAAATAGTCGTGGTGCAGCGGCGGGTAGTCCTCGCGGATGACGTTCCAGGGGTCGGTGTCGCCGCGCGCGACATGCGCCGAGACCAGTTGGGTCAGCGCCGCGTATTGTGGCGGAGCCTCGCGTTCCATGCGATACTGCATCACCTTGCCCAGCAGGTTGACGTTCGAGATATAGGTGACGCACGTACACGAGTTCTGGACGCGATTGAGGATGACATAGCCGCCAAGCATCCCATAGAGCACGCCGAGCGCGATGGCGGCGGTGGGCAACAGCCGTCGCAACAGCCCGCGCCGCGCACGCCAGAATCAGCAGGCACGCAAAGAGTGGAATCGGCAGATAGATCCATTCGGGCCGTGTCAGAAAGAGCGCCAGCAACGCCAGCGTCACGCCCCAGAGCGCGCGCGCGCCCGGCCAGCGCAAGGCGACGACAAGCGCCAGCGCCAGCGACGCCAGCAGAAAGAGCGCCAGCCCCTCCGAGAGCAGCGGGCGCACGTAGGAGAGCAGATGGGTATTGAACGCAACGGGCGCGACGATGAGGGCGGCAACCCACCCCCGCCGCACCATGAGACAGAGCGCGGCGTAGAGTTCCAGCGTCGCCAGCACATAAAGGACGCCCTGCGCAATGCTGACCGCGTCGAGGTTGCCGCGTCCGGTCGCCAGAAAGAGCAGCGCGATGAAGGTGGGATAGCCCGGCAGCCGCGTCGGATCAACAAAATGGCCGCTGTCGAGGATGGCGCTGGCCTGGCGGAGATAGGCGGCGGTGTCGGGGTCTATTCCAGGGTGCGGCGCGTTGGCGTAATAGAAGATCGTCACCAGCGAGGTCAGCGCCAGCGCCACTCCACCCCAGGCGAGATAGCGCGGGCCGCGCCAGTCGCGCGCCATCCACTCCACCACGTTCTGTATTCGTGGATTGCGCATCAGGCCGGTGTCCATAGTCCTCCCCAGGTGTCGTCCTTCTCCGTGCATAGTATGCCACAGTCACTCGCTTTCCGTGGCAGACCCTGTGCCATCTCTGTGCCAGGACACAAAAAAAGGCCCCCCATCAAGGTGATGAGAGGCCAGATAGTTGTGGTGACGCCGAACCTCACTCCCCGGCCCCCTCTCCCATAGGAGAGGGGGAGCCAGAAGCAGAGCCGGAGACGCCTGACGCTACGTTACCGCGCGCTGGTGAGCCAGCCACTCTGCTCCAGCGCCTGAAGCAGCGCCGCGTTGGATTGCGTGCGCTCCAGCACGTTGAGCAACTGCTGTGTCGCCTGAGCGGGCGGCACATCGGCCAGCCGACGACGAAGCGCCGTGGTCGCGCGTAGCTCCTCGGGCGTCAGCAACATCTCCTCGCGGCGCGTACCCGACTTGATGATATCCATTGCCGGGAAGAGCCGTCGTTGCGACAGCTCGCGCGAGAGGTGAAGCTCCATGTTGCCGGTGCCCTTGAACTCCTCATAGACCACGTCGTCCTGACGGCTGCCGGTATCCACCAGACAGGTCGCCAGAATCGTCAGGCTGCCGCCTTCGTCCAGGTTACGAGCCGCGCCAAACGCGCGCCGTCCGGTATCCAGCGCCTGCGCGTCGATACCGCCGGAAAGCGTGCGTCCCGCGCCGCGCGTCGCCAGATTCTCGGCGCGCGCCAGTCGTGTCAGCGAGTCCAGCACCATGAAGGCGTCGCGTCCAGACTCGGCAACCCGCTTCGCGCGCTCGACCGCCACCTGAACCAGCCAGGCATGGCGCTCGGTCTCTTCGTCGAAGCTGGCCGCGTAGACCAACCCACCGCGCGGCTCCAGCCGGGCGCGCAGGTCGGTGACCTCTTCTGGCCGCTCGCCGACGAGCACCGCCATCACGACGGCATTGGGATAGCCCGTCAGCACCGCCTCCGCCGCCTCGCGGATCAGCGTCGTCTTGCCGGTCTTTGGCGGGGCCACGACCAGCGCGCGCGAGCCAAAGCCGAGCGGCGCGAACAGATCAATCAGCCGTGTCGAAACGGGGGGATGCGTCCCCTGCTCCATCCGGATACGCCGGTCGGGGAAGGTGGCCGTCAACTGCTCGAAGAGCGGACGGTCGCGCTGCGTTTCGGGATCGGCGTCGTTGACGCTGTCGATTTGCACCACATGACGCCGCCCAGCGCGCTCCTCCGCCATTCCGCTGATGAGATCGCCTGAGCGCAGCCCATAGCGGCGCACATCCTCAGGATTGATGCGGGCGAGCGGGAGCAGGTTGCGCTCATCCAGTACCTCGGCGGGCGACATGCCCTGGCCGCCACCCAGCCAGAGCACCCCACTGACCTCGACGGTTCGCGCCGGAGCAGCGGGCGCGGGCTGACGCTGGCCGTAGCCGTAGCGGCTCTCGGCGGCGGCGGGCGTGGACGTATGAGTGTACATCGAGCCGCCATCACGCGACGGGCGTCCGCCGCGCGTGTCTGGCTGACCGCGCCGACCACCCTGATTGCCAAGATTGCGGCGGTTGGTGAGCGGCCCACCGCGCTCGGCCTGCTCGGCATAGGACGCGGGCGACGCGGGCGGGCGACGATCACGCGGCGCGCGCATATCGCGCTGGTCGGTATATCCCCGGTTGCCCTGCTGATCGTTGTACGGCGGGTAGCCATACTGCCGACCACCACGTACCGGCCGGTGCTGCTCCTGCGAGCGGTTGCCGTTGCCGCCACCATACTGCCCCTGCTGCCCTGGCTGTCCTGGCTGGTTCTGCCCTGGTTGGTTCTGCCCTGGTTGGTTCTGCCCTGGTTGGCCCTGCCCCGGCTGGCCATAGGGCGAGTAGGGCTGATACGGATATTGCGGCGCGCGCTGCTGACCTTCGCCGCTGCCACCGGGATGCTGCTGATGCTGTTGATGTTGCTGATGCTGCTCGCGGTTGGGCGATTGTGGCCGTTGCTGCGCACCCCGACCGCCGGGCCGATAGGGCGGCATGCTGCCCTGGCCACCACGCGCGGCTGGATTCTGATGGGTCCGCTGCGGCTGACGAGGCGCGCCACCAGGCATATCGGCTCCGCGCTCGCCCGGACGCTGCTCCTGATTCACCCATACCGTGAATCCGCGCCGTTGTGACGTCGGCTCCCCATCGGGCGCGGGACTCGCCTCGGAGGCGGCTGGCGCGGACGCGGCTGGCGCCTGATCCTGATCTGCCGCTTCCGCTTCGCTACGCGCATGGCGCACTCGTGGCACACGCACGCGGCGCGCGCTCGGCGTTTCATTATGGTTGTCGTGGTTATCATGGTTGTCATGGTTATCGTGATTGGAAGCATCCGCTGACAGCGTAACGGCGGCTGGCATGTCATCTGTCGGAGCTGCGGCGTGCGGTCGGCTGCTCTTGCGTTTCGGCGCGGGAGCATCTCCGACGCTCGCAGTAGCTTCAGGGGCCGCTTCAGCTGGAGCGGAGGCGGCTGTGGCACGGGCGCGGCGCGATTTCGTCGTCGGCGCGGCGTCTGGCGTAGCGGTCATATCACCGGGCAGCGTTGGCTGCTCGATGGCGGCGCGCTTTGCACTGCGCCGCTTCGGCGTGGGTGGAGTCGCTCCGGTGGGCTCAGCGGCCTCGGTCGCGGTTGTTGCCGCAACGGGGTCATTCGTCGCAGCGGCATCCTGGCGCCGGATTCGGCGACGTGTAGGGGTGGGCGTTTCCTGATCTTCTGGCACAAAGGCCTCCTGAGCAGTGGAGCAAGCATCAACGCAAAGGTGGATTATTTTCAGCCACCATCACCCTGATCTCTCCGAACATCTGAAGCATGTAAAGCGAACAATTGTCATGTCAAACGCAACGCCAGCGCCTCGTGTGAAGCACGAACCAGCGTGCAATTCAAGGGTTCTTTGATGCTTGTGAGTGTGCGAAGCAACATGTTTCGAGATTTCACAGCACATTTCCAACATTCAGCGGCATGTGTCCGTGTTGTACGTGCCGCATGGTGGGCCAGTGAGAGCAAGGCACAGCCAGTAGAGAGACCAGGTGCGAGACAGCTACGATTCGCACATTTCACCTGTTCACGCGCCTCAGCGTGGCTCCCAGCATACCTGACATATCCGGTACGAACTGGCGGGCCGATAGTGTCTCGCTCGCGTGCTTTTTACGAACAGCGCAACGGGCTACCTGCGGCGGTGGATGCGCGTCAATATCCGTCAGGTGGCACAGTCGTGAGCGCGAAAGCTACAGAATTGCACAATGCTTCAGCGAGAGGAAGGTCTCGCGCGAGATGGGCAGATCGCGCCAGAGTTTCACGCTGTCCCCGGCTGGAGGGAGCTACTGGCCCCCAGATGTGCGTTTGCGAGAGTGTTACGCGCAGTAATGAGTATTCAGACACCCCTATTGTACGTTATAGACGGCGGGTTTTGCCAGTTTCCCCACCGAACTGTCTCATCCTCGCTCGGATGGCCAATGGCGGCGCGCCTGATGGCCGATGCGCCAAAGGTGACCTGTGGGCCAGAATAGAGACTCACTGCCCGAACATCACTGGTGGCGAAGCTGGTTGGCGTCTTTGCGCCCACCGCCATCCGTGTCACCACTGCCTCCAGATTCTCCTGCGAGGTTCTGATTTCGGCAAGTTGCGTGCCCAGCAACGCCATGTGGGCAGCCTGCGCTCGCAGATGCTGCTCCAACTGCCAGAGCGTCTGGGTATATTGCCCTGAGCCAATCAGGCTGACACCAGGCTCCAACGCTTCCGCCTCAAGCACCAGCTCATTCGCGCCAACACACAGCGAGCGCGCTACCGTATCGAGCATTGCGAGCGCCTGACCCTGCGTGCGGATCGGCATCTCAAGCGCCGTTACTGCCGTCACCGCAGATGGATTCCGGCTACTGGCGGAGACACGCGCATAGCGTGAGAGCGCGCTCGCCAGCTCGGCCAGCGGCCCATACGCGCCTGGACGTAGCGCCTGCACTGCCTGCATGGCGGAGGGATCGCCCTGGGCCAACCGTTGGGTCAGCATCGCCAGTTCAGCGGCGGCGTCTCCGAGCCGCGCACGCTCGCGGAGGAGTGGTTCCTGCGCCTGCTCGGCGGCATGCAACCGCATGAGCGCCATCTGGCGGGTCTCGCGCAGACGTTCGTTGCTCGCCCGCACATCCGAGAGCAACCAGCGCAGATTCTCGCTGGTCTCGGTGATGTGGGCGCTATAAATACCCAGAAAGGCGACGATCAACGCCGACGCGCCAAGAAAAACGAGCAGAGAAGGCATCCATCCTGAGAGTGGTCCATCTCTCAGGCTGTTCATCGCGACGATGATGAGTGCGGCCAGCACCGTTGCCAGGGCGCCACCTCGCTCGGCAAAGAATGCTATCGCCAGCGCGATTGCGGGCAGGAAAACCAGAAGAGTCCAGCCTTCGCCTCCACGCAACAAGAGTATACCACCAGCAGCGCTCATATCAACCACCACCAGCGCCAGTCGCGCCAACAGCAGCAGCGTCGGGCGATTCTGCCGGGAGCACAACAGCGCCAGCGCGCCGCCAGCCGCGACAATCAGCCCAATCGCTGGTGTCTGCACTGGGCCGGATGCGCTCCAGACCTGCCAGGCGAGCGCGAGCGCGACGCAGACCCCCACGAGCAGATGCGCCAGCGCCAGTCGCTGGAGCAACGTGTAGCCCTCGTCGGTGGCCATCCACCAGGCGGTTGCCGCCGAGGATGCCGATGGCGCGGCGTCGCGGGACCACGACTTTTCCCATGATTCGGCGTACTCGCGAGCGCCATTCGACGCGGTAGCGTCTGACCGAAACGCCGCGCTTCCATGGCCGAATTGCGCTCCATCAGCGAACTGTTGATGAAACCGTTGCATAATAGCCTCCACCTCCCCATGCACATGTGCCTTGGAGTCCATTCGGGAACGATAAAAAAAGCAGGTACAATGCGGGCTGGCAGCGCCCGCGGAACAAGCGATACGTACGCCAGCGCGGCATCCGCGGCATCCGCGGCATCGTCAAGCAACCTGGGCATGCGCCTCATGAAGCGGCTCAGCATGGGCCTCAGGCGGCATTCGCGATGATCTGGCCGGTCGGGTGACACGGAATATCTGAACGGCATATCTCCGGTATGTGGCGGTATCCATATTCAATGATTCAGTGCGTGCGGCTTGGCGCCTCGTTGCGCGCGCATCGTGCGCGGAAATCATGATGAGTGCGGGGAAGCAATTGAGCCATATGCGGGAGTCATATGGAGATAAATGTGTGCGAAGGATAAATGAATTGAGATGATATTCCCGTCTTCTGTTGCAGAGACGAACGAGCGCGCCTGATAGCTACACATGACAAATGGCCTAGCCATCCGCTACTGAAGTCGGCGAGACGATTCAGCACCGCAACGCGCACAGCGGGGCGTTTGCCCGGTTAGGGTTGGTGATAGTGATGACGAAGAGCGGCGGCTACTGGGTGATGCCAGGCGAGAAGTAGCCCGTTTTCCCATCGGCGGCGAATTGCCACACTTTTGCGCCACTCGCGGCGTTGAGCGCATAGAGCGCGTCGCTATTGGCGTAGACCACACCATTGGCGACGACGAAGCGCCCGTTGACGCTGCCACCCGTCTTGTAGGCCCAGCGCTGCTTGCCATCAGTCGCCCCGAGTGCGTAGATGGTATGGTTGTTCGAGCCAACATAGATCGTGTCATTGGCAAAGACTGGCGACGAGTATACCGCTCCGCCCGTGGGGGATCGCCAGGTCGCACGTGGAGCGCCTCCAACCGGGACCGCATAGACCGCGCCATCCTGCGAGCCAAAGTAGACCATGTCACTGGTGAGCGCGGGCGACGACGAGACGTGGTTCCCCGTCGTGAAATGCCAGCGTTCGTGACCATCAGAGATGGCCAGTTTCCACAGTTTCTTGTCATCAGACCCAATATAGATGGCGTCGCTGCCCACCGCCGCCGAGGAATAGACTTGGCCGCCGGTCGTGAACTTCCAGGCCTGGCTGCCGTCAACCGCTCCGAGCGCGTAGACGTTGTGGTCGTTCGAGCCAACGTAGACCACGCCATTGGCGACGACTGGCCGCGCCTCCACGGCATCGCCGGTCTGGTACTTCCATTTGACCGAACCATCTCTGGTGTTAAGCGCATAGACATTGTGGTCATCGGAGCCTGTGTAGATCAGCCCTCCCACCACCACGGGGCGCACCTTCACCGGGCCGGGGATGCTGTTCTGCCAGAGCGGCTTGCCATCGGCGGTCTTGAGCGCGTAGAGCGTGCCGTTCTCGGAGATGGCGTAGATTACGCCCTGGGTGGAGCTATCGGCCGGGCGAATCGTCGCATCCGCGGTGAATCCCCAGCGCCGGTTGCCAGTCGCAAGGTCAACCGCATACAACGTGTTGCCACTCGCGGTGAAGAGCAGCGGCGGCACGACGGTGTTGGTTGTCGTGCCGGAACCACCGCCAAGCAAGCCAAACCCACGTGTCAGTACCGCCGTTGCGCCCAGCGCTACAGCGCCAAGAGCCGCCACGCCAACGCCGCCGATCAGCAGCGCCCGTCGCGTGAGCAGGCCGTCGCCGAATGGCTGGTCAATCGGCTGAGACGCGGGCCATTGGGGCGGCCCCGCTGGCGCGGCGGTCCGCATGCGAATCGGAGCGCCCGTAGCCTTTGCCACTGGCGTCGGTGTGGCGGCCAGCAACGACAGAATCTCGGCGGCGACCTCCTCGACCGGCTTATCGGACGCCTCGATCCACGGCAACCCCTGCATCTCTGGCGACAACTGGCCCGCGCCTCGGCGGACAATCGCGATGCGACGCCAGCGTTCGGCGGCCATCAGCTCGCGATAGCCTGCCACCAGCCCACCAGCCCATACGGGCGCGGGATCGGTGACCAGCACCACCAGCGCCCGCGAGGCGCGCACCTGGGACGCGATGCTCTGTGGCGATTGGCCGCCTGGCGGACTGTAGGGGGAAGCGCCCGCGCCCTGCGTGCGCAGCGCGATGGCATAGTAACTGGCAAGTGATGCGTCGGCGGGCGCATGGGCGACGACAATATCACCACTGGTGGGGGGCTGCATACTCCATCTCCTCACGACACGCTTCTCATGCCTATCTCACGCGCTGGTTGTACTCTCACTTGCGTTGTCAACAATCGTATCAACGATGGTGTCACCATGCAGGGTAGCGAACTCTGTTGCCAAACGCAAGGGGTTATGTGTCTACAGGCCAAAGTTGTGGAGTATAATAAACGCTATCGTTAGATATAGCCAACTGCTGACAGATATATCGAAATAATGCTAGTCTCTTGGCCAGAAACGCGAGGAAGCGATTCATGCAACTAGTAGAACAGCATCGCATTGACCACCACGATCCGCGCTTCGGCGCGATTGACCAGGTGACGTTTGCGAGTAAACATCTCTACAATGCCGCCCTCTATATCAAGCGCCAGGCCTACATCCATGAGAACCAGCGGGTCATTCGCTATGCCGACTTGGACAAACAGATGCAGTCCACGGTAGAGTATCGGGGATTACCCGCCAAAGTCGCCCAGTGGGTGCTGAAACAAGTGTGCACCGCCTGGGATAGCTACTTCGCCGCAGTCGCTGAATGGCAAGCACACCCCGAAAAGTTCAAAGGGCATCCCAAACTGCCCAAGTACCTGCCCAAACACGGTCGCAATCTTCTGGTCTACACCAGCCAAGCCATCAGTCGTGACCTGAAGAACGTCGGCTGGGTCGTACCCTCTGGCGTCGCGATCCGCGTCGCTACCAAGCACACTCATGCCGCAATGGCGCAGGTGCGTCTCGTGCCGAAAGCCACCCATTACATGGTCGAAGTCATCTACGAGCGGGAACCTGAGCCACAAGCGGTTGATCCGACGCTCATCGCCAGCGTAGATATTGGTGTCAACGTCTTGGCCGCGATAACTTCAAACAAGCCTGGCTTCACGCCGCTTCTTGTTAACGGTCGCCCGCTCAAGAGTTGTAACCAATCCTATCATAAGCGACGAGCCAAGGCACAAGCGCGGTTGCCAAAGGAGCAGTTTACCTCCCGTGCCTTGGAGGAGATGACAGATGTTCGTCACCGCCGTATCCAGTCGTATCTGCATACTGCCAGTCGCGCCATCATCAATCTGCTGGTTCGTGAGGGGATTGGCACGCTGGTGATTGGTCAGAATGTCGGCTGGAAGCAAGAGGTGAACCTGGGCAAACACAATAATCAGGCGTTTGTCTTCATTCCGCACGCCCGCTTCATCGAAATGTTGACCTACAAGGCAGCGTTGGTGGGCATCCAGGTGGTGACCATCGCGGAGAGCCACACCTCCAAGTGTAGTTTCCTTGACGGAGAACCTCTCCAGCATCATGCTCACTACCTGGGCAAACGCATCAAGCGAGGCTTGTTTATAACAAGTACCGGCCAAACGCTCCATGCTGACGTGAATGCAAGTTACAACATTCTACGGCGCTATGCGCCCCACGTCGTAGCCCAGGGCGTGAGCGCGTTCCAACTCCGCCCCATTTCCTTGCGACTGCCGGACCGGCGTCAGGACAGGAGCAAGCAGCTTCCACGCCACGAGGTTAGGAAGTAGTGGCTGTTGTGGTCAGCCTGCCCGCAAGGCGAACCGAGTAGGTTGGGCAAATTTGTCCATCCCAAAGGATACTATGCTACAATGTAGGCCGCCTGGCAGTTTTACACTGATGCCCGCGGAAAGTACGGGCGCTGTGCCGGGCACATTTTCAGAAAAGCGGGGGCGTCCATCTTTCATCGTTCATCCATCTATCCGGTCTGCTCCCTCTCATCTCACACCCAGAAGGAGTCCCATTAATGGACGATCAGAACCACATACCGCCTGATGATGCTACCACCGATGCTACCACGCCCGCGAGCGACCAGGCCACACCAGATGACGTGGCTGCTCAGACGAGTGAAGAGACGGCAACGACGGACAGCGAGCCATCTTTGGCGACTGAACCGATTGCCGATGCCTGGACCCCGGCGCCTGAGGCCGGCGGAACAGCCAGCGACGCCGCCGACGACGCTGCTGATGACACTGCTAACGACGCGCCTGCTTCCACGGTTGATGCTGACAGCGACGCCGCCCCTGAACCTGTAGCGGAAGCGCCAGCCACACCTGACGACGCAGCGGACAACGCGCCGATAAGCGGCGATACATCGTTCAGCGCGCCGGGTGATGCAGGCGCGACGACGACACCTGACGATGACTACGAGATACCGACCATTCCGGTCTACGATCCACCCGTAGCGGCCGTCTCACCTCTGACGGACACCACAGACGAGACGCCCGCCAGCGATCAGCCCGCAGAGACGGAGAGCGCGCCCGACGCCCCAGCGCCAGCCGAGGTGTATGCCGCCCCGACATTCCCGCCGTATGAGTCGGCTGCCGTCGCCACCTTCGCAGCGGACACCGCAGCGGACACGACACCGACGATGGCGCTCCCGTGGACAGCGCCCCCGACAGCGGAGAGGACGCCACGGAGGCGGACGCCGCTACCTCCTCGCCGGTTGATACGCCAGATGCTCCATCCGAGGAAAGCGCGGTGGCAGACACCCCACTAGCGGAGCCAGAAGCGGAAGCAGAACCGGAGCCAGAACCGGAGCCGCCCGTGGCTGACCCCTGGACAGCAGCGGCAAGCGACGCTATTCCAGACACCAACGCGGGAAACGACGATACAATTTCTGAAATGGCGCCTGTAGAGAGCGCGCTCGCGGATACATCCGCCGCTGCGATGCCTGCCACCGTCGTTGAAATGGCGTCAGATTCTACCGTCGATGTCGCTGATGTCGCTGATGTCGCTGATGTCGCTGATGTCGCTGATGTCGTCGATGTCGCTGATACTGTCGCTGATGTCGCTGATGTCGCTGATGTCGCTGATGTCGCTGATGTCGCTGATGTCGCTGATGTCGCGGCGTCCGTCGAGAGCGCGCCAACCGAGAACGCGGCGGCAGACATATCCGACACACCCGCTGACGTCGCGCCAGTTGATACGCCCCCAAGTTACGTGCCGCCCGTGGAAACAGCCGCCGCCTATGTGCCGATAGCCGACGCGGGCGCAGCCTCTCCGCCAGCAGAGGAACAGCCCGCTACCCCTGTCGCCTCAGCCGACGACACCCCTGTCGAAACGGCGCCGACCGAACCCGCGCCCGTGGATACCGCTCCTGTTCAGGATGAGCCACCAACCTATATACCGCCGGTGGTTGAAGCTGCCCCAGCCTATACGCCAGCGCCGCCAATGGCTGCCGAGCCGCCCACGGATACGCCGCCACCGCCGCCACCACCCGCGCCACCGGCCTATGCGCCGCCCGTCGTCGACATGCGCGCAACCTATCCACCCGAGCCACAGCCGCCAGCCTACGCGCAGCCATCACCGCCGCCCGCGCCTATCTACGCGCCGTCGCCGATGTCCCAGCCACAGGGCTACTATCAGTCGGCTGTCGCGGCGCCGCAGCAGGCCGATTCATCGACGCCCGTGATCGTTGAGATTATCTGCGGCATCTTCGGCTTCTATGGGATTGGCTGGCTGATCGCGGGATACACGGTACCCGGCATCCTGCTGCTGGTCGGCGGGCTGGTCTGGGCAGTGATATTCTGGACGATAGCCGCCCATACGGCATTCATCGGGCTGGTCTGCCTGGTACCGATTGACATCGCTATCTGGGCGACATCGGCGCTAATCCTGAACCGCAGGCTCAAGCAGCGCCGGATGGGCCTGACGCGGTAATCCCAGCGCCAACATACCACACGCCAGCCGTCCTCCCTGGGAATACTCCAGCGGGCGACTGGTTCATTAGCATAATGTGGTTTTAGCATGTGCGACGGAGACGGGCATTGCGGTGAGGTGAGCAAGCCGTAGCGTGAACGCTACGGCGAATGGGTAGGGAAATTCGCTGGCAGGCTCCGGCGCGCCCCAAGGGCAATAACCTGCTTCAACCTGGCATTAGCCAGCGATGCCCATCGGCCCGAGCGGCTCGACGACTCCGGCGAGCGGCCAGCGCGGCGACCCGACACGGTAGACGACGCGGGCGATCTCCCAGGCGGGGCGCTCCGGGCTACCGGCACGGCTGCGCGCTTTGCTGATCGGCCAGGAGAGCCAGCGGCTGCTCTTGCCCAGCGGCGTCAGCTCATAGACGCTACCGGTGCGGAAGCAGGGGACACCAAGCGCCCAGACGACATCCTCGGCGCCAAGCAGCTCGAAGCAGGCGCGATGCATCCCTTTGCCGCCGGGATCAGGGTCGATGGCAATTAGCCGACCCAGCCGCCCGCGCGGATGAAGCGGACCGCGCTCCCATGGGCCGCGCAAGCGATGCGCCCAGCCCCAGGTGGGGTCAAGCTCAGGGTGCGCTGGGTCTTCGGGCGTCGGCAGCAGCGTCAGCAGGAGGGCAAGCTGGCGGCGAGGCAGCGGCACGAGGCTATCAGGCTCGCCCGCCTCCAGATGCGCCAGTGACCAGGCAATATCGCTGTGCGTCAGCACGTCGTTGGGCCGCTCGACCCGAAAAATGCCAACATCGGTCTCGACCTCCACCGCCGAGATGATCTGTGGCATGGGGCGTGGCGCGGGTAGATTTCCTGGCGGGCACGCTTCAGCCGATCCCAGCCCCTTATGGATGGAGCGGCCACGGCGCGCGCGCGTCGCCAGCCCGCCACTCTCGGCGGCGGCATCGAAGCTGTTGCCCAGCGCGCCCGGCGGCATCACGGGCCGGATCGCCCGCAGAAAGCCATAGGGGCGCCCCACGGGAATCGCGCCAACGCGACCGGCGCCTTCGAGCGGACGCATGCCACCCGCTGCGGTAACGGTCGAAATGAGCCATACCTGCGGGTCTGGCCGCGCATCGAGGCCGGGCGCGGCAAATGGACTCACCGGCAGCGATGTGAGCGGCGCCGGGTTGGCGATTGCCATCCCAGGTGTGCGCCAGCGACCAGAGCTTGTCGCGCTCGTTGGCATCGCCGTAGCGGATGAGACCGATGAAGTAGATGGAGCGGTAGGCGATTGATAGCTCCAGGTCTGGCTGGTCTGTCGCGGGGCCGTGTGCCGAACGCCGACATAGGACGATGTCAGGCGATGGGCTGGCGTATCGGATCTGACGTCTCGCATGCTGTATGACCTCCCCACGCAGGTGAGAATGATGAATGTTTGCCGCTCTACCATCCAGGCGATACCGCTTTGTGGCGATGCCGCGAAACGACGCCACCCCTGGCAGACTCCGTCCCCAGGAACATCTCTCCGAACAGAGCACGCGGACTATGGGTTACCACGAAGCGACCGCGAACCGTCTGCGGAAAGTCTACCTTAGAACAAGAGTTCTTGTCAACCGCCTGCTTCATGAGGTTGGGGAGAGAAGCAAACGGGCAATTGTAGCGTGATGATGAGTGCGGCCATATGATTGCGTATCTTGTTAACCAGACGGCCTATCCCGCGAAAAAGCCACACAAAGTGACCGTCCATCGCGTCAATTGTCTCCCAATTGGCCCATTTTGGTTCCTCGAAGCCCCTGGCAAACTTTCTGCATAGCCCGAATGTTCAGTTGAACCGTCTCAAAGGTAAGCAGTTGACGATGGCCATGGCGCGCTGATAGACTCCCCGCAAGGCAAGGTGAGGACGATGGCCAGCGGCGACCCAGTGAGGCGGCGGGAGGCAAGGAGCGAGAGGCGGCGGCAGATGGGCATTATGGCAGTTCTGATCAAATTTCGCGTGGCGCTGTTACTGGCGACATTCCTGTTGCTGCTGGGCACGGTCGCCGGACTTGCCACGTTTCAGTTGGGCCGGATCGTCTCGCGGCAGATACGGTCGGATACCGCTACCGAAATATGCACGATGTTGCAGCATCAGCAGTATGCCGCGCTCGTCGAGCTGGTCGATCCAGCGCCCGTCCCTCCTTCGGCCAGCGGAACCTTCGACACGCATCTGTTTCAGACACAGCTTCAGGGACTCGACCAGCAGCAGGGCACGGTGAATGATTGCAGCTGGAGCTCGCTGGAGCTGAGCGACGAGAGCGGAACCTATCAGTTTGTCGTGCGCCGCCGCAGCCCGACGATCTCCAGCGTCACGACGGTGATTTTAGAGCACGAGCCGGATAATGGCTGGCTCATCTCCCGCCGCAGCACGTTCACCAGCCACCCCATCTAGCCACCCACTGCGTATTTTTGTGGATAGAATTGTGGACAATGTGGATAATTCGCGGCGCGACGGGGAAACTGATAATCGGACAGCCTCCCATCAAGCGGCTGCTTAGTTCTTCGAGAAGAACTCGCTGAGTGTTTTGCGGATCTCATCAAGATGCTCGAGATACGAGAAATGCCCGCAGTTGGGCAATACGAGGAGGCGCGCTCCGGGAATCGCCTCAGCGATATGGGCTGCGCATGCGACAGGGACGAAATCATAGTCGCCATGTAGAATCAACGTCGGGATGCGCATCTGTGTAAGCCTGGGCAGCAGATCGTACCCAGCCGACTCGTACGTCTCGTTCCAGAGCCGGTCTCCTACGGCTCCCGCTGTGAGGATGCCCTCCCGCGTCCAGCCCGTCTGCAAGTGCTCGATCAGCCGATCGAGCAGTTCTGGCGAGCGCAGAGTCGCCCGGAAATAGAAGCGGTCGTACGCGGCCCTGGCCTCGGGATCGCCAGCCACGAACTCGGGGCGGGCTTCCAGGTCGCGCAGCAACTCCTTATCTTCAGGAGCATTGGCATCGCGCTCGCTCACGAAGAGCACACAGTCATCGTAAGATGCGGGTGCGGTATTCAGCAGAATCAGATGCGAGACACGCTCCGGGTGGCGCAAAGCGAATTCCAGCGCCAGGAGTCCGCCCCAGGAATGCCCCAGGAGCGCGGCGCGTTCCAGCTGGAAATAAGCGTACACGGCCTCCAGATCATTCATCTCCGACTGAATGCTGACCTCATCGGGCTGGACTTTGCCAGCAGACTTGCCGCGCCCCCGTTGATCGTAGTAGATGAGGCGGAACGCATCAGCCAGGCGATCCATGTCGGGGAGAAGATAATTGTGGCCGAAGCTGGGTCCACCATGGAGAATGATGATCGGCTGCCCCTGGCCGATGTCGCGATAATAGAGCGATGCGCCTTCCACTGGCGCATAGCCTTCGCGTAGGATGGGTTGGCCGGATGGGTCCTGTGGGTTCATGACGCCCGCTCCCTTTCTGGTTGACCGGTTCTTCCAGCCCACACTCCGAACAACTAACAACCCGGTTGGCCAGCTCAGGCATCGGCGACCGGCTCGTAGAGGCGGCCACCCATACGTAGGAAGCGAATAGAGCCGTCGCCCCGCTCGATAAAGTCGATCCGCGAGCCTTCGTTCTCGTCCTGGGTCACGACCACGAACTCACGCTCAGCGGTGGGCCGAAGCAGGTCCGGTGGATAGGTCTGCTCGCTCTGGGTGACAGGATCGGACTCTTTCATGACGCAGCGCAGCCCGCCATCCGCGACGGTGATGGCAACCACCTCCTCATCATCAACCGCCAGGCGATAGCGGCCAGCGAAGCGCGCGAGGGCCTCGTCGGAGAGCGAGATAAGCACAGGGCTGGGCGCGCGCAGACCGAGGACACGGTCGAGCGCCCACTCGGCCACACGGTCGCCCAGGACGCTGCCACGACCACTGTTGGTGAGGGTGGCGATGGCAAAGTGACGCGCCGGGACGAACTTGAGCTTGACCTGGAAGCCGTTGAGTGAACCGCCGTGCTCGATAACCTTCACGCCATCGATGAAGCGGATGGCCCAGCCGAGGCCGCCCCACTCGGCGAAGCCAGCGGCGTGGTAGTTGGCGGCGCGCACCTGGGGTGTCCGCATCGCCTCCAGCGAGGCCAGGCTGAGCACGCGCCGACCATTCCACGCGCCATCGCCCATGGAGAATGCGGCGAAGGCGAGCAGGTCGTCGGCGTCCGAGATGATGCCGCCAGCGGGGGCGACGTTGCGCGAAAGCAGGTACGCGCGACGGACCTCGTGTTCATCACCGCCAGGGGTCTTGAGTACGTGGCCGACGGCGGTAGGATAGACGATAGCCTCGTGGGCGAAGAAGAAGGATCGGTCGAGGCCCAGCGGCGCGAAGACGCGCTCGCGCATAGCGACCTCGAAGGGCTGGCCCGTGACAACTTCAGTGACACGACCGGCGAGCATGAAGCCGCTACTACAGTAGGCCCACAGCTCGCCAGGCGCCGTAAGCTGGCGGAGGGTGGAATAGCTGGCGACGCAGCGTGCGAGGGCGCCATCGCCCATGCCGAAGTCGTCGTAGTAGTCGCCGTAGAGGCCGCTCTGGTGGCTCAGCAGCTGACGGAGGGTGATGGTATCGCGGGTGCGCTCGTCGGCGAGCCGGAGGTCGGGCAGGTAGGTGGCGACTGGGGCATCGAGGTCGAACATGCCTTCGTCTACAAGCGCCATGACAAGGGCGGCAGTGTAGACCTTGCCGATAGAGCCGATTGGGAAGAGGGTATCGGGGCGGACGGGATAGCCGGTTTCAAGGCTGGTGACGCCATAGGCGCGCGTCTCGCGCTCGCCATCACGTAGCACACCAACGACGACGCCGGGGACGGTCCAGCGGGTCATCTGCTCGCGGATGTGAGCGTCCAAATCGGAGGGTATGAGGCTGGATTTGGATACCATCGTGGCCTCCTCCGGCTCATGGCTGGTCGGAACCTGGTCCCGCGACAACAATGCATGTCGCAGCCTGAGGGCAACGCCCAATCACAGTCGGCATTATACACCGGGGCTACGCAGAGGGACGATGAAATGGCGCGCCACAGAATTTGGTGGACACCTTCACACTGGCGCGTAAAGTTCGACCGGGATTTCTAGCCTGCCGAGCGACTCTTGAAGTACCGGGCCGACGACCTCCCATGCGAGTTGGCCCGCACCACAGCCCAACGACGATATCCTCCAATATCAAGGACGGTTGCCATGTTGCCAGGATCTCTGTGGCGCATAGTCGGCAGTGCGCCAAATGGATAGCGCTAGCCCAGGGTATCTGCCTACTACATATTTGGAAGAAACGTTTACAATCAGATGCGGATTTTCTCTCGGTTGCCTCATGACACACCGATGACCCGTGATCCGGTTTGTATCCGATCAGGCTGTGTTGCCCCTCAGGGGTGGGAGGTAGTATATGCTGGCGCATAGCCTGGATCACCCTGTGAAATACTGGGGTTCCTCCTTTCGCCGATCCCTGGGCCTGAGTGTGCTGTTGTTCTTCGGGTTGCTGGCAGGATGCGCAGGCTCGTCCTCGACAAGCCTGCATCCAGGATTGACACCGTCCGCAAAGCAATCACTCCCGACACTGCGCGGCGCCATCCAGGAATTTGAGATTCCGACACCTCGCAGCGATTCCTATGGCATTACCACCGGGTCCGACGGAAACCTCTGGTTCACGGAGTCCAAACCCTACAAGATCGGGCGTATCACCCCAGAGGGTATCCTCACGGAGTTTTCCATACCATCCCCTCCACACGCCAACCCCTTCGTCACTGATATCGTGGCTGGGCCTGATGGCAACCTCTGGTTCACCGCAGTGAGCGACGCCAGTAAGATCGGGCGCATCACGCCACAGGGTGTGATCACCGAGTTTCCCATTCCATCCCCCAACGCAGACCCTGTTGGGATTGCTGCTGGGCCTGATAACGCTCTCTGGTTCACGGAGGCGAGCGCAAACAAAATCGGACGCATCACCACCAATGGCGCCATCACCGAATTCCCGATCCCAACGCCCAGGGGCAACCCGATTGGTATCACCAAATGCCCCGATGGAGCGCTGTGGTTCACGGAAAGTGGCACGTTCACGGGAAACGAACTCAGCGGCGGGAACAAAATTGGACGCATCACACCTCAGGGCACGATCACTGAGTTCCCCATCCCTACCTCTCAGAGTGGCCCCATTGCGATCACAGCAGGCCCGGACGGGAATCTCTGGTTTACGGAAGAGGTCGGGAACAAAATTGGACGTATCACCATCAGTGGCATTATCACCGAATTCCCACTGCCGACTCAGGGAGATCCTCATGAGATCATCGCCGGAGCCGATGGAGCTTTCTGGTTCACCGAAGGAAAGGCAAACCAGATTGGACGTATCACCACCACTGGCGTGGTCACCGAATTCCCTGTGCCAACGTCGCAAGGTTATCCCTGGGCCATCACGAGTGGGCCGCATAATACGATCTGGTTCACAGAGCGAGTAGGCAAGGTCGGCAAACTCAGTTGACTCGTGTGGATATGCAATAGCGCTCATTCGATCCCGGGTTCTGCTCTGCCCCCGTTGGCAGGTACAGCTTGACCGGAATCGCCAGTCTGCCAAGCCCGTCACGAAGTACCGGGCCGACGACCTCCCATGCGAACTGGCCCGCGCCACAGCCCAGCGCCGGGACCGCCAGCGATGTGATACCCCACGCGCGGTAGTGCGCCTCCAGGTATGCCAGCCCGGCGACGATATCCTCCAGCTTCGAGGCGGATCGCCAGTGATTCTTGGTTGGGAAGTTGAGAATCCAGGGGAGCGATTCACCACGATAGAGATACGGCTCGCCCAGGCGCACGCGGCCATTCTTGCAGCGCGCGACGTAATCCGCGAACATCGACGGATACCGCCGTCTGAACTCCAGCGCGATGCCCTTGCCCATCACGCCCGCGCAGTTCACGGCGTTCACCAGCGTCTGCGCTTCTGAGTCGAAGAGATTGCCGGTTACGAGGTTGACCATACCGCGCCACTCAGCCACGCAACGAACGCCGCATGAAGCGCAGGAACTTCATAGGGCCGCTATAATAGCCCGCCCGGCGCAGCATCCGCCGCTTGAAATTGCCAGGCGCGCGGAAGGGACGCGTGATGGCATAATAGCCCGTTGCTTTCCGAAAGCGCCGTTTCGCTTTGGTGATGCCCAGCGCGGTCTTGAGCGAGGGTCGGCGGTAGCGCGGAAATACTTTGAAGCGTGCCATATGCGCCTCCTACTGCGATAGCAGACAAAAGAATCACACTGCGATAAATATACCACTCGTTTGCTGGAGTTGTGTATCAAACGCCACTTACGCTCATACGGCGACCACGGACGCAAGCGGAAATTCATCACGCCACAGCAGGTTGGGAGGGTTGTTCATGGGCAGCGAGACGCTGACGGCGGCGCCTCCAGAATGCTCGTGGGGCTTTCCGCTGGCATAGCTCGTGCGGTCTGGCAGGGTTACCCTCCGCTGCACCGTTGCGGAAGCACGGAGGTGTCGTATTCTCTTGAGGACAAAAGGAGTTGGAAGCGATGTCCAGCAGTACCGGCCAGGGAAATATGGGCCAGCAGAGCACTACGTCCGCCCAGCCACAGACACAGGCCACCGATCCGCTGCAGAATCTGCAGTATGACCTGGTGAGCACGCTGTACCATGCCTGCAAGAGCAGCAAGGCCATCGATCAGTATATTCGCGATGCCAGTCAGGCAGGAAATAACGAGGCGGCGCAGTTCTTCCAGATGGTGGCGCAGCAGGATCAGCAGCGGGCCCAGCGCGCGCAGGAACTGCTCAATCAGCTCAGCGGCGCATCCAGTAGCACGACTCACTGAGCCAGAGACCTCGCCCCTTGACCCCCTCTCCCACAGGGCAAGGGGATTATCGTGCGATGGCGTAGCGCAGAAACAGGTGATCGCCTGCCTGTTTGACGCTGAGCAGGTAGGTGTTGGGGGCGTCCGCTGGCGAGAAGGCGACGCCCTCCACCAGCGCCCGGCGGGGCCGCTCGACTGCCCGCCCGGCCAGTTGTGGCGCGAGCGTCAGGAACAGCTCATCCACCGCGCCCGCCGCCAGGAACGACGCCAGCACCAGCGGGCCGCCCTCATTGAGCGCCACCCGCACGCCATAATCATCCGCCAGCAACCGCAGCATCGCCAGCACATCCACGGTCCCCGTACCCGCGGCATCCACCGCAGCATCCGCCGCAGCATCCGCCGCGCCATCCACCGAGGCAGCCACCGCGCGCACCTCAACGCCAGCGGGCAACGCCTCACCGCGCAGCCGTTCCTCTCCCGCAAGCGTTGTCACGACGACGACCCGCAGGTCGGGCGCGTGGAAGGTACGTTCGTCGAGGTCTATCTGGCCGCTGGCGCTCATCACTACGCTCAAGGGTTGGGCCTCACCTTTGCCCAGCGCGGCGCGCATGGCGGCGTATGCCTCGGCGTGGGGCGGAGAGATGAACGCGGGCGTATGGATGTGGCCTTTGTCCTCGCGCAATGAGCCGGAGCCGAAGATCACGGCGTCTGCCCGCGCGCGCAGAATCCCCATCACCATGTGGTCGATGTCACTTTTGCCGCCGACGGTCCCCTGATACGGCTCGCCGGGCTGGGTGTAGGAGATGACGCCGTCGAGTGTCTCAATGAAGTTCACCAGCACATAGGGCCGCTCCCCTGGCTGGCCATCGGGTACGACCAACCCGCCATCATAGGCGGCGGCCAGCTCGGGTGGCAATGAGTCCGCGGGCGCGGGCGCGCGCTCGTAGAGAGTGCGAATCGTCTCCATTGTCTTCGACGTCTCCCAGATACGCTCGATGGACTACGAGAGAATACAGGGCGCGGTGGCGCACACCGATACGATGCATCGTACGCAAGCAGCGTACCCTGCGCAATCGTACCACCGCACGCGCCCTTGTTGGCGGAGATGGCGCAACCGCGCGCCTGGGGAAACAGGTAGGTATCAGCACAACAAGTCAGGAGGCCGGTGTCGCCTCCGACGCGACAGGCGCATCCGCCGCATCCGCCACATCCGCCACATAGTGCTGCACCACTTTGCCGCGCAGGAGTGAGACACCCGCGCCAACAAGGCACATTGTGGCGGAGATGTAGAAGACGGCATGCAGCCCATCCATGAAGGGCGCTGAAATCAGATTGGGGAAGAATGTCTTGCCAAGCAGCGTTGCCTGGTTGGCTGGTGAGATGTGGCTCAACACCTGAGGCGGCAACAACTGTGCGATAGGGTTGTATCCCAGGAAGGCGCCGAAGAGCGCGGCAGTTGGCGGCAGGTGCGCGATCTGCGACGCGGTGCTGGCTGGCACACCATATTTCGTCAGCCCGTTGAAGAATGTCGAAGGGAGCGCCGCGACGAGGCCAACCGTGACGATGCTAAAGAAGAAGCCAATACTCACGAGCGACGCGCCATTCTGGAACGTTGCCCGCATGCCAGACGCCACACCGCGTGTCTCCGGCGGGACGCTGCTCATGATGGAACTGGTGTTTGGTGACGCGAAGAGGCCAGAGCCACATCCAAGAATGAAGAGTAAGATGGCGAAGACAGGGTAATTGAAGTTCGCTGGTAAGAATGTCAGCCCAAGAAAGCCAGCGGCCTGTACGAGCAGACCCGTCGTCGAGAAGACGCGGGCGCCGAAGCGATCCGAGAGATAGCCGCTGATCGGCCCCATAACGATGAAGCCGAGGAGCAGCGGCGTCATATAGATGCCTGCCCAGAGCGGTGTCTCCGCAAAGCTGTAGCCATGGAGTGGTAGCCAGATACCTTGCAACCAGATGACGAGCATGAATTGCAGGCCTCCGCGGCTCAACGCCGACAGAAAACCACTGATGTTGCCCGCAGCGAACATGCGGATCTTGAAGAGATCCAGCCGGAACATCGGATCTTCGGCGACATGCAGTTCGATCCAGATAAAAGTGGCTAGCATAAGAACGCCGAGCACGATGCCACCAATCACCAGGGGATTGCCCCAGCCCATCGGCGAATCACCGTACGGCTCGATACCATAGGTGATGCTGAGCAGCAGCACCGTCAGACCGACCGCGAAAGTGATGTTGCCAAGCCAGTCAATTTTCTGTTTCCCGCGA
This sequence comes from uncultured Chloroflexia bacterium, assembly GCA_963718915.1. Lineage (GTDB taxonomy): Bacteria > Chloroflexota > Ktedonobacteria > Ktedonobacterales > JADMIN01 > DAHUXT01. The sequence continues at coordinate 400,950 of CAVRAI010000003.1, read as the reverse complement.
ATCGTCGCCGTCTCGCGCAGCATCGTATAGGCCCAGATCGTTCCGGCGAGGCCAACCGGCACGCTCACCAGGAAGACGAGACGCCAGTCAATCGCGGCCAGAACACCGCCAAGAATCAGACCGATGAATGAGCCAGCAATCGCGGCAATCTGATTGATGCCCAGCGCCCGCCCGCGCTGATTCGCGGGGAAAGCGTCCGTCAGAATGGCCGCGCTGTTGGAGAGCAGGAATCCCGAACCGACGCCTTGAATCAGTCTGAAGATAATGAGTTCGAGGGCGCCAGTGTTGCCTGTACCCGGTGTGAACGCCAGCAGGATGCTGCCAACGGTGAAAATGGCAAAGCCGAGATTATAGAGCCGGACGCGCCCGAACATGTCGGAGATGCGCCCGAAGGTGACAAGCAACGTCGCCGTGACGACCATATAGCCGAGCAGCAGCCAGAGGAAGTAGCTGGATTCACCGGGAGCCAGCGGATTGATGCCAATCCCTTTGAAGATCGCTGGCAGGGCAATGAGCACGATGCTGGCGTCGATGGTAGCCATCAGTGCGCCAAGCGTCGTGTTGGTCAGCGCGATCCATTTGTAGTTTGGCCCAACGGGGCGTTGAGTCCGTTTTCCGCGGCGCTCTGCCAGACGAGGCAAAGCAGGTTGTGGATGCTGCGTGGAAGGATTCGCCGACACGGCGCCACATCTCCTCCTGTGTCTTTGGGCCATGCTGATCGCTATGGCCGCATTCGATACTCCTGCTTTCAGTATCGGTTGCCACAGACTGTATCATACCTTGCCGTTCACGTCAACGTTACCTATAAAGTGTTTCGCGATAGGCCGGGAGCGTGCAAGAGGTTGCCCGACCACCGACAGATGGCAGCCGAGCCATGATATACGTCCAGAGTTATTCGTTTCACATGAAACGGAGGAGAGAACTGGTCTACCGCGGCCAGGGCAGCGCCAGTGGATCGTCGTCACGCACGGCGAGATCCATGATGGCGCGGTTGGGATAGACGCCGACGCCGGGACGCAGGTTGAGCACCCAGCCATCTTTCTCGGTGCGCAGATAGCCATCGTCGCCGAGCGACCGCCCCCAGATATCGCGCAGTTCGGCGACCGGATCGCCCGCGCGCACAACGTCGCCCGGCGTCACCAGCTTCGCCGCGATGCCCGTCACCGCCGGGCGTGGATGTGGTTCGCGCCGCACCGGATAGCCCAGATCAGGCTGGGGAATCCAGTCGATGGCGATAGGGTCGTCGGGCAGCATCTCCGCCCAGACCAGCGCATTATGGATACCCGCGATACCTGCCCGCAAGGCCTTCGGCTCGACATCTCCGCCCATCCCCAACTCCGGCGTGATCGAGGGGATGCCCAGCACATGCCCCGCCGCGCCGCCGGTCGAGCGGTGCAGGCGGTTCTTGATGTATTTGCGGCTGGGAAACTCGTTGATGACCGGGATGCCAAAAGCGCGCGCCAGGCTATGCATCTGGAGCGCCAGCTTCTCCATACGCGGGCGGTCGTCCTCGCCGTGGTAAAGGAGGTGGTCTATCAGCGTGAAAGGCGTGGCCTGGATCGACATCGCGTGCAGGTCGATATGGTAGTTGGCCGTCTGGCGCATCAGCTCGAAATAGACGGCGCTCGCCGCCTCGTAGGGCGTCGGCGTGTCGTCATCCTCGCCCTCAGACAGCTCGGGGTCGGCATAGGGGTTGGCGTCGGGAAAGGTGCGGTTGGGGTCGGTCTCTGGGTCGTAGTAGGCTTCGCGGCGGCCCACCCGTAGGCCCGCGGGATTGAGCGTTGGCAGCGCCACCACTGTGCCACGCAGGTCGCCCAGCCGGTCGGCCAGCGCGCGTGTCACGCCGCCCTGCACCGCCAGCAGGCCCACATACTCGTCGCCGTGAATGTTGCCGGTGATCCAGAAGCAGGGGCCATCATGACGGCCAGCGGCGATCACCACCGGCAGGCGCTCGGGCGTGCCATCGAAGTGAGTCATGACCTCCAGCGAGCCAAAGGTCATCTTGCCGGGCTTCGCGGCGCAGGTGCCAATTTTCATGAGGTGTACCGATCTTTGCGGATAGCGTTTAACAAGGGCGAGCGCTCGCCGTAGCGCGATGACCTTTCACTTTTTCCTCCGAGCACCGCGCGTCGTGGCGGGCGAGGCGAACCGTAGCGTCAACGCTACGGCGAATAGCGCTCCGCAATTTTCCCACGGGCGGCGGTCGCCGTCAAGGGCGCTGTATAATGCTCTGGCGCGCCTGTGAAGCGTGGTCTGATTTCGCACTCATCGGGGGAGGGGTTTGTGGCTGAGATGACATCCAGCGTCGTCGGCGTCGTGCGCGCGATCTATCGCTATCCAGTCAAGTCGATGCGCGGCGAGGCGCTCGGCGAGTCAAGCGTCGAATGGCAGGGGATTCCCGGCGACCGGGGCTATGCGTTCGTCCAGAGCGAGAACCGCTCGACATTTCCCTATCTCACCGGGCGCGAGCTACCCGAACTGCTGCTCTATACGCCCGCGCTCACCGATCCCAGCCGACCCTATTACTCGCCCGTCATGGTCACGACGCCAGAGGGCGCGACCTATCCCATTGGCAGCGAGGAACTGCGCGCCAGCATCGCCCAGCGCTATCCCCACCCGTTTCACCTGCTGCGACTGGGACGGCGCGCGACCCACGACGCCGCGCCCCTCTCGGTCATCACCACCAGCACGATTACCTCGCTGGGGAATACACTCGGCATGGCGCTCGACCCAATGCGCTTCCGACCAACCATCTTCATCGAGACGCCGGAAGGCGATCCAGCGCCGGAGCAGCGCTGGGTTGGGCAGACGCTCATCTTCGGTGAAGACGAGATGCGGATGATCGTTACGGAGCCTGATGAGCGCTGCAAGATGATTACCCTTGACCCCGAGACGGCCATGGCGGAGCCACGCATTTTGGCGGAAGTGGTGCGGTCGCGCGATAGCCAGCTCGGCGTCTATGGCCTCCCGCAACGCCGGGGGATCCTGCGCGTCGGACAGCCCGTCGCACTGCTGCCGAACTGAAGATGCGCCAGAGATGCGCCAGAGATGCGCCAGCCACATCCACCAACACCTCAGTGTGGCGGATAGCCCGCGGCTGGGGCCGGGCGGCCGGGCGGCTCATCTGGCCCGATGAAGACGTAGAATAACATCGCTACATTCCAGCAGAAGAGGTATGTCAGCAGAATCGCGGTGAACCAGCCCCAGCGACGAACCAGCGCGGTGCGGATCAGCGCGAAGACATCAGCCAGCAAGACCAGGACGAAGCCCGGCACCCAGACGATCAGCGTCAGGACGATGAGAATGGTCACAACGCCCGTCTGGGAGGAAGAGCAGGCGTTAATATCGGCGTCTGGCGAGCAGGAGGCGACAATAATCGAGACGAGCGCGTAGAGCAGGACGGCGACGATATTGCAGGCGATGCCGATGAAGAGCAGATAGCGGAGCGCGCGTTTGCTCATGAAGCGATGGACGGTCGGCGTGACAGCTACTGTTCCACCAACCGAGGTAATCGGCCCAGCATACGCCGCGGCGAACGGCGCGGAATAGGCAGGCGGGCGAGCCAGCGGTTGGGCGGCGGGTTGGACGGCGGGTTGGACGACAGGTTGAGCGACAGGTTGAGCGACAGGTTGAGCGACAGGTTGAGCCAGCGGTTGAGCGATTGGGTGGGGCATGGCGGCGGGCGGGGGAGTTGGCGGCGCAGTGAGCGCATTGCCACACTGACGGCAGAACGCATCGCCGTGCTGTGCGACTCGGCCACAGCGATGGCAGGCGCGTGCGGCGACGGGCGCGGCGACGTCCACGACATGGCGCAACTGATACGAGACATGCGGGGGCTGCGCTTGCGCCTGGGCTTTGGCAAGCGCGGCGGAGGCGGAATCATCACCGATGAGGCGCTTCCCCACCACCGGGATCACGCGCAAGAGTGCGGTATTGACCACCACCACCGTCGAGATGGCGAACGGCAGACCCGATTGCAAATTCGGCGGCAAGAGCGTCCAGAGCAACAGGATCAGCCCCACCACGAGCGCTGTGGTGACGCCAAGCACCAGCAACAGGATGGGTGTCAGCCGGATTTCCCTATGCATAGCGTCCCCTGGCCGGATGATGAAACGAACATGTACATCGTTGACACTGGCTGGCTGGCTCAATAGCTGGGCAGCATTCTAACACAGATACCCTCGCCTGAATAGCGTCGTATTGCGTAGGGCAAAGAGCGCACTGCTGAACGGCTGATGCGGCATTCGGAGACATGTGAGTCGTAGGCATGGTGGCACAATTCTGGCGATTGGCAATTAACTTTCAGTGTTTGATTCGTCTATAGAGAGCGAGGCAATCGGCGAAGACGGAGTGCGCCGGAATCGTGGTGATGGAGGAGTGCAGGGAATGGCTGATTCGACGGTGGACGAGATCACACGCCAGCGCACGCGGGGAAGAGGGCTGCGCGCGCTGATTTTTCTGGCGCTGGCCGCCTGCGTCGCGGTCGTTGGTTTGGGCGGCGGCACAGTGGCGGGTATTGTCTTTGGCGCGGCGCATAACTCACAGCCGTCCGCTGGCAAGCCTCTGGTGCATCTGCCCGCGACGCCCACCGCGACCACCTCTCCTGACTGCCACTGCACCAGCGTCATGGTCACCGTGCCTCAGCCCAGCGCAGGCGTCCCGCACTATGGCGGCCAGGTGATTCTGGTCAGCCTCTCGCAGCAGTGGCTCTGGGCCTACCAGGATCAACGTCTGATGCTCGCCAGCCCAGTGACGACGGGTATGCCACAACTGCAGACACCGCGCGGCGCATATGCTGTCCAGCGCAAGGAAACGAACGTCACCTTCTACTCGCTCTGGCCGCCAGGGTCGCCCTTCTACTACTCCCCTGAGCATATCAACTACGCGATGTACTTCCGCGACATCGGCTACTACATCCACGATGCGCCCTGGCGACACGCCTTCGGCCCCGGCACCGAATATCCCCACACCGACGCCGACGGCACGCGCGAGACGGGCAGCCATGGCTGCGTCAACATGCCCACGCCCGCCGCCGCTGCGCTCTATAGCTGGGTGGGCATCGGCGCGCGGGTCATCATCGTCGCGTAGAGCGCCTTCATACCTTCATAAAAGCTGTTATACTGCTATTATGGGTTTGCTGTTGCCGTCTACTGCCATGCACATGAGGTTAATCGTCATCAAGGCGCATTCTCGATGAGCTACACAACAGCACGCAAACGCAATGTGAACAGCGAGATCAATAGAGTTTACCCCGAGGATCGAAGCATCCACGAGTGGTATCGCTTTGTCCTGTCATTTCCTCCACACCTTGTCCGTGACTATCTTACACGCTGGAACATCGACAGTACACGCTGCGTACTCGATCCGTTTTGCGGTACCGGAACGGTGTTAGCTGAATGTAAGAAGCTTGGCATTCCAAGCATTGGTATTGAGGCGAACCCTGTAGCTTATTTCGCCAGCCATACCAAGGTCGATTGGTCGCCATCTCCTGACGGACTCATGGAACACGCACATCTGATAGCATCTGATGCGCTCAGGAGGCTTGCGGATGATGGCATAGAGGATGCCCCACTTTTTGGGGGCAGATATGACGGTGATCCAGAAATTCGCACGCTGCCAGACGAGCTTATGGCACTACTCCTCGATGGCTCCATAAGCCCACTACCGCTCCATAAAGCGCTTGTGCTCTTAGAGTGCATGGAACATCATCGAGACGAGCGATACTATGCGCATGAAAGATTGGCCTTTGCCAAGGCGCTTGTGTTTTCGAGCAGTAATCTCCGTTTCGGGCCAGAAGTAGGTGTCGGACAGCCCAGACCAGATGCGGCGGTTATTTCACCATGGCTTGGGAATATCCAGGGCATGGTAAGCGACCTGCGCAGCCTGGGCGCCCATGTTGATACGCCATCCAGGGTCTTTCAGGGCGACTCCCGCCAGATGTTGACACTGCTTCCATCTGCATCGGTTGATGTAGTTTTCACGTCTCCTCCTTATCCAAATGAGAAAGACTATACGAGAACGACTCGATTGGAGTCCGTGTTGCTCGGCTTCATACAGTCGAAGGCCGACCTGCGGGCGCTCAAGCAGAACTTGCTTCGTTCCAATACTCGTAATGTCTACAAAGGTGATGACGATGACTGGGACGTCGCTGCTCATCAAGAAATCCAAAGTATCGCTGATGCCATTGAAAGCGAGCGTGTACGGCGTGGCAAGACATCAGGGTTCGAGCGCCTATATCCAGCCGTGACACGCCATTATTTCGGAGGCATGGCGCGCCACCTTTCCCAGCTTCGAGCCATTCTCCGTCCAGGGGCTTACCTGGCGTATGTGGTAGGAGATCAAGCATCCTACCTTCAGGTCATGATACGGACAGGACAACTACTCAGTGAAATCGGCACAATGCTAGGTTATGAATGGTTGGGAACAGACCTGTTTCGCACTCGCCTGGCTACCGCAACCAAGGCGCAGTTAAATGAAGAGGTAGTGCTTTTCCGCTTTGCTCCCGACGCCGAAGAGCTGGCTCGGCGGTATGCTTTTCTTCCACTTGGCTCTCAAATGTTACCTGAAGGGAATCCTATTATGACCGACTCTCATGACGTACATCTCACTGCTAACCGTTACCAGCAGATCATGGAAACCATCTTTTTCGCCCACTATCAGCCAGGCGGCCTGGAAGTGGATTTCAAGCGAGAAGAGTTAGCCAGCGCCGCCAGGCAGCTTGGCATAACTACGCCGCTCAACCTGGGCGACATTCCCTATAGTTTTCGCTTCCGACAACCATTGCCTGAGCGCATTCTGCCTACCGCACCAGAAGGTAAAGAGTGGATTATCCGCTCCATTGGGCGTTCACAGTATCGCTTCGTCCTGACTGATACGGTTGACCTGGCGCCAACCCGAGGTATGGCCCAAATAAAAATCCCAGATGCTACCCCTGGCATTGTAAAAATGTATGCCCAGACAGATGAACAGGGATTATTAGTAAAGGTTCGGTATAACCGATTGGTTGATACGTTCACAGGGGTGACCTGTTACTCCCTGCAAAATCATCTACGCACCACCGTGCCAAATATTGGGCAGGTAGAGACCGATGAGATATATGTTGGCGTCGACAAGCGCGGCACACACTATGTGTTTCCTGTCCAGGCAAAGGGCGGTAGAGACAGGCTGGGACGTTCACAGATAGAACAAGATCTCGCTTTGTGTAGAGAACGTTATCCCAACCTCATCGCTCGCGCCATCGCAGTGCAATTCATGCAGCATGACGTTATCGCCTTGAAAGCGTTTGAGATGCACGACGACCAGTTGGAAATAGTTGCTGAGAGGCACTATCTTCTGGTACCATCCGATGCGCTTTCGACGGATGACCTTAAGAGGTATGGGGAAAGCCCAGAAAACTAACCTCACAAGAGACTTGGACCTCCTGCTTTAGAGCGCCATGCCGCCCAGAATCACGCCGAACGGCCGGCACATCTACGCGATACTGGCAAAGCGGCGTCTCGCCAATCTCCGCTATAATCAACCAATACAACGCAGCGCGACAGCGTCGTGTTCTGATAGCGCGCCGCCAGACGACCGGTACGCCTGCCCTTGCAGAGAATGAGACTCCCATGAGCGATAGAGAAGAGCAATCACCATCCCCAACAACCAGCGCGGATACGCCGATCACCGACGCCAATGGCGCACACGCCCAACTGATCGCCGCGCTGCAACAGAACTGGCGGCGCGAGGTGGAAGGCGCGCGCATGTATCGTGACCTGGCCGGGCGCGAGTCCGACGCCACCAAGCGCGGCATCCTCGAACGGCTGGCCCAGGCCGAGGAGCGCCACGCCGCACGCTGGGAAGGCAAGCTCACCGAGCTGGGAGCCGCCCCACCGCCGTTGACATTCACCTGGCGCGACCGGCTGCAACGCTGGATCAATCGTGGCATTGGCTCCGACGCGGCGCTCCGGAGGATGGAGGCGGCGGAAGACGTGGATATCGCCCGCTACGAGGCGCACGCCCGCTCGGTGAGCGACGCCGAGGCCGCCCAGATGTTGCGCGAGGTGCGGCGCGAGGAGGAGGCGCACGGGCGCGTCATCCGCGATATGATCGCGCCAGAAGGCCCGCAGAATTTGCTCGATGTCATGCTGCGGCGCGAGCACTGGCACAAGCGCGGTGGTGGCTGGATCGGCGACGCGATCTATGGCGCGAACGACGGCCTGGGCGCTGTCTTCGGTATTGTCAGCGGCGTGGCGGGCGCGACCGCTGGCAACAACCAGGCGGTGCTGATTGCCGGGCTGGCGGGGATGCTGGCCAGCGCGCTCTCGATGGGATCGGGAGCATATCTGGCGACCAAGAGCGAGCGTGAAATCTATCAGGCGGAGATTGACCGCGAACGCCGTGAGATCGAGGAGAACCCTGAGGAAGAGAAAGAGGAGCTGGCGCTCTTCTACCAGCTCAAGGGCTTCAGTGAGGAAGAATCGGAGACGCTGGCCGACCGCCTGAGCAAACAACCGGAACAGTTCCTGAACGCGCTTGCCCACGAAGAACTGGGCCTGAACCAGCAGGCGTTCCCAAATCCGCTGGTCTCGGCGCTCTCGGCAATGGTCTCCACTGGCCTCGGCGCGTTTATCCCGATCATCCCGTTCTTCTTTTTCGGTGGTATCGCCGCCGTCATCTGGGCGGCGGTCATCAGCCTGATGGCGCACTTCGCCGTCGGCGCGGCCAAGACGATCATCACGGGGCGCTCGTGGCTGGTCAGCGGCACGGAAATGACGGTGGTCGGCGCCATCGAGGCGGTCATCACCTATGCGCTTGGCGTTCTCTTCCATGTCAGTGGCGTATAACGTGCTATGCTACCTATCCAGAAGACAGGAAGCGGGGAGTGACGAGCGAGAGTGGAAAAGAGAGCTATGTCCAGGCGACGAATGATGCCGGGCCTGCTGATCGGCGCGCTCCTGCTGGTGGGCGGGGGCTGCTGGATTGGGGTCGCGGCGTCATGCGCGGCGCGCTGGACGAGTCCGGCTTTCTCTAGTGGCAATACGCCCACCAGCTCTCGTGGCGCCGTCGCGGCAACCACCATAGGCGCCACGACTACGACGACAGCCCTCGCGAGCAATTTCGCCACGCGCGTCATCGCCCGCACGAATAGCTATCGAGTGGCGCACGGCTGCCACGCGCTGGCGCAGAACCCTATTCTCATGGGGACGGCGCAGGCGCATAGCGCCGATATGGCGACGCACGATTTTGTGGGCCATAATAGCTCCAGCGGCGCACCCATCGGCGACCGCATCACGGCGGCGGGCTACGCCTATTCGCTCTTCGCCGAAAACATCGCCTGGGGCCAGACATCGCCTGAACAGGTCGTAGATATGTGGTTCAACGAATCGCCGCCCAACGACGCGCACCGCAAGAACATTCTGAACTGCGCGCTGCATGATATCGGCGTGGGCTATGTCTATCTCGCCAACGATCCGGGTAAGGTCACGTCCCATACCTACTGGACTGAGGATTTCGGCACGCGCGCATAGCGTAACGCGCCGCCAGTTCGAGCCAGCATACCCACGGAGGCGCCCATGGCTATCGAGGAAGCCTTCTCCCCTTCGGATGTCGTCCGCGACCGGCTGCGCGCGGTGCTAGCGCTACGCCCGCTGGGTCTGTTTTCCGACATCGACGGTACACTGAGCGTCATCGCGCCAACCCCCGATGCGGCGGTGCTCCTGCCAGGAGTAGCCGAACTGCTGCGGCAGGCGCTCTCCACCTTCGATCTCGTCGCCGCCGTCTCGGGCCGGACCGCCATCGACGCCCGCACGCTGGTCGGGCTGCCGGGCCTGCTCTACATCGGCAACCACGGCCTCGAACACCTGAGCCAGGATGACATGACCGTGCATGTGCGTCCCGAAGCCGAGCCGTGGATACGCGCTATCAATCATGTGCTGGCCAACATCCAGGCGCCGCTGATGGTGCGATTTCCCGGACTGATTATCGAGCGGAAGGGCGTCACCGCCACGATTCATTTGCGCGGCGTAGAACAGCCGCAAGAAGCCGAAGACGCGGTCTACAAGGTGGTCGCCGACGCCGCCAGCGCGGATGGTCTGCGCGTGACACGCGGCAAGATGGTAGTGGAAGTGCGTCCGCCGCTTGAAATCGATAAAGGCGTCTCCATCGAGAGCTTCATTCGGACGCGCGGGCTGCGTGGCGCGTTGTATCTGGGCGACGACCAGACCGATATCGACGCCTTCAGAACGCTGCGGCGGCTGACCGCGGATGGCGTCTGTCAGGGGGTGGCGGTGGCGGTGCTCCACAGCGAGGCGCCCACGCATCTGGCCACCGAGGCCGATATGACGCTGCCCAGCGCCGAAGCCGTGCCGGGCTTCCTCCGCTGGCTGCTGGAGAATACTACCACCACTGGCTGAGCCGTTCTGGCGGTGACGCGGGGCATAAAGCTCCGATCCGGACAATCCGCCGTTTTTCTCAGGGCCTGGATGGTGGCGGCTCTCCGGCCACGAGCGCGACGGCGATGGCCGGGCCGAGGTTGGCGCCAATGGTTGGGCCGAGCCATGTCTTCCGAATCATGCCAGCATATTTCCTGGCGAGCAGCGTCTCCATCTCGGCAATCGACTCGATGCTGGTACCGCAGATGAGCAGCGTTTCGATGCCGCCGACCGAGCGCTCCCGCTCGCGCACCAGCTCACTCAGACGGAGCACGGCGCGCCTGCGCGAGCGAACGGTTTCGACCAGACGCGCCTCTCCCTGGTCAAGTGTCAGAATGGGGTGGGCGTCGATGAGCGCGCCAACCAGCCCCTGCACCCGTCCGATACGTCCCGAGCGTCGCAGTGGCTCCAGTGATTCGACCATGACGAATACATGCGTACGAGCCAGCAAAGAGATGACACGCTCATGGATGGCCTGCACTGGCGCGCCGAGATGCGCGATACGCGAGGCCTCGATGACGGCGGGCCACATGCCGATCCCAAGCTGGAGCGAGTCGATGATATGAATTGGGGCAGGCGTGAGATAGTCGCGCGCGGCCGTGGCATGCCGGACCACCTGGCTAAACTGGTTGGAGACATGGATGGAGACAATCGCGGTCGCCCCCTGAGCGAATGCTGTCTGATAGACCTGGTAGAAGTCGGCGGGGGAGGCTGGTTCCGTATAGGGAGCAGGTCGCGCCTTCGGCAGACGCGCATAGAATTGCGCGGCGGAGATATCAATGCCGTCGCGAAAAATATGGCCGTCCAGAACAATCCGATTCGGGACCACGATAATCCCAATCGCGTGCGCGTGGCTCTGGAGAATGTCCGACGCGCTGTCGGTGACGATACGAACTCGCGCGGGCGGTTGACGCTGCGACGATTCCGGAGAAGATGGAGACGGCGGATATCCGTTCATCGTCGGCGCTCCATTCCTTATCCTGCGCGCCCGCGTATCGGGAGCCGGTCTTCCCTCAAGGCCATCGAGCCTGACCATCCGAATAGCATGGCCGGGATTATACACCACGCCTGGCAGAGAATCTAGCGTGCCTGGCCGCGTCGATTGGCATAGCCCGGCGCCTGATACCGCAACGTGTGAGCTGCTCATGAAACGCCCCCGCCCCACTTGTGCTGAGCACCATCGTCTAGTACGATAGTAGGTAACAACCGTACTGCTGAACAGGTGGCAAGGTTGCGAGTGACTCAGACCAAAGCCGCGCCGCGCATTGGCGCGCGCTCAACGGGAAAGGTGGCTCTATCATGAAGGGATGGGGTAACGAGTTCAAGGCGTTCATTCTTCGTGGTAATGTTGTCGATCTGGCCGTCGCGGTCGTGATTGGCGCCGCGTTTGGCGCGGTAGTAGTAAGCCTGGTGCAGAATGTCATCATGCCCATCATCGGCGCCTTTGGGGGTAAGCCGTCGTTTGATCAATACTGGTGGACGATCAATGGCAGCCAGATCAAGATTGGCACTTTCCTCACGGCGCTGGTCGCATTCGTGATCCTTGCGGCGGTCATTTTCTTCTTCGTCGTCAAGCCGGTCAACTGGCTGATGTCCCACCGCAAGAAGGAACTGCCCCCCGATCCAACGACCCACGACTGCCCCTACTGCTTCAGCAGCATTCCGGTTCAGGCGACACGCTGCCCATTCTGCACCTCCGAGGTGTCCCCAGTCGCGGCGGCTGCCTCTTAGGAATACTAGCCAGTAATTCGCTGAGGATGCCTCAGACCCTCTCCCCCAGCCCCTCCCCGCATGCGGGGAGGGGAGTAAGTGGCGCGCTCGAAGAAAGTACCCTACACCTGCGTGTCCGCTGGCCCCTGCGCTAGAGTGTGCTGAAGGCTGTCGCGTACCGATTGTGGGGAGAGAAGACGGATGAGGCGAAGCGGGGTCAGAGGAAGAGGCGCGCTCGCGGGGGCTGTGCTCTTGCTGGTGGCGCTGGCCGCGTTGCTGGCGGGATGCGATCCTTCAGCGGCGGCGACGACCGCGCCCACCCCCATCGCGACGCTCGCGCTCCCAACGCCGCTGTCGAACTACTCGGTCTTTGTCACTGATGTGCTGACCGGCAATATGGCCGAACTGGGCAAACACACCTGGCATGTCGCGCAGAGCATCCATGGCCTGGGGCTTTCCGCCGATGGCAAGACGCTCTACGTCACCGACGTCGCCACCAACCGGCTGATCGCCTTCAATCTGAGCAGCGGCGCGCCGAAAGAGATACACAGCGTCGGCGTTGGCGTCTATCCGGTGCATATGGTGGCCACGCGCGATGGCGGCACGATCTTCGTCACCAGTTTTGGCGCAGCGAATGTGGCCGTGGTCGATGGGCATACCTGGAAGCTGCGCACGACGATCACGACACCCGACCGGCCGCATAGCATCGTCATCTCGCCCGACGGCCAGTGGGTCTATACCGGCTGCTACGGCGGCGCGGCTATCGCGGTCATCAACGCCACCAGCGACTCGCTTGCCGCGACAATTCCGCTGCCACAGCTAGCAGAACCGTATGGCCTCGCCATCAGCCCCGACGGCCACTATCTCTACGCCAGCGACAACCTGACCGGGCGCCTCTTCGTGGTGGACACGCAGGCGCGGCGGGTGGTGGATAGCGTGCCGGTTGGCCTACACCCCGCGCTGATCGCCCATTCGCCCGACAGCAAGACGCTCTACGTCGCCAATGGCGGCTCGCACTCCGTCAGCGTGATCGATATCGGCGGCGATCCGGCGCACCCCACCGTGCGGGCGACGGTCGGCGTCACGGGCTATCCGCACGGCATCGCGGTCACACCCGACGGGCGCTATGTCGTCGTCGCCGATACGCTCGGTAAGAATCTCGCGGTGATAGATGTCGCGACCCTGAAAGTGATCGCCACTATCCCCGGCGAGCGCTACCCCAACGATGTGCTCATCACGGGATGAAGCGAACGGCATCTGCTGGTCGATACGCTGGGACTTCCGTTCTCCAGAATCTACCGTTTTATGCCGAAGCATCGAACGTATCTGGTTCCTGCTTCATCGGGGATCGTTTCACTTGGCGCTCACGCGACAAGCCAGTGCGTGCCTCTCCACAGGCGTTTAGACTGTCCGGCGAACTGTCGGCCAGTTTGCTTAAATTGATCGCAGCGTTCAGGTCGCGGTCTATGGTGAGGCCGCAGACTTCACAGTGGTACATGCGTTCAGCCAGCAGCAATTCCGCTTTCACATGGCCACACCGCCAGCAACGCCGCGAGGAGGGTTCCCAGCGACTCACCACCACCACACGACTGCCATACCACGCTGCTTTGTAGGCGAGTTGCCGACGAAACTCCGCAAAGCCGACATCGGCAATTGCTTGCGCCAAGTGATGATTTTTGAGCATGCCCGCCACGTTGAGGTCTTCGATCACGATCACTGACTTGGTTTTCGCCAGTCTCGCGGTCAATTGATGCAACGTGTTGGCGCGCTGATTAGCGACGTGACGATGGTCTTTGCCGAGGGTGGCGACGGCTTTCTTGCGATTCTGACTCCCCTTCTGTTTGCGGGAGACCGCCCGCTGCACGTGCTTGAGTTTACGTTGGTGACGTTTCAGATGCTTGGGATTAGCAACGGTTTCATGCTGCGTGCCGTCTGAGATGGTGGCGAGCGTCTTGATACCCAAGTCCACACCCACCACTGGCCCGCTATTGACGGGGATGTCCTGCTCTTGCTCCACGTGCACTGCGACATACCAGTGTCCGCCCTGTTCACTGACCGTGGCCGAGAGGATTTTCACTCCGCTGATAGGGAGATAGCCGCGCTCCTTCAGACGCAGGCGTCCCAAACGTGGCAACTGAATCGCGTGGGTACCCACCACAATCGAGCCCGTGAGCCGGAAACTGCCCAGTCCCTTCTTCTTGGTCTTGGGCTTGGGGTAGCCCGGTTTCCCCTTCCACAGTCCTGCCTTCTTTTGCCCGCAGCGGCGCAAGAAGTTGATATAGGCCGTATCCAAGTTGCGCAATGCCTCTTGTGGCGCGCACTTGCTCACTTCATACATCCAGGGTACTGCGCTCTTTTTGAGCGCGTTCAGTTCCCGATGCAAGTCTATCGCGGTGGGCGTCGTGCCCGTTTGCTCGTAGGCCTCTTGTTTGCGCCGCAAGCCCCAATTATAGGCCCAACGCGCCGCCCCCGCATGTTTCTTGCAGGCGGTGACTTGCGCGTTATTCAGGCCTAGTTCAGCCTTGTAGGCGCGGACAATCGGCATCACTAGGCCTCTCGGTCTTCCTCTTGCATGACATGTTCAACTTGCATGACATGTTCAACGCATGCCTTAATCCGCTCCGCCCGGCGTTTACTGTTGCGGCGTCCATAGATACGTGCCGCCATGCTCGTGATGATCGCCACAAAATCATCGACCAAGCCATCACCAGTATCGGCAGGAAAAATCGCCTCTACCCGCCGCCCCTGGGTTTCCAGCAGTGTGGCAATGTAGCCATAGCCAAAGCGCGTCAGCCGGTCCCGATGTTCCACCACAATGACACCAATCTGCGGATTGGTGAGCAGTTTCGTCAGTTTAGGCCGCTCATCATTCAAGCCAGACGCAATCTCTCTTGCCTCGGCAACCACTTGGTAACCGCGCGCCGCCGCATACGTGCGCAAGTGCTCTAGTTGGCGTGTGGCATCTGCTTTCTGGTCAGCGCTAGATACCCGGGCATAAAGCGCCACACCCGCAGGAGCCAGGCGCGATTCTCGCACAATTACCGTTCCCGTGGGCAATTGATAGGCGTCCAATCGCCCATCTTTCCACCATTGCCAAGCCGTTTTGTAGGTGACGCCGACCTGTTTGGCGTAGGCGCTGAGTTTCATGCTCAGAAAATACCACGAAACAGGATAAAATACAACAGAATTAAGAACTAATTGCGACCCCTCTCCGTGTATGTTACGCCCACCGACATGTACGACGCGCAAGGAGCACGTCGACCGCTAGCGGGGCTGAAATACTTCGTTCCTCGTCTGAAGCATATTTGGCGGATGCAGCGTAGCGTGGCCAGGAACTCGCCAAGTGGTGCAAAGCACAGGGGGAATTGGGATCCGCGGGTCGTGGAGCGAACGGCGGGGATACGTGGCTTTCGGGTGCAACCGAAACGATGGGTCGTCGAGCGGATGTTTGGATGGCTCTCCCGGAATCCCCAAATGAGCAAAGACTACGAACGCAAGGTCCAGACCAGCGAAACGCTGATCGAGGTGGCGATGATTCGCTTGCTGCGCGCTCGTCTTGGGCGAGGTTGTTGATTCTCTCAAAACACGCTCAAGACCGAACAGTTGGCTACCAAGATGTGTGGTCTTTTTAATCTCGGCGCTCAAGCTCGTCGGGCGTTGGCCTTTGAAAGAAGGCAATCCATGGCTTCATCATTTCTTCGGGGATAGAGAAACTTGCTGGCGAAGACTGCGAATTTCTTGCCGTAAGCCGGTGCATCAACTCATCTGTCGGCACATCAAGAAAGTGTACTTCGCTACTGGCCCCAAGTTCCTTCGCTCGAGAGCGATAGTCCTCCCGTTCCTCGCGCGCCCAAAAACCGAAATCGAGTATTACGTTCATTCCCAATTCAAGCGCTCTACTGGCTATGTTCCAAAGCATCATCTCAATGAGACTGTGCCTGGCGTCATGTTCCAGCTCCTCAGCATCTTGACCAAACAGATGTATATGCCATTCATCAGGTGTCAGTCGAAGGGCAAATTGTTCACGCTCAAGTTTTTTTGCACGTGTCGTTTTTCCCGAACAGGGAAGTCCCACCATTAAATGGAGCGTTGCCACAGTGACTTCTCCCAGTTTTTCTATTTATGAACCAATTAAGAGCGTGTTTGGGAAAATTCAGAGAAGAGGTCATAGAGTGATCCTTTTCGCGTTGCTAGGGCCGAGCTAGTTGGTAGGTGAGGAGCAGACCTCCCGTTTTGGTGGATTTGGCACTGACGAGTTGCAATCTTTTGAGGCTATCTCCATCGTTGAGCAGACGCCTTCCCCCACCCAGCAAAATGGGGATAACACCCAGATTGAGCTCATCCAACAGATCCCATTCGAGCAGGGAGCGAATGAGGGTCAGACTGCCATGGACGCCAATGTTCTTCCCAGGTTGCTGCTTCAATTGCGCGATTGTTTGGGGAATATCTCCCGTGAGTACCGTTGTGGGTTGCCATGCCTCGACGTTGCTCAAGGTGGTTGAAACCACGTACTTGGAGACCGGGTTAATGAAGCGAGTAAAGGGGAGTTCGGCGGGCGCGGTGGGCCAGAAAGCCGCCCATGCCTGATATGTCCCACGCCCGAGCAGGACGGCATCCTGCTCGTTGATCGCTTCCACCATGAAGTCCTGCATATCCGCATAAAATGGAGTCCACTCTTCTGCCTGGGGTTGTGGGAGGATCTCTGCCTCGACGACGCCATCAAGGGATGTAAATAAACCGCCGACCACTTTTCTCATCGTTTGCTGACCTTTCTCTCATGATGGCGCATGTCAACCGCAAGCATTCCCACCATAGCACGACGTGGTCAGAAAAACTTCTTCTACCTTGCTCTTCTTGATGCACGAGGCTACCGCAAAGCATTTCCCAAACACGCTCTAATATTACAGTTGCAGATAGCGGAATGCCTCTTGTTTGCATTGTCGGCAACGCAGAAATTCAGCGGTTTGACCATCAGAACAGGAAATATCGCTCGTTTGCCACAAAGTCTGAAAAATTGGGGCAGTTCCGACAAATGCAACTGTAATACTAATATTTCGCCGACAGCCCGGCACAACAAAGGATATCGTCGTGGGATGGTTTGCGCAAACGGCCGAGGCATGTTTGTGTTATGGCGCTGGCGGTTGCCCCGCGTCGGGGGTGAATTGCGACATCATGGTCGCCGTCGATGGTACGGTCGCGGTGGGTTGCGCGGTCGTCGTGGCAGGGGCGATTGCTGTGGCACGTTCTGTGGCGCATGCTCAAACGCCGATCTTACCGTTCCGTTCTTCCCATCCAAACGCATCGTTCCTCATCACAACGCCAGTATCCGCAACCTGCGCGCGTATTCTTTTCGGATAAGCTTTGCAATCCATGTGCCAGAGAGGCGGCGATAAAGAGTCATCTGGCGCGATTGCGGCGAGCGCCGTACTATTTGCGCAAGAGCTATCACTCAGACACATCGCCTACCAAATCGAGAAATAGATGCGGGAGTAGTTCAATATGGCTCAGACAACCCAGGCCGCCTCAAAGGCGGCAGGCGGAGCGGATAATCTGTTGCGGGCCGCGTGGCGTCAGGCGTTGATCGCGGCGGCGCTGGCTGTGGGCGCGGCGTTGCTGGCGCGATTCATCCTGCAGATCACGACTCCCGCGGAGGTCTTCGCCGAGGCGCTGATACGCTTCGTCCCGCTCTCCGTCTTCTCCTGGCTCGTCGGCACGCTTGGCCCCAGCGCGAAACATCTCTTCTTCGGCATCACGCTCATTGGCGCGGGCGTCATTGCGGCGGCAGGCGGTCTGCTCTATTGCGCGCTGCGTGGCGCCGTGCTGCATCGGATGGGGCGAGCCGAGCGCCATTCACTTACGAGCGCGGTTCCTGGCTATGCCGAGATCCCGCTGATCGTGTTGCTGCTCTGGCTGGTGACGGCGGGCATTTTCGCGCCACTGGTGGGTGGCGGCTTCTTTGGCGCGGGATTCGCCGAGGGCATCATCGGGACGCTGCTGACGCAACTGCTGCCCGATGTCGTCTTCGCGCTGGCGTTCATCTGGCTGCTGCGAGCAACCCTGCTGATCCAGCCACAGCCAGGCGAGACGATGGCGGACGCTGCGGCGGCGATGCAACTCTCGCGGCGGCGACTGCTCAATCGCGGGCTGACGGTGGTGGTGATCGCGGCGGGCGCGGCGCTGGCGTGGCAGTTTATCTCGTCCAGTCTGGGCATCAACCTGACCCGCCGCCCACCACTCAACGTGGATGAGACGCCTCAGCGGATCGTCCCTCCGCCGAAGCCCAACTATGGCCCGTGGACCTCGCTGAGCGGGCAAACCGCTGAGGTCACACCGACCAAAGACTTCTATTACGTTTCCAAGAACCTCGTTGGCGACCCGCAAGTTGATGGCAAGACCTGGAAGCTGACCATCGGCGGCAACGTCAACAATCCTGTCACGCTCACCTACGACCAGTTGAAGGCGCTGCCAGTGGTCGAGCGCTATCACACGCTCGAATGCATCAGCAATGAGGTCGGTGGCGACCTGATGAGCAACGCGCTCTTCCGTGGGACACGGCTGGCCGATCTCCTCGACTACGCTGGCATACAGACCGGCGCCAATGAGCTGATCTTTCGCGCCGCCGACGACTATAGCGACCGCCTGCATCTGAGTCAGGCGATGGACCCGCTCTCACTGATCGTCTACGAGATCAACGGCGCGCCGCTGCCCCAGGCGCATGGCTACCCCGCGCGGATGCTGATTCCCGGCCTCTACGGCATGAAGAACGGCAAATGGCTCACCTCGCTGCAGGTCAGCTCTGGCGATTATATGGGCTACTGGGAAACGCGCGGCTGGACCCCTGAGGCGAAGGTCAAGATGACCTCGCGCATCGACCTGCCCAGCGATGGCGCAGTGCTGGCGAGCAACAAGTCCACCTGGATCGCGGGCGTGGCTTTTGCCGCTGATCGTGGCATCAGCCGGGTGGATGTCAGCACCGACTCCGGGGCGACATGGCAACCCGCGACGCTACGGCGTCCGCTCGGCGCGCTGACATGGGTGCTCTGGCAGTATCAGTGGCAGCCAACGTCTGGCTCGCACATCCTGGCGGTGCGCGCGGTTGACCTGGACGGCAACGTGCAGATTGCCGCGGGCGCGCCACCACTCCCCGATGGCGCGTCGGGCTACCACGCCATCCAGGTGCTCGTGGGATGAGGACATGTTAACCATCGGCCAATAGTGGTCGGCAGCTTTGGGTGCGGGCCGTAGCGTAAATGCTACGGCGAATGAGCAAATGCGGTGGAGCAGCCGCGATTGCTGGCGGTTAATGAATGTTTAGCATTACCTCCACACATTGGGTGCTGGGCTGGGCGCGCCGAAGGCCGCCAGCGAATTTCCTGGTGCGAGCGGCTCATCCGCCCATTCGCCGTAGCGTAAACGCTACGGCCTGCTCATCACGCCACTCCACTCGGTGTTCGGTCTAATATCGGCCCATAGCGGTCGGCGGCTGTTCCTCCTATTTTGTAAAACTACATCCGGATAAGGCGCGCCGTTCCCAGCAACAACGTCCCGAACGAAACCAGTGTAAGCCTGATAACCACTTGTTTGACAATCTTGTCGTCTTGTGATATTGTTTTTCCACTCGTCACTCTCATCACTCTATGGAGAGGACTTGTAGAACGACGGGCACGTAGCAGCACTACAGGCGAGACATGGTTTTATCTTCACCCGCATACCCCCGCGTTGGAGCATAGCATGCTCTAAATTTCCCCGGAACATGATCGTTTGGATGACATGCACTATTTGGAGGGGCATCATGGCAGCCTGGATCTTCGCACATGCGAATATACTCAAGGGCCTGGCGTACATCCTACTCGCGTTTTCGTTTTTGTTCGGTTCAAAAGTCCTTGGTCGTTTCCCTGCACTGGCTCGGCCAAAAGGATTCTATAGCTCTGTACTAGTCGCTATTCCCGCCGCTGCGATTGCTGCTGGACTCTTTTATTTGTTTGATGTGGCAACCAATGGTCTGCTCTTCCAATCGCTCGCATCACCACTGCCACTACCATTCAGTGGCCTTTCGATTTCAGAGATAATCGGGATATGCGTGGGAATCATTGTGCTTTCTCTTCCCATCTTGTTTCGGGGACGCTGGTCTACCTTGCTAGCAAATTCCAATGACACAGAGGTGAGTGGACTAAGTATCGTGCTCGCGTATCCAGCCATGTTTGTGCTTCAAATAATCTTTCTAGATGTAATCATCGGATCAACCGCGAAACTCTTTGGATGGTTTACGCACGGTGTCCCATTCATAGTTATTGTGGTACTTGCATTACTTCAAACAGCACTGGCTTACATCAATGGATTCTCAAGAGGATACGTTGATGGCATGCGTGAAGAAATGGGGGATGCGGAATCGCACTTCGCGGAGCTTATGAATAAAAAGCCCGCATTCTCATCGTTATCCGCACATGACCGCCAGGCTGCTATTTCCAAAGGCGCGCAGGCAGCTCGTGAAGAAGTGGGGAGACGCAGCGCACCCTACATAACCGCTGCGGTAATTACGGGAATAGTTAGTGCCCCGCTGAACATCGCTGACCTCCTGGCTATATTGGCCTTTACAATCTACACTGTCAAGACATCTGGAGTTGTTGCGCTCTTCTTCATTCCGGCTTGTGTACTCGGATACTACCTCATTGTCGCACTGCGGCGCGCGAGCGATGGTATGTCATCAGGAGCGCTTGGCGCCGCCTTCGCAATTCCAGGCGCAATAGGCAGTGTCATTCTTTATCTGGTGACACACCCCGATATGGTAAGACAGTTCTTCCGATAGAGACAGCGCTTGGCGTGACAATGGTTCAGATAGCCTCGTGTTGTAGTGAAATATAAGCGTATGTCGTCGGACAATTGCGGTGCGCACATCGAAGTCAAGGGCACTGCTCCAAAGTGCGCACTGATCACCACGCCACTTGTGCAAAAACACCTTTTGCTTCCTGATCTGAGTAGCGGCCTGACCGTCTGGGACTTACGCATGTAGGCGCAAGCCACAAACGTCTAGCGCACAGTCAGGAAGACCTCTCCTGGCCCACTCACCGGCTCCGAGTACTGACAGGCTCCGGCGCGATCTACTCCGGCAGGTTGTCTATCTCCACTGGCGCGATCTCGTCCGCCGGGGTATAGCCGAGGATGCGCCCGAAGAAGGCGAGTTCCGCCTCCAGCGAACGCTTGATATTCGCGGCCTGGCGGAAGCCGTGGCTCTCGCCCTCGAAGGCGAGATAGGCCACCGGCACGCCCTTCGCGCGCAACGCCTCCACCATTGTCACCGCCTGGTTCGGCGGCACGACCGGATCCTCCAGCCCCTGGAAGAAGATGACCGGCGTATGGAGCTGGTCTACATGGAAGATAGGCGACCGCGCCTGGTAGAGGTCTTCTCGCTCGGGATACGGGCCAACCATCTGGTCGAGGTAGCGTGACTCGAACTTGTGCGTATCGCGGGCAAGCGCCCCCAGGTCGCTGACGCCGAAGTGGCTGGCCCCCGCCCGGAAGGCATCGCGGAAAGTGACCGCGCAGAGCGTTGTGTAGCCGCCCGCGCTGCCGCCGGTGATCGTCAGTTTATTACCGTCCACCAGCCCCTGTTGCGCCAGATAGCGCGCGCCGTTCACGCAGTCATCCAGATCCACCACGCCCCACTGGCCCTTCAGGCGGTCGCGATAGGCGCGCCCGTAGCCGGTGCTGCCGCCATAGTTCACGTCGAGGACGGCGAATCCGCGGCTCGTCCAGTAGAGGATACTGGGGTTGAAGCCATTGAAGACCTGGGACGTGGGGCCGCCATGGCTCAGGACACGCAACGGCGGCAGCTCACCCTCCGGCGCGGCACAGTCGGGGTTGCGCGGCGGGTAATAGAAGCCGTAGGCCGTCAGCCCATTCTCCGTCGGAAACGCGATCTCTTTCCCCACGGAAATCCAGGCGTCATCCAGTGTCAGCGTGCTGGACTGGCGTAGCGTCTCCTGCTGGCCCGTGGTGGTATCCATCCGCACGATCTGGCCCGCCTGGGTCGGTGAGGCGCCAACGAAAACAATCTGGCTGGCGCTCGCCTGTGGCTGGGCAATCAGTGTATAGGGCGTCTCGATGGGCGTCAGCGCGCTCGTCGCGAGGTCGAGCGAGCCAAGATGGACTATGCCGTCCTGCTGCCAGGTGCAGACGATATGTCCGGCGTCAGCAAAGGCGTAGGTTGCCATGGCAAAGCGCCACTGCGGCGCGCCATACTCCGCCTCCATTGGCGCCAGCGCCTCGGCCTGTCCGTTGCGCCAGCGATAGAGATTCCACCAGCCGGTGCGGTCGGAGACAAAGTACAGCTCGCCATCGGGCGACCAGGTTGGCTGGAAGATGGATTCGTCCTTGCCGCCCGCCACCTGGCGCGCATTCGCCAGCGAACCATCGGCGGCGACATCGGCCACCCAGAGCGCCGTGCCATCCCAGGGCATATTGGGGTGGTTCCACGCCAGCCATGAAAGCCGCGAGCCGTCGGGGCTGAGGCGTGGCGTCGAGACGAAGTCCGTACCAGCAACCAGCACGCGCCCACCGTCCGCGTTCTCGCCATCCAGCGCCAGCGCGACCAGCGTATTCTTCGCCTCCTGACCTGACTCGCGATGGTCTTCGCGCACCACAATCAGCCGGTTGCGCGTCGCATCCAGTGTGGCGTCGGCATAGCGCAAGACACCACCGGGCAGGTCGGGCGTCAGTGGCTCAGGCGCGCCGCCATCCGTCACGCGATACAGGCGCTGGTCGGCGAAGTTGGAGAAGTAGGTGGCCCCACCAGCCACCAGAAACGAGCCGCCGCCATATTCGTGGACGCGGGTACGAATGTTGAATGGAGCGGACGTCACATCGGCGATCTGGCCATCCGGGGTGCGACGCACCAGCACGCTGCGTCCGCCATCAGTGGGGCGTAACTCAGTCCAGTAGATTGTCTCGCCGTCGAGCTGAAGCTGGTCCAGGCCAAGAGCGCTGGCCAAGAGCGCATCCGCCGTCAGCGGCGATTTCCACGCGCCATAGGGCGCTACAACCGGCTCGGTCACGGGTTTTTCTACCTCCCTGTACCGCACTGCGTACTCTCAAAAGATGTAGGGTATCAATCGGCGCGTCCGCCGCATATAGGTGATATATGGCTGGCCGAGCGCGCGCGCCAGCACCCGCTCTTCCACCATCACGCGATAGCCGAAGCCCACCGCGTTACAAAGGATTATAGCGGCGAGGCTGGCCCAGTTGGTCAACACCAGCCCGAAGCCAAGCAACGACAGCAGCACGCCCGTGTAAGATGGATGGCGAATCAGGCGATACGGCCCGCGCTCGACCACCTGCTGATCTGGGCCGACGGCGACCGTAATGACGAAGTAGCGGCCCAGCACACGAATGGCATAGGTTCGCAGCGCCGTCCCGACGAGAATCAGCGCAATGCCCAGCCCAAAGACGACCGTCCGCCCGTGGATCAGCGCCGCGCCCGGCAGCAGCAACGCCGCCAGCGCCGCCGAGATGAGGCTGAGCGCCAGCAACGCCAGCAACAGCGCTAGCGATCCCCGATCATCCGCTGTGGCTCCCTCGCGGCGACGCCGGGTCAGCAGGCGACCACACTCCGGCGCCGCGCAGACCACCAGCGCCAGCGCGGAGAGAAGCGCCGCGAACGGCTGCGTCACAGGCAGAGGATACAATGCGGGCATCTCATCACTCCAACCAGCGAGAGAAACGGCCAGCCACGATGCTGAGCTGCTAAACTGGCGCGCTGCCATTGTACACGATTGGCCCGCGCCGTCGTTGTTACGTTTGAGACGCCCAAACAGGATGTTACTTTCGTGCTGCTCCAATAGTGTGTGACGTGAGAGGCCTGTACAGCCACAACACCACGATGCACTATCGAGATAGACACAATTCGATGAAAGGAAGCCGAGTAGATGGTCATCGCGGGCAGTTGGTCGGCGAGGAGAATCCGTCGCTCGCGGACGCCTGGCGCATGGTGGGATATATCGGATATAGGGCGCGCGCTACGGAGAAGCGCCAACCTGACTGAAATCACGGGCGCGTCTGAGCACACGCTCGCCAGCGCGCCTTCTGATGACGATACCAGCGTCAACGCCAACACCAGCGATCTTCCATCTTTCGAGGCTTTCTTCCGACGGCATGAGCGCGACATCTTCGGCTATCTCTGGCGCATGACCGGCGATGAACAGGCGGCGTATGACCTCAGCCAGGAGACCTTTGTGCGCGCCTGGCAGCACTTCGACCGTATCGCCACCTATGAGCGTCCCGGTGGCTGGCTCTTTCGTGTGGCAACCAACCTCGCCCTGACCCACCAGAAACGCGCGGCGGCTCCCGTCGGCGCGGCCCAGCCATTCTCCATGGGCAACGAGCCATCCATCAGCGATCCGGCCTGGCGACTGGCGGAAAGCGAGGCGATACGCGCGACGCTGCTGGCGCTGCCGCCACAACAGCGGGCGGCGCTGGTGCTGCGGGAGGTGTGTGGCTTCTCGTGCGCCGAGATGGCAGAGGCGCTGGGCATCACGCTGGCCGCCGCCAAGATGACACTCAGCCGTGGCCGCGACGCCTTCCGCGCGCGCTATACCCGCGAGGAGCAGCGATCATGAGCCAGACGAGCGATATGAGCCAACAGACGACACCCACCTGCGCGCTTGGCCTGACCTCCGCCGACCTCTCCGCCTGGCGCGATGAGGCGCTCGCGCCGGATGAGACGGCCCGCATCGGCGCGCATAGCGAGAGCTGCCCGGCCTGTCAGCAGCGGCTGCGGGGATTCGCGATGGTCGCGGCGACGCTCCAGGCGCAGCAGGTTCCCTCCCCCGACGAGCGGCTCTGGCAGGGGGTGCTCGCGGCCCTCGCCGCCGAACGGCAGACGACGAGCGCCGACTCGATCACCGGCGAACATCTCGTACCCGACGAGTCCGGCGAGAGGAACCCGATTCCTCCATCACTCACTCCGCCACGGAGCTGGCGCAGGCGCGCGCTGGGGACGCTGGCCGCTGTGGCTGCCATCGCGCTGGTGGTGGTCGGCTTTGCGCGGCTCTTCCAGTCTGGCGCGCAGAACCGCCTCGCAGCCATTTCAGGTGCATTGGCGGCAGGTCAAACTGCCTGCGGCGGTGGGCGAGACTCCCGGCGCCAACGCCAGGTTGAGTGTCTTCCATGCGGATGGCTCGGTTGCGTGGCTCTGCCAGTCGGGGACGAAGCCCGCGCCCGGCCCGCTCCGTGTCTGGCGCACAAGTGATGGCGGCGCGACCTGGCAGGTGGCGTCGGCTCCCACCAGCGTTAAAACGTACGAGTGTCAGATCACGCTCGACCAGGTCAATCCCGATGTGGCGCTACTCCAGTACGGCTACATCCCTGACGCCAAGCCAGCTACAGTGCAGGTGGACTATCTCATCACCTTCGATAGCGGGGTGAGCTGGCAGGATGGCTCGTCCTTCCAGTTCGCGCGGGAATTCGCGATGCACAATGGGGCAATCTATGCCGTGCGCGAGACTGGCGAGTTCACCACGAGTCTGGAGGTGAGCGCCGATGGCGGAACGACCTGGAATGTCCTGGATAATCCTATCCATAGCCAGAAGCTGCTCAGCGATTATTTCTGGATCAACCCTACGAGCGGCGATTTGCTGGTTGAGGCGCATTCGATCCCAAGCCCAGCATCGGATCTCTTATTTTGGGCGACAGACGACCACGGCGCCACCTGGCGCAAGGTTGGGGAGTCGCCGCCAGGGAGCGTTGCAGCCATCCCAGCTAGCGATGGCCTGGGCTGGTCGATCTGTACGCTGGTCGCGGGCGTCAGCACCGATCTGCGGCATCCAGATTTTCGGAGCCATGTCTATTGCGGCACAGACACCAGCAGTTGGAGCGAGCGGTCCGGCCTCGACATCCTGCGGCAGGGCAACGCGGCGCCGTCGCCCTGCGCGGGCTGCGGCGATTCGTCGAACGCCTATCCTTATGGGGCGATCACACCACTGGGTATCGCCAACGATGGCGCTGTGCTGGCGACGGTTGATGATCGCTTCGATGCGCAGGGCGCGACAACCCACACCAGTCTCTATCGTCTTCCGATAGGTTCCTCCCACTGGCAAAATGGCAGTGGACTGCCGGGAAATACGCCAGGCAACGAATTCGTAACCTACGCTCAACGGCCGGGCGGGGGAATATTCTGGTCTATGCCGACTCTGCCGCTCGATGTGCATTCCAGCGGAGAAATCTTCACCGCCAGCTATCCTGGGCCAGCAGCGCCGCCGCTGCCCACGCAGACTCAGCAGACGCCGACACCCATGGGCAACGTAGAACAGGGCGCGCCGCTGGCATGGCAACCGGTTGCCACTCCAACGGGTTTCCAGCCACGACTGACGAGCACCAACATCCTGGCAGTCGCGCCGAGCGATGGCCGCACCGCCTACGCCTGCGCGCAGCCGAACGCGGATCCGCCTGCCACGCAACCACAGGGCTGGGCGACGCACGATGGTGGCGCATCATGGTCATCGCTCCCGCTGCCGCAAGTCACTGGCTGGTGTTCGCTCGTGGTGGACGAGGTGGACCCACGCGATGTGCTGCTGGGCATTGCGCAAGATCCACCTGCGGGCGGGACTACCCTGCCAGACAGGTATTATCGGAGCAGCAATGGCGGCGTCTCCTGGCAACATATATCCGGCCTCGACGGCTCACTCGTCTACCAGTTCGCGACACAGGGCAGCGCATTCTACGCCCTGCGTGTCGAAAACCCGCTCAGCGCCACCGCGACGGCGGAATTGCAGGCCAGCACAGACGGTATGGCGACATGGCATATCGTTGACGGCGCTATCCGCGGCGGGAGAACGAGTGTTGACCAGTTCTGGCTGAACCCCTATAACGGCGCATTACTCGCGACGAATGTCCCGCCCTCGGCAAGCGGAGCAGGAGTGACGACGACCTCATCCACGGTGGTCTGGCGTTCCAGCGATGGCGGGGCGCACTGGAGCAACCTGCGAGCGCCAACGTATGGCTTTACGTCTGTGATCGTGCGGCCGCCACAGCCAAATCATGCCTGGGATATCTGTGTATCCGACTTCGCAGCAAGCCCGACCACGGCGCCGAGCAATTTGCTGTATTGCGGCGACGATAGCGGCCAGGGCTGGCACGATATAACCGGGCTGGACACTGGCGACGCGACAGCTACGCCGCACTATCCCATCTTCACCAGCGATGGCGCGTTGTTGGCGATCAACATGGCGGCGACCGGAAGCGGCGCAACCACATACAATGTCTACCGTTTGCCTTCGGGGGCGAGCCGCTGGCAGGCGCTTGGCCCGACGCCACAGTTTTCGCTGCTCTATGCGCCGACGACGGGCGGAGATGGGATGCTCTGGTCCGTGCCAGTGAACGGCATTATAGCGCCGCCGATAAATGGCATCGCCAGCGACGCGCAGGGGAGGGTCTTTGCCGTCGCCGCCCCCTAGCGCTCGCTACGAGTTGTCGTCGGCTGGCAGATTGGGAGAGATGTGGGAGCGGAGGTAGGCCACCACGGCGGGTGATGGCTCGGCGACGGCTTCGCGCGTGGGGTCATAGAAGACGCTGACCATCTCCAGCGTGGCGCAAAGCTGTTCGGGCTGTAGCGTGGTCAGCTCAAAGCGAAGCTGGTAGCTGCGGGGGCGCGCGTCGATCACCTGATGCGTGATGCGCAGCAGGCTCCCAAGGGCTATTGGATGCGTAAACTCCGCCGCGAAGGATTTGGTGATCGAGTCCAGCGGCGCGCCGCCCACATGCGGGAGGATATCGGACCGCCAGTGCCACTCGCGGCAACATTCGACCAGACGCACGATGGCCGTGTAGGCGAGACGATCCTCGCCCGCGACGATCCATGCGCGCCGCACCTCAACCTCCAGGCCGCCCGCGAAGCAGCGGACACCGCCCTCCGCGAGCAGCCCATCCAGCGTCGTCGGCTGCATCATCGTCGTTGTCTTGTTGGTATCGTCGCCGTTAGCGCTTGCCATGACCTGGATGACCTAGATGTAGCCGTTGAATGAATTGATCTTGCCGCCGTTGAAGAGCAGAACCGGCCTGATGAGCTTCATGGAGTAGTCCTCACGCCCCATGTAGTTCGAGCCGTCGTCGAGACCCTCGGTGGACATGCCAATGTAGATATTGACACCCTCGCGGCGTTTCTTCTCGGCCACGCGCATCACATCGGTCAGCCGCGGTGGCTGGTAGTCCGACGAGGTGTGCGCCTTTTTCGCCCACCGCGATCCATCCGCGGCATACATGGGATTGAGTCGCACCGAGAGGCCAAGCCCGCGCGCCTTCGTCTGCTCCACCAGGTAATCAATGCTGGATTCCGCCTCGGCGACGGCCTCCTCGTCGGTCATATCCCAGCGCGGCTTGAAGAGCACGTAGGTCGTCAGTTGCGCGCCTGCCTCAGCCACCCGATCCAGCCCGCTCTCGAAGACATCGAGCGGCTCGCGTTTGAATAACACTTTGTCGCGAATGTAGGGATCGTGCGTCTCGAAGCCGGTCAGGATATTGAAGGTGATGCGAGGAGCTACCTCGCGAATCTGTGCCAGCACATCGGTATCGACAAACTCGAGGCGCGTCTCCAGCACGAGCGTGCGCACGCGGCGTAGCTCGTTGATACCTTCGGCGATTTCAAGCATGGCCTCGGTAGGAAATGTCGCCGCGTCGAGCACAGACCCTTCGTTGCTGAAGGTGAGGCGATCTATTACACTCAGCGAGTGTTTCAGTTCTTTCACCACATACGAGAACTGTGAGACAATCTCACTGCCCGGAATAAGCGTTGGCGAACTTTTCGCCGGAAGCTGACAGAAGTGACAACGGTACTTGCAGCGTTTGGTATTGAAGATAATAAGCAGATCCTGATCGCCAAGAAACGTTCTGTGCAGAAAATAGTGAGGCAGCCACGGGCTGGGCGCGCTCACTCCCATCGGTTTTCGCTGACCGTACTTCGCATACAGATCCCCAACTTGTTGCTTGACACTCGGTCGAGTCGCTCGCACCACCTCGGCAGTCATTTTTCCTCCTTGTTGCAGGCGCCCGCATAAAGACATCCCTGTAGAACAAGCGACTCTTGATGCGTGTCCCTGCTCAAGCATCCCCCATAATGGCATCTGGGCCACGATCAGCCTACGCCTCCTATAGTACTTTCGTCAAGCCTCAATCTTTCGTGGCCAGTCGATATTTGTGTTCTTGCTTTAGTTGACACCTCACCGATGCGCTCATAGAATGCGAGTGCTGACTGTCATCCATGTCATCCATGTCAGCCACACACCTCTTTACACCTCTGGCGCGCTCACGGAAAGCCGCTAGTCATGGGAACTAGATGCAGGTAAAGGATAACCCGTATCGTCTTGTGCAGGAGAGTACGACATGACAAGTGATTCCGATGATTTGTTTTCACGCAACTGGGCCTTCATCACACCCGATATCCAGCACATACTCGATCATACCTGTCTGTTTGCCGCTGGCGCCGGACTCAGTAGTACTATCGTCGCGCTCGCATGTCGCACCGGGTTCGGCTCGTTCATCCTGGCGGATGGCGATAGCGTCGAGCTATCGAACCTGAATCGGCAGGCGTTCTTTCGCCACCAGATTGGCGCCAACAAGGCCGCCGCCACGGCGGAACTGCTGCGCGATATCCGGCCAGAT
This sequence comes from uncultured Chloroflexia bacterium, assembly GCA_963718915.1. Classification (GTDB taxonomy): domain Bacteria; phylum Chloroflexota; class Ktedonobacteria; order Ktedonobacterales; family JADMIN01; genus DAHUXT01. Next base: position 371,182 of record CAVRAI010000003.1, on the reverse strand, counting down.
GTTGAGGTAATCGTCCTCCCTGAATTCATCGAGAATGACTCGTATGTCGCCTCACTTGATCGGGCGAATATCGTCATCAACTCCATCGACTATGACAATCCGGCGCTGTTCGCGCTGGCACGCGATGCCCGCGCCCGTGGTGTTCCGATGATCATCCCGCTGAATCTGGGCTGGGGTGGCGCGGTGTTCGTCTTCACGGCGGATTCTATGCCCCTGGAAGAGATGCTGGGTGTGGATCCAGCGGCTACCCATAACGCCGCCGATGTGTCTGGGCGGCTCGTCGCGAGCGCCTTCGGAGGGTCGCCTGTTGGCGTGCCAGACTACCTCGCCACGACACTGGCGGATTTCCAGACCAACGGCGCGCAGTGGCCCTGCGAGCCGCAACTTGGCCCGGCCGCATCGCTCACCGCGGCGATGGTGGTGCGGGCGGCGGCGGCGCTCGCCGCCAACGAGCCGGTTCGGGTCACGCCAGCGGCTTCTCACATCGATCTGCGCATCCTGCTCGAACCATCCGCCGCGGCGTCCAGCGCTCCACCGAGTGATGAGCAGGTTGAAGCGGCAGCGGATGAAGAACCAGGCGATACCGCCACAACGCTGCCAGCGCCAGCCGCGGTGAGCGCGACGCCTGAGACACGCAAAGCCAGCGCCAGCCCCGGAATACTGCGGATGCCCGCGCCGAAGAAGTCCGATGACGACTTTCTTGTCTATCTGCGCAGCCGCCAGTTGAGCGCGCGCTATCCTGCGCTCACCGCGCTTGCCGCCAGGGGGAAGGATGTCCTCTACCTGCGCAACCGTCCGTCGGGGTTATGGTCCTACGCGATCCGTCACGATATGCTGTCGGCGAACGCCTTCAACGAATTTGGCGAGTTCAGAATCGATCAATATGCCCTCGCGGGCCTCTACGACACCTCGAAGATTGCGCAGCACGGCTATCGCACCGACCCCACGCTGGCTGATCTGGCGGAAAATGCGATTCACGTCCTCTGTGGCACGGCTTCGGGGCAAATCCTTGCCTGTTGCTCAATTGTGCCTCCCAGGGGGCCGCTCTATAGCGAGCCAACCGGATTGCTGGTAAAGCGCCGCCGACCACTGGCGCTGGCCGACCAGGAACGCGCGGTGTTCCCCGCCGAGACCGAACTCTTTGGCCGGGGCGTCTTCGAGTCGCTGCCCGCGATTCAAGCGATACCGGTCGAGCGCATGCGTGAGATAGCCCATTTGATGCGGAATCAGGCCATCAAAACGCCGCTGACAGGGATTGCGGTCTTCGAGGTATGCTACGCGCTGACGGAGGTGCTGACCAACCCCCGGCTGGGCATCGACGTGGCGCTTGGGAGCAGCGGGCCTGAGGCGCGCAATCTGATGGAGCTGGTCAATATTCCGATGCTCTATGCCCCCTGGGCGCAGGTCGTCGTCTCGGAGGCGGCGCCCGAAGACGATTTCTGGATCCCGCCAACCAACGCGGAAGGCTATTTCTGGCCATTCGTCATGGCGACCGCCGACCTGCGCGCGATTGCGCCTTTCCGCCTGCAACTGAATGGCGCGCTGGCCAGCCCGGCAGAATCCACACGGAGCGCGATCATCGAGGTGGCAAAGTTGGCGAGGAATGCGAACCTGCCCCAGCCCATGTTCCTGCAAGAGGCGCAAATCCCGCCGCGCTGGTATGCCTCACCGCCATATGGCCCGCCAATTCCTTCTGTGGGTCAGTCGGGCCAGTCCTGAGCGTATCCTGAGCGTATCCTGAGCGTATCCGGTATCTCGGCGGTGAGTGGCGCACACGGAAACAGCCGGGTTGATTGACCGATTCCTTGAATCCGCGTATCATAGCAACGTTGACACTTCCTGACCCCGTCGGGAAAGTGAACAGTAATGCTATTATTCCTGACAGGACTTCATACGGTTCGGCGATACTGGTTGTGTGGCAGGAGTGGATGTGGAGATATCCGTCGTTTGTCCCCAAGGACTGGTTGGCAGCGGATATCACGCAAGCACATGTGCGCCTTCAGGGTGTAGGGTGAGGTGAATGAACATGCGGCCAAATACTTCTTTCGAGCCTGAGCGGCCCCCTTATCGCTCGGGTAGCACAGCGCTGACGCAAGGCACATCAAACTACTATGGCGGTCCATTTGGCTGGTGGTTCCGGCTGTCGGTTCCCCCAGAACCCCCCGCAAGCGCGGACTTTGCGACGCGCGACCGTGCTCGCCGCGGGCGATTGGGCGGCTCGCTGCTCTTCGGTTTGCTCTTGCTGATGATCCTGGCCGTCTTCATCGGTCTGGGTGATCCCGCATCACTCATCAGCGCGCTCATTGGCCTCGGCGCTGTCGTCGTCGCCATGATCCTGAACCGCAGTGGCTTCGTCAACATCGCCGGTCTGATTATGGTAGCGCTTCCGGCCCTGGTGATTGTGTTGAGCATAGTTGGCGCGCCCAACGGACAACTGGATACTCTTTACCTCCCCCTATTTGATTTGCTCGCAATTTCCATTGTAATAGCAGCTACGCTCCTGGCGCCGCCCGCGGTGCTCCTCGTCACGGTGGCCGCTATAGGATTCACCGTCGCCGATATCCTGCTTCAGCCACACGTCTCAAGCATGGAGACGCTTTTTCAGACATCGGATGGTTTGCTCACGCTCATTGCCCGCCCGGTCGCGTTCCAGCTTATCATTGGAGTTGTCGGATTCCTCTGGGCGCGCAGCACCGTGCAGTCTATCCGACGCGCCGACCGCGCCGAAGAGCTGGCCGAACTGGAACGCCGCGAACTGGATCGCACCCACGAACTGGAAGAGGGAGTGCGCCAGTTGCTCGCGGTGCACGTCCACCTGGCCAATGGCGACTTCAACGTGCGCGCGCCCGCCATTCGCAATAGTCTGCTCTGGCAGATTGGCAGCAGCCTGAATAATCTGGTCGCCCGCCTGGGTCGGCTTGCACAGGCCGATTTTGTCCTGCGGCGCACCCAGGAGGAAGCGAATCGCGTCACCGAGGCGATCTATATGCTCAATAGCGGACGCCAGCCCATCTGGCCAGCGCCTAGCAATACCCCGCTGGACCGGCTCGTCGATGTGCTGCGCGGGGCGCTCACGCCGCGTGCTCCAGGTGGCCCATCCGCGGCACAGCTCCCGCCATCACCCGGAGCCGGAGGCGGATATCCTGGCGCCAGCGCCAGCATGCCAATTCCCGGCGGAGCCGCTCCCAATCCCCCTAATATGCCCATGGGATACTCAGATCGCCCTTCCGCGCCCTATCCCAACCCACAATCCTCTGCGGGCAACGCGGCAAACGCTGTGCCCGAGTGGATGCGAACGTTGATGCCCGAAGACGCTGCTATGCAGGGGCAGCCAGCGCCGGCGAGCGGGCCACGCTCACCGATGCCTGGCCCCGCCAGCGGATACGGCGCTCCTGTCGGTTCGGGCTACGCGCCGCCACCAGCTGATGTGAATCCGTGGTCGCTCGAACCAGGCGAACCGATAGAAGACCATGACCTGCCAGAGTGGCTACGGCAGCCAAATCAAGAGTAGCCAACGGCAGAGAGATCTCTCATATACGTTTCTACCACGCATGCCGCATGCTTTCGGCCCGCTCTCACCTTCCAGTGGCGGCGGGCTTTTTGCTGCCTGTTGTCGGCCAGTCGTCGTCTCGCACCTGGATGGTTGGTGAGCGCGGGAGCGGCAGGCCGGAGGGTGATGTGGTTTTACTATGTACGCCGAACACCGCACGTCGTGGTGGGCGAGGCAGGCCCTAGCATGATGTAGTTTTAGAAAGTACGAGGGACATGCGCGGAGGGGCGCGGGCGGTTCAAACCGCGCCTTTGGGGCCTGCGGCCACCAAGTCCGTCGTCGCGGACTCCCAGACCGTGTCCCAACGCGCGAGCCGTTGGCGCAGGGGTCTGGGCACCCCGCGCAGGCGGGTTGCGTGGCGGAGCGTGCGCAGCAGGCGCAGCAGGCGCAGCAGGCGCAGCAGGCGCAGCAGGCGCAGCAGGCGCAGCAGGCGCAGCAGGCGCAGCAGGCGCAGCGTGCGGAGGCGCGCGGCGCAGCAGGCGAGGCCCTTCAGGCGCGACTTCAGTCGCCCGCCTCCTGGCGTGCCCCTCCTATTTTGTAAACCTGCATCATGCTACGGCGAATGGTCAGAGCGCCACGCCAGACCGGGGAAATTCTCCTGGGCCATCAAGCTCCGGTGGGTGAATCGCAACAACGACATACCCGACGTGAGTATCGTCGACGCGCCAACCGATACTGTGTTTGGTAGCGATTGTTGTATGATAAACCCACTGCGTTCCGCGAAGCCGCAATGTCGTTGTTTGGGCAGGATAGCGGTCACAGACAGTTCGTCGGCGGGAGGGATTGCCCAACTATGGTTACCTATGAAGACCTCACCGAATTGTTCCTGAGCGCGGCGGAGGCAACCGGCCTCTCGGTTCATCCAGAATTCTGGTTGAACACGCAGACGCTGGAGCGCGAGTTTGCCTGCACGCTGCATCCTGGCCCGTGCGAAGAGGCTGAGCATCGCGCCGTCTGCACGCTCTCATTCGCCTGGGGGCCGCTGGATACCGCACTCTCCATCGATGGCGCTGAAGGCGTCTGTGAGTTCTTTCACGAGCCAGATGAGTCGTGTCCGCATCTGCACACGGAAAATGTGCTGCCGCTGGTCATAGACCTCTCCTATAGCCTTCCACTGGCGCATATTGATCTGGGCGCGATCAACTTACAGGCCATCGCGCGCCTGGTCAAGCTCCGCGCATCGGAACATAGCAGCCGCGCCGTGGAGACGCGCTCGAACGTCGCGCTGGCGTTGGGTGATACCAGCATGGAGGCCGAGGCGCTCACGCTACAACAGCGGGTGGAACTACCGCTCTGGGATCCCGAGGGTGTCAGTGGTTTTCATGTGGCTGAGGAGTATCGTGAGGGCCACATGACACTTGGCCGCGCGCGCCGCCAGTCGCCCTATCACCAGGGCGAGCCACATCCAGAAGAATGGCTGCCACACATGTTCACGGAGGTCGCCGCCGATATCGCCAGCGTGCTCGATGCGCTCGAAACGTCCGGCACGAGTGGTCCCGCTCGTAGCACATTCGACAATTCCGACAACTGATACGACATCCGTTTGGATCGTTGTGATGAGGAGGCGCGCCGTAGCGTAAACGCTACGGCGAATTTTTCCGCCCATCCGCTGGGGCCTTCGGGCTGCGTTTCCGGCGCGTTCGATAGACAACAATTCAGATGGACATGCTATCAATCCTCACGGCGCTCGGCCTATACCCCATCATCAAAGCAGATCCAGTTCGGTTGGTCAGCCTATCGTACGGAGCTGAGGTTATTCGCCACGGCGTTGCGGTTATAGACCACACGCGCCCACAGGTAGCCGACCAGGGTGAGGACGATACACCAGGTGATGGCCAGAATCGCGCTGTTGTTCGGAACCGGGGTACCCAGCAGCAGGCCCCGCAGTGTGTCGATGACGGGAGTGAAGGGCTGATACTCGGCGAACCAGCGGATTCCAGCTGGCATCGACTGCGGGTTGACAAACGCGCTGCTGGTGAACGGCAGAATGAGCTGGAAGATGAGGGAGAGGCCGTTGGCCCCCTCTGGCGTCTTGCCAATCAGCCCAAACACCACCGCCATCCACGTGAGCGCGAGGGTGAAGAACGCAAGCAGGCCAAGCGCCGCAATCCAACCGCCAAGGCTCGCGGACGGGCGGAAGCCCATGAGCAACGCAACCCCGATGACGAGGGCGATGGTAATCATCGTCCGAATCAGGCTGCCGAAGACCAGCCCGGTCAGCACCGAGGCGCGCGAGATCGCCATCGTGCGGAAGCGCGCGATAATGCCCTCGGCCATATCGGAACAGAAGTTCACTGCGGTTGTCGAGCAGCCACTGCCGATGGTCATGATGAGAATCGCGGGCGCGACGTAATTGACATAGGAGACGCCATGCGCCACACCACCAAGGCCAGCGCCCATCGTTCCGCCAAAGACATAGATGAACAGCGCCATCGTGACCACCGGCGTCAGCAGGCCACTTATCGTCATCGAGAGATTGCGCAGCGAGTGCCGGACATCGCGCCGCAGCATCGTCGCCGAATCGCGCAAAGTATATGGAAGCGTGGTCATCGTCTATCGCCTTTCTGTGTCTCAACGGCATCCAGCGTGTTTGGCTGGCCCGTGAGCGCGAAGAAGACGTCGTCGAGGTCGGGCGTGTGCACCGATACCCCCTCAACTTTGATGGACGCATGGTCGAGCTGGTCAAGCACAGCCCGCAGCGACCGGACACTGCCGTCGGTTGGAATCTGGAGGCTGAGCGCGTTGTCATCGCGTGCCACCTTGCCCAGAACGCGGGCGGACGCATCGAGCGCACCCATGTCGGTGAACTGGAGGCGGATATGGCCGCCGGGGATGAGGCGTTTCAGATCGTCGGGCGCGCCTTCGGCAACCAGCTTCCCGTGATCGAGCACCGCGATCTGGTTGGCAAGCTCGTCCGCCTCGTCCAGATACTGCGTGGTCAGGAAGATGGTGACCCCGTCGGCCACGTGCTCGCGGATGATCTGCCACATCGTGTGGCGGCTGCGCGGATCGAGGCCGGTGGTCGGCTCGTCGAGGAAGATAATGCGCGGGTCGCCAACCAGGGTCATCGCGAGGTCAAGCCGACGTCGCATACCGCCGGAGTAGGTGGCTGGCCTCTTCTTCGCCGCATCGACCAACTCGAAGCGTTCGAGCAGCGCCGCCGCACGCTTGCGGCCTTCGCGTCGCTCCAGGTGATGCAGGTCTGCCATCAGCAGCAGATTCTCTTCGCCGGTGAGCAGATTATCTACCGCCGAGAACTGTCCGGTCACGCCAATCGCCGCGCGGATCGCATCAGGCTCCCTGTCGAGATCGTGGCCCGCAACCCGCACCTTGCCGCCATCGGCGCTAATAAGCGTCGAGAGGATCTGAACCGCCGTCGTCTTGCCAGCGCCATTGGGGCCAAGCAGCGCAAAGATTGTTCCCTCAGCCACGTTCAGGTCAATGCCATCGAGCACCACGTGATCCCCAAACGATTTGCGCAGTCCCCGCGTTTCGATCATCATCGGGACACCTCCATATGCTACAATGCAATTCACTGAGCCGCTAAGGGAAATCCAGAAATCACGTTTAGCAGCTAAATGAAGCAAATCTATATTAACTTAGTAACTAAGTTAATAACAATGTACATGGAGGACGTGAGCATGTCAAGGGGTACCCAGAAAACGCATGTGGCGTTGCTTGGGGAACTTACGCGCGAGTTGCGGCGGTTCACTGGACTTGGCGCATCGTTCTACCGGGCGGTGGCGGCCCGGACGGAGATGACCATCACGGATATCGAGGTGATGGATATCCTGGAAAGCGCCAGCCCGACAACCGCAGGTCAGCTTGCTGAGCTGACAGGGCTTACGACCGGAGCAATCACCGGGATGCTCAATCGACTGGAGGAGTCGGGGCTGGTGCTCCGAGAGCGCGATCCCGAAGATGGCCGCCGGGTCATCGTCCGGCTCGTCCCAGGCAAGGACACCATGGGCGAGATCAATGCGGTCTTCGCATCTATCGGGAAGGCGTGGGAGGAGATCGCCTCACACTACGACGACGAACAGATCGCCACCATTCTGGAGTTCCTCGCACAGAGCAACGCGCGCTCCCAGCAAGAAATCATCCGGTTGCGTGAAGCGCCATCGGATGAGCAGGGGATCTTCGCCGAGCCACTCGGAGATGTGGTGAGCGGTCGGCTCATCTTCCCTACTGGCGCGGTACAACTCACCCTGCGCGCGGACGCTGGGATGGACGAGTTGTACCGCGCGCGTTTCGAGGGGCCAGCGCCGGAGGTGAAGGCCAGGAACGGCGTGGTGACCGTCCGCTATTCGCGGCGCACGCGGCTCCTCGACTGGCGTCAGCGCGCGGCGGAGGTGACACTCAGCGCCGCCATTCCGTGGCAGATCGAGTTTCGTGGCGGGGCTGCGGCCGTCAGCGCGGAACTAGGTGGCCTTGATCTTATCGGGCTGGAATTCAAAGGTGGAATGAGCGCGCTCCAGCTGAATCTCCCCGCGCCCTCGCGTGTGGTTCCGCTACGAATCAGTGGCGGAGCGGCGGAGGTCATCATTCGGCGTCCCACGGGGGTCGCCGCGCGCGTCCATCTCAAAGGCTGGGCGCCCTCACTTGTCTTCGACGATCAATCGTACACCGCTGTGGGCAACGACGTGCGAATGCAAAGCGCCGACTACGATGGAAGCGCCCCAGGCTATGACATCGAACTCGCAAGCTCCGTCGCCTCGGTCTCCATCACGACCCGGTGAATACTAGGGTGTTTACCTGATACGATATCAGGTGTTTACCTGATGTGACTATATAACAGTGCGATGTATTCTTGGGTCAGAGAGACAATTCACAATCTCCTCCCCTCCCCTTCGAAGGCCAGGCGCCCAGAACCTGGTCTTCGTGTTTTTTGCGAATTGATATTTCGCGTTGGTAATGGTCTTGACGATGTGCCTTACTTGTATGGGGTGTGACACTGATCTGAAATCTTTTGTGTGGATATCCCAACACAACACAGCCTCTGGTGATGTTCCTTCTCTTATGATCTTTTTTTATTAAGAGAAATAGCAGTCATAGTAATAGGGCCGGTGGATACTGGGGATAAGTGTGAGCGACGTTTGCGTAACGCATGATATGTCCCTTGAATTCAGGGGCGCCACACATTGACCGATTGTCTGGGCATCGTTCTCAATGTGGATGCGTTCGTGGCAAATGCGGGATAATATCCCCATCGATTGTGGATGGCTGTGGATACGCGCCGCAGGCTATCCACGAACGAGGTGGATAGGATGCGACCCATCCACAGCCATCCACGATCTCTCAACAACAGTTCCCCACAATGTGGATGATGGCATGCTGCATTGATCTAAAGACTCCCCACGCGCTACCCACTACCTATCCACCTCCTTTGGCGCTTTTCCACACGGTTATCCACAGGGTGTGGGGAGGTGAGTGGGGTCATCTGGAGGATGACACGGGCGCCTACTTATGCACACAAGGGGCGAGTTGTCCACATTTTCAGGCCTGTTATCCACGGAGGCAGTGAGTCTTCATCAGCGCTGGAAAATCTCCCTGTTGTGGCGAACTGCTGGAAAAATGGGACATTGCGCGCCAATGCCCACCTATCCACAATCATTGTGGATAACTTCGCAAGTTGTGGATAACTTTACGGGTGAGCGCAGCGTACTCTCCAGTTGACGAGCGGTGTATGCTGAGGGGGCTATTAGCGGTAAGGAAGGTCTGCACGCAGGCGCGCTGGTATGCGGGTGAAAGAGGGAATAGCCAGGAATGGCCACAACCTCGGGCGACCAGTTCAACGCGCTGCTGGGGATGTCGCCAGCGGCGTATCAGGCGACGTGGCGGCGCGGACGCGCTATACAATGGCTGGGGATCGGATTGGCGTGGGGCTGGCTCGTCTTTCTCGTCTTTCTCATTCAGTATGGCGCGCTGCTGCCCATTGACACATTTCCAACCGATACCTTCTCTCTTGTCATCTTCTTTTGTACATGTATCATCGCGCCGTTGACGACGGTCCTTTTCACAGTGATGTTTGCGCCACCACTGGCTCGCTGGTTTGGCGCGCGCATCGTGCGCAACGCTCTGCTCGCAGGAAACGATTCCATCGCGCCGGTGGCATTGGAACAGCCGCCAGCGCTCACCCCTGAACAATCAGCCGATCTCACGACGAGGCGATGGCCGCTCCGGTTTGCGCGTGTCAGCAGAGTCGCTGTCGTCTTCACGGTGGTTGCCCTTATCCTCACCATCGGAGCGATTACTCTTACCGTCATTTCTCTGCGCCGAGCGCCCGCGACGAGCTACTACGATTCGCTCTCAACCGTTATGGGCGTATTCCAGCTGGTCTATGGCATCTTCTTCTGCGAAAAAATCATCACCCTCTACGCCGGGCCGCAGATCATGTCCTACGGCTGGGGCGCGTTTCTGCCGATGCGGCGCCAGCGATTGCTTGCCGTGGACGAGTGGGGCATCCGCTGGCAGCCGCGCAGCTGGCGGCGACATGAGCAGACGCTTGCCTGGCAGGATGTCGTGGCTTTCTGTATCCATCGCCATAAATCGGGATTCAGTTCAGGCACCGCCTATAGTTATCTGCTCCTGAGCAACGATGCGACGTTCGCATGGATAGTGCCCTGGCGCGCCAGAGTGGCCGAACGTTCCACCAGCGCTCTGCTGTGCCAGATAGTAGTAGCGCGCTCTGGCCGCCCTTTACGCGATGTGACCGCCAGCGCGGATGTGCTGAGCGCGTGGGAGGCGCCGATTTCGTCAAAGCCGAAAGCCTATTCCAATGATCTCGATCCGCGTAAATCGCTGCTGGCCGCGCTCACTGCGCTGCGCGAAGGCGACGGCGGCTCCGTCACCCCTATCTCTCTGTTCGGCGTCGAGAGCGCCAGGCCGCCGCGACCGGTGCGTCTGCGGCCCCGCTTCTACTGGCTCAATGCCCTGGCGCTGCTGGTCGTCATTCTAAGCCTCTGCGGTGGCTGGCTCTTCGAGCATCATCAAGCCGAGTCATATCTCAGCACATGGTCGGCGCGGGTCGCCAACGAGACGCCACTCTTCAGCGATCCGCTGATCAGTAACACAAACGGCTGGCCGGTTCACACGCCGACATCGGACAAAGATGCCATGAGCCTCGCGTTCACGGATGGCGGCTACACCATCAACAGCGGTCCAAATTACAGTGATCACGTTGTCTGGCAGGGCGCACGCTATGCGGACGTGGCAGTCGCAGTCACGGTGCGCGTGCAAGACGCATCCGAATATGGCGCCGATGTTGGGTTGGTCGCTCGTGTTGAGGATGGGGCAGACCAGGGGAGACAGGTCGACGAGATTATCCTCGATGTCGATCCTCTTAAGGGTACGTGGTCATTCACTCATGAACAGCCCCCACGCGCGGACGATAACAACGACGATGGATGGCGTCTCCTTACCTTAAGTAGTGCCAGCGCCGCGATTCATACCGGAGTCGGTGTGCCGAATCGGCTGATGCTGGTGGTGGTTGGGGCAATGTACTATGCCTACGCCAACGGCCAGTTTTTGGGCAGTGTCTACGATCCCTACGCCGCTCCGCCCGCGCCACACTCCGGCTACGCGGGCCTCTTCGCGCTGGGATTTACTGCCGCCACCTTCAACGACTTCGCGGTCTATCCAGCGCCGCCACCCTTTCAGCCGCTCTTCCACGGATTGGGTATATAGTCAGGCGTCGCAGTTGACGAGCAGTGTTATGCTGAGCCGAGGAACGCCGCCATCCAGGTGAGCGGCGCTGTTTTTTGGGGGAAGGTATAGCGCGGGAATGTCCAGCCTTTCAGATATTCAGCAGATCACGTTCATGCGCCTGACCCCGACACAGTTCCAGGCGGCGTGGCGGCGCGGGCGTGTCATACAGTGGCTCTGCGTGACGTTTGCCTGGCTGCTGCTTGGCGGCGGGGCTTTCATCCTCATCAAGAATCCGTTAGGCTCATCCGATACTTCGTTATTAGACGTTCATGATACCCTCGTAAGCATCGCAGTCAACATCGCGTTTATGCTCATCCTGCCACTCGCTCTGCTGATTTCCGCCGCGGCGCTCGCACCATCCAAAAGCCGCTGGATTGGTTCGCAGACGCTACGTGCGTCGGTTCTGGCGGGCGAGAGCAAGCAGATTCCAGCGGCGTTCGACCAGCCTCCACCGCTGACTGGTGACGAACTTCCGCGCGATATGAAGCCGTTTCTGCGTCTGAAGCTATTTCCCCCTACGAGCAATCTTGTCCTGTTACTGTATTTTGTGATGGGGCTGGGCCTGATAACGCTTATTGATCTCCAGGTGGGGCTATGGCAATTTGAGTCTGGCCTCACCGGCCTTAACAGCGTGCTGCAGATTGCGGCATTCGTCCTGGCCATCGGACGGGTCTCGACCATTGGCGGCGGGCCAAACATCATCGCCGATGGCTGGGGCGCGCTGCTGCCAACGCGGCGACCCAGATTGCTGGCCGTGGATGACTGGAGCATTCGCTGGCGCGGGCGCGGCTGGCGGAGGCGCGAGCAGACGCTTGCCTGGCAGGATGTCGTCAGCTTCTGCGTCTATCGCTTCTCGCCGGGCACAAGCTCCAAAGTCACGTATATCTATCTCGTCATGAGCAATGAAGTCAGCTTCGGCTGGATGCTCTCCCCACGCCGCAAACGCGCCACAGGCGCCGCCAGTGAACTCCTGTGCCGACTTGTCGTCACCCGCGCCAGACGGCCACTGCTGGATATGACGCGGGCCGTCGAAACGGTAGACATGTGGACAACGGGCGCCACGAATTTCACCGAGGGTTCCACGGCGCGCGGTCTAGAGCGGAAACTGCGCGAGCGTATGGAGGAGATGAAGCGCCAGACGATCCAGCAGGCATCGGCGGCGGAGGGCAAGCCAGAGCAGGAAGCCGCCAGCTCGATAGTCGCGGGATGGCAGACGGCGGACGAGATGGCGCCGCTGCACCAGGCGACGCTCCAGGAGATTGACCGCTATGCCAGCCCGATTCGGCCAATACGGCTGCGCGCGCGCTTCTACTGGCTGAATGTCTTGCTGATGCTACTCGTGGTGTCCGGCGTTTGCGGCCTGTGGGGTCTCAACAAATATCAATTAGCGGCATACTATCAGGCGCTGCCCGCGCGTATCACCGCCGAGACGCCGCTCTTTAGCGATCAGCTCATCAGCCGAGACTATACCTGGGATACTCAAATGCCGACGACGACTGATTCGACATCGGCCCAGTATTTGTATGGCGGGTTCGCGATGACCGGCGGCCCAACCGGATACGTGAACGAAGAGACGATGGATGCCCAATATGCTGATGCGGCGATTGCGGTGACGGCGCGCCAGATGGGGTCATCGGACGGCGACGGCGTCGGCCTGATCGCGCGCAGTCTGGCCAATGGCACGACAGAATCTGACGAGATTGTCTTCTACGTTAGCCCATCCGGAGGAGGATGGAGTCTCTATCATTATCAGCCAGGGCATAGCGACTCCAACGATAACTGGAACTACCTCGATGGTGGGGACAGCGCGGCGATTCATGAGGGCGACAATGCGAGCAATAGACTGCTGCTGGTTCTTCGCGGGACAGAATATCTCTGCTATATCAATGGCCAGTTTGTGGCGCGCGATGTGGACTCCACCGTGACCTCGTCATCGCCGAAATTTGGCTATCCTGGCGTGTTTGTCAACGACGATACGACCACAGGCGTCTTCAATGACTTCGCCGTCTACGATCTGCCGCCACCCTATCAGCCGCAGCTTCATGGGTGACGGTGCGCCGTTCTGGGGAATCGGGGGATAATTGGCCTCTCCGTCCGGAGTGTGGCGTGCGCCGTCAACAGTGGCGGCAGCGTCTTCATGATCGCGAGAATCGCCGCGCTGGCTAGCAGCAAGAGCGGCACGCCCACTGCGAGGCCCGCGAAGAATCCGTCGAAGCCGCGTACGGCGCTGACCGGAGCAACGTGGCTGGCGATCCAGCCGATCAGCACGGCCAGCACGAAGAGCGCCACCAGCGCCACCGCAGAGAGCGCCGCGGCGTAGAGCAGCACCCGCATGGGCGTGCGCGCGGGATGGTGGTTGCGCGCCGCATCAAGCATATCCCATGGTCGCTGGGCAACGGACAGCACTGGAGCAAGCCTGGCGAGCAGTGGCAACACTAGCGAGAAGAGCGCTGGGCCTGGCTCCGGCGCCAGCACCGCGCTGACGCCACCGAGCGCGCCGACGATGCTGCCAACCAGCAGCGCCAGCAGCCCGACCGCTCCCAACGAAGGCGCGATTCCCAGGCTGGTGACGACCGTTCGCCCGAAGAGCGCTGCGTCTGGATGAAACGAGTACGCGCGTGAGCAGTGTGAAGAGCAGCATCAGCACGGTCAGCCCCACCGCCATCAACCAGCCCACGAGCGCACCATCCCGGAGCGAGTCAGCGCGTGCGATATGCGCCGCCGCTCGCCCGCCGATGATATAGCTGGCAAGCGGAATCAGCAGCAGCAACCACCAGGCGACGCTCGATGGATGATGGTGCGCGATGAGCAATCCGAACGTGGAAGTGACCGAGCTGGGGTTCGCGCCGGATGTGGTGAGCCAGCTATCGATGGTCGCGCCCGTGCCCAGGGTGAAGAGCCAGAGCGCCGCCACCGGCGCCACCACGATCAGCAGCGAGATCGTCGTGATGATCGCGCCGAGCGCTTCCACGATCCCACTCGCCGATGCTCCCGTGGCGATGGTGGGGCTTGTGCCAATCACATGCGCCGCCATGCCCGCCAGCAGGGCGACCGCCGCCAGCAGCAGCCCACTGCCGAGAGCGATCAGCGCGCCCCACGATGCGCCCGCCAGCAGATCAGGGCTGCGGTTCGTGGTGAAGAGGTGATGCCGACGGAGCGCCAGCAAGCTGCCAAACGCGCCCAGCGCCGTCCCCCAGACCAGACCAGCCAGGACGGCAATGCCGAGCGAGGGATGCAACTGGATCGTCGTGTTCTGTTCCAGTTGTATGACGCTGGAGCCAAAGAGCGCCACCAGGAGCAGCAGAATCGCATAGACTGGCCCAACCAGCGCCCCACGCGCCACACTGTAGCGCAGTTGATGCGAAAAGTCGCTGGCGGCGGCCACATAGCCCGCGAAAATCAGCGCGCAGGCGGGTATGAGCGAGAGTCCGGTGAGCGGCACAGTCACCAGCGCGGAAAAGCTCCCCGTGCCGCCGGGCGAGCCAAGCGTCAGCGACATCGGGACGCCATGCTCCAGCAGAAAGAGTTGCAGCAGATTGGGCGAAACAACGGATCCAAAGAGACCGGTGTTGACATTGACCGCGCCGCCGAATCCAAGCACGTAGCCCATGGCGCGCGACCAGAAGACCAGCCCAAGAATCGTCACGAGCAGCCCCGCGATCAGCGCTAGCAACGCGCCGATTGGTATCGAAAGCCAGGGAACCGCGGCCGACTCTGGTGGCAGGTAGCGCAGCCAGAAGCTCTGGATGGCATTATTGGCGATGCGTTCGCGTGGTGGTGGTTGCACGCCGAAGATACGCGCAATGGCGCTGTCGCTCGCCGCTTTGGCGCTGCGTGCCGCGCGCGAACTTGCGGACGCGCCGGGAGATGTTGGCATCGGGTTGGTTGTGTCGGGGACTGGCGTGACAACACCGTTGGCCGATATCGCCGCAGCCGTAGCCGCAGCCGTAGCCGCGGTCTCAGCCGCGGTCTCAGCCGGAGCATCGGTGGAGGTGAATGGGCGAAAGCCATTCGTTGGCGCTGGGTGAATGGCGGGACGCTCGATATCGGGCGTATCGTAGTCGGGCAACGGTGGCTTTGGCGCGTGGACTGCGGGCCGCTCGATATCAGGTGTGTCATAGTCAGGCAGAGAAGGCTTGGGCGCATGAACGGCAGGACGCTCGACATCGGGCGAATCGTAGCCCGGTTTGTCGGGTGTTTCTGGCGCTGTCGCGTCTGGTGTGTCTTGTCCCTCCTGCTCCGACTCAGCGGCGGTCGCTGTCGTAGCGAATGGGATATCTTCAGGCTCGGAGGGCGTCAGCAGCGACGGTGTGCCTATCCATGGCGCTTCATCCTCAGCCGACTCAGCCGCTGCGCTATCCGCGCCGCCACTGGGCGTGGCCAGCACGGTCGGCGCCTCGTCGGGTGATTGTCCGGATGTGGTCAGCAGTGGCACCGTGCGCATGATGGGCGGGCGCAGATAGCGGGATCTGGCATAGGGTGTCGTGGGGGAGCCAGATTGCTCATCCTCGGGTGGCGGCTCGTAGGCGGCGGGCGTGGCATGATTCAGCGGCGACAGTGGCGTGCCGCAGTGCGGGCAGACGGCGACACCTGGCGCCAGTCCCGCGCCACACACGGGGCAGCGTTGCGACGAAGAGGACGAGATAGTCAGGCCGCACGACGAGCAGACAGTCGCATCAGTGGCCAGCGATTCTCCACACCGGGGACAGATCATAAGTCATGCCACTCCTCCCCACAAGCACCCCACACCCTACGTCCTGTCAGGAATGTTTAGCCTCTTGCCAAGCGCGACATTCAAAATAGGCCATTAGCCCTCAGTATAGGCTGTAGCTCCTGGCGTTTCAACCGCAGGCGACAATGGGGGTACATGGTGGTGTTGCGCGACCTGTGCGCCAGACCTATCGGAGGTGATAGGGTACGTTCGCCACTACCACATTGGGGTGAGTGTAGAACGCCAGCTTCAGACGGAGCGCGGTCTGGTTATGCAGCGCGCGCTCCCACCAGTGGGCGGGCACAAATTCTGGCAGCACCACCGTAATGACGGCCTCGGGGTGTGAGTCGCGCAGAGCGTCTACATAGGCGATCAATGGGCCTGTCAGCGAGCGATAGGGTGAGTCGATGACCACCAGCCGTGGCGGCGACTGCGGCAGCCTTCTGGCGTGCCCCGAATCCGCCGCATCGTCGTCCGGCGCTATCTGCCGCGCATTCCAGATGTTCCAGGCGCGGCGTAGCCCGGCGCTGTCTTCTGAGTCGGTTGCCACATGAATGACGATCACCTCGTTGGCCAGTGCCTGCGCATAGGCGATGCTCCGTTGCGCCACACGGTCGAACTGAGCGATTGGCACTACCATGATCTGGCGCAGTCGCCGTAGATCGTCCACCGGGAGGTCCGCAATCTGCTTGCGCGCGCTGGCGTAGTGGCGTGAGATGCCCTTGAAGAGCAGCACGAAGAGGGGCACCAGCACGACGACGATCCACGCGCCATGCACAAACTTGGTCAGTGTAATCACAATCGCGACAATCCCCGTCGCAATCGCTCCCACGAAGTTGATCGCCATTGATTGACGCCAGTGTCTTCCGGCGGCGTTTCGTTGCCGCCACCAATGCACGACCATGCCAGTCTGAGAGAGAGTAAACGCGGTAAACACGCCGACGGCGTAGAGATTGATCAGCGCCACGGTATTGCCGTGAAAGATCACCATCAGCGATGTCGAGAGCAGCGTGAGCACGACAATGCCGGTGGTGAACGCCAGCCTACCGCCGCGGGCCGAGAACTGGTGTGGGAGAAAACCGTCACGCGCCAGAATCGAGGAAAGCCAGGGGAAGCCTGAGAAGCTGGTATTGGCCGCCAGCACCAGAATCAGCAGGGTGGCAAACTGAAGAACATAGTACATCCAGCTAAACGCGCCGGTGAAGACACTCTCGGCAATCTGGGAGGTCACCGTCGGCTCGCCAGTGCTGAAGGGCGCAACGCCGAGGCGCCATGCCAGATACGAGGTGCCGAGAAACAGCGTGACCAGAATCGCGATCATCCAGGTCAGCGTGCGCGCCGCGTTGCGAGGCTCCGGCTTTTTGAACATCGGAACGCCGTTCGAAATCGCTTCGACGCCAGTCATAGCCGAACATCCAGAGGCGAATGCCGTGAGAATCAACAGCAGTGTGAGCGGCTCTGATCCCCAGCCCAACGTCGGGCTCTTGACTGCGGGAATATGCGTCGTCAGCCCTCCTGGCAGCGTCGCGGCATGAAGAACGCCCACCACGATCATGATCAGAAAGACGCCGATGAAGAGGTAGCTGGGCGCGGCGAAGATTGAGCCAGATTCGCGCACACCGCGCAGGTTGACGATCATAATGATTGCGATGAAGAAGACGCCCAACTCGACACTATACGGCATGAGCGGCCTGACGGCGGATACCAGCGCGTCGACGCCGGCGGAAACGCTCACCGAGACGGTCAGCACATAGTCAATCAGCAGTGAGGCGGCGGCAATCAGTCCGGGCAGAACGCCCAGGTTTTCGCGGGCGACGATGTAGGATCCACCCCCCTGCGGATAGGCGTGAATGGTCTGGCGATACGACGAGCCGACGATCACCATGAGCAGCGCGATACAGCCCGCCAGAATGAGATTAATTTGCAGTGTCGCGGCGCCCGCCAGAATGAGGACGCTGAGCGACGCCTCTGTCGCGTAGGCTACCGATGAGATGGCGTCTGAGGAGAGAATCGCGAGCGCTTTCACTTTGGTGAGCCGCTCGGCCTCCTGCTCGGCGCTGCTTAGCCGCTCGCCCAGCAGCACGCGCCGCACTCGTTCCCATGCCCTGCCGGGTCCGCTCTGAGGTGTGAGCGCCTCAGGAGTGGCTTCAAGCGTCCCTCCGCCGGTATGGCGGAATTGTCGTCGTCCCGAATACTGCACACGGATATAGTCGGCATTGCGCCGCTTGCCATGCACAACCTCGCGACGTTCCAGGCCCGTGCGCGCCTCGTTCATGCGGCGCGTCTGGTCGTCAGCCGATGCCTCGCCAGGGAGGTTCACGATCTCTCCGAACAGGGGATCATCGCGAAGATCAGGCTGATTATCAGAAGGTTCCAGTGGTTCCTGGATAAACGAGTGTTCTGGCTCGTTCCCGTCGCCCTGTCCCTCCGCCATTTCTCTATACCCTTCCAGCATCAGTATGATGAGACGATATCGGTCTTCAGCGCCTGCTGGCGCCTGCCGATGAAATACCTACAAACTATACGCATATGCGCGCATTTCGGCAACTGCGGCGCTGGTAGCACGCCGCGACCCATTACCACGTTGTATCATTGGCGCACATCTGTGGCAGATGTGCCAGGGGATGGTGGACTGTTCCACAGAGGAGGTCTTGCACGTGGAAATCGAGAAGCGGTTGGAGGCGCTGGGCCTGGTGTTGCCCGAGCCGATGAAGGGGCCGCCTGGAGCGCGGCTCCCATTTGTCAATGTACGGGTGTGGGAGGGGCGAGCCTATGTCGCGGGACACGGGCCGCTGGAGCCCGATGGCTCCATTGCGGAACCGCGAGGCAAAGTCGGCGCGGAGGTGTCGCTCGACCAGGGATACGCGGCGGCGCGGCAGACGGCGCTGGCGATTCTTGGCAGCCTGAAGCGCGAGCTGGGCGATCTGGATCGCGTGGTGGCGTGGCTGCGCGTCTTTGGGATGGTGAACGTGGCGCCCGGCTTCAACCAGCCGCCCGCCGTCATCAACGGCTTCTCTGACCTGATTCTCGAACTCTATGGCGAGGAGGCTGGCCGCCACGCGCGTTCGGCGGTTGGGATGGCGGTGTTGCCCTTCGATATCCCGGTCGAGATCGAGGCCGAGGTAGCTATTCGCAGCTAGCGGACAGCCAGAGCACCAGAGAGCAAGAGACCCGGTGGAGCGACATCCACCGGGTTCTGTGTGCTTGTGCTCGCGACTGTCAGGCTTGCGGTCTAGCCTGGACTAGTAGACTACCACCGGGATGTTCTTCATGTTTACGAAATTGAAGTAGACCCACGGCATGTCTTCTTTCGAGATGTTGATGCAGCCGTGCGAGCCACCGTTGAACGCGGCGGGGTCATAGTGCGGCAGGTTCGTCAGTGGGCCGAACTGGTTGCGCCACCAGGCGTCGTGGATCTCCAGCCCATAGTTGTGGTAGTAGATGCCGAACTTGACCGGCGTCGGCTGATAGTAATCGGGAGACCCAGGCGGGTCGGGCGAGACCATCAATTGGTTCTGTACCGCATGCGAGGCGCAGTTGATACCTGGCGCCGAGGGGAGGTCGGGAGCGCCCGTCGTCAGATAGATCGCCTTGACCAGCTTCCCGTCTGTGTAGAAACGCGCCACCTGCTCGCGCAGCGAGACGACCATGACGTTGCCCTGCATGATGCCGTAGTACTGCATCAGATCCGTGTCGGTCTGGTGCGGCTGGTTGTAGGGGGTCTTGTCGTCCAGATTCGTCAACATCGCCTGGATGTTGTGGATGAACATCTGCAACTCGGTGTCGAGATACCGGTAGTCAGTGAGAGTCTTCGCGCTGTACAAACGACCGACACCGAATATTTTCGTCGCAGCCGGATTGATCACATCGCCGATGCCTGTGCCCTCGATAGACGTACTCGTAGGCGTCGGGATACTTCTTGTTGTCCCCGGTCTTTTGACTGTTCAGGGTTGTACGCGCCTGCCCCTGGGCGATCAGGTCGACAAAGGTCTTGATGTCGAGGAAGGTCTTGGCGTAGGTGACATCGAACGCCATGCTGCTACGATGCTTCTGTATCTGCTGGATCGCCTTGCTATAGTCTCCAAAGGTCTGGCTGGCGAGCAGTTGCGCGTCCTGATCGTACAGGCTCTGGAAGGACGTGAGATCTTTGCTCAGATCCTTCATTGAGGGCGCGTTGACGCTATACCCCGAAATGCCGAGGGACGAGAATGTAGACAGACCCTGGATCCTGCCGAAGGAGTCCTTGATGGCCTGGGCATTGGTCGTGTAGTCCTGGATGGTCTGGATATCGGCTTTGAACCCCGCCAGATAGCTGGCCGCCGTAGCGGGAACGAGCGTGGCGTTCGTCGCCTGCACCTGGGCAATCTGCCCATCGAGCAGCTGGTTGAGCGTCACATAATCGTTGGACGAACTCGCCGCGCGGAAGAGAGTCAGATCCTGGTTGAGCCATTGCGATTCCACGGGCGTCGAGCCGGCGCGCGCGGTTGGATGCGCGATGAGATCGTAGTAGGTGGTCCAGTATTCTTCGGGCGTCGAGCCAACGCCATCGGCGCACAGGAGCGGCGCGGACTGCGGCGAACCAGTGATCTGCGAGAGCAGCTTCTGCTCGGAGGTGACCATCGTGGTCAACTCTTGCAGGCGGTCGTAGGTAGGCTTAAACGCGGTTAGCGCGGCCACCTGATCCTGTGCGAAGCCATCGACGAGGAAGTAGTCGCGGGTCGTCTTGGCGCTCTGGAAGGATGTCTGCGCCTGCTGGAACCGACCCTGGTAGCCCGGCGCTTCGACGTATTTGCCTTGCACCAGCGTGGCAACGGAGGTCTGGAACTGATCCAGGTCTTTCTGTGCCAGGGCGCGCGCCTGAGATACGGGCATCGCGATGATCGTCTGAACCTGCCCATTCAACCGCGTGTACTCCTGGGAGGCGTTTTGCCAGCCCGCCAGCGATCCATCGGTTGTTTTGGTCACCTGCTGTTCCTGGTCGCGAATGGGTTGCAGCATGGAAGCAGGCGCGTTCAGGCGTGTCGTGGCGTCAGTCAGTGATGAGTCGAGAGTTGCCTTCGCATTGAGCGCATTCGATTGATTGATATGCGTGAAGAGGCCGTACAATCCGTCGCCCAGAAGAACAAGAATGACAATAAGCCCTATTGCCGTCACACCAATGTGCCATGCGCGCTGAGAGCGCTTCGGGGGCGAGAACCATTTCACGAACCGTTGCCACATATTTGCTGCCTACCTTAACGGATGCTTCCAAACAGCCGCATCCACGTCACCATTATCACGCCACCAGCAAAAATAGGGTATGAATCCTTACGTACTCAAGCGCCCGTGGCTACGAGACGCTCACTGCTACCTACGACTCCAGGTGACACTGCATTGGGTGGTGGCGCCTGGCGAGCCGTGGGAGACGGAAGGGTCTGCCACAGGATCATAGTCTGCATAGTGGACAACGAGAATGTCTCTGTCCCTGTCACATCACTGGGAGATGAAGACCCGCATCGCGTGTGGCCATCCTGGGAGCCAGCTTCATCATCCTCATCGTCCCCAACATCCGCCAAAACATCCGCTAGAAGTTGATTTCGTCCGCAAGAAAGCGCGTCCACATCAGCGTAACCGCCAGGCCGCCCATCAGGACGAAGAAGGCCATTGCGCCGCCAATGCCCTCCACCTCGAAATTGAAGAAGAATACCAGCGCCAGCCAGATGATCGTGGCGGAGGCAGCCATACCAAGTTTGGTCGCCTCGGAGGGCGCCCTCCAGAAAAGCTGCACACCCAGCCAGATCAGCGCGAGCGCCATGATGATGCCGAAGCGAATTGCGCCGGCCTGCACCTTGTCGAAGGGTGTAATTGGGCCAGCCAGGAAATTGTACTGGAGGAACGGCAACACAAATGCCAGCACCAGCAGCAGCGCGAGAAAAATGCTCACAAGCGGTTTCGCCCCACGCGAGGATAGCATAGCCTCAATCCTTTCCCGCGGATACGCTCGAACGCGCCCGGCGCCGGTGGATTCTCGGCGACTGGCGAAAACTTCTTCGGGATGTTGTCCAGGATGATGTTCGGAGAAGACGCAGGCCGAACTGGGCGCAACGCCAACTACAATATTCTACAGACGCCACCGTCGCATTGCAACAAATACGCCCTGAAGTGCCAGGTTGACCGATGCCTCAGAGCAGCGTCTTCTCTAATGTCAAGACGAAATGTGAGGTCGTCGTGTTTCGGCCTCTTCTTCAAACCAGTGATCTTCTGCTCGCCTACGTGACTTATGGCGTTGCCGCGAGTGGGATGGTGACCGAGCCATCAGCTCCGACTGTGCCTGATGATGGACGCAGCACTTTGATGGGCGTGCTATTGGTTTGACCAGACAACACCCGTAGCGGACCGGCGGACCGCAACGTATAGTTATCCGTTCGCGCGCTGCCGCTCACCTGGAGGAAAAGCGATTGCGCGGTAGCCGCGCCCTTACCGGATACCCAGGTAAAAACTGTTTCGCCAGCACGCCAGCGGGTCGGCTGGCAATCGGTGGCGGGCAACGCGGTGGTAGCGCCACTGGCTGAGCGCATCGACGGCACGATGTGATACCAGGGCACGCCGTGGCTGGTTGTTGCCGAGCCAAGCACCGCCCAGCGCAGGCGTATCTGACCATCAGGCTGGATTGCCATTGCGTCCAGACGTAGCCCATTGCCCGCCGCATCGGCAAACGTGATCGGCGATAGCGCCTGTTCGCCGATCAATGGCGGCAACTTGCCCGACATCTGATAGACCGCGATATTGGCGCTGCCCGCCATCGCCAGGCTCGCGACTGGTGTCAGCTCAGGCAGGCTGCTCAACAGGCTGTTCGCTGGCCCCACGGGTTGTGTGGCCACCACCAGCGCTGGCTCCTCATCCGGCGTGGGCATCACGAGACAATCGGCGGCGGAGCCGACGCGGTCGCTGTGCTCGGAGACCGTCATGTACTGGATGGGGTCGTGGTAAAGGGAGTACGTAGGCAGGCTGACGAAAACGGTGCGCGCGTGCTGTTCGGCCTGGAGCGTGCCAAGGGTGGTATCTAATTGCTCCAACTCGGCCAGCGGATAGCCGCGTCCGGGGTCAGGGGAGGCGCTCTCGAATGCGTTATAGGAGCCACTGGCAAGCGCCGCCGGGTAGAGCACGGACTGGAAGGCCTGCGCAAGCACCAGCGCCGTGAGCGCCGTGAGGATGACGGCAGGGGCAACCTGGCGCGCGAACGCCGCCCGCGGTATCCACTGCTCGGTCATGCGGAAAGCAGCCTGAAAGGCGAAACCGCCCGCGATGAAAATGGCCGGGTAAAGGACGAGCATATAGTGGCTATAGAGCGTACCACTGTTCCGCAGGAGCAGCACAATCGGGACAACGATCCAGAGCCAGAGCAGCAGATGCGCCCGCCAGACCGGCTCGGCGCGCAATCCGCGCCAGATGGCCAGCGCTCCGCTCCGCACGCGCGCTTTCCAGCCAGTCGCTGAAACGGTCTCCTCACGCCAGACGTATAGCCCAACACGCCCCAGGCGCACCGTCAACACAGCCAATCCGACGATAAAACAGACGACCGCCGCGACGTTGACGATGCCAGACCAGGAGCCGGTCTGCGCATAGAGGCTATTCGCCCCAAGCTCGCCTGGATTCGGCGCCCCGAGCATCTGCGCAACCAGGCGAAACACGTCGAGACTGAACGTGCTCTTAGTATTCAGGAGATAGTGCCCAATGCTGCGGATATCGTGGAATGAACTGATCGACTCCCAGAGCAGTGTTGGCGCGAGCAGCAGTGCAGCCAGCCCGATGGTCAGCGCCCACTCACGTCGTGACGGCCACGCCTTGCGCGGGGTAAGCAGGAAGCCCACCACCGAGACAGGGATTAGCAGCGCGGACGCCGGCTGTATTTGAATCGCCATGATGAGCAGCGCGACATGGGGTGCGAACCAGCCGCGTCGGCCGCTAACACAGCCGAGGAAGAGCATGAGCATGCACAGGATCAGTGTGGGCGGCAGGTAGTTCGGTACCCAGATCGAGCGGCTATAGTAGACGGCCATGCCCGAACTGGCGAAGAGCAGCGCCCCACTCACAGCGACGACCCGCCCGAAATAACGATTGGCGAAGATATAGCAGACTACGACGCCGAGCACGTTCCAGAGCGCATTCGCGATAGTTGCGAGCAGCGGGTCTTTGCTGAGCGCCACGAACGGTACGGATGTGTAGATGGTCAGTGGCGGACTCATGTTGCCGATAGACGCCAGAATGCCAGTGACGGGCAGCGCGCCATGGAGCCATGCGCCGCGCGCCAGAATCAGTTGTTGAACCTGATCGCTCAGGATTTCTGTCAGGTCGATACGCCAGAGGCGCAGGAACGCCGCCAGCGCCACCACCAGCCAGAACTCGGGATAGCGCAGCCACGGAATCTGGGCGATACGGTTTCGGATGGACTGCGCGTGCGTGGTGGACTGTGCGCGTGGCGTGCCCCGCACGACTGGCATGAGCACAGCGGGCGTCTCCACCATCGTATCAGCCAGGGCCACATCATCATCAACGCGCTCGGCTGTTTCGACGTCGGGCTTCATGGCGGCGAACTGGATCGTGTCCTCGCTCGATATATCAGATCTATTGGTCGCTCCCACGCCTTCGAGGATAGTCGTCTCGGCATCTTCAATCGTCGCCGTATCGACCACATCGTCCGCGAGCGCATCGGGCTGCTCCGGCGCCGGGCTGGGCGCTGCCGCGGGCATCTCGACGGTATCCATATCTGGCGCGGCGATATCCTCATTCGGTTCCATCTAATTTGTCATCTCCCCACAGTGACACAGGATCGGCTCATAGACGCCAGGCTTCCCGGCGCAGGTACACCGCCGCCGTACCACGAAGCCAGTCCGCGATCTGGCGCGTCATGCGTATGAGCAACGGCAGCGTGAGATAAAGAAAGATAGCGCTGCTGGTGGCAGTGTATAGTATAGCGCCAGAGGAAAGAGGCTCAAAGACGATGAATGGATGCCAGAGCGCGCTGAATTCCGGCGTGAACTGGCAGAGAAACTCCTGGGCGTAGTTGTGCGCCGTGCAGACGGATAGTCCCTGTTGCTCGAAGACGACCCCGTTGATGCCTACCCAGAATGAGAGCGCGAGTGCGACGAGCGTCAGCAGATTCGCCCCCAGCCCGGCGTCGCGGGCATGTAGCCGAACGGCCAGCGCCAGCGCGGCGGGAATCGACGCGAAGAGGAAGAAGCGTGGCCCCCAGAACCAGCCGCCATACCACGCCCACCAGTGCGCATAGACAAGGAGCATGCCGCCGACAAACGCCAGCCAGAGCAGATAGAGCGTGTAGAGCTTTGCTCCGTTCTCCGCGCCCTGCGCCAGCAGATAGCGCCGCGCGGGCAGAAAGAGTCCCGGCGTGAAGAAGATCAGCCCTTTGCCGAAGGAGAGCAGGATCGCGAGGATGCCGAAGAAGATAGGATAGTTGAAGCCGGGGCCGCCGGAGTAGGGCATGACGGTATGGAAGCCGGAGTCGCCCGCGTAGCCATTGGCGAACGGATTGCCACGCCGTAGCCACGCCTCCGCGAGGATCAGCGCGACGGCTGCCAGCACGGCGGCCAGATAGCGCAACCGCCGTCGGCGTAGCGCATAGAGCAGCGCCATGCTCGCGAATCCCAGGATGCTCGCGGGGATATTGGCCACGCCAAGCGCCGCCAGCGCCCATCCGCCGAGGGCGGCAAGCCGTTTGCCAAAGACCGCCAGCACCGAGCCGATAGCCACAGCGACCGCCGTGAACGTTTCGGCGTAGAACGAGAGCGTGTGCGCGGGAAACATCGAGGCGGCTACAAGCAGCAGCAGAAACGTCCGCAACACCCGGCGGTCCATCACATTGCGCAAGAGCAGATAGAGCGCCAGCAGGCCCATCGCGAAGACGAGCCAGTTGTAGACCTCCACCAGCGTCTGCGGCGTGGAGGTGGCTTTGCCCAGCAGCCAGAGCGGCGCGGAAAAGAGCGGCCCGATGAGCGAATATTTAATCGCGGGGAGGCCGTGACCTTCGAGAAGTTGCGAGAGCGCGGCGAAACGTGGCCCGCCATCGCCGCGCAGGTTGTGCGGAAAGAGCGCCAGCAACTCGATCAGCGCGACCAGAAGCAACAGCGCATCGAGCCAGGGCTTGCGATAGCGCGGCGTGGTGGGCGCGTACCTTGATGGGGCATCGGCGGTCGTATTCGTATCCGGCGTGTGGTCTTGCCCTGAAGGGGTGGCAGGCTCTCCGGCCATCGCGGCGGGTTTCTCCTGGGAACTCACGGCGCGCTGCTCCTCGTAAGGGCGTCGGGTAGTTGATAGACGCCGTTCGCGCTCGTGGTGGACATCGGCGTGAGTGGCCCCCCCACCGGCGCCGCCGAGAATACCCGCAGCGGCCCAAACCGACCCTGCCAGAGTGACGGCTCCCCGTGCAGCGCCGATAACGTCAGCAGCGAGGCTGGCAGCGGCGGCGCGACGGCGGTGAGGCTGGTTCCGTTGGCGTTCCATGCGGTCGAGACCCAGGTGAAGAGCGTTTCGCCCGGCTGCAAGCGCGTCGGCTGGCAGGTGGCCCGAGCCACCGGAGCGTTCGCCTGCGCGTCGCCCTGCCCGGCACGCCGAAGTTGTATCTCGAATTGCGGCATCGCGGTGGTGTCTTCGCCATTCACATCATGAGGAATTGTCCAATTTCCGACGACCCAGCGCAGCCGGATAACGCCAGGCGCTACGCGCGCGCCAGCCACCAGACGCAGTGTATCGCCACTTCCATCCTGCCAGGTGGCGGAGGGCAGTGCGCGCTCATCCGATAGCAGCGGCGTTGGCCCGCTCAGGCGATAGATGACCAGCGGCTCATCCCCTGGCATAGCAATATCCTGAACGCGCGTAGCGTTGGGCAGCGTCGCCAGCAATTGTCCCTGCGGGCTGGCCGCCCGTGTCGAGACCACCAGCGTCGGGCCAGCCTGCGCGTCGGGTAGCGCGAGGCAGTCGCCCGTGACACCAGTGCGGTCGGCCTCCTCGCGGATGAGCGTGGAGTCCATCGCCGAGGCGGTGTAGCGCGAGGGCATACTGACGAAGATGCTGCCCGCGTGTTGTTCTCGCTGGATCGTCGCGAGCGCGCTATCCGCGGCGAGGAGCTGATTCAGCGGGTAGCCAAAGTTGACCGTGCTGACCTGATTGCCGCCGACCGCCGCGATAAAGAGGGCGGACTGCGCACCCTGTCCCAGCGCCACCAGCAGCACGACCGCCAGCGCTCCCCCGGCGACGGCCCGCTGTGCCTGGCGTAGCTGGATGTGAAGCGCGGATAGCACGCGCGGGGCCTCGCGAATGATGGCGTCAACCGCGACGCCGATGGAGAGGAAGAAGGCAGGATAAAGGATGAACAGATAGTGCGGCTGCACTGTCTTGCCGTGGCGCAGCATCGTCAGCGGCGGAATGGTCAGCCAGACCCAGAGCAGGAGATAGGAACGCCAGCGCGCATCCGCCTGGAGCGCCGCCCGCAGCGCCACCAGCCATCCCCACACGCGCCGCCAGCCAGTCGCAACTCCCCCAACGCGCACGCGCCGCAACGGGGCCAGCGCCAGGATCGACAGCACCAGGTAGCAGGTGATATAGAGCGCCATCGCCGCATTCTGAATGGCAATGTTCATGCCGCCAATGCGGGCGTAGAGGGCGGTGTCGAGGATGGCGGGATAGGGCGTATTGGTTCCGGGGCCAGGATAGGCGGGCGCGCCGAGCAGATGGTAGAGCGCGTGAAAGACATCGCTATTGAAGACGGGCGACTGCTGGGTGAACTGGCGTAAGAGTTGTGCGTCAGAGAAGCCGCTCATCAGTTCCCAGAGGATGGTGGGCAGCAGCAGCAAAATGACCAGGCCAACGCCCAGCAGTGTGTCGCGGCGGGTCGGCCAGTGTGGCGCGATGAGCAGCGCGACGGCGGTGACGGCCAGCAGCGTCAGCCCGGTGGGGTGTAGCGAGATAATCATGACCAGCAGCAGCAGATGGAGCGCCAGCCAGTTGCGCCGCTCGCGCACGACCCCGGCGTAGAGCGTGAACGCCCAGAGCAGCAGCAGCGGCGGCAGGTAGTTCTGTTGCCAGATGAAGCGGCTATAGTTGATGGCCGCGCCACAACAGGCAAAGATGAGCGCTGAGCAGAACGCGGCCCTTCGTGAGAAAAAGCGTAGCGCGAAGATATAGCAGAGCGCGACGCCGAAGATATTCCAGAGCGCCAGCCCGATCAGCGCGGGCAGCGGGCTTTTGGTGAAGAGGAAGAACGGCATCAGCATGTAGACGCTGAGCGGCGGGTTGAGCGTGCCAATCGAGGAGCGAATCCCGGTGATGGGCAGCGCGCCATGCAGCCAGGCGTCGCGGGCCATCGTCAGCAGTTGCGCCTGGTCGTCGAGCCACTGTGAGTGGTCTAGCTGCCACAGCCGCAGAAACGCCGCGACCAGCACGATGATCCAAAACTCTGGATAGCGCGCCCAGGTGAACCGCGCGAGCCAGGAACGAGTTCTCGCCTTCGCGTCACTGGATTGCTCCAGGCGCCTGGTCTCTTTTGCCGAAGTGATGCCCTCTGTCATAAGCTCCTGAATAGTGCGCCAATTTTGCCTGTCTCCCAGCGCTCTCAAGGCCGTTTGCTAGGGCGCCATAGTCCTCCACATTTAACCACTTGCGGGCCAGGGGCTTCACGCAGGCGGCCAAACATGCTATGCTGCACCTCGACTACAACAACAAGCGAACCACTTGGCGTGCAACCTGCCGCCGAGGGAGGGGGAATGCTATGCAGCCACAGCAATACTCCGACGAAGAGGTCTATCGCGGCTCGCTGATACGGGTCTTACGACGGACACTTCCCGCGCCCAGTGGTGGCCGCACGCAGTTCGACGTGGTCGAGCATCCCGGCGCCGTCGCGATTGTCGCGCTGCGGGCCGATCCCGCGCATGCGGACGCGCAACTGGTGGCGCTGGTGCAGCAGGAGCGTCCAGCGATCGACCGCAGCACCTGGGAGCTTCCCGCCGGGCTGATAAATCCTGCCGAGGCAGGCCAGCCAGAGCAGACCGCTCGCCGCGAGCTGCGCGAGGAAACCGGGTACGACGCCGGGGCAATGCGCTTCCTGGTGCGCACCTATACCTCGCCGGGATTCACCAACGAGACGATTTCGCTCTACCTCGCGACCGATCTGCGGTCGGCGCCGGGCCAATCTGGTCCGCAAGATCCCACGGAGATTAGTGGCGTCGCCTGGGTGTCATTGAGTGACGCGCTGGCGCGATGCCAGTCAGGCGAGATTGACGACAGCAAAACTGTGCTCGGACTGTTGCTGGCGCGGAATGCGCTGGCGCAATCTTCTGATATACCTGGAGGAGCCGCAATGCCATTTTCTCCTAGTAACCAGTATCCGATGCAACCGCCCACCGCTGGTCAGCATGACCCGGCAACCAATACCGACCAGACGCTGAAACTCGAAAGCATCATGCTCGCCGAGTTCAACTACGCCAGTTCGACGGCGTATCAGGCGCTGGAGGATCGCGGGCGCATGTTTAACTTCTACCTTGGCATCACTGGCGTGCTGGCGAGCGGTCTGGGCGCGCTCTATGGGTTTGGCGGCAAAGTCAATCACTCCGAATACCTCGCCCTTGCGCTTCTCGTGCTGGCGGGGTTCATCGGTATCATCTTCTTCTTCAAGATCGTTCGCATTCGCCAGGCATTCAACGATAGCCTGCTGACGATGAACGTCATTAAAGACCGTTACATCGGCGAATTCAAGGCGAGCATTCCCGATGTCGAGAAGATATTTCGCTGGCGCACAATGACCATGCCTTCTGGTCGGCGCTTTGGCAGCCTGACCTTTCTCGTATGTTTTGGTGTGTCATTCATTGATAGTGTCGCAATCGGCCTTGCTGCCGTTGTCGTCACGGAACTTATCACGAGTGATGCGAACACGGATACCCTGCATCTCTCCACAAATCTGGTCACCTACCTTATTGGCGGAGGCGCGTTGGCGCTGGCGTGGCTGATTCAGACCATTTTCTATGAGGGGATGCTGCGGAAGACTGGCGCGGACGCGGCTGCGAAGCAGGCGAAAGAAAAGACGGATGCGTAGGGTCTTTCAGCCTGATGTCTCGAATGATGATGAGGAGCGTGCGCGATGCCGATGGATATGACCAACCCGCCAGCGCAGCGAACTCCATCGTACCGTAAGGACGATGGAGACGGTGGCGGGAAGCGCGACAGCGGGCTGAAGATTGAGAGCATGCTGCTGGAGGAGTTCAACTACGCCTCGACGACGGCATATCAGGCGATGGAAGATCGCGCGCGCATGTTCAACATGTATCTGCTGGTGGTCGGTATCCTCGGCTCGGCCTTTGGCGCAGTCTATCCGCTGGGTGGGGCGCGCAGCTTCATCCAGCCGATTGCCGCTGTTGTGATGCTCGCGGCGGGGGTGGCGGGCGTCGCCTTCTTTGTGCTGCTGATTCGGCTGCGACAGGCGTTCCGCGAGAGTCTGATCGCGATGAATGTCATCAAAGAGTTCTATATTCAGGAGTTCGAGGAGCAGATACCTGCTGTCCAGTATGTCTTTCGCTGGCGGCTCAAGGGGATACCGAAAGGTGATCGCCGAGGCAGCGCAACATTCGTTGTTTGCTACATGGTGGGGTTTATCGGCGCGCTCTGCTTCGGAGGAAGCGCCTTCATGACTGACGAATTGCTCATCGCCAACTTTCCTGGTACGCGGATCGCCACGCTCGGTATCTGGCAGTCGGCGGCGGCGGCTTTTGTGGCCTTCGTCATCATGATGGCCTGGGCTGTGCGCTATTATCGCCGGACGCTCAGCATGAAAGCGGAGCAAACGTTGCTTGAAAAGGCGAAAGCGGATGTGAAGAAGATGGAGCAGGTGGAGCAGGAAGCCGAACAGAAAGCTGATCTGGGAGCGAACTGACCTGGTCTCATCCCCACCAGAACGAGACGGCGATGATGCAGATGCAATACAGCCCAGCAGCGCGGCCAGCCCCAGCGCGACAAGCAGCAGTGCAGCGGGCGCGGATGTGTGCGCTTCTTCTCAGAACAGACTCCCCTGCTCAGGCGCTTCTCCGCTCGTCGCGTTGTTGAGCGCCTCACGTAGCCATGCCATCAGATCGTCGAAGCGACTATCTGCGATCTCATTGTAGCTGCCTGCCTGAAAGCGTGTCTTCAACTTGCCGTAGATGATGGCATAGGTGAATGGCGTCGCGCTGTGTCTTGTCTCGCGCACCATACGATTCACCATCTCCTGTACCGCCCGCGCATGCGCTGGTGTCAGGCGTTGGGTGCGCGCGTCGACTGCTGCCAGGTGCGTTTCCGTGGCGTCTTGCCGCGTTGCTAGTGACTCGACCAATACCCGTGTCTCACTGACCTCTACCGAGAGTTCGGCCACCTGGCTGGGCAACACCAACAGCATCTCCAAATGTTCGCGCAATAGGTTGATAACACCGGTTAAGTCGGCGATCTGCTCGATGATGACCGTTGCCGCTGTGGCATCTGTTGCCGACGGGAGGGCTGGTGGATGCTTGCGGGTGAAATGCTCGGCGAGCGCCGCAACGCATTCCTCTTGGAACAGAATCACATCGGCGCGGGCTTCCTCTTTGACGCGGCTTTCGTCAATTGTGAAGAGGTAGCCGGGCAATACCTGTAACGTCAGGGCGGACATAATTTGTGGGCCGCCGGGCGTGTCCACTTCCACATTAATCAAACCCTTGCGCAACGCTGTCTTGCGTTCGATGCGCTGCATCTGGCCTCTACGCTCCAGATTCAGACTCTCAAAGAGCCAGCGGAGTACCGCCGCGATCCGCCCATCTGCCAGGCGCACGGCGACTAGCTCATGGCCGTAGAACATGATAGTATCCTGCTCCACTGGCTTTAACGCCTGCCCGGTGTCATCGCCCATGATTTCGACCTTTCCCATAGGGGGGTGTGTCACACCCCTTCCTCACAATGCAATATATTTACCTGACTTTCTTCAAGGTAAATCTTTCCCTTTTACTCGCCGCCCTCTGGCTCTGTCATCTCCAATTGCTTTAGGGTGATGTTCAATGCTCTGGCGATTCGCGCTGCCGTGAGCGCGTTGACAAGGCTATTTCCCTCGGCACGTACCACCGTGGCCTTCCCGACGCCTGACGCCTCCGCTAGTTGGTCCTGAGTCAACAGCGCATGGAGTCGCCATGCCTGCAAGTATGGAAGATAGATGCGGCTCTTTGGAGTTGGCATAACACTCTCTCTTCATCCAGTAGCAATCATGAGTAATCCCCTTTCTATCATAGCTTATCGCAATATGTTGCTATTTTCTTTTCATGAAGTGTCACGAGAGCTGATAAGTTATCACCAATTTATTATCATGAATTATCAGTGATTGTCAATAGTTAGCGTAATTGAAGGTGATCGAGGGTATCGCGCGATGACACAGAGACAGGCAGAAACCGTAGCGTTGATGGTGTATTGAGCGCATGCGCGTGCGTGCTGATAGCCATCGGCGGCGTCAGTGTAGGGGAGATGGCGTGTGCAGATTAGAGACGGCCAGCGACGAGTTCAGTCTAACTGCTCTAGCCCCACCAGAACGAGATGGCGATGATGCAGTAGAGGCCGACGAGCGCGAGGCCCTCCAGCCACGTGGATTTGCCGTCGTAGATGATGATCGTGCCCAGCAGCGCAGCCAGCCCCAGCGCGACCAGCAGCAGCGGCGAGACCACCAGCGTCAGGTATGCGCCGCCGAGCACCAGGCTGAGCAGCACCAGCACGGGGATCAGAAAGAGCGCGATCTGGAGCGAGCTGTTCATGATGACGCTGATGGCATAATCGGGCTTGTTCGCCGCCATCAACTGGATGCCGACGACATGCTCGACGGCGTTGCCCGCGAGGGCGACGATCACCAGACCAGTGAACGTCTGCGAGAGATGGAGGACCGCTATCGTCGGCTCCAGCGCCGTGATAAACCATTCGGAGACGAACGCCGCGCCCAGCGCCGCGACGACGAGGATGGCGACGGCGAGCCAGACCGGCCAGATGTGGCTGGTGGCCTCGACCGCCTCTGGCGGTTCTCCAGGCAGACTGGCCGGACCACCCGCCAGCGAGACGGGGATGCTGGCGAGGAAGACGAGCAGCAAGATAATGGCGCAGGCGATGCTCAACCCCTCGCTGTGCGGCTGGGCAGGAGTATGTAGCAGGGATGCCAACGTCGGGATGGCCAGCGCCGCCACCGCGAGCAAGGTGAGTGTGACCATCATGCGCGGCGGATCCGAGGAGAATTTCTGCTCGCCGTGACGCAAGCCACCCACCAGGAAGGCCAGCCCCAGCACCAGCACGCTATTGCCCAGAATCGAGCCAATCAGCGCGCTCTGCACCACATCCACCAGTCCAGCGCGCAGGGCGAAGATGCCGACGAAGAGTTCGGGCAGGTTGCCCAGCGCGGATTGCAGCACTCCCGTCGCGCCGGGGCCGAGCCGCGTGCCCAGTTGCTCGGTGGCGTCGCCAACCAGCGCGGCCAGCGTCGCCAGCGCCACGCCCGCGACGACAAACGTCAGCACGGCGTTTGCCTCCGCGAAATGGAGGATGCCCGCCAGCGCGGTTGCCACGACGGCGATGCCTAGCGTGATGATTTGCCGCCGGGTCAGCATACCGAGCGCCTGGGAGATGTTGATGCCGCCGCTCGCCTGTTTCGCCACCCGAACCCTCCTCAGCTACGCCGCCGGACACATGATGTAAACCAGTATAACATGGCTCTATGGAGCGGAAAATCGGCGAAAAGGGTGAAAAGGGTGAAAAGGGTGAAAATCGGTGGGTCTTCATTGGCCGCCCACAGAGAAGCCAGCTTTCTCGTGCTTGCCGTAAGTTTGGCTGCATGCTAGACTAGCGGCTAGTTCAGTATCTTCATCGAGGAGTTCTTGCGTCGAAAACACTTCAAAACTACCGTCCACTGCTACATCGTGTTCGATTTGGTTACAGATGCAATTGAGGGCAAAGTCGTGAGAGAGCAGACACGAATCCGCGTCTTTATCAGCTATTCCCGTAAAGACACATCGTTTGCCGACAGACTTGACGTGAGCCTGAAAGCGCGTGGATTCGATACGTGGGTTGATCGGCGAAAGCTCGAAGGCGGCCAGGATTTTCAAGATGCGATACAGGGCGCGATTGAGCGCAGTCAGGTCGTGGTTGTTATCCTCTCGCCCGACGCCGTCGCTTCGCGGAACGTCAAGCTTGAGTATCGCTATGCGCTCAATACGCTGGGTCTGGTAGTCATTCCTGTGCTCTATAAGCCTGTTGAGAAAGTCCCATTCGACTTAAATGACATTCAATGGGTGGATTTTCAGGGATCGTATGATGATGCGCTGAGAAACCTTGTCAATACCCTTGCGCGCTTGGCGCCGCCAGTGACGCCCATTGATTCGACAAGCCTGTCCCATCAATCAAGACCGATTGAAGCGCCGCACCCAGGCGGTTCGTCCGGTGCGCCCGCGATGACGGAGCCAGAACTCGTTCCGCCGCAACCACTGCCGCCTTCTCCCGCCCTGAGCCTCAAAGAACTCTACGATAAAGGAGATGCCGCCTATGTGCGGGGAGAGCTTGAGCAGGCCGCGATATTCTTTCAGCAGATCGTGGATGAGAGTCCAGACTATCTCAATGGTCGTGTCGCCAGAGACCTGAAGCAATTACGGCAAAGGCTCCAGGACATGCGCATTGACGACCTGCGCGCCGATGCTCGCCGGGCGAGACAGAACGGCGAATGGCGACGCGAGATTACCGACTGGCAGGCAATTCTTGTCCTGGATTCCAAAAATGGTGGCGCGAAGGATGCGCTTGGCGTGGCCACACATAACCAGAAATACGAGGATATGTATGCCATCGTAGGTGATCGGGTCAAACGCCACGAGCTTGACCTCGCCCGCCAAAAGTTGCGCGATTTATGGGCCGAAGCGCCTTTTTATGGTGACCCCGAGAACCTCGCCTCGCAGCTTCACCTGAGCGTGCCGCAGTCATACGAAGCGGCAGTAGCGGAAAGGGAGAAACAGGAGGCGGCTACCGAGAAACAGGAGGCGCGGGCGGTTTATAGCAAAGAGAAGTTTTCAACACGGTATCCAGTAGCGCTTTTGCCCTACATCCTTGTTATGCTGAGCGCGATTGGTGTGCTCGGCGGCCTGGTGGCGACGGGGCGTCCCATTGCGTCAAACGTTGTGAGCGCGAGTGGCCTGGAAAAACTGATAGAATCGGCCATCGTGATTGCCGTGCTTGTCGCCCTCTTCTCGGTCGCGGGCTATTATCTGGGATATCGTCGTGTCGCCAGCCCGTTCGACATGGCTGCCATGGCGCTTTGCGCAATCGTCGTTGCTACCACGGTGACGTTTGTCATTGCCAACGTCTTGCCCGCCGCGCCAGCAATCCGCGCCTACGACTTTCCGTATCTGGGAACATTGCAACTGACCACGAATACTCCCTGGGCATTTGGCGGGCTTTTCGGCGCGGCGTACGGGCTGCTCTTCATTGCCGTTGGTGAGGTGATCATGATCATATCTCAGGTAGTCGATGGCCGTGCCGCCAAGTATTTCTTTGGGTCCCTGGCCTCAACGCTGGGGATAGGCGCGCTTGTGGGGCTTGCTGGCGCAGTTATCGGCCTCACTGTTGGTTTCTTTGGCTGGGAGGTAAGCGGACTTATTTGTGGCGCGCTCTTTGGCCTGATTGTCCTGGCTTTTAGCATACCTTCAATTCTCGACAAAGAAGCGGGCCTCTGGCTTACCCTGTATGCGCTGCCTGGTGGCATTGTGGCGCTGGCGTTGCTCAATTGGCTCTTCTGCTGGTACCCGCTTCGCATTGATAGCTCTGGCGTGCTGGTATGGGCGTCATGGGCGATTATGCCCATCCTGGCGCTACTGGGACTCATGTTTACGATTGCCGTCTGGATCCAGCGCCCGTCCCGCTCGCGAACGCCGTAGCCGTAGATGCTTCGGTTCGTGGCTGCCTATCCCTGAACGGCTGGCTCAGTTTCTGGCTCAGTTTCTGGCTCTGTATCCACCTCAGTCTCGGCTTCGCTCTCTGATTCGGTCTGCACCTTCGCCAGGATGGCCGCATGCTCGCGGAGGGGTTCGCCGCTGCCGCCGCGCCGCCATGCCAGCAGTTCGGCGGCGATGCTGAGCGCGATTTCGTCAGGTGTCCGCGCGCCCAGGTCCAGCCCAATCGGCGCGTGTACCTGCGCCAGCGACTCGGACGCGATGCCTTTGCGCAGCAGCTTGCGGAAGATCGTGCGCACCTTGCCGGGGCTGCCGATCATACCGACGTAGCCAGCCCCCGTGCCGAGCGCCGCTTCGAGCGCGTCCTGGTCAACCTTGTGGCCGCGCGTGACGATCACCAGCGCCGTCATCGTGTCGGGCGCGAGGGTGGGCAGCAGTTCGGGGATGTCGCCAACGGTGAGTGTGACATTGTCGGGCAGCGCTGCCGACTGCACGAATTCGGAGCGGTCGTCCAGCAGGCTGACGCGCCAGCCGATAGCGGTGGTTAGCCGTGTCAGCGCCTGGGCCACATAGCCGGACCCGGCGATGATGAGCCGTGGCTCCGGGCGTATCGGCTCGACAAAGATTTCCAGGGTCGCGCCGCAACTGCCGACGCTCTCGCCGCCCTCAGGATCGAGATGGTAGGTCAGTAGGGTGGTCTGCCCGGAGGCCAGCGCCTCGAGTCCATCGGCGCGTGCGCGGGCATCGGTCTGCCGTCCGCCAAATGTGCCGAGCGCGCTGCCATCGTCGCGGACGAACATCTTGGTTCCCGGCGCACAGGGGGCCGCGCCATAGATCTTTACCACCGTCAGAAGCGTGCCAGCCTCGCCACGCGCCAGCGCCGCCGCGATCTCGCCATACATATGCGCCTCCCGGAAGCCAGTGATTACCCCATAGCTTCTCTCTGGGAAGTATAGCACGATTACGAGGCCATCTGAGGCAACATGAGGGCGCGGCGGGCATGCGCAATAGCGCGGCTATGTCATAGCGGGCGGTTAAAACCGCGCCTGAAGGGCCTGCGGCCACGAAGTCCGCCTGCGCGGACTGCCCAGATCTCGCCCCCAATCCTAACTACGCTGGTCGAGTCGGGAGGAACCCGCGACGGCGGGTTTTGTGGCGGAGCGTGCGCAGCACGCGAGGCCTCTCAGGCGCGGTTTCTAACCGCCCGCGCTCCTCCGGCGAATGGGCCAGGGCGTGAGAGAGGAAAATTCGCCGTAGCGTTTATGCCACGGCCTGCCTCGCCCGCCACGACGTACGGTGTTCGGAATAAATAGTGAAAACCTCATTCATGCCGCGACGCTGGATTACCACGAACGTCTACCGTCGCACTATCGCCTCCTGTGGCGTCGGGGAATCGTTCTCCGCGACCGCCACGACCTGTGGCTTCGCGCTCCGCGTCCTTGCGACAGTGATCAGCGCGACGGCGGAGACGATGATCGCGGCGGAAGCTATCGTGACCCAGGTAACCGCCTCGCTGGCGAATGCCCAGCCAAGGAAGACCGCCACGACCGGGTTGACATAGGCGTAGGTTGAGACGCGCGCCGCCGAGACATGATGCAGCAGCCAGACATACGCCGAGAACGCGATCAGCGAGCCGAAGATGATCAGAAAGGCGAGAGCGAGCGCCGACTTGAGCGAGATGGCTTCGAGGTGGACCTGGCTCCACTCGCCGGTCGCGGTGGCGATCACGATCAGCAGTGCGCCACCGGCCAGCATCTCCATCCCGGTGCCCAGCAGTTGCGTTCCGGGGAAGGGCGCGCTCCGGGCGTAGAGCGAGCCAATCGCCCAGCTTATGGCCGCCACCAGCAATGCCAGGATGCCAATAAGGTGCGGACCGGCGCCCGATGATTCGGCCTGACTGGCCAGCAGGATGACGCCCGCGAAGCCAATCACCAGTCCGACCACCGTCAGACCGGTTGGACGCACGCCGCCAGGCCGCAGCCAGTCGAAGAGCGCCATCCAGAGTGGAACCGCCGCAATCAGCAGCGCCGCCAGCCCCGAAGGCACCTGCTGCTCTGCCCATGAGACGATGCCATTGCCTCCCAGTAGCAACAGCCCGCCGACGATCAACGCGGAACGCCAGTGGACCAGTTTGGGCCGCTCGCCCCCGCGCAAGCGCATCCAGAGATAGAGGATCGCGCCCGCAATCAGGAAGCGCACACCCGCCATCAGAAACGGCGGCATCGTCGCGACAGCGAAGCGAATGGCGAGATAGGTGGAACCCCAGATGATATAGACGGAGGTGAACGCGAGAATGATCTGTGTGCGGGGACTTGTGCGACTAGCCAGCATCGGAAAGGTCTTCTTTCTGCAGTGATGATGGCAGCGGGATCTGCGCTGTCTCTTTGATCGTCGAGAGCACGATGGTGGTGCGCGTGGAGCGGATGGCGTCTATGGGGCCAAGCCGCTGGCGGAGCAGGTCGCTCAGTGCGTTGGTGTCGGCAACGCGCACTTTTAAGAGATAACAGTCTTCTCCGGCGATGTGATGCACTTCCTGCACCTCGGGAAACGCTGCCAGCTCGTCGCCGATCTCGCGCGAGCCAATACGCTCTTCGGCGCGGACGTAGATGAAGGCGAGCAGCCCCACTTCGAGCGCCTTGGGATTCAGCCGCGCCTCGTAGCCCTCGATGAGGCCGCGCGTCTCGAGTTTGCGGATGCGCTCTAAAATCGCGGAGGGCGCCATGGCCAGCCGCCGCGCAATCTCGGCGTTGGATGTTCGCGCGTCGTTTTGAAGAATGGACAGTATTTTGCCATCAATATCGTCAATCATTCGGCCTCACCTCCACTGAGAAGAAGATACATCGCTCTAAACCGCCTGTCAAGAACATTTTCTCACATTTCTGACTGGCCCGATACCCAGTGGTCGCGCGCGTCTTTGGCTGTGGTGAATGTGCCTTCAAGCGTTGGGTTCTGCTCGGCGATCTGCTGTCGGAGCGCTTGCAGCGTCGTGATATAAGCGTCCAGTGAGGCGATAAGCGGGGCGCCGTTGGTCAGGCAGATGTCGCGTGCCATACGCGGGCTGCCCGAGGCGATGCGCGTCGTATCGCGGAATCCACCCGCCGCCAGCGTAAGGGCGTCCGTGGCATCCGTGGCATCCGGCGACTGCGCGACGGTCAGTGTGAGGGCGCTTGCCGCCAGTAGTGGCAGGTGGCTCGCCAGCGCGACCGCCCGGTCGTGCTGCTCCGGCGGCATGATGCGCGGGTGGCCGCCTACTGCCTTTACTACTTGTGCGACGCGGTGGAGCGCGGCGACGGATGTGTCATCGGTGGGCGTCAGACACCAGACGCAGTCGTGATATAGAGCGCCAGTAGCTGCCTCGATGCCTGATTGCTCGCTGCCCGCCATCGGATGTCCCCCAACGAACTGGCGGGGGGCGGGCAGCGAGCGACTCCGCCCATGAGACGACCTCCGCCTTGACGCTGCCAAGGTCGGTGACAATCGTCGTCTCGGCCAGCAGTGGCGCCATCTCCGCCAGCAGATCGCGCATTGCCAGCAGCGGCGTGGCCAGCACTACCAGATTGCTGCCAGTCACCGCCTCCGCGACCGATGAGCAGGCAACGTCGATCGCTCCGCGTTCGCGGGCGCGCGCTGTCACGCCAGGATCGACGTCGAATCCCACTACCTGCCGCGCCTCTCCCCGCTCCCGTAGCGCCAGGCCGAGCGACGCGCCCATTAGCCCCAGACCGATGATGGCGACGCGCTCTACGGCGGGCATAGTAGCTGGTGGTGGCAGTGTCGGCGAAGCCAGGCCGCAGCGCCACCGCCTCGCGCAGATAGACGTGGCGCAGGTCGCCCTGTCCCTTCGTCGTGTTGATGTGGAGCAGCACGCGGATGCAGCGAGAGATGCTACCGGGGACGGGGATCTCGCGGGCGCAGAGCAGCGCCACCTCGTTCCAGCCCAGCTCGCGCGCGGCCAGGGCGGGATAGGCGGCGTCGAGGTCGTCGGTCACG
Organism: uncultured Chloroflexia bacterium; assembly: GCA_963718915.1. GTDB lineage: Bacteria > Chloroflexota > Ktedonobacteria > Ktedonobacterales > JADMIN01 > DAHUXT01. The sequence continues at coordinate 331,278 of CAVRAI010000003.1, read as the reverse complement.
GTGAAGAACGCGCTGGCGATATCCGCGACATCGAGGGCATTGCGCGCCACCAGCCGTTCGAGTAGCTCGCGGGTGGCGGCGAGAATCGCTTCGGCGCTGTTATCGGCGGCGGTGGTCGCGCCGCGCAGTCCCCGGCAGCGCACGGTCGATGAGCTTTCCATCAGTATTGACTCCCCCTGACCTCGCCCCCTCACCCCCTCACCCACAGGAGAGAGGGAAGCAGAGGACAACAAAAAAGCAGAAGCACTCTCGCTTCTGCTTACCCTCTGGCTGGCGGTTACACCTTGCGGCGATCTATCACCTCATCGCGCGCACGGGAATACCCCGATCCACCGTGCCAGAGGGCCGCCGGTAATAGCTATCCGCATATTGTGAGGGATATCTCATCATGCCAGCACTATAGCCAGCCTCACTCACCGCGTCAAGTAGACATAACAATAGCAACCGAAGTGTATATTCGTATAGTCACTGCTTATAGGTACCGCTTCTTTGCATTAGTGTAATAGCGATGCTATACTCTTTGTGATGGTCCTTTAACACCAGTCCCGTGAGGCTGGAAAGGAGTGTGCGCGTGGTCTGGGCGCCTGCCTGCCTGTCGCGGGCTTTTATCTCATATTCTAGAATTGCTGCCCTTCATCCCATCCAGCGTGGTGGCGGTGGAGGCTTTTTTTATGCTATTCCCTCCTTCAGTGACGCACGTGTGTTCATCCTCCATATCCCGCACTCACGACATGAAAGGGGTGTGCGTATGAGCGCCTCTCAGGCGCCTGGCAATACCGCCGACGTCGGTAAAATCATCTTCAACGAAGAGGAGATGCGCCGCGCGATCTCCCGGATTGCCCACGAGATTCTCGAACGCAACGCGGGCGCGCATGATCTGGTGCTGGTGGGGCTGCATACCCGTGGTATCCCGCTGGCGCGACGGCTGGCCGAGCGCATCAATGCGCTGGAAAGCATCGCCGTCCCGGTTCATGAATTGGATATCACCAACTATCGCGATGATCGTCCCGCGCCGCAGTCAATGGAACACGCGCCGCTCGATCTTCCGGTGGCGGGACAAACCGTCGTGCTGGTGGATGACGTGCTCTTCACCGGACGCACCACCCGCGCCGCGATCGATGCGCTGGTGGAGGCGGGCCGTCCGCGACGGGTGCAGCTGGCCGTCATGGTGGATCGCGGGCATCGCGAGTTGCCGATTCGCGCCGATTATGTCGGCAAGAACGTCCCGACGGCGCTGACCGAGAGCATCCATGTGCGCCTGCGCGAGATTGACGGACTGGGGCCGAACGCACGAGAGCCTGGTCGGGAGGCAAGTCATCATGACGAAGACGGAAGCGCGTATCGCTGCTCCTTCTGCAGCAAATCCCAGGACCAGGTCTGCGGCTGATGCTGGCCCAGGCGGTGTCTAATCGGCGATGAGTGCGTGGACTTTGCCGCGAGATATCGAGGGGAGGCGAGGACCGTTCCTGGTACGAGTGAAGGCAGGCCAGGGCGGAGGCCCAGCGGAATCGGCTGTTTCACGTGAAACATCGGGCGCTTCCGGCGCGCCAGCATGTGCTCGACCTGGACGACTGGACGCCCGACGAATTGCGTGCGTTGCTTGATCGCGCCGCTACGATGCGCGAGCTGATGCGCCAGCCCGACATGCGACTGAAGGCGCTTCAGGGCCGCGTGCTGGTCAACCTGTTCTACGAGAACAGCACCCGGACGCGGGTCTCGTTCGAGCTTGCGGGCAAGAAACTGGGCGCGGATGTCGTGAACGTGACGGCGTCGGCCAGCAGCGTCACCAAAGGCGAGTCGCTGCGCGATACCGTCGAGACGCTCCAGGCGCTCGGCGCGCATATCATCGTCGTCCGCTCCAACCAGTCGGGCGCGCCTGATGCCATTGCCCGCGCCATTCGCGGCGGGGTGGTGAACGCGGGCGATGGCTGGCATGCCCACCCGACGCAGGCGTTGCTCGATCTCTTCACGATGGAGCGTCACCTGGAGATGGTGGCGGGGGCGCGCGTCGTCATCCTCGGCGATATCCTGCATAGCCGGGTCGCCCGCTCGAACGTCTGGTCGCTCACCGCCGCGGGCGCGGAGGTGGTGCTCTGTGGCCCGCGAACGCTTCTGCCGCCAGCCGCCGCCGAGTTATACGCGGCGCGCCGCGTGCCGGGAACGGGCGCGCCGCGGCGTGTCACCGTCGAGACGGATTGCGCCCGCGCGCTCAAGGACGCCGACGCGATCATGGTGCTGCGACTGCAACGTGAGCGCCAGCAGGCGGGATTGTTGCCGTCGCTGCGCGAATACGGGCAGCGCTACCGGCTGACTGAGGAGCGGCTGGCGCTGGCGAAACCGGACGCGCTGGTGCTCCATCCGGGGCCGATGAACGAAGGTGTCGAGATTGCCTCGGCGGTGGCCCACGGGTCAGCCTCGGTGATCGAAGAGCAGGTGACCAACGGCGTCGCCATGCGCATGGCCGTGCTGGAGATGGTCGCTGGGACACTCGCGGCAAAGGCGGCGAAGGCGGCGAAGGAGTGAGCGGCGTGACAGAACAGGCGCGACGAGAACAACTGGCGCTGACTGGGGCGCGCATTATTGATCCAGGCCAGCATCTGGATGCGGTGGGCTGGCTGCTGATTCGCGAAGGGCGTATCGTCGCGCACGGAACCGACGCTGATACGCTGGCGGCGCGAGTGGCGGAGTCGGATGCGCCGCTCCGCATGGTGGAGTTGCCCGCGAGCTGGGTGCTGGCGCCAGGCTTCGTCGATCTGCACGCCCATCTGCGCGAGCCGGGCTTCGAGGGCAAAGAGACGATTGCCAGCGGGGCGCGGGCCGCCGCGCGTGGCGGTTTCACCACCATCTGCTGCATGCCCAACACCAACCCGGTGATTGATTCACGTGCAACACTGGAATTTGTGCTGGCGCGGGCGAAGGATGCGCCTGCCCACGTGCGCCCCATCGCCGCCATCAGCAAGGGCGAGGATGGTCGCGAGTTGAGCGAGATGGCCGAACTGACCGAGGCAGGCGCGGTCGCCTTCTCCGACGATGGCCGACCCGTCCACAGCAGCCGTCTGATGCGGCTCGCGCTCGAATACGCCGCGCCGCTGGGTGTTCCAGTCGTCGAGCACTGCCAGGATGAGGACCTCGTTGGTGGCGGCGTCATGAATGAGGGCGCGGTGGCGACGATGCTGGGTCTGCAAGGCTGGCCCGCGGCGGGTGAAGAGGTGATGCTGGCGCGCGATCTGGCGCTGGTGCGGCTGACTGGCGCGCGCTACCATGCGGCGCACCTCAGCACGGCGGGATCGGTGGACTTGATACGAGCGGCGAAGGCCGAGGGACTGCCTGTCACGGCGGAGGTCACGCCGCATCATCTGCTGCTGACCGATAGCTGGGTGGCGGGCGAGCGCACTGGCCCACTGGCGGCGGCGCTCGCGTCCGAAGGGATCACGCTTGCGCCGGGCATGCGCTACGACACGCATACAAAGGTCAATCCACCGCTCCGCACAGCCGCCGATTGTGAGGCGTTGCTGGCAGGTCTGCTCGATGGCGCGATTGACGCTATCGCGACCGATCATGCGCCCCACACACAGGTGGATAAAGACTGCGAGTATGGCGAGGCGGCGTTCGGCATCTCCGGGCTGGAGACGGCGCTGGCGGCGCTGCTGGCGCTGGTGCGGGCAGGCACACTGCCGCTGGCGACGCTGATTGCCGCCCTCACGTCGCGGCCCGCGCGGGCCTGGGCACTGGAGGCGGGAACGCTCAAGCCGGGCGCGGCGGCGGACATCGTTATCTTCGATCCTGATGAGGCGTGGACGGTTGACCCAGAGCAGTTCGCCTCACGCGGGCGCAACACACCGCTGGCGGGCGTTCCACTTCGCGGGCGCGTGCGGATGACACTGCTCGATGGCGCCGTGGTGTATGACGCGGCGAATGAGGCAGGTACGGCAGACTAAACAGACGGGGCGGTTCGCTAGCAGAGACCGGGAGGGCAACAGTATGGAATGGGAACGGAGCGAGCGGAGCGCGGTGCTAACGCTGGAAGATGGCGCAACCTTTACCGGGCGGCCGTTCGGCGCGATTGAGGCGATGCGCCATGGACGCCGGGGCGAGGTCGTCTTTGCCACGGGCATGACGGGCTACCAGGAGATTTGCACCGACCCATCCTATCGCGGGCAGATGGTTGTTCTGACCTACCCGCTGATTGGTAACTACGGTGTTACCCTGGACGATGTCGAGTCGCGCCGTCCGTGGCTCTCCGCGCTGATTGTGCGTGAGGCCAGCGATGACTATAGCAACTGGCGCGCCTCCGCTTCGATAGATGACTATCTGGCCGCCAACGGCATCCCTGGCGTCTGCGAGCTGGATACCCGCGCGCTCACGCGCCACCTGCGCGAACATGGCACCCTGCGCGGCGTCTTGCGGGTCTATGAGGCGGGCGAGACGCCAGACATCGCGGCGCTGGTGGCCGAGGCGAATCAGGTGCATACCGTCACCGATCTCGATGTGGTCGCGGATGTCTCGATCAAAGAGGCGGATACCTGGAAGGCGGACGAGCCAGCGCCGGTCGGGGCGCCGCGCGTCCTGCTGATTGACACCGGCTATAAACAGAATATCGCCCGCAGTCTGGCGCGGCGCGGGCTGGAGGTCGTTATCGCGCCGCATACCGTGACCCTCGCCGATGTGCGCCGCATCTGCCCCGATGGCGTGCTGCTCTCTAATGGGCCGGGCGATCCCGAGAGTGTGGCGAACCTGGTCGAGCTCACGCGCGCGCTGGTCTGGGAGGAGAAGGTACCGCTGATGGGTATCTGTCTTGGCCACCAGATTCTGGGGCTGGCCGCGGGCGCGCGCACCAGCCGTCTGCTGTTTGGCCACCACGGCGTCAACCATCCCGTGCGCGAGGTACGCACCGGGCGGGTGACGGTGACCTCGCAGAATCACAACTTCCAGGTAGACGCGGCGACGATTCCCGCCGAGAGCGGCCTCTACGTGAGCCATATCAACCTGTCGGATGGCAGTGTCGAGGGGATGGCGCATGAGACGCTGCCGGTCTTCTCGGTGCAGTATCATCCTGAGGCCGCGCCCGGCCCGGAAGATAATCAATATCTGTTCGACCGCTTCGCGGCGATGGTCGGCGAGCACCGTCGGGTGGCGTTGCCGGTCGCGTCGGTATAGCCAGTGACGAGGCGAAAGAGCGAGCAGGGTATGTTGCTTGCTACGATGATTATCCAGCCAGCCGAAGAGGTCAGGCATGCAACTTGAGCGCTTGAGTGATATTGGAGAGTTTGCGGCGCGGGTCGAGCCGTATCTGCTCGCGCATGAGGCGACGCATTGCCTGATCCTTGGCCTGCTCTCAACGCTGCCGCGCGGCCCCATGCCCGCCGACGAGCTACCCTACATGGCGCTGGTGGAGGATGAGGGCGCGGTGTTGCTGGTCGCCATGCGCACGCCACCGTTCAACGTCATCCTCTCGCTGATCGCACCGGAGTACGCCGTCGATCCATCGGCGGCGCTGGGGCTGATCGCCGCTGATCTCTGGTCGCGTTATCACAACAGCCTGCCCGGTGTTCATGCGCCCGTGCCGGTCTCGCGGCTCTTCGCCGAGCGCTGGCGCGCGCAGACAGGGCTGGCGGAACATCTAGCCGTCCAGGAGCGAGTATACGAGCTGGAAACGGTTATTCCGGTGACGAATGTGCCTGGGAGCTACCGCCGCCCCATAGAGTCTGACCGCGATTTGCTGGCGCGCTGGCTCGAAGCGTTCGCGGCTGAGGCGCTGGGGCCGAAGGAGCGCCTCGACGCGGTGGAGTGGGTGGATCGCTACTTCGCCTCATCGACACGCGGCGGCTACCTCTGGGAGGATGGCGGCGTGCCCGTCTCGTTCGTCTCGTATGGTAATCCGACATTGCGCGGTGTTCGCATTGGGCCGGTCTATACGCCGCCGGAGCATCGCGGTAAGGGCTATGCCAGCGCGTGTGTCGCGATACTAAGCCAGCATCTGCTGGAGAGCGGGCGCGCTTTCTGCTACCTGTTTACCGACCTGGCCAACCCGACCGCTAACCACGTCTATCAGGAGATCGGCTACAACCCGGTCAATGATGTAGATGTCTACGAATTCGAGACGGAGCAATAACAACTATGGCGCGTGAAGATATCAAGAGTGTGCTCGTCATCGGCAGTGGGCCAATCATCATCGGCCAGGCTGCTGAGTTCGATTACGCGGGTACGCAGGCCTGTCGCGCATTACGCGAGGAGGGCAAGCGCGTCATTCTGGTGAACTCGAATCCCGCCACCATCATGACCGATGAGGGTGTCGCCGACGCCACCTACATCGAACCGCTGACGGTCGATGTCTTGCGGCGGGTCATCGAGCGCGAGCGCCCCGACGGCATTCTGGCGACGCTTGGCGGCCAGACGGGACTCAACCTCGCCGTCAAGTTGGCCGACGCGGGCATCCTCGAAGAGTTTCACGTGAAACTTTTAGGCACACCGCTGGCGACGATTCAGAAGGCTGAGGACCGCGAGCTGTTTCGCCAGTTGTTGATCGATCTCGGACTGGAGGTGCGCGCCGAGCCGCACCGTCACCGCCGTCGAGGATGCGCTGGCGTTTTCGGACGAGGTGATTGGCCTGCCCGCGGTGATCCGCCCGGCCTACACACTCGGCGGCACTGGTGGCGGCATCGCCCGCACTCGCGCCGACCTCGAACGGATCGCCGCCGGTGGTATCGCCGCCAGCCCCATCTCGCAGATACTGGTGGAGCAGTATCTGGGCGGCTGGAAAGAGCTCGAGTACGAGGTCATCCGCGACGGCGCGGACACCTGCATCACCGTCTGCAACATGGAGAACTTCGACCCGCTCGGCATCCACACTGGCGATAGCATCGTCGTCGCGCCCAGCCAGACACTTTCCGACCGCGAGTACCAGCTGCTCCGTAGCGCGGCGATCCGCATCATCCGCGCGCTCGGCGTCGAGGGCGGCTGCAACATTCAGTTCGCGCTCGATCCCCACAGTTTCCGCTTCTATGTGATCGAGGTCAACCCGCGCGTCAGCCGTAGTTCGGCGCTGGCCTCCAAGGCTACTGGCTACCCCATCGCGCGTGTCGCGGCAAAGATCGCCATCGGCCTGCGGTTGGATGAGATTGGCAACGAGGTGACGGGCAAGACCGTGGCCGCCTTCGAGCCTGCGCTGGACTACGTCGTCGTCAAGATTCCCCGCTGGCCGTTCGACAAGTTCCCGCTGGCGGACCGCGCGCTGGGCACGCAGATGAAGGCGACTGGCGAGGTGATGGCGATTGACCGCACCTTTGAGGGCGCGTTGCAGAAGGCGATGCGCGGGCTGGAGCTACGCGCCGATGCCTTGCAGCCGCCAGCGTTGGTCGAGGATGGTTCGCGCGATGGCGGCAGCGAATATCCGGCGAATGACATACGCCTGTGGAACCTGCTTCAAGCGCTACGCATTGATAGCGCGATTGGCGCGCTAGAAGGGTTGCATACGCAGACAGGCATTGATCGCTGGTTCCTCTCGAAGCTGCGCAACATCGTCATCATGGAGCAGCGCCTCGCCGCGCACGAGCCGACGCCCCGGCTGTTGCGCTCCGCCAAACAGATGGGCTTCTCTGACGCGCAGATTGCGCGCCTGCGCTCGTCCGCGGAACAGGGCGCGCCCACCACTGCCGCTGATATTCGCGCGCAACGGGAGCGCTGGGGCATTCGGCCAACCTACAAGATGGTGGATACCTGCGCCGCCGAGTTTGCCGCGCAGACGCCCTACTTCTATGCCACCTACGAGCAGGAGAATGAGGCAGAGGCGCTGCCAGGCAAGAAGGCTGTGGTGCTGGGGAGCGGGCCAATCCGTATCGGTCAGGGCATCGAGTTCGACTACTGCTCGGTACGCGCCGCCCAGGCATTGCGCGCGGAGGGCGTGCGCAGCATCATGGTCAACTCGAATCCCGAGACGGTCAGCACCGATTTCGACATGTCTGACCGGCTCTACTTCGAGCCACTCGACGAGGAGAGCGTGCTGGCGATTCTCTACAATGAGGCGAATACGTCCAATGCGGACGGCGCGGATGCGGACGATACGCAGGGGTTGCCGCCGGTGGTGGTGCAGTTTGGTGGCCAGACGGCCATCGGGCTGGCGGAGGCGCTGGCGACGGCGGGCGCGCCGATTCAGGGCACCTCGGTGGACAGCATTGATCTAGCTGAGGATCGCCGACGCTTCGATGAATTGATGGGGAAGTTGGGCGTGCCGCGCCCACATGGGCAAGGTGTGCGAACGGCGCAAGAGGCGCTTGAGGTTGCTGAGAGGATTGGCTATCCCGTGCTGGTGCGTCCATCGTATGTGCTGGGCGGGCGAGCGATGGAAATCATCCACACGCGAGAGAAGCTGGAAACCTATGTGTCGGAAATTGCCAGGCAGTTCAGCGGCCACCCCATTCTTATTGACCACTATCTGACGGGGCGCGAGGTGGAGGTGGATGCGCTCTGCGACGGGCAGGATGTGCTGATCCCTGGCATTATGGAGCACATCGAGCGCGCGGGCGTCCACTCAGGCGATAGCTTCGCCGTCTATCCTCCGCAGAACCTCTCGGCTGATGCGAAGGCGGCGATAGCGCGGTACACGCGGGACATCGCACTGAATCTCGGAGTGCGCGGGCTGATGAATGCGCAGTTCGTCGTCACCGATCAGAATGGAAAGCCCGGTGACGACGTCTATGTGCTGGAGGTCAACCCACGCGCCTCGCGCACTGTGCCCTTCCTCAGCAAAGTGACGGGCGTGCCGATGGTGGATCTGGCGACGCAGATACCGCTCGGCAAGACTTTGGCACAGCTCGGCTATGGTGGGTTGCCTGACGGTCTCTGGCCGGAACAGCCCCTGGTTGCGGTGAAGGGGCCTGTCTTCTCGATGTCCAAACTTATCGACGCGGAGATGGCGCTAGGCCCAGAGATGAAGAGCACTGGTGAGGTGATGGGGATCGACGAAACGTATCCCGCGGCGCTACGCAAGGCGCTGATCGCTGCGGGGATCGAGGCGCCTCTACACGACGGCGCTGCCTTTGTCACCATTGCCGACCGCGACAAAGATGAGGCGTTGCCCATCATCCGCGACCTGCACACACTGGGCTATCGCTTCTACGCAACCGAGGGCACGGCGCGTCGGCTCGAAGAGGAAGGTCTTCCAGTGACTGCCGTGCCACGCATCAGCCAGGGCGGGGCAACATCGACTGGCGCGGGGCAGGGTGACTCGCAGATCATTCGCCTGATTCGCACCCGGACGGTACAACTCGTTATCAACACCATCACTGGCGGCACGGGCCAGGAGCGCGCGGGCATCGAGATTCAGGACGGCTTCCGCATCCGGCGCGCCGCCGTCGAAACCGGCATCCCCTGCCTGACCTCGCTCGATACCGCGCGGGCAGTCGTCGAGGCGCTCACCGACGCGAGCGGCTACAGCGTGCGGCCCTTCGCCGAATACCGGGGATAGCGACAGCAACTGCTGTCGGCGAGGTTGTCCCGATGCACGCGGGTTCGCCATGTGGCGAGGCAGGAGGCGCGCATGCACGGTTGGCTTGACGCTCAGCGTCATCGTCTCAGCGCCCGCGCGACCCAGATCGCGCATCGATGGCGTTGGTCCAGGTTGCGCGAGTATATTCCAATGGCGGTCGTTTTCTGCCTCGCGTTCATCGTCCGGATCATTTTCAACAAGACGGTTGCCGCTGGCTATCAGCCCATGTTCGACGCGGTGATCTACAACGAGCTTGCCAGGAGCCTTGTCCACCAGCACTGTTACTGCTTCCCCCAGCAGCATGTCCCCGTCTATCGTCCGCCGCTCTGGCCTATGGTCATGGCCGCGATCTACGCGGTATTGGGAGATGCCACCCGCTATGCTCGCCTCGCCTGCTGCGTTCTTGGGTCGGGGACGTGCGTGCTGGTCTACCTCATCGCGAAGGATCTCTTTGGACGGCGCATCGCGCTGGTGACGGGCATCATCGCTGCCGTCTACGCTGGGATGTTTATCTGGGATGGCTGGCTCTACACCGAGTCCCTCTATATCTTCCTCCAGACCGCCTTTCTCTTCTTCCTCATGCGGATGCAGCGCGACTCGCGGCGAGTATGGATCGTGCTCTGCGGTGTCTCGCTTGCGCTGGCGGCGCTGGCCCGCCCGACGGGAACGCTGCTGCTGGGTCTGCTCGTGCTGTGGGCTCTGCTCGCCCTCCTCTTCAAACTGGCGCCCTGGCGCAGAGTGGTCGTGAGTGCGGCGCTGGTTGCGGTGCTGGCCTTCGCCCTCATGCTCCCATGGACGCTCTACGCCTCGCGCGTGACCCATTCACCGCTGCCACCGTCGAACGTCTACAAGACCCTCGCGGGATCGTACAACGACACGGTGGACCGCCCGGGCGATATTCTCTATGGGCTGTGGTCGTTGTCGTCCAGTCTCGACTCCGACTTTCACGACCATACGGCGGCGGACGAACAGGCACTCGCGCAACGGACGGTGAACTGGATCGAGGCGCATCCGGAGCAGACCCGTTCGCTGCTCTGGATACATCTGGTCCACATGTGGACGCCTTGGGCCACGGCCTATGAGGGGCACCCCTTTGCGCAGTATCCAGACCGTCCTTCAACGATATTTGTCCGTGACGGCCTGCTTCCGGTGATGTCGTACGTGGTTTTCCTGCTGGCGGCGCTGGGGTTGGTCGTCACCTGGCGGCGCAAATGGCGACACCTTCTGCCAGTCTACCTCACCATCGGACTGACCATCCTCGAGAATGTCGCCTTCTATGGCTCGCCTCGCTTCCGTGCGCCCATCGAGCCGCTGCTGGTGCTGCTGGCGGGCGGGCTCCTCTGGTGGGTGGCAGGCGTCTATCGTGAGATGCGCGCCAATCGAGTTTCGGAATCAAGAGTTGGTTTGCGGCAAGCCGAGGTGATTTAGCAAACCGACAAAGAATGCCTCAGCTGAAAGCTCAATGTTGGGTTCTGTGTAATTGCTCTCAGCACCTGACTGGTCTTTGTTTGACACAAGAAAACTCACGGCATTGTACTGCCGCTCTCTCAGCAACTTTAAACAGAGGAGTTCGGCTCGACCTGTATAGCTTGTGGATTGGAATTCGTTGAGCACAGGGAAATGGGGTTCGGCGATTCTGACAGGTCTTTGCGAAGTTATGGAATCCTCTATCAAGAATAGATATCCTAACCAGGGTTGAGGAGAAGGGCGAAAAACACCTTCCTGGTAGGCTCGCCAGATATCCGCCGCGCTGCCAACAGCTTCTTCAACCCTGTTATTGAAGTTGTTACCGAACGAGGGGCCAATGAGGGATTTTAACTCGATTGCAGCGCGGAGGTTCCCGTCAGTGGCGATCACGATATCCCACTTTTTTGTTGCACGATAGAAGCCGGGAAGTTCTACCCCAGTCTGCTCCTGTGGGGTCGCTGCCATTTGCCTGGCATGGTGGATTAGCGATCTGCTCAGCCCAGCATTCACGAGCAAATCGCCGATTGTTCCCGCGAAGCCATCCATTTGCCGACCACCCGTGGCCTGGCTCCTGTTTCCTTGATCGGGTATCCCTTTTTCTCCTTGCGCCTGCCTGGTCTGCCAAAATGATGTAACCGCATCACGAAAGATGCGCGAGTAATCTTGTGGATGGCTAATCACGCAATCATCCTTCAAGCAGTGGTAACGGTAAAGGTAAGTTGTGATGCCTGGAGAGTTCGTAGGCGTCGGGCGGCCATGTCAAAATACTCGGCCTCAATTTCAATGCCAATGCTGTTTCGCCCCCACTTGCCTGCAGCCAGGTTTGTTGTCCCTGTTCCCATGAATGGATCAAGGACCGTATCGCCAACGAAGGAGAACATTCGCACAAGGCGTTCAGCTAGCGGCAGAGGGTATGGAGCGGGATGGTGACGAGTGGATGCTCCTGGGATCGACCATATTTGCTGAAACCACTCCTGGTGAGCTTCCTTGGGAATCAGCGACAAGATCCGGGCGACATGCGAAGGACTCCGATACCCTCCCGGTTTTCTTTGAAAGAGCACGTATTCAATGTCATTCTTTATGACGCCGTTCGGCTCGTAGGGTTTCCCCAGGAACCCTGAATTGCCCTCGACTTCGAATTGCGCGTTGGCGATCTTATGCCAGATAATTGGCGCGAGGTTGTCGAACCCTATCTTGCGGCAGTGTTCCTGGATGCTTGCGTGCAAAGGGAAGACGACATGCCTGCCGTAGCGGCGCCTCGGGAGACAGACATCGCCGACTACAACAATGAGTCGCCCGCCCGGTACGAGTACACGCAGACAATGCCTCCAGACCTTGTCCAACTCTTCCAGAAAGGCATCATAGGCCTGGATGTCTCCAAGCTGACCTTGAGAATGCGGATATTGTTTTAGAGTCCAGTAGGGCGGAGAGGTGACAATGAGATGGACACTCTCATCGGGCACATCATCCATCTCCCTACCATCGCCGTCGAGAAGTGTGTGATGTGTGTAGAGGTTCTGAATCACTGCCTCAATGGCTTGCGTCGCCTGCTGGTTTTTCGCTAATGCTGGCAATAGTGTTTGATCGTTGCTTTCCATTAATGCCAGCACATGTTCGGGCAGCGTCTCAAGGGCCTCATTGTATTTCAGCGTTGCAGCGGACTCTATCAGCAACGATCTGTTTGACATGGTATTCCTCAGTCTCTGGCTCAACTGGAATCGCAGCCCTTTGCTTGTGGCACTGATAGAATAATTGTACGCACAGTTCGCAAAAGCGGAAAGCCTGGTGACCTATTCCCTCGCAGGTTGTGAAATTGGAAGTATTCGCCTCCCTGCCAATATGTGAGAAACCCCACGCGCACTCTCTGGCAACCTGTGTTACACTTGGCGCGGTCAGGGGAGCAGTGTGTCTTCCCCCCGCACGCGCGACAATGTGAATACGTGTGATGCCACACCGCTTGTCGGCCAGCCTTTGAGAGGAGCACTCCAGGTGTCCACTTCTTCAGCGCCTCCCACCCGCTTGCCACGGTTTCTCTCTGGGAATATCCTTCTGCCGCTCATCATTGTTTTTGGCTATGTCGCCTTTCTTATCACCGGTATCGATGCCGGTCGTACTGGCGGGCATGATGATGTCCAGCCGATTGCGCTCTACATCTATTTCAGCCTGCTGCTGGTGCTCTTGCAGCTCGCTATCTCCGAGAATCGCACCTGGCCGCGTATCCTCTACATCTTTGTCGCCAGTGGCTTCGCAATCATCTACGCGGGTGAGCGGCTCTTCAATGCCGAAGGGCATCGTCCGGGCAACTTCACCAGCAGCCCGTGGACGTATATCATCATCAACCTGCTGCTGCTCGTCGTCTTCGTGGTGGATGCCATTGATCGTCGTCGGCCCCATGTGGACAGACCCGGCGCACAGCCGTCGCGGATGTCGCCGATCTCGTATCGCGCGTTCGCCTCAGATTTTGGCGGCCTCGCCATCCTCTTCTTCATCGCCGCGTTCCTGCTGGATACCCTGGGGCAGCGCAGTGTCTTGAGCCTGGTCGGCCTCGGGCTGGGGAGCAATCAGAAGCCGTATGTCGCCGTGGACTTCAATCAACTCTTTGGCCTCCATCTCACTAACGGGCTGAATCGGCTGGAGGTGCTCGATGTGGGGATCGCGGTGCTCGCGATGGCCATCTCATTGCTGTTGCTGGTGATCGTCGGCGCGCTCACCCTCTCCGCCTCCACTGTCTCCACCGCAGGCGAGGAGCGCTTTGGCGCGACGATTCGCCGCATTCTGTGGGAAGCGTTCGACCAAACGCTCCTCTCGCTCCGTCTGGTGCTCAGCCCGCTCATCTGGCTCATCCCTGCCTTCAGCATCGGGTTCTTCTCGGAGAACATTCTCAGCTACCTGCAGATTTCCGCCCGCGACTCGCAGGCGCAGATTGTGGATCTCTTCAATCCCTTCTCACACGCCAGCCTGACAAACTTGCCGATGCTTGGCGTCGTGCTGCTGCTGGGCGCGCTGGCGATTGGCGCCGTCATTGTCTCGGTTGCGGTGGTGGAGCATGATGGCCAGGTGATTCTCAATACGCTGCACATCTTCCGGGTCGCGGGGCGCATCGCTGGCCTGACGCTGGCCTTCTTCTTCTACAGTCTGGCATTCCTCAATGCGGCGGCCATTCTCTTCCTCCAGACAAAGGCTGAGCCATTCCAGGTTGGCGCTGGCGGGCTGCTGGCGCTGCTGGTAGGTGGGGCGTTGGCGCTCTACACACTGCTGCGCGACCGAGCGATGGGGCGCGCGCCGGTCGCCAAAACGTAGCGCGATGCGCGGGCGCGTTTCACCCTTTCTCCGGCGCGGAGGCCCTATCTTCCGGTGAGGGGTAAGCGCCGCACTCCCGCTTGTTGTGGTATACTGCCTGTGTGCTTAGGCACTCCGCTTTGGCGGAGCGAACGGTTTGCACAAGGTTCCTCGCACCTCCCCAACTGAACATTCGCGGGTTCCCGGCAGGAATCGTTGCCGGGGTAAAATGTTTGACGTACAGCCTCCAATGAGGCACACGCGGCAGGGCTTCGGTTCTGCCGGGCCGCCGTCAATCGGCCAGACGCGGCGGCTTTGTCGTTCCGGGCTAGCTGCAAGCCCCTGGGTTTACCCATGGGGTAGTTGACGTGAAACATTTCCCATACGCGGCAGGTTAGGCGGCCATCATCCACTTCGCCTGCCGCATATCACAGGTGATCGCGCGCGCGTTGGCTATGGCTTTGGGGGGATATTGGTGAAGATGCCCGACCAGTCGTGGAGCAGATGGACGTCCGGGAGCGGCCAGTAGACGAGCGCCGCCTTGCCGATGATATCTTTGCGTGGCACAGGCCCCCAGTCACGTGAGTCATCGCTATCGCCACGGTGATCCCCAAGCACGAAATACTGGTCCGCGTGCAGCGTGATGGATTTCGTATCACAGGGGCACAACTGCTGGTATACATACGGCTCAGTCAGGGGCTTGCCATTCACGCTGACCGTGCCGTTGGTATCGATGGCCACGGTGTCCCCAGGAACGCCGATGACCCGCTTGACGAAGTTCTTGCTAGTATCGAGCGGATACTCGAAGACAATGACATCGCCGCGTTCGGGTGAGTGAAAATAGTAGGTCGCCTTATCCACCAGAATGTATTCATTGGTATAGAGGGTTCGCTGCATACTGGGGCCGTCCACGCGATAGTTCTGTACGAGCAGCCGTACCACCCCAAAGAAGAGAAGCGTAAGAATCGCGACTTCGAGAACCTCACGGAGCAGTTTGGCGCCAGTGTGCTCGCCCTGTTCGTCCTCGTATGCGTAGTCCTCATGTCGGCTCATATGTTCTCCACTGTTCTCCAGGCCACATAGCTATGCGCGATAATCAACGGTATCAATGATATCAATGGTATCAATGGTATCAACGTATCGACGCTGGGGCCAGAACTGTCGTCTGGAAATCTTCCTCCTGCGCAGCCCCTCAATCGCAGTTTGCATGCCAGCCCCGGTAACGTGGCGATCATGCGCTATGCGGCGCACCGATGCCCGCCATCGCGCCGCCATCCTGTACTATCGAATACGAAACAAGGCAACGCAAGGGTATCATTTGGATCCTGCCTGTGACCGGATTCACTCCCTCGCCGCAACCAGCGCCCCACCCACCCGTTATACTCTTGGGGATACCGATTGACTTCCCGCTACCTGCTGCTCGCCGTTCCCCTGCACGCAGAAGGCCCAGAGGCGTTGTTGTGCCCGCCAGCCAATGATAGAATGGCCAGTGAGTAGAGCCAGGTGGGCAAGTTGAGGCCGTTGGCGGCGTCGGCGAGGCAGTGGCGAGGCAGAGGAAAGTGGAAGGCGGGAACTGTGGATTCGCAGCAAGACTGGCGCAGGCAGCGGATGGATCCGAGAGATTCCGGCGGCGCGCAGCAGCAGGATCGCAGTAAGACGGCTCGCGGTTCTGGCGGTTCTGGCGGTTCTGGTGGTTCTGACCATGAACCGGATGTCGATCCGCCGTGGGAGCGCCCAAGCGGTCTCTACCCCGCTGTGAGATCTCCCCAACCGGCTCTCCAAGGCCCCCAACCCGCTCTGGGAACTGGAATCGATGATCGAGCGCTCGTATCCTGGAACGAGCATCGAGACGCTTATGAACACCGGCACCGGGAAGGTTCCCGCGGCGGTGCCATTGCAACCGGGACAATCCATCTGGAGCGCGGGGCTGAGCGCGCCCGCCGCGAAAGGCTCCATCGGCTCCGCCCCTATTCCTGAGGAAGCCGATTCAGAGGTTGACGATCAACCGTCGATCCAGATGCGCGCGCTCAGCTCCGGCAACCTTGCCCGCGCGACTATTATCGTCACCAGCGCGCTGATGCTGAGCCGTGTGCTGGGCCTCCTGCGCACCTCACTCTTCGCCAGCGTCTTCGGCTCCAGGGCGGACACGCTCAACGCCGACGCATTCACCAATGCCTTCGCGTTCCCCGATATGCTGTTTACTATCGTCGCGGGTGGCGCGCTGGCCTCGGCTTTTATCCCGGTCTTCACCAGCTACCTCGTCGAGAAGCGCGACCGCAAGGCCGCTTGGCATATCGCCAGTTCGGCGCTCAATATCATCATAGCGGCGCTCGTCATCCTCGCCATCCTCGGAATCATCTTCACGCGGCAGTTTCTGGATCTGACACTGCCAGAGATTATGTTCAAAAATACGAGCGAGCCTGAGACCCTGATCGAGCTAACCCGCATCATGCTGCTTCAGCCGATCTTCCTTGGCGGCGCGACGATTACCATTGCCATCTTGCAGGCGCGCCAGTCATTTGTGCTGCCCGCGCTCGGCCAGGTGATCTATACGGTGTGCCTGATCCTGGGCATTCTCGCGACCAGAGTGGATGAGACAACCCACATCTTCGGAGGCCATCTGGGCATCGCCGGGCCAGCGTGGGGTGTCGTGCTGGGCGCGCTGCTCCAGTTCGTCATCCAGGTTCCGGGGCTGACACGCGCAAAGATGCAGTACACGTTCTCCTTTGACATCTTCAACCCGGGCATTCGCGAGATGTTCCGCTTGATGGCGCCACGCCTGCTCAATGCCGTCATTCTCTACCTCTCGGTATTTGTCAACCGGAATCTGCTTGGTACCCTCAACATCAATGGGGTGACCTACGGCTATGTGACGGCCTTCGCGCTCATCATGCTGCCGAATGGCATCTTTGGCATGGCGGTCTCGCAGGCGGCGTTCCCGACGCTGGCGGCGCTGGTCTCCTCGGGCGAGTGGACACGGCTACGCGACACGATTACGCGCACTGTGAAGGGCATCATCTTCCTCGCGGTCCCCTCGGCCTTTGGCATGATGATTCTGGCGGAGCCGATCTGCCGTGTGATTCTTGGACATGGTGACTTCTCGCTCGACCAGTTGCCATACTTCACCGGGCCGCTGATCTTCTTTGGCATCGGCCTGACCGGCCTCTCGCTCGTCGAGATTCTCACGCGCAGCTTCTATGCCTTGCAGGATACCCGCACCCCGACGCAGGTGAGCATCTATCAGTTCATGTTCAGTATTGGCCTGAGTGTCGTGTTGCTCGCCCCAATGGGCGCGAACGGGCTGGCGCTGGCCTCGTCGCTGGCATGGCTGGGCGAGGCGCTGGTGCTGCTGCTCTTGCTGCGGCCGCGGCTCGCCGGGCTGGACCTCAAGCGCATCGGCGTCTTCCTGGTCAATGTGATCGGCGCGAGTGTCGTGATGGCGCTGACGGCGCTGCTGATCTATGACCTGGGTGAACTGGTGCTGCCCACG
This sequence comes from uncultured Chloroflexia bacterium, assembly GCA_963718915.1. Taxonomy (GTDB): domain Bacteria; phylum Chloroflexota; class Ktedonobacteria; order Ktedonobacterales; family JADMIN01; genus DAHUXT01. The sequence goes on along the minus strand of CAVRAI010000003.1, from coordinate 313,558 downwards.
AGCGTGGCGCGGCCCGGTATTACGTCGGTGTATATCATCATCCGACTGGCGGTAGCCATTATCGTGGCGACGGGCGTATACTTTGGTATCTCACACTTTCTGGGCACTGACGACGTTATGCCGCTCGACCGGATCATCCGTCGCGTGTTCCGCCGTTGATCGCGCATCAATACAGAGCGACCAACGCATACTATGGCCTCTGCCACCAGCGGCAGCGGGCGTCGGAGAAGGGGGCCGGTCGTGATTGGTAATCCTCGCCAGAGTCCGTACTATCCTGGCGCGAATAGAGGCCGCGCCAGTTCGGTTAGCCAGCTCATCCTGCGCAGTATCAACTGGAGCATCGTCGCTGGCTTCTTGCTCGTCTTTGGCTTTTTCGGCTGGATCCTCTGGCAGGATTCGCCGAGTACCACAGCGCTGGGGACGGTGGGTTTCGTGCTGGTGGGCTGGATCTTCAGCCTCTGCCTCCATGAATTTGGCCACGCGGTGACGGCGGTGCTTGGCGGCGATACCAGCCCTGGAACACTCCGTTATCTCAGTTTCAATCCGCTCCACTATACGAATCTGTTTATGAGTATCATACTGCCGGTCATCTTCATCTTGATGGGCGGGTTTGCGCTCCCCGGCGGCGCGGTCTACCTGCGGCGCGACCTGATTCGCAACCGCGCCTGGCAGAGCGCGATCTCGCTGGCTGGGCCGCTGGGCAACCTCCTCTTCCTGCTGGGTCTTGCGCTGCTCTCGCGCGTCGTCCCGGTTCAGGGACACAGCGCGTTACTGGGCGCAATTGGGGTACTGGCGCTTTTCCAGGCAATAGCAATTGTGCTGAATCTGATTCCAGTCCCACCGCTCGACGGATTCGGGGTCATTATGCCGTGGCTGCCACGCGAGTTTGCCAAACTGGCGATGACGGTCTCGATGTATGCCTTCGTGCTGCTCTTCGCACTGCTCTTCTTCGTGCCTCAGGCGAGTGCAGTGCTCTTCGGTGGGGCGGAAAACATTGTGACCGGACTGGGCATCGATCCGTTCTTCATAGCCGTTGGATGGAACAACCTCTTCTTCTGGCTGCAGCGCTGATTGCGTGCGCCAGTTTCACGTGAAACATTGATGCTAGCGCGAAAAAACTGATGGCTAGCTAGGCTGGCCTGGTTCGTGTACACTGCGAGGGGCGGTACAGTCGCTGCCTCCCGCAGGAGATACACTGAAGATGACCGAAACCCCTGATCGTGATCGTTCCACGGATACACCGCCTCCGCCGACTCCCGCGCGTCCACGACTCCGATTGCCCCATCGCGGACGCCCTGAGCCATTAAGCTCCGCCAGTCGATTGCTGCGCATCGCTGGGCCGGGCCTCATTACCGGCGCATCTGACGATGATCCGTCGGGTATTGGCACGTATTCGCAGGTGGGCGCCGCCTTTGGCACGGGCTTTCTCTGGATGGCGCTCTACATCTTGCCGCTGGTCATCTGTGTGCAGGAGATGTGCGGCAGAATCGGCCTGGTGACGGGGCGCGGGATCGCTGGCTGTCTGCGCCGCCACTCCAATCGGCAGGTGCTCTTTGGCGCGGTGCTGCTGCTCTTCATCGCCAATACGATCAACGTCGGCGCTGACCTGGGCGCGATGGCCGCCTCGGTCCAACTGCTGGCGCCCGCCGTTCCCTTTGGCGCGATCCTCATCATCTTCGCGCTAGGTATCCTGTTGCTGGAAATCTTCATCCCCTATCGCTACTATGCCCGTATCCTCAAGGTGCTGACCCTCTCACTGCTGGCGTATCTGGTAACGGGCATCCTGATTCATCCCGACTGGCTCGCGCTGCTGCGGGCGACGCTCGTTCCCTCGATTCAACTGACGCCGGAGTTTCTGGGGTTGGCCATCGCCGTGCTGGGAACGACGATTAGCCCGTATCTCTTCTTCTGGCAGGCCGCCGAGGAGGTCGAGGAGGAGCACGAACGCGAAGAGCAGAAGGAGCGTCTGGCCGCCATCGGCAAACCCGCGCCCGTGAAGCCGGGGGGACATCGGGGACATCTGCGCCGCGCCATACACGTGCTACGGCTCGATACCGCCCTGGGCATGACGGCGGCCTCGGCGACGTTCTGGTTCATCGTGATGGTAACGGGCCTGACACTCCATGCTCATGGCACGCGGAACATCGCGACGGCGGCTCAGGCGGCGGAGGCGCTCCGGCCGCTGGCGGGCGATCTGGCGGGTCTCATCTTTGCGCTGGGCATCATCGGCACTGGTCTCCTGGCGATTCCCGTGCTGGCGGGTTCGGCGGCCTATGGCATCGCCGAGGCGTTTGGCTGGCGCGAGGGGCTTTCGGAGCCAGTTGGACACGCCCGTGGATTCTATGCGGTGATCGCCGCCGCGACGCTGATTGGCCTGGCGCTCAACTTCCTTGGCATCAATCCGATTGCCGCGCTCGTCTACACCGCCGTCATCAACGGCATCGTCGCCGTGCCGCTGCTCGTGCTGCTGTTGCTGATCGCCAACAACCGCGCCATCATGGGCGACTTCACCAACAAGTGGCTCTCGAACGTCCTCGGTATCCTGACGACCGTCGTAATGGCGGCGGCGGCGGTCGCGCTGGTCGTCTCACTACTGCCGCACTGACTCCATGATGGGGCGCATGCTGAGCGCGAGGCATTCTGCCGTCGTACAATGAGGATCAGCGCCTGAATGCCGTTGCGACAGCTTCGTTTTCGGCATATTTTCGATGTGGCGCTAGTGAGTAAGGGGACACTATCGATGCGATGGTTTGGCAGGCGACGGCGAGATCAACAGCAGTCGGGGATATCTACGGATGGCTTTGTTGGTGGCCGCAAGCACGCGGTGGGTGTGCCCTATGCGCTGCCCCGGGACTCCGAGGAGATCAACCGCCTCGACTTCCAACACTATCTGTTACGCCACGCCTTTCGGGGCAACTTCGCCGCGCCGCTGGAGAGTCCGCGATCCATTCTCGACGTGGGCTGTGGCACTGGCCGGTGGGCGCGCGAGATGGCGCAGACGTTTCCCAGGGCGCAGGTTGTGGGGGTCGATATCAATCGGCCATCTTCAAGTTCGGATACAGCGTCTGCCGGTAGCCAGGGCGATTTCGCCTTTACGCCCGCCAATGTTCTCGAAGGTCTGCCATTCCCCGAAAGCACATTCGATTTCACCCATATGCGGCTGATGTTTCTGGCGATCCCCGCCGACCGCTGGGAGTTCGTGGTGCGCGAGCTGGTGCGTGTGACACGCCCCGGCGGCTGGATCGAGTTGGTGGAGGCTGGCCCTGAAGAGCACGGCGGCCCTGCCCTGGATCAGCTGCTGGCATGGGGTACCGAGATGCTGCAGCGGCGTGGCATAGACGCCAACTTTGGGCGCCACGTCGGCGAGCTACTCCAGCGGGCGCGCCTGACGCAGGTCGGCACGCGCGACCTGGCTATCCCGCTAGGCGGATGGGGCGAGCGCGTTGGCAAGATGATGGAGGCCGACTTCTTCTCAGGCATACGCGCCCTGGAAGGCGTGATCGCGTCCATGGGGATCGCCACCAGGGAAGAGTTTCAGAACATGTGTGTGGCGGCGCAGGCGTATGTGAACCAGCCGAAGGCGCGCTGCGTCGCCCCGTTCTACGTCGCCTGGGGCCAGCGTTCCTCCTAGCAGCGTTGGCCCCCAACGTTTCACGTGAAACACTGGCTCACGGCTCGATGGCAATACGCACTGTACCCTCAGCCATTAATGCATGCAACGATGGATCGAGTTGGTCACTCACCTCAGCCGTCGTGGCGCGGGTCACGCTGCGCAGGTCGATGAGGCTCGCCCGTAATGACTCCGCCAGCGTGTGGTCCTCGACTGCAATCTGAAGTCGCGCCAGCTCGCGGCCCAGCGAGAGGCCATGCTCGCTCTTGTAGCGGCGCACCGCCGTCGCAATCGCCACCATCATGTCGCCCGCTGCCATCATCGCATCATCGTCTCCATCACCTGCGGGCACCGAATCCGGCGTTGGCCAGGCGGAGCGGTGAATCGAGCCGACCTCGTCCGTGAAGAGCGTCGTATAGATCTCCTCGGTGACGTAGGGCAGGAACGGCGCGAACAGCTTGAGCACGGTCAGCAGCGTGGCGCGCAGGGCATAGCGCGCGCCTTCGGCCAGCGGATCAGCCGCATCGTAGAGCCGCATCTTGGCAAGCTCCAGATAGTTATCGGCGAGCGTTGCCCAGAAGAAGCTCTCGATCTCCGCTTTGGCTGTGGCGTAGTCGTACTCAATGAGAAGCGTCGTCACGCGCTCGACCAGCCGCCGCAGCCGCGCCAGCAGCCAGCGATCTGTTGGCGCAAGCACTGGCGTTGTCCCGGATGGTGAATAGCTTGCCAGCACGCGCTCGCTGAGCCGCGCCACATTCCAGAGCTTGGTCGCGAGTTTCGCGCCGGCCTGAATGCGGTCTTCACTGATAATCGTGTCTTTGCCAAAGCCGGTGCTCGCCGCCCAGTAGCGCACCGCATCGGCCGAGTATTTGCCGATCATCGCTTCCGGTGTCATCGGCCCGCCACCGCGACTCTTGCTGATCTTGCCCGCGCCCTCCGGCGCCAGCCCCCAGCCGGAGATGGCGACCTCATGCCAGGGGAGGGTGTCGAACATGTAGAGTGACTTGACGATGGTGTAGAACGCCCAGGTGCGGATGATCTCGTGCGCCTGCGGACGGAGCGTGAGCGGGAACACCTGCTGGTAAAGCGCCGGGTCGGACAGCCACTGGCCGACGATCTGCGGCGACATCGAGGATGTCGCCCAGGTATCCATCACGTCGCGCTCAGGCGTGAAGCTCTCGCTACCACATGCGCAGGCTGATCTGGGCTGTGTCGTCTGTTGGATCAATCGGCAGGTCGGCGTCATCGGCTAGAAGAATCGCGCCACAGGCGTCGCAGCGCCACAATGGGAAGGGCACGCCAAAGTAGCGCTGGCGCGAGATGCACCAGTCCCATTTGAGATTCTCGACCCACTCGCGATAGCGCGCCGCCATCTGCGCCGGATGCCAGCGAATCTGCTCTCCCGCCGCCAGTAGCCGCTCTTTGTGATCGAGCACGCGAATGAACCACTGCCGCGTCACCAGATACTCGACCGGGGTATCGCAGCGTTCGTGGACACGCACCGACTGGGCGTGCTCCTCCGCGCCCAGCAGCGCGCCCGACGCCCGTAACTGTTCGATGATATGCGCGCGCGCCTCACTGGGGGTCAGCCCCGCCAGGTCGTCCGCATCGGCTGTCAGGCGGCCATCGCGGCCCAGTATCATCCGTAGTGGCAACTGGTGTGTGCGCCACCAGGTGACATCGGTCGGATCGCCGAAGGTGCAACACATCACTGCGCCCGTGCCAATTTCCGGACGAGCGAGCGGGTCAGCCAGCACGGGCACGGTGCGATCCATCAGCGGAACCTGCGCCTCGGAGCCGATGAAGCTGGCATAGCGTTCGTCGTCGGGGTGTACGAAGACGGCCACGCACGCGGGCAATAGCTCTGGGCGCGTTGTCGCAATTGGCAGTGTCGCGCCGTCGGGCAGCGCAAACGCCAGCGTATAGAACGTTGTCAACCCCGCGATATCCTCCAGCTCGGCCTGCGCAATAGCCGTCTGGCATAGGGGACACCAGATGGTCGGCGCCTCCTGCTGATAAGCCAGGCCCTTGCGGTAGAGGTCGAGAAAAGACTGCTGTGACGTACGGCGCGAGAGCGTGTCGATTGAGCGATAGCTGAAGCGCCAGTCAATCGAGAGACCCAGCCGCTGCCACAGTGTCCGGTATTCCTCTTCGGCCTCGATGCCCACCTCCAGGCAGCGCTCGATGAACGTCTGGCGCCCCACCGCGGACGCCGTGATGCCCAGCCGCTTCTCCACCAGCCGCTCGGTGGGCAGCCCATTGTCGTCAAAGCCCATCGGGTAGAAGACGTTGTAGCCGTTCATCCGCCAGAACCGCGCGATGATATCGGGGTGGGTGTATGAATAGGCGTGGCCCAGGTGCAGGTGACCAGAGACGGTGGCGGGCGGCGTGTCGATGGCGTAGACGGGCTGATCGCTGGCGCGGTCGAACTGATAGATGCCCTCGCGCTGCCAGCGCTCGCTCAGGCGCGGCTCCACGGTGTTGGAGTCATAGGCCTTTGCCAGTGATTGTGCCATGGTCATGGCGGTTCTCCTTCTGGTGGGATGCGCGGCGGGGCATGTAGCCCTGAAAACGGGCAACAAAAAACGCCCACTCCGTCCTCCGCGAGGACGAAAGGGCGAGCTCGTCAGATATGCCACTGATGCTCCGTCGCCGAAGCTTCAGGGAATCCGCACGCGGCCTTCCGCGGTACCACCTCGAATACGCCGGGACGTTGCCGCTCCGACGCGCTTATTTCCCCGACGGGCGCACGATATGCGCGCTGAATCAGGGCATCGCTGTAACGGGCTTTCCCGGACTGATCTACTCGCCCACCTGGTGGGCTTTCTTCAGTCATTGTTCTCGCTGGGCGACCTTCCGCGTATCGGCGCTGGCGGGACTTTCAGCCGCGTGACCTGCCTCACGCGATCCCACTCTCTATGCGGCGCTGCTGCGCGTACTCCTCCCAACGGAGCGGCCAGCATCGGCTGACCGTTGCCGACACTATAGCCAACGTCGTATGCCCCTGTCAAGCTGCCGTATCCGTCTTACGTGGCATTGGGTCACTGTTTCACGTGTAAAAGGTAGGGTTTCCTGCTGGACAGCCCGCACCCCTGCTGTTACGATAAAAGGAATGGGCTGGCCATGCGCCGCGGGCCGTTCTGGCGCATACTCGCCATGGCACAGTGCGCCCGATGCTTGTGGGGCGTCGGCTGTATCGGTAGAAGTGGGGAAGGTGGAAACGGGAATGAAAGTACCTGACGCAGCGCTCGCCTACGCGGACGAGCATCGTGACGCATTTCTCGACGACCTCAAGGCGCTCTTGCGCATCCCAAGCATCAGCACACTGCCCGAACACGCGAAAGATGTGCAGCGGGCGGCCCAGTTTGTGGCGGATCAGCTCAACGTCATTGGGCTGAAGAAGGTCAAGGTCATCAAGACGGCGGGCCATCCGCTTGTCTATGGCGAGTGGCTGGCGGCGCCCGAGAAGCCGACGGTGCTGGTCTACGGCCACTACGATGTGCAGCCGGTTGACCCAATAGATGAGTGGAAGAGCGAGCCCTTCGAGCCGGAGGTGCGCGACGACAACCTCTATGCGCGCGGCGCGGTGGACGACAAGGGGCAGATGCTCGGCCTCGTCAAGGCGCTGGAGTCGCTCTCGCGCACCAGCGGCGGCACGTTCCCGGTCAATCTGAAGGTGCTGATCGAGGGCGAGGAAGAGTACGGCGGCGAGGCCATCGAGGCGTATGTGCGCGCGCATCCCAAAGAGCTTGCCTGCGACGTGGCGCTGGTCGCCGATACTGGCATGCCCGCGCCGGGCGTGCCCTCGCTCGTCTACGGCCTGCGCGGCATCGTCTACACCGAGATCGAGGCGCGTGGCGCAAAGCAGGATCTGCACTCCGGCGCCTATGGGGGCGTTGCCCCCAATCCCATCCACGCGCTGGCGATTGTGCTTGCGGAGTTGAAGGGCCGCGACGGCCACATCACCATTCCTCAGCTCTACAAAAAGCTGAAACCAATCAGCGATGACGAGCGCGCGCTCTGGAAGCGCAACCCGGTGGATGTCTCGGCCCAGCTCAAGCATGATATGGGCGTGAAGGTGTTGCCCGGCGAGCAGGACTACGAACCCACCGAGCGGCTCGGATTCCGCCCGACGCTGGAGGTACATGGCATCGTTGGCGGATTCGTTGGCGAGGGCGCGAAGACGGTTATCCCGGCGACGGCTAAAGCGAAGGTAAGCCTGCGGCTGCCCCCCGAACTCGATCCCGATGAGGTGCTTGGCCTGCTGAAGAAGCGCGTCGCCGAGCTATGCCCGCCGGGCGTCAAGATGACGGTGCATGATGTGCATGGCGGTCGTGGCGTGCTGGTGCCGCTCGATAGCGTCTATATCCGCGCGGCGGAGCAGGCGCTCGAGCAGGAGTGGGGACGCCCGCCGGTTTTCGAGCGTGAGGGCGGCTCGATTCCAGTTGGCGCGCTCTTCGATAGCGAGCTACATGTGCCGGTCATCTTTATGGGCACGGGCCTGCCCGATGACAACATCCACGCGCCCAACGAGAAATATCATGTGCCCAACTTCTACCATCTGATCCGGCAGGCGATTCGCTTCCTGACGATTATCGGCAACGATCCCGCTGTGCTGGCACGCCCGGCGACGATGAACGCGAAGGCCAAGGCTGCCAGCAACGGCAAGAAAGCCGAGGCCGCTGGGAAAGCCGAGAAGACCGGTAGCAAGGCGTCCGCTGATAAGAAGTCCGCAACGAAGAGTGCGGGCAAGAGCGGCGGCAAAAAGAGGTAGGGACGAGATGAACACATCACCAACCATCGCTGGCATCTATCCTCCGGTTCCGACGTTCTTCGACGAAGACGAAGACCTCGATCTGGCGACACTGCGCGAACATCTGAAGCGACTGAAGGCGGCGGGGATCGCCAATATCGTCGCGCTTGGCTCGAATGGCGAGGCGGTACACCTCGACCCAGACGAGCGGCGACGGGTGATCGCGACGGTGCGCGAAGAGATGGGCGCGGAGGCGCAGGTGCTGGCGGGGGTTGGCGACAACTCGACGCGGGCCACGCTCGCGTTGTGCCATCTGGCGGCGGAGGCTGGCGCTGATGTGGCGCTGGTGCTGCCACCGCACCACTATCGCCCAAGGATGGATGGCTTCACCCTGCGGGCGCACTATCTGGCGGTAGCCGATGGCAGCCCACTTCCCGTGATGATCTACAACATGCCTGCCAACGCGGCTGGTATTGATCTGGACGCCGAAACGGTGATCGCTCTCTCGGCGCATCCCAACATCATTGGTCTCAAGGATAGCTCGGGCAATGTCGCCAAGATGGCGCAAGTGGTTGCCGAGGCGCGCGAGGGCTTTGTCGTGCTGGCGGGCAGCGCCGGTTTTCTCTTGCCAGCGCTGGCGGTTGGCGCGCGGGGGGCCATCGCGGCGCTTGCCAATATCGCCCCCCGCGAATGCCTGCGACTGGTTGACCTCTGGCAGACGGGCAAACTGGAGGAGGCGCGCGCGCTCCAGGCGCGGCTGATCCCTGTCAACGCCGCCATCACGTCGGGCTTTGGGGTTGCGGGCCTCAAGGCCGCGCTCGAATTCGTGGCGCACTACGGTGGCGCGCCACGCCGTCCGCTGCCGCCGCTCAATGAGGGCGAGCGTGTGCGCCTGCGCGGGCTACTCGCCGAGGCGGACCTGCTTCATACGCTCCGGCCAGTACCGTAGGCCATCGCTAAGTTATTACGCTGACGGGCTGGCGGGCTGATCCCCTAGACGCAAGGTGATGGCGTAGGCCAGTTTTCCGCCACCCCCTTCGATGTAGTAAATCTCGACGGAGAATGTTCCGGCGGTGACTGGCTGACCCTGGGTGTCGGTAAAGGCGCTCTCCGGGATGGTATTGGCCAGCAGTGCGCTGTGGCCAAGCTGGAAGATGCCTACCTCCTCGTTGGAGCCATTGGTGATGGGCGCAGCGGAATCGTAAGTCGCGTCGGGCGGCGCGAAGTGCGGCGAAATCACCTGTACGCTCGTCGAGTCGAACGGCGTGTTCTGTGGTGGGGTGAGGACCACGCCGACTACATAGCTCTTGGTACTATCCAGCTCGATGGTAATGCCGCCGATTGGCCCGCCCCCCTTGTAGTCCACGGTTGGCAGGTTGTTGCCACTATCAACACCCGTGCTCGTGGGTTTGCCAAAGACGGCGGTGAAGCCAGCCTCGGTACCCCCAACGACCGCCAGACTGACGGGTTTCGTCGGAAGCGGTGTAGCCGTTGGCCCAGTGTTCGGTGTGGGGCCAGCGGGCGTGGTGGTCTGCGGGTGCGATGTCGCGGTCGCCTGGGCAACCCCGTTAGCCGATGCGCCACCGCGATTTGTGAGGAGCGAGATGCTGCCCACGATCAACGCAACGAGTACGACACCTGATATGAGAACGGCTATCTGATTGCGGCGGCTCGCGCTCCAGAAGGCACGCAGACGCTCTTGCCAGTCTTGAATCATCGGAGAAAGTTTGTCCTTCCGCGAGCAGGCGGGAGGCTCAGAATACGCGCCGCCCTCGCGCGTCATTGTAGCGGATGAGGTTCGTCAAGGGCAAGCTATTAGGGTACTCTGTATATGTCAATTGCCGTTTCACGTGAAACGTTGGCCGTATAGCAAATAGCCTGCGGAGTCAGTTGCGCCTGTACGCACCATTCCTTATCAAGATTTCTGTGCTACGCTGTAGCGGTGTAGCGGTCGTCCCGCGAGCACGAAACGGGGTAGTATGGGCACGAGATTTGAGTGGGACGAGTCCAAAGCGCTCCTGAACGAGCAAAAGCACGGTGTCAGTTTTGATGAAGCGGCAACTGTCTTTGCGGATCCTCTCTCACTCACCATTGTTGATGAGACACATTCAGATGAGGAGGATCGTTTCGTGGATATTGGAGAATCCAGCAGCGGACGTCTCCTCGTCGTCGTCTACACCGAACGTGACGAGACCATTCGCATCATTAGTTGCTGACCAGCAACCAGAGCAGAGCGGAGAACCTATGAGCAAACAGAGAGCTAGCGGTCAGGGAGCACAGGACCGACCAGACGACAATGACAATGGCGATGAGAACGAGAGGGAGGATAGGGAGGACGTAGGCATAGCCCCTGAGTATGATTTTTCACAGGGCGTACGTGGCAAGCATGCGATGGCCATGCGCGATGGTTATACCATGGTCATCCATCACAGTGATGGCACGACGGAGGTGCGTGACGTGACGCCTCGCCCCGGAACCGTGGTGCTGGATCCCGATGTGCGCGCCTACTTTCCGAATTCAGAAGCGGTCAATCGCGCACTCAGAAGCCTAATCGGACGGGGATCTCAAATATCCACCTCAGGCGACACAACGCAGTAGGCTCAGGCTGATGGTTGCCACGCCGCCTGTGCGGAATGCCATGACCATCTCCACCGAGCGTATCCCGCTCAACGCACGGTGTGGAGACTACACGCCGGTTTGCGCCTTGATGCGCCCATCCTTTATAGCCGCGAGGAGACGCGCGTGGTCACGTTCGGTCTGGTCAGCATACGCTTCGGCAAATGTGGCGATGGCCTGGTCGAAGGTGTCTCGGCGCCCCAGATATCCACTGATTCGTGCGGGATCACTTGTCCGTGCATGCGCCCGCGCCAGGGTTGCGCCACATAACCCAACGTAGAGGACATACATTTTGGGGTGCATCGTCTCGATCTCCGCCGAGAATTTCATATCCCGCAACTGCCGCGAATAATAGTCTCGCCCATCCATCGTCGACCAGCCCAAAAGGATGTCGCTGGCTGCCTGCATCAAACGCTGACCCACGACCACCCGTTGTCCATGGTTCGGATATGGACTTGCCCCCAGATAAGGCTCGAGTACCGAGGCGGACGCCTCCTTGATCTGTATGAACAGTGGATCGTCACCCTCCGCTCCGCCTAATGCCAGGACGACGGCGCAGCGCGTGCCGACGCTCCCCACCCCCACGACCTTCTGGGCGAGGTCAACGACGCGATAGCGGTTGACCAGCATGCGCAGCTCGTCTGGCAGGGACGCCAGGTATTCTCGGACAAAGGTATGCCACTGGTCTGCGTCCAGGCTCTCCAGATCGGGGTCCAATGGATCGAAATGTGAGATGAGAGGCGGCTCATCCTTGATGCGGAATCGTCTATCGACTTCTTCGGCCAGCTTCGGAAAGGTGTCCAGGTTTGTATGCCTGACTGCCTGCGCCTCGGCTCTTTTCACACGCCTTTCGATCCGCGCTTCCGCATGCCTGCGTATACCGGCGTTACGCGCCATCGCGAGGAGTGTCTCTATCTCGATGCGGGCATACCATACCTGAAGGTGCGTCATCTGCGCGAACCGTTGCATACTCTCGCGATAGCTCTGAACGCACTTTAGCACAGCCTGCCTGCATATTGCGCTGCTGTAGCTGTTCTGCCGACCGACCAGGGCAACACTGACAGCCAGCCGCTTGAGATCCCATTCCCATGGTCCGACGTGGGTCTCATCAAAGTCGTTCACATCGAAGACCAGCCGACGATCCGGAGCGGCGTATGCGCCGAAGTTGCAGATATGCGCATCACCGCAGAGGTGCGCCATGATGCCTGAGGTGGGAGTTGTCGCCAGATCATTCGCCATGATATTGGCGGCTCCTCGATAGAACGCAAAGGGCGATAACGCCATCCGCCCAAATCGGATAGGCACCAACTGCTTCAATCGGGACCTGTTTTCTTCTTGCAGGAGGCTGATCGGATCGGAGCGTTTGGCGCCTGGCGCCCATTCGGCATGGCTGGTGCGGGGGGTTCTCGCACGGAGCGCTTTACCAGCGGCATAGCTCGCCGTCTTTGACGACAAGTCCCGATCCCAGGTATACGTCTGCGTCTCAGTACTGCGTGGGGTGACTGTTGTAATCATGAGACCACTTCTCCCTGTGCTCTGGATACGCTCTGGATACGCCTGGATACGCTCTGGATGCGAATGCCCCGACCGCCTGAAGTACTCTTCTAATACTCGTCGCTACGCTGGCAGCCATGGCGCATGATGTGTAAATGTACGCCACCAGAGTAACCCGTATAGCCGCACAAGTCCTAACTCTGAAGGAGAGTTTGTGGAGGGTGTTTCGGACTTACCTGATGGCGCGCTCAGGCCTAGCCATAGGCCGAGAGCCAGCTTCCACCGTGCTCCATGCGCCCGCGCGTTTGGCCTGAGTCTGGCTTGCGTGAGGAGTCTGTCTCGATCATTGCACTGCGTTTCATGTGAAAGGTAGCATATGCGCGCACCCCAGGAAGCCTATGTGGCGCGCATTTCATAGCGCCACAATCAGCCTGAAATCCGGTACTATTGCCGATGTTATGTCTTATGTGGCCATGATAGACTCACCGTAGTTTCGGCCATGGGCGTCGCCACACAGGCAAGAGCGCTATTTGACGCGGCGCATGGCGGGAGCATGATGCCCCGTTTCTATGGCCAGATCGACCCAGATCGACTCTAAACGACACGGCAAGAGGTCTCGTCATGGCGAGAACGCTGATGAGCATCATATCCGCGGTCACCGAATCGATGCAATCCGAAGTGATCATCGACCACTCGGTGTCCCCTTTGCCTGTCAGTAACAGCGACCCCGAACTTTCGGGCGCTCCATCCCCAGGCATGAGCGCGGGATCCACGAAGGCGTCTGACTGGCAAATTCTCGTCGTGGATGACGAGCCTGATATTCGGACAATGCTGCGAGACGTGCTGCAATTTGAAGGTTATACAGTCAGCGATGCCGCCGATGGCGTGTTTGGCCTCGATCAGCTTCGCACCAGCCCGCGCCCGCTGATTGTGCTGCTGGACTACAAGATGCCGCGTATGAATGGCGAGGAGCTGCTCCAGGCCGTCATGGCGGATCCTCAACTGGCGCATCGTCACGCCTTCATCTTCGTCACCGCGAACCTCCCGTCGTTCTCGCCCGCGCTCCATCAACTGCTCGCCGACGCCGCAATCGCGGTGGTTCAGAAGCCGTTCCAGATTACAGTGATACTGGATGAGATTGAACGCGCAATCGTCCGCCTGTCGGCCTCGCCCGGCCCCCCAGCGCCCTAGCGATTGCATATCCTCCTTCATGAGAAGCGGGCGACTCCTCGGTACGGGATCACACACGAACGGGAGGCTGGAGGCGGCGGGATGACCTCTATGAAGAACGCCTTGCACCGGTTGCGCGCAACCTTGAGCAACAGCTTTGCGCGCGTCACCGGGAAGCAGGCGCTTCCCTTCCGACTGTATCGCGGGCGCTGGCTTGTGGTCGTCTTTACGCTGCTCCTCTTCGCGATCATTGCCAATGGCATCCTCGCGCTCTACAGCTTGAACACGCTCGTCGCCAGCGAGGGCGTTGTCACGCACTCGCATGCTGTTTTGTCGCAGGTTCATCTGGTCGAGACACGGCTGGTTGATGCCGAGAGCGCCATGCGCGGCTATCTGCTGACCGGCGATACGACGTACCTCACGCCCTATGCGATGGCGCGCAACACCCTCGCGGGCGAACTCGCCCGGCTCAAGTCCCTGACGGCGGGCGATGACGCGCAACAGCGCCGAATCGCCGCGCTCACGCCAATGCTCGCACCGCTTCTTGAGGACTGGCAGCAGGCGGTGGATCTTCGTGCTGGACAGCGGACCGACGAGGCCATCGCCGCGATGCGCGCTGACAAGGTTCAGCGCACCATGGGGTCTATCCGTGGGTTGCTCGCGGAGATGGATGTGATGGAGGAGCGTCTGCTCGACGGTCGGCTGCACGCGGCGGGCAGCAGCGTACGCGAGGCGCAGATTACCATGCTCGTCGCCACAATCGCCGACATTGCGCTGCTGGCGGCGCTCTTTGTGCTGGTATGGCGTGCCTTCGCCGCGCGCGAGCGACACCTGCGCGACGAGCAAGCCGCGCGAGCGACAGCCGAGGCGGCGGTCGCGTTACGCGATGAGTTCCTCTCTATCGCCTCGCACGAGTTGCGCACGCCTGTCGCAATCCTCCTCGGCAACACACAACTCCTCGAACGAGTCCTCTCCAGCCGGATGAGGCAGGATACACAACTAAAACACAGCTTCGCCGCCATTCAGCGCCAGCTCACACGCATGCAGGCGCTCATCGCCACCATGCTGGATGTCTCGCGCATCGAGCGTGGGCATCTGATGATCGCGCATGATCCGCTCGACCTCGTCGCGCTGGTTCATGCCGTCGTCGATGAAGTGCGTACGACGACGCAGGCGCATCTCATCGAACTGGTCGTTCCCGCCGATCCAGCGCTCACCATCTTCGTGTATGGTGATTCCTTGCGCCTGGAGCAGGTCATGCTCAACCTGCTGCAGAATGCGATCAAGTACAGTCCCGACGGTGGCCCCATCCACATGGAGGTGGCGCGCACGGACGATGAAGCCTCGGTCACCGTCACCGATCATGGCCTGGGTATCGCCGCGGAGGCGCTGCCGTATATCTTTGAGCGGTTCTACCGGGCGCCCGCGGTTCGATCCGAGCATATCAGTGGACTGGGCATTGGCCTCTACATCGTGCATGAGATTGTGACACTGCATGGCGGCGATGTGTCCGTCGCGAGCGAGCATGGCGCCGGGACGACCTTCACCGTTAGCCTTCCACTCGCTACGCCTCAGCCGTCTCGCTAGTCGTTCATCGTTCATCGGCGATTCACAGCGATGTTTCACGTGAAACGTCGGCAGCCTTCGCGCTGGGCACGTGGCGCGAGGAGCAGCACGCCAATCGGCGCCAGCCCCAGAAACCCCAGCGCAACGACGAGACTGAAGCGCTCGGCCAGCAAGCCGACGAGCGCGGGCAGGATCAGCTCGAGTGGCATGACCAGCCCGGTGATTGCGCGCGCCAGCCCGGCGCGGCCCGGTAGCCGGTCGTAGGTGGCCGCCCGCGCCACCGGATACCAGCCCGTCGCGCCCAGACCAATCACGAACAGCGCCACCGCCGCTAGCCAAAGTGTCTGCGCCACCAGCAGCGTGATGATACCCGCGAGCGCCATCAATGCCAGCCAGGGCAACAGCCGGACGCCTATCTGTTGCCGCTCGGGCGTGCGGGCGAGCAGCCGCTCCAAGACGAGCAGCCCCACCATCCCGCCGATCATGCCAAGCGCCAGAATCAGGCTGATGCTGGCTATCGTCGCATGCAGCCGGTCGCGGAGCAGTAATCCGGTGAAGCCAAGGAATATCTCATCGACCATTGTCGCCATGACCAGGACGCCCATCCAGCGGAGCAATACCAGATCACGGAGCGCGGCGCGGATGGTTGGCCAGAGACTAGCCCAGAAGGATCCGTCGGACCCGTCATCGTCCGCTGGTGGCGAGAGCGCGGGCCGGGGGAACCGCAGGGGTAGCGTCAGACACGCCGCGGCCAGCCAGAGGGATGCGCCGACGAAGCTGAGCGCCGTCCACCCGCCGCCCAGGGCAGCCGTCGCGGCGACCACCAGCGGCGAGAGCAGATCGCCGACACTTGAGAGCAGCGTCCACCGGGTAAGCGTGCGCGTGGCAATGGCGGGCTGCTGCTCGACCAGCGCCGCCTGGGCCAGTCCGACCGCCGCGCCAATCGCCGGATCAGCCAGCGCAACCGCCAGCAACAGCAGCGCGTAGTTGCGCGTCAGTCCCGCCAGCGCAAACGCAAACACCAGGACGAACATCCCGCCGAGGATGGGCACGCGCTTCGAGACGTGGTCGCTGGCGAGGTTGATCCCTGGCTCGATGATGAGCGCCGAGATCGCGCCAACGGTGAAGAGCAGCCCCACCTGCTCGTAGGTCATGCCAAAGGCGTCGCGCGCCAGCGGTAGCCCGACCACCAAAAAGCCAAACGTCAACTCATCGAGCAGCGCTGTGCTGAGAAGAATGCTACGCAGCCATGTGGTCTTCAACTTCATAAGGCTGATTGTACGTTATACCGGGCGCGGCTCAGGCGGAATTCGTTCGAGTTCTTCTTGTTTTGCGGGGGCGTGCCGGAGCTTGCCAGCGCATGGGGTGGAGGAAATTCGCCGTCGCGTTCACGCTACGGTCTCCTCGCCCCGCCACGACGCACGGTGTTCGTCAGGCATAGCGGGGTGGTTCGGGGTAAAGCTCGGTCAGGCCGCTCTCGTCGTTCTCGCGGCGCGTCAGCGTGCCACCCACGCGCGTCAACACCAGCTCGAGTACGGGCGAGACGATGCCGTCGCCGAAGTGGCCGCCGTACGTCTGATAGTCGCGCGTGCCGACGGTGATGTGGGCGTGGACGAACGGCTCGCCGTTCAGCAACCCCACATTGCCGGTCAGGTGCAGCACCTCGAGTTGCTCGTTGATCTCGCGCTCCTCATAGACGCGCGTCGTGGTGTTGAAGTATTTGAGCGTGACCTGCCGCAGCCCGCCAATCGCGGTGAACGCGCCGCCGCTGATCGTGTAGTCGGCCAGCCAGCGCTTCAACGTCGCCATCACCGGTTCGCCCGGCTCGAAGACCAGCACCGCATGCGGGCCATAGTTCTGCGACCGCATGGCGCTAGCCTCTCAGCCGCGCCGGACGGTTCGAGCCGAACGGATGGGGATCATTCTCGTGAAAAACGTAGCGGCTCCAGGTACTGATCGGGTTGTAGATCAGCCGCGCAAAGTGCTGCGCCGCCACCTCACGCGCCGTCTCGCCCGCTGGTGTGCCCACCGTGGCGGGTGACTCCCCGCCCACACTGGCGAGATCCAGCGACCCGGCGCCTGTGTCCCGCGTCGTGGCTGTCGCCGCCAGCGTCTGCCCTGTTTGTCCCGCTGGAACCACGTTATCGGTTGCCGTCTCGCTCATGGTCTGTCTCCTCAATGCGCCTCTTCGTGTTTTTATGCGCCGTTGCTGTTCAGCTGTGCTCTCTACTAGCAGTATAGACGCTTTGGCTACCACTTTGGGCGCGCTTCAAGCCATTTCATAAACTACATACAATATACAGTATCCAATTTGCCTCTAGCCCGCGATTCTACGGCCCGCTCTACGAATGAAGCTGCGACTGCTCCGTGGGATCTGGCGCACTCTTCGGCCATACTGGACATGACTGAGAAGATAGAGTGCAGAAACAGTGCCAAATTACGTATTTCCCTGAAGAAAGCGGCCACTTATAATGGAGAGCAGGGAGGGGGAGGAGCTATGAGTACGAAAATGCTTCGCTGTCTGAACTGCGGGCGCGTCTCACCCGCGGGAGCCAGCTATTGCCGGTTCTGCGGCGAGGCCGTCGATCCAGCGCTGATCGCTGAACTCCAGTGGCTCTATGGCGCGCTGAATGATCTCGATACCCGTATCGCCCGTGGTGAGAGCGCGCATTCGATCTCCGCGCTCCGCGACGAGTACCGCGACCGCTATCTCGCCGCGCGCCGCGCACCCGCCACCGAGAAATCCGCCGCGCCCGTTTGGCCCGCCACCGTGGCGACACAACCCGCGGCCGCCGCGCGGTCTTCCGCGATAGCCGCGCCTGCCGCTCCCGTTGCCGCCCCTAGCGCGCCCACACCCACGCCCACGCCGACCGCCGCGCCACGGCCCGCTGGGCCAATCTTCTCCTGGCAGGCGTTTCTCTCGGAGCAGGCCATCGCCATCATGATGTATATGGGTGGCTTCCTCGGCCTGGTCGCTATGCTCAGCTTTGAGATTGGCGGCTGGCAGTCGCTCGATCTCGCCGTCAAGCTGGGGGCTATCATCCTCGTCTATCTCGCCTTTGGCGCGCTTGGGCTGGTCGTGCGCCGAATTCCGCGACTGCGCGCCGTGGGTGGCGTCTATCTTGCCGTCTTCGCCCTGATGACGCCACTGGTGGCGCTTGGCATCTACCGTTTCGGTCTGCAAGCGGCGGGATTTTCGGGCGCGGCGATGCTGTGCCTCTCGTCCGCCTATGCCGCTATCGTCTATCTCGCGCTTGCCTGGCGCACCCGCTTCATGACCTACGCCTATCTCGGCTGGTCGGCGATGATCGTAGCGGCGCTCGCCATCGTTTTCTGGGCGGATGCGCCGCGCGAATCGCTGGTCTTTGCGCTGGCGGTTGTCTCATTGGCGCTACTCGTCCCCGGCCTCTTCCATCGCTACTCGCTTGCCGCGCTGCTCGCAACGCCCGCGCTCCAGTTGGCGGCGGTAACATCTCTCGCCGCGACCGCCGGAACGCTTTACCTCTGGCTGACGCTGGCGATCCGCGCGATTGCCGATACGCCCCTCGCCCCCTCGCCCACACCACTGCCACCGGTCTCCACGGCTGTCTATGCGCTGGCGTCGTGCACGCTCGTGCTGGTGGCCGCGGTCTGGAGCTACCTGGCGCGCGGGCTGACCGGCTCGCTGGAAGAGTCGGCGCGCGCGGGACGGCTGAACGTGACGGACTGGCTGGTGGTGGTGGCCGCCACCCACGCCACGATTGCGCTGGCCGCCTGGCTGGGCGCTGATCGCCGGGCGATGTCGCTTGTGTTGGCGGCGCTGGCGTTGGCTGAGGTCGCCGTGCTCTTCGTCCTCTGGCGGAGGGCGCGCGCGCGAACCGAACTACGCTATCTGACGGAGGCGCTGGCGCTCTTGCTGGCCGTCGGCGGCTGCCTGGGCGTCATCAGCGACCCGGCGCCGAACTGGCCGTATCTGCTGGCGCTCACCGCCGGTGTGGTCGTCACCGCTGGCCTGGCGGTCTTCGAGTCCGCGCCGCTCTGGCTGCTGCCCGCTGGCGTCTTTCTCTCGCTTGACTACCATGCGTTCTTCGACGCGCTCTTCCGTCCAACGATCAATGAGGCGTTTGCCTCGCCGGAGCGGATGGCCACATTCTGGGCCGTCGCGACAACCGGGCTGGTGGCCGCGCTGGTGGTTCCCTGGCTGGTGGCCGCGCCATCGCCACGAGCGCAACGCTTCGCCGTCCCGGTCTACATCATCGCGCTGGGCAACGCGCTCTATGTGACCATCCACCTGTTCGGCCACGACGCGATCTATGCCACGCTCATCCTCGGTCTCTATGTCTTGCTGGCGCTGCTGGCGGGCTGGCGCGCGCATCAGCCGCTGGCGGGTGGAGTCGTCGCCGGCTTCTTTGGCGCGCTGCTCCCGTTCCCGCTCTCCGTCGCGGGTGGCGACAGCCGGTTCGTCCTTGCCGCGGCGATCACGACCGTGGTGGTCGCGCTGGCCGGGCTGGGCATTCGCGCTCTGCTGGGGCGCGCATCGGCCCTGCCTCTCTATCTGATTGCGCTCTGGACCGCGCTGGTCGTCGGCCTGAGCACCCTCGCGAATCCGGCGACGCCAGTTGACTGGGGCTTCCTGGGCGTTCCGTTCAGCGCCTGGCTGTTGCTGGTCTTCGCGGCGCTGGCGACGGTCGCCATCCTCTGGGATAACCTGACCTGGGCGGTCTTCATCCCGGCGCTGTTCGGGATGACGGCGGCTGTGGCGACGCCGGGTCTGCGCGGCGTGGCGCTGACGGTGGCGCTGGTGGCCGCCGGGATGCTGCTGCGCCAGGTGCGCGGTCGCTGGCAGTGGAGCTTCGTGTGGTATATCGCCGCGCTGCTCGCCTCGCTCTACCAGCTGCTGGTTCTCATGGTCCATGCGCTCATCAATTCGTCGGAGCCGCTCGACCGGGCAATGTATGTCGCGCTCGTCTTCGCGCTCGTGGCGTATCTGGCGGCGGTTGTGGAGCGCCAGCCGTGGCTCGCGTCGGCTGTCCCGTTCTATGTCTTGCTGG
Source organism: uncultured Chloroflexia bacterium (assembly GCA_963718915.1). Lineage (GTDB taxonomy): Bacteria > Chloroflexota > Ktedonobacteria > Ktedonobacterales > JADMIN01 > DAHUXT01. The sequence continues at coordinate 293,319 of CAVRAI010000003.1, read as the reverse complement.
CGGCGGTGGCGGCTGGCGACCCACACGGTTTCGTGAAGATAGTGGCGATCACCTATGGCGTTGTTGTCATCGGGCTGGCGCTACGTCTGAGCGTCGGGCGTCGCTGGGCGCTGGCCTGTTATCTCTCCGCCATTCTCCCGTCGCTGCTTGCCATCTCGCGCGTCACGCCGCATACCCCTGGTGTCGCCGAGGCGATGCTGCTGATCTTCGCGGTCACCGCCTATGGCATTGCGCTGGTCGAACATTTCCCCAACGCGGGAATCATCGCGGTGGTCTATGTTGGGCTGGCCGCCATCGTGCAGCCGGACGCCTATGTGCTACTGCCACTCGCGCTGGCGCTGGCGGCGGTTGGCGTCGCGATTGGCCGCGTCGGTGGCTGGCGCTGGGCGTGGCCCGCCTATGCGTCGTCGCTGCTCGTCGCGATGGTGACGGCGGGGCTTGGACTCCACCAGCCCGGATTCGAGGGCTGGGCGTTGCTGGCGTTCGCGCTGACCGCCTATCTGGTCGCGCTGATCGAGTCGCAGGCCGAGGCGCTCGTGCTGCCGCTCGCCATCGGCGTGCTGGCGCTGGCCGCTGGCGTCCGCGCGCTGGACTGGCCACTCTGGCAGGCGGCGCTCGCCTTCGTGGCGCTCTCGTGGCTCTACGTCGCGGGCCAGTGGCTCTGGGGCGCGCTGCCGTGGCTGCGCAATGCCGCTGGCCGCCCGTGGTGGATGGACGGCGCGATGCAGGCGGCGCATCCGCGCTGGCAGGATGTGCGTTTCCTCGGCAGGATCATTCACCATGCCGCCGGGCTGCTGGTGGGCAGCGGGGTGGCGCTGGCCGCTTTGCTTATAGTCCAGACCTATGTGCCAGGGGAGCCGATGGCGGAGGTCGAGGTGGTGGCGCTGCTCTCGCTGGCGGTGATGGTCGCGTTCAGTGCGCGGGTGATTCCGGCGCACGCGCTGTGGTATGTCGCGGGCGGGCTGCTGGCGGTGGCGGTGAGCTGGCAGGTGCGCTGGCTCGGCGCCGACAACATTCAGGCGTTCGTCCTCGCGCCGGGGAGCTATCTGCTGATTATTGGCGCGCTCCTGCCTGCCGATCATCGTCTGCGCAATCCCGTCCGGCTTGGGCAGATGGCCTCGCTCTTCGGGGCGCTGCTGTTGCTGTTGCCAACGCTGACCCAGTCGTTCACGACGCCGCAATCCGAGAACTGGATCTATGCCGCCGCCCTCTCGCTGGAGGCGCTGGCGATTGCCGCCGTCGGTGTCGGCACCCACTCGCGCACGCTGCTCCTGCTGGGCACGGGCTTCTTCGGGCTGGCGGCCATCCGTGGGGCGTTGCTGGCGTTCTCGTCGGGCGTGCCCGTCGCGCTCATCATCGCGGCGCTGGCGCTCTTGCTGATGGGCGGCGCGACCTGGCTCAGTCTGCGGGTGCGGCGCGAGACAGGAGCGGCCCCCTCCCCCTAACCTCCTCCCCCAGGGGAGAGGGGGAACCAGAGGAGTAGGCGGGCGGTTGAAACCGCGCCTGAAGGGCCTCGCTGCGCTCCGCCACAAAACCCGCCTGCGCGGGTTTCTCCAGACCCTGTCCCAATAGGATACCCACTGGCGGGCGATTCCGTGCAACCTGCGCAGGCAGGTTTCGTGGCCGCAGGCCCTTCAGGCGCGGTTTTAACCGCCCGCGCTACGTCGCCTTACCACGACGCTTCGTCCTCGCCTCAACGCTCCGGCCCGCTCACCCCATCGGCCAGCCGATCATGCGGCCAACGCGCTTTCCTGTTCGCGCCCCCTTGCCACACATGGCTCACACTGCGATAATAGAGCCGCATACACAAGCAACCAGCAACTAGCGCCTGCCTGCCTCTAGCTCCCCCTCTCCTCGCAGGAGAGGGGGTTGGGGGGTGAGGTCGGCTGGCCTATCATAAGGAGATACACGCATGAAGAGTGGGGCGGCGCTGACACGGGCGCTCGAAAAGTATGAGCGCGATCTGGCGGACTACGCCGAGCGGCATGTCTCGCACGAGGGCGCCGTACGCACCGCCTTCCAGACGCTGCTCTCGGAGACATCTCCCGATGGCTGGACGCTCGTGCCCGAGGACCGCACCTCCCGCCACAATATCCCCGATGGCGCGATGCGCGACGACTATAACCTGCGGCGCGGCTACTGGGAGGCGAAGGATACCCACGACGACCTGGAAACCGAAATCAAGAAGAAGATCGCCAAGGGATACCCTACCAATAACATCATCTTCGAGGATACCCGCCGCGCCGTCCTCTACCAGAACGGCCAGCGCGCCTTCGAGGCTGACCTGCGCGAGCGACGCCAGCTGACCGACCTGCTCCAGCGCCTTCTTTGCCTATGAGGAGCCGCATATCGAGGGCTTCCACAAGGCCGTCATCGAGTTTGGCGAGCGCATCCCCGAACTGGCCGACGGGTTGAAGCGCATCATCGTGGCGCAGCATGCCGCGAACAACAAGGCGTTCACCGACGCCTGGGCCAAGTTCTACGAGCTATGCCGGACGACGCTCGACCCCAAAATCGGCAAAGCGGCGGTGGATGAGATGCTGGTGCAGCACCTGCTGACCGAGCGCCTCTTCCGCACCGTCTTCGATAATCCGCACTTCCTCAGCAATAATGTCATCGCCGTCGAGATCGAGAAGGTGATTGCCGCGCTGACCAGCCACGCCTTCAACCGCAACGACTTCCTGCGCTCGCTCGACCGCTTCTATATCGCCATCGAACTGGAGGCGCGCGGCCTGACCGACTGGTCGGAGAAGCAGGGCTTCATGAACACGGTCTATGAGCGCTTCTTCCAGAACTGGTCGAAGCGGCAGGCCGATACCCACGGCATCGTCTATACACCGCAGGAGATTGTCGATTTCATGTGCGCCAGTGTCGAGGAGGTGTTGCAGCGCGACTTTGGCACGTCGCTCTCCGCGCCGGGCGTCAGCCTGCTGGACCCCGCGACCGGCACGGGCAGCTTTGTCGTCAACCTGCTGCGGCGCATCCAGGGGAGCACGCTGAAGGAGAAGTATGAGCACGACCTCTTCGCAAACGAGATCATGCTGCTGCCGTATTATATCGCCTCGCTCAACATCGAGCACGCCTACTACGAGCGCACCCACGAGTATCTGCCGTTCCCCGGCATCTGCTTCGCCGATACGCTGGAGCTGGCCGACGCGCTGGCGCACACCGGCCACACGCAGCAAGCGATGTGGGTGAATGAGCAGAACACCGAGCGCGTGCAGGCCGAGCAGGACGCGAAGATCATGGTGGTGATCGGCAACCCGCCCTATAACGTCGGCCAGGATGAATGAGAACGACAACAACAAGAACCGCAGCTATGATGTGATCGATAAGCGTATTAGCGAGACTTATGTAAAGGAATCAAAGGCAACCAGTAGTAGCAAGAGTTTCGATGCATATGTCGTTTCTTTCGCTGGGCGACTGATCGTCTAGGTGCACGGGATGGTATCGTCTGCTACGTCACAAACAACGCATTCGTTGATCAGCACATTTCAGACGGTATGCGTCAGCACCTGCTAAACGACTTCACTGCGATCTACCATGTAGACCTGCATGGCAACGTCCGCCAGAATCCGAAGCTCTCAGGGACGACGCACAATGTCTTCGGTATTCAGGTCGGCGTCGGCATTACTATCGCCATCCGTTCGGCAAATAGTCCCTTACGCGGCCTCTACTACTATCGTGTGCCGGAGGACTGGCGTAAAGAGGAGAAGCTGGACTTCCTGAAAGAGCGCGGGAACATTACAGGCATTGAATGGCAGCAATTGGAGCCAGACGAGCACAATACCTGGATCACTGAAGGGCTACGTCCTGAATTTGACACCTTTCTACCCATCGGCATACGAGATGCGAAGTCAAACCGTAGCCTAGAAGTCGAGGTATTGTTCAAGACGTTTTCGATAGGGGCAAACACGAGCCGTGATTATTGGATGTATGATTTCGATCCAGGTAAATTGGCCAGAAAAGCCGCTGATATGACCGAAAGCTATAACGCGGAGTTATCAAGGTGGGTTCGAGCGGGGTGTCCAGAGAATATAGATGACTTTGTCATCACTGACGACACGAAAATCAAATGGAGCAGTCGTCTAAAAGAATGCCTAGCACGCAAAATAGAGGCAAGATTTTACGCTTCCAATATCCGCAATTCACTCTATCGTCCATTCACTCGCGAACATCTGTACTTTGACAGCGTAATGACTCATCGGCAGGGAAGGATGTCTTTCATATTCCCCACACTGGCTTCCGAAAGCGAGAACCAAATAATCGTCGTCACAGATCACGGCTACCGCTCAGGTTTTAGCACGCTTTGCACAAACCTCATCCCTGATTATCATCTAATAGCAGCCAGCGATGCCTTCCAGTGCTTCCCGTACTACGTCTACAACGAGGATGGCAGCGGGCGGCGCGAGAACATCACCGACTGGGCGCTGGCGCGGTTCCAGGCGGCGTATGGGCCAGCGGTCACCAAACGCGACATCTTCCACTACGTCTACGGCGCGCTGCACCACCCCTTCTATCGCGAGCGCTACGCCGCCAACCTCAAACGCGAGCTGCCGCGCATCCCGCTGGTGGCTGGGGCCGACGCCTTCCGCGAGGTGGCGCGCATCGGCGGCGAGCTATCCGCGCTGCACCTGGGCTACGAGCAGGCATCCGAGTATCCACTGCGGCGGGTCGAGGCTGCGGGCGAGCGGATAGACTGGCGCGTCAAGGAGAAGCGCATGCGCCTCAACGCTGACAAGACGGCCCTCGCCTACAACGACTGGCTGACGCTGGAAGGCATCCCGGCGGAGGTCTACCGCTACCGGCTGGGCAACCGCTCCGCCCTCGAATGGGTGATCGACCAGTACCACGTCAGCACGGATAGCCGCAGCGGCATCACCAGCGACCCCAACCGCCCCGACGACGAGCAATACATCGTCCGCCTCATCGGCCAGGTGGTGACGGTCAGCGTCGAGACGGTGCGCCTGGTGGATGCGCTGGCGCGGGTGACGCTGGTGGAGGTGGGCGAAGCGGACGCGGCGGCGGCTGATGCGTGAGCGGCGAGCGCGGGCGAGGGGGAGTGGGGTGCGCGAGAGGGGTGAGACGGGGGCGAGCGGGAGAGTGGGGTGGGCAGACCGTAGCATAAGTGCTACGGCGAATTTCCCGGCCCATTCGCCGGGGCCTTTAGGCTCCGACAAGCGTACGATTACGATAACACTCGTTGGCGAATGGGCAGAGTATTCAGGCTAACGTCCTACGTTCTCACCGGCGCGGTAGGAAGGCGCGCGCTTTCGATCCATAGCTGGGTTGTGCCGTGGCCGTCGTCGCGCTATGCGCGTGGCATCGTTAGAAGTGTTGGATATGGTGGCATTGTCGGAATGGCCAGTCATGCGAGTAGGGTGAGTTTGACCGCGCACAGGACGACTGGCACGCGCTGTCTGCGTCTGCTCGAAGGCGCCGCCAGCGCGGTTCACCGTGCGCTCCCGCACATCAACCACAACAGGCGCATCAGGCAGAGGCATGTCTTTGTGTGGCCACGGCTGCGGCTGCAACCTACCGCCGAGGTCGCGCTGGATCTTCTTCCAGGCGAGCATATCGTCCGGCGTAATCAGGGTGATGGCCACCCCCTCGCGGTCCATGCGCCCCGTGCGCCCGATGCGATGGGTGAACAGTTCCGACGATTCCGGCAACTCGAAGTTGATGACCTGGTCAATGGAGACGACGTCAAGGCCACGCGCCGCCACGTTCGTCGCCAGCAGCACCGGGACCTGCCCAGCGCGGAAATCGGCAACGACCCGATCACGGGCAGACTGGCTCATGTTACCCTGGAGTGCCGCGACGGGATAGCCCTGCGCCGCGAGCTGGCGGGCGAGCTTCTTGACACCATGCTTGGTGCGTCCGAACACCAGGGTGGCGCCTGAGGCATCGCGGCGGCGGTCCAGCAGCGCCATGAGGGCGTCGAGACGCCGCCCCTGAGGGACAGCGTAGACAGTCTGTGCGATAGCTGGTTCGGGCCTGTTCTCGCCCGAGCCGACCTCCACAAGCACCGGATCATGCAGATAGCGCCCCGCAATGCGGATGGTCCACTCAGGCAGCGTGGCGGTGAAGAGCGCCATCTGGCGTTTCGGCGGCGTCATCTTCAAGATGCGCTCGATGTCGGGAGCGAACCCTGCGTCCAGCATCTGATCGGCCTCATCAAGCACGACGACCAGGAGCCGCTGCAGGTTCAGGTTGCCCTGACGAAGGTGATCCAGAATGCGGCCGGGCGCGCCGACAACGATCTGGGCGCCGCTGAGCAATGCCTGACGCTGCGGGCCGAGTGGCCGACCGCCGACGAGTTGGGCGACACGCAAGGCGTGCCTGCCGTCGAGCGAGGCGATCACATCGCCCACCTGGCTGGCAAGCTCGCGCGTTGGCACAAGCACCAGCGCCTGTACATACCGCAGGTTCGGATCCACACGCTCGACGAGCGGCAGCCCGAAGGCGATGGTTTTGCCAGAGCCAGTCCGAGACTGGCCAATGACATCGCGACCAGCCAGCAGCGGCGGGATAGCTAGCGCCTGGATAGGGGTTGGGGTCTCGATACCCTGCCTGGCAAGCGCGCGCGCGGTGGCGCTGTGCGCGCCGAGTTGGACAAATGGCGACGAGACGGTCGCATCGGCGCTGGCGCCCGCCTGGGGCGCGGATGACGAGGTTCGTTGAGACAAACTTGTAGACACACGTATTCCTTTCCGGCGATCTGACCCTGCTACGGGCTGGACTCGCCGCTTGATCTCACCACACGGATCGGATACGCGTCACACAAAAAAAGATCCACCGTGCCATTGGGCGCAGTGAACCTTCACACGAGGCCGACTGGGGAAGACACACTAGCTGAGGGGCGACCGCACAACGAATTCCACATCCACCAGGCCGCACACACCACAACCAACCAGGGCAGTATACCCCAGTATGCTCACTGCTGTCAACGTTCCAGGGCGCAAGGGCTAGCGCCGGGACGAACGCACATGGTCGACGAGTCAGGATAGGCCAGCGCCAGCCACTACCAGCATTCGACTTCTGGTCTTCTGTCGTCGAGTGAGCGCGCGCAAAAAAGCTCCCCTTGCAATCGCTACAAAGGGAGCGGTTCTGGCTCCCCCTCTCCTCGCAGGAGAGGGGGCTGGGGGGTGAGGTCTGGGGTGTGGTTACGCGGTCGGCGTCGCCGTTGCCGCAGGCGTCGTGGATGGCTTCAGAATCTTCGCCATCTGATGCAGATCGCTCGCCGCCTGACGCAGATCCGCGCGGCCCGCCATCTCGGCGCTGCGGAAGTTCAGCCAGTTCGTGCGATAGGTCGCCTGATTGTTATCGAAGTTGTCCGGTGTGAAGTACGAGACCATCCCGTTGGCGTTCGTAATCTGCGTGCTGGCGGCGCCCAGCTTGGCCGTGAAGTCGCTATAGAGCGAGTTCAGTTGCGCCTGTTCGCCAGCGGGCGCGCTCGCGATGGCCTGCTGGAGCTTCGGCTCGAGGCCCACCAGCTTCGCCTGCACGTTCGTCATGATATCGAGAACGATCTCGTGATAGTCACGTGGGAGCACAACCGCGAAGATGCGGAACTGCGTATAGATGTTTTTCACATCCTGGCGGGCAGCCATCGCGTCGGTCTCGGCGTCGAGCTTGCTCTTGAGTGCCGTCAGCCCGCTCTGATTGCTCGTCACGTCCGCCTGAATCGCGCTGGCCTGGCTGCTGGTGATACGCCCGGCGGCAACCTGCGCATTAGCTTTATCGTTGAGCTTGGTGAGTGCGGCGGTGCGCTCGTCGATGCGCTGGTCACCAAACGCGATGACGCATTTCACATCGGTGCGGGTGCAGGTGGGCAGCGCGGCATGCGCAGGGGCGGCAAGCGCCGTGGCCGCGCCAGCGCCTCCGAGGGCGATGCTGGCGGCCATACCCAGCGCGATCAGGCGGCGCGGAGTGGAACGAAGCAATGTTATGAAGCGCATTTATGAACTCCCTATCTTTCAATTTCTCACGTATGCGTGGTATGTTGAGGTATTCAGGCTAGGGGACGATGTCGTTTTCCTGCCCGGCCTGTGTATTGGCGTTATTGGCGTCGTTCTGTGCATCGTCGGCGCCCTGCATCGCATTCTGTACCTGCTGGTCGGCATCCTGAATCTGCTGCGCCGCGCTGCTCGATCCGGTCGTCTGGCCTGAGCTGGTCGGCTGGCTGGTTGTCTGCTGGCCCTGCTGGCTCGACGTGCCATTGTGACCCCGCAAGCCGCACCCCGCGAAGACGATGAGCGCGGTAAGCATCAGAAGTACTAGTACGGCGCGTAGTGTGTTTTTCTGGCGAGACGCATCCCTGTTGCCACGATTCATGCGACGGAACCTCCTCAAAAGTGGACTTCAATCGGCACCTTGCCGGTCACTCAGCGTACCGACGGTGATAACATATGCAGCATAGAGAAGTTGCCTGAGGATTGGCTGAGGTTGAGGTTAGAGTTCGCTTGGAAAATTGGCGTGTTGCACAACCGCAACCGTCCGAGCGCGCTACTCGTCAGATACATACATCAGCGCAAAAGCATCGTTGCGGCATGGAATTGGCGTGGCATTTCCGTCATGGCGCGTTGTTTTCTGGGGAGCGCGGCTGGCGACTGAAGTCGCGCCTGAAGGGCCTGCGGCCACCAAGTCCGCCTGCGCGGACTGCCCAGACCGCACCCAACGGGATACCCGCTGGCGCGCGGATCTCTGCAACCCGCGGCGGCGGGTTTTGTGGCGGAGCGGAGCGAGGCCCTTCAGGCGCGGTTTTAACCGCCCGCGTTCCTGCGGCAACACACCAAAGCAGCGATCACAACGATAGTGCGGCGACATCAGTCGGAGAACAGGCAGGGAAGCGCCACGTGGCATAACGCACGCGGTCGATAGGATATCGTGTAGGATATCAAGGGTGAGCGGGCAGGCTACCGAGGAGATCGAGGGCCAATCCGCGTGTCATGGGAGAGCGGCGATCATGGGGCGGAATCATCCGGGCGGTGGCGCATCTGTGGATGCGCGACAACTCTGGCAGGCCGCGCTCGAGCGAATTGCTCGGCGGGTCTCTGCTGGCGCCTATTCAACCTGGTTCCACGGCGCCCTGGCCCTCGAGTTTACCCAGGATACGCTGGTAGTTGGTGTCGCCAACACCTTTGCCTGCGAGCACCTGCGCCAGCGCTTCCTCGATGTGACACGCGCCGCCGTCAGCGAGGCGCTGGGTCGCGCGGCTGAGGTCGACTTTGTGTTACACGATCACCGCGCCGCGCCGTATCCCACCACTCCACCCACGACGACACCACCATCGCCGCCTGTCGCTCCACGCGCAATGCCCGCGCGCCGCCCCTCACGCGGACGCTCCCCCGCCTGGACGGCCCGCCAGAGCGCCGCCGTCGCGCGCGCGCATCCCAGTCCCGCCGATGGCAGCGAACCCGCCGCCGCGCAGTCCCCACTCCCATTGGCGCAGCCGGAGCCAGCGCGCGCGATGCATCCCACGCCACTGCTGATGCCCGATGCCGCTGGCGTCTCGCACGTGCTTAACCCGCGCTACGTCTTCGAGACGTTTGTGGTCGGGCTGCCAAACCAGCTGGCGTATGCCGCGGCGAGGCAGGTGGCCACTGATCCCGGCCAGAGCTACAATCCGCTGCTCATCTATGGCGGCGTCGGTCTGGGCAAGACGCACCTGCTGCACGCGATTGGGCAGAGCGCGCTCTCTCGTGGCCTCACGGTGGCCTACGTGACGGCGGAGCGGTTCACCAACGAAATCATCGGAGCAATCCGCAGCCGCACCACCGATCTCTTCCGCGCCCGCTACCGCGCCGTGGATGTGTTGCTGGTGGACGATGTGCAGTTCATCGCGGGCAAAGAGTCCACCGAGGAAGAGTTCTTCCATACTTTCAATGCGCTGCACGAAGCCAACAAGCAGATCGTGCTGACCAGCGATTGCGTGCCGCAGGCGATGCATCATCTGCACGACCGGCTGCGCTCGCGCTTCGCCTGGGGACTGATCGCCGATATCCAGCCGCCAGACTACGCCCACCGCCATGCTATTCTGCGCGCCAGGACAACCGCGCTCCAGCTTGCGATCCCTGAGGAGGCGCTGGCCGCGCTGGCCGCGCTGCACTGTGAGAGCGTGCGCGAGCTGGAGGGGGCGCTCACCCGCGTCGCCGCCTATGCGCAGATGCTCGGGCAGCCCATCGAGGGCGAGATGGTGCGCCTGGCGCTCGCCCCTATCGCTGGGGAGCCAGTCAGCGGGCCGGAACGCCCGAGCGCGGAGACGGCGCTGGCGGCGGTGGCGCGCCACTTCGCGGTGACGGTGGATGACCTGCGCGGCAAATCGCGCAACCATCAGATTGCCTGGGCGCGTCAGGTGGCGATGCATCTCTTGCGTGAGGAAACCGACGCCTCGCTCTTCGCCATTGGCCGCCAGCTTGGTGGCCGCGACCACACCACCATCATGCACGGCTGCGCGCGCGTGGCGAAGGCAATCGCCGAGGATCGGCAGACCCGCCAGGATATCGCGGACCTGCGCGCCTCGCTCCATCGCTAATGGGGATCTGCACAGGGTGTTGAATGAACGTTGAGTTTGAACCCTGTACCGTCTTCTGGGGCGAGCGAGACGGAGCCTGAAGGCCCCGGCGAATGGGCCGGAAAATTCGCCGTAGCGTTTACGCTACGGCCTGCCCACCCCAGTTTCCCGCTTCGCCATTGCGTTTCCGTCATCGTACGCTTGCCGGAGCCTGAAGGCCCCGGCGAATCAGGCGAGAAATTCGCTGTAGTGTTTATGCTACGGCCTGCTCAGGGGATAGCGCTCCCCTGCCCCAGATCGAAGGTTTGCGGCTTCGGATTCGCGCCATAGTCAGTGGCGCCATCGGTGATCGCCAGCAGAACCGTTGGCGAGATTGCCGCGCCGGTCACAAGATGCGAGTCCATCGATGGCGAGAACTGATGGTCAGTCCAGTGGCCGTCCGCGATGGAGTACAGGTACGATGCGTGCGAGCCAGGAAATTCGCCGTAGACCCAGGCCGCGTTCGCCGCGTTCGCGATGATGCCCTGAACGGTACCTGGCTGTTCTACTATCGACGGCACGCCAACCTGCGTCCACTGGGCGCCATCCCAGTGGAACACTACACCTTCGCCAACGTCCCCACTTCCCCCGGCCCAGCCGTCCGTGGACGAGCGCATGCTCACACTGGTCAGGTTGCCAGCGCCGAGATTATCCCAGCTATTGGTAGACCAGTTCGTAACAATAGCGTTAGGGTCATTGTTCAGGTGGGTGATCGTCACGCGCACAATGATAATCTTCAGGCCATTCTGGCCAACCATCCACGCCTCATGATCGGAGACCACCGCGAGCGCATTGAGGGTTACATTTTCGAGCGATTCGGTTGGTTCCCACCGGTACGTGGATCCTACCTTCAGATATTGCAGAATCTGCGTCGAATGCTGAGGCGCCTGGTCGCTCTGTCCCAGCGCCCAGCCCGATGTCGCTGTGGCCATCCGCACGTTGGTAAGGATGATCTTGTGATCCCGGAGCGCGCTGGTGTCTATTGTTGCCGTTGCGTCGCGCCAGTGTCCGTCGGTGTAGTGGAGCATGAACGGCGTGCCATTCATGGAGCCAGATGCCCAGCCATCGGTGGCGGAGACCATCGAGATGCTGTAGAGTTGCGCCCCGTCGAAGGTATCGGGACTGACCTGCCAGCGTGCGCCATCATAGTGCATCAGCAGTGTCTCGACGCCGTGATCGGTTCCGGCCAGCCCGGTCGCCCAAATGTCATTCTGGCTAACGACCGCCACATCCAGAATGGTCGCCTGGGCAGGGACCACCTCAGCCCAGTTCCCCAGATAGGGAACCGTAGGCGTTATCGCTGGCGTGGCGGTTGGCGTTGGTCTATTGGTCTGGCCGCGCGGGCTAATCCGGCTGAAGAGCAGCGCGCTGGAGGCGATCAGCAGCAGCACGGCCGCCAGCGCACCCAACCGCCGCCAGAGATCGCGCCGCTGATGGCTCCTGGCGCGCGCGGCGTTCCCGTCCCCTGAGTGGGAGACCATGCTGAGAGGCAGGATATCTTCGTGGGAATGATCTGGCAGCCGCGCCAGCACACGCTCCGCCACCGATGGGGTCGCCGTGGGCAGCGTACTACCTGCCGCCATCGCCAGCGACCGGATACGCCGCGTCTCGGCCAGCGCCCGCTGACAGTACGCGCAGGACTCCAGATGGTGTTGTACCGCGCGGTACTCGTCGTACCCTAACTCATTGGCCATCCAGGCTGCCAGCAGCTCGTCGCTCAGGTGCGGCGCGGCTTCTGCCCGGCTCGTGTTCGGCGTCTCAGGATCGTTGCTCATGGCTGTGCCTCGGTTTCCAGCGCGGCATAGGCCCGGCGCAGGGATGAGAGCGCGCGCCCGACTCGCTTGCGTACCGCCTCGCTGGATATGCCCAGCCGCGCGGCGATCTCGCCATAGCGCTCACCGGCGACATAGTGCAGCACGAGACAGGCGGCGTCATCCGCATCCAGCGTAGCGAGCGCGGCGCGCAGCAACTCGCGGCCAATCACGGTGTCTTCGAGCGAAGGGCTTCCCGGCGCGGGTGCGGGTAGCGTTTTCCGCGCTGACATGGTCTGGCGCCGTAGCGCGGAGATAGCATGATTGGTGGCGATGCGATAGAGCCACGGCGAGAGCAGGTCAGTCGTCCGGCTTGTGGGGTCTGGTAGCGGCGGCTGCCAGCGCGGGAGCGCCTGATAGGCGGCGAGAAAGGTCTCCTGGGCGAGGTCGCTGGCGAGGTCGGCGTCTCCGACTGTCTGGCGCAGGTAGGCGCCTATGCGCGCTTCATAACGCCGCACCAGCATCGCGAAGGCCGTGTGATCGCCCGTGGCGGCGCGGCGAATCTGGCTCAACTCATCCGCCGCCGCGATATTGGTCATTCCCATAGCCTCTCACGCCATGCCACTCTACGAGCGCCCGTCGCAGTCCCTCGCCGTATCTGGTGATATAACGCACAGTGCGCTGGAAAGCGGACAACTGTCTTCACAGCAATCCAGATGAGGCCTATGTGGAATGGCGTACAGACACATCAATCGCATCATGGTATGCTCAACACGTAGCAGCGTCTATGAGACGACGACCAGGGGGTGATTGCGCCATGAGCGACGAGACGGCCAGCGTCACCGAAGCATCGCAGTCAGACTTGCAGCGGCTGCAACAGCTATGGCAAGGCTACCGGGTGTCACAGACACTCTATGTGGCGGCCAGTCTAGGCCTGGCGGATCTGCTCGCCGATGGGCCAAAGCCGGTTGATGAGCTGGCGGCGACAACTGGAGCGAACGCTGATGCGCTCTATCGTGTGATGCGCGCGTTGGCGAGCCTCGGTGTCTTCGCGGAGACCATGGAGCGACACTTTACCCTGACGCCGATGGCCACGCTGCTGCAACAAGACCACCCATATTCTATTCGCGCGCAGGTAATCCACCTTGGCTACGAACCCTATCGGGCATGGGGACAACTGCTGCCCAGCGTGATGTCCGGCGCGAACGCCTTCGAGCAGGTATTTGGCGCGCCACATTTCCAGTACCTTGCGCAGCATCCAGAGTCGAATGCGTCCTTCAATCAGGCGATGAGCGCAAGCTCGCGGCAGGCGGCAGTGGCAATCGTCGGCGCATACGACTTCGCGACGGCGGGCACGGTCGTGGATATCGCTGGTGGTCAGGGTGTGCTGATCGCGGCAATCTTGCGCGCGAATCCCAACCTGCGTGGCGTTCTCTTCGATCAGCCGCATGTCGTGGCAGGTGCGCTGCCGCTGCTGGAGGCGGCGGGTGTCGCTGATCGCTGCGAGCTTGCGAGCGGTGACTTTTTCGCCTCCGTGCCATCTGCTGATACCTACACCCTGCGGCACATTCTCCACGATTGGGACGACGAACACAGCATAGCGATTCTGCGCAGTTGCGCCGAGGCGATGGCGCCTGGTGGCAGGGCGCTGGTGATCGAGAGCGTCATCGAGCCGGGCAACGACCCGTCCCCAGCGAAATTCCTCGACCTGGTGATGTTTGTGATGAATGGCGGGCGCGAGCGCACCGCTGAGGAATTTAGGCGTCTGTTTGCGGCTGCCGGGCTGAGGATGACGCGCATCATCCCCGCCGGTACGGAGTCGCTGATTGAGGGCGAACGAGCGTAGGCAGCCCGCGTCTCAGCGCTCGACGTTGCGCAGATAATACGACCAGTAGCCCGCGTTCTCGCCGTAGACCTCCTGCGCCAGGCGGCTCAGCGCTTCGGGTGTCGTCTCCTGCCCATAGACCCCACGGGCGGCGGCGAGTAGCTCTTTCTCTGGCGTGGCTATCGCGTCCATCCGGCCCAGCCCGCGAATTAGCACAAAGTTGGCGGACCACGCGCCGATGCCGTCAATTGCCAGCAGCCACTCGCGCACCTGCTCGTAGTCGCCCGCACGCAGCCAATCTTCGTCTACGGCGGCGAACGCCTCGGCGACGACGTGCAGGTAGGCGCCCTTGCGCTCGTGACGCAGCAGCGCCGCCAGCTCATCACGCCCAGCCGTGGCCAGCGCCTCCGCCTCCGGGAACGCCCAGTACTCCTTGCCTTCGACGGTGAGCGAACCACCGTAGCGCGTGACCAGCGCCCGCTTGAGCGCATGCGCGACACCCATCGGCGTGCGCTGAGTCAGCACCGCCCAGCAGGCGTTCTCGAACGGCGTCAGGAACTTCACCTGATGAAACCCGTAGAGGCGCCGCAGCGTCGGCTGAAATGTGGGATCACTGGCCTGCGCAGTCGCATAGAACGGCTGAAGGTCGTCGTCGAGGCTGAGGTAGAAGCGGATGCGGTCCACGGCGGCGCGTTCGATCTCCTCAGTGATTGGCGCGGCGGTGGCGAGCGTATAGTCCAGGAGTGGCTGCTCGATGCTGCCAGTCGAGCGCACGGTAAACACCACGGGCCTCCGCTGGATCATCACCGCTTTGCGTAGCGCCCCGCCAACGGTGGTCTGCTCGCCCGCGACGGGGGTGAACGCCCCGACGAACCGCAGCGCCTGGGCGAAGTCGAACGGCGCGTGTGGGGTCAATGCGCCCTCGGTGAAATGCGTGGCTGGACGCGCGATTAACTGCGGCATGAGGACTCCTTTGGGTAGCCTCCCCGGCCGAAGATGTGCTCGCGGCGCGGGGAGAAATGCCAGCGGTGGGCGTGAGGTTAGCGTGGTGGCTGCAAGATGAAGCTGTAGGCGCCAGTCGGGTCTTTGATGGCGAAGGCGCGCCCGAACGGCAAATCCTTCGGCGGAAAAACGATCTCGACGTCCTTCGCTTGCAGTTCGGCATAGGCAGCGTCGGCGTCATCCACATACCACCACAGCTCGAGCGATTCAGACTGCCCGCCCGGCAGTTCCGCCGCCACCGGGTCGGCGCTCGCCAGACTGACGGCGAAGGGCGCGCCATCGGGCGCCTTGAACTGGACGAAACCTGGCTGCTCAGCCGCTATCTCGAACCCCATCTTCTCGGTGTAGAAGGCGCGAGCGGCGTCGATATTGGCCACGTGGCGTACAATAAACTGAAGTCCGCTGTTCATCGTTGTTGTTCCTTCCATTCCGGTTCTCATCGGCCATCGGGAGGACATCTCCCTGGCTCTGAGAACAGTATGACAGGGACGAGTGACAACAGTATGTCAGTAGCGGATGGGGTGGTTCGAATATTCAGTGCGATTGGTGGCGGCGCAGCATGGCGTCTGCCTCGGCGGCGATATGCTGGCGCAGCGACTCCGGTTCCAGCACGCGCAGATGGCGGCCCCAGCCAAGCAGCCACTGCGTGATAACCTTCTCGTCGGGCACGTGCAGTGTCACCAGCAGCCCGTCAGGTGTCTCTTCCTCCGCGACGCGGAAGTATGACGGCTCTTCCCGCGCCCAGCGCGCCACCTCGTGATCCAGCAGCACACGAACGACGATGGTCTCCTCGGGGCCTAGCTCGCGCCGCATCGTCTGGAAACCTGCCGGGCGGGCGAATGTCTCATCCAGCGGGCAGAGGTCATCCATCCGCGCGAGGCGGAAGCGGCGCACATCGCGGCGCGAGGTGTCCCAGGCGGTGAGGTACCAGACGTTGCGCACATGCGCCAGGGCGTAGGGATGGACGGTGCGTGTCGTCGGCGTCTGCGCGCCATCGGCATGGGAGCGGGCGAAGTAGCTGAAACGCACCTGATGGTTGTCAAGCATGGCGCGTCGCAGGATCAGCAGCCGCTGCGATTCATCAGGCGTTGCGCTGATATTCTGGCGGATGAAGGCGATTCGCTCGCGCAGCGCCCGCACATCCTCGCGCAGCCGCTCTGGCAACACGCCAGTGATCTTGCGGCCCGCGGACTCCGCCGCCGCGCGGTACTGCACGTCGAAGCTCTGCGCCATCACGTCGCTGCCGAGCAGCAGCATCGTCGCCTCATCGGCGGTGAAGGAGAGCGGCGGCAGAAAGTAGCCCTCGACCAGCGAGTAGCCGCGCCCCGGAATCGAGACGACGGGCACGCCCGCCTCGCCCAGCGCCAGCATATCGCGGTAGATGGTGCGTTTGCTGGTCTCGAAGGTCTCGGCGAGATCCTCGGCCCGCTGCCATCCCTTGCCCTGTAGCTCCAGCACGATGGCGAGCAGTCGGTCGGTTCTATTCATGGCAGTTGATCCAGATGCAGGCCACTTCTCAGAGGCTACCAGTCCGGCAGCGGCGGACGCCCGTCGCGCCAGTTCCACTCGGTCTGCCGGATGAAGTCGGCGCCCGCCTGATGCAGTGAGACGCTCCAATCCTGGAAGGTGTTGACCGCTGTATAGAAGTCAAGCGCCGTCTCGCGGCTAGGATGTTTCAACACCGCCTCGGCGAGCGCCAGCATATCTGCGGGCTTGTCAGGCGCTAGCGATAACTGTCTCATGAACCACTTATGGTAAGGATACAACAGGCGATTGTGCGCGAGGATCAGCCGTCCTCCATAGAGGACGAGGTTGTTGGCCGCCCACGAAAGCAGGTAGGGATCGTGCCGCTTCTCCGCCTCGCCCATGTACCAGTACAGCAGTGTCATATGGCTGGCGAACGCCCGCATCTTCGCGGCGCGCTCGTGCTCGGGATAGACGGCGATCCGCGCGACGAGGGCATCCAGATCGGGAATGCGCGTATAGGCGATGATGGCTCCCAGGAAGGCTGCGCGTGCGGGTTCGCTGCCGTGGTCGGCGACCTCCTCCAGATAGGCGACGTTGATGATCTTGCCATCCACGTAGCCGCCGGGATAGTCGGCCAGCTCCTGATTGAAATAGCCGACCTCGCCAGTTGCGAGGCTCGCCGCGTACTCCTCATCGGTGGCGACCAGCAGAATATCGACATCGGAGTCGTCGCTGGCCCAGCCCTTCGCTACGGATCCGCCGACAATCAGCGCGGGGTAGCGGGGGTCGTTCCCGTAGCGAGCGATAAGCCGCCGGACCGTTTCTTCGTGCTGAAGGCGCATTATGAACTCCACCTGCGACATATCCCCGAAAGGCCAAAGGCGGCAAAACTACCGGACAGCGAAGGCGACCACCGAGCTGAGCACGCCGACGCCCCAGCCCAGCAGCACCTGCCCGCGCGTGTGGCGTCCCAGCTCGACGCGCGACCAGCCGACCAGCAGCGCGGCGCATGAGGCGGCGATGCCCCAGGCAGGGGTTGCGCCAAGCGAGAGCATGGTGGCGCAGGCGGCGGCCCCGGTGGCATGCGCGCTGACCTTATAGAAGAAGTTGATGCCCGCGTCAACGGTGTTGGCGATGGCAAACGCGCTCATCGTGCGGATGGCGACAGATGGCGCGCCGAAGTGGGCGAAGATGAGGATGAGCGCCAGCAGACAGACGAGGCCAAATGGATAGAGGGCATAGCGCTGGCGGCGCACACTGACGTCGAGATCGGTCCAGCGCCCGCGCAACACCTGAATGCCCACCAGCACGGCGACCGGCAGGGAGGTCAGGGCGATGGCCAGCAGCAGCCAGCGCGAGGTCTCGGCGAATGAGGCGGTGGCGATGTAGGTGACGACGCCCAGTGTCAGCAGCGGAAAAGCGATGGGGTGAATGATGGCCGATACCCACCGCGCGAAGACGTGCCGCTGTGGCTCTTTGGTTGATGTCGTCTTCTCCAGGCCCATGCTCATCAAATCTCCGGCGCGGATACCCCTGCATTCAAGCATGGGAGGAAGCGCCGTCTCCTTTCTTCCTACTGGATTTCCATTTTACACGTTTTATAATAGAATGTGAACACATGAACCAGAAACGCGCCTATCGCTACCGCTGCTATCCGACTCCCACGCAAGCCGCTGTGCTGGCGCGAACGTTCGGCTGTGCACGTTTCGTCTACAACTGGGCGCTCCGGTTGCGCACGGACGCCTACTATGACCGCCAGGAACGCCTCGGCTACCACGAGACCTCGGCGGCGCTCACCTCCCTGAAACGAGAGCCAACCACGGCGTGGTTGAATGAGGTGTCGAGTGTGCCGACACAGCAGGCGCTCCGACATCTCGACCGCGCGTTTCGCAACTTCTTCGCAGGGCGCGCCAAATACCCCACCTTCCACAAGAAACACGGTGCGCAATCGGCGGAATACACTACCTCCGCCTTCCGCTGGGATGCTTCCGAGCGCACGCTGACTCTCGCCAAGATGGATACCCCGCTGCACATCCACTGGTCGCGTCCCTTGCCGGAGGGGGTGACGCCAACCACCATCACCGTCAGCCGCGATACCGCTGGGCGCTACTTCGTCAGCATCCTGATCGAAGAGGAGATTGCGCCGTTGCCCCTCACCACAGGGCAAGTTGGGATCGATTTGGGCCTGCATGACATGGTCGTACTGAATAGTGGCGAGAAGGTGGGCAACCCGCGCTTCTTTGCCCAGGATGAAAAGGAGCTGGCGCAAGCCCAGCGGCGTCTGGCCAAGAAACAACGTGGTTCCAAGAACCGCGACAAAGCGCGCCGTAAGGTGGCGCGCATTCATGCCCGTATTGCTGATCGTCGCCGTGATTTCACCCACAAACTCTCGACCCGCATCATCCGTGAGAACCAAACGATTTGCATCGAGAGTTTGTGGGTGAAGGCGATGGAGAAGCATCCGACCTTGGCGAAGGCCATTCATGATGTCGGCTGGGGGGAGTTCATTCGCCAGTTGGAGTACAAAGCCGCCTGGTACGGGCGCACCCTGGTCAAGATTGACCGCTGGTATCCCAGTAGTAAGCGGTGTCATGTGTGCGGGCATATTCTTGACTCCTTGGCGCTTGATGTACGCCACTGGACATGCCTCGCCTGCGGGAGTGTCCATGACCGCGACGTAAACGCCGCCAAGAACATTTTGGCCGTGGGGCTCACGGTCTCAGCCTATGGAGAGACGGTAAGACCAACAAGGGCTTCGGTTCGTCCTGCCCGCGTTGGCGCGTCTCAGTGAAGTAGGAATCCCCCGCCTTCAGGCGTGGGGAGTGTCAATCACAACTCCTTCGCGCGGGGCGTGCTTCGTTCGCCAACTTTCTGGATTCTGGCACGCTCTTGGCAACATACCTGTATGGCGCGCGTACGCCGCCCGCGAGAAGTCGGAGGCGGCGCAGAGTCATTGTAGTTGCGCATAACGCGCGATGTCAATGTGACGAGACGGTGGTGTGGCGCAGTTCACTGGGAAATAGCACAGGGGATAGCCGGTCGGGCTGCCGCAGTGCAGTAGATGGGGTGCTACGCGGCTAGTTCCGTGGCAGAGAACTCCGAGATATTCAATGCATTACACCGGTGCCGAAGGGGGGATTTGAACCCCCACTCCCGAAGGAACATGCCCCTCAGACATGCGCGTCTGCCAGTTCCGCCACTTCGGCTCATCAGATCGGGTAACCGGGCGTATAATATCACAAACGAGAAAGCGCCAATGTTTGCAAAACTCCCCAAAGTACACGTTATCCACAAAGTGGGGAGAGTTATCCACCGGGGTTGTCCACAATAGCGACCAGGCGAGTGCGGGCGAAGGTGGCTAGCCGCCGGACTGCTGGTCGCGTAGCGCGATGTTCTTCTTGCGCGAGGCGATGGCCATCTCTGCCTGATAAGCGATCATCTGCTGTTGCAGGTTGGGATCGCTCGCCGCCAGGATGCGCACCGCCAGCAGGCCCGCGTTGCGTGAGTTGCCGATGGCCACCGTCGCCACTGGAACCCCCTGGGGCATCTGGACAATCGAAAGCAGCGAATCCAGCCCGCGCAGGAACTCTGCTGGCACCGGCACGCCAATCACCGGCAGCGGGGTATGGGCCGCCAGCATGCCAGGCAGGTGCGCCGCGCCACCCGCGCCCGCGATGATGACACGCAGCCCGCGCGCATGGGCCGTGCGGCCATATTCCGCCATGTCGTCGGGCGTGCGGTGCGCCGAGATAATACGCATTTCATATTCGACGCGAAAACGCTCGCACATCTCCGCCGAGCCTTGCATGGTCGGCAGGTCAGAGTCGCTGCCCATCACGATGCCTACCAGCGCTGCCATCCGTTCTCATCCTTTCCCCAATCCCCCAATATATCCAGCGT
Source organism: uncultured Chloroflexia bacterium (assembly GCA_963718915.1). Lineage (GTDB taxonomy): Bacteria > Chloroflexota > Ktedonobacteria > Ktedonobacterales > JADMIN01 > DAHUXT01. The sequence continues at coordinate 272,819 of CAVRAI010000003.1, read as the reverse complement.
ACTCGTGGAAATCACGCGCGTCAAGAGGAAAGGCGAGCTGGCGGCGATTATTCGTTTAGCCAGCGGTTGTCACTCGACCCACCAGGCCCACCCGGCGGCAGATCATCGTCGAAACGGCCTAGTGGTGGCAGTCCACCCGGAGGTGGTGGCGACTGATCGCCCGCCGGTCGTCGCCCGCCGCGCCGACTTCCCGACGCATTGGGATTGGCGGATGGCGGCGGATAACCAGGCTCACTGCCTCGAGGGAAGCCGCCCCATAGCTCATGGCCACGGAAGGATGTGGAGGGCGAGCGCCCTGAACCACTGTGCGGCGGCAATCCAGACAGCCTGGCGCGGGTCGTACTCATTGGTCCGCTTCGGCCATGCGTTGGGCGGCTCGCGGTCGGTTTGCGCGGACGCGCCGAGGTATTCTCGTCGAGCTGGAGCATCTGGCGTATCCGGTGCGAGGCGTCGGAAATGCGGCGGATGAGCGGGGTGCTGCCGAGATCGTAGCGGCGCGGCACAAGCTGTTCGCCGAGGTCGGTCTCCATGCGGTTCAGGGTTGCCGCCAGCTCGTTGGCGTGGCTTTCGGCCTCCTGTCCCTCCTGCGCCAGCGCGCGCCCTTCCGCAATCACCTGATTCATCAGCGCGATGACGTGTCGCGCGTGTGTCCGCGTCTCATCGCCCGTCGTGCCCACCTCCGACGCCCGCACCGCCGCCTCGCGCGCCAGCCGGAGCGCCATCGCCGCATTGGTGGCGATGCCTGGCTGCGACATCTCCGCCCAGATCGCTGTCGTGGTCTGCTGTAACGCTGTCTGCCCGCTATCCATATCCGCGGCAAGCGCCTCCAACCTGCGCGCGTGCTCGCCCACCTGGCGCGCGGTGCGCTGCTGACGTTGCAATCGGAACTGCTGCTGGTGCGCCAGCCGTCCCAGTTCGGTGGCGGCGCCCGCCATCACGTCGAGCTGGCCATCGAGTTGCGCCAGCAGGCGGTTGGGAGTGCGGCTGGCCAGCCATGTGCCCGTGACCAGCGCGATCAATCCGACGAGCAGCCCCATCATCAGCAGCATAATCGCCAGTTGTTTCGGCGGCGCCAGCACGTCGTCCAGTGGCATGAGCACGCCGACGGCGCCCACCAGTTGGCCGCCCTGATCTACCAATGGCTCGAATGCGGCGACGTAGCTCACACCAGCAATTGTCACCTCGCCGCTGAAGATGCCGTAACAGGCGGCGCTGTCGGTGATCTGGCCGCACGCGCCAAAGATCGCGGACTGCGCGTTTGTCGGCATCGTCTGGCCGGTGGCGCGGGTGTTGGCGATAGGGTGGCCCTGCGCGTCGAACCTGCGCATATTGGAGGAGATTGCCTGTAATGAGGACGGGCTGGTGTTGGTAGCGATGAGTTGATAGATCACCGTCTGATCGCCAGTCAACTGGCGCACGTGGTCGACCACCCAGGTATCATTGACCAGGGCGTAGTTGCTGGTACCAGTGCTTGCCACCAGTTGATTATTGGCAAGCGCGGGGAATTGGCCGCGTTCGCTCACCACTTCGCGGGCGAGTTGGGCATTGGATCGGGCGGTCGCTTCGGCGCTGCTGATTGCGTTGGCGCGCGCGGCCACGTAGCCAGTCGCAATGACCACGAGCAACATCAGCGCAATCGTCAGGATGAGTAGCGGCAAAAACTGTTGCTGGGCATGCAGACGCCGGAAGGCGCGACGTTGCGCGGGCGGGGGCGTCGCCTGGTCGTCTCTGCGCCGCAACGATGACGAGAATGCGGATTGTGGTGATCTGCTGGCGTATCCCGAATTGCTGCTCTCCATCACACGCTCTGCCCTTCTCTCAGCCCCAGTGCGCCTGTTCATCCACGCAGGCGCTAACAATCTCCCGCACAGCGCCGAACACCTGCTAATTATTCCCGTGGAAGACGACGCCACGCGCCGTCCCACTGCTGTTGTGTCATTTCATACGATTAGGACGCAGCCAAAGCACCACAAATGCATACAATGAAGAGGATTCCGACCGTGTTATCAGAAGACAGTGTATCCCAAAGCGCCGCTTGGAATACCAAGCAGGGTGACGAATAGTATCTTGACGTGGAGAGCGGCAATCCTAGAAGTATCGCGCAGAGAGCTACCGTGTGGAGTACACTGGAAGACGGAGCCGCGCTCGTCACGCGCGCTCGTCACGCGCGCCGCGCCACGATCCGCCGCTGGAGTCGGATAGGGCCATTCTTGAAAGAACAGGAATAGAGGAGTCGTACGTATGGGCAAGCCAAAGGTCTTTGTCACGCGCGTTATCCCCAATGAAGGGCTTGATCAGATTCGCGCGTTCTGCGACGCCACCGTCTGGGAAGATGAATTGCCGCCCTCGCGTGAGGTGATCCTGCGCGAGACCCGCGACGCCGATGGGCTGGTCAGCCTGCTCACCGATAAGATCGACGGCGAGCTGATGGACGCCTGCCCGCGTCTGCGCGTCGTGAGCAACTACGCCGTCGGCTTCGACAACCTCGATATTCCGGCGGGCAGTAGCCGCGGCATTCTGATGGGCAACACGCCGGGCGTGCTCACCGAGACGACGGCGGACTTTGCCTTCGCGTTGCTGATGGCCTCGGCGCGCCGTATCGTCGAGGGAGCGGACTACGTGCGGGCGGACAGGTGGAAGACCTGGGGGCCGATGCTGCTGCTTGGCCACGACGTGCATCACGCGACGCTCGGCCTGGTGGGGCTGGGACGTATCGGCGTCGAGATGGCCAAACGCGCCCGTGGCTTCGAGATGCGGGTCATCTACTATGACGTGATTCGCCATGAGGATTTTGAGCAACAGTACGGCCTGACCTATGCGCCGCTGGAAGATGTGCTGGCGCAGGCCGACTTCGTGAGCGTCCACACGCCACTCACGCCCGAAACCCATCACCTGATGAACCGCGAGCGGTTCGCGCTGATGAAGTCCAGCGCGATTCTGATCAACACCTCGCGCGGGCCGGTGGTGGACGCCGATGCGCTGTTGGAGGCGTTGCAAAGCGGGCAGATCGCCGGAGCCGCTCTCGACGTGACCGAGCCGGAGCCGCTGGCCGCCGATTCGCCGCTCGTCCAGCAGCCCAACTGCCTCGTCGTGCCGCATATCGCCAGCGCCAGCCGCGTGACCCGTGGCAAGATGGCCGATATCGCGGCGCGCAACCTGATTGCCGGGCTGAAGGGCGAGGCGCTTCCCGCCGGGCTAAACAACGACGCGCTCGGCCAGGGCCGCTCGACGCTGCCGAGCGACTGGTAGTACGATTGTGGCGGGAATCGTGCTATCATCCCTCAAGATGGTGGGCGGCTGGCGGAGAGGCAGGCCGTAGCGTAATTCGCCGCGGCATTTATGTGGTTTTAGAAAGTACGACGGACATGTGCTGGGCAGCGCGGGCGGTTGAAACCGCGCCTGAAGGGCCTGCGGCCACGAAGTCCGCCTGCGCGGACTTCCCAGATCGTGTTCCAACGCGAGACCTGCTGGCGAGCGGTTTGCCACAACCCGCGACGGCGGGTTTCGTGGCGGAGCGCAGCGAGGCCGCTCAGGCGCGGTTTTAACCGCCAGCCACCGTGGCGGTCCGTCGTACATCGTAAAACCACATTATGCCGCGAAGCTGGCTTGCCTCGCCCCTCCGCCTATGCACGGAAAGACGACCTGTATGCATCACTCGCAGAGTCGCGAGTGTGGAGAAGAGACCAATGAAGTTCGCACAGAGAATGGGACAACTGGGCACTGAGACGGCGTTCGAGGTGCTGGCGCGCGCCAAAGCGCTCGAAGCGCAGGGTAGAGAGATTATCCACCTGGAAATTGGCGAGCCTGACTTCACAACACCTGCCTACATCATCGAGGCGGCGCGCCAGGCGCTGGCCGATGGCTACACCCACTACACGCCCGCGCCAGGCATCCCCGAACTGCGCGCGGCCATCGCCCAGGACGCGACCGCACGCCGTGGGATCGCCTTCGCGCCGGATGACGTGGTGGTGACGCCGGGCGGCAAGCCGGTCATGTTCTTCTCCATCCTCGCGCTGTGTGGGGAGGGCGACGAGGTCATCTACCCCAATCCAGGCTTCCCCATCTATGAGTCGATGATCCAGTTTGTCGGCGCACGCGCGGTGCCCGCGCAGATCGAGGAGGCGCGTGGCTTCTCGCTGGATGTGGACAAACTCTGCGACGCCGTCAATGAGCGGACGCGCCTGATCATTCTGAACTCGCCACACAACCCCACGGGCGGCGTCCTCAGCCGCGACGACCTGGAGCAGATTGCCGCCACGGTGCTGAAATATCCCGACCTGATGGTGCTCTCCGATGAGATCTACAGCCGCATGCTCTATGGCGGCGAACATGTCAGCATCGCCGCGCGCCCTGGTATGCGCGAACGCACTATTGTGCTTGACGGCTTCTCGAAAATCTACGCTATGACGGGGTGGCGGCTGGGCTATGGCCTCTTCCCGCGCGAGATGGTTCCCGCGATTACCCGGCTGATGACCAACAGCAACTCCTGCACGGCAACCTTTACCCAGATGGCGGGCGTCGTCGCGCTCACCGGATCGCAGCAGCCGTCGGAGGAGATGGTGGCGGAGTTCCATAAGCGGCGCGATGTGATCGTCGCCGGGCTGAACGACATCCCCGGCGTGACGTGCGCGACACCGGGCGGCGCCTTCTACGCCTTCCCCAATATCACCGGAACAGGGCTGCACTCGCGCGAGCTGGCCGATGCGCTGCTGAATGAGGCGGGCGTCGCGGTGCTGGCGGGGACGGCGTTTGGCGCGTTTGGCGAGGGCTATATCCGGCTGTCATACGCCAACTCCATCGAGCAGATCGAGCGGGCGCTGGCGCAGATTAAGGGCTGGCTGGCAGCGCGACAGGCACAGACGAGCGGTGTATCGCACGCCTGAGGCCGTCCGTCGCCATTCGTCGCCATTCGTCGCCATCTGGCATGACCTGATATGGCTACCGCCAGATGTAATAGTCTTTGCATGGTTGGGCCTTCTGTGTTATGCTGGCGCCATATCGGAAGGCCACCGGAAATTCACGCGAATGGGTCTGACGTTTGGTAACGACATGGCGGCGTATGACAGACTCGGTTTGTCGGATGAGCCGTTGCCAGCCCAGGATCTCCCTCGGCTTCCGTAATGGGGAATGGTCATTGACGCAACCGGAAACCGCAGGACGCGGTTGCCCCCTAAGCTCCTGATGATTCCCCACTATGCCAGTGTGTTTTGCCTGTATGTGGAAATCAGCGAAGTAAACACGGCGGCTCAGCGTATATGCTGCCTTGCTCAATGCCGAGCGGCCCAGATCTTCGATGATGACGTATCTCGAAATGCTATTCTGGAGTTACGGGCGCCAGGGGACCGTGTCTGACGAGGCGGTGCAGGGATGTACGTTTCAACGGCTATGCCGGCTGCACAGCGCCCAGCAGTCTTACTAAGGAGTTTCCATGCCCGCTCCGATGTCTCCCATCGCGCCTCAGCAATTATTTTGCCCTTCGTGTGGTCGTGTGCTTGATGATCTGCTTGTCGTCAACCCTGCCGGAGAACTGATCGGTTGTGAGGACTGCGCCGAGAGCTTCGGTCTCGCCGGTGGCACGCTCACGCTTGACGAGTGGAACGCCACTGGCGTCGTCGAAGAGATTCTCAGCCACTACGCCCTCCAGGAATGCCGGTTCGGCAAGCCGGAAAGCACGCCGACGCAGCGTCCGCGCGCCCACTACTGGGAGGTGGTTGCGGGCAATAAGCGCTACTTTCTGAAGCGCTTCCACGACTGGTATCCCGTCGAATCCATCCACTATACCCACAGCATCCTTAGGCACCTATTTGAGGAGGGGATGCTTGCGCCGCGTGTCATCACCGCCGCCAACGGCGCCGATTTTTGCGAGGGCGCTGACTCGACGTGGGCGCTCTATGCCGCGCGCGACGGGCATCAGGCGAGCGAGAACGACTGGATGTGGGGACGCCCGAAGGCGGCGGAGATGCTGGCCTCGCTCCATAGCGCGCTGGAGAGCTGTACGCCTGAGGGAAGCTCGTTCCAGCCCTGGACCGCATGGACGCTCGAAACGGTAGATCGGGTGCTGGAGAGCTGGCAGCCAACACCGGAGTTGCCCGAAGGGCTGCTGGGCTTCGTGCGCGAGCGACTGGCGACGCGCTACTTTGGCGACCTCTATCCGCAGTTGCCCAAGATGGTCGTCCATGGCGACTTTACGATGGCCAACGTGCTCTGGCGCGGTGAATCATCGAACGCCATCATCAGCGGCGTGCTGGACTTCGAGCGCGCCCACCGCGATACGCCGCTCTTCGACCTTGCCTGGGGGCTGGGTGATCGGCGGCCACCGCTGCTGCGGGCAACCGTCGCAGCCTACCATCGTGTGCGGCCGCTTTCCGCCATCGAGCGCGAGGCGCTGCCCGAGGCGATGCTGCTGGGGCTGCTGATGGGCATCGACATGCAGATGAACTACTACCACAACATGCGCGAGGTGGGCCGTCTCGCCCGCGACCTGGCGATGACCGTGCGCGACATGGAGTCGCTACGCAAGGCCGTCGCCATCAAGACGCCAGGTGTGTATTAACGCGGGCGAACAACACATTGGGTGTCCTGTCCGTAGCGTAAACGCTACGGCGAATGGGGAGACGCTGCGCTACGCCAGGTCTCCATCCGGTGCGAACAGGTCGAATGAATCAATGATGCGCTGGACGAGCGCCAATCGTCTGCGCCGCTCGTCTGGTGAGAGCGCTGCGGGCGGCTCCCAATCCACGGCATGATATACGCCAGATACGCCCTGAATCTCGTACTGGATATGCACTCGCGCGTATCCAACGATACAGGTGAGCCAGTCTGAGTCGTGAGCGATGCGGTAGGCGCGCAGGGTTTTGAGATCGGTAGGCTCCGGCAGATCTCCAGTGATCGGCGGCGGGGTCTCCGCAAATTGTTCGATGCGAATCGTCAGACTCATTCGTCGTACGTTGCTACCACTACCCGGTGATAGCAAGTGGGTAAAGTAGCGACGCCCCTGCCAGACATGCCCCTGGTGGCTATGGGTGAAAGCGCCCTCAGACTGTTCCACATGCCATGAGGTAGGAACCTCGACGTGAAAGCGTCCGTGCGGATCGGTGAACAGGCGCCACCAGTTCTGCTCATCCGTCGACATGTCCACTGTGCGCCTCCTCAGCGATTCACAGCCGCCTCTATTCTTCCTTATCTGGCGCGAGGGCGTCGAGCAGGCCAGCTTGCAGCGCGATGGTCAGCGCCTCGATATCGGGCGCGGGCGGGCGGTCGCTGGTCAGCGCGGGCACGATCTCGCGCACGGCGGCATGCGCGCTGGCGACGCCTTTGCCCGGCTGGAGCGGCTTGCGGAACTCCAATCCCTGCGCGGCGCAGATCAACTCGATGGCGATGACGCGCCAGGCCAGCGGCAGCAACTGCTGGAGCTTGATGGCGGCGGTCGAACCCATGCTGACGAAGTCTTCCATCCCCGCCGAGGTGGGGATCGAATCGATGCTGGCGGGATGCGCCAACACCTTGATCTCGTTGACCAGCGCCGCCGCGACATATTGCGCGATCATGTAGCCGGAGTTCAGGCCGGGTTCCGGCGTCAGAAACGGCTTGAGCGCGTGTTCGCCAGTATCCCAGGCGTGCGGCTCTAGGAGACTATATGTGCGACGCTCGGAGAAGCTCGCCACGTGCGTCAGCGCAATCGCCAGGAAGTCGAGCGCGAGCGCCAGTGGCTGTCCGTGGAAGTTGCCGCCGCTCAGCACATCGCCGTCCTGCGCGAAGATCAGCGGATTATCGGTCACGGCGTCCAGTTCGTTATCGAAGACGCCCGCGCAGTAGGCAAGGGCGTCACGCGCCGCGCCGAGCACCTGTGGCGCGCACCGCAGGGTATAGGGATCCTGCACCCGCCCGCAATCGGCGTGGCTGGGGTTGATCTCGCTCCCCGCCAGCAGCGCGCGCAGGCGTGCGGCGGTCTGTTGCTGTCCTGGCTGCGGGCGCAGGGCATGGATGCGGGCGTCCAGCGGGACAAAGCTGCCAAGTAGCGCCTCGGTGGACATCGCCACCGCCACCTCCGCTGCGCGTACCAGCCGCCGGGCATCGGCCAGCGCCAGCGTCCCGCACGCCTCCATCACGTGGGTGCCGTTGATGAGCGCCAGCCCCTCCTTCGCGCCCAGCGTCACCGGGGTGAGTCCCGCGCGCTCCAGCGCCGCGCCGCCGGGCAACCGCTCGCCCTGATACTCCGCCTCGCCCTCGCCAATCAGCGTGAGCGCCAGGTGGGCCAGCGGCGCGAGGTCACCGCTCGCGCCGACGGAGCCGCGCTTCGGCACGACGGGAGTGACGCCCGCGTTGAGCATGCTGACGAGCAGCTCGATCACCGCGACGCGGACGCCCGAATGGCCACGCGCCAGGCTGTTCGCCAGCAGCAGCATCACCGCGCGCACGGTATCCGGCGCGAATGGCTCGCCGACGCCGCTGGCATGGCTGCGAATCAGATTGCGCTGGAGGTCAGCCAGATTGCCGCTGGAGATTTTGACGCTGCTGAGGTGGCCGAAGCCAGTGGTGACGCCGTAGACGGTGCGCTCCTCAGCGCCAATCCGTTCGATGAAGGCGCGCGCCGTCGTCACACGATCTATCGCATCAGGCGCCAGCCGCACCGCGGCGCCTGCGCGCGCAACCGCCACCACGTCGGCCAGTGAGAGGCCCGTCTGGCCGCTCCCGCCAATCGTTACTGATCGTATGGTGTGAAGGGTCTCCAGCGCTCGCCCGTTTCGCCATTGCTATGCTCCTCGCGCTTCATTGCGCGTCTCTGTCTATTTTTGCCCGGTGATAGTGTCCAATAGGACATTAGGACATCACCGATTGTATCATGCGATCCAGGCAGAAATAGTCCACCACGCATTTAGTTCGGGTCAGGCAATAGAGCGAGGGTTGCCGCATACTGCTCCGCGAATTTCGCTGGATCAATGTTGAAGAATCGGCCATGGCCGAGCTGCGGCAGAATTTGCTGGTAGGCAGCCTCAAGATCCTCGCGCTGAATCAGCCCATTCTGAGCGAGCAATAACACATCACTCAGGTCACGGCTGGTACCCCGCGCGATTTTAGAGAGCGCAAGGGCGTAATAATCGAAATAGAAGACATCGGTGTTTCCGTAACGCCCAACAAACGGCGAGCGTGTTTGCCAGTCCGAAGGCAGCGGGATAAAGTCAGCAGGCGACGCAAGCTCCACATTGATGCCAAGTTGACGCATAAGCTGCCGGATAAGCGTCTCGGCGGCAGATTCATCGCTGACATCCAGGCGCAGATCGATGTCAACCGTCGTAGCTCCCTCGCCACGGAGTCCGCCGTGCACAAGTTCTGCCCCACCGGCAAGATACAGGCGTCCTGACTGCTGGCTTAGCTGGCCAAACTGCTGGAGGAATCGCTCGATATCATCACGTGACACATCCGGACGGAAGCTCATGGCGTGCTCTCTTTCACCCTGTCCTGACATAAAACATCCGCCGAAGCGCTTGCCGGTCCAATGGTAGCGACGCATCGGCAGGCCGCTGTTCGACCGCTGAAGGAGTCCGACCCTGTGTGATGACATGGCGCGCCTGATTCTGCCAGTCACCGGCAAAGTTCGCCGCGACACCTGTCCGCTCCTGCTCGTAGGTTGCCAGCCACCGCAATCCCGTTTCGCCGTAGCCGATGGACGGTGGCGGTAGGTTCCGCTCCAGCCACCATGGCGCGAAAAGAGCTTCATCGAGCGCGGGGGAAGCCCCATCGGTAAGCGCTAATTGAAACCACCAGATGCGCTGAAGGTAAATTGCTGCCAGCGCCAGCGTGATTGTTTGTTCGGCCAGTTCGTCATCGCCCTGGAGGCGTGCCCGCGAGACAACACGAACGACATCGCGGGCGATTTCGGGGTGAAGTAGCAGCAGACCGATCATGGCATCCCGCACTCGCGGCTCATGAGAGCATGCCAGCGCCCGAAGCAATTGCGAGATTGGCGGGCGCGTGGACATCTTGTCTTTGCCTGAGGCACGGTCGTCATTGTGGCTTGCAGCCAGATAATCGATGCCGTAAGCGCGGAGAGCCTCGACGGTCTGCGCGGTGGTCCAGGATGGGCGCGCCGCCGCATTTGCACGCTTTATCTGCGCCATATAGAGCAGCCCTCCTTTCATCCAGGATTTAGGCCTCGCGTCGCATTTTCCTATATATACTACGACGTGATGAGAGTTCGCAGAGTATTCGTATCTCCCCGTGTCGGAAAGAGGCAAGGGGGGAAGGAGTCACGCAAAAACCACTCAGACAGAACAGGCGTTAAACCTCTGAGAAGTAGTCGGAATCTACCTTTTTGATCTCATAGATGGTAGCTACAGAAACACCTACGCCATAATCAATCATGAGTTGAGCTAGCTGCTCACCATCTATAAGGACAATCTTGCTGTCAATATGGCTGACATACTCGCGCGCCTCGCGGGAGAAGTCTGAAGTGGTGATGAATATGCCCTTCCGCGCCCGCTGCCCCATCAGCGCACCCGTAAACCGCTGAATATCTGGTCGGCCAACAGTTCCCTGCCATCTCTTCGCCTGGATATAAATCGTATCCAGCCCAAGCCGATCCTCTTTGATGATACCGTCAATTCCTTCGTCCCCGCTGCGTCCGATTGCTTCCCCCGCATCCTTCCGTGAGCCACCGTATCCCATTTTTACGAGCAACTCGACGACCAACCGCTCGAAAAAGCTGGGAGAACACCCCATGATCCGGGCGAGGAGTTCCTGAGCCAACTCCAGTCGTATGCGCTGGTAGCCATCCTCCAGACGCTCTTCAGGCGTTTGCTGAGCATCTTGATCTATTGCTTCAGGAACCACATGTCCGTTGCGCTGTCTGCGAGATCCGGCTCTGGATTCGTTGAATTCAGGGTATTGGGCCAGGAAATTGATATCTATACGCGCAGGATTCTGGCTGAGCGTCTCCATGCCGCGTTCCGTGATGTGATAGACTCCCCGGCGCGCAGACTCAAGTAGTCCCGCCTGCTTCATGTATACAACGGCCCAGCGCACCCGATTGTCGAAGGTATGCTGCCCACTTGATAACGTCTCTGCCCGCTCCGCATCAGTGAGTCCAAACATATCGGCAAGAGCGCTTATTGTTTCGCGCATCGCGTGTTCTTGCCCATCCGCGAGAAATGTGAGAACAGGCAGCATAAGCGATTGAAAGTCGGGGATGGCCATGCGCAACCTCTCATAATCCTGGTATCAGCAGCAATATTATCCTAAATTCCAGTCTACATGAATCAGTCTGCTTTGGAAACATCCTGTGCTTCCCGGTTGTCAGCGCACACAGGCCCATATTGTGCTACCGTAAAGGAAGTGACAGGTTGATGGCTTGCTCTGGTTCGCGAGATGAGGAGGCATCGGATGGCATCGGCACAGTCAGGGCGCGCAGTCACATATCTGCTGATTGGCGGAGGGCTGGCATCGGCCACCGCCGCCGAAGAGATCCGCAAGCGCGACCCCAACGGCAGCATCGTCATCGTCTGCAAGGAGCCGCAACGCCCCTATAACCGTCCGCCGCTCTCCAAGGAGTATCTGCGTGGCGAGATCAACGACACCGGCACGTATGGCAACGGTGGCATCTATGTGCATGAGCCGGAGTGGTATGACGAGCAGCGTGTCGAGCTGCTGCACGGCGAGGTCACCGCGCTCGATCCCGCCGCCAAAACGGTGCGCCTGGCCGATGGGCAGACACTGACATACGGCAAGCTGTTGTTGGCTGTAGGCGGGCGCCCGCGCGTCCTTGATGTGCCTAACGCCGATCTGCCGGGCATCTATTACCTGCGGACGGTGACGGATTCCGACGCTATCCGCGACGAGTTGGCCCAGCACGGCAAGCGTGTCGTCGTCGTCGGCTCTGGCTTCATCGGGCTGGAAACCGCCGCCAACTCGCTCTTCCGCAGCGCGCAGGTCACGATTGTCGAGCCACTGGATCGCCCGTGGCCATCCATGCTGCCGCCCGCGCTGTCGGACTATCTCGCCAAACAGTACGAGCGGCGTGGGGCCACCCTGCGCTACCAGCATGGCGTGACCGGCTTTACAGCGGGCGAAGATGGACGGCTGGCCGGTGTGGAGATTACACCAGTGGGAGACGGCGAAACAGCCGAGCCTGAGACGATTTCCTGCGATCTTGCCATCGTCGGTGTCGGCATCCTGCTCAATATCGATCTGGCGCAACAGGCCGGGCTGGAGGTCGATCCGCGCCAGGGCATCGTCGTCAACGATCACCTGCAAACCTCGGCGCCCGATATCTACGCCGCCGGGGATCTCGCCGCCTATCCCGACCCTGTGCTCGGACGGATGCACTTCGAGCATTGGGATAACGCAATTGCCACTGGGCAGACCGCCGCCGCCAATATGACGGGTGGCGATGAGGTCTATCGCCACGTGCCCTATTTCTTCTCCGATCAGTTCGATCTCGCCATCAACATGCTGGGCTACCCCGCGAGCGCGGCGCATGTGGTCGTGCGAGGGGCGCTGGGACGCGACCAGTTCAGCGCGTTCTTTATCGAAGACGGCAAACTGCGCGGCGTGATGATGGTCAATGATGATGCGCAGATGGACCTGGTGCGCGATCTCATCGCGGAGGCTGTTCCAGTTCCCGATCCGCATGCGCTACTGGATCCCAACTTCGACCTCGCGACACTGCGACCGGAGACAGCCGCTGGCGAGGAATCCGCGCCAGCGAGCGATCCGGCGTCTGACGCCAAGTAGCGGCAGCGCGCGCAGTACCGCTCCTGGCTGGTCTGCTTGCTCGGAGGAGGCCAGCCAGTCTCCGCGACCCACTATCCAAAATGCCCCAATGACGCTATAGTGTCAGGCAGGCGCCTTCGCGGCGCCGCGAGCGAATCTGGGGGCGCGATGAATCTCCACAACCTGCATGATGAGGCGAACGCCGCCGAGCAGAGCGAACACGTCTCCGTCGGCGGTCACCTGCGCCTGAGTGTGTTGTGGTTCTCACTGAATTTTCAGACGGCGGCGATGCTGCCCATCGTTCTGCCGGTGCAGTTATTGCTGTTTGTGACGCCAGGGAGCATTGGCAACGCCCAGCAGGCGACGCTGCTCGGCTGGCTCTCGGCGGCGGGCAGCCTGGTTGCGGTCTTCATTCCGCCCATCGTCGGCGCGCTCTCGGATCGCACCACTGGCCCACTGGGGCGGCGGCGGCCCTACATTGCGCTGGGCGCCGCCATCGAGGTGGTGGGCGCTGTCGTGCTCGCGCGGCCGGGGAGTCTTGGTGGATTATTCGTCGGGCTGTTGCTATTTCAGATGGGCAGCGGAGTGATTGGCGGCGCGTATCAGGGGTTGCTGCCCGATATGGTTCCCACCGGCCAACGTGGCGAGCAGTCGGGCTATATCGGCCTGATGACGATACTGGGCAACGCCTGTAGCCTGGGACTGGCGGCGGTGCTGCTGGGGTCGGTCACCACGATTGCGATCTCCCAGGATACCATCACTGCGGGCAGCGCGGTTTTTTATCTGTTCACCGCCGTCGTGCTCATTGCGGGTGTGCTACTCACCATCTTCGGCGTCCGCGAGACCCCGCTGGAGTTGCTGCGCGTACAGCAGCGTTTCGAGGAGCCGCATGGCTGGCGTGGGAACTGGCGACAGCGCTTCGCGGCGGACTGGCTCGCACCCTGGCAGCATGGCAACTTCACCTGGGTCTTTCTCACGCGCGCCTCGGTGATGCTGGGGCTGAGCCTCTTCATGACCTTCATCGAATACTACTTCGCCAATGTCGCGCAGAGCAGCAATTTCGTGACACAGACGGCGGCGCTGGCGGTGCTGGCGCTGGCAGGGGCGGCGGCGAGCGCGATCGCCCTGGGCATTCTCTCCGACCGGCTGCGGCTGACGCTTGGGCGGGTGCCGCTGGTCTGCATCGCGACGGGCTGCATGGCTGTCGCCGCGTCGGGATTTCTCTTCCTGCCGCCGGGTACGCCGCTGTGGCCGCTGGGGTTGCTCTTCGGTGTGGGCTTCGGCGCCTATAGCAGTGTGGACTGGGCGCTGGCGGTGGATGTCCTGCCGGTGGCGCAGAACGCGGGCAAAGACATGGGCATCTGGAGCGTCTCATCCAACTTTCCGACGCTGCTCGCGCCACTGGTCGGAGCCGTCGTCCTGCATTTTAGCGGCCTGGCGGGCCAGACGACGCTCGGCTATCAACTGGTCTTTCTGCTGGCGGCGCTCTGCATGATCGCGGGCGCGGTCTTCATCTTCGCGGTGCGCAATGCATAACATCAACGATAACTCCCCGGCGCCCGCGCCTCTAGAGCCGATGCCACCGCAGCAACACGAACGACCGGTGCGCGCGTGGTGGCGGCTGGTCTTTGGCTCGCATAGCGGGCAGGCGCGGGGCTTTCTGCGGTTTTGGCCGCTGTGGGAGTGGCTGACCTTGCGCGTGATGCCCCACCATGAGATCCCCAACGCGCCCCATCACCTCTTCGAGGTACAGTTCTCGCATGTCGATGCCAAACCGATCACGCTACCCGACGGCACGCAAATCAAGCGGCGCGATCCTATAGCGATCCTCCACGTCAACAGCCGCGTCCTCGCCCGGATTGTGAACGAGACGACGCCCTGGCAGCAGCTACGGATGATGCGCGAGGATCTGCGAGCGCTGGCGCAGTGGGTCGCGGCGGGCGGCTTCCCCAAGGACGTTCACGCGCTCTACGGCTACACGCTGCTGGGCCGGAGCGCGCCGCGGTTGGGATTTACGCTCCGCTATCGTCCCAGCAGCATCCGCACCCGGCTCGACCGCTTCTTCCTGATGGGCATCATCGTCCTCTACCATCCCGGCGGGCGTGATCGCCTTGCCCACGGCACCACCTACGAGACCGAGCCGGTCGAAACATGGATGTCGCTGGATGAGCTGCAGCGCCGCTACGGTGAGCAATAACATCAACCAAAAGCGCCGCAACCCTCAAAGTTACGGCGCATCAAGACAGCTCAATGACGGTCAGGAGCGAAGCGCCAGGCTACAAGTTCCACGCGATGATGCTATAGCCTGTAGACGGATGGCAGGTGCTCTGGTCGTGGGGGTTGGTACATGCTGGCGCTGTCACGGTTCCGTACACATATAATAGTTGGGTCGGAGTGTATTTGAAGTTCGAGAGGTTGGCTACCAGCCAGCCATCGGCGTCGGCGCCTCCCGCAACGAGAGACGACAAGGCTGGATGCGCCACCGCCACTGCTTGTTCTGGTAGCGTTAGCCTGACGGTAAGTTGCCCGAAGGTGTATGGTGTGCCGGGAATACCTTGGCCGACCAGGACGAAATAGTGATCGGCGTTGGCGCCCAGAACTGTTACGTTGCTCCCTGTGTTGTTGTGCGCATGAATGTGGAACAGCCACTCATGTGTACCCCGCTGGACAGCGACGATTTGGAAGGTAACATTATCCGGGGACGTCAGCGTATCGGTTATCGCTCCGTACTCCGCGCCGTAATGATGTATTGGAGTGGGCTGGGGTGGTGCGCTGAGGCCTACGGTCCCGAGCGACGAATCAGCAAATACCCACCCCTGATTGAGCGCGGCGAACACAGCTACAGCCAGGACGACAACGCCCGCCACGATAGACAGCACACTCCCACGTTTCATGGATACATGCGCTCCTTCCTGACGCTCACCATTGCCTGCATGACATACATCCAGACGAGTTCAGATAGCCCTCTTGACTTACCGCCCGCCTGCGTATACTATATCCACATTGGATATATCCGAGGTGGAGCTAGCGAGGGGAAGCCTATGGATACGCAGCCAGCGCCGGAGGAGTTGCTCCCACTCAGCCCGGCGGTCTTCCACATCTTGCTGGCGCTCGCCACTGGTGAGCGGCACGGCTACGGCATCATGCGGGAGATCGCGGAAGCGACGAACGGCCAGATGCATATCGGCCCTGGCACGCTCTACCGCTCGATCAGGCAGATGCTGGATCTGGGCATGATCGAAGAATCGGACGAGCGCCCCGATTCCACCCTCGACGACGAGCGCCGCCGCTACTATCGCCTGACCGGCTTCGGGCGGCGCGTGGCGCAGGAGGAGGCGGCGCGGCTGGCCCAACTGGTGCGCGCGGCGGAGGCGCGGCGGCTGCTGCCCGGCGCGGGCGGAGCGGCTGGAATCGAGGGGGCGTCATGAGCGCTACCACTCGCGAGATGCCCTGGATGGTGCGCTGCTCCGTCTGGCTCTATCGTCGCTTGCTCGTCGCCTATCCACAACCATTCCGGCGAGAGTACGGCGCGCACATGGTTCAGGTGTTCCGCGATTGTTGCCGCGATGCGACCGCTACGTATGGGAATGTCGGCCTCATACGCTACTGGCTAGTCGCGTTCGGCGATCTCATCGTGAGCGCGCTGGCCGAGCGCCGACGGGAGGAGTTGCACATGACGCGCACTGTATGGATTCGTGTTGGTAGTTTATCAGCGATCATTGGCGGCGGCATCGCAACCATATTTGCCGCAATGGACCTGACAATCGACATAGCGCAACTGCTCGATGAGAACTCATCGCTCGGCCTCACACTTTTCCCCGTCCATATCGTCTCGTGGGGAGCGTCCGCGCTGGTGCTGCTCTATGTCCTCACACTCATCGGTTTACAGATGCGGGGGGCAAGTAGGACAGGCGTGGTCGGATGGATAAGTATTACCCTTGCGATCGTCGGGATGGTTATCTCCGGCCTGGGCAGTGGGCTAACCTCAGTTTTGTTGTATTCACAGGCCGACAGTTGCTATAGTCCGCTGAACTGCAACTTCTACGATCCCAACGGTTATTTGATGATGGGATATATGGTGGGACTGTTAGGGTCAATCATCTTCACCATTGGCATAGTCGTCTATGGCCTCGTGACTCTACGGCGTCGCGTTCTGCCAGGATACAACTGGCTCCCGCTGATTGTGGGGATAATACCACTCCTCACCTTGGCGGCATCTGTCATCGCTATGCTGGTTTCTGGAGGCTCGGACTACGCGGGAACCCAGAAAGTGGCAATCATGTTAGGTATGCCTGCTCTTGCGGCTGACATTGCCTGGATACTGTTGGGGGTTGCGATGTGGCCGCGCGGCGACGAGGAAGCGCCAGCACAAAACGTCACAACTCCCGTCGAGCCAGCCACCTAAGGGCGAGATGCCTCCACCGATGAACCGTCCATCGCTGGCTGCACGTTCGCTGTGCCGCCGGTTGCGTCACCCACCAAGGCGCTGGCCGGTCGATGCATCATGCGCGGCAGCAGCGCCAGCGCCAGCACTCCGGCGAGGAGTTTGCCCGCCGCCTGGATGTTGAGGACTGGGATAATGCCGAGCGTATTGCTGACCGTCCCAGCGATCAGCGTACCCACCAGCGTGAAGGCGCCCATCGCCGTGCCGAGGATGCCAAATATCCGGCCAAGGAAGGCCTCGGGCGCGCTGGTCTGTAGCCGCGACTGCGAGCCGGTGAGCACGCCCACACCTGAGATGCCCACCGCGATGAACAGGCCAATCTCCACCCACAGCACTGGCAGCGGCGCCCCAGCCAGCGCGAGCCAGGCGGGCGCGCCGTAGATGGCAATCGAGATCGCGCCAAAGGCCAGCCAGTTCAGGCCGATGGACCAGCGCGAGAGCAGCCGCTGACCGAGCCAGCCCGCCACCATCCCGCCGAGCAATCCGCCGACCGCCTGCGCGCTCATCAGCTCGCCGATCTCCAGCGCGCCGCCATGAAGCGCCTGATAGACGAAGACGGGATAGAGCACACCGAAGACGCCCTCGCCCAGCGCCGAGATGGTGAAGGTCGCCACCAGCACCCAGAGTGTCCGGCTGCCGAAGAGTACCCGCAGCCCATCGGACCACTCGCGCCGCAGACTGGCGAATGGCTTGTCTCCGGCGGGACACTGGGATATAGCGCCCTTTGCCGCGGCGGCAGGAATGCCGGTGAGCACCAGCGCCGCCAACAGGAAGGAGATCGTATCCGCCACGACGATGCCGCTCAGCCCAAAGAAACCAGCGATGACGCCGCCGAGCGCCGGGCCAACCAGACGCGAGAGGTTGCTGCTGAGCGAGTTGAGCGCATTGGCGGGTACGAGCTGCTCCTCGGTCACGAGCGCGGGCAGCAGGGCATTCTGGGCTGGGAGGGTAAACTGCTCGAAGCAGGTTTCGGCGAAGATGACGATGTAGACGATCCAGATGTGGTCAGGCGTGCGAACCAGCATCAACGGCAGCAGCGCCACCGCCAGCAGCAGATTGGCGATCACCAGCGTGCGCTTGCGATTCCAGCGGTCCACAAACACCCCGGCGACTGAGCCGAGCACTATCTGCGGGATGATGCCCGCAGCAAAAGTGATGCTGGTGGCTAGCAACGAGCGCGTCAGAATGTAGACATAGATGGGCAGGCCGATGAGCAACACCCAGTCGCCCGCCTGTGAGATCAGTCCGGCGCACCAGAGGCGTGCGAAATTGCCGTTCTTCAGCGTCTTGAACATGCTCATCGATTGTTCGTCTCTCAATCTCTATGCCATTATCACTACCGCGCCAGGGGAGAACCTCACCCCCGGCCCCTCTCCTCGTAGGAGAGGGGAGTACGCGCCTCGCCAACCGCCGGAATGGTCGCCAATGCTCTCCCCTGCAAGGGGAGGGTGGCCGAAGGCCGGGAGAGGTCCGCGCCACACGCCGTTACGCAGACTCGGAGGTATGCAGCACTTCGAGGGTATCGCGGGCCGTGATAATATCCAGCCGCGCGCGTTCGCCGCTGAGCGCCGCTCCAAATGCGTCGGTCTCCGCATCTGCCGCCTGGATAGCCACCATAACCGGTCCCTTACTGGATGCGTTCGCGAGATATGCCAGCGCAACAGGCCAAAAAGTAGATATTTGGTCTATTATCGCTGCCGCGCGGAATATGTTACGCGAAAAATGGCCGCATGGCGAATCTGGTGGGACATGAATGTGTGTCGGCGTCTGGTTTCAGGGAGAGGCGGTGAAGGTGGCAAGCGCCGTCTGAAAGTAGATGCCATCGCGGGTTGCCGTGTCAGGGTCCGAGGCCACCGAGAATTCATAGGGATAGCCATGCGGTCCGGCGGGAAGCACGGCGGCCCACTCGACGTCGCCCTCGTCATTGGTGAAGAGATAGGGGGTGATAGGTGTCTTGCCGATACAAATAGGAGTCGTCTGGGCGTACCAGTTCGGCAATACTCCGCTTCCAAAGTGGGTCGGGCGCACCTCAGAACCAACGTCCACCTCGATGGTAATCACCGGGGGAGATGTATCGTAGCGCATCTTGCCACTCAACTTTGCCTGTCCGTGGCTTTCGGGGCCAAAGAAATCCACGATATGGATATGGGCGGGAGAGGTGGCAGCGCTGTTTGGCCCATTGGGGCCGTAATCGTCGAATGAGCCAGTGCGCCAGCCGGGAGGAACGGCGAGGCGGAAGGAGTAGCGCGCATCCTGGTACCATGTCCAGCCTGAGGGCAGCGCCTGTACCTTGCACCGCACGCTCGCGGTCGCTATCGGCGTGACCTTGGCGGCGGTTGCCGTCGGCGCCAGACCACCGGGGGTTGGCCCTGGTGTTCTCTGGCCACCGTGGGATACTCGGCTCACTGATGCGCCAATGTCGCATCCTGCCAACACAAACAGCAGCGCAATGGTCATCCCGACGGCAATCCTCTCAACCCAGCCTCGTCGCGCATCTTCCATACTCGCGCCCTCCCGCTGATTGTCTTACCACTGCGGCGTCTCATCCCACCTTGCTATCTCACAAGACGTGACGATGACACAACGGTGTTTTTAGAGCGAGAAGAAGCGCAGGCGATACGGGCTATTTGCGGAAGATGTGGTCGTAATGCTCGCCGACGACATCGCGTGGGAAGAGCTTGAGCAGGTTGAAGGCGGCCACACCAAGCACCGCCCAGTCCAGCGTCGCCTCCGCCGGGATGCCTACCGCGTCGAATGCCCAGCCAATGACCGGAGCGAACACCCCGGAAATATCGACAATCGACTCGGGGAAGAGCAGCGCCAGCAGGAGCGCGCCTAACGCGCCGAAGAAGAAGAGCTTGGGCAGCCAGTGGACGCGGGCGTCCTTCATGATCGAAGAGATCAGTGCGGCGGTTTTGCCCAGGTGGAAGAGCAGCGAGGTTTGCCGGATAGTGCTCTGGGTGGTCGGCTGAGCTTTCGTTGCAGACGATGGCATGGGCGTTCTCCCGTTTCACTCAATGAATCCGCGCGCCGCCTCAGGCAGATCCCATTGTGCAGGTTCGCGCTGTCAACGCACAGGCTGAATGGTAAAGGCGTTAGGCGCATTGTAGACCTCCGGCGCGCAATCGTCCAGTCTTGCGCGAAATCTGATCCTCACCCTGCGTCTAGTCGCTCGCTGTGCCGTATGGTGTACGGCTGTGCTGTAGAAAAGTTGGACAGGGGTTCGATATCTCCCAGACATACCCCGCAATCGCGGTCTCGGCGCGCGACGCAATTGGCTGTGATTTTGGCAGTGCGCGCGGCGTTGGGTACAATGAGGGAGGATGAATCATCGTGTGCGCGCCATCGATGGACCTCACCCCCGGCCTACGGGCACCCCCTACCCCACGATGTGAGGGGGGCTGAAGGAGAGGTATTAACAGGGGTAACGGCGCGTCACACGCTTTAAGGAGCTTTTTTGTGAAGATTCTCGGTCGTATGGCCGTTTTTCCTGAGATACCCGAACGCATTCACCGTCTGCGCGAACTTGCCTATAACCTCTGGTGGACCTGGAATCCCCCCGCGCAACGCCTCTACGCCACGATCAGCCAGGAACTCTGGCAGACGAGTGAGCACAACGCCGTGCGCGTGCTGCTGGAGGTTGAGCCGGAGCGATTGGCGGCGCTCGCCGACGATGCCGATTTCCTGGCGCGCTACGATGCCGTCTGCGCCGACTTCGACGCCTATATGCATCCCGAGACGACCTGGTTCAGCCAGACTTTCCCGGATGAGGCGCGCCACACGATTGCCTACTTCTCCGCCGAGTTTGGGCTGCACGAATCGCTGCCCATCTATTCCGGCGGCCTGGGCATCCTTTCGGGCGACCACTGCAAAGAGGCGAGCGACCTGGGGCTGCCCTTCATCGGCGTAGGATTCCTCTATCCGCAGGGCTACTTTCGCCAGCGCATCAACGCGAAGGGCGAGCAGGAGGCCATCTACGAAAAGCTGCTCTTCTCGCAGGTTCCGGCGCAGCCCGCGCTGGACCCCGACGGGCACGAGATGATGATTAGCGTGGACCTGCCGGGGCGTAAGGTCTACGCCAAGGTCTGGCGCATTCAGGTGGGGCGCATCCCGCTCTACCTGATGGATACCGATGTCGAGCCGAACACGCCTGGCGACCGCGTACTCTCGGCGCGGCTCTATGGCGGCGACCATGAGATGCGTATCGCGCAGGAGATCATGCTGGGCATCGGCGGCGTCCGCGCGATACGGGCGCTGGGCATCGACCCGATGGTCTGGCATATGAACGAGGGCCACGCGGCCTTTCTGGGGCTGGAGCGCTGCCGCGAACTGGTGCAGGGGCTGGATATCAGCTTCGAGGTCGCGCGCGAGATCGCCGCCGCCAACGCCATCTTCACCACGCACACACCCGTGGCCGCGGGCAACGACGCCTTCAACTTCGAGCTGGTGGATACCTATTTCGGCGACTACTGGCCGCAGCTGCGGCTCGACCGCGACTCCTTCCACGACCTTGCCCGCGAAGAGAACGGCTGGGGCTCGGCCTTCAGCATGACAATATTGGCGCTGCGGCTCTCGACGCAGCGCAATGGCGTCAGCAAGTTGCATGGCGAGGTCTCGCGCCGGATGTGGCAGTTCCTCTGGCCGGAGCTGGAGGTAGACGAGACGCCGATCACCTCGATCACTAACGGCGTGCATACCGCCACGTGGATAGCGCCCGCGCTGGATACGCTCTACCAGCGCCATCTGAGCAAAGACTGGTACGCCCACCTGGACGATCCGGCGCTCTGGGAGCATGCGCGCGAGATCCCCGACGATGAGCTGTGGGCCGCGCACAACCAGCTCAAAGAGGAGTTGCTGGCCTTTGCGCGGGCGCGGCTGGCGCGGCAACGCGAGCGGCTGGGCGAGGGGCTGGCGGCGGTGCGCGAGACGCATACGCTGCTCAACGCGGAGGCGCTGACGATTGGCTTCGCCCGGCGCTTCGCCACCTATAAACGCGCGACGCTGATCTTCCGCGATCCCGAGCGGCTGGCGCGGCTGCTGAACAATCCCGACCGCCCGGTGCAGTTGGTCTTCGCGGGCAAGGCGCATCCCAACGATAAACCCGGCCAGGATCTGATCCGCCAGGTCTACGAGTTCTCGCGCCAGCCAGAGTTCAGCGGCAAGGTCGTCTTCCTCGAAGACTATGACATGGATATGGCGCGGCATCTGGTCAGCGGCTGCGACATATGGTTGAACAATCCGGTGCGCCCGCACGAGGCCAGCGGTACCAGCGGCCAGAAGGCGAGCCTGAACGGCCTGCCCAATCTCAGCATCCTCGACGGCTGGTGGGAGGAGGGCTATAACGGGCGCAACGGCTGGGCGTTTGGCGAGCGGCGTGAGTATCAGGACGACAACACACGCGACGAGGCGGACGCGCTGGCGCTCTATGCGACGCTGGAAAACCAGGTTGTGCCGCTCTTCTATGATCGCGGCGGCGATGACCTGCCCCATGGCTGGATCGCGGTGATGCGCGAGGCGATACGGACGGTGGCTCCGGCCTTTAGCATGCGCCGGATGGTGAAGGACTATACCCAGGAATTGTATGTTCCCGCGCTGGCCTATGGCCGCCGGATCGACGCGGATCGCTACGCGCTGGCGCGCAAGCTGGCGGACTGGAAGCGGATGGTGCGCGCCGCCTGGCCGAAGGTGAGTATCCACGCGGAGGGGCCGCACGATGGCCGACTCTCGTTCGGCGATCCGGTGACGGTGGAGGCGCGCGTGCGACTGGGGCTGCTCAGCCCGGAGGATGTGCGGGTGGAGCTGGTGGCGGCGCGCGATGAGAACGGCAATCTGCGCGAGCGCCGGGTGACGGCGATGACGCCGAGCCGCACGACGTCCGACGGCGAGCACTGCTATACGGCGAACCTGTTGCCGCCGATCAACGGCAGCCTGGTCTATGGCGTGCGGGTGGCGCCGAGCTTCGCCGGGCTGAGCAATCCGCTGGAGTTGGGGCTGGCGCGCTGGGCGTGAGAAGCTAGATGAGGTGATGTAGCGCGGGCATAAATGGTGTGGGGTACCGAGCCGCAGGCTGAAGCCCTGCGGCTAATCCTGTGGCGAGGGAGCGCTGTGGATGGTTGGAATGCTGTCTGCAGCTCGCTCGGATTATTCGGACAGTCCACCAGCTTTTCGCTGGTTGCGGATATAGGCGCGAACGGTGGCGAGTGATTCGTCAGTGTGCCGGGTATAGTGATGAACTGCGATTCCAGAAGCGGATAGGAATTGAGGTCGCCACGCAGCCAGGGGAATCGCTCCAGCAGCGTGTGGGCGGTGCGCCCTTTGAGATAGCCGAACCAACGGCTCGAGATCATCCCACGGCGCTTTTTCCAGCAAGAGATGCACGTGATTGGGCATGGTTTCCAGTTCGAGCAGTAGCCAGCTCTTTTGATGGACGAATCTCGCGCGCCGCCTCTTTGAATGCCGCATCAATCTCTTCAACGAGAAAAACGGGCTTGTCGCGTGTCGTGCTAAACACAATGATGGTAGTACACACGCTCGCTCATGGCAATGCGCCCTCTCGATCAACTCACGCCTCATCGTTAATAACGTCTACGAATCCTGGGATTGAGTATGCACGTCGCCTATCGAGCGGATACCGAACGACCAGGATTAGCCGCATGGCTCTCAGCCTGCGGCGCGCCACCCCCACAAAATGCCCGCCCGTCGCTCATCGTCCCCACGGCCACCACCGCCGCTTGCGCCGTGTCGCCTGCTCGCCTTTCTCCTGTAGTATCACCGGGTCCGCGTTAGGCATATCGTCGGCGTACGCATCAGGCACACCTGGCCCATTGTCGGATGTGTCGCCAGCGGCTGAATCGGTTTGCGCAAGATATTCCATGTTCTCGGTGATGACGCTCGCGTTGCTCACCTCCCCAATCTCCTGAAAGATCGCCAGCGCCTGCTCGTAGTAGCGGCTCGCCTCCTCTGGATGGTCGAGGCTGCGAGCCAATTCGCCCAGGTTGTTGAGCGTCGTGCCCTCACCGTTGCGGTCGCCGACCTCACGGTAGATGATGAGCGCCTGCTCGTAGTAGGCATGCGCCTCCTCTGGCTGGTCGAGGCTGTAGGCCAATGCGCCCAGGTTGTTGAGCGTCGTGCCTTCCATCGCACGGTTGCCCACCTCGCGATGAATCGCCAGCGCCTGCTCGTAGTAGGTGCGCGCCTGTTCTGGCTGGCCCAGGCTTTGGGCCAACAGACCGAGATTGTTGAGGATCGCGCCCTCGCCGCTACGGTTGCCGACCTGACGAAGAATCACCAGCGCCTGCTCGTAGTAGGCACGCGCCTCCTCCGGCTGGCCCAGGCTGCGGGCCAATTCGCCCAGGTTGTTGAGGATCGTGCCCTCCATCGCACGTTGCCCACCTCGCGAAGAATCGCCAGCGCCTGCTCGTAGTAGCGTGCGCGCCTCTTCTGGTCGGCCCAGGCTGTGGGCCAATGCGCCCAGGTTGTTGAGGATCGTGCCTTCCACGCCCCGATTGCCCACCTCGCGAAGAATCGCCAGCGCCTGCTCGTAGTAGCGTGCGCGCCTCGTTCTGGTTGGCCCAGGCTGCGGGCCAATTCACCCAGGTTGTTGAGGATCGTGCCTCTCCATCGCACGGTTGCCCACCTCGCGATGAATCGCCAGCGCCTGCTCGTAGTAGCGTGCGCGCCTGTTCTGGTCTGGCCCAGGTTTTGGGCTAATGCGCCCAGGTTGTTGAGCGTCGTGCCTTCCATCGCACGGTTGCCCACCTCGCGGTGAATCGCCAGCGCCTGCTCGTAGTAGCGTGCGCGCCTCTTCTGGCTGGCCCAGGCTTTGGGCCAAGCAGCCCAGGTTGCTGAGCGTCGTGCCCTCCGTCGCTACGGTTGCCCACCTCGCGGTGAATCGCCAGCGCCTGCTCGTAGTAGCGCGCGCGCCTGTTCTGGCTGGCCCAGGCTGCGGGCCAATTCGCCCAGGTTGTTGAGGGTCGTGCCCTCCATCGCTACGGTTGCCCACCTCGCGGAGAATCGCCAGCGCCTGCTCGTAGTAGCTGCGCGCCTGTTCTGGCTGGCCCAGGCCGTAGACCAATTCGCCCAGGTTGTTGAGCGTCGTGCCCTCCATCGCACGGTTGCCCACCTCGCGAAGGATGACGAGCGCCTGCTCGTAGTAAGCGCGCGCCTGCTCTGGCTGGCCGAGTCCGTAGGCTAAACGCGCCCAGGTTGTTGAGCGTCGTGCCTTCCACGCCCCGTTGCCCACCTCCGCGCACGATGACGAGCGCCTGCTCGTAGTAGCCTCGCGCCTGTTCCGGCTGGCCCAGGCTGCGGGCCAGTTAGCCCAGGTTGTTGAGCGTTGTGCCTTCGCCGCTACGGTTGCCCACCTCGCGGTATGCCGCCAGTTGCCATGGGTACAACCGCATGCCTGTGCGCCAGTGGCCACCTATGGTCAGGTAGTCAAGGAGTGTATTGACGATGCCGACCATACGCAGTGGCTCTGACTGCCCTGTCTGCGCCGTGTCGAGCGCGCCGACGATCATCTCCTCCTCGTGGGCCAGCGCGGCGAAATCGTGCACGTACTCCGTGGCCAGCCCTTCGATGCCCGCCAGCAGCGCGCGCAGCCCCGCAGTCTGTGTGTCGGCAGGCGCGTTTTGCCAGAGTTCGTGGACATACTCGCGCAGCAGCGGATGTAGCCGCACGCGCCCATCCGGCGGCGCAAGGTTCACTAGAGAGAGCGCCACGAAGCGGTCGAGATCGGCCCCGGCGGCGGCAAGCTCGCTGGCGGTTGGCTCGTCATCGTCGTCAGTTGCGCTCGTCATCGCCTTCTTCAGCCGCCTCCCTCCGTGATGCCTGCCAGTAGCCGCTCGATCACATCACGCGGCCAGTCGGGGCCATCGGGCAAGCCCAGCGCGGCGAAGCGGGTGCGCTGGAGCGGCGTGAGTGTGCGCAGGCTCTGCTCGAAGCTGTAGCGCATGTTGCGGGTGGCGTCCAGCGCGTCGCCGAGCAGCCCCTGGCTGTGGTCGCGCTCCAGGTCGGCGCTCACCTGGCTGACACTCAAGCGGCGCAAGGCGGCGCGGGCGGCCTGTAGCTCGATGGCCAGCGGCAGCCGTCCCAACTGCTCGACAATCGTGGTGGCGGCTTGGCTATCACGCGCGTCGTCCCAATCGCCACCTCGCTCGCGGTAGCGTTCGGCAAAGAGCTGGACGGCGGCGGGCGTATCCAGCACATCCAGTGGGAGCAGTTGCAGGCGGGCGACGGATGGCTGATGGCGCGCCGTCACCAGCGCCGTGATCCCCAGCGGCGTCAGCGTATCGAGCGCGCGGGCCAGCGGGAACCCTACCTCGACGTTATCCAGCAGCGCCAGCGCGGGCGTGGCATCCCGCAGATCGCGCCTGTAACGCGCGCTCGCGTAGCTCCACCTCCGCCTCAGGGCCAGCCGTCTGCGCCTGCGCCAGTTGCTCCGGCGCAAGCGGCGCGCCCCAGTCCGCCAGCAGTTGATCGTAGAGCCAGGTGAGGCCAGCCAGCCCCTCGCGCCCATCGCAGCGCGCCCAGGTGACGCCGCCGGGGAAAGCGTCCGGCTCCGCTGCCAGCGTGGCAAGCGCCTCCGCCGCCAGCGCCGACTTGCCCACGCCGCCCAACCCGGAAATCAGCGCCGAGAGGCCAACGCTCTGCCCAGACCGCAGCCGGTTACACAGTTCCGCCAGTTCGCTTGTCCGCCCGACGAACTCCAGCGCGCGCGGAGCCAGTTTATGTGGGGGACGTGGCCCCTGTGGCTTGAGCGTCGGGATCAGTTGGTGCAGCGCCGCCGCGACCGCCAGCGCCACGCTTTCGGGCGTCGTGAAGAATGCGGCCACACGGTCACCGCCAACCTCCTTGCGGAAGGCGTGTAGCTGGGTGATGTGGTCGCCGTCGCGCACAGTGGCGGGGAAGAGCGCGTCTGGCCCGTCGTCGCGCTCGGTCGCCTCATCCGCCAGGAAGACCAGCAGCGGCATCCCGGCGTCTTTTGCCGCGCGATACTCCTGATGCGTCACCGAGAGCGTATCGTCGTTGGGAATCGTGCCGTAGCGCCAGGCGAGCAGCAGCACGTAGACATCGCAACTATGCAGCTTCTCCAGCGAGACGGTCGTGGCGTCGCCATCGTGCGCGCCGAAGTCCTCCATCACGACCGGATGCTCGTCGAACGTCTCGATCACCCGCCGCACCGCCGCGCGATGCGCCTTCAGATCAACGCTGGTGGAACTGAGAAAGATACGCAGCATGGACTGGGAGCGCGCTGGCCGTGCGGGAGTAGTCATCTTCACTCATCTCTTTACTGATAGCCTGTTATGTAGCGGTATAACACGCCTCGCCTGGTCGTCATTCTATGCGCTGCCGCATTGAGAGTCAATGGATGAGATGTAGTGATATGGCGCGGCCAGCAAGGCGGCGCAGAGCGCGGTACGCTTTCACCATCTTTGTCCTGTTGTCATAGCGCACGGCACAAATACCGACCAATCGACTGAGGCGGCGATAGCGTTTACCGTAGCGGGCTATTCCGAGCCGTATGGCATCCCGCCGTGAGAGATCAGGGAATACTGCGGAGGTGGGGGAGGATGGAAGAGTTGGAGTGGCGCTGAGCCTGCCGCATGCCTGAGTATGCGCCACGCCCCAAGAGATCAAGAATCGTTCTGCCGCAATAGCCGCTGCCTGGTCAGCAAGCATTGCCCTGATTCCTGGCTATATGGATCTACCTAGTTAGGCGCTTCGCGACATATGCTGTTCATACTGTTTAATTGCGTCAATGATCGCCTGCCGATCATTTAAGACATGCAAAAGTTCGAAGCGTCGGGCTTCGATGAGCGTCTCATCCCCACTCGCCAGCGCATCCATGAGGCGTTGCTCACGCTCTCGCACCACCTTCGTCAGGGTATCGCGACCGCGCTGGTAGCCGTGATATTCCTCTTCAGTGGTAATGGGGGGCTGAACGGAACGCATGATGACTTTCCTTCTTTCCCTCAGGCGCTGGTCACCTCGATGATCCCTTTTGCGGTTCCAAGGCGTGTCGTGGTGAAGAAATCCAGCATCGCATTCGGTAGCCGTGGTTCGGCGTAGATGTGCATGGAGACCGCTTCCACGGGACACACGCGATCCAAATACTGCTGCAAAGATAGTTCATTATAGCGCATCGTGATGATAAGCAGATCGATATCGTTAGGCTCTGCTTTCCCGGTCACATAACTCCCATCTACAAAGATGGTGAAGGTGGAATCCAGCCCCCATAACTGGTTCAGGACCTGAACGAGCGAGTCGTTAAGCATCTGACGTTGTTGATTCCCGGCAGGATACGCGTTTAGTACATCGGCAAGCGTTGCACGGTGTGTGCCTGGTGGAAGTGTACCATCGGACCGCAACGGTGGAATCATGTCACCTGCTCTTTCGTTCATTCGCCACACCATCCGTGAACGCTAGTGCGCGCAGGGGAGCCAACCTGCTACTGAGTCTAACATACTGCCCGGTTTCCTATGTCTGCGTCGCCCCATAACTGTGAAGGAGGAAACCCAGTAATTGCCCCAGTCCAGGATTTCAGTCCATGTGTAGTCGGCATGGCAACGTGATATGCGGTACACTGTCACCATCTCTATCCTGTTGTCATGCCGTACTGTATACGCACGGGAACAGGCGGCCAGTGAGAGAGGAATCGCATGAACGAGCAGACCAATCCCCAGCCCACGAATGATGACGCGAGCCTCCGCGAGTTGGCGCTCGCACTGCTCATGGCGCGGTATCCTTACGCCGCCGAAGGTGAGCCACAACTGCTCTTGGGAGCGTTGCCACCTGACTTTCCTGGCGATATCCCGCTCCCGACGGGTAGCCGTGTGATTGGCTCACTGGTCGCCGACAAACCAATTGTCGTCCTGAATACCGACCAAGACGACGAGGCGGTCATCGCGTTCTACGAGGAGCAATTGGCCGTATTGGGATGGATTATGCCGGAGCCAAGCTTACCGGAGCGACATGGCGGCTTCCTCGAATCTGGCCCAAGCATCGTCGGTAGGATACCGCGCCAGGGTACCGCCCTCTATCGTAACGACGGTCCCTCGCTACAGATTTCTGCATACAAGACTCCGAATGGCCGCACGCGCGTTCAGCTCACGCTCACCCCTAATGGTGCGCGGGAATTGCAGCGCAGTCATCGCGGCATGGGACATCCCCGCGAGATGTACAACATGCTTCCACCCATCGAGCCGCCACCAAACACCCAGCAATATCAGGGCGGCGGGAGCGCGGGAAGCGATAATATCGAAGTGGAGGCGCGCATCGAGTCTCCCCTCGACCTCGCGACGCTCGCCGCGCACTACACCACGCAGCTGGAGCACGGCGGCTGGCAGCGCACCGATGGCGAGGAGAACGGCCCCGTCGCCTGGAGCACGTGGACTTTCGAGGATGAAAACAAGGAGCCGTGGCGGTCGCTGTTCGTCATCTTCAAGCGACCGGACGCGTCCAGACAGTCGTGGCTGCGCATCGTTGCGGAATGGGCAGGTGATCGCTTACAGGGCGGCCCACGCACGACTGGTTCGGGGTTGCTGGGCTGGCAGGCTCACCACCTGCTGGATCCGTAGACGGAGGGAGCGCCTCTCCCCTACCCCGCGCCGGGGAGGGGGCCAGAGTTGGTGGCGCGCGTCTACCAGGTGGAAGATATTCCAGGTTTCTGGCCCATGCGAATACAGGCAATCAGGCGCACCATGCGGTACACTGTCACCATCTCTATGCTGTTGTCATGCCGTACTGTCTGAGCAAGGAAAACAGACGGCCAGTGAGAGAGGAACCGCATGGACGAGCCAATCAACCCCCAATCCCCCACGAATGATGACGCGAGCCTCCGCGAGTTGGCGCTGGCGCTGGTCGCGGCGCGCTACCCCGACGCGACGGACGAGACGAGTGATGAGGGGCTGCAACTACTTCCAGGCCAATTGCCGCCGAGCTTTCCGGCTGACTTTCCGCTCCCGCCCGGCAGCCGTGTCGTCGGCTCGCTGGTCGCCGCCAGGCCCACCGTCGCGCTCGATACCGACCAGTCGGCTGAGGAGGTCATCGCCTTCTATACCGAGCGGCTCACCGCGGCGGGCTGGAACGCGCCGGAAGGCATCCCACCGCGACAGGGTGGATTCGTCCATTCCAGCTTTGGCGCGGCTGGCCGCACCCATGCCCTGTTCTATCGCGACGACGGCCCAGGGTTAAGCTTCATGACGCAGACCACAGCGAACGGGCGGACGAGCGTGCTCATCTCGCAGATGCCCGATGGCGCGGGGCCGATGCGCCACGGGCCGCGTAGCCGGATGATGCACTACGACATCTTCAGCATCTTGCCGGTAATCATGCCGCCGCCCCGGTCACAGCAATATCAGGAGGGCGGCAGCGGTGGCGGTGGCGACCGCGTTATCGCGAATGCGCGCGTGGAGACCGATCTCGACCTCGCGGCGCTGACCGCGCACTACATCGCACAGTTGGAGCACGGCGGCTGGCAGCGTACGGACGGCGGCGAGAGCGATCCGGTGGCGTGGAGCACATGGAGCTTCGAGACCGAGGAGAAGGAGCCGTGGCGGGCGCTCTTCGTCATCCTGAAGCGGCCCGATGTGCCACGGCGCTACTGGGCGCAACTGCTCGCCGAGTGGGCGGGCGAGCGGCCGCGTGGCGGCACGCAGGTGGTGTCGTCTGCCAGTATTAGCGGCGGCTGGTTCTCGTATGCGCCGCTGACACGTCGGCCAACCTAGCGCTCAATAAGGGCGACCAGAAGATACCGCTGCCCAGGCCCATCAGTATGAGCGCCAGCGCCTGCACGGGAAATGGCATAGCGGGCATGAGCGGTACCTCCTGGTCGCAATCCGCGCGGGCTAACGAGGCATAGGCGGCTTCGGCGGCATCGCATGCAGCGCGCGCTGGTTGGCGATGAAGCCCGCGTACCACTTGCCGCTATCTTTGATGATCCGTCGCTGCGTGGCGAAATCCACATAGACCAGGCCGAAGCGCTTGCTATAGCCCTCCGCCCACTCGAAGTTGTCGAAGAGCGACCAGACGAAGTAGCCCGCGACAGGCGCTCCATGCGCTATAGCCTCGCCGACCGCGCGCAGATGCTCGCTCAGGAAGCGCACGCGCTGGGGATCGCTCACGTGGCCGTTGCCATTCCAGACATCGTCGAAGGCCGCGCCATTCTCGCTAATGAGCAGCATGCGCGGGTGATAGTTGCGGGTGAGGTCTTCGAGGATAAGTCCCAGCCCATGGGGGTAGACCTCCCAGCCCATCTCGGTGAAGGTCGCGTCGGGCAGATCGGTGACGTACTCGATGCCCGACCCGTTTCCGTCCGCGGGCGCATCGCTCCCGGCGCGGACGACCCAGCGATTGTAGTAGTTGACGCCGAGAAAATCGGTCGGCGTGCTGATAATCTTGAGGTCGCCATCCTGGATGGGCGGCGGCGTCACGCCGAGGTCGTCGAAGAGGCCGGGCGTATACTCACCCCGGAAGACCGGATCGAGAAACCAGCGGGTATGGAAGCGATAGGCGCGTTCGGTGGCTCGGAGCGTCTCCGCGCGGGTGTCTCCGGCGAAGATCGGGAAGAGGTTGAGGGCGATGCCTATGCGTGCCTCGACGGGCATCACCGCGCGCATTGCCTGTGTCGCCAGCCCATGCGCCAGCAGCAAATGGTGGCCGACATCGACAGCAGCCTGCATATCCCCTTTGACGCCCGGCGCGTGAATCCCTTCAGCGTAGCCGAGATAGGCGGGACACCATGGCTCATTCTGCGTAATCCACCAGCGCACGCGATCCCCGAGCGCGCGCGCCATCGTCGTCGCGTAGTCGGCGAAGGCGTCGGCGGTCGCGCGGTCGCGCCAGCCACCCCGCTCGAAGAGCGCCAGCGGCAGATCCCAGTGATGAAGCGTCACCACGGGCGTGATATTGCGCGCGAGGAGCTGGTCTACCAGCCGGTCGTAGAAGTCAATGCCGGGCTGGTTGACAGCCCCAACGCCATCGGGCACGATGCGCGGCCAAGCGATGGAGAACCGGTAGGCGGTCAGGCCCAGGTCGGCCATCAGGGCAACGTCCTGCTCCATACGGTGGTAGTGTTCCACCGCACTCTCTCCGGTCTCGCCCTGATAGGTGCGGCCGGGGGTCGCCGCGAACTGATCCCAGACGGAGAGGCCGCGGCCATCCTCGCGGGTGGCGCCTTCGATCTGGTAGGCAGAGGTTGCCGCGCCCCAGAAGAAATCGTGGGGAAAGATCATTCACATACCCGCTTCTCTGAATACGTGGCGCATCATGACACGCGCGCAATGCGTATTGGCCAGGGCAGCGGGCCTTTCCGCAACGCGCTGAATACGATTCCGGTATCGTTTTCGTAATCGTTTACAACAGTATACGGATGGGCGCCTATCTTGTCAAGCGTCCACAGGCAATGGCGCCAAAACTCGTCGGGAGCATGGGCTTGTCATAGGCTTGACGTGGACTTATTAAGGAACGGCTGGCACGGACTAGAGCGCCGCGTCGATGGGGATCTGCTCCACCGTGGGCGCGCTGGCATGTTCGCCGCCACAGGATGCGCGCACGACTAGCTCCGTGGGCCACTGCACGCGGGTCGGCATCCGCAGGGCAAAGTCCGCGCGCGCGCCAACGGGCTGCGCCATCTGGTTATAGAGGCCGCCACCGAAGAGACGGGGGGCGGAGACCTGGGCCAGCAGCATTTCCGTGGCGCTGCGTCCCATCTCCGCGAACGGCTGGCGGACGGTGGTCAGCGCGGGGCGCGTGTGCGCGGAGAACGCAATGTCGTCGAAGCCGATAACGGCGAGGTCGTCGGGCAGGCGTAGCCCAGACGCCTCGCTGGCCGAGAGGACGCCAAAGGCCATCTGGTCATTGGCGGCAAACACGGCGGTCGGTCGGTCGTCGAGCGCCAGGAGTTGCTCAGTCGCTGTGCGTCCGCTGGCGGTGGTGAAGTCACCCTGAACGACCAGCGCGGGATCGGCGGCAATGTGCGCCTCTTCCAGCGCCTGCTGATAGCCCGCGTAGCGGTCGTGCGAGCACTGATACTGGAGCGGCCCCTGGATGTAGGCGATACGACGGTGCCCGTGGCCGATGAGATGGCGCACCGCATCATACGCGCCGATGCGGTTATCTGGGCCAACCCACGGAATCGGGCCGGGAAGGCTCTGGTCGTCGAGCATGACCACGGGGAAACCGTGTTCGTAGATCTCGCGCAGGTGGGTGGACGACTCGCGCGTGATGGGTTCCGTCGATTCAGCGATGGCGATGCCATCGGGGTAGACGGCAAGCAGGCCGTCTATCAGACGGGTGGCCAGGATGCGGTCGATCAGGCTGCTGCGGTCGGTGCGGTGGCTGATGCTATACAGCACCAGCTCGTAGGAGGTCTGTTCGATGACCTCGGCGATGCTCTGCATGACCTGGGGCATCAGTGGCCAGGTGAGCGAGGGCACCAGAACACCGAGCAGCGGCGAGCGACCACCCGCCAGGCTGGATGCGGTGACGCTGGGGACGAAGCCATGCTCCTGGACGACCTGCATCACGTGCTCGCGCGTCGTCGGATCGACATCAGGCTTGTTATTGAGAACGCGCGAAACGGTAGCCGTCGAGACACCAGCAAGGTGCGCGATGTCACGAATAGTGAGCTTGTCAGACAAAGGTTGAACCCTCCTCATGGACGCTGGTGTTGCGTCGGCCGATTGGTTCTGGCGCGTTCACATGCACACGCATAGGCCAGGGACAGGTGTCATCCATGCCATGTGTCCCCGCTTCCGGTAGCGAATACAAGTATACGTGGGGCGCTATCCAACGTCAAGGAACCGGATTTTTCTACTGTCCGCCCGCTGTCCGCGCACCGGCGCTTTCCTCGGGACGCGCCGCCGAGGTTGTCGAGGTTGTCGAGGTCGCCGAAGTCGCCGAAGTGGCAGGTTGTTGCCCCTCACGTACCAGCGAGAAGACGATAGCCAGCGCGCAGATCACCACGGAGGTCAGGAAGGCGTGAACCATACCATTCGTGAAGTCGGCGGAGATTTCAGCGGCCAGATGGCCCACCGTCCCCAGGAAGACCGCGTTCATGACTGCGGGCGGCATCGAGGCGGCAGCCACCGCCAGCGCGAGGGCGAAACTGAAGACCATGCCTACGTTGCGCATTGTGTTGAGCGTCGCCGAGGCGACTCCGAGGCGGTTGCGCGGCGCGGCGCCCATCGTCGTGCTGGTATTGGGCGACCAGAAGAGGCCGCTGCCCACACCCATGATAATCAACGCGAGCGCCAGCACCGGGTAAGGTGTCGTGGGGGTGAGCGTGAAGAGCACCAGCAGCGCCAGCGCCTGAGCCGCCAGCCCCAGCGACGCCGGAATCTTGCCGCCGATGCGATCCGCCCAGCGGCCGCTCAGCGGGCCGACGATGGAGCTGACCAGCGGCATCGGCAGGATGAGTAGCGCGGCGGTCAGCGGGGTGAAGGCGCGGACACCTTGCAAGTAGAAGATCAGCAGGAAGTTGACGGCGAAGATCGCCAGCGACTGCAGCGTCGCGGCGGCTACCGAGAAGGCATAGGTGTGGTTCTGGAAGAGACTCAGGTCGAGCATGGGATAGGCGAAGCGCCGCTCACGCACGAAGAAGAGGGTCAGCGCCACCACCGCCAGCGCGAAGAGGCTGAGGATCGACGGCGTGAACCAGCCAGTGCCGATACCTCCGGTAATCGCCAGCAGCAGCGCCACCAGCCCCACGCTGAAGAATACTGCCCCCCAAATATCGAAACGCTCGCCCTTCGGATTGGGCGCGATGTCGTGCAGCAGAAGATAGGCGAGCAGCGTCGCCGCGATACCGATGGGCAGGTTGACCAGGAATATCCAGCGCCATGACCCTATCGCCAGGATGATCCCGCCGAGGACCGGGCCAAGGACACTGCCCGCGCCCCAGGTGATCGCGTTGATGCCCATCGCCTGGCCACGCTGCCTTGCCGGGAAGACCTCGGTGATGATCGCCATGGCGTTGGCCGAGAGCATCGCGCCGCCGAGTCCCTGCACGATGCGCGAGCCGATGAGCATGGTGTCGCTCTGTGCGAGGCCGCAGGCCACCGAGCCAATGGTGAAGATGATGAAGCCGAGGTTATACATCTTCACCCGGCCAAACATGTCCGCCATGCGCCCGAAGGTCAGCAGCAATACTGTGCTGACGAGCAGATAGGCCATCAAAACCCAGGTCATGCGGACGAGGTTAGAGTGTAGATCCTGGAGCATATCGGGCAGGCCGAGGATGACAATGGTGGAGTCGATGGCAACCATCATGGAGCCGATGGTAGTCACGAGCAGCGCGACCCACTTGTATTCGAGCTTTCGCATAGATAACACCTGAATCTGGAGAGGATGACGTGACGTAAACGTGAAGGTGATGCTTGCTCCACAAAGTATAGCATGGGCGCACAGGGGCGAGAACTGGCCGAAGGGACAGCATTTCTTGGCCGCCATTGTCGTCGTTGTCGCCAATGCTGCCCTCGGTGCGCGCGTTGCGACAAGGTTGCGCGCGTGTTACCCTTTCCAACAGAAACGACATGCCAGCGAAATGTGACCCCTCCCAGCCTACGCCGCGCGGCGATGGTCTGGTTCTGGCGCCCCTCTCCCAATGGGTGAGGGCTTAGGGGAGGGGCCGCGCCCGGAAGGGGATAGACGACGATGAGCGATACGAACGATACGAACGATACGAACGATACGAACGATACGAGCAACAGACAGCCGAAGCCGACAACGAGCGCCAACGCGGAAGACTGGCGCGCAACGACCTACGCCCGCGCCGTGGCGAAGCAGGGCGAGCGTGACGCCGAGTTCACCACCAGTTCTGATATCGTCGTCGAGCCGCTCTATACCGCCGAGCGCCTGGCGGACTGGAACGCCGAGGAGGCGCTGGGCTATCCCGGCGAATATCCCTACACGCGCGGCATCCAGCCGACGATGTATCGCGGGCGCTTCTGGACGATGCGCCAGTATGCCGGGTTCTCCTCGGCGGAGGAGTCGAACCAGCGCTATAAATACCTGCTGGAGCAGGGCACGACCGGCCTCTCGGTCGCCTTCGATTTGCCGACGCAGATGGGTTACGACGCCGATAGTCCGCTGGCGGAGGGCGAGGTAGGCAAAGTCGGCGTCTCGATTGGCAGCCTCGAAGACATGCGCGCGCTCTTCGACGGCATCCCGCTCGAACGGGTCTCCACCTCGATGACGATCAACGCTACCGCCTCGATTCTGCTGGCGCTTTATATCGCCGTCGCCAGGGAGCAGGGCGCGGATATCCGCAAGCTCTCCGGCACGGTGCAGAACGACATCCTCAAGGAATACATTGCGCGTGGCACGTACATCTACCCGCCGCAGCCCTCGATGCGCGTCATCACTGACCTCTTCCGCTTCTGCGCCGACGAGGCGCCGAACTGGAATACGATCAGCATCAGCGGCTACCACATCCGCGAGGCAGGATCGACCGCCGCGCAGGAGATCGGCTTCACGCTCTCCAACGGCATTGCCTACGTCCAGGCGGCCGTCAACGCTGGTCTGGATGTTGACCGGTTCGCGGGGCAGCTCTCGTTCTTCTTCAACGGTCACAATAACTTCTTTGAGGAGGTCGCCAAGTTCCGCGCGGCGCGGCGCATGTGGGCGCGAATCATGCGCGACCGGTTCGGCGCGAAAGACGCCCGCTCGCTGCTGCTACGCTTCCACACGCAGACCGCTGGCTCGACGCTCACTGCCCAGCAGCCCGATAACAACGTCGTGCGCACAGCGTATCAGGCGATGGCGGCGGTGCTCGGCGGCACGCAGTCGCTCCACACCAACTCGAAGGATGAGGCGCTCTCGCTGCCGACGGAAGAGGCGGTGCGGCTGGCGCTGCGCACGCAGCAAGTCCTGGCCTATGAGACGGGCGTGGCCGATACGATAGACCCACTGGCGGGGTCATACTATGTCGAGTCGCTGACCGATGCGCTGGAAACGCAGGCGCAAGAATACATCGAGAAGATTGAGGCGCTCGGCGGCAGTGTCCGCGCCATCGAGCATGGCTACATCCAGCGCGAGATCGAGGAGGCTGCCTACCGCTACCAGATGGAGCTGGACGAGCAGAAGCGGATTGTTGTCGGCGTCAATCGCTTCCAGCAGGCGGAGGAGTCGTCCATCCCCACGCTACGGATTGATCCGGCGGTGGGCCAGCGGCAGGCGGCGAAGCTGGCGGCGCTCCGCGACAAGCGCGACAACGCGGCGGTGGCATCGGCGCTGGCGGCGCTCGAAGCGGCGGCGCGGGGCAGCGAGAATCTGATGCCGCGCATCCTAGCGGCGGTCGAGGCGTACGCGACGCTCGGCGAGATCAGCGACACGATGCGTCACGTCTTCGGCGAGCAACACGCCGAACGCTCGATGTAGCGGCGTGTCTCACGACAACAGGAGTGGCCCATCAAGCAAAGAACATATGCATGCATCACGATTTTACTCCTGCACTATATACATCAATGGAGCGATGATGCTAGAATAAGCGCGTGTTCGATAGCAGGCGTGTTGAAGTGATGTGAGATGCGGCCGCGTTGGTTTGCCATGCATCACAGCTGGGGCTATCGAAGAGAGGGGACAACATGTCGCTTTCTACAACGCGCAAGTTCTTTCTAGGCGCAATTGTCCTGGCGGCGCTGGCTGGCTGTGTTCTTGGCGGCGCTCTCTCGGGGAGCACTGGCGTCGATTATTCATCGCCCACTGCTGTTGATTCGGGAGGAGCTGTTATTGGTCTCCTTCTGGCGCTGATTAGTATGGTCCTGGAGACCGTGGCATGGATTGGCGCGCTCATCAAAACGGCGCAGCTCGCTCGCTGGGGTTGGTTTGCCTGCATGCTCATTCCATTCATCAATGGCTTTGCTTTCTTAGCCTATATCTTCTTTGGCCCGACGGAGTCAGCCCGACCATACCAGAGTAAATATCCCGCACCATATCAAGCATCCGCGTATCCCGCACCATATCAACAACCATCTTACAGCCAGCCCCCAGATGGACAGCCGCCGTATGGTCAGCAACCGTATGGTCAGCAACCGTATGGTCAACAACCGTATGGTCAACAACCGTATGGTCAACAAGGCAATCAACCACCATACGGGCGACCTGATTAAGATTCAGACTTCAGCAAACAGGCGCCTGCGCTGCATGCATGGGCGATCTATTGAGTCTGTCGTCATTTGGGCGACGGATTGTCTGCCCATGTACGCTTTCAGGGAACCAGTTTGCCACTGCATACGCACACCCTGTCACAACACAGCCCTGTTATGGCATATAGCTAGAGAAGATGGCGCGGCAACCGATCATCGGGGGCAGCGAGCGACAGGGAACAGGGCGTCATGCGCATGAAAGAGCGACTGCCAGAGCATATGAGTCACGCGGCGGCATTCTGGGAGCCGATCCTCCAGATGCAGTCAGCGCTCATCGGCTTTGCGCGCGGGTTGGTGGGCGACGACGAGCTGGCGCGCGACATCACCCAGGATACCTTCGTAGATGCCTGGCGCGCGGCGAGCCGAGATATAGCGCCCTTCAACGCGCCCGATGACCTGACGGGGATCCGCCGCTGGCTTTTCACCGTCTCCTATCGCCACGCCATCAAACACCTGCGTCGGCGGAAAAGCATCACCTGGGAATCGCTCGACGCGCGTGAAATCATCACGCCTGATGTGTTGCGCGCGCACGTTCGCTTCGAGGATGCTCTCGCCGAGGCCGAGGCGCTGCGTATGGCGCTGCGGAGTGTGGAGCCGGAAGACGCCGCATGCGTGCTCTTGCAAGTCATACATGGATTCAGCACCGCCGAGATCGCGGGTATTCTCGCCATTCGCGCGGATACGGTGCGCAAGCGGCTTTCGCGCACCAAACAGCGCCTGCGCGACGCCTATCTTGCCCTCTCACAGCCTCAGCCACCATCGCCCTTACACGAGCCGCACGAAGGATAACCGAGATGACACACCCAACGCCGATGCCAGCGCCAACGCCGGAGTGCGCCGCCTTCGAGCCGCTGCTGCCACTGCTCAACACCGACACCCTGACGCCGGACGAGGCGACCGCCACGCGCCAGCACATCGCTGGGTGCGCCTGGTGTCGCGCGCAGTGTGAGGGCTACGACGTCTTCGAGGTTGCCCTGCGCCGCCATTATCGTTCGGATGTGTCAGGCATCAGACTGGAGGGGATCATGCGCGCCGGTAGAGATGCGGATGCCGATGCCGATGAGGCGATGGAAGATGATTCATCACCACTGGTCCTTGAAATATCAGCCATCACACCTGCTACACCCACCACGCCGGGAACATCCCGGAAGCGGTTGCGTTTCGCCGAGATCGCGGCGGTGGTGGTCGTTGGGTTGCTCGTCGCGACGTTGCTGGTCAACCGTGCCGGGGTGCTGAGCCGACTGCTCTTCAACCAGACGCCGCTCAAATCGCCAGCGGGCGCAGTGGTTTTCACCCATAGTGTCGTATGGGGCAAACTCCAGCTCAACGGGCAGGCGATAAGCGTCGCGACCGATGGTGAGAAGCCCCTCTATCTGCCACGCGGCGAGAATACGCTGACCTATTACGCGCCACCACTGCCCGCGCTGACCTGCACGATCAGCGCCCCCACAGCGCGTAGCGATACCTGCCCGCTCTATTCTGGAGACCAGACAAACTCAGCGAATAACACACAGTATTCTGGCCGCATCGTGGATCTGCGGGCGACGCCTGATCGTCTCTCTACAGCACAGCGTGATGCCCTGACAGCGGCCATACAACACAAACTGGACGCCTTCACAGAGACAACCCAGGTTCAGCCGGGCGACCACTACTCAACTCCAGACGGGCGTTTCCTGGCAGCAAGTCAGGCGTTTCCCATCACGCTCAGCTATCATCTGGCGCCGGAAATTATCGGCCCAGGTATCGGTTCCTGCGTGCCCTACTGCGCCATGGCGGAGAACCATTGGAGCATCGCTCCTTCCCTCACATGGCAATATGTTGACCAGTTTGGGCAGCAGCAGACGACGCAACAAGGGCCAGGAAGAAATGGCGAGAGCGCTGTTGATATCACCATTCAGTGGGATGGCGCGTGGCAGGTTACGCTGACGCCCTCAACCCAGAGCTATGTGCTCTGTATGCTTATCATCGACGACATAGAGGCGCGTCATGATTCCAATGTGGGCTGGGGTACCGGTTGCTCAGGAGCACTATCCTCGGTTGGGGGAGGGATAGTGGTGGATGCCACATTCGCAGAGAGCGATAACAGCGCCGAACTAACCGCCTACATACTGTATCGGGCTGGCGCGCTCATTGCCCTCAATAACAATGCCCACCGGTTCATCTCAACGGCGCCCGGCCCCAGCGCGCACGAACTGGCCATCGCCCGCCAGCTCGGCTTTAAGGGGTAGTCACTCTGCTTGCCGACGCGGGCGCCAATATGTCACGATATCAACCAATGGCGGCGGAGAGCCTGGCCAGCGATGAACGAGATGACGTGAGAAGAGACGGCTCAAGCGCAATGGCAAAAATGGCAAAAATGGCAAAAATGGCAAAACACGAGACGCACGAAGCTGAAGATACCGAAGAGACAACGGAACTCACCGATGCTATCTGGGAGAAGCACGTTTTCGTCTGCACCGGCGGCAAACACTGCGCTGAGGTGGATGGCGACGGGCTGGGGGTGCATGCGGCGCTCAAGCGGCAGGTGGCGCTGGCGGGGCTACGGGACCGGGTGCGCGTCAACCATGCCGGCTGTCTGGATCAGTGCGGCTTCGGGCCGCTGGTGGTCATCTATCCCGAGACGGTCTGGTACGCCGGGGTGCGGCCGGAGGATGTCGAGGAGATCGTGCGCGAGCATCTGGTGGGCGGTCGGCCAGTGGAGCGGCTACGTTACCGTAACCGCCCCGGCAAGAACAAACTGCCTCGCGACGAGCAGAACCGACCGATTGGACGCCCCGCGCGTCACGAATAGCCCGCTACAGCTTAATACCCGCCGCCGTAGCCATTGCCGCCCGAACCGCCACTGGCGGGCGCGAGATCGACCGTTGCGACGAACCATTTGCCGAACAGGCCTTCCCCTTTGGTATCGCCAGGGGCCGAATCCGCCGCGTAGTTGTAGAGCGGATGCCCGTTGTAGGCAACCTGCGCCTGCCCGCTGCGGTCCACCGTTGTCAGCACGCCGGTCAGACCCGCGATGGGCGCGACGCTGACGGAGGTTGACATCAAGGGCGGCCAGGTGGTGATGCACCCGCCAGCGCTGGTGCATGCGACCGTCGTCGCAGTATCAGGCGTAAAGTAGTAGAGCGTTTTTCCATCGCGGTTCACGAGCACATTCTTGTTCGTGCCATTGACGCTGATCGAGCGAGTGCAGATGAGCGCGGTGCTGCTGGCGCAGGTTGTCTGGGCCGAGACACCGCTAGCGCTGCCGCTTGTCGCGGTACTGCTGGAGCCATACAGGCCGCTGCTCGATGGGCTTGTCGCGCCGCAGGCCGCCAGACCTGCTACGATGATGAGCGCCAGGAACAAAAGAAGGGGGATGGCCGTTCTCCTGATAAGCCTGTGTGCCATGTGCGTTTCCTTTGGGTGAGCGACGAGATGTCGGGACAAGAGCCAGGATTCACACGGGACTACGCGCGGATGTTACGGTCGCGGAGCGGGCATGAGGCGGGCATGAAACATGCGACCGTCTGGACTTTTGGGTGGGCCGTGCACAAGATTGAAGGCTGCTCCGTCTGGTGATGTGGAAGGCTGTCGTTGCCGACGGCTGAGCACTCATCAGCTCACCCATAAGCCGTCACGCGCTGTAACGTCTCTGCTCTCTGTTTCGTCTTATGGTGTGCCGAATACGAATGAAAAATGTACTGTGTGAGATTCTTGCTCGCATGAGGAGATAATGAGCATATGGCGCATGGATGGAGTGGAGAGGATACGCCGCCTCGCCGCCAGGCAGAGCATTTTGAGCAAACCCAGCAGCGTTTGGCTGGCGCCAGCCACGCCCTTGTCGACCAGAGCCAGCCAGAAGACGTCTCCCAGCAACCAACCCAGCAACTGACACGCTGGACTACCACGCGCTCCAGGCCAGTGGCTCACGCAAAACGTACCTCTGCCCGCGGCCCATCGACTGCGCGGCGCTGGACGAAACGCGCATACCCGGCAGTGTTGCTGGCCGTCGTGGCTTGCCTGCTGGCAGTGCTCGCCTGTGACCTGTCGCCAACCATCTTGTCGGCGCTCTCTCGCGGCGCCCGTGGGAGCGAATCAGGGTCGCAGACCGGGGTGGTGATACCGACGCCCGCGCACTATCCTCCCGAAAAGCCGCTGACGTTCGCCGATATCGTCAACCAGACGGTGGACTATACCATGCAGCGGATGACGCTGGACGAGAAAATCGGCCAGATGATGATGTTCGAGACCTACGCTCAGTCGTGGGATAGCACGATGGTGGCAATGGTCAGCCAGATGCATGCGGGCGCGATCATTATCTATAAAAAGAATATGGTGAGTCCGAGCCAACTGACGTCATTCATCTCGACATCGCAGGCGCATACCACCATTCCCATGTTTGTCACGATGGATGAGGAGGGCGGCAATGTTGACCGCCTGGGTGATATGGGCTTCAATCCGCCGTTGCCTTCCGCCATTTATCTCGGCTCAACTGGCAACCCGGAGCTGGCCGCCCAGTCGGGAGCGCGCGCTGCGGCGGAGCTTGCGGAATATGGGATTAATACCGACCTCGCCCCGGTCGTAGATGTGCGCGTGACGCCTGGCCAGATAGAGGGTCCGCGCCTCTTTGGCGATGACCCAGCCACTGTCACGGCCTATGCCGGCGCGTTTCTCCAGGCGCTTCAGCAGAATCACGTCATTGGCACCCTCAAGCACTGGCCAGGCATTGGCGACGCGAACCAGGATCCGCACCTGACGCTGCCGGTCATCGACCGGACGCGCGCCCAACTCGATGCGACCGAGTTCGCGCCTTTCCGGAACTTGCTGAAGGACAATCCCGGCATGATTATGGTGACCCATGTCATCCTTTCGGCGATTGACCCCAGCATGCCAACATCGCTTTCGCCCAAGGTAGTGCAGGGTGTTCTCCGCGATGAAATGGGCTACCAGGGCGTTATCATCACCGATAACCTCTGGATGCAGGGCGTGAGCGACCGCTATTCGCTCGGCCAGGCCGCCGTGCTGGCGATCCAGG
The DNA here is from genome assembly GCA_963718915.1 of uncultured Chloroflexia bacterium. GTDB lineage: Bacteria > Chloroflexota > Ktedonobacteria > Ktedonobacterales > JADMIN01 > DAHUXT01. The sequence continues at coordinate 229,507 of CAVRAI010000003.1, read as the reverse complement.
CGGGCGACGATTTGCTCGAAGGCGCATGGGATCCCCAACATCTACAAATGATGATTACCGCCGTCAAGAACGCTGTGAACTCGGGACAGATCAGCGTGAGTCGTATCGATCAATCGGTGCGACGCCTGCTGACCCTCAAGGCGACCTATGGCATTCTGCCGCTCCATAGCACCCGCCAGCCCCGTCCGCTGCCGACTGGCTTTGCGTACGCCACGGGCAACGTTCTCGGCAACGCCGACCTGCCCCATGGCTACGCGAACGCGGCGTAGGCTGTTTCGCATAACGCTGGCCAGCGCGTCCGTGTTTCGGTGGGCAAATATTCAGGTTGTCAAGCCGTAGTCTGATGAACGTTAAGCAATACCTCCGTACCGTGTACTGAGCTGGGCGTGCCGGAGCCTGCCAGCAAATGGGGGGAGGGGCAGGAAATTCGCCGTAGCGTTCACGCTACGGCCTGCCTCGCCCGCGACAACGCCGTCAACGCTACGGCCTGCCTCGCCCGCGACAACACGCGGCGTTCGGAGGAATACGTGAACATTCATTACGCTACGGCGCGCGCCTTGTTCGGAATGCTGGCGATAGCATGGATGCTCCGGTGCATAGAGCAATGATCGATTTGCCTGACAGATTTGCCTGACAATTTGCCTCGGTTGTGCGCTATTGCCATTGAGCACGTGTGATTCTCGTGCTGACGCCTGGCGAGGACATATCTCATGCGCAAGCGGACGCAGCAGGACAGGATCATCTCCGAAGATGATTTTGCCTGCCTGGTAGACGCCCATCAGCATCGACTGCATGTCTATCTGGCTGGCCTCATCGATCAGCCGGAGCAGGCGTTCGACCTCGTGCAGGAGACCTTCTATGACGCCTGGCAGGCGGCATGCAAGGGAAAACCGCCGTTTGTCGCTGGCGCGGCGGAGGTGGATCTCCGGCGCTGGCTCTATCGGGTGGCGACCAATAATGCCCTCTCGCTGCTGCGCCATCATCGGCTAATCCATTGGGAGCCACTGGACGACCATGTCGAGTTGCTGCCGGATGCGCGCACGCCATTCGAAGAGCAGCTGGCCGAAAGCGATATCCTGCGGGCGGCGCTGGGTCGTCTGGCGCCGCAAGATGCCGCGTGCCTGCTTCTGCGCGTGGTGCATGGCTTCAGCGCGCGTGAGGTCGGCGAGATGCTCAGGACATCGCCTGAGAACGTCAACACTCGTCTTGCCCGCGCCAAGCAGCGATTGCGCGCTGCCTACGAGCAACGATTGCCAGACCGAGGGGAGGCGCCGACGTTCCCATGAACCACCATACGCCAGCGTCAGCGATCACCTGCGCTCAGATGGAGTTGCTACTCCCAGTACTCGATGACGGCGAGAACGACCCCGCGTACGCCGCCGCGCTGGAGCATCTACGCGCCTGCGCGCACTGCCAGCGGGAACGCGCGCGCTATGCCGTGCTCGATCAGGCGGTACGCGAACGCTTTGGGTTCTCGTCGGTTCGTCCCTACGCGACGGAGGATATCATGCGGCACATTACCGAGCGATCCGAACAGGCTGACAATACTGACCATAGCGCGCCACTTTCAAGCGGTCCGCGCCGCCCCTACTACGTCTCTCGGCCATGGCTCTCCGGGCTGGGAGCCGTCGCCGTAGTCGTCGTGCTGCTCGGCATGGCCGCGCTGCTCTTTGGCGGACGACTCGGGCTAGGCGTAGGCTCGCGCGGTGGGCCGTCACGTCCGAGCTTCCCGGGGACGCAGGGCCTTCTCGCCGATGTTAGCATGGTCTCGCCAACCGAAGGCTGGGCGCTGGCGCAGGTTACGAAGACGCCTGATGGCAAATCCACGCCGAAGACCGTCACGTTCTATCACTACCAGAACGGCCTCTGGACACCTGAGATGGTGAACCTGAGCAACGATGCCGCGACCTTGCTGGGAACGGGTGGCGTCGGCGGATTCAACGGCGTTCTCTCGATGGATTCGGCGACGGACGGCTGGGCAATGGCGCGCAACTTCAACCGCGGCTCCGTGCTCTTCCACTTCAGCGCTGGCAAATGGCAGGAGGTTCAGCAAGGCGCGCCCGGTGGGAATCTCGCAGGGATCCAGGCGATATCAGCGCACTCGGTGTGGGTCTTCAACGATCCCTTCAGCAGCGGGTCACCGGCGATATTCCACTTCGACGGCGCATCCTGGACACAGCAGACGATCAACGCCAACATAGGCGCCCACGGGCAGATCCTTGCGTTGCGGATGGTCTCTGATAGCCAGGGGTGGGCACTGATGAAGCCCTCGCAGGACTACGGCGATCCCAACTATACAGTCCTCAAGTATACGGGCAATAATACTTGGACGACGCACAGCACGCTCAATGCGGGCAACCTGGGCGAAATTAGCGGGCTGGCGATGGTCTCGGCGGACGACGGCTGGGCGATTGGGCAGCGTGGCATCGACGGTCCCAGCAGCGTCACGGCGGGGAAGCCAGTTCCGCAGGTTCTTTACCATTACAGCAACGGCAAGTGGCAGAGCGTGCCGCTACAATTCACCAGCGGCGGAGCGTTCGTCACATTGCAATCGATTGTGATGCGGTCGGCGCATGATGGCTGGATCATCGCGCAGGAGCAGAACATGCAGCCTGGCGTCACTGCCAGTGGCATCGAGAAACACACGATCCTGCTGCACTACGATGGCGCCTCGTGGACGGAGACGCAGACGCCCGATGTGGGTGGCGATGCCAGCGCGATCACCGGGATGTCATTCGCGGGCGATGTTGGCTGGGCCTGTGGGTTCGTCGCCGCGCTCCCCAGCGGCCAGACCATCCAGGACTCCGATGTGCCCTCATACGGCTCGCCGATGCTGTGGTCCTATCAGAACGGCGGCTGGACGCTCTATCAGCAGAAGTAGTGTCCCGTCATCGTGGAACCCCTTCCCAACAGCGGGGAGGGGTTCGTTTCATTGCTGAGGCGGCTCTTCAGGAACCACGTCGTCGCTCTCGTCGCTCTCGTCGTTCTCGTCGCCAACATCTGTATCGGTGGCATCTTCGGCGCGATCTCCCCAGGTCTCGCTGATATCCTCATCCTCGGCCATGGGAATGGGCGGTAGCTCGCCCGCCTCGGCTGCTGTCTCTGTTGATGTCTCCGCTGGCGCGGCTATCGTGGGAATAGCCCGGCTCAGCGCGACACTACCCCGCAGCATGTTGCGCCAGGCCTCCGCCAGCAGTTCGCGCAGGTCTTCCAGTTGCAGACGCATATCTTGCTGCGCGCGTGAGGTACGCCGTGAAGCCCCGCGCGACTGCCAGAGGGAGCGCGAGTCGAGCACCTGTCCCACCGCGCCCTGCAACTGCTGTAGCAGGTCAATCGTCTGGTTGAGCACGACCAGCAGATCGCCCTCCGCCAGCTCGATGTGGTTGAGCAGCCCGCGCAGGTTGCCGCCGCGCCACCAGTTCAGCGCGACACTGTGGAAACTCTCGACAATTCCCGGACTGACTGAGACACCCTCTTCGTATTCCAGCGTCTGCACCGTCCGCAACGTCTTCCAGACCTCGCGGCGCATCTCCAGCAGGTTGCGTGGCAGCGTGTAGAGGTTGTGCAGCGAACGGTCGCTGCTATCATAGGTGAACCAGCTCACCACCTCCGCCAGCTCGCCGGGGTTCAGGCCATCCAGCGCGCCGCTGAGCGCCAGCTCGGTCAGCACCATGCCCGCCGGATGAAATATCGCCCGCAGCATCCAGCCACGGATCGTCAGTTCGTCGTCCTCATCGATATAGCCCATCATCCGCAGCACGTAGACCGTCGCGTTCAACTCCGCCGAGGCGGCGCGGCTCAATCCGTCGGACTCGCGGTTCGCCTTCTTCTTTTTGCGATGGCTCTGGTAGAGCGCGTACTCCTCGTCCGCGTGCGACCGCGCTGGGCGACTTCCCCGCCGCTGGAACTCGCGCAGGCTATTGGCGACCGCCGTGCGCAACCGGCCATAGTCGCCGGGACGCCAGAGGTTGAGGATGGTGTTGTAGCGAATGGTGAACGCGCTGGTGACGGGCAGCAACGGCGCGGTGAGCGACGCGAACGCTGGCTCGAAGACATCCCACGGCGAGTAGAGCAGCACCGCCGAGCCGTGCGCGTCCATGCCACGGCGGCCCGCGCGTCCGGTGAGCTGCTGGTATTCGTTGGGGGTAAGCAGGCGCATTTGGTGGCCGTCGAACTTGCTCAGACTGCCGACGACGACCGTGCGCGCGGGCATGTTGATGCCCAGGGCGAGCGTATCGGTGGCGAAGACTGCCTTCAGGTCGCCACGGGCGAAGAGCGTCTCCACCATCACCTTGAGCGCGGGGAGCAGCCCGGCGTGGTGGAAGCCGAGGCCGCGCGGCAAGAGTGTCGCCAGTCGGCGCACCTGATCGAGCTTCTGGTCTTCGGGGGGCAGTGTCCGCACCCACTGCTGCACCTGTTCGTGGAGCCGCGCGCGATCATCCGGGGTGACGAGCAGATGCCCCGCCGCGCTCGAAGCCGCCGCCTCCACCGCGCGCCGTCCCGGCAGAAAATAGAGACACGGCAGCAGGTTCGCCGCCCGGAGCGCCGTCACCACCTCGCCTGGCTCCGGCGCGGGACGCTCCTCCGGCGCTTCCGGCTGCTCTGGCAGGCCGGGCTGCGCCGCTCCCCCAGCATGTGTTCCTTCGCGCAGAATGTCAACCATCCGAGGATACGGCTGGGATTTGTCGCTGGCGGGCGGGCGGCGGCGCTGCATCAGGCGCGCGCGGCGGGTCTCGCCGCCGATACCGGGAAAGCGCTCCACGCGCTGGCCATCGGCGTTCTGGACGAGGTGCAGCTTGTTCTCGAAGAAGAAGAAATGCTCCAGCGGCACGGCACGCTCATCGTGGAAGACCAGCGCCATTGGCCCATGAACCGCCTCGATCCAGCGGCGTAGTTCGTCGGCGTTGCTGACGGTGGCCGACAGCCCAGCAAAGAGCACATGCGCGGGCGAGTGGATGATCGCCTCTTCCCAGACGGGGCCGCGCTCGGGATCGCCGAGGAAATGCAGTTCATCAAAGATGACGCAGCCGACGCCTGAGAGTTCTTCATCTATCGCGGCGCGCCTGGCCATCTCCGCCACATCCGACGCCTCCCGGGACGTATGTCCGTCGCGCGTGTCACGCGCTTTGCGGGCGCGGAGCGGATCGACCAGGGCGCTCGCCTCCTCGGCGATGGTCATGCGGGCGGCGCGCGCGCCTTCGAGCAGCATATTGCGATAGATTTCGGTCGTCATGACGACGATGGGCGCGGCGGGATTCTCGACGATATCGCCGGTCAGCAGGCCAACCTCGCGGACACCGTGGCGCTTGCGCAGGTCGCGGAACTTCTGATTGGAGAGCGCCTTGATCGGCGCGGTATAGATAGCGCGCTGCCCGGCCTGGCGCGCCTGCCAGATAGCGAACTCCGCCACGATCGTTTTGCCGTTCCCCGTCGGAGCGGCAACCAGCACCGAGCGCCCCGCCGCCAGGTGTTCCGCGGCCTCGATCTGGAATGGGTCGAGCGGGAATGGCTGGGTTGCCAGAAAGGCGGTGACGGCCTCCGATGGCGCATTGGGCGCGTGACCAGCGCCAGCGCCGGAATCTTCGGCATCAGCGCGCCGCGCCCGCGAGGATGACGGACGCGCGCCGGTCTTGCGTGGGCGATGAGAGGGATCGCGTGGGGGCATGTCTCAACTACTCTTTCGTTTTCATTGCAATCGAAGCAATCGAAGCGCTCTATGCGCCGGGATCGGCGGATGGCTCGTCCTGTTGCATCAGCAGGCGCTTTGCCTGCGGTGGCACCAGCACGCGGAGCGGCTGTGGCGAGACTCGGATCATCACCGGCGTATGGGTGCGAACCTCGCCGTCGAGCGTCACATCCAGCGCGTCCGCCGTCTCGATAGTAACCGCCTTTGCCCGGAATCGCCGTACCCCTGGCAGACGTGGAGCCTCATGCTCTTGCCTCTGCCCATTGCCAGAAGCCCCCGCCGGATGTTCGGGCTGGTCAGGTTGGTCTGGCCCAGCACGCAGCGCGGCAAGCAACTGCTGTACTGTGTGACGAAGCTGCTGGGCATCTATCGCTTCAATCACCATGAAGTCGAGCAGGCGATCCTCCAGGCTGACATCAGGCAGGCGCACGCTCATCTTCCCTCCAAAGACAGGGGTATTGACGACACTGACCTGCACCACGCGACTCTGGATGACCGTCTCGTCTGCCTTGCTGGCCGTATCAGCCCCCTCAACTCCCTCTGCCCCCTCCATTCCATAGACATGGAGCGTGACATCGACAGGGTGATAATGGGTGACTGCCTCCAGCGCGGACGCAGCATACGTCAGCTTCCCCAGCCGCTGGCGACGGAGTGAATCTGTTGCCAGGCGGGCGAATTCGACGTTCAGCCCAAGCGTGGCCGCATGGAGAAAGCATGCCCCTGCCGCTGGCGACGGATCGCCGGGTGCGGGGTTCGCGCGCTCTTCAGCCGAATAGGCCAGCGGCGCCGTTAGTCCAGGCATCACCTGACCAACATCGATATCCATGGGTAGCGCGCCCGCAATTGCAACGCACGCCTCGGCGATATCCATGGGCAGATAGAGCGAGCGCGCCACGTCGTTGGCGGTCCCCAGCGGCAGAATCGCCAGGGGCAACTCGCTGCCGACGAGGTGGGTTGCCACGGCGCCCACCGTGCCATCTCCGCCCGCGGCCACCACCAGATCGTAGCCCTGCTCGCGCCAGAGCGCCCCCTGCGGCTGCGAGTGATCGAGCTCGCCCACGGGTATATTCCTCGCCACGGTGATGCCGAGACGTTTCAGTTGTGTTGTCAGCTGCCCCGCGCGCGAGGCGTTCCCGGCGTTTGGGCTGCTCACCAGCAGCGCGCGCCTTGCCCTAGCGCGTTTACCTGATTGTTGCGCAGACATAGTCCTGCTCACTGATTCACTGGTATCGGCGCCAATGGTAATCCTCTACCAATTGGCAACACTCCGCACATAACGATGATAGTGTACGCGCATCACAAGTGCATTGTGTAAGAGTATCACAACGGCGCCTCAGTCAAGCATGCGCCTATAGCTTCCATGAGTACGTACGAACGGCTGTGTGAGTCGCATTTTTCGCGCCTCCTGTGATGTGAGCCACCCACATCATGCTTGCCGTTTTCGCATAGCTGCCTGGCTGCGCTATACTTTCTGAAGTATGATACACCTGCAATGAACTATGGGCGAATGCAGTATACGGTGTTCGCTGGGGAAGGTTTGGCATCATGACGTTCCGACTCGATACAAGCGATCCACGACAGGCGCATACCGCCGAGCGACTGCGCGCGGAGGAGATTCTCTGGCTGGCCAGCGTGCGCCCGGACGGGCGGCCGCATCTGGTACCGGTCTGGTTTCTCTGGGAAGGCGAGACGATTCTCCTCTTCAGCAAGCCCGACAACCAGAAGATTCGCAATCTTCGCCAGAATCCGGCGGTGATCGTCTCACTCGACGGCACGAACCAGGGCGACGACGTGACGGTGCTCGAAGGGATCGCGGCGGTGCTTGACGATCCCGCGATGACGACGACGCTGCCCGCCTACGCCAGCAAATATGGCGCGCTGCTGGCGGATATGGGATGGACCGCCGAGACGATGGCCAAGTCGTACTCCCAGGCAATTCGCATTACGATTACGCGCCAGATAGCCGTCTGAACCATGCTCGCGAACCCTTATCTCATGGGCCGTTGGGCAGTGGCAAGAGACATGCGATGTAGTATGGCCGAAAACATGGCGCTAACCCGGAGAACCGTTCAGACGTAGTTTCGTCACAGAACGAACGTTATGGTGCGCATAGCCTGCATCGTGCGCGTGTGACCTGTATTATTTAAAGACGGCGCCGAAGGAGAATCCGCTGATGCGCTCAAACTCTCATTGGTCCTGGCCGCTACGGCTGCGATTACCACGGGCGGGTGGGCGGCTACTGGCGATTGTCGCGGCGCTCGGCGCGCTGGCGCTGGTCGTCGGCGCGTGCAGCCTGACCGCTGGCTCGACAACGGGAAATAATGGGTTCTCCTCGAATACGGGCAGTGTCACCACGGGCAAAGGCCAGACGACGCCAGTGAAGATCTTGCGCGGTGGCGGTGGCACGGCGATGATACTCGTACCCGTCACCATCGATGGCAAGGGACCGTACGACTTTGCGCTAGATACCGGCGCGGGCATCACCCTGATCGACACGCAGCTTGCCGACAACCTTCAGCTCCCGGTGACTGGCGACAGCGCGCAGGTGGCGGGCGTTGGCGGGACGCAGGATGTCACCCCGGTTCATGTCGACGCCTGGAGTGCGGGCACGATTACGCTGCCCGCCGCCAATATCGGCAGAACGGGGTTGGCCTCGTTCAAGCAGGGGTCTGGCGTGCGCGGGTTGCTGGGATCAGATATTCTCAGCTCATTTGGAAAAATCACCATCAACTATGATACTGGCCAGCTTTCAACCTGGAATGCCTCGCAGTCCCAATTCGCATCTGTAAGTGACCCGCTTCTGGCAATGGGAATGGAGGCGCGCCGTCCGCGGGCCGCGTAACACCGTGAGGCTGTTTTCCCGGCAATGATACAATGATGATACTCGCGGACTTGCGGGCAGCCACGAACGGGTGGGGAATCGCGGAAGAGAGCGTGAGGATGGCGACGGGACTGAAGAGCGACGAACCCGCCTCGAAGGAGAAGCGGGCCGCGACGAGGTTTCCCTCCACCGATGCGCCACCCCATCAGATGGACGCCTGGAAAGCCACACTGCTGCTCCTGCTGGCCTTCTGCCTGACCGGTATTATCCCGGTGGGGATCGTGGCCTACGCGACGGGCCAACTGAATCTAACGCCGTCCTCGCTCGTTGCGCTTTTCCCCCGTTCCAGTACGCCAACACCCACCGATGCGCCCGATCTGGCGCTGCCACGAGACGCCTGGGTGACACAGTCGGTGAATGTGTTGCCAGATCCAGCCAATGGGGCGCCGCTGGCGACGCTCGCGCCCGCATTCCCGGTGCGGCTGCTCCAGCACAAGCGGGTTGGCAAGACGATCTGGTCGCGTGTGCAGTGGAACGGGCCGGTGGCTGGCACTGGTGGCGAGGGATGGGTACCCGATGGGATGCTCATCAGCTATGGCGCGACGGGAGCGATTCTGGGCGACCTGGGCGCGCTCGCGCCATCGCTACGGCAGGAGGTCGCGCCCGCTGGCAAGCAGTTTGCGGCGATGGTCTATATTCCCAGCCAGAATCGTCTCTATACCCAGGGTGCGCCGGATGGTTTCTTTGCCCTCGGCACGGGTCTTCGCGCGATGCAGCTTAGCGCGCTCTATGCCGGGGCGGAGGCGCAAAACAAGGCGGTCAATCTGACGGACGCCCTCGCACTCTCCCATGGTGACGCGACGGTGACGCCGCGCATCTATCAGCAGCTTGGTGGCGCCGCTGGTCTCTCGCTCTATCTGAGCAGCAAATCGGTTCAGGGCATCCAGACGGCGCCGACGTGGACGGCGTGCAATGCGACGCCGCGCGCGCTGATTGATTTCTACACGCAGCTAGCGGGCGATCTGCTGCAGGCGAAAGACCGCTCGGCGGTCTACAGCGTGCTTGCGCTGGCCGATGCCCCAACGACGGCGAATCTGGTGGCGCCATGGGCGCGGGCGGCGGGCAATCTGCTGGTGGTGGGGATCGCGCCGACCGATAACACGTTCACGGTGAGTGTGGCGGGAGTCCTCACTCCGGCGAAGGGGCCACAGGTGGTGGTCATGGCGGTCGCCACTGCCCAGTCTTCGACCGATGCGGCGTTCCAGGCAATGAAGGCCTTCTACATGCCCCTGACGACGCTCTTCGGAGAATAATACTGGCCCACGTTTGCGATAGTATTGGTGGGGTCGCGGGCCAGAGCCTGCCAGCGAATTTCCGTATCCGAAACGTCTGCCCATTCGCCGTAGCGTGAACGCTACGGCCCGCCTCGCCCGCCACAACGCACGGTGTTCGGAGGAATACGTGAACGTTCATTACGCTACGGCCCGCTCGCTCCGCCGCACGCCTTCACACTAAACAACCACTACGGCGAAATTCGTATCACCCAATCGCGTAGACAATGGCGACATCCACCGCGACATCCTGCTGGCCCGGCTGGATCGGCGTCGAGGCTTGAGCCTTGTCGTTCGCCGCCGCGCCGTTCGCATAGTAGGGCACTGGCGCCGTTGATGCACCACAGCCGCCGACCTGAATCGAGATAGGCGCGCCCAGGTTCACCCCCGCGGCCTGCGCGATACGCGCCGCCTGATTCTTCGCGTCGGTGAGCGCCTGCTGCTGCGCCTGATTCGTCGCCGCCGAGGGATCGCTGGATGAGAATGAGACGCCGCTGACGTAGATGCTGTTGCCGCCCGCCGCCGTCGCCGCGTCGATTAGCTTGCTGACCGCCGAGACATCGCGAACGGTCACGTTGACGCTGTTTGAGGCCATGTAGCCGGTCGTACGGGGCGCGCCGCTGTTGTAGTCATATTGCGGCGCAATCGCGACATAGCCCGTCTGGATGTCGTCGCTGGCGACGCCGTTGCTCTTGAGCGCGTTGATGACCGACGTCATCGCCGAGGCCGCGCGGTCGCGGGCATCCTGGGCCGTGCTGGCCTGCACATTCACGCCCGCGCTGATGCTGGCCCGGTCGGGTTTGGCCTGCGCTGTGCCATGCCCGCAGACGCTGATGCCCGTCTGTTGCGACGAGACCGGCAGCACCGAAACAGCCCCGGCGCGCGCCACATTTGCCAATCCCAGTGTAATCGCGATGATGGTGAGCACGGCGAAGACGGCGACCAGCGCCAACAGTAGTCGCGATGTTCCCGATGATAGAGACATGTGTCCCCTCCCTGGTGAGTAGCCGTTGAACGACAATCTTTCGGTGTGCGCACGCCGCTAAGACGACAAACGGACGCCGAAAGTTCCAGGGAGGCAGCGTGAGCATGAGACGCTATCCCGCCGCTATGGGCGCAAGCACGAAATCATAGCGCATGGTGGAGAAGGGGCCGTCCATCTGCCTTCCATCTGGCGCGATGCCCGCTTCGTGCTGCTCGAAGGGCACAATCAGCGACGACTTGACGCCGAAGACGGCATCCGTGTCGAGATAGTGATCGCCCTCGGCGAAGATGTGCGTCACCAGCGAATGGTAGCCGGGAGCCGTAATCATAAAGTGGACGTGCGCCGGACGCATCGGGCTGCGCTGCGTGGCGGCCAGCAGGTCGCCCACCGGTCCATCGTCGGGAATCGGGTAGGCCGTTGGCCGGAGCGACCAGAAGGCATAGCGCCCGTCCGCCTCGCTGAACAGGTGGCCGCGCCCCCGCGCGCCAGAGAGATCGTCATACTGCACGTCGTAGTGTCCCAGATCATCCGCCTGCCAGACCTCGATGCGCGCGTCTGGGATCGGCGTGCCGTCCAGCGAGCGCACGGAGCCGTGCATGAAACAGGGCTCACCGGGAGCGCCATTGGCCATATCGTCGCCGTTGGCGAAGCGCGGAGAGTTCGCGGTGAAGAACGGACCGAAGACGGTGGATTCGGTCGCGCCCGCGGGCCGCTGGTGGTTGATGCCAATCACCTGCATCGAGACTCCCAGCACGTCGGAGAGCAGGATGAACTCCTGGCGCTGATCGGTCGTGATATGGCCGACGCGCGTCAGAAAGTCGATGCCGCTGGCCCACTCGTCTTCGGTCAGTCGCACCTCGCCGACAAATGCGTGCAGATGCCTGACGAGGCTGGCCATAATCTGCGACAGGCGATCCGAGGCGCAGTCGGAAAAGCTGGCGAGCACGGCAGCGGTCAGGCTCTCGCCGCTGAGGTTACGCGCGCCGTCTGGGATGGTTGGCTCCTGTGGATCCATGGTACTCCCTCCGCTTCAAGCAAGCTTCTGCCGATTGTTTCGGACCAGGACTGTTGAGATGGCGGACATTTGCCGGAGCATGAATACCCCAGCGAATGAATCGCCCTATTCGCCGTAGCGTTTACGCTACGGCCTGCTCACCCCACCGCAATGTCCGTGTCCGCTGCAAATACTAAAACCACATTACGCTACGGCCAGCGTCGCAAGTGACTACAACATGGCTGGGCACGGCGTTATTCGACGGTAATGCCCATCGCGCGGACCAGCGCCAGCGCCTGCACTTCATCTACAATGGCGCCGCGCAGTTCGTCGGGGCCAGCGCGCATGCCGTCAATCTGGCAGCCGCGCAGATCAGCGCCCGCGAGTGTCGCGCCGGTAAAGTCGGTGTTGCTGAGATCGCAGCGAACGAACGCCACGCCACTCAGATCCGACATACGAAAGTCGGTCCCGGTGAGCGGACAATCCTCGAAGCGCACGCCGGGCATCTTCACCTGATAGAACTGGGCGAGATCCAGCTTGCAGTCGCGGAAAATGGTGTCGCGGAACAGCGCCTCCTGCGTGGCGAATCCGGTCATGCGGCAGCCGATGAACTCGGCGCGGACGCACGAGGCCTTGGGCCACGCCGCATTGGCGAGATTGCAGCCCGCGAGGCGCACGTCTTCGAGACGGAGGTGCTCGAATCGCGAGGCGGTAGCGATCATCTGGGTGAAGATGACCGTCTCGAAGTGCAGGCGCTCGATGGCGCTGTCGGCGAGGTTCAGTCGTTGATATTCCAGCTGTGAGTAGGTCTCGCCGTAGGCGGGCATGTCACGTGGCAGCTCCGCGGGCTGCAATACCTTCGGCAATTTTGGCGCTTTGATGCCACTCTTTTCTTTGCTCGATCCCAAAATGCGCCCTTCACTCTCTTTCACAGCGACCTATTAGCACGCTCGAACACCATCACTTCCACCATACCAGATTTTCAGGCATCCGGCGCGCGGCCCACACAACGGCCATGCCGGAGCATACATGCCCCGGCGAATCTCCGTGCCCGAATCATCAGCCCATTCGCCGTAGCGTTTACGCTATGGCCTGTGTCCTACCAGTCGCCTGCCAAACTTGACACAGCGCCCCTTGGTGCGCAATACTTCCCTTATGGAAGTAATGGAAATCGTATCTCTCGCAGGAAAGAGCGTATCATGAAGGTTGAAATCTGGTCGGATGTTGTCTGCCCCTGGTGCTATATCGGCAAGCGCCGCTTCGAGTCCGCGCTCTCCGAGTTTCCGCATCGTGACGATGTCGAGGTGAGCTATCGCAGCTTTGAGCTGGACCCCACCGCGCAGATAGATTCGGGGAAGTCTGTCACCGAAATGCTCGCGGAGAAATACGGCGTGAGTCTGGCGCAGGCCGCCGCGATGAATGCGCGCGTGACAGGTATCGCCGCTGGCGAGGGGCTAGAGTACCATCTGGAGAAGGCGCGGCACGCCAACACCGTCAAGGCGCATCGCCTGATCCATCTCGCCGCCAGCAAGGGCCAGCAGAACGCGGTGCTAGAGCGGGTAATGACGGCCTATTTCAGCGAGGGCGAGAACGTCGGCGAGACCGAGACGCTGGTGCGCCTGGCGGCTGAGGCGGGACTCGACGCCGATGAGGCGCGCGCCGCCCTTGATGGTGACGCCTTCGCCGACGCCGTGCGCGCGGATGAGCGACGGGCGCGCATGCTTGGCATCAACGGTGTCCCGTTCTTTGTCGTGGATGAGCGCTACGGGGTCTCGGGCGCGCAGCCCGCCGAGATGCTCCTCCAGGTGCTCGAAGAGGCGTGGGCCGAGAGCCATCCACTGCTCAAAGTAATCGGAGCATCTGAGGACGCGGCGGTCTGTGAGGGCGACAACTGCGCGCTGCCAGCTGAGGCTAACGCGACTGATCGCGAGGCATGATGATACACGTCGTGCTGGCGGTGGCGTAAAGTTTGCCCGCGCCGTCAGTGAGACGCCCCTCGGCGACGGCCATCCGCCGCCCCAGGTGGATCACCGTGCCCTCGGCGCGCACCGGCCCGGTCGTCGACGTCATCGGGCGCAGATAGTTCACCTTAATTTCCAGTGTGGTATAGCTTGTCCCCGCGGGCAGCGCCGAGTTGACCGCGCAGCCCATCGCCGAATCGAGTAGCGTTGCCGCCACCCCACCGTGCACAACGCCGATGGGGTTGTAGTGGTATTCGTCGGGCGTCATCGCGAAGACCGCGCGCCCCTCGGATACCTCGACCAGCGCGAAGTTCATCGTCGCTGAGATGGGAGCCAGCGGCATCTCGCCATCCACCACCGCGCGCAGGGCATCCAGTCCACCCTGCGCCGCGAATCTCGCCGCCGTCTCCATTGGGTCGTCCCAGCTATAGGTTCGCGTTCGATCTCGCTCTTGTTCGGTATCGCTCATAGATTCCTCAATGTGTACCCTGATTTTACCAACCGCCCCCAAGGGCCGCGCGTCGGCCTAGCGCGCGCCAGCGGCTGCCATCGCCACTTTCTCGCTCGCCAGTGGGATGCTTCCGGCTAGCGGCTGCCGTGCCCTCATCCTGCGCGGCCAGGGCAGCGGCCAGCGCCGCGATCTCCTCCAGCGGTATCTCGCCCGCGCCATCACTGTCTCTGGCAGGCTGGCGTAGCGCGTCGTCAGCGTCCCAGGTCTCGGCGATGAAGTCGGTCGAGAAATCGCCCGCCGCGAAACGCGGCTGATCGAGCAGCCAGCGGGCGAACGGGATCGTCGTGCGCACCCCGGCGATAACGTATTCGTCGAGCGCGCGCCGCAGCCGGGCCATTGCCTCGGCGCGATCCTCACCCCAGCAGATCAGTTTCGAGAGCAGCGAATCATAATAGAGCGGGATGTCCATGCCGTCGTAGAGCGCGCTATCCAGCCGCACGCCCGGCCCAGCGGGATCGCGGAGCGCGGCCACACGTCCCGAGGCGGGCAGGAAGTGGTTGAGCGGGTCTTCCGCCGTGATGCGTGCCTCGATGGCGTGCCCACGGAACGCAATCTGCTCCTGGGTGACGCTCAGCGGCAGCCCCGCCGCCACCCGCAACTGCTCGCGCACGAGGTCCAGCCCGGTGACCAGCTCGGTGACGGGATGTTCCACCTGCAGGCGCGCGTTGACTTCGAGGAAGTAGAAGCTGCCGTCTGGCCCCAGCAGAAACTCGCAGGTTCCAGCGTTGACGTAGCCCACCGCCCGCGCCAGTCGCACCGCCGCCTCGGTGAAGCGCGCGCGCGACTCCGCGTTCAGCGCGGGCGAGGGCGACTCTTCGATCAGCTTCTGGTGACGCCGCTGGATCGAGCATTCGCGTTCGCCCAGGTGGATCACGTTGCCGTGGGTATCGCCGAAGATCTGCACCTCGATATGCCGCGCCGGGATGACCGCTTTCTCCATATAGACGCTGCTATCGCCGAATGCGCCCTGCGCCTCGCTGCGGGCCAAACGGAGCGATGATTCCAGGTCTTCGGGACGGTGGACGAAGCGAATGCCCTTGCCGCCGCCGCCCGCCGCCGCCTTAATCATGATCGGGTAGCCGATCTCCTCGGCCAGCCGCGACGCCTCGCGGATATCGTCCAGCCCGGTGTCATAGCCAGGGACGATGGGCACACCCGCCGCGCGCGCAACCCGGCGGGCGGCGGTCTTCTCACCCATCTCGCGCATGATGTTCCCCGGCGGCCCAACGAAGCGGAATCCCGCCTCGGCGCAGGCGTCGGCGAAGTCGGGATTTTCTGAGAGAAAGCCATAGCCAGGGTGGATCGCGCCCGCGCCAGTCTTGCGCGCCGCATCCAGAATCTTCGGGATGCTCAGGTAGCTCTCGGAGGCGGGCGCCGCCCCGATATGGACCGCCTCATCCGCCAGGCGCACGTGGGTCGCTGTGCGGTCGGCGTCGCTATAGACCGCGACCGATTGTAGTCCCAGGTCGCGGCAGGCGCGGATGACGCGCAGGGCAATCTCTCCGCGGTTGGCGATGAGAACCGTATCGAACGGGAAACGCTCGCGCGGTTGTCCCGACGACGCGGCCGGGGTAGCGCCTGGAGTATGAGCTTGGCGTGCCATAGGTATTCCTGCCGATGTCTCAGAATGTCTTCAGCTGATGCCTGAAGAGTCTTTCGCGAAATAGCATACCATGCGCCGTATATCAGGATGCCAGCATGTATCGGCGATTCCATGGCCAGCATGGCGCGTTGGGCTGAGCATTGGCCTGGCGCTGGCTGGCGCTTCCATGCGACGTTGGCACTTACGTTGCATAGCGCGGCTGTGCTAGACTTTGCTGGGGAAGTGTCGTCGTTTTTCTCGGACAGATGTGTCAGATTGTGGGAAATTCCTCGATTCAGGACAAAGGAGTCCAGCATGATGGAGGATGCCTTCTTTCGGCGTCCGCGATTGGCGTCCAGCACGGTGAGCGCATCCGCGCCGACCATTGCTGGTGAGTCCGATACGTCTGAGGACAATGTCTGCTACCGCCGCTGAGCGCGCGCGCGCGCAGGTGGTGCGGCTGCGTGACGCCGCGTGTGATGCCGCCCGCCCGAAGGTGAACGCGGGCGCCGCGCCTATTCGCGTGATGGCGCGCATGGTTGCCGACCTGGAGGCGCAGTGTCGCGAGTTGGCGATTCCGCCCGAGCTGATGGCCACCGAAATCGTCAACAGAACGATCGGAGACGTAGACGTCCGCCGCATCAGCGCGACCGAGGACGGCGCGGAATTTGTCACCCTCGCCGATGATATGGGACTGGCACTGCCACGCGAGCCAATCGACGGCATTCCCGCGACCGGCAAGCGCTATCGCTGGATACGCCGCCAGATGGAGGCGTTCGAGCGCCAGTTGCTCGCCCGGCATGTCGATATGCGCATGTATGATCTGAATGGCGTCGGCAATCCCCTGCTCCGCGAGATGCTCTCCGACTACTTGATGCGCGTCTGGGGCTATACCGTGTCCTCCGCCCAGATACATCTCAGCCTTGGTTCGCTCGACGGCCTGAACAAGTTCTTCCAGGGCTATGCTGCGTTACAGCGCAGGAGCCTGGCGCATAGCTACGACGCGCTCAACGCCGCAGTGATCTTCCCCGCGCCCGGCTTCAACGTGCCCGAATGGCAGGCGCAGTCCCTTGGCCTGCGCATCCATCGCCTGCATACTCAGCGCCGACGAACGCCTTCAAGGTGACGCCGGACGAGCTGCGCGCCGCCCTGGCCGAGGCCCCCGACATCCGTATCTTCTACCTCACCGTCAGCAGCAATCCCACCGCTTTCGCCTATACGCCCGACGAGTTGCGCGCGCTCTGCGCTGTGCTGCGGGAGAGCGCCCCCGACGTGCTGATCGCCGCCGACCTGGCGTATATCGGCACGGGCGAACCCGCCGAGGACCGCGCGCGGATGGCCATCTTCAGTGATCCTGATGTGCTGCGGCAGAGTGTGCTCTTCTGCAGCTTCTCCAAGACCCACACGCTGACCGGCGACCGCTGCGGTTTCGTCGTCTTTGGCGATCCCGGTCTGGCGGCCGACCTTGGCCCCGGCTGGACCAATGGCTGCGCCGCGCTGCCCGCCGACTGGCAGCTACGCTACATGGCCTACGTCAGGCTCTTCGGTGAGCATCCCGAGATCGAGGAGCGGATTCGCGCGCTCTATCGCCTACGTCGCGAGCGACTCGTGCGCCAGTTGCAGGATCTGAACGAGCGGCACAAACTCTTCGCGCAAATCAATCTCGATGACGGCGGCACCGTCTACAACTGGAGCCAGCTCAGGCCGGGCGAAGATGTCTTCTCGCTCTTCAGCAAGACGGGCATCGCGGGCGTGCCGGGGAGCGCCTTCGGCTATAGCGACGACTTCGTGCGCCTCTCCGTCGGCTGTATTCCCGTGCCCACGGTCGAGTAATCGCATTGTGACACCACCACTCGCCGCCAGCGTCGTCCAGGCGCGTTCCGGGCGCTGGCTGGAACGCGCGCTGATCGTCGCCTTCATCCTGCACGGGCTGGCGATGCTCAGTATGGCGGCATTGCTGCTGCCAGGGACACCCGGCGGGTTGGAGAGCGACGTTGCGGCGCGGATGGCGTATGTCGCGGCGCATCCGTGGCTCTGGCGGCTCGGCTGGCTGCCCTGGCAACTGACCGCGCTGGGCAATCTGCTGCTGGCGCTGGCGCTGCTGCGGACGCCGTGGATTTCGCGCCCGCTGGCATGGCTGACGCTGCTCGTGACGATCTGCGCCATCATCCCCGACCAGACTGGGCAGGCGCTCTGGGACACGGCTGGCATCGCGCTGGCGACTCACGGCAACCTCGCGGCATACGCCAGCTTCGAGCGGACCATCTTCCCGATCATCGCGGCGGGCGGTGGCGCTGGCTACACGCTGGCAGCTTATCTCTGGAGCCTCTGTCTCGCGCAGGCAGGTGTCTGGTCGCGCGGCATGACGGTCTTCTCCTGCCTGCTCTGGGCGCTCTTCGGAACGCTGGCGCTGCTCGCCGCTCTCCCGGATGGCGCGGGCATTCCAGCGTGGATCGTCGGCGCGGGCAACGCGGTTAGCTTTGTGCTGCTGCTGCTCTGGCTGGCGCTGGCGGCGGAGCTGGTTTTGCGGCGGGCGCGGCCCACGACGGCATGGGGACGCTACATGCCGTGGCGCTATCCCTCGCCGCGCCGTCGCCTGGCTGCTCGATCCGCTGGCAAATAGCCGCTTTCTGCGCGCGCTGACGGAACTCCTGCCGGTGCTGGCGTTCCGCAGTGACATCCAGCACGTGATCTACACCAACTATCTCGTGCCCGCTGAACAGATAGAGGCGCTTGTGCCGCCGGGATTGGACCTGCAACGGATTGGGCCGGATGGGCGTTACGCGCTCGTCTCGATCCTCACCTATCGCCACGGCCACTTTGGCCCGCGTCTCGCCGGACCCTTGCGGCGGCTCTTCCCCTCGCCGATTCAGTCGAACTGGCGGCTCTATGTCTCCGATCCGCGGACGGGCCAGCGCGGCATCTATTTTCTCACCAACGCGGTCAGCGGGCTGCCGCAGGCGCTGGGCGCGCGCTTCCTCTCCGAGGGGATGCCGATGCACGTGCCCCGCGCCGCTGACCTCCGCCAGAGGCCCGATGGCGCATGGCTGGCGACGCTTGATCCCGGCGCTGGCTCCGCGCCCGACCTCGCCGCGCTGCTGCGTGCTTGTGAGGGCCGACCGGCGACGGGGCCGTGGGCGGAGTGTTTTGCCAGCTACGAAGAGATGCTGGCGTACGCCGTGCCGCAGGATCGCGCGCTGACGGCGCAACCATGGCATGCCTGGGTGACGCGCCAGGAGATTCGACTAGATATCCCGCTGGGCGCCTGCCAGCCACTGGCGGGCGATGTCTCGTCGCGGGCGGCTCGCGTGCTGGTCGGCGATGCCGAGCCATTCTCGTTCCTCGTGCCCGGTGTCTACTTCCGCTTCGACGCCGAGCGCCACGACCGCTGGCCAAAGAAATGGTGGCAGCCGATCTGAGCTAGATCATAAGCAGCCAGCTCATATCGCGGCTGATAAGAGCTCTGTCATTTTCGCATGATGGGTATTCTTCATCGCCACAGCCCTGATCGCAGAAACCATGCTTTCGGGCAAGCTCACGCACCTCCTCTAGTATCATCATAGGTCATTAGGAAATGACCTTGCAGCGATAGTCAGCGACGATATCGAAGAGTTCTTCGTGGTTCAGTTGAGAGCAATTATAGAGCCTGCTCCCCGCTTTCTTGCCAGCAGCGGTATATGGAGGATCAATAAAAAAAGCCACATGTTTCGCTCAGCAGCATGACTCCGCATAATTTCTAACCCATCGCCCTCGATAAATGTAATGTGATCGCGAATAGTCACGATATCAAGAATGCGACGCTTAAGAGTAGAAGGATACCAACGTGAGGCAAGCCCCCGCCCATTCTCGCCTTGCTTCACCAACCCCGCGCCGGGAGCGATGAATTCCTCCCCGGTTGACGCGATTCTTTAGTAGTGTGTTGAAGGCGCGTTCCCTTACCGACACCACAGAATCGGCTCTTCCAAGCGCTTCGGCGACAGTATGTGGTGTGAGTTCAAAGCGAACCATCGCATCGGCTAGCCACTCGCCATCACGCTTCCAGCATGGTGTGCCACACAGCAGCGACCTGTTTGTCCAGCTCGACCATGACGATATGGTCTGCCAGCCGTTCAAAGGCAACTGTCAAGCTGATGCTGCCGCCTCCAGCGAATGGTTCGAGAAGAGAGCAGGGCGTACGTCAAGCGTCATCAGCCACTGGCGAAGACGTGGCACAAGCCAGGTTTTTCCACCGGGATAGCGAAACGGGCTTCGCTGCGGAACCGAAGACACGTTGACAATCCGGGTAGATTCGATTTCGTGCCCATTGCATCGAAAAGCGCTAATTGTTGCATATGCGCACGTGCCATTTCTTGTATGACAGCCAACCTGAATGAACTCCTTGCCAGATTATTATGCGCCCGCACGTGGAAAAGCGGAAAGTGTCCACACGCTCTGGCTACGACTTCTGGTGATCAAGCCTTGTCTGAAGGTTTGCGACGAATTGCTCTATTGGCCCCGCAGCCGATTGCGAGATGCGCTGTAAAGCAGCCGCGAACATGGTGTACACAGTCCTATCAGTGCTTGAGATGATATCGGTTCTCGCTGGCATCCAACTCCAGGTCATAGATGAACCAGGCCATGTCTGACTCTTCGACACTCACTTCTGTCAGCGTGGGCAAAGTCTGGAAAAAGCTTCGATCAAGAACGACGGCTAGCTTCTTGCCCCAACCGTTGATGATATTGCCCTTATACATGAGTTGTGGCGCCAGGCGCTTGCGTGATGAGGATAGGAAGTCTGGGCGCACCTGGCCCTGCCATTGCATCGTGTGTCTGTTGGCGGGATCTTCCATGTAGTAATCGAACGGTTGGCGTACGTTGCCGCTGATGTAGACCGATTGAATTTCTACCGCGCCGAAATCGAGCAGTTGGCGATGGTCATCATAAGCGACGAGCACCATATCAATATTGCCCGCTGGCATATCCTGGTTATCGCGCAGCCGAACCTCAGTTATTGCTGTCCATTGCGTCCCCGCTGGAAAGAAAAACCGTGCGGTGCCTTCAGCAATGATCCAGTTCTCGCGGAAGCGCACAGGGCAGGTGATTACAGCGTTTCCACCACTGTGTACGCCGCATACACCCAGGGGATCCATTTTGCTGACTTTGGTACAGTTTGGAACACCATTGTTGTATGGACAGAGGCGGTTATTCCGGCTCGAAATAGCCCCGTCCGAAAAATTGCCTGGAGGGAAACCAAAAACCTCGGCAAGGGGCTGATCGGACATATCGGAATTCCTTTCTCCAGATTGTCGGCATAGTAAGCGCTGCTGTGACTATTCTCTCGTCAGTGTCAATCTGTTTCGTGCGTGGTTCACGGGTGGCGTGCACAGTGTAGATTTCCACAAGGGGTCTGTCATCTGTCCTATGAGGATTTCTATAATACATGCGCTCATATAATACAGGTCATTCATAGGACGTAAACGATAAATTCCTCAACAGAAGTCGTGACCTGGGGCCGATGGATTGCTGGCGGAGCAGTAAACAACGGAGTAACCGTTCGCGCAATCTATCGGCATATCTTGACACCTGCGGGTCTGGCAATTATTGTACGCTAGTATTGTATGTCGCCGCGTGTGTCAGCGCCTCAACGTATATCTGGAAGCTTGAGACGCGGGCACGCTCTGATTTGCGCGTCTCGCGACCGGAATGCCAGTGACCGGGAAAACGTTGAATGGAGTTGAGGCCAATGCTGGATTTATCTGATCCGCGCCAGGCGGGCATCGCGGCGCGGCTGCAAGAGGAAGAGTTCGCGTATCTCACGACGATCCGTCCAGATGGCAGTCCCCACACAGTTCCAGTGTGTTTCCTGTGGGACGGCTCGACAGTTCTCGTTTTCAGCCCACCCGATACAGTCAAGATCCGCAATGTGCGCCAGAATGCGCATGCTTCACTGGCGCTCGACAACTTTGGCCACAATAATACCCCTGTGGTGGTGGAGGGCATGGCGACGGTGGTGGATGAACCCGGTATCGAGTTCATGATGCCAGCCTACGCTACGAAATATGCTCCCCTGGCTGAACGGAATGGTGTGACGCTTGAGCGGATGGCGCAAGTCTACACGCAGACCATCCGTATCACGCCGACGCGAATCCGCCAGGACCAGTAACGAGTACCGCGAACAGGCGCTCACCACCCCGAATTGCCCGAGCCACCGGAGCCACCCGAACGCCAGTCATCCGGGCGCGATTGGCCTGAGGGATAGGCGCCATAATCGCCGTAATTGCCCGGCGCGGAACGGCCCTGGCCAGGATTGGAACGACCCGAAGCGGGGCCATGTGGGTCGGGATATCCCGAATTGCGGGAGCGGTGCGCCTGTGCGCGTCCGTAGTTGTCGGGCCAGAGCGATTCGGGACGCGCCACCAGAAAGCGATCGATCTCCGCGAAGGGCATAAAGTCGCCCGCGTCGCGTCCATAATAGGCCGACTGAATGCGCAGATCGGGGCTGAGCAGGAAGTCGGCGGGCTTGCGGCCAAATACGCCGTCCATTTGGGAGAGGTTCTGCCAGAAATTGCCGCCAATCTGGTAGCGCGCCGCCTGGCGATACTGGGAACCTCGAAAGAGGCGGGCTTTCATGGCGCCAAAGAGCGAGGATTCCAGACCATAGAGGCTATAGACCATACGCCCCAGGTCGGGGATGATCGGGAACGGTGGCCGCTGGCGCTCCAGGTAGCGGCGCGCCATCTCTGGCGACGACTCGAAGAAGACGATCATCTCCAGGCCCTGCCGCCGATAGTTATCGTAGTGATCGATGAGATAGCGCAGGCGCAGGTTACAGAGCGGGCAGACCGCGCCACGATAGAACGAAAGCAGCAGCTTCCGCCCCCAATACTGCGAGAGCGAGACCGGTTGCTCGTACATATCTCGCTGGATAAAGACGGGCGCGTGTTGGCCAGTCTTGAGACGCATAACTCACCCTCCAGTTGCGGCTTCACAGGTGGGTGACGTCTCTTCCCTGACGACCCGATGTCCAGCACAAGGCGTGCAGCGCATACCAGGACAGCCACCATCGCACCTTACGCGTACAAGCGCACAGGCGCCCGTTTCATCTCTACCCGCCAGTGTACCCAATAGGTGGCCGCACAAGCAAATGGCGATGACGCGCCGCATGGCTTTGTCCCCTCGCAGCCCTGAAATTTCGCCCCTCCGTGACTTCGGAGGGGCGAGAAGATGTTTTCGTGAATAGCCCATACACGGCATGCCAGCGGGATCACCGCGCATCAAAGCGTCGGATAGCCGTATTGGGCGGGATTCGCCTCGAAGAGCGCCTTGCAGTCTGCCGAGCAGAAGTAGATGGTGCCCACGCCCTTATCGTTGACCGGGGCGGACATCGTATTCTGGGCGGTACGCTTATCCACCAGCATCCCACAGACGGGATCGCGCGCCACGTTGGGGTCGTTTTCGTCGAGGTTGTCCGGATTGGGGTTCAACGCGGCCTGCTCTTCGGCGTCGGAATTTGTCATACGTCGTCGTCTCCTCGCGGATAACACTATAGATACCACGACTTGGTAGCGCTCTCATCGCGCACTCAGGCAATATACCGCACAGACGATGCCAGCCACGCATCAAAAAGTGTCACACGCATCACAAGCGTCACACGCATCACAACGTCACACGCATCACAAGCCGCTGGGGATCTCGTCTTATTTAGTGCTTGCGGGGTTCGTTACGGCATGGATGCGTTCCGTAGCCTGAAGGCCACGGCGAATGCGCGGCTGCGCCTGTTGCTTGCGCCAGAAGCGACTCCATTGGGTGCGAATGACAGGCGGGCCTATAATCTGATATGGAAGAGGAAAGCGAGGGACAACATGAGTGAGACAGAGATCATCTCTTCCACAACATATCCGACACGGCGGCCTACCAGCGAGCCACCGCGTGTGGTGATCGTTGGCGCAGGGTTCGGCGGCCTGGAGGCGGCGCTGAAGCTCGGGCGCGCGCCTGTTCATGTGACCGTCATCGACCGGAACAATCATTACGTCTTCCAGCCGCTGCTCTATCAGGTGGCGACGGCCTATCTTTCACCGGCCGATATCACTGCGCCGATTCGCACGGTCCTGCGGCGCCAGCGCAATACCGAGGTGCTGTTGGCCGAGGCGACCGCTGTGGATGTTGCGCAGCGCCAGGTAAGGGTGCGCGACGAGATCACCGGCGCGGAACGCAGCGTGCCGTATGACTACCTCGTGCTGGCGACCGGCGCGGGCGAGAGCTACTTTGGCCGCGATGATTGGGCCGCCTATGCGCCGAGCCTCAAGACAATCCCCGACGCGACTGCGCTCCGGCGCAAAGTGCTGCTGGCCTTCGAGGAGGCCGAGCTGCTGGCGGGCAACGATCCCGAGCGTGCGCGTGCGCTGCTGACGTTTGTGATCGTCGGCGGCGGGCCGACCGGCGTGGAGCTGGCGGGGGCCATCGCCGAGCTGGCGCATCGCACCCTGCGCGGCGACTTCCGCCATATCGATGTCACCTCAGCGCGTATCGTGCTGATCGAGGCGCTGCCACGATTGCTCAACACGTTCCCGGAGTCGCTGAGCGAGAAAGCCACCCGGAAGTTGGCGAAGCTGGGGGTGGAGGCGCGTACGGGCGCGCGGGTCGAGGAGGTGGACGCCGATGGGGTGATCGTCGCGGGCGAGCGGATCGCGTCGAAGACGGTTATCTGGGCGGCGGGCGTGAAGGCGTCGCCAGCGGGTGCGTGGATTGGCGCGGAGTCTGACCGGGCGGGCCGCGTTGTCGTGAATGGCGACCTGAGCGTTCCCGGCCATCCTGAGATTTTCGTGCTGGGCGATACCGCCAGCGCCGCGGGAGCCGACGGCAAGCCGCTGCCGGGGGTCGCGCCGGTCGCGATGCAGCAGGGCCGCTACGTTGGCCGGACGATTCGCGCGCGAGTGGAGGGACGCGAGAGTCCGCGCCCATTCAAGTACTTCAACAAGGGCAATCTGGCGACGATTGGCCGTTCATTCGCCATCGCCGACTTCGGGTTCGCGCGGGTGAGCGGCTTCATCGCGTGGGTGCTCTGGCTGGGCGTCCACATCCTGTATCTCATCGGCTTCCGCAATCGGCTGCTGGTGATGGTGCAGTGGGCGTGGGAGTACTTCACCTACGAGCATGGCGCGCGTATCATTACGCCGATGCGCCAGCCGGAGCAACACGCAATCCCCGCCGAGCCAGAGCCAGTTCCCGCTGGAAGGACATAGATGAGCGCCTCGATTGCTGTGACGAGCGACGGTCGGTGAGTTGCCGCTGCCGCTCGTCGCACTTAGCGAGCGCCTTACGTAGCTCGTCCCACAACTCCTTTCTGCGTGTCTACACCGTGACGTAGCCGTTGGCGCTCATAATTTCTGGCTTGCTCGGATCGCCAATAATAGAATGAGATGGCACCTGAAGCGCGAGAGCACGTAATCATCGCGAATAGCCATTTGCGTGCTTCTTCCGGTACACCGTGCCATAGAGCCTGACTTAGCGGATGTTTGCTCTCTATCATGCCCTCGTGTCTTGACGCAGGCTGTATACTGCCTCCATCAGTCGGCGATGTGCTAAGCGGGGAGGCCTCAGGTGCCAGAGCAAACGAGTATTTTTGTCAGTCACCATCACAGCCCTGACGAAGACACCATTACTGCACGGCTAGTAAGCGATTTGCAAGCGGTGGGCGCGAATGTGTGGGTGGATACTGCGGGCATTACGGATGGTGACCTCGTGAGGCGCATCAATGAAGGCTTGGATGGGCGGCAGTGGCTTGTCCTGGTGATGACACCTGCAGCGGTAGCCTCCCGGTATGTCCAAGATGAAGTCAACGCGGCGCTCAATGAGACCAACCAGGGACGCATGCGCGGCGTCTTGCCCTTCGTCATCAAGCAATGTGATGAGACAACAATGCCCGTATTGTGGCGGACCCTCGTTCGCTATGATGCGGTGAGCGACGAGTATGATGCGGCGCGCGACAAGCTCTTCCAAGCGATGGGACTCCCGCCCACGCCACCCACGCCGCAGCCTCGCTCCGCGAAATCGTTGCTGACCGACCAGAACCGACGCCAACTTGTCGCATTCGGATACGATGTACACCGCACCCAGGTTGAATATTATACACCGCCACTCTGCTTCGTACCCGGCGGACCCTTCCTTATGGGAAGCATCTATCAACAGGATCCAGAGGCCGCCGTAGGTGAGATGCCGAGCATGACGGTCACGCTGGATGCGTTTTCGATTGCCGCGTATCCCGTCACCGTTATGGAGTACGCGGCCTTCGTCAACGCAGGTCATACGCGACCGCCTGAACTGCGTGATCCTGTCAAAAGCCAAATTAGCTGGTCAGCGCAGTTGGAAACGCCGTTTCACCCGGTGGTAATGGTTAGTTGGCACGACGCACAGGCCTATGCTCAGTGGCTAACCGACTGCACAGGCCAGCGGTGGAGACTGCCTACAGAGGCGGAGTGGGAAAAGGCGGCGCGCTGGGATGAGCGCGCGCAGAAGGCGTATGTCTATCCCTGGGGAGATAAGTATGACTCCGGCAAAGTCTGTGTCCAAACCGGAACCCGCACGTCTACGACACCGATAGGCGCCTTCCTAGGCGGGAGGAGTCCATGTGGCGCACTCGATATGGCTGGGAATGTCCAGGAATGGACAAGCTCTCTCTATCGGGATTATCCCTACGTCGCCGACGATGGACGCGAGGATCTGAGCACGCCCGGCCCGCGCACCTTGCGCGGCGGTTCCTGGCGAAGTTATCGGCAATGGATGCAAACGGCGAACCGGCAGCGCCGCATTCCTAATTCACTAGCCGACGGATATGGCTTTCGTCTCGTGGTTGGCAGTTGAGGGTACCAACCACATCGTCTGAGCGGTTTTACATAACCCTAGGAGAGGACATGCGCCATCCAGAGCAGCTTGGCAGTCCCCGCCGAGCCGGGTTCCGCTGGAGGGCATAAAGAAGAGCTAGAGTGTTTCCGCCTCGATCCGGCCAGACTTCACCGCGGCCACCAGCGCCGCATGGTCGCGCTCGGTCTGGTCGGCATAGGCGTTGGCGAAGGCGACGAGTGCGCGGTCGAAGATGTCGCGCTTGCCGAGATAGCTGTTGAGCGCGATGACATCGCCGGAGCGCGCGTGGGCCCGGGCAAGCGCCCAGGCGCACAGCGTGCCATAGGTCACGAAGCCTGACGGCGTCAGTGTGGAGGGATCCACAGAACCCTTCATATCGCGGAGCTGGCGCACATAGTAGTGTTCCACCCCCATGCGTCCCCATCCCAGAAAGATATCGCTGGCCGCCTGAATCATCTGTTGCCCGCGCACCACCCGCTGGCCGTGGTTGGCATGGATGGTCTTGCGCCCCTCGCCGTAGGTCTCGATGACCGAAGGGTTCGCCTCCTTCATCTGGAGGAAGAGTGGATCGCCCTGGTCCTTGCCGGTGAGCAGCATGACATAACAGCGCGTGCCAACACTACCCACGCCAACCACCTTGCGGGCGAAATCCACCAGCGTGTAGCGGCGCAGCAGGTCGCGCCGATCTTCGCGCAGGGAGGCTATATAGCCGCTGAGCAGTTCTTCGATATGATCGCCCATGATGGTATCGCTGACGTGCATGAGCAGGGGTGGATCATTGGCAATCTGGGTGTGGCCGTCTACAACTGTGGTCAATCGCGCGAAGGCATGGAGATGATCGCGCTGTTGCGCTTTCCGCACGTGCTTCTGCGCTACCTTGTGGGCGAAACCGGAAACCATGTCGAGCACGTCCTGGGTATTCACCTGGGTATACCAGAGCGTGAGATAGTCCATGGTCGCAAACCGCGCCAGCCGCCCGCGATAGGTGGCGATGGCTCTCAGCACGCTCTCGTCGCAGATGGCGCGGCTCAGCCCATTGGTGCGTCCGGCCACCACGAGACTCGCCGCCAGTCGTTTGATGTCCCATTCCCAGTGGCCCCGCAGTGTTTCATCAAAGTCGTTGAGGTCGAAGACAAGCTGGCGCTCCGGCGTTGCAAATATGCCGAAATTAGTGAGGTGCGCGTCACCGCAGGCCTGCACAAGCAAGTCTGTGGTCGGCGTGGACGCCAGATCGGAGGCCATCACCGCCGACGAGCCGCGCAGGAATGCAAACGGCGACTCCATCATGCGCCCATAGCGAATGGGCAGCAGGTCTTGCTGGCGTAACGGTTCGCAGGCCTGGAGCACGCTGATCGGGTCTGGACGGTCGGATGGCGGTTCCCACTGCGCATGCGCTGAGCGTGGAACCGCCTTGCGGAGCGCCTTGCCGCGCGCGCTGCGTTCGGCCATCGACTCACCCTGCGCTGACTCCATCATGGCATGGTGCAATAAGGGGGAGGCCGCCGCAACGTCGGCGCCATTGACGCTACTAACATTGTCGGCGCTTTTGGCGTGATTGGCGGAAGTCACAGGTGCTTTCATGGCTCTGTCGTCCTCTGTCTCGGGCCGTGCGGGCGTGCCGTAACAAACGGGGGTATCACCTGGGCTGAATGCACAAGTTATGCCAGCTAAACACCACATCCACAAGCGCTGGTGAGGTGTAACGTATCATGGTGGAATAATGGTTATTCATGTTGGAGAGCGGTTGCCACATCCCAGGAGGCGCTGACATGACTCGCATCTACACGACAGCGACGATAGCCTGCCCCATCGAAGACCTCTACGACTACGTCACCACGCCCGCCCACTGGCCGGAGTGGCATCCCTCGTCGCTCGGCGTCAGTGATGGCGCGGACCATTCGCTGGCGGTGAGCGAAGAGGTCACCGAGCGGTTTCTCGTCGCGGGTCGTCGGGGCAGCGTCGTCTGGAGGGTCACCGAACGCGCCGCGCCGAATCGCTGGGTGATCGTCGGAGCTATCGAAAGCTCCAAAGGCGGCGGCACGATCACCTATACGCTCAGCCAGCGGCACGATGGCGTCTTCTTCGAGCGCGAGTTCGTCTATCCCACGCTCAATGCGCTCTTCGCTGTGCTCGATACGCTGATCCTGCGCCGCCGCGTCCAGGCGGAGTCGGAGGAGGCGACGCGACGCCTCAAAGCGAAGATGGAGGCGCGTACCTCGTCGTCCACGTGACGCCGTCGCTCACTCGGACGACCAGCGCCAGGAGAGACGCCAGGCCCTCCAGTTCAACGATGGCTGTAGCTGACCCGCCGTCGCGCGCGATGCCATCGGCTATCTGGTGTGCGCCCTCGCGGTATTGCGGCTGTTCCAATACCTGCTGGATCGCCTGACGTAGCGTCTTCACGTCCGCTTTGCTCGAACAGCGTACGCCAGCGCCGCGCCAGACCACGCGGGCGGCGTTATCTCCCTGGTCCCTGCCCATTGGCAGGCAGACGAGCGGCACCCCAGCGCTCAGCGCGGTGATAACCGTGCCATGGCCGCAGTGGGTGATGACAAGGTCGGCATGTGGGCAGACCAGACGGTGGGGAATGTATGATTCCGCGCGCACATTGGGCGGCAACGAAAACCGCTCGCCGTCGAGCGCCGGGCCGAGCGTTACCAGCCCCCGAACGGGCAGGTCAGCCAGCGCCGCCACGACCCGCCGCACGACATCCGCCTGCTGCTGATAGGTGGTGCTGAGACTGACCAGCACCAGCGGACGTTTATCGTCATCCAATGTCGGTGGCTCCCACGGTGCGAGCCACGCGGGATCATCGAGCTGTGGGCCAACGTAGCGCACATTCGCAGGCAGGGAATCGGCCGGAAAGTCGAACGCCTGGCTGGTCAGCACCAGCAACCGGTTGGCGCGCTCGAATTGCTCGAAGACGGAGGATAGCGGGCGCAGACCCATCGCCAGGCGCACGCCGGTTCAGGTTCTTTCAGGCGCGCGTCGTAGAACCGCCGGAATGACTGGCGCGAACACCGCGTCACGCATCCGTCCAGGCGCGCCTTTCGCGGGCTGGAAACCCATGCCATATGGTGGGATTCCCGGTGCAGGCAGCGGATAGATGTTGTGTATCAGCGCGGCTACTGGAATGCCAGCGCGCTCCGCCGCGACATAGCCACCCAGGAGCAGGTAGTCGGTCACCACCACATCCGGGCGCTCGTCTGCGATGGCGGCGGTGACATCGCTGGCATAACCAGACGCCGTGCCGAAGATGAGGCGGTCACGAACTAAAGCCGCCGCAGCCAGCGGCGTCCGCGCTTCCCAGTCTCGTAATATGTCTTCGGTACGCGAGCTACTATCGTGTTCCGGCGTTTCACGCAGCGGAACAAACTGGCAGCCCGCGGCTTCGATACGCGGCTGCAACACGCGCGGCGCAAGGATTCTGACGTGGTGGCCGCGCTCGGTCAGGCGTCGCGCCAGCGCGAGCTGCGGTGGGATATTGCCGCCCCCATCCCAGAGGACAAAGAGATAGTGACCCGACTGGCGAACGGTGTGCTGCATCGCCTCACTCCTAGTGCTCTCGCTCGATCATGGCAGACACCATGTCCGCCACATGGCGCTCCGCCTGTTCTCGCTCAACGCCCATATCCCGCCGCAACAGCTTCCAGACATAGACGTCCGTTACGATGACCAGTCTGGCGAGGGTGTCATCCCGTTTGCTCGCGGAAATGCCATCGAGCAGTGGACTGAATGTTGTTTCAACCCAGGCACGATGTAAGACGCGGCCCTGCTCCGCAAAGACATGGAGCGTCTCATGGCGCTGTTCCTGGGCAAGTGTACGGAGGGCAAGGTCGCCGGTGGCCTCATAGTGATCCATCAGGTTCGCTACCGTGCCCGCGATGTCGCCGACTGGCGCCTGATTACGCTGGCTGCTGACCCGCTGATAAAGCGCTTCGCCTGCCGCCTGGATCAGTCCGGCCTTCGAGCCGTAGCGGCGCAACACTGTCTGGACGGTGACGCCTGCCCGCGTTGCCACTTCGTCCAGGGTCAGATCCTCCAGCCAGCGCACCATATACAGGTCTAGAACTGCCTGAAGGATGCGCTGGCCGGTCGCCGCCGCCGCCGTTGCGCGCGTGCTCATATGATATTGGCGTTTGCCTGCTGTTCCAGTGCGGCTATATTTCATATTAATTACATTAACATGAAATAACGTCGGAGTCAAGTCATCTGGCTGCGGGATGTGGCTGGCGTGTCACCGTCACAGGCTGTGCCAGTAGACGCCTGGATGCATGCCGTCATCGTGACCCCATATCATCCGTGGGTGGCCACTGGCGTCGAGCGAGTTAGCAATCATCTGGACGGAAATCCAGGTCGCTCGAAAAGACCGGCAGATCTGTCCATCCGCCATGCTGTTTGGCAGTATGATGATATGTGGTTGGAGTGATGAGCAGGAGGGAGGAGAGATGTTCAGTAACCCGATGGCGGCGGTTAGCCACGATGGCTGCCCGCAGAGACAGCGCGCGCTCCAGGGCGCCATTATCGCCTTCTTCACCTCGACGATTGCCGTGCTGGTGATCCTCTATCTCGTCGCGCCATCCATCTACCTGGAGACCTTGCGGCTAAGCAGTTCACCGACCGATAGGCATCCATTGGCCGTCAATCTCTTTTTCGCCGCAATCCTCATCTTCGTGGCGATAGTAAGCTACGGCGTGATACGTGGCTGGCGCTGGCTCTTCTGGCTGGCGCTGCTCGCCTTCCTCGCCTCGGCGCTTGAAATACCGGCGGGCATCCTGCAACTACAGGGTGTCATTCCAGTGCACCAGCCGACATGGTACGTCCTGCTGCGCATGGCGATCTCTGTGGTCGAGTTCGCACTCGGCCTCTGGATGCTGCGCGTCTGGCGGGCGTGCGGCGTCTGGGGACGCGGGCGCGCCGCCTGACGATAATTTCCACCACTTTTCTGCCTGGTGTTACCGCTGTCTCCCCGCGTATCATGTCTGTGATACACTTCGTCCTGTTGTCGTCGAGAAAGTGGTCATCATACATGCTTCGCGCGCTCCGCCAGCGGTCCGTCAGCGGCGGTGTCTATACGCCAGCGATTCTGCTGCTGGTCTTCGTCGTCGGCGTCTCCTTTCTGGGCGTCGGCTTTATCGTGCCGCTACGGGCGCTCTATGGGCGCGAGGTCGGCGCGTCGAGCGGCGAGATCGGCCTGATGGCGTCGGCGGCGCTGCTCACCGGCTTCTTCGCCGCGCCACCCATTGGCAGACTCTCGGATCGCGTGGGGCATGGCTACGTCCTCTTTGCCGGGCTGGTGATCCATACCCTGCTGGTGCTGGCCTATATCCCCATCGAGAACCCTGTGCTGCTGATTGCCCTGCGCGGCCTCGAAGGCATCGCCGTCATCGGTATTTTGCCGCCCGCGCGCGCCCTTGCCAATTCGCTCGCGCCATCCGGGCGCCAGGCGGAGACGCTTGGCCTGTTGAGCGCGGCCCAGACGGTCGGCATTCTGCTCGGCCCAACGTTCGGGCTGTTGCTGGCGAGCGCCGTCGGCTACCATGACGCCTTTCTGGTGGCCAGTGTCCCGCTGGCGGCGGGCGCTGTGCTGGCGTGGTTCTTCCTGCCGCGTCGCGCCATGGTCTATTCCAGTGAGTCGGCGTCGCGCGCGGTGACGGCGATGCTCTTCACCCGGCCACTCATGCTCGCCTATAGCCTGCAAATCATCCTTGCGACGACCCAGGGCGTTGGCGCCGCCGTCTGGACGATTTACATGGCCGATCTAGGGGCATCGCCGCTGGTGATTGGTCTTTCGTTCACGACCTTTGCCGTGCCGATCATTCTGCTCGCGCCCATCGCGGGGCGACTGGCGGATCGCCACGGACGCTACTGGTATGTGCTGTTTGGACTTTCCGTCTGTGGCGTGCTGTTTGTCATCTACGGCCTGCCCATCAACCCGATCTGGCTGGTGATCCTTTCCGTGCCGGAGGGCGTCGCCGCCGCCTTCGCCCGCACCGCCGCCGATGGGCTGCTCGCCGACGCGACCCCACCCAGCCTGCGCGGACGCATCCAGGCCACCTATAGCGCGGCGGGGACAGGCAGCGCATTTGTCGTCGCGACCATCTCTGGATTCATCTACGGGTTGTATCGCGGCCTCCCCTTCATCATGGTGGGCGGCATCTTTCTGGCGGGCGCTGTGGCGCTTTTGTTGCCCCAGGTCGCGCGCATGTTCGCGCCGGGCGCGTTCAAGACAACGCTGCCCGCCGAGTCAGCCCCTCCGGCTGAGGAATTGGGCCGAGAGCGCGTCGTCAACGAGTGACGGCGATCAATCCCGAAGAGCCTCCCGGTACCACACCTCCGCGAGAATGTGGCATGCTATTGGCTATAGTAGACGTATCGTTCGTCTGAATAAGCGAACAAGATCCGCGGTCGCGCGTCTGGGTTCCGCGTCTGGGCGGCCGATGCATGGCCTGATCGCTGAGACACCGCTGATGGCGCCAGAGCAGGATGTGACTCCGGCTCGATGCGCGTCTGGCGGAAGGTGTTGGGAGGGTGATGGTATGCGACCGATTCGCTGGCTGCGGCGTGGCATCATGCTGGCGGGCCTTGGCGCCGCGGGTGGCGCGCTGATCGTAACCGCGCGTCATATTCTGGAGACTCCACAGCCATTGCAGAGCGCGCTGCCAGGTGGGGCGCGCATTGACCGCAAGCACGGCGGTGATCTCTACTATAATGTCGCCGGTGACGAATCCGCCGATCCCCTCGTGCTGCTGCACGACTTCTATCTCGGCGCGTCCAACTTCGAGTATCGCCATATCTTCCCCCAGCTGACTCCGACGTGGCGTGTCTACGCGCCCGACTGGCTCGGCTTCGGTATGTCTGAGCATCCGTCGCTGGCCTATACCGGCGAGTTTTACGCCAATATGCTGATTGGCTTCCTGCGCGATGTCGTCGGACGTCCCGCCGTCATCGTGGGCCACGGACGCGCCGCGAATATCGCCGCCCGCGTCACCGTCGATGCCCCGGATCTGGTCAGTCGGCTGGTGTTGATCTCGCCAGATGTCGAGGCCGGAGTCGATCTCGATCCGCGACCCACACAGTTGCTCGCGCGCGCCGCGCAGCGTGTCTCGCTGGGGCTGGTCCCCTATGCGTTTCTCAGTACAAAGCCATTGCTGCGGCGTCTGGCGCGCCAGCGCAGCGCGCTCAGTGGCGACGGTATCGCCACCGAAGAGACGGTCGAGCATCTCTATGCCAGCGCTCACCAGTTTGGCGGCCAGCACGCGCAACTCGCGTTGATGACCGGTGAACTTGACCTGCCTATCCAGAACATCTTCCCGCTGCTCCAGCCGCCGATTCTGGTTCTGAGCGGCGATGAAGACCCGACGCACTCTGTTGACATGATGGAGGATCTGGCCGTCCTCAATCCACACGCCGACCTGGATGTGCTGACGAGCGCCGGGGAGGCGATCTTCGAGGATCAGCCCGCGATGTTCACCGAGGCGCTGCTGGACTGGCTGGCGACCCCACAGTCGCGCCAACTGCCGCAGGTCGAGGAAAAACATCCGGTGTTGGAGGCAGAAGGTCTGGCAACCCGCGCCGATGAAGCAGTCGCGCGTGAGCCAGAAGCGCCTGCCGTCGCCACAACCGGGGAGACGACAGAAACGGCGGAGTCCACCGAAGCCGCTGGTCTTGCAGAAACGGCGGAGACAGCGGAGACTGATACCGTTGATACGCCCGAGGCCAGCGCGCCGTCAGATTCGTCAGATTCGCCTGAGAGCGCATCCGACCCGACATCTGACCTGACATCTCAGCCCGCGAGTACACCTGTTCGCCCATCGGCGAGCGCCCCCGCGACCAAAAACGGCCCCGCGGCGACCAGCGCATCGGTGAAGCCGTCGGCGAAGTCGTCGTACAAGGCAGCGTCGCGAACCGCTCGGCCGACGAGCCAGAAAGCGGCGCCGACAAAGCACGGCGCGTCATCAGCGAAAAAGTCGGCCAGTCACAGGTCAGGTTCAGGGATGGGATCGAGCGCGCCCACCGGCAGGGCGGCCAGCGCGCGCAATGGCAAGGCGGCTGATGCGGAGCCACGGACAGACCGCAGCCCGCGCAAGG
Organism: uncultured Chloroflexia bacterium; assembly: GCA_963718915.1. Lineage (GTDB taxonomy): Bacteria > Chloroflexota > Ktedonobacteria > Ktedonobacterales > JADMIN01 > DAHUXT01. Next base: position 194,706 of record CAVRAI010000003.1, on the reverse strand, counting down.
CTCCTGGAGGGTCGCGGGACACCGACTGACCGGCGACCCTCAACAGAACAGGCGATCAATGGAGATCGAGTAGCCCATCTGGCGGGATTTATTTGACCTCAGCAGTATGCTCTGGCAGACTGCATAGACGGCATTGTCGTGATTTGTCGTCATATGAGAAGGCGTTATCTATGACAGGATCGATTGTTCTGGTGATGTTGATTGGCTGGCTGGCCTGTATCTGCCTCTTGATTCTGCTCTCATCGCGCAAACCCAACACGCTTTCACGGCGAACCACCGGCGGACCCATTTCCTCCGCGTCGCCATTTACTGATTCCGGCGACCAGTAATCGTATCATCCGTTCGTATGGATAGATGCTGGATAGGCGCTGGGTCGTTTGTCTGGCGGTGAAAGACACGGTATTTCGATCTCTGGGAGAATGAGTATGCGCCCAGTCATTGGTATCCCCTGTAATAGCGTAACCCGGCCGGGTTCCAATGTCGTCGTCTACGGCAATAATCAGTCCTACGTCCGTGCCGTCCAGCGCGCGGGTGGCGTTGCGCTGCTCATCCCGGCGGGCCACGACGCCGATGCCATTGAAGAGATCTGTTCGCGGCTCGATGGGCTGCTGCTCAGCGGCGGCTGTGATATTGACCCCGAACGCTATGGCGAAGAACGCATTGTCGCCTGTCAGGCGCCAGACCCCGAACGCGACGAGCTGGAACTCGCGCTGGCGGCCTGGGCGCTGGATGCCGCGGCGCCGATTCTGGGCATCTGCCGTGGGATGCAACTGCTGAATGTGGCCTGTGGTGGCACGCTCTACCAGGATCTGGAGACGCAGCAGCCCGCGATGGCGCGCCACGACCAGGCGGACATCGGGCGCACCTATCGCGCGCACGGGATTCGTCTTCAGCAACACTCGCGGCTGAGCGAGATTCTGGGCGCCGCGCCGTACGCCGTCAATAGCCTGCACCACCAGGCGGTCGCGCAGCCGGGTGAGCGTGTCGAGATCGTCGGCTGGTCACCTGATGGTGTGGCCGAGGCAATGGAGGTGGATGGCCACCCATTTGCGCTCGCGGTGCAGTTCCACCCCGAAGAACTCGAAGGCGACCCTGAGCAGCCCGACGAGCCGAGCCGCGCGCTCTTCCGCGCGTTTGTGCAGGCGTGCAGCGAGCGCATGGCCCGCTGACCGCGCATGGCGGCATGTGTCCGCCGCCATCTCTCCTCTGTCTGGTACCTTCGTCCCGGTGTTACCCCAAACAGCGAACGTGCGTTCTAGTATATAGAACATAAGTTCTATTGTAGCCGAGGTTGCTGGCGACGGCCTCGGCCCTGACGGTCTCTTGCATATGTTTCAGGGATGTATGAGATAGTCAGATCGAACAGCGGGCGGCGTTGGCGGACACATAGGTAGAGTAGCGGCAGAGCAGAGACGGAGCGGAGGTACGGCGATGCATTGGGCAATTCGAGTCAGGGGATGGCGCGGCGCGCATTCCACCCCGCACTCATCCGCGCGGCCACAGGTGGCGCGGGCGGTGCAGGCGGCGCGCATGGCGCAGGCAGGCGTGACACGTGGGATGGATAGTGCGATGGCCGGATTGGAGGCGCTACTGGCTCCAGCCATTCAGGCGACGAGTGCGACGCGGGTGAATGCGACTCTGGGGAGTTCGATGGCAGTGCAGTTGCCATCCGCGCTGATGCGCGAGACGACACGCGCCGCGTGGCTGACGGGACGGCGTCCTGAGGATGTGTTGGAAGAGGCGCTAGCCGACTGGCTGGCGGGCTACGAAAGCGCTCCGGTGGCGACGCGCTCGCCCGTGCGAACGGCGGGCAGGCAGAACTCCTGGGGCGAGATCGAGGAGACATTGCGCGCGTTGCGGGCCTCGTAGGCTATCATCATAGTGCGTGTGATCGCGGGGGAGCGCAGATGGGCGCGCTTCCCCGCTTTTCTATTTCAATGCGTACGATGCGCGCCAGTTGTCGCAAACCAGGCTTTTGCCCGTAGAGCAAAACGCCATAGCGATACAGACGCGCGGCAACCCAGGCGCAGGCGGCGATGGTAACCACCATCAACAGTATCGTGACAACGACCTCCCACCAGGCAACCGTTCCCAGCCCCAGGCGCACCAACATCAATACCGGCGTGAAAAAGGGGACAAAGGAAAGTACCCGCGTCAGGGTCTCATTGGGCGCAAATGCCGCGACATAGAGCAGCACCAGACTCACGATCAATAAGAACAAGGGAATCTGGATGGCGCTCTGCACCTCATCCTGTCGCTTCACCAGCGCGCCAAGCCCGGCGAACAGGCTTGCATAGAGGAAGTAGGCCAGGAGAAAGTAGACCAGGAACAGCAGGAGGAATGGAATCGAAATGCCAGAGAGATACTGAGTGAACCCGCTGACATTGGCGCCAAACAGCGCCGCCTGTAAGGGTATTTGCAGGAGGAGCGCCCCAATACCAGCCGCCACCAGGCAGACCATCTGCGTGAGACCCGCCGCGCCAATACCCACGATTTTGCCAACCAGTAACTGCCAGGGCGTCGCCGCATTCAGCAGCAGTTCCATCACGCGGCTGGTCTTCTCTTCCACGACGCCATTCGCCACAGCCGTCGCGTACGTGACGACGGCATAGAAAAGCAGGTACGCTCCGGCAAAGGTCAGTACATAGCCGACGACAAGCTGATTCGTCGGGCGGCCAGTCTCGCTCGAGATACGGGTGACGGTCAGATCGGGCGGCGCCGAGAGGCTGCTCACCTGGGCAGGAGTCAGACCCAGCTGATGCGCGGTGTCGAGAAAGGTGAGTTGGAGCGCCAGCGTCTGGATCGCAGTCAGATTGCCGTCGTTGGCTGCGGTTGTGTTGGTAACGTAGGTCAATTGCAGGCGCTGATCCGGCGAACGGGAGAAGACCAGCAGAATATCCAGCGTGCCATTCTTGACCTGCTGCCGCACGTCGGCCACGGACGCCCCAGGTTGGCTGCTAATCGTATAGGGGGCGCTGCTTCCGGTCTGTGTCCCATTCAGCGAGGAAGTGATGAGCGCAGTGAGCGCCGCCTCATCCAGTCCCGCGACCGTACCCGCCTGATTCACCACGACGATATGGGTCTGTGTCTGCGTTTGCGAGCTGGTCGCCCTGACAATAAGCTGGATGATGGTCGGGACGAACGCGGCAATGACAATCAGCGCCAGCAGCACAATGGTGCTGATGATGAAGCTGCGCTGAGTTACACGACTTCTGTACTCGCGCCCGATAATCAGGCGGGCATTGCGCAGGTTATCCTGGGCAGCGGCGCCGCCCGAGCGTACCGCTACCGCCTGGCGTCCCTGGTCTGGCGGCTGCTGTTCTGGCGTCTCGACCACGCGCTTTGCCATCGCTCATGCTCCGATTCTATGCGGTACCGACCAATGGCCCATCTGTGCCATCTGCGCCAGTTGTGCCATCTGTGCCATCTGTGCCGGGCGCGGGCGCGTCAGGAAGCGCGGTAGCGCCCACCAGCTCAATAAAGATGTCCGTCAGCGACGGCTCAACCACCTCGAAGCGGCTGATGTTTCCGCCATGCTGTAATGCCGCTTCGACGATCACATTTGGATTGAGATGGGCCTGGAACTGCATTTCGATGTAGTCCTGGCGGCGTTTGGTCACGGTGACGCCATCCAGCGTATCGAGCCAGAGCGCTTGCGGGTCGTTGTCGAGTGTGAGGCGCGCGGCATTGCGCCCGTGCTGGCGCTTGATCGCCTGCACGTTGCCATGCACCATCGCCTGCCCTTTATTAATCAGCAGCATGTCCTCGCATAACTCTTCGACCTGCTCCAACTGGTGCGTGGAGAAGATAATGGTCTTGCCGCGCTGGCGCATCTCAAGAAACGCCTCTTTCAGCGCCGCCGCGTTGACCGGGTCCAGCCCGCTAAACGGCTCATCCATAATCAAGAGCGCCGGGTTGTGCAAAATAGCCGCGAGGAACTGCACCTTCTGCTGGTTCCCTTTGGAGAGTTCCTCAACATTTTTGTGGCGATAGGCGGTGATCTGGAAACGCTCCAGCCACTCATCCAGCGCGCTCTGTGCGCTCCCTACAGACATCCCGCTCAGGCGCGCCAGGAAAAGCAACTGCTCCTGTACCTCCATCCTGGGGTAGAGTCCGCGCTCTTCCGGCAAGTAGCCGAGGTCACGGCGCGGAACCGCGCTCACGGGCGCGCCATCCCAGGTAATCTGGCCAGAGTCGGGACGCAGGAGGTCGAGGATCATGCGCATGGTGGTGGTTTTGCCCGCGCCGTTGGGGCCAACGAAGCCGAAGATGATGCCCTCTCTCACATCCATCGAGAGGTCTTTGATCGCCTGGAACGAACCAAACCATTTGTTGACGTGTTCGACAGACAGACTCATCGAGGACGCCTCACTTCTTTCAGTGGGCTATGGAACTTACTGCCAAGGCCCGAGCTGGCGGCGAAACGAGGGAAAGCCGCGTCACGAGCGATTCAAACGCTACCCGGCTCAACATTCATCGGCCGCCGTAGGGCGGAATCCCTCCCGCATGCTGACTCGATGCGGGAGGTCGCTCACTGGCTCCAGGACGAACTATAGCACACCCTGCGCGTCAATCCCTGTCCTTACTCGCGAGGTGCGCCGCTTCGCCTTCCTCAAGGATCCGCTGTTCCTGGCTTCCTCGGTGTTCGTGAAGAAGCCCGAGCGCATCATAGCCCTCAGTCTCATCATGGTCCTGTGCTTGCTGGTCAATCGCCCGGCGGAGCATCGGCCGCACAGAACAGGCGGCGACGGGCCGGACGCCTCCCATCTAGCCATCCAGGTCAGCCAGCTAGCGATAGCCCACTTCGGTTGCTGGCAGGCCTGGGTCCTGCACCTCGACCGTATAGCGCCAGCAATCCGGTTGCGTTCCATCAATGTCCGTCACGCCATAGATGCGGGCCAAGTCCGCGCTCGAGAGCACCTGCCCGGCGTACTGACGACGTCCCGTGGGATCGGCCGCCAGCGTCACAATCCCGCGCGCCACGTAGGCGGGCGTCTCCGAGATGCAGAAGTGCGGCTCGTGCGCGAGCGCATCGCGCCAGTTCTCTTCCGTCACGCCAAAGTCCTCCAGCATCTGCTCCGAGCGCATCCAGCCGGGGGTCACCGCCACTGCTGTACAACTCTCGTCTTCGAGTTCAGCCGCCAACGCCAGAGCGATCCGTTCGACGTTGGCCTTCACCAGATCGTAGTAGAAGCCGACATTGCGGCGAAAGGCCTTGTTGTACTCCGACGTGCCATCGGTCATCTCGACTACCAGCCCATCGCCCGTCCGCAGGATGAGCGGGAGCGCTTTGGCGCTCGTGATGAGGTGGGTATGCACCCCCATGCGCAGCATGTAGATCCCGCCCGTCAGGTCATGCTCCCAGAGCTTCTTCTCCCACTGCGTGTACTTGTGGCCACCGAAGATGTCATTGACGAGGATGTCCAACCGACCGCGCTCCGCCTCGATGCGGGCCACGAGATCCTCCACCGCCTCCACATCCAAGTGATCGACGCGCAGGGCGCTGCCCTCTCCACCAGTCGCCTGCATCAGCTCGCCGGTTTCCTCGATGGTCTCAGGCCGATCCATATCTGACGAACCGGTCAAGCGACTGCTGCGCCCTGTGGCGTATACAAAAGCACCAGCTCTGCAGAGCTCAACGGCGATTGCGCGTCCTGCTCCGCGGGTAGCTCCGGCCACCAAGGCGACCTTTCCCTGGAGTGGTCGGTTTACAATCTGCTCTCGCATGGCCTGCTCTCCCTTCTTGAGTTGTGGCGACTCCATACCTCCCGACTTCTGGCCCGGTACGATGATACCAGTAACCCAAGTCCAGCACTCTCACAGAAACTCCCCGAAGCGACCCCGCATGGCTGCGGGATGTGGGCTATATCGCAGTTCATTGTGGATTCTCCGCTAGGAACCCGCGCAGCCGCTGGCAGAGCGCCGCTATCGCCTCGAAGTCGCCGCGTGGCGCGTCTGGCCAGTCCTCGACGTTCCAGCGCAGGTATCCCGTTGGGGCGCCAGGATAGCGCGCTGTGAGGTGGACGTGCAGGTGCGGCGTCACCTCGCCATAGAAGACCGCGTAGACCTTCTCAGCGCCAGTGCAGACCTTGAGCGCGCCGCTGAGGCGCGCGATCAGCAGCCCAACCGCCTGCGCCTCGGCGGGCGTGAGATCGGCGAAGTCCGGTGCGTGTCGCCTGGTAATCAGCAGAAGGTGGCCAAGATAACCGCTTCCCTCCTCGTTCCAATGATAGGCGTAGACGAGATCGTCCGCATAGACAGGACCGCCCACCGCTGGCGAATGATCGCGTTGGACATCGCAGAACAGACAGCCGTGCATGACCGTATTCCTTCACTACTTGACGACTACCGTGCTCTCCGCCAGATAGTCGCGCAGCCGATGGGCAAGCGCCGCGACCTCTTCCGCGCCGCCCTTGGGGGACTGTGACCACTCGCCCACGCGCTCGCGCCAGTACTCTTCGGGCGTGCCGGGATAGCGGGCGAAGACATGCATGTGCAGATGTGGCACATGGTCGCCATAGAAGAAGGCGTAGACATGGTCAGCGCCTGTGCACACCTTGATGGCTCGGCTGAGGCGCGCGATCAGCAGCCCGACCGCCTGCGCCTCCTCAGGGGTCAGCTCGGCAAAGCTGGGTACGTGACGTCGGGTCTCGGCGCGCACGTAGCCGAGGAATGTCGGCCCTTCGTCGTTGTAGACATGGTGCGCATAGACAAGCTCATCCTGATAGATCGGCCCGCCGAGCACGTCGCCCTGCTGTTTCGCGCAGATAGGGCATGATGCCATCGTGTCTTGCATCGTTTCCCCTTCCCTTCCTGTTCGACTCTGTTTTATTCCGCCGCGCATCGCCTGCCTGGCAGACATCCGGCCAGTGGCGGCGCGATGGTTGCCTATCGCTGGTTGCGCCAGCGCCTTGCGCCAAAATCGGCGTGTGTGTATCCTTGTGGTAGACAAATGGCCGCGCCAAAAAAAGCGCGCAAGGAAAACGCACGTTCCTGTGATAAGAAAAAGAATGGAATAGGGTGGGGATACAGGAAACGGCGATATCCAGTCTGGTGGTGGAATGGTGATCGAGACGAGAATCGAACGCATTGCGCCGCTGGCGCTTGAGACGGTGATCGTGGCGGCGCGTCCGCGGCTGCTGCGGCTGGCGCGCCTGCGTGGTGTGTCTCCCGATGTGGCTGAGGATGTGGTGCAGGAGACGCTGCTGGAGGCGTGGCGCTGCCTGGATCGCCTCTATGATCCGACGGGAATCGACCGCTGGCTGGACGAGATTTGCCGCAATGTCTGCCGTCGTTACGCGCGCAAACAAGCCACGGAACAGCGCAACCTCGCGCTCTCCGCGCCCGCTGATGATGGGGAGCAGCGCGCGTCTGAGACGGTCACGCTGGACAACATCCCGGATAGCGAGACGAGCGATCCCATCGAAGCGCTCAACCACCAGGATATGGCGCTGTTGCTCGATCAGGCGCTCGGCCTGCTCCCTGGCGCCGCCCGCGAAGTCGTCGAGTTGTGCTACCTGCGCGAGTTGCCGCAGCGTGAGGCGACGGACCGCCTGGGGCTATCCCTTAGCGCGCTCGAAGCACGGCTGCATCGCGCCCGCCGCCAGTTGCGCGCGCTCTTCAACGGCCCATTACGCCGCGAGGCCGAGGCGTTTGGGCTGGCGCTGGATGATGCGAGCGCCCAGGAATGGCATGAGACGCGCCTCTGGTGTCCGGCCTGCGGGCGACAGCGCCTCGCGGGGATGTTCATCGCCCAGCCCGACGGCGGCCTCAATCTGCATATGCGCTGCCCTACGTGCGAGCAGGACTCCGGCCTCTGCGATATCGACAGCAGCAGTGTCCACAGCAAAGGGCTGATCCAGCTCGATGGCTTGCAGTCTTTTCGCCCGGCGTGGAAGCGCACGATGCAGGGGACAGCCCAGCGCTTCACCCAGGCGCTCCAATCTGGCGCGTATCGCTGCCCATTCTGTGGCGCGCCCGCCCTGTTGCGTCTGGTGGATAAGGTGCAGGCGCCAACCGGCGTGGACCTGCCAGGTAGCCTCGCCCGCCATCCGTATCGCTTCTGGGTCTGGTGGAGATGCCAGCAGCCGCGAGATGGTTCCGACGGGCATAGCGGCCTCTTCGCCGCCAGCGACCTGGTCTACTGGTCCTGCGCCGAGTCGCAGCGGTTCATGCGCGACCACCCACACTACCTCAGCGAGCCAGAGCTGCTGGTGGAATTCGCGGGTCAGCCCGCGCTGCGCCTTCAGTTAGCCGATACCACGAGCGCGGCCCGCCTGACGCTGCTGGCGGATCGCCAGACTCTGCGCGTGCTGGCAGTCTATCATTAGCCGCCCGTATTCCTCGTGCCTTTGCCGCTTGAGGGGCGCGGAGATGAGCAGCCGTGGCTTGCGGAGAGCAGGCGTGATACACTCATAGACCGGGCTATCGCGTGCGTGGCCCACGACGACCCCAAGCAGTAAGGTGGTGTGGCATATGGATCACATGGACCAGGATGCTATCATCCAATACATCACGGATACGTTCAGCGGTCTCGATATTGTCAGGCCAACCGACGGCCCTGGCGCGGGCGACACCTTCATCTACTATGATCCCCAGCGCAACCTCGATCCGTCGCGTCGGCTCCCCTTCGCCACGATTGTCACCAAAGACTACGGCGACTTCGACAACACCTCGAATTTGAATCGGCCAGACGTGTTTCGGCTTAACATCGGCGTGAGCAGAGACACCTTTCGCGCGCTCTTTGGCTATGCGCCCGGCGAGGAGAGTACGGCGAGCGCCGCCTATGACTTCGCCACCCCGGACAGGGTGATGCCGCATCCGGTGTACGCGCCGCAATCGTGGGTCTGTGTGCTCAACCCCGGCCCGGCAACCTTTGAGGCCGTCAAGCCGTTACTGGCCGACGCCTACGCCAGAGCCGCCACCCAGCATGCCAGCCGCCAGCCCCGCCACGACTGAGCCATCGCCGCATCCCAGCAGCAGGCCGAAGGGAATCCAGCCGCCCGCATTCTTGCTGATTGACATGCTTTCGCCGTCAGTGTACTCTGCTGGACACCTGCCCCTGATATCCCTTGCGGCCTGATTGACCGATGGATGGAGAAAAGCGGGCAGCAGGAGAGACGCATGGCACGCAGTTCGACATTCATCCGGCTGGCGCTGGCGCTGCTGATTGGCGCGCTGGCTGGCCCCTGGTTCGATCTCACCCATCCTACCGCGCTCGATGTGGCGCTCAACGCGCTGGTGATTGCCGTGCCGCCGCTGCTGGCGGTGGCGCTGATGAAGACGGAGCGGCGGGGTGGCGCGCTAGCGCGGGTGGGGCTGGCGGTCGCGCTAGTAGTGGTTGTCCTGCCGCTGGGCGATGTGTTGCTCAATGCCATCCAGGGCTTTCCGAAGTTCGACACGACCTTCATGATCGGGTTGGCGGTCGTCCTTTGCCCGCTGATTGCCGCCTTCGCGGTGGGGACTCGTGGCGCGCGTCTCGGTGGGACGGTGGGGCTGGCGCTGAGCTGCGGTGTGCTGGCGTGGGTCGGCATGGGGCTGCACAACCTGCTCGCGCCGCTGCTGCTCGGCCAGTTTTCCTCCTCTGGCCCATCCAGCGACTTCGGCGATCTGGTCTTCGTCGTCTTGCTGATCCCCTACGTGCTCGGCTTTGTTCTTGCGTTGCTGCTCGGCTTGCTCGGCGCGCTGCTGCGTCTCTGGCTGGCCAGCCCGGAGGGGTGAGTGTCAGGCGTGGCTCAACGGGTAACCATGAGTGACCTCGGATACCACAGGGTTCAGATAATGCGTGGCGATCCACTCGATAACGGGCACGCAGACCGCGTCGCCAAAGCCGAAGAGCGCCTGATTGAGCGAAACCGAGATAGTGTAGTCGTCGGCTCCCATGAGTCTCGCCGCTTCTCGCGGTGTCATGAGCCGCACGTGAAACTCGCCCTTACCTGCTTTGAAAAGCATCTGGCGTCCGCTCCCACCGCGCGGCGTGCGCAGGCACCCGGCGATATCGTCGGTGCGCAGTTCCGCCATGGATTTGCCCTTGCGCATCCGCCGGAAAACCGTTCCGTATGACCAGTCCGCGCCCGCGATCATCTGTTCGGCCACTGCCCGGTGGCGTGGACTCATCTGATTGAGCAGGTATTCCGCGCGTTCGTCGCTCCACCATTCCGGGGCATCGTGCCGCAGGTCTTCGAGGATGTCGCGCAGGCCTACACTCAGCGCTGGTTGTGAGGGCAGATCGCGGATGTTCCAGTCAATCTCAGTGTGAGACCGGATGAAATCCGCCAGCGCCCTTGGCCTGACATCGCTCTCGAAGCCCTGTGACGTATAGTCGCGTCTACGGTCTTTGACGCGCAGGGTTTCCTCATGGGGTCGCTGCATGCCAATCACGAAGAGGCGCTGCCTGCTCTGCGGCACAAAGCGCGCGGCATCGAGGATGAACGTGTCAACCGCGTATCCCAGGTGATTCAAGGCCAGCAGCGCCTGCTGGAAGTCACGCCCACCATGCGAGGTGAGGAAGCCGGGGACGTTTTCGAGTAACACCAGCGGTGGCCTGCGCGCGCCCATCTCCTCCAGCACGCGCACAAAGCCCCAGAACGCTGACGATTGCTTGCCAACCAGCCCATGCCGCGAGCCAGCCAGCGACAGGTCGTTGCAGGGGAAAGAGGCGGTCGCCAGCGTTGCGGAGGGAATCTGGTCTACGGGGATGGTGTGAATATCGCCGAGGATAAAATGTTCCTCTGTATCGTTGAAGTGAGACGCATACATCGCGCGCTTCTGCTCATCAAGATCATTGGCGTACTGTATTGACCAGCCGCCCTGCTCCAGCCCCATTCGCATCAGGCCGATGCCCGCGAAGAATTCGAGGAAGGTCATCCGCGGGACAAGCGAGAGTGGAGATGGTTTCAACTCACCATCCAGAATTTGTATGGTCATTCGCACACATGCTTCCAGGTCACTCTTGATCTGGCTTTCCCAGATGCGCAAGACTGTCCACCCGTCGCGTTGCAGCGCCGCTGTGTTGTGGCAGTCGCGCTGGATGTTGCGGCGAATCTTTCGCAGCCAGTAACTTCTCGTAGTCGTCTCGCGGAATTGATCTTCGAGCGTCGTCAAGCCTCTGCGCTGCCATTGGCCGCCATGCCAGAAGTCGCCATCGATAAAGATGGCCAGTCGCCGGGATGGAATGACAATATCTGGCTTGCCTGCCATATCAACAGGGCAAACGTTGTAGCGAATACCGCGCGCCCAGAGCGCCTTGCGAAAGGCCATCTCAGGCGTGGTATCCCGCGAATGCACCTTGCGCATGATTGCGGAAACCTCGGTGTCAGAGCGAGTCGTTTTCTGAGTCAGCCATTGAGGAGCCTCCCGCCAGTACATAGATAGAAATATTGTACCATGCGGGCATTCGGCGGCAAAGAGCGAGCCTGCGCTTTCCGCAAGGGTTGCCCTGAAGACGTGGCTTGCGATTCTTCAACAAAGATGCTACATATTTGATATATCAGAATGTCTTGATATGAGTGAGAGAAACCCGCATGACTGAGAATACACAACTCCTGGGAAGGGATATATATCCCGTTGAGGGTGAGACGCCTGGCAGCAGCCTTGCGGCAGGGATCGAAGCGGCTGATTTGTCCGCGCGTTTCTTCCGCGTGCTTGGCGACCCTACACGTATTCGTTTGCTATACCTGTTGCTCGATGCGCCTGGTGGCGAGTGTAGTGTGGGCGAATTGGTAGCGGCGCTCGGTGTTCCCCAGAGTCGTGTCTCCACCCATCTCGGATGCCTGCGCTGGTGCGGCCTTGTCCAGCCCCGACGAGAGGGCAAGCAGGTCTTCTACCGCGTCGCCGACCCACGTGTGCGCGAGTTGCTGGCGCTGGGAAGCGCCGTCCTGCACGATCATGCGGCAGGTGTCGCAAGCTGCGGCATGATTCGCTAAATCCTGTCGCTTCTCGAAGCCCTGTATGTCAAAGATTGTCGTTGTTGCGCCATCATATCTGGATATCCAGATATCTACGAACTAAGAAGAGATGAGACGATGATGGGCGATCTGGCGCTCCAGCGGGCGTACACGTTGTTTGCTGGGGCGTTGGAGCGAGTTGGCGACGATATGAGTAGATGAGATGAGCACGGAGCGTAGGGGTGAGGTGAGAGCATATGAGCGCGGAATCGAAGATGGAATCCACCTCGGGCGGCCGTCGCCGAACTGACGACCCCGGCGGATTGCGTATCCAATTTTTGTATTTTGCGGCCTGCCCCAATTCACCGCAAGCGCTCGCGCTTCTCTATGAAACGCTCCTTGCGGAAGGGCTTGCCCCAGAGATTGATATGATCGCTGTAGAGACCGACGATGCGGCCCAGCGGCACAACTTCTATGGCTCACCAACGATTCGCGTCAACGATGAGGATGTCGCTCCTCCAGATGTGGCAGCGCCGCCTTCTCTCGCCTGTCGTTTATACCGTCAACCCGACGGCCGATTCGCTCCATACCCATCCGCGGAGTCAATCATTCACGCGCTACGCAAGGCAAGTCACCGGGCGTAACATGACACCATGCAATCGCAGGTATATCGGAGCGCTATCCGTTAGCCATTAGTTCACCGGCAGCCCGCAGCAGATCCAGCCGCCCGCCAGCATCTCGTCGGGGATGGCGCCCTCATCATGCGCGAGTTGGCGCGCCACGACCTGCCCATCTTTGAAGACCATGGTAATCTTGCTGCGGTTGGCCAGGTAGCGCAGGTCTTCCAGCGGATTCGCGGCGCAGACGACGAGATCAGCCACCTTGCCAGCCTCTAGCGTCCCCAGCCAGCTTTCCCAGCCGAGGGCGCGCGCCGCGCTGGCGGTCGCCGCAGTGATGCACTGCATCGGCGAGAGACCCGCCTCGGCCATCCAGACAAGCTCCATCGCGTTCTCGCCGTGGAAGTTGTAGGGCGTCGCCGCATCGGTCCCCATCGCGATGGGCACGCCCATCTCCAGCGCGCGCCGCACGCTCAGCAGCGCATCCTCCTGCACTTCCTTCATCTTCTCGACGATCCATGCGGGCATGCTGGCGGCGTCGCTATTGATGACGTCGAACCCTGCCTTGAGCGTTGGCACGAGATAGATGCCGCGCTCGGCCATCGTCTCCATCACCTGGGGGTCGCGGTGCAGATAGGTGCCGTGTTCGATGGTGCGCACTCCCGCCGCCACCGCGTTGCGGATGCCCTCGATGCCATGCGCGTGCGCGGCGACGGGTCGCCCGGCCTTGGCCGCCTCTGTGACCGCCATCGCCAGCTCATCCGGCCCAAACTGTACCGCGCCCGGCGATTCTCCCGGCGTCAGCACCGCGCCGGTCGCCATCACTTTGATCCAGTCGGCGCCCGCTTTGATCTGCTCGCGGGTCGCCCGGCGCACTTCATCTGGGCCGTCGGCCTCGCGGTACATGCCGTCGTAGTACTCGGTTCCCGCCGAGGTGATCGAGAGAAGTTTGCCCGAGAGCACCATGCGCGGCCCGACATAGAGGCCCGCCTCGACGGCGCGACGTACCGCGAACTCCAGCCCGAAACGCCCGCCGACATCACGGATCGTCGTGATGCCCGCTGCCAGACTGTTGCGCGCGTGCGCCAGCATCACCAGCGTTGTCCAGGCGTGTTCGCCTTGCAGGCGGCTGTCGGCCTCGCCACCCATTGCCAGATGCACATGCAGGTCAATCAGCCCTGGCAGCACATACTGCCCCGCGAGATCGAGGACGACCGTCTCGCCGGAATCCGCCAGACGCAGTGTCTCCGCCTGCCAGCCGTCAGCCCCTCCGGCGTAGAGGATGCGGCCATCGCGGAAGGCTACCACCGCATGCTCGACCGGCGGTCGTCCGGTTCCGTCAATCAGGGTCGCCCCGCGCAGAATGCTCGTCGCCGACATCTCGTCTCTCCCGAATAGGCGCGTATGCTCGCACAGCCGCTGCTATGCCTAGCCTACCACACGCGCGGGCGGGAGAGCGGTTGGTCGCGCCTAGTTGGGGCGCTTGCGGGGGAGCCTACCACACGCGCGGGCGGGAGAGCTCTGACTTACAGCTCGACGCGCTCGACAAGCTCGGTGATGCGCGCCTGTGGGGATTCGATCAGCGTTCCCTGCACGCGCCCCCAGACCTCACGCATCGCCGCGAGCAACGCCTCCGCCTCGGGCGCGGAATCGAACTCCAACTCGATGATTGCGAAGTTCGGGTCGTTGACGAGTCGCATGATGCGGTAGCGGCGCACGCCCATGCGCTGTCGCCCCACCGGATCGGCGTCGAATGCCTGCTTCCACCCGTCGAAGTTGGCGACGGCGTGCTCGATCTGCAAGATAACCATCATGTTCTGCCTTTCGCTCGTAGCCGCATGGCTTGCCCACAATGTAGTACGTACTATGAGCAAGTGTAGCCAGAATCCGGCGGTGGCGCCATCAGGAAAAAGCAGCAGTGCGCGTATGCCATGTGTACGCGAATTGTGCGCGGCGCAATGTGATGAAGCGCGACCCATAGACACATGCGCCCCTCCCCATTGCTGGAGAAGGGCGCATAGATGAGGAATGCCCTGTTAGCCCTGCATCGCGCTGAGGCGCGCCTTGAGCGCGTTGTGCTCCTCGGTCATCGCGGCGGGCAGGTGATCGCCAAACTGCTGGAAGAACTCGCCCTGGCTGGCCCACTCGTGCTCCCAGTCATGCTTCTCGATGGCAAACATCTGCTCGACCGTCTCCGGCTTGAGATCGAGGCCATCCAGGTCAATGGAGTCGGCGGTCGGAATATGGCCAATCGCCGTCTCGCGGGCATCGGCGGTACCGCGAATCCGTCCCAGCATCCACATGAGCACGCGTATGTTCTGGCCAAAGCCGGGCCAGAGGAAATGGCCGTCGTTGTCTTTGCGGAACCAGTTGACGTGGAAGATCGCCGGCGGATTGGTCAGCTTCTTGCCCATATCGAGCCAGTGGCCGAAGTAGTCGCCCATGTTATAGCCGCAGAACGGCAGCATCGCCATCGGGTCGCGCCGGGTGACGCCCACCGCGCCGGTCGCGGCGGCCGTCGTCTCCGACCCCATGCCCGCGCCGACAAAGACACCGTGCTGCCAGTTGAATGCCTGATAGACCAGCGGCGCCACCCGCGCGCGTCGTCCGCCGAAGATGAAGGCGTCAATCGGCACGCCCTGGGGATCTTCGCGGTGTGGCGAGATCGAGGGACACTGGCTGGCGGGCGAGGTGAAGCGCGAATTCGGATGGGCGGCATGCCCTTTGCCCGGCTCATAGGTCCTGCCGAGCCAGTCAATTGTGCCCGCGGGCGGCGTCTTCTGCTTCGGGTCGATGCCTTCCCACCAGGGCAGGCCGTCCGGTGTCCGCGCGACATTGGTGAAGATCGAGTTGTGTGAGAGCGAGGCGATGGCGTTGGGGTTGGTCGCGACATTGGTGCCGGGCGCGACGCCGAAGAAGCCGTTCTCAGGGTTGACGGCCCAGAGGCGGCCATCCTCGCCGATACGCATCCACGCGATGTCGTCGCCGACGGTCCACACCTTCCAGCCCTGATCGGCCAGGGGCGAGACAAGCATCGCCAGATTGGTCTTGCCGCAGGCGCTTGGGAATGCGCCGCCCATATAGGTGACGTTGCCATCGGGATCTTGCAGACCAAGGATGAGCATGTGTTCGGCCAGCCAGCCGTCCTTCCAGCCCATCCAGCTTGCCAACCGGAGTGAGAGACACTTCTTGCCGAGCAGCGCGTTGCCGCCATAGCCAGAGCCGATGCTCCAGATCAATTGCTCTTCGGGGAAGTGCAGAATAAAGCGTCGTTTGGGATCGAGGTCGCCAATGGAGTGCAGACCAGGCACGAATTCGCCGCCGTTCGTCTGGAGCGTCTCCATCGCCACGGCGCCCATGCGCGTCATAATGCGCATATTGGCGACGACATAGGGGCTGTCGGTCACTTCGATGCCCACCTTGGCGTGTGGCGAACCAGGGACGCCCATCAGGTAGGGGATGACATACATCGTCCGGCCCTGCATGCAGCCGTCAAAGAGCTTGCCGACGCGCTCTTTCGCCTCGGTGGGATCCATCCAGTTGTTGTTTGGCCCGGCGTCCTCGCGGCGTGTCGTGCAGATATAGGTCAGCCCTTCGGTGCGGGCCACATCATTGGGATTGCTACGATGCAGATACGAGTTGGGATAGGCTTTCTCATTCATCTCAATGAACGAGCCATCACGCAACATCTGCGCGACCAGTTCTTCATATTCGCGATCAGAGCCATCACACCAGACAATACGGTCTGGCCGGGTGCGTCGCGCCGCGTCTTCAACCCATGATTCAAGCGCCGTTAGCACTGGCATAGAGAATAGTCACTCCTTCGTCATTGAGAGATGCGCTGCAAGGCCACATTGCCCCGCGCGCATGGTCGTCATTTGGGTCATCTTGCGTGATGTACTCAGAGGATGTCCGCAGGATGCAATAGTCTTGTCTATCATTCAGCCTACCATTACTTCGCCGAAATTCGCAAGCCGGAGGTCAATGCATGCTCGCGGATACCCGCCCCTATGCGGAGATCATCGGTGATGGTGTGGAGATGGCGCGGAAATGGTACGGCGGGAAAGCTGGGACGCGAGGGGAAAGCGGAAGCAGAGAGAGAAGCAGAGAGAAACGTACGCTCACCCGCCGGGAGGGAACCTGCGGATGAGCGCGGAGGCGGCGACACTCACCGACCTGTGGTGTGGCATGCCGGGAGCATCCGTCACCGCCCCACTGAGACAGGCAAGATGTCACTTGCCAATCATCACTGCTCCGTAGCAATTGCCATGCCAGTATCACAGCCCGCTCAACATTCCCGCGCGCCGGGAGAATCGGCCACGATGTTGGGACGATACACTCCCATTTGCTATGCTTCATAAGGAATGTCGTCTTGTGCCAGGCATCATCCCGGTGTGATCTCGACGCTGTGGACAGGCGGAGGCCTTATGCCACCTCCGTTTCAGTCGCTTTTCTTTGGAGGGCATGTCGGAGCCTGCCAGCGAATGGGGTGAAAAATTCGCCGGAGCGTTAACGCTCCGGCTTACCCACCCGCGCAGGCGCCAATAACCAAGCGAGTTTGTACCAAAAGATCATGGCAGAGGAGGCCGAATGGACGATGCGCTCTACCGGGTTGTGCAGGATCTGGTTGCCGACCTGGAACCCCGATTCCCCTATGCGGCTGCCCTGCTGAGTGGCCAGTCTGGCGTTCAAATTACCGATACGGGCAGGGAGCAGCGCGCCAACGAAGTTCCCCCGACGCAGGGTATCGTCTTCACCGTCTATGATGGCCGTGGCTTCGTCGAGTACGCCACCAGCACGCTCATCCCCGACGCGCTTGCCCATGAGGTGCGCGGCTGGGCGGCGACAGTGCGCCCGCGTTCCGGCGGCCCGGTGATGAGCGGCGCAGGCTACTCGACCATCGCTGGGAATGACTGGCGGCGCTTCCAGACCGAGAGCGCGCGCGATCCCGCGACCGTTCCCCTCAGCGAGAAGCTGGCGCTGGTGCGCGATCTGGGCGCGCGTGGCCGGGCGCTGGATCAGCGGGTGGTGCAGGCGCAGGTTCAATACGCCGATACCAACGAGGAGCGCGTCTACATTGGGCGCGGACGACGGCTGGAACAGCATGTGACGCGGATGCGCCTGTTGGTGGTGATTGCCGTCTCCGATGGGCAGCAGATGCGCTACCACTTCGCGATCCGCGGCGGCACGGGCGGCTATGAGGTGGCCGACATCCCGCAAGATGAACTGGCGCAGACGGCGGAGATTGCCCTGCGGCTGCTGGACGCCGAGAAGATCACGCCAGGCGAGTACGACGTCGTCAGCGATCCCAGCGTCTCCGGCGTCATCGCGCATGAATGTTTCGGCCATGGCGTCGAGCTTGACCTCTTCCCCAAGGGCCGGGCGCTCGCGGCGCAGTATCTCGACCGCCAGGTGGCCGCGCCCAGCGTGCAGATGTACGACGATCCGAGCGTCGTCGGCGGCTACGGCTCCTACTTCTTCGACGACGAGGGCGAGCTGGCGCGTCCGACGCAGATTCTGCGCGATGGCGTGCTCGTGCGGCCCATCAGCGATTTCTCCTCGGCCACCTTCGCGCCGGGCATCCACACGGCTAATGGCCGCCGCCAGGACTACACACGCAAGGCATATGCGCGCATGAGCAACACATTTTTCGCGCCGGGCGCGAGCGACGCGGCGGAGATGATCGCGGGCGTCGAGCGCGGCATCTACCTGCGGATGGCGGAGAGCGGGATGGAGGATCCGGCTGGCTGGGGCATTCAGGTGACGGCGCATTACGGCGAGGAGATCGTCAACGGCGCGCTCACCGGACGGCTCTTCGCGCCCGTCGGCATCACTGGCTATGTGCCTGACCTGCTGCAGAGCATCTCGGTCATTGGCAACGATTTTGAGTTATCTCCCGGCACCTGTGGCAAGGGACATAAGGAGATGGTGCCGGTGGCGTCTGGCGGTCCACATCTGCGTATGAAAGCGAGGCTCGGTTGATGACATCCCAGGCGGTGACGAATGCGGCGGGGGTTCCAGAGCAACTGGTTGAGGCGCTGGCGGCGACACCGGGGGCCGATGACTGGCAGTGTGCGGTGCGGCGCGACGACGAGGCGCAGATGTACCTCATCGGGACGCGCCTCGAGGCGCTGCGGCAGGTGAACAGCGCCCAGGCGCAGGCCGTGCTCTACAGCGATCATCCACCGGCCAGCGGCGAGGATGCCAGCCCGGCGCGCGGCTCGACGGCGGTCACGCTTTCTGGCGGTGAGCTGGCCGATCCCGCGCGACTGGCTTCCCGGCTGGCGGATGGCGTGGCGATGGCGCGACTGATCGATAATCCGCCCTTTGCGCTGCCGACGATGCCCGCTGGTGGTTTCCCCGAGACGCGCATCGACGATGACGAGTTGGCGCGCGACCTTCCTGGCGCGCTCGAAGCTATCCGCGCCGAGCTGGAGCAGGCGGTTGCCGCGCAGCCCGATGTGCGCCTGAGCAGCGCCGAACTCTATGCGACGCATTCCTCCACTGCGTTCCGCAACAGTCGCGGCCTCTCCGGCGCGTATGGCGGCACGCATGCTTCGCTTGATCTGGCGTTGCTGGCGCGGGCCGGTGACCAGGAGGCGGAGTTTCACGCAATGCTCTCGCGCCGACGGCTGGCTGACCTCCAGCTTGCCCGCACGATTGCCGCCTATGCCACCTATGCCCGCGATGTCTTGCGCGCGACTCCCCCGGCGACGCATAGTGGTCCGGTGATCCTCAGTGGTGATGCGCTGGGTTCTTCGTCGGCGCCCTCGCTTGGCGGCTTTGCGGGGTTCTTCGCGCCTGTTGCCTTCCAGACATCTGGGCAGGCCGCTTTCCAGAAGCTGGCGCGCTGCGCCCCCGGCGACTTCATCACCAGCGAAGAGCCGCGTGGCGACCGGCTGACGGTGCGGGCCGATGCGCTACGACCGTGGGGCAACAACACCGCGCCATTCGATAAAGACGGCGTTCCGGCGACGAGCGTGCCGCTGGTCGAGGAGGGCGTGCTGCGTCGCTACTGGACGGATATGCGTTCGGCGGCCTGGCTCGGCGAAGCGGCGCCGACCGGTGACTTCGCGGGGCTTTCGATAGCGCCCGGCGGCTGGCGGCTGGCGGATCTGCGGTCGGTGGCGGATGGCCCGGTCTATGAGATTGTCTCGTTCTCGCTGATGCTGCCCGACCCGATAACGGGCGATTTCGTGGCCGAGATTCGGCTGGGCTATCGTCACGATGCGTCCGGCGTCCATCCCATCAAGGGCGGATCGCTCTCCGGCAACGTCTTCACGGCCTTCCAGGATGCGCGCCTCTCCGCCGATATCTTCAGCGATGGCGCGTACTACGGCCCGATGTCCATCCGCTTCGGCGCGCTCTCGATTGCGGGAGAATAGTGGAAACGTGGCATACATGCGCCTGCGCGGCGTAAAGTATGCCTACGTGTTGGCGGCAGGAAGCTGAACAGTGAAGCTCCAGGGGCCATAGATGGTTTCTCCTGGTACTTTGCGTATGTCTTCCTGTCCGGTTTCTTCCATGTATTGCCATGTAACGGTTGGAATCTCGATGTGCAACTCGCGTGCGGCGGGATCAAGTGTTGGCATACATATGAACTGACCACGTCCCTTCCAGAAGCCTGGGCCGGACGAACTGCCACGCTCACCCATTGTTCCTGTGTACTCCCCGCCGCAATCATCGGTTATCGTCACTGCGACCTGTCCCAGGATGGGTATGCGTCTATGAATATCCCCGTCATCATGCTCCTGTATAGGCTGATCGCGCTGGAGCAATATGGTCAAGATACAGCCACCGGCGTACACTTCAAGCGCCAGGAGAGATAGCTTCAGCCCCTCGTACTCCTGGGTCTGGCCAATGCCGATCACGCGGAGCAAATCGCTCAGCAGTGGACGGTGTGGTGGGCGCGTCACGGCCTGCCTCCTTTCGCGGGGTACCTATTGCGAACAATGTATCATCTCCGCTATCTACGTCGCCGCTCCGCCGCGTTGATGCGCGTGGCAAACCAGTGGGCAACATCTTCCCATGATGTATCGCTGATCTGGTCGTATTTGCCGACGTGGAATGCGGCATTAAGTTCGCTGTAGATGGTGGCAAAGCCGAAGCCGCCCACCTCGTGCAGCCGCTTCGCTAGCGCCTGGACACTATGCTGATGCTCAGGACTCAGTGTCGCTGGCCCCATCCGCTCCAACAACTCAGGCACGAGCCGCACCACTTCATGCAGCGATTCCACCTCGCTCTCCAGGCCATCGAGCCGATTGTTCGTGTCGCGCTGCCATGCGGCAACATCGGCCTGCCAGTCGAGCCACGTCACCATGTCGCGGTGATACTTCCGCCGCTCATCCATGGTTGCCGAATCGTCAGGATAGCTCGGCTTCTCTATCGGCTCAGCGGGAACGAGCGTCGTCGGTGGTGGTGGCGGGAGCGTCAACTGCGAGAAATGCTCATAGAGCACATTCGCCGCCTGTTTCTTGAAGGCCAGAATCGCCGCACGTTTTGACTCTGCCAGACGAGTGACATGGACGCCAGTCAGCCACAAGGGAATCGCCCAGGCGGTCAATGCGCCCATTGTCTGAACACCACTACTCGTTTCAATGGCCACGGAGAGCAATTCATCAGCCAGCACCTCATCAGCACGAATGCGGCGCGATTGACTGGGCTGAGTAAGTCCCAATGCGTCACACAAACTTGCCAATGTCGCAGCAATACGCCCGTCGGGGAGGGATACCGCGACAATCAAGCGATCAAAAAGGGGAACTACTTCTTGCCGTGTTGGTGTTATGGCCTGCATTTCTTGCGCTTGTGTATCATCGTTGTTCATGAAACCTCTCCAATTCCTCATTTCATCGCATGTCCAAGGGGGCCTTCCATAATGGAAACCCATTGACTGAAAGCTGGCTAGACGGATATACAAACACACTACGCTGGACGCGCTACGGGGTGTTCATGATTGCCCGTACATGGGCGGATCACGGCGTTTGCGAACTGCGAGCGCACAGTGAAGAGATGTGCATGCGGATGGAAAAAGAGGAAAAAGGTGGAGATCATGTCGTGCGCCTCTCGTTTCGAGACAGGCGCGTGGGGTAAGATACGGGCAACCCCACGCTAGGTAATGGTAGCGTTGCGGGCCAGAGTGCCGTTCCTGCGCCAACAGGGGCGGCATTCGCATAGAAGCTATGCGCCAAGTATACCAGACAACGTGTGTTTGCGCTACCCCACTTGCGAGTTGCGATGCTCACGCGCCAACAACCGCCGCCAGCCTGCTCCCCTGTGCTACAATGAAGCGCCATTATCGCAACATCAGGGAGGACTATCATCATGGGCGCCAACGCAACACCGGCGCGTGGCATGCGCGACCTGCTTCCGCGTGAGGTGGAGCTGCGCGACGCCGTCACCGCCACCATACTCGACTGTTACCAGCGCTACGGCTTCACCCGCATCGAGACCCCCGCGCTCGAACGCATCGAGCTGCTCACCAGCGGCGAGGGCGGCGAGAACGAGAAGATGATCTATAAAGTGCTCAAGCGCGGCGAGAAACTGGATCTTGCCGCGCCGAATCTGCGCGAGGATGACCTGGTTGATCTGGGCCTGCGCTACGATCTCACGGCGCCGCTAGCGCGCTACTATGCCAACAACGCCGCGAAGCTGCCCTCGCCGTTCAAGGTGATTCAGGTCGGCCCAGTCTGGCGCGCCGAGCGGCCACAGGCGGGGCGCTTCCGTCAGTTTACCCAGTGCGACATCGACATCATCGGCGAGGCGTCGGAGCTGGCCGAGATCGAGTTGGTCAGCGCGACCGCCGACGCCATTACCGCGCTTGGCTTCACTGGCTTCACCGTGCGTATCAACGACCGCCAGATTCTCTATGGGCTGGCCGAGTCGTGCGGGTTCGTCTCCGAGGACTTCGGCAGCGTCTTCATCACGCTGGATAAGCTGGATAAGGTCGGGCTGGATGGCGTCCGCGCCGAGTTGGAATCCAAAGACTTCGCCGCCGAGCCAATCCAGCGGATCATGACCGCGCTCGCGGGCTTCGCGGGGAATCGCGGCGACTTCGCCTCCACCCGCGCCGCAATGCCCGCTGGCATCCCCAACGAGCCGCTGGACCGGCTGGAGCGTATCATCAGCACGGTCGGCAGCCAGGCGGGCGAGCGCTTCACGCTGGTCTTCGATCCGACGCTCGTGCGTGGTATGGGCTACTATACCGGGAATATCTTCGAGATTGAGGCGCCCGGCTATAGTGGCTCCATCGCGGGTGGCGGGCGCTACGACAAACTCATTGGCAAGCTGCTGGGACGCGATGTGCCCGCTAGTGGGTTTTCGATTGGCTTCGAGCGGCTGATGCAGATTCTGGAACAGCGCGGCTATGCGCTGACGACGAGCAGGCAGAAGCTGGCGCTCCTCTACGACGCCGAGGCCGACGACCTGGCAGGCGTGCTGGTGGCCAGCGCGGCGCTTCGCGAGCAGGGCTACATCGTCAATATGCAGCCGCGCGCGAAGAAGATGCGCCGCCAGCTCGATGAACTCTCCGGTCAGGGCTACACCCTGATGGCGCTCTATCGCGCGGGCGAGACGCTGCCAGAGATCAAGACGCTCGAAGGACACTAGCGCGCTCTTCCCCCTTTTCCCCTTGTCGCCGCTTTCACGTGGAACGTATTGTCCTGAGCGTTCCACGTGCGCTCCAGGGTATCTCACACCAAGTTCGGCTGACTTGTTGTAGATCAAACGCGCAGGAGACTGAGGGGCGGGGGAATCCGCTGTAGCATGATGAACTGTAACAAATTACCCCGAACAGGGTTCTGGGGTGGGCCGACCGCAGCCTGAAGGCTGCGGCGAATTTCCCCGCCCCATTCGCCGTAGCATCATGCTACGGCCAGCCTCACCTCACCACGACGCGCGGTGTTCGGGGTAAACAGTGAAAGTTCATCATGCTACGGCTAGCCTCGCCCGCCACAACGCGCGGTGTTCGGAGGAATACGTGAACATTCATTACGCTCCGGGTACGCCGCTCTCTCACAGTGTGACGGGATTGTGAGGCGGGCCGAAGCATCTCCACACGCGCCCGCCACGCAGGCCCTATAGCCCTGCAACCGCCCCGTATTGCCCGCTCTCTGCACCGCTACTCACCATCGTTCCGCACGTCGTGGCTGTTTGCATGGATTTAGTAAAGACTCTTGACGAACTGTGTTACACATGCTACTCTTGTTCTCACGCACGGGAAGAAAGGGAATGGTTGTGACGAAGACAGTCCGCCATATTGTGCGCTCCATGCGGGCGCGCGATGTGCGTCAATCCACCCGCCCTGCCACGTCCAGGGGGGCCGATTTGCGCCTGATGCGCGAATTGAATCGGCTCCTCATCCTCAATGGTGTGCGTGTCTCTGGCCCGATTACCCGTGTCGCCGTCGCTCATCGGACCGGACTCTCACGAACCACCGTCAGCAGCATCGTCGATGAGTTGCTCTCGGATAACCTGCTTTTCGAGGGGAAGACCGTTGAAGCGGCGCCTACGGGTGGACGGCGCGCGACCCTCCTGCACTTTAACGCAGACGCCGGGTATGTCATCGGAGTGGACCTGGGCCGCAGCCATCTCACACTGCTGCTGACCAATCTTGCTGGCCAGATCATCGCGCGCCATTCCGGGCCGTTCAATGCCTCGCTTGGCCCCGAAATCTGTCTGCAGCAGGTGATTGCCAGTCTGATGGATTTCACCACCGAGCATCATATCGGCTGGCATCAGATTATCGGCGTCGGCCTGGGAATCCCCGGCCCGATGGATGCCGCCTCGCGCATGCTGGTGCGGCCGCCGCGCATGCCTGGGTGGGATCAGTTTGATATGCGCGCGGTGATGGAGCGCGCCTGCAAGGTGCCCATCTACCTGGATAACGACGCCAACATGGGCGCGCGCGGCGAGAGCCAGTATGGGGCGGCCCGCAATGTCGAATACATGGCGTATGTCAAGGTTGCCACAGGCATCGGCTGCGGCCTGATTATGGACGGCGATATCTATCGCGGCGCTGGCGGCACCGCGGGCGAACTGGGACATGTCACGATTGACGACAATGGCCCGCTCTGCGACTGCGGCAATCGCGGCTGCCTGGAGGTGGTGGCAGGAGCGGCTGCTGTGACAATGGCCGCCGCTCGTGGCGTATATCATGATAGCAGTGACGCGAGTGATGACCATAACGCGGACGGTTCGGCGGCTGTCGGGCCACGACGCGCTAATCCGCTTGATGTGGCTGACGTGGTACAGGCGGCGCTGGCGGGCGACAAAGTTGCCCAGGAAGCCATCGAGCGCGCGGGATACCATATTGGCATTGCGCTTGCGGGCCTGGTCAACATCTTCAACCCGTCGCTGATCTTGCTCGATGGTAGTATGGCGCGCGCGGGAGAGTTTCTCCTGGGGCCGATCCGTCAGGGCATTGCCCGCCGCAGCCTCGCCGCGTCATCGGCTGCCACCAGCATCGAGATGGCGCAACTGGGCGATAACGCCATTGCGCTCGGCGCGGTGGCTACAGTAATCGAAGCTGCCTTTGGGCCGCCGTCGCTGACGACTATGCCAGCGCTTTCCGCTGGTGACTTTCTTATTGCGGCGGAGGGTATCAGTTAACGACTTTCCCGTCTGGCGGCGGCCTGCGCTACGTGTTATTACGTATGGTGACAAGGTAAAAGCGCCGCCTTTCTGAAGCATAGTTCCTGTACTGTTGGGGCGAAAGGAGGGTGCGAACGACCTCAGGCGAACGCGATCCTGTCCGATTCCACGGTGGAATCATGAGCATCATGACATGAGTATCATGTATTTCGTGAGGGGAACCCACGAGGGGATTGCGATGAAGCAATCGCTTCATCCATGTTGAACACGTTCAGATTGGAGCGACGCGCGATGCAGCTCAGCAAACATACCCATTGGCGGGTAGCGGCAACCTTGATTCTGGGAGGCGTGCTTGCGACAAGCGTGCTGGCCGGTTGTAGCAGCGGCACTTCGTCGACCGCAAGTGGCCCAAAGGGCTGCATGAAGGTCGGCGTTCTGTTGCCAGAGACCGATACCTCGCCGCGCTGGGAGCAGAAAGACCACCCACTGCTCGACGCAGCCATCAAGAAGGCTCTGCCGGGCGCGACTACTGACTTCTATAATGCGGTCAACAATAAAGACACGCAGACCAATCAGGCAGAAACCGCGCTGACCAAGGGCGATTGTATCCTGGTGGTGGCTCCTGTCGATGCGACTGCTTCCGCGGCAATCGTCGACAAGGCCCACGCTCAGAACGTCCCGGTCATTGCCTATGACCGCCTGATTCAGGACGACAACCTTGCCTTCTATGTCTCGTTCGACAATACCCAGGTTGGCAAGCTGCAGGGTCAGTACATCGTTGATCACTATCAGAAGTACGTTACCGCCCAGGGCAACAACAACCTGGTCATGATCAATGGGTCGCCAGACGACAACAACGCGATTCTCTTCCACAATGGCGCCCATGAGGCGCTTGATCCGCTAATCAACGCCAACAGCCTGAAACTCCAGTTCGAGACCTACACGCCTGCCTGGAACAACCAGACAGCGCAGACCGAGATGGAAGGCGCGCTGAGCAAGATTGGCAACAAGCTTGCCGTCGCCTATGTCGCCAATGACGGCATGGCCAGCACGGTTATCGCCGCGCTGAAGGCGCAGAATCTCGCGGGTAAGGTCCTTGTCACCGGACAGGACGCGACCGTTATCGGCTTCCAGAACATTCTGGAAGGCAACCAGGCGATGACCATCTACAAGGCCATCGGCAAAGAGGCCGATGCGACCGCAGCCCTGGTGGCCGCGCTCAGCAAGGGCACAGACACCTCCTCGCTCGCTGTCGCTTCGATCAAGCTGGCCGACGGCAAGTCGGTTCCTGCCACGCTCGAAACGCCAGTAGCGGTTGACATCTCGAACATCTCCTCGACGGTGCTCGCCGATGGCTATGTCACGAAGTCTGACATCTGCCAGGGCGTCCCCGCTGGAGCTGGCGGTATTTGTTAGTCATGCGTACTGGTGGGAATCGTTCCTCGTCATGGGGGACGGTTCTTCACCGCTGATTTAGCGCCGCGGCGAGACGTGCTTTCGGGTAGACGATTGCCGAGGCGCTGAGCTTCATCGAGAGGGGCAGGCTCCAGGAATGGATGCTGCTCCTCTCTCATCTCTCGTACACCTCTCTTACACCGCGCGCTGTGTACAATCCCTATCGTCATGCTTCCGGCCTTGCATGTATACTTGTAGGCATGAGCCTCCTTCACGTCCCGCATCGAGTGAGGTTTGAATCAGCGTAGCAGTGTGTCAGCTTCGACGAGGAAGGGACCGTACATGGCTGAGTATGCTTCCCCCAACCCCAGTGGCGGCAGCGCTCCCGGCGCGCAGGGCCAGACTCCCCAGCGCGGCGAGCCAGCGTTGCGTATTACGGGCATATCCAAGGCATTCGGAGCTGTACAGGCGCTCCGCAATGTAGATTTCGAGGTCTATTCTGGTGAGGTCGTTGGCCTGGTCGGCGATAACGGCGCTGGCAAATCAACCCTCATCAAAACGATCTCAGGCGTCAATGTCCCCGATACCGGGACGATCTATGTCGGTGGCAAGCGCGCCACCATTACCAAGCCTTCGGATGCTACGGACCTTGGCATCGAGACGGTGTATCAGGACCTCGCGCTCTGTGATAACCTCGATGTCGTCGCCAACCTCTATCTCGGCCGTGAAGATCGCACGACAGTGATCCCTTACCTCATTCGGCCGCTCAATGAAATCGAAATGGAGCGCCGCACACGCGAAGTGCTTGAGCAGCTGGATGTCAAAATCCCTTCGATTCGCGTCCCGGTCGCGTCGCTCTCTGGTGGGCAGCGACAGTCGATCGCGGTCGCCAAGACGATTTTGCGCAATGCCCAGGTGGTTCTGCTGGATGAGCCAACGGCAGCGCTCGGCGTCGCACAGACACGTCAGGTGTTGCACCTGATTCGTCGCCTGCGGGACCGTGGGCTGGCGGTCGTCGTCATTTCCCACAACCTCGCCGATGTCTTCGAGGTGGTGGACCGCGTGATTGTGCTGCGCCTCGGCCAGCGCGTCGCCACGTTCGATGTCCGTAACACCACGCCCGAACAGGTTGTCTCGGCAATCACTGGCGCTGAGTTTGGCGAGATCTTGAGCAACGGCGATACCGCTCGGTCGAGCGTCAGTCAGGAGAACGACCAATGACGAGCCCATCCTCTGCCGAATCGGCGCCTGCTACGCCAAAAGTTGAGCCAAGCTCAGCTGGCCCATTACAGACACTGGGCGACCGCTTCCGCCGTGGCGAACTTGGGCAGCTTCCCGTTGTGATGACGCTCATACTAATCGCCATCTTCTTCGAGATCACCAGTGGTGGGATATTCTTCTCCCCACAGAACCTGAGTAACCTGATTCTGCAGATTGCCACGATTGGCTTCCTGGGGCTGGGCTCGGTGCTCGTGCTGCTCATCGCGGAAATCGACCTCTCGCTGGCCGCCGTCGCCAGCCTCTGTGGCGCGGTGCTGGTGGTGCTTTCGGCGAACCACGCGGCCTCAGCGACCTTTGCGATCATCAGCGCAATCGTCGTTGGTGTGGTCATCGGCCTCGTCAATGGGTTCTTTATCGCGGTGTTGCGTGTGCCGTCGTTTATCGTGACACTGGCGGCGCTGATTGGCTATACGGGTGTGCTGATTCACCTGCTGCCCAACGCCTCGATTCGCCTGATTGACCCGTTCCTGACGGGCATCGCCACCAACTATCTCACCTTCCCGTGGGATGTTCTGCTGCCGATTCCGCTCATTGCGGTCTATGTGCTGCTCCAGCTCTGGACACGTGTCCGGCGTCAGCGGGCGGGCCTGCCGCAGGCTCCCATCTGGGATGTCGCCTTACGCACGGGCGCGGTTGTCATCATCTCGGTGGTGGGGCTGATCGTCTTCGAGAGCTACCGCGGCATTCCGTACTCGGCGCTGATTCTGCTGACGGCGTTGATCGTGTTCTGGCTCATCATGCGCTTTACCGGCTTTGGCCGCCATGTCTACGCCGTCGGTGGCAATGCTGAGGCGGCGCGGCGCGCGGGTATCGGCG
The DNA here is from genome assembly GCA_963718915.1 of uncultured Chloroflexia bacterium. Lineage (GTDB taxonomy): Bacteria > Chloroflexota > Ktedonobacteria > Ktedonobacterales > JADMIN01 > DAHUXT01. The sequence continues at coordinate 166,124 of CAVRAI010000003.1, read as the reverse complement.
TCGTCGGTATCCGGGTGACCATCTTTATCCTGGCCTCCACGCTGGCGGCGATTGGCGGCGTCCTGGCCTCCTCGCGCGCGATCTCGGCCTCGGCGCAGATTAATCCGACCCTGCTGCTGGATGCGATTGCCGCAGCGGTGATCGGCGGTGTCAGCCTCTTCGGCGGGCGCGGCTCGGTCTGGGCGGTCGTGCTCGGCTCGCTCATTATCGGCAGCCTGGAAAATGGCCTCGATCTGCTGAATCAGGGAACAGACGTCAAACTGATGGTTGAGGGTCTGGTGCTGCTCATCGCGGTGACCGCCGATGCCGTTGTGCGACGCCGTAACGCGGCCAGTGGTCGCTAATAGCGGTCGATTCAGGGGCGCCAGGACGATCTCCTGGCGCTTCGTTCTATGTGCTTCTTTTATGAACAAGGAATGGTGGGCTTCCAGTGTCATCCTCACAACAATCGCCGATCCGGGCGGCAGTCCTGGGCTATGGGCTTGCCGGCTCTGTCTTCCACGCGCCACTGATTGCCTCAGTCGCTGGGATGGAGGTTGCGGTGATCGTCACCTCTAACCCCGAGCGCCAGGCGCGGGCGCAGCGCGACTATCCCACGGCGCGCGTGCTACCCACAGCGGATGCGCTCTTTGCCGATCCCACGGCGGTTGATCTGGTGGTGGTGGCGACGCCGAATGATAGCCATCTCGCGCTCGGCATGGCCGCCATCCAGGCGGGATTGCCCGTCGTCGTCGATAAGCCATTCACCTCCACCAGCGCCGACGCGCGCCAGTTGATCGCGGCGGCCACGGCGGCGAATGCGCCGCTGACGGTCTTCCAGAATCGCCGCTGGGATAGCGATTTTCGCACGCTTCAGGCGTTGAAGTCGGCGGGCGCGTTGGGCGATATCGTGCGCTTCGAGAGCCGCTACGAGCGTTATCGCCCGACGGTGAATGCGGCTGCCTGGCGCGAGCACGCGGCGCCACAGGAGGCGGGCGGTCTGCTCTTCGATCTCGGCGCGCACCTGGTCGACCAGGCGCTGGTGCTGCTGGGTGACCCTGTCTCGGTCTATGCGGAGGTGGATGCGCGGCGTCCCGGCGCCCAGGTAGACGACGATACGTTCGTCGCGCTGCGCTTCGCCAACGGCAGCGTTGCTCACCTCTGGATGAGCGTGCTGGTGCGCCAGCTTGGTCCCCGCTACCGCGTCATTGGCAGCCGTGGCTTCTATGAAAAATTTGGCCTGGACACCCAGGAGGATATGTTGCGCACGGGTGGTCGGCCTGGCGACGAGGGCTGGGCGGAGGAGCCGGAAAGCATCTGGGGCCGCCTCTATACCGACATCGGCGCGGTCTCGGTCGCCGCGGTGGCACAGTCGCTGCCAGGAAGCTATGAGACGTTCTATCAAATGGTGCGCGATGCCATACGGGCGGGCGGCCCACTACCCGTGGACCCTCGCGACGCGCTGAAGACGATCCGCGTGATCGAGGCGGCCCGCGAGAGCGCCGCCAGCAGCCAGGTGGTTCCCTTCGATGGAGCGGATGCATGACAGAAGGGATAGCCTAGCGTCGCGCATACAGATAGCGCCAGCAGTCTGCTGAGGGGCGCGCGCCGGAGCATAATGTAGTTTTAGAATTTACCAGGGACACGCGCTGGGCAGCGCGGGCGGTTCAAACCGCGCCTGAAGGGCCTGCGGCCACGAAGTCCGCCGTCGCGGACTTCCCAGATCGTGTCCCGACGAGCGACCCGCTGGCGAGCGGTTCTGGGCACCCCGCGCAGGCGGGTTTTGTGGCGGAGCGTGCGCAGCAGGCGCAGCAGGCGCAGCAGGCGAGGCCCTTCAGGCGCGACTTCAGTCGCCCGCCGCCGTGGCGGTCCGTTGTAATTAGTAAAACTACATCATGCTCCGGCGAATTTTCCACCTCCCAGGCCCATTCGCCGGAGCGTGAACGCTCCGGCTTGCTCGCCCCACCGCAATGCCCGTCTCCGTCGCAAATGCGAAAACGACATCACGCTCCGGCCTGTCTCGCCCGCCACAACGCGCGGTGTTCGGAGGAATACGTGAACGTTCATCACACTACGGCGCGCCTTCTTACTACAACACCCCAAACGGATTGCGTATCAATTGCAGCTAGGTCGAAAGTCTGATGTTTCAGTCTTGACTGAACAAACTAAATGAACTACTATTGCGCTCAGGCGATACGTATCCGCTGACCATTGACCAGAGCCTGGAGGGCCACATGTCCCAAGCGCAGCAACTGCCGCAGTCCCAACCACCGCCAGACGCGCGCCCGCAACCATTATCCGTCGAGGCGCAAGCCTTCGTCGAGAGCATGGGGGTGTACTTCGAGCGCTTTGCGCTGCCGCGCATTGGTGGCCGCCTTCTGGGCTTGTTACTCGTCGCCGACCGACCGCTCTCGCTGGATGACCTCGCGAGCATCCTGAGCGTCTCGCGCGCCTCGGTCTCGACCAATATGCGGCTGATTCTGGCCATCGGTTGGGCCGACCTGGTGACGCAACGTGGCGACCGGAAGGATTACTATCAGTTCACCCATGACGCCTGGGAGCGTTCAATTCTCATAGATATGGAGAGTATTCAGTCATTGCGCCAGATGGCCGAGCACGGCGCCGGGGTCATTGAATCCTCGGAGAATACCGCCAGAGATCATCTGGATACGTTGATCGAGTTTTGCGATATGGTGCTCGAGGAGCGCCAAACCACCCTGGAGCGCTGGCGAGCGCTTCAGCAGGCAAAAAGAGAGAACAGGAAATGACCACACTGGTCGAAACTCAGGGGCTGACCAAACGCTATGGCTCCAGCCGCGGCATCGAAGACGTGACGTTCACGATCAACGAGGGCGAAGTCTTCGGTTTTCTGGGGCCGAATGGCGCGGGCAAAACAACTACCATTCGCACCCTGATGGGGCTGCTACGGCCCACCGCTGGCGGCGCGCATATCGGCGGGCTGGATTGCTGGGAGCAGTCCACCGATGTCAAGCGGCTGGTGGGATACCTGCCTGGCGAGTTGTCGTTGGATCCGAACCTGACCGGTGGCCAGATTCTCGAATACTTCGGAAACCTGCGCGGCGGAGTCGATCAGACCTACCTGAAACAGTTGATCGCGCGGATGGGCCTGGACCCCACGCGCAAGTTCCGGCAGTATTCCAGTGGCAATAAGCGGAAGATTGGCATCGTGCAGGCCTTCATGCATCGCCCGCGCCTGCTCATCCTCGATGAGCCAACCAATGGCCTCGATCCGCTCAACCAGCAGGAGTTTGACCGCATGGTGAAGGAAGTGCGCGAGGATGGACGTACCGTCTTCCTCTCGTCGCATATCCTGACCGAGGTGGAACAGACCTGCACGCGCGTGGCGATTATCCGCGAGGGGCGGCTGGTGCGCGTGGGCGGCGTGACCGAACTCAAAGGCCTCAAGCGCCATGAAGTCACCATCACCTTTGCCGATGCCGCGCCCGCTAATGCCTTCAAGTCGCTGGAGGGCGTCGAGCAGGTAGACGCGCTGCCGGATGGGCACACGCTGCGTCTGACGGTCTCGGGTGGGCTGGATGGCGTCATCAAGGCGGCGGCGCAGTATCAGATCGTGACCCTGACCAGCCAGGAACCCAGCCTGGAGGATATCTTCCTGCGCTATTACGAGGGCGACGGCCTCGCCGCCAGGGAGGCGAGTGATGTTGTTTCGTAGTATCTTTCTCAAAACCCTGCGCGATTACCGCATCGCCATCCTGGGCTGGGGCATAGGCCTCGGGCTACTCATGTATGTGGTGTTGGATGCCATTTCCTCGGTGACTGCGACCCCCGCAGCGCGCGCCACGCTCGTCAGTCTGGCCAGTTCGTTCGGCTGGCTTGCCGAGCCGATACGGGTTGACACTCCGGGCGGCTATGCCACCTGGAAATATGGTTTCACCATCCTGGTGCTGGCGCTCTGGCCGATCCTGGCGGGCAGCCGCATGCTGCGCGGCGAGGAGACCCGCGGCTCGATGGATACGCTGCTCTCGCTGCCACGTGGCCGCGGGCGGGTGGCCCTGGAGAAACTGGCGGCGATGTGGACGGCGCTGCTGTTGATGGCGGTCCTGATCGGGGTGTTGACGTATGCCGGCGGCGCACATGTGAACGCCGACTTTACGTTTGGCGATGCCTTGCTGTTTGGCCTGAACCTCGCGCTGATCTGCGGCGTCTTTGGCAGCCTCGCGCTGCTCATCTCGCAGTTCACGCAGGAGAATCGCTCCGCGGCGGGCATCACAGGTGGGCTGCTGGCGTTGTTTATCGTGGTGGACATGATCCACCGGATCGTTCCCAATACCGACTGGATCTCGCGTCTCTCTCCGGTCTACTACTACAACCTGAGCAAGCCGCTGATTCCCAGCTACGGTACTGATCCCGTCGCGATGCTGGTGATGGTGGTGTTGAGCGTCGTGTTGAGTGGCGCGGCGATCTGGCTGTTTGTGCGGCGCGATATCGGCGCGGCGGTGGCGCTGCCACGCTGGCTCACCCTGCCCAAGCGCGCGATGCGCCCTGAAGACGCGCTGCCCGCGCACGCCTGGTCTTTGCAGTCGATCTACACGCGCAGCCTGGCGAAGATGGCTGTTCCCACCATCTGGTGGACGGTCGTCATCGCCGGATTTGCCGCATTCGCGGTCTTCATTGGCGTGCAAACGGAGAAACAGCTCCAGTCCCTCGCTGACAGTTCACCACTGTTTACAGGCTTGATTAGCAGCCTTGGCGGGAGCAATGCCAACTTCAATGCCTCGCTGCTGGGCTTCTTCTTTGTCATCTTCGCGGCGCTGCTGATGGCCTTTGCCGTCACCCAGGCGAGCCGCTGGGCCGCCGATGAAGAAGATGGCCTGCAGGAGCTTGTGCTGTCCACGCCGCAGCCGCGCTTGAAGGTGATCCTGGCGCGTTTCGGTGCGCTCGCCACCGCGACGGTGATCATTGCCGTGGCGACCCTGGCGCTGAGTACGCTGGCTGTGACAATCAGTGGCCTGGCGCTCGACTGGGGCAACCTGGCTGCCGCCTCGCTCTCCATCATTCCGCTGGGGTTGCTGATCGCGGCGCTGGGCTACCTGTTCTCCGGCTGGCTGCGCACGGCGATTGACACCGGCCTTTTGAGCTTCCTGCTGGTGATCTGGTTCGTCATCAGCTTCGTCGGGCCAGAGTTGAAAGTACCGGATGCGGTGCTGCGGCTGTCGGCGTTCTACTACTATGGCACGCCGCTGTCCAATGGCTTGCCGCTAGGGGATATGCTGATCGTGCTGGCCGTTGCCGCGGTGGCGCTGGTGCTGGCGTCGGCGCGCTTCATGCGCAAAGACATCGCGAACTGAGCAGGTAGGGCGCTCAGTCGGCTTCCAGCGTGTTCGCCGCCCGCCCGCTTCTATCTGTGTAGCAGTTCACAGTTTGTTGAGAACGCCCTTCCGTCGAAACGGCGGAGAGGCATTTTCTCGTCCTGTCATACAGAATGAGACCCGCAAAATTGCGTATCAGTGCCTGTAGGCGCATCGTTTGAGTGGAGTTGCTATTCGACCGATTGAGGTCAGGCACTACTCGGAAGCAATGGTAAGGAGTCCGCTCGAATGTGGAAGTCCCACTTGCGCTCGTCTGGTTCACTCGCTCACATTTGTCTGGCGGTGCTCCTGACGCTGGCGCTGAGCGCGTGCGAGATTCCCGACCCGTTCGTCGCCAGCACCAGCGCAGCACTGTTCCTTGTCTGGTGCCAACTGTTGTCGCCACGATGGCCACGGTAAACGGTCATCCCGGCTGGAAGACTTTTACCGACCCAATCTATGGTTTCAGGCTTGCGTTATCCATCGTCGTGGATGCTGCTTCCCGGCAGTAATGGCAGCCATATCACCCTCGCCAACCCTGATGGAACGACGATGAGTCCGATTGTGTCGCTGGATCAATCACCGCCAGCGGCTGCGCTTGCCAAGGCTATACCGACATCAGCGGATATCACGCTGGAACACTTAACAGTCAGCCATCTACAGGTCGCGGATAATCCGGCGGTCGACGTCTTCCAACCCTATATCCCATCGACGGTTCAGGCGCACAATAGCGGACGGGCGCAGGCGGCGAGTGAGGGCATCGTGATGGCCGTCACGAATGACGCGGGCACGACCAATGTCTACCTGTTCCTTTCGTATTACCAGGTCGACAAACAGGGGATTATGAGTTCCGCGGCGCTCGCGGATGTTCAGACGGTGAAGCAGATCATTGCCACATTCCAATTGCCCGCGACGATTGACCCAGCCGACCAGTAGGCGAAGCTGTGGCGGCCTTGTGCGCGGCCACACGGCCAGCAGGCGCCTCTTCCACCACTGGAGGGTCGTCGCACTGTGAAGGCTACGGGATCAGCAGGATTTTGCCGCGCGTGTGGCCGGTTTCGCTCAGACGATGCGCCTCAGCTGCTTCAGCCAGTGGAAACGTGCGCGCGACCTCCACACGGACATTTCCGCTCTCGAAGAGTTGGGCGATCTCCGCCATCTGCTCGCCGCTGGGACGGACACGAATACGCGCCGTGCGCACGCCGTAGCGCTGTGCGAGCGCCTCGTCGGGCGTCTCCGCAATCGAGACGAGCGCCCCACCCGGCTTGAGCGTGGCGAACGACCGTTTCTGCGTCGCGCCGCCTTGCGTATCCAGCACGACATCGACCTCGCGCGCAACATCCTCGAAGCGCTCGTGGGTATAGTCGATCACCTGGTCAGCGCCGAGACTGCGCAGAAAATCCGCGTTCTGCGCCGAGGCTGTGCCAATGACCTGCGCGCCCTTCCACTTCGCGAGCTGGACGGCGATATGGCCAACGCCACCCGCCGCGGCATGCACAAGGAGCGTCTGGCCAGCCTGGAGTCGCGCCGTCTTAAAGAGCGCCTGCCAGGCGGTGAGAGCTACCAGAGGCGCCGCGGCCGCTTCGGCAAACGAGCTATTCGTCGGCTTCCTCGCGAGATCGCTGGCGGGAGCGGCCACATAGTCGGCATAGGCGCTGCCGAACTCTGGAAAGCGCACCATCCCGAAGACTTCATCGCCAGCGGTAAACTGGTCAACCCCGCTGCCTACCTCCTCGACCACGCCAGCGATATCCCAGCCCAGGATGATCGGCGACTCCAGCGGGCCAGCGACACCATGCCCGGTGCGTGTCTTCCAGTCAACCGGGTTGACGCCAGCGGCGCGGACGCGCACCAGCACTTCGCCAGCCTGTGGCTCGGGACGTTGCGTCTCTTCGTACATCAAATTCTCTGCCGCGCCATACTGGTGCAGGCGAACAGCATGCATCTGTGCCATGGGTAAAAGACCTCTTCACTGCTTTCTATCGCATACGGCCTCTTGGCGAAGCATAATCCTCTGGTGTTCAGCGCTACGAGTCTCCAACAGGCGTCAGCATCCTCTTCAACAACTATGCTCTTTCATCATTAATTTCGCAAGTACACACAATAATGTGACATAGTATCGAAAATGAAACTATTGTGGAGGTATTTGTCATGAAGCGACGTCACTACGAGGGCAAATATAGCTGCTCGGTTGAAGCAACGCTCGACGTGATCGGCGGAAAATGGAAGGGCGTTATCCTGTTTCATCTGCTGGATGGCGTCAAGCGGTTTGGGGAATTACGGCGCCTGCTGCCGGAGGTGACCCAGCGCATGCTGACCTTGCAACTGCGCGAACTGGAAGAGGCGGGCATCATTCACCGTGAGGTCTATCGTGAGGTGCCGCCCAGGGTGGAGTATTCGCTGACGACATTTGGCGCGTCGCTCGAACCGATTCTGCTGCTCATGCGCGACTGGGGCGACGACTACATGGCGCAGCTGGTGGCGCTGCGGCGCGAACGCGCGGATCGGGCGCGTCTGGAAGAGACATCGGCATAATCGAAGTCTGTTGAACACTCATGAGAAACGCCCCTTCCCATTAGAGGAAGAGGCGTCGTGTTGTGGGGAAGGATGCGCCTAACAGCAGCCCGTTCCGCTGCAACACTCTGGGCCGCAGGGACACTCGCCCGGCGGACAATCACAGGCATCACAGGCAGCGCTGAGGTTACGGGCAACAAGAGTCGGTTTCATCATGGCACGCCTCCTCGAGTGCGGCATCGTCGGATGGGGCGATGCAACGCATATCGGAACAATCGCTGAATGTGGAATCGTCGGCGGGTGGGCAGGCCGAGAGCGCGCGCTGATAGCCCGCGACCGTCTCCCGTAGCGAGTGCAGTTCGGCAATCTCCTGGTCAATCGCGCGCAGCCGCTGCTCAACCAGCGAGAGCAACTGCCGCTGGACGTCGCCGCATTGTGCGTCGGACGCGCCAATGAGCAGGGGTTTCGCCGACGAAAGAGGCAAACCGAGCAGGCGAATGCGCCGGAGCAACAGCAGGCGATTGAGATCGGCAAGACGATAACGGCGGTAGCTATTCGGTCCGCGCGGTGGCTGTGGCAAGAGGCCAATCTCTTCGTAGAAGCGGATGGTCTTGGCCGCGACGCCCGTTCGCTGGGCAATCTGCCCGATGGTGAGCGTTGCCTCGCCTGGCCCCTTGGCATTGACACGCTGTCGGTCGCCGCTGCTGTTCGTTTGCATGGTTTCCCCCTGTCCGGTCCGCCTTGCCTCTTACTGCCAACAGCGTACACCTTCCCGTAACTGGAAGGTCAAGGCCGGGCAACCGCGAATTTGCATGGCCCTCATGGCCCTCTCTTGGTGGATGCTGTATGATGCTTACAGGTGTGCTGAACGGCTCAGCATCTCTACGCCATATGAACAGCATATGGATTCACGGAGGTTCTCGACATGAAGAAGGGCCTGCGACTGTGGTTCTATCTTGAGGCCATCCTGGGACTTATCGCTGGCGTCATGTTTGTGGTGACGCTCATCAATCAGGAATGGATCGAGACAGTTTTCCGCGTTGACCCCGATCAGGGCAGTGGTTCGCTGGAGTGGTTTATGGTTGGCGGGCTGGCGGTGGTGGCGATTGCGCTGGGCCTGGCGGCGCGCTACGAATGGCGGCGGGCCTCGGCGGTCGCAGCCTGAGGACGACCCTACCAGGGATTTTTCGGCTCATGCCCCGCTCTCGTTGCTGGAGCGGGGCATTTCCGTCTCCATTTCCGTCTCCATTGCTATCGGCTGAATGACAGAGAGCCGGAACCCTTATGCAGAGTCCGGCTCTCGTTGAGAGAACGACAAACACGATAGTGGCGTCTGCGATATTAGTGGTCGAAGAGACCAATACCGCTGACATGGCCAACGAATGTCGACCAGTTGGCAAGCTGGGTGCGTGTGCCGCCGCACGTCGAGTCAGCGGTCCACTGTGCCAGCGTGCAGGTCTGAGCGATGTACTCAGTAGCGAACCAGATGCTGCCATCGGAGTCTGCTACCGCCGCCGAGTAGTCGCCCCAGCGCTGGACACCGTTGCCACCTTCCGCCGCATAGCCAGTAAAGCCATCGGCTGGGCCGACGCCCGCGCCGCCGATGTGAATACTGCCAGCCCCAGTGATCGCATTCACGGTCACATAGGCCGCGGTCGGGTAGTAGTTAGGCCCGGAGAGCGTAAAGGTCATCACACCCTGACCGAGCGCGTTCACGCCAATCGAGGGGAAGAGCACGCTGTCATTCGCCGCGGACACGTAGCCCTGCTTGACCATGGCCGCATGAACGCTCAAATTGCCGTGATCCTTGCTGACGAATGGGAGCACGATGAAGTAGGCGATGCCCGTGCGCGACCCATCACCGATTACGGTGTTGACGCCAGAGTAGAGCAGTCCGGCAGCGTAGACGACCTGATTCATACGGTCATCATTGGCGTTGAGCTGGTTTTCAGACTCGCCAAAGAACTGACCCAGAGGATAGTCGCCTGCCTTCTGTGTCGCTGTGAGCGAGCCATCGGGCCGCAAGCCATACGTCTCTGAGCCGATGACGGTGTTGAGCAGCGAGACAGTCGGGGTGGTGTTCCCCAGGGTCTTGGTGTTGACCATTGCCCAGACGGCGATGCGGTTATCGAGTGGGGCAGGGCCAAACTGCAACGCGCTCATGAAGAATTCAGTGCCGCCGTTGCCCAGCGTGAGCAGGGTCGAGCCAGGTGTGGTGGCGGGCTGAATCGAATACCAGATACCGCCAGTATCCGGTGTGGGGATCGCGCCAGCGTTGATATGCACCACTGGAGGCAGTGTGCCGCTGCCGTGCGCGGATGCCGCGGCCGCCAGGCGGAACTTCGAGATCGCGTAGACCTGTGAGCCATTGAAGCCCGCTACGAAGCTCGGAAACTCATTCGTAGAAATGTAGAAGCCGAAGGCGTCGGCGCCGATGAGTGGCTGGTCACCGAAACATGGGCAATTCGGATGGCTGGGGGTGCCGTTCAGGCCATCATCGGTGGCGTCAATAGAGAAATCGGTCCACACACCAGTCGGATCGCCCGTCTGTGAGACCGCGATGAGCGTGTGAGCGCGCACCGAAGGGGCCGGGTCTTCCTGCAACATGGTCAGGAAGAAGCGGTTGGTGGCGACATCATAGTAGCACTTGGGGTCGCTGAGGAAGTCTCCACGAACGCCAGTGGTGCGGTTGATCGAAAATGGTAGCCCGAAGAACGTGTTCATGGACTCTGGCGTGGTCAGCCGATTGCCGGACTTATCGAATACAACGAGCACTTGGTTGACTGTCTCAAGGACTTTACCATTGCCAACACAAAGTCCCTGATCCGGCGGTTCGAGGCTGAAGGCATTGCCGCCATCACGCGTGCGGGTATCGAAGTGATCGAGACCCGTGAAGCCAGAGAAGCCCTTGTTTTTCGAGGCAACGCCGCTGGCCCCTGGATTCGGATTGGTCGTCGGCGCCTGATCATACACCGCATTGGTGTGCTGATCTTGATCGTCATCCTCGGGCACCTGCTGATTCAGGGTATCGCCCGTAAGGCCGGTGGGACCGGCGACAAAGACACTGGTGCCAGTTTCGGTGAGGTTCTGTAGCGTCTGATTGCTGCCATCAGCATGGGCGGTTGGTGTCGCTTGCATGAAGAAGGAACCAGCCGCAAGCACCAGCGCCGTAATGATGGTAAAGCTGCTGAAGAGGATCGTTCGCGTCTTGTGGCTCTTCAAACCATACCTCCTGTACGCGATGCTCTGGAAGATCGAGCATCGCAGGCACTCCCTGTCCAAACACGTCGCATGCGGGAATTTATGGCAATAGAGTGAAGACCAGCATCTACATGCGTACGTGCGTTAATCCAATGACGCTGACACGAAGGTGATGCGTGGAGGCAATGCCAATTCTTCTTGACCATGATGAGAGGGTTTGTCTGCCCGCGATTGTAGTGCGGACAGCAGGAGACGGGGCTTGTGCGCGGCGCGCGACATACGCGCCAGAGGAAATGCCGACAGAACGCTCCACCCGATCCCAACCTCATCACACCCATCGAAAGTCGGCTCAAATCTAAGGAACGTCGCTGTTCCTGCTCCGCCTCCTTTCTCCGGTGAGCGATGCGCTACAAGGTTAGGATACGCACGCAGGTTACAAGCTATCCTGTAGCATCGTTTCCGCAGGATGTAGCAGAACATCTACCTACTACCTACCATAATAAAGTATGAGCGGGCGTCTGGCAAGAGGTCGGTCGCAATGCGTAATATGTGGTGAACCGATATGCCTTGCGCGTGCTTACGTGTGATAAGTCAGGGGTGACTTCACGCAATGAGCGCACGTTGTTATTATCAAGAGCAGAGCAGTGGGCTCATGTAACCATCGTCGTCAAAAAGGATTGGAGGACGCTCCCTGCTTTTGTCTGGATCAGACTACTCATCACAATGGAATGCCTTGTCGGGCGCCATGTGAACCTCTCACCAGGCAGGGTCGGCGTCTTGCGTACTCAAAGATCGGTTGTGGGCGGCACGGTGGGGACGATCAACGGTGATCGTGAGGAGGTGGAACCGGGCAGAGAGGCGGGCAGAGAGGCGAGCAGTTATCCCCGTTTCTCGTCGGATAATCCGCACGGGACTACACACAATATTCCAGACTCTTCATAGCAACAGCGGGCGTGTGTAGATTGCAATGTCAGTGAGCAACCCTGGGACTCACAGCATCGAAGCATCGAAGCATCGAGCCGTGAGGTCTCATCTGAAAAACGGTAAGATTTCTGCCCTTGCCGGGTGGGGACACCTACCCCGCGGGGTCGCAAAATCACTTGAGGGAGTGCGCACGTGCATTTTACCCAGAAGATATCCCACGCGCTGAAGATGAGTAGTGTGACGGTTGGGCTTGCCGCGATCGTCATGGGCGGATTCCTGGCGACTGGCCCCGCAGCCTTCGCGGACGCAGCGCCAGACATAGCCCACCAGATTACGGTGCATCCAGCCATCAGCAAGGTCGTCAAAGATACGAGCGCCGTCCATTTCAATTGCCAGGACCGCCCGATTGATGGCTCCGCTGGGCTACGGTGCTACCAGCCCTCACAAATCCAGGCAGCATATGGCCTTACTCCATTGCTCAACAAGGGCATCAACGGCAAAGGGCGGACGATTGCGATCATCGACGCTTTCCAAAGCCCGTATGTGCAGACCGACCTCTCCATCTTCGACTCGACCTTCGGCCTTCCCGCTGCTGATTTCCAGCAGATCGCCCCGCAGGGCCTGACGCCGTTCGATCCCAATGACGGCAATATGGATGGCTGGGCCGAGGAGATCACCCTCGACGTGCTGTGGGCGCATGCCGCCGCGCCGGGTGCGAAAATCTTGCTCGTGCTTGCCACCAGCAACGACGACACCGCGCTTTACAACGCGACCAAGTATGTCGTCGATAACAACCTGGCCGACACGATCTCACAGAGCTTCGGCGAGGCCGAGACGTGTATGGATCCTAAGGTCTTGCAGAAACAGCACACGTTGTTTGAGCAGGCTGCCCGGAAGCAAATCACCGTCTTCGCCTCCTCGGGCGATAGTGGCGCGGCCCAGTTCAACTGCGACGGTACCGCCGCGATCCTGAGCGCCAGCACTCCCGCCTCTGATCCGCTGGTGACGGGCGTTGGTGGCACGACCCTCAATGCCGACAGCGCGACCGGCGCGTACATCGGTGAGACGGCCTGGACCGAGCAGCTTCTTGGCTGCAATCCTCCAGCGGTATCCCTCGACGACATCAACTGCAGCGGTGGTGGCTTCAGCACGATCTATGGTCGGCCAGCCTTCCAGTTCGGCGTACCGAACACCAGTAAAACTGGACGTGGTGTGCCTGATGTCTCCTACAATGCGGGTGTCAATGGTGGTGTGCTGACGCACTGCGGCATCTGCAACCTGCTCAATGGCCTCGACCCCACCGATCCGACGATCTTCTTCCTCTTCGGTGGCACGAGCGCTGGTTCGCCCCAGTGGGCAGGCCTGACCGCGGTTGGCGATCAGCTGGCGCATCATCGCTTTGGCGATATCAACCCAGCGCTGTACCTCATCAGTCGCGCGCACGGTCTCTACGCTGACGCCTTCCACGACGTCACTGTGGGCAACAACGACGTGAGCGAGATTGGCACAGGCTACAACGCGGGGACGAACTGGGATCCGGTGACGGGCCTGGGTTCGCCAAATGCTTCCAAGCTGCTGCCATTGCTGGGCGTCTTCACGCTCGTCTCCTGACGGCGCGGGGTCTACGTGAGCAGGAACCCGTTGAGCTTTTTCTTATGATGAGGGAATAGCGCCATCGGGTTCTACGACTGCTTCTCTCGACATATATTGATGGCGTCGCTCTCCGTGATTGGCGGGGATCGGCGCCATCGGTCGTTTTATGGCTGCTTCTTAGCCCGTTGGTGTCAGCGTACCTCACCGCACCTCACCGCACCTCATAGATTTCGTAGATGCGCGAGTCGCCATCGACGAGACCCTTGCCAACGGCCTGAATCTTGTTGAGCCAGCTATAGCGTTCGTCGCTTGTCTCAAAGCGCGGCGCGATGTAGACGGGGGCGTCAACGCCCTCGTAGACCTGCGAAAAGTCGCGGCGTCCCTGATATTCCACATAGATGAGCGCGCCATCATCAGTTTCGAGGGTGAGGCGAATATCGATGAGCGCGGTTCCGTCGGGGCCGACGATCATCCAGTCCCCCGCGATCGCGCCTGCCTTGAGGTGCGCGTGGAGCCGCTCGCCTTCACACTCCACCTCACGAATCGTGACCATCAGACGGCGCCCCGCCGGGGTGATGCCGAGGTCGGCCGCTAATACTGGAGTGACAGTTACCTTGCAAAGGGGGATGAGTTCGAGTGCCATAGGATGCTCCTGGTGCTGGGCTGTTGGGCTGCTGTCCTGTTAACCATACTCCTGCCGCGCTCCCTAGTGTAACATCTGCCCGTGCGTATTGCAGTGGTACGCGACGCATTCCAGCGGGCGAACCATGTAAATAGTGTACTATCTGTGCGTAGTGTTCAGAGGAGCAACCAGTGGCTCTTGCGGGGATGTAGGATGAGCCTTGCAACCAGCAAGGCAGTGGTGAGGTGGAATCGCCGCGGCGTATACCCTTTATCAACAGATAAAACAGGGGTACAATGCGGCAAGAAGGCAAGGAGTCGGCAGGAGGTTGTTAGCATGCTCTTCGCATCGAGACGCAATCCTGGCACAGTCACTCTACGACACGTCGTTACTTGTATCGCCGTCATCGCGGGCGTGAGCGCCGTTCTCGCGGGTAGCTTCTTTGCGGTTGTTGGGAGCGCCCATGCATCCGCCCCGACGCAGAGTCATGCCAGAGCGGGAGTGCTCACTCCAGCAGGAGTCTCCGGCAGTTTCTCGCAGTCCGCGTCCGCTTCGGTGGCGCATGCTACCGCGCCATTTGTGGCGAAAGGCGTGCGACACGCGCAAGGTGGCCAGGCGCTTCGGACCGCGCAGGCCGCGCGCGGACCCGCCGCCACAGATTCGCCACTGGACGATCAACAACCCGGCGCATTGCTGACGAATTTCAATGGGGTCAGCAGCCTCGATAGTGAGGTCACCAACTTCGGGGCCAAATTCGAGCCGCCAGATCAGGGGCTATGCGTCGGTAATGGCTATGTCGTCGAGCCGGTCAACTCCGCGTTCTCTGTCTATCGCACGAGCGGAAAGCTTGTCGCTGGCCCGTTCAATGTCAATGTCCTCTTCAATGAGGGATTGACGGAGTTTACCAGCGACCCACGATGCACCTTCGACAAAGCCACGCACACCTGGTTCGCTACTATTCTCTTTATTGCCACCACGCCCGATGGCAACTTCGGCAACTCCGCGCATACCGACATCGCCGTGAACACCAACAGCAATCCGGCGACGCCGTGGACTGTCTACCAGCTTGACGCCACCGATGACGGGACAAACGGCACTCCCAGTCATCCTGGCTGCCCGTGCTTCGGCGATCAGCCACGGCTGGGTATTGATAGCCAGAATATCTATATCAGCACCGACGAGTTTTCGATCAATGGCCCTGAGTTCAACGGGACGCAAATTTATGCCGTCTCGAAGGCGAATCTCATCCATCACGCGAAGACGGTGCATTTCGTTCAGTTCGACAATCTGAGCATTGGTGGTGATATCGCGTTTGGGGTGCAGCCTGCCCTCACCAGCGGGCCTGCCGACGCTGAATATTTCCTCAATTCGCTCGATCCCAACGGCACTGGCGACAATCGGCTCGGCGTCTGGGCGCTCACCAACGGGCAGAAGGTGAGCCAGGGCGGCATGCCGACGCTTTCCAGTGTTGTGATTCAGAGCGAGGCGTATGGGATACCACCAGCGGCGATTCAGAAAGGATCGGACAGCACCCTCGACTCCGGCGATGATCGCATGCAGCAGGCGCAGTTCATCAACGGCAATCTGTGGGGCGCGCTCGGAACGATTCTCACGCCGAAAGGTGATACGACTTCGCGGGCTGGCGTCGCCTGGTTCACCGTCAAGCCGCATCTCAGCGGCAAAGTGATTGGCGGCGCCTCCGTGCGTAGCCAGGGCTATGTCGCGTCGCGCGGGAACTATCTGCTCTATCCGGCGATTCAGGCCAGCGGCAATGGCGTCGCGGCGATGGTCGTCACGCTTTCGGGTGCGGGCACGTTCCCCAGCGCCGCCTACACGGTGATGAAAGCCGATCAGCAGTGGTTCGGCGCCGTGCATGTGGCAGCGCGAGGCACAGGGCCGTATGATCCAAATGCGACCCGCTGGGGCGACTATTCCTGGGCGACACTCGACCCAGATCACAACAGTTTCTGGCTGGCAACCGAATATATCCCACCCAAAGCCAGCCAGACAACTACCAGAGAGCGCAACTGGGGTACACGTGTATTCCAGGTGGCGGCGGTCGGCGATTGACCGATACAGCCGCACAAAAGTAACGTTCAAAATATAGGCAGGGGCTGGGATTTCATACATGAGTCCCAGCCTTTCTTCACGCTTCGGAGGGCAAGAGATGGCATCGAGTGATCGGCTGATCGAAGAGCAGATCGCCTATTATCAGGCGCGCGCGGGCGAGTATGATGAGTGGTTTCTGCGCCAGGGACGGTATGACCATGGGCCAGAGATGAATGCGCGCTGGTTCGCGGAGGTGGAGCAGGTGGCGCGGGCGCTGGAGGCGTTTGCACCCGCGGGCGACGTGCTGGAGCTGGCGAGCGGGACGGGGCTGTGGACGCAGCGGCTTGTGCCGACAGCGCGAACACTGACGGCGGTGGATAGCTCGCCTGAGGTGCATGCCGTCAGTCGGGAACGCCTCGGAAACGCGCCGGTGCGCTATGAGGTGGCCGACCTTTTTCGCTGGCAGCCCGACCGCCAGTATGACACGATCTTCTTTAGCTTCTGGCTCTCGCATGTGCCGCCGGAGCGCCTGGAAGCGTTCTGGAGCCTGGTGCGCACGGCCCTGGCTCCCGGTGGGCGTGTCTTCTGTGTGGATGCGCTCTACGAGGAGACCTCGACGGCGAAGAATCACCAGCTCGAAGGGCCAGATGCGCATGCGGTCACACGTCGCCTGAATGATGGGCAAGAGTATCGCATCGTCAAAGTCTTCTATCGCCCTGAGATCCTCACCGAGCAGCTCACAACCTGGGGTTGGCGGGCGCGGATCGAGCAGACCCCCACCTACTTCTACTACAGTGTCGCCACAATTGCCTAATTCGCCGAGGCATTATGTAGTTTTAGAAAATAGGAGGGACAGCGTGCTGGGGTGGTCCAGCCGGAAGCCCAAAGGCCCCGGCGAATGGGTGGAAATTCGCCGTAGCATTCATGCTACGGCCTGCCTCGCCCACCAGGATGTGCGGTGTTCGGCGTACATAGTAAAACCACATAACGCTCCGGCACGATGCCCCAATTGACAACAATCCCTGCGGAGATGTTGTAGCCCGCGCCAAATGTGAACTACCTCGCAGTGTAATGTAGCTCACTTGTCTCAGCGCGGGTCGCCGGGTACACTCGCGGTGATGCAGCAATTATGCCTATGCATTGCCGGTGCTTTTTCCTACCCCTATCGCGCCGCACCCCTGTCTCGTTCGCGTGGCGCACACCGGCTGGAAGGGAATCGCTCTCTGGTCTCTGGGCGGCTGGGGAGCGCAGTCAGGAGGCGTTCCATGCATATTCCATCCTTTCCCCGGTGGTCGCGTTCTCTGGTTGGCCTCATAGCTCTGGCGCTTGCGCTCGGAGCCTGTGCGTTCGGTACATCCACGCCGTCGGAGCAAGGTGGAAGCTCCACCCCGACGGCGAGCAGCAGCACCCCGACACCTCAACCGGCGGCGCAAGTAACGACCTGTCCGAACCTGTCGGGCTTTGGCGGGGCGCAGGCGGCCACTGCTGGCGGTGGCTTCGGCGATGTCTCGTTCCCATCGAATTCGATTAGCACCTCGATTGCCACATCTGGCGGTGGCGCGGGCCGCTTCACGATCAAGCAGTTCGACGTCTGCACGCCCGCCACCACGACCAATGGCGTTTATTCGTTCTTTTCGGGTTCGCCAACTTCTGGCGGGATGGTCGGAGCGGGTTGGGCGCAGGCGACGACATATCCCTACAATGGCGCGTGGCCAGCGTCGTGCGGCGACCCCTACTGCTGGAAGAAAGACAACAAGTCGCGCTATGTCTCGCTGGAGAAGGTGACAGCGCGCGGCAATGGGTTAGTCTCATACCATATGCGGCTGGCGATTCCTCCGGCGGGGCCAACCTGCGTCTCGAGCCTGGGTATCTACGACGGCAAGACCTGGGCGACGTATCCGAACAGCGTACCGGACATCTATGCGCCGCCGTTCACGCTGGACGGTCTGGGCGAGGGTGGCGGCGATGCCCATAGCGCAACTCAGTACATGAACGGGGAGTGTAGTTCGGGTTCGTATAGCTCGGTTAGTTCGTTCTTCTCAACAGGGTTGGCTGCCCACGGCTGGAATCACAGCACGCCGCCTTCGACGTTAGCTAGTTCGTGTCATACGACTGGCACGCAATGGTGGAAGGGCAGCGAGATCTTCTCTTGGTTCAATGATACCGGCGATAACGCTACCGCCGCCGCTAATACCGCCTACTGGGGCTTCAACTGGTGCCACGCGCAGTAGCAATCAGCATCCGATCGCACAACCCGAGTGTTACTCTCTCGGAGCCTTGTGGGGAATATTCCTCATAAGGCTCTTTTCGTTGACGCTAGATGCTGCGAGTGGTCCGCTGATGCCGTTGGCACTACAACCGCCGTCGCCAATACCGTCTACTGGAACTATAACTACTGCCACCTGCTGTGATGGCAGGGGCCGCTGCCTCGCCTCCACCTGGTTCAACCGCTCTCCGGAGATGCTGGCCAGGTGGAAGCTTTGAATAGCCCATGCCTCGGATCCGTCTGGCATCATGTGTGCGTTCGAGGTTGTAGAATTCTGGTACCCCTTTCTCATGAGAGAGGGTGCGAGTGGAGAGGGCAGATTGCCACAGTGGTATCTGCCCTGAGTGTTTTGCTGTTCGACCGAAGAAGAAAGTCAGGTATGATGACCACTGATTGGGGCTACTTCTACGGCTTCACCAAAGACAGCCCGCCCTGGCCGCTGCTGATGCGGGCCGCCGCACTCGCGCCGAAGGGTGGCCGTGCGCTCGACCTTGGCGCTGGCGCGGGCCGCGATACACGCTACCTGCTGGAGCAGGGCTTCCAGGTGACGGCGGTGGATGCCGAGCCAGGCTCGGTGGCGCTGCTCGCAGCGCTTCCCCAGGATCATCTGCGTGTCGTGCAGTCCTCGTTCGAGGACTTCGCCTTCGCGACCTATGACCTCATCAATGCGCAGTTTACACTCCCATTCATGCCCAAAGATCGTTTCATTACTGTGTTCGCGCGACTCAAAGCTGCCCTGGTTCCTGGCGGTGTCTTCGCGGGACAATTCTTCGGCGTCCACGATCAGTGGAATACCCCTGACCGGGTGATGACCTTCCTCACGCGCTCCGAGGCCGAGGATCTCCTGAGCGACCTTGAAATCATCGAACTGACCGAGGAAGATGCCGATGGCCATCTCGCCGATGGCTCGTCGAAACACTGGCACGCCTTCCATATTCTCGCGCGTCGGCCTTCTCTTTAAATCGAGATGGCTCTCCCTGAGTGGTACAATCTGCCGGTAATTGGTCTATTCCTGCTTGACCAGTGACGAAAGTCTGGTACAATGCGGAGTAGATGGAGTGCGCAACACATGTGGCGAGGTGGTGGCGCTGAGGGGAATTTGGCGCGCACGCTGGATTTTGGCTGTGTCCCATGCGTGATCTCGCATGATATCATCGATGCGATGACGCATGAGGCGCGGTCTCCACAGCTTCTGTTCGGAAGCGGAGGTTGGCACGCGCATGGATCATCCAGTGCAACGATGGCGCGACCTCGCCCAAAGCCCTGGCGCTGATCAGGCGCGCGCGTATGGCGGGTCTCCACGCCCTGGCACGATTCTGGTTGCCGAGAATGAGGCAACCAATCGTCACCTGATGGAGCAGATTCTCCGCATTGCTGGATATGATACCCTGACCGCCACGAACGGACGCGAGGCGCTGGAGGTGCTTGCAACCAGGCCTGCCGACCTCGTGCTTGTCGATATCTCTATGCCGGTGCTTGATGGCTATCACATGCTGGCCCTGCTCCGGGAGCAACCAGTGTATGCCACATTACCGGTGGTCGCTGTGACGGCGCACGCCACACTTGAAGATCGCCAGCGCGCCTTGCGCTCCGGGTTCACTGAGTACCTGACCAAGCCGTTCCGTCCACGCGATTTGCTCCGTCTGGTCGAGCGATTGCTCGCGCACGACTAGCCCTCACCGCGGTTCCTCCTGGGGGTATGGTCACCCGCGTCCATGGCGCCCGCCCGAATCCTCCGAAGCGCTGTCGCCGTGGATTGCGCCGCTTGCCACCAGACACCTGATGATCCCCCCGACCGTGTTCAGGCGGTCATTCGCTTGTTGGGAAGAAGAGGTGGTTGCGGAATGGATATTCGGGTCAGCACACGCGATGTACAGCAGTTTGACGGCGATGCCCTGGCAGTAGGGATTTTCTCGGATAAAGGGCCGCTCAATGGGCCAGCGGCGGCGCTGGATGAGGCGCTGGCGGGCGTCATCGCGGAACTGCGCGCCAGCGGCGAGGTGACGGGCGCGGCGGACGAGGTGACATTGCTCCATACTCTGGGCAAGATCGAGCCGTCGCGGGTGGCCATCATCGGCCTGGGGCCGCGCGACCGCTGCACGCTGGAGCGTATCCGGCGGGCCTCGGCGATTGCCTGTCGGCGGCTGCGCAAGGTCAAGGCGCGGCACATTGGGCTGGCGCTGGCCTCGGCGGAGCGCAGCATCAACCTCGCCCAGGCGGCGCGCGCGATGACCGAGGGCGCGCTGCTCGGCCTCTATGAGTTTCAGCAGTATAAAGGCGCCAGATCGGGCGGGGATGCCGCTAGCGATGAGAATGGCGTGGGAAGCGATTCGAGCATCCAGACGATCACCGTTCTTGGGCGCGGACGTGAGCCTGCTCTGCGGACGGCGGTCGAGCGCGGCAGAGTGCTGGCGGAGGCGACCAACTTCGCCCGCGACCTGGGCAACGAGCCGCCAAACGTGCTGACGCCCACCGAGTTTGGCGAGCGGGCGCGGCGCATGGCCGAAGAGGTTGGGCTGGAGTGCGAGGTCTTCGGACCAGACTGGATGCGGGAGCAGGGGATGGGTGCGCTGCTGGGTGTGGCGCAGGGCAGCGCCGAGGAGCCGCGTTTCATCGTGCTGCGCTATCGCGGACGGGCGCGGGGCGAGCCGGGGCTGGCGCTGGTGGGCAAGGGCATCACCTTCGATACCGGCGGCATCTCGCTCAAGCCGGGCGCTGAGATGGACGCGATGAAGATGGATATGTGCGGCGGCGCGGCGGTCGTCGGCGCGATGATGGCGATTGCCCGTCTCAAGCCGAACACCAACGTGACGGGCATCGTTCCGACGACGGAGAACATGCCCGGAGGCAAGGCGTATCGCCCCGGCGACATCCTGCGCGCGGCCAATGGCAAGACCATCGAGATTCTTAATACCGACGCTGAGGGGCGGCTGGCGCTGGCTGATGCGCTCTCGTGGGCTGTGAAGCAGAAGCTCTCGCCGCTGGTAGATGCAGCGACGCTGACCGGCGCGATGGTGGTGGCGCTGGGCCATGTGCGCGCGGGCATCTTCAGCAATGACGAGCCGCTGGAGCGTGCGATTCTGACGGCGTCGGAGACTGCGGGCGAGCGGCTCTGGCCGATGCCAATGGACGACGAGTATAGCGACCTGATCCGCAGTGAGATTGCCGATATGAAGCAGGTCGGCGGGCGTCCCGCTGGCTCGATTTCGGCGGCGAAGGTCATCAGCAACTTCGTCGGCGAGACGCCCTGGGCGCATCTCGATATCGCGGGCGTCAACGCGCGCAGCCACAAGGATGCCGAGTGGGATAAGGGCGCGACCGGCTTCGGTGTGCGCACGTTCGTTGAGCTGGCGACGCTGCTGGCAGCGAGCGGCAAGAACGGCAAGAGCAAGCAGGACTAACGCGCTAACCCTCTCGCGACAATGCCCCTCTTCAGTTTCGGAGAGGGGCGTTTTCGTCGGGCAGAGTCGCCTGCTATCTGTATGGCCCCAGATTCTGATAGAATACCCATGTACTGACCTGGATCATTGATAAAGGGATGCATACTCATGCAGGTGCGGATACGCTACTTCGCGGGGCTGCGCGAGGCGACGAAAATTGAGGGCGAGACGCTCGACCTGCCCGATGGCGCGACTGCCACCGCCGCCGATGTGCGTGCGCTGCTCGGCGAGCGCTATCCCGCGCTGGCGCAGCTGCTGCCGCCGTGCGCCGTGGCCGTCAACCGCGCCTATGTTGCGGCGGACGCCCCGTTGCACGATGGCGACGAGTTGGTCTTCATTCCCCCGGTGGGAGGTGGATAACGATGGCGGCAGTGGTCAAGATGACGCGTGACCCGCTGGATGACGCAGTGGTTCGGGCGCTGGTGGGCGAGGCGACGTATGCCAGCGATGGCGGCGTGGTAACATTCGAGGGCGTCGTGCGCGATCACGCGCGCGGCAAGCGTATCCGCTACCTCGAATACGACGCCTACCCGGAGATGGCCGAGGAGCGGATGGCCGCAATCGCCGCCGAGGTGGAAGAGCGCTGGCAGACCGATCACGTCGCCATCGTGCATCGTCTCGGGCGGCTGGAGATCGGCGAGTGTAGCGTCGTCGTTGTGGTCGCGTGTCCGCATCGCGCCGAGGCGTTCGAGGCCTGCCGTTATGCGATTGATACACTCAAGACAACCGTGCCCATCTGGAAAAAAGAGTATGCCGAAGATGGCGAAGAATGGGTCGAAGGGTGATATATAGGCGTTTCGCGGCATGATGAACGTTACGAATGTATCCCGAACGGTGTGATAAGGTGCGCGAGCCGGAGCATGAATGCCCCGGCGAATGGGCCAGAGTGCGCCGGAGTGTGGGAGGCGGGAAATTCGCCGTAGCGTTTACGCTACGGTCTGCCGTGCCCGCCACGACGCGCAGTGTTCGGAGGAATAAGGTAACGTTCATCATGCCGCGGTTAATTGCGCGGCGAGCGTATCTCTTCCCTTCAAGGGAGTTCTCAACGGACAGGATTAGCCGCAGGGCTTCAGCCTGCGGCGCGCGTCCAAAGGACGCGTTCTGTGGACAGGCAATAACGAGGGCTGCATCATGAAATTTGGCGTAGTGGTCTTTCCGGGCACATGGAGCGACAAAGACTGCGAAAGAGCGCTTGGCCCCGTGCTCGGGCAGGAGGCCGTCTCTATCTGGCACCAGGATACCGACCTGAAGGGGTGCGACGCCATCATCCTGCCGGGCGGCTTCTCCTATGGCGACTACCTGCGCGCGGGGGCCATCGCCCGTTTCGCGCCAGTCATGGGCGCCATCAAAGCGTTCGCCGACCGTGGCGGCATCGTCCTGGGCATCTGCAACGGCTTCCAGATACTGCTGGAGGCGGGGCTGCTCCCCGGCGCGATGCTGCGCAATGAGAGCCTCGAATTCCGCTGTGTCTGGACACACCTGCGCGTCGAGAATAACGATACGCCGTTCACGCGGCTCTGTCGTCCCGGCCAGGTGATCCGCATCCCCATCTCGCATGGCGAGGGCAACTACTTCGCCGACGAGGAGACACTTGACCGGCTGGAAGCGAACAACAGCGTGCTGCTGCGCTACTGTGACGCGCAGGGCAATACAACACAAGAGGCCAACCCCAACGGGTCGCGGCGTAATATCGCTGGAATCGTCAACATGAAGCGCAATGTCGCCGCGATGATGCCGCACCCGGAGCGCTGTACCGAGGCGATCCTTGGCGGCGAAGACGGGCGGCTGATCTTTAGTTCGATCATCGCCGCGCTGGCCGAGCGCCAGGTGGTCGCCAGTTAGAACCCACGGAGGAATTATGTCCGCTACGCACGACGTTTCGCAGCCATCAATGGGGATGCCGCAATCGCTGGCGGAGGCCGAAGCCGCCTTCCGCCATGAGACGCCCGCGTATGAGACGACCAGCCATCTGGACGAGCTACGCGCCACTGAGTATGGACGACTTGACCAGTCGGGACACATCTATCTGGATTACACGGGTGGCGGCCTCTACGCCGATTCGCAGGTACGCGCGCATCTGGATCTACTGCGCGAGAGTGTCTTTGGCAATCCGCATTCCAGCAACCCGACCTCGATGGCGTCCACCCACCACGTCGAGGCGACGCGCGTGGCCATCCTCGCCTTCTTCAACGCCTCGCCCGACGAGTATGAAGTGATCTTCGCCACCAACGCCAGCGGCGCGCTCAAGCTGGTCGGCGAGTCATACCCCTTCGAGGCGGACGACCGCTACCTGCTGACCTTCGACAACCACAACTCGGTGAACGGTATTCGTGAGTTCGCCTGCGCCGCCGGGGCAAGCGTCACCTATACGCCTGTCCTGCCGCCAGATATGCGGATCGACGCCGAGGCGCTGGCCGCGCATCTGGCCGAGGCACGCCCCGACGGCCACAACCTGTTCGCCTATCCAGCGCAGTCGAATTTCTCCGGCGTGCAACACGCGCTCGACTGGATTCCACGCGCGCAGGCGCTGGGCTGGGATGTGCTGCTGGACGCGGCGGCGTTCGTCCCCAGCAACACGCTCGACCTCAGCCAGTGGCATCCCGACTTCGTGCCGATCTCGTTCTACAAGATGTTTGGCTATCCGACTGGCGTTGGCTGCCTGCTTGCGCGCAAAGTGGCGCTGGCGAAGCTGCGACGGCCCTGGTTCGCGGGCGGCACTATCACCGTTGCCTCGGTGCAGGGCGACAAGTATTATTTCGCCGATGGCCCGGAGGCCTTCGAGGATGGCACGCTGAACTATCTCTCGCTGCCCGCGGTGGAGATTGGCCTGGCCCACATCCAGCAGATTGGCGTGGACACGATCCACACGCGCGTGATGAGTCTGACTGGCTGGCTGCTGCGCGAACTGGCCGCGCTGGCGCATCCGACGGGCGTGCCGCTGGTGAGTATCTATGGCCCGGTCGATGCAGAGATGCGCGGTGGAACCGTGACGCTCAATTTCTACGACCGCGACGGCCATTTCATCGATCACCGGCTGGTGGAGCAGCGGGCGAATGCGGCGCGTATCTCGCTCCGCACGGGCTGCTTCTGCAATCCAGGCGATGGTGAACTGGCGCTAGGCATCTCGGCGGATGAGCTGACCTCATGCTTCGTGCGCCATGACCGGCTGACGCTCGACGAATTTCGCCGCTGCATCGACGATAAGAGCACGGGCGCGGTGCGCATCTCCGTTGGGCTGGCGACCACCTTCGCCGATGTCTATACCTGCGTCGCCTTCGCGCGCACCTTCCTCGATAAGACGGTGGCGCAGCTGCTGGACGAGGTGAGGTAGCGGACCTCTCCCCCTACCCCCTCCCCTCGCGAGGGGAGGGGCCGCGATCCGGGGCGTTCTCAATCTGTTCGTAAATGAGGCAAGCCATGCATCCGACGTACAAACGATCTGATGAGCTGCAGATTGCTTTTACTGAACATGATGTCGAGGCGAACGGGCTACGCATTCACTATCTGGAGGCGGGCGCGGGCGATCCACTTTTGCTGCTGCACGGTGGCATGGCCTCCACCAGCGCGGTCTGGGCCGGGCACGAGTGGGGCTGGATCGATCACCTGCCCACGCTCGTCCGCCACTTCCGTGTCATCGCGCCGCATACCCGCGCCCACGGCTCAACGCGCAACGATGGGACGCCGATGAGCTATCCGCTGCTGGCGGACGACTGGGCCGCGCTGATCGCCACGCTGGGGCTGGAGCGTCCGCTGGTCTGCGGCTTCAGCGATGGGGCGATTTCCGGTACTGTCATGGCGATTCGCCATCCAGGCATCGCGCGGGCGCTGGTCAACATTGCGGGCTACGATGTCTTCAATCCCCAGGCGCACGGCTTCACACGGCTGCGGCGGCGCATGGGTGGCAGTCCCGACGCCACCGAGGCCGACCCCGACTACTTCGCCAGCAAGAGCAGTGACCAGGAGTGGTTCCAGCGAATGGTGCGCGACGTAGACGAGGCGCAGGGCGAGGGCGCGTGGCGGTCGCTGCTGCGCGATATCTTCCCGATGTGGACGCAGCCAATGGAGTACACCATCGCCGACTGGGCAACGATTGACATCCCGACGCTGGTGCTGGTGGGCGACCGCGACTACTACTGCACGCCGGAGGAAGGCGTCGCCGCCTACCGGACGCTGCCCCACGGCGAACTGAGCATTCTGCCGCACCTCGATCACGCCATCACGCCGCTGATGCGCGAGGTCGCGCTCGACTTCCTGCTGCGCCACCGGTAGCTCGCGACATATCGCACGGTTAGGCGTCCGCTGGCGCGTTTCCGCGAATGAGGCGCCAGACTGCCCGCGCTCCGAGTGCAATGAGGACGATGACGAAGACGATCAGGAGCAGCAGCGTCAGATAGACCATGAGACCGCTGAGCAATTGCACGGACTGAAACACCTGATAGGCCCGCTGGTCAGCGCTCGATGGCGATCCCGCCCCAGGCGCGCCGTAACAGGCGAGCGGACGTGTCAGCGCGAGCGTGGCGACAGCCAGCAGCGCGCTTGCAGCCGCTCCGCCGATGTAAACCCAGCGCATGCGCCGGGCTATCCCCTGCCATCGGCCGACTCTGCCCAGCCCCAGCAATAGCATCCCAGCCACAAGCAACACCGCAGCCAGCACAAGATCCGCCTGCCAGACAGCGGCGAAGGGATTGCCAGAGTCGCCGGGGACAAAGAAGAAGAACGAGTCGCCATAGTCGCAGAGATTGGGGTGAGCCCGGTTGGTGGGCGCGAGTAGCGTTGCCAGTGATGCCAGTGACATCGCGTGATACCCCCAGTCGCTCAAAGCGCTCCTCGCGGTAATAGGTATGCGCCGACCTCATTATACCTGGGCAGTCGAGGAGCGCTAGTCTCTTGACGCCGGGTGTATGCTTTTCATGATTAACCAGCAGGCAGTGTCATACATGACGGGCGAGTCAGCATTAGTTCTGATTGCGCGGGCGCTGCATCCGCTTGATAATCCACAGTGGAGACCCGCTTCGTCTTGCTTTCCATCGACTGGATGGTCGCGGTGTATGGCGTCAAGGTGGACACAGTGAGCTACAGCCACATTCCCCGCCTGGTGAGAGGAAAACGATAGGAAAACAGGACGTGACCACGGATGAAGCTAATCCAGTATCAGGCGTTGATCGCCAGCCCCCAGAACGTCGCGAACGTGCAGGCGCGCAAACCCGACGTGGAGCGCGTCGGCGGGCGTGTGGCGATTGCGCCGCCAACGCGGGTGGGTATGGTGCTCGTAGTTCTCGAGCTGCCGCCGGGCTATACCCCGGAGCAGTTCTTTCCCAATATCCCGTTCTATCTGGTCTGACCTGACGCCAGCGTCAGGCGATCAGTAGCGCAGCGTGTTGTCATGAGTCGCGCATCGCGCATCGTAACGAGTTGACGAAGAGTATAAGGAGAGACCGGCATGCGATGGTTTGGGTGGTTTCGCAAGGGACAATCCGCGGAGGCAGGGCTGATCGAGGCGATGGCCCTTCAGGAAGGAACACCGGTCGCTCTGATGGGTGGTCGCATGCGGACCATGGGGCTGCCCTATGCCCTGCCACGCGACATGGAGGAAATCAACCGGCTCGACTTTCAGCACTACATGCTGCGGTACGCGCTCAGGGGACTCTATGCCGTGCCATTGCAACACCCTGGCAGCATCCTCGATGTTGGCACTGGAACAGGACGCTGGGCGATGGAGATGGCGCAGATGTTCCCGCACGCCAACGTCTGTGGCGTGGATGTCAACCCGCCACCAGCGGATGAGCAGGCCGGACATGGCGTCGACGTGCGCCCGGCGAATTATACGTTCGTGCCAGGCAACGTCCTTGAAGGACTCCCGTTCGACGATGGGATGTTCGACTTCACGCATTTGCGGCTGCTCTTTACGGCGATCCCCGGCGACCGCTGGCCGCGGGCAGTGAGCGAACTGGCGCGGGTAACTCGGCCGGGTGGCTGGGCGGAGTCGGTTGAGACGACCGGTCTGCACGATGGCGGCCCGAACGTCAGCCTGATGATGACCTGGATTGCCCAGATGTCGGCGCGCCGTCAGGTGGATTTGATGAATGGCAGCCGGGTCGCCGATTTCATGCGGGCGGCGGGGCTGCGGAATGTCGCGGCGTCCGTCGTGAATGTGCGCACTGGCGCGTGGGGCGAGCGGCTGGGGATGATGGTCGCCACTGATTTCGTCGGCGTCTGCAAAGGCTACGCCGGCCTGCTCGTCGGCGCGGGCCTCACCACCCAGGAGCAGTTCGACCGGACGCTGGACGGCATGCGCAAAGAGTTCGATGCGCGCCGGAGCCGCTGCTACACCCCGTTTTATGTCGTGATTGGCCAGAAATAACGGACGCCACATCACACGCTTATTCCAGACCGGGCAGGGAAATCCCGAACAGCGAGACCTGCCCATTGTCGGCGCCGTGCCAGACCGTCAGGTACGCGCCTGTCTCGCCCGCGCCTCGCGCCGGAGTCAGCATGGCTGGCCAACAGTGATCGCTGCACTGTGGCCAGGGCGCGTCTAGCGCCGGGGTGAGCAGTGTCCATCGGCTGGCCTGCGGATCCCATTCCCAGAGCCACTGTTGCGTGGGCGTTGAGTCGGACGTCTGAGGCGAATTCTCAGCAGGAACGTGGTCGTCTGGGCCGAGGCCGAAGACGAGCAACTTGCCCGACGCCGTCTCGGTAAGTACCGTTGTGATGCCGAGATGCTCAGGGCTGGCGCCCGCGATGGGCAACGGCGGCAGCGGCGCCCAGTGATGCATGTCGGTCACCTGCGCAATCTGGATGCGATAGAGCCGCGATGGTATTCCGGCTCCACTGAGCAGATACAGTGGACGGGCCAGTGAAGGCTTTAGTAGGCGATTTGCTGGGTCCATCACCACCTGGCCCGCCGCCAGGCCCTGGATGTTGCCCCATGGCTGCCAGCTATCCCCGGCGTCACGCGATATCCAGATCTGTGTTGCCCCGTGTTCGATATTGCCATTGGCAGGCGGATCAAAGTGAAATACGTTGAGCAGCAGCGTCTCGCCATCGTCGAGCAGTAGCGGATATCCATCGCTCTCCGGCGGCTGGTTCTCGTCCAGGCGCTTCCAGCTCTCGCCACCGTCATCGCTGCGCGCCAGCGAACTGCCTGCCGTCTGGGTGTTGCATCCAGGCGGGCCAGAACAGATCGCGTAATTGTAGAAAAGGTACAGATGATGCCTCGCGGGCGAGAGTGAGAGGCTGCAGAAATTGAATCGGTTCGACTGGATGGGCGCTTCGGGCAGCGAGGGAACCACTTGCCAGTGCGCGCCACCATCGGCGCTCAGATAGGCGGTGAATTGGGAGCAGCCAATCGCTTGTTGGCTCATCTGGCCCATGCGCTGGCTCACCAGGCTCAGTCGCTGCGGATCATACGGCGCGACGAGCACGGAGCAGTAGGTGGCTGTTGTCCCTGGCACGCGGACGCTCAGCCAGTGTTGTCCAGCGTCGTGAGTGTACCAGAAGATCAGTGGGCCGTCTTCCTCGTTGCCTTTCGCGTCGGTCGTCGCCGCGCTACAGCTATACCAGGTGTTCGGGTCGTTCGGTGTGGGCGAGGCCCAGCGGAGATCGGGATTGGGGAGTGAGAATACCGCCTGTTGCTTCCAGCCACTCAAGGTGCGCTGGCCCGGCGCCTGGGGCGTCAGTGTCGTGCGTGTCAGCGTCGGCGCCGTATGTGTGAGCCAGGCGAACCGCGCCTGCCGCCAGAGACTTCCCGCCGTTCCGGTGCTGGCAAGCAGCGTGACCGCCAGCAGCGCACAGCCGCCGATGGTCAACAGCACACGACGCGCGGATCGCTTCGTTCTGTCGCCCGCGGATTTCGTGGGATCGAGCGGCTCCCTGGTAAATTCGTCGTCGGGCAGCGGCTCGTCCACTGGGCTGCTTTCATCGCTGTGTCTGTCACTGTGTGGCGCCAGCTTCGCGGGATCGAGCGGCTCTCTGGTGAACTCGTCGTCATCCCACTCCATCGCGCCCAACCCCTCCATGTGCTGCGGACCCGCGTCGGATATATGCCGGATATATGCCGGATATATGCCTGGCTACCATGAATCATAGCCGCAGCCGGGAGGCGAATGCATTGTGGGTCTGGCTATCTCGTCGGTCAGGTAAAAGACTAACCCGGTCATCTCCACTTTGTCGCAGGGTCATGCGCGTAGAGTATGCCTAAGCTATGGTCAGCAGGTTATGTGTCGGGCCGTGTGCGCCCGTATGACCAGAGGAAAGGAACAACGCGGTGAGCGAAGACACGAATGCCCAACCCGCCGAGATCGAGGCCATGTTTGTCCAGGTAGGGAGCGGAATGACCAGCGGCGGTGACACGATCACGCTGCAGGGGGCGGGGAGCGCGACGCTCTTCTTCGCCGACCGTCCAGATCGCGTCGTAGGCCACGTCAGCACCCAGAAATTCATCAATGAGTGGGGCACGGGCGAGAACAACTTTGCCGAGGATCCGCCAAACGCGGTCATCACATTCCTGGAGACCGACGACACCACCCCGGACGACGCCACGGTGGTTCTGCGTAACCCGCAGCTGGCGGGCGATACGCTCACCTACAACGTCGAGGTGCTGGAGGGGACGCTCCCGACGTCGGCGGGGTCGTGCTCGCTCTTCATCGACCCGATTGGCAGGCCGCTCTCGCCGATGTCAGTCGCGGGTGTGCGCCGTCGCCAGCGCCGCCGGTTCTAGCCGCCGTTTAGCGTCGTTTGCGTGGGGCGGGCCGATCATTGCCACGACCGCGCCCGCCCTCGCCGGGACGCCCGCCACGGAATCCGCCAGTGGCGGCGCGGCGACCCCCAAACGGCGCGCGCAGTGGTCGGCGCTCGTCCTCGCTGGCGCGTGATGGGCGCGGGGGACGGCGCTCGTCGCGGCTATCCTCATCCTCGATCCAGTCGCCCGCCGGTCGGGCCAGCGTGGCGCGTGGCATGCGTCCGCGAATTGTCGTCGCGTTGAGCGCATTGCGCACGCGTTCGGCGGCTTCCTCAGGCACCTCGACGAACGAGAAGCCGTCGTAGATGTCGATGTCGCCGATGCTGTCGCCGGGGATATGCGCCTCGTTGGCAATCGCGCCGACGATATCGGTCGGGCGAACGCCGTCCTGACGGCCCACGCGGATGAAGAGCCGCGCCATGCCCGGCGCGCCATGCTCGGTATCGCGCAGGAAGCTGCGTGCGCGCGCGCGTTGCTCGCGGGTCTCGCGGGGACGTTCTCCCCGGTCGCCATACTCACCGCGCTCTGCACGATCCGCACGCTCACCGCGATCTCTCCGGCCCGGGCGCTCCTCCTCCCGCTGCTCGAACGGTTCGGGCTGCGGCTGGTGGTGGTGGCATCTCCATCCAGTTCATCGGCTGGCCCGGACGCCGCGACTGAATCGCCTGCGCCGCCATCTTGAAGGCCGCCGCCGCCAGATCGGCTGGCTGGCGCGATCCCACCAGGTCTTCGACCAATGCCAGATACGGATCGAGCTGGCCGCCATCCAGAATCGAGAGGATCTCCTCGCGGAACGCCATGCGTCGCCGCGCCGCCACATCCGCCGGGGTTGGCAGCCGCAGCCGCTCCAGGTTGCGATGGATACCCTGCTCGATCAGGCGGAGTTGTCGCCGCTCGCGTGGCGTCACCAGCGTGATTGCCTCGCCGCTACGGCCAGCGCGCCCGGTGCGTCCAATACGGTGGACGTAGGATTCGGCGTCGAGTGGCAGATCGTAGTTGATGATGTGGCTGACGTCGGGGATATCCAGCCCGCGCGCCGCCACATCCGTCGCCACCAGCACCTGCGTCCGCCCGGCGCGGAAGCGTTCGAGCGCCCGCTCGCGCTGCGCCTGGGTAATCTCACCGTGGATCGCCTGCGCCAGATAGCCCAGGCCGTTCAACTGTTCCGAGATGATGTCGGCTTCGCGGCGCGTGTTGACAAAGACAATCGCGGACTCTGGCGTCTCCAGATCGAGGATGCGCGAGAGCACCTCCGCTTTCGCGGGGTATGGCGCCTCATAGTAGACCTGGCGCACCCGTGGGGCCACCGCCTCGCGCGCCGCGACACTCACCCGCAGCGGGCTGTGCAGATACTGCTCGGCCAGCCGCGTGATGCGTGGCGGAATCGTCGCCGAGAAGAGCGCGCTCTGATGCTGCTCAGGTAGCGCGGCGAGGATGTTCTCGATATCTTCGATGAAGCCCATATCGAGCATCTCGTCGGCCTCATCCAGCACGACCATCCTCACTGTGCTGAGGTCGAGCGTTTTGCGGTTGAGGTGATCCAGCAGGCGTCCGGGCGTGCCGACGACGACCTGCACGCCGCGGGCGAGCGCGCGGAACTGGCGCTCGTAGGGCTGGCCGCCATAGATCGGCAGCGAGACCAACTCGCGGAACTTGCCCAGGGTGTGCATCGCCTCGGCGACCTGAATGCACAGCTCGCGCGTCGGCACGATGATGAGCGCCTGCGGGGCGAGCTGGTTGACATCCAGCCGCTCGACGATAGGCAGGCCAAAGGCGGCGGTCTTGCCGGTACCGGTGGGCGCCTGGCCGATCACATCGCGGCCCGCCAGGATCTCGCCGATGGTCTGCTGCTGGATAGGTGTCGGCTCGCCAAACCCCAGCTCGCGGACCGCCCGCAGGGCATCCTCGCCAAGCCCCAGCGCCGCGAACGCCTGGATGGGATCGGGCGCCGCCTCCGTCGCCACAGCGGCGTCTGTCGTCACAGCGGCATCTGTATCTGACGTCGTTACGTTGTCGGTGGAGGGCTGGCCTCCGTTATTATCTGTGCCTGCCGTCATGTTTGTAGAAGCTCCCGAGGCGTTGTCTCGCCTGCTCGCGCTTGCTCAATGCCTTCGTCGCTCACCACCATCCGGCAAGCCGCAATCCAAAAGCCTGATTCCAAAAGTACAGTGTACCGCACGAGCAGACATTACGCTACTTTCTGCTCTGCGGACATGTATATACCAGGGTGAAGGCAAATGGCGGCGCCTGTCTGATTCGGAGCGCGCCGCAGAGGCGCTGGCGGCTGAAGCCGCGCCTATGGGCTACGCTCGCAAAGCCCGCCTGCGCGGGCTGGGACCACGAACGACGAAAAGGCCGACAGCCCAGGAATAGCCGCAGCCTTATGGTGTTTAACGTGTTATTCAGGTAATCTATTAGGCGCGTTTGCATCTGCGTCTGCTAGCCCGCGCAGGCGGGCTTTGCGGCCGCAGCGGAGCGGAGGCCCGTAGGCGCGGCTTCAGCCGCCAGCCACATGCGCGAATACGCCCGCATACCCCCACTGGCCCTCATGTCTGCTCAGATTTGCCCATCATCTCCCCCAGAAATCGCGCCATCTGTACCCGCCCCCTTGCAAAATAAGAACATATGTTCTATGATTGTGGCGTCGCCAGTTGTTCGTGTAGTGCGGCAACGTATGCGGTCAGTCTGGACAGGACGCCGCTTCCTCCCGATGGCAGATCTCGGGATGGGAGCGGCGTTTTGCCTATTTGTAGACGAACTGAGGTTGTGTGGAGGGAGGGCAGACTCTATGGGGGCGCGGAAGAATATTGCCAGCGCCGGAGAGGGATGACGGCGAGCGGCCGGGTGACGTATCTGAGGTCGTCAGATATGCCAGATACGTCAGAGACGCCAGCTATGACTGGCACGGCGCGGATCGGGTTTGCGCCGATTGTGCGTGTGGATGCCCCACGTCGCGAAATCGAGCTGTGCGCCACCAGCGAGACGGTGGATAGCCACGGCACGATCTTCGACTACGGCGCCAGCAAGGATGCGTTCACCCGCTGGATTGGCAACGTGCGCGAGATGCACGGACGGCAGGCGGTCGGCTCGCGCGTGGCGGTGCGTTGCGACGACGAGACGCGGCGTATCTACGTCCGCATTCGTATCTCGCGCGGCGCGCAAGACACCTGGGAGAAGGTGCTGGACGGCACCCTGCGTGGGGCAAGCATCGGCGCCAGTGGAGTGGTCTGGCAGCGGCAGCGACGTCGCGTGGCGGGCGAGCAACGCTCGCTCAATGTCGCGACCCGCTATGACCTGGTGGAGCTGAGTCTGGTGGATAACCCCAGCAATCCTGACGCGCTGGGGGTCGCGTTCGTGCGCGACGCCACGCCGGATATCGCGCTGCTCGATCTGCTCGACGAGCCAGCCACCGAGGTGGATGAGTCGGACGCGCCGGGCGCACTGGACGAGTCAGCCGTGGTGGATGCGAGAACGCCGGAGCAGGCGAATCGCGCGCGACTGCATGGCGCGGCGCAGGCAGTGCTGACGGGCTGCGGCTGCACAGTATGTGTGGCTGCGCGGGCGCTGCTGGCCGATGTGCGCTTGCCCATCGAGCGCGAGGCCGGGCCACAGGCCGACGATCAGCCGCTGGCGCGGGCGCTGGCCGCGGGACTCGCGGATAACGCATTCAAATTGTTGCGCTGGATGCGGGCGTGCGGGCGCTAGCGATGACGATAGAGGCGTCGTTGCAACAGATGGCGGGCGAGGTCGGCGGGCTGAACCGAAGGGTGATGGCGCTGGAGAGCCAGCCGCTCGCGGGCGGCCCAGCGGCGCGGCCCGTAGACAAATCGTCCGCCCTGACGGCGCGCGGGCAGATGGGCGCATCCACCGCCAGGGAGAAATATCGCGCGCTCGAATCACTCGCGGGGGAAGTCTTCGATCCGCAGGTACAGGTGGCCATCGCCGCCGAACTGATCCGCCTGCAACAGCGGGGCGAATGAGCAATGACGTTTGTAGTCGGAAGAGTCTCGCGCAGGCGGACTTCGTGGCGGAGCGGAGCGAGGCCCTTAGGCGCGGTTTTAACCGCCAGCCTACTAAGGAAAGGACAATAACAACATGGCAAGCGCGGTCTATCTGCCGGGGACGGCAGGGGCAACAATAGGTGATGAGACGGTGGCGCTGGTGCGCGAGGCGATGGGCGACGCGACCCGCGCGATTACGATGGCCAGCGGGCTAGTGGGCTATGAGCTGGAGACGCCCGCGAAGGTGATCGTGCCGGTGGTGACGCCGCTGGTGAATATGCTGCCACGGCGGCGCGGCAACGGAACTGACGTCGTCCACTGGAAGGCGATCACCAGCTTCGACACCTCGCGCAACTGGGGCGTGCTGGCGGATGGCGGCACGCCAAGCCAGGTGACGTACGCGGTGGCGTCGCTACAAAATACGATGCAGACCATCGGCCTGATGAACGCCGTCAGCTTCCAGGCGCAGTGGCGTGGCCGCGCGCTCGAAAGTGACGTGCGGGCGCGGCGCATCGCGGAGCTACTCTATCAGTTGAAGATGACCGAGGAGCGCTGGCTGCTCGGCGCGTCCACGTATCTGATGGCGCCGCCCGCGCCGGTAGTCGCAACATCGGCCAGTGGAGGTACCGTCGCGGCGGGCACGTACTGGGTGAAGGTGACGGCGAAGAACGCCCAGGGCGAGACAACCGCCTCACCCGTGACGAAGATCGTCACCACCGGCAGTACCTCGACGCTGACGATTACCGTCTTCACCGTGCCGAACGCGACCCAGTACAACATCTACATCGGCTCCGGCGGTTCGCTGCCCGCTGATAGCGCGATGTGGCTCCAGGCGGGCATCTCCGGCGCGAACGCGCAACAGCCCGCGATTGGCGCGACGGTCACACTGGCCGACGGGGCGACAGTGATGCCATCGGGCGAGGTGAATCCCGCCATTCTGCCGCTGACGGTCTCCGCGCCGCCCGCGACCTCCGGTACCGCCCTCTCGACGGTGGCGGCGAACACCGCCAAGACGTTCGTGGATGGCTCTGGCTCGCCGCTGATGTGGGACGGCATCATCGCGCAGGCGCTCAACAACACCAGCCTGACGAACGGCGCGACGCTTGGCGCGCAGGTGGCGCAGCCCGCCGACGCGACAGGCAAGCTGGCGCTGGCCGATATCGATAACCTGCTGGCGGGGATGTATCTCCAGGCGGCGGGTGACCCCGACTACATCATCATGAATCCGCTGGATAACGTCCGGCTGACCAATCTGGTGGTGGGCTCCGGCCAGTTGCGCTACGTCGTCCAGGCGGGCGACAGCGCCGATCAGGGGCAGCTCACGGCGCAGTACCGCGTCACCCGCTATCTGAACAAGAGCACGGGGCGCGAGATCCCGATCATCCTGGATCGCTACTGCCCGCAGGGATGTATGGTCTTCCTGCCGGTCTCGGTGCCTTTCCCTGTGCCGGAGGTCTCCGCGGCCATCGAGATCGAGACGAACCAGGAATACTGGGGCGTGGATTTCGCCGTCACCGACAGCAACTTCCGCTTCGCCGACTACATCGACGAGACCGTGAAAGTCTACTTCCTCGGCGGCCTCGGCGTCATTCGCGGCATCTACCCCAGCTTCTAGCGCGCCGACCAACCGGAAAATCTGCCCCTCCCTGAAATGCGGAGGGGCAGACTCGTTTTCCTCGCTACTGCACGTCGATTCTTGTAATCTCTCGCCATATATCGGTACTCTGCCTCGTATTTAGTGCTGGTAAGTCGATGCAACTCGAGTCAGTTCCCTCCTAAGCCAGTTCCCTCCTAGAGCCTGTTAAAGACTTGACGTTGAGTAGTGATATGGTAGGGTATGTCAACCATACGCACCCCCTACCCATCTGATGTGAGCGACGACGAATGGACGTTCGTCGCCCCCTATTTGACGTTGTTGTCGGAAACCGCCAGCCAACGTCGTCACAACCTGCGCGAGGTCTTCAATGGTGTGCGTTACATCGTGAAAACCGGGGCGCACTGGCGCATGCTGCCCCATGATTTGCCGCCGTGGCCAGTGGTCTATCAGCAGATGCGCCGCTGGCTGGACGCAGGCTGCTTTGAGCAGATCGTGCAGGACCTGCGCGTGTTGCTGCGCCGGACGGCAGGACGATCCGCGTCTCCCAGCGCCGTCATTCTGGACAGCCGGACGATCCAATCGACCGCCGAGAGCGGGGCGCGGGCGGGCTACGACGGGCACAAACGGCGCAACGGCTCCAAAGTCCATGCCGCGGTGGACACGCTGGGCGAGCTGTTGGCGCTGGTGGTGACGCCCGCCAACGAACAGGATCGCGCCCAGGTGGAGGAGTCGGCGGCAGCGGTGCAGGCGGTGACGGGCGAGACGGTGGAACTGGCCTATGTCGATCAGGGCTACACCGGCGATGCGCCCGCCGCGGCTGCGGCCGCGCACGGCATTCAGTTGGCGGTCGTCAAGCTGCCTGAGGCCAAACGCGGCTTTGTCCTCTTGCCCCGCCGCTGGGTCGTCGAGCGCAGCTTCGCGTGGACGGCGCGCTTCCGCCGCCTGGCGCGCGACTACGAGCGCTTGGCCCAGACCTTGGCGGGCCTGCATTTTTTGGCCTTTGCCTGCTTGATGTTGCATCAATTCATCCACTTGACCTTGAGTCTTTAACAGGTTCTAAGCCAGTTCCCTCTTAAGCGTGGAAAGTGCCTGCCAAAGCTTCATCGTCCCGCGATATTTACCCATACTGACTCCGAACGAACTGTCCGCACCACAGGTGAGGAAGAGGCTACATTGGGTTACACGTCGGACGAATACGAGCACATCTGACAGCGACTAGCCAATCATGCGGGCGATATAGTAAACTAGTGCCAAGGCTATGCTGAAAGGATGCTTGCGTATGTTGTTGATCAAGCGGATATCCAGTGCCCGACCAGGCCACCTCGAGGGCGGCCAGAAAGACTCTGGGAAAGTTGCACACCGAATACTGATGTGGGTATCCCGGTTCCTTCTGACGGTCGGAATACTCGGGACTGCTGGAGGAGCAGTAAGTGCGTGCGCTCAACAAGGCGGATCTGCAACGCTTCGACCTACGAGACCAGCAGCAACTGCGAACCCAACAAAAGCGCCGCAGACGACATGGGAGACACTTCTAGTAAACCATGATGTCGGTGCGCTTTTGATTGCTAATCCATCAGCATTAACTCCACAACAACGGCAAGAGCAACTTAAGGTCAAACAAAGAGTGGACGCTGCAATCAAAGATACAGAGTTTGATATGTTGGAATACATTCCCGGATATGGAGCATATGATCATAAGTGGACAGATCCAACGCATCCGATCATAAAAGAGCCATGGGGCGTATACGCATCTGAAAGTGGCTATGCATTCGAGCTTCATTTTCTTGCCGCAATTAAGTTGCCTGGATCAAATCCTAATGGTGATGGTACGACGATAATTAATGGCAAATCGTTTTGGGAGTATGCTGTCAAGCGACTTAACCAAGTAACGAAGGCATACGAATACAGGATTATTCTTGTTGGGCAAGATAATGTTGCAAACAACGAAAATGCAGACCCATCGCAAGTACAAGGCCTCAATAAAATCCTTGTTGAAACGGCATATCTAGACGGAAGTGGAAAAGGAGACCCGTCCGTAGTCCCATCCGTTAAAGATCTAACCTCAGGTGGACAAGTGAGCGTATATACTGTTGGAGACAATTACTATGCAGAAATTTTGGAATTCTATTCTTCAAAAGATAAAGGGATCCTGTTAGCAGGAGCTACTGTCGAACATATGGAAGCAGGACAGGCTCTGATGGATTACCTCATTGGTACATCTAATACCGCGCCGGAGAGTGTTCTACTGGATAGCACTTCGTTGCAGCAAGGAAACATTACCGGAATCTCTGTGCGAGGAATCGGGTTGAATTCTCGAATATTTCGAGGGACTCTCCAAAACCCTTAATCTCACAAAGGTTGACCTGCTCCTCCGGAATCGTCTCCAGGTAATATGAGAAAGTCAGCTTGGTTGATATGACCCCAATTTTGACCCCAGTGCGCATGGACAGCGACGAACGATTGTGACTACAACCTTAAGCGGACGGCGAGATTCTAGGCCATTTATGGACTATCGTGAACCGGGCTGGACAGTGAGCCAAGAAGGTCTACTTTCTCGGCGGCCTCGGCGTCATCCGTGGCATCTACCCCAGCTTCTAGCGAATAATGGGAAAACGAGGAGGCGGCTGGGTTGGCGCATGCGATTGCTCATCGCGGGGGGCGCCGATCCAGTCGCCTCATCATAGTCAGGGCGCTCCCTGTCAATGGCGCCCCTATCGCTAATTTGTGTTACACCTACTGCCCCATGCGCCGCTTCGTCGGAGGCAGCGCGTAAGCTGGGGGCTAGTGAGGGTGACGCGGAATCGGAGGAAGGTTGTCTTCTGCCGGTTGCGAGGGGCAAACAATAACTGGCAGCGCGATCCTGGCCGACCCTACCTTTGCGGTCACGGGTGCGCTTAGTCGTCCGTAGGCTGCGAGCGTAACCATAAGCAGCAGTGCGAAGATGGCAGTGGCTGCGAGTCTGCGCGGATTCCGTATAGTCGCTGGCATCGTATTTATCCACCTTTCTTGTGCTTTCTCGTGTTCGCTGACTATGCTTAGCACGCCAGCGCTGTGCCCGACTCCATCGCGATCAGCCGCGCCGCATACTGCCCGCCGATGACTCGAACGTTCTCATCAGCCAGCACGTACGGCTCCATCGTGTCGAGCCAGTGAGACTGCCCGCGCGGCATGCGCACGCAGGCGATAGTGGACTCATTCATTTGCGTCTCATGCAACAAAAGTTGTCCGCTGGCCGTGCGGTACCCGCCAGCATAGGGGTCACGATACTGCTGTTGCGCCGCCGCGACGGAGGTGTGGTTGGGCGCGCTTCGCCTGGTGAGCGCAATGGTGGTTTCAATGGCGACGGCCAGCGTCAGCGCTAGAGCAACCAGCGCGAATACCCGCGCGAAGCGGGAGAGTGGCGACCGGGGCCGATTCTGTGTCTGATTCGTGGTCAACATAGTAGCTGCCGCTCCTTTCATGAGTCATCGGGCGGGATGGCTGTAGACCCTGCTCCAGCGCCTCACCGCGATGTGATGTCTCAAGTGTGTCCCGCGCGCGGCGATTTCTCGACACACAACGCCCACAATGCTCCCACATCCTCCCACAATCGCTCCCACAATTCGGCGACTTTGCTCACAACACGATTATTCATTGGCCCGAATTACGTGCTATGATGTCATCTGTGTTGCGGTGTCAGATCCTGGAAAAGGTTTAGTATTGCCTGCACGCGGAAGGAAATCCTCCGATGGCGACGGCATCCATCCACACGTTTGGCGATCTGCTGCGACGCTCCCGACGGGCCGCGGGGCTGACCAGGAAGAGTTGGCCGAGCGGGCGGGGTTGAGCGCCAAGGGGATTGGCGCGCTCGAACGCGGCGAGCGGCGCGCCCCACGCAGAGAGACGGTCGCGCTCCTGGCTGATGCCCTCCATCTGACCGATGCTGACCGCACCATGTTCGAGTCCGCCGCCCGCCAACGGATATCCTCTCCTGCCAGCGTCGCGGCTGCCGTCCCCACATCCGGCGCGCCGCTCATCGGTCGCGCGATTGAACTCGCCTTGCTCGAACGTCACCTGGCGGGCGAGGGCCACCTCGTGCTGTTCCTCTCGGGCGAGCCAGGTATCGGAAAGACACGGCTGCTGCGTGAGGCCGCCGAGATGGCGCGCGTCGGTGGCTGGGCTGTATTGGAAGGTGGTTGCCACCGGAGCAGTGGGCAGGAGCCGTATGCGCCGATACTCACGGCGTTAGAGCGACGCATCCACGGGCAATATCCATCGCAGCTACGCACCGACCTGGAAGGCTGTTCCTGGCTGGTGCGCCTGCTCCCTGAACTGGCGGAGACAACGCTCGTCCCGCGCCGCGTGGAATCTTCCGCCACCGCAGGAGCGCCGCTCATGTTCGCGGCGGTGGGCCGTTACCTCGCCAACCTGTCTGGCCCAACAGGCGCGCTGCTCATCCTCGACGATCTTCAGTGGGCGGGCGCCGACGCCCTTGATCTGGTGGCTACACTTGCTCGCGCCGCCACCGATGAAGCGCCACTACGCATCTTCGGCGCGTATCGCAGCACTGAAGTGCAGCCGCAACACCCGCTCAGCGTGCTGCAGCATGAACTGATGCGCGAATCGCTGGCTATCCGCCACGAACTTGAGCCATTGCAGCCTGAAGATGCCAGCGTGCTGCTCAATAACCTACTAGGCATCGAGGAACCAGGCGATCAGGCGCTGGTCGGAGCCAGAGAGCGTGTGCTCCAGCGCGCGGGCGGGATGCCACTGTTTCTGGTGAGCTATGCGCAGCGACTTGACGCCGACCGGCTGGTCGCTGATGGTGAGCCAGAACTTGCGGACGTGCCGGACGATGTCACCGATAGCATTCGCCAGCGGATAGCGATTTTGCCACCCCATGCTCAGAGCCTGCTAGGTATCGCGGCAGTGGCAGGCAGGCGTAGCGCGCCTAATGTGCTGTTGGCCGTTGGCAAGGCGTTCTCTCTCTCAGAGGCCGACGCGCTCGATGGGCTGCATGACGCGGCGCAGGGAAATTCCTGTTGGAAGGCGCGGGCGGTTCTTATGTATTCGCTCATGATCTGATCCACGAGGTCATTGTGGCCGATCTGGGTTCCGCGCGTGTC
Source organism: uncultured Chloroflexia bacterium (assembly GCA_963718915.1). Lineage (GTDB taxonomy): Bacteria > Chloroflexota > Ktedonobacteria > Ktedonobacterales > JADMIN01 > DAHUXT01. Next base: position 124,763 of record CAVRAI010000003.1, on the reverse strand, counting down.
GCCGCGACGCACCGACATATCGCCGAGGCATTAGAGGAACTGCCGGGAGCGAGTCGCCAGGCGGCGGAACTCGCCTGGCATTTTGCCCAAGGGGGCGCGCCCGACCACGCCCTGCCGTATGCGCTACAGGCAGGCGCCCAGGCTGAGGCGGTCTACGCGCACGCCGAGGCGGAGCGCCAGTATCGCACGGTGGCCCGACTGGCTCATGAGTTGGATGATCGTGTACGTGAGGCCGAGGCTCTCCTGAAGCTAGGCACCCTGATGCGGCGTCACGCCCGCTTGGATGACGCGCGCCAGCTGGGTGATCAGACGCTCGACCTGTTCCGTGCAGTAAACGATCTCGATGGGGTAGCGCGAGCAACGGCCTTGTTGATCACTCTAGATAATCAGCAACGCATTCCTCAGCACGGCATAGAACGCTATCGGGTGTTGGCGGGGCTACTCGCCACGCTGAGGAAGGAGAGCTTGCCAGCAGGAGCAGTCGTAACAGGCGCTGCCGATCACTTTGACATCGCGGATGTTGTCTCTCCAGCAACCGCCAGTGCTGTGCACCTTGCGGTGTCCGATTCCTACAATGTGTTTAATGTGATGGGTGCTAACTTTGGTTATGCCACACGTGCAGACGAGGTTGCCGCGCAGGATCTTGCGCGACAAGCATGGCTTGAGGCCAAGACAGCAGACGATGTTAAGCTGGAAGCGCAAGCTTCTCTCACTTATGCGACAAGTCTGGCATACGGAAGTGAGCCTCGGATCGATGAGACGATTGCCCTCTACAAGGAAGCTGTACGCCTGGCCGAGTCTACGAGAGACTTGTCGCTCTCGTACGACGCGGCGATGTATAGCGCAATTATCTATGGCAAGTATGGCATAGACGAGGATGCACAACGCCTATTCCGGTTAGCGCTCGAGTACGCAGAGCGCGTCGGCGTTCCAGAGGATGTTGCGATCGCGCTCAACGGTCTAGCGTATTATGCGTACCAGCGGGGAGAGTGGACAGAAGCCCAACGCCTCCTGGAGCAAGCACTCCCGCTCTGTCAGCCAAACGAGACGTCAGCGTTGAGCGCTAGAGTGCTCGTTGTAAGCACGCTCGCAGAATTAGTACTTGCCCAGGGGCAGTCCGAGGATGTGGCGATCGTACAGGAGATCTTGACTAATTTCGGCCATCGGAGTGCCGAGCACCTTGCTTTAGTTGAACTTCCGCTAGCCGAGCGCGACCTGTTGGACAACGCTCCGCACCGGGCTTCCGAGCGCCTTGCGCCGCTACGCGACTACCACCTCGTTCCAACCGGCATGATTCACCCCGTCACGTTGCTTGCTTGGGCAGCGCTTGCATCGGGTGATGACCAGGGAGCGGCTGCCTACCTCGAGCAGGGAGACCGGCAGATGCACTGGAGAAGCTATGCTCCCGATCACCTGCGCGTGAAGACGCTCCTGGCCATGAAGCAAGAACGCTGGCAGGACGCTGAGAAATACCTTGATGAGGCCGTCTCCCTCGCTCATTCGATGCCTTATCCCTATGCCGAAGCTAAAGCTCTCTACGTCTACGGCCAGTTGCATCTGGCGCAGGGTGAGCCAGAACGTGCGCGCGAACGCTTCACGGCGGCGCTGGCCATCCTCAACCGTCTGGGCGAGCGCTTCTATGCCGAACATGTCGAGCGGGCGCTCGCCGAGATCGGTGGATAGCGCGCGCCTGATCCGCACCAGCGATATTCCTTGGCTTGTGGTGGGGCCGTCGCCACCGCGCCTGCAAGAAGCTCAATATGTTGGCAGGGCGAGCGCGCGTCGGCGAACCGTGTTTGCTGCCGGTTCTGGAACTTGTACGCCTCATTCTCGCCCTTGCCAGTAGGGTAGACCCGGTTCAGCTACGGTTTCCCGTATTAGAGGATAAAGCCGCTGGCATCGAAGAGGACATTGATGGTGGCGCCCGTCGGCATGTCCACTTTGATATTGAATTGCCCGCTGCTATTGAGGCCGACTAAGACACCATTGGCGATAATTTGTCCCGTGGCGAAGTTAATAGAGCTGGTGTTAGGAGCAGTGGCGCCCGGATAAAGCCGTAGGTCACCTCCCGCGCTGGCGCGCACTACCGTGACATTGCCGACGACGCCTACCGCGCCCGCTGGCACGCTGATGCCGCCAATGTTGACGCCGGTCACCTGCAACGTATGAGTTGAGCCAGCGACCCAGGCGGAACTGTTGCGGGTATCGAGCAGACGAATGGGGTTATCGAGGAAGTTGATCGCGCCGCTCACCCCCGGGATGCCCGCCGCCACTTTGCGCCATGTGCCAGGCGTGCCACTCGCGACGCAGAGAAACAGGTCGCCGTTGGCGTCGCGGATCTGCTCACCGGCCATTGCCGAATATGACGGAGCACCGGCCACAGCCTGCAAATTGGTCAAAAGGCGACCATTGCCAGCAAGCCCACCCACCCAGACGTCGATACCTCCTCCAGCGTCTGCAACAACCCCATAACCACCGATCGATTGGCCTACAATGCCCATGCTTGTCGTGCCGCTCGCAATGGATACAGCAGCGATACCATCCGTCTCGCCACTGTCGTCGATTATGAGAAGGTTCTGGGGAGTAGCCGGTGATGCTACTGAGAGCGTCGTCGGCGTAGATGCAGCGTTATTGGCGTCATTGGCTGCACCAAGGAGCAGTGAGTCGCCATCGGCTGCCATTGCCGTCTGCTTTTCGATTAATCCGACAGCAACGGCGGCAGCGCTTGCCGCTGCTACGGTTCCCCCCAGCTTGAGCACATGACGCCTGCTCGTGGCCCTTGAGGGCGATGCCTGTGTTGTTTCTGCCGGTTCGGTGTGGCTGGAAGCTGCCTGGGTAGTACTACGCGCCAGTGCGGCGCGCAAGCAGACAATTTCTTCCTGCTGCTGGCTAAGTTGTTCTTGTTGTGTGCTGTTCAAACGTTGCTGAGATGCGATCTCTCGTGCCATACGCGAGAGTTGTTCCTCCAGGTCGTCCAGCCTTTGCTGAAGCGACGGCGACGGCTGCGCTGACATGATCGAACCTCCTCTGTACCAAAACGTGCGCGACTATTTCTTGTGCTTATAGACTTCTGTAGTTGGCGGCGTATGTCCGCTAGGGGGAGGCGCCGGGTGAACTTGGGGCGTCAGCGGGTTCTTCTCCCTCTTTTGCCGGTAGAAATCTTTGGCAGGTAGCTTGCCATTTTGTGCGGGGGATACTGGCGGAATGATGCCAGTCTCATGACGTTGCTTTCCCCGATTATAAAGATCCCTGGTTGGCGGTGTGCGTATCCCCTGAGTGAGCAGCGGTGGGCTGGTTGATAGTGACGGGCGGACTTGATGCATGCGCATAATTGAAGTCTTAACCTTTCTCCAGGTCGTAACCATGTTCGCTACACGACATCGCGCGAATTGATGTGAATTATTCGCCTCCTTCTACCCCAGGGCTGGGGTAGCCTGACTACCCCCGGCAAGAGTGGTATGCCAAAGTACAGCGCCTGTTACCAGATTAAGCGCACGCACGCTCGAGTCGTTTCCTACGACAAAGGCCGCATTATCGCCAATAACCGCGGTAGAAAGCTGAGCCGTACCAACGGTGGTTTGCCAGGCTATGGTCTGGTTACTGAGATTGAGCGCGATGACATTGCCATCACTCATGCTCAGGTAGGCAATCCCGTTCACCACCGGCGGGCTGTTGTTGATATTGGCGGAGGAGGGTGTGACATTCCAGAGTGCGGCGCCCACGTTGGCATCGTAGGCGTTCAGGGTACTACCCCCCGGCACATAGATGACGCCATTGGCCACTGTCGGCGTCAAAAAGTTCCAGATCGACTGCCTCCAAATGAAGAATCCGGTTGTGGCAGCAAACGCCTGCAAGGCGCCACACGGCACCGTGGTACAGAACGCGAAGGTCGTACCGGCATAGACGATGCCATTGGCGTAGGCCATCGAGCCGATCCAGTCGTTATTGAACGTGTTCTGCCAGAGCAAAGCTCCCGTTGACGTGTTGAGGGCCAGGAGATGCCCATTGTAGGGGGGACTGACCAGCAAAAAGACTTCGCCATCGTCCCCTACCAGGATTTGTTTGACGCCACCATCTGGGTCGTGGAAGGACCAGAGGACGGCGCCGGTCGTGGCGTTGAGGGCGGTGAGGGTATTGTCGTTGGTACTGACATAGACGACGCCATAGGCGAAGACAGGTGGATTGCTGGTGCTGCTGGGGAATTGATAACTCCACAGCAAGGTCGGCGCGCTGGCGCTGACCGCGTAGAGGGTGTCGCAGGCGACCACATACACCGTGCCGCTGGCGACCGCGGGCGCACTTACCCCGCACGGCGCCATGTATCGCCACATCAGTACGCCACTGGTAGGATCAAATGCATCGAGCGCACGACCTACTGCCACATACAATGTGTTGAGTGGTCCGATAACAGCAGTGATGGTTACCTGCACAGAGCCATTATCTGCGCCGGAGTCCTGAAATGTGAGCGTAGTGTTCAGAGACTGAACCTGCGATGGATTAGGAAGGGTAAACTTGGCGGTAATATTCTGGGAGGCGCCAGGCGCTATCGTCCCGGACGATTTACTGATGCTGAGCCAGGATGGCGGTGATGCGCTCAATGTCCAATTCGTCGAGAGCAGTCCGCTATCGGAGATGGTGATTGTTTGAGTTGCAGGTTCACCGCCTGGCGCTGCTCGCGCGACCATCGAAGGAGACTTGACAGCTAAATGGGCGCTTGCAAGGGCAGGCGAAGAGCTGATGCCAGCGGCAGTCGCCGTATGCCAGAGCAATGTACCCGCGTTCGCATCGAGAGCATACGCGTAGGTGTCACCTGAACCTGCGTAGACGACACCATTGACGACGAGCGGACTGGATTGAACATTCCCGCCCGTGAGATACTGCCATTTCGGTGAGCCATCGTTGGCATTGATGGCGGCGACATGCCCATCGCTGAGACCCATGTAGATCGTTCCATTAGCAACGACTGGGCTGTTGGCAATATTGGCGGAGGAGACGTTCGCATACCAGAGTGGGGTACCCACGTTGGCATCGTACGCATTGAGTGTCCCGCCTCCCGGCACATAGATGACGCCATTGGCCACTGTCGGCGTCAAAAAGTTCCAGATCGACTGCGACCAGATCTGATATCCCTTTGCGGCGTCGAACGCCTGCAAGGCGCCACACGGCACCGTGGTACAGAACGAGAGCGTGGTGCCGGCGTAGACGATGCCATTGGCGTAGGCCATCGACCCGATCCAGTCGTTGTTGAAGGTATCTTGCCAGAGCAAAGCTCCCGTTGACGTGCTGAGCGCCAGGAGATGCCCATTATAGGGGGGACTGACGAGCGCAAAGATCTCGCCATCGTCGCCCACCAGGATTTGTTTGAACCCACCATCTGGATCCTGGAAGGACCAGAGGGTAGCGCCAGTTGTGGCATTGAGGGCGGTAAGGGTGTTGTCGTTGGTGGTGACGTAGACGATGCCATAGGCGAAGACAGGCGGATTGCTGATTCCGCTGGGGAACAGATGGCTCCACAGTAGGCTGGGCGAGTTGGCGCTGACCGCATAGAGGGTAGCACAGGCGCTCACATACACCGTGCCACTGGCGACCACTGGCGCGCTCACGTTACACGGCGTCAGATATCGCCACATCAGTGCCCCACTGGTGGGATCAAATGCATTCAGTCCAGTTGATGCGGCGACGTAGAGGGCAGTAGGTGTATAGGCATTCACGCAGGAGCTAGTGGCGTTGCTAAACTCGGTCTGGATCTCAAACACCCCGCCATTGTTGAGATGAGTGAGACCCGCGGAGAAGTTCCACGCGCACTTGTCACCGATTTCCTCACCACCTGAATCAAACCACCCATTAGCCGACAGATGGCCGTCGACAGAGAGAATCTGTGGATCGGTAATCGCCTCAAACTGCTCATGGGAGGTGATACTTATCATACTTTCCGCTGCGATATCCCCATTCGGCGACGTGGGCACCCGACACAGGGAAAGTTGCCCGGGATACATGATCGTGGCGTAGGCAACACCAAGCGAACTCAAATAGAAGTGATAGCCGCAGGTCTGTGTGACCGACTTCGATTTGATATACAGATGAACGGGACAACCGCCAGCACTTGCGCTATTCACGACTGTGCCGGGTGGGGTATAGACGAAATAGGTGGCGTTGCCGCTGACAGGCCAGCCGTTCGTCGCTATGGCGCTGACAACCTCACTTTGAATAGCGGTGTCCTCTACGGTGGGTAGCAAGCACGAGAAATCAGTAGGGGGTGCGGATGTATCAAACCAAGCGCCTCCAAAGTGCAGGTCGTTCGATATGTGCGCGTTTACATCGTGATATTGAGTCAGGATGTTCGCGAATGCTGTGCCGCCAACATCCTGGAAGTAGCTCTCGACCAGTTGGGCGTCTGAAGAAGGCGACCCCTGATTCTGCCAGTGACTGCCCCAGAAGATAGCGTACGCGGTAGGCTGCTCTTGCACAGGCCCGCCTTGCCAGGTCAGATTGAGCGCCCCGCAGGAAGTACAAGGTCCGCTACCCGTTGGATAGCCAGATGCGGAGGATGCTGACCAATCGCGCGCTACGGGAGAAAAATGACTCTGAACTGGCCCGGGGTCAGGGGGTGGGGTTGTTGGGGTAGGTGTTGATCCGGAGGCGCCAGTCGCACCTACAGGTGTGGGCGAAGGGTGAGTGTGTTGTGTGACAGTTGTGACGGTCGTGGCAGGGTTCTGGTTCGAGCGCGGAGCCGTTGCCGTGGTGGGGACTGAGCCAGGGCCGAGCGCCGTACTGGGTTTGGTCACATGCGAGCGAGACCCAGCCGGTATCGTGATAACGAAGGCCAGAGCGGACGTGATGATCACGACGATGGCGACGCTTATGAGCAGAATCCGACGGCGATCTATCATCCAACTCCTCCAATCGTGGGAATTCGTTCGATCTGTGATTCGAGCAAAGAAGCCTCAATGGGCGTGGAATTAATCATGTAGCATTCAGACGACGTTTCGTGGGTATCGCCGTGTTCACGAGGCTGACAGTCGCTCGATCCTACGCATTGCCGAGCGATGATCTGACCAGTTACTCCAGTTGCCAAAAACTGCCGAACTGAAACCAACCTATCACGCGGAGAACGAGCTGACTTACCCGGGCCGACTTCTACTATGAGTGCGACTAGCCAGCTACAATCACGACTGAGCTTATCATATACCGCTTTGTCAAGCGGTTGCACCGTCAGTGTTAGTAAATCGCAACGAGTCGATGTGGGGGCTTGCTGAAGCAGAATAGCGAACGAGCATAATGAACGGGCATAATATGGAGGCGCTGCATACGCCGAAAACACCAGGAGGCGGTAGAGCGATACGCTCCAGCTACCACCGAGAACAGCTTCATGTCGGGGATGGGCTAGCTGGTTACCTTGATGCCGTACGGCTACTGTACGCGGAAGATACGCAGCGTCCAGTTGGTGGCGTCGGCGACGGGTGTCACCGCGAAGCCATACGTGTGGCCGCCCTTCGTCTGCTGCCAGGAGCTGGCGCCATTCGATCCGGGCACCCAGCCATAGATTGGCGCCGCCTGCTGGAAGAAAGCGTTGATCGAGGCGGGCGTTCCCGCGCTACAGACCGGGATGTAGGTCGAGCCAGCGGCGCCCTGCCCTTGCCCGATGCGCGAGAGCGGCGGCAGCGGGATGAGCACGCCGTTGCCCTGGTTGCTGGCGAGTTGATACGACGTATCTGGGAATGCGCCTGGATCGCAACTTGGTCCAGGTGGCGGCGTCGCATGGCGTAGGCGGAAGGTGACCAGTCCTTTGCCGAGCGCGTTCACTTGATCGACCGCCAGATAGCGCTGATCGTCCGGGAGCGCGAAGCACTTCGCGCCGCCACAATCGCTCTGTATCCGCCCATCGCCAGGAAACGTGACGATGGGTCCCCAGCCGGAGAAGAGCAGCAGCGTCAGGAATGGCTTTGGCCCTTTGCCGCTTGCCACAGTCAGATCGGCGGTCGTGTCGGGCACGCAGACGCTGTAGGTGGCGAGGTTGAATTCTCCCGCTCCGCCTCCTCTGGTAGTGGGCGCTGCCGCCACCGCGTCGGCCGGGAACTCGACGTTGGGCAGCGTGAGCGCGCTTGCGCTGGCGAATCCGGGCAGTTGGGCGCAGGCGGTGAGGGCTGGCGTTGCCGTGGCGCTGGCTGCCGATGCGGTTGGCGTCGCGCTGGCTGCTCCGGGTAACTCGGAAGATGTAAGGCCAGTGGGCACGCAGCCGACCAGCGCGAAGAGGATGACGAACGAGAATGGCGCCAGGATACGCGCTACATGATGCCGAGGATGAAGGGCCATCGAGGCGCTCCTCTTCAGATAATTCAGATGAGCCATGCGGATAGAGTCATTGCGCCTGCGCAATGCGGATGGTTGCTAGATTAGCGTATTTGACGCTGATGCGCAATGAGCAGCATCACAGCGCGATGCGATTGGTCCTGTAAAACGGGCCAATGGCCGAAATGGACTGGCTTGCGATGACCCGTACAGACTGCGTATTGCTCTCATGACTGCCCTCCGCTATACTGGTGCGGGCGGCGTTCCGCCGTGCGACGTGGTGAGGATGTCTTGAGAGTGTTCGCTCCGCAGCCGGGCGGCCTCGTGGGATGAAGGGCACAAGCAATGTCGACATCTGATAAACCTATGAATCCCGCCGGTGGCGTTGCGGGGCAGGCGCTTGGCGCGCTGCCGCCCGATATTCAGGCGTTGCTCAAGCCGGGCAAGACATCCGAGCGCATTCAGCATGCGATTGCCTGGGCGGCGCGGCGTGATCCGCGCGTGCTGGCGGCGCATCAGCGGCTCGACTCCTCGATCAAGACCTTCGAGGATATCAGGCGGGCCAGTCTCGCCAACAAAGACAAGGTGGCCCGCGACATCGCCCGTCGCTATCGCCATCGCGCCGCGGCAACCGGCGCCGTCACCAGTCTGCCGGGTGGTCTGTGGGCCATCGTCGCGGCGGGCGCGGATGTGCAGTTGACGGCGGCCTATGCCGTGCGGATGGCCTCGATGATCTCTCAGTCCTACGGCTACGACGCCTCCATTCTCGAAGAGCAGGCGCATCTGGCCGATGTGCTGGCGCTGGTCGCGGGGATAGATGGTCTGCGTGGCGTGGGCAACTGGCTGACCCGCGAGGGGCTGACACATGCGATACCGGAGGTGCTGCCGAAGATCCTGACGCGGCTGAGCATCGAGCTGACCCAGGAGCAGGCGGCCAAATGGGTCGGACGCATCATTCCGGGCGTCGGCGCGGTGGTTGGTGGCGGCATCGACTATGCTTTCCTGCGCGCCGCGGGTGAGCGCGCCATCGCCTACTACCACAACCGCACCCTCGAAGAACAGGGTTTGCTGCCGCCCGGCACAAGCGACCTCTCGCTGCCATCCCACGCGCAGCCCCCGGCGCTACCGGCCCCCGCGCCAGCGTCTCAGGCGGCTTCGTCCTCAGGTTCGGGCCAGATTGTGGAAGGCTCGCTGGCGAATCCCGGTGACACGAACGCGCACGCCGTCGCGGGAACAGTCGTCTCGCCCGCCACCGAGGCGAGCCGCAGCGCGAGGGTGCCCGCCATGCCACGAGCGGCGCTGCCCGCCCCCGTGCCCGCCCGTCCGGTGAAGAAGCGTGGCGCGCCGGAGCGATTCGGCATCTACCTTGCCATCTTCGCTGTGCTCGCGTTCGCCATCTCCATCGCCGCCTGCGCCGCGCTCATCATCATCATCACGCAGGTCGTCTCCAGCGTCGGCCACTAGGCGAGGTTGTGTAGAGCGGCTAATAATCTGGATCTATGACTCTTTTAGCGATAGAGTGGATCATGGCATCGTTAACGCTGGAAGGTAGCGGCGCAAATAGACAAAAGGGCGATGGAGTGGTCGTTAAGGAGCATTTGCAAGCTCTGCACACGCTGTATGAGCGCCTCAATCACACAGAGATTCACTGGGCGATTACTGGAAGCCTCGGTTTTGCGCTGCACGGCATTCCTGTCGCCGTGCATGACATTGACGTACAGACCGATCGGGAAGGCGTCTACCTGATCGAGCGATGCTTCGCGGATTGTGTTGTCCGTCCCGTAGAGTTCTGCACCACCGAGCGGATCAGATCGCACTTCGGGATGTTGTGTGTAGATGGTGTCAAGGTCGAGATTATGGGCGACATTCAGAAGCGGTTACCAGATGGAGAATGGGATGAACCGCCGGATCTCCCAGCGTACACAAAGCGCCTGCTCGTGGAGGGAATGAGCGTGCCAGTGCTCACGCTTGTGTACGAGCATGAGGCATACCTTCGACTTGGCCGAATTGAGCGTGCGCAACTTCTCCGGGCCTGGCTGGATGGAAACCGTCTATAGAAGGCGCTAGGCCCTTGTACACTATCCAACGCCTCCCTGGCATTCGCCTACCCCATAGTAACCCCCTGGAAACGCTCGCGTTCGAGGTGACCGGCGGCGTGTCGCTCGGAAGCGAACCGCCGCCTTCGCCCAATGAAAGACCCTCCCCTTGTAGGGGAGGGTGGTCGCTGAATACCTGGAACTGAACGGCTTGTTGCCGTGAGCGCGTTTCACGCCTTGCGCATGTAGAGACGAACGGTGAGCGGGGCGAAAATGAGCACGAGAACCGCCGCTCCCAGCAAGGCCCATCCTGTCTCGATGGTCAGTCCGACGCCGCTCGTCAGGTCGCGCACAGCAGTCACGATATGGGTGACGGGGTTCACGTTCACGAACCATTGCAGCCAGTCCGGCATGGTCTTGGTCGGGACAAACGCATTCGAGACGAAGGTGAGCGGGAAGAGAATCAGGAACGAAAGCCCCTGCACGCTGGAGGCCGTACGCCCGATCACCCCAAGGAACGCGAAGCTCCAGCTCAATGCCCAGGAGCAGACGATGACGAGCAGCCCCGCCGCGACCACCCCGACGACTCCGCCTTCGGGCCGGTATCCAAGAATGAAACCCATGATGAAGGTGAGCGTCGTCGCGATCAAGTAGCGGATCGTATCCGCCAGAAGCGCGCCAGCCAGCGGCGCGATGCGCGCAATCGGCAGCGACTTGAAGCGGTCGAAGACGCCCTTATCCATATCCTCGCGTAGCTGCGTCCCCGTGACAGCTGACGTGGTAAGCACCGTCTGCACGAGAATGCCGGGAATGATGATGGGCAGGTAGCTATGCACATCACCAGCGATCGCTCCGCCGAAGATGTAGGTGAACAGGAGCGTGAAGATGATCGGCTGAAGCGTCACGTCGAAGAACTGCTCGGGGGTGCGCCGAAACTTCAGCAACCCGCGATAGGCCATCAGCAGTGAGTTTTGGATAACCTGACCAAGGCTGACGCGGTTTTTGAGTTTCCGGTCGATGGCCGGGGTAATCATAGTCTGGCTCAACTTTCTTCGGCCAAAAAATCCCTGCCTTCAAGTCTAGCAGGTAAGATGCAGACATCAGGCAAAGAGGAATGGCCGTCTCCTTTCATAAGCACTATCAGGACTACTGAATTGCATGGTTGTCTGTCTCACACAGTCCGTGCTATACTGTGAGCATGCGGCAGAAGCAGAGTCAGAAGCAGAAACGCACCTATCGCTACAGGTGCTATCCCACACCCGTGCAAGCCACCGTGCTGGCACGGACGTTTGGCTGTGCGCGTTTTGTCTACAATTGGGCGCTCCGGCTGCGCACCGACGTCTACTACGAGCGGCAAAAGCGGGTCAGTTATGCCGATACCTCGGCTGCCCTCACGACGCTGAAACAGCAACCCGAGACGACCTGGCTCAACGCCGTATCGAGTGTGCCTCCCCAGCAGGCCTTGCGCCATCTAGATCGCGCCTTTCGCAACTTCTTTGAAGGGCACGCCAAGTACCCGAAATTCCACAAGAAACATGGGGTACAGGCGGCGGAATACACCACCTCCGCTTTTCGCTACGATGCCGCGGCGCGCACCCTCACGTTGGCGAAGATGGAGACCCCGCTGCACATCCACTGGTCGCGGCCGCTGCCTGACGGAGTGACACCTACCACGGTCACGGTGAGCCGCGATACCGCTGGTCGTTACTTCGTCAGCCTCCTCACGGAAGAAGAGATAGTGCCCTCGTCGCCCGTCGCTGCGCAAGTGGGCATTGATCTGGGCCTGCATGATATGGTCGTGCTCGATAGCGGCGAGAAGGTGGGCAACCCGCGCTTCTTCGCCCATGATGAACAGAAACTGGCGCAAGCCCAGCGTCGTCTGGCCAAGAAGCAACGCGGCTCCAAGAACCGCGACAAAGCGCGTCGCAAGGTGGCTCGTATTCATGCCCGCATTGCTGACCGTCGCACTGACTTCCTCCACAAACTCTCGACTCGACTGATCCGTGAGAACCAAACGATTTGCATCGAGAGCTTGCATGTGAAGGCGATGGCGAAGCATCCGACGCTGGCGAAAGCCATCCACGATGTAGGCTGGGGCGAGTTGGTCCGCCAATTGGAGTACAAGGCCGTCTGGTATGGGCGTACCGTCGTCAGCATTGACAAATGGTATCCCAGCAGTAAGCGTTGCGCTGCCTGTGGCCATGTGCTCGACTCCTTGCCACTGGATATCAGACGGTGGACCTGCCCAGAATGCGGCAGGGACCATGATCGCGACGTGAACGCCGCACAGAATATTTTGGCCGTGGGGCTCACGGTCTCAGCCTGTGGAGAAGCTATAAGACCGGGGCGGGTTCGCTCGTCTCCGGCAAGCTTCGGTGAAGCAGGAATCCCACGGCTTTAGACGTGGGAGGGTCAAGAACGGCTGGTCTCCAATTCGCGTTCTTGGGTCTCGGCGTCCTCATCAGTGGCGGGGCGCCCGGTGAGCGTGAGGAACACCTCGTCAAGGGTTGGCTTCTGGACCGATAGCTCGGTGACGGCGATGCCCTCATCGCGCAACCTGACGAGCAGGTCGGTAACGGCATCCGGCGCGGCCATCGGGGCGTTGATCCGTCCGGTCTCCGGGAAGAGGGCCGCCTCGACGTGCAAGATCGCTCCAATGACTGTCCGCGCCTGTTCGAGTTGCGCCGGGTCGGCGAGTACGAGCTGGAGCGAGGAGTTTCCAACGGCGGACTTCAACTCGTCCGTCGTCCCCTCGGCGACGACCTTGCCGTGATCGATGACGGCGATCCGGTCGGCCAGCTGGTCCGCCTCGTCGAGATACTGGGTGGTGAGCAGCACGGTCGATCCAGTAGCTACCAATCGCCGGATCGTGCCCCACATTTGTACCCGGGTTCTCGGATCAAGCCCAGTCGTGGGTTCATCGAGGAAGATGAGTGGCGGCTGTGATATGAGACTCGCCGCGAGGTCGAGACGGCGACGCATGCCACCAGAGAAGTTCTTCAGCGGACGTTTGGCGGCGTTGGTCAGTCCGAACTCTTCGAGCAGTTCCGCCGATTTGGCTCGCGACACTTTGGCGCTGAAGCCGTTCAGACGGGAGAAGAGAAAGAGGTTCTCGCGCGCGCTCAGGGTCTCATCCACCGAGGCATACTGCCCGGTGACACCGATGAGCTGGCGGACGATATGCGCCTCGCGCACTACGTCATGCCCGAAGACGGTCGCGCTGCCTCCATCGGGACGAAGCAGCGTCGCGAGTATACGGATCGTGGTCGTCTTGCCCGCGCCGTTCGGCCCAAGTACGCCATAGACGCTCCCGGTCTGTACGGAGAGGTCAACGTGATCGACAGCGCGGTTATCGCCGAAGTTCTTGATAAGCCCATGAGCCTCGACGGCCTGAACAGATATCGACATTCCATCCCCAATTCGTTATTGGTACATATTCATGACGCAGACGTACCGCGGCGCATCCGCATCCAACTATGTGTCGCCACACAATTAAAGATATATCTTTTTATATCGAATCTGTCAAGGGGGTAGCAAGAAAGCACACCGCACACTGGACGCCAGTATCAGTACGAGAAGTCATAAGGCGAGGTTATATCGATGGCGTTTCGGGTAGCGGTAGTCAGGCTCCCTTCCCCGTGTCGGAGGGAGGACTTTTGCGGCTCGCTATCCCACGATAAATGGCTGGAAGCTCTCGCGTTCGAGGCGGTCAGCATCGCGTAGTTCGGCGGCGGTCCAGCGTGAAGGCTGGAGCGTTGCGCCATAGGTGTCGGCCAGCGCTGTCTCGACGGCCTGTATCACCTCGTCGGCGGGGATCGCGCGGCCCGCCGCGTCGTCCAGACCGACGGTGGCATTGTGCAGTCTGGTCGCCAGCGTCTTGCGCTGGTTATTGCCGAGATCGAGCAACTCGCCCAGCGCGCGCGGCACGAAGTGGCGATAGATACCCACCTGATAGAGCGCGCCCGGTCGGCGGCGCACCTGGCACAGCCCCACCAGTTTGCGCTTGCCTACGACGACCTCCCAGGGCGAGAGTGTGCCGTAGCAGGCCAGCCGCAGCGGATCATCCTGCGCCAGTCGCGGCTGTTTGCGCGCCTCCTCCACCGGCAGCGCCCGCGCCTTCGCCGCGCCAAGCGCGCCCAGCGCCTGTTGCCACACCTCGCCCATCCAGCGGTAGGCGTCCACGACATCGCTCGTGGCCAGCGGATGCGTCGCGGGCAGCGCCACATCCAGGCTGAGCAGGTCAGCATTCACGAAGACCGCCGTCCCGCCGGAGGTGCGGCGATAGATGCCAATGTCGCGCTCGGCGGTCGTCTCGAAGTTGGCGATACGCGGCTTCTGGCCATTGCCAATCACCAGCGCTTCGACCTTTGGAACGTACCAGCGTAGCGCGGGCTGATGGCTCTCCGCCAACCCCGCCAGCATCGCCTCGCTCAGCGCCAGTTGCCGCCCCATCGGCGCATCAGAAAACGGCAGGACACGCCAACTCTCCATGTTATCTCCGCTCATGCCCACTGTCCGCACTCTCTTTGAAAGGTCTTAGCTAACCACATACCCGATCAGTACCACTTTAAAGGATATTCTCATGTTTGCTATCCATGATAGACTGGTCACGCCGCCAGTTTGGCCGGGCTGCCCATAGTTGATCATGTGGAGGTCTGGACACCCGCCTTGCGTGGCTCTCTATCAGCGTGTAGAAAGTGAGATCATCCGCATGTCCGATATGGACCCCCGACCGTATATCGCGCTTCCTGGAAGCGAACGTCAGCTTGTCCCCGGCGCACAGGAAGCTGGTCCCAGCGACCCCAACGAAGTTATCGAGGTAACAATTCGTCTCCGCGCGCGCGAATCCGGCGCGCAGATGGACGCCGAGGTTGCCGCGTTGGGCGCGCAACTGCCCGCCGACCGCACCTACCTTACGCCCGACGAGTACGCGGCCCGCTACGGCGCCGATCCCACAGATGTCGCCAAAGTCGAGCAATTTGCCCAGGAGAGTCACCTCACGGTTGTTCGGAGCGACCTTTCTCAGCGGATCGTCGTCCTCTCAGGACCTTTGCAGGCGGTCTCGGCGGCGTTCCGCGTGCAACTGGTTCAGTATACCTCGCCGCGAGGCAACTATCGTGGCCGCGTTGGCCCGGTGCAGATCCCTGCCTACCTGCAAGGCGTCGTCGAGGGTATCTTTGGGCTGGATAACCGCTCCCAGGCGCGCCCGCATCTGCGCTACACCCGCCCAGATGGCTCTGGCTCCGCATCTGGCGCACTGGCCACCGCCACCGCCGCGCCCGCGTTTGGCACGCCGGGGAGCTTCGCGCCGCCACAGGTGGGTGAGATGTATAACTTTCCCAAAGATCTCGATGGCTCCGGCCAGTGCATCGGTATCCTCGAGTTTGGCGGCGGCTACTCCGAGAGCGACCTCCAGGCCTACTTTCAGCGGCTTGGTATGCCCGCGCCCAAAATAACGGCTGTCTCCGTTGGTGGCGTCGGCAATGCGCCGGGGAAAGATCCAGATAGCGACGCCGAGGTGCTGCTCGATATCGAGATCGCGGCCTCCCTCGCCCCAGGCGCGAAGTTGGTCGTCTACTTTGCCCCCTTCACTGAGCAGGGATGGGTCGATGTCGTCACCGCCGCCATCCACGACACACAGAATCGCCCGTCGGTGCTCTCGATCAGCTGGGGCTTTACCGAGGGGCAGGATATCTGGACGCCCCAGGCGATCCAGACGGTGAACCAGTCATTCCAGGCGGCGGCGTTGCAGGGCATTACGATCTGCGCGGCCTCCGGCGATGATGGCTCGCGCGATCAGCTGGATGACGGCCACGCCCACGTGGACTTCCCGGCGTCCAGCCCGTATGTGTTGGCCTGCGGCGGCACCACCCTCCTGTTTTCTGGGAATACATTCACCGGAGAGAAGGTCTGGAACGACGGTGGCCGCGACCAGGGCGGCGGCGCGACTGGCGGCGGTGTGAGCGATGATATCGCGCAGCCATCCTGGCAGAAGGGTATTGTGCCGCCCTCGGTCAATCCTGGCAACCATGTCGGTCGCGGCGTGCCGGATGTGGCGGGGAACGCCGACGGCGTCTCTGGCTACGCCATTCTGGCGGATGGGCAGCTCCTCAGCGGGGTCGGCGGCACCAGCGCGGTCTCGCCACTCTGGTCAGCGCTGATCGCGCGGGCCAACCAGAAACTGGGCAAGCCTGTAGGTTATATCAATCCGCTGCTTTATACCTCGCTGGGCAAGACAAATGCCTTCCGCGATGTCACCAGCGGCAACAATGATCCGACGGGCGGCAAGTTGGGCGGCTATCAGTCAGGCTCGGGCTGGGATGCCTGCACCGGGTGGGGTAGCCCGGACGGGACGAATCTGGTCAACGCCCTGACCGCCAGTAGCGCGACATCCGGCGGCTCGGCGCCAGCATCGGGCGGCGCTGATCCCAGCGGCTCTACCGGCTCCGGCTCAGATTCGGCGACGAGTGATGTGGTCAGCGGTGGCAATGCGGGCCTCACCATCGGCATTGTGCTGACGATTGTCGCGATTGTCGCCGTAGTCGTCGCGATCTACTTCGTGCTGCACGGCGGCTTTTAGACCGCGAGGCGGACCTCACCCCCAGCCCCCTCTCCTTAGAGGAGAGGGGGAGCCAGATCTTGCCATCTGGCAGGATGGTCGCCTAGCCCCTCCCCTTCTAGGGGAGGGTGGCCGAAGGCCGGGAGGGGTCCGCCCGCCGCTAGCTCTCCGCGAGAATCCTCGCCAGCACCTCCGGCTCGACATTGCCGCCCGAAAGGATGACGCCAGCCCGCTGCCCGAAACGCGCCAGTTTGCCACTGAGCGCCGCCGCTGCTGCCACCGCGCCAGTCGGCTCGACGACCAGCTTCAGGCGGAGCAGCAGGAAGCGCATCGCCTCCTTCACCTCGTCCTCGCTCACCAGCACCACCTCAGCCGCCTCGCGCTGGATGATCGGCCAGGTAAGCGTGCCCAACTGCGCCGTGCGAATGCCGTCTGCCAGCGTATCTGGTGGAGCGATCTTGACCCGCTCGTTCTGTTGCAGCGAGAGCCAGGCGTGGTTCGCCGCCTCGGTCTCGACGCCGACAACAGTGATGCCAGGTCGCATGGCATGCGCCGCGATAGCCGTGCCGGAGAGCAGCCCACCGCCACCTGTCGGCGCCGCGATGACATCGAGATCGGGCACATCCTCCAGCAGCTCGCGGGCAGCCGTTCCCGCTCCCACGATGATCGCCGCATCGTTGTACGGCGGCACAAGCGTCAGCCCACGTTCCTCCGCCAGCCGATGGGCCAGCGCCTCGCGATCCTCGGTCATGCGGTCGTAGCGGACGATCTCCGCGCCGTAGCCGCGTGTCGCATTCACCTTCACCTCCGGCGCGTCGGTGGGCATGCAGATGACGGCGGGAACGCCGAAGATCTGCGCGGTCAGCGCCACCGCCTGCGCGTGGTTGCCCGACGAGAACGCGATGATCCCGCGTGCCCGCTGCTCCGCTGGCAACATGGCAATCTTGTTGTACGCGCCGCGAAACTTGAAGGCGCCCGCCCGCTGAAACTGCTCGCACTTCAGCCAGACGCCCATTCCGGCTGCGGCGTCGAGGCTGCGGCTGTGGGCTATGGGCGTGCGGTGCGCCTGGCCCTGGAGGCGTTCGGCGGCGGCGAGAATATCGTCGAAGGTTGGCGTTGCGGCTATCTGGGAGGTCTCTGGTGTCTCGCTGGTCATGGGCGTTCCTTTCATTGGGCGAACCTCAGCGCTTTCAGCATAGTGTTCACCGGGATGAATTGGCAAGTACGCGCCAGCACGTTCGGCCTTTCCCCGTCGCGGAGGCGGTTGGATCACGCGATGCGCAGTGCGCGTCGGATACCTGTCCCAAATCGGCCCCCTCAACCCTCTTTCTCTATGCCGACCACCGGCGAGGCGTTCAAGTCCCAGCCCTGGTAGCTATACAATGTAGAGAAGGAGAGGAAGACAATGGCAAAGGCATCGCAGGTCCCGTGGTTTGTGCCGCTGGGAAATAAGGTAACTATGGCTCTGGCGCGCGCGGGTGTTAAACTCTCAGGCCCTGGCGTTTTCTTTGGCAACTATCCGATGTACCTGCTGACGGTGCGTGGGCGCAAGAGCGGGCAGCCGCGCACCGTGCTGATAGCGGCCATCCAGCGAGACGGGAAGCGCTATGTCTCTTCCCCCTATGGCATAGTGGACTGGGTACGCAATCTGCGGGTAGCGGGCAAGGCGGTGCTTACCCGTGGACGCCGCTCTCAAACGGTTCGCGCAAGCGAGCTCTCTCCCAGCGAAGCGGCGCTCATCTTGCGCAAAGAGGCTGTTGCTGGCAATCCCTTCATCCGCTTCTTTGGCGTCAACGCGCACTCCTCCCTGGCGGAGTTTGAGCGCGCCACAGCCAGCCACCCGCTGTTTTTGCTGGAAGGGGAATAGCGGAAGAATAGCGCAGGCAAGACGACTATGGAATCTTTTGAGACCTACCGACCCTACCTCTTCGCCATCGCCTACCGCATGCTCGGCAGCGCGATGGATGCTGAGGATATCGTGCAGGAGACCTACCTGCGCTACCAGACTCACCAGCCGGAGCACGTCGATTCGCTCAAGGCCTATCTCACCACGATCCTCACGCGCCTGTGCATGGACCAGCTCCACCTCGCGCGGCGGAAGCGGGAGCAGTATGTCGGCCCCTGGCTGCCAGAGCCGATTCAGACGGACGAGGCCGCCGAGGCCAGCGATCCCGAGAGGCGCGTCGATATGGAGGAGTCGATCTCGCTGGCTTTTCTGATGCTGCTGGAACAGCTACAGCCGTTCGAGCGGGCGGTCTTTCTGCTGCGCGAGGTCTTTGGCTACGAGTTTGCCGAGATCGCGGCTATCCTCGAAAAGAGCGAGGCGGCCTGTCGCCGCTCCTTCAGCCGCGCGAAACATCATCTGCGCGACCATCGGCCACGCTTCCCCGCCTCACGCGAGACGCACCAGCAACTGCTCGCAGGCTTCCTCCGCGCGGTGCAGGGGGGCGATATGAATGCGCTGACGGGCATGCTGGCCGAAGATGTCACGCTGTGGGCCGATGGCGGCGGCAAGGTCAAGGGCGCCGCTACACGTCCGGTCTACGGACGCGACTCCGTAGCGCGCTTTATGCTGGCGTCGCGACGCTTCTGGCCAGATGACGCTCATGTCGAGCCAGAGGAAGTCAACGGTCAGGCAGCGTTGGTTGTCCATATTGGCGCCCAGCCATTTACCGTGCTGACTGTTGACGTGGAGCAGGGGAAGATTCAGGCGATTCGCATCGTCGCCAACCCGGAGAAACTCAGGCGCGTCTAACCTGGCCCACAACATGCTTTGTGGTGATATGGCGAAGATGAAGCTGGTATCGGGCAGCATCCCTCCCAGCCGCATTTTCGCCATACCACCGTCCGCCTACGTATAAATCAGGATGCCGCGATTCATCCGCGCCATACCATTCGGGCGTATAGCTGATATAGTTTGTGCATACGTCGCGCATACGTCACGCGCCGCGCCAGCCATACCAGCTATAAGACGGGCCAGATGAAGATAGGACGCGCCATGACCGCCAAGACCGCCGCGCCGACTGCCCCACGTATCCGCGCGCTCGCCAGCGCTCTGCCTCCGTTCGAGTTCTCCCAGGAAACGCTGATGCCTGCCGCGCTGGAGCGTGCCTTCGGGCCGGACTGGCAGACCCGCTCCGATACGCCGCAGATGCGCAGGCTCTTTGCCGCCACCCGTGTCGAGCGGCGGCGTTTCGCCCTCGATCTGCTCGCGTATTACGACCGCCCGCGCAGCACCGCCGAGCGGATGGCGAGCTATCAGACGGCGGGCCACGCGCTGGGCCGCGAGGCGCTCGAAGGCTGCCTGCGCCAGTCGGAGGGGCAGGCGCTGAGCGATCTGACGCTGGTCTCGTGTACGGGGTATGCCGCGCCGGGCCTCGATATTCTGCTGGCGCGCGACCTGGGGCTGCCGGGCGACCTGCGCCGCATCTGCATCGGTCATATGGGCTGTCATGGCGTGCTGGTCGGCTTGCGGCAGGCGCTGGCGACGCTACGCGCCTATCCCGATGCGACGGTGGCGCTCTTGAGCGTCGAGCTTTCGGGGCTGCACTTCTCGCCAACACAGGATATCGAGGCGATGACCTCGTTCGCGCTCTTTGGCGACGCCGCCGTCGCGCTGACGCTGAGTAACGCTGACGATGCCGTGGCGCGTGGTCCGGCGCTGGTGGATACCTACAACTTCGCCGACTTCGCCACCGCTGAGCAGATGTCGTGGACGATCACCGATAGCGGCTTCGTCATGGGCCTCTCGCCGCGCGTGCCGATCACTCTGCGGCGGCAGGTGCGCGGCGCGGTTGAGCGGCTGCTCGCGCCACATGGGCTGACCCTCCCCGACATCACCCACTGGATCGTCCATCCCGGCGGCCCGAGCATCCTGGAGGTTATTCAGCAGCGGCTGGAGTTGAGCGACGCGCAGATCGCGCCGTCGTGGCGGGTACTGGCCGAGCGCGGCAACTGCTCGTCGGCCACGGTGCTGCTGATTCTGGACGACCTGCTGCAATCCGGCGCGACCCATCCGGGCGAGTGGGGCGTGATGATGGCGTTCGGTCCCGGCCTCTCGCTGGAGCTGGCCCTCTGGCGTTTCTAGTGCTTTCCTGCTCGGCAACTCTATCATCTGAGTCCGATATTCAGGATGCACTGCTGTCTTTAGGTGTGGGGAGACATACTTGTTGACAGCTCCAGACGTTTGTTCTATACTCGACGCAACGAGAAAGCTGGCGGATAGAATTACAGCCGCCACCAGCTGAAAATGAGGGAGCGCGAGTAATGAGCGAGATGAATGGCGACGACCAGGCCATCCTGCCCTTTGACGATGGTAGCGCTGGGCGCCTGATCCGACGGGTCTGGCACGACGGCCGCTGGTACTTCAGCGTGGTGGATGTGATTGCGGTGCTAACCGACTCAGATCGGCCACGGAAGTATTGGTCGGATTTGAAATCAAAGATGCTGGGCGAGGGTTTTACTGAGTTGTCCGCAAAAATCGGACAACTGAAAATGCGCTCAGCCCTCGATGGCAAGATGTATAAAACGGACGCCGCCGATACCGAAACGATGCTGCGTATCGTGCAGAGTGTGCCCAGCCCGAAGGCGGAGCCCATCAAGCAATGGCTGGCGCACGAGGGCGCGCGGCGTCTCGACGAGGTGGCGGCGCAACTGCCAGAAGGGCAACAGCGCCTGCTCCTACGCGGGGAGATGGCTGACAGGAACCGCGCCCTTGCCGATGCCGCATTCGACGCTGGCGTTATCACCTCACGCGACTTCGCCGTCTTTCAGGACTTCGGCTACATGGGCCTCTATGGTGGCGAGAAGGCCCGCGACATCGCCGCACGCAAGGGTCTGACGAAAGGCGAGAAAATCCTCGACTGGATGAACCCCGAAGAGCTTGCCAGTAATATCTTCCGCGCTGCGCAGACAACCGCCAAGCTGGAGCGCGAAGGCACTGACAACAGGGCCGACGCCAATCAGACCCATTTCACCGTTGGCCGTGAGGTGCGTGAGACGATTGCGCGGCTGGGTGGTACGATGCCGGAAGACTTGCCCACGCCAGAGCAATCTATTCAGCAACTCGAGCGCGCCGAGCAACAGCGAGTTGTCGCAGGGCAGCGGCCCACGCTCTTCCCAGATGACCCCACAGGCAAATAAGCTGATGGCGTGAGGAGATGATGGCGCTCTAGCTTCATGCGCCACCTCACGCCGTCACATCACCAGCCGGGCGAGATAGCGCGGATTCAGCACCGCGCTCGTTGGCAGAAAATCGCCGGTGACGCCCAGCAGCGTATCGGCCATCGCCTTGCGTTGCGAGAGTTGCGCCGCGACGTGGTTCATCAGCGGGGGGAACCGCACCGCCGACTGGATGATCGCCTCGACTGTGCCTTTGCCCCGAAAGAGCGCTGCATGCCCTTGCTGATACTCCGCCAGCGCCGCCTGTTCCATCGTGCCAGCCGCGAGCGCCCTGCCCGCGACCCCGGCGGCGAGTTTCGCGCTGGCCAGCGCGCCATAGATGCCCTCGCCAGTAAAGGGATCGTAGTAGCCCGCCGCGTCGCCCACCAGCAGCAGCCCGTCGTCGACGATACGCCGCGCCACCACATGAATGCGGCTAATGGCGATAGTCTTGCGCACGACCTCCATGTTCCCCAGCCGCCCGCGCAGCCGGGGGAAGGTGTGCAGCGCCTCCAGCAGAAACGGCTGCGGACGCCCCGCCAGCTTGTCCCGTTCGCGCGCCTCGTCCACCACCATCGCGACGTTGCAGAGCGTGCCGACCTCAGGCGCTTCCAGCGGCGCGAGGCCGACATAGCGGCGGTTGGCGACGTGCATCTCGCCATAGTCGTCCAATTCGGTGATGCCGCGGATATGGGCCACCAGCGCCACTTTGCGCAGCCGCCCGGTCTGGTGCAGCTTCAGCCGCTGGGCTACCGTCGAATGCACGCCGTCCGCCGCGATCAGCAGCCGCGCGCATAGCTCCTCGCCGGTGACCGACCGCAGCCGCCAGCCCTCGCCCTCGCGGGCAAGTGTTCCCAGCCGCCAGCCCTCGCGCACCTCCGCGCCCGCCCGTTTCGCCGCGTCCAGCAGCGCCGCGTCCAGTCGCAGCCGGGCGACGACCAGCCCCGTCTTGAAGATGCTCTTGCCGTTCGTGTCATGAGTGGCGGCGAAGTCGCCCTGAAAGAAGTGACCGTTGGGGGCGTAGACACGGAAGCCACGCAACCGCGCGGGGTGCGTTTCAAGGATGCTCTCGAGCGCGCCCAGTTCGGCCAACAGCGGCTCGGCAGCGGGACTCAGCGCCTCGGCGCAGGGCTTCTCGCGCGGGAAGACACTGCGGTCGACGAGCGCCACGCGCCAGCCTTCGCGGGCGAGATACGTCGCCACGGCGGAGCCAGCCGGGCCAGCGCCGACCACCGCGACATCGTAGATGCCATCGTTTGCGTCAGCCATTGGCCGTATCTCCGCCACTGGAAAAGCCCGGTGTGTCAAGCGTCAGCCGGAACGGGAAGCGCATCCCAACGCGGTCGCCGCGCAGCCCCGCCTGCTTCGCCAGCGCGCGCAACTCGGTCGCGGTATACGCCCGGCGCACCGAGGCAGGCGCATCGAAACGGGTGATTGGATCCATCCGCAGGCCGCGCGTCATCACCAGCGCGCCCAGATAGGCCAGCCGCGCCCGCGCCAGATCGAAGACCATCACGTGCCGCCCCACCCGCGCCATCGAGCGCAGAATCTGTGCGGCGTCCTCCGGCGCGAAGTGATGCAGGGCGAGGGTGCAGAGGGCGATATCGAAGCTGCCGTCGGGATAGTGTGGATTGAGCGCGTCGCATGTCTCCACGGTAACGGTGGGCGTCGTGCGCGTCTGCTCGCGGGCAACTGCCAGCATGACAGGATGGATATCGCTGACGACGATGCGGGCGGCAATGCCACTGCGGTTTGCCCAGTCGGCGATGGCCAGCGGGATATCCGCCGAGCCAGAGGCGAGATCGAGCAGCGAGAACGAACGCATGCCACTCGCGCGCACGCGCCGGGCTACCGCGCCGACGGCATAGCGCCGCCAACCGAGGATGGTGTTGATGCGGCGGATGTCGGCCAGCGAGCGGCGCAGCCCGGCGTCATCCTGCGCCAGATCGTCCATCATCTCGATGATCGTGCCGTCTCGCTCCGTCAGCATGCGCTGCTCCTGTCTCTCCCCAGGCCTGTCATGAGGAGATACACATATGGTTCCACATCGGACGCTGCCTACGCAATGGTGGCCAGCAGGCGCCGTTACTATGTCTACATTTGCTCGCGTGCTGTATGATACGGTCATTAGCGACCTGCCAGGAGGTGCGCCCGTATGTCCAGATGGTCTACAGCCGCGATCTATGCCCGTATGCTCTGGTGGCTTTATCTCTGGGCATCCGCCATTTTTATCATTATCGCTTGGTTTCGCCATGATGCTCAGTTTTTCGGCGTTGATTTTACCGGGTTCTTTGTCTTCTATGCCATCGCTTGCCTGATCTATCTCCTTTGTGCGGAGATTGTTCCTCCGTTCTGGTGGCTGGTGACATTTCCCTGGCGGTTGCGGTTTCGTCCGTTGGCGGCGGTTAGCGTCGTCGCGGTGGTCGCGCTCTGGCTGGCTCTCTTGCTCGCGGTGCTACCGCACTACCACAGGCTCGTTGCTCGGCGGCGCAGGAGCCAGTGGCCCTCCCGTGGCCTGCTGTCTGCTGGCGGAGCGCTGCTGATCGGGGTTCTCGTCCTGACGGGCTGTTCCGCGCAAGGGATGCCGACCATGCGCACACCCGTGCCGACGGTCACGCCACTGCCGATGATTACCGCCGTACCCACCTGCACACC
The DNA here is from genome assembly GCA_963718915.1 of uncultured Chloroflexia bacterium. Classification (GTDB taxonomy): domain Bacteria; phylum Chloroflexota; class Ktedonobacteria; order Ktedonobacterales; family JADMIN01; genus DAHUXT01. Next base: position 100,064 of record CAVRAI010000003.1, on the reverse strand, counting down.
GGAGACCGGCCCATGTCCGGTCTCCGGCCTCTTGGACTCACCGCCCCAGCACTGCCCGGCGTCACCTTCGCTCGATACCCTCAGCTTCTCCCACTTTGGCGGCTTCGTGGGAGGCGTCCAGTTCGTGGGCCATGCGCCCGTGTGGATCCCCCGGCCCTACCTGGGCGGTAGCACCGTTCCCATCACGATCCACGCCGAGCAGAACGGCTACACGCCCTTCCCCGGAAACAAGATCATCTGGGAGGTCGGCCCCAACTACACGCAGCCGGTGTCTGTGCAACTGATCGATCTGCGCACCGGGGCCTTGGCGTGGTGGTCGCTCGACGCCACACACTCCGCGAGGACATTTGTCCTTGATCCCGCCGTGCCCCAGGGTGACACATACCATCGGTCGCCCGAACCGGGGTGGCATGAGTGGGGATCGGGCGTCACCATCGCCGAAGCCGGGTGCTACTCACTACAGGTGACCTGGCCCGGCGGGAACTGGCGCGTCATCGTTGCGGCGGGTCGGTAGGCGCTACAGTTCCCTCCCATACGCCAAACTCGAGCCGTAGACGCGGACGACCTTCAGATCCCTCATTCTCCCCTTTCTATCTGGCACACCCAGGGAACACGTCATCTTGACATCCGCCGCATTCCGTCGCTATACTGCGAGTGTCTGACAACCAATATATCGAGAAGAGCAGCGAACAGAAAAAGTACGCGGGTGCTGTGACAGCCACAGCGAGCCGGGATGGTGGAATCCGGCGCTGGAACCCCCGCCGAATGGTTCTGTGAGCAGCAGCCCGAGCGGCAGATCATCTTGCCGTAGGGTTCGCCGGGGGCCTCCCGTTAGCGGGGCGGAGCATCGGTAGCGTGCTAGAAACGTTCGCCCGTGCTCGCCAAGGAGCCATGCCCGCCACACGCGGATGCTGGCTCGAATTCGGGTGGTACCACGAAGGCTTCACAGCTTCTCGTCCCAACAGTGGGACTGAGAGGCTTTTTTTATTGGCTTTTTTAGTATTTCGCAGGGCAATACGCCCAGAGGAGAGTGTGCGGATGAGCACATCAACGGCTACGGCTGGTAAACGCGCGAAGGCCGCCAGCCCCGAGAAACGCGAACGGGTGTTTTCTGGCATCGCCCCATCGGGCACGCCGACACTTGGCAACTACATCGGCGCGATCCGGCACTGGGTCGCCGAGCAGGACATCTACGACAACATCTATTGCGTCGTAGACATGCACGCCATCACCGTGCCACAGGACCCCGCCGAACTGCGCTTCAACACACGCCAGCTCTACGCGCTGTTGATCGCCGCTGGCCTCGATCCCGCGCGCAGCGGTATCTTCGTCCAGTCGCACATGCACGAGCACGCCGAACTGGCATGGGTGCTGGATTGCATCACGCCGACCGGTTGGCTGAACCGGATGACGCAGTTCAAGACGAAGGCTGGCGAGGATCGCGAGCTGGCGAGCGCGGGTCTCTACACCTATCCCGTCTTGATGGCGGCGGATATCCTGCTCTACCAGACCGACGGCGTGCCCGTCGGCGAGGACCAGAAGCAGCACGTCGAGCTGGCGCGCGATGTGGCCAACAGCTTCAACAACCGTTTCGGCGAGACGTTTGTCGAGCCGCGACCGATCATCCGCGAGGTGGGCGCGCGCATCATGTCGCTGGATGATCCCAGCAAGAAGATGAGCAAGAGCGGGATCGAGAACTCGTACATCGCCCTGATCGACGAGCCAGCCGCTATCCGCAAGAAGATTGCCCGCGCCACCACCGACTCGCAGCGCACCATCGTCTTCGACGAGAACCGGCCCGGCATCTTCAACCTGCTGACGATCTACCAGACGCTGACAGGTCAGAGCCAGCAGGCCATCGAGGCGGAGTTCGCGGGCAAGGGCTACAAGGAGTTCAAGGCGGCGCTGGCCGACATCGTCGTCGCGACGCTGGAGCCGATTCAGCAGCGCTACAAGGCGCTGATGGACGATCCTGCCCGCCTCGACGCGCTGATGGCCGAGGGCGCGGCGAAGGTGAGGCCACTAGCGCAGGCGACGCTGCGAACTGTGCTGGAGAAGGTGGGCTTGCGATAGACGGAGATGTCTGGGCGCGCAGCGTGGGTGGTGGTTCCCCGCGCGCCACCCCGCGCCACCCATGGTTGTGGGATTGCCAACTTGCGGTTTCCATCGGCTATCCCACGGGCGTTGTCCAGCGTTGTCCAGGAGCGCGGGCGGTTGAAACCGCGCCTGAAGGGCCTACGGCCACCAAGTCCGCCGACGCGGACTGCCCAGACCGTGTCCCCAACGGGATACCGGGTGGCGCGCGGGTCGGTGAAACCCGTGCAGGCGGGTTTCGTGGCGGAGCGTAGCGAGGCCATTCAGGCGCGACTTTAGTCGCCAGCCTATGAGGGGTACACCCATGCATACCACACTGCTACAACAACATACGACCGGGCCAGCGCCGAGCAGCCAGGGCGAGCGCCGTCCTGTGCTGTCGCCGGTGTGGCGTGAAGTGGCCGCCGACCTCGATACACCCGTCTCCGCCTATCTCAAGCTTGCCAGCGGACGCTACGGCTACCTGCTGGAATCGGTCGAGGGAGGCGAGCGGCTGGCGCGCTACTCCTTCGTCGGCACGGACCCCTATCTCGTGCTGCGCGTGCGCGATGGCGTGGCGACGTACCGCTGGCTGGCTGGTCCGCGCGCTGGCACGGTCGAGTGTGTGCCCTGCGCCGATCCACTGGAGGCCGTGCGTGGCGAACTGGAGCGGCGTCCGGTCGCGCCAGCGCTGCCAGGGTTGCCGCGCTTTCTGGGTGGCGCGGTGGGCTATCTCAGCTACGAGGTCGCCGCCAGTTACGAGCCGACGGTCGGCGTCCCGGCGGACGACCCGCTTGGCCTGCCCGACAGCGTCTTCATGTTCAGCGATACCCTGCTGATCTTCGACCATGCCCGCCATACCGCGCGGCTGCTCACCCACGCCGAGAGCGGGGCGGCGGATGGCGATGACGCGCGGGCGCAGGCCGAGGCGCAGGAGCGGCTGGATGCGATGGAGCGTCGGCTGCGGCGAGCGGCGCCACATCTACCACGCGGTCAGCGCGTCGGGCGTTCCGGCGCGGTAGTTCCGCCCTCGCGGCTGGAGTCGCGGGCGGCCTACGAGGCGGCGGTGCAGCGCGCCAAGGAGTACATTCGCGCGGGCGACTGCTTCCAGGTGGTGCCGTCGCGGCGTATCGCCCGGCCCACGACGGCGCATCCCTTCGAGGTCTATCGCGCGCTGCGCTCGATTAATCCCTCGCCCTACATGTTCTATCTGGCGCTGGACGATCTGGCGGTCGCGGGGGCCTCACCGGAGTTGCTGGTGCGCGTCGAGGATGGCGAGGTGGCGGTTCACCCCATCGCGGGCACGCGCCGCCGCGATAGCGATCCGGCAAAAGACGCCGCACTGGAGGCTGAGTTGCGCGCCGACGAGAAAGAGCGCGCCGAGCATGTCATGCTGGTGGATCTCGGTCGCAACGACGTGGGCCGGGTGAGCGAGTCGGGCAGCGTGCGGGTGACGCAGTTTCTCGATGTCGAGCGCTATTCACACGTGATGCACCTCGTCTCGCATGTCACCGGACGCCTGCGCGACGGCCTGACGCCCTACGATGCGCTGCGGGCGGGCTTCCCAGCGGGGACGGTCTCTGGCGCGCCCAAGGTGCGGGCGATGCGGATTCTGGCGGAGCTTGAGGGTCAGCGGCGCGGACTCTACGCGGGCGCGGTCGGCCATATTGGCTTCGACGGCAACCTCGATACCTGCATCGCCATTCGCACGCTGGTTTTCAAGGGCGGCGTGGCCTACGCGCAGGCGGGCGGCGGCATCGTCGCTGATTCGGTCCCGGCGGCGGAGTTTGAGGAGACAGAGAACAAGCTGGGCGCGGCGCTACGGGCGCTGGATGAGGCGGAAAGGAGGCGTGGGCGCGATGCTGCTGCTGATCGATAACTACGACAGCTTCACCTACAACCTGGCGCAGTATCTCTTGGAACTGGGCGCCGATGTGCTGGTGCGCCGTAACGACGCTATCACCGTCGCTGAGGCCGAGGCGCTGGCCCCATCGCATATCGTCATCTCGCCCGGCCCCTGCACGCCGATCGAGGCGGGCGTCTCGTGCGCGCTGATCGAACGGCTTGGCCCGCGCATCCCCACGCTGGGCGTCTGCCTGGGCCACCAGTGTATCGGCGCGGTCTTTGGCGGGCGGGTGATTCGCGCGCCGGAGCCGGTGCATGGCAAGGTATCGGCGATCCATCACCACGGCGCGGGTGTTTTGTCTGGCCTGCCACAGCCGTTCAGCGCCACGCGCTATCATAGCCTAATCGTCGAGCGCGAGACGCTGCCGCCCGCGCTGGAAGTGACGGCTGAGACCAGCGATGGGTTGGTGATGGCGTTACGACACCGCGACTATCCCATCGAGGGCGTCCAGTTTCATCCCGAATCGATTCTGACGACGGCGGGCAAAGACCTGCTGCGCAACTTCCTGCGCATGGCGCCGCCAGTCGCTAACCATGAGCAGCAGCTTCAGGAAAGTGTACGCCAATGACCACGTTTCACTACGATGCCGCGATTCTCGAACGCTTCCCCGCCGTCACGGGTGGCGTCATCCTGGCGACGGGCCTGCGCAATGGGCCGACGTCCGAGCCACTCCGCGCCGCCTATCTGGAGGAGCAGCGGGCGACACTGGCGCGCATCGGCGAGACGCCGCTGAGCCAGCTGCCCTCACTCGCCGCCTGGCGCAGCGCATTCCGCCGCTTTGGCGTGGATCCAACCCAGTGCCGGAGCGCCGCCGAGGCGTTGTTGCGCCGCCTGACGAAGAAGGGCGACATTCCGAGCATCAACGCGCTGGTAGACCTGGGCAATCTGGTCAGCATCCGCTACGCGCTGCCGGTCGCCGTCTTCGACACAAGGACGCTCACCGGGCCGCTGACCGTCCGTTTCGCCACGGGCGACGAGCGCTATACGCCGCTGGGGCAGCCCGACGTCACCGAGCATCCCACAGCGGGTGAGGTGGTCTTTAGCGACGACGCGGGGCTGGTCTTCGCCGAGCGCTGGTGCTGGCGACAGAGCGATCAGAGCGCCGCACGCGAGGATACGACCGACGTGGTGATTACCGTGGAGGCGCAGCATGAGGGCGCGCGTCCCGACATCGATGCGGCGCTGGCCGCCCTGCTAGATGCGCTGGAGCGCTATGCTGGCGGGCATACCATCTCCGCCACCCTGGACGCGCGGCAACCTGAACTTACGGATGACATGCACAGGCTCGCTTGAGGTAACAGGCGTTGGTGTATGGGTTTTTGCCATTTGGCTCGAACACCGGACGCGGTGGTAGGGCGGGCAGGCCGTAGCGTCAACGCTACGGCGAATGGGCGGATGAGCCGTTCGGGTACGGAAATTCGCCGGAGCCTTTGGGCTTCCGACACGCCAACACCAGTGCGCGGGTCGGGGTTAATTCTGTAAGGTCATTAACCACCCGCAGGAGGGCAGACACGATGATTCGAGAGGCAATCACGCATCTGGTGGCAGGCCAGTCGCTCAGCGAGGCCGAGGCCGCTGAGGCGATGGAAGAGATCATGACCGGTATGGCGACGCCCTCACAACTGGGCGCGTTTCTGACGGCGCTGCGCCTGAAGGGCGAGACGGTCGAGGAGGTCACCGGGCTGGCGCGGGTCATGCGTGAGCAGGCGTTGCGGGTGCCGCTGGCGGAGTCGGTGCGGGCGGTGGATACCTGTGGTACCGGCGGCGACGCCTCAGGCACGTTCAACGTTTCGACGGCGGCGGGGCTGCTGGTTGCGGCGCTCGGCGTTCCGGTTGCCAAGCATGGCAATCGCGCGGCCACCAGTCGCTGCGGCAGCGCTGATGTGCTGGAGGCGCTCGGCGTCCGGCTGGAGCTGGGGCCGGAGCAGGTGGCGCAATGTGTCGAGCAGGCTGGCTTCGGCTTCATGTTCGCGCCGACGTACCATCCAGCCATGCGCCATGTCGGCCCGACGCGCCGCGAGATCGGTATCCGCACCATTTTCAACATCCTCGGCCCGCTGACCAATCCCGCGCATGTGCGCTATCAGGTGCTGGGCGTGCCCGACCCGAAGCTGCTGCCGCTGATGGGCGAGGCGCTGCTGCGGCTGGGCGGCGCGCGGGCGCTGGTCGTGTATGGCGAGGATGGCGTGGATGAGCTTTCGCTCTCTGGCCCGACGCGCATCTGTGAGGTGGATGGCGCGGCTGGCACGCTGCGAGAGTACACGGTCACGCCGGAATCGCTGGGTTGCGCCATCGCGCCACGCGAGGCAGTGCTGGGTGGCGACGCGCAGGCGAACGCGGCGCTGCTACGTGGGCTGCTGGGCGGCAAGGTGAGCGGCGCGCCAGCGGATATCGTCGCGCTCAACGCGGGCGCCGCTCTCTACGTCACCGGCCGGGCGGATTCGCTCGCCGACGGAGTGCGCCAGTCACAGGCGGGACTGCGTGAGGGGCGCGGCATTGCCACGCTGGAAACGCTCGCCGTCACCACACAGCGTCTCGGCGCGATGGTGGGGTGAGGATGGATTGGGCCGCGTGGCTTCGCGGCATGATGTCGTTTTAGCATGAACGCCGTACAGTGTGCTGGGGCGAGCGCGCCGGAAGCCCAAAGGCCCCGGCGAATGGGGCAGAGGTGCGGAAATTCGCCGTAGCGTTGACGCTACGGTCTGCTCACCCCACTGCACTGTCCGTGTCCGTCGCACATGCTAAAACGACATCAAGGCCGCAGCGAATTTTCTCTCGATTCGCCGTGGCCTTCAGGCTACGGCGGGCCACCCAGAAGATACATGTTCTCATCCAGTTCACATGTTAGAGATGCCTACTAGAACAACATGAACCGTCCGCAATTTATGAGGAAACGTGCAATGCCACCATCATCTGATTCATCCAACGTACTACCGACATCACCATACTTTCAGCTGGAGCAACTCGCCGAGGGGGTCTGGGCGGCCATTGTGGCGCGCGGAACCGGCGCGTGGGGCAACGCGGGCATCGTGGCGCTGGGGGAGAGGACACTGGTCTTCGATACCTTCCTGACGCCCGCCGCCGCCCGCGATCTCCGCTCCGCCGCCGAATCGCTGACAGGCCAGCCGGTGCGGTATGTCGTCAACAGCCACTATCACATGGATCACATGCACGGCAACGGCGTCTTCGACGACGCGACCATTATCACGACCGAGAAGACACGCGAGCGTATCGCCGTGCGCGGCGCTGAGATACTCGCCCGGATGCGCGAGCGCCCCGACGATCTCGCGAGCCTGGATTCGGAGATTGCCAGCGCCGCCACCTCCGAACTGGCCGACGACCTGCGCGTGTTGCAGGGCGACTATCGCGCGCTCTATGCCGCCCTTCCTGAGCTGACGTTGCGGCTGCCCGATATCACCTTCGAGCAGCGGCTGACCCTGCATGGCACGGAGCGCACTATCGAGGCGCTCAGCTTTGGCGGCGGGCATACCAGCAGCGACGCTTTCCTCTTCCTGCCAGCGGAGCGTATCGCCTTCCTCGGCGACCTGCTTGGTGTGCGGATGCACCCCTCGTTTGGGCAGGCGGACCTGGAGCAATGGGACGAGATCCTGGAGCGGATCGAGGCGCTCGACATCCAGACTGTCGTTCCGGGTCACGGTCCGGTTGGCGCGCTCGACGATGTGGCGACGCTCCGCCAGTATCTTTTCGACATCGAAACGCTTGTGGATGAGGCGATTGTGCGCGGCGAGACGGCTGAGCAGATCGCGGCGCTCCCGCCTCCCGCCGCATACGCCGCCTGGGGCGCGCGCACGATTTATACTGACAACCTTCGCCACCTGTATGGCCTGCTCGCTCGGTCAGCGGAGGAGACGGAGTAACGCCATGGCCGATCCTACATTTTTGGAGCGCATCGTCGCCGCGACCCGCCGCCATCTGCTCGAACGCATGCGCGAGACGCCGCTCGACGTGGTGCGTGAGCGGGCGCTGGCTGCTCCGTCCCCGCGTCCATTTGCTGCGGCGCTACAACCCGATCCCGGTGGCTCTGCCCGGCTGATTGCCGAGGTGAAGCGCGCCTCGCCCTCGAAGGGGCTACTGGCCGAGCGGTTCGATCCGGTGGCGCGGGCGCGAGCCTATGGGGCGGGCGGAGCTGCTGCCATCAGCGTGCTGACCGAGCCAGACTTCTTCCGTGGTTCGCTCGATGACCTGCGCGCGGTGCGGGCGGCGGTGGATGTTCCCGTGTTGCGTAAAGACTTCCTGCTCGATCCCTACCAGATCTACGAGGCGCGCGCGGCGGGCGCTGATGCTGTGCTGCTCATCTGCGCCCTGCTGGATGACGCGACGCTGCGGGACCTGCTGGCGCTCACCCGCTTGCTGGGGATGGAGGCGCTGGTCGAGGCGCATAATGCTGCCGAGGCACGACGGGCTGTGGCATCGGATGCACGTGTTATCGGCGTTAACAGCCGCGATCTGCGCACCTTCGCCGTTGACCATGATGTCGTGCGGCGGCTGCGCCCGCTGGTTCCCGCCGGCCGACTCTTCGTCGCCGAGAGCGGCATCGGCGATGTGGTGGGCGCCGCCCGTGCTCGTGCCTTCCGCGCCGACGCGATTCTGGTAGGTGAGGCGTTGATGCGCTCAGAATCACCGGAGATATTGGCGCGCGGGTTATCGAGCGCTCCCGGCGGAGCAATGGCCCAATTCTTCAGCGCGACAGGCGTTCCCTACGTCAAAATCTGCGGCTTGAAGACGGCAGAACAGGCGCGTGCCGTCGTCGAGTCAGGCGCCGACGCCTTCGGGCTGGTCTTCGCGCCCAGCCGCCGCCAGGTCACACCCGACCACGCCCGACAGTTGGTTGAAGTCGCGCGCTCAAATACTGTGGAGTCCGCGCAGGCGGACTTTGTGGCCGAGCACGAGCGAGGTCCCTTAGGCGCGGCTTTAGCCGCCAGCGCTCTCGCCATCGGCGTCTTCGTCAACGAACCGATAGCGCGTATCGCCGAGATCGCCGCGACCGTCGGGCTGGATGCCATCCAACTTAGCGGCGATGAGTCGCCAGAAACATGCGCCGCGGTGGCTCATGAGACTGGGTTGCCTGTCCTGCGCGCCTTGCGTCTGCATGCAATGGATGACCTGTCGCTGCTGGACGAGTATGCGCTGGCCGGGGCAATCCTGATGCTCGATACGCCAGCGTACGACGGCGGCTACGGCGGAACGGGCCAGACCGGCGACTGGCGACTGGCGGCGGAGGCGGCGCGGCGCTGGCCCATCATCCTGGCGGGCGGCCTGACACCGGCCAATCTCGCCGATGCGCTGGCGACGGTCGCCCCGCGCGGCGTGGATGTCAGCAGCGGCGTCGAGACCGATGGCGTCAAAGACCTCGCCAAAATCGCCGCGTTTCTGCGCGTGGCGCGAACCAGTCCCCGATGGCCAGATGTAGAGGAGTGATTCTTTGAACCCGCGCAGGCGGGTTTCGTGGCCGCAGGCCATTCAGGCGCGGTTTCAACCGCCCGCGCAGGAGCGATAACCCATGACAACACCATCCACCAACACATCACCATCCACCTACCGCCACGGCGTCTACCCCGACGCGCGCGGACGCTACGGCGACTTCGGCGGGCGCTTCGTCCCCGAAAGCCTGATGGCCGCGCTGGCCGAACTGGAGCAGGCGTACGATGCCGCCCGCGCCGACGACGACTTCGCCGCGACGCTCGCCGACCTCGAGCGCACCTACACCGGACGCCCCACGCCGCTCTACCTCGCGCGGCGGCTATCCGAGCGGGTGGGCGCGCGTGTCTATCTCAAGCGTGAAGACCTGGCGCATACCGGCGCCCACAAGATCAACAACGCGCTGGGCCAGGGGCTGCTGGCAGAGCGGATGGGCAAACGGCGCATCATCGCCGAGACTGGCGCGGGCCAGCATGGCGTCGCCACGGCCACCGTCTGCGCCCGGCAGGGACTCGAATGCGTCGTCTACATGGGCGAGGAGGACATCCGCCGCCAGTCGCTCAACGTCTTTCGCATGAAGCTGCTCGGCGCGGAGGTGCGTCCCGTCAGCGCGGGCAGCCGCACGCTCAAGGACGCCATCAACGAGGCGCTGCGCGATTGGGTGACCAACGTCGCGACGACCCATTATCTCATCGGCTCGGCGGTCGGGCCGCATCCCTACCCGCGCATCGTCCGCGACTTCCAGTCGGTGATTGGGAAAGAGACGCGCGCGCAGATGCTCGCTGAGGCTGGGAAGCTGCCTGATGTCGTGGTGGCGTGCGTCGGCGGCGGCAGCAACGCCATCGGCATGTTCCACCCCTTCGCGGAAGACGCCTCGGTGCGGCTGGTGGGCGTGGAGGCGGGCGGGCGTGGTATCGCCAGCGGGGCGCATGCGGCGACGCTGGTGGGCGGGCGTCCGGGCGTGCTCCACGGCGCGCTGAGCTATCTCTTGCAAGATGAGCATGGGCAGGTGATCGAGACGCACAGTATCTCCGCCGGGCTAGACTATCCCGGCGTTGGGCCGGAGCATAGCTACCTGAAGGCGACGGGCCGCGCCAGCTATGTCGCCGCCGATGACGCCGCCGCGCTTCGAGCGTTCCAGATACTGAGCGAGGACGAGGGCATCATTCCCGCGCTGGAGTCGGCGCACGCCGTCGCCTGGGTGCTGGAGCAGGGCGAGCGTGGCGCGTTCACCGCCGAGATGACGGTAATCATCAATCTCTCTGGCCGGGGCGATAAAGACATCAACACCGTCGCCGACGCGCTCGGTGTGACACTGTAGGTGATATGAGGGCAGGAGGCGATATGGATTCACATTCGAGAGATGACATCTCCGCCGAATCGCGAACGCGCGACGAGTTGGGAAGCCCCGATCTCTTTCGTCGCGCGAAGGCGCCGTTGCGGCTTGGCAGACACGCGGACCCGCAGGCGCTCGATCAACTGCTTGCGCTATTGGCCGATCCTGATTGGCCCGTGGTTGAGGCTGCGCTCAAGGCGCTCAGGCGATACCGCGACCCGCGCATCGTGGCAGCGGCAGAGGCGATACTGCGGCGCGAAAACTATTATTCCTGGGTTTCTCGCGTGGAATAGCAATAGCTCATGCGGCGACGCGGGCATTACGCTCGCAAGGCGAGGAGGGACTTTCAGGCGCTCCTCACACTGCTGCGTGAGGCCAAGGGTGAAGAAGTACGTGGGCAGATAATCGCACGGCAACTTGCCGTATTGCGCGATCCGCGCGCCATCGAACCGCTGATCGCATGCTTCGACAGCCCGGTCTACGAGGTGGCGAACTCGGCCTGCCAACGACTTGCGACTCTTCGGTGAGGCCGCCATTCCTCCACTGATTGCCGCGATGTCTACTACGGACATGTCGGTCTTCCAGCATGTGAGCACTGCTCTCCGACAGATGGGCGCTCCAGCCGCCCCAGCGCTGCTCGACGCACTGCGACACGCGGAAGACGAGAATATTCGCGCGGGCGCGGCGGATGTGCTGGTAGCAGCTTCGATAACGAGGAGGTGCGCGAGGCGCTTATTGGTCGCGTTGGATGATCCCGATGAAGATGTGAGCCGCATGGCTATGTTGTCGCTTGGGCGACTTGGTGATCTGCGCGTGTTCGATCTGCTTCTTGCAGAGGAACCTGATCCCAGACCTCTAGGGAATGACCCATATGACAAGCTCGCACGTCCTGGCAGCGCAGCCGTCCCACTGCTCATTGCCGCGCTGGAAGATCAGGCGCGACCGGCATACCAGCGTAGTCAATGCGGCGCGCGCGCTTGGTCTGATCGAGGATGAGCGCACCGTCGAACCGCTGCTTGCGGCGCGGCGCGATGACGATGAGGACGTACGGGTCGCCGCCATATTCTGCGTTGGGCTACTTGAAGGATACCAGAGCAGTGGAACCGTTGCTTGCGGCGCTGCATGACCCTTCATCTAAGGCGCGTAGACGAGCTATCGGTGAATTGGCGTCCATTGACGACGACCGAGCTTTTGACGCGGTTGCGCGTTTTGTGCGAGAGAAGCGGGGAAGACGAGGAAAGCGCTCGATCCGCGTCTGACGTTCTGATGACTCTGGCGCTGCACCATGGCGAGCGAGCACTTCCATTGCTAAGCGAGATGGCGCTTGGTAATGAACGCTGGAGATGGCTGCGCGCGGGATTCGCGCTCTCGAAACTTGGCGCTCCTGCTGTGTCGGTGCTGCTCGAAATAGTGCGCGATCCTCGGCCAGAGCGCCGCCATACTGCCATCGATTGGCTAAAGATGGTCTATCCGCGTTCACATGATCCACGCATTGTCGACTTTCTGTTTGAGATCATTCAGGAGAACGATAGCTCCACTCGCGTCGCCGAGGGGATGCGGTACCATGCGACGCTGGCGCTCGGGGAGTGCGGCGATCCACGAGCCGTCGGGCCGCTGCTGGAGATACTACAGAATGCCGCCATCCCTCGCATGATGAAAGATTCAACGGTCCACCCGCTGGGGGAACTTGGAGACGAGCGAGTGTTGGAGGCGCTGATGGCCGCCTATGAAGCCAGCAAAGCGGAAGAAGATGAGACCGACGTCGGCGAACATCACGGGCGGCGCTATGAATTTCAGGATGCGCTGCTCAGGGCCATGGAGAAAATTCACGCACGCCTCGACACGGCGGAAGCCGACGCAGACTGACTCCACTGGGTCGTCGGCTGCGACGTAATACGCTTGGGAAGGAATGTGACCATGTCTGTACATGCTATAACGGCGGCGTTCGCCCGCGCGCGTGAGGACGGCCGCACCGCGCTGCTGCCCTACGTGATGGCGGGCTATCCCGACGCCGCGACCAGTGAGGCGCTGGCGGTGGCGCTGGGCGAGGCGGGCGCGGACCTGCTGGAGCTGGGCGTGCCGTTCTCCGACCCGATGGCCGACGGCGCGACGATTCAGGCGGCGAGCCACCACGCGCTCGAAGGCGGCATGACCCCGGAGGGTGCGCTGGCGCTGGCCGGACGCATCCACGCGCGCATCGCGACGCCGCTGCTGCTGATGACCTACTACAATCCGATCTTCAGCGCGGGCATCGCGTCTTTCTGCGAGCGGGCGGCCCAGGCGGGCATCGTCGGCCTGATCGTCCCCGACCTGCCGCCGGAGGAATCTGAGCCACTGCAATCGGCTGCCAGCCAATACGGCATCGCGCTGATTTATCTGGTGACGCCGACCAGCCCGGACGAGCGGTTGGCCCAGGTGGCCGAGGCGTCCAAAGATTCCGGCGGATTCCTCTACTGCGTCTCGCTCAGCGGCACAACCGGCGCGCGCGACCGCCTGCCGGAGCATCTGGCGGCGTTCCTGGCCCGCGTCCGCAGCCACAGCGATCTGCCGCTGGCGGTGGGCTTCGGCGTCTCGCGTCCGGAGCACGTCGCCGAGATTGGCGCGATGGCCGAGGGCGCGGTCGTCGCCAGCGCGCTGCTCAACGCGGTGGACGCCGCCCCGGCAAACAAGAGCGTCCAGGCGGGCGTAGACTTCCTGCGGGCATTACAGGTGGGGACAAAGCGAGGATGAGCGCTGCGCTTGGCTTTCGTTTGCCAAGATCTGGAACCATCTCAGAGGAAGTTGCAGCGATTTAGCAGTGGCAGTGGCGCCGCTGGGTACGCTATGATGCTGTCATGGATGACGCGGACGGGCGGTTGGTGCAGGTGCCGGGGTTAGTCCGGCAGCGAGTCATGCACCTCGGGCAACGGGGCGAGCGGTGGCTTGCCGAGCTTCCAGATGTGATCGCGCACCTGGAACGCATGTGGTCGATCACGGTTGGTCAGGCGCTCACGGGCGGAACCGGCTCGTATGTGGCCCGAGCGCGGACGGCGGAGGGCGGCGACGCCATCCTCAAGATCGCGATCCCTGAGGTGGGCTTTGCCGACGAGCTGCGCGTGCTCGCCAGCGCGCAAGGGCACGGCTATGTGCGCCTGCTGGCCTACGACCGCGAGCGCGAGGCGATGCTCCTTGAGGCCCTTGGCCCGCCGATGGCCTCGCTCGCCTTGCTGCCAGAGCAGAAGATCGCGCTCTTATGCCAGATGCTGCGCCAGGTGTGGCAGGCGCCGCGCCTGGCTGGTCTGGTGGTGACGCCGGACGACGAGAAGGCAGGGCAACTCGCCCGCATGGTCAGCCGCCTGTGGGAGGACCTGGGCCATCCGTGTTCGGAGCGGGTCGTGAACGAGGCCTTGCGGTATGCCGAGCGGCGCGCGGCCGCGTTCGACTTGGAGCGCTGCGTCGTGGTCCACGGCGATCCCCATCCGTGGAACGCGCTGCAAGTGCTCGCGCCGCGGGTGGGAGCGGAGGCGGGATTCGTCTTCGTGGACCCGGTCGGATTCCTCGCCGACCCCGCCTACGACCTGGGGGTGGTGCTGCGCGACTGGTGCGAGCAGCTCCTCGCTACGGGAACCACGGAAGCTGCCGCGGCGCTAGCCCGCCGGTACTGCGCGCTGCTGAGCGCTCAGACCGGCATCGAGGGGACCGCGATCTGGGAGTGGGGCTTCCTCGAACGGGTGTCCAGCGGCCTGTATTGCCTCGAACTGGGCATCGAGGAGCTGGGCCGGCCGTTCCTCCAAACCGCGGAGATGCTTATCTGAGCGAATCCGCGCATATGCTCGTCGGGGCGTAGGCGCGTCTGACTGCCTCACGCCGCTATCGAAGCTGGCCCCTGGCAGTCTCTCCCACAGGAGAGAGGGATCAGAGCATTCCAATAGCTCGCTCCCTTTGAGGTGGTCGCAGGTCGAGGTAAAGTCATCGCAGCGCCTTCGCCAGCCGTAAGTCTTCCTCCTGGTAGCCGTGGCGGGCGTAGAAGGCGCGGGCGCGACTGTTCGCTATCCCTGCGCCGAGCGCGAGGAAGGGTAAGCCCCTGCTCGCACGCCCACGCTCTCCAGATGCGCATGAACAATTCGACAGGATATGCTATTGTTTGAGTGGCTTGCTTCCGTTTGTGTAGCTTTGTGCGGATAAGCGACTTTAGCGTATGTAGAGCGAATGAGAGCAGATGCTATGAAGATTGGTCTCTTTGGCGCGAGCGGCATGATTGGCCAGCGGGTGACGCTGGAGGCGCTGGTGCGCGGGCACGACGTGAAATCCCTGGCGCACCACCTGAATGGCCCGATTACACATCCACGGCTGACCGAGGCGCAGGTGGATATCTTTGATCCTGCCAGCATTCTCGAAGCAATCGCCGATACCGATGTCGTCGTCAACGCGACCAGCGGGCGCAAGAGTCTCGACACGCACGCCTTCTACATCGACTCCACCCAGGCGCTGATCGAAGCCTTTGGGCGCGCGGGCGAGCAGCGGCTGATCGTCGTCGGCGGCGCGGGCAGTCTTGAGGTGGCGCCGGGGCAGTTATTGAAGGATGCGCCCGATTTCCCCGCAGCTGCTCGGCCAACCGCAGACGCTCAGGCCGAGACACTGGTGATGTACCGCACCGCGCCGATCACCTGGACGTTCTTCTGCCCCTCGCGGACGATTCAACCAGGGCGGCGTACCGGGAAGTATCGGCGTGGCGGCGACCAGCTGCTGACCAACGACCAGGGCGAAAGCTATATCTCTGTCGAAGACTACGCCTTTGCGCTCTTGGATGAGATCGAGCAGCCACAGGCGATCCGACAGCGATTCACGGCGGTCTCGCTGGAGAAATAGTCACGATACTGTCAGTGAAGGAAGGCGCCACTTTGGAGACATTCGAGTCTGTGCGCACTGTGCTGGCGACGCGCCAGTTCCGCGATACGCCGATTCCCGATGATGTCGTGCGGGAGATCGTCGAGTCGGCGCATCTGACCGCCAGTAGCATCAACGGTCAGCCGTGGCATTTCATCGTCATACAGCACGAAGATACGCTGAAGCAGCTTGGGCGGTTGGCCAGAACGGGGCCATATATCCCGCAGGCGCCGCTGGCCATCGTTGTCGTTATCGAAGACAGCCCCTATGCTGTTTCGGATGCCAGCCGCGCGATCCAGTCGATGGTGCTGACGGCGTGGTCGCATGGCGTCGCCTCGAACTGGGTGGGCTTCCATGGCCTGGATGCGGTCAAGCCGCTGCTGGGCATACCCGATAACCTCGACGTGCTGGCGATTGTGCCGTTCGGCTACCCGGTCAAAGCGGCGGGCGCGGGCAAGAAGAAACGCAAACCGCTTGGCGAGGTGGTGTCGCGCGAGCGGTTCGATCAGCCATATCAGTAGTCGTCGGCGCATTAGGGGGGGGATCTCGTTGCCCTGGTGACAGCACGCCGTCGCTGATGTCGTAGACCTCGTCGGCCATCTGCGACGCCTGCGGATCGTGTGTGGTGACGATGAAGGTGATGCCCGCGCGATGGGCGACGCGGCGCATCAGGTCGAGGATGGCGAGGCCGGTATGGCTATCGAGGTTGCCGGTCGGCTCGTCGGCCAGCACAAGCCGTGGCGCATGGACCAGCGCCCGCGCGATGGCCACCCGCTGCTGTTCGCCACCAGAAAGCTCGGGCGGGCGGTGCTTCTCACGTTCGGCCAGCCCCACCAGCGCCAGCGCCTCGTGCGAGCGGCCCTCGCGTTCCCGGCGGGCGGTGCGCGCCAGCCGTAGTGGCACCTCGACGTTCTCGCGCGCGGTCAGAACGGGGTTCAGGTGGGCCGCCTGAAAGACGAAGCCGAGATCGTGCCGCCGCAGTTCCGTTCGTCGTCGTTCGTTGAGTGTGGCGAGGTCGCGTCCGAAGAGCGCCACATGTCCGCTGGTGGGAGAATCCAGCCCAGCGATGATGTTGAGCAGGGTCGTTTTGCCCGCGCCGGAGCGTCCGCGAATGGCGACGATACGCCCCTCACCAACGGTGAGCGTGACGTGCCGTAGCGCGGTGACTGTGCCGCCGCCACCAACCTTGAACTGCTTGACCACATCCTGCGCTATAAGCAGAGGCTTTGGCCCTGAAGACGTGACTGGCGCAGCTAGAGCGGCAGGCATCGATGGCATAGCAGGCATAGCGGGCATCACTGGCGCGGTATCAATATCCTCGGGTGGCCGCTGGTATGGCTCGTACGGCTGGTATGGCTGATAGGGCCCGTTCGCTCGATCTTTGTCGCTCTGCCCCTGCGGTGTTCCCCACTGCATGCCTGCGCTACTCCTCGCTCCGATGACGCTCGCCCGCTGGATATGACGCCCCACGGCATCTCAGCTTTACGGCCAGCCTTATTGTAGCAGATGCCGTATACTGGCCGCGAAAAGAGGGTGACTGGCATACAACCGATCACTCGTCACATATGAGTCTGCCTACTTTGCATCGGCGGAGGAATCACTTGCAGCCAGGGGCGGTCGTTGCCATGGACCACCTGGCGCCCATTGCTGATCGAATGGTTCTCCAGAGAGCCGTGATTGTGTGGGCGGCAAGAGGAAAGCGCGGAGCAGTTGAGAGAAGGCGCAGCAGGATCGAGTTTGTTGCGGCTCACGAAAGCGCGCCAGAGTTGTAGCTTTGCCGGGTCAGCGATGAAGTCGTCAGTGAGCGCGAGTGGCGTAGCCGTCGGGAGTGGCGTATCACGTCGGGTGAACGTCGCACTGATCGCCGTCGCGAGGATAGTGCCAGTGAAGGCGCGTTCGCTGGCCAATGTCCACAGATCATAAAAGTCTTTCACCCGGCTGTTGATTACCCCCAACCGCACGAGCGCCTCGTACTTCTCCGCGACAACTGTCTCAGGCGGATAGACGCGCACGTGTGGTGACATCACCAAAGCCGATGTCCACCTGCACGCGAATGCGAGTTTGCCCAAGCAATGCCCACATTGCTACGCGCAGTCCTCCATACTCCTGCGTCTCGCGAATAGGCGTCACCTGTATGGATTCCTGCTGGAATATCAGACCATCTGCCTCACTGATGGGCAGCGTGCACAGATCGGTGAAGATCAGCTGGATGCGGTTGGCGTCCTCAGAACCAAAGCCGAGCAGATCCAGGTCACGTGTTGGGCGGTGGGAGTGCTCGTTCCAGAGCGAGAAAAGAAGCGCGCCCTTTACCACGAACTGGTCAGCATATGAGGAGCGTCCGAGGCGAAAGAGCAATCGCTCGAGCGCATAGCGTGATAGTACATAGAGCATGTCCTCACCACGCGCCCGCGCCTGGTTCTTCAGCCTGCCACGAATGGATGCTGGCAGATCCCTGGGTGTTGGTATTGCACGAGGTTTTTTGCCACCAGTGGAATCGCTCATGAGAGCGTCTCCAGCGATTCGAGGTACGGGCGCATAACCTGTGCGACACGACAGACTTGGGCGTAGCGCCACAACTCGTCCATCGTCGCGCGTCGCTCGCGCCAGGTCTCACGTAGCGCCTCCAGGGCTACATCAAGCCCAACTTTCGAGCGGTATTTGAAGCAGTCCACGACTGTCTTTGCCGGAGTGGTCACACGCACTAGCACGCCCATAATGAGATGTTGCTCGACACCTTCGGTAAGCGCTTTGCCCGAGGCATAAACGACACGCACTGGTAGTTGTGTCGTGCGCGGCACATAGGCGTGAACATCTACCATTACCCACACCTCGAATGGCGCTTGAGTTGTCAGGTCATGGAAGCGTAGTGCAGAAAGCAAGCAGATCACGGCGTGAGGCATCCGTCGGCTCACCTCAACCAGCGTCTGATGCTCATGGATAGCACCATCTGTCACAGCATAGAGGCCGCGATCCGCCCGCTCTAGCAGCCCTTCCCGCGCGAGGCGAGACGCATAGCGTGGAGGGATGCCATGCGCGGCCAGGTCGCGCGGACGCAGCACGCCCACCTCCTGAATGAGATGACGCGCGCGATCCCCGTTAGATAGCTCTTCGGGTTTCGTTGTCATGGAATCCGTTCTGACCTCTAGGTAATTGTAATTATCTACCTAGATTTTGGCACGTGCTGACCACCCTGTCAACGGCTATGCGTCATCCGTGGGGGAAGAGTGACGGCTGTCGTTCCGCCTGGATCCGCTGCTGTTCGCGGGCGCGCACCGTCTGCACGCTCTCGCTCGGCGTCGGTAGAAATTCCGGCGGCGTTCCCTCTAACTCCTCGATGATAAAGCGACGCACCTGCTGTCCGACCTGATGGTGGATGCGGTTGGCCTCCTCTTTGCTGGCGGCTCCTTCACGACGGATGCGTGCCTCGGCCTGCACCTGCCGGAAGAGATTATCAGCCAGTTCCTCAGTGTTCATCCAGTCGAGGATAGGCTGCCTGCGCTTCAATCCCTTGCGTGCGGCGATGTCGCGTGCTCGCTCACCACTGTAGAGGCCCATATAGCCGTGGTCGGTGAAGATGGCGAAGTCGCTTCGAGTAACCACTCCGGCTTCGTATGCTGAGGCGGCCAGCGTCTTGTTGTGCTCGCTCATCTGATCGCGCAGGTAGACACGCTCGGCGTCTTCGGCCAGTTCTGCCTGACGGGTCTGCGCGGCAAAGTAGGTCTGCCCCAGCGCGACGATGGGTTTTTCGGGGTCGGCATTCTGCACGATGAGATAACAGGCGTAGCGCGACAAGGAGAAATCTGCAACCTGACGTTGTGCCCCACTGCCTAGAGTGACCATTTGGTCGGCTTCGACGAAATGGTCTGAAGCTGCATAACCACTGTTCTCGCAGGCTTCACGCGCCTTGCCTATAACCTTCACGAAGTTGCGCCAGTTGGAGTAGTCAAGAATAACTGCCAGCTCGCGCGCTGACCAAAACTCCTGCCCATCCTCATCGCTGTGCCGGATCGCCTCGAACGGACTCATGTATCCCTCCATCTCGCGAACGTTTGCCTGCTATCAGTATACATGGCGAAGAACGAATTTTCTAGTGGCAATAAGGCACAAAAAAGGTGACCGGCATTCCACCGATCACCCTCTTGCTATGCCTATTCTATTGCGCTACAGGCTATTCGCGAATCTGGCGCGCGGGCAGCGGACGCACCAGCGGGTTCAGTCCATTGGGGCGCTCGTCCTCGTTGCGCGGCACGGGCTGGCGCACCAGGAACGACGGCGCGCGCGCCACATCCTGCATCGGCATCGAGATATCGCGGCCAAAGCGGTTGTAGAACGATAGCTCGAAGTTGGGCGTCTCGCCGAGCGCGCCGTGCGGGCAGACCTCCACGCAGTCGCCGCAGAAGATGCAGCGATCCAGCGCGAAGTCCCAGCGCACCAGCTCGCGCTCCGCCATCATCAGCGAGCCGGTCGGGCAGACCTGCACGCACGCGCCACACGAAACACAGTCCGTCTCGTGCAGCGAGGCGTTGAACGGCGTCGAAACAATCGTATCGAAGCCGTGGCCAAACATGCCATAGCAGTTCGGGCCGATCACGTCGTGGCAGACGCGCACGCACTGGGTGCAGTTGATGCACTTGTTCGGGTCGCGCAGGATGAAGCTATGCGACAGATCGAACTCGTAGTCGTGGTAGTCGCTTGGCTCGCCATCATGGAAGCGGTTGTTTTCGAGGTTGTACTCGATGCTGTATTTTTGCAGATCGCACTGCCCCGCCGCCGGGCACGCGCACTGCAAGCAGCGGCCCGCCTCGCGCTCGGCCTGCTCCTGGGTGTAACCCATCTCGATCAGCCGGAAGTTGCGATCCCGCTCGTCATAGGGCAGCATCGGCATCTTGACCTTCGGCTCGACCGGCTTGTAGGGCACGATGTCGAAGAGGTCCGGCTTGCGCTCCTCCGCCTCGATGGTCTTCGAGACGACCGCCATATCCTCGCTACGCAGATAGGCGTCAATCGAACGGGAGGCCAGCTTGCCCTGCGCCACGCACTCGATAATCGTCGAGGCGCCGATCACTGCGTCGCCGCCCGCGAAGACGCCCTTGCGCGCCGTCATGAAGTTGTACGGGTCGGTCTCGATGGTCTGATGTTTCGTCCAGATGACGCCACTACTCTCCGGCAGCACCGCTTTATCGGGCTTCTGCCCGTAGGCTGGGATCACCGTATCGCAGCTAATCTGGTATTCGCTGCCGGGGATCGGCACCGGGCGGCGGCGGCCCGTGGCGTCTGGCTCGCCCAGTTGCATCCGCTGGAACTCCAGGCCAGTGACCTTCGTGCCGTCGTGGATCACCTTCGTCGCCGACGCGAAGAGTTGCAGGTCAGTGCCCTCGCTCTCGCCATCCTCGACCTCCTCGAAGGTGGCCGTCATCTCACCACGTCCGCGGCGATAGACCGTGTGCACCTTCGCACCCAGGCGGAGCGAGGTGCGTGTGCAGTCGAATGTCGTGAAGCCGCCGCCCAGCACGATCACCTCTTTGGTGTCGTTCACCGGCTGCGTCAGGCCGCGCGTCTTATCCTGCAAGTACGCGATGGCGTTGATGACGCCGGGCAAATCCTGGCCGTCGAGGCCCAACTCGTTCGAGGTCCACGCGCCGATGGCGAGGTAGACCGCGTCGAAGCCCTCGTTGAAGAGATCGTCAATCGTGAAGTCTTCGCCCAGCTTGACGTTGTACTGCACGTCGACGCCGAGCTTCCAGACGCCCTCGAACTCACGATCAATCTGATCCTTCTCCAGCCGATACTCCGGGATGCCATAGCGCAGCATGCCGCCCGACTGGGGCATCATGTCATAGACCTTGCAGTAGTGGCCCTTGAGCGCCAGATAGTAGGCGGCGGTCAGCCCACACGGCCCCGCGCCGACGACGGCGACCTTCTTGCCGGTGGTGGCTTCCTGTACCCACGGCGTTGGCGGGTCGTCCATGCACTGTTCGGCGGCATAGCCATGCATGCGGCAGATGGCGATCTCCTCGTCCACCAGCCCGCGGCGGCAGACATCCTGGCAGGGCGCCGGACAGGTCAGGCCGAGGATGTAGGGGAAGGGCAACACTTCCTTCACCAGCCGCGCCGCCTCGCGATTCTGCCCCTGCGCGATCAGTTCCAGGTAGCCCGGAATATCGATATGCGTCGGGCAGCCGACCTGACACGGTGGCTGGCAATAGGCGTTGTGGTCGGAGAGCATCATCTCCAGGTTGGTGCGGCGGATGTTCTGTAGCCGGTCCGACTTCGTGCGCACCACCATCCCCGGCGCGGCGGGTGTATTGCACGAGGGCAGCGGGCGTTCCGCTCCTTCGATCTCCACCAGACACATGCGGCAGGCCGAGGTGGGTTCCAGTTTCTCATCGTTACAGAGATTCGGAATATCGAGAATCCCGTTATCCACCGCAACGCTGAGAATAGTCTGCCCCTCGTAGGCGCGCATCGGGCGGCCATCGATGGTCAGCGTGAAGGATGGCTGGCCATGGTCGTTCCGTTCGAACGGCTGCCCGCCTGGCGTTGCGGCGGAATCTTCACGAATCGTGACTGCCATAGAATGCCTCTTCCCAGATTGCCTCAAGATGCCTAAAGCACATGCTTGGTCGCGTAGCGATGCGCGCGCACCGGCTCGCAGACGCCAGTCGGGCATGTGCCATCGAGATGAGCGGTGAAGTCGTCGGCGAAGTATTTCATCGCCGTCGTCAGCGGCTTAACGGCGTTGACGCCGAAACCACAGAGCGAGCCATCGGGCACATACTGCGCGAACTCGGTCAGCAGCGCCAGATCGTCTTGCGTGCCCAGGCTGCTGATGATGCCTTCGAGCGTGCCGCCGATGCGCTTGACGCCCACCCGACACGGCACGCACTTGCCACAGGACTCGCGGGCCAGCGTGTTCGAGCGCTCAGTGGCCCAGCGCACCATGCAGGTGTCCGCGGGGAGCAACTCGATGATGCTAGAGCCGACGATGACGCCGACCTCTTCCAGTGGCTCATAGTCGTAGGGCGTATCCAGCAGGCTGAGCGGCAATGCGCCACCCTCGCCGCCGCCGACGACCACCGCGCGTGTCGTGCTCTCATTGACCGGCGCGCCAGCCTTCGCCAGCACATCGCGAATCTTCGTGCCAAAGGGAGCTTCGACGATGACCCCCTGTGGCGAGCCTGGCCAGATAACCGTCAGCAGCTTCGTGCCAGGGCTGCCCTCGGTGCCCAGCTTACGGAAGGCGTCGCCGCCGCGCGCTACAATCACCGGCAGATTCGCCAGCGTCTCGACGTTCTGCACGACGGTGGGCTGGCCCTGCAACCCGTACTCGGTCGGATACGGCGGACGCTGCTGCGCCTTCATCGGGCGACCCTTGATGATTTCGAGCAGGGACGATTCCTCGCCTGCCATGAAGCCGCGCTCGACCCCGACCAGCGTGATATTCAGGTCGGTCTGCGAGCCAAAGATGCCCCGCCCCAGCGCATTGCGCTCCTGGGCGCTGGTGAGCGCCGCGCGAATACTCTCGGCGGCGGCGGTGCGGCTGCTGCGGACGTAGAGGTAGGCCTCGGTGGCGCCGATGGCATAGGCGGCCAGCGCGACGCCCTCGATGACGAGGAAGGGGTTGCGTTCCAGCAGGCTGCTCGCCGCCGCAGATCGCATATCGGCATCGTAGGCGTTGCAGACAAGATATTTCTCGTCGGCCACCGCCTGAGCCACCAGCTTGAGCTTCTCCGCCGTCAGCACGCCAGCGCCGCCGCGTCCGCGCAGGCCAGCGGTACGCAACTCGCCCAGTACCTGCGCTGGCGTCATATTCGTCAGCGCCTGGCGAAGTCCGGTGAATCCGCCCTGCTGCGCGTAGGCGTCAAAGCTCGTCAGCGCCGGGCCGGATGTTGTCAGCAAATACGATTGCGTCTCAGGCACGCTGCGCCCTCCGATGGTTGATGCTGCCATACTTGCCGCGCGTCGCCGCCGAGGGGCCGCGTTCGGCTCCGTCGGTGCGTAGCACACCTGGTGTGGCGGCGGCGGCAGGCTTGAAGCGCTCGCTGGCGGTCACAATGCCGAAGATATCGCTCATATCGACGCCGCGTCGCTCCACCACACGCCACGCCACAGCCTGCGGCATCCCGTCATAGGCGTCCATCAGCTCGTCGAGCAGCGCCGTCAGATCCCAGGCGTCGAAGGGCGCGCGGTCGAGAATTTCGTCGGCCCTGGCAAGATCCGCTGGCTGCTCCAGTTCGGTGGTGACGGGCGTCAGCACGGGCGGCGAGAACGGCCGGTTAGGATAGTTGACAGCGTACTCGGAGATGCGCGGCGTGTAATAGCCGGCCACCGATGTCGGCGAGAAGTAGGGTCGGCGGCGGAAGCGCAACGTGGGCCGCGCCTCGATGGTGATGGCGCGTGGCGGACAGGCCTTCTCACAGAGCAGGCACGCCTCACACTTCAGATTGAACGGCGTTGCCTGCCCATCCTCCTGGATCAGCTGGATCAGGCCGCGACTGCGCGGCGGCAGCTTGCGCTTCTCGTAGGGATACAGCCGGGTGACCTTGGGCCGGGTCACGTGGCTCAAGGTCAGGCCCAGACCCTGAAGTATTCCGCGCATCGTTTGCTCCTTATTTAGTCTTCGCCGCGAATCTTCAGACCCTGCTTCTCAATCTTCTCGCGCAACTTGAGAATGCCCTCGATCAGCGCCTCTGGTCGGGGCGGGCAGCCTGGCACGTAGATATCGACCGGCACGAGCGTATCCACGCCCTGCACAGTGTAATAGCTATCATAGAACTCGCCGCCAGACGTGGCGCACTGGCCGAGCGAGAGCACCCACTTGGGATCAGGCATCTGCTCCCACAGGCGGACGAGGCGCGGCCCCATCTTGATGCAGACGGTGCCCGCGACGATCATCAGGTCGGCCTGGCGCGGGCTGGAGCGGAAAACCTCGGATCCCCAGCGCGAGAGGTCGTAGTGGCTCTGCGCGGCGGCCATCATCTCGATGGCGCAGCAGGCCAGGCCGTAGCCCAGCGGCCAGATCGAGCGACTGCGCGCGTAGTTCTGCGCCCATTTGAGCATATCGGCGACGCTGGTCAGCGCCACCTGCCCCTCCTGGCTGCCGGGAACATACTCGCCGGTGCGCCGTTTGGTGCTCTGGTCCAGCATCTGGACGGTGATACCACGCGGGACACCACTGCCCGACGCGGGGCGATTGGCATTATCTGTACTCATGATGAAGGCAATCCCTTCTGCACCGGCGCGTCTTCGTGTTCATGCGCCTGGCCGGGCAACTGCTACGCGCCAGGGGGACATTGCGCGCCGACGGTGTTGAATGAGCATGTGTATCTGTGGCGGAGCCGTGCGGGCGCTGTAACGCGGGGCGCACGGTAGCCCAAAGTTCATTATAACAGAACCACCGCGCCCTGCCCACCCGCACACACCGTTCGGTTCATCCGCCAGCCAGGAGCCGAGCGAGGAGCTGGGCGAGGAGCCGGGCGCCCTGCCAGGGCGATACCCCCTGACACAAGTACCAGTCGGCGCTATTTCTTGTGTTGTGGGCGCGATGCGGGCTGGCACGACTTCTGCCCTATTGCCCCTTGCCAGATACCGCGCGCTCGCCTAAAATACAGTGCCTGATGGCGCTTGCTGGCTGGATGCCGCCCGTCTGGTTTTTTTAGGCGTGGGATGGCAGAGGCTAGCGACGATACGATAGCCTTTCCAGATCGACGCGCCAGAGACTGTTTCAGACAATGCGCCACCTCAGTCTTCTGGGGATGAGGTGGGTGGGTGTGCTTTCGCGTGCGCGCGAGAAGCGCGATAGAAACGGCATACGATATGATGAACAAGGAACCCAGGCCTTCGCGCCGGACACCACAATGGTTGCGCCGGAGTAATTCATCGCCAGATAACCGGATGGCCGCTGAAGGAGCAGAGAACGGCGCATTCACGCCGCGCGAGAACCCCAAATTGACCCGGCCAATCCGCGAGGAAGCGGTTCCAGCGGAGCCGCGTCTGGCGCTCTCGGCGGTGATCGACCAGACGATCAATGTGATGGACGAGCGCGAGGAGCAGCGCCATAAGCTCATCAATACGCTCATCATCGTGCAACTGCTCATCACAGCGGCCGTCTCGTTTGGTTACCATGATAAACCCGGCCTTATCTTCCCGATTATGCTCGGCTCGCTGGCGGTCTATCTGGCCGCGCTGGTCGTTGGCAATGTGCTGAAGAACGATCACTTCGCCGCTTATATGTTGGTCTTCGGCGGCGGGTTTGCCATCACCGCTCAGGTCTTCGCCGCCATGTTTACGGGCAGCGCCGAGGCCACGGGCCACATTGCGCTCTTCTTCCTGGCGGTCATGCTTGAATCCGGCCTGCTGCTGACTCCCGAGGTGACGGTGATCGTCGTGGGGGCGTCGCTTGCGCTGACCGGGGCGATGCTGCTGTTGATCGCCTTCAACAACGATGTCTCGGGGCCGCAGATCTATGTGGTCGTGCTCTATACCCTCAGTCCGCTGGCGCTGACGGCCATCCTCTCGTGGCTGCTCTCGCATTTCATCTACGCGACGGCGGTCACTGCCCAGCACGCGCAGGATCTCGAATTTCGGCAGGCGCAGTTCCAGCAGATGAAGACGCATGAGCGCGAGCGTCAGGAGCAGCTCGACGGCAGCATCGGCGGCATTCAGGTGGCGATTGCGCAGGCGATTACCGGCGACTATACCGTGCGCGTACCAGTGGCGCCCGGCGATCTGGAGGTGGTGGAGAACAGCCTGAATCTGCTGCTCGATACCTTCGACTCGATGGTGCAGGTGCAGCAGGAAAACGCCCGAATGACCGGCGCGGTGTTGCCGATCACCGAAGGCCTGAATCGGCTGAATGTGAACGATACGATTACTCCGGTACATACCATCAAGACCGATACGCCGTTCGACAATGTCTCGGTGATGGTCACCCGCATCGCCGACAACTACAACCGCCGCCTTGCGCGCCTGCAAGAACAGCTTGGGCGTGTCTCGGCGGGCGTTGCCCATAGCCGCGATGGTCTGACCAACGCATCGGACGAGTTCGTCGCGGCGCGGCGACAGGCTGGCGCGCTGATCTCGCGCGCGGAGTCGTTGCAGGCGTCGCTGCAGAAGGAGCTGGAGTTGCTGGGGAAAGCCCGGCGCATGATGGCCGTGGTGCTGCCACCACAGATTACCCAGACGGCGGACCCACACGAAGGCGGCGATCCCGCGCTCAAGGGGCTGGGCATCGGCGTCGAGCCAGGTCTGACGCATGAATTTGAGACGCTTGCGCCCGCCACGCCCGCCGAGGCCAATATCGCGCCGCTGACCATGCCCCTGCCCACGATGGACTCCAGCCAGTCCGCCGATGAGAGTCGGCCGAGCGGAGCACAATGGCGCGAACGGCGCGAACGGCGCGAACGGTCGGGCGCTTGCAACGGGCGACGAGCTCCCGGTGGAACTGGTCGAGGTGTGGCATCTGCTGCTGCAAATTGGCGAGGAACTGAATCAGCAGGAACGCGCGGTCGCGGCATTCGCGCAGGAGCTTGGCGTGCTCTCGCGCACGGTGCGCAACGCCGATACCGGCATTGCCTGGACACTCACGGCGCTGGATACGGTTCAAAAGAGCAGTGATATGGCGCAGCAGTCCTCGGCGCAACACCCGGCGCCCGATGGAACCGACGATGTCCCATCAGACGAACAGGACAGCGGTGGGTTCTCCCTGCGCCCGGCTGGCCCTTCGCGCCCCCTTTGGCCCGGTAGCGGCGCCCCCGATAACGCCGACCGGCCCGCGCCACGTGGCTCGCTCAGCGGGGCAGACCTGCTTGGCAGCGACGCCGCCAATGCGTTCCGTGGCGATGATGCCCCAGCTAATGATTCGGATGGCCCTGAAGAGGAGAGTTAGCGCGGTTTCGCGGGCGGTGAGCTCATGCGGCGGGAGGCAGCGATTGCCTCTCGTCGTTTTTTTGCCCAATCTCGTCTACGCCTGCGGGAAGGGGTTTGGCCCTTGTAGCTGCGCCTGCACAAAGAGACGGTGATCGAAGGTATGGCCATCCCAGTCGCCGATGCACGTCAGCAGGTTGAGGTTGCGGGTGGTGGATGGGCCGAAGACCTCGCCAAGCGTCGTATCGCCGCTGCCATGCGCATAGGCTGAAATCCAGGTGACGGAGGTGACGACAAAGGTCAGCGCCGGGCCAGTGGTCGGTTGCACGATAATCTTGTCGCCTCTCTTCACCAGATGGAGATTCCAGAATGGCGCGGGTGAGAGATCGGGACGGTTGACATGCCCGGCGATGACCGCGTTGCCAGTCTCGCCCGGCAGATAGCCGCCGTTGAACCAGTAGACCTCGTTGCAGATAGGGTCGCTATTGGCATTGCAACGGGGCGCATCCATCGCGCCCGCCGCGGTCACGCCGACGCCGATGATCTCAACGTCGAGGTGGATGCTGGGGATCGTGAGGCGGGTGGGCGCGTACTGGGTGAGCTGTTGCGTGCGCTGATCGGTCCAGGTGGTCGCGGTCGGGCGCGGCGTGGCTCTGGCGGCGGAGACGCTACCGGTCGCGGCCTGTTGCTCGTGCAGATTCCAGAGCGCGACGGAGACGACACTGGCGCCAATCAGCGCCACGATGAGCGCCACTATTCCCAGCATTCGCCGTGATCGCATCTCCGTTCACCGCCTTTTCGTTGCTTCACTTCTGGAGGGGTACCGGAGCCTGAAGGCCCCGGCGAATAGACCAGGAAATTCGCCGTAGCGTCAACGCTACGGCCAGCGCTCGCAAAACACCAACAACCCAGTGGAAATTGGTATAGCTGCCCTTGCCAGGGAAGAATAGGGCGGAAGCTGGCGTCTCTGCCAACTCCCGCCCGCTAGTGGCTCGCCGTGCGCGATGTCCGCTACTGAAGCGCTTCGCGGCGGCGTCCGATGATGAAGTAGGAGCCGAGGCCGCCGAGACCGATCACCAGCAGAACCGTGCCCACAAGCAGCAGGACTCTGATGATCTGCGCGTTCAGCCAGGGCTGTTGCCCGTAGCCAGTCTGTGGCAATCCAGTCGGTATGCCTGTCGCCGCAGTGTTCGTCACCTGTCCGTTGCACATCAGGAAGACGCTGTACACCTGATTCGCCGCGACATTGAGCGTATCGTTGATCGCCGGGCCACTGGTCGGCTGGAAGCTGTATGCCACCGAGCCGGGGCTATAGCTGTTGTAGCCCGTTGCGTTGGTGAAGGTCAGGCTCGCCGCGATGACATTGCTCCCCTGATTCACCTGCACCGGCCCCAACGTGTCGGAGAGATGGTAGACGCGCACCTTGGCGTGATTGGGCGTGACACTGTTGTCATCCTGGAAGACCCACAGCGCCGGAGTCACAGAGTGGACAGTGCTGCCCACCACCGCAATCGTGTAGTACTGGCCCGCGGTCAGGCTGACGGCCTGGGTGATGACGGTCGAGCCACCGCTGGGATTGTTCACCGTGAAGGTGTGGTTGCCCGCCGCGATGGGATAGTACGCCTGGGCCGTGCAGGCCGCCACATTCGGGAAGGTGATGTTGCCATCGATGCCAATATCGCTGGTCGTATACTCTTCACTCGCCTGCACGATGCGGATGTAGGCGTTCTTCGCGCCGGTTGGCACCGCGGGTGTCGCGTTCACCGTCTGGGTCGTCGCGCCGCTCGACAGATCGTGTGTGCTGTCGCCGCCGTACGCGGCAGTGATGTTATGCGTGCCGACGCTGAGCGACGAGCTGCTGAAGGTTCCCGTGCCACCGCTCAGGGTAACCGCGCCGAGCACGTTCACGCCATCTTTGATCACCACGGTGCCAGTCGGCGTCGAGCTATCGGCGGCGTTGACCGTCACAGAGAACGTCACTGTCTGGCCGCTGACCGACGGATTGGGCGATGTGGTCACCGTCGTCGTCGTGCTGACCAGGTTGACCACCTGATTGAGCGTGGACGAGGTTGACGCCGCGAAGATGGGGGAGCCGCTGCTATCGCCGGGGTATTCGGCGGTAATCAGATGAGTGCCCACCGCCAGCGCGGAGGTCGTGTAGGTCGCCTGGCCGGAGCCATCGAGCGCCAGCGGACCCGCGAGCGTATTCGAGCCATCTTTGAGTGTGACCGTGCCAGTTGGCGTGCCCGCCGTGCCTGCCACCGTGATCGTGAAGGTCACGCTATGCCCGGCCAGCGAGGGATTGTCGCTGCTGGTGACGGTCGTGGTCGTGTCGGCGGTGGTCACGTCGAGCGTGATGCAGACGGGGTCGCCTGTCTGGATGTAGACATCCACGCCGTAGACGCACAGTGTATGGCTGCCAACGGAGTTGAAGGCCGCCAGTGACGCGGTGACATCCACCGAATTGCTGCTGTCATAGGTACCGCTGGTGGTGGTCATCGTATGTTGGGGAGCCGCCGTCCAGCGTGTAGTAGCCCATATGAACGGGCGAGTTGCTGGTGGTCGTCGTGTCCAGCGTCGCCGTCAGGTTGAAGGCAACACCGAGCGGCAGCGGATTCACACTGCTCTGCACGTTCGACGCCACTGGCCCGCCACAGGCCGAATTTGGTGTGGACGTCAGGAAGCTCGAAGCGTCCACGGCGGCTGTGACCGGGTTGCCATAGCCGATGGTGGTGCCGGGGCCGGTCAGGCTGGGGCCGTTGGCCGAACCCCACCAGTTATGCTGCGCGTTGACCGCGCCGCCGCTGGCGGAGAAGCCGTACGAGCTATTGCCCGTGATGCAGTTGTTGACGCCGAAGGTATAGGTCGCGGCGGTGGAGTCGTTCACGCCGTTGGTAAAGCGGCGGAAGAGGTTGCCGTTGACCGAGTTCGCGCCAAGCGCGACGCCACTATCGAGCATCAGTGCGGTGGTATCGGGACCGCCCACACCGCCACCATCAAACGTGTTGCTGTTGATGCTGAATGTGCCGGTTGCTCCCGAGCGCAGGCGGATAGCCTCGACGGAAGCGCTCGGGTAGGCGTTGCTGCCGGAGAACGTGATCGTATTGCCGCTGATGCTGTTGGTTCCGGTCAGCTTGTCAAGATCAAAGGTGGCGTTATCTGATCCGCCGTAGACCCAGCCCGCGGCGTACTGAATATCACCGATATCCTGCGTCACCGTGTTCGAGACAATCGTCAGGTTCGAGTTGTTGCTCACGTGCGAGACAATCGCGTTCGAGAACAGCCCGGAGAATGTGTTCGCGGCGATGGTAAAGGTGCTGACACCGCCAATCATGCGAATGCCAAAGTCACCCGAGATATTGTTGTTGGCTGAACGTTCCGGTGACGTTCCCCAGTGTGGATGAGTTGTAGAGGGTATTGCCCGTCACCGTGAGGGTTCCCTGTGGCGAGGGATTGATGCTCATCGCGCGCTGGAAGTGAGTGGAGAAGCTGCCCGGCAGGCCCGACTCATCAATCGTGTTGCCGGTAATGTTCAACGAGGTGAAGTGCGCGCCGATGAAGATGCCGTTGCAATATGGCCTGCCGCCAAAGCAGGAGCCACCGAACTGCGCGGCGCTATTATCACGGATGATGTTCTGGGCAATGGTGAGTGTCGTGCCGCCCAGTTCCCAGATGCCGTTGTAATTGTCCGTGATGATGTTGTTGACGATTTGCAGACCGTCAACACCGCTTGGCCCGGTGATGCCCGCGCTCGTGATATAGGAAGGAGCATTCGTGCCATGCGCGCCAGAGATCGTGAAGCCATTGATCGTCACGTTCGCGGCAGTGACGGTCACCGCGACCGCATGTCCCGTGGCGTCAATGATGCTTTCGGCGCCGCGCGCGGTGGTGACCGGGTCTACGCCGACGTTTGCCCCAACGAGCGAGAGTGGCTTGTTGATCGTGATCGCTTCATTATAAGTACCAGAGCCTACCGTCACCGTGCCACCAGAAGAGGCGGCGTTGATGGCGGCCTGAATAGATGTAAACGGGCAGCCGCTCGCACAGACATCATCTGTCGCGCCCGCACGCTCCACGACGGTGAAGATTCCGCCAATCGATAATGCAACCACGCCGAGCATGGTCGTGATAATCATTCCCCAACGTAAAAGTCGGGTGTTCACTTTTCCGCCAGCCCCCTGGCGCAACTTCGAGCCAGTGTCTTTGCGCATACGCATGTTGCCTCCACGAACTACCCACCACATCTGGTGTTACTCGATGTGCTATGAGTGCGGCGGGATGGCTAACGGGGTGATTAGAATTCGTGACATCGCGGAAGGTTGCGTGTTAGCCATCGGACACTCTGCTATGGAAAGCAACGTGCTGGCAAACGATTCGTAACATGATATTTGTTGAAATCATTCGACCAATTGACCGAAGATGGCGATCTACACTGAATTCAAGCGGCTTTAGTTTTTTGATTTTTGTGATTTATTGCAGGCAAAAGAGGGCAATTGACACTCCCCACGGCTAAAGCCGGGGGATTCCTGCTTCACGGAAGCCTGCCGTGGTTGGGCGAACCCGTCCCGGTCTTACAGCTTCTCCACAGGCTGAGACCGCTAGCCCAGCGGCCAAAATGTTCTGTGCGGCGTTTACGTCGCGGTCATGGACACTGCCACATTCCGGGCATGTCCAGTGGCGAATGGCGAGCGTCAAGGAGTCGAGCACATGGCCGCAGGCATGGCAGCGTTTGGAACTGGGATACCACTTGTCAATTCTGACGAGGGTGCGTCCATACCAGGTGGCCTTGTACTCCAACTCGCGGACGAACTCGCCCCAGCCGACATCGTGAATCGCTTGCGCCAGCGTTGGATGCTTGCCCATCGCCTTCACCCGCAGACTCTCTACGCAAATCGTTTGGTTCTCACGAATGATGCGGGTCGAGAGCTTGTGGGTGAAATCACGGCGACGGTCGGCAATCCGGGCATGGATGCGGGCGACCTTGCGGCGGGCCTTGTCGCGATTCTTGGAACCGCGCTGTTTCTTGGCGAGACGCCGCTGCGCTTTCGCCAGCTTCCTTTCATCCGCCTGAAAGAAGCGGGGGTTGCCGACCTTCTCGCCACTATCCAGCACGACCATATCATGCAATCCAAGGTCAATGCCCACCTGTCCGCTCGTTTCAGGCAGGAGAGCAATCTCCTCTTCAAGCAGGATGCTCACGAAGTAGCGCCCAGCCGTATCACGGCTGATCGTGACCGTGGTGGGCTGTGCGCCATCGGGCAGGGCAGGCAGGGGCCGCGACCAGTGAATGTGCAGCGGTGTCGTCATCTTGGCGAGGGTCAGGGTACGGGTCGCGGCATTCCAGCGGAAGGCGGACGTGGTGTACTCCGCCGATTGTTTGCCGCGCTTCTTATGGAAGTGCGGGTACTTGGCTCTGCCTTCAAAGAAGTTACGAAAAGCCGTATCCAGATGGCGCAATGCCTGCTGTGTCGGCACACTGGACACCTCATTGAGCCAGGTGGTAGCGGGCTGCTGCTTGAGCGTGGTCAGCGCAGCGGAGGTATCGGCGTAGCTCACCCGTTCCTGACGTTCATAGTAGGCATCCGTGCGCACCCGCAAAGCCCAGTTGTAGACATAGCGCGCGCACCCGAACGTCCGCGCCAGCACGGCGGCTTGCGTGGCGGTTGGATAGCAGCGATAACGGTAAGCGCGTTTCTGTCTCATGTTCACAATATAACGCATAGTGTGTGAAAACGCCACGCGCGTAGCACGAGTAGCACGAAAGGAGACGGCCATTCCTCCCCATGCCTGAAAGGCAGAGGTCTCCTGGCCGAAGAAAGATGAAAAGCGACCCTTCCCCATTGTAGAGAAAGGGCCGCCGTGGAGAGGCTCAGTGGGTTAATAGACGACGGCCTCGGTATAGTCGCCGTAGACAGTGCGGAAGACGCCCATCATCTCGCCCAGCGTGCAGTAGGCCCGCGCACAGTCGAGCAGGTAGGGCATGGTGTTCTCCGTGCCACGCGCCGCCTGTTCCAGCGCCGCCAGCGCCGCCGTCGCCTTCTCGCTATCGCGCTCGCGCCGCACCCGCTCCAGCCGCTCCAGGTGGATGCGCTCCTTGGCGGGATCGACATAGAGGGTCGGCACCTTCACCGCCTCGTCGTCCATCACATACTCGTTGACGCCGACGATGATGCGCTCCTTCGCCTCGACCTCCTGCTGGAAGCGGTACGATGCCTCGGCGATCTCGCGCTGGCAGAAGCCATTGCGGATGCACTCCAGCACGCCGCCTAACTCGCGGATTTGCTCGATATAGTGGACCGCCTGGCGCTCGGTCTCGTCGGTAAGCGCCTCGATGAAGAACGAGCCACCAAGCGGGTCAACGGTATTCGTCACGCCGCTCTCGTGGGCGATGAGTTGCTGCGTGCGCAGCGCCGTCAGCGCCGCCGCCTCGGTGGGCAGCGCCAGCGCCTCGTCCAGCGAGTTGGTGTGGAGCGAGTTCGTGCCGCCGAGCACCGCCGCCAGCGCCTGAATCGTGACGCGGGCGACGTTGATCTCCGGCTGTTGCGCCGTCAGCGAGACGCCCGCCGTCTGCGCATGGGTGCGCAACGTCCACGAGCGCGGATCTTGCGCGCCGTAGCGCTCGCGCATCTCGCGCGCCCAGATACGCCGCGCCGCGCGGAACTTGGCGATCTCCTCGAAGAAGTCATTATGGACATCGAAGAAGAATGAGAGTCGCGGTGCGAACTCGTCAATAGCGAGGCCACGCTCCAGTGTCGCGTCGGCATAGGCCAGCCCATCCGCCAGGGTGAAGGCCAGTTCCTGCACGGCGGTGGCGCCCGCCTCGCGGATGTGGTAGCCGCTGATGCTGATCGTGTTCCAGCGCGGCATATTGCGCGTGCCGAACTCGATGGTGTCCACCACCAGCCGCAGCGACGGCTCCGGCGGGAAGAGGAACTCCTTCTGGGCGATGTACTCCTTCAGGATATCGTTCTGCAGCGTGCCGCCAAGCTTCGCCATCGGGACACCCTGCTTCTCCGCCGCCGCGATATACATCGCCCAGATCGCCGACGCCGGGCTGTTGATCGTCATCGAGGTGGTGACTTTGTCCAGCGGGATGTCCTGGAAGAGAACCTCCATATCGGCCAGCGATGAGACGGCGACGCCGCACTTGCCGAATTCGCCCAGCGCCATCGGGTGATCGTGGTCGTAGCCGTAGAGCGTGGCCATATCGAAGGCGACCGAGAGGCCGGTCTGGCCCTGCGCCAGCAGATACTTGAAGCGGGCGTTGGTTTCCTCCGCCGTGCCAAACCCCGCGAACATGCGCATCGTCCACGGCTTGGCGCGGTACATGGTCGGCTGCGCGCCGCGAGTATAGGGATACTCGCCGGGGAAGCCCAGATCGCGCATATAGTCAAGGCGCGCGCCATCTTCGGGCGTATAGAGCCGGTTGATGGGCATGCCCGACTGGGTGGTCGTCTCGGCGGTGCGTTCAGGCATGCGGGCGGTGGCCTCGGCTACCGGACCCGACTCCCACGCGCGCTCGGCCTCGCTCACCCGTTGCAGTGCGGCGGCGGCGTAGAGCGTTCCGGCGGGGGAATTGTCCGCCGCTTTGCCTCGTCCATTGCTTTTCGGCTTCGGCGTTGCGCGCCGCTTCTGTTCGAGCATCTCGATCTCGCCCTCCTCGTTGAGGCAATTCGATGTACCATCCCGGCCTTGAAAGGCCGGGGTAGAGACTACAGAAGGGCGTAAACGCCCGTCGGGACAGCCCTGGCGCGTGAACACGCGGCTAAGGGCTCCGCTGCGCTCCGCCGCGAAGCCTGCCTGCGCAGGCTCCAGAGACAGAGACAGACATAGACACATGTTCTGGAGGCCGCGCAGGCGGCCTTTGCGGCGGAGCCCCTAGGCGCGGCTTCAGCCGCCAGCCAGTATGGCGTGCACCTCCTATTGTGCAAAACGGTATTATAGCCCCTACACCTCGACCGACATCGCGACCGCGCCACCGCCGCCCAGGCAGAGCGTCGCCAGTCCGCGCCCGCCGCCACGCCGCCGTAGCTCATGCACCAGCGTCGTCAGCACGCGCGAGCCGCTCGACCCAATCGGATGGCCGAGGGCAATCGCGCCGCCGTTGGGATTGACACGCGCCCAGTCCCATTCCAGCTCTTTGCCGTTGGCCAGCACCTGCGCGGCGAAGGCCTCGTTGACCTCGATCAGGTCGAAGTCGCTCATCTTCTGGCCGGTGCGCTCCAGCAGACGATGGACGGCGCGTGGCGGGCAGGCGAAGATGTACTTCGGCTCGATGGCCGCCGCGGCGTATCCGGTGATGCGCGCCAGAATCGGCAGATCGTGCGCGCGGGCGTATTCCTCGCTGGCAACCACCGTCGCGGATGCGCCGTCGCTCAGGCCGGGCGCGTTGCCCGCTGTGACAGTGCCGCCTGGCTTGCGGAACGCCGGGCCAAGTTTGCCAAGCGCCGCCAGCGTGGTATCGGGGCGAATCGGCTCGTCGCGATCCACGGTGAAACTGCCCTTCCTGTCGGCAATCTCGATGGGCACGATCTCGTCGGCGAAGCGCCCGGCCTCGGTGGCTGCCTGGGCCTTCATGTGGCTCTCGTAGGCGAGCCGATCCTGCGCCTCACGCGAGATGTCGAACTTGTCGGCGATGATCTCCGCCTCTTCGCCCATGTGGATATGCTCGAAGGCGCACCACAGCCCGTCGTTGACGACCGCGTCCACGACCTCGCCGTTGCCCATCCGGTAGCCGGTGCGGCCCTGCGGCAGCAGATAGGGCGCGTTGCTCATGCTTTCCATGCCGCCCGCGATATAGAGGTTGCCGTCGCCCGCTTTGATGGCCTGGGCGGCGAGCATCACCGCTTTGAGGCCCGAGCCGCAGACCTTGTTGACGGTGACGGCGGGAATATCCACGGGAACGCCGCCGCCAATACCCGCCTGCCGCGCGGGAGCCTGCCCCTCGCCAGCGGTGACGACGTTGCCCATGATGACTTCGTCTATTTCATCCACCGGGAAGTTGCCCGCGCGTTCGATGGCCGCGCGAATCGCCCGCGCGCCAAGCTCGGTGGCCTGAAGGCTGGCGAGTCCGCCGAGAAAACGACCCGTGGGGGTACGTACCGCGCTGACCAGAACGGGATCCCTGTCGCTCATAACGATGGCTCCTTCTTGCGCATCCGGAGCCAGCGAATGGGTGCGTCTCCGGGTGTATGGTATTACGGATGATGTATCACAAGACTGCACCGTTCATTATAAGCCATAGCGACCCCGCGCGCGAATGGCGCGAATGACGCCACGTCGCGTGGCGCAGGCAGCGGACTAGCCCAAATGGCAGGGCATCCAGTGACACGCGGGCGCCATCTGCGAACCCCCAAAATGTTCGTGCCCTTTGAACGATGCGCGCTCAATACCAGGTCGGTTGTCGAAACGCGGATTCGTAGGGCGGTTGTGGAAAACACACAGTAGACAAGAACTTAAACATCAGTTACACTGCTTGTGAGTTTAGGCTCTCGCCCTGAGGCATCATGGCGTGGGGCACGACCCCAGGAAGCTCCCGGTTTTGGTCGGGAGCGATGTCACTCTAGGCACACCAGGTTCACTGGTATGTCTTTGCTGGCCAGACCAGACCTCCAGTCGAGGTGGACGCACCGGCCAACGTCTCTTGCGAGCCGCATTCGTCCATTTTCTCACTTTCGGCCTGTGTTTGCGTTCGGTCATGGCCACTCTTGATGGCTTGTTTTAGCGTAGCGGAGTAGATATTTCCGCTAGGAAGGGAACACATCACATGGGTGATCAGCCACCTTATGGGCAGCCGCCGATGCAGCCACCGATGCAGGCACAGAGCGCCGGAGCCAAGTGGGGTCCAACCTCGATGGGGATGGAGGCGCATATCGCGGCGGGTCTGGGCTATTTCTTCTCGCCAATCCTGCCGTTGATCTTCTTCCTCATCGAGAAGAACAACCGCTTCGTGAAGTTCCACGCGATGCAGTCGATCCTGTTGGGCGCCGCGTACGTGGTCTTCTTCATCGTCCTCTTCATCATCCAGGGTGTGATTCTCGTTGGTAGCACCGCGGCCGACTCCGCCGCAGGAAGTACGGGCCTTCTTGCCACTGGTGGTGGCCTGATTGGCTGCCTGCTAAGCTGCCTCTACTTCGTTGGCGCGATTGGCTTCCTGGGCCTGGTGATCTGGGGCATGGTCTCTGGGTTTACCGGCAAGTACACCAAGCTGCCCATCGTCGGCAACCTGGCTGAGAAGTGGTCGGGCGGCCCAGTGCAGCCAGCCTACTAGGCGAAGCCTCTACTCGTCGCATTCTTGGCGATACTCGCGCGCTGGATGACATTCACGTCGTCCGGCGCGTTTGTCATGCTCTGAATCTGAGCACGGTAAGGTCTGAACCGCCTTCACGGCATGAATGGCGGACTGATAATACTACATCCGATTGGACTGTTGTCATACGAAGGCAGGCCGTAGCGTGAACGCTACGGCGAATTTCCATCCCGCTCTGGCCCATTCGCCGGGGCCTTTAGGCTCCGGCACGCTCCACAAATACAACAACCCAGCCGGAATTGGTATCAGCCATGGTGATACCTTCTACGCTCCGACTGGCGCTTGCAATCCTTCCATCGCCTCGGCCAGCACCGCGAGCGAGCGCTCAATATCCGCCTCGGAGATGCCGTAGTGCGTCACCGCGCGGATGCGGCCATCGTCGCCGCCGGAGAGCAGCACACCCGCCTGCGCCGCCGCCGTCACCAGTGGCGTCACATCGCCCGCCTGGCCATCCTCGCCGCGCACGCCAAAGAAGAGGATGTTCGTCTCGATGGTCTCTGGCGCGATGGTGATGCCCGGAATCGCCGCCAACCCGTTGGCCAGCTTCTTCGCGTTGACATGGTCCTCGGCCAACCGCTCGACCATCTCGTTCAGCGCAACGACGCCCGCCGCCGCGATGACGCCCGCCTGGCGCATGCCGCCGCCGAGCAGCTTGCGAACGCGCCGACCCTCGTCGATAAAAGCGCGCGACCCAACCACCATCGATCCAACCGGCGCGCTGAGCCCCTTCGAGAGGCAGAATTGCACGCTATCCACCTCCGCCGCCAGCGCGCTCACCGGGATGCCCAGCGCCACAGCAGCGTTGAAGACACGCGCGCCATCCATATGCACCGGCAGGTTACGTGCCCGCGCGGGAGCCGCCAGCTCGCGAAGTGTCTCCGGCGAGAGCACTCGCCCGCCAACCATATTGTGCGTATCTTCCAGGCAGAGCAGCCCCGTGCGCGCCTCGTGGATGTCGTCGCCCTGAAAGGCGCGCGCCAGCCGCTCGCGGTCGAGCGTGCCATCCGCCAGCGTCGGCACCGGGCGCGTGGCCGAGCCATTCAGCCGGGCCGGGCCGCCGACCTCGTAGAGATAGGTGTGCGCGCGGTCGCCCATGATGATCTCGTCGCCCCGGCGGCAGTGGGTCAGCATCGCGACAGCGTTGCCCATCGTGCCTGAGACGACGAAGAGACCCGCCTCTTTGCCCAACATCGCCGCCGCCAGTTCTTCCAGCTGGTTGACGGTCGGATCCTCGCCATAGACATCGTCGCCGACCTCCGCGCGATACATCGCCTCGCGCATGTTGGGCGAGGGATGGGTCACGGTGTCGCTGCGCAGGTCAATCTTCTCGCCGCTGGCCAGCGCGCCAATGCGGGCCTCGTAGCTGCCGTAGTTGCTGCTCATGTCAGATATCCTTGGAAGACTTGGGAGACGCTTTTCCGCACAAGCATGTTAGCACAGGAGTGATTGGTATGTACCAGGGCGGCGGCCAAATATGACAGGAGATGTCTGCTTGGCCGCTGTACACTGATGATAGCTCGAACGGATAGACTGGTTTGATGGGAGGTATGTATGGCGAGGAAAGCGGAACTGCTGGTGGCGTTTGTACAGACGGGTGAGGCGCTCGACGATTTTCTGGCGAGCCGGAGCGCGAATGAACGAGCCGACGCTGGCGGCAGAAAGGATGACGACTATTCGGCCAAAGAGCTGGTGGCCCTCACCGGCTTCTGGATGCGCTACATGGTCGAGCGCATGGGGTTTTATGCGCGAGACGAGGAGCCGCCACGCGAGGTAGACTTCGACGCGCTCAACCGCGACGAGCTTGCCAGGCAGGCCAGCCTGACA
Source organism: uncultured Chloroflexia bacterium (assembly GCA_963718915.1). Lineage (GTDB taxonomy): Bacteria > Chloroflexota > Ktedonobacteria > Ktedonobacterales > JADMIN01 > DAHUXT01. The sequence continues at coordinate 60,446 of CAVRAI010000003.1, read as the reverse complement.
TGGGATGAGGTGGCCCAGGCGACACGAACTGACCTGGAGGCGCTGACCACGGCGGTCGAGCGGTCCTCCGAGGCGTTCCTGCGAACCCCGAACTACTATGGCGACTATCCTCCTGGCCCTATCGAGGGTGAGATTCTGGCCAACGGCTTCACCTGGGCATTACAGGAGATCGAGAAGTATTATCAACGGAGAGGCGAGATGGCGCGCGCCGCCGATATCCACGCGCGGCTGGCCAGCGTGCATGGCGAGCCGTATACCGTCACTTGTGACCTGATGACGCCAGAGCAGATACAGAGCGCCTCGCCGCAACCGCTCATCATCGACGTGCGCAGCGCCAAAGAGTACGCTGCCGGACACCTGCCCAGCGCGCGCAATCTGCCGCTGGATAAACTCAAAAAGCTCGCCGCCAGGGCAGAGGCTCTGCCGAAGGATCGCCCCATCGTCACCTACTGCAATATGCACCATCCGGGGCAGTCACGCGGCGAGCGCGCGGCGGCGCTATTGACGGAATGCGGGTATAATGCAGCGGCGCTGGCGGGCGGCTATTCCGCCTGGACGGAGCGCTTCGCCGCCGAGACGAGCGACGAAAAGTAGCCAGGGAGCATTTGTCCAGTTTGTTGATTGCCGTAGCGTCATGAACCTTCACGTTGTATTCCGAACACCGCGCGTTGTGGCGGGCGAGGCTGGCCGTAGCGTTTACGCTACGGCGAATGGGCGCACAGCAGCATGAGGAAATTCGCCGGGGCATTCATGCTCCGGCAAGTACGAGGGAGTATCTATGACCGACTCACACACGCCCGACGATGAGCCAGACAAGCCGCAGATCACAGCCAGCCCACTGAGCGCGCCTGCGGGTTACGGTTTTCCGAAAGACGCCGAGGGTCTGCTGGCATGGACGCACGCTGAGCGGCAACTGGAGCAGGCGCGCAACTACTGGCTGGCGACGACCTCACCGGACGGGCGGCCACACGTCACGCCGCTCTGGGGCGCCTGGCTCGATGGCGCGCTCTACTTCGACGGCCATCCACATACCCGCTGGGCGCGCAACATCGCTTCCAATCCCAACGTCTGTATTCACCTGGAGAGCGGCGAGGATGTGGTGATCCTCGAGGGTGTGGTCGAAGATGTCACCGTGGATGCGGCGCTGGGGCAACGGATCGTCGCGGCCTGGATGGAAAAATACGGACGGCTGGCGCCCGATCCCACTGGCAGTGGCATGTGTCGCATGCGGCCACTGGTCGCCCGTGGCTGGAGCACGGAAACGCTGAAGGATGGCGCCCGCTGGCGCTTCGGATGATAGCGCATACCGCCGACGGATGCTTATCAGGGTTTCCTTGCCGTAGGTCGAAGGCCTACGGCTCATTATTGTCGCCCCTTCTCATACCTCCCACCTGTGACGCATTTCGCAGCCCAAAACGTCACATCGTGCGTTGAGTAAGATGATGGAATGTCCGCCCGTCCTGGATAGTTGCGCATAGCAGGCGTGACGGTGCATCATAGAAGGCACGTGCGGGCGCGGATGGGAAGCTTTACCATCCTATGTGTGACGCCTGGAGGAGGAATGGGCATGGCGGCAGGGATCGGGTTCAGGCGCGTGGCGCTGGCGCTCATCGCGAGTCTACTGGCGTTGGGTATTCCGATGGTAGCAGGGCAGGCGGCGCGCGCGGATGGGTCAGATCGGCCGTCACAGTCTGTCGCTCTGGCCAGGGTGGCCGTCGTCCGGGTCTTGACCTACTACTACGGCACGACCAGCGCGAATCCGGCGCCGATTCCCGTCCTCGCGCCCTGCGCCTCAGATGGCGTGCTGGTGGGGACGACTGACCAGAGCGGCAATCTCAACACCGCCAACTACGTGCTGACGCCGACCGCCGCCGTCAATCCCCTGGTGCCCTGTCAGGGCGCGCAGGCAGCCTTCCAGCAGTTGAACGGCAATGCGACGACCTGGGGTATCACGCGCATCGTCGTCGCGCTCAATGTCTCCTATACCGGCACGGAAGCGACGCAGCGCGGCAGCATCACCTATTCCATCAGCCCGGGCCTTGTCACGACCAACGGCGGTCCCGGCGCACCAACGCTGCTCGCCCTCTCACTCGCGAACGCCACTGGCGCGCCGAGCCATGATCTGCCCGTGCTCTCCATTCCGCAGCCGTCCGACGCCCCCGCCAGCGGGACTCCCGCAGTGATCGACCTGACCGGCCAGAATGGCGCTCCGCTTAATCGCGACGCTGTGCGGCAGACCGAGATCAACGACACGCTCTATCCCATCAACGTCTCCGCCGATCAGATTCCCCAGGCGCCTTCAGCCAAGAGCGCTGCGGGAACCAAGACGCCCGGCGCCACGGCAGCCGTCACTCCAACCGCCGTGGGCAACAGCATCGGCATCGGCGCGGCTGAGGTAGATAGCAACGGGCGGCTGGTTGGGATGGTCGTGCGCGATAGCAACGGCAACCACGTGCTGGCGTCACTCGCCGATGTGAAAAAGGCCATTGGCTCGGTAAGTGGCCATCCCGGCGCGCTGATGACCGCCTGGCAGAACGGCATCTCGGCCTTCTATGCGTCGTCGCCAAACTATGACGCCGCCACAAGCGCCTTTCGCGGGCTGCTCAGCTCCGCGCCAGATTTCGCGGGCGTCAAGCCATTTCTAGATGCCGCGCAACAGCATAAGACCACCATCCCCTCATTGACGCAGGGAGCGACACCCACACCATCCAGCATCTTACCTGGGCTTGCGACACCAGCAGGTATCAGCGTCCGGACGCTGCTCATCGTCGGTGGGGGCGTTGGCGCGGGTGTGATAGTACTCGTGGTAGTACTGGTCGCGCTACAACGACGCCGACGCGCGCGGATGCCGGTCTACATGCCAGCGCCGCTCGATGAGGTTGGCCTTGATCTGCTCCCGCGCGACTCGATGTATGAGATGCCAGCGGCGGAGATGCCACAGGCGATGCCAGCGGTGCGTCCGCCCCAGCAATCCCGTTCGCGTCCACACTCGCGGCCACGAACCGGGCATCCAGACATCGAGGAAATGCCGACGGGGCTTCTGCCGACCATGCCACCCGCCCGCTCCGCCACCGGAGCGCCAGGGGCGCGATACACCGTGCCGATACCGCCGGACTTCGCCGGGGAGCCGCGCGCGTCAGCGCAATCGCGCAAGAATACAAGCCTGATGTCCTACGCCGCCGGGCTGACCCATCCAGGTATCCGGCGCGCCAACGACCCCAACCAGGATAACATCCTTGCGTTGCATGGCGTGCGCGTGGCGGGATCGCGTCCGCAGCCCTATGGCCTCTTTATCGTCGCCGATGGCATGGGAGGACACCTTAACGGGCAAGAGGCCAGTCGCCTGACCATCGAAATCGTCACGCGAATCGTCATGCAGGCGCTGAATACGAGCCAGCCGCTTGACGGGCCCGCGCTCGTGGGGGTGCTGCGCGACGGCGTCCAACAGGCCAATAGTGAGCTACGTCGGCGCAATATCAACGAGCGTGCGGATATGGGCACGACCATCACGGCGGCGCTCATCGTGGACGATCAGGCGGTTGTCGTCAATGTCGGCGATAGTCGCACCTATCTGATGAGTCCAGAGGCAGGGCTGCGCCAGATTACCACCGACCACTCCGTCGTCGCCAGCCTCGTCAGCGCGGGCGTGATTCGCCCCGAAGAGATCTACACGCATCCACGCCGCAACCAGATTTATCGTAGCCTGGGCGGCGAAGAGGACCAGGTTGAGATAGACGTATTCCCGGTTCAACTTCAGGCGGGCGACAAGATGCTGCTCTGCTCAGATGGGCTATGGGAGATGGTGCGCGACCCACAGATCGAGCACATTTTGCGGGCGACCGCCGATCCACAGCAGGCGGCGCAGTTGCTGGTACGCGAGGCCAATACCAACGGCGGCGAGGATAACATCAGCGCGCTGGTGGTGCGTCTGCTAGACGACTTGCCCCAGAATGCGCAGCCGGGCATGCGGGTCATCATCGCGCCTACCTCAGCCGCGGAGGCCAGCCAGCCGCATCCGTAGCGCTCTCCGCGCGGCACGCCGGTTGGCCGTTAGTACGGGCGCATTGTGCCATGAACCCTCGCATGATATAATTTTCCCGATTTGGTAAAGCATATACTGGCGGGTGGATGCCAGAGCCACAACCAATCAGGCGGCTGCCCCGATGATGCATTGATCATCCGTCATCCACCAGCAGGTTTGCGCGTATCCAATTCACCTCCGTTATCATATACTATTGTCTGTAAAAGCCCTTATGGGGCTGTACGTCGGCTACTTCTGCTCCTCCGCGACTGGCGCGATCACACGTCGCTGGGGAGGGGGGATGTTTTTTCCACAACGACCGATGCATTGGGGCGCGATGGGATGAACATGCACAGAGGCGCCGGAGGGGGAACCATGGAATCATATGGCTGGAGGGGGCAGGGAGGCCCAAATCAGCCTGAAACAGGAATTGCTCAGGCGCTCGATTATTACGCCAGATACGGCGGCGAGCTGCTGGGTGCGCGACGATCTGACAATCCGCTGACACTGACCCACGTGCGTTGGCACGACCAATCGGGCCATGTCTATGACGCGGCCCACTCACCAGAGATGAACGGCGATATTGATTCCGCTGAGCGTGAGGTGTGGGTGCAACTCGCGCTCGACCTCCCCGTCGCGGCGGCGGGCATGTATGGCGCGAGGGCGCCGTGGGAGCGTCTGGCGCTGGACCAGGGGCGAGCCACGGAACTGCTGACCCAGTTGCGTCGTTCTCTGGCCAGCCGAACCTCCGGGAGCGGCAATAATCCCACGCAGTGGGCTTCAGGCACGCCCATGCCGCAACGGCCTCCCAACCAGCCATATCCGCCGAATCGTCCCGTTGGCAATCCCGGATGGAGCACAGGCCAGCCACCAGAACCCGGCGGCGCGTTCCAGCCGTCGTTCCAGGCGCAACCGCAGCAACCTCCTTCCTCACTGCGTGGTGGGACATTCTCAGGCGCCGCCATGCCAGGTGGCTCCGGGTTTATGCCGCGCCCAGACATCGACGCGCCGCCACCCGCTTCGCAAGGCGCGATGGGAGCAGGACACGAATGGACGAACCCGGCGCGTCCTGCGGCGGACCCAGAGGTCACGGTGATTCCATGCATCGAGGTGGAGTTGCCACCAGTGCTCACCGACCCAGCCGCAGCCGACCAGGCGCGCGACTTCACCCGCGATGTCGCCCGGCACTTCAACCGCTCGGCGCACCAGTTACAGCATATTCGCGAGACGCGGGGATGGATGCGCAATGGTCGCATGGTGTTGGCCGCGCGTATCGCAATTGCCCCTGGGTCGCGTATACCCTCCTCCATCGAGATGGAGAATGCCGCGCGGATGCTCTCCGATGTGCTCACGCGCAACATGCTACCCTACACCCGTATGACCTACGCCGAGCCGGGTGAATGGACGCAGGGCATCGCACTGCCAGACTAGTCCATCGGATCTGTTGACGCATATGACAAAGCCCCCAACTGGTGAAGCTGATTCACTGGCTGGGGGCGCTGCTTAGGGGGATAGCGCGGGCGGTTAAAACCGCGCCTTTATGGCCTGTGGCCACGAAGTCCGCCTGCGCGGACTCGCCAGATCGTACCCCAACGACATGCACTGTTGGGTCATATGTCTCCAACCCGCGCAGGCGGGTTTCGTGGCGGAGCGCAGCGAGGCCCTTCAGGCGCGACTTCAGTCGCCAGCCACAACCCACCACACGCCAGTTTTCCCTTACTGCTGGCGGTCTCCGGCGGAGCCAATCTGCGAGGAGACGCCCGCCCCGGGCAACATCGCGCTGGCTGGCGGCATGCGCCGAACCTCGGCATCGCCGGTCACGCGGGCACGCAAGACCCAGAGGAACGCTTCGATGAAGATCTTACGCGACATCTTCGACTTGCCCACACGGCGATCCTCGAAGATGATGGGCAGCTCGCGAATACGGAAGCCACTTTTCCAGAAATTGTAGGTCATCTCCACCTGGAAGGCGTATCCCTGGGCATGGATAGCGTCGAGGTTGAGCGTGCGCAGGGCAGCGGTGCGATAGCAGCGGTAGCCGGCGGTACAGTCATGCACCGGGATACCGAGCATCGCGCGGGCAAACATATTGCCGCCGCCGCTGATGAACTTGCGCAGCGGCGACCAGTTGGGAGTGCCACCGCCTTTGACATAGCGCGACCCAATGACGACGTCGGCATCCCCAGCCCACTCGAAGAATTGTGGTAGGTAGGCGGGATTATGCGAGAAGTCGGCATCCATCTCGAAGACGAAATCGTAACCCCGCTCGATGGCATAGTGGAAACCAGCGATATACGCGGTGCCGAGGCCTAGCTTGCCAGGCCGGTGCATCACATGAATTGAGTTGTCGCGCGCCGCCATCTCGTCGGCGATCTGGCCAGTGCCATCGGGCGAGTTGTCGTCGATGATGAGGATATCCGTAGGGGGCGCGGCGCTCTGGATAGCCTGCACCAGATTGACAATGTTCTCCCGCTCGTTATAGGTGGGAATCGCGATAATTGCTCTCACAGCAAATTCTCCAGTGACGCCAGCCGGGAGTCATAACTCCGCACCCGCGGATGAACCCTCGCTGGCCTGTCCTTCGTCGGCGTCACCTAAATCAGTCACATGTATCATACGTATCACAGGGATCAGGTGCAGGTATCCGTAGGCGCGCTCGCGCTGGCAGGATAGTGATCGCATGCTTTGCGCTGGCTCGTCGCGTCGCTGCCATGCGATGGCGCACGCACGCCAGTATGAACCATTGACCCCCGCCACGTAAAGATACTGGCAGAATCGTCTGGCATAAGCTAGCAGCAGGTAATGGATACTAACAGATGCGGCGGCGCAGTTCCGCCAGCCGCAGGATTGTAATCTTGCGTTTTTCAGTGCTGACGAAGCGCTTATCCACGAAATAGCCCAGCACTTTGTTGACGCTCTCGCGCGAGGCGCCCACCAGCGCCGCCAGATCGCTCTGCGTCAGCTTCATATCGATGCGAATGCCGTCCGGTGTGCGCACGCCGTGGAGGTCGGCCAGATCGAGCAGCTTCTTGGCGACGCGCCCATGCACATCGAGGAAGAGCAGGTCTTCGATCATGGCGTCGGTCTGGCGCAGCCGCTGCGAGAGCACATTCATCACCTGAATGGCGATGCGTGGGTGATGGATGACGATATTGATAAAGTCGCTGCGTTGCAGGGCGTAGACCTCGACCAGATCAATCGCGACAGCGCTGGCCGAGCGCGGCTGGCCATCGAGCAGGGCGAGCTCGCCAAAATAGTCGCCGGGGCCAAAGACCGCCAGCACCACCTCGTGGCCATCCGGGCTGTTGATACAGATTTTGACCTTGCCCTCGCGAATGACATAGAGCACCTGGCCAGGGTCGTCGCGGTGGAAGATCACCTCGCCCGCGCGGAATCCCCGGCGGCGCGCGGCGGATGCCAGCTCGCGCAACGCCTCAGGATCGAGCGTGGAAAAGAGCGAGACCTGCGCGAAGGTGGCGATATGTCCCTGGTCGCCGACCGAGGCGGTAGTAACAGGCGCGCCACTTGTGCGCGTGACCTCGCGTGTCTGCGAGCCGCTTCGTCGATCATCGTGTCCCACCAGCGCACCTCCCTGTTTGTTACACGCTCTCGGCCTACCCTCGCGCCAGACGCAATGAAGAAGGCGGCGTCAGTGCCTTGTCATACGAGGGCATAGCAGTCTTGTCATGGCAAACGCGTCCGCAACGCGCAGACAGACACCGCAGTAGAAAGCAAGCCCTATACGCATCATTTCGTATTTTATCATTGTGCGCAAGCATGCCCGGCAATATTCCTATCCGATCCGCGCGGGGTCGGCTATGCGGAGGCGCTCCAGATGAGCGTGTCGCCATAGCAGCGGTACCCCAGGTCGCTTGCCACCTGGGCAAGATCGCTTTCGCGCGCGGCGTGGCTATAGAGCGGCAGGCGTTTCGTCGCCAGCACAGCTTTGGTCGCCCGGCCAATGACGGCGCGCGCCAGCCCTTCCTGTGGCGACGACTCAGCCGCTGCGGTGATCTCCCAGACGTGGGGCGACTGCGACCGCAGCCCGGCAAAGCCCTGGATGGCGGCGTCCTCGTCGCGTATCACGAAGACGCCCGCGCCGAACCGCGCCAGCAGCCGTAAGGCGGCGGGATCCATCTCCTGCCCATCGTCGAGCGGCTCGATCCACTCCAGCCAGGGGCCGAGATAGGGACGGAACGCGCCAGTGAGCGTGTACCACTGGCGCAGATGGGCCACTTCAAGTGGGAAGAGATCAGCGGTCGCGTTGCGTTGCATCAGCGTTTCGAGGGCAAGCTGGCCATCTGGGGTGAAGAGCGCTTCTGGGCGCAGCTCGCGCAGGAGCAGCGAGACCGGCAGCCGCAGCTCTGGTGTGACCAGCGCCACCCCCCCACGCGGCGCGCCAGCCGCTTCGGGCATCGGCGCGACAAGCTGGAGCAACTGGCGGCGTCCAAAGAGCAGCGCCGTCGGATCATCCATGGTATGGCGCGCGACCAGCACATGCCAGCCGGAGCGCCGCAGATCGGAGGGCGGGCATCCCAGCGCGATGCCGAAATGGGTGTCGAGCGTGGCGAGGGCGTGCCGCGTTTCTGCTATTAGATGGTCCTGCTCAGCCATTGCCTGCCCTACCCTCGCTAGCTGACGTTTCTCGTCATCCGTTGCCGCCCAGATGTACGTCGTCATTGTACCCCACCTGGGAGACGTTGCGAATTGCGCGCACTATTTTTGGATAGCCCACCTTGCCCAGATGTCTGCTATGCTAGAGCGGCCACGCCAGGGAGCGTACGCAGTGAAGGAGGATAAGGCTATCGTGGAACTCAAACGTGTAGGCTACGGCCCGAAGATGGCGCTGGCGACGCTGGTAGCTATTTTTCTGGTGAGCTATGAAGTGTTCGTCGTCATTCATCTGGCTAAGACGGGTGACTTGCATGGACTGCTAGATTATGGCGTTTTCCTGCTATCAGTATTCTTTGTCCTATTCGCGCCAGTGATCACCATTAGCGTGTGTTTCTATCCCTGGGTCTCTTTGAAACGCGAGAAGCGTCTGCGAGCGCTAGCGAATCATGACGGCGCCGTCGTCTATACCGCATCCACACAGCCGGATGGCGCTCTTGCTCTGCGTGCTGGCGAATCACTGCGCCTTGCCTATCGCAGCGCCACCAGGATGTGGCAGATCATACCACTGCTCTTGATAGTGTGCCTCCTGCTCGCCGCGTCTGGTGAAGTGTTGATCTTCACCACTATTCCAGCGTTTGGGCGCTCATCCCTCAACCCATTCTTCGATAGCTTTTTCTCTGCTCCAGCCACTGCGGCGCCCACGACACTCGATTGGATAGCTGCCGCTTTGCCCATAGTGATTGCGATCATTGGCTGCACGATACCTCTACCATCGCTGAGCAGAGATACCATTCACCAGATTGTTGCCGATGACCAGGGTATCGCCATGAAAAATGGCCGCCAGCGGCAGTTCATTCCCTGGAATGACATCCTGCTTTTTGCCCGCGTCACACCCGATATCCACAGCCTGCCTGTTGGCGGTTATGTGCTATGGGGGCACACGGCTAGAGTTCGCCTGACCATTGCGAGCGCCAAAGTCGCGGGAATGCGCTCGTCAACGCGCAGCCAGCGGAACGCATATGAGTTCGATGGTGGTTACGAGTCTTATCTGGCGGATGCGCAACGGCTGCTGGCGACGATTGTAGCGCGCACGAAGGCGCCGTTACAGGCGATGCATGCAACGCCACTTGTCGCTCGGCTCCGGCGTCGCGCGCCTGTCGCAACTACAACCGAAGAGGAGGCGCTGACGCTACCGCCTGCTGACTTTAACTATCAGCCGCGGGTGAGCGAGAACCCCGCGACATTAGCCTACGGCGAGCAGCTTACACTCAAGGCGCGGCTTGCCGCTGGGCCGGTGCTGGGTGAGTCGCTGCTCTGGCTGATCGCGCTGGGGCTGATTATGTTTTTCATCCTGCGCCAGCAGCTGGTACTCGATTCCCTGTTTGCGCTTGGGCCAGTTGTTGGGTATATAGCTCTGGTGTTCCTCGTAGCATTTATGGAATCTGCCACGCTTGCGCTCACGATACAGCGCCGCCACAATGCGCTTCCAGCGATGAGTGTTGACGGTTTTGGCCTGGCCAGCAAACAACGCAGCGAGCAGAAGCCGGTCACGATCACCTGGCAGCACATCACCGCCTGGGTGGTGGTTCCCGCGCCACCCGGATCCAGCAGGCCGACACGCTACATCGTCTTCGGCGATGGCCAGAAGATCGCCTGGGCCGAGCCAGCCGACGCCCAGCTCGCCGGAAGGGACGTCAAAGGCGACCGGCGGCAGGCGTATCGCGAGATGGCACATCGCATTCATGCGCTGATCGCGGCGCGTAGCGACCAACCCTTGCGCGAGCTACGGGTAGAGGAGAGCCATCATTTACGATGACTTTTTCGATCGTCTGCTGAGTACATACTGTACCGAAGGGCTAATGGTCTTATCCGTGCGGTGAATGCAGCCTATCCAACAACAAGGCCGGCGCATGCCCTCTTTGAGTTCCGTGCGCACCCGTTCGACATGCTGTTGTCTCGTTTCTGGCTTCTTCACGGAGATTGTCCAGCATATCCATTCATTGCGCGCAAGCGGCGTAAGATCCTCCCATGCCGCGAGCGCCTCCGCGTCAGCAGCGAGAGTTTCCCGTAAGTCCTCTGGCACTTCGTGGACAACACCGCCGGAGATTGTATCGTTGGTCATCGTCATACGTCTACCCTAACACGAAATAGCCCTCGCTCGCAAGGATTGCGGGAGCTACAGGAACTGTTGGAACGTAAGGCGACGAGATTGCGCGTGTTTCCAGTCAGCACGGAAATCTGCTATCCTGAGCGGCAAGGTAGCAGGTGAGGAGAGGAGCAATCGCGTGCGGCTGCAGCAGAACGGGCTACGGCGTCAAGATTGCGCTGGCGACGGCCTTCGCCGTGCTGGTGATGGGCTATGGGCTATTCGTGGCGGTCTACCTGATTGCCACGGGCCATTTCGTGCCCTTCTGGAGTATTGAGACGCTGGGGATAGGTATCTCGGCGCTAGTCAATCTGATTCTCACAGCCATCGTTTGGGTGAATGTGCGTGGGCTGGTGGTGAGAAGAAACCTGGCACGAGCGCTGGCGCAACGCGATCCGTCCGTGGTAAGCGCCGCTTCGCTGCAGCCCGATGCCAGCTTCGCCTTACCCGCTGGCGAGACACTGACGATTGCCCGCCGCTACAGCCTCAATGCGGTGTACCATAGCCTGACGGGAATTGTCTTCTATGTCTACCTGCTTATCGTCTGTGAGAACATAATTTTTCAGGCACTTCCCGCATTGGGCCACTCAGAACTCAACCCCTATTTCCACAGCGAGTTTGACGGACCAGTTGCACCGCCTCCCACAACACTCGATTGGCTGGCGGCTGGGTTCCCGCTGCTGCTGGCGACATGTGTCGTAGGCTATCTCGTGTTGCGCGATATCCGCGACCGCCTGCACCGAATTGTCGCTGATGATACTGAGCCTGACTATACGAGATGGCTCTGCGGCGTCGCACAATCGCCTGGAGCGACATCGAGGTGTTTGCGCGCATCATGGATGGCAGCGAGACAACACCAGTCGGCAACTATGTGCTCTGGGGGCGCTCGAAGTCGCTGAACTTTTCGATTGTGGCCATGGAGCAGGAGATCGATCCAGACACGGATTATATTCCCTCGTGGCAGGCCCGCTATAGCTTCACTGGCGGCTACGCAAGCTACATCAAGGATGCGCGGCGACTGCTAGCGACGATTGCGGCGCGGGCGCAGACACCGCTGCTGACGGTGCGTGTGACCACCACATCCAACAACCAATGTAGAGGTTTGCCAGCCATCACATCGCTCAGTGAGACAGAATCGCTAGCGCTTCCCCTGGCGGAGGAGCGCTATGCGCCCTTGGAGAATCTAGCGGGCGTTGCGCTGGCGGCTGGCGAACAGATCTCGCTCCGGGCGCGTTCCGGGCCGCTATCGGTCACTGGCAACGCATTCGGCGATTTCAGCCTGGTTACTTTCATGTTGTATGTGCTGTTCTGGGTTTTCATGCCGCCGTTCTCGCTCAGGCCACTTCTCCTTGCGGCAGGAGCGATTGTGATCGCGCTGCTGGCATTCTACGTTGTGCTGTTGGTTCGCCAGCGCCGCCGCAGCCAGCTACCCGATATTCGCGCCGATGAGACTGGCCTGACCACCTGGGGATACTACAAGGATCAGCCGGTCACGATTCCGTGGGCGCATATCGTCGCCTGGGCCGTGATCCCGCCTGCCAAACCCAACAAGCCCATCCGCTATGCCATCTTCGGCGATGGGCTGCAACTTAGCTGGATAGAGCCGCTCATACGGCCCATACGCCTGGAGCACTACCGTTGGCATCTCCGCTAGGGAGTACCAAACGCGCGCAACACGGCTGCACGCGCTCATCGCGGCACGCACAGGCCTGCCCCTGCGCGAGTTGCGGGTGGACGCTGTGTCGATCACTCGAGGCATCGTAGGATGATACCTGCCTGGGCGATGTAGGCAATATGCCTACAAACCGGCCGCAAAATCGAGACGGTTTCCTGACAGACCGGATATCACAAACATGTCACAATCCATTGTGGATGGCGACAAATCACGGGACCATCACAAAGAACCTGCGATACCGTCGCCAACATGGAGGTTGTGATATGGCTACTCAACTCGACCCGCACACTACACCGGGAAGGACACGTCCCGCACCCAGACGCATACCACAGCGTGGCCCATGGAGCCGTCCTGAGCTACGCACCCGACTCGATGCTGTACGCGCCTATCGAGCGCGGACACGGCGCATGCCGCTGCCCGGTATCTCCACGCCGAATCTCGCGCTGGCCGGACTCCAACTGCTCGTCGGCTACGAGTGGCTCGTCTCGGGCGTCGATAAAGTCCTGCTCGGCACGTTCCCTGACAAGATGGGCGGCCTGCTGACGGCGGCCATTGGCGGCGGACGCCTGCCCGACTTCTTCGCGGACATGCTACAAGCTCTGGTGCTGCCAAACGCGGCGTTCTTCGGCGTCGTCATCGAATGGGGCGAGTTGCTGGCTGGCCTAGGGCTGATGGCCGCCGGATTGGTGACGCTGCTGCGCCCGCTGGCCGAGCGCTATCTGAACCTGCGGGCGGCGCTCGTCTTCTCCTATGGCGCGCATCTGCTCGATCTGCTGGCCCCAGTGGCGGCCATTGGCGCGGGTCTGCTGGGCCTCAGCTTCTTCCTGCTGGACGGCCTGCCAGCGCCATGGTTCGCGCCTGGCATCGCCTACGGCGGCGCAATCGACACTGGGCTGTTCCTGGCAGTCGCGAGCGCGATCCTGGTCGCTGGCCAGTTGGTGCAGCGCAAGCAGCGCGCATAGCAAAAACCCCCTCTCCCACTGGGAGAGGGGGCAGGGGGTGAGGTTCTGTCTATACCAAAATCCCCATCGGGTTTTCCAGCAGGCGCTTGAACTCCCGGAGGAAGCGCGCGGCAATCGCGCCATCGAGCGCGCGGTGATCCACCGAGAGCGTCACCTTCATCATGTCGCGCACGACCACCTGACCCTCGCGCACGACCGGCGTCGGCACAATCGTCCCCGACCGCCAGAATCGCCGACTCCGGTGGATTGATGACGGCGGTGAACTCCTCGACATCGTACATGCCCAGGTTGCTCACCGTGAACGTGCCGCCGCTAAACTCCTCCGGCGTCAGCTTGCCCGCGCGCGCCGCATCCGAGAGCCGCCGCGACTCACGCGCGATATCGAGCAGGCCGCGCTTATCGGCGTCGCGAATCACCGGCACAATTAGCCCGGTCTCCAGCGCCACCGCGATGCCCACGTTGATATGCGACTTGAAGAGCAGTTGCTCGCCGTCGAACGAGACGTTGACTTCGGGCATACTCTCCAGCGCCAGCGCCGACGCCTTCACGATCAGGTCGTTGTAGCTGACCTTGACCGGATTCGGCAGCCCGGCGGCATACTCGTTGATAGCGCCGCGTACCTCGCCCAGCTTGTTCGTCTCGATGGCGACCGTCACATAGAAGTGCGGCGCCGTCTGCATGCTCTGCTGCAACCGCCGCGCAATCGTCTTGCGCATGTTCGAGAGCGGCTGCGCGCGCACCTCCTCGCCGGGCGCTGCGGCTGGTACAGCGGGCACAGATGGCGCGACCGGTACGACTGGCTGAGCAGCGGGCGCGGGCTGTGCCTGTGGAGCCAGGGACGTGGCGGGAGTCGCTGCGGCCTCCTGTGGGCTGGCGAGGTACGCCTGTACATCGTCACGCACGATGCGCCCGCCGGGGCCAGTGCCCGCGATATGCGAGATGTCGAGATTACGCTCGGCGGCGATGTGGCGAGCCAGCGGACTGATGAAGGTACGCCCGCCGTTCTGTCCCGCATGCCCCGCGTCGGTCGTTTCCGGCGCTGGCGCTGATATGGATGGTGGCTCGGCAACCGCTGTTCTCGCCGCGCTGGCAGGCGTCGCGGTGGCGGCTGTGCCGTTCGCCTGCGCCTGTTTGCTGGCGGACTTCGCGGATTTGGCGGTCTTAGCGGCTTCATCGGGTAGCGGCTCGTCGGCCTTGCCAATCAGCGCGATGGGCTGGCCAATGGGAATGCTCTCGCCTTCCTGCGCGATGATTTTGCGCAAGACACCCGCGGCGAACGCCTCGGCCTCGATGTTGACCTTGTCAGTCTCGATCTCCGCCAGCGCGTCGCCCTTCTGTATAGTGTCGCCCTCGTGCTTGATCCAGCGGAGGATTTTGCCTTCCTCCATCGTGTCGCCCATCTTGGGCATCACCACGGTCTGCATGTCGGCGATCCCTTCTACCGCGCACCCGCCGACTGGGGCACGATGGCCCTGACGGCGGCGATCACATCGTTACGGGCGGGCAGCGCTAACTGTTCGAGCGATTTGCTATAGGGCATCGGCACATCCCTGCCATGCACATGGCCAACCGGCGCATCCAGCCAGTCGAAGCCGTGCTCATAGATCAGCGCGCTAACGCCCTGGCCGGTTCCGTAATACTTCCAGCCCTCCTCGACGACTACGACGCGGTTGGTCTTACGCAGCGAATCGAGCACGAGATCCAGATCGAGTGGGCGGATAGAGCGCAGGTCGATGACCTCCGTCTCGATGCCCTCCTTCGCCAGTTCCTCCGCCGCCTGCATGCAGATATGCACCATGCGCGAGAACGTCACCAGCGTCACGTCGTTGCCCTCGCGGCGGACGATGCCCCGGTTGAGCGGCACGGTATATTCCTCGCCCTCGTCGGGTACCTCGCCCTTGAGGTTATAGAGCAGCTCGTGCTCGATAAAGAGGACTGGATCGTCGTCGCGGATAGCGGCCTTGAGCATGCCCTTCGCATCGTAGGGCGTCGCGGGTATCACCACCTTCAGGCCGGGGATGTGGGCGTACATGCTTTCGAGCATCTGCGAATGCTGGGCGCCCCGCTGCGCGCCGCCACCAGCGGTCATGCGGATGACCATCGAGATGCTGGGCTGGCCGCCAAACATGTAGCGGAACTTGGCGGCGCTGTTGATGATGAGGTCGCTGGCCAGCAGACTGAAGTTGATCGTCATCAACTCGGCCACGGGTCGCAGACCACCCAGCGCGGAGCCAATGGCCGTGCCAATGATGATCTCCTCGGCGAGCGGCGTATCTCTGACGCGCTTCTCGCCAAACTCCTCGAAGAGGCCTTTGGTGACGGCATAGGTGCCGCCATATCCGGCGATATCCTCGCCCAGAATATAGACGCGCTCGTCGCGCGCCATCTCCTCGCGCAGGGCCTCACGTAGCGCGTCACGGAAAGTAATCGTTCGCATCGTTCTCTATCTCTTCCATCGAATGTGTCGGATTCATCAGAGCGCTGGCGGCCAGTGTTAGTCGCGCGGGGTGCTGGGCTTGTTGCGCCAGGCGATAGCGCCTGTGCCATCGGCGAGCACGTTGTCATACAGATCGTCGGCCTCCGGGACAGGGCTTTCCTCCGCGAATCGCGCGATCTCCTCCACCTCAGCATCTACACGCTCGCTGGTGGCGTTGATCTCGTCATCACTGATGAGGTCGTGCTCCTTGAGCTTTCCCTCGAAGAGCACGATGGGGTCACGCGAGGAGCGCCAGTGGGCCTCTTCATCGCGGGTGCGGTAGTAGGCCGGATCGGTCATCGAATGGCCACGGAAGCGATAAGTGACGGACTCGACCAGTGTCGGGCCTTCGCCGTTGCGCGCCCGTTCCGCCGCCCGCAGCATCGTCTCGCGCACGGCCAGCAGATCCATACCATCGACGTGCTCGTAGGCCGCGCCATGAGCCGCGGCGCGTGGCTCCAGCGAGGCGACGGCCCACGCTTTAGTGACGGCCATGCCCATCGAGTACTGATTGTTCTCACAGTAATAGACGACCGGCAGCTTCCAGAGGCTCGCCAGATTCAGCGACTCGTGGAACGCGCCTTCGTCCACCGCGCCATCGCCGAACATGACCGTGACGATGTCCGAGGTGTTCTGATACTGGCAGGCGAAGCCGATGCCCGTGCCGATGGCAAGCTGCGCGCCGACGATGGCCTGCCCGCCGATGAGGCGGTGCTCGTTGCTATAGATGTGCATCGAGCCGCCACGGCCCCTGCTGCATCCGGTAGCCTTGCCGAAAAGCTCGGCCATCACCAGCTTCGGGTCAACGCCTTTGAGAATAGCGTGGCCATGTTCGCGGTAGCTGCTGGCGACGTAATCGCCCGGGCGCAATGCGCTGAGCGCGCCGACGCCGCTGGCCTCCTGCCCGATGTACAGATGCAGGAAGCCGCCAATCTTGCCAAGGGTGTATTCCTCAGCGGCCTTCTCCTCGAAACGCCGGATGAGCACCATCTGATAGTGCATGTGGAGCAGTTGCTCCCGATCCAATCCGGCCAGCTCGATGTTCCCTATGGCCATCTATCCCTGTCTCCTCCCTGCCCGGTGGGGCAGGATGCGCGCCCGGAATGGACGCGGGTCCGTGCGGCGTTCGCCACCGCGTTATTGCGAAGCGCGTGCATGCGCCTCAGTTGCTGCTGTGAAAATGGAATGTCTTGATACATGTTATTGATGAATGCGTGTGAATGCGTGATGATACGTGATGATGCTGTCTTCGCTCTGTTCGTCTTCCTGATGGCGCTCGCGGTGATACTTGCGAGAGATGGCAGACGTGACAGGCAGCGTCGCGGACGGTATGATATCGCTAGACTGCGCGCCGTGGAAGGCGTGAAGTAGCGCTCCTGGAGAGGAACCCGTTGGCATATGACCTACGTAATCTGTCAGCCCTGCATCGGCGTGAAGGACGCATCCTGTGTGGATGTCTGTCCCGTGGATTGCATTCACGCCCGCGAGGAAGACGAGCAATATTTCATCGATCCGGACGAATGCATCGACTGCGGCGCCTGCGTGCCTGCCTGCCCGGTGGACGCCATCTTCGAGGAGGGCGCGGTACCGCCGGAGTGGCGCGACTTCACGCGCATCAATGCCGAGTACTTCGAGAAACAACGCTGAATGCGCCCGTGCGGAGAAACCACCCCGACACACGAACACACCAGCGGGAAAAGACGTTCGCGCCCGCATGCAGGCGCATGCTTTCCAGACGCTTTCAAACACATGAAAAAAGCCCAACCTCCGCAGAAGTCGGGCCTCGTTGCTCGGCTTATGACGTACCACGCGAACGCCTCCAGCAACGATGCCAGGTTCGCGTCGCCAGCGGCGCTATCCGCCACCGAATCGCGTTGTTCAGGTGCGATCAGCCGTCCGGCGCAGCGGTTGCGCCACGGACGTGCTATGCCGCTGGGATAGCAGCCCCCAGCACCGATACCAGACAGAAGAGGATGGCGAAGACGATGGTAATGCGGAAAAGCAGCTTGTCAATACCACGTCGCGTCTTGAAGACGGTACCAGTGCCGCCAAAGACACTACCCAGCCCGGCGCCGCGCGCCTGGAGCAGAATCGCGACGGTCAGGGCGACGCCCAGAATGACCTGGATAATCTGGATAACTGTTAGATATGGTGTGAGAAAGCCCACGCGCCGCCCCCGCTTCTCGATGTCAATCGCTTCGTCTTGTTCTGCTGGAATCTTGAGCGTCCCACCACCTCAATGGGTCACGTGGGACACTATCTATGCTATTTTAGCATTCCCCGCCAAAATCCCGCAACTGGCTACACCCATTTTCATCCCGCCGGAGAGAATGGGCAGGCAGGTGAACATGCGGCTGGAGGCATGAGCAGATTGATATGAGGAACGGGGGACACGATGCCACTGCGACCAGTAACTGGCACATTACAGCTTCCCATTGGCTCAGCCGACGATCTTCGCGCGCTCCTTGAGGTAGGGCGGGCGCTCGCGCCGGAGCGCCAGGGCAGACTCAGCATCGAGAAGTATCGGCGCGACCTGGAGGACTATTTCTACTATATCGGCGCGATTTGCCCAGAGTACTTTCGTCCGTTGCAAAGGGATGTAGTATATCTGCCCGACGACGAACTGATGAACTTCTTCTTCCCGTTTCACGTGTGGCTCTACCTGTTGCAAGATGCGCCCGATGGGTGTGTCGATCATATCGTGTCGCGACTGCGGAGCGCCGACGTGAACGCGGGACAGCTCGTCAATCTGCTGGAAGAGATGCTGGCGGGGATCAGTACGCCGTATGCGCTTCGAGCGATGGCAGACTATGCGCTGGCCGCTGGTAAGCGACAACGGTTTGCCGAAGACCTGGGATTCTGGATCGATGATGTGGGAAATCCAGCGGTCCCGCGCTTCACGCGTGAGCGGCAGGCTGTCCGGCTGCGCCAGCGGGAGGGTACGGCGGAGGAGATGGCGGGCTTGACCAACCCAGTTGGTCTACCCATCGCCGCCGTTGTCAGCAATCCCCAGCAGAAGAGGCTGGTCTGGCACTACTGCTCCTTCGACCTCAACCTGCTGCCTGGGATGCCTGCTCTCGGCGTCACACGCCTCCATCTGGTCAGCCCACCACTCTTTGCGAATTGGACGGCTTTCTGCGCCATCTCGCCCGATGGGCGTTACGATACCTTCCGGACAGTACGCGACGATGACGACGATATCGTCTCGATGAGACAGATGCGGGCGGACGCGAAGCGAGATGAGGCTTGGGGGCGTGGGTCCCTCGAATTACTGCCCTATGACGACCATCTCATCTACTGTAACGGCCATACAATGTTGACGCCAGATGTGGTTGGGGACGTAGGAGGGCCGCCACTACTGGGGTCGGTTCCTGCCTGCCCGAAATGCGGTAAGACGATGTTCTTCGTCAGTTGCGTGGACCGCAAAGTGCGCGAGTATGGCGATGGCTTTCGCAGTCTCTTTGTCTGCGAGGACTGCATGGTGGCCGCCTGCCAGGGCATGCTGCTGTAGTGTGCGGCATTCAACGGGTTCTTCGGGGCTGAGATTAGCCGTGGTCTTTAGGCCACGGCGCGCGTCACCTTACGAAAACCTCGTCCTTTAAGCCTTTTCGCGCATTGCCAGGCCGTGCGCCAGATGGCGGGCGATACCCGGCCCCTCGTAGATGAAACTGGTGTAGAGTTGAATCAGGGAGGCTCCCGCATCAAGTAGCCGTTGCGTGTCGTCCACTGTGAAGACGCCGCCGCAGCCGATGATCGGCAGCCGTCCCTCGGTCCGTTTCGCCAGCAGGCTCACCACCGCGACGGCGCGCGCGTGGAGTGGCCGCCCGCTTAGTCCGCCTGGCTCATTGCGCAGAGTCGCGGGGACGGCGTCGCTCAGTCCATCGCGGCTGATGGTGGTGTTGACGGCGATCAGTCCGCTGGCTCCGCGCGCCAGGCATACCTCCACCAACTCATCTAGCGCCGTCTCATCCAGATCGGGCGCCACCTTCACCAGCAGCGGCTTGACGCGCGCGCCCTCCATCTCCGCCCGCTCGCGTAGCCGTGCCTGCAACGCCGCCAGCAGCGCATCCAGCCGGGCGCGTTCCTGCAGGGCGCGCAACCCTGGCGTATTGGGCGAGCTAACGTTGACGGCGAAGTAGTCGGCCCAGGGATAGAGACGGTCGAGCGAGGCAAGATAATCGGCGACGGCGTCTTCCAGCGGCGTCACCTTCGATTTGCCCAGGCTGATGCCCAGTGGCACGGTCGTCTCAGGCTGCCGGGCGAGCCGTCTGGCGATGGCGTCGGCGCCGTCATTGTTGAATCCCATGCGATTGATGAGCGCCTGGTCGCTGGTGAGCCGGAAGAGGCGGGGACGCGGATTGCCGGGCTGTGCCTGCTGCGTGATGGTGCCAATCTCGACGAAGCCAAAGCCGAGCGCCGCCAGCGCGGGGACGGCGCGCGCGTTTTTATCGAAGCCCGCCGCCAGCCCGATGGGATGGGGAAAGCGCAGGCCAAAGACCTCGCGGGGGCGACCCAGGTCGCCGGGCCACGCTAGCGCTGCGAATCGCGCCAGTCCGCGTGTCAGCCTGGGCGACTCCGAGACGCGCGCCAGCATCCCCAGCACGCGCTCGTGGATGGCCTCGGCGTCACGGCCAGCAACGTTGAAGAGGGCGGGGCGCAGCAGATGGCGATAGATCATTCCTTATTACGCCTGGTTCGCGGCCTGATAGGCGCGTACCCGCTCGAAGGTTGCTTCATCTATCGCGCCGGATGCGCGCCAGTAGTCCAGCAGTTGGCCGAGCTTGAGGGCGGCGTGCAGCGTATAGCCAGCGGTGGCGAGTTGCTCCGGCGCGCCCTGCTCGCGGTCGATCAAGACGGCGACATCGCGCACCTTCAGACCGTTGTCTTCGAGCACGCGAATCGCTTCGAGCTTGCTATCGGCGTGTGTCACCAGATCGTCGATCACCAGCACCGTCTCGCCGAGGGAGAAATCGCCGTTGATCGTGCCCGCGATGCCGTGCGTCTTGGCCTCGCGCGGGGTAATCATTGGCACGCGCGTCTGGTGCATCAGGATGGCGACCAGTGGCGTCGCGGCCATCGGGATATCGGCGTAGCGGGTGAACTCTAGCTGCCTGGCGGTAATCATCTCGGCCAGCACAGCCACGGCGGTATCGATGGCGTCGGGCCAGGAGCGCAGCACGCGCAGGTCCACGTAGATCGGCGAGAGCGGCGCATCCGGCTCGCGCTCGTGCAGCTTCAGGCGAAACGCGCCAAACTTCACCGCGCCGCACGCCAGCAGCGCATCGGCAAAGGCGCGCTGGGTCGCGGTCATCTCATCGGTCATCGGGTACCCACCTCTCTCGCCCATAGTGCGGGTTTAGCATGTTGCAAGGACGGCCGCGACGCGGGCAGTTAAAACCGCGCCTGAATGGCCTGCGGCCACAAAACCCGCCGTCGCGGGTTTCTCCTGGATCTCCCTGGACAACTCACATGGTGAGTCGCTGTCTGGTCTCTGGCAGTCCTCGCAGGCGGACTTCGTGGCCGAGCGCAGCGCGGCCCTTCAGGCACGACTTTAGTCGCCAGCCGCTTATCGCCCTCGCAATCCCTCTATCTCGTCGCGCAGCCGCTGGGCCTCGCGCCGGGCGGCATCGGCGAAGTCCGCGCCGCTGGAGGCGAAGATGACGCTACGTGAGGCGCTTATCAGCAACCCCGCGCCCTGGCTATCCAGCCCGACGCTGACCACCGCCGCCAGATCGCCGCCCTGCGCGCCGATACCCGGAATCAGCAGCGGCAGATCGCCCACCGCCTGGCGCACCGCCCGTAGCTGTTCGGGATAGGTCGCGCCGACCACCAGCCCGCAGTTGCCATTGGTATTCCAGCGCCGCGCCACGGTGCGCGCCACCGCTAGAAAGAGCGGCTCCTCCGTGCCATCGGCGGCGCGGAGCGTCAGATCCTGAAACTCGCTCGCGCCAGGATTGGAGGTATGTGAGAGGATGAAGCAGCCACGGTCGGCGCGCTTCAGGAAGGGCTGGAGCGCATCGCTGCCAAGGTACGGATGCAGCGTCACGGCGTCGGCGTCCAGGGTATCGAAGACCGCGTCGGCGTAGGCCTGGGCGGTGTTGCCCATGTCGCCACGCTTGGCGTCCAGCAAGACCGGTACATCGGGATAGCGGCTGTGGACGTAGGCGATGGTGCGGGCGAGCGCGTTCCAGCCCGCGGCGCCGTGGCGTTCGTAGAAGGCGGCATTCGGCTTGTAGGCGCAGACGAGATCGGCGGTGGCGTCTACGATGGCCATGTTGAATGTGACGAGCGCTGTCTCGACATCGGCATCCTGGGCGGCCGGCAGCTGTTCGAGTTCGGGGTCCAGCCCGACGCAGAGCAGGGTACGCCTATCATGCCAGCGGCGGCGTAGCTTCTCCAGAAAGCCGCCGGTCGCGGTCGTGCTCGTGGCAGGGGTCGCGTCGGTCACGATGTCGCCTCCTCGAAACGTTGTTTATTCGGCGGGCGTCTCGCTGGACGTGGGTTTCGCTGAGCGCGGCGGCACGACGGGCAGCGAGAGCGTCAGGTCAAAGTCGTCGTCGGCCTGGATGCGGTTGAAGCGCTCGAAACCGCAGCGCTCGCACTGGTGAACGATGACATGCTCGCCGTTGGGCCGCTGGAACGCGCCGATGGGCGCCATCATCCCGCCGCAGCCGCTCAGCCGGTCGCCGGACTTCACGGCGTCGACGTGGCGCGAGTAGAGGCAGTACGGGCAGTGGTTGCGGTGATGCCCGCCGCTGGGCAGCGCCCCGACGAACCGCTTGCAGTGGCCGCAGGTGAAGCTCTGGTCTTGCGGGCCAGGCCCGGGTGGCGCGCCACGACCATAACGCGAATCGTGCCGTCTGCTATCCCGCGTGCCATGCTTCGCCATATTCACTCCCGCTGAGGCTACTCGCCCACACGCCTCATTCAGCGCCATCAGGTATGGTATGGTCCGCAAGGCAGCGCCGTCAAGTCGCGGCGCTAATCTCCGGCCCACTCCTCTGACTCTTCCACGGACAATCTGGCGAGCCGCTCGTAGTAGTTAATCGTCCCTGCCAGAAAACGCGCTCGATCATAGTCCCACATTGCCATGCGTCGCTCGGCTCTGTCCAGGCCAAACCGCTCCTCGAGCAACTGCTCGATGGCCGTCACAAACTCTGGGGCGTCGTCGAAGGAGTGAACCCACTTCAACCGATCACGGAACTGAGGCTCAAGGAATCCGCAGCAGGCATGTACGTGCCAGATGTTACGGCAGAATACAGGCGTGTGGCTCTCGGGCACGCGAAATTCGGATGAATCAACCTCGACCGGGTTCTCGCCTGACTCATCGTCCATATAAACCGTTGGTGGCGCTCCCCAGTAGTAGTAGACGCCAGGCCGCGTGGGCACCCCAGCCAGCGCGCCAAACGCGCTGAGCCGCCCCAAAGCGTAGACCAAACGGTGCTCTTCCTCAACCCACTTGCGCCGCTCGAAATGGAACCACTCCCAGGCATCCTTTCCGACGTAGCGTTGCCCTCCAAATTCATACGCCTCATCGGGGCCGTGCGGCTCCAGCACCTCGATCTTCTCAGCACGCACCGTGGCAATCAACGCGGTGCGCACAAGTGGGACAAGCCGTGGGTCGCCCCAGTCGGCCAGTACCTGCGGCAGATAGGAACGTAAGGTTTGGATGTAGTACCCGGCAGGACTATATCGGCTTGCCGGTTGGTTTGGACCGATAAACTCGACCAGCATCCGCTCTAGCGCCGGGAGCGCCCGTTCATCATGCATCGCTGCTAACCCAAAGCCAGCGAGCCAGCGCTCATGGGCATACGGACTCATCAGATAGGGCACTAGCGCCGCTGGCGCCTCGGGGATACGCATAACACCCAAGGTGGCCAATGCGAACGTCGTGTCCACCTCCTCAATCGTATCCGGGCCGCCAAGAGCCACATCGTCCATCGCGGCGCCATTAGCCTCGACTTCGGAAGCGGATCGGGGTTGTCCGGGAGCATAGCGGCGAGCTACGGTAAGCAGGTTGTCTGGCGAAGGCTTTCCCCAACGCTGCGTGAAGTCAGCCAGGTAGTCTCGCACACCGTCAACCGCCTCCTCGTACCCGAAGTCGCTGCCGAGCAGCACAAACGCCTTGTAGAGGTGTTGTGTCGTTGGTGGAGTGCCGTCGGTTCCGGCAAAGTCACGCAGAAAACTGGAGTCAGTCATGTGTTCCCCTCCTGCGTCCCGTCGAGTATAACCGAGCGTCGCTGCTCGCTCGGAGATCGCGCAGTGTTTTCACTCAATCACAGCAGCAGGTTCGATTGGCTGGGCCGCATGCGGACGGACGCAGGCGATAGAATCCAGGTCTGCTTTACCACTGATCCTCCCATCCGAAGTCTTGCGCCTCTCTATCCTCTAACGAAATCTCAGGGGGATCGTAAGGCCCCGATTCCTCCATCTCGTCGCTCTCGTCCTCACCTCCGCCTTCCGCTAGCATCTCTCGCTCTTTGGCTCGATCAGCCGTCCAGCCATATTGAAACACTATCCAGTGCGTCCAACTCGCCTGGTCGAAATCTTCCATGGCGCGACGGCGCGTGGCCTCGTCCATCCCCAGTTTTTCCGCTAACAACTGTTCGACTGCCACTGCTAACTCTGGCGCGTCGGAGAAGTCGAACGTGGTCCCCAGGTGGCCGAAAAATTGGGATTCGAGCGCGCCGAAGCACATGAGCACCCGCCAGATATTGGCCCGGAACCCTTCCGCACGGCTCTCTGGCAGACAAGGCTCAAAGTAAACGTCGCCTCCGTCTTCGCTGGTCAATGCATTCTGCCAGGAGTAGACACCCCGACGTGTGGGTACTCCCTCCAATGCGCTAAAGGCTCCGAGCCGCCCAAGCGCATAGACAAATTGATGCTCCTGGTCTACCCAGAACAACTGTTGGTTGTAAAAATCGTAAAAACGTCGCCGCACACCCGGACCCATGTAGTAGAAGCCGTTCCATACAAACTCCGGGTCAGGATCTGGTGGATCGGGTACCTCAACCCCCTCGGCGCGGACGTTGGCGATCAAACCGGCGCGAATAGGCGGCACTACGCGCGGATCGCCCCAATCGGCCAGCAAGCGCAGCAGATCGTAACGGAAGTACTCGAATATATAGCCAATGGCAAGATTAGGATCCAGGGGTGGGTTGGGGCCGACGAACTCGACGAGTAACGGCTCTAGCATTGGCAATGCCCGCTCGTCACGCATCGCCACCAGTCCAATGGTCGCCAACCAGCGCTCGATGGCATATGGACTCGCCAGGTACGGCGCCAGCGCGTCGGGCGCATCGGAATTACCGATAACACCCAACACGGCAAGTGCAAAGGTGATATCTGCTTCTTCAGATGTATCAGGCCCGATATACGCTATTTCTTCAATAGTTGGATGAACCACTGCGGCTCTATTCATATCTGTCTTTGGCTCAGGAACAGGTCTGGGTTGTCCAGGGGCAAAGCGGCGGGCAATCTCAAGCAAGTTATCGAGCGAGGGCTTGCCCCAGCGCCGCGTGAACTTAGCCAACTGCTCTAGCGCGCCTGCACGCTCTTCGTCATAACTGAAGTCGTTTGCGAGCATCCCTAGCGCTTTGTAGAGCTGCCGTGCCGTTGGTGGCGCGCCATTGGCTGCGGCGAAGCGGCGCAGAAAGCTTGAGTGACTCATGTATTCGCCCCTTACGCATGCCCTGGTTTCACTATTCTACGCTAGCTTACTCTATCTCGCTGGCCACCCAGCGAACGGTTATCTCGAGTGATCGAGCAGGCCGAAGTTGGCACGGGAGGGGAGCGCCGAGCCGAGGACGATCAGCAGCAGCCCGGCGATGCCGATGGGGACGAACGCCCACTGCGGCTGATGCGAGATATCCCAGAAGGAGCCACCGAGCAGCGGGCCGAGGAAGGCGACGCCGTAGCTGAGCGTGAGTGTCACGCCGGTCAGCCGGGCAACGGAGGAGCGGTCGAAGAGCAGCGCGGGCAGCCCGATGCCGAGCGCGAAGACGAACGACGAGCCACCGCCCAGACACGCCGCCCAGAACGGCTGCCAGGCAACAGGCGTGGTGACCAGACCAAGAATCGCCACCAGGCAGAGCGCTCCCGCCGCCACGAACGGCCAGCGACGGCCAACCAGCCGCTGCGCGAAGATGGTGACCATCAGGCCCACCGGCAACTGGATGGCGTTGAGGACGCCCAGCGCCAGCGGGGTCGCATCCTCCGCGCCGATGGCCTGGTTGTACGGGGGAATCCAGGCGTTCATGCCAAAGTAGACGAGGCTGCCCGCGCCGAGCAGGATGCCCAGGTGGAGCGCGCTCACCCGGCGGCGAGCGGGCGCTGCTTGCTGCGCTTGCTGGTGGATGTGGATGTGGCGGCGGAACGCGCGGGCTGCGTCGCGGCGGCGGGCGGCGCGAAGATGAGCCAGAGCGCCAGCGCCAGTACCGTCGGCACGGCCCAGAGGAGCAGCGCGCCCGGCCAGCCATCCGCGCCGAAGAAGTGACCCATCAGTGGCAGCGTGAGGGCGGCGGCCAGCGTCTCGCCCAGGATCAGCCCGTCGCTGAAGAGCGCGGCCACCAGACCAATGCGCGTGGGGAACCACTGGCGCGCCAGCACCGGCACAGACGTCTGCGCCAGCGTGATGCCCGCCCCCAGCGCCACGGTGAAGAGATAGAGCGAAAGCGCCGCGGGCCAGAGACCGCGCAGTACCGCGCCCACCGCGAGCAGCGCCAGCCCCACCGCCACAATGCGTCGCCCACCGAAACGTCCCGCCAGCAATCCGGCGGGCAACGCGAAGGCGCACATCAGCAGGAGCGGGAGCGCGGTCAGCAGCCCCGTCGCGGTGTAGGAGAGGCGCAGGTCGCGCTGGATCAGCGGCAGCACGGGCGGAACAGCCAGGATGACGCTGCGCAGGTTGACGCCGACGAAGACTATCAACGCGAAGACGAGCAGCGTGCGTCCCCGCCCCGTCACCTGCTCGGAATGATCCGCGACGCCGCCGGAGGTGTCTGGTGATGGCGTGGCGTTGTCCGTGGCGCGGAGGTCGGGCGCCGATGGATGCTCGCTTGAAGACTCGCGGCGAGCCGACGACGGCGCGACGTTCTCCATGAATTCCTCTGATTTTCAGACGTTCGGGCAGGTCACTGTCAATTCACTGTATCATAGGCGTCACTCAGAGAGAGCGCCAGCGAGACCCGGCAGGGCTAACAATTGGCTAAAGAATTTGACAGGCGTGCATG
Organism: uncultured Chloroflexia bacterium; assembly: GCA_963718915.1. Taxonomy (GTDB): domain Bacteria; phylum Chloroflexota; class Ktedonobacteria; order Ktedonobacterales; family JADMIN01; genus DAHUXT01. The sequence goes on along the minus strand of CAVRAI010000003.1, from coordinate 33,321 downwards.
GGTTGCATACAATCGCGAGGCATATATCTTCCCATGAGAAATGTGTGGGCAATCAGGGGCTGATGCGCTGGCGGGGATATCGCCAGATAGCTTCCATCCTGGATGAGAAGCCCACTGGAGAGCGTTTATTCCGTGTGCCGCACTGGCGGCGTTGGGTTGGGCAGGGAGGTTTGCGGGCATGCGATGGTCACACCTCGTGCGTCGTGCCAAAGGAACCGGACTCTATCAGGCGGCAGCGGTGAAAGGAACGCGGAGACAGCGACGGCAACGCGTTGTCGGAGGACTCATCTTGCTGGCGGGGATTGTGCCCCTGCTGCTCTCGGCGTGCGGCCCGCAGAGTAGCTCAGGCAGCTTGCTGGCTGCTGATCAGACCTTCGTCTATCCGTATACGCGCGGTGATAGTAGCACCACTACCGTGAAAGACCCGGTGCTCGATCCAGCCGCGATAGCCTACGCGGCAGACTCGACGTTCACCAGCATGATGTTTTCGGGCCTGGTGACATTCTCGCCGGACTTGCAGGTGGTTGGCGATGCGGCCACGAGCTGGGATATAGACTCCACTGGAACGATCTATACCTTCCATCTGCGACCCAATATGCATTTCAGCGACGGCACGCCGCTGACCGCGACGGACTTTGCCTATAGCATCAACCGCGCGCTCGCTCCGAACCTCTGTAGCAAGCTCGACGTGGATACCTACGGCGACAAAGGCTCGCAATACTGCTTCGCGGGGCTGGTGCAGGGCTATCTGGGTCATATTGTCGGCGCGGTGAACTACAACAACGGCACTGGCCCGGCCGTCAACGGCGAGGGCAACAACCCGAGCACCAGCGTGAACGTCATCGATCCGCTGACGCTGCAAATCCGTCTCGACGCTCCAATCGCCTATTTCCTCGAAGCGCTGACCTATCCGTTCTCGTATCCGGTCGAGCAGAAGCTGATCGACCGCTACCCCAACGGAACCTGGGTGCAGCATCTGGATGAAGGCGGCACCAACGGCCCCTATAAGGTCGCGCAATATGATGCAACCTCGAAGCCGCAGCAGCTCATCCTCGAGGAGAATCCCTACTGGGAGCAGGCCTGGGGGAAGAAGCTGACGCTGCAGAAGATCGTTCGTCCCATCTACCCCATTGTGGACAACGAGTACGCGGACTATCGCGCGGGCAAATGGGACTACACCGACGTGCCGTCGCAGAGCTACTTCACGGCGCGCGGTCAGAGCGATTTCAATCAGGTGCCGCTGCTGGCTGAGAACTACTTCGGCCTCAACTTTGATAAGCCGCCGATGAACAACCTGCAGGTGCGCCAGGCGCTCTCACTCGCGCTCAACAAGCAGCTGCTGGTGGACCGTGTCGAGAATGGCGGCGCGATTCCGACGAACCACATCGTGCCGAAGGGGCAGCCGGGCTACTATACCGGCCTGGTGACTCCCGGCTCCAACCCAACCCAGTCGCTCACTGGCGACCAGGCGCAGGCGCAGCAATTGCTGAAGGCGGCGCGCGCCACCTGCACTACGATTAATCCAATCACCGGGCTGGCGCCGCCTGAATGCCCCTACATCACCGGCGCCCACCCAGAGGCGATCAACATTAACGTTTCCAAGAACGCGACGCGAGTCGCCATCGCCACCTTTGCGGCGCAGCAGTGGAATACCATCCTGGGCCTCAATATCCAGGTGGTGCCAACGGATAGTCTTGGCAAGTATATTGTGGCGCACGGCCCCTACCAGATGTGGGTGATCGGCTGGCTGGCGGACTATCCCGACCCGCAGGACTGGCTCTCGCTCCAGTTTATGTCGAACCCGCCCGCCACGCTCGAAAACCCTAACGCCCAGACTGCCAATAACGCGTCGGATATTCACGACCCCGCTCTCGATAAGCTCTTCAAACAGGCCGATCTCGAGCGCGACCCGAACAAGCGTATGGCGCTCTATAACCAGGCCGAGCAGATGGTCGTCAATGAGGTGCCCTGGATTCCCTACGAGCAGTCGAAGGCGCTCTGGCGGCAGCGCCCATGGGTGCGTGGCTTCGGCCTGAACTCGCTTGGGATGATGGTGGACACTGCCTGGCCAAACGTCTATATCGCCAGCCACTAGCGCGCGACGTGAGCGCGATGCGGGTACGTTTTCTCACGCCGGGGTACACATTTGTACTCCGGCGCTTTTTGCTCTCATGGCGGATAATAGCGAATAATAGGGTAATGGTTTCCCTACCCGCGCGGCCATTCCCACGTAAACACTGATAGTGCTACCGCTGAGGGCTATCGCTTCTGACCGTCTGCCCGACGCAGAATACTATCCAGAGGACTTCTTGATCTCGCAGGACACTATGACCGGAGGCCAATGTGTTGAACGACCCGAATAATGTCAATGTACAGGCGCCCCCACCGGGGTATCCCTACCAATCGCCGCAGCCCTCGCCAGAGATACAGTATTACGCCCAGCGGCAGGGTTACGCGCGCAGCATGGTCTGGCAGACGGTCATAACCTCGCTGCTGGTCATTGTCGCGTTCGCCTCGGGCTGGTTCGGCAACGCCTTTGTCAATCGGAATAACTATGTCTCGCCGACGAGCGACGAACATCTGATCCTGCAGGCCTGGGACGCCGTCACCAACAACTTTGCCGTCACGAGCCAGCTCAACACCAAGAAGATGGCCTACGCCGCGATTGACGCAATGGTCAACAGCCTCGGCGACACCGGGCACAGCCGCTTCCAGACAAAGGCGGAGTTCGACGACGAGCAGAACCAGCTCAATAACGCCGCATCGGTGGGCATCGGTGTCTATCTGAGCGGCGGCGGGACGACTCCCATACGGATTGACGCCGTCATCCCCGACTCGCCAGCCGCCAAGAACGGCCAGTTGAAGCCGGGCGACTTCATCATCGCGGTGGACCACCAGGACATCACTGGCAAGACCATCGATCAGGCGCGTCCGCTGATTACCGGCAAGGCCAAGACGCCGGTGACGCTAACCATCAAGCGCACCAGCACCACCCCGCCGACCACCTTCGACGTCACGCTGATACGCGATAGCTTCACGTCGCCGATTGTGGTTCCCTACATCATTCCGTCGCTCAACATCGCCTTTATCCAGATTACCCAGTTTGCCGAGGGCACCGATGACCAGCTGAAACAGGCGCTCAAGGCCGCCCAAGCCGCGCATGTGCAGGGTATCGTGCTCGACCTGCGCGACAACCCCGGCGGCTATCTGGACCAGGCGGTTGATGTCGCCAGCGAGTTCATTCCGGCGGGGCCAAACAAGAATGTGCTGATCGTGCGCACCCGGACGGACAAGCAGACCATGGCCGTGAAGTCTGGCGGCCTGGCGACCAATACCCCGCTGACGATCCTGGTGAATAACAACACCGCCAGCGCGGCGGAAATCGTCACGGGCGCGATCAGGGTGAACCGGCCCGACGTGCATGTCATCGGCGAGAAGACCTTTGGCACCGGCACCGTCCTGCAGCCATTCACGCTTTCGGATGGCTCGGTGGTCCTGCTTGGCGTCGCGGAGTTCCTGCTGCCGGATGGCTCGTCCATCTATAACAAGGGTATCCAGCCCGACCAGCCGGTGACGCTGCCCAAGGATGTCGTGCCGGTCTCGGCGCTGGTGGCGCAGAACTCGAACTACACGCTCAAGCAGATCGAGCAGGCGGGCGATACGCAACTGCTCAAAGGGCTGGAAGATATCAGTGGCCAGAATCTGGAGCAACCCGCCGCCTAAAGTGGCGTGAGACAACTCGCGCCCTCAACGTCTCCATACCGGGGCACGAAGAGGGCGCGGTTTCATGAAGCGTGCCATCGAGGCAATCAGGCTCACTCGGGCGTGAAGAGCCACACGGTGAAAATGATGGCCGCGATGCTGAGAATCAGACCAATAATCGAGGTGATCAGTCCCTGACGCCTGGGCACGCGGAAGGACGTGAAGATGCCCCGCAGGCCCGCATACACGCCATAGACGCCGAGCAGCGCGAAGTAGATGATGACGCGCTGGAATGCGAAGGCGGTGATGGCCGTGACGATCAGCGATCCGACAGCCGCGAGGAGCGATCTTAGCCCATAGGTATTTACCGGCTTCGCTGCCATTGCTGGCGCCGACGCTGGCGGCGCTGCTGCCGCGGGCGCGCCATAGGGATCGGGTTGATTCTGCATGGTTCTCCTCCTTAATGAATGCTCGTCTCCACCGCACAGGGTGGCCTCGCCAGACGCCAGTGTACAGGCAAACTGATGGCGATTCCACGGGGTGAGGTGAAATTCGGTGTTATGGAGAACCTGATATACGTGTTGTAGCCGACACCAGCTGCGTATTCTGGTGGACATCGAGAGCCGCGCCAACGCTCGCTCGATTCCCGCATCAGCAGCGGGTTCGGGATAGCCTTTTCAGCCTATTACCCAGGACTATCAGGTGGGTCAGGATAATCTGTATCCAGCTGCGGTAACCCTCTATAAATGGAACGCTATCAGACGTTGCGGAAAAGAAGAGTAATATCCCATGTCCAAGTCTCTGCGGAATCAGCCGCTGGTCGTCGCGAGGAGTGATGATACATCGCTGACAGCCGACACCAAAGATGCAGCGATGCTCCTGCGCGAGTCGGTGGCGCATCTCGAAACGGCCATGCGTCTCATCGCGCAGGCCACTTTGCTCCACTCCGAGCTGGATGAATCATTGGGGATCGAGGCCCAGCGCCTCATAGGAGTGCGTCAGGCGGTGCGGGCCGAGATTCGGACGGTCGAGCGCCATCGCTATCACGACTGAGACTGAGGCCGATGCGGCGCACGGGCGGATGTGGTGTCGTTATTCCAGCCAGGCGCTGATCGCGTCGGCGATTGCCGCTGGCGCCTCGATCTGGGCGTAATGTCCAACAGCGGGCAGTAACACCAGGCGGGCGTTATCCAGCCGCTCGGCCAGGAAGCGGGCGTATTTGGTTGGCGTCATGCGGTCTTCTTCGCCTGTGAGCACCAGCGTTGGCTGCGCGATATGCCCCAGTTCGCTCATCATATCGAAGCTGTCACATGCCGCGAGGTCGCGGTGCAGCGTGCCCGCCGCGAGGGGCGCGAGATGTTTGTTGTATTCACGCCCCTGTTGCTGATGCCCTGGCGCGAAGGCCAGCTCGACCAACTCTGTCTTGGCATCCTCCGGGTCGGTACGCGCCCGCTCCAGCAGGGTAGGCAGCACACGCAGACGCGCGCCCGCTCCCACCAACACCAACCGGCTGACCAGCGCGGGATAGTCTACCGCCATCCGTAACGCAATCGCGCTCCCCAGTGAATGGCCCACCAGACAGACATGGCTGAGCGTGCGGCGTGTCAGTTCGGCGCGCACCGCCCCGGCGTAATCCTCCACAGACATCCTGGCTGGGCCGGGACGGTCGAGCAACGCGCCATGCCCCGGCAGATCGAGCGCGAGCGCGGTATACCGCGGCAGGCAGGCGATGACGGCGTCCCAGACCTGGGCGCTATCGCCTGAGCCGTGAAGAAATACAATCGTGGGAGATGCGCTTCTGGCGCTACTCATGCATATGCCTTCTTTCGTCGCAACAGATGTAGCATATCGCGCACGCGGCGGATTCTGCTATATCTGGAACGTTCCGGTAGGCGTTCCGTCGCGCGCATGGCCCGTTGGGGCGGGCGGGTTCTCCCACGGACGCATGCAGGCAGGATAGCTGTGACGAGCGCGCCAGTGCGGTGAAGGAAGATGAGATAGCGAGATATAGCCTGCCACCCAGGGACAGGCTGATGCGTATCTTTTGCAAGAGCGTCTGCGCGTGGTCACGGAGAAGGGGCTGAGAAGGGGCTGAGAATGACCGATGGCAAAGCGAACGCGCGGGCGGCTTTGGGCGGCGCGGGCGAGCGGCTGGCCGCTGGCTGGCTGGAGGCGCGTGGCTATCGCATTCTGGCGCGCAACTGGCGCTGCGTCTATGGCGAGCTTGATCTGATCGCCGAGGAGGCGGATGAGCTGGTGTTTGTCGAGGTGAAGACGCGCCGGGGTGTCGCGCATGGTACGCCAGAAGAAGCGATTACCGCCCGCAAGCGCGCCCATCTGATCGACGCCGCGCAGTGGTACCTTGTGGAGCATCAGCGCGAGACGCAGCCCTGGCGCATCGATGTGATCGCCATTCAGCTCGATGGACGCGGCAGACTGACCGATGTGCGCCATTATCGCAGCGCGATTGCGCTGGAAGAGGAGTAGTTCGCGATGCAGGATATGTTCGAGAACGCCAAGCGGGTAGCCAGCACCGCCGTCGAGCGGGCGGCCTGGGAGGCTGACAAGGTGCGCCGCACGGGCGCGCGCCAGCGTGAGATTGATCTGTTGCGGCGCGAGCGGTCGGCTGCGGTCGAGCAACTGGCCGGGGTGCTGCTCGATCTGGACCGGCGCGGCGAGCTGACCCAGGGGCCGCTGCTGGCGATTGCCGCACGCCTGAAAGCGCTCACCGACGATATCAACCGGGGCGAGACCGAGATCACCGGGATTCGCAATGAGGCGTTCGTGCCGGGCACCATCAGCATCAACGTGCAGCGCAAGGATGATCCCAACGCGCCGTCGCCCACCAGTAGCACCCATACGACGTGCCCCTCGTGCGGGCGGAGCGTCCGCCGGAGCGCCGCCTTCTGCTCGGCCTGCGGGACAAAGCTGAAATAGCGCCGCAGCTTCTCCCCACGGCATCGGCGCGGCGCGGCGCGGTACAATGTGCTGATGGGCAGCGCCGGGCGCCATGATGGCGGTTATGGCGCTGGATGGACGATTCCGTGGGGGACGAATACACATGGCGAAGGCTGATACATCGGCAGGCAAAAGAGCGCAACAGACTGTGCAACAGACACGGCAGAATGGGCAACGCGCGCGTACGCCAGGCATCTATGGCCGCGAGGAGATCGCGGAGAATCGGCTGGAGCCGTGGCCCAATCCACGCACCGGGCGCGACTACGTCATCCACTTCGAGATACCAGAGTTCACCTGTCTCTGCCCGCGCTCTGGCTATCCCGACTTCGCCACCATCGTCATCGACTATGCGCCGGGGCCGTCGGTCGTAGAGCTGAAAAGCCTCAAGCTGTATATCAACGGCTATCGCGACCGCGCGCTCAGCCACGAGGCCGCCGCCAACGATATCCTCGACGATCTGGTGGGCGTGCTCGCGCCGCGCTGGATGCGCGTTGTGGCGGAGTTCAATGTGCGCGGCAACATCAAGACCATCGTCACCACCGAGCATGCCGCGCTCGACTACGATGGGCCACGCCCGGCCTACCAACGCCCGTCGTTCAGCGGTATCTAGGGCTGCTTTTCGCCATCTGGCGGCCTGATTGCCGGATGAACGTCGCTATGGTGATCGTCGTGCTCGTGCTGCCTGGCGCGCTCCGGGGTCGCCATCGCCCGCGCGCCCTTGTGGTGTTGCTTGTCCTCCTGGGGCATGCCCGCCGTTGGCCCAGCCGCGCCAAGGGTGGTGTTGTGCGCCTGCACCTCATGCAGAATCGCCGCGATATCGCCCGCGGTCTCGCGCTGGCCAGATGCCCATGAGTTCACCTCCGCGCCCAACAACAGGATAAGCGCCAGGTAGTAGAAGAAGATCAGGATGACGATGGCGAACGCCGCCACCGAGCCGTAGTTGTCGGGCCGGAGCGCGATGGTCTCGTAGATCGGAAAAAGCAGCTCGTAGAGCACCAGCAGTCCCGCCGCTAGAAGCGTGCCGCGCCATACCTCGGAGGGGCGCACCCGGCGATTGGGCACGACGATATAGATCACGCTAAAGAGCGCCAGCGCGACGACAAACGCGACCAGCAGACCAATCAGGTGAATCAGCAGGCCATTGACCACTGCCCCAGCGTTGCTTTGCTCGATAGCGTTGATGATCGCCTGCGGCACAAACGACGCCAGCAGAAATATCGGCGCCAGCACGACGTAGAGCATCAGCATCCCGATGGCCATCAGATTCTGGCGGAGGATGCTGCGGCCACGCAGCCGGAAGATCACGCCAAAGCAGCTCTCCAGCGTGATGAAGAGCCGGGAGCCAGTGAAGATCGCCGTCAGCAGCGCGATGATAAAGAGCACGCCTGCCTCGCGCCGCAGATTGTCCAGCGCCACCTGCGCCACAACGCCACCTGCCCCTGCGCTGCCTCCCGGTAGCGCGTTGGCGATAGCTTCCACCAGCGCTTGCTGGCTTCCGGGCGAGACTGTGCTGAGGATGAATCCGGCAATGGCCAGCAGCGCCAGCAGAATCGGGAACATGGTCATCAGGATGTTATAGGCCAGCAAGCCCGACAGATTGAAGACCCAGTCATTGCTCACCTTCTGCCAGAAGCGGAGCAGTGGCCTGACACGTTCTTTCAGACGCTTCATCTGAATAGCTCTCGCGGTCATTATGTGCTCTGCCATCGCCGTGCTCCATCTTCTCTACTATCCGCCGCCCAGCCGATATACGCCCACAACGCCTGAAGATTTCTGTACAAATTGTATGCCATAGCCGTCGTATACTGAGGGCGGACTGTCCAGAGCATCCGTGGAAGGAGCGGCGACGCATGCAACAACGCGGAAGAGTAGCGACGATGACGGCGCGCGGTGAGTTTGAGCGCCATACCTTCGAGACTGGACCAATGGAGAACAATGTCTACCTGCTCGTCTCGCCCCAGACGCGCGAAGCCGTGCTGATCGACGCCTCGGACGAGGCGGAGCGGATCGCCGAGGAGGTGGCGAAGCTCCGGGCGCGGGTGCGTATGATTCTGCTGACGCACGGCCACGCCGACCACTGGGGCGCGCTGGGACAACTGCGCGATACGTGGGGTGTGCCTATAGGCATCCACCTGGCCGACGCCGATATGCTGCCGCTCACGCCCAACTTCGCCCTCGACGATGGCCAGCATATTGGGCTTGGCTCCGGCGAGATTCATGTGCTCCATACGCCCGGCCACACGCCCGGTGGCGTCTGCTTTCTGGCCGATGGCTGTCTCTTCAGCGGCGACACCCTCTTCCCCGGCGGCCCCGGCGCGACCAAGCAGCCGCTCGGCGACTTCCCGCTGATTATGACCAGCCTGCGCGAGAAGCTCTTCGTCTTGCCCGACAGTACGCTGGTGCTGCCCGGCCACGGCAAATCGACCACCATCGGCAAGGAGCGCCCCTCGCTGGACGAGTGGCAGGCGCGCGGCTGGTAGCGTCCCAACCAATTCATGCCCGTTCGGCTTTTTTGACCGGTTTCTCTTGAAAGAGGGTGAACCAGAATCGCCCGGTGAGAAAATAGATGAGCAGCAGAACCAGCGCTCCGGAATAAATGCCATTGTGGAGGAGTTGCTCTGGCCCGTATCTGAACAGGAACAAACTGAGAGACAGCACGAGGTTCGTCGCGCCATAGAGCATGTTCTTTCGATTGCCGAACCCGAATGCGCTGAACATGCGCCCTTTCCAGACGCCCAGCACAAAATGTGGCATCGCATTCATAAGGGTCAGGCCGATGAGAAAATCAATGATGTTCATGCCGGTCTCCTTGTTGAACGAGTGGTCAAGTATTGTGGCAAAAAAAATAATCACCGCAAGGCCGAGAGTGTAACCGCTACGATATCGAGCAGCTCCTCGCGGGGCGCGTCGGCTTTGGCCGTCACACATAAGCCCTGGATGCTGCTCACGAGGTAGCGGGCGAGGGCGGTGGCATTGGCTTCTGCGCGTAGCTCGCCAGTGTGTCTGGCATGTTCCAGTTTGGCCTCAAATACCTCCTTAAATTCATGCAACATCTCAGTGACCACGTTGGCGATCTCAGGGTCGTGAGGAACCACTTCTATGATGCAGTTGCAGATCATGCTCCCCCGCCGCTTCTCGGCATCGGGCATATCAACGATCACCATCAGGAGTGCGCGAAGGTTGCTGAGCAACGACTCCGCCGGATTCCAGAAATTGATCGTCTGTTGCATGGCTAGTTGCCCATAGCGGCGCAATGTCTGGATATAGAGCGACCGCTTATCGCCGAAGGTATGATACAGGCTCCCACGCAGCAACGCGGTTTCTTCGACAAGGTCTTGAATGCTTGTTCCGGCATAGCCATGCGCCCAGAACAGGAGCATCGCTCGCTCTATCACAGTCTCGGAATTGAACGTAGCTGGTCGTGGCACGGCTTTCACTTCCCAATGGAGCACGTCTGGAACGGTTCGGCGCTTTCCGAAAAAAGGGTTCTCGTTTCTCCTGTTCAACGGCGCTATTGTAGCAGTTGTTGAATGACTAGTCAACAACCCGCTGATGAAGTCGAGCTCGTCCATGCCTTCGAGGTTTTTGCGTGACATCTTCATTCGCCATGCATAGCCATCCTTTCTGCCTAATGGGATAGCTCCTCAGGCCCGTTCGCACATGTGCGGATTAGCCCGGCCAGTGCCTTCATATCATGTGATGATGCCGCGTGACGGTGTGTGTCGGTGTGTGGCAGGAAGCAAAGAAGGTGAAGCAGGAGAGAATGAGTCGTTTTCCGCATTCCGCAAAAACATGCGCAACTATACTATGAGCTTCGGGAGGGGAGCTTTGATATCCGCCACAAGGATAAACCGGACGCCTGACAATGACCTATACATGAATCGATCTCAAGGGAAGGTCATTTCTTTGAGGAACCTGCCGCTATTATTCAGCGCTCATTTCCACACCTATTTTCCACACCTATTATGTATTGTACACGTTCCCTGCTTGATCTGACATCGGCTCTATGTCCGATTTCGTTTGCTGTGTCATGGTTTATGATTTGCTCGTTGCTCAAGTCGTGGATTTTGGAGGGCGCTAGCTATGCGGATCCTGGTGGAATTTGCGGGATGTCTTGCTTCGGTGATCGAGGGATGTGATGCGCTGGTGGCGAGCGGCATGATGCCAACGATGTCGGCAGGAGGGTGGCTATGACCAGGCATACCGTAGTGATCGTTGGAGGAGGTCCGACCGGGCTGATGCTGGCGGGCGAGTTGGCGTTGGCGGGTGTGGACGTGGCCATTGTCGAGCGGCGCGCCAACCAGGACCTCATTGGCTCGCGCGGAGGCGGTCTGCATTCACGCACCATCGAGGTGCTCGATCAGCGCGGAATCGCTGGCCGGTTCCTTTCACAGGGATACGTGGCGCAGGTTGCGGGGTTCGCCTGGATCCGTTTAGACATCACCGACTTTCCCACCCGGCACAACTACGGGCTTGCGCTGCGGCAGCAGTACATCGAGCGCATACTGGCCGACTGGGTCGGCGAGCTGGGGGCGCCGATCTATCGCGGACGTGACGTGACGGGGTTCGCGCAGGACGACACCGGCGTCGATGTCGAGCTATCCGACGGTGAGTCGCTGCGGGCGGACTACCTCGTCGGGTGCGACGGCGGTCGCAGTCTGATTCGTAAGGTAGCCGACATTGAGTTTCCCGGGTGGGACCCGTCAACCAGCAGCCTGATCGCCGAGGTCGAGGTGGGCGAGGAGCCGGAGTGGGGCCTCCGCCGCGATGACAAGGGCATTCGTTCCTTCTCTCGCATGGAGGATGGGGGATCAGGAGGGCCGGTGGGGGTCATGGTGACCGAACAGCACGCCGGACACATCGGACACATCGGACACATCGGACACACCAGTGAGCCTACCCTGCGCGATCTCAGCGAGGCGCTCATCGCCGCATGGGGAACGGACTACGGGGTACACAGCCCAACCTGGATCTCCCGGTTCACTGATATGACGCGGCAGGCGGCGTCCTATCGGGAGGGACGGGTGCTGTTGGCCGGAGACGCCGCACACGTGCATTACCCGGTGGGCGGACAGGGCCTCAACATCGGTGTGCAGGATGCGGTGAATCTGGGCTGGAAGCTGGCCCAGGTGGTCAAGGAGATCTCGCCAGACAGTCTGCTCGATACCTACCATGCCGAGCGCCATCCAGTCGCCGCCCGCGTGTTGCGCAACACCATGGCGCAGGTCGCACTGCTCCGCGCAGACGACCGTGTCGACGCCCTGCGCGAGACCATGTCTGATCTGCTGAGCATGGACGAGCCGCGCAAGCGGTTCGCCGCGATGATGTCTGGTCTGGACATTCAGTACGACCTGGGTGACGGAGGTGAGGGACACCCACTGCTCGGACGCCGCATGCCCGATCTCGACCTGGTCACTGCCAATGGCCCGCTACGGGTATTCACTCTGCTGCACGACGCCCGACCAGTGCTCCTCAACCTCGGCGAGCCCGGCGAGCCCGGCGGCTTCGACATCACTCCATGGGCGGACCGGGTTCAGTTGATCGACGCTCACTATGAGGGTCTGTGGGAACTTCCGGTTCTTGGCGCGGTCACTGCTCCCACGGCCGTGATGATTCGCCCCGACGGCTATGTCGCCTGGGTGGGAGACGGCACAGACCTGGGACTTCGTGATGTGCTCACCACCTGGTTCGGACCGCCTACCGCAGCGTAGCGCGAAGGGGGGCGCTCACGGCTGACCCGAATGCTGCCGCGACACGACGAAGATTGAAGCCGTGTAGCATACGTGACCGTTGTGCTCTCGGGAAGACGTTTGAATCGTTCAAGGCGCTCTTTTTTGGGCGCGAAGTCGCGTTAAGAACCGTGGTCTGGCGCTGTCTCGCCCTTTTCTTGTCGCGCGTGACACTACTCGCGTGGCCAGGTATACTACCACCAGCCTGCCTGCTCGAACCGCGCTGCCTATGAGGACTATTGAGGGAGAGTCGGGTGATACGTCGTATCGAACTGTTAATGGGTCTCGGGACAGTTCTTGCCGCCATCGCGGCAATTATCGCGACCATCTTTGCGCCGATTGCCACTACTGGCCTCAGCATCGATGGCGCCGCGCCCGTTATTCACTACATCTACGCCCGCGACCACGGCCTGGCCGCTATGTTAGCGGTGATCGTATCCGTCGCGGCGCTGGCGACCTGCGTGCTGCTGGGCGCGTACTACCATGCCCGACGCGGATCAACGCTTGGGCGCGCTATCATGTGGGCCGCCGCGCTTGCGTACATCGTGCTCACAGCCACAAGCCTGCGACAGGGCAGCTTTGCTGTGTATCCGGCGTTGCTGGCGCTGGCATGCGCGCTGGTTGCGCTGATCCCATCGCGACGGCGTACGGAGCCTGGAGTACAGGCCACCCACGGCTGACGGGCGGCACAGTCCCGAAACCCAGGAGACATCGCCTGCTATACGCGGGCGGTGTCTTTTCCTGTTCGCCGAGACACATGTGCGCGCATGCTTCTCGCATGATAGAATAGCGCCAATCAAGCTGGGATGACGCCAACAGCCAAATGAAAGTGACGATACCGCATGCCCCGACACCCACGCTCACAGTCGTCCACGCCCCCACCCGACGACGTCGACTCGCTCTTCGCCGACCTGCTGGACGACGAGATTGGCGCAGTTGATGGCGAAGCTAACGAAGCTGGCGCCAATAGTGACGGGGACGCAAGCGGCATCCCGCCCGCGATTACCTACCAGTCCGCCAGCGCGGCCCCTGAGACGGCGCTGGATGACCCCGACCTGCCCTACTGGCTGGCGCTCAATCGCGTGCGCGGCATTGGCCCAGCGCGCTTCCGGCTGCTGCTGGAGGGCTTTGGTAGCGCCCGCGGCGCCTGGGAGGCTGGCCCAGCGGACTGGCAGGCGGCGGGACTGGATACCCGTAGCGTGGGAGCGCTGGAACAGCAACGGGTGCGCATCGAGCCGGAGGCCGAGGTCGAGCGGCTCATCAAGCTGCATATCGGAGCCTTGCGCACGATAGACCCGGCCTATCCACGGCTGCTGCGGGAGATTCCGCTGCCACCACCCGTCCTCTACGTGCGCGGGACGCTCGCCCCAGCGGATGAGTGGGCGCTCGCCATCGTCGGCACGCGGCGGGCCAGCTCCTACGGCAAACAGATGACCGAGAAGTTGGCGGGCGAGTTGGCGCGGCAGTCGATTACGATTGTCAGCGGGCTGGCGCGAGGCATCGACACCGTCGCGCACCAGGCGACGCTGGCGGCGGGTGGGCGTACCATCGCGGTGCTCGGCTGCGGCCCGGACCTCGTCTATCCTCCCGACAACGCCAGACTGGCGGCGCGTATCGTCGAGCAGGGCGCGATATTAACCGAGTTTCCGCTAGGGACGCAGCCAGAGGCGGGCAACTTCCCCGCGCGCAACCGGCTGATTAGCGGCCTCTCACTGGGCGTGCTGGTGACGGAGGCGCCGGAGACCAGTGGCGCGCTGATTACCACCCGCTTCGCCGCCGAACAGGGGCGCGATATCTTCGCCGTGCCCGGCAATGTGACCAGCCGGGCCAGCGTCGGCGCGAACCGGCTGATTCAGGATGGCGCGCAGATGGTGCTGGAGGTCGGCGATATCCTCTCCGAGCTGAATCTGCATCTCGCGCCACAGCAGATGGAGATGCTGGAGCTACGCGAGGCGCTGCCGGAGAACGATAGTGAGGCGCGGCTGCTGGCGCTGCTGGATGCCAGCGATGAGCCGGGGCATATCGATGACCTCTGCCGCACATCAGGCCTCCCGGTCGCCGAGGTCTCTGGCACGCTGGTGATGCTCGAACTCAAGGGGCTGGTGCGCCTCGTCGGCCCAATGACCTATGTGAAGGCGTGATAATGAAGGATCTCGTGGAATGACCGATGTCTATCTGATTCGCCATGCGACCTACGATGAGATGGAGCATGGCGTCGAACTCGAAAATCCGGGGCTGTCGGATGAAGGGATTCGGCAGGCCGAGCGCTTGCGAGACTGGCTGGCGCGGACGCATGACATCGTGGCGGATGTACTGATTGCCAGCACCCTGCGCCGCGCTGTCGAGACGGCGGAGATGCTTGCGCCGACGCTGGGCCAGCCGGTTATCCTGGAAAAGAGCTGGAAGAATGGCGCGGCGACAACGGTAGTCTGAGCCAGGAAGAATTCAACGCGCGCTGGCAACGACTGACCGAGGCGCAGAAGCCTTACTACCGCTGGGTTCCAGGTGGTGAAAGCTGGCTGGAGTTCGCGGCGCGGGTGCAGGTTGCGCTGAATCGGATCGAACAGGAGTACGATGGCAAGACCATTGTGATCGTGACACATGGTGGAGTGATCCAGGCAGCATTTGGCTACTTCTTCGGCATCAGCCCTGTCACGATCCCCGGCGTTGCCGTCGAAAACACCTCGATCACCCACTGGGTCAGGCCAGAGAAGCCGCCACGGTGGACGCTGAAACGTTATAACGACACGCGCCACTTAGAGTCGCCGTCATAACGGTCCAGCGTCACGTACCGGCCTTATTTCACGACGCGGAACGAGAGATGGGTCGCTCCCGGCGTCTCCATCACGCGGAGGCGTTCCAGGTGGATCGGCTCGGAGCCAATGTGATCGAAGAGGCGGACGCCCTCGCCCAGCAGCACATTGGCGATGTTCATGTGGAACTCGTCGAGCAGCCCCGCCTTCAACGCCTGCTGAACCGCGCTGCCACCATGCAGGGCGACGTATTTCTCGCCCGCGATCTCCTGCGCCTTCGCAATCGCGCTTTCGATGCCATCGGTGACAAAGTAGTACTGCGTCTTGCCCTTTTTCATCGGCTCGCGTGGCTGCGATTGCAGCACAATCACCGGCCACTCGGGAGCCGTGCCATCGGGAAAGACCCACCCATCCTCGCCATCAATCATGTCGAAGCTTCTGTGGCCCATAATGACCGCGCCGCAGTCGTTGAGCGAGTCGCCCATGATCTCATGCAGGCGTTCCCATGCGTCTGAAAACCACGCGAAGACCTCGGTGACATCATCGTTTTTGCCTGCGATGTATCCGTCCAGCGAGACCGAGAGGCCAAACATGACCTTGCCCATGGCATGCTCCTATTTCTAGCGGATGAGATTTCCGGTTCGCTAGGCGCGATCTGGCTCATAGCGCAGGGCGACGACCCCGCTCTTGAGCGTCCTTGATTCCAGCAGTTTCAGCGGAAATGCGCGGGTAACGCCAGCGAACAGGGGTTTGCCCTGCCCCAGCACCGTTGGATTGATGTTGATGCGGTATTCGTCAATCAGGTCAAGCTGCATGAACGTCTGCGCCAGCGCGACGCTGCCGAGAAACCAGATGTCTTTGCCAGGCTGTTGCTTGATCTTATTGATTTCGTCGGCGATGTTGTCCTTAATCAGCACGGTATTCTGGGCGTCGCCCCATGCGACACGATCCAGCGTGCGCGAGACAACGATTTTGGTCGAGTCCTCCAGAAAGCGAGCATGTTCGAGTTCAGCCGGGGTGCTCTCTGGATTGCCCGGTATGGTGAGCCAGTAGCCCGCCATCCCTTCATACGTCCGGCGTCCCCAGATGACCGCATCCGCTATCGCGTGCATCGAATGGGCATATTGCTCAAGCTCATCATCATAGGAAATCCAGTCCAATTCATCGTTCGGCCCCGCCGCGAGTCCATCCAGCGAGAGATGTATCATCGAGATAACTTTCCGCATAGCGCTCTCCTCCCATTGTGTCGTGATTATCAGCGAATACAGCATACCCCACGGAGGCGAAAACGCCTTCTTCCATCTTGCGCTTTCCGCTTACGAGACAAACTCAACTGTATTGACAAAACACCATCTTTCCTGTATGAATTGCTTACTAGCCCGCAGCCAGCTTGAGTTCAGATTGAAGGGGTTGCCACATGAGGAAAATTGCCCAACTGCGGCGCAGATCAAGGACGCCAACCAGATGACGAGATCGGCACGCGCACCCTCATGCCGACACATGTTCATGGGAGTGCTGCTCCTGGTCAGTCTCCTCGCGGGCTGTGGTCCCTCAGTGAGCCGGACAGGGATCAAGGCGCCATCGACTGCCACACCAGCCAACCAGGCGACGCTCTATGCTGGATTCGCGGCTGGCTATCTAATCGCGTTTCGTGCAC
Source organism: uncultured Chloroflexia bacterium (assembly GCA_963718915.1). GTDB lineage: Bacteria > Chloroflexota > Ktedonobacteria > Ktedonobacterales > JADMIN01 > DAHUXT01. The sequence continues at coordinate 16,522 of CAVRAI010000003.1, read as the reverse complement.
ATGATGGCACAGTCCGCTGGAGACAGCAGCGGATGGGTTATACATGGTCACCCACTCACGGAGATAAAGACCACACGTTCTATATCGGGTCAGACACCGATCTGCTGGCGCTACGTGCCGAGGATGGCGGGGCTGCTGTTGTCTGGCGCACACCGCTAGATACTGAATTGACGAGCACGCCCGTGCTCCGCGAGGGCATCCTCTATGTCAACTCCTCAGGACTCACCGCCGACCGCACCGCGTCCAATGGCTCTGTCTATGCGGTCGATGCGCGTAGCGGACACATCCTCTGGCGGTTTCAGACACACGGCAGTACGTCCGGCCCCCCGGTGGTCACCGCCGATAGCGTCTACACTAGCGCCGAGCCAGCCAACCTGACATCCACGCTCTTTGCGCTTAACCGGTTGGATGGTACGCTTCGCTGGCACGAGCAGCGAAATGGTTACTTGTCCAACCTGGCGGTGCTTGGTGGAGATCTCTACGCAGGCTCGACCGATAATACCGTTGCGGCGCTCCGCTTGAGCGATGGAACACAACTCTGGAGCTATCGGACGCAGGGCTACGTGGATTCGCTTGCCGTGACCGATGCTGCAAATGCAAACGCTGGGATCGTCTATGCTGGATCACGCGACATGACACTGTACGCTCTACAGGCCAGCGATGGCAGGCTGCTGTGGACATATCATGCGGGTGGTTTCCTATTCGCGCCTGCTACCGTGCAGGATGGATTGGTCTACGTCGCATCGGTGAACGGTTATGTAGCTGTACTCGACGCGACAACTGGAAATGTTCGCTGGCGAACCTGTGTTGATAACGATACCTGTACGACACAAGGCGCTGAGATTCGATTTTCAACGGCCCTGGTTGTCGAGCAGGCGATCTATGTGGGAGTAGCCTTTGTTGGTTCCAGACCATCATATGGTGGCCTAGCCTCAGCAGCGGGGGGAATCTATGCTCTGGATGCGGAGACTGGTCGTGTCCTCTGGCAATACCAATCCGGGATCGTGGGAGCAGAAATGGGAACGCCGGTGCTGGTGGATAGCTGATGATCTGTAGCCTTACCAGGCGCAATCCATGTTCCAGTGCGGACCGATGATCTCTGCCACGCCTCAAGGCTATATAGGGCTTAGGCCAGCAGCTTGTCGAGCAGGGCGATGAAGTCCGCCACGCCATCCTCGGCGGCGATCTGCTGTGCGATGGTCTGCGCGCGTTTACGATACGAGGCGTCGTTGAGCAGCGCCGCGACCTCCCGTGCGCCACGATCCGCCGTGAAGGCGGGACGACGGAGCCAGCGGCCCGCGCCCACCCGCGCCAATTGCGCGCCCGCGAAGAACTGGTCCACACCCCACGGCACGACCAGCGCCGGAATGCCCGCCCGCAGACTCTGCGCCACTGTGCCCATGCCGCCGTGATGAATCGCCGCCGCGCAACGAGGGTATATCTGCGAGAACGGCGCGTAGCTCGCCGCGAACACATCCTCCGGCAGCGGATGTGACAGCGCCCCGGATGGCGCGCCGATCACCAGCGCCCGCGCGCCCGCCCGGCGAATCGCCTCGATGCCCGCGCGATACATCGGGTCGAAGGCGCCGCCCACTTTGTCGGCCATCGAACCAGAAGAAAGCGCCACCACCGGGCGATCCCCCGCCAGAAAGGCCGTCAGTTCCGGCGGTTCCTGCCAGCTATCGGGCGCATCCCAGAAGCAGAAGCCCGTCTGATGTACCCATGCGGGCCAGTCCGGCGGGCGCGGCGTGTAGGCCGTGGAGACCGCCATCACGGTGAGTTGGTGCGAGAGGTTGCCCGTCTGCGCCACATCGCGCAATGGTGGCAAGCCATACTCCGCCCGCACTTTGTTGACCGGGACATCCCAGAGCTGGCGCACCGCGACCATGCCCATTGCCCACGACACGCGATTGGCCAGCGGCTGGAGCGCGTGGGGAATCGGCACGGGCGTTGGCTGTGGCTCCAGATGGGGTGATGGAACGAGGACAGGCGAGAGGGCAATGCTTGCCCAGGGGATGTGGGTCAGGTCGGCGACGAACGAGGCGGCAAGCTGTTGCGCGGAGGAGACGAGCACATCAGCCTCAGCGCTGGCGGCGCGCAGCTCCTCGATCTTGGGACGCAGCGCGGGCAGGATCACCTCATTCATCAGGATGCGCAGCGAGGCGAGCGGCGTCGCGCGTGAGACCAGCGAGTCAGCGCGATGCATCAGCGTCGTCTCAGCGTCGCCCGTCAGCAGCGTCACCGGAAACCCCAGCGCGTTCACCGGCTGCTGAAAGTTGCGCTCCACGGCAAAAGTGACCTTGTGGCCGCGGGCGCGCAGCCCCAGACCAACCGCCAGAAACGGATTGAGGTCGCCACTGGAGCCAAATGTGGACAAGAGAATCCGAGCCATCGCGCCACGCCTTTCGCCTGTGGGTCTCCGCCCAGATTATGGCGGAAAACGTCACGGACACGCCAGCGTAACGCCTTCGGAATGGCTCGGTGTTGAATTTATTTGTTGCGTGGCGCTTCCATGTACCACTCGGTATATGAGCGGCACTGACCGTCATCGTTGAAGCGCAGCACCCACAGGTTGTGGTAGGCGCGTTCGAGTGTCGTCTGCGTCTCGTCACTGTAGTAGCTGGAGACGCCCACCGTGATTGCCTGATCGCCGCTCATCAGCAGCGGTCGGTACTCGCCGCGATAGGTTCCAGCTTTATCGCGGTTCTCCAGCCAGTTCGCGACGATCTGCTCGCGGCCACGCAAGACGTCGTCACTCTCATCCCATGGATGATAGCGATACTCGGCGTCGTCGGCGAAGAGCGCGCCGATCTCCTGCGGGTCGTAGGTGATCCACGCCTGGCTGTAGGCGTCGAGCCAGCGCTGCGCCGTTCCGGCGTCAATGCTCATGGTTTCGTTTTCTCCTCCGGTGAGGTGAGGTCAAGTCACATTCTCATGGAACATCAACCCCACCTCGGACACATTGGTTGCAGCGCACGGCGTCTGCTGTTGGGCATCAGCGCTTATGCGTTGTCGTCCAGCGATTGCACGCTCAGCTCGATGCCGGGGCGCAGTTCTTTCTCATAGACGTCGTAGTGCGCCAGCGGATGCATCCCGGCACGCTCGTAGAGGCGCGTGGCGCCCGTCAGGCTCTGCGCGTCCACTCCCAGACCCACCTCATGTGTGCCACGGCGATAGAACTCGTCAAAGGCGTGGTGGAGCAGCGCGAGGCCCAGCCCGTGTTTCCGCCAGGGACGACGCACCCCCAGCGTATCTACCCAGCCGAAGTCTTCCAGATAAATGCAGAGCGCAACACCCGCGACGGTCTCGCCCGCCATCGCCAGAAACACCAGATCGGGTGGCAGGCTGTCTGGCGTCTTGTGGCGCGCCATCCAGTGCTCGAACGTCTCGGCTGAGTGGCCCCAGTGGTCAGAGAACGACTCTTCCAACGCCTCCCAGATGGCGTGCTCGTCCTGGCCCGGAATCATCGTGCGTATGGTGATGTCCTCCGGCCAGATAGATGTGGGCGGCGGCATATCCATCACAATCTGCATGCGGCTGAAACGGCGCACTTTGTGGTAGCCGTGGTCAGTCAGCAGACGCTCGGTCGGCTTGTGCCCGCCGCCAATGCCGATTTGCAGATAGACGCGGGCCTCCGATGGCGCCAGCGTAACGTGTTCGCGGGCACGCTCCTCCATCAGGTTTACCAGCGTCGAGCCAATGCCCTGACCGTAGAAATCCGGGTGCGTGACACCCATCCCAAAGCTACGGAAGTGGGTGCGGGTAAGGGTATGCGCATAGCCGACGTAACCGCCATCGGGACCAATGACAATCCAGGCGTCGCTGGCCGGGTTGAATTCGGCCTGGCTCCATTCATGCTCAAGTTCCTGCATGGTATAGTCGTGTCGGCCAAAGATATCGAGATCGCTCGCCTGAATCAGCGCAAAGATGGCTGGCAGGTCGTCGCGCGTGGGCGCGCGCACGGCAAGGTGCGGCGGCAAAAGAACAGAGAGTGGCATGTGAAAAAGCTCCTGTGGATCAAGCGGTATCGGATGATGGGCTAGCGGATAGCTTCTGGCCGGTGTCCCGGTTGTGATGGGGCAGAGGTCGCGTCATCCGCCAGCCCGTCTCAGGTTCTAGTCCGGCGTAACGCATACATCGGCGTGGCGGCGGCATACCCACTGGCTGCCTCCGGCGTCTGTGGCGCGCGTCGGTGATGCTCGATCAGATACTCTAGCGCGGCGGCGGTCGCCTCGAGCAACGATAGCTCATCCTGGGCGATGCCAGGTTGTTGTCCTACCATTGCCGTCAGCAGGTCGCCCGCCTCGGCATAGAGGCGATCCATGACAAAGGTCAGCGCCTCGGCGGCTGGCGTCGGCACGCTTTCGGCGTCCACCAGCACATTGCGGTCGGCGTAGAGCAGCACCCAGGCGCGCTCCTGCGGCGAGCAGCGTAGCGCCCGACAGAGCGCCTCGACGGTCTGGCGCTGGACCTTGACCATGCGCCCGTTCTCCAGCCGGGCAAGCCATGTCTCGCTGATGCTGTCGTAGTTGGGATCTTCAGGTGGCAGTTCGTTATAGAGTCGGATAATGAGCTGCGCGCGCGACCAGCCACGCAGGGTGCGCAGACGCGCAATCGCTTCGCCGCAGCGTTTGGCCGCAAATTCGGGCGTACCATCGGTAGCCATGAGGGTTCCTCCTGGAAAAAGACCGCAAGTGTACGAAATGCCCATCGCTCGAAAGACGCACCGGGTGCTGGAAACGCAGCCGTCGCAAGGGGTGCGGAGTTGCCATGGAAAATGGCATGGAGGGCCGCGCAGACGGACCAGGGCGATCCGGACGCGACCAGTACGATGGGCAGAACCTGGTCCGCTAGACGTTCCTGGCGCCTAGCAGACTCCGGTGGTCCGGATCGTTTTCGCAGTAACTTCCAGAAGTGTAGACATTGGCTCCGTGCCTCCAAATGAGGTGAACGGGGGAACACCATCGCGCATCATGCGAAGGCGCTGTGTGGGCCTTCTCTCACGTCGCTCACGAAGGCGCTCTCACACACGTCGGCTATTGTACCACCTGTGTCGAGTTTGTGCTATCAGATTTCTGATACACATGCTAGCGGCATATCCACCGCATATCTGACGAACGCGAACAGCCAGGGTTTACAAGATGGGCGACACAACGACAGCGATCCCAATAGCATGAAACCAATTGCGCTGTCTGGATGTTGCAGCGGATGTGGCGGGCGTTTTAGACTACGAGTTGACATGAAGAGCAGCACCACAACCATCATCCACAAGACAGACGACCATACCACGCCACAGCGCTTTCACCGCGAGCGTCTCACCTGGGCATCGTACTGGATGCTCGGCTATTTCGCCTTCCTCGAAGCGATTCTTGGCCCGCTGATGCTCTTCATTCGCGGCGATCTGCGCCTGAGCTACACCCTCGCCAGCCTGCACTTCAGCGCGTTCGCCCTCGGCGCGGTGGTGATGGGAACCACCGCCGACCGCATCTCCCAGCGCTGGGGACGCCGCGCCGCTTTCTGGGGCGGTGGCATCGGTATGGCGGCGGGCGCGCTGCTGGTCGCGCTCTCGCCCGTGGCGGCTGGAACGATTCTGGGCGCGTTTCTCATGGGATTGCTGGGCGGCCTGCTCATCATCACCCTCCAGGCGGCCCTGGCGGATCGACATCAGCGGTTTAGTCCGGTCGCGCTGACCGAGGCGAACGTCGTCGCCAGTGGATTCGCGTTCCTCGCGCCGCTGATGGTTGGGCTGGTGACCGGCGTGGGCCTGGGATGGCGATTGGCGCTCTTCCCCATCCTCGCGTTTCTCGTGGCCATCAGCCTGCGCTACTGGTCCGTGCCATTTCCAGCGCGTTCGATAGCCCAGCACGAGCCAACGAAAGCGACCGATAGACGCGCGCGGCTCCCGCTTGCCTACTGGGCATTCTGGTGTCTGATCGCGCTGGAGACCGGCGCCGAGTGGTCCATCGTCTATTGGGGCGCGAGCTTCCTGGCGACGGATTCGCCGCTCTCCCGGACGGATGCCGCCACCGCGATGGCCGCGTTCTTCCTGGCGATGCTGATTGGCCGCGTCATCGGCAGCCGGTTAACGCGCGCCTTCCCCAGCCTCCTCGTGCTGGCGGCCTCGCTGGTAATCGCGCTCGTCGGCTTCCCGCTCTTCTGGCTGATCGCGCTGCCGCTCGTGCGCATCATGGGCCTGTTCGTCGTCGGATTGGGGCTGGCGAACGTCTACCCACTTGGGGTCGCGTTGGCGACGGGAGCAGCGCCCGGCCAGACCGACCGGGCATCGGCGCGGCTCTCGGTCGCCGCCGGACTCTCGGCGCTCATCGCTCCGTTCATCCTTGGCGCGCTGGCCGACCACATTGGCATTGGCAGTGCCTTCGGCATCGCGATTCCCCTGCTGTTGCTGGCGCTGCTCGCCGCGGCTCTCGCTGCTCGCAGGCTTGCGACCGCCTCCAGATAAGATTCGCACCGAAAGAACACGCGGTACGGTATACTTGTGCCAGCGACATACTTCCCCGCTTACGCGATGAAACGGGGTACCACAACGAAGTGAGGCAGATGCGATGAAGTTTGCGACGCGCGCGATTCATGCCGGGCAAGAGCCTGATCCCTCAACCGGCGCGACGATCACACCGATCTTTCAGACCTCGACCTATACGCAGGCGGGCCTGGGCCAGAATAAAGGCTATGAATATTCGCGCACCGGCAACCCGACGCGCACCGCGCTCGAAGCGTGCCTCGCCTCGCTGGAAAACGCGCAGTATGGCCTCGCCTTCAGCAGCGGCATGGCGGCCACGAGCGCTATCCTCAGCCTGCTGCGTCCCGGCGACCATGTACTTGCCTGCGACGATCTCTACGGCGGCTCCTATCGCATCTTCGAGAAGGTGCTGCGCCCAACCGGCGTCACCATCAGCTATGTGGATGCCCGCGATGTGGACGCCTATGCCGCCGAGATCAGGCCGGAGACGAAGCTGGTCTGGATCGAGACGCCAACCAACCCGCTGCTGACGCTGGTAGATATCGCCGCCGTCGCAAAGATTGCCCATGCCCACGATGCGCGTGTGGTGGTGGACAACACGTTCGCCTCGCCCTGGCTGCAACAGCCGCTTGACCTTGGCGCCGATATCGTCGTCCATAGCACGACCAAGTACATTAACGGCCATAGCGATGTCGTCGGCGGCGCGGTGCTGACCTCGGATAGCGAGGCGTATGAGGCGATCAAGTTCTATCAGAACGCCGCAGGCGGCGTGCCCTCGCCGTTCGACGCCTGGCTGACCTTGCGCGGGGTGAAGACGCTGGCGGTGCGCATGCGCCAGCACTGCGAGAACGCGCGCCGGATCGCCACCTTCCTGGCGGCGCATCCCAACGTCGAACAGGTCTACTATCCAGGGCTGGAGTCGCATCCCGACCACGCGCTGGCTCGCCAGCAGATGCGCGACTTCGGCGGGATGGTCTCGTTCGCCTTCAGGGGCAGGCGCGAAGATGTGGATACATTTGTGCGCGGGCTGAAGGTATTCGCGCTGGCCGAGAGCCTCGGCGGCATCGAATCGCTCTGCTGCCATCCCGCTAGCATGACCCACGGCTCGATCCCGGCGGAGGAACGCGAGAAGCGCGGCGTCACCGATACGCTGCTGCGCCTCTCGGTGGGCATCGAAGACGCCGACGACCTGATCGCCGACCTGGAGCAGGCGCTAGCGCGCGTGCCCGTCGCCGCGCGATAGGAATCTCTACTCCACCCCTCTCCTATAGTGAGAGGGGAACCAGAGCGTCCGCTTACGGCTCACGCGCCTGCCTCCCGGCGCGGGAGGGGCACCCTGGTGTGACCAACCTCTCGCACTCGCATTGGTACTGGCTCCTTGTGACTTCGTCACTCCTTTGCTAGACTATCAATGTCGCTCGTCTTGTGAATATTACCAACGTTTATTCTGCATGTGCATAATAACGCCGTATCTTCACGATAGATAAGTGATAACCAGCGCCGATGAAGTTTGGCATTTCTTGGCCATGGGAACATTGCGGTAAGACCCATCAAGGTACCCCTCTCCATCAATAGAAATGCCGTGCGGTGCATGCGCATAATAGCCATTTGCTCTGCTCAGAAGGTAGGAAATGCTGAGTGAGTGACAGAAGAATACCGCCCAAATATGGGGAGCCTCGGCGAAGAACAACAGATGCTCCCCAAAGCTTTCCAAACCTTTCAGGACACACTAGCGAGAACCAGCCAGATCGATCACCGAGTAGCCATGACGTAGTAGATGAAGTCGCACCGGACTTCCGTAATGCGGTATCGCAACTCGCAACAAAGTGGGACACTCGGCTCGACACCCTGCAAACGACAGGCTGTCTTGACTTCCAGGAGATCGAGACGGAGATCATCGCTACGACCAGGGATGCGACCAAGAGTCTTGACTTCCAGGAGATTGAGACGGAGATTCTCGCAGCTAGCGCTCGCGTGACAACCGTGCTCAGCCGCAAAGAGCTTGCAGCCTCACTCCAAACACAATTGTTCAGCCTCATTGACTTGGCACTTGTGTTGTCGCCCGAAAAGAGTGAACATTGTAGCGCGCCTCATAGGCTCCGACCGAGATCTGCCGACGTTGGTGCCTTCGGAGGTCACAGCGGCTGCCCACTATCCGGCGGAGAATGGCCGCGAGTATTCCCTCAGAGATCGAGTTCGACGAGTTCACCACGACACTCCAGCACACTTCGCAACTCTCCCTGTCGCAGCGCGTGGCCATCGTCGAATTCACCTATGGTGCTCTTGCCGCTACGCGGGCCTTGCCATACTTCATCCAGGGTACCATCAGTCAACAGCCGACGACGGTACTCCCATCGATGATGGTGTCTGCAGCAAGTCGCCGCCTCGCTCTGGCCTATCTTTGGGCCACGATGGCAGTGTTGATGCTCTTCGTCACTTTCGAGGTTGTGCTCATTCTACGCCAGCAGACAGGGCCATTTGGTGACGAGAGCATCTATATTTTTGCTGGGATGCGCACGATCGAGGGCTACGGCCTTACCGATAACTACCTCACCTGGTTCGCCGGATCGCTCCTGTGGCCCGTGATCGCTGCCGGTGGCTACATTGTGGGTGGATTGGTGGGCGCACGACTCATTGCTCTCGCCTGTACATCGCTCGCCATCTTTGCAAGCGCCAGGGCAGCGCGCAATCTCTTTGGCGAACCGGCGCAACTGTGGACCGCGCTCGCGCTTGCAGTGAGCGGCCCGGTCATTTATCTGGCGCATCTCGCCGTCTACGATCAACTCGCATTGGTCGGCGTAGCTGTGAGCTTCTGGGCAGTCTCCAGAATGGGTCGAAAGAATGAACGGCGTTGGTTGCTGGTCGCTGTGTTGGCCTTCGCCATCGCGGTTATCGCAAAATACCCCATGATCTTGTGCCTCACGCCGCTGGTGGGAGTGGTCTTTGCATTACGTCGAAAGCGCGCTCAGGCTGATCTGTTCATCCTGCTGTCTGCGAGCATCGCACTGCTGCTCATGTATGTACTGCCTTTACGCGAGCAGCTGGTGCAGTTTCTGCTTTGGCGCCAGGAGAACAACCCTTCTTTCGGCGCAACAACGGCGACTGTCCGTTTCTCAATCCTCTGGTATGGAGGGCTGGCATGGCTATTAGCTGGCATCGCGGCGCTCGTAACATGGTTTACCAGCAAAAACAAGCACCTGCTCATTACCATTCTTATCGGGGGCCTGCTGCTCTGGCCAGCCTATCATTTCCTCATCGATAACGTGGTAAGCGAAGAGAAGCACCAGGTGTTTGGGTTCTTGTTCGGATATCCACTCATCGGCGCGATGTTCGCAGTGATCTGGCTCAGGCCAGGGAGCTGGCGCTGGCTACGACGCGGTGTGGTCATTGTCGCGCTGCTCGTCATGGCCTACGCAGGGATTGCTCAGGCAATGCAAATGGATCGCGGCTGGCCAGATACTCGCCCAGCCGCTCAATACCTTGCTACCCATGTTCGGCCTGGACAAGTGATACTGGCAAGCGACGCCGCACCCTATCAGATGACGCTGTACCGCAATGGTAACTTGCGATCCCCGTGGGATATTTATGACACCTATAGAGTCGCGCATGGTGAATTCAAAGGTAGTGTGTGCTCAGCGGGCTGGTTCGTTGATGAAGTTGGTGGCATCAGTTGGTCCAATACCGTACGCCAACAGATCCAGGCCTGTGGCTCCTTCAAGGAGGTATTTACCAATACTAGCAAGGTCACCCAACTCGGACATTCCCTCGATTTCGTCACCTACCCAGTACAAACAACTGTCTGGGTAAATGTGGCCAAACTCTAGCAGCTTGCCTACCCAGTCACAAGGAGGTGTACGAGATGGCCACGCATGCCCTTGACGGCAAGATCAGGAACTGGCCAATACGTCTGGCGGGATTCATCCTGATACTTGGAGCTATCTGGTTTGGCCCATGGCTGTTCTTGAGTATGAACACTTCGGCGCTCTGGCTTGCTATTCCGTTTGCTGGCGCGAATCTGCTCATTGTCATTGCAACGTTGGTGGCCTTCGTCAACAACTGGCGCCGAAGCGCCCCGCCAGTCTACTTCGTCCCGGAAGGTGACGAGCCGGATGTTGCGGTAATCATACCCACGGCGGGCGAACCGCCCCAGATGGTCGCGCGGACGGCGGAATCAGTCCTCCAGCAGAAGTGGCCTAATAACAGGATTACCCTTGTCATTTCTGATGATGCGCACTCGACGGAGCTTGAATCGGCCGTTTTTGAACTGCGGCGCGTCTATCGAGAGGCGGTCGTGCTGTATCATGAGCCACCCCTCCGTGGCTCGCCAGAACGACGTGGTGAGGCGAAGGCGGGTAATCTCAACTCGGCGCTCAATCTCATCGTACATCGCTACCCCCATATCCAGTTCATTGAGACGCGCGACGCCGATGACGAGGTAGGTGACTGGGAGTTCCTTCGACATTGTGTCGGCCAGATCATAGCCGATATGAGGGTTGCCTATGTGCAGACCATCAAAGAGGCTCGCGTCAGCCCTGGAGATCCGTTCGCCAATCTCAATGGCGTCTTCTACAGAGGCACGATGCTGGCACGGCACGCATCCAATGCGGTCATTCCCTGTGGATCAGGCCTGGTCTGGCACACAGCGGCGCTGATTGATATTGGTGGATTCCCAACCTGGAATCTGGTTGAGGACTTACAATCTGGGGTTGAGGCGCTTCGGCGCGGCTGGCGGGGCGTCTACCTGCCGATAGTCGGGGCAATCGGCCAGACGGCTCCAGAAGATATTCCCAATGTCTACAAACAGTCGGGTACCTGGGCGCTTGACACTATGCGTCTGTTCTTCTGGGGCAATTTTCGCGGTTTAAACCTGCGCCAGCGCCTCCATTTCATAGAACTGGGGCTCTTCTATATGCAGAGTCTAACGGTCGTGACAATCCTCATCACGCTGGCAACTAGCCTTGCCCTGCAAATCTATCCCCTGACGACGACTAATTTAGATTATGCGATTCACTTCTGGCCATTTGCGCTTTCTATCGAGGTGTTTCTGGCGACATTGAATGGCCGTCAGCGCTATGAAGCATTGCTGCGTCAGCGTGAGATGTGGATAGGCCTGACGCCAATCTATATCAAGGCATGCGTCGTTGCCTTGCTGAATGGCCCCAATCGCAAACCGATCTACCGCGTGACACGCAAAAACAATCGGGTCGCATGGTACTGGTGGCATACGTTGCCGCAGATACTCCTCTTTGGCCTTATCGCAGGATCGATGATATATGGCCTGCTCACTACGCCGATATTGACCAGTTTTGACCTCGGTTCAGCCTATTGGGCGCTGTTCTATGGGATATTTCTCGCCGGATTCATTCGCAAGGGATGGTATGGCATCCATTCCAGCAAAAAATGTCGTTCCAAAAAACCCTCTCCTAATAAGGAAATCACAGGAGAGGGACAAGCCACAATCACCTAACATGAATCGCGCCAAATGGCGGGCAATGCATGCGCGCACAACACTTCACGGCGTGGCTGTGACGGTGGCTGTGGATAAGCCATACAAGGCTGATTTAACGGCGAAGAATGCGGGCTTGGGGTTATAATTCTGGTCGAAGAGAAGTGGCGCGTCGGGATGGTTCAGGATTGACGTGAGCCAGGTATTCGGTCGGTGAGACCCCAGGTAATGAATGCGTCACAATTCCCTACATTGCGACATACCGATGCCATCTCGCCATAGATGGTCGCCTGCTCGTTCAGTTTATCCTTGAGGGAGCCGGGAAGATTGTGGATCTGAACATCAAGCTCCGTCACCTCGACCTCCAGCCCGGTCGCTTTGAGTCGGCCCATGTTCACTGCGACAGCATGGGGATTAGCAGGCGCTCCGAATCCGATGTGCATTTCCATGCCAATGCCATCAATAGGCACATGCTGCTTGCGTAGACTGGTTGCGAGGTTCAGGATTGCATCGAACTTCGGGCCAATCTCATCGTCGCCGAAGTCATTGAGATACAACTTCACATTTGGATCAGCCTCATGCGCCCAGGTGAAAGCCATCGCGATATAGTCTGGCCCTATCGCACGAAGCCAGAAGGTGTCGCGTAAATGCGCGCCATCGAACGGCTCGTTTACAACGTCCCATGCGATGACGTTGCCACGATAGTGTTGGACGACGGTCTCAATGTGATTTTTCAGAATAGCAATGACTTGGTCACGGCTGAATTTGCCGTGCGTGAGCCAGTCGGGCAAATGCTCCCCCCATACCAGGTTATGCCCTCGAACCCACATACCATTGCTATGGGCGAAATTGACCAGCGCATCCCCTCTGGAGAAGTCAAACACGCCCTGAGACGGCTCCAATGCCGCGAATTTCATGTCGTTTTCGGGAACCAACAGCGAAAAGTTGCTCTTGAGCGTCTCACGGTACTTCGCATCATTGACGAGATAGTTGTAATCCACAGCGGCGCCGAGCATGATCGAGGGCATGGCCTGCTTAGGGTTGGCAGCAAGTGCTGTTACAGGAGTAAAAACGGCAGGTGGCGATTGCGCGACACGACATCCTGAAACGGCTGCTGCAATAGTCACTGCTACAATGAAGAGCGCGATAGATTTCGGAAACACAATATACAAATGCCAGCGCACATGAGAAAGCCGCACGTAGAACTCCATTCAAAAAATTGGCATACAAGCGGAAAAGCTGCCCTGCAAGCAGGAATAACATATCCACGGGCGGTGGTCAAACAAAGCAAACGTTGGGGCCAAAGACCTAGCCTTCCAGCCCGCTTGAACCGCCACAACCCATCCTGGCCCTGGTATGCTCTCTCGCTGATTCCTGAACGATGGGGATTAGCCGCAGGGCTTCAGCCTGCGGCGCGTGTCCCATGGAGATACGCGCCGCCAAGCAGCCACCGCCCCCACTACCCATTGCGTTTGTCGCGCCAGCGCACCAGCCACTCCATGTCGTAGAACTTCTCGGGGGTGGCTGAACCGGCCATCATCAGATGGGTGGCCCCAGCCTCGACATAGGCATCCAGGTCTTTCTCCGAGGCGCCCGACCCTACCTCAACCGCATGCTCGATCTCGTCGGGATCGCGCCCAATCCGCTCGCACCAGTCCCGTAAGACCTGCGACTTGCGCGCGTGCGTCTCCGCATCGCCAAAGCTATGCCAGATGTCGGCGTACTGCGCGACGAGACGCAGCGTCTTCCGCTCGCCACCGCCGCCAATCAAGATGGGAATAGGGTTGCGTACCGGAGGCGGCGCGTCAACCGCCCAACGCTCTTTGATGATCCGTAGCGCCTGCTCCAGCGCGTCCAGCCGAGTGCCCGCCGTGCCAAACTCGTAGCCATACTCGCGATAGTCGCGCTGATTCCAGCCCGCGCCAATGCCCAGGATCAGCCGCCCGCCGCTGAGATGGTCAACCGTCTTCGCCATATTCGAGAGCAGCGCTGGATTGCGATAGCTATTGCAGGTGACCAGGCAGCCAATTTCAGCGCGCTGCGTCACCATCGCCATCGCCGTGAGCAGCGTCCAGCCCTCGAAATGCGGCCCGTCTTTGTCACCATAGAGCGGGAAGAAATGGTCCCAGTCCCAGAGCGTATCCAGCCCAATCTCCTCGGCCCTGCGCGCGCCCGCGAGCAATGTCTCAACCATCGTATGCTGGGGATGGAACTGCATCCCGACGCGAATCTTGCGTGCCACCAGCGATCTCCCCTTCAGTCTGCCATCACAGCCTGACATCAACCCTTGCCAAAGATAGTACGCGACGGTGATGCTCGCCTGCCAACGCAGATGAGTGCCTATGGAACACAACTACATGGAAGCTGGCGGCTACCCCTGGGGCTTCGCGTCAGAGTCGGGACGACCTGAAAACGCGCGTTTGTAGTATTCGCGGTTGACCCGCAACATCCGCTCGCTCAGCGCTGGATCATCCACCGCGCGCGCCAGCAGCATCGTCCCCGCCAGCCCGGCCAGCAGCACCATCGCCTCATCAGACACCTCAGACACCTCAGACGGCCCAGCGTCGCCAGCATCTGGCAGCAACGAGGCCAGCGCATCGCGATAGTCGTTATAGGCCTGGGTGAATGCGGCGCGCACCTCTCTGGACGAACGCGCGACTTCACCGGAGAGCGCGGGCATCACACAACCCGTCTCAGGGTGGTCGCGATGGTCGGCGCTGAGATAGAGGTCAATGAAGGCAGCCAATCGCCTCTCCGTCGGCGCTTGCCGAATCTTGCGGATGAGCCGCTCGCGTGACTGCGCCAGCCCCGCGCCGCACGCCTCCGCCACCAGCGCGTCTTTGCTGGCGAAGTGCGCGTAAAAGCCGCCATGGGTCAGGCCAGCCTCGCCCATCACGTCGGCGACGCCCACGCCAGCGATCCCTCCGGCGCGAAACCGGCGCGTGGCTGCCGCGACGATGCGCGTGTGTGTCTGCTGTTTCGCCTGCTTTGACCGCCGCATAGTTTACCCCCATCGCGTCGCTCTAAAAATGTTCCCTGGCTACCTTGACGCGGTATATGATACCTGCCATATATATATGATAGCTATCATGTAAATGGCATGCAATACCATGGACCCGCATTGGTCAGTCGCAGGAGAATTCCCGATGGACGTTGAGGATATTGAGGATATTGAGCATCAGGCGCGCGCGGCGCTTCAGCTGTTTATGACCCCACGGCGGCTCGCGCCGCGTGATTGGGAGGCCGATTTGCTCCGGCGGGGTAAGCCGATCACCTTCGCCAATGGGCTGGTCGCCAGATCGTACGGCGCGGGACCGCGCGTGCTGCTCGTTCATGGCTGGGAGGGCCGAGGCATGAACCTGGGCATGTTTATCGCGCCGCTTACCGCCGCGGGCTATCAGGTGATCGCGCTGGATGGCCCCGCGCATGGCGAGTCATCGGGCGAGCAGACGAATCCGGTAGACTTCGCCCGTGCGCTCCTCGATGTCGGGCAGGAGCTTGGACCGCTGGCGGGCGTGATCGCCCACTCGATGGGCGCGGCGAGCACGGCGCTGGCGCTGCGACAAGGATTGGTGGCCGAGCGCGTCGTGTTGATCGCGGGGCCATCGTCGCTCGCGGGTGTGTTGCGTCGATTCGCGCAGGTGGCGCAACTTCCGGAGCCTGTGGCCGAGCGTTTCTATCAACTGGTGGGTGAGCATGCCGGCGAGCCTGCTGACATGCTCGATATCGCGCACGTCGGTGCGACACTCACCACACCCGCGCTCATTATCCATGACCCCGCCGACGCCGACGTGCCGTTCGCCGACGCGCAGGCTATCGCCGCCAGTTGGCCAGACGCCAGACTCTACGTCACCGAGGGACTGGGCCACCGCCGCATCCTGCGCGACCGCGACGTGATCGCCATGGCTGTTAGCTTCATCACCGCCGATGTCCCATCCGCCGCCTTGCTCGGCAGCATCGCGTAGCGGCCGCTACTCGGTGAGGATGGGCCGGGTGAGGATGGCGAGATAGGCTTTCCACGGGCCAACCGCCTCGGCATACTGCCGCGCCATCACCTCGACGATCTGGCCGAGATGGTTGAGGTCATGCGCCACCCAGGTTGCCAGCAGCTGGCTCAGTGTGACGTTTCCCAGCGTCGGATGTGTGCCTTTGAGAGCCAGTTTCTCTGGGGTGATATGCATCTCGCGCAGCGTTGCCAGATTCTTCGTGCGCGCCTGCTCGAAGGCCACGAGCAGTTGATCGAGCGAGAAGCTCTGATACTTCTCGAACATCGCCGTCCGATTGAATGAGTTGAAGGGGCGCTGCTCGCCATACTCGAGGATGGTGCGGGCGCGCTCGATCCAGTCCGCCTCGTCGCCGTGCAACAGATGCCCGACGATATCATAGGCGCTCCAGGTATCTGGTCCCTCGTCGCATTTCGTCCATGCTTCAGGCAGCCCGCGCAGCAGCGCCGTCAGGGTCGCTGGCGTCCGGCTCAGAATCTCGACGGCCTGCTCGTACTGATACTCCATAGCGCACCCCCTCCTGGATGGTAGAGATAGCCTGCTCATACCCGTTTAGGCTGGGTTGTTGCCGTTGGGGTGGGCCGACCGCAGCCT
>CAVRAI010000002.1:0-16881 GCA_963718915.1 uncultured Chloroflexia bacterium | reverse complement strand
GCCTTCATGTCGTAGGCGCGCTCAGGAGTGATTCGCGGTAGGGCGAAGCCAGAGCGAGATGTGCGCTGGCTGCATCGTCTCTGTAATCACCCCCACCAAATTATCGGTGAGGTGGGGCAGATCAGTCTCGCTACGGAGCGTGGCGCTGAAGCTGGCCAGTGTCTGCTCGACATTGTACTTGCGGCGGTAGAAGCGGTGGTCAATCCCACGCTGGAGACGGCGGCGTAGCGGCTGGAAGAGCGCGGCGATGAGCAGTGTCGTCACGACGATAAGGGCGGGCGAAGGCTCGTTGCTTTGCCGCTGGGCGAAGGCGTTGACAATGGCCTGCATGCCGACGACTCCTACGACATAGATGAGGGCAAGGATGGCGGTCAGCGAGCCGTAGACCAGTGTCCGGTTGATGATGACGTCGATATCATACAAACGCGAGCGCAAAATCGCGATGGCTATCGAGATCGGGATCAGCAGCAGGAATCCTGCGAGGGCGGTCTGCGCGACAAGCGTACTCATCACGGTCGAAGCCAGCACCTCTGGTGGCAGCAGGAGATTCCCCACTGTCAGGAAGAGCACAAAGCCCACCATGCAGATGGCAAATCCGAAGACAACCCACTTGGTCTGCTGGCGCTCCCGATGGGTCGAGACGCGACGATAGCGATAGATCTGCGCGGCTACAGGAGCCAGGACCGAACCGAAGAAGAGGAGAATACTCCAGTCGAACGACTCACTGTAGATGAGATGACTGAAGTAATCATAGGTCCAGTATCCACCAACCACGAGGGCAAGCAGCCAGCTCCAACGCGGCACAAAGCGCCCGTTAGGGAAGAGGAGGAAGAAGGTGATGAGACAGGTCTGCCCAAGGACATAGAGGATGCCGAACAACCAGAATCCAACGGTGGACTGCGCCGCCAGCGTATCCTGGAGCGTGGATGTAAACGCGGCGCCGCCAAAGAGCACCAGGGTGAAGGCGCAGAAGAGGGCCATCCGATCGCTGGAGCGCCGCCAGAAGATGATGGCGGCAATCACGCAGTAGATCAACACGACGGCCGCATTCCCTGCCGTCTGAAAATTTGCCAGGAATCCCAGCGTCAGGCCAGACTGGCGGAATAGACGCTGATCGAAAGGCGTCGGGTTCAGATAAAAGCAGTGGATGCCGGGAGAACACGGCGTCTGCAGCAGTGCATGAAACTGCGGTAGCATGACGACATTGAGCGCCAGCACGAGCAGGGTTAGCGCGATCCAACCGACGCGGGCGATGAACAGCCAGGGGCCATGCAGTGTCTGTCCGCTGTCGGTCGAAGGCTGGACCGTGGCGCGCTCGACGGTCATCGCTGGCTGATTCATGTCTGACTGGCTCCTCGATACGATGACGATATTCGATCTGGCTTCTGGCGCGGAGCATACCACCGGCCCGTTACGAAACCGCTACGGTATATCAGCATGCATCAGAAGCCGAACAGGTGCGGTATTACATTGCCGAGGAGGTAGCCACCCAGGGCGGAGGCTGTGCCGACGACGACGACCTCGAGCGCGCTCCGCACCAGATTGATATTGGCGAGCCGCCCCTTGATAATGCCGACGATCACCAGCGCCAGCACCGTCAGCGCCAGCGAGACTGGCAACGCGACGGGTATCGGCAGGAAGAAGTAGGCGATCAAGGGAAAAATGGAGCCGATGATATAGGAGACGCCCATCGTCAGCGCCTCGGTGATGTGGACGGTGTCGGGGTCAACCTGTAGCCCAAGCTCTTTCTCGACCATCGTTTTATGATAGGCGTCGGGGTATTTCGCCAGCAGATTGGCCATCGTGGTGGCGTCCTCGCCGCTCACGCCTTCGTGGCGGAAAAGTTGCGCCATCTCGTCCAGCTCATACTCCGGATTCTCGCGAATCTCGCGCAGCTCCTTCTGCACCTCGGTCTTATGTACCTGCGCCTCGGAGCGCCCAGAGATGAACTCGCCCGCGCCCATCGAGAGCGCCCCCGCGAACGCCTCCGCCAGCCCGGCGATGATGACCGCGTTCGTGCTGCCCGTGCCGCCAGCCACCGCGCTTACCACGCCCACCGGCACCAGCAGCCCATCGAGCGTGCCAAAGACCACTTCGCGGATGCGGCTCAGCCTCGCAATGCGCGCCTTCTCGCCATAGAGTTGCTCGTCGCTGATTTCCTGCGTCGCCTGGTCTTGTGGTAGCGAACTCTCCAAGGTGTCTCTCCTTCGCAACAACAACTGTGGTCTCAATACTATACCTTCTTGCGGAGTCTATGCTACGGAGCGCCAGTGCCGTCGTCTCGTTTGTGGTGAGTATTTCGTCGTGCCGAAAGAACGGCATGAACGACGCGCTGCGTAGCCCGACATTATCTAGCGCGCATATGCCAAGAGAGCTTGCCGCCAGCGAAACCGAGTAAGAGCCATGCGCACTATAATCGGTCAGGGACGTGCCCCTCAGATGCTCGCCTGGTGATATCCTGCCATTAGAGAGATGCAATAATGTCCACGGTCGCTTGCTGCGGTTTCTGAATGCACTTTCCGCGTATCGCTTCCTAGAACAAGGAGTTGTTGCCATGTCCACTGCTTCATCATTGCGCGGCGGCATCACCAACCTCTTCCGCCGTGCCGACCTGGCGCCCGCCGTCTGGATTATCGCTGGTGTCTCGTTCCTGGCGCATGTGTTGGTCGGGAACAACTACGGTTATTTCCGCGATGAACTCTATTTCATGGCAATGAGCCACCATCCCGCCTTCGGCTATGTGGATGTGCCGCCACTGGTCCCCTGGATTACCCTGATCCCCCGCTTCCTCACCGGCAATGCCCTCTGGTCCATCCATGTGATCGCCGCGCTGGTCTGTGCTGGGACGATCCTCCTGACCGGACTGATGGCCCGGCTTCTTGGCGGCACGGGGTGGGTCCAGGGGCTTGCGGCGCTGGGATCGGCGACGGCTCTTGTCTTCATGGGAAACGGCTCGATCTACGCC
Organism: uncultured Chloroflexia bacterium; assembly: GCA_963718915.1. Taxonomy (GTDB): domain Bacteria; phylum Chloroflexota; class Ktedonobacteria; order Ktedonobacterales; family JADMIN01; genus DAHUXT01. Next base: position 13,916 of record CAVRAI010000002.1, on the reverse strand, counting down.
TACGATGTCTTCGATGTATTCTGGTGGACGCTGGCCGCCACCATCCTTATCGTCCTGTTGCGCGATGAGCGTCCCCGCCTCTGGCTCGCGTTCGGTGTGGTGGCTGGCCTGGGACTCCTGACGAAGGAGACCATCCTCTTCTGGGGGTTCGCCCTGGTCGTCGGCTTGCTGCTGACCCCACAACGCCGGCTGCTCTTCACCCGCTGGACGCTGTTTGGCGGCCTGATCGCCTTCGCGCTCGTCTCGCCCTTCCTGCTCTGGAATGCCGTCAATGGCTGGGCGTCGCTTCAATATTGGACGAGCTATTCCGCCAATCATGGTATTGCGGGGTCACCCCTCGATTACGTGGTCAACCAGATTCTCATCATGAATCCGCTCTCGCTACCGCTATGGATCGCCGGACTCTGGTACGTCTTCTCCAAACGCGGCGCGCGCTATCGGGTCTTCGGGTGGGCGTATCTCATTCTCCTTGTCCTTTTTATCCTGCTACAGGGCAAGTCCTACTTTCTGGCGCCTGCCTACCCGCCGCTATTTGCCAGTGGGGCGATGTTGTTTGGTACAGGGCGGGTGCGCTGGCGCACATGGGGTCCACGATGGGTCGCGGCCTATGCCGGGGTGCTGGTCCTGAGCGCCGTACTGCTGGCTCCCGCGGTGATGCCAGTGTTGCCTCCCGCCGTCTATGCGCGGGTCTATGGCCCCAGCGGCAACTCTGGGGCGCAGCAGGAGTCAGGCGACGCCTATGGCCTGCCGCAGGCGCTGGCCGACCGCTTCGGCTGGGAGCAGCAGGTCGCGTTGATCGCGCAGGTGTATCACAGCCTGCCTCCGAATGAGCAGCGGATCGCCTGCATCTTCACCGAAAACTATGGCGAAGCGGGCGCGCTGGTGCAGTTCGGTGGGCGCTATGATCTGCCCCCGGCGATCAGTGGACACAACGCCTTCTATCTCTGGGGATCGGAGGGATGTACCGGTCAGGTGCTCATCACGATCAATATTGATCCTCGTGATGCCGCGCAGGGGTACGGCTCGGTGACGCTGGCCGCCAGAACCTCCTGCGCCGCGTGTGTGGACTTCGAGAATAATGCTCCGATTCTCATCTTGCGCCAGCCGAAAGAGCCTTTAGCGGTGCTGTGGTCGCAGGCGAAGCATTACGATTGAGCCTGAGTAAGCCAAAGAGGGTCATCGCCGAGGATGCCGTCAGTCACCCAGGCGTCAAACGCGCGCGGATAACGAGATAGCCCCACCCAGCGGACGATTCAATCGTCCATCCGCCGAAATGGGGCTGTCGTGCGGTGTGAGTGAGCGCCGCTATCCCGCCGATGAACAGGCGTAGAGCGTGCCGCCGGATGACGCGCCGCCGTACGCGCTCGCCGAGACCTGCGTGCAGTTGGACGTGACCCAGCTCACCAGTTGACCGTTGCCGCCGCCACCGCCGCCACCGCCGCCACCGCCGCCATCCAGCAGGAAGTAGCGAATGGCGCCTGAGTTGACCAGCGCCTGAAGTTGGCTCACGCTCAGAATCTGGTCGGAGCCGTTGAAGCCGCCCAGCGCGATGACAGGCTGGCCGCTCGCGATGATGTAGGGCGCCGCCGTCTGCGAGTTGAGCGTCGCGAGGAGGTAGCGTGCCGAGCCGCGATGCGCCTCCAGATAGGCGAGCAACTGCTCGTTCACCTGCAAGCTCTGCCCGCCATTGCCGTTGGCGGGGCCACCACTGGCCGCGCCGCTCACGCCGCCGTTGCCCTGCCCAAACTGCCCGTTGCCCTGCTCTCCGAATGCTGGTGGGAAGCCGCCCAGGCCGCCATTGCGCGGGCCGCCGGGGATAAAGCCGTTGGGAAAGCCGCCGCCGAGACCTTGCGTCCCGCCACCGTTGCCGCCGCGCTGCGCCAGATTCGCCGATGGCCCTGCCGTCGGCAGCGTCCCGCCCGCGCCGCTTGCCAGCGAGACGCCCACCCAGGTCGCCGGGCCGAGGAGCAGCAGCGCGACGCCGAGCGCCGTTGCCACTACCGCAATCGCCGACGAGCGGGCGATGCGTTCCACGAGCGTATTGCGCGGCGTATAGACCGGAGCCGCGAGCGCCTCGACCACCTCGCCATCCTGAGCAAGCAGCGTGGGCGTGGCCACCCGCGTGTAACGCCACCAGACCAGCAGCGCGGCGATCAACAACGAGCCGCCCACGATTAGCGGCGTCATCCAGCCATTCCAGCCGGTGTAGTCCGCCAGGATGACGGCCTGGATGAGCGCCGTGAAGGCCAGCGCCAACGGCAGCAGATAGCCATGCCAGCCCGCCGCGCGATAGTCGCGCCAGAGCAGTGTCAGCCCGATAGCGGCCAGGGCGGCGATGCCCGGCGCGAGCATCGAGAGGTAGTAGGTGTGGAAGAAGCCCGCGACGCTGAAGAAGACGGCCATCGTCAGCGTCCAGCCGCCCCAGAGCGCGAGCGCCGACTGTTGCGGCGTCAGGTGGGCGTTGCGCCGCGCCTCCGCCGAACGGAACCAGGATCGCACGTGCGCGACGAGCGACTGACCGTTCCAGCGGATGCCCCAGCCCGTCGCCAGCAGCCCGACGACGCCGAGCGCGAGCAGCCAGCTCACCTGGCCGCCAAGCTGCGTGTTCAGTAGCCGGAAGAGGCCCGGCACGCCGTTCTCGGAAGCGCCGCCTGGCCCGCCAACCGCAGCGGTTCCGCTGGTGATGGCCGAGATGATGGACGAGCCGGAGGTTGAGCCGCCGCCGCGCCCGAAGACCATGCCCAGCAGCCGCTGGATGCCGTTGTAGCCGAGCGCCAGATCAAGCTCGGAGTTCGTGCCGCTGGATCCGACGTAGGGGCGCGCCGAGGCGGGCGTCAGGTCAACGGCGATCACCCAGGCCAATGAGAGGGCGACCATCACCGCGCCTGAGACTGCCAGATGCCAGAGGCGTGTGCGCCAGCGCAATGGCGCGCCGAGCAGATACATCACCAGGAAGGCCGGAACCACCAGATAGGCTTCGAGCATCTTGATGTTGAATCCCAGGCCCACCAGCACCGCCGCCAGCAATAGCCAGCGCAGGCTACCCCGCTCCACAGCGCGCGTCATCGCGTAGGCGCCCAGTAGCACTGTCAGCACGAGCAGGCTGTCGATAGTGTTGTTGCGGTTGGTGACGACGCTGATCGGCGTGATGGCCAGGAAGAGCGCCGCCAGCAGCCCCGCGCCCGCGCCAAAGACACGCCGGACGACGAGATAGAGCACGCCGACCGATGCCACGCCCGCGAGCGCCTCGGGCAGCAGGATGCTGAAGCCGCTATAGCCTAGCAGCTTGGCGCTGGCCGTCTGAATCCAGAAGCCGAGCGGCGGCTTATCGACGCTGACGAAGCCCGCTGGATCAAAGGAGACGAAGAAGAAGTTATGCCAGTTCTCCAGCATGCTGCGGATAGCCGCCGCGTAGTAGAGGTTGGCGTAGCCGTTGCGCTGAAGCTCGTAGAAGTTGGTGAAGGCGGCCAGCAACAGGATCAGCGCGAGCGCCTGCCGTCGGCGTGGCGCCCAGAACGCGCGCAGCCGCGCGGTGAGCGAGTGAAATGTCGAGGTCGGCGTACCAGCGCCATCGTCGAGCGCTGGTGGGGCGATATCGGTTGCCATAGCGTGCTCCTGTGGTCGTTGGTTGAGTCATCCAATCATACGCTGATCGTGGCATGACTGGATGAACGAGATGCGGCGACATGAGTATTGAGTCTATCGAGTGCGGTGAATGAGGTATCCACCCGCTTGTGCGGGACGTTTCTCTGCCACTGTACCGGCGCAACATTCAGGTTATATTTGAGTCCGATGAGTGTTCTCTCATAATAGGAAGCGGGCATGGAGATGTGAAATGCTCCACCTTCGCGGCATGAATGCAGTTTTACAAATTACTGAGGACAGTGCTCTGCCGTACGCGGGCGGTTGAAACCGCGCCTCGGTGGCCTCCGGCCACAAAACCTGCCTGCGCAGGTTGCACAGAACCGCTCGCCACCGCGTATCTCGTTGGGACACGGTCTGGGCAGTCCGCGTCGGCGGACTTCGTGGCCGCAGGCTCTTCAGGCGCGGTTTCAACCGCCCGCGCTGCCCCGCGCGTGTCCCTCGTAATTTCTACAACTACATCAGGCTGCGGTTAATCCCCCTTCATCCAGGATTCCTTCGCCTCTCAGCAGGATCCCGAACGGCTGGGATTAGCCGCAGGGTTTCAGTCGGCGGCGCGCCCACCATACCGCTACTGCGCGTTCATAGCACGGCTACAGCGCTCCATGCGCTTATCGTCCGCGGCGAGCGGGCGCGACGCGCGATGTGTTGCTCTGTCGCGCCTCCGGCCAGAAGATGCGGGTAAGGATGAGAAGCGTCACCGCGCCAGAGATGCCAATGTAGAGCACGCGCATCCACGGCTCGCCGGAGTCGCTGCCCGCGAAGATGCCGTGGAGCGTCACCAGGACGAACGCGGCGAAGCTGGTATAGTGCAGCGCGCGCCAGCTTGCGTAGGCGATACGTCGCTTCACCCACGAGCTGAGCCAGACCACCGCCAGCCCGTAGAGCGCCAGCACGCCCAGATCGACCGCCAGCGGCCGGTAGGGTTGCTCGAAGGGCAGCAGCAGGTTGAGCAACGAGAACGGGATGAGTGGATCGAAGATCAGCGAGAGCAGGTGGAAGACCACCAGCGCCAGCGTGAGCACCGCCAGATAGGGATGCAGTTCATCCAGCAGCCAGAGTATCCGCGTGTTGCGCAGCCGCGAGACGCGCGCCAGCGAGCGGAACAGCCCGATGATGACGGTGATGGAGAGGGTGATATAAGCGGAGGTCGCCGCCGCGCGGGTGACGTACCATAAGAACGGGTTGGTGGTTGCGCTGGTCGCCGCCAGCGTGATGCTCAGCGACGAGAGCGACGTGAATATGTTCATGATCTCTGCTCCAGTTGGCGAATTTCGGCGAGGGTGAGCGGTGGAAGCGCCGAACGCACCATCATTGGCAGCATCGCGCCCTGAGTTCCCCAGGTGGCGAGATACTCGTTCAAATTGCGCGAGAAGACGATCTCGCCTGTGCCGAAGACCAGCGCCAGCGCGACCCCGGCGTCGCCATCGCTATGGGGGCCAAGCGCGCCGTAGCTCTTCCAGGCAGACTCGACGGCTGCGAGCGCGCCGGGATAGCCCCGCAGCAGCGCGACTTTGGCGGCAACCTCTGCCTGCGCCGCCGTCGGGGCGAATGCCGTTGCCGTCGCGATCAGCGAGTCTGGCTCGTCACCGCCCGCGGTCCAGAGCGGTATCGGCTGGCCGGTGCGCGGGTCGAGCAGATGATGCTGGCGCTGGCCGTCGCGCAGCCACCAGCGCCGCACCGCGCCGGAGGTCGCCATCGCGCCGCGACTCAGCCGTGCGGTCGCCAGATGGGTAGCCGGATCGTCTATGCCCGACAGCTCCAGGCGTGGGTCGCGGATGCCCACCGACCAGAGTTCGCCTGGTTGCGGCCCACCCTGCGCGCGCAGGTCGCCGCCGACGTTGACGAGCGCGCCGGAAAACGTGGCGCAGTAGCGGGCCAGCGCGACATCAGCCGCCCAGCCTTTGGCGATGCCACCGAAATCCAGGTAGACCCCGGCGGGAAGTCGTATCCGCCTGCGTCGTGGATCGAGCGCGATGGCGCGCCAGGCAGCATGTGGTACTGGTTTCGCGTGGGCTGGTCTGGTTTGGGGTGACATGCCGGAGGCTACCAGCGAATTTCCCTGCTCTACTGTACTCCCATTCGCCGTAGCGTTTACGCTACGGCTCGCCTGATCTGGCGCCTCGCGATGTTCGATGGCGGCGAAGTCGCGGTCATAGCCAAGCTCGCACAACTGGCGCAGCATCGTGGGGTCGAAGAGCCCGCCGCTGCATTCAGCGGACTCTATCGCCAGGGCGGCGCACTCATAGAGCACATCGGAGGCGGCGAACCAATCGCCCGCAGCGGCATTGAGACGGCTCAGCTCGCTCTCGGGTCGGAAGCGCGAGAGGCGCGCGTCAACCTCATCGAACCAGTCCATGCAGGCGTCGGCGGCTGCCGCTGCCTCGGCCCAGCGCACTGGCGGAACGGCAATCCGCACGCTCACATCCGTTGCCATCGGACGCCCGCGGCGCTGTACCAGCTCGTAGCGCTCGTCCGCAAGGTTATCGGTATCATCTATCGAAACGGTGGAGAGTCCACCGAAGGGTGGGTAAGTTGTCATCTTCTATCACGTCCATTTCGGTCGTTGTGTGCAAGGCTACGGCCCTCTCCTCCGGCCCGCTGCCGCTCCGCGCGCTCGTCGCGCGCTTCTCGCCTGACGGCTCGCGCGGCTGCCCCCTAAAAGGGAGGGGAGCCAGAGTGTATGCCCTCTGCTCCCACCTCTCCTCGCACGGAGCGATAGCAATCCGCAGGACGGGGGTTAGTGGGTGGGGGCCCACGCCTCCTAAGATGTCCCTGTGCTGGAGTTGGAGCCGCCCAGGCTTGGTGCGGTGATGATCGAGCCGGAGCTGCTTGAACTGCTCGATCCGCTATCGGATGCGCTACTGGAACTGCTGGAATCGTCCGAACCACTGCTTGAGCTGGAACTGGACGATGAGTTGCTCGAACTGACTGATGCGGCTGTTGCCGCTCCTGTGTGTGTCAGCCCCCACATCCCGGCGAAGAGGCCAAGCGTCGCCGCCGCAACGCCCGCGCGCAGACCGCGCCGCGCCGCCAGTCGTGCCGCCACGTAGGACGCCGCGCGCCACCCGTGGAGCCCGCCCGTGGCGCCGCAACCGGACGGCCCGCCGTCGCCAGCGTGAGATCACCCTCTGGCTCCGCGACGCAGCTGAGCACGTAGCCCCGCGCCCGTTCGTCGGGGGTCAACGCATTATTCTCATCATGAGCGCAGACCCTGCCGGAGAGCACCTTCAGCCGACAGGTGGCGCATGCGCCCGCCCGGCAACTGAAGTCGGGCCGGTAGCCGCTACGTTCGAGCGTCTCCAGCAGCGTCTCGCCGGGTTGCGCGCTCAGCACCGCGCCGCTATCGGCCAGGCGGATGCGCGCCGTCTTTGCCGTCTTCCCCACGAGCGATGACCCGCCCGCGCGGCGGACGGATGGGCTGGCGAAGACCTCGGCGTGCAGTTGGGTGGTGGAGACGTCCTGGCGGACGGCTGCCGCCTCCAGTTCGTGGCGGAGCGCGGCGGGGCCGCAGACGTACCACTGCGCCTGTGCGGCCTCCGCGCCCATCGCGGTGACGATCTTTGCCGGGTTAAGCCGTTGCCCCTGGGTCGAGATATGGTGACGCTGCGTCAGCCATGCCCGCTGCGGATCAAGCGCTGCCAGTTCGCGGCCAAAGATGGCGTCTTCAGGACCGTGATAGGCGTAGTGCAGCGTGACGCGCGGGCGCTCCGACGGGGACATGCGGGCGAGGGAGCGCAGCATCGCGTAGACCGGTGTAATGCCACTGCCACCCGCGACGAAGACGAACGGGACGTCAGGATGGGGCCGTGGCGTCATCGTGAAGCTGCCCTGCGGCTGACTGGATTGCAGCGCCATGCCGGGCCTGATGCGGTCGATCAGATAGTTCGAGACTTTGCCGCCAGCCGTCCGCTTGACGGTGATCTGCCAGGGCGCATTGGCGCTGCCATCGCCGCAGAGTGAGTACGAGCGGTAGAGCGGCGCGCCACTGGCGGTGGGAATGGTGAGCGTGATGAACTGGCCCGCGCGGTAGGGGCCGGGCGACCCTCGCGTGCCGGGCAGCGCCAGCGTGAATGTCACGGCGTTGCGCGCGGCGGGCGTCATGGCAGTGACCTGCACGGTGATCGTCCGCGCCGTCGCCTGTGTGCGCCTGGTGTCTGAGATAGCCGTGGCCATCGGAAACTCCTTCTCATCTATCAGCAATCTTCCCGCGTCGGCCTGGGGACTGATGGGGAAGCGTGGCGCGTCGTTGCGTCGAGTTCAGTCGTGTACTTTGAGAGTGTGGCAGCCGATGATGAAGGAAAGATGGATGCGCGATTGGAGTCTCTTCATGAGGAAAATCTCATGGTGAGGCCCTCACAGGAGGGGGAACCAGATGTATGCCAACGATGGGCATGGCCGATTGTGAGTCGAGCGTGAGATGTGCGCGCGCCGCCGTGTCTCTTCCGTGACTGCCCTGGCTTATCCTGCCGTCGTGCGGGGAGCGCGGGCGGGAGTCTGCCTTGCTCGCCCCGCCGAAGGGAGGGTGTTACCATGGACGAAAAGAGTGTAAGGATCGCGCTGGTCGTCGTGGACCTGTTTGCGGCGGTGAGCGCTATTGTCGGCGCGGTGGGGCTGCTCGTCGGGTTTATGGATATCCCGCTCAGCGAGTTGCAGGGAACGCCGTTCGCGGACTTCACCGTCCCCGCGCTGCTGCTGGGCATCGTCGTCGGTGGCAGCGCGCTGGTGGCCGCCACGATTGCGCTGTTTGGGCTGCGGCGGTTCGCGGCGCTGGCGTCGGCGGCTGCGGGCTGCGTCATGGTGGGCTGGATGACGGTGGAGATCGCGCTGGTTGGCCTGGATGTCTGGGTGCAGGCAGCCTATTTCGTCGTGGGGCTGGTGATGATCGGGCTGGCGGGATTGCTGCAGTGGTCGAAGGCGCATCAGCCTGGCGTGAGCGGTCAGCCGCACGTGCATCACGTGGCTTAAACGGCTCGTCGGATGTAGCCCCAGATCACGTAGCGGCAGATGGCGCTGGTTGTCCGCTCTTGACCACTGCGCGCCCAGGTAGCTCATGCAATTGCCAAGAGGCTCATATCTCCAGGATGAGCTTCTTGCGAGATCCATGAGCCACTTGGGAACTGGCACGCCTCCAACCACGGTCAGCCATACTCGTATAGGCACATGCGTCCCCGTGTGCTACCATGGGCGCACAGAGGCGGAATGTGATGACAGGCGATACGAGATTCGGCTGGGTTATTGGCGTTGGGGCAGCGCGCCGTGGCCTGATGCAGTTTTACAAAATAGGAGGGGCACGCCAGGAGGCTGGCGACTGAAGTCGCGCCTGAAGGGCCTCGCCTGCTGCGCCTGCTGCGCCTGCTCCGCCACGGAACTCGCCTGCGCGGGTTGCCCAGACCCCTTCGCCAACGGGGAGCGCGTTGGGACATGGTCTGGGAGTCCGCGACGGCGGACTTGGTGGCCGCAGGCCCTTCAGACGCGGTTTGAACCGCCCGCGCCCCTCCACGAATGGGGCGGAAAAATCGACGCGACATGATGTAGTTTTAGAAAAACCCCGTACAGCGTGCTGGGATGGGTGTGTGGACGTGCCGGAGCCTGCCAGCAAATGGGCCGCAGCGGCGGGAAATTCGCCGTAGCGTTCACACTACGGTCTGCTTGCCCCACCGCAATGCCCGTGTCCGTCGCAAATGCTAAAACGACATCATGCTGCGAACAGCCTGCCCAACCGACTACGTGCGGGGATAGCTCTATATGCGACAACAGCGGCGAGACGTGATTTGCTATGCCCATCGCGGCGCGCGCGGACACGCGCCTGAAAACACCCTGCTCGCCTTCGATCTCGCCTTCGATCTCGGCGCGGAGGCCATCGAATGCGACGTGCAGCGCAGCCGAGATGGCGAGCTGGTCATCATCCATGACGGCACGGTCAACCGGACGACCAACGGCGTCGGGGCCGTCGCCGCCCTCCCCTTCGCCGACCTGCGCGCGCTCGATGCCGGGCGCGTCTGGCGCATCCCGCAGCGCATCCCAACGCTGGCCGAGACGCTCGACCTGGTACGGCGGCGCGATGGCGCGCTGAACCTGGAGATCAAGGGCGAGTCAGTCGAGGAGTCCGTCGGCACCGCAGAGGCGGTCGAGCCGGTGCTGCGCGCGCTGGATGAGCCGTTTCGCGCGCGGCTGCTGGTCTCCTCATTCGAGCATCCCGCCGTGGCGCTCTTGAAGGAGCGGCTTCCGTGGCTGCGCGTGGCGACGCTGTATAGCGGGCGCGAGTGGCAGAGGCAGGATATGCTTGCCCCGGCGCTGGCAATGGGCGCGGAGGCGATCCACCCCGGCGTCGGTCTCACCACCGCCGACCTGGTGACGCGGGCGCATGCGCAGGGGTTGCGCGTCAACGTCTGGACGGCCAACCGCCCCGCCACCATCCGCAAGCTGATCGCCTGGGGCGTGGATGGTCTCTTCAGCGACTACCCCGAGCGTGTCATCATTGCCCGCGCGCACCTGGCGGCGCAAGCCACCACTTAGCAGGCGGGATGATAGCCGGTATCCGTCGCTGTGACATCAGGCAGCGTGCGCAACTGGTCGCGCCAGGTAACGGCGCTCACCACTCGTATTCTGGTATTACTGGTTATATGGTGGCCAGCCATTGTCGTGTGGCATATCGGCGTCAGTGAGATTGCGGCCATTTCTGTGCTGCGGCCAGCGTGGTTGCATCGATGCTGGGGTTGACGTACGGTTGGTCCCATGCGCGGTTAGTTTGGCGCGTCGCGATACCAGGAAGAATACGCCCACACCTCCACCAAGTAATACTATGACCAGGACCACGATCAGTAACCAGAGTATAGAGTTGCCGCCTGAAGACTGAGTGGTCGTGAATGCGTCCACTGATCCGGAGTTCCCCAGAGATGCTGGGGTTGCGGTCGCCGTTACCAACGAACCTTGCGAATCTGACGTCGGGGTTATCTGTCCCTGTCCAGAACTTGTAGGAGTGCTACCTGAGGCGCTACCGAGCACGGACGCAGGGATAGCGGGATTGGTCAATGGGAAGGTAAAGACCTTGTCCTTATAGTAGGGATCCCCTGAGTACGAGACGTAGATTCCTGCGTATGGGGGGCAACCAGTAATCGGGGGAAGTTGCGCCAGTGTCTCGCCGTTTGGTCCCACAGGGAATGAGTATACCTTGCAACCGGGTATGTCGATACCAATGGAGCCTGTCGGAGTCGGTCCGCCTGCTTGCCCGTTGAGGACAACGTACGCCTGCCACCGCTGGTTATTCTGCATTGTGGTCGGGTTCGTGTAGAGTTGCGCCCCGCTGAGAGCCTGTTCCTGGCTGATGATGAGTGTTTGTGTGTTTCCTTGCGCGGGAGCGAGGTCTTGCGTCCCACTATAGGCGCAGGTCACCTTGTAGACCCCGTATTGCGCTGGCGCCGTGACGCCCGAAACCTGGCCGTTGGAGTCCATGCTTAAGTTTGGAAAGGTGGACACGGTGGCGCCGTGCGTGTCAAGGAAGGCCATCGTATATGTCCCGTCGCCTGGCCCGATGCCCGCATAGGTTGCCTGCGGGACAACAGTGACCGTGAGCGCGGTATTCGGTACTGTGACGTGACCGGCTATAGAGGCAATCTGGCACTCGAGAGAGGTCGTGTCCTTCTTGACGGTGAAGGTTAGTGGGGCGCTGGTGGCGTCAGTGCTATAGTAGGCGGTAGCGGTGAGCGTGCCTGCTGAGAGTAGACTCCAGTCCATACTCGTAGTGTATGAATACGTCGTTGAACTGGTTTGGTGAAGTCCACCGGGGTTTAGACTGGACCCCCCGGTAATTGCAATGGCCAATGCCACGCTGTCAACGCTGGCGCCGGATGGCACGGTCAAGATGCCTGTGAAAGTCGGCACGGCGCTCGCCCTGTAAGTGAATGATGGTCCGTTGGCTAACGCGAGTGTGAGCGACCAGCCAGCGGTGTTGGATGGGTGGGCCTCCACGGAAATCGGCGCCAGAAGGAGACTGCCCACGAGGGCAGCGGTGATTATGAGAACACGGCTGATGCGAGTTATCCGTGGGAATATCAAGATAAAACCTCCATGCCTGAATCACGGGTATCTTCGTGCTCAAGGGCATAGTCAAAGAAGGCAAGCGCATTGACCTTGGCGTCTTGCAAGTCCACAGGTGCTGCCTCCATGGCCAAAAGTGCGGCAAGTATAGATGAAGTGTTCGATTGCTGTCAAGCAACAGATTGCGATGACCGGTCGGCATTCGGTTGACTATGACCGCTGATCGCGAGGCATGAAGAGCAGGACCGTGGCGGCGGCCATGTACGAGACGGCCATCAGCAGGAACGCCGGGATGAAGCTGCCGGTGCGGTCTATCACACTGCCGAGGATGACATCCCAGAGTGAGCCGATGCCAAAGGCGAGCGTGAAGTACCAGCCCATCGCGACGTCGCGCTGATCCGGCGCGGAGTTGTCCACCAGATATGTCTGGAGCAGCGGACTCTCGCAGTAGACGACCAGCCCCAGCGCCGTGATCGCGATCACCATGATAATCAGCGGCGCGCCACCGCCGAAGACCACCGGAACCAGCAGTGTGAAGACCGTCGCCAGCCCATAGCTGACCAGCAGCAACGGCCGCCGCCCGGCCCGATCCGAGATGCGCCCGGCCACCAGCGGTCCCACGATACTACCAGCCAGCAGCAGCGTATAGAGAACCGTCACAGTGGTCTGCGGCAGCTTGATCGGCCCCAGCAGGTAGAGCGGCAGATACTTGGTTAGGATGCCCAGCCCGCGTCCGCCCGCGGCGACCAGCGAGGCGATGATGACCAGGACGACACCACGGTGGCGGAGCGGCGCGAAGAGTGTAGCGATACGCGCGCTGAGGGGACGGGCGCTCGACGCGGCAGTGGACTTCACAGTGGGCTTCACTTCGGGCCGGGGTGGCTCGCGCGTCAGCAACAGCACGGCGGATCCGGCGGCCAGTCCAGGCAGGGCGAAGATCATTAGCGCGGGCTGCCAGCCGAACGATTTGATGAGCGCCGCGCCGATGAATGGTACCAGCAGCGTGCCGACGTTGCCGCCCGCCACGTGCCCGGCAATCGCGAATCCACGCCTGCGCGCGCCGTAGCTATCGGCGAGGATTGAGTTGCCCGCCGGATGTTGTGGCGCGCCGCCAATGCCGCGCAGCGCCGACCAGCCCAGCCACGGCAGAAACGTGACGGCGGTTGCGGTCATAAAGGTTGCGACCGCGACGACAAGGTTGCCCACACCAATCAGCGCCTTGCGCGGGACGCTGTGGCTGAGGTAGCCAAAGACCAACTGGAGCAGCCCGCCCGCCAGCCCCGAGACGGTGCCGATGAGGCCAATCTGCGTATAGGTGAAGCCATACTGGTCGTGCAGAATCGGGAAGATGAGCGGCATCAGGATGCTGATGCCATGGAGGACGGCATGGGCCGCGCTGATGGTGATCAGATTGGCGCGGGCGTCAGCTGGCGGCAGGGCTGCTAGCTCGTCGGGCGGGAGCGTCGCCTGCCGGGTGTTGCTATCGAGGGATGACACGATGCGCAAGTCCTCCAGGTGTTCTGGAAACAGCGTAACACACTCCGGCAAGCTGTTATGGGCGTTGGTGGCGCGCTATCATTCCGTCGATGTGGCTGGCGGGGCGGGCGGCCAGGTGAAGATCGAGGGGCGGATCGCCTTCTGGAAGGTGTAGGCCGAGCGCATCATCCCCACCTTGTTCTCGTAGAAGCGGTGAGCGTCGGCGCGTTGCAGCCCGGAGGCCAGCGCGACGGTGTCGCAGCCGAGGTCGCGCGCCATCGCATCCACCTGGTCCATCAGCGCCTTACCGTAGCCGCGCGAGCGCTTGCTGGCCGTCGTCACCAGCTCGTAGACCCAGATGTGATGGCCGTAGTAGAGGTTTGTCTGCTCGCCGATACCCGCCAGCGCGCGGATGGTCCCGTCGTCGTCGCGTGCCGCCAGCAGCCGGTAGCCCTGCGGTGTGATGACGCGCATCAGGTCGAGGAACGTCGCCTCGTCGAGATGGGTGCGCAACTCGCGCATCACCGGAAACGCCTCGCGCCACTCCGCCTCGGTCGTCAGTTCATCAATCCGCATACCATCTCCTCAGCCTCTAGGCCACTACACCGCATCATGTGCCTGCTCCTACTCTACGGGGTGCAGACCTCACCCCCAACCCCCTCTCCGACGCGGAGAGGGGCCGCACCCATAGCCTGCTGCCTGAATGGTCGCCTAGTCCCTCCCCTCGTAGGGGAGGGTGGCCGAAGGCCGGGAGAGGT
>CAVRAI010000001.1:0-509910 GCA_963718915.1 uncultured Chloroflexia bacterium | reverse complement strand
TTCAGGCTGCGGCTAATTTCCCAGCCCCATTCGCCGTAGCGTTCACGCTACGGCCTGCCCCCAAGGACAACAATCCAAACGAAATCAGTATCAAATGGTCTTCACAGCAGCCCTTGAGCATGGCTGCCCTGGGCCAGCGTCATGCATCGGACTGGCGCGGCGTTCGCCGCGCCAGCAGGATAGCCGCCACTGAAAACACTGCCACACCAGCGCCAGCGGCCACCAGCGCCACCACCAGCAGCCAGCGTGGCCTGTGCGGGGTTGACACTGACTCAGCCTCGGAGGCGCTTTCTCCTATGTGCCGCAGCGCCTCGTCGGGGACGCGATAGCACGCCTGCCAGAGCGCCCGGTAGCGCGCCTCTTCCGCCTGCCAGCGCGCATCGTCCCAGCCCAGTTCTGGCTGGCAGATCGCGCGAATCGCGGGGAGATGCGCCGCGCCGCCCTCTGGTAGCAGCAGTCCCAGCCGCACTCGCCGCAGCAGCAAATCGTCCAGATGCCGCACGCGCTCCATCCGCGCCGCCCAGCGTAGCTCGGCCCAGAGTACCGGTGTATCGGGTATCGCTGCCAGCTCGCCAGGATGCGCCGCCGACACCAGCGCAGAGGCGTCCGCGCCATAGCGGCCCGCCAGCCGCTGCCGTTGCTCCGGCGAAAGCTCCATCGCGCCGCTCATCCAGTGGGTCAACGGAATCGAGCGGAGCCGCATCCGACGCGGGCTGCGCCATCGTCGGAATGCGCTCGCAGATAGCGCTGAGCGCCAGAATCGCGCTCTCGCGGAAGGTGGTCAGCTTGCCACCAGTGACGGTCAACAGTCCATCGTCATCCCAGAGGGCGGCGTCGCGCGATTCGTGCGAAGGGTCGGTATTATCCGAGCCAATCACCGGGCGCAGGCCCGCGAAGGTCGCAATCGCGTCGGCCGCCGTCAGCTCCAGCGCAGGGAAGCGCGCGGCAAGCGCCTCCATCAGATAGGCGACCTCCTCCGGCGCGATGGTCGGCTCGTCGTCGAGTGGGCGTGTATGGTCGACGTCGGTGGTGCCCACCAGCGTCACGCCCTCCCACGGCAGCGCGAAGACTGGACGATGATCGGCGGGATGGTTGAAGCCGATAGCCTGCGCCAGCGGGAAACGCCACGCCGGGAAGACCAGATGGCTGCCACGCAAGGGTCGCAGTCGCATCGCGCCGCCTGCCTGCCCGCGCAGATGGTCGGCCCAGGCGCCCGTCGCGTTGACGACGACGGTGGCGCGCGCCTCGCCGGTGCGTCCATCCTCGGCGTCGCGCAGCCTCACGCCCATCACTCGCCCGTCCTCATCGCGCAGCAGCGATTCGGCGGCGACGTAGTTGATGGCGTAGCCGCCCGCCGCCTCGGCCTCGCGTAGCAGCCGCAACACCAGCCGCGCATCATCGGTCTGCGCATCCTGATAGGCGAAGCCGCCGCGCAGTCGCGCCTGCGCCACGGAGGGAGCCAGCAGTAAGAAATCGCTGGCGTTGCGGTAGCGGTGTGTCCACTGTGAGCCGAGGGCATCGTAGACGGCCAGCGCCGCGCCAACCATGCGACGGCCCGGACGCTCGCCACGATAGACCGGCAGCAGGAAGCCCAGCGGCGTTATCAGGCCCGCGCCCACCCGCAACAGCCGGTTGCGGGCACGCACCGATTCGCGCGTCAACCGTAGATCGCCCTGCTTGAGGTAGCGCAGTCCGCCATGCACCAACTTGGAGGAGCGGCTCGATGCGCCCCAGGCGAAATCGCGCCGTTCAACCAGCAGCGCCCTCAGCCCTAGATGCGCCGCCTCGCGCAGCAGCCCCACGCCGGTGACGCCGCCGCCGATGATGAGGATATCCCACGGCCCGCCAATGCGCTGCCAGATGGCGTCTCGTTCTTGCGTTATTGCTCTCATCCTGCTATCCCCTCGTCCACATGGCAGCGCCTGCCTGATTGAACCGCGCCGTGGCCTGAAACAACCCTGGCGCGTGAACACGCGGCTAAGGGCTTCGCCGCAAAGCCTGCCTTCGCAGCCTCCAGAGACAGACGCAACTTGCGCACTCTGCAGGCCGCGCAGGCGGCCTTTGCGGCCGTAGGCCCATAGGCGCGGCTTCAGCCGCCAACCGTCGTGGGCGCCTCAACCTATTCCACCAGCTTGCCCGGATTCATGATGCCCGCCGGATCGAAATGCGCGCAGAGCGCCTGAATCGCCGCGATGCCAGCGTCGCCTTTCTCAGCGGACAGGTAGGGTAGATGGTCACGCCCGACGCCATGCTGGTGGCTGATCGTGCCGCCGTGCGCTACAATCGCCGCACTCGCCGCCGACTTCAGCCGCTGCCAGCGCGCGATCGATTCATCCGGGCTGGCCGCCAGCCGATAGAGATAGGTGGTATAGACGCTGGCGCCGTGGCGATAGAGATGTGAGAGGTGGGTGAAGACGTGCACGCGCTCGTCATGCCCCGCTAGCGCGTCACAGAGCGCCGCCTCAATGGCGGTCACCATCTCCGGTACGTTATTCCAGATGGTCGCCGTCTCTACGGTATCAATCGCGTAGCCCGCCTGCCAGAGCGTGTTGCGCAGATACGGCGTGTGGAAGCGGCTCTTGTGCCACGCCCGGCCAAGCGCCTGCCCCAGATGCACACCCTGGTGTCGCCCGGCGATTGCCAGCGCCTCTTTGCGTGTCGTCTCCACCAGTGGTTCGCGCCCGGCGAAGCCCAGCACCATCATGCACTTCTCCGTCCCCGCGCCGCGCACCGCCAGATAGCGATCCAGCACGGCGATAATCCGGCGATGGCCCGCCAGCACGAGGTTTGTCTCTGTCTCGCGCGGGGTGCTCAGCCGTACCATCGAGAGCGGCAAGCCACTCTGCAAGAGCATCCGCGCGGCGGAAATACCCTGCTCCCATGTGGGGAAGAAGACCGCATGGAACGCCTCGACCGCTGGCAGCGGCGAGATACGCACCGTCGCCTCGGTGACGATGCCCATCCGCCCCTCGGAGCCGAGCGCCATCTCGCGCAGATCGGTGCCAGCTGCGGAGGCCGGAAACACTGGCAGATCGAGCGTGCCAACCGGCGAGACCATCTGCCCTCCGGCGAACCGCTGTTCGATGCGCCCGTAGCCAAGCGACTGCGTGCCACTGGAGCGTGTGGCGATCCAGCCGCCGAGCGTCGAATACTCGAACGACTGCGGGAAATGCCCCAGCGTATAGCCACGCGCCCGCAGGTGCGCCTCCAGGTCGGGGCCGCGCACGCCCGCCTCGAAGCTGGCGAGCTGGCTGACCTCGTCGAAGGCGCGCAGCCGGTTCATGTGGCGCATATCCACCGTCAGCACGGGCGCCTCGCCCGCCAGCGGATTGATATGCCCGGCCACGCTGGTGCCGCCGCCGTAGGGGATGATCCGCGCGTCGGCCGTAGCGGCCCAGGCGAGCAGCACGGCCACATCCTCGGCGCGCTGGGGATAGGCGACGCCATCGGGGAAAGTCTCGATCTGCCCGCTCCGCAGCGCGATCCAGTCGCCCAGGCTCTGCCCGCGCGCGTGACGCACCCGTTCGGCGGCGTCGGTCGTCACGAGGGGATGCTCAGGTAGGCGTGAGTTGGGAACCTGTTCCACCACCCGTGCCAGCGTCACATCATGCGGCGGTGTGCCTGGCCCGAGTAGCTGCTCCAGAAAGCGCGCGGTCGAACCCGGCAGATGCAGGCTGATGGTATCGTCGCCCCAACCGTTCCAGCGTCGCATAGCGCGCCTCCTCACTCTCCCCACACATAGCCCCACTTATAGTGTATCAGGCGAGGCGTGGCTGAGTAAGATAGCCAGAGAACAGTGGGAGCGCTCTCGCTGGCGAATCGTTGTTGCAAAGGCCTGTTATGCCCTGTGTGTAGAGGTGACGGCTGGTGTGCAGTACACTATGCCGGAGCAATCTTGCCAACAGTGGCAACAATGGAGGCGCGGATGGCAATCACCTCGCCCTGGCGTTCAATCGGGCAACCAACACGCTCGCACCAGCGCGCGGCGTCGCGGCTGGCCTGGCTCTGGCGCGCGCTGACGCTGGCCGTGCGCAAACAGAATATCCCGGCATCTGCGCCAGCCCACGGCGCATACGAAACATTCGAGGACTTTATCTCCGGGCGCGAGTCGGATGTCTTTGGCTATCTCTGGCGACTGACCGGCGACGAGCAGACGGCGTATGACCTCTGCCAGGAAACCTTCCTGCGCGCCTGGCAGCAGTTCGAGAAGATTCGCCACTATGAGCAGCCCGGCGCGTGGCTCTTTCGCGTCGCGACTAATCTCGCCTTGAACGCCATCGAGCGCCGCGCAACGGCAGCGGGCCATATCGTACCCCTACACGAGGACGTTCAGCCAACGACAGACGACCCCGCCGGGCGCATCGCCAGCCTGGAGATGATCCACCAGACGCTGATCCGCTTGCCCGCACGCGAACGGGCCGCCCTGGTACTGCGCGAGGTCGAGGGTTTTTCGATGGACGAGATCGCCCACGCGCTGGATATCTCCGCGAACTCGGTGCGGATGCTGCTCTCGCGCGCACGCGCCCACTTCCGCCAGCATTACAGCCGCGATGACAGCGAGGAGGCGCGCGCATGATTTCCGAACGATGCTTGCTCGGCCTAAGCGATGACGAACTCTCGCGCTGGTATGACGATGACCTCGCCCCGGCGCGCATGGCGCTGATCCGCACCCATATCGCCGCCTGCGCCGCCTGCCGCGAACGCCTGGTCGCATTCGCGGAGATTGGCATGGGGCTGCGCGGACTGGAGCCACCGCCACTCGACATCGCGCGGCTGCTGGCGGGCTTGCATGAGGCGTCATCGCCTATAACGCCCATCGAGATACGGTCACCAACCCAGACACCGCTCCGTTCGCGGCGGATGGTCACGGGCGCTGTAGGGCTGGCGGCGGTGCTGGTTATCTCGCTACTGGCGGGATACCTCTTCACGACGTACGGTCCGCTTCGGCCAGGCGACGGCGCCAAACATGGCGGCGCGTTGACAATTCCGCTCACCTATATGCCCATGGAGACGACCGTCATCAGCATGTCATCGCCGACCGATGGTTGGGCGTTCGGCAGCAAATCAAACGGTGGCGGCACACCCGTGATCGCGCTACACTACACCGCTGGCAAGTGGACGCGGGTGCAGACAGGCGTTAAGGGGCGTATCAACGCGCTCAAGATGCTCAGCGCGAGCGATGGCTGGCTCGTCGGCAGCAATGTCTACCACTACGATGGCCATTCGTGGCGGCAGGTGACGGTTCCGCGGCAGGGCGCCTACGATGAGTACGAGCAGATTGCCGCCGTCTCGCCATCCGCGATCTGGATCGCTGGTCACTCTGACAAACCTTTTGTCCTGCACTACGATGGCAGTGCCTGGGTTGGGCAGGACTTGCCCACACCACAAGCGCTTCATCTGGGGTATTACGATCTATCTGGTATCGCGATGACTTCGGCGAATGAGGGGTGGGCAATCGGTCAGACGATGTACAGCCCAACGAACGATGCAGCGGCGAATGATTTGACGCCCCTGGGTGTGTTGCTACATTACACGGGTGGCGTGTGGGATGTGGAGAAAACATACCCAGCCTACGATCTGGCAACTATCTCGATGGCGTCGGCCAGCGACGGCTGGCTCGGTGGCGACTACTTGACGGATTTCAAGAAGAATGTGGACGGCGGTAGTTCGGCAGTGGTCAGACCCTTCCTCTGGCGACTCACCGACGGCGTCTGGAAAGACGCGCCTGTTCCCAATCCACATGGGTATAGCTCGCTCGTGGGCAGAATCGAGAGCATTCAGATGCTCTCTGCGACAGATGGATGGATGATTGGGGGAATTGATTCCGCCGCACAGGTCGATCAGCCGCAGCCTGGTCTGCCCAAGGTGTCCTTCCAATTCATTCCGATGTATCACTTGCAACATGGGCAATGGGTCGAGGTTCCAATTGCTTCCACACCCAGTCCGTACAACGCCGATGAATTCGACTTTGTCTCGCCCGATGAGTTCTGGGCCATGGGCGGCTGGGGCATCTCGCACTACTCTCACGGCGTATGGAAGAATGTCGTCTGAGGATCGCTGGCGCCTCGCGGAACAATGGGGAAACGAAAAACGGACGGACGCCATAGCCATAACAAGCGTCCGTCCACGTCTATCAGCAGCGAGCACGTCTCTCAGACGCACTCGCGAAGCGACTGGGTAGAATTGGCGCTGCGCAGTTTGGTGAGAGCCACCATTTCGAGTTGCCGAACCCGCTCGCGCGAGATGCCCAGCTCTTTGCCGACCTCCAGCAGCGTGCGGCTGCGGCCATCGCCGATGCCATAGCGCAGGATGACCACCGACCGCTCGCGGCTGGTCAGTTGCGAGAGCGCGCGGTGCAGCTCTTCGCCCAGCAGGTGCTGCGAGGCGATATCTGCGGGCGTCTGGACTCCGGGGTCTTCGAGTGTATCGGAGAGGGCGAGGCGGTTGTCGGTGTCGGCGGGGGCATCGAGCGAGACGGGCTGCTCGGTGATGTGCATCAGGTCGTCAACTTCTTCCATCGGCATGCCCGCCGCCTCGGCAATCTGCTCTGGCAGGGGATCGCCGCCGTTTTCCTGCGAGAGCTGCGAGGCGACGCGGCGCACCTTGCGCAGACGGGTCGCGACATGCTCGGGCAGGTGGATCAGGCGCGATTGCTCGCCTGCCGCGCGGCTGATGGCCTGGCGAATCCACCAGGTGGCGTAGGTGCCGAAGTGGCAGCCGCGCTGCCAGTCGAACTTTTCGGCGGCGCGCATCAGGCCGAGGTTGCCCTCTTGAATGAGATCGATCAGCGGCACGCCAGAGTTAGTGTAGCGGCGCGCAATCGAGATCACCAGTCGCAGGTTCGCCTCAACCAGCCGACGGCGCGCGCGCGAGTCGCCCGCCTGCGAGCGTTTGGCGAGGATAATCTCTTCTTCGTGGGTCAGCAGTGAGAGGCCGCGAATGTCATGGAGATAACTCTGGAAGGCGTCTTCAGCGCCATCGGCGCCGCCATAATGCCCCGCGCCCTTGCCATAGAGGGCGTCTTCTTCTTCTTTGGTTAGCTCGGCGAGTTCCGCATCCGTCGGCTCGACATCATCAACCACCGCGACGGACTGAGCCGTGCTGGAAGATGCCAACTTCTCGAATGCCTGACGCAAAAGCCGCGCGCCAGCATCCTCGAGCATCTGTGGTTGCGTGGCTGCCATGTCGCACACTCCTTCTGCCAGATCTCGCAGCGTATCTGACGTTTATGAACCGGCTATCTCCAGCATTCGGCGACAACCTGCCAACTGGACGTGCTCATGCACATTTCCATTCATTCCCCCGGCCAGTGTACACGGTTATCGGCGTCTGCCACATCAGGTAAATACCTGATTTTCCCTCAGGTATTTCTGCTTCACGAAGTGAAGCATGAACTGGCTGAAAACTGCCCTCCGTGACATCGACATCTGGGAATTGACCGGGACGTATGTCCCGCATGGTTGGCGCGGCGCCTCATGAGAGACGATGCCGGTGGCCATCTATGTTTGTACCGCGGTACACATCGATCACACGATCACACGCGCACCGGGACCGCCACTGTATAGGTTCATTAGCGCAGATGGAACCCGAGTTCAGCACATTGTGTGCCACATACCTCGAAGGTTCTCTATGTCCCTGCTCCAGGTCGGAAGCGGCGAACATAGCTTTTTGTCTGCTACCTGATATACGTATGGGAGCTACTATCTTTTCTCACACCAATGGCCCGCATGGCAATCAGACTTTCGACTGAGTCGCCATACAGGCTCTTTAGTATGCGCTAGTATACGCTGTTCTGTATTGTCCGCGAAGCAACCCAAACGTTACAGGTGAGTGGCAGCATCATGACCAGCGGAAGGCGCGCGCCGAGAGCAGCACCGCGACTACCATCCACGCGGCGATAATCAGCAGATCGGTCTGTACGCCGCCGAGCGACGCGCCATTGTTGATAATCTGCCGGAGGGCGTCGTTGAGATAGGTCAGCGGCATCGCTTTGATCAGCGGGGTGAGAAAGGCGGGCGCGCTATCCGTTGGGAAGTAGGAGCCACTGAGAAACATCATCGGGAAGCTGATGAGGAAGAACGCCGCATTGGCGACCTCTGGCGTACGGGCAAAGCTGCCCACCGCAAAGCCAAGCCCCTGGAGCGCCAGCGCCCCTAGCGCTACGGTCAGCCCCAGCGCGATCCAGCTCCCCGTCACCTGCACGTGGAAGACTAGCATCGCCACGAAGATCAGCGCGGCGCCTTGAAGCAACGAGAGCGCCAATCGCGCCAGCATCTGTGTCGAGATCAGCACGCCAGGGCGCAGTGGTGTGACCGCCAGCCGCCGCAGAACACCCTGCTGCCGCCACTCCACCAGCGCCACACCGACGCTCAGATTCGCCCACATCAGCAGCATGCCGAGCATCCCCGGCGTCAGCCAGTCGATCTGCCGCAGATTGTGAACGCTGACCGCCTGTTCGCTCAGCGTGATGGGCGAGGTCTGGCGCATCACCTGCTGGTTGAGGGTGGCGACGATACTCTGTACCGCCATACGCGCGTTGGCCGCCATCACCGGGCTGCTCTCGTCATAATAGACGGCGATGTTGGTAGATCGGCCCTGCGCCAGCGCCTCTCCGAAGCCCACTGCCAATACGATGACGGCGTTGCGATGGCCGTCGCGCAGCGCCTGAAGCTCCTCACTCTGCGCGCCTGTGAAGACCTGGAGCGAGTCGCTGGCGCGCAGCCCCTGGATCATCTGCTGCGAGAGCGGCGAGGCGTCGCGGTCCACGACGCCAAGCTCCAGTTTGGGTGTGCCACCGCCGCCAAAGAGCCAGCCAAAGACGAAGATCGAGAGTAACGCCAGCCCCAGGCTGGTAATCAACAGGACACGATTGCGCCGCAACATGGTGACACTGGCGGCGAACAGCGTGCGAAAAGCCTTCATGGGATCGTCACTTCTTTCTCTGTGATGGAGCAGCGTTTGTCTATGCAATCGGAGGCTGGCGGCTAAAGCCGCGCCTAAGAGCCTGCGGCTGCAAAGGCCGCCTGCGCGGCCTATGAAGATTGCATTCTGGAATTTGAGCCTGCGAAGGCAGGCTTCGTGGCGGAGCGGAGCGAGGCCCTTAGCCGCGCGCTATGAGGTTTTAGAAATAACCCCGAACAGTGTGCTGGGGTGGGCCTGCCGGAAGCCCAAAGGCCCCGGCGAATGGGCCAGAGAGGCCGGGAAATTCGCCGGAGCGTTCACGCTACGGCCTGCTCGCCCCACCGCAATGCCCGTGTCCGTCGCACATGCTAAAACTGCATTCATGCTCCGGCGAATCTCCCTGGCCCATTTCCCCGTTTTACTCCCGCAGGCCGCGGCCGGTCAGCTTGAGAAACACATCTTCGAGGGTCGGCGCCTGCACCTGAATCTGCTCAATCGAGATCCTCCGCGCCTCGGCATATTGAAACAGCGCCGTCATCGTCTTTTCGATGCGAGTCGAGTAGATGCGCACGCGCTCCGCGCCCGTCTGGACATCGCTGACGTCAGGAAGCAACCGGATGGAGGCAAGATCGGGCGGCTGGGCGCCTGGCGGTGGAATGAGCGCGCATTCGATCGTGGCGTTCGCGTTGAGCAGGCCAATCAGCCCGGACGGCGTATCCTGCGCGATGATACGCCCGCCGTCGAGAATCGCGATGCGGTCGCAGAGGGTTTGCGCCTCATCCATGAAGTGCGTCGTCAGCACAACCGTCTTCCCGCGCGCGCGCAGCCGCAGGATGGTATCCCACAGCAGCCGTCGGCTTTGGGGGTCGAGTCCGGTGGTTGGCTCGTCCAGCAGGAGCAGCGCGGGATCGTTGACCAACGCCAGAGCAAGCGCAAGCCGCTGTCGCTGGCCGCCAGAGAGATCCTTCGGCATGGCGCGCGCCTTCTCCTCCAGCGCCACCTCGCGCAAGAGATCATCCGCCGTCCGCGCCGACTGATAGAATGCGCCGAACAGGTGGATCGTCTCGCGGACGGTCAGCGCGTCGAAGAGGGTCGTCGCCTGCAACTGCACGCCAATTCGCTGCTGCACTGCCCGGCGGGCGCGCCGCACATCCAGCCCATCCACCGTCACCTGTCCGCTATCGGCGCGGCGTAGGCCTTCGATGATTTCGAGTGTCGTCGTCTTGCCCGCGCCATTGGGGCCAAGCAGCCCGAAAATCTCGCCGCGCCTGATGGTAAAGCTGACATCGTTGACGGCGGTGAAGCGCCCGTAGCGTTTCACCAGATGATTCACCTCGACCAGCGCCTCCGCGGTCGCTGGCTGGGCAGGCGCCGCATGTGCGCTGCTCATGATATCAGGGAGCATGGATTCCTCCTGAACGTGGCGTGCGCCATTCTCATTCCCTGCGATGGCGAGACAGTAGCGAATATCCGCTGAGAGACAGCCTACCTGGGATGGGGGCCGTTGGCGCGTGTCGGAAGTCATGGCTGACGACACATCTTTCAGGGGTTGGTGAGGGGAGCAAGAGGCGCTGGAGATAGAGACGACCTATGTCTCAGGTCACCCCAATCGTGCGGAAAAGTCTCTAGTGCGGTCATGGCTACCATCCTGCTCGTCTATTGGTCGCTGTTACTCCATAGTGTAACCACACCCTGTTAAAGTCCCATGTAACGGGTAAAATGCATGACGGAGACATACACTCCTATCACATGCCCACGAAAGAGGCGTCGAATGGATATCACGTTCCAGGCGATTACCCCAGAGTCGGCGCGCGCGCTGGCGGCCTGGCGCTATCCCGCGCCATACGACACCTATAACATCGGCGATGAAGCGGCGCCGCTCGCGGAGATGCTGGATAGCCGCAACCCATGGTTCGTCGCCTTCGACGCGGATGGCACAAATGGCGCGGATGGCGCGCCGATGGGCTACTGCTGTTTCGGCACGGCAGCGGAGGTTGGCTGGGAGGGCGAGCCACGCCTCTGGACGCTGGACGATGGCACGCTCAGCGTTGGCCTGGGGCTGCGGCCCGACCTGACCGGCAAGCATCTGGGGCTGTCGTTCTTCGAGGCCGTGCTGGCCTTCGCACTAGAGCGATTCAGCCCAGCCGCGTTCCGGCTCTTCGTGCTGCCGTTCAACCAGCGAGCCATCCGCGTCTACGAGCGCGCCGGATTCCGCCACGTCGGCACGCTGGATGCCCCTGATAGCGGATCAGACGCGCGCCTCTTTCTGGAGATGCGCCGCGAAATCGGGCAGAAAACTGGCGTTAAAAGTGAACGGTAGCGGGTAGTCTTGAACCATGGCTCGATACTCAGGCAATCCTTCTGTATAATAGAACAAGCGTTCTTGTCATTTGACGCGCGATTGCTGTCTGTACAGTGGAGGAATGGAGAAATCATGGCGGATACCGGGAATGTGACCACGGGCTTTGCCGATGTCAACGGCGCGAAACTCTACTATGAGGTGGCGGGCGCGGGGCATCCGCTGGTCTTTCTGCATGCGGGCATCGCCAATCTGCGCATGTGGGACGACCAGGTCAGCGCGTTCAGCGACCGCTACCGCGTCGTGCGCTACGATCATCGCAGCTTCGGCGAGTCCAGAGCGCCCGCCGGGCCAGCCTCGGCGGTCAATGATGTCTATGGCATGTTCAAGTTCCTGAATATCGACAAAGCTTATCTGGTCGGCTGCTCGATGGGTGGCGGGATGGCGCTCGACTTCACGCTGGCGCATCCTGAGATTGGTAGATGCTCTGGCGCTCTCCGGCCCTGGCGTCTCCGGCATGCCCGACGAGGAGAACGATCCCCTGGCGGAGACCTGGCAGGAGATTCAGGCGGCGGCGAAGGCAGGCGACTACGATCAGGCCAACGAACTCGAACTGCGCGCCTGGGTGGATGGCATGGGCCGCACACCCGATCAGGTTGATCCGGCATATCGCGCCAAAGCCAGCGCCATGAATCGCGCACTCTACGACCACGACGCCGAGATGAACGCCGTCGAGTGGCAGCCCGCCGAACCGCCCGCCTATCCACGGCTGGAGACTGTCACCGCGCCGACGCTGGTGATTGTCGGCGACCGCGACGTGCCCGACATCCTGCACGCCGTCGATGTACTGGCGGCGCGTATCCCCAACGCGAAGAAAGTGGTGATGCGCAACACCGCGCACCTGCCCAGCATGGAGCTGCCCGACGAGTTTAATCAGATTCTTGGCGATTTCCTCAACGGCCTGAGCTAGTCGCCGAATCGACTCATGCGAGAGGAGCCGCGCATGGCCAATCCACCACGGGCGCGCGTCGAGATCGTACGCGACGAGTATTTCGGCAGGGTTATCGAAGACCCATATCGCTGGATGGAAGACTACAAAGGCGACGAGGCGCAGGCCTGGCTGCGGAGCCAGGCGAACCACGCGGCTCAGATACTCGGCGCGCTGCCAGAGCGTGACATATTGCTGGCGCGTATCAGCGCACTGAGCGACGCCGGGCCAGAGATGCACTCCCTGCGCGTGGCGGGTGGGCGGGTCTTCGCGCTGCGCCAGGAACCCGGCGAAAATCTGCCCCGGCTGGTAATGTATACGGCGCCGGATGCGTCCGAGACGACGCTGATCGACCCGAACGCTATGAGCGGTGAGACACACACCGCGATTGACTGGTACGAGCCGTCGCGTGACGGACGACTCGTCGCCTATGGTATCTCGCAGGGTGGCTCCGAGGATAGCACCCTCTATGTGCTCGACACCGATCAGGGGACGACGCTCGACCTGGCGATTCCACACGTGCGGTTCGGCGGCGTCTGCTGGCTGGAGGATAACGTATCCTTCCTCTACAGCCGCTCGCCCGACCCCACGCCAGAGACGCCCTCCAGCGATTACTATCTCGACAGCCGCATCCAACTGCATCGCCTCGGCGCCGACCCCGCCAGCGATCCCGTCGTGCTGGGGCGCGGGGCGCATGCCACGGTGGATCTCGTCCGCATCGACATTCCCTTTGTCGTCATCCGGCCTGATAGCGCCTGGATGGTGGGGCTGATGCTGCACGGCGACCTCAAGGAAAACTCGCTCTACGTCGCCCCCAAAAGCGCGCTGACTGATCCTGCCAGCATCCTGTGGCGGCGTGTGACCAGCCCCGACGACGCCGTGACTGGGTTCGCCTTCACCGGGAATATGCTCTATCTACTGATGCATCACAACGCGCCGCGCTATCAGGTAATTGCCGTGCCGCTGGATGCCCAGGATACGCCTGACCTTGCGCGGGCCACCGTCGTCGTGCCGCAGAGCGAGGCAGTGCTGGAGGATATATGCGTGGCGGGCGAGTATTTGCTCGTGCGTGAGATGAATGCTGGCATCGGCAGACTGCGTCGCATGCCACTCGCGGGCGGCGCCCCGGAAGCTGTCTCACTGCCGAACACCGGCGCTATCCTCGACTGGGCGGGTGAGCCGGGTAGCAGCGTGGTCTATCTCGCGACCACCGCGTGGACCACCGCCCCACGCATCCTGCGCTACGACGCCGCGACCAATATGGCCAGCGATACCGTCTGGCTGCCACCCTCATCCATCGATTTCAGTGAGATCGAGGCGCATGAGGTCGAGGCGCCCGCGCCCGATGGCGAGCGCATCCCGCTTTCGATCATCCATCGCAGGGGACTGACGCGCGATGGCTCGCATCCCACGCTGCTAATTGGCTACGGCTCCTATGGCATCTCGCTCCCGCCGTTCTTCATGCCGCAGATGCTCGCCTGGTACGAGCGCGGCGGCGTCATGGCTATCGCGCACATGCGCGGCGGCGGCGAGAAGGGCGACGAGTGGCATCAGGCAGGGCGGCTGCTCAACAAAGAGAACACCATCGGCGACTTCATCGCCTGCGCCGAATACCTGGTTCACGCGGGCTATACGCGACCGGAATTGCTGGCAGGCGAGGGGGCGAGTGGCGGTGGCATTCCCAGCGGTGGCGCGCTCGTGCGGCGGCCCGACCTCTTTGCCGCGATGGTGATGCGGGTGGCCGTCACCAATGCGCTGCGCTTCGAGACAACGGAAAATGGCCCGCCAAACGTGATGGAGTTTGGCAGCGCGACCACTGAAGATGGCTTCAACGGGCTGCTCATCATCGACTCGTATCTGCGCGTGCGCGACGGGACGGCCTATCCTGCCGTGCTGCTCACCAGCGGCGCCAACGATCCGCGCGTCGTCGTCTGGATGGCGATGAAGATGGCGGCGCGGCTCCAGGCGGCCACGGCATCCGAGAAGCCGATCTTGCTCCGGCTGGAGGAGCAGGCGGGCCACGGCATGGGGTCAACCCGCCAGCAGGAAGACGCCGAGCTGGCGGATAAGCTGGCCTTCTTGCTCTGGCAATTCGGGATCACTGGCGGCGGCGAACAGACGACGGAGTGATGCATTTCAGCGCGGGCACAGAGTGGGAATACTCCAAGTTCGCGGCATGATGTCGTTTTAGCATGTGCGACGGACACGAGCATTGCGGTGGGTGGAGCAGGCCGTAGCGTGAACGCTACGGCGAATGGGCGCCTGCGCTGGCATGCGACGGGAGGGGTGGGGCAATTCGCCGGGGCATTTATGCTCCGGCAAGCACCCCTCAGCAGACCGCTGGCGCAGGTCGGTGATCAGTCCCTACTATTGTCTAAAACGACATCAGGCCCCGGCGTGTTCGCTAAACAACACTTCAGCCGGACGGGGTATCACCCGCCCTGCGCCAGCGACGCCACCATCTGGGCGAGGGTCGGCGCCGCGTCGGGATGTCCGAGTGTGCGCGCGGCGGATGACATCAGTGTTAGGCGCGAGGGGTTGTCCAGCAGGGGATAGAGCGTTGCGCCCAGTGTCGTCGGCGTCAGGGTGCGGTCGAGCACCATCTCCGCCGCGCCCGCCCGGCGGAACATCTCTGCGTTGACGGCCTGTGGCGAGCCAGTGAAGCCTGGCGGCAACGGGACAAGCACGCTTGGCTTCCCCATCACCGCCAGCTCAGTCAGCGTGGACGCGCCGGAGCGGCAGAGCGCGATATCGCTGGCGGCCAGGGCGGCGGGCATCTCTTCGTTGAGGTAGGGATAGAGCCGGTAGTGGCCATGCGACTCTGTCAGCGTGGACAATTGGGCATCGGCTGCGTGTCGCGTCGCCTCATAGGTCAGCCCGCCGCTCACATGCAAGACATGACAGTGCTTCAACAGCCCCGGCAACGCATTCACCACCACCTGATTGAGATGGCGCGCGCCCTGGCTGCCTCCCGTCACCAGCAAGACTGGCCACTCTGGTGAGAAGCCAAACCGCGCTTTGTGGGGAGCTGGATCCGCGCCAACCATCGCCAGAATCTCCTCACGCACGGGATTGCCCGTCAGCGTTGTGCGACGGCGGGGAAAGTGGCGGAGCGAATCGGGAAACGAGACGGAGATGCGCGTGGCAAAGGGCGTGAGCAGGCGGTTCGCCAGATTAGCGGGCACGTCCTGCTGATGCATCACCAGCGGCACTCCCTCGATGCGCGCCGCCAGCCCGGCGGGAACCGAGACGTAGCCGCCACTGGTAAACGCCGCATCGGGATGGAAGTTCTGCACGTGGCGGAGCGCCTGCATCATTCCCACCGGCACGCGCCCAATATCGGTGAACGTCTGAAGCGAGAGATAGCGGCGCAGCTTGCCTGCCGTGATCGTCGCCATCGGCAGTCCGGCGGCAGGCACAATCTTCGTTTCCAGGCCGTTGGCGTCGCCGAGATAGAGAATATCGGCATCGTAGCGCGCCTGTAGCTCGCGCGCCACCGCCAGCGCGGGATAGATATGTCCTCCAGTGCCACCGCCCGAGATCAGAATCCGCATGCGCCATCCATTCTCTGCCGCATTCAGGCATCACAAGTCAGGCCTCACGACAGGCATCACGCGCCTGGTGAAAAGACCTCCATGCATTCTCTGTAGTGTCAGCATTATCAGCTATTTTTGCGGGAGCGTCTATCATACCAGCCGCTCTGGCGACACCACCCTGGCTCGCTCTAGCCATTCATGCATAACGCGCCTGCGTATAACTGGATGAGGCATTACAATATCAACCCAGTAACACCAGCATTGAATCAATTTTCAGAAGGAGCCTGTAGGTGGCAGATACATCTGATTCGATCAACCGGGGCAGCAAGGGCGCGGGTGATGGAGGGCGCGTTGCGGTGGGCGACCATGCGCCCGACTTTACGCTGCCCGACCAGACCGGCAAATCCATACGGTTGAGCGACCTGCTGACCGAGCACGCGGTCGTCCTCTACTTCTATCCCAAGGACGAGACACAGGGCTGTACCGCCGAGGCCTGTAGCTTCCGCGATTCGTACGAGGTCTTCAAGGAGGCTGGCGCGGAGGTCGTCGGCGTCAGCTCGGACTCGGTGGAGTCGCACGAGAGCTTCGCCGAGCACCATCGCCTGCCGTTCGTCCTGCTCAGCGATGAGGGTGGCGCGGTGCGTAAGCTCTATGGTGTGCCGACGACAATGGGAATGTTCCCTGGCCGCGTCACGTATATTATTGACCGCGACGGCATTGTCCGACACATCTTCTCATCCCAGATCCAGTTCAACAGACATGTCATCGAGGCGCTCAACACGATACAAGCGATGCGACAGTAGCTCGTCCGCTCTTTGACTCCGAACACCGCGCATCGTGGCGGGCGAGGCAAGCCGTAGCGTAAACGCTACGGCGAATTTCCAGCCTCTCAGACCCACTCTCAGACCCACTCTCAGACCCATTCGCCGGGGCATTTATGCTCCGACACGCGCACCCCAGCACGATGTATGGTGGCATTTCTTAAAGTTCATCAGGAGACCGCCACGGCGACGTGCTGCACCGCGTTGTTCATGAAGCCGCCGACATTCCAGGGCGCGTCGAGCGGCTGGATGTTTCCCGCGCTATCGGTGGCGCGCGAGCAGAGATCGTACTCGCCGGGCGTCGCCTGCCAGTCAAACGTCCACGGTCGCCAGGCATAGGGCGACGACGATGGCGACTCGCCGAGAGTAGCGTTCCGCCAGGTGCGCCCGCCATCGGCGCTGATTTCCACCCGCTCCACAATGCCCTGCCCCGACCACGCCCTGCCCGAGAGCGTGCAGGAACCAGCCGCGAGAACGCGCGTGCGCGACATGAAATCGGGGATGCCGGGCGGCTCCATCAGCGAGCGCGGCGCCATGCGGGTGACAGGCACGCCGGGATCGTCTTCACTCTTTTTGAAGAGATAGGTTCCAGCCTGCTGGTAGCCCTGGAATGATTCGGCGATGAGCGTGATCCCGCGCAGCCACTTCACGTGTGTCATGCCGTACCAGCCGGGCACGATCAGCCGGAGGGGATAGCCATGCTGCGGCAAGAGCGGCGCGCCATTCATCGCGTAGGCCAGCAAAACCTCATCACGGAGCGCATCGTCGAGCGTGAGACTGCGCTGGTAGTCCTGCGCTTCGCCACCCTGAATGCCGCGATCAATCCCGGTGAACACCACCTCGAGGGCGTCGGCACGAATCCCCGCCTCGCGCAGAATCGGGGCGAGTGGTGTGCCCGTCCACTCCGCTGTCCCCACCGCCTCGTTGAACCAGGGCTGGCTGATCGCGCGGGGGGCGAGAAGCGCGCGCCCGTTGCCAGCGCATTCGAGTGTGACGGGTAGCGTGACCGCGGGCCGCGCCTGAAGCTCCTCCAGGCTGAGCATGAGCGGCCGCTCGACCAGGCCATCCACCGCGAGCCGCCAGGAAGCGACCTCGACAGCGGGAATATCGAAGTGAATCAACAGGTAGTGCAGCCCCGCCGGAGTGATGGGGTAGCGGAGCGCCTCCAGCGGCATCGCGTGGTTGCGCGCCGCCAGTTGTAGCTCCTCCATGCTCACGGATTCCGCCGCCGCTTGTCCGGGCGTTGCCTCCGTCGCGGGCTGTCCAGTTGTCTGGGATGCCATGGGATGCCGCCTTTCCGCGCGGACTGTAGCTGGCTGTATCAGCGCGCATGGGATCCGCGCCTCCCCAATGCTTGAATGCTAGCTTTCGCCTTCTCTCTTCATCGCGCTAGTTTACCATAAGTTACATGCCGGGACATATAGTTCGTCGTAGGTATTTGTGAGCAGCCGCATCCGCGAATATATTTGGATGGTTTTGGATGGTGCGGTAACGTCTCACGCCAGGCCGGTCAACTGCTCGCTGACCTGCCAGAGCCGCTCTTGCGCCGTCACATCGTAGGATGCCTGCGAGGATCGCTTCGGTTTGCATTGGTAGAAATACTGCCCGCTCACCGTCGCCACATCTGGCGAGGACGCCAGATAGATCGAGGTCTCGGCGCCCTTCTCCACGTTAATCGCGAAGGGGCGCGCCAGTCTGCATGGCGATATTCATGATCGGCCCGTTGTTGCGCGCGAAGTTCGATCCCACAAAGCCGGGATGGAGCGTGTTCGCGGTGACACCGCTGCCCTCCAGCCGCCGGGCCAGCGCGTAGGTGAACATGATGTTGGCGAGCTTTGTCTGGCCGTAGACGCCAAATGCTGAATAACGCCCCTTCGTCTGTTGCAGGTTGTCGAACGGGATATGTGCGCCATTGTGGGCCATTGACCCCACCGTGACGACACGCGCGGGCGAATTGGCGCGCAGCGTGTCGAGCAGCAGGTTGGTCAGCAGGAACGGCGCGAGATGGTTCAGGGCGAAGGTCAGCTCCAGCCCGTCGGCCGTCTGCTGCCGCCGCATAAAGACCGCGCCCACATTATTGACGAGCACATGCAGCGCGCCATAGCGCCGCTGGAAGGCGTCGGCTATGCCCCGTACCGCTGCCTGCGAGCTGAGGTCGGCCAGCAGATAGTCTACCTCGTTGTTGCCGGTCTGCTGGCGAATTGCTTCGACCGCGGCCCGCGTCTTCGTCTCGTTGCGCCCGACGATTGCCACGGTTGCGCCGCGCGCGGCCAACTCGCGGGCCGTCACCAGCCCGATGCCGGAGGTTGCGCCCGTAATGAGGCAAATCCTGCCACGCATCTCCTACTCATCTCGCCACGATCTTGCTGCATATCGTCTCCACTCTCGTCCTACTCGGCAAAACAGCTTGCCATTGCAGAGTATATCGCCATAGGTAACACTACTGGGAGCCGAATTTGCGGCTGGCGTCTGGTCTGCGCTACCGTCTGAACATGACATCTGAGCAAGCGCTGTCCCCGGCCAATGCGCGCCCCTGGCCGCTGCCTGACAGTCCGTGGGTGATGACCCAGGTCTGGCGGAAACTGCTGTTTGCGCACTGGCCAGTTCCCGCCGAGATGGTGCGTTCGCTGCTGCCCGCCGGGCTGGCGCTCGATACCTGGGATGGCCGGGCGTGGCTGGGCGTTGTGCCGTTCCAGATGGAGCGTGTCCACTTTCGCGGACTGCCGGGCATCCCCACCGCCACGCGCTTCGCCGAGTTGAACGTGCGCACCTACGTCACCGCCGAAGACAAGCCCGGCGTTTTCTTCTTCAGCCTGGATGCGGGCAGTCTGCTCGCCGTCCTGGGGGCGCGGGCGCTCTTCGCGCTGCCGTACTACCATGCGCGCTTCGCGATTGCGGCGGGTGATACTATCCATTATCGCTGCGAGCGCCGGGGAAGCGGGAAGCAGCGTGCGGTCTTTGAGGCGCGCTACCAGCCGACCGGTCCGGTACAGCTCGCGCAACCCGGTTCGCTGGAGGACTGGCTGACGGCGCGCTACTGCCTCTATACGATGCGCGGCTCCCGCCTGATGCGCGGCGAGGTGCAGCACGCGCCGTGGCCGCTCCAGCCCGCGACGGCCGATATTGTCCACAACACCATCGCCGAGCCTGCGGGGATCCGCCTGCCCACGACACCACCGCTGCTCTACTACTCCGAGCGGCTGGAAGTGGTGGTCTGGTCATTGCGCGCCGTGCATCGATAGCTGTCCGCTTGACCATAACCACAACCGCGACCGGATTTGTGGCGAAATACCGCCAAAAAACTAGGGTTTTCCATAGGGTAATTTTACGTAGAGGTTGGTATACTTCCTGCGGCGGATGCTGCCAGGCGGCGCAAGGGCGCGCCTCGTCTCACACCGCCCTCATCTGCCCGAGAAGGAGAAACCATGAGCTGGTATCCAACCGACGACAGCCTGCCCCGCCTCACCGTTCCCGCCGCTTATCGATCAACGCCGACCTCATCCACGCTAGGACGCATGCCGCTCTCACTGACCCCGGCGTATCCTGTGCCGATGGAGGCGGAGGTGGTGAACCGGAGCGACTTCCTGCATATCATGCTGCGCGCGGCGCTGGGAGCCAACTATCTCGCGCCCATCAACGCGCCATCCTATATTCTGGATGTGGGGTGCGGCTCCGGGCGCTGGGTGCGCGAAATGGCGGGCGAATTCGCTGGCGCGCGGGTGGTTGGGCTGGATATGGCGTCGACAGATGAGAGCAACCCGGCGACATCGGGGGTCTTTGCCGCGTCCGCCGCCCATCCACGGAGCTATGCGTTCGTCCAGCACAATGTTCTGGAGCCGCTTGCCTTCGCGCCCGCCTCCTTCGACCTGACGCATATGCGCCAGATGACGCGCGATCTGCCGGTGGCGGCATGGCCGCGTGTGGTGGGCGAGATGGCGCGGGTCACCACGTTTGGCGGCTGGGTCGAGCTAGCGGAGGGCGATCTGGTGCATAATGGCGGCCCGGCGCTGGATGCGATGCAACGGTGGGCGCTCCAGGCATGGCAGCAGCGCGGACTCGACCCGCGTGTCAGCTCGCAACTCGGCGACCTGCTGCACCGGCTTGCGCTCACCGATATCCATGTGCGCACCGTTGAATTGCCCATCGGGCCGCACGGCGGGCGCTTTGGCGAGCTGATGGGCACTGATTTGATGGCGCGGATCGAGGGCATGCGCGGGCAGATCATCGCCGCCCGGATCGCGTCGCCAGAAGCCTTCGCCCAGGCGCAGAGCGCGATCCGCCACGAGATGCAGCACGGCGAGTACATCCAGCCGTTCTACATCGTCTGCGGGCGGCGGTAGGGAGACCTCACCCGGCCTTCGGCCACCCTCCCCTGCGAGGGGAGGGCCTGGGCGACCATCCTGCCAGATGGCGACATACGCGCTCCCCTCTCCTGCGAGGAGAGGGGCCGGGGGTGAGGTCGGGGTGAGCGGGGGTGAGATCCGGCGAGGTCATCCCCACTTGAGCAGGGTGATGTCACCGAAGTCTTTGGCGCCCATCTTGTCAAAGTCGTTCTGCGCGACTTTGATGTAGTCCCAGCGGACGCCGGTCAACTGGGTAGCATTGTCGCACCAGATACGTGCGGCGTTGTCTTTGAACTGCACCTCGACGGTTTCCGCACCTTTGGTCTCGATGATCCAGTGCGCGCCATCCTCGGCGACCGCCACGAAGTCGGGATAGTAGTAGCGCAGGTTGGCGTGCTGATCGGTGTATTCGATGCTGAAGCGGAAGCTATCCGGCACTTTGCACCAGGCGGCGATATCCGTCGCTTGATCGAGAAATAGCGCGAACCGATGCTCGTAGTCGTTGGTGCAGGGCGCATAGTTCAGGATGAGCTTGTGCCCTGGCGTGGCGTTGGAATTGGAGAAGGGGAACGGCTGTACCTGCGCCAGACTACGCCCGCTATCTACCAGTTCTGGCTCCTGCTCCTCCACGATCTTGTCACGCAGCGCGTTCGTAAAGACCTTGCGCACAACATGCGCCACAGGCACACGGCTCATCGCCTGAATGATGGCGGGATCATCCAGGTTCACCTCACCACCGAACGCCTTCACTGCGAAGAACTCTTTGACCTTCGGCGCCAGCACAGCGAACTGGCTTGGCAGCTTCAGGTCGCTGGCGATCAAGCGGGCGTAATAGCCGATGACTTCGTTGGCAGTCTGCGGCGCGGGCAGCGTGTAGTCGCGACTGAACTCGCGCTCCATGGTCACGAAGTCCAGTCCGTCGTAGTGGAACGTGCGCTCCTGTTCGTCGCCGGGCTTACGCGGGAAGGGCGGGCAGAGGAAGCCGCGTACATTCAGCGCCTCGATCTCGGCGGCGATGGAACGCTTGCGGACAAGGACGGGCGTCAGTTGCGGGATGGCAATGTTGTAGTGTGCTTTGGCGGGGTCGGGCTGGATGGTGAGGATGGTGAGCTTGTCTTTGCCGACCTCAAACTCGCCAAGCTCCTTCCCCAATTGCTCCAGTTGGTCAAGCCTGCTGACAAACTCCATGAAGCCTGTCGTGCCGATGATATCCACGCGCTCGGTGTAGCCGCGGCTCTCGCCCCGGAACATCAGCCGCAGGCCGCGTCCAATCGTCTGCTCCGGCAGGATGTTGGCTTTGGCGGAGTAGGGGCGCAGGCCCACCACCACCGTCACATTCTGCACATCCCAGCCCTCACGCAGCATCAGCACGCTCACAATCGCGTTGACCTGGCTATCGGGTGAGTCCACTTCGCGGGCGGCGCGACGGGCGAGATCAAGATCCTTCTTGGTAATCTCGCCTTTGCTATCGGTGTGGATGACGAGATGCTTGTCGCCGCCAAATTCGATGGGAGACACCTCAGCCAGCCACGCGCCAACATCATCAGCCTCGGCGTTGGTGGTGAGCATGATGAAGAGCAGTGGACGTTTGCCCAGCGGCGCCAGTTGCTCGCGATACTCGCGCCAGCGGTTGATGCCCGCCGCGAGGAAGCCGCGATATTTGACACTGGCGATTTCCGAGGCGACCACATCCAGATCGGTGACGCCCTTGTAGGGGCGCTTGACGATGCCGTCGATGATGGCCTGTTTCAGGGGATAGTCGGAGATGACCCAGGGGAAAAGCTGGCCCTTGGTGAAGCGCGGCGTGGCGGAGTAGTCGAGTTGCGCGGCGATGGGGCGCGCCTCATGCAGGCTCTGAATGACGGTGTTCCAGGCGCTATCTTCATCATGGGTATGGTGCGCCTCGTCGTTGATGACGAGCAGCTTCCCCTCACGCTTCTGGATGCGCTCGATGAAGCTGGCCGACTCGCTGAGGGTGGCGGGCGCTTTCGGGCCAAGCACGGCGGCCAGCGGCTCCGACTCGCCATCATTGCCGTTTTCGGGGCGGTCGTAGAGTTGCTGGATGTTGGTGAGCAGGACCAGCCCATCGGCGTCGGGCCGCTCAGGATCGCCGCGCACGACGGTTTCGACATCCCAGAAGTAACGCATGCTCTGCGGCATGACGGGGTCGTGCTGGAAGATGCGCCCGCCCGCGAAGTCTTCGGCGAGCCGCTCCAACACGATGACGTTAGGCGCAACGATAAGGAAGGTGCGGGCATAGTCGGCATCGCCACCGCCCATGATGGCATTGAAATACTGCCAGACGATGGCCAGCGACATGACCTTGGTCTTGCCGGAGCCAGTGGCCATTTTGGTGGCGAAACGGGCGAAGTTGTCTTTGTCCTCCGCCGAGAGTCTGATGGGTTCATCAGTGCGGGCGAACTGCTCGTAGAGATGGCGGCGCGAGCGGATGTGGGCGACCTCATAGACGTAGATCAGCGTCTCGATGGCGTCGCGCTGGGCGCGGTGATAGGCGAACGGGCGGCCATCCGGCAGTCGATGATCGCTGGCGAACCACCAGTTGAGCAGCCGCTGCGTTACCTCAGTGGCGCCGGGGTAGCCCGCCTGCGCGCCACTCGGCCACCTTCTGGCGCAGCAGTGGCACACACGGCGCGGTTTTGAGATATTCTTCGACCTCGAAGAGTGAGAGTTGCGCGGATGGCGCTTTGTTTTTCGGCGGCATGCGGTTTCCTTTCTAACGTGAGCTTGAATCCCCGGACCTCACCCCCAGCCCCTCTCCTAGGAGGAGAGGGGAGGCAGAGGCGTCGCCAACTGGCAGGATGGTCGCCCAGGCCCTCCCCTCGCAGGGGAGGGTGGCCGAAGGCCGGGTGAGGTCTGTCCACGCGCCCGGACCTCACCCCCAGCCCCTCTCCTAGGAGGAGAGGGGAGACAGAGTCGTCACCCCCTTGCCGCTCTGGTCGCCTAGGCCCTCCCCTCGCAGGGGAGGGTGGCCGAAGGCCGGGTGGGGTCCGCGCGGGATGGGCAGGGCTTATCATCGACGAATTCGCTTCTGGCAAACGGCGCGAATTCGAGCGAGTACGCCGTTGATGTCTGTTTCCACATCGGTGTTGGTGATGCGCAGGATGAGCAGGTTCCGGGTAGCCAGTATTTCGTCACGGGCGGCGTCGTATTCCCGCTGGTTGCGATGGACGGCGCCGTCAAGCTCGACGATGAGGCTGGCGGCATGACAGTAGAAGTCGACGATGAAGCCGTCTATGATTTGCTGACGACGCCAGCGTACGCCACCAAGCTGGCCTCCGCGCAGCTGAGACCAGAGTAGCCTTTCCGCGCGGGTCATATGTCGCCGTAGCTCTCTGGCGCGCTCGACCTTCACCGATTTGACCCGTTGGCCAAGAACGATGGCTTGATCGGATGTCATGTTGGCGTTCCTTTCTGGCCTCACCCCGAACCTCACCCCCGGCCCCTCTCCTAGGAGGAGAGGGGAGTATGCGCGTCGCCAACTGGCAGGATGGTCGCCCAGGCCCTCCCCTCGCAGGGGAGGGTGGCCGAAGGCCGGGTGAGGTCCGCTCACCAGCCACAGACCTCACCCCCAGCCCCTCTCCTAGGAGGAGAGGGGAGTATGCGCGTCGCCAACTGGCAGGATGGTCGCCCAGGCCCTCCCCTCGCAGGGGAGGGTGGCCGAAGGCCGGGTGAGGTCCGCTCACCCCACGGTAACACTCACCGTTTTGGTGGTGTCGTTGCCGAGAATATCAATCACTTTGATGACCACGGTATACGTGCCCGGCTGCTCGTAGGTGTGGCTCAGGCTGAGTTGCAGTTGCGGGTCTTTGCGGGTGCGATAGGTCTGGGCCATGTTGTGGAAGGCGTCGCCCTGGTAGTCCCAGTCCACCGCCCAGTAATCGATCCACTGCGACCAGCGGGTGATTTTGCCGACAATCTCGTTGGGGACATCCTGATAGGGCGCAATGAAATCGGTGAGCGTGATAGTGGCATATCTGCCGTTGGGGCGCTCCTCCGCGCTGGTCATCTCCGATGCGCGCTGGCTGACCCTGACGCTGAGCGCGCCCAACTCGAAGAAGGTGATGTCACCCTGCTCGACGGCGCGCTTCTCCAGCACCTCGCGTGGGATCGTCTTGAAGCGCAGGTTGACGTTGTTCTCGGCGGCCATCTGCTTGGCGGTCTCGTTCAACTCGAAGGCGAAGTCCCAGCCGAGGATGTCTACGCCGTTGCTGCTGGCCGAGCCGCTGGCGTTCCAGAACTCTTTGACGATGGCGCGCACGTCGCCGACGGAGATCGGCGCATCCACGCCGCCGATATGGACCAGCCGCCCGTCGCGGACGCCGTGCAGCCAGTTATAGCCTTCGATGGGCTGGGCGCGGTAGAGGTCGAGCATGAAGCGGCGATAGGCAAGCTGGGCGGCGGGCGACTGGGTCTGGTCGCCCTGGGCGAACTCCGCCGCCTGCCACTGCTGCCGCTCGTACTTGCCGAGATTCTGCACCATGAACGGCTTGACGCCAGGGATGCTGAGCAGCCGCTTGCGGGTGGTATGGATGGCGAAGCGGCCCAGGTCGCAGGTGATCCAGCGGCGGCCCAGCTTCTCGGCCACCGCCGCCGTCGTGCCGCTGCCGCAGAAGCAGTCGAGGACCAGGTCGCCCTCGTTGGAGGAGGCGTTGATGATGCGTTCGAGCAGCGCTTCAGGCTTTTGGGTGGGATAACGTCTAGCATCTTCGTCAGGCATGCTATGTCTGTCCAGATCGTGACTATGTCCATCCATCAGATCGCTGGCAGCGCATTGCCTTCGATTCTCGTCGCAGATATTGACTTCTAATGCCATCCTATGCTCAGGTCTACTCATCCGTTTCGCTAGAATAGCCCACGTTCTACGATAATCTTCTAACCGCTTCTGGATATCGCGCCCATTCTCCATTGCGGATGGCGTTGATCCGCGCCATTCATACGCTTGCGATCTAGGCGATGAGCATTGCTCAAATGCTGCCTGTGATCATTGCATCTTCGTCTTGATCGGTTCGATATCGGCGTAATCGTTCTGTATTCAGGCTCGGATATTGTTGATTCCACGTATGATCTTGCGACTTTGCGTAAAGAAAATGCATGTCATGAATGCCTCGCAGATTATTTGGTGTCATTGTGGCGTTTGTCCGTTTCCAGATGATTTCGTTCATGAAATTATCTGCACCGAACACCTCATCCAAGACCGCCTTCGACATAATGCCGATACTGTCAGTCCAGATGCACATAGATGCTGCCATCCTCGGCCAGTAGCTCGCGCAGCAGGACGGCGGTCTCGTAGAACCATTGCAGGTAGCTATCCAGGCCACGGCCCCAGGTGTCGCGGTAGGCTTTCTGCTCCACCATGCTCGGCTCTTTGGTGAAGGCATCGTCCGATTCGGGGATGGTGGTGGTGAAGGAGAAGTCGCTGCCGGTGGCGAAGGGCGGGTCGATGTAGATCAGGTTCACCTTGCCCGCAAACTCGGGCAGCAGCGAGGGCAGGACGTATTTCTTGTCGCCCCAGATGAGGCGGTTGCGCCACTCGCCGGGCTGTCCCTGCGCCCAGAGGCCAAGCTGGTTGGCCCGCTGCACGCCCGATTCGTTGACCGTCTCGACGGTCTGGAACGGCAGCGGTATCCTGACGGGGGCGACGCGCCTGCCATCCTTATCGTATTTGCCATCCCATACGAGTTCTGTCACTGTGTATTTCTCCTGACCTCACGGAACCTCACCCCCAGCCCCTCTCCTGGAGGAGAGGGGAGCGCGTCCGTCGCCATCCGGCACACAGGTCGCCTATTCCCTCCCCTCTAGGGGAGGGTGGCCGAAGGCCGGGTGAGGTTCTCCCCTGGCGAGAGACCTCACCCCCAGCCCCTCTCCTACGAGGAGAGGGGAGCACGCCCGTCGCCATCTGGCACACATGGTCGCCTATGTCCCTCCCCTTCTAGGGGAGGGTGGCCGAAGGCCGGGTGAGGTCTGCCTGCCTGTTGTCTGCGCGTCTATTATCGCAGTGAGAGGGATATGGCGCAAGAGGGCACAAGCGGAAAGGACGGGAAGACATCTATACACATCGGAGTGACCACCACGGACCTCACCCAACCTCCGTCAGCTTGCCCGCGCGGCGCAGCTCGCGATTGAGCGTGATGGCCAGCGCCAGCAGCAACAGCAGGGCTGAAAAGACCAGGACTGTGCGAACGGGGCCGATGGACTGGCTCAACAGACCCGCCAGCGCGAGGCCGAGCGGCTGACCACCGAAAAGCAACAGGCGGAAGACACCATTGACGCGCCCCTGCAACTCGTCGGGGATGCGAGTGAGGCGATAGCTATACTGGGCGACGAAGAAGATCGGGGTCACGCCATAGGCAGCGGCGGTGATGGCGGCAAGGGCGAGTGGCGTCGGCGCGATGGCATAGAGGGGCAGTAGCAAGACCCAGATCCAGTGGACGCCGATGGCAATCTGGCCGAAGGTCAGCCGTCGCATGGCGGGGCCAGACAGCACGGCGCCCACGACGCTGCCCACTCCACCAGCCCCCAGCACTAATCCAACGGCAATGGATGAGGCGTCCATGCGCTGCGCCAGGATGATGACCACCAGCATATACCCGGACTCGATCAGCACCGTCCCGCCGACCACAAACGCCAGGAAGCGCATCAGCGACTGATGCCAGAGCCACACGATGCCCTCGCGGATTTCATCCTGCAGCCTGCTCGCGTCCGCCGTCCGTGGCGCGCTCAGATCGGCGCGAATGAACCAGACCGAGATCACTGAGATAGCGTAGGAGATCGCGTCCACCAGGAAGGCGAAGCCCTGCCCAATGGCAAAGATCAGCCCGCCGAGCGCGGGGCCAAGCATCGAGCCGGTGCTCAGCGTCACCTCATTGAGCGTGGTCGCGGATGGGATTTGCTCGCGCGAGACGACCCGCGTGAGGGCCGCCGTCTCCGCCAGATTGAAGAAGACGTTGAGCGTGCCCTCCACCAGCGCGACGGCGTAGAGTTGCGCCAGGGTGAGCCAGCCAAACGCCAGCGCCAGCGGGAATGCTGCCGAGCGTCAGCGCCCGCCCGGCGTCGCAGACGATCATCACGCGCCTGCGGTCCCAGCGATCCACCAGCGCGCCCGCTGGGAGGCCGAGCAGCAGATAGGGGATGGTGCGGGCGGCGCTCAGGAAGCCCGCCTGGGCTGGCGAGTTCGTCAGCGCCAGCATGAGCAATGGATAGGCAAGTTGTGAGACCTGAGTTCCAACGACTGAGACAAGCTGCCCGCTCCAGAGCAGCACCCAGTCGCGATTGGACCAGAGCCGGGCGGTCTTCGGCTTCTCCGCGACACCGTCCGGCGTCATCAGGTCACTCGCTTTTCCAGGTTAGTAAATGTCTAAGCCTCAGCCCCAGACCTCACCCGGCCTTCGGCCACCCTCCCCTGCGAGGGGAGGGCATGGGCGACCATCCTGCCAGTTGGCGACGCCTCTGCCTCCCCTCTCCTCGCAGGAGAGGGGCCGGGGGTGAGGTCCGTCGCCAGGGGAGACCTCACCCGGCCTTCGGCCACCCTCCCCTACGAGGGGAGGGCATGGGTGACCCGTGTGCCGGTTGGCGACGCGCATACTCCCCTCTCCTCGCAGGAGAGGGGCCGGGGGTGAGGTTCTCCTTACGCGGGCTGACTGACCTG
This sequence comes from uncultured Chloroflexia bacterium, assembly GCA_963718915.1. Classification (GTDB taxonomy): domain Bacteria; phylum Chloroflexota; class Ktedonobacteria; order Ktedonobacterales; family JADMIN01; genus DAHUXT01. The sequence goes on along the minus strand of CAVRAI010000001.1, from coordinate 481,356 downwards.
TGCGCCCACCGCGTTCCGCAGCGCGTCCACCTTGTCGGTGCGCTCCCACGGCGCGTCGATGTCGGTGCGGCCAAAGTGGCCATAGGCGGCGGTCGGCTGATAGATCGGGCGGCGCAGATCGAGCGCCTGGATGATGCCCGCCGGGCGCAGATCGAAGTGCTCGCGAATCAGGTCGATCAGCGTCGCATTGGAGACCTTGCCCGTGCCGAAGGTCTCAACAAAAAGCGAGATCGGGCGGGCGACGCCGATGGCATACGACACCTGCACCTCGCAGCGATCCGCCAGGCCCGCCGCGACAATATTTTTGGCGACGTAGCGCGCCGCATAGGCGCCGGAGCGGTCCACCTTGGTCGGGTCTTTGCCGCTGAAGGCGCCGCCGCCATGACGGGCGAAACCGCCGTACGTATCGACGATGATCTTGCGGCCAGTCAGCCCGGCGTCACCCATTGGGCCGCCGATGACGAAGCGCCCAGTCGGGTTCACCAGATAGCGTGTCTTCTCGTCCAGCAACTCCGCGGGCAGTGTCGGCTTGATGACCTGCTCGACGATATCGCTGAAAATCTGCTCCTGCGAGACATCCTCGGCATGCTGTGTCGAGATGACGACAGTATCGATGCGCACCGGCTTGCCATACTCGTATTGCACCGTCACCTGGCTCTTGCCGTCGGGACGCAGCCAGGCCAGCGGGCCATTGCTCGCCCAGTCGGCGTTGCGCTTCTCGGCGAGCTTGCGCGACAGGTTGTGGGCGAAGTAGATCGCCGCTGGCATCAGCACATCGGTCTCGTTGCAGGCAAAGCCGATCATCATGCCCTGGTCGCCCGCGCCAACCGCCTCAAGCTCGGCGTCGGTCAGCTCGCCGCTGGCGGTGCGCTCGCGATACTCCAGCGAGGCGCTGACGCCGCGATCGATGTCGAGGCTTTGCTTGCCAATCGCCGTCGTGACGCCGCAGGTGCGATAGTCGAAGCCATAGTTGGCGTCCACATAGCCGACCTTGCGAATCGTCTCGCGCACGATAGCCGGAATATCCACATAGGTCGAGGTGGTGATCTCGCCCGCCACCAAAACCAGCCCGGTCGTCGTCGCCGTCTCGCAGGCCACGCGCGCCATCGGGTCGTCGCGCAGCATCGCGTCGAGCACGCCGTCGCTGATCTGGTCACAGAGCTTATCAGGATGTCCCTCAGTCACGCTTTCACTGGTGAAGAACGCTTTGGGGTCGGTCATAAAACTGTTACTGCTGCTCATCGTCTTCTGCTTGCCTCACTGCTCCCATTACATCACTAAACATCGCTCATCACTCAACTGACATACCCACAATTAGATTGCTGACCCTAGACCTCACCCCCAACCCCTCTCCCACAGGAGAGGGGGGCTAGAGAGTTCCTACAGCCTCATCCCCTCGCGGGGGAGGGGGTGGCCGATAGGCCGGGGGTGAGGTCCGGAGTTAAAACTACGTGCCAGACTCCCAGGCCGCCAGATAGGCCTTCTGCTCCGGCGTCAGCGTATCAATCGCGATGCCCATCGCCGTGAGCTTGAGCCGCGCGATCTCGTGGTCAATCTCCGTCGGGATGGTATAGACCTTCGGCTCCAGCGACCTGGCATGCTGGAGCATGTATTCCGCGCCGAGCGCCTGATTGGCGAAGCTCATATCCATCACGCTGGCGGGGTGTCCCTCGCCTGCCGAAAGGTTCACCAACCGACCATCCGCCAGCAGATAGACATGGCGGCCATCGGCATAGGTGTACTCCTCGACGAAGTCGCGCGCGGTCCGGCGGCCACCGGTTGCGAGCGCCTCCAGCGCGGGGATATTGATCTCGTCGTTAAAGTGGCCAGAGTTGGCGATGATCGCCCCCTCTTTCATCCGCGCCATGTGTGGCCCATCGAGCACATTGATGTCGCCCGTCACCGTGATGAAGATGTCGCCAATTGCGGCGGCCTCCAGCATCGGCATGACCCGGAAGCCATCCATCACCGCTTCGATGGCGCGTACCGGGTCAACCTCGGTCACGATGACGTTGGCGCCCAGGCCTTTCGTGCGCGAGGCGACGCCCTTGCCACACCAGCCGTAGCCCGCCACGACGACGTTGCGCCCCGCGATCAGCCGGTTGGTGGCGCGGATGATGGCGTCGATGGTGCTCTGGCCGGTACCATAGCGGTTATCGAAGAGATGCTTGGTATCAGAGTCGTTGACCGCCAGCACCGGGAACTTCAGTACGCCGTTCTGCTGCATGCTCCGCAGCCGAATGACGCCTGTGGTCGTCTCCTCGGTTCCAGCGATGACGTTGGGAATCAGGTCAACGCGCTCTTTGTGCAGCGACGCCACCAGGTCGCAGCCGTCGTCCATCGTCATCTGCGGCTGGTGATCGAGCGCGGCATGGATGTGGCGGAAGTAGGTCGCCTCGTCCTCGCCTTTGATGGCATAGACGGAAATCCCCTCATCGGCGATCAGCGAGGCCGCTACGTCATCCTGCGTCGAGAGCGGATTGCTGGCGCAGAGGACGAGATCGGCGCCGCTGGCCTTGAGCGCGATGGCGAGGTTGGCGGTCTCGGTGGTTACGTGCAGACAGGCCGAGATGCGCAACCCCCTGAGCGGCTGCTCGCGGGCAAAGCGCTCGCGAATGAGCGCCAGCACTGGCATATCCTTGGCGGCCCAGGCAATGCGATCCCGTCCGCGAGGGGCCAGCGACAGGTCTTTGACATCACCAGCAACGTGCGAAGTTGCCACAAGTAGTCTCCTTCGAGCGATAGACCCACACTTTCCCGTCGGGCCTACCCAATTTACAATCCACGGTTCATCTATTGCGGAAAACGCCCAATGAGTCTAGCTACAGCCGCCCATAGCACCGGAGACTGCCGGGTGCCCCGCACATACGCCCCTCCCAGGCGTGACAAACCAGCGGAGGTCACGGCGCCGGTGGCGGCATGGATACTCCGACCCATGGCCGTTCGTCCGGCGTTTTCAGGAAAGCGACCTGGACAGCTTGAACTGTGCCACAGTCGCGGAAACTCACATCACCAGCCTCCTCTGGCCATAAATGGCCAGGAGTAGGTTCAGAATGAGGCCATGAATGCGCGGTCTCGCATGTACGAGGAGCTATTCAAGCCCAATCACTTTCTACTCCGGCACTTTCAAGGCCGAGACTGAAGACAGACTTAGGAGGCGTTTAGTCCTCCGTTTGTTTCTCCACTTCGACACGGGCGCCATTTGCCCCATTGGCTCCATTCGCTCCGTTCGTCTGCCACTCGCCCTCGAAATGGGTGAAGCTGACGAACTCGCCGTAGCGCGCCGCGATGGCATCTGGCGTCAGCGTGAGCAGCCGCCCGACGCTGAACTGCTCGCAGGCATACGAGCCGAGAATGTTGCCGTGGATGAGCGCGCGATGGTAGTCACCCGTGGTGAGCGCGCCCTCGCTGCTCAGCCGCCGCGCCAGATAGCCCAGGAAGCCACCGGCGAACGAATCGCCAGCCCCGGTGGGATCCTGCACATCTTCGAGTGGATAGGCGGGCGCGGCATGATAGCTGCCATCGTTGCTAAAGAGTACCGCGCCATACGATCCCTGCTTGATGACCAGTTGACTTGGCCCCAGGCTCATGATGTAGCGGGCGGCGGCGCGCAGGCTCGGTGTCTCGGCATACTGGCGCGCCTCCTCCTCGGCGATCAGCACGATATCCACCTGGCGGATGACCTCGGTCAGCGCGTCGCGCTCATTGGCGATCCACAGGTTCATCGTGTCGAGGGCGCGTAACTGGCGCTGGCCACTGCCCGCCGTCTGCCGCAACACGTCGAGCTGGAGCTGCGGATGGATATTCCCCAGGAAGAGGATGGGCGACTGGCGGTAGCTCGCGGGCACCTCCGGCGCGAAGTCGGCGAAGACGCCCAGTTCAGTGAAGAGGGTGTCGCGCGAATTCATATCCAGGTGATAGCGTCCGCCCCAGCGAAACGTCTTGCCGGGGACGCTCCGCAGCCCGGCGAGATCAATCGGACGCGCGCGCAGTTCATCGAGATAGCGCGCCGGGAAGTCGTCGCCGACGACCGCAACCAGTTCGACGGGCGCGTAGAGCGACGCCGCCAGCGAAAAGTATGAGGCCGCGCCGCCAAGCACGTCGTCCACCTTGCCAAATGGCGTCTCGACCGAATCCAGCGCCACCGAGCCAACCACTACGATTGCCACATCCACTCCTTATTAGCGCGGGCGGTTAAAACCGCGCCTGAAGGGCCTTGCTCCCGCTCGGCCACAAAGTCCGCCTGCGCGGACTGCAAATAGAAACGATCTGCCCAGCACCATTATTTTGCTTCCGCCGCGCTCATCTGCGCCGCAAGCGACTCTCTATATGGCGGGCGCGCAATCCCTGCCTCGGTGATGATTGCCGTGATATAACGCGCGGGCGTCACGTCGAACGCCGGATTGGCGACGCGCACACCCTCCGGCGCAAGCGCCACCCCGCGCACATGCGTCACCTCTATGGGCGCGCGCTCCTCGATGGGAATGCCATCACCGTTGGCCAGCGCGAGATCGATGGTCGAGCGCGGCGCGACGACATAGAACGGTATCTCATGCGCCTGCGCCAGCACCGCCAGCCCATAGGTGCCAATCTTGTTGGCGGTATCGCCGTTGGCCGCGATACGATCCGCGCCGACAAATATCGCCCGGACGCCCGCCGTGCGCAAGATGTGCGCTGACATGTTATCAGTTATGAGCGTCAACGGCACGCCCGCGCGCTGAAGTTCCCAGGCGGTCAGGCGAGCGCCCTGCAAGACTGGCCGCGTCTCATCCACATAGACATGCAGTCGTTTGCCCTGGCGCTGCGCCGTGTAGATCGGGGCGAGCGCCGTGCCGATGCCGCAGGTGGCGAGCGCGCCCGCGTTGCAATGGGTCAGCAGGATGTCGCCGTCGGCGATCAGTTCGCTGCCCAACTTGCCCATCATCCGGCAGGCGGCGGCGTCTTCGGCGGCGATGGCATGCGCTTCGGCCAGCAGCCGCGCGGGCAGATCGGCCACCGCGCCCTCGGCGAGACAATGGCGTTCGGCGACAGCCAGCAGCCGTGCCAGCGCCCACGCCAGATTCACCGCCGTCGGTCGGGTCGCGCGTAGCTCCGCCGCAATCGCATTGAGCTTTGCCAGCGCCATCTCGGACGGGATGATCTCGTCAGGCGGCAGCGACTCGCGCGCGCCAAGCGCTAGCCCGTAGGCCGCCGCCGCGCCAATCGCGGGCGCGCCACGTACCTGGAGCGTGTGGATCGCCTCGCCCACCTGCGCCGCCGTCGAACATGCCAGCACAACGCATTCACCGGGCAGCAGCCGCTGGTCGAGCAGCCGCAGCGCCCGCGCCGCTTCATCCCACCAGAGCGCGCGCGGCACGCCATCGGCGGTGAACGGCGTCTGCTCCTGCGCGATGCGCTCGTCCTGCACGTCCACGGATCCCTCGTTGTTCAATTGCCCTGGCGGCTGAAGCCGCGGCTAAGGGCTACGCTACGCCGCGAAGCCTGCCTGCGCAGGCTGCAGAGATAGGCGCACGTTTGCCGCAGACTTCTTCAGGCCGCGTAGGCGGCCTTTGCGGCCGCAGGCCCATAGGCGCGGCTTCAGCCGCCAGCCGCGACACAACAAAAAGCGGCTTCTCCCAGACATCTCCAGGGAAGAAGCCGCATCAACCGCCAGACAGTATATTGTCTGCTGAGAATGATGCTCATCTTTCAGGGAGCTAGTCTCCCTGCCGGAGTTGGCACCGCGTCAGATAATCTAGATCATCTGCCGGTTGCTGGGTGTCGTAGGGCCGTTCCCTCCACCCGTCTGGATGAGCTGGCGCGCCATGCGCCATGTGCCGTGCAGAGCATAACATCCCGCGGAATAGCGCGTCAAGCAACTATTTCCGTTTTCGCGCCCATACTCCTGCCCAACGACATGCAACCCACGCCCATACAATCCGGTTGTTGGTTGTTGTGTAACGATTGAGCGAGAACCGGGACTGAACAATATCGACCGGCCAGGCATCTCACTGGCAAGCATCGTGGCAAGCATCTTGATGCAAATGCCGCATAGGACGGCGTTTTGTTCTAACTTGTTCTAGTTCGCTCGTTTCTGTTACAATCCGACCGCGCCGCGCGACGGGAGCGTGGGCGCAAGGGGAAGGCGCCAGCATGGCAACGATAGAATTTCAGCATGTGACCAGGATATATCCCGACGCGGCCACACCAGCCGTAGATGATGTCAGCTTCACCGTACCCGAAGGCGCGCTATGCATGCTCGTCGGCACCAGCGGCTCCGGCAAGACCACGCTGCTGCGGATGGTCAACCGGCTGATCGATCCCACCGCGGGCCAGATCCTCATCAACGGCGTGCCCACCACGACCCAGGATCCCATCGCGCTGCGTCGGGGCATCGGCTACGTCATTCAGCAGGTGGGGCTTTTCCCGCATATGACCGTCGAGGAGAATGTGCGCGTCGTGCCCTCGATCCTCGGCAAGTCGGCGCGCGAGATGCGCGGACGGGTGGATGAGCTGCTCACCCTCGTCGGACTCGAACCCGACGAATACCGCGCGCGCTATCCACGCCAGCTTTCCGGCGGCCAGCAGCAGCGTGTCGGCCTGGCGCGGGCGCTGGCGGCTGATCCCGACATTCTGCTGATGGATGAGCCGTTCGGCGCGCTGGACGCCATCACCCGCGAGCGCTTGCAGGACGAGTTGCTGCGCATTCAGCGCGAGCTGCGCAAGACCGTCCTCTTCGTCTCGCATGATGTTTCCGAGGCCTTCCGCCTGGGCGACCAGGTGGTGGTGATGCACGACGGCAAGCTGGTGCAGGTCGGCACGCCCGTCGATCTGATCTCGCATCCCGCCGATGACTTCGTGCGGCAACTGGTCGGCGCCGATAGCACGCTGCGCCAGCTGGAATACCTGCCGGTGACCGCCGCGCTGGAACCACAGGACGGCGAGGGCGCGTTCCCGCTGAGTGGCGAGACACTACCCACGGATTCCACGCTGCTCACAGCGCTGCTGCTGCTGCTCAAGACCAATGCGGATAAGGCTCTCGTGATCGATCACGGCGCGACTGTGGGCCAGGTATCTCTGAACGGCATCTACCGCGCGGTCCGTTCGCCGTCGGAGAGCATGGCGGCGGGAACTGCGGCGGGGAAACAGGGATAGGGGCCATCCCCGGCAAGAGGGTAGCGTGTATGCAATTTCTGCTCGATCCAACCAACTGGGATCCCAGCATCCCAAACAGCATTCCTAACCTGTTCTTTGACCATGTCTCGCTGACGCTTATCAGCGTGGCGCTGGGGCTGCTGATCGCGTTTCCCATCGCGCTGCTGGTGGCGCGTGTGCGTCCGCTCTATGCGCCGGTCACGCTCACCGCCAGCATTCTCTATACCATCCCCAGCATCGCGGCGATGGTGCTGCTCATCCCGATTACCGGGCTGGAGGCGCCTACCGTCATCATCCCGCTGGTTGCCTACACGCAGATTGTGCTGATCCGCAACATCGTCGCGGCCATCCGCGCGGTAGACCCGGCGCTGGTCGAGGTGGGTCGGGCAATGGGCATGAACGCCGCCCAGATTCAGACGAAGGTGGTGCTGCCGCTGGCGCTTCCCGTCATCATCGCGGGCGTCCGCGTGGTGGTGGTCACGACCATTGGCATTGCCTCGATCTCATTCGTGGTGGGTGTTCCGTCGCTGGGTACGCTGGTATTTCAGGGGCAGACCTTCGCCTATAACGATGAAATCGTCGCGGGGGCCATCCTGATTACCGCGCTGGCGGTCGGCGCCGATCTGCTGCTGCTCGGCGTGCAGCGATTGCTGGGACGCGGGCAGGCCACGACGCTTGCGAGCGCGGGCTGAACGGAGGCTGACCTATGTTCTTCGATGCTGCCCTCGCGGCGCCCGCCAACTTTCTCGGTGAGGTCTGGGCCTTCATTCGCGACCCGGCGAACGCCTATGGCGCGCAACTGTGGACGACAATCCAGCTCAGCGTCTACCCTATCGTGCTGGCGTTCGTGATCGCGCTGCCATTGGGGATACTGACGGCGCGACGGCCCCTCGCGGCGTTCCTCAGCGCGAATCTGAGCGGGCTGGCGCGGGCGATCCCCTCGCTGGTCTTCCTGGCGATCATGGTTCCAATCGTCGGCATCGGCTTCACGCCGTCGATCATCGCGCTGACGCTGCTCGGCATCCCGCCGATCCTGCTCAATACCATCGCCGGATTGCAAGGGATCGATCCCGCGTCGATTGACGCCGCGCGGGGCATGGGGATGACACGCCTGCAGATTCTGGGGCGAGTGGAGATCCCGCTGGTGCTGCCGGTCATCGCGGCGGGCGTGCGCATCGCGGCCATCCAGATCGTCGCGACGACGCCCATCGCGGCGCTCATCGGCGCGGGCGGACTGGGCGAATACATTCTGGCCGGCGTGTACATTCTGGATTACGTGCAGGCGACAGCCGGCGCACTGGGAATTATCGCGCTGGCGCTGCTCTCGGAAGCGTTGTTCGCGCTGCTGCAGCGCGCCCTGACTCCCGCCGGAATCCGCGCGGGCGAAAAATCGTCCGAAAAGCTGGCGGCGTAGAGCCGTCTTGAGAGTGCACGCTCACCGCTCTGTCTCTTCGCATTGCTGAAACCATTGAGACAAAGAGCGGGTATGGATAAAGAGAAGGGGGAAGCGCACATGAGCGTGACAGATTGCTTTCCCTTTTCAGGATGCGCGAACAGAAGAGTTTCTGCATCCGACTCGATGATGGCATCTCATTGGATGATGCCGCGATAGTGAGTATTCTGAAGGAGAAGACTCGTGACGTTTACACGCAGGTACTACAGGGCGTTTGGCGCCCTGCTGCTGGTGGCCCTGGTGGCCATCGCGGGCTGTGGCACAAGCTCCAGCACCAGTGGTAAGCCGGGAAGCGGCGTGAAAGTGACCGTCGGCAGCAAGATCGACGCCGACAGTCAGCTTCTCGGCTCGATGTACGCGCTTCTGCTCGAAAACGCGGGCTATACCGTTACCCAGAAGATTCCGCTCGGCCAGACGCCAGTGCTGGACGCCGCCATCAAGAGCGGCCAGATTGACATCTATCCGGAGTTCACGGGCACATCGCTCACTGTCTACAACCTCCCGCAGACGTCAAATCCACAACAGGCGTATCAGTCGGTTGCCAGCTATTACGAGAGCACCTTCAAGCTCACCTGGCTGGATGCCGCCTACGGGCTAAACGACAGCTATGGCATCTGCACCTCGCAGGCGAACGCTACCAAGTATCATCTCTCGTCGCTGGATGATCTCGTCGCACAGTCAGGCAAACTGGTGCTGGCGACGCAGGACGACGGTGTCGCCGCCGCCGAGAAGCCTGTTGAGCAGGGCTATAACATTACCTTCAAGAGTGTCGTCAAGATCAGCGAGCAGCTTTCCTTCGGCGCGGTCACTAAGGGTGACGCCGACCTGAACGTCTGCTACACGACCGACCCGAACATTGTCACCAACAACTTCGTCGTCCTCAAGGATACGAAGAACGTCTTCCCGGTCTATAATCCGGCGCCGGTCGTGCGCGACGAGTTGCTCTCGAAGTCGCCTGCCATCAAGGCGACGCTGAATCCGCTGGCCTCCAAGCTGACGACCGATGAGATCGTGAAGCTCATCAAGCAGGTCAGCGTGGATCACCAGCAGCCGCTCGCGGTGGCCAAGACCTGGCTCCAGTCGCAGGGTCTGCTACCGAAGTAGGGTGGCCGCAATCCGCGATCATCAACACGCATCCCCTCCTCGCATCGCTCGGGGAGGGGATGTTTTTGTTGGCGCCAGTTTATCCGAATATTATCCGAGAGCATCGAAAAAATGCTTCTCATACCAAGTCTTGCTAGGGCCATAAAACACGAAACGACAAGGGCCAAGGCGAAATTAGTGTCATCTAGTTGTTTGTATCATCTAGTTGTTTATATCATCTTAGCCATGGGCAGAAGAAATTATCTGATTGAAGGCGTTTCCGGCGCCGGCAAAACGACGGTCTGCACAGAATTGCAGCGGCGCGGCTACCAGGCCATTCATGGTGACCGGGAATTGAGGTATCAAGGCGATCCGGAAACTGGTACACCGACGGATGACCGTGCGCACAGCCCATTTTGGGATGTAGAGAAAGTCAACGCCTTCGTCGCCAACCAGGATGAGGCGGTCACCTTTTTCTGCGGTGGTTCGAGGAATTTTGAAAAATTCACCGAGTTATTTGACGGCGTGTTTGTCCTTGAGGTCGACCTGGACACCTGTCTCCGGCGGATTGATGAGCGCGTGGCGTTGGACCCAACTGACTGGGGCGCAAAACCAGCGGAACGGGAACTCATTGCGCGCTTGCATCAAACGAAAGAAGACATTCCGAAAAACGGTGTGATCATCGACGCCACCGCACCGCTCGCGCGCGTCGTTGACGAGATCCTCCGTCTAAGCGACGCAAATAACACACTGTAGAGCGTTATGCACGAGGCAAGTGCCAGTAGCGCCCAGCGTGCCCGAGTCGTGAGGCGTTTGTGAGATGTCGCATATGGACGCGACGACCGGTTGCGGGAAGATCACCGGGGTGGTGTGGACTCCAAGTATCACCGTCCGAGTTCATTGCCCTGTACGAAGAAGACGTCGGCACCCCCAGATCGCGCTGGCGCCTCCTCGAATTGCTCGGAGAGGGGATGCTTTTGTTGGGCGAACGATTGCTAACAATGGGGCTGTTAGGGATTGTGGAAAATATCATGAGCGCCAATGCGACGCCAAATGATATGCGGCTCGCCCAGGTGAACCTCTGCTCCATACTCGAATGTCGCACGGCCATCGGGCGCCCAAGTCATCTCAAAGATACCAGTCGTCTTCCGCACACGTTTGATGCGTAGACCTGGCCTGAAACCGCGATGTGCGCGCAAGTCATCTATCATCTGGCGCACCGCAACCTTGAAACGCACTTTCTGGTCAGATGTCAGACCGTTCCAGTCACGTAGAAAGGGATCAGTACGAAAGATTGTAGGCACGAAGGCGCCTATTCCTCATCGAGAGAGGCAAGAAAGGCTTCTTCAGAAGAGAAGAATGTCCCTTCACGAGCATCTATTGCTGCATCTGCTTCGCGCTCCCTGGCCTGCCATTCCGGCGTCCAGAACCATGCCTGATCTGGATCTACTTGCTCCTGCTCCACACGCCGACGCACAGCTTCAACCCATGAGCGGAAAAACTCTTCGGGTTGCTGGCCTCGCTCGCGTGCGGCTTCTTCGATGACTTTGAATTGCTCATCAGAGATCGTGAAGATATGGCTCATAACCTTACTCCTGATTGCTCTCATCTATTCCTGTCCACTATAAACTATAGCCCATTGCCTGTCCATTTCGTGTTCAGCCCGCAAGAATGCCGGGGACATAGCGCGCAGCGAACGCCCCATGCTCCCGGCTTTGTAGCGCATACAACGCTTACAGTAATCAGGATTGGCTCATCTGGCTAGCGATGTCCTCCGTAGTGGCGCTGTGCCTGCGTCGGTTGCTCGTCTCCGCTTTCGGCGCTCGCCTCATCTTCGGGGAAGAGCGAGAGATGCACCACCGCGCCATCATAGACCAGCCCCGCGCCCGAGACATGGCTGCCGACCAGCCGCGCGTCCGCACCCAGGCCCGGCGACGGATGCACCTGGATATCAGCCGCCAGCGCGTCGGCCAGCAACCGCCCCTCGCCGATGTTGATCGCGTCGTTGCCCGTCTCGCTCGTACCGTCGCCACCGGGTTCCGTGTCCAGCGCCTCGACGGCGTAGCTGCGCGCCAGCTTCTCCCAGTAGGCGGCGGCCAGAGCCTCATCGGTGAAGATTTCCGCGCCCAGCACATTGGCGCCCACAACGGCGACGAAACCCAGCGCGCCCTCTGGACGCTTCAGCGCGCCCATCGTCTCCGCCAGTTTGCTGGCTCGCTCCGGTGTCTTATACAGGGTATCCATCGCGCTCGACGGCGAGTACGAGCTGGTGGACATCATCCGCGCGGAGACCTCGTTCCAGACCGCGCCCTGATCCGACCGATGGCCGCGGCCCGAGGAGAGCGACGCCGTCACCGCTTTGGAGTGCATCCTGCGCAGTGACGCATAGCCCGCCTCCTCTGAGGTGAACGTGCGCGCCGCGGTCTGCCGCCTGGGCGCTGGGCCTTGCGCGATAGTGTCGCTATTGTCGGGATCGCCCGCATCGCCCGCATAGCTGGCATACGCGCCCGCATCGTGCCAGCGCCCCGCCTCCACACACGTCACCGGAATCGATTGCGTCACATGCGCCGCGACCAGGATGGTTGTATTCAGCACGCGATTCTGTAACCCGCCGATCACCTGCTCGCCGCCCACCAGCACCACGGGCGTCTCTGCCGTGCTGGTTGCGACCAATTCCGGAACCGTCGCCTGCGCCTGCTCGGTCACGGTCACCAGACCGAGCCGCAGCGCCTCCTCCAGGGGCAGATAGCCGCTCTGCCGCGTCACCTGCTCTGTCGCGGGCAGCAGCGGAATGAGCGTCAGCCCGCCCGCGCGTAGCGCCTCGCCCGCGCGCACTCCTTCGATCAACGCCCGCACCGCTGTTGCGACCGCGCCGCTCTCTTGCCCCGCGGCCACACTGGAAAGATCATCTGGCATGCCCTGCCAACCTTTCTCCCGGCTTCGCACGCCGGGTACGCCAATGCCACCGCGCCCTCACCCGCCGCAGGGAGTCAGCGCATGCACGGGCTATGGCGACTCAACCGAACGGAGACGGACGCGGTACAAACGAACTACGATCTGGCGCGACGCGGGTTGCAGATGAGTCGCGCACTCGCTCGAACACCATTGACTATTTGTCGCTTCCCTGCTACAATGCCCCAAATTATGAGGGTTTGTGACAACCAGCAGTCATGGAGGTATACCTGAATGCTGAGACGCCGTTATCGAGCCTGGGCAGGCGCCCTTGCTCTCTGTTTGTTGATGGCGGGATGTGGCGCATCCCAACCCGTCGCCAGTTCCACGCATACCGCGACGCTTGCCCCTACCGTCACCGCTACGGCGATACCCGCGACGGCCACATCGACACCCGCGCTGACGACATTTACGTGCGATAGTACAGCGACTGGCTCTACCAGGCTCTTCAGCGATACCTCGATGCAGCTCAGCTTCAGCTACCCGGCGACATGGACGGAGAATAGCTGCCAGCGGATCCAGGGACCGAATGGCCAACAGACGCTCATTATCGGCAACCTGTTCAGCGTCACCGCGACGCCACGGAACGGAGAGTCTATCCAGCAGTGGGTACAGGCTCAGGCCAACCAGTACGAGGTCGTGACCCTCGGCGCCCTCAGCGTTCAGCATGCGCAGGATGCGGCAACCGTTTCGGTCAACCCATCGGCGACTAGCGATCCCAACAAACCGTTCGACGCGGAACCATTCGCGCAAACGTTCGCCATCGTCGCGGGCGCGCAGTTCTTCTACACAGTCTACGGCTTCATCGCGCAGATGAGCATGACCGATACGATGCCCAATCTCTCCCGCCAGCAACTGGCCCAGCAGATTGTCAGTACATTCACCGTAGCCTGAGCGGGCGTCTACCTGGGACACCGGGATCATCCCGCGCGCGTCACCCAGTCTATCCGCTCGGCCTGGACGCCATGCTCCCCGAGCAGCAGGCTCAGTTGGGCCGCATGTTCCTGGATATGGCGCATGCTATACAGTTGTAGCTCGGCGTAGCTGACGACCTCGCCCTCCCTCATCCAGTCAAAGTTGACGGGCTGGCGCGCCCGCTCATCTGTCATCGTCTCAATGGTGGCGTGACATTTCTGGCGCGTATAGGCGAGGTAGGCGCGCATGTCTTCCCTCGTAAAAGGCTGTGGGGGCAGCGCGCCAGCAGCGTCATCCTCCGCCAGGATATAGGGCGCAGGGGGAGCGAATCCCTCCTCAGCGCCGTAAAGATACAGGTCGAGCCAGAAGAGCGTGTGATAGGCGACACGCCAGAACTCCGTGCGCCATGAGGGGACGGACGGGTCATGCCAGACGGGCTGGCGCCAAAGGGCATCGGAGCAGGCCACCACGGCGTTATCGAGCATATCAATGGCCGCGCCGAACTGCTGCCACAAGATGGCGCGCCACAAGGTATCCATAAGCTTCTCTCCAGGTGATACTACTCTACTACCGTCGCAACGCGGCGTTCAGAAAGGCGATGGTCCGCTCCCACGCCAGGGTCGCGGCGGCGGCATCGTAGGCATCCGGGCGATTTGGCTCGAAGAACCAGTGCGTAGTTCCTGGATAGGTATAGAAACTGACCTGTTTGCCCGCCGCTTGAAGCTCCTGCTCCAGTTCTACAACCGACTCCGTCGGCTCGAAGGGGTCGTTCTCGGCAAAGTGGCCGAGGTAGGCGGCCTGTGCGGCGCGATAGTCCAGACCAGTATAGGTGGCATAAAAGATGACGACGGCGGCGATCTCCTCGGGCAACGCGACGGATGTATCAAGCGCGTAGGCGCCGCCCAGCGAGAAACCGATCACACCGACCGCGCCGCGGCCATCCGCCGGGGTGGTAGCGCCGTTTTCGCGCAGGTATCGCAGCGCGCCGCGAATGTCGCCGCGCACCCGCTCCTCCTCCTGGTTCAGCGCTCCGGCCAACGCCTCCGCCTCCTCGACCGACGCGGTCGTTTTGCCATGGTAGAGGTCGGGGGCGAGTGCAATGTACCCCGCCGCCGCGAGCCGGTCGCATGCCTGGCGAAACGGCTCCGTCAGTCCCCACCATGCATGCAGAACCACCACTCCTGACCCCGTGGCGGCATCCACGCCGTCTGGCGTCGCCAGATAGCCCGGCGCGGTCGATCCGTTGGCATCGAACTCGATCATCCGTCCCGTCATCCTATCCTCCTGACTCATCCCAATCTTAAGAATCAAGACACTCATTCGTTCCATCTTCTCATGCTCAAAAGAGAAAGTGGAAAGCATGGACCATCTGTATCTGCCCGTAGCAGAGGACGACAGCGGCGCTCTAAGCATCCTCTGCCAGACAACGCGCCAGCGCTGCGCATCGCGCCTTTCATAACAGATTTGCAACATCCCCTTGACATCATCACCTGTGCGCCATATACTATGTGCAACATACTGTATGTCACACAGTAGGCGAGGCCGATGAACGATGAATTGCTCGACAACCTGCGGCTGGAGCTGCGACGCGGCTACTTGATCGTCGCGGTGCTTGCGCAGCTGCGGACGGAGTACTACGGCTACGAACTGCGCAAGGCCCTGGCCGACCAGGGCATGGATATCGAGGAGAACACCCTCTATCCGCTCTTGCGGCGGCTGGAGACGCAGGGGCTGCTGGAAAGCGTCTGGCGGGAGGAGAACAAACGCAACAAGCGCTTCTACCGTCTCTCGCGCGAGGGCGAGACGATCCTTGCGCAACTGCTGGACGAGTGGCGCGCCATCGATGCGACACTGGAGCGTATCGTCGGCGCCGTGCCGCTGCCCAGTCTCGAAGACTAAGGATTCGGATGACTGTGGAGGAGTAACATGAACCTGCTCGACCGCTACGTACACAACGTCAGAACGTACCTGCCAAAGTCCCTCCCGGAGACCCAGCGGGATGACATCGTCAACGAGCTTTCGGAGAACATCCAGGCGCGGATGGATGATCGCGAGGCCGAGCTGGGCCGACCACTGACCGAGGACGAGCAGGCGGCCATTCTCCAAGAGTATGGTCACCCAATGATCGCGGCGGGGCGCTACCAGACAAACCAGGAGGCGCGCGTCGTCTTCGGGCGGCAGCTCATAGGCACGACGCTCTTCCCGTTGTACCTGCGCGTGCTCTGGATCGTCCTGGCGATCTCGCTCGCCATCTACGCAGCGGTGCTCGTCGCGCTCGCGATCAGTGGGAATCCGCTCAGCGTCGGCGATGTCATGACCACAGTCGTCATGCAGGTCGCCATTCAGTTCGTGGTGATCACAGGCATCTTTACGGCTGTAGACTCCTATCTGCCCACAATGGAGTGGAACGCCAAGCGTCTGCCCACGCCGCAGGCTCCGGCTCCGGCGCGTCAGGGAGCGCGGATTCCACGCATGGAATCGCTTGGCGAGATCATCGGGATCGTGGTGATGGTGGGCTGGCTCTGGCTGGCGTTCGACCGACCATTCCTGCTCTTTGGCCCGGCGCTCGACGACTATCAGCTTGGGCCAATCTGGCAGCAGGTGGCTCTCCCGACGCTGCTGGTGTTGGCGGTGAGCGTCGCCCAGGCGGTCGTCAACCTCTTCCGCCCGGAGTGGGTGCGGATGAAGCGGGTGGTGCGCGTGCTGACGGACATCGCCGCGCTGGGCATCGTGGCCTATCTGCTCCAGGCGGGCCAGTGGGTTGTTGCCGCCAATGGCGGTAGCGCTAGCGCCAGCGCGCTGAGCAGCGTCAACGAGGTCGTCCACTACGGCCTGCTGGCCACGTCGGCGGGCATCTTGATCGTGATCGGGATGGACACATGGAGGCTCATCCGTGGCGAGCAGCAACAGCGCAGGCAAGGCCGGCGCCAGCCACAGACCGCGTAAAGACTTGTACAACATGAACGGGCTGGAGTAGGGCGATGAAGCTCCCGCTCCGGCCTGCTCGCCCTCAATGTAGCGAAAGCCTCTCAGCGACGAGGGTTGGGCGCCTTGCCCTGTCTATCTTTGTGGGTAACTGAGAGGTAGGCTGACAAAGGCAATGATAATGACTGCGAGGATCAGGCTGATCCGTCCCGTCCCCACACCAATGCCACCAAAGTCCTGGGGTCGGCCAAACCAGTCGGCGAACGAGGCGCCGAGCGGCCGCGTCATGATATAAGCGAACCAGAAGGCGAAGACCCCATTCAGCCCGAAGAGCCAGTAGCCTATGGCGGGCAGGATGAACAGGATGGCGAAGAGCACGCCGGACATGAAGTAGCCCAGATGCCCGGTCGCCGTGCCCAGGCTACCAATGGCGGGCAGGCTCGTCGCGGTCAGATCGCCGATGGCGGTGCCGAGCGCGAAGGTGGTGACAATCGCGGTCCAGTAAAATAGCTCGCGACGGAGAGTGTAGATCGAGTGGATGGAGAGAGTCTTCTCGCTGGCGTACCAGACGATAAAGACAGTCGCCAGCGCGATGGAGAAGAAGATAACGGAGATAAGATACGGGACGCCCAGGACAATGTGTATCGCGTCGGCGACCATCGTCCCGAAGATGGCGACCATGACGACGGCCAGCCAGTAGATCCAGGGGACATAGCGGCGCGCCCGCAGTTGCAGGACAAGCGCTGCGAAGAAACAGACGCCCGCGATGGCGACCGCGATCACCGGGTCAATCTGGTGCACCATGAAATCCGAGGTCGTCTCGCCCATCCCAGTCGTAAGCACCTTGATGATCCAGAAGAAGGCGGTAATTTCCGGAACCTTCATGGCAACAGTGACGACACGGGGCAGCGGCTGCGTCGGTTGCGTATCCATGTCGCGTATCTCGCGGGCGGCGAGGTTCGTGTCCAGACGGCGGCGTGGGATAGGTTGACCCATGTGCTCGTTCTCCAATAAACAGTGTCAGCAATGCGGTGGTGTATGTATTTGTCTGTCATAGTGTAGGAGAACTACGCAAATAGTCAACGCCGTATAGGCATTTTAGTGTATTCGGCCACGGCGTTCTTCGCTTCAACGCGCTACGCGGAGATACCGCTCCCGCCAGCATCTCGCCATGGTATCGTGAGAGCCGAGCAGCAGGCTCGTTGGCCAGCCCCGGCCAACGCTGCCCTCAGGGAGGAAGAT
This sequence comes from uncultured Chloroflexia bacterium, assembly GCA_963718915.1. Taxonomy (GTDB): domain Bacteria; phylum Chloroflexota; class Ktedonobacteria; order Ktedonobacterales; family JADMIN01; genus DAHUXT01. The sequence goes on along the minus strand of CAVRAI010000001.1, from coordinate 463,652 downwards.
GTATATGGATGAGAGTCCAATGCGGGCGGCGCCCATCGTGCGCGTCGCATCAGGCGCGGATTGCTTCGGCGAGACGCGCGGGCTGGGCGTGAGCGTCATCCAGTTCAAGGTGGCCGGGCAGGGCAGCGACGGCCTCTTCGTGCTCGAGAACACATTCCACGCGAAGGGTGGCCCCGCGCGCCACCTCCACTACGACCAGGATGAGTGGTTCTATGTCGTCGCGGGCGAGTTCCTGATGGAGGTGGGAGACGAACGGCTCGCGCTCCATCCCGGTGACGCATTGCTCGCGCCGCGAAACGTGCCCCATGTCTGGGCCTACGTCGGCGATGCCACGGGCAGGATGCTCGTGACGTTCATGCCCGCCGGGAAGATGGAGGCCTTCTTCCGTAAGGTGACGAAGGCCAACGCCATGCCCCCGCAGGACCCCGAACTCTGGCGCGCGCACGGCATGGAACTGCTCGGCCCGCCGCTGCCTGTGGGATGAGGACGAGCGCATGAAACGGCCGAAGTACAAGAGTATCTCGCCGCACTTCGGCCGTTGCGCCGTGGCTAGAGCAAGCAGAGATGTCTGCAGCCCCGACCCGGTTAATCCAACACGTGGCGAACTTGCTATTCGCGCTACACCGACTGCTCCGCCAGTTGCTTCGCTGGCTGCTCTTCTGGCGCTGGCTGTTCGACCGGGAGCTTGCGGCCAGGGAGCCATCTGCTAGGCATGGAGAATGAGAGCCGAGCGGGAGAGTTCGATGCAGTCGTGAGAACCGAACGCCGAGACAATCGCGGGCAGATGCGTAAGCAGTAGCGTCTCCAGGGCAGCATTCCTGATATTGCCTGTCGAGATGAGCAGTAGTTTGTACGGCTGATGCTTTAAGAGAAACGTGTTGACAAAATCCGCATCTTTGGTGACCACGACTCGTTGTTCTCGGTCGGAGATGGCGTTAATTTCCGCATCGGTCGTGCGATTGCCGTCAGGAAGGTCCAGCGTATGGAGCACATCGTGCCCAGCCTCCCGCAGACGGCGTCCGATCACTGGCCGATCAATTCCACGCGCTTGACCTGGGCGAGTCGCGCCGCAAAAGCAAGCGCCGCCAGCACATCGTCGCGCTCAAGGTCTTCGTAGTCGGCGAGAATCTCGTCAATTGTCATGCCCGAACTAAGTAATTCCAGCAACAATTCGACGGGGTAACGGAGACCGCGAATCACTGGTTTGCCGTGATTGATTACCGGATCCATGGTGATGCGGTCGAGCAGATCAGCCATATACGTTACCTCTTATCTATCAATGCAATTGAAAGCTATGCTCAGGTCATCATACCACGCCATTTGGGTATATATTGGGGCGAGAACACAACAAAAGCCGGGGGCGATGTATCGTGCTCCCGGCTCGTGTATTTGTGATAGGCTACTCAACTATACCGACTGCTCCGCCAGTTGCTTCGCTGGCTGCTCTACTGGCGCTGGCTGCTCTACTGGTAGCGGACGGCCAGGGAGCCACCAGTTCCAGCGGCCCAGTAGGCGCATCGTCGCGGGCGCCAGCAGTGAACACACGTAGGCAGCGCACAATCTCGCTAGGCAGATTCCGTGCTAGTTATAAGGCGCGCTACGGACTTACATCAACTGTGATCTCAAGATAAGCGCCAGCAGTTATGGTGTCCACCGCGCTCTGAATACGTCCAATATCTTGCCGGATTTTTGGCCAGGAGGTCGTCTTCAGAACCAGGATGGCCAGGTGACGCCCTGTGAGGTTCTGTTGAAAGCGAAGATTCTGGTCGGTTGTGATGAAGAGGTCATAGCCTGCCCGCTCAGCCGTCGCGAGCAGAACACCATTCTTGAGAGTAGACCATCCCTGCTCATAGACCGTGTCCACATTATGTCCTGCGAGTTGGCGGCGTAGTGGCTGCGGCGTTCCCTGGTCAAACAGAATCCTCATAACGCCCCGGAACTCCGCAAGGCATGAATCTCATTGTCCAGAACCTCGTCTACCTGATCCCTGGTGACTCCGGGAAACCATGCAAGAAACTCCGCGACTGTCGCCCCATCGCGCAAGTTCTCGAACAGTGCTGCCACGGGGACGCGTGTGCCACGAAAGCGCCACGCGCCACTTAGAATCTCAGGCGACCGCTCGACGGCAGTGAGGTGTTCAAGCGATTGTTGATCCACGTCCCACCCTCCTTAGAGCTATATTCAGTGGCATCATACCATGCGTTCTAGGCCTGTGCCGGAACGAAATTACAATAAGAGCCGAGGGGCGACGTATCGCACTCCCGGCTCGTGTATTTGTGATAGGCTACTCAACTATATCGACTGCTCCGCCAGTTGCTTCGCTGGCTGCTCTACTGGCGCTGGCTGCTCTACTGGTAGCGGACGGCCAGGGAGCCACCAGTTCCAGCGGCCCAGCAGGCGCATCGTCGCGGGGACCAGCAGCGTGCGGATGATCGTCGCGTCGATCAGCACCGCCAGCGTCATCCCCAGGCCCGTCTCCTTCATGATGACGATGCCCGTGAAGATGAACGAGCCCGCCACGATGATGAAGAGCAGCGCCGCGTTGGTGATGACGCCGCCCGTCTTCTCCAGTCCGCGCGCCACTGCGTAGCGGTTGTTGTGCGTCCGCAGCCACTCTTCGCGGATGCGCGAGAGCAGGAAGACCTCATAGTCCATCGAGAGGCCAAAGAGGATACAGAACAGCAGAATCGGCACCGTGCTATCGATGAACCCATTCGAGGTGAAGCCAAGCTGTGTGTCGAAGTGGCCTTCCTGGAAGATGAAGACCAGCACACCATACGCCGCGCTGACCGAGAGCACGTTCATGATGACCGCCTTGAGCGGCAGCAGCAACGAGCGGAACATCAGCAGCAACAGGATGAAGGTCGCCCCCAGAATGAAGGCGATGGCCTTCGGGAAGTTGCCATAGAGGAAGCGGTTGAAGTCGAGGCTGATCGCCTGGAAGCCGCCTACCTGTATCGTCAGCCCTTGGGAGCCTTCGCCGTAGTGATTGCGCAGGTCGTCGATCAGCGCCTTGCCCTCGGCGCTATCTACCGGCGCGTTCGTGTTGAGGGTGATGAGTGTGATGTCTTTATCGGTCGTCGAACCGACCAGCCGCGTCAGCGCCTGATCCTGCTGGTATGCGCCCGTCGTATAGAGCGCGATAAGCTGATCGCTCGTCAGCGTCTGGCCGCCCTCCGTCTGTGGCAGCATCGTCAGGCTGGTCACGCTCGTCACATGTGCGCGCCCCGCGAGCCAGTTCGAGAGGCTTTCCAGCTTCGCCAGGTTCTCCGCCGTCATCATGCTGGAGCCATCGGGCGTCTTCGCGATGATGTAGACCGGATTCTCGTTCGAGGAGGGGAACTGGGCATTCACCAGTTCGATGCCCTTCCGTGACGCCGCCGTCGCGGGCAGCGAGGTCGAGGTTGGCGTGCCAATGTTGATCGAGAGAATCGGCCAGCCCAGCACCACCAGCACCGCGCAGACGCCAAGGATAATCAGCACTGGGCGGCGCATCACCGCCATCGCCCAGCCGTGCCAGAAGCCACGCTGCTCGGCGTTCGCGGCGACCTCGTGCCTCCGGCGGGCCACCAGTTTGCCAATCAGCGGAATGCGCAGCGCGTTCACCTTATGGCCAAGGACACTCAGCAGCGCCGGAAGCAGCGTAAGCGCGGCCAGCACCGCCGCCCCAACCACACACATCCCGCCCACGCCAATCGAGGTCATGAACTGGATGCCGATCAGCAACATCCCCGCAAAGCCGATCAGCACCGTCAGGCCGCTGAAAAGAATCGCCTCGCCCGCCGTCGAGACGGTCCAGGCGACGGCGTCCCGCACCGAGCGACCGCTCCCCAGCTCCTCGCGGAAGCGGCGGGTCATGAAGAGACTGTAGTCTATCGAGATGCCCAGGCCCACAATCGTCGCGACGTTGAGGACGAAGACGCTCATCTCGTTATGCGCCGCGATGGGATAGATGATCGCCATCGCCACCGGCACCGCCACCAGCGCCAGCGTCAGCGGCGTCAGCGCGGCCAGCAGCGAGCCAAAGACGATCAGCAGCACCAGCAGCGCCACCGGCAGCGCGAACATCTCGGCGCGCTCGGCGTCGTGCTGGGTAATCGAGGTAAACTCGGCGTAGATCGCGGGGCTGCCCGTCAGATAGATCGTCGCCGGGCCAGCGTCCGACCCACTCGGCAGCATCTGCGTGATATCGGGAATGCGCGTCTCGACGTAGTCGCTATTCGTATCGAAATTCACGGCGAGGTAGGTCGTTTTCCCGTCCGTGCCAGGGCCTGCGTTCACCACGCTGGTCACGTGCGGATAGGCGCGGAACTTGTCGGCGATGGCGCTTACCTGCGCCTGATACGCCGGATCGCTCACCGCGACACTATCAGAGTGGAAGACGACGAGCAGGGTGGATGGCGGCGCGTGCAGGCGGTCTACCATGGTATTGCCGACGCGAACCGACTCGCTGTTGCTCGTCTGATAGCCGCCGCCGGTCAGCTTGGAGGTCAATTGCGCCGCGAAGGGCAGGCTGACCGCCAACCCGACAGCCCAAAGCGCGATCACCAGCCACCGAAAGCGATAGATCATGTGTCCATAGTTGAAGCCAAGACGGTAGAGACCGTGGGTATGCAGTTTGCCATCGCTATCCGTCCCCGTGGATTCACCAGTCGTGGCGACCGCGTCATGGGGTTTCTCTTGCACTCGCATAGTCAGTCAGCCCTTCCAAAAACAGCCCAGAGGCTTTTGCTGCTATCCGCCAGGTCGGCTCCAACCGTCTGGCCATCCATGTATCGTCTTAATCGTCGTTTTCTGAATATCCCGCGAAGTGATCGCTATCGTCCTTCGGTCTGCTACATCTATGCCCAGATATGCCCAGCGTGCGCCCAAAGCCCAACATAATCCATGCAAGAGTATGCTCCCGCCTGCCCAGCGGATGAGTTCGACAGGTTAGCCCGACAGATTATACGAACATGCTCATGGGGAAACCCTCCATCCTTTGGAGTATTTCTGACGCGATTTGTGTCATCGATTTCACTTCGTGACGGATTGTCTGCCACGCAAAATGAACAGTTGCCAGGCGCTCAGCAGTTGCTTATACTGGGGACACCTGCCCCCGACAGCGCGGAAGGGAGATGGGCAGGTCGGCGTAGACAGGTGGAGAGTGGCATGGCGGTAGCCGCGAAGGATTATATTGGCCGCGTACTCAGCGGCTATCGGCTGGTGGCGTTGCTCGGCGCGGGGGGCGCGGGCGCGGTCTTTCTGGCCGAGCGTCTCGACGACCCCTCGATCCAGCGGGCCATCAAGCTCTTGCTGCCAGATGATGAACTGCCCACCCCCGAACTCGTATCCTTTCAGACGCGCTTTCTCCGCGAGGCGCAGGCGGTCAGCCAGCTTCACCACGCGCACATTCTGCCCATCCTCAGCTACCACGCCGAGGTCAATGGGCTGAGCTACATGGAGCTACCACTGATGTCCGGCGGCACGCTGGCGGGCAAGATGGCCGCTGGGCCGCTGTCGCTGGAAGACATTGCCAGCGATCTGCGCCAGATTGCCAGCGCGCTCGACTATGCGCACAGGCAGGGCGTGATACACCGCGACGTGAAGGGCGCCAATGTGCTGCTGGATCGCGACGGCACGCCGCTTCTGGCGGATTTCGGCATTGCCCGCATCTTCGAGCGCGGCGCCTCACAGCCGCTCGATACAACTGGCGCTATAGCGCTCACCCGCACCGGGCAGGTCATCGGGACGCCCGCCTGCATGGCGCCCGAGCAGCTCACTGGTGGCGCGATCACGCCGCAACTGGATATTTACGCGCTGGGTGTGCTGGCGTGGCAGATGGTGACGGGCGCGCTGCCCTTTAGCGCTAGCGATCCCCTGCAACTGGCGCTGCAACATCTGAATAACCCGCCGCCATCAGCGCGCGCGCTCCGACCGGAACTGCCGGAGCCAGCCGACGCGGCGCTGCGCAAGGCGCTTGCCAAACGTCCCGAAGATCGCTTCGAGAGTGCGGGAACCTTCGCCGCCGCCTTCGACGATGGACTCAGCGGCGACTGGCATCCCGCGCTCGCCCTGCCAGCGGCGCCCAACCACGCGCTCGATACGACGCTGAGCGATTCGGCAAGCGCGCTGGAAGAGTTGGAAGCTGCGAACGGGGCCTATGCCGATCCGCGCACACGGGTCGCGACGCGCAAACTCCCTGAGAATCAGCAGCCCCGTGACAAGGCGCCAGGAAACGCTGGGGCGAAAGGGGGTCTTGCTCGCGCCATGCGTACAGGCACCCTCGTGCTGGCGCTGCTGGTGATCGTGATTGGTGGAATACTCTCCGCCCCACGCCTTCTGCCAGCGCTGTCTGGCCTGGTCTCGCCGACGACTCCGGTAGCCACCGTGCTCTCCACACCCTCGTCCTCGGCGAACGCCTTCCGGCCATTAGTGCCCGCGGGCAAAGCGCTCTACACGACCAGCGCCCCCGGCCAGTGCGATACCCAGAGTGCGGAGTGGTTTACGAACGTCGAGGGCCAGCAGCAGCACTGTCTGGGCGGCGGCACAGTGCTCACCGGGGCGAATTGTTCCTGCCCGCTGGCGCTGGCCAAGCTGCAGCGCCTGCCCAACGGCGCATTCCCACAGAGCTACATCATCCAGGCGCAGATACAGTCCATTGGCATCAGCCGCACCGATTATTTCGGCTTCAAGTTCCGCGAGCAGGCGGCGACGCCTGAAGCGGTTACCTTCGGCGGCTATGGCTTTCTGGTAGACGCCAATGGCCAATGGGAGTTCAATACCTACAATCCTGTAGACGGCCACAAGACGACGCTTCAGGACGGTGAATTGCCGACGACGCTCGATCAGCCGCATACCTACGATCTCATCGTCAATGGCGGCACGTTCAGCTTCGCCATAGACGGCAAAGTCGTCGCCACGGCGCTCGACACCACCTATTCCGGCGGCATCCTCGACTTCGCCGCCGAGCCGCGCTGCGTCATCTTTATCACCAACGTCGCCATCTATGCCCTGCCGTAACGCTTACCTCCAGCCACACCACATGCGTTATCTGGCTGATATGTCACGTTCCCCATCGCTCAAGCTATTGCATCAGTGAGAGCGACGAGCGGGTCATGCGACGATAAGCGGTTGATGATCGGTAAGGAGATGACGCTAGTATGAGTGAGCCACTTCCCGACACCGACCTGCCTATGACCGAGTTCGATGGCATACTCGCACAGACGCAGCCAGCGCTCATCAACTTCGCGCGCGGGCTGGTAGGCGACTGGGAGCTGGCGCGTGACATCACGCAGGATACCTTCGTCGCGGCCTGGCGCAGTATGGTGCGAAAAGCGCCGCCGTTTGACACGCTCGACGATCGGGAAGCCATCCGTCGCTGGTTGTTTACGGTCGCCTATCGCCAGGCCATCAAGCATCGGCGCCGACGCCGCATCATTGCCTGGGAGATCGCTCGACGACTCTATCTCGGTGGATGCCAGTCTCGATGCGAAGCCATCTTTCGAGGATGCTGTAGCCGACGCCGAGACACTGCATCTGGCGCTACTAAGCGTTGGTCCCGAGGATGCCGCCTGTTTTTTGCTCCAGGCGGCGCATGGATTCAGCGCCTCCGAGGTCGCCGCGATCCTCGATATCCGCACCGATACCCTGCGCAAGCGGCTCTCGCGCGCCAGACAGCGCCTGCGCGACGCCTGGAACGCCCAGCAGTCCCTCATCCTCTGTTCAGCCCCAGCAACGTCCGATGCGCGAACCATCTGAAGGGAAGCGACGATGAACCACTCGAAGCCAGCGTCCCACTGCGCCGCCTATGAGTCGCTGCTGCCATTGCTCGCGACGGGCCTGCTGACGGACAATGAGTCCCGCGATCTGCTGGCGCATGCGGCGACCTGCGCCCACTGTCATACGCGGCTCGACGAGTACGCCGCGCTTGAAGCCGCTGGCCGCCACTACTATGGCCCAGACGCGCCGCAACTGGACTCTGTGGCGGCGCCACTGACGCTGGACGATATCATCTATGCTAACGCATCCGACCACCCATTCGAGGAGACGGCTGCTGTTCCCGTCCCCTCGATACCGCAACGCCCGCCCGCGCATCGCCGCGTGTGGTTGCGCATCCTGCCTGAAATAGCCGCTATGCTGGTCGTGGCGCTGCTGGCCACAACGCTACTGGTCAATCGTCCCAGCGCATCCGATACGTCAATCGGCATCCTTCCAGCGGGCGGCAATGCAGTGGTCTTTGTCCATGTCGTGCCCTGGGGCAGACTCACGATCGATGGGCAGCCAGTCGACATCACGGCGCATACCGCCGACGGTCAACTACCCACGCTGAACCCGCTCTATCTGCCCCATACGAGCAATACGATCACCTATACTGCGGCGCCGTTTCCCACGTTTACTTGCACGATCAACGCTCCCAGATCGCCGAGCGATACCTGTCCGCTCGGGAATGTAACTCTCAACTTCAATAGCGATGGCACGCCAGTAGATTCGGCTGGCAATCCAACGCGACCCTGGGAAGGCCGCGCGATTGATCTGCGAGCGATTCCCAATCAACTGCCAGCGGCTTCACTTGATGCGCTCATCGCAGCCACACAGCAGGTGCTGGATAGCTCCACATCCAGCGCGCCTGTGCTCCCAGGCGACCACTACATCACCGCCGCCGGCAAGGCGGCAACGGCTACGCATGCGTTCAATGTAACGCTCAGCTTTCACGTAGCAGTACGCCAGGGCGAACGCATCGGGAACGAGCAATGCGCGCCGTTCTGCAGCGGCACGATAGAGATTCCGGAGGCATCTGGGCCTGGGGTACATTGGACGCTTATCCCGGTCGTCCGCTGGCAATATACTCTGTCCAATGGTCAGCCTGTCACCGTTGATACGAAGCAAGGTGATGGCGTGCCGACGGTGGATATGGCTGCAAACTGGACAGGCGCATGGCAGGTGGATGTTGCGCAGACGTTTCAGTCCGATACCTTCCAGGTAATCACTATGTCGAAATTGGGTGGGCTCGCGTCCGCTTATGGCATGAGCATCGGCGATGGACGGTTCGCGACAGCGCCAGCCGACGGATATCTTCTGGCTGTAATGTATGCGAAGACAGTAGACATTACCTCTGGCCAGACCGCCTATGTGCTCTATCGTGCGGGCGCGTTGATCGCTCTAGACAGCAACGCCCACCAAATCTTCCCATCGCTGCCGTTTGCCAGCACGCACGAAATGGCAATAGCGCGCCAGTTGGGCTGGAAGTGATCATCCATAGGACAGCGCGGCCAAGAGCTACGGCGCAACTTCCGCCAGCGCGCCAATGACACCGCGCGCATCGGGTAGCCTATACTGAGGCCAGATAGCGGCAATCAGAAGGAGGCTACCTATGAGCGACCTGGATACGCGCGAGAAGTACGCGCGCTACGTCACCACCAGCTTTACCACCGTCGAGCCGGTCGTCGTCCACAGCGGCGAGGGCGCGCGCATCACCGACGCCAGCGGCCAGGAGTATATCGATTGCTTCGCGGGCATCTCGGTTGTCAACGCGGGTCACGGGCATCCCGCCGTGCGCGAGGCGGCCAAGGCGCAGATTGACCGGCTCATCCACGCCAGCAGCTACGGCTACTATGTCGAGCCGGTGGCCGATTTTGCCGAGGCGCTGGCCGAGGCGACCCCGGGACGGCTGCAAAAGACGTTCTTCTCCAATAGCGGCGCGGAGGGCATCGAGGCGGCGATCCGGCTGGCGAAGGTCTACACCGGCAAGCGTGAGATCATCGCGCTGGAGCGCAGCTTTCACGGGCGCTCGTACGGCACGCTCAGCATTACCGGCAACATGACGCGCAAGACACGCGGCGGCCCCTACGCGGGGGGTGTCGCCTTCGCGCCCGCGCCCTACACCTATCGCTCGCTCTACGGTGATGATCCCGAGGTGGTGGCGGAGAAGTGCGCCCAGGCGCTCGAAGAGACGATCCGCTTCCATACCAGCGGCGATGTCGCGGCGTTCATCATCGAACCAGTGATGGGTGAGGGCGGATTGATCGTGCCGCCGGTCTCATACATGACACGTGTCAAGGAGATTCTGGACCGCCACGACATCCTGCTGATCGCCGACGAGGTGCAGAGCGGCTTCGGGCGCACCGGCAAGCTGTTCGCCATCGAGCATTTCGGCGTCGAGCCAGATATCATGGTGATGGCGAAGGGTATCGCCGATGGCTTCCCGCTGGCGGCGACGATTGCCCGCGCGGAGATTGCCGACTCGTTCCATATCGGCGAGCATCTCTCGACCTTCGGCGGCAACCCGGTCGCATGCGCGGCGGGGCTGGCGAATCTGCGCGTGATGCAGCAGGAAGATTTGCCGGGACAGGCGGCGCGCAAGGGCGAGACGGCGATGGCGACGCTGCGCGGCTGGCAGGAGAAACTGCCCGCCATTGGTGAGGTACGCGGCCTCGGCCTGATGGTTGGCATCGAGCTGGTCTCTGACCGCGCGACCAGAGCGCCGGATGCCGCCCTGGCGAAGGCGGTACGCGCGTATTGCCGCGAGCATGGCGTGCTGGTGGGCGTCGGCGGCTCGGAGGGCAACGTCGTGCGAGTGCAGCCACCGCTGGTCATCGCCGACGACGATCTGGCCCACGCGCTCGACGTGATCGCCGCCGGGATTGGCGCGCATGCGAGTGTGGCGGCGGGGGCGTAGCTGGCTGGCGGATTAAAATACTCGCGCCTAGGGGACGCGCGGCTCCTGCGCGTCCGCAACACCCTGCCGGTCAGCGCAGGCTCCAGAGAGGATGGTTAGCCATGTGGCGCCGGAATCTGGAGGCCGCAGCAGGCGGCCTTTGCGGCGTAGCGCCGGCTAGGAGCAGCCGACGCGATTAGCCGCCGCATCATGCCGCGAATGACTCACCAACGCTTATCACCGAAAGGACCACCCACACCATGGCAGTTGCCGATATGCTCGCTCGTGAGAGCGCCCACCAACTCTATATCAATGGACGCTGGGGCGACGCCAGCGGGGGCGCGCTGATCCCGGTGGTGAACCCCGCCACTGGGCAGCGGATTGCCGAGGTGGCCGCCGCGACCGCTGACGACGTGGACGCCGCCGTCTCCGCCGCCAGTGACGCCTATAATGATGGCCGCTGGAGCCGCCTCTCGCCCGGACAACGGAGCGAGATATTGACCCGGCTGGCCGACCTGATGGCGGCGGAGGCTGAGCCGCTGGCGCAGTTGGAGAGCGCCAATACCGGCAAGCCGATTACCATGGCGCGCGACTTCGATGTCGCCTTCTCGATAGACAATGCCCGCTACTTCGCCGGAGCCTGTCGCGTGCTGCACACGCTCGGCCAGGGCGAGTATCTGCCTGGCTACCAGAGCACAATTCGCCGCGAGCCAATTGGCGTCGTCGCCTCGATTGCCCCCTGGAACTATCCGCTCAATATGGCCATCTGGAAGATCATGCCCGCGCTCGCTGCTGGCAACACCGTCGTCCTCAAGCCCGCCACCGTCACGCCGCTGACCGCGCTGGCGTTGGCCGACCTGGGCGAGCGGGCCGGGTTGCCGCCGGGCGTGCTCAATGTGATTACCGGGCGCGGCGAGGAGATTGGCCCCGTGCTCTGCGGGCATCCGCTGGTACGCATGATCTCGATTACCGGCGACACTGCCACAGGCAAAGACATTATGCGCGTGGCGGCGGGGACGGTGAAGCGGCTACACCTGGAGCTGGGCGGCAAGGCGCCGTTCGTCGTCTTCGAGGACGCCAATCTCGATGCGGCGGCCCACGGCGCGGTGATGGGCGCGTATATCAACTCCGGCCAGGACTGTACCGCCGCGACGCGCGTCTATTGCCAGCGGTCGGTGATGGATGCGTTTCTGGAGCGGCTTGTCTCGCTGGTGAAGAGCATTCGCATGGGGCTACCCGACGATCCGGCGACCGAGATGGGGCCGGTTATCTCGGCCAGACAGCGCGAGCGGGTGGAGGGATTCGTCGAGCGGGCCCGGGCGGCGGGCGCGCAGGTGCTGGCGGGCGGAGAGCGCCCAACCGATACGGCGCTCTCGGATGGCTACTATTACGCGCCGACGGTGCTGCTGCCCCAAAGCCAGCAGGCGGAAGTCGTGCAGCAGGAAATCTTTGGGCCGGTGCTGTGCGTGCTGCCGTTCGAGACGGAGGCCGAGGCGCTGACGCTGGCGAACGATACCGACTATGGGCTGGCGGCGTCGGTCTGGACACGCGATGTCTTCCGCGCCAACCGCATGGCGGCGGGCATCCAGGCGGGCACAGTCTGGGTGAACGAGCACATCGCCATCGCCTCGGAGATGCCCCACGGCGGCTACAAGCAGAGCGGCTTCGGCAAAGACATGTCGTTCTACGCGCTGGAGGACTACACCCAGATCAAGCACGTGATGCACGACCTGACAGACACGCCCGTCAAGCCCTGGTATTTCATCGCACGTGGAGAGACGAAGGAACCGTAGATCAGCGTACAAAGCGTGCAGTTATTAGGGTATAATCTGGGATGCCTTAGCGTATTGGAGTCCGCTAGCCACTGGCATCCCAGGAGATCGCGATGGTCGCTGCTATTTTCTCATTCCGCTCGCTTTTTCACCGACTTGTGGAATACGAAGGCGCCGATGCGTATCATGACGTTCTACTGCCCTGGCAACCACAAGCAGCGGTTACAATGAGCGTGCTCCAATCCTATGGGAGCGCCGAGGCGATATTTTGGGGCAAAGAACAGCCTGACGCATGCAGTGGAGGGGACGATAACTATTACACCTGCCTCGAACATCTCTACGCGCTCTCGCGCGTGAGCGACATGCTCCTGCTCCCCTTCCAACCAGTTAGGAACCGGACGACATTCCCACTCGCCGCGTACAATGAAGGGTGGCTTCCAGCGATTCAGATAGAGGAGCGCAATGAGTGGATGCGCTCGCTGGGAATGCAGGAAGCCGAACACTCTACATTCCATCCGTTCTACCATGAGATAGTTGATGTTGAGCAGGCGCCTGATCCTGATGAACCAATCAGCCTTGTCGAGATAATCTGGCCCGGTTTCCTCCTGGGGCATATGCTCTTTTGCCGTGCTGGAGTACGAGTGCGCGGTGGCGAGCATTTCATCCGCAAAGATATCGCCGAGAATTCACGGCTCTATTGGGCTTACACTCGAAACAATCGTCAAGCCGTTGATCAATCTCATGGCTGGGGACACAACTCGCAGTGGGGAACCGATTTTCGCCGCGATTACGTGACCCAAGACGCTTACTACTACAACGTAGATGGCGAGGACGATATTCGTGAAGATGACAAGGTTGCCGAAACCGCTGTGTTCTTTGGTGAGAGCGAATCCAGCGAGCCTGCTCTCACGCTCTCCCAGCGCACTGAATTGCTGACGGACCGCTGCTTCATCATCACGCCAGAGCGCCGATATGAAGAATCTCCTGAAAGCGACCGATGGCGAGAGCCGCGATAAGGCCAGAATCGCACGTTCGCCATTAGCAAGGATACTGAGCGAACAGGATTAGCCGCATAGCTCTCAGCCTGCGGCATGCCCACCCTACACCAAACGCGGCTATGCGCCTCCTCACCATCCTGCGCTTACTGCTCCGCTGCGAGTGGCCCCGCTACCTCCTCCGCCAGCCGATGCACGATGCCTTCGGGATACGGCGCGCGCAGATTGAGGATGATATGGGTTGCGCCCGCGGCGATGTATGGGCGAATCGCGTCGCGGCTCGCGGCCATGTCATCTGGCGCGACGAGCATCTGAATCGACCGCTCGATGTCTGCCGGGTCGCGGCCAATCTCCTGACAGTAGCTATCCAGCAGCGCGCTCTTGTGAGAGAACGTTTCAACTGGCCCACCGACGAAGTTCCAGATGTCGGCGTAGCGCGCCACCACCCGCAGCGTCAATTGCTCGCCACTGCCGCCGATCACAAACGGCGGATAGGGCTTCTGGATGGGCTTCGGCTCGCAGCGCGCCTCTTTCAACTGGTAATAGCGGCCATCATAGGTCACCGTCTCCTCGGTCCAGAGCCGCCGAATTAGCTCGCACGCCTCGCCCAGCCGCCGAATGCGCTCGCCGGGCGGTGGCAGCGGGATGCCGTACATCTCATGTTCCAACTCGTTCCAGCCCGCGCCGATGCCAAAATCGAGCCGACCGTGCGAGATGTGGTCGAGCGTCGCGCCGATATTGGCCAGGACGGCGGGGTGACGGTAGGTATTCCCGGTTACCATCAGCCCCACGCGCAGCCGCTCCGTCCGCGCGGCATAGGCCGCCAGCAGCGACCAGCCCTCCAGACACGGCCCGGTCGGATCGTTGCCGAGCGGCGTAAAGTGATCGAAGAGCCAGGCATGTTCGATGATCGGAACGGTATCGGCCTCCAGCCAGACGCGCAGCATATCGTCGTAGGTCGTATGCTGGGGTGCGGTCTTGATTCCGAAGCGTAGGGTTGTCATCTGTCCAATTTCCCTCCAACAAATACCTGAAAATACGCAGGTGGATATCGCCCATGTCATGTAGTGTGGCACAATTTGTCTAGCTCGTGATGCCATTGTGATGACAGAATGTGGGGAAGGTGGTAAAATCGCCGCGACCTCTCCTTATACATGAGGTGAAGGCTCCGCGACGATGCGGACTATTCGTGCGTATTCATGACGCAGTCATGAGGCAATCATGGCAGAGACGTGAAACTGTTGGCCCGATGACGCTCTCTATTAATGAGTCAGTCGGAGCGTTTTGGGTGGCGCAGACGGCACTTATTGGCGAATCTGGTATAGTTCAGTACAGCGGACGCCGCAGCTGCGGGCTGTGGCAGGCGGCGCTCACACGGCAAGATGACCAGGAAGAGGGGATAAAGCGTGGCGATTGAGGCAACAGATAACGCCTTTGCGGTTGCGCCGGAAGAAGTAGAGGCTGCACGGATAGACGCCGGAAACATCAGCGCACAGACCGCGGAAGGCATGAAACGCTTCTACGGACTCGCCAAGCGGCAGGCATGGGATGTCCGGCAGCTCTCATGGGGCAAGATTCCTGGAGTGCCTGAGGGACGCGGCTCCGCCGAGAAACAGGAACGCCGCTTGGCGATGTGGCGCTCGGTCGTGACACAGCAGCTTCAGGCGGACATGATCGCCGCCCAGCTTTCGGTGCAACTCCTCGCCGACGCATCCGACGCGGAGGCCAAGCTCTACTATTCGACGATGGCGCAGGATGAGGCGCGTCACTTCGAGGCGTGGCTCCAGCTCTCCGATACCGTCGGCGGCACCTGCGAGCCTGATCCATTCCTGGAAAAGCTCTCCAAACTGGCGATGGAAGTAGATACCATCGAGGAGAAAATCTGGCTGCTCCAGGTCGCTTATGAGGGCCTCGTGATCCCACGCTTCCACCAGATTGCCAGCGCGGCTCCCGGCACTATCCTCGCCGAGATCTGCACGCGGCTCGCCATCGACGACGGCATCCACCACGGCGCGGGCGTCTGTTACGAGAAGCTGCTGCTGACGCGCGCGACCCAGAAGACGAAGCATATGGTCGAAAAGATTACCGCGAGCATGTGGCCGATGTTCGTCGAGCATCTGCTCTGGCGTCCGCGCGAACGCGCCTGGGCCAGCACCGCGATGCACGCGCGCGACCAGCAACTGGTGGAGTCACATCGCCTCGAAGTGCTCAAGATGGGCCATGACGTGGGCATCGACCTCGACCTGCGCTACTAGCCATTCGTTTTCCCTATACCAGCAAGCCGTAGCCTTCAGGCTACGGCTAATTCTGCGTTGGGCTGGCTGGCGGCTGAAGCAGTTTTACAAATTATGACGGACAGACGCGAGAGCGCGGGCGGTTGAAACCGCGCCTTTAGGGCCTGCGGCCACCAAGTCCGCCTGCGCGGACTTCCCAGATCGTGTCCCAAGCGGGATACCCGGTGACGAGCGGAATTCTGCAACCCGCGAAGGCGGGTTTCGTGGCGGAGCGTAGCGAGGCCGCTCAGGCGCGGTTTCAACCGCCCGCGTACCGCCGCGTGGTGTCCCTGGTAATCTGTAAAACCACATCATGCCGCGAAGGTAGCCCAAAGCGAACCCGGCCCAGTTGGGGCCAGTTTTGTCATGGCGCGATTGCGCTCTTTTCGCCGCCGACATTTCCGGTAATAGCTCCTCTGTCTGCCCCAAATCACCCCCTCGTCGCGTGGTACCTTTGGGCGTGCTGGCAAGCGATTTCGCGTTGTAACAGCCGCCCTGTGCTATGCTACGCTCGATTTCAGGAACACGGCTTGCCGCCTGGGCTGGCGACAAATGTTCCAAGTGGCGCCCGGATGGTTCCACTCCTGAGGGAGCAGGCATGGAGCGGTTCAGCGTGACGCCGTGGCGCGGGGAATAACATCATGGCCACCGACGCACAGCGCATAGAAACGATCTCACGGGCGGCCGAGGCGCTTATTGCCGGGCCGCCAGAGTTTCTGCGCGCCCTCGTCGGCGAGGAAGGCGGCGTGCGCCAGATGCGCCGCTCGATTCTGGTGGCGTCGCTCCGCGAGCAGGAGGCGCAGGGACGAGTCGGCGTCTCGGTGGATGAATTGGCCGCCGACCTCGATGCCGTCCTCCGCTATCGCGGCCAGCCCAATGGCGACGACCCACGCGCCGAGATCGTCGAGGTGTTGCGCCAACTCGAGGGCTGGCAGGCGGTCGACGGCGGCCTCGCCCCCGAACGCGCCGAGCGCGATGGCTTGCGGCGGCGGGTCGAGCGCGACTATGCCCTGGCGCGATCACTCCGTGTCTTCCTGCCCCACTGGGATGAGATTCAGCGCGCGCTGCGTCGCCGCTATATCAGCCTCAGCGCCAACTACTTCGCTCAGGCTATCGCCGCGCTGGATACCCTGCTCGAAGAACTGGGCTACCAGGACTCCGACCCCTTGCGCTGTCATTCGGCGTGGCAGTCGCTGCGTCAGGCGCTCCACGGCATCAACACGGAGTCGCGCGACTTCGCCCGCGAGCTACGCGCGCTGCGAGTAGACGGCGATCACCCGGAGATTCTCGCCGAGATTGCCGACCGCCTGGGCGTCCTCCACGAGCGCTTCTTCCGGGTCGCCTCCGAGGGCGCCGCCAAAGTGCGCGAGCGGCTGGAGACACTGCGCGATGAGCGCCACGCGGGCGAGAACGTCCACCAGTTGCAGGATGTCTTGCGCAAACGCGAGGAGGAGTGGAGCGTCGGCCTGGGCGAGACTGAGGACGAGCGCCATCAGCGGCTGGATGCCGTCGTGCGCGATGTCGCGCGCGAGCTGGATAACTTCGAGCGCTTCATGGCGGAGAGCGGCCCTGGCTCCTGGCGCGAGGGCGCGCGGCTCATCAGCCTGGCGCTGGTCGATCTCACCGAGCGCATCCACGCGGCGATCTCACTCCGCCTACAACAGACGCAGGCGATTACGGCGCTGTTGCGGCGCGCGCGCGATCTGGCCGAGGGTGGCGCGGAGGCGACGGCGCGCGCGCGTACCTATCTCTGGAACGCCTCAGGCGCGGTCCATGCCGGACTCTGGGTGCAGTCGCCGCCCGCCAGCGACGCGGGGGTACGGTTGGAGCGCTGGCTGGAGCATCGCGGCGGCTCGCCATTGCCGCTGGTCGACGACGATATCTGGCAGAAGTCAATCCGACCGCGCCATCGTCCCGCGCCGCCGCCGCCGCCATCCGTGCTGGTGACGCCCGATAACTGGCAGCCGGACGACGATCCGCGCATCCGCGAGCTGGAAGACGCGCGCGCTCGGCTGATCGAGCGGCTGATCGCGTCAGGCTCTGCGGCGGGACTGGCCCATATTGAATCGCTCGATGAACTGCGGCTGCTGGCATCGTTCCTCTGGCTGCCACGCGATAGCTCGCCACTGCGGCGGCTGGGGCTGCGCATTCAGGCGCCCGGCGCGGGGATGACTCGGCGGGCGTTGCTGACCGGGCCAGGATTCGAGGTCGAGATGGATAACTACCGCTTCAGCGCGACAACCGCCGCCCGCCAGCAGGCCGTCGATGTGACCCACGTTGCCCGCGAGGCCGCTGCCCAACTGAGCGCCATCGCCAGTGGCAGCCGCGACGTGCCGATGCGCCGGGTGGCCGCTGGTGGCGGAGGCGGAATGGGCGGCGGCGGGAGTGTGCGTGTGGCGCCGACGAGTCCCTCGCCGACGACGCCTGAGGTGCTGGGTGAGGCGCCCGCCACCATCCCGCTGGAAGATTTGTCTGGCCCTGAGGATGGGCCGACCCAGAGTACGCGCCCGCTGCCTGCCATCTCACTCGGCTCGGCAGGCACGCACCCACTGGCCGCGCCAGAGACCGCGCCACTGGACGATTCGCAGCCGCAGTCCGGGCAAGCAGACCAGAACGGACGGCGCTGGCCCTTTGGCATTCTCGGGCGGCGCAATGCGGGCGGCACGCCACCGGGGCGGTAGGGGGCGAATGGGCGCGAGGAGTGGTGCTCCACCTTCGCGGCATGAATGCCGCGGCTAATCCTGACCGTTCGGTATCCGCATGCTGGCGGCAAGCGCGCTGAACGTGCGGGATTAGCCGCAGGGCTTCAGCCTGCGGCACGGAAACCCAGGACAAACAGCGCCGGATTACTCGGCCCTTGCTACATTGGGCAAAGAGCCTATTATCGCCAGCAACATCAGTAGCGACTATCAACCGGAGACGACACACATGCCAACATACACAGGACAACGCGAGCAGGATTTGGCGCGACGGGTGCGGCGCATGCTGATCGAGCAGGCCGCGATCCTGCAGGATGAGTCGCCCGACGAGTTTCTCTGGCTCACGCAGCACTACATCGGCGAGCAGCGCTTCTTCGAGGATGAGCTGGGCGCGCGGCTGGAACTGCGCCTTGGACGCTGGGCGCGCGCCTACTGGCCCACCGCGCCACGCCAGCGCGAGCTACTGGTGGCCGATGTCTTCGAGCTGACCGCCCGCAAACAGACCGCCTACGCCTGCCTGATTCGCGCCTATCGCAGCGTGCGCCTGCTCGAATCGGGCGACTCCGCCACCGTTTTCCGCTTCTCCGAGCTTTTCCGCTATGTCGCCGAGGAGGGGCAGCGGCTCTCGCCCTGGCTCAGCTTCGACGAGGCGATCATCAACGAGGCGTTGGCGACCCGTGGCGAGGCCGACGCCGAAGATGATGAGGAACTGGCGGAAGAGAAGCCCGCCTCCCGCAGCCGCAAGCGCGGCGCGTCAGGCGCAACCGCAACCGCGACGGCCACCACCAGCCGCGCCAAAACGTCCGCCCCGGTGCGGGCGAGCGCCGCCCAGCGCGTGCGCGCCAACCAGCGGGCATTCTACCAGGCGTTTGCCGCCTTCGAGCGCTACCGGCTGATTCGCCGCATCGGCGCCGACGACCGCCAGTTGCCCGGCGAGCAGTTTAAATTGGACGAGCGCGACTTCAGCGGCGTCTACGAGTTCACCGACCTGATCGACCGCTTCCTACCGCCCGCCGGGCTGGTGGCTCATGACGATCTCGCCGAGAATGATGATGACGACGAAGGAGGCGACGCATGAGCAGTCGGGCGCCACAGGGACCGCAGGGACGCGCGTGGATTCGCCGCATCCGCCTGATTAACTGGCACGGCCACGAAAACGCCACTCTCGACGTGATGGGCGATATGCTCGCCATCATCGGCGAGAACGGCTCCGGCAAGTCGCTGATTCTCGACGCGATAGACTGGGCGCTCTTCCCCACTTCCAACAAACAGTTCAACGCCGCCGCGCGCGAGGGCGGGCGCACCAGCAAACGCACCCTCAGTAACACGATCCTCTTCTTCGATCCGCACGGCATCGAGCACGCCAATAAAGGCTGGCGGCGACAGCGCACCGTCGGCTACTGCGCGGTGGAGATCGAGCACGAAGGCGAGGGGCGCTGGGTCTATGGCGCGGCGGCGGCGGCGACTCCCCACTCTTCGCACCCGTGGTATTACGCGCTGCCAACCATGCTCGATCAGATTGCCTTTCTGGAGGTCACGGCGCAGGGACAGGCGCCCCTCCAGATGCAGGACTTCCGCGCGCGCAACGAGACATTCGTCAATACCGGCGGCGCGGTCTTCAACGCCACCCAGGCCGAGGACTATAACCGGCTGGTGGCGCGGCGGCTGCTCAATATCGAAGGCGCCGACTGGCAGCGCCGCTACGATGCGCTCTACGACGTGCTACACCGCATGCTCGGCCTCAAAGTGGACGATGCGCTCGTCTCGGATCCCAGCGGCGTCGTCCGCCACTTCCTGCCCATCGTCGACCGCCCCCACCTGGAGCGGCTGGTCGAGGGACTGGAAGGCATCCAGCGGATTCATCGCGACATCGAAGAATATGGCAAGCTGAGCGCGATGCTTGGCGGCGTGGTCGAGGCGCGGCGCAAATACCATGAGGCGGCGCTCACCCATGCCGGCATGACCTGGCTGCGGACGCAGTGGGCCAGCGATGACGCCGCCCAGGCGCTCGCCACGGCTGAGGCGAAGCTGCGCGAGGCCGAATCGGAGGCGCGCCAGGCCGAGGTCAGCGAAGAGGCCGCCTACGCCGAGGAGGGCGCGAACCGCCGCGAACTGGACGCGCTGCAGCAGTTGCACCAGGGCGAGGTGGTGCAGGCGGTGGCCCACGCCAATGAGGCAGTCGATGCGGCCCAACGCGAGCAAGACCGGGCCGAGCGCGAGCTACGTCAGGCGCAAGAGCGGCTCCAGCGCTCGGAAACGTCAGTGGCGTCCGCCCGCCAGCATCTGCGCTCCGAGGAGGAAAGCGCGCGGGCGCGTCTCTCCGAACTGCGCGACCGTGGCGCGAAGGCGCTGGGCGCCCTGCCTGCCACGCTCCAGGATGCCTGGAAGCAGAACATCGCCGAGCCGGGCGACCAGATTCTGGCCGACGTGCTGCATGGCGCTTGGGTCGCGACGGATGGCGAGCTTGCCGGGCTGGACGCCCATGCCAAGCGCATCGTGGAGGCCAGCCGCACGACCACCGACGCTCGCCAGGACGAGCGAGAGGCGCGCACCCAGCACGAGGCGGCGCAACGAGCCTTGCAATCAGCGCGGCAGGCGCTCTGGGCGCGGTGGGACCGGATGGTCAACCGCTGGCCCGGCGGTGTGTTGGGCCGGACGCCCGGTGAGGAACCGAGCACCATGGCGCTGCCGCCGCTGATGCAGAACTGCCAGGAGGAACTGGATCGCGCCCATACGGCGGTGCATGAAGCCAGCGCCCGCGCCGCCCGGCTGGAGGTGCGTATCGCCGAGGTCGAGGCGAAGCTGGCTGAGATCGAACACGAGACGAGCCAGACGCAGACCGAGCCAATCCCGCCACTCTCGCCGGAGCGCGAACACGCGCTGGGGCGACTGCGCCAGGCCGATGGCTCCGCCGCTCCATTCTATCGCGCGCTCGATCTGGCGCGCGAGGGTGTGCCTTGGGGCGAGGCCATCGAAGGGCTGCTGGAGCACCTGGATGTGCTGACGCTGCTGACCACCACGCTGCCGCTGGAGCGGGCGCGGGCGGCGGCAAGTGGCGAGGTGGACTGGCATGTGCTGCAGTCGACTGCAGCCGGGGGCAAGCCGATCAAAAACGCGCTCGCCACGGTGCTGGTCACCAATTCGCCCGACGCGCGCCGCTATCTCGACGCCGTCTTTAGCAGCGTGGCGCTGGTGCAGGATCCACCTCGCAACGGCGACTACCTCTGCCAGGATGGCCGCTATCGTCTGGGCGATATCGCGGGAACGGTGCGATTGCGCCGCCGCGCCGAGGCGCTGATTGGCGTGGTGCGTCGCCAGGCCGCCGCCGCCGCCCGCCGCGAGGAGCTGGCCCGCGAGCAGAACACCCTTCTGCGCGAGTTGGATGACCTGCGCGCGTCGCTGAAGGCCGAACGCGAGGCAGCCCGTGAGGCCGAGGGACGGGTGCGCGCTTTCTCCGAGGTGGCGCATATGCTGGAGGAGGTGGAGCAGCGCCGCAGCGAGATGAAGTCGCTCCGCCAGACGGAGGAAGAGGCCGCCGTCAGGCTGACCGCCGCCGGGCGCGCCGTGCAGGACGCCGCCGCCGATGAAGACGACGCGCGCGGACGCTGGGACGACGCGACCGCCGCCTATCCCGCGCTGGACGATCCCGCGATGCTGGCGCGCGCGCGGGCCGCGCTACAACAGGCGGTGGCCGATACCATCACCCGCATCACCGAGACGCGCAGCCGTCTGGAACAACTGCACTCGCGCGTGCGCACCGCCGAAGACGCGCACGATGTCGAGAGCGAGACCTACGGCATGGCGCGGGCGCAGATGGATACGCTGGACCAGAAAGTGATCGAGGCGCAGCGGCTGCTCAATCAGGCGCGCAACGCGCTGCGGGCGGCGGGTCTGGAGGATGTCGAGGCGCGTATCACACAGCTTCAGCGACAGCTGAAGGCGGCGGAGGAAAACGCGCGCAAGACGGGCGTCGCTAAAGGCATCGCGTTGCACCAGCAGGATGCCGCCAAACAGGAGCGCGACCACCAGGCGCAGACGGCAGAGCAGGCGACACACCAGCTCAACGAGCGCAATACCGCCTTCGGCGCGCTGCTGCATGCGGTCGCCGATAGCCTCGATCTGCCCGCCAACCAGGTGGATGATCCAGTGCGCTACGCCCGCCAGACGATGAAGGGACGCGAGAGCCGCCAGCGCCTCGACGACGACCTGCCGCGCGCGTTCAGCGCCGCCGAGCGCGAGCAGGAGGGCTTTCTCGTGGCGGTCGCCGAGTATCAGGCGATGGTCGGCGCCGACGACCGCTTCGGCCTGCGCTCGCCAAGCAAACACGCGCTGGCGCTGGCTCCGCAGGGCTGGCTGCTGAATGTCGCGCCGCGGCTGGAGGGCACTAGCGATATCCGGCTGCTGCTCAACTTCCTCAGCGTGACCATTGACCAGTTGCAGCAAAATCTCTCGCAACGGGTGACGCGCGTCGTGCGCGAGATCATTCTGGGCGAGGTGGTGAGCCATCTGGTCGACCAGCTGACCCGCGCCGACAGCATCATCAACGGCCTGAACGAGCGGCTACAGACCGCGCGCTTCTTCGCCCGTAACACGCGCTTCTCGCTCAAGCTTTCGGTGCGGCTGACGCGCCACGGGGATATCCCCTTCGATCATGTCGCCGTGGCGGCGGCGCTGCTCGAGCATGGCCATGCGATGCCCGCGGGCGTGCAGGGGCAGTTGACGGCGATCTTCGCGGGTTGGCTGGATGAGCAGATGAAAGGCGAGGCGCAGGCGTCGGTTGAGGCGCTGGTCGAGCAGCTCGATTATCGCCGCTGGGTGGAAATCTCCCTGCTACACTGCGACGACCTCGATCCGCGCGTGCGCCCGTGGGATAGCGCGGTCTCTGGCTTCGGCAGCGGCGGCGAGCAGCGCGTGCCGGTCTATGTGCTGCTGCTGACAGCGGCGGCGATGCAGTTCGCCGTCTCGAACGCGCCGCTACGTCTCTTGATGCACGACGAGGCGTTCGCCCGGATGGATCAGCGCAACGCCGACCTGGTGGTGCGTTTCGCGCAGCAACTGGGCATGGGCCTGGTGATCGCCAGCCCCAACCTCGACCTCTTCTCCGAGGGCGTCAACTACGCCACCGCCTATCGTCTGCGCCAGCTTCCCAACGGGCTGATCGCCCGCGAGGCGCTTCACCTGCGCGCCGCCCCCGCGCCAGACGTAGATGACGCCGAGGACGAGGTGGTCATCCCAAGGCGGTAGTGGGGCGCGCCGTGGCCTGAAGACCACGGCTAATCCTGGACGGTTGGTAACCACTTGAGACCACCGAGCGAACCCATCGGGCGGGATTAGCCGCGGCATTATGTACTTTTACTTTTTCTTCCGAACACTATACGTCGTGGTGCGCGAGGCAGACCGTAGCGTGAACGCTACGGCGAATCAGCAGATACCGCGATGGGATGGAGTGGAGCGTCTGGCTGTTTGCTGATACAATGGTGGTGGATATTGATGTATGGCTGCGCAGAGGAGTATCGCGTGATTACGACCGAAGACAAAGGCATTCAATCGCTTGTAGAGGATATTCGCGATGGACGGCTGCTCCTGCCAGAGATGCAGCGCGCCTATGTCTGGGATTCAACCCAGGTGCGCGACTTTTTCGATTCGCTCTATCACAACTACCCCAGCGGGCAACTCCTCGTCTGGGATACTGATGATCTACCGTACTCGCGCTCACTTGGTCTTACAGGTATTGCCGCCCCAGACCGTCGCCCGCGACTGTTGCTCGATGGGCAGCAACGCATGACCTCGCTCGCCGCTGTGATGCTCGGAAATCCGCTGCATGTCAGGTGGCGGACACGCGCGATTGATATCGTCTTCAATGTCTATGATCCAAAGTTTGAGGTTGCCAGCGCGGCGCACCATGCCCAGGCTGGATGGGTCTCGCTGACGCGCCTCTTTACCCAGGGTGCGGCGACTATTCTCCGCGATTTGAAGTTGGAGTTCGGCACTCCTGAGGGAGACGCGGCCTATGAGCGCATCAATGCGCTGGATAACATCCGCAGCTACAAGTACCGCCTCAATGTGCTGGAAGGTCTGAGCTACGAGGAAGTCACGCATATCTTCGTCCGCATCAACTCCGGAGGCACAAAGCTCAATAGCGCCGATCTCGCGCTGGCGCAGGTATCGAGCAGGTGGCGTGGCGTGACCGAAGAGTTTGACAACTACCTCTATCACATCCGTCAGCGAGGATGGGAACTGGATTACAGTATCCTGCTGCGTGTGCTCACCGCACTCCTCACCAGTCAGAGTCGCTTAAGCCAGTTATTCCGTAGCGGGCGCGAGCATCTCGGTGTGGAGGATTTGCAGGCGGCGTGGCGCCGCGCCAGGCCCGCGATGACGCAAGCCATTGACTTTCTTGTCCAAAACTGCCTGATTGATCGCCTCTCGATGATGCCGACCGACTATGTGCTCGTGCCACTCTCGGTGTTCTTCGACCACTTTGGTCAGAGTGTCACCGAGCAGCAGACACGCGATCTGCGGCGCTGGCTCTACTTGGCGCTGATCTGGTCGCGCTACACTGGGCCGACGGAGACAAATCTCGACCAGGATATCGCGGCGCTGCTACGTGATAACGATCAGCCCATCCAGCGCATGATCCAGAACATCGAGGATAAGGTTGGCAAGCGCCCCGTCACCGAGCGTGAGCTACAGGATCAACTCAACAACTCACCCTACATGCTCATGGCGTATGTGCTCGCGCGACGCGCCCATGCGCAAGACTGGTTTAACGGGGTCGCGATTGGCGGCAACCAGACACTCGAGTACCATCATATCTTCCCCAAGGCATTGCTCAAGACTCGCTATGACCTGCGACAAGATAGCCGCGTCATCAATCAGGTGGCGAACCTGGCGTTTCTCTCCGCGAGGGCGAATGGCCGTATCTCCAGCCAGGCGCCGTCCGAATATCTGAGCACGATTGAGCCGTCGCGCCTCGTTGCCCAGAGCGTTCCCATGGACAGCGCCCTCTGGACACTCGATCAGTACGAAGAATTTACGCTACGACGCCGAACGCAACTCGCCAATGAGATCAATAATCTGCTGCAATCGTTGATGGATGCCCCGGCGACGTGGGCGACGAGCGCGCTGGCTTTATTGGAGACACATATCGACACGCTGGAAGACTCGATACGCCAGATCATTCGATTGCGCCTTGAGCGTGAGTTCGGCGCGCTCGCGTGGAAACGCGGCATGCCCGGCGATACGCGCTCCAAAATTGAGCAGCGCATCAGCCAGCGCGTGCAGCATAACCCGTTCGAGGCTGGCCAGTTCGAGTCTCTCGAAGTCAAATTGGAGCATTGTCAGTTCAGCGATTATCCCCAGATCATCCTCTACAACTGGAGTCTGTTCCAGGATGTCTTCGGCCAGAAGCCGCGATTCGAGCAGATGTTTAGCTCTGTGCTGAATGCCCGCAATGCATTCAAACATAGCCGCCCGATGGATGACAGCGACGTCAAAATCGCCGATGGCGCGTCGGATTGGTTGGAGCAATGCCTCCGAACCGCGGCACGCCTCGACCAGGCAAGTAGCGATGCCGACGAAAATGATGAATCCTCGCTGGACGGTGACGATGATATGGCGGTGGGGAAATAGCCAGTGATACCAATGGAAAGTCCGCAGAGTGGCAGCCACGCTCTGGCTCCCCTCTCCCTGTGGGTGAGGGGCTGGGGGTGAGGCCCGTCCCAACACCCCCACCAAATGTCTTGCCGTTGGGAACCCAGAGCATCTTCGTCGCGTAGTACCCTATGATGAATACGAGCGCACCTACTATCAGACCGAACGTTTCAGCGTCAGAGCAACTCCAGCGACAGAAGCTGCCAACCCTGACGGAGAGCGGGTTAAGGCGGTCATGCGCGATTTGACAGTGGGCCGCGTCTCAGCTATACTAGCCAGGATAATGTCCTGGTTCCACTATCTGTAATCTTGCCTACTCCTGAAGCCAATGGATCAGCATACCTGATGTGAACTTTCGGGATAGCGCGAGGATGGGCGCCATCCGGGCCAGCAAGTCACTTTGGCCGTCGCCCGGAGAAACTAAGCGAGGGGGATAATTCTCCATGCGTCGTGGCAAGACTTTGCTCTTTCTCCTGTTCGTTCTATTGCTGGCAGGGGGCGCATTCTACGTCGACTTCCAGAGTGTGTTTCACTGGCCATCGATCAACGTTGCCGGATATCAGAATAATCTCCAGCTACGGCAAGGTCTGGACCTGCAAGGTGGCGTCCAGTTCGTGTTCCAGGCAAGTTGTCCGCAGGCGCAGCCCAAGTGCGACGTACAGTCGGTGATGCCACAGGTGGTTGATAATATCAACCGGCGTATCGCGCAGGGCCTCGCGGTGAGCGAAGCCTCGGTGCGCGCCAGCGGCGACAAGGTGCTGGTCGAACTTCCCGGCTTCACCGACGCCGCACAGGCCAGCGCCCTCCTGGGTCAGACCGGCGAAATGAATATCATCGATACGTCTGGCGCCACCACTGCGGTTCAGGTCGGCGACAAAGTCACGCCGGGACAGTATCCCGTCCGCTTTACCGGGGCGCAGCTCGACACCAATCAAATTTCTGCCGGCCTCGATTCAAGTAGCGGCAAGCCGATTGTCACCTTCGCCTTTACTGGCAAAGCCAAAACCGACTTTGCCACCTATACTGCCCAACACATCGGTCAACCACTGACAATTACCCTTGATAACACCGTGATCGAGTCGGCGACTATCCAGAGTGAGATCGATGGCAACGGTCAGATTACCGGCATCGGCAACATTACCGACGCCCAGAATCTGGCGGCGCTGCTCAAATATGGCGCGTTGCCGCTGCCGTTGAACGTGGTCAGCAGCCAGGAAATCGCCCCAACCATCGGCCAGCAGGCGCTGGACTTCAGCATTCGCGCCGCCATTGTCGGCCTGGGGATGGTTATCCTCTTCATGCTGGTCTACTATCGGCTGCCCGGCCTGATCGCCGACCTCGCGCTGATTCTCTACGCGCTGCTGCTCTTCGCCATCATCAAGCTGCTCGGCGTCACCCTTTCGCTGCCGGGCATCGCCGCCGTCATCCTGACGATTGGCATGGCGGTGGACGCTAATATCCTGATATTCGAGCGGATGAAAGAGGAGTTACGGGCAGGCCGCACGATGGCATCCGCCGTCGATCTCGGCTTCAAACGCGCCTGGCCCTCCATCCGCGACTCGAACTTCTCGACACTGATTACCTGTCTGATTCTGTACTGGTTCGGCAATAACTTTGGCGCAACCCTGATCGTCGGCTTTGCCATCAACCTCGCGCTTGGTGTGCTGCTCAGCCTCTTCACGGCGGTGGTGGTGACGCGGAACTTCCTGCATGTGCTACAGCTCGCGGGCATCTCGCAGCATCCAGCCCTCTATGGGCTGCCGCAGAGCGCGCTCAAACTGCCGCGCTATCGCCCCTCGGAGCGACGGACACAGCGGGCGGGATCGCTGGCGCTGGCGGGCGGTAGCTCGGTCGCGGCAGCTGCTGGAACAGAGCTTGAGGCAGAAGATGTTGAGGAGGGGGACGACGACACGAGCGCTGCCTCCACTGGCAACGGAAGTGACAACTCTCCCGCATAAATGCGGGAGCTTCTAGGCCGAAGCCAGAGACTGTTGCCCCAGTCTCAAAATGTTCAGACTGGCGTTATAGTCGCGGTCTAAGACGATGCCGCAACAGGAGCAGGTATAGATGCGGTCAGCAAGGGAGAGTGTTTGCCGATGGCCACACGACGAGCAATCCTGAGATGTATACGCGGGGTTCACAGCGACATACCGCCGACCGGCCCATGCTGCCTTGTAGGCGATGAGGGCTGTGAACTGGCTCCACGCTACGTCATGGATGCTCTTCGCAAGACAATGGGTATGCGTCATCCGATTGACCGACAAATCTTCAACAGCGATGAGATCACAGCCGTCAACGATGCGGCGGCTGTGCTGGTGGGCGAAGTTGCTGCGTCGCCAGGCGATGCGCTCATGCACCCGCGCCAGGACTTTGCGATGCTTGGCGCGTTCTGGCGTCCCCTTGGCGAGTGTGCTGTGCGAGCGCTGTACCTGTGCCAATGCTTTCTCCTCCGCCCGGAAGAAACGCGGATTGGCAATTTCCTGTCCTGTACTAAGCGTCGCAAAGGTCTTCAAGCCAACATCAATGCCGACCTGTTGGCCAGTCGCTGGCAACGGCGGCGGTTCTGTACACTCGCACGAGAAGCAGATGTACCACTTTCCGGTACTGCTGCGGCTGATCGTGGCGGTTTTGGGTGTGCCTGCCAAGGGGCGATGCAAGATGATCTTGACAAGCCCCACCCCATGCAGCCGGACGCGCCGCGCCTCAGCGTCCAGTTTACAGCCGACCGGCACCTGGGGATAGGTGATGCTGTCATAGCGCCCCTTGCCGCGAAAGCGCGGGTAGCCAGGCTTCTCACCAGTACGAACGCGGCGGAAGAAGGCTTGAAAGGCCAGATCAATGCGTACCGCAACGTTCTGCAAGACCTGCGACTGCACTGTAGCCAACGACGGGCGAGCCGCTTTGAGCAGCGGCAACGTCGCCTGCTGGTCATAGAGGCGCAGCGACTCCAGGCGTTGTTCCCAGGCGTCACGCCGAGCTGCCAGCAATTCGTTGTACAGCCAGCTACACTCGTCAAGCTGCTGCTCGAGGAGGCATCTTTGCTGCTTATTGGGATACAGGCGGTACTTGAACGTCTTACGCATGCTTGCATTTTCTGCCTAAAGCTTGCGGATTGTCAAGAAGAACTGGCCACTTCTGACATGCATCCATGCTTGAAGGCAGCGGTTTTCTGGCTACACAACTGTAACGGCGGTACGCCCACATCCCGGCGCGCAGGCGCTACAAATACGATTTCCGGTGGGGAGGAATAGACGGTGTTTCATCTGACGCGCTACAAATACTTCTTCTTTGGCATCTCGCTGGTGGTCATCGTCCCGGGTCTGCTGGCGCTCATCTTCTGGGGCCTGAACCTGGGTATCGACTTCACTGGCGGCAGCACGGTCAACGTCGTCTTCGCCAGCAACTCGGTGACGGCCGACCAGGTGCAGCGAGTTATGACGCAAGATAAGGCGCAGGACGTGAACGTGCTGGCGACCAGGCCACTCGATACGAAGAATACGCCCGCGCCGGACCGCTATGCCTATATCACCTTCGATCACCCCATCGGCGCAAACGTCTCGACTGAGGTGCTCAAGCGGATGCAGAAGCTGGACAGCGGCGCCGTGATCACGAAGACGATGTATACCGTCGCCTATCCGTCTGACACGAAGACGCCGACCGCGCAGATGGTGATTCTCTTCGATAAGGTGGTAAGCACGAGCGATATCACCAAGGCGCTGCAGGATCTGCCTAAGAGCGATCCGCCGCCCGTCGAAACCACCAGCACGGCGACCCCAACGGCGAACGCCACCGCGAGCGCGACGGGAGGCGCGACCGCCACGGCTGGAGCCACAGCAACCGCCACCGCTGCCCCGACAGCTACCGCGACACCAGCGCCCACCGCGGAGCAACACGCGGTGAAGGTGACGAATGTCATTCCGGGCGCGAACAATCAGACCTATCAGATCAACACGCAGACGGCCTACAACGCCAAGGACGTGAACACCATCACGAGCCAGTTGATTCATGAGTTTGGGCCTGCGTATTCGGCCAGTCTTGACTCAGTCAGCGGTTCAGTTTCAAGCGATACAACGCGCGACGCTGTCCTGGCGGTGGTCTTCGCCGCCGCCGCGATTCTGCTCTACATTGGCATTGCCTTCCGCAAGGTGGGCAGCCTGCGCCAGTCGTTCCGGTTCGGCGCCAGCGCCATCATCGCGCTGCTGCACGATGCGCTGGTGGTCTTGGGCCTGTGGGCGATCTTCGGCCACTTCTTCGGCTTCAAGGTAGACTCGCTCTTCCTGACGGCAGTGCTGACGGTCATCGGCTTCTCGGTCCACGATACGATTGTGGTCTTCGACCGCATCCGTGAGAATATGGGGCGGCGGACGGCGGAGTCGTTCGATACGGTGGTGAATGCCAGCCTGGTGCAGACGATGACGCGCTCGCTCAACACGTCGCTGACGGTGCTCTTCACGCTGGCCGCGCTGACGCTCTTCGGCGGCGAGTCCATCCGCGAGTTCACGCTGGCGCTGCTGATCGGCATCGCGTCGGGCACGTTCTCGTCGATCTTCAACGCCAGTATGATCCTGGATGTCTGGGAGACTGGAGAGTATAAGCGCTGGTTCCGGCGCAAGCCCACCGCGCCCGTGCAGCAGGCCAAGCCGAAGCGCGAGTTGGTGAAGAGCCGCTAAGCCGCGCACCAGGCTGCAGACACGATGGTTGGCGTCACAGAATGGCACTCAGTCAGGTTGACGCCAGCCGTCGTGGCGGTGTATACTTTGGGCTGCGGCCCTGCATGGCGAATGCTTCGCGCCGCGTCCATATTCCTCGGTAGCTCAATGGTAGAGCGGGCGGCTGTTAACCGCTAGGTTGTAGGTTCGAATCCTATCCGAGGAGCCAGAAAACCCACAAGGATAACCCAGGTCGTTGCGGAACGCCTGGGTCTTTTTGCGCTCAAAATTCGCTTAGTGTCCGCGTCGCTTCCTGCACTTGTAGTCGGCGTGGGTGCTGAAGTATTTCGGCAACTAGTCAATTCAATGCTTCCCACATGCGAATCGTGCATGTTGCTATATTTGACATACATATCATTGCCTAGCTGCTCATTGACAAAGGATGGATACATGCCTATACTAGGCATCCACAGGATAAGGTGGAAGGAGTCCTTAAAATGAACACGCGCTAACCAGTGTAGTTTAGGACAGGAAAAACAATATGGGAGATCTAGCAACCGATACGACTTTGTTTCCGCCGCCTTCTTTTGCACAACGTTTCATCCTTACTCCCCTAAAGCGTCTTTTCGATGCAATTTGGCATGTCCTCGCCTACATAATCGGTGTCATCCTCATCGGCGGTATACTCGTCAATATTCTCATTTCCTTCGCAACAACTGGATCTCCCGGACTCGCTGATCCTACAAGTTGGGCAATTTCGCGGCCTCTCCTTGCAAATCCTGTGTACTCATTGGTGTTATTTGGCGGCGTGGTCTGCATTGGTGTTATTTCGTATCTTGTACATCTCAGAAGTCATCCTCCACAGGCCGGTCCGTCGGAACAGGTGATCAAAGAGTTTGGACTCGGTATGATACAAAGCATTGTGCCAATGCCAAGCATGATCCCGTTTTATCGTGCTACTATCTATATTCCGCGGCGTGAAAAAGACACAGGAGAAGATGTTGACGAACTGGCTCGAAAGACCTTGGCTGCGGCTGCTACACGCACGGACCCTAGCCACTTTGCCGAACAGGTAGGCATCTGTGTGACCGGACGTAAGTTACTTGGCACCACCCGCCTCGCCTGGCAAGCACTTAAATCTGAGACGTCTCTAAATACCTGGGTCTTTGTTCGGTGGCCCGAGAATCCGCTCCATTACGTCGAACTCTGGCAAACGCTTCAACAACGGCGCGCCAAGGTAGTCTTGTGGCTTGACGATCTCTCAAAATATCAAGACGAGCGGAATGCATCGCTCATCGCACGACTTCCGTTCGATCTCGAAGAGCGCCACATCCCATTCATTGTAGTAGCAACGCTCCATGAAGATGAGATTGAGGAGACTCAAGCCCGATTCGGCGGATTGTTGGACCATCTCATCCAGATCCGACCAGGCGATCTAACCTCTACTGAGGCAAACATGCTCCTAGAACGACTAAAAGGAGCAGGAGAAAGCATTTATCCAGCCAGCCGATTCGATGGCACGCCTGGGTCTATCGTGTTGGCCGTTGATCGAATGCGTGATGAAGTCTACCCTCGATTGCGTAATGAAGCCAAGGTGATTCTTCATGCTGTGAAACTACTTCGCTCTGCGGGAATTCAGGAATACCGACTTGATCGGGTCGTGACGACGGCAAAGGTCTTGGATCCACCTGATCATCCAGATTGGACTCGTGGCGTTGAGGCATTGCAGGGTGCTGGATTCCTGCGTCAGGCCATAGTTGATAGCGGTCACGTGGTTCTGCTCGAACCCATAGCTGAGGTCTATCTGGATGTCGCTGTCCCTGAATACTCTGAGCCGACTTCTGCTATGAACGACTGGCCACGACTCCAGGAAACCTTCGTACAAGCAAAGGATGCCTATGCGCTCGTGCAGCTCGGCAACGCTTTCCGACGATCAGGCAATGATGAGCGGGCTGAGACATGTTATCGCAGCGCATTGGAATATCTCACTCGTGCGACCGCTGAGCAGGACTGGGCAACCGCACAATTCGGCCTCGGAGATGTACTAAGCAGGCGAGTCGAGATGTCAGACGCCTTGCAACGTCGCAAATTCTTGGAACAGGCAGAGGATGCATTCAATGGCGCGCTTCAGGTCGTAAGCCGCGAGAGCGACCCAACATTCTGGGCAGAAATACAGGGCAGACTTTCTGGTGTCATCCGACATGAAGCAACAACGACTGTGGGACGCAGGAAGCGGGTCGACATGTTGGATAGCGCCGAAAAGAAGGGCCGTGATGCATTAAGGATTCTACGACGTGATACGGCACCAGAGGATTGGGCTACGACTCAACAAAACCTAGGCTTGGTACTTCTTACCCATGCGCAGTTTGCCCAAGATGCAGATACCCGGCGTCGGATGCTCGACGGGTCGCGTGACGCACTTACCGCCTCGCTGGAGGTGTTTACGCGCGAGGACTATGTATATCAATGGATAAGACTTCAGCATGCTCTTGGCGAGGTATGTCGACTACGCGCGGATGCTTCGAATCGACCGAGAAAGGATGAGATCCTCAAACGAGCAATCGAAGCCTATGCCAATTCGCTTGACGTGTCATTGCCAATATCTTTGTGGCAGCCGAGAGAGCGAGCCGAAATTCTGCGCCATTTAAGCGCGTGTGAATACACTCTTGGGATGTTAAGCGAAGGAAGCGCGCGTGAGGAATTGTTGGCGCATGCTGCTGATCGCTCTCGATCTGCGTCTGAGGCAAATCCCAGTCAAAATATACAGGAAATGGCTGCGCATGCACACACGTTTAGTGCCATCCAGTATGAGCGAGCAGCTATAGCCCCAGAAGGATTTCGCATTCCCCTTCTGGATGAGGCAATCCAGTTAAATGTGGAGACACTTGCTCAGCTTGGTCGTCAAGGGCAGCGAGAACTCCGGCCTCAGATTCGCTTGGACTTGGCACGCTTATATTGGG
Source organism: uncultured Chloroflexia bacterium (assembly GCA_963718915.1). Lineage (GTDB taxonomy): Bacteria > Chloroflexota > Ktedonobacteria > Ktedonobacterales > JADMIN01 > DAHUXT01. The sequence goes on along the minus strand of CAVRAI010000001.1, from coordinate 430,015 downwards.
CGCGAGCAACCTATGGAGATCAAAGCGCCATTCTCGTTGTGCAGAAAGACGTTGAGGAAACGGCCAAATATGCGGAGCAAGCTTTGGAGTTCTATACCAAAGCCAACGCCCCTGCCGAATATCAGCAAGCAGTGAAACTGCAGCGGGACGCTAAGAACAAGGCAAAAGCGCTTGAAACCACATCGGCAAACCCTGCTTGAGCGAAATGCTGGTCTGCCGTCAAGATTTCAGTGATTCCTTCGCGTCGCATAAGTGCCATACTTGGTGCATCCACATGCGACCAGAGCCGTTGCAGTCTGGGTGGTGAGAAGGAGGCAGCTGATCGGATGCGTGACCCGCAGACACCAACGTCGGTCGCCGCGCGACTGCGGGAGCAGTTCGCCCCGGCCTATCTGACGCTGACAAGCATCATCCAGGGCGTCGCGCTCTCAACCCTCGTCATCCGCGTCGAGGGGATGTCTGAGCATTTTGGTCCAGAGAATTGGCTCCTGGCCACCGCGACTCTGCTGGCGTTCTTGCTCGTCTGGCACGAGTATTTGATGCAGGCGCTGGCCTATGTCTGGATGCCGACGCTGATCGACTCGGCCGTACCCTTTGGCTTCCTCGTGGCGGAATTGTTCCTGGCGTACTTCGTCTATGGCAACGAGAGAGCCTGGCTCCTTGTCGCTGGTCTTGCCTTCGGTCTCGCCATAGTAGCGTGGGGCACGACGCACGCCCATACGCAAGAGAATGCGGAGGTGCTCAAGGAGGTGGCGGGCTTATCGCCGGTGCGTGTGCTGCCCTCGATCATCTCGATCACCCTGTTCCTGGGCGCGTGGGCGCTCTACGACGTGCTCGACCTTGGGCAGGTAAGCGCCCTCGTCGCGGCGGCGGCTGTCGTGGTGATCGTCGCCGTTATCGCGACCACTATTCCGTACTGGAATCGCGTACTTGCCTTTGCGCGGCGCGAGGATGCCGCCGACGAATGACCTCAGTGTCCCCAGTGTCCCCAGTGTCCCCAGTGTCCCCAGTGTCCCCGGTTATGCTTCGACAACAGTCAGGCGTTATGGGAGATGGAACTGAACACCCAGCCACAACGGTGAGTCAACGTTGCTGGTGTTAGGGGATGACAGTATTGGTGGGAAGTCATCCTACGGAGCGCCACTGTGGCAGTCACCTGAGCGCATCTTCCTGATTGAGCCGACGCAAGCAAGAGTAGCCCAAAGGGGCCATGCTGAAGCATTCAGGCGGAAAAGGTAGTGAAAACTGCTGAGGTACCCAGTCTTGTGTACTGAGGCCTGATTCTCTAGCGCATGAGTACTTGTCGCAGGCGCTGGGTTGCTGCGCGCACGAGATCTCAGAAGCTCTTGTGTGGCGTACAGCATCGAGCCGAATGCGCCGAGCGCTTCGGTCAAGCGAGGTGAGAGAGGAGGCGCGCATTTCCCCTGTCAAGGAATGATGGGTCGAGAAACGTCCGTGAGCTGACTTATGAGTGAGCGCCGCAAGGAAGGGATGATGGGATGGGGCAGATGGGAAAACACGCGCACATCAGCGTTCGATTGCGTGCAGCGTTCGTGGTCGTTCTGGCGGTCATCGGCTTCGGAGCCATGAACCTGCCAGCGCCAGCCGCCAATGCCGCGGCAGGGAGTAGCGCAGCGACACCGCTGCCGGGCGAGACCCTCTGGAATGGCGTACCGAGCTTTAACTTTGGCGCCAACGACGGCGTCAACTGGGACACGCAGTACAACATGGATACCAGCCCCGACGCTGCGCCCATTCAGAGCGCGCTCAAAGCGGCAGGGATGCCGATCATCCGCGCGTGGTTCTTCCAGAACTCACTGGTCGACAATCATGCGCTCTCCGATGCCGAGCAATTGCAGAAGTGGCAGGCGGTCGCCAACAGTGGCGCGGTATGCTTCGCGAACCTGCCCACCCGCAACACCGTCGCCTATGACCTGCACCTGGTCACGCTGCTCAAGGGCAAGTGCGAACTGTACGAAGTCATGAACGAGCCAGACATCGAGAATGTGAACAGCACGCAGTACCTCGCGTTCTGGAACAGCTTCGTCCCGCAGGCGCGCGCGATTGATCCGAATGCCAGATTCGGCGGCCCAGCGGACTACAACAACCAGGGCAACGAATGCACGTATACGTCGAGCGGCTCAACCTGCTTCCTGCAAAAAGTGATGATCGGTATGCAGGCCTCTGGTGTCCTGCCCGATTTCGTGACCTATCACTGGTATCCCTGCTGGAACAACAGCGCCAGTCAGTGCCTCGCGCTGGCCGGGTCGTTCGCCAGCGCGGCCCAACAGGTGACGGGCTGGGTGCAGCAGATTTTCGGCCACGCGCTGCCAGTGATCTGCTCCGAGTGGAATGCCGATCCGGGCAACCCAACCTTTATGAATGACCGGAGCTGGGACGCGCAGTTCGTAACCGCGGCGCTGCAAAGTATCGAGCAGTCGGGACTCGCGGGCGCGATGGAGTACGACATCTCGCAGTATGGCAACTACGGCGCCGACGACCTGTTCGACATCTATAACGGCGGGAAGCCCTTTGCAACCTGGACGGCCTTTGCCGGGGAAATCGCGCGGGTGCGCGGGAGCAGTACGCCGATTGTCCCACCGGCTGGCTCGATGCCAACGCCAACCCCACCGACCTCGCCATCGGCGCCAACGCCGACCCCGCCGACTTCGCCCACCTCACCGGCGCCACCGACTCCTACGCCACCAGCGCGCGGTGACTTTGGCGACGGCTTCGAGGCGGGCAATGCGGGCGCATGGACGGCGCATCAGGCCGCGGGAAGCAACACGCTCCAGGCCGAGTCAGCGGATGCCTATAGCGGCTCGTATGCGATGGAGATGGCGAAGCACGCGCATCAAGGCGACGTCTACATCGAAGCAGACATGGCGCAGGGCGCGCCATCGACGACGGTCAACTTCGCGTTGAAGCTCTCGGGCGCCTCTGGCAGCGGGATGATGCAACTGCTGCAACTGCGCTCGACTCGTGGCTACTTCGCGGGCGGCCTCTGGCTCACCTATAACGCGACAAGTGGCTACAAAGAACTTGAGGTCTACGATGGCGCCTATCACTGGCACTCCTGCCAGTTGCCGACGCAGTTCTATGGAGCGTGGCACACCTACAGCCTCGACTACACGCTGGGCACTGGCACGAAAGGCGGTTTCAGCCTGAGCATTGACGGCGCGGTAGCCTGCTCGGCAACGGGCATCGCGACCGCCAAAGGTGGCGGCGGGATAAGCGGCTATCAGTTCGGCTCCATCGGCTCGGATGGCTCGTCGGCGATGGACATCAAGCTCGATGCGGTAACCATCAAGTAGCGTACGAGGAGACAAAGAGATACGAGCCGGAAGCCGCTCATGCTTGGGCGGCTTCCGCATTTTCCGCGAGGCGTCTCCTGACGCGCACGGCCCATTTTCCGGCGGCCAGCACTGATGCGGCACTGATGTCCTACGCGCTTCATGGCGGCCTTCGCATCTCCACTCGTGACGTGCTACAGTAGGCGCAGTGACGGTGCGGGGCAATATCGCGGCGCCTGCATGCGCAACGCTTGCTATCCTCCCCAACGAAGGAGTCAACACGAACATGGAGCCATCGGCACAACGCCCGGACGATCCCCGTGGGCAGGCGTTCAATCCCTTCCCCTGGTACGAGCAGATGCGGCGCGACGCCCCTGCCTGGGTGGACCCCAACTCCGGCGTGCTCTCGGTCTTTTGCTACGACGACGTGCAACGCGCCCTCTCCGACTACGAGGCCTTCTCGTCCGAGCGCAGCCCGCGCGACACCTCGTCGGCGCTGAACGCCAGCCTCATTAGCTCTGATCCGCCGCGTCACCGCCAGCTCCGCAACCTCGTCACCCAGGCGTTCACCCCACGAGCCATCGCTCAGCTTGCCCCGCGCATCACGACGATCATCGACGAGCTACTCGATGCGGTCGCCGCTGCTGGTCGCATGGACTTCATCACAGAGTTTGCCGATCCGCTGCCGGTTATTGTCATCGCCGAAATGCTTGGTATTCCGACCTCCGAGCGTGTCCGCTTCAAACGTTGGTCGGACGCCATCGTCTCGACCGCCGTGGCGCCTGCCGATGGTGGCCTGACCTTTATGGGCGCACAGCGCGAGATGGCGCAGTTCTTCAGCAGCCTCATCGCCGAACGCAGCGCCGAGCCACGCGACGACCTCATCAGCCATCTCATCGCCGCCGAGATCGACGGCCAGCAACTCACCCCAATGGAATTGATCGGCTTCTGTGTGCTGCTGCTCGTGGCTGGCAACGAGACGACCACCAACCTGCTTGGCAATGCTATCCTCTGCTTCGACGAGCAGCCTGAGGTCTACGAACGCCTGCGCGCGCAGCCCGATCTCATCCCCGGCGCCATCGAAGAGGTCCTGCGCTACCGCTCACCGGTTCAGTCGATGTTCCGCTCAGCCACGGGCGAGACCGACCTCGGCGGCGTCCGCACGCGCCCTGGCCAGCCCGTCGTCGCCTGGATCGGCTCCGCCAACCGTGATGAAGCCCGGTTCACTGATGCCCACGTCTTCGACATCACGCGCGCGCCCAATCGGCATCTCGCCTTCGGCTACGGCGTCCACTTCTGTCTCGGCGCGCCGCTCGCCCGCCTGGAGGCTCGCCTCGCCCTCGAAGCGCTGACGGCCCGCTTCCGTGACATCCGCCGCATCCCCGACGCGCTTATCCGCTGGATGGAAAGCTCGATTGTCTACGGCGTCAAAAACCTGCCCATCACCTTCACATCGTCCTGATCTGGGCTTATGCTCCACCTGGAAGCTCTCAGAGTAGCCACGATAGCCCGTGGCTGTGCCACACCCTGGCACGTCTGCTATACTGGACGCTGAGTGTCGGCGCTGATCGCGTCTAGCTGGTCGCGTAGAGACATTCAGAGGCATAGTGGCTTGCACGAAGCTCACATGGATCACGGAGGAAGAACGCATGATTCCCTGGATGCGCATACGCGGCAACCCACTCGCGCTTGTCCCCATCATTGGGGCGCTGGTAGCCGCGGGCGTGATCTATGCGCGTATCTTCACACGTGGCGAGCTGGGAACGGGAGAGGATATCGCCCACCTGCTGATCGTGCTCGCGTTGCTCCAGACCGTGTTGGTGCTGGATCTCTTCCTGCAAATTGCCGTCGCCCACCGTCGGAGTCTCTCCATTGCGACAAACTCATCGACCGAATACGTGCTGCGGATGGCGCAGCGCCTGCAATGGCTCGTGCTGGTCGTGCCCACCCTGGTTATCATCCTGATGATCCGCATGCCACCCACCACCCAGATTTTGTTCAAACCCACCTTCACGTTCGCCTGGGTGGTGCTGCTGCTCAATGTCTTCCCACTCACCGCTGGATACCTGCTGCTCGCGGTCACCAAACCAGTGGCGACCGAGCGGGCGGCGCCTGTTGATGAGCCTGATAACGCGCCTGATGATGCGCAAACCGCCGATAGCCCTGACCCCACGCCCGATCTTGAAACGCAGAAGCCCTAATGGACTATCTGCTCCGCCGGATGCGTCGTGCCAGGCAAGCGCCATGCCATGGTATACCAGGAAGCGCCGTGGCGAACGTGCCGCGCGGATGCTCGGATCTCATCCTTAAGGGCGGCACGACCCAGCTAACCATTATTCACGTTTCATACCAATTTCGTGTGGAGTGTTGTCCTTCGGGGACAGGGCGTAGCGTGAACGCTACGGCGAATTTCTCCGCCCATTCGCCGTGGCCTTCAGGCCACGACGCGCTCCCCAACGACAACAACGTAGCCGGATTTGGTATCAGAATCTTGAGAACACAAACAGCCCAGGTCGTGAAGAACGCTTCGCGCCTGGGCCTCGTTGTTCGCCATCAAACCTTTGTTAGTGCTGGCTCAACATCAGCACGACGCCTGCCACTGCGTTGATGATGGCAGAGTACAAAGCCAATAACCGATAGGACGATCCCAATCGTCGCCATCGTGCGCTTCGAGAGAGCGCGGCGTCCAAGGATGCTAAACACCAGTCCCAGGACAGCAACGATGAAGCCGCAAATCGGGATCAGCGCAGCGGGAATACTGACAATGCCAAGAATCAGCCCCGCAATCGCGAAACCGCCGCCTTTTTCGGGCTGCGCCACTGGCGCGCCAGGGTAGCCATAAGGCTGGGGCTGCTGGTACGCATCTGGCGCGGGATAGTACCCACCCTGCTGAGGAGGATACGCGCCCTGCTGAGGAGGATAACCGCCCTGCTGAGGAGGATAACCGCCCTGCTGAGGAGGATAGCCACCCGCCGGTGGGTATTGAGGATTGTACGGTGGTTGATCGTACGGTGGCTGGTTGCTCATGGCAGACTCACTTTCCTGTGTTGGCGCCAAGATGCCTGGCAAGACGAGTTGCTTGCGCCAGTGTACCATACCAGTCCAGCCGTGCAAACAGCATGCGTCGCCAGAGTATCTCCACAACGCGATAGCGGTGACCCTCCCCGGCCTATGCTATACTCCGAACGCAGGGCCAAGGACGACAGAGGCGCTGTAACCCGCAACGTAGAGCAACATAGCGGCATGTGTTCTTCCGGAGAAATAGAGGAGTATTCCTATGCGATGGGCCTGGCTGATCCTCGGTGTGCTTGCGGTGCTGGTCGGCGTCGTCTGGACGTTGCAAGGGCTGAACGTCCTCAAGGGAAGCGGTATGAGTGGCCAACCAATGTGGGCAATCATCGGCCCCATTCTGGCAATCATCGGGTTGGCGCTGCTCGGGGTCGGCGCTGGGATCGGACGCCGTCGCGCGCCGAGCGCATGAAGATGTGACGACGTAGCGACCGCTTGCTCCCATCGCGTGTATCGTATATGCTTATAAAAATGCGGATACGAGCGAAAGGGGGCATCATGAGCACCGAGAAGCGTCCAGCCGACGGGCGCCATACGACTCCCACCGGGCTGCGTCCGCAGGTTCTGCTGGAAACCCTGGCGGCGTTCGCCATCGGCGTGGCGTTTCTGGGGCTGCCAGGGGAGCTGACTGTCGGGCCAAACTGGTTGCCGCTCGCGATCTCCGTGGCGGTGCTGGGACCACTCGTTATCATCGGCTTCTTCGAGCGCCCCAAATATCATATTGCCCGCCGGACGCGCGCTGGCATACAGATCCTGCTGACCGCCGCGCTGTTAAGCTCGGTCGCGCTGCTCGTCATCCACCTACCCGATTCTAGTTTCCAGAATGCGCTCGCGGCGGGCGGCCTGCTGCGGGCGGGCGCGCTGCTCTGGGTCAGCAATATCCTCATCTTCGCCGTCTGGTATTGGGAGCTTGACGGGGATGGCCCGGTTCATCGCCACCAGCACGGCCATCCAGCGACAGACTTCCTCTTCCCGCAGCAGGCGACAGGCCGACCATTCGCGCCCGGCTTCGTGGACTATCTCTTCCTGGCGTTCGGCTTTGCCACCGCGCTCAGCCCCGCCGATACCGCGCCGCTGACGCCACGGGCGAAGCTGCTGATGATGTCCGAGGCGCTGATCTCGATTACCATTATCGCCCTACTGGTCGCGCGCTCCGTCAATATCCTCTGACCAGCACAAACGCGCTTATGGTGACTTCACCGCTGGCCCGCGTTCGAGATGCGTCTTCAGCACCACCGTCGTCTCGGTGCCCTCGATGCCAGGGATCTGCTTGAGGCGTTCGATGAGTTGGAGCAGGTGTTCCGTATTGATTGCATGTACCTTCAGGATGAAGCTGAGCTGGCCCGCCACCGCGTGAAACTCCTCGATCTCGCGGATCTGCTCCAGCGTCCCCACCAGCTCGGAGCATGGCCGCGACGCCCGCACCCCCACGTATGCCAGCACCGAGAAGCCCAACGCCTCCGGCGCGACATCAATCGTCCAGCGCCGGATGACGCCATCGCGCTGCAACCGCCGCAGCCGGTCATGCACCGAGGATGGCGCCAGTTCCACCCGCCGGGCGAGATCCTCCAGCCGCAGCCGTCCCTCCGCCTGGAGCGCCGCCAGCAGCAGTTGATCGATGCGATCCAGCGCACGAGCGCCCGCGCGGGAATCCGAAATATTTTCGGTCATTTTGCGTATTCCTCCGAAAGGTATCATACTTGTGCCGGTAGATATCCGTCAATTTTCTGGCAACACACCCGAATCGGAGGAAGGTCATGCAAACGCTGATCGTTGTCGACGCGCAGAACGAATTCTCAGCAGAGGGCAACCGGCCCGTACTCAACCACGCCCAGGCGCTGGAGACGATTCTGCGCCGGGTGGATGAGGCGCGCCGTGAAGGCAGGCCAATCGCCTGGGTGCGCCACCACAACAGGCCCGGCGAGGTCACACCAAAATCACCACCAGCCTTCATTCCCGGCACATGGGGCGCGGAATTCTCGCCCGGTCTGGGGCCGCTGGCGGACCGGAGCGAGGAGGCCGAGTTCGTCAAAGACGTGTTTGGCGCGTTCACCGGGACGGATATTGGCTCCTGGCTGGAGCAGCAGGGGTCTGACGATGTGCTGATCGTCGGCTTCTTCGCGCATATGTGCGTCTCGACGACGGCGCGCGAGGCGTTGATGCGCGGGCTGCGTGTCTCCATCGATCCCGATGGCACGGGCGGCTATCCCTGGCGGCACGAGTTGCTGGGCGAGCAGTCGGCGGAGGAGGTGCGTCGCACGGCCCTGCTCCAGTTGAGCCATCTCGGTGTGAGCATCACTCCTCTTCGTCGCGCGTCCTGATATGACACGGTGATCGTTCGATCTGATCGCCATCTTCCCCCTGGACGACGAAAGCCGCTGGCACTGAACCAGCGGCTTTGCCACTATCACAGGTTATATGGCGAGCACATCTCACCCGTTATACTTTGTTGCCGTTCGTTACGCGGTGCGGCGACGGCCAACGCCCAGCAGTCGCAGAATGAGCAGCAGGATGATCGCGCCGATGAAGGCGACAATCAGGCTGCCGATGCTGAAGCCAGTGAAGCCGAATGTGCCTGGCAATACCAGCGAGAGCACAAACCCGCCGATGAGCGCGCCGACAATGCCGACGATGATATCGCCCAGGATGCCCAGACCTGTGCCTTCCACGACAAGACTGGCCAGCCAGCCGGCGATGCCACCCACTATAATCCATGCAAGGATGTTAAGCACTAATGTCCTCTCCTTTCAGTGTCCCGACTACGCGGCATATGTGACATGCACATGCATATGTCGTCATTCGTAGCCCGGTAAGCGATTGAGCGACGATGGTATCGATGGTATACCTACCAAACATCGTCACGGCGTTTTAGAGCGCGCAAGATATGTGCCAGCGATAGTGATCTAACGATCTTGGGCAGCCCGTGCCCCGGATTTACCGGGCTTCTATGGGTTTTCCTCGCACCTATCTATCGGGCTGGAGACTGTGATTATTCGTGGTTATTGCGCGATTCGTTGCTCGATGCAACGCCGCATCGCCAGTGAAGAGCGCACACCTGCATGCGCATGAACATAACCGTCCACCGCATACACCTTTCGGTCGTTAATAGTTCGTCAACAACTGAAAATGCGCTCACCGCTCGATGGCAAGCTATACAACCGCCGCCGACATCAAGGCGATGCTTCTGTATTGTCCTGCTCCCGCCTGGCCGTGTATCGACCGTAACTTATTGCCTCATATTATGTGTTGATTGCCAACTATCAGAAGTATCCAATAGCAAAGATGATCTTACTTGCATTATAGACACACATCTGATATGCTGTGAAAGCAATCGGCATCCACACGTGCGCATGACGCGAAGGAGGGACAGGGGACATATGACAGCCGACAGCGAAATGATGACCGCCAAAGAGGTACGTGAATACCTGGGCATTAGTCCGCGCAAAATGGCGGCGTTGATCGAGGAGAACGCCTTTACCGTGAAGGTGGATCCGCTCGACAAGCGGGTGAAACTCATTCCCCGCGCGGAAGTAGAGAAGCTGGCGCAACAATCGGAGCGCTGGGGAAAAGTCGAGCAGGCAGCCTAGAAGAGGCCTAGACTGCCTGTGCCTGAAGGCGGTGTGAGCGCCTACAGGACATACCCATAGTACATGATGGACAACAGTCAGCACAGGGGAAGATCATGAGCGATCAGCAAACTACCAGCAGCCCATTCGAGACGATCCGACACACAACCGACGACGGCACAGAGTATTGGAGCGCGCGCGAATTAGCGAAGGTGCTCGGCTACACCGAATATGGTAAGTTCCGCAACACGATCAAGAAGGCGGAAACAGCCTGCGAGGGCAGTGGATATGCCGTTTCAGACCATTTCGCCCATGTGAGCGATATGGTCGAAATCGGCTCAGGAGCCAGCCGCGAGATTGAGGATGTTCAACTGTCCCGCTATGCATGCTACCTGATCGTCCAGAATGCCGATCCAGAAAAGCCGATTGTGGCGTTGGGGCAGACGTATTTTGCCGTCCGCACGCGCGAGGCGGAGTTGACCGAGCAGGCGCTCCAGGCGGGCATGGGAGAAGATCAACGGCGCCTCTTCGTCCGCGCGAAACTGACCGACTACAACAAGCAACTCGCCGACGCTGCCTATGCGGCAGGTGTTCCTAGCAGTGGTTTTGCTGCCTTCCAGGATCATGGCTACCGGGGGCTGTATGCGGGTGAGACGGCGCGCGATATCGCCGCCAGGAAGGGACTAAAAAAGGGGCAATCTTCTCTCGACTGGATGAACTCTGACGAACTGGCGGCCAATTTGTTTAAAAGCAGCGTCACGACGCAGAAGCTCCGCAACGACCCGAGCATTCAAGGGCAGGGCGCGGCGAATCAGACCCATTACGATGTCGGCGCCGCGGTACGTCAGTTCATCATCGAGCAGGGCGCAACGCCTCCCGAGCAACTGCCAACCCCAGCGCAACCCCAGCGCAATCCATCAAGCAGATTCAGCGCCAGGAGCAGAGGCGCATCGAGGCGGAGAAGGCAGGCGCGGGACAATCGCCCCTCTTCACGTCGGATGGAGACGACACCGCGGGTGGAGATGATAAATAGGGTACCGCTCAGGAGAGGAAGCATGCTCGACAAGAAAGCGGTTGAACAACGTATTCCCGCACTCATGGCTGCGACTGAGGCGCACTTTCTTAGCCAGGGTATCCCACTTGAGGAGGTGGATGATACCACTTTCTTTATGCACATGCAGCAGCAATTCACCACAGAGGAGCAAATGGCCTATCTTGGCATCGCCTCATGGGAACAATTGGATCAGGAAATAGCGCTCGCGCAGTTCAGCAATGCCTTGGAGGACATCCATGGCGGTGAAGGAGCTATCACCCTTGACAATGGTGATCCTGCCGTACGGCATCGCGTGGAGATGATCAAACGGTATTTCCGCCAGCAGGACGCGGCAGAAGCGGCGGAAGCCTACTGGTCTGATTCGTCTGATTCGTCTGGATCTGATGACTCCGACGCTCATTGACATCCCGGGTGTGGCTCCAACCAGGATAGCAATGACGTGTGGCGCCACCCAGGACGACATGGGAGCGCGACGGCGAAGCGTCCTACCGCCCCATGACGCCGCTGACCAGCGCCACCACGCCAAAGCCCAGCAGCACGACGCCCGAGAGTCGGTTCACCCAGCGCAGCGCGCCAGTCGTCAGCCGCGCCCGTAACAGGCTCACGCCGCCGCTGAGCAGCAGCCACCAACACGTCGAGCCGAGAAAGACGCCGAGCGTCAGCAGCCCCGGCGCCGCGACAGCGCTACCCACCGCGCCCGCCAGCCCCAGCGCGGCAAAGACCGTGGCGAACGAGATGATGGTGGCGGGATTGGTCAGCGTCAGGCCAACGGTCGTGGCATACGCCCCCAGCAGTCCACGCCCGCGCCGCGCCGACGCCGCCTCCAACGCGGGTTTCGCCAGCAACGTGCGCGCGCCGAGATAACAGAGCAGCAGCCCACCCACGACGCGGATGACGCCCTGTTCCGCCACCAGCGCGCCGGAGATCGCCGTCAGCCCAAAGGCGGCGACTCCGCCATAGAAGCCATCGGCGGTGGCCGCGCCTAGCCCGGTTAGAAAGCCAGTCAGCCAGCCCTCGGCCAACGAGCGTCGGATGCACAACACGCCGATTGGCCCGACCGGCGCGGCAATGGCGAAGCCCATGAGCAGTCCCCTCGCCAGCCAGGTCACTCCTGAAAGGTCCATTGGTCTCTCCTCCTCTGCGTCGTGTCACAGATACGCGAAAGACAGGAGGAAAACAGTGCGCCCACCGAACCTGTCTGTCAGTCCGGCGGGCGCAATAGGGAACATGCGTGAAATGCAGGCGCGACTAGCCGAACCGTGAGTTCGGCTGCTGCTGGTTTTCGGTATGACGTGCGGCGTGCGCGTGCCTGGCCATGTTCGTCTCCTCAGCGCGATATGCTGACGCCAGCATAGCAGGTGGTTGGGCGGTGCGTCAACTGATAGCGGCTGGCGACTGAAGCCGCGCCGAAGACCTTGTGTGGAAACGTGGTAGAGTTGGGGAGCATCGAGCAGACGGCGCAAGGGCGAGCGGGGAATGAAGAGCACAGACGGTTCGTTCACATGAAGGAGGGACCATGCGCTATGACGTGACGGTGGTGGATGTCGCAGCCCGCCCGACCGCAGTGGTCGCCGCGACCACCACCTGGCAGGAGTTTCCCACACTGTGGAGGACGCTCCTCGACGAGGTGTGGACGTGCCTGCATGCGGGCGGAATCACTCGCGGTTGCCGTAATATCATGCTCTACTGGGATGACACGCCGCGTGTCGAGGTAGGGGTCGAGTTGCTGGTTCCGTGTCCGCTTACCGGTCGGGTGGTAGCCTCAGCCCTGCCGACGGGGCAGGTGGCGATGACCACTCACTACGGACCGTACGCGGGGCTGGCGGCGGCGCATCAGGCCGTGATCGACTGGTGTGCCGCAGAGGGGCGGCAACGAGTCGGTACGCGGTGGGAAGTATACGGCCCACATGATGACGATCCCGCCAAAGTATGGACCGAGGTGTACTATCTCTTGAAATGATGGCGCCTCTTGTAGATGTCTACCCCTTTGTAAATGCGCTACGTGAGTGGTCAACAACGTCTTGAGGCGTCCGGTGAGACCTCACCTCCAGCCCCTCTCCTGGGAGGAGAGGGGGGCAGAGCAGCGAGTGCGGCCGCGAGTGACGTCGACCATAACAGGTCACTGTCCATCCACTTAGACAGAGACGTTTGCACCTATTCTCAGGCGCTTGATTAGTGCACGTTTTATCTTCTCTCGTGCGCTTGATGCACGTCTTGAGCGCGCCTTAGGCTAACAGCCATATTCGGAGGCTTGGTCATATGACACTTGGTATGACCCGCTGCCATAGAAATCGATATAGTTGTCTCCCGAGACGCAGCCAATCCCGAATGGCCCGTTGAACCGGAAAAAGCCGTCCGCCTCGTACGCGGTCGAGGGCGGGTAACCGTAAAGACCATAATTGAAGGCGTTCGCGCCGGCAAGGGACCAACCATAACCAGTGGAGTAAGAACTTGAATAGAGGCATAGTGTGAAGCGTCTCAAAATTTCTCGACCATGCTGACGTACGTATTGGTTTTGAGAATCTTTGAAAGCGCCAGTACTCTGGCCCAGTCCCGTCAGAACTGCGCCGATAAGTGCGATCTCCTAGATTGGCTCTGTCTCTGAATGCCTCCTGCTAACGAACGCCACGACCAACATCACCGGTGAGAGTCGCGAATTCTTGAGTTGGCTTCGTGTACGCAAAACGTGTCAGCCTCATTGAGCGTCATACTTGCATTTTGAAGTCATGATGCCATGCACTGAAAGGAGCGTCCATGAAAGGCTTTGCGCCGTTTCACTGCGTAGGCGCTGGTCCAAACCCGCTCGTGATTGAGGCCGTAATTCTGTCGCTGACCACGGCGCTGGTGACGGTGGCGCTAGGCGTATTTTGTTATCATCCGGTTGCCTGTTTGTCGACCTGCAATGGGCGCCAGCACTGGGGTATCTGTATGCATGGGACGGCTGCTCGGCAGTTTGCGAATCAGCATCGTCGGCGCGGTGACCCTGATGCTTATCGCGACGATCTGGCTCTGGATTCAGGCGCCCCATGCTCAACCGTCCTGCGGAATCCGAATATCCGTTGCAGAGGGGAATGCTACTTCACGACTGATCGGCGAAGGCTTGTGTGTGACAATTACTGGCATCGTGCTTGCCTGCGCGAGTTTGCTGGTCGGTTTGCTCGCGCATCGTAACCAGCGCTGATGGCGATTCCGGCAGCTGTCTATCTGGTGTGCCTGAGCACGGGAGCTATTCGCATTTCTACGCAGGCGCATGCTTCTTTCTCTTGCTGAAATGTGTGTTGGCCTCGATGGGAATCGGGGTGTCGGCTCCGCTCCGATGGAGAGCGTGAACCTCAGCACTCACTCTCATTGGAGAGCCAGATCAAATGCCCAGGGGCCATTAAGCATCTGGTCTTGTGAGGAGGACCCTATGCCTGAGCTAAGCCTGATCTGATTGATGGTGAGATGCGCCGTCCCTTGGGTTCTGTGGAAGGGCTCCCAAAAGAGAAACTCCAAAACGACGGAGCCACTTGGACCCACGATCTGGTCTGCGGTCGGCATACTGCCAACGCCGGTTGCCATATCCACCACTTCCACAGCGCTCAACTCGAGACGTTGCCCATCTGGCTCTTGGAGGTTAAGAGTTGCCCCCCCACTGGTGCTGCTCGCGCCAACACAAGAGCGGGAATCAGGGTTGCACCCGGTAATGCTATCTCCGCCGGTTTGGGCGAAATTGGTCAGGCCAAATAGTGAGGTACTTGGCTTCAGACCACTGATTTTTACGAACAGGCGAGCTCCTGCTGGTGTCACATCAAGGCGTTCTGGTTGAACGGATACGCCATCGATGATGGCGCTTGGCAGATTGTATTCAATCGAGCGGATAGCGTGAGGATGAAGCTTGAACGTGATCTGCCAGTTGCCTGGGATCAGCTCGGTGCTAGAGGGACGATTCATCTGCGTCACCACAAGTGTAAAGCTTTGCTGAGTACTCAATGCACTGCTGGGCAACGGCGTGAATTCCATTAATCCATCGTTCTGGACCTGTGTGCCAACCAGCGCAGTGTAGATGCGGCCTTGGCTGTCGACCAGATGGGTTTGGTCTAGCATTGGCGTGACTAGGCTTTGCGCATCTGATCCCGTCGAACTAATCTGCATCGTCAGTGCGGTGCGAGCAGCATCAGCATACCCCTGCTCCAATCGAAGGGTAATGCCGTTGACAGTCACGCTCTGATTGATGAGTGAACCATTTCCCAACACTAACCCTTTCATACCGGTATCGCCAAGCCAAGAGGAGATCAGCGGCCGGGCGAATGCAAAGGCTGAGATCGCGAGGATGGCCACCAAGGCGATGGCAATGATTGGAACGCTTCGATGTGCCTTAGAAGACATCTGACGTGTTGCGAACATAGTGCCCTTCGTCTCTTCCTGGGTTTGCGCCAATCGGGGACGCAGGCGAGGTGTAAGATCGACATCCGATGGCACGCTCTGCGCGGCATCCTGCAATAGGCATGCAATGAGGCGCTCGTCGTCATGCCGTGACATCAGTTCGTTCCTCCTTCAACTCGTGCTAATACCTGGGAAAGTGGGCTCTCACGGTCAAGGAGCCACGGGTATCTGGTAGATGCGGCGCGCTCAAACGCGCGATGCGCCGCATGCAGGCGCCAGCGAACTGTGCCGTGAGGGCAATTAAGGATCTGCGCAATGACGCTGTCACTCAGGCCGCAGAAGTATCGGAGGACAAGCGCCTCACGCTGTTTGATCGTTAATGCCATGAGCACATCTAGCACGGCAGCGCGCCTCTCTGTCTGTTCCGCACTCACAAAGGGATCTTCCGCGAGAGGCAGCTGGGGGCTGGTGGCATCCGAGAGCATTAGAATATCAAGGCTGCTCTCTCGCCGCCGACGCAATGTGCGCTGGTATTGACGCGCAGTATTTAACACAATGCGGTAGAACCATGGGGCGAATTGCGTTCCCTCGTGAAACTGCGCGCTTGCCTGAAAGACGCGAAGGAAACTGTCTTGTGCTACATCTTCTGCAGCAGCGTGGTCCCGCAGTAGCAGATAAGCGATACGGATGGCTCGCAGTTGGTAGCGCGCTGCGAGCACTTCTAGCCCTGAAACATCACCTTGCTGACAGCGGCGCAATGCCAGGGCATCATCAGCATCCTCTCGGGAGATCACGCTTTCCATCCCTTCCTTCTTGCCCTGGCCGAGCGTTTCGCCAATGGTGGGTCGGTCGAGTGTTGAGAAGTGCAACGCTCGAAGTGTTGAATGCCTCTCATAGTGTTATATGCCGTAGCTGGTTTTTTTGTTGGGGGTGTTGAGGACAATGCTAGCCTGGGCGCCAAATTTGTAGGCTGGCAAGCATTGCATCAGCGGGTAAGCCCCCTACATCTGTTTGGGACGCGAAAGCACGTTCGCTTGAAACGCACCCGCTTGGTCTTTAGTTCCGACCAGCCTATGGACGTTGGACTTGATGGCCGAAGTCAGTGTTGCGGTTGGGCGCTCGGGAACAGCGCTATGAAGATCTCCTGGCTGCCGGTGCGCGTATCGTTCCAGAAGGGGAGGGCGTACTGGTCGCTCACCGCCAGCCCCTGATAATCGCCGATGAATTGCAGGCCGCTGCCATCGACAGGCGCGTCCACCGTCGGGTCCCAGCTCTGCGTGGTCACGCGCACATTTGGCAGGAAGCTCGCGCCGCCATCCACCGACTGGGCCAGGTAGACATCGATCAGATGGTGGTGGCTATCGCGGCGGGTATCGAAGAATGAGACGGTCACGACACCATTGGGTGCGACGGCAAGCTGCGGCTGGAACTGGTTGGCGCCGTCCCTGGTGGCATCGTCGTTGACGCGCGCGGGCGCTGACCACGTCCGACCCTGATCGCTGGACGAGGCGAACAGGATATCGCTATCGCCAATCCGCTTATCCGCCCAGGCGACGTAGAGCCTGCCACGCGCTGGACCGGCGGCGAAGGCGAGCAGCGAGGCGTTACGATAGCGGTCTGGCCGAAAGACGCCGAGAATATCGGAGATGGTGGCAATCAACACGGGCGCTGTCCAGGTCGCGCCGCCATCGGGCGAGGTGATGACCGCGAGGCGCGTAGGGATTTTGCCGCTGCTGGTGACATCCATGTAGTCATAGGCTACCGCCAGCGTGCCATCGGGCAGAACCGCTGGAACCGCGCCCAGCGCAGCGTCACACGCGCGATCATCGGACGAGCGCCCCGGTGCGGGATTCGTGCAGAATGGCGCATCGCCCTCCACCTGACGCGCCGCCGAAAACGTTGCGCCACCATCAACCGAGCGCGCGAAGCCAACCCCCTGTTTGCAGGAGTTCTCGAAGCCGCAGGTACCGCCATAGTCATACGACCAGACGACATAGACGCTGCCACGATACGGGCCGCTGCTCATATCCACGGTGATCCACGGCTTGTCGCTGAAGACCGCGCCGGTCGGGTCATCATAGGCGGGCACCGCCTTGCCAAAGGTCTTGCCGCCATCGGTGGAGGTGAAAACGGCGATGCCGCTATCGCTCACATTGTCGGTGTAGAGCACCGCGATATAGACGCGATTCTCCGGCCCGAAGGCGACCGTCACGTCGGAGGTCGTCTCGCCGGGCGCAAAGCCGGGCAATACGCCGTTATCAATCCAGGTGCAGCCGCCGTCGAAGGAGGTGTACGTGCCAATCTGGAAGCGGTAGCGCGCCGGGTCGGTGAAGAACTTCGATCCGCCGACCAGATTGAGCGGATTCGCGGGGTTGATCGCAAGCATCGGCTCGCTGTGCGCCCTGTAAGCGTCGTTGCTGACGCGGATATTCGTCGCCGTTGCCGAGGATGACGATGATGCCGAGGATGACGATGACGACGATGATGGCGATTGCTGCGCGCACGTCGGAGCGGGCGTCCGCTGGGCCGTCCGTGCTGTGCGCGGCTGAGGGGCGTCTGGCTGGCGCAGGCGCACGAGGGCAAACGCGCCTACGCTCGCTAGCACCACCGCAACCGCCAGGACGATCAGCGCCATCCGCCAGGAAGGCCGCCGCTGGGCCGAGTCACTCACGCCGCCGCTCCCTCCATGCTGTCGTCGTTGTCAGTCACGACGCACGGCGCGCCAGGGTTTTACCTATTGGTGAGGCTACGTCAGGGATGATCCATGCCGCGCGCGATGTCCTGGCGCATCATTTCAGTGAGGATGGGCCGCACCTGATCGGCGATGGCGGCGGCCTCCTCGTCGCTGCCCGCCCAGGGCTTCTCGCTGAAGAGGCGGCTGAGTACCTCGATGCCATTGGCGGGCATATCTGGCATGCGTGGGAGCACATAGAAATGCACGTGCGCAACCGCCTCGCCAAAGGAGGTCGCGTAGATCTTGGCGGGATGCAGCACATGGGCCAGCGCGCGGCAGGTGTTGCGCAGCAACGGCCCAAAGGCGGCCATCTCCTCGGCGGTGAGCAGGGCGATGTGTTCGACGTGGCGGCGCGGCTTGACGATGAGAAAGCCAGGGAGCACAACCGGACTGGTCGAATGATCCACGCGCCAGTACTGGTCGTCATAGATGACGCCGCCGGGCGGTGTCACTTTCCCGGCAAGGACGTCACAGGCAAGGCATCCATCGACCAGCATGGCGGCTTCTCCTTCTATGCACAGCGGGGCCAGCAAGGGGAGGGAACGTACCCAGATGCCGCATTGCACCGCGCCGCATTGTACCGCGTATCGCCGCGCTTCTGCTATAGCGTCGGCGCGCTGGCGGGCGCGTGAAGACGGGCGGTTGATGTACTTTTACCATGTACGACGGACACGGGCATTGCGGTGAGGCGAGCAAGCCGGGGCCTGCCAGCAAATGGCCAGAGAGGCCGGGAAACTCGCCGTAGCATTGATGCATGTATGCTACGGCCTGCCTCGCCCACCACGACGTAGGGTGTTCTGATGTCGTTTTACTAATTACGACGGACCGCCACGGCGGCGGGCGACTGAAGTCGCGCCTTGTGGGCCTCGCCTGCTGCGCACGCTCCGCCACGAAACCCGCCTGCGCGGGTTGCCCAGAACCGCTCGCCAACGGGTCGCGCGTTGGGACACGATCTGGGAGTCCGCGACGGCGGACTTGGTGGCCGCAGGCCCCAAAGGCGCGGTTTCAACCGCCCGCGCTCCCCAGCGCCTGTCCCTGGTAATTTCAAAACTACGTAAGAACAAGTAAAAACACACTGGCCGCCAGCCGCTTCTGGCGACCTACTCGCCAGCGTCATCTCCGTCGTCTCCGTCATCCTCGTCGTCGATCAGGTCGTCGTCTTCGTCGGCGAGGTCGTCGTACGACAGGTTCAATGGCTCGCTGCCGTCCAGCAGGGCGTAGGCGTCGTGGCCGTTCTGCCCGGCGCGCATCGCGCCGACCAGCCGCGAGTAGAGCGTTTCGAGTTGCTGGTCGTTGGTGAAGTAGAGCGTAAGCTGGCCCTTGCCGCGGGTCGTCCGCTGGAGCCGTACCTTCATCTCGACGGCGCGGGTGAACTCCTCCTCCAGCGCGCGCGTCTCGCCACTCTGGGTGCGCGTCACCGAGCCGCGGCGGTCGTTGGCGATACCCAGCGCCCGCTCATTTAACCGGCGCGCCAGTTCTTCGGCCTGCCGCACACTCATCCCCTGCGCGATAATCATCTTCATCGCGTTGATGCGCGCCGCGTCGCCATTGATCTGTAAGACGGCGCGGGCGTGGCCCTCGGTGAACGCGCGGGGCATCGTCACCAGCGCCTCGCGCACCTCGTCGGGCAGTTGGAGCAGCCGCACCGTATTCGCAACCGTGGCGCGGTTACGTCCGATGCGCTGGGCGACCATTTCCTGCGTCAGCCCATACTCATCCATCAGCATCAGATAGCCCTGCGCCTCTTCCAGCGGGTTGAGGTCGGTGCGCTGGAGGTTTTCGATCAGCGCCATCTCCAGCATCAGTTGCGGCGTTGCCTCGCGAATCACCACCGGAACCATCCGCAGTTCCGCCAGTCGCGCGGCCCGCCAGCGGCGCTCGCCCGCGATCAGCTGGAAGAGCGGACCGTGGTCGTCCTGCCCGCTGATCGTCACCAGCAACGGCTGGAGCAGCCCATACTCGCGGATCGAGGCGGCCAGTTCGCGCAGTTGCGGATCGTCATCCACCACGGCGCGTGGCTGCTGTGGGTTCGGCGAGATGGCGTCTATCGGCGCCTCAAAGACCGACGAGGGCGAGAGGCTCGAATCGAGCGGCGTATCTTCCGAGAGGGGCGCGACATCGGCGAGGCTGGCGCCGGGAATCAGCGCATCCAGGCCACGACCGAGACCGAATCGTTGTTTAGGCATAGAGCGACTCCATGATTTCTGCGCGAGCGATTACTTCCTCTGCCAGTTTCTGATAGGCCAGCGCGCCCGGAGAGCGCGGATCGTGCTCCAGCACAGTGAGGCCAAAGCTTGGCGCCTCCGAAAGCCGCACGTTGCGCGGGATCAGTGTTTCGAACTTCTCCTTGGGGAAGTGCTGGCTGACCTCATTGACCACCTCTGTGGCGAGGTTGGTCCGCGAGTCAAACATCGTCAGCACCACGCCAAACAACATCACCTTGTTGTTCAGGCGGTCGCGCACCAGCCGAATGGTATTGAGCAACTGTTGCATACCTTCGAGGGCGAAGTATTCGCATTGGAGGGGCAGAATTACCCCATCGGCGGCGGTCAGCGCGTTCACGGTCAGTAGGCCGAGCGACGGTGGACAGTCGATCAAGATGAACTCGTAGTCGTCGCGGATCTGGTCGAGGATATGCCGCATCCGGTACTCACGGTTATCCAGATAGACCAGTTCGATATCGGCGGCGTAGAGATCGACCTTGGCCGGGAGGAGCGCGAGGTTGGGGCGGATCTCCTTGCGGATGACATCGGCGGGGTTAACGCTCACATCTACGAGCACCTCGTAGATGGAGGTTCCAACCGCGTGAGAATCCACGCCGAGGCCGGTCGTCGTGTTGGACTGTGGGTCAAGGTCGATGATGAGCGTTCTGCGGCCCGCTTTCGCCAGATATGCCCCCAGATTTATCGTCGAGGTGGTCTTGCCTACGCCACCCTTTTGATTCGCGATCGCAAATACCCGTGTCGTCACTGGCAATCGCCCCCTTTGTCCTTGTGTATGTTTGACTATGCTTGACTATGCAGTCGTGCGATGTCATCTACTGTTTTAGTATGTCGTTTGCATGCGATGAGTGCGGCGCGCTATCGTTCCTGGCTGCGCCAGCGGCCACCCGCCTGCCAATGAGGGCGGGCAGCGGTTCGGCAGCCATGCGATAATAGCCAGAAATCTAGTTTGAGACGGATGCCATTGTACCCGATGAGAGGAAGCAGGCACAAGAATATAGCCGGGATGTCTGCCTGTTTTGGCTACTCTTCCCGTCAAGTTGTGGGGGTCTATGGGGATAGATGTCCGTGTCGTCGGACCTCACCCCCGGCCTGCGGCCACCCCCTCTCCTTGTGGGAGAGGGGACTGCGGGAGTGGTTGAGAGCGCTTCCTCTGCTACTCTCACTGTTGATTTTACTGGTGCTGGGTGACCTCTGGGCGCGGGTCGAGTTCGCGCTCGAAGTGGCTGCCATCGGCGCCGCAGCTCTCACAGACCGTGGGCATACGCCCGTGCTGAATCGCGCCGCAGACATCACAAGCCCAGCGGCTGGCCATCATGCGCACGATGTCGGCGCGGCTGACGATGCCAACCACCCTGTCTTCGCGCACGACCGGCACGCGCTTGAAACGATTGCTGGTGAGAATCTGCGCGATCTCGTCCACGGGCGTCGTCTCCCGCACCGTGACGACGCGGCTGCTCAGGATGTCGGCGGCGGTCGCGCCACGCTTGCTGATGAGGTCGGCCTCGGTCACTAATCCCAGGAGATGGCCCTTGTCATCGACCACCGGGACGCCACTGATGCGGTATTCCGCGAGCAGGTCCGCTATCTCCTGCAGAGCGGTGGTTGGGGAAATGCTGATAACCTGGCGGGTCATGATGTCGCGCGCGAGCATAGCAAGCCTCCTTCAAAGTGAGGAGATGAAGCGCTATCGCCGTTGACAGCGCCAATGACGGGCATTGTACCATACGATGGCGGCGGATTGATGACCGCGACCACGAGCAGCACCCGCATGAATCGCGCCGCGTTATTCCCGCGCTGGCTCGGCATGCTCGACCCGGAAAACGGTCGCGCGATCCGCCAGGCCAGCAAACGCATCGGGCAAGGCCGCTCGGTCATCGGGGAGGCTATAGAGTCGCCGGAAAAAAGGCACTCCTCCTGGGACCAGTCGTGGAAATTCGTGCAGAATCGGCGCGCGCTCTTGTGGGGGTAGCTCGATCAGGGTAACGCGCTCGCGCCTGCGGCGACTCGCGAGTATGCCCCATCCTGCCGCGCGGACATTCCGCACCCAGTCCATGTCGGCCATTCCCCCGACGATATATTGCCTGTTGTCCACCGTGAGCGCGGAAACGGGCGTGCTTCGCAGATTCCCGGACGTGCGGCCTGGAACCGTCAGCACATAGATAGTGCCAGTTGGCAGGCCCAGACGCTGAAGCATCATGACGAGACGGTTGGCAGACTTGAGCCAGCGCGGGAGCAAATTGTGAGCGCTCGTGGGCGCCATAGGAGATATCCCTTCTGCTGTAGTGCTGCCCGGCCCAAGACGATAGAGGCGTGTTGCGCTATACTGAAGGAGCACACGCGGGCAGCATTTGTTTTGACAGTGATATGTTTTTACCATAAAAATATCTGGGTGACAATGAAAGCACGTGAAGCTCTACTCGGAGAGGTGGCGCAGGCGATTGCCCAGCTCCAAAGCGCGACGGCTCTCGTCGATGAGGCGGCGGCGGCGCATCTGGGGATCAACCGTACTGATCTGCGCCTGCTGGGGCTTCTGTATAGCCACGGGCCGATGAACGCCGGACGTCTGGCTAGCGCGGCTGGACTCAGCCCTGGCGCCACAACAGTGGCCATTGATCGACTCGAACGCGTTGGATATGTCCAGCGCACTCGGGCCAACGGAGACCGACGCGCTATACTCGTTGAGGCGACGTCCGAGGCCTGGGAAGGTATCGAGGCCGTCTATGGCCCAATTGGACGCATGGGCATGGAGCATCTCGCACGCTTCAGTGATAGCGAGCTGCAATTCCTGTACGATTTTCTCAAGGATGGCTATCGCTTGCAGGTGGAGCAGGCGGCGCGGATCCGTTCAATGCCTGAAGCAGCTGCCAGACAGCCCCAGGAGTAAGTACTTCATACACTATCGTGCGAACTCGATGCGGATGGTATTCAACCGTCGGCTTGCTCAAAGGAACACCATGTCAATAGCTCCGCCGAACCTGACGCTCGCAGTCCCAGACAACGACGACCTCGGCGTGCTGACCGGAACGGCGTCCGTCGTGCGCGAGGGGACGCTAGTGACGCTCGACGCCGACGCTGCCGAACGGTTGGCCGAGCGCTGGGTCAGGCAGCCGTGGCCAGCGGTCGCGGCAGATTTCGCGGCGATGCACTTCAACGACGGCACGGAGCGCACGGCGAATTGGATGCTGCTGGTGGACGCGCTCAACTTCTGTTTCTGGGGCGAGCCGGGCGAACCGCGCTGGTCGGTCGAGTGGCGCGGGCAAACGTGGGACGGCTATTACGCGCTGGCGGCGGCCTGCACGCGCGCCATGGAGGACGGCGTACCGCTCGCCGACGCGGCCTTTCTGGCGGACCTCACCGCCGAGCAGCTTGCGGAGGTCTTGCGGCCAGCGCCGGGCTACCCAACCATCCCGCTCTTCGTGGAGCGGCTGGCCAATGCGCGTGAGGTGGGGCAGGTGCTGGGTGAGCGCTACGATGGCCATATGAGCCACGTCTTCGCGGCGGCGAATTGGGACGCGGTGGCGCTGGCGCTGCTGCTGGCGCGCGATTTCTCATCCTTTGCCGATGTGGCCGAGTGGAACGAGCAATCCGTGCCATTTCTCAAACGCGCGCAGATATGTGTCGCCGATATCCACACGGCCTTCGGTGGCAACAACTGGCGCGCGCTCCGTGGCATCGAGCGGCTGACCGCCTTCGCGGACTATAAGCTGCCGCAGATGCTACGGCGCGAGGGCGTGCTGGTCTACGAGCCGGAGCTGGCCGAGTTGATCGAGAGCTACACGCTGATTCCATCCGGGCGCGGACGCCGAGGTGGAGATACGCGCCGCGACGGTCTGGGCGGTCGAGCTGCTGCGTCGGGCGCTGGCGCGCGTGGGCATCCAGCAGACGGCCAGCGCGATTGACTATCGTATCTGGCTCGAAAGCCAGGCCGCGCCGCCCGATGGCGTCCCCTATCACCGCACCCGTACCATCTATTACTGAGCTGGCCCGCGTATGGGGGTACAATAACGGGATGACCTCACCCCCTGGCCCCCTCTCCCACGAGGAGAGGGAGTACAAGAGGTTGAGAGATATTGAAATTACGATAGCCGCAGAATCTCGACAGGATGGGCATGAGCGCGACGACCGAATCACGAGCCGCACCGGGCAAGCAATCTGGCGGGCTGCTGCGCACCACAATGCGCGCGCTGACGCCGGGGCGCGTGGCGCTGCTCCTGCTCGCGCTGGCGGCCATCTATCGCCTGATCCTGCTGGCGCGTGGCTGGCCCGCGCTCGATAGCGATGAAGCGGTCATTGGGCTGATGGCGCGCCATATCCTGCACGGCGAGCGTCCCACCTTCTTCTGGGGCCAGAACTACATGGGGCCGTTCGAGGCCTATTTCGCCGCGCTGCTCTTCGCGCTCTTTGGCTCATCCACCTTCGTGCTGGGACTGAGCGCGCTGCTGCTGACGCTCGGCTTCCTCGCCACCGTCTACTGGATTGGGCGCGCCGCCTACGGGCCGACGGTGGGATTGCTGGCGCTCGCGTGGCTGGTCATCAGCCCGCCGATCTTCACGCTGCGACAACTGGCGCCGATTGGCGGCTATCAGGAGCTGCTGTTGCTTGGCGGGCTGATTCTGCTCGGTGTCTGGTCGCGGCTGCGGCTGCCCTATACACGCCCGACGAGCCGCGCGGGCTGGCTCCGCTGCATCGCGTTCTATGCGGCGCTCGGCGTGCTCGCCGGGGTGGGCCTCTGGTCAGATATGCTGATCGCGCCGATTCTGCTGGTGGCGGCGGGCGCGCTGCTCATCGGACGCTGGCGCGAGCTGCTCTCGCTGGCCGGGGTGGCGCTGGTGGTAGGGATGCTGCTCGGCGCGTGGCCCTACATCAGCTTCAATCTCGCGACCGGCAACGCCACCTACAAACAGCTTTCGCACCAGAGCAATCCTTCGGGCGTGCTGCTCCAGTCCTCCGGGGCGCTCACCGCCGGGCTACCAGTGGTGGCGGGCAGCCCACAGGTCTGTATCACCCAGGGCAACATCTGGGACTCCTACCCGCCCGCAATGGCTCGTTCCACCGCCGGAAACGATCTGGCGTGTCAGGCGCCGAACGTGATGATCTCGCTGGGCGCGCTCTTCCTGCTGGGTGTGGTCGCCTGGCAGCTTGGACGCTGGCTCTGGCTCTGGCTGCGACTGACGCCGCAACTGGCCGTCGTGCGCGACTGGCTGGCTCGACGCGGCATGCGCATCCAATCGGCCGGAGAGGGCGAGGTGGCGCGCCTGGCGGCGCAATCGAATACTGAGGCAAATGCGCGGCGCTGGCTGCGGGCGATGCTGCTGGGCATCGCGCTGCTGACGCTGGCGCTCTTCCTCACCAGCCGTGACGCCGCCAACTTCCAATTCACCTCGGCGCGCTATCTGCTGCCGCTCTATCTGGCGACGCCGCTCTTCGTCGGCGTGTTGTGGTCAGCGGCGAAGAACCTCTCCCCCTACCCCCTCCCCTATGAGGGGAGGGGCCGCAGCACAACATTGCATTCAACTGGCAAGGTCGCCTTAAGGAAACGCTGGATCGTCCCAGCTATAGCGGCGCTGGGGCTGGTGTGGATGCTGGCGAGCAGCCTCTATGGTGGCGCGCAGACGCTGGCCTATTCTGGCGACGCCACGCGCTTTGCTCAGCCGATTGTGCCGGTGGATCGCCCGATCATTGCCTTCTTCGACGCCCATCAGGTCACGGCCTACTACACCAACGACTACTGGGCATGCTATCGTGTCGCCTTCGAGGTGGACGAGCGGCTGTACTGCGCGATTCGTGGCGAGGTCGGTCAGCCGAATCTGACGCTCAACGCCAACCGCTATCAGCCGTGGGTGGATGAGCTTGCATGGACGCCTCATCCCGCCTATCTGCTGACGCTCGGCAGCGTGCAGGATCGCCAATTCGCCCAACTTGCGGAGGCTGCGGGGCTGCCACACGAGGGCTATACCCGCGCAGTCGTCGGCGGGTATGTCATCTACTATTACACGGGGTAGATTCTGGCTCCCCTCTCCCACAGGAGAGGGGACGGGGGTGAGGTTCGCGCCCTTATGCTGAACCAGGCGCCGAGACCGCCAGACGAACCCCAATGCTGTAGACGTGGAGGAAGGCGGGTCGGCCGAGGAGGCGATAGGCTGCGCGCATGTTCTGTTGGTAGCCGACCCACGAACTGCCACGCAGCACTCGACTATCAATGGAATTTGGATTCTCTCTCCCATCGTTTTTACGGTAGGGATACGGCTGATACAGCGTACTCGTCCACTCCCAGACGTTGCCAGTCATATCCTGGACGTGATACGGACTCTCGCCACTGGGGTAGCTGCCTACGGGCGTCGTCGTTCTGATGTCGCTTTCGCTGGTGTTGCAGCGAACCTTGTCGAAGGTGTCGCCCCAGGGATAGATACGCCCGTCATCCCCACGCGCCGCCTTCTCCCACTCCGCCTCACTCGGCAGTCGCCAGCGCTGCCCTGTCGTCTTGGCCAGCCACTGCGCATAGGCAAGCACATCTTTCCACCAGACGCAGACCACCGGGTGATCGGGGTGTGTCTGCTGCTTCGTCCAATCCACATCAGGGTGGGCGACTTTCGATGGCTCGCGTACCGCTTTGGCGCGCACGGCGCAGGCGTACTCGGCGACGGTGACGGGATGCTGGCCAATGGCGAAGCCATCCACCTCGACGGGATATTGTGGCGTCTCCCCGTCAAACGCCGCTTGGTCACGGGTTTTGTCGCTGCCCATCGTGAAGACGCCACCGGGTACCGGGCAGAGCGGTGGCAGGATGCACTCGACGCCGTTCACGCGGTAGCCACGAAAGCCGAGATTATAAAGCGACATGGGGGTGAGATGCAGCGCGGGCGCGCTATTCGCAGGCGCGGGCGCAGGGCCGAGCGGCGGCAAGCTATCGCGGGGCGGTGGTGTGACAACGGGCGGCTGAGCCGATGGAGCGCCCTGCACCATCAGCGCGGCGGCGATCTCGTCTAGCGCCTGGTCGAAGGGCATCGCCAGCGCGTCGATCCAGAGCAGGGCATTGAGAAACGGCGTCACCTGGCAGGGGCCGATGCGCACGGGCAACAGCAGACGCGCGCGATCTTGCGCCATCAGCCCGCGATAGGCGTCTAGCTCCTGTTGCACCCAGAAGGAGTCGAGCGCCTGCTGCGTCATCAGCAGGACGAAGGCGGAGCGCTGCTTCAGTTGCTGCTCGATCTCCCGGTCGAGGAAATGGCCCGCCTGGGCGTTGTTGCGGTCATACCAGATGTCTATCCCGCGTGCCCGCAATGCGGCGACGAAGCGGTCGCAGAGGTCGTTATCGACGTGGGCATGGCTGACGAAGGTCGTATGAAATGCGCTCATGGCTCTGGCCACCGCCTCTCTGTTACGAATGCGCGCCTAATCCGTCTGGCTGCCCTGCCAGTGTAGCATCAGGCGCCATAGCGTGCAAGATGGAGGCGTAGGCTTCGCAAGCACAGAGATGACCCACTGCGCGAGCAAGACTTTCCCTTGAGATGTTCGCACAGGACGACTTCGTAATTACGGCCCAATCCACGACGGTCACGGCGTACGAGGCGCTGGCAAGCTCGCGCATGTGAGCTGTGTTCCTGCGCCTTATGTGGTTTTAGAAATAACCCCGAACAGCGTGCTGGGGTGGGCCTGCCGGGACCTGCCAGCACATGGGCCAGAGAGGCCGGGAAATTCGCCGGAGCGTTCACGCTACGGCCTGCTCACCCCACCGCAATTCCCGTGTCCGTCGTACATGGTAAAACCACATTAGGTTCGCTCAAGGACAACCTGCATCCGCGCGACATCTGGGGATGGCGGAATGGCCTCATCCGCCCAGGCGCAGATCAGTCGCGAGGCAAAGCCACACTCTGCCGCACGAGGGCTATCACCGCGCGGTCGTCGGCGGCTATGCGGTGTATTAACTACGCAGGGACGTAGCAGCGCATATTAGAGGTTGTCTGAGACAGGTATGAATCCTGCTGTGCGCGGGGACGACAGCCTCCCACAACCGCGGGTCTCTCTACACGCCAGTTTGAGCAATCAGCCGCCCGGAGTTCACGGCCTCTGCGAACATCTGGTAGTCGCGTTCGTTTTGGTCGGCGTACGCGACGGAGAACTCGGCGATGGCCCGGTCGAACATATCGCCCTTGCCGAGGTAGGACGCGATCGCGATCCGGTCGCCCCAGCGGGCGTGCGCCCTGGCCAGCGTCGCCCCGCAAAACCGCGCGTATTGCGTGGAGCCAGGTACGGTGATTCGCTCCACGTCGATGCCACCTTTCCAGTCATGGAACTGGCGCACGTAATAGTCACGGGCCACGCCGTCAATGCCTTTGATCCGCTGCCAGCCGAGGAAAATGTCGGTGGCCGCCTGCATCAACTGCTGGCCCATCACCACCCGCTGGCCGTGGTGGGGATAGGTACTGCGGCCTGCATACGCCTCCAGCACCGAGGCCTGCGCCTCTTTCACCTGCAAGAACAGCGGGTCGTCCTCGTCGCGGCCGATGAGCAGCAGGATGTAGCAGCGGGTACCGACACTGCCCACGCCGACCACCTTGCGCGCGGCGTGCACGTAACGGAACTCTTCCAGCGGATGACCCTGGCTGCCGAGGGTGCGCCGGTAGGTGGCGAGCAGTTTCTTGATCAGCGGAACCGGGTCCTCCCACTCGGTCCCAGCCACGATCATGTCTTCGATGGGGATGATCAGCGGCGGGTCAGCTACTATCCGCAGGTCACCGCCGACCTTGGATGCCCGCCTGGCCAGCACCTGGGTGCTGTCACGGGTATAGGCCTTGGCCACATACTTTTCCGCCTGCTGCGCGGACTTTTTGTCCAGATGCTTGAGGCGAACCTGCTGACGGGTCAGGTTGAGCAGCACCTCAGCTTCGAGATGGTCATACCAGGCGTCCAGCGTGCCCATCCCGGCGGCCCGGCGCATCCGCTCCCGGTACTCTTGCACCCCGGCGGTGACGATCACACGCCGGTCAGCCGAGGAGAAACCGCGAAACCGACCCATGATTTCGAAGCTGGCCGCCATCCGCTTGACGTCCCACTCCCACGGGCCGGGCAGGGTCTCGTCAAAATCGTTGATGTCGAAGATCAGCTGCCGCTCCGGGGTGCCGAATACCCCGAAGTTCGACAGGTGCGCATCTCCGCATAGCTGCACGGTGATTCCCGCGACCGGGGTGGACGCCAGGTCGGCTGCCATGATTGCCGCCGCCCCTCGGTAGAAGGTGAACGGCGAGACCAGCATCCGCCCGTACCGGATCGGCGCTAGCTCCGGCACTCGGGTCGCCGCTTGCTCCTCCAGCAGCGCCACCGGGTCTGGGCGATTCGGCGCCGCCTTCCACCGGCCATGCTCGGACCGTGGCGCCTCCCGGCGCGCAGCGTGGCCTCTGGCTACGCGCTCGTCCACCGACAAGTGCGCGCGCCGCCACGACGACGCAAACGGCGCCTCCCGCATGCCGTCAGCTTGGGTCAGCCCCGTTCCCGTGGGCCGTGCGCTCGTAGCCATGCTTACCCCAATCGTGCGGAGTTCCCGCTGAGCAGTGACCTTAGTGGACACACAACCTTAGCGGGCTCACCAGTTGTCTGTTCGCAGATTCCGTTCCCGCCATTATGCATATGTGGGATCTTCAGTTGAGGCGGGTGAACCCAAAATAATGCCGTGTCCGGCTGGGCCGTTGTCTGTGAGGAGCGTGCCGGAGCCTGAGAGAGCGCAAGGCCCTGACGATTAAACCAGAGAGGCGGAGCGCCGGAGCGTCCACGCTACGGTCTGCCGCCGTATGACGGCAATCCACCCAGGTTCGGTATTAGACGCGCTCAAGGACGACCTGCATCCGCGCGACATCTGGGGTTGGCGCGATGTTCTCATCCGCCCAGGCGCAGGCCAACCGCGAGGTAAAGTCACATTCGGACGCCAGGGCTACGAACTCGTCCGGGGTAAACATCTGCCACTCCATGTGATCGCCGCCGATGACTGCGCCAGCCGCATCGCGATAGGTCAGCACGGAGTGCCAGCGATTGCCCTGCATATATCCGTCGGATTCGACTACCGTCCCGTCGATCTCCTGGCGTCGCTGGCCCTGGTTGCGCTCGAAGTACTCGCGATTGTAGATATCCACGATGAAGCGCCCGCCTGGCGTCAGCTTGCCGCGTACCTGGCGCAGCACCTCGGCATTGGTTGCCTCATCGAAATAGGGCAGGCTCTGCCACATGTTGATGACCCCGTCGAACGTTCCGGGTAATTCGCCTACCTCGCGCATATCGCCGACGAGATATGTCACCTGCTGATTTGCCGCGCGCGTGCGGCGCTCAGCCTCGGCGGTGGCCTCCGGGTCGCGATCCAGCCCTGTCATTTGATAGCCACGTTCCGCCAGCCGCAGCGCATGACGCCCATATCCGCAGCAGAGGTCTAGCAGACGCACATAGCGCGGGAGCGGGAGCTGGCGGGCGAGAAAGGCAACATCCTTCTCGGTGGATTCGTCTGTCTGCAAGGGCATGAAGAGGCGAAACCATAGCGAAGAATAGGCGTTGGGCGTCACAGGTTTTCCTTATCGGGTACGCTTTACGAGGCGCTGGCAAGCTCGCGCACATGGGCAATATCGGTTGAGCGGACAGGGCGTATCTGTGTTTCTTCAAGTTCGAGTACTGCCATCGTTTCCCCACTCATGGTAACGAACTCGACGCTATAGCCTGCGACATTACCCGTTGCAGGTGTGCCCGGATGCACATCAACCACAACGCCCACGTCACCTACGCGCAATCGATGCTCTGGCATATCAACGAGCAACACGACCTGGGAAAGCGACTCCATCATTTGCGCGTTCCTATCTATCGTGTGACATGCTATTCGCCCCAAGAGGTGTATCTGGCTCTCCTCCCCGACGCGCGGAGGGGCTGGCGGAGAGGGCACTCCCTACAAACTCAGTTCGCGGAGGTGGATCGTCTGGCCGCGACCTGGGCCGACCGAGACCAGCGTCAGCGGCGTATCGAGCAACTCTTCCAGGCGGTGGAGATAGCGGCGGGCGGCCTCGGGTAGCTCGTCCATCGTCGTCGCGCCAGCGGTCGAGGTCTTCCAGCCGGGCCACTCCTCGTAGACCGGCTCGCAGGCGGCTAGATCGTTCAGATTGGCGGGGGGCGCGTGTAGCTCGCGGTCGCCCATGCGATAGGATGTCGCGATGCGGATCGTGTCGAAGTCGTCGAGCACGTCCAGCTTCATGATCGCCATGCCGTCGAAGCCGTTGAGCTTGGCGACGAAGCGGCCCGCCACAGCGTCGAACCAGCCGCAGCGGCGCGGGCGTCCCGTCGTCGTCCCATACTCGTGTCCGGACTCACGGAGCTTGTCGCCGTCATCGTCGAAGAGTTCGGTAGGCATTGGCCCACTGCCGACGCGGGTGATATACGCCTTATAGACGCCCAACACATGCTCGATGCAGCGCGGCGAGAGACCGGAGCCGGTCGAGGCGTTGCCCGCGATGGTCGAGGAGGAGGTCACGAACGGATAGGTGCCGAAGTCCACATCCAGCAGTGCGCCCTGAGCGCCCTCCAGCAGGATCGGCTTGCCCTGCTCGTAGGCCGACTGGAGCATCGCCTGCGTATCGGTGATGTACGGGCGAAGCTGCTGCGCGTAGCCGACGTACTCGGTGTGGATCTCTTCGAGCGAGAGCGGCTGCTGGCCATAAATCTGTGTAATCAGCCGGTTCTTCTGGTCGAGGACGGCGGAGAGCTTGGAGCGAAAGGCGTCAACATCCAGCAGGTCAGCCATGCGGATGCCGTTGCGCGCGTATTTATCGACATAGGCGGGACCGATGCCCCGCAGCACTGTGCCGATGCGTTCGGCGCCGCGGCTCTCTTCCTCCAGGCGATCCAGCGTGAAGTGATAGGGCATGACGACATGGGCGCGCTCGCTGATGAACAGCCGCGTCAGGTCAACGCCAAGCTGGCGCAGGTCATCCATCTCCTTGAGCAGCCCGCGCGGATCCACCACGACGCCGTTGCCGATGATACAGGTGACGCCATCGTGCAGAATGCCCGCGGGCACCAGATGGAATGCGAACTCCTTCTCGCCGTGGAGCACGCGATGGCCCGCGTTGCCGCCGCCCTGATAGCGCGCGACATATGCCGCCCGGTCGGCTAGCTCGTCGATGATCTTGCCCTTGCCCTCGTCGCCCCACTGTGCGCCGACAATCGCCATAACGCTCATGCGCCGCCTGCTCCTTACCCGCCCTGCTGGATATAGTTCAGAATCAACTGGTCCGTCAACTGCTCGACGGGCGCCTGATCGTCGGTGAAGACGATGCCGCCCGGCTCCGCCTTTGCCACACGCGCCACAGGCAACACCTCCGCCGCGACTCGACCAAGGAGTGAGCTTGACGGGACCCGGCTAAGGTTATCACGGAATGTGGTGAGAGTGGTAGGGCTATTTGTCGCAACGATCTCGGTATTGAAGGTGTCTGGCACATCGAAGGCATAGACGCTGGGGAAGACCTGGCTCAGCGTATTGATAAACGCCTGCGCCAGCCGGTAATCCGTGCGGGTGTGGCCAGTGTTCAGGACGAGGACGCCGGTTGGCGACATATGCGCGCGCACCTCCTCGAAGAACTCTTTGGTCGTCAGCTGGAAGGGGATATAGGGCTGCTGAAAAGCGTCAATCGCCACCACATCGTAGGTGTTATGCGTGACGCGCATGAAGGTGCGGCCATCATCGGTATGGACATGCAGGTTTGGCTCGGTCATATCGAAGTAGCGGCGTCCCACATCCACAATCGCCGGATCGATCTCGACGCCATCGATTGGCACGGGGCCATAGACGGCGGTGAACTGGCGCGCGATTGTGCCCGCCGCCAGCCCGATGATGGCGACACGCTTGACCTTGCCCGCGTTCTCGCCCTGATTGAAATAGGGCATGGCCAAGAAATAGTCCCAGTACCAGCCGGTCAGAATGTGATTGGGGTTATAGACGGAATGGATCGCCTCGCCCTCGTTGAGCACGAGCTGGCGCGTGCCGTCGGCTGTCTGCACTACCTGGATGTAGTTGTAGAACGACTCCTGCGAAAAGATCATGCCCGGCGTTGTCTTGAGCGCGCCCAGCGGGGCCACCTGCGGCAGCAAGAGCGGCAGGAGCAGAATGACGCCGGGTATAGCGGCGCCGATACGCTCCCAGAAGCGCAGGCCGTAGAGCGAGGCCGCCAGCAGCGCGACGCAGCCAGTGATAATCGTGCGTTTGACGCCGATGTGGGGGATGAGGAGTAGCACCGGCAGGAAGGTGCCGACGATGCTGCCGACGGTGGAGAGCGCATAGAGGCCGCCCGCGCTGCGCCCGGTGCTGCCGACGGAGCGAGTACTCAGGCGAACGGCGAATGGCGAGACCATGCCCAGCAGCGTAATCGGCACGCCGAAGAGCAGAATGACCGCCACCAGCGAGCTATAGAAGACGCTGGCGTTGACCTCGGTCATCCCGCTGATGGACCAGTCGAGGACGGGCTTGCTAATGAACGGGATCAGTCCAGTCGCCAACGCGGCGATGGTCGTCAGAATCGAGAGCAGCCGCATGCTGGGGTAGCGGTCCGCCAGCCTGCCGCCGACGAAGTAGCCCGCCGAGAGGTAGATCAGCACCAGTCCAATCAGGTTGGCCCAGATAAAGAGCGACGTCCCAAAATAGGGCGCGAGCAGCCGCGAGGCCGACATCTCCAGCAGCATAGAGACCATGCCGCCGACGAAGACGAGGATGCGCAACGGCAGCATGGCAACGGGACGCACAGCGGTGGTGGCTATGCTCTTCGTGTTGCCCGTTGTCCCGGCTGGCTCATTTGGCTCGTTTGGCTCAGCGGACTGCGCTCCGGGCGCGGCGTCGGCGCGACGGCGTGGGGTAAATGCCATGGCGAATCTGGCTCCTCTAGCGGGACATACCGAGGCTACGGCGTCTGCGGAATAAACTCGAAGCTCTGCAGCATTGGCCCAAAGAACTGAATGGTTCCGGCGGTGAAGCGATCCTCTGTGGTAGAGAGTACCAGAATGTAGGGCTTCCCTTCATAGACCGTCGCATAGACCTGCACCCGGAAGCGCGCGCCGCCACTGCTGTCAGAGACCGTCGCGCCGCCGCTCTGCCAGACCACCCCGCCGATCACGATGGCCTGCTGTGGGCCTTGCACCGTCAGGGTGCCGGATTGTAGATGCGAGGCGAGTCCATTCAACGCATAGGTCACCCAGTCGGCGGCGGAGCTCTGGTTGGGTGGCGGCCCAACATCGCCCAGATTGCTCGGCGTGTTGACCTGAACGATATAGCCGGGATTCGTGCAGTCGTCGCAAAACTCGATGCCCTGGCTCGTGTTATCGGAGGAGACCTCCCAGTTCAGGGGATACTGGATGATAAAGTGGCTCGCGGGATCGCGATAGAATTGGAAGCCATCGATTGGCTCTGGCGTCGCCGTCGGCGCGGGGGTAATCGTCGGCGCGGGCGTGGCGGTCGGCGTTAGGCGCACGGCGGCGTCGGTCGAGTGTGTGTCCGCGAAGAGCAACGCCAGCATACCGACGAGGATCAGCGCGATGACCGCCATCGCCCACGGAGCGATTCGCCGCACCAGTCGCGGCTCATCAGCCGCCTGATCCGATGCGGTGGGCGACGATGGGTTCTTGCTCTCTCTGGGCGTCTCTTCCGGTTCGACCATGACATCGCGTTGTTCTGTATCCTCGCCCATGCCCCTGCCTTTTCTTCACGCGCCCCCGCGTGTCCCCGCATGCCCCGTTCACCGGACGCCTCCTGATGTGCCGGGTAGTGCCGCGCGCATTATACCGTACATGCGCATCCATGCAACACTATTCGTGCCAGCTGCACAGCCTTGTCGTACAAAGGCAAGTTAGGTTTTACGCTGCCAGTCTTCACGATGCGGCACCTCCTGTCCCAAGAGACTTATGCAGATTAGGTAGCCAACCATCTTCCAAAAAGTGATTAATGCATGTTTGACGTAGGAAGCTACTAGAGTTACAATTGCCATGAACCGCAAAAGCGTTCTGAAGGGATTTATCCATGGCAGGGGAAAAAATCTTCATTAGCCACTCGCATTTCGATACCCCTTTTTGTGAACGTCTTTACACGTGGCTTACAGCGACTATGGGCATGGACGCATTCTATGACCGCGAGCAACTGCAGAGCGGAGATGATTGGCTCGACCGTATACAGACGGAGTTGGAGGGTCGTCCAATCTTTCTTCTTGTCCTCTCTAAACATAGTGTCGTGGCGACCTGGGTTCGCGCAGAAACACGCCTCGCGCTTGATCTAACCTTTTCGGTCCGTACTCATCGCATTATCCCTATAAGTATTGATCCAACCCTGACACGGACCGACATCAGCAGACTTTCCTCGTTCCTGCATCTATTCCAACAGGTGGATCTCTCACCAGAACAGCCGCCAGACATCCTGGAAGCTCACTGGCAGAGCTCAGGACGCGTAATTAGTGGAACCGCTTCAGAGCGCGCAACTGATAAAGATGCATTAGCACTAGCCCCTCAGGCAGAACGTTCACTTGCATTGGCCAATGAGGTGCATGAGGCTTTTCACCAGGAACTGTGGCACGATGTAATGCTCTTTGCGCAAAGGGCGCTCGTATTTTCTGATAACACGCGCGATGAGCGCATTTATGCAGAATTGGCTCAAGCCCAATATAGGCTTGGCGAACAGCAAAATGCGCTTGCGAATCTGCGGCACGCGCTAGAAATAAATGAATTCAGGGGCGATTACTGGCAAATATTGGCACGATGGCTGATGGCCCAGGACGCACCAGATATTGAAGCAGCCCAATTGGCCTGGGAGAATGCCTATGTCTGCACCCATGGACGAGAGAAGCGCGAACAAATCTTGCGAGAACAGGTGCAGTGGTTACTCGCGCTCGGCCAATGGGACAAAGCGTTGAAAGTCTGTCAGCGTGGGGTCCAATTCGATGCCACAAGTGTCGAATGGCAGGGATGGAAACGGCAAGCGGAAGATGGGATTGCTGGCAAATCACTGTTAATGAAGAGAAGCTTGCCAGACATGTCGTTTGAATCATACCGTACGCCTGGTGATATTGACAAATTAGACTTTTTTACTGAGCGTGCTCACTCTGTGTTGCACCTGGCAGAGAATGAAGCGCGGCGCTTCGAGCATAACTACATTGGGTCCGAACATCTATTGCTAGGACTGGTACGTGAAGGCAACGGAG
The DNA here is from genome assembly GCA_963718915.1 of uncultured Chloroflexia bacterium. Lineage (GTDB taxonomy): Bacteria > Chloroflexota > Ktedonobacteria > Ktedonobacterales > JADMIN01 > DAHUXT01. The sequence continues at coordinate 393,510 of CAVRAI010000001.1, read as the reverse complement.
TAGCTGGCAGGGTATTGGCCAAGTTGGGAATCGAACTTGGCAAGGTGCGTAGTGCTGTCGAATTTATCATTGGGCGTGGCGACCATGTTGAATCGAGCCAGATAGGGTTGACGCCACGCTCCAAAACAATACTCCAGCTTGCAGTTGATGAGGCACGGCGACTGAACCATCACTACGTTGGTACCGAGCATTTGCTCTTGGGAATGGTGCGGGAGGGTGAGGGCATCGCCGCTGGAGTGCTGGAAGCTCTAGGTGTCAATCTCGAAAGGGTGCGGGCAGCTGTTATCGAAGCGCTTAAGAATTCTGGAAGCTCTGAAAACGCCGAAAAACTATCAATCCCGCAAGCGCTAGAAGCCCTTATGTTCGAGAAAGACATTGCCTTACAACATCAAGATTATGATATGGCAGATCTTCTCCATAAGAGGGAGCTTGAAATGCGTGGCCTTTTGAGTAGGCTAACAGAGAGTGCCTAGTTTTAAGTGGATCATATAAACTTTGTGAAGATGCGAATCCATGTTCTGCTATGCGATGGCTGGGCATGAGTACAATGAGGTGCAATTCGTTTCAGGATGATCAGCGCGTGAGAGCAAAGCTCAACACCGGACGCCTCCTGATGTGCCGGGTAGTGCCGCGCGCATTATACCGTAGATACGGGTTCACGCAACACTATTCGTGCCAGGTACCGTCATTGACAGCCCTCCCCGCACGGGATAGAATTCCGTTGAAGTGTGGCCCAGCCAGACATCAGTTCAGCTATGTCGCTGTGCAGAGTAGACGCCGCGAAGGCAGGGGCGAGTTCCCCCGCCTTCCTTTTTTTGCGCATCGCGTCTCTGCCAGCGAGGATCACGAGGACACTCTGGCGAGGCATAGCCACATGGTAGCCGTGGCTCATCGCTGTGATGGAGCGGGGGAAGGTACGTATGGATAAGAGCGCAAGCAACGACCGAATGCAGGACATAATCTCGCTGTGCAAACGGCGCGGTTACATTTTCCCCAGCAGCGAAATCTACGGCGGAATCAACGCGGTCTTCGACTATGGCCCACTCGGCGTCGAGTTCAAGAACAACGTCAAGCGCAGCTGGTGGGATACAATGACCCGCGTGCGCGATGATGTGGTGGGCCTGGACGCCAGCATCCTGATGGCGCGCCGTGTCTGGCAGGCATCTGGCCATGAGGATGTCTTCACCGACCCGATGGTGGACTGCACCAACTGCAAGGGCCGGTTCCGCGCCGACCATGTGGAGGAGATGAGCGGCGACCCAGATGTCTGCCCCACCTGCGGCAAGCGTGGCACGCTCACCGCGCCGCGCCAGTTCAACCTGATGTTCAAGACGTACATGGGGCCAATCGAAGAGGATGCCGGGCTGGTCTATCTGCGGCCAGAGACGGCGCAGGGCATCTACGTCAACTTCGAGAACGTGCAGCAGAGCATGCGCCGGAAGCTGCCCTTTGGCATCGCGCAGATCGGCAAGGCGTTCCGCAACGAGATTAGCCCCGGCAACTTCACCTATCGCATGCGCGAGTTCGAGCAGATGGAGATGCAGTTTTTCATCGACCCCGAGTCCGAGACGCAGTGGTTCGACTACTGGCGTGAGCAGCGGTTCCAGTGGTATCTCAATCTCGGCATAAAGCGCGACCATCTCACCTTCCATCCGCACGGCCCCGACGAACTGGCGCACTATGCCCGCGCGGCGGTGGATGTCTATTACGAGTTCCCGTTCGGCCCGCGCGAGATCGAGGGCATTCACGACCGGACGGACTTCGACCTGCGGCGGCACATCGAGTTCAGCGGCAAAGACCTGAGCTACTTCGATGACGCCACTCAGCGGCGCTATGTGCCGTTCATTATCGAGACGTCCGCGGGCGCCGACCGTACCTCGCTCGCCTTCCTCTGCGACGCCTACGACGAAGAGATCGTCGAGGGGGAGAAGCGCGTGGTCTTGCGGCTGAGCAAGAAGCTGGCCCCGGTGAAGGCGGCGGTGATGCCGCTCTCCCGCAAGGAGCCGCTGGTGAATCTGGCCCACGAGGTACACAATTCAATTCGCGGGCTGGGCCTGACGCAGTACGACGATACCGGCGGCAACATCGGCAAGCGCTACCGGCGGCAGGACGAGATCGGCACGCCGTACTGCATCACGGTGGATTTCCAGAGCCTGGAGGATCAGCAGGTGACGATTCGCGAGCGCGACAGCATGGCGCAGCGCCGCGTCGCCATCGCCGAGTTGCCTGCCATTCTGGCCGCCGACCTGGCGAGTTGACATGGAGCAGGTGGTCGCGGTGTGATGTGTTCGCGCGCCACGATGGCTGGCGACTAAAGTCGCGCCTAGGGGACGCGCAAGCGCGTCCGCAAAGCCTGCCTACACAGGCTCCAGAGAGCAAGCTAATGCCTATGCTGATCTGGAGTCCGCGCAGGCGGACTTTGCGGCGTTAGCCCTTAGCTGCGGCTTCAGCCGCCAGGGATTTCAGCGCCCATTTACATCATATCGGTAAGGAGGCGGTTCGCATGAGTCTCGATGAGGCGCTGGGCATCTGGGCGGAGGCGGCGCAGGATCACTCCAGCGCGGGTCTGGCGCTGGCTGCCTCCAACTACTATAACTGCGCCGACCTGGCGAATCAGGTGGCCGAGAAGTCGCTGCAAGCGGTCTACGTGCTCAGCCACGACGCGCGCGCCACCTACGATCACGACCTGCGCGCGCTGGGTATGCTGGTGAACGCGCCGCCCGACCTGCTGGATATCCTGGATACGCTGACGCCCTATCATCCAGCCAATTTCCTGACGGATGATCTGCCTGCCGAGCTGGCTGACGACGCGGTTGGCCCCGACACCGCGCAGCAACTACTGGATAACGCGCGGGTCGTCCTGCGCTGGGCCAGACAGATTGTCATGACCGCGAATTGATCACCCGTGTTACCCCTGGAGCCATCCAGACGCGGCGGCGGATAGCTGGCTCGTTCGCGATAGCGTACCTGTGAGGTGTTCCATGTTGCACGCCCCGCGTATTATCTCGCTGCTGCCCAGCGCCACCGAAATCATCTGCGCGCTAGGGTTGTCTGAGCTGCTGGTCGCCGTGACCCACGAGTGCGACTATCCCTCGGTTGTGCTCGGCAAGCCGCAGATCACGCGCTCGCGGCTCAAGCCCGAGATGTCCAGCGGTGAGATAGACGCCGCCGTGCGCGCGCAGCTTGCGAGCAACGCGCACTCGCTCTACACGATTGATCGCGAGTTGCTGGCCGAGTTGAAGCCCGACCTGGTTCTCACGCAACAGCTCTGCGCGGTCTGCGCGGTGGATATGGAAGACGTGCTCGACGCCATCCGCGACCTGCCCCATATCCCTGAAGTCATCAATCTGGAGCCGGTCTCGCTGAGCGATATGCTGGGCGATATCGAGATGCTGGGCGAAGCCACCAACCACCTGAAGGCCAGCCGCACGCTCGTCACCTCGCTGGAGGCGCGTATCGAGCAGGCGCGGTCGGCGGCGGCGCAGGCGGCGGAATGTCCGCGTGTGGCGTTCCTCGAATGGATCGATCCGCTCTTCTGCGGCGGCCACTGGAATCCTGAACTGGTGCGGCTGGCGGGCGGAGATGATCCCCTTGGACGTGAGGGGCAGCCCGCCGAGCAGATTGAATGGGAGCAGGTGGCGGCATTCGCGCCGGAGGTGATGGTGATCTCCTGCTGCGGCTTCAGCGCCGAACGCACCCGCGAGGATCTCCCCATCCTCGAAGCGCTGCCCGGTTACGGCGACCTGCCCTGCGTCCGTCACGACCGCGTTCACATCGTGGATGGCTCAGCCTACTTCAGCCGCCCCGGCCCCCGTCTGGTAGATAGCCTCGAAATACTCGCCGACTTCCTTCACCCAGCATAGTCTGGCGATTGCGTCCTGGCCTGGATCTTCTTGTGTGGCGCAACAATTGAAATTGTGCGCTCGGCCCAGCATATATCGGCACGGAGACCACGCATTCCTCGATGAAGCGCAGCCCTATTCGTCGGAAGAAGGCAGCCAATCGACAACACCAATCTCGTGGGCAAGTAGGGTGGCATGGTAACGGGACTCGATCTCCGCTGCTAACTCCTGCACAGGTGTCGAGAGTAGCCACTGTGGCAGGTTGGCGCCATCCACCAGAAATAGTGTGATGGAGCGCCGGAACAGCCGTATCAGTGGGCTGGCTGGCGTCCGTTTATCATGCGTTATCACGCAGAAGTACTTCAGATTCTTTCTGTATGCGTACAGTGCAATGTTCTCGATCTCGTCCCAGCGAATCAATCCGAGTCCACCAGCAATCAGCGAACACTGGTCAATGATGCCATCAGAATTTATTATCGCGGACGGCTTGCGGATGAGTACTCTGTAAATGATACACACCACGACCACCGCCAGTACCAGAGCCGAAGCCAGCATTACGGCCCCAATGAGAATGCGTCCGACGATGTCAATAACAGCGAGTACTGTGCCCAGACCCCCCAGTTGTGGAGACGGCGCGCTTGTCCCACTCGCAAGCAAGAGACAAACGAGCAGAAAAGCGGCTACTGCCAACGAACAGGTCAGCACGTATCCAAGTAGTTTGACGTGGTTCGGATAGACGACAATTTGATGGGGTATGTGCGTCGCCAACCTAGGCCCTCCCTTCGGCCAGCATTCGACTCCAGGCGCGAATATGCGTTACGTTTCGTCGGACGCCTGGCTAGTATACCATCGTGCGCGTTGCCTCGATTCCGCTTTGCGTCCAGTTCATCTGAATCCCTATACTCTGCTGTAGCGACCACAAATTGGGCAATCGGCAAGCGCTCAACGGAAGGAGCATTCACATGATCCTGGTCACGGGCGCGGCGGGCTTCTGTGGCAGCCGCATCGTCTCACTGCTCAGCAAAGAAGGTATCGCGACACGCGGGCTGGTGCGCAATCCCGACAAAGCGAAGGGCAGACTGCCAGAGCAGGGCGTCGAGGTGGTCACTGGCGATACGACACAGCCCGAGACACTCGAAGCCGCCGTCGCTGGCGTCGAGACGATCATCCACACCGCATTCATCACCGCCGAACGCAAGCAGGGGCCGGGCGTCAACTACTACGACACCAATGTGCTGGGGACGGCCAATCTGGTGGAGGCGGCGCGCAAGGCTGGCGTGCGGCGCATCGTTGTGCTGAGCGGGCTGGGCACGAAGTCCGATAAACCTCGCTCATACATGCAGGGTCGCTATCTCGCCGAGCAGGCCGTCAAGCAGAGTGGGTTGGCGTGGTCCATCCTGGGGCCGTCCATCCAGTTTGGCAAAGGGTCGGCGTTCTTCAATGGGCTAGCCGATCTCATCCGCACGATGCCGGTTATTGTGCCAATGATTGGCGACGGCAAGACGCGGTTTCAGCCAATCTGGGTTGACGACGTGGCTGCCTGCATCATGAAGATGGCGGGCAAGCCGGAGGCATATGATGGCCGCACCATTGAGGTTGGCGGCCCGGAGTATTTCACCTATGCCCAGATTCTCGATATGCTGATGGAGACGCTGCGCAAAAAGCGCATCAAAGTGCCCGGCCCGATGCCGTTCGTCAGGCTGGGCGCGGGGATGATGGAGGCGGTGATGTCTAAACCACCCATCACGAAGGCGGCGACGGGCCTCTTCACCTTCGAGAACACCACCGATCTCGACGCCGTCGTCAAGTATTTTGGCTTCCAGCCGATGTCGCTCTGGGCGTATCTGCAGCAGCATGGCGTCGAAAAAGCATAGAACGGCATAGGACGGCATAGAACGGCATAGAACGGCGCCAGCGAGGGATTAATGGGCTGTGAGCGCGTGGTTGCTGGCGGCGTATGGTACCATGAACGGAGAATAGCGCTCGGCGCGGGTGCTTGCGGTGGTTTCGCACTGGGTGGGAATGAAGCAATGGCACGACGACGGCGTGACGAAGAAAAGACCACGCCCGCACAGGTTTGTCTGCGCTGCGGCGCTCCCTACGAAGACGACGCGACCGTCTGCTTCACCTGCGGAGCGCCCATCGGCGAGATCAAGACTCCAACGCAGCCGGTGGCGATCCCGCGTCTGCCCAAACATTCGGAGCCACAGTCGGAGGACGCCGCTGGCGATTCTCTCGCCGCTGCCCCAGTCTCACAGCCAATCCCGCCACCGCCGCTTCCCCATAAGTCGCGCTGGTGGCCCATCGTATTGCTGGCGCTGGTGCTGGCGCTCGCGGCGGGCGGCGGTGTCGCCTATCTGGTGCGCGCGCTCACGGCGTCCCCGCCGGTGGCAAGCAGCCAGGTCTATCGCGATCCAGACCAGCGCTTCCACTTCACCCGGCCCGCACTCTGGACCCTCACCCCGCGATCAGACGGAGTGCTGCTTACCGATAGCGATGGCATCAACAGCATGACACTGACCATCAGCGCGCCATCATCCGGCGAGGACGCCAAAGCCGCCGCCGATGCTCAGGCGAAGAGCCAGAGTCTGGCCGCCGCGCCGCGGCAGCAGTTCGCCGGGGCAACGTGGGAGGTGCGTAGCGGCCCGCATACCGACGCGGATGGCGTCACCCGGCAGACGACGCTCTACGTCACGCTGCATGATGGCGAGGTCTATAGCTATCGCGTGCGAAAGCCCGCTGGCCAGCTACAGCGCGACCAACAACCTCGTCTACCAGCCGCTGCTGGCCTCCTTCGCCTTCGGGTAAATCGTCCCCTTTGCTGACTCTCGTTGGATTAACCGCTCTTGGACGCCCGCGCCTCTACCGGCAGGCGTTCGGGAGACTCTGGTGGCTCTGGCGCGACACGCAAGGTTCTCATTCGCCGCAGCTCTGGCCAGACCAGGGCGACGACCAGCACCACAATGATCGTGCCGACGCCACCGCCAGCGACCGAGATCGCCGGGCCAAACAATTGCGCGGTAAGTCCGGACTCGAAGCCGCCAAGCTGATTCGAGGCGTTGACGAACAGGCCATTGATAGCCGCGACGCGGCCACGCATCTCATCTGGCGTGCGGGTGAGGGCGAGTGTTGAGCGAATGACTACACTGACGTTGTCCAACCCGCCAAGCGCAAGGAGCATTACGAGCGAGAGCCAGAACGACCGCGACAGGCCAAAGACAATCGTGGCTATCCCAAAACCGGCGACCACCAGCAGCAGCGTACGGCCAGCACGCTGAAATGGCGGACGGTGCGCCAGGGTCAGCGCGACGACCAGCGCGCCAACCGAAGGCGCCGCGCGTAACCATCCCAGACCGGCAGCCCCGACATGCAGGATCGTGGTGGCAAAAATCGGCAGCAGGGTGGTCGCGCCCCCAAAGAGTACCGCAAAGAGATCGAGCGTAATCGCTCCCAGCATGACGGGTGTGCGCCGGAGAAAGCTCATCCCCTCCCCCACGGAACGCCAAGTGGAACGCTCCTCGGCCACGTGCCTGCTCGGCGTCCTTACAGGCTTGATCGGGATGAGCAGGAGCACGAAGGCAAGCGATGCCAGCGCATTGAGCGCGTAGACGAAGGTGGCGCTGTTCAGGATAGCAATGAGTACGCCCGCGCCAGCCGGGCCAATGACCGTGGCCAGTTGCCATGAGCTACTGCTCCAGGTCGCCGCGTTCTCGAAGGCTTCCTCCGGTAAGATGCTGGCGGGCAGTGTCGCGGAGGCGGGGGTGTTGAACGTCATGGCGGCGCCCATCACCAGCAGGCAGCCATAGATCAGGATAAGCGGCCCCTGCCAGTAGGAGAGAGCGGTGAGGGCTAATGATGCCAGCGCGACCATGACCTGCGTCACGATGATGATGCGCTTGCGATTGAAGCGGTCGGCGATATGGCCCGCATAGAACGAAAAGAGCAAGGCTGGGAATATTTCCGCAAGTCCGACCATTCCCAACAGAAAGGCCGAATTTGTCCGCAGATACAGTTCCCATCCGAGGGCGAGCGTCAGCATCTGCTCCCCGAATGTGGCGATGAAGTTGCCCAGCAACAACAGACGATAGTCACGCACGCGCAGGGATTGGTACGGGTCATGTTGGCTCGCGCTAGTCACAAACAGGCGCCTCAATTTCGTAGCGTCATCAAGTGGTGGCTTCTATTGTATCTCAACCATTTGGTGTCAGGTAGCGGCGTGTGCTTTTCAGCGCCGTGATGGCACTCTGCGGCGCAATGCGTGCATGCGTTGTTGTTGTCTTATCCCCAGACCTCACCCCCCAACCCCCTCTCCTGCGAGGAGAGGGGGAGCCAGAAGCGGAGCATGCGCGTGGACAATGTCCACCCATGTAGCAGCGCCAGTCCACTATAGATCCTCGATGCGTTTTGCCGTGCGCAGCGCGCGGTTGAGTGTCGCGGCGGTCGCCAGCACGATCAGCGCGCCCTCGAAGACCAGGATCGTCGGCGTGACGCCAACCTGCTGCAGGAGCAGTCCCGTCAGCCCCATGCCCAGCGCCTCGCAGCTGAACGAGATGAGGCGAAACGCGCCATTCACCCGCCCGCGAAGCGCGTCGGGAATCAGCGTCAGCCGATAGCTGATCTGCGCCACGTCGTATGTCTCATCCACCACCCAGAACGCGCCAAGGATGATCGCCAGCGCCAGCGCGGATGGCGCAATGGCATAGAGCGGCCAGAGCAGCGCGAAGAGCCAGAACGCCCCGACGATGATCTGGCCCAGCCGCAGCCGTTTCTGTACCTGCGAGCCGAGCACAGCGCCCGCGATGCCGCCCAGGCCGCTCAAGCCAAAGATCAGGCCAATGGCATAGGGAGGGGTATGCAGTTTTTGGGCGATCACTACCACGAGCAGCATCATGCCCGCATAGGAAAAGATCACGCCGCCGTGGAGCAACGCGAGCGCGCGAATCACCGGCTCGCGCCAGAGCCAGACCATCCCTTCCCACATCTCGGCGCGCAGGCTGCGGGTTCGTGGCTGGCGCTCGTCCTGGAAGGGAACGCGGATCCACGAGAGCGTCAGCACCGAGGCGGCGTATGAGACGGCGTCCGTCAGGAAGGGCAACGCGCGCGCCACACCGAAGAGTGTCCCGCCGAGCGACGGCCCCAGGAGTGTCACGATGCCACCAGTGACCTCATTTTGCGCCGTGGCGGCGGGCAATTGCGATTTGTCGACTACCCGTGGCAGCGCGGCGGACTCCGCAAGGCCAAAAAAGACGTAGAGCGTCCCTTCGATGACGGAGACGAGATAAATCTGCGCCATCGTCATGTGATTGAGCGCCAGCGCCAGCGGGATGCTGCCCAGCGCCAGCGCGCGCCCGGCGTCGCAGAGTATCATCGTGCGCTTGCGATCCCAGCGGTCGACAAGCGCCCCGGCGGGCAGCCCAAGGAAGAGATAGGCCAGCGCGCGCAATGCTCCGACGATTCCGGCCTGGATAGGTGAATGGGTTACGGCCAGTACGAGCAGTGGGAAGGCCAGTTGCGAGGCCTCGCCACCTACCGACGAGATCGCCTGGCCGCTCCAGAGAAGCAGGTAGTTGCGATTGCGCCAGAGCGGCAACAGGCGTGACAACGGGCGTGAAGCTTCAGGCGCCGCTGGCGACGCCTGCTGGTTGAGTGTCATGGAATTGGCATCCACTTTCATCTGAGCCATGGCTGGCGCGTGTACTGTGACGTTCCGCGCCAGCCACGCGGTAGGAGATCGCAAAAGGATGCCCGGCGCGCCGCCAAAGAGGGGCTTTGGGGTAAAGTGATTGAGCGGGAGGAACGGCGTCTGCTCGATGCGCAATCACACCTGGCGCTCACAGCAGCTACAGGTAGCGTGCGAGTGAGCGAGCGAGGCGGCATCGGGCGGCGCCATGTTCCGCCGCGTAAGCAATTGCGCCGGGCTTACGCGGCCAGAACAGGAAGTGGCGTGCCTGCTCGTGATGTGCGATACGTCCTGCCCAGGGTTGGTTCCTGGTGGGCGCGCATCGTGGCAGTATTCATGCGGATAGTCTAGCAGCAGCGGCGCATTGCGACAAGGAACGATGTGGAGAAATCTGTCCCTATGGCCATTGCTCCTTCTTGACCTGCTACGGTACGCTACCCTTTATGCAGTATTGCGCGCGACGGCTGCGCCATCTTTCCGTGATGAGCCACGCATGCGCACCGACGACGATCCACGAATTTGGGGGGAGACCACGATGAGCGACGAGCGCGCGGAAAGAGCCACGGTTGGGGCGAATGGCAGTGCGCCTGGGGCGAATGGGGCAACTGGCGCGGCTGGGGCCAATGGCGCTGGCGCGCCACCAGAACTCGACCGCAAGCAACTGATCCTTGCGCTGGCAGGCGTGTTGCTCTGCATCCTGGTAGCCGCGCTCGACCAGACCATCGTGGGTACGGCGCTGCCACGTATCGTTGCCGAACTCAATGGATTCGACCGCTATTCCTGGGTGGTCACGGCGTACCTGCTGACCGCGACCTGCGTGATCCCCATCGCGGGCAAGCTCTCCGACCAGTTTGGCCGCAAGCCCATCCTGATCTTCGGCCTCATCGTCTTTGTGCTGGGATCGGCGCTCTGCGGGCGTTCGGCGACGATGGATGAATTGATTATCTTCCGTGGCGTGCAGGGCATCGGCGCGGGCGCGTTGCAGTCCGGCGCATTCGCCAGCATCGGCGACCTCTTCACCCCGCAGGAGCGCGGACGCTGGCAGGGCGTCATCGCGGCGACATTCGGGCTGGCCTCGGTGTTTGGGCCGAGCCTGGGCGGCTGGATTACCGATAATCCTGGCTGGCGCTGGGTCTTCTACGTCAATCTGCCGGTGGGCGCGGTTGCCCTGATTACCCTAATCATCGGCTTCCCCGCCACTGGTAGCAGGCGCGGCGGTCGGCGGATTGACTGGTTTGGCGTCGCCACGATCATCGCGGGCATCGTGCCGCTGCTCGTCGCGCTGACGTGGGCAGGCTCTAGTTATGCCTGGGGATCGCCACAGGTTATCATCGCGCTGGCGCTCTCACTGGTGATGTTCGCCGTCTTCGCCCTGGTCGAATCGCGCGTCGCTGATCCCCTCTTACCGCTCGATCTGTTCCGCAACCAGATATTTACTGCTGCGTTCCTCGCCAGTTTCTTCGTGGGGCCGCTGTTGCTGGGGCTGGGCGTCTATCTGCCGCTCTTCGTGCAGGGCGTGCTGAAGCAGTCGGCGACGAGTTCCGGCGCGGTAATTACGCCGCTGACGCTGGCTGTGGTAGTCACCAACATCCTCGGCGGCCAGTATATCTCGCGCACCGGGCATTATCAGCGCATCGCCCTCATTGGCCTGGTCGTCTGCACGATTGGCGTGGCTCTGCTGCTCGGCATGGGCGCCAATACCGATAACGCGACGCTTGTGCGCAACATGATCATCATCGGCCTCGGCCTCGGCTTCGTCCTGCCGGTCTACACCGTCGCCGTGCAGAACGCGCTGCCCTACAATCGGCTCGGTGTCGTCACCTCGTCGGTGCAGTTTAGTCGTTCGATTGGCTCGACCATCGGTATTTCAGTGCTGGGCGCCATCGTCGCCAATGTCTTCGCCTCCAGCTTTGCCACCGCTCAATCGTCCAACCTCAAGAGCGTGCTGGCGGCGGCGGCGGCACGTGGCCATGCGATACCATCTGACCCGCAGGTACTGGTGAGTCCAGAAACACAGCAGGCGATTCTCGCTGGGTTCAAGGCGGCGCTGGGGCCACAGACCGGGCAGGCGCTCTATCACCAGTTCTTCGATACGGTCAGCGGCAGCCTGCTCGATGGATTACGCGCTTCATTTTTCGCGATGCTGGTCATGGCGGTCGCGGCGCTCGTGGCCACCTTCTTCCTGAAGGAGATTCCGCTGCGCACAACCATTGCATCCCCGGAAAAAGGCGACGCCACCTCGGCGGAGGCGTCGGCGCTGCCGATGGCGATGGAGTAGGTGGAATAGCCTGCGCGCCTGGATATCCGCGCCGTCTTCGAGGCGCCGTTCAACCTGTGGCGATGTCGCGCGTACTGTAGAGTAGGACAGCGCAAGAAGCGCTTTGCTCGCGGCGGGATGACAGGCATGACGATGGACTCATGCGCCGTGCGGGCAAGTTGTATTGAAGTGTTTTGCGAAAGAGGCCTGGCGCGTGTCAACGTACTCACGCTCGAACAGTTCGACCAGTTCGAACGATCTGGGCTGCCTGCTGACCACCCTGATAGTGGCGGTCTGTCTCTTTGTGCCACTGGTTGGCCACATCTTTCTGACGGTGATGATTATCGGCGATAACCTCAGCACGACAGAGAAGCTGCTCTGGCTGTTGCTTGTCTGGCTGGTGCCGGTGGCTGGCCCGCTGCTCTATCTGCTGCTTGGCCAGAGACGTAATCGCCTGCTGTAGTCGCAGTATTCCAAACACCGATAATCATTTGCCGACGCCTTGCCTGGGGAATCTCAGATAGGCGTCGGCCTCCTATTTTCCAGGGAAAGCCGCCATGCGCGTCTGCCTGTATTCGTATGGCTCAACCGTGCGCGAGTCGGCAAAAACAGGGCTGCGGATGCGCCGCCGGGCAGACGAGTAGGTGTATGTGTTACACTTCCCGTATCTTCCTCGAATGAAGTGTCGTCCGGCGCTGGTGGAGTGGCGCTGATGGCGACCTGGCGGATGCACATCTTCTCGACCTTGACGCTGTTCCTGCGATACACGCGAACGGAGGGATGATGGCCAATGGATATTTCCGGCACCTACACACTGAACGCTCCCCGCGAACAGGTCTGGAACGCCCTGCTCGATCCTGACCACCTCAAGCGCGCCATCCCCGGGTGCGAGTCGCTCGAACAGACAGGCGACAACCAGTACGCGATGCGCCTGAATGTCGATGTGGCGGGAGTCAAAGGGGTCTACCAGGGTACTATGCGCGTCCTCGATGCCCAGAAGCCAGAGTCGTACCGCGTCGTGGTCGATGGCGCGGGCGCTCGTGGCATCCTGCATAGCGATGGCGTGCTGCGCCTGCAAGCCAACGACACTGGCACGACGGACATCCACTATACCGGGCAGGCGCAGCTTGGCGGGCGGATTGCCAGCATGGGCGCGCAGGTGGCGAGTGGCGCGGCCAACATGCTCCTCAAGCGCTACTTCGGTCGCATGGCGAGTCTGCTGCCAGAAATGCCAGCCGCTGCCCCCATTGCTGAGGTTGCCGCGGTTGCCTCTGTTGCCTCGGTCGCTGCCCCCGTCGCCGAGTCCGCTGCCGCGGAAGCGCCCGCGCCGCTCGTGGTCGCTGCTCCGGCTGAGTCGCCGCCGATCCCCGCCGATCCACCGCCTGCCGTTGCCGACGCGGCTTCTATGGAGACATTCTCCACACCAGCGCCTGCCCCGGCAGTCTCAGAGTTATATACTCCACCGCCGCCCGCTACACCCGTTGTATCCGCCACGCCGCCGTCCACTCCCGCGCGAGCGCCGCTATCGGACAGCAGTCTCGAAGGCCAGCGCAGATCGGCGGGGATCGGCGTCATACTCGCCGTTCTCGCGGTGGCGATCGTTGTGATCGTCGTTCTTGTCGTCGTCGGAGTTTTTCGATAGTCGAGGCGATGGGCGGCCAATAGCGCCGCTCTCATCATCGCGGATTGCCTGATGTTGTTCCCTGTCTGAATCTGACCCGTCGCGTCATGCTGCGCGACTGTTCATACACACCCAATGGCGAGAGAATTGGCACATCGTAGTGCGGAATCGTAGTGCGGCATGTGAAGTAGCGGCGATGCGCATTCAGGCGGCATCGTCACAACGACCAGCGTCACACCGTCCCGGAAGGTCCTTTGGGGACGTAATCGAGCGGTGACGCGCAAGAGAGGACCGGAGACGTGGAACAAAACATTCGCGTAACCGTGAACGGGGAAGAGCAACAGAGCGCTGTCGAACCCCGCACGCTACTGGTGCATTACCTGCGCGACGTACTCAATCTCACCGGCACTCATGTCGGATGTGATACTGGCCAATGCGGCGCTTGCACCGTGCTGCTGAATGGCCAACCCGTGAAGAGCTGCATGGTGCTGGCGGTTCAGGCGAATGGCGCGCAGGTGCAGACGGTGGAGGGGCTGGCGCGGAATGGGGAGTATCACCCGATTCAGACCGCCTTCTGGGAGAAGCACGGACTGCAATGTGGCTTCTGCACGCCCGGCATGATGATGGCGGCGGTGGCGCTGCTTCAGCGCAGCCCGAACCCCACCGACGCCGAGATTCGCGAGCAGCTCGAAGGCAATCTCTGCCGCTGCACCGGCTACCAGAATATTGTCGCCGCCGTACGTTCAGCCGCCGAAGCGATGCGCACCGGCTCCGCGCAGCCAGCAACCGCTGGAACCGCTGGCGAGTAAAGGGAGGATCCACCTATGTCAGTCTCCCGACTCTTTGGCGCGACGGTCAAGCGCCGCGAAGATCCCCGGCTCATCACCGGCAAGGGCATGTATACCGACGACTTTAAGTTGCCCGGCATGCTCCATATGGTCATCCTGCGCAGTCCCTACGCGCATGCCCGTATCACATCGCTGGATGTGAGCAAGGCGAAGCAACTGCCCGGCGTGCATGCCGTCCTCACAGGCAAAGACCTGGCGGGCAAAGTCAATCCCATCCCGACCGCATGGCTCATCCCCGCCTCTGACCTCAAGACGCCGCCCTACCCGGCGCTGGCCACCGACTACGTGCGCTACACGGGTGACGCCGTGGCCGCGGTGGTTGCCGAGACGCCCGCCATCGCACGCGACGCTCGCGATCTGATCGACGTGAACTACGAGCCGCTGCCCGTCGTCACCGAGACCGAAAAGGCGCTGGCCGAGGGTGCGCCACAACTGCACGACGAGGCGCCAGGCAATCAGGCGTTCCACTGGTCGTTCGCGAACGGCGACGCCGACGGCGCGTTCAACAATGCCGAGGTGATCGTCCGTCACCGGTTTGTGCAGCAGCGGCTCGTCCCCAACGCAATGGAGACGCGCGGCGCGGTGGCGAGCTGGCAGCCTGGCGCTGATGAGCTGACGCTCTATAACACGACCCAGAATCCGCATATTGCGCGCTTCCTGATCTCGGTCACCAACAATATCCCTGAGAACAAGATACGCGTGCTCGCGCGCGATGTCGGCGGCGGCTTCGGCAGCAAGATACCGTTCTATGGCGGCGATGCGCTCACCATCTTCGCGTCGCAGGTGACGGGGCGGCCCGTCAAGTGGATCGAGGATCGCAGCGAGAACTATCTGGCGACCATCCACGGGCGCGACCAGGTCACCGATGTGGAACTGGCCGCCAAACGCGATGGCACGATGACCGGTCTGCGCGTCAAAGCCTACAGCAACATGGGCGCCTATCTCTCAACCGCGGCGCCCGGCGTGCCGACATGGCTCTTCGCGCTGATCGTGCCCGGCTGCTATACGATTCAGGACTACAAGTGCGATGTCTGGGGCGCCTTCACCAACACGACACCGACCGACGCCTATCGCGGCGCGGGTCGCCCGGAGGCGGCTTTCCTGATCGAGCGGATGACCGACCTGCTGGCGGGAGAGCTGGGCATGGATCCAGTGGATGTGCGCCGCAAGAACTTCGTCCCCGCTGACGCCTTCCCCTATACGTCAGGCGGCACGCTCCAATACGATAGCGGCAACTATCAGGGAACGCTCGATAAGGCGCTGGAGATGGCGAACTACAGCGGCTTCCGCCAGCAACAGCAGCAGACGCGCCAGCAGGGGCGCTATCAGGGCATCGGCCTCTCGACGTATGTGGAGGTTTGTGGCCTGGCGCCGTCACCAGCGGCGGGCGCGATGGGCTTCCAGGGCGGCCTCTGGGAGCCGGCGACGATCCGTATGCTGGCGACGGGCAAGGTGGTCGTGCTCACCGGGACGAGTCCGCATGGCCAGGGCGAGGAGACGACCTTCGCGCAGATGGTGGGCGACATGCTTGGCGTCCCGGTGGAGGATGTCGATGTGGTGCACGGCGATACCGGGGCCATCCCGATGGGCTGGGGCACCTACGGCAGCCGCTCTACAGCGGTCGGCGGCACGGCCATCTACAAGGCGACGCAGAAAGTGATCGAGAAGGCGAAGAAGGTCGCGGCGCATCTGCTCGAAGCGGCGCCCGACGATGTCGTCTTCGATTCCGGCACGTTCCATGTGCAGGGCAGCCCGGACAAGACCAAGACCATCCAGGAGGTCGCCCTGATGGCGAACCTGGCGTGGAATATGCCCGAAGGGGTCGAGCCGGGGCTGGAGGAAAGCAGTTTCCACGATCCGACGAACTTCACCTATCCGTTCGGCGCGCATATCTGCACCGTCGAGGTGGATCCCGATACGGGCGAGGTGAAGATTCTGCGCTATGTCGCGGTGGATGACGTCGGCGTGGTGGTCAACCCGATGATCGTGGATGGCCAGGTGCATGGCGGCGTCGCGCAGGGCATCGGCCAGGCGCTCTATGAGCACGCCATCTATGACGAGGCGGGCCAGCTCATCACCGGCAGCATGACGGACTACGCGGTGCCAAATATGACCCAGATTCCCATGATCGAGACGGCGCGCACCGAGACCCCCTGCCCGCACAACCTGACGGGCATCAAGGGCGTCGGCGAGACCGGCACCATCGCCTCCAGCCAGGCCGTTGTCAACGCGGTGGTGGATGCGCTCTCGCCACTGGGCATCAAGCATATTGATATGCCGCTGACGCCAGAGCGCGTCTGGAAGGCGATTCAGGCCGCGAAGAGCGCTGGAAGTTCCAGCGCGAGTCAACCCGCTCAGCCGGGTCAATAGCGCGGAGGAGGATGCTATGTATCCCACAAACTTTGCCTATGCCGCGCCAACATCGCTGGCCGATGTGATCGCACAGATGCAGGCCGCCGGAGACGATGGCAAGCTGCTGGCGGGCGGCCAGAGCCTGATTCCCATGCTGAAGTTCCGGCTGGCCGACCCGGCAACGCTGATCGATCTGGGGCGGGTGCAGGAGTTGCGCGGCATTCGTGTGGATGGCAATAACATTGTCATCGGCGCGATGACGCCGTACTATCAGGTGCTCAACTCGGGCGATGTGCAGAGCCGCTGCCCGCTGCTGATTCAGACGATCCGGCAGGTGGGCGATCCACAGGTGCGCACGCGCGGCACGGTCGGCGGCAGCCTGGCGCATGCCGACCCAGCGGGCGATCTTCCCGCGGCGGCGGTGGCTCTTGGCGCGCAACTCCTGGCGACGGGAGCCAGCGGAAACCGTCTCTATGACGCCAGCAATTTCTTCCAGGATGTGCTGACGACCGCGCTCGAGCCAAGCGAGGTGCTGACGTCGATTAGCTTCCCGGCGACCGATTCGCCCGGCACGGGAACCGCGTATCTCAAGCACCGCCATCCCGCCAGCGGCTATGCGGTGGTGGGCGTCGCGGCTATCGTGACGGTCGGCGCGGATGGCAATTGCCAGTCGGCGCGCATCGGCATCACGGGCGCTGGCTCGCATGCCACGCGGGCGACGGCCACCGAGCAGGCGCTTGCGGGCAGGCCACTCGACGCGCAATCGGTCGCGGCGGCCTGCGCCAACGCGGCCAGTGGCGTGGATCTGATGGGCGATAGCTACGCCTCATCGGACTTCCGCGCGCATCTGATTCAGGTGCTGGCGCAGCGGGCCGTCTTGCAGGCGGCGCAAAACGCGCGGCGGTAGGACGGACCTCACCCCCAACCCCCTCTCCTGCGAGGAGAGGGGGCTTTTTGTGTGGCGAGATTTGCGCGAATGGCGTGGTCGAGGGAAGTGGTGGGCCACCTTCGCGGCATAATGTAGTTTTAGGATTTGCGACGGACACGGGCATTGCGGTGGGGCTGGCAAGCCGTAGCGTGCACGCTACGGCGAATTTCCCGCCACTGCGGCCCATTCGCTGGCAGGCTCCGGCACGCCCATTTCAGCACGCTGTACGGGGTTATTTCTAAAACCACATAATGCCGCGGCTAATGCGGGGATGAGCGTGCGCGCATGCTGGTTGCGGGGTGCTCTCCGCTAGTTCGCCAGTCCGCCAGCGCGGCGCTGATTGCGAATATAGGCGCGAACGGTTGCCAGCGATTCATCTGTATGTCGCGTGGTGTAGTAGCCGCCTTTTCGCTGCCGCTCTCATGATCGTGTGAGTGCGTCGCCTAGCCCGATCGGAGCAGGCAGAGTGAAAGGAAGCAGCGCGGATGGGTCGCGCACTCTCGACCGAGTATCGGTAAGTGTTTCTCGACTGGTTCTAGGGATGCTGGAAAGCCAGAAGAGCGAGGTGAAGGCGTTCTGGGAAAGGAGTGGTCTGATCGACAATCTCTTGAACAGCTCGTCGTAGCTGAGGCTGCACTGGCCAGAAACCAGATTCGACCCGAAGAACAGCGGCAAGAAGGTCGCCTGGATAAAAATCCCCGGCAACGAGGGGGTCACGTCGCAGTTGTTCGATGGCCAGAGGTATCAGATAGTTCAGACTAATATTCTGCCCGATCATGATCCGGAGATCCTCGACTGTAAAATCGTGTAGCGGTTTCCGTCGGAGAGCATGGCACGTACGCACAAGGAAGGAGGGAAAAGAAGGCTCCCCCCAATCTTGCCCTTCAAGTTCCTGAAGGGTCTTGTTTCTCTGCTCCTCATTCACTCCCGCAGCGGGGTCAAAAGGCTGTGCTGGCATGGTTTCGCTCCCAGATTCGCAGACAGTCATTGCACGTCTCTGCTCTCTTTCAGCCTATCATAACAGCCTCGTTGTAATAACAGTCGCCCACCCGTACATGGAGTACACATTCCACCTCTGCTAAGAGAGTAGGCGGATGAAGCCCGGTTCACTATGAGATGCCGGTTTATGGTGTTTTGGAACCGCTTCTACCGCACTCTACGGTAAGCCTTCACCTGACGAATGCATCACCCTTCAAGAGGCCCGGAACGAACAGAATTAGCCGCGGCATTCATGCCACGAAGGTGGATTATCTCTTACTGCGCCCCCACCGATCATCTCTACTCACGCTCACAGCGCCTCACCTACGAATCATTGCCCGGTCGCATCAAAACAACGGGAGATAGCGCTCCAACTCCCACTGATGCACCTGGCGGCGATACTCCAGCCACTCCTGCGTCTTCGCCTCATCGAACCAGGCGACCACCAGCGGCCCCAGCGCCATCCGCACCACGTCGTCATCCGCCAGCGCCGCCAGCGCCTCGCCCAGTGTCGCGGGCAGCACGGCGATGCCCTTGCGCAGCCGCGCCGACTCGTCCAAGGTATAGAGTCCCTCCTCGACCGGAGGCGCGAGCGTCAGGTCTCGCGCGATGCCATCCAGTCCCGCGCGCAGCATCACGGCGAACGCCAGATAGGGATTGCAGCTTGGGTCGGGACTGCGTAGCTCCACTCGTAGCGATTCAGGCTGGCCCGGCGTCGCTCGTGGCGCCCGCACCAGCGCCTCGCGGTTGACACGCCCCCAGCTAATCATGACCGGCGCCTCGTATCCTGGCACCAGCCGCTTGTACGAGTTGACCAGCGGCGCAACCACGGCGCATATCCCCGGCGCGTGATCGAGTTGGCCCGCGATGAACTGCTGCCCCAGCAGTGAGAGGCCATAGCTCGCGTTGGAAGGATCGGCGAAGGCGTTCGATCCGTCTTCCAGCCGCATCAGCACCTGATGGATGTGCATACCAGAGCCATTGACACCATAGAACGGCTTGGGCAGAAAGGTCGCCATCAAGCCGTGACGCTGGGCAACCGCTTTGATGGTATAGCGTGCGGTGATGACACCATCGGCGATCCGCAGCGCATCGTCGGGGATGAAGTCAAGCTCGTGCTGGCCGGCGGCTACCTCATGGTGGCTGCTCTCGATGCCAATACCCATGCGCGCCAGCTCCGCGCAGATCTCGCGGCGCACATCAGCGGCGGGATCGGTCGAGAGATCGAAGTAGCCGCCACGGTCGTTGAGCAGCGGCTCCGGCATCTCATCACCGCCATCTTGGAGCAGGAAGAACTCCAGTTCTGGCGAGACGATATAGCGATAGCCCCGCGCGGCGGCCTCTTCCAGCGCGCTCTGGAGAACGGCGCGTGGGTCGCCCTCAAAGCGCTCGCCGGTTGGCATCAGCACATCGCAGATCATCCGGGCCGTCTCGCCATTCGCCCCATCGCTCGCCGCGATACCCGCGCGCCATGGAACCACCGCAAACGTCGCCGGGTCGGGCCGCAGGAACATGTCAGTCTCGGCCACACGGGCGAACCCTTCGATGGCTGATCCATCGAACCATTTGCCGTTCGCGAGGCAATCGGCCAGTTGCTCGACCGGAATCGTCACGCACTTGGCCAGCCCGACCACATCGGTAAACTCAAGATTGAGAAAACGGACATTGAGCGATTCGACATGCTCCAGCAGCTGCGAGATGGCGGCCTGGTTAGCCACGCCGGTTGGTGAAGACGGGCGAATAGTGCGGCTGGAATCACTCACGTGGGCGCTCCTTCCTCGCGGATGGCCTGAGTGGCCTGAGTGGCCTGAGTGGCGCGACTGGCGCGGCGCTGCTCGGCGGCATGCCAGCGGGCGCGCTCCTCGTCGGTGCGCACGAGCAGCGGGGGAACGGATGCCGTATGTCCCCGGTCATCCAGCGCGACGTAGACGAGATAGCACGTTCCCGCCGCGCGCAGCTCGCCCGTGCGCATATTCTCCGCCTCGATCTCCGCCTGCACCTCCATGGACGTGCGCCCGGTGTAGGTCATGCAGGCGCGAATGGTCAGCAGGTCGCCAATGTGTACGGGCTGCTTGAAGGTCATCCGGTCTATCGCGACGGTGACGGCCTGACGCCGTGAGTGACGAATGGCAACCGCGCCGCCCGCCTCATCCACCAGACGCATGATGACGCCGCCATGGACATTTCCCCACGAATTAGCGTCGGGCGGCTCCATGATCCGCGACGTGACCACGCGCGTCTCGTCCACCGTCCTGCCCTCGGCCCGCGCATCGTGCGGTATGTGTGCTTTGCCCATGCTCTCTTCTTTCATCGGCTCGCGACTGCTGCCTGTCATAATTGCGTTGAATTCTAGGATAACACGGAAAATGCTCCTTCCGCATACGGATTTTTGCCGCGCGCGGGCAATCGAGCGTTGGCTGCTTGACGCCCTCTGTCAGACATGATATGCTGCTTCTGATGAAAGGAGGTGGTGTGTAATGGGTGAACGTATTTGCTGCGCAGGCAGCGCGAATGCTCTCCACACCGATTCTATGGGAGAGTTAAACTGCTAACGTAGCAGTGATATTCGCCTCACGGGCGGCGGAGATGCCTGCCTGCGCGGCGGCCGGGGAGAATTGGCCAGTATGGCTGACTCCCCGGCTTTTTTGTTGGCTGAGATCACAGTTGTCATGATATGGGGCGTGGAACGGAGCGCCTGATATGGATGATTCCCCCGGAAACACAACACATCTGCTGGACCTGGCGGCGCTGGAGGCTGGTCTCGCGCCAGTGACGTTGGGCCACCCACTGATCTACCATCCAGCGCTTGACTCCACCAACAGTACGGCGATGGCACTGGCGCGGCAGGGCGCGGCGGAAGGCATGCTCGTAACCACGGACGATCAGACGGCGGGACGCGGACGAATGGGGCGAGTCTGGCAGTCGCTGCCGAACGAGCAGCTTGCGCTCTCGCTGGTGCTGCATCCCACGTTTCCGCCGCAGTTCCTGGTGATGGCAAGCGCGCTGGCCGTCGCCGAAGCTATCGAGATCACCACAGGGCTGCGGCCCGGCATCAAATGGCCCAATGATGTGCTGGTGGGTGGGCGCAAGGTCTGCGGTATCCTCATCGAGACAAGCGAGGCAATCGCGGTGCTGGGCATCGGCGTCAACGTCAACGGCTCGCTGGCAAACAGCCACGAACTGGCGGCGCGCGCGACCACGCTGGCCGCCGCGCTCGGTCACCCCACCGCGCGGGAGCCGATCTTCATTGAACTGGTGCGGCGGCTAGATAGACTCTATGCGGCGCTCAAGGCAGGCGGAGAGCGTGCGCAACGTCTGATGCGCGACTCGTGGCGCGCGCGCCTGGTGACACTTGGTCAGCATGTGACCATCCAGCAGGCGGAGAGCACACTCACAGGGGTCGCGCAGGATGTGGATGAGTCGGGGGCGCTGATCCTCGTGGCGGACGACGGCACGCGGCAGACGGTCACCTGGGGCGATGTCGAGTAATGTCGAGTAGTCCTGGGTGGCTACGCATGCTTGACCAGATAGAGTACACTCGGCTCAGGCCATGCTTGCTCAGAAGCGCGGCTCCTGGTCGTCAGGAATGCGTCTATCATCCAGATGAGGTAACATCCGCCAATGTCAGATTACTCCGAAAATCCCAATGTCCAGGGGTCGTATGCGCAGCCCACTGGCCCCCAGGCGCCTGCCCAGGGCCGTCGGCTGATGGGGGCGATTGATCCCCGCAAAGCCCTCGATCCAGCCACGGTCGAGCGCATGATCCACACACAACTGGCCGCGCGCGCGCAGGCGCAGGCCGCGACGACGATGGTGCTGGCGACCATCGTCAGCCTCGTGACCGCCGCCTTCAGCTTCGTTGCCGCCCTCGCCTGGAACTCTGCCATCCAGGAGATTCTCCAAGAGGCCATACCTGTCAATAGCTCGATATTAGGCGTGAAACTCAACCAGGGTGGCATCCAGGCGATCTACGCTGTCATCGTCACCATCATCGCCGTCCTTGTCGTTGTCGTCCTCAACCGCATCGCCAAGCGGGTGGCGAACAAATCGGCCTTCGACAAGAACTAAAGCGATTCAGCGATTCGCATACCACCACCATATCACCCGCCCGTCGTCCGGCAACATGCCTGGCGACGGGCGTTGTGTTTTTGTCTGCGCGAGCCGTGGTGAATCGTGTAGCGTGCGCAAGGCAACGGCATAGGATATGGCGCTATCAGGTACGATGTATACAAAGGTGTTGTCCGGCAGAGCGGAAAGGAGCGCGGATCATGCCGATACTCGAACTGGAGACCATGCGCTGTGAGGTGGCAGGCGCGTTGGGACGGCTCCGGTTGAACCGCCCGGAGGCGCTCAATGCGGCGAATAGGCAGTGGGTGAACGATCTCGTCGCCGCGACGGAGTATCTGGCGGCCCAGCGTGAGGCGCACGTGGTGATCGTCAGTGGTGAGGGTCGGGCGTTCTGTAGCGGGCTGGACGTGAAAGAGCTGGCGGCGGGCGCGCTCACTCGCGACTGGTTCGATACCTGGGAGCGCGGCGTATCCAATCTGGAGCGGCTCGACGCCATCACCATCGCCGCCATCCAGGGATATTGCCTCGGCGGCGGTTTGCAGGTCGTGCTCGCCTGCGATCTCCGTGTCGCAGTGACCGATGCCGTGCTGAGCATTCCGGCGGTCCGCGAGGGCGTGGTGGCGGCGCTGGGACCGATGCGGCTGGCGCGCCAGATTGGCGCGGCGCGTGCGAAACGACTCTGCCTGCTGGGACACCGCTATACCGCTGAAGAAAGCGCGGCGCTTGATCTGGTGGATGAAGTCGTCGATCCCTCCGCACTCGAACCGCGCGTGCGGGAGCTGGCGGACGAGCTGCTGGCGATCCCCTTCACCGCGCTCAAAGAGACAAAGCGACAGATCAACCGAGCTTTCGACGCCGACATGGCCACACTGCATGCGGAGATGGTAGCGTCCCAGGAAGAGTGCCTGCGCTCGCCAGAGCACACGGCGGTGATGACGACCTATCGCGAGCAACAGGCGCGGCGCAAAGGCCACGCGGGCGCGTAGCGAGCAGCACGGACGACGCAACTACGCTATGCGAATGCTACGTAACACGTTATTTGGGTTTACTTTGGGAATGCAGTGCGGTACGTCTCTGCGTCTGCTAGCCCGCGCAGGCGGGCTTTGTGGCCAAAGGCCCATAGGCGCGGCTTCAGACGCCAGCACTCTGACTGACCGAGGTATCAGAAAGGCAGGCGCACGATGATCTTTCGTAGTCCGTATGCGGATATCACGATCCCAGAGACGCCGCTGACACCCCTGCTCCTGCGGCACGCCGAGCGGCTGGCGGACAAGCCCGCGCTGATCGACGACATGACAAAGCGCGCCTATACCTATGGCGAGCTCGCCACAACCGTACGCAATCTGGCGGGAAATCTCGCGCGCCACGGATTCCAGCCGGGCGACATCTTCGCCATTTGCGCGCCCAATTCGCCAGAGTACGCCATCACGCTACTGGCGATCTGGTCGTTGGGCGGACGCAGCCTGACCATCAATCCGCTCTACACAGCGCGGGAGATGGGCGATCAGTTGAATGACGCGGGTGCGCGCTATGTGCTGACGGCGCCAGAACTCGTGTCACGAGTGCGAGAGGCGGCAGGCCCGACGGTCGAGACCATCTTCACATTCGGCGAAGCCGCGGGCGCCGTCCCCTTTGAGCCGCTGCTGACAGAGCCTGCGGAGCCGCCAGACGTGAGCATCAACCCACGGGAAGACACGGCGGTGCTGCTCTACTCCAGCGGCACGACTGGTCTGCCCAAAGGGGTGATGTTGACGCACTACAATGTCGTCGCCAACATCTGTCAGGCGCAGGCGATTACACACACCAGCGACCAGGACACGCTGATCGCCTCGCTGCCGTTTTTTCATATCGCGGCCTGGGTGGTGCTCTTCCACCTGGGGCTGTACAACGGCGGTACCATCGTGATTCAGTCGCGCTTTGACCTCGAACGATTTCTCGCCGCCATACAGGACTACGGGGTGACGCGAACCCTGCTGGTACCGCCAATCGTGGTGGCGCTGGCGAAACAACCCGCCGTGGACAACTATGATCTCTCGAAATTCACGGCGCTGCTGGTGGGCGCGGCGCCCCTGGGCGAGAATGTCGCGCGCGCCTGCTCGGAACGAATAAACTGTCTCGTGCAGCAGGCGTACGGCCTCTCGGAGACAAGCCCGCTGACGCATGTGAACCCCGAAGACGCGCGCAAGCTGAAGCTCGGCTCGGTGGGAACCTGTCTGCCGAATACCGAGTGTAAGGTGGTTGACATCATATCAGGCGAGGAGTTGGGCGTGCGTCAGGAGGGCGAGCTATGGGTGCGCGGCCCGCAGGTGATGAAGGGCTACCTCAATCGTCCAGAGGTTACGGCGGCGACAATCGACCAGGATGGCTGGCTGCGCACGGGCGATATCGGGTACGCCGACGAGGATGGACACTTCTATATCGTGGATCGCCTCAAAGAGATGATCAAATATAAGGCAATGCAGGTGGCGCCAGCCGAACTGGAAGCGGTGCTGCTCTCGCATCCCGCCGTCGCGGATGCCGCAGTGATTGCCAGCCCTGATGAGGAGGCAGGCGAGGTACCCAAAGCCTTCGTCGTCCGCAAGGCCGATATGGCTGATGTGACACCAGAAGAGCTGATGGCCTACGTGGCGGAGCGTGTGGCGCCACATAAGAAGATTCGCCGTCTGGAGTTCATCCAGGCGGTGCCAAAAACGGCATCAGGAAAGATCCTGCGCCGTGTTCTGGTCGAACAGGAACGCGCGCGCGCCCAATCGCCGGGGCAAGGCGGCGCTAGCTCACCAGCCTGAAAGACGTGGGAGGGGCAGTCATGAGCGAGATGCACCGCATCGGCGTTCTCTCCGATACACACATTCCCCAGCGCGGTGCGCGCCTGCCGGACGCGGTGCTGCGCCACTTCGAGGATGTCGAGCTGATTCTGCATGCGGGCGACCTTTCAACGCTGGCGGTGCTGGATCAACTCAGCGCCTATGCGCCTGTCGAGGCGGTGCAGGGCAATGTCGAGCAGCCGGAGGTGGTGTTGGCGCTGCCGCTCAAGCGGACGCTGGTGGTCGGCGGCTGCGAGATTGGGCTAGTGCATATCCTCGGCGAGCGCAAAGACTATCGCCGCAATGCCCGCCGCGAATTCATGACGGCCCGCGTCGTCATCTTTGGCCATTCGCATATTCCCCTACTGGAAGACGCGGATGGCCTGATGCTGCTCAATCCCGGCAGCGCGATGGATCGCCGTCAGCAGCCAACCTGCACCATCGCCATTTTGACCATCACCGATGGCGAGCCGTCCGCCGAAATCATCCCGATGTAGCTGGATGGCATCGGCGGCGGCCAGCCCGGTATTACACTCCGCTGAACTGCGGCGCGCGCTTCTCCAGAAAGGCTTGCAGCCCCTCGGCGAAGTCGGAGGACGCTGTGCAGTCGGCGAAGTGCGCCTGCTCCTGCGCCAGTCCGTCCGGCAGCGCCAGATCGCCACCATCGCGGATGGCGCGCTTGGCTGCGGCAAGCGCCACGGGCGCGTAGCTCGCGATATTCTGGGCGAGTTGAAGCGCGGTGATTTCCGCCTCGCCACGCGGCGTCACGATGTCTACGAGTCCCCAGCGATTCGCGGTCTCGGCGTCGATTTCCTGCGCGCCCAACACCAGCGCCAGGGTATGCCCCACCCCGATCAGCCGCCGGATCCGCTGCGTGCCGCCGTAGCCCGGAATGATCCCCAGCTTGACCTCAGGCATCGCGAAGCGCGCGTCTTGCGCGGCCACCCGAATGTCACATGCGCCCGCGATTTCGAGGCCGCCGCCATACGAGATACCCTTCATCGCGCAGATGTAGACCTTCGAGGAATGGTCGATAAGATCGAGGACGGCATGCACGTTGCCGAGCCAGCGCACGGTTTCGTCATGGCGGTTCGTCAGGTGGGTGAAAGGCTCCATCTCGCGGATATCCGCGCCGACGGTGTAGAGCCGGTCGCCATTGCCTTGGATGACCGCGACCCGCAGGTCAGGGTTGGCCTCGATCTCTCGCACATACCGACCGAGCTGCTCGAACATCGCCGTTGTCAGATAATTGCGTGGCAGATTGTCAATCACAAGGCGCGCAACCGCGCCCTCGCGGTACATCTCGATGGTTCCCATGAGCCTGTCCTCTTTCAAATATGCGGGCGGGTTGGCCGTTGATAAGGTTCGTAACCGGCCGCATTACAGCAATTGCGTTGAAGCAGGCGCGCCGATGATTTCGTGCCCTGGCGCTGCTCCCGCATCACGCTTCCAGAGTAGCCGACCCGAGTTACGGGGACGTTACGGCAAGCGTCACGAAGCGGCCGTCCTGAGTGAGGCGCTTCACAAATCGGCGGGAAGGGAATAGATGGGTATGCCGTAAATCCTTGCAGGTCAACCCAAGAGCAGAGTGGCTGGGTTCTGGGAGGCCGCGCAGGTGGCCTTTGCGTCGTAGCCCATAGGCGCGGCTAATGTCGTTTTACTATGTACGCCGAACACCGCACGTCGTGGTGGGCGAGGCAGGCCGTAGCGTGAACGCTACGGCGAATTTCCCGCCTCTCTGGCCCATTTGCTGGCAGGCTCCGCCACGAAACCCGCCTGCGCGGGTTGTAGCGATCCGCTCGCCAGCGGGTCTCGCGTTGGGACACGTTCTGGGAGTCCGCGCAGGCGGACTCGGTGGCCGTAGGCCCTCAAGGCGCGGTTTTAACCGCCCGCGCTGCCCAGCATGTGTCCCTCGTACATGCTAAAAGTACATCAGCCGCCAGCGCTGATGGCCGAGTCCCATCAGAGCGTGATCGCGTCCGCTGCCTTGCGGGCAGTCGCCTCGGCCTCCGCGACAGTGGCGCCAAGCGCGGTGACGTGGCCCATCTTGCGCCCAACGCGCGAGGCGAGCTTGCCGTAGATGTGGATGTGCGCGCCGGGAATCGCCAGCGCGTCCGCCAGCCCATCGGCGCGGGCGGGGCCAGTGCGCGCGCCCAGCAGGTTCACCATCACGGCGGCGGGCGCGACCAGTTCCGCGCTGCCCAGCGGCAGACCCAGCACGGCGCGCAGGTGATTCTCGAACTGCGACGTGACACAGCCCTCGATGGTGTAATGGCCGGAGTTGTGCGGGCGCGGCGCGATCTCATTATAGAGGATGGCGCCGTCGGCCAGCTCGAAGAGTTCGACGCCGAAGACGCCGATGCCGTCAATCGTCTCGACCGCCTGTCGGGCAATCGCCGCCGCCCGCGCCAGCATCGCTGGATCACCGGAGGCGGCCGCGCGCACGATATGGCAGATGTGGTTTCGCTGCACCGTCTCGACGACTGGATAGACCACACACACGCCGTCGCGTCCGCGCGCGACCATCACCGCCAGCTCGCGCGTGAAGGGCGCCCATGCCTCCACCAGCAGCGTCCGCTCTGGCCAGCCTAGCCGCGCGCAGGCAGTGGCGATATCATCCGGCCCGCGCAAGGTGGCGTTGCCATAGCCGTCGTAGCCGTTGCGCCGCGCCTTCAGCACCAGCGGCCAGCCCCAGCGCTCGCCCGCGGCCAGGATATCGTCAGTCCCCGTAACCTCCGCGAATTCGGGCACAGGCACACCAGCCGCGCGCATATGCTGTTTCTGCAGCAGCTTGTCCTGCACCGTCGCCAGTGTCCGCGCCGTCGGGAAGACGGCTACTCCCCGCGCCGCCAGCCATTCCAGCGCCGAGACTTCGACAAACTCGTTTTCGAGCGTGACCGCCAGTGCGTCCTTCACCAGCGCCGCGAGCGCCTGCTCATCCGTCCATGCGCCAGTGACCTCACGCGCGGCGATGCGGCCCGCCGGGCTGTTCGGTTCGTGCTCCAGTATCGCCACCTCGATGCCGAGGGTTGAGGCAGCCTCAGCGGTCATGCGGGCAAGCTGGCCGCCGCCGAGAATGCCCACCAGCGCGGGATACTCGAGCGCACGGCGGGACGCTGGCTGGCTGGCGGTATCGTCTGAATCGAGTGTCATGAACTGTAATACTCCTGATGTAGAGGCGTTCATCACTATCATTGTACCGTATTGCCAGGGAATGGGCAGTGATTGTGGCCGCATGCTACACTGGATGGCGAGACCACCAACGAAAGAGGCGAATACATGGGCAATGAGGCGCTTATACAGCTTTCGGCAACCGAACTGGCGGCACGCATCGCGCGGGGCGAAATTTCCTCAGTCGAGGCGGTGGAGGCGCATATCGCCCGCATCGAGCAGGTGAATCCCGCGTTGAATGCCGTCGTCGTCAAGCGCTATGATAGCGCTCGCGCCGAGGCCCAGGCCGCCGATGAGCGCCGCGCCCGTGGCGAGCCGCTGCCCCCGCTGCATGGCGTGCCCATCACGGTGAAAGAATGCCTCGACCTCGCCGGAACGCCCTCGACGTTTGGCATCCAGGCGCTGGCGCAGAAGCCCGCCGCCGAAGACGGTCTCTACGTCGCGCGCATGCGCCAGGCGGGCGCGATCATCCTGGGCAAGACGAACGTCGCGCAGGCTCTGCTCTACATCGAGAGCGATAATCCTGTCTATGGCCGCACGAACAATCCCTGGAACCTTGCGCGCACCAGTGGCGGCAGTAGCGGCGGCGAGGGCGCGATCATCGCGGCGGGTGGGTCGCCGCTGGGCATCGGCACTGACATCGGTGGCAGTGTCCGCGTGCCCGCCACGTTCAACGGCATCGTCGCGCTCAAGCCGACGAAGGGACGCATGTCTGATCTGGGCCGCTACAGCATCCCTCTGGGCGAGCGCGCCATCGTCAGCCAGATTGGAGCGCTGGCGCGGACGACCGACGATGTTGCGCTGGCTATCGAGACACTCAATGGTGGACACTCGCCCGCGGTTGAGCCGCCGATGCCACTGGGCGATATGGCCACGGTCGATGTCGCGAAGCTGCGTGTCGCCTATTACACCGACGATGGTACGCTGGCCGTCTCACCAGCGGTGAAGCGCGCGGTGATCGAGGCGGCTGGCATGCTCGCGGGCCGGGGCGCGCAGGTGCTGGAGTGGCGTCCGCCTGATGTCCTGCATGCCGTGGATATCTTCTATGGCCTGTTGAGTGCGGATGGCGGCGCGACACTGGTGGGCCTCCTGCGTGGCAATCAGAAAGATCCGCGCATCGCCCAACTGCTGACGCTCGCCAGCGCGCCCGCGCCGATGCTCGTCTCGGTACGTGGACTGCTCCGGGCCACGGGCCAGAAGCGCACGCTGGAGGTGGCGCGTAACTTTGGCCAGCGGCGCACAGTGGACTACTGGCGGCTGGTGGAGGCGCAGATGGCCTACCAGCAGCGTTTTCTGGACGCGCTAGATCACGACGACGGTGGCCCATTCGATGTGATTATCGCTCCGGCCTGCGCCGTGCCCGCATTCCCCCACGGAGCGAGCAAAGACCTGCTAACGGCGGGTGGCTATGAGGTGCTCTATAACCTGCTGGGCTATCCGGCGGGCGTGGTGCCGGTGACGCGCGTGCGCACCGACGAGGAGTCGTCCCGCAAACGCTCAGGTGACCGGGTGGAACGCGCGGCGCGGGCGGCGGAACAGGGCAGCGCGGGCCTGCCGGTTGGCGTGCAGGTGGTGGCGCGTCCCTGGCGCGAGCATGTGGCGCTGGCGGCGATGCGCGCCATCGAGGAGGATGCCCGCAGGCGCGACGACTTCCCTGCCAACCCGCCATTGTAGAACTCCTGGATAACGTCTGGCTCATCGATATGAGGAGAAAGGGAATGGAACATTCCCAACCATTTGACGTTGCCGCCTATGAAAAGCGTTCGAAGGAAGGCCCGTGTTTTATCTGCGAGCTTATTGCTGGCGCCAATCCCCATCACATGATTTATGAGGACCAGACGGCTGTCGTTTTCCTGAATAAATACCCTGTTTTGTACGGTTATACGCTGGTGGCTCCCCGCGAACATCGCGAACAGGCAACGGGGGACTTTACGCTGGAAGAGTACCTTGCGCTCCAGGAACTGATTTACCATGTTGGCGAGGCGCTGCGCCACGTGGTTCCGACCGAACGACTCTACATTCTGACACTTGGCAGCCAACAGGGAAATCGACACGTGCATTGGCATCTCGCCCCGCTACCGCCCGGCGTTCCGTATGAACAGCAGCAAACCGCCGCCCTTGGCCTATCCAAAGGTATTCTTGCACTTTCAGATAAAGAGATGGCATCACTAGCCCAGACGCTTCGCCAGGCGTTGCGGCAGCGTGGCCTCACTTCAACGGCCCTCTGAATAGAATTTCCCCGAGATGGTTCCTGGGAAACCGGACGACTTGATATGCGCGCCGCGCTTTCCGCTTTCCCGTTGGCGCGTGAGAAGAAGGAACCGGCGGACGACCTGGGAACGTGGACCATGATGCGCAGCCATTGAAGACACACAGGGATGTGGACACATGATGAACAGGAGGGCCAGATGACGGGGCGGATGATCGAGTTCGACGCCAATGAAGCGACCGCGTCGGGCTATCTGGCGACGCCGGAAATCGCAGGAGGGCCAGGGGTCGTCGTCCTGCATACTTGGTGGGGGCTGACCGAGCCGTTTCGCCAGGTCTGCGACCGGCTCGCGGCGGCGGGATACATCGCGCTTGCCCCCGACCTCTACCACGGCAAAACGACCGCGTCGGTCGAGGAGGCGCAGGCGTTAGGCTCAGCGCTGGATCAGCAGGTCGAGCGGTGGCGCGGCGATATTCGCGGTGCGCTGCGATGCCTGCGCGAAAACGGCGCTACCACCCCGGCGGATGGTCGCGGCGCGTTCGGCTTTCTCGCTTTCTCGCTGGGCGGCGCCTACGCGCTTGATACATCCGTCGAGCTGCCCGAGGAGATCGCCGCCGTCGTGACCTTTTATGCCACGTACCCTGGCCTGGACTATCGCCGCGCGAAGGCCGCCTATCTTTGCCACTTCGCCGAGGATGATCCCTACGAGTCGGCCGAAGCGGCCATGGAGATGGAGCGTGAGCTTCAAGCCGCGGGCAAACAGGTCACCGTCTATACGTATCCGGGAACCAAACACTGGTTCTTCGAGGCAAACCGTCCGGAGACCTACGATGCCGCCGCCGCGACCCTGGCGTGGGAGCGAATGCTTGCCTTCCTGGATACCGAACTGCGTCGCTCGTAATCTCATGCGTGAGCAGGTAGGTACGCTTGGATCAGCATATGGAGGATGTGATGAACACCAGCACGAACAAGGCGCGACTCCTCGACGACCTCAAGGCCGAACAGGCCGGGTGGGAGGCACTGCTGGACGAGATCGGCGAGGAGCGCATGACACAGCCGGGCGTCGCGGGCGAGTGGTCGATTGCGGACATCGTCGCGCATCTGACCGGCTGGCGTAAGCGAACAGTGGGACGATTCCAGGCGGCGCTACGCCATGAACCACTGCCCCCGCCCGAGTGGCCGCCACACCTCCAGACAGACGACGAGATCAACGCCTGGATCTACGCCGCCAACCGCGACCGACCAGTCGCCGACGTGCTGCGCGACGCGCACGACGTCTTCGCACAACTGGCGGAGACGCTCGACGCCTTCCCCGAGGCGGAATTGCTGGCGCCCGGACGCTTCCCGTGGATGGAGGGCGAGCCACTGACAGGCGCGGTCTTCTTCGCCCATTTCCACGAAGAGCATGAGCCGGACATGCGCGCCTGGTTAGCGAAAGTCAGGCGAGAGGGATGACGTTACGTGCCGAGCACATCCAGCAGCCTCCTCACGATTGAGCAGGCGCTGACCCTGCTTGAGGCATCGCCGGCGCACATTGCCGCGCTGACCGATGGCATGACGCCAGCGCAATTGCTGGCCGCCCCAGACCGGGATGAGTGGTCCGCCAACGATGTGCTTGCCCATCTGCGCGCGTGCGCCGATATGTGGGGCAAGTACATCGTGGCGATGCTCGCCGAGGATACACCAACGCTACGGGCGGTCAATCCCCGCAGCTGGATCAAGCAGACGAACTATCGTGAGCTGGAGTTCCAGCCCTCCCTGCGCGCCTTTGCCATGCAGCGTGCCGAGCTATTGGCCGCTCTGAAACCGTTGCCACTTGAAAGCTGGTCACGCTCAGCCATCGTAACTGGCGCGGGAAGGCCCTTGAAGCTGACTGTGCTCTCCTATGCGCAGCGGCTGGCGCGCCACGAACGGCCGCACGTCAAGCAAATCGAACGCATCGTCACCGCGCTCAACCCAGGGCATAAGTAGCGCTATTCCTGAGGGAGGATACATGGAGACCGTGTGGAGCACCGCACTATGGCCGCAATTTGGCGCGGCCATCGACATGCTTGAAAAAGCCCTAGTAGCCTGTCCCGAAGCGCTCTGGCAGGAGCGTCTCTGGCCCGACCCCCCGCCACCAGAGTTCCCGCCGCAGTTCGCGGAGTTCTGGTATGTCACCTTCCATACGCTGGTCTGGCTCGACCTGTATCTCTCAGGCGTCCCGGAGGAGGAATTCGCGCCCCCGGCGCCCTTTGCCCAGGGGATGCTCGATTCTTATGAGGCGCAGCCCGAACAGCCGTATACCAGGGAGGAACTGCGCGCCTATCTGGCGTCTGTGCGCCAGAAGTGCCGGACCACGCTGGCCGCGCTGACGGACGAGCAGGCGCGCCGGCCCGTCGAATATCCCTGGTCAGAAGGTCAGCCTGTCAGCTATCTGGAGTTGCTACTTTACACAATGCGCCACGTCCAGGAGCATGCGGCCCAGCTCTGCCTCTTTCTTGGACAGCACGACGTCCCTGGCGCCGAACTCGACGCGATTCCACGGGCGATGGACGGCCTCTAAGCGCGTGGAGCTTGCCGCACGCGCCAGCGACGGATAGTGAAGAATGCCAGCGCGCCCAGCGCCAGCGCCGCCGGGATGGTGAACGGCAGCGAGCCAACCAGTTTGTTGCGCACTGCCGCCACGCGCGGGTGGATATCGTCCCAGGTAGGCAGGTGATCCACCACGTGCACCGCAACCTGCTGTGGATTGAACCACGGGGTAAGGTTGGTGACACCAACCATGATGACGCCCAGCGGTTCATCAGACGGAATTTTGAACTGTTGCTGCATGCGTCCATCCGCGCCGATAGTCACGGTTCCAAGCGTGGGATTCACTTCCTTGCCGCAGTCTGGCCCATCTTCCCAGCCGCTCACTCCCAGTTGAGCGGAGCAATACTTGATGGTATAGGCATCGCCAGGATACCAGTGTTCGCCGCTGACGGTGATCGTCATGCCAGGCGTGACCAGTGTGTGGTCGATACGAAACGTGGGCTGAATCGCGGGGGTCAGCGAGAGCGTCCCATACTCATCGAGATAGCCGAAGCGCGGGCTGTTGCCTTCCACCAGGAGCATGACACCGTTATTCCAGTCAAGGCGCGCATCTACAGGATAACTGGTCGTGAAGTTTCCCTGGGCATCAGCGGTGGCGTGTATTCGCGCGGCGTTGGGCACGATGACCGGGCTAACCGGATCGGCGGATAGCAAGGTGAGCGAGAGCGGCTCATGCGGCTCCCAGCCTGAACCAGTGACGGTCAGCGCCGATCCAACCTTCACGCCGCTATTCTTGTCAAGACCTGCCAGGGCAACCGTCGGCGCGGGAAGATAGCGGAATGCCACGGGCGCGCTGACCTCGCCATGATCGGACGCCAGCACGAAGTACGCCGTCGCGCCGCCCTGGTTGTCGAAGCTGTAATCGGTATTGTCGGAGGTGGACATGTCCACGCAAAAGAAGGCTGGCGTATCGAGCGAAGCCAACGTGATTGTGCCATCTTTAGTGACCGTACCCTCGGCGAGATCGGGTATTAGCGTATATAACTCGTGCGTTTTGGGGTCGCGCGCGTCGAGATGGAGCGCCACCTGCGCCCCTGGGCGCCAACCACTCGCGATCACGGTCAGGTCTGTCCCTACCGGGCCTTCGGTGCGGTTGAGGTGAATCGCGGGACGGGTAGGAGCATGCTCATCTGGCAGGGGATACGGACACCACGGCACACCCGACGCATGGGCAGTTGGCGCCCGCCCAGCGAACCATGCGAGCGCGAACAGGCAGAGTAGCGCGCCGATGCAGAGGATACGCAGCGTCACACGCAAAGCGCGCGCGCGCCGAGACTGGCCACTCGCGATCATCGTCATAAAACCCTGCCCGCTGAACACATCACCATAAGCCGCTTTGCTTATGAAGACGGAACAGCGAAAGCAAGTGTGCTAGAGGGTTAGTGCTATCGATTGTCCTTCAGAGAGGGAGCAGTCCGCGCAGGCGGCTTTTCTGGCGTAAGCCCATAGGCGCGGCTTATGTAGTTTTAGCAATCACCAGGGACACGCGCGGAGGGGCGCGGGCGGTTCAAACCGCGCCTTGAGGGCCTGCGGCCACCAAGTCCGCCGTCGCGGACTCCCAGACCGTGTCCCAACGCGCGAGCCGTTGGCGCAGGGGTCTGGGCACCCCGCGCAGGCGGGTTTCGTGGCGGAGCGTGCGCAGCAGGCGCGGCCCTCAAGGCGCGGTTTGAACCGCCCGCCGCCGTGGCTGTCCGTCGCAAATCCTAAAACTACATCAGCCGCCAGCCGCCTTCACTCGCCGGGCTTCTTCATCCAGTCGTAGGATCGCCCCGTCTCGAAGGGCGACGTTGGGTCGTGCGACCCTGTGGGCGAGCTGCCGCCTCCACTCGACGACGACGCGGGCGCGTGTGGCGCGGCTGGAGCCGATGGAGTCGCGGGCAGGGCGGGCAGCACGATATCGCCGACGCTGACACTATTGAGCGGCAGCGCCTCCTCCCACGGCTCGTCATCCTGCGGGGCGCGTTCCGGCGGCGCATCGGCCTCCCCGGCGTCTGAGGACTCCTCGTCATCTGTCGCGGCGTCGTCATCTGTCGCGGGCGCCCAGGGCGGCGACTCTGGTTGCCGCGCGTCGGTCGAACTATTCGGCGGTGGCCAGGTATAGCCCTCAGGTAGTGGCGCCCAGACCAGCAACTCGCCCTCCGGGCCGCGATAGACCGTCGGGCGTCGGGCCGCGGGCGTGCGGGTGGCGATGGCGACGGCGCAGTTTTCCTCGGCGTGAACCACCTCCAGCAGTTCGTATGTTCGCCGGATGCGCAGGGCGGGTGGCTGTGCCTCGGAGGAGGCGTCGGGCGCGAACAGATCGTGCAGGTCGCGGATGCCCGTCCCCACCACCAGCAGGCGCAGCCCCATGGTGACGCCATGTCGGCTGCCACGATTGATCAGCACCCAGCCATCTTCGTTGACATGGATGACATCGGCGGGCCAGGGCGAGCTGGCGGGCTGACTTGCGCTCACTTGTGCATGTGTCTTTCTACTTGTGCATGGTTTGTGACGCGATTGCTGGGGGCCAGCGTCGCGGAGCGGGCGCGGTTCACCACCGACCGGATGTAGGAGCCTTTGGCGTCGGTATAGGCGGTGCGATTGGCGGCGTGCTGTGTGGCGAGGGATCGCTTGAGGGCAAAGTATTCGGCGGCGGTATCGGTGTGGAGTCGGAGGAAATCGCGGAAGAGCAGCTTCTCGTTCCAGAAGGCGCTCCCGTATTCGGTGACGTGCAGGTGGCGCGTGCTTGGTCCCCAGACGCCGTGGCAGAAGAAGCAGCTATCGGTGAAGTCGGCGCGGTCAACATACTCATAGCCGAGGCGGCGCAATGGCTCGATGCAAGCCGGGAGGTCATGTTCCAGGGAACGCACGGCGACCATGATATCGATAATCGGCTTCGCGCCCAGACCCGGCACCGCTGTGCTGCCAATATGCTCGATGGCGACGACGCGCTCGCCCAGGGCATGCAGGATGCGATTTTTCTCGTACTCGTAGCGATCGGGCCAGTGGGGATCATACTCGACGAGAACGACTGTTGCACCCACCATCTTCCTCCCTTCCAGCAATCATCCTCCACGAGTTTCTACGGATCATCCATGAGGTGTGTTGGTCACTACTTTATCACAACTCCGCACGATCAAACATCCAGTCCCGGTGTCCGTGGGACGTTATGGCCCTCGCGAGTTACAATAGACAGGCGCACGATACGGATAGATGTAAGCATGAAGCGCGCCATAGGGAGGTCTGCTGGTGTCTGCGACCCTCTTCTTCGATCTCGACAATACACTCTGCCATCCGCGTACGCCGTTTCTCACGATATTCCTCGCAAGCTGCGCGCCGCTGCTAGCATCCCCGCTGGTTGACGCCCACATGCTGCTGAACGCCTGGGCCGAAGCGCTCGAAGAGCCGGGCCATTCCACGACCGCCGGATGTCTGGCGCACGCGCTGGTGGCCTGTGGCGCATCCGCGCCCGAGCATCTGGTCGCGTCGTGCGCGCGGTCACTCGCCAATGCGTGGGCCGCGACGCAGGAACTCACCCCAGGGGCGGAATCTACGCTGGCAGACCTCGCCGAGCGGCATACGCTGGGGATTATCACCAACGGGCCGAGCGACTCCCAGCATGCGGTCATCGCGGCGCTCCATCTCGAACGCTTCTTCCGCTGGCGCATCGTCTCGGGCGACGCCACGATTGGCGTACGCAAGCCCCAGAGGGGCATCTTCGACCTCGCGCGCGCCATGTCTTCGAGTCTGCCGGAGGATACGTGGTACATCGGCGATTCATTGGTCAACGATATCGCCGGGGCGGCGGCGGTTGGCTGGCATACCTGCTGGATCAGCGCGCCAAATGAGCAGATCGCGGCGGGTCTGCCAGCGCCAGACGCGCGCATCACCCGCCTCGATGAGTTGCCCCAGGCTATCGGCCAGGAGGAGTGATGCCGATTAGAGACCATATTCATGCAGCACTCGTTCCACGTCGGGATGTCCGCTTGTTACCAGCGCCTCGCGCAGCGAATCCATCGGCAGCGGTATCTTGCGAAACTCCAGGCTTATCACACCATCCGACGCGCTGAGAATGGCGTATTCGGCCCACGGCTCGCGTCGAAAGCGCTCCTCTGGAAGCTCATAATTACACGCCAGCCCCACGCTGCCGGGATTGAAAAAGAACGTCTCGGTCAGCTGGCGAATCTGTTGCAGGTGGGTATGGCCGCCGGTCAGAATCGCGGGCGCGTAGGGGTCGAGCGCGCGCCGGAACTCCTCGGCGGGCGTGGACGGCAGCAGAATCTCGTCGAACGAGGTGGGCGTGCCGTGAAAGCAGAGCAGCGCGCGCTCCGTCGTGAGCGGAATCGTCACCGTTGGCGCGAACGCGGCGATGAACGCCTGATCGTCGGCTGAGAGCTGTGCCAGCGACCACTGGCGCACCCGCTCCATCGTCTCGGTCGTTGGTTCGCCGCCCGTCTCCACGCCGGTTAGCATCCAGGCGTCGGCGTTGCCCATCACCACCGGACATGCCAGCGCGCGCAACCGCCGCGCCGTCGCCGCTGGCTGCGCGCCTCCCTGGATGGCGTCTCCCAGGCAGACGATCTGATCGACCGAGGCGCGGTCGATATCGGCCAGCGCGGTATCAAGCGCGACACAGTTCCCGTGGATGTCGGAAATGACGGCAATGCGCGTCATGCTGCGGCTCCTCTCAGGATGGCGTGACAGCTCGAGGGCGAAAGACACCCGCTACTGGAGTGTATGACGCCCCGACATGCGCAATGCTTACCATCCGGGAGGCGGCTGGTTGCCGCGCCCCGCATCAGGCTCCGTGTTTTCCCAGTCGGACGCTCCTTGCCCCGGCTGCTCGCCATTTCCCGGTCGCCGCTGGCCGTAGCCGGGCTGTTGTTGCCCGTAGTCCTGGCTAGCCGGGCTGCTGGTTGCCATAGCCTGGGGGCTGATTGTAGCTGGGTGGTTGTCCATAGCCAGGCTGCTGGCCATATCCTGGCTGCTGCCCATAGTTAGGCGACTGGCCGTAGCCCGGTGGT
The DNA here is from genome assembly GCA_963718915.1 of uncultured Chloroflexia bacterium. Lineage (GTDB taxonomy): Bacteria > Chloroflexota > Ktedonobacteria > Ktedonobacterales > JADMIN01 > DAHUXT01. Next base: position 355,175 of record CAVRAI010000001.1, on the reverse strand, counting down.
TGGCCATAGCCAGGCTGCTGTTGCTCATAGCCAGGTTGTTGCTGGCGTTGCTGGCCGTAGTTTGGCTGTTGCCCATAATTGGGCTGCTGGCCATAGCCCGGTGATCGCCCGTAGTCCGTCTGGGAGGGATACGGCGCCGTTGCGTCGGGCGTCATGCCACGCGACATCGTCGCTGGCGCGAGTTTTCCTTGCTTTCGCGCGATCCACCGCCAACGAACAGACCTACCAGCTTCGGGCCGAAGAAGCCGAGCAGCCCCACCAGCGCCGCGATGCCATAGACCGGCAGGAACGCGCCCGCGACCAGGCCGAAGACTGTGCGATAGGGCGCAAAAGCGTCTGGCTTGAAGAGCGAGAAGGCGAAGACCAACGCGAAGATCGCCAGCACGGGCCACGCGCCATGCAGAATCGTCCGCGCCAGACTGGTGAAGCGCCGCTCGCCGGGCGTTGTCAGCAGCGCCAGCGCGGCAGTGATGGCCGCCGCCAGCCAGAACCAGAGCAGCAGCGAGGCGATGTTGTCGTGTCCCGCGGCGGTGAAGGTCGTGGGCGAGAGGCCGACAATGCTGAAAAGCGGCTGGAGGAATGGCGGCAAGGTCGGCAGGTTTACCCCCGATGTTGAAGGGAGTGGCGAAGGTGTTCCGGTCGCGGCGGAGAACATGCCGAACGCCTCGAGCGCTTTCTGCGCGTCGGCGGGGAGCGTGAAGACACTCTGCGGGCCGTTGTCGTAGTAGCCCTCGGCGACTTTGCCATAGATCGCGTGGAGGCCGTCAGCGTAGTTCTTGCCGACGATCACACTCCCCGGAATCTGCACTTTGAGGATGGAGAGATCGAGCGGCTTCGACGGGTTGGCTTTGGCGGCGCTCTGCAACTTGACGTAGCTGTCGGGCGTGATGCCGATGGCGCCGTTGGTGATGTGAATCAGTTGCGGATTCAGCGTCTGCGCGCCCGCCTCGGTGAGCAGCGCTACCGCCGTTGGCCGCGCCGAGAGCAGTGTCAGGCTGGTGACCCAGAGGGCGCCGAGCAGCACGATGCCAAACAGCGTGTGCGTCAGGCCGCTCACTCCTTTGAATGGGAGGCTCATCATCGTCTTCATGCCCATCTCTCCCAACACCTTCGTCTGGAAGGCATCTCATACCTGCGCATGCGCAAGCGGTGCGCGAAACAATGCGGATACGCACATCACATGGGGCTGTGATGGGAGTGTATGAGAGCGTGGAACAGAATACAAGTGGCGTAGGTCACATCACCCATTGTGCGTCGCTTTTCTGTTCAGTCGTCGTACGAGAGCGCGTAGAGCAACTCGTCGCCGCTGTCGTCAAGGGCGACGGTGGCGCTGCCGAGCAGATCGCTGGCGAGGTAGCTGAGCGTGCCATTGACCGCTAGCGCGATCCGCTGCCCATTGGCGTAGTAGTAGGTCGTGGTGGTGGTCGTTGAGCCGGTCGTCGCGACCGATTCTAGGCTCCCCATATACACCGTCGTCGGGTCGTGCCGCTATTCACCGTCTGCTGCTCGACGCGGTTACCCTCGCCATCGTAGAGGTACTGCGCCGTGCTACTCGGACTACTTGGGGCGTTCTGCCACGCCACCAGCCGTCCCTCGTTATCCCAGGCCAGTTTTTGTTGTGATTGGCTCTCGCTCGGCGCGCGGGTCAGCATATTGCCGCTGGCATCGTAGGTCGCGCTATAGTCGTCGGTCCCGCTATCCACGAAGGTGGCGGCGTGTAGGTGATTGGCGTCGTCGTAGGAGTAGCTACCCAGCGGGCTGCTGGTGAGCCGGTCCTGGTTGTCGTAGCTGAAGGACTGCGTATACTGCGCGGCAGTCAGCGTGCCGGGAGTAATCGCCGTCCCGGTACACGGTGGCGTCCCGGTCGACCCTGCCCAGGTGAGGCGGCTGAAGTCGTCGTAGCAGAACTGCTGCACATCCGTGCCGGTGGGCAGCGTGGTCGTCTCACTGGTGATGTTGCCGACCGCGTCGTAGGTCGGCGCCTCCTCGAACAGCGTCGCCCCGTCGCTGACCCGTGCTGGTCTTGACATCGGTCGGCCGGGCCAGCGTATCGAAGCTGGCGTTGTAGTTGTAGGTGGCGTTGCCGCTGACGACTCGCCCACCTGCGCGCTGGTCATCTGCCCAGCTCGCGCCGCCGCTGCCGGTGTAGGCGATGGCGTCGAGCAGCTTGGTGGTCTTACTGCCCTGCGTCCGGGTGAGGCTGCCGAGCCAGCCCTGGGCGCTATAGCGCCGCGGTGACGGTCTCGCCGTTCGGGTAGGTCAGCATCAGCGCCTGTCCGGCGTCGTTGTAGGTCGTGCCCACCGGGTAGCTACCGCCCCCAGTGCCGCCGATGGTGAGGGTTGAGGCGGTCGTCTCGCCGCGCCGGTCATAGCTATAGCTATAGGAGCCGGAGCCGAGGGAGCCAGCGCCGCTAAACGTCTCGCCGGTCAGGCGCCCGACGCCGTAGTTGCCGCCGGTGGTGCTGTCGTAGCTGTAGGTGACATAGGCGCCGGTCGGGCTATTGCTGGTGTTGCGCCAGATCTGGCGGTTCAGCCCGTCGTAGCCCGCGTAGATGGTCCCACTAGATCCCCGCGCGTCGGTCGTCTGCGTGACGTTGCCATTGGCGTCGTAGCTATACGATTCCGTGCCCCGGTCGGGGTCGGTCATCCCAGTGGTGCGCCCGGCGGCGTCATAGCTGAAGGTCGTCGTCGCCGGGTCATCGTAGGGGACGAAGATTTTGGTCAGGTTGCCGCTGGCGTCGTAGGTGTAGTGGGTCTCCGAATACCATCCCCACGTGCTGCTGCTGTTGCCGGTATCCCGCTCGCTATAGACGACCCGCCCCAGCCCATCGACGAGCGAGTAGGTCTGGTGCATCAGCGCGTCGTGGACCGTGATCGCCTGATAGCAGGCGGTGTCGGCGGGCGCGGTCCAGCCGCACTCGGTCTGGTAGCTGGCGCTCGTCGTCTCGGAGAGCGGGTCTTCCACGGTGAGCGTGCGCCCCAGCCCATCGTAGGTGGTCTGGGTGCTATGCTGCGTCGCATCCGGCGTCGAGAACGCCGCCGAGCCGGGGCCGCCGCTATAGGCAGACACGAAGTAGGGCACACTGGCGTTGACGACCCGCCCGGACTCGTCATAGTCGACGTACTGGACGATGTCGTTGCCGCCGGGCGCGGCAGTGCGTGTCTCGATCAGCCGCCCGTAGCCGTCCTAGAAGCTGCGCGAGGTGACGGTATTGCTGGCTATCGAGCCGCTGGCTGCTGTCTACCTCAACACAGGGCGTCTCCGCGCCCGTCGGCGGCGGCACACCAGACGGTGTAGCTGGTCGTGGTGGTCGTCAGCCCAACCGTCTCGCCCGGCTCGGTCGTGCTCAGCGTGCGTCCGAGCGCGTCATAGGTCGTCGTGGCGACCTGCCCATTGGCGTCGGTCGCCGAGGTCGGCCAGAGGCCAAAGCCGCCGGTCGCATCCGTCGTCGCATTGAACCCTAGCGAGACGCTCTGAGTTGAGCGCGTTGGCGCTGGAAACCGGCAGGACGTCAAACGTCGAGTCATAGGTAACACACGTCGTATACGTGCTGCTGCCAACGGTACACCCCTTGTGGGCGGTGTTGCCCGCGTTGGCGTCGGGATCGGTCGTCGTGCGCGCATTGCCATAGCTATCGTAGGTGGAGGTGCTGCGGATCTGCCCGCTCAGGGCAAAGCTATTCCCGGCGTTGCCACAGCCGGTGTACTGGCCGCCGCTGGTCAGCTAGGGTTTCCGATGGTATCAGTGGCTGTGTTCTCGAACAGGATCAGTCTGTCTGCGCAGGTCGTGGAAAAGGAGGCGTTCAACAGGTCATATTGCCACTTGTATGTTGCATGCTATTCATTACTGCAGAAGGCCGCAACTACACATCGGTTGGAGCATTTGGTGAGTCGTTTTCGATGAAGCCAACCTCAAACGGTCTACCATCAATGCTTATCAAGCGAGCCTCTATCAGAAGCATCGCATCCCTCAATTCAACCGCAAAATTAGGGTGCGTGTTGTACCGTACGACCCAACCACTCTCCCAAGAGCCTGGTTTGGCGTGGATCCGGACGGTCCCGACACCTTCGGGGTAGTAGCCAGCCGATGTCCACTCGCCAACGACTCGTCTCTCTTTTACAAGGCCTGTACGAAGCCATTCAAAGCGCTTCGTGTCTGAGCCCAGAATCATGTAAAATGAGGCAACATCCTCAAAAATGACCACATGCAGTTCGGGTTCTACGCTCCAGTGTGTTAGCACGTGAAAGGTGATTGTTTGATGTAACACATCAATGTCCAGTGCCTCGATAGTCCCTGACTCCAGGTTTGCAAGAGACATTTCAAGATTCTCATCGTCTTCGCCGTCGTCACTATTGTCATGACTTGCACCGCTCATGAAGTCCTCCTGCTGATTCTCGCAGTCACTCGCGTACAAGCAATCTGTGTGTTGCCACTATGCTGCAACTACGAGCTCTCGCTGCAGGATATCAGCAGCACATCCTGTAAGCTGAAAAGTAGCGCCTATTGCACAAGCTCGTGCCTTGTACTGCCTGTGCGCCCATACTAATGAAGGTGATGCTGGCCTAGAGATTCGGCGTGGTCCTCTGAATATACTTCTGCAATCTCACGGTCCGAACTCATACTGGTAGAGAATAGTTCCGGCGAGGGCATTTTGCAACGGTAAGTCATCACCTTCACCTCCAGTTCCCAGATAGAAGTGATTATGCCAATCATTGGCATCCACTTGCCCATTGAAGTTCAAATTTGGCCCCCCTAGCGGATCAGTATTCGTCTGGAAGCGCAGGTAGGGTCCTTGTCCACGGCCGTATCTGCTGTTGCTGTAATCCATACAACGGATCTGTGCTGTACCCCGCCCACCTGCGTCAACGTTTATAGTCCATCCAGCACCGCGCGCTACAGATGGAGGTGAGTGTGGGTCACCGAAGATATTGGCAAAGTTGGCGGCGCGATCGTAGGACGTGATCCCAGCAAAGGCAACCCTACCCGGACGATGTACCGTCGTGTCGTACGGATTGCCTGCATAGTGCTCAGACAACACTTGCAACCACTGGCCACGTAGCCAATTGGATGCATACGTTGCGTTAAAGGTCGCAGCCGTGCCATCGCCGTAGTTATAGGTCACCATGAGCGTGCCCTGCTCCAGCAGGATTTGGACACTGTCACCCCTGCCAAGTGTGACTACCGTACCGATGGGCGCGCCTGGAGCCATGCCCAGGAATCGACTCCACGCGTTATAAATGGATTCAACGTAGTCTTCTGGATATCCTGGGCCGCCCGGCCCACCTGGCACGACACCTGGACCGAAATTATCATCCTTTTCCACCCGGATGTGACCGCTCGGATCCGTCGCCGTCTCGGGATTGCCCTTGACATATCCATAGCGATTGAGGCCGCTTGGCCCATCAATGACCGTATCGGCGCTGGTGAACTGCCCGAGGAGCGGATCGTAATAGCGCGCGCTATAGTAGTCCAGCCCCGTGCTGGCATCGGCATACTGGCCGGTGAAGCCTTTGCTGGTCGGCAGTGCGCCACTGCTATAGCGCACGTTGCCATAGGGGCTATAGAGTTGCGCGCCGGTTGCTGTCCCCGTCTGGTTGAGCGCCTCGCTGACACTGCCCAAGCCATCGCTGGCGAGGTAGGAGATGCCAGACGCATCTATCGTCGTGTTTTCACCGAGAGCGAGCCCGCCCGCGCTGTAGTACTTGACCAGGCTGCCACTCGGCGTCACCTCCTCGGCGTTGCCCGGCAGATAATAGGTATGGCTGTCGCTGCCACCCCCGGTCGTGACATCCTGCTCGACGCGATTGCCCTCGCCATCGTAGAGATACCATGCCTGGCTGGTGGGACTCGTCGGCGCGTTCTGCCAGGCAGTGAGCCGCCCCTCATTGTCCCAGGTCAGTTGCTGCTGGGACTGGCTCTCACTGGGCGCGCGGGCGGTCATGTTGCCCGCGGCATCGTAGTCGGCGCTATAATCGTCGGTTCCGCTGTCCACAAAGGTGGCAGCATGTAGATGATTCGGGTCGTCGTAGGAGTAGCTGCCCAGCGGACTGGTTCGCAAGCGGTCCTGGTTGTCGTAGCTGAAGCTCTGCGTATACTGGGCGGCGGTGAGCGTGCCGGGCGTGATGGCTGTCCCCGTGCAGGGTGGCGTCCCGGTTGAGCCTGCCCAGGTCAGGCGGCTGAAGTCATCGTAGCAGAACTGCTGCACATCGGTCCCGGTCGGCAGCGTGGTCGTCTCGCGGGTGATGTTGCCCACCGCGTCGTAGGTCGGTAGGTTGGGACCGTATGCTAAGCCACAGGACCCCGAAGCGGGAGATACGTATCCAGCGGATGTTACCTGTGAGGCTAGATCAGCACCTTCACTAGCGGGTTGCTAATACGCCCCGTCTTGTGCAATGACATCCACCTAATCTTATGGTGATGTGTCTCTGTTTTCCATGGTCTCCGGATGGTACTTTACGATTTCTTTAAGGCGTAGGTCCAACCACCCCTCGATTCCGCGTCGTCGAGCGTGCTCCTCTAATTTGTGCATGATATCTTCTACGGATACCTCGCCTCGATCAAGTTTATCGAGGTCCATTGGAACATTGTGGAACAAATCAGCGAGCGAGAATACCGCCTTGTCGTTACTGGCATTTCCTTTGGCCCGTATTTCGATGAGGGCGTCGTAGAGGAGACGATGTAGCACACGCCTTGTAGGTATCATGATTGTTCTACCTTTCATTCCTGGCACAAGGATACGATTCTGCGCCCATAGCGATACCATGCGAACCACATATTGCCGATAAGAAACCGCGCAGTCATCATGTGGCGGTCACTCAACGGCGCAGTGTCACATCTATGCTCCACCTCAATATTGCCTCATTGAGGTGTTTTTGTACATCCTGAAAATAGCCTCTTCAGTGTGACATTAATCTACGACCTTTCTTTGAAGGCATGTGTAGACCGATCATATTCTGGGTAGCCATCCCCAAATTGGGACCATTATCACAGCAACTCCTTGATGTCAGCATAAATCCGAATCCCACGGTGTGAACGGTACATATGGTTCATAAGGCACACGGGTATCCGGAGTGATCGTACTATTTGGGTCTCCAGCCCGCCTCAGCAGTTCATAGGCGCGTCCATTGCCATCCATTACACCACCTGTTCTTGTATTAATCTTGAGAGGGTCGTTGTTTGTCGGATTGCTAACCGATTGTAGCAATTCGTCGTCAGTTAATCCCTCAAGATCGGGCCGAACACCGGCTGTTTCTGGCGTATGAATAGGTTGTAGGTCACCGACTCTGATAGCTGGCCTTCCGCTGCTAGCCCCGCTACAGGTGCAAGGGTCATCGCCTCCTGGTGGCTCAGAGCCGCCACCTGCTGCCGCAGCCCCACTTCCGTTCACTGGAACCGAGCCCTCGCCTGATGCTGCACCTGCATCTCCTGCTTCGGTGGCGACCACATGAACCGGGGTTAGGGTGGTCGTCGTTGTACCCGTGGTGGCTCCGGGCGCGGTCCGCGCGTTCCAGACATCGGTGTTGGCATAGGCGCCATCAATGGCATGGCTCCACGTCTGCCAGCCCGCGCTGCCCGCCGCATAATCAGTGGTCGTCGCACCCTGCGTCACCACCAGGTCGCCGGTCGAGGTGACGACAATGGTCGCGCCATTGACGGCAAACGTCATGGTCGGATCGGGGGTACCTGCCAGCGTTGTTGCGGTTGTCGTGGAGGCGTGGTGGCTGGTGACAGCGGCGGCAGCGACGGTGGTGCCAAATATCAATTGGAGGATGGCGTTCGCCAGTCCCGTCAACTCGCCACCGCTCCCCTCGCCAGATAAGTCGCCTCCAAAGCTGTCACGTTGTAACGCGAAATCTTCATGTCCGCTGGGATCGGTGTTACTGATGGGGTTGCCACCCACGTAGCCATAGCGATTCAGCCCATCCAGCACGGTGTCAGCGGAAGTAAACTGGCCCAGCGTTGGGTCGTAATAGCGCGCGCTGTAGTAGTCCAGCCCGGTGGCGCTGTCGGCCCGTTGGCCGGTAAAGCCATAGTCGGTGGGCATTGTCCCATTGCTATAGCGCGTGCCGCCGTAGGGCGCGTAGAGCTGGCTGGCGGTCGGTGTACCGCTGCTATTCAATGCCACGGTGGCGCTGCCCAAGAGATCGCTGGCGAGGTAGCTGAAGCGTGCCATTGACCGCGAGGGCGATCCGCTGCCCATTGGCGTAGTAATAGGTCGTGGTGGTGGTCGTGCGCCGGTCGTCGCGACCGATTCGATGTCCCCGATATAGACCGTCGTCGTGGTCGTGCCGCTCTTCATCGTCTGCTGCTCGACGCGGTTGCCTTCGCCATCGTAGAGGTACTGGTCGGTGCTCGTAGGTGAGGATGGCGCGTTCTGCCAACTGGTGAGCCGTCCCTCGTTGTCGTAGCTCAGGTGTTGGCCGGTCGTTGTGTCACCAGTGCAGGTCGTACTGCCATCGGGCGCACGGCAGACCATATTGCCACTGGCATCATAGCTGGCGGTGTAGGCGCTGCCGCCCGAGTCGACCTGGGTGGCGGCGTGCAAGTGCGCGCTATCGCCGTAGGCATAGCTGCCCAGGGGGCCGCTCGTCAGCTGGTTGAGGGGGGTCATAACTGAAGGACTGGGTATATTGCGCGCTGGTGAGGGTACCGGGGGTAATTGCCATCCCGGTGCCTTATGCTATGCAGACCGGACTCTCGGTTATTCGACTCCCCAGTCGAGTCAGCTACTGCGCTTCAAGTGTCTCAGTGCGACTCCAGATGAGCGCGGTCCTGTTATCGTAGGCATCAATCTCCAACACAGCATATTCAGCGCGTGACACCATATCATCGAGTGTTTTTTGCGAGAGGTCAGCATGCCAGGGAAGGGCTACGTCACGTACCAAGACGCCAAATGCTGCTGGTGCTTGGACATCTTCTAGTACATGCACGATCTGGGCGACATCCGCAATTTCGGTTGTAAAGAAGCATAGTGCATCGCCGCAGAAACACCAATCCGCCCATTCACGGCCCAGACGTGGATCTTCTAGTAAACGAGCATCAGTACGTCGGCCCGGAAACGCGTGGCTCATCACGAATGCCCGTTGCCCTCCAGCATGCAGATACTGGAGGACGAAATGGAGGAAGGCTTCCCAGTTTGACCACCGTTCTTCCTCTGAGATGGGTACAAATGACCAAAGCGAACCCCGCTCCCAGGGTAAGAGGCGCATTGCCTCTGCAAATGGATATGGCTGTGCCAGTGCCTCGTGAATGTACCCCATGGCGTCGCCATCAAGTTGAACAAGCGCCATTTATTTGACCTTCTTTCTTGACTCATGGACTCGCCAGGGTGTTGTCGGCTCCGCTGTTTCCGCTGTCTCCGGGCAACAGTATATACCCATCATGGGTGCCTCACTTATCATCAGCTGAGCAACCAGTGCACGGGGCAGGAAAACGTGCATGAACCGTTGCCCAAAGATCTCTTGAAAAGCCGATCGTGCAAGCTCCTGGACGCCACCTCCAAAATTCTCGCCACTTACTTTTTCCTCCTACCCCCCGAATGGGTAGAAACCCGGCAAGTATCGCGGCAGCGTGACTATCCCAAACCTAGACCCACCATCGTAGGATAGCTGGACTGGCGCATCGAGGTACGATGCCAGTTGCTTAAGGATATATTCACAACCAGCACACGGCCCTTGATACCTAAACTGGTTTACGTGTATGTAAGCCGGTTTACCTACCTCCCAGCCATCTTCGCCATTTTCAATGGCGTTTACGACTTTGGAAGCACACATGACTTCTGCACATTGACCACCAAACCTATGTGGACCGATATCAAATCCAGGATTCTGTACGCCCTCGCCTGAGGTTCCCTCAATTGTCGTGGCGCCATCCTGGCTGATGGAGGCAGTAGCTCCGGGGTTCCTGCCGCCCCCTCCTGAACCACTACTACCCCCACTACCGCCGCCATTGCCGCCATTGCCGCCATTGCCGCCATTGCCGCCATTGCCGCCATTGCCGCCATTGCCGATGATCACCGTCATTGGCCGGGGTGAACTCGCTGTCCCAGGCCTCGCGCCCCGGCGCTCTGAACTCGTCGGTGAACTCGTTCGTCGTCACCCCTGTCTGCTGCGCCCACCAGTCATCGGCACTCTGGGTCTTCGCGCCTTCTGCGGTGGTTTCGGTCACGGTGGCGTTATCGGTGAATGTAATCTGCTTATCCCCATCTGTGAGCGTGAGGGGATCGGTACCGACATGGAAATCATCCCACACATTGACGCTGGGAGTGCCGATCACACCGTCGTAATCAGGCCCTCCGCCCAGAACGATCCAATCATCCTTTTCGACGTGGATATGCCCACTGGGATCGGTATAGCTGACGGGATTGCCACCCACGTAGCCATAGCGGTTCAACCCATCCAAGACTGTATCGGCGGAAGTAAACTGGCCCAGCGCTGGGTCATAGTAGCGTGCGCCATAATAATCCAGCCCGGTGGCGCTGTCGGCCCGTTGGCCGGTAAAGCCATAGTCGGTCGGCATCGTGCCGTTGCTGTAGCGGACTCCGCCATACGGCGCGTAAAGTTGGCTGGCGATCGGGATACCGCTGCCATCGAGGGCGACCGTCGCGCTGCCGAGGAGATCGCTGGCGAGATACGCTGAGCGTGCCGTTGACCGCAGGGCAATGCGCTGCCCAGCGGCGTAGTAGTACGTTGTGGTGGTGGATCGTGCCGCCGCTGGTCGCCACCTGCTCGATGTCGCCGACATAGGTGGTCGTGGTGGTCGTCCCGCCACTCGTCGTCTGCTGCTCGACGCGGTTGCCCTCGCCATCGTAGAGATACTGCGCCGTGCTCGTGGGCTGACGACGGCGCGTTCTGCCAGGCTGTGAGCCGCCCCTCGTTGTCGTAGCTCAGTTGCTGCTGGGGCATGACTCTCGCTGGGCGCGCGGGCGAGTCATGTTGCCGCTGGCATCGTAGCTCGGCGCAATAGTCGTCGGTGCCGCTAATGTCCACGAAGGTGGCGGCGTGCAGGTGATTCGGCGTCGTCGTAGGAGTAGCTGCCCAGCGGGCTGCTGGTCAGCCGGTCCTGGTTGTCGTAGCTGAAGGTCTGCGTATACTGGGCGGCGGTCAGCGTGCCAGGAGTGATGGCTGTCCCGGTGCAGGGCGGCGTCCCAGTCGACCCTGCCCAGGTCAGGCGGCTGAAGTCGTCGTAGCAGAACTGCTGCACATCGGTCCCGGTCGGCAACGTGGTCGTCTCGCTGGTGATGTTGCCCACCGCGTCGTAGGTCGGCGCCTCCTCAAACAGCGTCGCCCCGTCGCTGATCCGGCTGGTCTTGACATCGGTTGGCCGGGCCAGCGTATCGAAGCTGGCGCTGTAGCTGTAGGTAGCGTTCCCGCTGACGATCCCCACTTGCGCGCTGGTCATCTGCCCGCTCGCGCCACCGCTGCCGGTGTAGCTGATCGCGCCGAGCAGCGTGGTGGTGTGCCGCTCAGCGTCCGGGTGAGGCTGCCGAGCCAGCCTGCCGCGCTGTAGCTCGCGGTGACAGTCTCGCCGTTCGGGTAGGTCAGCATGAGCGCCTGTCCGGCGTCGTTGTAGGTCGTGCCCACCGGGTAGCTGCCGCCCCCAGTGCCGCCCATGGTCAGGGTCGAGACTGGTCGTCTCGCCGCGCCGGTCGTAGCTGTAGCTGTAGGAGCCGGAGCCGAGCGCGCCGCTAAAGGTCTCGCCGGTCAGCCGCCCGACGCCATAGTTGCCGCCGCTGGTGCTGTCGTAGCTGTAGGTGACGTAGGCGCCCGTCGGGCTATTGCTGGTGTTGCGCCAGACCTGGCGGTTCAGCCCGTCGTAGCCCGCGTAGATTGTCCCGCTCGCTGCCCGCGCGCGTCGGTCGTCTGGATGACGTTGCCATTGGCGTCGTAGCTATACGCTTCCGTCCCCCGGTCGGGGTCGGTCATGCCGGTGGTGCGCCCGGTGGCGTCATAGCTGAAGGTCGTCGTCGCCGGGTCATCATAGGGGACGAAGATCTTGGTCAGGTTGCCATTGGCGTCGTAGGTGTAGTGGGTCTCCGTATACCATCCCCAGGTGCCGCTGCTGTTGCCGGTATCCCGCTCGCTGTAGATCGACCCGCCCCAGCCCATCGACGAGGGAGTAGGTCTGGTGCATGCAGCGCGTCGTGGACCGTGATCGCCTGATAGCAGGCGGTGTCGGCGGGCGCGGTCCAGCCGCACTCGACCTGGTAGCTCGTGGTCGTCGTCTGCCGCGAGCGGGTCTTGCACGCTGAGCGTCCGCCCCAGCCCGTCATAGGTCGTCTGGGTACCCGCCTGGCGTCGCATCTGGCGTCGGAGAACGCCGCTGAGCCGGGGCCGCCGCTATAGGCAGGGACGAAGTAGGGCACACTGGCGTTGATCGACCCGCCCGGAGACATCATAGTCGACATACTGGACGATGTCGTTGCCGCCGGGCGCGGCGGTGCGCGTCTCCACCAGCCGCCCGTAGCCGTCGTAGAAGCTGCGCGCGGTGACGGTATTGCTGGCGTCGAGCCGCTGGGTGCTGTCCACCTCAACACAGGGTGTCTACGCGCCCCGTCGGCGGGTTGCACCAGACGGTATAGCTGGTCGTGGTGGTCGTCAGCCCGGTCGTCTCGCCCGGCGCGCGTCGTGCTCAGCGTCCGCCCCAGCGCGTCGTAGGTGGTCGTGGCGACCTGCCCGTTGGCGTCGGTCGCCGAGGTTGGCCAGAGGCCAAAGCCACCGGTCGCGTCCGAGGTGGCGTTGAAGCCCAGCGAGACGCTCTGGGTGAGCGCGTTGGCGCTGGAGACCGGCAGGACCGTCGAACGTCGAGTCGTAGGTCACGCAGGTGGTATACGTGCTACTGCCGACGGTGCAGCCCTTGTGCGCGGTGTTGCCCGCGTTGGCGTCGGGATCGGTCGTCGTCTGCGCGTTCCCATAGCTATCATAGGTGGAGGTGCTGCGGATCTGCCCGCTCAGGGCAAAGCTATTGCCCGGCGTTGCCACAGCTGGTGTACTGGTCGCCGGTCATCGCCTCGCCCAGCGTCAGGCTGCTCTGCTGGCCGGTGGCGTACCCCGCGCCGTCATAGCTGACCTGGCCGCAGGCGTAGTGGACGGTGTTGCCGCCGTCGCGGGTGTAGACGTAGGCGGGGAAGGTCAGCAGGTAGTGGCCGGTCACGCCGGTGCTGGTCGCGGTGAGGCCATTGTTCTGGATGTAGTCGGTATGGGTGACCACGGCGGGAACGCTGCCGTAGGCCGTGCCGCCGCCGCCATCTGCGCGGGTGAAGAGGGCCGTCGCCGGGATGATCTGCTTCGGCTGGCTCGCCTCCGACCAGTACAGCTGGATCGTCGCGGTGCTGGTGTAGTCGTAATACTCCAAGGTAATCGGGTAGAGCTGGCCCGCGGTGAGCGCGATGGTCCCGCTGTTCTCCGTCAGGCCGTGGTTCGTCCAGTTGTTGACGAGTTCGGTCCCGTTGACCCAGAGCCGCGCCCCATCATCTGAATCGGTATAGAAGGTGTACGTCCCCGAATACTGCGGCTGCACGTAGCCGGTCCAGCGCACGGAGAACCCGTTCGGGCCAATGCCAGGGAAGGGCGAGCCAGTGCCCCAGCTATTGTTCACGGTCGCGTCCAGCCGGGTGAGCGCTGGATCACCCGTCAGGCTGCTATTGGCGAAGTATTGCGCCTCCAGCCCGGTATCCACGCCGGTGGTCTGGTCGGTGACGCGCCCCACACTGTCGTAGAGGTAGCTGGCGCTGCTATGCGGCGCGTAGAACGGGTCCGATGCGCCATTGACCATGGTCGAATCCGTCGATGTCGTCTGCACATCGCAGTCGGCCACCGGATTGCCATGGTCGAGCGCGGCCACGAGCATGCCGTCCCAGGTATAGGTGTAGGGGTTGCCGTTGAGCGTCGTGCTCCACGAAGGCGACCCCGCGACGCCGCCCGCCGGGCAGACCAGTTGATACTGGGCGGTCTCCTTCTTGAGCAGGGTCGTGCCGCCGATATCATAGTAATCGGTCTCATACTCGTGGCCATGGCCCGCGTTGCCGATATCCCACCACGGCGAGACGTGGCAGGGCAAGATATACGCCAGACAAGGCACCGTCGCGTCGTAGAGGCCATACCCCTCGGTCGAGAGATATTTGTGTTTGACAAAGGAGCCGTCGGGATTGGCGACATCGGCCTCGGCAAAGCCCATGAACTTGGCGTCGTAGTAGTCAAGGTAATCGCCGTTGTTCTGGTTGCCCCAGTACATCCCCGCCACGCAGTCGGAGCACGCCCGGTTCGGCAGGGCTGTCAGGGTGTAGGCGTAGGTGGAAGTGCTCGAAATCGTGGTGTCGCCATCGGTGGAGGCGCGAACAACATCCCCTTTCTGCTGGGTGAGGACGGCGTGGCTCCAGTTCTGGTCGTCGGCCTCGTTGCAGGGGTAGACTTTCTGGTCGGCCGCGCTCAACCCATTACAATAGAGCGGTATCTCATTATTCGAGCCGCCGCCATTGACACCGTGTGTGTTGTTGCGTGCGTTGGCCCAGCTAAAGGTCTGGTGCAGCCCCATGCCGTTGTCGGCGGTCGAGAGATAGTAACTGTTGCCGTCGAAGCTCTGGTTCCAGAGCAGGCATCCGCTGCCATTCCCGGTATTGAACGATGGCCCGCAGTTTGTCGCGCCACCAGGCAGGGTGTGGGGGTGGTAAACATCATCTTCATAGTACTGCGGCACGGCGGTGTAGCCGAAGGTGTGGGTTGGCAACGCGGTCGTGAGGTCGTCGCCCACTTCCACGAGCTTGGTCAGCAATAGCGACCCTGCCACCGACTCGCACATCCCCGTCACGGGGTCGTAGACCTCCCCGGCGCCAACCTGGCTGGGTGCAGAGCGCTGATAGGTGAACTGGTAGTCGCGCAGCGAGTTCCAGCTTCCCGCGGCGCTTCCGCGCACCTGCACGACGACATCGTTGAGCACAGAGGTGCTCTGCACATCAGGCGCGGGGAGTCCCTTCGTCGTGTAGCCAGCCTTGCAGATGGTGGTCGAGAGATCTAGGGGATCGTCGCAGCGCAGATTCGTGCCGGTATTGCAGCCCGTGAGTGTGTTCGTTGGGTGGGTGGGCGCGTGCCCAGCCGTGAAGCTGACCTGCATCAGCGGCGCCCATTTGTTGGGGGCGGTGCCTCCGATGGCGCAGGCGGTCGAGGCGTTCTGGCAGGTAGGTGAGTCCCATTCGATGGTGCTGAGGACCGTGTCGCGGTCGTACGGGTGATTGACGCCCGAGACGCTCTTCTGCTCGACGTCGCTCGCGTATTTCAGGTGAATCTGGTTGCCCTGCGGGTCGGTAATCAGATCGAGATGCCAGCTGGCGATATAGTCGCCCATCCCCGGCGTGTAGTAGTACTGGAGCGAGTCGCTCGTGCAGCCGAACTCCTCCATGATGCCATTGGTAAGGAAGACCCGGAAGCACGGCGGATGCACCCCCGCCCCATCCGGCAGTGTGAGCGTGCTGGTATAGGAATAGACCTTCGCATAGTTGTCCGGCGTCGTGTGCCAGCGTACCGGGCTGGCGGTAATGCTGTTCCCGGTATCGTCGTAGTAGGTGGCGACCTGGATATTGGGCGGGATCAGTTCGACCGAGGTACCGAACGGGTCGGAGAGTTCCCAGGTATCCTCCCAGCCATTGCCACAGCCTGAGGTGCAACTGGCATTGCTGTTATGCTCCGCCCACGAAATCGCGCCCATGTCCAGGGTCCAACCTTCACCCGCCCACCCTGCGGCGCCCTGCGGGTTGTGCTGCTCCGAGACACCCGCGCTGCTGTACGAAAGCGTCACTGGCGGCGTGAGACCATCAGGGCCGCTCGGCACATCGATCGGAATGCCACTGGTGAGCGACCCGGCATTGAGATCGACGTTGAAGGGATCGGGCTTGCCAAAGGTGGCTACCGCCGCATCGGTGTCGAAGGAATTGGTGTTACTGGGGTCTTTCAACGTGAGCGGCACGATGAGCGATTGACTTGCCGTGTCCAGCGTCGCCGCCTGCGAGCTGTAGGGACCAAAATGGCTGTTCGCCATCGTCGGCGCTGAACCCGGAGGGGCGACATCGACATTCCCTCCGGTGAGGCGGCCGGGCTGCTGCACCTGCACGGCGAAGGTCAGGGGAGCCAGGTCAGGATCCGTCCCATCCGGCAACTGCGTGTTGAAGACCGCGACGGCATGCGAAAGATCCAGGGCGGACTCGCGCGTGGCGTAGTGGAGTTTGAGCGTCGCCGGTTGGCGCAACCCGTGGGGCAGCAAGACGCCCTGGGCATCGACTGCCTGCACCAGATACGTGCCAAACGACACGATCCCGCTGCCACCCGCGCTGGAGCCGGACGCCGGGGCAATCTGGCTGATGCGCAGGCTGATGTATCCCCCGGCGGCTGCCAGATCGTCGCCGGTCACCGCGCCCGCTGGCACATCGATCTCCAACCGTCCGTCACTGCCCTTGAAGGTCGTGGCGTGATCAGCGGACAAGGCCAGTCTTCCCGGTTGCATGCTGAAGCTCCCAGCCCGTTTCAGCGATTGCGGGGGACCAGCGGGGGCATTGGCGGTCTTCCCTTTGCCAAAACCAGCAGGCGGCGCGACCGAGGTGGCGTCCGCATGGGGATTGAAGCGGTTGGGAGTGGGCTTCGTGCTCTGCGTGCCAAGGCCGTGCGCCGAGGCCACAGGAAAGAAGATTGACGCATCCTGCGAGATCGGCATCAGGATCCCACTGAGCACCAGCAGCAGGAGCATCGCCCAGCGCGCATGCTCGCGGAGCCACAGCGACTGACGGGTACGTGGATGTGCCGATTGCTGGTCACGCATGATCGCTCTCCCTCATTTCCTTGAAAAGTCTACAAGCATCCTGGTCAACGCGCGGGATTGCGCGGAGATTTAGCGTACGTATCGCGGGGTATTTTGAGGCCAGTATACAGATACACAAGAATTTGTCAAGGGGTCTGTAGATGCGAGTTACAAAGTGGTGGATTGGTAGATAATGAGAAGCGGACGGTGATAATTATTGGGGCGGAGATCGTTTAAACGTGGTGGTTGTGCTGAAACGAAGAGCACAGTTGAAAGCACGCTGCCAACTTGTACCGACAAACGTTATTGTGTGGCGGCGAAGGGGAGTTGCAGGTTGGGGCGCACGTCGAGGTCTAGGCCGGAGCGCTCGCCCAGCCGCAGATGGAACCAGGCGGCGGCGCCGATCATCGCGGCGTTGTCGGTGCAGAGGGCCACCGGCGGGAAGCGCAGATCGATCCCCAGCGGCGCGAGATCGCGCATGAGCCGCTCGCGCAGGGCGACGTTGGCCGCGACGCCTCCCGCCAGCAGCACCTGGCGCACGCCCAGCGACTGCGCCGCGCGCACTGTCTTGGTCGCCAGCACATCCACCACCGCATCCTGAAACGCTGCCGCCAGATCGGGGATCGAGAGATCACCAGCCAGCGCCGCGCCCTCACGCGCATAGCGGCTCGCGCCATCACCCGCGCCGTGTTGCGCGCCCTCCACCAGATGCAGCGCCGCCGTCTTCAGCCCGCTGAAGCTGAAGTCCCACGTACCGTTGAGCCAGGCGCGGGGCAGCCGGAGCAGATTTTTCCGCGAAGGGTCGCGCTCTGCGGCGGCGTGCTGGATCGCCGGGCCACCGGGATAGCCCAGGCCCATCACCCGCGCCACCTTGTCGAACGCCTCACCCGCCGCGTCGTCGCGTGTCTGGCCGAGCAGCTCGTAGCGCCCGTGGCGGGGAATCGAGACCAACTCGCTATGCGCGCCCGAAATGACCAGCGCCAGCAAGGGGAAGCGCGGATCGCCAGGCCATGCATCATCGAGGCTATCAGGTGGCTCGCCGGGGGTATCGCGCAGCCAGTTGGCGTAGATGTGCGCCTCCAGGTGGTTGACGCCGATGAATGGCAGCCCACGCGCCAGCGCCAGCGCCTTGCCGCCCGTCAGACCAACCAGCAGCGAGCCAGCCAGCCCCGGCCCGTACGTCGCCGCGATAGCGTCGATAGCGTCCCAGGTGACTGACGCCTCACGTAGCGCCGCCTCGACCACCGGAATCAGCGCATCCAGCTGGTGGCGCGAGGCCACCTCGGGCACGACGCCGCCGTAGCGCTCGTGGATGCTAGCCTGCGAGGCGACGACGTTGGAGCAGATGATGCGGCCATGCTCGACGACGGCCGCGCCGGTCTCATCGCAGGAGCTTTCGATTGCCAGAATGCGCATGGGAGATACTTTCCTGATGACCGATGGTGTGACTGCCAGATTCAGGCTGGTTGGGCAGCGCCACTGGTGGCGTCGGTGCCCTTGTCTTTCTCCTCGGCGGCCAGCCGCGCCGACAGCGCCTGCGTCAGATGGAAATAGCGCTCGCGATACTGATTTGACATGATATCTTCGGTCCACATGATGAGCGCGTCTTCTCCATTATCACTGTAATAGCGCCGACGGACGCCCTGCTCGCGGAACCCGTACTTGTGGTAGAGGTTCTGCGCAACGGAATTGGTGACGCGCACCTCCAGCGTCACCTGACGCGCGCCGATATCATAGGCGATGTCGATGAGCGAGGTCAGCAGCAGCTCGCCGAGGCCGCGTCGGCGGTAGTCGGGATGGGTGGCGATGGTTGTGATATGCGCCTCATCCACCATCAGCCAGAGGCCCGCGAATCCAACAATGTTGGTGATCTCTAACGGCTGTTGTGGTTGCGGCCGCGCCAGCAACGAGAGCGGAAACGGCCGCCGCCCCGAATCGGATGGGCTATCGCTCCCGACCTGGATGGGCATCTGGGTATCGCGCTCGACAATGTAGTGGGCCAACGGGTTATCCTGCAATTCCTTGCGATATGAACTGGCTGGCCAGGTAGAGGAATAGGCAAGCTTCTCGATCTCGATCACCCGCGGGATATCCGCCAGCGTCATCCGGTTCACGACGTAGCGCATCTGCTAGTCTCTCTCCTCTCGGCGCATTGTTGCGCTACCCTGCACGGTCGTCTCGCCTGCCGCCTCGTCGGCGCCCTCTTCTGGCGTCGGAAGCCTCCGGCGCGTGCTGGTCGTGATGGCTGGTCGCCGGAGGTAGAGTGGCTCCAGCGCCATAAGATCATCATAGCGCTGAGCAGCGGACCGCGCCAGCGCCAGCTCCGCCAGCCAGCCCGCCCGGCGCTCATCCAGCGCCGACGTTACCTGAAACCGGCTACCGAGCGCCTGAGCCAGCGTTGCGCGCGTCTCGGGCGACATCTCGCCGCAGCAAAATGCCTCTCCATGAATCTGCGCAGCAAGTTCGGCGGCTGTCAACACCATATAGCCAGCGACAGGTTCCCAGTGTGCGGCGTCGGGTCGGGCCGCGTCGTAGATCGCGGCATAAATTTGCCCGCGTCCCGCCTCCAGTATAGCGCAAATGGCGCCGCCGACGAGGCGATGTCCCCAGGCGATGATGTCAAGCGTCGGCACACCGAAGAGCGGCGCCCCGCGCGCGAAGGCGAGCGATTTGGCCGTCGCCAGCGCCACCCGCACGCCGTTGAACGAGCCGGGACCGAGCGCCACCGCGACACCAGTCAGGTCGTTCATCGTCAGGCGCGACGCCGCCAGCAGCCACTCGATCCGCTCCAGTAGCTCGGTGCTGTGACGCTGGCCCACCTGCCATGTCAATTCGGCCACGAGCCGCGCATCGTCCGTCGTGCCCGTGACGAGGGCGACGCTGGCGACGCTGGTGGAGGTGTCGAAGGCGAGCAGCATGGGTTAGCGACCTCCCTCGGCGGCGGTCACAAACGCCGGTAGCAGCGCCTCGCCGCGCGCGCCGCTGGCAGTGCAGGCCAGTGCGCGTTTCGTTCCACCATCCGCCGCGATGGCAATGCGCAGCCAGTTCGCGGGCCAGAGCGTCGCGCCATCCGCCGCGATGCCGCGGTCGGCCCATTCGACGACACAGACACCCTCGCCCTCGAAGTAGTCCTCGAAGCCGAGCGCGAACAGTTCGTCGGGGTCGTCGATGCGATACAGGTCGAAGTGATAGAGTGGCAGGCGGCCCACATATTCTTTGAGCAGCGTGAAGGTCGGACTGTTGATCGTCTCGCGAATGCCCAGCCCCGCGCCAATGCCCTGCGTCAGCGCCGTCTTGCCCGCGCCGAGCGGCCCCTCCAGCAGCACGACATCGCCTGTTTGTAACAGCCCGCCCAGCAGCGCGCCGAGCCGGTGGGTTTGGCTGGCGCTCGCGCTGCGCAGCGTCACGTGCGACGCATCGGGCACGACAGACATGGCGGGCAATCCTTTCGGCGACGAGTGCACATACGTATATACGCAAGGCGGTACGCGCTATTATAGCCCATTACCGACCATTGAGTAGAGGGCAAAAGCGAAGCTACGCAGACGCCATGAGTACGAAAGCGCGTCTGGCAGTTGAAGCAACAAAGCTGGAAAACAGCAGGGAGTCGAGGCGCTGCGGCAATGTCCCAGGTCGCGACGTACCACTTCATCGCGCTGGACTTCATATTTTCGTGAGTGGTGGTGAGGGAAAATCGCAGCCCACCTCCAGGGAAGGTGGGCGATATCCATCCGCTGTCGTCGTCGTCTTAATCGGTAGCCCGTCGCGACCCGTAAGCCAGGGCAGGCGGCGCGCCCTCAGTTCACCGCTTTCTTCACGAGCGCGGCGATCTTTGCCTCTTCGGCGGCAGTCAACTCCTTCAGCGCGAAGGCGGATGGCCACATGCCGCCGTCGTCGAGGTTCGCGCTGTCGTTGAAGCCCAGCGTCGCGTACCTCGTCTTGAACTTCTCGGCGGGTTGGAAGAAGCAGACGATCTTGCCGTCCTTGTTGGCGTAGGCGGGCATCCCGTACCAGGTCTTCGGCGAGAGGGCTGGCGCGCTGGCGGTGATGACCGCGTGCAGCCGCTCGGCCATGGCGCGATCAGGAGCTGACATCGCGGCGATCTTCTCGATCACGTCGCGCTCGCCCTCCGCCCTGCCCTCCGCCGCCTTCTGCTCCTGGGCGCGCTCCCTCATCGCAGCTTTTTCTTCGTCCGTGAATCCCCTGGACGCCTTTGTGGGCTTCTGTGTCGTCTTCTCGTCGTCTGCTGGCATGTGGGATACTCCTTTGTGGTGTTCGGGATATGAATGGTGTTGGGATGTCGAAGGGAGCGCTGTGGCTCCATCCTACTAGATCATTTCTCTCTGAGGAGGCTCCAGTTGGTAGCCTAACACGAAAGTAGAGAGGATTTCACCGCTATTCCCAGCAGATCAGGGCATCGTCGGACGTGTAGATGCCATGCGGAGCAGCAACTGCCTTGACGTGCCTATCGGCGCGGGCTACACTTCACTTTGTGAATCATACGGATCGCCGCACAGCTGGTACAAGGGGGTGCGCGCAGTCTCGATTCATTGGGGGAAGGAGGGCGCCATGCCACAACCATCGTCACTGACCGACCGCGCCTCGCTGGATGGCGCGTCACAGAATGGCGCGAGTCCGCCCGCCACGGCAGCGGCCGTCCAGGCTGCCGCCCAGGCTCCCGTCGCGGTTCCGCGTCAGCGTACCCGCTGGCCCGACGATATCGATGTCATTTTCGAGAAAGACCCGGCGGCGTGTAATATCTTCGAGGCGCTCACCTATCAGGGGCTGCATGCGGTTCTGCTGCACCGCCTCGCCCACGCGCTCTACCTGCGCCATGTGCCATTCATTCCACGGCTGATCTCTCAGATTGCCCGTCTGGTGACTGGTGGCATCGAGATTCATCCGGGCGCGCGTATCGGACGGCGCTTCTTTATCGACCACGGTACCGGTGTGGTGATCGGCGAGACGGCGGAGATTGGCGATAACGTGATGTTGTATCATCAGGTCACGCTCGGCGCGACCGGCTGGTGGAAGCATCGCGGCGATGGGCGTGTCAAGCGTCACCCGACCATCGAGGATAACGTCACGATTGGCGTCGGCGCGTCGATCCTGGGGCCAATCACCGTTGGGCACGACAGCAAAATCGGCGCGATGGCGCTGGTGCTCGAATCGCTGCCTCCATGCTCGGTGGTGATGGCGCAACCAGCGCGTCTGCAGATTCGCCCCGGCTCGGCCAAGGAGCTGGAACCGCAATGGGATGAGGAATCGGGCAACGACTACGCAATCTAGGTGAGATGGAGCGACCATGAGTTCGGAGTCGTCGGCGACGGAGCCAGGCGTCAAGCTGGTCGAGCGTGGCGTCGCGGTGCGTGGCGTGCGGCTGGCGTCGGCGATGAATGATACCCCGCGTGCACTGCTGGCGCGGGCGCCGCTGATCGTGCTGCCCGCCGCCGCGTTCGCCTGGCAGGACTACACGACCATCCTCGAACACTTCGCCTCCGAACGGCGTGTCTTCATCCTCGACTGGCCCGGCTTCGGCGCCTCCGAGAAGCCCGCGCCCACCGCGTTCACGTATAGCGCGGCCAGCTATGCGGAGACGCTCGCTGGCTGGATCGACAGTCTTGGCATCGCGCGCGCGGTGCTGCTGGGCAACGGCATCGGCGCGACGGCGGCGCTCATGTACGCGGCGGCAAACCCGAAGCGCGTGCTGGGGCTGGCGCTTTCCGGCCCGCTCGGCTTTGGCGCTGGTGGTCGTGTGGGTCGGCTGGCAGGGCGCGCGCTGGGGAATCCGGCGCTGTTGCGGCGGCTGGAGCCGATCCTGACCTCGCTGGCGCTGGGGCCGAATACGCCGCTGACGACCGAGATCGCCCTGCGGCGCCGCGAGCAACGCGCCCGCGACGATTATCCCGCGTCGGTGGCGGCCTTCGCTGCCCTCTGGCGCAGCCTCGACAGCTCCCGCGAGGAATTGATGACGACGGCGAAGACGGTGACGCCGCCCGCCATCGTGCTCCGCGGTTCGCTCGACGCGCTGGTGACGGAGGCGGATACGCAGCGGGCGGCGGAGGCGCTGGGCGAGCACGGCGCGGTTATGGTGGCGCTGCCCGACGCGGGCCACCTGCCTTTCCTCCAGCAGCCGGGGCCGTTTCTG
This sequence comes from uncultured Chloroflexia bacterium, assembly GCA_963718915.1. GTDB lineage: Bacteria > Chloroflexota > Ktedonobacteria > Ktedonobacterales > JADMIN01 > DAHUXT01. Next base: position 332,244 of record CAVRAI010000001.1, on the reverse strand, counting down.
CGCGCGGTCGCTGGCGTCCTCAACACCGCCGAGGCCAATGCGAGTGAGGGCAAAGTCCCGTGAACTGCGTAGCTCACAAGACTCCTTTTCAAATGTCCGAATCAGACTTGGTACAGATTGCTCTAGGTGCCTGTGGTGTAGTGTAGAATCGTCCCATCATTACCAACCGCCCAACCCTCGTCGGCGGAGACCATCGCCACACCATAGAGGTCTTTCGTTGTGGGACTATTCGCCGCTATCCACTTTCCCTGAGCGTGGTGCAGGATTGTCCCAGCAAATCCAACCGCCCAACCCTCGTCGGCGGAGACCATCGCTATGCTGGTGAGATACGCGGAGGTGGGGCTTGCCACCTGTCGCCACTGCCCTCCCGTGTACTGAAGGATCGTCCCCTTCTCGCCGACCGCCCAACCCCCCCCAGCAGAGAGCATCATGATACTGGTGAGGTTGGCGGTAGTGGGACTTCGCATCTTGTACCAGTTATTCCCAGTATAATGGAGGATCATTCCCTTCTCGCCGACTGCCCAGCCTTCCCTCGGAGAAACCATTGTGATACTGGTGAGATCGTGAGCAGAGACCCACGTGTACGTCATACCGAAGAGCCGCTTTTGCTGGACGTAAACTTTTAACTGTTCCCAAGCCTGTCCACTATAATGACTGATTGATGACTGATTGGCCATCCAGATCCCAAATATGTCGATCTCTTTCCGACTGCCCAGACGTCGGTGGTGGAAGCCCGCGCTATACTGCTGAAGTCACTGTAATTGGGACCAGTGATATCCAATAGCACATATTTTGACACATTACGAATCAGCCTCTTGCTGAAATCACCGATAGTAGAAACCGTTGCCTTCCACTCTCCTCCATCATAATGGAGGATTACATGACCATGTCCCACAGCCCAGCCCTCGCTGTGGGAGACCATCACGACACTGGTGAGGTCTTTGGAGGTAGGTACCGCCGACCGTGTTGGCTTCGGTTCATTCATCCAGTCAAGCCATTGACCTCCGCGATAGTGCAGGATCGTTCCCCTCGCTCCTACTGCCCAGCCTTCGCTTGCAGAGATCAACGCGATACAGAGCAGCATATTGCTGGTGGGACTCGCCACGACCTCCCAACATTCCACGCCGACGTGGGCGGCTGCCCCTACCGCCTCGTTGGCCGGTTGTGATAAGCTTGATGTTCGCGCAGCAAACACCTGCTCTATCACCCACACCAATCGCTCCATATCCCGACTAAAGTCCGGATCGTTATCTACCTTGATCGCATTGATCTCGCTCAGTTCGCCCAGCGACTCTGGCAGATTTGCCTTCGTAGGCATACTGGCACCTTCAACAAGTACGGGGAGTACAGTGAGGCCGAGAGCTAGCCCCACTTCAATCTCCTGGCGTACTAAATCCTGCGGATCGTCTAGTCTCCTGCCAACGCTAGTACTAACTGTCGCCCACTCGCGGCCAATGATGACCAGTTCTAGCATGCACTCACGCAGGGAGCCTTGGATGTAGTCCGAAAAGCGCACGCCTGCGGGGATATTGTCCACATCCATGAATACATCTTGCTTGCTAAAGTGGCTGGTCAGGCGGTCATAGATGCGCCCAGTGGCGCTTATACTATCGCTCCTCCGGTAGGAGATGAAGACCTTCGGCATGCAATTCTCCTGGTAACAATTAGCTTCATAAACAAGAGGAACATTGCTCAAGCTGACACCGCACCGCCGCTGAGGTCACGGGGCTTTCTTCGCAGGAGCGTAGGGCGCCGCTGGCCGCATCAGCGCCAGTATGTCATAATCATTGCCTGTATGCAAGCGTGGGATATCGGAGGTGATATGGCTCATTTAGATGGCTCGCTCGCGAGTTCGAGGGTGAGATCGCGCATTCTGTCATTTGCGCCACAGGCAATACCATCACCGTGTATCCTTCGCGGCGATGTGGGGTTTCGCAGCTTTCGTTTTGGGGGCCATTAACGCCTGCTGCTCCGGCGTGGGGCGGCCGGAACCGACCTTGCCTGAGGTGAATTCCTGATAGGCGTAGGGATCATCCGCCGACTGCTTGCCCGCCTCGACGATGGCGAATCGCTCGGCCACCGCGCCTGCCAGCGTCAGCGTCGCCGCCATGATCGAGAGCGCCCGCCCAACCGGACGCCCGCGCAACTGCGCCGGTAGCCGGAGCGCCAGTGGCATCAGCATCCCACCGCCGACCGCGCCGACGCGATAGACCGTCGCCCATGTTCCGTGGCGGAGCGGCCTGCCAATTGTCTGCGGCGTCACCGCCTCGCGCGCGATCTCCAGGCCAAGTTGGGTCGCTGTGCTGAGCGTCGCCAGTGTCTCGATATCCGCTCGCGCCTCATCCTCATCCTCATCGGCATCCGCGTGAGAGGTTCGGCCCAATCGCAGCCCCGCCAGCAGGGCCAGCGCCGCCGCGCCCGATGCCACCGCCGTCGCCAGGAAGAACGGCCCCAGCAGCAGACCAGCCGTCGCCCAGAGCGGGATCGCCGTCGCCGCCAGCAGGATACCCGTGTAGCCGCCCAGTCCCAGGCCGAGCAGCGCCTGCGCCAGCGAGAGCGGTTTGCCGGGCAGCAGCCTTGCCAGCCGCCCCAGCCGACTCTCACGCTTGAGAATGAAATTGTCCTCGGCGGCCTGTCGCGCCGCCTGCGCGCCCGATGTCAGGCCAAAGGCGAGCAGAATCCAGGTGCCGACGCTGAGCGGCGAGCTGACCTTGAAGACGCGCAGCATGTGATGGAAGCGCGTGGGACGGCCTAGATCGAGGATGAGCAACAGTGGGCTGATGAGCGCGGCAGCCAGCGCGATGTAGCGTGCCCGCCGTACCGTCGCGCGGTGGCGCCGCCCGCCGAAGAGATCGGCCAGCCCGCCAATCAATGCAACCCCGCCGCCCAGCCCGCCGATGAAGATGTAGAGCGGGATATACCATTTCCAGGTTGGCTTCTTCACCATCGGACGGTCGTAATAACTCGTCGCCTCGCCTATCTGGCGCGCATCGGCGCTTCTCGTCTCGCGCCGCTCGTCGCGCTCATCCATCTGGCGTCCAGTGTCATCCCCGCGCCCCTGTAGTCCGCGTCCCATCGTCATTTCCGCCTCCCGCCGAGCAGCGTCAGCGCCGCCACCGCGCCAAAGGCCAGCGCCGTCAGCCCCGTCGCCAGATAGTGTCTGCCAATATGTCCCTGCGGCAAATGTGGCCGTTCCGGCAGGTTATAGACCTCCGGGCGATCCACCAGCAGGAAGAAGGCGTTGAGCGGGCCAACGCTCGTCCGCTCGTCCGCGCCGTAGAGGTAGGCGTCCGTCACGCCGCGCGCGTGCAGCATGCCCACCCGCTCGCGCGCCCGCGTTTGCAGTTCCTCAACCTCGCCAAACTGGATGGACTGAGTCGGGCAGGCCTTGGCGCAGGCAGGCTCCATGCCGTCCTTCTGGCGGTCGTAGCAGAGGGTACACTTCCAGGCGCGGCCATCCTCTTGATTCACCTCGATCACGCCGAAGGGGCACGCGGGCTGGCAGTAGCCGCAGCCGTTGCAGATATCCGGCTGGACGTAGACATCGCCGAACTCGTTGCGGATGATCGCGCCGGTGGGGCAGGCGTTGAGGCAACCCGCGTTCGTACAGTGCTTGCAGACGTCGCTCATCATCAGCCAGCGGTTCTCGCCAAGGAATCCCACCGACGGATTGCTAACCCGTTCCGCGATGGCCGTCGCGCCATCCGCTGAGCCGTTGCCAGCCCCGTTCGGCTGCCGCCCCATCTGCTCGACGAAGGCGACGTGCCGCCAGGTGGTCGCGCCAAGGGCGGCAGTGTTATCGTAGCTCATCCCGGTGAACTCGTAGTTATCGCCGGGAAGCTGGTTCCACTGCTTGCAGGCCACCTCGCACGCCTTGCAGCCAATGCAGAGCGTCGTATCGGTGAAAAAACCCTTAGTCATCGTCCGCCTCCGATGATCGCTCCACGGGAAGCGGCTCCGCGCCTCCGTATGCGTCGAAGCGCGCCATCTCCGCGCCTTCGCTGTCAATCCGGGCGACCGCGCCACCCTCGGCTACGCTGGCATGTGGCCCGCCCGACGGGATCGCCTGGGTACGGCGGCCCTTACGCATGTTGCAGGTGAAGACCTTCGCCTCATGAATTTGCGAGGTGGGATCGAGCGCGACGCCGATGAGATCGTTGACGACATCGCCCGTCACGATGCCTGCTGGCCCCCAGTGGTAGGGCATGCCAATCACGTGCAGCGTCTTCCCCTCGATATGCATTGGCCGCATGCGCTCCGTCACCATCGCGCGCGCCTCAACCTCCGCGCGTGCGGTTGTCACCGTCACCCAGTCGCCCATGCGGATGTCCAGTTCCGCCGCCAGTTCGGGATCGATCTCGGCGAATAGCTCCGGCTGTAGCTCGGAGAGCCACGTGCTCCAGCGCGACATCGCTCCCGACGTATGGTGTTCGGTCAGGCGGTAGGTGGTGATGATATACGGGAACGCTGGATTCCCCATGCCGTGCATCGGGTTATCGGGTCGGTCGAACTCGATCACCGCCGGATTATTCTGCCGCCGATACATCACATTGGGCAGCGGCGACTCCATCGGCTCGTAGTGGGCGGGCAGCGGGCCATCCTTCACGCCACGCGGCGCAAAGAGCCAGCCACGGCCATCGCTCTGCATGATGAATGGCTCGGCGCCAGTCAGCCCGGCGGCGCCCTTGCCACCGACGACGCGCTGGCTCTCCGGCGCTTTATCGCGCACGAAGTCAGGCACGTCGTAGCCAACCCATTGCCCCTTGCCGTCGTTGGCCGTGGAATCCCACCAGACCAGCCGCTTGCGCTCTGACCACGGATTGCCTTCGGGGTCGGCGGAGGCGCGATTGTAGAGGATACGGCGGTTGGCGGGCCACGCCCAGCCCCAGCGGCTGTTATTCGTCCACTCGCCGGGGCCGTCTTTGATGCGGCTGGCAGAGAGGTTGCGCCCCTTCGCCGGGACGACGCCGCTATAGATCCAGCAGCCACAGGCGGTGCTGCCATCGTCCTTCAGGTCGGCGAATCCCGCCACCTGCTGGCCGTCGGCCACCGTGTAGCCGCTAATCTCCGCCAGCACCGACTCGGCGCGCGGCTCTTGCAGCGGCCCTTCAAGCGGATAGTCCCAGGTCATCGCCAGCAGCGGGCGGTCGCGTTCCTCCTGGCTCTCCGCGTAGAGTTCGCGCAGCCGCCGCCCCAGGTGGACGAAGAACCACGTTTCCGAGCGGGCGTCTCCAGGCGGATCAATCGCCTTCTCGTGCCACTGGAGCATGCGCTGGGTATTGGTCAGGCTGCCATCCTTCTCGGCGGCCCAGGCGGCGGGCATGAAGAAGACCTCGGTATCCACCTCATGCGGGTCAACGCCGTCCATCTTCCAGAAGTTGGCCGTCTCGACCAGGAACGGATCGCGGATGACGCACCATTCGAGTTGGCGCATCGCCGCGCGCTCAACCTTCGCGCCAGGGCCGCCGACGGCGTAGTTCTCGCCGAGGACGAAGATGCCCCGGATGCCGCCGTCCTTCATGCGGAAGAACATTGGATAGTAGGAGTAGTCGGTCTTCTCATCCAGCTTGTTAAGATACTGATAGCCCCACTCGTTCTCCGCCGTCGCGTGCTCGCCGTACCATGCTTTGAGCATGCTTACCGCGTACTTGGGGACGTTGTTCCACCAGCCAGTCTCCGCCTGATTGACGAGCAGGTAGTCGTTGAATGTGCGGTTGCTGGCATAGGGGATGTTCAGGTAGCCGGGTAGCAGATTGTAGAGGGTGGGGATGTCGGTCGAACCCTGGATGGCGGCGTGCCCGCGTAGCGCCAGAATGCCGCCGCCGGGCGCCCGATGTTGCCAAGCAGCAGTTGCAGCATCGCGGCGGCGCGGATGTTCTGCACGCCGATGGTGTGCTGTGTCCAGCCGAGGGCGTAGCAGAACGCCGTCGTGCGGTCGCGGCCAGAGTTGGCGGTTAGCGTCTCGGCGATCTTCACGAAGACATCGCGTGGCGTGCCGCAGACCTGTTCGACCATCTCCGGTGTATAGCGCGCGAAGTGGCGTTTGAGAATCTGGAAGACGCAGCGCGGATGTTGTAGCGTCTCGTCGCGCAGGGGCACGCCGCCCTCGCCCACCTCGTAGCGCCAGCTTGTGGCATCGTACGTCCCGCTCTCCGCCTGATAGCCGGAGAAGACGCCGTCGAGATCTTCGGTATCGCGGAAGTCTTCGCCGATGATGGTGGCGGCGTTGGTGTAGGCCACCACGTACTCGCGGAAGAATTTCTCCTCGCTCAGCACATAGTTGATGAGGCCGCCGAGGAAGGTGATATCGGTGCCGGGGCGCAGCGGCGCGTAGATATCGGCGTTGGCGGAGGTGCGGGTAAAGCGCGGATCGACATGGATGATGGTCGCGCCACGCTCGCGCGCCTCCATGACGAAGCGGAACCCGACCGGATGGCACTCAGCCATGTTCGAGCCTTGAATCAGGATGCAGTCGCTATTGACGAGGTCCCACTGCGCGGTGGTGGCGCCGCCGCGACCGAAGCTTGTGCCCAGACCAGGCACTGTGGAACTGTGTCAGATACGGGCCTGGTTGGTGATATGGACGATGCCCAGGTTGCGTAAGAGCTTGGCGATCAGGTAATTCTCTTCGTTGTCGAGCGTCGCCCCGCCGATGCTGGCGATTGTCTCCAGCCGGTTAACTCGCGTACCGCTGGCGTCATGCATCACGAAATCGCTGTCGCGCGCCTCTTTCACCCGCTGCGCGATACGTTCCATTGCCCAGTCGAGCGGGCGCTCCTCCCAATCCGTGCTGCCGGGGGCGCGATAGAGCACCTTCGTCGGGCGGTTGGGATTGTTGAGCAGTTGATAGGTGGAGGCGCCCTTGGGGCAGAGATGGCCCGCGCTGATGGGGCTATCAGGGTTGCCCTCGATGTCGATCACGCGGCCATCGCGGACGAAGACTTGCTGGCTGCATCCCACGGCGCAGAACGGGCAGACGGAGATGTAGCGCTGGGCGTCGCCGAGGCGCGAGTGGAGCGTCTGGCTGCGCTTGCTGATGGGATTGGGAATGAATCCCACATGGTTTCTGATGGCCATAGCCTGCTCATCCCCTTCCAGAAAACCAGCTTGCATACGGCGGATTCAGGGAAATGTCGCGATAACTCTATCGTAGTACGATACTCCGCGCGCCGCAAGAGGCGGATCAATCGCGGACGCGCCCACTTCCCTTGTTATTTATACTACAGACGAGCGACACGCCCCGGCTGGTTCGTCTCCTTCGGAATGAATGTTGGAGAGCTTGCGCCGCCGCGCCGTGTCGTGTACCATCAGGGACGATGCGTATGCCCAGTAGGACAGTGTACGACTTCTCATGCCACGAGACGTAGTATACTGCGAGGTGTAGTAGCCTGGCGCGTGAACGCGGGCAGTTGAATGAACATTGAGAATGACGCTCGAACCGCATGTTAGGATGAGCCTGCCGAAGCCCAAAGGCCCCGGCGAGTGGGCCAGAGCGGCCGAGAAATTCGCCGTAGCGTTTACGCTGCGGCCTGCCTCGCCCATCACTGAGTATGGTTTCGGGATAAAAAGCAATGTATCATAAACCGCTCCTGAACAGGCAAGATTAGCCGCCTGGCTCTCAGCCTGCCGCCAACGTTCCAGCAGATGCTGATGCCAGCCATACAAACAGCAGAACCGATATCGCGATGATGCGCGGAAGGATCGATGACCGTGGAGAATGAACCGTTGATTGTGCCGGAGTATGGGGACCCAGAGCAGCATGCGGCTGACCCAGCGGGGATGTCGAGGGCCGATCTGCACCTGCACACCAACCTCGGCGACGGCACGGCCAGCCCGCAGCGCCTGCTAGAGGTAGCGAAGCAACGCGGCTTGAAGGTCATCGCCGTCACCGATCACGACCACATGGAGGGCTGCAAGCGCGTCCAGGAACTGATAGACCAGACCGGCAGCGATATCGAGATGATCTGGGGCTGCGAGGTGACGACGCGCCAGGGCCACTTCCTCGGCCTCTTCATGAAGCGCCCGGTGAAGTTCCTCACCCATGTCGAAGCCGCCATCGAGGCGATCAAGGAGCAGGGCGGCCTCTGCCTCATCCCGCATCCCATGGGCCGTCTGGTGCCGAGCCTGAGCCGCCGTAAGATAGACGACCTGCTGACGCGCGGCTACCCCATCGACGGCATCGAACTCTATAACCCCTCGCCCGCCAATGCTGGCGCGCGCGAACAGGTGAAGCTGCTCAACGGCGACTGGCAATTCGCGGGCACCGGCAGCAGCGATGCGCACTTCTGGCAGCACATCGGCGCGGGCTATACGCTCTTCCCTGGCTCGACGGCGGAGGATCTGCGCCAGGCAATCCTGAACCACACGACGCGCGCGGGCGGCCAGGAGATTCGCCCCGAACGGCTGCCGCTGACCTCATACATCGGCCAGTGCTTCTGGAGCATGGTGATCGATCCGCCGCGCAAGCTCTCGCGTATGTGGCTGAGCAAAGAGACGACCGAGGCGCCTGAACGGCCCGCGAAGGTGCTGCGATAGCGGCAGGGTGCGAGTGGCTGTCACCCGCCTAAGAACGTGACGCTTTGCAGCATGCGCATGAAAAGGTCTACATCTCCAGATTTGTTGAGCGGCGCCTGGAGCATGAAGAGATACTCGCGCCCGTGGAGGCTGACAACAGCGAGTCGCACCAGCGATTGCGGGCTGTCGTGGGTGTAAAGTGCGGCTGAAGCGCCAGCGACAGTCAACGCCTCTGGATCGCGCACCAGGGCCGGGTCAGCGGATGGTGAAAACTGCGGGCAGTTGATAGTGACCGTGATGGCCATGAGTTCAGGTTCATGTCCCTCGATGCCGCGCTGGGCGGTGGCCTTGCTTCCGGGCGGGAAAACATCCACGTCGTGAGCGCACTCACCAACATCAGGCTTGGTATTCTCCCACGAGCCCGCGCGCCACCCCTGCGGCAACGTCACGTCGAAGCCGAAGCGGCTGTCGTGATATACACCAGGTGTTGCGCCTGCGCCGACGGTTGGCGTGGCGCACCCTACCAGCCCGATGCACATTAGGAATAGCAGAGGCCAGACGATGGCGTCGCGCCCTGCATTCCGCGATCCAGTTGCGGCACGACGATAGTGGATTCCAAGTACCGATGGCACGTTGAAACACAGCAGCGGATAATGCATGAGTGTATTAACATGGCTAGGTTTCGGTCGTCTCTCTTGCCTATCGCGTGGTTTCATGCCTGCCGTATACTCCATAGTTGCGCCTCTACTCTACTCTGGATCTGGTCTGAAAGAAGACGGTCTATACTCCCTGCCCAGGAAAGTGGGAACGCAGGCGCCACAAACTCTGGGCAGGAAAACTGGTCACCAGGATTTGTCTATGGCTGCTTTGCCGTAGGAAGATCGCTCAGTATGTACGTATGCCCGTCCGTCCCAGCAAAGTAGTCTCTCCCATCGCTTCCCACGATATGCCAGATCGGCGTCATAGGAGAGGCGCCTCCACCAGTCCAACGAACTGACGAGTTTGGCGCACGCCACTGGGGATCCACTGCGAAATAGACCAACTCAGGCGCGTGCCCAACCATCGGTACCACACGTTTATCCCGATTCATTTGTGCCACCGCCATATCGGCTTGCGTGTACGGGAAGGGGTGTCCATATCGTGGATCATCGAGAGTTGCCGAGCCATAAGCAACGAAGCGAATGCGCTTCTGAGTCGCATCGTACGCGAAGTCGAACACTCCAATCTCTGTGCCGGTATCATCGCATACAGACACCACCCAATGATCGTCATCGACATAACTGCTTCCGGCGTGCGGGCCAAACAAATGCACTCGCACAGGCATGTCGAGCCTGCGTCCTCCATATCGCGCTTGCATTGCCTGGAAGGCGCCACTTTTGGTTATTACTGTGGCAATATCGCCCGGCAGCGAAGAAGTCACGGAAATCCAGCCAGGATCAACAGGAGTACAATCTGCCTGACCTGAAAGTCCGCATGTCGCGGCAAGTTTACCTATGAGTCCAGGTCCTGGAGTAACATTGTCCCCTGTTCCCGATGCACGTGCGCTTATCGCTCCCCAAACGCCAACCGTCAACGTGAGCACGAATACGAGAACTACCGCAATAGGTATGGCGCTGCTCTGTCGAGCCGATCTACTGGCCTTCCGCTTGGTAATTTGGGGCCTGTGAGCCGACATGTTTCGATCCTTTCACCGACTCTATACGGCAACCCTGTCATGTGAGAATCATGCCCTACACTTCTTCTTGCCTGGCAACGTCTATCCACATTGATAGCCGTTGTACGCAGAGAAGTTTCCATGTTCGTCGAAGGCATAATTCGGACTGGCGCTGCAACTGGTGATGGTATCCTGCTCGACCGTGACGTAGTAGGTGTTCCAGTGCCAGCGTTGCTCGTCGAAATTGGGAAACGGTGGCACATAGTATGGCTTGTTCGTCGTGACTGGGTCGGGGTCGTAGCCATTGCCGGTATAGTACGGCTGTTGCCACAGGAAGCTTGTATGCAACCAATCGTACGTAGACCATGCCTCATTCTTCCACGAGTTGTAGGGATATTGGCCATTCCTTCCAGCAAATGGATCCCACGTGGAAATTGCCGTCTCTGATCCCCAGTTTGCTGATGGATCCGTCGGCGCCCAGACGCCATCAACGACGAAGGCATGGAGACCCTTGTTGATGACTACAATGAAGGGGTTGTTGACTCCATGTGCTGGCCCAAAGTCACTGGAGAAATCGTTAGTGGCAGTCTGGTTGCCCGTACGATATATCCAGTTGTGAAAGTAGTAACCGAGCGGGGTCACATCCCATGCGCCCCAAGTCATAGCGCGAGGATCTGTACCACCATCCGCACTAATATCGGCTGCGAACGTCGGCCCAGGACCTCCCGCGCCTGATACTGCTCTACCCCATGGACTAACGGCTGCTGAGGAGTTCAATCGCGCTGCCACAGCTTCTTGACTTTTTTGTGGCGCGCCGCTCGTGCTGCCAGTGGATTTGAGCCAATCGTATAACTCGATAGTATAAATGCTCGCGACGCCGCACCAGTTATCCTGGTGCTGCGGCCAGCTAGCAGTCGCTGTAACCATCCTGGTGCTGCGGCCAGCTAGCAGTCGCTGTAACCATCCTGCCCGCGTCTGCCCCGTACCAGTTGCCATTGCCTCCGCCACAACAAGGGATGGCAGGAGCAGCATGCGCTACTGGCACAACTGATGCCAACGAAGCCTACCCAGAGCCTGATAAAAGTGGTGATGCGGCAACGACGGCTGCCAGGCTCAGTGCCACAATAAAGGCGGCAAGTTGTCGCCACGGCACGCGCATATCTGATTACCTCCTGTGTAAGTAGAAACTACCTTCTTCGTTCTTTGTCTCTCAGGTTGTCCGGCGAGATCGCGCCAACAGGTGATTACGCACCCTGAGCAATTTCAACCGAAAACGCGGAACCATCCTGGGAAACGACGAAGGCGAAAACGCGGAACCATCCTAACACCTTGCACAACTTAGCAATTCGTTGTGGTTCATTACCTCCTTTCTGCTTTCCGGTGGTAGCAAAATTATCATGTGCGTTTTGTGCTGTCAATATGTTCAACGAGCTACGCGTGTTATTGCTGAGTTACGGCTTGATCTGTGCGTATTATTGCTGGCAACCCACAAGTAGCAGTACCCATGAGATTCCTGCACTTGGACCCTATGATCACGATTTAAAGGCGCGAGATGGCGATCGACTATCTGCTGCGGCGCTGGTACAGAAGCGAGTTAGTAGGCCTGTGCGCCTTGCCGTATCCTGACACTTAATGACACAGTGGAACCGAATTAGAATGCCGGGGATCAGGCATGCCAAGCTTGGCAAAATGATTACACGATGATCACGTGTTTCAGATCCAATGCCAATGAGTTGTGGGTTGGTGAGAGACTGACTGGAAACTGAAGAGGTTGCCCGAGACGAAGGGCGTCAACAACGCATCACTCCCTCCCTGACATGGAGAGGGGGACAAGGAGCACACTGCCACCCATGTTTGCCGTTCATAATGCCACCGCTTCGGCCTGGCTGACTGTTCTGCTGGTCGTCTGGGCGGCGCTGCTGCTGGGCAGCGTCGTGGCATCCTTCTTCTTGCGACAGCGAATGGTCACGTGGCTACGGCTGGCGTCCTCGGCGACTCTTGCCGTTGCGGCATGGAGCTGGTATCTGGTCGCGCGCGCCACACCCGGCGTTGTGGAGTTCGCACTGCTCCTGGCGATAGGCATGACGCTCGGCTTCCTCGGCGATCTGCTGCTAGCGGACGCGCTTTCCGTCAAACAGGGATTTCTGGCGGGCATGGCGGCGTTCGCACTCGGCCATATCGCCTATATCGTCGCGATACTCTCACTGACGCCGCATGTTCAGTGGGCCATCACGGGCGTCGCGCCGCTGGTTGGACTGGCGGGCTGGTACGTAGCCGTCTTTTGCGGTGGCAAAGATGCGATGATACTGCGCTGGGCAGCGCTCCCGTATGCGCTGCTGCTCGCCACGACGGCGGGCGTCGCCGTAGGACTGGCGATGCAGGCGTCCGTGTTCGTCCTGTTGGCCCTCGGCGCGGCGCTCTTCCTCCTCAGCGATCTGCTCGTCGCGGGCGAGCGATTCGGCAGGATACGTTTCCCGCATATTGGCGACGCGGTCTGGCTCACCTACGGCCCGGCGCAGATGTTGATCGTCTACGCGGTCAGTAGCGCGCTGGTCGCCGCGACGCTACACTAACCCCTTGTTTTCCATCGACACTCGGCCTATTCTCTCCTCTGGCAGACAGATGAGCTACGAGTTGTGTGTCTGCGATACGGTGAGAACCGAGGAAGATGTGATGATTCGTTTGTCCAGACGTAGAGCCAAAGGAAATGTGACTGGAACGCTGCCGCACAGGGAGGTGAGGGGTATCAGGCTGGCGATCCTGCGCCTCTTGAATGCGCTTGATCTGGTGGTTTATGCGCTGGTGGGTGTCGCGTTCGTCGCCGCCGCCGTCCTGGCCTTCGCCTTCAGTATCGCCCAGGTCATCTTTAACCTGCTGCTCTCGCTCGGTATCAGCGTTCAGCTGAACGTATCCTATCCCAGCATTGCGCAGGACGTCCTCAACTTCGTCAGCGATCTGCTGCTGGTGCTGATCATCATGGAGCTGCTGGGGACCATTCGCTCGTATGTCGAGAAGGGCGATACCTCGGTCGAGCCATTCTTGATTATCGGCATCATCTCGGCCACCCGTGGTATTCTCTCCGTCGGCGCGCGGCTCTATATCACGGGTGGGACGCTGAGCGCCGACGACTTTCGCAATGCCATGATCGAGTTGGCGGTCAACGCGCTGGTCATTATCGCGCTGGGCATCACTATGCGCATTCTCGATGGCCTGATCGCGCAGCCAGATGGCCATCACGCGGGCGATAGGCAGGCCAAAGATCCGGCGCTTGCCTCGCCGCCACTGCCAGCGACGCCGCCAGGTCAGTCATAATCGGCGCTATCAGAAGAACCCGTGGCGGGTCAGCCTCACGCCAGCTTGATATCCCATAGTGGCTCCTGGGTGGGGTCGGCCCGCCGCCATGCGCGCTAGAGCGAGTGGCGCACAGCGTCGCGTGTTTCCAGCATGCGCTGCCCTCTTGTTTTTCGCGGTGAGATACGGTATGGTGTCCCATACGTTTATTGTGGACACTTACCTGTTTCGCTGTTAGAGCAGAGGAGTGCATGATGATTGGTTTTTCCCGGCATCGCAATGTGTCAAACGAGAGTAGCCCGGGGTTGCCCGAAGTAGATGTGAAAGGCATCCGGCTCATTGTCTCCCGCATCCTGGATGGGTTGGATCTGGTGGTCTATGCGCTGGTGGGTCTCGCATTTGTTGCGGCGGCCGTGCTGGCGTTCATCTTCAGCATCAGCCATCTGCTCTACCACTTCGCGCTCGTCCTGCCCCTGAATGGCGCCGCGCAGGACGTCCTCGATTTCGTCAGCGACCTGCTGCTGGTGCTGATTATCATGGAGTTGCTCAGCACGATTCGCTCGTACGTCGAGAAGGGTGACACCTCCGTCGAGCCGTTTCTGATAATCGGCATCATCTCCGCCACCCGTGGTATTCTCTCCATCGGCGCGCGGCTCTACCTCACTGGCGCTGGAGCGGCCCTGACAGCCGACGAGTTTCGCAACGCCATGATCGAGCTGGCGGTCAACGCGCTGGTCATTATCGTACTGGGCGTCACCATCCGTATCCTTGATGGGGTGATGCACCTGCGCAAGCCAGAAAGCAGGCCAGACGTTCACCATGCGGGAGGCCATCGCGTCGATAGCTCCAATCATTCCACTACAGCGCATCAGCCAGAGCCAGTGAACTAACCTCGTAGCGCGCCATAACCTGAGCATTGGTACTATAATGCAACGCATCTGCGTACCAAGTGTGGTACGTTCGATACATATACTGAATCTGGTAGTATTGCTGACGCAACAGGGGGATTGCATGGCTGAACTCGTCTACAGAGGCCATAGCTCAGGCGCGGAAGCTGTTGCCTGGTCGCCAGATGGCAAGCAGGTCGCATCATCGAATTTTGGCGGGGGTGATGAGGGCGGGGTGCATGTCTGGGACGCCAGTACAGGTATGCGAATCACTCGCTATCCCAATGCCAATCCGCCCATCGCCTGGTCTCCTGATGGTCAATGGATTGCCGCTGATAATCAAGGACCGATAGTCATATTCGATGCGAATACTGGCCAAGATCGGGCAGGGTATCGTCCACAGGTCTACCATGTCCTCAAAGCCTACTCTCTATCCTGGTCCCCTGATGGAAAGCGGGTAGTTAGCGGTGGCGGCGACGGGATTGTTGAGATTTGGGATAGCGCCACTGGCGCCCCAGTCTTTACGTTGCAGGGGCGTACTGGCAACCATGTGGAAACATTGGCCTGGTCGCCGGATGGAAGCTTGATCGCAACTGGGGATATGAGTGGCGTAGTCCGTGTCTGGAATAGCCAGTTCGCTGCTTTCGCGGGGAACTCACCGCATGTGCGGGGCGTTACGTCAATTCCGAAGGAATATCGTGGACACGCCAACAGCGTTCTCGCATTAGCGTGGTCTCCTGATGGAGATCAGATTGCCTCAGCAGGAGGATTGACGACCGCGACAACGGGCGATAACTCTGTTCAGGTGTGGCGCGCCTCCGATACAACTCGTCTATTTACGGCTACTGGTCATGCCGGGCCTGTTTACACTGTCACCTGGTCGCCTGATGGGCAAAGAATTGCTTCAGGCAGCTATGACTCAACGGTGCGAGTACTGGACGCCCAGAGTGGACAACTTATTTTCACCTATCGGGAGCATCAAGGGCTTGTGCTCGCGGTCGCCTGGTCACCTGATAGCCAGCGTATCGTCTCGGCTAGCAGCGGTCGCGCAGGTGATGTGCGCATCTGGATACCAGTTTGATCAGGCGCCCCATGCCTGAACTACTGGCCGATCAATTCACCTGTATGCGGTGCTACAGCTTTTTTGGCGCGCTTGGCGCGGCGCGGTTTCGCCAGGGTGGTGGCGGCGGGAGTCGGCTCGCCCGGCGCCTCGTCATCAGTGGGTGGTGATGTATCTTCGGTATCTGACGCAATCGCTGGCTTGTGGAGCGCGCGGAGCACATAGATTGGGCCGAAGAGTTCGTCCTGTTCGACCCGGATGCGCGCCTGGTGCCACATCTCTAGCACGGCGAGGAAGGTCACCACCACGGCGAAGCGCGAGGTGGCGCTCAGCAGGATCTCTTCAAGCAGCAGTTTTGGCTTGCGCGCCAGCAACTCCTCGACCTCGGCCATCTTGTCGGCCACCGTCACCAGCGGCAACGGCAGCTCCTCCGGCTCGGAGAAGCGCTTCTCGGTCAGCACGCGGCGGAAGATATGCGAGAGCGCGCCGACGTTCAGCCCAACGAGCTTCGGCGGACTCCATTGCAGCACGGCGTCGGGATCGAGTAGCAGCCGTCCCTGGCGCGTGTAGGACTGCAATCCCGCCAGTTCGCGCGCGCGCAGCATCCCGGCGATATCTTTTGCCAGTTTATATTCGAGCAGGTGACGGCGTAGCTGTTCGGCGTCGTCGAGCGGATCGCTCTCGTCCTCCGCAATTTCCTGGCGGGGCTGGCGTGGGAGCAGACTACGCGACTTGATGAGCAGGAGGCGCGCGGCCATCGTCACGAACTCCGCCAGGCGTGGCAGCGGCGGCTCATCCCACATGCGCAGATAGGCGATGAACTGGTCGGTGACGGCAACGAGCGAGATGGCCGTGATTTCGAGCTGGTTGCGCTCGATCAGATGGAGCAGCAGGTCGAGCGGGCCGTCGAAGCCGGGCAGATGGACAGCCCAGGGCGCTGGCTCATCCACCGCCTGTGGTGTGCTGACAACTGCCACCATAGTCCCTCGTACGATTTCGTGCGGGATTAAAGCATTCCGGAGCCTAAGGCCCGGCGAATCAGTTGATGCGCTCAATTCGCCGTAGACGTGAACGCTACGGCTTGCCCTCCCAACATCCTCTCCAGATGCCGCCATTTCTCCTCAGCCCACTACGCCATTGTACGAACAAGTGTTTTAATCGGTCAACCAGGCGACCAATAGGGCTACACAAACCGGCAACTATGTCCACCGCTTATGTCGGCTAGTCAGCGCTATACCGCATCGTCCACGGCGTGTAGCTCGCAGGTTGACACTCTAGTGGCGACCACACTTGCCCAGACCGCACGCACCTTTACCTATCAGGGACCTGGGGCGAGTGCGGGAGTAGCATTTGAGCAAGCATTGTACACTGACCTGCTTGAAGCAGCCGATTGGCGTTATAACTCGGGCCCAGATGAACTGAATATGGGTGGTCTGCTACACTCCCGAACTGGGATACCCTACGAATTCGACTGCGTCCTGCTCTCTTCCGATACGCTCTATGTTATCGAAGCCAAACGACATGCTCACATCACACGTCAGCATGTTAGCGAGTTCGTCGCCAAATTGCTCGACGTTACTTTGGGAAGCGCTGACGAGATAGGCGCTTTCGCCATCAAGCCGGTGTTTGTGAGCGGGTTGCCAAACATTGACGCCAACGCCTGGAGCTACGCAGTCTCGTGGGGCGTATTGCTCATCACGCCATTACACCCGACTCCATGGGAACTGCTTTCCTCACTCGATGCTGCGGATTCACAGATCGAAGCTGCGCATCACATCATCACCGATTGTGAGGAGGCATGCGGGCAACTCTGGCGGCCACTCAATGCCATTCTCAATGTGGCCGATGCCCGCAAAGAGCGATTCCATCTCTCCGCGAACGCGATCTACAACACCCAACGCACCAACAGTGTTCTGGAGTTCTGGAGGGAATGCCAGCGGACTGTCTTGGCGTTAACGAGTGCTCACCAAGCGCGCTAATGTCAAGAAGATATACATCACGCACAGACAAGAAGGGAGACATACCATGCCACCACGAGGACCAGCACTCACATTCGATCCGCGATATGTGACGGCCGCAATTGATGCTTGGCGTGCCTGCAATCTTGAACCCATTGCTCTATCTGACCTGGAGCGCGAGATTGCGCGATTGATGCGTGAGCGATTTATCGCCTGGAATATCATGGGCATGCGTGAGCAGACCGTTTCAGCTTCTTCTGTGACGAAGGCAATTGGTGTCTTTCCTGCGCTGAAGCTGGCACGGAGAACTACTAGAGGCAGGGGTGAAGCGCGTGTCACCATTATAACGCCTACTCTCGGTGGCCGCGATGTTCTAGCAGAGGAACCTATCGGCGGAGCACTCTATCCGCGCTTTGCTGAGTACCTCTCCAATGCCAGCGCGGACATCACCAGCTTGCTCAACCTGCTCGCCCAGCATGGGCCACTCACCCAGCCTGTCTTACATGTTCTCCCTGAGGCTCCCCGACGTGGTGCGGCCTACCAGGCTGCCATCAAGGAGGGATTGGGCGATTACCGGAGTCAGACAACCATTATTAATACGCCGAATATTGCCTATGAGCCAGCTAGTCCCAAGCCGACACCTGCTCAGCGTGTCAAGGCAGCCCAATCCTGGGCCATGCAAGCGCATCCTGCAGGCACGCTAAAGCAACTCGATAAAGCGATTGCTATTAGTCTCGCTTTCGGCCTGCTCTGGGTGGATGTCGCTCAGGTGAACGAAGTTATCGGTATCAAGAGCGTTGGTCTCGCCGCCACCTATATCAGCAAAGATCCACTTATCAACGGCTCAGTCTTTGCAAAAGACCTTCGCGAACGTGAACTCTACCAGATTCGCCACGATCTACTAGCTGAAGGCTTTCCGCAAGGTGTCAGGCGCTGGAACTGGGTCTGGGCTAGAAAGAATATGGGCAATTCGCTTGGTATGGGCAAGACAGCGCTATCTGGCGTATGTTTGTGATCGAATCAACAAGGACTTTGGCGAATCATTCTTCGGCCATGGCGCCAGTTGGCTTGCCCTGTATGTCCCAGTAGAAGCGGGCACTAAAACTATTGACGATATCGCAGCCTATGCTTTATCTAGCCTCTGCAATGAATCCAGAGGCGCCAGTGTAGAGCAGCGGCTACTTGGGCGTTTGCGACATCGAGTAATCGTACAAAACCAGAATGGTCAATATCCCACCAATCTAGCTCGTCATCGTGTGGCATAGATTCCTGAGCGATAGTTGGCTGGCAGAGCGAAACATCTCTCGGACAACACTCGATGCAGACGTCGAACGTCTGCTATTGAATAGCCGCGTTTCCGCACCTATCGCGAAGGCGATCTCAACAGGCGCGCTACATGGCTACCTTGCGTCATTGAATGGAACTCCGCAACTTGTTCCTGTGAATCATGGCCTCCACAAAAAGGCGCTCGGAATTTTGTTAAACGATATTGCATGTGCTGCAGAGGCTGCCACTATTGCCAAGGTCACGATCTTTCTCGACGATTTCTACTTTGTCGTGCGTGCTCTACCCAAAGATGGGAGAGAGCAAGTGGCCAGAAAAATCCGCAATGTGGCAATTGATGGAGCCTATGAATCGGCACGAAATGGGTTATTCAATTGGATTGCAGTGATGCACACGCAAACTGCTCATACGTTCCAAGGCGCTTGGCAAATAGCAGGTATGGACACACACGCCCCCCTAACCTGGATTGATCCCGCAAGCGTTGTGTTACGTGGATTTACACTAGAGCAAGGAAGCATGTTACTTCGAGAGTACTTGGCGGCGGGGCCGTTGGGGAGATGGTGGGTGCGGATCAGCAGCACGGCGCGTTCGGAGAGGCCCGCGTTGGCGGCGAGATCGGCGCCCACATCGGCGTGTCGCCAGGCGTAGTAGAACGGGCGACGCCACCACGCGGCATCGTCACGCGCCAGCCAGCGCAATACGCTCGGCGCGAAGGCCCGCAACAGCACGAAAGGCGGCCGCACCCAGAGGCGCACCCGCCCGCCGCCCTTGCCGCAATCATGCAGCAGCGCCGCTGTCAGCAGATCGGCGTCGTCACAGCCGCGCGCCCGAAGCGCCCGGTAGACCGTCAGGCTGTGGCGCTGGTCATTGCGCGACATCGTAGCAAAGAGCGCGCGCGCCTTCGGCGAGAGATGCGCGGCGAGGATCGCCTGGTCGTCGGCATCGAGCGGGTGTGGCAGCAGCGAGCGCCCGAACTGCCAGACGCGATAGCGCACCGCCTGCCAGCGATTCGTGGTGAGCGCCACGGGCACTGGGGATGCGGTCTCAGGCGAGGGTGATGGTACTGGCGATGGCATCTGGGCGCTCACTCCCGGCGGATCACATGCGCACGAAGAGGTTCGCATTCACCGGCATCAGGCTCACCGCAATCGTATCAGCGGGCCGCACAATGAAAAGATTCGCCGGGCTGAACGAGATATTCAGGAACTGGAGAATCACCGGAATCACAAAGAAGATCACCAGCAACAGCAACTCTCCCCACGGCGCAAAGTTCCGCCAGCCGATGGCCTGGCGGTTGGGCAGCAGCGCGAAGAGGACATGATAGCCATCCAGCGGATGCAGCGGGATGATGTTGAGAATCGCCACGGCGATGTTGGTCAGCGCGAAGATGAAGAAGAACTGCTCGATGCGCAGCGCCCAACCTGGTACCGACTGCACGCAGCCCTGCAGATCGCCTCCGAAGAGTCCGCCATCGACACAGACATTGGCCTGATGCGCGAACGTGTTCATGTTCGGCAGTAGATTGAAGAGCAGCAGGATAGCGACGCCAAGCAGCGCATTGAAGACCAGGCCGGAGAGCGCGACCACAATCGTGCCGATGTTCGGGCCGATGCGTAACTTGCGCGCATCGATCTCCAGCGGTTTGCCCCAGCCGATGCCTGCGCCCACAGTGGTGACCGAGAAGACGATGCCCGCGATGATCCCGATGGCCGATAGCTGCTGCTGCGGGAAGAGGCTCAGCCGCCCGCGCAGTCGCGGCGTCGTGTCGCCCAGCAGCGTGGCCATACGCGCCTGCGCCGCGCCGTGAATCGTCACCGCGAGTATGAACGCGACGAACGTCTCAACCATGAGTATGACGTTCATGTAATCTCTCTCCGATGCCTTCCGACCTGGTCGTACCCTGTGAGGAACGTGTGAGGAAACGCGCGATACCGGACAGCAGATTATGCTGCCCGGTATGCCTGAACGCTAGACCTTTTTCTTGGGCTTGCGCTTCTCTTTGTTTTTCGGACTCTTGTCTCCCATGAGTTGCCTCCTCACTGGTTATGAGAACCTGGCGATCGTGAATTCGCGCAGGGTCCCGTGTCCGCGTATCTATGTCGCCATTATAGTATCCCGGCAAAGACTCGTCCACAAAGGAATCTACGCGAAACTTTCCCCTGGGTGACAACTGGGTGGCAATTGGGTGACAACAGGAATCGCGCCTGAGCATTTCAGACTGCCGAGACGCTAGCTCAGCACAGGCTCCTCCGCCTCGGCGGTCTCGGCGGCGAGCGGCGCAAGTGATACCTCCACGGGCGCGGGTTCAGGCTTCCGCACCTGTGGCTTGACGCCCCAGAGGCCGAATGCCGCAAAGAGCGCGCCAGCCAGCGCGATAAGTCCCGCGCCAGTGAAGATGGTGTCCACCGGGCCGAAATGGAGTCCCAGCAGGGTCGCCGAGAAGCCGCGCAAGAGCGTGCTGTCGAGATAGCCGCCCAGCGCGGCGCCGACGAGGGTCGAGATCGTAATCGTCGGGTTGAGAATCGAGGAGACGCGGCCCACCATCTCGCGTGGCGTGCTTTGCAGCAGCAGCGGCCCCGCCGCCACATTGAGCGCGGCCTGCGGAATGCCCGCCACCCCTATGATCGCGATGGCCACCCAGATGTCGGTCGCGCGCGCATAGGCCGTGATCAGCAGCGCCATCCCCAGCAGCGAGAGCCAGAGCGTGCGCACCAGGCCAATCTTCTGGGCAAAGGCGCTCGCGAGAATCGCGCCCAGAATCATCCCAACACCCATCACGCCCTGAAGCGCGCCAAAGTAGCTGGCCGACGCATGCAGATTCCCCGTGACGAAAAAGAAATCGAGCGTGTTGAGCGCGCCACCGCCAAGCATGACAATCGTGGCCGAGATCGTGAGGACGACCAGCACCCGCGACCGGAAGAAGTAACGCAACCCCCCGCCGAACTCGCGCCAGAAGTTTGGGCGCGCCCCGTCGGCGACGCTGCGAGCGGCCGGCGGCGCGGCAACGGTTCGGATGAGCAGATACGAGGCGACGAACGAGAGCGCATCGATACCCAGCGCCCACTCCGACCCAAAAGCGACGAAGAGCGGCGCGGCCAGCGTCGGACCGAGAATCATGGCGATGCTCATCGATGTCTGGCTCAGCCCCATAGCCCGCGCCTGCGTCTCTTCGGGCACGATATCGCCGATGAGGGCCAGCGAGGCGGGCCGGAAGAACTGGCTGAGCGTGTTGAGCAGGAAGACAACGCCATAGACAACGCCCAACTGCCAGAAAAGCGGCAAGCGCCCGCCGGGCAGGAACGGCAGCGGCACGACGCCCGAAGTGAGGATCAGGAGCGCTACCAGCGCCGCACGTGCCGCATCCATCACCAGCATCGTGCGCCGCTTGTTCCAGCGGTCGACGAAGACGCCCGCAATCGGCCCAACGATGAGTACCGGGATGGTGGTCGCGATGAAGACCCCGCTGACGGCCAGCGGCGCCCAGGTCTGGCCGCGGGCGATGACGGCGGCGATCCAGATGACGAGCGTTGTGTCGAAGATGAAGTCGCCAAAGACTGAGATGGTATGGCCAAGCCAGAGCCGCCTATAGTTGCTGTTGATGAATAGACCGGGCTTTCTGACCAATGGCGCAGACGTTGCAGGGCCGGTTGTGGTAGGATCCATAGTACTCTCCTCCGGTGTGTTGCCAACTAAACACATTCTCTGGGATTGCGAGTGGGAGTTCGGCGCGCGGATCGTTCCAGCGATTCGCGTGTCCTTTTTCCTCCGGATGCCGGGATGCTTTGACTCAAGACCGCAGCTAGGGTTGGTGAGAGACGATCACTCCTTTCGCTTGAGCGCCTCGCGCACCGCTGGCGAGGCATGGAGCGCACCACGGTGACGGAAGTGGGTAATCGCCTGCTCCACCAGATCAGGAGTGATGTCGTCGGCGAAGGTGAAGACCCCGACAGCGCTGAAGTCAATCTGCCGGTTCTGGGCGATGGCCTCCTCCAGATCGGCGCGCTTGAGAGTATGGGAGCCAACGACCACCATATAGCGCGCGCGTGTCCTGCCCTGCACTTTCCTGAGCGGCTGCGGCGCCCTTGGCAGGGATGGCGATAACGGTGGAGGCGGAGTAGCGGTGAAAGGGGGCGGCGCCTCAGTCTCACCCCTGCTCTCCTCGGCAATGCGCGGGTCGTAGCCCATCATGACGAAGGTGCGCTCCTCCTCGCCCTCGACGCCGCGCGGAACCGAATACCGGTCGAACTCCGCCTGAACGCGCTTCGCCAGCTCCTTCATCTCGTCGTGCGTGACCCATATCTGGGTAGCGCTCACTCCCCAGACTTTGGGGTTTTCCCATAGCTGATTGCGGACGGTGTACTCCGTCGCCCGTAGAAACCCCTGAGAGGCATTGTCGAGAAATGCACGCATGGTCGCGAACGTCTCGTCGGAGGGGGCGGCGCTTAAGAGCGTCTTCGCGGCGGTAAAGCTCCTGGCGACGGCGCGGTAATACTTCTCCAGGATGCCGCTCTTCTCGCGTGTGGCCACCAACCGGATCAGTCCGACGCGCTCCAGTTCGCGGACGTGGTAGTGAATCTTGGCAGGCGCTTGTCCGAGCATCTCGCCTACCTGCGTGACGGTCATCGCGCGATGGATGAGCGCCTCGACGATGCGCGTACGTAGCTCGTCGGCGATGGCGCGGAGCTGTTCGAGCGTCTCCAGTTCATACACCTCGGGGATATCGTTGCCCCCATCAGTGGTCTCTGGCTCGTATGATGGTTGGTCTGGCGTCTCGTCTATCGACAT
This sequence comes from uncultured Chloroflexia bacterium, assembly GCA_963718915.1. GTDB lineage: Bacteria > Chloroflexota > Ktedonobacteria > Ktedonobacterales > JADMIN01 > DAHUXT01. The sequence continues at coordinate 308,811 of CAVRAI010000001.1, read as the reverse complement.
GTTTGTATCTCTTACTCGATTAAATTTTCTTGATAGATCAAATAGTACTGAATGAGTAATTGTTTGTCAAGGGGCAATTCGCATCCTTTGCTAGCCAATTTGGACGTGCATAACCCCGTGGATAAAGTCGTGGATAACTCACTTTGGCGGCAGAAAGGATGTGGACAATGGCAGACTGACGCTATCACTGCCGAAGAATCGGCATGTTTCGCGCGTGGTCATCCACCAGGTTATCCACATGTGGGCGGATGGTGCATAAGTCCTCGTTTGCCATTCGTCATTTCTTCGGGTACTCTGGCAGATGCGACCTATCAACCACTGCGGTTTTCCCCGGTGACGAATAGCTGTTGGGATGCTATACTCTCTTGAAAGAGTGTTCTAGTCATCATGTGCAGCATGGCCGCCCGGTCTCGTTCGGTCTCGTTCGGATTCATTTGCATTCATCCGCATTCATCACCGGTTCATCCATCCGATACACCAGAAATCGTCGCTAGTTCTTCCACACCAGTGCGAGCGAATCGCTTGTCACAGGAGGTTCGTCTATGGCCATCGAGAAGCTGCTGCCCCAGAATATCGAAGCCGAGACGGGCGTGCTTGGCAGTCTGCTGATCGACCCCGGCGCTATCGTGCAGGTGGCCGACTTTCTGCGCGCCGACGATTTCTACCGCGAGGCGCATCGTGAGATTTACCGCGCCGCGCTGGATCTCTACGAGACGAGCGATCCCGCCGACCTGATTACGCTGACGGACGAGCTTCAGCGTCGCGGCAAGCTGGAAGAGGTGGGCGGCATCAGCTATGTCTCGTCGCTGGCCAATCAGGTGCCGACCAGCGCCAACGTCGAATACTACGGGCGCATCGTCGAGCGCACGTCGGTGCTGCGGCGGCTGATCTCCGCCGCGGGCCAGATTGCCGCCGTCGCCTATAGCGAACCCGACGCGACGGTAGCGCTGGACGAAGCCGAGAAACTGATCTTCAACGTCAGCCAGCGCTTCACCCGCGACGACCTCGAGCCAATCCGCGAGACGCTGCGCGATTACATCGACAAACTCGACCAGCTCCACGAGCATCGCGGCACGATTGTCGGCGTCGCCACCGGTTTCTCCGATCTGGATAAGATGACCGGCGGCCTGCAAAAGTCTGACCTTATTATCCTGGCAGCGAGACCTGCTGTTGGTAAATCTGCGATGGCGCTTTCACTGGCGCGCAATGCGGCAATGCGCTTCGACCGCAAGATTGCCCTCTTCAGTCTGGAGATGAGCAAAGAGCAGCTTGCCGCCCGTCTGCTCTCGATGGATGCTGGCGTTGACCAGCAGAAGCTGCGCACTGGCTACATCAACGACGAGGAGTGGGACCGCATTAGCGAGTCCGTCGGGCGGCTCTCGGAGGCGGATATCTACATCGACGATACCCCCGGCATCACGCTGGTGGAGATGCGCAGCAAGGCGCGCCGCCTGATGATGGAGCACGGCTTCGACCTCCTGATCGTGGACTACCTGCAACTGATGCAGGGGAGCCACGCCGGGCGCGGCCACGAGAACCGGGTGATGGAAATCTCTGAGATTAGCCGGGGGCTGAAGGGGATCGCCCGCGAGTTGAATGTGCCGGTGCTGGCGCTCTCGCAGCTTTCGCGCGCGGTTGAGAGCCGTACCGAGAAGAAGCCGCAACTCAGCGACCTGAGAGAATCAGGATCTATAGAGCAGGACGCAGATATCGTCATGTTTATCTATCGAGATGAAGTTTACAATCAAGATAGCGATCGGAAGAATATCGCCGACATCATCGTCGCCAAGCACCGCAACGGCCCCATCGGACAGGTCAGTCTCTACTTCATGGCAGCCCAGACGCTCTACCGCGATCTGGACCTGCGCACCGCCGACGACGAGTAACCGGAGAGGAGCGTACCCATGCCTGCGTTTACCGGGTTTCCCTCCGGGAAAAATCCGTTCGTGCCGCTGCCAGAAGCGTTCTTTTCGGCAGTATTACCAGAGATCGAGGATCTTGGCGAGCTGAAGGTGGTGCTCCATCTCTTTTGGCGGCTCTATCAGAAAGAGGGCAGTCCGCGCTGCGCCAGTGACCGCGAGTTGCTGGCCGATCCGCTGCTGCGACGGACACTGCGGCGGCAGGGCGATCCGCGGCCCATTGAGGAGCGTCTGCGCGCCGCGCTGGAGCACGCCCAGGCCAAGGGCATCCTGCTGCGGGTGCGCGTCCGGGTGGATGGCGAGGTCGTCAGTTGGTACTTCTTCAACACCGACCGCAGCCGTCGCGCGGTGTCTCGTTTGCAGCGCGGGGAGCTTTCGCCCGAGGCGCTGCTGGATGCCGAGGGGCCAGCGGGCCAGTCACCCGGCGGCGCGAGCGATGTTGGCGTGATGGGGGCGCGGATTGGAACAATAGGCGCAATCCACACGCTGGCGCTCGAGGTTGACCGCCCGAACATCTTTACGCTCTATGAGCAGAATGTCGGGCTGCTGCTGCCGCTGGTGGCCGAGGAGTTGCGCGAGGCGGGCGAGCGCTATCCGCGGGAGTGGGTCGAGGAGGCGTTCCGGCTAGCGGTGCAGCAGAACAAGCGCAAGTGGAGTTATATCCGGGCAATCCTGCACCGGTGGGAGATAGAGGGAAAGGGAGCATAGACCATGGAGCGCATGAACGAGATTCTTGCGCGAGCCGCCAGCCGCCGCACCAGCACGCGTCGCGCGCCGACTCCCGCGCCCTCTGCCACATCTTCCACCAGGGCTACATCAGCCGCGCCACGTCGCATCATCGCGGGGCAGGCGTCCGGCAAATCAGCCGCGGCCATACCGCCGCGCCGCCCCGTGGCCGATGCTGACGCCGGTTCCGACGCTGACGCCAGCCAGCCCACGCTGCCAGCCGCCGACGTGCTGGCAAGTGACCGCATTCTAGAGCTACCCGCGCGCCCGGCAACGGGGATCGTCAGGTCAGGGTCGGCAGGCGCGCGTCCCCGCGAGATGGCCTCTCTCCGCGAGATCGCGCCGACCTATGCCGCCCAGCTGGGGCCGCGCCGTTTGGAGCCGAGCGCGCCATCGGCGAATAGCGCATCCAGCGCGTCGAACCAGTCCAGCCAGTCTAGTACAAGCGACAAGCCCAGTAACAAGGCGCAGGGCGGGCGCGCCACGCGGGCAACCGGTAAGGCGAGCGCGCCGGGCGTCTGTCCGCTGTGCCATGGCGCTGGCTATGTGCGGCTGGATGTGCCGGTGGGCGATCCGGCGTTCGGGCAGGCGATACGCTGCCAGTGCAAAGAGCAGCAGATCAAGGAGCGCGACCGCCTCAACCTGCGCACAGTCTCGAATCTCGATCCGTTTCGTGACAAGACATTCGAATCGTTCGACGTATCTCTGCCAGGCATGGGCGAGGCCTACGATGTCGCGCGCCACTACGCTGGGGATCCGCTGGGCTGGCTCGTTTTCCGTGGCGGCTATGGCTGTGGTAAGACCCATCTGGCCGCCGCCATCGCCAATGTCGCCGAGCAAGCAGGGCAGCGAGTCGTTTTCGCGATTGTTCCTGACCTCCTCGACCACCTGCGCGCGACCTTCGCACCCAGCAGCGACATTGCCTATGACGCGCTCTTTGAGAAAGTGCGTGAGTCAGCGTTGCTCGTGCTCGACGACTTTGGCGCGGAGAACAGCACCGCCTGGGCAACCGAGAAGCTCTTCCAGCTCATCAACTATCGCTATAACTACCGGATGCCGACGGTCATCACCACTAACCACCGCCTGCTGGCCCAGATGGACGAGCGCATCCGCTCACGCCTCTCCGACCTGGGATTGGTGCGCCACGTCGTCATCGAGGCGGCGGATTACCGCGAGCGCCACACCGGACGCCCAGCGCGTGGCGGGCGGGGCAGCCGCGCACGCGAGGGCTATAGCCGCTGAGCAACGCACTATCCTGGGCGGTGAGCGCTTGCCTTGTTTGGTCATTTGTACTATCTTGATAAGTAATAACCGTTCATGGTTGTCCCCAAGCGTTCCGGATAGCGCCAGAGGTACATTCGTATGGTTCGGACGATGACCCGCAATGCCTCAGCTCAATCTGCGCTTCCGCAGGAGAAAAAGAGCACAGTGCTTTCGTCCCTTGATATTTGCGCCGGAGCTGGTGGCGAGGCGCTTGGGCTTGAGTGGAGCGGATTCGAATGTGTGGGAGCCGTTGATAATGACAAAGCCGCCTGCAATACGCTTCGACTCAATCGCCCGAACTGGAATGTCCTTGAGAGCGACCTGCATAACATTTCTGGCCTGGATTTTCGTGGCATTGATCTGCTAGCAGGGGGGGTTCCATGTCCGCCATTTTCTATCGCGGGCAAGCAATTAGGCGCTGATGATGAGCGTAATCTCTTTCCACAAGCCCTCCGCCTCATTCGGGAAGCCAGACCTGTGGCGGTCATGCTGGAAAATGTGCCGGGATTCGCGACGCAGCGGTTTTTGGGGTATCGAACTGATCTAATGTGCAGGCTCCAGAAGTTGGGCTATGAGGTAGACTGGCGTATCCTCAATGCCTCCGATTTTGGCGTTCCTCAACTGCGCCCCCGTTTTGTGCTGGTTGCCATGAAGAAGCGGTACTTTGCTCGATTCCAGTGGCCGACAGCAATCAGATGTGCTCCGACCGTTGCAGAGACCATCGGCGATCTCATGGCATCGCACGGCTGGCCGGGCGCGGAGAGATGGCGCGAGAATGCTCAGACGATCGCCCCTACACTTGTCGGCGGTTCCAAAAAGCATGGCGGGCCTGATTTAGGCCCAACCCGTGCGAAAAAACAGTGGGCAGCGCTCGGTGTGGACGGGCTGGGAATCGCGAACGAACCGCCAGACGAAACCTTCCCCCTGGATGGACATCCCAGACTGACCTTGCGTATGACCGCACGCTTACAGGCATTCCCGGATACCTGGGAGTTCGCTGGGGGTAAGACCGCGGCATACAGGCAGATAGGTAATGCCCTTCCCCCACCGGTTGCTCAAGCAGTCGGCGTCGCTATCAAAGGCGCTCTGGATGGAACAGTGACGCGCATTCACAGCATTAAATCATCATCGCTGGTTCAACCCATCTTGCTGCTCGCTTAGCATGTCTAGGAATGTATACCTGGGTTCATTGCTTCAAAGGTGAATACATGACAAATCCGCGCGAGAGTCATGGCTCGAAACAACGTATCCTCGATTTCCTGCTTGCCAATATTGGACGAATCGTCAGTGGTGATGAAATCCGCGCGGCGTCTGGTAATGTGTCAGAGTGGGCGCGCCGATTGCGAGAGCTTCGGAATGAAGAAGGGTATCAGATTCTCTCGCATCGCGACCGCAGTGATTTGAAGCCAGGCCTGTACCTCCTTGAAACAGACAAGCGGCTACCCGCATTTGCCCGTGACATCTCTAAAGAGACACGAGCATACGTCCTTGAGCGCAATGGATATACCTGCCAGATGTGCGGCCTTGCCGCGGGTGATACGGATCCCTATGACCCAACCCGCAAGGTCAGGCTCACGATGGGGCACATTATAGACAAATCGAAAGGCGGTGAAGATACACCTGGCAACTTGCGCGCCATCTGCACGAACTGCAATGAGGGTCTGCAGAATACTGCCCCACCGAAGCCAGATCGCATCCATTTGCTCTCACAAATCCGTCGCGCAACCATTGATGACCAGTTAGCCGTGCTCGACTGGCTCGAAACGAAATTCAAGAATACCAGGCCCAAAAGGCAGGGTAGCTAATCTATCGACTCGCCCTTGGCGACATGGCGATGGCCTGTGTGACGCCATCTGCGCAGCCAGGGCAGCCCAAACTTCCAGACAAGTACGGCCAGGACGACCACGCCCGCGATGATCCAGCCCGCGCGTTCGATAATCGGCAGAATGCGGTCATACTCCGCCCCCGCGGCGTAGCCGATCAGGCAGAAGGCGGTATTCCAGAGGAGCGCCGCCACCAGCTCGAACGAGAGAAAGCGGCGATAGGACATCCGCGTCGCCCCAGCGCTGAGCGCCACGAACGAGCGGATGTGGCCCACGATGTGCGAAAGCAGAATCGCTCTGCCGCCATACTTCGTGAGCATGCGCCCTCCCAGCCGGAGCCGCCCCGCCAGACGCATGCGCCGCCCCAGCCGCGAATCGCCCCAGCGGAGCATGAGTTTGCCCAGCGCGAACCGGCCAAGCAGATAATCCGCGTGATAGCCAAGCACCGTCCCCATCCAGGCGAAGAAGATCACCCAGGCCAGGTTGAGCGTGCCCTGGCGGGCATAGAACGCGCCCAGCAGCGCCAGCGTGCCTCCTGGCAGCGCCAGCCCCAGCAGCGCGGTGTTTTCGCCGAGCGCGCCGAGAAAGACGATCAGGTAGCCATACTGGTCGTAGAGGTCGCGCAGCAGGTCTATCAGGTTCTGAAACATCGGTGTATCGCAATCGGATGACTATCGCCCGGAACAGATGTCGTGGGCTACTCCTGCGCGGCGGGAAGCTCGCGCTGAGGAGCGGGTTTGCGGCGCAGACGGAAGAAAACATCCACCGCAAGGATAATGCCCAGCATCACTCCGGGGATGACAATCGCCGTCCACGAGTGCTGCTCGAGGATGGGGCCGAGGCGGCGGTCGTGCAGGATCATGTTTGCGGCCGTCCAGCCCAGCACCAGCGCCGCGACATCCAGCAGCCACGGCAGCCGGGTGATGAGTTCAGCGACCAGCGCGCTCCCCACCAGCAGGATCAGGATGCTGAGCAATAGACCGCCGATCAGCAGCGGGATATGCTCGGACGCCAGCGCCGCCACGGCCAGCACGTTATCCAGGCTCATCGTGACATCGGCGACGATGATCGTCAGCAGCGCGCTCAGCAAGCCACGCTGGACGCCCTGCTTCACACCAGACCCAGCAGATGCGGATTTTACCCCATCTATCCCATCTATCCCAGGCGCCGCCTCGGAAGCCGCCACATGTTTCCTCAGGTCGCGCTCGCGGTCGTAGAGCAGCTTGATGGCAATGGCAATCAGCAGGATGCCACCGATTGCCTGGAGGAGCGGAAGCTGGAGCAGCAGGGCCGCCACCAGCGTGAAGAGAATACGCAGCACAATCGCGCCGATGCCACCCGTCAGAATCGCCACGTAGCGCTGCTGTCGTGGAAGGCTGGCTGCGGCGGCTCCGATGACCAGCGCGTTATCGCCGCTCAGCACCAGATCTACGAGAACGATACTTCCAATGATCCCCAACACTTCGAGCATCTATCGCTACCTGTCCGTCTAGAGCATCTCTCACATTGTTCGACTGTATCGACTGTATCGGATGAACAATGTCTTGTCGTCACCAACTGGCAGGGATGCGCCCGCGCGTCGCGATAGGCGGCGGCGCGGTGACATACCCCTCTCTGACTACGCAGTTCTGCCCGTATAGTCGCAGATTGCATCGCGCCACGAGGAGATTTCAGCGCGTTTGCGTAGTGAAACAGGTATTTTTGCGAGGTGTGATGTGGTTCGGCGCGCGGTCACTGCAACGGACGGGAATCCCACTCGTCCAGCGGCCATTGCTCGCGCGCCTGCGACGAACGCTGCCCATCTCGCGGCTGCGAGTCTTGTGGCCAGGGACTCCACGGCGATGGGCCTTGTGGCGGCTGAGGCTGACTCTGCGGCCATTGGCTCTGCGGACGCGGAGCCGGCTGCGAGGGATTCTGCGAGGGATTCTGCGAGGGATTCTGTGAGGGATTCTGTGACCATGGGTTCGACTGCTGCTGATCCCTTGATGGCGAACTGGCGGGGCGCGATGGCTGGTGGTAGGGCGCGTGGCGTTGCACGCGGTTCCACTGGTCTCGCGAAGGATCCTGTGAAGGATCAAGAGGCTGACTGAATGGCTGATTGGGCTGCTGGTAGCGCGGCTGGCTTGGCGGCTGCTCATACTGCTGCCATTGCTGCCACGATCCCTGCCCCCAGGAGGCTGGCGTCTGCTGGTCATACTGTGGCTGGTTGTTCCACGGCGCCTGTGCGGAGGCAGGGGCGTCCATATTCGCCTGCCAGACTCCCCGCATCTGCGATGGCGCCGCCGCAGTGATGCGGGCACGACTAGAAGGCGCCGCCCACCTGGCTTGCGGCAGACCTTCTTCGAGATAGGCTTTCCGCTGGCCAAAGCGTTCCTCGGCGATGCCCGCCAGGAAGACGCCAAGCGAGAGCACAAAAATGGAGCCGTGCAGCCAGTTATCGGCGCTGTTGAAAACGAGTATCGGGGCAAAGTTCACGCCGATCAAGCCAACCACCATCAGCGCGCCGTAGAGCAGTGTGATACCGACCGTATAAATGCGCACAGATTGATCGCTTGCCAACGCTGTAATCATCAGGCCAAGCAGACCCACCACAGCGTGAACCACGCTATGCACGAGCGTCAGCTCGAAGAACGAGACGAGCACCTGAAACGATCCGACATTTGGAAAGAAGCCTGGCACGCCAGAGAGCAATAGCACTGTGCTGAGTATCAGCGCATAGAATCGCGTAATACTGGCCATCCGATTCCCTCCTCGCTGCCAACTATCCTCTGGTGATATGCGGGGCGCCGTTTCGATGGCGCGTTCCCCGTACTGGCCCGTCGCGTGCTACGCTGAATCAGATATTATGTATCACACAGACAGGCTAGCCCAAAGGAAGACAGGCAAATATGCTATCAGGGGATGTTTTGACGACGATAGCCCGCGAAATACACGACTGCACGCGCTGCGATCTCTACCAGCACGCGACACAGAGTGTCCCCGGCAGCGGCAATTCCCACGCCGAGGTGATGCTCATCGGCGAAGCGCCCAGCGCCTACGATGACAAACGCGGCTATCCATTCTCCGGCCCAACTGGCCCATTCCTCGATGAATTGCTTGCGCTTGCCCACCTGCAACGCGGCGAGGTCTATCTGACGAACATCGTCAAGCACTGGGTGAGCGACGGGCGCAGCCCATTGCCCGCGGAGATTGCCGCCTGCGCCCCCTACCTGACGCGCCAGATCGAGGCGGTTGATCCGCTACTCATCTGCACGCTGGGGCGCTTTGCGCTGGCGCGCTTCTTCCCCAAAGGGACGATCACCGCGCTGCACGGCCAGGCGAAGATTGTTCGCGGGCGGGTCGTGCTCGCGATGTACAATCCCGCCGCGGCGCTCCATCGTGAAGAGCTGCGCCAGACCGTGGTAGACGATTTCACCCACGCGCTGCCCGCCGCGCTGGCCGAGGCGCGGCGCCTGGCCGCCGAGGGCAAACTGGGACGATCCGACATCAGCAGTGACGACGAACCGCCCCAGCAAATGACCCTCTTCTGAGTCTACCCTGCTACTACAACATAGGCTTCTGCTCTGGCTCCCCTCTCCTCGTAGGAGAGGGGCCGGAGGTGAGGTCAGCCCTGGCTCACCAGCGCCTCCACCAGCGGCGCGCCAATCGGCGTCCCCCACCCGGTGCTATAGTCCCAGCCGGACGTAGCGGGATAGTAGAGATTGCCGCCAATCGTCACATCGTGGAAGACCTGGCTTGCCTGGTCGCTGGCGCCGAGCTGGTAGAGCCGTGGATTGAGCAAGCCAAGTGGCTTGCCGCCATGGCTGCGCGAAAGCTCGTTCGCCAACAGCACGATGCCCGCCCACAGTGGTGTCGCGCCACTGGTGCCGCCAACTACCTGCCAGCAGTCATTGCCTCTACATTTGCCATCCCCTGAATAATAGACGCTATAGCCCGTCAGCGGATCGGCATCCGCCGCGACATCCGGCACCTGGCGCGCGCCATCTGAAAACTGATTGGCGACGCCTGGGCCAGCCTGCCAGGATGGCTGCTGGTAGACGACGCTCACGCCACCGCCACCACCTGAGGCCGCCAGCGGGCCTTCCCAGCCAGCCTCGCGGCTATAGCTGCCGTCGAGGTTGGTGAAGAGCGCTGTGCCACCGACGGCGGTGACGTAGGGGCTGGACGACGGCTCCTGCACCGAGAGGTTGTCGTCCTGGCAGCCATAGGCGCCTGAATCCCCTGACGCCACCAGCACCGACATCCCCTGAGCCGCCGCCTGGCGGAAGCTGTTATCGATTGAATCGTAGAAACTCTGGGATGTCGAGGGATCAAGCCCCTTCTCGCAGGCGCCCAGGCTGATGCTGACGACCTGCGCGTGGTTATCTGAGACAATCTGACTGAACATCTGGGCGACGCTGCCCAGGTCGGACTGGCTCTCGTAGACATCAATATTCGCGGCGGGCGCGATGGCGTGGATCACCTCGATATCCAGCACTGGCTCCGGGCTGGAGGACGACGCCCCGCCCGCCACGGGCGTGACGGTGAGCGCGCCTGTGTGCAGCCCAAACGTCTGATCGTACGATTGCACGTCCGACCGGCGAAACTGGTCGATCTCTGGCAGCGCGACCGTCTGATTCGCGCCCGTCAACCCTGCCTGATGCAGCGGTCCCAGATTGTAGGCGCGCTCCAGTTCCGTCGGCCCAAAACCGTTGCCCCCCGTCACCATCGGTCGCTGCGGCGCGACGATGCTGCCCGTATGTATCACGCTACGGGTATCCAACCCCAGCACACCGGAGACTCCGGCAAGCGACGCGGGTATATGCGGGGCGCCGTCCGGCGCGATGTAGCGTTGGCCGTGTTTGTCGCAGTAGTCGCCCAGCCGCACGCCAAAGAGCGCGTCGAGCTTGTCGACTGTTCCCTGCGCGTTGAGCAGGCCCGCGGACGCCGTCGCCATCGGCACGCGCAGCCCGGCGGCGCGCAATGTCGCGGCGAGGCTGGCGACAGTCGTGCTGGCCGCGCCGAAGCGCCTGGCATATTCCTCTGGCGAAAGGAAGTGGTGATACTCCGGCGATGTGGGATCATTGAGCGCGGCAAGCGCGGCCTCGAGGCCTGCGGAATCACTCTTCAGCACGAGCGAGATCGTCAGCGTGCGGGTGGGGTCGCTTGGCCCCAGGCGCACCGATGCGGATGTTGTCGTGGCGCACGCGCTGGCGACCTTCGAGGCCGCCGTCATAGGCGCGAGTGTAGTTCGCTGACTTGCGGATGGGGCGCATGCCGCCAGCAGGGAGAACGCCGCGATTGCCAGCACGGGTGTCGCCCGCCAGATGCGTCGTTTCCCGGTGTTGTTTCCGCTGTTGCGCATAAAAGGTGCCTCCAGCCAGGATTCAGCGCCAGACGACGCTATTGACGACGTGATCGTATTCTTCATTCGGCACGATGGATGGGTCGGGGCTGTTCGGGTCCAGCGGACTGATGGCGACGAAGATGATCCCCGTCGAATTCTGGACGCTGGCCATCACCTGGATGAAGATCGGAACCTGAGGCGCGTTGCCCTGTGAAGCGTATGCCCCGATGGATTGCCCCGCGCCCGTCACATACCCAATCTCCGCCCCTTTGATCGCGCCGAAGTCCTGCGGATCGGTGAAGTTGTTGTCGCCATTGAGGATATTTTGCACCGTGCTGTTGAGCAGCGTCGTGGCGCTCGTGCCAGGGCCGACCTGTTGCCCATGCAGTTGCATCGTCACATCGCCAAGCTGGGTTGAGGCGATCAGCGTGACAGTGTTCTTGTCGCTGCTCTGCGAGTCCACCGACCAGGGATCAAAGTAGGTCAACTGAAAAAAGGCATTGTTGACGATGTGCGCCTGCGAGTTATCGCGAGTGGGTGGCGGGCAGTTGCCCGGGCAGGGAGTCGGCGTCGCGTCGGGAATCGGGATCGCGCCCAGTCCGCACGCGCCCAGGCTCATCAGCACCAGCAGCCAGAGCAGCGGCTGCGCCAGTCGTTTCTTTGGCATCCTAGGCACCAGATGGCTCCTGTCCAGCGCGGGGGGCACGCGTGCGTTGTCTGCGTCGCGGGGTCGCCCGGAGGGCAAGGCCGCAGTACGGGCAGAACGCCTCTGTGCCGTGCAGTTGATGGAAGCACTGTGGGCATTCTTCGGCGTTGCCAGAGCGTAGTGGGCGCGCCTTATCGATCAGGCCGATGTGCAGCAGCGAGCGCACCAGCAGCAGCAGGATAACGACCGCGCCGCCGTACCAGAGCAGGTCGAGAATCGGCCCACCCCAGAGCGTGCTGCCGACGGCTGGCGCAATCTGGCCCAGAAGCGCGATGATGATGGCGAGCGCGAGATTGGTGACCGCGCCCCGCGTGCGTTCGGCGGGTTGGCGGTCGCGCCGCAGCCAGAGCGCCGCGCAGATCAGCCCGGTGGTGGCGGCGTCGAGCAGCGGAATGAGGAGCGCAATCTTGAGCGTCGGCAAGACCCAGGCGGAGATTGCCCCGGATTGCACGAATGGCCCGGAGATGAGATACCACGCATAGGCGATACTCTGCGTGGCCGAGAAGCCAAGGCCAGCCGCCGCGCCAAACGCCAGCCCATCCAGCACGTCGTCGAACTGGCGGCGCGCGATATAGAGAACAAGTGGGCCAATCAACATCAGGAGTTGGCCAATGATCGGCAGGAAAACGCCGACCAGCAGCACGTAATTTGTGGATGGCCCAAAGCCAGCGCGAAACTGGCTCAGGATCAGGCGGTAGAAGAGCAGACTCATCGCGCCGCCGAGGATCGCGCCGACCAGGAACGTCGCGCCCAGCACGATGAACGGCTCATCTTCGTAAAGCTGCGCATCGTAGAAATAGAACAGATAGAGCACGGGCAGCAACAGCGCGGACAGCACAATCGCCAGCGGGACCAGCTTGCCCAGGCTGATGCCAATCAGCGCGACGACGGCCACAAGCAACAGCCAGCGCAACTGAAACATACGCCGTGGGCCAAGGTGGGGAAAAAGCGTTGAGATGATGCTCGGCTGGAGCACATGCTCCGACGGATTGGCGGCGTAGACATGGGGACGGCGCGAGACATGCCTCTCGCGGTTGACCGTCTGGTGCGCGCCGCACCAGGGACAATAATTGCCCTCGCCAAGTTCGCGCCCGCAATTACGACACTGCATACAGGCTTGACCTCTCCAAGATGGCACATCCACCCGAACAGGAATGGTGCGCCCAGTATACCGCACTCACGCGCGGCGTGACCGTCTGATAGCTATCAACCCGCCAGGAGGCCTCCATACGACGCACGGCGAGCGGCCACGACTGGAGCAGGGATGGTATAGTGCGAGCAGTGTATTGAACGATGTCAGGCCAGGAATTGAGGAATTGCATATGCCAACACCGACGTTGCCCCTGACCCCCGACGAACTGCTGACCACGACCCGCTCTGTGCGCAAACGGCTCGATTTCTCGCGGCCGGTTGAGCCAGAGGTCATTCGCGAGTGCCTTGAAATCGCGCTGCAGGCGCCCAATGGCGGCAACCGCCAGCCGTGGAGTTTCGTCGTCGTGACGGACGCGGCGAAACGCGCGGCGCTCGGCGACATCTATCGGCGCGGCTGGGCGCTGTATAAGGGGCTGCCCATCAACGCGCCCGACCGCCTCTCGCGCGACCCGGAGCGCGCGGCGACCCAGCTACGCATCCTCAACTCCGCCGACTATCTTGCCGAGCATATGCACGAAGCGCCCGCGCTGCTGATTCCGTGCTTCAAGGGGCGCGTCGACAATCAGCCGAGTGTGGCGCAGTCGGGCGCGTGGGGCTCCATCCTGCCCGCCACCTGGAGCTTCATGCTGGCGGCGCGCGCGCGTGGCCTGGGAACCTCGCTGACGACGGTGCATCTCTTCTTCGAGCAGGAGGCCGCCGACGCGCTTGGTATCCCCTTCGACAAGATTACCCAGACGGCGCTCATCCCGGTCGCCTATTCGCTGGGAACCGACTTCGCGCCCGCGCCGCGCCAGCCATTGGACGATGTGCTGCACTGGGACGGCTGGTGAGTGTCGCAGAACCTCACCCCCCTGGCCCCTGACCTCACCCCCAGCCCCTCTCCCACGGGGAGAGGGGAGCCAGATGCGCGCGGTGTCACACTCCGCGTCTGTCACCCGTGTTAGACTAAGGCGCCCATGAGTCATGTGGATCATGCATATGGGCGAAGCAGTGTGTCGCGGCGGGAGGCAGCGGATTTGAGCATCGTCTGGCACTGGAAGGCGCGCGAGCGGCGGTCATTCTTGATACCGCTGCTCGTGACGCGCGCATTTGCCCTGCGCACGCGGCGGCAGGATGGCGACGCGGACGAGGGCGCGGCAAAGGATGGCGACGCGGACGAGGGCGCGGCAAAGGATGGCGACGCCCGCGCGGAGCCTGAACAATCCCCAGCACACCCTGCGTATATGGCGCATCAGATGGGGCCGAGCGGCGGCGAGGATGCCGCCTTTGATGCCTTCTTCGCGCAGTATGAACGTCCGCTCTATGGCTACCTGCGGCGGATACTGCCATCCCACGACGCCGCGCTGGATGTCGCGCAGGAGGCTTTCTTTCGCGCCTGGCAGCGCTTCGACGTGATCGGCGGCTACGACCGGCCGCAGGCATGGCTATTTCGCGTCGCGACGAATCTTGCGCTCGATGTCCTGAGGAGACGGCAGCCAATCAATCTATCGCGCATCTTCGGCGGCCACGACGACGCCACAGTAGACGACGCTACCAACGACGACACCAGCCCCGCGCTGATGGACCCTCACGACATGGAGCGTTCGCTGGCCGAGCGCGACCTGGTGAATCGGGTGCTGCTGCGGCTGCCAGAGCGCCAGCGTGCGGCGGTGCTGCTCTGGGCGGCGCACGGACTGACCACGACCGAGATCGCGGAGATATTCGCGACAACCGAGGTCAACGTGCGCCAGATGCTCAGCCGGGGACGCGCGCGCTTCCGCGAACTCTACGAGCAGGCGCAGAAAAGCGGCTAGGCGGCTAATCTCGCTGCGGAGTGTCACACGAGAAGCGCGAGCCACGTGTAGGCAGTAGAGTCGTTGCGCAACGGCACAACCGGTATATGGGAGATGTTGTGGACAGGCATCGGGGCCACGGGGCCGAACGAGACGAGACAGATGGGTCTGGTGGATGCGCCGCTTTCGGGCCGTTGCTCGAAGCGTACTATCACCACGCGCTGGAACCGCGCATCGCGCAGTCGGTGGCCGAACACGCCGCCGGGTGCGTCGCATGCGGGGCTGCGCTGGAACGCTTCGCGGCGATAGATCGGCTCATCGCATCCGCGCCTATGCCCGCGCCGGGGCCAGAGCTACGCCAGCGGCTGGCGGCGCGGATCGCGACGGCGCGCGCCCATCGTGCGGATCGTTCGCCTGGATTCGCACCCTCGATGCCCAGCGAGAGGACAACCGTTGTGCGGAATGTGAACGAGACGAATGATGTCAACGACTCGCAGTGGACGAGGCTAGAAATGCCAACGCGCGCCAGAAAGGGCATGCAGCGGATGCGCGTGCTGCTGGGCACGGCAGCGGCTGTGCTGATTGTGGCGCTATTGGCGGGTATGTTTATCCTGCAAACACGAGGAACGCACAATCAGATAACCATCGGGCATGGGAATGGCCCGGCGGCGTCAGGGGCGTGTACGCCAGCGAACATCAAGGCGCAATTGCCAGCGAACACCCAGTTGAGTGATCTCACAATGGTATCGCCCGACGAAGGATGGGCCGTCGGCTCGGTATCGTCTACGGTATCGTCTAGCGGAGGAGGGGCCGTCACCCCAACCCCGAGCCAACAGAGCCCAGAGTCAGCCAGGGCGCTGATCCTGCACTTCCATAACTGCACGTGGACACCAGTAGCAACAAATTATCCAGGTGCGCGACTTTCGAGTATCTCAATGGATTCAGCAAACGATGGCTGGGCCGTAGGGGACACTTTGGGGAAGCCACTGGCATTGCATTACACGAATGGCGCATGGACAAGCGTGATGTTGTCAGAACAAAGCACTCTACAAGGCAACTATGGGGAAGTGCGTATGCGCTCCTCAGACGAGGGCTGGATTGTTGTTGAGTCTACTAACGGCCAGCAGGGCAACATATCAAGTGGACTGCTTCACCTGGCGTACGGGCATTGGTCTACCGTCAACGTACCCTTGAAGCTTGTCGCTGATGTGCTGCCCGTCGGGCAGGGTGAAGCATGGGTCGCTGGGGATACCTCTGTCAGTCCGCTTACCCCTGCGCTCTATCATTATCAAGCAGGGCAGTGGACATCCGTAACGTTGCCTCCCGGCGTATTTATCGACCGCCTGCGGATGGACTCCCCGACCGATATCTGGGCGTCGGCGCACGCCGTAGTGCCATTGAACTCAGAAGGCGCCCAGTCAGCGGCAGTGGCGCTGCACTATGACGGCACAAACTGGGCACAGGTGAATCTTGGCGAGGGTGGGAAAGCTCAACTCGTTCAGTCATTTGGCGCAAGCGCAGCATGGGCATTCAACCTGGAGCGAACCGACGCGGGTGAAACCATCAGCCGCATGCAATATGGTGGCGGCAACACCTGGCAGACAGTGAAATTGCCGGTTGCCGATTTGTTGGAGGTGAGTTCTCTTGTGCGAGTGGCTCCAGACGAATACTGGGCAATCGGACATTATGTGGCGCGTACTACAGGCGATGTGACACCTGTGCTGCTCTACTTCGCCAGCGGAACCTGGCATCAGTACGGCGGATAGCAGCGCCATCGCCCAAGATGCGATAACCATCACGCGGCGGAGTCGAGGAAACTCGGCTCCGCTTTGCTGTGCCTACGAGCGCGTTGGGCGTCATACTGATTTCGTTTGGATTGTTGTCCTTGGGGGCAGACCGTAGCGTGAACGCTACGGCGAATGGGGCTGGGAAATTAGCCGCAGCCTGAAGGCTGCGGTCGGCCCACCCCAACGGCAACAACCCAGCCTAAACGGGCGTCACTCCATGTCACACATTGGCGCACTCGGCGTTATAACCGTTGAGATCATGACACTCACGAATATCTATCATCCGCGCAGCTAAAGGAGATCGTGTTGGAATCTACTTCACGGCTGTTCGCGACCAGTCCAATCACCAGCGGTCAGGACGAGCCAACGGGTGAGCATGCGCTAGTGGAGGCCGCCAAACGCGATCCAGAGGCCTTCGCGGCGCTCTACCAGCGATACCACGCCCGTGTCTATCGCTATCTGCGCGTTCGCCTCCAGTCGGAAGAAGATGCCGCCGATCTGACGCAACAGGTCTTTCTCAAGGCGTTGAATGCGCTGCCGCGCTACCAATCGCGCCACACGCCTTTTGCCGCCTGGCTCTTTACCATCGCGCGCCATATTCTCGCTGACCGCTTCCGTCGGCGACCGGTAATCCTACCGCTGGAGGCTGCGGGCGACCTGCTCTCTGACCATGAGATGGAGGCCGCTCTGCTACAGCGCGAATCCATCGAGCAACTCGCTCTGCTGCTCAACAGCCTGACTCCCGACGCGCGCGATCTGCTGGCGCTGCGGTTCGCCGCCGGGCTGACCACGCCCGAAATCGCCGCGATTCTCGGCAAGCGCCCGGAGGCTGTGCGTAAGTCGCTGAGCCGTCTGCTACAGAGTTTGAAGGAGCAGTATCATGCCACATACTAACCCGCGCTATGATGCGCTCCGCGAACGATTCCCCGATGTGCTCCCTGAGACAGAGAACGATCCCGCGCTGACACGGTTGGTGCGCGACCTTGATGTCTACATGCGCGTTCCTGTGTCCGCGTCAGCGCCAGCACTCACCCCGCGACAGCATAGCGAACGCGCTAACCTGGCTGAAGACACTACCACTACTCCCCATGACACAGATCGCCCTTTCAGCGGCAAAGCCCCGCAACGGCGAACGAGTGTATGGCTGGGCACGGTGGCGGCGGCGCTGGTCGTGGCGCTGCTGGCTGGTATGCTGCTGACGCGGATGCATGCTCCCCTCGGCCAGACAAACGGTGGGCACGGCAATGTATTGCCGACATTGCCGACAAAGGGGACGTGCGCGCCAGCAGATATCAAAGCGCATTTGCCCGCCAACAGCGACTTTGGCTCCATCGATATGGTCTCGCCCGACGAGGGGTGGGCCATTGGCGAGGTCGTGGACCCAACAACGTTTGAGCCAGATAAGTCCTTCATCCTGCATTATCACAACTGCGTCTGGGCGCCGATCTCGACCAGCATTCCCGATGCTGGACTTTCGAGCCTCTCGATGGGGTCGGCGACCGACGGCTGGGCAGTTGGCAGCACGACTGGTGGCGCGCCATTCGCCATGCACTATACAGGTGGCGTCTGGAAGTCCGTGACGCCCCCAGGCGCGGACGTTTTACATGGCCTGTTCACCTACCGGGAGGTGCATATGCTCTCGGCGGATGAAGGCTGGATCGGGGTCAACCTGGTGAAGGATAGCCAGGGGAATCCGATGTCAGCTTTGCTACATTTCGCGAACGGAAAGTGGTCGAGGGTCGATACGCCATTCGTGGTCATGACAACCGTGCTGCCCGTCGCTCCGGCTGATGCCTGGGTTGTGGGATATGCTACCAAGACCGCACCGCTTCCCGACATGTACCATTATCAGGCAGGGACGTGGACCAGAATGGCATTGCCGTCGGGAATCGATATCTTCACGCTGCGGATGGTCTCGCCAAACAATATCTGGGCGTCTGGGCTAGTCGGTTCGGAGTCAGGAACGAGAACGATAAAGGCCGCGGTGGCGCACTATGACGGCAGCCAGTGGAGGCAGGTAGCGGTGGGGGCGAGTGGAAGCCCAGAAGACGTAGAGGCTTTCGACGAGGGCGTAAGTTGGGCGTTCACAAAGTACGATCCATCCGTTACGACAGGTGCTGCGCCACTACCGAATAACCCTCCAACCATCGTCAGCGCGCAGTACCAGCGCGGCGATTCATGGCAGCAGCCGACGTGGCCGTTCAGCAATCTCTCGCTCATCGGCTCGCTCACCCGTGTCTCCGCTGACGAGTACTGGGCCATCGGCTATTATTATGTAATACACCAGATACCCACTGGCAACGGGAGCTATTCCGGCTCTGGCTACACAATGGGCGTACTGCTCTACTTCGCCAATGGCGCATGGCACGAATACGGACAATAGGCCAATACAAAGCCCGCAGTCACTTTCGGCTGCGGGCCAGATGCGATCTCGGCGCGATTTCCGCACTGCTCACCCATCGGGCGAGGTGGCCATGAATGGCCCATCGTGTCCTGCTCCGGCCATTCATGGCCGGAGCGCCTTATTTAAGAGGCGGTGCGCGAACGCGAGTTATCGGCCCACTCGTCGAACCAGCGATCCAGCGCGCTGGCGCGATGCTGGGCTTTCTCCGAGCCTTTGACCTCGTTGCACTTGCGGTGCGCGGGCGCCAGATTGTGCGCCGCGTGCTCGCCGCCATCGGCCAGCGCCAGCACATGATCGAACGAGAGATCGTGCAGCGTCACCGGCATCTTACAGATGCCACAGAGCCACTGGCCGTTCCCATTCCTCGCATGCTCCAGCACATGCGCCAGCTCGACCGCCCGCACCGAGCCGATCACTCCACGCCTGCGCGCGCCGCTATTCAGCCGGAGCGCCCGACGACGCACGATATCGATCATCCAGTCATCGAACGTCGCGGGCCATTCCATGTGCTGCTGCGGCGGTCGTGCCGCCGGGCGTGCCGCTGGTCGCGGCGCTTGACGCGGCATCTGATGGGTGGATGGGATGCGGCCATTGCGCGTGGCTGGCGTGCGTGGGGGATATTGCGCCGGGCGGGTGGGCGCGGGCGTGCGCACCATACGCGACCGTGCGGGCAATACTGGGGTCTCACGGAGCGGCGCGGAAGGAAGATCAATCGCCGAGGATTTCGCGGGATGAGGCAGAGGCGGCTGAATGGCTGGATGACCAGGCCACGGACTCCATGCGGTCCAGGAGTGGGTATCTCCTCGCACTCCCCATACAGAACTCGTCGTCGTAACGCGAATCACAAAACCATCAGGGGGACTATACCCCACTCCCCCTCGTTCGGGCTTTCGCGCCCGATCTATCATACGTCGTGTTGTATTCATACTCACCGTACCGGCAACCCCTCCACATCGTCTATCCTGCTTGCTTCGGCATACCTTTCATAGATGTATACGCGCAGGGCGATGAATTAGTTCAGTGGTTGCGCTTCAAGACATCATACCTGGGAGGCACTTCGGAGGCGAGAGTCGCTCTCGGAGGATGACATAGCGCAGTCGCAGTCAACATATCATTACACCAGTAGTATCGTATGAGACGAGTCGCGTGTCAAGCGCGCCACGATACCATGACTTTGCGATACACAAGCGGCGCGCAATCTGGCTGACGAACGGACGATGAGCGATTCGCCGCTAGTCGGCGACGAGCGTGCGCACCAGGCTCACCAGCTCGCGCATCTCGAACGGCTTGCGCAGCACCACCCCAGCCTCCACGCCGCGCTGGTAGAGATCGAGCGAGGTCGCTGCCGTCAGGAACAGCACATGGGTCTTCCATGCCTCGGGGCGGGTGCGCAGACGGCGATAGACCTCAGCGCCGTCGAGATCGGGCAGGTTCACGTCGAGCAGCACGACGTTTGGGGGCTGTGCCGCCGCCAGCGCCAGCGCGCGCTCGCCACCCTCAGCCACCTGGATTTCCCAGTCTGGCTCGCCCTCCAACTTGAGCGTATCGCGAATAGCATACGCCGTGTGCGGATCGTCCTCCACGATCAGGATGCTGGGATGTGTCTGCTTCGCCACGGGCGAGACCGCCAGTGGGATAGGCGACGGTTCGACAGGCGCGACAGTCTCAAGGGTTGGCGCGGCGGCGCGCGGCAGCAACGTGACAGATGCGTTTGCCGGGCGGCTGTGGCGCGACGGCTTGTGTGGCGCTGGCAGCGCAACGTTGCCTGACATCGCATGAGCGTGCGCGGCTGGCGCCATCGCGCGCAGGCGTGTCTGTCTGCCCGGTCGGCGCGATGAATTGGCGCGTACACTGCTCATAGGGTTTCAGGCCTCCCGCCTGTGCGTTGGTGGTATCTTCCGGGCCGTTCCTTGCCTCCCGGTTGTCCCTTGCGAGACATCGCCGGATAGCAGGCAGAGCTACTGAGCCGAGTATAGCATGGCTGCCTGAGAGGCTCAGCCTCAGCAGTACTTCCGGGCAAAGATCACCCGTCGCGGCGTGATACAAACGCCCAAAAAATCGGGGAATCAGGCGATCACCGCGATTAGCCAGCAGGCGGCGAACGCCATCGCGCCGAATGCCTGGATGTAGAAGTTCACCTTGAGCGTCGCGGTATCCGGCTTGCGACGATAGAGCAGCATCGTCAGCGCCGTCGTGCCGATGGCCACCAATGTCGCCAGCAGGAGCCAGACCGGCAGCCCCGGCGCAAGCCCAGTGAGATCGAGCAGCCAGATGAGCAGGCTCAGCGCGACTGGGATTCCCCAGACCAGCGCGAGATCGCGGCGCAGCCCCAGCACATGTGGCAGCCCGCGCACCCCGGCGGCGCTATCGTCGTCGAGGTCGGGCAGTGAGTTGGCGATATTCATGGCAATGCCGAGCGCCGCGCCCAGCGGTAGAATCCACGGCAGAAATGGCTGCCACGCGCCCAGCGCCACCCAGACAAAGATCGGCAGCAACGGAAAGTGGAGCGCGAAGAGCGCCGCGCTCACCCATGTCCCCTTGAAGCGCAGATCGTAGGCGAAGCCAAGCGCCATGATGGCACAGAGGATCAATGTCGCCGCCAGCCCGAATGACTGGGCAATCAGGATCGCCAGCCCCGTCAGAATGACCACCAGCGCCAGCGCCTCGCCTGGCTGTACCGTGCCGCGCACGAGCGGCTTCTGTGGTTTGCTGGCGGCGTCGAGCGCGCGGTCGCAATAGTCGTTGAGGATACCGATGGCCGCCTGCGCGCAGCCCATTGCCAGCACGAGACGCACGACCGCGCCTATGGAAAGCGCGTGGTGCGCGGAGAACGCCGCAATCGGGGCCAGCAGCGCCATCAGCAGCATATACATTGCCACGGGCACGGGATGGGTGACGCGCATAAGTCCGCCTGCCCGCTGCGACACGCTGACGCGCGGCGGATGGCTGGTGGCGGGTGTATCGGACGTATCTGGCATGGCGGGAGCCTCTCCAACTGCGCTGGCGGTTCACGTTTTACTCCGAACACCACGCGCCGTGGTGGGCGAGGCAAGCCGTAGCGTGAACGCTACGGCGAATTTTCCCCGCTGGCTCTCTGGCCCATTCGCCGGGGTCTTCAGACTCCGGCTCGCTCAGCCCACCACGCTGTTCGGGGTTCATTCGTAATGTTCATCAACCGCCAGACTCTTAGCGGGCCGCGTCGAGCGCCCGCGTCTCCGCATAGAACGCCTCGTAGGCGTCGAGCATCGTCTCCAGCTGGAAGAGACTTTCCACCCGTGCGCGGCAGGCGTGGCGGTCGAGCGCGGGCGCCCGCTGGACGGCGGCAACGGCGGCGGAGACATCACCAGGCGCGACCAGATAGCCTGTCTCGCCATCCGCGACCACCTCGGAGAGGCCACCGCGCTGGTAGCCAATGACCGGCGCGCCTGCCGCCAGCGCCTCACAGGCCACCAGCCCAAACGGCTCGTCCCAGTGTGGCGTGCAGAGGACTGCCCGCGCCTCACCCATCAGCTGATACAGCGCCTCGCGTGGCACGCTGCCGAGATAACGGACGCGCTCGCCCAGTCGCGCAAGTCGTGGCGCGATCCGCTGCTCGTAGTAGCGCGTGTCGTAGACATCGCCCGCCAGCACCAGCGGCAGCCCGGCTCGCTCGGCGATTTCCAGCGCATCCTCGACACCCTTCTCCGGGCTGATCCGTCCGGCGAAGAGCAGCGATGGCTCAGGGTTGGGCGCCGCGCGGAAGGGAATCGCCGCCAGATCCACGCCGTTATAGATGACTTGAGCGATGTCGCAGTGAGGCGCCCAGCCAGCGGCGCACGCCTGCGAGACGGTCGTGAGGCGCACACGCGCGGGCGCGCCATCGGGTGGGGCCAGCATGCCGAGCAGGTTGGCGATATTGCTATCCACTGCGGGCAGGTGCAGTGTGTGGATGACCGGCAGCACCAGCATCGACGAGTAGGCGTAGGCAGGCCAGTCGAAGGCGTGCGCGTGGACGAGATCGTAGTCATCGGCGTGATTGACGAGCGCGCGAAAGACGTGGAGAAAGGCGTAGGAAGGCAGCAGTTTCCGCTCGTCGGGGCGCAGCATATCTGGGACGCGCTCGCCATCGGCAGGGGCGGATCTATCACGGTAGAAGCGCGCCGGGCGTAGCGCTTTGGAATCGATGCCCAATGTGAGGATGCGCACGCCAGGCACGTCGGAGCCTTCGGCGGCGTAGAGTGTCACCTCATGGCCGCGTTGCGCCAGCCCGCGCGCCAGATCGGCCAGCAACGCCTGCGCCCCACCCAGATACGGCGGCGCGATGGGTGAGACGAGTGGCGCGACAAGCGCGATACGCATGGCGGGTGCTCCTTCAGACATGGTCAGGTGTTAGTCAGGCGTTGGTATAGAGTTCCAGGTTGGCGCCATTCAGCGGCGCGGCGTCTGGCCCCACCAGGAAGACAAGGATGCGTGCCATCTGCTCTGGCGTCATGCCCGCCTTGAGATGCGGCGCGGCCTGTCGCAGCATCTCGGTATCCACCGCGCCAGGGCTGACGGCGATGACGCGAATATTGTGCGGGCGCCCCTCCACCGCCAGAATCTCGCTCAGCCCGGCGACACCAAACTTTGAGACGACATAGGCGCTTAGGCCTGGAAACTTCTCGACCTTTGGCACGCCCGAGAGCGAGGAGAAGTTGACGATCACTCCGCCACCGTGCGCCTGCATTGACTGGAACGCGGCGCGACAGCAGAGGAATGTTCCGCGCAGGTTGGTATTGAGGACGGTATCCCACGTGGTGATATCCATCTCGGCGAATGGGCGGTTGGCGACCGCGCCCGCCGCGTTGACGAGGATCGTGACCCGTCCGAACGCTGCCTCAGTCCGCGCGAAGAGCTGGGCAACGCTCTCCTCGTCGGCGACATCCGTCGGCACGGCCAGCGCCCTGCCGCCTGCCGCAACAATCTCGGCGACATTGGCCGCCAGCGCATCCGCGTCACGCGCCGCCAGCACGACCGCCGCGCCCTCCGCCGCGAAGGCCAGCGCCCCCGCGCGCCCAATGCCACGGCTCGCCCCGGTAATGATGGCGACCTGCCCCGCCAGCGTCCGCTCTGGTTGTCCTGGCGTCTCACGCTGCTGCTGTTGTGCGTCCATGCCGCCGATTATAGCACGCGAGGCACGCGACGCCAGATGGTATACTTGAGCGCAGCCTGCGGAGTGTCAAGCATTGTACGAGGATGTGAGCATGATCGAACGATTGCAACGCGCCCTGGAGCATATCGAAGACCTATCTCCCGCTGCACAGGAAGACTTGGCGCAGTACATCGAGGAGATGACGGAGCCGCTTGCGGACGTAGGCACGCCGCACCAAGCATTCAGTGATGACAACCTGCCGCCTACGGTTCGGGCAGCGCTGGCTCTAGGTGGCGCCTGGCGTG
This sequence comes from uncultured Chloroflexia bacterium, assembly GCA_963718915.1. Classification (GTDB taxonomy): domain Bacteria; phylum Chloroflexota; class Ktedonobacteria; order Ktedonobacterales; family JADMIN01; genus DAHUXT01. Next base: position 284,518 of record CAVRAI010000001.1, on the reverse strand, counting down.
ACCTGCAAGACGATGATGAGTTCGCATACTTCGAACGTATCAGACAAGAAAGCAAGCCATCGCCACCAATAGAAGACCAACTCGCGTGGCTTGACGAGGAGGATGCGAAATGACCCGCTATCTATTGGATAACGGAGTTCTCATCGCATACCTGAAAGGTCGCCCGGGAGCATTGCGACTTGTCCAGCCATGGATAATCGCACGGGAAGCCACTACAAGCCAACTTGTCTATGGTGAAGCGATAGAATACCTCAAGAGTGCTTCTGACTACCGCCAGCGTCGTACTGAGCTTCGAAAGCTGCTTTGTGAAGTAACTCCATATCAACTCACATATCGCATCCTGGAACGGTACGCCGACCTTCGCCGGAGTATGCGGCGTAGCGTTGGCTTGATTGGCGATGTTGATACGCTGATTGCAGCTACCGCGCTCGAACATGACCTCACCGTCGTCACACTCGATGGCGACCTGACGCGCGTGCCAGGGCTATCTGTGATGCATATGCCGCGTAGCGCTCTGATGAGTTGATCTCACGTCCGCGTCTCGCGAAGACTGCGCCACACCGCCATGTCAGATATATACATTGGTAGGTGCGACACATTGATACTCCAAACTGTTTGTGTTACCGGAATCACTCTAACTTCCCCACATCGTTTCATACCCTGCGTGCGTATACTGAAGCATCGGTGTCGCTCCGGCGACCAAATCGCGAAAGGCAGGGTTGAGATGCTCCGGCGATTTTTCGAGGCGATCTTCCATCGGCTGTTCTTTACCTGGATGTATCGGCGAGGCCAAACCCCGTGGGATACCGGCATCTCACCGCCGGAACTGGTGGATGCGGTCGAAGGTGTGGGCGCGATGCCGCCGGGACGCGCGCTCGATCTGGGCTGCGGCACCGGCACCAACAGTCTCTATCTGGCGCGCAACGGCTGGCAGGCCATGGGCGTAGACTTCGCCGCCCCCGCGATTACACGCGCCAAACAGAAGGCGCGAGCGATGGGCAAGCTGCCTGGCTCGGTGCGTTTCATCCGTGGCGACGTCACACAGTTGGATCGGCTACCTATCGGCGCGCCCTGCTCCCTCATCCTCGATCTGGGCTGTTTCCATGGCTTAAATGAAGACCGCCGCGCCGACTACGCCGCTGGCGTCGCGCGTTTTGCCGCGCCTGGCGCGCTCTACTTGCTCTATGGATTCGAGCCGCGTATGCTTGGAATGCGCCGCGTTGGCTTCACGCAAGAGGACGTCGAGCACATCTTTGGCGACACCTTCAAGCTGGAGAAGACCGAGCGCGGTACGGGTCGCAATGGCGCTCCGACGGCGTGGTACTGGCTGCGGCGTTTCGAGCGCGTCTGATGGGCTAATGGGCTACACGGGAGGACTGGCGCATGCAGTTGGGGGTATTTCTGCCCATCTCTGGCCGCGCAACTGGGCCTGATACGCTGCGTGAAGCGGCGCAGAGCGCCGAGCGGCAGGGCTTCGACGCGGTCTGGTCGGCGGATCGCGTCGTCACACCATGGGAGATTCGCACGCCCTACCCCTACGCCGAGAACCATGAGTTCATCGTGCCGCCCGACCGCCCGTTCCTCGACTCATTCACCTGCCTTGCCTATCTCGCGGGCTGCACCCAGACGATTACGCTGGGCATCAGCGTGCTGGTGTTGCCATACCGCCATCCGCTCTACTGGGCGCGCGTCGCCGCCTCCATCGAACGGCTGGCAGGCGGGCGGCTGACGGTGGGCGTGGGCGTCGGCTGGATGGAGGAGGAGTTCGCCGCGCTGGGCGTACCCTTCAAAGCGCGCGGCAGGATGACCGATGAACAACTCCAAATCCTCGATCTGCTCTGGACGCAGGAGCATGTCAGCTTCCATGGGCAGCACTATGCGTTCGACGACGTGGCCTTCTATCCCAAGCCAATCCAGCAGCCGCGCATCCCGCTCTGGGTTGGCGGCGAGGGCGCGGCGGCGCAACGACGCGCGGGCCACTACGGCGACGCCTGGTTCCCCTACTTCGTGAGCATCTCGCCCGCCGAGCTACGCGCGGGTTACGATAACGCCCGCCGCGAGGCCGAGTACGCCGGGCGCAATGGCGATGTGGTGAAGCTGACCTGCTGCCGCCCCATCGAGGTGACGCGCGAGCCAGTGGCGCAGGATGAGCGGGTGTTGCGCGGTTCCCCGGAACAACTGATCGAGGCGCTGTCTGTCTACCGCGGGATTGGCGTCGAGCATTTGGCGCTACAATTCATGGCGCCGCGCTGGCCCGACCGCGTGGAGCAGATCGAGCGCTTCGCCAGCGAGGTCATGCCGCATGTGCGCTAGCACCCGAGCGAGAAGCGACACAGGCGCATAGGCGCTAGCAGTCCTCAGGAACTTATAGAAACTGGCCCGAAAGCCCCTACTTTCAAGCGGGGGATGAATGGCCCCTTGCCTTTTTCACGCCATGATGGTACACTGGTCGTGAGCTTTGGCTCTCGCCCTGGGGCATCATGGCGTGGGGTTTGACCTCTAGAAGCTCCCGGTTTCAGCCGGGGGAGATGTCACAGGATTCTGGCTGCTCAGAACCGATTGCAACAGGCTGCTGGCCGACCAGCGCATGACCTCTGCGGCCTCCTCGCGCGAGAGCCCGGCAACATCAGTAAGCCACACAAGCGCCTCAATGCCGGTGTTGATCCTTATCGCGTAGACGAGCCGCCGCAGTTCGGACTCAGCCATCCGTGCGCGGAGGGGTGCGAGCGCTTCCTCGATCCAGCCAATCGCGCGTCCTTTCCGCAGTGGTAGCTCGCCGTGATGGGTGGGATCCTGTTCGAGCGACAGACGCAGCATCGTGCGCTGTGGCCGCTCTGTATCAAGGATGAGTTGCACGAACGCCCGAATGACAATGTCGAGCCGCGCTGGCGCATCCTCGGGCGCGACCTCAGGAAGCATCGATTGCACGTCGATCTCAGGGTGAGCCGCCACGAGCAACGCTTGCTGGTTCGGAAAATAACGATAGGCTGTGCTGCGCGAGATCGATGCCGCAGCGGCAACACTCTCGACGGTGGGCATCTCACCCTGAGCCACCAACTCACGAGCGGCAGCCACCAACGCCTCGCGAGTGCGTTTCTTTTGGTGCGTTCGACCTGCTTGCTCATAGACGATCGACATCGGTTCTCCGTCCTCCATTTCTTCGCCCTGTATACCCGAGCGATCACGGCCCTTGACACCGTGTTCATTATACAGTACTCTCATTATGGAACTGAAGTACCATTAAGAGACAACAGTACCACAAAGCGATGGGGAGGCTGAGATGGCGATGAACAAAGTCGTTTCGATTGTCCGCGCAGATGGCGAAGGCGAGAAGTTCTGGTTCTATGGTGGTGGCGTGCATACCTGGAAGGCCACCAGCGCTGAGACAGGGGGCGCCTTCCTGCTATTCGAGGATGTTATGACCAGGGGCAAGGTGACGCCTCTCCACCAGCACCCTGACGTAGACGAGACACTCTATGTGCTTGAGGGTGAGATCCTCGTGTACCTCGATGGCCAGGAACGGCAACTCGGGCCGCATGGCGTAGCAGTGGCCCCACGGGGCGTGCCGCATGCGTTCATGGTTGTTTCAGAGACGGCGCGCATGCTCTTCGTTGAGACACCAGGCAGCAGCGAGGCCTTCTATCGTGGCGCCAGCGAGCCAGCGACTGACGCCCTCATCGCTGCCGGTCCAGTTGATTTTGCGCGAATAGCAGCCTCGGCAGAGCGTTATGGCGGCATCGTGATTCTTGGGCCGCCTCCATTCCAGGCGAAGTGATCTACAACCTGGCCACACTTCGACCGGATGAGATCACTGGCCAGCCATGATCAGAAGCCGCTATCAAGCCACGCTATGCTACAATCTATGGCGCGGCGCTGGCTTGATCGCATGGCGCATGTCGAGCGCTTCGCTAGCGAGGCGATGCCTCATGCGCGCTAAACAGGAAATCAGCGGACGATACTGGAGAAGTCAGGATAATACATGTCGATGCCACAAACGCCTGAGGAATTGAAGGCGTTCAACCGCCAGCTGATCGCGGATTTTCGCGCGCATGACCCCAAATTCAGCGGGCGAAAGATCGTCTTGCTGACGACGACCGGCGCGCGCAGCGGCCAGCCCCATACCACGCCGATGACCTACGTCACCGATGGCGACCGCGTGCTGGTGATCGCCTCGAATGCTGGCGCGGTGCGGCATCCCGACTGGTACGTCAACCTTGTCGCCAATCCGGCGGTGACGGTCGAGCTACCCGACGCGACGTTTCAGACGCGAGCCATCGTGGCCGAGGGCGAGGAGTACGACCGCCTCTGGGCGCAGATCGTGGCGCAAATGCCCTTCTTCACCGACCACCAGGCGCAGATCAGCCGCAAGATTCCCGTCGTCATCCTGGAGCGCATCGGGTAAGCGGAGGCAGCACGCAGCATGCACGATGAGAGGTTCGAGGAGATTACTGGGTCACTCGTGCGCACCTACGGCCCAATTCAGGTCTACAGGCTTATGGTAGACAGTAGACGAGGATCACATTGCTGAAACAGATGAGTATTACCTGATTGTGCTGGTTGGACGAGCAGGACAAAGTGAAGGTCCGCTATCTGGCACTATGACTCGCGTGTGGATTTGCCCTGGATTACGTGCGCTATCGAGGCGCTACCTCAGTATCCGCGAGTTATATCAATAGATAAACAGCGTAAGCATCTGAATGTGCTGCGCCAACCGGAACATATGGCTATGTCACAGGCATATTTCGATAAATTAATCGCTGACAATGACTGGGCAAAGAAAGCCGTCGCATCGTCTAACTCCTGCGAAAACATGGCCTCACATGGGCAGTTTAGCTTGATGTGCTGCAAGGCGATGACGAGAATTTTGCCGAGGCACTGCGCGAAGTGGAGGCGATGTATTGCTGGCGGAATCCGGGATGTATCGGATAAAGTCAACGCCGAATATGAGCAGCAAGAGCAACGCATAGCTGCAGGACGGCGCAAAGCGGCGGCGTGGCATACCCTATGTCGGTAAAGGGGTTCTCGACTACCGTCCTATCCTGGGAAGGCCTGTGCTGCAGGCCGGGCCATTTCATGTATACCAGAGCATAGGATACATTTGATAGACTCAGCCTTCGCTTCAGGCGCGGACTTTGCTAGAGGAGTGAATGTGCCCTATATGATCCTCTTTGAGGATGATACTCTCGGCGCTTTTGACATCGGGAGTATGTATTATCGCTATGTGCCTGGCCCGCTGCAAGTTTGCCGACCCGCTCGTAGTTGGTTCGCACAGTTGAGCGATTCAATTCATGCCGGGCCATGAAAGCGCTCTGACGAGGCATCTGGTCCTGATGAAGCGATGCGTTACGCAGAATCACTGGCGATGGCGCAGAGAAGATATCATATGAGCTCAGGGTCTACGACGCCTGGGTCGCGCTCGGCTGCCCAGATGCGCCCGATGATAACCCCGACCCAGTCTTCGACCCATCCACGGCGGTGGTCTTCGACGAGGATGAGTAGTAGACCAACCGTCACGGGTGGCCGCGCGGCTTTCGCCTGCCTGCTCGGCTGGCGCGCCGTTTTGGCCACGGAACGAGACGGCGCGCGCACCTGGAATATGTTGCAACACCTCGGCCAGTGTGGCGAGGGATGAGGCCTCTCCTCCGCGTATGTCCAGCCGGAAAGTTGTCACGCCGTTGGCCTTATCCGGGAGCAGCTCGATCCGCCGCAGCTCCAGATGCAACGCATTGATACGCTCCTCGATGGCCATCACCTGTCCGGGATGCGTCTCAGCGCGCAGGGTGATACGCCAGTTGCGCTTGTGCGGGAAGATGCGGCCCTCGATGGGCTTGAGCGCCAGCAAGATAGCCAGCAGAATGGCGGTGGTCGCGGCGGCGGCGATATAGAGACCCGCTCCCGCAGCGAGGCCAATGCCCGCCACAGCCCAGACGCTGGCTGCGGTCGTCAGCCCGTGAATGGCGTTCTTGCGCAGAATGATGGTGCCAGCGCCCAGGAAGCCAATGCCGCTCACCACCTGCGCGGCGATACGTGACGGGTCAAGGACAATGCGGCCCGGTTCGATCACATCGGAGAATCCATATGCGGAAACGATGATAATAAGCGCCGAGGCGGTCGCCACAAGCGCGTGAGTGCGCAATCCAGCGCCGCGATCCAGACGCTCGCGTTCGAGGCCAATCAGGGAACCCAGCACTGCTGCGACAACCAGACGTACAAATACTTCCATATACATGGGCCTGCTCGTTTCTTGCGATATACATTTTAGTATATCGTGTTAGTATATCGCGAGCAGGCGCCAGACGCACGAAACGGAGTACCATTCACAGCCGCAGACACGCCTCGGCGGCCAGCCAGAAAAGCGCCTCGCGCCCCGAATGCGACGCCCATTCACGCGCGCTCCATTCCGCGCCACCGACATCGTCACCGCCGTAGAGCACCTGGGCGAAGGTCACGCCACGGAACTGCGCCACCGCGAAGAACGCCGCCGCCTCCATCTCGACCATCAGGCAGCCCTCCGCCAGGCGTTGCTGCACCTTAGCGGGCGTCTCGCGGTAGATGGCGTCGGTTGTCCACGTTTTGGCGGTCAGGTAGCCAACCTCGTGCGCCCGCAATGTCGCCTCGAGCGCAGCGATGCCCTCAAGGCTGGGCGTCACCTCGCGGCTCGGCGGCAGATAGTGATACGAGGTGCCCTCGTCGCGGATGGCGGAGAGCGGAATCAGCGGATGACCCATCGCGATGCTGCTATCGAGCACACCACAACCACCACAGGCGATGAATTTGCGGCAGCCCAGCGCGATCACCTCTTCGAGCATCGCGGATGCCAGCGGCGCGCCGACACCCGGATGGAATATCGCCAGACGCTTGCCCTGGAACTCCATCTCGTAGACGGGGTGCGTGCCCATCTCGCTCCGCAGATGCTTGACGACGCGCATCTCATGCTGCTGGCTGAGCTGGGTGATGACCTCATTGAAGAAGCAGAGCACCGCATGCTCCGGCACATCTCGCGGCTTGATGAGCCGCGACGGCTCCAGCACGCCCTCCGGCGCATCGTCGAATTCGAGGATAGGGTAGTCGCGCGAGACAAAGTCGGTCATGTGTTGTCACCTGTGAGGCAATGGTTGATAGTGAGCGTTACGGTGAACGTAGAAACCGCATGGCGGCGGATGTCCAGGGCAACCAGGTCGTAGCCTGAAGACCACGGCGAATGTCTCTTCCCGAAGTATCCAGACATTCGCCGGAGCGTTGACGCTCCGGCCTGCTCAACCCACGACGCCGTTCGCCGTCAGCGAGGATACCGAACGAACAGGATGAGCCGCCTAGTTCTCAGCCTGTGGCGCGCTCATTTACCTCAATCGCGGCCCGCAGGAAATCCAGCCGCCAGCATCATCCGCCCGCGCTGGCTCCGCCAAGAATCGGCGTCTTCGTTTTTCCCTGGCCCGCGATGCCCGGCTCGGTCATCGCCTCAGGCTTCAGAATCTCTGCCAGATCAGATTCCGGCAGCAGGTTACGCTCGCGCACGATGTCGCGGATATCGCGGCCCGTCTGAATCTGCTCCTTGGCAATCGCGGCGGACGCCTCGTAGCCGATGTAGGGGGCCAGCGCCGTCACCAGACTCGCGCTCTTGAACGCATACTCCTCGGCGCGATTGGCGTTGGCCTTGATGCCCACGACACAGCGCGTGGTGAAGGTCGCCATCGCGTTCTTGAGGATCGTGAACGACCAGAGCACGTTGTGGATGATGACCGGCATCATCACATTCAACTCAAGCTGCCCCGCCTGTGCGGCGTAGCTGACCGTCGTATCGAAGCCGAAGACCTGGAAGCAGACCTGGTTCACCATCTCGGCAATCGAGGGGTTGACCTTGCCCGGCATGATCGACGAACCCGGCTGCACCGCGGGCAGCACAATCTCGTAGAAGCCAGTGGCTGGCCCGGACGCCAGCAGCCGCAGGTCGTTGGCAATCTTGCTCAGGTCGCTGGCCAGCACCCGTACCGCGCCGGAGACCTCCAGGAACGACGCCATGCTCGGCGCGATCTGCACCAGCGACTCCGCGCGGCGGAAGGCGAAGCCCGTCAGCTCGCTGAGATGCTTCACCATCGCGTCGATATAGGCGAGTTCCGCGTTTAGCCCGGTGCCAACGGCCGTCCCGCCGATGTTCAGCTCCAGCAGGGTGTTGCTGGCGTCGTGGATGCGCGCGACATCGCGGCGCAGTGTCAGCCCATAGGCAGCGAACTCCTGGCCGAGACGGATCGGCGTCGCGTCCTGCAAATGCGTCCGGCCCGACTTCACGATGCCGTCGAACTCGCGCCCTTTCGCCTCGAACGCGGCGGCCAGCTCCTCCAGCACAGGCAGCGTCTCGCGCACCATCAGCATCGTCGCCACGCGCATCGCCGTGGGGAAGGTGTCGTTGGTGGACTGCGCCATGTTCACGTGATCGTTGGGATGAACCAGCTTGTAGTCGCCGCGCTTGCCGCCGAGAATCTCGATGGCGCGGTTGGCCAGCACCTCGTTGGCGTTCATATTGTGTGAGGTGCCCGCGCCCGCCTGATAGACATCCACCACGAAGTGCTCGTGCCACTGGCCGTCCAGTATCTCGTCGGCGGCCTGGACGATGGCATCGGCAATGTGCGCGTCAAGGCGTCCGGTGTCGCGATTGGAGAGCGCCGCCGCCTTCTTCACCAGCACCGTCGCGCGAATCATCGCCGGATGGGCGCGCATGCCGCTGACGGGGTAGTTCTCGACGGCGCGCTGCGTCTGCACGCCATAGAGCGCCGAAGCTGGCACCGCTTTATCGCCAAGTGAATCGTGTTCGATGCGTGCGTCGGCTGGCTGTGCATCCGCGTTATCCGCGTTATCTGCGTTGGTCATGGACTCATATGCCTCCTGCCGGGGCGACGTTGCCTCAGCAATTTCGAGAAAACAGGGAAATACCGAGAGCCAGTTGCTATTTTACCACGCCCGCGCGTGTCAAAAGCATAGCCGTCAACTGGCCTTTCTGCCAGTGCGTGTGGCAAGCGCGGCGTGGTACGATGCTATACAGGAGAAACTACGCAGAAATAACTAGACTAATGACCTGCACTACCCCTGAGAGGATTTGCCCCTGATGATTGGACACGGAGTGATGCGTGGTGGTGGTGGTGGTGGTGGGCGCTATAATCGGATGTCGCGGTATCAGATGGAGGAGCCAACACGTAAGGCCGATATCAAGACGGTGCGGCGGGTGGCGTCGGCGTTCAAGCCCTATCGCAAAGAGGTCGCCATCGTGCTGCTGGCGATTATGGTGGTCAGCGCGCTTGGCATCGTCAACCCCTATATGCTCAAATTCGCCATCTCGATTGGCTTTGCCCAGCAGAACTTCAAGCTACTCTGCCTCTTCGTCGGCGTCATGGTTATTACCCCGATGATTACCGGCCTGATCGGCGTCGGGCAGACATGGCTCAATACGCGCGTTGGCCAGAGTGTGATGCGTGATCTGCGCAACCAGTTGTACAGCCATCTGCAACGGATGCCCCTCAAGTTTTTCACCGACACTCGCACCGGCGAGATTCAGTCGCGCCTCTCGAACGACATCGGCGGTGTGCAGTCCGTCGTCACCGATACCGCCACTTCGGTCGTCTCGAATATAACCATTGCGCTCTCGACCATCGTCGGCATGTTCTTCCTCGATTGGCGGCTGACGATCCTCTCGCTGGGGCTGTTGCCGCTCTTCCTCTGGATGACCTATCGCATCGGCAAGGTGCGCCGCGCCATCAGCAAGGATACGCAAATCTCGCTGGCGGAACTCTCGGCGATGGTGGAGGAGACGCTCTCGGTCAGCGGCGTGCTGCTTACCAAGACGTTTGGCCGCCAGAAGCAGGAGATTGGGCGCTTCGGCAAAGAGAACGAGCATCTCGTCGGCCTGCAAATCCGCCAGCAGATGATTGGCCGCTGGTTCATGATGATGATTGGGACGTTCTTCTCGATTACGCCAGCGCTGGTCTACCTGCTCTTTGGGTATCTGTCATTCGGCCCTGGGCATACTCCCAGCGGGAATATCGCCGAGCAGATTGGCACGCTTGTCGCCTTCACCACGCTCCAGAGCCGCCTCTTCTTCCCGATAGGCCAGTTGCTGAGCGTGCAGGTCGAGATTCAGGGCGCGCTGGCGCTCTTTGACCGTGTCTTCGAATACCTCGATATGCCCCATGACATCACCGATAAGCCCGACGCGCTCACGCTCACGCCAGAGACGGTGCGCGGCGAGGTGACGATGGATCACGTGACGTTCCACTATCGGCCCGACACCGAGCGGCCCGCGCTGGACGACATCTCATTCGACGTGAAGCCGGGCCAGTTGACGGCGCTGGTAGGGCCGAGCGGCGCGGGCAAGACGACGATCACCTATCTGACGCCGCGCCTGTATGACGCGGAGAGTGGCGCGGTGACGATTGACGGCCACGATGTGCGTGATGTGACGCTGGAAAGCCTGGGCGAGGTCATTGGGATGGTCACGCAGGAGACGTACCTCTTCCATACGACCATCCGCGAGAACCTGCGCTATGCCAAACCCGACGCCAGCGAGGAGGAGCTAGAACGCGCGGCCCAGACGGCGGCCATCCACGACCGCATCATGGAGTTGCCCGAAAAGTACGATACGGTGGTGGGCGAGCGCGGCTATAAGCTCTCCGGCGGCGAGAAGCAGCGCATCGCCATCGCCCGCGTTATCCTGAAAGACCCGCGCATCCTGATTCTGGATGAGGCGACCAGCGCGCTCGATACGCACTCTGAGCGGCTGATTCAGGCGGCGCTGGAGCGGCTGATGGTGAACCGGACGACGATTGCGATTGCCCACAGGCTCTCCACGATTCTTGCCGCCGACCAGATTCTGGTGGTGGATGGCGGGCGCATCGTCGAGCGTGGCACGCACGCCGAACTGATCGCGCGCGGCGGCCTCTACGCCCAGCTGTATCGCGAGCAGTTCCGCGAGGCCGCCGATGTGGAGGAAGAAGCGCTCGCCGGGCTGTCGTAGGCGATTACGCGATGAGCGCCTGAATATCCGCCCCAAGCTCGCTGGTCTGCCAGAGCGTGTGTCCAGTAGCGGGGTCGAGCGCGGAGAGTGTATTTCCACTGGCCATGAGGGCAACACTTCCCGTTGCTGTAACATAACTGCCCGGATGCTGCCACAAGACACTGCCATTGCTGGTTTGCAGTGCTGAGGTTGTGGCATTCACGTTGCCATCGTACTGTCCGAGGGCGTAGATAACATTCCCCTGTCGTCCGAGAGGAAAGATATATTCGCCCGTTGTCGCCTGGCGCCATAGCAGTGATCCAGATTCAGCGTTATATGCTATGACTTCGCCGCTACTGTCGCCACTCACGCCACATCCCACATATAACACACCATTAGCAAGCAGGGGTGAGCCAAATACACATCCCTGTTGGTGATTCCCAAATCCCGCTTTGATCCGTCCGGTCTGCGCATCCAGCACCAAAAGATTTCCAGTGGGATCTGAGCCAACGGTATGGGCATAGACAAGGCCGTTCGCCGTTAGAATATCAATGCTGGTTCCTTCATCCTGCACGCTCCATAATCGTTGACCTGTTTGCGCCGCAAAGGCCGTCAACCATTGCACAAACTGGTTCCCGCGAGCTGTGGTATAGACGATTCCATTCACCACATCGAGGGCATCGAGCGCCGGCCCTGGCAGTGCGCTATGCCAGAGCTTCGAGCCATCGCTGAGTTTGATCGCGTCCAGGTAGCCATGTGTCGCATCCTGCGAATAGCTGAGATATGCTACCCCATTGCTCAAGCCGAAGCCGAGTGGATATGACTGTGGCTCGTCGTAGTGCCAGAGAAGCTTATCGCTGCGAGCATCAAGAGCCGCGATTCCCGTAGAGTCACTGACATAGGCGGTACCGTCTCGCTCCGCGAGAAAGACAACCGTTTTATGGGTAGTCCATAGCATCTGGTGCGTGAGAATATCGATGGCAGTCAAATGGCCCACACCTGGCAAATTGGGGATTGAGGGGTCCGGTTGAGCGGCTGTTACAAACAGTATGTTATCTGAGACCAAATCAAGATAAGCTCTCGGCAGCCCGGCTGACGCCTGTCCGCCTACCCGCACGCTCCATTGTACGTCTCCCGTGACGGAGTTGAGCGCATCGAGCGTTCCATTATCGCCGACAGCGTACGCCGTTGAAGGAGGTGACGGTGGTTGAGTGGCGTTAATCACCTGATTGCCACAGGGAACCGCAGTACCTGCCCATTCATTTGTTTTCCCACTTGGGGTGTACATGCAGCCCGCAATTGTCCAGGGAACCGTGAAGGGTACCGCTTTGCGTTTGGACGCATTCGCCACGGTATCGTTCCCGTCACTGGGATTCAGATAATAGAGCGTCATGTGGATGTGATCGCCATATTTACCACCGGCTACCTGCCCAATGACATCGCCGCGTGTGACGGTGCGATCAGATACCTCGCGCTGTAAATGGCAGATCAGGACGTGATAACCTGGATGGCTATTCACGCCAATCGAGACACAATAACCCGAACTACCATCACCTGGAACAGCGCTCTGGAAGTCTACCAGACTCCCAGCGACTGGACTCAACACTTGCGCGCCAATTGTGCTGCCTTGAGGGCCACTGATCTGGAAGTCGAAGGAATCTTGTTCGTAGCAGGTTTGCCCATAAGATGAACAGCCATGATCGAGACCACCGTTGCTGGCGTTCCAGTTGTAGCCATTCTCAATCACCCACGCGCCAGAATGGGTATCGAAGGGCCATGCCAACACGCCGTTGCCCAGTTGCGCCGATGTCGTGCTGGACGCGCCGTGCAGCGCCGGGGTACAGCCGCCCACACACAGGGCGGAGATGAGCAGCGCCGAAGACAGAATACCTGACAGCCGCCAACGCAATCTATCCGTATGCATCATCTCCGCTCCCTCGTCTATTGGCGTCTCAGGTGGTTTTAGCCTAGAGCCTGTTAAAGACTTGACGGTGACTATCGTAGAACGCTGTAGAATTGGACACGCGATGAGGCTAAAGCCGCTCGTATCATCGCTCAGTTGTGTGGTTTTGCACCTCTCCTGGCGTTCTGCCGCTCTTCCAGTCTCGTATTCTAGGCTTCCTGGGCCGTTCGACCTTGAGTGCATAACAGTTTCTAAGCTCGGTTAGGCCGACGCCAGAGACTGTCGTCCCAGTCTTAATATGTTCCGGCTCGCGTTGCAGTCGCGGTCTACGACGATGCCACAACAGAGACAGGTGTAGGTGCGGTTGACGCGGTTGTCGAGGGAGAGCGTCTGTCGATGGCCACACAACGAGCAGTCTTGACATTGTGGGCAATTCATACGCGAGCCTTATCCTCATTCAACAGCAAAACAGTACGAGGAAACGCGCGGGAAGTGTTATCCGGTTTGCTTGGTTATGCTTCGCTTGCTTTACAAATTGGCTGACCAGGTCAATGCAAAGTCACTATATCATCCGTGTCAGCAAAAGAGAATAGGTGTACATTGTTGGGTTTACGCGCACAAGGCATACATTATGCTGAGGCATTCTATACCAGAAGTATGTATGGGAACATCAACACATGGGGATGAGAGGAGGCAAGAACCTGCAAATATGCCGTTGGGACGTATCGTTCACAAGCGTGAATGCAACGAACCTGCCAGACATCTCATCTGACAGGTTCCACTCAACTGCGCAGATCGTGGCCCGGCTAGACCCCGCGCGTGGCCCAGGCGGTGACGACCAGCGCCGCCAACGAGATCAGCAGTGGCCAGCCCAGCCACCAGGTCAGCGGTGGATGATCGTTGCCCACGGGCATCTGTCGGCGTAGCGCGTCCCACACGCCAATGCCCGCCGCCGTCAGTAGCAGCCCGACGATCCAGATGATCGCCATGGCCGCGCCCTGTGGCGCCACGGAGAAGAAGGGCATGACGAAGACTGCAAGGAAAAAGCCCGCGGTCGCCGCAAGCTGAATCGCCTCGCCAAGCCGGAAGCAGAAGCGGTCGCGCCCCGTGACCTCCAGCAACTCGTCGGGGGCTGTATCCTCGGCGTCGCGCGGCTCGCGAATCGCGGTGATGCGCGTGAGCACGGGCAGCACACAGATAAAGGCAAGCGCGGCCAACACGCGCGCGGCGATCAAGATACCGCTGGGCGCTTTGATGGGCGCGTTGGCAATCGTCAGCGTGTCGAACTGCTGGGCGATGGCGGTGAGTGAGAGCGTCAGGGAGAGCGCCGCCCCGGCTAGCAAGCGCGCGCCTCGGTCGGCGGCAATGCGCGTGAGGGGGGTCGGCGTCAGCCAGCCGACAAACAATCGCGCCAGCGGCAGCCCCAGCAACAGCGCGCCCTCCGCCACCAGATCGCCCTTCAGGCCAATCGCCGTCACCAGTGGATTGCCGGGCACTGGCAGCATCACGAGCGCCAGCGCGGGCGCGAGGATCGCGACGACGCTGCTGAGCGTCAGCGCGGACTCACTCACACCGTCTGGCGCAATCGTCTCACCCTGCCAGGACTCGCGCAGGTCGGCGATGAAATCGCCCTTCTCGCCACCCGCCGCGCCGCTGGCGACCGCCCGTACCAGGAGCAGCGCCACACCCGCGACCACCGCCACCAGCAATCCCGGATAAATCAGCACCGCCAGTGCAAAACTCAACACCCCGTTCATGGGCTACTTTCCTCCTGGGAGTCGTCTATTGCCGCGACTGGCCGCGCTGTCCGGCTTTACGGGCGCCCTGCTTCGCCGCCTTGCGTTCGTTGACGGGCGCCTCTTCGGCGGATGTGTCCTCGGCGGTCTCGTCGGCCACGTTTGCCTCTGCTGTCACGCCATTGGCCGGAGCCACACCTTTTTCGGGCGTCGCGGCGCCGTCATCGGCGTCGTCAGGAGGCGTCGTGTCGTCGGGGCCGCTGTCATCGTCGCCCTCGTCGTCGTCGTCCAGTTGCGCCTCGATGTATTCGTCATCTTCATCGATACCGCCGATGAGCTGACTGCCCGCCACCTGCGTCCAGGACGAGGTAAAGGCGGAGGCGAGGTCAACCCAGACGACCGCAGGCTCGTCCAGCGCGTCGCGTTCCATGCCGGTCAACTCTGCCTCGCCGCTGATCTCCAGCGTCACCGCGGTGCGGTGCGTTCCCAGGCGGATGAGCAGAATGGCGCCTGTCAGCACCACCGCCGCCAGCCAGAAGATGCCGGGGAGCCACTGGCTATTCCCGGTCGAGTAGCCGAACGATATGACGCGCAGCACGCCATTCGCGGCGCCTGCGGGCGTTATCTGATCGACCGCGAAGAGAGCGCCCATATTCAGGAATGTCTGGGGGAAGATGCCAAGCGCGATCCCGATGACCGCCAGCACCGCTCCGGGCAGCTCCAGCAACTCCGACGCGGAGGAACGCGCGGGTTTTTCGGTCTCATCGCCCGCCAGTTCGTCCGGGTCGGCCTTGAAGGCCAGCACCGTCGCTCGGATCAGCGCCAGCGCAAAGAGCGCATCGCCCAGCCAGGCAAGGCCAAGGAGCGGGATGCCCAGTTTCGTCCCGGCAAGCGTGCCGGCGGTAATCTGGTTGCGCGCGATGAACCCGCCGAAGAACGGGACACCCAGCGCGGTAGCCGCGCCGACAGACCAGGCAAGAAGGTTGAGTGGGCGTGACGCCAGGCCAAACGGCGCTGGGCCAGATCCGTCAGGCTCATCATCCGCCGTCAGTATGCCGCCGGAAACCAGCGCCGCCGTCATCGCGCCGATACCCACCACACTGGTCGCCAGCAAGATGACCACGCCGATAGCGGCGGCGGGCTGTGACGAGCCGAGGGCGAACAGCCCCCAGCCGACCTGCGCGGTCGCGAGCAGCGCCACCAGGGTGCGCCCATCGCGGCGCCCAAGCGCCAGCAGACCAGCAATGGCAACCGAGAGCGAGCCGAGCACCGCCAGCGCGATGCCTCCGGTGATCGGCGGCGTCACCGCGCCAATCTGCGGCCAGAGTCCGCTGGTGGTCGCTTGCAGGGCGCTCCATGAGCGCGCGCCGACAAAGACGACCATCGGCAGCGCCAGCGCCAGGAGCGCGCCGAACCCGGACGGCGTGGCAAACGCGGCCCTCCGGCGCACCCACGCAACGAACGGATAGCCACCGCCCGCCAGCGAGAGTGTTACCGCCAGCAGGACGATCTGCCACGGCGACGCGGCTGAATGGCCCGCCAGCCCGTAGAACGTGTGATCTTTGGTGGTGATCGCGATGAGCAGTAGCAGCAGCACTGTCAACGCTGGCCCAATCAGCATCGCAATCAGGCCGCGATAATCGAGATTACTGCTCTCGGCGCCCTGTTCTCCCAGGTACCATGTCAGCGCTACCAACGCGAGCCAGACCAGGCCGAACCAGAGCAGGTTATCGGAGAAGACCAGTTGCAGCGCGCACGCTTCGAGGCCGATCACCAGTCCCAGCTCGGCCAGCAGCCGACCGGATGAGCTTGCTGCCCGGCCCGCGTCCATCCAGACCAGCCAGAGCAACAGCGGCACGATCAGCACCGCGATGCCCCAGGCGCTGTAGAAGGAAAAGCCATCCGCGCGGAAGACCGGCGCGAACGGCGTGGCGCTATTGCCCGCGAAGGCGAAGCGAAGCGGCGTGGGGAAGGTGAGATCGGAACTGAGCAGAATCAGCCCGACAATTGGCGCGGCCGCTGCCAGCCCCGCCAGGGCGAATGCGACCGGCGACGGCAGGCGGAATGTGGTGACACGCGAAAGGATGACGAGAAGAATCGCGACGACGGCCGGCGCCAACGTCATCAAGCCGAAAAGTAATGTAAGCGACACAGGCCGTGGCCTCCCTTATGCCGAGCGGCAAATAGCGTCGGCGCCCCACGATCATCCGCGAAAAAGCATCCATAGCGCGGCCCGAAATCCATGCCCAGACTGGCGGAGGCGCACGGAGGGAGTATAACATGGCGCGCCATTCGGCACAACCAGAGCAGTGTAGAGCAGCATATTCGGGCTACCACCCCGCGTTGCCTGATTGCCTCAGTTGTGGCAGTCATGGGTTGTGATGCGCTCAAGGTATCGGGCGTAGTTTTAGTGACGGGCGTATAGCCTGATAGAATCGCAGCGTTAACTGGAGGGCATCACCGTGACGCTTTCACCGTCTGGCCAGACTCCCTATCCAGCGAACAATGGTTCGCGGGCGCAGGGGCGTGGGCGATGGCTGACCGCGATCAGCGCCACCTGTGGCAGTGTTGCTTTCGTTGCGTCGGCGGTCTGGCTGCTGGTCATGGAACTCACCGCGTCGGCGCTGCGCCCTGCTGAACTGAGCAGCTTCCCCGCCTATCGCGGCGATGTCACGCCATTTCAGCAGGCGGCCCTGGCGCGCATCTCGGTGATCGTGATCGTCAGCTTCCTGGCGATTCTAGCACTGGCGGTGGTGGCCATCCTTCTGGGACGCCGGGCGCGGCGCTCCTCGGACAATGTGGCGGCGCTGGCGCGGCTGGAAAAATGGGCCGCCATCTGTCTGGTCGTGAGTCTGGTTGGGTTTGCTATTATCTTGATCTTCGGCCTGAGTTCGCTCCCGGCGGTTGGATCGTTCCGCATGCGCCTGCCCCCAGCCATCTCCCAACTGATCAATATCGTCTTCGAAAGGTCTCCGATCATCATTCAGGCGCTCGCGGCGGTCACGGCGGCTAGCGCGATGGGGAGCTTCATCCTGAGCGGCGTCGCCGTGCGTTTGGGGAATGGACAGGCGATTCACCGCTGGCGCACGCGCGTCAGTCTGGTGGTGTCGGCGCTGATCCTGCTGGGCTGGTTTGCGATTACAGCGTTTGTGGCCCGCTTCATCGTCGGCTTCTACCTGCACCTCGTCTATTGATAGCGGCTGTGACGAACGCGCGCCCCCTTCATTCTCGCGCGAAGGGCAACTCAAGTAGTGCCGGGACGCCGTGCAGCCCGATGGCGGCGCGAATCGCGTTGGCGACGGCGCGGGCCAGCGTCCGAGCGGCCACTCCGCCAGCCAGCGCCAGGGGTAGCGCGCCAGCGGGAGCGGCAGTGGCGGCGGTTTGCGCGGTGGAGAGGGCGAAGACGACATCGCCATCGAAGGGGGTATGGACCGGGCGAATCGCCAGCGCCAGCCCGTCGTGCGCCATCTGGGCGAGCTTGGCCAGTTCGGCTTTGGTGAAGGGCGCATCGGTCGCGATGACGGCCAGCGTCGTCTGCGTGCCCGGAACTGGTGGCGACTCCGGGGCGGGTGGTTGTGTCGGCGCGCCACTCCGCGCGGCGGCAATGTCGTCCGCCAGCCAGCGTTGGCCTGAGGGGCTGCGTGCGCCCGCCAGCAGACGTCCCGTTTCGGCGTCGTAGATGTCGCCGAGCGCGTTGACGGCGACCAGCGCGCCGATTACGTGGCCATCGGGCAGTTGCTCGCTGGCGGAGCCGACACCACCCTTGACGGCGAGCGCCGGGCCAGCCATCTTGCCGACCGTCGCTCCCGTGCCCGCGCCCACCGTTCCCTGCGCAATCGGCCCACCGGCTGCCGCCCGCACAGCCCGCATCCCCGACGCCGCATCGGGACGGACATCGGCGCGGCCAACGCCCAGATCGAAGAGCACCGCCGCTGGAACAATCGGCACGCGCGCCGGGCCAGCGTCGAACCCGACACCCTCCTCAGCCAGCGCGCGCATCACGCCATCGGCGGCAGCCAGCCCAAAGGCGCTACCTCCCGTCAGCACTACCGCGTGTACCTCGGTCATCATGCAGCGCGGATCGAGCAGATCGGTTTCGCGCGTACCGGGCGCGCCGCCGCGCACATCCACGGCGCCAAGCGCGGGCCAGGCGCATCGGATGACGGTACAGCCAGTCCCCGCCTCCAGGTCGGTATCGTGCCCGACGAGAATACCCGCAACGTCGCAGAGGTCGTTGTTGCGCTCGGCCATACCGCGCTGCTCCTCACGTGATTGATATTGGATGGTAGAACCGCATCAGCCACCAGCGACCGGTTAGCCGACGTAGAGCGCCTGATAGGCTGGCAGGCTATGCAGCGAGACGAGATCAGAGTCCTCTTTCGACCACTCCGTCAGCCGGGGATTGACCGCCAGCGCCTCGCGCACCTGCGTAATCGCGTCGTCCGCTCGGCCATGCTTGGCATAGAAGCAGCCCAGATTGTAGGCGGCAATGCCATATTCTTCGCCTCTGCCGAAGAGGCCACTTACCACCGCGACCGACTCCAATTGTATGCGCTCGACGGCGGCCAGATCGCCATGCTCTTCGTACATCTGCGCCACATGTTCGACCGGATGAAGGTAGCAACTACTGACGACACCGGAGACAAACGATCCCCCATTCATCCACGGGAAGCGCTCAGGGTGCGTCAGGTCGTCCTCGGATGTTCGCGCAATCACGGTGGCGTTCTCATCCAGCGCCCGCATCGCCATTGCCCAACTGTCGTTCCACGTGTTACCCTGATATTTCTGAAAGGCCTCGTCATTACTTTCTGGCTCCTCGGGTGGATTACCCGTGGAGATGGCCTCCAGTCGCCGCACCCGAAAGATTTGCCAGACAGCCAAATGCGCGAAATGGTCTTTGGGAGCCCACACCTCCACCGTGCCAACGGCGGCGCGCGCCGAGTCGTCGAAGAAACTGGCGAGCGTCTGCTCCAGAGTGCGGGCGTGGTCGATGATCCCCAGGAGCGCGGCCTGCTTGGTCTGAGAGTTGGGTGTGTTGGTATTGGTGGTATTGTTGGTATCCACGTATATCTTTCTCCCGTTTGACTCCAGCAAAACACTTGCCAGTGACGCGCCTCACGAGCCGAAATTACAGCAGAGACGCGCAGGCAGCCATGGTCTGGCTGCCTGGACAGGGTTTATGAACTTTTCCTTTTTATCCCGAATAGTGGGCGTGAGAGTCGGGCGGAGAGGCTGGAACCCGAAGGCCCCAGCGAATAGGCCTGAGACGTGGGAAATTCGCCGTAGCGTTTACGCTACGACCTGCTCACCCCACCGCACTGCCCGTCTCCGCCACACATGCTAAAACCACATAAGTCGCGGACTGTCCCGACCCAAATTGCCTTTGGAGGTTTACGGGTATATCCCGCGCATCTGCGTGGCGTCGGCGACCCGCTTGATGGCCACCATGTTGGCCGCCGTGCGCAGATCGCACTCCTGGTCGCGCGCCAGTTTGGCGACGGCGATATAGGCGTTTCCCATCACCAGCGCCAGCTTCTCCTGCACCTCATCGGGTTCCCAGAAGAAGTTTTGCAGGTCCTGCACCCACTCGAAGTAGCTGACCGTCACGCCAGCGGCATTCGCCAGAATATCCGGGACGAGGCGCACACCACGCTCGAAGAAGATCTTATCGGCGTCGGGCGTGGTCGGCCCATTGGCCGCCTCGACAATGATGCGCGCCTGCACGCGAGGAGCATTCTCCTGCGTCAAAACGCCCTCGGTCGCCGCCGGAATCAGCACATCGCAGGGTACCTCAAGCGTATCCGCGATGCTCAGCTCCTGCGCGTCGGGGAAGCCGGTCACGATACGATGCTCCTGCTTGTATTTCAGCAAGGCGGGCACATCGAGGCCGCGCTCATCATAGACGCCGCCCGAACGGTCGCTGACCGCCACCACGCGAATGCCTTCGGCATGCAGAAGTTCGGCGGCAATCGCGCCCGCATTGCCGAAGCCCTGGATCGCCACCCGTAGGTCGCGTAGCGGCATCTTCAACTCGTCCGCCGCCATCTTCATGACCGCCACCGCGCCGGTCGCCGTCGCCTCGTTGCGCCCCTCGCTGCCGCCGATGGAGAGCGGCTTGCCCGTGACGACCGCGGGCACCGAGAAGCCCGCGTGCATGGAATAGGTGTCCATCATCCAAGCCATCGTCTGCGCGTTGGTGTTGACGTCTGGCGCGGGAATATCACTGGCCGGACCAATCAGCACCGAAATCTCGGTTGTATAGCGGCGCGTGAGATGCTCGAGTTCGCTCTCGCTGAGCTGTTTGGGATCGACGATGACCCCACCTTTGGCGCCACCGAAGGGGATATCAACCACCGCGCACTTCCACGTCATCCACATCGCCAGCGCCCGTATCTCGTCCAGCGAGACGGCTGCGTCGTAGCGAATGCCGCCTTTGGCTGGTCCGCGATTGATGTTGTGCTGGACGCGGAAGCCCGTGAACATGCGGGTTCTGCCATTGTCCATATGCACCGGGAAGTGTACGGTCAGCTCGCGCTTGGACATCCGCAGGATGCCACGCAGGTCTTCGTCGAGGTTGAGCCGGTCGGCCGCCTCCTCAAACTGCGCCAACGCCATCTTGTAGGGATTGGGCCGCCCATTGGGCACATCGTTGTGCATAAGCCAGAACTCTCCTCACTCAGCATCTCTACATGCTTCCGAAGATGATGCGGCCAAATTGCCGCGCTCTGGGCCGACAACACTCCACGAACTATTCCTGTGTATAGCCAGCTCGATGCGCCCCCTCAACACGCAGGCCCGGCGTATCTTAGAGACTCTCGAGTTTCTCCACCAGCAGCAGGCTTACGGCGTCGGGCTTTGCGCGGCCCTTCGTCCGTTTCATCACCTGGCCGACCAGAAACTGTACCGCGCTGGTCTTGCCCGATTTATAGTCCTCGACTGCTTTGGGATTCTCCGCTATCGCCGCCTCGACGGCAGCCACCAACTCGCCCTGGTCGCTGATCTGCGCGATGCCCTCGCGCGCAACAATCGCCCCCGGCGCCTCGCCGCTGGCAAATGCCTTCTCCAGCACGTCCTTCGCCTGTTTGCCGTTGATCGTATTCCGCTCCACCAGTTCCACCAGCTCGGCGATGGCCACTGGCGCTACCGGGCTCGCGCCGATATCCGTCCCCGCGGCGTTCAAGAGTCGCCGTAGGTCGCCAACCACCCAGTTCGCCACCGACTTTGCCCGCGCAATGCGATTCGTCGCCGGGCGCGCCTGCACCGCCGCCTCGAAATATTCGGCCAGTGCGCGTTCCGCCGTCAGCTGGTCGGCGTCGTAGTCGGAAAGCTCATAGGTCGCGATGAAGCGCTCGCGTGTGGCGTCGGGCAGTTCGGGCATCTCGGCGCGAATCCGCTCGACCCATTCCCGGCTGACAACCAGCCGCGGCAGGTCTGGCTCCGGGAAGTAGCGATAGTCGTTCGCCTCTTCTTTGGAGCGTTGCGCCACTGTAATGCCTTTGTCCTCGCGCCAGCCGCGGGTCTGCTGGGGAATGGTATGCCCGGCGCGCAATTCTGCCTCCTGGCGCTCCGCCTCATAGGCCAGCGCCCGCTCGACCGCGCGGAACGAGTTCATGTTCTTGATCTCGACCTTCGAGCCAAATTCCTTCTGCCCCTTCGGGCGCACAGAGATATTCGCGTCGCAGCGTAGCGCGCCCTCCTCCATGCGACCGGAGTTCACTCCGAGATAGAGCAGGACGGTGCGCAGCTTCTCCATGTAGAGCCGCGCCTCCTCCGGCGTGCGGATGTCTGGCTCGCCGACGATCTCCATCAGCGGGACGCCCGCACGGTTCAGGTCGATCAGGCTATAGGCCTCGCCGTGTGCCTCGCGCTCCAGGTGACGCCCGGTGTCTTCCTCCAGGTGGATGCGCGTGATGCCGATGCGGCGGTCCTCGCCATTGATGTGGATCATCAGGTAGCCATTGGCGCTCAGCGGGACGTCATACTGCGAGATTTGATAGCCCTTGGGCAGATCGGGATAGAAGTAGTTCTTGCGGTCGAACTTCGAGTATTCGGCGATGTGACAGTTGAGCGCCAGCGCCGTCATGATGGTATAGTCAATCGCTTGCTCGTTGATAACCGGCAGCGTCCCCGGAAATCCCATGCAGATGGGACAGTTGTGAGTGTTGGGCGCCGCGTTGGCATAGCCCGTCGAGCAGCGGCAGAACATCTTACTCTCAGTGAGCAGTTGCGCGTGGACCTCCAGGCCGATAGTGACCTCATACTCCACATCGATTTTGGGTGTAGCAGCAGGCATGTATCTTCCTTCGAGCTAGAGTTAACGAATCTGTCTGAACGGAGTCGCCTGGCGGCTAAAGCCGCGCCTAAGGGATGCGCTTGCGCGCATCCGCGAAGCCTGCGGAGGCAGGCTCCAGACAGCGGCCCAAGGCGCCTACCACTCTGGAGGCCGCGAAGGCGGCCTTTGCGGTCGAACGTAGTGAGACCCTTAGCCGCGGCTTCAGCCGCCAGGCTTAACCGCCCGCGCCGTTACGAATATTTCTGGACAAAGCGCCCTATGCGTTCGAGCGCCTCACCGATCTTGTCTTGCGCCGTGCAATAGGTGCAGCGGATGAAGCCCTCGCCGCCCTCGCCGAATGCGCTGCCGGGCACCGCCGCCACCTTCTCCTCGAAGAGCAGCTTCTCGGCGAACTCCTCTGAAGTCATCCCCGTGCGCGCGATGGACGGGAAGGCATAGAACGCGCCGCGCGGCATGTAGCAGTCCAGCCCAATCGCGTTGAAGCCGTTCACCATCAGCTTGCGCCGCTCGTCGTAGCTGGCGACCATCGCCACCACGTCATCCTCGCCGTGGAGCAGCGCTTCGAGGGCAGCCGCCTGGCTCATCGTCGGCGCGCACATGATGGCGTACTGGTGAACCTTGAGAATGGCTTCGAGCAGATGGGCCGGGGCGCAGAGGTAGCCGACGCGCCATCCGGTCATCGCATACGCCTTCGAGAAGCCATCCGCCAGCACCGTGCGCTCGCGCATACCAGGCATCGCGGCGATGCAAGCGTGCTCTTCGCCATAGACCAGGCGGCTATACACCTCGTCGCTGATGACCAGCAGGTCGTTACGGACGGCGAGCGCGGCGATCTTTTCGAGTTCGGAGCGCGCGATGACCGCGCCGGTTGGGTTGTTCGGGTTGCCCAGCAGCGCCACCTTCGTGCGTGGCGTCAAGACAGCTTCTAAGGTGGCAGCGCGCACCTCGAACTCTTCTTCGACGTGGGTACGCACCGGGACGACCTTGCCGCCTGCCAGCGCCACATCGGCCTCGTAGGCGACGTAGCCGGGATCGGGCACGGCCACCTCGTCGCCCTCATCGAGGATGGCGCGGAGTGTGGCGTCGATGCCCTCGCTGACGCCGACCGTCACCATCACCTCGGTCGCGGGGTCATAGTGGACGCCGTATCGCCGCTCGATATTCTCGCTAATGGCCTGGCGCAGCGGCAGTGTGCCCCAGTTGGAGGTGTAGTGGGTATCGCCCGCGTTGATCGAATCGATGCCCGCCTGGCGGATATGATCGGGCGTGACGAAGTCGGGTTCGCCCACGCCGAGCGAGATCACGTCACCCATCGTCGCGGCGATATCGAAGAATTTACGAATGCCAGATGGTTTGATGGAACGCACGCGCTCTGAGAGCATTTCTCGCCTGACCACGCCCGCCATAGGACACCCTCTTCTCAATATCTGGCTCCGGCGACGCTGCCGAAGGCAAAGACACGCGCTGGTTGCCGAAACGCCTTGCTCGTTTCGCCTTCGATATGATAGCACATACGCCCTATCCAGAACGGGTCACAATGAAGGTTACAAAGCAGGTATAGTATTGGATGCAACCTCGTGCAATCCGGCACGTAGCACTTGAAGGGAGAATCACTGAGGGAGAGCCGGAGCGATGAACCACCGGCGGCAGTGACGGTCACAATCTCCTCAGCAAGCATTTCCAGGGAGTGGCAGAAAGATGTACAACCAAAACTATTCTAGCCCGACCACGCTTGGCATCCAGGAGCGCTGGGAGCGGGTGCTCGCATACGCGTTCATCTGGGTATCAGGGCTGATTCTGCTGTTCGTGGAGCAACGGAATCAGACGGTTCGGCGCCATGCCATGCAGTCGGTGGTCATCTTCGGCTCGCTGGGCCTGATCGGTCTGTTGGGCGGAATGATGAGCCACATCCCGATAATCGGCTTTGTCTTCGGGTTGCTCGCTGGCCTGGTCGGCTTTGTGACGTTCGCGCTGTGGATTCTGCTGATGGTGCTGGCGTACTTCAGCCCCAACACGATCTTCGTCGGCCCACGCAACGCGCGGTATGTCTAAACCCAGCGCAAACAACCGAGAGACACACTTCAGGCGGATGGTGGCCCATGGCGGGCTTCCCTCCGCCTGACTGTATGTAAGCCTTACTCGATGCTCACGCTGCTGAGCCATTTCCTGACGATGTTACAGACTGTGCGCGAACTTTCGGCACCAGCCCATCGCGCACAATCCCCTTGGCTTCTTCATTGCCCCGAATCGTCACCCAGACGACCTGGTGTGGTGCAGGGAACAGCAACTCGAACGTGAAGAACGGGCAGCAGGCGCGCTCGGCAAGGATGAACTGTAGCAGCGCCGGGACGCCATCATCGTCCGCCGGGAAGGCGAAGCGATAGCCGTCTGGTAACTCCTCGACCGCACGAGCATGCGCGAATAGGTCAGCATTTTCGTCGCCCCGAACCTCCAGTTCAGCGTCAGTAAGACTGCATGCTACCGGGATATCCACAGAACCATCGGACATCATCGAACACTCCTTTCTGTCCCTGACATCTGGAACAGCGCACAATCGCCTGAGGGTAGTTTTTCCCTCGCTCAGCAGCGTACACTCTTCAAGTGCGCTTGAAGTCAAGGGATGAGCAGCCCAAATTGCGAAATTTGATGGATCGTGGAGAAAACAGGCGATGGCGGCGAACGACGACGATGGATGCGACCCAATCGACGCGGCACATTCGAGCAGTGAGGTTGGCCTGGCGATAGGCGTGGTCGCGCGTCGAGCAGGAATCGCCACCTCAGTGATCCGCTACTACGAGGATATTGGCCTCTTGCCTATGCCCGCGCGACTCAACGGACGGCGGCGCTATGACACCAGCACGGTTCAGCGGCTTCGGGTGATCGCGCACGCGCGGCAGGCGGGATTTACCCTTGGCGAGATTCGCGAGTTGTTCTTCGGCTTCGAGGCTGGCACGCCGCCGTCGGTGCGGTGGGAGGCGCTGGTTCAGCGCAAGCTCAACGAGTTGGAGGCGCAACTGGCGCGTATCCACGCGATGCAGAGCCTCCTGCGTGAGGGGATGAGCTGCGGCTGCCTGACCATCGAGCAATGCACCGTCTGGCTCAGCGGCCTCGTCCTGTCCTTATAGGGATACCTCACCTTGCAAATCTTTGGGTATCTCCCCATGCCCGGTACCAATACCACGTAGAGCCGTAAAGTGGATATAGAAGTCTCCCTTGAACCATCTATTTTGCCTGCTGATATCGATTCCGCGATCTCTCGGATCGGTCAAGGGCGTGACGATGACATTCTCTGATGGCACACCATATTCAAATCGGAGCCGGTGGGAAACCTCGCTCTGAAACTCCCTTGTCATCTGAAGGCGCGTGGGTACGACCAGGTTGACGAAAGGAACCGCTGATAGCGATTCGGTGACGGTTGACAACTCACTTTCTTTCCGGAGCGCCATAGAAGCCAATTGATTGACCTTAAATGAGGCATCAATCGGGTTGATATCTCCTCTATTGCCAACGATCAAGCCGTTAGTGAAATTACTGTGAGATGCATTCACACCAATTGCGCCAGCCGCAAGAGCGACGAACGGGTATCCGGCATTGTGGAGTTGAATCGTCAAAGTGGCGAAGTTGGCTTCAGGATTGACCATGCCACCGCCCAGGAGCGCGGCGATGCTCCTATAGAGGATGTTGAACTGGCTGCGCCTCATTGTTTCGGCAAGCCGACTGTTATGCTGAATTACCAGCGTAGTCGCCAGGATGGTGTCAACCTGCTGCGACCATGCTAGCAGTTCAGCTGCGCTATCCTTCAAAGCCTGATCAATAGAATCAGGCACAATCCAGACGATGACCAAACGGATGTCATCAAAGTCGCGCTTCCTCCCCAATGTCTTGAGCGCCGGAAGGCAAATAGTAAGATCTCGACCCTCAACTACCCATAACAGCGGTTTTACAGTGTTTCGCCGCGTAGAGATATAGAAACTTTCGAGGAGCGATACAAGATGAGTAGCTGCGATCATGGGCTCTTCGTTGGGGGCAACACTCAATAAATTTGCTGAACATCTCGACATAAGTAGTTGCGTTTTCATCCGGAGGAAATTTTGGTGTTCGACGTGTATAATCCCGCCAGCCAAAATAAATCGCCAAACAATCGGGCAACGTCTCGGCATACCCCGAGACCGAATGTGCTTCCTAGTACTCAGTCCAGTTTGATTTGAGGGTTAGGATAGAGCGCATGCAGCTTGGTACGAGCATCATCGGGGGTGAATTGCCAGCGGATGCGGGCGTGAGTTGCGTTGCGCTCGGCCTCCAGGGCGGTGACGCGCTGAACCAGCGTGTCGTTATCGGGGACTGGACGCGCGAGGCAGCCGCGCTCGATGACGCTGATCTCGATCTCGGCCATATTGAGCCAACTGCCATGTTTTGGCGTATAGTGCACCTCCAAGCGGCTGGCGATAGCGCGCGCCTGCGCAGGCGGGAACGCCGCATAGAGCGCGGCCAGGGTATGGGTGTTGAGGTTATCCTGCACGAGCGCGATCCGCTCGGCCAGAGGGAAGGCTTCCTCGACCAGCCACCGCAAGCAGCGGGCATAGTCCAGCGCGGTACGCCGCGCGGTGACGCGTACGTGACGCCAGCCCGCATGCGGAGCGACCAGCACAAAGAGGTTGGCCGTTCCCTGCCGAATATATTCGTAGTCCCGGCGCTCCACGCGGCCGGGAGCGGGCGGCAGTCCCATCCGCGGCTGCCCGTGCAAGACGACGGGCTTCTCATCGAGGCAGACGAGGGGGCGCAGGGGATCGGGCGGAGCGGCATAGACGTGGGCGTAAAGCGCGAGCACATCCTCCATCGCCGCGACAAAGGCGGCGCTCACGGTGGGAATACACCAGGCTTTGTGCTGCCAGGGCTTCAGCGCGTTTTTTTGAGCAAGGCGCGGATGGTTTCGGGCGAGATGCGTTCCACAAAGCCGAGTTCGATCGCTTTGCCCGCCAAGAGGCGCAGCGTCCAGTGGTCGTGGCCAGCGGGCGCATCGCTGCACGCGACGGCAATGAGGTGGGCTTGCTGCTCGCCGGTCAAGGCGGCCCGGAGCCGCGTCTGCCGCCGGTCGGCGAGCACCGCCGCGACACCCTCTGCGGCAAAGCGTTGGCGCACGCGCCAGACCGTATTCTGGCTGACATCGAGCGCCTGGCTAATCGCGGCGGCGCTCCAGCCGTCGGCCAATTTCAAGAGCACATGGGCGCGCCGCTGGATTCGCGCAGCGGTATGTCCGCGCTGGATGACGGTCTGGGCCTGGGCGCGTTCAGCGGCGGACAACGTCAGGGGGTGGGTAGAGGTGGGCATACGAGGCTCCTTTCTGGTGCTGCATTCTACCACCTTCTCCCAAATCAATGTGGACTAAGTAACTATCTCAGAACGCTGTCAGGTGCGGTAGACTGTGCTGTGGAAGGGAGTGATGATCAGGCAGGAGGTGAGGGATGGGGCGACCACGCAAGGTCCGGCCCGATTGGAACGCCATGGCGACGATCTGGACCGTCTCCGATGAGTTATGGGATGTGATTGCCCCAATCCTGGCGAGGCTTGATCCGCCGCAGGCGACGGGCCGGCCACGCGTGGATGCGCGGCGGACGCTGGATGCACTCATCTTTCGGCTGCGCAGCGGCTGCCAGTGGAACCAGTTGCCGGAGCGGTTCCCTGATGATAGCTCAGTCCATCGCACCTTCCAGCGCTGGGTGCGTCTGGGCTTTTTCGAGTGCATCTGGGCCACGCTGGTGGACCACTGTGCCGAGTTGGGTGGGGTGGACTGGGAGTGGCAAGCGGCAGATGCCATGCTGGGCAAGGCCCGGCTGGGGGGGACCTCATTGGCCGCAATCCCACCGATCGCGGCAAACGCGGAGTGAAGCGCAGCCTGCTGGTCGAGGCGGCTGGCGGCCCACTGGCGGTCGTGATCGCTGGTGCCAATGTCCATGATACCAAGCTGCTCGCGGCGACGCTGGAGGCAGTTGTGGTGGCGCGGCCTCATCCGACCCGGGAGCGGCCACAGCATCTGTGTTTGGATCTGGGCTATGACAATCCGACCGGCGCCGCGGCGGTGGCAAGCCACCACTACATCCCGCACCTGCGCCGCATCGGCAAGGAGAAGCTCGATCTGGCCACGGGTGAGAAGCGGTTCCCGGCACGTCGCTGGGTCGTGGAGCGCACGCTGGCCTGGCTCTCGAAGTGCCGCGCGCTGCTCATCCGCTACGACAAGTACGCCGCCAATTTTCGGGGGCTGCTCCAACTGGCCTGCGCGCTGCTGTGGTTTCGCCGCCTCCATCGCTTGTCCCTTTTGAGATAGTTACTTAAGTACTAGAGTCCCAAATCCGACAATGGCCATATCGCGCATAGCAATTTCAGCTGAGCCATCCGAGCGAACTGATATTGGCGGTGTTAGGGTTTCTTTCAGCAGGAGCTGACGCTCCAAGGCAATCGCCCCATCAGCCGGAGCCAGACGCGATGCGTTGCCGATTGCGACACGCACCTCAACATTAGGAGCCTCGCCCGCCAGCGTCCAGGCCAGCCGGGCGCGCGTCAGCCACTGCGCGGCGGTGGCTGACGCGCGGGCGGTCAGCGCACGCGCCTCCTCCAACACCTCCAGCGCCTCTACATCACGCCCCGATCCCCGAAGCGCTTCCAGTTTCATTATCAGCCAGGTAGTGTCCTGCGTCCCCGCCAACGATTGCCTTTCATTGACCACCCGCAGCAGGTTCGCCCAGTGCGCCTGGGCGGCGGCCCCACGCTCGCTCTGGGCCAGTTCGCGCAGGATGTGGGCATATATCGCCAGCAACGCCACCTGCTGCTGAGCGTCCCCCTGTGTGAGCAGCAACGCGCCATCCAGCAGCGTGAGCGCCTCGGCCTGCTCGTTCAACTCCACTCGTGCCTCCGCCGCCGCCCGCAACGCCGCCACATCGCGCGGCTCCCGCTGCCGTACGGTGTCCCAGGCGGTCTTCGCGCCCCCATAGTCACGCATCGCCATGAGCGCCCGCCCCCACATCTGATACACCTCAGTAGGTACACGCTCGGCAGGAACCTGCAAAGGAAGCGCCTTCGCCTGCCGGATGACCTGCGCCCAGTTCTGCGCGCTGAAGGCGTCGCGAATTTGAGGCGTCGCGACCGCCAGAAACGCATCCACCTCGTCTGGTGGACGCAGCGACGCTGGAGTATGGTTGGCGCCAAGCAGGTCGGGGACGGGGACGCCCATCCAGTGGGCGCAATCGCTGATAAGTCGCTGCATATCGCGGGTGAAATCCGGGTCATAGCGCACGGGCGTGGCATTGCGCCTGCACAACGGCTGCAGGCTCGCGGGCAGGTCCCCTGGATGTGGCATCTGCGCGCCCTGCACCAGCACGGGGATCAGCAGTAACGCGCTGGCAGGCGCGCCCGTCGCATTCACCGGAGCCAGGGCCAGCGCCTGCTCCGTCTCAATCCGCACATGATCCTCCGGGTCGTCCAGCCGGGGCCGCCCGGAGTAGGCGCCTTCGGTCGCGAGGACGGTGGGCCAGGAGGGGCCAAGCGCCAGCAGCGCCACGCGACACTGGCTGAGGACATGGGTGATATAGGGGGCGAACTCGTAGCCGCGCGGGATCGTGTCCACATCCTTAAAGATCACCTCGCGGCCAAAGGCGCGCACCAGCCACTCGAAGATGTGATCCACTGTCGCCTGGCTATCCGAGCGGCGATAGGAGAGGAAGATTTTATAAGGGCTGCTGGCGCTGGGAACTGCTAGGCTGCTCTGGCTCATCGGCGCACTCTCACTTGCTTTACAGACATACCGTCCGGCTGCCTTGTCAGTGTAGCATCTGGCGCGATGGCGTTCAAGATAGCATACAGATCGCCATCAGCGAGGGTGCCGAACAGATGGGATTAGCCGCAGGGCTGATGCAGTTTCACGTTTTATTCCTACCCCCACGCATCGTGGTGGGCGCGGCAAGCCGTAGCGTGAACGCTTCAGCGAATGGACAGAGCGACGCTAGTGGGCGGGAAATTCGCCGGGGCCTTTGGGCTTCCGGCCTGCTCACCCTACCACACTGTTCGGGTTTAATTCGTAACGTTCATCATTCTGTGGCTCGCTCACCCTGGCGCAATGGCAGCCAACCGCCGTTCTACGCCGAGAAATCCGCGCCGTTGAGCCGCCTGAGGATGCCCATCAGCAGGGCGATACGCGGCGCAATTGAGTCGATCTCGACGTATTCGCCGGGATTGTGCGCCAGGCCGCCGACCAGCCCCAGCCCGTCTAGCGTCGGGATGCCCAGCCCGGCAGTGGTGTTGCCATCCGACGCGCCGCCCGTCGGCTCGCCCCGCAGCGTGATGCCCAGTTCGGCGGCGGCCTCGGCGGCCAACGCGAAGAGCCGCGCGCTCGATGGACTCTGCGTGAATGGGCGGTGCGCGAAGAAACCCTCCAGCATGGCAGTGGTATCGGGCACATTCGTATCGGCCACTACCTTCGCCAGCGCCGCCTCGATGGCCTCTACGCCCTCCTCATCGGCGGCGCGCACATCGATCTCGGCATAGGCAGCCTCGGCGACGACGTTGGGCCGCTCGCCCCCCTGCACCACGCCAACGTTGACCGTCACGCCGGGAATGGTGCCGTTGAGCCCATGGAGCGCCACGATGCGATGCGCCATCTCCAGAATCGCGCTCCGCCCGCGCTGCGGCTCGACGCCCGCATGCGCAGCGACGCCGTGAATTTCGAGCGTATAGGTAGCCGCGCCCTTGCGGGCGATGGTCACGCGGGCCACGTCTGAGGTCGGCTCCAGCACCAGCGCGAGATCGGCCTTTCGCGCCTCGGCCTCGATCAGCGCATGGCTTTCGGGCGAGCCAATCTCCTCGTCGCTGTTGCAGATCATCGTTAGCGTCTCCCACGGCGCCTCGTCCCGCTCGACCAGCCCGCAAATGGCGTACGCCGCCACCAGCAGGCCGCTCTTCATATCGAAGACTCCCGGCCCATAGGCGCAGCCATCGTGGATATCGAATGGGCGGCGATCCGCCTCGCCATCGGGGAAGACGGTATCCATGTGGCCGATGATGAGGACATGTCCCTGGCCTGTCCCAGTACGGCGGGCGATAAGTTGCGGCCCCATCCTCTCGCCAGAAATCAACTCCACCGCGCAGCCGGTCGCCTCGAAGAGCGCCCGCATGTACGCCGCGACCTGCGCGACGCCATCGGGGGTATAGGTGCCTGAGTTGATGTTGACCAGGGCACGCAGGTCTTCGAGAAAGGCGTTGACGGTCTTTTCGGGGACGAGACTGGAGGCAGGAGAATCCATGATGGCGCTCACTTTACTCTTGATAGATGTCGGTTTGGCATATCGCCAGGATAAGATGACGCGCTAGTACGCGCTGACCATCATACAGCATCTGACATAACAAGGCGAGTGGCCGGATGCTCGTTGAAGTTTAGTTGAGGATATTGAGGATAACCAGAAGCATCAAGGGCGCGTTGACGCGAAATCATCGTACGTGATAAGATTACTCAAATACACACGAGATTGAGGAGAGCGGTAGGCGCCCAACATATGCAGGACACATACAGGCCCAGTGAACGACGGATCGCGTCGCGCTGGGCGCTTTTTGTATCCTGAGCGCGTGTCGGGCATGCCGCGAGAGCGCCGGTGACGGCAAGGGGGTATGCGCGACCATGACGGCTGAGCACAACTGGGATTGGAAGTTTGGCAAGGAAGGCCTGACCTTCGACGATGTATTGCTGTTGCCCGCGGAATCGTATGTGCTGCCCGGCGATGTGCGCACAGCTACCAGATTCACTACTGACATCACACTCAACATCCCCATCGCGTCCGCCGCGATGGATACCGTCACCGAGGCGCGGCTGGCGATAGCGCTCGCCCGCGAAGGTGGCATCGGCATCATTCACCGCAACCTCTCCATCGAAGATCAGGCCGCTGAGGTGGATAAGGTCAAACGCTCTGAGTCGGGCATGATTACCGACCCGATCACCCTCGGCCCGGATGACTCGCTGCAAAGCGCGCTGGATGTGATGAAGAAGTATCACATCTCTGGCATTCCCATCACCGATGAAGATGGACGCCTCGTCGGCATCCTGACCAACCGCGACATCCGCTTCGCGCAGGAGGTTGGCCGCCCGATTCGCGAGTTGATGACCCACGAGCATCTGATAACCGCGCCGGTTGGCACCACGCTGACCGAGGCCAACGAGCTGCTCCACCGCCATAAGGTCGAGAAGCTCCCCGTCGTGGATGAACACGGCCTGCTCAAAGGGCTGATTACCGTCAAGGATATCCAGAAGAAGATTCAGTATCCCAACGCCGCCAAAGACAGCCAGGGTCGCCTGCGCGTCGGCGCGGCGCTCGGCGTCGGCGGCGATACTCTTGCGCGGGCGGAGGCGCTGATCGCCGAAGATGTGGATGTGCTGGTCATCGATACGTCGCACGGACATTCGCGGATGGTGATCGACGGAGCCGCGAAACTGGTGCAAAGTTTCGGCGCCAGGGTGCAATTTGTCGCGGGCAACGTGGCCACGGGCGAGGCGACCGAGGCGCTGATCGCGGCGGGTGTGAATGCTGTAAAGGTTGGTGTGGGTCCCGCGGCAATCTGCACAACCCGCGTGGTGGCTGGAGCTGGCGTTCCACAAATTACCGCGATTTATGACTGCGCTCAGGCCGCCGCGAAGAGCGGTGTCCCGATCATCGGCGATGGTGGCATCCAGTACTCCGGCGATATCGCCAAGGCCATCGCGGCGGGCGCCGACGCAGTGATGATGGGCAGTCTGCTGGCGGGCGTCGAGGAAAGCCCCGGCGAGCTGATTATCTCGCAGGGCGAGCGCTATAAAGACTATCGCGGCATGGGGTCGATTGGCGCGATGAAGCGCCGCAGCTACAGCAAAGACCGCTACTTCCAGGCCGGCGTCAGCGATGAATCGCGCCTGATCGCCGAGGGCATCGAAGCGCGCGTGCCATATAAAGGCGCGCTGGCGAACGTCATCTTCCAACTGGTTGGCGGCCTGCGCCAGGCGATGGGCTATGTCGGCGCGGAGGATATCGAGGCGCTCAAGACACGCACCCGCTTTATCCGCATGACCGGCGCAGGCCTGCGCGAGAGCCATCCGCACGACGTGATGGTGACCAAAGAGGCGCCGAACTACGGTATGGGTCGCCGGTAAACAACAAGTCGGATATTCGCCATGAATACCCAGGATGACGCGCGTGACCCTGCTCCGTCGGCGGCGGTGCGCGTCGTCTTCTGCGGCATGACCGGCGTCTTCTCACTACTTGTGCTGGAGGAGTTGCTGCGGGCGGGCGTCGAGGTGGTGGCCGTCGCGCTCCCCGCGCTGCGCGAGCGTGCGGGCCAGCCGCCACTGCTGCTCGCCCGAACGGAGAGCGGCGCGTGGCGTCGCGCTGCCACTCCTCGCCCACACCACGCCGCGCACCATCCTCGATGTCGCCGCCGAGCGCGAGATCCCGGTGCTGGAACTGGGCGGCCCCGACATGCCCGACGCCTTGACCGCACTCGACTTCGACGCCATCACCGTCGCCTGCTTCTCGCGCAAATTGCCCGCATCGCTCCTGCGCCTGCCCCGGCTCGGCTGTCTCAACGTTCACCCGTCGCTGCTCCCGGCGCATCGCGGACCCGACCCGCTCTTCTGGGTCTTCCACGATGGCGACGAGACCGGCGGTGTCACCATTCACCTGATGGATGAGGGATTCGATACTGGCCCGATTGTTCTTCGTGAAACGATACCTCTATCCGATGGCATTACCGCCGCGATGCTGGATCTTGTCTGCGCCAGGCGCGGCGGCGTACTGCTGGCCGAGGCGCTGGCCGCGCTCGCTGCGGGAACGATCCAGCCACAGCCGCAGGATGCGTCACACGCCAGCTACCAGTCGTGGCCCACCGAGGACGACTACACCATCACGCCCGCGTGGTCGGCGCGGCGGGCCTATCGCTTCATCACGGGCGTCGGCGGGCGCAACGAGCCAATCCGCTTCGTGGCTGGGGATGCCACCTTCACCATACGCGCCGCGCTCGGCTACTACGCCGACGCGACCCTCGACGCACCATGGCGACTCGATGGTGATGTGCTGACGGCGCAATGCTCGCCGGGCGTGCTACGCTGCCAGATTGCGCTGTGAGCATCGAACGAGATAAGGTAGTACCCCAGGTCACTTGCGTGGCGGCGTGCCAACGAAGGCGCAGATGACTCCTACCAGCACCACGGCATAGGACAGGACTGAGACTATAGCGCCCTCATCCAGCACACGAACACGAACGACAGCGGAATCGGTGAACCCAAGGCCATAGGCCGTTACCAGCGTACCAATGAACCCGCAGAAGACGCTAATCCCCCCAAAGGCAAGCGCGGTGCGCGCCAGAGGATCCCATCGCCTGCTGCGCGTCGCCAACAAGAGCGCGACTATGATGACTCCCAGCACAGGAGAGAACAGCACAAACGGGAGATATTGCGGGAGTGCATAGGGATTGCTCAGCGGCAAAGGGACCAGCGGCGACGTGTCGCTAGTCCCCAAACTGGAGCATGCGATACCAGTGGCGGGATCTGGACAGTCGTGACCCCACTGGAAGAAGAGCGCGGCAAACGCTATGGCGCTGCCCAGCAGAATCAGGCCAATACCGACAAGAAAAACCGGAGTCGT
Source organism: uncultured Chloroflexia bacterium (assembly GCA_963718915.1). Lineage (GTDB taxonomy): Bacteria > Chloroflexota > Ktedonobacteria > Ktedonobacterales > JADMIN01 > DAHUXT01. Next base: position 248,955 of record CAVRAI010000001.1, on the reverse strand, counting down.
GGGCAGCCTGTCGCCTGTAGACGCTGGAGCGCCTGTGGGATCCGCTGATTGCGGAAGAGACATGGCTCAGCGCCTTTCGAGAGTCTGGCAGCGATAGCAGCGTGTGGCAAGAGGCTATCCCCGCTGAGCCGCCGCCGAGGGTGTGGCTTTTACTGGCGTCGCCTCGACTTCTGGCGCTGTGCGGGCCGCCGAGGGGCGTGGCAGCGTTTGCAGGCAGACGTAGACGAGCGCGCCAAAGAGTAGCGCCACCAGCCCGGCGTGGAGCATCTGGCTATATTCCGCCACACGTGTCAGCGCCACGATGGCCCCCGCGAAGACCTGCGCGATGACCGCCAGCAACGCATAGAAGCTGCCACGATAGAGGTCAGGGCGATCCGCACGCATCGAGCGCGCCCAGACGAAGAGCCAGACCGTGCCAGCCAGCAAGACGAACGCCGCGACGCGATGGGTGAAGGCGATGCCCACGAAGCCACTGAAGCCGGGGAATAGCTGGCCGTTGCAGGCGGGCCAGCCCTGGCAAGCAATCTCCGCCCCCCGCAGCCGCATATACGCGCCGAGATAGCCGACGACGTAGGTGTAGAGCGCCAGGGCGACGACAAGGATGCGGAAGCCACGGGTGACGGGCAGATCACGCAGACGATCCCAGCCGCCCAGCTCGTGGACGATGAGCGCGGTCAGCAACACGCTGCTGAAGAGGACGAGTGATGCGCCAAAGTGGATCGCCAGCAACACTGGCGACGCGGGGAGCAGCACTAGCGCGGCGCCCAGCCCGGCCTCGGCGAAGAGCGCGACGACCATCAGCGGCGCGAGGATGCGCAGTTCCAGCCGCGAGCGCCAGAGCCAGAGGACGCCGAACGCCGTCGCCAGCACCAGCACCGTGACGCCAGCCGTCGCCACTCGGTGGGTGAACTCGATGGCCGTCGAGATGGCGAATTCGGGGACGAATTCCCCGCGACAGAGCGGCCAGGAGTCGCCGCAGCCGTGGCCGGAGCCGGTGGTCGTCACCAGCGTGCCCAGCGCATAGACGACGAACATCGTCACCGCCGTCACCGCGGCAAACGGGCGCACCGTCCGCGGCGTCACATAGCGATGCAACAGTGGCGTCACATAGCGATCCAGCGCGCTACGCACACGGTTCAGGAGGGTGGCTGATGGCGCATCGGTGCTGCTCTGCATATCCTGGCTGCCCTTTTTTTATTCTGCTTGTGGAAGAGGTTCACGGTTCGCACAGAGGATACTGCAAATCGCCGCGCGCCGCAACTGGCTGGCCGCGCCGTTCATGGCCGGGGCATCGTACTCACACGGCGCGGTCGCGCAGGATGGCGATGACCACGCGCATGATGAGGATGATGCTGGCGCAGAGGCCCAGGTAGCCGACAATCTGGAAGAGGCTGATCTCCTGATAGAAGACCGGGCCACCTGAAACGCCGAGCAGCATCACCGACATCAGCCCGACCACTCCGCCGAGAAACGCCATGATCGCCCGGCTGGCTATCGTGGTGACGACCCGTTCGTCGCGCGCATCGGCGAAGAGCCGCACCTTCAGTGTCAGTGAGCCGCGTTCGGCTACCTCGGTGATGCGATCCAGCCGCCGGGGCAGCCGTTTCAGGATGGGCAGCAGCGATTGCAGCTCGTCATTGGCTGAGCGCGCCAGCGCGGACGGCACGAGCGATTCGCTCACCCAGCGCGTCGCCAGCTTCTGCGCCTCCTCCATCAGCGGGAAGCCCGGCGCGAGCACACGCAGCGTGCCTTCCAACGTCACCGCCGCGCGAAAGACCGCGCCAACCTCCGGCGGGAACGCGAGATTATGGTCCTGAAGCAGCTGGAGCAGATTGATGAAGATGCTCGCATCCAGTGGCTCGCCCGGCTGCAGCGATTGCGCCATCAGTTGTCCCAGTTCGCGCTCCAGTTGCTCATCGTGAACCTCCGCATCGAGATCCACCTGGGGCGACGCCAGCGCGAGCAATGCAATGCGCAGTTCGACGACATCACGCCGTTGCAGCGCAAGGAGCAGGTCACGCAGCGCCGTCTGCTCCAGTAGATCGATCCGGCCAACCGAGCCGAAGTCGAGCAATCCCAGTTGCTTGCTGCGCAAGACAAAGACGTTGCCAGGGTGCGGATCGGCATGGAAGACACCTGAGCGCATGATTTGCCGCGCCATCATGTCGAGCAAATCGCGGGCGAGCGCGACCGGCTCCAGGCCCAACTCCTCCATCAGCGGGCCAGCGTCGCGCGCGCTGACACCATCGAACCATTCGCTCACCAGCACCCGGCGCGTCGAAAGGCGCTCGTAGACCTTCGGGATGCGCACAGTCTCCGACTTGCCCAGCGCTGTCGTGACCGTACGCATGTTGCGCGCCTCGATCCGGAAATCCATCTCCTCACGCAGGGCCGTCGCGAAACCGCCCGCCAGCTCGGTCACATGGGATGATCGCCCCCAGGTGGTGCTCGATTCGACGATGCGCGCCAGCCGCTGGAGGATATCCAGATCGCGCTCGACAAGCGTGGCAATATCCGGACGCTGTACCTTGACGGCAACCTGTTCGCCGGTGAGTAACTGCGCGCGATAGACCTGGGCGATGGACGCGGCGGCCACAGGCTCCGACTCGAACGACGCGAAGATCACGGCCGGTGGCGCGCCAAGCTCAGCGACGATCAACTCCTCGATGGCATCCTGTGGCGCGGGTGGTACGTTATCCTGCAAGCCGCTCAACTCGGCTATCACATCCGCTGGCAAGAGATCATTGCGCGTCGAGAGGATCTGCCCCAGCTTGACGAAAACGCCGCCAGCCTCCACCAGTGCGTCACGCAGGTTGCGCGCCACAGTGGCGGTGGAGGTATCTGCCGCGCCATCGGAACGCGGGCGGCGGCGTTCGAGGGTTGTGGCGAGGCCGTGCCGGGCGGCTATCCAGGTGATCTGCGAGTAGCGCCGTTCACGCTCGAACCATTGCCGTATGGCGCGGATCGGATGTGGCGCCTGGGCGAGACGACTCTCGACTCGAATCAGCGGGCCGGGGCGCACTAGTAATTCCAGCAGGGCAGAGAGGCCCATCGAGATGAGCAGCGACGGGAGCAGGATGATGAGCAGGAAGAAGAGCGGATAGGGCAGTGGATTCTGCGAGGCGACCGCGAACGCGAGGATGGCTGCCGCGCCAACGCCAAGCACCGAGGCGACCAGACCGCGCCCCCACGACTGGCGGATGCCAAGCAGTCGCCCGCCGAGCCATGCCAGCGCGGCGATGAGTCCGGCGGTTAGCAGCACTTTCACGAGTGTATCGAGCACTATCGGGCCTCCAGACCTCGCCCTGGCGTCATGGATGGTGACGCTGAATGAGCTGGCTCGTTCCCTGATAGTCTGTTACGAGTCGCGGCGGTCGTTGGTATCAGCGGCAGCGATGGCATCATCCGCTGGCACAAGCTCGTCGGGGTTGCTGGAATCGGCGGCGTTTTCGCTCTGGTCGTCGAAGAGGCCAGGGATGGGGTCAACCCGCAGCACGCCGCCGGGGATATCTAACTCGCGGATGAATTCGCGCACCGCCGGAAGCAGTACCTCGCGTCCGCCTGGCGCCGCGCGGACGACAAAGAGGTCGTTGCCACTGCCGGCGATAAAGTCGACGATCTCGCCCAGCGGCTGGCCGTTGATATGAACGACCTTCAGGCCAACGACATCGTGCTGATAGAATTGGTCGTCGGTGAGGGGCATGCGCTCGTCCTCGGGAATCCAGAGTGTGAGGCCACGCAGACCTTGGGCGGCGGTCGCGTCGTCCACGCCGGCGAGCTTGAGGAGCACGATACGCTGATGTTGCCGGGCGCTTTGCACAGCGCGGGGGTCGCGCGCATCGCCCAGGTAGAGCGTTGGCGTCCGCGCGAAGCGGTCGGGGAAATCAGTCTGCGGGAGAACTTTCACCTCGCCACGAATGCCAAACACGCCCACGATCTCGCCGACGGCGATCCATGCCGTCTCTGGCGTATCTGGCGTATCTGGCGTGCCGGGGGATGCATGCGCGGCGCCGTCGCTATTCCTGTGGGGTCTGCGCGGATGGTTCGTTCTCATCGATCTCCAGCCCGATATGCTGCTTGCCTTCTAGCATCGCCGCCGTGCGCATCAACGTGCGCATGGCCCGCGCGACTCGTCCCTGGCGGCCAATCACCTTGCCCAGGTCTTCGCCGCTGACACGCAGCCCCAGCACGGTCGCATAGCGATCATCGCGGATCACACGCACCTGCACAGCGTCGGGGTCATCGACGAGATTGCGCGCGAGAAATTCTATCAGCCCCTGCATGGTAAAATCGCCTCCGGAGTCTCCAGACGGGGTGGCGCGTATGAGCCACCGCATCTGAGACAGGTCTGGCCAGGTCAGTCAGGTCTGGCTAGGTCTGGCTAGCTGCTGGCCTTGGCCGACTGAGCGGACTTCGCGGCGGCGGCTTTCTTCACAGCGGACTTCGCGACGGTCTCCTCGCGCGAGGGCCGTGGGATGATGCCGCTACGAATCAGCAGCGAGACCACGGAGTCGGTCGGCTGCGCGCCAACGCCAAGCCAGTGCTTCGCGCGGTCGGCGTCAATGTTGATCGTTGATGGCTCGGTGCGTGGATTGTACCAGCCGATATTTTCGATAATGCGGCCATCACGCGGCGAGCGGGCATCGGCGACGACGACGCGATAGGTTGGCGCGCCCTTCATGCCCATGCGCATAAGGCGAATCTTGACCATGTCTCAGGCAATCCCTTCACAGATAATCAGTGGGTAGGTTGATCTATTGTTCACACGCGAGAGACGCTCGCGGCGTATCGCGTTGTCGAACGCAGAGTTTCGTAGACGTTACGGCCCAAGCTTGCACGCAAAAGCCCCCCTAGCATATCATGCGCCGTGCGTAGCTGTCAACGCGGCCAACCGATGGATTGGTAGGGCGTCAACCCCGATGGCAACGGCGTTCGGACGGGTTCAGCACGGTGGTCGCACGCTTGACATGAGCGCGATTCTGTGTCATGCTACTCAGGTTGGGGAGAGTGATATTATGCGCTGCGCGGCGAGCGCGGCGAGCGAATGACATCGTTATGGATGCGCTAGTTCAGTTTCCCCAGATGCCCGTTGCTTTTAGAAGCGTCGTCTATTTATCACCCAACGCGGATAGCGAGAGCATTGCTATGGGAGCTTAAACGTGCGCGATTCGTCGCCACCACGCCTGGGCTGCGCATGACTCCATGACTTATCATCAAGAGAATCATAGCTGCGCCTGAATCCAGGTCGTCAAGTATCCGCCGCGTTGGGCTGGCAATCTTCGAAGAACCGGAGATGGCCAGCCTGCTTTTATTGTTTTTTTCGTAATCAAGTCCTCACCGGAGATGCCGGTTTTTCAGGAGGGTCTATGCCAGATACTACTTCTCGTTCTCGCACATCGTCTACATCATCTTCTTCGCCCGCTTCGCAACGTCCCGCTGGCGCCTCCCCCTCGCATCTCCCCTCCGGCACCACTGCCCGCCCGGCTGGCGGCCCCAATGGTGGCGGTGGTGTGCGTCCCGGCGCGCCACGACCCGGCGGCGGACCCCCGCGCCCGGCTGGCGGACCCGGCGGCCCGCGCCCTGGTGGCCCTGGCGGTCGTCCGGGCGGCGGCCCGCGCCCTGGTGGCCCTGGCGGTCGTCCCGGTGGTGGGCGGCCCGGCGGCAATGGCGCGCGCGGTGGCAGAGGTGGCCCACATGGGCGCGGCAATGGCAACGGACCAGCGGCAGCCCCGTCACGCGCGGCGGCCGTCGCGGTCAAGCCGAGTGGCCCGGTCGCGCTGCCCGCGCAGATTGTCGTCAAGGATCTGGCGGAATTGCTGAGTGTCTCGGTCAATGAAGTCATCCGCAATCTGATTACTCTGAGCATCTTTGCCAGCATCAACGAAGTGGTCAACTATGACGCGGCGGCAAAGGTCGCCGAACAGATTGGCTATACCCCGGAGGAGGCCGCCGTCGCGGCTGCCGCGCCCGCCGTCGCGGTTCGGCCAGAGGCGGCGCTGATCGGCGCTGCCGCACATGCCAACGATATCGGACGGATTACGCGCCCGCCGGTCGTGACAGTCATGGGGCACGTCGACCATGGCAAGACCTCCCTGCTCGACGCCATCCGCCACGCGCAGGTGGCGGCGGGTGAGGCGGGCGGCATCACCCAGCACATCGGCGCGTACCAGGTGGAGGTCAACGGGCGCAAGATCACCTTCCTGGATACACCAGGTCACGAGGCGTTCACGCAGATGCGGGCGCGTGGCGCGCAGGTGACGGATATCGCGGTGATCGTCGTCGCGGCGGACGACGGCGTGATGCCCCAGACCATCGAGGCGATTGACCATGCCCGCGCCGCGCAGGTGCCGCTGGTCGTCGCGCTCAACAAGATCGACCGGCCAAACGCCAACCCTGACCACGTCAAGCAGCAGCTTGCCGATCATGGTGTCGTCATCGAGGAGTACGGCGGTGAGGTCGTCTGTGTGCCGGTCTCGGCCAAGAAGCAGACTGGTATCACCGAACTGCTGGAGATGATTCTGCTGGTCGCCGACCTGCAAGACCTGAAGGCCAACCCAAACGGCTCGGCGCACGGCGTCGTGATCGAGGCGCGCCTCGACCAGAATACCGGCGTCGCGGCGAACGCGCTCGTGCAGGATGGCACGCTCAAGGTGGGCGACACGATTGTGGTCGGCACGATCTCGGGGCGTGTCCGCGCGATGTTCGACGACAAGGGAGAGCGAATTCGCAAGGCGACGCCCAGCACGCCAGTGAGTATTCTGGGCCTCTCAGAGGTGCCCGCCGCGGGCGACCGGCTCGAGGTGGTGGCGGATGAGAAAGCCGCGCGCACGCTCATCCAGAAACGGCGCGAGGCCGACCGCCAGGCAGGCCACAGCATCACCCTGGATACGCTCTATATGCAGATGCGTGAGGGCAAGATCAAGGAACTGAACCTGCTGGTGAAGTCGGATGTGCAGGGGTCAGCGGAGGCGATCCGGCACGCGCTGGGTCGTGTCGGCGAGGAGCACGCCGAGGAAAACCTGAAGGTGCGCCTGATTCAGGATGCCGTGGGCAATGTCGGCGAGACCGACGTCTATCTGGCGTCGGCATCCAGCGCCATCATCATCGCCTTCAACGTGAAGGTGGATCCGGCGGCGCAGCGGCTCGCCAGCATCAATGGCGTGGACATTCGCTCGTACAATATCATTTACAAGCTCGTCGAGGATATCGAGGCGGCCCTCAAGGGTCTGCTGGAGCCAGTCTATCGCGAGCAGGTAGATGGCCACGCGGAGGTGATGCAGCTCTTCAAGGTCGGGCGTCAGGTCATTATCGGCGGCTGCCGTATTACCGATGGCAAGATTGTCCGTGCGTCGCAGGTGCGCGTCCAGCGCGGCGGCCAGACGGTCTTTACCGGCCAGATCCAGTCGATTCGGCGCGGCAAAGATGATGTGCGCGAGGTGGCGCAGGGCTACGAGTGCGGCCTCATCCTCGAAGACTACAACGCGCTGGAAGTTGGCGACATCGTCGAGGCATTTAGCAAGGTGCGGGTATAGCCCGAACGGCCCATGGCGCCCTGGCGGCGCACTGGGATCCATGGACTCCCCTTGTCCAGATGTCTTGCGTCTGGGTGAGGGGAGTCTTTAAATAGGGGGTACAGGAGAGTGAATGCAGGTACCCGGTCGGAGTCGGTCGGAGTACCGGGGGGCTTGTCTCGGGGGTATCAGTGGCGTATGCTGGCGGCAACCCGGCAACGGCGCTGTGGCTGAATGGACCATGGGCGGGCAGGGATCGCAGGCGCGTTCACTTGCTCGAAGGAGGTGAAGCATGCGGAACTACAGACGCGAAGACCAACTGAGCGGGGCAATCACCCGCGAGTTGAGCGACCTTATACGCACGCGCATGAAAGATCCGCGTATTGGCTTTGCCAGCATCACTGGTGTTGAGGTGTCACACGATCTACGCTATGCGAAAGTCTTTGTGAGTGTGATGGGCAGCCCGGAGGAGCAGCGCGAGACCATGCGCGGTCTCGATTCCGCGACCGGATTTCTGCGGCGCGAGCTTGCGCAACGGCTGACCATTCGCCATGTGCCTGAGATTTCTTTCCGTCTCGATGAGTCTATCGCCCGTGGCGCGCGGGTGCTGGATCTGCTCAAGCAGGTTGAGCAGGAGTCTGACGTGCCCGTAAGCGCCGAGAGCGAGCGTGAAGAATCTGATTGAATGTCGGCGCGTTTTGCGCTGACCATGTGATAATGGCGTAGCAAGCGGGGGCGACGCATAACAGCGTTCGCCCCCTTGTTGTCTGACAGCCGTTAATAACGGCACGCATCATGCGACGAAGCAGACCTTACGGTGGGGGTGCTCTGGCGCTACGGAACACGCCGGAGCAAGGTTGAGGAGGTATTGCCGTGTCCACCGTGCCCGATGAAGACTGGTCTCACTGGCTTCGCTGGCCGCAATCTGACACAACACTGTACTTCATCCGCATCGGCGTGACCATCTACCCGCCCGACGAGCCTGCAGGTTGCTATATGCGGCGCATCGTTGAGGCAGAGGAGTTAGGTATCACTGACTGGGACTCGACCAGCGCCTATCATACGACTGACCGCACGACTGCGCTGAAGCTTGCCGAGGCACTCGCAGTGCGTAACAGTTGCGAGACATGGCTTGTCGCCGAACCATTCCTGGGCGAGGCGCCAGAGCGCAACGTCGTCCACTTTGACTTTCGCAGACAGTAGTGCGGCTTGCCCGCTATATGCGACACATACGACACGCGCCATCTCTGGCGGAGCGTGGCGCCTTCGCGTTGGCTGTCAGCCGACAGTCACCTGAGCGGTTTTGATGTCTCGCTCGAGTAGCCGCCACATGCGCAGGACTTCCGCTACGCCCCAGGCTTGGGCGATGCATCCACGTGGCCGATGCGGGGGATCTCCGTCCAGGATCTCTGAGATACTTCCTAGCCCGGCATCATGCAGGTGGTCCTCAAATGGGCGCAGAAATGCGAGCGCGGCGACCAGGTCGTGGTGGACACGGTAGTGCGCTTCGACAAAGGCGCCCATCAGCCATGTCCAGACCGGCCCCTGATGATAGGTAGAGTCGCGCTGGTATTGGTTTCCGCCATATGTGCCATGGTAGCGAGCATCGTTGGGGCTGAGCGAGCGCAGACCGTACGACGTCAGAAGCGTCTGCCCCACCGCGTCAACAACGGCGGCGGCAGCTGCTCCCTCCAGCAGTGGGAATGGAAGTGAGACCGCGAAGATCTGGTTCGGGCGCACCGTCCAGTCATCGCCGTCTGGGCCATCCACCACATCGGCCAGAGTGGTGTGATTGGCTCGCCAGAAACGTTTGACGAACGACTCGCGCACACGATCTGCCTGGGCCGCGTACTCCTCGGCTGCACGAGCTTCTCGTGTCGTCAATAATGCGGCAAGCGTTCGGAGTGTATTGTACCAGAGAGCGTTGATCTCCACCGGTTTGCCGATACGTGGCGTCACAACATAGTCTCCGATCCTGGCATCCATCCAGGTAAGTTGCACACCTGGCTCACCAGCATGAAGGAGGCCGTCGGCTGGATCAACGCCGATCGAGTAACGTGTACCAGCTATGTGACATGCGACGATGTCGCGTACGACCGGCAGCAGCTCATCGACGAGCGCCTCGTCGCCAGTTGCCAGAGCGTAGGCGCGCAGGGCAAGCACGTACCAGAGAGTGGCATCGCAGGTATTGTAACCGGGGATCTGACCTGTCTGATCAGGGAAGTTATTGGGTAAGAGCCCATTGGAGATATAGGATGCAAAGCCTCTCAGGATATCCGCCATCTCGTCGGCGCGGCCAGTCGCAAGCGTCAGTCCTGGGAGCGAGATCATCGTATCCCGTCCCCAATCATTGAACCAGTGATATCCGGCGATAATGGTCTTCTGCGTCGTTGGACGATGCCCTGCTTGCCGGGGTGTCTGAGACAGCGCCGAATTCGGTATATTAGCTGGACTAACGGAGTGCGCGAGTCTGCGCTCGACAATAAACTGGTCCGCGGCGAGGGTGAGTTGTTGCACAAATGGGTCAGCGTCTATTACCTCCGCGCGGCGCAGCAATCGCAACTGCCGCTCGCGTGCGGCGGCAAACGCTGTTGCGCCATCCAGGAGCGGTGCGCTTGTCTCGGTCGTGAGGGTAAGAGTGTACATGGGATCACCCTGCGCCAGCGAAAACGCCGAGGAAAACGTACCAGGCGCATATAAGTCCCCATGATCTGGCAGCCCGCGCTCGGTTTCCATGCGATATTTGAAGTTCCACCACCAACTACCGCCTGGCGCAAACGTTCCACCACTGGCCACCAGCGCGAACGGAACTGCGCTCTCGAATGCATGAATCGTGGCGTCTCGCGCGCCTGATTCGACGCCTGGCTGCCATCCCTGGCCTGAGGACAACGTATGAAAACCGTGATAGGTGACGAGCGGTGTAATCTCCAGGTGGATGTTCTGGGAGCCTCGCAAGAGACGATAGCTCACATAGGTGGTGTTCGTTCCGTGAGCCATCCAGATGCGGCGCTCCACCAGCGCATCGGCGAGGGCAAAGACCCACACCGGTAACATGCCCTCCAGTGCGAAGGATTCGAGGTAGCGGTAGCCATGCGGATCGATTGTGCCATCGCCATACTCGTTGGTAGAGAGCGGATAACGGACCCCATCGTATGTCACCCACTCCATCAACCCAGCTACCAGCACCGTCCGATCAACAGGTGGGTTGAGGGCAGCGACAAGAAGTCCGTGATAGCTGCGGGTGTTCATTCCGGCCAAGGTACTGGAGGCATATCCACCAAGCCCATTGGTGACGAGCCACTCCCGACGGAGAGCAGCCGCCAGGTCGCCGCAGACCTCCCGGCCGAAATGAAGCAGCGGTTGGCGAACGACCGTTACACCGTGCGTCGGCTGATTCACTATGTTCTCCTAGGTCATCGAACCAGTGTGAGTATGTAGCCTACCCGGCATGAACGGCGGTTGGTCGGAGCTTCGCTCCCTGGACAAGGGTGTCGATCTGGCCTGGGAGGTTGCCAGCTGCCTTGATGAGTGCCGCGACTGCCCCCGTCCAACCAGTTTGGTGGCTGGCGCCAATCCCGGCTCCGTTGTCGCCATGGATATATTCGTAGAACAGGATCAGGTCATACCAGTACGGGTCGCTCTGGAACTTCTCCGTCCCTCCGTAGATCGGTCGACGGCCTCGATGCTGACTATCAACCGTGTCCGCCTCACTACGCAGGAAGGCGCCAATAAGGCGCTTACCGATTTCGTCGGCCACCTGGCCAAGCGTCAGGAGGTTCTCAGAGCCAGTAGGGAACTCAATCTTGAAGGTCTCGCCAAAGTAGAAGCCGAGCTTCGCAAGCGCCTCAACGAGCAGGAGATTTACTGGCATCCAGACCGGCCCCCGCCAGTTTGAGTTGCCACCAAACAGACCCGTAGACGACTCTGCTGGCTCATAGTCAACGCGCCATTCCTGTCCGCCGACCCACAACTGATAGGGGTGGTCCTTGTGATAGCGCGAGATGGCGCGAATACCGTACGGGCTTAGAAACTCTTCTTCGTCGAGCATACGACGCAAGATACGTCGTAATTTATCCTCGCTTAGAACGCCCAACAAGCGAATATCGTATTGGCCTGGCTGCGTAAAGAGTCCGATCTCTCTCAAGGCGGGATGCTCCTGAGCGTAGAGCTCCAGGACTTGGCGAATGCCGGGAAGTTCTTCGAGTGATTGCGGTGGGATGAGCGCCATTGCGCACAGCGGCAGGAGGCCTACAAGCGACCGTACCTTCAGGCGCTCGGTGCTCCCGTCTGGCAGGCGCAGCAGATCATAGAAAAATCCGTCCTCCTCATCCCAGAGCGAGTCGCCGTGGGGACCGATCTTGTCCATTGCCAGAGCAATGTAGACGAAGTGCTGCAAGAATTTTATTGCCATCTCCGCGTAGGCCGGTTCGTCCCGTGCGAGTTCCAGGGAAATCTGCATCATCATCAGGCAGTAGAAAGCCATCCAGCTCGTGCCATCAGACTGTTCGAGCGTGCCGCCTGTCGGCAGCGGAGCGCTGCGGTCGAAGACGCCGATGTTATCCAGACCCAGAAAGCCACCCTCGAAGATGTTGTTGCCAAACGCATCTTTGCGGTTGACCCACCATGTGAAGTTCAGAAGCAGCTTGTTGAATATCCGCTTGAGAAAGTCTATGTCTCCTGTTCCCCGCTGCTCGCGCTCGGTCAGGTAGACGCGCCATGTAGCCCAGGCATGGATCGGGGGATTGACATCTCCGAAGGCCCATTCATAGGCGGGTATCTGGCCGTTCGGATGCTCGTAGAGGGCTCGCACCATTTGGTGAAGCTGATCTTTCGCGAAGTCGAGGTCAACCACGGCAAGCGCGATGGTGTGCACGGCAAGATCCCAAGAGGCGAACCATGGATACTCCCACTTGTCAGGCATGGAGAGGACGTCGGCGGCGCGGAGGTGGTACCAGTCGGCATTGCGTCCGTGTTCGTGTGCTGGCGGCGGGGCCGGTTCTGCCGGCACGTCGCCGACAAGCCACCGCTCGACATCGTAATTGTAGAATTGCTTACTCCACAACATACCTGCCAGCGCCTGACGCATGACGTTGCGGGCATCGTCCGTCACACTCGACGGCGTAATACTGGCGTAAAATTGGTCCGCCTCCTCGCGGCGTCTCTGGATGATCTGATCGAAGTCCCGTCCGACAATGCTGCTTGCACCGTTCCCTGTGGTGATTCTGGATGGAGGAATGTCCCGCAGCCGCAATCGGATGGTATGGGACTCGCCGGGCCCCAGCGTGAGTTGGTACTGCGCTGCTGCCTTGGTCCCGATGTGTTGAGGGTTGACAGCGGCGCTATTCCCCTCCACCACGGCATCATTGATGCCGTCCTTGCAGTACGGCGAGGCATTCGCCACGCCGTAGAGTCGCTGGAGATTCGTCTCATTCTCGGTGAATAGGAGATCCTCCGCACCTTCACAATAGAGGAATTTCTTGCCGAGCACGTCGTGGGCGGCCTTCATCACATATCCTGTGCCATCCAGCTCACCCTGCTCTATGCGTGGCTTGCGAGTACCTGCGGTCCAGGTCCAGGTATTGCGAAACCAAAGTGTCGGCAGCACGTACAGCGAGGCCTGGTTATCGCCGCGATTGTACACGGTGATCTGAATGAGAATGTCTTCGGGAGAGCGCTTGGCATACTCGATGACGATATCAAAGTAGCGATCCTGGTCGAAGACGCCTGTGTCGAGCAATTCGTATTCCGGGTCGGAGCGGCTTCGTCGTCGATTCGTGTCGACCAGATCAGCATAGGGATAGGCCGTCTGTGGATACTTATAGAGGTATTTCATGTACGAATGGGTCGGCGTACTATCGAGATAAAAGTAGTATTCCTTCACATCTTCTCCATGGTTACCCTCTGAATTCGTAAGCCCGAACAAGCGCTCTTTGAGGATGGAATCAGCGCCGTTCCAGAAGGCGAGCGCGAAGCAGAGCTGTTGCTGGTCATCAGAAATGCCCGCGATGCCATCTTCCCCCCAACGATAGGCCCGCGCACGTGCCTGTTCGTGACTAAAATAGTCCCATGCATTGCCGCTCGCACTGTAGTCCTCGCGCACCGTCCCCCATTGTCGCTCGCTCAAATAGGGTCCCCACTTCTTCCAGTGATGTGTATTGTCATGCGCTTCCTGAAGTCGCTGGCGCTCTTGCGTTGCCATCGTTGACCTCTCGCCTCCCCATAGGTGTATCGTCAATTGGATGCATATCTGGTGTGAAACAGGTCATAAGAGGCCACATCCGGCCGCATCTTGATCATAGGGAGACATCTGGCCGCTTTCTACAGTCGAGAGGCGGGTTTGCGAGGGTAGTTCCAGCCTATCCGCAGGCAGAGGAGGGAAAGTCGCGACACGATATGCGCGCAAACAGGCAATAGCAGCGCACTGCGTCAGAATCGCGGTAGCTCCGCAGGCGGGCGATAATCCAGTATATGGCGTGATGGCGAAGGGAATCAGGGGGTGTCGCGGCGAGTGAACCAGGATTATGGGGGCGAACGCTTTGTACGCCCCCATATTGCTTGCTATTGAGTTTGCCTGGGATGTTGCGGTCAGGCGAGCGCTATGCGGATGTTGTCGCGCCGCAGTGCACCAGCGGATTCCACATCGAGAACAGGCCGCTCGGATTGAACTTCCAGATCCAGACGTGCAGTGAGTAGAATGCCGGTATCCCGAAGCGGTTCCCGTCTGGCGACAACATGAAGTGCTGGCCAAACAGCATCGGCGGCGCATGGTGTGTCGCGTCCCACTGCTGCTGGAAGGCGATATATTCAACGGCGACCAGGCGCAATCGGCCGTTTTTCTCCGGTTCATAGACAAGCGCCTGCGGCTTGGTGGGCACAACCTGCCCGGATCCGACTAGGTCGCCGTTGACGTAATGGACGCCCATTGCGCCGACGCCTGGATTATCGATGCATGCGATTCCCGCAGCATCAGGGAAGAGCGCGTACTTGTGCGCCTGCGCCACGGCCACACTGTTGTAGCGCGCGGTGGCGAGGATGACGCTGATGAGACTGTCGTGGCTGTCGTGGCCGTCGTGGCCACGGTTACTGGTGGTATGGCTCCCAGAGGCGGCAGCCACAGGTCCGGCAAGCAGCAGTGTGAGCGTGACGGGAAGGACGACTATCCCAATCACAAACTTCGCCAGGGATGGGAGTCGGTACTGCGTCATGATAGCCTTCATGCGGCTACCTCCTTTGCTCCTTCGTAAAAAATGAAGATCGAACAGAGCCGGTGATCGACGGGAATTCCGTGCGGTCTTGTCGGCTCATCTATCGACATCTGGATACATGGCGCGCTGGCTCTCACTTCCGCGCGCTTGATTGGATCACTCCAGATATCAGCAGCATACCTACCCTGGCATGCTGCCTTCATCGGGGTTTGCCCCCATTTTGCGCCGCAGCCTCCCCCATGTTGGAGGAGCGGGAGATATTGGCGCTTGCACTGGCAGGTGCGGGCCATGCCGCCGTTCATCGAGGGCTTCTGTGATATGGTTGTGGACAGGCCAACGAGAGCATAACGAGGATTTGCCTCGTATACTACCTGATATATGTTGGGATAAATCCTGACGACTGGCGATAGGGCTTCGGGTGAAGGAGAGATGCGCGTGGCGGTGTCGGAAGACTCAGCGGCAACGAACGAAACGAGCGGACAGCAGGCGCTGGCGGCCATTCTAGCGGCGGGCATCGCCAATGAGCTTGCCGAGGCGGCATGGCGCCTGATGATGGAGGCGCGCCGCATCCTGCTCATTGCGCACCACAACCCCGACCCCGACGCGCTTGGCTCGGCGCTGGGGCTGGCATTCGCGCTGGAGGCTTACGGCAAGCAGTGTGTCGTCGCGTGCGCCGACCCGGTTCCAGCCAACTTCACCTTCCTACCGGGGCGCGAGCGTGTCGTCGCCGAGCTACCCGCCGAAGACTTCGACCTGGTCATCGCGCTCGACGCGGGTGATCTCTCGCGCTATGGCGCGCTCTACGAGCGTCACAAAGCGTTTTTCGATGGCGCGCGCATCGTCAACATCGATCACCACGCCACCTCGACTGGCTGCGGCATTGTCAATATCATCGATCCCGCCTCCGCCGCGACCGCCGAGTTACTGACGCTCCTGCTGCTGAATCGTGACGCCGCCATCAACCAGGATACCGCGCAGTGCCTGCTGGCGGGCATCATCACCGATACGCGCTCGTTCGAGTTCGACGCCACCACCGAGCGCACGCTGACGGCGGGCGCTTATCTGGTGGGCCGCGGCGCAGTACCCGAGGCGATCATCAAGCCGATGTATCGCTTGAAGCCGTTCCCGAAGATGAAACTGTGGGGGCGCGTGCTGGCGTCGGTGGGGCGCGAGGCGGATGGGCGCGTCATCTGGGCGACCCTGCGCCAGCGCGATATCAAGGAGGCGGGCGCGACCCCCGACATGGACGATGGCCTGCCAAGCTATCTGCTGGATACTGAGGGCGTTGAGATCGCTATCCTGCTGCGCGAGGGCGACGACGGCAAGACGCGCGCGAGCGTGCGGACAACTGGGCCGTGGGACGCATCGAAGATCTGCGCGCATTTCGGCGGCGGCGGCCACGTGCGCGCGTCAGGCTGCACGGTGGATGCCGGAATAGACCAGGCGGAGCGGCAGCTAATCGCCTACGTGCTACAGATGGTCACGACTCAGGAAGAGTAATCTCCGCCTCATCAAACGGTGGATCGGTATGCACCACCAGTTCGGTTGTCGCGGGTAAGGCGGCCAGCCGCTCGCGCAGGAAGGTGGGATAGAGCGGCAAGTCTGCCAGCGCGTCCAGCGGGAACCACTGAAATATCAGCCGTATATACTCGTTCTCGTGCTGAGGCAGAGCATCTTCGATCCCATCGTAGGCGCGATCCTTGGCGAGATAGGCGCTGGCGGCGCCGAGCGTGACAAGATAGTACATGCCCAGTTCGTGGAATGGCGCATCCTCATCGCCATAGAAATTTTCGACGACCCAGAGTAGCCGCCCCACCTGCGCATCACACGCTGGCCCAAGCTCCTCAGTCAGTTCGCGGGCCACCGTCACCGCCGAGGGCTCGCTTGCCTCCACACGACCACCTGGCAGCGCCCAGAAGGGTTCGTATGACGCTCGATGCAACAGCACATAGCCGTCATCAATGATAACCGCCGCTGCGCGAAAGTTGAATTGCACGTCGTCCACAATGAAGCTGATCACGACACAACTCCTCGAACTACAAGCTGAACGCCCATGAACGCCAGAATGGCCCACGTACACTGTATATGGGCCATGGGGGTAGATTCCAACAATGCTGACTGGCGGCTGAAGCCGCGTCTAAGGGCTGCGCCGCAAAGTCCGCCTGCGCGGACTGCAGAGCGCGTCTGACCATGCCGGAGCTTGGTGCAGTTTTCCAAAATAGAAGGGACAGCGCTGGGGGGGTCTCTGCAACCTGCGCAGGCAGGTTTCGTGGCGGAGTGGAGCGAGGCCCTTCAGGCGCGGTTTCAACCGCCCGCGCTGCCGCAGCGATGTCCCTCGTAAAAAAGAAAACTGCATAAAGCTCCGGCGAATGGGCCAGAGCGCGAACGGCGGGGAAATTCGCCGGAGCGTTTACGCTACGGCTTGCCTCCATCGCCACTGCGCGTGATGTTCGGAGGAAAAAGTCCATTACGCGCCAAGCGCTTCACTCACTTGCAACTGGCGTCACTCAAGAGCCGACGCCGATACGCGCCTTTGCCCGCTGGAGTTCGTCACTTTCTGGCGTGGCGCCAACACGAGCCTCAGCCCGTTGTAGCTCATCACTCGCTGACGTAGTGATGATATGAGACTTCGCGCGCTGGAGTTCGTCGCCGCCGCTGGATGCGCTGTGTTGCGGCGCCGAGGCGACACCCTTCTGCGCCGATTGTCCGCAGGCGGCTAGTCCGCTCACCATGAGCAAAAGAAACGCGCCGGTCGTCGCGAGCGATGTGATGGTCTTCAGCTTCTTCACAATCTTTCTCCCCTCAGAGATGCCTCTCACGCAAACCAAAGCTGATAAATACAAGCGACGTAGCTATCTGCTGGCAAGTGACCTCTCTTTCTTTTGGGCACACCTACGGCATGCCCTCCTGTGTCTGGGGTGAATCTGCCTTCGGTGATTTAGGCGCAAGGCGGCCCGCAACTCGATCAAAAGTGTGGCGTCGAGCCTGTTTGTCTGGGATGGAAAGGGTATGCGGGCTGAGGCCAGTAGCCCGCTCTGCGCCTATGTGCCGCTATGGTTTGAGTTGAATGCGACCAATCTTGTTCGTGCCGGTCTCGGTCACCCAGAGATTGTTGTGCGCGTCGACAGTCATATCGTTCACGCTGAAATCGCTCGGCATCTGGAACGCCGTCACCGTCCCATCCAGTGTGGTACGGAGAATGACACCGATACCTGCCGTCCAGAGAGTACCATCTCGCCCCATAATGGTGAAGAGGTTGCCGCCGTCCCGACATCCCAGGCTCGCCGAGAATGGCCAGACTTTGGTCGTGCCGTTCGGCGCAATGCGCACGACCTTGCCACCGGGGTACTCACCCCCGTTGGGACAATTGTCCATACCACCAGTTAAGAAACCACCAACCATCCATAAATTGCCATCGGCGTCGACCGTCGCGGAGGAGGCCAACCCATTCAGACTGGAAGCGTCATATGCCGTGATTTTGCCGTCCGGGCTTATACGCCCAAGCGCTGACTCTGTGTAAATCCAGAGACTACCATCAGGCAGCGCTGCGATGATTCCAATCTGATTGCCCAGGAGACTTCGACTCGTGTCGTAGGTAGTTAGGCTACCCAGTGGACTGATGCGCCCAATCATTGGGTGATTGGTTGAACTGGCTGGGACAACTTCGTTACTCGGCACAGCGAACCAGATGGTTCCATCAGACGTTGTCAGAACAGATCCGATCGGGAGGCCATAGCTGGCTGGCAGCGGCACTCGCGTGACCGTACCAGTCATACTGACACGGAGGATCTGATTGTCGACGATCACTAATAGCGACTTGCCCGGTCCACGGGTGAGCATGGTGGAAACGGCATCCGCGGGTATTGGTAACGGAAACTGGGTCACCACGCCATCAGGAGTGATGCGTCCAATTGACCCCGTTTCGGTAAACCAGATGTTTCCATCTGGGCCTGTAACGATATGCCCTGGCAGCTTCCCAGACGAGGGTAGGGTGTACTCTGTCCACGTGCCTCCACCGTTTACTATCCTCGTCGTCGAGTTGGGAGCGCCGCGCAGATGGAATAGCGTGCTGGCTAGCAGCGTCAGGAGCAACATGGCCGCGAGCGCGCCCATACCGGAGAGCACGGTAGACCGTCGCGAGAGCCGGTAGGTGAAAGGCATGGTTGTGATGCGCGTCGCCACACTGGACGTGTCGCTGGTTGCATCCTCATGCTCATCATCGCTTAGCGCAGCGCTGAGAATGATGTCGTCTACGTTGAACAGCGGACGCGAGATCACAGACGTCGGCGGCGAATAGCGTAACGATGTATAGACCAGATTGTATTCCGCGAGCCGCCGCTGGCAACGGGCGCAGGTGGCGGCGTGCGCCCGCGCGGGCGCCTCTTCGTCGGCGCTCAACTCGCCCAGCGGTAGCAGCGCCAGGATGTCCTCAAGTTCGTCGCACACAGGATCAGGAGCAGCGTGTGAGTTCAGAAAATGTCCATTCATGAGCGCAGCTCCTCCTCACTGGTGGCGACCGGGCGCGCAAGCTGGGATGGGACTGACGCGGAAGTCGCGGAATCTTGCGCGAAATAGGCGGCGCGCAGACGTTGCATCGCACGCGAAAGCCGTTTGCGGGCGGCCTCGGGAGTAATGCCAAATATCTGAGCAATCTCGACGGAGGTGAAGCCCTGTACGACACTCAGCATGAGACACACGGCATCGGCGGATTCCAGTTCAGCAAATGCGGCGCGCACGACCTCCGCGTCGACGATGCGATTCTCGAACGGTGATTCGCTCTGCTCCGCGGATTGTGGCGAGAGTGTCGCGTCCAGCGATTCCCAGGCGATCACGCCGCGATGGCGCAGGTTGGAGACCGCCCTACAATAGGCCGCGTGAAAGAGCCATTTGCGCGCCTCGTTATCGTCACTATCGTCACTATCGTCACTATCGGGCGCAAAAGGCGCTGTCCCACGATGTGCGGCTTTCCATGCGCTCACGTATGTATCCTGCACGACATCCCGCGCCTCTTCATCATCGCCGATGAATCCGCGCACAAACACATACAACTGCGCCTGGGTCTGTTCGACCATCCGCGCGAACCGTGCTTTGGCAGAGCGCGATGAGGGAATGAGTGAGCCCATATACCCCCCTTGCGGATTGCTCGCCACATCATCGTCAGCCACATCATGCTATCGCGCGACCAGGGTCAAGTGTGACAGGGGGACATCTCTTGATGAACATGGCGCAATTATCGTGCGCGCATCTCAGGCGTGCAAGCACGACAGTTTGCACCTTATGTGAAGGCAATCATAGCATCTGTAGTAAGCATCCTCTACACTCCTTTCAACGCACCTCACATCTCCGTCTAACCTTGCTCTCATCTCATTGTTCTGGGCGCGGTGGGTGCGTATTTCTGCCGCTGGCAGGAGGAGAATGGTATGCGATCCCACCGGAAATCGTGGCCAACAGTCATCTGTGCGTTGCTTGCCTGTATCATCGTGCTCTTTGGGTGCAGTCTGCCAGGCGCCACTGGCTCGTCAAGCTCTACTCCGGGCGAGGGGGCGGGAGCGACGGTAACTGGTGGCTCGCCGGTGTCCGTCGGGGCCACGGCCACACCGACGCCACCACCCCCGCCGCATGCGCTGGCCTGGTTCCAGATGGATAGCCACAACGTGGGCCAGATCTGGGCGAGCGTCAACGGCGGCGCGGCGCATCAGGTGACACATATGTCGGCGTCCGGCGCGGACTGCGCGCGCGATGAACACTGGAGTCCGCCGGTCTTCTCGCCCAACCTGAGCAAGCTCGTCGCCGCGTGGGGGAGCGCCGATTGCACCGACGGGCCAGAGACCGGCCCGCTCTTCGTGATCAACGCGACGACCGGCTCGACTACCGCGGTTCCTTCCGCCGACATCAGACTCTCACTGCGCGAGGCGGGATGGATCGATAGCTCGACCATCTGGTGGATCGACGGCCAGAAGCTCCACCAGTATGTCGTGGGCGGGGCCGCGAGTGTGCTTGGCACGCTGACCGCATCGTTTACGGATGATGCTGTGCTGCGCGGCGACACGCTCTTCTTCACCGTTGGCTCAGGCAGCGGCTACACACTCAAACGCTTCAATATGACCAGCCACACCGTGCTGGCTGGCTCAGTCAATATGGGGACGACCAATCCCTGTGTCTGTTCGCGGAACGACGCCCTAACCCCTGGATTCGACGTTTCCCCGGACAGCTCGCATATCGTCTACCAGAAGACCGCGCCGGCCTCTGGTACGAGTGGCGACGAGGAGGGTGTGGCCAGTTCACGATTCTTCTATGCCAACTCCGACGGCAGTGGCGCGTCGCGAATCGCCACCGTCGCGACAGCCGCATCGATGGTCAAGATGCAAATCTCGCCGAATGGGCATCTGGTCGCGGTGGCGCGCGCGGAGCCAGCCCCCAGCGTCTTCACGGCGAGCGTCACCTCGGCGGGCCTCTCTGGTGATCCCAACCTGCATTTCTACACGCCCGATGGCCGCAGCTATCCAGTGTGGAAGACCGATAACGCGACCTTCTGGGCGAGCACCAAAGACCTCGACGATGTTTTCCCGCCCACAACCGGGAACATGGAGCATTTCAGCCTCGGTGTTGGCGCGGGGAGCATCGGCGCAACAGGTGGCGCGAATCCCTGGTACACCATCGGAAGCTAGCTGACCTCACCCCAGGCTGCACCCCCCAGCCCCTCTCCCAGTGGGAGAGGGGAGCCAGATGATACTAAATCCGGCTAAGTTGTTGTCGTTAGCGAGCGCGCCGTAGCCTGAAGGCCCCGGCGAATGGGCGGAGAAATTCGCCGTAGCGTTTACGCTACGGCCTGCCCCCGAAGGACAACAATCCAAACGAAATTGGTATGAATCGTGAAGCGCTCATTCTCGATTGTTATGGTCACTGAGCAGATGGAGGAACTGGTCGGGGTCAAGTGAATCGCCTTCGATCACCAGCGCCACCATGCCTGTTTTGCTGCCCGACTCGTGTTCCTCGTCGGTCTCCCAGAAGGCCGCCTGACCGGTTGTAATGGGCGTGCGCTCGGATTCTGGCCCGCGCACCCATCCCTCGCCAGACATCACCAGAAAGAGCTGGCGTGTCGTCGCCTGATGCGCGCCCACACGTCCGCCCGGCGCGAGACGCATACACCCGACTTGTACGTCGCCCTCCAGCACGTAGACAATGCCGTTGATCGTCACGCGCACGCTGCCAAACTCAGTAATCGGTCGCCCACGCGCCGCGCCAAAGCTGTAGAGTCGCACGTCACCCTCCTTTCAGAGTCCTTATCGTATCGCATGCATCGCATGCATCGCATGCATCCGTAGGCCTACCATTCCGCTCGTTCGCATTGATTCTCCCTGCTATGCTTCATAGAGAGCGATACATCGTTTTCCAGGACGGACGAGCCACTCAGGAATTTCCCCGTTGCCTCGTGGTTGCCTCGTGGTTGCCTCGTGGTTGCCTCGTGGTTGCCTCGTGGGCGGGGCTGTGCTAAAATCAACCACACGATAAAAGGAGTTGTTTCCAGACCGATGTATCCCCCCATGAAGGAGAAGGATGCAAGGAGGAAAACGAGATCATGCGCCTCTATGCCTATCAGGCGCAACTCACTCTGCCCGCCAGTCTGGCGCGCGTTCGGGCTGTTCGCCCGGATATCGAGCGTATCGGCGGTCGCGTGGAGATGCTATCCACCGATGTCCCCGGGCTGATAACCGTGCGCATTTTCCTGCCTGAACCGTATCAGCCCGACCAGTTTCTTCCCGGCTTGCCATTTTACCCGATGTGACGCGAACTCTGCCAGCTTCGCACTGGCGCATGGCTGCCTGTGCTGTGTCTGTGCTGTGTCTGTGCTGTGTCTGTGCTGTGTCTGTGCTGTGTCTGTGCTGTGCCTGTCGTGCAATGAAAGGGAGTATCGTTGATGTGGCCGTTTCGCCGCCAGAGACATGATGTCGTGCTTGAGAATGTCCCCGACCAGCGATTCCGCCTGTTTGGCGGCCGCCAGCACCTCGCCGCCATGCCCTACCCACTGCCCAAAGATATGGGCGAGATCAACCGGCTGGACTTCCAGCATTTCCTCCTGCGTACGGGCCAGCGGGGCAACTATGCGGCGCCAGTGAATCAACCATCCGATATCCTGGATGTGGGTGGTGGCTCGGGGCGCTGGGCAATGGAGATGGCGACACTCTTCCCCGGTGCGCGCGTCGTCGGGCTCGATCTGGTGCCACCGCCCGATGATGCGAGTAGCCTGGGGCAGGGGCTTGACGTGCGCCCAGCGAACTATATCTTCTCCGCCGGAAACATCCTCGAAGGGCTGCCCTTCGCCGACCAGAGCTTCGATTTTGTCCACCAGCGCCTCCTTATCACCGCGATTCCGCGCGACCGCTGGCCGGGCGTCATCCAGGAACTGGTGCGCGTGACCCGGCGCGGCGGGTGGGTGGAGCTGGCCGAATGCGGCTCGGCGCAGGATGGCGGCCCCGGCTACATGGGCCTCTGGCAGAGCTGGATTGACTTCCTGAATACCCGCAATGTCGACTTCACCATTGGCAGGTACATTGGGCAGATGCTGAGCAATGGTGGACTGGCCAACGTGCAGCAGCGGGTGCTCAACTTCCCGATGGGCGACTGGGGTGGGCGGATTGGGCGCGCCTCCGCGACCGACTGTCTGGCGGTTGGCAAGGCGCTCCGCGCGGGTGTCGTCGCCCAGAACATCATGCCCGCGGAACGGTACGACGCGCTCTATACACGCGCGCAACAGGAGTTCGCGCAGCGCCAGGGCCGTGGTATTCTGCCGTTCTACGTCGCCTTTGGCCAGAGGCAAGACTAAGCCTGATGCCAATTCAGGTGTTACAGTGGCACGCCAGAACGGCTGGCGGTTAAAACCGCGCCTAAAGGGCCTCGCTTGCGCTCCGCCACAAAACCCGCCTGCGCGGGTTGCAAAAACATCCTATCCACCATATGCACGGTGGGGCGTCGCCTGGGCGCGCAAGGCAGCAACGTGGGCCGCAAAGCGAGAAACGCGCGCCCTGCAGTCCGCGCAGGCGGACTTCGTGGCCGCAGGCTGTTCAGGCGCGACTTTAGTCGCCAGCCTGCTTCGCTATTTCATGATGTTGAATGGGCGATTGTTGCGCCGGGGGAGCGCCTCATCGCGGGCGCGCCCCGCCACTGCATCCACGCCGAAATGCGCCTGCCACTCCGCTGGGGCGTCTTTGCTCTCGCCACCGTGCGGCGTAATCCGCTCGCGCACGCGGCAGATGACTGGCGTATTGATGGCGCTGCCCGCGATGATGGCTTGCCCCTTCGAGAGGGCAGGCAGGTTCTGTAGTAGATCATGCCCCACGCCTTCGACGGCGCTGGCGACGCTCTTCTGATCCACCTCGTTGACGATGCGCATGATGCACTGCGTCAGGCACTGGCTCAGCACGTCAGCGTCCAGCTTGCCGGGACGCTGGCTAATCAGCCCGACGCCGATGCCAAACTTGCGTCCCTCGGCCAGCACCTGCTTGAGAATGCCCGTCGTGATCGCCTCGCCGTCATGCGGCGCGAAGTGGTGCGCCTCCTCCAGCAGGATGAAGACGGGATACGGCAGAAAGCGCTCGTCGCTCGCCTGTACCTTGCCCTTCTCGGTGTCCATCCGCGCCTGGTTGATACGTCGGAGCAGCGTGGCGACGATCACCTGCTGGTCGCGCTCGTCGATCTCATTGAGCTGGAGGACGGTGCATTGCCCCGGCTGGAGCACCTCGCTCAGATTGAGATGCTGGAACTGGTCGAAGACCATCGTGTTGTCGCCCAGCCGCTCGTCGATCTTCCAGTGCAGCGCGGCGATGGTGCTGTTGCCGCTATCGTCGCCGCTATCCTCGTTCGCGGACTTGCCGACGTTGCTCACATGGCGCTTGAGGTCGGCAGCGCCCCATGGCTGCCCCTTCTTCTCGGCCCGTAGCGCCTCGAACGCCCGGCTGAGGAAGTGGTGCTGCTTGTCGGTCATGTTGGGCAGCAGGTAGCGCAGGTCGCCGAGCGTCAGCGTGTTCATGCGCACCTTCACCTGGTCGTGCAGATAGACGCGCGTGCGCGCCTCATAGCGTGGCTGGCGCCGCGTCGCGGGGCTGGCTGGCTCCGGGGCACGGAACTCCTCGTCGTTCGCGATCTCCTGCAAGGTGTTGTATTCGCCGTGGGGATCGATGATGAGGACGGCGGCGCGGTTGTAGGGGCGCATCATCTCCTCGATGATAACGCTGGCCAGATAGCTCTTGCCCGCGCCGGTGCTGGCGATGATGGCGAGGTGAGTGCTTACCAGTTCTTTGACATCCAGCACCACCGGCACGGCGGTTGGCGGGCGTGTCAGCAGCGAGCCGACGATGGCGCTGCCAACCTGACCGCCCTGCTTGCGCGAGAGCACGGTGGCGAGCCAGGCGTCCTCGGCCAGATAGATGGGCGTGCCGGAGCTGGGCGGAATCCAGGGGTTGACGAAGGAGCCTAACGTCTCATCGTAATAGCCCATGATGCCGACGTGAAGCTCGAAGAGATCGCTGGCGCGCATATCATAGCCGACGAGCGCGGCAACCTGGGAGGGCGATACCTCAGGTTCCGAGAGGAAGGTGTCGGGGAAAGGCTGCACCGGCGCCCGTCGCAGGATGCGTCCCAGCACGCGGCGCGGCGTGGCGGCATGCGCGCCATTTGCGCCCGTTGCGCCAGGCGAGCCGCTGGCGGTCTCATCCAGTTCGTAATAGACGTATTCGCCGTTTTTGAGCAGCCGCTGTTCATCGCGTGAGATCAGCGTGTATTCGTGGATTGCTTCGCCGGGGCCTTTGGTGATGCCAACCGGGCGGGATGTTTGGGGTGATTGCGCGCCACTCATAGTGATTTTCCGCCTCGCGTTTCTCTTGTGTTCCGCGTAACCTACCCTGCCGCCAGCACTTTGAGCCGCCAGGCCAGATTGCGCTTGACGATTGCCAGCAACGAGGCGTTCTCCGGAAGCAGCGCCTCCAGCCGCTCGACCGTCCGCAACATTGCCAGCGGCAGCAGCGGGTGGTTCTGCGCGACGGTATGGGGCAGGTAGCCTAGGTGCAGGTACGGACGCGACTGCGACGTATCGGCAAACGTGTGAAAGGCGCGCAGCTGCGTCTCGGTGAGCGGCTCGACCACCGCGCCCAGATCAGGCGCAAGCGCGGGCACCCCATGCGTCACTCTACCCGCTGGCGCGCCCTCACCGCTCATCGTGCCCAGCACCAGGATCGAGACAAGGACGGCGCGCTCCGCCAGGTAGTCCGGCGAGAAGAGGGTAAGCTGCTCGTCGTTGGAGAGACGCGGCCCCAGCGTGCCAAAGGCGGGATTGACCAGTATCGTGTCGTAGATGAAGCCCACCGCCCAGAGCGGCTGCGCTGGCGCGGGTACCAGCGCGTCGCTACGTATCGCGGCGGTTGGGCGCGGTTCGAGCGCGGCGATATCCGGAGCGGCCAGCGCCGTCCGCAGTGGCAGGCGGACGAAGCCGCCAAAAGCGTGCGCGGAGGGATCCGGCGGCGTAGCGACCTCGCCGGGGCCGAATATCTGGCAAGTGTAGCGCACATGTGATTCCGAACCGACGATCTTGCCGATGCCCAATGCTGCCATCTGAATTGCTCCTCGCCAGATTGTATCTGCTGACAGTATAGTTCCTGACCTATGGACAACCATAGACCCAGTTTATACGGCGAGCCGTATAGGGTGAACTACGCACCCTCTACTCCCTTGCGCGAAGGCATTAGGAGCTACTTTGCGAATGATGTTGTAGGAGCCGTTCACATCCGCGTTGATGTGCCGCCCATCCGCTGCGCGATACAACCCACGTTTGACACGCCGCCCACTGAAAACCGAGACATTCGCCGTGCCATAGACTGGCAGGAGGTCCGCATCGAGAAAACTCGCTTTGCTGGTGTAGCTCTCCTCCGTGATGCACACCTGGATGCCCACCAGCTCGGCTTTATAGGCCAGCATCGCGACGAAGCGCGCATGGGGGATGCTCACGAAGTTCTGGTTACCCCGTCGGCCCATAGTTGCTCCCTGTTTCCAACCGGGATTCTTACCGATGCAGAGGGTTCCAATCCCCTCCGTCACCAGCAACTCGATGAGGCGGTGTGAGGCGGTGTGCAGGTACCACTCTATGCGGCGCGTGCGTTTCGTCGTGATGCACTCCAAGCGTCGGCTGGTACCCACGCCCCCTAACTGGCTTTGTAACGCCGCGCGTCGCTTGTTGTAGAACTGGTTGATGGACTTCACTGGTCGCCCGTTGACGACGCGCGGGACAAAGCCCGGCTTGTCTGAAGTTAGCATGGCCAGATTGTTCAATCCAATGTCTACGCCAGCATGCAATGTGGGATTGACGGCTGCCGGGGTAGGTTCTCGCGCATAGACAACTTCAACCACGTAGAAGCCGCTACGTGGAATGATGCGCACTTGCTGGATATTAGACTGCTGAGTCTGGACAGTGATGTCCAGCATCGAAGGACAAATCACCTGGTTGCGTAACGCAGGGCGACTCAGCGCCTGAGTGGTGTAGACCAACAGGTTGCGCCCCTGCTCCTTGTGCTTGTAGCGGGGGATGCGTGGCTGATTCAAGAACTGCGAGGGATCCGTCTCCCAGGTTCTGAGCGCCTCACGGTAGCTGTCCCAGGCCGCGCACACCTGCTTGAGCACCCATTGGGCGACCTTGCGGGGCAAGGCCGCATACTCCGGCTCGCTCTTCATCTGACGATAGAGCGCGAGGTAGCTTGGGAACGAGCCGTCCTGGAAGAACGCCTGCCGGGAGGCGTAGAGCGCCTTGTTGTACAGGTTTTTCGAGGCGAAGGCCGCGCGGTCAATCGCGTTGAAGCGCCGGTCAATCCGCTTGATGACGTGTCGCTCAACCAGCCGCATCGCTGTCTCCCTGCGTGCCTGGCGTGCCTGGCGTGCCTGGCGTGCCTGCTGCCTTCAAAGCCTTGTGTTGTATGGTGTTGCATGCGCTAGAATTGGCAGATTGGCAGACCGATGAGGCGACAACCCGCTAATAGTATCGCCCGGTTGTGCTATCCGAGCCTTTTGCGCTGGTTTGTCGCTCTTCCCGTCACATATTCCAGGCGCTCTCCGGTCATGCGCGTTGAGTTCATCACAGATCCTAAGCTTTATTGCTCAAGTGTATCATATTCGCCAAATTTGGCATACATGGCCGCAGCTGTCTGCCACTGACTACTGATACTGTGAACGTTTATGATACCATGCAGCCTGCCGGTATCTCGCCAGATGGGCAGGTAGCTGGTACCTGGGCGTTGCGGAGCGCTCCCGACGGTCAGGGTGTTGGGATAACGGGAGTGACGTCGGGCGTCGTATCGGGCGTGATATCAGGCGTGACGGTTCCCTGAGCATCGGAGCCATCGGTCGCGGTACCAGTCACCGGGATATCGGTTGGTGTGGCGGTTGCCGGAAGATCGGTCGCAGTCGCGGTCGCGGGATGGGTCGTCGGCAGCGCGAGGGGCGTATTGAAATAGTCGTAGGTAAGATGGCCTGCGTACACCATGCCCGCGCCGACGATAGCAATGCCCACCACGGCGACGAACAGCAGCATGGAACTGCGCGCGCGCGACACGCGTACAAAGCGCTTGGGGCGCGGCAGTGACCGTGTCCGCGGACGAGGCACCGATTGATGATCCGCCAGCCAGTAATCCGGCGCCTGTAACCAGTTGGAGCGCTTCACGGCGGAATGGCGCGACCCGATCTCGATCTCAATCATGACCGGTTGCTCTACGGGCGGCTGTGGTTCCGCTTCAGGTTTGGGCGCGACGTCGGATTCCGGCCACGCTTCAGGCTGCGGCCAGCGACCGGGCAGCGGGTATTTGTCGCTGCTTCCCGGTGGCAGCGTCCGCTTCCCGGCGACGATGTGCGCTGGAGCGCCCGTAGCCCTGATACCGCTGTTCTCCGATTCAAGCGCGCCTTCCCTGTTGCTCGTAGGCGATTCCTGAGTCATCCCTGCTACTCCTTCCAAATAAGTGCGAGATAAGTGCGAGGACCGCGAGAAATATGAGGCGAGTATACACCTATTGGTATGGGGGGATACAACAGCCAGACGGTCCTGCCCCATGTTTCCTATTGTTGAGCAAGAAGGTAGACACCCTCGAAATTCTCTGGAACGAGCACGAGAGTGTGTGAGCGAAATAGTACTTCAGTGTTCAGTGGGTAGCGAGCGCGACGGCGATACGCGCCGCCCAGGTGGCGTTATTGAGCAGCAGCGCCCGGTTGGCCGCGACGCTCGCGCCTTCGGTCAGCGCGCCGATACGCGCCAGCAGAAACGGTGTGATCGCCGGGCCGGTCACGTGCGCGTCGGCGGCGTCACGTTCCGCCTGGGCCAGCGCGTCGGCGAAGACGCTTTCTGGCAGCGCGTCCGCTTCGGGGATGGGGCAGGTGACGAGCAACCCACCGCCAAGGCCGCTTTCCCACTGCGCCCGCGCAATCGTGCCAATCTCCGTAGGCGTCTCGGCGCGGAGGGGGACGCGCAGGCCGCTGGTGCGACAGTAGAACGCGGGCAGGTCGTCGGTCTGGGCGCCGATGACGGGCACGCCCTGGGTTTCGAGATATTCGAGCGTCAGTGGCAGATCGAGGATTGCCTTGATGCCCGCGCAGACGGTGACGACAGGCGCGCGGCCAAGCTCGATCAGGTCGGCTGAGATGTCGAAGCTCTGCGCCGCGCCACGATGGACTCCACCGATGCCGCCGGTGGCGAAGACGCGGATGCCCGCCAGCGCCGCGCATGCCAGCGTGCCCGCGACAGTGGTGGCGGCCAGCGAGCGCTGGGCCAGGGCAACCGCCAGCCCGCGCCGACTGGCTTTGGCGACCGGCTCATCGGTCGTGGCGAGCCGCTCCAGTTCGGCCTCGCTCAGCCCGACGACGATGTGGCCGTCGAGCAGCGCAATTGTCGCCGGGATCGCGCCTTCCGCCCGCACCGCCGCCTCCATCTCGCGCGCGACGGTGCGATTGGTGGGCCGGGGCAGACCGTGCGCGATAACGGTTGACTCCAGCGCGACCACCGGACGCCCAGCCGCGAGCGCATCCCGCACCTCAGGCGCGAGGCGCAGATATTCGTTTTCGGGCGGCCGGATGGGTTGTGTCATGATTGGTAGTCTCTCGGCTCGCTCTCCATGATCGGGGTTATCGTTGCCGTCGCTGGTTGACGCGCGTGCGGATCGCCACCGCCGCTTTGGCCGCGCCCTGCGCCGCTTCTCTGGCGTCCCGCGCATTCTGGAACATATCCCACAGGAAACGTATCACACCCAGCAGGCCCGCCAGCCCGCTCAAGCCCGCTAGCGGTATCCGCCATGTGGTGAGTTGGTCAGTTAGCCACGACGGGAGCCAGGTGGGCAGCGTCGTATTGGCGATGGTGGACTGAACCGCGACGATTGGCGTCGGCAACGACGAGACCTCGATCGTGCCATCATGCTCGCTGCCGTCAAGATAAATGTAGTAGAGATGGAGAATGATGCGCACCAGATTCTGTCCCGGCGCGACGGCCTCCACATGCCAGGTGAAGTGCACAGCATCCAGATACGCGCGGTCTGTGCCTGGACCGCCCGGCGAGAGCAGCGACTGGCGCGGCGCGCTGACAAGCTGCCAGACGACGGGGCTGTTGCCTGACGACTCCGTATCGACCGAGGCGCCGATGTCGTTATAATCGTTCAGCCGCGTCGGCAGCGGAATCGGCTCGCCCACCGTGCCCACGCCCGAACCCGCGCCCGGCGTCGCGATCAGCAGATTCTGCTGCGGCGAGAGGGTCAGTGTGACGTCGCCTCCCGCGTTGACCGCCAACTGCAATGGATAATCAATCCGCGAGTAGAGATAGGCGTAGGCCGCTGGCCCGGTACCGGCCGTGGAATGGCCGTGCCTCCGGGATGCGGCGTATAGATGGCTGATGGCGAGCTATAGCCGCCGCACGCGGCCAGCAGCGCGAGCGCGGCAAGCAAGCATCAGTCCGCCGACGATGCCACCTACCCATGTTCGAGGAGAGCGTTGCGTGCGATACCGTTGATTCATCGTCTCCGCCTCCTCGTTACTTGTTCGTGGCCGTCGCCACTGCGGTCGCCGCTGGGGCGGTCGGCGGCAGAATCACCTGTCCCGGCGTGGGTATCTGCGTGGCATGTGAGGAGTCGATGGCGCGGGGGATGAAGACGATCAGCGCCACGGTGACGGCGATGAAGAGCAGCGCCACCACCAGCGCCCTTAGCGCGCTTCGTTTCCTTCGGGATTTAGCCATAGCGCACTCTCCCTCGCGCTCATATCCGCTCCAGCGACACAGCTAGCCGGGGCGAGTAGATTCACCATCGGCTGGTAGCCTTCCACAGAATATACGGGCGGAGTTTCTGAGTTCTCACTCTGCAATGCGAGAATTTGTGAGGCGCTTCATACTTCTCACTTGTTGGCTCTAGCTTCTGCGTCATCCTGCAACGCCTGCTGGAGCAGGGCAATGAGATGGGCGCGTCGCTCTGCTGCTGGGAGAAGAGGAGGCAAAGGCGTGGGATACGCGATTTCGTTATCCTGCGTTGATTGCTCAGTCGGTCGGTCGGCCAACGCCTGTGCGATCAAACGCGAAACTGAGTCGTTATCGTCCCTATGGCCTGTCATCAAATCGCCGATCAATTCGAGTGCCACCTGTTCATAAGGAGCGGCAACTAGGGACGGATTACGGCCAGACAGCACAACCTGGCGGCCAAGACCCTCAAAGTGTTCGTTCACACTCCAACCAGGCCATATCTGCGCGATGCGTTCCGGCTTTACGGAATACACCGGTTTGTCGTGCATGATCCACATTGCTCGCGCGCCCGTATCGATATATGCGCCCTCACGTAGGCCCTGGTCTGGGGCATCGAAGTAAATTATCTCCCCACTGCTTTCTTCACATGGCAGCTCATCGGGTTCGCGCTCGCGCAAGTCATCGAGCAGGTTTGGTCCAAACAGCAGATAACCGTCGAGCGCGGAATCGAAGGTATAGTCACTGACTCGCCCATCTTCCCAGGTGACGGTGATGACGGTATAAACCCACGGATTTTCGTGCGGATTACGGATCTTCGCCTCAGAATATGGTTGATAGGTTTCAGGTTCAACGGACATGATAAGACTGGAAGGATTGATTTCAAGGGAATCCGCAACACCAGGATACGATGCGATATCGAAAATTTCGCGTCCTGCCCATGCAACAGACCAGCCCTGCCAGACAAATCGCATCATGCGGAGGAATATCCGCTGCCAGGGAGGAGAGAACATGATGTTCTCGCCACCGAAAAAGAGCAACGCGCGTCGGTCGACGTCAAGCAGGATTCCACCTTCCGCCCAGTTATCCTCCATCAATACAGCGTCAGGCCCCAGTTCCCGGATGTATGCAATCGTCGCGTCGGGGCCATCAATGACAACTGCGGGAACGCTCATCGCGCCCCAGTGGGAATAGTAGATCGAAATTGCGCCATCTTCGATGAGAACGTAGTTTGCACGGGCTCCCATGTATGACTCCCTCGATTCGCCGCTAGATTGTGGGGATGCGCTCGATGACCGGCAGCAGTAGCTCCTCGGCGAGATCGTCGGCTGCGTCACGCACGGGCTGGCGCGCGACGATGCGGATGCGACGCTGGTGCTGCTCGTAGATGCCCAGATCGCCCGGACGCTGGCCCGTCGCCTCGGTCCAGGTCATTAGTGACGACATGCCGACGGGTGGATGGGCGAAGCGCACCAGCACATCCATCTCCCACTTCTCCGGCTTGGGGATATCGATCAAGACATCGTGCGGTGAGACCGGAATTTCCAGCGCGACCGCCAGCGTCTCCGCCAGGGCCAGTTCCACCCGCCGCCGCTTGCCCTGATCCCAGAAGAGCGCGTCGAGCTGGCTATAGACACGGCCCGCGCGCGAACTGACCTCCAGCAGCACCTTATAGGGCTGGCGCTGTTTGAGCGCGCCCACCAGATCGCGCGTGCCCGCTGGCATGCGCTCGCCGGAGAGATAGGCCAGCAGCGAGGCGTCGTCGTGCCCGGCCAGGTCATCGGGCGCGATTGCCCCGGCAAGCTGCGCCTCCTGCACCGCCCGTAGCAGCATCGCCATCATCGCGCGGTTGGTGTGGTGCCAGTAGACGTTGTCGAACATCTCCTGGCGGGCGTGGAGCAGCGAGTTGAGCGGGCTGATGCCCTTGCTGCTGACGCCGAGCCGCGGCCCCTGCGGCGTCTCCAGCAGACGGATCGAGCCGAGCAACCGCGTCAGGTCGACGCCACCATACGGCACATTGCAGCCACGCGCGTCACGCGGCAGGTAGTCGAGCTTATCCACGTCGAGCGGGCCGCTGAGCAACCGCGTCAGAATCATGTCGGTTGGCGGCAACGGGCGGTCGCGCGGCGGGTCGATCACGTCGGCGACGCGCTGGGGCGAGAGTTCGTGTCTGGTGAGCGCCTCGGCCACCGCGCCCTGTTCGATGATGCGCCGCCCAATCCGCTCGTGTGGCTCGATGGGATAGCCAAGCTCCTCGATGGCGTGCGAGAAGGGGTAGTGGCCGATATCATGCAGCAGCGCGGCGGCGAGTATTGTGCGCAGGTCAGTCTCGCTGGCGTGCAGTCGCTCGCGGGCATAGTCCTGCGCCCAGAGCGCGCGCAATCCGCGCAGCATCAGATAGTAGACACCGAGGCTATGCTCGAAGCGGGTATGCGTTGCGCCCGGCCAGACACGGTAGCAGAAGCCAAGCTGCTTAATACCCTGTAAGCGGACGAATTCGGGCGTGCCGATCAGGTCAAGCTCCAGCGTGCCGAGGGGGATGGTGTCGTAGAGGCTGTCGCGCACGATGGTACGCGGCGCGTCATCCGGCAGGGCAGGCGCGTTGACCGGCGCGGCGTCCCAGAGGGTCGCGTGTCCGGCGTCGGCTGTTTCCAACGCCGCATCTGTGGTGGGCTGAGTTACCCGTCGGCGTGCTGGGCGTGGTGTCGTCATACTCGTCAGTATACCGTACAACGATGCCCCACTGGGCGACTGTTTGCGCGATTGCTGGACAATTCCGCTATTGCGCTCACGCTGCCCGCTCGCATGCTACAATGTTTGCTAAACACGCTGAATCTGGGCGAAGCGAGATCTATCATGGCCATTGTTTCACCAACGGTTAACTTATATGCCACACGATGGAAGCCATTTCTGGCGGCGATACTCTTCGCTGGCGGGGTAGTAATCGACCTGCTCGCTTATTTCGCCTGGCCCACGCCAGTTATCACAGCCACGCCGTGGGAGTATCAGGAGCCTACCAAAACAATACTGTTCATCGTTGTATTGCTGATTTGCGCGGTTTTCGTATTGTTTGGCCTGTACTGGACTGTTACGCCGATTCCGATGTTGCAATTGAGCGAATCCCGGCTGGTTTACCACCCTTTTCCACTCCCCACTCGCACCATCTATTGGGCCGATGTTGCCCTCATCTCTGCCTTTGCGGCGAAAAGAGACACCAGTCTGTTTACGCGCGCTACCTTTCTCACGCTCTCATTCATGCTCAAACCTCGCGACGCCCTCACAGATGTAGATCAACAGCCGATTGAACTTGACATCAATTTGGGAACCCTCTCGCTTCGAGCAGAGGAATTGGTACGTCTCATACGCAACTACCATGAGGTTCAGTTTCGAGCAGAGCCAAAGCATTCGAAGACCAGAAGACAATTCAGGCGGCGTAATCAATCATAGACCCACCAACCCGGACTCTAGCTCTGGCGATGGCGTGCTACACTTGGACTAGATACTGACAGTAGCGGCGGGAGGTTTTACAGGGATGAACCACTCGGAGATGGCCCAGCCACCGCGAAACTACGACGCGACCGATGACGACGAGCCTGACGTGCGGCGGCTGCGGATGGCGCGCGCCGTCGAGGCGAACTGGTGCGCCGCCTGGGCATCGCTGGGATCGCTTACCTCCCAGCCATATGCGCTGGTTGACGATACGCCCACCATGCTCCGGGTGCTGACGCCGGGCGTCGCCGAGACGCTGATGAACATCGTGATGCGCTATCGCTCGCCTGAGCCAGCCACCGCCGACGCGATTGAAGAGGCCATCGAGCCATTTCGCTACTACGGGCTGCCGTTCCAGTGGTGGCTCACCTACGACGACGCGCCCACAGGCCTGCGCGAGCACCTCTATGATGTCGGCATGCGTTCCTGGGGCGGCGCGACGATGATGTACCTTGACCTGCGGGAGTGGGACGTCAGCTATCCACAGGCGCCGCCGGGAGTCAGCTATCGTCGAACCGCCTCGGACGGCGACCAGGCCGACGCGCTGCATATCATCAGCCGGGTCTTCGACGCGCCGCCGTTCCCAATGTCGCGCTGGACGAGCGAGAATCCGGCGTTCACGCTCTATTTGGCGCACTGGAGGCATCAGGCCGTTGCCACCGTCGCGACGCTGCCATTGGGCGAGTCTATCGGCGTCTATCACGTGGCGACCATGCACGATGCTCGGCGGCGCGGCATCGCGGGCAATCTGCTGCTGCTGGCGCTCCGCGAGGCCCAGGTGGCGGGCTTCACCTGCGCCACACTCACGGCTACACCAGAGGGGCAGCATCTCTATGAGCGCCTGGGATTTTGCGTCTGCGGCCTGCTGGAGCAGTGGATGACGGGGCCGCAGCTCACCAACGACCTGATACGACACGGCGATCCCCAGATGCGCTGGGAATTGTTGCATCGGCACTTACAGCGGCGAAGGGACGAGACGGACGATGAGCGATAAGCTGATGACGATGCGGGAAGCCATCGAGCGGTTCGTGCCCGACGGCAGCAGCGTGGCGATGGGGTTGGCGCTGGAGCCACTGATCCCCTTCGCCGCCGGACACGAGATCATCCGCCAGCAGCGGCGCGATCTGACGCTCATCGGCCCCATCTCCGATATCCTCTTCGATGAGCTGCTCGGCGCGGGCTGCGTCACGAAGGTCACCGCCGCCTGGGTAGGCAATGTCAGCGAGGGACTGGGCTACAACTACCGCCGAGCCACCGAGAAGGGTCTGCCACACCCCATCACCGTCGAGGATCACAGCAACTACAGCATCGCGATGGCGCTGCTGGCGGGCGCGCTCGGCGTCCCCTACATCCCGATACGGTCACTGCTGGGCAGCGATATCGCCCGCGACCATCCGACGATGCGCCCGCACGATTCGCCGCTGGATGGCGCGCCGACGCTGCTGGTTCCGGCGCTACGGCCCGACGTGGCGATCATCCACGTGCAGCGGGCGGATGCTGCCGGGCGCGCGCATGCCTGGGGGAGCCTGGGCATCTGCGAGGAGGCGGCGCTGGCGTCCCACGGCGTCATCTATACCGCCGAAGAGATCGTCCCGGCCGAGGTCATTTTGAGCGACCCCAACCGCGTGCTGGCTCCCGGCGAGAAGACGCTTGCGGTCGTCCATGCGCCCGGCGGCGCTCATCCCTCGCCGGTGCAGGGCTACTACAATCGCGACCACGCCTACTTCGCCGAGTATCACGAGCGCAGCCGCACGCCTGAGGGCTTCGCCTCATGGCTGCGAGAGCAGGTGCTCGACGTGGCCGACCGCGCCGCCTATCTGGAGCGGCTGGGGGCTGAACGCTGGCAGGCGCTGGCGATCCGCACGCCGCTGCTGGCCGCTCCGGTGGATTACGGGGTGTAGGCAGACCTCTCCCCCTACCCCCTCCCCTAAAAGGGGAGGGGCCGTAAGGCCAGGGTGGTCCGTACACGACTTCCTATGCAGGAGATGTAGCAATGTCGCAGAGTATGACGCCTGACTATACGCCGCAGGAGCTGATGGTGGTCTGCGCCGCCCGCGAGATTCACAATGGCGAGGTCGTCT
The DNA here is from genome assembly GCA_963718915.1 of uncultured Chloroflexia bacterium. Lineage (GTDB taxonomy): Bacteria > Chloroflexota > Ktedonobacteria > Ktedonobacterales > JADMIN01 > DAHUXT01. The sequence continues at coordinate 212,429 of CAVRAI010000001.1, read as the reverse complement.
TCGTAGGGATGCGGCTGCCGCTGCTGGCGTTCGCGCTGGCCAAGCGCACCCACGCGCCGAGCGCCATCGGCCTCTTCGAGAACGGCCTGGTGCGCGACGCGCCTTCCAGCGAGTTGCTGCTGACGATGGGCGACGCGCCGAATATCGCCGGGGCTGAGTGGGCGACCCGCACGGGCGCGCTGATGGGCCTGCTAGCGCAGGGATTCGCCAACCTGGGCTTCGTCGGCGGCGCCGAGGTAGACCGCTTCGGCAACCTCAACACGTCATATATCGGCGACCGCGCGCATCCGGCGGTGAAGCTACCCGGCAGCGGTGGCGGCGCGGATATCGCCTCGCTGGCGGGGCGGCTGGCGATCATCCTGGCGCACGAGAAGAAGCGCTTTCCCGAACACGTCAGCTACATCACCAGCCCCGGCTACGGCGATGGCGGCGACTGGCGGGCGCGCGTGGGGCTGCCGCGTGGCGGCCCAGCAGCGGTGATTACGACGCTGGCGGTGCTCGGCTTCACCGCCGATACGCACGAGATGGAGCTACGCTCGTGGCATCCCGGCAGCAGCGCGGAGCAGGTGCGCGCGAACACCGGCTGGGACTTGCGCGTAGCCCCCGACGCCCACGAGACGCCGCCACCCACCGCCGACGAGCTACGCATCATCCGCGAGTGCGACCCCCAGGGCTTCTGGACACGGTAGAGAGTTGAGGGGCTATAATTCACCCAATATATGGGCTGATCATATTCGCTTCCTTCTGCTAGCGAGTACTTCATGCAATGCAGTTCGCGGAGCCATTGCCAGAGATGATATATTAAGGAAGCAGTGCTGGGCTAAAAGGCGTCTGATGAAAGCCACAAAGCTGACCATGGGTAGATAACGTTGTCACGCAGCCATGCGTCATGCGATGGCATATGAACAATTCGAAGAAGGGGTAGATAACCACTCTCTCTTCTTTCGCAGCAAGAATGATGTATTGCGCTGCTCCACTCATCTCTGAATATCTACGAGGAGGGGGATATGACTGATGCTCCTCACATCATCGTTTGCTTACCAACAACCGAGCAAACGCTAGGTGCAAGAATTGCTGAAGGATTGGTTGCGCGGGGCCTACGCATCTCGCTCGTCAGCGACAACTCTCAATTGCAGCGGCTGTCGCCTTTTGCCGCAATCTGCATTGGCATTACTGAGCAGAAGCAATATGTCTCCCTTGTAAATAAAGCAATTGCTGTTGCTACAACGGCTCAACGACCAATTCTTCCGCTACTTATTTACAAAAGGCGCGAGTTGCCCAATGCGCTTCGAGACTTGCAGTGGAGCGATTTTACACGGTCGTTTGATTTTGGGTGGCGCGAATTGCTGCTTGCGCTTGATATGGAGGGCTTGAGTCACTGGCCTAATGATCCGTCACTGTTTGATCCCGATGTCGTGTTGGTGCGGGCCCAGAATGGTCTTACTCCCCCTGATTGGCAGGTCTATCGCCGTCACTCGCGTTCGTATCGCATCGTCACGCGTGAAACGTTCACCGCAGCTGCATTGGTAATGATCATTTCGTTTCTCGCATTTGTGATTGACCAATTTCAGCGAGCCTATTACGAGTCGGGTGTATATCTCGTGTTCGGAGTTATATTTGCTATTTCATTCTTCAGAGCCTATCGTACAAAGATTTGGCAAGTTGTAAAATATGGCCCGTTAATCGTCCTAACCCCGCACGGATTTCTGATCAATGAGCCTGGAAGGGTTGTGTCATATCCATTTGCAAAGCTGCAATCAATCCAGATTTTGGAGCTTGAAAGTGTCGATTACAAGTCCTTAAAAAAAGGAGTCTCCGCTCGTGTTGCCGATCTCTTCGGATCTTCGTTAGCAGTAGTCGAGGATGATGGGACACGGAAGACGGTGATGATCCCAGCAACATTCAATTTCCAGCCAGGACGCTCGCTAAGCAAAATCACGCAAGTGATCGCGGCAAGGATTGTCGTTGCGTTCCGACACGCCCAGAAGAGCAGAACAAGTGATCAGCCTAGTGAACACAGGCCACTTATCTTCCTGAGCTATGCACGCAGTAACCCACAAGTCGTCGATGACGCTGAAAGGGGAATCCGGGAGAACGGTTTGCAGCCATGGGTTGATCGTAGTCGGCTATTGGCTGGGAAGCGGTGGAAACAGGAGATCCGAACCGCTATCCAACAGTGTTCAGCGCTCGCTGTCTTCATTTCCCCTGATTCTATGCGTTCTGAAGCCGTTCAAGAAGAATATACGACGGCATTGGACTTAGGTAAGCCCGTGATTGGTGTCATGGTAAAGGCGTGCAGGTCTATCCCTGCTAAGTTGCGTCCTTACATTTATGCCGATATGCGAAAGGATCATTATACCGGTTTCTTGCAAATACTGTTTGCCTTAGAGAGAACTGGCGTGCTTCCAGAAGAAATAACCATGCACCGAGAAGATGCTCCAATCTATGTTCTCGCACGAGGAATGATGAAGGCTCCGCTTCCCGACGAGCAAGTATTTTACGGCGGCAAGTTGACGCGTTGGGATCTTCTCTTCCTGATGCTCCTTGGTGGCATCCTAGCAACGGGAGGGATACTCAACCAAGTCCTTATGCCGGTACTGTATGCCGCTGGAATATTTGTCCTTATCCCTTTGGGAATTCATCGGCTTGAGAGGGCAGGAAACGTGCCGGAGATGCTGATAATCTATCCAACAGGGATCGTGCGTCGTCTATTCGGTCATGAAAGCTATACAGCCTTCAGCGAGTTAGATAACTTGGTCGTCCGAGGATCATCTTGGTTAACAGGAACAGGTGTTATAGGCCATATACGAGGCTCAGAGAATTATCAACTGTTATCACTCCCTGCCCACCTTCATGGCCATCGCCAGATCGCTCAGCGGATGGTCGAGGCCTTCCAGCGATCTGCGAGGTGATCTAATAAGTGCGCATAAAATTCATCAGGCGCCCTATGCTCCCATGGCTTCGGCAACATAGGCGAGAGCGGCAACGATCTGCTCGCGGGTGAGGTGGGGATAGTCATCAAGCAGGTCTGTGATCGTCCAACCATCACGCATCTTTTCGAGGATGAGTTGCACTGAGATACGTGTGCCAGCGACCACCGGTTTGCCGCTGAGGACCTGCGGATCAGTCGTTATCTGTGCTGAAGTGGAATGCATGGACACTATGTAGCCCTTGTAATGTGTCTCTAGGTATTCTCTGCCACAACGCATGTGCGCTGCGCCATTCACCTTTCACAGTATGTCACAGAATACTTTGGGCGGCATACACTGGAACCCGCGCGTCGCCTCCACCCCCAGGGATTCGGGTAAAGTAGGTGGTTTGACCCGCAGAATCTTCAATCCCAGCGGACTGACCACGAGAGAACCTGACTGCTCGTCTTTCTCCTTCATATGGCTCTTTACCGCTTATCGCCCTCTCCACGAATCTGACCGCGTTCCAGGCGCGAATAGAGCTTTTCAACATTCGCTGATGCGACTTCTTGCAGGGTCAGATCCAGTTCTGTACAGATCTGGGTGAGATACCACAGGACGTCCCCTAATTCGTATTTCAGGGCTTCACGATCCTCTGCGGAAATCTTTCCCCCTTTATCGCGAAAGATCTTTTTGATCTTTCCTGCAACCTCCCCAGCCTCGTTGGTGAGTCCGAGTGTCGGATATACAATGGGACTATCCATCGGGATCGCTCCCCAGGTCTTTCGCGATGCTTGCTGATATGCTTGAAAATCCTGAATATCCATGCAGGTCTCCTCACATTTTTGAATGATTTAAGCGTGCGACTTAAGTGTATCATATGCCGCTTGTATGACCTAACCTCACGATGATAGCCGTCCGCCTGTTGACAGTTCAATAGTTTAGTACTAAACTATTTGTAGAAGGTATAGTGTATCAGAGGGGCTGGCATGGCTTCCGCTGGCACTACACGCAGACCGAAACGGAGCAGGATCATGGAAAAGATTGAGACAACCAATACAGCAAATTCGCGGCTCGGCGGGCTGCACCACATCACCGCCGTCACCGGCAACGCGGCGGGCAATGTCGCGTTTTACACACAGGTGCTGGGCATGCGGCTGGTCAAGAAGACCGTCAACCAGGACGATGTCTCAGCCTACCACCTCTTCTACGGCGACGAGAGCGGCCACGCGGGCACCGAGTTGACCTTCTTCGACTGGCCCGACGCTGGCCCCGCGCGCCATGGCGTGGGAACCGTCGCCGCGATTCTGCTGCGCGCGCCAGACCGCGCCGCGCTCGACTGGTGGGTGCAGCACTTCGATGAGCGAAGCGTCGCGCATGAGGGCGTCCAGCAGCGCGCGGGCCGTGCGGTCTTGCCGTTCAGCGACCCTGAGGGGCAGCGGCTGGAGCTGGTGGCCCCGGCAGAGGGCGAGGAGCAGCACGTCGCGGGTGGCACGCCCTGGGCGCGCAGCCCCATCCCGGCGGAATACCAGATTCGCGGGCTGCACGGTGTCCGGTTGCTCTCGGCGCGTGAGGACGCCACCCTGCACGTGCTCACGGAGACGATGGGCTTCCGCGAGTCAGGCCAGTATACCCTGCCGCCGAGCGAGGGGGGCGGCGAGACCCGGCTGGTGCGTATCTATCAGGTGGGCAACGGCGGCCCCGGCACAGAGGTACATCTGGAGCAGCGCGTCGGCGACCCGCGAATGGGCCAAGTCGGCATCGGCGGCGTCCACCACGTCGCCTTCCGCACGCCAACCAACGAGACACACGTCGCCTGGCGCGAGCGGCTCGACGAGGCAGGGCTTCGCGTGACGCCAGTGATCGACCGCTTCTACTTCCATTCGATCTACTTCCGCGAGCCGGGCGGCGTGCTCTTCGAGATTGCCACCGACGGCCCCGGCTTCGCCACGGACGAGGATGCGGAGCATCTCGGCGAGACGCTGGCGCTGCCGCCGTTCCTGGAGCCACACCGGCGCGAGATAGAGGCGGGATTGCGTCCGCTGCCAACGCCTATGACGACTGGCTCAGGCACAATCGCATAGCGGCTCGCCACTATATATATCCCATCTCTCAGCGGCTCAGGTCATTTCCGGCCTGGGCCGCTGTTTGCCATGAACCCCTTGATCCGCTTGTGATACAGTGTATTCGCTACCCGACCTGAGAACTAAGATGATAAGATGATAAGATAGATGAAAGATGATAAGATGACAAGGTGAATAGAGCAGAGAGATTGAGCATATGACTGAGCAATTGCGACGTGCGCTAGAGCAAATTGAACAGTTGCCCGAAGAGGCGCAAAACGAAATCGCGGCAAAGATGTTGGCCTTCGCCGACGAACAGAAATGGGAGCGCTTGCTCAGTCACCCCAAGACAGACGATTTGCTCGATATGCTCTCAGCGGATGGCGATGCGGAAGACGCCGCTGGTCTCACGCGCCCGCTGAGTGAAAGCTATGAGTAGCGAGCGGTTCTGGCCCAATAGAACCACTCAACAGTTTCGCGCGCTGCTGGCTGACTTGCCTGAGGATGTGCAACAACAGGCACGCAAAGCCTTTTAACTCTATGAAACCAATCCAAATCATCCCGGCCTGAACTTTGAGCGCCTCCATACGCGGGGCGAGTATTATTCGGCGCGGGTCAATCAACAATATCGCGTCATGGCGAAAAGAAAGCCCGATCATATGCTCTGGTTCTGGATTGGCACGCATGACAAGTATGATAAACTGCTCGCACGCTTGTAAGCCATCACGCCACAATCCCAGATGGAATCTCCCTCAGCGGCTCAGGTCATTTCCGGCCTGGGCCGCTTTCTGTCGCGCGACATAACACAAGCGGTCCTGCCTATGTAGCCGCCAGCCTCCCAGTTCGTCATACTGTCATTGAGCATGTTTGGTGGAGAATGTTTGTGAATAGCATGCCTTCAGCGTGGATGGAACACGCGGAATAGTGAGGCAACAATATGCGCATCATACGCTTCTTGATCTTGTATGTGATGGTATCGGTTCTGGGTTTCATGGTACTCATCTTTCTGGCGCTCAATCACTACACGATTCAAATTGACCTGATCAAAGCGCAATACCCGGTGAACGTAGCGTTCGTGATGTTGGGTGCGGCGGTCTTCGGCTTCGTGATTGCGCTGCTGCTCCTGCTGCCGGGCCGACTCGCCGCCGGACTGCATGTCCGCGCGCTCGAACGTGATGTACGAAGCCTGGAGCGACTGCTGGTGGATCGCGAGGATCTGCTGGAGGAGCAAGAGGACTACATCGAGGATCGTGAGGAGCTGCGCGCGCGGCTGATAGAGCAGCATGAGGATCTATTGGCGCGTCACGAGCGGGTGCTGGCGCGTCACCAGGCGCTGGCGGACGATCACGACCGGGTGACGGCCCAGCGCGACGAGGCGCGCGACCAGCTTGCCGCCCTGCGTATCGCCCGGCCAGCCGCCAGCCATGCGTCCAGCGCGGCAACCGCGCTCCGTCTCCTGCCACAGACGGCTCCCGCTCCCGTTGCCCGTCCCACCACCCCGGTTCCCGCCGCCCGCCGGGCGCGCCCCGTTCCCGTGGGACGTATCGCGACGCCCGCATCTGAAGCTGACGCGCAGGCGGTACCCGTGAAGCAGCCAGTCCAGCCCGCAGCGCAGCCCGGCCCCCGGCGGCTGGTCGAGCCAGCTGCGGAGACGGCGATAGAGGCAACGGCCGAGCCTGTAGTGGCAACAGCGGTGGAGGCGCAGGTAGCCGCTGAGCCAGCGTCCGTGCCGAACACTGTGCCTGTCGTCTCGGCTGCCCCGGCCGTCGCGCCCGCCACACCAGCGCCTGAGCCGCCGATAACGCGGGAAACACCAGTCGCGACGCCACCCACACACCGGGATTTCGCGGCGGATGCGCGGGCTGGCGCTGCCCGCGTGCAACAATCGGCGGAGGTGAGGCTCGCGCACCTGCGGCAGAATACCGGCAAGTTGTGGAACGAGGCGACGGCGCAGGTTGGCGCCCAGGGCAAGACACAGGTGGCGCGTCTGCGCGGTCTGCGGCAGCGTGTCACCGCGGGCCTGGCCTCCATCCGCCATGAGCAGACGCCGTCAGCCAACATGCCCGACGAAACAACTGGTGAGTGATTGTGATCGCACGTGTATCCTGAAGTCGCGCATGCCCCTTCCGCCGAGTGATGGAAGGGGCTTTGTCGTAGATCGTATGGCCGCCAATCTATCTATTGTCGTAGAGAGGAGGCCACGTCCCATCACTCGGTGGCGTATAAGATGGCGGGACGTAGAAGTCGCGCGGCGCCTGCGAAACCGCGCTCGAAGATATTCTGGCGCGTCGCATCAGGAAGATGCCGGAGCCAACCGCACCACCAGCGACGATCAGACCGCCCAGCGCGAGGATGACGATCAGCCACAGCCCACCATTATCGCCCGATTGGGAATGCGTGGTCGGCGCCGCGCTGCCCGCGACGGCCGTTGTTGGCGTTGCTGCGCCGCTATCCGCCGTCGCCGTTGTGTCGGGCGTTCCCTGCGCCGTCGCTGTCCCCTGCGGAGCATTGCCAAATGATCCGCCTGTAGAGCCTGTGCCTCCTGAGCCAACACCTGATGGGATCGGTGGATTGGTGAGCGGGAAGTCGACACTAGACGGAGCGTAGTACAGGTCACCGGGATAGAAGATTTCGATGTTGCTCACACCAGCAAGCACTGGTATTTTGTCGACGTGAACCAGATACGCGCCAGTTGGCCCCAACGTCATGAGCATGGTATGACTTTGGCCGAGCCAGATAGAAAATTCCCCTGTAGGCATCGGCAATCCTGACGCCGGATGGAATACGACATAGAAGTCCGCACTCCTTCCCGCGATCAGGGTCGTTGGGTTGGTGTAGAGTTTGACGACCCCCAGACTATGCAGCGCGCTGAACATGTAGGGATTGGTGTCTGTGATGGTGGATGGTGTATACGACACAGATCCATTGAATGTACACGTTAGCCTATACAGGCCGATTTGCGTGGGGCCAGTTATCGTCGCCTCATTATTGCTATTGAGGGTGAGATTCGTCGCCGCGACGTGGGTTGGCCCATCCAGCGAGACATTGTAGGTCCCTGTTTGCAACTCTGTCGGCAACTGCCCCGCGCCGGAATAAGGCGCCATCAGGACGTGTAGCGTTTGGCCATTGATTCCAAGATACGCGTCAGGCCCGTTAAGACTACAGGTCAGCGCGAACGTCGCTTTATTCACCGTGAAACTCAATGGAGCACTCTGGACAGTTGTGCATGATGCCCCAGGAGCAAGGAATGTCGCGACCGCGGTATGCGGGCCAACGGGGATCGTACCAACAGGTCTGATTTGCGTAAATGTCCAGGTCAGCCCATCTGGGCTGACTGATGGCCCGAGACCCACAGCAGTATCTTGTCCGCTATCGATATGTACGTATTCTTGCCCACAGTTGTTTATCGTCGGCTTCGTTGCGAATGTCACGACCACAGTAAATAAGGGCTGCGTACCATCATAGGTAAAGCTCGTGCCGTTCGAGGTTGAGAGTGTTACTGTGACGCCATCAGCCCGCGCGGGCGCCACCAGCAGCAGCGCGCTCACCATGGCCAACAGGAGGATCGCCAGCAAACGCCCGATGCGGTTCGTCCATGCATGTCTCATCAGGTCTTCTCGCTCCACGGCTGCTCGTTGTATGCCTGCGTGTGCTCCTGACACACGTCTGGGTAGCAATCGTACGGCCGTGGCGCATAGTATAGCAAGGAGCATGATACGGCGCAAGTGGATAGCTGAGGTGGCGCGGGCTGGCTATGCGGGTGGGGCCAGCGACAGCGTGAACCAGAAGGCGCTGCCCTTACCTGGCGTGCTCTCGACCCCTATCGTACCGCCATGTTGCTCGATAATCTGGCGGCTGATGTACAGCCCCAGGCCAAGGCTGGGATTTTTAGTCGTCTGGGCCTGGACGCCCTGCACGCGATGGAAACGCTCCCAGATCTGTTCCTGCTCCTTCTCCGGGATTCCTGGCCCCCCATCCTGGACGAGCACTCGGGCCTGCTGGACATCCGCACCATCAGTGTCGGGTGTGGCGTGTTCGACACGGAGCGTCAGGGTGATCGGCTGTCTGACCGGCGAGTACTTATCGGCATTCGAGAGCAGATTGGACAACACCTGGCCGATACGGTCGCGATCCGCCTGCACCATGACCGGCGCATCGGGCATGTTGACGTGGATCTCGCGCGTCTCTGCCATCTGCATGGGTCGCACTTCCTGCTGGCAGAGCGTCACCAGGTCAAACGGTTTTTGGTCGAGGACAAGCTTGTTCGAATCGAGGCCAACCACGGCATGCATGTCGCTCAGCAGGCGTTCCATCCGCACGACTTCATGAACCATCGTCGCCAGCACATCGGGATCCGGCGTGCTGGGCGCGCGCCCGCGTTCGATCATCCGCTGCTGCAATTGCAGATAGAGCTTGATGGCAGCGAGTGGATTGGCCAGGTCATGCGCCACAACCCTGAAGATATCCATGCGCTGCTGCTCGAGTCGCCGCTGCAGGGTGACATCGCGTGTGACCACCACCGCGCCCATCAACTGGCCATCGACGTTACGGAGCGGCGCTCCGCTGACCTGCAAGGTCAATTCACGACCCGTCGCCGACGTGACGAGCATCTCGATGGGCGTCGTCGCGGAAACGATCTCTCCTCGCAGCACCCGGTACACGGGCCAGTCCGCAGCGGGGAACCTGTTCCCCGCGAGATCCCGTAGCTGGAGGCGTGTAAGTCGCTCGTGCGTCGTCTCTCGTTCCATCTCGGGGTGCTCGTCATATCCCGCGACTGACCGCGCCGTTGCGTTCATCTGGATCAGTTCGCCAGTGCGGTTATAGATGTAGACGCCCTCATGTACCGCCTCAAACGTGCGTTCGAGCATCTCGGTCTGCGCGCGCAGTTTTTCTTCCATCTGCCTGCGCCTGGTGATGTCGCGGACAATAGCTTGCCAGCGTCCATCCGAGATAATGCGCGCGTTGATCTCGACCGGCACGAGCGAGCCGTCCTTGCGACGCAGGTGCTGCTCAGCGCGGTGAGTCTCTCCGCGCAACATCTTTTCCCGTGACTCAATCAGGCCAGGCTCGTCCTCAGGCAGGATGATATCCGCAATGCGTTTGTTAAGAAGCTCTTCGCGTGAATAGCCAAGCAGCGCGCAGGCGGCGGGATTGACCTCGATGTAGCGTCCCTCGAGGTCGGCCACAAACACAGCATCCGCGGCCTGCTCCATGAGCGCCTGGTAGCGCGTTATCAGGATCCGCGCGCCCTCCTCCAGGTAGTCCCACTCGGTGATATCGTCAAAGGTCACGAAGACCCCCACCGGGCGCTCGCCGCCAGGAGCCAGCCGTGGGATGGCGTTGACGCGCAGCCAGCGGTAGCGCTCTTCGCCCGGAGTGAATATGCCCATAATCACATTCCGCACCGCCTGGCCAGTGCGCAGGGCCACGATAGCGGGATGCATCACTCCGGGGAGTTCGACGCCATCTACCTGGATAGTACGCCAGCGTGGGTCAAAGGAGGTCAGCCCCAGCAATTGTTCTCTCGTCAGGCCAAGCAGTTGCTGCGCTGCGGGGTTGGCGTCGATGATGCGCCCATCCGCATCCTGGAAGACCACGCCGACAGCCATGTGGGCGAAGAGTTCCTGATACCGTGTCAGCGCCGTGTCATCATAGCGCGCCAGGGCTGCGTCATCATAGTGCGCCAGGGCCGCGTCATCATAGTGCGCCAGGGCTGCATCATCGTCATCCCCTGGGAAGGACGAGATCTCGTTAGCGCCAGCAGCGTCGGCCTCACCGTCTGGCCGCCCCTGATCGTCTGGTTCGTCATATGGCGGCAAGCTCTGTGCGCTCATTGTCCGCTCCTTCCAGGTAGCCAGGCGCGCAACGCCTCGGGGCCTCCACCAGCAGGATACATGCGCGGAAGTCACGTTTTCATCACGGTTTCGCGGAGGTGGCTACCTTTAGGTATATTTTACCTGATCAGGATTGTCGCACATTTCACGCTATTGCCGTCAGCCGGGCTGGGCGAGTAGCTCGCGCAGGACGACGGCGTTGCAGTGTTCGGTGTCGTGTGCGGCAAAGACCAGTGTCACGTGCTGCTTCCGCGCCAGCGCGCGTAGCTCAGTCAGCGCGGCGCGGCCCGGGTCAGCTGTAAGCTCCGCCTCGTAGCGGCGGCGAAACTCCGCGAACTTCGCCGGATCGTGCCCGAACCAGATGCGCAGCTCCCGGCTCGGCGCGACATCCTTCAGCCAGAGATCCACCCGCGCCCGTTCCTTTGAAAGGCCCCGCGGCCAGAGCCGATCCACCAGCACGCGCATGCCATCGCTGGGTTCCGGCTCCTCATAGACTCGTTTCTGCGCCACCGTGACGCCTGCCTGCGCCATTGTAGTTCTCCTTTCCTTTTTCTTGCGCATATGTCTGTTGGTGATCGTATCCGCTTTCCTATTCTATGCCCAGGCGTCAGTTGGTTAGCGCTCGGCAGATAATCCCCAGCGACGCGCATAGATCAACCCCACAATTGTCTTTGCTACGTTTGGTAGAATGGAGTGTGTCAAACAGGCTATACATCTTCTGCAATTGTCAGGCTGAGGGGGATAACTATGGGCGTTTCGGTGTTTGTCAGCGTTCCACGTCCGTATACGGCAAAGCAGGCGGCATTCATAAAACATATTGAGGATTACCTGGTGAGTCGTGGGCTGGAGCGGCGTACCCTTGGCGTCACTGATTATGACACTCATGCTCCGTTGACGGCGGTCCGGCGTATGCTGATTGAATCGAACGGTCTGCTGGCGGTCGCATTTCGTCGCGTTCACATCACATCGGCAATGGTGCGGGATGGCGCCGATTTCGAACAGCAGGAGGCCACCTCGTTGGGCAACGTCTGGCTCACGAGTCCCTGGTGCCACATCGAGACAGCGATGGCATTCCAGATGGGACTGCCTATACTTATTCTCAGGGAGCGTGGCGTTATTGCGGACGGAATCCTGGAGAGAGGTGTTACTGGCGCATATTTGCCAGAGTTTAACCTGGATGACCCCGAATCACTTAATGTCGAACGCTCTCCAGAAGCTCGGCAACTCCTCTCGGAATGGGAGGGCTATGTCCGCCATGTCGTACGCATCAAAGGTCTTCCGCCGCAACTCTACTACTGATATCCGCACAGCAACCAGAACTATCACGATTACCTCAGAGTAACCATAGCGCGCAAAAGCGACGTTTATCACAGCCGAATGCGTCGCGCGGTGTCATGCTTACGATGCGACGGATACCTACCGGATACCTGCGGATTCTGGTGTACCGCTGACGGTGTGACGATGCGCGCCAGGGAGGCTGTCATGCATTGTGACGAGTGTGGAACCGATCTCTATGAGGCAGGCGAAGTCGTGCCTGCCGGGGACTACACGCGTGTGGACGATAGGTCGTTCCGTCATGTCGCGCTGATACAGCGTGGGCCGCTTCCTCCCAGCTTCGACGGCCATATTGCGCTGTACCGGAGCGCGGCTGCTCCCTGCGCCTGCGAGCGTCGCCACACCACTACCATCACCACTACCATCGCTTTTGCCTCGGCCAGCCAGAGCCAGACCAGCATAAGAAAGTCTCAGAACAGCCTATGACCTACGTAATCACCCAGCCATGTGTCGGCGTGAAAGATGGCTCGTGTGTGGATGTTTGTCCTGTGGACTGCATCCACCCAGCATCGGGCGAGTCCGACTATGAGCAATACGACCAGTTGTATATTAATCCCGACGAGTGCATTGACTGTGGCGCCTGCGAGCCAGCGTGTCCCGTCACCGCGATCTTCGAGGAAAGCGCTGTGCCGCCGCAGTGGCAGGAGTATACCAAGATCAACGCCGATCACTATAAAGAATAGCGACTAGCGCGCACCCCGCGATAGCCATCCCCTCGCCCTCAACGATGCGGCTCCGAGAGGGTGGTCTTTTTCACGCGCTGCTTGGGGCTGGATGGTTCACGCGAACGTTTCGAGGCGCTCGCGGCTGACCACCGTGATGCGTCCGCGCTGGATGCGGATCGCGCCGCTTGCCTCCAGCTCTTTGAGCGCCCGGCCGACCATCTCGCGCGCCGTACCCGCCATCGCCGCCATTTCCTGCTGGGTCAGCCGGTGAGCCGCCTTGCCCGATGCGCCGCTATTGGCAACCACGCCGACATCCTGTTCAAGCAGAATCTTGGCCACGCGCGCCGTGACATGGCGGAAGGAGAGGTCTTCGACCAGCGCGACGAGGTGACGCAACGCGCCCGCCAGCGCCTGCACCGTTGCGAGCGCGACTCCTGGCCGCTCGGCGATCAATCGCCGCAACTCAGCGCCACCCGTCGCGTAGACGACACTTGGCTCCAGCGCCGCCGCGCTCGCGGGATTCGGCCCGGCGTCCAGCGCGGGGACATCGTTGAAGGTGCGGCCCGCCTCGATCAGCCGGAGCACCTGCTCCTTGCCCCCTGGCGAGCTTTTGAAGACCTTTATCAGCCCACTGCGCACGAAATAGAGCGCGCCACCGCGATCCCCTTCGAGGATGATGATATCGCCACGCTCGTAGTGGCGCTCGACCGTCACCGCCGCGACGCGCGCCATATCATCGTCCGATAGTGGCGCAAAGAGCGACGCCTTGCGCAGTTCCTCACTCTCAACCGGCATCGCTCACTCCTCTCGCCCAAGTCCTGCTCGCCGCCATGTTCCACTGGCCTCGTGCGTTGAGTCTCTGGCGCTTGATGCGACCTAAGTCGCTGTCCTGTCCCCGCTATGAGCGTACACTCTGGCTGTCCGTGTCGGGAAGAGCAGCGAGCGCATTGCATGATAGCTGACTGGTAGCTGAAAGGAAAATATCATGAGCAGCAACGCCGCATCGTGGAAGATAGATGCCGCCGAGATACTCGACGTCCGGCCGGTGCTGGCCGAGGGTGGCGAGCCGTTCGTGCAGATTATGGAGACGGCGGAGCGCATCCCGCCGGGGAAAGCGCTGGTGTTGATCGCGCCATTCGAGCCAGCGCCACTCTACCAGGCGCTTGGCGGGCGCGGATTCTCGCACGCCACGGAGCGCGTCGCGGATGACGAGTGGATCGTTCGCTTTGTCCGGGAGCAGGAGTAGCGGCGAAAGGATACGCCCATGCAGCCCAGCATGCGTCCCATTCAGACTGCAAAGCCACCAACCGCTGGCGCGCCTCTGGTCGCCATCCAGGGGTTGAGCGGCGTCGCGCGTGGGGGCGTGCCGCTCTGGCTGCCGCTGCCGTTTCTGGTGACGGGCGTCCTGGGCGCCGCGCTGTTCGGGACGTTGCTGCCGTGGGTCGCGCCACAGGCCATCCTCGCGCCGGGGTTTCCGCATGTGCTCACGCTTGTGCATACGGCCACTCTCGGCTGGCTGACAATGACGATCATGGGGGCCTCGCTGCAACTGGCTCCGGTTATCCTCACCAGCCCGCTACGAGCGGCCCGGTTTGCGCGCTGGCAATATCCCATCTACCTCGTGGGGGTCGCGCTGCTGCTCTCAGGCTTCTGGTTCTGGCGCATGCCACTGCTGATTGTCGGCGGCTCGCTGGTGGCGCTGGCGGTCGCGCACTATGCCACCATCCTCGGCGCGACGCTCATCTACGCGCACCGGCAGCATGAGACACACCCGCTGACGGCGCGCTATCTCTCCGCCTCGCTGATCTATCTCTGTCTTGTCGTCTGTCTTGGACTGACCGCCGCGCTCAATCTCGCCTTCGGTTTCCTTGGCGCGGGGACAGGCCGGCTGCTGCTGGCGCATATCACGCTGGGCGTCGTCGGCTGGCTGACGTGCACGCTGATGGGCGTCTCCTATACGCTCGTACGGATGTTTGCGCTGGTACATGGGCATGAGGATATGCCGGGACGACGTGTCTTTGCGCTGCTCAATGGCGGCATTGTGGGGATGGCGGTGGGCTTCGCGCTCTCCTGGCCGCCACTCGCGCTCATCGGCGGGCTGCTGCTTATTGCCGCCGTCTGGCTCTTCGCCTGGGACTACGCGCGGATGTTGCTCCAGCGCAAACGCAGGGTGCTCGATGTGACCCAGCATCACGGCATCGCGGCGGTAAGCTATCTCGCGGTGGTTATCCCACTGGGGGTTGTCGCCGCGCTCGTCGGCTGGGGATCGCCGCGCCTCTTCGCCGCGCTGGGGCTGGCGGCGCTGGTCGGCTGGCTGGGGCAGAGCACGCTGGGCTATCTCTATAAGATCGTCCCGTTCCTGGTCTGGCAGTCACGCTACGGCGCGCTCGTCGGACGGCAGAAAGTGCCGCTCATGCGCGACCTGGTGCATCAGCGCTGGGCGACGATCAGCTTCTGGCTGGTGAACGGAGCGCTGCCGCTCGTCGCCGTGACTGCCCTGCTCGACTGGGTTATCCCGCTCCAGATCGCCGCGGTGGCCCTTGGCGTCGGGCTGATCCTTGCCGCGGCGAACGTCGTGGGCATCCTCGCCCCGCATAAAGCGCTCGCCCATCCCACTCACCAGTAGCCCAGCTCGGCGCGGCCCGCCTCGGTCATCATCGAAGGCTCCCAGCGCGGTTCCCAGACGAGCTGGATTGTACCGCCGGTCACGCCCGCGATGGGCTGGAGCGCGGCGCCCACACCCTCGCCGATGGACTCGTGCATCGGGCAGCCGGGCGTTGTCAGCGTCATCGTGATTGTCACGAAGCCGTCTTCGCGCAGATCGACATTGTAGACCAGCCCCAGATCAACGATATTGATACCCAGTTCTGGGTCGTAGACGTTGTGCAGCGCCTCGTAAATCTCGCCGATCACCTTCTCCGTCGCCGCTGGCGCATCCTCAGCGGCAGGCTCTCTCTGGTCGAACTGGCTCTGCTGGTTCATCTGGCTCATAGTTACCCTCCTCGCGAATTCGTCCGCTGATGGTCTCGCTTCTCTCTACGCTACCGCCCGGCGAGCCACGTTGGCTGCGACCTTTGTCGCACCATGCGGCGTATACTCAAGCCGTAGTTACCGGGTAGAAAATTGCGGCATGATTGCGAGGCACGCGATGGATGAGTCATTGCAGGGTCTGGAGTATCGCCACGTCGATGTATTCACGCGCGAGGCGCTCTCGGGCAATGGGCTGATCGTTTTTCCCGAGGCGGGTGGGCTTGCGCCTGCGACGATGCAGGGCATCACGCGGGAAATGCGTCAGTTCGAGTCGATTTTTCTCATGCCGACTACTGAGATACATCGCGTCGGGGCGCGGGTCTTCACAATGGAGGAAGAACTGCCGTTCGCGGGGCATCCCGTGCTTGGCGCGGCTTGTGTGCTGCACGAGCGGCTGTACTATGTCGGCGACGCGGGCGAGCGCGCCGAGTGGACGCTGGAGCTTCCGGTGGGACCAATCCAGGTCAGCACCATCCGCCGCGAGGGCTGGTATGAGGCGACGATGGATCAGGGCCGTCCGCAATTTGGCGCGACGCTGGGTGCGGAGATGGTCAGTCTGATCCTCGCCGCGCTCGATCTCGAAGAAAGCGATCTCTATCCCGGTCTGCCGCTGGAGGTCGTCTCGACTGGACTGCCGTATCTGCTGGCGCCGCTCGCCAGTGGGCTGGAGCGCGCCGCGATTGTGCAGCCTGGATTCGAGGCATTGCTTGCCTCAGTCGGGGCGAAGTTCGTCTACGTGCTACATGTACCTACTCGTGAGGGACGCACCTGGGATAACGACGGCCGCGTGGAGGACGTTGCCACTGGCAGTGCGGCTGGCCCGGTCGGCGCCTATCTCGTCCAGCATGGGTTAGCGTCGCCTAATGAGGAAATCACCCTGCGACAGGGGCGTTTCCTCGAGTCGGCCCAGCCAGATGCGTGTCCGGGTCGAGGGCGCGGATGGGGTGATCGCGGCGGTATACGTCACCGGGGATGTGCGTATGGTCGCGCGCGGCGTCTTCGAGTGAGGTGGGGTTTTCCGCTTCCCTCTGATCGTGCTGTATGGGATAGATAGACGCTACGGCCAGAGGAGGGGAATGCGCTGATGGACAATGTCGCGATGTCAGGTCATTACCCGCGCGATGTCTTTACGTCAGACTTTGACGCTGGCAGCGCAATCTCCTATACTGGGCGTAATCGCGAGCGCCCACTGACTGACGACGCTCTGGCATATGCCACGGCGATCAGGCCAGCGAATTACGGCGACGCGACTGACTACTATCAAATGAAGGAGTCAGGCGTGCAAGATACCCAGGATGATCCCTATGCGCCCCTGCGCGCGCAACTGGACGCGGAATTCCACGCGCTCCCTCCAGTTGGCAGCGGCGACTACTGGCAGCGCATCGAGCAGCCAATTGCCGAGCAGCGGTTGCCATTGGAGGTGCTGGCGCGCTGTTACCGCGAGCGTTATGCCGCTGGCGCAAACGATGATGCGAACCGTGTTCTGAAGATGATCTGGCGACGGGTTCAACCCCGCGTAAAGCATTGGTCCAGGGATGTCGCCGGAATGGCGCGCTCCGGCATGAAACCAGAACTTCAGCAGGATCTTGAGCAGGAGTGCTTCATTAAACTGTGGCAGGAGTTGAGCGACGATGAAGCTAGCGATGATGAGATATTCCTGCTCACCCGCTTTGAGACAGCGTTCTTACGGTTGCGGCAACATGTTGCCCAGGATGTCATGAAAAAAGCGGGGGAGTGGCAGCGGCCAGGTGTAGAAAAGCCAACTCGCGTCCCTACCAATGTAATAGATAGCATACAGGCAACGCCAGAGCGTGAAGGCGACTTTCCGCTCGACGACCAACTGGAAGATATGGACGCTCAAACGCCGTTTCGACAGGTTGATCTGAGTGATCTGCTCGACAAGGTGCGCGAGTTGCCCGAAGACCAGCGAACAGTGATCATCGATCGGTTCCGGGAGAGTCTGCCTCAGGACGAAACGGCCGCGAAACTGGGTGTCACTCCCCGGATGGTACGGTATCTTCTGAAAAAAGCCCTGCGCGAACTCGGCGTGAGCTATGGCGGCGGTGAGGAGGGCAACGGTGTCTGATCAGAATAATGCTCGACGCGCACAGCGGAAGCGCCAGTACGAGATCGACAGCATCATTGCGCAGTACGTCGACGCCTATCATGCCGGGCAATCGCCACGCATCGAAGACTACGTGCGGCGTTACCCGCAATATACCGGCGAACTGCTGGAGTTTGCCGTCTATTACCATACTATCGGATTTGCGACCGAATCGCTGGTTGGGCCACCCGATCCCGTCTTATCGCCCGCAGCCGAGAAGGCGATGGCGCGGATACGGGCACAGAGCGTGCAAGCGGCGCCCGTCGCTGTCGAAAGCCTGGTGCAATTGGGGTTACGCGCCAACTACACACCACCACAACTCGCCGAGGCCGTTGGCCTGACCGGCGCGCTCCTGCAAAGGCTGGAGGCGCACGCCATCAGCGCCGCGTCCATCCCGCGCGCGCTCATCCAGCGATTCGCCGACGTGCTGAAGACGGCGCCCGAGGTCATCCGCGCGTATCTGAACGCAACGCCAGCGGGCGGCTTCTACATGGCCGACCAGCAGCCAGACCAGAAGCAGCAGACCTTCCTCGACGCGGTCGACGCCAGCGCGCTCTCCCCCGAAGGCAAGCGTGAGTGGGCCGAGATCGTGCGCGCGGAGGCGAATAACAGCCCGTAACCCCGCCCACATATCCCAATACACAACACGAAATGCTTTAAGTGCAGCGATGAGAGAGCCGCTGAGGATTCATCATGCCTACAAAACGTATCGAAGTTATTGAACGCGCCGCCGCTACCTTGCGCGCGCAACTGATCGCTGACACCAGCGCGGATGCCGTCCACAGCGACCACCTGCGCGTCATCCTGGGGATCGAGCTTCAGCCCTGCCCCAGCGACGATGTGATGCTGGGCGGCGCCTATTCACGGCTGCAACTCTGGGCGTGGGAGAATCCCCGTCTCGGCGGCGCCATCTGGCTGAGCGCCGACCTGGACCCAGAACTGCGGCGGTTTGCCATCGCGCACGAACTGGGCCACTACATGCTCCATCGCGGCGAGGGTATCCGCCTCTTTGCGCCATGTGACGAGCGGGCAGTGAATCAACAGACCGATGCCGCCGCCCTGCGTAGCGAAGACCGTGTCGTCGAGGAATATTCGCCACGGGTTCGGCGCGAACAGGAGGCCAACGCCTTTGCCGCCGAATTGCTGGCCCCACGCGCCGAGGTGCGCCGCATCTTTACCTCAGGCTCCGCGATAGGCGCCGCGCAACTGGCTCTCCACTTTGGCATCTCGCATCTGCTGGCGCGCCGCCGCCTCATCGACGCTGTCCTGGCGCCGGAGCGACCGACGGATGGCATAAGCGCGCCCGCACCATCGCAAGAGGCAAACAGCGGTGAAGCACACGCTCCGGGTGAACTGATCGCGCAACTGGATGACGGGCAGCGGCTGGCCGCGCGCGCGCCCGGCCCCGCGCTGGTCGTGGCTGGCCCTGGAACAGGTAAGACGGCGACCCTGGTTGGTCGCGCCGCCCATCTCATCGAAGAACGCCACATCCAGCCAGAAGAGGTGCTGGCATTGACGTTCTCGAACCGTGCCGCTGGCGAGATGCGCGAGCGCCTGGAGCGAAGCGGACTGCCGGGCGAGCGTATGCCCATCATGACGATCCACGCCTTCGCCGCCACGCTCCTGCGCGAATACGCCTCGCAAGCGCCACACACGCCCGACGAGGCCGAACTCACCGCCGACTTCCGCATTCTCGACGAGCCGAACGCCTTCCTGCTGATGGAGGGGTTGCTCGGCGAGTTGCCACTGCACTACTACCGCTCGCTGGGCAATCCCACCGCGCACCTGCGCACGCTCCTGGATGATTTCTCCCACGCGCGCGACGAGCTGCTGACCCCCATGGACTACCTGGCGCTGGTGGATGCGATGCCGCGGATGCCCGCGCCAGACGCATCAACGGAGATCGAATCGCCAGGGAGCGCGCGGAAAAGGCAGAGCCGGAAGATTCAGCCGCCAGATGGCGCATTTACCGATGAGCAGATTGCACGAGCGCGCGAGCGGGCCGCGGCCTATGCGGTCTGGGATCGTGCATTGCGTCGGCGCGGACTGGTGGACTTTGGCGGCCTGATTCAACGCGCCGTCGAGTTGTTGCGAGCGAATCGCGCCGTTTTGGCCCACGTACGTGGGCGCTATTCCCAGATTCTCGTGGATGAGTTCCAGGATACCAACCGCGCGGCTGCCGAATTGCTGCTGCTGATCGCGGGCGACGCTGGCGGCGGTCTCTGGGTGGTGGGCGATCAGAATCAGTCGATCTATCGATTTCGTGGCGCCTCACCGGGCAATCTCCCGCGACTGGCGGAGCGCTACCCCAATCTGCGTGTGCTGAGGCTGCGACGATGCTATCGCGCTGTGCCAGGCATTGTGCGGCTCGGTTCCGCGATGGCGACGCAGCTGGCGCGGCTGGCCCCGACCTCCTTGTCCCCAGTCCCATCCACAGGCGCGTTGCATGAGGCGCTGCAACCGCTCGACCTGGAACCGGCGCGTGGCGACGGCGCCCATCAACCCATTCTGCGCACGGAGACATTCGCCAGCGCGGCACACGAGCGCGTTGGGCTGGCGGCGGCCATCGAGCGCTTCCATGTGCACGACTATCGCTATGGCGACCAGGCGATTCTCTGTCGCACGCACAAGCAGGCGCGCCAGATCGCCGCCATCCTCACCAGACGAGGCGTACCCGTCAGCCAGCTTGGCGATTTCTTCGAGCGGTCAGAGGTGAAGGACGCGCTGATGCTGCTCACACTGGCGGCGGGACCAGATGCGCGCGGAGTCCTGCGCTCCGCTCCGCTCCTGGTCGCCCTTGGTTGCTCAGCTCCCGCAGGGAATGAGCTTGCCGCCACGGCGCGCTATCTCTCAATCCAGCAGCGCGCGCTCCCTGGCGCGCTACGGGACGGACACATGCTTGGCCAGATTCCGCCGCTCGCGCCGACGACACGCGCCGGACTCGTCCGGCTGGGCGAAATTGCAACAGGACTGCGCAATAGCTCCTTCGTGGGCGCCAAGCTGGCGGATTTTCTGCTGCTGTCGGGAGGATATGCCTGGCGGCTGGCGCGCGTCGCCGATGGCCAGGATGCGCCACAGCGACAGGATGCGCTTCCTGGCCTGGAGACCGCTGGGCAGGCGAGCCAGGCGCTGGCGGCGCTCGGCGAACTGGTGCGGCTGGCATGGCGCTTCGACGCGCGCTGGCAGGCAGAGCCAGAGTTCCGCGCCCGATTGAGCCGCGCGGTACGCCATCGGAAGGCGGCGCGCGCCGCGCAACCCGATACGCTCGCTCCCGCGCCCAATGCCGATGTCATGCCATCCGCTGCCCCTGCCTCCGCGCAACCTGACGAGGCCGTCCCGGTAGTGACCTGCTTTCTGCACTATCTGCGCGCGCTGCGGGCAACCGATGTCGCGGTGCCTGTCCCGGCTGGAAATGAGGATGCCGTCCATATCCTGACACTGCACCAGAGCAAAGGGCTGGAATTTCCGGTAGTGCTGCTGCCCAACCTGGCGCACGGCCAGTTTCCGGCGGGCAGGCCTGGGCGCGAAGAGATTGCGCCGCCCGGATTTCGCGATGGCGATACACCCGGCGAGCGTGACGCGGAGGAGCGCTGCCTCTTCTACGTCGGCGTCACCCGCGCGCGCGATATCGTTGCCTTCAGTCGCGCCGCCAGCTATAGCAACGGGCGCACGGCGGAGCGATCATCGCTGCTGGCGCTCATGGATGGCGCGCCGGGTTGGGAGGCCGCCGAACCGCTGCTCTCCGACGAGGAGTGCGAGCGTCTGCTGGCCGTCGCCGCCACCTTCGAGGAGACGAACGACGACGAAGAGGACGAAAGCGAGAGCGATGGTTCGTTCGCTGCGGCGCCTGTGTCTGAGCGGACGCCCGCGCAATCGCCACGCGAGAAGCCAGTCTTCCGGCTGCACGACCTGAACCAGTATCTGGAATGTCCACTGCAATACAAATACCTGCGCATCCACGATTTTCGCGATCCCGCGCGAGAGGCTGTCTACAGCTTCCATGCGTTCATCCGCCAGGGCGCGCGGACATTACGTGATGTCCAGGCAGCCAGCCCCGGAGCGGACTGGAAAGCCGCCGAGGCGCGACTTCAACCGCTCTGGGACGAGGTCGGCCCAGCGGGGCATGCCTACGAAGACTTCTATCGGCAGGCTGCGGAGGCTATTCTGCGCGAAGAGTGGCGGGCGATCACGTCGCCGGAGGGAGTGGCGGCGTCCGAGCGGGTGCGGCTGGCGCAGCCACTACAGGCCGACCTGAAGCACTGCGTCGTCGAGGTGACGGCTGACCGCGAGATCGACGGTAGCATCTCCTCTGGTGAGGGCGCCGCGCCGCTGACCATCCTGGTGCGACTGCATACCGGGCGTCCCCGCGACGCCCATAAAGACGATCTGACCCTGCCGCTCTACTATCTGGCGTATCAACAGCAACACCCTGGAGTTCCGGTACGGATCGTCCTTGCCTACACTAGCGGGACGCTGGATGATGCGTCGGCGGACTCGGCGGACTCGGCGGACTCGTATGATCCACGGCATCAGCGCGATGTCACCGATGAAGCGCGCAAAGCCGCCGAACGCTATCTTGACCCAGAGCGGAAGAGCCGCTCGAAGCTGGACAAACTGGATGAAGCGGCGAGGGGTATCGTCGCCGGTGCTTTCGCGCCACGCCCCAATGAGCGTCGTTGCGCCGCCTGCGCCTTCTGCTATGTCTGCCCATCCGACCCCGAGAGCGCCGATCCCAGCCCAATACCCGCCGCCACGAGCAACTGACACCACATGTGCTTGAGCTGTTGTCACTTGGGATCTGCGCTGGATCGTTATGAACTTTCACTTTTTCTTCCGAACACCATATGTCGCGGTAGGCGAGGCAGACCGTAGCGTGAATGCTACGGCGAATTTCCCGCATCCCCAGCCTATTCCCTGGCAGGCTCCGGCTGGTTTACCCGACACGTTGTACGGAGGTATTTCGTAGCAGGTCAGGCAGAGGCTGGATAGAGTGGCTGACCTGCTACGAATTCTTCAGCAATTTCCTGCTACGTAGAAGGTATTCTATTTGCGTCCAAACGCCCACGCCACCATCAGCGGGAACTCATTTCGCCAGAACGCGCCGCCGTGCGATCCGACCCGCTCTTTCATGACGACGTCGGCGCCCGCAGCGCGCAGCGCAGCCGCCCACCTCGCCGCGTTCTCAAGGAAGAACGGCTCTTGCGTGCCGGCAACAAGGTACGTGCGCGGAATCCTACTCGACATCACCTCGGCCGGTTGGTAGCCCGCGCCCGGCGAGGCGCAGAAGATCGCGCCATAAACGTCGGGATGCCGGAGCCCAAGAGCGAGCGCGAGTTCTCCACCCGCCGAGGCGCCGAACACCGCGGTGCGTTCAGTGGGCAGGGCTACTCCAAACTGCGACGCTGTCCAGTGGCGGACGTCTTCCACGAAGAACTGCTCATGTGCTGCGAACCGTTCAGCGTCAAAGACCGGTGAATACTCCTGGAGTCGCAGCTTCTCGTCCGTCAGCCCATGTATACCGACGATCATCGTCGGCGGTACGTCGGCTGCCTCGAGGAACCGGCCCCACTGCGAGATCCTCTGCCCGTCACCAGCGAAGACGACTGCCTCAGGCGGATCTGGCGGGACATACACCGTAACCTGCCGACCACCGTCGTAGTCGAATGTCTCGCTCACAAACTCTCCCGCGATGGCTCGGTCATTCATTTTCGCACCTCTGCTCTGTAAGCTTTTCTGATAGTATGCGCAGATGTCTCTTCTCACCGCGTATGAACTGGCGCGGTAGCAGGCCAGGCAGGGACTGGGTAGAAGGGCTGGCCGACAAAGACGGTGTGCAGGGCAGCCGCCAGCGCCCTCTGTTCCCACGAAAAATCGCAGATCCTTCTACCCCATTTCCGCTTTTGTCCGCGAATGACGCATCTAAACCATAGACGGCAAGAGCAAAAACCGGCGCGAGAGATGTGAGAGATGAGAGTGGGCAGGGCACGATGGGTATGGTGGATGTACGTGATGTGCTGGACACGATGGAGGTATTGGAGGAGGGAGGTTCATTCACAGAACAGGGGCTGGGATCGAGTGTCGCCTCGTTTACCCGACATGCGCGCAGGCGGAGCGCTCGCCGCAATGTGGCGCCAGACGCGGTGGACTATGTGCTGGCACATGGCCGGATGATCCAGCGGACGGGCGCACTGTTCTATTTTCTTGGTCGGCGCGATATTCCCCCATGCGACCGCCGCGCGAGCTGGGTATCGCGGCTGGAAGGCTCGATTGTGATCGTCTCCTCAGACGGAGATGTCATCACCATCTACCGTAACCGGCGGGGGTTGCGCTCCATTGCTCGCAAGATGAAGTACCGGCTGGGCGCGTGCAATCACGTACCGGCCCGCGAAGCCGAGTCGCCGACCATTCTGCTGGCGCGCGCAAGCGCCTGAGCAGCGCCGATGGTTGATCGCGATTGTCCTGTTAGGTGTTGGGTCGAATGAATCGGACAGGTCGAAACAGCCTTAGAGTTAGAGCGAGTGCGCTGCGTCAAATACGGTATACAGCAGATGTGCAGATGTGGCGCTTGGCATGATTCGACGTGAGATCATGTGTCATTGAGGACACGACAGGTACCAGCGTGTGCCTGAAAAATGCCGCCACGACCAGCATTGGGCGCTGGTCTTACATTGCCGTAGCGGGAAGACGACGGGCGGGATACAGCTCGTTCTCGCCGCTCCACCTTCGATGAGAGGTATTGGCCATGAGCAGAACATTAGCAGAGTACCAGCAGCGTTGGCAGGATGCTATGACGCCTGAGTGCAGAGTGGCGCCATGGGATGAGGGATTGTCGCCCACATCGTGTGTTATCTTCGAGTCCGCGCGCGCGATTCCGATGGGTGAATGGTGTACTTACTTTGCCGACTTCGGCGATGCGATTTGTTTCTTTCGCCATCTGCGCATCCCGGAAGAACTGGAATATGTCCCGACCGGCGATGGCGATGAGTCAGCCCACCTGTTGCCGGAGTCAACGCTCGATCCGTCACACTGGAGCCGCTATCGTGCGCGCTATAGCAATGAGGAGATTCGGCGACGGCGCTATGAAGGCGAGCGCGCCCTCGACAAGCTGCTCGAACGCTTCGTGCGGGAGGGCTATCAGGCTGACATGGCCGAGAAGCTAATCGACATCGTCGCCACGACGCTGATCGATTCCGATCTGCTCGATGTCTATGTCCTGCCTGGCGATCTATCGCTCCTGCTGGAGGAGTGTGGCCACCCTTTCGCTGACTGTGATTTCATTATCGAGGAGGAGGGCGCCACTCCGGCAATGCCAGTCTTCGACCTGAATGCCCAGGGTCACCGCGAGGCGCTGGCAGAGCGCCTGATCGAACTGAAGCCGTAAGCCACCAGCGATTCACCCGGGCTGGAATCAACCAGTCCGGGTTCTCCCCAATTCAGCTGGATGCAACGCCAGCCCACACCATCTCCGCCCTCAGAGGTATGGTCTCTCGGCTCGATCCTCTCCACAACGTCCATCAGGCGACATCAGGCGACATCAGGCGACATCAGGCGACATCAGGCGACATCAGGCAACATCAGGCAACATCAGGCGAGGGGGCGCAACGCTCAGGTATAGGCACAGGCACAGGCAGCGTCTCCGGCTCGGGGGCGCTTTCGCGCAGTGGGCGACGCGAGCCGAACGCCGCCAGCACCGTCTCAAGAACCGGGAGCATGCTTGATGCGCGTTTGGCGCGGATAATGAGATCCCACATCGGCTCGCACTTCTTCCAGCCACCAGCATAGGCGACATGGCGCAAGCGTTCGCCCCAGCGCTCATGGGCGCCTGCCCCGCGCACAATCGCGCTCCAGCGGTAGAAGTCCCGGTACGCGCGCCAGTAGCCCGACTCCAGCGCCTCGGGCGTCAATTTGGCCGGGCGGTAGACGACATGGCGCGTGTCGTAGAGGTCCCAGTTGCTATGGAGCAGCCGTCCCTGCGACTCCATGCGTTTGTAGAGAGCGGTGTCGGGATAGGGCGTCAAAATGTGGAAAGTTGCCGTCTCGATGCCCTGGCTAACGGCCCACTCGATGGTCCGATCAAAGACGCTCACGTCGTCCTCATCCATGCCGAAGACGAAGCTCGCGTTGACCATGACGCCGAGGTCGTGCAGGCGACGGATGGCGGCGGAGTAGTCACGGTTGAGATTCTGGTATTTGCGCTGCTCCCGCAGGTTCGCGGGATTGAGCGTCTCGAAGCCGACAAAGAGACTGCGCAGACCACACGCGGCGGCCTGCTCCAATAATCCCGGCCGCACCACCGACTGCACCGTGCCTGCCGCCTGCCACAGTCGCCCCATCCCGCGCATGCCCTCGAAGAGGCTCGCCGCGAACCGTGGATTGCCGAAGAGGTGATCGTCGAGGAAGTAGAGATGCCGTCCGGGCAGCCGCGCGATCTCGCCGAGCGCGTCGTCCACCTGTTGCGTGTAGAACGATTTGCCCCCTTTGAAAAAGGCCTCTTTATAGCAGAAGTCGCAGACATGCGGGCAGCCGCGAGATACCACAATGGAGTTAGGCACGAGGTAGTGGCTCCGCTTGATCAGGTCGCGCCGGATGCGTGGGATACCCTGCAGTGTGCGCACGGTCGATGTGTAGACTGGCGCCGGGTGTCCTGCCCGGTAGTCTGCCAGGAAGGTTGGCCAGGTGTCCTCGCCGGGGCCGAGAAAGATGCTATCCGCATGCTGGGCGGCTTCCCGCGGCAGCGAGGTGACGTGCAGCCCGCCCAGCGCGACGTACGCCCCTCTGGCGCGATAGTGATCGGCGAGCGCATAGGCGCGGGAGGCCGAGGTGATATAGACCTGGATGACCACCAGGTCTGGCTCGTCGTCCAGGTCGAGCCGCTCCACATGCTCGTCCTGGAGCGTCACCTCGTCGTCGGCGTCCAGATAGCCCGCGAGCGTCGCCAGGCCGAGCGGCGGGAAGAGCGAATACTTGATGGGGCGGAAGTAGGGGCTGAGCGCCTCGGTCAGCGCGGGTAAGATCATCTTCACCTTCATCGTATCGCCCCTCTCTGTTTCTCGCCGCTATCTCGTGTATGGCTGCTGCCTCCTCGCCAGTATGAAGTATCGACCTGGCATATTGCCACGCCTCGGATGCCAACCGAACCGCCCTCGATCATCGCCACCCAGACACTCGGGTGCGTGCCGGGGAGGCAATCAGATGGCTTTCACTGGCTCTCCACTGGGCCAAGCCGAGGGATTTCGGGCGCATGGCCACGCTTGTAGACCATGATCGTGCGCTGAAACGTGATGACGACGACGCCATCCTGGTTGTGACACTCCCCGCAGTTAAATCTGGGGGATTCTCGGCTAGCACGCTAGGCCGAGCTACGTGCCGGGTGTCCGCCGGAACTACTGCACCAAGGGTGCAGATACTTGATGCGCTGTGGAATAGCGCGACCTGGAAGCATGGCGCCATGGACGCCGAGGGACAGGATATTGACTGCACCCACAGCATCCCGTGGGGCCGTTGCCCCACACGTGGGGCAGTGGTAAATCCTGCGGTGCTTGCTCCGCTCCCCGCATACGGGGCACGTCTGCGAGGAATAGCTTTCGCCGAGGGTGATCACCCCAGCCGCCTTGTAGTCAAGTTGCTGGATGAGTTTGCGGGTACACGCCGTACTCACTTGCTGAGCCTGGACTCGTCCGATACGCCGGGCAGCCGCGTTGAACGGCTCACCCACATAGCACAGCGCGCCGGGGAACGCCTCGGCGACCTGCCGCGTGGCCTTGTGGCACAGATCACGGATGCGCCGCGCTGTCTTGTCCAGCAGCCGGTATTTGCGGCGTTGCAAGCGCTTGTGGCGACGCGAGCCTTTGGATTTGCCTGCTTGCGCATGCTGGATGCTGGCCAGCCGCTTGTTGCGGTATTGGACGGTCGCCTTGGCCGCGCGCCCGCTAATGAGGATGACCTTTCGCCCATCCGTGGCAGCGATCAGAGTATTCACCCCCAGATCCACACCGATCACAGTTGCTTGGGGGCGCTGCGCGTCGGGTACCTCGCAGATCAGACGTACGAGGCCGTACGACAAGCGCACTTCAATCAGCCGTCCGGGCAGGGTAATGGTACTGGGCAGACGAATGCGTAATGTGCCACTGGCGCCATGGGGCAGGATGAGCCACCCGTCGCGGATACGCGCGTCCTGGTTGGTATAGACGATATCGTGATAACGGCGCAAACGCCATGGATAGCGCGCCTCTGCCTGCCCGTTCTTGCGCAACTGGCGGCACGAGTCCACGGCCTCGCAGAACTCGCCGATAATCTGCTGGGTGGATTGCGCGGACAAACCAGTATAGCGACGCGCGGGGGTGATGGCCCAGCGTTGCCAGCGCGCCTTGCTGGGCCATTTCCACGCCAGGCGGCGAAGACGATGATGGCGTCGCACCAGATCATTCCAGAGCCGTGCCGCCTCTTGGCGGCTGGCGCTGAAGGTGGCCCAATCGGCGCTGGTGCGTGGGAGCCACACAACTTCTATCGTACGATAACTCATGTGGCCAGTATAGGAGACAAGCGCTTGCCTGTCAAGAGTAGCCCTATCGGCTTTTCCCGTCTCTGTCCGTAGCTCAAGCCAAGGCCCAGCCCGATTTTTCGGTAGATCGTGTCGCCCTCGAATACGGGCTGTGGGAGCCGCACGTCGTCCCAGCCGAGATTGGCGAAGACGTTCTGCGAGATATCGGTGACGCTCTGCCCGGTCACCAGCGCCAGCGTGAAGGTCGAGTCCACCAGCGGCCTGCCGAACGCGGTCTGGGCCGCGTAATGGTGGTCGAAGTGGATCGGGGCGGTGTTCTGTGTGAGCAGCGTGAACCACAGGTTATCGGTCGTGGTGACCGTGCGCCCCAGCGGGTGCTGGTAGACATCGCCTACAGCGAAGTCCTCGAAGAAGCGTCCGCGCCAGCCCTCTTTGATCGCCATGGTTCGCGCTCCTTTTCCTTCCTCATCTTCTCCTTTTGAATTTACCTGACCATCCGAACCATCGCATGCGCCTCTTGTTGATTGGCGCTGGATGCCTTGCCTGAAGCGGCCTTCGCCGGCAAGCGTTCACCATGGCAGAGGAAATTTCATGAGGCGAATGCTTGGAACTGGTGGCGGGTGAGATCAGTCACTACCAGTCTAGGTCCATACGGTGGAGATGGAGTAACCGTGAGAACAACGTTAGCGACCTATGTCCAGGCAAGTCCTGTTACTGGTTACTTCACACTGCGTTCGGTGGGTTCAATACCAGTCGATGCGTGAGCGCTCAACGCGGCAGAACTGTCGGATGGATTGGAACGGAGCGCTAGGAAGTGACTGAAAAGCGCAAGCAGCAGGCAGGCAGCTACCACGAGTGCGCTAGGCAGTGGATGACTGACGACTACCTTGCCGAGGGGCATGGTGAGCAAATGGCTTGGTGTGTTTACTGCACCGAGGCCGAAAGAAGCAAGTGACTGCACAGCCGTAGTCAGGGTGGCTGCAAGGAGAATGAGGCCGGGTAGCCGCACTTGAGGGCGTAAAGAGTGATGCCGCGATTATTCCATGCAGTGGCATCGTTTGGGTTATGCGCTAGCGCTGCATCGTAGGCCGCCAGCCGGTCCTCTGGAGGTCGTCCCAGGCGTGCCAGAGCAACGCCCTTGTCAACCCAATATGTCGCATTGTCTGGGTCTAGTTCGAGCGCCTGCTCATAGGCCTCTAACGCCTCCTCCCACCGTCCCAGCTTCCGAGAGCATTGCATTTACTATCCCAGCAAGACTCATTGTCCGGAGCCAGGCGCAGTAACTCATCGTACGCCTGTATTACCTCATCATAGCGACCTAGCGAGGCCAGAATCTCCCCCTTCTCTGACCACGAATCGGTGTCAGCGGGGTTGAATTCTAGGGCACGCTCGATAGAGGTCAATGCCTCGTCACGGCGCTCAAGGGCATTCAGAGCGAACGCCTGGATCGACCAGGTAGCGCCGTTGAGTGGGCCATTGTCCGGTAACCGACTGAACACCTCATCACAAGCAGTCAGCGCCTCCTCGTATCTTTCAAGTCCTCCAAGTGCTGCAGCCTTCGTGAGCCAAAACTCTGCAACTCCCTGCTCGAAAGTATCAATAGTCGCCTGCGGGAGACCAAATGTATCTAAGAACTTTCCTATTTCTGCCCATCCTGCCTGAATCTCCGGGATAAACCGGAAAGCATGCTCGACTGCCTCTAACGCCTCCACAAACCGCTCGGTACTGATCAAGGCCTTCGAATACAACAACCACGAAGTAACGTCATCTGAATGAAGTTTGGCAGCCTGCTCGCCGACCAGCAGCGCTTCCTCGTTTCGACCAAGCCCAAGTAAGGCTACGACTTGTGGTCTTTGGGTAAGCGGATCCTCGTCAAGATCGGGTTCCATTGCAAGAGCCTGCTCAATCGCTCGAAGCGAATTTTCATACTGCTTGAGTTCCATAAGTGCGCCCGCACGAATGAGCCAAAGGTATGCAAACTCTGGCTCGATCTCGATACCACGATCTGCGGCGGCGGCGGCGACTTCATTGTCGTGAAGCCCAAGATGCGCATACGCTTTTAGTGTCCATATCAAGAAGTTGGATGGATCAAATTCGATGACGCGATCGCAGACAGCTAACGCTTCGTGATACTGGGCATAGTCGATGAAGGCTGCGACGGCGGAAATTAGTGCCGACCCGTCTTGTAAGCCAACTAATACGTCGAGTAGCCGTCGTCGGTCTTGCTCGAATTGGTATCGCTGGCCCTCAAATGGGTAGTCAATGACAGCACGATCGAGATAAGCGTCCTTGCGAATGGTGAGCGTCGGCTCCTCCGATTCCTCCCCAATATCCTGGGTAACGAACTGAAGTCTAATAAGTTCCGCAGCTACCTCGCGCCATATCTTTTCCTCTTCAACCACGGCGCGCTCACCAAATACGCCGGAACAGATGTGTCTTATACGCGTCTCAGTATGCTCCCGAATACCATGTATATTGAGTAACTTCATGGCATGCAGGACAACACCAGCATGACTGCCCTGCGCGACGAAGTCCGCGTATTGCTCGCGCTTCTTTCGCAAACCCAAGACACAGGAACCGATTGTACCGTCGAACTGCTCAGCTGACGGGGCATCTTGGGCAGAGAATAGAGACTTGATATTCTCGGCCTCTTCACTACTTGCAAATGTAGGGATGCTCACCTCGGCCAATTCATCTAGCAGCCAATTGAGGCCAGATTGCACGCGTAGTTTGCCCTCGATGCGGCAAGTAGCCACTATCACAAGTCTATGCAGATGCTGGCGGAGCGATGGTATCAAAGTGCGCAACCGTGCCGCGGCATCAGCGAGCCCCGGCGCAGGAGGTCCCAATCCACTAGATGTAGCCGCAACGAAATAGGGCAGATCATCCAGAAGGAGGACGAGATTGCGGTCTTGGAGGACGGCAGCGCTAGGCTCGCGCTCAATCGGTGTCGAGGCACTCCAGACAAGGACAGGCCAATCCGGCAATGTGGCCTGTAGAACCTCGAGGGCCATGCGAGTTTTACCTGCATTCGCCTCGCCATAGATTATGATGCCGGACTTTGGGCCGTCACCCTGACTCGCAGCCGAAAGCAAAGTCTGGGCATCATCAAATTGCTCTTGGATAGGATCGCTCAAATACCTGAAGGAAGCAGCCGCGCGGTCGCCCATTGGGAGCAGATCGCGGTCTACCACATCACGGGGAAGTGGCAAGTCGAGCTGCGGTCGAGTATTCATATCCTGGCCAGGAACATGGGTGCGGAGATACCCGCTGAGCGCTCGGATAACAGCGCGCTCCAACTCCTCTGGAGAGGTAAAGTACGCCGCTACTCTGTCCCGCTCCACTGACTCCCGGAAGGCCTGAAGCGCCTCAGCATATTGGTTGTCGCGCGTGGCAAAGGGGAAAATGTCGTCGCGTGAGGACGTCTCAGGAGCGGCCAGGAAGACGAGGCGCGGCTTGCCTAAGCGTACAGCCTCCAGATATTCTAGGTGGGTCACGGAACGCGTCTCGCCATTGGGCACATGGCCATAACGCCAGGCCACGACAAGCAGGAAGATATCTGCGTTGGCTACCTCTGCAGTCGAGACAACGGTAGCATCACCGTCCTGGGCTCCGAAGTCCTCCATCATCAGCGGATGTTGGCGGAGCGTCTCTATCGCCCGACGCATGGCTTCCCGATAAGCAGGCAAATCCACCGAGGTTGAGCTTACAAAACACTCATAGAACGAATGCCCTTGGCTATTACTGCCTACATGCATATGAATCGCCAGCCCTTCCCATATGTTCTCTGTCGCTTGCAGTCAGATAGTTCATAGGAGATAGAGTGTCAAGCACACAGTGCCTCCTACTATCGATTATGCCAAATAATTTGGAATGGCAGTTGAAGGCGTTTTGACCGATGGTTGACTTGTCATCTGCGGGAATCATCACGCTATGCGAGTCTCCTACTGGCTGGCGCTGCTCGCTTCCGGCGCATGTGCTATACTGCCAGCGATCTAACAGGTTGGCGCGACTGCTAGCGAGGGAGCGGCGTATGCCTGTTTCGGTTACCAATTCTCAGCTGATCTACGACGCGCTCAAAGCGTGCGACGTCAAGATCGTCTCTGCCCTGCCTGAGACCTGGCTCGTCCACCTCATCCGTATGGCCGAGGAAGACCCCGAGATGACACTCGTGCGCGTCGCCAAGGAGGAGGAGGCGATTGGCGTCTCCGCGGGCGCGCACCTGGCCGGGGTCAGCTCTGCCCTGCTGATGCAGAACCACGGCTTCCTGGCGGCCATCAACCCCATCGTCTCGCTGGCGCTGCTCTACAAGATTCCCCTGCTCATGCTCATCAGCTACCGTGGCCACATGGGCGAGCGCGACCCCTGGCAGACGCAGGGGGGCATGGTGACGGAGCCGATCCTGCGGGCGCTGGGCATCCCCACCTGGACCCTGGCGGACCCGCGCGACATCCCGCGCCGACTCAGAGACGCGCAGACGCTGGCGCACGCGGCGCTCACGCCGGTCGCGGCGCTGCTGACGCGCGAGCTGATGTGGGAGGAGTAAGTAGCCATGCTGCGCGCGGACGCCTTGCAGGCGATTTATCCTGAGCTGGAAGACCGCATCGTGGTCACGATCATGGGCGCGGTCGCGGCGGAACTCTACACGCTCGGCCATCGTCCCACCTTCTTCTACCTGGAGCACGCGATGGGGCTGGCCTCTTCGATGGGGCTGGGCATCGCGCTCGCGCTGCCACAGCAGAAGGTGGTCGTCCTCGATGGCGATGGCTCGCTGCTGATGAACCTGGGTACACTGAGCACACTGGCGCGCTACCGGCCGGGAAATCTGCTGCACATTGTCTTCGATAATGAGAGCCTGCTCTCGGTTGGCGGCTTCCCCACCGCCACCGCGACGGGTACTGATCTGGCGGCCATTGCGCGGGCCAGCGGTATTCCACGAGTGGAAGAGGCGGACACGCCCAAACGGTTGAAGAAGGCTGTCGCGGATGCGCTGGCGGGCGAGACACTGACAACCATCGTCTCGAAGGTCGATGCGGTGGGGCCGAAATCGTTTCACATGGATTTGCCGCTACTGGAGAATCGCTTCCAGTTCAAGCGCGCGCTGGAGGCGCTGGGGCAGCGCGCTAGCGCATCAGACCATTAGCCGGGGTCGTCAGGCTCCGGCACGCTCCGCCAATTACCCACTGCGGCGGATGCGTGATCAGAATTCGCACGAAGCAGCGACAGCAGATAGGCAAGGGAGGCGAACATGGCGAACGGGCAGCAGAACAGCGTGTTATCCCAGCTCGTGGAGGAACTCAACGCCGGGCGGATTCGCGTCGTCGATCTCACCACTCCCCTTGGGCCAGAGACGCCAGTGATCGACCTGCCACCGATATTTGCGCCGTCGCCAGGGTTAACCCTCACCGAGATATCGCGGTATGACGGGCGCGGCCCAGCCTGGTACTGGAATATTCTGCACCTGGGCGAGCACACAGGCACCCACTTCGACGCGCCCATCCACTGGGTGACTGGCAAGGATCTGCCGGATAACGCGACCGACACCATCCCGCCGCGCCAGTTCATCGGTCTCGCCTGTGTCATCGACGTGACGGCGGAGGTGGAGCGGAACCCCGACTTCCTGCTGACGCCGGATCGTGTCCAGGCGTGGGAGGTGGAGCATGGGCGCATCCCGGCGAGGGCGTGGGTGCTGCTGCGCACCGGCTGGAGCGCGCGTACGAGCCGCGAGGACTTCCTGAACGTGCGCGAGGATGGCGCGCATTCGCCGGGGTTCGCCAGAGAGTGCTCCGAGTTTCTCGCCCGCGAGCGCGATGTGCTGGGCGTCGGCGTGGAGACCGTCGGGACGGACGCCGGGCAGGCTGGAACCTTCGATCCCCCATTCCCCAATCACACCACGATGCACGGCGCGGGCAAATTCGGCATCACCAGCCTGATCAATCTCGATCAATTGCCTCCGACTGGGGCCGTGGTCATCGCCGCGCCGCTTAAGATCGTGGGTGGATCGGGCAGCCCGTTGCGTGTCCTCGCGCTCATCCCGAGCTAATCACGCCGAAGATCCGCTTTCATCATTTGCGACATATGGCGGCAACTCTCATGTTGAGCTGGAGCGTCCATCCAGTGGTGGCTGTGCATGCCCACCTGGTCGCTCATGCTATTTGAGTTCGACCACGCAGGCCACTGGAGTTGACCCAGTTTGATGGACACCGGTAGACTTGGGGGTGAAGTCCCCAGGAGGTGATCCTGATGACACAACGGAAGTCCGCGTATCCGCCTGAGTTTCGCGCTGAAGCGATCCAGTTAGTGCGCACCAGCGGCAAGCCGCAGACGGTGATCGCCCGTGAGTTGGGCATGAGCGTTGAGACGTTACGCTTGTGGCTCAAACACGCCGATCGAGATGAGGAGAAACGCCGCGATGGGCTGACGAGCGACGAGCACGAGGAACTACGCCGTCTGCGCCGCGAGAACCGCATCCTGCGGGAGGAGCGCGAGATCCTAAAAAAAGCCGCGGCCTTCTTCGCGCAGGAGAGCGCCTCACCCCAGTGAGCGCCTACGAGTTCGTGGAGCGCGAGAAGGCCAATCATGCGGTCGTGCGCCTCTGCCAGGTGCTGAGCGTCTCGCCCAGCGGCTACTGGGCCTGGCGCCAGCGTGGCCTCTCGGCGCGGGCGCAGGCGGACGCGCAGTTGACCGCGCAGATGCGCGCGATTCACCAGAGTAGTCGCCAGACCTACGGGGCGCCACGCATTCATGCGGCACTGGCCACCACGGGGCTGCGCTGTGGGCGCAAGCGCGTCGCGCGCCTGATGCGCACCGCAGGGCTGGTGGGCTGTCTACCGTCACCGTCCGTTCCACACACCACACACCACCCAGCGCGACCCGCAGGCCGAGGTGGCCCCTGATTTGGTGCAGCGCCAGTTCGTCGCCACCCAGCCGAACCAGCTCTGGATCGCCGACATTACCTACGTGCCCACGCTGCGGGAGGACTTCCTCTATCTGGCCGTCATCCTCGATGTGTTCAGTCGCCGTGTCGTGGGCTGGGCGATGGCGGCGCATGTGCGCACGGAGCTGGTGGTGGGAGCCTTGGATATGGCCGTGTGGAATCGCCAGCCAGGTGAGGGCGTTATTCACCATTCCGACCATGGGTGTCAGTACACCTCGCTGCTCTTCGGCGAACACTGTCAGGCGGCAGGTATCCGTTGTTCCATGGGGGCGGTGGGGGACTGCTACGACAACGCCATGGCTGAAAGCTTCTTTGCGACCTTGGAGTGCGAACTCCTGGCCCGTCAGCCGTTCCCAACCCACCTCGTGGCCCGTACCGCGCTGTTCGAGTACCTCGAAGTCTTCTACAATCGCCAGCGGCGGCATTCAGCGCTGGGCTATCTCTCCCCAGTGGAGTATGAACGGAGGTGGGCTACCCAAACAGCGGTTGTCGCCTAATCGTCACCTGTCTCTCAAACTGGGGCAACTTCAAGCCGGGGCGTAGGTACGGGTTCACCCCCACAGGCGTGGGGACAGCCATTACGCAGGCGATGCGGTACGCTTCAGGTACGGTTCACCCCCACAGGCGTGGGGACAGCGCCGTCCGGCGTGCTCGTACCGCATGGACGCCGGTTCACCCCCACAGGCGTGGGGACAGCGCTGACAGCGCTCGCGTGACGCCGCTGATCGATCGCCGGTTCACCCCCACAGGCGTGGGGACAGCTGGCAGCATGTATGCACGGCGACTGGCTCAGTGCTCGGTTCACCCCCACAGGCGTGGGGACAGCGCGATCGCGCTAGACGTCCAGCGCTGCCACGATCGGTTCACCCCCACAGGCGTGGGGACAGCGCTAGTCGACGCACTCGTCGATGCCACGGGCTCGGTTCACCCCCACAGGCGTGGGGACAGCAGCACTGATAGTGCTCATGCCGTGCGCGCTCGACCGGTTCACCCCCACAGGCGTGGGGACAGCCGCGTCAGCTTCCGCGCTAGTGCAGCCGACTGCGCGGTTCACCCCCACAGGCGTGGGGACAGCTGCAGTCGGCTATCGGCGCAGTGCCAGCGATCGGCGGTTCACCCCCACAGGCGTGGGGACAGCTCGATGACGGACGCAGCGCATCGGCGGTTCACCCCCACAGGCGTGGGGACAGCGGCGCGTCTCGCCGGTACCAGCGTCATGCGACTACGGTTCACCCCCACAGGCGTGGGGACAGCGGCGTGAGCCGCTATCGCGCTGGCTACGCGGTTCACCCCCACAGGCGTGGGGACAGCCCGCGAGCTGCATCGCGCTGGTCACGGCGGTTCACCCCCACAGGCGTGGGGACAGCGTCGCACGCATCTATCGCGACGGCTGCTGACGCCGGTTCACCCCCACAGGCGTGGGGACAGCCGCTGACAGCGGCGGTACGCAGGTTGCGTGGCCGGTTCACCCCCACAGGCGTGGGGACAGCGCGCCGGCACGTCTGGCTAGCTCAGGATCGCCGGTTCACCCCCACAGGCGTGGGGACAGCGCTCGATCGCCTGGATGATCGCGATGCTGGATCGGTTCACCCCCACAGGCGTGGGGACAGCGGCTGCCGTCGCTGATGCATCGGTAGCGCTGCGGTTCACCCCCACAGGCGTGGGGACAGCGCGCTGGCGAGTCTGCGACCTGCGTCATGGTATGCGGTTCACCCCCACAGGCGTGGGGACAGCGTCGATCTGGCCTCATGCGCAGTCGTGCATCGCGCGGTTCACCCCCACAGGCGTGGGGACAGCGCTCCTAGCCGCGTCGAGCACGGCGTCAGCGCGGTTCACCCCCACAGGCGTGGGGACAGCGTCGTCAGCCTGCGCAGTGTCGCTAGCGCATCGGCGGTTCACCCCCACAGGCGTGGGGACAGCGCTGCGACGACGTCAGCGGCGACTCGTCCACGACCGGTTCACCCCCACAGGCGTGGGGACAGCCTCGATCGCTGGCACGTAGCCGAGCATACGCCGTCGGTTCACCCCCACAGGCGTGGGGACAGCGCTGCGCATCGCTCAGATCGCACGCTGCCGTGCGGTTCACCCCCACAGGCGTGGGGACAGCTCGCGCATCATGGCAGCTCGGGCGCGTCGTCGGCCGGTTCACCCCCACAGGCGTGGGGACAGCGCTGATCGCGCTGACGTACGCCTGCGGCGACGTGCCGGTTCACCCCCACAGGCGTGGGGACAGCAGCTGACGCCGTCGCATGCACGCTGCCTACGTCGGTTCACCCCCACAGGCGTGGGGACAGCGCGTCTGGCCACGCCGCCATGGCTAGCGTATCGCCGGTTCACCCCCACAGGCGTGGGGACAGCCGCGCAGCGCTAGATCGCGCCAGCTGCATCGCGGTTCACCCCCACAGGCGTGGGGACAGCCCAGTCGCTGCACGCGTTCACGCGTACCGTGCTCCGGTTCACCCCCACAGGCGTGGGGACAGCGCCAGTGTCGCGATCGCACCAGCGTCAGCAGTCGTCGGTTCACCCCCACAGGCGTGGGGACAGCGCGACTCAGCGGCGTCACGTGACGCGTTACTGCGGTTCACCCCCACAGGCGTGGGGACAGCGTCGCCAGCTGCCGTGCGCACGCGCTGACGCATCGGTTCACCCCCACAGGCGTGGGGACAGCGCAGTCGCGCGCTCATGCGCTGATCGCGCACTGTCGGTTCACCCCCACAGGCGTGGGGACAGCGGCACTGACCAGCTCGCGACAGCTTCGACACCGCCGGTTCACCCCCACAGGCGTGGGGACAGCATGCAGATCGGACCTGCCGACATGGCGCTGCACATCGGTTCACCCCCACAGGCGTGGGGACAGCTCGCTGCGTGGTCAGCCATCGCTGGCCATCGCGTCGGTTCACCCCCACAGGCGTGGGGACAGCGCCTCGCCAGTCCAGCTTGCGTGGCCGTGCGTCGGTTCACCCCCACAGGCGTGGGGACAGCGCTGACGCCGTCATCGCAGCCGCTTGCGTGCTGCGGTTCACCCCCACAGGCGTGGGGACAGCGCACGTCGCGCTCGCCATCATGCTCACGCGCTGCGGTTCACCCCCACAGGCGTGGGGACAGCATCGAGGCTCGGCGCGCAGACCGTTGACGACTCGGTTCACCCCCACAGGCGTGGGGACAGCCACTGCCAGCATCCGCTGTACAGCAGCGCTCATCGGTTCACCCCCACAGGCGTGGGGACAGCGATCGCTACACTGCGGCTCGATGGCGCTGCGGTCGGTTCACCCCCACAGGCGTGGGGACAGCGAGCCGCTGGCGCTGTCACGGCGTGCAGCCGGTCCGGTTCACCCCCACAGGCGTGGGGACAGCGCTAGTGGCCATCCGCTGGCAGCTCGTCACGTCGGTTCACCCCCACAGGCGTGGGGACAGCGTCGCGAGCGTGCCGTGCGCGTCGTCATGCGCGTCGGTTCACCCCCACAGGCGTGGGGACAGCCTCACGATGCCATCGGCAATCGTTGCAGCTAGCCGGTTCACCCCCACAGGCGTGGGGACAGCGACGCATCGGCTGTCATCTGATGCGCTACGCCGCGGTTCACCCCCACAGGCGTGGGGACAGCGTCAGCGCGTTACGCAGCATGACGTCACTGACGGTTCACCCCCACAGGCGTGGGGACAGCGCTGCAGCATGTCGTCGCATCAGCGCGACGCTTGCGGTTCACCCCCACAGGCGTGGGGACAGCGTCAGTGCAACTGCGCGCATGACTGCGTGCCGCGGTTCACCCCCACAGGCGTGGGGACAGCGGCAGCGCATGCGCCGGCAACATTGCGCACGTCGCGGTTCACCCCCACAGGCGTGGGGACAGCGCTGGCCGTCGCATCGGCAGTCGCTGACGTCGCACGGTTCACCCCCACAGGCGTGGGGACAGCGCTGCGTACGTCGCATGCAGCTGCGCATCGCGTCGGTTCACCCCCACAGGCGTGGGGACAGCGTCGATCGCCATGCGCGCACGTGCGCGCAGCGCCGGTTCACCCCCACAGGCGTGGGGACAGCGCATGCTGCAGCGCGTCTATGCAGCCCGTGCATGCCGGTTCACCCCCACAGGCGTGGGGACAGCGCCAGCTGCACGCGTGCCAGCGCCGCACTGTCGCCGGTTCACCCCCACAGGCGTGGGGACAGCGATCGTGTGACGGCGACTGTCGCGGTGTACGCGCATCGGTTCAC
Organism: uncultured Chloroflexia bacterium; assembly: GCA_963718915.1. Taxonomy (GTDB): domain Bacteria; phylum Chloroflexota; class Ktedonobacteria; order Ktedonobacterales; family JADMIN01; genus DAHUXT01. The sequence goes on along the minus strand of CAVRAI010000001.1, from coordinate 172,844 downwards.
CCCCACAGGCGTGGGGACAGCGTCGCTGGCCGCGTATCGCCGACTCGAGCTGTCGGTTCACCCCCACAGGCGTGGGGACAGCCGTCAGCGATCTGGCGCGATCGACGGCGATGCGCCGGTTCACCCCCACAGGCGTGGGGACAGCTGCGATCGTCGCGTCGACTACGTCGGTTCACCCCCACAGGCGTGGGGACAGCTGCTAACGCGTAGCTGCTCGTGCGGTTCACCCCCACAGGCGTGGGGACAGCAGCTGCCGAGCATCGCGACGTCGCACGATCGTCAGCTCGGTTCACCCCCACAGGCGTGGGGACAGCCGCGTAGCGCTGCCATGACTGGCCGATACGCTGCGGTTCACCCCCACAGGCGTGGGGACAGCGCGGCGCAGCGCGCCGTCGCCAGACGTAGCGCCGGTTCACCCCCACAGGCGTGGGGACAGCGTCGGCGATCGCTCGACGCTGTGCCATGCGTCCGGTTCACCCCCACAGGCGTGGGGACAGCCGCTGCGATGGCTGCGCGGATAGCTGCGCATACCGGTTCACCCCCACAGGCGTGGGGACAGCGCGCGAGCGGATGACGGCGCATAGGCATCGACCGGTTCACCCCCACAGGCGTGGGGACAGCGGCATCGAGATCGCTGCTGTCACAGTCGCTCGCTCGGTTCACCCCCACAGGCGTGGGGACAGCGCCAGCGCTCAGCGATGATCCGTGCGCACATCCGGTTCACCCCCACAGGCGTGGGGACAGCACTGGATAAAATCTAGTGTACCACGAGCGTTAACCCCTCGAAGTCTCGCAGCGTGCGAGCGGTGTTACCATGGGCCATCATGGTGAAACCTTGCTCGGTATCTGAGCGGTAGATTAGCAGGGCAGCGCCGCCTTTGAGTTTATCGCAGATCAGCTCCCAGAGTCTCTCGCGCACCATCGCAGAGGGGCGGCCCACGAAGACCCCTGTTTGTGGCTCCAGCAGCCACCGGGTCAACTCTCCGCGTAGGCTGACGGGAACACGTTGGAGGATAATGACCGTCATACGTCTGCCTGTCCTTCTGTGGCGCTCTGATCAAGCGAATGGTCAACGCCACCTGCCACGACGCCCTGGTCAGGATCCCAGAGACCGCCAGGAGCCGCTTCATCGGCGGCAAACTCGTCGTCGCTGGCTTCATCAGCTTGCTCGGTGTTCGGATCGCCATTCAGCACAAACTGGAGGTCACCGACGATACGCGCCAGCAAGCGTTGTTCGTGGAAGAGATCGCGACACTTGTGGCGGACGCGAGATTCGAGACCGGGACCATCCTCGGCCACTGCGGCGAAGGCGGCGGGAATGGTGAGCTCAGCTTTGTACAGGTCAGCGACATCGTAGACAAAGGAGAGTTGTTTGCCAGTGTGGATAAAGCCCAATGCCGGTGAATAGCCAGCCGAGAGGATGGCAGCGTGACAGATCCCATACAAGCAGCTGTTCGCGGCTGAGAGCGCTCGATTGACGGGATCGGCATAGAACCACTCAGTTCGCTGGTAGGAGCGACCGGACCACGCAACGCCGGTTTCCTCGCTGGTTCTGGCATACATCTCGCGCACGCGCACACCTTCTTTGCCGCGAATCTGTTGCAGAGTCAAATCAGGGTCAAGGGGTTCGGGAAAGCGCATCTGGTACATGCGGCGGACGATGGCCAGATGTTGTTCTGGGTCGCTCCAGAGTTGCGCTTGCCGGAGGAGTCGACGAGCGGAGCGGGTCTCCCCGAGTCCCTGGGCGTAGCAGCGGACGCCAGCCTCGCCAACCCAGACGATAGAGCAGCCATTGTCGGCAAGCGTTCGGACCGCGGAGTGCGTTATGCTTGTGCCGGGACCGAGCATAAGCAGGGCAAGGGTTGCGATTGGGATAGAGGTGGTTCCGTTGAGATCGTGGGCAGCAATGGCCTTGGCCTCCTGGTCAATCTGGCAGCGTTCGAGGTAGATGTAGCTCCAGCTGTCCCGGATTTTGGGCAAGAGATGCAAGTCGCGCATGGGGAGAAGCCTCCTTCTGGGGTAAGAATACAGGACACAGTTGTCCCCCCATGCACATGAGGATATCCAACAGTGATCGTCGAGAACTGGGTCTGCATCGGCGGTTCACCCCCACCGTTGTGGGGAGGGAGAGCTAAGAACGGCAGGCGCCCCAGATCGAATGAGCATTGCGGACGCCTGTCGTGAACCTGCCGTGAACCTGCCGTGAAACTGATATGCCGCCAGTTGTAAAGGCCAGCCCAGTTACGCCGGGATTGGCGCCACAGATAGAAGGCCGAAGCCAAAAGCTTTGCCACTGCCGATACCCTGCCACAAGGCTTGGCGGAAGGCGTCGGGGTCTATCACGCGCAGGCGGCCCTCGAAGGTGGCCGAGGCAAACGTCAGGCGATGTGACCTGCTGATCACTCGGTCAGCCGTTCCAGTCGCGCGGACATCGGCGATTGGGTCGTGACCGATCTGGGTGCGGACGGCAAGCAGGGCGAAGCCCGACTGCTGCGCTTTGCGATGTAGCCAGGATAGTTGATCCTCCTCGCGGCGGAGTTCAACTCGTCTGCCACGCCAGCGCTCGTCCTGGGCCGTGTTACGGTCGCTGATGCGTTTGGTAGGGTTGGCACGGAGGCGGAAGAGCAGACGCTGGCCCTCGGTGATGACGGCATAGAGCGGATCCACGCGCTTGATGGCGATGTCGGGATCTCGGAGATATCCGTCTGGCAGGCGTGACCAGTCTGGCGCTGTGCTGGACTGGATGAGCAGGTCGACATGATTACTGGCTACCTCAACGCGATAGAGCACACCAAAATGGTCACGCGCATCTGGTAGGCCACCCAGGTTCGGGAAGGCAAGCAAGAGTTGGCGGTGCATGGCATGGCAATCGGCCAAGTCCGCCTGGACGGATCGGTTGCGCACCGCGAGATGTAGTCGGGAGAGATAGAGCGCACTGCCCACCGACGTATTCGGACTCCCCAACATATTCATTGCAGTCATCGCATTACTCCTGAGTTTGTTCAGTTTGTGAGGCAGAACCCGCAACCTCGGCAGGCCGTGACAGAAATTCTGTCCGCACGAATCGCGACTGATAGCGCCGATCAAGCGGTAGAAACGAGACAGGCACGTCCATCCGCGACTCGCCTGTGGGTTGGCGTTCTTCGATGACGAGGCGCACGCGCGCGGGCTCGCGCCAATGTTGTTCGCCATCACGCGCCGTTAGCCAGGGATATGTCCTCAGCGCTTCCTCCAACGGCTCTGGGCGCAATCCGTCGCGTAGCCGAATCGGAGCAGCGGGAACGAACGCCTTCCGCCCAAGAAAGAGTGGCCAGACAGGCTGCGCCAGAGCATCGTTGGCCCGCGCCAGTAGCGTCTCCTGGTCTGCAGTAGACGCCTCCAGACCCACCAGAAAGCTCGCGTCGGCAAGATAGAAGCGCGTCGAAAGCACGGTGCCTGTCGTCTTGCCGTCCTGCTCCCCAAAAGCCGCGACACCATAGTTGGGGAGCAATGCATCCTTTGCGCCCGCCGTGTGGTAGTCAGACTCCACCATGCCAGGGCGATCAACGCGCGCACCCATGCGGAGCGCGGCCAGGTCGCTCAGGTCGGCATCGCGCGGACGGCCCAGCGCGGCGCAGAGCAGGCCAATTACGCCGCTCTTCGATGGCTCCAGGCCAGTGTCACGCCGCCCATATCGGCTCTGGATGCCCCACGATTGCATGGGACCTTCGAGCCTGAGCAGTAAAGTGCTCATCGTCTGGTAACCGCTTTCTATCGCGTGGTTGGCGAGCCAAACGCCGCCGAGACCGCCTGATTGGCAAGTGCGGCAATCTGCGAGCCGTCTGAGCTGATAGCAACCTGATACACACTGAGGTTCTTCAGCGTTTCCGACTCCATCGTGGCAATGCCGATCCAGCGAATGCCCTGCGTGCCATACATCCCTGACAATTTGCCCCAATGCTCATCGAGCTGGCGCATAGACGCCTGGCAAAGATCGTATTCACGACCTGGGCGCGCAGGCTTGAGGAAGGCGTTGGCCAGATTGCAGGCCGAATCTTCACGAACAACCGCCATCACAAATGACGGCTTATTGTGCGCCGCCATGCTGTTCTGCTTGCCCGTCGGAATGGCGTTGACCGAGGCATGAATGAAGGCCGAGACGGTGCGGCGCGCCAGATCAGGATCGAGCGACTTCGCCAGCGCGGTCACGTCAATATTGGCGTAGCGATAGAAGCACGCCGAGTTGAACTCGACTGTGCCGAGCATATCGGCGCCAGCGGTATCTTGCGGCTTCAGGTCGTCCACGGCGGTATAGAAGTCGAACATCGTGCTGACCTCATGGGTGGAGATCGCGTGGGCCACCTGCGACGCCGCCTCGACGTTAGACTCCGGCCGGTCGGCAACCATCCGGCCGAAAAGCGCCAGATCAACAGCGCGGCTGGCATCGAGCGCGTTCTTGAATGCTGTCTTTGCCTCCGCCGGAACTGTTCCCGCAAGGATTGCGTCCCAATGCGTTTCAGCGATCGCGGTTGTGGCGGCTATGTCACCCTGGGAGACAAACAGAAGGTACTTGGTCATGGCGCTTGCGTCATCGACGCCAATGGTGCTTTTCACGAGAGCTGTCGCCACCTGCATGGCCTGCTCGCGGGGTCTGCCACGCTGTTCGAGGCGGTCGGCGACGGCCTCCACGATGCGCTTGGTACGGACGGCCAGATGCTCAGCGGGGATGACCTGTGGATGGGCCTTAAAGTCGGTGCGGATGGCGCGCTTGAGGCACTGGCTGGAAATGCGCGCGCGGGTATAGCCGCCAAACTGGCAGTCCTTGGGAGAGCCGGTATCGTCGCGGTTGAGGTTGGACGGCGCGAAGTTTTGGAGCAGATGCAGTTCGAGCAACATAGTAAGTGTGTTCCTTTCGGGCAGACATTGCTGCCAATCTGGTGTGTGCTGTTTCGGTCAAAAATACCTACTGGGAATGCCGGTTTTTAGGGTGTGACGACTACTGTCAGCTAGCTGGTGGCGTTACGCTCGCCCCCAGCTGGGCGCCAGTAGTCTAGTCTGCATACCAGTAGCCCTCGGCCCAGCGCCGCTGCACCGGGCGCCCAGACCACTCCCACCCCCTGAGGTCGTGGAGCAGTTGCGCCCAGTCCACGCCGATCTCATGCGCCTTGAGCAGCGAGATGGCGTAGCGCAGATGCGCCGTCAAATCCTCGCGCGAGGCGTTGAGCAGCGCGACAAAGCGCTTCTCGATGCTGCCGCTCTCCGCTCTTTTGGCAAGCAACTCGAAGGAGCCGCCGAGGCTGTTGCGCTGAACGCCGCTGACCGCCGCATGCGGACCTCTTCTTCCCTGATGTGACGCAAAGAGCGCCGCGACCAGGAAATAGTCGTTCTGGCGGTATTCCGGCTCGTTGCCGCACCACGGAATGACATACGGGAACATCTCTGCCGCTTCACCCGGCTCTTTGCCCAGGCCACGGCGGAGGGCAGCGAGGGCGGCGCGGTTGGGCTTTGGCTCCCCGTCGGCCTTGGCCCCCGGCGCCACATGCTCAGGGCCAAGCAAGCGGATGAGATGCTCGACAAAGGCTCGTTCGTGGTCGGTCGGCATATTTGGCGCGTAGGGTCTGGATGCCTTAGTTGGCTTGGCTGCTGTCATTGACGACCTCCTGTGATGTGGGGATCAGCGCCTTGTGGGCTTCGCTGAGGCGAGAGGAAAACAGTCTGAACCGCTGCCGCGCCAGCGCCGCCGCCCGCAGCGCCCGGCCGGAGTTCGCCAGACCAGTGACCGCCTCGTCGAAGCAGCGACGAGTCACCCGGTCAATTTCCTCCGACCAGACGCGCGCCGCATCGCCACGCTCGGCAAGGTCGCCGAATTCGTTGAGGTACAAATCGTCGGCGAGGGCCAGCAGGAAGGCGCGGAATGGTTCTTCGAGTACGGCCCAGTAATTGGTGACCGGGCTGATGTGTCGCCCGAGCGCGCCAATCGCTTTGGGATCAGCGTCGCGCTCGCCTGGACTCAGCAGTTCATCGGCGAGGACACGTATCGGGCTGGGACCCTTGACGGTGAGCTTCTTGTCCATATTGGGGATGCTGAGCAGCCGCGGCTCCAGCAGCTGCGCCATGTGCTCGGCATACTCCAGCTCGCGGCGCAGGATTTCCGTGGCCCGTTCGGCAATCTCGGGGCGGTCCAGAAAAAGTTGCGGCAAGGTCAGCGTTTCCGTGCGCCAGTCCTCGATATTGGCCTGGTCGGGCATGATACCAAGGATCCTGATCGGAACCGCCTTCGAGTTCTGCGCAAACCGAAGCTGGCCCTCGGCAACGAGAGTTCCCAGCCAGTTCAGCATGCGTGGCCGGGAATGGTCGGCATCGAAGGACTGGAAGAGCGCGTGGCTATCGCGCCAGATCGCCTTGTTGGGGTTGAGACCTATCGGCAGCCAGGGATTACCCGCTGAGGCATTCCTGTAGACGGAATAGGCGACCATCGTCTCCGAATATGCGGATCGAACGAGTCGGGGATGCGGTACCCCTGCATCAGCGCCGCATGCTTCACCATGACGCGCCCATCTGGGGATGTCTCAGGCTGCAGCAGGATGCGGCGACACTGCCAGGTCAGCAGGTCCACCCAGCCATCTGGCCGACGCGGAATATAAGTGACTGGTTCATTGCGCTCCCAGGCGGGCTTATCGTCGCCGCGAAACGCGAAGGGCTGCTCGGCCTCGCGGTTATAGAGATGCCAGTTCAGCATCAGCGTCTCGAAGAGATTCTTGCCGGTGACGAGGCAGACGGCGCTCTTGAGCAGCGGGCTTCCCTGGGCAAACTTCGCCGCGGTGGGCTCGCCAGGGTTCGTAGTGAACATGCCCCCCACCGAGAAGCCTTGTTGCGCAATGAGGTAGCGCGCGGCGACGTCAGGCGTCATGCCACGCTCAGGCAGCGAGTGATCGAAGAGTAGCGGGCGATTGCGGTCCGACGCCCAAACATGTGCGATATGGTTGACTGCGTGGAGATTGGTCAGGCCAGTCGTCTGGTAGAACGGGTGGGTGGTGTCGAAGAGGTCGAAGCGATCATGGAATCGACTGAGATACGCCGCGATACACGCCATATCCCACGATCCCACGCGCCAGATTGCGCCCCACTCGGCGGGACTCCGCGGCCCGTTGAGACTGCGGTGCAGCATGGCGAGCAGCAACCGATGGAGCGCTGCCGTGACCGTGGGCGCGGGATCGGCGATCTGTTGAATTTGGTGGGCCTGCCACAAAACCTGGCGAATGCCGAGATAGGTTGGTGGGCCAGAATTGTTCAGCATGCAGGGAATCCACTCCCTGTCAAGCAGATTGAAGCTAGGCAACGTTGTTTTTCCTTTCAGAACCCTGTGATTGTTACGCAAAGACCCCTAACTGCTAAGAAACCCTCCTTTCGCGCTGGTATGGACGCAATAGACACAAAATGAAGGAGACATATGCGGTGGCTGGCGCGCTCACTCCTCGGCGATAACGATGCCCAGTTCGTCATCCAGATGCACCACGAACCCGCCGACGCGCGCCGTGTGGGCTTCGTCGAAGATGAGGCCGCGGTGATGGTTGAGGACGGAAGACTTGGCCCACCCTTTAGGCGGCTCCAGCTTAAGCAAGGTATGGACGACGCGCGAATCGCTGAGCGAGACGCTATGCTCCAGCAACTGCTTTGCCGTGACGGTATCAGGCCTGGCTTTGGGCAAGATCGCCGTACCTCCGGGTTCGAGCAGCGGGCGCTCCGCCGTGCCGTAGAGACAGACCACCGCAACCGTCGGCCCGGTCAGTCGCGTCAGCGCCTGTAGCTTCGGGTGCAGGTCGGCATCTTCCTCCTGCTTGGGGAAAGCGGCGATCTCGGCGAGTGGCAGGCCGGCAGCCGGTGGCTTGATGTAGCGATTCTTCGCCTCCTCCGCGTCTTTCTCGTGCTCGCGCCGCATCTTGTCGTGGGTATCTTTCCAGGCATCCTGCGCCTCAGCCGAGAGATGCGGAGGGCAGTCAGTTGTTTCATAGGCCGCTTCGATCAGCGGCTCAATGTCGTCGGGGATCTGCAAGACCGGGCGGTTGCGGAGACTCAGCCAGCTCGTGAGCAGGATATGCTCATCGTAGACATAGGTGCTGCCGCGATCAAAGACCGGCGCGTCGGGCGCACTGAACGATTCTGGCTGGATGACAAGCAGCCGTGGCACGCGCAGGTTGGCCGGGCGGACGTTACCGGCATGGCGATGCAGTCGTCCAGAGCGCTGCAACAGCAGGTCTACCGGCGCGTGATCGCTGACCATCAGGTCGAAATCGAGATCGAGACTCTGCTCCACCACCTGGGTTGCCACCAGGACTGCCCTGTTAGGCCGCTCCCCGTCTTTCCTCCCATCTTTGCTGAACTGGCCAAGCGCGCGCTTCTCACGCTCCGCCCGGTCTTTGAGGAGATAGCGGGCATGGAAGAGATCAAGCTCCGTCGCGGGAAAGTACGGCTTCAGGGCAGTATAGACTTGCTGGGCGCGGCGCACGGTATTGCAGATGACGACACAGCAGCCGCCATCGGCCAGCTCGCGCTTGAGGCGCTCACCCAGGGCAAACGGCTCGCTCTCGGCGGGCAGGCGGCCATCCACCCATTCCAGTTGGACGGTGCGCCGCCGGGCGGGATCAATCGGAATGGAGCGCGCGCCTCGCGATGCAGGCGTTGCCCAACTGATGCGCGGATAGGGCGTCGGCGCTGGCTCGCAGCTGGGAGCAGTGGTCTCCGCAGGCGCGCTGATGGGGTTGGCCCCAAAACGCTGGTAGGCGTCGAGCAACCGCAGGCGGCGCGACGAGGGCAACGTCGCCGAGAGCAGAATGACAGGGACGCGCAGCGCGCCAAGCCAGACCAGCAGCCGCTCGATGATTTCCGACATGTAGGTGTCGTAGGCGTGCACCTCATCGATGATGACTGTCTTGCTCGTCAGACCATACATGCGGACGAAGAAATGCTTGACCTGCAAGGCCGAGAGCATTGCCTGATCTACTGTGCCAACGCCGAAGGGGGCCAGAATCGCTTTTTTGCCCGACGAGAACCACTCAGCGGCGACGACGCCACCGTTGTGCGGGTGGCCATCCTCAGTATCCTCGATGTCGGCAAGATCCAGCAGGCGCGTGCGTTTGGCGTATTCGTCTTTGAGGGACTGCACGATGGCTGAGAGGGCGGCGTGGCCGTGCAGGAGTTGGAGGTTGACGACGCTGGCAGGGTAACGCTGCTCAAGAAAATCTTTGATGCGGGTGAACATCTGGTTGCTGGTGGCCTGGGTTGGCAGCCCGAAGTAGATGCCATTCTGGCCGAAGCGCGTCGTCCAGGAGTCGGCAAGGTAGGCGGCGGCCTCCGTTTTGCCCTCACCCATCTGCTCCTCGATGATGACCAGACCAGGGGCGTCAAGCTCTTCGGCAAGCGCGATGGTCGCCTGCTGTACCGGGCGTGGCGGCTGGCAAGCAGGGAACATAGTAGTAAAGGGTATCGGAATGTTCGAAGGCGTCCAGCCGGTCCAGCCGAGGATTTTGAAGGCGCCGCGGGCCTGAGTGCGGGCGTGCTTCAGATACTCCGGCGGGGTCTGCGTCGGCTGGCCATCTGGGGTTGCGACGCCGTGGTGGAAGGTCTCTTCCGAGGAGCCGAGCCAGTCGACGACGGAGACAAAACCTGCGAACATGACGGCGGCCTCGTGATCGCAGGACTTTGGCGGGGTCGCGGGTAGCTCAAAGAGTTGGGCGAACCAGTCAGCATACTGGATACGTGCGGATCGCCAGGAATTGCCGCCCACCTTGACCTCTGATTCGCCGGGAATGTCGCTGGCGAGAGGAAAAACGCCGTGATGGCCGCCGAGCGCAATGGCAAAGGCGTTGGCGACGGACGGCTCAAAGCCAAAACGCGCCGGGAGATAGTCGCGCAGGGCCAGCGCGCTCACCAGTCCATGCGCAACCCAGGGGCATTCCTGCCCTGGATACGTATTCAGCCCGGCGGCGCGCAGACGCCCTTCGATGTGAGGCAGATGCAGTTGCAACTGGAAGCCAGAACTGGCCTTGCCAAGATCGTGCAGGCCCGCGAGATAGATGACCCAGGCGCGCGTGTCCTCGACAGAGAGCTTCAGCCGGTCGGCAAGCTGTCCTTTCCAGGCAGGCGATAGCACATCATCCCACATCGCCTCGGCGCACATGGCGACGTCGATGAAGTGGCAAAGCAGCGGATGCCAGGTCCCTTTCAACTGCGAGGACCATTTGGCCCAGAGTGTCCACCACTGTAGGTTTCCGTTTGAGGATGAAGGCGCGGACATGAAGCCCTCCTTTCAGGCAAGGTATTTCGTACGTGAGCGAAATGTTCATCCCACAGGCGTGGGAAGATGTTTCTGTGCGCCGGAAGGGTTATCGGGCAGGTTACGTCACCCGAGAAGATTGGGAATAGACGTGCAGAAGCGCTTCTAAATCACGGATGATGGAATTGCGCAGTTCGGTCGGCTCCAGCACCTCGACATCCGCGCCCCATTGGCGTACCCAGGGGGTGAACTCGACAAGGCTGCCGATATGGGCGGTGAAGAGGCACGAGCCATCGGGCAAGTCTTCGAGACGCTGAGATGGATGCCAGGAGCTCTCGTGGATCCGTCGGGCGACGTGAGGTGTGAAGCGTAAAACGACCTTGATCGCCTCGCCGTCGGACCAGATCCCCCAGGCGGACGTGAGCTCGGCACGCAGTTGCGACGCGGATGGTCGCTCAAATCGCTCGTCGAGCAGTTCGGCATCACGAATGCGGTCAAGTTTGAACGTGCGGATGCCGCCACGCAGTTCATCGAGGCCAATGGCATAGAGCGAGTAGGCGATTCCCGAAGGCTCGATGAAATAGGGACAGAAGGTGCGATGCGTCCTCTCGCTTTTGGTGTAGGATTCGTAGGTGAAGCGGATCTTTCGCCCTTCGAGCCAGCCTCGACCCAAGACCTCAAACGTATGAATGAATTCTGGGCGGGGAGGTTGTTCGTCGGCGATGGCAGCGGCTTCTGCGATGTGCTCAGCGACGAGGAGCGAGCGTGACCGTAGCGTGTCGGCGAGTTTGCCGAGCAGGCTGGAGATGTGATTGTTCAGTTCGTCGCTGTAGCGTACGAGCAGTCGCGTGGCGATGTACATCGCCACGAGTTCGTGTTGTGTGAATTTGACGCTGTAGAGTGAGCGCCGGTGATCAAGATACCAGCGGCGTCTTTCCCGGATCAGTCCAGTGCCGCGACTTTCCAGCATGCTGATATCGCGGTAGATCGTGCTCGGATTAACGCGGTAGTGTCTCGCTAATTGGCCTGTGGTTAGACCGTTGGGATTTTGCGCCAGCCGCCGTTCGATGTCATCGAGTCGCGCGAGTCGGCGATCAAAACGGCGTTCGTCGTTGTTCATGGATGATTGCCCCCTTCATCAAGAGCAAGGATAGCAGGCGATTCGTGCAAAAAACGCAATGATCTCGCTTGCCGAAGAAAGCGCGAAAAACTGATGTATGCATACATCGTGCATATTGCAATCCTATGAGGTGAACGGTGGATGCAAGACATCTGACGTGTAAATAGTACTTCTATGCAGTCTCACAGCGATGACGCAAGCAGGGTGGGAGAATGGCGACGTATGGAACGAGCTACATGGACCAGTTCACATACCTGCAAGATCAGCGTATTCGCTGAATGAGGGCAATGACGACCGCGATCATGATCGGCACAACGATGGCTTCGACGAACCAACGGATGCGCGAGGACACTTTATTGGATGAATCATCCAGCACAGCAGCCCTTCTCAGAGATACCGATTGCTTATAATATCTCCTTTACCTCAAATGCTACACTTCGTCGTTGTGCTTGTCAAGTTATCAAGTACGGTTGGTAGTGCCTGACGCGGCAGAGCGGCAGAAGTAATCAGCCGACTGTATGCTCGATATCCCCCACGGGGGTGGGGACGCGCTCTTCACCGCAAATCCTACACGGTTCACCCCCATAGGCATGGGGATATGTATGCGCTACCTATCAATGAATGTGGTGAAGGTATCTGGCTAGCTTGAACCAATTGTACCACGATCCACCCACAATGTGAGAATGGCTTCGAGCCATAGTTATCGGCCTTCGCCAGTTTTGTTTTATCCCCACGAGCGTGGGGACGGCGGGGTAGCTCGCGCCGAATATGGCGGGTCTTAGCTGGTTCACCCCCACGAGCGTGGGGACGGCTTCTTGACGGCTGCTGGCATCATCGCCTGCACCGGTTCACCCCCACGAGCGTGGGGACGGCTGTTGTCTGTTGCTGTGCCATCACCGCGCCTCCGGTTCACCCCCACGAGCGTGGGGACGGCATTCACGACGCTACGGCAAAGCGTCTGCGCTACGGTTCACCCCCACGAGCGTGGGGACGGCTCTTTGCAGCGATTACCGCGCTGTGCTTTGGACGGTTCACCCCCACGAGCGTGGGGACGGCGCAATGTGTCTAGGATGCTCATACTCGTTTGCCGGTTCACCCCCACGAGCGTGGGGACGGCGTCACACGAGCATTCATTGAGGCTCTTGAGGCTCGGTTCACCCCCACGAGCGTGGGGACGGCGATGGCCGCAAAACCTGCGTGCCAGAAAATCGGCGGTTCACCCCCACGAGCGTGGGGACGGCGCGCGCTCGCGCATCGGCTTGTGTGTGAGTCACGGTTCACCCCCACGAGCGTGGGGACGGCGCGGACAAGTACACCAACAGTTTCATGGTCGCGCCAGTTCACCCCCACGAGCGTGGGGACGGCGGCTTCTCATATGTCTGTCAGTATATCGCCCCCGGTTCACCCCCACGAGCGTGGGGACGGCGAGCTGCTGGGACGATCCGGCATTTCTCTGCGGTTCACCCCCACGAGCGTGGGGACGGCCGTTTGCGACGCAGCTCAAAAGCGCGGTGCGGGCGGTTCACCCCCACGAGCGTGGGGACGGCGCCGCGTATCTCGGCTGGTGCTATTACAAGACCGGTTCACCCCCACGAGCGTGGGGACGGCGCAGTACGCGGCAGTCATCCTGGTCTTTCTCGGTTCACCCCCACGAGCGTGGGGACGGCTGCTGTCATACTGTTGCTGCATTCAGATAATCCGGTTCACCCCCACGAGCGTGGGGACGGCGCCCGTAGTGGCTCGAAGACGAAGCCGTGCAACGGTTCACCCCCACGAGCGTGGGGACGGCATCGCGACGGGTATCACGCTGCCGGATGTGGTCGGTTCACCCCCACGAGCGTGGGGACGGCTCGCTGGTGGACTACCCAGCAATCCAGATGCCGGTTCACCCCCACGAGCGTGGGGACGGCTCTCAGAACGTGAAGCCGGTCACGGATACCGCCGGTTCACCCCCACGAGCGTGGGGACGGCTGCGGTTGTGTTCGCACTTGTCTTCGGAGTAAACGGTTCACCCCCACGAGCGTGGGGACGGCGCGCACGAGCGCACGACCGGCGCCAGTGTTGCCGGTTCACCCCCACGAGCGTGGGGACGGCGAGCCGCGAACCAGTCAGGCGCACCATTCGCCGGTTCACCCCCACGAGCGTGGGGACGGCGCCGGACAATCCCGCTGCGACCTTCACCGAAGCCGGTTCACCCCCACGAGCGTGGGGACGGCGTCTGCATGCAGGCTGAGCAGCGCACGCATCCGCGGTTCACCCCCACGAGCGTGGGGACGGCGCGCCCCAACCCGCGCCTTGATACGTGCGCAGTCGGTTCACCCCCACGAGCGTGGGGACGGCGTTTGATCATGCGGTGTAGATTGCCCAGTTCGGTTCACCCCCACGAGCGTGGGGACGGCGCGCTCACGACCGGGCTACGTAATGGGGAACGCGGTTCACCCCCACGAGCGTGGGGACGGCTACCGCCTGTTGCGCCCATTCACGCCGCTGACGGTTCACCCCCACGAGCGTGGGGACGGCTCTGCTCGTCGGCTGGCGCTTGCCGTCGGCCAGCGGTTCACCCCCACGAGCGTGGGGACGGCGACATGACAGCGCCGACGACGCCAGCGGCGTCGGTTCACCCCCACGAGCGTGGGGACGGCGCTGGCGACCGGCAATCCGTTGTGGCATGTCGCTCGGTTCACCCCCACGAGCGTGGGGACGGCGTTTCATGACGGCCACGCCCCGCTTCGGCGTCGGTTCACCCCCACGAGCGTGGGGACGGCGCAGGCGGATGCGATCTCGCAGCCGTGACGATCGGCGGTTCACCCCCACGAGCGTGGGGACGGCGTGCGGGCGATGACCGGCGACGCTGGCGCTGCTCGGTTCACCCCCACGAGCGTGGGGACGGCTGCTTCACGTCAGCAGACGGCGCCATTGCCCGGTGCGGTTCACCCCCACGAGCGTGGGGACGGCGCTGAATGACTGGACGGCGGCTGGGAATCGGCCGGTTCACCCCCACGAGCGTGGGGACGGCGTTGCCATCATCTGCCAGGCTATCGCAGCCAGTCGGTTCACCCCCACGAGCGTGGGGACGGCTCTGCCGCCATGCTATCACGCCGTGCCGATCGGTTCACCCCCACGAGCGTGGGGACGGCGTTGCAGACGATGCCACGTCGACTTCCTGACCACGGTTCACCCCCACGAGCGTGGGGACGGCAGTGGATCAATACCAGTATAGCATGCGCTCAACCCTTGGGAAGTCTCTCACCGACCGAACGGTGTCTCTTTGGCGCACTCAGTGTTAGGTCCGCTAAGCCAGCCAGTAAGGGTTGATCGTAATGTATCCCTGCCTTCTGGCTACTACTGCTCTGGCGGTAATTCTAGCGGACAACATCGCCTCGTCCCCGTCGGTGTCTGGGATCGCTGATGAGTTGCAGCTTGTTGGATCAAGCGCTGGGTACTCCGAAAGTCTGTTAATGTAGCCCACACCTCTTGCAGGCGGAGCGATAACCTCCTCGCGGAGCATTGGGAGCGCCATGGCTGGTGAGCGACTGGTTGGCTCGACTTCTCTTGTTTCTGCCTCGCGCCCGTCTGACTGCCACTATCAAGTAGGCTAGTCGTCATGCGCTCCATTTTCAACGCACGCAAAGCCGCTGAGTCCAGCGGAACTGGCGCAATACTCAACCAAGTCTCACTGAGAGGACCTTCTCTTGCTTGGGCTAGATGCGCAATCGTGGTGCTGTAAACGGTTACAGGAAATGGCTGCGCAGTCACGAATCGGTCTGATTCCCGTTCTAGATCATGCTGCCAGGAATCCCAATTAGCAACGAGGTCTCGCGCGACAGCCGCTAACCATGTCTCGCGTTCTGTATCTGGGACAACAAATAACAGCAGTGGCGACTGATAACTGTCGTCTGCCCAGTGTTTCCCCTGCTCCTGCCGCACATATACGGTATATCGGTTCAGTTTGTCAAGCAGCTTTGCCTTGCTCTCAGTGCCCGTATCCCATTCGAGCCAGAACGCGGTACGGTGCTCCGCGCCTTCTGGATCGGCCCAATACCATTCACCAACAGCGTCAGGCGCCACTCGACGTCCCCTTGGGACGCCGCTTACTGAGGCCCTGTCGTTTCCAGTTGCTGCCTCCAAAGGGAGCGCGCAACGTTCTTCATCGCACCACCACCTACCAATACTGCCAGTACTGGCGGGTTGTTGTGCCGTTCGCCGTGCGCCTGCAATTTCCAGCAAGCTGTGGAAGCGATGAACGCCTGTATCGTGGGTGGTTGGGGTGGCGATGTTTCGGAGTTTAAAGGGTGCGCGATGCGCCGCTTGCCCATAGAGCGCCGCCAGGAGTCCGCGGCCACTACGGCGTAGTCGTAGACACGTGAGGGGCTCATACTCAATGTGATGCAATTCAATGCTCGGCAGACCAGCCCGCGGCGCGCCGACGACGGCGTTTGCCCGCGGCCAGCAGTTTGCGCTCCCAGAGCGGTTCAAACGTGCGCCAAAAGGCATCCACCGAACAAAACAAGGCGTCCAGGTCGAGTATACTCATGCTGATACCTCCACTGCGCGATTGAGTGATCTTGGTAAACCGCATCATATCCCGCTTGGAGGTATCGTGCTTATCCCGAATTCGATACTGTTGGCGAACTAGCAACTAAGCGGCAAGAGCTGCAAAACGTGAGGTGCGCGTTTGGGCAGACGGCACGCCGTCAAGCCAGCAGGCGAGGCGAAGAACATTGGTCGCTAGTGCGGTGAAGAGATGCTGGAGATGGATCTTGCGTTGCCCAATATACCGCGCTCGTCGCATGCCGGTGTTGCGGGTGGTTTGCGAGAAGGTCCCTTCCACCCCGCAACGTGCGCGATACACGTCATGGAATTCAGGCGTCTGCTGACGCGCCCGCGCCGCTTGCAGCATGGCGGTCACTCAGATTTTCCATGAATTGCATGACGCTGACCAGGGCAAGACGCCAGGGATGGAGCGCTGGTCGCCCTTCGCGGGCGTAGACCGCAGCGAATAATTCATCGCCAAAGAGCGTTCCCAACTCATCGCGGAGTCGGAGATAAACGTTGCCGTCAGGAAATGCGGCATGCGCAACTCGCGCCGTTTCCTCGGGAACAGAATCCAAGTCGGCTCGTGGCAAGCTCATGGTCCATCTCTCCTTTGCTTCCGGCTACCTTTCCTTTCTAGTACTATGTAACTATCTCAAAAGGGACAAGCGATGGAGGCGGCGAAACCACAGCAGCGCGCAGGCCAGTTGGAGCAGCCCCCGAAAATTGGCGGCGTACTTGTCGTAGCGGATGAGCAGCGCGCGGCACTTCGAGAGCCAGGCCAGCGTGCGCTCCACGACCCAGCGACGTGCCGGGAACCGCTTCTCACCCGTGGCCAGATCGAGCTTCTCCTTGCCGATGCGGCGCAGGTGCGGGATGTAGTGGTGGCTTGCCACCGCCGCGGCGCCGGTCGGATTGTCATAGCCCAGATCCAAACACAGATGCTGTGGCCGCTCCCGGGTCGGATGAGGCCGCGCCACCACAACTGCCTCCAGCGTCGCCGCGAGCAGCTTGGTATCATGGACATTGGCACCAGCGATCACGACCGCCAGTGGGCCGCCAGCCGCCTCGACCAGCAGGCTGCGCTTCACTCCGCGTTTGCCGCGATCGGTGGGATTGCGGCCAATGAGGTCCCCCCCAGCCGGGCCTTGCCCAGCATGGCATCTGCCGCTTGCCACTCCCAGTCCACCCCACCCAACTCGGCACAGTGGTCCACCAGCGTGGCCCAGATGCACTCGAAAAAGCCCAGACGCACCCAGCGCTGGAAGGTGCGATGGACTGAGCTATCATCAGGGAACCGCTCCGGCAACTGGTTCCACTGGCAGCCGCTGCGCAGCCGAAAGATGATTGCATCCAGCGTCCGCCGCGCATCCACGCGTGGTCGGCCCGTCGCCTGCGGCGGATCAAGCCTCGCCAGGATTGGGGCAATCACATCCCATAACTCATCGGAGACGGTCCAGATCGTCGCCATGGCGTTCCAATCGGGCCGGACCTTGCGTGGTCGCCCCATCCCTCACCTCCTGCCTGATCATCACTCCCTTCCACAGCACAGTCTACCGCACCTGACAGCGTTCTGAGATAGTTACTATGTCGCATTTTCGAGTTCGCCAACAGTATCGAATTCACGTTGCTTATCTTGCCTTACAGATAACTCGGGAAGGGAGACCATTACCCCCCGACAGAAGAGGGACGTTACCCCGTCGGCGCGAAGGGCGAAATGAAGCGGGTTTGTGGCAACCGAACCTTCCGAGGGTCTGCAAAACCCTCATCACCGGTTCGAATCCGGTCGTCGCCTCCGAGCTATCGAGAAGAGTCGAGCAATCCACAGGAATTCCGCCCTGATGCTTCAGGCGCGGGATTTTTCTGTCTACGGCTGTGGGCCAGGATGAGTAATGATGAGTAATAAGGATTCCGGCTAAGACTGGGCAAAGGCCGCGTACTATACATAGCGGCGGTAGACACCCACAACCGTGCCCTGCACGCTCCACGCAGCATCCCACTCCTCGGCGGCAATGAACCGCGCATTGAGTGCGCTGTTGGCTGGTTGGAGCTGGACACCATCATGCTGGATGAATACACGCTTGAGCGTCGCCGCCCCACGGTCACCATTGGCGCTGTTCTCAACGGCGACGGCGATTGCCCCGCTCGCGACGGTCGAACTAGGAGCGATGAGAACGTAATCGCCGTCGAGGATCCCTTCCTCGATCATCGAGGTACCTCGCACCCGCAGGGCGTAGATTTCTCTTCCAGTGGATGCTGCGAGAGAGGCCGTCGTGAGCGCCAGTTCGCCAGGCTCCAGCAACTCGGGTTCGCCGCTGTCAAACAGGTCGATTGGCTCACCCGCCGCGATTGTGCCCTGCACGACCAGTCCGAGGGGCCGCGTAGGCATGAGACCCCGGCTTATGCCAGGCTCGCGGCGCAGGAGGCCCTCCCGTTCGAGGATGGCCACATGATGAGCGACATGGCTGGGCGCTTTGATCCCTACCAACGCGCCAATCTCGCGGATCGTCGGTGGGCGCCTGTGCTCGCGCCAATAGTCCTCGATAGCATGCAGGATTTGGGGGCGCAGACCGCCTCCTGGGCGCCGATGAGACGATCCACCGCCTGAGAGATGAGGACGCGCCGCACGTCCTGCTAACTTGCTGTCATCGTCCATGCTCCCCCCTCATGCGCATTCAATCGAAAGTGGTTGGGAGTCAAATAGATAATATGTTCTAAATTGTAACCAAGAACACGCTTGCCTGTCAAGGGCGCTGCCTCTCGGTGTGGCGGCATAAGACAGCATTCATCTCGCCTGCGCGCAGGCGAGATTTTTTGGGGGACCGCCGACACTCCATGCTTGACATACCCTCTACAATAAAAACACGTGAAAATTGTCTACAAAATTGTCAACAATACCGTTGACCAAGTGTCCACCTCTCACTGTTCATTGAGCTTCGCGCCGTGGAGGATGTAATGCGATGAATGTGATGAATGAACCACGGAACGACATTGCCCATCTCGGCCACGTCGAACTGCTGACACCTAAGCCACAGGAAAGCCTTTGGTTCTTTCGCGACGTGCTGGGCATGCATGAGGTGGCGCGTCACGGCCAATCCGTCTTCTTACGCGCCTGGGGCGAGTACGAACTCTGCTCGCTCAAGCTGACCGAGTCCGCGCAGCCAGGCATCGGTCATACCGCCTTTCGCGCCAACAGTCCGCATGCGCTGGAGCGGCTTGCGCGCTCCCTCGAAGCCAGTGGCCATGGCCGGGGCTGGATCGAGGGCGACACCGGCCACGGGAAAGCCTACCAGTTCACCGATCCCGACGGCCATCTGCTGGAAGTCTATTACGAGATGGAAAAGTACCGCGCGCCCGAGGACCAGCGGCCCGCGCTCAAGAATCAGCCGCAGCGCACCCCAGATCGCGGTGTGGGTGTGCGGCGCCTCGACCACATCAACTTCCTTGGGCGCACGCCCGCGACCAACAGCGACTTTCTGCGGGAACACCTGGGCGCGAGGCTTACCGAGTTGATCGTCCTCGACGATGGAACCGAGGCGGGAACCTGGCTCACCTTCACCAATAAAGCGTATGACGTCGTCTATACGCTGGACGCGACGGGATCATCCGGGCGGCTGCACCATATCGCCTACTGGGTTGATAACCGTGAGGACGTGTTGCGCGCGGCGGATATCTATCTCGAACATGGCATCGCCATCGAATTCGCCCCCGGCAAGCACGCCATCGCGCAGGGCTTCTTCCTCTATACCCGCGAACCCGGCGGCAATCGCATCGAGATCGCGACCGGCAGCTACCTCATCTTCGATCCCGATTGGGAGCCAATCGTCTGGACCCAGGCCGACCGCGCCAAAGGCCAGGCATGGGGGACGCCGACCATCGCCAGCTTTCACACCTACGGCACGCCAATGGTCGCGCTCAGCACGCCAGCGGCGACGTCGGGCGACACACCCACAGAGCCACCAGAGCGAGGGAGCGGAGATTCATGACACTGAACGATGAAGAATGCTACCTGCGGTTACGCCAGGCCATCATTCAGCGAGGACTTTCTCCCGAATGAGCGGTTAATCGAAATGGATCTGGCGCAGTCGCTCGGCGCGGGGCGCGCGGCCATCCGCACCGCCCTGGCCCGCCTGGAACTTGAGGGGCTAGTCCAGCGCGAGCGCTATCGAGGCGCCCGCGTGCGTCTCATCTCCCAGGCGGAGGCCATCGAGATCCTCGAGGCGCGCGCCGCGCTCGAAAGCCTGGCGGCCCGGTACGCCGCCGTGAAGGTGACTCTGGCGGAGAGCTATGCGCTCTTCGGACTGCTTGCGGAGCAGCGCCACTGCATCGATGCCGGTGATCTCCTCGCAAGCTCGGATGTCAATGCCCGCCTGCATCAGATGCTCTTGAGCATCGCGGATCACGCGACCGCGACGCGCCTGCTCGAATTGCTCAAGCCGCAGCAGGTGCGCTTTCAATATCGAACGATTCTCGTGCCCGGGCGGCCCGAACACTCCCATCAGGAACACTGCGCCATCGTGGAGGCGGTCGCTCGCCATGATCCCGATGGCGCGGAGGCGGCGATGCGGCGCCATCTCACGCAGGTCGCGGAGGCGCTCAGGCAGACCAAAGGCGCACGACCGACGACTGAAAATGAGAATGAAGAGGAGCGTGAGCGATGAGCGCCCAGCAGGCTATGAGCCATCCGCAACCGTCCGCGCATGCCCGCGAGTTAGTCCGCGGCGCCTTCGATCTGCATGTCCACACCGGCCCGGACCTATTGCCGCGCAGCGCATCCGATCTCGACCTGGCCTATCGCTGCCGGGAACGCGGTCTCGCGGGATTCGTCATCAAGTCGCACTATGTGCCCAGCGCGCCACGAGCGGCGATAGTACGTGCGCTCGTGCCAGATATTGTGGCGCTTGGCTCGGTGACGCTCAACGCGGCTATCGGCGGAATCAATGATGTGGCCGTCGAAATCGCGGCGCGTGAGGGCGCGCGTATCGTCTGGATGCCGACCTTTGATAGCGCTAATGAGATGTCTGGTCATACGTCGCTGCCACCGGGCGCCAGACAGCCGCAATGGGCGCGCTTGCAGCAGGAGCTGCGCGAGCAGGGGATCGGCGGCGAGCCAGTTCGCGTGACCGATGAGACGGGCGCTATACTTCCTGAGGTGCGACGCGTGCTGCGATCCATCGTGCGGCATCGGCTGGTTCTGGCGACGGGCCATCTGGCGCGCGACGAGATATTCGCCGTCGTCGCGGCGGCACGCGATAAGGGGGTGATTGACATCATCATCACTCACCCGGAGTATCCCTCGCAGAATCTCTCCGCTGACGACCAGGTAGCGCTGGCGCGGCAGGGGGCGTACCTCGAACGGTGCTTCACGCCCGCCTACACGGGCAAAGTTCCCTGGGAGCGCATGTTCGCCAATATCCGCGCAACTGGGGTGGAACACTCGTTTCTGTCCACGGACCTCGGCCAGCCAGAGAATCCGCCTATCGAGGATGGGCTTGCCCTGATGGTCGACCAACTGCTTGCGGCGGGATTCACCGACGATGAGGCGTATAGCATGGCCGTCGTCAATACACGACGACTGGCTACGGGAGGGCAGGAATGATGAGCGAACAAGCCAGCGGACGTGTCATGCTGGTCGTCGGGGCGCACTCGGCCGATTTCGTCTGGCGGGCAGCGGGCGCTATCGCCGTCCACACCGCCACGGGTGGCAAAGCCGTCGTGGTCGCGCTCTCCTATGGCGAGCGTGGCGAGTCGGGTGAACTGTGGAAAGAGCCAGGGCAGACGGTGGAGAACGTGAAGCGCATCCGCCACGAGGAGGCGACGCAGGCGGCCGAAGCGCTCGGAGCCAGCTTCCAGTGTTTTGACCTTGGCGACTACCCGCTGACGGTGGATGGCGACACGCTGCTCCGGCTGACCGAGTTGATACGGGAAACGGCCCCCGATGTCATCGTGACGCATACTGAGAAAGATCCCTTCAATCCAGATCATCCGGTGGCGTATGCCATCACGCAACGGGCGCGCCTGCTGGCCAGTGGCGCAGGCGTAGCCAGTAGCTTTGCGACCATCCAACCTCCCGAACTCTTCCTCTTCGAGCCGCACCAACCCGAACTCTGTGGCTTTCTGCCCAACACCTTCGTGGATATTACTCCGGTCTTCGAGCAGAAACGGCGCGCAATGGAAGCGATAGCCGCGCAGAAGTATCTGTGGCAGTATTACACCGAGCAGGCGGAGCATCGCGCCTATCATGCTCGCCGCGTCTCGGGCGATCAAAATATCCGTCACGCTGAAGCGTTTCAGCGCGTTCTCCCACAGGTGGTATCGCAATTATGAGTGATCTCGATATGAGCCAATTCGCGCGCTATGGCGTCGCGACGGTCTACGAGGCGGCGGGTCGCGTTGGGCTGATTGATATTCCGCTCCACCAGATTGTCCCCGGCAGTCGCGTTGCTGGCCCCGCGCGCACAGTCTGCTGCGGGCAGGCCGACAACCTGATGGTTCACGCCGTGCTCAACCAGGTTCAGCCCGGCGAGGTGCTGGTGCTGACCATGCCGGAACCGGAGCCAGTCGCGCTGATTGGCGAGCTTCTGGCGACGCAGGCGCTGGTCCATCGGGTGGCGGCGATTCTGGTTGACGCCGCCGCGCGCGATACCGAGGAGCTACGCGCGCTGGGTCTGCCAATCTGGGCGCGCTGGATACGGGTGCGTGGCGCGGCCAAAACACAGGTCGGCACGATCAATGATCCCGTCGTCGTCGGTGGCGCGAACATCACCGCTGGCGATATCGTCGTGCTCGATGGTGACGGGGCGTGCGTTGTCGCGGCGGAACAGGCGGAGCAGGTCATGGTCGCGTCGGGGGAGCGCGAAGCCCGCGAGACAGCCCTGCGGGCAAAGCTGGAACAAGGGGCGCTGTCCTACGATCTGCACGGCTTGCGAGCGGTGGTCGAAGCTCAGGCGCCGCGGCAAGAATAGAGCGCCACCGCCAGTTGTTTGCCAGGTGAGGAGCGTGATGCTATCCTTGGCATCGTACGCTTCTTACGACGGGTACGGTCACGCTGGACGCGAATGTCCGCGAATGTCCGCGAATGTCCGCGAATGTCATGGAACTTTTCTTTAGCAAGTGAGAACCTTATATGAAAGCTGTGCGCTTGCGGCAGTATGGGCAACTTCCGGTGGTGGAAGAGGTTGACGAGCCAAAGATTACCTCGCCATTCGATGTTATCGTGCGCGTCGGCGGCGCCGGTCTCTGCCGCACCGACCTGCACATTATCGAAGGCCAGTTCAAAACGAGAGAACAGGCCAATTTGCAGCTCCCCTATACGCTGGGCCACGAGAACGCCGGGTGGGTCGCGGCGGTTGGGTCAGCGGTCAGCAATGTGAGTGTGGGGGACGCGGTCATCGTCTATCCGCAGGTCAGCTGCGGCCTCTGCCAGGCGTGCCGCGCGGGTGACGATATGCAGTGCGTGCGGGCCGCCTTCCCTGGCATGGATGTCAATGGCGGGATGGCCGAATTCCTGCTCACCCATGCGCGTTCGATGATCAAGCTGGAGCCAGGCCTGGCTCCCCAGGATGTCGCCGCGCTGGCGGATGCGGGGATTACCGCCTATCACGCCGTCAAGAAGGCTGTCCCCCGGCTCTATCCGGGCACGAAGGTGGTCGTTATCGGCGCGGGCGGCCTGGGCCATATCGGCATTCAGTGCCTCAAGGCGCTGACGCCCGCCCAGATCATCGTCGTCGATCGCTCGCCCGAGGCGCTGGCGTTGACTCGCGCCTGGGGCGCCGACCACACCATCCTCGCCGACGGGACGCATGTCGCGCATGTGCTGGATATCACCAATGGACGCGGGGCTGAGGTCATCGTCGATTTCGTCGGCGAGGGAAACGCCGTCAATGACGGGATAAGCATGCTGCGCCGCGCGGGCAGTTATTTTCTCGTCGGCTACGGCGGCCAACTACAGGTTCCAACTGGCTATATCGTCTCGAATGAGATCCAGTTCGTCGGCAACCTGGTGGGCACATACAACGATCTCGTCGAGCTGATGGCGCTGACCACCGAAGGCAAAGTCACGCTGCATACGGTGACCTATCCGCTCGCGGCGGCCAGCGACGCGATCCATGACCTGGAGCTGGGCCGGATACGTGGCCGTGGCATCTTGATTCCCTGAGCGGCATCGCGCGCCATCGCGTGTACAGGACTCCCAGAAGGAGCGGCGATCACTATGGATACACTGGCCGATACGTCGGCGCAAGGCACAGTTAGAGACGCCACGGTGGCGCTGCTGCGTTCGCTGGGCATGACCACAATCTTCGGCAATCCCGGCTCAACTGAACTTGCCTTCTTCAGAGATTGGCCGGACGACTTTCGCTATATCCTCGCGCTTCAGGAATCCTGCGCTGTCGCCATGGCCGATGGCTACGCGCAAAGCACGCGCAACGCGGCGTTCGTCAACCTGCACTCGGCGGCGGGCGTTGGCCACGCGCTCGGCAGTGTCTTCACCGCTTTCCGCAATCAGACGCCGCTGGTCATCACGGCGGGGCAACAGACCCGCGCGATGCAGCCAACGGAGCCATTTCTCTGGGCCACGGATGCGGCAACATTCCCCAAACCCTACGTGAAATGGAGCTGCGAGCCAGCGCGCGCCCAGGATGTGCCCGCCGCCATCGCCCGCGCGTATTACGTCGCCATGCAGAGACCCTGCGGCCCAACCTTCGTCTCGATTCCAGCGGACGATTGGGCCGCCGCCGCCGAGCCAGTCGCGCCGCGCACGGTGAGCTTTGAGTTCGCGCCCGATCCAGCTAGCGCTCCAACGATCGCGGATGCGCTGAACGCCAGCGAGCGTCCCGCACTGGTCGTTGGGCCAGTCGTGGATCAGGATAACGCCTGGGATGTCGCCGTCACGCTGGCCGAGCGCTTGCAGGCGGCAGTCTGGGTAAGCCCCAAGGCCAGCCGCGGCAGCTTCCCCGAGGATCATCCACTCTTCGCTGGTTTCCTGCCACCTGTGCGCCAGCTTGTGACGGAGAAACTGGCGGGCTACGACGTGGTCGTCGTCCTCGGCGCGCCGATTTTCACCTACCATGTGCATACCGAAGGGCCGTTCGTGCCAGAGGGAACGCAACTCTATCAGCTGATCGACGATCCGCAGGCGGCGGCATGGGCGCCGGTTGGAAGCAGCCTCCTGGCCACGATGCGCCTGGGAATTACGCAATTGCTCGATCTGGTCAAACCCACATGGCGGCCCGCGCCCGGTCAGTTACGCGCTCAGCCGTGTGAGGTGGAGGCGAGCGATCCCATCTCCGGCCCGTTCGTGATGCAGGCCATCGCCCGCACGATGCCGCCAGACGCCGTCGTGGTGATGGAGGCGCCATCGCACGAAAACGATGTCCATGCCTATCTCCCGATTCGGCGGAGCGCCAGCTTCTTTACGAGCGCCAGTGGAGGGCTGGGCTATGGTCTGCCCGCCGCCGTCGGTATCGCGCTGGCCGACCCCACGCGCCGGGTTATCTGCGTGCTCGGCGATGGGTCGTGCATGTACGCGATTCAGGGACTGTGGTCCGCCGTGCAGCATCGCCTTCCAGTGACCTTCGTCGTGCTGCACAACCAGGAATACGCCGCGCTCAAAGCGTTCAGTCGGATGTTCAATGTCGGCGGCTTCACGGGCGTCGATCTGCCTGGTATCGATATCGCAACCCTCGCGAAGGGGTATGGCTGCGCCGCCCAGCGGATCAAGCGGGCCAGGGATCTCTCCGCCGCCCTGAGCGCATCGTTCGCGGGCGATGGCCCCGTCGTCCTCGATGTGATGGTCGGCTCGAGCGAGTCTCCGCTGTTCTGATGCGAGACGCTGTGTCAGCAACTCGGCGTAGGCGAGGTCAAATCAACGTCGAACATATCCTTGTTCTGCAACGGCTCGACTGGATCGCTAAATATGACCATACTGGCGCCCGCTGATTTGAGATAAGGACACCATCTGGATCGTTTCACCTGATCGCGCGCCGCATTGCTGCTAAAGAAGTAGATGACATGAACCACCACATCTTTGAGCTCCTGTTCTTTCACAAAGTTCTGGGTATAGTCTACATCAGTGTTATTTTCCAGATCAGAGGCGATGTAGAGCATTTTAGCGCCTGATTGCCCCTGGAACCGTGTAGCCGCCAACTGGAAACAGCCCAGCACACTGGTCGCGATATGGTCTACGGAGCGTTTCCATGATGTCAGGCGCTTCACGTCACTATCCAACTGCGACTGAGCACTGGTGAGTGTTTGGTTTATTGCGGCGACTCTGTTATTGAATGTGGTTATGTTGCTGACGTTCTGAACCTGTACCGCAGTCGCCGTAGCAGGGTCAAAGACGGGGTTATCTGACGCATGGGTTGGCGCTGGTGTTGGCGGTGTCGGATAGGCCGGTATCGACGGAATGAGAAATGCCGGATTGAGCGTATTAACCGGATTGAAGGTATCGTGGGTGATAGCAGTCGCATAGAGGGTCACGCCTTGCTGGTTGGCCGTAACAGCCTGCTGCAAGCTGGAGGCGATAAGCTGGTTGGCTTCCCCAAAATACATGTGTGGGTAGCTGCCAGTATCGTCATCGCAGTATTGAATGAGCACTTGAGGGCGCATTTGCGGTGGTTGTGGATGCGCGGCAATGGTTGGTAACGGTGTGTCCTGGGGCGTGGAAATCGTTGTACAGGCGATAAGCGATATCAACAGACAAATAAGCCCAAAGATGAGGACGAGACTTCTGCTCTGTTGGCGACTCCTGCTACTCAAGAATGCTGACAGCATCGATGCCGACCCCCTCTATGGTATCTAAGATCTATAAGTATTTGTCACAGTGATTTTCGCCCTGCGTCGCTATCCAGAGCATGAATGTTGTGGCCCAGTGCGCCACTCGCGCCATATGCCGGAACTCCCGGCGCGCCATGCTCAACAGCATTCCACACGAAATCCGTATCCGGCGCGGTTGCATTATAACAGGCTCTCGCTGCTTGTGCCCGATAAATATCGCTACTAACCAGGAGAAGCCAGAAAATCGCCCGCCTATCACATCCCGCATGTGAGATAGCCCCTCCCTCATCTGTCTGACAAGACGAGGAGGGGCATGCATTCCAGTGTTTCAGGCAACCTTCCTGAGTTGCTGGGCCATTAACAGGACTGCGGGGGAGTCGCCAGATCTTTGTTGAAGACATCTGACAACGTCGGTGAAGCAGTGGGATCACTGAACAGAACCACACTGGCCCCCGCGGACTTCAGGAATGGACACCATTTCGCGCGTTTTTGCTGGTCGCGTGACGCACTCGGGCTGACAAAATAAATGACGTGGACGATCACCCCAGCCAGACCATGCGATTGCACGAAGCTTTGCGTGTAATCAACATCGGTGTTGTTTTCCAGATCGGACGCAATATAGATCAGCTTAATGCCCGACTGCCCCTGGAATCGTGAAGCTGCCAACTGGAAGCAGCCAAGGATGCTGGTGGCGATGTTATCAACACGGGGGTTCCATGATGTCAGCCGCGCGACGTCAGTCTTCACGTCATTTTTGACCTTGTCGATTGTTTGGTCGAGCGTGGCGACTGTTCCATTGTACGTGGCGACGCCACTGCTCGTTTGTTGCGATATAGCTGTAGCTGTGGCGGGATCCGTCACGGGATCTTGCGGGGCATGTGTTGGAACAGGAGTTGGTGGTGTCTCATAGGCTTTTATTTCGGGAACGATGAACGCTGGATTGAGCGTATTCGAGGGATCGAAGGTGTTATGGGTAATGGCGGTGGCGTAGAGTGTTACTCCTCGCTGATTGGCGCTCACCGCCTGCTCCAGGCTCGATGCCATGAGTTGATTGGCGCCCTGGAAGTCTTTGCGTGGGAAGCTCCCTGTATCATCATTACAAAATTGGATGAGTAATGGCGCTCGCGTGGCGGCAGGCTGAGTGCGCAGCGCAAGAGTCGGAATTGGCTGCGCCGCGGGGGTTGGAATGCCGCTTCCAATTGTGCCACACGCGAGCAACGAGAATAGCGCCACCATCAGCAATGCGAAACCCAACAGCTTCTTCATCCAAAGAACCCCTGACACTCATGCTCCACTGGAAAGCCAATAATGTTGCGCAACATGTTGCACTCCAGGAAGCGACGAACGATCTATCCGGGTAAGCGCCACGCCTCCCGAAAACACTGAAAAACAGCGCAATGCACAACACTGCAACAAAGTTACCACACTGTACCTGCTTAATGAATACAAGCATAATACAATTCCAATGGAGACATGTCACCGTTGCACATTATAGTACCAGTCGCGAAAAGTTGGCGGGTATGGTATTCTGTGACTTGGTGGTTAACGGCCACCACACAGCGTGCCTGATTTTGAAAGTGTTGCCCGCTCGGATGCGGGGATACAGACCCATCGGTTGTATCAATGACCATTAGGACACAGACGCCGTGCCGGTTCTCCCAGGGGCGCTTGCCTGACATGATATAGTACTGTAAGGCTGTATGATGTCAAGCGGAGACGCCTACATGTACGTTGGCATGATACCCTAAAGGTATCATACAAGGGAAGCGCCAAAATTTCTGTCAACTGCATATCGGAAATCAGGTGACGATTTCAGGCGGCGAATTTGCCTGAGACAAGCCCGATTCAGTGCGGCGCATCTCATTATGTGAGAGTTGATTCCGTGCACTTGTTATCATTCGCTTCGCGACGCCGTTGCATTTTCTTGGCGTCATCACACCAGGCGAGAGCATCTCGCTAGTTTCTCGGGAGGGGATAGATAATGGCGCAGTTCTTCACGCCGTGGGTCGACATGATACTGGTTGTGGTGGCGGTGCTGCTTGCTCTGACGCTGGTTCCCAACCTCGCCTACAGGGTCTCTAACGGCTTTGACCGTGGGCGAAGATTTCTCCTGGCGGCTGCCAAAGCCATCTGGGGCAACATCAAGAGGATTTGGAGCCGCGAGGGTGAAAAGAAGCGACAAGAGGAGCACATCAACCGGTTGACCTATGCTGAGGTGAGGAAGCAGGAGGCCAAAAAAAATGGCGTACGATTAACGGACGATGAGATTGCGCAAATCAAGAAGAGAATCACCGATGAGCTCGGGGAGCCCAGAAATCCTAACTCCAACGAAATCACCAGTGCATGGGTCAGGCGTATCATCTATCTCCTGCTGGTGGTTGTCTGTGTCGGCTCTGACTATGTATTGGTCTCCACGCGCGCGCCCATCCTCTTTGGTGGTGGTGAGGCGCCCGGATTCATGAAGACACTCTTCCAGTACCTCCAGGTCATTACAGGAGTGCTGTTCGTCTCGATAGCGGCGCTTTCTGGCATGTTGATCCAGGAACAGACTACGGGCCTTCCAGTCGCGGTCAAGCTTGAGCCTGATGCTGGGGAGCTTGAGAAGAAGATCAAGCTTGGTCTCGCCATCTTCATGTTTGCGCTGGACGTCGTCGTCGTCGTGTTCCTGACAATCGGCGGTATCCTCCAGCAATACCTGAACGCCAAGGATTTAGAGGTTGTCGTCACGGTTTTTGTTGGCACCTCTGCTCTCGTGGCGATTGCTATCTTTCTGGCGTGGCCAGGATGGTATCAGGCGCTCGAAGGTCTCGGCACGCTCGTGATCGGCGGCGCCGCCGCACTGATTTGTTTGCTCGCGAGCGCAATCTGTGCGATCATCGGTGGCATCATTGGCTTGTTCGGTCTCATCAACGCCGCGCTCTATGGCATCACCCATCGAGAGGGAAAGGCGAAACCGCCTGAACCCGTCGAGAATCGCGATCTGACGATCATCGGCTTTGGTTCGCAGGGCAGCACGTTCGCCGAGGGTATCTGCAGGCAGGTGCGCGCGTTGCAGGGTGAGTACGCCTGGTTGGCTGGCTACTACATGCCCAACGCGACGCTGGCGAGCAGGATGAAAAATCGGTTGAGCAATATGCACGTCGCGGCTGCGGTCGTCACACCAGACACTGACAGCCAGACCGCAGAGGATGCCGCAGACGCGCTGGTGAAGACACTCGACCAGGGCTATTTCAGCAACAGGACAACTGTCGTCAAACGGCTCATCTGGGTTGCCTATGGAGATGATCTGGAGGCGTCTCGACTCGCGCTACAAAAACTTGATGCGGTGATGTCTGGTCAACTGGTCGGCGCGCAGGCGCAGGCTGGCGGTGCTCCGACTGTCAACGATCAGAACATTCGACTGGTCATCCTCTGGCTTGTGCCAGACCCGATTACAGCCGAGTTAAAGCAGACAGCCGAGGAATTGAACAATTGGGCGAAGAAGTCAGGCTCTATCCTGGCGACCACGGTGGTTATCCAGGATAACTGCCCGCTGGCCGGCGAGATGAAGGGCAAGTACTCTGAGGTGCTGCACCGCAGCATTGCGGCGCTGCTCGTCGCTGGCGATTATAACGCTTCCGCCAACTTCGCCGCCGTCGCGCAACAAATGCATAATGCGCAGTATTCGTTCTCGGCCCTTGAGGCCGGGTCTATTGGCGTGAACACTGCGAGGACCGCCTTCCAGGATGGCCCTGTCTATGGTAGTAGGGGTGACATCAACTCTGCTACCGCCTCAAGAATACTGAAGCTGGTCGCCGCGAAGGTCTTCCCAGCGGGGAATCAGACGCTCTCGACGGTCAAGGAAAACCTGGCGGCAGTGCCTTTCATCAATCTGGTCGTTCCAGAGCGGCTACGCCAACTAGATGAATTCAAGCAGTACGTCAACGATTGGCTGCGCGCCTATGGTGTGAACCAGGGTCAGGTGACCATCGAACAGCTGGGAAACACCAACGATAAGGGGATAGACATCAGCGGAGCCAGCAGTCCGCTGAGAATCTGGAAGGGCGATTACTACTTCCACTTTACCGCGTTCCGGAGGCATCGGCCAGGGAAATTGGGATAAGCCGCAAGCCCTGTCATGAGACCGCGGCCTCCCAGCGCGTATCGAGGCGGCGCCTATGTTGCCTTGGGAGGCTGTTGATACCTGTGCTCGGCTATTTGGCGCGAACATGCGTATCGCGAAGACTGGATGAGCAGAGTGATGATGCGATAGCGCGCCAGGTAGTAGATGGCGCGCCGCCATCTGGCGGTATATCAGTAGCCTCTGAGGGAGGATAACCAGTGCCTTCAATCATCCTTGGTGTGGGCAAGTTGAGTAGCCAGCTGACCGAGAAGGTTGTTCGCGAACTTGTCGATGGACCGCCGGGGCATGGGCTGGTCGCCATTGGCGTCTATGATCGCGAGGCTGGCGCCAGAGTCCGACAGAAAATACATCGGCTGACGCGCAATCGCAAGCTGCATGTCGAAGATCTCAGCGTCAAGCCCAAGCCAATCGTGCAGTTTCCCAATGCGGAACTTGACGATCTGGTTGATCTGAGTCGGCATGTTCTCGACTTTGCGTCAGAATCGCTGTTGCTCATCATTGACGCCAGTATGCTGCAAAAGCCAGATTACGCCGAGGTGTTTCGTCATCTGCGCGTTAGCTCCGTCCAGCCGTTGTTCATTACTGTTATCTGCGTTGCTGATAGCACACAACGAGGCGGAAATCGCGCGGCGTACGAGGCGCTGGAACAATATACCAGGCCCGATGCGGCGAACAGTAACCAGCCCATCTTCGAGGCAGCGTTCATCGTGCGAACCGATTCTCCTCTCCATCAGTCCGTTGGTGGGCAGGAGACGCAGTTCAGGTTGCTGGCAAAGAGTCTGGCGGGGATCTGTACGGCGCCGAACCACAGGATGTACAACCCTGGTCTCGAACTGCAAGTGGAGACGATCCGCCAACCCTCCACGAAGCCGTTCATCGGGATGGCCGTCAAAACGCAGGGCCTCACGATGAAGAAGCCAGATAAATTCATCGGCCGCCTCTTCTACCCTATTTTTCGCCATTTCACCCGGTTCATCTCGGCAGCGGATGCGGCGGACACCCTCGTCACGCTTTCACGCTCGATCCTTCAGGACGACCCCTCAGCGATGACTACTGTCGAGCCATTTACGCGGCAAGGGGTGGATCCGCATCAGCAACCGATCTCGGTCAATCTGATTGTGCCCTTCAAATCAAACAACCCCAAATTCGACGATGTCGCTACTCTCGTTCAGCAACGGCTGACGCATGATGAACAGGTGAAACAGCAACCCAACACGCGGTCGCAAGCTGGCAATCAGGGTGGGCCACCTCAGGTCGAGAAACGCTACAACGTCATCATGCACAGCATCATCAATGGCCGCGGCGTTAATTTGAGTTCTAACAAGTTTATCAAGACATCTCCAGGCAAATTCTACTGCCAGGTGTGTGTGCTGTTTGCCCTCGATATGAGTCATATCGCCCCATGAACCAGAGCGAATGGTGTTGAGGGCGACACAGCGGTACGGCGGTATGGTGACGTGACGGTGTGGCGCGTCGATGTGAGGAAAAGGAAATTGGCATGACCTCGGCAGTACAGCGCGTCCTGCGCTTCATCTACTATTTCATCACCACATGCTGTCTCGTCTACCTGGGTAATGTGCTGCAAAATGTTGCGCACAACCTGCTGCTGCGCGTTGGGTTCACCGACGTTCTCACGCTGGGTGGGTTGCTTGATCTGGTGAGCGATCTGCCCATCTTTACCAATATTCCGGCGGATGTTGTCGTCCTGGTGATTGGCGTCATTGGCTGGCTCCTGATACGCCACGACCGCAAGACAACGAGCGAGGGACGTGGTGGAGTCATTCGCGCGATCTTCCTGGCGGTGCTGGTCTGCTTCATCGGTCTGAGGATCCTGCTGTCGGTGGTTCTTATCGTCCGTAATCTGGATGCGCTCTCGCAGCCCAGCAGCCTCCCTATCGCCTCGCCGCTCGCGGCAGTAATCGCCTGGGGGATCGCGCTGGTGCTGGTGGTGCTGGAATGGGCCAAGGGTGGGAAGTTTGAGGAAGCGGGCCAGAAGATCGCCGTGTTCTTCGCGCTCCTGGGCCAGTGGATCGTGCTTGTCATGGCCATCTGGGCCATCGCGCAGACGGTGCAATCCTTGCTGCAGACGGCGATTGCGCCGCTGCCGCTCTGTTCGCGCGAACTCGATATCCCCTCGCAACTCCTGGCGTTCATCTCACGGTTCGCGCAGACATGCACCGATACAGCGCCGATTCCCGGCGCGCTCGTGACGATGCTTGTGATTCTGCTCGTTTTCTATGCCTATATCCGCTGGGCCACTCTGGATAAAGAAACCTGGGGCAACAGCATCTGGCTCCGCAACCTCGATGCGATGATCGGAGCCACCGTCACAGGCGTGATCATTGTTCTCTACAGCGTGTTGGGTATACGGTTCATCCTCGACATCGTCACCGGGCATACGGAGGCGGTCATTCCGCAATCGCTGCTCTCTACCCCTGGTGAGTTTGGCCTGGCCAGCTATCCCTTCCTGGGGCCGTTCGTCGCTGGCCTGATCATGCTGGTGGTCTATTTCTGGCGCGAAAGGCGGCGTGTCAGTGAGTCGGACGATAGCTCTGGGTTGGGCTATGGCATCATGATGCTGTCATTCGTGGTGGGGCCGGTATTCTTTGCTGGCGCGTCCCTGCTGCTGGGCCATGTCTTCCTGGCGATCATGAACCGTCTGGGATACACCGAGGCCAGTGTCAGCCCCGACGACTGGAGCTTTGCGTGGATGCTGCTCATCCCCGGACTCCTCTATGGAGCGCTTCTCTGGCGTGATCTGCATGCCATGGGCCGAGGCGGCCCGATAGGGGTTCCGCGTCCCGGACGCATCTACGTGCGCGTATTTCTCTGGGGAACAGAGTTGGTCGCGGGGGTCAGCTTTGCCTTCTTCGTGGCTCTGGTACTCTCCGATGTGCTGGATATGCCAATGGAAGCCATCGCCAATCGCTTCGCGCCGTACACGGTCGCTACCATCCTGGTGATGACGCCCTTTATACGGTACTACCGCGATCTCAAGCTGAGGTGGCCGAACAAATAGCCCGCCTGCAACCTGTGGCGCCACCTGGTCTAGAGAACAGAATTGTCAGCCTCATCGCTCTGCCCTTGTATACGAGAGTCATCTCTATAGCTGGTGTGGTGCTCGTATGGTTCGCAGGATAGCGCATGTGCCGCGCTCTGAATAGCGCTATTGCGAGGGTGCGCTAAAAGGAGGTCATCGTGAATCGAACGCTGAGACAAACCCTGACCCTGACGTTTCTGGCGGCGCTTCCAGCTGCATTAGCCTCTCTTTTAGAGAACACCCTCGCCAGTGATTGGATACAGCAGATCCCATTTGTCCGGGAGCACATCGCGGTTTCCTGCGGGATTACCGCGCTGCTATTCATCATTCTATTTGGTAGCCTCATTGCCATCCAGCGGGCGCTCAATGAAAATATGTGGAGACAATGGCTCAGCCGTCTACAACTCCCTTTAGAGATAGTCGCGGGATTGGTCTCCGGATTGCTCGGCATTCTTCTGAATGACCTGGTGTCGAGCATCGAGCAGTTGTCGCAGACGATTCACAACCACCAACCCTGGTCATCCAATTTTTTGCTCGTGTTGTTGGTCGCAATCATCATTGGCATTCCAACAGTAAGGCGTGTATTCGCGCAAGAAGAGAAGAACGAGTGGAGGTTTCTGGTAAGCCTCGCCAAACGGTATAGCGATCATTTAGACAACCCGTTGATAAAAGCTGGTCGTTTTGCGCTTGGGGTGGAAATGGCGCCAGATGCTGTTCAACACTCGGCGGCCCTGGGAGCGCATATTGACATCGATACTATCCGTGCTACGAGCGACGCGTACAATGTGACGGCGCGGATCGTGCGGGAGGCCTTTGATGCGGGTCAACAGCACCTGCTGATCCTTGCGGAGCCAGGTGGAGGGAAGAGCACCCAGCTCTATGTGCTGGGCAAGGCCCTGGCCGATGAGGCCAAACGGAAGCTACGTGAGGAACGCGCGAAGGAACGCGCTGCTGAGCTATACATTCCGGTGATTCTCGATCTTGCAACCTGGCCAAAAGGTAACAAAGTCCGGTTCGAGAAATGGCTCGTCGATGGTATTGCGCTCGTCTACAATGTCCACAAGAAGACCGCGCATCGCTGGGTGAGCAAAGGGCTGATTCTGCCGCTGCTGGACTCACTCGATATCATGGAAATTGAAGATCGGAAGATATGCGTTGATAAAATCAGCGGGTATTTGGCGGGAAGCAAGCGAGACGCAGACAGACCACTGGTCGTTTGCTGTCGTGACGATGAGTATCGCGCACTAGCTCCAAAAACGTTGAATCTCCCATATGCTGTGCGGTTGCTGCGGCTCACGCCAGATCAGGTGACGACGGCGCTGGATGGCGCTGTGGCGACCAAGCGGCGAGAAGGAAATCTCAACGCGGCGCAGCGTATACGCGACCTGCGACAAGTCGCCTTGTCTCATAACGAGATGGGTGACACACTGCGCACACCACTCATGCTGAATCTGGCGCTGATGAATCTGAATGACCTTGACGCGAGCCAGATTTCCTCCTCGGTCGTATCTGGCGTGGCGCCGCAGACCGCCATATTCCGCGGGTATGTCGAGACGATGATGAAGTTCCCCGACCAAAAACGCAAGGCAGGGTATACGCCATCAGATGACGAAATCCGCCAGATGGAGAAAGGGTTGGCCTGGGTAGGGCACGCGCTGCATAAACAAGGCTTGAGGATCTTCTATCTGAAAAATTTGTCACGAGAGTTGCTTCCCTCGCAAGACGATACAGTGAAGAACTACCGTCGTGACCTGAGGAACATCAGTCTCGCTATTCGGTTCACGTTTGGACCGCTACTTGGAATCGCCGTGGGCATAGTAATAGCTATGCTCTACGCAAGCGGCGGAGGGAATGTCTTCGAGCCAGCGCTTGGAGTGTCTCCTGGAGTGTCTCCTGGAGTGTCTCCTGGATGGTTATCCTGGCTCCTTTATCCGCTCATTGGATTGATTGGCGGGTTAGGCGTTGGGTTCGGTTTTCAAGTCGTTGACTCCGAGCGCGACGACGAATTAGTTGAACCGACGAAGCGTACTGGTCTCACCGTGCAACAGTCGCTGTCTTTCGCGGGCGTTGGCGTGGCGTTTGTATCTCTCGTCGCCGTGGCGTTGGGCGGAACGCTGGGCGGAATAGTTCTCGGATTGATATGCGGAGTAGCAACCGCCATCATCTTTGGAACGGTTACTGGAATACTCATCTGGCTCGGGCGCGATTCCGGCCCTGATGCTTGGTTCATTCACGCGGGGCAAGCGGCCCTTGGTATTCTCAGCCTTTCCATATTTGCTGGGCTGATCGTTGGCTTAATACTGGTTGGTTCGATGCTTCTTGGAGCAGTCTGGATTGGAACCCTAAACACAGGCAAGTCGCCTGGTTTAGGGTTGCATGCTGGTCTGATTGATGCGGCAATTGGCGCGGTGATAGGGATGGGCGTCGGGACTGTCGTTGGTGTAAGTATCGCGCTTGGCCGTGGTGGCGCCGCATGGATACAACATGCCAGGATACGACGGCAACTCAGGAAATCAAAGATCATTCCATGCTCGATCACCAGATTCCTCAAAAAAGCGGCTGGCTATCACCTGTTGCGCCGGGAGGGAAGTGGATACAGCTTCATCGTTAGAAGCACCATGCTCCGCGACTACTTCTTTACTGAGTACAAGGATCACTATGCCTCGCACGGGCTTCCCCGTCAGAATCCCCCGGCGCGTGGATTCTTGCGGGCAGTGCGCTTTTGGCCGCCGTACCAAACCCGACGCTAGCGCGCAGTCTGTGGATGGGGATGGAGATCTCTAAGCGGAGTATCCCAGCGCGCGCGTGGCATAATGCGATTGGCGACTGTTGCCGGCCTCCTCTTGACGAACCGATGAGCGAGCGACAAGGAGCTTCCCATGCCACGCGTCCAACTTCCAGAGTTCAGCATGCATTACCACGAGCAGGGGACTGGCCCTGAGCCTATCGTCTTCGTGCATGGTTTCATCAGCACCTACTCATGGTGGCTACCGGCGCTGGAGCAGCTATCCCAGAGCGACTATCACGCCTACGCGGTAGACCTGCGCGCGTGCGGCGAGTCCGACCAGATCGCCACGGGGCATACCGTCGCGCAGCATGCCGATGACCTGCGCGCATTCGTCGACGCGCTGGGGCTGGAGCGGTTCACGCTGGTAGGGCATTCGCTTGGCGGCGGCATTTCGATGCAGTATGCGCTCAAACACCAGGATCGACTGAACGCGCTGGTGCTGGTCGACCCGCTGGGGCCGAGTGGCACGACGCTCTCGCCTGATGAAACGGCATGGGTCAACGCGCAGCAGGGCAATCCCGAAGGCATTCGTCCGCTTGTGCTTGGCGCCTTCGCCACACCACCAACGGGCGCCTATCTGGAGCGGCTCGTCGACGAGGGCGCACGCTGGGACAAGCCGATCTATCTGGGCATGATGGACGATATGGCGGCAGTCCGCATCGCGGATCAGCTTGGCGCGATCACCGTGCCGACGCTGCTGACGTGGGGCGACAAAGACACCGTCATCCCGTTCCCCGCGATTGTCGAGACGTTCACCAGTATTCCAAATTGCAGCATGGAAGTCTGGCATGGGGTCGGCCATTCCGGGCCAATCGAGATTCCCGCGCGCTTCACCGCGCTGCTGACACAGTTCATGCGCGAGGCAATGGCGCCAAAGGAGTCGGCAGGGTAGCGCTGCCACGGCGCCATGACCTGCACAGCTTTTTAACACTTTCTTAACCTTGCTCCGGTATCGTCTGTAGAGCGGCATAGGGGGAATACCGTGATTGACGCGGTTCCATGTGTCGCTCTCCAGCATCGTCGGCGGGCGTGGCGCACTGCGCCTCATGCCTTCATGCCCACGATGTCAAGAAAGGACGATTATCCGTGAAGCCCTCGACGGCGTATCTCATCGGCGGCATCATCTTTCTCGTCTGCGTTGCGCTCGGCATCTATTACCTCATTCCCGGCATCAACCACGTTCTCGCCGATCCACCGCAGGCGCAGCATATCAAACACTCCATCGTCTTCTTCGCCCTGGCTATCGTCGCCCTCGTCGGAGCGCGGTTCGCCGCCAACTCCAAAGCGTCTTCGTAGTTGTCGTTACTAATTAGCGCCGATAGCCAGTTTAAAGGATTGTCCTAATGGATCCTGTGCGTGTAGTGCTTCTGGCCCTTCTGCAGGGCGTCGCCGAGCTTTTTCCCGTCAGCAGTCTCGGCCATACTGTCATCATCCCAGGGCTGTTAGGCTGGGGCGATCTATTGCGCAGCGACACCTTTCTGCCGCTGGTCGTCACACTGCACCTGGGCACCGCGCTGGCGCTGCTGACATTCTTCTGGCGCGACTGGGTGCATCTGCTACAAGGCGGGGTGAAGGTGCTTATCGCGGGAAGATTTACCCCGGATGTCGATCCACATGGCTACGGACGCCAGTTGGCGCTCGTGATTGTCGGGACGTTGCCCGCCGGTCTCATTGGCGTGCTTTTCCAGACCAAACTCGAGGCGCTCTTTGGCGCGCCTATTCTGGCGGCGGCGTTTCTCGCATGAATGGCGCGGTGCTGCTCGCCGCCGAGCGCCTGACCCGGCGTCAACGCTTCATCCACGCGCAATCCATCAACAAAAGTGGCGTAACCCTCGGTGCGACCGCGCTGCAAGGCGGCGCCTATCAGTCCGCTGGTGACCCAGTTCGTGCGGTGGATGACGCCGAGTTCGATCAGTCATTGCAGGAGATGAGCTTTGTGCAGGCGGCGCTGATTGGCCTGGCGCAGTCGCTGGCGCTTTTCCCAGGTATCTCGCGCTCCGGCATCACGATGGTCGCCGGCATGAGCATTGGGCTAAGCCATGAGTCGGCGGCGCGCTTCTCGTTTCTGCTGGCCACTCCTATCATCCTGGCGGCGGGACTGCTCGAGATTCCCAAGCTCTTCGGCGCGGGCACGCAGATCCTCGTACTCGCGCTCATCGGCGGCGTGATTGCGGGCGTGGCGGCGTATCTCTCGGTGCGCTTCCTCATGCGCTACTTCGAGACGCAATCGCTGGACCCTTTCGCGTATTACTGCATTGGCGCTGGTCTGCTGGCGTTCGGCTACTTCCTCGCGCAGTACCTTGGCCTGCTTCCCTGAGCTGTTGTAGCGGGGAATCGCTTGTGCGAAGATAGCTCAAGGATGCTAGAAAAGCAGGTCGCACAGGAGGTTCCCTATGCCCGACTATGGCCAATCACTCCAATTCGGCTATTTTCTGATTCCCGACGCCAGCGATATTGCTGGCATGATGCGCCTGGCGCGCCAGGTGGATGACCAGGGCATTGACCTGATAGGCATCCAGGATCACCCCTATCAACGCCGCTTTCTCGATACCTGGACGTTGCTAGCTGCGATTGCGGCGCAG
Organism: uncultured Chloroflexia bacterium; assembly: GCA_963718915.1. Lineage (GTDB taxonomy): Bacteria > Chloroflexota > Ktedonobacteria > Ktedonobacterales > JADMIN01 > DAHUXT01. The sequence goes on along the minus strand of CAVRAI010000001.1, from coordinate 133,630 downwards.
ACACGGCGCGTCCGCATCTTCCCCGATGTCGCGAGCCTTCCGCTGCGTCCGCCCGCTGTTCTGGCGAAGGCGGCCGCCTCGCTCGACATACTGAGTGGCGGGCGCTTTGAGCTGGGGCTGGGCGCGGGCGCTTTCTGGGATGCCATCGTGGCGATGGGCGGCCCACGGCGGAGTCCGCGTGAGGCGCTCGCGGCGCTGGAGGAGGCGATCACGGTGCTGCGGCTGATGTGGAGCGACCGGCGGGGCGTCCGATTTACAGGACAATACTATTCGCTGGCGGGGGTACACCCTGGGCCACAGCCCGCCCATCCCATTAGCATCTGGATTGGCGCGACCGGCCCGAAGATGCTCAATCTGATTGGGCGTAAGGCCGACGGCTGGGTTCCGTCGTCCGCCTATGTGGCGCCGGAGCGTCTGCCCGCATTGCAGCGGATTATTGATGAGGGCATCCAGAGCGCCGAGCGCGACCCCGCCGCCGTACGTCGCATCTACAACGTGATGGGCCGCATCAGCGATGGCCTCTCTGGCGGCTTTCTGGATGGGCCAGTGGAGCAGTGGGTGGATGAGCTGACCGCACTGTCGCTCGAACAGGGCATGGACACCTACATCTTCGCCCCATCTGGTGATCCTGCCGAGCAGGTCGCGCGCTTCGCCAACGAGGTAATTCCAGCGGTGCGCGAACAGGTGGCCAGGGCACGAGGAGCCAATGCTACACGAAGCGGGTGACCAGGAAGGCGAAGGTTGTGCCTTCACGATGGAAGATAGACGCCAAGAAACTCGCTTGGGCTGAGAATTGGAATGTCTCGAAATGGGTTCAGCACCAGCAGGTCTTTATCCCCACTCAGAATGCATGTTGCTTGCCCATCTATCGCTGCCTCCAGCACATGATTATCTTTAGGATCGCGGCAGGCAGTTATCTGTTCGGTTGTCACTACGAACTCAGCCATTGAGAGATAGGCCGCCAGGAATTCGTCTCTCAGGTCTCCTGTTATATATCGAGCCACCTTGGGGCGCAAAAGCACGTCTCGCAATTCGCTGGCAAGCTCAGGAGTCGTCAACAATTTTCCCGCATGACGCGCATAGGCAAACGCACGGCCAGGAACGCTCTGCGGAAACATCACAGCGCTCACCAGCACATTTGTATCGCAAACGACACGTAATCCCTGCGGTGGAACGGTGTCTTTAGACTCAGGCGTCGTCACGAAGTAACTCTTCAAGCAGTTCTGGCGTGAGGCCCGCTTCCTGCGCATGTTTGCTGATATCTTCGATGATTTCGTCCAGTGGGCGTGGCGGCTGGAGCTTTGCCAGTAACTGAAGGCTCACAAGCGTTTCGAGTTTCAGTTGATCCGCAGGCGACGCTCGCCGGAACGCCTCGGCAGCCTCTGGAGTTACTCGAAGAGTGATTTCTTCTGTAGTCATAGAACCAATCTTTCAGGAGGCTAATGGCCTACTGTTGAGTGACATAAGTGACATCAGTATCTCACAACCAGCAGCGATGTAGCAGTTACGCTTCCCCCCGTTACACGAAGCGGGTGACCAGGAAGGCGAAGGTCGCGCCGAGGACCGTCAGCAGCAGCGTGGTTGGCGTGCTGCGCTCACTATGCGCCTCAGGCAGGATATCGCTGGCGCCGATATAGAGCAGGAAGCCCGCGAAGAATCCCAGATAGATCGGCAGCCAGGCTGCGGGAATCGTGAAAAGCAGCGTCGAGAGCGCGCCAAGCACCGGCGCGACGGCATCGACTAGCAAGAGACCGAAGGCGCGACGATTGGTATTGCGGTTGATGAGCATCAGTGTGACTGTATTCAGCCCGTCGGAGAAGTCGTGGGCGACGACCGCGATGGCGACGACAATGCCCACCGCCGCGTTGACCTGGAAGCCCAGGCCGATGCCGACGCCATCGAGAAAGCTGTGGCCCGAAAGCGCCAGCGCCGAGAGCAGCCCAACGGTCGGGCGCTTGTTATCGGTATATTGCTCGGCGTCGCCATGATGGATAAGCATGCTCTTTTCGGCGATGTGGAACAGCAGAAACCCGCCCACCAGCGCCAGCATCGGGAAAACGCTGTTGATGTTTTGCTCGTGAACCTGCGCGAAGATTTCGGGGAGCAGGTCAAAGGCGACCAGCCCCACCAGCACGCCCGCCGTGAACCCCATGATGAGGTGCAGCCGCTTGCTGTGGCGTAGCGCGAAGAGGCCGCCAAAGAGCGTCGAGAAAAATGTGCTGAGCGATACCAGCGCCGCGATCATGCCTGTACCCCTTTAGCGCCGCCCATGCCAGTCGCCAGCGCGCATGCCGGACACTGCCCGCGCAGCATGATATCGTGTTGTTCCAGTCGGAATCCCGTTGCCTGCGCAAGCTGCGTCAACGCCTGTTCCACCGCCTCGCACGACACCTCCAGCGTCGCGTGACACGACCGGCAGAAGAAGTGATGGTGATGCTCCAGCGCGGTGCAGAGCGCGTAGTGGCGTCCGCGCGTCTCACAGCCGGGCAGCGCCTCCCCGTCGTCGGGCGTCTCGCTCACCAGCCCAAGCTCCACCAGCAGCGCCAACACGCGATAGGTGGAGGCGACGCTCGCGCCCGCTCGCTCGGCCACATCCTGCGCCGTCAGCGGCCCCGACGCCTCTCGCAACGCCTCCATCACACGGCGACGTGGCTCCGTCAGCCGGTAGCCCGCGTCCTCCAGTGGATTGCTCATGATTGCTGCCCCTCAGTTATTGAGAATATTCTCATTGAGAACGTTCTCAATAGTAGCACAGTGGCCCCACCTAACGCAAGAGTGGTATGCGGCGAAAAACAGGTAGCTTAGTGGATATCGTCTCATAGGTATGGATGGATGACCCACGCCACGACCGGGAATGGCGACAGGTGTTTCGCTGTATGCGAGGAGAACGAATAGCTATGACGAAGAGATACCCGGCGGAACGAGCGCGGATGCTCTATCGCGCGCTGCTGGCTGTGGGGCTGCTGGCGCTTGTCGCCTGCGGAGCGCCCGGCGGATCGTCGGTCGGCCAGTCTGGCGCGAGTCCAACCGCCACGCTGCCCGCCAAATGGCATGGAGTCGATCCTCGCAAGGGTATGCCAACCGTGACGCCACCTGCCAATCCCTCGCCGCGACCATTGCCCGCCTTTAGCGATCCGCGCGTTGCCTATATCGGCCCGGACTCTCTGCTGCATGTCGTCAGCCTGGATGGCAGGACAAACCTGGCTGGCACGCCGATCCCACTGGTGGGATTTCCCCTAGAGGGTCTCTGGACCGCTGGCGCATCCCCTGATGGCAGGCATCTCGCCTACTTTGAGTATGCGCAGGTCACGACGATTGACGCCGCATCGGGCGTGCGTAGCGCCACTGATGTGAAAGGCGTCGGTGATTCCGACATCAGTTGGTCGCCTGGTCAGCGCTATCTCGCGCTCCGTGGTTCCGGCGATGTGCTGTGCATCAATGTGGCGACACGGGCAGCGCTCTATACCCCGCAGGATACGACATCGCTCGCCAAAATTCCGCCGTTGGATGGCCCCTTCGGCTGGATTGACGCGACCCACGTCGCCATCGCACAATTTCCCGACAGATCAGGCACACCGGGGACACATGCTCTCGCCACGCCAGCTCCGAGCGCGGGGACGTGGGTCATGCTGTCGAGCGTGGATGTGACGACCAATCAGGTACGGCCAATCGCTACGCTGCGCGGCTATGGCTACCAGGGAACCTTCAGCGTGCTACCCGGTGGCCACTGGACGCTGTACTACGATGGGCAAGATACGCAGGCTCCGATTACGCCATTCACGCCGCTGGCCGCGCTCATCAACAACACGACAGGCGCGGTGACGCCGCTCCATCATCTGACGTCGCTGCTCCCCCAGAGCAACATCTCCTCGCTGCTCTGGCGACCCGGCACGACCCAGGCCATCGTCGCTGGCGAGTTTGGCGAGGGTAAAGCGCCCTATGAACTGATCGATGCGCTGCATGATACCGCGACGCCCATCGCGCTTGCTGGCGATCCGGTGGCGTGGTCGCCTGACGGCTCGACGCTGGTTGTAGCCAGCAGTGCGCAGGGAGCCAACGAAGATAGCGCTGGCTGGAATGACGTTGGCGCGGTGGGCGCCGGGCCATTCACGCTGACGGCGGTGCGTGTCGGCATGGGTGGCGGCCTATCGTCCAGCGTCACGCTGACGACCTCGGCCATGGACATTCCGCTGCTGGGCTTCGTCCATACCGCTTGAATCGCGCTCTCGCATCTCCTGCTCCCCGTTGGGTATGCTTTGATGAGATGAATAGGAGGTGGCGACGATGGCGGACGAACAAGAGCAGCCAGAGCAGCCAGATACTCGACCAGATTCCCGGCACGAGGCGACGCTGGAGGTGCGGCCCGCGCGCACGGAGGATCGCGACGTCGTGCTGGCGTTCTGCGCGCACACCTGGAGCGATGGCGACTACATCGAATATGTCTGGGATGACTGGCTCAAGGGCGACAACGGCGTCTTGCTGGTAGGGCTGCTCGATGGCCAGCCGGTCGGCATCAATCATATGCGGATGGTCTCGGACGACGAGGCGTGGCTGGAGGGTATTCGCGTTGATCCAGTCTACCGGCGCGAGGGTTTCGGGCGTGTCCTGACCTCGCGAGCGCTCGTCGCCGCCCGCGAGCATGGGGCAACCGTCGCCCGGCTCCTGACCTCATCCGATAACCTTGCCTCGCAGGGGATGATCGCCCGCTTTGGCTTCCTCCGCGTGGCGGAGATGGCGCGATTTCGCGGGCCAGCGCTCGTGCCAGATGACGCCGTGGAAATCGCCACGCCCACACGGCCTGGCCCGGATGACTTCGAGCGGATATGGGCATGGCTGGTGCAGTCGAATCTCGCGCCGTTGACCGGCGGTCTGGAATACGCTGACTGGCAGGCGCGCGCGCTGACCGAGCCGCTGCTGCGCGACTATCTGGCGGCGGGCCAGGTGCGGCTGATCGAGGAGTGGGGCGCGATTCAGGCGCTGGCAATTCCAGTGGCTACCGCGCCGGATTGGGATAGCACGCCAACCCTCGCCGTGCGCTATATCGATGGGCTGGCCGACGCTATCGGGCGGCTGGCGCTCTCGCTACGCGCCGAGGCTGCCTCCGAAAATTATGCGCGGGTCGAACTCTGGCTGCCCGACCTGCTGATTCTGCGCGATGCGATGGCGGGCGCGGGCTATGAGGGCGACGACGAGATCATGCTGGTCTTCGCCCGCGAATTATGAGCGGGAGGAGCGAACGATGAAGCGCCGTGTGATGGGAATCGCGCTCAACGCGCTCCTGCGGGCCAGCATCGTCGCGTTTCTCGTGGATACGCTGCGCCATCCGCACGACCCGCGCTATGAGGGCAAGGCTATCCCAATTCGCAATCTGCTTGTCGTCGGCAGCCTCAGCCTCACCTTCCCGCTGCTCTACCTCTGGCAGCGCCGACGACCGGGCAAGCGGCCAGGCTGGCGTCGCTATCCCATCTGGTCCGATGATCTCTTCCTCTCGATCTTCTGGCTCGATATGGCGGGCAACTTCTTCGATCTCTATGATCGCTACAAGCACTTCGACCTCATTCCCCACGGTCACGGCTCCGGCGCTCTGGCCGCGGTGCTGCTCAACGCATTCGGTATGCAGCCGCTGGCCGCCTATGGCGTCGCCAACGGAATCCACGGGCTGCTGGAGGCGCAAGAAATCCTCACCGATGTCTTCTTTGGCACGCACAATGTGCGCGGGGCGTGGGATAGCATCGGCGATCTGGGGGTGGGTCTGATAGGAACCTCTACCTATATTGTCATATCGGATGCGCTCTGGCCCAGCAGAGGCGCGGCGAGAGAGGCGCGCGAATAGCGGCTAGCGTGCAGCGATGTATGGTGGCAGTCCCGGCCTTGATGTGGTTGTAGAATTTCGACGAACAGCCACGGCGGCTGGCGACTGAAGTCGCGCCTTGAGGGCCTCGCCTGCTGCACCTGCTGCGCACGCTCCGCCACGAAACCCGCCTGCGCGGGTTGCGCAGACCGCTCGCCAGTGGGAACCCTGTAGGGATACGGTCGGGGAAGTCCGCGCAGGCGGACTTGGTGGCCGCAGGCCCTCAAGGCGCGGTTTTAACCGCCCGCGCACCCCGCGCATGTCCCTCGCAATTTCTAAAACCGCGTTACGGAACCAGAATCAGCTTGCGACGGGCAATGGCGGCCTGTAGCTCCCATGCCTCGCCCGCGCGGGTGAGTGGCATCGTCTCATGGTCCACGGTACAGCGGCCAGCGGCGGCATGGGCGAGTACCGCGCTCAGCGCCTCGGCTTTCTGCTCGTGGGTCAGCGCGTTGTTGGTATAGCCAATGATATTGTGCAGCCTGCTGCGGATGGTGGCCGAGTCGAAGCGCGCGGTGGGGCCAGAGGCGGAGCCAAAGTTGACCAGCCGCCCCTCAACGCCGAGCGAGCGAGCCGCCGCCTCCGCGGGCAGCCCCCAGACCGGATCGATCACGAGGTGTAAGGGGCCGTCGCAGGCCGCTACGATACGGCGGTGGATCTCGTCCACGTCGTCGCCCGTCAGATCGACGGTTGCGTCGGCGCCACGAGTGAGCGCACGCGCCAGCGCCTCCTGGTCGCGTGAGGCGGCAATGACACGCCCCGCGCCCAGCAGCCGGGCTGCCTGCACAGCCACCTGGCCGACCGCGCCACTCGCCCCCAGCACCAGCACATGCTCGCCTGGTTGCAGCTTCCCGCGCCAGGTCAGCGACATCCAGGCGGCGATGGCGGAGAGGCCAAGCGCCGCCACCAGATCGTCGGCGACGCCATCGGGGAGCGCGAGCAGCGCCGTCTCCTCGACGACGCAGTAGGTCGCCATGCTGCCGTCGCCCGGCTTCATGCCCGCGTCACAGGAGAACCATACCCGCTGGCCAGACGCGAACCCGTCTGCCTCCACCACCGTGCCGACGCCCTGCACGCCAGGAATATAGGGAAGCTGCGGCGGCCCAAAATACGAGCGTCCCGTCGCGCAGAGCAGATCGAGCGGGCTGATGGGCGCCGCCGTGACGCGCACCAGCGCCTGCCCGCTCCCTCGGCGCGGGACGGGATGCCGCCGATGCTCGGGAGGAACGGCATGCTGATGAATGACTGCTGCGGCCATTTCGGAATCCAGCATAGTCTCCCCTCCCTCTGCATCGCGGCGCATCATGCGCTGGAACCACCTCAATGCTGCTCTCCGGTGGGAGCGTCAACCTGCCGGGAATAGGTGTAGGGGTTCTCGATGACCACCACCTCGGGCTTTTCGGGATACATCGTCTCATTCCAGGCTTTTTCGCCAATCTGCGAGTAGGTATACTCGACGGTTGCCGCCACGGCCTGCTTTGCCCGCGCCAGATCGACGCCGCGCAGGCGATGGTCGAACTTGACGACGTTGCCATCCACCACCACCGTATGCACGTCGCCGCGTCCCGCCTGGAAGACGACGTGTCCGTAGGGGTGGATGATCGGGAACATCGCGGGCGAGAAGTCGTTCTTGATGAGGACGAGGTCGGCCTTCTTCCCTGGGGTGATGCTGCCAATGAGGTCGCTCATACCCAGCGCCGCCGCGCCACCCATCGTCGCCCAGTTGACCACATGCTCGGCGCGCAGAAAGTTGTGGGTTATGGTCTCGTTCGTCTTATGCGCCTCCAGATGAGTGCGCGCGCGGTCGGCGTCGAGGGTCGCGCGCATCGCCGAGAAGAGGTCGGCGCTCCACCAGACGCTCGTATCCATCGAGAGCGAGACGGGGATGTTAAATCTCCGCAGCTCCCATGTCGTCGGATAACCCTGCCCGCAGCTATCCTCACTCTCAGCCGAGACGGAGGTGTGGGCGCCAGCGGCGGCGATCCGGTGGTAGGAGTCTTCAGAGAGTGTCGAGGCGTGGACGCAGATGGTGGATGGCGTCAAGAAGCCGTTGTCAGACATCTGCTGGATGCCGATGTCATTCGTCGCGCCCCAGACGCCCGCGTGGGTTGTCACTGGCAGGTTGAAGTCGCGCGCCGCCTCGAACGCGCCCCGCTCTGGAAACGCTGGATCACCCGTCACGTCGAAGGCGATCTGCATGCGCAGCATATCGCCCTTGCCATCGATGCGCCGCTTGATGAAATCGGCAAATTGAGGCGTGCGTGTCCACTCCCATGCCCCTTGCTGGATGTTGCCATAGGCCAGGACAAAGCGGCCTGGGACCGATTCGAGCGCGTCGACGGCGGCGTCCGCGTGCTGCGTGGTTTGCAGGCCGTGCGACCAGTCAACGGTGGTCGTAACGCCCGCGTCGATAGCCTCGATGGCGGAAAGCAGATTGCCCGCGTAGATATCTTCGGGGCGGAAGATTTTGCCCCAACTGAGGTAGTAGAAGACGAAATAGTTGGTTAGCGTCCAGTCCGCGCCGAAGCCGCGCAGCGCCGTCTGCCACATATGGCGGTGGGTATCTACCATGCCGGGCATCAGAATGCCCCCAGAGGCGTCGATCTCGACGGCGCCGTCGGGGACGGTCAGCTGCTTGCCCACGGCGGCGATACGCTTGTCAACGATGAGGACATCGCCGCCGGTCAAGACGCCAAGGGAAGGATCAACGGTCAGGACAGTGGCATTGCGAAACACTACAGGACGGCCAGGGGTGAAATCGTCGGCGACGGGGGCGCGATTTTGGCTCATACTGCTCACCTCGTTGTTCCGGCGCGCAGGATGCGAAGCGGTGGCATTGCCTGACCGTCAGCGCCGACTGCGGGGGCTGGTGGCCTGGCTGCGCTGCCAGCGTCCTGTTCGCCAAATTGCCCATCCACATCGAAACGGAGAGTCGTGTTGTCCGCATAGCGGACACTCGTCCGCTAGAATGCTACACGACGGCTCAGGCAGTGTCAAGGTGCGAGGAGCTAGACGCATGATATCGAATCCATTGGTGTTATATTTGGGGGAACGCGCCGGAGCCTGAAGGCCCCGGCGAATCGCGGAAATTCATCGTAGCGTAAACTCTACGGTTTGCCTGCCCACACAGCAACCACCCAGGCGGCATCGGTATAGCACGGTAGACATGCGTGCGCAGTTCCGGTATGCTCACGGTAGCATAGAATGGCGGCGCACTATCATGATCTGTCACGATGCCGCGATGCACGGAAATGCACAGGGAGAAGCGATGCGCAGCCAGACAGGACCGGATTTCATTGAGGCGCTGGCGCGGGGGCTGGATGTCATCCGCGTGTTCGCGCGCAACCGCCCGACGATGAGCCTCAGCGAGGTGGCCGCCGCTACGGAACTCGCCCGCCCAACGGCGCGGCGTATCCTGCTGACCCTCGAAGAGTTGGGCTATATCCGCGCCGACGACGGCACGTTCGCGCTGACGCCCCGTGTGCTCGAGTTGGGCATGGCCTATATCGGCGCCACCAGTATCTGGGAGCTTGCCCGCCCACATATGGAGCGGCTGGTTGCCCGGACGGGCGAATCGTCCTCGCTGGCGCAGCTCGATGGGTCGGATATCGTCTATGTCGCTCGGGTGGCCGTGCCCAAGATCATCACGCTCGCGGTCACCATCGGCACGCGCTTCCCGGCGCTGCAGACCTCGCTGGGGAAGGCGCTGCTCGCGGCGCTGCCGCACGACGAGATGGAGCGGACGCTCGCGCAGGCGAGCCGCTCGGGCATCACGCCGCGCTGGAATCCCGACGCCGAAGAGCGCGACCGCGCCCTGCGCGAGGTGCGCGCGCGTGGCTGGTCACTCACCGACGAGCAGCTGGCGCGCGGTATCCGCTCTATTGGGGCGCCCGTCTACGACCGGCCCGGCCATGTGGCTGCCGCGCTCAATGTCAGCACGCACGCCGCCGAGACCAGCATCGAGACCCTCACCGAGACCTATCTGCCGCTGCTGCTAAAGACCGCCGAGGCCATCAGCGCCGACTGGACCCTCCACCAGAGCCGCCCGGAGATGACCATCGCCGCCAGATCGTAGCGCGGCCCCCTCCCCAACCCCTCCCCCATAGGGAGAGGGGCTATCGGCGCGCGAGCTTTCCCTTTGCGCGCTCTTGCCTTGCGTGCATCTCACTGCGATAATGGGCAGGCGGCCCTCTCCCGGCCTTCGGCCACCCTCCCCTCGCAGGGGAGGGATAGGGTGACCAATGTGGCGATTGGCGCCGTTTGGCCTCCCCCCTCCTGTGGTGACCAACGCGCGAGCCGAGAGCCACGAGGCTTGGCACGAACTGCTCATGTGCTCATAGCCGAAACAGCGTATCAGGGGGTAAACAGCTGCCAGTGCCCCTCGGAGATGACTTCAACGGCGCCGTCGACCACTTGTATGGCGGTCTGATCGTCAATCGCGTACGTTGGCACGGGTACCTGTGCTTGTAGCCGTGCGGCCCACTGTTTCGCGTTGGCCAGGGAAGCGTCCGGGTGATCCTCGTGATCCAGGTGCGGAATCACCGCAAAGTCAACCAGCCCCACGCCATGAGCCGTGACCAGGTTCCTGCTGATGTCTCCCTGGGGTGTGGCGAACACGATGTCTTCCGACGTGAGCGCCTCACCGCTGGCCCTAGCGCCCTTGGGCGGATCAAGATAGGTCTCGCCGAAGGTGGCGGCCGTCGCCATGCTCCCGGCGCTCACCCCGACGTAGACCGACTCGCGCCGCAGCGAGGGCAAGAGGTTGGCCAGTCTCGATTGTCGCATCCAGTAGGAGAGATACAGTGGATCGCCGCCCCACACCAGCAGGGCGTCAGTCTCCTGGACCGTGGGGATCCAGGCTTCGTCATCGATGCTGGGCAGCGCGGTCAGCTCCAGCACGCCCAACGACTTCCACCCCAATTCGCACAAGGGGCTGGCGGCTATTCCGCGGATCGCCCGGTAGGCCCCGGCAGCGCCGCCAGGGAAGGGGTAGATCGCGGTGGGAATGACGAGGGCGCTTGACTCAGCAATCGGTTTGCCCAGCAGGTCGACCAGCGCGTTGTGGATGCTGGTGTTCTTGATGCCAGCGGAAGTGAGCAGTAATTTCATGATGGCTCTCCTAATCACTGCTATCAGGGCCGACGGTCTTCCCTGCTCGCTTGAGTAGAGTACAGACACTGGCCGCAGCGACTCTCGAAACTGCCTGTTTTCTCGCCCCTAACCGGCAACCCCCACACCTCAGCGTACGCCCTGGTGGTAAAGTGGTCCTTGCCGGGTCATGCGGTGGCGCCCTCTCAGGATAGCATGCGGACTCTCAAAACGCTTCTTCTATCTTGCTCTTCTGCCGTCTCAGACTCCCCAATGCCCTGTCAAACACGCTCATAGACCTGCCTTGCGGGAGAGATTGGCGATAGAGTCGAGCGGAAAAGAGCAAGATAGGAGAAGTTTGCTCCCCTTTTGTATGTTATAGTGCCTGTTGCCTATCGTCTCTAGGACTGGCGGAGTCGTCTGGACACGCCTTGTGCTTTCTAGTGCTTCCCACTGGTTTCTAGGAGAGAAATCATGCCGGCGAGACGCGAGACGGTCTCTTACGCCTGCAATACCCGGAGGGCATGCCGCTGCCGAGCATTCTGGGCGATTGGGACGCGCTAACCCCGGAGGAGGATGAGCGGCTGGAGCTGGCCGTCGCCAGCGTCAATCAAACCTACGTGAACGCGCACCATGATGACAGTATGGAGATGCTAGCAGCAGATTTCCTGGCGGCGCGGCAGGAAACATTGGACCTCCTGCATCAGTTCACCGATGATCAACTAGCTGCTTTAATGCCCCTGGTCGTTGGTGAGCAGGCCGTCGGCGACGTGTTTGCAGGGAGAGCGGGGCATGCGACCGAGCACATCACCTGGATCGAGGAAGGATTGCGTCAGGGCGTGTAGACGGGTTGCATTCTTCGCCTGTTGAGAGCGTCCCCAGGATAGATGTCACTTTGAGAGATGGTCGGATGACTCACATCACCGGTGACAGGAGGCATCTCGATGACCGCATCCAATGACACATCCAACGACAACACCGCTGCGAAAGGCCTGCGTGGCTGGTGGCTATCTCCCTCGCGATTTGGCATGTATCGCCTGATCAGCCCATGGGAGTATCGCCATCTCCGCGCCTCTGGGGGCACGCGTATTGCCGGTGGCAGTGTCGCAGCTGCCGCGGGCGTAATGTGTCTCTCGTACCGCGCCTACGGATGGGCAGCCTTTTTCCTGGTGCTTGGGACGCTGAATCTCGCAGGTGGCTACTGGTACATCACGATCGCTCGCTCCGCATCTGCCCGAACCTGAGCCTGCGCGACTCGCACTGGCCTAGAGCCAGTTATGGACTCGACATCAAGTCTTAAACGGGCTCTAAAGCTGTCACCTCGGATACAACTCGACCCAGGCGTCGGTGGCGCGGATGACTCACGGCTGGTTGGGTTCCTGCAAGAACTGGGCTGGCGTGCGGATTAGGAATACCGTCATAGCTCCCAAGGGTTATTAGGTCATTGTCACCACTGACGATCATATTCACTCCGCCACTGACCGCCAACTTGAGGACAAAGTTATCTTTGGGATCACGGACGACGGTCAACTGAACCGTGATCGTCGTCAATATTCCCTCCAACGTGAGTTTGCCCAGGAACTGGCTCCGCTCGGCAGGTGTGATGTAGGGCGCCAACTTAGGGTAGTTCAGCACCCGATCCAACTCGCTCAAGAGCGCCAGTGAGGTGAGCACCTTGCCATGGTCAAATGCGTAGTCGAGCGCCTGGCGTGGGATCGAAGTTGGGAGCAGCAGAGCGCTGACCAGGGTATTGGTATCGAAGACCACGCGACGCGCATGCGCGCTGTTCATGGAGCGCGTTCAGTGTTGTCAGCATTGCCAGCCTCGTCGATCTCCGCGAGGATTGCCTGGAGGCGTTCCTCGGTCAGTCCGCGCTCCTCGGCATGTTGACCAATGGTGTCCATCACCTCTCGCAGCGATAGCGTGGAATGCGCTGCCTCAAGGAGTTGCAGACTGACTAACGCGGCGAGTTTACGTTGTACGTCAGGGGAGGCGTTCTGATAGATGCGCGCCGCCTCCTCATCGACCTGGAGAGTAATTGATGCAGTCGTCATAGCTGCTTATACCTTGCTTGTTCAAATGGCGCTTTCGACGGTGTTCAGTGTAGCACAGATGTGTTAGGAACTGGTCTGCGAGCGCTCCTTGCTGCGGCATTCATGCGGCGACGCAGGATTATCTCTCCCTTCGCCGAAGATACAGTTCCATCCAGGCGTTGGTGGCGCGAGAGCCGCCCAGCGCGATATGCAGCGCGTAGCGGGTGGCGTCCAGCGCGTGGTCATTCTGCTTCAGCAGCCCATCCTCCACTTGACAGCGCCCCTTCCAGCGGCTAGGATTTCTAGCGGACAGTTGTCCGTAGAGCGGACACAGAGAGCTGGAGCAAAGTCCGATGTCAGAGCCGACAGATGCGACAGACGAGAGGCATGACGGGCATGACGGGCATGACGGGCATGACGGGCATGACGGGCATGACGGGCAGATGACAGACACGACAGGCCTGGTCCACTCGACGGCTTGCTCATTGCCGATTTCTCGCGGGTGCTTGCTGGCCCCTACTGCACGATGCTGCTCGGCGACCTCGGCGCGACCGTCGTCAAAGTCGAAAGCCCGACGGGCGACGATACCCGCACCTGGATACCGCCCGTGCGCGATGGCGTCTCGACCTACTATCTGGCCATCAATCGCAACAAGCGGTCGGTGACACTCGACTTCAAGGATGCCGAGGATCTGCGACTGGCGCAGGAGCTTGCTGACCGCGCCGATATCTTCATCGAGAACTTCAAGCCGGGCGGTCTCAAGCGCTTCGGTCTGGACTATGAGGCGGTCAGCCAGCGCAACCCCGGCGTCATCTACGCCTCGATCAGCGGCTTCGGCGCGGCGGCGGGCGCTTCGCTCCCCGGCTACGATCTGGTGGTGCAGGCGATCTCCGGGCTGATGAGCCTGACTGGCGACGCGGATGGCCCGGCGTATCGCGCGGGCATCTCGGTCTTCGATGTGATGGCTGGGCTGCATGCCGCCATCGGCATCCTGGCCGCGCTGAACTACCGCAACCAAAGCGGTGAGGGCCAGCATGTCGAACTGAACCTGCTCTCGTCCGCGCTCTCGGGGCTGGTCAACCATACCTCGGCCTATGTCGCGGGAGGCGTTGTCCCGACGCGCATGGGCAACGCACACCCAAGCCTCTTTCCCTACGAGCCGCTGCCGACCGCCGACCGCGAGCTGATCGTCATCGCCGGGAATAACGGCCAGTTCCGCAAGCTCTGCGATGTCCTTGGCCTGCAAGACCTGCCGAATGACCCGCGTTTCGCCAACAATGAAGATCGCACGCGCAACCGCGAGACGCTCTATCCGTTGCTGGTGGCGCGGCTGCGCATGAAGGGCGCCGATGAGTGGTTCCGTGAGATGAGCGCGGCGGGTATCGCCTGCGGTCCGATCAACAGCATCGCGGGAGGTGTGGAGTTCGCGCGCGAGCTGGGGCTTGATCCAGTGGTGGAGGTCGGTGCTGGCGGCGACGCTGTGCCGATGATCCGCAATCCGATGACCTTCTCCGCGACTCCGCCGCGCTACGAGCTACCGCCGCCGTCATTGGGGCAAGACAACAAGGTCATCCGCGCCTGGCTGAGCCAACCACGGGATAGCGCCATGCCGGGGAGCATGTCGAACGGCAATAAGACATGATCCATGTGCGTTGTTGGTGTTTGCGAGTGTGACCGTAGCATGAAGCAGTTTCAGATGGGCCAGCAGGGCCAGCAGCGCGATGGAGCACGTTCTCTGCAGCCCGCGCAGGCGGGCTTTGCGGCGCAGCCCGTAGGCGCGGCTTTAGCCGCCAGCTTGGTACGACAGGTAAGGAGCGAAGCGATGGGGGACCAGCGGCCAGTCGAGTACCCCACGGGGTTAGGCACATCCGACGCCGACCGTATCCATCTCCTGGGGCATGATCTGGCGGCCGAGCTGATTGGCAAGGTTGGCTTCGGCGAGCTGGCGCTCTGGCTCGCGACGCAGCAGCGCCCGACGCCGCAACAGGTGCGCGTCTTCGAGGCGGTGCTCGTCGCGCTGGCTGACCACGGCTTCACCCCCACCGCCATCGCTGCCCGGCTCACGTTGTATAGCGCGCCCGATGCGCTCCAAGGCGCCATCGCGGCGGGACTGCTGGGCGGCGGCTCGCGCTTCCTCGGCGTCACCGAGGATACGGGGCGTTTTCTCGCCACGGTGCTCGCGGGCGTCGAGGGTGATCTGCCCACGACCGACGAAGGGTGGGACGCGCTGGCCCGGCGCGCCGTCGCGGAGGCGCGCGCCGCTGGCCGCTTCATTCCCGGGTTGGGGCATCCGGTCCATAAGCAGGGCGATCCGCGCACGCCGGTCATCATTGGCATCGCCGAAGAGGAGGGTCTGCGTGGGCCGCACCTGCGGCTCTTCGAGGCTATCGGGCGGGTGCATCCTGAGATACTCGGGCGCACGCTTCCCCTGAATGGTGCGGGCGTCTGCGGCGCGGCGCTCGCCGATCTGGGGCTGCCGCCCGAATTGCTGCGCGGTGTGGCGCTGCTGGCGCGCACCGCGGGGCTGCTCGGCCAGCTTGCCGAGGAGATGCGTAATCCCATCGCGCCCGCGATCTATTATGCCGTTGATCGCAACGCCGTCTATCGCCCAGAGACCTCTCCCCCAGCCCCTCTCCCCGGAGGAGAGGGGAGCCAGAGTCCGTAGGGCACGCTGGTTGCCTCAGTGCCCCTCCCCGCGTCGGGGAGGGGGTAGGGGGAGAGGTTCTGGAAAAGGAGGGAGACATGGCTAACCTGGTTGCCGTCCTCGCAACAACGCACCATCCATTCTTCTATCGCGCCAGCACCGCGCCGCCGGAGAGCAGGCCCGACTTCGCCGACGAGTGGGTGCGCAAGGTGACGGCCTACCGCGAGACGCTGACGCGGGCCAATCCAGAGATTCTGGTGATGGTCGGCTCGGACCACTTCCACCAGCTCTGGTATGACAACATGCCGCAGTTCCTGATAGGCAAAGCGCCGTTCTACGACGCGAACTATTACAACGAGCAGCGCGAATTCGGCCTGCCGCGCATGGTGCTCAAGGGGCATGAGGAGCTTTCGGCGTACCTGCTGCGCCAGGGGCTGGATGCCGGGTTTGATCTCGCCTTCAGCAATGAGTTGCGCGTTGACCACAGCATTACCTGCCCGATTATCACGACGCGCCCGCAGGCCGATCTCCCTATTGTGCCGGTCTACACCAACATCTTCGCGCCGCCGCTGCCCCAGCCACAGCGCTACGTCGCCTTCGGACGTCTTCTGCGCAGGCTCATCGAGCAGTGGCCCAGCGATGCGCGCGTCGCGGTCATCGGCACTGGGCATCTCTCGCTGGAGCTTGGCGGCCCGCGCCAGTTCGGCCCGCATGGCCCCGATCCCGAGTTCGACCGCAGGGCCGTCAACTGGATCGCCAATGGCGACATCGCGGGCGCGCTGGCGGGCGTCTCGCTCGATAGCCTCTGGGAGCCGGGCAACGCCACCCATGGCTTCCTCGATTTCATGCTGATGATGGGCGTCGCCGGGGAGGTGAAGGCTGACTATGCCGATACGCTTGACCTCTTCCACACAATGGAGGCCTACTTCACCTGGTATCCGAAAGGGGCGAACGTATGAGCAAATATCTCGTCAACAAGTTCCTCTTTTCGATTGACCGTGATCCGACCCTGGTTGAGCGGTATCGCGCCGACCCGCGCGGCACAGTGACGTGGTGGGAAGCCGAACGCGCCAACGCCATCCTGAATCTGCCAGAGATGGAGCGCAGCACATGGCTCCGGTTCGCCGATGGTGAGCGCGAGGCGCTGGCGACGCACGACTACGTCAAGCTGTTCGAGCTGGGCGCGCATCCATTCCTGACACTGACGCTCTTCATCGCGCTCTTCGAACGCGATTATCCTGAGCCACTGGGTTTCCAACTGGAGTACGCGCGCAAACTGCAACACTGGTCGCTGCCGTACCCTGACATCACGACGTGATGATGTGGCGCATTACCCCTGCGCAGGGCGCATGACGAAGAGGAAAATCATGGCTGAACGTATTCTCACAACCGTCGTCGGCAGCTACCCCCAGCCGGACTGGCTGGTGGACCGCGAAAACCTGCGCAGTCGGCTGCCGCCGCGCGTCCGCGTGCGTGAGCTTTGGCGCGTGCCTGAGTCGTATCTCGAAGAGGCACAGGACGACGCGACCATCGTCGCCATCCGCGATATGGAGCGCGCGGGCGTGGACATCATCTCCGATGGCGAGATTCGCCGCGAGAGCTACTCCAATCGCTTCGCCACCGCGCTGGAGGGTCTTGATCTCGATCATCCCGGCACGGCCATCGACCGCACGGGTCACTCCAACCCCGTTCCGCGCGTCGTCGGCCCCATCCGCCGCACCCGCCCGGTCGAGGTGCGCGACCTGGCGTTTCTGCGCCGCAATACCGGCCGGCGCATCAAGATCACCGTGCCAGGCCCCTTCACGGTCACGCAGCAGGCGCAGAACGATTACTACCCGGATGACCGCGCGCTCGCGCTGGATATGGCCGCCGCTATCAATGAAGAGATTAAGGACTTATTCGCGGCGGGCGCCGATGTCGTGCAGATTGATGAGCCGTACCTTCAGGCGAGGCCAGAGAAGGCGCGCGCCTACGCCGTCGAGGTCATTAATCGCGCGCTCGAAGGGGTTAAGGGAACCACCGCCCTGCATATGTGCTTCGGCTATGCCGCCATCGTCCACGACCGGCCCGCAGGGGGCTACGCCTTCCTGCCAGAGTTGAACGCATGCGCCGCCCAACACATCTCGCTGGAGACCGCCCAGCCCAACCTGGACCTCTCGGTGTTACGCGAGTTGCCTGATAAGACCATCATGCTGGGCGTGCTCAATCTTGGCAGTATGACGGTAGAGACGCCGGAAGAGGTTGCCGCGCGTATTCGTGACGCGCTGCGCTACGTCGCGCCAGAGCGCCTGATCGTCGCGCCCGACTGTGGCATGAAATATCTGCCGCGTGACGTCGCTTTCGGCAAGCTCCGGGCGATGGTCGAGGGCGCCGCCATCGTCAGTGGGGAGCTGACCTAACCGGGCCAACGGTCCCGGAAGATGCGATGCCCACACAGCGTGTCTCTCCTCAAAGGGTCATGCGGGTACACTGGTACCCCAGATTGTCACTGCTTGTAAGTGTTCAATATGCTACGAGATGCGATGCGCGAGACGACCCAGACGAGGCAGACGTGGTCGCGCGCACTGTTTCAGCTTGACCACCAGGCGTGAGCTTCGTGAGTTTCAGGAGGTATCTCATGACCGCAGAGCATGACGACCGGACGAAGGCAAGGACGACGGATAGCGCGCCTCCTGACTCTTCTGACTTCGTGCGTTACCTCAACGTGCGCTCCGCCAGCGGCGCCAGCTTCTCGCCGGATGGACGTCACCTCACCTTTTTGACCGATATTACCGGCGTTGCTGAAGTCTGGAGTGTGCCAGTTGTGCCAGACGCGGCGCTCCCCTGGCCGGAGCAGTTGACCTTTGGCGGCGAGCGCAACGCGGGCGCCTCGTACTCACCGGTCGATGACCAGCTCATTATCAGTGGCGACGTGGGCGGCAACGAGCGCACCCAGCTTTTCCTGATGCGTCTGCGTGAAGATGGGGACGGTTCAACGGGCACTGAGTTGATTCCATTGACCAATCAGCCAGAGGTGATTCATGTCTTCGGCGGCGGCCAGGAGGATGGCTCTGCCAGCAATGGCTGGTCACCCGATGGTACGCGCATTGTCTATGCGACCAATGCCCGCGATGCGCGCTTCTTCGACATCTACGAACGCTCAGTGGACGACCTGGACGCCGCGCCACGCCTCTTGCTCCAGCATGACGGTACCAACTACCCCGCGAGCTATGCCCCTGACGGGCGCTCGGTGCTGGTGCAGCGTCTGGATTCGAATGTGCGCAACGCGCTGCTGCAGGTAGATACAGTGTCTGGCGCGGTCCGGCAACTGACCCCCGACAGCGAGACGAGCGGCCCGGCGCGCCATGTCTCCCCGCAGTGGTCAGCGGATGGGCGGGGGCTGTATCTGCTCAGCGATCGTGGCCGCCAGTTTCTCTCACTGGCCTGGCTCGACCTCGCCACAACCGAACTGACCTACCTGCGTGAGGACCAGTGGGACGCCGAGGGATTGGCGCTCTCGCGCGACGGCCAGCGGCTGGCGCTGGTCACAAACGTCGATGGCGCCTCCCACATCGAGCTTTTCGATATCGCAGCAGGATGGGAAGGGCGCACGCCGTTGCCATCGCCTGATCTGCCACTGGGGGTGGTAGCAGGAGTACAGTGGTCGCCCGATGGCGCGCGGCTCGCCTTCACCTTTGCCCCACCCAACGACGCGGTCAATATCTGCCTCTGGGATATCGCCAGCCAGACGCTCACCCCCGCGACGCTGAGCGCCCGTGGTGGGCTTCCTGATGCGGCCTTCGTCTCGCCACAGTTGGTGCGCTACCCGACCTTCGACGACCGGGAGATTCCCGCCTACCTCTTTCTGCCACGAGGCGTCGAGCCGCGCCAGCTTCCGGTGGTTGTCTACGTTCACGGTGGGCCGGAAAGCCAGATGCGTCCCGCATTCAACCCGGTCATCCAGTATCTGGCGGCGCATGGCTACGGTGTCCTTGCGCCCAACGTCCGAGGCAGTAGCGGCTATGGCTACCTGTACCAAAGTCTGGATGACGTACGCCTGCGGATGGACTCGGTGGCCGATCTCGCCGCCGCGGTCGGCTGGCTGGGCAAGCAGGGGATCGCCGACACGCGACGCATCGCTGTGATGGGCGGCAGCTACGGCGGCTTCATGGTGCTTTCAGCGGTGACGACCTACCCCGATCTCTGGGCGGCTGGGGTTGATATCGTCGGCATCGCCAACTTCGTCACCTTCCTGGAGCAGACCGGGCCGTGGCGGCGCAAGCTGCGCGAGCCGGAATATGGCAGCCTGGAGAACGACCGCGAGTTCCTCGAAACAATCTCGCCGATTCACCACACGGACGCAATAACCGCCGCGCTCTTCGTCGTCCATGGCGCGAACGATCCGCGCGTGCCGGTGGGGGAGGCGGAGCAGATCGTCGCGGCGTTACGCGCGCGCAATGTGCCGGTAGAGTACCTGCGCTTCGAGGATGAGGGCCACGGCCTGATCAAACGCGCTAACCGTATCAAAGCGTACCCGGAGATTGCGCGTTTCCTCGACAGGCAGGTAAAGAACCTGGGGATGCGCGGCTAAACCAGGCGCCCGCCGTGGCCTCATGTAGTTGTAGAAAATACAAGGGACACGCGCTGGGTAAGCAGCGCGGGCGGTTGAAACCGCGCCTCTTGGGCCTGCGGCCACGAAGTCCGCCTGCGCGGACTGCCCAGACCGTGCCCAACGGGATACTCGGTGACGAGCGGAAGTCTGCAACCCGCGGCGGCGGGTTTTGTGGCGGACCGCCAGCGAGGCCCTTCAGGCGCGGTTTCAACCGCCCGCGCTCCGACGCGGCGGGATTACGCTGTCCGTCGCAATTTGTAAAAGAGCATTCATGCTGCGGATAGCCCATGCGACAACAACCAAGACGAAATCAGTATCACTGGTCGGATCACCCAGGCTGCTGGCCGTACTCTTCGTCGGTGACATGCGTGCCCCAGGTCGCGTTGTTGCCGTTCTCATCGACATCGAGCATCGCCAGGTGAGTCATAAAGCGGTTGGGAGAAGCGCCGTGCCAGTGCTCCTCACCCGGCTCGAAGAAGACGCGGTCGCCGGGGCGGATCACCTCAACTGACCCGCCGCGCCGCTGACAGAGGCCGACGCCCTCGGTGACATAGATGGTCTGGCCGTTGGGGTGGGTATGCCACGCCGTCCGGGCGCCCGGCGTGAAGTGGACGCTGCTGGCGCTCAGACGCGAGCCAGCGGACGGCGCCGCGACGGTATCGATGTAGACTGTGCCGGTGAACCACTCGCCTGGTCCAGCGTTGGTCGCGACAGAGTTTCTGGTGATCTGCATGTCGTTGTCGTTCTCCCTCATGTTGTTGTGTGACTTGTGACCTTCTCAAGCGGTACACAATTGTACGTTATGAGCCTGCCGCGCGGGGCACAAGTTTGAGCGTCGCCGCTCGCGCCTCAACTGTCAAGGTGGTGTTGACAATGCTTGCGGCGTAGCGGCGGTACTTGCCGCGATACGCGGAGTCGATCTGATTCTCGACATCGTCGGCGGTGTCCACGTCCACAAAGGTGACGTCTTTCTCTATGCCACCAGCCTCGATGTGGCCTTCGTGGCGCACCTGGGTGGCGCGAAACCACGCGGCGGTGCGCCCATTCACCGACCGGACATAGAGATCGTCGCCATCGCGGACAACCCAGATCGTCACCGGGTGTCGCAGCGTGTCGTCGCGTCGCAGCGGGGCGATCTCCAGTTCTTCCGCCGCCCCGATTCTGGCAAGCTCGTCGTTTGTCCATGCGGCCATGTGCATGTCTCCTTCGGTGATGCGGTCGCTTCAGAATTCTATCAGAACCTTGATCGCCTCGCGGTTGTTCATTGCACGGTAACCGTCGGGTACTCCGTCGAGGCGTACGACCTGGTCGAAGACGCGGCCCGGCTCGATCCGGCCTTCAAGGACATCTGGCAGCAACTCCGGGATGTACGCCCGCGCCGGGGCAGGGCCGCCGCTGATGGTGACGTTCTTGAAGAACGTCCGATTGCCTCGGCGGAGCATCGTCTCGTCCTGTGGAAAGCCGACGCGCCCGATGGCGCCGCCGGGACGGGCGATGTGCATCGCGATCAG
Organism: uncultured Chloroflexia bacterium; assembly: GCA_963718915.1. Taxonomy (GTDB): domain Bacteria; phylum Chloroflexota; class Ktedonobacteria; order Ktedonobacterales; family JADMIN01; genus DAHUXT01. Next base: position 111,912 of record CAVRAI010000001.1, on the reverse strand, counting down.
CATCGACTGCTCGAGGCCGACGCATTCGAGGACGGCATGGGCGCCGAAGCCGTCGGTGAGTTCGCGCACGCGCTCGACTGCCTCGTCGCCCCGCTCGCTGACGACATCGGTCGCGCCGAACTGCTGCGCGAGCGCGATCGCGCTTCGGGGTGTCGGCCCAGGATGATGATCTGTTCGGCGCCGAGCCGCTTTGCCGCGATCACACCGCACAAGCCGACCGCGCCGTCACCGACGACGGCCACTGTCTTGCCAGGCGCTACGTGGGCGGTGACGGCCGCATGGTGGCCGGTGCCCATCACGTCCGCGAGCGTCAGCAGCGAGGGCATGCAGCGCGTCATTCCATCGCGCAACCGGGCAGCACGACGAGCGTGCCGTCGGCCTGGGGGACGCGCACCGCTTCGCCCTGTCCGCCGTCGACATCGTCGAAGCCATACCGGCCGCCGTGAAGACATGCGCTCTGCAGCCCTTCCCGGCAGAAGACGCACATGCCGTCCGACCACAGAAACGGCGAGACGACGACATCACCCGGTTTGACGGTACGTACATCGGCGCCAACAGCCTCGACGACGCCAATGAACTCGTGGCCCATGCGGCGGCCCGTCTCGCTGCGCTCCATCGCCTTGTACGGCCAGAGATCGCTGCCGCAGATGGCGGCGCGGGTGACGCGGATAAGGGCGTCGGTTGAGCTCGATCAGGCGGTCGTCCGAGGGACTTCGCTTTCGACTACAAACAGTGCAGCTTTCATGCGGTCCTACCCTACTCGTTTGCGGTCTATTACGTCTGGTCTCACCTTCCCTTCAACGCCAGGCTGATTGCCCTTGAAGAATAGTCCAGCTTGCATTGCCTGGACCCGAGAGACGTTTTCTCTATCCAACAGTGATGATAGACGCCCCAGAGCCGCAGGATGATAGAATGTTTGTCGAAGATGATTGAATGATTCTGCAAATCTTGATGCATGTGAAGAAAGTAGGGAGGGGATTTTCCGTGGCTGTTATGAACCTGGACGTTTTACCTCCTCAGCAAGGGGAACGCGAGGCGCAGCGGGTACAAGCCAGTCGCGAGGAGTTGGTTGAGCGGATTGCGCGGGCCGTCCGCGCAGATGGAACCATCCAGCCGCTCCCAGGGCTATATCTGTCCCGCCGCTCCGTGCCGCTGGAGCCGCTGCACAGTGTGGTCGAGCCATCCCTGTGTGTGGTTGCTCAGGGGAGCAAGGAGGTTCTGCTGGGCGAGAGCCGCCACCGGTACGACCCCGCGCATTATCTGCTTGCCACCGTTGACCTACCCTGGGTCAGCCAGGTGCTCCGAAGCCTCGAAGGCGCGGCCTTATCTTAGCCTTCGCCTGGAACTCAACCCCGCCCTCGTCAACTCGGTTATGGTGGAAGCCGATTGTTTCTCCACACCGCCAGTCCCTGCTGATCCAATGGCCATGGCCGTCAGCCCATTAGATGCCGACCTGCTGGACGCCAGCGTGCGGCTCGTCCGGCTCCTGGAGTGTCCTGCCGAAGCGCAGGTGCTCCTGCCGCTTGTCACGCGGGAAATTATCTATCGTCTCCTGGTAGGAGAACAGGGTGGTCTGCTTCGTCACCTGGCGCTCACAGGGGGATACACTTCCCACATCGCCAGAGCAGTTGAGCGACTCCGCCAGGACTACGATCAGCCGCTGCGCATCGAGCAACTTGCGCGCGAGCTGGGCATGAGCGTCTCAGGGTTCCATCACCACTTCAAGGCCGTCACGGCGCTAAGCCCCCTGCAATTCCAGAAGCGGCTGCGGCTCCTGGAGGCTCGCCGTCTGATGCTGGGCGAAGACCTCGACGCGACCAGCGCCGCCTATCGCGTGGGCTATAACGACGCCTCCCACTTCAATCGGGAGTACAAGTACCTCTTCGGCGCCCCACCGATGCGCGACGTGCAACGGCTGCGGGAAGATGCGTTGGAAAGTGCCAGCCGATGAGCCAGCGCGCGATTCTGGCTCCCCCTCACCCGGTGGGAGGCAGCCGCGCCAGCCGTCAGGCTGGGAGCGCACGATGAAGGACATGCTCACGGCTGCGGCCCTCTGGCTCCCCTCTCCCCGTGGGAGAGGGGCTGGGGGTGAGGTCCGGGGGTGAGGTCAGGTTAGCGTTCAGTCCGCCAGATCGTAGACCCTCGCGAACTTCTGCGTCAGATAGCGTTGGAAGTAGTCTGGGTTGGGCTTCTCGCCTGTCACCCGCTCGATCAGTTGCTCCGGCTGGTAGACCGAGCCGACCGAATACATGCGCTCGCGCAGCCAGTTCAGGATGAAGCTGGTGTCGCCCGATGCCAGTCGCGCGTCGAAATCCGGGAAGGTCTGGCGCAACGCGGCATAAATCTGCGCCGCATAGAGATTGCCGAGCGTGTAGGTCGGGAAGTAGCCGAAGCCACTCGTCCAGTGGATATCCTGCATGATACCCTCGGAGTCGGTTGGCGGCTCGACGCCCAGATATTCCTGATACATCCCGTTCCACATGCCCGGTAGCGACTCGACCGCGACCTCGCCGTTGACCATCGCCTTCTCCATCTCATAGCGGACGATGATGTGCAGATTGTAGGTCACTTCGTCGGCCTCGACACGAATCAGACTTGGCTGCACCGTATTCAGCGCGCGTGCGAACGTGGCGAAGTCCACCGTGGCGTACTGCTGCGGGTAGGCGGCCTTCACCTTATCATACTGGCCCCGCCAGAACGCCTCCGAGCGCCCGATGGCGTTCTCCCACAGGCGCGACTGTGACTCGTGCGCGCCGAGCGATGCGCCGCCCGCCAGCGGCGAACGCGCCAGCCGCGTATCGCTGCCCTGCTCGTAGACGGCGTGGCCGCCCTCGTGAATCGCCGCCATAAGCGCCGCCTGGAGGAACTTCGGATCGGGGCGCACCGTCACGCGCACATCGAACGGCGAACCGAAGCTGGTGGTGAACGGATGCGGCGAGACGGCGATGCCGCCGTTGTTGAAGTCGTAGCCCATACCTGTCAGCAGCTCGCGCGAGAGGGCGACCTGTGAATCGGCGGGGAAATCGCCTTCCAGACAGGAGGCGTCAATCGTGTGTCCGCTCTGCTGAATCCGCTGCAACGTGGCGACGCTCACTGCGCGGATCGGGCCGAAGAGCGCGTCGAGCCGCTCGCTGGTCATGCCTGGCTCGTAGAGGTCGAGCAGCGCGTCGTAGCGGGTCGCCTGTCCCTGCGTGCGCAGCCGGTCGGCCACCTCGCGCTGCAATGTGATCGTCTTGCCGAGCCACGGCGCGAACTGGGCGAAGTCGTTGTGCTCGCGGGCGCGCCGCCAGGCTTCGAATGCCGCCGCCCCCACGCGCGCCATCTCCTGCACCAGCCCGGCGGGCAGTTTTGTCGCCTGGTCATATCCCCGGCGCGTCTCGCGCACCAGACCACGGTCGGCGTCGGTATACGGCGCCTTCGCCACCACCGACTCCAGTTCGCCGAGCAGTTCGCCGATACGCGGTGCGGTCTGGCGCTCGTGCAGAACGCCCTCTAGTGTCGCCATCTGTGCGCCACGGACCTCGCCCGCGCCATCCGGCAGCGCGGTGTTCTGGTCCCATCCGAGCAACGCGTTCATTGCGCCGAGGTCGGCGATCTCATTCATGCGCTCCAGCAATTCCTGGATGCGCGCGTCTGACGTCGTCAGGTTCAGCTCATCATTGGGCTGCGTTTGCGGAGTAGTCAACGTTCTGTCCTTCGTGTGTCGCTTCGTGATAGCACGGTTTCAGAATGAGCCACCATCATGTGATGCGTGAGTTATGCATGAGATGCGCCACAGCCACTACTTTTTACCACAGCCGCGCGCTCTGTAAAACTATACCTCAGCGTCCGCGCGCGATTCTCGCCTTTGCCGGAAGAAGGTGCGGAAATCTGATACCCACCGCGTGTCATCGCCGGATATGCTGTACGCGGCGGCTGAAGTATCGCCGCCCACTACTCGCTATCCCATAGCGTCCCACATGCCAGTGCGGAAGGAGCGTCCTCATGATGATGGTTTCGCGCGCGTCTCAACCCTCTTTCGCTCGCGCCGTGATCGGCGGGGCAACGCCGCGAACCAACATCCCTCTCCACTAGCGGGATTTCACACCGTCCGCTCGCGTCTCCACGATCACGCGCTTTCACTGCGCGCGCCTCACCCTGCCGCATGGTCTCGTTCCACACGGACATGTATGGGTGACTGCCGCGTCTGGGAGAATACCGCTCGTGGATACGAATCGCACCACCACGCCTGATGATCTTGATCTGCTGTCCGGCTCCGACTCCGATGGCGAGTCTATCCCTCGCAACCAGAAGACTAGCTACGAGGCCAACGCCGACGTCCAGCGCTGGCTGCGCGAACAGGAATCTGAACGCGCGGGGACGAAGTCGCCGTTCAATCCGTCGTTTCTGGCGCACCAGCGCGACCGCCCGTGGGTGCTCTCGTCGCTGGCAGCCTTCTATGAAGACGACCTGATTACCGATGTGCTGGCGATGGTCAAAAGCGGCAAGGAGGCGACGGTCTACTGTTGTGCGGCGCACCCATCCACCGGGCTGGAATACGTGGCGGCGAAGGTTTACCGCCCGCGCATGTTTCGCAGCCTGCGCAACGACGCTGTCTATCGCGCCAGCCGTCCCCAGGTGGATGCCAAGGGGCGCGAGGGACGTGGCGCGAAACGCTGGAATGCGACCGCGAAGGAGACCGAGCGCGGACGCGCGGCGAAGATCAACGCCTGGATTCGCTACGAATACGAGACGCAGCGGCTGCTCTACGACGCCGGGGCGGATGCGCCGCGGCCACTGGCGCAGAGCGGCAACGCCGTGCTGATGGAGTATATCGGCGGCGGGCCGGGCATGCCCGCGCCACTGCTGCGCAAGGTAACGCTGGACCGCGAAGAGGCCGCGCCACTCTTTGGGCGGGTGCTGCGCAACGTCGAGCTATGGCTAGCGTGCGACCGCGTGCACGGCGACCTCTCCGCCTACAACATGCTCTACTGGGACGGCGCGATTACCATTATCGACTTCGCCCAGGCGGTGGATCCGCGCTATAACCCCGCCGTGGGTGATCTGCTGGCGCGCGATATCGCCCGTGTCTGCCAGTATTTCGCCCGTTGCGGCGTCGAGGCGGATGCGGCGGCGCTGGCGAGCGACCTCTGGCTGCGCTATCTGCGCGCCGAGTTGTGAATCTCGCCCCTGGACCTCACCCCCGTCCCCTCTCCCACGGGGAGAGGGGAGTCATACTTATTTCGTTGAGGTTCCTGTCGTTTCCTGGCCGTAGCATTGACGCTGCGGCGAATGGGCGGATGCGCGGGATACCGAAACTCGCCGTGGCCTTCAGGCTACGGCATGCCTCGCCAAACCACAACATCCCAAACGAAAGCGGTATCAGTTGACATTGGACTCTGTTGAGCTTATCCGACGGTTTCATGCGCCTCCGCGCCCGTCCGCGCTGAACTGCTGCCTTTCAGCAGATCGGCGGCCTTCTCGGCGATCATGATCGTCGGGGCGTTGGTGTTGCCGTTGACGATGGTCGGCATAATCGCGGCGTCGATGACGCGCAACCCCTCGACGCCGCGCACCCGCAACTGATCGTCGACGACCGCCAGCGCATCGTTTCCCATTCGGCACGTGCCGACCGGATGGTACAGCGTCTCCGCGTTGGCGCGAATATAGGCGGCGATCTCCTCGTCGCTGATAACCTGTGGCCCTGGCAGCGCTTCTTCGCCACGGTAGGCATCGAAGGCGTGGCTCTGGCCCAGGCGGCGGGCAAGTTTCACGCCCTCGACAAACACGCGCATATCCGCATCGCTGGCCAGGTAGTTGGCCGTGATGGCGGGCTGTGCGGTGGGATCGGTGGAGCGCAGTTCCAGATGACCAATGCTCTGCGGATGCACCAGCGTGGGGGCAATGGTATACCCATGCCCCTCAGGTACGGTGAAGCCATGGTTGATGTAATACACAGGCGCGAAGTGGTACTGGAGGTCCGGCTCGGGCGCGTCGGACGCAATCTTGAGGAATGCGCCTGTCTCGCCCACGTTTGAGGTAAGCGGCCCACGCTGATGTTCTATGTATTCGTTCAGGTTCTCCGCTGTCTCTGCGCTGGCGAGGGTGATGGGCTGCGTGCATGCGTAACAGACCATCGCGGCGGGGTGGTCCTGCAGGTGCTGGCCTACACCCGGCACGTCCGCCACCACGCCAATGCCCATCGCGCGCAGATGGTCGGCTGGGCCAACGCCCGACAGCAGCAGCACCTGTGGCGAGTTGATGGCCCCGCCGGAGAGGATGACCTCTCTGTTGACGCGCTCCTCGTGCCGCGCGCCATCCTTGAGGTAGGCGACGCCGACGGCGCGGGCGCCCTCGAACAGGATGTTGGTGGCGAGCGCCTCGGTCTGAACCGTCAGGTTGGGACGGCTGAGGGCGGGATGCAGGTAGCCCACCGACGCGCTATGCCGTCTTCCCTGCCGCTGTGTCACCTGATAGTTGCCGAATCCCTCCTGCGAGGGGCCGTTGAAGTCGTTGTTGCGCGGATAGCCGAGTTCGGCGCCCGCCTCGATGAAGGCCAGCGAGAGCGGGTTCGTATAGGGACGATCCATGACGTTGAGCGGCCCGCCAACGCCGTGATACTCCGACGCGCCGCGCTCCTGGTTCTCAGCCTTCCTGAAATAGGGCAAAACGTCGTCGTAGCCCCACCCTTCGTTGCCGAGGTCGCGCCAGCGGTCATAGTCGGCGCGGTTGCCACGAATGTAGATCATGGCGTTCATTGAGCTGGAGCCGCCGAGCATCTTGCCACGCGGCCAGTAGAGTTCGCGCTGATCGAGGTGAGGCTCCTCGCCAGTCGTATACGCCCAATCCAGCGGGGTCTTGAACAGCTTGCCGAATGCGACGGGAATGTGGATTTCCTGCGCGTCATCTGGTACACCTGCTTCAAGCAGAAGTACAGTTGTCTGCGGATCTTCGGTCAGGCGGTTCGCCAGAACACAGCCAGCCGATCCTGCTCCTACGATGACATAGTCGTACATGCGTGTCTCCCTTCGGCGGTGAACACCCTGTCTGTCCCACTACGCATCACAGTTGACAAAGAACGAGGCGCGGACATCGCCGCGCCTCCGCGCGTACAGCGCAGTATAGTATCAGACCTGGCTCACTCAGCCTGCTCGTCAGGGGAATGTCGCCGTGGAGAGCAACACATTGGGAAGCGATCCCAGATGCCCACCGATGATACCGCTGAGATTGGCCTCAACGTCAACGCCGCCCGCATAGAGCCAGATCACCCCGCCACCAGTGGATGTAGGGGCATAGAAGAAGGCGTTGCTGCCATTCACCGGGCCAAGATATTCCCACTGTGTGGAATGCGCGGGCAATCGATAGAGGCCAAGTTGCGAGGCTTTGTTGGGCGCCATGAACAACAGGGATCCATCAGCCGCCGGTGTCGCGCCGAATCCAGCAAACCCGCTGGAAACGCCCACAGCGCAGGGCGCATCGGTACAAAGATAGGGACGCGCGCTCCAGGTTGCCCCGCCATCGAAGGTACAGACTATACCCAGAGTCGTCTTGCCATCGCTCGTGACCTCATTGACGCAGATATGCCACGCTTGTCCATGCTCGATGGGCTGCTGTACCGTCCAGGCTCTCATGCTCAAATTGTCGCTGAGGATAGGCAGTGGCAGGACATTCCAGTGGGCGCCGCCATCAGCCGACTGCCAGAGCGGCGTGCTGTTGTACAACACCTGCCCAGGGAGGGCAGTTGGCGTTCCATCCGCATTTCCTTGTGTGGTTGATATGATCGCCGCCGTTACAAGCAATTTGCCATCTGGGTTCAGCCAGAACCTTGTAATGCTTTGGCCCACTGCAATCAAATTGTCGTCAATCGACCGCCAGCTCCGCAGGTGATCCGTGCTCACCGAAAGATGTTCCTCGTATTTCGGTTGGCCATTCTGCTGTGTCCCTACGACCTGCCAGCGAATCGCATAGGTGCGCCCATTGGCTGTCGCCAGATACGAGAGACCATCGTCATAGGCTAGCCTGGTCCAGGTTGCGCCACTGTCCTCGGTCAATTCGTACCATTGCGCCCCGTTGAGTGTCGTTACGTCTTGTCCCATGATGTTCACGAGAACACGGCTGGAATCCAACGCATCGACTTGAACTTCACAGTCGGAGGTCTGCGCATCGGGCCAGGGGAACTGCGCGAGGCGTGTCCAGTGGATGGAGCGGTCAGATGTCCGGTAGATGGTGATCTGCGAGTTGACATGGCCCGCGGTATTCGACGTCTGGCTGTAGCACGCATAAGCGATGTTGCCATTGGTGGATGCGACGCCAAACGAGAGGATATCGTCCGATCGCTCGCCGAAGGTGATCCCACTGGTGGGGAAGTTTGCCGACTGCCAGGTGGGCGAAGGGGCGCCACGGACAGCGGGCGAAGCTGGCCCGGCGGTCGGAAGCGGCGTTGGCGTACCCTGTACAGTCGCGGTGGAACTCGGGTGATAAGTCACGTTGCCGTGCGCCTGGAAGAGTTGGGCGAATCCGAGCGCAAGCAGCAGCACCGCCGCCAGCGCGCTCGTCGTAGCCGCCACACGACGCACCGTCCGGCGGGTATAGCGCGGCCTGTGAGTAGTGGTTATGCCTGCCCGCACCGCGCGCCAGAGGCGTCCGTCGCTCTGTGGAACGGGTTGGCGGCGCAGCGCATTGTCGAGCGATTCGTAGCGCGCGAGTTCCCGGCGGCAGGCTTCGCATCCAGAAACATGCGCGGCGATCCGCGCCGACTCATCGCTGGCAAGCGCGCCATCACGCCAGGCGGCAATGGTTGCGGGCGCAATAGCGAGCGGGCATGAGGCGTTGGCGGTTGTCATCGCGTCTCCTCCTGCGTATAGTGCGTGCGGAAAGCCTCACGGGCGCGCGAAAGCGTCATCGCGGCGGCTGCCTTCGAGGCTCCCAGCGTCTCGGCAATCTCGGAAATCGAGAGGCCGTAGACGACGCGCAGCACCAGCGCGCTCCGCTGCCGGACGGGCATCGCCAGCAACGCGGCGCGAACGACGGCCGACTCGGCGATGCCCGTGGCGGGGTCCAGCGTGGTGAGATGCGTCGGGCTGAAGCGCGCCATCGTTGCGTCGTGGATCGAGCGATGGCGCCGATGATTGCTGGCGAGGTTGGTGGCGACGCGGAAAAGCCAGGCGCGCGGCTGCTCGTAATGGCTGACCTGCTCGAAACGCTGCCAGGCGCGCAGAAACGTCTCCTGGGCGATGTCGTGGCTGGCCTGCTCGTCGCCAGTGATGCGCCAGAGGTAGCCGAGGATGGTATCCTCGTGCGAGTGGAAGAACTGCTCGAAGGTCGCTTCGCGCGCCTCCGCATGTCTCTGCTGAGTCGGGGTAGCCCGACTCTCGCTGCCCGATGCTGGCGTCTCATCGAGTGGCGACGCGCCAGTGAGCGCGCCGTGCCAGCGTGTGAGCATCGGCGGCGGCAAGGGACGTCCGCCCCATCTGAGCCTGCTGGGAATCGTCCAGATCATACGCTAACCACTTCCTGTGTCACGTTTCACGTTCGATAGTCGCACCCTGTGGATATCCTCTAACACACGCCAGCCTCGCAAAGATAACACGGCTATTCATTGCGTAGTACAGACACGGGACCGCTGGCGATATGGACAAATCTAGCCGACATGCTATACTGATGACGCGAGCGGGCAGTGAAAGAGGATTGACATGCACGAGCAGGCTCCCGGTGGGGTTTCCAGCACGCCGCCCTATCTCGCGCCCGTGCGGAGACGCTCTTCGCGTGGCTGTATCATCAGTCTTCTCACGACCTCAATATGCGTGCTCGTTCTCTGCTCGCTGCTCTCGGTCTGGTTCGTCTCGTATGCGCGGTACGAGTCGTCGCACGATATTCCCAATCCTGTCTGGGGTCTCATCGGCAGAACGTTCAGCTATACGCCACGGCAGGAGCCACCCAGTCCCGTCCTGCTCGATTCTCGTCCTGAGGCGGTCGTGCTCCAGTTCATCGCCGACTATCGCAGCGTGGCGGGAACCTTCCCCTGCGCCCAGGATCTCGCTAGCTATGTTCTGGGCGGCGAAAACACTGACCCCATACTCTCCGACCAGGATCAGCAACCGCCCGCGCCACCATACGGTCGTCGTTGCGCTGTCCATCGCCCGGTGAGTGCTGTGATGGTGCGCTCGGTGCTGGTTGGCCCCGTGGGCCATTTCCAACAGTTCGAGGCTGTCGTCCACCTGGAGGTCGCCTATACCGACGGCGCCAGGTACGTGACGACGATAGCAGTCTTCCCCAATCGCTATCAAGAATACTTGGATACGTTTATACACCTGGACTGTTGGGACTTCATTGGCATGGATTCGTTCTATTGGAATACCAGATTGCCGTATCCGAAAGACGCGCTGTACGGCTACGATGACCAACTCAATCCGCTCTGCCAGCGCTGAGGCTATCAGCGCATGATGCAGATTGGCTGACATAGACAGTGGGAGAAAGGCAATCTATGAGGTCGTTCTTTTTCTGGAGCTATATCGTTGCGGTCGCAATATTTCTCTTCAATGCCACAATCATCTGTGTTCGCGCTTTCCGTTCGCAGGGGAGAGATCGTAAACTCTTGCTCATCGTGGCGTCGCTAACGGCATTCACCACTATGCTCATCACCGTTTTCTACTTCACCAGCCCCTATCGCTGAAGGCGGCGATGAGAGCGAACCCGCCGCTTGACGAAGCGGGTAGCCCGGCGCCATAACGAAGGCGAGAGGCGAAACCGATGCCCACACGACTACTGCTCGCCGAGGATGAGCCGGTCACCCGCCAGGACCTCAAAGAAGAGTTGATAGCCCAGGGCTACACTGTCGTCGGCGATGTGGATAACGGCGCGAGCGCGGTGGCGCTGGCCCGCGAGCTGCGGCCCGACCTCGTCATCATGTGTATCGTCATGCCGGAGATGGATGGCATCACCGCGGCGGAGATCCTTACCCGCGAACGTATCGCGCCAGTGATGCTGGTAACGGCGATGAACGCCGACGAGCTAATCGAGCGCGCCATCGCGGCTGGCGTGGTGATGTATCTCGTCAAGCCGTGGCGTTCGAGCGAGCTACGGCCCGCTATCGAAGTGGCGCTTGCCCGCTATCGCGAACGGCTGGCGCTAGAAAGCCAGGTCGCGGACCTGGAGAATGCGCTGGCGACGCGCAAAAATGTCGAACGGGCGGCACGCATGCTACGCGAAAAACATGGGTTGACGGAGCAGGAGGCGTTCCGGCGGATAGCCAAACTCTCGATGAACCATCGCAAGTCTATGCGCGAGACCGCTGAGGCCATCCTGCTCGCCGAAGAGCTCTCTGGAGACACCACGCAGTGAGTTACGCGCCTCACCTCTCATCATGAAACTCAGGTTTCTACTCCCCCTCTTGACAGGAGTCTCAATTACGTGTATATACTCCTAACATGAACAGACATCCTGTAGGGAACATGCCGAGCGCTCCTGATAGTTCGCAGGCGCAAGCGCAGGCCTGCGTGTGTTACAACGCTCGCAAGGTCGCTCGTGCCGTTACGCGGCTGTATGACGACATGCTGAGGCCCAGTGGACTGCGCGCCACGCAGTTAACCCTCCTGATGGTCATCGATGCGATGGGAAAGCCTTCCATCACTGAACTGGCTGAGCAGTTGGTAATGGATAGGACAACACTCGCGCGCGACCTGCGGCCGATGGAGGCGGCTGGCTGGGTTGCGGTGGCGCCAGGAGATGACCGTCGTACGCGCATTGTGCGGCTGACATCATCGGGTAGCGATACCCTGAGGGATGCGTTGCCAATCTGGCGCGCGGCGCAGGCAGTCCTGGTGGATCGTGGCGTGGGGACAGACGAGTGGACGCGCCTGCGCAGTGACCTGGCGCGCCTGGTAACGCTCGCCCAGCGCTAGCCGCAACCAACTGATGATCGTTGTAACGCATATGCCATCTGAAACACGTACAAAACGTGTATATACACGTTTCTAGTCGGACGCTCGGAATAATCAACGCGAGCGTCCACCTTGCCAGCGCTCCCGGAGCGCACTCATTGTTCGCACTCGCTCGCGCAACCGAGCGCAAAGTGGAAAGCATGATGCACATCACATGATGTACATCACATGATGCACATCATGTGCATAGGAGATTCACATGAACGCAACCCTGGTGTTTGTGACGCAGGCCACGCTGAGTCTGTTGTCGTTTGGGCTGATAGCGCGCTGGGTGATCTACCCACGCCTGAAGGGACGCTCTTTGCGCGAGGCATTGACGCCGCTGCTACTGTTTGAGACTTTCCGCACGGTGGGTCTGATCTACCTCGTTTCTAGCCTTGTTGACGCCACGCTGCCCGCCGCATTCACCATTCCAGAGGCGGTGGGTGATATGCTCGCCGTTGTCCTGGCGTTCGCAGCGCTCATCGCGGTGCGCTCCGGCTGGCGAGCCGCGCCAGCGCTCATCTGGCTCTTTACGGTGGAAGGGGTAGCGGACTTCATCAATGCAACCGCGCAGGGGCTGCGGGTCAATATTGCAGCGTATCATCTGGGGATTGGCTGGCTTATCCCCACCTATGGTGTTCCGGCCTTCCTGATGGTTCAACTGACGGTGATCGCGTTGCTCATCAACCGCCAGCGCCAGCGTGCTAAAGAGCAGGCCGTGGATGTACCTGAGCGTCTGCTGGCGAGTATCTCCTGAGATTTCAGAGGCGCGGCGGGATATATATCACCTGATCTGCCGCGCCTCACCCAATCTTATACGTCGCCAGCCCCCTGGCGACCGCTTTGCCCGATGCGGTCGTAGCTTCGATGTCGAGGTAGACCAGGCTGCGGCCACGGCTGAGGACGCGCGCGGTCGCCAGCACGTCTTCATCGTCGGCGGCGGCGAGATACGAGACCGTGAGGCTGACCGTCGTGCCACGGACGTTCGCTGGAACCTCGGCGTCGGACCACGCAGCCGCCGCACCAGCGCTATCGATCAGCGTGGCGATGGCCCCGCCATGTACCACCGTGCCGATGGTCGTCATCGTCCGGTCATAGGGCAGCCGCAGCGTCGCCTTGCCCGGCTCCAGCACGACGAGTTCGATGCTGAGATAACCGACGAAGGGCGAGATACGCAGCCACTGGCGGATGATATCGGCGCCGGAGGGAGTCGGTACGCTCATGGTTATTGCTCCTTCTCACGTTGCGCTACTATAGCCAGGGCGGCGGCATACTCGCGGGCGTAGTCGAGATAGTGGGCGACACCTTCACGGATACGTGTCCGTTCGGCCTCAGTCACCGCGCGTATCGCTTTGCCCGGCGCGCCCATCACCATCAGGCCGTCAGCAAATTGCTTGCCTTCGGGCACGAGCGTCGCGGCGGCGATCAGGCAGCCCGCGCCCACCACCGCCAGATTGAGCACCGTGGCGCGCATGCCAACCAGCGTGCCATCGCCAATCGTCGCGCCATGCACAATCGCGCCGTGACCCAGCGTGCACTCCGCGCCGACGGTGGCTGGCGCGCCCTCGTCGGTATGCAGCACGCAGCCGTCCTGCACATTGGTGCGCGGCCCGATGTGTATGGGCGCGGTATCGCCGCGCAGCACCGCGCCGAACCAGATGTTCGCTCCCGACTCGATGGTGACATCGCCGACGATCACCGCCGTTGGCGCGATGAAGGCGTCCTCAGCGATGCGCGGCCAGATGCCGCGATAGGGCAGCACCAGCATGGCTCAACCTTTCTCGAACCATCGGTTATTCAGCGCACCAGGCGTCCCACAGCGCGCGCACGGCGCGGCAGATGGCGGCGCGGGCGGCGGGAATGTTGCCTTGTTCAGTCGTCAGGATAACGTAGGCGAAGGCGCCACCTGGCCCGCTGAGCAGCCCAGCATTGGCGAAGGTGTCGTCGAGCGAGCCGCTTTTGTGCCCCAGGTGGGCGTCGGTTGGCAGCCAGTCCGCCAGTTCGTCGAAGAGTTGTTGTCCAGCCAGCATCTCCGCGATACGCCGCCCGCCGGGCAGTGCGCCGCCGCGAATCAGTGTGAGCAGTGTCAGCGTCTCGCCCGCCGTCGTCACGTTATCGCGGTGGGCCGCCCGCGCCGCCATATCCATGAAGCGCCGCGCCAGATGTGTTTTCGATAGCTTGAGACGGCTCATCGTCTCGTTGATCTCGCCCATGCCGAGCAGGCCCATCAGGAAATTCGCGGCGGTGTTGTCGCTGACGATCAGCATCAGCGTGCAGAGGTCGTCCAGTGTCAGCGAGGTGGCGGGGTTGAGCAGATCGAGGACGCCGCCACCGCCCGCGCGTGGCTCATCCGAGGTGTCGAAACGCTCGTCGCGGGCAAACTGGCCGAGGTCTATCCGCCGCATCAGTTCGATGGCAATCGGTAGCTTGGCGAGGCTCGCCGCCGGGAATGCCTCATCCGCGCGCAGACGAATCGCCACTTTCTTGCCAGTGAAGCATTGCGCGGCCAGCGCGGTACGCCCGCCCAGCGGCTGGAGCATGTCGTCGAGCGTCTGGGTGAGCGCGCCGGAGTTGTCAGTGGGTGTTGCGGGCGTCTCGGCCATTTACAATCTCGCCTTTGGGAGCGGACGTCGCGCGCCCGCGTAGAGGTGCGCCAACCGGGCGCTAAAGTCCTCGCGATCAGGGTCGAGCGCGTTGATCGTCACCTGATGGTGTACCGAGCCATCGGCGTGCAACATGTAGCTGGCGTCGAGCAAGATACCGACGTGGACAATATGCCCAGCGCGCGCGAAGAAGGCCAGATCACCCGCGCAGAGGTCGCCGCGCTCCACCACATAGGGGATGCTGGCATATTGCTGGTCGGCGTCGCGCAGGATGGTAACGCCCGCGTAGCGGTAGCAGAGTTGCGCCAGCCCGCTGCAGTCGAGTCCGCGCGCGGTACCGCCGCCCCAGAGATACGGGACGCCGAGCAGGCTCCGGCCAAACGCCAGCATCTCGTCTAACGTACATGGTGGAAATGGCTCGCTTGCGGGCCGCACAGCGCAATCCACAGCATCGAGCCAGCCGGAGCGCCCACCGGGCAGCGCGACGCCGACACGCGATCCAGCGGGCGCATCCGCCAGCAATGGCAGCGCCGTCGTGGCGTAGACCTCGCCAATGGACTGTTGCGCATCGCGCGTCTCATAGAGCGGCGCGTATAATGCTGTGACGACAACTACCTGTTCGCTGGCCGGGGCGCGTGTCGCCAGCACGGCCTCTGGTATCCATCCGGCATAGTCGGGCAGTTGCACGGCGCGCCAGCCTTCGGCGGCATCTAGCGGCACGAGCGGTGTATTCGAGCAGCGCCTGCGTCACCACTTCGGACGCGCTCTCAGGCTCGGCATGCACATCCACGACCCCCGTGGCGATGGCATATTCAGCGGCGTCGGCATCGAATGGTGGTGGAATCAAGGGACGCTGCACGGCTGGCTCCTTCCGGGATCGCGGCAGGCAGGGTGGCTCTATGGCGAGTATAGCATAGCGCGCATGGCTTACGCGGCGGGCTACGAGGCAGGCGAGCTGGTGAGGCTGCCGCGCACCACCTGAAAACCGGCGAGACAGGTCAGGACCGCCACGAGTCCGAATGCAATCACCAGTTCGCTGACGCCCGACCCGCCGACCATCGTCGTGGCGTAGAGATCGGGGCCAGCGGCGTGTAGCACCAGCACATGCGCCAGCATCAAGCCGCCATCTACCAGCAGCAACGTGACCAGCCCGGCACATGCGCCCAGCACCGCAGCGACTGGATGGCCCACAGCCAATCGCAACAGTCGCGTGGTCGCCAGCCGTGTCACCAGCAGCATGAGTGTCACAGCACCCGCCAGTAGTAGCGCCAGCGACAGAAACGTTCCTGGCTGGCGAAGCGCGATGCCCCAGAACGCCAGTGGTGCGCCGAAGACGAGCAGCGGCAACGCAACCAGATCGCCCACGCCTGGATGCGCCGACCCGCTCGCCGCCAGCACGAGCCGTGCGAGCACTATCATCGCTGCCACGCCGATAGCCAGCGCTGTTACGTAGATCAACGAGAAGCTCAGGTCAAGGAAGGGCGCGGCGCGATAGGCGGCATGGGCAAATGGACTGCCGTCCTCATACAGATAGACATCGAGGCCACCGAGAAACGCGACCAGCGCGGCAAGCAGCACGCCGCCCACCGTGAACCAGATACGGCGGGGCACTCCCGCAGGAGTGGTTGTGAAGCCATGACCAGATACCTCCATACGCATAGACAGAAGTTCGTCATGGCTCAGTGTAGCAGAGCAGCCGCTGTCCCGAAAAGGCAGAGCGTGTCGATGATTCCGCACGGAGGCGGCCAACATCCAGCACGCGCTCACCGCCCGCACGCCACATGTGTGCAGGATGCGATCAAACTTTTTTCCATAGGCGCCCAAGGAATGGGTAGTGAAATGCTTTGCCCTGGAAGCCTCTGATGCTGGCGAGGGTAATAGAGAGAAGCGTAAAGGTTGAAATGAACGTCCACATCAAGAAGAGGACAAAGAGCAGCACAGCACTTGCAATGGTAAGGTGAATGTCCGTTGTTGGATCGATTGGTGGTGGTGGCGCGTTAGGATTGAGAATCTTCAAGACGGCGGCGGCAATAATGGAACTAATGAATGAAATGAGGTCATCATGCACCTTAGCATAGTACACCGCCGCGACTGCGAGAAAGGCAGCGGATAGAATCGCAAGTGGAACAAAGGCGATGACCTGGAAAAAGAACGCCTGTTTGGCATGATTTGCCACAAATGGCTTGCGATTCTGGAGTGTCTGCCACAGGATGAGTGGAACAACCATGAGCGGCAACAAGCCGGTGAGATGGCTGAAACCAGCCAGCAGCTTCGTGGAGTTGATTCTTGGCTTGCGAGGTGGTTTTGTACGACGCGGCTTCAATGCTACTTTCACCCTGGCGACGCGCCGGTCGGCTGGAACCTCCACAAGCTGGCCATCTACCACCTCAGCATCCTGGACAGGCGATACCTGATTCTCTGACTGGCTGGGTGTGATAATCTGAATCTGCACATCGGGCAGTTTGGCCAGCCCTGCTTTGGCCCCTTCCCTGGCATTGTCCAGCGCATTCAGCGCCATGGGCTTGACGGCATGCAGCCCCTCCTGGGCTTTGGCTACAGCGCCATCAACAGCGGGCCTGGCCGCGTGCAGCCCTTCCTGGGCTTTTGCTATCGCGCCATCGACGACGGGTTTGGCGGCGTGCAGTCCCTCCTGCGCCTTGGCCACAGCCCCATCAACGGCAGGCTTCGCCGCGCGCAGTCCCTCCTGCGCCTTATCCTTCGCTTTCTGCGCCAGGGGTTTGGCGGCGCGCAGCCCCTCCTGCGCTTTAGCCATCGCGTTGCGGATCAGCGGCTGGGTTATTGGCGAGCGCGCCGCGCCGGGCTGTCCGCCTGTCAGCGGTTGCGTCGGCGGACGTAAATCCGGTCGTATGCTGTAAAGCGCGTCCAGAAACTGCGCTGCCTGCTCGGGGTGCGCTGGCGTCAGCGTATATCTGTGCCCACTCCGTACGCCAAGGAGAATCGTTGCGACGGCTCCTGGTGGGGAAGCGGATGGAGCGACATCGATTCCTGATCCTACCAAATCAACGAGCCAAATGGATTGTTGTCCAATCGCTACATATGTCGGGTAGAGGGATAGCCAGTCGCCGCCCTCCAACTGGATAGCTATCAAGGGTCTGGGCTGGCTCGGTGACGTAGAATCCACAGTCTTTCTCCTTACGATGAATGGCCCATTTACAATGAAGGCGTCGGAGAAGCAATAGCTGGCCAGTCAACTGTCAGTCAAGAAGCATGGAAGGTTGATACGATTGTGGAAACGACTGAGTTCTATAGCAAGTGTAGCAGGTGATGTCAACAACAATAACCGTTCGGAATACAGCGTCATACCGAGTTCGGCTGAGGTGTTGTCGTCCGGGGAAACGCGCTGGAACCCGCCAGCGAATAGGCGCGGAAATGCGCCACAACAGTCAGCGCACGGCATTCATACTGATTTCGTTTGGATTGTTGTCCTTGGGAGCCGACCGTAGCGTGAACGCTACGGCGAATGGGGCGGGGAAATTAGCCGCAGCCTTCAGGCTGCGGTCGGCCCACCCCAACGGCAACGACCCAGCCTAAACGGCATTCACTCGCTCGGCGCTAGCCACCTGTGCGCGTGGTGATATTCAAAGGCATCCGCTCGCGCCTGATCGGCAGAGAGGTACGTGGATAGCTACTCCGGTGTGGGTGTTGTGGACTCGGCACGGGTGGCGGGGAGATCCGCCGGGTAGTCGGGCGTCGCGGGGAAAGTCGTCTCGCCGCTCGGCTGGGTGGGCATATAGTAGGGCGAGGTCGAGGCGTAGGCGGCTGGTTTAGACGAGAGGCGATTGCCGCGCCAGAGCAGGAATATCCCGACGACGAAGAGCGCCAGCGCCAGGAGGACGCCGCCCGCGACCAGCGCGATATGTGGCGTGTTATAGCCGCCCCCGGTGACATCGATCGTCGCGGACTGGCCAAAGTTGACGGTATAGGTCACGGTGTTGCCGTTCAAATTGCCACCATGCTGCTCGCTCACCCAGTTGGGCATGGTGATGGCGACCGAGAGGCGCGCGTCCTTGAGCAGGTCGCGCGTGGACTGATCCGCATTGGGAATTACAAGGCTCAGGTAGCCGGTAGCGTGGAATGTCGAGCTGAAGAAGCCCGCGTTGTCTACCACATTCAGCATATTCCGGGGATCACTTGCGGAGACGCCCGACGAGCCGGTCGTGGCGCTGGTCTGTGGCGATTCCGTCAGGAAGGTATTGAGCTGATTCACCGAGTGGAACGGGCGCACATACTTCCAGTAGCTGAAACCGTTCGCCTCGTAGCGGCTAAAGCTCCCGCCGCCCTGCTGAGCGCTCGTGCCAAAGTCATCCATACTCTTGGCCAGGGAGCTGCCGCCGAGGGTGACCAGTTGGTCCGATATCCCCACCGTAAAGGTGTAGACGCCGGACCCGTCGCTGTTGAGTACGACGGTGCGATCAGCCTGGACACAGGCGGCCAGCGAGAATGCCAGCAAGAGGCACAGCAGTGTCGCGGCGATGCGGGTCCGCATAGTCGATCTCTCCTTGCGAATCACACCAACGATTACGAGTGGCTGGCCGTCGCCGATGATTGGGCCGGGCGTCGCTCGCGCAGCACAATCGAGGTAAAGGGGATGCGGAAGACGCTGAAGACATCCAGGCTGATGAGCAGCCCGGCCAGCAGGCAGACCGCGCCGAGAAACTCGCCCAGCGGCGCGGCGGCGCTATAACCGAGCCGAGCCAGCCCTGTGAGTATAGCGGGAAAGAGCGCGCCCAGCGCCAGCAGCGCCATCGAGATGACGCGATAGCCGGGCGTACGCCTGCGTATAAAGGTCCAGGCGCTCCAGAGCGCGCCGCCAAGGAGCCAGAACGTGCCGGTAATGTTCATCACAATGGCGACAATAGTCAGATCACCGGGGAAGACGGGCAATGTCGCGGGGGTAGTAACCTCAGTAAAGGTGGAGTTGGCAATCTGCGCGGCGACATCCGCCGGGACGGGGTAGAGGGCGATGCGCACGGCGGCGTAGACGGCGAGGATGATCATCACGGTGGCGAAACCCTGCGCCACGCGCCGCGGGGCCAGCAGGTAGCACGAGCCAAGCCCCAGAAAGGCCGCGGTCATGATGCCGCCGAAGTAGTACCAGAGCTTGTATTCGAGCACCGTCCAGTGGTCAACGGCGCCCGCGAAGGCGGCGGCGGCGGCGATGCCATAGAAGAGCAGGCCCAGCGACCACATCAGCTTGAAGGGACGCGGGCGGTGCAGGTGTTGATCGAAGATGAAGACGGCAGCCACCAGCGCGCAGATGGCGGCCAGCAGCTCGAAGAGGGCGATATCAGACATGACAGGCGCTCCTGCGACGTGTTGAGTTCAGTGAGACGATGACGATGGCAGTCCCATACGTGCACGTTCCATGCAAGAGTATAGTACACCTTGGAATAACCGCGTATTCCCTGGCTTCGCTTTTTCAGCAGGCTGACCACAACAGCCACTATCCCGTTGCGCACAGCGTTCGGGACTGCTTGCGCCGATCTTGACGTCGATCAGGCAATAGAAGGTGGATGGGATGGATCTTCACCTGAGCCATATTCTGCGCGACGGCCTGAGCGAAGGAATTGGGAAACGCCTTGCGCAAGATGTTGTAGGAGCCATTCACATCCGCGTTGATATGGCGTCCATCCGCCGCGCGATACATGCCACGCTTGACCCGCTTCCCGCTAAATATCGGAGTTGGCGTGTTCGTGCTGGGTGGGCTGTCCACTGCGCCATAGACCGGTAGCGGGTCGCCATCGAGGAAACTGGCCTTGCTGGTGTAACTCTCCTCGGCCAGCACCACCTGGATACCCACCAGTTCCGCTTTGTAGATCAGCAATTCCGTGAAGCGCGCATGTGGCAGGAAGACAAACGCTTGATTGTTCCTCTTCCCCATGTTCACCGCTTGTTTCCATCCGACGTTCTTACCAATCACTAGCGTCCCGATACTTCTGCACCAGACGATTGATAATGGGGCGGCTGGCCGTATGGAGATAAGAAGCGATGGCGCGGTTACGGGCGTCCGCCAGCACATCGAGGGGGCGCGAGGTGTGCTGCCCTTCGGGGAGCAGGGCTTATAGTGAGCCGCGCCTGCGGGACCTTGTTATACCATTGGTTCAACGCTTTGAGCGGACGACCGTTGACCAGAAGGGGCGTAAAGCCCGGCTGATTTGCTGTTATCACCGCCAGATTGTTGACCCCCAGATCAATGCCCGCGACCAGGCAGGGTCCACAGCGGCAGGAGTTCTCGTTCATAAATAACCTCCATCGTGTAGTGGGTGGCGTGCGGAACGAGGCGGACCTGATCGATCTCCTCGTTGGAGCTTGGTGGCTACCCGTATGTCGAGGCCGGATGGGACGACCCAGCCAGCGTTTTTGAGGTCACGGCTGATGGCTTGCGCAGTGTAGACCAGCAGGTTGCGCCCCTGTTTGTTCAGGTATTTCGGCAATTTGGGATGGCCGAGGAACTTGCTTGGGTTGCGTTGCCACGCGGCCACGGCGGCGAAATAACTGTCCCAGGCGGCGCAGACCTGCTTGAGTACCCATTGCGCGACTTTGGCTGGCAAGGAGCGGTATTCCTCAGTTCCTTGCAGCAGTTTGTCGAGGGCGGGGTACGCCACGACCAGCTGGCTCTGGTGGATGTAGGCTTGCCGCGTGGCGTATAGCGCGGCGTTGTAGAGGTTCTTACTGGCGAAGGTGGCGGCGTCGATGGCCGTAAAGCGCGGGTCGTGCCGATCAATTCGGTGTTGCTCGACCAGCTGCATCCGCATCCTCGCTCTCTACTTGGCCTACCTGATCTGACTGGTCAGGAATCACGGTACTTGTCCCGGTGGCTGCTGGTGTCCGGGCTGTCGGCCTTCCCGCTCCCAGGACCGTGCGGCCCTGGGAAGTAATCTCGTTCTAACGAACATACGAACTTAATTTCATACCAAGAGAATAGCATCTATCCGGTAATATGCCAATAGTTGGCTATACATGATGAGTAGGCTTAGTATACTCCTGCGCCGCCAGCGCCTCTATCTCCGGGCCAAAGTTACCAGGCTGGACGGCATGGAGCCGTACTTGAAAAAATGAATATCATCGTTTATATTATTGAACAAAAGGCGTGTTAGGTAGCATAACAGCAATCGACAGGAGGAGCAGCCGATGCCGCGTCGCGCGAATAACCTGCTCCGCTGGTCGCCGGAACGCGGCGCCTATGAGCTATGGCAGCAGAACGCGCCGCTCCGCCCATCCGTCGCGCCGGATACGCCTGGCTGGTTCGCCTGGCTGGCGGACGTTTCCTCGTTCTCGTTCCAGCGCGCGTCCGGCGACATCGATACGCTGCGCAAAGAGAAGGTGCAGCGCGGCGGCGCGTACTGGTACGCCTACCATCGCCGCGACGGGCGCATGACCAAGCGCTACCTGGGGCGCGACGCGATCTGACCCTCGCGCGATTAGAGGCCGCTCCATCCACCGCGCGTTATGTAACAAACAGCGCAAGCGTTCGCCCGCGCCACCGTGGGTCACGCCCATCGAGCGTGAACCGTTCGGCGGCCAGCGATGCGCCGCTGCTGGCGACGCGCATGCTGATGCCGCGCACCCCCGCTCGCATCGTGAGCCGCACGCACGTCGGCGCCAGACTGCAGCGCGGGCTGGAGCGTCCGCTGACCTTGCTGACCGCGCCGCCGGGCTTCGGCAAGACGACCTCGCTGGCCGCGTGGGTGCGACAGGTGGAGACGCCCGTGGCCTGGGTCTCGCTCGACGACAGCGACAACGAGCCAGGCCAGTTCTGGGCCTACGTGCTCTCCGCTCTCGAACAGGCAGCGCCCGGCGTCACCGGCGACGCACTGGCAATGCTCCGCTCGATGCAGGCCCCGCCGCTGCCCATCGTGCTGCGCGCGCTGATGAATGCGCTGGTCGCGTCGCCACGTGATATCGTCCTGGTGCTGGACGACTACCATCGCATGACCGCGCCAATCATTCACGAGACACTCGCCAGTCTGCTCGAACATCCTACCGAGCGATTTCACCTCTACCTGGCCTCGCGCCGTGAGCCACCGCTGCCGCTGGCGCGTCTGCGCGCGAGCGATCAGGTCAATGAAATCACCGCCGACGATCTGCGCTTCCGGCTGGATGAGGCCGCCGAGTTTCTGGCTGAGGTGATGAATGTGCGGCTGCCCTTCGAGGATGCGCTCGCGCTGGCCGAGCGCACCGACGGCTGGATCGCCGGACTCCAGCTTGCCGGACTCTCGCTCCAGCAGCATCCCGACCCCACGGCATTCGTCGCCAGCTTTAGCGGCAGCCACCGCCATGTCATGCAGTATCTGGGCGATGAGGCGCTCGCGGCCCAGCCCGCCGACGTGCGCGCCTTCCTGCTGCACACATCGTTGCTCGACCGCATGTGCGCGCCTCTCTGCGACGCACTGACCGGGCGCGAACGATGGCCGGGCCATGCTCGAGCGGCTCGCGCGGGCCAATCTGTTCGTCGTCGCGCTCGACGATGAAGGGCGCTGGTATCGCTACTACCATCTCTTTGCCGACCTCTTGCGCCACCATCTGGGCGAGGAGTCTCCAGACCTTGCGCCTGAGTTGCATCGACGGGCGGCGCGCTGGCTGGAAGGCGATGGACAGGTGACTGAGGCCGCCCATCATCTCTTCGCCATTCCTGATTATGCCGCCGCCGCGGACCTGCTCGAGCGTATCTCCGATGACCTGATGCGGCGCGGCGATGTGGACGCGCTGATTGGGCTGTTTCAGCAGGTACCCGAAGAGATTCTGGCTGAGCGGCCCGCGCTCTGCCTCTCGCTCGCTGAGGCGTCCTTCGCGCGTGGGGAACTTGCCGCCTCCGACCGCCACATCACCGACCGCCGAGCACGCCGTGGCCCAGATGCCGACCGCCAGCGACGACGAACGACGGCGCCATCGTCTGCTCATCGGACGAATCGCCGCCGACCGTGCGGTACTCGCCTCGATGCATGGCGACGCCGACGCGACCTTCGTCTACGCCCAAACAGCGCACGAATGCCTGACGGATGACGACCTGCTGCGCCGCTGTGGCGTAGCCGTCACGCTGGGGCATGCCTGGCGTCACAAGGGCGATCTTGCCGCGGCGGATGACGCCTACTCTGAGGCTGCCAGGCTCAGCACCGCGGCGGGTAGCCCGTTCATGGCGGCGCTCGCAACCGATATGCGCACACTGCTCGCCAACGCGCGCGGCCAGTTGCACCTCTCGGCAAACCTCTCGCGCCAGATCATCGCGCTGGCTGAATCCCGGGGCGAGGCGGCGCGCTCGATGGCTGGGAGCGCCTGGAGCAATCTGGGATGGCAACTCTATGAGTGGAACGATCTTGTCGGAGCGGAAGAGGCCTTCCTCAAGGCGCTGGCGCTGGGCGAGCAGTGGAATGACACTGACGATCAGGTGAATAGTCGCCTCTGGCTCACCTTCGTCTATCAGGCGCAGGGCAAGCCGGAGGAGGCGCGCGCATCGCTCCAGCGCGCCGATGGACAGCTGCGCGCGGTCGAGCAGGAGGGTCAGTCGTTCCCGTGGATGCCACCGCTGATTGCCGCTACCTCAGCGCGACTCGCGCTCATGCAGGGCGATCTCGCCGACGCCGAGCGCTGGATGACAACCATCCGTCGCGAATATAGCCAGAACGTGACGACTCGTCCGCTGGAGGAGTTAACCAGCGCGCGCGTCTTGCTGGCGCTGGGCCGTATCGCCGAGGCGCAGTCGCTGCTTGATGCGCTGCTGCCAACAGGTCGTGGCCAGCGGCGAGATGGCCTATGAGATCGAGATTCGCGCGCTTCAGGCGATTGCGTATCAGGCGTTGGGGGAGACTGCCCATGCGCTCAACGCACTGGGGCAGGCAATAGCCCAGGGAATGCCAGAGGGCCACATACGCTTATTCCTCGACCTGGGCGAGTCGATCATCCCATTGCTCAAGCAACTGCGCGAACAGCGCTCGATCCGAGTGGATGTGGCGGGCTACTGCACGAAGCTGCTGGTTCTGGCTGGCGCGGAGACGTATGAGACATATCCCGCGATCCCCATCCCTACAGCCGTCAGGCGCAAACACATCCCGATCTGCCTGAGCCACTGAGCGCGCGCGAGATGGAGGTGCTTGGGCTGCTTGCCGAGGGCTACTCCAATCAGGATATTGCCGACCACCTGGTGGTTGCGCTCAGCACCGTCAAAACGCATGTTCACCACCTCTATGCCAAGCTGCAGACGCCGGACCGCCTGCGCGCGGTGACACGCGCCCGCGCTCTGGGGCTGCTCGATGACGATGGGCGTATGATGGCTCGCCAGGGGAGGTTGCCATGACCACCAGCACCGACCGCAGCGCGCTCGATCTGACGGGTATCACCGCCGTCGAGGTCGCCACCTTCGGCGGCGAGTTGAGCGTCGTCACGGGCGCCGATAGCCCGCGCGTGGAGGCCACGGTCTATGGCAACGCCACCTGGTCGGTCGAGCGTGTCGGCTCGCTGCTCTATCTCGTCGGCAAGAAACGCGGCTTCTTCTATATGGGCAATGGCGTGAGCTTCCGTCTCTGGCTCCCCGACCACCTGGCGCTGAAGCTGGCCAATGTCAGCGCCGATATCCGCGTGCGTGGCGATGTGCGCTCGCTCTCGGCGAATGTCGTCCATGGCGGCATCGAGGTGCGCGCGAGCAATCCAGCCGAGGTGAAGCTGCGGGCGGTGCATGGGCGCGTCGTGGTTCACGGGGTCACGAGCAAGTTCGACATCGTGGCGACGCCTGGCGACGTGCGAGTGGTCAATAGCGGCGGCGAGTTGAAGATTACCGCGACCCCGGGCAGTGTGCGGCTGGAGCAGGTGGTGCTGGCGCCGGGCAGATCGCACGTGGTGACCACGAGTCCCGGCAATATCGAGGTCGTCGGCCTCCATGCGCCCAGCGGGCTGGATCTGCGCGGCAAGACGACCCAGCCGCCTATCACTGCTGAGATGCCCGGCTACGACGTGCGCATTAAAGGGAACAGGGCGCATATCAAGCGCGATGGTCCCAACCCCGCGACACTAACGCTGGAGGCTGTCGGCAGGCTCAGCATCAAGGCGTGAACAGGCTGACCGTTGATGAGCATTGATGAGCGTTGAGAGATTTCCCTGAGCAGTGTGTGGAGCGTGCGAGCCGCAGCCTTCAAGCTCCGGCGAATTTCACCGCTTTCCCCGCTCCACCCGCGCGTCCGCCCATTCGCCGTAGCGTATACGCTACGGCCTACTTGCCCTGCTGCGCGTCCAGGTGTTCGCGACTGCTTTCTGCAACCCGCGACGGCGGGTTTTGTGGCGGAGCGCAAGCGAGGCCGTTCATGCGCGGTTTCAACCGCCAGCGCTGCCAGGTCCAGGCATCCAAATCTCCTCCAATCCACCCCGTAATCCACCTTCCGATGGACGCGCCAACCAAAAGAATGAGGCATTCTATGGGCAGGCGCCAATATGCGATTCAACACATACCAGTATGGCGCGATCAACAACCAACATCCAGGAGGATATGCGCGTGGATACACTTTCTCAGCTTCACACCTCCGCCGAGGCAACCAACAGCGGATCACCGCACGCCACAGCACTCATCAAGACAAAGGGACTGGTTCGCACCTTCAAGTCGCGCAAGGGTACCGTCGAGGCGGTGCGCGGCGTTGACCTGGAGGTGCGCGAGGGCGAAATCTTCGGCTTTCTCGGCCCCAACGGCGCGGGCAAGACGACGACGATGCGCATCTTGACGACGCTGATGCCCGCCAGCGGCGGTACGGCGACGGTCTGCGGGCTGGACCTGCGGCGCGATCCCGGCAAGGTCCGGCGGCAGATCGGCTACGTCAGCCAGGCTGGCGGCGCGGAACCGATGGAGACTGGCCGCGAGAACCTGCTCTTGCAGGGGCGCGTCTATGGCATGAGCGCCAAAGAGGCCCGCCAGCGCGCGGCGGAACTGGTGACCCGGCTCGACATGGATGACTTTGCCGACCGGCTGGTCAAAACGTATTCCGGCGGCCAGAAGCGGCGCCTCGACGTGGCGCTGGGCATCATGCATCACCCGCGCCTGCTCTTCCTCGACGAGCCGACGACCGGACTCGACCCGCAGAGCCGCGCCCGCATCTGGGATGAGGTGCGCGCGCTGCACGATCAGGGCATGACCATCTTCCTGACGACCCATTACATGGACGAGGCTGACGGACTCTGTAACCGCCTGGCCATCATCGATCACGGCAAGATCGTCAGCCAGGGCAGCCCTGAGGGGCTTAAGCAGGAGATCGCGGGCGATATCATCTCGCTTGGCCTGGATACCCAGAGCAACGCTGTGGAGCAGGTGACAGACCTGATGAGCGAGCGGCCGTTTGTGCGCGAGATTCAGCCGACAGCGGATGGCGTGCAGCTCTACGTCTCGCAGGGCGAAACGGTGTTGCCAGAGGTGTTGCGCGCGCTCGATGCCCAGCATATCGTGATTCGCTCGGTCATGCTGGCGCGGCCAACGCTGGACGACGTCTTCCTGCGGCGCACCGGGCGCTCGCTGCGTGAGTCAAACGGGAACCACTAACTCCATCGCAATAGCTACGATAGATACGATAGATACGAAACGGAGAGAATCTATGGGCAAGCTCCTGCGCGATAGCTGGCTGATGTTCAAGTCACAGTTCAACGTCTCCAAGCGCAATCCGGTCTGGGTGTTCATCGGCCTGTTCCAGCCGATCTGCTACATGCTGCTCTTCGCGCCGCTGCTCAAGAATCTGGTGGGAGTGCCGGGCTTCCCCAGCGGAGGCGCGTATAACATCTTTACGCCAGGGCTGATGGTGATGATGGCGATCTTCGGCGTTGGCTTTGCCGGGTTTGGCATCATCAGCCGCCTGCGTTCCGGCTTCATCGAGCGCATGCGCGTCACCCCTGTCAGCCGACTGGCGATGATTCTCGGCTCGCTCGGCGTTGATATGTGCCTCTTCCTGATCCAGATCGCGCTGCTGGTGGCGGTTGGGTTGCTGCTCGGCTTCCGCCCCGATCCAGGTGGGCTGGCGGTGCTGACGCTGCTGCTGATCCTTGCCGGCATGGGGATGGCGTGTTTCTCGTACTCGCTGGCGCTGCTCATCCGGGATGAGGGTGGGCTTGCGGCAACGGTCAACCTGTTTGTGCTGCCGCTGATGCTGCTCTCAGGCATCATGCTGCCGCTCACCCTAGCGCCTGATGTCTTGCGAAACGTGGCCAAGTTCAATCCATTCGCCTATGCGGTGGATGCCTCGCGGTCCCTGGTTGCCGGGAATTTTGGCGATGCATCGGTCGTCAAGGCGTTCGTCATCATCGGCGTCCTGGCCATCCTGACGACGTTCTGGGCCACGCGCTCGATGCGCCAGGCGGCCATGTAACCGCAGCGATTCGACAATAACGTAGTCCCCCGCCACCGGACCACTACACATAAATAGCCAGCATGTACGTCAATGCGCAGTCCAGTAGCGCGCGATGTACATGCTGGTTTCATATTGCTTTTGTTTGGGATGTTGTCGTTTGGCGGAAATTCGCCGTAGCGTGATGAACTTTCACTTTTTACCCCGAACACCGCGCGTCGTGGTGAGGCGAGGCTGGCCGTAGCATGAATGCTACGGCGAATGGGGCTGGGAAATTAGCCGCAGTCTTCAGGCTGCGGTCGGCCCACCCCAGAACCCTGTTCGGGGTAATTTGTTACAGTTCATCACGCTACGGCCTGCGCAAACAACAACAGGGCCTGCGGAGATGGCATTAATTGCCGCCGGGGACGCGATCTTCTTCGTTGGTGACGCCTGCCATGATCGGAATGACCTCGGCGTCCGGATCGACGATCAGCGCGTTCTCCACATCTTTGATGCCTGGCACGCCACGCGCGACCTCATACGCCGCCGTGCGAGCGTCGCCTGTGCGCGCGCGGCCACGCAGATGGATATGTCCCAGCGCTGGATAGACGCCAATGCGTTCGCGGGCCGTGCGCGGATCCTTTGCCAGCGCCATCGCCACCGCGCCCGCGAGGTCCGTATCGGTGATCAACTCGTTGTGTACCTCACCCAGCCCACGAATATCCATCAGTTGATCCTGCACCAACCGCTTATTGAGATCGCTGGAGACGTGGCCCTGAAGCCAGAGTACGCCGTCGATGACATGGATGCCGATGCCTGGCAGATCAATGCGCAGGCGCGGATAGTCGTAGATGGCTGAGTGTATCTCCTCGTGCAGCTCTTCATCTGGGCGATAGGGTGTGAGCGCCGGAGCGGTCGTATCGGAGGCTGATCCGATGACGATGCGCTTGCCCTCGATGGCGCTGATGCCCTGGGCGGGAACGACCGACTCCGCCCGCAAACCATGCTCCACCACCAGATGACGCGGCACATGCGTCTCGCGGTTGATCGTCACCTGCGCCAGCTTGCCAATCAACTTGTTCGCCACCACCACCTGCGTGCTCGATGTCAGCAACATGACCGCCGTCACCGTGCTATAGGCCCGCTTCAGATCCTCGCGTGTCACATGCAGATCGACGCGCTCTGGTGCGGCATGGCGGATAACGGTGATGGGTAGCGTATACAGCTCGCGGCCAAACAGGCCAAACCGGACACGCATGCCAGTGATCGCATGCGTCTGCGGGTCGACGATGAGCGAATCGAGCGAACCCTCGTCGCCATCATCGGTGAGCACAGGCGCGCCGAAACGATACTTGCTGACGGCGGCGTATTGAGTGGTGGAAGTGGATGGTTGCATACGTCCTCTATGTCCTTTGGCGAAGCGGTGGCACGGCTGTTGCGGAAGATGGGAGCGCGCCAGGCGCAATACTGCCAGATTACCGTTCTTACTGCAGAGTGTAGCATGGCAGTGCGGCCCAGGCAAGCATCAGGGCTATCTCGGGCCACACTCACAACCGCATACCGGCGCTTCACAACGCACACGTCAACGACACGTTGCCGAAAAAAACGTGTCATTCATACCCGCGCGCACGTTGTATAACGTATACGAAAGCTCCCCAACCCTGAACGAACATAATCGAACGACTCGCCATTTCATCGGAATGGACCATACCATGCCGCACAAAGCCTCAGTAAAACTGGCGACAGCTCCTGACGATTCCGAGCAAGTCGTCACAACCGACCATGGCCTGAATGGGAACGGGCACACACACAAAGGGAAAGACCGCCAGTTTGCCCGTCCCGAACTCTACATCAATCGTGAAGTGGCGACGGTGGCGTTCATTCGCCGCGTGCTGGAAGAAGCCGAATCAACTCGGCATGCCCTACTGGACCGTGTCCGATTTCTCTCGTTTGTCGGCAGCCAGGTAGACGAGTTCCTGATGGTGCGTATGGCCGGGCTGTACGATCTCGTGGCGGCGCAGGTGAAGGAAACCGGCCCGGATGGCCTGCTGTCCGGGCAGCAGATTGAGGTGCTGCGTCCGCTGCTGCTGGATCTCATCCAGGAACAACGCCGCTACTTTCAGAACGAGTTGCAGCCGCGCCTCGACGACGCCGGTGTTCATCTACTCAACTATTCAGAACTCTCACGCGCGCAACGCGAGGCCGCCGATCTCTATTTCCGCTCCGATATCATGCCCGTTCTGACGCCGCTTGGCGTTGATCCGGCGCACCCGTTCCCGCACATCTCCAGCCGCAGCCTGAATCTCGCCGTCACTTTGCGCGATCCCGTGGAGGCGGCGCTCTTCGCGCGCATCAAGCTGCCCGCGACGATCCGGCGATTCGTGCCTGTGCCGCCAAAGAACCGCGGGCGCAATCATGTGGATGCTCAGCCGCATTCGAGCAGTTTCGTCTGGCTGGAGCAGCTGGTCGCCGCGCATCTTGATCTGCTCTTCCCCGGGATGGAGGTGACGGGCGCTTATCCCTTCCGTGTCTTACGCGACGCCGACATCGAGATTCAGAGTGATGAGGCGGGGGATTTGCTCGAAAGCATCGAGAAGGGGCTGCGCCAGCGCCGCTTTGGCTCGGTGGTTAATCTGACCATCCAGACGGGAACGCCGAAGCGGGTGCGCGAGCTGCTGCGAGCCAATCTGGAAATGCAGCCGGAGGATGTCTGGGAGGTAGATGCGCCGCTTGGCCTGAGCGATGTCGCCGAGCTGACCGACCTGGACCGCCCCGACCTGAAGGATCCGCCGCTGATCCCGCGCTCGTTGCCAGAGTTACGACGTGGGCAGGATCCCTTCGCGGCGATTCGTCGCGGCGATCTGCTGCTGCACCATCCCTACGACGCCTTCAGCACCGTCACGGACTTCATCCAGGCGGCGGCGTATGATCCACAGGTGCTGGCGATCAAACAGACGCTCTATCGTGTTGGCCAGAACTCACAGATTGTTCAGGCGCTGCTGGAGGCCAACAACCTTGGCAAGCAGGTTGCCGTGCTGGTGGAGTTGAAGGCGCGTTTCGACGAGGAGAATAACATCGAATGGGCGCGCATGCTCGAGCGCGCGGGCGTCCATGTGGTCTATGGCCAGGTAGATTTGAAGACGCACGCGAAGGTGGCGCTGGTTGTGCGCCGGGAGATGAGCGGCTTGCGTCGCTACGTCCACCTGGGCACTGGCAACTACAACGCCTCGACGGCGCGCGTCTACGAGGACTTTGCGTTGCTCACCTGTCGCAAGGATATTGGCGAGGACGTCACCAATCTCTTCAACGCGCTGACGGGCTACGCGCGTGGCGTCACCTACCATAAGCTGCTGGTTGCGCCGGGGACGCTGCGCGCCGGGTTGCTTGCACGCATTCAGCGCGAAATCACTCGCGCCAAAGAGGATGGTTCCGGTCGGCTCATCTTCAAGATCAATTCGCTGGTCGATCCCGCCATGATCCAGGCGCTCTACCGCGCATCACAGGCCGGTGTTGAGATTGATCTGGTGGTGCGCGGCATGTGTTCGCTGCGGCCAGGCATTCCCGGCGTCAGCGAGCATATTCGTGTGGTAAGCCTGGTGGGGCGCAATCTGGAGCATAGCCGCATCTACTATTTCGCCAATGGCGGTGGGGATCAGGAAGAGGTGTTGATGGGCAGCGCCGACGTGATGCAGCGCAATCTGGATCACCGTATCGAGTTGCTCTTTCCCATCGAGGATGTCACGCTACGCAATCATGTCATCCATGATGTGTTGCCCGCCTACCTGCGCGATACCGCCAACGCGCGCATCCTCCTGCCAGATGATACCTATCGGCGGCTCCAGCCGCCGCGTGGCGAGCATCCCTTCGATGTGCAGGCATGGTTTGCCAGCGAGGGGCATCAACTGCCCGACCCGCAGGCGCCGTTTGTCCTGCAATCGTCCGCGCCGCCTGTCACCGTCGATGGCGCACCCGCTCCAGTGCCCTCATGATAGCTCGGCCCGCGCGATATAATGGGCTGCGCGGAGAGCGTATCAGGAAAGCACGAGCGAGGGGAGCGAAAACCAATGCCAGCACGCTATGCGATGGGCATCGACGTTGGGGGCACTAAAATCTACGCGGGTATTGTCGATGCCGAGACAGGCGAGGTGCTTGCCACCGCCCGCAAGCGCACCCACCCGGAGCGTGGCGCGGACTTCTTCTCCCAGCGGCTGCTCGCCGTCGCTCAGGAGGCGCTGGATACCGCGCAACTGCCTGATAGCGCGGCCATCGTCGCCATCGGCATCGGCATCGCTGGCCAGGTGGATCGCGCGAAGGGGGTCTTGCTGTCCTCGCCGAATCTGGCGCAGGGGTTGAAGGATCTGGCGCTGGCTGATCTGCTGCAGAAGCAGTTCAACGTTCCGGCGGTCGTCGGTAACGATGTGGAGGTCGCCACCTACGGCGAGCAGCAATTCGGCGCGGGCCGAGGCTATGAGGACTTTGTCTGTGTCTTTGTCGGCACCGGGGTTGGCGCGGCGATCATGCAGGGCGGGCAGATTCGGCGCGGAATTACTGGCACGGCGGGTGAGATTGGCCATACTATCGTGCAGTATGGCGGGCGTCTCTGTGGCTGCGGCGGCCGTGGCCATCTGGAGGCCTACGCCTCGCGCTCGGCGATGACGCGCGTGCTGCTGGCGGAGCTAGAGCGGGGTCGGCCCTCGAAACTGCGCGAGTTGCTGAAGGAAGGGGATACCGCGATACGCTCAAAGCTGATCGCGCGCTGCATTGACGATGGCGATGAATTAGTCATCGAGACCGTGACCGAGGCAGCAGACTACCTGGGCGCGGGCCTTGGCTCGCTGGCGACCTTCTACAATCCGCAGTGCATCGTCCTTGGCGGTGGTCTGATCGAGGCAGCGCCGCTCGTACTCGAACGTGCCGCGCTGCGCGCCCATGAGGCTGCGCTGCCCGCGGCGACGCGCTCGCTAACAATCTTCAAGTGTGGGCTGGGCGACGACTCCGGCATCATCGGCGCGGCCTGGATGGCGGCGAGTCAGTCGCGCGACTGACAATCACTGACATCTGGATCTGCTCAGGGTTTGTCTGGATCAGGCTCACTGGTGAAGCCCTGCCGACGCAATTGCTCTATGAGATAGCGCGCATACGGTTCGCCAGCGACCTCAAGCAAGGTTTGTTCGAGCGATGGCAGCGGATCGAGCCAGAGCCACGCAACTTCCAGCCAGAAGCCGGGCAGCGCGTGTGCGTGATAGATTCCATCCGCGTTGGCGGGAACGAGTTGATAGCGCCCTTGCTCATCCAGTTGATAGAACTCTGCCCGGTGGGTCTCCGGGTCGATGAGCCAGTATTCCGGGATACCGGCGCGCTCGTATTCGTAGAACTTATCGCCGCGATCCCGTCCAACGCGCTCAGGTGAGAGAATCTCGATGACCAGATCGGCTGCGCCATCGAGATATGTCGGATGAAGGCGATCACGGTGCGCCGCAGCGACGAACAAGACATCAGGCTCGCGCCCGGATTGTTCCAGCTTCATCTGGAACGGGGCGCTTATCACGATTCCCAGATGCCCAACCTCAGCGTACCCAGTCAGCACGCGCGCGAGAAACTGTGCGAGCATTTGATGCCGCAGGCTGGCGGGACTCGTCGTGACAACTCTTCCATTCACCCACTCAGCAAGGGTATCTTCATCGGCCCAGTCGAGAAACTCATCGTAGGTCATGGCGACTCCCTGCTCGCCGTCTTGCGCAAGCAGCGCCAGCAACTGCAGCCGCAACCGCGGTGGAATCTGGAATCGCTCACCATCAATCACACGAGTTCCTCCTTCGGCTGGCGATCATTCGCTGCTTTAGTATACGCGATTTTGTTGACCGAATCTGGTCATGAACTGCCAGTACGACCCATGCTATAGTAGGCGCAGGCTGTGGGCCACGTCGAAGGGGTCGCTGGCGGTGACGCTGCTACCGAAGAGTTCCAGCGCGGCGATATCGGAGGTTTGGGCGAGGGAGGGCGGCGTGATCGACGAAACACGCTACCAGCGGAAAGCCCACCCACTCTGCGGCCAGTGTGGACGATGATTGCTCAGAAAGGCGCACAGATGACATCAGAAGTCTCATTTGCGGCGATCGATGAAGCTGTCGAGCAGACACAACCCACGATGGAGCGGCTGGCCAGTGAGCTTTGGAGGCTTGCGGAACTCTCACTCCAGGAAGTGCAGTCAGCACGATTGCTGATGACCTGCCTGGAAGATGCAGGCTTTACGATAAGCAGCCGGGGCACAGCGAACGTGCCGACAGCGTTCATTGCCGAATGGGGCGCATGGCAACCTGGTCAGCCTCGACTTGGGATTCTGGCCGAATACGACGCGCTGCCAGGACTGGGTAACGCACCGGTTCCACAGAAAACCCCTCGTCAGGATCACGTGACCAGCGGGCATGGCTGTGGCCATAATCTGCTCGGGGCGGCTGCCATTGGGGCGGCCATGGCATTGAAACAGCTTATGGACGAGCACCAGCTGCCCGGCGCGTTGCGCGTCTATGGCTGCGCCGCCGAGGAGACCGAAGGGGCCAAGGTCTACATGGCGCGCGTCGGGCTGTTCGACGATCTGGATGCCGTGCTGCACTGGCATCCCGGCGCCGATGCCGAGGTGGCCAATCACCGCTCAGCGGCCATTAATAGCGTGCGGATCGAGTTCTTTGGCACGGCTGCCCACGCTGGGGCTGCCCCTTGGCATGGACGCAGCGCGCTCCACGCAATGGAATTGTGCGCTCACGGTATCAATCTGATGCGCGAGCATGTCGAGCCGACCGCCCGAATCCATTATGTTGTCGAGGCGGGCGGCGAAGCGCCCAATATTGTGCCAGACTATGCCAGGATGCGTTTGTTTGTGCGTGACATCGACCGAGCACACGTCGAGGCGTCCACTGCGTGGATCAAGCAGATTGCTGAGGGCGCGGCGCTGGCGACGCAGACCCGGGCGGCGGCGCTGGTCTACTCCGGCGCGTACGACTTGCTGCCGAATCGTCCGCTGGCTGAATGCATGCAAGTCCATCTGGAGCGTGTCGGGGTTCCCAGCTACACCGAGGCCGAGCAAGCCTTCGCCCGCGAGCTACAAACGAACAACGGCGCTGAGCCACAGGGGATGGCGCAGGCGCCTACGCCCCTCTCTGAAGATGAACCGGCCTTCGGGTTTTCCACTGATGTAGGCGATGTCAGCTGGTGCACCCCTACCATGGGATGTGGTCTGCCTACGGTACCGCTGGACATTGGTATGCACACATGGGCCGCGACCGCCTGTCACGGCGCCAGCATCGGCCTGAAAGGCGCGTTCGCCGCCGCGCGCGTGCTGGCGGCCACCGGCGTTGACCTCCTGACGAATGACGCGCTGCGCCAGGCTGCCCGTGCCGACTTCGAACGGCGCACCAATGGCAAGCCGTATCGCTCGCCGCTGGATCCGGAGATGGAGCGACCATTGGAGCTTCCCGAATGGGTTCTGCAAGCCGTTGGCGACTGATGTGGCTTGCCAACGACCCACATGGGAAGCAGAGCATGCCATGAAGGCCCACTGGTGATCTGTTCTCAGAGCGAATCAAAGCGAACAGGAGACATAGCAATCATGACGATGCGGCAGCCTTCGGATGAATCTGACACGCGCACGCAGGCTCCGCCCACCGCTCCGGCATTCCTCGCGCACAACGAGGGTGACATGGTCGCGGTGGCGGTTCAGGACGTGGCGCCCGGCGAGCGTATGCTCGTCTACCTGGATAGCGACCGCGAGGCGCGGATGACGGCGATGGAGGAGATTCCGCTCGGCCACAAGATTGCTTTGGTGGATCTCGCCGCGGATGCTGAGGTCATCGAATACGGGGTGCGGGTGGCGTTGACGCGGCAGCCAATCAAAGCTGGCCAACTCGTCCATGTGCACAATGTGAGGAGCGCCCGGTGGCAGAACAGCATCTAACGGGATATCGCCGTCCCGATGGCTCTGTCGGCGTTCGTAACCATGTCATCATCCTTCCGGTTGATGATCTCTCCAATGCGGTCTGCGACCATATCGCCAGCGCTATTTCCGGGACTATCTCGCTGCCACACGCATATGGGCGCTTGCAGTATGGCGCCGATCTCGAGTTGACGTTCCGCACGCTCATCGGCACAGGCTCCAATCCAAATGTCGCGGCGGTCGTCGTCGTCGGCATCGAACCGAACTGGACGAGTCTGGTGGTTGAGGGCATCGCCAAGACAGGCAAGCCTGTGCGGGGCTTTTCAATCGAGCGGCACGGTGACCTCCAGGTGCTGGCCGCAGCCTCACGCACCGCGCAGCAGTTCGTGCAGCAGGCGAGTGAGGTGCGGCGCGAGCCTATCGCTCGGGAAGAGCTTACGATCAGTATTAAGTGTGGTGAGTCTGATACGACGACCGGGTTAGGCTCCTGCCCCACCGTCTCGCAGGCGGTGGATCGCTTTGTGGAGGCGGGCGCCACGGTTCTGTTCGGTGAGACGTCCGAACTGACCGGCGGCGAGCAGATCATTGCGGGTCGGTGCGCGACGGAGGAGGTTCGTTCCCGCTTCCAGGCGATGTACGATAGTTATCTTGCCGAGATCGAGTCGAGCAACGCGAATCTGATGGGTTCACAGCCCACGCAGGGCAACATCCGTGGTGGGCTAAGCACGATCGAGGAGAAGGCGCTGGGCAATATCGCCAAGACGGGCACTGTTCCGGTGGTGGATGCGCTAGAGCCAGCGGTCGCTCCAACAAAGCGCGGCCTGAACTTCATGGATTCATCGTCTGCGGCAGCCGAATTCATCACCCTCATGGGCGCCTCACGCTCGGTGATTCATCTATTTCCCACTGGCCAGGGTAACGTCATCGGCAATCCGATAGTGCCGGTGATCAAGATTACGGCGAATCCGCTGACGGCGCGCACGATGACTGAGCATATTGATCTGGACGTGTCTGGGCTACTGTGGCGCGAATATGGCCTGCGCGAGGCGGGCGATCAGCTGATGTCGCTCATTGATCGAGTCGCTAACGGACGGCTCACCTGTGCGGAAGCGCTTGGTCATCGCGAGTTTGTTTTGACCAAGCTCTATCGCAGCGCGTAGCGAGAGACCTCACCCCCGGCCCCTCTCCTCCTAGGAGAGGGGAGCCAGAGTAGAAGCTGAGGCGACGGTTGGCGCTGACCATAATGCTTCAATATTTACCAACTTAGGGAGACTGCTACGATGGGTAAACTCGATGGGAACGTGGCGCTCATCACAGGCGCAAGTGCGGGGATTGGTCTGGCCATTGCCCGCCGCTTTCTCGCGGAAGGGGCGGATTTAGCCGTTGTCGCCCGGCGTGGCGAGCGGTTGGCGGCGTTTGCCGACGAGGTACGGCAGGCCGGAAGACGCTGTGTGGTCATTGTGGGCGATGCGCGCGAGGAGACGACGGCCCGTCAGGCGGTTCAGACGACTCTGGACACGTTAGGTCAGATTGACCTGTTGATCAACAACGCGGGCATGGGCATCTACGCTCCCCTCGTCGAGACCAGCGTCGACGATTACGATCAGATGATGGATACGAATATGCGGAGCACATTCCTGTTTACCCGACATACGACGCCGAGCATGCTGGAGCGTGGCTCTGGCACGGTGATCAATATATCGTCGATGGCTGGGGTGATGGGTTTTGCCGGGGAAGCGGCATATTGCGCCTCAAAGTTTGCCCAGGTGGGCTTTACGCAGGCACTGGATCGCGAGCTGCGCCCACGAGGGATCAAGGTTGGCGTTGTCTGCCCCGGCGGCGTGAAGACAGAGTTTGCCATCGGCAGCGGGCGCACCGAAGAGGGCGTGGCCAGTTCGGGCATGCTCGACGCTGCGGAGGTGGCGGAAGCGGTGTTGCTGATGGCGACGCAGCCCGCCGGAGCACGCATCGTCGAGATTCGCATGCGCCCGATGGTAGAACCACTGGCCGGGCGCGATCCCGAGTAACCATCTGCGAGCAACAACACATCGCTACACATCCAGGGTTGGGGAATCCCGATGATTTAGCTTTTCACCGCACGACTGAGTACGACTGAAACGCAGGAGGAATCGATAGGTATGCGATTTGGTGTCTTTGTTCCCCAGGGCTGGCGGATGGATCTGGTGGAGCTTGCCGATCCCATCGAGCAGTATGAGGCGATGACCAACGTCGCCAAAGCCGTCGACCAACTCGATGTCTTCGATTCGATCTGGGTCTATGATCACTTCCATACCATCCCACACCCCACGGTCAATACCACCTTCGAGGCCTGGACCATCACCGCGGCGCTTGCGCGCGATACGCGCCGGGTAAACATCGGCCAGATGGTGACGTGCAACGGCTACCGCCATCCGGCGCTGCTGGCGAAGATGGCGTCGACGGTGGACGTTTTGAGCCACGGGCGCCTCTACTGCGGACTTGGCGCGGG
This sequence comes from uncultured Chloroflexia bacterium, assembly GCA_963718915.1. Classification (GTDB taxonomy): domain Bacteria; phylum Chloroflexota; class Ktedonobacteria; order Ktedonobacterales; family JADMIN01; genus DAHUXT01. The sequence continues at coordinate 73,681 of CAVRAI010000001.1, read as the reverse complement.
CTGGTATGAGCATGAATGGCGGGCGTACGGTTATGGCTTCCCGGAGACCCGCGACCGCATGCGCATGTTCCGCGAGGCGTGCGAGATTGTGATGAAGATGTGGACGGAGGACTCCCCAACGTTCACTGGTGAGCAGTATTCTATCAACGGGCCAATCAACGAGCCGAAGGGCGTGCGCAGGGACGGCAAGCCACATCCGTCGTTTTGGATCGGCGGGAGCGGTGAGCAGGTGACGCTCAAGCTCGTCGCGCGCTTCGGCGATGCCTGTAACGTCGGCGGAGGTGATCCCGAGGTGGCAGAGCGCAAACTGGCGGTGTTACGACAGCATTGCGAGCAGGTTGGCCGCGACTACGCCTCGATCATCAAATCGACGAGCATCGAGGATATCGTCCTCGTCAGACCGGGTGAGACACCTGAGGCGGCGATTGAACGCGCCCAGAGCGCCACGGGAGTTGGGTTCGTCGGGACGACGGAGGAGCTGGCGGAGCGGCTGCGCGTGCTGGCTGAACGGGGGATAGACTATGTGATTCTCTCGTTTCCACGCCTCGCCTACGACCTGGAGCCACTGCACCGGTTTGCAGATGAGGTGGCGCATCTCGTCAACGACTGATCAACGACTGAGTGTGTGCGGCGGAGGACGCCGCCTCCGCTCGTACTGGATCAACAGTTAACGACTGCCGCGTAGTGTGCGCCAGCCACCTGCGCGAGAAGCAGTGAAGAAAAGAATAGTATGTGAGAAGGTGAGTAGGAACGAACCTGGACGTGTTGTGACAGAGCCGAACCAGAGCGAACTAAGCGGGAAGGGAGACGCCGATGTGTGGCAGATATGAGATCGTCGACGGCAAACAGATTTTCGTGCATTTCGGAGTCGCCAACGCGATTCCGGAGATGCTGGCGAATCTCGATGTGCGACCGACACAGCAGGTACCGGTGCTCCTCACCGATCACGAATTACAGTTGATGAAATGGGGGCTGGCGCCATCGTGGGCTAAGGATGAGTCGGTCGGACACAAAATGATCAATGCCCGCTCCGAAGGAATCGCGGAGAAGCCCTCGTTCAAGAGGCCGCTACGCACCCAGCGCTGTCTGCTGCCTGCCTCAGCGTTCTTCGAGTGGCAGGGGTCACAAGGGGCTACGAAAGGCGCCAAGACCAAGTATCGCATTGGGCGTAAGGACGGCGAGATGTTTGGGCTGGCGGGCCTGTATGATGTGTGGAAGAGTCCCGGTGGCTACGAACTGACGACGTGTGCGATCATCACATGCCAGCCGAATGCGGTGCTGGCCCCGATTCACAACCGGATGCCGGTGATCCTGCTGCCTGAGGATGAAGATGCCTGGCTCGACCCGGATATGACCGAGGTGGAGCGGATTACTGAGTATCTGCGGCCGTATCCCGACGAACTGCTCGAAGCGATGCGGGCGGCGTAGTGGCAACGGGTTCATCACTGTTGAATCACCGTTGAATCACCGTTGAATCACCGTTGAATCACCGTTGAATCACCGTTGAATCACCGTTGAATCACCGTTGAATCACCGTTGAATCACTGTTGATGTGGCCCGTTCGGCTTACGGCGCTTGGATTGCTCAATGTTACCATGGCACAATGGCACAATGTTACCATGGCACAATGGCACAATGGCACAATAGAGTGGCGGATGAAACGGATAGAACCCCTGGCGAAGTAATTAGCGAGGACAGAGAAGACAGCAATGAGACGTCAATGCCCCTACTTGCTCGCGCTCGCCCTCACGCTCGTCGGCCTTTTCGTCGGTCTGTCCATCACGGGCTGCGGACCCATGACGGCGGGAACAGCTCGTACGAGCGACGGTTCGCCGCCAGCGACAGTATTCGCCTCAACTGACATCACTCCAACACCCCCCTCTCAGGCTGCCGCTACCCCGACGCATGCATCTCACGTCGCGCCCACGTTGGCGAGCGGTTCTGCTCCTGCGAGCTTCGCCAGCCGCGCGCTCGCCAGGACGAATGCCTACCGCAGCCAGTTCAACTGTCCACCGCTCCATGAAAACGCGCAACTCGACCAAGCCGCGTTCGCGCATAGCCAGGATATGGCGTTGCATGGCTATTTCGACCACAACAGCCCCGCTGGCCAGACCCCGTGGGATCGTATACATGCCGCGGGCTACCAGTTCTCTATGGCCGCGGAGAATATCGCCGCTGGCTATCCGACGCCCGAAGCCGTCATTGACGCCTTCTTCCGCGAGACGCCGCCCAATGATGGCCACCGCCGCAACCTGCTCAACTGCGCGCTGCGAGACGTCGGCTTCGCGTACTTCTATCAACAGGGAAGCGCGTACGGCTCCTACTGGACCCAGGACTTCGCGACACCGCTCTAGCAAGTCTCGCAGGTCTCGCAGGTCTCGCAGGCGCCCAATTACCCGCCGATGGTAGACAGACGCAGTGCGAACTAAGAGTGTGGTTGGGAAAGGTTCGATGCGGCTGGCGGACGGAGTATTGTACGCTGAGAGGTGGGGTGCGAATTCGCTGATTCGCTGCGAACCCCTGCCCGATGCGCGCGCGACCGGCCCTCTGCGCAACGCGCCCCGTGGAGACAGAGCAATCAGGGAGCCTCGCAAGAAGCGTGGTGACCCTCGGCTGTAATTGGTACGGTTTGTGCAGCCTTGCTGGGGGTCGGCAGTACACACCTGGGAGAACCGAGGAGGAGTACGAGCACCCATGACAGCTGCAGAGACAGATGCAGATCGTCGGGCCGCCATCGAGCGTCATTGGGCCGCATCGCAGGCCGGGGACGAGGCCGCGGAGCATGCGATCTATGCAGATGATGCGGTTCTTGAGTATCCACAATCGGGCGAGCGGTTCCGCGGGCGACGCAACATCCAGGGCCAGCGTGGCCACCATCCGGCACGGCGAGAGTTTGTCGTCCGACGTGTGCGCGGCAGCGGCGATCTGTGGATCGCCGAACTGGTCATCACCTACGACGGGAAACCGTACGACACCGTGAGCATCATGGAGTTTCGCGTAGCCCATGTCGTGCATGAGACGCAGTACTTCGCCGAGCCCTTTGAAGCCGCCGCCTGGCGGGCGCAGTGGGCTGAGCAGACAGGGTAAGTCAGAGGGTAAGTCAGAGGGTAAGTCAGGGAGGGCACAGACAGTTCTTCTCTTCTCTTCTCCCGGCATCGTTCCCGCTGGTCCTCCTGGCCGAAAAGACGTCACAGCAGACATGAGCAGAAGGAGTCACACAGAACGCGCAGACGGTGGCATGGTCCAACTGGCGGCGGCGACACCAGGCCCCAGCTAGGCGATGTCACTACCGACGCCGCCTTGCCACCACACCTACGTAGCTGCAACTGTAATACTAAGATCCGAATTACACTGGTGGAGATTTTTTTGGTCGATGGCGTCCGCCTGAAAAAATCAAGGCTGCGCGGCGCGCAGACTGCGAGCCACGTCGAAGGGGTCGCTGGCGATGACGCTGCTACCGAAGAGTTCGAGTGCGGCGATATCGGAGGTCGGAGCGAGCGGATTGCCACGATCCACGAAACGCGCTACCAGCGGGAAACCCGCCCACTCCGCGGCGCGCGGGTCGCCGGGAAGCGGTGGCCCGAAGATGGCGACGTTGAAGGCGCGCACCCCCAGCGTATGCAGCATGACCTCCAGCGCGGATGCCAGCGGCTCTACCAGCGAGTCTAGCGCGAGGAGTGTCTGCCCATCGTCGCGCCAGGGGTCAGCCAGCAGCACGAATTCGCGCTCCTTGGCGGGCGTTAGCGAGGCGAATAACGTCACCGGGGAATCCGCAATGGGCGCGGCAAGCCCCAGCGCCGCATGAACCGCCGCCACATCGGCGAAGTAGTCGCCGCCTGTCTCCTGCCGGTAGCGCGCCGCCGCCGCCCGCCACAACTCCACCCGCCCATGCGCCATCCTCGCGCCGAGCGTCATCTGGGCGTGGCCGTGGATCAGGGAGGCGCCCGCGCGTTGCAGGCAGTTCCACAGCAGGAAGAAATAGCGCGCGGCGTCGTCAGCTTCATGCGCCCGTTGCGCCCATGCGCCCGCGACAGAGAGCAGGTCCGCGATTAGCGCGTTGTCGATGGCGAGCGGGTCGTGGCGGTCGAAGATGGCGACGCTGTGCCACCCCTCCGCCTTCGCCACATTAGCCGCCGTCACGACGTGCTGCCCGCGCACGCGCCCAAAGCTATCGGCGGGGGTGCGATGCTCCGGGTCGCAGAAGTCGTCGCCCTCGGTCGCCGCGATACGCTCGCGTAGCTCAGGCGGTATTTCCAGCGGGCCAGCCTGGGTGGGAACTTGCGTGGCGGTTTGCGTGGCGGTTTGCGTGGCGCCGCTGCCAGGTCGCCGCGACCGGAGTGGATTGAAGGTTGCGCCCTCGAAGGTCCAGCGGTTGGTGACGCGGATAATGCGCTGGCGGAGCGTCGCCTCGACCTCGCCGAAGGTGCGCGCCAGCCACGGCTCCATCTCTGGCGGCGGCGCAATCATGCCCTCCGCCTCGACAATCTCGAAGAGGCGCCCAGCCAGGGCGCGCAGCTCTGCCGGGAGCGCGGCCACACGCGCTGACAATTGATCGATTCTGGCGCTATCGTCCGGCGCGCCCGCGTCCGCATCCTGCATGATTCGTTCTCCAACGGCTGGATTCGCGCACGTTACCTTAAAGCGATTCTATCGCCGTCCCCGCGCGCACGGACGAGACTCGGTGAAGCTCCTGCGCGCGCCGGTAGAGCGCCACGTACTGCTCGGCGGAGGCGGCCCACGAGTTGTCGGCCAGCATCGCGCGCTGCATCAGGTCGCTCCAGCTATCGGCGAAGCGATACGCCTCCAACGCGCGCACCGTCGCGGCGAAAAACTGAAAAGGATCGTACCGCTGGAAGCTGAATCCGTTGCCGATATTGAGCATCGGATCGAACTCCTGCACCGTATCGGCGAGGCCGCCAGTCTGGTGAACGATGGGCAGGCAACCGTAGCGCATCGCCAGCATCTGCGTCAGACCGCACGGCTCGAAACGCGAGGGCATGAACAGCATATCGGCCCCCGCGATGATCTGATGGCTCAGTTCAGTATTGAAGGTGAACCGTATCGCCACCTGACGCGAGTAGTGCATGACGAGTCGCTGGAACATCTCGTGGTAGTGCTGATCCCCTATGCCCATGACGACCAACTGGATGTTCTGCTCCAGCAGCGGCAGGATAGTGGCTTCCAGCAGATCGAGACCTTTCTCGTCGGTCAGGCGCGAAATCATGCCGATCAGCGGGGTGAATTCTTCGACGGGGAGATTGACCAGTCGCTGGAGCGCGGCCTTGTTGGGGAGGCGCTTTTCGAGGCTAAAGGCATCGTAGGCGGAGGCGATGCCTGTATCGTTCGCGGGGTCGTTTTCCTGCGCGTTCATGCCGTTCAGAATGCCATAGAGACGATCTTTGCGCCCGCGCAGCAATGAGTCGAGTTTCTCGCCAAACTCCGGCGTTAGAATCTCGCGGGCATAGCTGGGGCTTACGGTATTGATGACATCAGCGAAGAGAATGCCGCGACCCATCAGGTCAACGACATTGGCCAGTTCTGGCACATCCGAATAGAGCATGCCCTCCTGCGCGACGCCAGCTACCTCCAGAATGCGATAGCCAAATTTGCCCTGAGCGGCGAGGTTGTGGATGGTGTAGACCGTCGCGGTATCAGCGAAGAGGGGATCGTCCCGATAGACTGTCTGCGTCCAGTTGGGGATGATTGCGGCGTGCCAGTCGTGGCAATGGATAATGTCTGGCGCCCAGCCTATCGAACGGACGAATTCGAGCGCGGCGCGGCAGAAGAGGATGAAGCGCTCGCCGTCGTCGCCATATCCGTACACCTTCTCGCGCTGAAAATAATGAGGCGCGTCGATGAAGTAGACAGGCAGACCGTCGTCCCGTGTCGTTTCACAGACCTCCACCTGCTCGGAGCGCTGGCTCATCGGCACCGCCACATCCTCACGCGCAACCTTCAGGCGCCACCGTTCGGGGTCAATGCTCTTGTAGAAGGGCAGCACCAGCCGGACATCATGTCCGAGCTTGCGCAACGCCTGTGGCAAGACGCCAATGACATCAGCCGGGCCGCCTGTCTTGACATAGGGAACGGCCTCAGCGGCGACGAACAGCACGCGCAATGGCTTCCCACGGAGCGCCGCCTCGACATCCAGCGGCGCAATGGCGGGTTGCCTCTCGTCGTGCGGGGGATTAACGCTATGTGGCGGGGTGGGCGGGAGAGACGATGGTTTGATAAAGTCCGCGAATGATGACTTCGTGGCTGCCGACCTCAACTGCGACATGGCGTTCCTCCATGTGCGAACATTGACCACTGACCACTACTACGCACCACAGTGTTGCACACCGCAATTTTGCCTGCTTTTTACCCATGTCCTGCCCATCCAGCAACAGGTGGGACTTCATCATAGCACTCGTACGCCTCTCTGGCTAGCCTCAACCGCGCGTTGGCAGGGTTTGTGAATTATTGAGAAGGAGACGTGCTTCGAGTCTGGTAAGCTGGAGACTCTTGCTTCACCCAGCGACCGAAACGGAGCACGCGCATGTATTGTACGCCCGGTACGCCGACGCCTTGCCCCCAACGCCCGCAGCTTCCCCAATCCTGTCTGGATGGAACTCTCACCAGCTTGTACACCACATTTGGAGCGATTCCCGACCCGCGCAGTCGCCACGGCCAACGCTATCCCCTGCCCATGCTGCTGAGCTGTCTAGTCGCCGCGCTGCTGTGCGGCTGCAACTCAACCCGGGCGGTAGGCCAGTGGTGTCAGGAACACCGTCCCCTCTTGCGCCACGTCTTTGGTTCCCGCCGCCATCTTACCCCCTCCGGCTCGCTCTATCGTCGGCTGCTGCCCCGACTGGATGCTGACGCCCTGGAAGACGCCCTGGAAGACGCCCTGGCGACCTGGGTGCAGCAGACCCGGCCGGAAGATGATACCGAGGCGGTCGCGCTCGACGGCAAAACGGTGCGCGGCGCCGGAACCGGGGAGCAAGCGGCTCCACATTTGTTGGCCTTCTGTACCCACCACTCGCAGGAGACCTTGCGGCAAGTGCGGGTGGCGGACAAGACCAACGAGATTCCTGTTGCTCAGGCGATCCTCCCCCGGTTGCGCTGGCGGGGGCGCGTCTGTACGGCGGATGCCCTGCATACCCAAACCGCCTTCGTCACGACGGTGCGCGCCCCGGGCGGTGACGTCGTGCTCACCGTCAAAGGCAATCAGCCAACTCTTGCCGCCGATCTGGCCGCGCTCTTTGCCGACCCCCTGACGTCTACCTGCTCGGCCGTCACCCACGACCGCCAGCGGGGACGCCATGAAGTCCGCTCCATTCGGGTCAGCGCTGATCTCACGGCCTCTCTGGCCACGCAGTCCCCCTGGCCCGATATTGCTCAGGTCGCCCAACTCACACGCACGGTCACCACGACCGCAACCGGCGTTGCCCGGAGCGAAACGGTCTACCTCATAACCACGCTCACGTCGGCTCAAGCCAGTCCCGCGCGGTTACTCGCGCTGATTCGCGGCCACTGGCGAATCGAAAATGGCTTGCACTACGTCCGCGATGTCTCGTGCGGCGAAGATCGTTCCCGCCTGCGCTCCGGCAATGCTCCCCAGATTCTCGCCGCCTGTCGCAATCTCGCGATTACGCTCATTCATCGCTCCGGCTCGGGCGACATTACCGCCAGTCGGCGCGCTTTCGCCTATCATCCCCGTCGTGCCCTCACCCTCCTCCTCTAAAATAATTCACAAGCCCTGCGCGCGTTGGGGTGTCTCATACCCACTTGTCATCGGGAGGATAGCTGCTCCATTGCCTGCGCGACGAACAGCCCGTGTCGCTCGCGCATCCGCGCTTCAGCGGCCTCATCGCTGGCCCAGTCGCCGAGCCTGCCCGCCGGTCGCAGTGCGGCGCAGAGATCCCAGTATGCCAGATTGGTGAAATCAATGGGCGCAACCACGGCGTACTCGCGTGTGAAGCGCTGCATGGCGTCCGCGCCGAACGCCCAGAGCAGATCGAGCCGACTGATGGCGATATCGGCCAGGGGGTCGCCAATGGCGGCATCCTCCCAATCGACGATGCCGACAAGCTGCCCATCGCGCCAGAGGATATTTCCGGGCCAGTAGTCGCCATGGAGCAGGCTGGATGTATTGCGCTGCGTCCATGGCCATGTGGCCTCCAGCGCGGTGCGGATACGACCTTCGCTCAGCGAGTCGTCGAGGCGCGCGGGTCGAGTGCTGATAATGTTGCCCCAATGAGCGGCCTGGTCTGGCAGAAAGGAGAGGTCATGCGACGCGCAGTCTATCCGGTGAATCGCCGCGAGATGCCGGGCGAACTGTGGCAGGAGATCGGGCGCGTCCGCGAGCGCGAAGACGGTCTCGCCTTCGATGTATTCGAGGACGACGAGAGGTGTTCCAAACAACTCGCCTGCTTGATCGAGGTAATATGGCGCGGGCGCGAGCACTCCGGCGTCGTGCACGATCCGCAGCAGCGCGAATTCGTCGGCGGCCACCTGTGGGTTGCGCGCGAGGTCGGCGGCGCCATGCTGGCGGACGATCAGCTTCTGTGTCTGGCCGTCGGCGTGCTGAAGCTCGAGCGCCGTCACCCGCGCCGAGATGCCGCCATGCAGCGTCCACGCGCGGAGCAATATGCTGTCCGGAGCTACCTTGCGTGCGAGGCGGACGAACGCAAGGTCGTCTTGCAGGTCGTTCATTGAGATGAGTCCTCCAGGGTGGTCGTTCTCTAAAAAGGAGTGTGCCATAACAAGTGACGGCCCACAACCATTGCTGGCTACGGGCCGCATCGGGCAGCGCAAAACACGTCAAGAATCCGCTCAGACCAGATTCGGGGGAACATACCCTACTTGCGTAAGCTCAACCTGGGCAATGGTCATGTGAAATACTGGTAGCATCTGAGTCTCATTTGCACTCTGAGCGATCTCAACCCAGCCATTTCCAAGAGACACGGCAACACGACCAGAGCCGCCATCAGTAAAGAAGACTAACGAGCCGCGTGGAGGGCTGCTGGATGCAGTGCGCCATGCGCCAGTGCCTCTGTACATCTCCCCGGTCTGCTGGGCTGTCGCGCCAGAATAAATCGGCGTGTGACCTGCTCCGAGCTTCCAGGCGTCGTAAGCAAAGAGCCAACTCTGTGATGACCAGGATGTCGCGTCACTGCCCTTCCTGGCGTCGGACTGGATAGTTATCTGCCCATCCTCGCCGAGCGCCCAGGCTACCGCATTCATCCAGGATATCTTGCTGCAGTATGGGGTATGGATCTGCTGGGAAACAGCAGACGCATGGACAAAGCCCTCAGAGCCATCAGGGGCCTGGATATAGAACCAACGATTCCCTTTGCCATTAATTCCGACGGCATCCTGCCAGCAGATCATATGAACACTTCCCTGGACCGAGCCGGTTACGATCTGGCACAGAGTCGTCACGCCTGGACACAAGGTCTCATCATTCGCATAGGTGACAACCGATTCATACCTGGACACGCTGTTCACTTGCCGGGGGAAGATGGCAGCCAGCGCCAGGGCCGCCACTCCCGCGATGACGAGCAGCGACATGGCAATAGATACCAATTTTCCTGGCCTGCCTCGGTAGTGATTGTAGAGTACCGTAAAAAACTCTCGAAGCGTAGCGCGAGGTGTCACATCCGATGGCATCTGCGGCGGCACATCACCCAGAGATTGCGAAGGCGCCTCCGCTGGTTCTAGCAAGTCCGTATCTAGTGGCGCTGGGATTGGGATATCTACGGCTGCTGGCGCGACCATATCTGCCATCGCTGTGCGGGGTTGTTTTCTACGGCACAGATCTAAGAATTTGTCGCGAGTGTCGCCATCCCACTCCAGAGCGATGGCCAGTTGGATGGCATGTTCCTTGCCAGGGTTTTTTCTTCTGCCACTCGTGTAACTCTTAACCGTATCGTATGGAATATTCGTTCGCTCTGCCAACATCTCTAGTGTCAAACGTAATTCAGCGCGACGCTCGTTCAAAGCCTCTTTGACACTACTCCACCCGTTCGCTGCCATTCGCGCTTCTCCCGCGATGAACTAATCTTCGCAGAACGGTATCTTCTTGATGACAAGATACTATCATACCGCCGATCCCTCTCTATCACAATACCCCGAATATTCCACGACTTTGGGAAATGTACACCTAAATGTACACTCAATCGTCCCTTCCGCAACCCAGCAATATCCGACATACTAACGTCCAGAGTCAACGGACGCGAGAACAAATCCTTGCACAAAGATTTCATGTCCCGGCTCTACCACAACTTAACAGGAAAGGAGGTGAAGAGCATGCCATCAAATCCAGAGAAAGGGCCAAACAACCCTTCGCGACTGCCTGAATCGAGACCCGGTCTGGCTAAGCCCAAGCCCGATCTCAGGCCTGCAATCGGACAAATCGCCGTCACAGGCGCGCAGAAAGACAAGGGGAAGAAGTAGTCGTCACATTTGGAGTGGAGATGCATGTCGCTATCGCTAAAACTGGCTGATGGCAGGACATGCGCTCACTTCATCCTCATTGTCGGCGTTGCTCGATATGGGCACGCCGACACCTAAGCCGATACCTAAAAGGCGTTGGCGTCTGCGCAAAAGCTAGAACAGGCTGGAACAGGAGTCTTGCATGCCAGGTTACGATCCAAGCTGCCCCAACTGTTTCAAATGCATGACCTGCCGTGGTACCGGCACAATAGAGCAAACCCGAAATGTAGACCCAAAGAGATTCGCGGTCATCAAGGAACGGGTCACATGCCCAACCTGCAACGGCGTTGGTGGAAAGCCAGGCGCTGGATCCCATAATCACCGTTAGATGAACTCATTGCATCGCGGGTTTCAGATGCACTAAGACCACTTGAAGCACGGATCGCAGACCGCTCCAGGTTCTGATGCCTGTAAGATTAAGTGAGGACACCCCATGGCAAAGTCTTCGTGCTGTGGCGCACCCATCGAGATTCGCAATGATGGCAAGCCACACTGCTCAGAGTGCGGCAAAACCCTTGGCAGGTAGCCAGTGGATTGCCCTCAGCTAGCGTCTTCGTGGTTGAGCATTATCGCCGCATTGGCCTGGTCTTCGATGGAGTTTCCCGCTGAGCGGGGCCTATGCGGCGCTAGAAGATAGTGTTGGTGCAGGAGAACACGAGTGGACTATTACGCAATCCTCGATGTGCAGCGGAAGGCGTCGGAAGCAGACATTCGCGCGGGATACCATCGGCAGACGCAAATCTGGCGAATTCGCGCCGCATCGTCCGACACCAGCGTGAGCGAGGAGGCCGCGAAACGGCTGGCAATGATTGAGCAGGCGTTTAAGGTTCTCTCAAATGCGCAGCAACGTGTTGCCTATGACAGACAACCCGTCCCAATGGCCGTGAGCATGCTATCTAGCGTAACATCGCCTGTCGCATTGCCTGAAGATTCGCTCCAGCGGGCGGAATATTATCTAGAACAAGGGGATTACCACGCCGCTGCGGGAGCAGCAAGAGAAGCGCAATCGGGCCAGCCCAATTCCGCCGAGGCATGGTCGGCGCTCTCACGCGCCCATGCGGGGCAAGGCAGTTTTGACGACGCGATCTACGAAGGGCGGCGCGCAGTCGAACTCGCGCCGCAGGATCCCTGGAAACACGGCGATCTGGGCTTCATCTACGAGCTTGCCGGAAAGTGGAATGATGCTCTCCGTGAGTATCAGCAGGCGTCAACGTTGGATCCTGATGAGCCGTTGTATCAACTCGCTGCTGGCGGTGTTTTGGCGGAAAACGGACAACTGCAACAGGCGTTGCCTATCATTGAGCGCGTCTATCGCGCAGACTCTAATGACGAGACGGCCTGTTTCTACTACGCGCGGATATTGATTCTATTGGCTGAGGCTGTGCCACAGGATAAGTCGGATGACGGATACGCAGTAACATCGGAAGCAGAAATCCAACGCATGCGCGAGTATTTGGGTCGCGCATCGGCTGTCAAGCATCTGGACCAGGAAACGCGCCAGTCTATTGGGGGATCCGAGGCGTATCTCCAGAAAATGGAGGGGCATACCTTCAATATCCCGTTTTCAGCGTGGAGAGCTTTGGGGAGTATGACGGAGGGATATGATGGTAGCGTCGGCGCAACCTTCGTCATGGCGATACTGGTGGGTCTGGCCGCGTTGCTCCCTTTATGGCTCATCATCGGGGGGATTGCGGCTATGGGATCCGACCAGGCGGGCTGCGGCTTCATCGTGCTTCTTGTCGGCGGCGGCCTATGCTACGTCTGGTACCGATCAGTCTGGGTGCCACGTTGGAAGGTGAACGCCCGGACACGCGAAAATCGCCTCCGTAATCCTGTCTGATAAGGCGCGTCCCACAACGCCTCCCTCAGTCTGGTCGCTATCGAGGCGGCGATAGCACTCATTGCTGTTGGTGCGCTCCGACAACCCTCAGCAGATCAAGCCGCCAATATCCTGCCATCTTCCAAAGCCATGGACCAAACGGCAAGATGCAAAGCTGAACGTTCGTGCTCTTAGCGCGAGTGAACACAACCTACCAGCAAGCGATCCAGGGATTTCATAGCTGGGAGATGATTGCCGCCTCCATGAAACGCGGCCCGCAACCATTCCTGGCTACGGGCCGTATTGCGAAGCACACTACACTCGGCAGTCTCAGGAGCGTGTGGCCGCTGTGACGGCGCCTTCGCTGGTCTCGTAGCCGTTGAGGTAGACATCCTCCGGGTCGGGGCCAGCGGCGGTGTAGGCGAACGCGCCCAGCATCGTCAGCGCGAACCCAAAGATGACCAGTTCAGGATACGGATTCGGCAGATTGTAGGCGACGAAGGCGAGCGCAAGTCCGATGAGCACGCTCACCAGAATCGCCACCAGCCACGGAATAGACCGCGTGCGTACCGCCGCGATGGCGCAGGCCGCGATGCCGACAATCGCGAAACAGATGGCCGTGACAAACATGGCGTGCGAGCCATCCATCGCGTCGATGCCCTTCTGCAGCACATCCGCGTGGAAGCCGTTGATTCCCGCCGTCACCATCAGCGCCAGCGCAATCGCATTGACCCAGAGGCCAAACTTACGCCAGTTGCCCATCGGATGGTAGCGGCGGCGCATCAGCACGACCAGTTGATAGAGGCCCAGGCCGCCCATCAGCAGCAGCATCCACCAGGCGTCATGCAGTCCGCCAGCACCCGGCTGATAGAAGAACATCAGGCCGGATTCCAGCTCGTAGTAGGTTGGCAGCGAGAAGAACGCGAAGCCCATCATCAAGAAAAGCAACAGCGTCCCCAACACCAGCCACTGCCCGGCGCAGCCGAGTTGCTGCGGGGCGGTCGGCGCGAATTCCCGCTGGGTCGCCCAGGTATAGATGAACGCCAGCACGACAATGCCCAGCGCCAGCAAGATGCCAATCGGGATCTGCGTAAATTGATCCAGGTGGATGACCAGCGGCGCAATGGCTACAAAGATCAACGCTATCGTGCAGCCGAGTATCACGGTGTTGCGGCGGGTGCTCCAGAAATACAGGCCCGCGACCAGGATTGCGAACAGGTTGGTGAAGACGATGGCGCAGATGATGTAGCCACTGAATGGCGTGAAGGTGCAGGAGGCAGGAATCTCGGTCTTCTGCGAGCACTGCACGAAGAACTGGGTGCTATCCAGGTTATGAATCAGATTCACGACGGGATACAGTATCGCCCAGATGATCAGCAGCGGCACAGCCACCATGCCAATCAGTCCAACCACGCCATGCAGGTAGACGGCGGGCATGAACTGCTGGCGGTTGGCTGTCATGACCGGCAATAGCCAGACCTCCAGCCCAAAGAGCGCCAGGATCAGCCCGACGAACAGCATCATGTTGATGATGCCCGCGTGGTCGCCACCGTTGGGCACAATATTGGAGAAGGTATTGATCATCAGCCAGAGCGCCGCGATCACGATGGCCAGCCCGATGCTCAGCCGCACCAGCAGATCGCGCATGGGGCCGAGCAGTCTGCCTGAGAGCACCAGCGGGTTGAGAGCAGCTACCGAGGCAATGCCGAGGCCAGACAAGAGCGCGATGATGCCGATGGCCGAGAGGTCGATGCTTTGTGGCTGGAACCATGCGGGATGGAAGAGATAGCCGGGGTTATCCGACGGCCAGAATGTCGTCGTCCCGGTCTTGACATCCACGAATTTGTCGGGGAGATACTCTGACCAGCCAGCGCCGAAGAAGCCGCTCGCATGAATGCCGACGCGCACCTGGTAGAGGAAAAAGAGGCCGACAACCGCCAGCGCCGCGCCGCCCACGAAGAAGAGCGGCCACGGGAGCACCGGTTTCGTGTCGTAGAGGAACGAGATCGTAAAGCACATCAGGCCGATGCCGAGCGCCAGCAGACCCATCGCGAGGAAGCTCTGCTCCATGCGTGCCAGGGTCGAGAGGGTCGAGACGACAAAGACGAAGCTTGGAATCTGACCAAGCAGGATAGCCGTCACGAAGAAGAAGCCGACCGCGATGACGATTGCCCTCGGCCAGGACATCGGCTTTTCGTGTTCGCGCACGGAGTTCGCCGCCGTTAATTGCATGGGTCACAGTCCCTTTCAGAAAATGATTCCCGATTGCCCCGGTCCGCGCCCAACGCCGCGCGATCCCCTTCGCGGGCAGTGTTGGTCTCGCCCAGCGATATCCAGATAGATACCCACCAGACAACACCAACACGCGATATCGAAATACGCTCTGCACTGCACGCTATGTTACTACTGAACGACTCGCCGCCGTGATTCTAGGCCACCACCGACACCCATCCCAGCATTGCCGGGTGAATGGCGCAGTAGTATGGATACTCCCCAGCCTTGGTAAACGTGAACGAATACGTACCTGTCTGCGCATTGATGACCGGTGGCGACTTGAAGGTCGCATCCGGTGGAGTGCTTCCCTGGCGCGGGAAGACGTTGTGCGGCTGTGCCGTCTTGTTTTCCCACGTGACCGTCGTACCCACCTTGATGATGATGTTCGGCGGCGTGAAATCGAAGCCCGATGGATTACTCGTGGTATCTTCAATCGGTATCGTGACCGCCTGCTGGCTGGACATATCGGTGAACTGGTTCGCTGGCGGTTTGCTGCCCGTTTTCAGCTGATTATTGTAATCGGCGATCTGGGTCGGGTTCGTCAGCGTGCCCAGCACATAGCCGAAGCCATTGGTCGTGGGCAGATTATTCTGCTTGAGATAAGCCGGATCCGACGAGCGGATAAACGCCACCAGATAGGCGATATCATCATCGGTGAGCGAGCCGCCGTAGCGATTGCTCCACGAGGGCATAGCCAGCACTGTTGGATTTCCCGGATCGGCCGGGATGCCAGCCGAGATGATGCGTGTCAGGTCGTCGGTGGTAAACTTGTTCACATCGGGATTGTTATTGAGCTTTGGCCCGGCGATACCCTGCCCCTGGAAGCCATGGCAGGTCGCGCAATACTGGCCAAAGAGCGCCGCGCCGCGTTGGAGGGACAGATCGTAAAGGGCAGCGGTCCGGTCGGCCCGCGCCTGTTGCTGGCCCACCATGAGCAGAGGGATGATCAGGCCGATTCCCAGTGTGAGGATGAGTGCCGCATAGCCGCTGCGCGTAATGGCGCTGCCACGCGAATAGAAGATGTAAAGCAGGATCGGCACGATCACACAGATGGCCGCCAGCCCAAAGGCCAACCGCCCCTCAAGTATCCCCGTAAGGCCCAGCAGCGCGAAGAGTATCGCCAGCGCGACCCCAATCGCTATGGCGAACAGCCCCGGATTACGACTATTCTGCATCTATAGTGACCTCATGTCTAGGCGTCTGACGACTCTTCGACAACTCTTTGACGACGCTTCAGAGAATTACTGCGCCGAACAGACCGGCACATAAGGCAACCGCAGTACGCGCGTCCCCACATCAGGGCGCTCGACGTGCTGATTCAGCTTGCCGGTATCCACGACGACGTTGCCGCTGCTATCAAATGTCATCGTAAAGCGGTCCAGACTGCGCGGCGCCGGGCCATCGATATACTCGCCATCGATGTTGTAGTGGGAGCCATGGCACGGGCACTTGAAGCTGTTGCAGTCGTCGCGGAATGGCACCTTGCAGCCCAGATGCACGCAGACCTGATAAAGCGCCAGCCAGTAGGTATCGCCATCTTTGACCCAGTCCTGCGCCTCCATTGAATTGGCCAGCGAGACGCCAGACTGGAGGAACTGTGTGGTGCCGCCAGACTTGAGGTGCATGATGTAGGACTTCCCGCTCTGTTCGTAGAACATGCCCTTCTGATCGAGCGCCATGTCCTTCTGCTCGGCGGGGATATAGACCGCCTTGTTCCTGAGCGTGATTGGCGCGCCAAACTGCCCTTCCAGGTTGGGATAGAGCATCATCAGCGAGCCGAGACCAGCCGCCGCGCCGACGATGCCGAGGCTCAGGCCGGTGGCGCGACGCAGCATCTGGCGCCGACTGATGCCGCGCTTGGCGACCTGCGCCGCTTCCGCGCCGCCGCCGGTCAGCACCTCATATTCCTGTGGTGTCCGTGTCGTATCATCGTACTTAGTGCTCATCGCGATATCCCCAGTCTCGTAGCGCCGACACCCATGCGACTTGTCGGCTCACCGCTCGACTCGCATGCGCGCCTGGGTCAGGTGAACTAGTGGCTTACAGGTCGAAGAAGACACCTTGCCAGGGCCAGATCCACTGCCAGCCAGAACCGCGGAAGAAACTGCCGGCGAGTGTCACGACGGCAAAGAAGACCGCGAAAATCGTAAAGAGCGCGATGGAGAGCTTGCGATCCTCGAAGGCGCGGCTGGGGTTACGGTCAACATAGGGCAGGATTGCCAGCCCCACCAGCACAAAGCCCGGAATCAGCACGCCTGCCACCGTCGGCGGGAAGTAGTGCAGAATCTCTTGCAGACCCAGGAAATACCATGGCGCCTTTGCCGGGTTTGGCGTCAGGTTCGGGTTCGCATGGTCGCGTAGCGGCGCGTTGATGGAGATCGAGACGAGCGTCAGCACCATCGTCATGATGACCGCGGCGAGGAATTCGCGCACCAGTAGATGCGGCCAGACGAAGACCGAATCTTCGAGCTGTTTCTCAATCCTGGTGACTGACTCCTGCTTGACCACTGCCAGGGTGCGATACCGTTTCTGGGTCGCTCCGGCTGCCCCATTCCCATTTGCGCTATTCTCGGTGCGAGTCGGGCGTGGCTCGGTTGTTGCCATCGGTTTCTCCTTCAGCATGTGCCGCCTGACCCGGTGTGGGGCAGACGGCTCCGGGCTGATACGCGACTAGTTGAGTGAGCCTGCGTGTGTCGGCTGCGCGGCCCTCGCCTGCTCGGCGCGCGCTGCCTCGATCTCGCGCTTCGACGGCGGCGGCGGACCCGCTTCTCCACCATCCTTGCGGATGCGCCAGAAGTGAACTGCCATCAACACCGCGCCGACAAGTGGCAGGCCAATGACATGCAGTGTATAGAAGCGAATGAGCGTCGGCTGGCCAACTCCCACCGGCTGGCCGGTGAGGACGTTGTGGACCTGCGCGCCAAGCAGTGGCGCGTAGCTGGCCATGTTCGAGCCGACGGTGATCGCCCAGTACCCAATCTGATCCCAGGGTAGCAGATAGCCAGTGAAGCTGAGCAGCAGGGTTGTCAGGAAGAGCACCACACCGATGACCCAGTTGAACTCGCGTGGCGGCTTATAGGCGCCGTGGTAAAACACGCGAATCATGTGCAATGTGACCGTCACCACCATCAGGTGGGCCGCCCAGCGATGCATGTTGCGCACCAGCTGGCCAAACATAATAGCGCTGTTGATCTGCTGGATATCGGAGTAGGCGACGCTCTGCTCGGGCACGAAGTAGAACATCAGAAAGACGCCCGTGATCGTCAAAACCAGAAAGAGGAAGAAGGAGAGCCCCCCCAGACACCAGGTGTAGGTGATCTTCATCGCCTTGCGGCTGACCTTGACCGGGTGCAGGTGGAGGAAGACATTCCCCATCATCACCAGTGACTGATTGAGGGGGGTATCTGGATAGCCGTGCCGGAAGATGGACCGCCAGATCTGGCTTTCCGTGACGGAGTTCCAGACCCGATCCAGCAGACCCCGATTCATTGTGCTCACACTGCCTCCTCACGGTCGCGCCAGCGCGCGGCTTCAGGATGAAGTAGCTGGGCCGAACCGGAAAGGCTCGACGGAGCTTCCCACTCAGCCGGGTGACGATAACGAAATACCTGTGACGATTGCAATACTTCGCGCTATTTTAGTCCGACTTGGACGAGCGTGCCATGCCAACGCCCAAAGATACCAGCCAGATAACGGCTGATATCCAGCAATGCTGGAAAGGCACAGGCTATCATACCAGTTTCGCCGGGCGCGCGCAACGCCCTTCTCGCTCTCCGCTACCAGCCGATTCGCGTATTCTGTTGCTGTTCAAGACGAACGGCGACTGCACGAGGATGCAGCGCGGAGAAAAATCGGAGCGGCAGCCAATGCCTGGCGCGGGCGCGGCGAGCCAAAAAGAGGCAGCCCGCGAGCGCATCGGATGGCTGTTCTGCTACTGGCACACCTAAAAGTGTACCTGATTCGCCGGGGGGAGGCTATCAGGTATATACCTGATTTTTCTTGGCTCACTCGCTGACAGGTTTATCCCGCGTCGGCGGTATCATGCAGAGTAGATGAGGCGGTGATAAGCGGAGAGAATAGCGGAGAGAATTAAGAAGTGGCCGCGATGGAGAGCGATCATCTCACAGGTCTTGCGCGCGCTGAGATGCCGGATGCGCGCCGCATTGCCGTGCTTCTCGCCTGCGCTTCAGCGTCAGGGGATCGCCACGCGCCTGCTGCGGCCAATGCTGGCGCGGGCGGATGCCGCAGGTCTACCCTGCTACCTGGAAACGGAGAATGCGGCAAACATCGGCGTCTACCAGCGCCACGGCTTCCATGTCGTCGGCGAGGATGCCGTGTCCTCCGGGCCGCATATCTGGGCGACGCTGCGCTGACATCACCCCCAGCCCCTCTCCCACAGAGAGAGGGGCGCCAGATATGGAACGGTTCTCCCATCACTGCCCATAACGCCTGCGGCCCTTCTCCGCATCGGGGGGGTATGAATTTCCCTACGGCCTCAGCCGGGTCAGGTCGCGCGGGAAGAGCGTCGCCAGCTTGACCGAGGGCAGCCCAGTGAGCTGCATCAGCAGGCGCTCCAATCCGATGGCGAAACCACCGTGGGGCGGCATGCCATAGCGGAACGCCTCCAGGTAGTCGCGGAATGGCTCAGGCGAGATGTGTCGCTCGGCCAGCGCCGCCAGATAGTCATCGTAGCGATGCAGCCGCTGCCCGCCAGTCATCAACTCCGTCCCGCGGAAGAGCAGGTCTGCTGAGTTGGAGTATTCCGGACGCGCGGAATCGGGATGAGTATAGAAGGGGCGCTTGCGCATCGGGTAGCCGGTGACGAAGACGAAGTCGCTGCCATGCTCGGCGCGCGCCCATTCGCCCAGCCAGCGCTCGTCTTGCGGCGAGAGGTCTGGCTCGCCGCGTACATCCACCCCATGCCGCTGAAAAATCAGTTCCTGCGCCTCGGCGAAATGGATATGCGGTATCTCGGCGGGAACCTCCGGCATTGTGACGCCCAGCAACACAAGCTCGGCGGCGTTGGCCGCGCGAAACCGCTCCATCATCGCCGCCAGCGCCTCACGGGCAACCGCCATGATGGTGAAGTGGTTCTCGATGAAGCCCATCTCCATATCCAGGCTGACGTATTCGTTGATGTGGCGGGTGGTGTCGTGTGGCTCGGCGCGGAAGACCGGGCCGACCTCGAAGACGCGCTCGAAGACGCCGACCATGATCTGCTTGTAGAACTGCGGACTCTGCGCCAGGTAGGCGGGGCGGCCAAAGTAGTCCAGCGCGAAGACGTTGGCGCCGCCCTCGGTGGCCGATTCGACCAGTTTAGGCGACTGGATCTCGGTGAAGCCGCGCGCGCTGAGCGTCTCGCGGAAGCTGGCCATCGCGCTGGCGCCCAGCCGGAAGATAGCTCGCCGCGTGGGATGGCGGTTGGCGATTACCGCTTCGTCGAGCAGCGTGGTCAGATTGGCCTTCAACTCGCGCTTGCCAAGGGTGACGGGTGGCGTCTCGGCGACGGCGGTAAGCACGGTGATGTGCGGCTCGTGCAGTTCGATACCGCCGGGAGCCTGGCTGGCGGTGGCTACAGCGCCCTCGACCAGCAAGACACTTTCGGGGCCAGCCTGTGCTTCGCGGAGCGGGGCCAGTTCTTCATCGCTGGCGGCGACGACCTGAACGATACCCCAGCCGTCGCGCAGGATGAGAAAACTAATGCCGCCGAGCCGACGCACCGCGTGCAGCCAGCCCGCGATCTGGATGCGCTGGCCAACGTGCGCGGCAACCTCGACGGAGCGGATACGTCCGCTAGATGGCGCTGAGGTTGACGATGAGCGTGTGGAAGTCATGAGAACTACTCCTGTTTGGCGTTGTCGTTGGCCTGCCATGCGTGTTCATGTTGGGAAGGGCGCCCCTGGCAGGCCAGCCACACAGGCGTATGCGTCTCAGGCGTCTTCCCCCAGATTAGCGTCTCCGGTATCGTCGTCGTCATCCATCGCGGACCTCTCCCCCAACTCCTCCCCGACACAGGGAGGGGAGAATGAATGCGCATACAAAAAGCCCTCATCCTCAGTATTTTGGAGGACGAGGGCTAACGCGCCGACTCGTGGTGCCACCACCATTCGCCTCGCTTCGTATAGTTTGAGCGAGGCCTCTGTTGGCCAGACATGACAGGCGATGTTACACGGCGTCACGCTGACCGCTCGCGCGCTAACGGGCGCATCCCGACGACGGCTACATAGCGCGCATCACGAGCAATCCACGCGCGTTCACCGTGTGGCTCCAGGAGGTCTGTCGGGCTGGCCCGCGGCGGCGCTCGCAGCATGCGCGCCGCTCTCTGCATCGCTGGCGACAACCGGACGATTCCCATCACAGCCGTATGCACGAACTGTATCACACGGCGCAAGGGCGATCAATCGAACCGGTCGCATGCTGGACGGCGAGGCGGCGATGGGATAGCGCGTGGCTATCGTCTATTGCGAATTGGCCGCGAGTCAAAAAGTCAAAGGGGAGGGATACACCATGAGATTGCTGTGGATTCTGGTGAGATGGGGTCTCAACGCTGTTGCACTGATTGTCGTCGCCTGGCTGCTGAGTGGAATTCACGCCACATGGGGGGCGGCTATCATCGCGGCGCTGGTGATTGGCGTTCTCAATGCGGTGGTGGGGCCGATCCTCAAGATACTGACTTTTCCGATTACCATCGTGACGCTTGGTCTCTTCTTGCTAGTCATCAATGCTTTCCTGTTCTGGCTGGCGTCGTTGGTCGTGCCAGGCTTCTCGGTCAACGGCTTCTGGGCGGTGGTATTCGGTTCGTTTCTCTATTCGATCTTCACCACGATCATCGCGCGTTTTGTCGATGGCCGCGAAAAGGTCGCCAATCGGTAGCCAAATAACGCCAGGTTGCTTACTGTTGCCCTTCTCGGTCACAGAAAGGGGCGACTGCCTGGTTCAGCGGCATGTTTTGTGCTGTGGTTGCGATGATGGCGCGCACGATAGTATCACCACGCGCCATCACGAAAACGAAATGGACTGGCATCAGACGCGACTAAGCCTGTTGAGAAAGAAGGAATGTCATGACGACGCAGACGACGCACCATGCGACCCGAACACACACGAATGGCCATGTGAAGGCGTATCCCGCGGCGAAGCAACTGGCCACCAGAACTGATCTGACCGCTCAGGAGACGCGGGCGATCACCGAAGCGCTCAATCCGCTCATCGCGGACGCATTTGCCCTATATGTGAAGACCAAGAACTTCCACTGGCATCTCTCCGGCTCGCATTTCCGTGAGTATCACCTGCTCTTCGACGATCATGCCGACGCGCTATTGGCTTCAATAGACATCCTGGCGGAGCGCGTGCGGCGCGTGGGTGGCACGACGATCCGCAGCATCAGCCACATCGGCGAGCTACAGACCATCGAGGATGACAACAATGAGTTTGTCGCGCCGGGCGAGATGGCGCGCCGCCTGATGGAGGACAACGCGCACATAGCTAAGATGCAGCGCGCCGCCCACGAGGTGTGTGACAAGAATCGCGACTACGCGACGGCCAGCGAGCTGGAAGTCATCATCGACCAGACCGAGCGCCGCACGTGGTTCCTCTTCGAGGTCTGCCAGGGGATGGACAACACCGACTAACGGAGAAGTACCCCCTCTCCGACACCCCTCCCCGGCGCCAGGGGAGGGGCTTTTTGTTACGATGTGGCAACCTTTGGCGCGCGCGGAGGTTTGACCAGCCGCAACTGAGGCTTCCCTGGCTCCTGAGTCAGCTCTGGGAGGCGGAGCTGGGTTGGAGGAGCGTCGAATATCTCATCGCCCCACTGTGACCAGTTCGGTCGGGGATGGCGAGCGAACAGTTCGAGATAAGGGCCTGGGCTGCACTGCTCGATGACGTCATAAAGCTCATCGGGCTTGCGTGAGTGTTCGCGCTTCCGGGTCGTGATGATGTTGACTTGTCGCCGCCCTGGCGCCGATGTTCGCAAGTTGCCGCGGACGCCAAAGAGAATGATCTCGGTCACATTCCGAAAATAGAAACCGACGCCCCGGCCATCCGGCCCGCCATCTTTGCGCACCTTATACCAGATAAGCTGGGTCTTATAGGTAAATCCCCAGCGCTTCATGGTTTCCAGCCCTTCAAGAATAAGGGCGTTAGGCACCCAGAGATACAGATGGCTCTTCGGCGACGCCAACTGCGCTACAGGAAGCTCATAAATGTCATCCATCGTCATGGTTTCATACCGTGATAGACGGTGATGCTCAGGGGCCATCTTTCCCGTACGGTTCTGAAACCGCCATGGCGGATCAGCCAGAATCGTTCCAAAATACCCTCGCTGCTGCGACAGCAACTCCTCCGCAGCCGTTGGTGTTTGATTAGAGCCATCCATATCTATGCCCCATCTACATACAGCTTCTGGCTGATGCCAAAGACGAGCAATGGGCATCCACCAGCACCGCCGCCTTCAACTTTCGGGAACAGTTTGCTCATATGCGTCGTGGATTCTCCGTACGAACATCCTCTACCTAATGCATCGAATATCTCTTGCAGGTTGTCACATCGGGTAATGATGATCCCAACGGCTATGACTCGCAACTCGAACAACAGGCGAAAGTTGTTGAGATCGCGATCAAAGAACGGATCCTTGTTATTCCACTCTATCTCGATGCCAATGCCATTGCGGAAGCAGTCGATTTTATGGGTTGGTGATGGCAACTCAACCTTGTCCACCACAAATCGGGTATCGAAGCTTCGTTCCTGCCAACCACGGTCGTGAAACGCTTTGTCGATGGTACCCGCGACCTTCGATTTGTTGCCGCCGCCAACCTCTATGTGGCTGCGCAACAGCCGAAACGCGGAAAGTATCTCGACGATATCGCCGAGTTCATTGGGGTAGTCTGCCGCCAGAATTGCTGTCGCATGCCGCCACTCGCGGACTTCGTACAGGTCGTGCAGGACAGTTGGGAGTTGCTGAAGCCCACAAGTCTAACTCCTCATGAGCAAGCCAGCAATTGTCGTCTACCTCATTGTCCTGCTGTCGTCAAGCCATTCCAGATATCTCTGCTCTTATGTGTTACGCCAGCCCGCGCCGCCATGGATCGAGCATATCGCCGGTCGGCGCGGTGGTTGTGGTTGGCGTCGCCTGCGCGCTGGCGACCGCCTGGAGGTTCACCACGTTAGGCACGTAGTAGTTCAGCGAGAGCGTGGCGGTGCAGGACTGCGGGATCACCACATAGCCGCCCCACATCGTCAGGCCGGGGACGTCGCTCTTCGTCGCGGGTGGATAGCCGACATTGTTCAGCGTGCCGGGCTTGTTGCCGGGCTGCACGATATAGCCACCCTGCTGATCCTTCGGCGGCAGATACTGTCCGCTCGGGCAGACACGTTCACCGTCAGGGTAGGGATTCGACCCACAGGTCGGGGCCGAGGTCGTGGGCGGATTGGGCGGATTGGGCGGATTCGGTGGGTTGGGCGGATTGGGATTGGTTGGAGGCGGCGTGGGGGCGACGCACATCAGCTTCCCAGTATCAAACCCGTCGGCATACGTCAGCCGCGCCCCCGCGGGCACGTAGACGCGCACGTAGTCACGGTAGGTTGTGTATCCAGCCACCTGGGCGCCAGACTGCGCATTGTTTTTGAGCGCGATGTTCAGTTGATGGGTCGCGCCACCCTTGGTGTCGAGTGTGACATTGTCGCTGATTGTCGTGGCGACATAGGGCGATCCCTTCGAGATGCTGACATTCACCTGCGAGACGAAGAGACCGTCGACGTTGGGCGTTGTATCGATTGCGCCATCAGCGTGCAGTTTTTGCAGTTGAGACTCGACGCCGGTATTGGTGACGTAGACCTGCACGTCTTTGGAGCGTAGATCAGCCAGAGCCTGCTTCGCCAGCGGGATAAGCTCGCTCTTGGGCAGATGGCGGACGTGCGTTTCGAGCAACTGCTGTACAGCCTCGGTGAATTTCGTGCGAATCTTGTTCCGGTCGGCGGGATTGTAGTCGTGGAAGAGTGCCTGCGCCTTCGCAATGCCCGCTTCGTTTTCCTCATAGTAATGAATCTTGGTCTCGAGGTTGTCCGCCGTCACGGTCTCATTGAAAACTGGCACCGTCAGCGGCCCGGTCACACGCAGCACGCTCGCGATGGCATCTGGCGTGAACTGGATAACGCCATCCACGTTGGTGCACGCCTCATGGCTATAGGCGTTCATGATGAGCTTTGCCGATGTCGGGAAATCCGAGTTGAGGTTGGCGTCGCGCAGCCCCCAGTTGGCGAATGGCCACCAGGAGCGATACGCCGCGGGCGCTGGATTGTTGATAGACCAATTATTTACGCCCTTGCCACAGCCAGCCTTGCCATAGTCAATATCGTTGGCGCGCAGCAGCGTAATCGGACTCACCTTGCCATGATCGATGGTCAGGATGCTGTAGAATCCCTCGAAACCACCCGTGCCGCGCAGCTCACCGTTATCCAGCGTCTGCACCAGGAAGTGGCGCGGCGCGTCTGCCCCCAAGACCCAGCCGATCAGTCCAATGTAGTAGCTTGCCTGCGGAATAAGGTCTTTGAAGCGCGGCATCAGCGCGATCACTTCATTTACCTGGGCCTTCTGCGAAGCGCTGATCGGCAGACTGCTCACCTGGACACCCGCCAGGTCCTGCTCGATACGGTTGAAGTAGATCTGGCCCTGCGCCAGTCCAGCCTGCAGTGATTCGACATCGCTCTGGGTAATCAACTCGCTATTGCCAGTGCCAGTCGCTGACGCGGCGTGCAGGCGGGCGATCAGCGGCTGCGCGGAGTCGGCCAGCACCACCCCCAGCGAGGCCGCGTCATAGCCGATGTTGGCCAGCGTTGTCGCGGTGTTGACCTGTGAGCCAACGCCGGGCACACGGGGCGCGAGTGAGAGCACCCAGTCGGGATTGGCCAGTTTGTTGCGTAGTGTCTGGAAGTCCTTCTGCGCGAGATGCAGCTCGGTAACCGCACGGTTGACGGCCGCTGGGTCGAAGGAAAAGCCCGAGTTACCCGATCCCGACGGGGTCGCGGTGGCGGTGGCGCCGGGCTTCGGGGTGGGCGTAGGTGTCGCCGTGTCGGCTGTTGGCGGCGTGCCGCCGAGGGTGAGCGCGGTGTTTGTCGTAAGCGTCTGCTTGTAGCTCTTGGTCTTGACAGACTTGGGCATATTCGAGGCGGGGTGAATGGTCACGTTAATCTGGTTCGCTGTTCCGCCCTGGCGCTGGACAAAGTAGGTATAGGGAGCGTCTCCCATCGCGTTGTCGTTGAGCAGCGAGGAGAGGGAGTTGTTGGATGAGATGCCGCCCAGTATGCCGGAGAGATCGGCTTTAGCGGTGAGCAGATGGCGCATGCCCGACTCGCCCAAATTCTTGAGCGACGAATAATCCTCGAAGACCGAGGCGACTGCCAGGACGCTCGGCAGCAAGATGGCGAGTAAGACCGCGATAATAACTGGAACAGCCCATGGAGGGAGTGACCGCTGTGGTGGGAGCCGCCGCGTAACGCGCCCGCGCCAGAGGTCGGCTGTGGTAACACCACGGGAGATGATCGTATCTTCCTGGCTGATATCAGGCGCGCCAATGGCAAGCGGTATCGAGCCTCCTGCCCGAAGAGGACCGTAGCGCATCGTCTCATCATCCATGGTACTATGTTCTCCCCATATCCTTAAACGTCGCAGATATGCCTTGTGCACGGCTGCTGGCACAAACCGTGCCTGACGGATATGTCTATTTCGGTAGCACTACGCCTGTTTTCTGCCGAACTATGATCGTAGCATGGCGGGGCCGACTCGTAGCCAGTATGGTTCCTCAAAATGGCTCAGAGGCGCCTCACCACTATACTTGACGTAGAGAGCGGGCATCTTGTTCTTGTGCGCCCAAATGGATGAGCATTGATGAGCATTTGGGACGCATTTGGGACGCATTTGGGACATTCCTGGGACACTGTTGTTAGACGAACGACGACAGAGACAGGCCATTTTTTCAGGCCGCGCTTTGACACAGGCGCCGCCGCGCGCAAGCGTACTGACTGTTAACTGAGACAGGCGTTGGCGCCCTGGAAATCGTTGAAGCAGCCACCATCTTTGGTCAGGATAATGACCTTATGGATGTTGGAGAATTGGAACATCGTCTTGTTAATCTCGGCGGCGATTCTCGATCCGGTGAGATCGCCCGCAAGCTGGATGGCGCGGCAGAACTGGATCGTCATTGTGCCTGTCTCGGCGACCGATGTGCCTTTGTGGTTGGGGTAGAGCTGGAAGTCAGCCCCGCCACAGGTGGATGCGCCTGAGAGTGATGCGGTGAGTTCGGTGTAGAAGCCCGCCCCAGCCTCCGCAGCTGTTGGCCCGGCGATGAGTTGCTGGAGCGAGTATTTCGCAACCCCAAGATCCGGCGAGAAACGGTTAACCGCAAAGACCGCGTTTACGTTGCTATCGGAGTCGGGATGTTTCGAGAAATAGACCACCACCGCCTGCCCGCCCGGCTTGCTGGTTGCTGTGGGAACGGTCGTCGCGGTCGGAGCGGTGGTTGCCGTTGGGACGCTGTCACCCGTGCCGCTCGTGCTCGTGGCGCAGGCGGAAAGTGCCAGCAGCGTCGCCAGCAACCCCAACGCCAGGAGAACCATGGGCGGGCGTCTGAAATCGCCAGTATGAGGTACGGTACGACCCAGAAACATAACGTACTTCCTTCCAAGAGCGCCACGAGAAGAACGACAAAGGATGATGGCTCGCGGCGTTCACCAGTATAACGAAAGATGCTATACCCAGCATACTCTGTTCAGAGGCCTGGGAGTGTGTGAATATTCACATTTCGAGTGCGCGATTGTACTGAAGCTACACGCGAGGTTCGTGAGCCGGTCGCGCTGACAGAGGGCGGGGATAGACGCTATACTTTGTGTAGCAGAGGCGGTGTCGCCGATGACATCGCAGCCAGTTGCTGAGGAGAAAACATGACTGATACGGCGGAAACACCGGACGAGCAGAAGACGACCACGCCCCGGCGCGTGCTCATCGTGATGGCGCACCCCGACGACGGCGAGTTTGGCAGCGGGGGAACGCTGGCACGCTGGGCCGCTGAGGGGCGCGATATTTATTACTGCCTGATTACTGATGGTCAGGCGGGCGACCAGGGCGACAAAGAGATTACCAGCGAGCAGCTTGCCGCGAAACGCCAGATAGAAGCGCAGGACGCCGCCAATGCGCTGGGTGTGCGGCATCCGGTCATCTTCCTACATTATCAGGATTCGCGGCTGGAGCCGACGTTGCAGCTGCGCTCGGATATTGCGCGCGTGATACGCAGAGTGAAGCCGGATGTGGTGATCTGCCAGGATCCGACGCGCTACTGGAGCGGTCAGGGATACATCAACCATCCCGATCACCGCATCGCGGGCGAGGCGACGCTGGGCGCGATCATCCCAGTGGCTGGCACGCGACTGGCCTTCCCGGAGCTAGCCGCCGAGGGGCTGGAGACACACGAGGTGAAAGAGGTCTACATCTCTGGCACGTCCGAGCCTGATCGCTGGGTGGACATCAGTGGCTATCTGGAGCAGAAGGTCGCGGCGCTCAAGGCGCACAAGAGCCAGATGGGCGACTGGGACCCGACGGAGATGGTGCGCGAGTGGGCCAAAGAGACGGCCAATAGCGCACGCAAGCACGGCCACGAGCTAGAGTACGCCGAGGCGTACAAATACATCAAGCGCGGCGACGGGTAGACATTAAAATACCGGCCTTAATGTGGTTTTAGCATTAATGCTGTACAGCGTGCTTGGGCGAGCGTGCCGGAAGCCCGAAGGCCCCGGCGAATGGGCCTGGGAGGCAGAAAATTCGCCGTGGCGTTGACGCTACGGCCTGCCTCAACCGCCACAACGCGCGGTGTTCGGCGTAATAAGTGAACGTTCATGAAGGCCGGGGTAGGAGCGGAGAGCGTAAACGCCCGGCAGCGTGGCGGATCCGCCTTGCTCGCTTACTGGGCGTGGCGGCCATTCATGACCCAATGTTCGTTACTCCGGTCATTTATAGCCGAGGCATGGTACCCCTACTTTTCGGCTGCCATGCGCTTCATGCGTAGCTCGTGCGCGCCCTGCTTGAGCGTGCCAAGGGCGACGGTGGCGCAGGTCGGGCGAGCCATCACCACCTCGCGCCCCAGGTCGTCGATCAGTGTCTCGAAGCTGAGTTGCTCGACCTCTTCGAGTGTCATCCCCTGCACCATCTCGGTCACATACGACGCGGCGGCCATGCTGATGGTGCAGCCCTCGCCCTCGAACGTGACCTCTTCGATGTGTCCGTCCGCGTCTACTCTGGCATACATTTCCACGCGGTCGGAACAGCCTGGATTGCCGCCCACCTGATCAATATCGGCATGGTCGAGCGCGCCACGATTGCGTGGATTATTGTAGTGATCTACGAGAAATTCGATGGCTTCCTGACGATCCATATTCATAAGAATAATTGCCCTTTCTTCAGTGCAATCTCTCTATGCAAATTGTTATGAGATGGTAGTCTCACGACCAAACAACCGCGAACAAGCCCGAATGGGACAAGGCAGCGCACCGGAGAATTCCCGATGGGCCGCCTTATCAGTATATCGCGCGTGGGCATGCGACGAAGTCTCAGGCTTCCTCGCCCTGTTTGATCGGCGCGCCGACCAGATTGCCCCACTCCGTCCAGGAGCCATCGTAGTTGCGCACATTGGGATAGCCGAGCAACTGGGTCAGCACGAACCAGGTATGCGCCGAACGCTCGCCAATGCGGCAGTAGGCGAACACCTCTTTGTCGGGGCTGACGCCTTTGCCACCATAGATAGCTCGCAGCTCCTCGGCAGACTTAAAGGTGCCATCCGAGTTGGCCGCGGTGGCCCAGGGGATGCTCTGCGCGCCGGGGATATGGCCGCCGCGCGACGCGCCCTCCTGCGGGTAATTGACCATATGCACCAGCTTGCCGGTGTACTCATCGGGCGAGCGCACATCCACCAGCGCCGCGCCACCTCCGCTCACCTGGCCGCTCTCCAGCAGGCTCTCAACCTGGCGACGGAAGGCGCGGATGGCGAGATTCGGCTCCTGCGCGCTGTAGCTGGTCGCCGCGAACTGCGGGACATCCTTGGTATAGGCGCGATTCTCGGCCTCCCAGAGGGTGCGTCCGCCGTTCATCAATCGGGCGTCTCGGTGGCCATACAGCGTGAAGAGCCAGTAGCTGTAGGCGGCATACCAGTTGTTCTTGTCGCCATAGAAGACGACGGTGGTGTCGTTGCCGATGCCATAACGGCTCAGGAGCGCCTCGAAGGCGGCCTTATCCACAAAGTCGCGCCGCACCGGATCCTGCACATCGGTATGCCAGTCGAGCTTGACGGCGTTGGGGATGTGGCCCACCGCCTCATACAAGAGCGGATCTTCATCGGCCTCGACGATACGAACAGCCGGATCATTGAGATGCTGCGCGACCCATTCGGTCGTGACCAGCACTTCGGGATGGGCGTATGTCGCCGTGGTTGTCGCCGCGCCTGGAGCTATACCTGCCGCTGTGTCTGTCATGGTAATCCCTCCTCAGAGCAAAGCCTGATAGTAACGCCGTCAGGGCCTCCGCCTGACGATACTAACGATCTATCTGAGACGGCTTTTCATGGAGCTGCCTTCCATATTGTGCATATATCCTAGCAAAATAGTCAACATTAGGCTGGCCGTTGTTTTTTTGCGGCCTGTTTTGGCGCGCTGACGCAGGAATATCTGTGGCAGGGGTGCGCAGGTCAGGGGGATCTGGAACGATCTATGCGAGGTATTGCTGGGTATGCGGCATCGTGTTACCGGGCGTGCTATCACTCGTATCTTGAGAAAAGGATAGCCAGTTGTGCTACCCGATGTCCTCACGATGTACTATAATCGCTGAATAGAGGTGAACAGATGGCAATGTCTTTGGGGAATGCCGACACCTCGTCCTAGGGAATGGAGCGAAAGCATATGTTAGGTGGATTTCACTGGTACGACCTGATCCCACTGGCCCTCATCGCGCTCCTGATTTGGGGACCCAAGCGGCTCCCGGAAATGGGCTCGTCCATTGGGAAGACGATCAAAGAGTTCCAGAAGTCGATGCGCGAGGTGAAGGAGCCGGAGGCGCCGCCGACGAGCGCCATTCCGCCAGCCACGGCACAGGCGACGCCGGAACTGCCATCTGCCGCGCCGGTTAGCGCGACCACCGAGACTCCTAAGGAGTAGGCGTCGCGCGGAACGCCCTGAGCGCCTTGGCGCGGGCGAATTGGGTATGCGGTTGGTGGGAGGGATGCGATGGCAGCGGAACATCTGCACGAAGTCAATCAGGCTGCCGACGAGGAGGAGCCTGAAGGCGGTACGATGACGCTCATCGAGCATCTCGAAGAGCTACGCGGCCGCATGATCAAAATGGTGATCGCGGTCGCGATCTTCTCGATTGTGGGCATCGTCTTCTGGGATCGCATTATTGGCTTCCTGCTGATTCCCCTCCCCGCCGCCGCCAACAAGCTGCCCGGCGCGGAACAAGGCCAACTGGTGGCCCACGATATCGGCGAGCCATTTATGGTCGCGCTGAAGGTCGGCATCGCCGTTGGCATCATGGTGGCCTCTCCGGTCATTCTCTATCAGCTCTGGGCCTTCATTTCGCCCGCGCTGACTCGCCGCGAACGCAAGTATGCGCTGCCGTTTACGCTGCTGGGAGTCGGCCTCTTCTTTGTCGGCATCACCGTTGGCTTTGTCGTCTTGCGTTGGCCAATTGACTGGCTGGTCACCTTCGGCAGCGACCGATTCATTCTGCTCACCGACGCCGATAGCTACTTCACCTTTGTCACCTACTTCCTGCTGGCCTTCGCGATTGTCTTCGAGTTGCCGCTGGTGCTGACCTTCATGGCGGTGGTGGGCATCATCAATAGCCGGGTGCTGCGGCAGAAGCGGCTGGTCATCCTCTTTGGACTCTGGTTCCTCTCGTGCTTCATCACGCCGGGCGCGGATCCGTTTAGCCCGGTGATTATCGGCGTCAGCTTCACGGTGCTCTTCGAGCTTTCGATTCTGCTGATGCGCGCCATCGGGCGCTAGGTCGCCAGTCTGCTACGCCCATTTCAGGGTAATACCCCAAACGCGCGGGCCAGCGTTTTGCGTAGTTCCGGCGGAAGCGGGCGACGTGCGCGTGGTGGCTCGTAGAGCGATGCGGCGGACGGCGCGAGGGTCGCGATAGCGCTCAGCCGCTCCATCCGGCGCAAGAGGTCGCGCGCGCTCGCGAACCCCCTCCGTATGCACACGGCGTCGTCTTTCCGTTGTCCGGCTATCGCCAGCGTATCGAGTGCGGCCTGCACCTGTTCGGGAGAGGCGACATCGGGTTCGCCGACGAGTGCGAGGACATTGGGGGTCGAAGGCTGTAGCTGGCGCAGCTTATCGGCGAGGATCGCCTCCAGGCGGAGTTTCGCGTCGGCGCCGGATGGCCGGAGATGGCGCACCTCGACGGTGAACGTTGTGTGCGACTTGAAGGTGACGGCAAAGTCGGGGCCGCGCTGGCGTTCGGCGAGATAGGGTTCATAGACGAGGGTGAAACCGCGGTCGGTCAGGAGCCTGTGGGCGACATCCAGCTCCGCCAGCAGGTCAGGATAGCCGCCATCATCGCTTATACCGCGCAATTTCTTGCCGATCTTTCCCTGGTAAGTATCGAGAAAGGCGGCAAAGCGCTGGCTTTCCATGGCCCATATGTGGCAGTGCGCCGCCAGAGGCGTTGTTCCGAAGAGCGCATCACACAATCTGGAGACTTCGGTGCGTTTCTGCCGACCTGGTGCGCGATCTGAAGTCCTGGGTGTTCCTTTGGCAGGCATAATTGGTGTTTTCCGCTGACCGAATGCCCGCTGCAACTCAGCGAGACAATGATGTTCTCTGCACATACTGTAAGCCAGATGACAACTGGGGTATAGAGAGAAATCTGATGAAAAGGAGTGCGCCGCGACTCCCGATGCGATGCAGGAATGGCGGCGTGAATCGCTCTCCGCAGCGACTGAATCTGGGTGCGCTCGTCTGCGTTGGCGGGCGTGACCACGAGCGCGAGCAACAGCCCAGGGTGGCTCCAGCGGTCACGGGCTGCCAGCGTCCTGACATTTCAGGCTATTTTGCGCCGGTAGACCACCATGGCGAGCGCATAGGCGATGAGGAGGATGCCGACGCACCAGGCGAGGGCGATCCAGATTTCGCCTCCGACCGGCTGCTGCTCGAACAAGGCTCTGATCGTGTTGACGATCGCGGTGACCGGCTGGTTTTCCGCGAAGGCACGCACGGGACCCGGCATCGAGGCAGTGGGCACGAATGCCGAGCTGACGAACGGCAAGAAGATGATCGGGTACGAGAAGGCGACCGCCCCGTCCGTGGATTTCGCCGATAATCCGGCGATCACAGCGATCCAGGTCAGCGCGAGTGTGAACAGCGCGAGGATGCCGGCCACGGCGAGCCATGCCAGCACTCCTGCCGACGAGCGAAAGCCCATGAGGAGCGCCACCAGGACGATGACTACCACGGAGATCGCGTTGGACACCAGTGAGGTCAGAACGTGCCCCCACAGCACGGACGAGCGGGCAATCGGCATCGAGTGGAACCTCTCGAAGATGCCGCTCTGCAGGTCATTGAACAGGCGGAAGGCGGTATAGGAGATGCCGCTGGCGATTGCGATGAGCAGGATGCCGGGCAGCAGGTAGTTCACATAGTTGTCTGTGCCTGTTTGGATGGCGCCACCGAACACGTAGACGAACAGCAGCATGAAGGCGATTGGCATGATCATCACTGTGATGATGGTGTCCACGCTGCGCGTGACGTGTCGCAGGGAACGTCCGAGCATCACGCTCGTGTCGCTGAAGAAATGGGTGTTCATTATTGCTCCTTCTTGTCGCTTCCGACGATCGCCAGGAAGATCTCCTCCAGGGTGGGCTGCCGTTCCACGTATTCGACTTTCGCGGGCGGGAGCAGCTTCCTCAGCTCCTCCAAAGTGCCAGACACGATGATTGTGCCTTCGTGCAGGATCGCGATCCGGTCGGCGAGCTTCTCGGCCTCGTCGAGGTACTGGGTTGTCAGGAACACAGTCGTGCCGCTGTCAGCGAGGTTCTGGATCACCTGCCACACCTCAATGCGGCCCTCCGGGTCGAGGCCGGTCGTCGGCTCATCGAGGAAGATGATTCGCGGGTTGCCGATGAGGCTCATGGCGATGTCGAGGCGACGGCGCATGCCGCCTGAGTAGGTCGAGACCCGGCGCCCGGCCGCGGCGGCGAGGCCGAATCGTTCGAGCAGATCGTCTGCCACCTTGCCCACGCTCTTCACGTGCCGTAGTTTGGCGATCATGATCAGGTTCTCTCGGCCAGTGAGGATCTCGTCCACCGCCGCGAATTGACCTGTCAGGGTGATCGACTCCCGCACCTGCGCTGGCTGCGACAAGACGTCGAATCCGTTGACGCGCATCGTGCCGTCATCCGGCTTGAGCAGGGTGGTGAGGATTCTCACGATCGTGGTCTTGCCCGCGCCGTTGGAGCCGAGCAGCGCGAAAATGCTGCCCTGCTCCACGGTGAAATTCACGCCTTTTAAGACGTTGAGCTGCTTGTAGGATTTTTGCAGGTCTTTTACCTGAATGGAAATGTTTTGCATAACCTTCCCTCCTTACAGCACAGTAACCTGCGATACATCGGCTCCTATGCCCTTGAGTGCGGCATACGTCAGCTTATCCATCAGCGCGCCGTCAAAGTGAATGGATTGTATGGCACGCTTCATAGACCAGATACCCACTGGACGGAAAGACACATTTCTGAGGGTCGCGCCCTGAAACGACACATTCTTCAGCGCCGGCAGGTCAAACTTGACGCCGAGAAAGGTCTGCCCATCAAGTCGCTGTCCGCTCAGGTCGACATAGTGGAAGTCCACGCCGAGAAAGGTACAGCCTTCAAAGGTGACTTTTCGCAGGTCGTTCGTCGCAAATTTGACATCCGTCAGCTTGACGCCGATGAATTTTGCCCCGTCCAGCCCGGAAGCGCTGAAGGTGGTGCGTTCCAGGATGGTTTCACGGAAGTTCGCATCCGTAAGGTCAGTTGCGGAAAAGGTGCAGTCTGTCAGATTTGCGCGCTCAAAATTGGCTTCACGTATGTCACTGGCGTGAAACGAGCTTCCGGTTAGGTCTGCGCCCGAAAAGTCAGCGCCGCGCAACGTGCTCCCCTTAAACTGTCCTTCATGCGCGATCACGCCCGCAAAGTCGCTCTTTGCCAGATTGCTCCCATGAAAGTTGATGACCAGCTTCCGCTCCAACGAGCGGGAGAGGTTGGCGACCTCCTGCACGGTCTGCTCGATATCGCCGATACTGTCGATGGTCAACTCGAAGGCCTCCGCGTCATCTTTGCCCTCGGCCTTGAGCTCACGGAACCGCTCATGCAGGTCCGCAAGGAGGTCCGCTTTCAGCTCGCTGATGCTCTTGGCGCCCTGGTAGGGTGCGAAGACGCCGTCCACGTAGTCGTTCAGCCTGTCGTTCATCGCT
Source organism: uncultured Chloroflexia bacterium (assembly GCA_963718915.1). Lineage (GTDB taxonomy): Bacteria > Chloroflexota > Ktedonobacteria > Ktedonobacterales > JADMIN01 > DAHUXT01. The sequence continues at coordinate 38,627 of CAVRAI010000001.1, read as the reverse complement.
TCATCTCCTCACAGCAATGTGTCGAGCACGCGCTTCGCATACTCCCAGTTGCTCTTGTTGCGGGCATAGGTCGCCCTGCCCTTCTCCGTGATCCGGAAATACTTGCGTCGGCCGCCCTGCGATTCATCGCCCCAGTACCACGTGATGTCGCCGTCCGCTTCCAATCGGCGAACGCTGGAGTACATCGTGGCTTCCTTAAGCTCGTACTCGCCGTGCGAACGCTCTGCGATCAACTTGACGATCTCGTAGCCATAGCAGTCGGATTCCGACAGTAACCGCAAGATCATCGTGTCGGCATTCCCACGCAACAAATCGGATGTGATCTCGCTTGCGCCCATCTCACCACCTCCGACGAATAGTATACGTCACATTACTATGTCTGTCAAGGTAATGGTGGTGTCACATTACACGGACATGCGCCACACCTCCACACGTCTGGCGTCTCGTCGGTGCGGCCTGGGGCGCGGTGCGCACCTGCCCTGTGGGGGCACTTTCGGGGGTGGATCTGGTCGTGGTCGTGTCGATACGGGTCATGTTGGTTGGGCGCGGCTATCAATACCTGTTGAAGTCCGTCGCGGCCAGCGATGGCGACAGCGCCCTGGGCACTCCGCTGACCCGCTACTATGCGCACGAGGGTTCCCCGCCCAGCTTCTGGTACGGGTCCGGGCTGTCGGGTCTAGGTTCCGATGGCGCGGGTCGGATCAGCGCTGGGGATGGGGTCACCGGGGAGCGCCAGACGCCAGCGGGTCGCCGCAAGACTGGACTTGTTGCCCCGAGGCGGCGGACAAAGAGGCAGCCGTGCGTGGCCTGCTCCAACTTATCCAGAAACAAGGTCTGTCGCCCGTGCTCGTAGACGACTATCAGCGCGCCAATCATGCGTGGAAGATGACTACAGCACGCCTGACGAATGTGCGCAAGGAAGCTGGCCAGTTCGACGCGCCTCAACTGACCACTGACATGCGTAGCGAATGTGGCGTGATCGAGGAAGCCTCGCCGTACAGCTTATCCGCTTGACCTTGAATTCATAGCACACTCTAGCGGCTAGTCTAGTGGCCAGCGCGTGCGGTGCGCTTCTTGGGATTGGGCGGCGGGATGTATTGCGCTTTCACGCGCTCCTGCTGATAGTGCTCCAGATGGTGGGAATAGTGGCGGGTGAAGTACAGGCCCCAATAGACGGCGATGATGCCGAGCCAGAGCAGCCAACCGTAGCGCCAGACGCGCCAGTCGAAGAGCGAAAGCTCAGCATAGCGCGCGCCAATCAGAATCCAGCCCACCAGCGCGAGCGGCCAGAGCTGATTCATGAACTTGGTCATGAGATACTTGTGCAGCGTATGATGCCCGAAGAAGCGCTTGCGTCCCTCGAACGCATAGTAGAGCGGGATGAGCAGGCCAAGTCCGCAGAAGATCATCCAGGGCAGATAAAAGTGAAATGTCTCGGGAGTACCCGACGCCGTATTGTTCGGGTCAGTAAATAACCAGGTGATGACCTTATCCATGGATCGTGCCGTCCTCCAAATTGCCGCTACGCAAAGCTGCCGTATGCCCGTTCGCTTCTGGCGCGGGCGCCTATCCAGGTCATTTTATCAGACACGCGGCACACGGTCAAATTCGCGCAAATTGGGGGATGAGGATGGCATCAGGGGGCTGTCGTGCTATACTGATGCGGCTGATGCGGCATGGGCGCTCAGGGAGGCTGAGATAGACTGGGGCCGGGTGAGAGCCGGGTGCGATAGCGGGCACGCGGGATCCATTAGCAGAGTGGCCAGCGACAGAGGGGGCAGGCATGCGACGCAGGGCGCAACTCATCATTGGCAGGGGCTGGTATGGGCTTTGGGCGCTGATGATGGCGCTGCTGGTAGTGGGAGCGGTACATACTTCGCCTGTCGCGCACGCCGACCCTTCTACTGGCAGTATGCATGTGGTGGTCCCTGTACCCTCCAGCGACGGCAAAACCGTACAGGGGCCAGTGGGCGCCAATGTCTCGGTCTCGATGAGTCAGGCAACCGCGGGCGCCACTTTTAATCTGGGTTGGGCCAACGTCACCGATGGTTGCGCGAGCGCATTCAACCCCTTCACCAATGGCACAATTACGGTGATGGCGGATAGCAGCGGCAGTTTCACCGCCACCTTTGTCTGGCCAGACGCTGCGGGCACTCCCGGCACGCTCTATCTCATCTGCGCCAGTGACTCCGCGAACCCCACGACCGACGTCGTTACTGCCGATCAGCAATTTCAGGCGCTCGGCTCCAATGCCCCGCAGGTCACGCTCTCACAAGCGCCCTCATCCACGCATCCCGGCAAGGTATATGCCGCGGGCGGGCCAGTGCAGGTGCAGGGTAGTGGCTTTTTCCCGCAGGGCACGGCGATAGCGATCTTTGTGACGCCAAGCGCCAACTTCTCCGCGTCGGATTATCAGCCGGATAATGCGCTCACGACTGAGGATGGTTCGTCGATTCTCTCGGACAGCCAGGGGCAGTTCACGGCGATTGTCGTGCTCCCGTCAGCGATTACCGGACAGCTCTTCCTTCACGCTGTCTCGACGGATGCGGTAACAAACGGCCAACCGCCATTCCCGCCGTCGCTCGTCGCCACGAGCGTTATTCAGATTGGCCCGCCACTGGCGACGCCGACGGTAGCGCCATCGCCTACGCCCGCAAAGCATACCAGTACGACCGGGAAGTCTGACGATACGCCGCGCGTTCTGGCGATAGCGGGGCTTGGTCTCCTGAGCCTCATCCTCTTTATCGTCGGCGGTATTCTTGTGATCTCCGCAGCCGCCGGATCGCGCAAGCCGCCCACGCTGGATAGCGGGACACGCTCGCAATCCGCCGTGCGCACCGGCCAGCAGTGGTAGAGGAAAACCTCTTCTCCTTGTGAGAGAGGGGACAGAGGACGAAGTTCGCTTTTACAGTTCGTTTTGCAGGGCGCGCAACTGCTCGGCGGGAAGCACCTGGAACTTGAGCAGCAGCGTGGCGAGGTCTTCATCTTTGCCAGTGGCGGCCAGTTCCTGTTTGATGCGCCCGAGCGAGGATATCTGTTGTGGGCTGACGAGTCCCCGGCTGACGAGCAGGGCCGCCAGCAACTGATCCGGGCTGAGAAACTTGAAGAGCAGCGCCAGTTCGCCGAGCTTGAACCGCATGCCGACACCTGTAAGCATTTGCTGGATTCCGCGTAGCGCCTCGAGCTTCTGGTCGGTCAGCATCGCGCCCTCCACCAATACAGTGCTCAGCGCGCGCTCCGTGGGGGTTCCGGCGTAGGACGCGCCAGCGGTAGGCATCGATGCGATGCGCTGGGTTGGCTCTTGCAGCGCCGCGCCCATCTGGCCCATCGATCCCATGGATCCCATCTGGCCCCTCTGGCTCTGCTGCCCCATCTGCTCCATGCGGCCATACCGCTCGATCTGCTCGAAGGTGGCCTCGGGGACGACGCTCGTCACCTGATCGTCTTCTTCTGGCGGAATCCAGACATCCACGATCTGCTGCTCATCCCGCCCCATCTGGTGCGCGGGTTGCTGCTGCTGCGGTACGTGCTGTCCGCCAAATCGCGCGCTCTCTGGCTGCCCGAATCGCACTGGATCGGGTTGTGATGGCTGGCTGAACGGATTGCTGGCCGCCATGCCTGGAGCCTGACCCCAGGCCGACCCTCCGCCAGACTGTGGCGCCGCGTTGGCCGCCGCAAACGGATTCACATTGTAGGGCTGGGCAAACGGCGAATTGTTCTCGGGCTGGCCGCCGGAAAATGGATTCGACGGGGCGGGCTGGGCAAACGGTGAAGCGGCGAGCGGTTGCGCGAATGGCGATACATGCGGATTGGAGGCATATGGCGGAACTGAGGGCTGGCTATTGGGCAGGGGCGACGGCTGGCTGAGGGGGGAGTAGGACGGCTGACCATAGGGTGATGGTATACCATACGCCGCGCCGATGGGTGGAATCGCGCCAGCGCCAGGCGCGGCGAGAGCGGGAAACGCGCCATTGAGCGGTATTCGCTGGCGCACGCCATCCAGCACCTTCTGGAACTCCTGGACGCCACGTACCTCCACGTCGGCCAGTGCCCGCGCCGCCGGATCGAAATCGGGATCGAGCGCGTTCGCGGGGCTGATAAAGCGGAACGTCATGACCTGAAGCGAGCGCCCGCGCCGCTGCGCATCTAGCGCGACCCAGAATTCGCGGCGCCCGGCCGTTGCATTGCCGAGATCAACCAGCACCAGCGCAACCAGTTGCTTGCCAAGCATACCAAAGAGTTCGACCGGGGTGCGGGCAGCGCGGACATCATAGCCTGTCACACGCAATTGAGAGAGCAGCGGAACCGCAATCGTATCATTACGCTCGAAAAGAACGACGAGGGGCGAGGCGGTATTTCCCATATCAGCGGCGAAGCCGGTTCCCGGCGCTTGCAGTATAGCCATTGGCCCTCTACATCCCCCCCTCAACGATAGCCGCACTCCAAATCCCGAAATCCTTTCAGGCGGTGTTGTTGCCCGTGGCCTCCAGTATAGCACACTCCTTGACGCTGTCTATGCCCTTTCGGTACTTCCCACAAACAGTTTGCCGCGCAGATACGTCCGCGCAACCAGGTTGACGCCGAAATGGTAGGCCAGTTCGCGTTCGTCGTCTCCCCGCAACACAATCAAGTCACAGCGCTTGCCCGGCTCCAGACTGCCCACCTCCGCCTCCATTGCCAGCGCCGCCGCGCCGCCGCGAGTGGCTGCGGTAATCGCTTCGTCAAGCGTCATCCCCATCGCGCTGACCGCCAGTGCGATCATCATCTGCATATTCTCGGAATAGCTGGTTCCTGGGTTGAAATCGGTTGCCAGCGCGATGCGCACGCCATGTTCGCGCAGGCGCTGGGCCGAGGGATAGGCGATGCTCAGCGAGAAGGAGCAGCCCGGCAGCAACGTGCCGACGACGCCAGCCCCATTCAACATATCAAGCTCTTCATCGGAGGCAAAGTCGAGGTGATCGGCGGAAACGGCGTGTAGCTCGGCGGCCAGCCGCGCGCCGCCGGTCGGCCCAAGCTGGTTGGCGTGCAGCTTGAGCGCGTAGCCCAGCGCGCTTGCCTGTTCGAGGATTCGCCGCGCCTCCTCGACGGTGAAGGCGGTGCGCTCGCAGAAGACATCGCAGAAGCGCGCGTCGGCGGCAAACGCGGGCAGCATCCGCTCGCAGACGAGGTCCACATAGGCGTCGCGGTCGCCTGGATGCTCACGGTACTCCGGCGGGAGGGTATGCGCGCCGAGAAACGTTGGCACGACGGTCGGCAGATGCGGCGATGCAGCCAGCGCGCGCATGACCGTCAGGCAGCGCGCCTCGCTCGCGGGATCGAGCCCATAGCCCGTTTTGCCTTCGACGGTGGTGGTTCCGTGGATGGCGAATGACTCCAACCGACCGCGGCCAAGGGCGAGCAGCGTCTCTTCGGGGGCGGCGCGTGTCGCTCGCACGGTGCTGAGGATACCACGTCCCTGCCGCGCCAGCTCTTCGTACGAGGCGCCCGCGTGGCGCAACTGGAACTCTTCGGCGCGATTGCCCGCGAAGACGAAATGGGTGTGCGAATCGACGAAGCCGGGCAGCACAGCGCGTCCGCCAGCATCACGGCGCCCCGCTGGAGGGATCGCCTCGACGGCAACCGCCCGTGCGAGATCGGCCTCCGCCCCTACCCAGACGATCCTGCCGTCCTGTGCGGCGAGCGCGCCGTTCGGGATGACGCCGAGCGGGCCACTCCCGTAACGCTCTGGGGCGACCGTCACCAGCCGCGAGATGCCAGTGAGCGCGAAATCGGCGGCAAGCTGGGAATCCGTGGTCATATTGGTGTCCATGGACGCCTCTCCTGTTGGCGAGCAGGCTGGCGGCTGAAGCCGCGCCTAAGCGCCTCACTGCGTTCGGCGGCAAAGCCCGCCTGCGCGGGCTCGTCAGATCTCATTGCGCCTGAATCTGGAGCCTGACCAGGCAAATATCGCAGCGGAGCGGAGCACGGCGCTTAGCCGCGCGTTCCAGCGTTTCACGTGTTGTGCTAGTCATCGGTGATGCGCGTCCAAGTTATGGTGAGCCCGCGCAGGCGGGCTTTGTGGCGTAGCCCCTAGGCGCGGCTTCAGCCGCCAGCGCTCTTCTTCGCCCCTCATCACCCAATCTCGGTCTAGTGGGCGCACACGTATCTTTATCTCCCCACCCAGGCGGGCTGGCGCTTGTCGAGGAAGGCGCACATGCCCTCCTGCGCGTCGGCGGCCATCGCGTTCATGCTCATGACCTCTTTGGCATAGGCATAGGCTTTGGGCTGATCGAGGTCGATCTGGGTGTAGAATGCCTGTTTGCCCAGCGCCACGGTGAGCGAGCTGGCGCTGGCTATCGAGAGGGCAAGCTCGCGAGTCGCGCTCTCCAGTTCATCGGCGGGCACGACGGTGTTCACCAGCCCCCAGTCGGCGGCTGTCGCGGCGGAGATGGACTTGCCCGTCATCAGCATCTGTAGCGCGCGTTTGCGCCCGATAGCGCGGCTGAGGGCGACCATCGGCGTCGTGCAGAAAAGGCCAATCTTGACGCCCGGCGTGCCGAACGTGGCCTCCTCGGCGGCGACAGCCAGATCGCAGGTGGCGACAAGCTGACATCCAGCGGCGGTGGCGACGCGATGGACGCGCGCAATCACGGGCTGTGGGATGACCTGGATGGTATTCATCAGCTCGGTACACAGGTCGAAGACGGCGCGATAGCGGTTGATGTCGCCATCCACCAGCTCGCGCAGATCGTGTCCCGCGGAGAACGCTGGCCCATTGGCCGCCAGCACAATCGCGCGCACGTCAGGCTCGGCGCTGAGCGCGCGCAAGGCGTCGTTCAATTCGCGCATCATCTCGCTGGAGAGGGCGTTGCGTTTCGCTGGTCGGTTCATAGTAATGGTGGCGACAGGTGCGTCGCGCTCGACGAGAATGGAGTCGTACATCATCGTAAGTTCTCCTTGCGGAATGCACTGTAGCGGCTGGGCTGGTATCGATGCTTGCTACGACGGACGGTTAGTGGTCGCTGAATTTCTGCTTCAGCGCCTGGGCGACGTTGGTGGTGACGATGCCATCGAGATCGCCGTTGAGGCGAGCAACCTCTTTGAGCAGCGTCGCGCTGACGAAGAGAAAGCGCAGGTCAGTGATAATCATCAGCGTCTCGATCTCCGGCGCGAGCTTGCGGTTCATGAGCGCCTGCTGGAATTCTAGCTCGAAATCGGTGACGGCGCGCAATCCGCGCACGATGGCTTGGGCGCCGACGGTGCGGGCGTAGTCAATCACCAGGCCTTCAAATGGCTCGATCCTGACGTTCGTCAAACCTTCCTCGGCGACTGTCTCGCGCCAGAGTTGCGCGCGCTCGTCGGAGGTGAAAAGCAGCTTCTTGTTTGGGGTCGCGTAGACCGCGATCACCAGCTCGTCCACCAGGCGCGCCGCCCGCTTGGCGATGTCGAGATGCCCCCGATGAACGGGATCGAAGCTGCCGGGATAGACCGCTACGAGGCGTTTATCCTCGCCCGTCGTGGCCCGGCTCTGCGCCGCCATGCCCTGACTCGCGTCGTCGCGTCCCATCGCTCTCTCACTTTCACTGCGGCCACTCTGCCATCATAATATGCGCATTGTAGCCGTCTTCTTCTCATGCTGTCTATATGGTCTAAATAGATATGGCCCAGATATCGCTGAGGAGCGAGATAGCAAACATCCCTCCTCCAGTGGCAGGAGAAGGGATGTGATTGATACGACGAAATGCCAGATAGACGCTCGACGCTAAACGCTAAACGCGAATCTCATCTACCTGTGAGAGGTTGATGAAGAGGTCGCAGCTCTGCCGCAGGATCATCGCGGTGGCGTCATCGAAGGCAGCCACCTCCACGCGCACTCCGTGATCCGAGCAATACTCCAGCAGCGGGAGGAAATCGCTGTCGCCGCTGACCAGGATGACGGTGTCAATGGCGTCGGCATCCACCATGCGCACGATATCCATACAGAGATCGAGGTCCATGTCGGCCTTGCGCGCGCCGCTAGCGAACGTCTTGTAATTCTTGGTCGTGATACGATAGCCCACGCCCTTTACCGCCGAGAGGAAAGTCTGCTCGGCGTGCGGATCGGGATTGGTAGGCGCATAGGCATGCGCGCGAATCAGTCGGCGGTTGGCGCGCAGGAAATCGAGCAGACGCCCAAAGTCAATATTCATGCGCTGGCTGCGCGCGGAGTAGAGCAGGTTGGCGACATCAACGAACACGCCAAGGCGCTCGGTCGAAGGGAACGCTGGCAGCGCCACCGTCATGCTCGGCGGATACTGCTGGCGGCGCAACTCACTGAGCAGGCGGTCGGTTTGTTGCATAATGGCGCTGGTGATGATCGTTCCCAGTTGGTTAGCCGACATCGGCACGTCGCCACTGCGCTCACCGCGGCGGATGCGCGGCAGAGTCTCATGCAGCGGGCTGGCGACACCAGACGACTGCGGGCCAAAGCCATGCGCGAAGGATGGCTCCGGCGAGCCAAACGGACTCGCGGACTCCTGTACATGTTGCTGCGCGGTTGACATGCTCCACGGCGTCTCTGGGGTGCGCGCCGCGGGAGCAGAGTGCGTTGCCGGTGTTGTTGATCGTGATGGCGTAACTGAGCGAGAGGCGCGTCCGCGCACGGCAGGTGTATAGGGGCTGTAGCCCGATTCCTCGTAGCCCTCCGTGGTCGGTTGGTAACCGTTGCCGGTCTCGTGATTGCGCGCATAGGTCACACTTGTCTCAGGCGCGGCATAGGGCGCGGGCAGTCGGCTGGCTGGTGGACTCTGGCGCTCGTCACCCTCGCCTTCGCCTGCCTCGGCATCCTGCCCATGACCGCGACGGCCACGGCGACGCCGGCGGCGAGACGCGCTCTCGTGCTCGCTCTGATCGGCTTCTTCGGCAGCCACTTCCGTCGCCACCGCAGGCTCCTCGGTCGCTGCCACATCGATCACTTCTGGTGTTTCAGTGGTTTCGGGCGCTTCGATGGAAATAGCCGACCCGCCCGTTTCAACGGCTTCAGCCTCCGCGGCTGGCTCGGCCTGCACCGTGGCTTCATCCACTGGCGGTGGCGCCGATTCCGGTGTGGCTGGCGCCTGTACTGGTGTCATCAGGGTCGGCGGTGTGGCGCGCCATCCAGTGAGGCGTTCCGGGCGAACGGCCGCTGACTCGGCGGTGGCTGGCCCACGCGAACGATCAAAGCGATAGCGGCGTGACGCGGGCGCTGCTGCCTCATCGGTGGCGGCTGGTTGCTCTTCAGCCATGGGCGCTGAGGAGTGCTCCTCGGCAGCCTGGCGCTCGTTGGCCTGCGACAGCGCATCCAGGTGCGCAAAGATCGCGGTGTCCAGCGGCAGAAGCCCAGGAGCAGGCAACGGAGCCTCCGCCGGGGTTTCTCCTTCGGCAGGCTCAGTGGCCGAAGTAATCGGCACAAGCTGGATATCGGGAACATCGGTCTTGCCGTTGCGGCGGCGGTTGCTCCCGCCACGTCGTCCGCGTGTTGTTGCGCGCTTGGGCGTCTCCGCTGTTGGCGCTGTTGTTGGCGCTGTCTCGGCGGCAACCGCTTCGGTCGTTACCGGAGCTTCGGCGACGGCGACGGTGACTGTCTCTGGCGCCCGCTGTTGTTCTCCCGTATCCTTCGTGTCCTTCGTGTCCTTCGCGGGTTTTGTGGGTTTTGTCGCTTTCGCCTCGTTTGCGTTTGCGTTTTGTGTTTCATTGGTCTGGCGACTGCGATTGGTGGTGTGTCGGCGGCGCTGTGGCCGCGAGGAGGCGGCCTTTGCGGTAGCGTCTGCGCCAGCGCTGGCTGCTGATGTACCCTCGGTGGATCCAGGCGCCTGCGCGGCGGGGTCGTGTTGATCTTGAGTCATGTTATCTCCCGATTCTGCCGCAAGCAGGGGCGCAGAGCGGTGTGGCGGGGAGGCTGATTGATGTGAGACCCAGATATGTCGAACGCTACTAGGAAGCTCTGGCGCGCTGTGCGTGAAGTCTATTGACCGCTATTCAGCGCCGCGGCAGGAAGCTGTCTTGTCAGTCGTACAATCCCTGGCCAACCCAACCCAACCTCAACCCTCTCCCACTACCCTTCCGGCATCCCGCCATCCCTGGCAGGAGCGCAACCCTGTGCGGGTTTGTTTTCTTTCTCTGTCTGTGCGCCGCCGGAGCAGCACGCCAGAAACGATTTCGGAGCGCTACGTCAAACAGACATCTACGAGCGATGCTCCGAAGCCAGTGATCAGTGATTTGCGGTATCCGCGTGTTCAGGAAGCCTGCCGTTGCTGCGTGCGGGCGAACCGTCCGAAGCCTCAGATGGCTGATGCGCTGACCGTGACAGCTTCAGCCAGACAGCGACGATCCGCTGCACCGAGGTGAACACACTCGTCACCGCAAGCAAGAGCAACGTCCAGATGAGCCATTGCTCGGCTCCCAGGATCAGCCCCACTGCCAGCACCAGCACGCGCTCTGGACGGGCCATCAGGCCGCTCTTCATTTCCAGGCCCAGGCCCTCTGCCCGCGCGCGCGCATAGCTGACCATAAGCGAACCCAGACCGGCGATATACGCCAGGGCCAGAGTCCATGCCTTTTCCGTTGATGGTGGCAGGCTGTTCACATAGAGGATGACGCCGAGAATGATAATGCCCTCGGAGTAGCGATCCAGTGTCGAATCGAAGAAGGCGCCAAAGGTCGTCTTCTGATTGCGCACACGCGCCAGCGCCCCATCCACCATGTCAAACATTCCAGCGAACAGCAACATCACACCACCCAGGCGTAATGATCCCGTCGCCAGAATCGCTGCCGTAATCGCGTTGAGCACCAACCCAAGCACAGTGGCCATGTTGGGGGTCATGCCTATCGCCGCCAACGGCCTCACCACCATCTCGGCAAGGTGACGCGCGGTTCGTTGTATGGCTGGCCCAAACATAGCTGCCTGCTCCTCGTTGCATGCTGCTTCTATTGTACCATCCCTGCCCTACACCGTGGGATTTCAGGGACTCGCTTCCCAGAGCGAATGTGACCCGCAAAAAGATGCGCGAATGGCCCATCAGGCCCAGTCTATTCGAACACCTGCAAGGCAGCGGCGGGCTGGCGCGCGATCTGAGGACGCCAGATGGCGGCGTGCTCCGCGCGTAGCTCACGATAATAGTCAAGCACCTGATCGGCGATATGCTCCCAGCCAAATTCCCTGGCGCGCTCGCGGGCAGCCGTGGCGAGCCGCCTGCGTTCGTTCTCGTCATCCAGCAGATGACAGACCGCCCAGGCCAGTTGCTCGTGATTCTTGGGAGCAACTAGCAGGCCATCCTGCTGATTGCGAATCACCGAGCGGAAGCCAGGAATATCCGACGCCACCACTGCCCGGCTCGAGGCCATTGCCTCCAGCAAAACGATGCCTTGGCTCTCGCCACCTGTATTCGGCGCGCAGAATACATCCGCCGCCGCGTAGAGCGAGGGAAGCTGTTCCGCCGGGACGCGCCCCAGAAAGATGACATCGCGCCATCCAGCCTGGGCAACGTAGGTCTGGAAGCCGACCCGTTGCGGGCCGTCGCCGCCAATCAGAAAACGGGTGTTGGGATAGTGCTGGCGGATGATCGGAATCGCGCGCAGCAGATATTTCAACCCCTTGCGTTGCTCCAACCGCCCCAGAAAGACGATGTTGAAGCGGTCATCACCGGATTGTGTGTATTGGGCAAGCGGCTCGACGCCTTCGTTGAAACGTCCCAGATCGACCCCATTGGAGATGATGCGATACTCGCCAGGGAAGAAGCGCGAGACGAATTCCGCCGCGGCTGGCGAGACGGCGATGCGCCCATGCATCCGTTTGAAATAGCGGCCCAGCAATGGCCGGGCGGAATAATAGGCCCAGTCGCTCGTCGAGGTCAGACTGCGACGCGCCCAGGCATGAAAGGTGCCCACATAGATGGTGTTGGTGATGCCCATCAGGTGGAGCATCGTCAGCGGCAGGGCGGACGCCAGCGGTTCGTGCAGGTGGAGTACGTCGAACTCTTGCCGCCGCAGGAGTGAGCGAATACGCCCGCGCCAGTCAGGGGCAACCGCAACGCGCGCTATCGAGCCGTTCACCCGGACGGGCGCCGCCCAGCCCAGCTTGTAGACCCCATATTCGACCTGCCGGGCGCGAGACCCCGTCGCCGGAGTGAGAATGCGCACAGTGTTCCCCCGGCTCCGTAACTCGGCGGCCAGGTGAGCGATGTGATCCTGCACACCCCCTGGATAGCTCCAGTCGTAGGGCGAAACGAGTCCGATCTTCAACGCATGCCTTCCTGTCGGTTCGATCCATGAAACCGGCGCTGCTCTTCGCTCGCCGGGATGTGTCACGTCACGTGTTGCCTGGCGAGCCGCTATACCCGCATGGCTACGATTCAGTCCGCATATTTGGTAGCAATTAGCGCACCACACTGGCGGATGGACGCATGCGAGTACTCCGTTCGAGCGCGAAGCCGCCGATGCGCGCGATGGCTGTGCGCCGTGGCTCTATGTGCTCGAAGGTCGCCCCTCCACCATACACCATTCGGTGCGAGACGAATGCGACATACTCCCTGGCCTGCCAGAAGCGCCCCTGTGGGGCGGTCTGACGCAATTCTACCGCACGACGGAAGTCCGCGGCAGTGTGCCCAGGAAAGATCGTGCGCGCGCAGCCGACAGCTGTCGTTGTGTGCGCATCGCTACTACCCGTCTCTGCCCAATGATATACCGTACGCGCAAGTGTCATGGCGATACGTGATGAGCCGATGCCCGCGAAGCTGCCGTTGAGGGTCTCGATGCCATCGGGATGCACGTCAGGCTGGCGCAGCAGGCGATTCATCACTTTGCGCTGGACGCTGTGCCGGAAGACGGGATTGAAGGGATGGGCGATGATAGCGAGACCACCCTGCGCATGTACCAGTTCGATGCTGCGCTCGATGCTCAGATCGGGCGGGACGGGTTTTTCCAGGAAGAGCGCCAGCATATGCCCCTCGCGTGTGCTGATTTCTTCGCCGACGATCACCTCGAAGGGGTAGCCGCGACGGGCGGCCAGATCGCGCGCATAGAGCGCCCCCTTGATGGTGTCGTGGTCGGTGATGGCGATCACGTCGAGCGGGGTATAGGTTTCTACGAAGCTCAGCACTTCCTCTACTGATCCGGTGCCGTCACTATAGTTGGTATGCATATGCACATCGGCAAGACTCTCGCCCGCGTGGCGCGCTGGAGCAAGCCCGAGAAGCTCGTCGCGTTGATATGAGGCTCTGGCGTCGTTGAGTTCAGGATCACTAGATGGTGTGCCGATACGTTCGTAACTGGAATCGCTCTTCATAAATAGATTCTTTCTTTGCTTCCCCCATCCGTGCAGTCCACGCTGTCCGTGGCGCTCATGCGGATGGGATGGCTGATGGTCTCGCTGGCTGGTTATTACTTGGCGCCGATGCTGTGCTGTCGGCAGCGCGCTGCTGTTCGTCGGCCTCTTGCATATCGTCCGTATCCCAGATGGGCGCCAGCGTCGAAACCCACTGCTCCGGATACATCGTGATGAGCCGCTCGAGCTGCTTCACATACATGCCTACCGCCCGCGCGGTAGCTTCTTCGGAACGGGCGCGTGTGGCTGCGCTGCCGACGCCTTCCGAATCCTTCGGTTCTGGCTGAATATCCAGCGGAATGACGACCCCATGGGAGCGTCCTCGCCCCAGCCGCCAGGAGAATGACCCAACAATGGGCGCGCCTGTCTTGAGCGCCAGTGCGAATGGCGACGTTGGCAAGCGCGCTGGTTCGCCAAAGAAGGGTACTTCGGTGCTTGATCCGATAATGTAGCGGTCGGCGGCGATCAACACCAATTCGTTGCGCTTAAGGGCGTTCCTCATCTCACGGAGCGTCTCGCGACTATCCGCCGGGAAAAGCCGCAGGTTGTAGTGTTCGCGCGTTTCGCAGACCCACTGATAGAGCGCCTCTGGCTGCATCCGCTCTGCCGGAGTCGTCATGCGGTAGCCGATGGCGCCCAGCCGTGATACGCCATACTCGAAGTTGCCAAAATGGGCGCTGACGACGATAAGTCCGTTCCCGCGCTCGATGGCCTCAGTGATGAGTTCTTCGCCGTCGGTCGTCCACCCCGCCAGCACCTCTTTCTCGGTGAGGTGTGGGCCACGCAGGAAGTCGAGATAATTGAGCACCATATGCTCGAAGACACCGCGTGTGGCGCGATGCAGTGCAACGGGGTCGCTGACAAGCGTGGGCACATGACGAAGGTTACGCTCGACCCGGCGCCGCAGTTGCCCATGGAACGCCCAGATCACCATGCCAATGAAGCGGGCGCCAGGATAGGCCAGCCACATCGGGATGAGCGGGACAATGGCTCCCGCCAGACGGAAGGCGCGCAACTTAGTCATTGGCGTGCTCTCCTGACGCCAGACTGGCTGCCGCTTTTGCCGCTGCTGGCGCTTGCGACTCAGGTGTGGCGCTCTGCAATGTGGGCGCGTCGTCCTGAGGCCAGAATCGGCGGAACATTTCCCATTGATCGGGGTATTGCCGGATGATTTCCTCCATCACGTCGAACATCTGCTGCATTAACCCGACGGTATCGGCCTGTTTGTCGCCGGTAGGGTGCGGGAAGATGGGAGGCATTGCTCCTAAGTAATACGTTTCAGAATAGTTTTTGTCGTAACGGCAGTATCCCGGAAGAATCGTCGCGCCCGACTTGAGGGCAAGTTGGGCGATCCCACCGGGAACATAACAGGTCTTGCCAAAGAAGGTGACCGGCACACCCTGATCTGGCGGCGCTGGCTTATCAACTGCCACGGCGACAACCTGATTCCCTTGTAGCGCGCGTAAAATGCGGCGTGGCGTCTTCTCGATGCGAATGATGCCCAGGCCGAGTTTGCCCCGTTGCTCCATCACCAGTTTATCCATGCGTGGGTCGTCGAAAGACTCGACGATGATTGCGATGGGAACGTGGCTGCGCACCATCACTGCGGCGACATCCCACGCGCCGAAGTGAAACGAGACGAGGATGACGCCTTTGCCGGGAGCGAGCGCCTGATCGATATAATGGAATGCGCCCGGCGCCGGGGTGACGTCTTTCATGCGCGCCAGCAGTTCGTCGAAGGTCGCATTAGGAAGATAGAAGAAGTCTGAAATATAGCGTCCGTAGTTGCGCCACGAGTCCCGCGCCAGCCGTTTTGCGCGTGGGTCATTCTCTGGCACGCCCAGCACGTGCGCCATATTGGCGATGGTCACGCGCCGCTTGGCGACCCAGGCGTAGTAAACCAGCACTGTGATTGGCCCGGCGAGGGCGAGCCGTACCTGGCGGGGTACGCGGCCAGCGAGCCAGCTTGCGAAACGGGTGAGATAGTAGACCAACGGCTCGCTCCTAGCGATGCATCGCTCAGCAGGCGGAGCAGCGAAAAACGACGTCTCAAAACGCGCTCCCCCGACCTGCCCGACGCCAGCATAGCGGCAGCGTAGCGGCAGACTCGCCGGGGAAAGAGTAACAGGAGTTGCCTGATAAGCGCAACACAACTACGAGAAATGGGTGAGACCCTTTACAATGTACTTTGGACAGCACCCGGCGCGTGAACGCGGGGCTAAGGGCTGCGCTCCGCTCCGCCACGAAGCCTGCCTGCGCAGACTCCAGACACGACACTTGGAACGTGTTCTGGAGGCCGCGCAGGCGGCCTTTGCGGCCCGCAGGCCCCTAGGCGCGGCTTTAGCGCCAGCCATCAGGGCTAGTTGGATTCGGGCATATCCTGTACGGCGACGGGCGTCTCGCTGTGGCCATTGGCCGTGGCGCGGGTCTTCGCCTCGGCGGCGGATGGCGCGCCCTGCGCGAACTCGGCGATGAACTCTTCGGTCATCAGGCGGGCCTGCTCGTCGGTATACTGGATGGCCGGTGACTTCATGAAATAGGCCGACGGGCCAAGCAGCGCGCCGCCGACGCCCGCGTCCTTCGCCAGCTTGGCGCAGCGCACCGCATCGATGACAACACCAGCGGAGTTGGGCGAATCCCACACTTCGAGCTTCAGTTCGACGTTGAGCGGCACGTCGCCGAAGGTGCGCCCCTCCAGGCGGATGTAGGCCCACTTGCGGTCGGATAGCCAGGCCACATAGTCGCTGGGGCCGATGTGGACGTTGTCGGCGCCGATATCGTAGTCGAGCTGGCTGGTGACGGCGTTCGTCTTGGAGATCTTCTTGGATTCGAGGCGCTCGCGCTCGAGCATGTTGTAGAAGTCGGTGTTGCCGCCAACGTTGAGCTGCATCGTGCGCTCCAGCTTGACGCCGCGTTCGCGGAAGAGGCGGGCAAGCGTGCGGTGGATGATGGTGGCGCCCACCTGGCTCTTGATGTCATCGCCGATGATGGGCAGTTTCACTTCCTCGAAGCGCTCGCACCAGTATTGCTCGCGGCCAATGAAGACCGGGATGCAGTTGACGAAACCGCAGCCTGCCTGAAGGATCTGCTCCACATACCACTTGGTGGCTGTCTCACTGCCGACGGGCAGATAGTTGATGACGACATCGGTGCCGGTATCCTGAAGCAGCTTGACGATATCGGTGGTCTTGCCGGGCGCTTTGGTGATGACCTGCGAGAGGTATTTGCCCAACCCGTCATGGGTCATGCCACGCTCAACCTTGACACCCTTCGTCGGGACGCTGGCAAACTTGTAGGTATTGTTCTGCCCGGAGAAGACCGCTTCGCTCAGGTCTTTGCCGACTTTGTCCGCGTCGATATCAATCGCGGCGGAGAATTCGATGTCGCTGATGTGG
Source organism: uncultured Chloroflexia bacterium (assembly GCA_963718915.1). Classification (GTDB taxonomy): domain Bacteria; phylum Chloroflexota; class Ktedonobacteria; order Ktedonobacterales; family JADMIN01; genus DAHUXT01. The sequence continues at coordinate 21,914 of CAVRAI010000001.1, read as the reverse complement.
TAGCCGCCAAGGTTGACGTGCATCAGTCCAGGAATGAAATCATCATCGGCGGCGTTTCGATAATATTCGACGCCCTGCACGAGTGACGATGCGCAGTTACCCACGCCAATGATGCCAACGCGCACTTTCTTCTTGCCCAAGTTGCCCTGCCTCCTGAAATACAGATCGTGTGTGCAAACTGCTGCCATCGCGCCCGGAGTATGCCCGGACAAAATGATAGCGGAACCCCCATGTGATTTAGAACTGTTGCGCGGGCCTGGCGCCATTTGGCTTGCCCGCCACTGTGCCAGGTGTATTTGTCGCGTCTGTCTCGCCGACCGGCGCGACCACCGTTGCTGATGGCGCCTCCGCGGCCGGAGCGGCGGGAGCGACACTAGCGCCACTAATGACATCACCAAGCTGACGCAGACTTTGCTGACACCGCGCGACATCGAGCGAGCAATAGACCTGTCGCCCTTGCCGCCGTGTCCGCACCAGTCCGTTGCGTCGTAGAATCGCCAGATGCCACGAGACCAGCGGCTGGCTAATCAGCAACTGCTGCGTGAGGTCGGTGACGTTCACCTCCTGGCTGTTGGCCAGAATACGCACGATGTTCAGACGCACTTTATCGGCTAGCGCGCGCGTCAGCTTTTCCAGTTCGATGTAGTCTTGCCAGCCGGTGGGTGTGCCAGTCTGCGTCATTCGCTCCGCCTTCAGCCGAGGCGGAGGAGCACGTATCCGCACGACACTGTGCTGAATCTCCCGCCAAATACATCAAGGCCCGCTATATAAACAAATCCTATATAAAGGATCGCTATATATGTACCTGAGTCTCGCATTCTTGTCAAGAGTCTGTTGAGCTTTGCGCTACATCCCTCATCGATGTCGCATGCGCGCCGCGCGGATACTCGCCGTTCGGGGAGTGGCGCGCCTGCCGAAATGACGGGTGCGCGGGCGTAGGCGTAGCGCTTACACTGCTGGAGGGGGTTTTATAGGCCGCCAAAACTGTGACGGGATTGTGAGAATATACACGCCGCCCCCTGGTTCCCATCTGCTCGTAAGAGGGTGCCAGCGGGCGAGGCTAACGGGCGAACACTGGAGCGTACCATGCGCGGATTCTACTGGCTGATCGAGGATGCGCTGGCGGGCTGTGCCCGGCCCGGTGGCAGTGTCACACGACACGCGGGCGCGCTGGAAGCGCTGGAAGATGATGGCGCGCTGGCGGCGCTGGACGCTGATCTCGCCTGGTTGCGCGAGCAAAGTATCGGCGCGGTGCTCACGATGACGGAGACGCCGCTGGACGCCGCCGCGCTCGAACGCTACGGGCTGGAGTCGCTCCATCTGCCGGTGGTCGATATGACCGCGCCATCCCCCGAACAGTTTGATCGCGCGCTCCGTTTCATCGACTGGCAGCGCGTGCGCGGGAAGCCCGTGGTGGTACATTGCAAGATGGGTCAGGGGCGCACTGGTGTCATACTGGCGGCATATCTCGTGCGCTTGGGCGCACCCCCCGCGCAAGCGCTGTCTCGCGTGCGGGCGGTCTGCCCCGGCGCGGTGGAAAACCGCGAGCAGGAGCATGCGCTCGACGCCTTCGCCACTCGCCGCGACTGGATACTGTAAGAATGTTGCTCGCAACCTACCCTCCTTGTACCTGCGCGCAATATCGGATACCATGACAGCACACCCATGCGCTGTGAACGAGAGCGTCATGCTCCGATATATCCGAGGAAGTTGAGAATCAGAGACCGATGTATGCATCCATTCTGGCTGGCGGCAGCGGGACGCGCCTCTGGCCTCTGAGCACCCAGGAAACCCCCAAGCAATTTCTCCGTCTGCTGAGTGATCGTACGATGTTGCAAGAGACCGTCGAGCGTGTCGCGCCATTCGCCACTCCCGACGAACTGTATGTCGTGACCTTCGCGCAATACCGCCAGTCGGTGGCCGAACAACTGCCCGCGCTGCCAGCCGAGCACATCCTCGCCGAGCCGCTGGGACGGGGCACCGCCGCATCAATTGGCCTCGCCGCCACACTGATCGCCGCCCGCGAACCAACCGCCATCATGGCGTCGTTTCATGCCGACGCGGCGATTGCCGATGTCGAGGGATTCCGTCGGGCGCTGGCCTTCGCCGAACAGGTGGCGCGCGAAGGCTATCTGGTGACGCTGGGCATCACGCCAACCTATGCCGAGACTGGCTACGGCTACATCCAGGCGGGCCAGCCGCTCATGACATCGGGCGAGCTGGCGGCGTATACGGTGAGCCGCTTCGTCGAGAAGCCAAAGCGTGAGGTGGCTGAGGAGTATCTGCGCGCGGGCCATTATAGCTGGAACTCCGGCATATTCGTCTGGCGTGTTGACCGTATCCTCGATGAGATGCGCAGGCACGTGCCACAGATCGCCGACGTGCTCGATGAGATCGGCGCCGCGGCCCGACAGACGAGCGGGCGCATGACGGCGGAGGTCGAGCAGGTGATGCAGCGGGCGTGGCAACGGTTGACCGAGAACGTCACCATCGACGTCGGCATCATGGAGCGCGCCGACCGTATCGCCGTTATCCCTGTTTCGGTGGGTTGGAACGATATTGGAAGCTGGGCGCAGGTCGCGACCCTGCATCCCTGCGACGATGCGGGCAATACCATCGTCGGCATCAGCGCGGAACAGCATCTGAACGTGCGGACAGGCGATACGCTGGTCTTCAGCACAACTGGTCGGCGTGTCGCGACGGCGGGCGTCGAGGGACTGGTGATTGTGGATACGCCAGAGGGCGTCCTGGTCTGTTCCAAGGAGCACGCGCAACTGGTGAAAGATCTGGCCGAGCAGGCAAAACAGCAGCAAAACGGCTAGGGCAAGTGGCAGGTGTCAACCTATGGGATTTCTGTCTCATTTTGACGAAGTGTGATGAGCTACTACTTCGCATAACATGCTATACTGATGAGGCATTGGCGGCGACATCACAGGATGTGATCGCAGGATGTATGTGATAGCGGGGGGCAGACCGTAGAGGCTTCTGCGGCGAGAGGCGCACAAAAACATCATGGCCAAGTCCAGAGTGACGGCAACGAATCGCCTTGCCAACGTGATTGAAGTGGTTGAACTGGGACGGCGTACGGGTTTGCTTTCCGCTGAACGGGATGCGAACGGGCTGGAAGAAGGCGAGATTTACTTCATATCGGGACATCCTGTCTATGCGACGCTCGGCCCGCTCGATGGCCGCGATGCGCTCAATGTGCTGGTGCGCTGGGGGACATGCCGCTTCGCCTTTGATCCGTCCGCGCCGCGTCCCATCCCCAATTTCTCTGGCCTCTTGCCCGCCGTCGACAGTGACGGCACGCCGTTTGGCGTCAGCACGGGCTATGATGAGAATGGCCAGCCTCCATGGCCTACACCGCGTCATACCGCCCCCAATAGTGGCGCCAGTGGGAATGGCTGGGGGGGATATGGAACCAGCGCGCCTAACATGGCGCCGGGCATGAACCATAGCGCGCCCAATATGCCAAACACTAGCGCGCCCAACCTGGGTAACTCAGGCGTCTGGGGCTTTTCCAATCCACCAATTTCGCCTCCACCGACTTCGCCGTCTGGGTCTGGCGCGGGCTATCGCTCGGCGCCATATCCCCCCGACCAGCAGATGCCACGCCGGACGCCGGATGTGCGCGACCTGAACACCCTGGTGGCGACCTATAGCCTCTCTCGTGGCCATCGGACGGTGTTGCTGCTGGCGAACGGACAACACACGATTGTCGATATGGCGCGCCTCGCCTCGAAGTCCGTCGAAGAAGTCTACCAGCTTCTGAATGACCTGAAGGGTTACGGCCTGATCTTCTGAATCTACTAACCCACGCGCCTATTCTTGCGTAGAGTTACACGGGGTGCGCGGATTCTAAGCACCCGCAGGCTCCAGCGCTCTATCCGAAAGTACTGATATTTTCTGATGTAGCCACTGCTCATGGCACGATAAAGTGTTATCTCATCAACAGTATCCTTATGCGTGCTATGGTCTCCGCATGATTGCTTGCTCACGGCGCTCAGGCTTTCCGCTGGATGCGGTCGCGGCCAGACGCGGCAGTGGGTAAATAGGTCTCATTGGTGTGGAATATCCGGGGATCTTTGCGCGCAGGCACGGTTTTTCATAGTGAATCGCGGAAGCGTCAGGGAAGCGCCGAGATCGAGCGCAAGAGATTCCCGCTTGCTGAAATGAGGTGTTTGATCGATGGCTCAGGGGAACAGGCGTGAGCGACGGCGTTTGCCACTTTCCGCACGGCTATCCTTGCTCGTACTCTTTGCCGCGCTCATTCCGCTGGCGGCAGTTGTTGGTATTAACGATTATCTTTCACGCGGAACGCTGCTGGATCAGGGTCGCGCGGCGCTTTCAACCGACGCCAACGCCAAGTCAACACTCGTCCAGACATATATTCATGAGCGGCTGCTGGATGGTCAGGCATTGGCCTCGTTGCCCACAGCGGTGGGTTTTCTGGCATGCGCTGAGTTGCCAACGCCACCAACAGTGCTTGCCTGTGATACGCAAAATGCTCTGTACAAGGATTCATCACAACGGGCGCTTGCCGTCGGCATCGTCCGCGACAGCAACTATACACTCTGGAGCATCTATGACGCGACTGGCCATGTACAACTGACCTCTAGCGCCGCTGCTCTGAAAGACGCGCCGCCACCCACCACGGAAGACCTCACCCCGGTGCTCAAGGAAGGTAAGCAGTGGGTATCCGATGTCTACTATGATCCCGCGACGAAGCATGCGTTTGTGCGTCTGTATACCCCAATCTTTGCCACGCCGGGCAAGGCTGACAGCGTGCTGGGCTTCTTGCAGGCGACACTGAATCTCGACTACATCTGGAATATCGTCGACGGTGAACACGGACTGAACGGCAACGGCAGCTATGCCTTCATGACCGACGGTCACGGGGTAGTGATCGCCGACCCGAACGCGAGCGACCGCTTTACGGCAGTGCGCCCGCTCGATGCCGCCACACAGAGTCAGATCGCCAGCGAGCAGCGTTTTGGCACGACGGCCGCTGTGCCTGATCGTCTCTTACCGGGAGTGGGGTCGTCGCTTGATTCGGCGGCGACCGAAGATACCTTCCAGGGTATCGCGCAGCCCGGCAGCGGCATGCAGTACCAGTTTGTGCGCGTGCGGCTGACCGATGTGCCGTGGTCGTATTTCGTGCTCAGCCCGGTCTCAACCGTGACGCGAGTGGCCGACGACCAGGTTCGCACGTCGCTGCTTTCTGCCGCGGTCATTGCTGTTCTGGCTGTGCTGATCGGCCTCTTCATCGGCAGCCGTATGACCAATCCGGTGCGTGGGTCGGTTGAGGAGCTTCAGGGAGCATCCGCCGCGCTGAAAGACCTGGCGGCGCGTCAGGAAAACTCCGCCAGCGAGCAACGCTGGGTGGTGGATGCCTGCCGCACTGGCCTGGAGGGCGTTCGCTATCTCTCCGATGCGATGAATCAGGCGGCGAAGCGCATCATCGACGCGAGCAACTGGTTTAACGAGTACTGGGATCGGCTGACGGAAGAGCAGGCGCGGCGCACAGTCCAGCATCTGGTGGAGCTGGCGCACTACATCGACGAGGCCACGCGCCGCCAGCAGGCGAACAACGACCGTATGGATAAGGCGATCACGGTGACACAGCAGGTATCTGATCAGCTGGTCTCGGGCGCGACGGCGGCGAATCGCAGCGCCGGGCGGCTCGAACAGGTGGTGGACGATCTGCAGCATCTGGTGGGCGGTCGCAGCCAGCCCAACGCCATCCCGAACGATGCGATTGCGCCCGATGGTCGCATGCAACCCATGCCACCTATGCCACAGATGCCATACATGCCACAGCCCATGGCGGCTCCGCCAACACGTCCAGGCGGCGGACAGATGGGGCGCGCGCCTCAGGCTCCAGCGCATTTCGGCCAGATGGATCCCCGGGCGGAAATGGACCCAGCGAGCCAGATGGGTGGTCCACCTTCCCACCGCGGCGTCGGCGCGCGTTCGGTGCGCAATGCTCCCAGCCAGTATGGGCCTCCCGATGGTTGGGATGGCTACGGCGATCCATATGGGCAGGGCGGCCCGCGATCACGCGCGCTACCCGATGACCAGTGGGGCACGCCCGCTGGCTCCGGCTGGGACGACCGCTGACCTCACCCCAGACCTCACCCCCGGCCCCTCTCCCACGGGGAGAGGGGAGGCAGAACCGCTCCTCGATGTGAGGAGCGGTCGTTGTGTTTAGAACCAGGTGGATGGGTTAAGCAGTCGGCGACGCAGATGCTCATAGCGGAACGAGATTTTGCGCGCCTCCAACTCTGGTGGAGGGGAGATAAAGGGCTGCTGCCAGTACCATGGACGGATGAACTGCTCGACGTTGTTGGCGCTGAGCGCCAGCATCCACTCTTTGCGGACTTCGGACGAGCGCGCCGCCGTCTCGGACCAGAGCAGGTGAAAGATGTTCGCGGCGCGGATCATCTCGGCCAGCCGCTGCTCGTAGTTCTCGCCCGCCTTCAGCAGATCATCGTGGTAGGCGGTGATGCCCAGCTTTTCGTAGTTCTCGCGCGCCTGGCGCATTGCCTCCTGGTCACTGTGGCTGTATGAAATGAAGACACGGTCGAAGACGTTGGCGGTGACGTTGATGCCGTGCGGCACAACCAGCGCTGTTGACGGGATGCCCGTGTGGAATGAGAACGCGACCTCGATGGTGCAGATGGGCGAGATGCGCTCGGCGTAGATATCGATCCGCCCCCGCTGCACGGTGCCTGCCAGCGCGCTCGCCCCGGTATAGCGGAAGAGCGAGCGATGCCAGTCGCCGCGCCAGATGAAGCTATCCTGTGCGGGCGAGAAGGTGACGCCCTCCATGTGCGGCTCGACGGTAATCTCGATATTGCGCGGAATCTTGCGTTGCGCCATGCCCAGCGCTGTCGCGGGCGCGCTGCCCAGTTCGGCGAATGTTCCGGCGTCCCGCTGCACCTGCGGTACATGCTGGCCGAGGTGCGCGTAGACCAGCAATGTCTGTGAGGTCTCAACCGGCGCTTCATTGGGATGATAGGCCGTGAATTGCAGCGTTTCCATCGCCTTCGCCTGTGGCGCGCGGTTGGTCGAGCGCGAGGGTGGGGTAACGATGGGCGACCCTACTTCGCCAGCAATTGACTCTGGTGGCGGCGCGGATGGAGATGGCACACCGCCAGGCGCGGGTGGCGGAGGCGCTGCGGGTGGCTGGGCGGCGGGCTGTTCTGGCGCGGGAGCAGGCGGGAGGCGCAGACGCCACGGCATCTGGCGGCGCTGCCCTTCCTCGATCTCCCACCAGTCAGACGAGGATGCTCCTGCCGAGGGCGCATCAACTACAGGTGGAGGCGGCGCAGGCGCTTCTTTGTCGCGGTGGTAGGCTCATCGTAGTGAACGATAAGTAAACGCCTGCGCGGTGCGGGTGGATAGGGTGGTATCTCAGCAGCAGGTGTGGAGGCCTTAGTAGAACCGGAGATAAAGATCAAATAGCGTCAAATAATCCTGCTCCAGTTAGGTCTTCACTAGGACTCAGCAACTTCAGAAGTCAGTTGGCGAAGAACCTCCACATCAGCATCTGGCCGACGGCAAATGCAATGCATTCGCGGCTTTAGATTGTATCGAAGTGACGTAATGCCGTAGTATCTGACTTTGATAGCGATTGACTTGGCAAACCACTTGCTATCGCGTTGCGTCTACGCATCGCTAAACAGAAACAGCGCAAAGGCGCATAGTCGCACATGAGCAACTCGTAGTTTTGGGCTTGAGATCTCGTTCAATTGACTCCGACCATTAATTCAAGAGCGCTGTCGAGCCGACTATCACGACCGCGTGTCGTCAAGCGTTGGAACATCAAACTGTGAAATATGGCGACTAAGCCAGATGGTTCGAGTTACATCAGATGAATGTCGACTGAGATTTACCCATGCTGGTACTCGTGAACGCTACAATGTCATATTCAGGCAAAGAGGGTAGCAAGATTTACAACACTAGTGCGAATTAGCGTCGATTGGTTGCCTCTGTCATCGCAACTTGAACAATCAATGAGCAGGTAGATAGGCAGGCGGCGAATTGCATGGGTGACGACAATTGTGAAGCGGGTTTACCATGTAGCGTTTCTCTTACTGTTTACAGACCCGGATTGGCTGGGTCTTGCCGCAAGTGAAATGCCTTGTGCGGTCAGGATTACTGCCTGCAGGCTTCATTCTGCAGAGTCGGCGTCACGTCATCCCTTATACTGGCTGAGCGGACATGCGGCGCGAGTAATGGCAAGTCGACCATTATCCGCCAGTCTACTGCCCGCGTGTGAGCACCTTGAAGGCCAGATGGCGTCCCAGGCCGCGCTGAATCGCGAGGGTGAACCAGACGCGCAGCAGCGAATCGACCGCGCTCGCCTGATCGGCGTCACCCAGCCAGACAGGATGCAGACCGATCTCGGCGATCAACCGCTCTACCAGCTCGCGGTCCGCCTCTGGCCCGGCATAGATGAGGTCGGCGGCCACGCCATCGAACAGCGGATCGGCGAAGTTCTCCCAACCGAGCGTATTGAACGCGCGAACATATCGAGCGCTGGGCGCATGGCGGCGGAAGTCCTCAAGGCTGTTGGCGGTTTGCTCGCCCATCCGGTTCGCCGCGTCAATCACCAGCTTGTCGGCGAGAGCAGGCGCGTTCGCCGCGATGGTCTCAGCCATCATGGCGCCAGGAATCGCGAAGACAACGACCTCAGCATCTGGCAGCGCCTCGGCAATCGTCCCGATGGCAACCTGATTGCCCAGGTCTGCCCTGAGAGCCTGCGCATGCTGGCCGTTGGGATCCGAGACGCCGAATGTCACGCTATTCCCAGCGCCTGCCCATTTACGTCCGAGCGTGCCGCCAATATTGCCAGCGCCCAAAACGGCGATCTTCGTACCTGCCATCTAGTATCCCTCATTTCACTTCGACCGCTTGGAGATACGCCAGCGCGCTCTCGACACCTGCCTACACTCTCGGTCTAGACTGGCGGCGGGCGGCGGCGCGCGCGGATATTGCGGAGCGATGGCGTCGGGCGGTTGTTACTGGCGCTCTTCTCCGCGTGATTCCCGGCGTTGTCGTTCGTGCCGTGGTTCGTGCCGTGGTTCGTGCCGCTCGTGTGCGCGGTGGTGGCCTCGCGCTCAGGCAGAGGAGCATGCTCGCCGCTGGGCAGCGATTTTGGCTTGCCATTGGGTCGGCTGCGCGACAACTTGCGTGGGCGCACCAGCCGGGCGACATTACTCAGTCCGCCCACGGGCTGCGGCTCGCGGCCAACGGCCACCTGCGGGCTGGTGGCTGGCCAGCCCTCCGACCAGCGAACCGCGGGCAGCAGCACTGTAAACGTGCTTCCCTGCCCCTCCTGGCTATTCACCGAGATTTCTCCCTGGTGCGCCTCGGCAATCCATTTGCCAATCGCCAGCCCCAGGCCGCTGCCCTGCTGCTCGCGCGCGCGCGCCTGATCGGCGCGGTAGAAGCGCTCGAAGATATGCGGGCGCGCCTCTGTGGGGATGCCGATGCCCGTATCGGTGACGCTGAAGGCCGCGAGTTGGCCGTTGCGGCTCACGGCAATACGGATCTTGCCGCCAGCATGCGTGTATTTGATGGCGTTATCGATCAGAATCAGCGCCAACTGCCGGAGTTGTCCAGGATCGCCCATCACCGTCACCGGCTCCAGGTTGAGTACGGAGAAGCGGAGATTCTTGCGGCGCGCCTGGACGAGTCCCTGGCCCTGGCGGAAGACCTCCATCGCGAGCTGATCCAGTTCCACTGGTTCGCGTCGTCCGCGCAACTGATCGTCGAGCCAGGCCTCATGCAGCCCGTACTTCCCGCCGTTGGCAGCATCCACCCGCGCCAACAAGAGCATATCGTTCACGAGCGTGGTCATACGCTCGGCCTCGCCGTAGCCATCCTCGATCATCTCCTGCCGCTCGTCGGCGGGCAGATCAGGCGCGTGGCGCAGGAAATCGAAGGTGGTCTTGATGGTCATGAGTGGCGCGCGCAACTCGTGCGAGGCGTCGGCTACGAAGCGACGCTGCGCGTTCGAGACCCGTTCGAGCGCCTCCAGCATTTCATTGAAGGTGGTCACCAGGTCGCCCACCTCGTCACGCGGGCCAGAGTATTTGACACGGGTGCCCAGTCCGGCGCGATGGGCGCTGGCGGCGATGGCGCGGGCGGCGCGGGTGACCGACGAGACGGGGCGCAGGCCGCTCTCGGCGATGAACCATCCACCCAGCAAGGCGAAGAGCAACGCAATAATGCTGCCGACAATCAACAGGCGGCTGAGCGTGCTGAGCGCGCCGTTCACGTCGTCCATCGGCTTGGCGACTAGCACCACGCCGATAATTTCCTGCGAAGCGTCACTTGGCGAGAGCGTTGCGGTGGCCTTGGATGCGCCGGTCGCGCTGGCCGTGCCGTCCGCCGATCCCGTATGTGTTGTGGCGCTCTCGGACGTGAGCGTGATGGGCTGGACGTAGATGGCCAGCAGCGACTGTGTATTACCGGGCGATGTGGAATGCATGGTATACATACCCGGCGCGCCCTGTAGCGCCTGGTCGATGACGGCGTTATTGAGCGGCAGGCTGGCGCCGTTGAGCGCGGGCGCAATATAGCGCGGATGCGCCTTAACATCGAGCACCTCAAAACCGAGGTCGATACGTCCCAGCACACTCGGCACCTTGATGCTCAACTGTTTTTGAATGGTCTGTGAGGCCTTCGGATCTACCGTTGGGATTGGCGTCGCGCTATTTGCGGTAGCGTCGGGGGTCGTCCCTGCTGACCCTGTCTGTGTGGGCGCGGTCGTTTGCGTGGGCGCGGTGGTAGCGGTCGGCGACGCCGCAGCCGACGGCGACTGCGTGCCGGTGGCGGTGGGGGTGATAGCTGCCGGTTGGCCAACGGCGTCCTGCACGCCCTGCAGCGCGCCCGCGATATAGACGGCGCGTCCACGGATTTCCTCGTTGACGCTGGTCTGAAGCTGATTCTGCGCGACGGTATAGACAATCACACTGAAGAGCACCAGCGTCAGCGCCAGCAACGTCGCATACCAGAGCGCCAGCCGCTGGCGGATCGAGAGATAGGCCAGCATCCGCCGACGAATGCGAGCGAGATGTCAGGGCGCCTCGGGCTGTACCGAACGTTCAGGACGCGCTGGTGGCGTGTCAGGGGCGATCAGAATCCACTCAATAGACCTCCTGAAGCGTGGCGCTGGCAGAGCAATCCCGCAATCTTATCCTTCGGGCATTTCGCGCAGCACGTAGCCTGCGCCGCGTCGCGTATGAATCAGGCGCGGCTCACCGTCGGATTCCAGCTTGCTACGTAGATATCCAATATATACTTCCAGTACGTTAGATGCGCCCTCGAAGTCATAGCCCCAGACACGATCCATGATGATGTCGCGGGTGAGCACCTGACGCGGACGGCGCATAAACAGCGCCAGCAACTCGTACTCGGTGGTCGATAGCTCGATGGCGCGCGCGCCCCGGTGGGCGACCCGCGTGCCCGTGTCAAGCTCCAGATCGGCGAAGCGTAACACCTCCGTCTGCTCGGGATTGCGCCGCCGCAGCAGCGCTCGCACCCGCGCCAGAAACTCCGCCAGATCAACCGGTTTGACGAGATAATCGTCGGCGCCCATATCCAGCCCGGACACCCGGTCTGTGATGGCGTCCTTCGCCGTCAGCATGAGGATCGGTACCTGATTGCCAGACTTGCGCAGCCGGTCACATACCTCCAGCCCGCTCATACCGGGCAGCATGATATCGAGGATCACCGCGTCCGGTGGATGTTCGATGGTCTTCTGCAGGGCATCATTCCCGTTAAATGCCACATCAACCGAATAGCCTTCATAGACAAGCGCCCGGCGTAGCACCTGATTGATGTGCCGGTCGTCATCCACGAGCAAGATATGCGCCTTCATGAACATCACCATCTCTCTGGGCAAGAACGTGTGCGAAGTATCCATTCTCCCTGAGGAGTGTTCAGATATGTATTGTATGCTATTTCCGGCGTGGCACGGCGAAATACCCCAATAGTCGTGGCATAACGCAGGCGTAGAGCAGGCTCAGCCGTAGAAATGAACGCCCGTCTGGCTTCTCAGCTTGATCTCATTGAACGCTTATCTCTAACTTACCGCGATGTGGCATACTCCATGCGTACCTGAATACACTTGCCGATCGCGCCACGACTGCGAGCGTTGGGTTCGGCGTGTCAATTCAGCAAGGAGGGAGCCATGGTAACAAGTAATCCTCGGCTCGCGACACACCCGAAGGGTCGGGAAACGGCGAGCATGGTGTGGAATGGAGATGGCGTCCAGCGAATCATTCTGGTCAGCAATCGCGGGCCGGTAGACTACGCATTTGACGAAGATGAGATGCCCATCGCCCAACGTGGCGCGGGCGGTGTTGTCAGTGGGCTGGTATCCGCGGTGGGGAAGCGCCCCGCGACGTGGATCGCGCTGGCCATGAATGATGCGGATCGCGCCGTTGCGCGCGCCAGAGGCAAGGCAACGATTCCCGACGCGCCGGAGCTTGCGAATATCGCCTTGCGCCTGGTTGACGTACCTGCGGCTACCTATGAGCGCTTTTATGAGGGTATCAGTAACCGCATCCTCTGGTTCGCCCAGCACTATCTGCTGCGCCCGACGAGTTCGGCGCGGTTTAGCGCGCGTACGCGCCGGGACTGGGAGACAGGCTATCGCGCCGTCAATGAGGCGATAGCCGAAGCGGTCATCGAAGAGCTGGTTTCCAGCGGCCCATCGACGCCGGTGTTCTTCCAGGACTATCACCTCTATCTTGCCCCGGCGATGGTGCGCGCGGCCTGCCCGGAGGCGCTGCTCGAACAGTTCGTGCATATCCCCTGGCCAGAGTCCCGCTACTGGGAGCTGCTGCCAGATGATATGGTGCGCGAGATTTTCACGGGGCTGGCGGCGAACGACGTCGTTGGCTTCCAGACGGATCGCGACGCGCGCAACTTCCTGGAGGGGGCCGAGCGCTTCCTGGAGGGTGTCACCGTCCAGCAGGCGCCAACAGCTGGCAGCGGAGTCCTGCTCTGGCAGGGGCGTCGGGTGCTGGTACGCGCCTATCCCATCGCGGTGACCCCGCGCGAGGTGCAGGCTAGCGCCGACTCGCCCGAGGCGCTCGATGAGGCGCGCAAACTGCGCGACGAGTTGCGGCTCACCGACGAGACGCAGTTGATCGTGCGGGTGGACCGTGTCGAGCCGACCAAGAATATTGTGCGCGGCTTCCAGGCATATGAGCATCTCCTGCGCCATAATAAGGACTTACGCGGGCAGGTAGTCTTCCTGGCGCTGCTGGTGCCCTCACGGCAGGGCATGGCGGAGTATCGCCGCTACGAGCGACAGGTGCGCGCGATTATCGACCGGATCAATGCGCGCTTTGGGACGCCAGACTGGCAGCCAGTGGTGGCGATTTTCGGCAACGACCGCGCCCGCGCGCTGGCCTGCATGCGCCGCTATGATGTGCTGCTGGTCAATCCAGTGATCGACGGCATGAATCTGGTGGTCAAGGAGGGCGCGCTCGTCAATCGTCGCCCCGGAGTAATTCTCCTCTCGCGGACCGCTGGCGCCTACGAGCAACTGCGCGACTATGTGGTCGGTGTGCCGCCGATGGATGTGCAGGCGACCGCCGAGGCGATGGAAGAGGCGCTTGAGACGCCACTGGAGCAGCGGGCGCCGAACGCGCTTGCCCTGAAAGCGATGCTCAACGAGGAGAACGCGAAACTCTGGCTGGACGCCCAGATTAGCGATCTGCGCGAGCAGGCGCGGCTTGCCCGCCGCAAGGCGCAGGTAGCTGGCGCGGCCCAGCGCGTGATCCCGCTGGAACCGGAGCGTGACCTGGCAAAGGTGGCGCCAGGTCATCGAGACGCTCTGGTGATGTAGTGCGGTTTCCCCTCGCAGATCCCTTCCCTGTCTCTCATAGGGAGGGGTTTTGCGTTTAGAGCGCTGTGAGGACTGCGCCGAGCGCCACCAGCGCCGCGCCCAGCCAGACATGCCACCCCTTCTGCTCGCGCGCCAACAGAACGCCGATCAGCACAGAGACCTCGCGCAGCGTCGCCACCGGCCCGGCGTTGGCCCGCTGGAACGCCAGCAGCACCAGCAGATACGCCGCCGTCGAACCGATAGCGATCTGTATCCCCGGCCTCAGAGCACGCCGTAACCGCTTGAGGTCGAGCCGCAAAATGCCTGCCAGGATCATTCCCTGAAGTCCTATCACCGCGCCGAGATAGCTCACCGGATTCACCTGGCGAACCGCCCCGGCGTCAATCGTGGCGTAGGTGGCGATACAGACACCAGTCAGCAGCGCGAAGCCAATCGCCGCTCGCTGGCCGTTATGCTTGCCCGCCGTCGCCACCGAGGCCAGCCCCAGCGCCAGCGCGCCCGCCCCGGCAAGCGCCCAGGGGGTTGGCGCCTGTGAGAGCAGCAGCCAGCCACCCAGCGTCACCAGCAGCGGCGCCGTGCCGCGCGCAAGTGGATAGACCAGCGAGAGCGCGCCCAGGCGATAGGCGGTGGTGAGGCAGAGGGCATAGGCGCACTCCGCCAGCGCCGAGAGGATGATGAGCGGCCAGACCTGCCATGGCGGCGCGAGGATCATCGCTGGGATAAGCGCGACGCCCGCCACCAGCCCGGCCACCGTCGCCGCCGCCAGCCGATCATCGGTTCCATGCAGCAGCAGATTCCAGCCCGCATGGAACAGCGCGGCCAGCAGAACGAGGGCAAGCGCGATGGGTGGCACGATAGAACTCTCTCGGATGTTTTGGGTGATTCGCGTGGTTGTCCATACTCTACCATGCCGAGGATAGCGGCTCGAAACACCCGAACCGTACACGAACAACACACCGCCACTTGACTTTGTCCAGATCGCGTGCTACTCGTATCTTGTAAATCGTATACGCTTCGTTCGAGTTACGGAGGTTGCGGCGATGTTCGGCAAATCGTCACGGTCTGGCGGGTTCTCCGACAAGTTCGAGAAGTTTACCGAGCGTGCGCGGCTGGCGCTGAGTCTGGCGCAGGATGAGGCGCAGAAACTCAACCACAACTACATGGGCACCGAGCATCTGTTGCTCGGATTGGTGCGCGAGGAGGAGCGCGATACGCCAAGCACGAAAATGCTGGCGTATCTGGGTGTCCAGCCGGAAGACGTGCGGCGCGAAGTGCTCTTTATCATCGGGCATGGCGACCGTATTGTGCTCGGTGAGATTGGCATGACCCCGCGCGCCAAGAAGGTGATGGAGCTGGCGGTCGATGAGGCGCGGCGGCTCAACCATCACTACATCGGCACGGAGCATTTGCTGCTGGGGCTGATCCGCGAGGGCGAAGGCATCGCCGCGGGTGTCCTGGAAAGCATGGGCATCAACCTGGAGCGCGCGCGGAATGCGCTCACCGATATGTTTGCGCGGCGCCCGGAGAGCGTGGCGTCCACTCCCGCCACACCGTCCGCTGGGCCAAAGAACAACGTTGTCACCTGCCGCCTGGACGATGCCGCCGTGGATGCGCTGGATGCGCTGGTGGAGGCGGGTATCCGCTCGACCCGTAGCGACGCCGCCGCCTGGCTCATCAGCACGGGCATCGAGGCGCACCGCGAGCTGTTCGACCGCGTGAACGCGACCGTCGGCGAGATTCGCAAACTCCGGCTGGAGGCGCGGGACATCGCCCGGCAGATGACGCGCGACGCGGCGGAGAAAGAGCCAGCTGAAAGCGACGAGAACGCGGAGGGTGAGAACAAAGATCCCGAAGAGCCGGAAGACCTGGACGACCTCACGAAGCTGGACGAGCCGCCTGAGAATAGTTGACATGTGCAAGGAGAGATTGCAGACTGCATTTACAAGCAGACGTAACACTAACTTTTGGATGATTGCCGCTCGCCTGTCGATGGCTTTTTTTACCAGTTCTCTCAATAAGAGTTTGCTGCGGGAGCCTTTATGCAATCTCATCCTGGTGACGATTCATTCGAGGGTAAAGAAGCACAGGACGCCAGATACGTCGAGCTTTTCACTGCCGCTGTCATGAAATCGGCGTTGTATCGGCCGAAATTGGGGCAAGGGCGAACAAGCGGTGTGAGCCTGGAAGAGTTTCAGGAGATCTATGGTTCCGACCCTTTTTACAACTGGGTCGGCCTTGACTCGCCGCTCATGTATGCCGCTCATAAAGCAGCAGGTGGCATGACTTCGATTTATCGGCAAGTCGGCATTGGCTGTGAGCGGATTTTTCGTGCTGTATTATGCGATACGCTCAAATTGACGCCGCAACAGGCTTCCTGGGAATATGAGACAGTCGGAGCAAATGGAAAACCGCGTTTCCTCAAATTAGACGGAAGAATACAATTTCAAGATGTTGACGATCCTGAGGCACGTTCTCGATTGGACGACTGGTTCAGGCACGCTGCGGCAAAACTGCTGATTGAACCAAATCTCTTGCCTACTCTAGAAGGAGTCGTATTTGAGGTGCGCCAGGGCTACAAGAGCATGGATTCAAAACGGCAAAATGCCGACATCTCGAACGCATCAAGCGCCTATTTGCACCGCTATATGCCTGTCCTGGTGCTTGTCTCCACTCAGATTGACACAGCACTGGTAGAACGATACCAGGGTGAGAGGTGGTTGATGCTGCGAGGCACGCTGGCCGGACAGACGACAGATAGCACGTATGCATTCTGCCGGGAAGTCATTGGCTATGATCTAGCTGCTTTCTTTCAACGCAATTCGTCAGCGATGAAGGAAGCGATAACTACTGTACTTTCAGCACTCTTGAAAGCATAACAAATGACAGCTCCACAAATGCTTGGCCAGCATGGCCATCTTACCTTCAAAGGCAACCTGAAACATACACGATACGGTTGGTTACGGCTTACTCCAGCGTACTCGGTACATCTGGTGGATGAATTGCTTGACCAGAGTGAGGTAGGCAATGGCGTTGTGCTCGACCCATTTTGTGGCACAGGGACGACAGCGTTAGTTTGCGCCGAGAGGGGCATACCCTGTGATACAGTTGACATTAATCCATTCCTTGTGTGGTTGACTACTGTTAAGGCGCGTAGTTATACAGCAAATGACCTTACAGGTTTTCAATCGGCTGCTCATTCTGTGGCAGCAGTTGTCACACAACACAATGCGCCACAGTTTCAGCCGCCCTTGTTTCAGATTGAGAAGTGGTGGGAACCAGTTACACTGTCGGCGCTGGCTCGCATGATGTGGCGGATCAATGACCTTGCGCTTACCACACATGACGACATCATAGCGTTGCTGAAGATCGCGTTTTGCCGCACGATGATCGAGTTGTCAAATGCGAGTTTTGGCCACCAGTCTATGTCTTTTAAGTCTGCATCAGCGTTGCGTGCCACGCCGATGCTTGATTTGCTTTACAGTAGAGAACAGCGGACATATGACAATTGGGCGCAATCTACTGCCGACATTGCGGCGTCGGCATCAAGCGGGATTGTTGAGAAACCGCGAGTGTTTCTCGCAGATGCGCGTTCGCTCAATACGGCGCTGCCAAATGACCAGTATGCCTGTGTCATCACGTCGCCGCCTTATCCCAACCGTATGAGCTATATCCGTGAACTTCGCCCTTACATGTACTGGCTGGGCTATCTCCAGGATGCGCGAGGCGCGGGCGAGCTTGATTGGCAAGCTATCGGCGGCACATGGGGTTATGCTACAAGCAACGTTGCGAAGTGGGTACCAGAGACTGATGTCACGATCCCTTATCCGAGCTTTATGGAGATTATTGAACGGATTAACAGTCACAGCCCCGTGTTATCTCGTTATGTGCACAAGTATTTCTACGATATGGTTACGCATGTACGTACACTGTTCGCTGTCGTGCGTCGTGGCGGCAGTGTTCATTACACTGTTGGCAACTCCAAGTTTTACGATGTGCTGCTGCCGGTCGAGGAGATATTCGCGAGTTTGTTCACATCTCAGGGTTTCGAAAACGTACATATCAAGCCGATTCGGAAGCGGTCATCGAAAAAGGAGTTATATGAGTTTGTCGTCTCGGCTCGCAAACCCTTGTAAATGGGATAGGCGGCGCGCTGTGGTACAACACCAACATACGGTGCGTTTGGCTCCGGCGGCAAACAGCGGGATCTCCGTGATGGAGCGAGAGGAGCAGAGGCCATGAGCGCGAATACGTCTGGCGAGCAGATGATCAGGGCATGGGCCGAGTCGCAACGCCAGTTGCTGACGAATTGGATGGACATGGTCCGGGCGGGAGGCGGCACGCCCGACACCAAAATATGGAACGAGACGGTGGATTCCTGGCGCACAGCGGTCATGAATACGCTCGATACCCAGGCAACCTGGACGCGTACCTGGATTGATTCGATGGTGAAGACGCCCGGCGCCCCCGACGAATTACAGGCGCAACTCCGTGAGGGACAGGACAACTTCCAGCACTGGATCGACGCCCAGCGCCAGCTCTGGCAGAACTGGTTCGACGTGATGAGAGAGACGACCAAGGGACAGGCGCGCGGCAAGGCATCCGCCGACCAGCCCGACGAAGGGCTGGTTGACCTGTGGAGCTCGACCACCCGTTCGCTGCTGGATGCGCAGACGGAGTGGGTGCGCCGCTGGTCTGATTCGTTCGGCGGCAAGAGCTAACATAGCCCGCTGCGCCTGCTCCTATCGGCTCCTATCGGTGCCTATCCCTTGATAGTGATGAGGATGAGGGTCTGGGTGCCGGGATACCCTGCGATGGTGACGGTGGCTTTGATACTGCCGCGCGTGATGACCGCCGATTTCACCTGCGTCGCCCCAGGACCGTAACTGATGTTGGCAAAAGGCTGGTCCATATGCCAACCAGCGGCTGGCAGCAAAGCCTCATAGAAATGCTGTACATCGTCGGCGCAGACGGGCGCGAACGACGCACTGGCTCCCAGAATCGCTACCATAAACGCGCCGTCCGGAAGGACGATGCCCTTGAGGCGACCGCTGCCTACGGGTGGTGTCTTGCCGCAGGAGATAGGTGTTGCGCCGGGAGGAACACTTGTCTGGACGGTGAGTTTGAAGCTGCCGCTGCTGTTGCCGGTCCACTCGAAGACGAACCAGGCGCTCTGATAGAGGTAGACGCTGTATCCCTGGCTCGTCACGGCGCCGTCGCCATGCGCTGCCGTGGCGACCCTCCAGCCTGAGGTGATGAGATCGCTCTCATCAACGCTTGGCTGCGACCCGGCGGCGGTGGCGTAGGTAGCGTGGAGTACCTCCACACCAAACTGTGTGCCGACCGAGCAGCTTGTCCGCGTATTGGCGGGCCGGACCGGCAGGCTGTCAGCGTCGCAGGTGAAGGCGGCAATTGGGTGCGGGATCGTGGTGGGGGTGGCGGCGTTCGCTGAAGGAATGGCGCTGGCGCTCGTCGTCGCCCTCGCACTCCCAACAGCCGCGCACCCAGAGACAGCAAGCGTGAGGCAAAGCATAGCCGTTCTCGCGATATACCGCAATCGACGCCTGGCGTGTCCCATCGTCATCTGTCTCTCCCTCATGTAGCCGGCCGAGATGCTGGATGCGTTGGGTGCGCGGACTCAGTCGCGGCCTGTGCCTGGACGGTAGCTGCGACCAAGCATACCGTATCCTCATCACGGGCGCAAGAGGCTGGCGCAGGCTCGTCCAATGTGCGAAGCGGATATGCTGGAATCCCAAAGCGCTTGCGGCCGGGAGGCGAGTGAGGCCTCGCGTCCTCGTCTCCTCTGCGTTTCCGCCTTCCTTTTCCTCTGGGAGAATATCTGTGGAGTACGCTTCCGAAAGGAAGGAGACACTAGACACTATGAAGATCTACCTGGTGGATGGGACCTACGAGCTGTTTCGCAGCCACTTCGGCGCGCCGCCGCGCAAGGCGCCGGATGGGCGCGAGGTCGGCGCCACGCTGGGCCTCTTACGCAGCCTGCTGATGCTGTTGACCACGCCGGGCGTCACCCATGTGGCCTGCGCGTTCGATCACGTGATCGAGTCCTTCCGTAACGGCCAATATCCCGGCTACAAGACCGGCGCGGGCGTTGACTCCAACCTGAAAGCCCAGTTCTCGCTGGCCGAAGAGGCCGTTTCCGCGCTTGGGCTGGTGGTCTGGCCAATGGTGGAGTTCGAGGCCGACGACGTCCTGTCCAGCGCCACCGCCCGTTTCAAGAACGACGCTGCGGTCGAACAGATCGTGCTCTGCTCGCCAGATAAGGATCTGGCCCAGCTGGTCTCGGGAAACCGCATCGTTGGCTGGGATCGCCGCCGCAATATGCTCATCGATGAAGCGGGCGTGGTGGAGAAATTTGGCGTGCGCCCGCAGTCGATCCCCGACTGGCTGGGACTGGTGGGCGATGCGGCCGACGGCTTCCCCGGCATCCCAGGCTGGGGTGAAAAATCCGCGGCGGCCGTGCTGGCACAATACGAGCACCTTGAGGCGATCCCCGCCGATCCGCACACCTGGGGGATCTCGGCTATCGCGGCTAGCCGCGCGGCACGGCTGGCCGAGAGCCTGACGCAGCACCAGGCTGAGGCGCTGCTTTTCCGCAATCTGGCGACGCTGCGCGAGGATGTGCCAGTGAAGGAAACGCTGGCCGATCTGGAATGGCTGGGAGCCTACGAGCGACTGAAAGATGTCTGTCACCAGTTGGGCGATGAAAAGTTCCCTGGGCGGGTTCCGAGGTGGCGCAAGAGTTGATACTGATTTCGTTTGGATTGTTGTCCTTGGGGGCCGACCGTAGCGTGAACGCTACGGCGAATGGGGCTGGGAAATTAGCCGCAGCCTTCAACGTTTGGTGTGAGTTATCTGGGCACTCCTTACCAGTCGATCAGATCAGCAAAAGCGAGCAAAGGACGTCCGAGTTGGTAATTGAGCCAACAACAGAGATTATGGAGCGTCACCCGCGCGGCGAGGCGGGCGCGGAACCCCGGCAGCGCATGGGGGCGTTCATGCTCCAGGCCGAAGGTGTGCAGGAGCTTGTCATGGACGCTCTCGATGATCTGGCGGCAGCGGGCAAAGGCATGGCGCGCAGCGTGGGACCAGGGCTGCACGGGGCGTTGACGCTCGGTGCCCCGCTTGGGCGGGATGAGGACGCGCGCCTGGTACTGGGTGCGCCACGGCGTGACCCAGCGGGCGCCCTCAAAGCCGGTATCGGCCAGATACCACTGCGCCGCGTGCGGCGCGTGCGGCGCGTGCGGCGCGTGCGGCTGGCCCACCTCGGGCCAGCGGGAGTGCGGGTGGTGGCGGGCGGCGAACAACGTCTCCGCGAGCCATTGGTCGGCGCTGTTGCCGGGCGCGATGCCAAAGCCGGTGAGGATTCCCTGGGGCGTGACGACGGTCAGCACATGGAAACCGACGTACCAGCCGAGCCGATTGCAGTAGCCCCGCGCCGCCTGGCCCGGCAACCAGCCGCGTCCTCGGCGTTGGTTATGCCGCGTCGCCACCCCCAGGCTATCGACCACTTCGTAGGCATCGTCCGCTCCGCCTGCTCCGCCTGCTGCCGCCAGCGTGTCGCGCAGCCGCGCCGCGCAGCCGCGCCGCGACCCACTGGCCCACCGCGATGCCCACCGCGATCAAGGCGGCACTCAGGCGGCGCACCTGGCGGTTATACTGGCTGCGCGCGGGCAAGGTCGGGAAAGCCGGGCGCAAATGGCGCTCGGCATAGCGGTAGAAGGCCCGCTCACTCGCAAACAGGCCCCATTGGGCGAAGAGCGCCAACGTCAAGGCTTCGCTGCGCGCGAGCGCCGGAGCGGGGCCAGGCGTCGGCGGGTCGGGCGGCAAGGCGGTCTTGTCGTACTCGTCCACCAACACGTAGACTGTCGTTAGGAAGGTGTCCACATCGAGCATCTGAGGGCCTCCTTTTCGAGGAATTGGTCTTTCCCTCAGTCTGCCACTGTGGCGCCTCCTTTCTACTTGCTCCCTGTGCACGAGCGCCTAACTCACACCAAACGTTTCAGGCTGCGGCATGCCTCGCCAC